>NZ_JACVBX010000009.1 GCF_014852585.1 Pseudomonas sp. PDM18 | reverse complement strand
AGCGTTGGAACCACCTGATCCCATCCCGAACTCAGTAGTGAAACGACGCATCGCCGATGGTAGTGTGGAGTTTCTCCATGTGAGAGTAGGTCATCGTCAAGCTCCTATCCCAAGACCCCTGGTCAGCATCGCTGGCCGGGGGTTTTGCTTATTAGTGTAAGCAGCCCGAATTCGGATGAGCGCCAAGGCGAGCATCCAACCGAATTGCTTGACGACCATAGAGCATTGGAACCACCTGATCCCATCCCGAACTCAGTAGTGAAACGATGCATCGCCGATGGTAGTGTGGAGTTTCTCCATGTGAGAGTAGGTCATCGTCAAGCTTCTAATTCCAAAGCCCCTGATCAGCGAAAGCTGGTCGGGGGTTTTGTTTTATGGGGCGGAAAAAGCCAATACGGGAGCCCTATATAGGGCCAGTAACCCGGGACGGGTTATCCGCCGCGGCGGATAACGCTTGAGGCGTTATGCACCCTACGACCGGCGTTTGCCGCGGGCCGTGAAGTGTGCGGTTCGCGTGCAGGCTCGCTCCTACAAGTGGGCGATGAGGGTGCGTTCTTCGCCGTGGACCTGTTCGCGCAGCAGGCGATAGCCGAGGCGGGCGTAGAAGCGTTCTGCGGTGAGAGAAGAGGGGACCAGCAAGGCCTCTACGCCGCGCTCCAGGGCGGCTTTCTCGATTTGGCCCATCAGGGCCTGGCCGATGCCCTTGCGCTGCTGCCGTGGCGCTACGAAGAGGCTGCGCACGGCATGGCCATCCAGGGCGCCTGTGCCGACGATTTCGTCATCCAGTAAGGCGACGAACACCAGGCGTTTCTGCAGCAGCTCGATGACTCGCTCAGGCGTGAAGTTCGCCATCACCGATTCGATGGCGCTCGCCGGGTAGTCCTGGCCGTTGCTTTCCCTGACGGCCGCTACGATGACCTGGCTGATGGCCGTGGTGTCTTCGCTGCGGGCCTGTCTGATCAGAACATCCATGTGCACGCTCCCTGCTATCCAATGTGCTCATCCTGACGGGATTGCCGGCGCGAGGGTAGGGCGGAATTGCAGGCAACAAAAAGGCGCCCTGGGGCGCCTTTTTTGTTTGGATCACCGATCAGCCGTTGTGGCGTTTCAGGACCAGGGTGGCGTTGGTGCCGCCGAAGCCGAAGCTGTTGCTCATGACGGTGTCGATCTTCGCGTTTTCGCGAGTTTCGCGCAGGATCGGCAGGTCGGCGACTTCCGGATCCAGTTCGTCGATGTTTGCCGAACCGGCGATGAAGTTGCCTTCCATCATCAGCAGGCAGTAGATCGCTTCGTGAACGCCAGCGGCGCCCAGGGAGTGGCCGGACAGGCTCTTGGTGGAGCTGATGGCCGGGGCCTTGTCGCCGAACACTGCGCGCACGCCACGGATTTCAGCGACGTCGCCGACCGGGGTGGAGGTGCCGTGGGTGTTCAGGTAGTCGATCGGGGTGTCCACGGTCGACAGGGCCTGCTGCATGCAGCGGATGGCGCCTTCGCCGCTCGGGGCGACCATGTCGTAGCCATCGGAAGTCGCGCCGTAGCCAACGATTTCGGCGTAGATCTTGGCGCCACGCTTGAGGGCGTGTTCCAGCTCTTCGACCACGACCATGCCGCCGCCGCCGGCGATGACGAAACCGTCACGCTTGGCGTCGTAGGCGCGGGAGGCCTTTTCCGGGGTGTCGTTGTACTGGGTGGAGAGGGCGCCCATGGCGTCGAACAGGCAGCTCTGGCTCCAGTGTTCTTCCTCGCCGCCGCCAGCGAAGACGACGTCTTGCTTGCCCAGCTGGATCTGCTCCATGGCCTGGCCAATGCAGTGCGCGCTGGTGGCGCAGGCCGAGGAGATGGAGTAGTTCACGCCCTTGATCTGGAAGGGAGTGGCCAGGCACGCGGAAACAGTGCTGCCCATGGTGCGGGTGACGCGGTATGGGCCGATGCGCTTGACGCCCTTTTCGCGCAGGGTGTCGATCGCTTCCATCTGGTTCAGGGTGGAAGCACCGCCGGAGCCGGCGATCAGGCCGGTGCGCGGGTTGGAGATCTGCTCGGGGGTGAGGCCGGAGTCCTTGATCGCCTGTTCCATTGCCAGGTAGGCATAAGCGGCGGCGTCGCCCATGAAGCGGAAGACCTTGCGGTCGATCAGCTCTTCCAGGTTCAGGTTGACCGAACCGGAAACGTGGCTGCGCAGGCCCATCTCGGCGTAGCTGGGGTTGTGGCGGATGCCAGCACGGCCTGCACGCAGGTTGGCGGAGACGGTGTCTTTGTCATTGCCCAGGCAGGAAACGATGCCCAGACCGGTGATCACGACGCGACGCATGCGGATACCCTTAGAAGCTGTCAGTGGAAGTGAACAGGCCGACGCGGAGGCCTTCGGCGCTGTAGATTTCGCGGCCATCGACGCTGACGGTGCCGTCGGCGATGGCCAGGATCAGCGAACGATTGATCGTACGCTTGATGTGAATGTTGTAGGTGACTTTCTTGGCGGTCGGCAGGACCTGGCCGAAGAACTTCACTTCACCCGAACCCAGGGCGCGGCCGCGGCCGGGGTTGCCCTGCCAGCCGAGGTGGAAGCCTACCAGCTGCCACATGGCATCGAGGCCCAGGCAGCCCGGCATGACGGGGTCGCCTTCGAAGTGGCAGGCGAAGAACCACAGGTCCGGGTTGATATCCAGCTCGGCGACCAGTTCGCCCTTGCCATACTTACCGCCGACTTCACTGATGTGAGTGATGCGGTCGATCATCAGCATGTTCGGGGCGGGCAGTTGCGCATTACCCGGGCCGAAGAGCTCGCCGCGGCTGCAGCGCAGCAGGTCTTCTCGGGTGAAGGCGTTTTGTTTGGTCATGCGAGCTCCTCAAAAATCCTGGATAGCAGGCGTTGTTTGGCTTGTGCCTGCGGCGCCGCGTTCCGTTGTTCTTGTCACGGTGTCATGCGGCAGCCTAGTCATAGACTATTGCCTTTAAGTGAAAGTCACAGCAATCGGCGAACGCTTGTTCACTTTTCGCCGACGCCAGGTTTCCTCGTCGGGACGCAGGCCCCGGGCCGGTCCGCAGTTTGCGGGCAAGCGCTCCATCGATCAACGACCTGGAGCAACCCAGCGCTGCAGAATCCGCTGCAGCTCCGCGCGTTTGAACGGCTTGGCGAGGTAGTCGTTCATTCCCGCCTCCAGGCACGCCTCGCGGTCGCCCTGCAGCGCGTTGGCGGTCAGGGCGATGATCGGTACCTGTTCGCCGCCCGGTTTTGCACGGATCTGCCGGGTGGCTTCGTAGCCGTTGAGCACCGGCAGGCGGCAATCCATCAGGATCGCCGCGAACTCTCCGCGCTCGGAGGTGCGCACTGCCTGGGCGCCGTCACCCACCAGCGTGACGCGATAGCCCAGGCTGCGCAACATAGCTTCTATGACCGTTTGATTCACCGGGTTGTCCTCCACCAGCAGCACGGACTGACCAGTGGCAAGCGCGTCGCCGCCATTCGGCCGGTCGTCTGCGGCACTCTGACGCTCCCGGAAGGGCAGGGGAATCTCCAAGGTGAAGGTTGAACCACAGCCTTCTTCGCTGACCGCGCCCAGCGTGCCGCCCATCCGCTCGGCCAGGGTGCGCGCGATGGATAGCCCCAGCCCGGTGCCGCCGTAGCGCCGCGAGGTGGACGAGTCGGCCTGCTGGAAGGCTTCGAACATGTGTTCCAGGCGTTCGCGGGAGATGCCGATGCCGCTGTCCTGCACCGAACAGCTGAGCCACAGGACTTCGTCATCCAGCGCCTGCCAGGTCGCTTCCAGGCGCACGCCGCCTTCTTCGGTGAACTTCAGGGCGTTGCCCAGCAGATTGACCAGGATCTGCCGGATGCGCGTCGGGTCGCCCTGCACTTCGAGGTTGTCGAGGCCGTCCTGCACATTCATTTCCAGTTCGAGCCCCCGCTGCTGGGCGCTGTGCTGAAAGACCTGAATCGAGCTCTGGATCAGCTCCAGCAGGTTGAACGGGATGCGCTCCAGTTCCAGCGCGCCGCGCTCGACGCGGGAGAAGTCGAGGATATCGTTGATGACCTTGAGCAGGTGCTCGGTGGATTCGGTGGCCAGTGCGCTGTACTCGGCCTGCTCCTGGTTCAGCTCGGTGGTTTCCAGCAACTGCAGCATGCCCAGCACGCCGTTCATCGGGGTACGGAGCTCGTGGCTCATCATCGCCAGGAAGTCGGATTTGGCGCGGTTGGCCTCTTCGGCTTCCTCCCGCGCCGCCACCAGCTGCGCGATGCTGCGCTCCTGCTCCAGGCTGGCCTGCTGCAGGCCGCGGGCAAGGTTGTTGATGTGCCGGGCGAGGTCGCCGACTTCGCCGTCATCCGGCACCGGCAGGGTGGTGTGGTAATCGCCGGTCTGGATCGCCTGCACAGCGCGGCCCATGGTGCGGATCGGCGCGGCCAGGCGGCGGGCGAGGCGGCGCGCCAGCAGGTAGGTGAGGATCAGTGCGAACAGCGCGAGCAGGCTGGCCTTGAGAAGGATTTCCTGCTGCCGTTCACTGAAGGCGTCGCTGGCCATCCCGACCACCACGCGGCCGAGATAATCCCCGCTGGGCGGTGCGGTTGTCGGCAGCATGTCGTTGGGGCTCGCCAGGTCGCTGCCATCAAGGGCGATGTTTTCGCGCTGGATCGAGGCATGGAAGATTTCCACCTTGGTGCTCGCCTGTGCCGGATCGGCGGCGTGCTCGACGTAGACGAGGATGTTGTCGCCGCGATCGCGCACTTCGATGAAGCGCACGTGGGCGGTGCTCAGGGTCGCCCGCAGCAGGCTCTGCAGGACCGGCAGGTTACCGGAGATCACCCCGTATTCAGCTGCTGGGGCGAGCTGGTTGGCGATCAACTGGCCGGTGTGGTTGGACTCCAGGCGCAGGTCCTGCAGACGCGAATACGTGAAGTAGGCGGTCAGCAGCACGGTGAGCAGCAGCGCCGGGCCGAGGCTGATTGCCAGCATGCGCGTCTGGATGTTCCAGCTCTTGCGGGAACTCATGGTTTTTCTCCTTCGGCCAGGCGCTGCGCGAGTTCCGCGTCGCCTTGCAGGTCGATGCCGAGCGAGCGCGCCACCTGGCGGTTGCTCTGCACCTTGAAGCGTTCGGGGTAGAGGTTGCGGGGCCATTGCTCCGCCGGCTCGTCTAGCAGGGTGTCGAGGGTCTCCAGCCAGTCGCTCTGGTCGCTGTAGGTGCTGGCCAGGCTGCCTGCCTTGACGAAGGCGGCGGTGGGGCCGATCAGCGCCCGGTTCTCGGCGTAAGCGCTGAGGAGGATGCCCTTGATGGTCTGCGCGTTATAAAGCTGTTTGTCGTCCAGCCCGAGCAGCAGGTCACTGCGACCGAGCAGTTCTCGTAGCGGGCGGCTGTCTTCGGCGCGGGTTTGCAGCTCGCTGACCAGTTCGACGCCGAGCTGATCCGCGCTGCGCTGAAGCTCTTCCAGGAGAAATTCGCTGCTGGGGCCGATCAGCACGCCAATGCGTTGCGGACGTGGGCTGAGTTGCAGCGCCAGTTGCAGTTGGCGTGCCGGTGGCGGGTCGCTCCACAGCAGGCTGAGGTGCGGCGGCTCGCGCTCGCCCAGCACTTGCCTGGCTTCGACGCGGCTGACCAGCAGAGTCAATGCCGGCGGTGCGTCGTGGCTGGCCAGGCGCCAGTTCAGCGCACCGCTGCCAAGCAGCAGCAGGTGCGTCTCGCGATCCAGCTTGTCGGCGGGCGGCAGGTTCTCTGGCGATTCCAGCCGCACCTGGTCATGCGGGCGACGTTGCGCCAGGGCTTCGGCGAAGTCCTGCAGCGCAGGGCTCTGTTCGGTGCTGACCAGCAGGATGTCGCGTGCCTGGACCGGCAGCGCAAACACGCAGGCCAGCCAGAGAAGCAGGGCGCTGAGGAGGGGGCCGGGGCTCGTCCGTGAGCGGCGGGCAGACATGCTAGAAGTCCACCTCGGCGCTGAAATAGAGCAGGTGGCGGTTGTCGTAGCGGTTTTCCGGCCAGGTCAGCGGCTCGTCGTCCAGCCGCTGCTGCAGAACGCCGGCCAGCTCCAGCGCCGCGCGACCCAGGGGAATGCGCTTGGCCACGCGCAGGTCGATGCGCTCGAAGCGGTGCTCGTTCAGTGCATCGTCGCCGTAGTAGAAGACCGAACTCGACCAGCCGCGCCCCCAGTCGCGCATCCAGCCAGCCGAGCCGCTGTTGCGCGCGGTTAGGCGCTGGTCGTAGCGGCTGCTGGCGTCGTAGTCGACATAGGCGTAGGTCAGGCGCACGCGGTCCTGTCGCGTCAGGCGCCAATCGAGCTGGGTTTCGGTGCCAGTGAAGCGGATTTCGTTGTCGTTGGTCGGTTCGAAGTCGGAGACCTTCAAGGGATCGCTGATCAGCCCGTGGATTTCGTCGTAGTAGGCTTTGATGTCGACCGCGAGCCCGAGTTCGTCGAATTGGCCGTTGTAGCCGATTTCCCGCGAGCGCATGCGCTCCTGGTCGAGGTCGCCGGGACCGTGGGCGCGGGCAAAGTAATAGGCGTTGGACTGACCGTAGACCGGCGCCGAGAGATTGCGCACCCGGTAGCTCCAGTTCACGTCGTTCTCATACATGTCCGGCGAGCGCACGGCCTCGGAATACACCGCGCGCAGGCTGTGGCGCGGGGTGATCAGGTAGTTGAGGGCGAGGCGCGGGCTGACCGAGCTGCCCGACAGCTGGTCGTCCTCTACCATCGCGCCGCCCTGCAGCAGCCAGTGCGGCGTCAGGTGCCACTCCAACTGGCCGAACAGGCGCCAGATATCGTTGTTCACCGTGCCGTCGAAGTAGGTTTCAGAGGTGGCCTGGTCGTGGCGGTAGCTCATGCCGCTGACCAGGCGCACGCCGTCGGCGAGGCTCAGGGTGTCCTGGACTTCGAGGTCGTAGCGGGTCTCGCGGATGTTCTGGTTCACCTGCCCACACACCGGCAGATAGGCGCCGGACGCCAGTTGCTGGACGACCTCCCGGGCCAGCGCCTGTTTCTGCGGCGCGCCGCGGGGAATACGCGGCAGCGTGTCGGCGAAGTTCTGCACGTACTTCGGGTCCAGTTCCCATAGCTGGGCGAGCTGCGGACTGAAGGCGATCTGTGCCTCGCACGCGCCGAAATCCTGCAGGCGCTCCCAGTGCTCGGCGTAACCCTGCACATAGAGGCTGTGCTCAGGGCTGGCGTCAAAGGTCCAGCGCATGGAGCCTGCGTAATCACGGGCGGTCAGGTCGGAATTGTCGTCGCCAGCGGCGATGTTGCCGAAGATCGGCTGGTAGCCGTAGGGCCGCTGGTTGCTGCCTTCTTTTGCCGCGAGCTGCCAGTCCAGGTTGTTGCGCAGGTCCAGGCTGTGGCTGGCTGCCAGGTTGAAGCGGCTCAGGCGGCGGCCGTCGCGGTAGTCGCGGCCGAACTGGTCGTGGTCGAAGCCATCGTCTTCCTGGCCGGAAAGAGACAGCCGATAGTCGCCGGAACGGTCGTGCAGACCCTGGCTGGCGTACCAGTCACGCACGCCGTTCTGGCCGACGGTGTATTTCAGCCGCGTGCCCTGGCTGTCCGCCGGATGCCGGGTAAGGATGTTGATCACGCCCATCAGCGCGTTGGCGCCGTAGCTCACCGCGTTCGGGCCGCGGAAGACCTCGATGCGGTCGATGTCCTCGATGGCCACCGGGATGTCGCTCCAGTCCACCGTGGCCAGGCCCGGGCGGTACACCGAACGACCATCAACCAGCACCTGCAGGCGCCGCGCCTCGGTGACGTTGGTGCCGTGGTAGTTCACCGTCGCCTGGTTGCCCGACAGGTAGCCGACCATCATGCCCGGCACCAGGCGCATCAGCTCGGGAATGTCGCGGGCGCCGGAGGCCTTGATCAGGTCGCGGTCGAGCACCGTCATGCTGCCGGGGACTTCGGCGGGGGACTGTTTGAGCCGCGTCGCGGTCAGAACTTCGGGGACGTCGAGGCTGTCCACGAACAGGTCGCCCGCCACGGCCTTGCCCGCCAGCAATGCGGCAAGCAGGGAAAGCGGCAAAGGGACGCGGACGGGACGATGCACGGAACGGCCTTGTTCTCGGTTCTTATCGGGTGGGTCGACGTCTGGAAAGAGACGTTTCCTGTCAGACGGATGTTAAACGAGGCGGCGCTGATTGCCAGTCCCACGATCCGCACTGGCCGCTCGCCGATGCGGCCTTATAATGCCCCAATCGCTGCCCCTGAGCGGCCACCAATGGAACAGACATGACACAGCAGCAACCGATCGCCGTCCTCGGTGGTGGCAGTTTCGGCACCGCCTTCGCCAACCTGCTGGCAGAAAACGGACAGCGCGTTCGCCAGTGGATGCGCGACGAGGAGCAGGCCGAGGCGATCCGCACCCGCCGCGAGAACCCCAACTACCTCAAGGGCGTGCGCATCCACGACGGCGTGGAGCCGACCACGGACCTCGCCGCCACGCTCGCCGAATGCGAGATGATCTTCGTCGCGGTGCCTTCCAGCGCCCTGCGCAAGGTGCTCGACGGCCGCAGCGAGGAGCTGGCGGGCAAGATGCTGGTCAGCCTGACCAAGGGGATCGAGGCGCAGAGCTTCAAGCTGATGAGCCAGGTGCTCGAGGAGATCGCGCCGAAATCCCGCATCGCGGTGATCTCCGGCCCGAACCTGGCGCGCGAGATCGCCGAGCATGAGCTGACCGCCACCGTGGTCGCCAGCGAGGACGAAGACCTCTGCGCCCAGGTGCAGGATGCACTGCACGGGCGCACCTTCCGCGTCTACGCCAGTGGCGACCGCTTTGGCGTCGAACTGGGCGGCGCATTGAAGAACGTCTACGCCATCATTGCCGGCATGGCTGCTGCGCTGGGCATGGGCGAGAACACCAAGGGCATGCTGATCACCCGCGCCCTGGCGGAGATGACTCGCTTCGCCGTCCAGCTTGGCGCCAACCCCATGACTTTCCTCGGCCTGGCCGGCGTGGGCGATCTGATCGTCACCTGTTCGTCACCCAAGAGCCGTAACTATCAGGTGGGCTTTGCCCTGGGCGAAGGCCTGACACTGGAAGACGCCGTGGCGCGCATGGGCGAGACCGCCGAGGGCGTGAACACTCTCAAGGTGCTCAAGGCCAAGGCCGACGAGCTGCAGGTCTACATGCCGCTGGTGGCCGGCCTCAACGCCATCCTGTTCGGCGGTCGCACCCTGGAGCAGGTCATCGGCGCGCTGATGAGCGGCGAGCCGAAGACCGACGTCGACTTCATTCCCACCACCGGTTTCTGAGGAGGTATCGCTCATGTCCGCTGAACATCCGTCCGCTGAACGTCAGGAAAAGGAATCCCTGGTCTTGCGTGTCGTCTGGATGCTGGTCTTCACGCTGGTCTGGTTCGTCGCCGAGATGATCCTTGGCGCCGTGGTGGTCATCCAGCTTGTCTACCGCATCATCTACGGCGCGCCCAGCGGCAGCTTGATGGGCTTCGGCGACAGCCTGAGCCAGTACTTCGCGCAGATCGGCCGCTTCGGCACCTTCCAGACCGAAGAGAAACCCTGGCCGTTTTCCGACTGGCCGACCTCCCATGCTCCCGAAGGCGAGGCCCCGCACGACGTGCCGCCCGCACCGCACCCGGTGCGCGACGAGGAGCCCAAGCTTTGAAGCTCTGGTTGCTTCGTCACGGTGAAGCCGAACCCCAGGCTCGCCGCGATTCCGAGCGCCGGCTGACGGCACACGGCGTCAAGGAAGTGCTGAAAAGTGCTGCCCAGCTCGCCGGCCAGCCGCTGGATGGCATCCTCGCGAGCCCCTACGTGCGTGCGCAGGCGACTGCCGAACTGGTCCGCGAGGCGTTGGGTTTCGAAGGGGCCGTCGGCACTGCGCCCTGGCTGACCCCCGACGATGATCCGAAGGACGTGCTGCGCTTCCTCGACGGCCGCAATGAGCAGAACCTGCTGCTGGTCACCCACCAACCGCTGGTGGGCGCGCTGGCCGGCCTGCTGGTGCATGGCAGCCGCAGCGACGCCGTGCCGTTCAGCACCGCCACCCTGGCGGAGCTGGAAGGCGAGGTGCCGGTGGCGGGGCTGATGGAGCTGGTGTCGCTGCACCATCCGCGGCATTCCTGAGGCGGACAAGTCTCCGCGAAAAGGCCCCGCAAGGGGCCTTTTGCATTTCCGACGCCGGCAAATCGTGCCCGGATGTTTCTACACAAGGCCCGGTCCAGAGCGTCCGGAGCCCATCCTTCGGCTAAATCCTACAAAAGTTCACACGACCAGCCTTGTCTGCCGCTGCGCTGCGTGGAATATTCAACCAAGCAAGTGCTTGGTTGATCCATCGCTATATCCCTGAGCTACACCTCTGACAACAAGAACAAAGGAGGGGCACGTGGTTAAAGCAGTCCGATTACCACTCGACCTGTTCTATCAGCGCGAGAAGAGCCACCCGAACAAACGCTACCTGGTGCAGCCGCTGGCCGGCGGCGAAGTGCAGACCCTGACCTGGGGCGAAGTGGGCGACCAGGCCCGCCGCGCCGCGGCCTGGCTGCGCAGCCTGAACCTGCCCGAAGGCAGCCGGGTGGCGATCATTTCCAAGAACTGCGCGCACTGGATAGTCGCCGACATCGCCATCTGGATGGCCGGCCACGTCTCGGTGCCGCTGTATCCCAACCTCACCGCCGATTCTGTACGCCAGGTGATGACCCACTCCGAAGCGCGGGTGGCCTTCATCGGCAAGCTGGACGACTGGCCGGCGATGACGGACGGCATTCCCGAGGGCGTGCCGACCGTCGCGCTGCCGCTGCATCCGCAGGGCCACTTCGACCAGCAATGGAGTGATCTGCAGCAGTTGGCGCCGATCAGCGACGATCCGCGCCCGGACGCCGCGACGCTGGCGACTCTGATCTATACCTCCGGCACCACCGGCACGCCCAAGGGCGTGATGCACACCTTCGGCAACTTCGCCTTCGCCGCCAGCCATGCCATCGACCTGTTCGGCGTCGGCGAGGAGGACCGCCTGCTGTCTTACCTACCGCTGTGCCACGTGGCTGAGCGCATGTTCGTGCAGATGGCGTCGATCTACGCCGGGCAGACGATCTTCTTCGCCGAGAGTCTGGACACCTTCGTCGCCGACATGCGCCGCGCGCGACCGACGGTGTTCTTCGGCGTGCCGCGCATCTGGACCAAGTTCCAGATGGGCGTCTACGCACAGATGCCGGCGCAGAAACTTGACCGCCTGCTGCGCCTGCCCATCGTTGGCCGCCTCGTTGGCCGCAAGGTACTTGCCGGCCTTGGCCTGGACGCCGTGCGCTTCGCCCTTTGCGGTGCTGCGCCGGTGCCCGAAGCGCTGCTCAACTGGTACCAGCGCCTGGGGCTGAACGTGCTCGAGGTCTATGGCATGACCGAAAACTGCGGTTACTCCCACGTCTGCCGGCCGGGTGAGCAGCGGGCCGGCTGGATCGGTCGCAACAGCCCCGGTGTGGAAGTGCGCATCAGCGACGAAGGCGAAGTGCAGGTACGCAGCGGCGCGACCATGGTCGGCTACTTCAAGGACCCGGAGCGCACCGCCGAGACCATCACCGAGGACGGCTTCCTGCGCACCGGCGACAAGGGCGAGCAGGACGCTGAAGGCAACCTGCGCCTGACCGGCCGCATCAAGGAAATCTTCAAGACCGCCAAGGGCAAGTACGTTGCCCCAGCGCCCATCGAGAACCGCCTGGCCGTGCATTCGCGGATCGAGCAGATTTGCGTGGTGGGCGACGGCCTGATCGCCCCGCTGGGCCTCTGCGTGCTCTCCGAAGTCGGCCGCCAGGAGGCCGCCAACGGCTCGCGCAGCCAACTGGAGCAGAGCCTGCAAGAGCTGCTGACTGAAGTGAATGATGCGCTGGACAAGCACGAGCGCCTGGCTGGTCTGGTGCTGGTCAAGGACGTCTGGACCGTAGACAACGGCTTCCTCACGCCGACCCTGAAGATCAAGCGCAACGTGGTGGAAGGGACCTACGGCAAGCGCTTCAATGAATGGGCGGAGCGCCGCGAGGCGGTGCAATGGCATGAATGACAGAAGGAATGCGGAATGACCTGGCGCACCACGCCCGACCTGGAAAAGCTCAACGCGAACCTGAAGAACACCATCGGTGAAGTGCTCGACATCCGTTTCGAGGCGTTCGACGACGACTCGCTGACCGCCAGCATGGTGGTGGATTCGCGCACCCACCAGCCCTACGGCCTGCTGCACGGCGGCGCGTCGGTGGTGCTGGCGGAAACCGTCGGCTCCACCGCCAGCTACCTGTGCCTGGACAACAGCAAGTACTACTGCGTGGGCCTGGAGGTGAACGCCAACCACCTGCGCGGGTTGCGCAGCGGGCGGGTGACTGCGGTGGCCAAGGCGGTACATATCGGCCGCTCGACCCACGTCTGGGAGATCCGCCTGCATGGGGATGACGGCAAGCCGAGCTGCATCTCGCGGCTGACCATGGCGGTGGTGCCGCTGGAGCGCTGAACCAGTTCCAATCTGCGGCCTGTCCCAGAATGGGACCGTAGGATGGCGTGGAGCGAAGCGATACCCATCTATCCCTGCACCAGCAGCATGGGTATCGCCTAGGCTCCGCCCATCCTGCAAAGGCGCTCCCTGCGGTTACATGCGTCAGTGGGAGCAGCGCCGCCCGGCACCCTCGCAATTTTGTCCAAGACCCGCCGTTCCCGCGCCGGTAAAGTAGGCCCATGGAACGCATCGAACACCACAGCAGCGGCCTGCCCGGCGTCCGTTTCATCGACGCCGAGTACCGCCATTTCGCCTTTCCCCGGCATTTTCATCTCGACTACCACGTCGGGCTGATGCTGGACGGCTGCCAGCGTTATACCCATCGCGGTGAGCGCTCGCTGGCCGGGAATGGCGACATCCTGCTGATGAGCCCCGAAAGCATCCACGACGGTTCCAGCGAGGGAGAGGACGGCTACCGCATCCGCGTGCTTTCCATCGATCCGCAATGGCTGGATGACGCCTGCCGCGCCTTCAGCGATGGTCGCCAGGGCGCGCCGCGACTGACCGCCGCGCAGTTGCGTGATCCGCTGCTGCAGATCGAACTGCAACGTGCCCACGCCTTGATGCTGGGCGGCGAGCGGCTGGCGCAGGAAGGCCAGCTCTGGCAAGCGCTGGCTGCACTGCTGGAGCGTGCTTCCAGCCTGCGTGTTCGCGAGCCAGGGCAGGGCTTCGATGCGTCGACCTGGGCGCGTGTACGCGAGTGGCTGGAGTCGCGCCTGGAAACCCCGCCGACCCTGGAAGAAATCGCCGAATTCTGCGACCTCAGTCCCTGGCAGGTGCTGCGCCGTTTCCGCCACCAGTGTGGATTGCCGCCGCACCAGTGGCTCACCCAGCTGCGCCTGGAACGCGCGCTGCCACGGGTGATCAAGGGCCAGCCGCTGTCGGAAATCGCCCTGAGCCTGGGCTTCTATGACCAGGCGCACTTCAGTCGGCTGTTCCGCCGCACTTACGGATTGCCGCCCGCGCGACTGCGCCAGCGCTGATCCACCCCCCATTCCCGTTTCCTTTCCCACTGGAGAATCCCGCCATGCAGGAGGTTCACGTCTTGCTCATGCTCACCGCCGTGTTCGCGGTCGCCCTGGTCAGCCCCGGCCCGGACGTCGCGCTGGTGGTGCGCACCTCGCTGCACCAGGGCCGCCGCGCCGGCGTGCTCAGCGCCTTGGGGCTGGCCAGCGGCATCCTGGTCCACGGCACCCTTGTGCTGACCGGCGTGTCGCTGCTGCTCAGCCGTTCGCCGCTGCTGTTCAGCGCGCTGCAACTGGTAGGTGCGGCTTACCTCGGCTGGCTTGGGGTCGGCGCGCTGCGGGCGTTGCGCAAGCCGGGCGGGGCGGGGCGCATCGACGGCGAGTTGTCCGCGTCGAGGCTCGGCCCCTGGGTGCGAGGGCTGGCGACCAACCTGTTCAACCCCAAGGCGCTGGTGTTCTTCCTCGCGCTGCTGACGAGCCTCATCCCGGTGGACATGTCCGTGCCCGGCAAGGTCTCGGTGGCGGTGATGCTGTTCGTGATCGGCTTCGCCTGGTTCAGCCTGCTCAGCATCCTCCTCACCCGGCCGTTGTGGCAGCGGCGGTTGCTGCGGGCCGTTCCCGCCATCGACGGTGCGTGCGGGGTGGTGTTCCTGCTGGTGGCGGGCGGCATCCTGTTCAGCGTGGTGAACCACGCGACGCATTGGGTGTGAAGGGGATGGCGGATAACTTGTTCCAAGTTATGCGCCCTACGGTGGCGTTCTCGTAGGGCGCATAACGCGGCACGCGCTATCCGCCGCAAGGTACGCGAACCAAGGTAAACGCGCCGGAGCGCCATGGAGTTTGGCCGTAGTGCCGTCATTCGCGGGAGTGCGGGTCATTGCCGCGCCCCCGGTGCTGTCGGAAAATTCAGGCTGTCATTCCCCTGAGTTCACGCAGCATGTCGCAAGCGGTCTTCTTCGCCCACGCCAATGGCTTCCCCTCGGGGACCTACGGCAAGTTGTTCGATGCCCTGGAGCCGGATTACCGGGTCCATCGGCTGGACATGCACGGCCATGACCCGCGCTTCCCGGTGAACGCCAACTGGGAAAACCTGGTGGAAGAGCTGCTGCATCACCTCGAAGCGCTGGACGAGCCCGTGTGGGGCGTCGGCCATTCACTCGGTGGCGTGCTGCATTACCACGCGGCGCTGCGCAAACCCGAGCTGTACCGCGGCGTGGTGATGCTCGACTCGCCGTTGCTGACCCTGGCCGACCAACTGGTGATCCGCGTCGCCAAGCGCTTCGGCTTCATCGACCGCCTGACGCCCGCCGGCCGCACGCTCGGCCGCCGCGAGAACTTCGGCGACTTCGCCGAGGCGCTGGAATACTTCGCCGGCAAGCCGTTGTTCAAGCGCTTCGACCGCGACTGCCTGGAGGCCTACGTGCGCCACGGGCTGGCGCCGGTCGACGCGCGGGGCCTGCGGCTGAAGTTCGACCCGGCCACCGAAATCTCCATCTACCGCAACGTGCCGCATACCGCTCCGGGTCGCGCCACGCAATTGGCCGTGCCGCTGACCATGGTGCGCGGTCGCCACAGCCGCGTGGTATTGCCACATCATGCCCGCCTGATCGGCCGCGTCCCCATGGGCGAGAGCCTGTCGCTGCCGGGTGGCCACATGTTCCCGCTGGAGCGCCCGCAGGACACCGCCGCGCTGCTCAAGACCGTCTTTGCCCGCTGGCAACAGCGCGCCAACGCCTAAGGAAACGCCATGACCGCCAAAGTCCAGGAAATCCGCCTGAACCTGCCGCACATCGAGCTGGCCGCGCACCTCTTCGGCCCGGAAGACGGGCGTCCGGTGATCGCCCTGCACGGCTGGCTGGACAACGCCATGAGCTTCGCCCGCCTGGCGCCCAAGCTCGAAGGCGTGCGCATCCTCGCCCTGGACTTCGCCGGCCACGGCCATTCCGGCCACCGCGCTCCGGGGGCCAGCTACCTGCTGTGGGACTACGCTCTGGACGTGCTGATGGTGGCCGACCAGATGGGCTGGGAGCGGTTCTCCCTGCTTGGGCATTCGATGGGCGCCATCGTCTCGGTGCTGCTGGCCGCTGCCATGCCTGAGCGTATCGAGCGCCTGGCACTGATCGACGGCCTGGTGCCCTACACCGGCGAGCCGGACACCTCGCCAAAGAAACTCGGCGAAGCGCTGCGGGCCCAGCTGGCGCTGCCAAACAAGCGCAAGCCGGTCTACGAAGCCATCGACCGCGCGGTGGAAGCGCGCATGAAGGGCGTTGGTGCGGTGAGCCGCGAGGCGGCGGAGCTGCTGGCCTCCCGGGGCCTGGTGCCGGTGCCCGGCGGCTATACCTGGCGCACAGACCCACGGTTGACGCTGCCCTCGCCGCTGCGCCTGACCCGCGCCCATGCGCGACAATTCGTCCAGTCCGTGCAGTGTCCTGCCAGCCTGGTGCTGGCGCAGCAGGGCCTGCTGATGGTCGAGCCGGCTTTGCGCGAAATGCTGAAGAGCCTGCCCTTCGCGGTCCACGAGCTGCCCGGCCAGCACCACCTGCACCTGGACGACGAGGCGGGCGCCGAGGCTGTTGCGGCGATATTTCGACCCTTCCTGCAGGCTTGAGGGAAACACCCCGTAGCGCCCTGCGGCTTGACTAAAGCGGGGCCGACCGCGACGCTGCACGGATCGCTTCAGGGAGATTGTGCATGCTCGACATCCAGACCGCCGCGCGCCAGGGGCCGGAACACCCTCACCTCGTCAGGACCGACGCGCACCGGATGTCACGGCTGCTCCGTACCTTGATCGCTGGCGGACTGCTTGGTTTCGCCAGCCTCGCCGGCGCCGCCGACCTCCCCGATAGCCACGACCTGGAGATCCTCCCGCGCTTCCCGCGCTCGGAAATCGTCGACTTCAACCAGTCGCCGAGCCAGGAGCGCATCTACCCGCAAGGCTCGATCAGCCGTATCAGCGGGCGCCTACGCATGGAAGGGGAGGTGCGCGCCATCGGCGACCTGACGGCCGTGACCTACCGCCTGCCCGACGAGGATTCCAGCCAGAGCGCCTTCGCCGCCGCGCGCAAGGACTTGCTCAAGGCTGACGCCACGCCGCTGTTCTGGTGCGAGAGCCGCGATTGCGGCTCCAGCAACCTGCTGGCCAACTCAGTGTTTGGCAACTCGAAGCTGTTTGGCCCCGACGAACAGCAGGCCTACCTGCTGGTACGACTCGCCGCGCCCCACGAGGACAGCCTGTTGGCGGTTTACACCATCACCCGTGGCAACCGCCGCGCCTATCTGCACGCCGAACAGCTGGACAGCAGCAGCGCCCTCGGCGAACTGCTGCCCAGCCCGGCAACCTTGATGCGCCTGCTCAAGGCCAACGGCGAGCTGACCCTCAGCCACGTGCCGCAGGAGCCGGGCGGCGCCTGGCTTGACCTGCTGGTGCGCACCTTGCGCCTGGATACTGGCGTGCGCGTCGAACTGGCCGGCCAGCACGCCGGTGATTGGCGCGCTGCGCTCACCGCTCAGGGCGTGCGCGATGCGCGTCTGGAGCAGGGCAAGGATGAGGGCGACGGCTTGCATCTGACCTGGCTGCGCTGATTTCCCTGAACTGATTCTTCAAGCCGAATATCCTACGTTGAGAGCGGAAACGCCCTACACTGAGGCTTTCGAGCCAATCGGGGTGTCCAATGTTCGACAACGATCGCCTGTTGCTGCGCCTGCTGTTGCTTGGCCTGCTGGGCGCCAGTATCTGGGTGCTGCTGCCATTTTGGTCGGCGCTGTTCTGGGCCGCCGTGCTGGCCTTCGCCAGCTGGCCGCTGATGCGTCTGCTGACGCAGGCGTTGGGCGGTCGCCAGGCCGCAGCGGCGGGCCTGCTGACCCTCGGCTGGATCGTGCTGGTCGCACTGCCCCTGGTGTGGCTGGGTTTCGGCCTGGTGGATAGGGTGCGCGAAGGGGTCGAGTTGGTGAAGAACCTGCAGGTCGCCGGCCTGCCGCCGCCACCGGCATGGATGGCGCGGGTGCCGCTGATCGGCGACCGCCTGATCGGCTGGTGGTACCAGGCGGACCAGCAGGGCGTGGCGATCTTTTCCGCGCTCAAGCCGTACATGGGGGAGGTCGGCAACTGGGCCCTGGCACGTAGCGCCAAGCTGGGCGCCGGCATTTTCGAGCTGGTGCTTAGCCTGGTGCTGATCTTCTTCTTCTACCGCGATGGCCAGCGCCTGCAAGCGTTCGCCCACGGCGTACTGGAACGCCTGATCGGCGCCGCCGCGCAGCAGTACATGGACATCATCGCCGGCACCGTGCAGCGCGTGGTCAACGGCGTGATCGGTACAGCCGCCGCTCAGGCCGTGCTGGCTACCATCGGCTTTCTCATCGCCGGGGTGCCGGGTGCGCTGGTGCTCGGTCTGCTGACCTTCGTCTGCAGCCTGCTGATGGTGCCGCCGCTGGTGTGGGGCCCGGCCGTCATATGGCTGTTCTATCAGGAGAGCTACGGTTACGCGGTGTTCATGGCGATCTGGGGCTTCTTCGTGATCAGCGGCGTGGACAACATCCTCAAGCCCTACCTGATCAGCCGCGGCGGCAACCTGCCGCTGGTGGTGGTGCTGCTGGGCGTGCTCGGCGGGTTGCTCAGCTTCGGTTTCATTGGCCTGTTCCTCGGGCCGGTGCTGCTGGCGGTGGTGTACAACCTGGTCAGCGCGTGGGTGGCCAGTTCGCAGCGGCCTCCGCCGCCGCCTGTAGTTTGATGTGTCGAAGCGGGTGATGACGCTTGCTCCGGCGTTCCCATGGAGCGCTGTCCGCGAGCAAGCTCGCTCCTACAGTGAAGTTCCTGCGTAGGGCGAATAACCCGGAACGGGTTATCCGCCGCCATGGCGGATGACGCCTGGGGCGTCATGCGTCCTACGATCCGGCGACCTCAGATGTGCTGGCTCGTCACCTGCACCAGCTTGTCCCGCCCGGCGCCCAGGCCGAAGACGATCCCCGCTACCGTCACCACCACGAAGATCACCCCGGTCGCTGCCCAGCCGCCGGTGGCGTCGTGCACCACGCCGACCAGGAATGGCCCGCAGGCCGCCAGGGTGTAGCCCACGCCCTGGGCCATGCCGGAGAGGTTGGAAGCGACATGGGAGTCCGGTGAGCGCAGCACGATCAGCGCCAGAGCGATGCTGAAGGTACCGCCCTGGCCGAGACCGAGCACCACCGCCCAGCCCCAGATGCCAGAGAGCGGGGCGAACAGCAGGCCGAGCAGGCCGGCCAGGGTCAGGCCCATGACGATCACCACGGCGATGCGCTGGTCCTTGCCGCGGGTGGCCAGCCACGGCGCGGCGAGGGCGCTGAACAGCTGCACCATCACCGAGCCGGAGAGCACCAGGCCGGCTTCCACCGCGCTCAGGCCACGGTCGATGAGGATCGACGGCACCCAGCCGAAGACGATGTAGGCCAGCGATGACTGCAGGCCCATGTACAGCGTTACCTGCCAGGCCAGCGGGTCGCGCCACAGGCCCTTCACCTTGTACACCGTGCGGTGGGCGTGATGGTTCTGGCGGGTCTGCGGCAGCCAGATCGCCGCGGCGACGACGGCGGGGATGGCCCAGAACGCCAGCGCTACCTGCCAGTTGTTGTCCATCAATTTTGCCAGCGGCACGGTGGCACCGGCGGCCGTGGCAGCGCCCAGGCACAGGGCCATGGTGTAGACGCCGGTCATGGTCCCGGCGATGTGCGGGAAGTCGCGCTTGACGATGCCCGGCAGCAGCACGCCGATGATGCCGATGCTGGCGCCGGCCACCAGGCTGCCGAGGAACAGCCCGGCCACCGGGAACAGGCTGCGCAGGACGATGCCGCCGGCCAGAGTGAAGAGGATCAGCAGTACGGTGCGCTCGGCGCCCAGACGCCGCGCGAGCATCGGCGCCAAGGGCGCGAACAGGCCCAGGCAGAGCACTGGCAGGGTGGTCAGCAGGCCCGCAGCGGCAGCGGACAGACCGGTGCCGTCACGCACGGTGTTGAGCAGCGGCGACAGGCTGGAAAGCGCCGGGCGCAGGTTGATCGCCACCAGCACCAGGCCCATTAGCAACAGCCAGGTGCGTTGCGGGTGCGGCGCAGCTTTCGCGTCATCGTCCTCGGCGTCGATCAGCAGTTCTTCGGGCGGACAGGACACCTTGTGCTCGGCGTCTTTCGGGTCATTGGGCAAGGACATGGTGGGCATTCCAGGGCAGCAGGCAGAAGAAAGAATTCAGAGTCAGATCAGCAGCGCGCGGTTCGCTTTTGCGGCTGCGTCGGCGTCGCCACGGGCAATGGCGTCCAGCAGCTCTCGGTGTAGTTCGAAGCTCGGTTGAGGCCGGTTCGGGTCGCTGATCGTGCGTTCCAGGCCGGCGCGGATGACCTGGGAGAAATAGCGGTACAGCTCACTGAGCACTGGGTTGTGGGCGCTGTCCACCACACGCTGGTGGAAGGCCAGGTCGTGGGCGATGTATTCGTCCAGCGGGCCACCGTGATGCACGGCGGAGGACTCCAGCGCTTCGCGCAGGGCAGCGAGGTCGGCTTCGGTGCGGCGCTCGGCGGCCAGCCGGCTGGCCTCCACCTCGATGACGCCGCGTGCCTCGAGGGCCTGCTCCACCGAGCTGCGCGCCAGCACCAGCATGGTGTCCAGAGGGTTGGCGCAGGCGCGCACGTAGGTGCCGTCGCCCTGGCGAACTTCGAGCACGCCGGAGAAGGTCAGCACGCGCACCGCTTCGCGCACGGTATTGCGGCTGATACCCAGGGACTCAGCCAGTTCGGGCTCCGGTGGCAGGCGTTGGCCGAGCGGCCAGGTGCCGTCGTCGATACGCAGGCGGATCTGCTCGAGGGCGATGTCCACCAGCGAGCGCTTCTGAATAGGGCTTGGCATGGAAACATCCAATCATCGGATGAATTTGAAGGGGCCAAGATTAGGGCAGAGGTGGAGCGCTGGCAATGCGGGAAGACGAGGAGGCCGCCGGAGCGGGGGGGGCGCTCCGGCGGTGGGCATCGACGCGAATCAGGCGGCGATGTTCACCAGGCTGCCACTGGTCACCTGGAGGGCGGTGACTTCGCTGCTCTGGTACTGCTTGAGCAGGTTGGCCACCAGCTTCTGGTAGGCGGCGCCGGTGTTGGTGCTGGTCGAGGAGGCGCTGGAGGCGGTGGTCGTCGCGCTGTCCGAGGCAGTGCTGGAGGAGTCGTCGGACGAGCCGCTGGAGGCCGAAGCCGGCGGGGGCGGCGGCGGGCCGTCGGGGCGTTGGGCCTGCAGCGCGCTGGAAAGCTCCTCGCCGCTGATGGAGCCGCTGCCGTCGGCGTCGAGCTGGCTGAACAGTTCGCTCAGGCGCTCGCTGTCGTCATCGCTGCTGCCCAGGGCGGAGAGCTCGTCGCTGCTGATGCTGCCATCGCCGTCGCTGTCCAGGGCGCTGATCAGGTCTTCTGCGGAGTCGCCCAGGCTGCCCAGCCCACCCATCTCGCCGGGCGGTGGCGGGGGCGGAGGCATGGCCGCGGACAGCTCGTCCTTGGAAATGCTGCCGCTGTCGTCGCTGTCCAGTTCGCTGAGTAGGGCGTCGATATCGATGTCGCTGCTGTCCGATTCGTCGCTGGAGGATAGCGCGCTGGTCAGTTCGTCCTTGCTGATGCTGCCGTCGCCATCGCTGTCGATGGACTTGAACAGGTCTTCCTGGAATTTCGCCGCGCCCTGAGAACCGCCAGTGCTGCCGCTCTGCGTGGCGGTGGTGCTGCTGGCGGTCTGGGTCCGGGCGAGCGAGCTGGTGTAGTAGCTCGCATAGCTGCTGCTCACGCCGCTGATCATGGGAGATTCTCCGTGGTGGCCAAAGCGGAGGGTTCTCCGCTGATGACAGCCTCGGACCCGCCTGTGTCGCGGGTTTGTGCGCTTTGTCAGCTGGCGGCTACAACGGCGTTACGCTGTTGTGCTTCTGGGCAGGCGCAGCACGGCGGTGGCGCCGCCGCCCGGGGTTTCCTCGAAGAACAGGTCGCCGCCCTGGCGCCGCGCGGCATCGCGGGCGATGGAAAGGCCCAGGCCGACGCCGCCGGAGTTGCGGTTGCGTGAGCCTTCCAGGCGGAAGAACGGTTCGAACACCTGCTCGCGCAGCTCAGCAGGAATGCCGGGGCCGTGGTCGCGGACGCGGATTTCCACTTCGCGGGTGCCGTCGCGCAGTTCGATGCTGACGTCGCCGGCGTAGCGCAGGGCGTTGTCCAGCAGGTTGTTCAGGCACGAACGTAGCGCCATCGGCTGGACCTTGAGCGGCGCGCAGTAGCCTTCCACGCCGACGTCGGCGCCGCGTTCGCAGGCGTCTTCGGCGAGGGAGTCGGCCAGGGCTTTCACGTCGAACCACTGCAGCGGCTCGGTGGCACGTTCCTGCTGCAGGTAATGCAGGGTGGAGTCGAGCATGCCGATCATCTCGGCCAGGTCCTGGCCGATGCGCGTGCGCAGTTGCGGGTTGTCGATTTCCTCGACGCGCAGGCGCAGCCGCGACAGCGGGGTGCGCAGGTCATGGGAGACTGCCACCAGCATGCGGCTGCGTTGCTGCACCTGTTCGCGGATGCGTTCGCGCATGCGGTTGAAGGCGTGGGCGGCCTGGCGCGCTTCGCGCGGGCCAGTTTCCGGCAGCGGCGGGCTGTCCAGGTCCTCGGAGAGGCGCAGTGCGGCGTCGCCCATGCGCTGTACCGGGCGGGCGAGCAAACGGGCGCCGATACCGGCGGCGAGGATCAGCGCCAGCAGCTGGAAGGCGAACGGCGCGCTCCAGAACGGTAGCCGCGGCGGCGGGGGAGGCGGCGGGCGGAAACCTTCGGGCCCCGGCGCGAATCCTTGCGGCGGCGGACCACGCTCGAAGCCCTGCTCCGGCGGCGGGGGCGGCGGCATGTCGGGCCGGTGCGGGCCGTAATGATGGAACCAGGCGAAGGCCAGCAGGTGCGCCACCACGATGGCCAGCAGGAACACCCCGAACAGCCGGGCGAACAGGCTGTCGGCGCGCTCCAGGGGTTTTTCCTTCGCGCGCTCGGGCGCGGACTCAGGCGATATCGCGGACATCGAACAGGTACCCTTCGCCGCGCACGGTCTTGATCAGCCGGGGCGAGCGCGGATCGTCGCCGAGCTTCTGCCGCAGGCGCGAGACCAGCAGGTCGATGCTGCGGTCGAAGGCCTCGATGGCGCGGCCTCGGGCGGCATCCAGCAGCAGTTCGCGGTTGAGCACCCGCCGTGGGCGTTCGAGGAACACCCAGAGCAGGCGGAATTCGGCATTGGACAGCGGCACCACCAAGCCATCGGGCGCATGCAGCTGACGCAGCACGCTGTCCAGGCGCCACTGGTCGAAGCGCACCTGGGCCCGCGGCTCGCCGCGTGCGCCTTCCTCGCCGGTGAGGCTGGCGCCGCGCACACGACGCAGGATGGTCTGGATGCGTGCCACGAGTTCGCGGGGCTCGAAGGGCTTGGCCATGTAGTCGTCGGCGCCCAGTTCCAGGCCGATGATGCGGTCCGCCGGCTCGCAGCGGGCGGTGAGCATGAGGATCGGGATGTCCGACTCGGCGCGCAGGTAGCGGCACAGGGACAGGCCGTCTTCGCCGGGCAACATCAGGTCCAGCACTACCACGTCGAAGCTTTCGTTCTCCAGCGCGCGGCGCATTTCGACGCCGTCGGCAACGCCGTGGGCCTCGATGTTGAAGCGCGCGAGGTAGCCGCAGAGCAGTTCGCGGATCGGCTCGTCGTCGTCCACCAGCAGGGCACGGGTAGTCCAGCGGCGTGGGTCGTCGGTAGGGGTCGGGTACATGAAGAAACCTGTCGCGGGAAAACGTGGGGCAGGATGGCCAAGGGCCGCCAGGGGCATGCGACGCGCGCATGCTAACCCGTCATCGCGTGCGCGGGCCATGGTCGGCGAGGCTGCGGGGCGCGGGTGTCGCCAGCGTGTCCGCTCTGTATCGGGCTCGATACAAAGTCTTCCGATCACCGCGCCAGAGCGGTTTTTTACGCTTTCTTTATGCCGCCCGCCGGGGCTGGGAATCGCTCCTTTACGCGCCGCTTGCGGAAAATTTCCGTCAGGCGGCAACGGCCGCCCAAGCGATGGAGTCGCCCGCGTGAGGAGAAAGAAACCATGAGCGTGCTCGACGGTGTGTCACTGGTCCTGGCCACGGGACTGTTCATCTACCTGCTGGTGGCGCTGTTGCGCGCCGACCGTTCCTAGGAGTGGCCATGAACAGCCATGACGTATTGCTGATCGTCGCCTTCCTGGCGCTGGTGCTGGTGCCGGCGCCGTTCCTCGGGCGCTTCTACTACAAGGTGATGGAGGGGCAGCGCACCTTCCTCAGTCCGCTGTTCCTGCCGGTGGAGCGGGCAATCTACCGCGCGTGCGGCATCCACCCCGAAGATGAGCAGGACTGGAAGAGCTACACCCTGGCCCTGCTGGCGTTCAACCTGGTGGGGCTGGCGCTGTTGTTCGCCATCCTCATGCTGCAGGGGCTGCTGCCGCTCAACCCGCAGCACCTGCCGGGCCTGGAGTGGACGCTGGCGTTCAACACCGCGGTGAGCTTCGTCACCAACACCAACTGGCAGGCATACAGCGGCGAGGCTTCGCTGAGCTACCTGAGCCAGATGCTCGGCCTGACCGTGCAGAACTTCGTCAGCGCTGCCGTCGGCCTGGCCGTGCTGGTGGCGCTGGCACGTGGCATTTCGCGCAAGTCGACGAACAACCTGGGCAACTTCTGGGTCGACCTGACCCGTGCCACCCTCTACGGGCTGATCCCGCTGTGCCTGCTGCTGGCGCTGCTGCTGGTCTGGCAAGGCGTGCCACAGACCTTCCTCGACTATGCCCACGCGCTGACCGTGCAGGGCGCCGACCAGTCCATCCCGCTGGGCCCGGCGGCCAGTCAGATCGCTATCAAGCAACTGGGCACCAACGGCGGCGGCTTCTTCGGCGTGAACTCGGCGCACCCGTTCGAGAACCCGACCATCTGGAGCAACCTGTTCGAGGTCGTCTCGATCATCCTGATCCCGGCCGCGCTGGTGTTCACCTTTGGCCACTACGTGAAGGACCTGCGCCAGAGCCGCGCCATCCTCGGCTGCATGCTGGTGCTGTTCGCCCTCGGCCTGGGTGTATCGCTGTGGGCCGAGTACCAGCCGAACCCTGCGCTCAGCGCGCTGCCGGTGGAACAGGTCGCTCCGCTGGAAGGCAAGGAGAGCCGCTTCGGCACCACCGCCAGCGTGCTCTGGTCGGTGACCACCACGGCGGCCTCCAACGGCTCGGTGAACGCCATGCATGACAGCCTCAACCCGCTGTCGGGCATGGTCGCGATGCTCAACATGATGGTCGGCGAAGTGATCTTCGGCGGCGTCGGTGCGGGCCTCTACGGCATGCTGCTGTTCGTCCTGGTGGCAGTGTTCCTCGCCGGCCTGATGGTCGGCCGCACCCCGGAATACCTCGGCAAGAAGCTCGAAGCCCGCGAAGTGCGCCTGCTGGTGGCGACCCTGCTGGTGATGCCGGTCGGCGTGCTGGTGCTCGGCGCCATCGCCGCCAGCCTGCCGGGCCCGGCCTCGGCGGTGAGCAACCCCGGTGCCCACGGCTTCAGCCAACTGCTCTACGCCTACACCTCGGGCACCGCGAACAACGGTTCGGCCTTCGGCGGCTTCGGCGCCAACACCCCGTTCCACAACCTGATGATCGCCCTGGCCATGCTGATCGGCCGCTTCGGCTACATCCTCCCGGTGCTGGCGATCGCCGGCAGCCTGGCGGCGAAGAAGGCCACCCCGGTCGGCCCCAACAGCTTTCCGACCCACGGCCTGCTGTTCGTCAGCCTGCTGACCGCCACCATCCTGCTGGTGGGCGGCCTGAACTTCCTGCCGACGCTGGTGCTGGGCCCGGTGGCCGATCACCTGACGCTTGGCTTCTGAGGAGCTGCCTCCATGAATGCGAAAACCCAGGAACTGGCCGTGAACAAGGCCGTCGAAAAACGCCCCACCACCGCGCTGTCCGCCCTGTGGAAGCCGGCGCTGGTGCAGGCCTTCGTCAAGCTCGACCCGCGCCAGCTGCAACGCTCGCCGGTGATGCTGGTGGTGGCCCTGACCGCCGTGCTGACCACCGTGCTCTGTGTGGTGGGCGGTGAGTCGGTGCCCACCTTCGTCGCCGTGCAGATCGCCGTGTGGCTGTGGTTCACCGTACTCTTCGCCAACTTTGCCGAGGCCCTCGCCGAGGGCCGTGGCAAGGCTCGCGCAGACAGCCTCAAGGCCGGCACCCAGGGTCTGCAGGCCATGCGCCGGACTGCCAGCGGCAACTTCGAGAAAGTCGCCGCCAGCAGCCTGCGCAAGGGTGACGTGGTGCGTGTCGAAGCCGGTGAACTGATCCCCGGCGACGGCGAGGTGATCGAAGGCGTGGCGGCGGTCAACGAGGCCGCCATCACCGGCGAATCCGCGCCGGTGATCCGCGAATCCGGCGGGGACCGCTCGGCCGTGACCGGCAACACCCGGCTGGTCTCCGATTGGCTGCTGGTGAAGATCACCGCCAACCCCGGCGAGTCCACCCTCGACCGCATGATTGCCCTGGTGGAGGGCGCCAAGCGCCAGAAGACCCCCAACGAGGTGGCGCTGGACATCCTGCTGATCGGCCTGACGCTGATCTTCCTGCTGGTGGTCGTGACCCTGAAACCCTTCGCCCTGTTCGTCGGCGGCAACCTGCCGCTGGTGTTCCTGGTGGCGCTGCTGGTGACACTGATTCCCACCACCATCGGCGGGCTTCTTTCGGCTATCGGCATCGCCGGCATGGACCGCCTGGTGCGCCTGAACGTCATCGCCAAGTCCGGCCGCGCCGTGGAGGCAGCGGGCGACGTGCACGTGCTGATGCTCGACAAGACCGGCACCATCACCTTCGGCAATCGCCGCTGCAGCGCGCTGCACACCGCTCCTGGCGTGCAGCCGCTGGAGCTGGCCGAGGGCGCGTTCCTCGCCTCGCTGGCTGACGACACGCCGGAGGGCAAATCCATAGTGGAGTTCTTGAGGGCGCAGATCATCCTGCCGGAGCCGGACCGCAACCGCGTGACTCCGGTGGCCTTCAGTGCCGAGACGCGCCTGTCGGGCATCAACATCGACGGCCACGTGTACCGCAAGGGCGCGGTGGACGCTGCGCTGGCCTTTATCGGTATGGATCGTGCGCAGATGCCCGAAACCCTCGCCAAGGAGATCGAGCGCATCGCCCAGAGTGGCGGCACGCCGCTGCTGGTGGTGGCCGACGGCAAGCTGCTGGGCGCTATCCACCTGAAGGACGTGGTCAAGCCGGGCATCCGCGAGCGTTTCGCCGAGCTGCGCCGCATGGGCATCCGCACCGTGATGGTGACCGGCGACAACCCGCTGACCGCTGCCGCCATCGCCGCCGAAGCGGGCGTGGACGACGTGATCGCCGAAGCCACGCCGGAGAAGAAGCTGGCGCGCATTCGCCAGGAGCAGGGCGAGGGCCGTATGGTCGCCATGTGCGGCGACGGCGCCAACGATGCCCCCGCGCTGGCGCAGGCCGATGTCGGCATGGCCATGAACGACGGCACCCAGGCCGCCCGTGAGGCCGCCAACCTGGTGGACCTGGACAGCGACCCGACCAAGCTGCTGGACGTGGTGCAGGTGGGCAAGGAACTGCTGGTGACCCGTGGCGCGCTGACCACCTTCTCGGTGGCCAACGACGTGGCCAAGTACTTCGCCATCCTTCCTGCGCTGTTCGCCGGCATCTACCCGCAACTGGGCGTACTCAACGTGATGAAACTGGCCAGCCCGCAGAGCGCCATCCTCTCGGCCATCGTGTTCAACGCGCTGATCATCGTCGCGCTGATCCCCCTGGCCCTGCGCGGCGTGCGCGTGCAGGCCAGCGACGCTTCGCAGCTGCTGCGGCGCAACCTGCTGATCTACGGCGTGGGTGGGCTGGTGGCACCGTTCGTGGGGATCAAGGTGATTGACATGATTCTGGTGGGCGTAGGCCTGGCCTAAGGCACGCGGCTTCCCCCTCACCCTAACCCTCTCCCGGAGGGAGAGGGGACCGTTCGGAGTGATCGGGAAGCACCGATCTCGCCGGATACGCCGAACTACTCCCTCTCCCTCTGGGAGAGGGCTGGGGTGAGGGCAATCCCTCGCTCCGAACCTGACAAGAGGAACACGAACATGCTCAACCAACTCCGCCCCGCCATCGCCTCGCTGGTACTGCTCAGCGCCGTCACCGGCGTCGCCTATCCGCTGGCCGTCACCGGCATCGCCCAGGTCGCCTTCCACGACCAGGCCAACGGCAGCCTGGTCCGCGATGACCAGGGCAACGTGCGCGGCTCGGCACTGATCGCGCAGAAATTCGACGGCGCCCAGTGGTTCCATTCGCGCCCCTCGGCCGGCGACTTCGCCACCGTCTCCAGCAGCGCCAGCAACCTCGCACCCGGCAACCCGGCGCTGGTCGAACGCATCGCCAAGGATGCCGCCGCCCAGCAGATCGGTGCGCAACCGGTGCCGCTTGCGCTGGTTACCACCTCCGGCAGCGGGCTCGACCCGCAACTGCCGCGCGCCGCCGCGCTGTACCAGGTGCCGCGTATCGCCCTGGAGCGTGGCGTACCGGCGGCGAGCCTGGAGAAACTGGTGGAAGCCAACACCGAACGCCCGCTGATCGGCCCCGCCGTGGTCAACGTGCTGGCGCTGAACATGGCTCTGGCCAGCCTGCCTCGCTAGACTCCAGCGCCAGTACCGACGTCTGCCGCGGCACGAGGAAAAACGCCGGGCCGTCCATTGGCAGAGGACGGCTCCTTCTCCCTCTGGGAGAGGGTTGGGGTGAGGGTTTCCTGCAGTCTCATTCCACCCATGAAACGAGCGCCCGGAGCGCTCCGAGGATAGCCCCATGACCGACCCCAACCGTGCCGACGCCCTCCTGGCCGACCTGCCCCCCATGGGCCGTGGCCGCCTCAAGGTATTCCTTGGCGCCGCGCCGGGGGTTGGCAAGACCTACGCCATGCTGCTGGCCGCGCAGAGCCAGTTGCGCCAGGGCGTGAAGTTGCGCGTCGGCGTCGTCGAAACCCACGGCCGCGCCGAGACCGAAGCCTTGCTCGCTGGCCTGCCGCAGCAGGCGCTCAAGCGCTCGGTCTACCGGGGTATCACCCTGGAGGAAATGGACCTCGACGGCCTGCTCGGCGACCCGCCGGCCCTGGCGCTGGTGGACGAACTGGCCCACAGCAACGCCCCCGGCAGCCGTCACGCCAAGCGCTGGCAGGACATCCAGGAGCTGCTCTCCGCCGGCATCGACGTCTACACCACGGTCAACGTCCAGCACCTGGAAAGCCTCAACGACCAGGTGCGCGATATCACCGGCGTGCAGGTGCGCGAAACCGTGCCCGACTGGGTATTGCAGGAAGCCTTCGAACTGCTGCTGGTGGACCTGCCGCCGCGCGAGCTGCTGGAGCGCCTGCGCGAGGGCAAGGTCTACGTGCCCGAACAGGCGCGCGCCGCCATCGATGCCTTCTTCAGCCAGACCAACCTCACCGCGCTGCGCGAACTGGCCATGCAGACCGCCGCCGCGCGGGTCGATGCCGACCTTGCCCATCGCTATCGCCAGCAGGGTGGCGAGGCGCCGGCCGTGCGCGGGCGCCTGCTGGTGGGGGTGGACGGTGAGCACAACGCCGAGCGGCTGGTGCGCCACGCCTGCCGCGTGGCCGAGCGCCGGCACCTGCCCTGGTCGCTGGTGCATGTGGATACCGGCGATGCGCGCAGCGAAGAGTCGCGCATGCAACTGCAGAACGCCCAGCAACTGGCCGAGCGCCTGGGCGGCGACGTGGTGGAACTACGCGGTGGCGAAGTCGCGCGCACCCTCGTCGAGCACGCCAAGGAGCGCCGAGCTACCTTGCTGCTGGTCGGCCGTTCGCGCCAGCGTTGGTATCGCCAGCTGTTCGGCGGCGGTCTTGCGGCGCGCCTGCTGCGCCTGGGCGACGGGCTGGAGATCAGCGTGCTCGACAGCGAGGCTGACCTCGCACCGCCCAAGACCCGCCCGCAAACGTCCTGGCCCTGGGGCAACTACCTGCTCGCCACGCTGGCAGCCGGCTGCGCCAGCGCTCTGGCTTGGGCAGTGGCCAGCGTGCTGGAGCTGCCGAACATCTCCCTGGTGTTCCTTGCCGCCGTTCTGCTGGTGGCGGTGCGCAGCAGCCTCGGCCCGGCGCTGGCCTGCGCGGTGCTGTCGTTCCTGGCCTACGATTTCCTGTTCATTCCGCCGCATTTCTCCTTTTCCATCCAGCGCGAAGAAGACGTGCTGACCCTGCTGTTCTTCCTGCTCATGGCCGGCCTCACCGGCAACCTCGCGGCTCGCCAGCGCCGGCAACTACAGGCGCTGCGCGAGACCCAGGAAGAGACCAGCCAGATGCTCGATCTGTCGCGCAAGCTCACCGCCGCCACCGACCGTCAGGCGGTGATGGCCGCCGCCGCGCAGCAACTGGGCGGCTGGGACGGGCTGGATATCTGCCTGCTCGGCCGGGTCAACGGCGAGTGGAAACTGGAGGGCGGCCTCAACCGCGCGCTGGAGGACCAGGAGCGCGCCGCCGCCGATTGGGCCTGGCAGCACGTCCAGCCCGCCGGCCTGGGTACCGGCACGCTGCCGGGCGGGCGCTGGTGGTGGTGGCCGCTGTCCGGCGAGGACGGCCCGCTGGCGCTGCTCGGGGTCAGCCCGCGTGATTCGCAGCCTTTGTCCGGGTCGCGCCGTCGACTGCTGGCTGCTCTCGGCCAACCGCTGGCGCAGGCATTGGCCCGTGCGCGTCTCGCCGAAGACCTCGAAGCCGCGCGCCTGCATGGCGAAACCGAACAACTGCGCAGCGCGCTGCTGGCCTCGGTCAGCCATGACCTGCGCACGCCGCTGACTTCCATGCGCGGCGCCATCGACAGCCTTCTGGCCCTGGGCGATGCCATCCCGCCGCCGGATCGCCGCGAACTGCTGGAAAGCACCCGTGATGAGGCCGAGCGCCTGGACCGTTACATCCAGAACCTGCTGGACATGACCCGCCTCGGCCACGGCGGCCTGAAGCTGTCGCGCGACTGGGTGTCGCCCGGCGACATCGTCGGCAGCGCGCTCAATCGCCTGCGCGCGGTGGTCGCTCCGTACCGCGTGGAAACACGCGTAGCGCCGGAGCTGCCGCTGCTCTACGTGCATGCCGCGCTGATCGAACAGGCGCTGGTCAACGTGCTGGAAAACGCTGCGCGCTTCTCGCCACCGCAAGGCCGCCTGCGGGTGGCGGTGGAGCAGGGTGACGAGGAATTGCGCTTCCTGGTCAGCGACGAAGGGCCGGGCATTCCGCCGGCGGAGCGCGAGAAGATCTTCGACATGTTCTACACCGCCGCGCGTGGTGATCGCGGCGGCCAGGGCACCGGGCTGGGCCTGGCGATCTGCCAGGGCATGGTTGGCGCCCACGGCGGGCGGATCACCGTCGAGGACGGCATCGACGGGCGCGGTACCACCCTCGTGCTGCACCTGCCGCTGCAGCAGCAGCCGGACCTGGAGCAGCTTGATGCTGCTGTCTGAAAGGCTCAAGCTGGACGCCCCCAGCCAGCCCGGACTGCCGATGAACGCCAGCGCCGCCACGATTCTGGTCGTCGACGACGAACCGCAGATCCGCAAGTTCCTCCGTATCAGCCTCAGCGCCGGTGGTTACAAGGTGCTCGAAGCCGGCACCGGCGAGGAAGGCTTGGCGCAGGCGGCACTGGGCCGCCCGGACCTGGTGGTGCTCGACCTTGGCCTGCCCGACAAGGACGGCCAGGACGTGCTGCGCGAACTGCGCGAGTGGTCGCACGTGCCGGTGCTGGTGCTCTCGGTGCGCGCCAGCGAAAGCGAGAAGGTGCTGGCGCTGGACAGCGGCGCCAACGACTATGTGACCAAACCCTTCGGCATCCAGGAATTCCTCGCGCGCATCCGCGTGCTGCTGCGCCAGGGCGCCAGTGGCGAGACGCAGGAGGCGGTGGTCGCGGTGGGGCCGCTGAGTGTGGATTTCTCCTATCGGCGCGTATTGCTCGATGGTGAGGAAGTGTCCCTGACCCGCAAGGAATACGCAGTGCTCTCGACCCTTGCGCGACACGTTGGCCGGGTGGTGACCCAGCAGCAATTGCTCAAGGACATCTGGGGGCCGACGCATACCGAGGACACGCACTATCTGCGGGTGGTGGTCGGGCATCTGCGGCAGAAGCTTGCGGATGATCCGGCGACGCCGCGGTTCATTGTCACCGAAGCGGGGGTTGGTTATCGCTTGCGCGAGGGCTGAACGCACGGGGCCACTCTTGGCACGTAGGGCGCATAACCCGGAACGGGTTATGCGCCAATACCACCGCGGCGGATATCGCTGGCGCGTTATGCGCCCTACGAAACCGCCTCTGGGAGAGTTGGTCAGGGCGTCTTCTCTGCTCAATCCTGGCTGCGGGCTCCGTTTAGCGGGACGGTCGTGCAGGCTGACGCCATGGTTTCGCCTTGTGCCGGACGGTCCCCTCTCCCTCTGGGAGAGGGCTAGGGTGAGGGCAGATCCCAGCGCAGGCGTATCGGGTAGGAACGGACTCTGTCCGCGATGCTCTTGCTTCAGGCGGGGTGTTCATGCGCCGCTTCGGCGTACGCGCGGATTCCCTGTTTCGCCCCCTCGGGCGACCTACTTTGCCAAACGACGCAAAGTAGGCAAAGGTCTTGCCCCGGACATCCGGTTTTTCGCTTGGGGCGAAAAATACCCTCGTTGAACGGGGCAGTCGGCCTGCGCGGATATTTCTCTGGAAGTCTTCAAGAGCCAAAGCCAAAGCCAAAGCCGGATCAATGCGCACGCTCTTCGTAGGAGCGAGCTTGCTCGCGAACCGCCCAAAGTCGAAACCTGCCCGCGATTCATCGCTCTTGTCGGAAGAGCACCAGCCCGATCAGTAAGGATTCTCCGCCTCATACCGATCCAGCGTATCGCTGGCGATCTGCCGGCCGAGGGCGATGAGTTCGGGGGCCTTGTAGAACTCGAAGAAGCGGCAAACGCGCTTGGGCACGTTGATCAGGATGTCAGGCGGGTAGCCGGCGATCTTGTATTGCGCCAGCGAGGTCTGCATCACCTCGAAGCTCTGGTTCACCAGTTCCAGCAGCGAGGCCGGGCTGCTGCTGTCGATCACGTGGCTGCCGGTGGCCGAGCGGGGCGAGCCCTTGGCCTGCGGTGCGGCGGCCGGTTGCTGCATTTCCGGTTCGGCGGGTTCTTCCGACGTAGCCGGCACCGGGTGGAGCAGGGCGTCGGCGATCAGTTCCGGCGGCGGTTCGACTTCGCCGCGGCGGAAGAAGCTCAGCTTGTTCGACAACCCCGAGATCACCGAATCGAAGCGGCCCTTGAGCGCCGCCGGGCGCTCGATCACCGGCAGCGAATACTGGCGCTGGTTGGTGGCATTGAGGTTGACCGCGACGATCAGGTCGGCGTGGGTTGAGACCACCGGGACGATCGGCAGCGGGTTGAGCAGGCCGCCGTCCACCAGCATGCGGGTACCCTGCATGACTGGAGTGAACAGGCTGGGGATCGCCGCCGAGGCGCGCATGGCCTGGTGCAGGCAACCTTCCTGGAACCAGATTTCCTGCTGGTTGGTGAGGTCGGTGGCCACCGCCGTGTAGGGGATCGGCAGCTGTTCGATGTCGATCTCGCCGAGAATTTCGTGGATCTTGCCGAATACCCGCTCACCTCGAATGGCGCCGAGACGGAAGCTGACGTCGAGCAGGCGCAGCACGTCGAGGTAGTCCAGGCTTTCCACCCAGTCGCGGTACTCGCCCAGCTTGCCGGCGGCGTAGATGCCGCCAATCACTGCGCCCATGGAGCAGCCGGCGATACACACCACCTCATAGCCGCGCCGTTCGATCTCCTCGATCACTCCGATATGCGCATAACCGCGCGCGCCGCCGGAACCGAGTACCAGCGCGATCTGTTTTGACATGGGGCAACTCCGCGTGACGAACCCTGCGACGATACGCCGTGGGCAGCGGCCGCGCCAAGCCGGGCTTTGCTAGAATCGCCGTTTGATTTCCCTGCCCGGAGCCTCCCGATGAGCGAACCGATCCGCCTGACCCAGTACAGCCACGGTGCCGGCTGTGGCTGCAAGATTTCCCCCAAGGTCCTGGAGGTCATCCTCGCGGGCAGCGGCGCGCAGAACCTCGACCCCAAGCTGTGGGTCGGCAACGCCTCGCGCGATGACGCCGCCGTCTACGAAATCGATGCCGAGCGCGGCGTGGTGTCGACCACCGACTTCTTCATGCCGATCGTCGACGATCCCTTCGACTTCGGCCGTATCGCCGCCACCAACGCCATCAGCGACATCTACGCCATGGGCGGCGACCCGCTGATGGCCATCGCCATCCTCGGCTGGCCGGTGAACGTGCTGGCGCCGGAAATCGCCCGCGAAGTGATCGCCGGCGGCCGCAAGGTCTGCGACGAAGCCGGCATCCCGCTGGCCGGCGGGCACTCCATCGACGCTCCCGAGCCGATCTTCGGCCTGGCCGTCACCGGGCTGGTGGAGAAGCGCTTCATGAAGCGCAACGACACCGCCACCGCCGGCTGCAAGCTGTACCTGACCAAGCCGCTGGGCATCGGCATCCTCACCACCGCCGAGAAGAAGGCCAAGCTGCGCGCCGAAGACGTGGGCGTCGCCCGCGACTGGATGTGCACCCTGAACAAGCCCGGCGCGCGCTTCGGCAAGCTCGATGGGGTGAAGGCGATGACCGACGTCACCGGTTTCGGCCTGCTCGGCCACCTGGTGGAAATGGCCGACGGCAGCGGCCTGACCGCGCGCGTTCGCTACGGTGCCGTGCCGCGTCTGGCCAGCGTCGAGTATTACCTTGAAGCCGGTTGCGTGCCCGGCGGGACCCTGCGCAACTTCGACAGCTACGGCGAACGTATTGCGCCGTTGCCCGAACTGCACAAGCTGCTGCTGTGCGACCCGCAGACCAGCGGTGGTTTGCTGGTGGCGGTGGAGCCGGACGGCGAGGCGCAATTCCTAGCCACGGCGAAGGAGCTGGGCATGGACCTGGCGCCCATCGGCGAACTGGTCGGCCGACAGAGTCACGCGGTCGAGGTGATGTGATGCGCGACAACACCCGCCACTACCGCGAACTGTTCCTCGGCGATGTGAAGATGATGGACGTGCGTGCCCCGGTCGAATTCGACAAGGGCGCGTTCCCCAATGTGATCAACCTGCCGCTGATGAACGACATCGAGCGGCAGAAGGTCGGCACCTGCTACAAGCAGAATGGCCAGCAGGCGGCCATCGCGCTGGGTCACGAGCTGGTCATGGGCAAGCTCAAGGCAGAGCGCATCGAGGCCTGGGCGAACTTCGCCAGGGCCAACCCCGAGGGTTACCTGTACTGCTTCCGCGGCGGGCTGCGTTCGCAGATCACCCAGCAGTGGCTGAAGACCGAAGCCGGCATTGACTACCCGCGCGTGGTCGGCGGCTACAAGGCGATGCGTGGTTTCCTCTTCGACACCACCCGTGCTGCCGTCGAGGAATGCCAGTTCGTGCTGGTGGGCGGCCTGACCGGCACCGGCAAGACCGAAGTCATCGCCCAGCTGGCCAACAGCCTGGACCTGGAAGGCCATGCCAACCACCGTGGCTCTGCCTTCGGCCGGCGCGCCACGCCGCAGCCGGCGCAGATCGACTTCGAGAACCGCCTAGCCATCGACATCCTGAAGAAGCGCCATGCCGGCACGGAGCAGTTCGTGCTGGAGGACGAAGGGCGCATCGTCGGCAGCTGCTCGGTGCCGCTGGAGCTTTATCAAGGCATGCAGCACTACCCGCTGGTGTGGCTGGAAGACAGCTTCGAGCAGCGCGTCGAGCGCATCCTCAAGGACTACGTGGTGAACCTGTGCGCCGACCATGTGCAGGTAGTGGGCGAGGAGGGCGGCTTCGACTCCTTCGCCGTGTACCTGCGCAAGAGCCTGTCCGGTATCGTCAAGCGCCTGGGCGGCGAGCGTTATCAGCGTCTGGCGGCGATCATGGATGAAGCCCTGGAGGAGCAGAAACGCAGCGGCGCAGTGGACCTGCACCGGGGCTGGATCGAAGGGCTGCTGGGTGAATACTACGACCCGATGTATGCCTTCCAGCGCGAGAGCAAGGGCGAGCGCGTGGAGTTCCGCGGCACCCAGGACGAGGTGGTCGAGTATTTGCGCTTCCGCGCGGAGCGCTGATCCCCGTACCCAGTAGGGCCGCAATTGGCACCGGTATCACGGCGGAGCACCGACGTAGGATGGGTGGAGCTTGCGATACCCATGCTGCTGCCGGTGCACGAGAACGATGGGTATCGCTGCGCTCCACGCCATCTTACTCAAGCGCTGGTCGGGGAGGGGGGCAGGGGGCGGTTCGCGAGCAAGCTCGCTCCTACAGCACGACTGAACAGCGGAGCGCTCTTCGTAGGAGCGAGCTTGCTCGCGAACAGAACGTAGGGCGGATAACGTGCCAGCGTTATCCGCCGTTGTGGCATCGGCGGATAACCCGTTCCGGGTTATGCGCCCTACGGGCTGCAGCGGATTGACGGGTTCTTACGCGCTCTTGCCGTCGTACTCCTTCACCGTCAGCCCCGCCAGGTCCACGCCCGGCAGGCAGCGCACGTTGATCGCCGCCATCGGCGTGCCGTCCGGCATGGCGCCGTAGGCCAGCGGCGCGCAGCCGCAGGTGGGGCAGAAACGGTGCTCGATGCGATGGGTGTTGAACGTATAGGTGCTCATCGCACTTTCAGGAGTCGTCAGCTTCAGCTTGCCACGCGGCACGAACCACAGGAGCGAGCCCTTGCGTCGGCAGATCGAGCAGTTGCATGACACGACTTCACCGACATCCCCTTCCACTTCGAACGCGATCTGCCCGCAATGGCAGCTGCCCTGATGCACCATGATCCTTCTCCTTGTCGGGATACCCCGTGGGCAAACAGTGTAGTAGTCGCTTGAACGTCATCCGTCCGGTGGCATACTGCGGCGCGGTCCGGCAGGCCTCTGCGCTGCGTTCTAAGCTGGATTCACCCCCGAATACTTCCAGGAGTTTCGTCATGCCGCGTATTCCCCTGATCATCGCCCTGCTGCTCGCCGTCGCCGGCTGCTCGGGCAAGACCGTCAACCGCGACAGTTGCGCCAACGAACTGAACGCCGCCTGGCACGAACTGGACCTGGCCAAGGCCGAAGGTTTCGCCGGCACTGTCAGCTACTCCAAGGCCGTCGGCCTGCTGACTGCCGCCAAGACCCAGCAGCAGGTCGAGGCTTATGATGGTTGCTCCGACAAGGCCAGCCGCGCGCGCTTCTACATCAAGGAATCCCGCGCCGGCCGCTGAGCCGTGTATCGCCGGGCCGCCTGAAGCGGCCCGCGCCTTTCCCATCGCATCGCCCGCCGTTCTGCCAGGATCAGCCCATGCAACTCGACTTTACCCGACTGTCCAAGGCCGAGGCCTACCGCTGGCTGGCCTCCACGGTCACGCCGCGGCCCATCGCCTGGGTCAGCACGCTGTCCAAGGATGGCCAGAGCAACCTCGCGCCGTTCAGCTTCTTCCAGGTCATCAGCGATTCGCCGCCGACCTTGCTGGTCAACACCAGCGTGCGTGAGGACGGCAGCGTCAAGGACACCCTGTGCAACGTGCGCGAGACCGGCGAGCTGGTGATCCACCTGGTCAGCGCCGACCAGGCCGAGAACATGAACGCCACCGCCGCCTGGCTGCCCCACGGCGTCAGCGAGATCGAGCAGGCCGGCATCGCCACCGTGCCCAGCGAGCGCGTGGCGCCGCCCCGTGTGGTCGGCGCGCCGGTGGCCTTCGAATGCCAGCTGGCGGAAATCATGCCGTATCCAGCGGACAACCCTTCCAGCATGCTGATCTTCGCCCGCGTGCTGCTGGCGCACATCGATGAATCGGTGATGCAGGACGAGCGCCATGTCGATCCGGCGAAGCTGGACCTGGTAGGGCGCCTGGGCGGCACCCAGTACAGCTACACCCGCGACACCTTCAGCATGATTCGCCCGAAGTAGGGCTTTACGACTGGCGCTGCCGCGTCAGGCGAGTTCCAGCTCCAGGCCGAGCTGCCAGTGGACGCCGACCATGTGCGCCACGTCCAGCCGTTCGCCGAGCGCGAAGAGTTCCGAGAGCAGTGGGTCGCGGCGGTCGAATTCCAGCGTGCGGTCGTGAATCAGGCTGACGATGCCGCGCACCAGGCGCCAGCCGGTCCGGGTATCGAACCAGCCGTCCAGCCAATCGCCCTTGACCTCATCGCAGGCCAGCGGGCAGACGAAGCTGCGAATCGGTAATTGCCCGCGAGCCAGCAGCAGTGGGTCGAGGCGGCGCTGCTCGCGGTAAAGCTCCGGTAGTTGCAGTTCGCAGGCGAATCCCGCCAGCGGGAGCTGCAGGACCAGTTGGTAGTAGGCATTTATCCGAGCACCTGGAGAGAAAAGTCCGGTGTCGGAATCTGAACGATCAGGCTGTCAGCTCGCTGTCGGCGATTTCCGTATCTGGGCCAGGAAAGCCTTGTTCAGTGTTCTGGATACGACCTCCACGTATCTCTGTGCAGCATCACCGTGCCATCACCGTCGTGCCCTCTATCCAGTCGGTGCGCGGCGCTCCTAATGTTCCGCGCAAAAGCAGCGATAACGATCAGGAGACCTTCGGGGATTTCCTGCAACGCCATTGCGGATGGGGGGAGAAGCCATGGTTGCCTTCGTGCAGCGTCGTCTGGCCGATATGGGAACGGCGAAGAAACTGGCCATCGGGTTCGGCCTGGTGTTGTTGCTGACCGCCCTGGTGGCGGTGATCGGCGTGACCTCGCTACGGTCGATTTCCCAGCGTTTCGACCTGCTCGGCGACATGTCGACCATCAACCGCGAGTTGCTAGAGATGCGCCAGAGCGAGAAGGACTTCGTGATCGACGCCAGTGATGCCTCGGCCAAACGCCTGCGCGAACACGCCGGCAACCTCGGCGAAGCGGTGGCGCGGCTCAAGGCCCAGCCGGAGGAGGCAGCGGCCATGGCCCGCGTAGAGCAGGGCGTCGCCGATTACCTCGCGGCCTTTGCCAGCTTCGAGAAGTCCAGCAAGAGCCGGCGACTGTCGCTGGACGCCGCCACCTGGTCGGTCAACGGAGCGTCCAACAGCCTGGACATCCTGCAATCCAGCCTGGCCGATGACGGCGCCTACGAACTCAAGGATTCCCAGGGCCAGAAGGGCGAGGAACTGCTGCAGCAGGCGGCCCAGGTCAGCCAGCTCTATCGCCTGGTGCTGCAGGGCCTGAACGAGGCGCGCTCGCGCATGGAAGCTGGCGGCGAGGAGAAGGCCGAGGGCGGCCGCATCAAATCCGCCGCCGAGGCGCTGGAGCTGTCCGCCAAATTGCAGGAGGCGATCACCGATCCAACCTACGTCTCGGTGCTCAAGGACGTCATCACCAACATCAACGCCTTCGTCGAGAAGCTCGATGAGTACACCGCCAGCCTCGAGCAGGAAAAGCAGGTCCACGCACAGATGAACGATCGCGCGGCGCTGGTCATGCAGCAGGTCGACGACGCCTACGCCGCCCAACGCGCAGCCATGCAGAGCCAATTACGCACCAACACGCTGCTGATCGTCGCTTCGGCGGCGCTGGCGCTGCTGGTTGGTGCGCTGGCGTCGATGTTGATCACCTGGATGATCGTGCGGCCGCTGCGCCAGGTGATCGGCATGGCTCGACGCATCGCCGAGGGTGACCTGAGCGTGAGCATCGAGGTGCGGCGCAAGGATGAGGTCGGCCAATTGATGGGCGCAGTCGGCAGTATGGCGGACAGCCTGCGCGGCATCGTCAGCCGGTTGAGCGATGGCGTGGGGCAGATCACCGCCTCGGCACAGGCGCTGTCCAGCATTACCGAGCGCACGCAGCACGGGGTGAACAGCCAGAAGGCCGAGACCGACCAGGTCGCCACGGCGATGAACCAGATGGCGGCCACCGTCCATGACGTGGCGCGCAATGCAGAAGAAGCCGCCAGCTCCGCCGAACAGGCCGACGGCAAGGTGGCCAGCGGGCAGGACGTGGTGCGCCAGACGCTGGGCCGCATCGAGCAACTGGCCGATGCGGTGCGCGCGGCCACGCAGAGCATCGAGCAGCTTGGCCGCGAAAGCCAGAGCATCGGCAGCGTGCTGGACGTGATCAAGAATGTCGCCGAGCAGACCAACCTACTGGCGCTCAACGCCGCCATTGAGGCCGCGCGAGCGGGCGAGCAGGGCAGGGGCTTTGCCGTGGTTGCGGACGAGGTGCGGGCGCTGGCGCGGCGCACCCAGCAGTCCACCGCGGAGATCGAGACGTTGATTGCCGCCCTGCAGAACGGCGCGACTACATCGGTGCAACGTATGCAACGCAGTCACGCGCTGGTGGAAATGACCGTCGGCGACGCGGTACAGACCGAGGCCGCGCTGGGCACCATCGCCTCGGCGGTGGCGGTGATCCACCAGATGAACCAGCAGATCGCCGCCGCTTCCGAGCAACAGAGCGCGGTGGCCGAGGAGATCAGCCGCAGCGTCAGCAGCATCCGTGGCATCGCCGACGAATCGGCGCAGGCCATGGAGTCCACCGCGTCGTCCAGCGTCGAGCTGGCGCAGCTCAGCCGCGAACTACAGGGGCTGGTCGGGCAGTTCCGCCTGTGAAGCCTGGGCGCTGGTCGCCTGCTCGCGCTTGCGCTGCTGGTGCCAGCGCCGGTACGCGTTGACCCCCGCGCGCACCGAGCTGAACACCAGCGGCGGCTTCACCTCGCCCAAAGCACCGGAGCGCTTGAGCATCACCAGGGTTTCGCCGGTCACCCGTGCCAGGGACAGGTGCACGCCCTGAGCGTTGAGGGTCTGCTGCACTTCGCGCAGCGAGGTCAGGCCGCTGATATCCAGGTTGAGGATGCCTTCGGCATTGAGCAGCACCGCCCGCGCGTTTGGCGCCTCGGCCACCACTTCCAGCAGACGCTGTTTGAAGTAGTCGGCGTTGAAGAACAGGATCGGCGCGTCGAAGCGGTAGATCACCAGCCCCGGCAGGGTGTGGGCGTTGGGGTACTGCTCCAGCTCCACCTGGCCGTCGATGCCGTGCACCCAGCCCATCACCGCGTCGTGCGGGCGATAGGTGAGGTAGAGCAGGCGCAGCAGGGCAAGCATGATGGCGACGAAGATGCCCGGCAGTACGCCGACGCTGAGCACGCCGATGGTGGTCAGAACGCACAGCCCGAACTCGAATCGGCTCAGCGCCCAGAAGCCGCGCAGCGCGCGGAAGTCGATCAGCCCCCAGCCGGCCATCAGCAGCACCGCGCCCAGCGCCGGCATCGGCACCCAGCCCAGCGGCTTGCTGAACAGCAGCAGGACCAGGCCGATCACCAGCGCGGCCACTACGCCGACCATCTGGCTCTTGCCGCCGACCATGTCGTTCACCGCGGTGCGCGAGTCGGCGCCGCTGATGACGAAGCCCTGGGAAATCCCCGCGCCGATATTGGCCATGCCCAGCGCCATGAACTCGTGGTTGGCGTCGATGGCGTAGCCGTGGCGGGCGGCGAAGCTGCGCGCGGTGAGCATGGCGCTGCAGAAGCTGACGATGGTGATGCCCATGGCGTCGCGGAACAGGCTGCCCAGCTCCTCGTAGTTGGTCTTCGGCCAGCTCAGCTGTGGCAGTCCTTGCGGTACTTCGCCGAGCAGCTTGATGCCGTACTGGTCGAGGCCGAACACTGCGGCGATGATCGAGGCGAACAGCACGCCCACCAGCGCGCCGGGAATCTTCGGGTAGCGACGCGGCAGCAGGATCATCAGCGCCAGGGTGCCGACCCCTAGTGCCAGGGTCGGGAAATGCGTATCGGCGAGGTTGCGCACCAGGGCGATCAGGCCGCGGACGAAGCCGCTGGTCTCGCTGTGGTAGCCGAGAATCTTGCCGAGTTGCCCGGCGATCAGGCTCAGGCCAATGCCGTTCAGGTAACCCACCAGCGTGGGCCGCGAGAGGAAGCTGGCGACGAAGCCGGCGCGGGCGAAACCGGCAGCGATGGACATGGCGCCCACCAGCACCGCGACGATCATCGACAGCTGCAGCAGGCGCTCCGGGTTGCCGGCCGCCAGCGGTGTGATGGCCGCCGCGACCATCGCGGCGGTGGCGGCATCCGGGCCGACCATCAGCTGCCGCGAGCTGCCGACGATGGCGTAGATCAGCATCGGCAGGATGCAGGCGTAGAGCCCGACCTGCGGCGGGAAGCCAATGATCTGCGAATAGGCGATGGCGGTGGGAATCTGCACCGCGGCCACCGACAGGCCGGCCTGCACATCGCGCGGTAGCCAGTCGAAACGATAGTGCAGCAGGCTGTCCAGGCCGGGCAGCCAACGGGCGAGGGACATTCGGGGGGATCTTCCTTGGAATCGACCAGGGGAAATCCTAGCTGGAAAGGCTCAACAGAGCTTATCGGAAATCATCGAGATAGAGCGAGGAATGCAGAACTCCGGGAGCGGGCCATGTCCGCGAACATCCTCCCCCTGTGATTCTGGCGCAGTGCCTTTTCCCTCACCCCAGCCCTCTCCCAGGGGGAGAGGGAGCCGATTGTGCCGGCTGACGCTGTAGTTTCATCCTGCGCCGAACGCTCCGCTCTCCCTCTGGGAGAGGGTTAGGGTGAGGGCCGATCCGAGCACAGGAATCCTGGTGGGAGCGGCCGTCAGACCTTCAGCACCAGCTTGCCGAAGTTCTCGCCGCTGAACAGCTTGGCCAGGGTCTCGGGGAAGGTTTCCAGGCCTTCGACGATGTCTTCCTTCGACTTCAGCTTGCCTTCGGCGATCCAGGTCGCCATGTCCTTGAAGCCTTCCTGGAAGCGGTGGGCGTAGTCCATCACCACCATGCCTTCCATGCGCGCGCGATTGACCAGCAGCGAGAGATAATTGGCCGGGCCGCGCACGGCTTCCTTGTTGTTGTACTGGCTGATCGCGCCGCAGATCACCACCCGCGCCTTGGGCGCCAGGCGGGCGAGCACGGCATCGAGGATGTCACCGCCGACGTTGTCGAAGAACACGTTCACGCCCTTGGGGCATTCGCGCTTGAGGCCGGCGTTGACGTCCTCGGCCTTGTAGTCGATGGCGCCGTCGAAGCCCAGTTCATCCACCAGGTAGCGGCACTTGTCGGCGCCGCCGGCGATGCCGACCACGCGGCAGCCCTTGATCTTGGCGATCTGCCCGACCACGCTGCCCACCGCGCCGGCGGCGCCGGAGACCACCACGGTGTCACCGGCCTGGGGCAGGCCGACGTCGAGGAAGCCGAAGTAGGCGGTCATGCCGGTCATGCCCAGCGCGGACAGGTACAGCGGCAGCGGCGCGCGCTGGCTGTCGACCTTGTAGAAACCCTTGGGCTCGCCGAGGAAGTAATCCTGCACGCCGAGGGCGCCGTTCACTTCGTCGCCGACCTTGAAGTCCGGGTGCTGCGAGGCGATCACCTTGCCCACGCCCAGGGCGCGCATCACGTCGCCGATGGCCACCGGGGCGATGTAGGACTTCGCGTCGTTCATCCAGCCGCGCATGGCCGGGTCCAGCGACAGGTACTGGTTCTTCACCAGGATCTGGCCGGGGCCGGGCTCGCCGACCGGGGTTTCCACGTAGGCGAAGGTGTCGCGGGTAGCGGCGCCGACCGGGCGCTGGGCGAGCTGGAACTGACGGTTGATCTGGGCGGACATGGCAGTGGACTCAGTCAGGGGGAAAGCCTAGGTGATAGTCCGCGCGCGGCGTTGGGGCAAGTTCCGTCCGCCGGGGGAATGTCCGTCCATCGGTTCCAGTGATCCGGATTTGGCCGAATCATCATCGGCATGGATGCAACGACGTCGCCCCGCCTGATAGTGCTTCGCGCCCGCAACGCGCTGGCTAGACTGCGACGGTTATCCCCATTCGCTTCGCAACGCTTTCGAGGAACGCTCATGAGTCAGCTGCTTTCCGGCCAGGTCGCCCTGGTCACCGGCGCCGCCAACGGCATCGGCCGCGCCACCGCCCAGGCCTTCGCCCAGCAGGGCGTGAAGGTCGTGGTTTCCGACGTCGACGCAAAGGGCGGCGAAGGCACCGTCGAGCTGATCCGCGCGGCGGGTGGCGAGGCGACCTTCATCCGTTGTGACGTGACCCGCGACGCCGAGGTCAAGGCGCTGGTGGAAGGCACCGTGGCTGCCTACGGCCGCCTGGACTACGCCTTCAACAACGCCGGCATCGAGATCGAGAAGGGCAAGCTGGCCGATGGCGAGGAGAGCGAGTTCGACGCCATCATGGGCGTCAACGTCAAGGGTGTCTGGCTGTGCATGAAGCACCAGATTCCGGTGATGCTGGAGCAGGGCGGCGGCGCCATCGTCAACACCGCCTCGGTTGCCGGCCTGGGCGCCGCGCCGAAGATGAGCATCTATGCCGCCTCCAAGCACGCGGTGATCGGCCTGACCAAGTCCGCCGCCATCGAGTACGCAAAGAAGAAAATCCGCGTCAACGCGGTGTGCCCGGCGGTGATCGACACCGACATGTTCCGCCGTGCCTACGAGGCCGATCCGAAGAAGGCCGAGTTCGCCGCCGCCATGCACCCGGTGGGTCGCGTCGGCCGCGTCGAGGAAATCGCCTCCGCGGTGCTCTACCTGTGCAGCGACCACGCCGGCTTCACCACCGGCATCGCGCTGCCGGTGGATGGCGGCGCCACGGCGATCTGATCGTCCCGGGCTAGCCGCGCGCGGCTAGCCTCAGCACCCACGCTGCCCCGTCACACCTGTAGGAGCGAGCTTGCTCGCGAACGAATTTTCCGGACGCTTCGGCGCTGGGCGGTTCGCGAGCAAGCTCGCTCCTACAAAAGCCCGCTAGCCTGACGATCCCGCCCCGTTCGCTACAAACTTTCGCATTCTGTTACAGGAAGAAGTGGTATTGGCCTGCAAGGCCAGTTACAAGCGCCCAAGAGGCCGAAACAATCGGCCCATTCCAGTTGGAGAATAATGACAATGACCAACGATCCCTTGCTGACGCTGTTCATGCCCATCGCCCTGGGCATCATCATGCTGGGCCTCGGCCTGTCCCTGACCATCGCCGACTTCGCCCGCGTGGTGCGTTATCCCAAGCCCGTGCTGATCGGCCTGGTGTGCCAGATCATCCTGCTGCCCCTGGCGTGCTTCCTCATTACCCTGGGCTTCGCCCTCGAAGCGGCGCTCGCCGTGGGCATGATGCTGCTCGCCGCATCGCCCGGCGGCACCACCGCCAACCTCTACAGCCACCTGGCCCACGGCGACGTCGCGCTGAACATCACGCTGACCGCGGTGAACTCGGTGATCGCCATCCTCACCATGCCGCTGATCGTGAACATGTCGCTGCTGTACTTCATGAACGACGGCCAGACCATCCCGCTGCAGTTCGCCAAGGTGGTGCAGGTGTTCATCATCGTCCTCGGCCCCGTGGCCATCGGCATGATCGTGCGGCGCCTGCTGCCGGGCGTGGCGGCGGCACTGCAGAAGCCGGTGAAGATCCTCTCCGCGCTGCTGCTGGCGGTGATCATCGGCGTGGCCGTGACCAAGGACTGGCAGACGTTCCTCACCTATGCGCCCATCGTCGGCGCGGCGGCACTGTGCTTCAACCTGCTGAGCCTGGCCGTGGGCTACTGGATTCCGCGCCTGCTCAAGCTGTCCAAGCCGCAATCCATCGCCATCGGCATGGAAATCGGCATCCACAACGGCACCCTCGCCATCGCCCTAGCGCTCAGCCCGATGCTGCTGAACAACAAGACCATGGCGATCCCGGCGGCCATCTACGGCGTGCTGATGTTCTTCACCGCCGGCCTCTTCGGCTGGTGGGTCAGCCGTGGCGTGGCCAAGACCGCACCGGAGCAGGCGCCGGCCTGATGCGCTGAGTTCCCTTCAGGTTTTGTAAAGCATTGCGGGTCTGCCCCCCGCAGGATGGTAGGGAACCGGCCGGCGTTAGCCCGGCCAATGCCACGCCGGGGCATCGAACATGCCCTGGTCGCGGATGCTTGTCTGGCCCAGTTCCTTGTCCAGGTGCAAGCAGTTGCACTCGGGGTGCTCCTCCAGCGTGGCGATCAGCCGGCTGGCGTGGGACACGACCCAGACCTGGGTGTGCTTCGAGGCGGCGATGATGAGGCGCCCCAGCGCCGGCAGCAGGTCCGGGTGCAGGCTGGTTTCCGGTTCGTTGAGCACCATCAGCGACGGTGGGCGCGGGGTGAGCAGGGCGGCGACCAGCAGCAGGTAGCGCAGGGTGCCGTCGGAGAGTTCCGCCGCGCTCAGCGGGCGCAGCAGGCCGTATTGCTTTAGCGCCACGGCGAAGCGTCCGCCGGGCTGGCAGTCGATCTGCAGTTCGGCGCCGGGGAAGGCGTCGGTGATGGCGGTTCCCAGCGCAGTCGCGTCGCCGATTTCACGAATGGTCTGTAGCGCAGCGGCGAGGTCGCGGCCGTCGTGGTGCAAAACCTGCGTGCGGGTGCCGAGCTGCGGCTGGCGCGCGGGGGCGTCGGCGTCGGTGCGGAAGTGGTCGTAGAAGCGCCAGCCGCGAATCTGCTCGCGCAGCAGCAGGGCTTCGGGGCAGTCGGAGCCGCTGCCGATCTGGGTGAACAGGCTGTCGAAGGTCGGAATGTGCTGCTCCAGCACCTGCCAGCTGCGGCCTTCGCGGGCGCGCAGCATCGGCCCGTTGCGTTCCACCAGTTGCGAGGCGGGGCGGTACCAGGGGCCGGCCCAGATGCTTTCGTGCTTGATCTCCGGGTCCAGCCCGAAGGCGCTGACCACCGGAGGTGGCGGCAAGCCGAGGGCGATGGCGTAGCCGAAATCCTCGCCGGCAAAGCCCAGGCGCAGGCGCTTCACTTCGTTGCGCGGGCCGCCCTGGACTTCCACTTCGCCCGAGCGCATACGCCGGGAATGGGTTTCCGGCCCGGCCCAGAAGGTGGATTCCAGCCCACCCTCGCGCGCCAGCGCATTCACCACGCCGCCCTGGGCGGTTTCGGCGAGCAGGCGCAGGGCGCGGTAGAGGTTGGACTTGCCGCTGCCGTTGGCGCCGGTGATCAGGTTCAGCCGGCCCAGTGGCAGCACCAGCGAGTTGATCGAGCGGTAGTTGGCGACGGCCAGGGTGTGCAGCATGCGGGGCGATCCGGTTCGGGCAATCGCCCGCATGCTAGCAGAAGGGGCTTACGCGGAACGGCGCCAGTTCAGCACCAGTTGGGTCAGCAAGCCGGCCACCAGTCCCCAGAAGGCCGAGCCGACGGAGAACAGGGTGAAGCCCGAGGCGGTGACCAGGAAGGTGACCATCGCCGCTTCGCGCTGGCGCGCGTCAGCCATGGCGTTGGTCAGGCCGTTGGTGATCGAGCCGAGCAGGGCCAGGGCGGCGATGGACAGCACCAGCGCCTTGGGCAACGCGGCGAACAGTGCGGCCAGGGTGGCGCCGAAGATGCCGGCGATGCCGTAGAACAGCCCGCACCAGAGCGCGGCGGTGTAGCGCTTGTGCGGGTTCTCATGGGCTTCCGGGCCGGTGCAGATGGCTGCGCTGATGGCGGCCAGGTTGATGCCGTGGGAGCCGAACGGCGCCAGCAGCAGCGAGGCGATGCCGGTGGTGGAGATCAGCGGCGAGGCGGGCACCTGGTAGCCGTCGGCGCGCAGCACGGCGAGGCCTGGCATGTTCTGCGAGGCCATGGCGACGATGAACAGCGGGATGCCGATGCTGATGGTGGCAGCCAGCGAGAAGCTCGGGGTGGTCCACACCGGGCGGGCGATTTCCAGCTGGAAGTGGCTGAAGTTGAGCAGGCCGAGGAAGCCGGCCAGGGCGACGCCCACCAGTAGCGCGGCGAACACCGCATAGCGCGGCGACAGGCGCTTGGCGATCAGGTAGCTGACGAACATCGCCACCACCAGCGCTGTCTGCTGCTGCGCGGCGTTGCAGATTTCGATGCAGATGCGGAACAGCACGCCGGCCAGCAGCGCCGAGGCCAGCGAGCCGGGCACCTGGCGCATCAGGCGCTCGAAGCTGCCGGTGACGCCGCAGAGGGTGATCAGCGCGGCGCACACGATAAATGCGCCGATGGCCTCACCGTAGGGCACGCCGGGCAGGCTGCTGATCAGCAGTGCGGCGCCGGGGGTGGACCAGGCGATGACGATGGGTGTGCGGTAGCGCAAGGTGAGGCCGATGGTGGTCAGGGCCATGCCGATGGACAGCGCCCAGATCCACGAGGAAATCTGCGCGGTGGTCAGCCCCGCCGCCTGGCCGGCCTGGAACATCAGCACCAGCGAGCTGGTGTAGCCGGTGAGCATGGCGACGAACCCGGCGACGATGGCGGCGGGGGAGGAGTCTGCCAGTGGGCGCATGGGTGCGCTGGCGGGAGTGGTGTCAGTCATGCACGAACTTCCATCAGGTGCGGGTGAACAGAGGGTAGAGCGAAGCGACCAGCAGCGCCGCCATGCCGACATTGAACAGGCGAAGCCGCAGTGGGTCTTCCAGCCAGCGCCGCAGCAGACTGCCGAGCACCGTCCAGACGCCGACGCTGGGCAGGTTGACCACGGCGAACAGGGTGGCGATCAGCACCACGTTGCCGATCCAGCTATTGGCCGGCAGGTAGGTGGCGATGGCGCCTACGGCCATCACCCAGGCCTTGGGGTTGACCCACTGGAAGGCGGCAGCCTGGAGGAAGGTCATCGGCTTGGCGTGGTGTTCGCCCTTTGCTTCGGGCGCGCCGGAGCGGGCGATCTTCCACGCCAGATACAGGAGATACGCGCCGCCGGCGTAGCGCAGCGCGGTATAGGTGGCCGGGAAACGCTCGAACAGCTGGTGCAGGCCCAGGCCCACGGCGACCACCAGCAGCAGGAAGCCGATGCTGATGCCGAGCATGTGCGGGATGGTCCGGCGCACGCCGAAGTTCACGCCCGAGGCCAGCAACATCATGTTGTTGGGACCGGGGGTGATGGAGGTGACGAAGGCGAAGAGCACGAAGGCGCCGAGGAGTTCGAGGGGCATGGCGGTATACCGGTCTAGTTGTACGGCCAGCCTAATCCCGCGGGCTCCGGGCTGTCCCATAACAGCCAGCGGCCGAGTGGCCCGTACAGTGCGAACGGCAGTGGCGTGCGCGGGAGTGCGCCGGTATGGTGCGGGGAAGCCGTACGACTGATGGAAGATTGCCACCATGGAACAGAATCCCTATGCCGCCCCCAAGGTCGAGCTGGTGGATCAGAGCGCTCCGGGGGCCTTCCTCGCTGGGCGCTGGAACCCCGGCCACCTGCGTCTGCTCGGTTTCTTGAGTCTCGCGCTGCTGCTGTGCAATGTGGTGTTGTTCGCCTTGTCCTTCGCGGCAGCGCTGCATGAGTCGAGTACCTGGCAGCGCTACGAACTCTGGGTCGGCGTGCTCAGCACGGTGCTCGGCTGCTTCCTGCTGTGGCGCACCCGCCGCTTTCTCGAGGATCGCTTCAACGCCCGTGGGCTGGCCTGGCCGGTCGGGCTGTCGATTGCCATCGCGCTGGTGATGCAGCTCTACAGCCTGATCTTCGACGAGCAGCTCAGCGGCGAATTCAACGGCGCACTGATGGGCTTCATGGGGCTGTTCGTGCCCACTGGTATTGTCACCCTGTGGTACGGCATCCGTCTGCTGAAGATCGAATTGCCGTACCCGTCGGTGAAGATCATGGGCTGGCTGGAGGTCACCTCCGGCCTGTGCCTGCTCAGCGTCCTGCTGTTCCTGCCCGGCACTGCCCTGGCGGTGGCCAGCCTGCTGCCGCTGGCGCTGATGTTCCTGCGCGCTGCCCGCGAGCTGGAAGCCGCTGCGCGCTAATCCTCGTCCTGCGACCAGGCGATGGCCTGGTTGACCGCCAGCCAGCCACGCACCGCGTCTTCTCCGGCTTCATCGAAGGCGCGTTGCAGCAGGCGCCCCTGTTCCTGGCGCAGGGCCTTCTCCAGCTTGCCGCCTTCGGCCGTCAGCTCCAGCAGGCGCCGGCGCTTGTCGTTGTCGCAGGCTTCGCTACGGAGCAGATCGCGTTCCAGCAACTGGCGCAGCGGCACGTTCAGCGCCTGCTTGGTCACGCCCAGGGCGGACAGCAACTCGCTGACGGAGAGCCCCGGATTGCGCGCGATGAAGAACAGGATGCGGTGGTGCACACGGCTCAGGCCGCGACGCTCCAGCATTTCGTCCGGTTTCGCGGTGAAGGCCCGGTAGCTGAAGAAGAAGGCTTCCATGGCCTGGAGTTGCAGGGCATTTTTTATTAGGTCAGGCATATTGACGTATCCGTCTCGGGCGTCGTAGCTTCGGTCAAGCAGTTTGACTCATTCTCCCGTGCTCCCGCTACCGGTGACCCCATGGCCTTCTCCGAACGCATCGCCCGACTGAAAAGCTCTCTGATCCGTGAAATCCTCGCTGCGGCGCAGCGCCCGGAGGTGATGTCCTTCGCCGGCGGCCTGCCCGCCGAGCCGATGCTGCCGAAGGTGAATTGGGACGCCATGCCGGCGAGTATGGGGCAGTACGGAATGAGCGAAGGGGAGCCGGCGCTGCGCGAGGCGATTGCCGCCGAGGCACGCGCACTGGGCGTGCCCTGCGAAGCGAGCCAGGTGCTGATCGTCAGCGGCTCGCAGCAGACGCTCGACCTGGTCAGCAAGCTGTTCATCGATCCAGGCACCCAAGTGCTGCTCGAGGCGCCGACTTATCTCGCTGCGCTGCAGGCCTTCCAGCTGTTCGGCGCGAGCTGCCTGACCGTGCCGCTGGGCGCCGAAGGCCCGGACGTCGCCGCATTGCGCCAGCGTCTGCAGACCAGCAAGCCGGCCTTCGCCTACCTCATCCCGACGTTCCAGAACCCGTCCGGCGTGCGCTACAGCGAACAGCGCCGTGATGAAGTAGCCGCCGTGCTCGACGAGTTCGGCGTCACCCTGATCGAGGACGAGCCCTATCGCGAACTGGTGTTCGATGAGGGCGCCGCGACCCCGCTGGTCAGCCGCCTGAAGAAGTCCAGCTGGATCTACACCGGCACGGTGTCGAAGACGCTGCTGCCGGGCCTGCGCGTGGGCTTCCTGATCGCGACGCCGGACCTGTTCCCGCACCTGCTGCGCCTGAAACAGTCCGCCGACCTGCACACCAACCGCGTCGGCCAGTGGCAGGCGTTGCAGTGGTTCGGCACCGAGGCCTACCGTGGCCATCTGGCTGAGCTGCGCGATTTCTACCGCATCCGCCGCGACGCCATGCAGACGCAGCTGGAGCAGCATTTCGGCGATCTGGCCGAGTGGAACGTGCCCCAGGGCGGCCTGTTCTTCTGGCTCAGGCTCAAGCAGCCGCTGGACACCCGCACACTGCTGGACGCGGCGCTGGCGCAGAACGTGGCGTTCATGCCCGGTGAGCCTTTCTTCACCGAACCGGATGCCAACCCTGGCTATTTGCGGCTTAACTTCAGCCACGTGGCGCCCGAACGCGCCGGCGAGGGGTTGCGCCGCCTGGCGGCGGTGATCCGTGAAGCCCAGGCCCAGTGAGGAGATGAGCATGTACACCGTTTACGGCGATCAACTGTCCGGCAACTGCTACAAGGTCAAGCTGGCCCTGCACCTGCTCGGCCTGCCTTACCAGTGGCACGAGGTCAACATCCTCAAGGGCGAGACGCAGACCGCCGAGTTCCTGGCGATGAACCCCAATGGCAAGGTTCCCGTGCTGAAGCTCGAGGACGGCACCTGCCTGTGGGAGTCCAACGCCATCCTCAACTTCCTCGCCGACGGCAGCGAACTGCTGCCCAGCGAACCGCGCCTGCGTACCCAGGTGCTGCAGTGGCAGTTCTTCGAGCAGTACAGCCATGAGCCCTACGTGGCGGTGGCGCGCTTCATCGAGTTCTACCTCGGCTTACCCGAGGAGCGCCGCGAGGAATACGCGCGGTGCCACAAGGGCGGCTACAAGGCACTGAAGGTGATGGAGAAGCAGCTGGAGCAGACGCCTTATCTGGTGGGCGACACCTACTCCATCGCCGATATCACCCTGTATGCCTATACGCATGTGGCGCACCAGGGCGGCTTCGACCTGTCGAACTTCCCGGCCATCAACGCCTGGCTGGCGCGGGTGGCGGATCACCCGCGGCATGTGGCCATGCAGGACTGATCTGCGTCTGCTTCTTGAAAACGCCGTTTCCCTGGAAGCGGCGTTTTTCTTTGTGCGCCCGGTGCTCTTGGTAGGAGCGAGCTTGCTCGCGAACAGGTTTCCGGCAGCACCTGACCTTGGGCGATTCGCGAGCAAGCTCGCTCCTACAGGCTGATCCGGGCGTCGGTGAAGAAAACCGGCAAAGTGCCATCAGACGAATCCGAAAAACCGCTCTAAACCGCGGATTCCGGCGCTTTGGGGTTGACCGGCATCATGGCGGCGTTTTGTCGCCCTCCCTAATCTGGACGCGCTGCCATGCGGGATGTACCGATGTGGCCGGGCGCGAGCGGCAGGCAGTGTCGTTGTCCGGCATGGGGAGGGGAAAGATGGCCTATCTGGTTTGGCAGGCGGATCTCGATACCGGGATCGGAGTGATCGACGCACAGCACAAGCGCATCGTCGAAATGATCAACCAGTTGCACGAGGCCCAGGCCCATCACGACCGAGCGATGCTCGGCGGCGTGATCGAGGAACTGGTCGACTACACCATCTCGCACTTCGCCTTCGAGGAGACGCTGCTGGAAGACTCTGGCTACCAGTTCACCCGTGCGCACAAGAAGGTCCATGAACTCTTCATCAAGCGCGTTTCCGACTACCGCACGCGCTTCGATGCCGGCGAGGATGTCGCCGAGGAGCTCAAGGGCCTGCTGGGCCGTTGGCTGTTCAACCATATCCGTAATGACGACGCCAACTACGTGGACGCTGTGAAGGCGACCATGCACGAGCTGACCCGCGACCAGAGCCACGGCGGTTGGCTTTCGCGCTCGATGAAGCGATTCTTCGGCTGAATCGCCCCCTGTTTCGGCAGTGAATGCCGACGCGAATCGCCCCTGGCTGGCTATGCTCTGAGCACAACTACAAGCTATGTCACAGGGGTATTCGCGCATGAAGACGCTGTTGAAGTCACTGTTGCTGCTTTCTTTCCTGTCGTCCTTCCCATTGTTCGCCGCCCAGCCGACCGCCACCTCGGGCTCGGACGACCAGCGCGCCAAGGCGCTGCTATCCAAGGCGGTGGCCGCCTACAAGCAGGAGGGCGACAAGGCCTTCGCCGCATTCAGCCGTCAGGGAGAATTCGTCGATGGTGAGCTCTATGTGTTCGTAGTGGACAGCAAGGGCACCATGCTCGCCAGCGGCGGGCCGTCGGTGGTGCTGATCGACCGGGACGTTTCTTCCACTCTCGATCCGTCGCTCCAGGCACAGTTCGCCAAGGCGCTGAAGTCCCCTGAAACCGGCAAGGTGCAACAGGCCGACTATCGCTGGAAGAACTGGGCGGATGGCAAGGTGGAGCGCAAGCACGTCTATTACCAGCGCGTCGGCGAGCGTTTCCTCGCAGTGGGTTACTACATTCCGCGGGCGTCGGCGCAGCAGGCGGCGGCCATGCTGGACAAGGCGGTGAAAGCCGTCGAAGCCGACCCGGACGGGACCTTCAAGAAGATCACCGCACGGGACAAGACCTTTATCGAGGATGACCTCTACGTCTTCGTGGTCGACCTGGACACCTCGAAGTTCGTCGCCCACGGCTTCAACACGCGGATGGTCGGCACCGATTTCGAATCGCTCAAGGACCCGGGCGGCAACCCCATCGGCCACGCCATGCTGGAACTGGCCAAGTCAAAGGGCGAAGCCGAGTTCGAGTACCAGTGGCGCAACCCGGTGACCAGCAAGGTGGAGAACAAGCACGCCTTCCTGCGCAAGGCCGGGCACTACCTGGTGGCGGTGGGTTACTACACCCGCTGATCTCTGTTGCGCAGGCACAAAAAACCGGCCCGAGGGCCGGTTTTTTCATGGCGGCGGTTCGCGATCAGCGGATCAGGCTGAGGAACTCGCTGCGGGTGGCGGCGTTCTCGCGGAACTCGCCGAGCATCACCGAGGTGACCATCGAGGAGTTCTGCTTCTCGACACCGCGCATCATCATGCACATGTGCTTGGCTTCGATCACCACGGCCACGCCCAGCGCGCCAGTGACCTGCTGCACAGCCTCGGCGATCTGCCGCGACATGTTTTCCTGGATCTGCAGGCGCCGGGCATACATGTCGACGATGCGCGCGACCTTGGACAGGCCCAGCACCTTGCCATTGGGGATGTAGGCGACGTGGGCCTTGCCGATGAAGGGCAGCAGGTGGTGCTCGCACAGCGAGTAGAGCTCGATGTCCTTGACCAGCACCATCTCGCTGTTGTCGGAGCTGAACAGGGCGCCGTTGACGATCTCCTCCAGCGTCTGCTGGTAGCCGCGGCAAAGATACTGCATGGCCTTGGCGGCACGCTTGGGCGTGTCGACCAGACCTTCGCGGGTGACGTCCTCACCGAGCTGGCTGAGGATCGCGGAGTAGTTTTGTTCCAGGGACATGATCTACCTGTGGCAATGACAAAAATAAAAACCGTGGCGCAGGGTAGGGCGCGCGGCCCCCTCTGGCAAGCGCCTGCTGCCGGTTGGCGCGTTATGGCTGATGGTTTGGTGCCATGCGCTGCACCTGGATTACCGTGCCGGATTTATTCGTCGCGACCTTCGAGCATGGTGCGTCGCAGCATCACGTAGATCGCTCCGGTACCGCCGTGGCGTGGCAAGCAGGAGGCAAAGCCGAGCACCTGCGGATGCTGGCGCAGCCAGGTGTTCACGTGGCTCTTCACCATCGGGCTGCGGCCATCGACGCGTGCGGCCTTGCCATGGGTGACGCGGACGCAGCGGATCTCGAAGCGAGTGGCTTCGGCGATGAAGTCCCAGAGGGTTTCGCGGGCCGTCTCGATCTTCATGCCGTGCAGGTCGAGGCTGCCCTCGAAGGCGATCTGGCCGGCCTTGAGCTTGCGGATCTGGCCTTCCTGGACACCATCGCGAGCCCAGTAGAGTTCGTCTTCGGGGCCGACGTCGATGACGAACTGGTCGGACAGACCGTCCACCCGGATGTTCTCGGTGCGCACAGTCGCGTTCTGCCGCAGCTCCTTGAGCTGCTTGCGGTCGGCCTTGGGTTTGCCGGTGTCGGCCTGGTCCACGGTGATGCGCTTGACGCCGCGCATTTCGCGGGCGAACTGGGAAAAATCGTCGTCTTGCATGCGCACCTCCTCGAAGAGCCGCGCAGTCTAACGGATCGTGCCGGTCCTACGGAAATTCGCCCAGGAAATCAGTTGCGGCGCTTCATCAGTCGCGGCGACAGGCTCAGGCCGTCGCGGCCACGGGCACGGCGGCGGGCGGCGCGCCAGAAGGTGACGCCCAGCCAGAGACATAACAGGCCGATGACCAGCAGCACGGCGCCAGCGCCCGGTTCGATGTGCAGCACGCCCACCGCGGGCTGGCGGCGGAGCAGGGCGGCGACGCCGGCCATGCTGGACAGGATGCCGAAGGTGGCGATCACCGCGGCAATCGCGGCGGCGAAGCGCCAGCGCCAGCGGCCCGGACGTTTCGGGCGCAGGCTGGGTGGATCGAACTTCTCGGTCATCTTCATCCCGACTTCCTCATCTGTTGAACGAGGCTATGACCGGTGGGGAGGGGTGGGGTTCCAACCCCAGGGTCGGGAAGCGCGGCGAACCCGCTGGGTGAGCGGGTTCGCGGGCTTTCGCGCCTAAACTGAGCCTAACCCCTGGCGCTTGTCGCTGCCGCCCGTCGGGACGAATGGCTTCAGACCAGCGCCTGGGCCTGTGCGACCACGGCGGCGAAGTTGTCGCCCAGGGCGGCGATTTCCGCACGGTGCAGGTCGCGGGCGGCGAGCACGCCACCTTCGGGAGTGGGAATGTCGCGGGTGGCGCAGGCTGCGTCCACCAGGGTGCAGCGATAACCGTAGTCCTTGGCGGCGCGGACGGTGGTGCTGATGCTGGAGTGGGTCATGAACCCGCAGACGATCAGGTCCAGGCGACCGCTGGCCTGCAGGCGGTCATGCAGGTCGGTGCCGGCGAAGGCGTTGGGCAGGCGCTTGTCCACCACCACCTCGCCCGGCAGCGGGGCCAGCTCCGGCAGGAATCGGCCGCGCGGGCCCTGCGGGTCGAGCAGGCCACCGACCACGCCCAGGTGATGCACATGGACGATGGGAGTGCCCATGTTCCGGGCCGTCTCCAGCAGCAGGCGAATCTGCGCCACCGCCGCGTCCAGGTCAGGCAGGGCGAGCACGCCGCTGCGGTATTCCTCCTGGGCGTCGATGATCAACAGAGTGCTCTGGCGCAGGGTGGCCGGCGGATATCCGCGCCCACTGATCTGCAGCATGCTGAGCGGATGGGACATGTCTGGACTCCTGTAAATGCATGTTCACTCATTGTGGGCCGTAACGCGTCCGCTGTGAATCTTTGCGAACTCGCGCCAAAGTGGTAATGGCATTCTTTGACGGAACCGCCCGGAGGCGCCCCAGAGCCCCCACGTTCCGCTAGAATGCGCCACTTTTTGCGAGCTGCGAGGACTGCTGCCGTGACCGAATCCCGTTTGCTGACCCTGCGTGACCACATCCGCTGGGCCGTCAGCCGCTTCCACGCCGAGGAACTGTTCTTTGGCCACGGTACCGACAACGCCTGGGACGAAGCCCGCCAGCTGGTGCTGGGCGCGCTGCACCTGCCCTGGGAAATGGCCGATGCCTACCTGGACTGCCGCCTGGAGGACAAGGAGCGCGAGTACCTGATGCACCTGTTGCGCCGGCGTATCGAGGAGCGCGTGCCCACCGCCTACCTGCTGGGCGAAGCCTGGTTCTGCGGCATGCCTTTCGTGGTGGATGAGCGCGTGCTGGTGCCGCGTTCGCCCATCGCCGAGCTGATCGAACGCCGCTTCGAGCCCTGGCTCGCGGCCGACCCCGCGCGAATCCTCGACCTGTGCACCGGCTCGGGCTGTATCGGCATCGCCTGTGCCAGCGCCTTCCCAGACTCCGAGGTGGTGCTGGGCGACCTGTCGTTCGACGCCCTGGAAGTGGCCAACATCAACATCGAGCGCCACGAGCTCGGCGAGCGCGTCTACACCGTGCAGGGCGATGGTTTCGAAGGCCTGCCGGGCCAGCGTTTCGACCTGATCGTGTCGAACCCGCCCTATGTCGATGCCGAAGACTTCGCCGACATGCCGGCCGAGTACCACCACGAGCCCGAGCTGGGCCTGGCCTGCGGCAACGACGGCCTGGACCTGGTGCGGCGCATGCTGGCCGAGGCCGGGGACCACCTGACCGAGCGCGGCACGCTGGTGGTGGAAGTGGGCAACAGCCAGGTGCACGTGGCGGCGCTTTATCCGGAAGTGGACTTCACCTGGCTGGACTTCGAGTACGGCGGCCATGGCGTGTTCCTGCTCTCGGCGCAGCAGTGCCGCGAACACCAGGCGCTGTTCAAGTCCCGCGTAAACGCCTGAATCCGAACCTGTAGGAGCGAGCTTGCTCGCGAACAGGGCTCACCAGTCGCGACGAGGCTGGGCGGTTCGCGAGCAAGCTCGCTCCTACAAAAAGCGGCTTCGGGTGGGTTCAGCGCGATCGCTCGACGGCCTCGCCGATGCGTCGGCGGGGCGCAATGGCTCAATGCGTGGCGATCCAGATCAGCAACCCCGCCTGGAACACGGCGAACACCGTCAGGCAGGCAATGGTGAAGCGCAGGCTGGTGTCGTCGCGGCGGAAGGTCTCGATGCGCTGTTCCAGCCGGCGGATTTCGTTGGACTGGGTGGCGAGGTTCTGGTCGGCCTGTTCCAGCATGGAGCCGGCCTCCAGCAGCGGGAGTATCTGCACCTTCTCCTTGTGCCAGTCGTCATACAGCTCGCTGACCCGGCCGACGCTGTAGCGCGCCTTCAGCAGCCGCGAATCTTCGTAGATCACGTCGAAGCCCTGGGCGCGCAGGAAGTGGTCGCGGCGTTGCCGGGCCTCTTCGTTGGGTGCGTCCTTCATCGCCAGCGCGCCGCCCTCGACGCGGTAGTGCGACCACTTCTTTTTCGCCCAGGCCACTCCCTGGGCCAGCAGGAAGCGCCCGAGGCCGCGGTTCAGCGGATCGGTGGCAAAGCCTGAATCGGCGCCAAAGCGCACTTCCTTGTTGCGGTGGTCCGCCCAGACCTCCAGCAGGTTCACTTCCTTGCGCAGCACCTGGCCGGGCACCTGAACGGTCAGGCGCAGCAGGCTCTGCTCGGCGTTGTGGCGTTCCACCCGGCCCAGCTGGACGAAGCGCAGCGGGCGCGCGCCGGTAGTGCGGTCGGTGGGCAGCGGCGCCAGGCGCAGCAGGCGATAGTGTTCCGGCGCCAGCTCGGCCCACGGGTGCGGGCGGGCGGCGGCCTCGTCGGCGGCGACGGCGGTCTGTTCGGCTTCGGTCATGGGGATCTACCTCGGGGCCTGGTGGGCGTGACCAGGGCTCTCCCGTGGTTTATCGACGCAGCGGCGGATTTCTTGAGACGTTCGCTCCAGATTCCGCCAGCGTGCCTCCAGGCAGGGTCTGCGCCTGCCGGATGAACGCCGTGACGCGCTGCACCAGCTCGCGGGCCAGCGGCAGGTTGGGGTTGTTGTAGGAGGCGAGTTGCTGCGGACCGCTGGTCGGAACGATGCGCAGGATGTGGTTCATCCCCGAGATCAGGTGGAAGTCGCTGTCGGGCTTGGCGCGCTTGAGCGCCTGGGCATCCTCGACACCCACCTGGATGTCGTTGGTGCCTTGAAGGATCAGGGTGGGCAGCTTGAGCGCGGCGAAGGCGTGGGCGGGGTCCTGGCGGAACAGCGAAATCAGGTACGGCTGCACGCTGGGACGGAACAGCACTTTCAGCGGCTCCGGCACCCTGGGCTGCAATTGCCCGGCCTGCAGGCCGTCGATCAGTTGGTCGGCTTGCGCCAGCAGGGGCGGGGGCAGGCGGCCCTGCAACTGCTCGCGCAGGACTTCGCCGATCGGGCGGGCGCTGCCGGCCAGGGAAATCAGGGCCTCGGCGTGGGTTTGCGGCGCGGCGAGGCTGGCGATCAGCGCGCCTTCGCTGTGGCCGATGAGAATCTGCCGGCCGAAGCGCGGGTCGTGGGCCAGCTTGTCGCTCCAGGCCACCACGTCGCGGACGTAGGCCTCGACGCTGAGTTCTTCCTCGCGCGGCGCCGCGGGCAGGCTGCGGGCCACGCCGCGCTTGTCGTAGCGCACGCTGGCGATGCCATTCTCCGCCAGCGCCTCGGCCAGTTTGCGCAGGTAGGCGTTCTGCCCGCCCTCGGGGTTGTTGCCGTCGCGGTCGGTGGGGCCGGAGCCGGCGATCAGCAGGGCCACCGGTGGTGGACTGTCAGTCTGCGGCAGCAGCATCGTGCCGCCCAGCACACCGTGACCTGTGTCCAGGTCATAGGGGCGTTGCAGGATGCTGGTGGGGGCTGCCTGGGCAAAGGAAGAAATGAGCAGGAAGTAGAACAGGGCGAGACGGCGCATCGATGACTTCACGATGGGGCTGATGGCGCTTTGATCCTCGCGGGCCGCGAAGGTTCGCAGGGCGGATTGACGCAGGTATACTGCTCGGCCTTTTCGAATCCCAGTCTTTTCGCGGAGCCTCGCATGTCCGGCAACACCTACGGCAAGCTGTTCACCGTCACCACCGCTGGCGAAAGCCACGGCCCGGCGCTGGTCGCCATCGTCGACGGCTGCCCGCCCGGCCTGGAGATTTCCCTGGAAGACCTGCAGCGCGACCTGGACCGCCGCAAGCCCGGCACCAGTCGCCACACCACCCAGCGGCAGGAAGCCGACGAGGTGGAAATTCTCTCCGGCGTGTTCGAGGGCAAGACCACCGGCACCCCGATCGGCCTGCTTATCCGCAATACCGACCAGAAGTCCAAGGACTACTCGGCGATCAAGGACCTGTTCCGCCCGGCCCACGCCGACTACACCTACCACCACAAGTACGGTGTGCGCGACTACCGTGGCGGCGGCCGCTCCTCGGCGCGCGAGACCGCCATGCGCGTGGCCGCCGGCGCCATCGCCAAGAAGGTGCTGGCAGGCATGGGCATCCGCGTGCGCGGCTACATGAGCCAGCTCGGCCCGATCGAAATCCCCTTCAAGACCTGGGACAGCGTCGAAGAGAACGCCTTCTTCAGCCCCGACCCGGACAAGGTCCCGGAGCTGGAGGCCTACATGGACCAGCTGCGCCGTGACCAGGATTCGGTCGGCGCGAAGATCACCGTGGTCGCCGAAGGCGTGCCGCCGGGCCTGGGCGAGCCGATCTTCGACCGCCTGGATGCCGAACTGGCCCACGCGCTGATGAGCATCAATGCGGTGAAGGGCGTAGAGATCGGCGCCGGCTTCGCCAGCGTCGCCCAGCGCGGGACCGAGCACCGCGACGAGCTGACCCCGGAAGGCTTCCTGTCGAACAATGCCGGCGGCATCCTCGGCGGCATCTCCTCCGGCCAGCCGATCGTCGCCCACCTGGCGCTCAAGCCGACCTCCAGCATCACCACCCCCGGCCGTTCCATCGACGTGAACGGCAACCCGGTGGACGTGATCACCAAGGGCCGCCACGACCCGTGCGTGGGCATCCGCGCGACCCCCATCGCCGAGGCGATGATGGCCATCGTGCTGCTCGACCATCTGCTGCGTCATCGCGCGCAGAATGCCGACGTGAAGGTCGGCACTCCGGTCCTCGGTCAGCTCTGATCGACCTGAACCTTCCGCGGGCCAACCGGTTCGCGGAAGGTTCGTCGCGCCGCCGATGACGCAGGTCCCTTACTGGCGGTTGTCCAGTTTCTACTTCTTCTACTTCTGCCTGCTGGGCGGGACGGCGCCGTTCCTCGCGCTGTATTTCCATCACCTGGGCTTCTCCAGCGCGCGCATCGGCGAGCTGGTCGCCATCCCCATGCTGATGCGCTGCGTGGCGCCGAACCTGTGGGGGTGGCTGGGCGACCGCAGCGGCCAGCGGCTGGCCATCGTGCGCTTTGGCGCGGTGTGCACGGCGCTGTGCTTCGCCGGCATATTCCTCGGCCACAGCTATGCCTGGCTGGCGCTGATCATGGCCGGGCACGCGTTCTTCTGGCACGCGGTGCTGCCTCAGTTCGAAGTGATCACCCTGGCGCACCTGAGTGGGCGCACCGAGAGCTACAGCCGCATCCGCCTGTGGGGTTCCATAGGCTTCATCTGCACCGTGGTCGGTCTGGGCAGATTGTTCGAGTTTGCCAGCCTGGACGCCTATCCGCTGGCGTTGCTGGCGATCATGCTCGGCATCGTCGGGGCCAGCTGGTGGGTGCCGAACGCCCAGCCGCCGGCGCGGCAGGACGAAGCCAGCGCCGGTGGCTTCCGTCAGCAACTGCTCAAGCCCGGCGTGCTCGCGTTTTATCTCTGCGTGTGCCTGATGCAGCTGTCCCACGGCCCGTACTACACCTTCCTGACCCTGCACCTGGAAGCGCTCGGCTATGCCCGTGGCCTGATCGGCCAGCTCTGGGCGCTGGGCGTGGTGGCCGAGGTGCTGCTGTTCCTGGTCATGCCGCGCCTGCTCAAGCGTTTTTCCCTGCGCCAGGTGCTGGTGGCGAGCTTCCTGCTGGCGGCCTTGCGCTGGCTGCTGCTGGGCACGCTGGCCGGGCACCTGTCGGTATTGCTGTTCGCCCAGTTGCTGCACGCGGCAACCTTCGGCAGCTTCCACGCCGCCGCTATCCATTTCGTCCAGCGCAGCTTCCAGGCGCGCCAGCAGGGCCAGGGCCAGGCGCTCTACGCCGCGCTGGCGGGGACCGGCGGCGCGCTGGGCGCGCTTTACTCCGGCTACAGCTGGGGTAGCCTTGGCCCGGCCTGGACCTTCTCCATCGCCAGCCTTGCCGCGCTGGCCGCCGCCTTCATCATCTGGACCCGTCTGAACGAGGACCCGCATGAACGACACCCGTGAACAGCTGACCCGGCAGATCATCGACGCCGGCCGCTTCCTCTATGGCCGCGGCTGGTCGCCGGCCACCAGCAGCAACTACTCGGCGCGCCTGGCGGCCGCCCGCGCGCTGCTCACCGTCTCCGGCAAGCACAAGGGCCAGCTTGGCGAGGACGACGTGCTGGAAACGGATCTTTCCGGCAACAGCCTGGAGCCCGGCAAGAAGCCTTCGGCGGAAACCCTGCTGCACACCCAGCTCTACGCCTGGCGCGCGGAGATCGGTGCGGTGCTGCACACCCATTCGGTCAACGCTACCGTGCTGTCGCGCCTGACCGCCGGCGACCGCCTGGAGCTGGAGGACTACGAGCTACAGAAGGCCTTCAGCGGCGTCACCACCCACGAAGGCCGCGTGACCGTGCCGATCTTCGACAACGACCAGGACATCGCGCGCCTGGCCGCCCAGGTACAGCCCTGGCTCGATGCGCATCCGGACTGCCCCGGTTACCTGATCCGCGGCCACGGCCTGTACACTTGGGGCCCACGCATGGCCGATGCCCTGCGCCAGATCGAAGCCTTCGAATTCCTCTTCGAATGCGAACTGAAAGTACTGAGCCTTCGCGGCGGCACGCGCTGAGCGAATCCGGCCCGCTTTTGCGGAAACAGCCCAGAAGGATAACGACCATGAGCAGCCTGACCGTCTATCACGAATCCAACCCCGAGCAGCCACTGAAGCTGCTGACCCATGCCGAGGACATCGCCTCCACCCTGGGCGAGCTGGGCGTGCGCTTCCAGCGCTGGGCGGCCAACGCCCCCATCGTCCCCGGCGCCAGCCAGGAAGAAGTGATCGCTGCCTACCAGCACGAGATTCGCCGCCTGCAGGAAGAAGAGGGCTACGTCACCGTCGACGTCGTCAGCCTCACCGCCGACCATCCGCAGAAGGACGAGTTGCGCGCCAAGTTCCTCGACGAGCACCGCCACGGGGAGGACGAGGTGCGCTTCTTCGTCGCCGGCCGAGGGCTGTTCACCCTGCACATTGAGGATCACGTCTATGCCGTGCAGTGCGAGAAGAACGACCTGATCTCGGTTCCCGCCGGAACTCGCCACTGGTTCGACATGGGCGAGCGCCCGCACTTCGTCGCCATCCGTCTGTTCAACAACGCCGAGGGCTGGGTTGCGAAGTTCACCGGTGACGAGATCGCCAAGCGGTTTCCGTTGCTGGAAGACTGAAACTATTGCGCGAGCGTGTTCGCGTCCAAGTATCGTCGTTACCTGAACCACCCTCTCCCTAACCCTAGCTACGCGCCCCGCTCCGAAGGGAGAGGGGACTGGTCGGTGCCGGCTGACACTCTGGCTTCAATTGGCACATACGGCTCCCTCTCCCTTCAGGGAGAGGGAGGGGGTGAGGGGGCTCTTGCACGAGCCGTTCAGCTTTCCTGGAGTTCCCATGACAATCAAGGTCATCCTCACTGACATCGAAGGCACCACCAGCGCAGTCAGCTTCGTCTTCGACGTGCTCTTCCCCTATGCCGCCGCGCACCTGCCGGACTACGTGCGCGAGCACGCCGCCGAGCCCGCCGTAGCCGAGCAGCTGGCTGCTGTGCGCGCCGACAGCGGCGAGGCGAACGCCGACACCGACCGCTGCATCGAAATCCTCCTCGGCTGGATCGCCGAAGACCGCAAGGCCACGCCACTCAAAGCGTTGCAGGGCATGGTCTGGGAGCAGGGCTACCGCGCCGGTCAACTCAAGGGCCACGTCTACCCGGACGCTGTCGACGCGCTGCGCCAGTGGCACGCCGAGGGCTACCAGCTGTACGTCTATTCCTCCGGCTCGATCCAGGCGCAGAAGCTGATCTTCGGCTGCTCCGAGGCCGGCGACCTGTCGCCGCTGTTCTCCGGCTACTTCGACACCACCAGCGGGCCCAAGCGCGAGGCTGATTCCTACCAGCGCATCGCCGCTGCCATCGGCCTGCCGGGCGAGGAAATCCTCTTCCTGTCCGACGTGGTCCAGGAGCTGGACGCCGCGCAGCTGGCCGGCCTGCAGACTATCGGCCTGGCCCGCGAGGGCGGTGTGTTGGAAGGCCACGACACCGTGGCCAGCTTTGCGGTGATCGACCCGGCGCGGGTCTGAGCGCCACTGTTGGCTTACGCCCGTGCCGTTGCGGCGCGGGCGGCTATGCTGATCAGGCCGACAATCGCATAGAGGGATCTTCTATATGGGTTCGACCCTGAGTGGCCTGATCAGCCTGATCATCTTTGCCCTGGATATCTGGGCGATCATCAACGTGGTGAAAAGCAACGCCGAGATGTCGATGAAGATCATCTGGATTCTGGTGATCGTCATCCTGCCGGTGCTGGGCCTGATTATCTGGGCGGTAGCGGGGCCGCGGGGGAATGTGAAGATCTAGTGCTCCCTGTAGGAGCGGGCCCTGCCCGCGATCCGCCGGCAGGGCCGGCGCCTCTTTCCGCCCCGATGTTGGTCCTGTATTGCTGCGTTAGCTTGGGTATTTCTGCGTCGCTTCGGCGTGCGCGCGGACTTCGTGTTTCGCCCCCCCTGGCGACCTACTTTGCCAAACGACGCAAAGTAGGCAAAGGTCTTGCCCCGGACATCCGGTTTTTCGCCTAGGCGGAAAATACCCTCGTTGAATCGAAGTTTCAGGGGCCCGCGTTGACGGGCCATCCCTGGCCAGACAACGCTCTCGCGACATCCATGTCGCTCAACCCCTGAAACTCCAATTCAACGAGGCCTCCTGAACGGGGCGTTCGGAGTGCGCGGGTATTTCTCTGGAATTCTTTCTGAGCCAGAGCCAGAGCCAGAGCGGTGTGCGGCTTTTCGTAGGAGCGAGCTTGCTCGCGAACCGCGTTGCTCCGGAGCCTCCATCAATCAAACCGATAATGCATCCGCACGCACCCCGGCTCGATGACCTTGGCCGACAGCAATGTCGGCGACACTCGCAGACCGGTCGCCGGAAACAGCGGGAAGCCGCCGCCGATGATCTCCGGCATCACGTAGACCTCCAGCTCATCCAGCGCCCCGCGCTCGAGGAAGGCCATTTGCAACTGGCCGCCGCCGAGCATCCACACGTCGCCATCCTCCTGCGCTCGCAGCTCCGCGACCAGCGCGTCGACATCGCTGCGGATTTCCAGCGGGCCCTTCGGGTCATCGATGGGGCGAGAAGTCACCACCAGCACGCGTTGTGCGCCGTAGGGCCAGGGGCCGGGATCGGCGGCGAGGAAGTCGTAGGTCGCACGGCCCATGACGACCACGCGAATGCGCTGGAGGAACAGGCTGTAGTCGTGTTCGCCCAGCTGCAGTTGGTCATGCTTGAACAGCCAGTCCAGCCCGTGTTCCGGGGTGGCAATGAAGCCGTCGAGGCTGCTGGCGATGTAGCCCAGAATCCTGGCCATGTGGGGGCTCCCTAGGTAAGCTTTGCACCAATATATAAATGAATGCTCATTTATAAAAGAGGTTGGCATGGCTCGAACCAAGACGGTAAGTGACGAAGCGATACTCGACGCCGCCATGGCGCTGATGCTGCGTGAAGGGCCGGAGGCGGTGACCTTCGCCGCTGTCGGCCGCGAGGTCGGGCTGTCCGCCGCGACGCTGGTGCAGCGATATGCAACCAAGGCCGAGTTTCTTCGTGCCGCGCTGCTGCGCGCCTGGGATCAACTGGATGAGCAGACCGCGTGCCTGGACGAGAGCGCCGAACTGAGCCCGGAAGGTGCTGTGCAGATGCTCGTGGCGATGTTCCCAGTGGGCGAGGGCGAGACGGATTACGCCGAAGGCCTGCTGATCCTGAGGGAAGACATGCGCGATCCGCTGCTGCGAGAGCGCGGTGCGCAGTGGGGCGCCACGTTGGCCAAGGCATTGGGGCGGCGATTGAGCGATGACCCGCTGAGGCAACCGGTACTCGGCCGGCTGATGGCCAGCCAATGGCAGGGCGCGCAGCTATGGTGGGCCTTCGAGCGCCAGGGCGACCCGGCCAGCGCCATCGGCGCAGAGTTGCGGTGCTGGTGCGAAGTCGTGCTGAAGGCGGAAAGAGTTGCGGGATAGGGCGCAGGGATAGAGACTCATCCGATGCATTACTGCCTGATCGAAACAGACCTCGGCTGGTTCGGGCTCGCCTGGAGCCCGCAAGGGATCACGCGCGCCTATCTGCCCGGCGACGCCGTGCACGGCGTGCGCGAGCGCTTCGACAAGCTCGGCAGCGAAACTGCCCACTGGCCGGCGTTCATCGACGAGGCGCGCCAGCTGATCCTGGGGTATGCGCGGGGCGAGGCAGTGTCCTTCGGCAATCTGCCACTGGACCTTTCCGCGGTGAGCGGTTTTCACCGCCGGGTCTACGACGACATTCTCCAGCTGGGGCGCGGCGAAACCACGACCTACGGCGAGATCGCCCGGCGCCTGGGTGATGTCGGCTTGTCCCGCGCGGTGGGTCAGGCGATGGGCAACAATCCGATCCCGCTGATCATCCCGTGCCACCGTGTGCTCGCCAGTGGCGGCAAGACTGGCGGCTTCTCCGCGCCGGGCGGCAGTACGTCGAAGATGCGCATGCTGGCGCTGGAAGGTTACGTGGACCCGCAGGCAGCGCAGACCGCTTTCGATTTCTAGCTAGGCCCTTTCCAGCGCTCCTTCCAGGCGCAACAACAGCTCCTTGCGCGGCAGGCCGCCGGCATAACCGGTGAGGCTGCCGTTGCTGCCGATCACTCGGTGGCAGGGGACGATGATGCTGATCGGGTTGGCACCGTTGGCCGCACCCACTGCGCGGATTGCCGTGGGCCGGCCGATGCGCCGCGCGAGTTCCGCATAGACGGTGGTGTAGCCGTACGGAATCTCCACCAGTGCCTGCCAGACCTGGCGCTGGAACTCGGTGCCGCCTGTATTGAGGCGCACATCGAAACGCTGGCGCTTGCCGGCGAAATATTCGTCCAGCTGTCGCGCCACTTCGTCCAGCAACGGGCTGCCCTGTTGCCAGTGCGGTTCGGGATAGTGGCGCGTCTCCAGGTCCATGTAGAGCATTCGCAGGCCGCCCTCGTCGCCGGCCAGCAGCAGGCGGCCGGTGGGGCTGTCGTGGTAGCGGTAGTGCATGGTCATCCTCCGGTGCGGCCGGCTTGGGAATAGGCGTGCCACAGATAGACGGCGGCGTAGGCGCGCCAGGGGCGCCAGGCTTCGGCGCGGCGTTGCAGTTCGCGGGCGGTGATGCCGTCGGCGCCCCATACCGGCGACTTGAGCAGGCCCAGGTCGGCGGCGGGGAAGGCGTCCGGATCGCCGAAGGCGCGCAGGGCGACGTACTCGGCGGTCCAGGGGCCGATGCCGGGGAGGGCGCAGAGGCGTTTCACCAGGTCCTCGGCGCCGTCGTCCACGTGCAGCGCCAGCGCGCCGCTGGCGCAGGCGGCGGAGAAGCGCTGCAAAGTCTCCACCCGTTTGCCCGGCATGCCGATACCGGCGAGGTCGGCTTCGGCCAGGGCCTCGGGCGTCGGGAACAGGCGGGTTGGCTGGCCTTCGACTTCTCCGGGCAACGTCTCGCCCAGACGCTGCACCAGCCGCCCGACGATGGTCACCGCGGCTTTCACCGTGACCTGCTGGCCGACGATGGCGCGCACGGCCTGTTCGAACGGGTCGAACGCGGTGGGCAGGCGCAGGCCGGGGGCTTGCAGTAGGAGCGGGCCGAGGACGGCATCTTCGCCCAGGTGCCCGGCGATAGGCGCGGGGTCGCTGTCCAGGTCGAACATCTTGCGCACCCGAGCCGTCAGCGCCTCGGCGTGACGGGTCGGCAGGTGCAGCTCCAGTTCCAGCTCGGCGCAGTCATCCAGCGGCGTAACGCTGAACCAGCCGCTGTCCGCGCCCAGCCGGACGCTGCGGGCGTAACGCCGGGGCGACAGGCATTCGACTCCGGCCAGGCTGCGCAGGGCGAAGTGCTCGTGGAACTGCTGCCAGTCCCAGGGGGCCCGGTAGGGCAGGCGGATGCTGCGGGAGTCGGTGGCTGTGTTGTTCATGCGGCGACCTTACCTGTTGCGCGGCGGGCTGTCCTCCCGCGCCTGACTTTCAAACTGTCGCGCTCAGGCTGTTTATATGGAAGGCGCCGACAGCAGGGTTCGACCTGTCATCTTCCGGCACGTAGAATGCGCGCCTCTTTCGGGGCGGCCCGGCCGTCCCCTCCTTGTGTCTTGTCCCGACGGGAGCCCACTGCATGCACGATTACCAGGAAACCCTCTACGACGGCTATGGCCAGCGTTTCAGCGTCGACAGGATGCTCCACGAGGTGCGCACCGAGCACCAGCACCTGGTGATCTTCGAGAATGCCCGCATGGGCCGGGTGATGGCGCTGGACGGCGTGATCCAGACCACCGAGGCCGACGAGTTCATCTACCACGAGATGCTCACCCACGTGCCGATCCTCGCCCATGGCGCGGCCAAGCGCGTGCTGATCATCGGTGGCGGCGACGGTGGCATGCTGCGCGAGGTGTCGAAGCACGCCAGCGTCGAACACATCACCATGGTCGAGATTGACGGCACCGTGGTCGACATGTGCAAGGAATTCCTGCCGAACCATTCCCAGGGGGCCTTCGACGATGCGCGCCTGAACCTGGTGATCGACGACGGCATGCGCTTCGTCGCCACCACCGCGGAGAAGTTCGACGTGATCATCTCCGACTCCACCGACCCGATCGGTCCGGGCGAAGTGCTGTTCTCGGAGAACTTCTACCAGGCCTGCCACCGCTGCCTGAACGAAGGCGGCGTGCTGGTGACGCAGAACGGCACGCCGTTCATGCAACTGGACACCGTGCGCAACACCGCCGGCCGCATGAACGGCCTGTTCGCCGACTGGCACTTCTACCAGGCGGCCGTGCCGACCTACATCGGCGGCTCGATGACCTTCGCCTGGGGTTCGACCAACCCGGCGCTGCGCAAGGTCGACGCCGCTGCCCTGGCCCAGCGCTTCGCTGCCAGCGGTATCCAGACCCGCTACTACAACCCTGCCATCCACCAGGGCGCCTTTGCCCTGCCGCAGTACGTGCTGCAGGCCATCGGCAAGCCGGCCAACGACTGATCCACTGCTGCCCGCTGCGCCCCTGCGCGGCGGGTGGGGGGGCGGCAGTTATCCGCCGGGCGGAACACTTTCTTCACATGCTGCCCGGCACTATGCCCGCCGTCAGGCGGTCCCACCTCCGCCTGTTCACGCTTGCATCATCTCGAAACGAATCAGCGGCTAGGGTTAAGGTCCGCTTAAGGCGCGCACAATAGAATGCGGCGCCGCTGCTTTTGCGGTGTAATGCCGCAGCCTTTCGCGCTCGCGCGGGCAGCCGTTCTGCCCGGCCATGGCGACGCTCCTTCGAACCCGAACGTTCATAACGGAACCAAGAAATGGGCCAATCAGAAGTCCTGACCAACCGCCAGACCGGTGCGAGCCTTACGCGGCCGACCGTGTCCAGCCACCTGGCATTCACCGCACTAAGCGTCGTTACGCTGATGGTGATGTACTCGCTGCTGCGCCTTGCGCTGTTCATCTACAACCGCGAGCTGATCGGCACCACGCCGGCGTCCACCTTCGTCGAAGCCTTCCTCACCGGCATGCGCTTCGACATCCGCGCGGTGGTCTACATAGTCGCGCCGCTGGTGTTCGCCGTGGTCAGCGTACGCGCCATGGGTTGGCGTTGGTTGTGGAAGACCTGGCTGACTATTGCCGCGAGCATCACGCTGTTCCTCGGTGTGCTGGAGATGGACTTCTACCGTGAGTTCCACCAGCGCCTGAACAGCCTGGTGTTCCAGTACATGTCCGAAGACCCGAAGACGGTCATGAGCATGATCTGGTACGGCTACCCGGTGGTCCGCTACCTGCTGGCCTGGGCCATCGCCACCTGGCTGCTGTACATGCTCTTCCGCGGGATCGACCGCGCCACCCGCCCGGCCGTCAACGGCCCTTCGGCTGCCGCCTGGTATATCCGCGTCGCCGTGCTGCTGGTGCTGATCGTGCTGTGTGTCGTCGCTGCCCGCGGCACTCTGCGCCAGGGCCCGCCGCTGCGCTGGGGCGATGCCTTCACCACCGACTCGCAGTTCGCCAACCAGCTCGGCCTGAACGGCACCCTGAGCCTGATCAAGGCTGCCGAGAGCCGCTTCTCCGAAGACCGCGACAACATCTGGAAATCCACCCTGCCCCAGGACCAGGCCCTGGCCACCGTGCGCAAGATGCTGGTGATGCCGGACGACAAGCTGGTCGACGCCGATGACGCACCGGTTCGCCGCGACTACACGCCGCCGGCCGATGGCACTCTGCCGGTGAAGAACGTCGTGGTGATCCTGATGGAAAGCTTCGCCGGTCACTACGTTGGTGCGCTGGGCGCTCCAGGCAACATCACACCGTACTTCGACAAGCTGGCGAAGGAAGGGCTGCTGTTCACCCAGTACTTCTCCAACGGCACCCATACCCACCAGGGCATGTTCGCCACCATGGCGTGCTTCCCTAACCTGCCGGGCTTCGAGTACCTGATGCAGACGCCCGAAGGTGGCCACAAGTTCTCCGGCCTGCCGCAGCTGCTGTCGGCGCGCAAGTTCGAGGATGTTTACGTCTACAACGGCGATTTCGCCTGGGACAACCAGTCGGGCTTCTTTGCCAACCAGGGCATGACCTCGTTCATCGGTCGTAATGACTTCGTCAACCCCGTGTTCTCCGACCCGACCTGGGGCGTGTCCGACCAGGATATGTTCTCCCGCGGTAACGAGGAACTGGACAAGCTGCACGCTACCGGCAAGCCGTTCTATGCGCTGCTGCAGACCCTGTCCAACCACGTTCCCTACGCGCTGCCCAAGGACCTGCCGGTACAGCCGGTGACCGGCTATGGCAGCCTGGACGAGCACCTGACCGCGATGCGCTACTCCGACTGGTCTCTGGGACAGTTCTTCGAGAAGGCCAAGAAGTCTCCGTACTACAAGGACACCATCTTTGTGGTCGTCGGCGACCACGGCTTCGGTACTCCCGAGCAGCTGACCGAGATGGACCTGTTCCGCTTCAACGTACCGCTGCTGGTCATCGCCCCCGGCATCCAGGAGAAGTTCGGCGCTACCCGCGACACCGTCGGCACCCAGATCGACATCGTGCCGACCATCATGGGCCGCCTGGGCGGCGAAGCGCGTCACCAATGCTGGGGCCGGGACCTGCTGAACCTGCCTGAGGGCGACAAGGGCTTCGGCATGATCAAGCCGTCGGGTAGTGGCCAGGACGTGGCGCTGGTTTACGGCAACCGCATCCTGATCAAGCCTAAGGAAGGCGACATCCGAGTCTATGACTACAAGCTGGGTAAGGACTTCGGCGCGACTCGTATCGAGAACACGCCGGAGCAGTCGGAGATGAAGACTCGTCTGGAATCCTTCATCCAGACCGCCACCCAGGCCCTGCTGGACAACAAGACCGGTGTTGTCGACGGCAAACCTGACGTGAAGTGATCGAGCGGTAAGCGAAAAAGGGGCCTTCGGGCCCCTTTTTCTTTGGCATTTCGTAGACGTGAGCGTGCTCGCGAAGAACTTTGGCGACAGTGCCACGGTGTGGTTCGCGAGCAAGCTCGCTCCTGCAGGGGAAGCAGCTTGCCAAAGCCTTGGCGTGGGAATAGATAAGCGGACACGCGGCAAGAAGAAGTTATAAAGTAAGACGATATCGATCTAATGAATTATAAGAAAACTCGTTATCCTGCCGCCCACACCACGAGGTGATCAGTTTTCGTCAGGACGCGTAGATGGATGTTGGCAATATCGGTTTCGTAATCGCGGGTCTTGTCGTTGGCTTTATCGTTGGAATGACTGGTGTCGGCGGCGGTTCGCTGATGACGCCGATTCTCCTCTGGTTCGGTATCAATCCCGCTGCCGCAGTGGGCACCGACCTGCTCTATGCCGCCATCACCAAGTCCGGCGGCGTCCTGGTTCACCGCAACAACGACAACATCGACTGGCGCATCACCGGCTGGCTGGCCTTGGGCAGTGTCCCGGCGGCGGCGCTGACGCTGCTGTTCCTGCACAGCCTGCACACCGATACCGCGGCGATGAACGCCGTGATCAAAAACGCCCTGGGCGTCGTGCTGCTGCTCACCGCGCTGGCGGTGCTGTTCAAGAAGCAGGTGCTGGCCTTCGCCCAGCGCCATGCCGGCGACAGCTTCCACTTCAGCGGCTCGAAGCTGAACACCCTGACCGTGATCACCGGCGCCATCCTCGGCGCGATGGTCGCGTTGACCTCTATCGGCGCTGGTGCGCTGGGCACCGTGGCGCTGTTCATCCTCTATCCCTTCCTCGCCACCCGCCGCCTGGTAGGGACCGAGATCGCCCACGCCGTACCGCTCACCCTGGTCGCCGGCCTCGGCCACGCCAGCATGGGCAACATGGACTGGGGCCTGCTGGGCTACCTGCTGATTGGCTCGCTGCCGGGCATCTACGTCGGCAGCCACCTGGCTGGGCGTATTCCGGACGGCATCCTGCGGCCGTGCCTGGCGGTGATGTTGGCAATGATCGGCTACAAGCTGGTCTTCTAAGCGCTCGTTTGCCCTGCGTTCAGTTGCGGCGGAAACGCCCCGGAGTCACGCCTTTCCAGCGGCGGAAGGCGTGGATGAAGTTCGACACCTCGCCATAGCCGAGCCGCTCAGCAATCTCTTCCAGACGAATCGCTCCGGTGGCCAGTAATTCCTCGGCCAGCGCCTGGCGCACCTCGTCCAGCAAAGTGCGATAACTGCTGCCCTCGGCTTCCAGCCGGCGGCGCAGCGTGCGCGACGTCATGTGCAGTTCGTCCGCCAGTTGTTCCATGTCCGGCAGCCGCCCCGGCGTGCCCAGCAGCCGATCACGGATCTGCCCGGACAGCCCTGTGCGCACCTGGCGCCTGGCGAGCAGGGCGCGGCACTGTTCCTCGCAGCGGCGCGCCACCTCAGGATTGGCGCCGGGCAGCGGCATTTCGAGGATGTGGCTGTCGAAGACGATGCGGTTCTCTGCCTGGCCAAAGAGTGGCGTTACGCCCAGTTCGTCGATGTAGGGCTGCAGGTCGGCCGGTGCCTCGCGGCGAAACAGCGCCTGGCGGATCGGCGGCGGCTGGTTGGTCAGGTCGCGCTGGATGCGCAGCACGCCGCCGCCGTCGCGGTCGATGAGAAAGTCGCGCAGGTCCTCCGGCACCGCTGCATCGTCCAACACCAGATGCGCCTCGCCGTCGTGCTCCTCCAGCGTCATGCGGTGGAAGGCGTAGGTCAGGTCGAGGTAGCGCAGGCCCAGGTGCGCCGCGCTGAGGAAGGTCGAGCTGCTGAGCAGGGCGAAGCCCCAGATGCCGTACGTATTCAGGTGATAGCGCAGACCGGCCTTGAGGCCGATGCCGGGGCGCTGGCCGATCTGCCGGTTGATGTTGCGCAGCAGCTCCAGTTCCTGCGCGGCTTCCACCTCGGCGCCGGGGTCGGCGAGCACGCCGATATCCAGGCCGGTGCCGTCCAGGCACTGTTCCAACGTCATGCCATGGTCGAGGCCGAACTGGGTCATTAGCTGCACGCTGATGGCGCTGCGCCTGGATGACCAGGCTGGAGTGGCAGGCATCGGGACCTCGGCTTTCAAGTGACCGAAAATCAGGGGTGACCGAAAGTCACAATTTTATGTCCGACTATGCCATAACCCGCCGTAGGAAGTCGCACTAGGATGTTGTCATCCGCCGCCGTGCGGACTTCGAAACCGGGAGCACAACAATGACAACACCTTCCCGTCGATCGGCCGCCCCGCGCGTGCTGATCATCGGTGCCGGCTTCGCCGGCCTGGGCCTGGCGATCCGCCTGCAGCAAGCGGGTATCCAGGACTTCCTGATCCTCGAAAAGGCCGCCGACGTCGGTGGCTGCTGGCGTGAGAACGTCTATCCGGGCGCCGCCTGCGACGTGCCTTCGCACCTGTATTCGTTCTCCTTCGAACCCAAGGCCGACTGGTCGCGTAAGTTCGCGCCACAGGCGGAAATCCTCGACTACGCGCGGCACTGCGCGGACAAGTACCGCTTGCGCGAGCACATCCGCTTCAACTGCGAAGTGCGCGAGGCGAGCTTCGACGAAGCGGTCGGCGAGTGGCGGGCAATCTGCGCCGATGGCGAGGAGCTGCGCGCCCAGTCGCTGGTCTGCGCCCTTGGCCAACTGAGCCGCCCGCTGATCCCGAAGCTGCCGGGCATCGAATGCTTCCAGGGCAAGGCGTTCCACTCCGCGCAGTGGGACCACGGCACGCCGCTGGAGGGCAAGCGCGTCGCGGTGGTTGGCACCGGCGCCAGCGCCATCCAGTTCGTCCCGCAGATCGCTCCGAAGGTGGCCGAGTTGCTGCTGTTCCAGCGCAGCGCCGCCTACGTGATTCCCAAGCCGGACCGCCTCTACGCCGACTGGGAGCGCCGTATCAAGGCGCGCCTGCCCTGGCTGCAGCGTCTGGACCGCGGCCTGAAGTACATCCAGCACGAGGCACGCGCTCTAGCCTTCACCGTGTTTCCGCCGATGATGAAAATCATGCGGATCAGCTTCCACCTGCACATGCGCAAGAGCATCAGCGATCCGCAACTGCGCGCGCGGCTGGAGCCCGATTACCCCATGGGCTGCAAGCGCATACTGATCAGCAACGACTATTACCCGGCGCTGGCGCGCAGCAACGTGAAGCTGGTGGACGCCGGTATCCGCGAGGTCACCGAGGACGCCATCGTCACCCGTGACGGTGTGCGGCATCCGGTGGACACGATTATCTACGGCACCGGTTTCGCCGCCACCGAGTTCCTCGCACCGATGCGCATCACCGGCCTGGGCGGGCGCGAGCTGAACCAGGCCTGGAGCGATGGCGCGGAGGCCTACAAGGGCATCAGCGTCAGCGGCTTCCCCAACTTCTTCATCCTCTACGGGCCGAACACCAACCTGGGGCACAACTCCATCATCTACATGCTGGAGAGCCAGTTCCCCTACGTGCTCAGTTGCCTGCAGCGGATCCAGCACGACGGCCTGAAGTACCTGGACCTCAAGGCGCCAGCGCAACAGGGCTTCAACCGCCAGTTGCAGCACGACCTGCAGCACACCATCTGGGAGCGCGGCTGCAGCAGCTGGTACAAGACCGCCAGCGGACGCAACACCGTGAACTGGCCGGGCTTCACCTTCCGTTACCGCCAACAGACCCGTCAGCCGGAGTTCGCCGACTATGACTGCATCCGTTGAACCGCAACTGCCGCAATCGACCCGCCAGAAGCTGCTGACGGCCACTCTGCGCGGCGCGCTCAACCTGCTGTTCCGCGGGCTGATGGGCCCGCAGTTGCCGGTGAAGGCGCAGCGCGCCCTGCTGCGCGGGCTGACGGCCGCCACGCTGACGCCGCGAGGTGTGTACCGGGAGCAGACGACGCTGGGTGGCGTTCCCGCCGAAGTCTGGCGACCGGAAGGCGTGGGCGAGGGCCGGGTGATTCTCTATCTGCACGGCGGCGCCTACCTGATCGGCTCGCCGGCCACGCACCGGGCAATCACCGCCAACCTGGCGCGGCGCTGCAAGGCCGAGGTCTGGGTGCTCGACTACCGTCTCGCCCCCGAATACCGTTTCCCCGCACAGCGTGACGACGCCGTGGCGGCCTACCGCGCTCTGCTGGACAAGGACATTTCCGCACCAGGCATTGCGGTGGCGGGGGATTCCGCCGGCGGCCACCTGACTCTGCAACTGGCCTTGGAGGCCAAGGCGCAGGGCTTACCGGCGCCGGGCGCGCTGGTGACCTTCTCGCCGGTGACCGATCTCTCCAACGAGCACCTGCACGCTCCAGCGGCGGGCGACCCGTTGATCACCCGCGCCTGGATGGACAGCGCCATGCAGATGTTCTGCCCGCCGGGCGTGCCCCGCGCGGACGCCCAGCTGTCGCCGCTGCACGCCGATCTCAGCGGCCTGCCGCCGCTGCTGATCCAGGTTGGCGAGGACGAGGTGCTGCGCAATGACAGCCTGCGCTTCGCCGATGCCGCGCGGCGCTATGGCAATACGGTGCAATTGCAGCGCTTCCCCGGATGCTGGCATGTGTTCCAGGCTCATGCCGGGCTGCTGGACGTAGCCGACCGTGCGTTGCAAGACGTTGCCAAATTCCTCGCCGGGCACTTGCGGGCCGGCAATCCGCAAGGAACGCCTCTATGAACACCATCCTGATCAGCGGAGCGGCCTCGGGCATCGGTGCCGCCACTGCAAAACTGTTCCACCAGCGCGGCTGGCGCGTAGGCTTGATCGATCTCAATCCCGAACCGCTGGCGGCTCTGGCTGCCGAACTAGGCGGCGCCTGGCAGCGTGCGCTGGATGTCACCGACGCCGAGGCAGTGACGGCGGCGGTGCGCGAGTTCGCCGAAACCAACGGCGGCCACCTCCGCCTGCTGTTCAACTGCGCGGGCATCCTGCGCTTTGGGCGCTTCGAGGACATCAGCCTCGCGGAGCACAACCGCATCATTGCCATCAATGTGCAGGGCGTACTCAATTGCTGCTATGCCGCGCTGCCGTTCCTCAAGCGCACGAAGGGCGCGCAGGTGCTGAACATGGGGTCCGCGTCCGGGCTCTACGGTGTGCCGCTGATGGCCAGTTACTCGGCGTCGAAGTTCGCCGTGCGCGGGCTGACCGAGGCGCTGGAGCTGGAATGGCGCGAGCTGGGAATCCGCGTCGCCGACCTGATGCCGCCCTTCGTGCGCACGCCGATGGTTGCCAGCCAGACCGTCGAGCCGCCGGTGTTGCGTCGCCTCGGCGTTACCCTGGTGGCCGAAGATATCGCCAAGGCCGCGTGGCGGCAGGCCCAGAGCGGCGGTGTGCATCGGCCGATAGGTGCGATGTTCCGCGCGATGTACTGGTCCGGACAGTTGTCGCCACCGGCGATCAACCGCTGGGTCATGGCCTGGCTCAGCCGCGCCTGAGTAGACTGCAGGGGCGGCGAAGGAGGCCGTCCCATGCAGCAGAACCCTGAACCTCAGCCATCGGCCTGGCAGCGCGTGCTGCAGGACATCACCTCGCCCTTCGACCGCATCAGCGAGATGACCTACGGGGTGATCATGACCCTGACCATCATCTCGGTGATTTCCGCCGCCAGTGCAGGGGCGAGCCGGCAGGACCTGATCGTCGCCGCGCTGGGCTGCAACCTGGCCTGGGGCCTGGTGGATGCGCTGATGCTGCTGGTACGCCTGCGGGTCGAGCGGGTGCACCAGCACAGCCGGCTGCGTGCCCTGCGCGGTACTTCCAGCGATATCGATTTCCGCGAGGGGCTCGACGAGTTCCTGCCACCGCGACTGGTGGCCGCGCTGCAACCCGACGAAGTCTGGCGGCTGCGCCAGCGCCTGATGCGCTCCGAACTGGGCACCGGGCAACTGCGTCATGGTGGTGCCGAGGTCTGGCTGGCGGCTTTGCTGATCGTGCTGCTGGTCACCGGTATCACCCTGCCGCTGATCCTCCCGCTATGGCTGGTGCCGGACGACCGGCTGGCGCTGCGCGTGGCCCAGGGCATCGGCGTCGCCATGCTGTTTGGCCTGGGCTGGTTGCTCAGTCGTTGGTCAGGTGACTCGCCTTGGCCGGGTGCACTCGGCTTCATGGCGCTGGGTATCGCCATGACCGGCTTGTGCATCGCGCTGGGTGGCTAGCGGCGATGGATTGGGGTATCGCCGCCTGTCGCCGGCGAACGGCGCAAAACGTCAAAGTGGCGGCACGTACCGCCCTCAGGCGCTACTCTGAGCAAAGTGGCTGGGAGATTTCCGCTGCGCCGCTCGGCGCGTTCGGCGGAGTTGGCCACCATTTCGGGGGACGTTGCATCATTTGACGTTTCCCGGCGGCACACTGAAGTGCCCGGAATGCGCCCACTCAGGGCGTGTTCGTTGGCGGGGAATACACTCTGAACGTCTCGACAGGAGGTGCGTACCATGGAAAAGCCCCTCTCGGAGGATATCAGCGTCAACGTGTTGCGCCGGATGAAGGAAGGTGGCTTCGATTTCGCTCGTATTCATCCCATCGACTTTTTCGCCATCTTTTCCGATGAACAGAACGCCCGCAAAGCTGCCCGGCAGTTTCGCGGAGAGTCGCTGAGAACCCAGGTCGAAGCGCGCGATGACGGCGGCTGGAACCTGCAGATCAGCAAGGTGATGTTCGCCACCCATGCCGCCATCGGCGATTTCGAACACGACCTTGAGGAAGTCGTGGTGCCACTGGGCGGTACGCTCGATGGATGGGGCGTGACCCAGGAGGTCACCTCCCTGCGTTGATCGCAACACGTCGTTGAGCCGTCTTTCGACGGCCGATCTTCTACCCGCGCTCTTTACCCGTAAGAATGAAAATGCGCGCCGTTGCCAACTGTGACGGCGCGCCTTTCTTCGCCCGGCAAACGTCTCCAGGGCGGCAGCCGTGCAAGGACGAGCTTGCGGGCACGCCCGGTTTCCTCATCGCCACCGATGCGGCAGACTGCCGCGCGGAGGTGACCATGACCGATATCCTGATCCTGACGCACGTCGATTTCTGCCCGCCCGGCCACCTGGGCGCGCTGCTCGACCGTCTGCAATTGCCGTTCGATGTACGCCGTGCCGACCTGGGCGAGCTGCAGGGCTACGACCTGGAGCGGCCAAAAGCCGTTGCCATCATGGGCGGGCCCATGAGCGTGAACGATGACCTGCCATGGCTGCGGGACGAGATCAGTGCAATCCGTCGCTTCATCGAGCGCGACGTACCGATGATCGGCCACTGCCTGGGCGGCCAGCTGCTGGCCAAGGCGCTCGGCGCCGATATCCACCGCCTGCCGTACACCGAGATGGGCTGGCAGCCGATGCGCCGCCAGGAAGGGCAGAGTCCGTGGCTGGCGCACCTTCCCGAGGAATTCCCGATCTACCAGTGGCATGGCGATACCTTCGACATTCCCGAAGGCGCCACCCGCTTGCTGTCCAGCCCCTGGTGCGAGAACCAGGGCTTCAGCTTCGGTGAACGCATCCTCGGCCTGCAGGGCCATCCGGAGATGACCGAGGAGCTGGTGAGCGGTTGGGTCAATGACTTCCCGGAATACCAGGACCCCAGCCAGCCGAGCCAGGAGTGCGCGGAAGCGATGCTGGCCGAGCTGCCGCAGAAGGTCGCGGCGATGAACCGCGTGGCGGAGGGGTTCTACCAGCATTGGCTGAAGCTGGCCGGGTTGGTCTGATCCTGCTGTTTCGGCACGGCGGCGAGCCATCGCGGGCAGAGTCCGCTCTACGCTGCGGTGACGCTTTTCGTAGGAGCGAGCTTGCTCGCGAACCCGCCCCCGCAGCGGGGGGTTGTTCGCGAGCAAGCTCGCTCCTACAGGTAAAACACTCCCGTGCAGCTCAATGCTTGAACATGATGTGCCGCGCGATGGTGTAGTCCTCCAGGCCATACATGGACAGGTCCTTGCCGTAGCCGGACTGCTTGAAGCCGCCGTGGGGCATCTCGCTGCACAACATGAAGTGGGTGTTCACCCAAGTGCAGCCGTACTGCAGCCGCGCCGCCACCCGTGAGGCGCGGCCGACATCCTTCGTCCACACCGACGAGGCCAGTCCGTAGTCGGAGTCGTTGGCCCAGCGCACGGCTTCGTCGGCGTCGCTGAACGGGGTCACCGATACCACCGGACCGAACACTTCGCGGCGGACGATCTCGTCGTCCTGCTGCGCGTTGGCCACCACCGTCGGTTCGTAGAAGAAGCCGTTGCCACTGACCACTTTGCCACCCGTGGCGATCTGGATGTGCGGGCTGGCCTTGGCGCGCTCGACGAAGCCGGACACGCGGTCGCGCTGGGCCGCAGTGATCAGCGGGCCGAGTTCGGTACCGGGGTCGTTCTGCAAGCCCGTCTTCAGGCTCGACACGGCGCTGGCGAGGTCGGCGACGAAGTTGTCGTACACCTTCTTTCCGGCATAGATGCGGCACGCGGCGGTGCAGTCCTGCCCGGCGTTGTAGAAGCCGAAGGTGCGGATGCCGGCGATCACGTCTTCCAGGTCGGCGTCGTCGAAGACGATCACCGGGGCCTTGCCGCCCAGCTCCATATGCAGGCGCTTCACGCTGTCGGCGGCGCTCTTGATGATGGCCTTGCCGGTGCCTACGGAGCCGGTCAGCGAAACCATGCGCACCAGATCATGGCTGACCAGCGGCGCGCCCACGCTCGGGCCGCGGCCGAACACCAGGTTGACCACGCCGGCGGGGAACAGCTCGGCGATGAATTCGGCCACCCGCAGGGCAGTCAGCGGCGTCTGCTCGGAAGGCTTGAGCACCACGCAGTTGCCGGCGGCGAGCGCCGGGCCGAGCTTCCACGCGGCCATCATCAGCGGGTAGTTCCACGGCGCGATGGAGGCGACCACGCCCACCGGGTCGCGGCGGATCATCGAGGTGAAGCCGGGCAAATACTCGCCGGCGGCGGAGCCGGGCAGCACGCGGCAGGCGCCGGCGAAGAAGCGGAACACGTCGGCGATGGCCGGGATCTCGTCGTTCAACGCGGCGGCGTAGGGCTTGCCGCAGTTGTCGGATTCCAGCCGGGCCAGTTCCTCGGCGTGTTCCTCGATGCGGTCAGCGAGGCGCAGCAGGAGCATGGCGCGGTCTTTCGGGGCGGTCTGCGACCAACCGTCGAAGGCTGCGTCGGCGGCGCGCACGGCGCTGTCCACCTGGGCTTCGCTGGCCTCGGCGATCTGGCCGATCACGGCGCCGGTGGCGGGGTTGAGGATGTCCAGCGGGGCGCCTTCGCCGGCGACGAACTGGCCGTTGATCAGGAGTTTGGTTTGCATGGGGGCTCCTCCTTCAATGGGTTTCCCCTCACCCCAACCCTGGCTGCGCGCCCCGCTCCTGAGGGAGAGGGGGCTGTCCTCTGCGCGGTGGTATCCCGCTGCACGGATGCTCCCTCTCCCTTCAGGGAGAGGGCGGGGGAGAGGGCGCTTCGCAAAACGCCAGGATTCATTTCCCGCCCCCCGCCACGTCGCTGGTCCCGCGCGTCAGGTAGTAGGCGCCAAGAATGGGCAGCATGGTGGCGAGCATCACCAGCATGGCGACGACGTTGGTGATGGGCACGTCGCGCGGGCGACTCAGCTGGTTGAGCAGCCACAGCGGCAGGGTGCGCTCGTGGCCGGCGGTGAAGGTGGTGACGATGATCTCGTCGAACGACAGGGCAAAGGCCAGCATGCCGCCGGCCAGCAGCGCCGTGGCGATGTTCGGCAGGATGATGTAGCGGAAGGTCTGCCAGCCGTCGGCGCCCAGGTCCATGCTCGCTTCGATCAGGCTGAAGGAGGTGCGGCGGAAGCGGGCGATCACGTTGTTGTAGACGATCACCACGCAGAAGGTCGCGTGGCCGATGACGATGGTCAGGAAGCCGGGTTCGATCCCCAGCGTCTTGAACGCCGACAGCAGGGCGATACCGGTGATGATGCCGGGCAGCGCGATGGGCAGGATCAGCATCAGCGAGATGCTCTCCTTGCCGAAGAAGTCGCGGCGGTACAGCGCGCCAGCGGCCAGGGTGCCGAGGACCATGGCGATCAACGTGGCGACGCAGGCGATCTTCACCGACAGCCAGATGGCGTCGAGCACGTCGCCGCGCTGGAAAGCAATGCTGAACCACTTCAGGGTGAAGCCCTGCAGCGGGAAGCTGTAGGCCGACTCCTCGGTGTTGAACGCGTAGAGCAGGATCACCAGGATCGGGAAGTGCAGGAACACCAGCCCGCCCCAGGCCGCCAAGCGCAGGAACCAGGAGGGCCGATCGGTGGAGTGTGCGTCAGAGCGCATCGAAGGCCCCCAGTCGCTTGGCGATGGACAGGTAGACGGCGATCAGCACGATGGGCACCAGGGTGAAGGCCGCCGCCAGCGGCATGTTGCCCACCGCGCCCTGCTGCACGTAGACCATGGTGCCGATGAACAGCCCGCTGGGGCCGACCAGTTGCGGGATGATGAAGTCGCCCAGGGTCAGGCTGAAGGTGAAGATCGAGCCCGCCACCACGCCGGGGAAGGCCAGCGGCAGGATCACCTGGAAGAAGGTCTGCCGCGGGTGCGCACCGAGGTCCGCCGAGGCTTGCAGCAGCGAGGGCGGCAGGCGTTCCAGGGCGGCCTGGATCGGCAGGATCATGAACGGCAGCCAGACGTAGGTGAACACCCAGAAACGGCCCAGGTGCGAGGTGGACAGCGTGTTGCCGCCCACGGCTGGCACTTGCAACAGCAGGTCCAGCAGGCCGAGCAGGTGCAGGTGCTCGATCACCCAATAGAGGATGCCGCCCTTGGCCAGGATCACTGTCCAGGCGTAGGCCTTGACGATGTAGCTGGCCCACATCGGCAGCATCACCGCGATGTAGAAGAACGCCTTCTCCTTCGGCCCGGCGTAGCGCGCCATGTAGTAGGCGATGGGGAAGGCGAGGACGGCGCTGGCCACCGACACGGTAATCGCCATGCTGAAGGTGCGCAGGACGATGTCGTAGTTGGCCGGGTTGAACAGGGCCTGGTAGTTGGCCAGGGTCAGGTCCGGCGTCACCGCCATGGTGAAGTCGTCGAAGGTGTAGAAGCTCTGCCAGAGCAAGGCGAACAGCGAGCCGATGTAGATCACCCCGAACCACAGCAACGGCGGGATCAGCAGCATCAGCAGATACAGCGTGCTGCGCCGGTAGAGGAAGCTGGAGATCGCCCTCACGGCGCCGGTTCCTCGAGCAGCGGCACCAGCGCGCTGCGCGCCCAGCAGGCGGTCACCGCGTCACCCGGTTTCGGCCGTTGCTCCTCTCGCTCGCCATTGGGTAGGGCGGCCACCAGACGCACGCCATTTTCCAGTTCGATCTCGTAGCGGCTGCTGGCACCCATGTACTGCACGTCGAACAGCGTGCCGCTGACTTCCAGCTCGCCTTCGCCGGCGCGGCCGAAGCGCACGTGCTCGGGGCGCAGCGAGTGCGGGCACGACTCGCCCAGCAGGCGTTGGCCGAGGTCGCCGCGCAGCACGTTGGCAGTGCCGACGAACTCGGCGACGAAGCGCGTGGCGGGGCGCCGGTAGAGGTTGCCGGGGGTGTCGACCTGTTCGATGCGGCCCTTGTTGAACACCGCCACGCGGTCGGACATGGACAGCGCTTCGCTCTGGTCATGGGTGACAAAGATGAAGGTGATGCCGAGCTGGCGTTGCAGCTTCTTCAGCTCCACCTGCATCTGTTCGCGCAGCTTCAGGTCGAGCGCGCCGAGGGGTTCGTCCAGCAGCAGTACGCGCGGGCGATTCACCAGCGCACGAGCGAGGGCGACGCGCTGGCGCTGGCCACCGGAGAGCTGCGCCGGCTTGCGCTTGCCGTAGCCGGCCAGGGCGACCATGCCGAGGGCCTCTTCGGCGCGGTGGTAGCGCTCGGCCTTGGCCACGCCTTTCACCTTCAGGCCGTAGGCGACGTTGTCCAGCACGCTCATGTGCGGGAACAGCGCGTAGTCCTGGAACACCGTGTTCACGTCGCGCTCGTAGGGCGGCAGGCCCGACGCTTCCGCGCCATGGATGCGGATGGAGCCGGAGGTGGGCTGCTCGAAACCGGCGATCAGGCGCAGGCAGGTGGTCTTGCCCGAGCCGGAAGGGCCGAGCATGGAGAAGAACTCGCCGTCGCGGATCTCGATGGACACCGAATCGACGGCGCGCACCTCGCCATAGTGACGGCTCACGTCAGTGAATTGGACGGCTGTGGTCATGCTGCTGGCTACCTGAATGGCGGGGCTGCATCAGAAAAGGTAGCGCATGGGGGGAAGGGCGCTTGGTCAGCTGGAGATCATGGTGTGGCTCATATCGCGCTCCCTCTCCCTAACCCTCTCCCTGAAGGGAGAGGGGACTGTTCGGCGAGCGCGGTTGATTCACCACTCACTGCGAAAACGAAGTTTCCGGCTGGCTCAGCTATCAGCTCCCGCTCGAACGACTCCCTCTCCCTTCAGGGAGAGGGCTGGGGAGAGGGGCTCTCAATCGCGGAAGTGTCACCGGCCCCCCATGATCGCAATGTAATCCTGCGTCCACCGGCTGTACGGCACGCACTGCCCCTGGGAACACTTGGCCTGCGGGGTCTTCCAGAAGGCGATGCGATCGAACTGGTCGTAGCCGTTGGTGGCGCAACCCTGGGCGCCGAGCAACTGGCTGCCGGTGCAGCCGTCCGGCACGGCCGGTACCGAGCCGAACCAGGCGGCGACGTCGCCCTGCACCTTGGGTTCCAGCGACCAGTTCAGCCACTTGTAGGCGCACACCGGGTGCTTGGCGTCGACGTGCAGCATGGTGGTGTCGGCCCAGCCGGTGACGCCTTCGCCGGGGATGGTGGAGGCGATCGGCTGCTTCTCGCCCAGCAGCGCGTTCACCTGATACGGCCAGGAGCCGGAAGCGGCCACGCCCTCGTTCTTGAAGTCGCTCATCTGCACCGTCGCGTCGTGCCAGTAGCGGTGGATCAGCTTCTGCTGTTCACGCAGCAGCTTGAGCGCGGCGGCGTACTGTTCCTCGTTGAGCTCGTAGGGGTCCTGGATGCCCAGCTTGGGCTCGGCGGTCTTCAGGTAGAGCGCAGCGTCGGCGATGTAGATCGGGCCGTCGTAGGCCTGCACGCGGCCCTTGTTGCTCTTGCCGTCGGGCAGCTTCTGTTCGCTGAACACCACACTCCAGCTTTCCGGCGCCTTGGGGAAGACCTTGGTGTTGTACATCAGCACGTTCGGCCCCCACTGGTAGGGCGTGCCGTAGTGCTTGCCGTCCACCGTGTGCCAGGGCGCGTCCTGCAGGCGCTGGTCGACGTTCTTCCAGTTGGGCACCAGGGCGATGTTGATCGGCTGCACGCGCTTGCCGTAGACCAGCCGCAGCGAGGCGTCGCCGGAGGCGGTGACCAGGTCGTAGCCGCCCTTGGCCATCAGGCTGACCATCTCGTCGGAGGTGGCGGCGGTCTTCACGTTGACCTTGCAGCCAGTGTCCTTCTCGAATTGGCTCACCCAGTCGTAGTTCTTGTCGCTCTCGCCGCGTTCGATGTAGCCGGGCCAGGCAATGATATCGAGGGCGCCTTCGGGGTTGCCCAGCTGCTTGAGCGCCTCGGCGGCCTGCAACGAACCGCTGGCGAGCAGGCTGATGCCGGCGAAAGCCAGCGCCGCGACTTTCGCTGAAGACAATTGCACGGATGACATGGACGGACTCCTGTTGTTCTTCGTGTGGGAGCCACTGCGGAACCAGCGCGCAGAAAAATGGCACCTCCGTTCACCGCTGCGTGTCCATGGGGAATGGCCACGCTCTTGCAGCGTAGTTCTGGCCCCGGAGGCTGACAAGCGAGCCCCGGCGCGGCCCGTGGGCGCAAAAAGGGCGCAGCGCACGCGGCCTGCAGCGGTTTCGCACCATGGCAGTGCGGTCTGCGCCAACAGCCTTTGCAAGTCATTGAATGGACAGGAAATCGACCTCTGGCACGAGCCTTGCGAAGCTCTGTTGCCGAGTGAGAGCGGCAACAAGGAGTGGAAGATGGCTCGGGTGTTCTATGACGAAATGCATGACGCCGCTGGCGCCTGCCGACCGCACTACACGGAGTTCGCCCGCTGGCTGGCGGACATGCCCGGCGAACAGCTGCAGCAGCGCCGCCGAGAGGCCGACCTGCTGTTTTATCGCGCGGGTATCACCTTCACCCTCTATGGCGACGACCAGGGCACCGAGCGCCTGATCCCCTTCGACACCATCCCGCGCAGCATCCCCGCCAGCGAGTGGAAGATCATCGAGGCCGGCTGCATCCAGCGGGTGCAGGCGCTCAACCTGTTCCTCGCCGACCTCTACCACGACCAGCGCATCCTCAAGGAAGGCCTGATCCCGCCCGAGCAGGTCCTGGCCAACGACCAGTACCAACTGGCGATGCAGGGCCTGGACGTGCCCGGCAACGTCTACGCGCACATCGCCGGCATCGACCTGGTGCGCGACGGCAACGGCGCCTACTACGTCCTCGAAGACAACCTGCGCACTCCCAGCGGCGTCTCCTACATGCTGGAGAACCGCAAGATGATGATGCGCCTGTTCCCCGAACTGTTCGGCGCCCAGCGCATCGCGCCCATCGACCACTACCCGAACCTGTTGCTCGACACCCTGCGCCAGGCCAGCGAAGTGGAGCAGCCCTGCGTGGTGGTGCTGACGCCGGGCCGCTTCAACAGCGCCTATTTCGAGCACGCCTTCCTTGCGCGCGAGATGGGCGTGGAGCTGGTGGAAGGCGCCGACCTGTTTGTCCGCGACGAGCGCGTCTACATGCGTACCACCTCCGGCCCGATGCCGGTGGACGTGATCTACCGGCGCGTCGACGACGACTTCCTCGATCCGCTGGCCTTCAACCCCGACTCCATGCTCGGCGTGCCCGGCCTGCTGGCCGCCTATCGCGCGGGCAACGTGGTGCTGGCCAACGCCATCGGTACTGGCGTGGCCGACGATAAATCCGTCTATCCCTACGTGCCGGAAATGATCCGCTTCTACCTCGACCAGGAACCGATCCTGCACAACGTTCCGACCTGGCAGTGCCGCCGGCCGCAGGACCTGTCCCACGTGCTGGCGCACCTGCCCGAGCTGGTGGTGAAGGAAGCCCAGGGCTCCGGCGGCTACGGCATGCTGGTCGGGCCGGCCGCCAGCAGCGCCGAAATCGAAGCCTTCCGCGCCCGGCTGATGGCGCGTCCGGAGGCGTACATCGCGCAGCCGACCCTGAGCCTGTCGACCTGCCCGACCTTCGTCGAGAACGGCATCGCCCCGCGCCACATCGACCTGCGGCCGTTCGTTCTGTCCGCGCCGGACAACGTGCGCCTGGTGCCCGGCGGGTTGACCCGCGTGGCGCTGCGCGAAGGTTCGCTGGTCGTCAACTCGTCACAAGGTGGCGGTACCAAGGACACCTGGGTGGTGGGGGATTAAACATGCTCAGTAGAACCGCTTCCGACCTGTACTGGATGTCGCGCTACCTGGAGCGCGCCGAGAACCTCGCGCGCATGCTCGACGTGTCCTACTCGCTGTCGCTGATGCCCCAGGACGGCCGTGGCGATGGCCTGGAGGAGCTGGCCATGCCGCTGCTGATCACCGGCAACCTCGACGCCTATCTCGCCCGCCACGGCGACCTGCACGCCGAACGTCTGCTGAACTTCTTCGCCCTCGATGCGCAGAACCCGGCGAGCATCTATTCCTGCTTCGGCGCGGCCCGTGCCGGCGCCCATGCGGTGCGCGGACGGATCACCACCGACATGTGGGAGAACATCAACGCCACCTGGCTGGAGATGCGCGACATCGCCCACCAGGGCCTGCTGCGCTACGGCATCAGCCACTTCTGCGAATGGGTGAAGGACCGCTCGCACCTGTTCCGCGGCGCCACTTTCGGCACCAGCATGCGCAACGATGCCTTCCACTTCATCCGCCTGGGCACCTACATCGAGCGCGCCGACAACACTCTGCGCCTGCTCGACGCACGGCATCAGGTGCTGGGCGAGCACAGTGCCGGCCCGGCCGAAGGCACGGCGCGCGGCTACTACCAGTGGACCGCGCTGCTGCGCGCGCTGTCGGCGTTCGAGGGCTACACCGAGCTGTACCGCGACGCCCTCAACGCACGGAATATCGCCGAACTCCTGCTGTTGCGCGAGGACGTCCCGCGCTCGCTGCTGGCCTGCGCCGAAGAGCTGCGCCAGATCCTCGCCAGCCTGCCCGGCATCAACGGCCGCCCGGCCCAGCGTCTGGCCGCCGAACTGGAGGCGCGGGTGCGCTACACCGGTATCGACGAAGTGCTGGGCAGCGGCCTGCATCCCTGGATCACCGACCATATCGGGCTGGTTCGTCAGCTCGCCAACGCCATTCACAGCTCGTACCTGGAGGCCGCATGAAACTCTCCATCCGCCATGACACCACCTACCGCTACGAAGACCAGGTGCGCGCGAGCATCCAGTACCTGCGCCTGACCCCGCAGGAAAGCGAGCGCCAGCACGTGCTCGACTGGCAGCTGCACCTGCCGCGCCCGGCGCATCCGCAGCGCGATGCCTACGGCAACATCCTCCACGTGCTGACCCTGGACGAGCCCCACGAGGCCATCGTCATCGCCGCCCACGGCCAGGTGGAGATCGACGTGGAGAACGAGCGCGAGCACGATCACCTGTCGCCGCTGCCGTTCCTGCGCAGCACCCGCCTGACCCAGGCCGACGGCGCGCTGCAGGAGTTCGCCCGCGCCCAGTGCGCCGAGCGGCGCGACCGCAAGGCGATGATCAGGCTGATGCAGGCCTTGAACGAGCGCATCGCCTACGTGCCCGGTTCGACCCAGGTCGACAGCACTGCCGCCGAAGCCTTCGCAGCGGGGCAGGGCGTCTGCCAGGACCACGCCCACGCCTTCCTCGCCTGCCTGCGCCACCTGGGCGTGCCGGCGCGCTATGTGTCCGGCTACCTGTATACCGACGTCGAGGACCACCTGGCCAGCCACGCCTGGGCCGAGGCCTGGCTCGACGACGCCTGGTACAGCTTCGACGTGACCAACGTGCTGGACCGCCCGGAGCGCCACCTGAAGCTGGCGGTGGGCCTGGATTACCTCGACGCCTGTCCGGTGCGCGGCATGCGCCGGGGCGGCGGTGGCGAGCAGATGCACGCCCGCGTCACCGTGGCGCCTGGGCATCTGCAGCAGATGCAACAGGCGCAGCAGTGATGAGGTTGCGTGGCACAAGCGTCGGCACCGGCATAAGATCGGTGCCAGTTCCCGCCGCCATGAGAAAGCCATGACCTACTGCGTCGCCATGAACCTCGCCCAGGGCCTGGTCTTCGTTTCCGATTCGCGCACCAACGCCGGCGTCGACAACATCGCGGTGTTCCGCAAGCTGCATATCTTCGGCACGCCGGGAGAGCGCCTGATCGTGGTGCAGAGCGCCGGCAACCTGGCCACCTCCCAGTCGGTGATCAGCACGCTGCGCCAGCGCATGGGGAGCGACGGGCCCAACCTCGGCACGGTGGAAAATCTCTTCGAGGCCGCGCGCCTCGTGGGTACGACGCTGCGCGAGGTGGTCGATCATGACGAGAACATCGGCCAGAACCAGGGTGTCGACCTGGGCAGTTCCTTCCTGGTCGGCGGGCAGATAGGCACTGAAGTGCCGCGCCTGTTCAACGTCTACCCACAGGGCAACTTCATCGAGTCATGCCGTGATACGCCGTACTTCCAGATCGGCGAGAGCAAGTACGGCAAGCCGATCATCGACCGCGCCATGAGCTACGCCACGCCGCTGGAACAAGCCCTGCGCTGCGCGCTGATCAGCTTCGACTCGACTATCCGCAGCAACCTCTCGGTGGGCATGCCGCTGGACCTGCTGGTGTACCGCGAGGGCAGCCTGGAAGTGCCGGCGGGGTACCGCATCCAGGAGGGCGACCCATACTTCGAGGGCATTCGTAACCAGTGGGGCGCCGGGCTGCGCCAGTTGCTGGGCGAACTGCCGGCGCCGCCGGGGGATTACTGGCACTGAGGCCTGGTTAAGCATCTGCGCTTGAGCTGAAACCCCTCACCCCAGCCCTCTCCCAAGGGGAGAGGGAGCCGTCCGTGCCGGCTGACGCGGTCGTTTCATCCTGCTCCGAACGGTCCCCTCTCCCTCTGGGAGAGGGTTAGGGTGAGGGCAATCCCTTGCGCCGATGCACCCAGAATTTTCGATGGATGCTCTGCAGGAGTGAGCATGCTCGCGAGCCATTACCGTGCCGGTTTGGTTACCCGCCAGCCTTCACCTTCCGCCCCGCCATGTGCTTCAGGTAGGCGACTATCTGGTCCAGTTCTGCATCGCTGATCACATCGGCGGCGAAGCCTTTCATCCGCGCTTCCGGCCAGTGCCGCAGGCTCTGCGGGTCACGGATGTACTGCTTGAGATAACCCGGCGCGAAGTACTCGGTGGGGTTGTGCGGCAGGTTCAGGTCCGGGCCGAACTGAGAGTCGCCGGCGCCGTTCAGACGGTGGCAGGCCAGGCAGTTCTTCTGGAACTGGGCGAAGCCCTTCTGCACTGATTCCGGCGCATTCTTCGCCGGCAGCAGCGCCGGGAAGCGCTCGGCCAGCGGCTTGAGGTAACGAATGCTGGCGACCTGGAAGGGCCATTGCTCCGGGCCGATGCCAGCGGCTTTCGGATCGCTCCACACCAGGTAGAAAGGCCCGGCGGATGGCTTGCCCTCGGCCAGCGGGGGCCAGGGTTTACCCGACTCCTCGATGGCCAGCCAGGCGCGCGAACCTTTTTCTGCCAGCAGCGGCGCGGCCGGCAGTTCGGCGGCGAATCCATCCAGCGCCACGGCCTGCAGGTGGTCGGCCGGCTGCACACCTTGCAGCAGCGCCGCCAGCGGCACCGCGCGGTAATGCATGGTGCGGTTGTAGGAGACGTCGGCGGGAATCTCGATGTCCTGCGCCTTTGGGTTGGCCAGCAACTGTTCCGTGCTCAAGTCGTGCTTGCCGTCGGGCAATTCCAGGGTGAGCGTGGCGGCGAAGGTGGTGGGGCAGAGCAGGAGCAGCGTCAGCAGCAGTGGGCGCATGGTCGCATCCGTGGCGGGAGTGGGCCGCGGAACATTAGCAGAGGTGCGGGCGTAGCAGGAGGTAGGTGGCTCCCGCGCTGCGTTGACCGTGGCTCGCGGATGGCGGCGCGCGGTACGCAGCGGCGGGGTAGCCGGGTGTTGGCCCTAGCCGACCAGACGACTCAGATTGGGGATGATCAAGACTACAGTGGTTGCGAACACGATCAGGCTAGCCTGACGCCATTTTCTCGATTGTTTGTCCATGATGTCCTTCCGCCTTTCTTGTTCTTGGCACGGCTCACTCACGGCCTGTTGATAGTGACGCGCATGCCTTGGCTTCTGGTTTATCGAGCCGAGCCGGCAAACCCGGCAACGGCACTCTTCGCATCATCTGCCTGATTGAGTCTAAGCCTAGTGCCGCGCGGGCTTAGACCATCTGGCAGCAAGTCCTGCAGCTTCAGGCATATTCCCTCTATATGACCGAATCGTGACAGCTGCGTTCAGCTTTTCGACCGCTCGTCCATCTTCCCCGACAGGCCCTTTCCAGAGCCTTCGAGCTTTTCGCCGCCGGTCGGTCGCTGAGCGTGGCGGTCAATTGCGCTGAGCGCTGCGGTCATTGCCCCTTGCCGATACGCCGCTAAGGTAGGCCGACACGCCACGCCTGCGTGACGACAACTCTAAGAGAGAACGCCATGACCGAAGCATTCATTTACGACGCGGTGCGTACTCCCCGCGGCAAAGGCAAGAAGGACGGCGCGCTGCACAGCGTCAAGCCGGTCAACCTGATGGCCGGTGTCCTGCGCGCGCTGCAGCAGCGCAACCAGCTCGACACCGCCCAGGTCGACGACATCGTCCTGGGCTGCGTGACCCCGGTGGGCGACCAGGGCTCGGACATCGCCAAGACCGCCGCGCTGGTCGCCGACTGGGACGAGCAGGTCGCCGGCGTGCAGATCAACCGCTTCTGCGCCTCGGGCCTTGAAGCGGTCAACCTGGGCGCCATGAAGGTGCGCTCGGGCTTCGAGGACCTAGTGGTGGTCGGCGGCGTGGAATCCATGTCCCGCGTGCCCATGGGTTCGGACGGCGGCGCCTGGGCGCTGGACCCGGAAACCAACCTGCACACCAGCTTCGTCCCCCAGGGCATCGGCGCCGATCTGATCGCCACCCTGGAAGGCTTCAGCCGCGCCGACATCGACGCCTTCGCCCTGCGCTCCCAGCAGAAAGCCGCCAAGGCCCGCGCCGAAGGGCTGTTCGCCAAATCCCTGGTGCCGGTGACGGACCAGAACGGCATCGTCCTGCTCGACCATGACGAATTCATCCGCGCCGACTCCACCCTCGAAGGACTCGGCGCGCTCAAGCCCAGCTTCGAGATGATGGGGCAGATGGGCTTCGACGCCAGCGCGCTGCGCAAGTACAGCTACGTCGAGCGCATCGAGCACGTGCACACGCCGGGCAACAGCTCCGGCATCGTCGACGGCGCCACCGCCATGCTCATCGGCTCCGAGGCCAAGGGCCGCGAGCTGGGCCTGAAGGCCCGCGGGCGCATCGTCGCCACCGCGGTGACCAGCACCGACCCGACCATCATGCTCACCGGCCCCGCGCCGGCCACCCGCAAGGCGCTGGCCAAGGCCGGGCTGAAGGCCGAGGACATCGACCTCTACGAGGTCAACGAAGCCTTCGCCTCGGTGGTGATGAAGTTCATGAAGGACATGGGCGTGCCGGAGAGCAAGGTCAACGTCAACGGCGGCTCCATCGCCATGGGCCACCCACTTGGCGCCACCGGCTGCATGATCCTCGGCACCCTGCTGGATGAGCTGGAGCGGCGCAATTTGCGCTACGGCCTGGCCACCCTCTGCGTGGGCGGCGGCATGGGTATCGCGACGATTATCGAAAGGGTTTGAGGCCGGAGAACAAGAAAATGACCGACGCCATCCGTTATGAGAAAGGCCAGGACAATATCGTCGTCCTGACCATGGACATGCCCGGCCAGAGCGCCAACACCATGAACGGTGTGTACCGCGAGGCCATGGCCGCCACCGTGGCGCGCCTGGAAGCCGAGAAGGAGTCGATCGCCGGCGTGGTGATCACTTCCGCGAAGAAGACCTTCTTCGCCGGCGGCGACCTCAATGAACTGATCAAGGTGACCAAGGCCGACGCCCAGGCCTTCTATGAAGGCATCCTGGTGCTCAAGGGTCAGCTGCGCCGTCTGGAAACCCTCGGCAAGCCGGTGGTCGCCGCCATCAACGGCGCGGCCCTGGGCGGCGGCTGGGAAATCTGCCTGGCCTGCCATCACCGCATCGCCCTGGATGAAAGCCACGTCCAGCTCGGCCTGCCGGAAGTCACCCTCGGTCTGCTGCCCGGTGGCGGCGGCGTGGTGCGCATGGTGCGTCTGCTCGGCCTGGAGAAGGCCCTGCCGTACCTGGCCGAAGGCAAGAAGGTGCGCCCGGACCAGGCGCTCAAGGCCGGCCTGGTACACCAGCTGGCTTCCAGCCGCGACGAGCTGCTGAGCAAGGCCCGCGAGTGGATCGCCGCCAACCCGGCCGCCAAGCAGCCGTGGGACAGCGCCGGCTACAAGATCCCCGGCGGCACCCCATCCAGCCCGGCTGTGGCGCAGATGCTGGCCATCGCCCCATCGGTGCTGCGCGACAAGACCAAGGGCTGCTTCCCGGCGCCGGAGAAGATCATGTGCGCCGCGGTCGAAGGCGCGCAGGTGGACTTCGACACCGCTCAGCTGATCGAGGCGCGCTACTTCACCGAGCTGACCACCGGCCAGGTGGCGAAGAACATGATCGGCACCTTCTGGTTCCAGCTCAACGAGATCAACGCCGGCAAGTCCCGCCCGCAGGGTGTCCCGCCGCAGCAGACGAAGAAGGTCGGGGTGGTCGGCGCCGGCATGATGGGCGCGGGCATCGCCTACGTCTCGGCCGCCGCTGGCATCGAGGTGGTGCTCAAGGACGTTTCCCTCGAAGCCGCCGAGAAGGGCAAGGCCTACTCCGCCGGCCTGCTGGACAAGAAGGTCGGCCGGGGCCAGATGAGCGTCGAGAAGCGCGACGCCTTCCTCGCGCGGATCAAGCCGACGGCCAGCGATGCCGATTTCGAAGGCTGCGACCTGATCATCGAAGCGGTATTCGAGGACCGTGGCCTGAAGGCCAAGGTCAGCGCTGCCGCCGAATCCGCCGCGCAGCCCGATGCGGTAATCGCCTCCAACACCTCGACCCTGCCGATCACCGGCCTGGCCGAAGCCGTGGCGCAACCGCAGAAATTCATCGGACTGCACTTCTTCAGCCCGGTGGACAAGATGCCGCTGGTGGAGATCATCCGCGGCGAGAAGACCGACGACGCCACGCTGGCTCGCGCCTTCGACTTCGTCCTGCAGATCAAGAAGACCCCGATCGTGGTTCACGACAGCCGTGGCTTCTTCACTTCGCGCGTGTTCGGTACCTTCACCAACGAAGGCCTGGCCATGCTCGGCGAGGGCGTGTCGGCGGCGATGATCGAGAACCAGGCGCGCCAGGCCGGTATGCCGGTGGGCCCGCTGGCGATCAGCGACGAAGTGTCGATGAGCCTGATGACCCACATCCGCGAGCAGACCCGCAAGGACCTGGAGGCCGAAGGCAAGCAGTTGCCCAAGCATCCGGCCTTCGCCGTGGTGGACCTGATGGTCAACGAGTACAAGCGTCCGGGCAAAGCTGCCGGCGCTGGCTTCTACGACTATCCGGCCAACGGCAAGAAGCACCTGTGGCCGGAGCTGAAGCAGCGCTTCGAGAAGGCTGACGCGCAGATATCCGCCGAGGATGTGCGCGACCGCATTCTCTTCGTGCAGGCGATCGAGACGGTGCGCTGTGTGGAGGAGGGCGTGCTGACCTCCACCGCCGACGCCAATATCGGCTCGATCTTCGGCATCGGCTTCGCGGCCTGGAGCGGCGGCGCGCTGCAGTTCATCAACCAGTACGGCCTGAAGGACTTCGTCGCTCGCGCCCAGTACCTGGCCGAGCAGTACGGAGAGCGCTTCCTACCGCCGGCGCTGCTGTTGGAGAAGGCGGCGCGGGGCGAGAGCTTCTGAGGCGTTCTCCTCTGAATGAGAAAACCGGCCCGAGTGGCCGGTTTTTTCTTGCCCGAGCAAATCGTAGGATGGCGCCTTCCCCATCAGCAGGATCGCCCCGATGACGCCTCCCGCCTTGTTGATCATCGACCAGCAGAAAGGCATGCGTGACAGCCGCGAGCCGCGCAACCACCCGCAGGCCGAGCAGCGCATCGGCGAACTGCTGGCGGCCTGGCGCCGGGAAGGTTGGCCGCTGGTTCATATCCGCCACATGTCGCGCACGCCGGGCTCACCGTTCTGGCCGGGACAGCCGGGCGCCGAGTTCCAGGAGGCGCTGGCGCCGCTGGAGCATGAGCACGTGGTGGAGAAGAACGTCCCCGACGCTTTCATCAACAGCGGGCTGGAGCGCTGGCTGCGTGTGCGGGACATCGGGGCGCTGGTGATCTGCGGGGTCAGCACCAACAACTCGGTAGAGGCCACGGCGCGTTCTGCGGGCAACCTGGGCTTCGCTGCGCAGGTCGTCGCGGACGCCTGTTTCGCCTTCGACAAGCGCGATTTCAACGGTGTGCAACGCAGCGCCGAGGAAGTTCACGCCATGTCGCTGGCCAATCTGCAGGGCGAGTACGCGCAGGTGCTGGAGACGAACTTGGTGCTGCAAAGGCTGTCCATCGGCTGAATCCTTGCCAACCGGCCGTCACCCCTGTGCATCCGTGCAATTGAAGGAAGTCGGTTTTTCCGGTATTTCCCCTGAAATTCCTGCACAAGAATCCGCTCGGCATCTTGTGTGGTGAAAAAATAGGGCGTAATTTTCACGCGCGTTTCATCAGTGTCAGGAAAACCATCCTTATCAGCCGCTAACCCCCCAGGAATCACCCCTGCATGTCGTTGCACATCTGCATTCTGGAAACCGACATCCTCCGCCCCGAACTCATCGATCAGTACAAGGGCTATGGCTGGATGTTCCAGCAACTGTTCGCCAAGCAACCCGTTCCGGCCGAATTCACGGTCTACAACGTGGTGGAAGGGCATTACCCGCCCGACGATGAGAAGTTCGACGCGTATCTGGTGACCGGCAGCAAGGCGGACTCCTTCGGCACTGATCCCTGGATCCAGACCCTCAAGGACTACGTGCTCAAGCTCTACCAGCGTGGCGACAAGCTGCTGGGCGTGTGCTTCGGCCATCAGTTGCTGGCGCTGGTGCTGGGCGGCAAGACCGAGCGCGCGAGCCAGGGTTGGGGAGTGGGCATCCACGACTACCGCATCGAGGAGCAGCCGCAGTGGATGAGCCCGTCGCTGGGCGATGGCCTGACCCTGCTGGTCAGCCACCAGGACCAGGTCACCGAGCTGCCCCATGGCGCGCGTCGCATCGCCTCCAGCGACTTCTGCCCGAACGCGGCCTACGCCATCGGCGACCAGGTGCTGTGCTTCCAGGGCCACCCGGAGTTCCAGAGCGACTATTCCCAGGCGATCCTCGAACTGCGCAAGCACATCTTCAGCGAGCCGGTATTCCAGTCCGGCATCGACAGCCTCTCGCGCCCGCACCAGGGAACGGCAGTCGGCGAATGGATGATGCGCTTCGTCCAGCAAGGTCGCGATGAGAAGAAGAGCGCGGCCTGATTCCTGCCGTGTTGACTGAAAACGCCGCTTATTCGAGCGGCGCTTTTGTTTCTGAAGAGCGCCTTGCAGGTGCTTATCCTGGGCATGGCCGTCTGGCCGGACTAAAGCCAATCCGCCTGCTTGAAGCTGATGTAGAGTCCGACGCAGCCCAGCGCCAGCAGCCCCATGATCAGGAAGTAGCCATAGTGCCAGTGCAGTTCCGGGATGTACTCGAAGTTCATCCCGTAGATGCCGGCCACGGCGGTGGGGAAGGCGAGGATCGCCGCCCAGGCGGCGAACTTGCGCTGCACCACGCTCTGCCGCGAGGATTCCAGCGCCAGCCCGACCTCGATGGTCTGGCTGGCCACGTCGCGCAGGGTGGTGAGGTCTTCGAGCAGGCGGTTCACGTGGATCGCCACATCGCGGAAGTAGGGTCGCATCTGCTTGTCGATGAAGGGGAAGTCCAGGCGCTGCAGCTCCTGGCAGATCTCCACCATGGGCGCGGCGTAGTGCTTGAGCTTGAGCACCTCGCGGCGCAGGCCGTAGATCTTCTCGATCTGTTCCTGGGTCAGCGACTTGCGCAGCACCTGCTGTTCCACCTCTTCGATTTCCGCGCGGATCGCCTCGACCACCGGCTCGTAGTTGCTCATCACGAAATCCAGCAGGGCGTAGAGCACGAAGTCGGTGCCATGGGCCAGCAGCAGCGGTCGCGCCTCACAGCGCTGTCGGACCTGGGCGTAGGACTGGGAGAAACCGTGGCGTGCGCTGATGATGTAGCCGATTCCGGCAAAGAGATGGGTTTCGACGAACATCAGCCGACTATCGGCGCGGATCGGTGAGTAGATGACGATGAACAGCGCGTCACCGAAGGTTTCCAGCTTCGGCCGGCTGTGCTTTTCCAGCGCGTCTGACACGGCCAGTTCGTGCAGGTTGAACTGCCGTTGAAGATTGAACATCTCTTCCGGCGTTGGCTCCTGCAGGCCGGTCCAGACGAAGTGGTCGGGCTGGCACGCCCAGCGGTAGCCGTCCTCCAGCGGGATGTCGGAGACCTTGCGGCCCTTGCTGTAGACGGCGGAAGCAATGACTCGGCCCATGCTGAAGCCCACCCTGCTGCGGATCGGTCGGGAGTCGTTCTGCTGGGATTGAGTGTTGGCCAGCCTGGCGCGACGCGCCAGCGCAGCGGAATCAGGAGTGAGGTGTGAGCGCTTCCTGAAGGCCCTGCAGAGCCACTGGCACCGCCTGGTTGAAGCGTTCGAAAAGCCCACTGCGGTCGATGTTGTCCACTGGGGCACGGCGCGCGTCGTCGAAGCCGGCGCTGAGGGCGGTGACTACCAGGATCACGATGGTGTAGAGCCCCAGGACGGCGAGGGCGCCGTTGCGGGCGTAGCGGTGGGCTTGGCGGTTCATGCTGGCGACTCGGGCTCGGGGAAGTGATGGCCTAGTGTCGCTTTGGTCAATTCGATTGAATAACGATGCCGGTTGGTTCTCGGTATCAGGCAGATTGATAGATAGCGGCGCTACGACCAGACGCAAGGAGGTGAGTGGCGGGACGCTATCGGAGGTTTTCGGGACTCTGGCGGGCTTCATGGCTGCTTGACCCTCGTCAGGGAGAGGAGGCGACGGGCGTGGCGGCCGTCGAAAAGCACTGAGAGTGCGTCATCGTCTCTGAAAGGCCCGGCATCACGCCGGGCTTTTCGCTTCGGGCAGGGCTGCATGACGTCACCTGCGGCAGGCGGCTGGCGGGATGGGAGGTTTCAGCCCTGCTTGGAAGCGGCTTCGACATTCACCTGGCTGGCGGACTGTTCGGACTGCTGTTGCCCGATAGCGGCCTGGGTCATGTGAACCATGCGGTCCTGCATCAGCGGCGATTCTTCGGCGAAGCTGGCTTGGGCGGCAAAGGCGGTAGCGGCGGCAAGTACACTGGCGGCGATGATGTTGAGTTTCATGATGAACACCTCTGGGTTGGTTTGTTTCGGGTTCATCCATAGGTTAATGCGTAATAATTTTTGAAAAATAGCAAAAAGGCTTAATCAGTATTGCTATTTAGGTAATAGTGATGGCATGAAAAAGCCCGGTACCAGGCCGGGCTTTTTGTCATCGGGCGATCAGACCAGGTGGTTCCGGTCCAACTCGATGGACTTGTCCAGGGTTTCCAGCAACTGCTTGCGCACTTTCAGCTTGGTGTTGCGGTGGGCAGTCATGTTCAGCTTCTTCAGGTGCTGGGCGGCCTCCAGAGCAGCGGCCTGGAGTTGTTCGACCGGCACCACCTTGTCGAGGAACCCGGCGTCCACGGCGTCGCGCGGGTTGAACATTTCGGCGTTCACCACGGAGCGGGTGAAGGCGGAGCGGCGCAGTCGGTCACGGGCCAGTTCGATGCCGACGTGGTGCATGGTCATGCCGATGGCCACTTCGTTGAGGCCGATCTGGAACGGGCCGTCGACGCCGATACGGTAGTCCGCCGAGAGCAGGATGAACGCGCCCTTGGCTACCGCGTGGCCGGTGCAGGCGACAATGACCGGGAACGGGTGGGACAGCATGCGGCGGGCCAGGGTGGAGCCGGACGCCACCAGGTTCACGGCGTTTTCCGGGCCGGAGGTCATCACCTTGAGGTCGTAGCCGCCGGAGAGAATGCCTGGCTGGCCGGTGACGATGACGATGGCACGGTCCTTTTCCGCCTGGTCCAGGGCCTGGTTGAAGGCTTCGATGACCGCCGGGGAGATGGCGTTCACCTTGCCGTTGTTCAGGGTCAGGGTGGCGATGCCGTCTTCGAATTGGTAGCTGATCAGCTCACTCATGGCAGAGGGTCCTGGGTTGCAGTCCTTGGGTTGGAAGTGGCCAGAACATACTGACGCGGGCCTGGTGCGTAAAGCGTTTTGACTGACTGATGAGTCAGCTGCATGCCACTGGATTCGGGCGATTTCTGTGCGCTGTGCACGCAATTTCCGACTGCATTCGTGGAGAGGTCTCAGGCGTACTGTTAAGCTGCCACTATCCCTACGCGCTGCTCTCGCACAATCCAGGATGTGCCTGCCATGTCGAAGATTCTCAAGTGGTCCCTTTTTGCCGTCGTGGCGATCGCCCTCATTATCAAGGCGTCGCTGTGGCTTTCCGTGCGCAGTGTGGTGAACGATGCCATAGCCCGCGTCTCGCCGTTCATGGACATCACCTATGGCGGCATCTCCTCGTCGTTCGACGGCCGGGTGGGATTGCAGAACGTGGTGATCAGGGTGCCCATGGCCGGCGACAGTCTGAAGGTTTCCCACGCCCAGCTGACGTTCAATGGGCTGCGCGAGCTGCTGAGCTTCAAGGAGCGCCTGGATGAGGGCAAGCTGCCGGAGCAGTTGGCAGTGGACCTGAAGGGTGTCGAGTTGCAGATCCACGGTCCTTTCATGCAATCGCTGTATGCCCAGCCGGCAGAGAAGAGTGCCTTCACCGCCATGAGCGAAGTGGCCTGCGACAACGTACGCAATATCGGCGTCGACGAATTGCTGCAGATGGGGTACCGCACCCTCGAGTCGGATATCGAATTCTCCTACCGCATGCAGCCAGGTGCGCAGACCCTGACCTTCGACCTGCGCAGCGATACCCGTGACATGCTGGACATGCACACCAGCATGACGCTGATAAACGTTTCCGAGCGTCCCGGCGACATGCGCGTGAACCCGCCGCGGGTCTCCCAGGTCGTTATCGAGATGAACGACAACCAGTACCAGCGCCGGGTCAGCGAATTCTGCCGCGGCAAGCTGGGCGTGGATCAGAAGGCCTATACCGCGCTCTCGCTGGAGAAATTCGACAAGTCCCTGCGCCAGCAGCGCATCGCACTCGACAAGCCGGTACTTGAGGCTTATGGCCGTTACCTGGAAGATCCGCGCTCGCTGCGCATCGAGTTGACGCCGAGCGAAGGCATGACCTGGGGCGGTCTGCAATTTTTCAAGCCGAAGGATGTGATTCAGATGCTGCATCCGGTCGTCTTAGTGAACCAGCAGTCAGTCACACCGCTGGGGTTCGCCTGGGTCGATCCGGTTAAGGAAAAACTCACGCCGGAAAGCCAATATCAAATGGTTTCGGCCCCGGAAACGGTTGAGTCGCAGGCCAAAACGCAGCAATATGAGTTCGTTAGCGTTGAAAGCCTTGCCCAGTACACTGGCAAGCGCCTGCAGTTCATCACGTTTGATGGTGCCTATTATCAGGGTGTGCTGCACAAGGTGGAGAACGGCCGAGTCTATATCACTGTCCTGATCGGGACGGGCTCGGCGGAAATGTTCCTCCGCCTGAACAAGATCAATCAGGTGCGGGTCATGTTGTGAGGCCCTGCGAAGGAGAGAGCAAGTGAGTGAGTCGTTGTCCATCCAGCATGATGAAACCAGCCATCAGTTCGTAACGACTGTTGATGGTCATCGCGCCTATCTGGCCTACATGGATCTGGGCAAGCAGACGCTCGACATCTATCGCACCTTCGTTCCGGACAGCCTGCGTGGCCGTGGTATCGCCGCCGCACTCACCGAACATGCGCTGCAGTTCGCCGAGCGCAAGGGCTACAGCGTCATCCCGTCGTGCTCCTACGTCGAGCGCTACCTGGAACGCCGCCAGCGCCACACCGATACCGCGCTCTGACTTTCAGCGCGCAGAAATAAAAAAAGCCCGGCCAATGCCGGGTTTTTTGTGCCTGCAGAATTGTTGCAGCGCCAAAGAAAAGCCGGGCTGATGCCCGGCTTTTTCGTGCGTGCCTGGAGTGTCAGCCGCGCTGGCGCTTGGGCAGAACTTCCTTGAGCTTGGCGTGCATGCTGCGCACGGCCTTCTCGGTGGTGTCCCAGTCGATGCAGGCATCGGTGATCGACACGCCGTACTGCAGCTGGCACAGGTCCTTCGGGATCGGCTGAGCGCCCCAGCCCAGGTGGCTTTCCACCATCAGGCCGACGATGGAGTTGTTGCCTTCGGCGATCTGGTTGGCGACGTTGTCCATCACCAGCGGCTGCAGGGCCGGGTCCTTGTTGGAGTTGGCGTGGCTGCAGTCGACCATCACGTTCAGCGGGATCTTCGCTTTGGTCAGTTCCTGTTCGCACAGGGCGACGCTGACCGAGTCATAGTTCGGCTTGCCGTTGCCACCGCGCAGCACTACATGGCCGTAGGCATTGCCCTTGGTGGTGACGATAGAGACGCCGCCTTCCTGGTTGATACCCAGGAAGCGGTGCGGGCTGGAAACCGACTGCAGCGCGTTGATCGCCACGGTCAGGCTGCCATCGGTGCCGTTCTTGAAGCCGACCGCCGAGGACAGGCCGGAAGCCATCTCGCGGTGAGTCTGGGATTCGGTCGTGCGCGCGCCGATGGCCGACCAGCTGATCAGGTCCTGCAGGTACTGCGGGGAGATCGGGTCGAGCGCCTCGGTGGCGGTGGGCAGGCCCATCTCGGCGAGGTCGCGCAGCAATTGGCGGCCGATGTGCAGACCGTCCTGGATCTTGAAGGAGTCGTCCAGGTACGGGTCGTTGATCAGGCCTTTCCAGCCAACCGTGGTGCGCGGTTTCTCGAAGTACACGCGCATCACAAGGAACAGCGTGTCGGAAACTTCCGCGGCCAGCACCTTCAGGCGCTCGGCGTATTCGTGGGCGGCCTTGATGTCGTGGATCGAGCAGGGGCCGATCACTACGAACAGGCGGTGGTCCTTGCCATCAAGGATGTCGCGGACGACCTGGCGGCCGTTGGCGACGGTGCGCAGGGCGGCGTCGGTCAGGGGGATTTCGCGCTTGAGCTGCTCCGGCGTGATCAGTGTCTCGTTGGAGGCAACGTTAAGGTCGTCGATCTGTAAATCAGCCATCGTGGTACTCAATCAGGTCACGGGTGCCGGCCGCCAGAAATCCCCGTGCGATGGGGCGCAGGCAGAGGTGTCGCTAAGGGGAACCCGAACCTTAACCGTTCAGGCAGCGCCTCGACAATGGCTCGATGCAGGAAAATGCCCGCAACACGGGCATTTGCGCGACTTTCTGCGGGGTGCCGATCAGACCGCGCAAAACATTGGGAAGTCGGCGGCGTTCTGCGCGATCCACTCCAGTGCCAGGGTCTCGAACGGCAGGCTGGCGCCGCTGGCCTGCTCCCGCTGGCGGCGGTACTGCTCTATCTGGCAGACCTGCTCGACCATGCGCGCCCGGAACAGAGTGTCCTCGTCGATGAAGGCAATGCCCACACGGTAGTCGCTGGCCTGCTTGCGGCTCCAGGCGATGACGCCGGGGTAGCAGGCGGAGTCGCCCAGCAAGGGGATGCGCAGCTCGATAGAGGTGCCGCGGCGAAAGCCCCGTGGCGAATTGCACGCGACGCCGCCGAGGCTGATATTGTGCAACCGCTGGCGCGGCAGGAAAGTCTGTTTGCGGATGACCAGCTCGACCGGGAAATCGCAAGGGTGACGCAGGAACTGACGCATGACGGAACGCTCCGACTGCAATCTTTATAGTGGTGGCACCTTGAGTATAGTGCCGGCCCACGAGCTGACCGACCTGGACGCCGACCGCCGGCTGCTGGAGCTGCCGGGCGTGTCGCTGCTGATTTTTACCGGGGAAGGCTGCTCTACCTGTCGCTGGGCGAGGCAAGTGCTGCCGGAGTTCGGCCTGCCCATCGACCGCCTGTGCTGGATCGACGCTGGGCACAGCGGCGGGCTGGTCGAGCGCTACGAGGTCTTCCACTTGCCGTCCCTGTTCCTGGTGCGCGACGGCCACTTCCTGGGCCCCGTCCATTCGCCGCTGCGCCCTGAACCTCTAATCCAAGCCCTGCGCGCCGCCCTGGCGCGCCCTGCTGAGGAATTGCCTTGATGAATCTGCGAATCGGCATCATCGGAACCGGCGCCATTGGCGGCTTTTACGGCCTGATGCTGGCCCGCGCCGGCCATGACGTTCATTTTCTGCTACGCAGCGAGTATCCCACCGTCGCGCAGAACGGCTTGCGCCTGAACAGCCAGGTGCACGGCGCGCTGAGCCTGTCGCCGGTGAATGCCTACGATGACGTGGCGAAGATGCCGCCCTGCGACTGGCTGCTGGTGGGCGCCAAGACCACCAGCAACGCCGATCTCGCGCCGCTGATCATTCAGGCCGCCGCGCAGGGCGCCAAGGTCCTGCTGTTGCAGAACGGCCTTGCCGTGGAAGACGAACTGCGCGCGCTGCTGCCCGAACACATTCACCTGCTGGGCGGGCTCTGCTTCATCTGCGTGCACCGCGCCGAGCCGGGCGTGATCGAACACCAGGCCTTCGGCGGGGTGAACATCGGCTATCACTCGGGTTCCGCAGCGGAGGCCGAAGCTCGGCAGGCGATCGTGGAGGAGGGCGCCGCGCTGTTCCGTAGCGCCGGCCTGGACTCCAACGCCATGCCCAACCTGGAGCAGGCGCGCTGGCAGAAGCTAGTCTGGAATATCCCCTACAACGGGCTATCCGTGCTGCTCGACAGCGGCACGCGGGCGATCATGGACAACCCCGACAGCCGCGCCCTGGTGGCCGAGCTGATGGAGGAAGTCATCGCCGGCGCCGGCGCCTGCGGGCATTCGCTGCCCCAGGGCATCGTCGGGGCGATGCTCAGCTCCACCGATGCCATGCCGGACTACCTGCCCAGCATGTACCATGACTTCGCCCAGCGCCGGCCGCTGGAGCTGGGCGCAATCTACGCGGCGCCTCTGGAGGCCGCACGCAGGGCCGGACGTGAACTGCCTAAGATCGAGGCGCTGTATCGCGCGCTGCGATTCATCGACGCACGCAACCGGACTCGCTGACGAACACCGGGGGAAACATGGCAAAAGGGCTGGGCGACAAGCTGGTAGTGGCGATCTCCTCGCGGGCGCTGTTCGACCTCCGGGAAAGCCATCAGGTCTATGAAAGCGAGGGCGTCGAAGCCTATCGCCAGTACCAGATCGACCGCGAGGACGAAGTCCTGCCGCCGGGCGATGCCTTTGCTCTGGTGCAGAAGCTGCTCGCGCTGAACGGCGGGACCGATAGCGCACCGGTGGAGGTCGTACTTGTGTCGCGCAACAGCGCCGACACCGGCCTGCGCGTGTTCAACTCCATCCAGCACTACGGCCTGGGTATCTCCCGCGCCGCCTTCGTCGGCGGCCGCAGCCCTTATCCCTACCTCAAGGCGTTCAACTGCCACCTGTTCCTCTCCACCCATATAGAGGACGTGCGCAATGCGCTGGACGCCGGCTTCGCTGCCGCGACCATCCTGTCCGGCGGCACCCGCCGGGAAGCCAGTGGCGAATTGCGCTTCGCCTTCGACGGCGATGCGGTGCTGTTCTCCGACGACTCCGAGCGCGTCTACCAGCAGGGCGGCCTGGAAGCCTTCCAGACCCACGAGCGCGAGTCCGCCCGCGAGCCGTTGGGCGGCGGGCCGTTCAAGCCCTTCCTGAAAGCGCTCAACCGCGTGCAGCAGGCCTTCCCGCAGGAGTCCTGCCCGATCCGCACGGCATTGGTCACCGCGCGCTCCGCACCGGCCCACGAGCGGGTGATCCGCACCCTGCGCGAGTGGGACATTCGTCTCGACGAATCGCTGTTCCTCGGTGGCCTGGACAAGGCCGCCTTCCTCGAAGCCTTCGCCGCCGACGTGTTCTTCGACGACCAGCCGATGCACTGCGAGATGGCGCGGGAGGTGGTGGCGACCGGCCATGTTCCCCACGGCGTGAGCAACGAGCAGAAGGTCTCGGGATAGCCGCCCGGCCGCGACATCCGGCCTTCTCGGAGCGATTCGCGTTCTCCTGCTACGCTGCTGGATAGGCCCCGCCGCGCAGGCAGTCGAGGAGGCCTTATGATCCGAACGATTCTCTACGCCACCGACCTCGGTCTTTACGCCCCCTATGTCCTTCAGCACGCACTTTCGCTGGCCCGTGCCTACGGAGCCGAGGTGTATGTCGTGCACGCGGTAGAACCGTTGGGGTTGTTCGCCGAATCCGTCCTGCAGACCTATCTGGACGAAGGCACGCTGAAGGAGATGCGTACCAACGGCCTGACCAACGTCATGGGCAGCATCGAGCAGCGGGTTATGGAAGGGTTCCGCGATGAACTGGGGGAGGCGCGCCAGGACGCCGAGCTGATCCGCTCGGTGCGCGTGGTGCAGGGGGATGCGCCGATGGTGATTCTCGACGAGGCCAAGCGCCTGGACGTCGACATCATCGTCGCTGGCAGCCACAGCCACGGTGATGGGCTGAACGCGCCGCTGGGACGCACCGCTGCGCGCCTGGTGCAGCTGGCCGAAGTGCCGGTCTACCTGGTGCCGATGCTGCAGCACCGCTGAGAGCTTTGTGACGATACGTCGGCCAAGCCCGGAATTTCCGTGGGGCTTTAGACGAATGGCATGCACGGCGAAAAAAAACGTCTAGTTTTATTCCTTAAACCATTAATATGGTTATAAAACGACAAGGCCCTGATCGCGGGTCGCGACATTCATTTCGAGGAAAGTCCATGAAGCTTCAACAACTGCGCTATATCTGGGAAGTCGCGCACCACGATCTGAACGTCTCGGCCACTGCCCAAAGCCTGTACACCTCCCAGCCCGGTATCAGCAAGCAGATTCGCCTGCTGGAAGACGAGCTGGGTGTCGAAGTCTTCGCCCGCAGCGGCAAGCACCTGACCCGCGTCACCCCGGCTGGCGAGCGCATCATCACCACCGCCGGCGAGATCCTGCGCAAGGTCGAGAGCATCAAGCAGATCGCCCAGGAATTCTCCAACGAGAAGAAGGGCACGCTGTCCATCGCCACCACCCACACCCAGGCGCGTTACGCCCTGCCCGGCGTGATCAGCGGCTTCATCAAGCAGTACCCGGACGTCTCCCTGCATATGCACCAGGGCACGCCGATGCAGATCGCCGAGATGGCCGCCGACGGCACCGTCGACTTCGCCATCGCCACCGAGGCGCTGGAGCTGTTCGGTGACCTGATCATGATGCCGTGCTACCGCTGGAACCGCTGCGTGATCGTGCCCCAGGGCCACCCGCTGACCAAGGTGCCGAAACTGACCCTGGAACTGCTCGCCGAGCAGCCCATCGTCACCTACGTTTTCGGCTTCACCGGCCGCTCCAAGCTCGACGAAGCCTTCAACCAGCGTGGCCTGGTGCCGAAGGTGGTGTTCACCGCCGCCGACGCCGACGTGATCAAGACTTACGTGCGCCTGGGCCTGGGCGTGGGCATCGTGGCCCACATGGCGGTCGATCCGAAACTGGACAACGATCTGGTGATGCTCGACGCCAGCCACCTGTTCGAGTCCAGCGTGACCAAGATCGGTTTCCGTCGCGGCACCTTCCTGCGTGGCTTCATGTGCGACTTCATCGAGAAGTTCGCCCCGCACCTGACCCGCGACCTGCTGGCCAAGGCCGTGCAGTGCCACAACAAGACCGAGCTGGACGAGCTGTTCGACGGCATCGAGTTGCCGATCTACTGATCGCGGCCCGTACCCGAAAAAAGCCCGGCATCTGCCGGGCTTTTTCATTGCTGACTTCAGTGGATACGCCAGCGCAGCAACAGCAGGGCGGCGAAGGCGAGTGCCGCGCCAATCAGAAAGGTCCAGCTGGCGCCGAAGCTCTGCCACAGCCAGCCGGCCAGTATGCTGGCCAGCAGCATGGCGACGCCGCTTGCCAGGTTGAACACACCGAATGCGGTGCCCTTGAGATCGGCTGGCGTGGTATCGGCGATCAAGGTCGCCAGCAGTCCCTGGGTGAAGCCCATGTGCAGGCCCCACAGTGCGACGCCGACGAGCATCAGCGGCGTGGAGTCGGCCCAGGCCAGCAGCAGGTCGGCCGCCACCAGCAGGAGCATGCCGATAGCCAGCAGGCCGGTGCGGTCGGTGCGGTCCGACCACCAGCCCACCGGGTAGGCCGAGAGCATGAATACCAGGGCCATCACCACCATGACGATTGGCGTCCAGGCCATCGGCAGGCCAATGTCCTGGGCGCGCAGCACCAGAAAGGCTTCGCTGAAGCGGGCGAGGGTGAACACCGCGCCGATGCCGACCACCCACCAGTAGCGCGCCGGGAAGCTGAGCAGCGCATCGCGATGGATCGGCGAGCGGAAGCGCTGGGTGCCTTCCGCCTGTTCCGGTTCCTTGACGAAGAAGATGATGGCCAGCACCGCGATGCCGGCGGGAATGCAGGCGAACCAGAACACCAGCGGCAGGTTGTTGCCCAGCCAGAGCATCAGCACGATGGCCAGCAGCGGGCCGGCGAAGGCGCCGACGGTATCCATGGACTGGCGCAGTCCGAAGCACGCGCCACGGATCGACGGCGGCGAAACGTCCGCGATCAGTGCATCGCGTGGTGCGCCGCGGATGCCCTTGCCGATACGGTCGAGCAGGCGCGCGGCGAAGATGGTCTCGCCGGAGGTAGCCAACGGGAACAGCGGCTTGGACAGCGCCGCCAGGCCATAGCCGAACAGCACCAAGCCCTTGCGCCGACCGAGGAAGTCGCTGATGGCGCCGGAGAACACCTTGACGATCAGCGCGGTGGCTTCGGCGATGCCTTCGATCAGGCCCACCGCGACCATGCTCAGCCCCAGACTACCGACCAGAAACAGCGGCAGCAGGCTGTGCAGCAATTCGGAGGACACGTCCATGAACAGGCTGACAAAGCCCAGCGCCCAGACTGTGCCGGGAATGCGAGGGTGTGTGGAGTCCGAGCCGTCTGCCATGAGTTACATCCTTGTACGTCAGGGAAGGAACAAACAGTCTGGCCGGACGGGCATCAAGAAAGCGTCAAAGGCGGCGCTCAGAGGCGATCGAGGTCGTCGCGCTGGGCCAGTTCGGCCAGGGCTTCGCGGGAGTCCAGCGGGAGTTCGCCCCGGCCTTCGAGCACTTCGTGGAGGAAGCTCATGAACACCGTGTAGACGACCTCGTGGCCGTCATCGTGGCGGACGACGAAAAAGGGTGCGGTGTCCACGCCGTACTGCGCGGCGACCAGCCAGCCGGTGCTGGCGGGGTTGCGCTCGTCGGCGACCAGGGTGCGGTCGATTCGACTCAGATAGCCGCCCTTGACCAGGCGTTCGTGGACTTCGCGGCACTTGCGGCAGTCCTGGCCATCGGCCAGGACTTTCTTCACCAGGGTGATACGCATGGGATCGGCTCCGTCGCAGGCGTGCAGGCGTCCGATCCTGGGCTGCGGGCTGACAGGGAATATTCCGTCAGCGAAAGGGTAAGACCTCAGGCCTTGCTGATCAAATTGCCAGCGTGCAGGCCGCACTCTTTCTGTGTGGCTTCTTCCCACCACCAGCGGCCTTCTCGCTCGTGCTGGTTCGGCAGTACCGGGCGGGTGCACGGCTCGCAGCCGATGCTGATGAAGCCGCGCTCGTGCAGGCTGTTGTAGGGGATTTCCAGCATGCGGATGTAGGCCCAGACCTCTTCGCTGCTCATGTTCGCCAGCGGGTTGAACTTGATCAGCGGTTTCTCCGGGGTGGAGAAGGCGCCGTCCAGTTCGACCACGGCGACTTGGCTGCGGGTGCCGGGGCTCTGGTCCTTGCGCTGGCCGGTGGCCCAGGCGGTCACGGTGGACAGCTTGCGCTTGAGCGGCTCGATCTTGCGGATGCCGCAGCACTCGCCATGGCCGTCCTTGAAGAAGCTGAACAGGCCCTTTTCCTTGACGAACGGCTCCAGTAGACGCGGGTCCGGAGTCATCACCTCGATGGCGATGCCGTAGTGCTCGCGAACCTGTTCGATGAAGCGGTAGGTCTCCGGGTGCAGGCGGCCGGTGTCGAGGCTGAACACCTTGACGTTCTTGTTGAGCTTCCAGGCCATGTCCACCAGTACCACGTCCTCGGCACCGCTGAAGGAAATCCACAGCTCATCGCCGAAGTGCTCGAAGGCAAGCTTCAGGATGTCCTGTGGGGCTTTACTGGCATAGCTCGCGGCGATTTCCGCGATATCGAACGGGAGGCTCATCAGGCGGTATTCCTAGTTTTAATGGCGCAAGGCGCTCTGTGGGCGCGATGGTAGCAAAGAGGGGAATATGCCCCTAAATAACCATCAGGAAGGTTGACTGTGGTGTTTGGGTATAAGTGGCGCGTTGCACGGGTTGGAGCGAGCGGCTAGAGTGCCGCCTCTCAAGTCAAACCTGCGGGGAAATCGTTCGTGGAAATCGCCTGTCTCGACCTGGAAGGGGTTCTGGTTCCGGAAATCTGGATCGCCTTCGCTGAAAAAACCGGTATCGAAGCGCTGAAGGCGACGACCCGTGACATCCCGGATTACGACGTGCTGATGAAGCAGCGTCTGCGCATCCTCGACGAGCACGGCCTGAAGCTGTCCGACATCCAGGAAGTGATCGCCACCCTGAAGCCGCTGGAAGGCGCGGTGGAGTTCGTCGACTGGCTGCGCGAGCGCTTCCAGGTGGTGATCCTCTCCGACACCTTCTACGAGTTCTCCCAGCCGCTGATGCGCCAGCTCGGTTTCCCGACCCTGCTGTGCCACAAGCTGATCACCGACGAAACCGATCGTGTGGTGGATTACCAACTGCGCCAGAAGGACCCGAAGCGTCAGTCGGTCATCGCCTTCAAGAGCCTGTACTACCGTGTGATCGCCGCCGGCGACTCCTACAACGACACCACCATGCTCTCCGAAGCCCACGCCGGCATCCTGTTCCACGCGCCGGAAAACGTGATTCGCGAGTTCCCGCAGTTCCCGGCCGTGCACACCTATGAGGACCTGAAGAAGGAATTCCTCAAGGCGTCCAACCGCCCGCTCAGCCTGTAATACCGGCTGTGACGAAAAAGCCCCGCTGATGTGGGGCTTTTTGTTTTCTACGTTTCTGTCAGAGGCTTTCCAGGGTCCGCAGCAGCACGCCCACCTTGGTCAGCGATTCCTCGTATTCCTCTTCCCAATTCGAGTCGGCCACGATGCCGCCGCCGGCCCAGCAGCTCGCCTGGCCGTCCTTGACCAGTACGGTGCGGATGGCGATGGAGCTGTCCATTTCGCCGCGCACGTCGAGGTAGAGCAGGCTGCCGCAGTAGATGCTGCGCTGGGTCGGCTCCAGCTCGTCGATGATCTGCATGGCGCGGACCTTCGGTGCGCCGGTGATGGAGCCGCCGGGGAAGCTGCCTTCGAGCAGGTCCAGCGCGTCCTTGCCGTCCGCCAGTTCGCCACGCACGCTGCTGACCAGGTGGTGGACGTTGGGGTAGGTCTCCACCGCGAACAGCTCGGGCACACGCACGCTGCCAGGGCGGCAGCTGCGGCCCAGGTCGTTGCGCAGCAGGTCGACGATCATCAGGTTCTCGGCACGATCCTTCTCGCTGGCGAGCAGGGCATCGGCATTCTGTCGGTCGGCCTCTGGGGTGTCGCCGCGCGGGCGGGTGCCCTTGATCGGGCGGGTTTCCACCTGCTTGCCGTGGAGCTGGATGAAGCGCTCCGGCGACAGGCTGAGGACGGCGCCTTCAGGCAATGCCAGGTAACCGGCAAAGGGCGTAGGACACGCCTCGCGCAGCGCGCGGTAGGCCAGCCAGGGCGAGCCCTGGCAGGGCGCACGGAAGCGCTGCGTGTAGTTCACCTGGTAGCAGTCGCCAGCGAGGATGTAGCCATGCACCCGCTCCAGCGCTTCGCGGTACTGCTCGCGGCTCAGGTCCGGACGGAAGGGCGCAGCAAGCTGGAAGGGCGGCAGCGCTTCATCGTCGTGGGCGTTCTCGAACAGCGCGATCAGACGCTCCCGCTCGCTCGTCGCCAGTGACGGGTGGATAACCAGCTGGCTGCTGCGCTCCTCGTGGTCGGTGACCAGCGCCCAGGCATACAGGCCCAGGCGTGCGTAGGGGAGAGCGAGGTCGTCGAGGTTCGGTTCGGGCAGGTGCTCGACGCGCCGGCCGAAGTCATAACCGAGATAACCGATCATTCCGCCGACGAATGGCAATTGGTGATTGTCCGGGACTTTTGCCTCGCCCAGGCTCTGCAAGGCGGCTCTTGCGCGGGCGAAGAAGCGCTTGGCCGATTCGTCGGCGGTTGGTGCCAGTTCTGCCAATGGCCAGGCGCTCAGAAGGTCATAGCGTCCACGTGTGGCAATGGGTCGACCGGCGTCCAGGAGTACGGCGCCGGGTGCCCGATGAATCAGGGCGAAGCGTTCGCCCGGGTCTTCCCGGTAAGGAAGCGGGTACAGAAAACAGTCAGGCATGGGTAACAGCGTGCAGGCAAATGAGGTGATCAGGTCGGCTGAAGTGTCGATCCTAGAGCTATTTCTTCAGTTTACGTAGGAAAAGCATTCTGATAAGAAGTGACGAATCCCACGCGGACAGTGCTCCGTACCAACAACGATAATGACATAGGGATACAGGCCGTGGATGTAGTGCTCGAGCCCGCAGCCGGCAGCCTTCTGCGCTCCAGATTAACACCCCCTCGGGTGCCTGCTGATTATTTGATTCGTCCCGAGGTCCAGAATGCCCTGGACCGACATCCTTATGCCTCGATCCTGTCGTTCTCGGCGCCCGCCGGCTTCGGCAAGACCACCGCACTGGCGGCGCTGGCCGGCAAGCGTGCAAGCGAAGGCCACAAGGTCGCCTGGCTCTCGCTGGAGAGTGACGACGACGATCCCGGTCGTTTCTGCCTGAAGCTCATCCAGGCCCTGGCTACCTCCGTGCCGGGCACTGGCGAGGATGCGCTGGGCTACGTGCACAACACCATGCGTGTGCCAGTGGTCGCGGTCATGGAAAGCCTGCTGATGGACCTCTCCCGCGACGAGCGCAAGGTCCTGCTGGTACTCGACGACCTGCATGAGATCACCCATTCCGATGTCTTCGCCGGCCTCAATCGCCTGGTGCAGTACGCGCCGCCTGGCCTCACCCTGGCCATCGGCAGCCGCTCCCAGCCGCCGCTGAACCTCGCCACCTGGCGGGCCAAGGGCCTGCTGCTGGAAATCGGCCAGGACGAGTTGCGCCTGTCCCGCGACGAAACCCGTGAATACCTGGCCCGCGATGGCCTGCAACTCGAAGATAGCTGCCTGCAGTCGTTGCACAACCAGACCGAAGGTTGGATGGCGGGGGTTCACCTGGTCAGCCTGTGGTTGCGTCAGCAGCCGGGCGCTCCGGAAGACCTCAAGCTGCTCAGCAACGACAAGGCAGCGGTCGGGGATTACCTGCTGCGCGCGGTGTTCGAACGTCTGCCGGCCGATGTGCAGGGCGCGCTGCTGTCCCTGGGGATTGCCAATCGCCTGAACGGCGACCTGGCCAACACCCTGACCGGTCGCCAGGACGGCCAGGCGTTGCTGGAGCACCTGGACAGCATGCAGCTGTTCCTCCTGCCGCTGGACCGCGACCGCCAGTGGTACCGCTTCCACCAGCTGTTCGCCGACTTCCTCCGCGCCCGCCTGCGCGAGCGTGATCCGGAGCGCTTCAAGCAACTGCACTTCAACGCCAGCCTGTGGTTCACCAACCACCACATGCCGACCCTGGCCATCGAGCACGCCTGCCTCGCCGAAGACCCGGAGATGCTCGCCGCGCTGGTCGATGGCTGCGGCCTGGAGCTGATCAACCGTGGCCAGCTCTACCTGATCTCGCGCTGGCGCAAGCACGTGCCGAACGAGATCGCCGAGCGCTACCCGATCCTCGTGCTCAGCGACGTCTGGACCCGCGCCACCGAGCTCAGCCTTCCCGAAGCCAACCGTATGATCGACGAGTTGCTGGCGCGCTGGGGCGACGCACGCGGCAGCGGCCCGATGGGTAACCAGTACCTTTCGGCGCTGGCGGTTAAAGCCGTGCTGGCGCTGCAGAAAGATGACCTCGAACAGTGCATCACCCTGGCGCGCAAGGTGGAGAGTCAGTTGGGGCAGAACTCGGCGTTCCTCGAGGGCGCGATTCTGCTGATCGGAGCTTTCGCTCAGGTCGTGCGTGGCCAGGCTGAACAAGCGCGTCGCCTGATGGGGTTGGCGCAGCAGCGCAACCACTTCCTCGACGGCCGCTATCTGCACATGCAGCAATGCACCATCGAGGTGGTGCTGGCGCTGGAGCAGGGCCAGGTCAAACAGGCGCAGATGCTCATCGAGCGCGTGCGCGAGCAGGCCATGCCGCTGTTCGACAAGCGCTCGCAGGCTCTCGCGCTGCCGGCCATCGCCGAAGCGCTGACGGCCTATTACCGCACCGAGCTGGATGGCCTGGAAGAGCGCCTGCGCTGGGCGCTGGGCCGGGTCGACGTGGTCAACCCGATCGACCTCTATGCCCAGGGCATGCAGTGCCTGGCGCGCATCCAGCGCCTGCAGGGGCGCGGCAAGGAGGCGCTGGCCACCCTCGGGCTGATGCAGACCCTGGCTTCGCGCAACCAGTCCTGGCGCTTCTTCGCCATGGCGGTGGGCGAGGAGATCAACCTGATCCTCCAGGAGACCGCCACCGACCGCTGCAAGCGCGCCGAGCAGCGGCTAAAGGCGATCGACTGGGCGAAGCTCGCCAGTCACTACAAGCAGATGCCGTTCAACCCGGTGCTCTGGGTGCAGGGCATCAGCCGCGTGCGCCTGCTCCAGGCGCGCGGGCACTTCAGCGAGGCGCTGCACGAAATCACCCAGCTGCGCGGCATGCTGCAGCCGGGCTGGCACGGCCTGCAACGGCTGCGCCTGGATCTGCTGGCGGCCCTGAGCTACCAGCGCCTGGGTTACCAGGAACGTTCCCACAGCCTGCTCGGACAATGCCTGGTCGGCGCCGAGCGGGAAGGGGTGCGGAGCATTTTCATCGAGGAAGGCGAGGGGATTCGCCAGTTGCTGCAGCAACTGGAATCCACCGAGCGACAACCGGCGCTGCAGGTCTTCATTCGCGGAATGTTGACCGTCTGGCCGGGGCAGGAAGCACGCAGGTCCCCCGAAGTGCTCGAAGAAGGTCTGACCGACCGCGAGCGCGAAGTGGTATGCCTGGCGGCCCAGGGACTCTCCAACGAGGAGATCGGCCAGCAGCTGTCGCTGGCCCTGGGCACCGTCAAATGGCACCTGCACAACATCTACGAGAAGCTCAAGGTGCGCAATCGGACCCAAGCGATACGCCGTGCCCGCGAGCTGAGTCTGCTCTGACATGACGACCCTGACCACACTGCCGCAGCAACCCTTGCCGCTGCTGCGTACCAAACTGTTCCCGCCGCGCACCGACAGCGATTCGCTGTTGCCGCGCCGCGCCCTGATCGACCGCCTGTACGCCAACCGCCAGCAGCGCGTGCTGATCCTCAGTGCGCCGGCCGGGTTCGGCAAGAGCACTATTCTCAGCCTGTTCCGCCAGCGTCTGCTGGAGGGTGGCGCGCGGGTTGCCTGGATGTCCTGCGACGAGGGCGACAGCGAACCGCAGCGTCTGGTGCAGTACCTGGTGGCGAGCATCCGCAGCGTCGAGGCGGATTTCGGCACCAACACCTCGAACCTGCTGCAGTCGGATATGACCCTGCCGTTGGAAGGCATCATCGACGCCTTCCTTTCAGACCTGCGCCGCCTCGACGGACCGATCTACCTGCTGCTCGACGACTTCCACCAGATCCGCCACCCGGCGCTGGCACATGGCGCGCGTTACCTGATCGAGCACCTGCCGGACAACATCCGCCTGGTCACCAGCACCCGCTATCGCCCGCGCTTCCTGGTCGACGAACCGGGCCTGGCGCCCTGGGCCTTCTGCCTGAGCGGCGACGACCTGCGCCTGACCCGCGAGGAAACCGACACCTTCCTCACCGGACTCAAGGGCCTGGCGCTGAACGACAGCGAGCTCAAGCTGCTGCACAAACGCACCGAGGGTTGGATCACGGCGCTGCACCTCGCCGCCCTGGCGCTGGCGCGCAACCCGGACCGCGCGGCGCTGCTCAAGGGGCTCTCCGGCACCGAGCGCGACCTCGCCGATTACCTCGCCGAGGATGTGTTGCGCAGCCTGCCCGAACCGCTGCAGCAGTTCCTCGACCAGACCTCGGTGCTCGACGAATTCTGCGCCGAGCTGTGCAACGCCCTGACCGGGCGCCGCGATGGCCTGGACATGCTGATGCGGCTGCAGAACGAGCAGTTGTTCATCATCCCGCTGGACGACCAGCGCGAGTGGTTCCGTTACCACCACCTGTTCGCCGAGTTCCTCCAGGGCCGCCTGGCGCGCAACGCCGACCCGACGCCGCTGTTGCACGCCGCCGCGCGCTGGTGCGAGGGCCGCGACATGGCGGACCGGGCGATCAAGTACGCCCTGCGCGCTCGTGACTATGCCTTCGCCGCCGACCTGCTGGAGCGCCAGGGCGCCAAGCTGATCGCCGGCAACCGCGTGTACGGCATCCTCGGCATGCTCAGCAGTATTCCCGCCGAGGTGATCCGCGAGCACCCGGTGTTCCAGATCTTCTATGCCTGGCAGCTGGCCTTCGAGCAGAAGTTCGCCGAGGCCGAGGCGCAGATCGAAGAACTCAGCGTCCGCCTGCTGCAAGGGCAGGGCAAGGTGCGCCACTTCGGCATGGCCGAACTGCTCGCCGTGGCCCAGGTGCTGAAGGCGCTGGTGTTGCTCTACCAGGACAAACTGGAGGCCTGCCTGAAGGTGGCGCGCCAGTGGCTGGCGCTGGTGCCAGGCAACCAGCCGGTGTTCCGCGCCAGCCTGTCATGCATCCAGGCGGCGGCCTATGCGCTGCTGGGTGACTACGCCGAGGCGGCCAATGCCATTGGTGTCGCCCGCGATTGCCTGCGCATGGCCGACAGCGAATACCTGCAGGTCGTCGTCAGCATGATCGAGGCGCTGATCTGCAAGGAGCGCGGTGAGCTGGAGCGCGGGCGGACTATCGCCGAGAGCGCGCGCAGCCGCGTGGAGCGGGTCTTCGGCCGGCGCAGCCGGGTCGGAGGACCGTTGTCCCTGGCCTATGCGGACCTGCTGTACGAGCAGGATCGCCACGCGGCAATCCTCGCCGAACTGCCGCTGGCCACCACCTGGCGCGACGTTGCCACACCGGTGGAGCTGATCAGTCGTGGCCAGTTGGTGATGGCCAAGGCGCGATTCTTCGCTGGTGAGGCCGAACAAGGGTTGGCCCAGCTCGACGAATGGCTGGTTGGCCTGCAGTCGCCGGGCTACGAGCGGGTGCATGCGCTGGCCATGAGCTGCAAGGTGCAGCTGCTGCTGTGGATGCGCCGGCCCAACGAGGCCGAGCGCGTGTGTCTGCAACTGGCGCGGCACCTGTCAGGGCTCAACGCCGAACGCTACGCCGATGCCCACGCGGCGCTGGTGATGGCGGAGGCGCGCCTGGCGCTTTCCGAGCGCCACGCCGAACGTGCGCAGCAGCGTCTGGAATCGTGCCTGGCGGGCTTTACCTCGCCCTATCAGCGCGACCGGCGGCTGCGTCTTTCGCTGTTACTTTCTGTGGCGTATTGGCAGAAAGGTAACAGCGAAAAAGCCTTCGCTCTGTTCGCCCCCACCCTCGAGGAAGCCTGGAACCTGGGTTACCGGCGCCTGTTCCAGGACGACGCCCTGTGGCTACTGCCGCTCTGGGAGGCCTGGAAAGGCGCCGAACCCAAGCGCGCATCGGCCTGGCAAGGGGTGGCCGAGATGCTTCGCGAACAGTGCCGCAGGCTCTCTGTAGATCCTGAAAGTTTCGATGAAAATCAAGATGTTAGCCATCGCGAGCGGGAAATCCTGCGGCTCGTGGCGGCGGGTTTGTCGAACCGGGATATCGCCCAGGCGGTGCATCTGTCGGAGGCCACCATCAAGTGGCATCTGCACAACCTGTTCGCCAAGCTCGGCGTGCGCAGCCGCACCCAGGCGGTACTCAAGGGGAAGAGTCTGGGACTGCTCAGCGAAGCTTGAGTCGGAAGGTTGGTTTTGCGCCATCCCTTGGATGGGCTGGCAGGTTCACGGCGGGTCAGTAGCTTGGAGACCAGGACGAGAAGCTTCGTGCTTCACGAATCCATACCCGCGGCGCCTAAGGAAGAAGTCGGGGGTCTGGAAGATCGGCATCAGCCGGTCAACCTGCAGCGGGGTAGGACGCCCCTTGCAGTGCCTGGGGCAACCCCACCTGAACACTGGAGAGTTATAACAATGAAAATCAAGCAACTGGTTCTTGCAAGCGCAGTTCTGGCCGCTCCGTTCCTGGCACATGCCGACATGAAATCCATGGATGACGCTGCACTGTCCGGTATCACCGGCCAGGATGGCATCAGCATTTCCGGTACCTTCAACGCCTCCATTGGCGCTGTCACCTACAAGGACGCCGACACCAACGGCGGTTCCCTGGTCCTGCAGGGTATCCACCTGCCGAGCGTGACCATCGCCGACAACGCCCCGATGACCGTCGACGTGGTGAAAACCAACATCACTCCAGTTGGCGGCGGCACTGCCGTAGCCACCGAGCAACTGGCCATCGGCCTGCCCACCGTGACCGGCGACGTTACCATCGACGCCGTCAAGGTCGGCGCCACCGGTGCCAGCATTGGCTCGCTGACCGTTTCCAACCTGAACCTGGCGGGCTCGACCGTGAAGGTCTGGGGTCACTGATCCCGAAGGTTGCAGCGCAGTACCCCTCGCCGGCGCTTGCCGGCGAGGGTCTTCCAGGAATGATTTCCAGTATTTGAAGCGAGGGGTGGGATGTTCGAGATTCTGCTGGGAAGCCTGTTGGGCCTGTTCGGATTTACCCAGGCCGTGGATACCAAGCCGCAACAGCAGGGCACAGTGAACATCTCGCAGTCGCTCACGCCCAATGGTCCCTTCCGTGAGTCGGTCCAGCTCGAGCCGATGAGCCAGGTGCAGTTCCGCAATGTCATCCGCCAGGCCTACGACTACAGCTGCGGCTCGGCGGCGTTGACCACACTGCTGGACTACTACCTGGGCCGCAACCTGGAAGAGCGTCAGGTCATGGAAGGCCTGATCAAGTACGGCGAGGCCGACAAGATCGTCCAGCGCCGTGGATTCTCGCTTCTGGACATGAAGCGCTATGCCGCCGCACTCGGCTACAAGAGTGGCGGCTTCCGTGCCGAGTTCTCCGACCTGGACTCGCTCGAACACCCGGCGCTGGTGCCGATCCACTATGCCGGCTTCAAGCATTTCGTCGTGGTCCGCGACGTCTACAACGACCACGTCTTCGTTGCCGATCCTGCCTTGGGCAACATCAGCTTCACCCGCGCCCGTTTCGAGGAAATCTGGGACCAGAACGTGCTCTTCGTCATCTACCCCAGCGGCCAGGAACCCAAGAATGCCCTGGAACTGAAGGAGGCCGACATGCGCCTGGTGGATGACCGGACCGTCAGCCTGCTCGCATTCCGGGAATTCCCGGAGATGAGCAAGCTCACCCAGAACCAGATTGGCGAAGCCGCCTCGAAGGGGGATGTCCAGTACATCCGGCGCAAGTGATTGTCCGATCGGCCCATACGAATAAGAACAAGACCAGGGGATAGCAACATGGATTTCAAGGGGTTTGCGTGCGTTGCCGCTCTGGCCTTGCTGGCAAGTACCAGCACCTTCGCCGAGGAAGCGACAACCGAGGATGCGCGTGATGCGCTGGCCAAGAAGGATACCGATGCCGATAGCGCCAAGGCGCTGGAGCAGGTATTCCAGGCCGCCGAGAAGAGTTACACCCTGCTCAAGAAAGGTGAGCGCCAGCTGACCTATGGCTTCGACTACACCCTGATGCGCGACACACGCTTGCAGGCCGTGCGCAGTGGCGAGAACGTCTACAGTGTGCTGGCCCAGAGCGAGGCGCAGCACACCTTCACCAACTCGTTCACCTTCGACTACGGCATCTGGGACAACCTGACCTTCAGCATGCGCCTGCCGTTCGTGGCCAAGTACGACACCGAACGCGACATCCATGCCTACAGCCTGGGCGATGTGTCAGCGACCCTGCGCTGGCAGCCCTGGGCCGCGCGCCGCGGCGCTCCGGTCACCACGCTCTACGCGACCCTCGGCCTGCCGACTGGCGACAGCCCGTACAAGGGCAACGTGCAGGACGACGTCTCCACCGGAAACGGCTTCTACAGCCTCGGTGCTGGCGCCAACATGTCCTACGTGATCGACCCGGTCGTGCTCTACGGCTCGCTCGGTTACACCTACAACATGAAGGTCGATGACATCCACCAGAACCAGTACGGCGAAGAGCTGGAGAAGGTGGTGCCGGGCGATACCGTCAACTTCGCCATGGGCATGGCCTACGCGCTGTCCTACGACGTTTCCCTGGCCACCTCCTACCAGATGGCCTACTCGTTCAAGAACAAGTACTACTTCAACGACCGGTCGGTGGAAGCACCGGAGCAGACCAGCGCGATCATGAACTTCTCGCTGGGCCTGCGAACATCGCCGGACTACATCGTCAACGTGAACGCCGGTTTCGGTCTGACCGAAGACTCGCCGGATGTACTGCTGGGGCTTTCCCTTCCCCTGGATATCCAAGGCCTCAAGGCCCAGTAACCGACGAGCGACCAACACATGACTATGCGCATTTCGCCCCTTGCGGTGGCGATGGCAGGGGTAAGTCTTGGCTGGGCGACGTTCGCCCACGCCCAGCTCGCCAACGACCTGACCATCGGCAACCCCAAGGCCATGGCCATGGCCAACGCGGTCACGGCCGACTCCACCGGCATCGACGCGGTGCACTACAACCCCGCCGCCCTGACCAAGCTCAAGGGCCGCCAGACCCAGCTCAAGCTGATCACCGGGGTCATGGATATCCGCGCCGGCTTCAAGGCGCCTTCGGACTATGGGTCTTCTGCCTTCGGTCTGGACGACGACCCGGTCGCCGGCGAGAACAGCCGTACCCTGACCCCGACCATGTATTTGCCAGGCCTCGGCGGCATGACCGACATGCCGCTGCTGGTGGCACCGCTGGCGGGCCTGTCGATCAACCCGCCGGGCTCCAAGTTCACCTTTGCCACCAACGTCTACGCACCCCAGGCGCTGGGCTATTCGCGCGACTCCGACAGCGATCCGGCGCGCTACGAAGGCCGCCGCGTCTCGCTGCAGCGCATCACCTACTTCTCGCCCTCGGTGGGCTACGAGGTCAACGACGACCTGTCGGTGGGCCTGAGCGTCGGTTTCTCCCACCAGGCCATGGCGCTGGATACCGACTTCCGCAACCCGGGCCTGCTCACCGGCCTGCTGCAGACCCTGCACGACACCACCTGCGTGCCCGGTGCGCAGGAGATCGTCGAGCTGGTGTTCAACGTCTGTGGTGGGCGAATCGGCCCCTACGACTCGCTGGCGAACCTCAAGTTGGACATGCAGCAGACCCTTTCTCCGAGCTTCAACCTCGGCGTGCTCTGGGAGCCCTACGACTGGCTGGCCTGGGGCGCGACCTACCAGAGCGAGTCCCGCATGCACCTCAAGGGCAAGTACCGCGTCGACTACACCAAGGACTGGCAAGGCTTCTGGTCCGGCATGCAGAACTCGATCTTCGGCGCCTTCCTGAGCCCGCTGTTCCCCTATGGCAACGCCGAGGAAGAGCACGGCGTGGCGACGCTGAACATGGTCAACCCCGACAGCTTTTCCACTGGCATCAAGCTGCGCCCGTTCGACAAGTGGCAATTCAACTTCGACCTGAAGTGGACCGATTACAGCGACTGGAACAACTTGGAAATCAAGTTCGACAAGGAACTCGACCTGCTGCGCATCGCCAAGAACTTCGCCCCCAACGGCGCCACCGACCACAGCATCATTCTCGACCGTGGCTACCAGGACACCTGGAGTTACGCCATGGGTGTGCAGTACGACGTCAACGACCGCCTGCAACTGCGCGCCGGCTACGAATACCGCCCCTCGGCGATTCCCAAGGACAAGGCCGACGCCCTGGTCCCGATCGGCGACGCCGATCTCTACGGACTGGGCCTGGGCTACCAGTGGGACAAGGACACGGTGATCGACCTGGGCTTCAACTACTTCGTCTCCAAGCAGAGCATCAAGGCGGGCACCAGCTGCAACCTGAACTGCACCGGCATCGACAACCTGGTGTACAACCCCTATGCCGGCCTTGATGTCAGCACCACGGTGAAGGCCTACGTCTTCGCCATGACTTACCGCACCACCTTCTGAGGGCATGGACATGGGCAGGTTGACCCTCCTGATTTCCTGCATCGCCGTCGTCGGCATGAGCGCATCGGCGCAGGCTGCGAGCGGCCGCTACCTGTCATGGATCGACGACAGCGGCCAGGTGCACAACACCTTCGTCGACGCCAACTACGCCCAACAGCAGCGCCAGGCGGACAGGCGCATCGACCAGAGCGACCGCGCGCGACTGATCGACCTCAGCGCCACCCAGTGGCCTGGCAGCCGGCCGGCGGGGGAGAGCAAGCGCCGCTACTTCACCTGGGTGGACGCCCAGGGCAACCTGCAGAACAGCTTCTACGCCGCTGGCCAGGTCGCACCCGGTCGCGCCGATTACGTGCTGCCCAACGGTGATCACTCTTCCGAGTACATCGACGCGGAATCCTATGAGGACCGCGGTTTCGTCCGCAGTGAGAACGGCAACCCGTACTTCACCTGGGTCGATGACAAGGGCCAGGTGCGCAACTCGCCGATCACTGCGGAACAGCGGGGGGCGATGTTCCGCCGCGGCGAACAGGGCGGCAGCAATATCGCCTTCACCGAAGGCCGGCAGATCGACCTGAAAGGGCGGTCGAACAATTTGCCGGGGCTCGACGGCATGGGCGAGCAGACTGATGCCATGAAGGCGCTGCTCAAGGGCAGCGGCAAGACCCTGGACGACCTCTACGTCGACCTGCAGCGGCGCTGCTGCGACCAGATGGGCGACGGTGACTTCACCGAGCTGTCGGTGGAGGAGCCCCGCTACGAGGAGCTGAACAAGTTCTCGCCGAGCTTCGACTTCCCCATGGGCAAGAGCTACTTCGTGGCGATGAAGCTGCCCAGCTCACAGCACGTCTACGGCTTGCGCGTGCGCAGCTTCGCCAACCACCAGGTGGTCTACCCGTCGCTGCTGTTCCTCGACGAGCAGAAGCGCCCGACGCGACTGGTGAGCGATGCGGTGTACAAGCTCAACCCGGAGACCTGGTACCGCTATGCCTTCATCGAAGGGACTATCCCGGTGCGCGCCAACCAGGGGGAGCGCTACGTGCTGCTGCTGACCACCGACGAGGACCGCAGCCTGCAGACCCTCGACAACAAGCCTTACAAGCGCCCGCTGGAAGACCTGGCGGTGAACGAGGCGGGGATGAAGGTGCGCGAGCACGGCGATCAGGGTGGGTTCGAGTTGGCCGTAGTGCGCTGAAGTCGTTCCGTAGGGCGGATAACCCGGAACGGGTTATCCGCCAGCCTTCACGGCGCATAACGCCGTTGGCGTTATGCGCCCTACGCGCCACAGCCTGAATGAGCGTGAATGAAAAAGCCCGGCGAATGCCGGGCTTTTTTTTGTGGGGCAGGGCGCCTCAGACTTCCTTCGGATGCACGTGGCCGAAGAGCTGCTGGGAGAAGCGCACGCGCTCTTCTACGGTTTCCTTCACGCCCTTGGCTTCCAGCTCGGCGATATGCGCCTCGACGGCATGGGTGCGCAGGGTCAGGCCGCAGTCGTTGGCGATCTGGATGTTCAGGCCGGGGCGGGCGTTGAGCTCAAGAATCAGCGGGCCCTTGTCCTGGTCCAGCACCATGTCCACGCCGATGTAGCCCAGGCCGCACAACTCGTAGCAGCCGGCGGCGAGTTTCATGAAGCCGTCCCAGTTGGGCAGCTGTACGCCGTCCACTGCGTTGGTGGTGTCCGGGTGCTTGCTGATCTTGTTGTTCAGCCAGGTGCCGCGCAGGGTCAGGCCGGTGGCCAGGTCTACACCCACGCCGATGGCGCCCTGGTGCAGGTTGGCCTTGCCGTTGGACTGGCGGGTCGGCAGACGCAGCATCGCCATCACCGGGTAGCCCATCAGCACGATGATGCGGATGTCCGGCACGCCTTCGTAGCTGATGCTCTTGAAAATCTGGTCCGGGGTCACGCGGTACTCGATCAGCGCGCGGTCGCGGTGGCCGCCCAGGGAGTACAGGCCGGTGAGGATGCTCGACAGCTGGTGCTCGATTTCCTCATGGCTGATGATTCGCCCGGAGACCGTCTTGTAGCGCTCCTCGAAGCGGTCGGCGATCACCAGGATGCCGTCGCCGCCGGCGCCCTGCGCCGGCTTGATCACGAAGTCGCTGCGCTCGCCGATGATTTCCGGCAGGCGCTCGATCTCCTTCTCGGTGGAGATGATCCCGTACATTTCCGGTACGTGGATGCCCGCCTCGATGGCGCGCTGCTTGGTGATGATTTTGTCGTCGACGATCGGATACAGGTGCCGCTGGTTGTACTTGAGCACGTAGTCCGCGTTGCGTCGGTTGATGCCCATGATGCCTTTGGCTTCCAGGGCTTTCCATCGCTTGATCAGGCCGAACATGGCTTAGTCCTTGAGGAAGGCTTTGAAGCGGAACAGTTCGGTCAGGCGGTAACCGCGGTAGCGACCCATCGCCAGCATGAACGCCACCAGAATCAGCAGCACGGCCGGGAAGGTGAACACGAAGTACACCAGCTCCGGGACGCGCATCAGGATGTGCGCCAGGGCGGCGGCGAACAGGGTGCCGATGGCGGCCTTCATGGCGTGGGCGGCGCCGCGCTCTTCCCAGGTGATCGACAGGCGTTCGATGCTCATGGTCAGGATCACCATCGGGAACAGGGCGACCGACAGGCCGCTCTCGAAGCCGAGCTTGTGGCTGAGCAGGCTGATGGCGGCGATCATCACCACCACGAAGGTCAATACCACCGACAGGCGCGGCAGCATCTGGAGCTTCAGGTGTTCCAGGTACGAGCGCAGCGACAGGCCCAGCGCGGTGATCACGGTGAACAGGCCGATACCCCATTGCAGGCCGGTCTCGCGGAAGGCGAGGGCGATCAGTACCGGGGTGAAGGTGCCCAGAGTCTGCAGGCCGATCAGGTTGCGCAGGATCAGGATCACCAGCACGCCGAACGGGATCATGATCATGATCTGGAAGGTCTGCTGGGTGGACAGCGGCAGGCCGTAGAGCGAGTACTCGAGGAAGGCCGCGTCGGTGTTCTCGTCCGACAGCTTGGCCAGGCGGATGGCGTTCATCTCGCTGCTGTTGAGGCTGAAGCTGACCTGGGCCTTCTTGCCACCTTCGATGGACAGCAGGCTCTCGTCACCCAGCCACCAGATCAGGCGATCGTTGGGCAGGCCGCGCTCGCCGGTTTCCGGGTTGAAGTACAGCCATTCCTTGCCGTTGTAGCTGCGCAGCCAGAGTTCGGGCTGCTGCGGCTGATTGGCGACCAGGCGGATGGTGTGCACGCGCTCCAGCGGCACGTGGGCCACCGCGAGCAGGGTTTCGACCACGTGGGAACGCTTGTCCAGGCTGGTGTCGCCGGCCAGCAGCAGTTTCACGTTGTCATCGTTGAGGTTGTTGGCGCGCTTGATGGCTTCGCTGACGAAGGTCTCGACGTCCGCAGAGTGCTGGCGGATGGGCGCGATCAGGGCTTCGGCGGCGATCTTGTCCGGGCCTTCCAGGGGAAGGCTGTCGCGGAAGATCGGGCCCTTTTCCTTGGCCTTCTCGGTGGCGCCGGCATAGCGCTTGGTCAGCACCAGGCGGTAGTAGAGGGTCTGCTGGCCGTTGGCGCGGCGCGAGGACCAGGTCACCTTGCGGTTGCCGTCGGAGCGGTTGATGCCCACACCGTAGTTGTTGGAGACGAAGCTCTCGTTGAGGCTGACGTAATCCTGGGCCAACGGCGGCACGAACATCTGCACCTTCACCGGAGTCTTCGGCGTGGCGACGAACTCGACCTTGGCGTCGATGTTCCACAGGTCGTCGGTCTCGGCCTCGGTCATGGGAATGCCGAGGACGAAGATCTGGTAGGCGGTGATCGCGACGCCCAGCGTCAGCAGGATGGCGATCAGGACCTTCAGATGCAGGGTAAGAGAGCGCATGGGATTACTCGGCAGGTTTCGCTACGGGTTGGCAGCCGGGCTTGCCGGCAGCGTATTTCAGGCTCGGGTCGACCAGGGCGCCGAAGCGCTTGAGCGCGTCGGAGCCGATCAGAAGCGGGTATTGGAAGGCGCTGCGGTCGGTAAGGTTCACTTCGATGGTGCGCAGGGCCTTGCCCATGCACAGCTGAAGCTCGATGACCGGACGCGCGGTGTAGGCCTTGCCTTCGTCGGGGTCGTAGTCGCCGTGGCGGCGCTTGATCTTGCTGATGCGCGCCAGGGGTTTCTCGATCGGCTGGCTGTCGGCGGTGTCGGTGGCCAGGTAGAAACGCACCCAGGTCTCGCCATCGCGCTTGAAGCGCTTGATGTCGCGGGCACTGAGGGAGGCGGTCTTGGCCCCGGTGTCGAGCTTGGCGGCGAGCTCGATGTCCAGGTCGTTGATCCGGGCGTACTCGTTCAGGCCATAGACGGTCTTGCCGGCAGCTGCGCTGATGCCGGGAAGCAGGAAGATGCTCAGGAAAAGGAGCAGGGCAGTGGGCTTGAGTCTCATGGGCCTTGATGAGTGAGTGGCCGCAAAGCCTTGAAAAGAAACGCCCCGGTCGTCACCCCAAATAGCTGTGGCCGGCATGCCGGCCGGCGTGGCCTGGTGACGCCAGGCAATAGCGCGCCGAATTCTACCATGTGGTTTTTCGCTGGCGACAGTCGGTTGGCGCGTTGGCAGGGTATTTGTTTCAGGCGTATGACGGGGCCTTGCGCGCCCGTCGAGTGCCGGGCGAGCGACGGGCTCTGCCAGAACCCGTCCGACCGCCGGACAGTCGGACGGGTTCAGTCACTCAGGGCTTTTCCTCCTCGGTGGTGACCTCGGTCCAACTGCTGTCCGGGTCGAAACGGCTCATCTTCTTGGCGATCTTGTCGCTCTCCGGGCCGAGGTTCTTGGAGAAGATCTCGCCGTCGTGGCTGATCATGAAGCTCATCACGCCGCTGTCGCCGTACTTCACCGGCCAGGCGATCAGGGCGAAGCCGCGGGTCATCCTGCCGCCGATCTTGTAGTCGTAGGCGCCACCGGGGGCCGAGGGGCCCTGGGCGGTGAGGATGCGGTAGTGGTAGCCATGCCAGCCGTCGCCCGGCAGGTCGTCGCCGAACAGCGGGCCGAGCGGGCTTTCCTCGCCGCCGTCTTCCTCCGGCCAGTACAGACCGTCATGGTGCCCGTCGCTGCTGACGAACTTCTGCGCGTATTCCAGGACGCCGTCGCCGTTGCGGTCGACCTCGGCGTAGTCCATCTGCGCATCGTGGTACGCCTGCACGGCTTCCAGGGTCGACTCCTCGTTGCGGCCGATGCGGCGAATGCGGATTTCTTCGCCGCCAGCCTTGGCATTGAAGGCCCAGCCGTTCTTGTCGTGGACGATCGGCAGGGGCAGGGTCCAGGGATCGTTGCCGACGACCAGGTGGGCGAGGTGCGGGTTGTCTTTCTCGATCTGGTGCTTGTCCTTGTAGTGGGCGAGGAAGGCGTCCACTTCATCCCGGTCGATGCCGGCGGTCGGTATATAGCTCTGCCAGTCCTTGCCCAGCAGGGCGGCCAGGCGTTCGGGGTCGGCCTTTTCGGTGCCGAGCGCGGCAATGAAGGCGTCGGCGGCCGCGTCGGGGGTGGGGAAGCTGTCCTGGGCCAGCAGGCTGGCGGGCAGGGCGGCGAGGAGGGCGAGCGCCAGCAGGCGCGATGCGATGGGCATGGCTCGTCTCCTAGCGGCGCCGGCCGCCGCCGGAGGGCGCGCGGGCAGGACGTTGGACGGTGTGGCCGGCGCGGGCAGCCTGCGGGCGGCTGGCTGCGGCGCGACTGACTTGGCCGCGGTTGGCAACTTCGCGGGACTGTCTGGGATTGTTGGCGCCGGCAAAGGCATTGTTGCGCGGGGCCTGGGTGCGGGCATGCTGCTGGCGCGCCTGTTCACGGATCTGCTGGTTGTTCTGAGTCCGCGGCCGTTGCTGTGCCTGGTTGCTGCGGTTCTGCACCTGGTTCTGAGCGCGCTGGCGGTTTTCCTGCGTGCGGTTCAGCTCGCGGGTGGCGGCCTGCGCCCGATCACGGGCTTGGGCGTTGTCTCGGTTGCCTTGCTGCAGACGCTGCTGGGCTTGCGGGTTGTCCCGCAGGTCGCGGGTCGCCGCCTGGGCGCGCTCGCGGGCCTGGGCGTTGTTTTGCGCCGGTGGGGCAATGCCGCGTTGGCTCAGGCTTTCCCTGGCCTTCGCGCGTTCCTGGGTGCGCGTCGAGTCGAACCCGCGCAGGGCATCGCGCTGCTCGCTTCCGGCCAGCCGGCGGTTGTACTGCGCGCGGCTGGCAGAGTCGCGGTAGGGCACTCCGTTGCGGTAGGTCGGGTTGTGCTGCCACTTTGCCCGGTTGCCGTTGACGTTCCCGGTGAAGTCTCGGTTTACATTCCGGTTCACGTTCCGGTTGCTGTTGAAGTTGTTGTAATGCTCCACATCGACGTCGATGTCATGGTCGTCCCAGTCGCAGTCACCCCACAGCGAGCCGACGATGGCGACGCCAGCGCCGAACGCAAGGCCGGTGGCCAGCGCCGTGGCCACCGGGTATTCGGGCGGCGGTGGGTAATAGACAGGCGGGCTGGCGGGATAGGGCCAGGATCCGTAGACCTGCGTGGGGTTGTAGCTGGGCACGTAGACCACTTGCGGATTGGCGGGCTCGATGATGATCGTTTGCGCCGCTGCCGGTTGCTGCACTACTACGGTGTCTCCACCGGAAGCGGGCTGCGCCGGTGCCGGCTGGGCGGCCGGCTTGATGGTCACGGTCTGCTGCTCGTTCGACTGCAGGTTGCCGGCGGCCTGGGCCTGACGACGCAGGCGCTGGATGGAATCCATCACCGCATCGGGCTGGGCGAGGAAGGCATCGCCGACGCGTTGCACCCAGGCCGGGTCCTGCCCCAGCGTGGCGAGCACCAGGGGGAAGGCGACCAGCGACTGGACGCTGGGGTCCCAGGGTTGGTTGGCGACCTGTTTCACCGCGTCATCGCCTACCGCCTTGGGATTGGCCTTCGACCAGGCTGCGGCGTCGGCCACGTTACCGGGGTAGGTGGTGGCCATCAGCACCTGGGCCAGCAGCGAGTCGGGATACAACGCCAGCGGCGCGAGCATCTGGTCCAGTTCCTCGACGCTGAACACCGCCTGCGAGGGCGCGGCAGCGGGCGCGGCTGGAGGCGGAGCAGGGGGCGCTGGCGGGGGAGGCGCTGTCGCGGTGGGCGGGCTGGAGGGTGGTGTGGCGGCCGTGGCGGTCTTGGCGACGGGCTTGTCGCCCGAGTCGCAACCCGTCAATGCCAACAAGGCGACCAGAATCAGGTACTGACATTCTCGCATGGCGCTCTCCTGTGCCGGGAATGCCCGATCCGTGAAAACTGCCACGGGTAAAACGCGGGTTCAGAGAATGATAGGCGCCCGAATGAAAGGCTGCAGAAAGTCGAACGGCCGGTGATGCCGGCCGTCGGTTGGGGGATTTTTACGCGGTGGACGGTTACTTTAGCCGGCGCTCGACGCCTTTCTCGACGAGAATCTTGGCGGAGATCTCCTCCACCGAGAAATGCGTCGAGTTGATGTAGGCGATGTTCTCGCGGCGGAACAGGTTCTCCACCTCGCGAACCTCGAATTCGCACTGGGCGAAGCTGGCGTAGCGGCTGTTGGGCTTGCGCTCGTGGCGGATGGCGGTGAGCCGGTCCGGATCGATGGTCAGGCCGAACAGCTTGTGCTTGTAGGGCTTGAGCGCGTTGGGCAGTTGCAGGCGCTCCATGTCTTCTTCGGTCAGCGGGTAGTTCGCCGCGCGGATGCCGTATTGCAGGGCCATATAGAGGCAGGTGGGTGTCTTGCCGCAGCGCGAGACGCCGACCAGGATCAGGTCGGCCTTGTCGTAGTAGTGGGTGCGGGCGCCGTCGTCGTTGTCGAGGGCGAAGTTCACCGCATCGATCCGCTCCATGTAGTGCGGGTTATGGCCGATGCTGTGGGATTTTCCGACGGAATACGACGAGTCTGAGGATAATTCTTGCTCGAGCGGGGACAAAAAGGTCGAGAAGATGTCAATCATGAAACCGTTGGATTGCGCCAGGACCGAACGGATCTCACGATTGACGATGGTATCGAAGATGATCGGTCTTGCCCCGTCTGCCTCCGCAGCCCGGTTGATTTGCTGTACCATGACGCGCGCCTTTTCTTCGGTATCGATGTAAGGTCGTGTCAGTTTGGTGAAGTTGATGTTCTCGAACTGCGCCAGAAGGCTCTGGCCGAGGGTTTCGGCAGTGATGCCGGTGCCGTCGGAAATGAAGAATGCAGTTCGTTTCATGTGCGCTGCGGGCCTTATAGGTAGGATCGAATCCTGGTTATGATAGGCCCCGCGTTTGCAAGGCCCTTTGCCGGGGCATTCTCACCCATTTTTCCGGCTCCGGCCAGACAGGGTGGGGCCGCGCCGACTTGTATGACCTTTTCCAACACTTAGTGGAGAGATCACCTTGGTAGAGTACGTAGTTTCCCTCGATAAGCTCGGCGTCCATGATGTCGAACATGTGGGGGGCAAGAACGCATCCCTGGGCGAAATGATCAGCAACCTCGCCGGTGCCGGCGTTTCCGTACCGGGTGGCTTCGCCACTACCGCCCAGGCCTACCGTGACTTCCTCGAGCAGAGCGGCCTGAACGATCGCATTCACGCGGCCCTCGACGCCCTGGACGTGGACGACGTCAATGCCCTGGCCAAGACCGGCGCGCAGATCCGCCAGTGGGTGATGGACGCCGAGTTCCCCGAGCGTCTGGATGCTGAAATTCGCAAGGCCTTCGCCGAGATGGCTGGCAGCAACGACAACATGGCCGTGGCCGTGCGTTCCTCCGCCACCGCCGAAGACCTGCCGGATGCGTCCTTCGCCGGCCAGCAGGAGACCTTCCTGAACATCCGCGGCGTGGACAACGTGATCCGCGCGGCCAAGGAAGTCTTCGCCTCCCTCTTCAACGACCGTGCCATCGCCTACCGCGTGCACCAGGGCTTCGACCACAAACTGGTCGCCCTGTCCGCCGGCGTGCAGCGCATGGTCCGCTCGGAAACCGGCACTGCCGGCGTGATGTTCACCCTGGACACCGAGTCCGGTTTCCGTGACGTGGTGTTCATCACCGGCGCCTACGGCCTTGGCGAGACCGTGGTGCAGGGCGCGGTGAACCCCGACGAGTTCTACGTCCACAAGCCGACCCTGGAAGCCGGCCGCCCGGCCATCCTGCGTCGCAACCTGGGCAGCAAGGCGATCAAGATGATCTACGGCGACGAAGCCAAGGCCGGCAAATCGGTCAAGGTGGTCGACGTGGAGAAGGCTGATCGCGCCCGCTTCGCCCTGTCCGACGCCGAAGTGACCGAGCTGGCCAAGCAAGCCCTGATCATCGAGAAGCACTACGAGCGTCCGATGGACATCGAGTGGGCCAAGGATGGTGACGACGGCAAGCTGTACATCGTGCAGGCCCGTCCGGAAACCGTTAAGAGCCGTTCCAGCGCCAACGTGATGGAACGCTACCTGCTCAAGGAAAAAGGCAAGGTCCTGGTCGAAGGCCGCGCCATCGGCCAGCGCATCGGCGCCGGCCCGGTGAAGGTGATCCACGACGTTTCCGAGATGGACAAGGTCCAGCCGGGCGACGTGCTGGTCTCCGACATGACCGACCCGGACTGGGAACCCGTGATGAAGCGCGCCAGCGCCATCGTCACCAACCGTGGCGGCCGTACCTGCCACGCCGCGATCATCGCCCGTGAACTGGGTATCCCGGCAGTCGTCGGCTGTGGCAACGCCACCGCGGCGCTGAAGGATGGCCAGCGCGTGACCGTATCCTGCGCCGAAGGCGATACCGGCCTGATCTACGAAGGTGAACTGGGCTTCGACGTCCGCCAGAACTCGGTCGACGCCATGCCCGACCTGCCGTTCAAGATCATGATGAACGTCGGCAACCCGGATCGCGCCTTCGACTTCGCCCAACTGCCGAACGAAGGTGTGGGCCTGGCCCGCCTGGAATTCATCATCAACCGCATGATCGGCGTGCACCCCAAGGCGCTGCTGAACTTCGCCAGCCTGCCGGCGGACATCAAGGAAAGCGTCGAGAAGCGCATCGCCGGCTACGACGATCCGGTCGGTTTCTATGTCGAGAAACTGGTCGAGGGCGTCAGCACACTGGCCGCCGCTTTCTGGCCGAAGAAAGTCATCGTGCGGCTGTCTGACTTCAAGTCCAACGAATACGCCAACCTGATCGGCGGCAAGCTCTACGAGCCGGAAGAAGAGAACCCGATGCTCGGCTTCCGTGGCGCCTCGCGCTACATCAGCGAGTCCTTCCGCGACTGCTTCGAGCTCGAATGCCGCGCGATGAAGAAGGTCCGCAACGAGATGGGCCTGACCAACGTCGAACTGATGGTTCCGTTCGTCCGTACCCTCGGCGAGGCCTCCCAGGTCGTTGACCTGCTGGCCACCAACGGCCTCAAGCGTGGCGAGAACGGCCTGCGCGTCATCATGATGTGCGAGCTGCCGTCCAACGCCCTGCTGGCTGACGAGTTCCTCGAGTTCTTCGACGGCTTCTCCATCGGCTCCAACGACCTGACCCAGCTGACCCTGGGCCTGGACCGTGACTCGGGCATCGTCGCGCACCTGTTCGACGAACGTAACCCGGCGGTGAAGAAGCTGCTGTCCAATGCCATTCAGGCGTGCAACCGCGCCGGCAAGTACATCGGCATCTGCGGCCAGGGCCCGTCGGACCACCCGGACCTCGCCAAGTGGCTGATGGAGCAGGGCATCGAGAGCGTGTCGCTGAACCCCGACTCGGTCCTCGACACCTGGTTCTTCCTCGCCGAAGGCCAGGCCTGACGGTTCCTTCTCCATCCTGAGAGGGGCGGGTGATTTCACCCGCCCTTTTTTATGCAAGCGATTCCATGCAAAGCAGCAGTCAACTCTTCCCCGTCGCTCTAGTCAGCGCGGAATTGCGCGGCGACCTCACCGAGGACGTCTACCGCCTCAAGCCGAACAACAGCCCGGACTCCAGCGTCGAGCTGGCGGTCACCCGTCTCGGTCGCCCCGAAGGGCGGCGTGGCGTGCCGGTGATCCTGTTGCACGGCAGCTTCTCCAACCGCCGCTTCTGGTTCTCGCCCAAGGGTATCGGCCTGGGTGCGTATCTGGCGCGCGCCGGCTTCGATGTCTGGGTCGCCGAGATGCGTGGCCATGGCCTGTCGCCGCGCAACGAGGATTACGATCGCAATCGCGTCGCTGACTACGCACGTTTCGACCTGCCGGCCATTGCCAATTTCGTGGTCGAGCAGAGCGGTCAGATACCGCACTGGATCGGGCATTCCCTGGGCGGCGTCACTCTGGCTGCAGCGCTGGGAGGTGGCTACCTGAACGAGCAGCAGGCGGCCAGCGCGGCGCTGTGCGGCAGTCAGATCAGCCGTACCTACTGGCCGTTGAAGCTGCCGCCCGTGGCCTGGAGTGGGCGCTTGCTGCTCAAGCGTATGGGCGGGCTGTCCGGTTCGCGGCTCAAGCGCGGTCCGGAGGACGAGCCGTTGGGACTCGCCCTCGAGGCCCTGCACTGGTACAGCCTGTTCGGCCGCTTCGGCGAGAAGGACAACGACTGGTGGGGCGGTTTGCAGAAGGTTTCCCTGCCGGTGCTGGCCATCGGCTCCGATGGCGATATCCAGGACCCGGCCTGGGCCTGTCGCAAGTTGCTGGAGCAGTTCGGCTCCGAGATTCGGCAGTTCCTGCACCTGGGCCGCCGCCACGGCTTCTCGGAAGATTTCGGCCACGTCGAGATGCTGATCAGCAAGGGGGCCCAGCGTGAAGTCTGGCCGCTGCTGCAGTATTGGCTGGAGCACAGCGGCTTGCCGGAAGGGCAGGGCGCTCTGGCGCAGGCTTGAGCTTGACGTGGCAGGGAGTAGACTGTGACGCCATTGCGGCTTTCGGTCACATCCAGGCCTGAAACCCTGCCGGATTTCATCAAGAGGAGCTTCTCCATGCATTACGTCACCCCCGATCTGTGCGATGCCTACCCGGAGCTGGTCCAGGTCGTCGAGCCGATGTTCAGCAACTTCGGCGGACGGGACTCCTTCGGTGGCGAAATCGTCACCATCAAGTGCTTCGAGGACAACTCGCTGGTCAAGGAGCAGGTCGAGAAGGACGGCAAGGGCAAGGTCCTTGTGGTGGACGGTGGCGGCTCGCTGCGCCGTGCACTGCTGGGTGACATGCTGGCCGAAAAGGCCGCCAAGAGCGGTTGGGAAGGTATCGTGGTGTACGGCTGTATCCGTGACGTCGACGTGATCGCCCAGACCGATCTGGGCGTGCAGGCGCTGGCCAGCCACCCGATGAAGACCGACAAGCGCGGCATCGGCGACCTCAACGTGGCCGTGACCTTCGGGGGCATCACTTTCCGCCCGGGCGAGTTCGTCTATGCCGACAACAACGGCATCATCGTTTCGCCTAAAGCATTGAAAATGCCGGAATAATTCGAACCTTCCCGCTAAAGTTCGGGTCAATGCCGGGAGCGGGAGCTTCCGGCATTTTTCATGGGGCCTCGCGCAAGCGACCTTGAGCGAAGGAAAAGGGCATGCAGCAGTACGAGAGCGGCACGGAACGCGGATTGATCGACGGCTTCGTGCTGGACGGCCACGGTGGTGGCCGGCGGATCACCCGCAGCGAGTTGCCGCTGCTGGATCTCAAGCCCGAGGAAAGCCTCTGGGTGCATTGGGATCGCGGTGTGCCCGAAGCTCAGTCCTGGCTGCGCGAGTCCAGCGGCCTGAATGAATTCGCCTGTGACCTGCTGCTGGAAGAGGCCACCCGTCCGCGCCTGGTCGACCTGGGGGGCGAACGCCTGCTGCTGTTTCTGCGCGGGGTCAACCTGAACCCCGGCGCGGTGCCCGAGGACATGGTCTCGCTGCGGGTCTATGCCGAGTCGCAGCGGGTGATTTCCCTGCGTCTGCGTCCGCTCAAGGCCGTAGCCGACCTGCGCGCCGACCTGGATGCCGGCACCGGCCCGAAGACCGCCTCGGAAGTGGTGCTGTACCTCGCCCACTACCTCACCGACCGCGTCGATACCCTGATCGGCGGCCTGGCTGATCAGCTCGACGCGATGGAAGAGGCCATCGAGGAAGACGAGCGCAGCATTCCCGACCAGCACCAGCTGCGCACCTTGCGGCGACGTGCCGCGGGATTGCGCCGTTACCTGGCGCCGCAGCGGGAAATCTACTCGCAGATGGTCCGGTTCAAGGCTTCCTGGACGGTGGCCGACGACGCCGACTACTGGAACGAGCTCTACAACCGCCTGACCCGCAACCTGGAAGAACTGGAGCTGGTGCGCGAGCGCATCAGCCTGATCCAGGAAGCCGAACATCGTCGAATTACCGAGCGGATGAACCGCACCATGTACCTGCTTGGTATCATTACCGGCTTTTTCCTGCCCATGAGCTTCGTGACCGGTCTCCTGGGCATCAACGTCGGCGGCATTCCCGGCTCCAGCGCACCTTACGGCTTCGCCGTGGCCTGCCTGGTGATCCTCGGGATAGTGGCTTTCCAATGGTGGATATTCCGCCGCATGCGTTGGCTCTAGGTGTGACTTTCGAGGTGGTGGGGGCGTCAAGCACCTCACACAGGCGAGGTGCGTATGCACGACCCATTTGAAGAATCCTTGCGCGATCTGCTGCGAATGCCCCCGGAACAGCCGGGAGACGACTCGCGCCTGGATCGCGTCCTGAAGACCGCCAACCGCCAGGTGGGCGCGGGCGATCTGTTCAGCCTGATGGGGCATTGGTTCCAGGCCCTGTCCATCGGCGTGAGTCGAGGCGCCGCACATCTTGCACCCGTCTCGCGCCACGCGCAGAATTCCGCCCCTTCCGCTGACAAGGCCGACTGAACATGCAATTCGACATCTGGACGCAAAGCCTGCTCACCGCCATGAACACTCTGTGGGGTAAGCTGGCCGGGTTCATCCCGAACCTGCTCGCCGCGCTGGTGATCGTGCTGCTGGGCTTCGTCGTCGCCAAACTGCTCGATGCGCTGCTTTCCAAGCTGCTGGCCAAGCTCGGCCTGGATCGCCTGATGGCGGGTACCGGCCTGACCAAGCTGCTGGCCCGCGCCGGCATCCAGGTGCCGGTCTCGACCCTGATTGGCAAGATCATCTACTGGTTCGTGCTGCTGGTATTCCTCGTTTCCGCGGCGGAATCCCTCGGTCTGCAGCGCGTCTCGGCAACCCTGGACATGCTCGCGCTGTACCTGCCCAAGGTGTTCGGGGCGGCGCTGGTGCTGATCGTCGGCATCCTGCTCGCCCAACTGGCCAACAGCCTGGTGCGCGGCGCGGCCGATGGTGTCGGCCTGGAATACGCCAACGGCCTGGGTCGCGTGGCCCAGTGGCTGGTCATCATCATCAGCATCTCGGTGGCCATCGGCCAGCTCGAGGTCAAGACCGACCTGCTGAACTACATCATCGCCATCGTGCTGATCACCATCGGCCTGGCTGCCGCCCTGGCCCTGGGCCTGGGCAGTCGTGAGGTGGCAGGGCAGATCATCGCGGGTATTTATGTGCGGGAGCTGTATCAGGTCGGACAACAGGTGAAAGTGGCTGATGTCGAAGGCATCATCGAGGAAATTGGTACCATCAAGACTATCCTGCTGACAGACGAGGGTGAGCTGGTGTCGATCGCCAACCGCATCCTGCTCGATCAGCGTGTAACCAGTCGCTGAAGATGATGACCGATTACCGGTACGGCTTCCTGAAAGCCGCGCCGGACGCTGACTTGACCTGGCCCGACCCGACTTGAACAAGCCGCAATCACTGTCCTTGCGCTATGACCCGCGCCAGCTCACCGACGAGGAGCTGGTGGAGCGTTCCCACGAGGAGCTCTACCACGTGACGCGGGCCTATGAAGAGCTGATGCGCCGCTACCAGCGCACGCTCTTCAACGTCTGCGCGCGCTATCTGGGCAATGACCGGGACGCCGATGATGTGTGTCAAGAGGTCATGCTCAAGGTGCTGTATGGTCTGAAGAACTTCGAGGGGAAGTCGAAGTTCAAGACCTGGCTGTACAGCATCACTTACAACGAGTGCATTACCCAGTATCGGAAGGAACGGCGTAAACGCAGATTGCTCGATGCGCTGAGTCTGGATCCCATCGAGGAAGCTTCTGAAGAGAAAGCTCCGAAAGTCGAAGAACGGGGTGGACTAGACCGCTGGCTAGTTCATGTCAATCCCATTGATCGGGAAATCCTCGTGCTTCGATTTGTTGCGGAACTGGAGTTCCAGGAGATCGCCGACATCATGCACATGGGGCTTAGCGCTACGAAGATGCGCTACAAACGTGCACTCGATCGAATGAGAGAAAAGTTTTCGAATGTGACGGAATCTTAGTCCGGGAAATATTGTCTCTCTGTTTGGCAAGTTCTGATAAACTTGCCACCCAAGTTGTACGGCCTATGGTTAGGACAACTTATTGACCACCAAGATGGGGATTTAACGGATGAAACTGAAGAACACCTTAGGCGTCGTAGTTGGCTCGCTGATCGCCAGCGCCGCTGTCAATGCCTTCGCTCAAGGCCAGGGCGCCGTCGAAGTCGAAGCATTCGGTAAGCGCTACTTCACCGACAGCACCCGCAACATGAAGAACGCGGACCTGTACGGCGGCTCCGTTGGTTACTTCCTGACCGACGACGTCGAGCTGGCTCTGTCCTACGGTGAGTACCACGACGTACGTGGCACCTACGAGACCGGCAACAAGAAGGTCCACGGCAACCTGAGCACCCTGGACGCCATCTACCACTTCGGCACTCCGGGTGCTGGCAACCTGCGTCCGTACGTTTCCGCAGGTATCGGCCACCAGAGCCTGACCAACATCAGCGATGCCAATGGCAGCCGTCAGAACCTGACCATGGCCATGATCGGCACCGGCCTGAAGTACTACTTCACCGAGAACTTCTACGCCAAAGCCAGCCTCGACGGTCAGTATGGCCTGGAGCAGCGTCAGAACGGTCACCAGGGCGAGTGGATGGCTGGCCTGGGCGTCGGCATGAACTTCGGCGGCGGCGCCAAGCCGGCCCCGGCTCCCGAGCCGGTTGCTGAAGTCTGCTCCGACTCCGACAACGACGGCGTCTGCGACAACGTCGACAAGTGCCCGAACACCCCGGCCAACGTCACCGTTGACGCCAACGGCTGCCCGGCTGTTGCCGAAGTCGTTCGTGTTCAGCTGGACGTGAAGTTCGACTTCGACAAGTCCAAGGTTAAAGAGAACAGCTACGCTGACATCAAAAACCTGGCTGACTTCATGAAGCAGTACCCGTCCACCTCCACCACCGTTGAAGGCCACACCGACTCCGTCGGCACCGACGCCTACAACCAGAAGCTGTCCGAGCGTCGTGCCAACGCCGTTCGTGACGTACTGGTCAACGAGTACGGTGTTGAAGGCGGCCGCGTAAACGCTGTTGGTTACGGTGAGTCCCGTCCGGTTGCTGACAACGCAACCGCCGAAGGCCGCGCTGTTAACCGCCGCGTAGAAGCCGAAGTGGAAGCCCAAGCCAAGTAATTGGTCTGAGCTGACGAGAAAAACCCGGCCTAGGCCGGGTTTTTCTTTGCCTGCAGGAAATGTGAGCTTCAGGCGGAGCGGGCCAGGATTGCCTGCTGGGCAGCGGCGGCGACTTCGCCGATCACCAGGATTGCCGGGCTCTTCAGGGCGAAGCTATGGGCGTCTTCGAGCATGTCGCCCAACTGGCTGCGGTATTCGCGTTGGGTGGGCAGGGAAGCGTTCTCGATCATCGCCACCGGCGTGCCGGCCGCCATGCCGCCTTCGAGCAGTCCGTCGCGGATTTCCGCCAGTTTCGCCACGCCCATGTAAACCACCAGCGTTGTTCCGCCTTCGGCCAGGCCGCGCCAGTTCAGTGGGCTGTCGTCCTGGGTGTGCGCGGTCACCAGGGTCACGCCCCTGCTGACGCCGCGCAGGGTTACGGAGATGCCGCACTGAGTCGCTGCTGCCAGCCCGGCAGTGATGCCGTTGACCAACTCGCAATCGATACCCCGCGCAATCAGCCAGTCAGCTTCTTCACCGCCACGGCCGAAGATGCACGGATCGCCGCCTTTCAGGCGTGCGACGCGGCGCCCCTGGCGGGCGTAGCGCAGCATCAGGCGGTGGATAAAGTCCTGCGGGGTGGAGCGGCAGCCGCCGCGTTTCCCGACGCAAATCACTCGCGCCGAAGGGCTGTGCTCCAGCACCGCCGGATTCACCAAGTCGTCGATGAGCACCACGTCGGCCTGAGCCATGGCCCGGACGGCCTTCAAGGTCAGCAGCTCCGGGTCCCCGGGGCCGGCGCCGATCAGCCAGACTTTTCCACTCATGCCGTTCTCCTCAGGCTGCCGTCTTCGCGGCTTGATTCAGGCGTATCTGCCAGTGGCTCTTGAGCCAGTAGGCGCTTGATTTCCGGTACGCAGGAGCCGCAGGCGGTCCCGCACTTGAGCTCACATTTGAGGCCTTCCAGGTCAAGGCCCTTGTCGATTCCGGCCTGGATGCGGCTCTGGCTGACGTTCAGGCAGTTGCACAGGGTCTTGTCCGCTGCTGCGCCGGCTTTGCCCGGGGCAGCACTGAGCGGGGCGAGCAGCCAGCGGCGCAGTTCCTGGTCGGCGCGGCCTTCCTTCCACAATTCGCGCAGCCAGGCGCGAGCGGCGGTTTCACCGGCGAGCCGCAGCGAGACGATTTGCGATTGTTCGATACGCACGCGTTTGCCGACGGTGCGGCGCGGGTCGTCATAGGCCATGACCGGGCCGGAACCGAGGTCGAGCAGGGCGTCGATACGGGCCAGCCACTCCGCACTGGGGGCTTCGTGGTGTGCGGCACGGATCACCAGTGCCGGGCGTTCACGGCCGGTAGGGCTGAAGCTGGCGTAGCGCAGGTCTTCGAACAGCGGGCGCAGGGCGTCGAAGCGCTTCTGCACCTCACCTTCCACCAGCGCGAAGAACTGCCAGGGCAGCTCGATGCGGCTGACCTCGACCGTGGCGTGTTTCAACTCGGGTTGGCGGGACAGCGGGTCCACCGCAGGCAGGGTGAGCACGTTGATGCCCAGGCCCTTGAGGAAGCGGTCGCCCCAGTGCATCGGCAGGAAGGCCTGGCCGGGGCGCAGGCGGTCGTCAGCCTGCACCGGCAGCACCAGTTCGCCCCGGCGGCTGTGCAGGCGCACCAGTTGGCCGTCGCGCAGGCGCCGGCGGCGCAGTTCATCCGGGTGCAGGCCGAGCACGGCTTCTTCCACGTGGCCGAACAGTTGCGGCGCGGTGCCGGTGCGGGTCATGCCGTGCCACTGGTCACGCAGGCGGCCGGTGTTGAGGATCAGCGGATAGCGCGCGTCACGCTGCTCTTTCGGCGCGCGGTAGGGCTCGGCGATCAACCGGGCGCGGCCATTGGCGGTGGGAAACTGGCCGTCGCCGTACAGGCGCTCGGTGCCGCACGTTGCGCCGGGGCGGAACGGCCATTGCTGCGGTCCGCGACTGTCCAGCAGCGCGTAGTCGATGCCGGAAAGGTCGAGGTCGTGCTCACGGGTCAGCAGTTTGTATTCGTCGAACAGTGCGGACGGCGAGTCGAAGTCGAACAGGCTGGGTTTGCCGGGACGCAGGCGATGCTCCAGGCGGCGGGCGAAGTCGCAGACGATGTTCCAGTCCGCCCGTGCTTCGCCGATGGCCGGGATGGCCTGGCGCACGTGGCTGATGCGGCGTTCGGAGTTGGTCACCGTGCCTTCCTTCTCGCCCCAGCTGGCGGCCGGCAGCAGCAGGTCGGCGTAAGGGCAGGTCTCGCTGGTGATGAAGGCTTCCTGGACAATGACGAGGGGGCAGGCGGCCAGGGCTTCGCGCACGCGGGTCTGGTCCGGCAGTGATTGAGCCGGGTTGGTGCAGGCGATCCACAGGGCCTTGATGCGCCCGTCGCGTACGGCGTCGAAGAGTTCGATGGCGCTCAGGCCGGGGTTCTCCGGCAGTTGTTCGACACCCCAGTAAGCCGCCACTTCGGCACGGTGTTCGGCGTTGGCCGCCTCGCGGTGGCCGGGCAGCAGGTTGGATAGGCTGCCGGTCTCGCGCCCGCCCATGGCGTTGGGCTGGCCCGTGAGGGAGAAGGGGCCGGCGCCGGGGCGGCCGATCTGCCCGGTGGCCAGGTGCAGGTTGATCAGCGCGCTGTTCTTCGCGCTGCCGGTGGTGGACTGGTTCAGCCCCATGCACCAGAGCGAGAGGAAGGAAGGCGACTGGCCGATCCACTGGGCTGCGCGCTGCAGGTCATCGACGGCGATGCCGCAGATTTCCGCCACGGCCAAGGGCCCGTAGTCGCGCACTAGGGCTTTGAGTTCATCCAGGCCGTCGGTGTGGGCATCGATGAAGGCGCGGTCGATCCAGCCTTCCCAGAGCAGGATATGCAGGATGCCGTGGAACAGCGCCACGTCGGTGCCGGGCAGGATCGCCAGGTGCAGGTCGGCTTGCTCGGCAGTGTCGGTGACGCGCGGGTCGATGACGATCAGCTTCATCTGTGGGCGACGTGCGCGGGCCTCTTCCAGGCGGCGGAACAGCACCGGGTGGGCGTAGGCCATGTTGCTGCCGGCGATCATCACGCAGTCGGCCAACTCGATGTCCTCGTAGCTGCAGGGTTGGGCGTCCGCGCCCAGGCTGCGCTTGTAGCCGACCACTGCCGAGGACATGCACAGGCGCGAGTTGCTGTCGATGTTGTTGGTGCCGACCAGGGCGCGGGCCAGTTTGTTGAAGGCGTAGTAGTCCTCGGTCAGCAACTGGCCGGAGACGTAGAAGGCCACGCTGTCCGGGCCGTGCTCGCGGATGGTTTGGGCGAAGACGCCGGCAGCATGCTCCAGCGCGGTGTTCCAGTCGGTGCGGGCGCGCGACAGGCCCTTGCCCAGGCGCAGCTCCGGGAACTGCGCGCGGGCATCCGCATCGCCGGTGAGGTGCAGGGTCGAGCCCTTGCTGCACAAGCGGCCGAAGTTGGCCGGATGCTGCGGGTCGCCCTGAACGCCGAGGATGCGCTCGTCGTCGTGCTCGATCAGTACACCGCAACCCACGCCGCAGTAGCAGCAGGTGGAGGCGGTGGTGCTAAGGTTCGGAGTCATGGCGCGGCCTCGCTCTGAATCAAATACTGGGGTCAGGCGCAGTGGGCCAGGTTGTCGCGCAGGGCCAACAGCACGCGGCCATCCTCGATCTTCACCTCGTGGCGATGGGCGCAGCCCTGGTCGGGCGCCACGGCCTCGCCGCTTTCCAGTTCGATCTGCCAGTTGTGCAGCGGGCAGGCCACGCGCTTGCCGTAGATCAGGCCCTGGGACAGCGGTCCGCCCTTGTGCGGGCAGCGGTCGTCGAGGGCGAAGACCTCGTCATCGGAGGTGCGGAAGATCGCGATGTCGCCCTTGGGGCCGGCGATGACGCGCGAGCCCAGCGGGTTGATGTCGTCCAGGGCGCAGATGTCTAACCAGTTCATGGGGTGTCTCCGGCAATCGGGTAGGGGCCCCGGTGGCGGGGCCCGGCGGGCACTCAGGCGGGTTCCAGCTGCTTGAGAGGAATCCGTTCGAATTCCTTCTTCAGCGGCTGCTGGGCGATGCGCTCCTGCCACGGGTCCTGCTCCAGCGACAGGGAGAACTGCAGGCGGGCATTGAGCGCCTTGCGGTTTTCCGCGTCTTCCAGCACGGCCTTCCTGATGCGCTCCATGCCGACCCGCTGCAGGTAGTGCACGGTGCGTTCGAGGTAGAAGGCTTCCTCGCGGTAGAGCTGGAGGAAGGCGCCGCTGTACTCGCGGACCTCGTCGGAGGTCTTGAGCTTGACGAAGAACTCCGCCACCTCGGTCTTGATCCCGCCGTTGCCGCCGATGTACAGCTCCCAGCCCGAATCCACGCCGATGATGCCGATGTCCTTGATGCCGGCCTCGGCGCAGTTGCGCGGGCAGCCGGAGACCGCCAGCTTGACCTTGTGCGGCGACCACATGTTGAACAGGTCGTGCTCGAGGTCGATGCCCAGCTGGGTCGAGTTCTGCGTGCCGAAGCGGCAGAACTCGCTGCCGACGCAGGTCTTCACGGTGCGGATGGACTTGCCGTAGGCGTGGCCGGAGGGCATGTCCAGTTCCTTCCAGATCGCCGGCAGGTCGTCCTTCCTGATCCCCAGCAGGTCGATGCGCTGGCCGCCGGTGACCTTGACCATAGGTACCTGGTACTTGTCGGCGACGTCGGCGATGCGCCGCAGTTCGGCGGCGTTGGTGACGCCACCCCACATGCGCGGGACCACCGAGTAAGTCCCGTCCTTCTGGATGTTGGCGTGGGCGCGCTCGTTGATCAGGCGCGACTGCGGGTCATCCTTGGCTTCGCCCGGCCAGGTGGAGATCAGGTAATAGTTCAGCGCCGGGCGGCAGGTGGCGCAGCCGTCCGGGGTGCGCCAGTCCATGAAGCGCATGGCGCCGCTCAGGGTGATCAGGTGATGGTCGCGGATCGCCTGGCGCACCTGGCCGTGGTTGAGGTCGCTGCAGCCGCAGATGGCTTTTTCGCTCTTGGGCTTCACATCCGCCGCGCCGCCCACGGTGCTGATCAGGATCTGCTCGACAAGCCCGGCGCAGGAGCCGCAGGAGCTGGCGGCCTTGGTGTGCTTCTTCACCTCGTCGACGCTGAACAGGCCGTTCTCCTGGATCGCCTTGACGATGGTGCCCTTGCACACGCCGTTGCAGCCGCAGACTTCGGCAGTGTCAGGCATGTTCGCCGCACTGTTCTGGCCCTGGTGGCCGACGTCGCCGATGCTGCTCTCGCCGAACATCAGGTGGTCGCGGATTTCGCCGACGTTGTGGTTCTCGCGGATCTGCCGGAAGTACCAGCCGCCATCGGCGGTTTCGCCGTAGAGGCAGGCACCGACCAGCACGTCGTCCTTGATCACCAGCTTCTTGTACACGCCGCCGATGGGATCGGAGAGGGTGATGGTCTCGGTGCCTTCGCCGCCCATGAACTGGCCGGCGGAGAACAGGTCGATGCCGGTGACCTTGAGCTTGGTGGAGGTCACCGAGCCCTGGTAGCGGGCGAAGCCGAGCATGGCCAGGTGGTTGGCGCAGACCTTGGCCTGCTCGAACAGCGGGGCCACCAGGCCATAGGCGATGCCGCGGTGGCTGGCGCATTCGCCCAGGGCGTAGATGCGCGGGTCATAGGTCTGCAGGGTGTCGTTGACCAGGATGCCGCGGTTGCAGGGCAGGCCGGTCTTCTCCGCCAGTTCGGTGTTGGGGCGGATGCCGGCAGCCATCACCACCAGGTCGGCGGCGATCGTTTCGCCGTCCTTGAAGCGGATGGCGCAGACGCGGCCGCTGCCGTCGTCGATCAATTCTTCTGTGTGGGTGTTCAGGCGGAACTGGATGCCGCGCGATTCCAGCGCTTCCTGCAACAGCTTGCCGGCGGTGCGGTCCAGTTGGCGCTCCAGCAGCCAGTCAGAGAGGTGCACCACGGTGACGTCCATGCCGCGCTGCTTGAGGCCGTTGGCCGCTTCCAGGCCGAGCAGGCCGCCGCCGATGACCACCGCGTGGCTGTGGGTGCCGGCGGTGTCGATCATGGTCTGGGTGTCGGCGATATCGCGGTAGCCGATCACGCTCTGCAGGCGGCTGCCCGGCACCGGCAGGATGAAGGGATTGGAGCCGGTGGCAATCAGCAGTCGATCGTACTCGGCCTCGGTGCCGTCTTCGGCATAGACCTTGCGGCGATGACGGTCGATGCGGGTGACCTTGCGGTTGAGCAGCAGGCGGATGCCGTTCTCGCTGTACCAGTTGAGGTCATTGAGGACGATGTCCTCGAAGGCCTGCTCGCCGGCCAGTACGGGGGAGAGCAGGATGCGGTTGTAGTTGGGGTGGGGCTCGGCGCCGAACACGGTGATGTCGTAGAGGTCAGGTGCGATCTTCAGCAGTTCTTCCAGGGTCCGCACACCGGCCATGCCGTTGCCGATCAGTACGAGCTTGAGCTTTTTCATGTCAGGGCTCCGTCACGCAATCGCGGAAAACAAAAAAGGCGTCCCGCCGGTTACCCAGCGAGGACGCCTTTGTCCAAGTCCCGATCGATCGGGAAGTGCGAGCCTCTTCGTTGAGGGACGCGCTTTTGTAGATTGTTGAAACGGTTATTGCAGGGGTTGTGCCAACTTACTCAGTGCCTGGCTTTCGCGGCTTTGGGAGGCTTCCTTCGGCATTCCGGCTTTGACTGTTGCACTGAGGTGATGCGCTGCGAACCGAACTGGTGCGACTTCAGCCCCCGTGTAGCAGCCAGAACAGCAGCCCCAGGTTGATCGCCAGCGAGGCCAGTGCGACGCCGCGCCAGACCCGCAGCGGCTCGCGTTCCAGCAGAGGACGCGGACGCGCCGGGGCCTGCCGTTCGCCTTGCTCCAGGGCAAGCAGGCATTCCTCGGCGGTTTCGAAGCGCTGCTGCGGCTGGGCGGCGATCAGTTTCGCCAGCCAGTCGTCGAGCCAGGCCGGTACGTCCGGGCGATAGCGGCTGGCCGGGGTGGCCGTGCCAAAGCGCGGATGCTGGAAGGCTTCGATCTCGCCGTAGGGGTAGTGCCCGCAGAGCAGTCGGTAGAGCGTGACGCCGGCCGCATAGAGGTCTTGGCGGGCCTCCGGCGCCGCGCCCTGAAAGGATTCCGGTGCGAGGTAGCTCGGGGTGCCGGGCAGGTCGTGCGGGTCTTCCTGGGACAAGCCGGGGCAGTAGGCCAGGCCGAAGTCCAGCAGGCGCAGCTCGCCGTCGTCGGCCCAGTGCAGGTTTTCCGGCTTGATGTCGCGGTGCAGGATGTTACGCCGGTGCAGTTGGCCCAGGCCGCGCAGCAGGCGCTGGGCGAGGTCGAGCCAGTCGGGCAGGTTCAGCGGGCCGTCGAGCTTCAGGTGCTCGTCCAGGGTCTGCCCCGGATGCTCGCGCATCACGTAGTACAGGTGCTGCCGTTGCGGCAGGCTGTGCAGTTCGGGGAAGTAGCGGCCCTGCACGCGGCGCAGGAACCACTCCTCCAGCAGCAGCGCCTGGGCGGCTTCCGCGGAGTCGCGCAGTGCCGGCGGCAGGGTCTTGAGCAGCCAGGGACGGTTCTGCCGGTCGCGCACGCGGTAGATCAGCGATTGGCGCGACTGCGCCAGTCGTCCCTCCACCTGCCAGCCTTCGAACTCCTGGTCGTCCCGCAGTGCGGGCGGCGCGGGCCAGTGGTCGAGTTGGGCGAGGGCGTCGCCGAGGCTCGCGGGCGGCAGTTCGTCCACCTGCAGGAGCAGGGCGCTGGCGTTGTCCTGGCTGCCGGCCAGGTGGGCGGCGCTGACCAAGGCGTCGGCGCAGGCCTGCAGGCTCTGTGCGTCCTCCAGCAGGCGCTGGATGGCGCTGTCGCCCAGCGCGGCCCAGATACCGTCGCTAACCAGCAGGAAGCTTTGCCCGGCCTCCAGCTCGCCGTCGCAGTAGTCCACCACCAGGTGCTGGTCGAGGCCCAGCGCGCGCTTGAGCACGTGCTGCATGCCGGGCTGTTCCCAGACATGGTCCTGGGTCAGGCAATCCAGTTGCCCGGCTTGCCAGCGGTACAGGCGGCAGTCGCCGACATGGGCGAAGGTGAAGCGCCGGCCCCGTAGGACCAGCGCGGTGAGGGTGGTAAGCAGCGGCTGGCCGCCGCCGTTGGCCTGCAGCCAGCGGTTCTGCGAGATCAGCAGGCGGTCGAGTGCCTGGGCGACGGCCCAGGTCTCGGGGGTGGCGTAATAGTCGGCGGCCAGCGCCTGCAGGCTCAGGCGCGCGGCCAGGCCGCCGTCGGCGCAATGGCTGACGCCGTCGGCGATGGCGAACAGGTGTCCCTTGCTGGCAGCCAGCCCGGCGGGCGGGGTGACCACCCGCAGGGCATCCTGGTTCTCGTCGCGCGGGCCGGTGGCGCTGGCCTGGGCAAAGGATAACTGCAAGGTCATCGCCACCACCTGTAGGAGCGAGGGGGACGCCATCGTTGTTGCTCGCGAACTGATTTCCAGGCGACTTCGGTGTCAAGCGGTTCGCGAGCAAGCTCACTCCTACAAAGGCGCATCGTTCAGACTCGCGCCGCGGTAACGGCCGCGCTACCCCAGGTGGTGCGCCAGCGGGCTTTCACCGCGTGCAGGCCGAACCAGGCCAGTACGCCGAGGCTGGCGAACAGCCAGAGGCCGATCTGGTAGTCGCCGGTGGCCTGCTTGATTGCGCCCAGACCCGCCGTCAGGCAGAAGCCCCCAATGCCGCCGGCCATGCCGATGAGGCCGGTCATCACGCCGATGGTCTGGCGGAAGCGCTGCGGCACCAGCTGGAACACCGCGCCGTTGCCCGCGCCGAGGCTGAGCATGGCGACCACGAAGAGGCTCAGTGCTGCCACCGCGCTGGGCAGGTGGAAGCCCACGGCGGCGATGCAGATCGAGGCGACGGTGTACATCACCAGCAGGCTGCGGATACCGCCGATGCGGTCGGCCAGGGCGCCGCCCAGCGGACGCATCAGGCTGCCGGCGAAGACGCAGGCGGCGGTGTAGTAGCCGGCTTTCACCGGGTCGAGGCCGTACTGGTCGTGGAAGTAGCCGGGCAGGGTGCTGGCGAGGCCCAGGAAGCCGCCGAAGGTCACGCTGTAGAAGAACATGAACCACCAGCTGTCGCGGTCGCCCAGGGCCTTCAGGTAATCCGCCAGTGACTTGACTGGCGGGCGCTCCGGGGCGTTGCGGGCGAGCAGGGCGAACACCACCAGGGTGGCCAGCAGCGGGATCAGCGCGAAGCCGAAGACATTCTGCCAGCCGAACGCGGCGGCGATAGCCGGGGCGAACAGCGCGGTGAGCACGGTGCCGGAGTTGCCGGCGCCGGCGATGCCCATGGCCTTGCCCTGGTGCTGCGGCGGGTACCACTGCGAGGCCAGCGGCAACGCCACGGCGAACGAGGCGCCAGCCATGCCCAGCAGCACGCCGAGGATCATCGCCTGCTCCAGGCTGTGGATACCCAGCCGCCAGGCGCCGAACAGCGCGCTGATGACGATCACTTGGCCGAGGATGCCGGCGGCCTTGGGCGACCAGCGATCGGCCAGCAGACCCATGAGGAAGCGCAGGATGGCGCCGGAGAGGATCGGCGTGGCGACCATCAGCGCGCGCTGCTGGGTGGTCAGTTGCAGGTCGGTGGCGATCTGCACCGCGAGCGGGCCGAGGACGTACCAGACCATGAAGCTCAGGTCGAAATACAGGAAGGCGGCAAACAGGGTCGGCGCATGGCCGGCTTTCCAGAAACTCGTGTTCATCGAACACCTCGTCAGCAACGGTAGAGGAGCCCGGTCATGCGCCGCGTGGCAGCCGCCGGGTTCGAGAGGATCCTGAGCCCCTGCGCCGGGGCAAACGAAAAAGGCGTCGCTCCACCCACCGCACTGCGCGGGTGTGGATGCGACGCCTTTGTCGAAGTCGGGTAATCGCCGTTGATTACCATCGCCTTGTGTAGAGCAAGGCGCGGGCCAGGATGAAAAATCCCAGTTGGATCAAGGGGATGGATAGTGAGGTCGGATCATGGATGATCCATCGAAGGGCGCGCCGTGCCGCGGCGTGCCCTCTACTGGAGCGTCAGGCGATCCAGTTAACGTTGGGGAAGGTGTCGCGGAAGGCCTCGGGGATCGGTACGACCTTGCCGATCTTGTAGTCGAAGAACACGAAGCCCGACTTGGCCATGGCCACCAGGGTGTCGTCGGCTGGGCGGGTGATGCGGAAGATGATGTCGCCGCCGTACTTGTTGAAGTCCATCACGCCGACCTCGAACAGCAGCTGGTCGCGGGCGTGGGCCTCGGCGCGATAGGTGGTGGCGAGATCGGTGACGATGATGCCGGTCTCGCGGATGCCGTAGTCGAACAGGAAGCGCGCACGGGCCTCGGAGATCATCGAGATCATCGAGTCGTTGCCCAGGTGGTTGGCGCCATTGATGTCGGTGACGCGGACGGTGAGCTTGGTTTCGTAGATGAAGAGTTCTTCGGGGAATTCCAGTTTCAGGCGGGCCATGGCGGTCTCGGTGACAAGGCAACGGGTGGTGCGGATGTGCTGCGCATTCTACGCGCAGTCCGCGCGCCCCGCGCCTCATCAGGCCAGTGAATGGCGAATCAGCGGTGCGCCGAGTTCAGGTGGAAGACGGTCACCCGCGCGCCCTCGCTGTTGTCGCCGTAGTTGTCGTTGATGTAGGCCCCGGCCTTGAAGTAGAGCAGTTGCTTGGACCAGGTAGTGCTGAGGATCTTGCGGTAGTAGTTGGCCCGGCCGTCGGAGGTTTCCACGCGAATCGCCAGGTTGCCCACCGAGGTGACGCGCAGGCTGTAGTTGAAGGTCTGGTCCAGGGCTATGTTGTCGATCAGCGGGACGTTGATGCTGGCGCTGTCGTCGGGGTGGTTGCGCACCAGTGCTTCCAGTCGTCCGCTCTCCAGGGTGGGCAGGTAGTGGTACTGCAGCTTGACCAGCGGCTCGCCGTCGCCGGTATAGGGCGAGCGGCTGTGGATCTGGCCGATGATGATCTTGTTCTTCGAGGGCACCTGCTGAACGCTCATGGTCACGCGCAGCTCGTTGTCGCCCTGGGTGTAATACCAGTTGGAGACCTCGCCGTTGGACAGGGTCTCGCGCAGCTCGCTGCGCGGGTAGACGCTGTCGGAGGTGTGCGAGCCGGTGACGGGCACCCAGAACACCACCTGGCTGCCGCCGCGCTGGAAGTAGCGGCTCTGGTAGCCGCGGGCAATCTGCTCGGTGGTGACTTCGGTGGGGCGAGGGTCGGTGGGAACGCTGAGGTTCCAGGTGGAGAGGTCGATCATGGGCTTGCCCTTGCTGAGCCGCGCAGGCGGCGAGGTCGGGTGGGCGCCGAGGTGCCTAGCCGGCGGCGGCCACTTCGATGCGCCATCGAACCCTGCCGATGACGCTCCTGGGGCCCGGCCAGAAGACCGGGCGGCCGCAGAATAGGGCGTTGCGGGCGGGGCGGGGGCCAGCTCGGCGACTGGCGAAATGATCGCGCCGTGCCGCCGCTGGCAGATGGCCGGCCCCTGCTGGCAGCCTCAGGGGCCGAGCATCTCGTGCATCGCGATGATCTGTTCCGCCACCTGCGCCAGCTTCTGCTGGCGGCCCATGGCCTGGCGGCGCATCAGGGTGTAGGCCTCTTCCTCGGTGCAGCCTTTCATCTTCATCAGCAGCCCCTTGGCCAACTCGATGCGCTTGCGCTCGGCCAGTTGCTGCTCACGGGCCTGCAGTTGCGCGCGCAAGGCCTGGTCGCTCTCGAAGCGGGCCATGGCGACATCGAGGATCGGCTGCAGGCGCTCGGCCTGGATACCCTCGACGATGTAGGCGCTGACCCCGGAGCGGATCGCCTGGCGCATCACCTGTGGGTCGTGCTCGTCTGTGAACATGACGATGGGGCGCGGCTGGTCGCGGCTGACCAGTACCACCTGCTCCAGCACGTCGCGGCCGGGGGATTCGGTGTCGATCAGGATCACGTCGGGTTGCAGCGCTTCCACGCGCTGCGCCAGGTCAACCGTGAGGCCGGATTCGTCGATGACCTCGAAGCCGCTTTCCATCAGGGCGGCCTTGAGGCGCCCGACCTTCTTCGGGGTGTCGTTGATCAGCAGGACGCGCAGCATGCTCAACCTCGCTCCGCCAGGGCATTCAGCTCGAAGCTGCGGGCGTAAGCGGCCGGGTCGCTGCCGTCCCAGAGCCGGCCGTCGATCAGGGTCGAGGCGCGCATCGGGGTATCCGGCACGCTGACGCCGATGGCGCTGGCGGCTTCTCGGTAGAGGTCGAGTTGCTGGACCTGGCGGACGATGCCCAGGTAATCGACGTCTTCGCGCAACAGGCCCCAGCGGCGGAACTGGGTCATGAACCACAGTCCGTCAGAGAGCCAGGGAAAGGTCGCGTGACCACCACTGAAGAAGCGCAACGAATGCGCGTCCTGCCAGGCATGGCCGAGCCCGTCCTGGTAGCGGCCGAGCAGGCGCGGCTCGATGCTGGCGAGCGGGGCGTCGACGTAGTCTTCGCTGCTGATCAGTTGGGCAGCGCTGCGCAGGTTGTCGGCGTTGGCTTCGATGAAGCGGCTGGCATCGAGCAGGCTCATGATCAGTGCGCGGGCGGTATTGGGATATTCCTCGACGAAGGCGCGGGTGGTGCCCAGGACCTTCTCCGGGTGGTCCGGCCAGATCTGCTGGCTGGTGGCGAGGGTGAAGCCCATCCCTTCGTCCACCGCCAGTGCGCCCCAGGGACCGCCGGCGCAGAAGCCGTCGATGCGCCCTGCTTTCAGGTGCTCGACCATCTGTGCCGGCGGCACCACCAGGCTGCGCACGTCATGCAGGGGATGGATGCCGTGGCTGGCCAGCCAGTAGTAGAGCCACATCGCATGGGTGCCGGTGGGAAAGGTGTGCGCCAGGGTGAGTTGCGCACCATTCTGGCGCACGTGGCTTTGCAGTGCCTCGGCAGAGGTCACGCCATCGCGCATCAAGGGGGCGGAGAGGTTGATCGACTGGCCATTCTGGCACAGGCCCATGAGCACGGCCATGTCGGTAGCTGGGGCGCCGCCCAGGCCAAGTTGTAGGTCGTAGATGAGCCCGTAGAGGCTTTGCGCGGCGTCCAGTTCGCCGCTGAGCAGCCGATCGCGCAGGGCGGCCCAGGAGTTTTGCCGCTGCAGGTTGAGTGTCAGGCCGTAGGGCTGGCCGAAGCCCTGGGTAGCAGCTACCACCAGAGAGGCGGAGTCAGTCAGGGCCATGAAGCCCAGGTTGAGCGCAGTCTTCTCCGGGGCATCGGAGCCGGCCACCCAGGCCAGGCTGTCGGGCAATGGGCTGGTGCTGTCGATCATCTCCACCTCTGAGCACGTGATCCATACAAAAAAGCGCCGCGCTGCCTGCCGTCAAAGGAAGGTAGCCGCGACGCCATTGTCGGGGGCGGTCCATCGTTGGGCCGCAGGTAGCAGGAGTCGAGCAAGTGCTGTGCCAGTGGCAGTGCGGAAAAAAAAGAAGCCCCGCCATGGAGGCGGGGCGCAGAGGAAGGGAGCGCACCTCTGGAGGGTTCCACAAGGGCACCTGAGCACGGATATCGGCAGGAGCCTGTCGTCCACCTTAGACCCGGTAGCCCGTGGCGCAACCGGTCAATAAGTATTAGGCCCATCGTTAGGAGAGGGCGTGAGCGCTCTATTCCGGGTCCTGGAAAAGAAAAGCCCCGCACGAGGCGGGGCTTTTCATCACGCTAGGAATCTCAGACCTGGACGGCCGGGATCTTCGCGTTGGCTGCAGCTTCGCGGAACTCGGCGATCTGGTCGAAGCTCAGGTAGCGGTAGATATCGGCAGACATGCTGTCGATGTCCTTCGCATAGGCCATGTACTCCTCGACGGTCGGCAGCTTGCCGATGATCGAAGCAACAGCGGCCAGCTCGGCGGATGCCAGGAACACGTCGGTGGCGTCGCCCAGACGGTTCGGGAAGTTACGGGTCGAAGTGGAGACCACGGTGGAACCGGTCTGTACGCGAGCCTGGTTACCCATGCACAGCGAGCAGCCCGGCATTTCCATGCGCGCGCCGGCCTTGCCGTAGATGCCGTAGTAGCCTTCTTCGGTCAGCTGGTGGGCGTCCATCTTGGTCGGCGGAGCCAGCCACAGACGGGTCGGAATGCCACCCTTGACCTTGTCCAGCAGTTTGCCGGCAGCGCGGAAGTGACCGATGTTGGTCATGCAGGAGCCGATGAAGACTTCATCGATCTTGCGGCCTTCGACGCTGGACAGCAGACGGGCGTCGTCCGGGTCGTTCGGAGCGCAGAGTACCGGCTCCTTGACGTCGGCCAGGTCGATCTCGATGACCGCTGCGTACTCGGCGTCCTTGTCGGCTTCCAGCAGTTGCGGGTTGGCCAGCCAGGCTTCCATCGCTTGCGCGCGGCGCTCCAGGGTACGGGCGTCGCCGTAGCCTTCGCCGATCATCCAGCGCAGCAGGGTGATGTTGGACTTCAGGTACTCGGCGATGGCCTCTTCCGGCAGCTTGATGGTGCAACCGGCAGCCGAACGCTCGGCGGAGGCGTCGGACAGCTCGAAAGCTTGCTCGACGGTCAGGTCGTTCAGACCTTCGATCTCGAGGATGCGGCCGGAGAAGATGTTCTTCTTGCCCTTCTTCTCAACGGTCAGCAGGCCAGCCTGGATGGCGTAGTACGGGATCGCATGGACCAGGTCACGCAGGGTGATGCCCGGTTGCAGCTTGCCCTTGAAGCGCACCAGAACCGATTCCGGCATGTCCAGCGGCATGACGCCGGTGGCAGCGGCGAAGGCGACCAGGCCGGAACCGGCCGGGAAGCTGATGCCGATCGGGAAGCGGGTGTGCGAGTCGCCGCCGGTGCCGACAGTGTCAGGCAGCAGCATGCGGTTCAGCCAGCTGTGGATGATGCCGTCGCCCGGACGCAGGGAAACACCGCCGCGGGTCATGATGAAGTCCGGCAGGGTGTGGTGGGTCTTGACGTCGATCGGCTTCGGGTAAGCAGCGGTGTGGCAGAAGGACTGCATCACCAGGTCGGCGGAGAAGCCCAGGCAAGCCAGGTCTTTCAGCTCGTCGCGGGTCATCGGGCCGGTGGTGTCCTGGGAACCGACGGTGGTCATCTTCGGTTCGCAGTAGGTGCCCGGACGTACGCCCTGGCCTTCGGCCAGACCGCAGGCGCGGCCAACCATCTTCTGGGCGAGGGTGAAGCCCTTGCCGCTGTCGGCCGGCGCTTCCGGCTTCTTGAACAGGTCGGACGCAGGCAGACCCAGCTCGGCGCGGGCCTTCTCGGTCAGGCCACGGCCAACGATCAGCGGGATACGGCCGCCGGCGCGGACTTCGTCCAGCAGAACCGGGGTCTTCAGCTCGAAGGTGGTGACCACTTCGCCGCTGTCATGACGCACGACCTTGCCTTCGTACGGGTACACGTCGATGACGTCGCCCATGGCCAGGTTGGTGCAGTCGAATTCGATCGGCAGGGCGCCGGCGTCTTCCATGGTGTTGTAGAAGATCGGGGCGATCTTGGTGCCGAAGCAGAAGCCGCCAGCGCGCTTGTTCGGAACGTAGGGGATGTCGTCGCCGAAGAACCACAGCACCGAGTTGGTGGCGGATTTACGGGACGAACCGGTGCCGACCACGTCGCCGACGTAGGCAACCGGGAAGCCTTTGGCCTTGACGGCTTCGATCTGCTTCAGCGGGCCGACGGAGCCCGGCTGGACCGGCTCGATGCCGTCGCGAGCCATCTTCAGCATGGCCAGGGCGTGCAGCGGGATGTCAGGGCGCGACCAGGCGTCCGGAGCGGGGGACAGGTCGTCGGTGTTGGTTTCGCCGGGGACCTTGAACACGGTCAGGGTCAGCTTCTCGGCGACGGCCGGACGGGCCTTGAACCACTCGCCTTCGGCCCAGGATTGCAGCACGGCCTTGGCGGCGGCGTTGCCTTTCTTGGCGCGCTCGGCGACGTCGTGGAAGGCGTCGAACATCAGCAGGGTGTGCTTCAGTTGCGCGGCGGCGACTTCGGCCAGCTCGGCGTTGTCCAGCAGCTCCACCATGGTGGCGATGTTGTAGCCGCCCTGCATGGTACCCAGCAGCTCGAGGGCGCGGGTCTTGGAAATCAGCGGGGAAGTGGCCTCACCCTTGGCGACGGCGGACAGGAAACCGGCCTTGACGTAGGCAGCTTCGTCCACGCCCGGCGGTACGCGGTTGGTGATCAGGTCGAGGAGAAATTCTTCTTCGCCGGCCGGCGGGTTCTTCAGGAGTTCGACCAGACCAGCGGTCTGTTCGGCGTTCAGCGGCTGGGGCACGACGCCCTGGGCGGCACGCTCTTCTACGTGTTTGCGATAGGCTTCAAGCACAGTATTTCCCTCATCAGTGGTCCCGGAGGACGCGTATCCAGGAGACCCCTCCGATCCATTCGTCAGGCATGGTGGACGGTAATCCACTGACCTACGACGGCACCGGCGATCTCCGGGCAGAAGCTGTTTTCAAAGTTTTACGCCGGGTGGCCTGGGACTGATGGGTCTGGGCGCTTGAGGGAGGCGCCCAGACCGCGCGGCTGCCGGAATCTGTGCTTCGTGACGCTTTGAAAACAGCTTCTTTCGGACAATGACGCCAAAAAGGCGCAGCCATTCTAATGGAATTAATGGGGCTTGGTAAGCCGAATTGCGTGGCGCCAAAGGGTGATCTTGCCTAGACAAAGGGCTAACATGCCCGCTTTGCCAGCTATCTGCTCAGCCATGTCTTCGCAACGCATCAAAACCCCCTGTGTCGGGCTCTGCTCGACGGTCTATGGCGACCTGGTCTGCCGTGGCTGCAAGCGCTTCCACCACGAAGTGGTGAACTGGAACCGCTATGGCGACGAAGAGAAGCGGGCGGTCCTGAGCCGTCTCGAGATCCTGCTGACGCAGGTGATGATGGCCAAGCTGGAAGTCTTCGATGCGTCCCTGCTGCGGAGCCAGCTGGAGCAGCGGCAGATCCGCTTCGTGCCCGAGCAGTCGCCCTATTGCTGGGCCTACCAGCTGATTGCCCGGGGTTCGCGGATGATCAACCAGGTGGAGGCCTACGGCTTGGCGCTGCTGCCGGAGTTCCGCGAATGGCCGTTGCCGGATCTGCGCGACGCCATCGACAAGGAGTTCTTCATCCTCTCCGAGGCGCATTACGAGCGGTACATCGCGCCGAGCTTCCTGGCTGACGGGCTGGAAGCGCGGCTCTGAGCTTCACGTTGCGATAAAAAAGAAGCCGCCCGAGGGCGGCTTTTTTCGTCGCGGCGCTGGATCACGGCTTGGCGACCAGTTCCTCCAGGTGGGCAATGATGTCGTCCGGCTTGAGGACCAGGATGTCGCTCTCCAGCGAATCCAGCACCACTTCGGCGGTGTTGCCGATCAGCGCGCCAGATAATCCGGTGCGCGCCACGCTGCCGATTACTGTGACCGCTGCGTCGAGATTATGCGCTGCGCGGGGAATCAGTACGTCCGCCGGGCCTTCCTCGATATGCAGGTGCTGATCGTCGACGCCGTATTCGGCCTGGAACGCCTTGCACGCCTCGCGGTACTTGGCCTCGATGGTCTCGCTGAGCTGGAAGGTCGGGTCGGCGGCCGAGAGCATGGGCGAGGGGTGCGCGCTGATGACGTGCAGCTGGCCGTGGGCGAGGCCGGCGATGTCGTAGGCGTGGCTGACGATCCCCGCATGCAGGGTGCGGTGCTCGACGTCATTGTTGCCCACATCCACGGCGGCGAGGATGTTGCGCCCGGCCCAGGGCAGGCTGGTCTTCACCAGCAGTACCGGGGCGGGGCAGAAGCGCAGCAGCTTCCAGTCGTCCGGGGTGAGCAGGGCTTTCTTCAGCGGGTTGTCCGGGCTGTGCTGCTTGATCACCAGCCCGCAGCCTTCGGCCTGCTGCTCGGCGATGATGGTCTGGTGCAGGTTGTCCTTCCAAGCCTGGCGGCTGGAGGCGCTGAAGCCCTCCTGGCGCAGCACCTCGGCGACTTCCTCGAGCTTGACGCTGTAGTCGGCGCGCCGCTCGCAGGCCAGCAGGTGCAGGTGCGACTGGGTCACGCTGGCGATCAGGCGGGCCCGTTTCAGCGCGAGACCTTCCGGCTGGTCCGGGTCTACGACTACGAGGATGCTACGGATGGCTTGCATGATCGTCTCCCTTCGTGCGCGTTGTTTATGTGGAACAACTGTAGTCGGGATATCTCGTTCATGACGTTGAGGCATATCAACGCCGGAAGCTGGTTCCGCGCGGTGGCATTCGTATAATGCTCCGCCTTTATGACACCGGCCAGCCGGTGGGTCGCGAGCTCGGAGTTTTGAAAATGCTGTCTGAAATCAGGGAATTCCTCGGTTGTGCCACGCCGGATGCGTGGGTGGAAGCCGCGCTGCGGGATCAGGCGGTGATGCTGATCGACCACAAGAACAACGAGTTCAAGGCCGCCAGCACGGCCCTTGCCCTGATCGCCAAGTACAGCGCCCATGAGGAGCTGGTGAACTTCATGTCGCGCCTGGCGCGCGAGGAGCTGCGTCACCACGAGCAGGTGCTGGCGATCCTGAAGAAGCGCGGCATCCCCCTGCGGCCGATCTCCGCCGGCCGCTACGCCTCCAGCCTGCGTACCGTGGTGCGCAACCACGAACCGCAGAGGCTGGTGGATACCCTGATCGTTGGCGCTTTCATCGAATGCCGCAGCTGCGAGCGTTTCGCCGCGCTGGTGGATCACCTGGACGCCGACCTGGCGAAGTTCTACGGCTCGCTGCTGAAATCTGAGGCGCGGCACTTCCAGGGCTACCTGAGCCTGGCGCGCCGCTATGGCGATGAGGCCGACATCGACCGCCGTGTGGCGGAGATCCGCGAAGTGGAGGCTGGCCTGATCCAGTCGCCGGACAGCGAGTTCCGTTTCCACAGCGGTGTGCCGGTCGAGCTGGCAGCCTGATCTTTCTGCCGAAATAAGAAAGCGCCCGACTGGGCGCTTTTTTTTATTTCGGCTCTTCGTAGGAGCGACTCAGTCCTTCACCTTCAGATCCAGCGCCAGATCGCGCGCGGCCTTGGTCGCCAGGACGCCCATCAGCTGGCCGATTTCATCCTGGCGACTGCTGGCACTGTTCTGTCCGCCGGCCATCATCACGCTGGGGACGGGCGCCTGGGCGGCAGCTTCGGCCCAGACCTTGTTGATGGCAATCAGCGCGTCCAGCTTGGGCTGCAGCGCGCCGTCCGCCTTGATCACCGCTTCGCGGGCGTAGGCATCGGCGTCGGCGGTGATCTTGGTGGCTTGCGCCGTCACGGCAGCCTTGTCTCGCAGCAACTCAGCAGTTTGCTTCTCGATCTCGGCGCGCTGCCTCTCGCGCTCAGCGTTGATCACCGCCAGCTGCTTCTCGGTTTCCGCCTGGGTGGTGCGCTCGATCTGGTCGCGCAGGGTTTCCTGGCGCTTGGCTTCCACTTCCTTCTCGCCGCGGGCGGTAACCAGCAGCTTCTCTTCCTCTTCCTTCAGGCGGTTCTGACGAGCGACGGCCAGCTCGGCCAGCGCCTGCTGGACCTTGACCATGCGCTGCTTGTACTGCGGATTCGGGTCGACGTTGGTGATGCGTGCTTCCACCACTTCCACGCCGAACTTGCGGAACTGCTGTTGCTTGCGGACCGGGATGCCCTTGGCATCAGTGACTTTCTCGGTGACGAACTGGCTGGCGTTGTTGTCGCCGAAGCTGCCCTGTTCGGTGCCGGCCTGGAGGATGGCGGTCTGGTGCGGTACGGCACCACGCGGGCCACGGACCTCCTTGCGCTTGATCAGGTACAGGCCGTCGTTGAGCTGGTTCTCGAACTCCGCGGCGAATTCGCTGCGGGCGCCGGCATAGTAGTCGTCGGCGGTCATCAGCGAGGCGGTAGCCTGCAGGGTTTCCTTGATCGCCGGGACCAGCGCGGTACGGATGAAGTTGTCCGGGTTGCGGTATTCCTGGGCCATCTTCAGGAACTGGTCGCCGCCGGGGAGGCGGAAGCGCGCCGAGGATTCGACCTTGGCGTCTACGTTGCCGAGGAAGACGATGGGGAAGGCTTCGATGGTGGCACCCAGCCCATCGTTATCCGGGTTGTTGTCGTTCTCATCCATGATCAGCACGGACTGCACGCTGATGGCCTTCTTCCAGGTGGTGGCGCGGCCGAACCACTTGGTGGAGTAGCCCACGTCGTCGACGATCTTCTCGTCGCCGAAGATGGTCCGCACGTGGGTCATGAAGCCGGCTTCGTTATAGAAGAAGACGCCGTTGAACAGGATGAAGGCGGCGGCGACCAGTGCCAGGGGCAGGGCGCCGAACTTGATGAGGTTTCCCTTGCTGAACATGTTTCTTCCTTGAGTGAGCAAACCGCGAATGCTGCGCAAGGCGGTCGGTGCCGGTCAAGGAGAAATGTCTGACAGTGCGGCTGGGTTAACGCCAAAAGGCCACCATTGCGGTGGCCCGGAGCGTCACAGCGGGAACGGTGCCTGCTGCAGGCCCTGCTCGTCAGCCTCCAGGGCCCAGCCTTGGCTGTCCCAGTCGCCGAGGACGATGCGTCGCGCGGGGCGGCCGTCGATTTCCAGTTCGTGGACGGCGGGGCGGTGGGTGTGGCCGTGGATCAGAATGCGTACGCCTTTGTCGCGCATGATCTTCTCCACTTCCGCCGGGGTGACGTCGACAATCTCGCTGGCCTTCATGCGGGTCTGCGTGCGGCTTTCCTTGCGCAGCTTGCGCGCCAGCTTGTGGCGGGTAGCCAGTGGCAGGTTGCGCAGGATGAACAGTGAGAGCGGATTGCGCAGCCAGCGGCGCAGCTTCATGTAGGCCGCGTCGAGGGTGCACAGGCTGTCGCCATGCATCAGCAGGATTTTCTCGCCGCCCAGGTCGATCAGGCTCGGGTCGCGCAGCAGGGTGCAGCCGGCTTCCCGGCAGAAGGCCTGGCCAATCAGGAAGTCGCGGTTGCCGTGCATCAGGAAGATGCGCGTGCCGCTGTCGGACAGCTCGCGCAGGGCGCGGGCGATGGAGTGCTGGAACTCGTCCATGCCGTCGTCGCCGATCCAGGCTTCGAAAAAGTCGCCGAGGATATACAGCGCCTGCGCCCTGCGGGCTCGGGTGGAGAGGAAATGCAAGAACGCCCGGGTGATATCCGGGCGTTCTGCTTCGAGATGCAGGTCCGAGATGAACAGGACGCTCATCAACTCACTCGCCGATGACTTCTGCTTTCTCGATGATCACGTCGTCGGCCGGTACGTCCTGGTGGCCGGAGCGCATGGTGGTGGCGACAGTCTTGATCTTGTTGACCACGTCCATGCCGTCCTTTACTTCACCAAACACGCAGTAGCCCCAGCCCTGTACGGTCGGCGCGCTGTGGTTGAGGAAATCGTTGTCGGCGACGTTGATGAAGAACTGCGCGCTGGCCGAGTGCGGCTCCATGGTGCGGGCCATGGCGACGGTGCCGATCTTGTTGCCGACGCCGTTGTTGGCTTCGTTCTTGATCGACTTGCGGGTGGACTTCTGCTTCATGCCCGGCTCAAAACCGCCGCCCTGGATCATGAAGTTGTTGATCACGCGGTGGAAAACGGTGTTGTCGTAGTGGCCGGCCTTCACGTACTCCTTGAAGTTGGCCACGGTTTCCGGCGCCTTGTCGTCGAAGAGTTCAAGGGTGATGTCGCCGAAGTTGGTCTGCAGTTTGACGGTGGTAGGCATCAGGGAATTCCGCTCTTTGAAAAAATCGAAGGCCTGTCAGGGGGTTGACAGCTTCGGCTATGATAAGCGCTTTGGTTTGGCTGGCCTACCCTGGCCGAACACCAGCATGATCAAGGACACCATGAGCAAGCCTACCGCCGATACGAAAGAAGCCACTGTTGCCGCCAACTTCCTGCGCCCGATCGTTGCGGCCGACCTGGAAAGTGGCAAGCACCAGAAAATCGTCACCCGCTTCCCGCCGGAGCCCAACGGCTACCTGCATATCGGTCACGCCAAGTCCATCTGTCTGAACTTCGGCCTGGCCAAGGAGTTCGGCGGTGACTGCCACCTGCGCTTCGACGACACCAACCCGGCGAAGGAAGACCAGGAGTACATCGATGCCATCGAGGCCGATGTGAAATGGCTGGGCTTCGACTGGGCCGGCCAGGTGCGCTATGCGTCCAACTATTTCGATCAGTTGCATGATTGGGCGGTAGACCTGATCAAGGCCGGCAAGGCGTTCGTCTGTGATCTGAACGCTGAGGAAATGCGTGCCTACCGTGGCTCGCTCACCGAGCCGGGCAAGAACAGCCCGTTCCGCGAGCGCTCGGTGGAAGAGAACCTGGACCTGTTCGCCCGCATGAAAGCCGGCGAGTTCCCGGACGGCGCCCGCTCGCTGCGCGCGAAGATCGACATGGCCTCGCCGAACATCAACCTGCGCGACCCGATCCTCTACCGCATTCGCCACGCCCATCACCACCAGACTGGCGACAAGTGGTGCATTTACCCCAGCTACGACTTTACCCACGGTCAGTCGGACGCCATCGAGGGCATCACCCACTCCATCTGCACCCTGGAGTTCGAGGATCACCGCCCGCTGTACGAGTGGTTCCTGGCCAACCTGCCGGTCCCGGCCCAGCCGCGCCAGTACGAATTCGCGCGCCTGAACCTCAACTACACCATCACCAGCAAGCGTAAGCTCAAGCAACTGGTCGATGAAAACCACGTGCATGGCTGGGACGACCCGCGCATGTCGACCCTGTCCGGCTACCGCCGCCGCGGCTATACGCCGGCGTCGATCCGTACCTTCTGCGACATGATCGGCGTGAACCGCGCCGGTGGCGTGGTGGACATCGGCATGCTGGAGTTCGCCATTCGTGACGATCTGGATGCCAACGCCGGCCGCGCCATGTGCGTGCTCAAGCCGCTGAAAGTGGTCATCACCAACTACCCCGAAGGCCAGGTCGAGAACCTCGAGCTGCCGCGCCATCCGAAGCAGGACATGGGTGTTCGCGTGCTGCCGTTCAGTCGCGAGATCTACATCGATGCCAGTGACTTCGAGGAAGTCCCGCCGGCCGGCTACAAGCGCCTGATCCCGGGTGGTGAGGTACGCCTGCGCGGCAGCTACGTGATCCGCGCCGACGAGGCCATCAAGGATGCCGCCGGCAACATCGTCGAATTGCGCTGCAGCTACGACGAGAACACCCTGGGCAAGAACCCCGAGGGCCGCAAGGTCAAGGGCGTGATTCACTGGGTGCCGGCTGCCGAGAGCGTCGAGTGCGAAGTGCGCCTATACGACCGCCTGTTCCGCTCCGCCAATCCGGAGAAGTCGGAAGAGGGCGGAAGCTTCCTCGACAACATCAACCCGGACTCCCTGGTGGTGCTCAAGGGTTGCCGCGCCGAGCCGTCGCTGGCCAGCGCCACGGCCGAGGACCGCTTCCAGTTCGAGCGCGAGGGCTACTTCTGCGTGGATGCCAAGGACTCCAAGGCTGATGCCCTGGTCTTCAACCGCACCGTGACCCTGCGCGATTCCTGGGGGCAGTAACGGATGGCTGACTTGCAGATCTACAGCACGCTGTCCAAGACCAAGGACCGCTTCAAGCCGCTGGTGGGCAACCAGGTGCGCATGTACGTGTGCGGCATGACCGTGTACGACTTCTGCCACATCGGTCATGCCCGCGTGATGGTGGCGTTCGACGTCATCGCCCGTTGGCTGCGCCATCGCGGCTATGACCTGACCTATGTGCGCAACATCACCGACATCGACGACAAGATCATCCGTCGGGCCCAGGAGAACGGTGAATCGTTTGAAGACCTGACTGCTCGTATGATCGCCGCGATGCATGAAGACGAGGCGCGCCTGTCGGTCCTGCGTCCGGACATCGAGCCGCGCGCCACCGGCCATATCGCCGGCATGCACGAGATGATCCAGACGCTGATCGACAAGGGTTACGCCTACGCGCCGGGCAATGGCGACGTCTACTACCGGGTCGGCAAGTTCGCCGGCTACGGCAAGCTGTCGCGCAAGAAGATCGAGGACCTGCGCATCGGTGCGCGGATCGAGGTCGACGAATCCAAGGAAGACCCGCTGGACTTCGTGCTCTGGAAGGGCGCCAAGCCCGGCGAACCGAGCTGGGAGTCGCCCTGGGGGGCCGGGCGTCCGGGCTGGCACATCGAGTGCTCGGTGATGTCCACCTGCTGCCTGGGCGAGACGTTCGATATCCACGGCGGCGGCCCGGACCTGGTGTTTCCGCACCACGAGAACGAGATCGCCCAGAGCGAGGCGGCCACTGGCAAGCTCTATGCGGCCAGTTGGATGCACGCCGGCGCGGTGCGCGTGGATGGCGAGAAGATGTCCAAGTCCCTGGGTAACTTCTTCACCATCCGCGAGGTGCTGGAGAAGTACCACCCGGAAGTCGTGCGCTTCCTACTGGTGTCCAGCCACTACCGTAGCCCGATCAACTATTCCGAAGACAACCTGAAGGAAGCCAAGGGCGCGCTGGAGCGTTTCTACACCGCGCTGCGTGGCCTGCCGCAGGCGGCTGCCGCGGGTGGCGAGGAGTTCGTCGAGCGCTTCGGTGCCGCTATGGACGACGACTTCGGTACGCCGGAAGCGGTTGCTGTGCTGTTCGAGATGGTCCGCGAGGTCAACCGCTTGCGCGAAAGCGATCCGGCGGCAGCGGCTGCATTGGCGGCGCGCGTGCGCGAGCTGGGTGCTCTGCTGGGTGTTCTGCAGCTGGATGCCGACGAGTTTCTCCAGGCTGGCGCAGCTGGCAAGGTCGATGCGGCGCAGGTCGAGGCGCTGATCCAGGCTCGCCTGGATGCCCGCGCGTCAAAGAACTGGGCCGAGTCCGATCGCATTCGTGAAGAGCTGACCGCTCTGGGCGTGGTGCTGGAAGACGGCAAGGGCGGCACTACCTGGCGTCTTGCTGAGTAATAGCTTCCCGGGAATGAAAAAGGCCGCTGATCAGCGGCCTTTTTCTTGCTCGTCGAAAACCTGTCAGCTGTGCAGGTGCTCTGCGGCGTACAGGGTGTTTTCAAGCAGGCAGGCGCGAGTCATCGGGCCGACGCCGCCCGGAACCGGGGTGATCCAGCTGGCGCGCTCGGCAGCCACGTCGTACTCCACGTCGCCCACCAGCTTGCCGTCTTCCTGGCGATTGATGCCCACGTCGATGACGATGGCGCCTTCCTTGATCCATTCGCCCTTCACCAGGCCTGGTTTGCCAGCGGCAACCACGACCAGGTCGGCGCGACCGACGTGTTCGGCCAGATCACGGGTGAAGCGGTGAGTGACGGTGACGGTGCAGCCGGCCAGCAGCAGCTCCAGTGCCATCGGTCGGCCGACGATGTTGGAAGCGCCTACTACGACCGCGTCCAGGCCGTACAGGTCGACACCGGTGCTCTGCAGTAGGGTCATGATGCCCTTAGGCGTACAGGGGCGCAGCAACGGGATGCGCTGAGCCAGGCGGCCGACGTTGAAGGGATGAAAGCCGTCCACGTCCTTGTCCGGGCTGATGCGCTCCAGTAGTTGGGATGCATCGAGGTGGGCGGGGAGGGGCAGTTGGACGAGGATGCCGTCAATGGCCGGATCGGCGTTCAGGCGGTCGATCAGCGCCAGCAGCTCTTCCTGGGTGGTGCTGGCGGGGAGGTCGTACGCCTGGGAGAGGAAGCCGACCTCTTCACAGTCCTTGCGCTTGTGCGCGACATAGACCTGAGAGGCGGGGTCGCTGCCGACCAGGATCACAGCCAGGCCGGGGATGCGCAGTCCTTGCTGGCGGCGCTCATTGACGCGTTGGCCAATCTGCTGGCGGAGGCTGGCGGCGATCGCTTTGCCGTCGATCAGTTTTGCAGTCATGTCGGGGGGATAACCATTAAGGCGGGTGAAAAGAAGGCGCGCATTTTCGCATGCTGCCTCCATAAGGCAAAGGCGGGAGCCCCTGATTTGGCGTAACTCCTTTATCTCTTTGAATTTTTTTTAAAAAAGTTGTTGACGGGGTATGGTCTCATCGATAACATGCGCCCCGCTTGCCGAGCACAGCCTGAAACACGAAAGAGGCAGTGCCAACCGATTCGGTGGTTTCCACTGAGTCTGCTTAGCAAGGGTTGCCGCCACTAAAGCGCCCGTAGCTCAGCTGGATAGAGCATCCGCCTTCTAAGCGGATGGTCGCAGGTTCGAGTCCTGCCGGGTGCGCCAAGTGGCGTTCGGTACAAGCAAGTGTAATATGGTGGGCGTAGCTCAGTTGGTAGAGCACAGGATTGTGGCTCCTGGTGTCGTGGGTTCGATTCCCATCGTCCACCCCATATTCCGAAGCGCCAGGCCCAGAGCCTGGCGTTTTCGTTTCTGCGGTACCCTGCGGACGTGGTGAAATTGGTAGACACGCCGGATTTAGGTTCCGGTGGCGCAAGCTGTGAGAGTTCGAGTCTCTCCGTCCGCACCATCTTCTTTCCATAAGCTCTCGCATCCGTGAATTTCCGCAGCTTCCGCTCGGGGTGACTTCTGCATTTCTAGCTACTAGAATGCTTGCCCTTGATTCTGGGAGCCGGAAGGACCGGCTTACGTCTGTGCCACGAGGAATATCCATGCAAGTTTCCGTTGAAAGCACCTCCGCTCTTGAGCGCCGCATGACCGTTGGCGTGCCGGCCGAGCGCATCGAGACCGAAGTCAGCAAGCGTCTGCAGCAGACCGCTCGTCGCGCCAAGGTTCCTGGCTTCCGTCCCGGCAAGGTGCCGATGAGCGTGATCCGTCAGCGCTACGAAGCCGCCGCTCGTCAGGAAGCCCTCGGTGACCTGATCCAGGAAACCTTCTACGAAGCCGTGGTCGAGCAGAAGCTGAACCCGGCCGGTGCTCCCTCCGTCGAGCCGAAAGTGTTCGAGAAAGAGAAGGGCCTCGAGTACATCGCTACCTTCGAAGTCTTCCCCGAGTTCCAGGTTGCCGGTTTCGACGGCATCAAGGTCGAGCGCCTGCAGGCTGACGTGGCTGACGCTGATCTCGACAACATGCTGGAAATCCTGCGCAAGCAGAATACCCGCTTCGAAGCTGTTGACCGTGCCGCTCAGAACGACGATCAGGTAAACATCGATTTCGTTGGCAAGATCGACGGCGAGGCCTTCGCTGGCGGTTCCGCCAAGGGCACCCTGCTGGTGCTGGGCTCCGGCCGCATGATTCCGGGCTTCGAAGAAGGTCTGGTTGGCGCCAAGGCCGGTGAAGAGCGTGTTCTGAATGTGACCTTCCCCGAGGACTACCAGAACCTGGATCTGGCCGGCAAAGCCGCCGAGTTCACTGCTACCGTCAACAGCGTCGCCGAGCCGAAGCTGCCGGAACTGAACGAAGAGTTCTTCGCTCTGTTCGGCGTGAAGGAAAGCACTCTGGAAGGCTTCCGCACCGAAGTTCGCAAAAACATGGAGCGTGAGCTGCGTCAGGCCATCAAGTCCAAGGTGAAGAACCAGGTGATGGAAGGTCTGGTCGAGACCAACCCGATCGAAGTTCCGAAAGCCCTGATCGGCAACGAAGTCAATCGTCTGCGCGTCCAGGCTGTCCAGCAGTTCGGTGGCAACATCAAGCCCGACCAACTGCCGGCCGAGCTGTTCGAAGAGCAGGCCAAGCGCCGCGTCGTGCTGGGCCTGATCGTCGCCGAGCTGGTCAAGCAGCACGAGCTGAAGGCTGACGAAGCCCGCGTTCGCGAAATGATCGAAGAGATGGCTTCCGCTTATCAGGAGCCGGAACAAGTTGTTTCCTGGTACTACAAGAACGACCAGCAGCTGAACGAAGTTCGTTCGGTTGTACTGGAAGAGCAAGTTGTAGATACTGTCCTGCAGAAGGCCAATGTGACCGACAAGCAGGTATCCTACGAAGAAGCGGTCAAGCCTGCAGAAGCTCCGCAAGCGGCCTGATCCAACGCTTCGTTCGATTGTCACAAGCCAGCCTTCGGGCTGGCTTGTGCGTCTATAGAGACATGAATTTTTATTAGGGAGTGATCGTCGGACATGCATAATCCTTATATGCCGCAAGTTCCGAACATTCAGGCCGCTGGTGGTCTGGTGCCGATGGTGGTGGAGCAGTCCGCCCGCGGTGAGCGTTCCTACGACATCTATTCGCGCCTGCTGAAGGAGCGGATCATCTTTCTGGTCGGCCAGGTTGAGGACTACATGGCCAACCTCGTGGTTGCCCAATTGCTATTCCTCGAAGCCGAGAACCCGGACAAGGACATCCATCTCTACATCAACTCGCCGGGTGGTTCCGTGACCGCTGGTATGTCGATCTACGACACCATGCAGTTCATCAAGCCCGACGTATCCACCATCTGTGTGGGGCAGGCGTGCAGCATGGGTGCACTGCTGCTGGCTGGCGGCGCCGCTGGCAAGCGCTACTGCCTGCCGCATTCGCGCATGATGATCCACCAGCCGTTGGGCGGCTTCCAGGGACAGGCTTCGGACATTGAGATCCACGCCAAGGAAATCCTCTTCATCAAGGAGCGTCTGAACCAGGTGCTGGCACACCACACCGGCCAGCCGCTGGACGTTATTGCACGCGATACCGACCGTGACCGCTTCATGAGTGGCGAGGAAGCCGTCAAGTACGGTCTGATCGATCAGCTCTTCACCCAGCGTCCTGCTGCCAGCTGAGTCTCTCCGCACTGCCGCGGCCGGTAATCCGGCCGCTCGCGGGCTTGAAAATGCCTGCGAATGCCTTCATCTTGTCCTTCACGTATATCCCCGATTGGAACGATCGAATGACTGACACCCGCAACGGCGAGGACAACGGCAAGCTGCTGTATTGCTCCTTCTGCGGCAAGAGCCAGCACGAAGTGCGCAAGTTGATTGCCGGCCCCTCGGTCTTTATCTGCGACGAGTGCGTCGACCTGTGCAATGACATCATCCGTGAGGAGGTGCAGGAAGCACAGGCGGAGAGCAGTGCGCATAAGCTACCGGCGCCGAAAGAGATCCGCACCATCCTCGATCAGTACGTGATCGGCCAGGAACGTGCCAAGAAAACCCTGGCAGTAGCGGTTTATAACCACTACAAGCGCCTGAATCAGCGTGAGCGCAAGGACGATGTCGAGCTAGGCAAGAGCAACATCCTGCTGATCGGGCCGACCGGCTCGGGCAAGACCCTGCTTGCCGAGACATTGGCCCGTCTGCTTAATGTTCCCTTCACCATCGCCGATGCCACCACCCTCACCGAGGCTGGCTACGTGGGCGAGGACGTCGAGAACATCATCCAGAAGCTTCTGCAGAAGTGCGACTACGATGTCGAGAAGGCCCAGATGGGTATCGTCTACATCGACGAAATCGACAAGATCTCGCGCAAGTCCGACAACCCGTCGATCACCCGCGACGTGTCCGGCGAAGGCGTTCAGCAGGCTCTGCTGAAGCTGATCGAAGGTACCGTGGCTTCCGTGCCGCCCCAGGGCGGCCGCAAGCACCCGCAGCAGGAGTTCCTGCAGGTCGACACCCGTAACATCCTGTTTATCTGCGGTGGCGCGTTCGCTGGCTTGGAAAAGGTCATCCAGAACCGTTCTACCAAAGGCGGCATCGGATTCAACGCCGAGGTTCGCAGCCAGGAAGCGGGTAAAAAGGTGGGGGATGCGCTTCGCGAAGTCGAGCCGGAAGATCTGGTGAAGTTTGGCCTGATTCCGGAGTTTGTCGGTCGTTTGCCGATCATCGCGACGCTCGAAGAGCTGGACGAAGCTGCGCTGATGCAGATTCTGACCGAGCCGAAGAACGCGTTGACCAAGCAGTACGCCAAGCTCTTCGAAATGGAAGGTGTGGACCTTGAGTTCCGCCCGGACGCACTCAAGGCCGTTGCCCGTCGCGCGCTGGAGCGCAAGACCGGCGCCCGTGGCTTGCGTTCGATCCTCGAAGGCATCCTGCTCGACACCATGTACGAGATCCCCTCGCAGAACGACGTCAGCAAGGTGGTGATCGACGAGAGTGTCATCGAGGGCTCCTCCCAGCCGCTGCTGATCTACGAGAACAGCGAGCAGCCGGCCAAGGCTGCACCTGACGCCTGAAACCAGAAGGGGCCCTAGGGCCCCTTTTTTCTTCCCATCTACCGCGCTTGTTTTTTCCTAGCCCTAACCCCATCTTAGGCCGAAGGGTCCAATCCCATAGTTTTGGCCAAGTGCCGCTGTAGAGCCGAATATCATGAAAACACTCGTCGAGTTGCCCCTGCTCCCCCTGCGTGACGTAGTGGTGTATCCGCACATGGTCATCCCGCTTTTCGTGGGGCGAGAGAAATCAATCGAGGCCCTCGAGGCCGCCATGACCAGCGACAAGCAAATCCTGTTGCTGGCGCAGAAGAATCCGGCCGACGATGATCCGGGCGCCGATGGGCTGTACCGCATGGGTACCGTCGCCACCGTTCTGCAGCTGCTAAAGCTACCCGATGGCACCGTCAAGGTATTGGTCGAGGGCGAGCAGCGCGGCCAGGTAGAGCGCTTTATCGACGAGGAAGCCTATTGCCGTGCGGAGGTTTCGATCATTGACGAGGCGACCGTCGGCGAGCGCGAATCCGAAGTCTTCACCCGCAGCCTGCTCAGCCAGTTCGAGCAATATGTGCAGCTGGGCAAGAAGGTCCCGGCGGAAGTCCTGTCCTCGCTCAACAGCATCGACGAGCCTGGCCGCTTGGTGGACACCATGGCTGCCCATATGGCGCTGAAGATCGAGCAGAAGCAGGAAATCCTCGAAATCACCGAGCTTTCGGCCCGCGTCGAGCACGTGCTGGCCATGCTGGATGCCGAAATCGACCTGCTGCAGGTCGAGAAGCGCATCCGTGGCCGCGTGAAGAAGCAGATGGAGCGCAGCCAGCGCGAGTACTACCTCAACGAGCAGATGAAGGCCATCCAGAAAGAACTGGGTGACATCGACGAAGGCCACAACGAAGTCGAGGAGTTGAAGAAGCGCATCGACGCCGCCGGCCTGACCAAGGAAGCCATGGCCAAGGCCACTGCCGAGTTGAACAAGCTCAAGCAGATGTCGCCGATGTCCGCCGAGGCGACCGTGGTACGTTCCTACATCGACTGGCTGGTGAATGTGCCTTGGAAGGCCGAGAGCAAGGTGCGTCACGACCTGGACAAGGCCGAGGACATCCTTGACGCTGACCACTATGGCCTGGAAGAGGTCAAGGAGCGCATCCTTGAGTACCTCGCTGTCCAGAAGCGCGTGAAGAAGCTCAAGGGGCCGGTGCTCTGCCTGGTTGGCCCGCCCGGCGTGGGCAAGACCTCGCTGGCCGAGTCCATTGCCCGTGCGACCAACCGCAAGTTCGTGCGCATGGCCCTGGGCGGTGTTCGCGACGAGGCCGAGATTCGCGGTCACCGTCGTACCTACATCGGTTCCATGCCCGGTCGTCTGATTCAGAAAATGACCAAGGTGGGCGTACGCAACCCGCTGTTCCTGCTCGACGAAATCGACAAGATGGGCAGCGACATGCGCGGGGACCCCGCGTCGGCGCTGCTGGAAGTGCTCGATCCTGAGCAGAACCATAACTTCAACGACCACTACCTCGAAGTCGATTACGACCTCTCCGATGTGATGTTCCTCTGCACGGCGAACTCCATGAACATTCCGGCAGCGCTGCTGGACCGCATGGAAGTCATCCGCCTGCCGGGTTACACCGAAGACGAGAAGATCAACATCGCCGCGAAATATCTTGTACCGAAACAGACTGCGGCCAATGGTCTCAAGAAGGGCGAGGTTGTCTTCGAAGAAGCGGCTACCCGTGACATCATTCGCTATTACACCCGCGAAGCCGGTGTGCGCAGCCTTGAGCGCCAGATCGCCAAAGTATGCCGCAAGGCGGTCAAGGATGGGGGTAAGGCCAAGCGCATCGAAGCCGTAGTGACTCCGGATTCGCTGGAAAACTATTTGGGTGTGCGCAAGTTCCGCTACGGCCTGGCCGAGCAGCAGGACCAGATTGGCCAAGTCACCGGCCTCGCCTGGACCCAGGTGGGCGGCGAATTACTGACCATCGAATCGGCCATGGTTCCCGGCAAGGGCGCACTGACCAAGACCGGCTCGCTGGGCGACGTCATGGCGGAATCCATCACCGCTGCGCTGACTGTTGTTCGTAGTCGTTCGAAGAGCCTGGGCATCGCACCAGACTTCCACGAGAAACACGATATCCACATCCACGTGCCGGAAGGTGCGACGCCGAAGGACGGCCCTAGCGCGGGCATCGGCATGTGCACCGCACTGGTTTCGGCGATCACTCAGATCCCGGTCCGTGCGGACGTTGCCATGACCGGCGAAATCACCCTTCGGGGTCAGGTGCTGGCCATTGGCGGTCTGAAGGAAAAACTTCTGGCCGCGCACCGGGGTGGAATCAAGACAGTCATCATTCCCGAGGAAAACGTACGAGACCTTAGGGAGATTCCGGATAATATTAAGGCCGATCTCGTTATTAAACCGGTTAAATGGATTGACGAAGTCCTGCAAATTGCGCTGCAATACGCCCCGGAGCCCTTGCCCGATGCGGCTCCCGAGATGGTTGCAAAGGATGAGAAGCGCGAGTCTGATTCCAAGGAGCGAATCAGCACGCATTAGTTGGGGGGCTTTCTTGACACTGTTTTTGAGCCCTTGTTATAAAGCGGCACTTGCTTTGTCAGTTGGCAAACCAGCACCTGCTTTTGCTTACACCTAACACATAGAAACATACTCAACAGAAATAAGGGGACTTAGAGTGAACAAGTCGGAACTGATCGATGCTATCGCCGCATCTGCTGATATCCCGAAAGCTGTTGCCGGTCGCGCTCTGGACGCGGTGATCGAGTCTGTAACTGGCGCCCTGAAGGCTGGTGACTCCGTCGTACTGGTAGGCTTCGGCACCTTCGCTGTCAAAGAGCGCGCTGCTCGCACCGGTCGCAACCCGCAAACCGGCAAGCCGATCAAGATCGCTGCTGCTAAGATCCCGGGCTTCAAGGCCGGTAAAGCCCTCAAGGACGCTGTCAACTAAGCGTCTTTTTGGACTTGACCTGGATCGGTTCAACTTCGGTTGGGCCCGGTCACGGAGCGATGACCCGGCTGGCGTAGGTCGGTTGGAATCATCAGGGGTCACGGGCTAAATGCCCGCAAGCTCCACCAGTTACGAGAAGGCGCATCCTCGGATGCGCCTTTCTTATATCCGCTTTTTTCCACGCCGCGCCGCCATTGACGGTGGGCCGTGGCCGCGTCGGGGGCCGCATGCTGCAAAACATCAGGGACAATTCCCAAGGCTGGATCACCAAGACCATCCTGGGCGTGATCGTTGTCCTCATGGCTTTGACCGGGTTCGATCAGATCATTCGCGCAACCCATCACGAGAACGTCGCTGCTCAGGTCAACGGTGATGACATTAGTCTGCCGGAACTGCAGCAGGCTGCGGACATGCAGCGTCGCCAGCTGATGCAGCGTCTGGGCAAGGACTTCGATTCGTCCATGCTCGACGACAAGCTGCTCAAGGACTCCGCGCTGAAGTCGCTCATCGAGCGCAAGCTGATCCTGCAGGCTGCCCAGAACGACAAGTTCGCCTTCTCCCAGCAGGCGCTGGATCAACTGATCCTGTCGACCCCTGAGTTCCAGGTGGACGGCAAGTTCAGCGCCGAGCGTTTCGACCAGGTCATTCGCCAGATGGGCTATGACCGAATGCAGTTCCGTCGCATGTTCGGCGAGGAAATGCTCATCGGTCAGCTGCGCGCCGGTATCGCCGGTACCGGCTTCGTCACCGATGACGAGCTGAATGCCTTCGCTCTCCTGGAGAAGCAGACCCGCGACTTCGCCACCCTGACCCTCAAGGCCGACCCGGCCAAGAGCAAGGTCGAGGAAAGCGAGATCAAGGCGTACTACGACGCTCATAGCTCCGAGTTCATGACGCCCGAGCAGGTCACCATCGATTATGTCGAGCTGAAGAAGTCCGCCTTCTTCGACCAGGTGGAGGTGAAGAAGGAAGACCTCGATGCCCTCTATCAGAAGGAGATCGCCGGTCTGGCCGAGCAGCGCGACGCCGCGCATATCCTGATCGAGGTGAACGACAAGCAGAACGACCAGCAGGCCAAGGCCAAGATCGACGAGATCAAAGCACGCCTGGACAAGGGTGAAGACTTCGCCAAGCTGGCCAAGGAGCTGTCCAACGACACCGGTTCCGCCGCCAACGGTGGTGACCTGGGCTTCGCCGGTCGTGGCGTGTATGACCCGGCCTTCGAAGAGTCGCTGTATGCACTGAAGAAGGGCGAAGTCTCTGCCCCGGTGAAGACCTCCTACGGCTGGCACCTGATCAAGCTGCTAGGCGTCGAAGCACCGGAGGTTCCGACCTTCGACAGCCTCAAGGCCAAGCTGGAGCACGAAGCCAAGACCCAACTGGTCGAGCAGCGCTTCGTCGATGCGACCAAGCAGCTGGAAAGCTCCGCCTATGAAGCCTCCGATCTGGGCCAGCCGGCTCAGGACCTGGGTCTGAAGGTGCAGACCAGCAAGCCGTTCGGCAAGGAAGGTGGTGAGGGCGTGACTGCCAACCGCCAGGTCATCCAGACCGCTTTCAGCGCTGAAGTGCTGGAAGAGGGCGCCAATAGCGGCGCCATCGAACTCGACCCGGATACCGTGGTCGTGTTGCGCGTGAAGGAGCACCACAAGCCTGAGAAGGAAACCCTGGAACAGGTGAGTGCCGATATCCTCAAGCGTCTGCAGGTCGAGCACGCCGCCACCGATGCTAAGGCTCGTGGCGAAGCGCTGCTGGCTGGTCTGCGCGACGGCAAGATCCCGCTGACCCAGGCTCAGGAAGGTCAGGACTGGAAAGTCGTGGAAGCGGCAGCCCGTGGTCAGGAAGGTGTCGACCCGGTGGTGCTGCAGAGCGTGTTCCGCATGGCTCGTCCGGAAGGTGCCGGCAAGCCCAGCCTGGGTGGCGTCGCACTGCAGAACGGCGACTTCGTGCTGGTCAAGCTCAGCGGTGTGAACGAGCCTACCGCCAAGCCGACCGAAGAAGAGAAAGCGATGTACCAGCGCTTCCTTGCCTCGCGTAGCGGCCAGGACGATTTCGCTGCGTTCCGTCGCTACCTGCAGGATCAGGCGAAGATCGAGAAGTTCGACGACGCCAAGAAGTAAAAAACAGGGGCCGCGCAAGCGGTCCTGGTTTTCAGTAGAAAGAAAAAGGCCGCTGATGCGGCCTTTTTCTTTGCCCGGTTGAAAGCCTCAATCGTCGCTCAGCGGACCCATCGCCGTGGTGTTGAAGCCGCCATCGACATAAAGAATTTCGCCGCTGATACCGCTGGCCAGGTCCGAGCAGAGGAAGGCGCCGGCGTTGCCGACCTCATCAATGGTGACGTTGCGCCGCAGTGGGGTCTGGCGCTCGTTGGCGGCGAGCATCTTGCGGAAGCTCTTGATGCCTGACGCTGCCAGGGTGCGGATCGGGCCGGCGGAGATGGCGTTGACGCGGGTGCCTTCCGGGCCGAGGCTGGCGGCCAGGTAGCGCACGCCGGCTTCCAGGCTGGCCTTGGCCATGCCCATGACGTTGTAGTTGGGCATCGTGCGATCGGCGCCCAGGTAGGAGAGTGTCAGCAGGCAGCCGTTGCGGCCCTGCATCAGTTCGCGGCCGGCCTTGGCCAGGGCGACGAAGCTGTAGGCGCTGATGTCGTGGGCGATGCGGAAGCCGTCGCGGGTGGTGACTTCGGTGAAGTCGCCGTCGAGCTGCTCGCCCGGTGCGAACCCCACCGAGTGGACGATGCAGTCCAGGCCGTCCCACTGCTTTGCCAGTGCGGCGAACACGGCTTCGATGTCTGCATCGCTGGCCACGTCGCAGGGGAAGCACAGCTCGGCGCTGGAGCCCCAGCCGGCGGCGAACTCCTCGACGCGGCCCTTGAGCTTGTCGTTCTGGTAGGTGAAGGCGAGCTCGGCGCCTTCGCGGTGCATCGCCGCGGCGATGCCGGAGGCGATGGACAGCTTGCTGGCGACACCGACGATCAGTACGCGTTTACCGGCGAGAAACCCCATGTCATTGCTTCCTTGTCTGCAGCTGGTTCAGCCTTACGTGGGCACCATGAAGGCTGCCTCCAGTAGTTGCTGTGTGTAGGCATGCTGTGGCGCGGCAAAGACGTCTTCGGCCATGCCCTGTTCGACCACCTTGCCGTGGCGGATCACCATCAGCTGGTGACTGAGGGCTTTCACTACAGCCAGGTCGTGGCTGATGAACAGGTAGGTCAGGTTGTACTTGGCCTGCAGTCCGCGCAGCAGTTCGACGACCTGGCGCTGCACGGTGCGGTCCAGTGCCGAGGTCGGTTCGTCCAGCAGGATCAGCGCCGGCTTGAGCACCAACGCGCGGGCGATGGCGATGCGCTGCCGCTGGCCCCCGGAAAACTCGTGGGGGTAGCGGTGGCGGGTGTCCGGGTCGAGTCCGACTTCCTTGAGCGCCTCGATGATCGCCTGCTCGCGTTCCTCTTGCGTGCCCATGCCGTGGATCTCCAGACCTTCACCCACGATCTGGCCCACCGACATGCGCGGGCTGAGGCTGCCGAACGGGTCCTGGAAGACTACCTGCATCTCGCGGCGCAGTGGCCTGACTTCCGCCTGGTTCATGTCTTCGATGGCCTGGCCCTCGAAACGGATGCCGCCCTGGCTGTTGATCAGTCGAAGGATAGCCAGGCCGAGCGTCGACTTGCCCGAGCCGCTTTCGCCGACAATGCCCAGGGTCTGGCCGCGTGGCAGGCTGAAGTCGATGCCGTCGACCGCCTTGACGTGGTCGACGGTCTTGCGGAAGACGCCTTTCTTGATCGGGAACCACACGCGCAGGTCGTCGACCTCCAGCAGCGGCGCTCCAGGCTCGTTCTGCGCGGGGGTGCCACTGGGCTCGGCACCGAGCAATTCGCGCGTGTAGGGGTGCTGTGGGGCCGCGAAGAGGGTATCGCAATCGGCCTGCTCGACGATGCAGCCGCGTTTCATCACGCAAACGCGATGGGCGATGCGCCGGACGAGGTTGAGGTCGTGGGTGATCAGCAGCATCGCCATGCCCAGGCGCTGTTGCAGGTCGCGCAGCAGGTCGAGGATTTTCAGCTGTACCGTGACGTCCAGCGCCGTGGTCGGTTCGTCGGCGATCAGCAGCTCCGGCTCGCAGGCCAGCGCCATGGCGATCATCACCCGCTGCCGCTGGCCGCCGGACAGTTCGTGCGGGTAGGCCTTGAGTCGGCTGGCGGGGTTGGGAATGCCGACCAGATCGAGCAGCTCCAGCGTGCGTGCGCGGGCCTGGTTGCCGCTCATGCCCTTGTGCAGTGCGAGCACTTCGCCGATCTGCTTCTCGATGGTGTGCAGCGGGTTCAGCGAGGTCATGGGTTCCTGGAACACCATGGCGATGCGGTTGCCGCGGATGCCGCGCAACTTGCGCTCGGGCAGCTTGAGCAGGTCCTTGCCGGCGTAGTGGATGCTGCCGGAGGGATGGCTGGCGGTGGGGTAGGGCAGCAGGCGCAGGATGGAGTGCGCGGTGACTGACTTGCCGGAGCCGCTTTCGCCTACCAGCGCGAGGGTCTCGCCCTTGCGGATGTCGAAGCTGATGTGTTCCACCGCGCGGACCTGTTCGTCGCCGCAGAGGAAGTCGACGGAGAGGTCGCGGACTTCGATGAGGTTCTCGTTCTGGCTCATGTCACTTCCTCGGGTCGAAGGCATCGCGGGCGGCTTCGCCGATGAACACCAGCAGGCTCAGCATCACGGCCAGCACCACGAAGGCGGTGATGCCCAGCCAGGGCGCCTGCAGGTTGGACTTGCCCTGGGCAACCAGCTCGCCCAGCGACGGCGCGCCGGCGGGCAGGCCGAAGCCGAGGAAGTCCAGGGAGGTCAGGGTGCCGATCGCGCCGGTGAGGATGAAGGGCATGAAGGTCAGGGTGGAGATCATCGCGTTGGGCAGGATGTGGCGGAACATGATCGCCCCGTTGCGCATGCCCAGGGCGCGGGCGGCGCGTACGTACTCGAGGTTGCGGCCACGGAGGAACTCGGCGCGCACCACGTCCACCAGGCTCATCCAGGAAAACAGCAGCATGATGCCCAGCAGCCACCAGAAACCCGGCTGTACGAAGCTGGCGAGGATGATCAGCAGGTAGAGCACCGGCAGGCCCGACCAGATTTCGAGGAAGCGCTGGCCGAGCAGGTCGATCCAGCCGCCGTAGAAGCCTTGCAGCGCGCCCACGGCGACGCCGACGATGGAGCTGAGCACGGTGAGGATCAGGGCGAACAGCACCGACACGCGGAAGCCGTAGATTACTCGCGCCATGACGTCGCGCGCCTGGTCGTCGGTGCCCAGCCAGTTCTCCGCGCTGGGCGCTGAGGGAGCCGGTACTCGCAGGTCGTAGTTGATGGTGTCGTAGCTGTAGGCGATCGGCGGCCAGAGAATCCAGCCGTTCTTCTGCGCGATCTGCTCACGCATGTACGGGCTCTTGTAGTTCGCCTCCATGGGGAACTCGCCGCCGAAGGCAGTTTCCGGGTAGCGCTTGGCCACCGGGAAGTACCACTCGCCGTCGTAACGGATCGCCAGTGGCTTGTCGTTGGCGATCAGCTCGGCGCCCAGGCTCAGGATGAACAGCGTGAGGAACAGCCAGAGTGACCACCAGCCGCGCTTGTTGGCCTTGAAGCGCGCCCAGCGGCGCTGATTGATGGGAGACAGGCGCATCGGATTACTCCCGGTTCTCGAAGTCGATGCGCGGATCGACCAACGTATAGAGGACGTCGCTGACCAGCTTCATGATCAGGCCGAACAGGGTGAAGATGAACAGCGTGCCGAACACCACCGGATAGTCGCGGTTCAGCGCCGCCTCGAAGCTGAGCAGGCCCAGGCCGTCGAGGGAGAAGATCACCTCGATCAGCAGCGAGCCGGTGAAGAAGATGCCCAGCAGGGCCGAAGGCAGGCCGGCGATGATCAGCAGCATGGCGTTGCGGAATACGTGGCCGTAAAGCACGCGACGCTCGGTCAGGCCCTTGGCGCGGGCGGTGACCACGTACTGCTTGCCGATCTCGTCGAGGAAACTGTTCTTGGTCAGCAGGGTGATGGTGGCGAAGTTGCCGATCACCAGCGCGGTGATGGGCAGCGCGAGGTGCCAGAAATAGTCGCGGACCTTGCCGCCCCAGGTCAGCTCGTCGAAGTTGTTGGAAGTCAGCCCGCGCAAGGGGAACCAGTCCCAGTAGCTGCCGCCGGCGAACAGCACCACCAGCAGGATGGCGAAGAGGAAGGCGGGGATGGCGTAACCGACGATGATCGCCGAGCTGGTCCAGACGTCGAAGTGGCTGCCGTGGCGCACTGCCTTGGCGATGCCCAGCGGGATCGACACCAGGTACATGATCAGCGTGCTCCACAACCCGAGGGAGATGGACACGGGGAGTTTCTCGACGATCAGGTCGGTGACCTTGGCATCGCGGAAGAAGCTCTGGCCGAAGTCCAGGTGCACGTAGTTCTTGAGCATGATCCAGAAGCGCTCGGGTGCCGGCTTGTCGAAGCCGTACATGCGCTCGATTTCCTTCACCAGTTCCGGGTCCAGGCCCTGGGCGCCGCGGTAGTGCGTGCCGGCGGAGGCGACTTCACCGCCGCCGCCGGAAATGCGCCCGGTGGCGCCGCCGCTGGCGGCATCGAAGCCTTCCAGCTTGGCGATCATCTGTTCCACCGGGCCGCCGGGGGCGGCCTGGATGATGATGAAGTTGATCAGCAGGATGCCGAACAGGGTGGGGATGATCAGCAGCAGGCGCCGCAGGATGTAGGCCAGCATCAGTGGGTCCCTTGGGCGACGGCGCCGTCTGCCGGCGTTTCGCTCGCGGCATTGGTATCCGTCTTGGTCGGTACGGCCTTGTCGCGGGCTTGCCACCAAGTCTGCAGCGCGTAGCTGTAGGGCGGCAGTTTTTCCGGGTGGGCGATGCGGTTCCAGTAGGCGATGCGCCAGTTGCCCAGGTACCAGTTGGGCACCACGTAGTGGCCCCAGAGCAGCGCGCGATCGAGGGCGCGGGCGTGGCGCACCAGGCTTTCGCGGGAGCTGGCGTTGATCAGGCCTTCCACCAGGGCATCGATGCCCGGATCGCGCAGGCCGATGAAGTTGCGGCTGCCGGGCTTGTCGGCGCTGCTGGAGTGCCAGAACTCACGCTGTTCGTTACCGGGCGAGCTGGACTGCGGCCAGCTGCTGACGATCATGTCGTAGTCGCGCGAGCGCAGGCGGTTGATGTATTGCGAGACGTCGACGCGGCGCAGCTGCATGTCGATGCCCAGCTCCGCGAGGTTGCGCTTGAAGGGCAGCAGCACGCGCTCGAAGTCGGCCTGGGCGAGCATGAACTCGAAGCTCAGCTGCTTGCCGTCGGGGCCGACCATCTTGTCGTTCTCGATCTTGTAGCCGGCATCCAGCAGCAGCTGGTAGGCCTTGCGCTTCTGCTCGCGGATGATGCCGCTGCCATCGCTGGTGGGCGGCACGTAGACCCGGGTGAAGACTTCCGGCGGCAGCTTGTCGCGCAGCGGCTCGAGAATCTTCAGCTCCTCGGCGTCGGGCAGCTCCTTGGCGGCCATCTCGGAGTTCTCGAAGTAGCTGCCGTCGCGCAGATAGGAGCCGAAGAACAGCTGCTTGTTGGTCCACTCGAAGTCGAACAGGTTTGTGATCGCTTCACGCACGTGCGGGTCCTGGAACACCGGGCGGCGGATGTTGAAGGCATACGCCTGCATGCCCCACGGGTTGCCGTTCACCGGCTCCTCGCGGACGATGCGGCCGTCGCGCACGGCGGGCGAGTCGTAGGCGGTTGCCCAGTTTTTCGCGATGCGCTCGTCGTTGAAGTCGAACTGCCCGGCCTTGAAGGCTTCCAGGGCGACGGTGAGGTCGCGGTAGGACTCCACCACCACGGCGTCGAAGTTGTTGAAGCCACGATTCACCGGCAGTTTCTCTCCCCACCAGTCCTTGACCTTCTCGTAGCGGATCGAACGGCCCGCCTCGACCTTGGCGATGCGGTACGGGCCGCTGCCCAGTGGTGGTTCCATGTTGGTCTTGTTGAAGTCGCGGCTGGCCCACCAGTGCTTGGGCAGGATCGACAGCTGGCCGAGGATGAGCGGCAGCTCGCGGTTGTCGCCGTGCTTGAAGTCGAAGCGCACGCGCAGCTTGTCCTCGGCCACCACCTTGTCGACATCCGCGTAATAGTTGCGGTACATCGGGTCGCCGTCCTTCATCAGCGTCTCGAAGGTGAACACGACGTCTTCGGCGGTGACCGGTGTGCCGTCCTGGAACTTCGCCTCGGGGCGCAGGTAGTAGCGGACGAAGCGGTGCTCCGGGTCCTTCTCGATCTTCTCGGCGAGCAGGCCGTATTCGGTGAAGGGTTCGTCGAGGGAGTGGAAGGTCAGGGTGTCGTAGATCAGGTTGATCTGCGGAGCGGAGTTGCCCTTGGCGATAAAGGGATTGAGGCTGTCGAAGCCGCCGAAGTCGGAGAGGCGCAGCGTGCCGCCCTTGGGTGCATCGGCATTGACGAAGTCGAAGTGCTTGAAGTTTGCCGGGTACTTCGGCGCCTCGTCATACAGGGTGATGGCGTGCTGCGGCGCGGCCTGCGCACTGCCCAGCAGTCCCAGCAACAGGCCGGCGCAGAGCGCGGCGCGGCGGGGGCTTTTCATAGGGTTTTCTCCTGGTCTTTTTGCCACCAGGCTCGCAGGCCCAGCGTATAGGGTGGCGTGGTGACGAAAGCGAAGCGGTTGCGGTACGCCAGTCGGTGCTTGTTCAGGTACCAGTTGGGAATGCTGTAGTGCTGCCACAGCAGCACGCGGTCCAGGGCGCGTGCAGCGGCTTCCTGCTGGTCGCGGTCGCTGGCGCCAAGCAGTTTCTCGAGCATCGCGTCCACCACGGGGTTGGCAATGCCTGCGTAGTTCTTGCTGCCCTTGACTGCCACCTGGCTGGAGTGGAAGTACTGCCATTGTTCAAGGCCGGGGCTCAGGGTCTGGGGCAGGGTCATCAGAATCATGTCGTAGTCGAACTGGTCCAGACGCTGTTTGTACTGGGCGCGGTCCACGGTGCGCAAGCTCGCATCGATACCAATGCTGGCGAGGTTCTCGCGATACGGCTGGAGAATGCGTTCCAGGCTGGGGTTGACCAGCAGGATCTCGAAGCGCAGTTGCTTGCCGTTGGCGTCCAGCAGGCGGTCGCCGGAGAGCTTCCAGCCGGCTTCGCCCAGTAGACCCAAAGCGTGGCGCAGGGTTTCCCGCGGGATGCCGGCACCCTTGGTCACCGGCACGGTGAAGGGGCGCTTGAACAGCGCTTCGGGCAGTTGCGAGCGGTACGGCGAGAGCAGCAGCCACTCCTGGCCCTGAGGTACGCCGGTGGCCGCGAGCGTGCTGTTGGGGTAGTAGCTGCTGGCGCGCACGTACGCATCGTTGAACAGCGCGCGGTTGGTCCATTCGAAGTCGAACATCATCCCCAGAGCCTCGCGCACGCGGCGGTCGGAGAACGTCGCGCGGCGAGTATTGAGGAACAGTGCCTGGGTCTGGGTGGGAATCTGGTGGGGGATTTCCGCCTTCACCACGTCGCCCCGGCGCACCGCCAGGAAGCGGTAGTTGCTGCGCCAGTTCTTCGCCTGGTGTTCGATGTAGACGTCGAACTCGCCGGCCTTGAAGGCTTCGAAGGCGATGCCGGCGTCACGGTAGAAGTCCACCTCGACGCGGTCAAAGTTGTACTTGCCACGATTCACTGGCAGATCCTTGCCCCACCAGTCCTTGACCCGCTCGAACACCAGGCGGCGTCCCGGCTCCACCTCGGTGATCTTGTACGGCCCGCTGCCTAGCGGTGGTTCGAAGGTGGTGGCCTGAAAGTCGCGGCCCTTCCAATAATGCTGGGGGAGTACCGGCATCTCGCCCAGGCGCAGGATCAGCAGCGGGTTGTCGTGACGCTTGAAGACGAAGCGGATGCTCTGCGGCGAGAGGATATCGACCCGCTGCACTTCCTGCAGATTGGTGCGGTACATCGGGTGGCCGTGGTGCAGCAGCGTGCGATAGGAGAACGCCACGTCGTAGGCGGTGATCGGCTTGCCGTCGTGGAAACGGGCTTCCGGGCGCAGGTTGAACACCACCCAACTGCGGTCCTCGGCGTATTCCACGCTGCGCGCGATGAGGCCGTAGCTGGAGGCCGGCTCGTCGCCGGACGGGTCGTATAGGCCGGTGCCGACCATCAGCGGCTCGTTCAGCTCGCTGACGCCGTACTGCAGGAAATCCGCGGTGCTGACCGGCGGACTGCCCTTGAATGTGTAGGGATTGAGTGTGTCGAAGGTGCCCAGGCCCATCAGCCGCAGCAGGCCGCCCTTGGGCGCCCTGGGGTTGACCCAGTCGAAGTGCTCGAAGCTGGCCGGGTACTTGAGGTCGCCGAACTGGGCGTAGCCGTGGCTCTCGGTGATCTGGGCGGAGGCAGGGTGGCCCAGGAAGAGTCCCAGGAGCAGGAGAGACAAGCGACGCATCAGGCGTAGGATCCGATCCCGGCTGGCTGAAGGAGGTTAGCGTCGTACAGTAGCAGCTTGTCCTTGCTGCCAGAAGACATGCGGCCGGGGCTGTGCGCCCCGGCGCAAGGTGGAACTCAGCGGCTGGCGGTATCGAGGTACAGCATGATGGTCTGGCCCGGCTTCAGGGCCTGGCCGCTGCGCGGGTTCCAGCGCTTGATGTGCTGCATCTCGACGTTGAAGCGCTTGGCGATCAGGTACATCGAATCGCCCTGCTTGACCTTGTAGTAGGTTGCGGTGTCCTGCTTGGCCTTGCTCTTGCTGCTGGAAGCCAGCTGGGTGGCGGCGGCGCTTTGCATCTTGAGGGTCTGGCCCGGCTTGACGCCATGGCTGTCCAGGCCGTTCCAGCGCTTGAGGTCCGCAACCTCGACGCCATTCTTCTTGGCGATGTTCCACAGGGTGTCGCCATTCTTCACGGTGTAGTTGCGAGTAGCGACACGGGCGCTGGCAATGGTCTTCGAGCTTTCGACCTGGGCCAGTTGGCGCGGGCTCTCCGGCTCGATGGTCGGACGGCCGGGCTGTCCCGGGATGACCAGGGTCTGGCCATTGCGCAGGCGGTTGGCGCTCAGGCGGTTGGCGGCCTTGAGCTCGGCGACGCTAAGACGGTAACGCTGGGCGATGCTGTGCAGGCTGTCGCCTTTGCGCACGCGGTAATGGCCGTTGTTCGAAGCCACCAGCGGTTTGACCTGCACCGGCTCCAGGTTGGCGACGCCGGCCTTGAGCGAATCCGCCTTGGCCAGCGGCACCAGCAGGTGATGCGGGCCATCCAGGGTCACGCCGCGTTTGAAGGCGGGGTTGAGCTGCTGCAGTTCGTCCTGGTCCAGATCGCCTGCGGCGGCGACCTGGGAGAGGTCCAGGCCCGGCTTGACGCGGATCGAGGTGAAGTAAGGCTGGTTGGCGATCGGGCTGAGGTTGATGCCGTAGATGGTCGGGGCATTCACCAGCTGCGACAGGGCCAGCAGCTTGGGCACGTAGTCCTGGGTTTCCTGCGGCAGCGGCAGGTTCCAGTAGTCGGTGGGCAGGCCGAGGCGCTCGTTGCGCTCGATCGCGCGGCTGACGGTACCTTCGCCGGCGTTGTAGGCGGCCAGCGCGAGCAGCCAGTCGCCGTTGAACATGTCGTGCAGGCGGTTCAGGTAGGTCAGCGCAGCGTTGGTCGACGCGGTGATGTCGCGGCGGCCGTCATAGAAGTTGGTCTGGCGCAGGTTGAAGTGCGTACCGGTGCTTGGGATGAACTGCCACAGGCCCACGGCCTGGGCGCGCGACACGGCCATCGGGTTGTACGAGCTCTCGATCATCGGCAACAGCGCCAGTTCCAGCGGCATGTCGCGCTCTTCCAGGCGCTCGACGACGTAGTGCATGTACGGCGCGCCGCGCTCGCTGGCGTTTTCCAGGAACGACTGGTTGCTCATGAACCACAGGCGCTGACGCTCGATACGCGGGTTGGTATTGAGCTGGTCCTGCAGTTGGAAGCCGCCGCGCATGCGTTCCCAGATATCGTTCTGGGCCTGGTTCCAGGCGGGGTTGAACTGCACGTCGACGGCGCGGGAGGCGCTGCGGGCCTGGTTGTTGCTGGCGGTCTGCTGGGTCGACTGGCAGCCCGCCAGGCCCGCCGCGAGGAGGACAATAGAGACTCGGATGGCGCGTGCCAATGCGTCTAGATCGGAGGTTTTTCTGGTCTTTGGCGGCATTGGCTGATGACTATGTCCGGGGCAAAAATTTCGGCGATTCTAGAAACCGAGCCGGCCCTGGTCAAGATTTCGCCAGCCTTCAGAACTGGTCCTTCCAGCGGCGAATGGTCGCAAAGACCTCTTCCGGCGTGCGGATTTGCTGGCCGCTCCGCTCGTCGGCGACTTTCTTAACGGATGTTTCCGACACGCGAAGGAAAGGATTCGTCGCGCGCTCCAGGGCAATGGAAGAAGGAAGACTGATCTTCCCTTGTTCGCGCCAGCGGCTGACTTCTTCGAAACGTGCGAGGACTTCGGGATTCTCCGGTTCGACTGCACAGGCGAAGCGCAGGTTGCTCAGCGTGTATTCGTGGGCGCAGTACACGGCGGTGCGACCGGGCAGGGCGGCCAGCCGGCTCAGCGATGCATGCATCTGCGCCGGCGTGCCTTCGAACAGGCGGCCGCAACCGGCGGCGAACAGCGTGTCGCCGCAGAACAGCAGCGGCTGCTGTTCGTCACCATGGCTATCCGTTGCATGGAAATAGGCGATGTGCCCCAACGTATGGCCGGGCACGTGGATGACTTCGAAGCCCAGGCCGAGCACTTCGACCCGGTCGCCGCCCTCCAGCGCCACGTCGCGTCCCGGAATCTTTTCCCCGGCCGGGCCCAGCACACGGGCGCCGGTTTCCGCCTTGAGGCGGGCGACGCCGCCGACGTGGTCGGCATGGTGGTGGGTGATGATGATGTCGGTCAGTTTCCAGCCGGGATGGACCTGCAGCCATTGCTCGACCGGCGCGGCGTCGCCCGGATCGACTACGGCACATTCGCGGCGGGTCACATCCTGCAACAGCCAGAGGTAGTTGTCAGAAAAGGCGGGCAGAGCATCTATCTGTATCATGGGTGGAAAGTCGCCAAGTGGTGGGCATTGGCGCATAGTAGTGCGGATACACACTTTTGTGTCGCGCTGTCCCACAGGGGGTAGTGATGATCGAAGAACCCTTCGCCCAGGCCGATGCCGACTGGCTCGAACTGATCGACCAGGCACGCCACTGGCTGTCGGGACCGATCGGCGGAATGATGCTCGCCGAAGAGCAGCAATTGCTGATCGACGAACTGGAGCGCTATTTCGGCGGCTATCTGGTGCATTACGGGCCGCATGCCGAGCTGCCGGCCAGTGTCGGCAACATCCAGCGCGGCGTGCGCCTCGGGCCACCTTTGCCCGGGGTGGAAATCGCCTGCGACGAGGCGGCCTGGCCGCTGGGCGAGCATGCCGCCGACGTGGTGCTGCTGCAGCATGGCCTGGATTTCTGCCTGTCGCCGCACCGCCTGTTGCGCGAAGCCGCGCGCAGCGTGCGTCCGGGAGGGCACCTGCTGGTGGTCGGGGTGAATCCCTGGAGCGCCTGGGGCATTCGCCATTACTTCGCCCGCGATGCCTTGCGCCGCGCGCGCTGTATCGCGCCGAGCCGGGTCTGCGACTGGCTCAATCTGCTGGGCTTCGCGCTGGAGAAACGCCGCTTCGGGTGTTATCGTCCGCCGCTTGCATCGGCGAAATGGCAGGGCCGTCTGGCCCGCATGGAGACCTGGGGCCCCGTCCTGCAGGGCTCCGGCGCCGGCTTCTATCTATTGGTGGCGCGCAAGCTGGTGGTCGGTCTGCGGCCCCTGCGTCAGCCCCGTCGCGAGCCGCGCGGCCAACTGGTGCCGCTGCCGGTGGCCAAGGTCAGCCGCCGCGATTCCGAGTCCTGAAAGCGAGCCAAATGAGCGAAGAGAAAGTCGAGATCTACACCGACGGCGCCTGCAAGGGTAACCCGGGCCCAGGTGGCTGGGGCGCCGTGCTGTTCTACAAGGGCGCCGAGCGCGAACTGTGGGGCGGCGAGCCCGAAACCACCAACAACCGCATGGAACTGATGGCCGCCATCATGGCCCTCGCGGCGCTCAAGCGGCATTGCGACGTGCGCATCGTCACCGACTCGCAGTACGTCATGCAGGGCATCACCGAGTGGATGGTCAACTGGAAGAAGCGTGGCTGGAAGACCGCCGCCAAGCAGCCGGTGAAGAATGCCGACCTGTGGCAGGCGCTGGACGAACAGGTGAACCGGCATAATGTCGAGTGGCGCTGGGTGCGCGGCCACACCGGCCACCCCGGCAACGAGCGCGCCGATATGCTCGCCAACCGTGGTGTGAGCGAACTGCCGCGCTAAGCGTCCGACTCTCAGAATCAAGGTCGCCCGAAGCCATCCGGGCGAATCAATTGCAAGAAGGTTTCACACAGAATGCGCAGCGTCGTACTCGATACTGAAACGACCGGTATGCCGGTCACCGACGGCCACCGGATCATCGAGATCGGTTGCGTCGAACTCGACGGTCGCCGCCTCACCGGCCGGCATTTCCACGTCTACCTGCAGCCTGATCGCGAGATCGACGAAGGTGCGATCGCGGTCCACGGCATCACCAATGAATACGTCAAGGACATGCCGCGCTTCCGCGAAGTGGCGGATGACTTCTTCGAGTTCATCAAGGGCGCCCAACTGATCATCCACAACGCGGCGTTCGACGTTGGTTTCATCAACAACGAGTTCGCCCTGCTGGGGCAGTCCGAGCGCGCGGACGTCGCTGACTACTGCGGCATCCTCGACACCCTGCTGATGGCTCGCGAGCGCCATCCGGGTCAGCGCAATAACCTCGACGCCCTGTGCAAGCGCTATGGCGTCGACAACTCCGGCCGTGACCTGCACGGCGCACTGCTCGATGCCGAGATTCTCGCCGACGTCTACCTGGCGATGACCGGTGGCCAGACCAGCCTGTCGCTGGCTGGCAATGGTGCCGAAGGGGATGGCAGCGGTCGTGCCACGGCCTCGGCGATTCGTCGCCTGGCGGCGGATCGTGGGCTGACCCGTGTGATTCGTGCGAGTGATGCGGAGATCGAGGCGCATCTGGCGCGCCTGGCGGTGATCGAGAAGTCCGCCGGTGGTCCGTCGCTGTGGGCGCAGATGGAAGCCCCGAAGGAGTGATCCTCCTCGCTACCTGAGAAAAGGCCCCTGAACAGGGGCCTTTTTGTTTTTCATAGGAGCGCGCAGCTTCACTGTGGCCTGTCAGCCACGCGACGTTTTATTACAGCCGTCAGCCGGCTACATTCCCCTACATTCCGTGAGTCCATACTCTGAAAGGGATCGACGCAGTCGTACGTCATTCAGGGGTTCACAATGTACAAAGACTTGAAATTCCCCATTCTCATCGTTCACCGCGACATCAAGGCCGATACCGTGGCCGGCGACCGGGTGAGGGATATCGCGCGGGAGCTGGAGCAGGACGGCTTCAGCATTCTTTCCACCGCCAGCTCCGCTGAAGGGCGCATCGTCGCCTCGACCCACCACGGTCTCGCCTGCATTCTGGTCGCCGCCGAGGGGGCGGGGGAGAATCAGCGTCTTCTGCAGGATGTGGTGGAACTGATCCGCATGGCGCGGGTGCGTGCGCCGAAGTTGCCGATCTTCGCCCTCGGTGAGCAGATGACCATCGAGAACGCGCCGGCTGAGTCCATGGCTGACCTGCACCAGCTGCGTGGCATCCTCTACCTGTTCGAAGACACCGTGCCCTTCCTCGCCCGCCAGGTCAGCCGCGCCGCACGCAAGTACCTGGAATGCCTGCTGCCGCCGTTCTTCCGCGCGCTGGTGGAGCACACCGCGCAGTCCAACTATTCCTGGCACACGCCCGGCCATGGCGGCGGCGTGGCCTATCGCAAGAGTCCGGTGGGGCAGGCGTTCCACCAGTTCTTCGGGGAGAATACCCTGCGCTCGGATCTCTCCGTCTCGGTGCCCGAACTGGGCTCGCTGCTCGATCACACCGGTCCGCTGGCGGAGGCGGAAGCCCGCGCGGCGCGCAATTTCGGCGCCGATCACACCTACTTCGTGATCAACGGCACCTCCACGGCGAACAAGATCGTCTGGCACTCCATGGTCTGCCGCGACGACCTGGTGCTGGTGGATCGAAACTGCCACAAGTCGATCCTCCATTCGATCATCATGACTGGCGCCATCCCGCTGTACCTGACGCCGGAGCGCAACGAGCTGGGCATCATCGGGCCGATCCCGCTGTCCGAATTCAGTCGTGAATCCATCGCCGCGAAGATCGAGGCCAGCCCGCTGGCGCGCGGCCGCGAGCCCAAGGTGCGGCTGGCGGTGGTGACCAATTCCACCTACGACGGCCTTTGCTACAACGCACAGATGATCAAGCAGGCCCTGGGCGACAGCGTCGAGGTGCTGCATTTCGACGAAGCCTGGTACGCCTATGCGGCCTTCCACGAGTTCTACGCCGGACGCTACGGTATGGGCACCAGCCGTGACGACAGCGGCCCGCTGGTGTTCACCACCCACTCCACGCACAAGATGCTCGCCGCCTTCAGCCAGGCCTCGATGATCCACGTGCAGGATGCCGGCGCGCGGCGCTTCGAGCAGGCGCGCTTCAACGAAGCCTTCATGATGCACATCTCCACTTCGCCGCAGTACGGCATCATCGCCTCGCTGGACGTGGCCTCGGCGATGATGGAAGGCCCGGCGGGGCGTTCGCTGATCCAGGAGACCTTCGACGAGGCCCTGAGCTTCCGCCGCGCCCTGGCCAACGTGCAGCAGAATCTTGTCGAGGACGACTGGTGGTTCTGCGTCTGGCAGCCGCCGGGCGTGGAGGGTACCGACGAGGTGAAGACCCGCGACTGGGTGCTGGAGCCCAATGCCGACTGGCACGGCTTCGGCGATGCAGTGGAAGACTACGTGCTGCTCGATCCGATCAAGGTCACCCTGGCCACGCCGGGGCTCACCGCCGGCGGGCGCCTGGATTCGCGCGGAATTCCGGCCGCGGTGGTCAGCCGCTTCCTCTGGGAACGCGGGCTGGTGGTGGAGAAGACTGGGCTGTACTCCTTCCTCGTACTGTTCTCCATGGGGGTGACCAAGGGCAAGTGGAGCACCCTGGTCACCGAGCTGCTGGAGTTCAAGCGCAGTTACGACGCCAACCAGCCGCTGGCGGACGCACTGCCCAGCGTCGCCCAGGCCGGCGGCGCGCGTTATGCGGGCATGGGCCTGCGCGACCTCTGCGACGAGCTGCACCGCTGCTACCGCGACCACGCCACCGCCAAGGCGATGAAACGCATGTACACGGTGCTGCCGGAGATCGCCATGCGCCCGGCGGACGCTTACGCGCAACTGGTGCGCGGCGAGGTCGAAGCGGTGCCCATCGATCGGTTGGAAGGGCGCGTCGCCGCGGTGATGCTGGTGCCCTATCCGCCAGGTATCCCGCTGATCATGCCGGGCGAGCGGTTCACCGAATCCACCCGCTCCATACTCGATTACCTGGCCTTCGCGCAGAGTTTCGAGCGCAACTTCCCCGGCTTCGATTCAGACGTCCATGGCCTGCAAGTGCGCGAGGTAGACGGCGAGAAGCGCTACACCGTGGAGTGCTGCAAGTGACCGTCCGGCTACTGACGACAGCGACATACATCACTGTATGAAAAGTGGAACTATCCTTGTGCGCATCGGTAAAGGGAGAAATTGAGGAAAAAGGGAGGTTTCCCCCATGCGCTGTCCCGTGACGTTGCCGAATGAGAGCGAGCGCCTGAGTGCGCTCTCCGATTACGGATTCGACGACGAAAGCCTGCTGCCCAGCCTTGACCCGGTGGTGCAGATCGCTGTCCGCATGTTTGGCATGCCGGTCGCAGCGGTGAACATGATCGGCAGTGACCACGTGTTCTTCGCCGCCGCCACTGGCATCGGCGAAGTCGACATGGGGCGCGACGTATCCTTCTGCGCCCATGCCATCGCCCAGGACGGCGTGATGGTGGTGGGCGACGCCAGCCGCGATGAGCGCTTCCACGACAACCCGCTGGTGACGGCGCCCAATGGCGTGCGCTTCTACGCGGGCGTGCCGTTGCTCTCGGTCGAGGGACAGGCGCTGGGCGCGCTGTGCATCATCGACAGCCAGCCCCACGAAGACTTTTCCGGCGAGGACCGCGAGCGCCTGGTCGAGCTGGCGCGCATGGCGTCGGACCGGCTCGAATTGCGCCGCATCGAAGTGGCCTCCTCGCGTACCCGGCCGCTGTTCGAGGAATATGCAGGCACTTCGCCAACGCCCGTGGTGTGGTTCGACTGCTGGGGCGAGATCGTCGCCTGGAACGAGGCGGCGGCCAACCTGTTTGGCTACGACTTGATCGAAGGCAGCGGCCAGTCCTTCGAATTGCTGCTGCCCGAGCGCAGCCGCCAGTCCTTCCGCGCCCTGATCAGCGGGGCCAGCGATGCCACGTCCCTCGACGGCATGCCTGTGCCCGGGGAAATCTCCGGCCTGCGTAAGGACGGTTCCGAACTCTCGCTGGGCCTGACGCTGTTCAGTTGGTCGGAAAGGGGCAAGCTCAAGTTCGAAGCGGTGCTCAAGGACCTCACTGCCCGCCATCTGGAGGAGGAGGCGCTGCGTCAGTTGGCCAGCGTCGACGTGCTCACCGGTCTGGCCAACCGCGGCCAGTTCTACCGGCGCACCGAGGAAGTCCTGGTGCAGTCACGCCCGGCGGCGGTGCTGATGATTGACCTGGACGGCTTCAAGGACGTCAATGACTCCCTCGGCCATGCCGTCGGCGACGGCATTCTGCGGCAGGTTGCCGCGCGACTGGCCCGGCTGGCCAGCGCTGGCGCCACTGTTGCGCGCATCGGTGGCGACGAGTTCGCCATCCTCGAGCCGAACCTGCTTTCACCCGAGCACGCCATGCGCCTTGCCCAGGCGGTGATCGCCAGCATTGCCGAACCTATTGTCATCGACGCTCATGAGGTGCGGGTCGCTGCCAGTTGCGGCGTGGCTCTGGCGCCTCTGCACGCGCAGGAAGCGCTGGAGCTGGTGGGTGACGCCGACCTGGCGCTGTTCAAGGCCAAGAGCAGCGGTCGCAGCCACGCGTTCGTGTTCCTTCCGGCGCTGAAGATGGAAGCGGCGGCGCGGCACCTGTATGGCATGGAGTTGCATCGCGCCGTCGCCAACGGCGAGTTCCTGTTGTTCTACCAGCCCCAGGTCAGCCTGCGCGACGGCTCCCTGCGCGGGGCCGAGGCGCTGATCCGCTGGCAGCATCCACAGCGCGGCCTGCTGTCGCCGGCGGCCTTCCTGCCGTCGCTGGAGGGCGGGCCTCTGGCGGCCATCGTCGGCGCCTGGATACTGGATGAGGCCTGCGCCCAGGCTGCCTACTGGCGGCGCAACGGTGCGCCCGACCTGCGCATGGGGGTGAATCTGTTCGGAGCGCAGTTCCGCATGGGCAACCTGGTCACTCAGGTGCTGGAGGCGCTGGAACGGCACGGCCTGCCGGCGGAGGCGCTGGAGCTGGAGATTACCGAGAACATCGTGCTCAATCACGACGACACCGTTCTCAGTACCCTGCAGAGCCTGCGCTCCTATGGGGTCGGGATCGCTTTCGACGACTTCGGCACCGGCTACGCCTCCCTCAGCCTGCTCAAGACCTATCCGCTGAGCCGCATCAAGATCGACCGCACCTTCGTCATCGGCATGCTGGAGACCCAGCAGGACCTCTCGGTGATCCGCGCGATCCTCGACATGGCCCGCAGCTTCGACCTGGAGACCATCGCCGAAGGCATCGAAACCTCCGCCCAGCGCGACCGCCTGCGCGCCGAGCGCTGCACCGAAGGGCAGGGCTACCTGTTCGCCAAGCCGATGCCGTCGATGCAGTTCGAGCAGCTCTACGAGATCGGCACGCGGCGGGTCGGCTCCGCCTGAGCGGCGGAATTTCTGCAGCGGCATTGACCGCGCGGGGCGAAATCGCTCGAAACGGGCGGTCTCGTCCTGCAAAACGGTTTCCTCCTTTGCCCGGCGCTGTCTACCCTGTAGGACAGATCGCCGCTCTGGGACTTTTCCACGGGCGGGGCGATAACACGAAAATACAGATCGCGGGCTTCTAAGGAGCGCAGATGGCGGAAGCGAAAAAGGGCAGCATGGGTTTCTGGAGCTGCACCGCGCTGGTGGTTGGCAACATGGTGGGGTCGGGGGTGTTTCTGCTGCCGTCGAGCCTGGCGGCGTTCGGTGGGCTCAGTCTGTTCGGCTGGCTGGTGTCGAGTACCGGGGCGGTGATCCTGGCCTTCACTTTCGCTCGGCTGGCGCGGCTCAATCCTGGCGCTGGCGGGCCTTACGCCTATACCCGCGACGGCTTCGGCAGCTTTGCCGGCTATCTCTGTGCCTGGACGTACTGGAAGGCTGCGTGGATCGGCAACGCAGCCATCGCCGTCACGCTGGTGGGCTACCTGCGGGTGTTCATCCCGGCGCTGGCCGACCCACTGTTGATGGTCGCCACAGCCATCGGCGCCATCTGGCTGTGCACCCTGATCAACCTGCGCGGCATCACTGCCTTCGCTGTCGTGCAGAACTGCCTGACCGCGCTCAAGCTGATCCCGCTGCTGCTGGTGGGCATCCTCGGCTGGTTCCACTTCAACCCCGACTACCTGACTATCCCGGCGCCCAGCGAGCTGCCGAACATGGGCTACGCCCAGGCGATCGCCACCACGGCGGCGTTGACGCTCTGGTCGTTTATCGGCCTGGAGTCGGCCACCGTGCCGGCGGACGATGTGCGCGACCCGAAGAAGACCATCCCCCGCGCCACGCTGTTCGGCACCCTGGCCGCCGCTGCGGTGTACATCCTGTCGATCACGGCCGTGCAGGGCCTGATGCCACCGGATGTGCTGGCCAAGTCCACCTCGCCGTTCGCCGATGCCGCGCGCATCCTGCTGGGCACCTGGGGCTATTACCTGGTGGCTGGCGGCGCGGTGATCGCCTGCCTGGGCGCGCTCAACGGCTGGGTGCTGCTGCAGGGCCAGATTCCGGTGGCGCCGGCCCGCGACGGGCTGTTCCCCGAGTCCCTGGGCAAGCTCAACAAGAACGGTGCGCCGGCCAACGGCCTTCTGTCATCAGGGTTGCTGGTCACCGCGCTGGTGATGGTCGATGGTCATGGCGAGCTGGTGGAGGTGTTTAACGTCATCATCCTGCTCGGCACCATGACCGGCGTCGTGCCCTATGCCTTCTGCACTGCCGCGTTGATCCAGATGCTGGCGGTGAAGCCCGAGTCCTTCTCTCCGCGCTCGCGTCCGCAGGTGCTGGCGATTGGTTGCCTGGGCTTCCTCTACTCGCTGTGGGCGCTCTATGGCACGGGTCAGCAGGCGATCTTCTGGGGCTTCCTGGTGTTCATGGCGGGCATCCCGATGTACACCTGGCGCCAGTACCGCAACCGCGCACAGGGGCTGCCGATGGCCGCTGGCGACTGATTGCCGCGGCGACCGCCTTCCTGCCAGATCAAGCAGTTGCTGAGCGAATGGCGAGCGGATTCACGACCGATGCCGTGGCCTGTGTCACAGACCGCGGCATCGACTTTTAGTCTTGCCTTGTTATAGTGGCGCGATGCCAAAAATCTGTATCCAGCACCCATAAGAACTGTCGGCCCGGGCTCCAGCGGCAGCGCGCCGCACCCAGACGAGAAGCAGGGCATTCCCGAGGACATCTCCCGTGACCGAATACAAAGCCTTCCGCGTTGAACTGGCGGACAAGATCGCCCATGTGCAGATCAACCGCCCGGAAAAACTCAACGCGATGAACGCCGATTTCTGGAAGGAAATCATCGATATCTTCCAGTGGGCCGATGAAACGGATGAAGTCCGCGTCGTCGTCCTCAGCGGCGCCGGCAAGCACTTCTCCGCCGGTATCGACCTTGCCCTGCTGGCCCAGGCCGCCAGCCACCTGGGCAAGGACGTCGGCCGCAACGCCCGCGCCCTGCGCAAGACCATCCTGCAACTGCAGGGCTCCTTCAATGCCGTGGACAAGTGCAGCAAGCCAGTCCTCGCGGCGGTCCAGGGCTACTGCATCGGCGGCGGCATCGACCTGATCTCCGCTTGCGACATGCGCTACTGCAGCGCGGACGCGCAGTTCTCCATCAAGGAAATCGACATGGGCATGGCGGCCGATGTCGGCACCCTGCAACGCCTGCCGAGGCTGATCGGCGATGGCATCATGCGGGAGCTGGCCTACACCGGGCGCAACGTCAGCGCCGAGGAAGCGCAGCGCATTGGCCTGGTCAACAGCGTGTACGCCGACCATTCCGCGCTGCAGGACGGCGTGATGGAGCTGGCCCGGCAGATCGCCGCCAAATCGCCGATCGCGATCCGCGGCACCAAGGAAATGATCGGCTATGCCCGCGACCACCGCGTCGAGGATGGCCTCGAATACATCGCCACCTGGAACGCCGCGATGCTGCAGTCCGCTGACCTGCAGGCCGCCATGATGGCGCACATGAGCAAGAAGACCCCCGAGTTCGCCGATTGATGTCCGCCCACTCTTCTCGCGCGCAGGAGGCGCACTAGGCCGATGGTTACTGGAGCCACGTCCCTCAGTCTGGTCCGCGACGAGCTGTTCGCAACGATGGAGGAGGCCGAGCAGAATCTCGAGCACTTCATCGCCGAGCGCCAGAACGGCAGCCTGCTGCAACATTCCGTCGATTGTCTGAGCCAGATTCGCGGCACGCTGAATCTCATCGAGCTCGCCGGCGCCGAACTGCTGGCGCAGGAAGCGCTGGACCTGGCCACCGACATTCCGACCGGGGTCAGTGAAGACCGCGACGGTCAGCTGGCAGCGCTCGGCAATGCGCTCTACGTGCTGCGCCGCTACCTGGAAAACCTCGAGGCGCACCGCCAGGAAATCCCCGAGCTGCTGCTGCCGGCGATCAACGATGTGCGCCAGGCCGCTGGCCAGCCCGCGCTGCCGGAGAGCTTCTTCTTCAGCGCGCGCCTGGACCTGCCGCGCCCGCTGCGCGCCGTCACCGCGCCGCAGGTGGAAGACCCGGCCCGCGAAGTCCGCCGCCTGCGGCAGATGTACCAGGTCGGCCTGGTGGGACTGATCCGCGAGCAGAATCTCTACCCCAGTCTCAAGCTCATGGGCCGCGCACTGGGCAAGCTCGACGTGCTGCTGGGCAGCGCCGCGCGCACCCGTCTGTGCTGGGTTGGAGCAGGTGCGCTGGAGTCGCTGGTGGACGCGCAGATGCTGCCGCGCAAGACGCGCAAGCAGGTGTTCGCGCGCCTGGATCGCGAGCTGAAGCAACTGATCGCCAACCCGCAATACGAAACGCCGCGCCAGTTGCTCAAGGAGCTGCTGTATCTCACCGCGCTGGCAGACACCAGCGGCGTGCGAGCTACCGAACTGCGCCAGGTGTTCGGCCTGGCGCCGCTGCCGTTCACCGATCACTTGCTCGAAGATGAGTCGCAGCGCCTGTCCGGCCCGGGCAAGTCGGTGATGCGTTCGCTCTCGGTGGCGATCCGCGAGGAACTCACGGCGGTGAAGGACCAGCTCGACCTGATCGAGCGCGGCGTGTCCCAGGCCGATGCGCTGGGCATCCTGCACACCCAGCTGGGCAAGCTGGCCAAGACCCTGGGCATGGTCGGCTTGAACTCCGCCGCCACCTCGCTGCAGCACCAGCATGGCGTGGTCGCCGGCTGGGTTGCCAAGGGCTCGGTGGACGAACCGGCCGCACTCAACGCCCTGGCCGATGCGCTGCTGTACGTCGAGAGCATGGTCGGCAATCTGGAGCGGGGCGAGCGCATGAGCGCGCGTCCGGCGCCGGTGGGCGAGGACGATTCTTTCGCCGTGCACCAACTCGCCGAAGCGCGCATCGTGGTAATCGACGAGGCCCAGGCGGGCCTGGCGCTGGCCAAGCGCGCGATCACCGCGTACCTGGAGTCCAACGGTGACAAGCTGCACCTGGCCAACGTACCGATCAGCCTGCAAGCGGTGCGCGGTGGTCTGTGGTTCCTCGGCCAAGAGCGCGCGGCATTGCTCGTGGGCGCCTGTGCCGATTACATTCAGGGGCAGATGATCGAGACGACCCAGATGCCGTCCGAGCAGATGCTGGAAACCCTGGCGGATGCGCTGACCGGCCTGGAGTACTACCTGGAGGGTGGAGCCATGATGCGGCCTGAAGGTCAACCCGACGTCCTCGACGTCGCCAGCGAGAGCGTCAAGGCCCTGGGCCTGACGGTGGCAGCCTGATGCGTACCGGACGCTGGGAATCCTCGATGTTCGAGGTCGCTGCCAACGGCGGCTGGGCGCTCGCCCACTGCCAGCAGCAGTTCCTCGCCGACAGCAACGGCGTGCTGTTCCCCCGTGACTGGCTCAAGCGCCAGGATCTTTCGGTGCTCTCCGAGCACGCCGTCGGGCAGTTCGACGGCGAGCCGGTCTACCTGCTGGAAGTCGACCGTACCGACCCGCTCGAAGGCGCCAGCTGGATCGGCCTGCGCCAGTTCATGATGCAGGCCGAAGAAGACATCTTCGCCATGCTCGGCTTCGCCAGCCAGATCGGTATCTGGTGGCGGCAGAACCGCTTCTGCGGCAGCTGCGGCCAGCCCAGCCTGCGCATGCCCCGTGACCGCGCCATGCACTGCGAAAGCTGCGGCATCCAGCGCTACCCGCTGCTGTCGCCGAGCATGATCGTGCTGGTGACCCGTGGCGATGAAGTGCTGCTGGCGCGTTCGCCGCGCTTCGTGCCGGGGATGTACAGCACCCTGGCCGGCTTCGTCGAGCCGGGTGAGTCGGTGGAGCACTGCGTTGCGCGCGAGGTGCGCGAAGAGGTGGGCGTCGAGATCGGCAATATCCGCTACATGGGCAGCCAGCCCTGGCCGTTCCCGCATTCGTTGATGTTCGGCTACCACGCCGAGTACGTCAGCGGCGAGATCGTCATGCAGCCGGACGAGATCGAGGATGCCCGCTGGTTCCACGTCGACGAGCTGCCGCGCCTGCCGGCCGAGCGCTCCATCGCCCGCTACCTGATCGAGGTCTACCTGGCGCGCCGCGCCGGTCGTCCCGATCCTGTCCTACCCGGCGGCGCCTGAACCCGGGCGCCGCTCCGGCCTGTCTCAGAACCTGGTTACTATCTCGCGAGCTCGCGCAGAACAAGGCAAAAACAGGCGAGGATTCGGAGTTTACGTGCTGTAAATGAGCAGTCCGAGCCTGTTTTTAACGCCGTTCTGCCGACGCGCAGCAGATCATAACCGGGTTCTCAGGCTGCGGCGGTAAACCAGTGCTGCCAGGCCAGGCGCACGGTCAGGGCGAGTACAACCAGGATGAACACCGGGCGGATGAACTTGGCGCCGCCGCCAATAGCCGTGCGCGCGCCGAAGTAGGCGCCGATCATCAGCGAACTGCCCATGCACAGGCCCATCAGCCAGACCACCTGACCCGAGGCGATGAACACCGCCAGCGCCACGATGTTGCTGACGAAGTTCATGCTGCGCGCCACGCCGCTGGCGCGGACCAGGTCGAGCGGGTACATCAGCAGGGTGCTGACGGTCCAGAATGCACCGGTGCCGGGGCCGGCCACTCCGTCGTAGAAGCCCAGACCGAGGCCCTGCGGCCACTGACGGCGCTGGGCGATGCGTGGGTTGGCGTCCAGCGGCGCTTCGGGCGTCTTGCCGAACAGCAGGTACAGGCCGCAACCGAAGACCACCACGGGCAGCATGCGGTTGAGCCATTCCGCCGGCATCAGGTGGGCAGCCCAGGCGCCGAGCGCTGCGCCGATGGCTGTGGCGATCAGGCCGTTGCGCCACTGGCGCGGCTGGAACAGTTTGCGTCGATAGAAGGTGTAGCTGGCCACGGCGGCGCCAAAGGTCGAGCTCAGCTTGTTGGTGCCCAAAGCAAGATGCGGCGGCACGCCGGCAGTGAGCAGGGCGGGGATGGTCAGCAGGCCGCCACCGCCGGCGATGGCGTCGATGAAACCGGCAAGGAAGGCAACGCCGGCGAGGATGACAAGAGTGGTCGGGTCTACGACGAGTTCGAAGGGCATGGGTCCGCCTTGATCGGGGGCCCGTGGCGCCACTCTCTCGTAAAGAGTGGTGCGCGGGAAACGTTAACGGGCCCGAAAGCTGCGACGGTCTGGCTGGCCGTGCAGGTACGCGGTGCGCATAATGCCGGCAATTCTACGAGGAAGGAAATCATTCGATGCAGTACGACGGTCTGGCCTGGGTCGTTGCCTTCTTGGCGCTGTTGGCGCTGGTGGTAGCCGCCCGCATTCTCATCGACCGTCACTGGTTCCTCGGCTGGCTGCGGGGCACGGCAGGAATGTTGTTCGTGGCCGTGGCCGCGCTTGTGGCGTTGGTAGCCTGGGACCTGCGTAGCTACGACCCGCTGCCGGCAGAGCGCCCGCTGGCGACGCTGAGCTTTCACAAAGTGGGCGAGCAGCGCTATGACGTCACGCTGTTGCAGGGTAATGACGAGCGCCGCGTGGAACTGGCAGGCGACCTCTGGCAGCTGGACGCGCGGGTACTGGAGTGGAAAGGCCTGGCGCGGTTGATAGGGATGGCGCCGGGTTATCGCCTGCAGGACCTCAGCGGCCGCTTCCTGGCTGTGGAACAACAGAGCCTGGGGCGCAAGGTGGCGCTGGCGGATGACGCGCTGGGTGTCGACCTGTGGCGCTGGCTGCGCGACGGCCAGCATGATCTGCTGACCTTCGTGCCCAAGGCGGGCCGGGTGACCTACCTGCCGATGGCCGATCAGGCTGTTTTTGCAGTGCGCTACGGAGCCGGCGGGCTGACCGCCGAGCCGATGAATGCGGCGGCGAACCAGGCGCTCAAGGATTGGCAGTGACATTGTAGGAGCGAGCTTGCTCGCGAACCTGCTTCCCGCTGGAGATAGAGAGTGCGATGCGGTTCGCGAGCAAGCTCGCTCCTACGAAAAGCCCAATCCCCGCCCATGAAAAAGGGAGCCGAACGGCTCCCTTTTTCGTTTCCGCGACCACGCTTAGGCGAGGAACCCGCCGTCAACGTTCAGCGTTACGCCAGTGGTGTAGCTGGATGCGTCGCTGGCGAGGTACAGCACGGCGCCGGCCATTTCGCTTGGGTCTGCCACACGCTTGAGCGGGATGCGCTGCAGGGCGACGTTGCGAATCGCGTCGTTGCTTACCAGCGCCGAGGCGAACTTGGTGTCGGTCAGGCCCGGCAGCAAGGCGTTGCAGCGGATGTTGAACTGCGCGCATTCCTTGGCGAAAACCTTGGTCATGCTGATCACCGCAGCCTTGGTCACCGAGTAGATGCCCTGGAACTCGCCCGGGGTGACGCCGTTGACCGAGGCGACGTTGATGATGCTGCCGCCGCCGTTGGCCTTCATCAGCTTGCCGCCTTCGATGGACATGAAGTAGTAGCCGCGGATGTTCACGTCGACGGTCTTCTGGAAGGCCGACAGGTCGGTGTCCAGCACGTTGCAGAACTGCGGGTTGGTGGCGGCGTTGTTGACCAGGATGTCCAGGCGACCAAACTGCTCGCGGATCTGCGCGAAGACGGCCTGAATCTGCTCCATCTCGCCGATGTGGCAGGCAATCGCGGTGGCCTTGCCGCCGGCGGCGACGATTTCGTCAGCCACGGCCTGGCAGCCGTCGATCTTGCGGCTGGAAACGATCACTTGGGCGCCCTGTTGGGCCAGCAGTTTGGCAATGGCCTCGCCGATGCCTCGGCTGGCGCCGGAGACGAAGGCGATCTTGCCGTCGAGGTCGAACAGTTGGGTCTTGGACATGGAAATTCTCCTTGTTTTTGGGCCGCGAGAGTCGCCTGGCGACCGGCTGCGCGTCGGCCGTACTGCGTTGGAAGCCGGACTCAGATGCTCATTTACAATCGGTAAACTCCGCTCTTCGTCCGGCTTCCGCCTTGTACGGCTCTAGCTCGCCAGGTCGACAGTCGACTCTCACAGGCGGGACTTGCCGATGACCTGCAGGCTCACCTGTTCCAGCAGCTTGTTGGCGTGGATGAAGGTGGCGAAGCGCTTGTCCTGGGTCTGGCCGTGGAAGAAGCGGTAGTAGATCTGCTGCATGATGCCGGCCAGGCGGAACAGGCCGTAGGTGTAGTAGTAATCGAGGTTGTCGATCTGGATGCCGGCGCGCTCTGCGTAGTAGTCGGCGAACTGCTGGCGGGTCAGCATGCCCGGCTCGTGGCTGGGTTGGCGGCGCAGCATCTGCATCGGCTGCGGGTCGTCGGCCTGGATCCAGTAGGCGAGGGTATTGCCCAGGTCCATCAGCGGGTCGCCGATGGTCGTCATCTCCCAGTCGAGCACGCCAATGATCTGCATCGGGTTGTTCGGGTCGAGGATGACGTTGTCGAAGCGGTAGTCGTTGTGGACGATGCCAGGTTTGTGGTGGTCGGCCGGCATCTTCTCGCGCAGCCACACCTTCACCTGTTCCCAGGCCGGCGCGTCGGGGGTCAGGGACTTCTCGTAGCGATCGATCCAGCCACCGATCTGACGCTGCACATAGCCCTCGGGCTTGCCCAGGTCGCCCAGGCCGCAGGCGTTGTAGTCGACGTTGTGCAGGTCGACGAACTTGTCGATGAAGCTCTTGCACAAGGCGGTGGTTTTCCCGGCATCGAGGTTCAGTTCCTTGGGCAGGTCGCTGCGCAGGATGATGCCGTTGACCCGCTCCATGACGTAGAACTCGGCGCCGATCACCGACTCGTCGGTGCAGTAAGCGTACGCCTTGGGGCAGTAAGGGAAACCGTCCTTGAGCTGATTCAGGATGCGGTATTCGCGGCCCATGTCATGGGCAGACTTGGCCTTCTTGCCGAACGGCGGGCGGCGCAGGACCAGTTCCTGGTTATCGTACTGGATCAGATAGGTCAGGTTCGAGGCGCCACCGGGGAACTGGCTGATGCGCGGCTGACCCTGCAGGCCGGGAATGTGGTCCTTGAGATAGCCGTCGATCACGGCGGCATCGAGTTCTTCGCCTTCGCGGGAGCGGATGGTCTGGTCGGTCAACGACATGCTGGTCCCTTTTTATCTAGGAGCTCGTCTTGTACTGGCTCGTACTGATCTCCTCGCGAGGGCCCAGGGCTCCTGGCGAGGTGCGCGCAGGCCGGCGTCTTTGTCTAGCCCGATGGGGTGCGGCAGGATCAGGCAAAGCAATGATGGCGCCGGGTGATCATTGGCTAATCTAATGTCCGGCCCTGTCCGTCACAAGCACACAAAGCCCTTATTGGCGTTCGTGTTGCACCCCGATCAGGCTGCCTGATCCGGGCCTTGCAGCGGGGCGCGGGCATAAAAAAACCGGAGCCATGGACTCCGGTTCTTCGTGCTGCGCGGGCAGGTTTTCCTCGGATCAGACCGGGAACAGTTCGCCCAGCTTCATCGCCAGCATCATGTCGCCTTCGGCGCGCAGCTTGCCAGCCATGAAGGCCTGCATGCCGTCGGTTTCGCCGCTGGTGATGCCCTTGAGGGTTTCGCTGTCCATGATCAGGGTGACGTTGGGGGACTCGGCGTCGCCCTGTACGACCTGGCAGGTACCGTCCTTGACGACCAGGTAGTGGTTGTCGCCGTCTTCGATGTTGAACTGGAACACCAGATCCAGGCCGGCGGCCGCGCTGGCGTTGAACTTGCTCTGCATGGTGGAAACGATGTCAGCAACACTCATGGTTCTATTCCTTTTCTAGGTTTTCTCGCGCGACGCTCGCGTCGCAATGGGCCGGTACTCAACGATAGGTGATGAGTTCCGGCGCCCTCAACAGTTCCAGATGCACGTGACTGTTGAAGGAAGCCAGGGCCACTTCGCTGCCGCGGAACTTCAGGCGGTTGAGCGAGGTGTTGACGATCTGCCAGTTGAGTTCGAAGGCGTTCAGCGCCGGAATCCCGGTCACGTGCTGGAGGACCGCAGTGATGGTGCCGCCGGAGGTGAACACGCCGATGTTGTCCTTGCCGCTGGCCGACTCCAGCAGACGTTGGAGGCCGCCGTGCACGGTGTCGAGGAATTCTGCCCAGCTGACCAGGCCGTCCTTGTCGTGGTCGCCGGAAACCCAGCGGGCGATCACGGTGGAGAACAGGCGCTGGAACTCGGCGCGGTGGTCGGCGGCGTTGCGCATGATGTGCAGTGCCTGCGGCTCGATCTCGAGCAGGTCCGGCAGGTGCGCGCGGATCACCGCGTCGGCTTCGAATTCGTTGAAGGCGGAGTCGATTTCCAGGGCGGGGGTTTCGATCCCGGCTTCATTCAGCCGACCCATCACCGCTTCGGCGGTGTGGCGTTGGCGGCGCAGGTCGCCGGCTACGCAGCGATCGAAGCGCAGGCCCAGGCCAGCCAAGTGCTCGCCGAGGATTTGGGCCTGGCGTACGCCGGTGGCCGAGAGCACATCGTAGTCGTCGGCGCCGAACGAAGCCTGGCCATGTCGAATCAGGTAGATGCTTCCCACGCGCAGTATCCCGGCAGGGCTGAAAGTTCCGGCGAGGTTATGAGGATCACCTGGGGCTGTCAACGAAAAAACATACGCTTGTTTGAATGGCATTCGCTGGACTGATGCAGCGGTTTGCCAGCGCTGGTGGCGGGCCTGCGGCGTGGGTATGCTTGCGGGATTCGCTGCGCTCGCCTGGCGGGCTCGACCAGAATTGTAAAAGGGGATGTGAGTGGAGTTTCTAGCGGATTACGCGGGTTTCCTAGCCAAGACCTTCACCGTGGTGGTGGCCATCGTCATCGTCCTGGTGGTGATCGCCGCACTGCGCGGCCGCGGCCGTCGCGGCGGGAGCGGGCATCTCGAGGTGCACAAGCTCAACGACTTCTACAAGGAGCTGCGCGAGCGCCTGCAACATAGCGTATTGGAAAAGACCAAGCTCAAGGCGCTGCGCAAGTCCGAGGCGAAAAACCTGAAGGAAGCGAAAAAGAAGAAGGGCGGCGAGAAGAATCGCGTCTATGTGCTCGACTTCGACGGCGACATCAAGGCTTCGGCCACCGAGCAGCTGCGCCATGAAGTGACCGCGCTGCTGACCCTGGCCACCCCGCGCGACGAAGTGGTTCTGCGCCTGGAGAGTGGCGGCGGCATGGTCCACGGCTATGGCCTTGCTGCTTCCCAGCTGGCGCGCATCCGCCAGGCCGGCGTACCGCTGACCGTCTGCGTCGACAAGGTTGCAGCCAGTGGCGGCTACATGATGGCCTGTATCGGCGAGCGCATCCTTTCCGCGCCCTTCGCCATCCTCGGCTCCATCGGCGTGGTGGCTCAGTTGCCCAACATCCATCGCCTGCTGAAGAAGCACGACGTCGATTTCGAGGTGCTCACTGCTGGCGAGTACAAGCGCACCCTGACCGTGTTCGGCGAGAACACCGACAAGGGCCGGGAGAAGTTCCAGGAAGACCTGGAAACCACCCACGAGCTGTTCAAGCGCTTTGTCGTCCACTACCGCCCGCAACTGGCCATCGACGAGATCGCCACCGGCGAGGTCTGGCTGGGCCAGGCGGCGCTGGGCAAGAAGCTGGTCGACGAGCTCAAGACCAGTGACGAGTACCTGGCCGAACGCGCCCGCGAGGCGGATGTCTACCAGCTCAGTTATGTACAGAAGAAGTCCATCCAGGAGCGCTTTGGCGTGGGCGTCAGCGGCGTGGTCGATCGCGTACTGGTGACCTGGTGGGACCGCCTGGGCCGCAGCCGCTTCTGGCAGTGACTCGTCTGGCAAAGATCGGGTGTCGGGCGCCGGGATTGCGCCCGTTTTAGCGAATTCGAAAGAGGAGGGTCGAGATGAGTGCATTCAAGGCGTTGTGGGTCACGGAGAGCGCGCATGGCGTGTATGACCTGCAGGTGGCCGAGCGGCAGGTTGCCGATCTGCCCGCGGGTGAAGTGCTGGTGCGGGTGAAGTATTCCTCGCTGAACTACAAGGATGCGCTGTCCGCCAGTGGCAACCGTGGCGTCACCCGCAAGTACCCGCACACTCCCGGTATTGATGCGGCCGGCGTGGTGGAAGAGTCTTCGGTGGGCGAATTCTCTGCCGGCGACGAAGTCATTGTCACCGGCTACGACCTGGGCATGAATACGCCCGGTGGCTTCGGCCAGTACATCCGCGTGCCTGCGGCCTGGCTGATCAAGCGCCCACAGGGCCTTTCGCTGCGCGAGTCGATGATCCTCGGTACCGCCGGCCTGACCGCCGCGCTGTGCGTCGACAAGTTGGAGCGTGCTGGCGTCACGCCGTCCGCGGGCCCGATCCTGGTCACGGGCGCTACCGGCGGCGTGGGTAGCATCGCGGTGATGCTGCTGGCGCAACTGGGCTACACCGTGGCCGCCGCCACCGGCAAGCTGGAGCAGGCCGAACTGCTGAACCGCCTCGGCGCCCGGCAGATTCTCGACCGCGCCACCGTCTCCGATGGCGTCGACAAGCCGCTGCTGCGCGAGCAGTGGGCCGGCGCGGTGGATACCGTGGGCGGCGACATCTTGTTCAACGTGGTCAAGTCGCTGCAATACGGCGGCAGCGTCGCCTGCTGCGGCCTGACCGCCGGCGCCGCCTTCAAGGCCACCGTACTGCCCTTCATCCTGCGCGGCGTGAACCTGCTGGGCGTGGACTCGGTGGAGCTGCCGCTGGTGGTCAAGGCTTCCATGTGGGACAAGCTGTCCCTGCAGTGGAAGCTCGACAACCTCGAAGCGGCAGTGCGCGAGGTCAAACTCGACGACCTGCCGGCTGCCATCCACCAGATCCTCGCCGGCAAGCTGGTCGGCCGGGTGCTGGTGACGCTGGACTGATTCTTCGTTCGATGCCTCTGCCGGGCTTGGGTGTCAGCCCAGGTCCGGCAACAGGTAACCCGTCCACAGCGAATCGGCGAATTGGCTGCGGAAGAAGCCGAAGTGGCCGATGCGCTTCACGCCGATGTCCTGCGGGGCAATTCTCTTCACGGTCTTGGGTGAGCCACGGTAGAAACCGTGCAGCGACTCGGTGTTGCGGCCGGACATCATCTCGTCGTCGGTGAAGGAGATGGAGGTGATGGGCGTGCGCACCGATGAATACGCCTCGCGCACCGCACCGCCTTCCGCGCCCACCGAGTACTCGGGATTCAGGCACCAGCGCCGCCATTGTTCGATCACGCCGCGCGGCAGGTCGCCGACCACGCCCAGGCGCTTGCCGGGGAAGTAGCCCAGCACTGGCGTGATGGTTGGCGCCAGCAGGTACCAGAGCAGCCAGGCCTTGTGTCTTAGGCCCTTGGTGTTCTCGCGCCAGTAGCCGCTGCCGGTAGCGATGGTAAAGGCGCGGTGGATTCGCTCGGTGCCGCGCACGAAGGGCAGGATCTGCCCGCCGAGGCTGTGGCCGATCCAGTACACGGGCAGCTCGCCAGCGGCCTCGACCACCGCGTCGAGCATAGCGCTGCAATCGTGGTTGCCCCAGGCCAGTATGTCGATATCCAGGTCGCGCAGATGGCCGGTGCGGGACTTGCCCATGCCGGTGTAGTCGAAGGTCACGGCGAGGAAGCCGCGCTCGGCCAGCCAGTGTGCGAAGGCTGCGTAGAAGCGCTGTTCGACGCCCATGGCGGGGACGATCAGCACCGCTCCGCGAGCCTCGCCGGGCGGGTAGTACCAGTGGCTGGAGAGGCTGTGGCCGTTTCCGTTGTCCAGTGGGCGGGGGAGCGGGGTGATCATGGCGGGGACCCTCAGGCCTGGCTGATGTACATGGTGATGTCGGCGCGGAAGACCTTCTTGTCACCGACGTAGGCGAGCACCGGGACGATGACGTCGCCTTCCTGGTTCCAGTCGATCGCTTGACCGTCGGCCACGGCGCGCACATCGCCCTCGGCCTTGGCCAGGTATTCCACGGTCATGCCGCGGGGAATCCAGCGCCGGCCTTTGGGGATCGACACGTCGGTCATGGTTCCTGCGGCCAGCTCGGCCGCATTGCACAGGGCAATGGCGTGCACGGTGCCGATGTGATTGAGCACTTCGCGGCGTTTGGGGAAGGTGACTTCTGCATAGCCCGGACGCAGCTCGACGAACAGCGGCGCGATGCTGGCGAAGTAGGGGGCTACCTGGCCGATCATGGCGCTGAACTGCGCGGGGCCGGCCTGCTGGTACATTTGCATCATCTGACTCATGGCAACTCCGGGATAAAGCGGATTGAAGAAGGATGCGCGCCCAGGCAGTATACGAAGATTAGAAAGTAATTCTAGAAAAATATTCTAGAATTACTTTCTGGACCCAATTCCCGAATCAGGACCCCCATGGCCCGACCTTCCCGTAAAGACGACATCCTCCAGGCCGCGCTCGCCTGCTTCAGTGAATCCGGCGTAGACGCCACCACCATCGAGATGATCCGCGACCGCTCCGGCGCCAGCATCGGCAGCCTCTATCACCATTACGGCAACAAGGAGCGGATCATCGGCGCGCTGTACCTCACGGGCGTTGGCCAGTACGCGGCGCTGCTGGACGCTGGAGTCGAGGAGGGGATGAGCGCGGAGGCCTGCGTGAAGCTGTTCGTCACCAGCTACGTCGACTGGGTGGCGGCCAATCCGAACTGGGCGCGTTTCATTCTGCACAGCCGCGGCCGTGTCGAGGCGGGAGAGGTGGGCGAGGCGTTGCGCGAGGCCAACCGCGAGCAGGGGCGGCGCATTGCCGGGCTGCTTTCCGAGCACCGCAAGGCCGGCGCATTCAAGGAGCTCGCGCCGGAATTGTTCAATTCGGTGGTGATCGGTCCGAGCCAGGACTACGCGCGCAACTGGCTGGCCGGGCGCACGCGGGTGGATCTGATCGAGTGCCGCGAGCAACTGGCTCAGATCGCGTGGGAGAGCGTGCGAGCTTGAAGGTCACTACGTGATCGTAGGGCGAATAACGTGGAACAGGTTATCCGCCGTCCTACTAGTTAATGGCGGATAACGCTGGCGCGTTATGCGCCCTACGAGAAACGTGCCGAGCAGAAATGAAAAAGCCCCGCAGTGCGGGGCTTTTTCCTGTCGCTTAATCAGGCGAGCTGACGGCGACGGAACAGCGGTTGCGGCTGGGTCACCGAGGTCTGGTAGACCTCGGAGAAGTCGTCCAGGCCGGCCAGCGCCGCTTGCGGGTCGCGGTCGGCGCGGATGGCATAGGCGTCGAAACCGCAGCTTTGCATGAAGAACAGCTGATCACGCAGCACGTCGCCGATGGCGCGCACTTCGCCCTTGTAGCCGAAGCGCTCGCGCAGCAGGCGCGCGGTGCTGAAGCCGCGACCGTCGGTGAAGGCGGGGAAGTTCACGGCGATTACCCTGAAGTTGTCCAGGTCGCCGGCGATGGCCTCGGGCTCTTCGTCCGCGTCCAGCCATACGCCCAGGCCGCCGTCACGGCCGCGCAGGGCTGGGCCGTGTTCCAGCCACAGGTTCAGCGGGATGATCACGTCGTCGCAGTTGGGCACGGTCTCGAGGGTCGCGTCCTTGGGCAGCAGGTGCCAGCGATCGTCGACGACCTCACGGTTCTTAATGATTCGCTGCATATACGCGCTCCTTGAAGGGGTCGATGCCGATGCGACGGTAGGTATCGAGGAAGCGTTCCTCTTCGGTGCGCTGTTCCACGTAGACGTTGATGATCTTCTCGATCACGTCGGCCATCTGGTCCTGGGCGAACGACGGGCCGAGGATCTGCGCGAGGCTCGCCTCACGGCTGGCGCTGCCGCCGAGGGAGACCTGGTAGAACTCCTCGCCCTTCTTGTCCACGCCGAGGATGCCGATGTGGCCAACGTGGTGGTGGCCACAGGCGTTCATGCAGCCGGAGATGTTGAGGTCGAGGTCGCCGATGTCGAACAGGTAGTCAAGGTCATCGAAGCGACGTTGGATGGCTTCGGCTACCGGCAGCGACTTGGCGTTGGCCAGGGAGCAGAAATCACCGCCCGGGCAGCAGATGAGGTCGGTGAGCAGGCCCACGTTCGGGGTGGCGAAACCGTTCTCGCGCAGTTCGCCCCAGAGGGTGAAGAGCTGCGCCTGCTCGACGTCGGCGAGGATGATGTTCTGGTTATGGCTGTTGCGCACTTCGCCGAAGCTGTAGCGGTCGGCGAGGTCGGCGACTGCGTCCAGCTGCTTGTCGGTGATGTCGCCAGGCGCCACGCCGGTGGGCTTGAGCGACAGGGTCACGGCGACGTAGCCGGGTTTCTTGTGGGCGAAGGTGTTGCGGGTGCGCCAGCGGGCGAAGCCGGGGTTCTCGGCGTCCAGCTGGGCGAGGGCGGCGTCCTGGTCTTCCAGGGCCTGGTAGGCCGGATCGACGAAGTGAGCAGCCACGCGCTGCAGTTCGGCGTCGGTCAGGGTGCTCGGGCCGTCCTTCAGGTTCGCCCATTCTGCGTCGACCTTCTGGGCGAAGACTTCCGGCGTCAGCGCCTTGACCAGGATCTTGATGCGCGCCTTGTACTTGTTGTCCCGACGGCCATAGCGGTTGTACACGCGCAGGATGGCGTCCAGGTAGGACAGCAGGTGCTGCCAGGGCAGGAATTCATTGATGAAGCTGCCGACGATCGGAGTACGGCCCAGGCCGCCACCGACGGAGACGCGGAAGCCCAGCTCGCCGGCTTCGTTCTGCACCGCTTCCAGGCCGATGTCGTGCACCTCGATGGCCGCGCGGTCACTCACGGCGCCGTTGACGGCGATCTTGAACTTGCGCGGCAGGTGGGCGAATTCGGGGTGGAAGGTCGACCACTGGCGGATGATCTCGCACCAGGGGCGCGGGTCCACGAGTTCATCGCGGGCGACGCCGGCGAACTGGTCGGTGGTGGTGTTGCGGATGCAGTTGCCGCTGGTCTGGATCGCATGCATCTGCACGGTGGCCAGCTCCGCGAGGATTTCCGGCACATCTTCCAGTTCCGGCCAGTTGTACTGGACGTTCTGGCGGGTGCTGATGTGCGCGTAGCCCTTGTCGTAGTCGCGGGCGATCTGCGCCAGCTTGCGAACCTGCCGGGAGGACAGCAGGCCGTAAGGCACAGCCACTCGGAGCATGGGCGCGTAGCGCTGGATGTACAGGCCATTCTGCAGACGCAGCGGGCGGAATTCCTCGCCGGTCAGTTCGCCCGCCAGGTAACGGTGGGTCTGATCGCGGAACTGCTTGACGCGATCTTCTACGATCCTCTGATCGTATTCGTCATATACGTACATGAATCATCCTGCTGTCAGGCTATAGCGCTCAGGGCGTATTGCGTATCCCAGCGCGCACGGCAACGCGCTCCACGCGGAGTGGGGCGCACGATACCAGTTCGGGAATATGCGCAAAAGTGATGTTTGAGTATATGGCGAGAACTTTCGGGTATAAGTCGCGCCAGGCCTGAAACTCAAGCGGGACGGGGACTTGAAGCAGGGCGTCAGTTCCTCGGTTGCGCTGCCTGGCTATCGACGGCGGCGCAACGGGAGTCGATCAGGCATCGCGGCCGTGGGCGGCGTCACGCAACTGCGAGGTGTCGACGCGGACGAAGATCGAGTCGCCGACGCAAGTCAGCACATCCCCGGCGTAGACCTCGCAGATAATCCGGCTCTTGCGCCCGACTTCACCTTCTACATAAGCCTTCAGGGTCAGCGGCACGCCCATGGGCGTCGGTTTGATGTATTTGACGCCCAGGTTGCCGGTCACGCAGTCGATGCGCGGCAGACTGCCCGGCTCTCGGCCTTCGGCGCGGTAGTGGTGGGCCATGGCAGTCCAGTTCGAGTGGCAGTCCACCAGCATGGCGATCAGGCCGCCGTAGACCAGTTCCGGCCAGCCGCAGTACTTGGCTTCGGGCAGGTGCTCGGCAACGACGTGGATGCCGTCCTCGTGCCAGCGGCTCTTGATGTGCAGTCCGTGCGGGTTGCTGCCTCCGCAGCCATAGCAGACGCCTTCCGGCGCGACAGTGTCTTGCAGTGATTCCACGTGCTTCATCCACTCGCTTGTTCTTATGGAGCCAGCAGCCTAACGGCATTTGCGCAGCGGCGGAAAGGGGCAGTTCCTTGAGCAGCGGGCCGGGCTGGTCTTAACTCTTGCCTGTGGTCCTTCAGCCAATAACGAGAAGATGGGGGAAGCATGAGCGAAGAAACGTCCAACAAGACCAGCGACAGCGTCGTCGATGCCCGCGCCGCATTCATTCTGATCCTGCTGGTGGTCGCGACCGCCGTGTTCTGGGTCAGCCACCAGTGACAGCGGTGCCGGCGGGTCGTCCTGCGGCCCGCCCGGTACCTCATCTTTCAGCCGGCTTTCCTACAGCCCGGCGAAATGCAGCACCAACTGCACCAGCCCGTAGAGCAGCAGCGCGAAGACCAGCGTGAAGAGAATGCCCATGGCGATGAAATGACTGGGCTTGCCGTGGGTGAAATCGCGCGCGCGATTGCGCCCGCTCTGTACGCCGAAGGCCGCGGCCAGCACGCTGTGGAGCATCTGCCAGAAGCTTGGCGGCTTATTCTGTTGCTCGTCCATCGGTGGTCCTCCTTTTTGCCTGCAAGCCTAGCGCCTGACGGAGCGAACGCTAGAGTTCGATCTGCGTCCACTGGCGTTTCTGCCACATCACCGCGAAGATCGCCGAGGCCAGCCCGCGCTGCAGTATCTGCATGCTCCAGATCGCCAGCAGCCCGCCGCCCAGCACCGGGCCGACCAGGTAGGCCAGCGGCAGGAAGAACAGCCATTGATTACCCAGGCTGACCGCCATCACCGTGCGCACGGCGCCCGCGCCCAGCAGCGCCTGGGTCAGCACCAGCGCGGTGGCATCGATCACCATGCCCATGCCGGTCAGCATCAGTGGCACGCGGCCCAGTTCGATCAGCGCGTGGTCGCTTACAAACAGCCGCAGGATGGTTTCGGGGAAAATCCAGAACGGGGCGCCCAGCAGCGCCAGGCCGCAGGCCGCCACCTTCACCACGTCCCAGCCCCAGCGGTGCGCGCTGTCGAAGTCGCGCTCGCCCATGCTCTGGCTGACCAGCGTGGTCGCCGCCATCCCCAGGCCGACGCCAGGCAGGATCAGGAATAGCGCGAGGTTGATCAGCACGTGGGCCACCGCCAACTCGCGAGTGCCGACCTGGGCGATGATCCAGAACAGCAGGGTGATGCCCGCGGCGAAGAAGAACTGCTGCAACGAGTTTGGCAGCGACAGGCGCAGCAGAGTGCGGATGTCCCTTTCGCTTGGTGGGTGCGGGTGAAAGCCCTGGGCTCGGGCGTCGCGCCAGGTGATCCAGGTGTATATCAGCGAGCCGAGGTACAGCGCCAGCGTGGTGCCCAGGCCGCTGCCCACCGCGCCCATCCGTGGCAGGCCGAACAGGCCATGGATCAGGCTGTAGCTGATAGTCGCGTTAGCCAGGTGCATCACCACCAGGGTGCGCATGTACATGCCCGAGCGGCGAGTGCCGTTCCAGTAGCCGCGGAATGAGAAATTGAGGCCGACGGCAAGCACCGACAAGGCACGCCATTCGAAGTACGGGATACCAACCGCGAGCACTTCGGGATCGTTGGACAGCGCGCGGACGATTGGCTCGGCGAACAACAGGCAGATCAGCGTTATCGGCAGCGATAGGCCCAGCGCCACCAGCAGCCCGCAGTTCAACGGAGCGGCGAGCTCGGCGTTGCGGCCTTCACCCCGCCGGCGCGCCACCAGTGCCTGCACGCCTGCGCCCAGGCCCATCACCAGCGAGATGGCGACGAAGTTGGCGTAGCTGCCGATACCGACCCCGGCGAGGGACTTTTCCCCGAGGTGGCCGACCATGGCCGCATCCACCAGGTTAAGCAGGCTCTGACTGAGCATCCCGCCGATGATCGGCAAGCCCAGGCTGAGAATATTCTGGAACCGCTGGCGCTCTAGCATGGCGTCTCTGGGCAGTGAGCTCCGGCCTGTTCTGGACATCCGGCGGGCCCGTGCCGGTGGGACTCCGCTGTAGGAAATCCTAGCCGAAGGGGGCGTTTCATGCCCCCTTTTAGAACGGAATATGCCTACGAATATTGCGAAGTTGTTCCGGCGATATTTCCGATATTTGTGTGAGGTGTATCACGATTTTTCGCCTTGGCGAACGAAATCGGCGTACTACGCTGAGATTCAATTGACCAGGGCAAACCTGTGCGAAAGCCAGGGACGCAAAGCCACCGATCTACAGCCCGGAAGGGCCATGACCGCGGGGTTGCCAAGCAGGCCGGATGTTCGTCCGCGCCTTCTGCGAGCTTGCGCTCGGCATCTTCCAACGTCCCGGTGAGCCTCCTGATCAACCCGTGCAGGTTGATGGTGTTTGTTGGCCAAAGGGAGCGCGCCGATGAATCAGCCGTATCAGGTTCAATATACCTACGGGTTCGCCCGGATGTCGTTGCGGGATCAGGTGGTGTTCAAGTCCATCGTCGGGCTGCTCAGCGGCCGCACGCTGGCCAACTGGGCCTATGTCGACGGTCCGGCCGACCTGCTGGTGGAGGGTGAGGAAGGCGAGCCACGGGTGCAGTTGCGCATCGCGGAGGGTGAACCCTTCTGGGTGCACTGGCCGTTACGCGCCAGTGAAGTCTTCGACTGCCTGGAGCGAGCCGCTCGCGCCATTGGCCACCGGCCGGTGGAGACTCCCGGCGGAGCGTTGCGCCTGAAGCATTGGCCGGCGGCCTCCCTGCTCAAGGGAGATCATCGTTATGTGCGCCTGGCCACGCTGCTCTGCGCGCGGGCCATGAGCCTGGATGAGTTGTGCGAGCGCTCGGGCGTGTCGCGCCAGGTGGCGGAGAGCTTCGTTCGCCTGATGGGCGCCCGGGAGCTGCTTCAGCACACCGAGGCCATGCCTGTTGCACCTGCGCAGCAAACCACTGCGCCCATCGGCCTGCTGGCGCGCATCCGTCGTCATCTTGGCCTGGGTGGTGCTATGGAGGATGGCCGATGAGGGAATACAAGATCCTTTTCACCGGCACGATGGGCGCCGGCAAGACCACAGCCATCGCCGCGTTCAGCGATATCGAGCCGGTCAGCACCGATGTGCAGAACAACGACCCGAGCCTGGACAAGGCGCGCACCACCGTCGGCCTGGACTACGGCGAAGTGGTGCTTGGCACGGACGAGCGCCTGCGCCTGTACGGCACTCCCGGCCAGGCCCGCTTCGCCTTCATGTGGGGAATCCTCGCCCGAGGTGCGCTCGGGCTGGTAATCCTGATCGACAACTCAAGGCCCGACCCGCTGGGCGACCTGCGCGTCTACCTCGATGGTTTCGCCGATTGCATCGGCCGCGCGCCCTGTGTGATCGGTGTGGGCCGCCTGCCGGGCAATCCCCATCCGGGCTTGGACGACTATGCGGCCGCCCTGGCGCAGGCCGGATACAGCTTCCCGGTGATCGAGGTAGACGTACGCGAAGCCGAGCAGGTGCGGCTGCTGCTTGACCTGCTCCTGCTGCAACTGGAATGCACGGCGGCCTGAGGCCTGATGTTCGCCACCGACTGGAGTCAATCATGGAACAAGCCCTGATGAGCCTGCCGGAAAGACTGCGCCACGACGCCGAGCGGGCGCTGGATGAACTGGGCGCCAGCCTGGGCCGGCTGAGCGCGGCGGTGATTGCCACCACCGATGGTTTCGAAGTGGCCTCCCGCGCCGGCAAGGGGCTGGAGGTTTCCAAGCTGGCGGCAATGGCCTGCTCGATCTCCGCCCTCGGCGCGATGGTCGGCCAGGAGAGCGAAGTCGGGCCGCACCAGAACGTGATCGTCGAGGCGAGCGAAGGCTACATCGTCATCGTCGATATCCCGCACCCGAGCCACCCGATGATCCTCAACCTGGTCGCCGACCGCGAGGAGATGCTCGGCCAGGTGCTCTACCAGGCAAAACGTATGGCAACACGGCTGGCGGATCTGTCGCTGGCCGGCTGAGACAAAAGGCGTCGCGGCGCGCGCGGCTGCGGGGCCCCTACAACAGGACGCGCACTCGAGGAGTTATCGCTATGGCAGCACTGCAACAATCGCTGGACGAACTGCTGAACCTGGATGGTGCCCTGGCGTCGGCCGTGGTGGATGCCAAGAGCGGCATGCTGCTCGGGCAGGCGGGTGGTGGCGTGGACCTGGAACTGGCGGCGGCCGGCAACACCGAAGTGGTCCGCGCCAAGCTCAAGACCATGAAGTCGCTGGCGCTCAATGATGTGATCGAGGACATCCTCATCACCCTCGGCCGCCAGTACCACATCATCCGCCCAATGGCGAAGCACGAAGGCGTGTTCATGTACTACGTGCTGGACAAGGTGAAAGCCAACCTCGCCCTGGCTCGGCGCAAGCTGCAGGAGGTGGAGGGGCAGATGGCGATCTGAGCCTCGCGTGATCGACAGGCGGACGGGGAGGTCTGCCCGTCTTCGTCGTACCCGACTGGCCCTTTGCGGGCCAGTCGCGTTTCAGGCCAGCAGCAACTCGGCTAGGCGAGCCGCGTAGTTGCGCAACTCAGGTACGGCGGTTGCTTCCCAGTGGCTGGCGCGCAGCATAGGGCTGAGCAGGTAAAGGTTCGGGTTGGCCGTGCCCTCGGCGTCCAGCAGGCGAAAGCCGCTGTCGGTATCCAACCCCAGTCCTTGCTTGTCCTGGCGGATCACGCCGTGCTCCAGCAGTCCATTGAGCATTGGTTCGTTCACGGTGCGCAGGTTGGTACAGGGGCCGGTGCAGTTGATCAGGTAATCGAAGCGTTGCCGCTGCGACTTATCGGTCCCGCGTTGGCGGATTTCCAGCTCGATGCCTCCTTGCGCCTTACTCGCTGACAATACGCGGCCTGCCCGAACGCTCAGTTGACCGCTGTCGCGCAGGTCATTGATGCGCTGGGCCACGGGCGGCGCGGCGCGGTGACGGTGAACATCCCAGTACGGCTGCAGATGCCGCAGGAATCGGCTGCGCTCGCGGTCATCCAGTACCTGCCAGAGTTGTGACGTGACCGGGCGCAGTGCGGCGATCACGTCGCGCCAATCGTGGCCGTCTGCGGCTGCCTGACGGATTAGAACGCGCAGGCTGCGAAGTCGCTGGTTCAACCCCATTTCACGCAGGAATGCCTCCGGCAGCTCCGGCAATTGCGGATGGCTCGCGTTGTCACGGTGCGCCTGGGGCAGCAGTGCGCGGCGGGAGAGAGCCCGCAGCGGGCCGCGATGGCCCTGGTCCTGCAGCGCCAGCGCCATGTCGTACATGGTCAGGCCGGCCCCCAGCAGCAGTATCTCGGCATCGGCCGGAATGCTTGCCAGGGCGCCTGGCGTCCATGGATCACGCAGGTAGCGTGGATCGTCTTCCAGCACCTTGAGCGGGCCGGGAGTGGCCGGGGCGAAGTTGCCGGTAGCGATGACGACTTTCGCGCTGTCCAGCGGCTGGCCGTCATCAAGCAGCAGGCGCAGGTGATCGCCTTGATCGGACAGTTCCAGCACTTGCTGGCAGTGGCTGCTGAAACGGACGCCGGGAGCGGCTTCGGCGATGGCGTGGCCGAGACGGTCCTGCAGATAGTCGCCGTAGAAGCGGCGGGGCAGGAAGTCGCTTGGTTTCGCCTCGGGCATTTGTTTTCGAGCGAATTCGAGGAAGTCCGATGGCCGATCGGGGAACAGGCTCATGCGTTCGGCCGGCACATTGAGGATGTGGCTGGCGGAGCGGGTACCGTAGGCCAGGCCGCGGGCAAGACGCCCGGAACGGTTGATCAGGCTGAGGCGCAGTGGGCCCCTGGCATTTCGCAGCAACTGGATGGCCAGTGCTGTACCGCAGAATCCGCTGCCGATGATGGCGATGTGTTCCATGCAACCCGCTCCCTGTTCGGATCGGGGCAGGTTCGCAGAGCGAGGAATGACTGACAACCATATGACAAAGGAATCTTTGATCGCATCGTGCGATTCCATCGATTGTCGCGCCGGACGGAAAGCCCCGGCATGCAAAACAACAAGGCGACCCGTGGGTCGCCTTGTAGTCGCTCTTATTCGAACAGGCCGTGCCAGCAGTCGCTCAGCTCGCCCAGTTCGAAGGACTTTGCCCAAGACTGTTTTTCCAGCCACAGGCGGGTGGTTTCGCGGTCGGCCTCGGTCAGGCTGCCGACGGCGTTCAGGCACAGGTAGCCGGTGAACTCTCCATCTTCGGTGGCGCCGCCGACGAAGACCCAGCCCTCGGACTCGACGAAGGCGATCCACTGGTCGAGCACGTCATCCAGGTCGCCGCTGTAGTTCACTTCCAGGCTGAAGCCGAACTCCTGGAACTCGGCCAGGCGCAGTTTCTTCAGCAGGCGGCGCTTGCGCGGTTTGGCCATCTGTTCGGGGGTGAGGTATTTCATTCGTATTGCTCTCGTCAGCGGAAGCCTGGCGGGTGGCCGGCTTCGATCCGTTGTGGCCCAGGGGTACCCAGGATGGCGGGATTATCCCGCATCTGCGGCGCAAGTGCAGCGAAGGTTTTGCCCGGGCAGTGGAAAGCCCTGACGAGGATGTCGCGCCGGGTGGGCCCGGTCGCGACATGGGTTGCTCAGTTGTCGTAGCCCAGATTCGGCGAGAGCCAGCGCTCGCTGGTGGTGATTTCCTGGTCCTTGCGCGCGCTGTAGCGTTCGATCTGGTCCTTGTCGACCTTGCCCACGGCGAAGTATTGCGCCTGCGGGTGGGCGAAGTACCAGCCGCTGACGGCGGCGGCGGGGAACATGGCGTAGTGCTCGGTCAGGGTCACGCCGGAGATGCCCTTCGGATCGAGCAGCGTGAACAGTGTGCCTTTCTCGGTGTGGTCCGGGCAGGCCGGGTAGCCGGGCGCCGGGCGGATACCGACGTACTGCTCCTTGATCAGCGCCTCGTTGTCCAGGTGCTCCTCGGGCTGGTAGCCCCAGTATTCCTTGCGCACGCGCTGGTGCAGCCACTCGGCGCAGGCTTCGGCGAGGCGGTCGGCCAGGGCCTTGACCATGATCGCGTTATAGTCGTCGCCCTTGGCCTCGTAGGCCTTGGCCACTTCCTCGGCGCCGATGCCGGCGGTGGTGATGAAGCCGCCGACGTAGTCCTTCACGCCGCTGTCCTTCGGCGCGACGAAGTCGGCCAGGCTGAAGTTGGGCTTGCCGTCGGGCTTGATGGTCTGCTGGCGCAGGTGGTGCAGGGTAGCCAGCTTGTGGCCATCGTCACCGTAGACTTCCAGGTCGTCGTGGTGCACCTGGTTGGCTGGCCAGAAGCCGAAGACGGCCTTGGCGCGAATGAGCTTCTCGCCGATCAGCTTCTTCAGCATCGCCTGGGCGTCGTTGAACAGGCTGGTCGCCGCTTCGCCGACGACTTCGTCGGTGAGGATGCGCGGGTACTTGCCGGCCAGGTCCCAGGAGATGAAGAAGGGCGTCCAGTCGATGTATTCGGCCAGCACGTTCAGATCGATGTCATCCAGCACCTTGACGCCGGTGAAGCTCGGCACCGGCGGCTGGTAGCCGGCCCAGTCGAACTTCGGCTTGGCGGCGATGGCCTGTTCGTAGGTCAGGCGTTCGGTGCGCGCGCTGCGGTTGGCGGTGCGCTCGCGGACTTCCGCGTACTCCTCGCGCAGCTTGCGGGTGTACTCGGGCTTCATTTCCTTCGACAGCAGGGTGGTCGCCACGCCTACCGCACGGGAGGCGTCGGTGACGTAGACCACGGCGTCGTTGCTGTACTGCGGATCGATCTTCACCGCGGTGTGCGCCTTGGAAGTGGTGGCGCCACCGATCAGCAGGGGCAGGTGGAAGTTCTGCCGCTGCATTTCCTTGGCGACGTGAACCATCTCATCCAGCGACGGGGTGATCAGGCCGGAGAGCCCGATGATGTCGCACTTCTGCTCGCGGGCGGTCTGCAGGATCTTCTCGGCCGGGACCATCACGCCCAGGTCGACGATGTCATAGCCGTTGCAGCCCAGCACCACGCCGACGATGTTCTTGCCGATGTCGTGCACGTCGCCCTTCACCGTGGCCATGAGGATCTTGCCCTTGGCCTCGGGCTTGTCGCCTTTCTCGGCTTCGATGAAGGGGATCAGGTGGGCCACCGCCTGCTTCATCACGCGGGCGGACTTCACTACCTGCGGGAGGAACATCTTGCCGGCGCCGAACAGGTCGCCGACCACGTTCATGCCGTTCATCAGCGGGCCTTCGATGACCTCGATGGGGCGCGCGCACTTCTGCCGGCACTCCTCGGTGTCCTCGACGATGAAGGTGGTGATGCCCTTGACCAGTGCGTGCTCCAGGCGCTTCTCGACGCTGTGGCTGCGCCACTCTTCGTCTTCCACTTCCTTGACCGCGCCGCCGCCCTTGTAATTGTCGGCGATGGCCAACAGCGCCTCGGTGGCGTCCGGGCTGCGGTTGAGCACCACGTCCTCGACCTTGTCGCGCAGTTCCTGCGGGATCTCGTCATAGATCTCCAGCTGGCCGGCGTTGACGATGCCCATCGTCAGGCCGTTCTGGATGGCGTAGTAGAGGAATACCGAGTGGATCGCTTCGCGCACCGGGTTGTTGCCGCGGAACGAGAACGACACGTTGGACACCCCGCCCGAAGTCAGGGCGTAGGGGAGGTTGTCGCGGATGTAGGCGCAGGCCTCGATGAAGTCGACCGCGTAGTTGTTGTGTTCCTCGATGCCGGTGGCGACCGCGAAGATGTTCGGGTCGAAGATGATGTCTTCCGGCGGGAAGCCCACTTCGTTGACCAGGATGTCGTAGGAGCGCTGGCAGATTTCTTCCTTGCGCGCCTGGGTGTCGGCCTGGCCGGCTTCGTCGAAGGCCATTACCACCACCGCAGCGCCATAACGCTTGCACAGGCGGGCGTGGTGCTTGAACTGCTCGACACCTTCCTTCATGGAGATCGAGTTGACGATGCCCTTGCCCTGGATGCACTTCAGGCCTGCCTCGATCACGTCCCACTTCGAGGAGTCGATCATGATCGGCACGCGGGAAATGTCCGGCTCGGAGGCGATCAGGTTGAGGAATCGGACCATGGCGGCCTTCGAATCCAGCATGCCCTCGTCCATGTTGATGTCGATCACCTGGGCGCCCGCTTCCACCTGCTGCTGCGCCACTTCCAGCGCTTCGGCGTAGTTCTCCTCGCGAATGAGGCGAGCGAACTTGGCCGAACCGGTGATGTTGGTGCGCTCGCCGACGTTCACGAACAGCGAGCTGCGGTCGATGGTGAACGGCTCAAGGCCGGACAGGCGGCAGGCGCGGGGGATTTCCGGAATGGCGCGCGGGGTGTACTTGGCTACGGCCTTGGCGATGGCTTCGATGTGCCCAGGCGTGGTGCCGCAGCAACCGCCGATAATGTTGAGGAAGCCCGACGCGGCGAACTCTTCCACGACCACGGCCATTTCCGCCGGGGACTCGTCGTATTCGCCGAAGGCGTTGGGCAGGCCGGCGTTGGGGTGCGCGGAGACGTGGGTGCCGGCCTTGGTGGCCAGCTCTTCCAGGTAGGGGCGCAGCTCTTTGGCGCCGAGGGCGCAGTTCAGGCCGACGGAGATCGGCTTGGCGTGGCTCACCGAGTTCCAGAAGGCTTCGGTAGTCTGGCCCGACAGGGTACGGCCGGAGGCGTCGGTGATGGTGCCGGAAATCATGATCGGCAACTCGACGCCCAGTTCCTCATAGACGCCCTGTACGGCGAAGATCGCGGCCTTGGCATTGAGGGTGTCGAAGATGGTCTCGATCAGGATCAGGTCCGCGCCGCCCTCGATCAGGCCGCGAGTGGATTCGCTGTAGTTCTCCACCAGTTCGTCGAAGGTGACGTTGCGGAAACCGGGGTCGTTGACGTCCGGGGAGATCGAGCAGGTACGGCTGGTCGGGCCGAGGACGCCGGCGACGAAGCGCGGGCGGTCCGGGGTTTCGGCGGTCTTGGCGTCGGCCACTTCACGGGCCAGGCGCGCGCCCTCGACGTTCATCTCGTAGGCCAGTTCCTGCATGTCGTAGTCGGCCTGGGACACGCGGGTGGCGTTGAAGGTGTTGGTTTCGAGGATGTCGGCGCCAGCGTCGAGATAAGCCTTCTCGATGGCCTGGATGACGTCCGGGCGGCTGAGCAGCAGCAGGTCGTTGTTGCCCTTCACGTCGCTCGGCCAGTCGGCGAAGCGCGCGCCACGGTAGTCCTCTTCCTGCAGCTTATAGCTCTGGATCATGGTGCCCATGCCGCCATCGAGGATCAGGATGCGCTCCTTGAGGGCTTGCTGGAGGGCTTGCAGGCGTGCGGCACGGTCGATCATTGGAGTTCTCGGAAAAAGGCGTGACGAAAGGTCGCTGATGATAACAAAGCTGCAGGAAATTTGACCGCGCGCGGTTTTACATGAAAATTCCTCATGTTCAGTCTTTGGTTGGAGCGCATTGCGCCGGCACTCCCGCTAGAATCCGCTCCATCCTGATGTCCGGAGTCCTTCATGTCCCTGCGAGCCCGCTTCACGTTGCTCATCGCGTCCCTTGTGTTTTCGATGCAGGCCCTGGCGGGAGGGCTGTCCTACACCAAGGACATCCAGCCGATCTTCACCGAGAAATGCGTGGCCTGCCACGCCTGCTACGACTCGCCTTGCCAGCTCAACCTGACGGCCGCTGAAGGTGCGCAGCGCGGAGCGAACAAGCTGCCGGTCTACGACGGTGGACGCAGCAAGGCGCAGGATCCGACGAGGCTGTTCCTCGATGCCCACGGCGCGGATGCCTGGCGGCGCAAGGACTTCTGGTCGGTGCTCGACGGCCGCGGCAGCCAGGCGGCGCTGATGGCACGGATGATCGACTTGGGACGTGAGCACCCCCTGGTGCCCAACGCGAAGATTCCCGACGGGCTGGACCTGTCGATCAACCGCACCAACCAGTGCCCGACGCCCGAGTCCATCGACGACTTCGTGGCCAAGAACCCGCGCAGCGGCATGCCTTTCGCCGTTACCGGCCTGAGCGACAGGCAGCTCAAGACCATCAAGACCTGGCTGGCCCAGGGCGCGCCGGTAGACGAAAACGCCTGGCAGCCAAGCGCTGGCGAAGCTGCGCAGATCGCCGACTGGGAAGCCTTCCTCAACCAGCCCGGAGCGCGCCAGAGCCTGGTGCAGCGCTGGATCTACGAGCACCTGTTCCTCGCTCACCTGTACTTCACCGAGCGCGGCGAGCCGGGGCATTTCTTCCAGCTGGTGCGTTCGCGCACGCCCAGCGGCCAGCCCATCGACCCGATCGCCACGCGCCGGCCGAACGACGATCCGGGCAATACCTTCTATTACCGCTTGTGGCCCATCCAGGGCGTGATCGTGCACAAGACCCACATCACCTATCCTCTCAATGACTCGCGCCTCAAGCGCAACCAGGAGTTGTTCTACGGTACCAACTGGAACACCGACAAGGTTCCCGGCTACGGCCTGCAGCACCGCGCAAACCCCTTCGTGACCTTCGAGGCGATCCCGGCGCGGGCGCGCTACCAGTTCATGCTGGACAACGCCGAGTACTTCGTCCGCACCTTCATACGCGGGCCGGTGTGCCGCGGGCAGATCGCCACCGACGTGATCCGCGACAACTTCTGGGCGCTGTTCCAGGATCCGGACCACGACCTCTACGTCACCGACCCGAAATTCCAGCGCCAGGCCTCGCCGCTGCTGGCGTTGCCAGGGCAGATCGATGACATGGGCGCCATGCTGTCGCAGTGGCGTTCCTACCGCGACAAGCGCAACAAGTACGAAGAACTGCGCCAGGACGTCTATGACGATGCGCCGCCGCCGACCTGGGCCGACATCTGGGCCGGCAACGACAACGCGGTGCTGAGCATCTTCCGCCAGTACGACAGCGCGTCGGTGCGCAAGGGCCTGATCGGCGGCGTGCCGCAGACCATCTGGTGGCTGGACTATCCGCTGCTGGAGCGCACCTACTACGGGCTGGTGGTGAACTTCGATGTGTTCGGCAACGTTGCCCACCAGGCGCAGACACGACTGTACTTCGACCTGATCCGCAACGGCGCCGAGCAGAACTTCCTGCGCCTGATGCCCGTCGGTGCACGCAGGAAGCTGCTCGACGACTGGTACCAGAGCAGCGGCAAGCTGAAGATGTGGGCCGACTACTACAACAACGACAGTGATGAGCCGACCGGGCTGTTCCTGCCGGAGAAGGGCGCCAAGCTGGCCTTCGCCAGGCAGTTGCTGAAGAACTACGTGGCGCTCAATGCGCGGCCCGACCCGATCAACCTGTGCGAGAACGGCGCCTGCTACCGCAACACCGTCGCCGCGCCGCTGCAGGATGCCGAGCAGGCCTTCAGCCGGCTGGTCAGCCGTCCTGCCGCGGGGCTTCCGGTGATCGACCAGTTCCCGGAGGCAACGATCCTGCGTGTGGAACTGCCGGGCGGGCAGCGAGAGATCTACACGGTGCTGCGCAACCGAGCGCACAGCAACGTCGCTTTTATCACGGGTGAATCCCTGCGCTACCAGCCAGGGCTGGACACGCTGACCATCTACCCCGGCGTGCTGTCGAGTTACCCGAACTTCATGTTCAACCTGAAGGCCGCCGAGGTGAGCGATTTCGTCGCCGCGCTGGAGCAGGTGAAGAGCGCCGCGGACTTCGAGAAGGTCGCCGACCGCTGGGGCATACGCCGCAGCCATCCGCAGTTCTGGTTCTACTTCCACGACCTGGATGCTTACCTGCGCGAAACCGAGCCGGTGGAAGCGGGCGTGCTGGACATGAACCGCTACGAGAACCTCTGATCCTCTCGCCCCCTGCGGGAGCGCCCGTGATTATCTAGAAAAGGGCCGCTCCTGCAGGATGTGTTGCGAAATCCACAGCTGCGAATTATTCCTACTAAAACGGTAGGGCTTTATCCCGTCCCCCCGAATGGCGTAAACTGGCGCCACGTTTGCGAGGAGTTGCCATGAGCGCTATCACCATCACCGAAGCCGCACAGGATTACCTGGCCGAGCTGCTGTCCAAGCAGGACACTCCCGGCATCGGCATTCGCATCTTCATCACCCAGCCGGGCACCCAGTACGCCGAAACCTGCATCGCCTATTGCAAGCCGGGCGAGCAGAAGCCGGAAGACACCCCGGTCGGCCTGAAAGCCTTCACCGCCTACATCGACGCCATCAGCGAGCCGTTCCTGGACGACGCCGTGGTCGATTACGCCACCGACCGCATGGGCGGCCAGCTGACCATCAAGGCGCCCAACGCCAAGGTGCCGATGGTCAACGAAGACAGCCCGCTCACCGAGCGCATCAACTACTACCTGCAGACCGAGATCAACCCAGGGCTTGCCAGCCACGGCGGCCAGGTAAGCCTGGTGGACGTGGTCGAGGACAACATCGCCGTGCTGCGTTTCGGCGGTGGTTGCCAGGGCTGCGGCGCGGTCGAGATGACCCTGAAGGATGGCGTCGAAAAGACCCTGATCGAGCGCATCCCGGAGCTGAAAGGCGTGCGTGACGTCACCGACCACAGCAACCGCGAGAACGCCTACTACTGAGTTGGCGTCCGGCAGCAAAAAGGCGACCTTCGAGTCGCCTTTTTTGTTGGGGTTGTTTTCACCGCAGGGCCAAATCGTAGGGCGCATAACGCCCCAGGCGTTATCCGCCATTGTGGCCAAGGTTCGCGAGCAAGCTCGCTCCTACGAAAAGCGCGAACCCGACCTGTAGGAGCGAGGGGGACGCCTAGTTCTTGCTCGCGAACCGCATAGGCGCAGGAGCTATCAGGCCTGCGCTAACTCCCGCCGTCCCGACCAGACCATCACCAGCGCCACCAGCAGCACCGGCCATACCAGCAGGTTCACCGCGCTCCAGCCGACGCTGGTGATCAGCGCGCCGGAGCTGAAGGACATCAGCGCCGCCAGGCTGCCATTGCCCAGCTCCATCAGGCCTTGGGCATGGCCGCGCTCCTGTGGCGTGTGGCCAAAGGCAAGCAGCGTGGTGCCCGCCACCAGCATCAAGTTCCAGCCCATACCCAGCAGCAGCGAGCTGACCAGGAACTGCGCTACCGACTGACCGCTCAGGGCCACCGCGGCGCTCACCGCCAGCAGCGCCATGCCTACCCATGCCACGCGGCGTCCGCCCAACCTGTCCACCAGCGGACCGGCGACGAAGGCGGGCAGGAACATCCCCAGCACGTGCCACTGAATCACGCTCACCGAGCGCTCCAGCGGCAGCCCGCAGAAGCTCATCGCCAGCGGCGTGGCGTTCATGATCAGGATCATCAGCCCATGGCCGGCGGCGGTGCAGGCCATGGCCGCGCGGACCGCTGGGCGCGACAGCAGTTCGCGCATCACCTTCCAGCCGCCGGTGGATGGCGCGGGCGCCGCACCCTCCGGCAAGCGACTGAGCACCGCGATGGCGACCAGCGCCAGCGCGGCAATCGCCAGGTAGGAACCCACGAAGGGAGCGGGCAGGGCGTTGCGTGACCACAGTGCCAGGCTCGGCGCCAGCAGTGCCGCGAGCACGCCGCCGCCGATCACATAGGCCGTCGCACGGCCCTTGTGGGTTTCATCGACCGCCTCCAGCGCGGCAAAGCGGTAGTACATCGCCGAGGCCTGGTACGCGCCGATGGGCAGCGCGCCGAGACAGAACAGCAGGAAATCCGCCAGCCACACCCCCAGCGCGCAGAGCAGGCCGCCGAGCACGCCGCAGGCGGCGCCCAGCAGCAGGCCGCGCCGGCGCCCGTGGCGCTGCATGAACAGCGACAGCGGCTGCACCGCCAGCAGATTGCCCAGCACCAGGATCGCCAGGGGCAGCGTGGCCAGGCTGTTGAGTGGAGCGAGCTGGGCGCCCACCAGCGAGGTGAGGGTGATACCGATCAGCGAGCAGGACCAGTACAGCGCCTGGCTGGTGAACAGCAGGCGGATTGCCGGGGTGCGCAGCAGCATGGTCCGTCCTCAGTCCTGGCAGCCGTTGGGCTTGAGCACCCGCTGGGTCGAGGCCGGATTGGCCGCCAGCTTCGCCAGCGGCCGGCGCGGACGCGGCACCAGCTCACCGCCGCAGTTCGGGCATTGGCCTTTCAGCACCTGCTCGGCGCAGTCGGTGCAGAAGGTGCATTCGAAGCTGCAGATGCGGGCGTCGGCGCTGTCGCCGGGCAGGTCGCGGTCGCAGCACTCGCAGCCGGGGCGGAGTTCGAGCATGGCGATGTTCCTTTGGGTGGTTGTCATTGTCAGTGCAACTGGCCGAAGCGCTCGGCGTATTCCTGCGGGCTGATCGCCAGGTGCTTGTGGAAGGTGCGGCGCAGGTTTTCCGGATGACCGAAACCGCACAGCCGCGACACCGTGCTGATCGACGCCTGGGCGTCCTGCAGCAGCGCCCGCGCCGCTTCCAGGCGCACCCGTTCGACGTAGCGGCCGGGCCCCATGCCCAGTTCGTTGATGAATACCCGCGAGAGCGTGCGCGGGCTCATGCAGGCCTGCTCGGCCAGGGCTTCCAGCGACAGGTCGGTGCCCAGGTGCGCCGGTATCCATTCCAGCAGCGCGGCCAGGCGCGGCGTGCGGGTCGGCTCCGGGGTCAGCCAGTGGCTGAACTGCGCCTGTCCGCCGGGGCGCTTGAGAAACATCACCAGTCGCCGTGCGACCGCCAGGGCCAGCGCGCGACCGAGGTCGGTCTCCACCAGCGCCAGGGCAAGGTCGATACCGGCGGTGACGCCCGCCGAGGTGAACACGTGATCGTCGCCGTCGCGGCGCTGCGGGTCGTAGGTGTGCAGACGGTCGCCCTGGACCAGGACTTCGGGGAAGCCGGCGCACAGTTCGTCGACATCCGCCCAATGCGTGGTGGCCGGGCGGCCATTGAGCACGCCGGCGGCGGCGAGGATCAGCGCACCGGAGCACACCGAGCCGAGGCGGCGCACCTGGGGTTCGGCGGCTGCCAGCCAGTGCAGCAGCTCGCTGTTCCCGCATTGTTCCGGTACGCCCAACCCGCCGGGCACCAGCAGGGTGTCCAGGCTCGAGGGATCGACTTCGCGCCACGCCTGGTCGGCGCAGATGCGGATGCCAGCCGAGGTCGCCACCGGCCCGGCCTGTTCGCCCAGCACCAGCAGCTCGTAGAGCGGCGCCAGGCCTTGGCGTTGGCGCTCGACGTTGGCGGAGGCGAACACCTGCAGCGGCCCGGTGATGTCCAGGCTCATGACCTCGGGGTAGAGCAGGCAGGCGATACGGCGTGGCGATTCCATGGCAAGGCTCGTTCATTGGATGCCACGAGTGTGGCGGTGACCGACGCTGGCGGCAACGTCAGTCACCCCACGGATCTTGCCAAATCAGTGGGCAGCCCCCTTCGAACCGCCGAGGCGGTAGGCGCTGGCATACAGCACCGGCAGCACGATCAGCGTCAGCAGCGTGGCGAAACCCAGGCCGAACATGATCACCACCGACATGCTCTGGAAGAAGGCGTCCAGCAGCAGCGGCGCCAGGCCGAGGATGGTGGTCAGCGCGGTCAGGCAGATCGGCCGCAGCCTCGCGCAGGCAGCGTTCACCAGCGCCTCGCGGGGCGGCTGGCCGCTTTCGGCGAGGTTGTCCACTTCTTCCAGCAGCACGATGCCGTTGCGCACCAGCATGCCGGACAGGCTCAGGAGCCCCAGCAGGGCCATGAAGCCGAAGGGGATGCCGGTGAGCAGGAAGCCCAGGGTCACGCCGATCATCGCCAGCGGCACGGTCAGCCAGATCAGCAGCGCCTTGCGCGGCGAGGAGAACATCAGCACGGTGATGATGAACATCGCCAGGAAGGCCATGGGCAGGCTGCCGAGCACGCCGTTGCGGGCGTCGCTGGAGCTTTCCACGTCGCCGCCCCAGGCCAGCTCGTAGCCCGGCGGCAGGGTCAGCGCCTCGATCTGCGGGCGCACCCGATTCAGCAGTTGCGAGGAGGTCTCGCCGCTCTGCGGGGCGACGTCGGCCATCACCGTCAGCGTGCGCTTGCGGTCCTCGCGCAGGATCAGCGGGTCCTCCCAGACGCTGTCGAAACCGCCGACCACCTGCTCGATGGGCAGGTAACGCTGGCTCACCGGGCTCCACAGCATCAGGTCGTTGATCTGCCCGGCGTCGACGTCGCGTTCGCGCACGACGATCGGCATCTGCTGGGTGCCGTCGCGGTAGAGGCCTACGGTCAGGCCGCTGAAGCTCATGCGCAGCAGGCTGTCGAGGTCGCGCTTGTCGATGCCCAGCTCGCGGCCGCGGGCCTCATTGAACTGCGGCCTGACCAGCAGCGCACGGGCCTGCCAGTCGTGGCTGACGCCGGTGGCCACCGGGTCGGCGGCGAGGATGTCGCCCACCTGCGCGCCGAGGCGGCGCAGCTTCTGCGGGTCCGGGCCGGTCAGGCGCACTTCGATGGCGCTGCCGTTGGATGGGCCGAACATCAGGCGTTTCAGCCCCGTCTGTACCTGCGGGTAGTTCTCGTCGAGGTAGTGCTGCAGGCCTGCGATCAGCCCCGGAATCTGCGCGCGGTTCTCGGTGCGCACCAGCACCTGGGCGTAGTTGGCGTGCTGGCGCTCGGCGCCGTAGGTGAGGATGAAGCGCGGCGCGCCCTGGCCGATGCTGGTGACCGTGCGCTCCACGCCCGGCAGGGCGGTGATGTGCCGGTCGATCTCGGCGGCCAGGTCGCGGGTGTGCTCGATGGCGGTGCCCTGGGGCAGCCACAGGTCGACGAAGAACATTGGCGTGTTGGCCGGTGGGAAGAAGTTCTGCCGCACCTGGGAGAAGCCCAGCAGCGAGGCGGCCAGCGCCACGGCGAGTACGCCGAGGGTCAGCGCGCGCTGGCGCAGGCAGGCTTCCAGCAGGCTGCGGTAGGCACGGTACAGCCAGCCGGCGTGCGGCTCGGCGCTGTCCGCCTTCACCGGCATTTTGGCGAAGGCCCAGCGGGCGAACAGCGGCGCCAGGGTCATGGCGGTGACCCAGCTGAGCAGCAGCGACACCAGCAGCACGTCGAACAGCGAGCGGCAGTATTCGCCGGTGGAGTCCGCGGACAGGCCGATGGGGGCGAAGGCCAGCACCGCGATCACCGTGGCGCCGAGCAGGGGCAGGGCAGTGAGGCGGACGATGTGGCGGATCGCGGCGTCGATGCCCTGGCCTCGCAGGCGGCCGACCAGCACGCCCTCGACCACGACGATGGCGTTGTCCACCAGCATGCACAGGGAAATGATCAGCGCGCCGAGGCTGATGCGCTGCAACTCGATGCCCAGCAGGTACATCAGCAGCAGGCTGCCCAGCACGTTGAGCGCCAGCACCCCGGCGATCACCAGCCCGCTGCGCAGGCCCATGAATACCAGCAGCGTACCGACGACGATGGCCAACGCGGTGACGAAGCTGAGCAGGAAGCCGTTGACCGCGCCATGCACTTCCACGGCCTGGTCATAGAAGGGCGTCAGTTGCATGCCGGCCGGGCGTTCGCTTTCCAGTTGGTCGAGGCGCTGGTGCACGGCGTCGCCGACTTTCACCACGTTCACCTGCGGGGCGAAGGCGATGCCCAGCGCCAGCGCCGGCTTGCCATCGGCGCGCCAGAGGTGGCTGGGCGTGTCGGTGAAGCCGCGCTTCACCGTGGCGATATCGGCTAGGCGGATCAACTGGGCGCTGCCTGGCGCGCTGACCAGCAGGCGCTCCAGCTCGCCGACGTCGGCGAACTCGCCGGTCGGGTGCAGGCGGATGCTCTCGCTGCCGACCCGCAGGCTGCCCGCGTCGGACACCACATTCTGCCGGTTCAGTAGGTCCGCCAGACGCTGCAGCGGCACGCCCATGGCGTTCATCTTCTCCCGCGAGACCTCCACCTGGACCTGCTCGGCCTGCAGCCCGGAAACCACCACCTTGCTCACGCCCGGCACCAGCACCAGTTCGCGGCGCAGATAGTCGGCGTAGTCGCGCAGTTCCTGGTAGCGATAGCCGTCGCCGGACAGCGACAGGAGGATGCCGTAGACGTCGCCGAAATCATCGTTCACCTGCGGCGGCGAAGCGCCCGGCGGCAGATGCGGGGCGAGGTCGTTGACCTTGCGCCGCAGCTCGTCCCAGATCTGCGGCAGCTCGCCTGCGCGATACTGCGGCTTCACGTTGACGGTGATCTGCGACAGCCCGGCGCTGGAAATCGAGGTGAGCTTGTTGACGTAGGCCAGCTGCTGGATGGCGTTTTCCAGCGGGTAGGTGACCTCTTCCTCGACCTGTTGCGGCGAGGCGCCGGCATAGCGGGTGGCGACCACGGCGGTCTTCACGGTGAAGGCCGGGTCTTCCAGGCGGCCGATCTCGAGGATCGCGTAGAGGCCGCCTAGGGCCAGCAGGAGGATGACGATCCAGCTGCTGACCTTGTTGTGGATGAAATAGCCGCTGATGTCCATCACAGCCCCCGTTCGCGTTGCCATGGGCGCACGCGCTGGCCTTCGCGCAGCTCGGCAGTGCCGGCGGCGACTATGTGCTCACCCGGCTCGAGCCCGGAAAGGATCTGGATGCCCTCGGCGCCCGGCTGGCCGAGCTGCACCGCGCGGCGCTCGACGTGCAGCGCATCGCCAGTACCTTTCACCACCCACACCTGGCTCTGGCCCGGCGCGCCGTCGTCAGCGCTGAACACTGCTTCCACCGGGATGCGCAGGCTGGTCTGGGCGTCGCGGCCGAGCTGGGCGAAGTCCACCTCGACGGTGGCGCTCATGCCCGGCAGCAGGGTGACGTCCTTTGGCCGCTGCAGGGTCAGGGTGACGGTGTAGCTCAGGGTCGCCGGATCGGGGCGGGTGCTGTGCTCCTTGTATTGCGCGGGGAAGTCGCGGCCAGGCACGCGGGCCAGGCGCACGATGGGCTGGTAGTCGCTGCGCAAGCTGGCGCCGTCGACCCGCTCCAGCAGGCTTTCCGGCAGCTGGAACTGCACGTCATAGGTATCGGCGGACTGCAGGATGGCCACCGGCTGCTTGGGTTGCAGCATCTGGTGGTTCTGCACCGGTAGTTGGGCGATGACGCCGTCGAATGGCGCGGTCAGGCGAGCGTAACCGAGCTCTTGGCGGGCCAGCTTCAGCGCGGCCTCGGCGGAGTCCAACTGGGCCTTGCGCTGGTCCAGTTCGGCGCGCGCCACCAGTTGCCGCTGGTTGAGCGTGGCGACGCGCTGGTACTGGGCGCGGGCCAGGTTGAAAGTGGCTTCGCGGTCACGCAGGCGCAGGCGCAGGTCGGCATCATCCAGCTCGGCGATCAGCTGGCCGCGCTCCACGCGCTGGCCGGTCTTCACCGCCAGGGTCTTGAGATGCCCGGCGAGGCGGAAGGACAGGTCGACTTCATCCGAGGCCACCAGTTGGCCGGGGAACTGACGCACACCTTCGGCAGCCGCGGCGGGCACGCTGTAGAGCTTCACCGGGCGCACGCTGTCGGCCGGCACCGAAGGCGTCGGGCCGCAACCGACGAGCAGGCTGGCGAGCAGAAGGCAGACGGGGGTTTTCACGGAAGATTCCTCGTCATCGAGTGGGATGCGCCAAGGCTGCGCGCCACTCGGAGGAATCCGCCTGACTTGTATCAAGGGCCGTCGGGCGGCCCAGGGAAAGTTCAGCGGCGGTACAGGAATCGTTCAGAAACGGACTTCATCCAGCCTTTCGTCAGACCTTCAGCACGCCACGGAAGCCCCGTGCCGCGTAATACGACTGCACGCCGTTGTGGTAGGTGAAGACCCGCTCGTAGCGGCGGTCGCCGAACAGCGCACCGTCCAGTTTGCGCATGGAGCCGGGGGTGCGCAGCCAGCTGGAAGTCTTCTGATCGAAGCTGCCCAGCTCTTGCAACTGGCGGTACTGCGCCTCGTCCAGCAGCTCGATGCCGATCTGCGCGGCCAGCTCAGTGGCGCAGCCGGCGGGCTTGTCCTTCTTGCGGGCGTCCAGCGCCTCGCGGTCGTAGCACAGGCTGCGGCGGCCGGCCGGGGTCTCGGCGGAGCAGTCGAAGAACAGGATGGCGCCGCTGGCGCTCTCGCGGCCGACCACGTCGGGCTCGCCGCCGGTGGCTTCCATCTGCTCCAGGGCCTTGAGTTTGGCTGGGGCCTCCTTCAGGCGCGCCTGGACGTCCGCCCAGTGGATGCCCTGGTGGCGCTCGGGGTGCTGTTCGAAGCGGGCCTGCAGTGTCGCCAGCAGGGTGTCGTGCTGTTTCGCATTCATCTTGCTTACTCTCGGCAGGGGTTGAAGGTCTGAGAGTAAAGCAGGATTTGCGCGAGCCGAGGTTCAGCCAGCGTCGGCCCAGCGCTCGCGCACGGCGAGAACGTCGGGCAGGCAGCCAAGGAACAGCTCCACCAGATCGGGATCGAACTGGTTGCCTTTCTCCCGGCGCAGCAGTTCCACCGCCTCGTCGATGCTCCACGCCGGCTTGTAGGGGCGCACGCTGGTCAGCGCGTCGAACACGTCGGCGATGGCGACGATGCGCCCCTCGATGGGAATCTCCTCGCCGCGCAGACCTTTCGGGTAGCCGGTGCCGTCCCAGCGCTCGTGGTGGGTGAGGGCGATGCTGCGGGCCAGGCGCAGCAGATTGGAGTCATGTTCGCCGATGATCCGTGCGCCGATCTCCGGGTGCTGGCGCATCACCTTCCATTCGCGCTCGTCGAGCCGGCCAGGCTTCTGCAGGATGGCGTCGGGGATGCCGATCTTGCCCACGTCGTGCATGGGCGCGGCGTTGAGCAGGTCGTCGGCGGCCTTCTCCGAGTAGCCGGCAGCCAGTGCCAGGAGGTGCGCGTAGTGGCTCATGCGAATGACGTGCAGGCCGGTCTCGTTATCCTTGTACTCGGATGCCTTGCCCAGGCGCTGGACGATCTGCAGGCGCGTCTCGCGCAGCTCCTCCACGCTCACCAGCGAAAGGTGCGTGCGCACGCGGGCCTTGACGATAGGCGGGCTGACCGGCTTGGTGATGTAGTCCACCGCGCCTACTTCGAAGCCCTTGGCCTCGTCCGGCACATCCGCCAGGGCGGTGACGAAGATCACCGGGATAGCGCTGGTGGCCTGCTCGGCCTTGAGCCGCTGGCAGACCTCGAAGCCGGTCATGCCGGGCATCATCACGTCCAGCAGGACCAGGTCGGGGCGCTCTCGGTTGGCCAGTTCCAGGGCCTTGTCGCCGTCCTTGGCGAACAGCAGACGGTAATCGTCCTGCAGGATGTGGCGCAGCACCTGGAGGTTGGTGGCTTCGTCGTCCACCAGCAGCAGACAGGGCCGATGATCGTGGGCGGTCAGGGTCATGCTTGCTCCAGGCGGGTGCCGAGGGTCCAGACCCATTCCAGGGCCTGGTCGAAGTCGAAATCGTCGATGGCGTAGCGCAGGGCTTCGAAGGCCTCGCGGTGTTCGCCCTGTGCGGTACCCAGGCGCAGGCGTTCCAGTGCCTGGTCGTCCAGGCCGCCACGAGAGAGGGCCAGTTGCAGAGCTTGCAGCGCGTCGCGCAGGTCCTGCGAGGCGGCTTCGCCCACGGCCTGGCCTACGGCTTCGGCAACCGCTTCCGGCACCAATGGCACCGATTCGCGGACGGTGGCGAACTCCCCGCGGACCCGCTCCAATGCCGTTCCCAGCTGCTCGGCTGTACCGTGGTCGGCGGCGTCCTCCAGCGCGCCGATGGCGCCGGCCAGACGCGGCAGTGCGAGGTTGGCAGCGGCACCGCGCAGGCGGTGGGCGAGGGCGGTGACGGCAGCGCGGTCGCTATCGTTCACGGCGTTTTCCAAAGTGATCAGGCTGGCTTCTTGTTCATCGAGGAAACGTGCGATGGCCCGAGCCATGGGCAGCGGGCCGCCCCACAGGCGCGCGCCGACGTTCCAGTCCAGGGTCGCCAGCGGTGCGGGCTGGCTGGCTAGTGCGCTGCGAACCGCCGGCGCGGTGCCGAGCAGGCGGGCCATTTCATCCAGCAGGCCGGCCAGCTCCAGCGGTTTGCTGGCGAAACCGTTCATCCCGGCGTCCAGGGCGTTCTGCCGGTCGCGGTCGAGCACGCTGGCGGTGAGGGCGATGATTGGCACGGCTTCCACGCCGCGTTCCTGTTCGATGCTGCGGATGCGCCGGGTCGCTTCCAGGCCGTCCATGCCGGGCATCTGAACATCCATCAGGATCAGATCGAAGCCCTGTGCGCTGTAGGCTTCCACGGCGGCGTGGCCATCACCGACGCTGTGCGGGAGGTGGCCCAGGCGACGCAGGTTGAGCTCCAGCAGCTCTACGTTCTGCGGTACGTCGTCGGCTACCAGAATGCGCAGCGGTGGCAGGCTCGGCGCGTGGCTGCGGGCCGTCGGTTGCACGCTGCGCCCGGCCGGCAACGGCAGGTCGACGGTGAACACGCTGCCGCGGCCCACTTCGCTTTCCACGGTGATGCGACCGCCCATCAGTTCCACCAACTGGCGGGAGATGGTGGTGCCCAGCCCGGTGCCGCCGAAGCGCCGGCTCATGGAGGCGTCGGCCTGGGCGAAGGGGTCGAAGATGCGTTCCAGGCGGTCGGCGGCGATGCCGATGCCGGTGTCGCGGATGGCCAGGCGCAGGGCGCCGGGTTCGCCGCTGATGACCAGTCGCACTTCGCCGCGCTCGGTGAATTTCACCGCGTTGCCCAGCAGGTTGGTCAGCACCTGCTGCAGGCGCAGCGGGTCGCCCTGGAAGTACTCGCCGGCCCGCTGGCCGTAGTCGATCTGCAGGCTCAGGCCCTTGCGTTCGGCGGACAGTCGCAGCGCCGCGCAGACCTGCTCGCACAGCTCAGGCAGGGAGAAGTCGAGGGCTTCCAGTTCGATGGCGCCACGGTCGAGCTTAGCGGTGTCGAGGATGTCGTTGAGCAGGCCCAGCAGCGAGCGCGAGGCGTTCTGCACGGTGGTCAGGTAGCGCCGCTGGTTTTCTTCCAGCGGCGAATCCAGCAGCAGTTCGGTGAAGCCCATGATGGCGTTCATCGGCGTGCGGATTTCGTGGCTCATGTTGGCGAGGAAGCTGCTGCGTGCGGCGGCGGCCTGTTCGGCGCGGTCGCGGGCGCTGCGCAGTTCCTGCTCCATGACGCGGCGCGGGGTGAGGTCGGTGGCCAGTTTCACCACCTTCACCGGCTTGCCGTCGAAGTCGAGGATCGGATTGTAGGTGGCGTGGATCCACACTTCGCGCCCGTCCTTGGCCAGGCGGCGGTATTCGCCGGCACTGTACTCGCCGTCGCGCAGTCCCTGCCAGAACGTCTGGTAGCGGGCGCTGGCGGCGATGTCCGGCGGGCAGAACAGGCTGTGGTGCTGGCCCAGCACCTCGGCTTCGGTGTAGCCGAAGAGTTCGAGGATGTTCTCGTTGGCGGCGAGCACGCGGCCGTCCAGGTCGAACTCGATCAGCGCCATGGCGCGCCCGATGGCGGTGACTTTGCCTTCGTACTCGTTGCTCAGCAGCTTGGTTTCGGTCTGGTCGAGCAGTACGCCGTCGATCCACTGCGGCTTGCCGGCTTCGTCGTAGCAGGCGCTGCCGCCTTCCCAGATCCAATGCTCCGCGCCGCTGCGATCGAACAGGCGGTATTCGACGACATAGCTGCGGTGTTCAGCGATGGCGCGACGGACTTCTTCGTTCACCGCCGGTTGGTCATCGGGGTGATATAGCTCGCCGAAGGTGATGCGCCGGTCGATAAAGTCCTGTGCCGACCAACCGGTGACGGCCTCGACCGCGTCGCTGACGAACAGGATGCTCCAGACGTCGTCCGGCAGGACTCGGAAGGCGATGCCGGGCATGTTGCGGATCAGCGAGCGGTACTGTTCCTCGCTGGTGCGCAGGGCCTGTTCCATCACGCGGCGCTCGCTGATGTCGGCGACGAACACGACGAACCAGGGTTTGCCGTCGTGGTCGGTGACGCCAAGACTGACCCGCGCGGGGAATTCACGGCCGTCGCGGGTCAGGCCTTCCAGCTCCAATTCGGAGTTGTGGAACTGGCGCTCGCCGCTGCGCTTGTAGTTCTCCAGCGCAATGCGGAACTGCTGCCCGTAGGCCTCGTTCATCAGCACCTGCATGCTCTGGCCGACCAGTTCGTGGGGGTGCCAGCCGAACAGGCGCAGCACGGCGTGGTTGACCGAGCGGATCACGCCGCTGTGGTCGATGGTGAGAATGGCCTCGACGGCGGCGTCGAGCAGCGAATCCAGGTGCTTGCGCCGGCGCTGCAGTTCCTGGAACAGCTGGCGGTAGCGCAGCAGGCCGTTCACCGCGGCGACGCAGATGCTCAGGCTGATGGTGGCCATGGAAACCGCCATCGCCAGGTAGAAGCTGCCCTGCACGCCCTGCGGCACGCCGAACTCCTCCCTGCCGACGAAGCGCGCTGCAGCCATCCCGGTGTAGTGCATGCCGGCAATCGCCAGGCCCATCACCATGCCGCTGACCAGGATCGTCAGGTTCGGCCGCATCCGCCCGCGCAGGCCGAAGCGCACCCACAGCGCGATTACTGCAAGGACCACGGCGACGAGAATCGACAGGGCGAACATCCACGGGTTGTAGCGCAGCAGCGGGGCCATTTGCATCGCCGCCATACCGCTGTAATGCATGGCGCCGATGCCGGCGCCGACCAGAATGCCGCCGCCGATCAGCTGTAGGCGGCTGACGTTGCGCCGAGCCAGAAGATTAAGGGCGATCCACGAGGCGAAGAGGCTCGGCAGGCCGGAGAGAAGGGTAATCAGCGGGTCATAACGCACCGCCGCGCAGAGCTGGAAGGACAGCATGCCGATGAAGTGCATCGCCCAAACGCCGCCGCCCAACGCCACCGCGCCGGTGCCGATGGCCAACTGACGGTAGAACGGGCTGCGCGCCAGCCGCGCTACGCCCGACAGTTGCAGAGCCATGGCCGAAGTGAAGATGGCTATGAGGATGGATAGCGCTACCAGCGCCGGGTTGTGCTCGCCGAAAACCAGCAGCGAAGGGGTGTCGCCGCTGTAGAAATATCGCTGCAGATCGAGCATTGAACGAAGACCGTACTGCGTGCCGAAGGCCCGGTGGAAGACGAGACTGGGGAGTCAGTGCGAAGCAAATCACCGGATGGATGCAAATTGCCATCATTGTCGGTCGTGGCGCCCGCGAAACCCGCGCCACGAGAGCGGATTCTGACGAGCGGAAAGCCAGGGTTCGGATTCGAAGCTGAAACGATGGAGCCCGGACGACAACCGATAATCTGCTATCGGCATGGGAGGCGGGAAATTGAGCGGGGGCCGACGGCTGGCGTCGGAAACGAAGAAGCCCGGCGCGGGCCGGGCTTCAACGGGGTACCTGTCGGTCGATCAGGCGGGCATGTGCCATTCCTGCAGGCGGTAGCCTTCGCGGTTCAGTTCGTCGCGTGCCTGGTTCAGTAGGCCTTCGAGCTGCTCCGGGTCGGAGTAGGCGGAGCTGGGAATGCGGGTGAGGCCCAGCAGACGGGCACCGGTACGATCCAGGACGGACAGGTCGAGGCTGCCGTCGCCCCCTTGGTCAACCCAGGTCACGCAGTGGAAGGGTTGGAAGGCTCGTCCGGTGATCAGCAGAGCCTCGTTGAAACGAAGAGTCGCATGCATGGTTGTGATCTCTCTGCGGTAATCCATTGCGAAGATGGCGAAAGCGGTTCATCCACTTTCGTGTTCGTTCACGCAATTGATGGTTTCAGAGTCGAAGAAAGTCACAGCCTATGTCGCGTTTGTACACAAAGTAGTCGCAAATTAATCCATGTTAAACGCTGCAGGCCCCGTCTGCCGTGGTCTGCAGCGCTAGGATGGGTGCGCTGTCGCGCCGCACCTACCGCTCGTCAGAGGCGACGGGCGGTCAGGCCTGCATGGCCCAGCCGTCCACATTCATCGCTGCCTGGCGCAATGCCTCGGAGCGGGTCGGATGCGGGTGACAGGTGCGTGCGATGTCCTCGGCGGCTCCGCGGAATTCCATCGCCACGCAGTACTCCGCGATCATGTCGCCGACGTTCGGCCCGATCATGTGCACGCCGAGGATCTCGTCGCTGCGCTCGTCCGCCAGCACTTTTACGAAGCCCTCGGTTTCGTGGTTGATCTTCGCCCGACTGTTGGCGGTGAAGGGGAACTTGCCCACCTTGTAGGTGCGGCCCTCGGCCTTGAGTTGTTCCTCGGTCTTGCCCACGGTCGCGACTTCCGGGTGGGTGTAGATCACGCTGGGGATCACGTCGTAGTTCACTTCCCCTGCCTTGCCGGCGATCAGCTCGACGCAGGCGATGGCTTCGTCCTCGGCCTTGTGCGCGAGCATCGGGCCGGAGGTGACGTCGCCGATCACCCAGATGCCCGGCACGCTGCTGCGGTGCTCGTGGTTCTCCAGCATGCCGCGCTGGTCGGTGGTCAGCCCCACGCTCTCCAGCCCGAGCCCCTGGGTATAGGGGCGGCGGCCGATGGCGAGCAATACATAATCGGCCTCGATCGACTCCGCCGCGCCGCCGGCGGCCGGCTCTACGCTCAGGGTCACCTGCTTGCCGCTGACTTTGGCCTGGGTGACCTTCGAGCCGAGCTTGAAGCTCATGCCCTGCTTGGTGAGCGCACGCTGGAAGGTCTTGGCGGTTTCCAGGTCCATGCCGGGGCAGATGCGGTCGAGGTACTCGATGACTGTGACCTCCGCGCCCAGGCGGCGCCATACCGAGCCCAGCTCCAGGCCGATGACGCCGGCGCCGATCACCACCAGGTGCTTGGGCACCTCGGGGATGGACAGCGCGCCGGTGGAATCGAGGATGCGCTGGTTGTCCACCTCGACGCCCGGCAGCGGGGAGGGCTCCGAGCCGGTGGCGATGATGATGTCCTTGGCGGTCAGCGTGGTCTTGCTGCCTTCAGCGCCGGTCACTTCGACCTTGCCCGGCCCGTCGATGCGGCCCCAGCCCTTCACCCAGTCCACCTTGTTCTTGCGGAACAGGAACTCCACACCCTTGGTCAGCGCGGTCACGCTTTCGGCCTTCTGCTTCATCATCTGCGCCAGGTCCAGCTTGGGCTTGACCTGAATGCCGAGGTTGGCGAACTCGCCGCCGGCTGCCGCCTCATACAACTCGGACGCATGCAGCAGCGCCTTGGACGGCATGCAGCCGACGTTCAGGCAGGTGCCGCCCAGGGTCTCCCGGCCCTCTACGCAGGCGACTTTCAGACCTAGCTGGCCCGCGCGAATCGCAGCGTTGTAGCCACCGGGGCCGCCGCCAATGACGATCACATCGTATGCGCTCATGCAGTGTTCTCCGCAGTTGGAAAAGGGGTGACTCGAGGTTAGTCCGTGCCCGCCGGATCACCAGCACAGGGCCTGGGAATAGCGTTACCTGATTTATATTACGAACATAATGTATGTGGCGGCACAAGTCACGCGAACATGACAGGAGCGGCGGGGAGGGCGAAAATGTGGGGCTTTGGCGCCTCAGGTTCGTGCGCCTACGGAGAATTCATGAAGATCGACTGCGATTTCGACAGTGGCAACATCCAGGTCATCGACGACAGCGACCCGCGCCACGTGCGTCTGGCACTGCGGCCGGACACCAAAAGCCCGCACTTCCAGTGGTTCCACTTCAAGGCCGAGGGCCTCGAACCCGGCCAGCAGTACCAGTTCAGCCTGACCAACACGCCCGATTCCAGCTACACCGGCGGTTGGCCGGGCTACAACGCCGTGGCTTCGTTTGATCAGCGTGACTGGTTCCGTGTGCCCAGCACCTACGACTCCAACGGCCTGCACTTCAGCCTCGATGCCGAGCAGCCCCAGGCCTGGTTCGCCTACTTCGAGCCCTACAGCCGTGAACGCCACGCTGAACTGGTGAAGCGCGCCCAGGACAATGGCGCCGAACTGCTCGCCACCGGCCACAGCCTCGAAGGCCGCGAACTGCCACTGCTGCGCATCGGTAAAGGCGCGGCAGGCGCGCGCAAGATCTGGCTGATCGCCCAGCAGCACCCCGGCGAGCACATGGCCGAGTGGTTCATGGAAGGGTTGATCGAGCGCCTGCAATCCAGCGACGTCGAAGTCCAGCGTCTCCTGGAACGCGCCGACTTCTACCTGGTGCCGAACATGAATCCGGATGGCGCCTTCCACGGCCATCTGCGCACCAACGCCGCCGGCAAGGACCTCAACCGCGCCTGGGCCGCGCCCAGCGCCGAGAAAAGCCCCGAAGTGCTGTTCGTCCAGCAGCAGATGGCCAAATACGGCGTGGACCTATTCCTCGACGTACACGGCGACGAGGAAATCCCCTTCGTGTTCGCCGCCGGCTGCGAAGGCAACCCGGAGTTCACGCCGCGGCTGGAGCGCCTGGAAAGCCTGTTCCGCGAGCGTCTGGAAGCCAACGGCGAATTCCAGAGCGTGCACGGTTATCCGAAGGACGCTCCCGGCCAGGCCAACCTGACCCTGGCCTGCAACCACGTCGGCCGTACCTACGACTGCCTGTCGCTGACTCTGGAGATGCCGTTCAAGGACCACAACCTGTCGCCCAATGCGCGCACCGGGTGGAGCGGGGCGCGTTCGAAGGTGCTGGCGGAAGCGGTGCTGGTGACGGTGGCGGACCTGATCGACGAATTGCGTTGATTCGTAAGACGTACAAGCGTTCGTGGTTGTACGCCGTGGTACAGGCTCTTTGTAGGAGCGAGCTTGCTCGCGAACAGCTCAACGTTGGCGCTGCAGGGGAACTCGTTCGCGAGCAGTAACGATGGCATCCCCTCGCTCCTACAGGTTGTTCGTCAGCCATGTCACTTTCGCGTGGTGTTCCTACACCTCGCCCGCCTGACCGTTTGGTCAATCCGTCCCGCCTGGATGTTGAATCTTCGTACCCGCGTGCTAGTCCAATTAATGAGGCATCAGCACGCAGGAGGTGCGTATGACTCGACATCGCAAGCTGTTGACCCCGCAGGTCATCGAAGACCTGCGGGAACGCATGGACGCCCCGGAAGAACTGGACTTCAGAGAGCGCCGGGAAGTGCGCAAGAACCGCTCGGGCGAACACAGGCCCCGCATTTTTGCTGGCGTGGCCTGAGCAAGCGGGCCCCAGGGCCCGGCCTCACTGGCGCCTGCGCCAGCCAAGGAGACACGGCAAGGTCGATTCGGCATGGCGCCGGACCGGCCTTGCGTGACGACGAGCCCTCTCATTCATTTCGTCGGACCGTATTCGGTATTCCGTAGCTACCGCGGCACTTCCTTCAGCTCATTCAGGCAGCAGAGTCGCATTCCAGAGCGGCTCGCTTCTGTAACGTCACGCATACTCAATAGCGGTTGTCTTACAAAAATCCGACTGAAAACTTGAACTGCTTCACATAAAATCGAGTCTTCCGATAGTGCATTTCGCTCTACCCCCTGCAGTCAGAAGTAGCCCCATGGAAAACCACAGCACCCCCCTGGGTCCGGTTCCCGCTCATCTGGTCCGTGAAGCCGTGGCCAAGAAGACCGGTCTGGGCTGGGTGGTCGAGTTCAACGTCGCCACCTGGCTCAACCTGGCTGTGCGCGACGACACCGCCATCGCCCTCAAGGTCAGCTACCTGGACGGCGAAAAACCTCGTGAAGTTCTGGTCGACAAGGGCAGCATCTTCGGCGCCCAGCGCATCCTGCTGTGCGGCATCGCCCGCCTCGGCGTTAACCAGAAGTTGGAATCGATGAGTCTGTCGTTGGAAACCCGCGCGCCCATCCAGTCCCTGCTGGTCGAGGAACTCTTCGTCCAGGCCGTCGAGCGCCAGAGCGAAAAGAAGAACAGCACCCGCCGGTCACGTTGACCACCCGGGGCGAGCGGTGCCGATTGTTCGCCTGAGTGCTGCAATTGGCGAGCATTCCTGTCATGCATGAAGCTACTTCGGGCTTGCGATCCGCCGGCCGGAGCGGGGAACATCGCCTGGCCTCACTCGTGCACCAGGAAGCCCCATGTCCCTCGATATCGACCAGCTCGAGCTCTACACCGCCCACCGTGGCATCGCCATTCCCATGCTCGATTTCCTGCAGTTCCGCCACGCTCCGGCGGAAGACGGAAACGGGCCGGGCCGCCTGGTCATACGCGTCGAACCGCAGCATGTGAATGGCTGGGCCAACGCGCATGGTGGCCTGATCATGACCCTGCTCGACGTCGCCATGGCCCTGAGCGCCAGCGATGCCGACGAAGCCTATCGCGGCGTGGTGACCGTGGAGATGAAGACCAGCTTCCTGCGCCCCGGCGGCGAAGTCGGCGAAGTGCTGGAAGCCCACGGCAAGGTCCAGCACCACACCCGCTCCATCGCCTTCTGCGAGGGCGAGCTGCGCAACAGCCAGGGCGTCGTCGTTGCGACCGCTTCGGGCACCTTCAAGTACGTCAACAAGCCGCGCCCGCTGGCCGACGCCTAGCACCGTTGCCGGTCGGAAATCCCCCTGTAGGGCGAATAACCGCGTAGCGGTTATCCGCCGTCTCGCTTCCACGGCGCATCACCTTGCACCACCGCCGCGCAGCGCCCATGCGCGATATTGAAAGATGGCACTGCTGAGATGCCCGCCGCCCTCAACCCAGGCAGGACACCCCGCCATGAGCCTTGAACCCTCGACTCTGCTGTGGAGCGCACCGCTGGTGATGCTGCTCGGCGGCTACCTGCTGATCCGCTGCATCGGCGGGCTGCGCCGGGTGATCGCACCCGACCTCTGCTACCGCTGGGCCGACCCCGCCCACGCGGAGGTGGTGACGCTGCCGCAACCGGGGCGCTACGTGGTCAATATCGTCTTCCCGCCCTTTACCGTCGTCACCGGTACCGCGCACTTCGACGCAGATTTCGCCGTCACTGCCTGCGCCACCGGCAACCCCGTGCCCTACGAGGCGTGCAGCCGCTTCAACGTCTTCACCGTGCGCCGCAGCGACATGGGCGGCAACGCCAGCAATCCCCTCGGCGAATTCCACTGCAGCGACCCCGGCGATTACCGGATCACCTGCCTGACCCCGTATCACATCCGCTCCGGCTTCCTGCTGGAAGTGACGCCCTACGTCTCGCCGGGCGGCGTCGTCCCGCTGATCCTCGGCACGCTGCTAGCCTCCTTCATGACCATCGGCGGGCTCATAATGACCCTGCTGAAGCTGGGCGGGCAGCTCTGACGCCACCGCGACGTGACGCACCAGCAGGATGGGTGAAGCGTAGCGATATCCATGCTGTCGGCGCCCAGGCATTGATGGGTATCGCCGCGCTCCACGCCATCCTACGAACGGTATTTTCTGTGAGCCCGCAGGGCGAATAACCGCGAAGCGGTTATCCGCCGCCACAGCGTCACGGCGGATAACGCGTGCCGCGTTATGCGCCCTACGTCCGCAACCTTTTCGCCCAACCGCGCCAGCCGGTGCGCCCGGCAATCGGCGAACGCCCGCCGAGCACGCGCGGCAGGTCGCCGAAGCTCACCCACAGGTCATCCTGCCAATCCAGCACCCGCAGGCATTGCCGTTCGAATTGCAGCTGCACATGGCGCGGGCCGGCGGAGTTGAACTGGCTGCGCACCTGCGGCACCACCGTGCCGCTGATCCAGCGCCGCAGCGAACCGAAGTCCGGCACGTTGAACAGCACCAGCGCCTGGTACACGGCGGATTCGCTGATCAGCACGTAGTCGAGCTCCAGCCCGTCCTCGGTCAGCAGCCGCTCCTGGCGAATCTGGTCATCCGCCAGGCGCATGGCCATGCGGTCTTCGTGCGGGTAGCCCGTCACACGGCAGAAGTCAGAGAGGATGAACCAGACCTGATCGTCGATCAGCAGGGCACGCAAGGTGCGGCGATTGCGGAGGAAGAGGAGTGGGGTGGGGAAGGGTAGATCGTCCATGGTGGTAAACCTTTGGGATTGTCCAAGAATTCGCCACCGGCCGCTGCTAATCGGTAATGGAGGCGAGCCGCACGGGGTTAGCAGTACCGATTCCCAAAGACATCGGCAGACCCGAAGGTCTCCCTATGCGGCCGCCATAAGAGGCGATCTCCAGACGAACGCAATCGTCGGGAAATGCCGGGGCATTACCGAGTCTTTGGGAGTTTCGGGCTGCTAATCCCGGCCCCGTCGGTTTCACGGGGCGGGTGGAGGGTAGGGAGCTTGGATCTCAGTAGTCAAGGGCATGCATTTTTGAAGTCAGCGGCAGAGTTCTCCGCGGGGAGTTTGAGACCGGTCCTACATACGGCGTTGATGGGCGATCGCTACGGTCCGAAGTCCCCGATTGTTTGATCGGCGCCATTGAGGAGGGACTCTGATTGAGAGCGCTTGCCTGTCTTGGAGACAAAACCACTTACGGTGAAGTGATATCGGCCACGGCCACGTGGTTCGAAGGTAATAGACCTATTGCCCAGAGAGGCGACCTTGCACGGTGCGGCAAGTGCAAGGGCACGTTTCCTATCAACGGAACAGCCTATGAATGGTCCGAATCGCAGCCCTATGTAGCCACGGGTGACAGAGTGCTATGCAAATGCCCGGACCACGTGGTTTACGGTTCAACCACGCAATATACGGATTCGCCGGCCGTTCCTACGCTTGCCTCCATTCCGGCCCGGACTTTCATCGCTCCTGCGCCAGCCCCTACCCCTGTTGCTAGGTCCTTCACGTCGGAGCCGTCCCAGGCAAAGACTGCTTCCGTGTTTGCTAAGTGCTGCAAGCTGCCTGACTCGGTGATCGATTACAGCCGGTCTTCGGGGGCCTTTCCCATCGACTCCGCCAGGGACTTTGGTAATCTGGTGTTGTTGGGTGGTCGGGAGGTCGATGACAGCGGATCGCTTCCGCTCAAGAAAATCAGCGGGAATGTTCCCTCCGGAATTGGCAGTTTCACTTTGCGCGGAGTTGCCGCTGATCCAGGAGTATCCTGTGGCGGGCTTTGCGATGTAGCTTCTGCCGGAGGAGCGCTGGGCACTGGTGCCCGTGTCGCTACTGGTGCAGGCGGCCGAGTCGTTGGCGGTGGCATACTCTCGGGCGGTGTGGTCGGCGGAGCATTGCTGGGTGTAGTGGCGATGCTCTGGCCGTCGAGCTTGGGTGATAGTGCGCTCTATACAGAAGAACAACTGCGCTCGATGAAGCAGGCCCGAACTCGTGTGCGGATTCGTGTGGAAACACAGCCGGATGGCACGCTGAAGGGCTATGGCTATAACACGGAGTTGCGTCGCGATTGGGAAATAATCCCGGTCGTTCAGTTCGCCCAAATTGGCAGCCAGATGGTGGCTGATTTTGGTGGTGGCGTTGAGCTGATCTGGACACCTGCCGCCAACCCCGCTGACACGCTTGGCATTCCTGCTCTGGATGCTGCTCCGCAGGCTCCTCAAATCACTATTTATCCGCCGACTGAGCAGACGGATAATCTCATCGTCAATCCAATCTATCCGCCGGAATATCGGGATTTCATCCTAGTGTTCCCGGCTGGCTCTGGGATTAAACCGCTCTATATCGTGGTGAACGCCCGGCATGATCCGGGTACGGTGACGGGTGTTGGTAAGGATGTTTCTGGTATCTGGTTGGTCGGAGCTGGTGAAGGGCTTGGCTCTCCGATTCCCCAAGAGGTGGCGGATCAACTTAGGGGGAAAAGCTATAGTTCTTTCGATAGTTTCAGGCGTGCTCTATGGAAGGCCGTAGCCCGTAGCTCTTCGCTCACAGGGCAGTTCGTAGAAAATAATGTTGATCGTATGCGAGAAGGTAAAGCCCCTAAGGTTCGATACAAAGATAGAGCGGGAAAGCGAAGCTCTTTTGAATTGCACCATATAGATGAAGTGGCCCAAGGTGGCAGGGTTTATGATGTTGATAATCTCACCGTTGTCACTCCTAAATTTCATATTGATATTCATAGGAATGGGTAATGAAAAACAAAATCACTGACTTTACAGAAGCTGAGTTTGTCAGTTTTATAGAGAAAATTTTAGTCGAAAACAAATCTCCTACTGATGACGTGCTTGATGTTCTGCTGGATCAGTTCTGTGAGTTAACTGGGCATCCGGACGGTACAGACTTGATCTATTACCCTGAAAATGGTTCTAGCGGATCGCCAGTTGACGTTACGCGAGTAGTGAAGGAATGGCGCGCCGCCAATGGACTGCCTGGATTCAAGAAAAGCTGATGTTGAAATTAAATAGGAGCGTGTCGTGAGAGTATTCGCAAGGATATGATTTTGCTGCCGCCGCCGACGTCATGAAAAGGCTTGTCGCTCTCCTTCTGATACTGTGCGTGGCCCATTTATATGTGGCTTTCTACAATACGCGCTGGGCCGAGGATAATAAGCATGTCTTCTTTATAAAGAAATATCCTTCGTTGCAGGTTGAGTTTGTAAATCTCTTTGCCAGCGATGCGGACGATAAGCCTCTTGATCAGTTGAGTCCACTAGAACGTACTACGGTACGTGATTACTGTAAGTATCGACTAGGTATCGAGACTGAGCTGAAGACGCAGGCAGAATTAGACGTTTGCAAGACTCGCTGAGCTAAGTGGTTTTGATTCAACAAGCCCGCACGTTAGCGGGCTTGTTGTTTCGTTCTTTATGTTGCTCCCTGCCTCCTTGCTGCATCGGAATATCTTCGTGCAGCCTTACTCCCCACCCACCCCATTCCTCTGATGCCGATAAACACTCACCGCCTCATAAACCGCCTTCCGCAACCGATTGATCCCGCCAATCGGCCGGTGCTCCGGCAGGGCGTGCCAGGGGTTGTAGGAGAGGTTGTCGCAGGCGAGGTTCTGCTCGCGGCTGTCGAAGTCCTGGGGCGGGATGCTGACGGTGGCGACGGTCTGGAAGGGGGAGTCCTTTTCGCTCCATTCGACGCTGACGTCTTCGATGGGCATGTAGTGGCTCGGGTCCTGTTTCTGCACTTGCAGGGCGAAGCAGGCGGGGACGCGGTCGACCGAGAGTTGCTGGTACATGGCGGTGCGCAGGAAGTTGGGCAGTTTCTCGTTGAGCTTGGGTAGCTGGTAGGCCGGGCAGCCTTCGCTCAGCGGGATGACGCGGTATTTGATGTTGTTTTCCTCACCCAGCTTGTACGGGGCGATGCCGTTGTAGTCGGCCTGCAAGGGGCTGTCGGGGGCGGGGGCGAGGGTCTGCAGGGCGATGATCAGGTGGCGGATTTCCCAGGTGCTGGGTTTCCAGCTGGGGAAGAACGCGGCGACCTTCTGGCCGCTGGCTTGCGCGGCGAAGTTCTGCCGGTACTCGGCGACGTCGCGGACGAAGAATACCGGGTGGTTGAACATGACGAAGTCCTGTTCGGTGTCGTGGCCCTTGCCGGGCATCAGCTTGGCGCCGGGGACGTCGAGCAGTTTGATGGCCATGCCGCGGGCGTCGCGGGCGCTGTCGAACTGCGGGTAGGCGTTGCCGTTGGAGAAACGGACCATGGCCTGCCACTTGTGGCCGGGTTCGGCGAACACGCCCTGGCGCAGGCCGGGGGCTATATCGCCAGCGACTGTGACTTCGGCCTTCACGCAGCCGTGGGCCTTGGCGTGGGCATCACGCAGCACGCGGGTGTTGTCGCGGTGCTGTTCGACGATGCGCACGGCGTCTTCGATGATGGCCTGGGTGAGCTGGGCTTCGCCCGGCGGGATTTCCTCCTGGGCGGAAACGGGGCCGGAGAATTTCCAAGCGTAGTAGAGGCTGCCAAGGCCCCAGCCGAGCAGGCCGATGGCGGCGACGGCGAGCAGCAGACGGCCGAGCCATTTGCCGAAGAAGAGCCAGATGCGGGTGAGCAGGGAGCGCATGGCACGGGGTCCTTTCGTGTTCTTTTTATGGAGGGGATTCCGTTCCCTGGCCCTTGCGGGTGCAGCGAGGTGGGCCTGGTGCCGGGCGTTTCCCTCTCCCTAGCCCTCTCCCTGAAGGGAGAGGGGATGGGTTCGGTGTTTCGGTGGTGGTTAGGATTTGGCCTTCACTAGTAGGAGCGAGCTTGCTCGCGAACCCGCCCGGAGCCGGAGCTGCCGGGGAATCTATTCGCGAGCAAGCTCGCTCCTACGAAGATCAATCCGGCGCAGGTCATTCGCACTTCGGCCCCGGCGTCCACGGCGGGGTGGGGACGTTCGGATCGAGGCGGTTTTCGTATTCGGAGTTGCCCAGCACCTTCAGGTATTCCACCAGCGCCCAGCGTTCTTCCGGCGAGAGGGCGCGGCCGATGACACCGTCCTTGCGGCAGCCGTCGCGGAATTCGTGGCCGCCGTTGCTGTTGCCGGTGACGCTGGTCTTGTAGAGGAAGCCGCCGGGGAAGCGCTCGGTGCGGTAGCCGGCGTACTTCGGGTCGTACTCGAAGCTGCCGACCCAGAACTGGCTGTCGCGCTCGGCCACCGGGGAGAGCATCTGGAACAGGTTGGGCACCGAGCCGTTATGCAGGAAGGGCGGGGTGGCCCAGATGCCGTCCAACGGGCGGGCCTTGTAGGCACGTAGTTCGCGCACGCCGATGTCGAGGCCGTAGCCGTTCATTTCCTTCTGCTGCTCGGGGCTGATGTGGGCGTCACGGTAGGCGCGCTGCTCGACGTAAGCGGTGACGAAGGCCAGGCCCTTGGCGGCGGAGATCTTCGACAGGTCCGGCTGCTCTTTACTCTCGGGGTAGAGCTGCACGTTCATGTTCTTCAGCTCTTCCAGGTTCCACTTCAGCGAGCGCACGTCGAAGGTGTGGTCGGCGATGTTGTCGGCGGTGGTGGGGTCGGTGCCTATCTCGCTGGTGGGAACCATCTTCATGCGCCACTCGGGCACGCGGGCCGGGGCGATGTAGTCCTTGGCACCGGGTTCCTTCACGTGCGGGCCGTGGCAGTAGACGCAGTTGGCCTGGAACAGGGCGCGGCCCTGGGAGGCCTTCTTCAGGTCGATCTCGCCGAACACGTCTTTCGGCCAGGCCGGCGGCTTGAGCTGCTTGAGGGTTTCCTCGAGGGTGTAGAGGTCGCGCAGGCGCACGCTGGAGGCGTAGCGCTCATCGCCCATCACCGGTTTGCCGTCGCTTTCGAACATGCGCAGGGTGGCGCCGACGCCGAGGGCCTCGCCGATGTTGCGCGCCATGGGTTGCATGGCCGAGCCGTTCCACTGCACCCAGTCGAATTTCCAGATGTCCCACACCTGCGGGTAGTTCACCGGGGCGTTGGCGACGCGGTAGTTGGAGGCGTCGATGCCGTCGCCGAACACGCTGTTGGCTATGCGGCCGAAGGCGTCGGCGCGGCCGGGGCCTTCCAGGGTCGGGTAGAGGCCGCGGTGGGTGTCGTTCCAGGCGGTGGAGACGAGGGTGCCGAGCACGTTGCGCACGTCGCGCTTGAGCGCGGCCTTGCCCTTGGGATAGCGGTCGCCCAGCACGCCCTTGGCGAAGCGGTCGAACTTCCACGGCACGTAGTAGGTGGAGGCGAGGCTGGCGCCCAGTGCCTGACCGAACGCGCCGCCGCGCAGGGTCGGCACGGTGGAGGCGATGGAGTGCATGGCGGCGCCGCCGTCGATGCGCACGGCGGTGCCTTTGTAGCGCAGCTCGCCGGTGTGGCAGGCGGAGCAGGTGATGTCCAGATACCAGGTGCCGGTCTCGCCGTCCTGGTGGCGGGCGAAGCCGACCGGCAGGTTGCCAGGGTTCTTGGAGGTGGCCGCCAGGGTGTCGTCGGCGTCGCGGCCGATCTGCTCGGGCTCGATCAGGAAGCCGAAGCGCGCGAGGTTCTCGGGGCTGGCGAACTTGTCCTTGTTGAAGGGCTGCTCGAGGTGGGTGAACCAGTCATAGCGCAGGCCTTTCACCTGGGTGCCCTGGGGCGTGTAGTAGTAGGTTTCGCGGTCCGCCGGGCTCCACTGGTCGAGGTGGACCATCTTCTCCGGCTTGGAATACTCGGGAAGATTGGGGTGCGCGGTGTACCAGGCGACGAGGCCCACGATGAGCAAAAGCAGCAGCAGGACTGCAAGTAGGACGCGGCCGATAATGCGCATCGAAACTTCCTTGTTATGTGTGCGAAATAGAATCGGACGTTTATGCCAAGTACGCGGCGGCTTGGCAAGGTGATGCCGTACGGAATTCAGGGTTTTTATGGCGGGTTACGGGGCCTAGATGGGGGTGTTTGCGGTTTCGCGGGGAATTTAGGTGTGGCGGCAGCGATACCCATCGCCTTTCAGATGAATGCCTAGGACGCGGGCCGCAGTTCCAACAGCAGGCTGAGGCAGATCGCCGCGCCGATCAGTACGCCGACCACGCTGGCTATGATCAGCGGCCAGCGCAGGCCGGGGCTGTCTGCCTCGTCATTGGGAATGCGCGCGTGGATGGCGGGCCAGAGTTCGTCCGGTGGTGGCAGTTCTGGCCAGGGTTCGTCGCTGGGTGGCGGGGAAGGGTGCTCGGCGAGCTGGTAGAGCAGGGTGATCATCCAGTCCAGCGCGGCGATGCGCGTGGGGTGGTAGCGGTCGGCGTCGGTCCAGACGTGGAGGAAGGTGTCGACCAGCAGGGCATCGGCTTCTGCCTGGTCGGTCTTCAGCTTCAGCGCCAGTGGGTAGAGACGCGACGCCGTGTTGCGGTACAGCGTGGCAAAGGCGCGCGCGTCGCCGTCGCCGCTTTCGGCAAGCAGGTAGCTGAGGAAGTTCGCTTCGTCCGGGTCGATGACGGCCTCCGGCGGTGTCGCGGCGAGCGGCGTGGCTGGAGAGGTAAGGATAGTTGGTGGGGCTTTTCGTAGGAGCGAGCTTGCTCGCGAAGGGGGGCGGTTCGCTGCGGCGGCCGTATGTGGACGTTGGGCAAATTCGTAGGGCGAATAACCTGGAACAGGTTATCCGCCGGCTATTGAACGGCGGATAACGCTGGCGCGTTATGCCCCCTACGGGGCTTACGACCCGGAAGGGGGTTTAGATCACTTCCTCGAACGGAAGGCCGACATAGTTCTCCGCGATGGTCGTGCGGCCGGCCTCGGAACCAAGGAAGTAGTCCAACTCGGTCTCCAGCATGCGCCGGGTGAAGGCGTCGCTGTCGGGGAACTGGTGCAGCATCGAGGTCATCCACCAGGAGAAGCGCTCGGCCTTCCAGATGCGCCGCAGGGCGATGGGCGAATACTGTTCCAGCAGGTCGGTGCGGCCTTCGCCGTAGACCTTTACCAGGATGCGCTGCAGCGCGTCGACGTCGCTGGCGGCAAGGTTCAGGCCCTTGGCGCCGGTGGGCGGGACGATGTGTCCGGCGTCGCCGACCAGGAACAGTCGGCCGTATTGCAGTGGCTCCACCACGAAGCTGCGCAGCGGGGCGATGCTCTTTTCCAGCGACGGGCCGGTGACCAGCTGGCGCGCGGCGTCTTCGGGAATACGGCGTTTGAGTTCTCCCCAGAAGCGCTCGTCGGACCAGTCCTCCACCTTCTCCTCCAGCCCTACCTGCAGGTAGTAGCGGCTGCGTGTGGCGCTGCGCTGGCTGCACAGGCTGAAGCCGCGTTCGCTGCTGGCGTAGATGAGTTCGTGGTTGACCGGCGGGGTATCGCTGAGCAGACCGAGCCAGCCGAAGGGGTAGACGCGCTCGAAGACGCTCAGGCGCTCGGCGGGGATGCTGCGCCGGGCCACGCCGTGGAAGCCGTCGCAGCCGGCGATGTAGTCGCAGTCCAGGCGCACGTGTTCGCCTTGATGAGTGAAAGTGACGTAGGGCTTTTCGCTGGTGACGTCATGCAGTTCCACGTCGGCGGTTTCGTACACGCTCATCGCGCCGCTGGCTGCGCGGGCCTGCATCAGGTCGCGGGTAACTTCGGTCTGGCCGTAGACCATGACCTGCTTGCCGCCGGTGAGGGCCTTGAGGTCGATGCGCTCGCGGCGGCCGTTGAGCACCAGTTCGAAGCCGTCATGCAGCAGGCCTTCGGCGTCCATCCGGGCGCTGGCGCCGGCTTCGCGCAGCAGGTCGGCGGTGCCTTGTTCCAGCACGCCGGCGCGGATGCGGCCGAGTACGTAGTCAGGTGCCTGGCGTTCGAGGATCACGGTGTCGATGCCAGCCTTGTGCAGCAGTTGGCCAAGCAGAAGGCCGGCGGGGCCGGCGCCGATGATGGCGACTTGAGTCTTCATGGGTGGCTCCTTGGAGAGCGCTGTTGTTTTTGTCTCCTGCATTTTTTGTGGATGGGATCGGCCTTTGAAGGTAATTTCCAACAGTATTCTTGGATTTTTCATGGATGTGGGCGGTGATCGAACAACGCACTGACACGCCGGTCCCGGTGTTCCGTCTTTATGGCGAGACGACGGTGTGGCCGACGCCGGACCTGATTCACTGCGAATCCATCGCCTCGCGCAGCCGCCTGCACGACTGGGAAATCCGCCCGCACCGGCACGTGGACCTGGTGCAACTGCTCTATGTGCAATCGGGCGCGGCGGAGCTGGAAGTGGAGGGGCGGGTGACGCTGGTCCGCGAGGCTTCGCTGCAGGTCACGCCGGCGCTCGCGGTGCACGGCTTCCGCTTTGCCGAGGACGTGCAGGGCTGGGTGCTGAGCATGGGCCTGCCGCTGGCCGAGCAGCTTGGCGGACTGCTGCAGAGCCCGGTGCTGGAGCAGCCGGCGTGCTTTAGCGTGGGCGATGGCAAGCGCCAGCTGGATGCGCTGTTCGAGTCCATCGACGTTGAGTACGCCCGGCAGGCGCCGGGTCGCGACCTGATGCTGCAGTCGCTGCTCAATATGCTGCTGGTCTGGCTCAGCCGCCAGGCACTGGAACAGGCCCGCGCGAAGGCGAGCCAGCAGGATCGCGGCGTCGAGCATATGCATGCGTTCTCCCGCCTGCTGGAACAGGATTTCCGCGAACACCGTCCCATCGAGCACTACGCGGCGGCGCTGGGTATCAGCGCCGCGCACCTCAATGCGCTGTGCCGGCGGTTGGCCGGGCAGTCCGCCCTACAGATGGTCCATCAGCGCCTGCTGCTGGAGGCCAAGCGCAACCTGGTGTACACAGCCATGACCATCCAGCAGGTGTCGGACAGCCTGGGCTTCTCCGAACCCGCTTACTTCTCCCGATTCTTCAAGCGCTACGCCGGGGTTTCACCCCGCGCGTTCCGCGAGCCGCGTTGAGCTGCCATGAATATCGATTCGCGTATCAAGTTCCGCCACCTGGTGTGTTTCCTCGAAGTGGCCCGCCAAGGCAGCCTGGCCCGCGCGGCGGACGCCCTCGCGGTGAGCCAGCCGGCCATCTCGAAGACGCTCAAGGAGTTGGAGAACCTGCTCGAAGCCAGTCTGTTCGAGCGCGGCAAGAGCGGCGCCAGCCTGACCGAGGCCGGCGTGGCCTTCCTGCGCTACGCCGGCCCCTGCGTGCAGGCGCTGCGCGACGGCGTGAACAGCCTGCGCGGCGGTGAGTACGCCTCCAGCACGGTGCGCCTGGGCGTGCTCTCTACCGTGGAAAGCCTGCTGATGCCGGAGACGGTGCGGCGCCTGCACGAGCGCCACCCGGCGCTGGTGGTCAGCGTGGTGACCGGGCCGAGCGCGCATCTGCTCTCGCAACTGCGGGTGGGCGAGTTGGACCTGGTGGTCGGCCGAATGACTGAAAGCCCGCAGATCCAGGGCCTCGCCTTCGAGCATCTGTACAGCGAATCCATGACCCTGGTGGCCCGCGCCGGCCATCCGCTGCTGGGCCGTCCACTGCCGCCCTCGGCGCTCGACGACTGGCCGCTGGTGATGCCACTGGCCGGCACCACCATCCGCAAGTCCGCCGACAGCCTGCTGGTGCAAAGTGGCCTCGGCCAGCCCCGTCGCCGGCTGGAAACCCTGTCCACGGTGCTCAGCCGCCGTTATGTATTGACCAGCGACGCGCTGTGGATCGCCCCGCTGGATTCGGTGCGCCTGGACCTGCGCTCCGGCGAGATGGTCGAACTGCCTCTGGACGTACAGGAACCGGGCGGTTCGGTAGGGGTGTGCAGCAACTCGACGTTGCCGCTTTCGCTGGGTGCGCACTGGTGCCTGGAGGTGCTGCGTGAGGTCGGCGAAGCGTACCGCGAGGGTGCTTATCCATAACTAAATGGTTATGGATTGTGAGCATCTTTTCAGTTTTCGGCACCGGGCATGCGGGCGACACTCCGCCGCACTGCCTGATGCAACAGGCTCCGATAAATCCAACAAGAGGAGACCGACATGTCCGACGCGGAAAACAGCCGCTTCGTCATTCGTGACCGAAACTGGCACCCCAAAGCCCTCACGCCCGACTACAAAACCTCCATCGCCCGGTCCCCGCGCCAGGCCCTGGTGAGCATTCCGCAATCGGTCTCCGAAACCAGCGGCCCGGACTTCTCGCACCTGAAGATGGGTGAGCACGACAACGACCTGCTGCTCAACTTCAACAACGGTGGCCTGCCCATCGGCGAGCGCATCATCGTCTCCGGCCGGGTCATGGACCAGTACGGCAAACCGGTGCCACATACCCTGGTGGAGATGTGGCAGGCCAACGCCGGCGGCCGCTATCGCCACAAGAACGACCGCTATCTTGCGCCGCTGGATCCGAACTTCGGTGGCGTCGGCCGGGTGTTGACCGACAGCGAAGGGCGCTACATCTTCCGCACCATCAAGCCCGGTCCGTACCCGTGGCGCAACGGCCCGAACGACTGGCGTCCGGCGCACATCCACTTCTCCATCAGCGGTCCGTCGATCTCCACGCGGCTGATCACCCAGTTGTACTTCGAGGGTGACCCGCTGATCCCGATGTGCCCCATCGTCAAGTCCATCGCCAACCCGGACGCGGTGGAGTCGCTGATCGCGAAGCTCGACATGAGTAACGCCAACCCCATGGACTGCCTGGCCTACCGCTTCGACATCGTGCTGCGCGGCCAACGCAAGACCCATTTCGAGAACAAGTGAGGAGGACCGACCATGCCTATCGAACTGCTGCCGGAAACCCCCTCGCAGACTGCCGGCCCTTATGTGCACATCGGCCTGGCGCTGTCTGCCGCCGGCAACCCCGCCCGTGACCAGGAAATCTGGAGCGAGATGGCCAAGCCCGGCACGCCCGGCGAACACATCCTGCTGATCGGTCACGTCTATGACGGCAACGGCCACCTGATCCGCGATTCTTTCCTGGAGCTGTGGCAGGCGAATCACGAGGGTGTGTACGACACGGCCTACGATCTGGAAAAGCCTTTCAATGGCTTCGGACGCACGGCAACGACCTTCGATGCCGGCGAGTGGCAGGTGCAGACCATTAAGCCCGGCGTGGTGAAAAACGCCGCCGGCGTGCCCATGGCGCCGCACATCAACGTCTCGCTGTTTGCCCGTGGCATCAACATCCACCTGCAGACCCGCCTGTACTTCGAAGATGAGGCGCAGGCCAACGCCGTGGACCCGGTCCTGAACCTCATCGAGCAGCCCGAACGTCGGCAAACCCTCATTGCAAAGCGTTGCGAGGTGGACGGGAGGCTCGCTTACCGGTTTGATATCCGCGTCCAGGGAAATGCGGAAACGGTGTTCTTTGACTTCTGATACACGACTTCACGAGACATCCGCCGAACCGGTCGCCGACCGTGTCCGGCGGCACTTCGCTGCCGCGCTCGACGAGCGCGGCTATCGGGCGGACGAGGCACAGACTGCGGCGGTGGACCACCTCGCCAATTGGCTTGACGACTTCCTCGCCGGCCGCCACGGCTTCCTGCGCAAGCCGGTCGCCGGCGTCTATCTGTGGGGCGGAGTAGGGCGCGGCAAGAGCTTCGTCATGGACCAGTTCTTCGCCGCCGCACCGACCCAGGCCAAGCGCCGAGTGCACTTCCATGCCTTCCTGCAGGAATTGCAGGGGCGCATGCTGGCGATTACCGGGCAGTCCGATCCGCTGGTGCGCGTTGCCCGCGCAATCGCCGAAGAAACTCGCTTGCTGTGCTTCGACGAATTCCACGTGCACGACATCGGTGACGCCATGCTTCTGGGGCGGATGCTGAAGGTGCTGGTGGACGAAGGTGTAGGCCTGGTCTGTACGTCCAATTACGAGCCGGAAAATCTCTGTCCGAATCCGCTGTACCGCGAGCGCTTCCGCCCGGCCATCGAGCTGATCGAAAAACGCTTCGAGGTGATCTCGGTGGATGCCGGGCAGGATTACCGCGAGCACAGCACTTCGCTGGAAGAGTGGGGCAGCTTCCTCTGGCCGGCTCGTGCCGATGACCTGGAGCTGATCGGCTCACGCCTGGGGCTGGCGGTGGACGCCAAGTTCGACGAGGTGCTCAGTGTCAATCACCACCCGCTGAAGGTGCACGCCCACGACGATCACTGCGCGTGGATGGATTTCAGCGAGATGTTCGAACGCCCGCGCTCGGCTAGCGACTATCTGTGGCTGATCGAACACTACCCGCGCATGGCGGTGAGCGGTCTCGGCCCGCTGGCGGATTATCCGCCGGACGTGAGCATGCGTTTCCTCAATTTCATCGACATCGCCTATGACCGGCAGCTGAAGCTGCAGCTGTTCGCCACGGTGTCGCTGGAGGAGCTGGCGGCGGGCGGGGCGGCGCTGGACTTCTCGCGCACACTGAGCCGGTTGCGGCAGTTGAAGCTGGAGCCGCTGTAGAGGCTGCGAGCGGGCTTGGCAAGGTATGTTCGCGAGCAAGGGCTAGGCGCTCCCCTCGGTCCTACAGGTCCGTGCCGCCGCGCTTTTCGTAGGAGCGAGCTTGCTCGCGAACCAACCCCTACACCAAGTGCCAGCGGGAAGCCATCGCGGATGGAGTCCGCTCCTACGCTCAGGCGAAGGAGGGGCATTTCCGGGTGGGGAGAAGCTCTGTTCGATAATCGGTCAGCCGTGTTGCGATAATCGCCCGCGCGTGTCGATAATCGCCCGAAATTCGCCTGCCAGGACAACAACAATGACCGACGCTCCCCGTGCCAGCCTGCCGCCCCTCGCGCCGCCAATCATCGCTTCGCCCGCCAAGCGCATCGAAGCCTTCACCGGCGACCCGAATTTCATGACTTCGCTGGCCCGTGGCTTGGCGGTGATCCATGCGTTCCAGGAGCGCAAGCGCCACCTGACCATCGCGCAGATCAGTCACCGTACCGAGATTCCGCGCGCCGCCGTGCGCCGCTGCCTGCACACGCTGATGAAGCTCGGCTACGTGACCTCCGACGGTCGCACCTATTCGCTGCTGCCCAAGGTGCTGACCCTCGGTCACGCCTATCTGTCCTCGACGCCCCTGGCGGTCACCGCCCAGCCGATCCTCGACCGCTTGAGCGAGCAACTGCACGAGGCCTGCTCCATGGCCACGCTGGAAGGCGACGAGATTCTCTATATCGCCCGCTCGGCCACGCCGCAGCGCTTGATCTCGGTCGACCTGAGCGTCGGCAGCCGCCTGCCGGCCTATTGCACGTCTATGGGTCGCATCCTGCTCGCCGGGCTGAACGACGACGCGCTAGAGGATTACCTCGCCCACGCCGACCTGCAGGTGAAGACCAGCCGCACCGTGCACACCCCGGAAATGCTCCGCGCGAGCATCGCCGAGATCCGCCAGCAGGGCTGGGTGATCATCGATCAGGAACTGGAGGTCGGCCTGCGTTCCATCGCCGTGCCGCTGAAGGATTCCGCCGGCCAGGTGCTGGCCGCGCTGAACGTTGGCACCCACGCCGGCCGCGTGTCGCGCCAGGAGCTGGAAACGCGCTTCCTGCCGGTGCTGCTGGAGGCCAGTCGCGAGCTGGGTACGCGGCTTTTCCATTGAGTCTGGGGAGGCTGGCCGGTCTTTCGCCGGCCTCTGGCATTCCCTGTTCGCTAACCGCCCACTGTGGCGATTATCGAATTGAACGGCTCTACGTCTCTTCGTACTGTTGCTCGACCCGTCCAGCCGGACGGGCAATAACAACAATGAGCGTCAGCCATGGCCCCTGTATGCCTGTCCGATCTGCCGGTTCGTGCGTCCATCGGCTCGCGCCTCATTCCTGTCCAGCTTGCGGGAGTGCAGGGCGATAAAGCCGGCCTTCCCGCGACGACGCCTTCGCAGGAAGTCTTCGCATGACCAGTTCCGCCCACGTGCCCGCTGCCGGCACTCTTGACGTCCAGTCGTTCATCAACGCCCAGCCGCTGTCGCTGTACCAGTGCCGTATCGTGCTGCTGTGCTTCCTCATCGTCTTCCTCGACGGGCTGGATACCGCTGCAATGGGCTTTATCGCCCCGGCGCTGACCCAGGACTGGGGCATCGATCGCGCCAGCCTCGGCCCGGTGATGAGCGCCGCGCTGATCGGCATGGTGTTCGGCGCCCTGGGCTCCGGCCCGCTGGCCGACCGCTTCGGGCGCAAGGGCGTGCTGGTGGTGGCGGTGTTCCTCTTCGGCCTGTTCAGCCTGATCTCGGCCTACAGCAGCAACCTCGAGCAATTGATGGCGCTGCGTCTGCTGACCGGCATTGGTTTGGGCGCGGCGATGCCCAACGCCACCACGCTGCTCTCGGAGTACACCCCCGAGCGCCTCAAGTCGCTGCTGGTGACCAGCATGTTCTGCGGCTTCAACCTGGGTATGGCGTCGGGCGGCTTCGTCTCCGCCAAGCTGATCCCGGCCTACGGCTGGCACAGCCTGCTGCTGCTCGGCGGCGTGCTTCCGCTGCTGCTGGCGGTGGTGTTGCTGGTGTGGCTGCCGGAGTCGGCGCGCTTCCTGGTGGTGCGTAATCGCGGGGCGGACAAGGTCAAGCGCGTGCTGGCGCCCATAGCTCCGGCCGAGGTGGTCGCGGCCCGTGACTTCAGCGTGCCCGAGCAGAAAACGGTGCAGAGCCGCAACGTGTTCAAGGTGATCTTCTCCGGTACCTACAGCGCAGGAACCCTGCTGCTGTGGCTGACCTATTTCATGGGTCTGGTGATCGTCTACCTGCTCACCAGCTGGTTGCCGACGCTGATGCGCGACGCCGGCGCGAGCATGGAGCAGGCCGCCTTCATCGGCGCGCTGTTCCAGCTTGGCGGGGTGCTCAGTTCGGTGGCGGTGGGTTGGGCCATGGACCGCTTCAACCCGCACAAGGTCATCGGCATCTTCTACTGCCTGGCCGGCGTGTTCGCCTACTTCGTCGGACAGAGCCTGGGTACCGTCACGCTGCTGGCGACCCTGGTGCTGGCTGCTGGCATGTGCGTGAACGGCGCGCAGTCAGCCATGCCGTCGCTGGCGGCGCGCTTCTACCCCACCCAGGGGCGCGCCACCGGGGTGTCCTGGATGCTTGGCATCGGCCGCTTTGGTGCCATCCTCGGTGCCTGGATAGGCGCGACACTGCTGGGCCTGGGCTGGAACTTCGAGCAGGTGCTGACCGCGCTGATGGTGCCTGCCGCCATCGCCACCGCGGCGGTGCTGATCAAGGGGCTGGTGAGCCACGCTGACGCCACCTGACAGGCGCTTCTGACAGGGCCGCGATGCAAGGTCGCGGCCTTCCTGTTCGCCGGCGCCCAAGGCGCCCGTCGGGCTCGACGCGATGTCGGCTGCCCTGCCGCCAGGAGGATGAACGGTCGCCCAGTAGGAGTGAACGGTCGAAAAAATTCCCTGTTTCGCTTAATCGGATTCAACTCCCTGAAGAAATTGCTGTCGGACCAGTAGCCAATCTTTGTCTTGGCACCCGCAAGGGGGCTCCTGTTTGAGCCAGCCACCTGACCATCGTTGGAAAAGTCCATGGTTCTTCATGCAGTGGGATGCTCGATTTTCCGCCCGATAGTGCGGCGCGGCCCCGGACGCCAGGAAGGCTTCTCCCTGGTGGAGCTGATGGTGGCGGTCGCATTGCTGGCGATCTTCGCCGGCGTGGCCCTGCCAGGCTTCCGCTACCTGATCGAATCCAGCCGGGTGCAGAGTGGCGCCTCGACGCTTTACCGGCTGCTCCAGGCGTCCCGCGCCGACGCCGTGAATTCCCGCCAGACCCTCACGCTTTGCCCCAGCAGTGGAAACCTGCAGTGGGTGGTGGTGCGCGCGAGCACCTGTGGCTCCATCACCGCCACCTCGGTGGGCCAGCGCCTGGACCTGCCGAGCAGCCTCAGTATCAGTAGCAGTGTCAACAACCTCTCGTTCAAGCCCGATGGCAGCGCCGCAGCGGCTGATCTGGGCATATCCAGCGATGGCACCAACAAGGCGTTCAGCATCAAGGTGGCTGCTTCGGGTTACATCAGCCTGCAGAGTGCGACCGGCCAATGAGACGGAGCATGGCGAGACACAGCGTGGCCGGTTTCAGTCTGGTGGAGGTGATGGTGGCTCTGCTGGTCACCTGCTTCGGCGTGCTCGGCATGCTGGCGATGCAGGGGCGAACCATCGCCTACGCCCAGGACACCATCCTGCGTAGTAGTGCGGCGGAACTGGCGGACGAACTGATGGAGATGATGCGCACCGATATCTATTCCACCCAGGACGGCAGCGCGGCACAGGTGGTGCCACCGTCGAGCTGGGGCTACTACAAGGCCGCCAGCGCGTCATTTCCCATCGCTCCCGGCAGTTGCGCGTCACTGGCGAAATTGACCGCCAGCCAGCGCCTGGCCTGCTGGGCGCAGCGGGTGAACCAGGCGCTGCCGGGTGCTTCGGACCTGGCTGGCGAGTTCCATGTCTGCCGCACCAATGGCAGCAGCACGTGCAGCAACAGCGGGTCGGCCATCGAGATCCAGCTGGCCTGGCGGGTGAAGGCCGGTGAGTGCCTGGACGCCAACGCCACCGGCGATAACACCATCTGCCGTTACGTACTGCGGGAGGAACCCTAGGATGCGCGGGCCGGGTGTGCGTGCGCAGGCTGGGGTGACGCTCATCGAGCTGATGATCGCCATGGGCCTGAGCCTGTTCCTGATCCTGGGCATTACCCAGATGTTCCTCGATGGACAGGACCGTTCGCGCTACTTCGATGGCCAGGCGCAGAACCAGGACAACGCGCGCTACGCCCAGCAGATGCTCGACGCACGCCTGTCGAAAGCCGGTTACCGGCGCCTGCCGTCCTCGCGGATGACCGCCGCGTTTCCCGCGCAGACCAGCAACGGCTGCGTCTTCGCAGCCGGTCAGGCACTGGTGCGGGTAGATGCCAATACCGTCTGCCTGCGCTACCAGCCGCGCGACACTACCGATGTCGATTGCACCGGTGCTTCACTGGCCAGCCGCGCCGGGGTGAACAAGCCCTACAGCAACTACAGCCCGAGCAACAACGTGGTCGAGAAATTCACCCTGGGCAACGGTCAACTGACCTGTAACGGCAGCGCCCTGGTGGAGAACGTGGTGGCGCTGCGCTTCGATTTCGGAGTGGACAGCGAGAGCGACGAATTCAATCGCCAGGTGACGCAGTACGTCGCCACGCCGGCCACTGGCCAAACAGTGCGCAGCCTGCGTTACGCGCTACTGCTGGCCAGCAGCGGCTCGGTGAGCAGCAGGTTGGCTGCCACCACCTGTCAGCGCTGGCAGGACCTGTACGGCAGCAAGGCTTGCACCGATGGCGATGGGCCCGTGCGGCGCATCGTCAGCGGGACCAGCATGTTGAGGAACCTGATGCCATGACCCGACTGTCTTCCCGCCGGCAGCGCGGCGCGGTTTTATTCGTCGCACTGGTGATGCTGTTGCTGATCACCCTCGCCGCCGTCGGTGGCATGCGCGGCATGCAGCTGGAAGGGCGGATGACCGGCAATCGCCTGGAGCAGCAGCGGCTGATGAGTGCGGCCGAATCCGCGCTGCGCGAAGGGGAAGGGCGCCTGCGCAAGAGCCCCCGCGCGTTGGACAACTGCACGGCGGGCACCTCACCTTGCTTCACCGCGGCGGCGATCAGCTACAGCACCGACTTCAGCAAGTCCAATCTCTACTCCGGCATGGACGGCGGCACCAGCCTGCTGCGCAGTGCGCGCTGGTACCTGCGCTACATCTCGAACAACTGCAAGGGTGGCGCGGGTGGCAGCGCCAACTCCTACCTGTCGAAAGGGCAGGTGGGGTGCACCTACTACTACGAGGTCAACTCGCAGGCCTACAAGGGCACCGCCACGAGCAAGGCTTGCGGGGCCGATGCGCTGTGCCTGCGTTCGACCTTCGGGCTGGTGATCCCGTGAATCGTTGTGCTCGAAGGATGCCGACGCCATGGCTTGCTCAATGAGCATGCTGCGCACGACGCTGTTCCTGCTGCTGGTGTGCCTGGCGGGCGCGCCGGCGTGGGGGGCGTCCCTGGCGCAGACGCCGCTGTTCGTCAGCAACATCGCCCCACCGATGAACATGCTGGTCGTCGGACGTGACCAGAAGTTGTACTTCCCGGCCTACAACGACGCTTCCGACATCGACGGTGACGGCCAGCTGGACACCTACTACAAGCCCGGCATCGACTACACCGGCTACTTCGATTCCTACAAGTGCTACGTCTACGACGTGCTCAGCGGCACCTTCGCGCCCTCCAGCACCACGAGCACCAAGAAGTGCACCAGCGCCGTGGGACGTTGGAGCGGCGATTACCTCAACTACCTGACCATGTCGCGCCAGGACGTGCTGCGCAAGGTGCTCTACGGTGGCTATCGCTCCACCGACAGCACCCTTTCCACGGTACTCGAGCGGGCTTTCATCCCTAACGACGCGCACAGTTGGGGCAAGGAGTATCTGAGCGTCGCCCGCGACGGCTACAGCCTCTCCGACTACACCCCGATCCCGGTTCCCACCAACGGCAAGTACGTGCTCTTCGCCAACACCTCGATCGGCAGCGGCACACTGGGCGCCTACAACAGCGCAGCAGTGCCCCGCTTGCGCGTCATCACCAGCACCCAGCAGACACTGGGCACCTACCGCATCTGGGGCTGGGTCTCGCGGGAGTCGGCCCAGGGCACCAATACCCTCACCAGCACCACCAACAGCGACGCCACCATCGTCCCCGCCTACGATCTCAACGTCCGGGTGCAGGTCTGCGTAGCCGGCCTGCGGGAAAGCAACTGCGCGCAGTACGGCAGCCTCTACAAGCCCACGGGCGTGCTGCACGACTATGGCGCCTCGGACAAGATGTACTTCGGCCTGGTCACCGGCACCTACGCCAACAACCTGCGCGGCGGCGTAGTGCGCAAGGCGGCGGCGTCCTTCAGCAACGAGTACAACAGCTCCACCGGGCGCTTTCTGACCGACTCCACCACCGGCACCGGCTGCCTCAACGGTCGCTGCTACGTAAACAACAGCGGCATTGTCGCCAACCTCGACCGGCTGGTGTTCTCCGCCGGCTGCACCGACTCCAGCGGCTACAACCTCAATCCGCTGACCAACGGCAAGTGCGTCGACTGGGGCAACCCGCTGGGCGAGATGGCCTACGAGACCCTGCGCTACTACGCCGGCAAGGCGCCGACCGCGGCTTACGCGGCCGGCACGGCCGACACCAACGTGGGCCTTTCCAGCCTGACCAGCTGGGCCAACCCCTACAGCACCTATCCGTCCTGCACCCGGCCGTTCATGACGCTGATGAGCGACGTCAACCCGAGCTACGACTCGGATGTGCCGGGCAGCTCCCTGGGCACCGACAGCCAGCCGACCAACGACATCAGCTTCAACTTCGCCAGCGTCGGCGCCACCCTGTGGAGCCGCGAAGTGGGCGGCAGCGCCTCGGTGAACGTCGGCCAGTCCGGCGGCACCAATGACTCGGCACCCACCGCCAAGACTGCCAGCAGCTTCGCCACCATTCGCGGACTGGCCGAGGAGCCCACGCGCCAGGGCAGCTACGCGACCTCGGCTGTGTCCTTCTTCGGCAGCCAGAACGCGCTGACCACCGCGGGCTCGAACAAGGTGCAGAGCTTCTCCATCGCCCAGTCCTCGACCCTGCCCAACATCCGTATCAAGACCAGCAAGGGCATGCTGCGCCTGGTGCCGTTCAGCATGAACGTCAGCCAGGGCGTGGTCAGCCAGATCACCGGCTTCTACATCGACACCCTGACTCGCGACGGCGCCGGCAACCTCACCTCCATCACTTTCCGCGTGGTCTACGACGACTCCGCCCAGGGCCGCGACTACGACATGGACGCCATCGTGCTATATACCGTGACGGCCAGGAGCGATGGCTCCGTGGACGTGACCAGCCAGACCGAATACTCGGTGGCCGGTGACGAGTCGCACATGGGCTACACCATGGCCGGCACCACCAAGGACGGCGTGTACCTGGAGGTCACCGGCGGCGGCAACGGCTCGGTACGTAACAGGCTCGACACCCCCGACGGCAAGTTTCCCGGCGATTGCGCGGCGACCGGCATCAGCTGCGCTCTGCTGCCCGGCCTGAGCGGCAGCAGCGGGGCGCTCAGCGGCAACCGCCTGGCCTACCACACGCGCAATTTCACGCCCTCGGCCACCACCGCGGTGACCAACCTGCAGGACCCCCTGTGGTACGCCGCCAAGTACGGCAAGACCGACCTCATCAACTGGGATCGCGACGGCGACGGCGTGCCGGACAACTACTTCCTGGTCAGCAACCCCGGCAAACTGGCCTCCCAGCTCAAGTCGGCATTCGACGACATACTCCAACTCAATACCTCGGTCGCCGCCGTGGCGGTGGACTCGCAGTCGCTGGACAGTGGCAGCTACACCTACGGCACCAGCTTCGTCACTGGCGACTGGACCGGCGACCTGCTGAAGAAGCAGCGAAGCATGACCACCAGCAGCACCGGGGCGATCACCACGACCACCACCACCCTGTGGCGGGCATCGGCGCAACTGGGCACGCCCAGTGCGCGCAACATCCTGTTCGCCAAGAGCGGCGCACTCACTCCATTCAACTGGAGCAACCTGACTGCCGCCCAGCAGACCCAACTCAACCGCACCGTTGCCGGCGTGGTGGACAGCCAAGGGCAGGCACGGGTCGGTTTTCTGCGCGGTGAGAACAACACCTTCCGCACCCGAACCACATTGCTCGGCGACATGATCAATTCGGCGCCCGTGCTGGTCAGTGGCTCCGACTACTTGGCTTCGCGCGCCGACGCCCTGGAGGGCAGCGCCACCTATGCGGCGTTCGCCACCGCGCTGGCGGCGAAGCCCTCGGTGGTTTACGTCGGCGCCAACGACGGCATGCTGCACGCCTTCAACGCGACCACCGGCGCCGAGATCTTCGCCTTCATCCCCAGCGCGGTGATCCCCAACCTCAACGCCCTTACCGCGCCGGACTACGGCAAGCAGCAAGGCACCGAGCACCGTTATTTCGTCGACGGCACGCCGGTGGTGTCCGACGTCTACTACGGCTCGGCCTGGCACAAGGTCCTGCTGGGCAGTCTCGGCGCCGGCGGCCGCGAGGTATTTGCCCTCGATGTCACCGACCCCACCGCACCCAGACTGCTCTGGGAGTTCACCGGCGACAACGACAGCAGCCTCGGCTACACGGCGGCGCGGCCTTCCATTGCGCGCCTGCACAGCGGCAAGTGGGTAGCCCTGGTGCCCAACGGCTACGACACCGGCAGCAGTACCGCCTCACTGCTGATCATCGACATCCAGACCGGCGCGCTGCTGAAGAAGATCACCGCTATCCCGAGCCTGACCGCGGCCGAAACCGCTTCGCTGGACGCCCTCAACAACGGCCTGTCGCGACTATTCGTGGCGGATGCCAACAGTGACGGCATCGCCGACTACGCCTACGGCGGCGACCTGCTGGGCAACCTCTGGCGTTTCGACCTGATCGACACCAGCGTGGGCGACCCGCTCAACAGCACCGCCTCGGAGGCGCGCTACGCCGTGTCCTTCGGCGGCAGCCCGCTGTACGTCGCGCGCAACGCCAGCGGTACGCGCCAGCCGATCACCAGCGCGCCGTCCCTGGTCGACCATCCTGGCGGCATCGGCTACATCGTTGCCTTTGGCACCGGCCGCTACCTGCTCACTGCCGACAAGACCTCCACCGCGCCGCAGAGCGTCTACGGCATCTGGGACCGCAAGGTCGCCGGCGAAGCCACCACCTCCTCGCTGACGTCGGCGCGCACGCGCAGCAACCTGCAGGCGCAGACGCTCACGGCAGGCACTTTAAGCGGCACTTCGATCTACACCCTGAGCAACAACGAGGTGGCCTGGTACGACACCTCCGGCAACACCGCTGACGGCAACGTCAACAAGTGGGGCTGGTACTTCGATTTTCCGGTGGCCGGCGAGCGGCAGATCTATGACATGACGCTCTATGGCTCCAGCCTCATCTTCAGCAGTTCCACGCCACAAACCGGCACCTGCGCCGCCGGGCTCTCCGGAACCCGCTACGCGATCGATCCCGAGCGCGGCGGGCTGACGCCGTACAACGTCTTCGACCTGACCAACGATGGCACCTTCGATGCGCTCTCGGCGTTCATAACCGGCGGTGGCGATATCACCGTTTCCGGTGGCTACACCTACACCGGCGCCGAGGGCGGCGGCAGCCTGCTGCCGGATGCCATCCACACCAACACCGGCGCGGTCAGCGGCCGGCGCACCTGGCAGATCCAGCCAGCCAACTGACAGGAATAACGCATGAAGCAAACGCGGCGCGAGAGTGGCTTCACCCTGATCGAACTGATGATCGCGGTGGTGATCGTGGCGATCCTCGCCGGTATCGCCTTCCCCAGCTACCAGCGCTACGTGCTGCGCAGCCATCGGGTCGAGGCCCAGGCGCTGCTCAGCGAGGCGGCTGCCCGGCAGGAGCGCTACTACTCGCAGAACAACGCCTACGCCAGCACCGCCGCCGCGCTGAACATGACCAGCAACGTCAGCGCACTGCAGTACTACAGCCTGGCCATTTCCAACGTCACGGCCACCACCTACACCCTGACTGCCACTGGCAAGGGAACTCAGGCCAAGGATGCCCAGTGCCTGAGCCTGAGCCTCGACCAGGCCGGCACTCGCAGCAACACTGGCACGGGAACCGGCACCACCTGCTGGCAATGAGCAGGCGCCGAAAGCGTGCGATTGGCGAACACTGCGCCCCAGGTCGAATTGCGCCAGTGGCTGCCGGTCCCTAGGGTGAAGCGGATTCGCGGGCCTGCCTTGCATCTGGATTGCCCGCACGACCGTCCATCCCGGCCGATGCCCGCATTCCGGGCCACGGCATAGACTGGGCGCACGAGCCGCGACGAAGAGCGCGGCCAACCACAAGAGTGAGTGCCTGTATGCAAAGCCTGCTGAGCGAGCGCAGCCGCGTGTTCGAACGTGCCGACCCTTACGCGGTATCCGGCTACGTCAACCAGCATGTGGGCACCCACGACCTGTGTTTGCCAGCCCACGGTCATCCCCAGGCCAGCCTCAACCACCGCCGCTTCGCCAGCCTCGACCTGTGCCGCATCAGCTACGGCGGTGCGGTGCGCGTTACCTCGCCTGCACTGGAGAGCATCTTCCACTTGCAGATACTGCTCAGCGGCCATTGCCTGTGGCGTGGCCAGCGCCAGGAACACTACCTGGCGCCGGGCGAACTGCTGCTGATCAACCCGGACGACCCGGTCGACCTGACCTACTCGGACGACTGCGAGAAATTCATCCTGAAGATTCCGGTGACCCTGCTCGAAGCCATCTGCGCCGAGCAGCGCTGGAGCCATCCGCGCGCCGGTGTGCGCTTCACCGAGAACCGTTACCAGTTGGGCGAACTGGAAGGCTTCGTCAACCTGCTGTCGATGGTCTGCCAGGAATCCGAAGCCGGCGAGCGGCTGGCGCGGGTCGACGAGCACTACCAGCAGATAGTTGCCAGCAAGCTGCTGACCCTGCTCAAGACCAACGTCAGCCGCGAACCCATCGCCGGTGCGAGCGCTTCCTTCGAACGCATCGAGGCTTACATCGAAGGCCACCTGCGCGAGGACATCGACGTCGAAGCCCTGGCGCGCCAGGCCTCCATGAGCCTGCGTTCGCTCTACGCGTTGTTCGAGCGGCACGCCGGTGCCACGCCGCGCCAGTACATCCGCCGCCTCAAGCTGGAGCGCATCCGCGCTTGCCTGAGCGATCCGGCCTGCCCGGTGCGCAACGTCACCGAGCTGGCGCTGGACTATGGCTTCCTGCACCTCGGGCGCTTTGCCGAAGGCTACCGCCAGCAGTTCGGCGAGCTGCCATCGGAGACACTCAAGCGCCGCAGCTGATCTCCGCCCCCTGAAGGAGCGGACCATGCCGGTGATCCGCCGGCAGGCCGGCGTTTCAGACGGTTTGCGAAGTGGCCGGAAGTAGCGATGCCACCTTGCCGTTCCTCCGATTCCCCGCTTCGCTTGCGCGGATGGGGCTGTACTTGGGATACACGTACCAATGCGTGCGCAACCCCAGGGAGGTCGCGTCCATGAATCCCACCCCGTTCATCCTCTCGCCGGGAGAGCGCAGCCCGGCCCTCAATGTTGTCGGCATCCGCATCAACGTGCTGGTGGCCGACACCGACTCGGCGGCGCAGCGGATCACCTTCCAGGCAGGCGAGGAGGGCGCCGGGCCGCCGCCGCATACCCATGACTGGGACGAGTCCTTCTATGTGCTCCACGGCGCGGTCGTCTTCACGGTCGCCGAGCGCACGGCCGCCTGCCTGGCCGGCACGTTGATTCATATTCCCGCCGGCACCTTGCATGGCTTCAGCTTCGGCCCCGGCGGTGGCGAGATGCTCGAAATCACCGGCGCCCAGAGCCAGGCCATCGAGATGTTCCGCGCCCTGGATCGCGAGCTTGTGCCTGGCCCCGTGGACGTGCCGAAGACCGTTGAAGTGGCCGCTGAATACGGCGTCATCTTCCACCTCTGAATCCCCGGCGGCCTGCTCGCGCGGGCCGTCATTGCGGCTTCACGGCAAACCTGCAGAAAACGGATAGCACTCTGCACAAAGCGGATATTGCCCCGCCGAACCCAGCCCTAACCTGAGCCTGCCTGAACAAAAACAACGGAGGCCCCGGCCATGTCCCTGGGTATCGACTACTTGCGTTCGCTGCTTGAGGAAGACCCTGCCAAAGGCGTCTATCGCTGCCGGCGGGAGATGTTCACCGACCCGCGCCTGTTCGACCTGGAGATGAAACACATCTTCGAAGGCAACTGGGTCTACCTCGCCCATGAAAGCCAGATCCCCGAGAAGAACGACTTCCTGACCGCCATGATCGGCCGCCAGTCGATCTTCATCGCGCGCAGCAAGGACGGCGTGCTCAACGCCTTCCTCAACGCCTGCAGCCACAAGGGCGCCATGCTCTGTCGGCACAAGTCCGGCAACCGCGCAAGCTACACCTGCCCGTTCCACGGCTGGACCTTCAACAACTCCGGCAAGCTGCTCAAGGTGAAGGACCCTGCGGCGGCCGGCTACCCGGAAGGCTTCAACTGCGAAGGCTCCCATGACCTGACCAGAGTGGCGCGCTTCGAGTCCTATCGCGGCTTCCTCTTCGGTAGTCTCAAGGCCGACGTCAAGCCGCTGGTGGAGCACCTGGGCGAGTCGGCGAAGATCATCGACATGATCGTTGACCAGTCTCCCGAGGGCCTGGAGGTACTGCGCGGGTCCTCCAGCTACATCTACGAAGGCAACTGGAAACTCACTGCCGAGAATGGCGCCGATGGCTACCACGTAAGCTCCGTGCACTGGAACTACGCCGCCACCCAGAACCAGCGCCAGCAGCGCGAAGCCGGCGAAGAAGTGAAGACCATGAGCGCCGGTGGCTGGGCCAAGCAGGGCGGGGGGTTCTATTCCTTCGACCATGGCCACCTGCTGCTTTGGACCCGCTGGGCCAACCCCGAAGCGCGCCCGGCCTTCGAGCGCCGCGACGAACTGGCCCGCGACCATGGCCGCGCCCGCGCCGACTGGATGATCGAGAACTCGCGCAACCTCTGCCTGTACCCCAACGTCTACCTGATGGACCAGTTCAGCTCGCAGATCCGCATCGCCCGGCCCATCGACGTCAACCGCACCGAGATCACCATCTACTGCATCGCGCCCAAGGGCGAGAGCAGCGAGGCGCGTGCCCAGCGCATCCGCCAGTACGAAGACTTCTTCAACGTCAGCGGCATGGCCACGCCGGACGACCTGGAGGAATTCCGCTCCTGCCAGCAGGCCTACCAGGGCAGCGCTGGCGGTTGGAACGATATGTCGCGCGGGGCGAAGCACTGGGTTGAAGGCGCCGACGACGCGGCGCGGGAGATCGACCTGGCGCCGGCTCTGTCCGGCGTGCGCACCGAGGACGAAGGTCTGTTCGTGCTGCAGCACCAGTACTGGCAGCGGACCATGATCGATGCGCTGGCCGCCGAGCAGGCCAAGCGCATTGCCGTGACAGAGGAGGGCGTGTGATGAGCCGCTACGAGACCGTTCGCGACTTCCTCTACCGCGAAGCGCGCTACCTCGATGACAAGGACTGGGATGCGTGGCTGGAGCTGTACGCCGCTGACGCCACCTTCTGGATGCCCTCATGGGACGACCGCGACCAGCTCACCGAAGACCCACAGCGGGAAATCTCGCTGATCTGGTACGGCAGCCGTGGCGGTCTGGAAGACCGCGTGTTCCGCATCAAGACCGAGCGCTCCAGCGCGACCCTGCCGGACACGCGCACCTCGCACAACCTGAGCAACATCGAGGTGCTCGGCGAGGCCAACGGGCAGTGCCAGGTGCGCTTCAACTGGCACACCCTGAGCTTCCGCTACAAGACCGTCGACAGCTACTTCGGCACCAGCTTCTACACGCTCGATGTGCATGGCGAGCAGCCGCTGGTAAAGGCGAAGAAGGTCGTGCTGAAGAACGACTACGTCAGGCAAGTCATCGACATCTACCACATCTGAAAAACACGGCGTGAAGCTGCTGCGCTTGCCCGTGCTGCGTTGGAGAACGGTCCGTAATGCTCATTCACTGGAGTGAACTGCGCTTCCGAACCGTCCTCCGCCTTGCCCGGCCTGCGCTCGCGACGCTTCAAACCGCGTTTTTGAGGCGAATAACATGAACAAGATCGCGCTCAACTTCGAAGACGGCGTTACCCGTTTCATCGACGCCAGCCCCAGCGAGACCGTGGCCGATGCGGCCTACCGCCAGGGCATCAACATTCCGCTGGATTGCCGCGACGGCGCCTGCGGCACCTGCAAGTGCTTCGCCGAAGCCGGCCGCTATGACCTGGGCCAGGAATACATCGAGGACGCGCTCACCGAGGACGAAGCCGAGCAGGGCTACGTGCTCACCTGCCAGATGCGCGCGCAGAGCGATTGCGTGGTGCGCGTGCCGGCCTCCTCGCAAGTCTGCAAGACCGCCCAGGCCAGTTTCGAGGCCAGCATCAGCGCGGTGCGCCAGCTCTCCGAAAGCACCATCGCGCTATCGATCAAGGGCGAGTCGCTGAGCAGGCTGGCCTTCCTGCCGGGGCAGTACGTCAACCTGCAGGTGCCGGGCAGCGAACAGAGCCGCGCCTACTCCTTCAGCTCGCTGCAGAAGGACGGCGAGGTCAGCTTCCTGATCCGCAACGTACCGGGCGGCCTGATGAGCAGCTTCCTCACCGGCCTGGCCAAGGCCGGTGACGCGCTGTTCCTGGCCGGCCCGCTGGGCAGCTTCTACCTGCGCGAGATCAAACGGCCGTTGTTGCTGCTGGCCGGCGGCACGGGCCTTGCGCCCTTCACCGCGATGCTCGAGCAGATCGCCGAGCGCGGCAGCGAGCATCCGCTGCACCTGATCTACGGCGTCACCCACGACTTCGACCTGGTGGAGATGGACCGCCTGGAAGCCTTCGCCGCGCGCATCCCCAACTTCACCTGGAGCGCCTGCGTGGCCAGCCCCGAGAGCAGCTACCCGCGCAAGGGCTATGTGACCCAGCACATCGAGCCGGCGCACCTGAACGACGGTGAGGTGGATATCTACCTGTGCGGCCCGCCGCCGATGGTTGAGGCGGTCAGCCAGTACATCCGTTTACAGGGCATCACCCCGGCGAATTTCTACTACGAGAAGTTTGCGGCGAGCGCGGCCTGATTGATTGGAGCTGCTGGTGGGACCCTCTCCCCAGCCCTCTCCCTAAAGGGAGAGGGAGCCGTCAGTGCCGGCTGACACCTTTGCATTCATCCTGCGCCGATCCAGCCCCCTCTCCCTTCGGAGCGGGGCGCGCAGCCAGGGTTAGGGAGAGGGCGGTGGGCCAAACGAAGATGCCAAAAGAGGTCACCATGAACCGATTCAAAGACAAGATCGCCCTCGTCACCGGAGCCGCCCAGGGCATCGGCCGGCGCGTCGCCGAGCGGCTGGTGGAAGAGGGCGCCAGGGTCATCGCCGTGGACCGCTCGGAGATCGTCCACGAACTGCAGGACGCCCTCGGCCAGCGCGACGAAGTGCTCACCCTGACCGCCGACCTGGAACGCTTCGCCGATTGCCAGAACGTGGTCGACGAGGCAGTAAAGCGCTTCGGCCGCCTCGACATCCTGGTCAACAACGTCGGCGGCACCATCTGGGCGAAGCCCTTCGAGCACTACGCCGAAGACGAGATCGAAGCCGAGGTACGCCGCTCGCTGTTCCCCACCCTGTGGTGCTGCCGCGTGGCGCTGGTGCCGATGCTGGAGCAGGGCACGGGGGCCATTGTCAACGTCTCGTCCATCGCCACCCGTGGCGTTAACCGCGTTCCCTACGGTGCGGCAAAGGGCGGGGTGAACGCGCTGACCGCCTGCCTGGCCTTCGAGACCGCCGAGCGCGGCGTGCGGGTCAACGCCACCGCGCCCGGCGGCACCGAAGCGCCGCCGCGGCGCATCCCGCGTAACGCGGCGCAGCAGAGCGAGGAGGAGAAAGCCTGGTACCAGCAGATCGTCGACCAGACCGTGGGCAGCAGCCTGATGAAGCGCTACGGCAGCATCGACGAGCAGGTCGGCGCGATTCTCTTCCTCGCCTCCGACGAAGCCAGCTACATCACAGGCGTGACCCTGCCGGTGGGTGGCGGCGACCTCGGCTGAGTCGCCGCCATGATGCGCTCAGGGCAGGTTTGCGCCGATCAGCTGCAGGCAGCGTTGCAGCGGCGCACTGACGTCGCCGCGGCGCTGGCTGAGGATGATCGGCGAGACCGCCTCGGCGTCGGTCAGCGTCGCGTAGCCGATGTCGGCGCGGTGCTGCTGTTGCACCGACGCCGGAACCAACGCTACGCCGAGGCCGGCGGCGACCAGGCCGATGGCGGTCTGCAGCTCGTTGGTCCATTGCGTGACGCGCACGCTCAGGCCGTGAGTGGCGAACAGCGCCAGCACATGGTCGGCGTAGCTGGGGCGCGGGTTGGCGGGGTAGAGCACAAAGTCCTCGCCGGCCAGCTGCGCAAGGCTCAGCGGCGGGCCGAGCAGGCGATGCCCCGCCGGCAGTACGGCGACCATCGGCTCCTCGCGCAATACCTGCTGGACGATGGCCGGATCGTCGATGCGGATGCGCCCGAAGCCGATGTCGATGCGCCCGCTCTTCAGCGCCTCGACCTGCTGCACTGTGGTCATTTCCTGCAGCCCGAGCTCCAGCCCGGCGTCGCCGCGCAGCTCGCGGATCAGCCCGGGCAAGCCGTCGTACAGCGTCGAGGGCGCGAAGCCGATGCCGAACCACTGGCGCTCGCCGTGGCCGATGCGCCGGGTGCTCTCGCAGATGCTTTCCAGCTGCGCCAGCAGGGTGCTGGTCTGCTCGTGGAAGTAGCGTCCGGCGTCGGTCAGGCGCAGCGGCCGGCCACGCTCCAGCAGCGCCACGCCAAGCAGTTCCTCGAGCTGCTGGATCTGCCGGCTCAGTGGCGGCTGGGCGATGTGCAGGCGCTCGGCGGCGCGGGTGAAGTTGAGGGTGCCGGCCACCTCGCGGAAGTAGCGCAGGTGTCGCAGTTCCATGATACCTCCAGGGTATGCAACAAGATGGCAACGATATTGGACTGCCTGCAGGCCCCGGCGCAATCCTTCGTCAATCGTGAAAAGACCTGTCGGGTATCGCCGCAATGCGGCCCGGCCCATCCACAAATCCAAGACCGGAACGCCGTCCATGAGTAGCCCCGTCATCGAACGCATCGAGTCGATCATCGTCGACCTGCCGACCATCCGCCCGCACAAGCTGGCCATGCACACCATGCAGCAGCAGACGCTGGTGATCATCCGCCTGCGCTGCTCCGACGGCGTCGAGGGCATCGGCGAAGCCACCACCATCGGCGGCCTGGCCTATGGCAACGAGAGCCCGGAAAGCATCAAGGCCAACATCGACGCGCACTTCGCGCCGCTGCTCAAGGGCCAGGACGCCAGCAACATCAACGCCTGCATGCAGCGCCTGGACAAGTCGATCAAGGGCAACACCTTTGCCCGCTCGGGTATCGAGAGCGCGCTGCTGGACGCCCAGGGCAAGCGCCTCGGCCTGCCGGTCAGCGAGCTGCTTGGTGGTCGGGTGCGCGACAGTCTCGAAGTGGCCTGGACCCTGGCCTCCGGCGACACCGCCCGCGACATCACCGAAGCCGAGCAGATGCTCGACATCCGCCGCCACCGCATCTTCAAGCTGAAGATCGGCGCCAACCCGCTGGAGCAGGACCTCAAGCATGTGGTGGCGATCAAGAAGGCCCTGGGCGAGCGCGCCAGCGTGCGCGTGGACGTCAACCAGGGTTGGGACGAATCCCAGGCCATTCGCGGCTGCCAGGTGCTCGGCGAGAACGGCATCGACCTGATCGAGCAGCCCATCGCGCGGATCAACCGCAGCGGCCAGGTGCGCCTGAACCAGCGCAGCCCGGCGCCGATCATGGCCGACGAATCCATCGAAAGCGTGGCTGATGCCTTCAGCCTCGCCGCCGACGGCGCCGCCAGCATCTTCGCCCTGAAGATCGCCAAGAACGGCGGCCCGCGCGCTGTGCTGCGCACTGCGCAGATCGCTGAAGCCGCCGGCATCGCGTTGTACGGCGGGACCATGCTCGAAGGCGCGGTCGGCACCCTGGCCTCGGCCCACGCCTTCATCACCCTGGAGAAGCTGACCTGGGCCACCGAGCTGTTCGGCCCGCTGCTGCTCACCGAGGAAATCGTCACCGAGGCGCCGCTCTACCGCGACTTCCAGCTGCACGTGCCGCGCACGCCCGGCCTGGGCCTGACCCTCGACGAGGAGCGCCTGGCGCGCTTCCGCCGCCACTGATTTGCAACCCTTTCCGACTGCCCGATAGAGGAGAAGACCCGATGCTGTTCCACGTGAAGATGACCGTGAAATTGCCCGTCGACATGGACCCGGCCAAGGCCGCCCAGCTCAAGGCCGACGAGAAGGAGCTGGCCCAGCGCCTGCAGCGCGAGGGCAAGTGGCGCCACCTGTGGCGCATCGCCGGGCACTACGCCAACTACAGCGTGTTCGACCTCGCCAGCGTCGAGGAACTGCACGACACCCTGATGCAGCTGCCGCTGTTCCCGTACATGGACATCGAGGTCGACGGGCTCTGCCGCCATCCGTCCTCGATCCATACCGACGACCGCTGATTTCTGTCCGAACGACTCAACAAGAACAAGACTTGAGGATCGCATCATGACCGTGAAGATTTCCCAGACTGCCGACATCCAGAAGTTCTTCGAAGAGGCCAGCGGCGCCCTGAATGACCAGGGCAACCCGCGCGTGAAGAACCTCGTCCTGCGCATCCTGCAGGACACCGCGAAACTCATCGAAGACATGAACGTCACCCCCGACGAATTCTGGAAAGCGGTGGACTACCTCAACCGTCTTGGCTCCCGCCAGGAAGCCGGCCTGGTCGTCGCCGGCCTCGGCGTCGAGCACTACCTCGACCTGCTGCTGGACGCCCAGGATGAAGCTGCCGGCCTCAGCGGCGGTACCCCGCGCACCATCGAAGGCCCGCTGTATGTGGCCGGCGCGCCGCTGTCTGAAGGCGAAGCGCGGATGGACGACGGCAAGGACGCGGGGACCGTGATGTTCCTTTCCGGCCGCGTGTTCGACCCGCAGGGCAAGCCGCTGGCCGGCGCCGTGGTCGACCTCTGGCACGCCAACACCCAGGGCACCTACTCGTACTTCGACAGCACCCAGTCCGAGTTCAACCTGCGCCGGCGCATCGTCACCGATGCGGAAGGTCGCTACAAAGCCCGCAGCATCGTACCCAGCGGCTACGGCTGCCCGCCGGACGGCCCGACCCAGGAGCTGCTCGATCAGCTTGGCCGCCACGGCCAGCGCCCGGCGCACATCCACTTCTTCATCTCCGCGCCGGGGCATCGCCACCTGACCACGCAGATCAACCTCGCGGGCGACCAGTACCTGTGGGACGACTTCGCCTACGCGACCCGTGACGGGCTGATCGGCGAGGTGCGTTTCGTCGAGGACGCGGCGGCTGCCAAGGCGCGCGGTGTGGAAGGGCGCTTCGCCGAGATCGAATTCGACTTCCAGCTGCAGCAGGCGGTTTCCGCCGACGCCGAAGACCGCAGCAACCGTCCCCGCGCCTTGCAGGAAGCCTGACTCCCGCCAGTGCTCCGGCCTTTCCGGTAACCCCGCCGTAGGATGGCATGGCGCGCAGCGATACCCATCAATCCGTGCGCCGGCAGCATGGGTATCGCTCCGCTCCACCCATCCTGCGCAGAGCGCTCTGTAGCTCCGCAGTTGGGCTGTCGCAGGCATGGCCAGCTCCTACAGGTCAACGCTGTGCCCCCCTGTAGGAGCGAGCCATGCTCGCGATCGCGGACAAGGTCCCCGCCCGCCCGAACGACTTTCCACGCCGCAAGAACCAGCCGTTAGCCCCCTAAGAGAAGTGTTCGATATTCGCACCAATAGTCGATTATCGCATTGTTCGTCCATCCCCCCGACGGTACTGTTTTCCCATCGGCACCCCTACACAACGAGACCGACCATGGCTGAACTCCTGACTCTCCGCGAAGCGGTCGAGCGCTTCGTCAACGACGGCGATACTGTCGCGCTCGAAGGCTTCACCCACCTGATCCCGACCGCCGCCTCCCACGAGCTGATCCGCCAGGGCAAGAAAGACCTGCACCTGGTGCGCATGACCCCCGACCTGGTCTACGACCTGCTGATCGGTGCCGGCTGCGTGCGCAAGCTGACTTTCTCCTGGGGCGGCAACCCCGGTGTCGGTTCGCTGCATCGCCTGCGTGACGCGGTGGAGAAGGGCTGGCCGCGCCCGCTTGAGATCGACGAGCACAGCCACGCCGACCTCGCCAACTCCTATGTCGCTGGCGCCTCGGGCCTGCCGTTCGCCGTGCTGCGCGCCTACGCCGGCTCCGACCTGCCGAAGGTCAACCCGAACATCAAGTTCATCAATTGCCCGTTCACCGGCGAGCAACTGGCCGCCGTGCCTTCAGTGCGTCCGGACGTCACCGTGATCCACGCGCAGAAGGCCGACCGCAAAGGCAACGTGCTGCTGTGGGGCATCCTCGGCGTGCAGAAGGAAGCCGCCCTGGCTGCCAAGCGCTGCATCGTCACCGTGGAAGAAATCGTCGACGACCTGAACGCACCGATGAACTCCTGCGTACTGCCGACCTGGGCGCTGTCCGCCGTCTGCCTGGTGCCCGGCGGCTCGCATCCGTCCTACGCCCACGGCTACTCCGAGCGCGACAACCGCTTCTACCAGGCCTGGGACCCGATCGCCCGCGACCGCGACACCTTCAACGCCTGGATCGATACCTACATCCGCGGCACCAAGGATTTTGCTGAGTTCCGTACCAAACTCGCGGAGGCCAAGTAATGAGCGCCTACAGCACCAATGAAATGATGACCGTGGCCGCCGCCCGCCGCCTGAAGAACGGCGCCGTCTGCTTCGTCGGCATCGGCCTGCCGTCCAAGGCCGCCAATCTCGCGCGCCTGACGGCATCGCCGGACGTGGTCCTGATCTACGAATCCGGCCCCATCGGCGCCAAGCCCAGCGTGCTGCCGCTGTCCATCGGTGACGGCGAGCTGGCCGAAACCGCCGACACCGTGGTGCCCACCGGCGAGATCTTCCGCTACTGGCTGCAGGGCGGTCGCATCGATGTCGGCTTCCTCGGCGCGGCCCAGGTCGACCGCTTCGGCAACATCAACACCACCGTCATCGGCGACTACAACAAGCCGAAGGTGCGCCTGCCCGGCGCCGGTGGCGCGCCGGAGATCGCAGGTTCCGCCAAGGAAGTTCTGATCATCCTCAAGCAGTCCCACCGCACCTTCGTCGACAAGCTGGCCTTCATTACCTCGGTCGGCTTCGGCGAGGGCGGTGATCACCGCCAGCAGCTCGGCCTGCCCGGCAAGGGCCCGGTGGCGATCATCACCGACCTGTGCATCATGGAGCCGGAAGCCGGCAGCAACGAATTCATCGTCACCACCCTGCACCCAGGTGTGACCCGCGAGCAGGTGGTCGAGAACACCGGCTGGGCGATCCGCTTCGCCGAACAGGTGACCGAGACCGTCGCGCCGACCGACGTCGAGCTGGAAGCCCTGCGCGCCCTCGAAGCCCGCACCGCCGCCGCCCACGGCCAGCTGGGAGGTGAAGAATGAGCCGCGAGGTCTTCATCTGCGACGCCGTGCGTACGCCCATCGGCCGCTTCGGCGGCTCGCTCTCCGGCGTACGCGCCGACGACCTCGCCGCCGTGCCGGTGAAGGCGCTGGTGGAACGTAATCCGCAAGTCGACTGGGCCGCGCTGGACGAGGTCTACCTCGGCTGTGCCAACCAGGCCGGCGAGGACAACCGCAACGTGGCGCGCATGGCGCTGCTGCTGGCGGGCCTGCCGGAAAGCGTGCCGGGCGTGACCCTCAACCGTCTCTGCGCCTCGGGCCTGGACGCGGTGGGCACCGGCTTCCGCACCATCGCCAGCGGCGAGGCCGAATTGGTCATCGCCGGTGGCGTCGAGTCGATGTCCCGCGCGCCTTACGTGATGGGCAAGGCCGACAGCGCCTTCGGCCGCGGGCAGAAAATCGAAGACACCACCATCGGCTGGCGTTTCATCAATCCGCTGATGAAGGCGCAGTACGGCGTGGACGCCATGCCGCAGACCGCGGACAACGTGGCCGACGACTACAACGTCAACCGCGCTGACCAGGACGCCTTTTCCCTGCGCAGCCAGCAGCGTGCCGGCGTCGCCCAGGCCAACGGCTACTTCGCCGAGGAAATCGTCCCGGTGGTGATCAAGGGTCGCAAGGGCGAGACCGTCGTCGACACCGACGAACACCCGCGCCCGGACACCACCCTGGAAGCGCTGGCCAAGCTCAAGCCGGTCAACGGCGAAGGCAAGACCGTCACCGCCGGCAACGCTTCCGGCGTGAACGACGGCGCCGTGGCGCTGATCCTCGCCAGCGCTGAAGCCGTGAAGAAACACGGCCTGACGCCGCGGGCGAAAGTGCTCGGCATGGCCAGTGCCGGCGTCGCTCCGCGCGTAATGGGCATCGGCCCGGTGCCGGCGGTGCGCAAGCTGCTGGAGCGCCTGAACCTGTCGGTGGACCAGTTCGACGTCATTGAACTGAACGAAGCCTTTGCCGCGCAGGGCCTGGCGGTGACCCGTGATCTTGGCATCGCCGATGATGACGTACGGGTGAACCCCAACGGCGGCGCGATTGCCCTTGGCCACCCGCTGGGTGCCAGCGGCGCGCGCCTGGTGCTGACGGCGGTACACCAGCTGCAGAAGTCCGGCGGCAAGCTCGGCCTGTGCACCATGTGCGTGGGTGTAGGGCAGGGCGTGGCGCTGGTTGTCGAGCGCGTATAGCTCTTTGCTCTTCGTAGGAGCGAGCAAGCTCGCTCCTACAGGGGCCTTCTCTCCGGTCATACTGTCCGACAACGCCCGCCGATCTCCGGAGCCACCTCGTGAGCACCAACCTTCTGTTCGACGCTTACTTCACCCAGCCCGCCATGCGCGCGATCTTCAGCGACCACGGCCGGGTGCAGGGCATGCTCGACTTCGAGGCCGCACTGGCCCGTGCCGAAGCCCGCGTCGGCGTGATCCCGGCGAGCGCCGTGGCGCCCATCGCCGCCGCCTGCCGCGCTGACCTCTACGATTTTGCTGCACTGAGCCAGGCGATCTGCAACGCCGGCAACTCCGCGATCCCGCTGGTGAAGGCGCTGGGCAAGCGCATCGCCGCCGACGACGCCGAAGCCGAGCGCTACGTGCACCTGGGCGCCACCAGCCAGGATGCCATGGACTCCGGGCTGGTCCTGCAACTGCGCGCTGCCATCGAGCTGCTCGAAGGCGACCTTGCCCAGTTGGCCGACGCGCTCGCCGTTCAGGCACAAGCCCACGCCGCTACACCCATGGTCGGCCGCACTTGGCTGCAACACGCCACGCCCGTCACCCTGGGCATGAAGATCGCCGGCTGGCTGGGTGCGATCACCCGTCATCGCCAGCGTCTGAATGAACTCAAGCCGCGCCTGCTGTGCCTGCAGTTCGGCGGGGCATCCGGCAGTCTCGCCGCGCTGGGCGAGCAGGGCTTTGCCGTGGCCGAGGCGCTGGCGGAAGAACTGAACCTGCAAGTGCCCGAGCAACCCTGGCACACCCAGCGCGACCGCCTGGTGGAGTTCGCCAGCCTGCTCGGCCTGATCGCCGGCAGCCTCGGCAAGCTGGGTCGCGACCTTAGCCTGCTGATGCAGACCGAGGCCGGCGAAGTCTTCGAGCCTTCCGCGCCGGGCAAGGGCGGTTCCTCCACCATGCCGCACAAACGCAACCCGGTGGGCGCCGCCGTGCTGATCGGCGCGGCCACCCGCGCGCCGGGTCTGGTCTCGACCCTGTTCGCCGCCATGCCCCAGGAGCACGAGCGCAGCCTCGGCCTGTGGCACGCCGAATGGGAAAGCCTGCCGGAGCTGTGCTGCCTCGTCTCCGGCGCACTGCAACAGGCACTGAGCCTGGTGCCGGGCCTGGAAGTCGATGCCGAGCGAATGCTCGCCAACCTCGATCTGACCCGTGGCCTGGTGCTCGCCGAAGCCGTGAGCATCGCCCTGGCCCAGCGCATCGGCCGCGACGCCGCGCACCACCTGGTGGAGCAATGCTGCAAGCAGGCGGTGAAGGAGGGCGCGCATCTGCGCACGGTGCTCGGTGCCAACGCCGAAGTCGCCGCACAACTGAATGCCGGGGAGCTGGATCGCCTGCTCGATCCCGCCCATTACCTGGGCCAGGCGCGCCGCTGGGTCGAGCGCGCGCTGGCCGAACACCAAGTACTTTCCTTGCGCAAAGAATCCCGATAGGAGCCTTGCATGCCTGCCGTACATCTCGCCGATGGCGACCTGAATTACCTTCTTGAAGGGTCCGCCGGCGCCCCCGTGCTGGTGCTGTCCAACTCGCTGGGTACCGACCTGCACATGTGGGACGCGCAGGTCGCCGCCTTCGCCGAACACTTCCGCGTGCTGCGCTATGACACCCGTGGCCACGGCGCTTCGCTGGTAACTCCCGGCCCGTACAGCATCGAACAGAACGGCCGCGACGTGCTGGCCCTGCTGGATGCGCTGGAGATTCCCCGCGCGCATTTCTGTGGCCTGTCCATGGGCGGCCTGATCGGCCAGTGGCTCGGCATCCACGCGCCGGAGCGCATCGAGCGCCTGGTGCTGTGCAACACCGCCGCCAAGATTGGCACCCCGGAAATCTGGAATCCGCGCATCGAGACCGTGCTCAGCGGCGGCGCCGAGGCTATGCGCAACTTGCGTGATGCTTCGATCTCGCGCTGGTTCACTGCCGACTTCGCCGAGGCCGAGCCGGGCAAGGTCGAGCCGATCGTCGGCATGCTGGCGCAGACCTCGCCGGAAGGTTACGCAGCCAACTGCGCGGCCGTGCGCGACGCCGATTTCCGTGGCGAGATCGGTGCTATCACCGCGCCGACCCTGGTGGTCTGTGGCGCCGCCGACCCGGTGACCACCACCGAGGACGGCCGCTTCCTGCAGGCGCGCATTCCCGGCGCCGAGCTGGTGGAATTCCGCGTCGCGCACCTGTCCAACGTGCAGGCCGGCGATGTCTTCAGCCAGCGTGTGCTGGACTTCCTGCGCGCATAACTGCTTTTCGTAGGAGCGAGCTTGCTCGCGAACCCCAGCCCCGCAGCGGGGATTGTTCGCGAGCCAGGGCTAGGCGCCCCCCTCGGTCCTACAGGTTGAATTTGGAGTTAGAGATGGACGAGAAAGAACGCTACGAAGCCGGCATGCAGGTGCGCCGCGCGGTGCTGGGCGACGCCCACGTCGACCGCAGCCTGCAGAAGCGCAATGCCTTCAACGAAGAGTTCCAGGAAATGATCACCCGCCACGCCTGGGGTGACATCTGGACCCGCCCCGGCCTGCCGCGCCACACCCGCAGCCTGATTACCATTGCCATGCTGATTGGCATGAATCGCGAGGGCGAGCTCACGCTGCACCTGCGCGCAGCGCGCAACAACGGCGTGACCCGTGAAGAGATCAAGGAAGTCCTGCTGCAGAGTGCGATCTACTGCGGCATCCCGGCCGCCAACGCCACCTTCCACCTCGCCGAGGCGGTGTGGGACGAGCTGGGCACCGAGTCGCTGGGCGACGCCTGATCAGCGCCGCCCGGACCACGCATCCGGGCGGTGGCTGATTGGCGAGAGCGCTGATCGCAGGTAGGGCTGCTCTTGTAGAGCGCATAACGCGCCAGCGTTATCCGCCGCCGGATTGCCGGCGGATAACCTGTTCCAGGTTATGCGCCCTACGACGCTGTGGGGCAGGGGGCGCGAGCAATAACGATGGCGTCCCCCTCGCTCCTACGAAGAGCGCCCCGGCATAAGCCTGTAGGACCGAGGGGGGCGCCTAGCCCTTGCTCGCGAACCAGGGCCTGCACGCAGGCGTAGCCGGGAAGAGATCGCGGAGAAGCTCCGCTCCTACGAGAGCAAGAGCCCTCACCTTGGCTGGGGATAGGGTATGCATAGGCGCGACGTCGCCTATGTCCCTCAGCTCTCCAGCTCCTTCCGATCCCTGAACAACTCCAGCGCCTGCGGGTTGGCCAGCGCGTCGGTGTTCTTCACCGGCTGGCCGTGCACCACGTTGCGCACCGCCAGTTCGACGATCTTGCCGCTGATGGTGCGCGGGATGTCGCTGACCGCGAGGATCTTCGCCGGTACGTGGCGAGGGGTGGTGTTGCTGCGGATGGTCTGGCGGATGCGCTCCTGCAACGTGTCGTCCAGTTCCACGCCGTCGCGCAGGCGTACGAACAGCACCACGCGAACATCGCCCTGCCAGTCCTGGCCGATGGCGATGGATTCCAGCACCTGCTCGATCTTCTCCACCTGGCGGTAGATTTCCGCGGTGCCGATGCGCACGCCGCCGGGGTTGAGCACGGCATCCGAGCGGCCATGGATCACCAGGCCGCCGTGTTCGGTTTCCTCGGCGTAGTCGCCGTGGGCCCAAACGCCGGGGAAGGTGGCGAAGTAGGCGTCGAGGAATTTCTCGTCGTTCTCGTCGTTCCAGAAGCCCACCGGGATCGATGGGAAGTGCCGCACGCAGACCAGCTCGCCTTTCTCGCCGTGCACCGGCCTGCCGGCCGCGTCCCAGACCTCCACCGCCATGCCCAGCGCCTTGCACTGGATTTCCCCACGCCAGACCGGTGCGGTCGGATTGCCGATGGCGAAGCAGGAAACGATGTCGGTGCCACCGGAGATCGACGACAGGCAGAGATCGGGTTTCACGTCACGGTAAACGTAATCGAAGCTCTCGTGGGCCAGCGGCGATCCGGTGGAAAGCAGTGTCTTCAGGCGCTCCAGCGAATGGGTCTGGCGCGGTCGCACGTTGGCCTTTTCCAACGCGGCGATGTACTTGGCGCTGGTGCCGAAGACGCTGATGTTCTCCGCGTCGATCAGGTCCATCAGGCGCTCGGGGCCGGGGTGGAAGGGCGAGCCATCGTAGAGCACCAGCGTCGCGCCGACCGCGAGGCCCGAGACCAGCCAGTTCCACATCATCCAGCCGCAGGTGGTGTAGTAGAACAGCGTGTCGTCCGGCCCCAGGTCGACGTGCAGGCCGTGTTCCTTGAGGTGCTGCAGCAGCACGCCACCGGCGCCGTGGACGATGCACTTGGGCACGCCGGTGGTGCCGGAGGAGTAGAGGATGTACAGCGGGTGGTCGAAGGGCACCGGGGTGAACACCGGGTCGCCGCCGCTGTGGTAAAAGTCCTGCCAGAGGCTGACCCGCGCCGGCGTCTGGAAGTCGCTGCGGCGCGCGTGGCCGTTGGCGTAGGGGACGATCACCAGCTGCTCCAGGCTGGGCAGCTGGGCGAGGATTTCGTTGAGCTTGGCGCTGAGGTCCAGCACCTTGCCGGCGTAGCGGTAGCCGGCGCAGGCGATCAGCACCTTGGGTTCGATCTGGCCGAAGCGGTCGATCACGCCATGGGTGCCGAAGTCCGGCGAGCAGCTCGACCAGGTGGCGCCCAGGCTGGTGGTGGCGAGCATGCCGACCACGGTCTGCCAGGTGTTGGGCATGAAGGCCGCGACGCGGTCGCCGACGCCCACACCTGCTTCACGCAATGCGCGCTGCAGGCCGGCGACCTGGGCGGCCAGCTCGGCGTGGCTGATCACCTCGCGGCGTTCGTCCTCGCTGATGGCGACCAGCGCCGGCTTGTGGTCGCGGCGACGCAGCAGGTGTTCGGCGAAGTTCAGGGTGGCGCCGGGGAACCAGCGCGCATCGGGCATTTCCGGGCCTTCCTCGAGCACCGCCGAGGGGGCTTCGTGGAACTGCACGCCGAAGGTGTCGACGATGGCCAGCCAGAAGGCCTCGCGCTCGGCGATGCTCCAGGCATGCAGGGCCGCGTAGTCGGGCAGGTCGAGCCCGTGCTGCTGCGCCACCTTGCGGCGGAAGGCATCCAGGCGGGTGGCGGCGATGCGTTCGGGGGAGGGGCTCCAGAGCGCCTGATTCATCGACTACGACTCCATCGGGTTCGTGTGGGCGAAGGGCACCGCCGACGAACGGTGCCCACACATCATGTCACGAAGCGCCGCAGGAACCCTCGAGTCATTGGGCGACCCAGCCGCCATCCATGTTCCAGGCGGCGCCACGGACCTGCGCGGCGGCTTCAGAGCACAAGAATAGCGCCAGCTCGCCGAGCTGGTCGGCGGTGACGAAATCCAGCGACGGCTGCTTCTCCGCCAGCAGGTCGTGGCGCGCCTGTTCGGGGCTGGCGCCGGCCTGGACGCGCGCGTCGATCTGCTGCTGTACCAGCGGCGTCAGTACCCAGCCGGGGCAGATGGCGTTGCAGGTGATGGCCGTGGTGGCGGTTTCCAGAGCGGTGGTCTTGGTCAGGCCGATCACCCCGTGCTTGGCGGCCACGTAGGCGCTCTTTCCCGCCGAGGCGACCAGGCCGTGGGTCGAGGCGATGTTGAGGATGCGTCCCCAGCCGCGCTGGCGCATGCCCGGCAGCGCCAGGCGGGTGGTGTGGAACACCGAGGAGAGGTTGATGGCGATGATCGCGTTCCAGCGCTCCACGGGGAAGTCTTCCAGCGCCGCGACGTGCTGGATGCCGGCGTTGTTGACCAGGATGTCGAGGCCGCCGAACTCGCGCTCGACGTAGGCGATCATCTCGGCGATCTGCTCGGGTTGCGCCATGTCCGCGCCGTGGTGGCCGATGCGCGTGCCATGCACCGACAGCTCGCGCACGGCCGCGTCGATGTCGCCGAAGCCGTTGACCACCACATTGGCGCCCGCCTGCGCGAGGCGCGCGGCGATGCCCAGGCCGATGCCGCTGGTGGAGCCGGTGACCAGTGCGGTCTTGCCCTTGAGTGTCATGCAAATCTCCTCTGCAACGGGGCGGTCGCCGCGCGGCGACCGCTTGGTAACAACCGGTCTAGACGATTCCGGTGGCGTAGAAAGTGCCGATCACCACGAACACCGCGAGGGTCTTGATCAGGGTGATGGCGAAGATGTCCTTGTAGGCCTCGCGGTGGGTCAGGCCGGTGACCGCGAGCAGGGTGATCACCGCGCCGTTGTGCGGCAGGGTGTCCATGCCGCCGGAGGCCATGGCCGCTACCCGGTGCAGTACTTCCAGCGGGATGTTGGCGGCGTGGGCGGCGGCGATGAACTGTTCGGACATGGCGGCCAGGGCGATGCTCATGCCGCCCGACGCCGAGCCGGTGATGCCGGCCAGGGTGGTGACGGTGATGGCCTCGTTGACCAGCGGATCGGGAATCTTCTTCAGTGCGTCGGCCAGTACCAGGAAGCCCGGCAGCGAGGCGATCACCGCGCCGAAGCCGTATTCCGAAGCCGTGTTCATGGCCGCCAGCAGCGCGCCGGACACGGCGGTCTTGCTGCCCTCGGCGATCTTGCTGCGGATCACCGCGAAGCTGGTCACCAGCACCAGCAGGATGCCCAGCAGCAGCGCCGCCTGCACCGCCCAGATGCCGGTCAGCTTGGCCACGTCGCTGGCCACCGGCGCGGCCATGCCGGCCAGCTGCAGGCTGTGGGTCTTGCCGTAGACCTGGGGAATCCAGTGGGTGAACAGCAGGTTGGCGACGCCCACCAGCACCAGCGGCGAGAGCGCCAGCAGCGGGTTGGGCAGTTTCATGTCGTCGGCGGTTTCCGGCTCGTTGCGCAACTCGGTGCCGTAGCCTTCACCGGCGGCGCGCGCCTTGCCGGCCTGGCGACGGAGGAACAGCATGCCCACGCTGAACACGAACAGGCTGCCGATCACGCCCAGCCAGGGCGCGGCCCAACCGGTGGTGTTGAAGAAGGCGGTGGGGATGATGTTCTGGATCTGCGGGGTGCCGGGCAGGGCGTCCATGGTGAAGCTGAAGGCGCCCAGGGCGATGGTCGCCGGGATCAGTCGCTTGGGGATATTGCTCTGGCGGAACATCTCGGCGGCGAACGGGTAGACCGCGAACACCACCACGAACAGCGACACGCCGCCGTAGGTGAGCAGGGCGCAGACCAGCACGATCACCAGCATCGCCTGGCGGGTGCCCAGCAGGCGGATGGCCGCGGCGACGATGGAGCGCGAGAAGCCCGACAGCTCGATCAGCTTGCCGAACACCGCGCCGAGCAGGAACACCGGGAAGTAGAGTTTGACGAAGCCGACCATCTTCTCCATGAACACCCCGGTGAAGGCCGGGGCGACGGCGGAAGGGTCGGTCAGCAGCACCGCCAGCAGCGCGGCGATGGGGGCGAAGAGGATCACGCTGTAGCCGCGGTAGGCGGCGAGCATCAGCAGGGCGAGGGCCGCGAGGGCGATGACCACGCTCATCGGAGAGTCTCCAGGTGGCGCGCGGCGATCGGCCGCGCGTGGTTCTTGTTGTAATGGTTGAGGATGACGAAAAAAGCGCTTACCAGAGCGGCAGCACGTAGCTGAGGATCAGGCGGTTCTCGTCGAGGTCGTTGCCGAAGTGGCTGGAGCGCACCGTCGCGTTACGCCACTTCACGCCGAAGTTCTTCAGTGGCCCGTTCTGCACCACGTAGCCGATGTCGGTGTCGCGCTCCCACTCCTTGCCTTCGGGCTTGCCGGCACCCAGTTCGATGTTGTCGCCGGACAGGTAGCGCGTCATGAAGGTCAGGCCGGGTACGCCGAGGGCGGCAAAGTCGTAGTCGTAACGCGCCTGCCAGGACTTCTCGTCGCGGTTGGCGAAGTCGCCGATCTGCACGAAGTTGACCAGGAAGGCGTCGGTGCCGCCGATGTAGGCGAAGCCGGTGTCGCCGCTCATCTTCTGGTAGCCGGCGCCGAAGCCGTGGCCGCCCAGGGTGTAGGTGAGCATGGCGCCGAAGGCGCGGTTGTCGACGTTGCTGTGGCCGTCGTCGTCGGAGCGGGCGTAGCGCAGGTCGGTCTTCAGCGATTGGCCGGCGGCGATGTGCAGTACGTGCACCAGGTTGACGATGTGCTGGTCGTAGAGCCCGTCGAGCTTGGCGTAGCTGTAGCCGGTGGTGAGCTGCGGCGTCCACTTGTAGTTCAGGCCGGCGAAGTCGAACTGGTCGCTGGTGTCGGTGGCGACGATGCCGCGCGCGCTGCCGCTGGTGACGGTCATGTCCTCGCGGTTGGAGGAGTCGCGCTGGCTCACCTGACGCAGGCGGCCGCCGTCGAAGGTCAGGCCGGCGAATTCGGCGGAACTCAGGTGCGCACCTTCGAAGGTCTGCGGCAGCAGGCGCGAATCGTTGGCCAGCACGGTCGGCAGCTTGGGCAGCAGGGTGCCGATCTTCAGCACGCTTTTGGAGGCACGCAGCTTGGCGGTCAGGCCCAGCTCGCTGTAGTCGTCGGGTGCGCCGTTGACCTTGTCCTTGTCGCGTGGCAGCAGGCCGGAACCGGCGCGGTCGGGGCTGGAGTCCAGCTTGACGCCGAGCAGACCGAGGGCATCGACGCCCACGCCGATGGTGCCTTCGGTGTAGCCGGATTCGTAGCGCAGCAGGAAGCCCTGCGCCCACTCTTCCTGCTTGGACTGCGCGGCATTGTCCTGGCGGAGGTCGCGGTTGAAGTAGAAGTTGCGCAGTTCGACGCTGGCCTTGCTGTCAGCGATGAATTCGGCGAAGGCCTGGGGCGAAAGGGCGAGGGTGGAACCGAGGGCGGTCAGTACGGCGGCATGATTGAGCGTGGAGCGGCTCATCGGGTGATCTCCTGGCGCTATACCGAGGGCGAGGCGGAACTTGCCGGGTGTTCCGCTGGGGTGGAATTCGCGTTCGGGCAGCGTTGATTGTTGTTATGTCGGCTGTGCGGCGCGAAGGCCGCGAGAGGCGACATAGCCAGGACCGTGCCAGGATTGTAACTATCTGATTTATAAGTCTTATTTTGAGATTTTCATGAATGGGGAGAAGCGCTTCGTCTCTAATTTGAGACAAGGCGGCGGATTGAATCGCCTGGTGGCTTTCAATCAAGAGTTTTGAGTGGTTGTCTCTTTTTTGAGACTTGTCTCTTTTTCAGGATTGAAGGCCCAGTGCTGCCATCTTCTTGTAGAGGGTCGAGCGCCCCAGACCCAGGCGCTGCGCGGCGGCATCGACATTGCCGGCGTGCTCGGCCAGGGTGTTGGCAATCAGCTCGCGCTCGAAGGCGTCCCGCGCCGCGTAGAAGTCCTGCCCCTCGGTCAGACGGGTTCCCGGTGTGGCCGAGGGGGTGGGCAGTGGCTGCAATTCGCCCAGTGCTGCACGCAGCGCGGCGGCGTCGATCTGCGGGCGATCACCCAGCAGTACAGTGCGCTCCAGCAGGTTGCGCAGTTCGCGCACGTTGCCCGGCCAGGCATGCCGGGCGAGTAAAGCGAGACCACCGGCATCCAGCTCGTAAAGCGTCTGGCGGTCGTCGCGCAGGCCGTCGAGGATGGCTTCGCACAGCGCCGGCAAATCCTCCAGGCGCTCGCGCAGCGGCGGAATCTCGATGGGCAGGACGTTGATGCGGTAGAACAGGTCGGCGCGGAAGCGGCCCTCGCGCACGGCCGCATCGAGGTCGATGGAGGTGGCGGCAATCAGGCGGATGTCGCTGCGCAGGACTTCGTTCGAGCCGACCGGTTCGAACTCCTTCTCCTGCAGCACCCGCAGCAGTTTGCTTTGCAAGGTCAGCGGCATGTCGCCGATCTCGTCGAGGAACAGCGTGCCGCCCTGGGCGATCTGCAGCTTGCCGGCGCGACCCTTGCGGTCGGCGCCGGTGAAGGCGCCCGGCGCGGTGCCGAAGAACTCGGCCTCCAGCAGGGTTTCGGGAATGGCGGCGGCGTTGAGGCTGACGAAGGGCTTGTCGGCGCGTGGAGAGGAGGCATGAATGGCGTGGGCGAGCAGTTCCTTGCCGGTGCCGGTCTCGCCCAGCAGCAGGATCGGCGCTTCGCTGGCGGCCCCCCGGCGCGCGCGGCGCTTCACTTCCAGGCTGGCGGCGCTGGTGCCGATGAAATGCCCGAAGCTGTACTTCGCCTGGCGCGCCTGCAGCAGCGAACGGGTCGAGGCCAGCTCGGCCTGCATGCGCTGGTAGCGGGTGAGCAGCGGCGACAGCGCACGCAGTTCATCGAACAGGGCAAAGCCGATGCCACCGATGACCTCGCCCGCGTCGTCGCGGATCGGCACGCGCATGACCACCAGCGGGTCCTTGGCCATGTCGAGGATGTCCAGCAGCATCGGCCGGCCGCTGCTGACCACCTCGCGCATCAGGCTGCCGGGGATCACCTGTTCCACCGGGCGCCCGACGGCCTGCTCGGCGCTGTCCAGGCCGAAGCGCTGGGCATAGCGCTGGTTGATCCAGACAATGCGCGCCTCGCGGTCGACGATCACCGTGCCCTCGCTGAACTGCTCGAAGATCTCGAACAGCGAGCGGATCGCCAGTTGGCGGACGCTGGGGTAGTCCTTGAGGCTGTGGGTGTCGGTCATGGTCAGGCCGTGCGCGGGGAGGGCAGAGGGCGCACTGTACCGGGATGTGGCGGTAGGTTGTACCTGTAGGAGCGGGCCATGCCCGCGATCGCGCGCATGGCGCGCTCCTACAGGGATGGGCTTCAGCGTTTGGACAGTTGCGCCTTGGCCACCCGCGAGCCGTTTGGCTTGTCGAGCACCGCGCAGATGCGCTGGCCGGCGTCGATCAGCAGGTCCAGGTCGATGCCGGTGTGGATGCCCAGGCCGTTGAGCAGGTAGAGCACGTCCTCGGTGGCGACGTTGCCGGTGGCGCCCTTGGCGTAGGGGCAACCGCCGAGACCGGCGACCGAGCTGTCGAACACCGCGATGCCTTCCAGCAGGCTGGCGTAGATGTTCGCCGTGGCCTGGCCGTAGGTGTCGTGGAAGTGCCCGGCCAATTGCGCGCGCGGCACACGCTGGCCGACGACCTCGAACAGGTGGCGGGTGGCGCCGGCGGTACCGACGCCGATGGTGTCGCCGAGGGAAACTTCGTAGCAGCCCATGGCGTGCAGCTCTTCGGCGACGGCGGCGACCTGCGCCGCGTCCACCTCGCCCTGATAGGGGCAACCGAGCACGCAGGAGACGTAGCCGCGCACGCGCACGCCGTGCTGGCGGGCCGCTTCCATCACCGGAACGAAGCGCTCCAGGCTCTCCTTGATCGAGCAGTTGATGTTCTTCTGCGAGAAGGCCTCGGAGGCGGCGGCGAATACCGCGACTTCCTTGACCTTCGATTCCAGCGCGGCCTCGAAGCCCTTCAGGTTCGGCGCCAGGGCGGCGTAGGTGACGCCGGCCTTCTGTCGGATGCCGGCGAAGACTTCCGCCGAGCCGGCCATCTGCGGCACCCACTTGGGCGAGACGAAGCTGCCGACTTCGATGTAGTCCAGGCCGGCGGCGGTGAGGTCGTCCACCAGGCGTACCTTGTCGGCCACGGCGATGGGTTGTTTCTCGTTCTGCAGGCCGTCGCGCGGGCCGACTTCGACCAGGCGGACGGATTTTGGCAGGGTCATGGAATGTCCTCGTACTTTCGGTGGAGCGTAGGGCGTATAACCGTTCGCGGTTATACGCCGCTACACCGCAGCTTGCAGTCGATGTCCTGGCTGAACCTGGCGCAGGCTGACCAGGGCCAGTCGGCGTATAACGCGGAGCGTTATACGCCCTACGGATTCAGGCCTCTTCCAGCTCCACCAGCGCCGTCCCTTCGGACACCAGCTCGCCTTCGCTGCAATACAGCGATTTCACCACGCCGGCGTGCGGCGCGCGAATGCTGTGTTCCATCTTCATGGCTTCGAGCACCACCAGGGCTGCGCCAGCTTCGACGCTCTGGCCGGGCTCGACCAGGATGCGCACGATGCTGCCGTTCATCGGTGCACCCAGGCCGCCGTGGTGGGCGTGGGCCGCTTCGGCTTCGGCGATGGGGTCGAAACGCTGCACGCCGACCAGCTCGCCGTTCCATTCCAGGTAGAGGTTGGCGCCACGGCGGATCACCTGGTGGCGGCGGCGAATCTCGCCGTCCTTCACGTCCAGCCATTGCCCGTCGAGTTGGGCGATGCGTTGGCCGTCGGCGTGACGCAGGCGCACCACCTGCGACTCACCCTTGGCCAGCAGGTGCAGGTCGGTTTCCCCTGGCAGGCCGCTGCGCCAGCCGCTCTGGGCGGACCACGGGGAATGGGCGTCGTCACCGCGCACACGGGCGGCTTCGCTCTGCACCCAGGCTTCGCCGGCCAGTTGCCAGAAGCGCTCGGGCAGGGCGGTGGCGGCCGGCAGCAGGTCGTCCTGGTAACGGCCGATGAAGCCGGTATCCAGTTCGCCCTCGGCGAAGGCCGGATGGGCCAGCACGCGGCGCAGGAACGCCAGGTTGGTCTTGAAGCCGCCGACCGCGGTTTCGCTGAGCATCGACAGCAGGCGCTGGCGCGCTTCCTCGCGGTTCTCGCCCCAGGCGATCAGCTTGGCCAGCATCGGGTCGTAGAACGGCGAGATGTCATCGCTCTCGCGGATGCCGCTGTCGGTGCGGCGGCCGGGGCCGGCGGCGGGTTCGCGGTACAGCGCGAGGTGGCCGCTGGCGGGCAGGAAGCCGCCCTCGGGGTCTTCGGCATACAGGCGCACTTCGATGGCGTGGCCATTCAGCGGCACCTGTTCCTGGGTGATCGGCAGCGGCTCGCCACGGGCGACGCGGATCTGCCAGGCCACCAGGTCGAGGCCGGTGATGGCTTCGGTGACCGGGTGCTCCACCTGCAGGCGGGTGTTCATTTCCATGAAGAAGAACTGGCCGCTGCCTTCGTCGTAGAGGAACTCCACGGTGCCGGCGCCGACGTAGCCGATGGCCTGGGCGGCACGTACGGCGGACTCGCCCATGGCGGCGCGCAGTTCGGCGGAGAGGCCGGGGGCCGGCGCTTCTTCCACCACTTTCTGGTGACGGCGCTGGATCGAGCAGTCGCGCTCGTTGAGGTACAGGCAGTGGCCGTGCTGGTCGGCGAACACCTGGATTTCCACGTGGCGCGGCTTGGTCAGGTATTTCTCCACCAGCATGCGCGAGTCGCCGAAACCGGACTGCGCTTCACGCTGCGCGGACTCCAGCGCCTCGGCCAGTTCGCTTTCGCGCTCGACCACCTTCATGCCCTTGCCGCCACCGCCGGCGGCGGCCTTGAGCAGCACCGGATAGCCGATGCGCTCGGCTTCACGCTGGAAGGTGGCATAGTCCTGGGCCTCGCCGTGGTAGCCGGGCACCAGCGGCACGCCGGCGGTTTCCATCAGCGCCTTGGCGGCGGACTTGCTGCCCATGGCATCGATAGCGCTGGCCGGCGGGCCGAGGAAGACCAGCCCGGCCTCTTCGCAGGCACGGGCGAAGCCGGCGTTCTCCGAGAGGAAGCCGTAGCCGGGGTGAATGGCCTGGGCGCCGGCAGCTTTCGCGGCGGCCAATACGGCGTCGGCGCGCAGGTAGCTTTCAGCGGGCTTGGCGCCGCCCAGGTCGATGGCGATGTCCGCCTCCTCGACGTGGCGAGCGTGGCGGTCGGTGGCGCTGTGCACGGCCACGGTGGTCAGGCCCAGGGCCTTGGCGGTGCGCATCACGCGGCAGGCGATCTCGCCGCGGTTGGCCACCAGCAGGGTATCGATCTTCTTCATCAGACTTGCTCCTGCCAGGCCGGTTTGCGTTTCTCCAGGAAGGCGCGCAGGCCTTCCTGCCCCTCGGGGCTGATGCGGATGCGGGCGATGGCGGCTTCGGTGTAGCGGCGGCGTTCGGGAGTGAGTTCGCCGGCGCCGATTTCATGGAACAGTGCCTTGCAGGCCACCAGGGCCGCCGGACTGTTGTTCAGCAGGTTGGCGATCCAGGCCTCGGCCTCGTCATCCAGTTCGGCTGCCGGGTAGGTTTCGTCCACCAGGCCCAGCTCGCGACCGCGGATGCCGCTGAAACGCTCGGCGGTCATGGCGTAGCGGGTGGCGGCGCGCTGGCCGATGGCCTTGCTGACGAAGGGGCCGATGGTGGCCGGGATCAGGCCGATGCGCACCTCGGACAGGCAGAACTGCGCGTCCTCGGCGGCCAGCGCCATGTCGCAGCAGGCGACCAGGCCCACGCCGCCGCCGAAGGCGGCACCCTGAACCACAGCCAGGGTCGGCTTCTGCAACTGGTGCAGGTTGTAGAGCAGTTCGGCGAGCTGCTGGGCATCATTCAGGTTGCCCTGGTAGTCCAGCTGCACGGATTCCTGCATCCACGACAGGTCGGCGCCGCCGCAGAAGTGGCGGCCACGGCCGCGCAGCACGACGAGGCGCACGCGGTCGTCGCTGGCCACGGCGGCCAGCGCCTGGATCAGCTCGGCGATGGTCCGGGCGTTGAAGGCGTTGTTCTTCTCCGGGCGGTTCAGCCAGAGATGGGCGACGCCGCGCGGGTCGATAGCGAGCTCGATATTCTGAAAGGCGATGTTCTGAGAGTCGGTCATGGCAGCGGCCTTACATGCGGAAGACGCCGAAGCGGGTCGCTTCGACAGGCGCGTTGAGCGAGGCGGAGAGGGCGAGGCCGAGCACGTCGCGGGTCTGCGCCGGGTCGATCACGCCGTCGTCCCACAGTCGCGCGCTGGAATAGTAGGGATGCCCCTGGCGCTCGTACTGTTCGAGGATCGGTGCCTTGATCTTCGCCTCTTCCTCGGCGGACAGCGCGTTGCCGGCGCGTTCGGCCTGCTCGCGCTTGACCTGGGCCAAGACGCCTGCGGCCTGCTCGCCGCCCATCACGCCGATCCGCGCGTTGGGCCACATCCACAGGAAGCGCGGGTCGTAGGCACGGCCGCACATGCCGTAGTTACCGGCGCCGAAGCTGCCGCCGATGATCACGGTGAACTTCGGCACCTGGGCGCAGGCCACGGCGGTGACCAGCTTGGCGCCGTGCTTGGCGATGCCGCCGGCCTCGTACTTCTGGCCGACCATGAAGCCGGTGATGTTCTGCAGGAACACCAGCGGAATGCCGCGCTGGCAGGCCAGTTCGATGAAGTGCGCGCCTTTCTGCGCGGCCTCGGCGAAGAGGATGCCGTTGTTGGCGAGGATCGCCACCGGGTAGCCGTGCAGGTGGGCGAAGCCGCACACCAGGGTGGTGCCGAACAGCGCCTTGAACTCGTCGAATTCGCTGCCGTCGACCAGGCGCGCGATGATCTCGCGCACGTCGAAGGGCTGCTTGCTGTCCACCGGGATCACCCCGTACAGCTCGTCGCTGGCATACAGCGGGGCGCGCGGGGCGCGGGTGTTGAGCCGGCCCTGCTTGGTCCAGTTGAGGTTGGCGATGCAGCGGCGGGCGATGGCCAGTGCGTGCTCGTCGTCCTCGGCGTAGTGGTCGGCCACGCCGGAGGTCTTGCAATGCACATCGGCGCCGCCCAGGTCCTCGGCGCTCACCACCTCACCGGTGGCGGCCTTCACCAGCGGTGGGCCGGCTAGGAAGATGGTGGCCTGGTTGCGCACCATGATGGTCTCGTCGCTCATGGCCGGCACGTAGGCGCCGCCGGCAGTGCAGGAGCCCATCACCACGGCGATCTGCGGGATGCCCTGGGCGCTCATGTTGGCCTGGTTGAAGAAGATCCGGCCGAAGTGCTCGCGGTCGGGGAAGACCTCGTCCTGGCGCGGCAGGTTGGCGCCGCCCGAGTCCACCAGGTAGATGCATGGCAGGCGGTTCTGCTGGGCGATGGTCTGGGCGCGCAGGTGCTTCTTCACGGTCAACGGGTAGTAGCTGCCGCCTTTCACCGTGGCGTCGTTGCCGACGATCATGCATTCCACGCCTTCCACGCGGCCGATGCCGGCGACCACGCCGGCGGCGGCGACGTCTTCGCCGTACACCTCATGGGCGGCGAGGGCGGAGACTTCGAGGAAGGGGGAACCTGCGTCGAGCAGGCGGTTGATGCGCTCGCGCACCAGCAGCTTGCCGCGCGCGGTGTGCTTGGCCTGGGCGGCGGCGCCGCCGCCTTCATGGACGCGGCCGAGGACAGCGCGCAGGTCCTGGACGTTCTCCAGCATGGTCGCGGCGTTGGCGGCGTATTCCGGGGAACGGGTGTTGAGTTGGGTGCCGAGGATGGTCATGGCGTCTCCACGTGCGAAGGGCAGGTAGGATGGGTGGAGCCTGCGATACCCATCGCAGGTCAAGCTGATGGGTATCGCTTCGCTCCACCCATCCTACGAATCGGCGAGTTAGGCTTAACGGGTCTCGTTGAACAGCTCGCGGCCAATCAGCATGCGGCGGATTTCACTGGTGCCGGCGCCGATCTCGTAGAGCTTGGCGTCGCGCAGCAGGCGGCCGGTGGGGAACTCGTTGATGTAGCCGTTGCCGCCCAGGATCTGGATGGCGTCCAGGGCCATCTGGGTGGCGCGCTCGGCGGTGTAGAGGATGACCCCGGCGGCGTCCTTGCGGGTGGTCTCGCCACGGTCGCAGGCCTGGGCCACGGCGTACAGGTAGGCGCGGCTGGCGTTGAGCTGGGTGTACATGTCGGCGACCTTGCCCTGGATCAGCTGGAACTCGCCGATGCTCTGGCCGAACTGCTTGCGGTCGTGGATGTAGGGGACGATCACGTCCATGCAGGCCTGCATGATGCCGATCGGGCCGCCGGCGAGGACGACGCGCTCGTAGTCCAGGCCGCTCATCAGCACCTTCACGCCGCCGTTGACCGCGCCCAGTACGTTCTCTTCCGGCACTTCCACGTCATCGAAGAACAGCTCGCAGGTGTTCGAGCCGCGCATGCCTAGCTTGTCGAACTTGCTGCCACGGCTGAAGCCTTTCCAGTCGCGCTCGACGATGAACGCGGTGATGCCGTGGGCGCCTTTCTCCGGCTCGGTCTTGGCGTAGATCACGTAGGTGTTGGCGTCCGGGCCGTTGGTGATCCAGGTCTTGCTGCCATTGAGGACGAAGCGGTCGCCGCGCTTCTCGGCGCGCAGCTTCATCGACACCACGTCGGAGCCGGCGTTGGGCTCGCTCATGGCCAGGGCGCCGATGTGCTCGCCGCTGATCAGCTTGGGCAGGTACTTGGCCTTCTGCTCGGCGTTGCCGTTGCGCTTGATCTGGTTGACGCACAGGTTGGAGTGCGCGCCGTAGGACAGGCCGACCGAAGCCGAGCCACGGCTGATCTCCTCGATGGCGATGACGTGGGCCAGGTAACCCATGTTGGCGCCGCCGTACTCCTCAGCGACGGTGATGCCGAGCAGGCCCATGTCACCGAACTTCTTCCACATGTCCATCGGGAACAGGTTGTCGGCGTCGATCTGCGCGGCGCGCGGGGCGAGTTCGCTGGCGACGAAGCCCTGCACCTGCTCGCGCAGCATGTCGATGGTTTCGCCGAGGCCGAAGTTGAGGGAGGGGTAGCTCATGGGATCACCTGTACTTGTATTTGTAATCTGATGGGTGAATGGGCCTGCTGCGCGTCGGCCATGCTGCGTTGAAAGCCGCCGAGAACTGCTCATTTACAAGCGTAAACTCCGCGTTCTCGGTGCCTTTCGCCTTGCCTGGCTCTAGCTCGCGAGGTCCAGGAGATTGTCTTAAACCGGGACGCGCTGCTTGCGGGGTTTGTCGGTCTCGGCCATGGCCGCCAGGCAGCGCTCCTCGGCCGTGTCCAGTTCCAGTTTCATCTGCTCGATGTCGAGCAACTGCTGTTCCAGCTGTGCGCGGCGCGCGGTGATCTTGTCGAGGAAGGTCTGCAGCTGCTTGGTGTTGCCGCTGCTGGGGTCGTAGAGGTCGATCAGCTCCTTGCACTCGGCCAGCGAGAAGCCGATGCGCTTGCCGCGCAGGATCAGCTTCAGTGCCACCAGGTCCTTCGCGCTGTAGACGCGCTCCTGGCCGCGGCGCTCGGGGCTGAGCATTTCCTGCTCCTCGTAGAAGCGGATGGCGCGGGTGGTGACGTCCAGTTCGCGGGCAAGCTCGGAGATGGTGTAGGTCGTGGCCATGGGAATGCTCTTGCTAGGTCGTTTACCTTTACGTTAACGTAAACCTGCCTTGAGTCAGTGTCAATACAACTCGAAGGCGGCGTAGGAAGGGGGAGTGGCGCGGGAATTGCCTGCTGCTCCCTACTAGACTTTCCTACCTGGGGCTTCCCCTTTACTGACGCCATCTGCGGGTGTACACAGCCCTGACCAGCCTGCGAGTTCCGCGCCCCGACATCCCTGAAAAGGGGCACGGAACCTACCGGAGCGATGCATGACTACAAGAACAATAAGCAGCGACCTGCTGCGCGAAGCCCACCTGGCCCGTGAACGCCTGCAACAGGAAGGCGAAGTCCCCAGCGGCGTGCTCCGCGAGGAAATCGACGCCTCCTGGCGGCGCAGCGTCGGCCATGGCCTGGACTGCGCCAGCGGCACCGAGCACGGCCTCGACACGCGGGTGAAACCCGACGTGCTGCTGGCCGGCAACCGCCTGCTGCTCGACGCCGCCATCCCCGAACTCGACTACCTGCAACAACGCCAGGGCCATGACGGCGTGATCATCCTGGCCAACGCCGACGCCACCATCCTCTCCGTCGAGGGCGCCCGCGAGCGCATGCAGAGCAAGGGCCTGGCCGACATCGTTCAGGGCGCCTGCTGGAGCGAAGCCTCGCGCGGCACCAATGCCCTGGGCACCGCGCTGGTGGAGAAGCGCGCCACGCAGATCGACTGCGGCGAGCACTTCCTCGACCGCCTGAGCCGATTCTCCTGCACCTCGGTGCCCATCGAAGGGCCACAGGGCACGCTGCTTGGCGTGCTCGACATGACCCGCGAAGGGCCGCTTTCCGGCCCGCGTGAAAGCCTCTCGCTGCTCAGTCTCGCGGTGTTCCAGATCGAGGCGCGACTGTTCGCCGTCAGCCATCCGGGGCAGGTGGTGATCGCCTTCCATTATCGCCGCCAGTACCTGGATTCCGCCTGGCAGGGCCTGCTGGCGCTGGGGCTGGACGGCAAGGTGCTGGCCGTCAGCGGTCAGGCCTGCCAACTGCTCGGTGCCCACCGTGAAAGCCTGGTGGGCCGACGCAGCGAAGACCTTCTCGGCGTGCGCGGCGACCAACTGCTCGGCCGCCTCTACCAGGGCGGCGTCGGTAGCCTGCAGACGCCCAAGGGCGAGCTGTTCTACAAGACGCTCCAGGCGCCGCTGCGCAGCCACGCGGTGCCGGTCAGCGCCCGCGCGCCACGCCCGGCCGCCGGCCCCGAACTCGAAGCCCTGGCCGGCAGCCACCCGCGCTACGCCCGTGCCCTGCGCATGGCGCGCCAGGGGCTGGTGAACGAACTGCCGGTGCTGCTGCTGGGTGAAACCGGCAGCGGCAAGGAAGTGGTGGCGCGCGCCCTGCACCAGGCCAGCGCACGCAGCGACAAACCCTTTGTCGCGGTGAACTGCGCGGCGATTCCCGAAGGACTGATCGAGTCCGAGCTGTTCGGCTACCGCGACGGCGCCTTCACCGGCTCGCGGCGCGGCGGCATGGTCGGCCGGCTGCAACAGGCCCATGGCGGCACGCTGTTCCTCGACGAGATCGGCGATATGCCGCTGGCCCTGCAAGCGCGCCTGCTGCGCGTGCTGCAGGAGCGCAAGGTGGCGCCCTTGGGGGCCGGCGAGGAGCAGGACATCGACGTCGCGCTGATCTGCGCCACCCACCGCGACCTCAAGCGACTGGTGGAAGAAAAGCACTTCCGCGAAGACCTCTATTACCGCGTCAACGGCATCAGCGTGAAGCTGCCGGCGCTGCGCGAGCGCGACGACCTCGCCGAACTGGCTAGCGGCCTGCTGGCGCGCCTCGGTGCGCCCAAGGTGAAACTTTCCGCCGAACTGCTCGGCCTGCTGCGCGAGTACCACTGGCCGGGCAACATCCGCCAGCTGGAGATGGTCCTGCGCACGGCGCTGGCCATGCGCGAGGAGGGCGAGGAGGAGCTGAGTCTGGATCATCTGCCCGACAGCACCCTGGACGAACTCAGTGCCGGCGAGCGCGCGCCCAGCGGCAGCATCCGCGAGAACGAACTGGAGCTGATCCGCCAGGCGCTGGAGCGCCACCAGGGCAACGTCTCCGCTGCTGCCGACGCGCTGGGTATCAGTCGCGCCACGCTGTACCGCAAGCTCAAGCAACTCAAGGTGGGCTGATGTTCTTCACCCGCCTGATCGAGAGCGACGATCCGCAGGCGCTCAAGGCCTCGCTGCGCTGGTTGTACGGCTTCGTGCGCCCGCACAAGGCGGCCATTGCCGGTCTCCTCGGGTTGTCGTTCTGCGCCTCGCTGCTGGTGCTCGCGCAGCCGTGGCTGACCAAGACGCTGATCGACGACGGCCTGCTGGCGAAGGACTTCCCTGTGCTGGTGATGGTGGCTGGCGCGATGATCGTCGTCGGCCTGGTCGGTACGGCGTTGTCCGGACTGAACCGCTACCTGCACACGCGCCTGTCCGGGCGCATCCTGTTTTCCCTGCGCGACGCGCTGTACCGCCACCTGCAGACCCTGTCGCCGAGCTTTTTCGGCCGCCGTCGCATTGGCGACCTGATGTCCCGGCTCGATGGCGATGTCGCCGAGATCCAGCGCTTCGCCGTGGACTCGTTGTTCTCTGCGGTGTCCAGCGTGATCGGCCTGGTCGGCGCGCTGGTGCTGTTGCTCACCCTGTCGTGGAAACTCTCGCTGCTGGTGGCGCTGCTGATCCCGCTGGACGTCCTCTGGCTGCGCTGGATGCGGCGCAAGGTGGAGCGCGAGGCGCGCGGTTTGCGCGAGCGTTCGGCGGACCTTTCGTCGTTCTTCGTCGAGACGCTGCCGGCGATGAAGTTCATCCAGTCCGCTGGGCAGCAGAGCCGCGAAGCCGGGCGCCTGGAAGGGCTGGGGCAGGGCTATCTGGGCCAGTTGCTGCGCCTGCAGCTCACCGAGTTCTTCACCCAGGCGGTGCCCGGCACGCTGATGTCGCTGTCCCGCGCTTGTGCCTTCCTGGTAGGCGGCTACTGGGTGGTGCAGGGCACCTGGCAACTGGGTTCGCTGATCGCCTTTTCCACCTACCTGGGCATGGCCATCGGGCCGGTGCAGAGCCTGCTCGGCCTGTACGTCGCGTTGCAGCGCATGACCGTCAGCCTTGGCCGGGTGATGGAGTTGCGCGGTGAGGACGCCACCATCGTTTCGCCTGCCGCGCCAAGGCCGATGCCGACGGTGGGCGAGCTGCGCCTGGAAAACCTGCATTACGCCTGGCCGGGCCGCGCGCAGCCGGTTCTGCAAGCTGTGCAGGCAGTGATTCCCGCCGGTCTCAAGGTCGCGCTGAGCGGCCCTTCGGGCGTTGGCAAGAGCACGCTGATCGACCTGCTGCAACGTTTCTACGACCCCGATCAGGGGCGCATCCTGCTGGACGGCGTGGACCTGCGCGAACTTGACCTGCAAGCCCTGCGTCGGCGCGTGGCGGTGGTCAGCCAGGACATCGTGCTGTTCCGTGGCAGCCTGGCCGACAACCTGGCCTATAGCGCGCCCGAGTCGAGCCGTGAGGCCATCGAGAAGGCCGCCCGCGCGGCGCAGCTCGGCAGCCTGATCGCCAGTCTGCCCGAGGGCCTCGACAGCCCGCTGGGCGAGCGCGGCCAGCAGCTTTCCGGCGGGCAGAAGCAACGCATCGCCATCGCCCGCGCGCTGTTGCAGGACCCACTGATCCTGGTGCTCGACGAGGCTACGTCGCAGGTGGACGAGAGCACCGAGCGCGAGGTCATCGCGGCCATCGACCAGTTGTTCGCCGGGCGCACGCGCCTGCTGATCAGCCACCGCACCTCGACCCTGGCCGCCGCCGAGCTGCACCTGGAATTGCAGGATGGGCAGATGCGGGTGCGCGAGGCTCAGCCGGTGCAGCGTCATGAGGCCTGAGCTGCGGGTTGGGCTGGTCGACAGTGGTTTTGCCGAGTCGCAGTCCGCGAGCGTAAGCGGTGCGCGGCGCTTCTTCCTCACCGACGACGGCCACGCCCAGGGCGAGTCGTTAGCGGATGCTCTGGGCCACGGCAGCGTCGTCTGCGAAGCCATTCTTTCCCAGGCGCCCGATGCCCGCCTGTTCGTCGCCCAGGTCTTCGATGAGCGTGGCGTGACCAGCCCGCTGCAAATAGCCGCCGCGCTGCATTGGCTGGGCGAGCAGGGCGTGCGGGTGATCAACCTGAGTCTGGGCGTGCGCCAGGATCGACCGATCCTGCGTGAGGCCGTGACGGATCTGATCGAAGCCGGCGTGCTGGTTTGTGCGTCCAGCCCGGCGCGGGGGGAACCGGTGTTTCCGGCGAGCTATCCGGGGGTGATCCGGGTGACGGGCGATGCCCGATGCGGCGAAGGCGAGTGGTCCTGGCTGGATAGCCCGCAGGCGGATTTTGGCGCGGCGGTGAAAGTTGGCGGGCGCTCCGGCGCAAGCCTGGGATGCGCGGCCTTCAGCGGCCATCTGGCGGCTTTGCTCGCGGAGCGGCCGGAACTGTCCAATGTGCAGCTCGTCGAGTTGATGCGCGAGCGCGCGGCTTTTCGCGGGATCGAGCGGAAGGTGAGTTTGTGAGTGGAGGTCGAGCACAGTTCCCTCTCCCCAGCCCTCTCCCTGAAGGGAGAGGGAGCTGTTCGGCGCTGCTGGAAGTACGCAGTTTTCCTGTTGCTCAGCAATGCTCAGCCGAACGCCAATCTTCCCAACCGCTCCGGACAGTCCCCTCTCCCTTCAGGGAGAGGGTTAGGGAGAGGGTATTCGGAGCATGAATAAACTCCCGATCCTGATCCTCGGCGCCGGCCCCGCCGGAGCCGCCGTCGCCCTCGGCCTGCGCCGCCTGGGTCATCCGGTCATCGTGATCAGCGAATGGCGCCGCTTCGCCGCCGTCGAAGGCGTCTCCCAGCGCGTACTGGAAGGCCTGCGCAATGCCGGCCTGAAACATGCGCTGACATGCGCCGCGCCGCCTTCGCAACGGCGTGTGCAGTGGAATGGTGTGGAAAGCGCGCAAAACATAGAATGCGTTCTCGACCGCCCGCGCTTCGATGCGGGGCTGCGCGAGGACCTGAGGCAAGCCGGCGTCGAACTGATCGAAGCCCAGGTGCTGGGCGTGGCGGAAGACGGCCCCGGCTGGCGAGTGAAACTCGAAAACGGTCGGGAAGTGCAGGGCGCATTTCTGGTCGAGGCCCGAGGTCGGCAGGCGCCGCTGAACCAGAAGGGAATGAAAGCCCGGCGCGGCCCGGAAACCCTCAGCCTGCTCAACCGCTGGCAGGGCGAGCCTGGCCCGCTGGCAACGGCGGTGGAGAGCCTGGCCGATGGCTGGGCGTGGATGGCGCGGCTGGAGGATGGGCGCTGCTACTGGCAGCTCACCCTGGACGTCGCGAGCAGCCAACTGCCGCCTCGCGAGCAGTTGCTGGACTACTGCCGCGAGCGCCGCAGCGCGTCGAAGCTGGTGCGGGAGTTCTTCGGTGCCGCCGAGGAGCGGGAGCTGGACCTGCACGCCCGCAGCAGCACGGCGATCCTCAGCCTGGAGGCCTGTGGCGATACCTGGATTCGCGTGGGCGATGCGGCGATGGCGGTGGACCCGCTGTCCGGCAATGGCATTTTCCAGTCGCTGTCCTCGGCCTTGCAGGCGCCGCTGGTGATCAACACGCTGCTGCGCGCGCCGGAGCGGGCGGAATTGGCCCGGCGTTTCCATCAGCGACGGGTGGAGCAGCTGTTCCTGCGCTTCGCCCGCGTCGGCCGCGACTTCTATGCCAGCGAAACACAATGGGCCGCTCAGCCGTTCTGGCAAGCGCGCCGCGCCTGGCCGGACCAGCAGCCGAGCCACATGCCGGCCGACTTCGCCAGCCTGCGTATCGAGCGCGCCCCCGTGCTGAATGGCGAGTTCGTCGACGAAGCGGAAGTCGTGGTCAGCGCCGACCAGCCGCTGGGCATCTGGCATCTGGATGGCCTGGAGCTGGCGCCATGGCTGCGGCGGCTGCGCGCGGAGCCGGAGGCGCAGGTGCTGGCGGACCTGCCGCCGGAGCGCCGCCGGGCCTTCCAGGGGTGGCTGCTGTCCCAGGGCTACCGCCGGCAGCTTTAACCACATCACGGATTTTCGAGGCTGCGCTGGGCGATGATGCACGGCTGCCCGATGGAGAATCCCATGGCCTTCCTGCGATCCGCCTTTGCCCTGTCGCTGATCCTGCTGACGCTCTTCGATACCTCGCTCGCGGCTTCGACGTCGGCGACCGATACCGCCAGTGCGGAGCGCTTCCTGCGCCAGTTGTATGCCAGCTACTCGCCGGATGGTCCGGGCGTGCCGAACAAGACGCTGAAGGAGGAGGACGTCTACGACGCCTCGCTGATTGCGTTGATGAAAGCCGATCAGGACGCTGCCGATGGTGAGCTGGGTTACCTGGGTGGCGACCCGCTGTGCGATTGCCAGGACTGGGGCGACATCAAGGTGAGGTCGCTGGCGTTCACCACGGTGGACGACGAACGCATCAAGGCGCGGGTGGTGCTCAAGGATGCCCTGACGGGGGAGGACCGCGACCTTGGCCTGTTGCTGCATCGCACGGCCGGGGGCTGGCTGGTCGAGGACTGCTTCAATGAACAGGGCAGCCTGGCCGAGAACCTGCGGCATAGCACCCGGGAGCTGCTGCAGTTGAAGAAGGACGCGGCCAAGCCCTGAGTCCCGTTGTAGGAGCAACTGTCTTCACACGGCACCTGTCCTCCAACTGGTGCCGTCTCTCACCATCGCGTTGATCCGCACGATCAGTACGCGCATGCATGCCACTAATGCGACCTTCGGGCACCGCCCCTTGTC
>NZ_JACVBX010000008.1 GCF_014852585.1 Pseudomonas sp. PDM18 | reverse complement strand
CTTGACGACCATAGAGCGTTGGAACCACCTGATCCCATCCCGAACTCAGTAGTGAAACGACGCATCGCCGATGGTAGTGTGGAGTTTCTCCATGTGAGAGTAGGTCATCGTCAAGCTCCTATCCCAAGACCCCTGGTCAGCTTCGCTGGCCGGGGGTTTTGCTTTTGCGTGCGAAAAAATCGGCCTCGTAACTGCGCCAGATATAGGCATCGCTCTACCGCCCCGAATTGGTTGCATTGGGGAGAAAGGTACGCACGAGCAAGGGCGCTCCTATGAAGAGCCGAAGGCCCTTGTGGCGGCTCTGGAGCGCATTGTCCCGCCCGTTAGAGAACCTCGATTTGCCTTGTTACAACCGCCTGCTGACAGACTGATGGCTTTTCATCCAACTGTCACATTCGCGTCATAGAGTCTTCATGCGGCCTGACGATACTGGCCCCCGTTCCATCCAACCCCATTCTCCTTAAGGAGCAAGGCATGAAACTCAAGCGTTTGATGGCGGCCCTGACTTTTGTCGCTGCAGGCGTAGGCACCGCCAGTGCGGTAGCCGCGATCGATCCGGCCCTGCCGGAATACCAGAAAGCCAGCGGTGTGTCGGGCAACCTGTCGAGCGTCGGTTCCGACACTCTGGCCAACCTGATGACCATGTGGGCGGAAGAGTACAAGCGCCTGTACCCGAACGTGAACGTGCAGATCCAGGCCGCCGGCTCCTCCACCGCGCCGCCGGCGCTGACCGAAGGCACTGCCAACCTGGGCCCGATGAGCCGCAAGATGAAGGACGTCGAACTGCAGGCCTTCGAACAGAAGTACGGCTACAAGCCGACTGCTGTTCCGGTTGCCGTGGACGCCTTGGCGATCTTCGTGCACAAGGATAACCCCATCAAGGGCCTCACCATGCAGCAGGTTGACGCCATCTTCTCCTCCACCCGCCTGTGCGGCGGCAAGTCGGAAGTGAAGACCTGGGGTGACCTGGGCCTGACCGGCGACTGGGCTAACAAGCCCGTACAGCTGTTCGGCCGTAACTCCGTATCCGGCACCTATGGCTACTTCAAGGAAGAAGCCCTGTGCAAAGGCGACTACAAGCCGAACGTGAACGAGCAGCCGGGTTCGGCTTCCGTAGTTCAGTCGGTCAGCCAGTCCCTGAACGGCGTTGGTTACTCTGGTATCGGTTACAAGACTGCTAGCGTGAAGACCGTTGCCCTGGCCAAGAAAGAAGGCGGCGAGTTCATCGAAGACAACGAGGCGAATGCCCTGAACGGCTCCTACCCGCTCTCGCGCTTCCTCTACGTCTATGTCAACAAGGCGCCGAACAAGCCGCTGAACCCGCTGGAAGCACAGTTCCTGAAGATGGTGCTCTCCAAGACCGGCCAGCAGGTTGTCGTGAAAGACGGCTACATCCCCCTGCCGTCCAAAGTCGCCGAAAAAGCCATCAAGGATCTGGGTCTGTAATCAGCCCTCCAACCGGGCGGAGATCGCCGCCCGGCATGGGCTGACGCTCACTCGACCGAGCCCGCCAGCATGGCTCTGCTGGTGGGCTTTGTCGCGTCACTTCCATGTCATCTTTCTGTCATACAGAGCCGCTAGGGTGTCACTCCATGAACGACATGGCCAACTCCCCGATGACTTCTTCTCTCCCCGAGCGGATTGATTTCAATACACCTGCCCTGCAGCGCAAGCGCCGTATCCGGGCGCTCAAGGATCGACTGACCCGTTGGTACGTCCTGGTCGGCGGTCTCGCCGTGCTGGCTGCCATTACCCTGATTTTCTTCTACCTCGCCTACGTCGTGCTGCCGCTGTTCCGCGGCGCCGAACTGGAAACGCGTGACCCCCTGGCTCCGGCCTGGCTGAAGACGGCCCAGGCGCCGCTGCTGCTGAGCATCGAAGAGCAGAACATGGTGGGCATGCGCGTCGCCGCCAACGGCGAAGTGGTGTTCTTCGACGCCAAGAAAGGCGACGAGATGGACCGTGTTGCGCTGAAGCTGCCCGCCGGCACCAGTGTCACCTCCATCGCCGAGGACCAGCCGGGTCATCCGACTGTCGCGCTGGGTTTGTCCAACGGCCAGGTGCTGGTGTTCAAGCACGGCTACAAGGTCACCTACCCGGACAACAAGAAAACCATCGAGCCGCACATCGAGTACCCCTACGGTGAAGCGCCGATGAACCTGGATCCCCAGGGTCGTCCGCTGGAGCACGTGGCGATCGTCTCGGGTGACGACAGCCTGTTGCTGGCCGCGTCCACCGGCAGCGAAATGCTGCTGCTCGGCCTGACCCAACAGGAAAACATGCTGACCGGCGAGAGCGCCTTGCAGGAAGAGCGCATCAACCTGCCGCAGATCTCCGAGCCGGTGAAAGCTATCTACATGGACCCGCGCAAGCAGTGGCTCTATGTGCTCAATGGCCGCGCCCAGGCCGACGTGTTCGACCTGAACAGCCACCAGCTCAACGGCCGCTACAAGCTGCTGGATGATGCCTCCGCCGAAGTGACCGCCAGCAGCCAACTGCTGGGTGGCATCTCGCTGATGGTCGGCGACTCCAAGGGCGGCATAAGCCAGTGGTTCATGGCTCGCGGCGAAGACGGCGAACCGCGCCTGTCCCACGTGCGTGACTTCAAGCTGGGCGACCAGCCGATCTCCAGCATTGCGCCGGAGCAGCGCCGCAAGGGTTTCCTGGCCATCGACAAGCAGGGCAACCTGGGCATCTTCCACAGCACCGCGCACCGCACGCTGCTGGTGGAAAACGTCGCGCCCTCTGCTGGCCCGATGGCCCTGTCGCCTCGCGCCAACCGCCTGATCGTTGAGCAGGCCGGCGAGCTGCGTCGCTTCAGCCTGAGCAACACGCACCCGGAAGTGTCCTTCAGCGCGCTGTGGGGCAAGGTCTGGTACGAGAGCTACGACAAGCCGTCCTATGTCTGGCAGTCCACCGCCGCGACCACCGACTTCGAGCCCAAGCTGAGCCTGTCACCACTGACCTTCGGGACCCTGAAGGCCGCCTTCTACGCGATGATCCTCGCCGCTCCGCTGGCCATCGCCGCCGCCGTCTACACCGCGTACTTCATGGCTCCGGGCATGCGCCGCAAGGTGAAGCCGGTGATCGAGCTGATGGAAGCGCTGCCGACGGTGATCCTCGGCTTCTTTGCCGGCCTGTTCCTCGCGCCGTATGTCGAAGGCCACCTGCCGGGCATCTTCAGCCTGCTGCTGCTCACGCCGCTGGGTATCCTGGCAGCCGGCCTGATCTGGAGCCGCCTGCCCGAGCGCATCCGCCTGAGCCTGCCGGCTGGCTGGGAAGCAGCGATCCTGATCCCTGTGGTCCTCGCCACCGGCGCCTTCGCCCTGTGGATGAGCCCGCACCTGGAGACGATGTTCTTCGGCGGCGACATGCGCCTTTGGATCAGCCACGACCTGGGCATCACCTACGACCAGCGCAACGCACTGGTAGTAGGCCTGGCCATGGGCTTCGCGGTGATCCCGAACATCTTCTCCATCGCCGAAGACGCCATCTTCAGCGTGCCGCGCAGCCTGACCTACGGCTCCCTCGCTCTAGGCGCCACGCCCTGGCAGACGCTGACCCGCGTGGTGATCCTGACCGCCAGCCCGGGCATCTTCTCGGCGCTGATGATCGGCATGGGCCGCGCCGTGGGCGAGACCATGATCGTGCTGATGGCTACCGGCAACACCCCGGTCATGGACGTGAACATTTTCCAGGGCATGCGCACCCTTGCGGCGAACGTCGCGGTGGAAATGCCCGAGTCGGAGGTGGGCGGGACTCACTACCGCGTGCTGTTCCTCTCGGCGCTGGTATTGCTGTCTTTCACCTTCGTGATGAACACCCTGGCAGAGCTGATCCGTCAGCGCCTGCGCAAGAAATACGCGTCGCTCTAAGCGACGCCCGACGAGGCTACGTTCCGTGAAACAGAAACAGGAATCCGTCAAAGCGTGGTTTGCCAGCGGTTCTCCCTGGGTGTGGATGAACGCCGGTGCGGTATCCATTGCCGTGATCATGACCATCGGCCTGCTCGCCGTGATCGCCGTGCGCGGTCTCGGCCACTTCTGGCCGGCAGATGTGATCGAGGCGACCTACTCCGTCCCCGGTGAAGCGCCCAAGACTCTGATCGGCGAAGAAGTGCAAGTCGAGCAGGTACCGCGCGAACGTCTGCGCGGGGCCGGTCTGCCGGTGCCGGACAATGGTCCGGAATTCATGACCCGCGAATTGCTCAAGCTGGGCAACCGCGACTTGTACGGCAGCGACTTCTCCTGGGTGATCGGCGAGTGGCTGACCGACCGTCGTCATCCGGCCGAACTGGTGACCCTGGAGCGCCGCGAGTGGGGCAACTTCTATGGTTACCTGCTGAGCGTGAAGGAAAACGGCAAGGTCGTCGCCGAAGGTGCGGCCGCCATGGCCGAGCTGCAGACCCGCCTCAAGCGCGTCGATGAGCTCTACAGCAAGCTGTACCAGCTGGAGAAAAAGGACATTGGCGGCATCAACCACGGCCTTGAGCGGCTGCGCCTGAAGGAACGTGGCCTGCAGCTGAACAACGAGCTGGATGCCACCGCCGAGGCCGACATCGCCGCAGGCCGCGCCGAGCTGAACGCCCAGTACAAGGTGCTGGAAGACCAACTCAACGGCCTGCACTCGGAGTTCAACCGTGACAGCATCGTCATGCGCGATGCCAGCGGCCAGCAGACCGAGATCAGCGTCGGCAAGCTGGTGCATGCCTACCAGCCGAACCAGATGGGCGTGGCCACCAAGCTGAGCTTCTACTTCAAGAAACTGTGGGAGTTCCTCAGCGATGACCCGCGTGAAGCCAACACCGAAGGCGGTATCTTCCCGGCCATCTTCGGCACCGTGATGATGACCCTGGTGATGGCCGTGATCGTCACCCCCTTCGGTGTGATCGCAGCCGTCTACCTGCGCGAATACGCACGCCAGGGCCTGCTGACCCGCATCATCCGCATCGCGGTGAATAACCTCGCGGGTGTTCCGGCGATCGTCTACGGCGTGTTCGGTCTGGGCTTCTTCGTCTACGTGCTGGGCGGCTCGCTCGACCGCATGTTCTTCCCCGAAGCCCTGCCGGCGCCGACCTTCGGTACGCCGGGGCTGTTCTGGGCATCGCTGACCCTGGCCATCCTCGCGGTGCCGGTGGTGATCGTGGCCACCGAGGAAGGCCTGGCGCGCATCCCGCGGGCTACCCGTGAGGGTTCTCTCGCCCTGGGCGCGACCAAGGCCGAGACCCTGTGGAAAGTGGTCCTGCCGATGGCCAGCCCGGCGATGATGACCGGCCTGATCCTCGCCGTGGCCCGTGCCGCCGGTGAGGTGGCGCCGCTGATGCTGGTGGGCGTGGTGAAGCTGGCTCCGGCGCTCCCGGTCGACGGCAACTACCCGTACGTGCACCTGGACCAGAAGATCATGCACCTGGGCTTCCACATTTACGACGTCGGCTTCCAGAGCCCGAACGTCGAGGCCGCGCGCCCGCTGGTGTACGCCACCGCGCTGCTGCTGGTGATGGTGATCGCCCTACTGAACTTCTCGGCCATCGCCATTCGTAACCGCCTGCGCGAAAAGTACAAGGCGCTGGAAAACTGATTCTGCAGGCGGCGGGTCGTGCCCGCCGCCAAGCCTCCCAAGGAGACTGAACATGCAACATGAAACCGCATCCCACGGCATCGGCATCGGCATCGGCATCGACATCGGCGCGCTCGGCCGCGGCGACCGCCAGGGCATGAACCTGGAAAGCGAGACCGTCGCCCTCGAAGTGCCCGGCCTGAGCCTGTTCTACGGCGAGAAGCAGGCGCTGTTCGACGTCAGCATGAACATCCCCAAGCAGCGCGTGACTGCCTTCATCGGCCCGTCCGGCTGCGGCAAGTCGACCCTGCTGCGTTGCTTCAACCGCATGAACGACCTGGTCGACGGTTGCCACGTGAAGGGCGAGATTCTCCTCGACGGCCACAACATCTTCGCCAAGAACGTCGACGTCGCCGAACTGCGCCGCCGCGTCGGCATGGTGTTCCAGAAGCCCAACCCGTTCCCCAAGAGCATCTACGAAAACGTGGTGTACGGCCTGCGCATCCAGGGCATCAACAAGAAGCGCGTGCTCGACGAAGCCGTCGAATGGGCCCTCAAGGGCGCGGCGCTGTGGGACGAGGTGAAGGATCGCCTGCACGAATCCGCCCTCGGCCTCTCCGGTGGCCAGCAGCAACGTCTGGTCATTGCCCGCACCATCGCCGTGGAGCCGGAAGTCCTGCTGCTCGACGAACCCTGCTCGGCACTGGACCCGATCTCCACCCTGAAGATCGAAGAGCTGATCTACGAGCTGAAATCCAAGTTCACCATCGTCATCGTGACCCACAACATGCAACAGGCCGCGCGCGTCTCCGACTACACGGCGTTCATGTATATGGGCAAGCTGATCGAGTTCGGCGATACCGATACCCTGTTCACCAACCCGGCCAAGAAGCAGACAGAAGATTACATCACCGGTCGCTACGGCTAGTTTCACGGTATTGCGTGCGCGGTAGAACTTCCCGGAGAACATCACAAGCCAGCGGCCCGGAGCCTGCGGCTTTCGCGGAGCGAACATGATCAACAAAGAAAGCCTCACCCACCACATCTCGCAGCAGTTCAACGCCGAGCTGGAAGATGTGCGTAGCCACCTGCTGGCCATGGGCGGTTTGGTGGAGAAGCAGGTCAACGACGCGGTCAACGCGCTGATCGATGCCGACTCGGGCCTGGCCCAGCAGGTGCGCGAGATCGACGACCAGATCAACCAGATGGAGCGCAACATCGATGAGGAATGCCTGCGCATCCTCGCCCGCCGCCAGCCGGCTGCCTCCGACCTGCGCCTGATCATCAGCATCTCCAAGTCGGTGATCGACCTCGAGCGCATCGGCGACGAAGCCTCGAAGATCGCCCGCCGCGCCATCCAGCTGTGCGAGGAAGGCGAGTCGCCGCGCGGCTACGTCGAGGTGCGCCACATCGGCAACCAGGTGCGCAAGATGGTGCAGGAGGCGCTGGACGCCTTCGCCCGTTTCGACGCCGACCTCGCACTGTCGGTTGCGCAGTACGACAAGACCGTCGACCGCGAATACAAGACCGCCCTGCGCGAGCTGGTCACCTACATGATGGAAGACCCGCGTGCCATCTCCCGCGTGCTCAACGTCATCTGGGCGCTGCGTTCGCTGGAGCGCATCGGCGACCACGCGCGCAACATCGCCGAACTGGTGATCTACCTGGTGCGTGGCACCGATGTCCGTCACATCGGCCTGGCTCGCATGAAGGAAGAGGTGCAGGGCACCGCAGGCAAGGCCGATAAGGCCGAATAAGCCTGACGCCCGTACCAGAACGGACCCGGCCATTGCGCCGGGTTCGTCATTTTATGGCCGAGCGGTCCCTCACCAATGGCATGTAGCCACTCGGCAAGGCTATCCTTCGCCCTATCGTTTTCGGGAGATGCCGATGGGCAAGGTCAGTGTGCTGGTCGTGGATGACGCTCCGTTCATCCGTGACCTGGTGAAGAAGGGGCTGCGGGACCATTTCCCCGGTCTGCAGATCGAAGAAGCGGTCAACGGCCGCAAGGCGCAGCAGTTCCTCGCGCGCCAGGCCGTGGATCTGATCCTCTGCGACTGGGAAATGCCCGAGCTGTCGGGCATCGAGCTGCTCACCTGGTGCCGCGAGCAGGACAACCTGAAGACCACGCCCTTCATCATGGTCACCAGCCGCGGCGACAAGGACAACGTGGTGCAGGCCATCCAGGCCGGCGTCTCCGATTTCATCGGCAAGCCGTTCTCCAATGACCAGCTGGTGAGCAAGGTGAAGAAGGCGCTGTCGCGCGCCGGCAAGCTGGAAGCCCTCGCGGCCCAGGCGCCGCAGCGCAGCTTGGTCGGCTCCATGCCCAATGACTCGCTGGCAGCCCTCACCGGTGGCAAGGCCGAGACGGTGCGACCGGCGGCAGCGCCCGCTGCACCGCGTCCGGCTGCTGCCTCTCCGGCTCCGACTGCTGCCGCTCCTGCCTCCCGAAGCGGCGCCAAGGGCCAGCAAGGGCAGCTGCGCCTGCCGTCGGCGAGCCTGCCCTGCGTAATCAAGGCGCTCAGCCTCAAGGAAGCGCTTCTGGTGGTGAAGCGGGGCACGCCGCTGCCGCAGGTGCTGGAAAGCGCCGTGCTGGATCTGGAGGAAGACAGCGACGTTGCTCGCCTCAACGGCTACCTGCATGCCGTGGCGGCGCTTGAACCCAAGCCGGACAGCGAGTGGCTGCAGCTGACGTTTCGCTTCGTCGACCGTGACCCGCAGAAGCTCGACTACCTTTCCCGCCTGATCGCCCGCGGCAGCTCGCAGAAGCACTACGTGCCAGGCGCCTGATCCGGTTACAAATGCGCCGACCGGCGGGCAGTACTGCTTCACACGCCGACCGGTGGCAGGTCGCGACGCACGGGCTACGCTGCTAGTCTTGCCTGCGTCGCCATACCTATAACCAGAGTCGACATGCTAGGGCGCAGTATCCTCCTGTGCGGTCTATTGACCGCCTCCGGGACGGCTTCGGCCGTGACCATCTACAAGTACACCGACGCCAACGGCGTGGTCACCTACACGGACAAGGCCGTGGCGGGTGCGGCTGTCTTCGTCTTCCGAGATCGCATGGTCGAGCACCTGGAAGAACAGGTGAAGCTGGAGACCAAGAAGCACGCCGGCGGCGAGACCCTGCAGGTGCGCAACGACCTGTACGCACCGGTGGAAGTCGAGCTGAGCGTGACTGGCGCGCAGAACGCCGTGGGCGCGCCGGGGCGGCCGATCCGGTGGGTGCTGCCGCCGCGCAGTTCGATCCGGCTCGCTACCCTGACGCCGCTCGATCCCGCCAAGCCGCTGCGCTACAAGCCCAAGCTGCGCTATGCGCTGGGTGATCCGCGACCGACGCCATTGGCCTACCAGTACGCGCTGCCATGGACTGGCGGGCCGTTCCGCCTGACCCAGGGCGCCAATGGCCGCTACAGCCACTTCACGCCCAAGGGCCGCTATGCCATGGATATCGCGATGCCGGTGGGCACGCCGATCATCGCTGCGCGCGGCGGTACCGTGGTGAAGATCGAGAACGGACAGGACGGGCGCGGCAAGAACCCCTCCGGCAACTTCGTGCGGATACTGCATGACGACGGCACCATGGGCGTCTACCTGCACTTGATGCGCGGCTCGGTGCTGGTACGCGAAGGCCAGCGCGTCGGCACCGGTACGCCGTTGGCGCAGTCGGGCAACACCGGCAACAGCAGCGGCCCGCACCTGCACTTCGTGGTGCAGCGCAACGTCGGCCTGGCGCTGGAGTCGATTCCCTACGACTTCTCCCAGCCGGTGGATACCCTGCCGAATTTCGCGGTGGTCCGGGAGCACTGACGCCAGTGGGACTTCCTGTAGGAGCGAGCTTGCTCGCGAACCTTCCCAGTTCCGGCGTTGCCGGATAGCACTGTTCGCGAGCAAGCTCGCTCCTACGAAGAACCCAAGAAAAAGGCTGCCCAAGGGCAGCCTTTTTCATTCAGCGGCGCAGCGCTCAGTCGAGCTTCACTACCTTGGCGAGGACGATCTTCGGCCCCTTCATCTTCTTCACGATGATGCGCAGGCCTTCGGTATCCAGCACTTCCTCTTCTTCCGGCACGCGCTTGAGGGTGTCGTAGACCAGGCCGGCGAGGGTGTCCGCCTCGACGTGGTCAAGGTCCAGGCCCAGCAGGCGTTCCAGCTTGAACAGCGGGGTATCGCCGCGCACCAGCAGCTTGCCGGGCTGGTAGGCGACGATGCCGCGCTCGGCTTTGCGGTGTTCATCCTGGATATCACCGACCAGCACTTCCAGCACGTCTTCCATGGTCAGGTAGCCGACGACCTTGTGGTCGGCTTCCTCGACCAGCGCGAAGTGCGAGCCGCCCTGGCGGAACTGCTCCAGCAGGCGGGCCAGCGGCAGGTGCTTGGTGACTTTCTCCAGCGGGTGGGTCAGCTCGTCGAGGTCGAAGGACTCCGGCAGGCTGTCCAGCGTGGCCAGGGCCAACAGCAGGTCCTTGATGTGCAGCAGGCCGATGAACTCGCCCTTCTCGCTGTCGTACACCGGGTAGCGGCTGTACTTGTGGCGGCGGATGGTGGCGAGGATGTCATCCAGCGGCGCGGTGCGCTCCAGGTAGATCAGGTCCTCGCGGGAGTTGGCCCAGTCCACCACTTCCAGTTCGCCCAGCTCCACCGCCGAGGCCAGCACGCGCATGCCCTGGTCGCTGGGGTCGTGGGCGCGGCTGGAGTGCAGGATCAGCTTGAGCTCGTCACGGCTGTAGTGGTGCTCGTGGTGCGGCCCTGGCTCGCCTTGCCCGGCGAACTTGAGGATGGTGTTGGCGCTGGCGTTGAGCAGCCAGATCGCCGGGTACATCGCCCAGTAGAACAGGTACAGCGGTACCGCCGTCCACAGCGACAGCAGCTCCGGCTTGCGGATCGCCCAGGACTTGGGCGCCAGCTCGCCGACCACGATGTGCAGGTAGGAAATGATGAAGAACGCGCTGAAGAACGACACGCCGCGGATGACTTCCTCGGAGTGCACGCCGACCGCAGCCAGCAAGGGCTCCAGCAGCTCGGCGAAGGCGGGCTCGCCGACCCAGCCCAGGCCAAGGGAGGCCAGGGTGATGCCCAGCTGGCAGGCGGAGAGGTAGGCGTCGAGCTGGTTGTGCACCTTGCGTAGGATGGTGCCACGCCAGCCGTGCTGGTTGGCGATGGTCTCCACGCGGGTCGAGCGCAGCTTGACCATGGCGAACTCGGCGGCGACGAAGAAGCCGTTGAGCACGACGAGGAACAGGGCGAACAGGATCAGGCCGAAATCGGCGAAATAGGTCAGGAAGTTACTACTAGGGGAAGGGTCCATGGTTCTGTTGGTTCAAGAATGGACGGACAAGAATGCGGTTCGCAGGGCCTGGCTGGCAAGCCCGTCTAGACCAGAGTCGAAGTCGGGCACCGTTATGCGCGGCTCTCGACTTGCTGCGGCGGGAAGTGGCAGGTGAAGCTACTGCCCTTGCCCGGCACGCTGCTGATGTCCAGGGAGCCGCGGTGGCGCAGCAACACGTGCTTGACGATGGCCAGGCCCAGGCCGGTGCCGCCGGTGCTGGCATTGCGGCTGGAATCGACGCGGTAGAAGCGCTCGGTCAGGCGCGGCAGGTGCTTGGGGTCGATGCCGATGCCGCTGTCCTGCACGGCGAGGTGCGCGCCTTGCTCGTCGGCCCACCAGCGAATGCGGATCTCGCCTTCGTCGGGGGTGTACTTCACGGCGTTGAACACCAGGTTGGAGAAGGCGCTGCGCAGTTCGGCCTCGCTGCCCTTGAGCTTCACCTTCGAGTCCGCCTCCAGGCTGATGCGATGGCTGCGTGCGCCGGACAGCGCCTGGGCATCGTTGCGGATCGACAGCAGCATCAGGTCCACCGCTACCGGCTTGTTGTCCGCCGGGTAATCGGTGGCTTCCAGCTTGGCCAGCAGGAGCAGGTCGTTGAGCAGGTTCTGCATGCGCCCGGCCTGCTGCTGCATCTGCTGCAGCGCGCGGGTCCAGCGTGGGTTCACGTCCTCGACGTTGTCCAGCAGCGTTTCCAGGTAGCCGGCGATTACCGTCAGCGGCGTGCGCAGCTCATGGGAGACGTTGGCGACGAAGTCCTTGCGCATCTGCTCCAGCTGATGGACGCGGGTCACGTCGCGCACCAGCATCAGGTGCTCGCCGGCGCCATAGAGGGTGATGTGGAACTGCAGGCGCAGGTTGTCGTTGATCGGCGAGGCGAGTTCCAGCGGCTCGCGGTAGTCCTCGCCCTCAAAGTATTCCTTGAAGCGCGGATGGCGCACCAGATTGGTCACTGGCTGGCCCCCGTCCTGCGGGCTCTTGAGGCCTAGCAGGCGCTCGGCGGACTGGTTCCACCACTCCAGGTTGCCGTCGCGGTCGAGCAGGATCATGCCGTCGCGCAGCGCTGCGGTGGACTCCTGCATGCGGTCGATCACCGCCTGCAGACGCCCGCGGGCGCGCTGGTTGCGCCTTTGCAGGTGGTAGATGCTGTCGAACACTTCGCCCCACAGGCCGTAGCCATCGGGCGGGGCTTCATCGGGCTGGTGGTTCTTCAGCCACTTGTGCAGGCGCAGCAGCTGCCAGGTCGACCAGCCGAGGTAGCCCGCCAGTGCCACGGCGATGGCCCAGCCGTACTGGCCGGTGATCAGGCCGAGCAGCGCGCCGGCAGCGACGACTAGCAGCAGGTGGCGTATCAACACGCCACTCCAGTTCTGGGTCACGACATTCCGTTCCTTGTGCCCGGCGAGTCAGCGACCCGGTCAGCTTTTGGTCGAGAAACGATACCCGGTGCCGCGCACGGTCTGAACCAGATTTTCGTAAACCTCGCCCAGGGCCTTGCGCAGACGGCGGATGTGCACGTCGACGGTGCGCTCCTCGACGTAGACGTTGCCACCCCAGACCTGGTCCAGCAGCTGGCCGCGGGTGTAAGCGCGCTCTTGGTGGGTCATGAAGAACTGCAGCAGGCGGTATTCGGTCGGTCCCATCTCGGCAGGCTTGCCGTCGATGGTCACGCGGTGGCTGATCGGGTCGAGCATCAGGCCGCCGACTTCGATCGGCGTCTCGCTGTCGCCAGCGCCGGTGCGGCGCAGCACGGCCTTCAGGCGGGCAACCAGTTCGCGCGGGGAGAAGGGCTTGGTGATGTAGTCATCGGCGCCGACCTCCAGACCCTGGATCTTGTTGTCCTCTTCGCCCTTGGCGGTGAGCATGATGATCGGTATGGCTGAGGTCAGCTCGTCGCGCTTGAGGCGGCGGGCCAGCTCGATGCCGGAGGTGCCCGGGAGCATCCAGTCGAGCAGAATCAGGTCCGGCTTGCGATCGACGATCACCGCGTGTGCCTGCTGGGCGCTGTCGGCCTCCAGACACTCGTAGCCGGCCATCTCCAGGGCCACGGCGATCATTTCCCGGATCGGAGCTTCGTCATCGACGATGAGGATTGTCTTGCCAACCATGCTGAGGCCTCAGAATTTCTGTAATGCGCCGCATTAGATAACGGAAATATTTCATGAATGTGACACCGCGATGGTAGCCGAGCCTTGTCGCAGAGCGCTCGTCTATGCTGAAGGGCGCGTCGCGCGATCCCTGCGCGGCACACAGGGAGCCCACCGGCCCGGTCGGCGGTGGTCCCGGCAGAGAGCCTGCCGGAGTCTTGCGATGACGGTAGTGAGTGCGTTGTCGACGTCGCCCTGGCCGGCCCTGCCTGCAATTCCGCCCGCCGTTGCGCCGATGCTCGCGCCGTTTCCACCTCACCAGAGGAGAAGCGTTTATGAAACTGCTATTCCCGGCCCTGGCAATGGGCCTGATGCTGCCGGCGATGTCCGCCCTGGCCACCGAGCCTGGCATGGAGAAGAACGGCATGCTGGTCGATGCCAAGGGCATGACGCTCTACACCTTCGACAAGGACAGTGGCGGCAAGTCGATGTGCAATGGCGGCTGCGCGCAGCACTGGCCGCCCCTGATGGCCTCGGCCGATGCCAAGGCGATGGGCGACTGGACCCTGATCAAGCGCGATGACGGCACCGTGCAATGGGCCTACAAGGGCAAGCCGTTGTACACCTTTGTGCAGGACCAGAAGGCCGGTGACATGGCCGGCGAAGGCAAGATGGGTGTCTGGCACATGGCCAAGCCTTAACGGCTCTTCCGTAACGGCTCTTCCGTAATGGCTCTTCGTAGGAGCGAGCTTGCTCGCGAACCTTATCTGGCACCTCGGTATCAAGCGGGTTCGCGAGCAAGCTCGCTCCTACAAGGTCTCTTACATCAGCGCAGGGCGAAGTCCGCCACGGTACCGAGGAAGATCGCCAGCCCCGCCCAGTGGTTGTGCAGGAAGGCCTTGAAGCACTTCATCGGCTCGCGATCGCGGGTCGAGTGGAACTGCCAGGCGAAGCAGCCCGCCGCCACGGCCAGGCCCAGGTAGTAATACAGATGCATCGCCAGCTTGTTGCCGGCCAGGATCAGCAGCAGGAGCATCAGGCCCTGCAGGCTCAGGTTGATCACCCGGTCGGCATCGCCGAAGAGGATCGCCGTGGACTTCATACCCATCTTCAGGTCGTCCTCGCGGTCGGTCATCGCGTAGTAGGTGTCGTACGCGACCGTCCACAGCACGTTGGCGAAGAACAGCAGCCAGGCCACAGCCGGCAGCGTGCCGCTGGCCGCGGTGAAGGCCATCGGGATGCCCCAGGAGAACGCCGCGCCCAGCACCACCTGCGGGTAGTAGGTGTAGCGCTTCATGAAGGGGTAGAGCGCCGCCACCGCCGCGCCGCCGAAGGACAGCCAGATGGTCTGCTCATTGGTGCACAGCACCAGCAGGAAACTCAGCCCCAGCAGCGTGAAGAAGGCAATCCAGGCCTCGCGCACGGTGATCCTGCCGGTCGCCAGCGGGCGTGTCTTGGTGCGTTCGACGTGGCCGTCGAGCTTGCGGTCGGCAAAGTCATTGATTACGCAGCCGGCCATGCGCATCAGCACGGTCCCGAGGATGAAGATCACCAGGTTTTTCACGCTCGGTACGCCGCCGCTGGCCATCCACAGCGCCCACAGCGTCGGCCAGAGCAGCAGATAGATGCCGATCGGCTTGTCCATGCGCGTCAGCTGTATGAAGTCCCAGGCGCGGGGATGCAGGCGGGCGAGGGGTTTGATCAGGGCGACGAACATGGCGGTCTCCGGAAAACGATCCGGGAATTATACGGGCTGTTGTTCCAGGCGGTGCCACAGCGAAGGCAGGAATACTTCGGCGACCAGCACGCCCAGGCCGTCGCGACTGAAGCAGGAGCGACGGCCCCACAGGCGCTCGGCGCGCACCTCCGCCGGCAGGCTCGCCGCTGGGTAGCGGCACACCTCGATGGGGCCGCGCTGGAAGGCGCGGTCGCTGAACAGCAACTCACCCAGGGAGCGCGTGCCGAGCAGTCGCAGGTCGAAGCCCGAGCCTTCCAGCGCCGAACGCGCGGCGACGCTGCGGGCGAATACCCAGGGTGTGCCGTGGCCTTTCAGGTAGACCTCGCGAACCCAGCCCTGGCTGCCGTCCGGCACACCCAGTGCGGCGCACTCGTCGGTACGCAGGCGGTGCCAGCCCTCGGCCAGCGGCTGCACGGCGAAGTTATCGGCGGAGAGAGCCGTCAGCCGGCGCGTCAGCGAGCCTTCGTCGAACAGCCAGTCCACGACCTGGGCGGCGGGAGCGGGATGCAACTGGGCGGAAGTGAGCCAGCGGGGCGGATGGATCAGGGCGGCTTCGGGCACGGCTTGGACTGCGGTTGGCCAGGGACGCGGCAGCTTAACATGGCGCCTTTGCGCGGCCGATTGCGTTGTCCGCAAGAGTGCATTACGCCAGACCCCATCAAAGGTATGGCCAGCTACCCGGTACTTGCACCGCAAGCCCATCGCCAGTACAAAGCCGGACATTGGATGCACCGACGTCCAAGCGCCAAGAACATGAGGGTGATAGCTGATGAAGAAGTGGCAGTGCGTGGTGTGTGGCCTGATCTATGACGAAACCAAGGGCTGGCCGGAAGAGGGCATCGCCGCCGGTACCCGCTGGGAAGACGTGCCGGAAGACTGGCTGTGCCCGGATTGCGGCGTCGGCAAGCTGGATTTCGAGATGATCGAGATCGGCTGATCCCGCCCGGATCGATTCCCGCGACGGCGGCCTTCGGGCCGCCGTCTGCGTTTGTGCACCCCGCAAGCCCGCGCCTGACGCGGTAGACTGGGGGTGCGCCGGGTTGACCCTGCTGACGGAGCCTGGCGTCGCGCCCGCCGTTGGCCGGTGCGCGCCGATACGTTAGCTTCACCGGGCAATCGCAGGAGGACTTGGCTGATGCGCAAATGGCAATGCGTGGTCTGTGGCTTCATCTACGACGAGGCACTGGGCTTGCCGGACGAGGGCATCGCCCCTGGCACGCGCTGGGAAGACATCCCGGCGGACTGGGTCTGTCCGGATTGCGGCGTGGGCAAGATCGATTTCGAGATGATCGAAATCTCCTGAGCCCCTGCCCGAACGAATTCATGCGGCGGCCCTACGGCCGTCGTGCCATCTTAACGAAATGGCGTGTTTTGAGGTGAGAGAGCAATGAGCGAAAACGCACCGCTGGTGATCATCGGAACTGGCCTGGCCGGCTACAACCTCGCCCGCGAGTGGCGCAAGCTGGATAGCGAGACGCCGCTGCTGCTGATCACCGCCGACGACGGACGCTCCTACTCCAAGCCGATGCTCTCCACCGGCTTCTCCAAGGACAAGGACGCCGATGGCCTGGCCATGGCCGAGGCGGGCGCCATGGCCGACCAGCTCAAGGCGCGTATCCTCACTCACACCCGTGTCACCGGCATCGACCCGGGCCACCGGCGCATCTGGATTGGCGAGGAGGAGATCCACTACCGCGATCTGGTGCTGGCCTGGGGCGCCGAGACCATCCGCGTACCAGTCGAGGGCGATGCCCAGGACCTGATCTTCCCGATCAACGACCTGGAAGACTATGCGCGCTTCCGCAGCGCCGCCGCCGGCAAGCGCCGCGTGCTGCTGCTGGGCGCCGGCCTGATCGGCTGCGAATTCGCCAACGACCTCTCCGGCGGCGGTTACCAACTCGACGTGGTAGCGCCGTGCGAGCAGGTCATGCCAGGCCTGCTCCACCCGGCCGCCGCCCAGGCAGTGCAGCAGGGGCTGGAAGGCCTCGGCGTGCGCTTCCACCTGGGCCCGGTGCTGAACAGCCTGGTACGCGCCGCTGACGGCCTGGAAGCACATCTCTCCGATGGCCAGGTGATCCCCTGCGATCTGGTCGTCTCTGCAGTCGGCCTGCGCCCGCGCATCGACCTGGCCGCTGCCGCCGGCCTGGATATCAATCGCGGCGTGATGGTGAACCGCGAACTGCGCACCTCCCACGCCAACATCTACGCCCTGGGCGATTGCGCCGAGGTCGATGGCCTCAACCTGCTCTACGTGATGCCGCTGATGTCCTGCGCCCGCGCGCTGGCGCAGACCCTGGCCGGCAAGCCGACGCCGGTGGCCTACGGTGCCATGCCGGTGACCGTGAAGACCCCGGTGTGCCCGCTGGTGGTGTCGCCGCCGCCGCGTGGCAGTGAGGGCGAATGGCGGGTGGAAGGCTCTGGCCCGGACCTCAAGGTGCTGTGCCGGGATACCGCCGGTCGATTGCTCGGATATGCCCTTACTGGGGCCGCCGTGAGCGAAAAACTCTCCCTGAACAAGGAGTTGCCGGCACTACTGGCGTGACAGGCGTCGCCAATGGCGTTTTTGCCGTGGGAAAGAGCTCGCAAATTGTCAGACGATACTGGCGTACCAGCCGGCGGCGTGCCATTCTCCCCCCGTCTGCCGCAGCCTAGAGCCTGTACGGCAAGCCTGCGGTGCCTTGGGCGCTGTTGGGAAGACAGCACGGACACAACAACAACAAACCGTCAAAGAGGCATTTATGCGTAAACCAGAACTCGCCGCCGCGATCGCCGAGAAGGCCGACCTCACCAAAGAACAAGCCAACAAGGTGCTGAACGCGCTGCTGGATGAAATCACTGGCGCGCTCAACCGCAAGGACAGCGTTACCCTTGTCGGTTTCGGTACCTTCGTTCAGCGCCACCGTGGCGCCCGTACTGGCAAGAACCCGCAAACCGGCCAGCCGGTCAAGATCAAAGCCAGCAATACCGTTGCCTTCAAACCGGGCAAGGCGCTGAAAGACGCCGTCAACTGATCGCGTCTGACCCGGAGCCAGAGCGGCTCCGGGTTGCCTCCTGCAGTTACATAATCCCTCCAAAAGACCGGATGTAGTCCGTTTTCAAACTGGCTACAATGCGCAGACTATTGTCTCGAACGTCGAGGTTTGTGCATGAAATTCCGTCTACTCCTGTGGATGCTCGGTCGCCTGATGGCCAAGGCCAGCCGCGAAAACCCGGCGTTCCAGAAGCAGCTCGAAGGCAAGGACCTGGTGTTCCAGCTCCACACGCTCGACGGCAAGGTCGCCCGCCACTACATCGTGAAAGACCTCAAGGTCAGCGCCCGTCGCGGCATCCATCCGCAGCCGGCCTTCGCGCTGGGCTTCAAGGATGGCGCCTACGGCTTCGCCACCATGACCTCCAAGAACCCGCAGTTGGCCTTCATGCAGGGCATCCAGAACAAGGACATCCAGATCCAGGGCAACCCCGGCCTGGTGATCTGGTTCCAGGGCCTGGTGAAGTACCTCAAGCCGAAAAAGAAAACCGCGCCGAGCAGCGACAAGAAAGCCGCCTGAGACGCTTTCGACGCACAGAAAAAAGGCCCCTGACGGGGCCTTTTTCATGTCTGCATCGCAACGGCTTCAGCGGTGGTACATTCAGTGCGCGGGATTGAACTGGCTGGCCAGCTCGCGCAGCACCGCTTCGGCGTCGAGTACCTTGCGTACGGCGTCTTCGGCCTTCTCGCGCGGGATGTCCAGGCGATCCAGCAGGTCTTGCGGAATATCGGTCTCCGGGCCGCTGCCGATGCCGTGGTTGCGCAGCAGGCGGGTCGCCAGGCACACCAGGTTGGCATAGGCCGAGCAATCGCCGGCATAGGTCGGGTCGTGCTGGAAGCGCAGTGCGGTATAGATCTCTTCCGGCATGTCCCAGGTGCGCATCAGCCAGGCGCCGATCTGCTCGCGGGTGATGCCCAGCAGGTGCTGCTCGACGAGGTTGTGCTCGACGTGCGGGTTCACTTCCAGGTGCCGGCAGATCAGCGAGAAATGCGGCGGGAAGATGTGCGCCAGGACCAGGTAGCCGATGCTGTGCAGCAGGCCTCCGAGGTAGGTCAGGCCGGCTTCCGGGCGCTCGGCGCGCGGCACGGCGCGGGTCAGGCCCTCTATCACCGCGGCGGTGTAGATCGCCTGGTGCCAGTAGGGCGTGGCGTGCTGCGGCTGGTCCTTGGGCAGGCTCAGGGTCTTGCCCAGGGCCAGGCCCAGGGCGAGGTTGATCACCAGGTCGAAGCCCAGTACGCGGACGATGGCGTCCTCCACCGAGCGAATCTTGCCCGGCGCGGCGTAGTAGGGCGAGGCCGCCCAGCTGACGACTTGCGCAGCAAGCGCCGGGTCGGTCTCCACCACGCCGGTGATGTCGTCCACGGTGGCGTTGGGGTCGACGCGCAGCTTGATGATCTTTTGTGCGGTTTCCGGCAGCGGCGGAATCTCGATGGTTTCCTCGAGGCGCTGCTGGATGCGGCGGGCGGTGAACGCCTGCACGGCCTGGGTGATTTCCTTGCGGTCGTCGTCCGGGCGGTCGAGGTTCGGCCGGATCGACTCCAGCGCCACGCCGAAGCGCGCCGCGCTGGCTTTCTCCAGCAGGTGGCGGAAAGACGCAGTGGGAATTTCCAGCAGCGTGCCCGGCGCGCCGGATTCGATTAGCAGCTGGGGTTCCTGCAGCAGGCGTTCGTCATACAGGCACGGCGAGCTGGTCAGCGGCGGCAGCGCCGGCAGACGACCGAGCTGGTGCTTGCCAAGCATGCGCTCCAGACGATCGGGCTTGACCGCCACCAGCTTGCGCCCGGTGAGTTCGGCCAGGCGGTTCAGGTCCAGCAGCTGGCTTTGCGGGAACAGCACCAGCAGGGTGCCCACGGCATCTTCCAGCAGGCTGGCCTGCACCCGGCGCGTGGCCGGCAGCGTCGTGGCATCGCAGACTTCGCGAGACGGTATGCCCAGCTTGGCGAGCAGCTGCAGGATGACCTCGGGGGCCTGCGAGGAGTCGGATGGGGCGCGTGCGGCGTCGCTCATGAATGTGATCCGGTTATCAACGGCTGGGTCGGAGTATAACCACGCAGTCAGCGTGACCGAGCAGTCAACTGACCGATGAAAGTGAAATAGATCACACTTGTCCGTATTGCTGCCCGTGTCTCAGCCAGCGTGCCAGCAGTGGGCTGACCGATTGCGGCCAGTGTGCCAGCAGGGCCTGGGCGGCATCGCGCACCGCCGGCAGCAGGTCGGCGTCGCGCATCAGGTCGGCCACCTTGAATTGCAGCAGGCCGGTCTGGCGAGTGCCGAGCATTTCGCCGGGACCGCGCAGCTCCAGGTCCTTTTCGGCGATGACGAAGCCGTCGCAGGTCTCGCGCATGATGCCCAGGCGCTCGCGGCCGATCTGCGACAGCGGCGGATGGTAGAGCAGCACGCAGTGGCTCGCCGCGCTGCCCCGGCCCACGCGGCCGCGCAACTGGTGCAGCTGGGCCAGGCCCAGGCGCTCGGGGTTCTCGATGATCATCAGGCTGGCGTTAGGCACGTCCACGCCGACCTCGATCACCGTGGTGGCGACCAGCAACTGCAGCAGGCCTTCCTTGAAGGCTTCCATGACCACGGCCTTGTCTGCCGGCTTCATGCGCCCGTGGATCAGACCGACGCGCAGTTCACCCAGCGCCGAGGAGAGTTCCTCGTAGGTGGTTTCCGCGGCCTGGCAGGTGAGCTCTTCGGATTCCTCGATCAGCGTGCACACCCAATACGCCTGGCGGCCTTCTGCGCAGGCAGCGCGCACTCGCTCGATCACTTCGATGCGGCGGCTATCGGCCACCAACACGGTGTTCACCGGGGTACGGCCGGGTGGCAGCTCGTCGAGGATCGAGGTGTCGAGGTCGGCGTAGGCGCTCATCGCCAGGGTTCGCGGAATGGGCGTGGCGGTCATGATCAGTTGGTGCGGGCAAAGCCGACCGTCGACGCCTTTCTGGCGCAGGGCGAGGCGCTGCTGTACGCCGAAACGGTGCTGTTCGTCGATGATCACCAGGGCTAGACGCTTGAACTTCACCTCGTCCTGGAACAGCGCGTGGGTGCCGACGATCATCGGCGCGCCGCCGGCGATCTGTTCCAGTGCGCTGGCGCGGGCCTTGCCCTTGAGCTTGCCGGCCAGCCAGGCGACCTCAATGCCCAGCGGTTGCAGCCACTTGGTGAAGTTGAGGAAGTGCTGCTCGGCGAGGATCTCGGTCGGCGCCATCAGCGCCACCTGATAGCCGGCTTCCAGCGCCTGCAGGGCCGCGAGGGCGGCAACCACGGTCTTGCCGGCGCCGACGTCGCCCTGCACCAGCCGCAGCATGGGTTCGGGCTGGGCAAGGTCGTAGGCGATTTCCGCGCCGACGCGCTGCTGCGCACCGGTGGGTTTGAAGCCGAGGTTCTTCAGGTAAAGCGCTGGTAATTTCTTGGCCGGCGGCAGCTGCGGCGCGGCCTGGGAGCGAACACTTTCGCGCAGGCGTTGTAGCGACAGCTGGTGGGTCAGCAGTTCCTCGAAGGCGAGGCGGTGCTGGGCCCAGTGGCGGCCTTCGGCGAGCTCTTCCAGGTCGGCGTCCGGCGGCGGCCGGTGCAGGTAGCGGATGGCTTCGTCCAGCGGGCCCAGGCGGTAGTCGCGGGCCAGTTCCGCCGGCAGCCAGTCCGGCAGGCTCGACGGGCCCAGGCGCGCCAGGGTCTGCTCGCTGAGCTGGCGCAGGCGCTGCTGGGTGAGGCCTTCGGTGGTCGGGTAGATCGGCGTCAGCGTCTGCTCCACCGGCGCCGCGGCGGCGTCGGTGAGGGAGCGGTACTCGGGGTGGTAGATCTCCAGACCCGAGGCGCCTGGGCGAGCCTCGCCGTAGCAACGCAGGTGCGTGCCGCGCTTGAGGTTCTCCTTCTGCGCCTGGCTGAAGTGGTAGAAGCGCAGGCTCAGGGTGCCGGTACCGTCCTGCAGGCGCACCAATAGACTGCGGCGCTTGCCCATCACCACGTCGGCGCCGGAGACCACGCCTTCGACCACCGCATCCTGCCCCGGACGCAGCGCGCCGATGGGGGTGATGCGGGTGCGATCCTGGTAGCGCAGCGGCAGGTGGAAGAGGATGTCCTGGAGATTCTCCAGGCCGACCTTCGCCAGCTTCTCTTCCAGCGCGGCGCCCACGCCCTTGAGCGCGGTGACCGGGACGTTCGACAGATCGGTCATGCCGGCTCGGCTTCACCCTTGACGGTCGGTTTGGCGACCGAGCACAGGCGGATCGAGTCGGCCAGCACCTCGATGGCGCGCGGCCGCGGGAAGCTGGCGCGCCAGGCGATGGCGACGGTGCGCTTGGGCACTGGCGCACTGAACGGGCGCACTTCCAGCACGCCCGGTGCGTAGTGGTGGCTGTCCACGGCGGAGAACGGCAGCACCGACACGCCAAGGCCGGAGGCGACCATGTGACGGATGGTTTCCAGCGAGCTGGACTCCACCGTGGTGTGCTTGTTTTCGCCGCCCTTGTGGGTGGTCGGGCAGGCTTCGAGCACCTGGTCGCGGAAGCAGTGGCCCTCGCCGAGCAGCAGCAGGCTCTTGTCGTTGAGCAGCTCCGGGTCGATGGTCTTCTTCGCGGTCCACTGGTGGTCCGCCGGCATCAGCACGTAGAAGGGCTCGTCGAACAGCTGCAGGGTCAGCACATCGGCTTCCTGGAAGGGCAGGGCGATGATGATTGCGTCCAGCTCGCCGGTGCGCAGCTTGTCGCGCAGGATGTGGGTGAAGTTTTCCTCGATGTACAGCGGCATCTGCGGGGCGACCCGGTGCAGCTGCGGGATCAGGTGCGGGAACAGGTACGGGCCGATGGTGTAGATGGCGCCGACCTTGAGCGGCGAGGTCAGCTGGTTCTTGCCGGCCTGGGCCAGTTCGCGGATGCCCTGGGCCTGCTCCAGCACCTTCTGCGCCTGCGCCACGATGCCTTCGCCGACCGGGGTCAGGCGCACCGCACTCTTGCTGCGCTCGAAGATCAGCACGCCGAGCTCGTCTTCCAGCTTCTTCACGCCCACCGAGAGCGTCGGCTGGCTGACGTGGCAGCGTTCCGCGGCGCGGCCGAAATGTTGCTCCTGGGCAAGCGTGACGATGTAGCGCAGTTCGGTAAGGGTCATGGCGACTAAGTCCGTTGAGGTGGCCCAAGCATAGCGGCTGCACCGCCGCGAACCAACCGCGCTAAACTGCCGAGCTTTGATTCGCGGAGCCAAGCATGAGCAAGAGCACCTTCCCCAGCCTGATGGTCGTCGGTTGCGGCGACGTCGGCAGCCGCCTGGGACGCCAGCTGGCCGCCCGCGACTGGCGCGTCCATGGCCTGCGCCGCAACGTTGCCGCGCTGCCGCTGGAAGTGCTGCCGGTGGCCGGTGACCTCGGCCAGCTGGAATGCCCGGACACCTGGCCGGTGGGCAAGCTGGACTATCTGGTGTTCTGCGCCGCCGCGACCCAGCACGACGAGGCAGGATATCGCGCGGCCTATGTCGAAGGCCTGCGCAATACCCTCGGCTGGCTACAGCAGCGCGGGCAGTTGCCCAAGCGTCTGCTGTTCGTCTCCAGCAGCGGCGTGTACGCCCAGCGCGATGGCGAGTGGGTTGACGAGACCTCGCCCGCCCAGGCCCAGAGCTATTCGGGCAGCGTGATGCTCGAGGCCGAGCAGCTGGCGCTGCAGAGCGGCATTCCTGCCAGCATCGTGCGCCTCACCGGCATCTACGGCCCCGGTCGCGAGTGGTTGCTCAAGCAGGTGCGCGAGGGCTACCGCGTCGCCAGCGAGCCGCCGCTGTACGCAAATCGCATCCATGCCGAAGACGCCGCCGGCCTGCTCGCCGCGCTGTTGGAGGCCGATCGCGGCGGCGTCGCGCTGGAAGACTGTTACCTCGGCGTCGACAACGAGCCGGCGGCGCTGCATGAGGTAGTCGGCTGGCTGCGTAACCAGTTGGGCGTCACCCACTGGGCCGACGAGCAGACCGTGCGCCGCGCCGGCAGCAAGCGCTGCAGCAACGCCCGCGCTCGCGCGCTGGGCTGGGAGCCGCGCTACCCGAGCTTCCGCGAAGGCTACGCGGCCATCCTCGCGGGCAAGCAGGACTGATGGACGCCAACCGGCTGCTGGCGCGCCCCTGGTTACCGGGAGTGGAGTTGTTCCATGCGGACTTCTCCGGCCAGCCGTTCGGGCGCCACAGCCACGACGCCTTCGCCATCGGCGCCATCCTGCACGGCGCGGGCGGCTACCAGTGCCGCGGCGCGCACCACGTGCTGCCTGCCGGCACCCTGTCGCTGATGAACCCGGAGGAGCCGCACACCGGCAACGCCGAGTCCGAGCGCCTGGTCTATCGCATGCTCTACATCGAGGAATCGCGGCTGCTACCGCTGCTGGGCCGCAAACAGTTGCCGCGCGGCTTCCAGGCGCTCAATCCGCACGATGACGGGCAGGTGGCCGAGGCGCTGCGGCGCGTCGCCACGGAGTTCGAACGCAACGACGCGCTGGCGCTGGAGAGCGAACTGCTGACGCTGCTGGAGCTGGTGTTCGTCCGCCACGGCGGCATGCGCCCGACTGCGTCGGCATCCCGCGACGGCAGCGTCACCGCGAAGTTGCGTGACTACCTGGAAGCGCATTACCGCGAAGCGGTCAGCCTCGAAGAACTCGCGGCGCTCCTGCAACGCCATCCGCGCCACCTGATCGAAGCCTTCCGCAACGCCTACGGCGTGCCGCCCCACACCTACCTGCTGCAGCGGCGCATCCGCGAGGCCAAGCGCCTGCTGGTGGCTGGCGAGAAGCCGCTGGAGGTCGCGTTGAGCCTGGGGTTCTACGACCAGGCGCATTTTTCCGGCACCTTCCGCCGCTTTACCGGCGTCACGCCCGGACGCTTCCTGCGCGCCACGCGCACCTGACTTTCTTCCAAGACCGGTGAACCCCGACGCTCCCAGACTGCGCGACGCCGCTATCCGGGAGATCACCATGTTCGCCGCCTTCGCGCTGGTCGCCAGCACCCACTTCGCCGCCCTGCTGTCACCGGGGCCGGACTTCTTCCTGCTGATCCGCGCCGCGCTGCTGCGCGGTCGTTGCCATGCCGATGGCTGCGCGGCGGGCATCGCCCTGGCCAATCTGGCGAGCATGCTGCTGGTGCTGTTCGTTCTCGGTCTGTTGCCGGAAGTGGCCAGCCACGGGCTGCGGGTGGTGCAGTTGCTGGGTGGCGTCTACTTCGTCTGGCTCGGCGCGCAGGCGCTGCTGGCGCGTCGGGAGCTGGAGATTCCCACTGATCTGGGGCTGCAGCGCAGTGGAGGATTTCTGCGGGGGATGCGCGAAGGCCTGCTGGCCAGCAGCCTGAACCCCAAGCTGCCGATCTTCTACACCGGGCTGTTCGGCGTGCTCGGGCAGTTCCGCCTGCCGGGCTGGGCGCTGGGCGTGTGCGTGCTGTGGATGGGCGCGGTGGTGCTGCTGTGGGACATGGCGCTGGTGCGCCTGCTGGATCGCCCGCGCTGGCGCGGTTGGCTGAAGCGTCGGGTCACGGCGCTGGACCGCCTGTGCGGCGGCCTGCTGCTGGCGCTGGGTGGCTGGCTGCTGTGGAGCGGGCTGCGCTGAAGACTGTCATTCGCGACCGCCTGCTCGCACGGATCAGTCGCGCTCCAGCGTCCAGACCTTGTTGCCGGGCGCGTACTGCGGCATCTCGTCGGACTGGGCGCGGTTCACCGCCTCGAACAACTCCAGCTTGTCGCCGTCGCGCTCGAAGAGGAACTCGCGCCCCTGCTGGCCCTGTTGCAGCCAGATGCTGTCGTTGTCGCCGCTCATGGCCGCGCAGTCGCCGGCCAGGCACAGCGCGTAGCGATCGAAGCCGGGCATGCCTTCGAGGCTGCCGTTGGCGGCGAACTTGACCTTGCTGCCCTTGCCTTCGCCTTCCTCGATGATCCAGGTGCCGCTGAGGTAGGCGGCGTAGAGGGCGTTTTCGAAGGTGCTGCCGGCCGGGCTCTGCGCGGCGGGCTGCTGCTTGGGACGCAGGAAGCGCTGCTCGGGCCAATTGTCGCTGCCTACCTGCACCAGCTCCTTGCCGTCCAGCTCCAGGGATTCCTGGTTGCTGCCGTAGAAGTCGACGCGGTAGTGCTTGGGATCTTCGGCGGTCAGCTGGCCTTCGCCGAGCTCGAAGCCGTTGCTGAAGGTGGCTTGGCTAGCCTTGGTGTCCAGCTTCCATTCCAGGTTCGGGCCGTAGGCCAGCAGCGCCTCGCGCAGCTTGCCGCCCTTGCCGGCGGCATCGATGGCGGCCTGGTTGACCCAGACGCCGGAAGGGTCGGACGGGGTGCCGGCGCAGCCGGTGAGCAGGCCGATCAGGGCGCTCAGGATCAGGGCGCGACGCATGTTTGCTCCTTGCAGACAAAAGAACGGGGCCCTGAAGGCCCCGTTCGGGAGGTACGGCTTATTCCAGGACGACGATGGCGTCCATCTCGACCTGGGCGCCCTTGGGCAGGGCGGCTACGCCGATGGCGGCGCGAGCCGGGTAGGGCTGGACGAAGTACTTGCCCATGATCTCGTTGACCTTGGCGAAGTGCGACAGGTCGGTGAGGAAGATGTTCAGCTTGGCGACGTCGTGCAGGTAGCCGCCGGAAGCCTCGATCACGGCTTTCAGGTTTTCGAAGACCTGGACGGTCTGCTCTTCGAAGCCTTCGACCAGTTCCATGGTTTTCGGGTCCAGCGGGATCTGGCCGGAGACATAGACGGTGTTGCCAGCCTTGATCGCCTGGGAGTAGGTGCCGATGGCGGCCGGGGCTTTGTCGGTGTGGATAACGGTCTTGGTCATGTCGACTCCTAACGGGGTGGGATCAGCTGCGCATGCGGGTGATGCGAATCACGCCCTTGAGCGCGCGCAGCTTCTTGATGACGCGGGCCAGGTGCACACGGTCATGCACGCTGACGACGAGCTGGACGACGCTGATGCGACCGTCGCGCTCGTCCATGCTGATCTTCTCGATGTTGCCGTCGGCGGCGTTGACGCTGGTCGCCAGCAGGGCGATCAAGCCGCGCTGGTGTTCCAGCTCGACACGCAGTTCAACGTTGAATTCGCCGGTGACATCCTTGGCCCAGCTGAGCTGGATGCATTTTTCCGGATTGTGGCGGATTTCGCTGATGTTCCGGCAGTTCTCCAGGTGCACGACCATGCCCTTGCCGGCCGACAGGTGGCCGACGATCGGGTCGCCGGGAATCGGCGTGCAGCACTTGGCGTAGCTGAGCACCAGGCCTTCTGTACCGCGGATCGCCAGCGGCCCTTCGGCGCTGGGCGCTTCCTCGCCTTCGCTGGACAGCAGGCGGCGTGCGACCACGTAGGCCATGCGGTTGCCCAGGCCGATCTCTTCGAGCAGGTCCTCGAAGACTTCCATGCGGTATTCGTTGAGCACGCCCTGGATGCGTTCCTGCGGGATCTTTTCCAGGTGGCTGTCGAAGCCGGCCAGGGTCTTGTTCAGCAGGCGCTCGCCGAGGTTGATCGACTCGGAGCGGCGTTGCAGCTTGAGCGCGTGGCGGATGTGCGTGCGCGCCTTGCCGGTGACCACGAAGTTCAGCCAGGCCGGGTTCGGCCGGGTGCCCGGCGCGGTGACGATTTCCACTGTCGCGCCGCTCTGCAGCGGTTCGGACAGCGGCGCCAGGCGGCGGTTGATGCGGCAGGCGATGCAGCTGTTGCCGACGTCGGTGTGCACCGCGTAGGCGAAGTCCACCGCCGTGGAGCCCTTGGGCAGCTCCATGATGCGGCCCTTGGGCGTGAAGACGTAGACCTCGTCCGGGAACAGGTCGATCTTCACGTTCTCGATGAATTCCAGCGAGTTTCCGGCGCGTTGCTGCAGTTCGAGGATGCCCTTCACCCACTGGCGGGCGCGGGCATGGGTGCCTTTCTGCGCTTCCTCTTCGCTGGACTTGTACAGCCAGTGCGCGGCGATGCCGTGGTTGGCCATCTCTTCCATCTCGCGGGTGCGGATCTGGATCTCGATGGGCACGCCGTGCATCCCGAACAGCGTGGTGTGCAACGACTGGTAGCCGTTGGCCTTGGGAATCGCGATGTAGTCCTTGAAGCGACCGGGGAACGGCTTGTACAGGTTGTGCACGGCGCCGAGCACGCGGTAGCAGGTGTCGACCTTGTCGACCACGATGCGGAAGGCGTAGACGTCCATGATCTCGTTGAACGCCTTTCGCTTGCCGCGCATCTTCTTGTAGATGCTGAACAGGTGCTTCTCGCGGCCCAGGACCTGGCCTTCCATGTTTTCGCGGGCGAGGCAGTTGACCAGCGATTCCTGGATCTTGCCGACGATCTCGCGGCGGTTGCCACGGGCCTTCTTCACCGCCTGGCGGATGCGCTCGGAGCGCATCGGATGCATGGCCTTGAAGCCCAGGTCCTCGAATTCCACGCGCATGCTGTGCATGCCCAGCCGGTTGGCGATGGGTGCGTAGATTTCCAGGGTTTCCTTGGCAATGCGCCGGCGCTTCTCGCCGGATAGCACTTCCAGCGTGCGCATGTTATGCAGGCGGTCGGCCAGCTTCACCAGGATCACGCGGATATCGCGCGCCATGGCCATGGCCATCTTCTGGAAGTTCTCGGCCTGCGCCTCGGCCTTGGACTCGAAGTTCATCTGGGTCAGCTTGCTGACCCCGTCCACCAGTTCCGAGACGGTTTCGCCGAACTGCGCGGTGAGCGCTTCCTTGGCGATGCCGGTGTCCTCGATCACGTCGTGCAGCATGGCTGCCATCAGGCTCTGATGGTCCATGTGCATGTCGGCGAGGATATTGGCGACGGCGAGCGGATGGGTGACGTAAGCCTCGCCGCTGCGGCGGCGTTGCCCGTCGTGGGCTTGCTCGGCGTAGTAGTAGGCGCGACGGACCAGGTTTACCTGGTCCGGGCCCAGATAGCTCGACAGACGATCGGCGAAGGCGTCTATGCTCGGCATGGGTCTACCCCCTGCCGAGCGGCCAGTCGTGGTGCACCGATTCGTCGGCCAGACATCGACTTACAGGGCCTCGTTGTTGGCCTCGTCTTCGAAGGCAGCGAACAGCGGTTCTTCTTCAACCACGTCCTCCAGCAGAACGATTTCGTTGTCGATCAGGCCGGAAGCGATTTCACGCAGGGCGACGACGGTGGGCTTGTCGTTTTCCCACGGTACCTTCGGCTCTTTGCCGCCGGTGGCCAGCTGACGCGAACGCTTGGTGGCGAGCATGACCAGCTCGAAACGGTTATCGACGTTGTCCAGGCAGTCTTCAACGGTGACGCGGGCCATGGTGTTCCTCGTACTGAAATGTAGGCCCGGAAAATGCCGGGCGGACTGGATAGTCTAAAAAATCGCCAATCTTTATGGAAGTGCCTTCTCTCGGCGACTTCAGGCCAGCAGGCGTTGCAGCAGCTCGGTGTGACGCTGCTGCTGGGCGTCCTGACGGAGTTGGCGGGCGCGGAAGATCGACTTGAGATCTTCCAGCGCGTGGGCGAAATCGTCGTTGATCACCAGATGGTCGTACTCCACATAGTGGCTCATTTCGCTGACGGCTTCCTGCATGCGCCGCTCGATCACCTCGTTGCTGTCCTGGCCGCGGTTGGTCAGGCGCTGGCGCAGGGCTTCCTGGCTCGGCGGCAGGATGAAGATCGACTGCGCCTGGGGCATCAGCCGGCGCACCTGCTGCGCGCCCTGCCAGTCGATCTCAAGGATCAGGTCGTTGCCTTCGGCGAGGGTCTTCTCGACCCAGCGCTGGGAGGTGCCGTAGAGGTTGTCGAAGACCTGCGCGTGCTCGAGGAATTCGTTGCGATCGAGCATGGCGCGGAAGGTGTCATGGCCGACGAAGTGGTAGTTCACCCCGTCCACTTCGCCCGGGCGCATGCCGCGGGTAGTGTGGGAGACGGAGACGCGCACGCTGGGCATGGCGTCGAGCAGGGCCTTGACCAGGCTGGTCTTGCCGGCGCCCGACGGCGCGGAAACGATGTACAGGGTGCCGGACATGGCGTGTTCCTGGAGTTGCGGTGGATTGGGGCCGGATGCGTCCGGCTTACTCGATATTCTGGACCTGTTCGCGCATCTGCTCGATCAGGACCTTGAGGTTGACCGCGGCCTGGGTGGAGCGCGGATCGAAAGCCTTCGAACCCAGCGTGTTGGCCTCGCGGTTGAGTTCCTGCATCAGGAAGTCCAGGCGTCGGCCGGCGGCGCCGCCAGCCTTGAGCACGCGGCGCACTTCGGTGACGTGGGTGGTCAGGCGATCCAGCTCCTCGGCGACGTCGCTCTTCTGCGCCAGCAGGACCATTTCCTGCTCCAGGCGCTGCGGGTCGAGTTCGGCTTTCATCTCGGTGAAGCGGTCGAGGACTTTCTGGCGCTGGTTGGCGAGCATTTCCGGCACCAACTGGCGTAGGTTGGCCACTTCATCCTGCATGGCCGTCAGGCGCTCGTCGATGATCTTCGAAAGCTCGGCACCTTCGCGGGCGCGGCCGGCCTTGAGTTCATCCAGGGCCTGGGTGAAAGCGGCCAGCGCGCTGGCGTTGAGCGCCTGCGGGTCGGCGGCATCGCCCACCAGTACGCCCGGCCAGGCCAGCACGGCCAGCGGGTCGAGCGGGGCGGGATTCTTGATCAGGTCGGCGACGGTCTCGGCGGCGGCGACCAGTTGCGCGGCGCGCTCGCGGTCGACCTGCAGCGCCTTGCCGGCGTTTTCCTCGTTGAAGCGCAGGGTGCATTCCACCTTGCCGCGCGACAGGCCCTGGCGCAGCGCTTCGCGCACCGCGCCTTCGAGATCGCGGAAGGCTTCGGGCAGGCGCAGGTTGGGCTCGAGGTAGCGGTGGTTGACCGAGCGCAGCTCCCAGCTCAGGGTTCCATGGGTGCTGGCGCGCTCGACGCGGGCGAAGGCGGTCATGCTGTGGACCATGGAGTCACCTCTCAGAATGGGCTGGGAAAACGGCCGACAGGTCGTCGGAAACCGGTAATTGTACCCCAGCGTAGCGCGCCGCAGCACGCTGGCGGTGGTTGCGCCCGTCCGCTGGCCTCTATAATGGCGGACATTCCCCCGCCAGCAATCTGTACAGGATGCCTCCATGAACCGTCCCAGTGGCCGCGCCGCCGACCAACTGCGCCCGATCCGTATCACCCGCCATTACACCAAGCACGCCGAGGGCTCCGTGCTGGTCGAGTTCGGCGACACCAAGGTGATCTGCACCGTCAGCGCCGAATCCGGTGTGCCGCGCTTCCTCAAGGGCCAGGGCCAGGGCTGGCTGACCGCCGAATACGGCATGCTGCCGCGCTCCACCGGCGAGCGTAACCAGCGTGAAGCCGCGCGCGGCAAGCAGGGTGGCCGCACCCTGGAAATCCAGCGCCTGATCGGCCGCTCCCTGCGCGCCGCGCTGGACCTGTCCAAGCTGGGCGAGAACACCCTGTACATCGACTGCGATGTGATCCAGGCCGACGGCGGCACCCGCACCGCTTCCATCACCGGCGCCACCGTCGCGCTGATCGACGCCCTGGCCGTACTGAAGAAGCGCGGCGCGCTCAAGGGCAACCCGCTCAAGCAGATGGTCGCCGCGGTTTCAGTGGGTATGTACCAGGGCGAGCCGGTGCTGGACCTGGACTACCTGGAAGACTCCGCCGCCGAAACCGACCTGAACGTGGTCATGACCGATGCCGGCGGCTTCATCGAAGTCCAGGGCACCGCCGAGGGCGCCCCCTTCCAGCCGGCCGAGCTGAATGCCATGCTGGAACTGGCGCAGCAAGGCCTGCGCGAGCTGTTCGAGCTGCAGCGCGCTGCGCTGGCAGAATGACCCGACGGGCGGCCAGCCTGCCCGATCTAAAAGTGCAAGGAGCGAAAGGATGAGCGACGAAGTACCGGTACAACAGGTTCAGCCGAGCCAGGAAGCCCGCCAGTGGGCGATGTTCTGCCACTTCGCCGCCTTCCTTGGCTTCATCTTCCCCTTCGGCAACTTGCTCGGGCCGCTGATCGTCTGGCAGATCAAGCGTGAATCGGACCCCTTCGTGGACCGTCAGGGCAAGGAAGCGCTGAACTTCCAGATCACCGTGAGCCTCGCGGTGGTGGTCAGCTGCCTGTTGATGCTGGTGGTGATCGGCTTCTTCCTGCTCGGGCTGGTGAGCATCGGCGCGCTGGTGCTGACCATCATTGCCGGGATCAAAGCCAATGAAGGGCTGGATTACCGCTATCCCTTCACCTGGCGGCCGATCAAGTAAGCGCGCTCCAGACACGAAAAAGCCGGCTCGAAGCCGGCTTTTTTCTGTCCGCCTTGCGGCGGCGCGACAGGACTCAGATGCTCAGGGTCCAGTCGTAATCGACGATCAGTGGCGCGTGCTGGGAGAAGCGCGGCTGGCGCGGCAGCTTGGCACTGCGCACGAAGCGGCGCAGACCCGGCGTGAGGATCTGATAGTCGAAGCGCCAGCCCAGGTTGAGCAGGTCGGCCTGTTCGCTGTCCGGCCACCAGCTGTACTGGTCGCCTTCGCGGTTGACCTCGCGCAGGGCGTCGACATAGCCCATGGTGCCGAAGATCTCATCCATCCAGCCACGCTCCGGCGCCATGAAGCCTGGCGATTGCTGGCATTCGCGCCAATTCTTCACGTCCAGCTTCTGGTGCGCGACGTACAGCGAGCCGCAATAGATGTATTCGCGGCGCTTGCGGCGCTGCTTGTTCATGTACTGGGCGAAATCGTCCATGAACTTGAACTTGTGGTTCAGGTTCTCGTCCCCTTCCTGCCCGGTAGGCAGCAGGAGAGTGGCGATACTCACCTTATCGAAATCGGCTTGCAGGTAGCGCCCGTAACGATCGGCCATCTCGAAACCCAGGCCGCTTATGACAGCCTTGGGTTGCAGACGACTATAGATTGCGACGCCGCCCTGACTGGGCACTTCGGCATCGCAGGCGTACAGGAAGTAGCCATCCAGTTGGTAGGATGGGTCATCCAGATCGAAAGCGGAGGCGCGGGTATCCTGCAAGCAGATCACGTCGGCATTCTGGGCTTGCAGCCAACTGAGCAAACCACGCTCGGCTGCAGCCTGAATACCATTCACGTTCACACTGATGATCCGCATAAATGGCCCCCAAAATCACGTGTGTGTATGATACCCGAGCTCAAACGGTTTAGCTAAATTCATACCGGCCGGTTCTCTCCCATGCAGCCATATCAACGCGATTTCATCCGCTTCGCCATCGAGCGCGGCGTTCTTCGCTTCGGCGAATTCACCCTCAAGTCCGGGCGTACCAGTCCGTACTTCTTCAATGCCGGTCTGTTCAACACCGGTGTTGCGCTGTCCCAGCTGGGTCGTTTCTACGCCAGCGCAGTGGTTGACAGCGGCATACCTTTCGACGTGTTGTTCGGGCCTGCCTATAAAGGAATCCCGCTGGCGGCCGCTACAGCCATTGCGCTGGCGGAACAGCATGGTCGCGACCTGCCCTGGTGCTTCAACCGCAAGGAAGCCAAGGACCACGGCGAAGGCGGCACGCTGGTCGGCGCACCGCTGACTGGCCGCGCGCTGATCATCGACGACGTGATCACCGCCGGCACCGCGATCCGCGAGGTCATGCAGATCATCGACGCACAAGGGGCTCAGGCCGCTGGTGTGCTGATTGCACTGAACCGCCAGGAGCGCGGCAAGGGCGAGCTGTCGGCGATCCAGGAAGTTGAACGGGACTTTTCGATCCCGGTCGTAAGCATTGTCTCGCTTGAGCAAGTGCTGGAGTATCTGGCCGGCGACGGGCAGCTCAAGCAGCATCTCGCGGCCGTCGAGGCCTATCGGGCGCAGTACGGTATCTAACCGGAACAAGGGTGTCGGGCATGGCCAAGCAGGGTGCTTACCGTTACAGGGTGTTGATGGGGCTTCTGGGGGTCATGCTCGCCGGCCAGGTGGCAGCTGCCGGCCAGCCGACCAGCCAGGTCGAGATGTACCGCTACGTCAATGACAAGGGCATCACCGTCATCGACCGCCTTGGCGTGCCGCCGCAGTACATCGGCAAGGGCTACCAGGTGCTCAACGACCAGGGTCGGGTGATTCGCGAGGTGCCGCCGGCGCCGACCGCCGCCGAGATCGAGCAGCGCAAGGCGGATGCCGCACGAGCCAGTTCCGATCAACAACTGATGCGCATGTACACCAGCGTGGATGACGTTGACCGTGCCCGTGATCGCAAGCTCGCGGAGCTCGATGGGCTGGCCAGCGTGGCCAAGGGCAACCTGCAGTCGCTGAAAACGCAGCAGGCCAACCTGCAGGCCCGCGCTGCCGATCAGGAGCGTGCCGGGCGCCAGGTACCGGATGACCTGGTCGCACAACTCGCCAACCTACGCAGCGATGAACAGCGTCTGCAGCAGGACATCGCCCGCTATCAGCAGCTGCGTACCCAGGCGCAGAGCAGTTTTGCCGCCGACCGGGCGCGTTTCGCCCAGCTGTCCGGCGGCAACTGAGGTAGACGCCCGCTCTTACTGTTGCGGTGAGACGCGCTCGAATTCGTTGATCTTCCCGCGCAGCCAATCCGGCAGGGGCTGGCTTGTCCGGTCCTCGCCGGCATAGGCGTAGATCAGCTCCCCCAGCGTCAGCAGGTTTTCATCACTCCAGATCGATACCTGGAAGGTCAGGCTGCTGCGGCCCAGTCGGCTCACGCGCACGCCCATTTCCAGCCAGTCGTCGAAGCGCGCGGGCGCCAGGTATTCCAAGGTGGTCTTCACCGCGAACAGGTCGCCGCCGCCGCGCAGCAGGTCGGCCGGGTAGCTCACGCCCAGGTGACGGTAGTACTCGGTGGTGGCGACATCGGCATAGGTCAGGTAGTTGCCATTGAAGACAATGCCCTGCGGGTCGACCTCCGACCAGCGCACGCGCAGGCCATGGAAGAAGCTGAAGTCATTGCGGGATACGGGGGACGCGGCCATTCCAAACTCCAGATGCAATGACACCCGCGTGGATCGCTCCAGGCGGGTGTCCTTGTCGATCAGCGTTGCTTGCGATTGGTGATCAGGGTGCCGACGCCGCTGTCGGTGAAGATCTCCAGCAGCACCGCGTTGGGCACGCGGCCATCGATGATGTGCGCGCTGGTCACGCCGCCCTGCACCGCTTCCAGGGCACAGCGGATCTTCGGCAGCATGCCGCCGTAGATGGTGCCGTCGGCGATCAGCTCGTTGACCTGCTCGGTGGTCAGGCCGGTGAGGACCTGGCCCTGCTTGTCCATCAGGCCGGCGATGTTGGTGAGCAGCATCAGCTTCTCGGCCTTCAGCGCCTCGGCCACCTTGCCGGCCACCAGGTCAGCGTTGATGTTGTAGGACTCGCCGTTGGCGCCCACGCCGATCGGCGCGATGACCGGGATGAAGTCACCGTGTACCAGCATGTTCAGCAGGTCGACGTTGACCCCGGTGACCTCGCCCACGTGGCCGATGTCGATGATTTCCGGCTTGGTCATTTCCGGTGTCTGGCGAGTGACGGTGAGTTTCTTCGCGCGGATCAGTTCAGCGTCCTTGCCGGTCAGGCCGATGGCGCTGCCGCCATGACGGTTGATCAGGTTGACGATGTCCTTGTTCACCTGACCGCCGAGGACCATCTCCACCACGTCCATGGTCTGCGCATCGGTGACGCGCATGCCATCGATGAAGTGGCTTTCGATCGACAGGCGGCTGAGCAGGTCGCCGATCTGCGGACCACCACCATGGACCACCACCGGGTTGATGCCGACGGCTTTCATCAGCACCACGTCGCGGGCGAAGCTGTTCTTCAGCTCGTCCGTTTCCATGGCGTTGCCGCCGTACTTGATCACCAGCGTCTTGCCGACGAAGCGGCGGATGTAGGGCAGGGCTTCGGCAAGGACGCGGGCAACCTGGGCGGCGTCATCGCGGCTCTGGGTCATGGTGGGCTCCAGCATGTGCTACAGGGTCAGAAGGGCAGGCTGAGGGCGGGGTCGACCGCTTTCAGCTGGGTACGGAACACTTCCTTGATGCGTTCCAGTTCGTCCTGGGAGTCCGCCTCGAAACGCAGGACCAGCACCGGAGTGGTGTTGGACGCGCGAACCAGGCCCCAGCCTTTGGGGTAATCCACACGCACGCCGTCGAGGGTGGTGAGGTTGGCTTCACCCCACTGGCCACGGGCCTGCAGCGCCTCGATCAGGGCGAACTTGCCCTCGTCGGTGACGGTGATGTTGATTTCCGGGGTGGAGATGTCCATCGGGAACGCGGAGAACACGCGCTCGGCGTCGCGCTTGTCCAGGCTGATGATTTCCAGCAGGCGCGCGGCGCTGTAGATGCCGTCGTCAAAGCCGTACCAGCGTTCCTTGAAGAAGATGTGGCCGCTCATCTCGCCAGCGAGCAGTGCGCCGGTTTCCTTCATCTTCTTCTTGATCAGCGAGTGGCCGGTCTTCCACATCACCGGGCGACCGCCGTAGCCGCTGATCAGCGAGATCAGGCGACGGGTGCATTTGACGTCGAAGATGATGTCGGCACCTGGGTTGCGCGAAACCACGTCCTTGGCGAACAGCATCAGCAGGCGGTCGGGGTAGATGATGGTGCCTTCGTTGGTCACCACGCCCACGCGGTCGCCGTCGCCGTCGAAGGCCAGGCCGAGGTCGGCGCCGGTCTCTTTCACCTTGGCGATCAGGTCTTCCAGGTTCTCTGGCTTGCCCGGGTCCGGGTGGTGGTTGGGGAAGTTGCCGTCGACGTCGCAATACAGCGGGATCACGGTGCAGCCCAGGGCTTCGATCAACTGCGGAGCGATTACGCCGGCCACGCCGTTGCCGCAGTCCACCACCACTTTCAGCGGCTTGGCCAAGGCGATGTCGTCGCGGATCTGTTGGAAGTAGCGCGGCAGGATGTCGACCTGTTGCACGCTGCCCACGCCGGAGGCGAGGTCACCGGTCTGGATGCGCTCGCGCAGGGCCTGGATCTGCTCGTTGGCCAGGGTCTCGCCAGCGACGACGATCTTGAAGCCGTTGTAGTCCGGCGGGTTGTGGCTGCCGGTGAGCATTACGCCCGACTTGCCTTCCAGGACGTTGGCTGCGTAGTACAGGACTGGAGTCGGCACCATGCCGACGTCGGTGACCTGGCAGCCGCAGTCGAGCAGGCCCTGGATGAGGTGCTGGACCAGCTCGGGGCCGGACAGGCGGCCGTCACGGCCCACGGAGACGCACGGTTCACCGCGCGCAAGGCTTTCGGAGCCGATCGCACGGCCGACCCAGTAGGCGGTCTCGGTGGTCAGGGTGTCGCCGACCACGCCACGGATGTCGTAGGCACGGAAGATGCTGGCGGGCAGTTGCGGGGCTTTAGGCGTGCTCATAGCGGGTGTTTGCTCCAATCCCAGGAGATCCTGGTCTTCATCAAGAATGTCGATGTCCAGAATGTCGGTGTTCTGGAATAGCGGATCGACCAATGGCGTTTCGGTGGCAGCGGGCGGGGCGCTGACAGTAGCGACAGCTGGGGTCGGCTGGGCGGCGACTGCAGGCGCTGCGGGGGCGCTGGCACCCGGTGTTTCGGTCTTGCGGCGCGGCTGACGGGCCAACGCCTGAGCCAGCGCCTGCAGGCTCGGCAGGCTCAGCTCAGGAGCTTTGGCAGTGCGTTGGCCGGCGAGTTCCTGAATGAACTGCCCCAGGGCCTGGGCATCCTTGCTGACCCGGCGCTGCATCGCGCTTTGCGCAAGATAGAGGCCGAGCAGGCCACCTGCCAGCGCGAGCAGCGCGGCGATGCCCAGCAGGGGCGGCGAGTACAGCGGACTGGTGATGCTGGGGCCAGGAGTGAAGCTCAGCTTCCAGTTCGGGTTGCCGCTGGAGACGCTGAGCGGCGCAGCGTCACTGGCCTGGCCGCGCTGTAGCAGCACCTGCGCAGGCGAATTGCCGAACTGCTGGGAAAGCTGCAGCTGGCCGATGTCGCTGGACATCGGCGGCAGGCTGCCGAGCAGGCGCTGCAGGTCGACGACCAACAGCAGCGAACCCTGGATCGTGTTGTCCGCACCACGCAGGGCGGAGGGGCTGTAGACCAGCCAGCGGGTGCCGACCTTGTAGGCTTCCGGCGCCACGGCTTGGCCGCTCTCGACGCGATGCAGCATGTCCAGCGCGGCATAGTTGAGCGGGCCGGGGCGTGAAGGGTCCTGCACGGCCTGGCCGCTGGCGTTGAGGTGGACGTCCACCAGAGCGTCCAGATGGCCCTGGGTCAGCGCTTTCTCCAGGGCGGCGATGCGCGCCGGATCATTGCTCTGCAGGGTCGGCAGCAACTGCGAGTCGCTCGCCATGGCGCGGCTGTCCGCAGCCAGCAGGCTCAGCGACTGGCGCAGCGCGCCGGCCTGGCTTTCCGACCAGGCGCTGCTCAGTTGTGCGACGTAGGCCTTGTCCGCCTGACCGAACAGGCTGAACCACAGCAATGCGCCGGCCGCCGCTACGCCGCCGACGGTGAGGACGAGTGCGGGCAGCAGCGGTTTGAGGTCGACCTTGGTCGCCGGCCCTTTGACGGGCTTCTCCGCCGGCACGAGTTCCGGCAGTTCGGCGCTGTCCTTGGCAGTGCGTTGGAAAAGTTTCATGCAACGTCTCCTCGGCGATTCATCCTGAAAGGGAAAAGGGTCAATGGCTGCCGGAATGACCGAAGCCGCCGGCGCCGCGCTGGCTTTCGTCGAAGGACTCGACCAGCTCGAAGTGCGCCTGCACTACCGGCACCAGCACCAACTGGGCGATGCGTTCGCCGATGGCGATCTTGAAAGCCGTCTGGCCGCGGTTCCAGCAGGAGACCATCAGCTCGCCCTGGTAATCCGAGTCGATCAGGCCGACCAGGTTGCCCAGCACGATACCGTGCTTGTGGCCCAGGCCCGAGCGCGGAAGAATCAGCGCGGCAAGGCCCGGATCGGCGACGTAGATGGACAGGCCGGTGGGGATCAGAACGGTCTGGCCCGGCTCGAGGACGCAGTCCTCCTTGAGCATGGCGCGCAGGTCGAGGCCAGCGGAGCCGGGAGTTGCGTACTGCGGCAGCGGGAAGTCGCTGCCCAGGCGGGGATCGAGGATCTTGGCTTGCAGGGAATGCATTGAGTTCTCAGTGTTGATTGATGCGTTCGGCGATGAAGGCGATCAGCTGGCGGGCGATCTTGCCCTTGCTGGTCTGGGCGAACGCAGTCTTGTGCAATTCGCGGTCGATGACCGTGATGGCGTTCTCTTCACTATTGAAGCCGATGGACGGATTGGCGACGTCATTGGCGACGATCAGGTCGAGATTCTTGTCCTTGAGCTTGCGCGAGGCGTACTCGAGCAGGTTCTCGGTCTCCGCGGCGAAGCCGACGCTGAACGGCCGGGCCTCGCGCAGCGAGAGGGTGGCGAGGATGTCGGGATTGCGCACCAGCTGCAAGAGCAGGCCGTCACCGGTGGTGGGGTCTTTCTTGAGTTTCTGTGTGGCGACCAGTTCCGGGCGATAGTCGGCTACCGCGGCGGAAGCGATCAGAATGTCCGCCGGCATCGCCGCTTCGCAGGCGGCGAGCATGTCGCGAGCGCTGACCACATCGACGCGGCTCACCCGGTCCGGGGTCGGCAGGTGTACCGGGCCGGTCACCAGGGTCACGCGGGCGCCGGCTTCGGCGGCCGCTTCGGCCAGGGCAAAGCCCATCTTCCCGGAGCTGTGGTTGGTGATGTAGCGCACCGGGTCGATGTTTTCCTGGGTCGGCCCTGCGGTGATCAGGATGTGCTGGCCGGTCAGGGCCTTGAACTCGAAGCAGTCGGCGGCCAGTTGCGCCAGCTCTTCGGCCTCGAGCATGCGCCCCGGACCGACGTCGCCGCAGGCCTGGCTGCCGGCGGCGGGGCCGAAGAAGTGCAGGCCGCGGCTACGCAGCAGTTCGGCGTTCACCTGGGTGGCCGGGTCGCGCCACATCGCCTGGTTCATCGCCGGGGCCAGCGCGACCTGCGCGTCGGTGGCGAGCACCAGGGTGGTCAGCAGGTCGTTGGCCACGCCCTGGGCCAGGCGCGCCATGAGATCGGCAGTCGCGGGAGCGATCAGCACCAGGTCTGCCCAGCGGGCCAGCTCGATATGCCCCATGGCCGCCTCGGCGGCAGGGTCGAGCAGGTCCAGATGCACCGGGTGCCCGGAAAGGGCCTGAAGGGTGAGCGGGGTGATGAACTCGCGGCCGCCCTGGGTCATCACGACACGCACCTCGGCGCCCTGGTCGCGCAACCGGCGGACCAGTTCGGCGCTCTTGTAGGCGGCGATACCGCCGCCGACGCCCAGAACGATGCGTTTACGATAGAGCCGCTGCATAGGCCAGCCTTAAATACGGAAATGGATGACGCGCGCTGAAGCCGATGACGCCTCCCCAGGCCTCCGGCTGCGCGCAGCGAGGGGGCTAAGATAGCACAGCGCCTGCGCCGGAACAGCGGGCGGACAAGAGCTGGGAGGTTGCGTGAGAATTCTGGATTGGCCCGCGTCGGAGCGACCTCGGGAGCGCTTGCTCGAACAGGGGGCGGCGAGCCTGAGCGATGCGGAACTGCTGGCCATCTTCCTGCGCACCGGGGTCACCGGTTGCAGTGCCGTCGATCTGGCGCGCCGGCTGTTGGTCGAGTTCGGCAGCCTGCGAGCTCTGCTGGAGGCCGATCTTGAAGCGTTCTGCAGCCATCGGGGGCTGGGGCCGGCCAAGTTCACCCAGCTCCAGGCGGTGCTGGAGATGAGCCGACGGCACCTGGCCGAAGATATGGACCGCGGCCCCGCCCTGGAAAGCCCGCAGGCAGTGCGCGACTTCCTCAAGGCACGGCTGCGCCACGAGCCCCACGAGGTGTTCGCCTGCCTGTTCATGGACAACCGTCACCGCATGCTGGAGTTCGAGGTGCTGTTCCACGGCTCCATCGACAGCGCCAGCGTCTACCCCCGGCAGATCGTCAAGCGCGCCCTGGCGCACAACGCCGCGGCAGTGATCCTGGCGCACAACCACCCCTCCGGGATCGCCGAGCCGAGCCAGTCCGACGACCTGCTGACCCGTCGCATCGTCCAGGCGCTGGCGCTGATCGATGTGCGCGTGCTGGATCACTTCATCGTCGGTGACGGCGAGCCGCAATCAATGGCTGAGCTGGGGATGCTCTGAGACACGGCGCTGAATGTCGCGCAGCAGGCGCCGGCGGATCAGCCCACTGACCGGACGGATCGCCAGCCAGTAGGGCGTGAACAGCAGGCGGCTACGGCTGTCAGGGCAATGCACGCGGGTCTCCGTGCGGACATGGGTGAAGCCGTCCTGCTCGGCCGGTTCGCAGGAGAAGTGCAGCATGAGCCTTGCGGTGCCAGGCTCGGCAAAGCGCCGGAAGGCATCGCCGTCGGCACACGGGCGCAGGCCGAAGTCGCTGCGCCAGAAGCGCCCGATCAGCCCGTAGGCGATCTCTTGGTCGCCGTGGCGGCCCAGCAGGGTGAACTCGTGCAGGCCGAAGCGCGGACGGTCCGCCAGCGCGTTGCGCAACCCCAGGCGAAGGGCGAGCCGCGCCGGCGCCTCGCGGATCTGCAGGAAACGCTGCACCAGCGGGTCATGCTCGGCGGTCAGCTGACTCACTGCATCGAGTACCTGGCCGGGCGAAGCGCGCATGGTCAGCGAGTGCCGCTCGGTGAACTGGAACTCCGGCAGCAGATGGTCGAGCAGTGCGCGGCTCAGAGCTGCACCTTCGAGTAATCCTGGCGACCGAAGGGGTTCACCACGTAGCCCTTCACATTCTGGCGAGTCAGCGCTGAGGCGGTCGGGTGCGCCAGCGGCAGCCACAGCGCCTGGTCGTGGATGATCTGCTGCGCCTGGTGGTACAGCTCGCTGCGCTTGGACTGGTCGGCCACCGCCTTGCCCTGGCTGATCAGGCCGTCGAGCTTGTCGTCGCAGTAGCGCGTGAAGTTCAGGCCGGATTTCACGCTGGCACAGGAGAATTGCGGAGTGAGGAAGTTGTCCGGGTCGCCGTTGTCGCCAGCCCAGCCCATGAAGAGCAGGTCATGCTCGCCGGCCTTGGCGCGGCGGATCAGCTCGCCCCACTCGATCACGCGGATTTCGGCCTGGATGCCGACCTGCGCCAGGTCCGCCTGCAGCAACTGCGCACCGACGCTCGGGTTGGGATTGAGCAGGCTGCCGGAAGGGCGGGTCCAGATGGTGGTCTTGAAGCCATCCTTGTGCCCGGCTTCGGCCAGCAGCGCGCGGGCCTTGCCCAGGTCGCGCGGATAGCCGGGGATGTCCTTGGCATAGCTCCAGGTGTTGGGCGGATAGACGCCATTGGCGACGGTGGCGCTCCCGGCGAACACGCTCTTGAGGTAGCTGTCCTTGTCGAAAGAGAGGTTGATCGCTTGGCGCACCTTCGGGTTATCCAGTGGCGGGTGCTGGCTGTTGATGCCGACGAAGGCGGTCATGAAGGCCGGGGTCTGTTCGACCTTGAGTTCGGCGCTCTTCTGCGCAGCCTCTACGTCCAGCGGCTTGGGCGACAGGGCGATCTGGCATTCACCGCGCTTGAGCTTCTGTAGGCGCACGGCGGCGTCGGGGGTGATGGCGAATACCAGGTTATCCACAGCCGGCTTGCCGCCGAAGTACTCGGCGTTGGCGGCGTAGCGCACCACGGCGTCTTTTTGGAAGCGCTTGAAGACGAAGGGGCCGGTGCCGATTGGCTGGGCGTTGAGCTTCTCCGGGGTGCCGGCCTTCATTAGCTGGTCGGCGTACTCGGCGGAATAGATGGAGGCGAAGCCCATGCTGAGCATCGCCAGGAAGGTGGCGTCCGGGTGGTTGAGGCTGAAGCGCACGTGGTGCTCGTCGACCTTTTCCACTGCCTTGACCAGGCTCGGCAGCTGCATCGACTGGGCGTGCGGGAAGCCGCTCTGCGCAACCTTGTGCCAGGGCTGGGCCGGGTCGAGCATGCGCTGGAAGCTGAACACCACGTCGTCGGCGGAAAGCGTCCGGCTGGGCTTGAAGTAGTCGGTGTGATGGAAGGCCACGCCATCACGCAGCTGGAAGTCGTAGGTCAAGCCATCGTCGGAGACCTTCCAGCTCTCGGCCAGGCTCGGCACCACTTCGCCGCGGGCGGCGTCGAAGTCCACCAGGCGGTTCATCAGCACGTCGGCCGAGGCGTTGGTGGTGGTCAGCGAGTTGTACTGGACCACATCGAAGCCTTCGGGGCTGGCTTCGGTGCACACGCTTAGCGAGGCTGCGCTGGCAAGGGCGGGGGAAAGAAGAAGGGCGAGAAGGGCGAGACGCATGACGGACTCCGTGTAAGCTGGCAAGATGCCCATCCGCGAGGCTGGGCGGGTCATGCAAGGCTGTTGGCAGCCTCGAAGGAGCTACCCTAGACCAACCCGCCGCCGGTCACAACGATGACAGGCGACGAACGGCACCAGTGCCGCGGCCCGCGGGGGCTGGCGTCGGGGTGTCCGAGTCATGCTTTCCCTTGCAGCAGGAAGTGTCTTTCTGATATAAAGCTGCGCTCTTTTCTGGGGCCCTGCTCTGATCCTGCGACTCGATCGCGGCGAAGCGGCAGTTAAGACCCTGGTGAAACTGAGAATCCTATTGAGTTAAGCAGCCAACCCATGCCGGGTTTGGCATGTGGTTTACAGAGGGCTGAGCCATGTCGAGAGTTTGCCAAGTGACCGGTAAGGGTCCGGTTACCGGGAACAACATTTCCCACGCACACAACAAAACCCGTCGCCGTTTCCTGCCGAACCTGCAGCACCACCGTTTCTGGGTAGAATCCGAGAAGCGTTTCGTGCGTCTGCGCGTTTCCGCTAAAGGCATGCGTATCATCGACAAGCGTGGTATCGAGGCCGTTCTGAACGACCTGCGCGCCCGCGGCGAAAAATTCTAAGGAGCTGCAGTCATGCGCGAACTGATCCGTTTGGTGTCCAGCGCCGGTACCGGCCACTTCTACACCACCGACAAGAACAAGCGTACCAAGCCTGAGAAAATCGAGATCAAGAAGTACGATCCGGTTGTTCGCAAGCACGTGATCTACAAGGAAGCCAAGATCAAGTAATTGATCTTCGCCCTTGTGAAGAAACCCGCCCTTCGTGGCGGGTTTTTTCTTGCCTGCGATTTGCCTTGCGAAGATCGCGGACGAAAAAAAGCCCGCTGATTGGCGGGCTTTTTCGTGTTCGGAGGCTCAGGCCTTCTGTTCAAAGATCACGTAGACCTTGCGGCAGGGCTCCAGCACTTCCCAGGTGCCGCTGAAGCCGGCCGGGATGACGAATCGGTCGCCGACGCGCACGGTCTTGGCGCCGCCGTTGGCGTCACGGATCACCGACACGCCCTGGAGAATCTCGCAGTACTCGTGCTCGGTGTAGCTGACGTTCCAGTGGCCCGGCTCGCCTTCCCAGATGCCCACGTTGAACTGACCGCAGTCGCTGGCGTAGTGGTTGCGCACGTTCTGCGCCGGGTCACCCTTGATGATGCGGTCCGGAGCGGGGCGGTAGTGTTCGGGGGCGGTGGTGGCCTGGGCGAAATCGACGATCTGCTCGACGTTCATGGCGGTCTCGGTTCTTTAGAGTTGTTGGCGAGAGTGCGTGCGGGCACGCGCAGCGCTGTTGGATATTTACTCCGAAGCGGCTGTCGGAAAACCATCAGCCGACGAATCAGGGCAGTCTATGTTTAATAAAACGAACGTGACAAGGCCATTTGGCCGCTTAGTGTAAAAAATATTGAAAATTGGCTGCCTCCGGTTTAGGGTGGCCAACAGCATGCGTTTGCTCCGCCTTGCGGAATTTTTGACAGTGCGCCCGCCGGGCGCCTGTACCTGATAAGTACATTAATAAGAGGACACGTTGTCATGGGTACCCTCACTCGCGCCGATTGGGAAGCTCGCGCCAAGGACCTGAAGATCGAAGGCCGCGCCTTCGTCAACGGTGAATACGTCGACGCCGCATCCGGCGCCACCTTCGATTGCATCAGCCCTGTGGATGGCCGTTTCCTGGCCAAGGTCGCCAGCTGCGACCTGGCAGATGCCGAGAGTGCCGTGCAGGTCGCCCGTGCTGCCTTCGATTCCGGCTCCTGGTCGCGCCTGGCCCCGGCCAAGCGCAAGAAGGTCATGATCCGCTTCTCCGAGCTGCTGCTGGAGAACGCCGAGGAACTGGCCCTGCTGGAAACCCTCGACATGGGCAAGCCGATCAGCGACTCGCTGAGTATCGACGTGTCCAGCGCCGCCAACAGCCTGCGCTGGAGCGGAGAAGCGATCGACAAGATCTACGACGAAGTCGCCGCCACCGCCCACAACGAACTGGGCCTGGTCACCCGCGAGCCGGTCGGCGTCGTTGCCGCCATCGTGCCGTGGAACTTCCCCCTGCTGATGACCTGCTGGAAACTCGGCCCGGCGCTGTCCACCGGTAACTCGGTGATCCTCAAGCCCTCCGAGAAGTCTCCGCTGACCGGCATCCGCATCGCCCAGCTGGCCATCGAGGCCGGCATTCCGAAAGGCGTGTTCAACGTCCTGCCGGGCTTCGGCCACACCGTCGGCAAGGCCCTGGCCCTGCACATGGACGTCGACACCCTGGTGTTCACCGGTTCGACCAAGATCGCCAAGCAGCTGATGGTCTACGCGGGCGAGTCCAACATGAAGCGCGTCTGGCTGGAAGCCGGCGGCAAGAGCCCGAACATCGTCTTCGCAGACGCCCCGGACCTGAAAGCCGCTGCTGAAGCCGCCGCCAGCGCGATCGCCTTCAACCAGGGCGAAGTCTGCACCGCCGGCTCGCGCCTACTGGTGGAGAAGTCGATCAAGGCCGAGTTCGTGCCGATGGTTGTCGAAGCCATCAAGGCCTGGAAGCCGGGCAACCCGCTGGACCCCGAAACCAACGTCGGTGCGCTGGTCGACACCACCCAGATGAACAACGTCCTGAGCTACATCCAGGCTGGCCACGACGACGGCGCCAAGCTGGTGGCCGGCGGCAAGCGCACCCTGGAAGAGACCGGCGGCACCTACGTCGAGCCGACCATCTTCGACGGCGTGACCAACGCCATGCGCATCGCCCGTGAAGAGATCTTCGGCCCGGTGCTGTCGGTCATCGAGTTCACCGATGCCGAAGAAGCCGTGCGCATTGCCAATGACACCCCCTACGGCCTGGCCGCCGCGGTGTGGACCAGCGATCTGTCCAAGGCCCACCTGACCGCCAAGGCACTGCGTGCCGGCAGCGTTTGGGTGAACCAGTACGATGGCGGCGACATGACCGCTCCGTTCGGTGGCTTCAAGCAGTCCGGCAACGGCCGCGACAAGTCGCTGCACGCTTTTGATAAATACACCGAGCTGAAGGCCACCTGGATCAAGTTGTAATCCAGACCTGAAGCAGGTCGGCCCCGAGTCAGGGGCCGGCTCTGACAAAGAGCCACACCCGCGGCCGGGTTTCCCTCAGGGAAGCCCGGCCGCTGTGCATTGCGCATCGGGCACCCTCGCGCCTGGCGTGCGCTCCGGATGGAACGGGAGAAAGACAATGCGTTGGGGACCGTATTTTGCTGTGTGTGCTGCCGTCATCAGCATCGGTCTGGCCCTGGGCCTGACCATGCCGCTGGTCTCGCTGCGCCTGGAAGGCTGGGGTTACGGCAACTTCGCCATCGGCGTCATGGCGTCCACCCCCGCCGTGGGCGTGCTGCTGGGCGCAATGATCGCCGGGCGTCTCGCTGCGCGGGTTGGTACGCCACTGCTGATGCGCCTGTGCCTGCTTTCCGGGGCCTTCTCGGTCGGCCTGCTGGCGCTGCTGCAGAGCTACCCGATCTGGCTGATCCTGCGCCTGTTGATCGGCGTGCAGCTCACCGTGGTGTTCATTCTCGGTGAAAGCTGGATCAACCAGCTGGCCATCGAGAAATGGCGCGGCCGCCTGGTCGCCCTGTATGGCACCGGTTACGCGCTGAGCCAGCTGTCCGGCCCGGTGCTGCTGACCTTCATCGGCACCGCCGACAACCGTGGCTTCTGGTTCAGCGTCTGCCTGCTGGTGGGCGGTTCCCTGCTGCTGCTCGGTCGTACCGGCGCGCCCAAGGTCGACCCGCACAGCGCCAACGGGCGTGGGCTGTTCGCCTTCTGCGGCCAGTTGCCGGCCATCGCCTGGGCGGTGGTGCTGTTCGCTGGTTTCGAGGCGATGATCCTTACCCTACTGCCGGTCTACGGCATCCAGCAGGGCTTCACGCAGGCGGTGGCGCTGGCGATGGTCAGCACCGTGGTGGTCGGCGATGCGCTGCTGCAACTGCCCATCGGTTGGCTGGCCGACCGCATCTCGCGGCAGACGCTGTTCAAGGGCTGCGGCGTCGTGCTGTGCCTCAGCAGCCTGGCCATGCCGATGCTGCTGCAGCACATCGCCATCTGGCCGGTGCTGGTGCTGTTCGGTGCCAGCGCGGGCGGGCTGTTCACCCTGTCGCTGATCCTCATCGGCGAGCGCTATCGTGATGACGCACTGGTCCGCGCCAACGCGCACATCGCCCAGCTCTGGGGCATCGGTTGCCTGATCGGGCCGCTGGCGACCGGAGCGGCCAGCCAGTGGATCAGCGGCCACGCCCTGCCGCTGGTGATGGCGCTGGGGGCAGCCGGTTTCGTGATCCTGGTGAGCCTGCGCGGCTTGCCGCCGGTGATGCGCTCGACCGACGCTGCGCTGCAGCAGGAGCGCTCCTAGAGCATTTTCTCCAGCCCGATGGCGCCGGCGATCCACGCATTGAGCCGGCGCCAGGCGTTACCCGGCTCACGGTCCAGCGCCACCAGATGACCATTGCGCTCTTCGATCCAGACCAATTCCGGCGGGTTGCTGTTCGGCGCGATCTTCACCTGATAGCTGACGCTCGGCGACATGCTGGCCAGCGCCAGGCGACGCACCTGGTCGGCCAGTTCCGGGCTGTCGACGATGATGCCAACCTCGGTGTTCCACAGCACCGAGCGCGGGTCGAAGTTCAGCGAACCGACGAAGACTTTCTGCTGGTCGAACACCGCCGCCTTGCTGTGCAGGCTGGCGCTGCTCGATCCGTGCACCATCCACGGCGCGCCGGACAGGCGCTGATCCGGATCGGCGCGCAGCTCGTAGAGCTTCACCCCGTGCTCCAGCAATTCCAGCCGATAGGGCGCGTAGCCGGCGTGCACGGCGGGTACGTCGGTCGCCTCCAGTGAGTTGGTCAGCAGGCGCACGCTGACGCCGCGGTCGGCGCGCTGGGTCAGGTAGTCGACACCGGCGCTGGTCGGTACGAAGTAGGCTGAGACCAGGATCAGTTCCTTCGACACCCCGTCGAACAGCGGCTGCAGTTGAGTGCTGAGCAGGTATTCGCCCTTCGGATCGCCGTGGTCGAGGACTTTCAGCGGGGTGTCCCAGACTGCCTTGCCCGGCGCCCAGACCAGGTCGTCCAGCCAGTTCTGCAGGTGCGGGCGGTCGCTGTTGCGGTTGAGCCGGGCGATGTAGCTGGAGCTCTTCACCCGCTCCTTCGCCAGGTAGTGGTCCAGCTTGCGGCGCATGCGGCTGAGTTCGTCGAGGTCCGGCTCGCCCCACAGGTAGTCCTCGATGGGCCGGCTGATGCGGCTGTTCCAGTACTGGTCGAAGCTCTGACCCAGCGACTGCGCCACCGGGCCGACGCCCATCAGGTCGAGGTCGCTGAAGTTCATCTCGGCCTTGGCGTCGAAGTATTCGTCACCCAGGTTGCGGCCGCCGACGATGGCCACGCTGTTGTCCGCCAGCAGCAGCTTGTTGTGCATCCGCCGGTGCTGTTCGGAGAGGTTGAACAGCCGCCCGAGGTTGCGCGTGACGCCGGTGCTGCGGCCCAGGTGCAGCGGGTTGAACAGGCGCACCTGGATGTTCGGGTGGGCGGCGAGGGTGCCCAGTTCGTAGTCCCAGCCGTCGCTGCTGGTGTCGTCGATCAGGATGCGCACGCGCACACCACGGTCCGCCGCGTGCAGCAGCTCGCGGATCAGCGCGCGGGTGGTGAGGCCGTCGTGGACGATGTAGTACTGGATGTCGAGGCTGCGCTGGGCCTTGCGGATCAGTTCGGCGCGGGCGAGGAAGGCATCGACGCTGGAGGCCAGCAGGTGGAAGCCGGACTGCCCGGGATGGGCGGCGGCGCGCTCGCTGATCTGGTTGTCCAGCCGGGTGCCCTGCACCGGCAGCACGTGCGAAGGCTCGGGCGGCGGCGCGCTGGCGCAGCCACCCAGGGCCAGCAGGATCAGCAGGAACAGGCGTGGAAGCAAGGATGAGTCTCCGACAAGCCCGCCGGTGACGGGCTGCGGAAGATTCTAGCCGCTGGATCGCGCAGGCGGTCAGCCGCCGAGGGTTTCCTTGAAGCGGTACCAGGCCATCCCTAAGGCCAGCAGTGGCGAGCGCAGCAGCTTGCCGCCGGGGAAGGTGATGTGCGGCACCTTGGCGAACAGCTCGAAGCCGCTGCCCTGCTGGGCGGTGATGGCTTCGGCGAGCAGCTTGCCGGCCAGGTGCGTGGCGTTCACCCCGTGGCCGGCGTAGGCCTGGGCGAAATACACATTGGGCTGGTCGGGCAGACGGCCGATCTGTGGCAGCCGGTTGGCGCCGATGCCGATCATGCCGCCCCACTGGTAGTCGATGCGCACGTTTTCCAGGTGCGGGAACACCTTGAGCATCTTCGGCCGCATGTAGGCGGCGATATCCGCCGGGTCGCGCCCGGAGTAGTGGCAGGCGCCGCCGAACAGCAGGCGGTTGTCGGCGGAGAGCCGGTAGTAGTCCAGAGCCACGCGCTGGTCGCACACCGCCATGTTCTGCGGCAGCAGGGCGTGGGCCTGCTCGGCGGACAGCGGCTCGGTGGCGATCACGTAGCTTCCGGCGGGCAGCACCTTGCCGTCGAGATAATGGTTCAGGCCGTTCTGGTAGGCATTGCAGGCGATTACCAGGGACTTGGCGCGCACGCTGCCCTGGGCGGTGCGCACGCGCACTTCGCTGCCATAGTCGATGTCGGTGACAGCGGAGTTCTCGAACAGCTTCACGCCCAGGCTCTGCGCCGCGGCGGCTTCGCCCAGGGCCAGGTTGAGCGGGTGCAGGTGGCCCGAGCCCATGTCCACCATGCCGCCGACGTACTGCTCGGAGCCGACGATGGAGCGCATGTCCTCTTTCGCGACCATGCGCAGTTCGTGGCGGTAGCCGAGGCTTTTCAGTTCGTCGAAATCTTCCTGGAAGCCTTCGACGTCCGAGGGCTTGTTGGCCAGGTCGCAGTAGCCCCAGGTCAGGTCGCAGTCGATGGCGTATTTTTCGACGCGCTGGCGGACGATCTCCACTGCCTCCAGTCCCATCAGCTTCAGGGCGTGCACGCCATCGGCGCCTACCACCGGCTCGAACTGCTCCAGGCCGTGGCCGACGCCGCGGATCAGTTGGCCGCCGTTGCGGCCGCTGGCACCCCAGCCGATCTGGTGGGCTTCCAGCAGGATCACCGAGAGCCCGCGCTCGGCCAGTTCGATCGCCGTGTTCAGCCCGGAGAAGCCACCGCCGATGACGCACACGTCGGCCTTTTCCTCGTCAGCCAGGGGCGGTACTTCGAGGCGGCGATTGACGCTCGCGGCGTAGTAGGACGGGGCGTGACGATCGGTGTGCACCGGCTGGTGAACGCGGGCGTTCATGTGCGATATCCTGATTTTTGTGTTGTTAAAATTTTACGCAGGATAAACGCCGACTTCCCTCGCAGCCAATAGCCGCACGGGAAAAAACGCCGGGAAGTCGTAAATAAATCTGTTGAGCTTGCCGCGAACGGCGGGGAATCAGCCTGCTATTCAGTCAGGAATGGGCAGGGTGAGGCTTTCCTTCACCTCTTCCATCACGATGTAGCTCTTGGATTCGCGCACGTGGGGCAGCTTGAGCAGGATGTCGCCCAGCAGCTTGCGGTAGGAGGCCATCTCCGAGATGCGCGCCTTCACCAGGTAGTCGAAGTGGCCCGACACCAGGTGGCACTCCAGCACGTGGGGCAGCTTGAGCACCGAGCGGCGGAAGTCCTCGAAGGTGTCGCCGGACTTGTAGTCCAGGCTGATCTCGACGAACACCAGCAGGCTGGCCTTGAGGTACTGCGGGTTCAGCCGGGCGTTGTAGCCCATGATGATCCCCTCGCGCTCCAGCCGGCGTACGCGCTCGGTGCACGGCGTGGTGGAGAGGCCGACGCGCTCGCCCAGTTCAGTGAAGGAGATGCGACCTTCCTCCTGCAGGATGCGCAGGATGTTGCGGTCGATCTTGTCCAGTTCGCGGCGGCTTTGATGCTGGGTTCTCATGGGAGGGACTCTGAAGTCGAGCAATGAGCTTTGGGGGAATGTCGGCAATATAGTCGGTTGTGCAGGGAATATCACTGGTATCCCTTGAACTTCCCGCGCCGGACGGCCAGCCTGTAGGCCAACGCTTCGGACTTTTGGGTCGAAGTCGGTCCTTTTTCGCAGAGGCTATCGCATGTCGCTTCCCCGCCCGCGCACCGTTCTCCTGCTGCTGTTGCTGCTCCTGGCAATGGCGGTCGGCGCGGCGTGGCTGGCGGTTCCGCGCCTGCTGGCGAGTGCCGGGGTCAACGTCGAGCAATGGCGGGGCCTGGGCATTTCCCGCGACGGCCTGACGCTGCAGCGCTTGGCTCTCCAGCGACAAACTCAGAATGGCTCGCGCCTGGCAACCCAGTTGCAGGATCTGCGCATCGGTTGGCCCGAACATGAAGACGGGCGCTGGCGGCTAAGGGAATTGGCTGCCGGCAGCATCGACGTCCGCCAGTGGCCGGGCCAGGACGCGCTGGAGGATGAAACCGGGCTGCCGGACATCGCCCAGCTCAATCGCTGGCTGGCGCTGCTGCCCGGCCGACTGGCGCTGGAGCGTGTCGTCGTCGAATTGCCCTGCGCCCGCGAGCAACGCTGTACCCTCAATGGCAGCGCGCACTGGCAGCAGATCCAGGGCGGCGCCGCGGCGCTGGGCGGCGAGCTGCGCCAGGGCGGTCAGCAACTGGCGTTCAATGGCTTGCTGCAACCCGGCGATGGCCAATGGCGCCTGCACTTGGACAGCTACCTGGACAACGAGCCGCTGCTTTCCCTGGATTCCAGCTGGGCGCCCGCCAGCCGCCAGCTCAGCGGCAGCATTGCCAGCCCCGCCGTACCGCCGGTGCAGGCGGTGCGCAACTGGCTGGGCATGTGGTTGCCGACACCGAACCTGCCACTGCCGATACCCGAGGCCGGGCGCCTGCGCCTGAGCTGGGACACTCATCTGACCGGCAGCGCCGCCTGGCCTGACTGGCCGGGCCTGCGCGACGGGCGCGGCAGCATCGATCTGTCCCTGCAGCTGCCGCAACCTTGGCCACTGCCGGGCGCGGGCAACCTGCAAGGTGACCTGCGGCTGATCGCCAGCGCGACTGATCGCGGCTGGCGCCCTTCGGTGGTCAGCGGTGACCTGCGCCTGTCCGATCTCTACGGCGACTGGCTGCAGGCGCTGCCGGTCGGCCTGCGCCCGGCACGCCTGACCCTGCACCTGGAGCCCGGCGTAGAAGAGGAAGTCGGCAGCGTGCGCGCCGACCTGCGCGCGGTGGGTGCCGCCGACCTGCGTCTGCGCTCCCGCGCGGCCCTGTTGGAGGCGACCCCGCTGGCGCTGCAACTGAGTGATTCCCGGCTGGAAGGGAATGTCCCGCACCTGGAGTTGGCCGGCCTGCGCGGCGACAACAGCCGCGTCGACCTGAATTTCGACGGCCGGGTCGATCAGCAGTCGGCGAGTTTCAACCTGGCCGATAGCGCGCAATTGCTGGTCGGAATGCTGACCGGCCCGCAGTCACTCAAGGCCAACAAGCTTGCCGCCACGCTGGGCAAGGGCACGCTGAGTCTGGGGTACGCTGGGGACACGCCGGCCACCCTGCAACTCAACGCCCCGCTGAAACTGACCGTGGGCGAGTTGCGCCAACCCCACGTCAAACCGCTGTCCTGGAATGCCATGGGCACACTGGCGACGAGCCTCGAAGCCCAGCAGTTCAAGGGCCGGCTGCTCAACAGCGGTGGCCTGAATGCGGAGGTCGAGCTGAGCCACTCGGCGCAGCAGGGTGTTGCTCTGGTCGCGCGGCAGCCGGAGTTCTTCCTGCGCACCGGCAACCCGCTGGAAAAGTCCCTCGGCGACTGGCCGGGCCTGCTCAGCCTGAACAATGGCAAGGCGAGCTTCGACCTGAACTGGCGCCTGCCGCCGGGCGCCGCTGCGCAGAGCCTCGACCTGAACCTGCGTGGCAGCGGGCTGGAGGGTGTCTACGATCGCAGCGAGGTGCAAGGCCTCGACCTGCAGGCGAAGTTCGCCCTGAAGGGCTCGCAGATGCAGTTGCAACTGCCGCAGGTAAAAGTCGCCACGCTGAACCCCGGTGTCACCCTCGGCCCACTGTCCCTGCAGGGTAATTACAAGGCCTCGCTGGCGGCGCCGCTGGCGGGCCGGGTCGACTGGCGGCAGGCGGAGCTGGGGCTGTTCAAGGGCCGCGCCTGGCTGCCGGCGGGGGCCGTGGATCTTTCTGCGCTGGGGCAGGGTCTTACCCTGAAGCTGGAGGGGCTGGCCCTGGAGGCGATCCTCGCGGCGTATCCGGCGGAGGGCCTTTCCGGCAACGGCATCATCGATGGCAACCTGCCGCTGGGCCTGCACGAGGGCAAGCTGGTGATCCGCAATGGCGAAGTGGCCGCGCGGCAACCCGGCGTGCTGCAGTTCCGTTCGCCGAAGATCCAGTCGCTGGGCCAGAGCAACCCGGCCATGCAACTGGTGGCCACCGCCATCGACGATTTCCGCTACGACAAGCTCAGCAGCCGCGTGGATTATGATGAATCCGGCAAGCTGCTCCTTGCCCTGAGCCTGAGCGGGAGCAATCCCGAGCTGGAGCAGGGCCGGCCGATCAACCTCAACGTCAATCTGGAGGAGAACGTGCCCAAGCTGCTCACCAGCCTGCAACTGAGCGACCGGGTCAGCGACACCATCCGCAAGCGCGTGCAGGACCGCCTGCGCAACGACCCGGCCGCCGCGCCATGACCGCAAGGAGAACCTGAAATGCGCCTCCGCGCCCTATTCGCCCTACTGCTCCTGGCCGGCCTTGCCCAGGGCTGCACGCCCACCGTGCAGCTGGCAGCGCCCAAGGAGCCGATCAACATCAACCTCAACGTGAAGATCGAGCACGAGATCTATATCAAGGTCGACAAGGCGCTCGACGGCATCATCAACGAGAACAGCGGCCTGTTTTGAGAAGGAGCCTTTGCATGAGATTGCACCGCAAACTGGGCGTCGCGCTGGTCGCCCTCTGCCTGAGCCTGCCGGTCATGGCCATGAGCCTGGAGCAGGCGATGTCCGCGCTGGGCGGCGCCAAGTCCCAGGGGCTGGTCGGCGAGCAGCCCGACGGTTACCTGGGTGTCGTGAAGAACAGCGGCGACGCCGCGGATGTCGCCGCGCAGATCAACGCCGCGCGCCGCGCCGAGTACCAGAAGGTCGCCAGCCAGAGTGGCGCCACCCTCAAGGACGTGGAAGCCCTGGCCGGCAAGAAGGCCATCGAGCGCACGCCTTCGGGACAGTACGTACAGGTCAACGGCCAGTGGGTGCGTAAGTAAGCACGCCAAGGGGATTTCCCTGCTCGCCGCCGCTGCCGGCGGTGAGTCCGGGGTGTTGCGGCGGAAGCAGGTAATTCCCGTCGGGAAATGCTCCGGCGCGAGAAGTTCTGGCCAATCTCCTTCTGTTCGCTATTTCCTCTGGGTCTGGTGAAATTTTCGCCAGATACTCGACCATCCGGTCTCGGGTAAAAATGCGTTGATCCTGGTGGATGTCCCTCCGCGAAAGCGACTTTCGCCAGGAATTTTCGTCAAAACACGTATCGCATTCAGTGAATATCGCTGAGCCCGACTTCCTATACTGCGCGCATCTACGTTCAGAATAAGAAACGTCCGCGCCCCCGGCGCGACGTAGGAGGCAAAGATGCGCGTTCTGGTGCTTGGCAGCGGTGTGATCGGTACCGCCAGTGCTTACTATCTCGCCCGTGCCGGCTTCGAAGTGGTCGTCGTCGACCGCCAGCCCGGCCCGGCTCTTGAAACCAGCTTCGCCAACGCCGGCCAGGTGTCCCCTGGCTACGCCTCGCCCTGGGCTGCCCCAGGCATCCCGCTCAAGGCCATGAAATGGCTGATGCAGACCCACGCGCCCCTGGCCATCAAGCTGACCGGCGACCCCAGCCAGTACACCTGGATGTGGCAGATGCTGCGCAACTGCAATGCCAAGAGCTACGCGGTGAACAAGGAGCGCATGGTGCGCCTGTCCGAGTACAGCCGCGACTGCCTCGACGAACTGCGTGCGGAGACCGGCATCACCTACGAAGGCCGCTCCCTGGGTACCACCCAACTGTTCCGCACCCAGGCCCAACTGGACTCCGCTGCCAAGGACATCGCCGTCCTGGAAAGCACCGGCGTCCCCTATGAAGTGCTGGATCGCGCCGGCATCGCCCGCGTCGAGCCGGCCCTGGCCAAGGTGGCCGACAAGCTGGTCGGCGCCCTGCGCCTGCCCAACGACCAGACCGGCGACTGCCAGATGTTCACCACCAAGCTGGCCGAGATGGCCAAGGCCCTGGGCGTGGAGTTCCGCTTCGGCCAGGACATCCAGCGCCTGGACTTCGCCGGCGACCGCATCAACGGCGTCTGGGTCGATGGCCAACTGGTCACCGCCGACCGCTACGTGCTGGCGCTGGGCAGCTACTCGCCGCAGATGCTCAAGCCGCTGGGCATCGACGCCCCGGTCTACCCGCTCAAGGGTTACTCGCTGACCGTGCCGATCACCAACCCGGACATGGCGCCGACCTCGACCATCCTCGACGAGACCTACAAGGTCGCGATCACCCGTTTCGACCAGCGCATCCGTGTCGGCGGCATGGCGGAAATCGCCGGCTTCGACCTGTCGCTGAACCCGCGTCGCCGCGCCACCCTGGAAATGATCACCACCGATCTCTATCCGGAAGGCGGCGACGTCAGCCAGGCAGAGTTCTGGACTGGCCTGCGCCCGGCCACCCCGGACGGTACCCCGATTGTCGGCGCCACCCGCTACCGCAACCTGTTCCTCAACACCGGCCACGGCACCCTGGGCTGGACCATGGCTTGCGGCTCGGGACGCTACCTCGCCGACCTGATGGCGAAGAAGCGCCCGCAGATCAGCACCGAAGGTCTGGATATCTCCCGCTACGGCTCTGCCTCGGAGGTCCATGATGGCCATCCTGCGCCTGCACACTAACCAGCGGATGAGCCAGGTCGTCGTCCACAACGGCACGGTCTACCTCGCCGGCCAGGTGGCAGACGACCTCTCCGCCGGCGTCGAGCAACAGACCCGCGAAGTCCTTGCCAGCGTCGAGCGCCTGCTCGAAGAAGCCGGTACTGACAAGTCGCGGATTCTCTCGGCAACCATTTACCTTAAAGACGTCGCCGCCGACTTCGCCGGCATGAACGGCGTCTGGGACCAGTGGGTCCCGCAGGGCTGCGCCCCGGCGCGCGCCACCGTCCAGGCGGCGCTGTGCTACCCGGAGATCCTCGTCGAGGTCTCCATCGTCGCCGCACTGCCCTGATCGTTTTGCGTGGCCCGGCCGGAGCGCCGGGTTTTTTTCGTCCGTCGTTTCTGTTCCACCACCATAAGAGAGCCTCGCCATGCGTCCCGCCCGTGCCCTGATCGACCTCGCCGCCCTGCGCCACAACTATCGCCTGGCCCGTGAAGTCACCGGCGCCCGAGCGTTGGCGGTGGTCAAGGCCGACGCCTACGGCCATGGTGCGGTGGTCTGTGCCCGAGCACTGGAAGCCGAGGCCGACGGCTTCGCCGTGGCCTGCATCGAGGAAGCGCTGGAGCTGCGCGAGGCCGGCATCCGCGCACCGATCCTGCTGCTCGAGGGCTTCTTCGAAACCAGCGAACTGGAACTGATCGACGCCCATGACTTCTGGTGCGTGGTGCACTCGGCCTGGCAGCTGGAAGCCATCGAGCGCGCACGCCCGCCCAAGCCGCTGACGGTCTGGCTGAAGATGGACTCGGGCATGCACCGCGTCGGTTTCTTCCCGCAGGACTACGCCGCCGCGCTGGCGCGCCTGAAGGCGCTGCCCCACGTGGCCAAGGTCGTGCTGATGAGCCACTTCTCCCGTGCCGACGAGCTGCATTGCCCGCGCACCGCGGAGCAGGTCGCCGCCTTCCAGGCCGTGCGCGAAGCCGCGGGCCAGGGCCATGAGATCAGTCTGCGCAATTCCCCTGGCATCCTCGGCTGGTCCGAAGCGCCCAGCGACTGGGTGCGTCCCGGCATCATGCTCTACGGCGCCACCCCCTTCGAACAGGCGCACCCGCTGGCCGACCAGCTGCGCCCGGTGATGACCCTGGAATCGCAGGTCATCAGCATTCGCGAATTGCCGGCCGGCGAGCCGGTGGGCTACGGCGCACGCTTCGTCACCGACCGCCCGGTGCGCGTCGGCGTGGTTGCCATGGGTTATGCTGACGGCTATCCGCGCCACGCGCCGGACGGCACGCCGGTATTCATCGACGGCAAGCCAAGCCGCATCATCGGCCGCGTTTCCATGGACATGCTCACCGTGGACCTGACCGACCTGCCGCAGGCCGGGCTGGGCAGCCGCGTCGAGCTCTGGGGCCCCCACGTCCCCGCCAGCCAGCTCGCCGCCCTGTGCGGCAGCATCCCCTATCAGCTGTTCTGCAACCTCAAGCGGGTCCCGCGGGTCTACTCGGGCGAGTGACGGATACCGCCCGTAAAGTTTGCGCAGGATCGACGGGCGATCTGTTGTAAATACTGAACGGTGTTGCCATGATACGTGGCACTTGGAACCCGCTCGGCTCAAGCCGTTGCGGGTTCTGCCTTTCAGAGCCTGCCTGATCACAAGAATAAGGAGGACCCCACCCTTGGACGTCGGTGCTCGTCTGCAAGCCATCCGTAAAGTCAAAGGTTTGTCCCAGCGCGAACTCGCCAAACGGGCGGGTGTGACCAACAGCACAATCTCGATGATCGAGAAAAACAGCGTCAGCCCCTCCATCAGCTCGCTGAAGAAAGTGCTGGGTGGTATTCCGATGTCCCTCGTGGAGTTCTTCTCCCTGGACCTGGAACAGAGCAGCAACACTCCGGTGGTCTACAAGGCAGACGAACTCAGCGACCTGTCCAGCGGCTCGATCATCATGAAGCTGATCGGCAAGGACTACCCCAGCCGCGCCATCACCCTGCTCGACGAGACCTACCCGCCGGGCTCCGACACCGGTGACGACATGTACGCCCATGAAGGCGAAGAGACCGGCGTACTGGTCGAAGGCCGCCTGGAACTGACCGTCGGCGACGAGACCTTCGTCCTCGAATGCGGCGACAGCTACTATTTCGACAGCACCAAGCCGCACCGCTTCCGCAACCCGTTCGAAGCCCCGGCGCGGCTGATCAGCGCGACCACACCGGCAAATTTTTGAACAGCCGGTAGGACCGGCCAGACCAGCTGCGACCTAATGCCGCAAACGCCGGCTAGGTGGCGCAATTGTTTCGAGCTTCCCGGCTTTGCCGTTATACTTGCGCCCGCTCGCGCGGCCCGAGACTGTGACTGCACCGCGACCGGGCGTGATAAGCCACGATGAGGGTGAAAGGGTGAACCTGATTAGAAAAATCCTGGCAGCCCAAGCTGCCGTACTGGCCCTGTGGGCAGTGAGCGTTCAGGCCGCGACCAACGATGACGCCATTGCCAAGCGTCTCGAACCTGTCGGCAAAGTCTGCGTCCAGGGCAAGGAATGCGAAGGCGTTGGCGCCGTAGCAGCTGCCGGTGGTGGCGGTGCCCCGCGTTCGGGCGAAGAGATTGTCGGCAAGGTCTGCACCAACTGCCACGGCAGCGGCCTGCTGGGCGCGCCGAAAGTCGGCGACAAGGCTGACTGGGGCAAGCGTGCGAAAGAGCAGGGCGGCCTTGACGGTCTGCTGGCCAAGGCCATCTCGGGTATCAACGCCATGCCGCCCAAGGGCACTTGCGCTGATTGCTCCGACGACGAGCTGAAAGCTGCGATTCACCACATGTCCGGCCTGTAACAGCCGACCTGTGCGAAAAGCCGCCTAAGGGCGGCTTTTTCATGCCCGCGATTTGTCACCTGGTGCGTCGCGGGAGCAACTTTTGCGTAAAGCCGGTCCAAACTCCTGTCGTTGAAACGAACCAGGAGGGACGCCCGGTGCAATCCTGCTCGATCGAAACTGCCGTCGAAGAACTGCTGCAACGCCTGGACGGGCATATCCGCCTAGGCCTGCCGCTTGGGCTGGGCAAGCCCAATCAACTGGCCAACGCGCTGTACCGGCACATCCGCGAGAACCCGCGCCGCCAGCTGACGCTCTACACCGCACTGTCGCTGGGTCGCCCGCAGGCCGGCGGCGAGCTGCAGCGGCGCTTCCTCGAACCCTTCGTCGAGCGCATCTACGGGGACTATCCCGAACTGGACTACCTGCACGACCTGCGCAGCGGCAGCCTGCCCGAGAACATCCGCGTCGAGGAGTTCTACCTGCAGCCTGGCAGCCTGCTGGACAGCGCCCCTGCGCAGCAGAATTACATCAGCTGCAACTACAGCCACGTGGCGCGCGACATCAACGCCAAGGGCGTCAACGCCGTTGCTCAGTTGGTGGCCCGAGACCCGGCGCGGCCGGGCAAGCTCAGCCTGGCCTGCAACCCGGACATCACCCTCGACCTGCTGCCGATGCTGCAGCGCCGCCGCGCGGCGGGGGAAACCATCGTCACCATCGGCGTCGTCCACGACCAACTGCCTTACATGCCTGGCGACGCCGAGGTGGACGAAGACTTCTTCGACCTGCTGGTGGATGCGCCGGGCGACAGCAGCACGCTGTTCTCCACGCCCAACCTGCCGGTGGGCCTGCAGGACCATTGCATCGGTCTGCACGCCAGCGCCCTGGTACGCGACGGCGGCACTTTGCAGATCGGCATCGGCTCCATGGGCGACGCCCTCACCTCGGCGCTGCTCACCCGCCAGCGCGACAACGACGGGTACCGTGCGCTGCTCGACAGCCTCGATTCCACTGCCCGCCACGCCGGGCTGATCGAGCGCGACGGCGGTCTCACGCCCTTCGAACAAGGGCTGTATGGCTGTAGCGAGATGTTCGTCCCCGGCCTGCTGGCGTTGGCCGAGGCGGGTGTTCTGAGCAGGCGGGTTGCGGCGCGGCCGGGCGCTTCGCCCACCGAACCGGGCGTCTGGCTGCATGGCGGCTTCTTCCTCGGCCCGCAGGCTTTCTACCAGCGCCTGCGCGAAATGCCCCGCGAGGAGCTGGCCGGAATCGGCATGACCGGCATCGGCTTCGTCAACAACCTCTACCGCGACGAGGAGCTCAAGCGCTCGCAGCGCCGCGATGCACGCTTCATCAACAGCGCCTTCACCGTCACCCTGCTGGGCGCCGGCGTGGCCGACCAGCTGGAAGACGGCCGGGTGCTCAGCGGCGTTGGCGGGCAGTACAACTTCGTCGCCCAGGCCCATGAACTGGAGGGCGCGCGCTCGATCCTGATGCTGCGCAGCTGGCGCGAATCCGAGGGCGAGCTGAGTTCCAACATCGTCTGGAACTACGGCCACACCACCATCCCCCGGCATCTGCGTGACATGGTGGTGACCGAGTACGGCGTGGCCGACCTGCGCGGCAGGAATGACGCCGAGGTCATCGCCGCGCTGCTGGCCATCGCCGATTCGCGCTTCCAGGACGAGCTGATCGCCCAGGCCCAGGAGGCCGGCAAGCTGCCGAAGGATTTCGAGCTGGACGCGCGTTACCGCCACAACACCCCGGAGCGCCTGCGCGAGGCGACCCGGGGGCTGCGCAAGTTGCTGCCGGAATTCCCGCTGGGCTGCGATTTCACCGATCACGAGCGCGACCTGCTGCGGGCGCTGGGCTGGCTGAAGAGCAAGCTGCGCCTGAGCGAGATTCTCGAACTGGGCAAGGCGACCCTGGATGCGCCGGAGCCGGAGGCTTTCCCCGCGCACCTGGAGCGCATGGGGCTGGCGAAGCCGGAGGGGTTGCGCGAGGAGCTCTATCAGCGCCTCGTCCTGGCCGGCCTCAAGGCCAGCGCTGAGCAGGGGGGGTAGGAGCGAGCTTGCTCGCGAACCGCATGGCACGTTCTATGGCCAGAAGAGCTTCGCGAGCAAGCTCGCTCCTACAGGACATGCCGGATCCCTCGTGCAGGCATGAAAAAGGCGGGCCCTGTCGGTGCCCGCCTTTTTCGTGGAACGCGCTGGATCAGTCCTCGAGGAACTGGACCTGACCGCCCGCCAGGGACTTCACGCGAGCCAGGGATTCCACGCGGTAGCCTTCGCTTTCCAGCAGGGCGCGGCCTTCCTGGAAGGACTTCTCGATGACGATGCCCAGGCCGGCGATGCTGGCGCCCGCCTGCTGGATCAGGTCGATCAGCGCCTTGGCGGCATGGCCGTTGGCGAGGAAGTCGTCCACCACCAGCACGTGGTCGGCGGCGGTCAGGTGCTTGGCGGAGATGGCGATGGTGCTTTCGGTCTGCTTGGTGAAGGAGAAGACCTTGGAGATCAGCAGGTCATTCTTCAGCGTCAGCGACTGGAACTTGCGGGCGAAGATTACCGGGATCCCCAGTTCCAGGCCGGCCATGATCGCCGGAGCGATACCCGATGCCTCGATGGTGACGATCTTGGTGATGCCCTGGTTTTTGAAGCGTTCGGCGAACTCATGGCCGATCAACTTCATCAGCGCCGGGTCGATCTGGTGGTTGAGGAAGGCGTCTACCTTGAGGACCTGTTCGGAAAGAACGATGCCTTCGCTGCGGATTTTGTCTTTGAGAGTGTTCACGGGGGTGCTTCCGAAAGCGACTGTCGCTGATGAAGCGCGTAATTCTACAACGCCATAGCCCCTCTGCGCGACGTTCCGACCAATGCAATTGCTGATCGAGTGGACAGTTTTTCGATGGGTGGAGGCGTGGGGATTGTCTGCCGGGTATCTGTACTGGCGATTGGCCCTATCCCTAACCCTCTCCCTGAAGGGAGAGGGGACTGCTCGGCCTCAAGCAAAACACCGAGCTGACCGGCAACATCGGACAACTCCCTCTCCCTTTAGGGAGAGGGCGGGGGAGAGGGAGCCCCGGCACGAAATCGACAGGTAACGCCCGTCAGGCTCAACGCTTGAGCATCGCCCGGATATCCGCCAGCGCCGAGTTGCCCTTGGCCACCTTGACCTCCTGCGGCGCGTCTTCCTGGCCTTCCCAGACCAGGTCCTCCGGCGGCAGTTCGTCGAGGAAGCGGCTGGGCGAGCAGTCGATGATCTCGCCGTACTGCTTGCGCTTGGCGGCAAAGGTCATCGCCAGGTTCTTCTTCGCCCGGGTGATGCCCACGTAGGCCAGGCGCCGCTCTTCCTCGATGGTGTCGGCCTCGATGCTGGAGCGGTGCGGGAGGATTTCCTCTTCCACGCCGAGAATGAACACGTAGGGGAATTCCAGGCCCTTGGAGGCGTGCAGGGTCATCATCTGCACGCCGTCGGCGCCTTCTTCCTCTTCCTGCTGGCGCTCGAGCATGTCGCGCAGCACCAGCTTGGCGATGGCCTGCTCGATGGTCATGTCGCCTTCTTCGTCGCGCTCCAGGGTGTTCTTCAGCGCTTCGATGAGGAACCAGACGTTGCCCATGCGGAAGTCGGCGATCTTGTCGCTGGAGGCGTTCTGCCGCAGCCAGTTCTCGTAGTCGATGTCCATCACCATGCTGCGCAGCGCACCGATCGGATCGCTGCCGGCGCACTGCTCGCGGACCTTGTCGATGAAGCGCTTGAAGCGCTGCAGGCGCTCGATATAGCGGGCGTCCAGGTGTTCGGACAGGCCCAGCTCGCCGGAGGCGTTGAACATCGAGCAGCCGCGCTCGGTGGCGTAGTTGCCGAGCTTCTCCAGGGTGGTGGAGCCGATCTCGCGGCGCGGCACGTTGATCACTCGGAGGAAGGCGTTGTCATCGTCCGGGTTCACCAGCAGGCGGAAGTAGGACATCAGGTCCTTCACTTCCTGGCGTCCGAAGAAGCTGGTGCCGCCTGACAGGTGGTAGGGAATCTGGTGATGCTGAAGTTTCAGCTCGATCAGCTTCGCCTGATAGTTGCCCCGGTAGAGGATGGCGAATTCGCTGTAGGGCCGCTGCGTCTTCAGGTGGATGGTGAGGATTTCCATCGCCACCCGCTCTGCCTCGGACTCCTCGTTGCGGCAACGGATCACCCGGATCGGGTCGCCTTCGCCCATCTCGCTCCACAGCTGCTTCTCGAACACGTGGGGGTTGTTGGCGATGAGGATGTTGGCGCATTTGAGGATGCGGCTGGTGGAGCGGTAGTTCTGCTCCAGCATCACCACCTTCAGCGAAGGGAAGTCTTCCTTGAGCTGCATCAGGTTTTCCGGGCGCGCGCCGCGCCAGGCGTAGATCGACTGGTCGTCGTCGCCCACCACGGTGAAGTGCGCGCGCTGCTGCACCAGCATTTTCACCAGCAGGTACTGGCTGGCGTTGGTGTCCTGGTATTCGTCCACCAGCATGTAGCGCACGCGGTTGCGCCACTTGTCGAGGATCTCCGGGTGCTCCTGGAACAGCTTCACCGGCTGCAGGATAAGGTCGTCGAAGTCCACCGCGTTGTACGCCTTGAGCGTGCGCTGGTAGTGCAGGTAGACCATCGCAGCGGTCTGTTCCTTGGGATTGCGCGCTTTTTCCAGCGCCTCTTCCGGAAGGATCAGGTCGTTCTTCCAGCTGCCGATCAGGCCCTTGATCTCGTCCAGACCGTCATCGCCGGAATATTCCTTCTGCATGATGTCGGTCATCAGCGCCTTCACATCGCTCTCGTCGAAGATCGAGAAGCCGGGCTTGTAGCCCAGGGCCGCGTGTTCCTTGCGGATGATGTTCAGGCCCAGGTTGTGGAAGGTGGAGACGGTCAGGCCTTTGCCCTCGCCGGGGCGCAGCAGGGTGCTGACGCGCTCCTTCATCTCGCGGGCGGCCTTGTTGGTGAAGGTCACGGCGACGATGTACTGGGCGCGGATGCCGCACTGCTGGACCAGGTAGGCGATCTTGCGGGTGATCACGCTGGTCTTGCCGGAGCCGGCGCCGGCCAGCACCAGGAGCGGGCCGCCGACGTAGTTCACGGCCTCTTGCTGCCGGGGATTGAGTCGGGACATGAAAGGCGGGGTCTGTAGTGGAGCGGGCGCGTATTCTAGCAGGCCGTGCCAGGCGTCGGGGTGCCGCTCGGAATAGCGGCGATCTGTGACACGATCGTACTTATGTGTTTTGGATAAATCTGTACATGTATTAGGCTTGTGACAGCAATACTTGAAGAAAACTCTTAAGAGTTTCTCTGAAGTTTCGTTTACATCCGTGGGATGTCCGGATGGCGTCGCTTCAAAACCGGGAGAAGTGGGCGCAGGGATGGTGCCTGGAGTTTCTCCCCTTTCTTGAGATTCATGGGGGTCACTTGGCAGCGTCGGTCGAACCAACGCGCCTGCTCCTGCTGGCGGAAGCGCCGCAGTGGGCCCAGCTACTGCGCGGGCATCTGGCCGCGTTGGGGCAGGGCTATTCGCTGATCACGGCCCCGTCGTGGCAGGCCGCCAGCAGCCTGTTCGACGAAGACCAGGTCGGCCTGGTGCTCGCCACGCCCGGCAAATTGCCGTCCGCCCACCAATGCCACCTGCCGCTGGTCCTGCTGCTGGAGCGCGAACCCGCGCAAGAGCCGGTCGGCGTCGCCGATTACCTGGTGGCCGAATCCCTCAGCGCCGAAGTCCTGCGCCGCACCCTGCGTTACGTGCGTGAACGCACCTCGCTGCAGAACACCCTGCAGAGCCTGGCCGAACAGGACCCGCTGACCGGCATCGCCAACCGCCAGGGTTTCCAGACCCTGCTGGCCGCCCGTCTCAGCGAGAGCGAAGGGCGCGGCCTGGCGCTGGGCCACCTGGACCTGGACAACTTCCGCCACGTCAACGACGCCCTCGGCCACCAGGCCGGCGACCGCCTGATCCTGCAAGTGGTGGCGCGCTTGAAAGCGCACCTGGACAACGGCGACGACATTGCCCGCCTGGGTAGCGACGAGTTCGCCCTGCTGCTGGACACCCGCCGCGACCCGGCGCGGGTCGAGAAGATTGCCGAGCTGATCGTCGAATCCCTGGGCGAACCTTACTGGGTCGAGGGCGAAAGCCTGTTGTTGGGCTGCAGCCTCGGTGTGGCCCATGCCCGCGCCGGCGAAGCCGCCGACCCTTTGTTGTGGCACGCGCACATTGCCATGCAGCAGGCCAAGTCGCGCCAAGGCTGCACCTTCCACGTCTTCGACGAACGCATCAACCGCGGCGCCCGCAGCCTTGCCGACCTGGAAAGCGAACTGCGCCGGGCGCTGCGCCGCGATGAACTGGAACTGCACTACCAGCCGCGCCTGGACCTGCACAGCGGGCAAATCGTCGGCCTCGAAGCGCTGGTGCGCTGGCGCCATCCCGAGCGCGGCCTGCTGACGCCGGGCGACTTCGTCCCGCTGGCCGAGGAAAGCGGGCTGATCGTGCCGCTGGGCTACTGGGTCATCTCCCGCGCCCTGCGCGACATGCAGTGGCTGCGCGGGCGCGGCCTGCCGCCGCTGCATATGGCGGTGAACCTGTCGTTCCGCCAGTTCCAGGACAGCCAGTTGCTGCCGACCCTGGAGCGCCTGATCCGCGAGCGCGGCGTCGACGCCCAGTGGCTGGAATTCGAACTCACCGAAACCGCCGTGATGCGCCGCAGCGACCAGGTCCAGCAGACCATGCAGGCCCTGGGCCGCCTGGGCGTGCGTTTCTCGCTGGACGATTTCGGCACCGGCTTCTCGTCTTTCGTGCACCTGAGCAGCCTGCCCATCACCCTGCTGAAGATCGACAAGAGCTTCGTCGGCGACATGCACGAGCGCCCGGAAAACCTGCAACTGGTGAAGGCCATGATCAACCTGGCGCACAACCTGAACCTGGAAGTGGTCGCCGAGGGCGTCGAAACCATCGCCCAGCAGGACGAGCTGCGCCAGTTCGGTTGCGACCAGGTGCAGGGCTACTGGATCAGCCGCCCGCTGCCGCTGGCCGAGCTGGCGCGCTTCCTGGTGTTCGGCGCCAACCGCGCGCTGCGCATGCAGGACTCGGTCAGCTAACGGCCAGCGCCACGCCGGCCGTACGCGGGCGCAGCAGGCGGGAGGTCTTCGCCTCGAAAGCCAGTGTCAGCCCGATGGCCGCGCAGGCCAGCCCGGAGGCCAATCCCCACCAGACGCCACTCGGCCCCCAGCCCAGCGCGAAGGCCAGCAGCAGCGCCATCGGCACGCCCACCAGCCAGTAGCCCGCCAGCCCGACGAGGAAGGTGGTGCGCGCGTCTTTCAGACCACGGATCGCGCCCATGGCGATGCACTGGGTGCCGTCGAACAGCTCGAACCACGCGGCGATGGCCAGCAGGCTGACGGCCAGCTTCACCACTTCGCGGTTGGCCGGGTCGTTGTGGTCGATGAACAGGCCGATGACCAGCTCCGGCGCGAGCCAGAACAGCGCGGCGAAAGCGAACATGCAGCTGGCGCCGAAGCCGATGCCCAGCCGCCCGGCGCGGCGCGCCTCGACCAGCCGGCCGGCGCCGTAGTGCTGGCCGATACGGAAGGTCACCGCGTAGGAAATCCCCATCGGCACCATGAAGGCCACGTATACCGACTGGATGGCGATCTGGTGCGCCGCCAGCGCGGTGCTGCCGATCACGCCCATGCACAGGGTCGCCACGGTGAACATCCCCGACTCCACCGCATAGGTGCCGCCGATGGAAATACCCAGGCGCAGGGATTCGCCGATCACCTTGAAGTCAGGTTTCGACAGCCCGGCCAGCAGCGGGTAAGGCGCATAGGCGCGGTGCCAGCGCAGGTACAGCGCGAAGATCACCGGCAGCGCATTCATCACCACCGCGGTGACCATGCCGATCCCCGCCAGCCCCAGGCGCGGTAGGCCGAACAGGCCTTCGATGAAGGCATAGTTGAGGGCGAAGTTGGCCAGCGCGCCGATCAGGCTGATGGCCATGACCGGACCCGGCCGCTCGATGGCGCTGGTGAAGCCGCGCAGCACCATGAAAGCCATGTAGCCGGGCAGGGCGAAGACGATGCTGTGCAGAAAACTCATGGTGCCCGCGACCGTTTCCGGCGCCTGGCCGAAGGCGATCAGGATTGGCCCGAGGTTCCACAGCAGCAGGCCCGCCAGCAGCGCCAGGGCGCCGCCGATCCACAGGCCGGCCTGGGTCGCTTCCACCACGCCGCGTGTATCCTTTGCGCCATGCCGGATCGCCACCAGGTTGCCGGTGGCCGCTACCACACCGACGCAGAAGGTCGACACCAGCGCATAGGTCGACGCGCCCAGCCCGCCAGCGGCCAGCGCCTCGCGGCCGAGCTTGCCCATCATCACGGTGTCGGTGAACACCATGGCGACGTAGGCCAGCTGCGCCGCGATCAGCGGGCCGGCGAGGCGAAGGATGGCGGCAAGTTCGTAACGGTACAGGCGTTTCATGAGTCAGGCTCAGCAAGCGGCAGGCGCCGCATCGATAGGGAGTCGCCCATTCTCCGGCCACCGTGGAGGCGGGCACAAAAGGAAAAATGCGATGCCATCCATGAGTCATACTCATGAGTAAAGCCCTTTGGAGCCCGCCATGAACCGCCAGTTGCCGCCCCTTTATGCCCTGCGCGCCTTCGAGGCGGCCGCCCGGCATGCGTCCTTCACCCGCGCCGCCGAGGAACTGGCGATCACCCAGAGCGCGGTGAGCCGGCACATCAAGACCCTGGAGGAGCACTTCGCCTGCCGCCTGTTCCAGCGGCGGGGCCGTCAGCTGGAGTTGACCGAAACCGCGCGGATGCTGCTGCCCGGCCTACGCGATGGCTTCGATGCCCTGGAGCGCGCGTGCGCCAGCCTGCGCGCCGAGGAGGGCGTGCTGCGTCTGAAGGCGCCCTCGACCCTGACCATGCGCTGGCTGCTGGCGCGGCTGAGCAAGTTCCGCATGCAGCACAGCGATATCGAGGTGCAGCTGACCAGCGCCTGGATGGACGTGGACCGCGTGGACTTTGTCCACGAGCCCTTCGACTGCGCGGTACTGCTGAGCTCCGGGCACTTCCCGCCGGATTGGGAAGCCACCCTGCTGTTCCCCGAATGGCTGATTCCGGTCGGCGCGCCCGCGCTGTTGGCGGACGGTCCCTGGGACGCCGAGCGGCTGGTCGACGCCGAGCTGCTGCACCCTACGCCCGACCGCCGTGACTGGCGGCGGTGGCTGCAACGCATGGGGCTCGGGGAAAAGGTCTCGCTCAAGGGTGGGCAGGTGTTCGACACACTGGAGCTGGGCATCGTCGCCGCGACCCGCGGCTACGGGGTTTCCATCGGCGACCTGGTAATGGTCGCCGAGGACGCCAGCCAGGGCCGGCTGGCGCTGCCCTGGCCCAGCGCGGTGGCCAGCGGCGAGAGTTACTACCTGGTCTGGCCCCGTGCGCGCCGGCATCAGGAGCGGCTGCGTCGGCTGCGCGACTTCCTGCAGGCGGAGATGCAGGCCATGCAACTACCGCAGGTGGAATACCTCGATTGAAGTGTCCTAATGAATAATCTGTCAGCCTCTGCCTTCAGTCGGAATGCCATGAACTCCATCGACCGCCTGATCCAGCTCGCCGGCCTGCGTGGCAGCCTCGACCTGCGCTGCCAACTCCAGGGCGACTGGGCGCTAGACCATGAACAGGCGCCGGGCGGCGTGGCGCAGTACCACATCCTGTTGTCGGGGCGTTGCCAGGCGGAAATGCCTGACGGCCAAGTCCTTCAGCTGAAAGCCGGCGACGTCCTGGTCTTCCCCCGCGGAGGCGCGCACCTGTTGCGCAGCCAGGGGCCGAAGGTCATCCCGGTGCCCCCGCAGGTCAGCCAGGACGGCCTGCTGCCGGTGCATCGCATCGGCGGCGAAGGTGAGGCGCTGGATATCCTATGCGGTAGCTTCCACTACCAGCGCGACTCGCTGCTGATCGGCGCACTGCCGGCGTTCCTTAACATCTCCAGCCAGGCGCCGGCACTGAGCGAGCAACTGGCCGCACTGGTCGGCCTCCTGCGTGCCGAGGCAGATGGCAATCAGGCTGGCGCGCGCTTCCTGGTCGATGCGCTGTCCTCGGCGTTGTTCACCCTGATCCTGCGCGTCTACCTGCAGGAGCACGCGCCCAGCAGCGGCACCCTGGCGCTGCTCACCGACAAGCGCCTGAGCCGCGCCTGGCAGGCGATGCTCGACGACCCCGCCCACGAGTGGACCATCGAGATGTTGGCCGAGCGCGCCAGCATGTCCCGCGCCACCTTCATGCGCCTGTCCACTCAGGTGGCCGGGCTGTCGCCCTGGGCGCTCCTGACGAAAGTGCGCATGGAACTGGCCTACCGCCTGTTGAGCAGCTCGCAGCTGAGCCTCACCGACATTGCCGCCCAGGTCGGCTACCAGTCCCAGGCGTCCTTCACCAAGAAGTTCAAGGAAACGTACGGCGACGCCCCCGGTCGCCTGCGTCGCGCGGTGAACTAGACCAGCCGTCGTCGCCAGCAAAGCCACGTGGCGCGTATGGATATGTCCTGCCGCCTTCGCGACGCTTTACGTCGCTGCCGTCGCAGAGCTGAAACAGCGCTTTGCTAGGGTCATTGCTGGACTAGTCCAGTGAAGGCCCGCCATGGGCCTTCCCCATACCCACAAGACCACTCGGGGGAATTCCATGAAGCCCATGCGCACCTTGCTTGCCGGCCTGATCCTGGCCGGCCTCGCCAGCACCTCTTTCGCCGCCACCGAACTGAAACACTGGCCGGCGCCGGCCGCCAAGCAGCTCGATGCCCTGATTGCCGCCAACGCCAACAAGGGCGCCTTCGCGGTCTTCGACATGGACAACACCAGCTACCGCTACGACCTCGAGGAATCGCTGCTGCCCTTCCTCGAAATGAAAGGCGTGCTGACCCGCGAGAAGCTCGACCCCTCGCTCAAGCTGATCCCCTTCAAGGACGTCAACGGCCACAAGGAAAGCCTCAACAGCTACTACTACCGCCTCTGCGAAGTCGACGACCTGGTCTGCTACCCCTGGGTCGCCCAGGTGTTCTCCGGCTTCACCCTCAAGGAACTCAAGGGTTACGTCGACGAACTGATGGCCTATGGCAAGCCGGTGCCCAGCACCTACTACGAAGGCGACGTGGTCAAGACCATCGAGATCAACCCGCCCAAGGTCTTCACCGGCCAGACCGAGCTGTACAACAAGCTGATGGAGAACGGCATCGAGGTCTACGTGATGACTGCCGCCCACGAGGAACTGGTGCGCATGGTCGCCAGCGATCCCAAGTACGGCTACAACGTGAAGCCCGAGAACGTCATCGGCGTCACCACCCTGCTCAAGGACCGCCAGAGCGGTGCGCTGACCACCGCGCGCAAGCAGATCAGCGAAGGCAAGTACGATCCCAAGGCCAACCAGGACCTGGAGATCACCCCCTACCTGTGGACCCCGGCGACCTGGATGGCCGGCAAGCAGGCGGCGATCCTCACCTACATCGACCAGTGGAAGAAGCCCATCCTGGTCGGCGGCGACACCCCCAGCAGCGATGGCTACATGCTGTTCAACGGCACCGCCGAGAATGGCGTGCACCTGTGGATCAACCGCAAGGCCAAGTACATGGACCAGCTCAATGGCATGATCAAGAAGAATGCCGAAGCCCAGGCCAAGCTCGGCCAGCCGGTCACCGCCGACAAGAACTGGGTGATCGTCACGCCCGAAGAGATCCAGTAGGCGCGTAGCGCTTGCATAGGAGCGCGGGCGCTCTGGTAGGGCGCTTAACGCGCCAGCGTTATCCGCCGAGATGCTATCGGCGGATAACCCGTTCCGGGTTCTGTGCCCTACGGCCCTGCGCCATCCTGCGGACTGACTCCGGATTCACACTGTAGGAGCGCCGTTGCCCGGACTGGAGCCCCCGCCCCAAGCCAAATCCGGGTGAATGACTCAAGTATTCTCCCGCCCCGCCGATAGCCTGTGCAGACCGGCGAGCCACGCCGGCACTCCCCTCGAACCGAAGCAGGCCGCTCCTCGAACCACGGGCGACGGCCCGCCGTTGCGTGCAGAACCAGAAAAATGAACCAGCCCCGATCCCGTATCGCCCTCCAGTTGGCGATGGCCCTGGCCGTGCTCCTGATCCTGTTGATCAGCGGCAGCACGCTGTTTGCCCTGCGCTCGCTAGACAGCGCTACCCTGACTACCCGCGAAGAACACCTCGCCAGCGAAGCGCGCCTGCTGGCGGACCAGCTGGAAACCTTCCACGGCACCCTGCGCGAGAGCACCCAGCGCCTCGCCGACCTGTTCGAGAAGCGCTTCGCCGCCGGCCTGAAAGCACGCCTTGATGAGCGCGTGCCGGTCGCCGCACTGCAAGCCCCGGCGCTGTACCTGGGCGACACTCGCCTGAACGGCGACTTCACCCTGGTCGACGAATTCCGCCAGCTCACCGCCGGCGTCGCCACCGTGTTCGTGCGCGATGGCGATGATTTCGTGCGCATCACCACCTCGCTGATGAAGCAGGACGGCAGCCGCGCCATGGGCACCGTGCTCGACCACAACAGCCCGGCCTACCCGCTGCTGATGCGTGGCGAGAGCTACGTCGGCCGCGCGCTGCTGTTCGATCGCTTCTACATGACCCAGTACACCCCGGTGCGCGATGGCAGCGGGCGGGTGATCGCCGTGCTGTTCGTCGGCTTCGACTACACCGACGCGCAGAAGCGCCAGTTCGACAACCTCGGCCGTTTCCGCCTCGGTCAGGGCGGATCGCTGGCGCTGCTGGACGAACAGCACCACTGGCTGGTGCCGCCGGCCGGCGCGCGCAACCCCGAGCGCGCCGCCAACAGCCTTGTCGGCCTGCTGGACAGCCCGGGCCGAGGCCGCTTCTGGAGCGACGGTCAGGATGATTTCTACAGCGTGGCGCAGCCCTTCGCCGGCGGCCCCTGGACCGTCGTCGCGAACATGCCCAAGGATGAGATCCGCGCGGTGACCTGGCGCGTCGGTGGCCAGTTGGCCATGGGCAGCCTGATCGCCATGCTGCTGGCGGTGATCGCCACCACCTGGCTGCTGCAGTGCCGCCTGCGCCCGCTGGGCGATCTGGTGCGCCAGGCCCATGCGCTGGGCGCCGGCGATCTGGGCGCGCGCCTGTCGGTTGCCAGCCGTGACGAGATCGGCGACCTGGCGCGCAGCTTCAACCAGATGGGCGAGGCACTCTCCAGCATGGTCTCGCGGGTGCGCGGCGCGGCTGAGGAAGTGGGGCATTGCTCGCGTTCGCTGTCGGGCCTGTCCAGCGGCGCGTATGCCGGCATGGAGCAGCAGTCCGGCGAAATCAACAGCATGGCCGGCGCGGTGGAAGAATTCAGCGCCACCTCGATGGACATCGCCGACAACATGCGCAGCACCGAACGTATGGCCAGCGAGAACACCAAGCAGACGCGCATCGGCTTGCACTCCATGGACGATGCCTCCGCCGCGCTGGCGCAGATCGCCGGCGCGTTGCAGCAGACCGTGGAGCGGGTGAACCGCCTCGGCACGCGTTCCCAGGAGATCGGCAGCATCGTCGGGGTGATCACCTCGATTGCCGAGCAGACCAACCTGCTGGCGCTCAACGCCGCCATTGAGGCCGCCCGTGCCGGCGAGCAGGGCCGCGGTTTTGCCGTGGTCGCCGATGAAGTGCGCAGCCTGGCGGCGCGCACCCAGGCCGCCACCACGGAAATCTCGCAGATGATCGGCGCCATCCAGCAGGACACCGGTAGCGCCACCGAGACCATCGAGCAGGGCAGCCAGCTGATGCAGCACGGGCTGGCATTGAACGAGAAGGTCGCCGCGGCACTGGCGGAAATCTCCCAGCAGAGCAGCGCGGCCGGCGAGCAGTTCGCCGCCATCACCACCGCGACCCAGGAGCAGAGCCGCACCGCGACCCTGCTCAGCAGCAACCTGCAGGGCATCGCCCAGGCCAACAGCGAGCAGCGTCAGGTGGTGGCCGATCTGGCGCAGACCGTGCGCGAGCTGGACAGCCTGGCCGCCGGCCTGCGCGACGAGGTCGGGCGCTTCCGCTGAAGCGCCGGGCGGGTCAGTCCTTGAGCTGGCCCAGCCCGTACTCCAGGCTCGCGGCGGACAGCTCGCCCATCTGGCTGTGCTTCAGCCGCCCCTGGGCGTCGTAGAACAGCGTGGTGGGCATGCCGTAGGAGCCGGTGGCCTGGCCGAGACGGTTGCCGCTGTCGAGCAGCACCGCCGCTTCGCTCAGGCCCTGGTCGCGCAGGAAGCGCTGCACGGCTTCGGCGTTCTCGCCCTGGTTGACCAGCAGGAAGCGCACATCGCTGCGCTGCTGCTGGGCGGCCTCCAGCACCGGCATCTCGCGTCGACACGGCGGGCACCAGGTCGCCCAGAGGTTCACCACCATGGGCCGGCCATCCAGCGCGCGCAGGTCCACGGCGGCACCGCGCAGGTCCATCACCGTGAGTTCGGGAATCTGCTGGCTGCGGTCCAGCGCCGAGGTCACGGCCTTGCCGCCACCCCACAGGCACACACCGACCACGGCCGCGACGGCCAGCGGGCGGCGCAGCTCTGTCCGCTTCCAGGCCAGCAGCGCGCCGATCAATGCGGCGGCGATCACTCCCGGCAGGGCGAGAAAGCCGCCATCGCGGATATCCACGATGCTCAGTGGCGTCGCCGCGTACTGCTCGAAATAGCGCGCGACGAAGGTCAGCCGCGCCACCAGCAGGCCACTGATGAGCATGGCGAACAGCGCGCCTTCGGGGTTGGCACCGCGCTTGCGCCCGGCCAGCCAGCCGGCCAGCAGGGCGCCGAAGAAGCCGAGGTAGAGCAGCACGTGGGGCAGGGGAAGGGCCAGCGGGCCGAGGGTGAGACTGGTCAAAGCGGGTGCCTGGCAAAAGGAAACCAAGGTACAGCAGGGCGCGGCCACGGGGCAGCGCCGGGCTGTGGATAAATGTTTCGCCTCAGGCCGGCAGCGGCTCGGCCTGCTGCTCGCGCAGCTCGGCGGTCAGCCTCCGGGCGCAGGCGCCGACCTTGCGCACGGCGTCCTCGATCACCGCCAGATCGCGGTTCGAGTAGTTCATGCGGATGCAGTTGCGGTACTTGCCCGAGGCGGAAAAGATGTTGCCCGCCGCTACCTGCACATTGTCCCGCCGCAACTCCTGGTTCAGCCGAACGCTGTCGAATTGCGGGTGCAACTCGACCCAGAGCATGAAGCCACCGCGCGGTCGACTGACGAGGCTGCCGGCGGGGAAGGACTGGCCGACCCACTCGGTCATCAGGTCGCGGTGGCGCTGGTACTGCGCGCGCATGCGGCGGATGTGCGGCTCGTAGTGGCCGCCGCCGATGAACTCGGCCAGGGCCATCTGCGGTTGCGGCGCGCAGGTGCCGCTGGCGATGTACTTGAAGTGGAGGATGCGGTCCAGGTAGCGCCCCGGCACCACCCAGCCGGTGCGCAGGCCGGGCGCCACGGTCTTGGAGAAGGAGCTGGCCAGCAGCACGCGGTCGTCGGTGTCGAAAGACTTGATGCTGCGCGGGCGCGGGAAGGCGTAGGCCAGTTCGCCGTAGACGTCGTCTTCGAGGATTGGCACGTCGTAGCGCGCCGCCAGCGTGAGCAGGGCGCGCTTGCGGGCGTCGGGCATGATGTAGCCCAGTGGGTTGTTGCAGTTGGGGGTGAGCAGGATGAGCTTCACCGGCCACTGCTCCATGGCCAGCTCCAGCGCTTCCAGGCTGATACCGTTGGTGGGATCGGTGGGGATTTCCAGCGCTTTGAGGCCGTAAGCTTTTAGCGCCTGCATGGCGCCGTGGAAGCTCGGTGAGTCGATGGCGATGATGTCACCCGGCTCGCAGATGGCGCGCAGGGTGATCGCCAGCGCCTCCTGGCAGCCGGTGGTGATGACGATCTCGCTGGGCGGCACCTGGCAGCCGGAATCCAGCATCAGCCGGGCGATCTGCTCGCGCAGCGGCAGCGAACCCTGGATGCCTTCGTAGCCGAGGCTCTGCAGGTCGGTGCGGCGCGCGGCGTGCACCATCGCCCGCTGCAGCGGCTTGAGCGACGGGCTGGCGATATCCGGCGTGCCGCGCCCGAGCTGGACGAAATCGCCGCCCGGCGCGCGGCGGACCTGTTCCAGCACCTGGTCCCACTGCGAGACATCCACCGGCCGCTGCGCCGGGCGGGTCATCGCCGGCATCGGCGGCAGCTCGCGGCGTTCGGGCACGAAGTAGCCGGATTTTGGTCTGGGCTCCACCAGCCCGGAATCCTCCAGTACGCGGTAAGCCTGCTGCACGGTGCTGATGCTGACGCCGTGCTCCTCGCTCAGCGCTCGTACCGAAGGCAGGCGGTCACCGGGACGATACAGGCCCTGCTCGATGCGTTCGCCGAGTGTGGCGGCCAGCTGCGCGTAGCGTTTCATGACAGATCTCCGGTGCCGGAATCTCTCGGCGGAATGCAGTACAGATTAGGAAAAAATACGCCATTCAGAAGGATTTCGCTCGAGTCTGTATGGAAAAAACTTTACCGAGTTGAATCTGTAATGATTTCCGCCGATTCATCACGCTAGTCACACGTCTGGAATACCCGACTGGAGGAGCGACGACATGAGCGGCCTGAGTGATGTGCGGCTGACCCTTTATCAACAGGAACTACTGGATATCCCCGGCGCGCGCATCGATCTGCGTGTTCCCGGTGAAAACCGCTGGCAGCAGTTCTGGCGTCGAGTGCGCACTCGCAAGCAATTACTGGAGTTGAGCGACGAGCAACTGCGCGACATCGGCATCAGTCGCGAGCAGGCGAAACTGGAAGCGATGCGGCCGTTCTGGCGCTGCTGATAAAACGGCTCAACAGGGAATGCTTAATGAGCGAGACGCGCGCTACCGCGTTTGAGCGGGTCGCCGCCGAACTCGGCTACGACTTCAGCGGTGAAATGAAGCTCGGCGGTAACTACGTGCCCTTCCTCATTGAGGGGAACGAGGTGCACCTCAGTGGGCAGATTCCTCGAGTGGGCGATGAGATCGTCGTACGCGGCCGGGCGGGCAGCGAGGTCTCGTTGGTCGAGGCCCAGCTCGCCGCGAAGGTCTGCGTGATGCGGGCGCTGGCGTTGCTGCAGCAGGCGCTGGGCGACCTCGACCGTGTGCGCAAGGTGCTGCAGCTCAATGTGTTCGTGCAGTGCGCCGAGCACTTCACTCAGCTTAGCGAGGTGGCCGATGGCGCTTCGGCGGTGCTGTATGAGGTGCTGGGTGCGGCCGGCGTGCACACGCGCACTTCGGTCGGCGTCTACCAGTTGCCGAAGGGCGCGACGGTCGAGCTGAACCTCCTGGCGGTTGCGCTCGATCGCCCCCGCTAATGCCCCGCGCGGTATTGCAGCGCTTCGGCCAGATGCGGGCGGGCGATATTGTCGACCTGCTGCAGGTCGGCGAGGGTGCGGGCGACCTTGAGAATCCGGTGCAGGGCCCGCAGTGACAGGTTCAGGCGCTCGCCGGCCTTCTCCAGCCAGGCCTGGTCTTCCGGGCTCAATGCACAATATTGGTGCATCTTCTTCAACGTCAGAAAGGCGTTGGCGCAACCCTGGCGGGTGAGCTGGCGGTGGCGGGCGGCGGCGACCTGGACGGCGAGTTCGGCGCTGCTGGTACTCGGCCCACTGGGGGCGAGGCTGGTGCTTTCCCGGCTGACGGTGAGGTGCAGGTCTATGCGGTCCAGCAGCGGCCCGGAGAGCTTGGCGCGATAGCGCTGGACCTGTTCCTGCGAGCAGCGGCAACGGCCGCTCGGGTCGCCAAGATAGCCGCAGGGGCAGGGGTTCATCGCCGCCACCAGTTGGAAACGCGCCGGGAAACGTACGCGGCCGTTGGCCCGGGCGATGACGATTTCGCCACCTTCCAGCGGCTCGCGCAGCACCTCCAATACCTTGCGATCGAACTCCGGCAGCTCATCGAGGAACAGGACCCCTTCATGGGCCAGGGTGATTTCTCCCGGCTGCGGGCGACTGCCGCCACCGACCAGAGCGGGTGCGGAAGCGGTGTGGTGGGGCTGGCGGAATGGGCGTTGCGGCCAGTGGGTCAGCGGCCCGCGCCCAGCGACGGAATGGATCGCTGCCACCTGCAGCGCCTCGTCCTCATCCAGTGGTGGCATCAGGCCGGGCAGGCGGCTGGCGAGCAGAGTCTTGCCGGTGCCGGGTGGTCCGCTGAGCAACAGGTTGTGCGCGCCGGCGGCGGCGACCAGCAGCGCACGCTTGGCGGCGGCCTGCCCCTGGACTTCCGACAGGTCGGGATAGGGCGGCGTTACCCGCATCAGACCATTGGCTTCATAGGGGCGCAGGCGCTCCTGGCCGCTGAAGTGCGCGGCCAGCTCGAGCAGGTGGCCGACGGCATAGACGGTCAGGCCGCTGGCGAGGCTGGCTTCCTCAGCGTTCTCCCTGGGCACCACCAGGGCGCGCCCGGCGGCGCGGGCCGCCAGTGCTGCGGGCAGTACACCGGGGACCGGTCGCAGCGTACCGGAGAGCGCCAGTTCACCCAGGCATTCCAGCTCATCCAGCCCGGCGGCATCGGCCAACTGGCCGCTGGCGGCGAGAATGCCCAGGGCGATGGCCAGGTCGAAGCGTCCGCCGTCTTTCGGCAAGTCAGCCGGGGCGAGGTTAAGGGTGATGCGTCGGTTGGGGAAATCGAAGCCCGAGTTGAGCAGGGCGCTGCGTACGCGGTCCTTGCTCTCCTTTACGGCGCCCTCGGGCAAGCCGACGAGGGTCAGCGACGGCAAGCCGTTGGCGAGATGCGACTCGACTGTGACGCCGGGCGCTTCCACGCCGACCTGGGCGCGGCTATGGACGATGGCGAGGGACATGGATCACTCCTGGATTCCATGCCGCCCGCCAGGCGGGGATCAGTCTTCGGCGGCGGGGGCTGGTGCGGCGGGCGGTGAGAACTTGGCTTCCATCTCCGCGACCTTGGCTTCCAGTGCTTCGAGGCGAGCGCGGGTGCGCGCGAGGACGACCATCTGGCTGTCGAACTCGTCGCGGCTGACCAGGTCGAGTTTGCTGAAGGCACTCTGCATCAGAACCTTGAACTGGGCTTCCAGCTCGGCCTTCGGCAGGGGCGATTCGCCACCGAACAGGCGTCCGGCTTGTTGGCTGATGGCATCGAGGAAGGCTTTGGGCGGCAGCATGGTTCATGGGTTCCGGATTGAATCAGAGCGCAGTCTAACACGCAGCCGGTACCGGCTGCGGCGCGCGGGGTTGCACGCTTTTTGAGCAGTGTGCCCGCTTGGCGTGCGCGCTTTCGGTGCGCCAGAGCGGCGCTGGCGAATCGCCAGAAAGCACCATTTCAGGCCAAGTGCCTGATGCAGCGGGCGTTTTCATGAACTGGCAAGCTTCATGCTTTGGGGCAGATATGGCGTGCACCGATGCAGTTCCGGTGCGGCAGGCGAGGCGGTGGATTGCTTCGATCAAGGCAGTCGGAGTGCTGAGGTAGGGCGGCCGGCGCATTACAAAAGCCAGACACTGCGCTTAGACTTGTCTCCGGGTTCGTTCTTCCTGGGGCGGGTCCACCAAAACACGGGAGAGAGTTACATGAAGCTAGTCACAGCCATCATCAAGCCGTTCAAGCTGGACGACGTTCGTGAGTCGCTGTCCGAGATCGGCGTGCAGGGCATCACTGTGACCGAAGTCAAAGGCTTCGGCCGGCAGAAGGGTCACACCGAGCTGTACCGTGGCGCGGAATACGTTGTCGATTTCCTGCCGAAGGTGAAGATCGACGTCGCCATCGCCGATGACCAGCTGGATCGTGTTATCGAAGCCATCACCAAGGCCGCCAACACCGGGAAGATCGGTGACGGCAAGATCTTTGTCGTAAATCTGGAACAGGCCATTCGTATCCGTACCGGCGAAACCGGCACCGACGCGATCTAAGCCAAGCCCACACCGAACCCCACGCCCCAGGAGAAACAACAATGACTCTGCGCAAATACGCAGGGCTAGGCGCCCTATTGCCCCTCGCAATGCCCGGTCTGGCCTTGGCCGACGAGGCCGCGGCCCCCGTCCTGAACAGCGGTGACACCGCCTGGATGCTGATTTCCAGCGCCCTGGTGCTGCTGATGACCATCCCCGGCCTGGCCCTGTTCTACGGCGGGATGGTGCGCGCCAAGAACGTCCTGTCGATCATGATGCAATGCTTCGCGATCACCGCGCTGATCAGCATCCTCTGGGTCGTCTACGGCTACAGCCTGGCCTTCGATACCGTTGGCATGGAAAAGGGCGTGGTCAACTTCGCTTCCTTCGTCGGTGGACTGGACAAGGCCTTCCTCAGCGGCCTGACCACCAGCGGCCTGACTTCCGCCGCCGCGCTGTTCCCTGAGAGCGTCTTCGTGATGTTCCAGATGACCTTCGCGATCATCACTCCGGCCCTGATTGTCGGCGCCTTCGCCGAGCGCATGAAGTTCTCGGCCATGCTGATCTTCACCGCGCTGTGGTTCACCCTGGTCTACGCACCGATCGCCCACATGGTCTGGAGCGGTGACGGCGGCCTGTTGTGGGACTGGGGCGTGCTGGACTTCGCCGGCGGCACCGTGGTGCACATCAACGCTGGTATCGCCGGCCTGGTGGCGTGCATCGTGCTCGGCAAGCGCAAAGGCTACCCGACCGCGGCCATGGCCCCGCACAACCTGGGCTACACCCTGATCGGCGCTGCGCTGCTGTGGGTGGGCTGGTTCGGCTTCAACGCCGGTTCCGCCGCCGCTGCCAACGGCACCGCCGGCATGGCCATGCTGGTCACCCAGATCGCTACCGCCGCCGCTGCCCTGGGCTGGATGTTCGCCGAGTGGATCACCCACGGTAAGCCAAGCGCCCTGGGCATCGCTTCCGGCGTGGTTGCCGGCCTGGTCGCCATCACCCCGGCCGCCGGCACCTGCGGCCCGATGGGCGCCATCGTCATCGGCCTGGCGGCCGGCGTGATCTGCTTCTTCGCCGCCACCAGCCTCAAGCGTGCCGTCGGCTATGACGACTCCCTGGACGCCTTCGGCGTGCATGCGGTCGGCGGCATCGTCGGCGCCCTGCTCACCGGCGTGTTCGCAGCTCCGGCTCTGGGCGGCTTCGGCACCGTGACCGACATCGGCGCGCAGCTGTTCACCCAGTTCAAGGGCGTGGCCTTCACCATCGTCTACACCGGTATCGTCAGCTTCGTGATCCTCAAGGTCCTGGACCTGGTCATGGGCCTGCGCGTCACCGAGGAAGAGGAAACCGTGGGCCTGGACCTCTCCCTGCACAACGAGCGCGGCTACAACCTGTAAGGGGTCGCGCAAGTTCGACGAAGGGCGCCCTCAGGCGCCCTTTGTTTTTTTTGGCAGCACGCTAGAATGCGCGCGCATCACCGTTAGCGACGGAAGGATTGCCCGCCATGTGGCAGCAGAAGACCATCACCCTGCGCCCTCGCCCGCGAGGTTTCCACCTGGTCACCGACGAGATCCTGGCCGCGCTGCCGGAGTTGTCGAAGTGCCGGGTCGGCCTGCTGCACCTGCTGTTGCAGCACACCTCCGCTTCGCTGACGGTCAATGAGAATGCCGATCCCTCGGTGCGCCGCGATTTCGAGCGATTCTTCAATCGCCTGGTGCCCCAGGGCGAGAGCGGCTATGAACATGACTACGAAGGTCCGGATGACCTTCCGGCGCATTTCAAGTCGAGCCTGCTGGGCTGCCAGCTGACGCTGCCGATACAGGAGGGAGGCTTGGCAATGGGCACTTGGCAAGGTATCTATCTGGGCGAGCACCGCGACCACGGCGGGCCGCGAAAGATCGTGGCGACCTGGCAGGGCGAGCTTGTATGAATTTTTTCCGGCTGCGTTCGTCAAAGCGCGCAGCTGGGCTATAACTAACGTGCTTTGCAGCACCACAGAGGTTGAATAATGAGCGACGAAGAACTGGAACAGGACGAACTGGACGGCGCTGACGAGGACGATGGCGAAGAACTCGCCGCAGCGGACGACAGCGACGCCGAAGCAGACAGCGGCGATGGGGATGAAGCCCCTTCTCCCAAGGGCGGTGGCAAGAAAGCCAAGGCCGCTGCGGAAGAAGAGGAACTGCCCTCGGTCGAAGCCAAGCAGAAGGATCGTGATGCGCTTGCCCGCGCGATGGAGGAATTCCTCACTCGCGGCGGCAAGGTGCAGGAGATCGAGCCGAACGTCGTGGCCGACCCGCCCAAGAAGCCGGATAGCAAATACGGCAGCCGCCCTATCTGATATCTGACGCTTTATAAAAAAGCCCCGCCGCTCCCTCGGAGCGGCGGGGCTTTTTCATGTCCGTTGGTAAGGGTCTTGTGGGAGCGAGCAGATCGTAGGGCGCATAACGCGCCAGCGTTATCCGCCGCGACGCAATCGGCGGATAACCCGTTCCGGGTTATGCACCTTACGGTCGTGGGTAGAGGGTGGATGCCTGAGCGTCAGTGTTGCCCGCGGAGCAGGAGCATTAGAGCTTCGCTAGAACCCCCGGCAACTCGGCAAGGTTATGGATGATCGCGCTGGGCGCCTCTTCGCCATCCCACGCCTTGTGCGCCGGGTTGAACCAGATCGCCTTCATGCCCGCACGCCGCGCGCCGGCGATGTCATCGCTGGGGTGGTCGCCGATATGCACGGCGTGTTCCGCCGCCACGCCGCCGCGCTTGAGTGCTTCCTGGAACGGGTGCGGGTCGGGTTTGCCGATGCCCAGCTCTTCCGCGCACAGGGCGAACTGGAAGTAATCGGCCAGGCCCAGGCGACGCACGTCAGCATTGCCGTTGGTGAGCACGCCAAGGATGAATCGGTTGGCCAGTTGCTCCAGGGTCGGATGCACCTCGGGGAAGAGCGCCACCTGGTGGCGTGCTTGGAGGAAGGTCTGGAAGCCGGCTTCGGCCAGATCGCTGGCCTCGGCCTGTGGATAACCGGCGTCGAGCAGGGCGTGGAACAGGATGCGTCGGCGCAGCTCGCTCAGGCGGTGCTTGAGCATCGGGTCCTGCTCCATCAACCGCGAGCGGATCGCCCACAGGTGCTCGATGGGCACTGGGCCCAGTTGCGCGGCATTCACCGCCAGCCAGTCGCGCAGGGTGGCTTCGGCGCTGTTCATCACTGGGGCGACGTCCCACAGCGTGTCATCGAGGTCGAAGGTGACCAGGCGGATACTCATTCTTCTGCTCCGGGTTTACGGCGTGCCCGTGGGTGCGCCTGGTCATAGACCGTGGCCAGGTGTTGGAAATCCAGGTGGGTGTAGATCTGCGTGGTGGCGATGTCGGCGTGACCGAGCAACTCCTGCACCGCGCGCAGGTCCTGGGAGGATTCGAGCATGTGGCTGGCGAAGGAGTGCCGCAGCATGTGCGGATGCAGGTGCTGGCCCAGCTCGCGCACGCCGGCTTCACGCACCCGCAGCTGGATCGCTCGGGGCGTCAGGCGCTTGCCGCTGCGGCCGATGAACACGGCGTTGTCCTGCGGCGAGGCGAGGGCGCGCAGCGGTAGCCAGTTTTCGATGGCTTGCCGTGCGGCGCGGCCGACTGGCAGCTCGCGCACCTTGTTGCCCTTGCCGTGCACGCGCACCAGACCGTCCTTGAGGTCCAGCCATTCCAGGTCGAGGCCGACCAGTTCGGAGAGGCGCAGGCCCGAGGAATAGAACAGCTCCAGCAGCGCCTGGTCGCGGCGGGCGATGAAGTCGTCCTCGACGCCGCCGTCGAGCAGTTGCGCGGTGCGGTCGGTATCCAGCGTGCGTGGCAGTTTGCGTGCGCCCTTGGGCGCGGCGAGACCGTCGGCAGGGTTGTGTCGGCAGCGGCCTTCGCGGATCAGGTACTGGTACAGCCCGCGGGTGGCCGACAGCAGGCGCGCCAGGCTGCGGCTGGCGAGGCCCTGCTGGTGCAGGCGGGCGACGAACATGCGCAGGTCGCGCACCTGCAGCGCAGGCCACTCGTTCAGCGAGGATTTTTCGCAGAGTGTGGCGAGGCGCAGCAGGTCGCGGCGATAGCCGTCGAGGGTATGGACGGACACCTGACGCTCGCTGCGCAGGTGTTCCAGGTAGGCATCCAGGTCGGCTTCGAGCGACAAGCGATCAGCTCCCAGCGGTGAAGGCCCGGCGGGATCAGCGCACCGAGCGCAGTGGCGTGGAGAAGCGCGGCAGGGTCCGCGCGAGGACTTCGGCGACGTAGCCCAGGAACAGGGTGCCCAGCGAGCTCTTGTAGTGCTGCGGGTCGGGGCTGCCGATCGCCAGTACGCCGTGCAGGCCCTGGAAGGTCAGCGGCACCACGGCGGCGGAGCCGACCTGCTCGCGTTCGCTTTCGCAGAACAGGAAGGCCAGCTCGTGGGGGCGCAGCACGCCGCAGACGGTCTTGCCGCCCGATAGAAGTCCGCCGATGGCCTGATGCGCCTCGGCGCTGCTCACTGAGCGACCCACCGGCAGGTTGTTGTCGCTGAACAGGATCAGGCTGACGTAGGGCACGAGGAACTCGTGGCGCAGGCTGTCTTCCGTCGTGCTGACGATTTCCTCGAGGCTGGTCGCGTCGAGCAGGTCGAGCACCAGGCGGCGGGTCTTGTCGAACAGGCGGTCGTTGTCGCGGGCCACGTCCATCAGCTGCGACAGCCGATGGCGCATCTCGATGTTGCGCTCGCGCAGCAGGCGTACCTGGCGCTCCACCAGCGACACGGCATCGCCCGGCTGGTGCGGTATGCGCATCTCCGGGATCAGCTCGTCATGATCGACGAAGAATTCAGGGTGCCGGCGAAGATAGTCGGCGACCTGTTCGGCTTCGAGCGTAACGGTGGGGTCCTGCGGAGTATCGGTCATAAGCGTCCCGGTTATAGACGTACCTGGCCTTCGAACACCCGCACGGCGGGCCCGGTCATCATAACGGGCTGACCCGGTCCTGCCCACTCGATGGACAACCGTCCGCCGGGAAGGTCGATCTGTACCGGCGATTGCAGCCAGCCCTGGCGAATGCCGGCGACCGCGGCGGCGCAGGCGCCAGTGCCGCAGGCCAGCGTCTCGCCTGCGCCGCGTTCCCAGACGCGCAGGCGCGCCTGGTGCGGATTGACGATCTGCAGGAAGCCGATGTTGGCCTTCTGCGGGAAGCTTTCGTGGATTTCCAGTTTCGGCCCCAGGGTGCGGACCGGAGCGCTGTCCACGTCATCCACGCGCAGTACGCCGTGCGGGTTGCCCATGGAGATCGCTGCCAGCTCGTACTGCTGGCCGTCCACTTCGAGGGGGTAGCTCAGCGCTTCGGCACCGGCCTGGAACGGCACCTGCTCGGGTTGCAGGCGCGGCGGGCCCATGTCGACGATGACCTGGCCATCGTTGGCCATGGTCAGCTCGATCATGCCGCCCTTGGTTTCCACACGGATGGTCTTCTTCGCGGTCAGGCGCTTGTCGACCACGAAGCGGGCGAAACAGCGTGCGCCGTTGCCGCATTGTTCGACCTCAGTACCGTCGCAGTTGAAGATGCGGTAGCGGAAGTCGGCGTCCGGAGTGCTTGGTGGCTCGACGATCAGCAGTTGATCGAAGCCGACCCCGAAGTTGCGGTCGCCCCACTGTTTGACGTGGCGTGGTTGCACATGGGCGTGCTGGCTGACCAGGTCCAGGACCATGAAGTCATTGCCCAGCCCATGCATCTTGGTAAAACGCAGAAGCATCGTCGTCTCGGCCTCAGTCCGGCAGCAGGCTTTCGCCGGCGAACAGCTCTGGTCGTGTTCCGTGGCGACGCACCCAGTGCGCGGCCGAGCTATCCACCAGCACCTCGGCGGCGCGGCCCCGGGTGTTGTAGTTGGAATTCATGACGAAACCATAGGCGCCGGCCGAACGGACGGCCAGCAGGCCACCTTCTTCGCGGACTGGGCTGCGGAGTCGGGCGAGGAGGTCGCCGTTACCGCTTGGCGGCATACCAAAACGCCCGGCGATTGCCGGCAACGACAGGTCTGCCGCGAACAGTTGCCCGTCGCGGACGTCGAAGGCGTCCATGGGAACGCCCTCAGAGACCGTAGCGGTCCTTGCTGTGCTCGCTCTTGGCCTTCTGGTCGTCCGGCAGGTACAGCGGGCCTTTCTGGCCACAGCCGGCCAGCGCGGCGGTGAAGACGGCGAGCGCGACGAAGGGAAGCAGCAGTCGCTTCATGGCGGAATCCTTGTGATAAAGCGTCAATGGGTCCGGAGTATACCGACCCCCCGCCGGCTTGCCTATTCAGGCGGACTCCCGCCCGGCGGGGCTTGCGGCTCGCGCCGAAAGGGCCGGTGGCCCTATGATGGCGGGCAAAAAATGGAATGCCTGATGGACTATCGCGATCCCCTGCCCAGTTCGGTGTCGGTGGCTTACCTGCAGGGCCTCGTGGAGCATCTGCAGCGCCAGGGCGTGGACCCGGCGCAGTTGCTGGCGACGGTGCACCTGGAGCCCTCGATCCTTGCCCAGCGCGACCAGCGCATCGCCGCCAGCGCCTACCTGGAACTGGTGGGCGCCGGCGTGCGCCTGAGCGGCGACGACAACCTCGGTCTGCACCTGGGCGAGGCGGTGCGCCCCGGCTACTACGGCGTGCTCGGCTACCTGATCATGAGTTGCGCGACGCTCGCCGACGCTCTGCACCGGCAGGCTCGCTATGCCTCGCTGGTGGGCAACCTGGGCCGCGTCGAGCTGGCCGATGAGCCGCCACGTGCCGGTTGCGAGGCACTGGTGAAACACAGCTGGGAGCCGCTGCTGCCGCAACAGCAACGGCAGATGAGCGAAGAGACGCTGGCCGGTTGGGTCAGCTTCGGTCATTGGGTCAGCGGCGTGGACGAAGTGCCGTTCGAAGTGCGCTTCAGTCACAGCGCCCCGGCGGATGTCGGCGAGCACGAGCGCATCTTCCGCTGCCCGGTGCTGTTCGATCAGCCGGACAACGCGTTGGTCTTCCCCAAGCGCCTGCTTTCGCTGCCGCTCGGCCAGGCCGACGCCCAGGTGCAACGCACCCTGGATGCCTACGCCGAACGCCTGCTGGTAGAAATCAACAAGGGCGACACCGTGCTCGACCGCGCGCGCCTGGAGCTGGCGCGTCAGTTGCCCGAGCAGGGGGCGGACCTGGAACGCCTGTCGCAGACGCTGGCGCTGAGCCCGCGCACCCTGCAGCGGCGGCTGCGCGACACCGGCCTGTCATTCAGCCAGCTGGTTGACGAAACCCGCCAGCAGCTGGTGTTGCACTACCTGCGCGACCCGGCGCTGGACACCGCCGACATCGCCTACCTGCTGGGCTTCAGCGAGGCCGGCTCGCTCGCTCGCGCATTCCGGCGCTGGACGGGGCAGAGTCTGGGCGAATACCGGCGTAAACTGGTGCCTTTGACTGATCCCGAGGACGATGCATGAGCACTTTGAGCGAAGCCCGCTTCCATGACCTGGTGGACGCCGTACAGGTAACGGTGGAGGACGCCTTCGACGACAGCGACCTGGACCTGGACCTGGAGAACTCCAGCGGCGTGCTGACCGTGCGTTTCGAGAACGGCACCCAGCTGATCCTCAGCCGCCAGCCGGCGCTGCGCCAGCTGTGGGTCGCGGCGCGCTCCGGCGGCTTCCACTTCGACTACGACGAATCCGGCTCGCTGTGGATCTGCGACAGCACCCGCGAACCGCTGGGCGCGTTGCTCAACCGCGCGACCCTGGAGCAGGCAGGCGAGGATGTCGACTTCCCCGGCGTCTGACCCGCAGGCGAGCGTCGCCTCGCCCTGCTGCCGGCGCTGCTGCCTGGACGACACGGACATCTGCGTCGGCTGCGGGCGCACCCTGGGCGAGATACTGGAGTGGAACGAGGCCGATAGTGAGCGGCGCCTGGCGATCCTGGCGGACTGCGAAAAGCGCCGAAACAACCACTCACCGAAGTGGTGACCGGTCGGTGTTGATTATTTTCTGTGCTGTGTTAGTGTCCGGAAAAACCCCGCCTTAGGGCGGGGTTTTTCATTTTTCGAATTTCACTATACGTTCGGTTTCCGAGCGTCTTTACTGCCAGAATACCCAGGGCCCCGAGCGCGTGAGCGTCCGGGGCTCTCCTGTAAGGAGACTGCCAACCATCATGACCACGACACCGATCACCGTTACTCGACTCGACCTGCAACGTCTGGAGCGCATGCTCGACAGCCTGGATGAGTACGGCCCCGCGGCCGAGGCGCTGGAGGCCGAGCTGGCCCGTGCCACCGTGGTCGGCCACGACGAGATACCGCCGGGTGTGGTCACGATGAACTCCACGGTGCGTTGCCGCGAGGAAGGCAGCGGCAAGGAGTACCACCTGACCCTGGCCTACCCGACCGACATGAAGGGTGAGGGCAAGGTCTCGATCCTCGCCCCGGTGGGCACGGCGCTGCTCGGCCTGACCACCGGGCAGACCATCGACTGGCCGGCGCCCAGCGGCAAGACGCTGAAACTGACTCTGCTGGAAGTGGAATACCAGCCGGAAGCGGCCGGCGACTTCGATCGCTGAGTTCCCCTTCGGGAATCTCTCTCCCCGGGTGCCCGGTCGAGCCCTTCAGGCTTCGGTCAGCGCCCGGTTCAGCGCCTGCTCCAGGCTCTGCTTGTAGCGCAGGAAATGCACCGTCTGCAGTTCTCCACCCTCACGCATGGCCGACAGGTCCAGGTCGGTGATGTAGCAGGGGTAGCGCTCCTGGCCGCGACGCCGATCGAGGATGTGCCGGGCCACGGCCTGGAACAGCTCGCTGCCGAACTCCAGTTCTGAGAATTCGCGGTGGTTGCAGAACAGCGTGGTCCGCGCGCGCTGGCCCTCGCCCGGTTCGACGATCGCCTGCACGTTATAGAACGGCAAGGCTTCCAGGGGCTGCGGCGCGTTGCGCCGTTCGATGCGTTGCGCGCGCTGGTGGCCGTTGGTCACCACTTCATAAAAAAGGATGTCCGCCCCGACCGGGCCCTGGATCTCCAGTAGCGAGATAACGGCGTTGCGGCGGTACTGCACTGATTGCAGGAAACGCTGCAGCGGCAGCAGCAGGCCTTCCTCGGTGTCGTATTCCTGGCGGCGCCGCCAGAGGGCGTTGCGCTCGTCGAGGATGGTGATTTCCGCGCTGCCTTCGTCCAGGCGGTAGAACACCTGCACGGTGTTGGCTCGGCCCAGCGGCAGGATCATGGCGAGGTCGTCGCCCTCCAGCGCGTGCCGGTCCAGTTGCAGGAAGCCGCTGTCGTCCTGGGTGTCGCCCAGGTGCTCGACCAGTGCCGGCAACCCGTCGATCACCCGATGACTGACGCTGCCCGGCACCAGGTGCAGCAGGTGGAAGTGCTGCCGCACCTGCAGCAGGTAACGCCCGCCCTTGCCGCTGGCAAGCTGCGCGTGGGCGTCACGGAACAGGTCTTCCACGCGCTGGGCGATGGCCGTGGCGCGGTTGCGGCAGAAGCAGCGGACCATCAGGCGCGGCGGCGGCGCGTCGGAGGGCACGTTGTTGAGGAATTCACGCAGGCAGTCGAGCAGCGCGTGGGGCCCGGAGTAACGGCTGACCAGCAGTTCGTTCCAGCTGTTCAGGGTGATCTGGTCCAGGGTCAGCACCAGGTTGTCGCGCACCCCGGAATAGCCCAGCGAGTCGGTGCGCTCGGTGGTCATGTGCACGTTCATCTGGCTGTGCTGGCGCAGAGGATCGACGCCGACGTTCACCAGCAGCAACACCTGCGAAGGCACCGTGCTGCGCAGCAGGGCGCTTTCCGGCACTTCGTTGAGCGGCAGTGGTACGGCCTGCTGCAGGCAACCCAGCAGGTTCTGCAGCTCGAACTCGGTCAGGTCGCTGCTGCCCGGTTGCAGGGACAGCCGCGTGCTGGCGTCGATCACCCCATTGCGATGGCTCCAGGTGAGCAGCTCCATGAGGTCGCGTGCGCGGCGCAGCGGGGCGAAGTCGGCCATTTCCTGCAGCGACAGGTTGCCGCCGAACAGCGCCCAGTACGGTGGCTTGCCCGCCTCGCCGCCGGGCAGCTGGGCGAGGGTGAGGATGTCTTCGGCCATGTCCGGGGCGATGCCCGGGTTGATGAATTCGACCTTGCCGGCCTTGCGCTCGAAGGCGGCGTACAGGCGCCGGCCGAGGATGCCCATGTCCCGCGGGTTGATGCCGCTGGCGGCGTGCTGCAGGCGGGCGAACTGCGAGAGGAAGCGGTAACTGTGGGTCAGTTCGTTGACCAGCGCGCGGCGCTCCAGCAGCACCTGGCGGACCTTCCACTGACTGCGGCTGTCGAGCTGGGCGAAGGCGCGGCTGTCCCACTTCCAGGGCGCCGAGACGCGCTCCATCACCTTGCGCTGCCAGCTCTTGTGACCCTGGCGCGGCGGGCGGCTGAGCTTCTTGCCGACCTTCAGGTAGAGGCAGCGGCGGATAAGCTCCAGGCGCTCGGTTTCGCCGCGCTCCTTGAGGTATTCCTCCAGGCGGCGGTAGAGCATGACGTAGGGGTCCAGCTCCTCCACATCCAGGCGCCCGGCGTAGATCGCCTGTTTGTAGCGCAGGCTCAGGCAGGACACCTGCGGGTGTTCGCTGGCGTAGACCTCGGTGAGCAGCAACTTGAGCACCGATTTGTAGGGCGACTCGATGCCTTTGAACAGCTGCCACATGCCGGCACCGATGAACTCGCCCGGCGGGATGCGCGCCAGGTGGCCGAGGTCGAGGACGTCGTCGGCACGGATGAAGCGCTTGTTCAGCAGCGTCTGGCAGTACTCGGCGTAGCGGTTCTCTTCATAGACCGGCACCAGCCACCACAGGGGCGTGCGGCCGCCGAGCCAGATGGCGGTGCGGTAGAACTCGTCCAGCAGCAGGTAGTGCTGGCTGGTGCCGCAGTCGTCGGAGGTCAGTCGGGCCTCGCGGGCGCCCTGGGTGTAGTGCTGCGGGTCGACGAGGAAGCAGTGCACCTCGGCGCCCTGGGTCGCGGCCCATTGCTCGAGCAGTTCGCACTTGCGGCGCAGCTCCGTCAGTTCCCGCTCGGTGAGGTCGGAGGCGTGGCAGACCCAAAGGTCCAGGTCGCTCTGCTCGGCCTGGGCGACAGTGCCCAGGCTGCCCATCAGGAACAGCCCGTGGATCGGCAACGACGGGTTGCCGCGGCGGGTCTTGTAGCTGAAGGAACGGGTGAGGCGCTGGGCTTCGGCAAGGATGTCGTCGTCCGGGACAAAGTTGGACAGCCCGGCGGGCGTGCCGGCCGAGACGTAGCCGGGCAGCAGCGGATGGTTCACGTCCAGCAGCAGCGGCAGCAGCTTCAGGACAAGCTGCTGTCGCGTGGAAAGCGCTTCGCTGGCCCGATGCAGCCGCGCGGCGTTGACCTTGAGGAAGCGCTGACGCAGCTGCGTCAGCACCTTTCGGTCGATGCCGTCGTCGATGTCCGGGCGGATCTCGGGGGTGAGCGTCATGGCGTACTGCTGTCTGGCCAGCGGCGCCGCATCAGGGAATGCGGCGCTCGGAAGTGTGCCAGTTTATCGCCCGCTCGCGGGGGAACTTGAGGTCAGCTGCGCAGGATGCCGAGCAGGACCTGGGCGTGCTCGGCGGCGTCGAGCCCCAGACCGGTGAGATAGCCGCCGTCCTGCTTGTCGATCAGGCCCTTGGCGTGAAGCCGGCCGGCAGCCGCCACGGCTTCGGCGGAAGCATCGTGGTGGACTTTCAATCCCGCCTGGCTGTTCTCCAGGTCAAAGAGCGCCAGCAGGTCCAGTTCCTCAACCATTTCTTTCGTGAAAGCCATTCGCCTAACTCCCGATGGTCAATGAGGCTTCAGTGTAGTCTCAAGTCCGACCGGTTCGGCAAGCGCTGTTATGTCGCTGACTTATTCGGCAACTGTGCCGTCGGGCAGGGTCGGCAGCGCGCGCAGGGCCTGCTCGTACCACTCGCCGTTGAACGGGCGGTCTTCGGCGAGCATCGCCTCGATCTCGTGGGCGAGCACCAGGGCCATCAGGTGCAGGGCGTCCTCGCGTTCGTAGCCGACCAGGGTCAGCTTGTTGAACACTGCGCGGGCCGCCGCCGGGCTCTCGCTTTCGATCTGGTTCTCGATGGCCTGGATCAGGGTGTCTTCGGCGAAGGTTTCTTCGCTGTCGTCTTGCTCGCTCATCACGGGATGCTCCGCTGGACTTGTGAAGCGCCGGGAAGTTGGCCAACCTGCGGGGCAACTTCAGGTGCGTAAAAGGATCGTCGGGCGACATGATCACCTATTACACCCTCGTCGGCGACCGCCTGGTGCGCCACAACGGCAACGAGTGCCACGGCATGCCCAAGGACACGTTGTGGATCGACCTGTTCCGGCCCACGGCGGAGGAGGAGCAGCTGCTGGAGTCGATCATCGAGGTGGATGTACCGACCCAGGAAGAAATGGCCGAGATCGAGGACTCCTCTCGCTTCTACGAGAGCAATGGCGCGTTGTATATGACCACCACGGTGGTCGGCGGCATCCGCGAGCACAAACCAAGCAGCTCGGAAGTCACCTGCGTGCTGACCCCTCACTGGCTGGTGACGGTGCGCTACGCCGACCTGCTGGCCTTCCGTACCTTCGAGTCGCGGACCCAGCGAGGCGGCTGCGAGGGGCGCAGCGACCAGCTATTCGTGACCCTGATGGACAGCGTGGTGGACCGTATCGCCGACGTGCTGGAGAACGTGCAGAAGCAGCTCGACAGCCTCGGCACCAGCATCTTCCGCGAGGGCCCAGCCAGCGAGAAGGCCGACCTGCAGGAAGTGGTCAAGCAGTTGGGGCGGGGTAACTCGCTGCTGTCCAAGCTCAACGAGAGCCTTTTGAGCATCAGCCGGCCGCTGTCCTACTTCCGCCAGGGCAGCAACGGCTGGATCAGCGACGAGGTGAAGCTGGGCATGAAGTCCGTGGAGCGCGACGTACGCTCGCTCAGCGAGTACCAGACGAAGATGGCCGGGGAAATTACCTTCCTGCTGGACGCCACCCTGGGCCTGATCAACATCGAGCAGAACAGCATCATCAAGGTGTTCTCCATCGCTGCCGTGCTGTTCCTGCCGCCGACCCTGGTGGGCACGGTGTACGGCATGAACTTCGCGCACATGCCGGAACTGCAGTGGTTGGCCGGCTACCCGATGGCACTGGTGGCGATGGTGATCTCGGCGATCATTCCCTACTACTGGTTCAAGTACAAAGGCTGGCTCTAGACGGGGTTGATGCGGGTCAAGAAAGGCTAGCGGCACGGGTAGCACAGTGGAGGGCCGTCCCCACGTCTCACAGGAGGAGACCATGCCGCAACCCGAAGCGAACAAACCCGCCATCGCCGCACTGCCCGAAGCCACCACCGAGGGCGGCGCGCAGATCCAGGCGCAGAGCCGCGGCCCGGTCGCGCTGACCGTTGCCATGGCCCCGCGCGGCAGCAACGAGGACTCCGGCTCCGCCCAGTTGCCCGCCAGCTATCCCTACCGCAAGCGCCTGCAGCGCAGGGAATACGAGAAGGCCAAGGCCGAACTGCAGATCGAGCTGCTGAAGGTGCAGAACTGGGTGAAAGAGACCGGCCAGCGCATCGTCCTGCTCTTCGAGGGCCGCGACGCCGCCGGCAAGGGCGGCACCATCAAGCGCTTCACCGAGCACCTCAACCCGCGCGGTGCCCGCGTGGTGGCGCTGGAGAAACCCAGCGACGCCGAGCGCGGCCAGTGGTACTTCCAGCGCTACATCCAGCACTTGCCCACGGCTGGTGAAATCGTCTTCTTCGACCGCTCCTGGTACAACCGCGCTGGGGTCGAGCGGGTGATGGGCTTCTGCTCGCCGCGCCAGTACCTGGAGTTCATGCAGCAGACGCCGGAGCTGGAGCGCATGCTGGTGCGCAATGGCATCCACCTGTTCAAGTTCTGGTTCTCGGTGAGCCGCGAGGAGCAGCTGCGCCGCTTCGTCTCGCGCCGCGACGACCCGCTCAAGCATTGGAAGCTGTCGCCCATCGACATCCAGTCGCTGGACCGCTGGGACGACTACACCCAGGCCAAGGAAGCGATGTTCTTCCACACCGACACCGCCGATGCGCCCTGGGTGGTGGTCAAGTCCGACGACAAGAAGCGCGCGCGGCTCAACTGCCTGCGGCACTTCCTGCACAGCCTGGATTACCCGGACAAGAACCCGAAGATCGCCCGCGCGCCGGATGCGCTGCTGACGGGGCGCGCCGCGCTGATGGACCGCGACGAGCTGGAGCGCCCGGCGCAAGCAATGGGGGCGGTACAGGTGCCGGAAGCAGAGCCCATCCCGGCCTGAGGCACTACTGCTGGCTGATCAGCATGAGCTGGCCGGAGACGGCGCGGGCGTTGCGATCGACGATGATCGGCGCCCAGGGCCGACCCGATGCGCTGACCAGCGCGTTGCTCTTGCTGTTCATGTCCAGCAGCGCCTTGCTCAGGTACTCCCAGCGGGTGCGCAGCTTCTTGGTCGCATCGTTGTCGGGCAATTGGCTGATGCGTTGGGATAGCAGCGGCACCAATACGCTCTCGTCCTGGCCGAGGTATTCCTGCGGCTGCTCGCGGGCCAGCTCCAAGCCGCTCATGTAAGTACGGCCCAGGTACTGGGTGGCGAGGTATTCCACGCGCACGGGCAACTCCCACAGCGGGATCTGGCTGGCGTCGGCGCTGGCGGGGATGTAACGCTCGATCTGGTTGAGCAGGTCGCGCAGGGAGCGGCTCAGGTCCTGGTTGTAGCGCCAGGGCAGGTCTTCTTCCTTGGGGCCGTAGGAAACGCCGTTGCGAATCTGGGTAACGAAGGCATCGTGCGCCTTCTTCAGCGCGTCATCGGCCTTGGGAAAGCCCTTGATGGCGTTGTCCAGCGTAGCCAGGTCCTTTTCCAACTGGGCGGCATGGGTTTCCTGGAAGCCTTCGCCGCGCAGCAGCAACAGGCTGTTGATCGAGCGGCAGGTGTACACCTGCAGGGTCTGCAACTGCAGTTCCTCGCTGGGGAGATTGGCCTGGGCGGCGAGGGCGAAGAGTCCGAAACAGCACAGCATGAACCCACGAACGACATCGAGATTCCGGAGCATGGCGGAGGCGTCCTTATTGTTATTGTGAGCCGCGCGATTCGCCGGATATGTGTCTTTTTGGCGCCAGAAACGCAGCTATCTCTAGGCTAGTCGCGAACGAGGTCCCTGCAACCGACCGAAAGAGTGATTTGTGCAGGCGATGTCCTGTACGGATGACGCTCTGCGCGGGTGACGCTCTGTACGAGTGAAAGTGCCGGCGGAAGGTCGGGAAGGAGGACTGCCCTGGGGAGAGAGCCGGGCCTTCCGCCGGGCTTGAGTGGCCGGCTGGCTTCAGAAGCGCCAGTAGGCGGAAAGCGTGGTCTGATCGAGGTCGATGTCGCCGACGTCCAGGTATTCCTGTTCCAGGCGCACGCCCAGGCCGCCGAGCACGTCCATTTCGCCGCCGAAGCCGTAGAGCGCGTCCACGTCGTCGGACTTGCCGGCGACATCGTCATCGGCATGCCAGGCGTGCACGCCTGCAATTCCGTACAGGCGGATGCGCTGGCCGATGGGGAAGCCCAGGTGCACATTGGCCTGCAGCGATTCGCCGTCGAAGTGCTTCTTGCTGTCGCTCATGTCGCCGAAGTCGACCACCGCGCCCTCCAGGGACAGGTAGTTGTTCAGGCGGTAGCCGGCGTACAGCTTGTAGCTGTCGTCCTGGTCGTCGAAGGAGCGGTCGTCGATCTCGAGGCGGGTGACGCCGCCCCCGACGTAGAGACCGCTGTCGTCGGCCATGGCCAAGGCCGGAGCGGTCAGGGCGAGGGCGCAGAGGAGTTTCGAAAGGCGCATAGGATTCCCTTGCGGCCGGCATCGAGCACCGGCCGCCTTGCTGTGTTGCGGAGGGGTTGGGTTGCCGCCCTGGCGCGGGCTTTTCGGCGTCGGCGCAGCGGCGAGGGCATTAGAGCGGGGCGGTAGCGTGCGCGACCATCGAAGCCTGTCGAGACTCGCCTGGCTTTTGTTCTAGAGGCGGCGGGGCAGGATCAGGCGTGGGCAGCCAGGCGTAGGCGTTCGCGATCCAGTATCTCGATGCCACCGTAGCTCAGGCGCACGATGCCCTGGGCTTCCAACTCCTTGAGGATCTGGTTGGTGGTCTGCCGCGACAGCGAGAGCATGGCGGCCAGTTGCTCCTGGGGCAGGTGCAGCTCGCGCTTAGCGGTGGCCGATTCGCCGTAGCCCTCGGCGATCATCAGCAGGCGCCGGGCCAGGCGCGGGGCGGCCGGCAGCAGCGACAGCTCCTCCAGCACGGCGAACGTGATGCGCAGCTTGTGGCTCATCAGCAGGGCGAAGTCGCGCCAGTATTCCGGGTGCTGCGCCAGCAGTGCCTGCAACGGTGCCAGCGGTACCTGCAGCAGCACCGTGGCGCCCTCGGCGTAGGCGTCGTGGGTGCGCGGCTGGCCGTCGAACAGGCAGATTTCGCCGAACCAGTTGGGCGCTTCCACCAGCGCCAGCAGCGCTTCCTTGCCGGTTTCGCCGACCACGCTGACGCGCATCGCGCCCTCCACTACGCAATACAGGCCGCATGGCGCATCGCCACGGGCGAACAGGCGCTGGCCGGCGGGCAGGCGGCGCACTACGGCGGCATCGCACAGCGCCTGGCGCAGGCCCTCGGGGAGGGTCTGGAACCAGCGGCCATCTTGCAGGCAGGCGAGGTAGGGCTTGGCGTCGGTCATGGGCAATGTCGGCTAGCTGACAGAGTGGCAAGGCACAGATCGCCATCATGCCAGTACCTTGCGGGAGAACAACAATGAAAACTCTGGTCGATCACCTTGCCCAATATGCCGCCTACCACCGTGACCGGCGGAACATCGTCAGCCATTTCATCGGGATTCCGATGATCGTGCTGGCTATCGCTACCCTGCTGTCGCGTCCCGGCTTTGAGCTGGCCGGTCTGCTGGTCTCGCCCGCTACGTTGCTGGCACTGGCGTCGGTGGTCTTCTATCTGCGCCTGGACCTGCGCTTCGGCCTGCTGATGACCGTGCTGCTGGCGCTGTCGCTATGGCTGGGCGCCGGCTTTGCCGCCGGGAGCACCACCTACTGGCTCACCTGGGGCATCGGCCTGTTCGTGGTGGGCTGGATCATCCAGTTCGTTGGCCACTGGTACGAAGGACGCAAGCCGGCGTTCGTCGATGACCTTACCGGGCTGATCGTCGGCCCGCTGTTCGTCGCTGCCGAAGCGGCCTTCCTGCTCGGCCTGCGCGATGAAGTGCGCCGCGCCGTGGAAGAGCGCGCCGGCCCCACCTGTATCCGCGAGAAGAACGCGACTGCCTGATTCGCTTCAGTCCGTACCGCTGAGCTGACGCAGGATTCGTGCGCTGTCGGGGTCGGCCGGGAAGAAGGTTTCCAGGGCCAGCTCCGACAGCGTCACGTCTACCGGTGTACCGAACACCGTGATGGTGCCGATCAAGCTGCACACGCCCAGCTCCGTCTGCAGTTGCACCGGGATCAGCACCATGTCGCCGCTGGCCGCTTCGTCGTATGGCGGCGCCGGGTAGGCCGCCACCTCATCGCGCAGCGCCGCTAGCGCGGGGTCGCCGCTGGCCTCGAAGTCGCGCTGCAGGCGCTCCACCACATGCGCCTTCCACGGCCCGAGATTGAGAATGCGCGGCGCCAGGCCCTTGGGGTGCAGGCTCATGCGCAGCACGTTGATCGGCGGCTGCAGCAGCTCCGGGTCGACGCCGATCAGGAAGATGTCCACCGTGCGGTTGGACGCCAGCAGGTTCCAGTGGCGGTCCACGACCATTGCCGGGTTCGGCTCATGGGCCTTGAGCAGCTGGTCGATGGCCTGCCGGGCCACGGTCAGTGCTGGGTCGTCCAGGCCCTTCTCCGAATACACCGGGGCGTAGCCGGCGGCACTGAGCAGGCGGTTGCGTTCGCGCAGGGGAATGTCCAGCTGTTCGGCCAGATGCAGCAGCATCTCGCGGCTGGGGAGGGCGCGGCCGGTTTCGACGAAGCTCAGGTGGCGCGTGGAAATCTCCGCGTCGCAGGCGAGGTCGAGCTGGCTGAGCCGGCGGCGCTGGCGCCATTGGCGGAGGAGGGCGCCGACCGGTTGGGCAGGGTTTTCGTGGGCTGATCTGTTCATGGCATCGAACGATAGACCTGTCGCCCGGTAACGGCCATTACCTGGCAGGTAATCGACGCGCCTACGTCCCGGGCGGATTCTTCAGCCACACGCCGCCAACCGGCGGTGACCTCTGAAGGAGCTTCGCCATGACTCTGCTGCAACCCTCCCCGCTGCTTCGCCTGACCCTGAAAGTCGATGCCATCGCCGGTGGCGCCATGGGCCTGCTGATGGCCCTCGCCGCACAACCGCTGGGCACGCTGCTGGGCCTGCCGTTCGTCCTGTTGCTGGTAGCCGGCATCGTGCTCCTGCCGTTGGCGCTGGTGCTCTACTGGATGAGCAACCAGACGCTGCTGTCACGCACCGGCGTCTGGGCGGTCATCGCCCTGAACGCGCTGTGGGTGGTGGAGAGTGTCGCCCTGCTGGTGACTGGCTACGTGCAGCCGACTGCCCTGGGCTATGCCTTCGTCATCGGTCAGGCGCTGGTGGTGCTGCTGCTGGCGGAGCTGGAGTTCTTCGGACTGCGCCGGTCGGCTGTTCTGGCCCTGTGACTGCACCACCCGTAGGGCGCATAACGCGCCAGCGTTATCCGCTGGACTGAATCCGGCGGATAACCTGTTCCAGGTTATGCGCCCTACGGTGCTGCGGGATACGGAACGCCTTATGCCAGGGCTTCGCGAACGAAATCGAGGCGATCCTGGCCGAAGAACATTTCGTCAGCGACGAACATGGTCGGTGCGCCGAACATCCCGCGTTTGATTGCCGCCTCGGTGTTGGCCTTCAGCGCGTCCTTCACTTCCTGCTCAGCAGTCAGCGCCAGCAGCACCTGCGGTTCGAAACCCGCCTCGGCCAGCAACGGGCCGAGTACCGACGGGTCGCCCAGGTTCAGCGCGTCCACCCACATGCCCTTGAACACGCAGGCCAGCAGCGCCTCGAAGCGCTCCGGCTGGCGCAACTGCACGCCGGTGGCGGCGCGCATCAGGGTGAGGGTGTTGATCGGGAAGTACGGGTTCATCTTCAACGGCACGCCGTAGCGACGGGCGAAACGCAGCATGTCGATCATCGTGTAGCGGCCCTTGGCCGGGATGGCGATGGGCGAGGCATTGCCGGTGGCCTGGAACACCCCGCCCAGCAGCACGGGGCGATAGACCAGTTCGGCGCCGGCCTCGGCGCAGATGCCTGGTAGCTGGGTGTAGGCCAGGTAGGAAGTCGGGCTGCCGAAATCGAAGTAGAACTCGACGCTCTTGCTCATGAGTGGCTCTCTTTCTTGTTGTCGTTATGGGTGGATCACCAGCGCTCGATCCACGGGCGCAAGTCGAGTTCGAAGGTCCAGGCGTCGCGCGGTTGGCTGTGCAGGTACCAGTAGCTGTCGGCGATGTGCTCGGGGTCGAGGATGCCGTCCTGGTCCTTCAGCGCGTAGCGCTCGGGGAAGGTTTCGCGGATGAATTCGGTGTCGATGGCGCCATCCACCACCACGTGGGCGACGTGCAGGCCCATCGGCCCCAACTCGCGGGCCATGCTCTGGGCCAGTGCGCGGATGCCGTGCTTGGCCCCGGCAAAGGCGGCGAAGCCCGAGGCGCCGCGCAGGCCGGCGGTGGCGCCGGTGAAGAGGATCGTGCCGCGCTGGCGCTTGACCATGCGCTTGGCTACTTCACGACCGGTGAGGAAGCCGGAGAAGCAGGCCATTTCCCAGATCTTGAAGTACTTGCGCGCGGTCTCTTCGAGAATGCTGCAGGGCACGTTGGCGCCGATGTTGAAGACAAAGGCTTCGATGGGGCCGATGTCGCGCTCGATGGTTTCCACCAATTCGACCACCGCCTCTTCCTTGCGCGCGTCGGAGGCGAAACCGTGGGCCTCGCCGCCCTCGGCGCGGATCTGCTCCACCAACGGCTGTAGTTTGTCCGCCGAGCGCCGGGTGACGCAGGCGACGTAGCCTTCACGGGCGAAGCGGCGGGCGATGGCGCCGCCGGTAGCGTCGCCGGCGCCGATGACCAGGACGACTTTCTTGTTCGACATTTTCGTTCCTCGGGGTTGCGCGAAGTGGGTAAACGGTCGTTAGGTAAACGAACGTTATGTTACTCTCGACTTCAACGTCAACCGCTTCGCCGGAGTCGCCCCGATGCGCTACTCAGCCTCCCACAAGGAAGAAACCCGCCAGCGCCTGCTCGACAGCAGCGGCGCGCTCGCCAAGCAGGGCGGCTTCGCCACCAGCGGCGTGGACGCGCTGATGAAGGCGGTGGGCTTGTCGGGCGGGGCGTTCTACAACCACTTCAGGTCGAAGGACGAACTGTTCGCCGCTATCGTCGAGCGGGAGTTGCAGCAGAGCGTCGAGCGCCTCGCGGCCAAGGGCAAGGTGCTCGATCGTGCGCGCCTGGAGCGCGGCCTGAAGCGCTACCTGAGCGTCGCCCACGTGCAGGACGCCAGCGCCGGCTGCGCGATTCCGGCGCTGGGCGCGGAGATCGCCCGCGCCGATGAGTCCGTGCGGCAGAGCGCCGAGGATGCGCTGGTGGAGTTGCAGCAGGCCTGGGCCGAGGCGCTGGGTTCGCCGGAGGATGCCTGGGCGCTACTGGCACAGTGCGTCGGCGCGCTGGTGGTGGCGCGGATGGTTGCCAGCGAAAAGACCCAGACGACGATCATCGAATCGAGCCGGGAGTTTTTGCTGCGGCATCTCGATGAGAAGTGAGGTGCGATCCCGTAGGGCGCATAACCCGGCACGGGTTATCCGCCGGGATGGCGGATAACGCCGTAGGCGTTATGCGCCCTACAGTTGAGCGGGACCTGAACCTGTAGGAGCGAGCTTGCTCGCGAACAAGCCTTCGCTGCGGAGGCCGGGTTCGCGAGCAATAACTAGGCGTCCCCCTCGCTCCTACGAAAAGCACCGCGGCGCGGGTCAGAGACCGCGGATGGCGAGGTCGGCGCCGAGCAGCAGCAAGCCGCCGAAGAAGCAGCGGCGAAACGCCAGCGGGCTGATCCGCGAACGCAGCCAGGTGCCCAGGTACATGCCCGCCAGTGCCGGCAACAGCGCCAGCAGCGACAGGCCGAGCACATCCGCCTGCAGCAGCGAGCCATGCTGGCTGAGGGTGATTGCCAGGGCCAGCGTGGAGATGGTGAAGGACAGTCCCAGCGCCTGCACCAAATCGTCCTTTTCCAACCCGAGCGCCTGCAGGAAAGGCACGGCGGGAATCACGAAGACGCCGGTCACCGCGGTGATGCCACCGGTGATCACGCCGATCAGTGGCGACAGCCAGCGCTCATGCCGCGGCGCCACGCTGAAGCGCTTGTTCGACAGCCCCAGCAGTGCATAGAGGATCAGCGCCACGCCCAGCAACGGCGTCGCCGCCGGCCAGTTGCGCCCAGCCAGCAGCCAGCCCACCACCAGGGTGCCGATGACGATGCCGACGAGCATGCCCCATAGGCGCTTGAGCAGCCCGAGGAAGCGTGGCCCTGCTGCGAGCTGCCAGATGTTGGTAACGGTAGAGGGCACCACGAGAATGGCGGCCGCCTGCATCGGCGGCATCACCAGCCCGAGCAGCCCGACGGCGACCGTGGGCAGGCCGAGCCCCACCACGCCCTTCACCAGACCGGCGAGGAGGAAGGTGAGGACGATCAGCTCGAGGTGCTGGGGGAGGGCGTCGAACATGGTCGGGCCTGGCGTGAAAAGGACCGGGGCAGGATACGGAAGATCGAGGGTCGACGCGAACCTGCAGGAGCGGGCCATGCCCGCGAGCGCGTCCATGGGACGCATCCTGCAGGTCTACGGATACATCAGATATTCGCCACCGGTTGGTATGCCTTCGGCTTGAAGTACAGCGTCTCGCCACGGGCGAGGCCGGTCAGGCTGTCGTGGTCCTTCACCACTTCGGCCTCGATCAGCTCGTCCTGGCCGTCGACCTTGAGGGTCACGCGGGTGATCGCGCCCAGCGGGCGGATGTCGCGGACTTCGGCGGCGCGGTGTTCGGCCACTTCGGAGCGCGACAGCGAGATTTCGTGCGGGCGGAACAGCACGTGTTCGTCACCGCCGATGTGCAGGCGGTTGGAGTCGCCGAGGAAGTGGTAGACGAAGTCGCTGGCCGGGTTCTCGTAGACCTCGCCCGGCGAGCCGATCTGCTCGATCACGCCCTTGTTCATCACCACGATGCGGTCGGCGACTTCCATCGCTTCTTCCTGGTCGTGGGTGACGAACACGGAGGTCAGGTTGATCTCCTCGTGCAGGCGTGCGAGCCAGCGACGCAGCTCTTTACGAACCTTGGCGTCGAGGGCGCCGAAGGGTTCGTCGAGCAGCAGGATCTTCGGTTCCACCGCCAGTGCGCGGGCCAGGGCGATACGCTGGCGCTGGCCGCCGGAGAGCTGCTCGGGGTAGCGGTCGGAGAGCCAGTCCAACTGCACCATGTTGAGCAGTTCGTGGACCTTTTCGGCGATGCGCGCTTCGCTCGGACGCTCCTTCTTCGGCTTCATGCGCAGGCCGAAGGCGACGTTGTCGAATACGGTCATATGGCGGAACAGCGCGTAGTGCTGGAACACGAAGCCGACGTTTCGGTCACGCACGTCGTGCTGCGAGACGTCCTCGCCGTGGAACACGATGTTGCCGGCATCCGGGGTTTCCAGGCCGGCGATGATGCGTAGCAGGGTGGTCTTGCCACAGCCGGACGGGCCGAGCAGGGCAACCAGCTCGCCGCTGTGGATGTCGAGGTTGATGTCGTTCAGCGCCTTGAAGGCGTTGAAGTTCTTGCTGACGTTACGGATCTCGATGCTCATGGCGTGGCTCTCACTTATTCATCGTCAGCTTTGACTTTGGTGCGGGACAGGCGCGACTCGCTCCACTGCTTGAGCAGCAGGATGACGAGGGCCATCAGCAGCAACAGGGTGGCTACGCTGAAAGCGGCGACGTGGTTGTATTCGTTGTAGAGGATTTCGACGTGCAGCGGCAGGGTGTTGGTGACGCCGCGGATGTGCCCGGAGACCACCGACACTGCGCCGAACTCGCCCATGGCCCTCGCGGTGCACAGCACCACGCCGTAGATCAGGCCCCACTTGATGTTCGGCAGGGTCACGTGCCAGAACATCTGCCAGCCGTTGGCGCCGAGCAGGCGCGCGGCCTCTTCCTCCTGGGTGCCCTGTTCCTGCATCAGCGGGATCAGTTCGCGGGCGACGAAGGGGAAGGTAACGAAGATGGTCGCCAGGACGATGCCGGGCACGGCGAAGACGATCTGGATGTCGTGGTCGCTCAGCCACTCGCCGAAGTAGCCCTGGGCGCCGAACAGCAGCACGTAGATCAGGCCCGCGATCACCGGCGAGACCGAGAACGGCAGGTCGATCAGGGTGACCAGGATGCTCTTGCCGGGGAACTCGAACTTGGTCACGCACCAGGCGGCGGCCACGCCGAACACCAGGTTCAGGGGCACCGAGATGCCCACGGCGATCAGCGTCAGCTTCAGCGCGGCCAGCGCGTCGGGCTCCATGATGGCGTCGAAGAAGGTGCCGAAGCCCTGCTTCAGCGCCTCGCTCAGCACCACGAACAGCGGCAGCAGCAGGAACACGGCGAAGGCCAGCCAGGCCAGTGCGATCAGGGCGCGACGGCCCCAGATATTACCCCGGCGAGCAGCGTTGGCAGCGGCCGCGGCGGAAAGGCTTGCGGTACTCATGGCGCGCTCCTCAAGGCGTTTCGATGCGGCGCTGCAGCAGGTTGATCAGCAGCAGCAGGACGAAGGCGACGACCAGCATCAGCACGCCAATGGCGGTGGCGCCGGTGTAGTCGTACTGGTCCAGCTTGACCATGATCAGCAGCGGCAGGATCTCGGTCTTCATCGGCATGTTGCCGGCGATGAAGATCACCGAGCCGTACTCGCCGACGCCACGGGCGAATGCCAGGGCGAATCCGGTCAGCCAGGCCGGCAGCAGCGCCGGTAGAAGCACGTGGCGGAATACCTGCAGCGGCTTGGCGCCCAGGCAGGCGGCGGCTTCTTCGATCTCACGCGGGATGTCCGCCAGCACCGGTTGCACCGTGCGCACCACGAACGGCAGGACCACGAAGGTCAGCGCCAGGGTGATGCCCAGCGGGGTGTAGGCGATCTTGAAGCCCAACTCGGTGGCGAAGCGACCGACCATGCCGTTGGGCGCGTACAGCGCGGTCAGCGCGATACCGGCAACGGCGGTGGGGAGGGCGAAGGGCAGGTCGATCATCGCATCGATGATCTTGCGCCCCGGGAAGCGGTAGCGCACCAGTACCCAGGCCAGCAGGGTGCCGATCACGCCGTTGATCAGGGCGGCGATCAGTGCGGTGCCGAAGCTCAGCTTGAGCGCGGCGATGACTCGCGGCGCGGTGATGATGGTCCAGAACTGATCCCAGGAGAGTTGGGTCGTCTTCAGGAACATGGCCCCCAGCGGAATCAGCACCAACAGGCTGAGATACACCAGGGTGTAGCCCAGAGTCAGCCCGAAGCCGGGTATGACCGGGGAGATGCGTCGCGACATTTGCTGTCCTTTCTCGTGAACGCGTTGAGAACCTGATTACGATCTGCTGCGCGTCGGCATGACTGCGTTGAAAACAGGCTCGGATTGCTCATTTACAGCTCGTAAACTGCGCTTCCTCGCCTGTTTTCGCCTTGTCCTGCCCTAGCTCGCAAGATCGTAAACAGGTTCTGTGCCCCCCGCCATGGGACGGGGGTTTTCGTTCCGCGCGGGCTGTGCACCGGCCTGCGCGGATCGGGCCGCCCGGCGCAAGGCCGGGCGGGTGGCGCATTACTGCGCCTGGTAGATCTTGTCGAAGATGCCGCCGTCGTTGAAGAACTTGGGCTGCGCGACTTTCCAGCCGCCGAAGTCCTTGTCGATGGTCACTAGGTTGAGTTTCGGGAACTGGTTGGCGAACTCGGCAGCGACCTTGGCATCACGCGGGCGGTAGAAGTTCTGCGCGGCGATGCGCTGGCCTTCTTCGCTGTACAGGTACTTCAGGTATTCCTCGGCGACCTTGCGGGTGCCTTTCTTGTCGACGGTCTTGTCGACCACGGCCACCGGCGGTTCAGCCAGGATGGACACGGACGGAACGACGATCTCGAAGTTCTCGCCGCCCTGTTCCTTCTTGGCCAGGAAAGCTTCGTTCTCCCAGGCCAGCAGCACGTCGCCGATGTTGTTGTTGACGAAGGTGATGGTCGAACCGCGGGCGCCAGTGTCCAGAACCGGCACGTGCTTGTACAGGTTCTGCACGTATTCCTGGGCTTTCTCTTCGCTACCGTACTGCTTCTTCGCCCAGGCCCAGGCGGCCAGGAAGTTCCAGCGGGCGCCGCCGGAGGTCTTCGGGTTCGGGGTGATGACTTCCACGCCCTGCTTGGTCAGGTCGCCCCAGTCCTTGATGCCTTTCGGGTTGCCCTTGCGCACCAGGAACACGATGGTCGAGGTGTAAGGGGTGCTGTTATCGGGCAGGCGGGCCTGCCAGTCGGCGGGCAGCAGCTTGCCCAGCTTGTTGAGCTCGTCGATGTCGCCGGCCAGGGCCAGGGTCACCACGTCGGCCTTCAGGCCGTCGATCACGGCGCGGGCCTGCTTGCCCGAGCCACCGTGGGATTGCTGCACGGTCAGGTCGTCGCCGCCCTGGGCCTTCCAGTGCTTAATGAAGGCGGCGTTGTAGGTCTGGTACAGCTCGCGGGTCGGGTCGTAGGAAACGTTCAGCAGTTGGGTGGCGGCGGAAACCGGGCCGGCAATCAATGCGCTGGCCAGTGCGGCCAGGGCGAAACGGCGGATGGACATGTGCAGCTCCTGAAAAAATGCAGTTCTTTATGTTTGTTGGGCAGGGTCTTTCGGGGGAGGGGCGTTGTCAGCCACGCATTCGTGGCTGGCAGCTGCAATACCGGTGGGGCAGTTCGGTCATGGCGACGCTCCGGATGTCCAGTCGGTTCGATCAGGGCTCAGGCAGGTTTGCCGGGGCTCTGTTGCAGGCGGAATTTTTCCTTGCGCTCGATCTGCACGACCTGGCCGTTGTGCACGGTGATCTCGACGGCGCCGAAACGCAGGCCACGCAGGGCGCTCTGCACTTCGCGCAGGATGTTGGCTTCGTCCTGGCCGTCCAGGCTACGGAGGGTTGCGCTCATGGGTATCTGCTCCTAGAAGGGTTGACCACCGGCCGATTCACCAACGGCGCGTGCGGTGTGAGCGCATCTTAGGCAGGAGCTGGATATTCTTAAAAATACTGTTTAAGAATTTTTATATATCCGAAAGTTTTTAGCGCGATTTTATGCGGGGTCGCGAGGCAATTGTGCCAGCAGCGTAGTGGCCGGCTGAGGGGCACCGTACCAGTAACCCTGGCCGAAGTTGCAGGCGTGAGTAATGAGGAAAGCAGCCTGGTCAGGGCGCTCGATGCCCTCGGCGACCACTTGCAGGCCCATGCTCTGGCCCAGGGCGATCACCGCGCAGGCGATCGCGGCGTCTTCGGAATCGTCCGGCAGGCCGGCGACGAAGCCCTGGTCGATCTTCAACTTGTGCACCGGCATGCGCTTCAGGCGCATCAGCGACGAATAGCCGGTGCCGAAATCGTCGATGGCCAGGTGAACGCCCAGCAGGCGCAGCTGGCAGAGCAGTTCCAGGGCTTGGTCGAAGTTTTCCATCACCGCACTCTCGGTGACTTCCAGCTCCAGGTGATGGGGCTCCAGGCCGCTCTGCTCCAGAGCCAGAGCCACGCGTTCCTCCAGGCCGCCACGACCGAACAGGCGGCTGGAGACGTTGACCGCGATGAAGTCCAGACTGACGCCAGCGTCCAGCCATTGGCGCATCTGCCGGCAGGCCTGCTCCAGCACCCAGGCGTCGATGGCGGTGATCAGGCCGCTTTCCTCGGCCACCGGGATGAATTCGCTGGGCGGGATCAGCCCCTGGGTCGGGTGCTGCCAGCGCACCAGCGACTCCACGCCAACCATGCGGCCGCTGGCCAGGTCGTGCACCGGCTGGAAATACAGGCGCAGTTCGTCGTGGTCCAGTGCGTGGCGCAGAGCGGATTCCACCTGCACGTGGGAGCGCGCGCGGGCGGTCAACTCGGGGGTATAGAAGGCGTAGAGGTTGCGTCCGCTGGCCTTGGCCTGGAACAGCGCGGCGTCGGCGTGCTGCAGCAGGTGGTCGACGTTGCGCGCGTCTTCGGGGAACAGGCTGACGCCCAGGCTCGCCGATATGTAGATGACCTGGTCGTTGACCTCGAAGGGCGCACTCATCGCCTCCAGCAGGCGCTGGGCGAGGCTGCTGGCGTGGTGCGGCTGCTGGCTTTCGAGGACTACGGCAAACTCGTCGCCACCCAGTCGCGCCAGGCAGCAGCGTTCGTCCAGGCAGTCTTCCAGACGTTGGGCCACCGAGCGGATCAGCAGGTCGCCGATGTTGTGCCCGAGGCTGTCGTTGATGTGCTTGAAGTGATCGAGGTCGATGCTCAGTAGCGCGCCGCCGCCCTGTTCGCGCTCGGCGCGAGCCAGCGCCTGTTCGATGCGCTCGCGCAGTAGCAGGCGATTGGGCAGTCCGGTCAGCGGGTCGTGGTGGGCGAGAAAATCCAGTTCGTGCTGCGAGCGCTTGAGGCTGCTGAGGTCGGAGAACACCGCGACGTAGTGGGTCAGTTCGCCCTCGTCATTGCGTACGGCGCGGATGTGCTGCCATTGCGGGTACACCTCGCCGCTCTTGCGGCGATTCCAGATCTCGCCGCTCCACACGTCGTTTTCGCGCAGAGCGGTCCACATGCGCTGATAGAAGGCGTCGTCCTGGCGGCCCGACTTGAGCAGCGACGGCTGCCCGCCGAGCACGTCCTCGGCGCTGTAACCGGTGATGCGCGAGAAGGAGGAATTGGTGTGCACGATCACACCGCCCGCGTCGGTCACCAGCAGGCCTTCCTGGGTCGCCTCGAAGACCGCGGCGGCTTGGCGCAGATGATCTTCGTTGCTGCGTTGGTGTGTGATGTCGCGGTTGACGCCGGTCAGGCGCAGCGCGCGGCCATCCTCGCCGCGGGTCAGGCGGCCGCTGCTGCGTACCCAGCGGTAGGTACCGTCGCTGTGGCGGATGCGGTAGACGCACTCCAGGCGCGTGCGCAGGCCTTGGAGGCAATCCTGGTGGAGGGCGAGGACGCGTGCGCGGTCTTCCGGATGCAGGCGGTTTTCCCACAGCAGCACGTCATCGCTCAGGTGCTCCAGGGGCAGGCCGAGCAAGTTGGCGTAGCCGGATGAATAATAAACGCGCTGGGTTTCCAGGTCCCAGTCCCAGATGCCGTCCTCGACCACCGCGAAAGCGCGGCTCAGGCGCTGCTCGTTGTCGGCCAGCGCGGTGAAGGCGGCGTACTGCCGGCGGAAGTGCCGCCAGAGCAGGAAGAACAGCACGAGGAAGGTAACCGCGAGGAATCCGTATTTCTTCAGCTCCATTGCCCGCGCCAGCTCGGCGGGGTCGAGCAGGACATTTTGTAACCATTGGTCACCCAGCCAGACCCAGAGGGTGGCGGCGACCAGGTACAGAAAGCTGATGCGCAGGGCGCTAAGGCGTGGATTCATGCGGTAGTGGGTTGGATTTATTGGCTGTGCAGTATAAATGATGGCCACGTGGCCACATTCGTATCTAAAAGACCGGATGGTAATCCGGACCTGCTTGGTGATAATGCGGCTGTCTTTTCCCGGTACAGCACGCCCAGCAGGGCGTAGTCCTACACCCCTTCCGAGGTACAGTATCGCCTATGTGGTACAACGGTTTCCTTGACCTGTCGCCGTGGCAACTGGTGGCAGTCACTCTGGTCCTGACGCATATCACCATCGTCAGCGTCACCGTCTATCTGCATCGCTACTCGGCGCACCGCGCGCTCGAGCTGCATCCGGCGCTGCAGCATTTCTTCCGTTTCTGGCTGTGGATGACCACCGCCATGAACACCCGCGAGTGGACCGCCATCCACCGCAAGCACCACGCCAAGTGCGAAACTGCCGAAGACCCGCACAGCCCGGTATACAAGGGCCTGGGCACCGTGCTGCGCACCGGCGCCGAGCTGTATCGCAAGGAGGCGGAGAACCCCGACACCCTGCGTATCTACGGCAAGAACTGCCCGGAAGACTGGATCGAGCGCAACGTCTACTCGCGCTACCCCATCGGTGGCATCGTGCTGATGGCGATCATCGACCTCGCCCTGTTCGGCGTGCTCGGCATGACCGTCTGGGCCGTGCAGATGATGTGGATCCCCGTCTGGGCTGCCGGTGTCATCAACGGCCTGGGCCATGCCGTTGGCTACCGCAACTTCGAATGCCGCGACGCCGCGACCAATCTCGTGCCCTGGGGCATCCTGATCGGCGGTGAGGAACTGCACAACAACCACCACACCTACCCAAACTCGGCGAAGCTGTCGGTGAAGAAGTGGGAGTTCGACCTGGGCTGGGCCTGGATCAAGGTGTTCAGCTTCCTGCGACTGGCCAAGGTCGCCCGCGTGGCGCCCATCGCACATCGTGTGGAAGGCAAGGGAAGCCTGGACATGGACACCGCCATGGCCATCCTCAACAACCGTTTCCAGATCATGGCCCAGTACCGCAAGCTGGTGATCGGCCCGCTGGTGAAGCAGGAACTGGCCAAGGCCGACGAGTCGGTGCGCCACCTGTTCCGCCGCGCCAAGCGCCTGCTCTCGCGTGAAACCAGCCTGCTGGAAGAGCGCCACCACGCGCGCATCCAGGACCTGCTCGCGCAGAGCCAGTCCCTGCAGGTGATCTACGAGAAGCGCCTGGCCCTGCAGCAGATTTGGGTGAAAACCAGTGCCAACGGCCACGACATGCTCGCCGCAATCAAGCAGTGGGTGCACGAGGCGGAAGCCAGTGGCATCCAGTCCCTGCGCGAGTTCGCCGAGCAACTGAAGACCTACTCCCTGCGTCCGGCCGTCTGATTGGCGGAAACGTCCTAGGACGTTGAGAGATGCGTCTCAGAAAAGCCCGCCGTTCGGCGGGCTTTTCGTTTAATTTGCAGCAGCCTGGCGTAGTTTGCGGTCATAGCCCCGGTCAATGAGCGGGAGGACGCTGATACATGGATGAGAATAAATTGCCGGCCGATCAGGAAGAGGCTTTGCTGGCACTGCTGCACAGCCGCGCCGAGGTGACGCGGCTGAAGGAGCGCGAACAGCTTTTCAGCGCGCTGCTGGCGAGCGTGAACTCGGTGCTCTGGGCCTTCGACTGGCAAGCCCAGCGCATGGTCTATGTCAGCCCGGCGTACGAGCGCATCTTCGGCCGCTCCGCCGCCCTGCTGCTGGCGGACTACAACGAGTGGCGCAACTGCATCTACCCCGATGACCTGGACTACGCCCAGAGCACCCTGCAGGAAGTCCTGCAGCGCGGCGCTATCGAGCAGCGCGAATACCGCATCCTGCGTGCCGACGGCGAAGTGCGCTGGCTCAGCGACAAATGCTTCGTCAGCCAGCACAGCGATGCCGGCCTCCCACTGATGATCGTCGGCATCGCCGAGGACATCACCGACAAGAAGCACCTGGAAACCGAGCTGCACCGACTGGCCACCACTGACGTGCTGACCCAGAGCAGCAACCGCCGCTACTTCTTCGACAGCGCCGAGCAGGCCTTCCGCGACTGCAAGGCGACCTCCACGCCGCTGGCCTTCCTGCTGCTGGACGTGGACGACTTCAAGAAGATCAACGACGTCTACGGTCACCAGGTCGGTGACGTGGTCCTGCAGCGCATCGCCCAGAGCGGTGCAGGCGCGCTGCGTCGCGGCGACCTGTTCGGGCGTATCGGCGGCGAGGAGTTCGCCGTGCTGCTGCCCGGCTGCGATGAGAATATGGCGCGGCAGATCGGCGAGCGCCTGCAGCGCGAGGTGCAGCGCCTGCGCTTCAACGAGGGCGAGCATTTCTTCAGCGTGACCATCAGCCAGGGGATGACACTGTTACAGCCGGATGACCAGAATCTTTCCGCGCTCTACAGCCGTTCCGATGCGGCCCTGTATCAGGCGAAACGCACCGGCAAGGACCGCATTGTTCAGGGATGAAACACTCCAGCCTGTCCGTGCTGGAAACATTAATACTTTCTGATTAATCCCTTTTTCGCAGATTCGGGGCCGTATGTTTTTGCTGTCAAAATGCCCGTGTCGGCTTTATGGCGCTTTAATAATCAATGAGTTACGAATCGTGATTTGCCTTCTGTCGGAATCCCGGCGTAGGAAGGCTTCCTACATTGACATGCCTTCCTCCCCCCCACTATTACTATCCACATAGCAATATCGTGTGGTGTCCGGATGAGACACCTCAGGGAGCAGTCGCACGAGCAGTAAGGTCATGGAAGATTCTGCCACCTCTTCTTCCTGTCATTTTCCTATCGCTGCCTGACAACTTTCGCCAGTACCTCGCTGCGGAAGCGCGATAGATTTTTGCTTTTGTTTTTCCAGATTTTCGGAACTTGGCCGATGGGCGGTAGCTTTGCCCAGCGAAAAGTAACGGCCACTCCAGGGACGAACAGTTGATTGTCGTTAATCGAATCGGGTCATTCGAACTCGGGCGGTAGCCTTGTCTTCGAATTTTAAAGTTGGCCCGGCGTAGAGCACCTCCTGGACTGGAGTGAGTGACGATGGCCGCTGGAAGAATACAAAGTGACGGAACTTCCAAGTCCGCCCTTTCAAGCAAAAAGAACGACGCTTCCCAGGCGGGAAGTGTTTCGCTGCTGAAACTGCGGAAGTTTGACGCCAATCCCCGTGGCGTTAATAAGAAGGTTAGTCGAGCTAATTTTGTTAGTTCGAGATTTTGTTATGCCCCTCTCTCAAGTTGTAAGTCCGGGTGTAACAACCATGAACTTTCCGCTGAATCAGGTCCGCGCCAGACGCACTCTGTTTCATTCCTGAAACAGCAACTTCGGCCATCTGCCGAAGTTCTCCTGCAGGCGTTCGCCATCCATTCCGAACTGACTCCCGCGACCTTCCCGAAGAAGGTCCGCGCGACGGCGGCTGCGCCGCGAGTGACGGAATTCCGGCGCGAGCGCTGCCACCCTGCCGGCCGACAGCGCCGGCCTCACGAGAGCCGCGCGCCCCGCCGCGCTGGGAGTCAAGGCTGATGGCCGAGCAATCGCTTCGTTCCAACTATGCCTGTGTGGTCGGCGGTGCCGGCCCGGCAGGCATGGGCTTCCTGTTCAACGCCTACAAGACCGGTGCGCTGGCGAGCCTCGCCCGCGATGGCCTGCTGGTCGTGGACGCTGCGCTGGCGGTCGGCCGCGGCCGGTTGGGGGATTACCACATCACCGCCAACTCGGTGGGCGACGTGTTCCTCGACTGCCTGCGTGATCCGGCGTTGTTGCCCATTTTTGCGCCGTTGGCGCATTCCCGCGCGTTCCGTGCCCTGCAGAACGACCCGCATGGCGCGCCGATGCTCACGCAAGTGGGCGAGCTGCTGGCGCACGCCTCGACGCTGTTCATGCGCTACGTCACCGAGCACCTGGGTGTCGAAGTGGCGCTGGGTACGCGTATCGAAAAAATCACCGCACTGGACGACGGCAGCTTCCAGCTGGCGCTGCGTAGCGGCTCCCACACCGCGCAGATTGACGCAGGCGCGCTGGTGATGAACCTGGGCGGCCGGCAGAACCGCGAGTACTTGAACTGGAGCCTGGCCGAGCAGGACCTGCACCTGTCCCACGATGGCCCCACGGTCTACTCCTCCGACGCGTTGCTGAGCCTGAACGCCGCCGAGCTGGTGGAACTGTTCGGCGACCGGGTGACCCCGGGCACCCGCTTCACCGTGGTCGGCGGTTCCCACAGCGCCTTCTCGATCCTCGACAACCTCGCCTGCGCCCTGGACTGCCTGGGCCTCGAGCAGATCACCTTGCTGCACCGTGCGCCGATCCGCCTGTTCTTCGAGAGCGTCGAGGAGGCTCGTGCGGCCGGCTATGGGGTGGACGAGGGCATGGATGTCTGCCCGGTATCCGGGAGGGTCAACCGCTCCGGCGGTCTGCGCTACCGTGCCCACCAGGTCGGCACCGACGTGCTCTCCAACGGCGTGGTCAGCGGCACCCGGGTGAAGGTCGAACTGCTGTGCCTGGAAGATCGCTCACCCGCCGTGCGCGAGCGTCTGGAGCAGTGCTGCAGCGACGACGGTGTGTTCGTCCAGGCCATTGGCTACCAGCCGTGCCTGCCGGCCCTGCGCCGCGCCAACGGCGAGCCGCTGCAGGTGCGCGAGAGCAAGGGCGGGCTGGACTCCGACGCCGCCGGCTGCCTGCGCGATCACACCGGCCGGCCGATTCCTGGTCTCTACAGCTTCGGCCTCGGCTCCGGTCTTGCGGCCAACCCGATGCTGGGTAGCGAGCGTTCCTTTGACAGCCGTATCTACGGCGTCTGGCAGTTCCACAACGACGCCAGCGGCCGGGTCATCGAGGCCCTGCAGGAACACCTGGCCAGCCGCGCGTCTCGAGCGGCGCATCCCGTGGATAACGACATCGACGACGCGCCCTTCGCGCTGTCGGCGCTGGGTTGAGCGGCGCGCGCCGGCTCGACAGCTAACGGACTTTCCATCCAAGAGAGGGATGCGACCGTGATCAATGTGACCAAGACCTACCTGGGCAACCCGGACAAGTTCAAGGCCTACGTGGACCAGATCTATGCCTCCGGCTGGATCACCAACCACGGCCCCTTCGTCACGGAACTGGAAGAGCGCCTGCAGGACTACTTCGGCGTTCGTCATGTGATTCTGACCAACAACGGCACCATTGCCCTGCAAGTGGCCTACCGGGCCCTGGGCGTGACCGGCAGTGCCGTGACCACCCCCTTCAGCTTCGTTGCCACCAGCAGCACGCTGCAGTGGGAGAGCATCCGCCCGCGCTTCGCCGACATCGACCCGCGGACCTGGAACCTCGACCCTGCGCGCATCGAAGCCAGCCTTGCGCCGGATACCACCGCCATCGTCGCCACCCACGTGTTCGGTAATCCCTGTGCGGTGGAGGAGATTCAGGCGGTGGCCCAGCGCAACCAGTTGAAAGTGATCTACGACGGCGCCCATGCCTTCGGTTCGCGCTACCGCGACCGGTCGGTGCTGGCTTGGGGTGATGCCACCACCCTGAGCTTTCATGCCACCAAGCTGTTCCACACCATCGAGGGCGGCGCCATCGTCACCTCCGATGACGAGCTGGCGAAGCAGATCCGCCTGATGTGCAACTTCGGCATCGCCGGCGTCGACCAGATCGTCGGCCTGGGGATCAACGCCAAGCTCAACGAGTTCTCCGCCGCCATGGGCCTGTGCGTGCTCGACGATATCGACAGCATCCTCGCCCAGCGCGAGGAGATCGCCGCCCGCTATACCGCCGCGCTCAGCGGTTACTACGACCTGCAGGCCAGCGAGAGCTACGCGCGGCTGAACAACAGTTACTACCCCATCGGCCTGCGCGACGAGGCCCAGGTGCTGCGCGTGCGCACCGCGCTGAACGAGATCGGGGTCAACCCGCGGCGCTACTTCTACCCGTCGCTGGATACCCTCTACTACCTCGCCCCGCAGGTGCCGCAAGTGCTGTCCCGCGAGCTGAGCCAGCGCATCCTCTGCCTGCCGCTGTACCCGGGCCTGCCGCAGGAGGTCCAGCGCGCGGTGATCGAAGTGCTGCTGCTGGAAAGCGGCCGCGTCGCCGTCGCGGTGTAAGGGGACGATCATGCGCACCGCACGCTCGCTGTCGATGGTCCGCAATACCCTGCTCAATTACGCGGGGCAGGCGTACGCCATCGTCATCGGCATCCTGATCCAGCCGTTCTACCTCGGCCACCTCGGGGCCGAGGCCTACGGGCTGATCGGCTTTTTCGCGGTGCTGCAGAGCTGGCTGCTGTTGCTCGACATGGGCCTGTCGCCGGCGCTGGTGCGCCAGGTTGCCCACGGCCGCGGCGTGAGTGGCGAAGAACAGGCCCATGCCCGCCTGCTGCGTTCCTTCGAGCTGATCCTGCTGCCGTTGACTGTCCTCAGCAGCCTGGCGGTCTGGGGCGGCAGCAACTGGGTGGCCGGGCAGTGGCTCAACGTACAGCAACTCTCGCCCGAGCTGGTCGCGCAGTGCATCAGCCTCATGGGTCTGCTGGTGGCCTTGCGGCTGTACGCCACCCTGTACCGCAGCGCGCTGCAGGGGCAGGAGCTGCACGGTTTCATCAACGCGGTGAACGTCGTCATCACCACCCTGCGCTATTTCGGCGGCCTACTGCTGGTGGCGCAGGTCAGCCAGGATCCGCTGGTGTTCTTCCAGTTCCAAGTGGCGGTATCGCTGATCGAGGCGCTACTGCTGGGCGGCAAGGCTTACCTGTGGATGGACGTGCGTCTGCTGACCCGCTTCTGCTGGGACACGGTACGCCCGGTGCTGCCCTTTGCACTGGGCATGTCCTTCACGTCCTGCCTGTGGATCGTGCTCACTCAGCTGGACAAGGTCTTGCTGTCGAACCTGCTGCCATTGCAGCAGTACGGCTACTTCTCCCTGGTGGCGCTGATTTCCGGCGGCGTCCTCACGCTGGTCAATCCGCTGGCGCAGTCACTGCTGCCGCGCATGACCGTGCTGGTCGCCGAACAACGCCACGAAGACATGCAGCAGCTCTATCTGAAGGCGAACCGCTTCGTCTGTGTGCTGCTGTTCCCGATGGTCGCGGTGATCGCCGCTCATGGTCATGACCTGGTTCTGGCCTGGAGCGGCGATGCCGTGGCCGCCAGTTGGTGCCGGCCGATCCTGGCCTGGTACGTACTCGGCTCAGGCCTGCTGGCGGTGGCCAGCTTCCAGTTCTACCTGCAATACGCCCACGGCCTGCTGCGCATGCACGTCTGGTACACGGTCATCTCCACCCTGGTGACCGTGCCGCTGGTGATCGCCAGCGCCTACCTCTATGGCGTGCTCGGCGTGGCGCTGTGCTGGTTCGGCCTGCGCCTGGTGTCGTTCCTGATCTGGCCAGCGATCGTGCACCACGCCTTCGCTCCCGGCCTGCATGGCCCGTGGCTGCGCGACACCCTGCAGATCGCCGCGCTCAGCGCCGCCGGCCTGCTGCTCAGCGAGCCCTTCTACGCGCTGCTGGCCCGCTCCGGCGAGCGGCTGTGGCTGCTGGTGGCGCTGGCCGTGTGCGGCCTGATCACCCTGTTCCTCGTTGGCGCGGGCTCTGCCCCGGCTTTGCTGCGCCTGTTCAAACCGTCCCACAAGCCGAGTGTCTAGACATGGATATCCGCTCCGAGCTGCAGATCCTCTCCAACTGGCCGGAAGACCCCAAGCCTCTTTTGAGCATCGTCTGCCTGGCCTACAACCAGGTGAACTACATCGGCCGCACGCTGGACAGCTTCCTGGAGCAGGTCACCGACTTCCGCTTTGAAGTGCTGGTCAACGACGACGCCTCCAACGACGGCACCAGCGAGCTGATCGCCGATTACGCCGCGCGCTACCCGCACATCATCAAGCCGATCTTCCACAAGGAAAACCAGTACTCCAAGGGCGTCTCCCACGGTTTGCCGGTGTTCAGGAAATGCCGTGGCCGCTACATCGCCTACTGCGAAGGTGACGACTTCTGGACCGACCCGCGCAAGCTGCAGATCCAGGTCGACTTCCTGGAGCAGAACCCGGACTACGTGATCACCTACCACGACGCCTACACCTACAACGAGGACGGCGTGATCAAGCCCCGGCAGCTCACCGGCAAGTACCGCCGCGACGCCAGCCGCCTGGAGCTGCAACAGGCGCGGCCGATCTCCACCCTCACCACCTGCTTCCGCAATGTCCTCACCGAGATGCCGGAGGAGCTGCGCACCACGCGCATGGTCGACCTGTGCTGGTGGTCGCTGCTGGGCGCCTATGGCAAGGGCCGTTTCATCGAGGAAATCCGCCCGGCGGCTTACCGCGTGCATCAGGGCGGGATCTTCTCCATGCAGGCTGATCGCGTGCAGCAGCAGATGACCCTGCACACCTACTACTGCCTGGCGCGCTATTACCAGCGCCTGGGCAACCAGGAGCTCAACGAGTACTTCCTGATGCAGGTCTGCCGGATGTCCATGGCCGCCGTCTCGCCCATGCGCAAGGTGCAGGCCTTCCTGCTGCTGATCGGCAACCACGGCGCCAACCTGCTCAAGCGGCTGAACCCGATTTCGGCGCGCTGAGCCGCGCCACCTCAATGGAGGATGGAAGTCCATGAGTGTCATGCCCCGCTCGTCCCTGGAAACGCTCCAGGACACCCGCATCGACGTTGCAGGCCTGCTGCGCCTGCTGTTCGATCACAAGAAAATGATCCTGGCTGTCACCGGCCTGTTCGCCGTACTCGGGCTCTTCTACGCGGTGATCGCCACGCCGATCTACGTCTCCGGCGCGATGATCCAGATCGAGCAGAAGAAGAACGGTCTGAACGGCACGCCGGAGGTGATCAACCGCCCGGACTCCGTGTCCATCGCCGCCACCGAGATCGAGCTGCTGAAATCCCGCGCGGTACTCGGCAAGGCGGTCGAGCTGCTGAAGCTGGATATCATCGCCAAGCCCAAGCACCTGCCGCTGATCGGTGACTACCTGGCGCGGCGCTACAAGCCCGAGGCCGGTGAGGCCCTGTCCGCACCCTGGTTGGGCATGGGTTCCTATGGCTGGGGTGGCGAGCAGATCAAGGTGTTCTCCCTCGATGTGCCGGAGGAGTACCTCGGCGAGCCGCTGACCTTGGTGGCCGATGGCGGCGACGCCTACCACCTGCTCAATGCCGACGATCAACTGATCCTGCGCGGCGAGCTGAAGAAGCCGGTGCTGGAAAAGGGCTTCAGCATCGAGGTGGACGAACTGGTGGCGCGGCCCGGCACCGAATTCATCGTGGCGAAGAACCGCCTGCTGACCACCACCCTGAACTACCAGAAGCTGCTCAAGGTGGTCGAGGCCGGCAAGGACTCGGGGATCATCTACATGACCCTGGAAGATCCGAGCCCGCAGCAGGCTGACCGCATCCTCGACAAGATCAGCCACCTCTACGTACTGCAGAACGTCGAACGCAGCTCCGCCGAAGCCTCCCAGCGCCTGCAGTTCCTGCGCTCGCAGTTGCCGGTGGTGCGCATGGATCTGGAAAAGGCCGAAGCTGCGTATAACGCCTACCAGACTACCGCCAAGTCTGCCGACATCAGCGTCGAGACCCGCGGCGTCCTGGACCAGGTAGTGGGTATCGACAACCAGCTCTCCGAGCTCAAGCTCAAGCGCGACGAGTACGATCGCCTCTACACCCCGACTCACCCGACCTACCAGGCCCTGCTCAAGCAGGTCAGCAGCCTGCAGGACCGCAAGGCGCAACTGCAGAAACGCATCCAGACCCTGCCGGCCACCCAGCAGGAATTGCTGCGCCTGTCCCGTGACATGCAGGTCACCCGGCAGACCTACACCAGCCTGCTGAACAAGGCCCAGGAGCAGGACATCATTCGCGCCGGCACCATCGGCAACGTGCGAGTGATCGACACCGCCCAGGCCAACGTCGAGCAGCCGGCCAAGCCCATGCGCAAGGTCATCGTGCTGCTCGCCACCCTGCTCGGCTTCTGCGTCGCCCTCGCCATCCTGTTCCTGCGCCAGGCCTTCTACCGTGGCGTGGAGAATCCCGAAGCGATCGAACAGCTGGGCCTCTCCGTGCTCGCCGCGGTTCCCTACTCGCGGCAGCAGGAGCGCCTGGAGAAGGAACGCAAGAGCGATGTCCTCGGCCATACGCCCAAGCTGCTCGCCGCGTCCGCCCCCGGCGACCTGGCCAACGAGGCGATCCGCAGCCTGCGCACCAACCTGCACTTCGCCCTGCTCGAAGCGCGCAACAACGTGGTGATGCTCACCAGCCCGGCGCCGGGCGCCGGCAAGTCGTTCGTCTCCAGCAACCTCGCGGCCATCGTTGCGCAATCGGGCCTGCGCACCCTGCTGATCGACGCCGACATGCGCAAGGGTTACCTGCACCGGGTATTCGGCCTGACGCCGCGTCACGGCCTGTCCGACGCGCTGAGTTCGCACCGTCCGCTGAGCGAAGTGATCCTGCCTACCGAGGTGCCGGAGCTGGACTTCATCTCCTGCGGCTTCGCCGCGCCGAACCCGTCCGAGCTGCTGATGCACGACAACTTCGCCCAGCTGCTGCGCGATGCCTCGTCGATGTACGACCTGGTGATAGTCGACACCCCGCCGGTGCTGGCGGTGACCGACGCGGCCCTGGTCGGTCGGCTGTGCGGCATCTGCCTGCTGGTGACGCGCTTCGGCCAGAGCCCGGCGAGCGAGATCGACACCGCGCGGCGGCGCCTGGCGCAGAGCGGCATCCACCTGCAGGGCGCCATCCTCAACGGTGTGAAACGCAAGGCTTCGACGGCGGCATACGACTACGGCGCCTACGCCTACCGCTACGACGCCAAGGACTGAAAAGGGAATCTAGGGAAAGGATGCAGCCATGGTCCATATCGTCAGCCTCATGCAGCCGTACTTGTTCCCCTACCTGGGGTACTTCCAGCTGATCGCCGCGAGCGGCCTGTTCATTCTCGGCGACAGTCTGCAGTACACCCGGCGTGGGTGGATCAACCGCAATCGCCTGCTGGTCGGCGGGAAGATCTGGCAGTTCAGCTTTCCCCTGGAGCAGGGCTCGCAGACCCAGGCGATCAACGAACGCAGGCTGAGCGAGCAGATGCAGCTGAGCAACCGGCGGCTGCTGCACACCATCCGCCATGCCTACCACCGCGCGCCGTGCTACGAGCAGGTGATGCCGCTGCTGGAGGAAATCCTCGAGCACCCCGAGCGCAACCTGTCGCACTTCGCCGAGCACTCGATCCGCCGCATCTGCCACTACATCGGCATCGACACGCCGATGGTGCGGGCCTCGGAGCTGGAGCTGGCCGAGGACATCGGCCGCGACCAGCGTCTGATCGAGGCCGTGAAGCAGAGCGGCGGCGACGTCTACCTGAACCCCGAGGGCGGCCGCCACCTGTACTCGCCCGACGTGTTCCAGGCCCATGGCCTGGAGCTGCAGTTCCTGCGCATGGACGAGCTGAGCTACCCCCAGTTCAGCCCGGATTTCGTCCCCAGCCTGTCGATCATCGACGTGCTGATGTTCAACCCACCGGACGAGATGCAGCGGTTGCTAGGCCGCTACACCCTGGAGCGACCCGCTCCCTCGACCGATCTTCTTGGGGAGTACGAATCATGAATTCCGCTGTCAGCGTTGGCCTGCAAGCCGCGCAGTATCGCTGGTACCTGATCCAGACCAAACCGCACCAGGAACTGCGCGCCGAGGAGAACCTCGGTCGCCAGGGCTTCTCCTGCTACCGCCCGGTGGTGAAGCAGGGCAGCCGGCCGCAGCCGCTGTTCCCCGGCTATCTGTTCATCCGCCTCGATCAGCAGCACGACAACTGGTTCCCGATCCGCTCCACTCGCGGCGTTGCGCGCATCGTCAGCTTCGGCGCGCAGCCGCTGGCGGTGGCCGACGACCTGGTGGACGGCATCCGCGAGCGCCTGGCGGCGATGCCCGAGCGGCCCTCCAGTGGCTTCCACGAAGGTCAGGTCGTGCGCCTGAAGTGTTCTGGCGAATGCGAAGTGGAGGCCATCTTCCTCTGCGACGACGGCACCGAACGCGCCCTGATCCTGCTCAACCTATTGCAACGCGAACAACGCATCCGGGTCCCGCTCAGCCAGCTCTCGGCGCTGAGCGGCAATGACGGCTGGCGCGCCTGAGGCGCCCCCCCAGACAAGGCCAGGTACAAGGAGGAGTGGCGAGATGAATGGATCGACCGTGCTGGTGACGCTGACTTATGGCGATCGCCTGGAATACCTGCAGGAACTGCTGGCCCGCGCCTTCCGCGAGAAGGACATCACCCGCGCCATCGTCGTCAGCAATGCCTCGGTGGCGGAGTTGGACCAGCTGTTCATGCTCTGGCCCAATCGCGTGCAGGTCATCGAGCTGGACAGCAACACCGGCTCGGCCAATGGCTACGCCGTAGGCATTGATGCCGCGCTGAAGACCGGCTGCGATTTCATCTGGCTGATGGATGACGACAACGCGCCGACGCCGGGTTCCTTCCCCCTGCTCAAACAACGCCTGATCGACTGCGCCCTGCGCCACGGTGTCGACAACACCGCGGTACTGGGTTTCCGGCCGACCCACCAGGCCGACGTCGCCTCCGGCGTGCCGACCCGCTTCATCGCGCCACCGCGCTCCAGCTACTTCGGCTTCCATGTCCGCCAGCTGCCCTACAAGCTCTGGCGCCGCACCCCCTGGGGCAAGCCGAAGCCGCGCCCGGCGCAGCCGCTGCTGGAGCTGCCGTTCGCCTACTACGGTGGCCTGCTCGGGCATGCCGACCTGTTCCGCCGCATCGGCCTGCCGCGCCGTGACCTGGTGCTCTACGCCGACGACACCGAATACACCTTCCGCATCGGCGCCCTGGGCGGGCACCTCTACCTGGTGCCCGAGGCCGGCCTGGACGACCTGGAGAACTCCTGGAACATCAAGGCGCGCACCTCCAACATCTACGAGACCTACTTGCTCGGCAGCTCCGACCTGCGCGCCTACTACGCCGCGCGCAACCAGGCCTGGTTCGACAAGAACCTATGGGTCACCTCGCCGCTGATGTACCGCTTCAACCGCTGGGTGTTCATCCGCCTGCTGCACTTCTTCGCCCGCCGCCACCAGCGCGAGAGCCGACTGGCCCTGCTGCTGCAGGCGATCCGCGATGGCGAGGCCGGCGCGCTGGGTATGAACCGGGCTTACCCGCTATGAGACTGCTGCTGCTCAACACCCTCTACGCCCCACACATCGGTGGCGGGACGGAGGTCATGCTGCAGCACATGGCCGAGGGCCTGCGCGGGCGTGGCCATGACGTGCAGGTGCTCTGCACCGGTCCGGAAGCGGGCCTGCAACGCGAGACGGTCAACGGGGTGCCGGTGCTGCGCGCCGGTCTGCGCAATCTCTACTGGCCCTTCGACGAACAGAACTACGGCGCGCTGAAACGCCTCGCCTGGCACGCACTGGATCGCTACAACCGCAGCATGCGTGCACTGCTGGCGAAAGTGCTGGCAGAGGTCGAGCCGGACCTGGTGGTCTGCCACAACCTGTCGGGCTGGTCGATCGCGGCCTGGGATGCGATCCGCGACGCCGACCTGCCCATTGTGCAGATTCTCCACGACCAGTACCTGACCTGCCCGCGCGGCGTGCGCTTCAACAAGGGCCGCCACTGCGAGCAGCAATGTGCGCCCTGCGCGCTGCTGCGTCGCTCCCACGCATCGGCTTCCAGCGACGTCGATGCGGTGGTCGGTGTCAGTCGCTACCAGCTCAATGCGCTGCTCGATGCCGGGTATTTCGCCGCCAGCCAGACCCACGTGGTCTACAACGGCTCGCCAATGGCGGAGGTGCCCGTCGCGCCGTCGGTAAGCGTGCATCGCCCGCTGCGCTTCGGCTTCATCGGCGCGCTGACCCCGAACAAAGGCGTGGAGTGGCTGATCGAGCAGTTCCAGGCGCGCGGCGAGGATGCTTCGCTGCTGATCGCCGGACGGGGCGACAGCACCTACGTAAACCAGCTGAAGTCTCTCGCCGATCCCCAGCGCGTGCACTTCGTCGGCTACCGCAAGGCGGCCGAGTTCTTTTCCGAGATCGACGTTGCCGTGGTGCCCAGCCTTTCCCCCGAATCCTTCGGCCTGGTGGCGCTGGAAGCCTGCGCCCACCACCTGCCGGTGATCGCCTCGCGCATGGGCGGCCTGACGGAAATCGTCCTGGACGAAATCAACGGCCTGCTCTGCTCGCCCGACCGGAGCGACTCGCTGGGCGAAGCCATCGAGCGCCTGGTGCAAGACCCGGTGCTGCGCCAGCGCCTGGCCTCGCGTTCCCGTGAGGTCGTGGCACCGATGCTCAGCCTGGAACGGATGCTCGACGAATACGAAGCCATCCTGCGCCACACCCTGCTTACCCGCGGAGTCCAGCATGGAACTGCAATCCCCGCATCCACGCTTTGAGGTCGACCGCCGTGTGACCTTCGACCGCTCGTTGCTGGCGCTCGGGGTGCTGGTGGCCTTGCTGCTGGTGGAGACCTTCAACGGTGCGCTGCGCTTCTACACCGACCAGGCCGGCCTGTCGGCCATCGTCTACCTGCCCAAAGTGGCCTGCATCGTCGCGGTGGGCTGGGAGCTGTTCACCCGCCCACAGCAGCGCGGCCTTTGGCTGCTGCTGATCCTCGCGGCGGCCTCGCTGCTGCTCGGCCGGCTGCATGGCGCCGAGTTCCAGAGCGGCTTGTTCTCGGTCTTTATCTACGCGCCGCTGCTGTTCGGCCTGCTCTGCGGCCAGTATCTGGAAATGCACCGCAAGGCCGTGGGCTGGATCATCTTCTTCTGCCTGATCGCCTCGCTGGCCGGCATCGCCCTGGACCTCACCATCAACGTGCCTTGGAAGGGGTACACCTACTCCATGGGCGGCGTCGAAATCAGTGGCAACCGTTCCTGGAGTGCCTATGGCCTGGATCGCATCGCCGGGTTCTCGCGGATGTCGTCGAGCCTGGCGATGATGCTGGCGGTGTTCAGCCTGTACCTGGGTTCCTTCCGCCTGGCACTGCCGGTGCGCGGGCTGATCTACCTGATTGCGCTGGTCGGTATCGTGCTCACCACCAACAAGTCCTCCGCCGGCGCCTTCTTCCTGGCCCTGCTGGTGATGAGCATCAGCCGCCAGCGCCTGCTGTTCCTGCTGGCCACGCTGCTGGTGGTGCTCGGTGCGCTGGCGTTGCCGCTGTACGGCCTGTACGGCCATGTCGACCCGTACCTGGCGACCGCCACCGGCGACAACCTGATGGGCTCGATGGTCGATCGCCTGGTCAATACCTGGCCGAACCTGATCAAGGTGATGGACTACAACGGCTGGATCTACACCGGCGCCGGGCTGGGCATGACCGGCAGCGCCTATGCGGCCTTCCCGATCTTCGGCGTCGAGCAACTGGCGGTGGCGGACAATTCGCTGCTTTACCTCTGGTGCCTGTTCGGCGTGGCCGGTGTTGCTCTCTATCTGCTGGCAGTGCCGATGCTGATGCGCCTGCAGCGCCAACCCGGCCGTGAAGCCCGCGCGCTGCTCGGCATCGCCTACTGCATCCTGCTCATCGCCTGGACCAGCGACGTGCTCGAATCGCCGATTCCCAGCCTGTTCCTCGGCCTGGCCATCGGCCGCGCCCTGCGCCTGCCGGGCGAAACCGCGCCGCAACCGGCACCGCGCACCCTGCGCCTGCAGGGCGGCATGCTCAGTCTGCTGGCCTGTGCGCTGTTGATCGGCGGGCTGCTGCAATCGCCGTCCAGCATGGCCAAGGAAGCACCGGTGGCAAACCTCGGCCCGGCGGAATTCATCGTCGGCGCCAGTACCCACCAGAACATCCGTGCGGGCAATCGCGATGGCATCAATCGCCTGGCCCGCGAGGCCGGCATCCTGTCGTTCCGCGACGACGCCTACTGGTCCAGTGTCGAGCGCGAGCGCGGCAAGTTGTCCATCGATGCCGCCTGGCGCGCGCAGCTGCGCAGCACCCGCAGCTTGGGGATAGACACGCTGCTGATCCTGGGCAACGAGAACCAGTTCTACGGCAACGCCAAGCCGCGTGACGACGCCTCCCGCGAGGGCTACCTGCGTTACGTGCGCTACGTGGCGCGCAGCTTCAAAGGGCAGGTCGCCTACTACGAAGTGTGGAACGAGTGGGACTCGGAAAACGCCACCGACAAGGACTTCAGCGACGACTACCTGACCCTGGTGCGCGCCGCCGCCAAGGTGATCCGCGAGGAAGACCCGCAGGCGAAGGTGCTCGCCGGGGCCGTCACCCTCAAGGGCATTCGCCAGGGCTTCGCCGAGCGCATCGCCAGTGGCGGCGTACTGGATGTCGCCGACGGTATCTCGCTGCATCCCTCGGTGTACTGCGAGGGCGAGATGTCTACTCCCGAGGCCTGGCTGAACTGGTTCCAGGGCGTCAACCAGAAGCTGGAACACGCCGCCGGTAAACCGGTCCCGCTGTACTTCACCGAGTTCAGCTGGCCGGCCCACGAAGGCGATTGCGGCATCAGCCGCGAGCGCCAGGCCGCCTACCTGGCCCGGGCCTATGTGCTGGTGCGCAGCCTGCCGAACGTGAAGGGCGCCTGGTGGTACGACCTGGTGGACGACGGCATCGACCGCACGGACATGGAGCACAACTTCGGTCTGCTCACCGCCGGCGGCCAGCCCAAGCCGGCGTACCACGCGATGGCCAGCATCGCCGACATCATCGGCCGCTACCGCTTCGTCGGCCGCGTACCGAACGAGGATCCCAACGTTTACCTGCTGCGCTTCGCCAAGGCCAGCGAGGAAATCCTGGTGGCCTGGACCCTGGGCCACGAGCAGACCCTGAACATCACCAGCAAGCCCGGCAGCAGCGACACCCTCTGGCGCCTGGACGCCGTCGACGGTATCGCCCGCCGCGAGGGCCGGCCGGTGCCCTGGCAGTGCCCCGCAGGCGGCGGCGACTGCCAGGCCAGCATCCGCATCGACGAGTCGCCCACCCTGGTGCGCAGCGCGTCGACCCCGCAACTGTCGTTGCGCTGACTCCATCGCGGAGAACCTAAATGATCGTGATCAACGCGCGTTTTCTCACCCAGCAAGTGAGTGGTGTGCAGCGCTTCGCCGAACAGATTTCGCTGTCGCTGGCGCGGCTGCGCAGCGACCTCCACTTCGTCGTGCCGCCTGGCGAAATCCTCCGCCCGGATATCGCCAGCCAACTCCGTGTCGAACAGATCGGTCAGCGCAGCGGGCACCTCTGGGAGCAGATCGACCTGCCGCTGTGGCTGGCCCGTCACGGCCGGCCGCTGCTGGTCTCGCTGTGTAGCACGGCGCCGCTGGCATATTCGCGGCAGGTGGTGACGCACCACGACATCACCTACGTGCGCCACCCGGAAAGTTTCTCCTGGAAGTTCCGCGCGCTGTATCGCGTGATGATCCCGCTGATGCTGCGCCGCTCGCTGGCGCAGGTCACGGTCAGCGAGTTTTCCCGCGAGGAGATCGCCTCGCACTATGGCATCGACCGCAAAGGCATCCATGTGATCGCCAATGCGGTATCCGCCGAATTCTGCACCGGCCTGGAACCGACGCTGCTCGAACGTCCCTATGTCCTGGCGGTGTCCTCACCGGCGGCGCACAAGAACTTCTCGCGGCTGATCGAAGCGTTCCGCCTGCTCGGCGAGCTGGACGTGGAATTGCGCATCGTAGGTGCCGCCAACCGCAGCTTCGTCGATGCGCAACTGCAGCAGAGCGGGCAGGGTGACCGGGTGCGTTGGCTGGGCCGGCTGGATGACGATCAGCTGATCGAGCAATACCGCAATGCTGCCGTCTTCGCCTTCCCGTCGCTGTACGAAGGCTTCGGCATCCCGCCGCTGGAAGCACAGGCCTGTGGCTGCCCGGTGGTGGCCGCCAGCAGTGCGTCGATTCCCGAAGTGCTGGGCAACTCGGTGCTGTACTTCGACCCCCTCGATCCGCCTGGCATTGCCGCCGCCCTGCGCCGCGTGCTGCTCGACCACAAGCTGCGTGCCGACCTGCGCCGTCTGGGGCAGGAGAACGTCCTGCGTTACTCCTGGGACATCTCTGCACTGCGGCTTTCCAGCCTGATCGACTCCTTTCTGACCGAGCGCTCGGACTACCCGGCGCGCTTCGACGCCAAACAGATCGCCAAGCAAGGAGGCAGATCATGAAAGGCATCATCCTCGCCGGTGGCTCCGGCACCCGCCTGCATCCCATTACCCTGGGTGTGTCCAAGCAACTGCTGCCGATCTACGACAAGCCGATGGTGTACTACCCGCTATCAGTGCTGATGCTCGCCGGCATCGACGACATCCTGCTGATCTGCACGCCCGCCGACCTGCCGAACTTCCGCGCCCTGCTGGGTGACGGCGAGCAGTTCGGCGTGCGCCTGCAATACGCCGTGCAGCCGGCGCCGGACGGGCTGGCGCAGGCCTTCCTGATCGGCGCGCAATTCATCGGCGACGACTCGGTGTGCCTGGTGCTGGGCGACAACATCTTCTACGGCCAGGGCTTCACCGAAACCCTGCGCGAAGCTGCTGCGCGGTCCCGGGGCGCCACCGTGTTCGGCTACCAGGTGGCGGACCCGGGGCGCTTCGGCGTGGTCGAGTTCGACGACGCAGGCCGGGTGCTTTCCATCGAGGAAAAACCCCGCGTGCCGCGCTCCAACTACGCCGTCACCGGTTTGTATTTCTACGACAACCGCGTGGTGGACATGGCCCGCCAGATCCGCCCTTCGGCCCGCGGCGAACTGGAAATCACCGACATCAACAACCTTTACCTGGAGCTGGGCGAACTGCACGTCAGCCTGCTCGGCCGCGGGTTCGCCTGGCTGGACACCGGCACCCACGAATCGCTGATGGAGGCCGGCCATTTCGTGCAGACCATCGAGGAGCGCCAGGGACTCAAGGTCGCCTGCCTGGAGGAGATCGCCTTCCAGCAGGGCTGGCTCAGCGATACGCAGCTGGCGCTGCAGGCCGAGCGCCTGAGCAAGACCGGCTATGGCCGCTACCTGCAGCAACTGCTGCTGGACAAGCGACAGTGAACCCGCACCCGGCGAGCCCGTGGAGGGCTGGCCGGCACTGCGCCCGATAACGGACTGCGATGCAGCGGCGCCAGGAGCGACGCCGGCAGTCGTGAGGTCATCATGCCCAACAAGACGAAAGGAATTCTGCGTGCGCACCAGTCGCTGATCTCGCTGGCGCACCGCCTGAGCGACATCCTGGTGATCGTACTCACCGGGGTCGTGCTGCTTGGCGCCGGCAATGGCGTGCTGGATGCACAGATCTGGGTCTCGGTGCTGCTCTGCGTGATGCTGTTTCACTGGCTCGGCGAGCTGAACCAGCTCTACGGCTCCTGGCGTGGCGAGTCGCTGCTACGTGAGTCGTTGAGCGTCACCCTGTACTGGTCGCTTGCGTTCTTCGCTGTGCTGCTGTTGGACATCTCGCTGCGCCATGTGGAGCTGGAAGAACCCCGGCGCCTGGGCTGGTTCGCCGCAGCGCTGCTGATCATGTGCGGCTACCGCCTGGCCATCCGCATGTTGCTGCGCGTCGCCCGACGCCATGGCTTCAACAGCCGCAATGTGGCCATCTACGGCACCGGCGAAGTCGGCGCGCGACTGGCCGAGACCATCCTTGCCGCACCCTGGATGGGCCTGCGACTGATCGGCTTCTACGACGACCGCCCGCAGCAGATGGAACTGGGCGAGCGGGTACCGGTGAAAGGCGACCGCCTGGCGCTGATCGAGGCCGCTCGCTCGGGGCAGATCGACAAGGTCTACCTGACCCTGCCGCTGTCCCGCGAGCCGCTGCTCAACGAGCTGATCCGCGAGCTTTCCGACACCACGGTGTCGGTCTACCTGATCCCCGACCTGTTCATGTTCGACCTGCTGCACGCGCGCAGCGAGAGCATCAACGGGCTGGCCACCATCAGCATCTTCGACACGCCCATGGACGGCCCCAACGCCGTGCTCAAGCGCATCGAGGACATCGTGCTGGCCTCGTTGATCCTGCTGCTGATCGCCGTGCCCATGTTGTGCATCGCAGTGGCCGTGAAGCTCACCTCGCGCGGCCCGGTGCTGTTCCGGCAGACCCGCTACGGCATGGATGGCCGGCCCATCCGCGTCTGGAAGTTCCGCAGCATGACAGTCATGGAGGACGGCGCCGCCGTTATCCAGGCCTCGCGCAACGATTGCCGCATCACCCCGCTGGGCGCCTTCCTGCGGCGCACCTCGCTGGATGAATTGCCACAGTTCTTCAACGTCTTGCTCGGCGACATGTCCGTGGTCGGCCCACGCCCCCACGCCGTGGCGCACAACGAGCAATACCGGCGTCAGGTCAGCCGTTACATGCTGCGTCACAAGGTCAAGCCAGGCATTACCGGCTGGGCCCAGGTGAACGGCTGGCGTGGCGAAACAGACACCCTGGAGAAGATGCAGAAGCGCATCGAGTTCGATCTGGACTACATCGAGAACTGGTCCGTCTGGTGGGACCTGAAGATTGTCTTGCTGACCCTGTTCAAGGGTTTCGTACACCGCAATGCCTATTGAGTTTCCACACAAGCTTCAAGGAAGGATTGCCATGAAAAACCTGCTCGCTTTCAGCTTTGTAGTCGGCAGTCTGGCGCTACAAGGCTGCGTGTTCTCCCCCGGTCAGCACATGACGGATTCCGATATCCAGAGTGAGGCACAAAAACAGGGGATGAACATCACCCTCGTGCCCATCACGGCCCAGGTGCTGCAACGCCAGGAAGCCGATTTCGCCGCCCGGCCCGGCGTGCCGACGGAACTGCTGAACTACCGTCCTCCCCAGGAGGACTATGTGATCGGTGGTGGCGACGTACTGCTGGTGACCGTCTGGGATCACCCGGAACTGACCAGCCCCGGCTCGACCCAGCAGATGGAAGCCAACGGACGCGTTGTCGGCGCCGACGGCAACATCTTCTTCCCCTATGCCGGCGTGGTGCGCGCCGAAGGACAGACTCCGGCGCAGTTGCGTACGAGTCTGTCCCGACGGCTGGCGAACAAGGGAATCGTCGACCCGCAGGTGGACGTCACCGTGCTGCGCTATGGCAGCCAGCACGTGGTGCTCTCCGGGGCCTTCCAGAACGGCGGTCAGGTCGAACTGAACAACACGCCTACCACGCTGGTGCAGGCGGTCAGCAAGGCCGGGGTGATCACCGGCGAGGCGGACCTTTCCGGGCTGACGCTCAAGCGTGATGGCCGCGAATACGTGCTCGACGTCGACGCGCTCAACCGCTCCGGTTCGACGCTGACCGGTATCTACCTGAAGAACGGCGACCAGATCCACCTGCCCTACAACGACCGCAAGAAAGTCTACGTGGTCGGTGAAGTGGAGCGTCCGCAGGTGGTCACCTATCGCACCACCGGTCTGTCCCTGCTGGAAGTGCTCGGCAACGCCGGCGGCCTGGCCCCCGAAACCTCCGACGGCGACTCGGTCTACGTGATCCGTGGCAACCCGGAACCGGTCGCCGGCAGCGCGCCGGGCGCCTTCCGGGCCCAGGTCTTCCACCTGGAAGCCAAGCGGCCGACCGCCTACGCCCTGGCCAAGGAATTCGCCATGCAGCCGCAGGACGTGGTGTTCATCGGCCCGGCCAACATCACGCGCTGGAACCGCTTCATCAGCCAACTGCTGCCGTCGGCCAACATCATCAGCACCAGCGCGGCCGTCGGCGGCAACTGATCGCCCCCCGCACTCTCCGGCAATGCCCACGGCCTAGGGGAATTTTCCTACCGCCGCGGGTGGATCGCTGGAATCGACTCCGCACCCGGCGGTGGCCATCATCGCCGCCCTCGGGTGCAGGGACGCACCACTCCTAGGCGGACGCCAGTCTGCCGCTCTCCTTTGGGACCTTCCCCTAGCACAGGGTCCCGAACCCGCCCGCGTTGCAGCGCTGGCGGGTTTTTTTTGCTCGGCGTTCGTCCGCTCAGGCCGAGTCCTTACGCCCTTTCCCACGGTCAGCCACTTGACACGAACTGGGTACCTCTTCAGGGAGGCGCCGCCGGTCATTCGGCGTGCTATCATATATTCCTAAAAGAAATTACATAGTAATAATTAATTCTTTTTTGATTTATAGAGCTTCTTTTATCTTGGCCTCCAGCGTTGCCGTGACAGCGAAGGGGGATGGCGGTTATCCGCCAGGATTAGGGGGCTCGTGGCGGTTTTCCGCTGATTTTTCTGAAGGTGTTTGCTTGCTGATCGTTCCGGGTGTCGGAAATGGCGGGCGTGTCGGGCCAATAAGGTCGGTTGGCCTGGGGATTGCCTAGCCACTGGCGCATGCCCCGCGCATTGCCACAACAACAAGACACGAGAGCCGATCCATGCCATTCCATTCTTCTACTGCCCTCCCGCCTGCTTGCCTGCGCTCGATCCCCGTATAGGGGAGCGCCGTACACCGCCGAATTACCGCATGCCGAGCGTGCCTGACACGCCATGGCCGCTGCTTGCCGTTCGATCGGGCTCCACTGGAGCCAGTGGTCGTCTTGAATGGCCTGCTTTCCAAGATCAATAAAATGGGGAAATTCCAATGAAACGCCGCACTCTCACGCAATCGAGCCTCGCACTCGCCATCGCTGCCGCAGGCCTCGCCCAATCCGCCGTCGCCGGTGGGTTCATTGAAGACAGCAAGGCCAACCTGACGCTGCGCAACTTCTACATCAACACTGACAACCGCAACGGCACCGCCGAGCCGAGCAAGCAGGAAGAGTGGGGCCAGGGCTTCCTGCTCAACTACACCTCCGGCTTCACCGAAGGCACCGTGGGCTTCGGCGTTGACGCCCTGGGCCTGCTGGGCGTGCGCCTGGACAGTGGCAAGGGCACACATTACAACCCGACCAGCTCGAGTTTTTCCGGTACTGTCTTCCCCACCGATGGTGACGGTCGCGCGGTTGACGATTTCTCCCACCTGGGCGCCACCGGCAAGGTGAAGGTTTCCAGCACCGTGCTGCAGTACGGCACCCTGCTGCCCAAGCTGCCGGTCGTGACCTACAACGACGGTCGCCTGCTGCCGCAGACCTTCGAGGGTGGCCAGGTCACCTCGAACGAGTTCAAGGACCTGACCCTGCTCGGCGGTCAGCTGGAACACATGAAGGGCCGCAGCTCCAGCAACAACGAAGGGCTATCCATCGCCGGCGCCAACAATGCGCGCACCGGTGAGTTCGTCAACAAGTTTTACTACGGCGGCGCCGACTACAAGCTGACCAAGGACCTGACGCTGCAGTACTACTACGGCAACCTGCAGGACTTCTACAAACAGCACTTCCTCGGCCTGCAGCACAACTGGGCGATCGGCCCGGGCGTGCTGAAATCCGACCTGCGCTACTTCCACAGCAGCGACGACGGCAAGAACGGCCACGACAAGGCCTTCTACACCAACGGCTACTACGGCAACGGTGTGACCAAGGGCGAAGTCGACAACCGCGCCTGGAGCGGCCTCTTCACCTACACCGTCAGCGGACACAGCTTCGGTGCCGGCTACCAGCAGCTCAGTGGCGACAGTGACTTCCCGTTCATCAACAACGGCGATGGCGCTACCGCCTACCTGATCACCGACGTGCAGATCGGCAAGTTCCTGCGTGCCGGCGAGCGTACCTGGCAGGTCCGCTACGGCTACGACTTCGCCCAGGCCGGCCTGCCGGGCCTGACCTTCCAGACCCTGTACCTGCACGGCGACAACATCGATACCAAATACGGCGACAAGAGCGAGTGGGAGCGTGATATCTCCCTGGCCTACGTGATTCCGGATGGCACCTTCAAGGGCCTGGGCTTCACCTGGAAGAACGCCGCCCTGCGCAGCGGTCTGCCGACCGCCGGCTCGGGCACCGCGACCCAGCGCGACCAGGACGAGAACCGCCTGATCGTCAGCTACACCATTCCGCTGCTGTAATCCTCGCGGGTTGAAAAAAGCCGCCGTTCTCGCAAGAGACGGCGGCTTTTTCATGTCTGCCTCACACCTTCGGACGTTGCTTTTTGTAGGAGCGAGCTTGCTCGCGAATGATCCCCGCTGCGAAGCCGTTCGCGAGCAAGCTCGCTCCTACAGCGGCATTCCTCTGCCAATGAAAAAGGCCGTCGCTCCGTTAGGGGCGACGGCCTTTCATTACTCAGCGAATCAGCGTTTCTGCGGCGCCGGTTGCTGCTGGGTGATGCAGTGGATGTTGCCGCCGCCCAGGAGGATCTCGCGGCCCGGCACCATGACGATCTCATGCTCGGGGAAGATGCGCTTGAGGGTGGCTTCGGCCTCGGCGTCCGCCGGGTCGTCGAAGCGCGGAGCGATGATGCCGCCGTTGACGATCAGGAAGTTGACGTAGGAGCCGGCCAGGCGGATCGACGGATCGCGCGGCTGGGTGCCGATCACCAGGTCGATGCCTTCGCACTCGGTTTCGGTCGCATGGATCGGGCCGGGGATGACGATCTTGTGCACGGTCAGCTGGCGGCCCTTGGCATCGCGGGCGGATTCCAGCACGCGCATGGCGGCCTGGCAGCGCTCGTAGTTCGGGTCGTTCTGATCGTCGGTCCAGGCCAGAAGCACTTCGCCCGGGCGCACGTAGCAGCAGAAGTTGTCGACGTGGCCGTCGGTCTCGTCGTTGAACAGGCCGTCAGGCAGCCAGATCACGGTGTCGATGGCCAGGTGCTCGCGCAGCACGTCCTCGATCTCTTCGCGGCTCATGTGCGGGTTGCGGTTGTGGTTGAGCAGGCATTCCTCGGTGGTGATCAGGGTGCCTTCGCCGTCGACGTGGATCGAGCCGCCTTCGAGTACGAAGCCTTCGGTGCGGTAGCCGTCGCAGCGCTCGATGCCGAGGATCTTGCTCGCCACCTGGTCGTCGCGGTGCCACGGGAAGTACAGGCCGCCTTCCAGGCCGCCCCAGGCGTTGAAGGTCCAGTCCACGCCACGCACGTCGCCCTTGTCGTTGGTGACGAAGGTCGGGCCGGTGTCGCGCACCCAGGCGTCGTCGTTGCTGATCTCCACCACGCGGATATTGGCCGCGTCGGCCAACTGGGCGCGGGCATTCTCGTACTGGCCGGCGGAGACGCCGATGGTCACCGGCTCGAAGCGGGCGATGGCGCGGGCCACGGCGCTGAAGGCGGCCTGCGCGGGCTTGCCGCCCAGGCGCCAGTTGTCCGGACGCTCGGGCCAGACCATCCAGGTCTGGGTCTGGGGTTCCCATTCCGCCGGCATGCGGAAGCCATCGGCGCGGGGAGTGCTGGTCAGCGTGGTCATGGGGCGGTCCTTGATGGTTGTTTCGCGGAGGGGGAGGCCGATATCCATCGATGGATAGCGCTGCATTCCACCCATCCTGCGGAGCGGGTTGTGTCATTCGGGAGATCGCGCCGTCGAGCGTCGCAGGAGGGCCAGTATAGGTCGCCAGTCCTGCCATCGCCTCGGGGTGCTCTCAGATTGGAGAGTTTATATCCGATAAAAATCGGTTTATGAAGGGATTTTTTGAAATATTCAGCTCGATAATTCGGATATTTATCGGATAAAAATCGATTATTTGAGGGCTGTGGGACGTTTCGGCAGGCAGGGCGGCAGGTACAGCGACAGGTAGGCGTCGATCACCCGCATGCCTTCTTCGGCCAGGCGCTCGGTGATCTGCCCGTGGCGCTGCACGGAGAGGGCGTAGACGCGATCGCCCAGCTCGATGGCCAGGCTGAATACCTCGATGTCCTGCGGCAGCGGCGGCAGCTCGAAGTGGCGCTCGAACAGTTCGCGCATGGCCTGGCCGAGTTGCACGTCGTGCTGGCTGTCGGCTTGGGTGACTTCGGCGAGACCGTGGCTGGCGAGGATCAGCTGACGCGCGGCGGCGTCTTCGGCGTATACGGCCAGGGTACGCTGCTCGACCAGTCGCGCGAGGTCGCGCCAGTCGCGCAGGGCGGCGTGGTCGACGGGTTGTTCCAGGCAGGCGCGGAAGGCGGCATGGACGTCGCTGGTCAGCCCCTGCAGCAGGGCTGGTACGCTGGGGAAGAAGTGGTAGACGGAGGAGGGCGGGATATCTGCGCGCTCGGCCACGGCGTAGATCGACAGGCTTGCCGCGCCGTTCTCGGCCAGCAGGGCGCGGGCAGCCTCGAGGATCACGGCGATGCGTGCCTGGCTGCTGGCGCGGGGCTTGCGAGAGGGAGAGGGAGCGGGCATGACGACCTCCGGAGCTGGGCGGCTATTGGACGCCAGCTCCGGGGTGCTCGGCAAGTCAGCTGCCGCCGTCGCGCAGCTTGCCCCAGACTTCGGTAATCACTGGGGCGGTCTTCTCCGGCGCGGTTTCCAGAGCGAACAGGCGGCGCTTGGTTTCCTGGTCCGGGTAGAGGCCCGGCTGGTCGCGCAGGGCGGCGTCGAGGAACTGCGCAGAGTCCTTGTTGCCGTTGGGGTAGAGGGTAGCGGCGGTGATCTGCGCGGCGACCTTGGGCTGCATCAGGTAGTCGATGAATTTCAGCGCCAGGTCCGGGTGTTCCGATGCGCTGGGGACCACCAGGTTGTCGATGAACAGCACCGAGCCTTCCTGCGGCACCACGAAGCGTACCGGCTGGCCGGCGTTGGCCGCGCCCAGGGCGTCGCCGACCCAGGCCATGGCGACGCACAGCTTGCCGGCGTTGAGGTCCTGGATGTAGCGCTCGCTGTCGATGTAGCGCAGGTTCGGGCGCAGCTGCGCGAGTACTTCGCCGGCGCGGCGAATCTGCGACGGCGCGCTGCGGGCGAAGTTGCGGCCCTGGTAGTTCATCAGCACCGAGAAGGCTTCGTCCGGGGCGTCCAGCAGGCTAATGCCGCAGGCCTTCAGGCGCTGGCTCTGCTGCGGGTCGAAGAGAATGCTCCAGCTGTCGGGCAGCTTGCCGCCGTAGGCCTTCTCCGCTTCGGGTTCGTTGATCGCCAGGCCCACGGCGCCCCACAGGTAGGGCACGGCATGCTGGTTGTTGGGGTCGACGGCGGCCAGTTTGCTCAGCAGCTGGGTGTCGAGGTGGCTGCGGTTGGGCAGCTTGCTGAAGTCCAGCGCCTGGATGCGCTTGTCGCGGATCAGGGCGGGTAGGTCATTATGCGAGGGCACGGCGACATCGAATTTCTGACCGCTGTCCAGGGCCTTCTTGACCTCTGCGGCGGTGCTGTAGGTCGTGTACTCGACCCGGATGCCGGTGTCCTTCTCGAAGTCCTTGAGCACTTCGGGGGCGATGTAGTCGTTCCAGTTGTAGACGCGGATGACCTGGTCCGCCCAGGCGGATAGCGGGCACAACAGCATCAGAATCAAGGCGTACAGGCGTGGCATTGGCGATCTCCCTGAATGAACCACGTAATCAGTGGATGCGGCATTCATTCGCCGCTCGATAGCGCGACAGCAAGGACACGACAGACGCGATGGACGCCCGGGCGGGCGGATGGAGACATCGCGAGGCAGGCAGGAACGACGGATGTGACTCGCCTCAGCGCCCCTCCTCGCCGTTGCGATGTCGCAGTTCCCCGGGTGTGCCAGAGGCACAAGGAAACGCCGGCGCGAGGGCCGGCGTTTCGTTTACCACTTATACGGTGTGCAAGTACCAGTTGTACTCGAGGTCGGAGATCGAATACTCGAACTCCTGCATCTCATGCTCCTTGCACGCGACGAAGATGTCGATGTACTCGGGGCTGATGTACTTGTTCATCACATCGCTGTCGTCCAGCTCGCGCAGTGCATCGCGCAGGTTGTTCGGCAGACTCTGCTCCAGTTGCTCGTAGGCGTTGCCTTCGATCGGCGCGCCCGGCTCGACCTCGTTGGTCAGGCCGTGGTGGACGCCGGCCAGTACCGCCGAGAGCAGCAGGTACGGGTTGGCATCGGCGCCGGCGACGCGGTGCTCCAGGCGCACCGCTTCAGGCGCTCCGGTGGGTACGCGCAGGGCAACGGTACGATTGTCCAGGCCCCAGCTCGGTGCGTTCGGCACGAAGAAGGCCGAACCGAAACGGCGGTACGAGTTGACGTTCGGGCAGAGGAACGCCATCGACGCCGGCAGGGTCTCGAGCACACCGCCGATCGCGTGGCGCAACGCGGCGTTCTGCTCGGGATCCTCGCTGGTGAAGATGTTCTTGCCGTCCTTGTCGAGCAGCGAGACGTGTACGTGCAGACCGTTGCCGGCCTGACCCGGGTAGGGCTTGGCCATGAAGGTCGAGTCCATCTCGTGGTCGTAGGCGACGTTCTTGATCAGGCGCTTGAGCAGGACCGCGTAGTCGCAAGCCTTCAGGGCGTCGTCAACGTGGTGCATGTTGACTTCGAACTGTGCCGGGGCGCTCTCCTTGACGATGGCGTCGGCCGGGATGCCCTGGGCGCGAGCGCCGTCGATGATGTCCTGCAGGCAGTCAGCGTACTCGTCGAGGTCGTCGATGGAGTAGACCTGGACCGATTGCGGACGTTTGCCGGAGATCGGCGAGCGCGGCGGCTGCGGACGGCCGTTCACGTTCTCCTGGTCGATCAGGTAGAACTCCAGCTCGAAGGCCGCGACGATGGTCAGGCCGATGTCGGTGAACTTCTGTACGACTTGACGTAGCACTTCACGCGGGTCGGCGAAAAACGGCGTGCGTTCTTCCATCTCGTGCATGGTCATCAGCAGCTGCGCGGTCGGGCGCTTCTGCCAGGGTTCCATGGAGAGGGTGTTGGGGATTGGGAAACAGACGCGATCCGCGTCGCCAATGTCCAGGCCGAGGCCGGTGCTTTCTACCGTGGAGCCGGTGATGTCGAGAGCGAAGAGAGAGGCGGGGAGGTTAATGCCTTTCTCATAGACTTTGGGCAGGTTGGTGCGTTCGATGCGCTTGCCGCGGACCACACCATTCATGTCTGCAATAAGGAGGTCGACGAATTGGACCTCGGGGTGTTCCTTCAGGAACTCACTCGCTTCTTCGAGCGACACGGCACTCTGGGGTACCGACATGATGTAACACCTTTATTGTTAAAAATTTCAATCATTCGAAAGCTGAGGTGTGAGTCAATCCGAATTGGCAAGGGTTGTCAATGTCGCACCAAAGTGGGGCGCACCGGTCGCGATGGGCCGTTTTTGGGGCGTTTCGAGCCGCTTTTGATGAGCGGAGAGCCTTTGCTGGCGGGCTGTTCAGTGGGGCGTGTTTGATTTTTTACATGACTATTGTGTAAAAAAATGAACAAGGCTAAGCTCGGCCTCAAGCCCATAACACTTACAAACACGGGTGTCCCATGTCTCGCCTGCCGTTAATCGGCGTGTCCGCCTGCATCAAGCAGATCGGTTCCAAACCCTACCATGTTGCTGGCGACAAATACCTCAGAGCGCTGATCTCCGGGGCCTCGGGCATTCCTTTGATCATTCCCTCCCTGGGCGATGCCATCGACCAGGAAGACATGTTGGCCGCGTTCGACGGCCTGCTCTTCACAGGCTCGGCGTCGAACGTCGAACCCCATCATTATAGTGGCTCCGCCAGCATTGCAGGCACTCCTCATGATCCCGAGCGCGACAGTACGACGCTGCCGCTGATTCGCCGCGCCGTCGCGGCCGGGATTCCGGTGCTGGGCATCTGCCGCGGCTTCCAGGAAATGAACGTCGCCTTCGGCGGCCCGCTGCACCAGAAGGTGCACGAAGTCGAAGGCTTCATGGACCACCGCGAACCCGCCGGTGAGCCAATTGAAATCCAATATGGTCTGCGGCACGTCGTCGACGTGCAGCCGGGCGGCGTTTTCGCCGGTATCGGGCTACCCTCGCAGTTCCAGGTCAACTCTATTCACGGCCAGGGCGTTGATCGTCTGGCGCCCGGCCTTCGTGTAGAAGCTCTGGCGCCTGACGGGTTGGTTGAAGCCTTCTCCGTCGAAGGTGCGGCCTTCGCCGTCGGGGTGCAGTGGCACCCGGAATGGCAGGTCGAAACGAACCCCAACTATCTCGCTATCTTCCAGGCATTCGGCAAAGCCTGCGGCAAGAGGGCGGGGAACCGCTGAGTCCGGCGTTGGGGCCGGGCTCTCAAACCCTGAGGTCTTTATGACTAGCACGTTAGACCAGCTGAGCAGCTGGTTGAAGGAACGCAAGATCACCGAAGTGGAATGCATGATCGCCGACCTGACCGGGATTGCCCGGGGCAAGATCGCGCCGACCGCGAAATTCCTCAACGAGAAGGGCATGCGCCTGCCGGAAAGCGTTCTCCTGCAGACCGTGACCGGTGATTACGTCGAAGACGACATCTATTACGACCTGCTGGACCCGGCCGACATCGATATGGTCTGCCGCCCGGACGAGAATGCCGTGTTCCTCGTCCCCTGGGCCATCGAGCCGACCGCGATGGTCATCCACGATACCTACGACAAGCTGGGCAACCCCATCGAGCTGTCGCCGCGCAACGTACTCAAGCGCGTCCTCCAGCTATACGCCGACAAGGGTTGGAGGCCGATCGTGGCGCCGGAGATGGAGTTCTACCTGACCAAGCGCAGCGACGACCCCGACTATCCACTGCAGGCACCGATCGGCCGTTCCGGCCGCCAGGAAACCGGTCGCCAGTCCTTCTCCATCGACGCGGCGAACGAATTCGACCCGCTGTTCGAGGACATGTACGACTGGTGCGAACTGCAGGGCCTGGACCTGGACACCCTGATCCATGAAGAAGGCACCGCGCAGATGGAGATCAACTTCCGTCATGGCGACGCCTTGGACCTGGCCGATCAGATCGTGGTGTTCAAGCGCACCATGCGCGAGGCCGCGCTCAAGCACAACGTCGCCGCGACCTTCATGGCCAAGCCGATGACCGGCGAGCCGGGCAGTGCCATGCACCTGCACCAGAGCATCGTCGACATCAAGACCGGCAAGAACATCTTCTCCAACGCCGACGGCAGCATGAGCGAGCTGTTCCTGCACCACATCGGCGGCCTGCAGAAGCTGATCCCCGAGGCGCTGCCGCTGTTCGCCCCGAACGTCAACTCGTTCCGCCGCTTCCTGCCCGATACCTCGGCGCCGGTGAACGTGGAGTGGGGCGAGGAGAACCGCACCGTGGGCCTGCGCGTACCGGATTCCACCCCGGACAACCGCCGCGTGGAGAACCGCCTGGCCGGCGCCGACGCGAACCCTTATCTGGCCCTGGCCGCCAGCCTGCTGTGTGGCTACATCGGCATGGTCGAAGGCCTCAAACCCAGTGCCCAGGTCAAGGGTCGTGGCTATGAACGGCGTAACCTGCGGCTGCCGCTGACCATCGAAGCCGCCCTGGAGTGCATGGAAGGCAGCAAGACCCTGGAGAAATACCTGGGTGACAAGTTCATTCGGGGCTACGTCGCGGTGAAGCGCGCCGAGCACGAGAACTTCAAGCGAGTAATCAGTTCCTGGGAGCGCGAGTTCCTCCTGCTTTCTGTCTGATCGGCGTGGGGTCCGGCGCGTGGCCGGGCCCCGTGTTTCTTAGAGAAGAGGTTTTATCAAGATGACTAACCAGACCAGCGCCAACACCCAACACTGGCAGGCGCTCAGCCGCGATCACCACCTGGCTCCGTTCACCGACTACAAGCAACTGAACGAGAAGGGTGCGCGCATCATCACCAAGGCCGAAGGCGTGTACCTGTGGGACAGCGAGGGCAACAAGATCCTCGACGGCATGGCTGGCCTGTGGTGCGTGAACGTCGGCTACGGTCGCAAGGAACTTGCTGAAGTCGCCTACAAGCAGATGCAGGAACTGCCTTACTACAACCTGTTCTTCCAGACCGCGCATCCGCCGGTGCTGGAGCTGTCCAAGGCCATCGCCGACATCGCCCCCGAAGGCATGAACCACGTGTTCTTCACCGGATCGGGTTCGGAGTCCAACGACACCGTGCTGCGCATGGTCCGCCATTACTGGAGCATCAAGGGTCAGCCGCAGAAGAAAGTGGTCATCGGTCGCTGGAACGGCTACCACGGTTCGACCGTCGCCGGCGTCAGCCTGGGCGGCATGAAGGCGCTGCACGAGCAGGGTGACCTGCCGATCCCCGGCATCGAGCACATCGCCCAGCCTTACTGGTTCGGCGAAGGCGGCGACATGGACCCGGAAGAGTTCGGCGTCTGGGCTGCCGAACAGCTGGAGAAGAAGATTCTCGAAGTCGGCGAAGACAAGGTCGCCGCCTTCATCGCGGAGCCCCTGCAGGGCGCGGGCGGCGTGATTATTCCGCCGAAAACCTACTGGCCGAAGATCCGCGAGATCCTCGCCAAGTACGACATCCTGTTCATCGCCGACGAAGTCATCTGCGGCTTTGGCCGTACCGGCGAATGGTTCGGCAGCCAATACTTCGGCAACGCCCCGGACCTGATGCCGATCGCCAAGGGCCTGACCTCCGGCTACATCCCCATGGGCGGTGTGATCGTTCGCGACGAGATCGTCCATACCCTGAATGAGGGTGGGGAGTTCTACCACGGCTTCACTTACTCTGGTCACCCGGTAGCCGCAGCGGTGGCACTGGAAAACATCCGCATCCTGCGGGAAGAGAAGATTGTCGAGCGTGTGAAGAACGAAACGGCACCGTATTTGCAGCAGCGCTGGCAAGAGCTGGCCGACCATCCCCTGGTAGGCGAAGCCCGCGGGGTAGGCCTGGTGGCAGCACTGGAGCTGGTGAAGAACAAGAAGACCCGCGAGCGCTTCGAAGGCAAGGGTGTCGGGATGCTGTGCCGCGAGCACTGCTTCCGCAACGGTCTGATCATGCGCGCGGTGGGAGACACTATGATTATTTCGCCGCCGCTGGTGATCGAGAAATCGCAGATCGATGACCTGATCACCCTGGCGCGCAAGTGCCTCGATCAAACCGCCGCAGCCGTTCTGTCTTGAGTCTTTCACCAGACCTTTGACAGACTGCGCCTGTGCGTTGGCCAGGCTCACCGGGTGGTGACGGAAGGAGATGTCCACGCCACCCGGAACATCAAAAAAACAAACGGAGCTACCCGCATGTTCAAGACCTTCGGCAAATCCCTGCTCGCCGTGACGCTGGCAGGTGCTGTGGCTGGTATGGCGCAGGCTGACGACAAAGTACTGCACGTCTACAACTGGTCGGACTACATCGCGCCGGGCACGGTCGATCAGTTCACCAAGGAAACCGGAATCAAGGTCGTCTACGACGTCTACGACAGTAACGAAGTGCTGGAGGCCAAGCTGCTGGCCGGCAAGTCGGGCTACGACATCGTGGTGCCGTCCAACTCCTTCCTGGCCAAGCAGATCAAGGCTGGCGTCTACCAGCCGCTGGACAAGTCCAAGCTGCCGAACTGGAAGAATCTCAACCCCGACCTGATGAAGACCCTGGAGATCAGTGACCCGGGCAACCAGTACGCGATCCCGTACCTGTGGGGCACCATCGGCATCGGCTACAACCCGGACAAGGTCAAGGCCGCGCTGGGCGACAACGCTCCGGTGGATTCCTGGGACCTGGTGTTCAAGCCGGAAAACATCCAGAAGCTGAAGTCCTGCGGCGTGAGCTTCCTCGACTCGCCGACCGAAATGCTGCCGGCCGCCCTGCACTACCTGGGCTACAAGCCCGATAGCCAGGATCCGAAAGAGCTGAAGGAAGCCGAGGCGCTGTTCCTGAAGATTCGTCCGTACATCTCCTACTTCCACTCCTCCAAGTACATTTCCGATATCGCCAACGGCAACATCTGCGTGGCCATCGGTTACTCGGGTGACGTGTACCAGGCCAAGTCTCGCGCTGAAGAAGCCAAGAACAAGGTCACCGTGAAGTACAACATTCCGAAGGAAGGCGCCGGCGCGTTCTTCGATACCGTCGCCATTCCGAAGGATGCGGAGAACTCCGAAGCCGCCCTGAAGTGGATCAACTTCCTGCTCGAGCCGAAAGTCATTGCCGAGATCAGCGATACCGTTTCCTACCCGAACGGCAACTCCGCCGCCACTCCGCTGGTGAGCGAGGCCATTCGCAAGGATCCGGGCATCTACCCGACCGACGAGGTGATGAAGAAGCTGTACGCCTTCCCGGACCTGCCGGCGAAGACCCAGCGTCTGATGACCCGTAGCTGGACCACCATCAAGTCCGGCAAGTAATCGGGTAGTCGCTGCCGCCTGGCGCGGCAGTGGATGGTCCGGGCAAGCGGCGGGGGAGTGCGCTCCTCCGCCCGCTACCGGCAGCAACAAACAGCTTCCATCGGTGGAATGGCTGCGCAAGCCCCGGCGCTCTCGTGCTGTAGAGGGTTCGGCGCTATCCACGGACCGGCCGTCGAAACCCCGGCAGCAACCGACCGAAGTAGTCAAAAACAACGAGAGGACTCACGTGTGCGCATTCCCTTCCGCAGAACCCTGATCGCTGCAGTCTCCGTCTTCGGCCTGACTTCGCTGGCACAGGCGCAGCAGACCGTCCACATCTATAATTGGTCGGACTACATCGGTGAAACCACCCTCGCCGATTTCGAGAAGGAAACCGGTATCAAACCGGTGTACGACGTCTTCGACTCCAACGAAACCCTGGAAGGCAAGCTGCTGGCCGGTCGCACCGGCTACGACGTGGTCGTGCCGTCCAACCACTTCCTCGGTCGCCAGATCAAGGCCGGTGCATTCCAGAAGCTGGACAAGAGCCAGCTGCCGAACTGGTCGAACCTCGACCCGCACCTGATGAAGCAGCTCGAGGCCAACGACCCGGGCAACCTGTACGGCGTGCCGTACCTGTGGGGCACCAACGGCATCGGCTACAACGTTGAGAAGGTCAAGGCCGTGCTGGGTGTCGACACCATCGATTCGTGGGCCGTCCTCTTCGAGCCCGAGAACATGAAGAAGCTCAGCCAGTGCGGCGTCGCCTTCCTTGATTCGGGCGACGAGATGATGCCGGCTGTGCTCAAGTACATGGGGCTGGACCCCAACAGTACCAACCCGGATGACTACAAGAAGGTCGAAGAGAAGCTGATGGCGGTGCGTCCGTACGTCACCTACTTCCACTCTTCCAAATACATCTCCGACCTGGCCAACGGCAATATCTGCGTCGCTGCCGGCTTCTCCGGTGACGTATTCCAGGCTGCCAACCGCGCCAAGGAAGCCGGCAAGGGCGTGAACATCGCCTACGCGATTCCCAAGGAAGGCGCCAACCTCTGGTTCGACATCCTCGCCGTGCCGAAGGATGCCTCCAACCCGAAGGCGGCCCACGCGTTCATCAACTACCTGCTCAAACCCGAAGTGATCGCCAAGGTCAGCGATTACGTCGGTTACGCCAACCCGAACCCCAAGGCTGGCGAATTCATGGATGAGTCCGTGCGCAACAATCCTGAGGTTTATCCATCCCAGGAGGTTCTCGACAAACTCTTCGTGCAGCATGAGCTGCCGCCGAAGATCCTGCGCCTCATGACCCGTTCCTGGACCAAGATCAAGTCGGGCAAGTAAGACGGTTTTCCCCAAATCCGTCCGCGCGGGCACGGAGCGTCGCAGGGCCCCTCGAAAGGCCCAGCGGCGCACGTAAACTGCGCCAGCCCTGTAATACCAAGCATGCCCGGCCGCGGGGGCCGGGCCTCTATGATTTGGGAGTTGTGGTAATGGCAATAGCCTCCGGTGCCTACAAGAAAGCCTTGAGTGGCGACCAGAAGCCTAAAGAGGTTCTGGTAAAAATCGACCGGGTCAGCAAGCAGTTCGACGAAACGCTGGCTGTGGACAGCGTGTCCCTGGACATCAAGAAAGGCGAAATCTTCGCCCTGCTGGGTGGTTCGGGTTCGGGCAAGTCGACCCTGCTTCGCATGCTGGCTGGTTTCGAGCGTCCCACTGAAGGTCGCATCTTCCTCGATGGCCAGGACATTACCGACCTGCCGCCCTATGAGCGGCCGATCAACATGATGTTCCAGTCTTACGCCCTGTTCCCTCACATGAGCGTGGCGCAGAACATCGCCTTCGGCCTGAAGCAGGACGGCCTGCCCAAGGCTGAGATCGACAAGATCGTCGACGAGATGCTCAAGCTCGTGCAGATGACCCAGTACGCCAAGCGCAAGCCGCACCAGCTCTCCGGCGGCCAGCGTCAGCGCGTGGCCCTGGCCCGCTCCCTGGCCAAGCGTCCGAAGCTGCTGCTGCTCGACGAACCCATGGGCGCTCTGGACAAGAAACTGCGTTCCCAGATGCAACTGGAACTGGTGGAGATCATCGAGCGCGTGGGCGTGACCTGCGTGATGGTGACCCACGACCAGGAAGAGGCCATGACCATGGCCCAGCGCATCGCCATCATGCACCTGGGTTGCATCGAGCAGATCGGCAGTCCGATGGACATCTACGAGACGCCGGCCAGCCGCCTGATCTGCGAGTTCATCGGCAACGTCAACCTGTTCGACGGCGAGATCGTCGAGGACCTGCAGGACCACGCGGTCATTGCCTGCCCGCAGCTGGAAAACCCGATCTACATCGGCCACGGCATCAGCACCCGTGCCGAGAACAAGCGCATGACCTACGCGCTGCGTCCTGAAAAGGTCATGGTCAGCGCGCAGAAGCCGGAAAACCTCGAGCACGAAGGCTTCAACGTCGCCCAGGGCACCGTCCACGACATCGCCTACCTGGGCGGTCACTCGGTGTACTACATCAAGCTGACCTCCGGCTTCATCGTCCAGGCCTTCATGGCCAACGCCGAGCGCCACGTTGCGCGCCCGACCTGGGACCAGCCGGTTTACATCAGCTGGTACGACGACAGCGGTGTGGTACTGCAATCATGAACATCAGCAAATCGCTCATGAAACGCCTGCCGAACGGCCGGCATGCCGTGATCGGTGTGCCGTTCTTCTGGCTCTTCCTGTTCTTCCTGCTGCCCTTCGCCATCGTGCTGAAGATCAGTCTGGCGGCAGCGGACGTGGCCATTCCGCCGTACACCGAAGTCTTCCAGTACGCCGACCAGACGCTCCAGGTTGTGATGAACCTGGGCAACTACCTGATGCTGACGGACGACCCGCTCTACATCGACGCCTACCTGGGCTCGCTGAAGATGGCGGCGATCAGCACCTTCCTGTGCCTGCTCATCGGATACCCGATGGCCTATGCCATCGCCCGCGCCAGCAAGGAAATGCAGACCGTCCTGCTGCTGCTGATCATGATGCCGACCTGGACGGCGATCCTGATCCGCGTGTACGCCTGGATGGGCATCCTGTCCAACAACGGCCTGCTCAACAGCTTCCTGATGTGGCTGGGCATCATCAACGAGCCGCTGACGATCCTGAACACCAACTTCGCGGTGTACATCGGCATCGTCTACTCGTACCTGCCCTTCATGGTCATGCCGCTCTACGCCAACCTGGTGAAGCACGACATGAGCCTGCTGGAAGCCGCGTCCGACCTCGGCGCGCGCAACTTCACCAGCTTCTGGAAGATCACCGTCCCGCTGTCCAAGAACGGCATCATCGCCGGCTGCATGCTGGTGTTCATCCCGGCTGTGGGCGAGTTCGTGATCCCGGAACTGCTCGGTGGCCCCGAGACGCTGATGATCGGTAAGGTGCTCTGGCAGGAATTCTTCAACAACCGTGACTGGCCGGTGGCTTCTGCCCTTGCCGTGGTGATGCTGCTGATCCTGATCGTGCCCATCATCCTCTTTAACAAGAACCAGGCTAAAGAGCTGGAGGGCAAGGTATGAACAAGCGCTGGTCGTTCTCCAACATCATGCTGGTGTTGGGCCTGCTCTTCATCTACGTGCCGATGCTCATCCTGGTCATCTACTCGTTCAACGGCTCCAAGCTGGTGACCGTGTGGGGCGGCTGGTCGGTGAAGTGGTACGTCGGCCTGCTGGACAACCAGCAGTTGGTCGGTTCGGTGTTCCGCTCGCTGGAGATCGCCTGCTACACCGCGATTTCCTCCGTGGCCCTGGGTACGCTGGCCGCCTTCGTGCTGACCCGCATCCCGCGTTTCCGTGGCCGCACGCTGTTCGGCGGCATGGTCACCGCGCCGCTGGTCATGCCCGAGGTGATCACCGGTCTGTCACTGCTGCTGCTGTTCGTCGCCATGGCCCAGCTGATCGGCTGGCCGCAGGAGCGCGGCATCGTGACCATCTGGATCGCCCACACCAGCTTCTGCTCGTCCTATGTGGCAGTCGTGGTGTCGGCGCGCCTGCGTGAGTTGGACCTGTCCATCGAGGAAGCGGCCATGGACCTGGGCGCCAAGCCCTGGAAAGTGTTCATGCTGATCACCATCCCGATGATTGCCCCGTCGCTGGCGGCGGGCGGCATGATGTCCTTCGCCCTGTCGCTGGATGACCTGGTACTGGCCAGCTTCGTGTCCGGTCCTGGTTCCACCACCCTGCCGATGGAAGTATTTTCCGCCGTGCGCCTGGGCGTGAAGCCGGAGATCAACGCCGTGGCCAGCCTGATCCTGCTCACCGTTTCGCTGTTCACCTTCTTCGCCTGGTACTTCACCCGTCAGGCCGAGGAACGTCGCAAGCGTGCGATCCAGGAAGCCATGGAGTCCAACGCGACCGACTGGCAGAAGGGTTCGACAGCCACCGCCTGACGCCGTCTTGTCGGCCGGTAGTATCCGGCGATTGTCGAACCACGGGCCACCTTCGGGTGGCCCGTGTTTTTTGCACACACGTTATTCCGAAGTGCTTGGAAGTACGGGGTTTATCGGAAAAATCCGTGGGTTGCAAAGCCCCCCACCCGGCCGATTGCCAACTACGCTCTAAGCGTTCGGTGGCGCTTTCCGGTCACCCCCCGAACCAGGACCGGATCGTGCCGCCGGCAAACTTCCAGTGACGCCTTATGGCACTCCGTGCGGGAGACGGCGCCCAATACAACACCCCGATCGTTATCCCTTGGGGAAATAACGCGCCAGGGAGCTTCGGCATCTCCCGCAACACTCTCTATATCGCACCAATGAAAAACCCCGCAGGAGCGGGGTTTTTCATTTCCGTTTAGCTCTAGTCGACCGGGCTTCAGCGACGCACGGGAATCAACCGCAGGATGCCCTTTGTGTTGGCCTTCACCTCGTTGTCGTCGTAGTGCTGCGGCAAGTACTGGCCCTCGATGTACGCCTCGGCCTGGTCGTCGTAGTGCTTGTCGAATGGCACGCCGCTCTGGCCTACAGGGTTGATGCCCAGGCTGTGGGCCGGGTCGGCGAAGTCGATCAGGCGACGGGTGGACGGGCCGTAAATCACCTGCCAGGGCGCCGGGCCGACGCGGGCGGACAGGTTGTTCGGCACCTCATGGCCGCCAGGAGCGGCGAACGGACCGACGTTGAAGATGCGGTCCAGCGGCTTCTGCTGGCCCAGCGGGTGGCCGTGGGTGAGGGTGTGCGCCTTGCCCCACTGCCACTGCTTCGAGTCCTGGCCGAGTTTGGCGCGCAGGTGCGCCAGGCTGTCCTTCCAGGCGGCCTTGACGATATCGGTGCGGGTTTCCTTCTGCGGCGTCTTGCGGTTGTCCCACCAGGGCGAGTTCTCGTCGGCGGCCAGGCGCGGCAGAGCGACGTCGAGCACGCGGGTGGACAGCAGGTTGTCGAAGAAGGCGTCGCCCATCTCGTCGCGCATGGCGCCGTCGGCGATCTGGTAGAGCAGTTGGTTGAACACGGTGGCGGTGACCGAATCCAGCGGATGGTCGCCCTGCCAGCTTGCGAGGTTCTCCACCAGCGCCTTTTCTTCGTCGGTCGCGGCGGCTCCACGCAGGATCGGCAGCAACGGCTTGAGGACACGCGGGCCGTAGCCGGTAGCGGTGTCCAGTTGCAGCGCCTGGCTATTCTGCAGATCCCACTTCACGGAAGTGTCGGACAGGCGCTTGTCCAACTGCTGGCCGCGATCGGGCAGGTTGTAGTAACCCGGAATCGGCCGGCCGTTGGCCGGCACCGGCTGGAAGTTGGCGGAGACGATGTAGCCGCGCGCCGGGTTTTCTTCCTGCGGGTTTTCGCTGAAGGGGTAGAAACCGCTCTTGTCGGCCTGATCGCTGGCGCCGTCGAGCAGGAAGTTCGGGTTGACCCCGTCCGGGCGCACAGGCAGCTGCGCTGATGCCCACCAGCCGATGTCGCCACGAGCGTTGGCCCAGACCACGTTGAGGCCCGGCGACTGGATCTTCGAGGCAGCCGCGCGGGCCTTGGGCAGGGTATCGGCGCGGTTCAGCTCATAGAAGGCGTCGAGGATCGGGTTCTGGGTTTCCAGGAAAGCCCACCACATGGAAACCGGTGTCTTGCCTGCGGCGGTGCCCAGCGCATCGTTGACCAGCGGGCCGTGGGGCGAGCTGCGCAGGGTGATCTTCACTGGCGCCTCGCCCTTCACCGCGATGCTCTGCTCCTCGCTTTTCAGGTCCGTCCACTGGCCGTGGTACCAGACCTGGTTGGGGTTGTCCGGGTTGACCTTCTCGGCGACCAGATCGACGTCGTCGTTCTGGAACATGGTCAGGCTCCAGCCGAACTGCAGGTTGTGGCCGAGCGAGGCGAAGGGGTTGAGCGCCTGGTAGTGGCCGTACAGCTCGAAGCCCGGCGCGCTGGCCTGCATCTCATACCACACTGCCGGCACGGCGAAGCGGATGTGCGGGTCGCCGGCCAGCAGCGGCTTGCCGCTCTTGGTGCGGCTGCCGGAGACGGCCCAGGCGTTGCTGCCCTCGAACTGCGGCAGGCCGGCCTTCTCCAGCGCGGCGTGGCTCAGGCGGGCGATGGCGCTCAGGTCCTGCCAGTCGGCGGCGGCGAGCGCCTTGGGGGTCATCACGCCTTCGGGATGCCAGTCGAGGTCGAAGACCTTCAGGTAGTCCGCGCCCAGCTCGTCGCGAACGTAGGTCAGCACCGGCTCGGTGCGGAAGGCGGCGGCGAAGCTGTAGGCCATGTAGCCGGCAACGCTGACGGTGTCTTCGGGGGTGAAGGCGCGCTTGGGAATGCCGAGGATGTCGAATTCCACCGGGCGCGGATGGCTGTCCTGAAACTGGTTGACGCCATCGAGGTAGGCGACCAGCGCCTTCCAGGCCGGGGAGTTCTTGTCCTGCCTGGCCACGTATTCGGCGGCGTGGTCGCGGATGCGCAGGCTGCGGAACATGCGGTCGGTGTCCACCAGCTTGGGCCCGAGCACCTCGGCCAGCTCGCCTCGGGACAGGCGGCGGAGGATTTCCATCTGGAACAGGCGATCCTGGGCGTGGACGTAGCCGATCGCGCGGTACATGTCCTCCTCGCTGCCCGCCTTGATGTGCGGCACGCCGCGCTCGTCGTAGCGAACCGTGACTTCGCTGGCCAGGCCGGCCAGGGGCAGTTGTCCGTCGCGTACCGGCTGCTTGCCGTGCAGGTACCAGCCGGTGCCCGCCGCAGCAGCGGCGACAACGACAGCGAGGACAGTCAAAGTGCGTTTCATGCGGCAACTCCTTGTTGTTATGCGGCGATTCTGCAGTGGATAGCGCACGTCGCTCATTGACCAAACGTCTCGCTACTGGAATTCTCCGGTCAATCCCAGGAGTGACCATGGCCGCCCCCGAGCTGAACTTCCCCGCCACCCCGGCGCTGACCCAGTCCGCCACCCTGCGCCGCCAGTTGTACGAGGCGCTCTCGGTGCTGGGCTTCGACCCCACCGATATCTACCGCCAGGCCCTGCAGAAGGTGCGCCTGCCGCCGCCGGCGCAGAGTGGCCGTCTGGTGCATGACGACGCTCCATTGTTCTGGACGATGCTTGACGAAATTACCGGCGACGCCGATATCGGCCTGCACCTGGGCGAGGCGATGAAGCCGCGTCTGCTGGACGTGGTCGGCTACCTGCTGATGGCCAGCAGCGACCTGCGCGAGGCGCTGCACAGTTTCCTGCGCTTCCAGCACATCCTCTCCGGGGGCTTTGCCGCGCAGATGCGCGAGGAGGGCGAGCAGGTGCGGCTGATCCTCGACCTCAACTATCTGGGCACCAGCAACCTGCGCCAGCAGATGGAGTGCCTGATGCTGCTGTTCCTCAAGCTGCTGGCGCTGATCACCGACGATGAATTCCGCGTCCAGGCCATCGAGTTCCGCCATCCGCAGCCGCGTCGGCTGAGCGAGCACCGGCGGCTGTTCGGCCTCACGCCGAGCTTTGGCAAGCCCAATGACGCCTTGCTGTTCGATCGCGCCCAGATGTCTCGGCCTTCACGTACTGGCAACCCGGTGCTGCACCGATTGCTCACCGAGCACGCGCGGGAACAGCTGGGCACGCTGGACGAGAACGACCTGCTCAATCGCCTGCGCTACCTGATCGCAATACGGTTGGGGGAGGAGGAGTGCACTCTGCAAAGTTGCGCCCGCGAACTCGGCGTGCGGCCGGGGCTGCTGCAGCGCAACCTGGCGAGCCGGGCGCAGACCTTCAGGGAGGTGCGGGAAGAGGTGCGCCGGCAGCGTGCCGCGCAGCTTCTGGAACAGGGCGAGGCTATCCGCGAGGTGGCGCGGGCCTGTGGTTTTGCAGAGCTGTCGCCGTTCTATCGCGCGTTCAAGCGCTGGTACTCGGTGCCGCCCGAGCGCTATCGCCAGCGCCTGCAGGGCGGCACCGAAGGCTGATGGTTACTCGGCCAGCGGGATTTCGCGGCTGACTTCCAGCAGCGCCATGGCATCAAGCTGGTCTTCGATCTGCAGGAAGCGCAGGGCGCGCTGTGGCGAGACTTCCTTGGCGATGCGCTTGAGGTACTTCTCTTTCAGCTCCTGGCGGTCGTCCTGCAACTCCAGCACCTGCTTCTGCAGTTTGGCCGACTCGTCGTTGCTCACCGAGCCAGTGTTATAGCTGTTGGCGTAGTCGATGATGATCGCCAGGGTCTGCTTGCTCAGTTTGTCCGCCTCGGTGCGGTAGCTGTTGTAGATCGGCCAGAACTTCTCGGTTTCCTGCGGGGTGAGCTTCATGTTGGCTTCGACGATGCGCTTGCGCTTGTAGTCGATGTCGGCGATGCGGTTGTTGATGGCCTGCTTGTGTTGCTCCATCACCTGTTTGCTGCTGGGTGCATCTTCGGCGTGGGCGGCCAGGGGCAGCACTAGCCCGGTGGAGAGAACGGCGCAGAAGGCGAGGGCGGAAGGAAGACGCATGCGAAAAGCTCCTTGGTGGCGATCGGCCCCTCATGGGCCGGCGAACCAAGTGTAGTCACGGATTGGCCATTGGCTTCGTTGATGCGGCTCAGTGCTTTGCGCCATCCCAGGGGCAATAGCAGCCCACGGCCAGGGTGTGCGTCGCGTTCACCTGGCGGCCGCCCACCAGGGCGTCGAGGATCGGCTCGATGAAGCTGTTGCCGGAGGTGCACACCGCACCTTCGCTGTAGGGGCCGAAGTAAGCCAGCTTGCCCTGGGCGTCCCAGATCGCCACGGCGGGGCTGGCGGGCAACTGCTCGGCACCGGGCAGCGAGTCCAGCGCGCGCATGGCGTTCAGCGTGTCCGGCAGGTGGCCGCGGCTCCCGGGCTTCTGCACGGCGAAGAACTCCACGCCCTGCGGGCCAAAGCGCTGGATCAGCTCGGCGAGGTGCTGCTGGTTGCCGACGTTGCACGGGCAGGCCGGGTCCCAGAAGTGCACCAGGCGGATCTTGCCGGGGCCGGCCAGCTGCGCGGGCAGCATCAGGTGGTCGCCGGAAAACAGTTGCGGCTGGTGGCTGAACGGGCGGATGAAGCGATTCTCGTACCACCAGTAGGTGGCAAGCAGCGCTCCCAGGCAGAGCGCGGCGATCAGCCAGGTGAGCAACGATTTTCGGCGTGAGGACATGGCGGCGACCAGTGACAGAGTCGGTAAGATAGCCGACAAGCTTGCCACGGGGGCGAGCGCGGCAGAATATCCCGCTGCTGCACGCGCTCCCTTCGTCACCCGCCTGCCAGAAGCGAAACGCCCATGCCTGAAGCCTTCCAGCCCGATCTGCTGCGCCCCCTGCTGCGACCTCTGACCGCAGAGGCGAACGAGGTTGGCATCGCGTTGTACCAGCATTTCTACGGCCTGGACCTGCACGCCCGTCATCCCGGCCTGCAGAGTCGGCTGGGCACCTTCGAGGCCGGCGGCTACCAGATCGCCGCGCAGTACTGGCGACCGGTGCTGGCGCGAGGAACCGTCGTGCTGCTGCACGGCTACTACGACCACATGGGCCTGTACCGCCACGTGATCGACTGGGCGCTGGGCATGGGCTTCGCGGTGCTGGCCTGCGACCTGCCGGGGCACGGCCTGTCGGGCGGGGCCGCCGCCAGCATCGGCGACTTTGCCGAATACCAGGTGGTGCTGGGCGCGTTGCTGGGCCAGGCCCAGGAGCTGGACCTGCCGCAACCCTGGCATCTCTGTGGGCAGAGCACCGGCGGGGCGATCCTGCTGGACTACCTGCTCACCGGCGCACCGCGCCCAGAGCTGGGCCGCACCATCCTGCTGGCGCCGCTGGTGCGTCCACGGGCCTGGGGCTGGTCGAAGTTCAGCTACCAGATGCTGCGGCCCTTCGTGGACTCGATCCCGCGACGTTTCAGCGAGAACTCCAACGACGCCGAATTCCTTTCTTTCCTGCGCGATCGCGATCCGCTGCAGCCGAAGATTCTGCCCACGGCCTGGGTTGGTGCGCTGGCGCGCTGGATTCCGCGCATCGAGGCGGCCGGCCACGGGGTGCAGAGCCTGCTGGTGGTGCAGGGCGATGCCGACGAGACGGTGGACTGGCGCTACAACCTGAAGGTGCTGGAGGACAAGTTCGAGAAGATCGAATGCCTGCTGCTCACCGGCGCGCGGCACCACCTGGCGAACGAGAGCGAGACGCTGCGCCGGCGTTATTTTGATTTTCTCAGTGAGCGGATGGCGTAGCGGGGACTGCGGGGAAGAGAGCCGCTGTAGTCGAGGGTGTGTCCTTCACTCCTTGCGCCATGATCCTCAGGCGCCACCCTCTGTACAGCGGGTGCCATTCTAGGGGAGGTGTTCCTCGGAGTGGTCCGCAAGGTCCGTAGGTGATTTCCGATCACTGTCCGTTGGACGACACCGCTAATCCAGCCTTAAGGGCAGCCAGGGCGGCGCGGTAGTAATCGCGGCCTGCCGGCGACTCGCTGAAGTCGGCGAACTGGCCCAGCTCGGCGTCGCTAAGGCCGCGATAGACGTACAGCAGTGTGTTGTCGAGATCGGCGCCGATCTGGCTCATCAGCTTCTGCCGCTGGCCTTCGAGCATGCCCTGGGCGCTGCCGCCACCGAGCAGGCCGGGAAGCATCTGGCTGAGGCTGTCGGCGGCCACGCTGGCCAGCGCCAGGCTGACTTCGGCGCCAGCTTCGCGGGCCGGCAGGATCTGGCTCAGGCGATGGATGATCTGCTTGCGCGCATCGCTGGCCTGCTGGCGTGGCAGGCCATTGGCGTATTTCTGCAATTGGTCGCTGCGCGTGGCCAGGGTCTCGGCACCGGCCACCTTGCGGCCCAGTGGCGACTCGAAGAAGTTCACCGCCGCCGTGCTGTCGGGCAGGTTCTGGCGTAGGCCGTTGAGAGCGCGCTGATCGATGTCGGCGGGGGCGAAACGCTGGTTGCTGTTGTCCACCAGCGTCTGGTACAGCGCTGGCGGCAGGTTGCCCTGGTAGCGCTTCTGCGCGGCATGCAGGGCGTCATTGAAGTGCGCTCGCTGTTCCGGCCAGCCGGCGGCCTGGTACAGGCGCTGGTAGTTGTCGGCCAGGGCAGGCATGCCCAGTACAAGAAGGGTGAGGGCCAGCAGTACGCGCATTGCAACTCCTTTTGGGCGGCAGGGTTCGCTCGCCGGGGGCTATTGTCGGCAAGGCTTGCCCCGCTTGTCGAGACACTAGCGCCGGACGTTACAATGCGCGATGTGCTTCGACGCCGTCTCTCCCCTCCTGCAAAGCATCGTTGACGACCTCGCCGAGAAGGGCTGGTCGCAGCAGGACGCCTTCCTTCCCGATGCCCTGGTTGCCCAGCTGGCGACGGAATGCCGTGCCCGCGACGCGGCCGGCAAGCTGGCCTCCGCCGCCATCGGCCGGGGCGACGGGCAGGCCGTGCGCGAGGGCATTCGCGGCGATCGTATCCAGTGGCTGGAGCCCGGCCAGTCCGAGGCCTGCGACCTTTACCTGGGTGCACTGGACGCGCTGCGCCAGCAGATCAATCGCTCGCTGTACCTGGGCCTGGAAGACTTCGAGGGGCACTTCGCGCTCTATCCGCCTGGGGCGTTCTACCAGAAGCACCTGGACCGCTTCCGCGACGACGACCGCCGCACCCTCTCCGCCGTGTTCTACCTCAACCGCGACTGGCCGGTGACGCAGGGCGGCGAGCTGCGGATGTACCTCCCCGACGAACGGATACTGGATCTGCCGCCGCTGGCCGGCCGGCTGGTGGTGTTCCTCTCCGGCGACTTTCCCCACGAGGTGCTGCCGGCCACCCGTGAGCGCCTGTCGCTCACCGGCTGGTTCCGCCGCCGTGGCGATGCCGCGCGCTGAACGCCGAATGCGTCAGTGGCCCCAGATCTTCAGGGTACCGCTGATGTCCTGGATGTCGCGCACTTCGATGCTCCCCAGCTTGCCTCCACCCACATAGAGATCGCCGGCCACGCGCAAACGGATGGTCTGCGACGGCAGCCCGCTGGCATTGAGCTGCTGGTTGATGGTGGTCAGGTCGGGCAGGGTCAGCGCCAGTTGCTGCTGCCCGCCAGCGCCCTGCACTACGTCCACCTGCAGGGTCGGCTGTTCAATGCCGAAGATCGGTAGGCTCAGGCCCAACTGCGCGGGCCCGTAGGGCAGGCTGCCGCCACGCCCGTCGGGGCAATCGCCGGCACCCACGCATCCGTTGTCGATGAACACGTTGCGCAGCGAGACGCTGCCGCCGTCGTCTTTCCACGCCACGCTGTCCATGTGCGCGAGCACGTCGGCGCGGATGCTGATGCCGTCCTGGCCGGTGACGGCGCCCAGGTGCTCGTTGTCCAGCGCCCGGAGTTCGGCGAAGGCCAGCGGCAGGCAGGAGAGCGCGGCGAAGGTGGCGGTGCAGAGCAAGAGACGCGGCATGACGGAGGCTCCATGGCGATTGGCCGATGCGCGAGTCTGGGTGGCGGCCTGCCTGGCAGCCAGTGCCGGATGGCTGTTCCCGTCGAAGGTTGTGCTTGGCTCGGGTCTGAGCGTGCGCCGACGACCGGCACGCCGCTCAAGGACCCGACTTTCGGCGGGCAGGAAACCTGTTGCGACAGACGCTCCGATGAAAGTTGCGTTACCTGGCGTGACCGGCAAACGGTGAGCGGCTAGTCTGTCCCCTTCCAAAAGGGAGTGATTCGCCTATGCAGAAGGTTCTCGTCAGCCGCTGCCTGCTTGGCCATCGCGTCCGCTACGACGGCGGCGCGCACGGGCCGTTCGACCTGCTGTCACGCTGGCTCGACCAGGGGCGGGTGGTCGCGTTGTGCCCGGAAGTCGCCGGCGGCTTGCCGACGCCTCGCGCCCCGGCGGAGATCCCCGGCGGTCAGGGCATGGCGGTGCTGGAGCGCGCCCGCCCGGTGATGACGGTGGAGGGCGAGGACGTCAGCGATGCCTTCCTGCTTGGTGCCGAAGAGGCCATGGCGCTGGTGCGCCGCCACGACATCCGTCTGGCGGTACTCAAGGCGCGCAGCCCTTCCTGTGGCAACCGCGAGAACTACGACGGCAGCTTCAGCGGCCAGAAGGTTGCTGGCGAAGGCGTTACCGCCGCCGCGCTCAAGCGCATGGGCGTGTTGGTGTTCAGCGAGGAAGAACTGGACGCCGCCGCCGTCTGCCTGGCCGGGCTGGAAGCCGGAGGCTAGAGCGCTTTCCGACACTCGAAGACGCACTATTTTCCTTGAGCCTGCCGCCCTGGCGCCTATGCTTGTGCGTTCCATGCGTAAAGGCGCGGGCCGGCTTGAGCGGATCCTTCGCCTTTTCGATTTCCACGTAGAAGGAGAAGAACATGAGAACCCTGCTGCCTTGCCTCGGTCTTGCCGCGCTGCTTGCCGGTACTTCCGCCATCGCCGCGGAAATCCCGCGCACCCCGGCCCCGGAAGGCGCCAAGGTGTACTTCATCGAGCCGGCCGACGGTGCCACGGTGGACAAGACCTTCACCGTCAAATTCGGCCTCAAGGGCATGGGCGTCGCGCCGGCGGGCGTGGATTCGCCGGCCACCGGGCACCACCACCTGCTGATCGACCTCAAGGAGCAGCCGGCGATGAACATGCCGCTGCCGATGACCGACCAGATCAAGCACTTCGGCAAGGGCCAGACCGAGACCCAGGTGACCCTGCCGCCGGGCAAGCACACCCTGCAGCTGCTGGTGGGCGACAAGAACCACGTGCCGTTCGACCCGCCGGTGGAGTCGCAGCAGATCACCATCAATGTGAAGTGACGATTGGCTTGGGCGTGGGGGCTTGCCCTCACCCTAACCCTCTCCCGGAGGGAGAGGGGACTGTCCTGAGTGTGCTGATGTTCTGGTGTTCGCCGGCTGACGCCGAGACTGCCCCGGAAATCCGAGCGGCTCCCTCTCCCTCTGGGAGAGGGCTGGGGTGAGGGGCTTTGGCCCTGGATCGAGTTGCTGGGAGACAGAAACGAAAAAAGGAGGCCAAGGCCTCCTTTTTTCTTGTCACCGGCAGCGCTTAGAACAGGACGCGGCTGCGGATGGTGCCGTTCACGTGCTGCAGCTTCTCCAGCGCCAGGTCCGAGTACTCGGCGTCGACGTCGATCACCACGTAGCCGACCTTGTCGTTGGTCTGCAGGTACTGGCCGGAGATGTTGATGCCGTTGTCGGCGAACACCTTGTTGATCTCGCTCATCACACCCGGGATGTTCTCGTGGATGTGCAGCAGGCGATGCTTGCCCGGGTGCGACGGCAGGGCCACTTCCGGGAAGTTGACGGAAGAAACCGAGGTGCCGTTGTCGCTGTACTTGACCAGCTTCTCGGCCACTTCCAGGCCGATGTTGGCCTGGGCTTCGGCGGTGGAGCCGCCGATGTGCGGGGTCAGGATCACGCGATCCAGGCCGCGCAGCGGGCTTTCGAACTCGTCGTCGTTGGACTTGGGCTCGACCGGGAACACGTCGATGGCAGCGCCGATCAGGTGCTCGTCCTTGATCGCGGCGGCCAGGTGGTCCAGCTCGACCACGGTGCCACGGGCGGCGTTGATCAGGATGCCGCCTTTCTTGATGGCGCGGATTTCCTTCTCGCCGATCATCCACTGGGTGGACGGCAGTTCCGGCACGTGCAGCGAGACGATGTCGGACATGCCGAGCAGCTCGTGCAGGTTGCCGACCTGCTGGGCGTTACCCAGCGGCAGCTTGGTCACGGTGTCGTAGAAGAACACCTGCATGCCCAGTGCTTCGGCCAGGACCGAGAGCTGGGTGCCGATCGAGCCGTAGCCGACGATGCCCAGCTTCTTGCCGCGGATCTCGAAGGAGTTGGCAGCGGACTTGATCCAGCCGCCGCGGTGGCAGGAGGCGTTCTTCTCCGGAATGCCGCGCAGCAGCAGGATGGCCTCGGCCAGCACCAGTTCGGCAACCGAACGGGTGTTGGAGTAGGGCGCATTGAACACGGCGATGCCGCGCTCGCGGGCCGCGTTCAGGTCGACCTGGTTGGTGCCGATGCAGAAGCAGCCGACGGCGATCAGCTTCTTGGCAGCGTCGAAGACTTCTTCGGTCAGCTGGGTGCGGGAGCGGATACCGATGAAGTGGGCATCGGCAATCTTTTCCTTCAGCTCGTCACCGGACAGTGCGGTCTTGAGGTACTCGATGTTGGAGTAGCCGGCCGCCTTGAGGGTGTCGACGGCGTTCTGGTGCACGCCTTCAAGGAGAAGGAATTTGATCTTGCTCTTGTCGAGAGAAGTCTTGCTCATCTGCTTTGAACCTGTAGTCCCGGGATGTGGCGAGAAATTGAACAGCTCAGGCCGGACCGGCCGGTGCCAGGCTTGGCGCCAGGTGGCGATCTGCGTGGGGTGCGTATGCTAGCATGTTCTCCCTTTTCCTTGCCCGGTTGCGACCTGAGCTGTTCTCAGGACGACCATGAACCATTTGAGAGTTCCTCCAATGACCCGCGACGCCCTGATCGAATCGCTCAAGCCCCTGCTGGATGCTGGGAAGCTGCTGACAGACGCCGATTCCCTCGACACCTATGGCAAGGATTGGACCAAGCATTTCGCCCCGGCGCCCCTGGCGATCGCCTTCCCCAAAAGCACCGAGCAGGTTCAGGCCATCGTCCGCTGGGCCAATGAGCACAAGATCGCGCTGGTTCCCTCGGGCGGCCGCACCGGTCTATCCGCCGCCGCTGTCGCCGCCAATGGCGAGGTGGTCGTGGCCTTCGACTACATGAACAAGGTGCTGGAATTCAACGAATTCGACCGCACCGTGGTCTGCCAGCCGGGCGTGATCACCAAGCAGCTGCAGACCTTCGCCGAAGAGCACGGCCTGTATTATCCGGTGGACTTCGCGTCGTCGGGTTCCAGCCAGATTGGCGGCAACATCGGCACCAATGCCGGCGGTATCAAGGTCATTCGCTACGGCATGACTCGCAATTGGGTGGCCGGCATGAAGGTCGTCACCGGCAAGGGCGACCTGCTCGAACTGAACAAGGACCTGATCAAGAACGCCACCGGCTATGACTTGCGCCAGCTATTCATTGGTGCCGAAGGCACCCTGGGCTTCGTGGTCGAGGCCACCATGCGCCTGGAGCGCCAGCCGAAGAACCTCACCGCGATGGTCCTCGGCACCCCGGACTTCGATTCGATCATGCCGGTGCTGCACGCCTTCCAGAACAAGCTGGACCTGACCGCCTTCGAGTTCTTCTCCGACAAGGCCCTGGCCAAGATCATGGCCCGTGGCGACGTGCCGCCGGCCTTCGAGACCGACTGCCCGTTCTATGCCCTGCTGGAATTCGAGGCGAGCACCGAGGAAGTGGCCAACGAGGCGCTGGCGACTTTCGAACATTGTGTAGAGCAGGGCTGGGTCCTCGATGGCGTGATGAGCCAGAGCGAGCAGCAGCTGCAGAACCTGTGGAAGCTGCGCGAGTACATCTCCGAGACCATCTCCCACTGGACGCCCTACAAGAACGACATCTCCGTCACCGTCGGCAAGGTCCCGGCCTTCCTCAAGGACATCGACGATATCGTCGCGGCCAACTATCCCGACTTCGAAGTCGTCTGGTTCGGCCACATCGGCGACGGCAACCTGCACCTGAATATCCTCAAGCCCGAGAACCTGACCAAGGACGAGTTCTTCGCCAAGTGCGCGACCGTCAACAAGTGGGTCTTCGAGACCGTGCAGAAGTACAACGGCTCCATCTCGGCCGAGCACGGCGTGGGCATGACCAAGCGCGATTACCTGGGTTACTCTCGCTCCGAGGCTGAAATCGGCTACATGAAGGCGGTCAAGGCGGTGTTCGATCCCAACGGGATCATGAACCCCGGCAAGATCTTCGCCGATTAAGTCGCTGCATTAGAGAGGGGCCGGTTCTTTGGATAGAGGGGCCGGCCCTTCGCACGTCAGCGTCACGGGAAGTGGCGCGTGCGCCGGCAGGATGCGGGCAACTGCGCGGGATCACGAGCCCCGCGCGGAACATCTCTTCCATGCGTTCAGGAGTCGGTCATGAGTTACCAGCATCAGTACGTCGATGGCACCCCGATCCATTTCACCCTGGGCAAGGTGGTCTGCGTCGGCCGCAACTACGCGGAGCATGCCAAGGAGCTGAACAACCCGGTACCGACCGAGCCGCTGCTGTTCATCAAGCCCGGTTCCTGCACCGTGTCGCAGGCCGGTGGCTTTGCCATCCCGGAGGATCGTGGCTCGGTGCACTACGAGGCGGAAATCGCCGTGCTGATCGGTAAGCCGCTGTCGCGCAAGCCGAGCACCGAGGAAGTGCTGGACGCCATTTCCGGCTATGCCCCGGCGCTGGACCTGACCCTTCGCGACGTGCAGGCCAAGCTGAAGGAAAAGGGCCTGCCGTGGGAGCTGGCCAAGTCCTTCGACGGTGCCTTCGTGCTGGCGCCCTTCGTCAGCGCCGACCATTTCCCGGACCCGACCGACATCGGCATCCGCCTGGTGATCGACGGCGAAGTCCGCCAGGACGGTAACAGCCGCGACATGCTCAACCCTATCGTGCCGCTGATCCAGCACATCTGCGGGCACTTCTCGCTGCAGCCGGGCGACGTGGTCTCCACCGGCACCCCGGTCGGCGTCGGCCCGCTCACGAGCGGCAGTGAGGTGGTGCTGGAACTTCCTGGCGCCAGCCGATTCGAAAGCCGCGTGCTTTAACACCGTTGTCCCGCCGAAGGCCGCCGTTTGTGCGGCCTTCGCGTCTTGCGGGATGCCTTGCCGTGCTGACCAACAAGAGTCGTCATGACCATGTCCATCCTTCGCCCCCGCTGGCTGCTGCTGGCCCTTGTGTTCGTTCTCATCGTGCTCGGCTACCTGACGTCCCGCTTCCACTGGGATGATCGTGCACGCCTGTGGTTGCGCGAGCAGGACACCAGCGCCCAAGCGCGCTCGGAAAGTGTCTGGCTGCCCGGATACCGTGCAGTGATTCAGGCCAAGCCGCTCAAGGGTGGCCTCGAGGGGCAGGAAACCTCCGACCTGGCCTACAACCCGGTGACCCGCACCCTGTTCACCGTTACCGGCAAGAAGCCGCTGCTGGCCGAGCTGTCGCTTACCGGTGATGTGCTGCGGGTGATCCCGTTGCTGGGCATGTCGAACCCCGAGGGCGTTGCGGTGCTGGAGAACGGCAATATCGCCGTGACCGACGAACGCAAGAATTCCCTGACCATCTTCCATGTCGACCCGCAGACCCGCGAGCTGAGCACCGCCAAACTGTCCAGTTTCGACCTCGGCCCGCGCGGCAAGAAGAACAAGGGCATCGAGGGGATTGCCTGGGATCCTCGCCAGCATCGCCTGGTGCTCGGGCAAGAGCGTGATCCGCTGGCGCTGTTCAGCCTCGCCAGCGACGGTGGGGCCAGCCTGAGCGGTGCGCTGCAGCCCCTGCCCAGTGACCTGCTGATGACCAACGTGTCGGCGCTGAGCATCGACCCGCGCACCGGCCATACCCTGGTGCTGTCGGCGGAGTCGCACCTGCTGCTGGAGCTGGACGAGAAGGGCGAGCCGATCAGCTTCATCAGCCTGCTCGGTGGGCTCAATGGCCTGGACGATCGTATCCCGCGCGCCGAGGGCGTGGCCATCGACGAGCAGGGCACCATCTACATGGTCAGCGAGCCGGACCTGTTCTACGTGTTCAAGCGCGAGGCGACCGTCAAAACAGATTGATCCAGAGCGGGGGAGTGCGGGTCGGATGGCTTTAAGGTTGGGTTAAGTCCGGATTCAGGCTGGTTTCAGCCACCGGTCCTAAGCTGAACCCATCGAAAACGCCGCAGGAGGCTCATCCATGAAACTAACTCATCTCCCCCTGATCGCTGCCGCTGGCCTGTTCTCCACCATCACCCTGGCTGCCGGCTACACCGGTCCGGGCAGCGACGCCAAGCCCGTTGCCGCCGCCGCGCAGATCACCACCGTCAAGCAGGCGCAGTCTGCCGCTGATGACACCCCGGTGGTCCTGGAAGGCGTGATCACCAAGCGCATCGGTGGTGAGCACTACGAGTTCAAGGACGCCACCGGCAGCATCCAGGTCGAGATCGACCACGACGACTGGCCAGCCGGTGCCTCGGTCTCCGAGAACACCAAGGTGCGCCTGACCGGTGAGGTCGACCACCACAAGCAGAAGGCCACCGATATCGACGTGGACCGCGTGGAAATCCTTCAGTAATCCAATGCCACAAAAAAAGCCGCGCCGGGGACCCCGGTGCGGCTTTCTTGTCTTCAGCGTTCCGCAGGAGCGGCGTCAACCGATGCTTTCGAAGCCCTGCAGCACGTTGATCGCGTTGATGCCGATCTCTTCCACCGCGTAACCGCCCTCCATCACGAACAGGGTCGGCAGGCCGAGCTTGCCGATGGCTTCGCCCATGCGCAGGTAGTCCGGGCTGTCCAGCTTGAACTGGGAGATCGGGTCTTCCTTGTAGGTGTCCACGCCCAGGGAGACGATCAGCACGTCCGGCTTGTACGCCGAGATCTGCCGGATCGCCGCCTGCAGCGCCAGGCTCCACACCGACCAGTCGCTGCCCGAGGCCAGCGGATAGTTGAAGTTGAAGCCTTCGCCCACGCCCTGGCCCTTTTCGTCGGCATAGCCGAGGAAGTAGGGGTACTCGAAGCGCGGGTCGCCGTGGATCGAGGTGAACAGCACGTCGGCGCGGTCGTAGAAGATGTCCTGGGTGCCGTTGCCGTGGTGGTAGTCGACGTCGAGGATGGCCACGCGGTTGGCGCCCTGGTCGAGGATCGACTGGGCGGCGATGGCCGCGTTGTTGAAGAAGCAGTAGCCGCCCATGAAGTCCGCCGAGGCGTGGTGACCCGGCGGGCGGCACAGCGAGAACACCGAGCGCGCGCCCTTGGCCAGTTCGGCCTGGCCGGTCATCGCCACGTTCACCGAGCTGAGCACCGCCTGCCAGGTGCCGGCGGTGATCGGAGCGCCGGCGTCCAGGCTGTAGTAACCCAGCCGGCCGTCGATGCTGTCCGGTTCCTTCTGCCGCAGGCGGCGGGTAGGCCAGCAGATCGGCAGCATGTCGTGGGTCCGGCCGGTGGCCAGCCAGTCACGCCAGGCGTGCTGCAAGAACCGCACGAAGCCTTCGCTGTGCACCCTCAGGATGGGTTCCAGGCCGAAGTCACGCGGGGCCTGGATGTCGCCCAGCTTCACCGCCTTGGCCCGGTCCAGCACCATGTCGGCGCGGCTGGGCTTTTCGAAGCAGGGGGTGAACTGGCCGCCGATCAGCTCGTGCTGACCGTGGTGCAAGCGATGGTCGTCGGTATAGATCGTCAACATCACGCGCTCCTGAGGGCGCCTCCGGGCGCCCGTTGGGTTCTAGTAGCTCTGCCGTCAGGCGTTTTCCTCGAAATTCACGCTCGGTGCCTTGCGACGGAAGCCGCCGGTATGCACCGCCAGGTAAGCGAAGCCGACTGCGAACCAGCTCAGGCCGACGACCAGCGTCAGCTGCGAGAGGCTGGTCCACAGCCACAGGGTCAGGCACAGGCCGATGAACGGAATCGCCCCGTACAGCAGGACGTTCTTCGCCCCGCGGCGGCGCTCGACGCCCAGGTAGGTGCGGATCACCGCCAGGTTGACCACGGAGAAGGCCACCAGAGCGCCGAAGCTGATCATCGAGGCGAGGGTGGTCAGGTCCAGCACGACCGCCAGCAGGGACACGGCGGAGACCACCAGGATCGCCACGACCGGGGTCTGGAAGCGCGCGTGCAGAACACCGAACAGGCTGCGCGGCAGGATGCCGTCACGGCCCATGGTGAAGATGATGCGCGACACCGAGGCCTGGGACGCCAGCGCCGAGCCGATGCAGCCGGCGATGTAGGCGGAGGTGAAGAAGTTGCCGAGGAACTGGCCGCCGGCCTTGAGCATCACTTCGTTGGCTGCCGAGTCGGCGTTCTGGAACACGCTGCCGGGGAATACCAGCTGGCTGATGATCGCCAGCAGGGTGAACATCAGGCCGGCGATGACGGTGGTGATGATGATCGCGCGGGGGATGTCGCGGCGGGCGTCACGGGTTTCCTCGGCCATGGTCGAGACCGCGTCGAAGCCCAGGAACGACAGGCACAGCACCGCGGCGCCGGCCATCAGCGGGGCGAAGCCGGGCTGGGTACCGTCACCGACGAAGGGCAGGCTGAAGTCGATGGCGGCGCCACCGGCCAGGCTCTTGATCGACATGATCACGAACACCACGATGAACACCAGCTGCGCGCCGACGATCACGTTGCTCATGCCGGCGACCTGGCTGATGCCGACCACGTTGAGCACGGTGACCAGGGCGATGGAGGCGACCACGAACATCCATGCCGGGATTTCCGGGAAGGCGATGTTCATGAACAGGCCGATGAGCAGGTAATTGATCATCGGCAGGAACAGGTAGTCGAGCAGCAGCGACCAGCCGGACAGGAAGCCGACCACCGGGCCGAAGCTCAGGCTGGTGTAGGAGTATGCAGAGCCGGAAATCGGGTACTTGCGCACCATGAAGCTGTAGGAGGCTGCGGTGAACAGCATCGCCAGCAGGGTGATCAGGTAGGCGGTGGCTGTGCGGCCGCCGGTCATCTCGGTGACCACGCCGTAGGTGGTGAACATGGTCAGCGGGACCATGTAGACCAGACCGAAGAAGACCAGGGCGGGTAGGCCCAGGACGCGTTTCAGGCGGGCGTCGGCGTTGGCCGGGGAGCCTTGTTGAGTGTTCTGTTGTGCGTGTGCAGTGCTGGCGCTGTGTTGGCTGGCCATGGGGGAATCCTCGCGATTTTTATGATGGCTTGCGGGCGGGCGGCGTTCGGTGGCCGTCCTGATGTCGTCGGGTTGCGGCTCAGCCGCAGCGCTGACGACGCGCGAGGAATGAGGGTGTTTGCTGCAGGGTGACGCAAAAGCTGGTCATGGGCGTTCTCGGGGCATTTGTTCTTGTGGATAACGCGCTCGCGTTCCCTCGGGAAATCCCTGCGCCATCTGCGATGGTGCAAGGGCTGGCCGCCTTTCCAGCCGCTCCCTGCGCGAGCCGCCCGACTCTAGCAACCGGGGGTGCCGGGCAGAACCCTGCAAAGGGTCAAAAAGGGATCGAAATGGCCAAATTGGCTGTCAGAACCACCCGGCGCGCACCGCCGCGCCGGGTGACCTGCGGGTCATTTCTTCAGCTTGGTCCAGACCTTGGAACGCAGCTGCAGGGCCTTGGGCGAGCACAGCTTGAAGGGCTTCAGGCGATCCAGCTTGTCCGCCGGGGTGTTGATCGCCGGGTCGTCGAACAGCTCCTTGTCCATGTACTTGTCCGAGCCTTCGATCGCGTTGTTGTACTTGGCGAAGTTGGAGGCCAGGGCGATGTTCTCAGGCTGCATCATCCAGTTCAGGAAGGCGTGGGCCTCCTTGATGTTGGTGGCGTCCTTGGGAATGGTCAGGTTGTCGATGAACAGGCGCACGCCTTCCTTGGGATAGACGTAGACCAGGCTGGCGCGCTGGGCGTGGGCGCGGTGGAAGGCGCCGTTCCATTGCTGGTGCATGGAGACTTCGCCGGCGGCCATGCGCTCGATGGTGCCGTCGCTGTTGTACATGGCCAGCATCGGTTTCTGCTTGAGCAGCAGGTCCTGGATCTTCGCCGCCTCTTTCGGGTCCTCGGTGCACTCGTCGATGCCCAGGTAGTAGGACGCCGGGGCGTACAGTTCTTCGATGGAGTTGAGCGCCACCACCTTGCCTTTCAGCTCGGCCGGCGGCTCGAAGAACGGCTTCCAGCTTTCATCCAGCTTGCCGCCGGGCACCTTGGCGCTGTCGTAGCTGTAGCCGGTGGTGCCCCACAGGTAGGGCACGGAGTAGTCGTGGCCCGGGTCGTAGGTCAGGGTCTTGAACTTGTCTTTCAGGTTCGCCAGGTTCGGCAGCTGCGACTTGTCGAGCTTCTGCAGCAGGCCTTCCTTGACGAAGATCTCGATGAAGCTGTCCGACGGCACGACCACGTCGTAGGCGCCGCCGCCGGCCTTGAGCTTGGCCAGCAGGGTTTCGTTGCTGTCGTAGGAGTCCAGGGTGGCGTGGATGCCGGTGTCCTTCTCGAACTTCTTCAAGAGTTCCGGCGGGAAGTAGTCGGACCAGTTGGCGAAGTGCAGGGTGCCGTCGGCGTGGGCGCTACCGGCCAGCAACAGGCTGGCGGCGACGAGCGCGCGGGCGATGGGGGTACGGCGGAATTTCATCGGTGAAGCTCCTTGCAATGTTGTTTTGATTGGCGGCAGGAGGTCAGCGGCGACGCTGGCCGACGTAGTACGACAACGCAACGAACGCGATGGAAATCAACAGTATTATTGAAGATATGGCGTTGATCTTCGGGGAAATCCCCATTCGGATGGAGCTGAAGATGTACACCGGCAGGGTGGTGGCCCCGGCGCCGGCGACGAAGTAGGTGATGACGAAGTCGTCCATCGAGATGATGAACGCCAGCATCGCCCCCGACACGATCCCCGGCGTCAGCAGGGGGAAGGTCACCTTCCAGAAGGTCTTCCACGGCGAGGCATAGAGGTCCGCCGCCGCTTCCGCCAGCCGCGGGTCCATGCCTTCGAGACGGGCGCGGATCGGCAGGTAGGCGAAGGGTATGCAGAACACGATGTGCGCCAGCAGGATGGTGAACAGCGACAGCTTCAGGCCGATGAAGGCGAAGAACATCAGGGTCGCCACGGCAGTGACGATCTCCGGCACCAGCAGCGGCAGGCCCAGCACGCCACTCATCAGCGTCTGCCCGCGGAACGAGCGACCGCGCATGCCCAGTGCGGCGAGCGTGGCCAGGGTGGTGGCGACGACGGTGGCGAGGGTCGCGACGATCAGCGAGTTCTTCGCGGCGCGAAGGATCTCCGGGTCGTCCGCCACCACCGAGTACCACTTCAGGCTGAAGCTTTCCCACAGCGTGGCCGACTGGCCGCTGTTGAAGCTCAGCACCACCAGCACGAAGATCGGGATATAGAGGAAGGCGAAGAACAGCCAGGCGGCAGGCCGCACCCCGGTGAACCGCCAGAGCGGGTTGGCCGACTTCATGGATGACCTCCCGACGCGCCCTGTTTGAATCGCATGCTGTAGATCATCATCGCCAGCAGCACGAAGGCCAGCAGGGCGAAGGACAGCGCCGCGCCGAATGGCCAGTTGTGCGCCGTGCCGAACTGCAGCTGGATCAGGTTGCCGATCATCAGCGACTTACCGCCCCCGAGCAGCTCGGGAATGATGTAACTGCCCAGCGAAGGGATGAACACCAGGATGCAGCCGGCGACGATGCCGGGCATGGCCAGCGGGATGATGATCCGCTTGAGGGCCTTCCAGCGGTTGGCGCCCAGGTCGAAGGCCGCTTCCACCAGACGCCAGTCCATCTTCTCCAGGCTGGTGTAGATGGGCAGGACCATGAACGGCAGGTAGGTGTAGAGCAGGCCGATGATCACCGCGTTATCGGTGTAGAGGATGCCTAGGGAGGCGTCCGAGAAGCCCAGCCCGTGCAGGCCCTCATCGATCAGCCCGCCGTTGCGCAGCAGCAGCATCCAGGCGTAGACCCGCACCAGCAGGTTGGTCCAGAACGGCACCGTGACCAGGAACAGCAGCAGGTTGCGCCGGCGTTCGTCCTGCAGCGCCAGGTACAGCGCGGTGGGGAAGCCGATCAGCACGCAGCCCAGGGTGGTCAGGATCGACAGCCAGAACGAGCGCTGGAAGATGCCCAGGTAGTCGGCGTTGAACGACAGGCTGTCGTCCAGGTCGCGTTCCCAGAGGAAGTTGATGTAGGCCTCGACGGTGTGCTGGCCCCACTTCACGCCGCCATAGTCGCCCGGTGCCTGGATCGACACGGCGAACATGATGCCCAGCGGCAGGACGAGGAAGACGATCAGCATGATCATCGCCGGGCTGGTCAGGGCCAGGCGATTGAACAGCGACTTTCGTTCCGCTTGTGCGCGCAGTGTACTCATTCGGCCAGCACCCGGATGGCGGTGGCGGGAATGCGGACCCGCACCCGCGCGCCGGGCGCGTGGGTGGAAAGGGCGCCGTCGCGGTTCTGCTGACGGACCCGGAAGCCGCCCTGACCGGCGACATTGAGGTGGTACACGGTGTCGGTGCCAACGTAGACGATGTTCTCCACCACGCCTTCGAGCTGGCCGTCCTGCGCGAGCTCGGTGCGCTCCGGGCGGATCGCCAGGGTGACCTTGCCGGGCAGGGTGGTGGCGGCCGGCAGCAGCTGGCCGTCAGCCAGGCGCACGCTGTCGCCGCTGGATTCGCCCTCGAGGAAGTTGGTCTCGCCGATGAAGTCGGCCACCAGTCGGTTGACCGGTGCCTCGTAGATTTCGGTGGGCGTGCCGATCTGCATGACCTTGCCGCGGCTCATCACCGCGATGCGGTCGGACATGGTCAGCGCTTCTTCCTGGTCGTGGGTGACGAAGATGAAGGTGATGCCGGTTTCGTGCTGCAGGCGCTTGAGCTCGATCTGCATTTCCTTGCGCAGCTTGAGGTCCAGCGCGGACAGCGATTCGTCGAGCAGCAGTACCTTGGGCCGGCTGGCCAGAGCGCGGGCCAGGGCGATGCGCTGTTGCTGGCCGCCGGAGAGCTGGTCGGCGCGGCGCTTGCCGACATCCGGCAGGCGCACGAGGTCGAGCATCTTCTGCACCGTGGCGTCGATGTCGCTGCGTTGCTTGCCCTGCATTTCCAGGCCGAAGGCAATGTTCTCGGCCACGGTCATGTGGGGGAACAGGGCGTAGCTCTGGAAGACGGTATTGACCGGGCGCTTGAAGGGGGGAAGGCCTTCCATCGCATCGCCGTAAAGGCGAATGCTGCCGGAGGAGGGTTGTTCGAAGCCGGCGATCAGTCGCAGCAAGGTGGTCTTGCCGCATCCCGATGGGCCGAGGAGGGTGAAGAATTCGTTGGCGCGGATTTCCAGTGACACATCGTCCAAGGCCTTGAGGCCTTGTCCGGGTGTACCGAACTCCATGCATATCCGCTCGATGGTGATCGCGCTGGTCATGCTGGTACCATGCAGTTAAGCAGTTGTTATTGTTGAGGTTTTACGGTTTCTAGGACCGTTTCACCTAGCTGCGGATTGATAATGACCAAGCGCCGGGATGCGCAGAACGATAGATCAGGCCAATAAGGGATAAATCAGGCCAAGTTGAAAATGCGATCTGCCATGCTGGATTTCGGGCGTCAGCGGGATGTCGTTTCTCAAGCTTTTCGTTGGAGCGAGCTTGCTCGCGAAAGTCACTCGGACACTCCCTCTCCCTTCAGGGAGAGAGCTGGGGGAGAGGGTGTTCCCGGCCGAATCCTCAGCCCCTATACAAACTCGGACTCGCCCCGCTCCAGCGCTGGAAGGCATGCCGGAAGCTGGCCGTCTCGCTGTAGCCCAGCTGCTCGGCGATCAGGTAGATCGGCAGGTCGGTGTCCTTGAGCAGCTGCCGCGCGCGGTCGAAGCGAACCTCGTCGAGTACCTGTTGATAACTGGTGTTCTGCTGCTGCAGGTGGCGCCGCAGGGTGCGGGTGGAGCGGTGCAGATGCCGCGCCACGGTGTCCAGGCTGGCGGTGTCCTGCAGGTGGCTTGCCAGATGCTGGCGCAACTGGTCGAGCACGTCGCCACGGGCGCTGAGCATCCCGCTCATGCGCAGGCATTGCTGCACGCCATTGTGGCAGCTGACCGGGTCGGCCAGCGGCAACGGCCGGTCCAGCAGTGCCGGGCTGAAGCACAGCGCGCTGGTGGGCGCGCCGAAATCCACCGGGCAGCCCAGGCGCTCGGTGTAGGTCTCTGCGTGCAGTGGCGGCCGATACGCCAGCAGCAGCCGACGAGGCCGCACCGACTCGCCGAGCAGGTCGCGGATCACCGTCAGGAGCGAAGTCAGGCACAGCTCGGTGTTGAACACCGTCAGTTCCGGCGCGTAGCGGTAGCCGTCGGCGGTCAGGTGGACCTCGTCGCCCTGCGGCGTCAGCGCCAGGCGGAAGTAGGTGCCGAGTAGCTCGGGGAACGACAGCGCCAGTTGCAGCGCGTCGCGCAGGGTGCGGCTGGCGAGCATGCTGTAACCGAGGATGCCATAAGCCGAGACATGCATCCGCAGGCCGAGGTAGAGGCCCAGCGCCGGATCGTGGTGGCAGTTCAGGGCGTTGGCGAAGACCCGCAGTTCCTGCGCGTGGGTGATCAGCTTCTCCGGCGTCAGCAGGTCCGCCTCGTCGATGCCGCTGCCCTCCAATAGCTTCGGGCGCGGCACGCCGGCGTGGTGTAGCACCTCGGTGGCCAGTACCACGGTGTGCAGGGTCGCCTGCTGGCGTTGTTCAGGAAGCAGGTGCTGGGCCATCGATACGCCTCTTGCAGTCGCTTGCAAAAGAAACACAGGACAGTCTTGCGCTAACCTGACTCTAGCCTGCCCGCAGCGGATGATGGCCTTTAAGTTTGGCTTCAGGCGCTGCTGTCACTCTGCCACGCCATCCCCTCCCCGAGTCCTCCATGCGCCGTTTGCTCAAACCCCGTCGCCTGTTCCTGCTAATGGCGCTGTTCGCCCTGGCCGCGTTGATTGCGCTGGGCCAGAGCGTCCGGGTCTACGAGCGCGTCTGGTTCAAGTTCAATGAGTGGCGCCACGCCGCACAGTGGCAGGAGCAGTCCCTCTGGCTGCCCGACTACCGCGTGGTGCTGGAGGCGCAACCCATCGAAGGGCTCAAAGACAACGTCTCGGCGCTGACCTACGACCCGGATCGACAGACCCTGTTCACCGTCACCAACAAGCAGAACGAGTTGGTCGAGCTGTCGCTGGAAGGCAAGGTGCTGCGCAGGATCGCGTTGCACGGCTTCGGCGACACCGAGGCCATCGAGTACATCAGCCGCAACGTCTATGTGATCACCGACGAGACCCACCAGCGTCTGCTGCGAGTGGAATTGCGCGACGACACGAAGGAACTGCACGCCGAAGGCGCCCAACAGCTCGCCCTGGCTCTGGGGCGCGGCGGCAATAGCGGGTTCGAGGGGCTGGCCTACGACTCGCAGGGCAAGCGCCTGTTCGTCGCCAAGGAGCGCAACCCGGTGCACATTTACGAGGTGCGCGGCTTCCCCTACGAGCAGTCGGAGCAACCCATCGCGGTGCATGTGGTGGAAGACCTTGAGCACAACCGCAACCTGTTCGTCCGCGACCTTTCCAGCCTGCAGTACGACGAGCGCAGCGGGCACCTGCTGGCGCTGTCCGACGAATCCCGGTTGGTGCTGGAGCTGAGCGCCAATGGCAAGCCGATCAGCTCGCTGTCGCTGCTGCGCGGCATGCAGGGCCTGCGGCGCAGCGTGCCGCAGGCCGAGGGCATCGCCATGGACGACCAGGGCACGCTGTACCTGGTCAGCGAGCCCAATCTCTTCTACGTGTTCAAGAAGCGCGAGGCGCACTGAAGGCGCCTCGCACTCAGGCGATCAGAACTGCCACTGCACGCCGAGGGAATAGGACGCCTGGCTGCCTTCGCTGTGGGCGAAGCGCGAGTTGGCCTCGGCGAACACGCCCAACTGCTCGGTGACTGCCAGCAGGGCGCCGGCCTGGGCGCGGCCGAAGTCCTTGTCCACGTCGCCCAGGTCGGCGACGCGGGTGCGGCCATCGCCCAGGGCGGTCAGCGCGATGTCGTCCAGGCGCCCGTCGGCCAGCTCTTTCACCCAGCGCACGCTGGCGTAGGGCTGCACGGCCATGCGGTTGCCCAACGGCAGCTCGCCGCGCAGGCCCCAGCCGAGACTGGCTTCCACCGAGTCGTAGTCCTGCTTCTCGTAGCCCAGCGCGGTACGCAGGTCGTCGTCCTCATTGAAGTCGTCGATGCGGTAGTGCACGAAGTCCAGCCCGCCCTGCGGCCCGGTCTTGATGCCGGCGATGTCGAAGTCGTAGCCGCCGTCGACCCGCGCGCCCCAGAACCAGGCGTTGTTGTCGCCGTCGATACGCTGGTCGAGCAGCACCGGGCCGTTATTCGCCTTCAGGTATACCGAGCGCTTGGTGTCGAAGTCGGCGTAGCCGGCGCTCAGTTCGCCGCCCAGCCAGGCCGGGCCGCCATCGTTGAGCAGGCCATAGAGCCCCAGTTGCCAGGTTTCCGCTTCCAGGCGGGCGCTGTGATCGAGGTTGTCGCGGCTGCGCTGGAAGCTCAGGCTGCCGCCAACGGTCACTGCCTCGCTGGCGCGGTAGTCGCCCAGCAGGTTCACCCCGGCACGGTGCGAGCGCGGGTCGCCGGGCATGTCGAAGCCGCTTTCCGGGGTGGTTTCACCTTCTACACCGATGGCGCCGTCGAAGCTGCCGACGGCGCGCGAGCTGCCCAGCAGGGTCAGCCAGCGGCGGTCATGCAGGCGGGTCAGGGCCAGGTGCTGGCGTTGCAGCTGGTCTTCCATCTGCCGGGCCATGGCACCGCCGGAAGCGGTGGAGGCAAGCAGGTCGGCGTTGGTCAGCTCCAGCACCAGGCGCGTGAGCAGGCGCGAAAAGTCGCGCAGGCGCTGGTCGATGCGCTCCTGGCCGAAGGCGCCGGCGAGCACCTGCTCGTTGTCCAGCGCCGGGTTGTGCCAGGTGGCGCCGCCAGGGATGGCGGGGTTGTCGGTTTGTTCGTAGCCGTCGAGATCGCCCAGCTCCCAGTTGGTGGCCTCGATGAATAGGACAGGGACGTTCAGGCCCTCGAAGCTTTCGCCGTCACTGCAGCAACCGGTGCCGGCAGGGTATTCCTCGTTGAGGCCGGGGTTGGTGAACAGCGGGATCTTCAGTTCCTGGGCGATGCGCAGGAGCTGGTCGCGGTAGGCGCCCAGCGCGGGATTGTCGACGCTGTTGAAGCCGGCGTGGGCGTACATCTTGTCGCCGGTGATCAGGCTGTCTAGGTTGATCATGCCCAGCAGGTTGCTACGCTGCTCGTCGCTGAGTGAGGCGACATAGGCGCGCGAACCGCGCAGGCCTTCCTCCTCGGCGCCGAAGCCGACCACTTCCAGGCCGTTTTCCAGGGCGACGCCGCCCAGGTTGCGGGCGATCTCAGTCAGTACGGCGGCGCCCGAGCCGTTGTCGTCCAGACCCTGCAGGGTCGGACGGCCGTAATAGGTGTCGTAGTGCGCACCGAGGACCACGTACTGGCCGCTGCTGCCCGGAGCACTGGCGATGACGTTCTGCGAGCTGCGGTTGCCGGCCCAGGTGAAGTCCTGAACCTGCGTCTGGTAGCCGAAGCCCAGGCGCGACTGCATCAGCGCGGTGGCGCCGGCGAAGCTGGCGGTGCCGCGGTAGCGGCCGGGGTAATCGTTGATCAGGGTGTCGAGGGTGTCCCCGGCATATTCCCCGTATTCGTAGGCGTTGGCGTCGGTTGCCAGCGCAGCGCAGCCCAGGCTGAGCGCAACGGCTAAGGGTCTGAACACGGCACTTTCCTCTGTGTCGATTGGAATCGCATCGGTCTTCGATGCGTGGGCCGGAGGAAAGCAGGATGTGGACCGGTTCGCCGGAGATGGGCGGAATTTGACGCGTCAGTGACCGAGGGTGTCGCGACACTGTAACAATGCTGATACACGGCCGACGGCAAGGCCGGCCGTGCTGAGCGAGCGTGAGGGAGCGCTCACCGAAATGGTGCGCGGATCAGGTGTCGTCGCTGATCGGGGCTTCCGGCGCGTAACGCTTGACCGCCGCCACGCCGGCATCGGCGGTGGCCTTGCTGGCGTACATCTGGCTCTGCCCGACGACCTGGCCGTTGGTGGCCTTGAGCACGAAATAATGCTTGCCGTTGGTCGCGACATTGACCTCGAAGGCGCCTTCGCGCTGGGAGTTCTTGCGCACCGACTCGATGCCGTCGATGGCCGAGGTCTTGGCCTTGTACAGCTCGCTGGTCAGGACGATCTCGCCGTTGCTGGCGTGCAGGTTGAAGTGGAACTGGCCATCACTGGCCTTCTTCAGATGGTACTTGGCGGCCATGCTGCATCTCCTTCCGGGAGGGTTGGGTCATCCCAGCGTAGACGGCAGCGGGCGCTCTGGAAGGCGCCATCCGGCGGATGGCGCATGAGGGCATCAGACCTTGAGGGTCTTCACACCTTCGGCGGTGCCCAGCAGCAGCAGGTCGGCCGGGCGCGCGGCGAACAGGCCGTTGGTGACCACGCCGACGATGTTGTTGATCGCCGCTTCCAGTTGTACCGGGCTGTCGATGCGCAGGTTGTGCACGTCGAGGATGATGTTGCCGTTGTCGGTCAGCACGCCCTCGCGGTACACCGGGTCGCCGCCCAACTTCACCAGCTGGCGCGCCACGTGGCTGCGGGCCATGGGGATGACTTCCACCGGCAGCGGGAAGCCGCCGAGCATCGGTACCAGCTTGCTGGCGTCGGCGATGCAGATGAATTCCTTGGCCACCGCGGCGACGATCTTTTCGCGGGTCAGCGCGGCGCCGCCGCCCTTGATCAGTTCCAGGCGCTCGTTGGTCTCGTCGGCGCCGTCCACGTAGAACTCCAGCTCGCTGACGGTGTTCAGGTCGTAGACCGGGATGCCGTGGCCTTTCAGGCGCTGGGCGGTGGCTTCGGAGCTGGCCACGGCACCGTCGAACTCGGCCTTGTGCTTGGCCAGCAGGTCGATGAAGAAGTTGGCGGTGGAGCCGGTGCCCACGCCGACGATGCTCTTGCTGTCGAGGTGCGGAAGGATGTGGTCGACGGCGGCCTGGGCCACAGCCTGCTTGAGCTGATCCTGGTTCATGGCGGGAGTCTTCTTACCTGGGTGGGCGCAACGGCGCCGGAGAGTGGTCGAAAGGGCGGATTATAGCGGTCGACGGCACGCCGGTGTTGCGCCGCCGGGCAACTGTTATGGTCATCTGCGCGCGGATTGTTCGGTGGCCCGCGCCGCGCCGGCTGGAGTAGACTCGCGGTTCCTCGAAAAGCCGCCGATATAGCCCTTCCGATGCTCGAACACTACGTCAAGAAGATCCTCACCTCGCGTGTCTACGACGTTGCCGTGGAAACGCCCCTGCAGCCCGCCCGCCAACTCTCCGAGCGGCTGGGCAACCAGATTCTGCTGAAACGCGAAGACCTGCAGCCGGTGTTCTCCTTCAAGATTCGCGGCGCCTACAACAAGCTGGCGCAGTTGAGCCCGGAAGAACTCGCCCGCGGCGTGGTCACTGCCTCCGCCGGCAACCATGCCCAGGGCGTGGCGCTGGCCGCCCGCGAGCTGGGCATCAAGGCCACCATCGTGATGCCGCGCACCACGCCAGAGCTGAAGGTCCAGGGCGTACGCGCCCGTGGCGGCAAGGCCGTGCTGCACGGTGACGCCTTCCCCGACGCGCTGGCGCACTCGCTGAAGCTGGTGGAAGAAAAGGGCTACGTCTACATCCACCCCTATGACGATCCGGACGTGATCGCCGGCCAGGGCACCGTCGCCATGGAAATCCTCCGCCAGAACCCCGGCCGCATCGACGCGATCTTCGTGCCGGTCGGCGGCGGCGGCTTGATCTCCGGCATCGCAGCGTACGTCAAATACCTGCGCCCGGAAATCAAAGTCATCGGCGTCGAGCCGGACGACTCCAACTGCCTGCAGGCCGCCATGGCCGCCGGCGAGCGCGTGGTGCTAGGCCAGGTCGGGCTGTTCGCCGACGGCGTGGCCGTGGCGCAGATCGGCAAGCACAACTTCGAGCTGTGCAAGGACCATGTCGATGAAGTGATCACCGTCAGCACCGACGAGATCTGCGCTGCGATCAAGGACATCTACGACGACACCCGTTCGATCACCGAGCCCGCCGGCGCGCTGGCGGTGGCCGGGATCAAGCGGTACGTCGAGCGCGAAGGCGTGAAGGGCGAGACCCTGGTCGCCATCGATTCGGGCGCCAACATCAACTTCGATCGCCTGCGCCACGTGGCCGAGCGTGCGGAGCTGGGCGAGAAGCGCGAAGCGATCATCGCGGTGACCATCCCCGAGCGTCCGGGCAGCTTCAAGGCCTTCTGCGAGGCTATTGGCAAGCGCCAGATCACCGAGTTCAACTACCGCTACAACACCGACAGCGAAGCGCACATCTTCGTCGGCGTGCAGACGCACCCGGAGAACGACCCGCGCGCCGCACTGGTGCAGCAGTTGCAGGAGCAGGGCTTCCCGGTACTGGACCTGACCGACAACGAACTGGCCAAGCTGCACATCCGCCACATGGTCGGCGGCCATTCGCCGCGCGTCTCCGGCGAGCAGGTGTTCCGCTTCGAGTTCCCCGAGCGGCCCGGCGCGCTGTTCAACTTCCTCAACCGCCTGGGCGGGCGCTGGAACATCACCCTGTTCCACTACCGCAACCACGGCGCGGCCGATGGTCGCGTGGTCGCGGGCCTGCAGGTGCCGGAAGACGAGCGTCACCTGGTGGCGGCCGCGCTGGAAGAGATCGGCTACCCCTACTGGGACGAGACGGACAACCCGGCCTACCGCCTGTTCCTCGGCTGAGGATCGGGCAGGGGCGGCGCGACTGCTGCTAGGCTTGTCGGAACGCCGCCTTCTTCACAGGGAATTGAAATGGAAAGCCTGCAGACCTTCCGCATCCTCCACGGCATCGCCGCGGTGCTGCCGTTCCTGGCCATCATCGGCCTGGCCTGGTACGGCTGGCGCAGCTGGCGTGGCGGCGACGCCGGGGTGATCGCCAAGGCATTGCAGCGCATCGGCCTGATCGGTTGGGTGCTGGTGGCCGGCAGCGTCGCCAGCCTGCCGGTCACCGGCTATCGCATGGTGCAGACCGTCGGCTGGCCGCTGGGGCAGACCTGGCTGCTGGGCAGCGCCTGCCTGCTGATCGTCGCGACTATCTTCTGGCTGCTGTTCACCACCCGCCTGTGGCGCATCCGCGACCTGGCGCTGGTGGCGCAGAGCAGTGGCGAGCCGATCTCCGCTGGCGCCGCGCGGCAGTGGAAGTTCGGCCTGGGCTTCTTCGCGCTCGCGCTGCTGTGCGTGATCGCCATCCTGGTGCTGATGATCAGCAAACCGGTGTGATGCCCACCGCGTGAACCTCTACCTGCTGCTCAAGACCCTTCATATCCTGTCTTCCACGCTGCTGTTCGGCACCGGGCTGGGCTCGGCCTACTACAGCTGGCGTGCCTGGCGCAGCGGCAACCTGGAAGCCATCCGCATCACCTTCCGCCATCTGGTCACCGCCGACTGGCTGTTCATCGCCACCACCGCGGTATTCCAGCCGCTGAGCGGCATCGCTCTGGCGCACATGGCGGGCTGGCCGCTGGATTCGGGCTGGCTGCTGTGGAGCCTGGCGCTCTATGTGTTCGCCGGTGTCTGCTGGCTGCCGGTGGTCTGGCTGCAGATCCGCGTGCGCGACATGGCCGAGGCGGCGCACTGCGGTGGTGCAGCGCTGCCGCCCAGGGCCTTCCTCTATATGCGCTGGTGGTTCGCCCTGGGCTGGCCGGCGTTCCTGGCCTTTCTGGCGATCTTCTACCTGATGGTGAACAAGGACTTCTGAGCCCTCAGCGCGGGTTGGTGGGCCCTCAGCGCACGTTGACGAGCGCTCAGCCGCGCAGGCTGATCACCGGCCAGCCGCGCTCAAGGGCGACGGCGCGCAGGGTGTCGTCTGGGTCGACGGCCACCGGGTTTGCCACCAGCTCCAGCAGCGGCAGGTCGTTGCGCGAGTCGCTGTAGAAGTAGGCGTCGTCCAGCTTCAGGCCGGTCTCGTCGAGCCAGCGATTGAGGCGGGTCACCTTGCCGCCCTGGAAGCAGGGCACGTCACAGGTACGACCGGTGTAGAGGCCATCGAGCATCTCGCATTCGGTGGCGATCAGGGTCTCCACGCCCAGGCGCGCAGCAATCGGGCCGGTGACGAAGCGGTTGGTGGCGGTGATGATCACCAGCTTGTCGCCCGCGGCGCGGTGCTCGGCCAGCAGGGCCTCGCCCTTGGCCAGGACGATGGGCTCGATGACGTCCTGCATGAACTGGCGGTGCCAGGTGTCCAGCTGGTCGAGGCTGTTGCGGCCCAGGATCGCCTGGGTGAAGGCCTGGTAGGCGAACACGTCGAGGGTGCCGGCCATGTAGTCGGCATAGAAGGCATCATTGCGCGCCTGGTACTCGCCGGCGTCCACCAGCCCGCGCTGGCACAGCCATTCGCCCCAGCTGTGGTCGCTGTCGCCGGCCAGAAGGGTGTTGTCGAGATCGAAGAGAGCCAGTCGCACGATGAGTTACCGCCAGTTGCCAATACGGAAAAGTCGCCTAGAGTAACGGCTTTTGCGCACCCGGCACAGGACGCCGCAGCCCGCGTTGCCGCTGTCACAAGCTTTGTGGAACAATGCGGGCACACGCGATTTCGAGGATGTACCGCCGTGATCGATCCCGATGGTTTTCGCCCCAATGTCGGCATCATCCTTTGCAACGATGTCGGACAGGTACTGTGGGCACGGCGCATCAACCAGGAAGCCTGGCAATTTCCCCAGGGCGGCATCAACGCCCGAGAAACCCCTGAGGAAGCGCTGTACCGCGAACTGAACGAAGAAGTCGGCCTGGAAGAGCAGGACGTCAAGATCCTCGCCTGTACCCGGGGCTGGCTGCGTTACCGCCTGCCGCAACGCCTGGTGCGTACCAACAGCCAGCCGCTGTGTATCGGGCAGAAACAGAAGTGGTTCCTTCTGCGCCTGACCGGCGAGGAAAGCCGGGTGCGCATGGATGTGACCGGTAAGCCCGAATTCGACGGCTGGAAATGGGTGAGCTACTGGTACCCGCTGGGCCAGGTCGTGACCTTCAAGCGCGAGGTCTACCGCCGGGCTCTGAAGGAATTGGCACCGCGCCTGCTGGCGCGCGACTAGCACGAAGTTCAAGGAGTTAGACCCCCACGCCATGCTCAACACGCTGCGTAAGATCGTCCAGGAAGTGAACTCCGCCAAGGACCTCAAGGCGGCGCTGGGCATCATTGTGCTGCGGGTCAAGGAGGCCATGGGCAGCCAGGTGTGCTCGGTCTACCTGCTCGACCCGGAGAGCAACCGCTTCGTGCTGATGGCCACCGAGGGTCTGAACAAGCGCTCCATCGGCAAGGTCAGCATGGCGCCGAACGAGGGCCTGGTCGGCCTGGTCGGCACCCGCGAAGAGCCGCTGAACCTCGAGAACGCCTCCGAACACCCCCGTTACCGCTACTTCGCCGAGACCGGCGAGGAACGCTATGCCTCCTTCCTCGGCGCGCCAATCATCCACCACCGTCGGGTGATGGGCGTTCTGGTCGTGCAGCAGAAGGAAAAGCGCCAGTTCGACGAGGGCGAGGAAGCCTTCCTCGTCACCATGAGCGCTCAGCTCGCCGGTGTTATCGCCCACGCCGAAGCCACCGGTTCGATCCGCGGCCTGGGCAAGATGGGCAAGGGCATCAGCGAAGCCAAGTTCGTCGGCGTCCCCGGCGCCCCCGGCGTGGCCGTGGGCAAGGCGGTGGTGGTGCTGCCGCCGGCCGACCTTGAAGTAGTCCCGGACAAACCCATCGACGACGTCGAGGCCGAGGTCGAGCGCTTCAAGCAGGCGCTGGAATCGGTCCGCGAGGACATGCGCAATCTCTCCAGCAAGCTGGCTACCCAGCTGCGCAAGGAAGAGCGCGCTCTGTTCGACGTCTACCTGATGATGCTCGACGATGCCTCCATCGGCCTCGAGGTCAAGCGCATCATCCGCACCGGTCAGTGGGCACAGGGCGCCCTGCGCCAGGTGGTCATGGAGCACGTGCAGCGCTTCGAACTGATGGACGACGCCTACCTGCGCGAGCGTGCATCGGACGTGAAGGACATCGGCCGGCGCATCCTGGCGTACCTCCAGGAAGAGCGTAAGCAGTCACTGACCTACCCCGACCAGACCATCATCGTCAGCGAGGAACTGTCGCCGGCCATGCTTGGTGAAGTGCCGGAAGGCAAACTGGTGGGCCTGATTTCGGTACTCGGCTCGGGCAACTCCCACGTCGCTATCCTCGCCCGCGCCATGGGCATCCCGACCGTCATGGGCGCGGTTGACCTGCCGTATTCCAAGGTTGACGGCATCGACCTGATCGTCGACGGCTACCACGGCGAGATCTACACCAACCCGTCGCCGCAGCTGGTCAAGCAGTACGGCGAAGTGGTCGCCGAAGAGAAGGAACTGAGCAAGGGCCTGGCCGCGCTGCGCGAGCTGCCCTGTGAGACGCTGGACGGCCATCGCATGCCGCTGTGGGTCAACACCGGCCTGCTGGCGGACGTGGCGCGCGCCCAGGAGCGCGGCGCTGAAGGTGTCGGTCTGTATCGCACCGAAGTCCCGTTCATGATCAACGACCGCTTCCCCAGCGAGAAGGAACAGCTCGCCATTTACCGCGAGCAGCTCTCCGCCTTCCATCCGCTGCCGGTGACCATGCGCACCCTGGACATCGGTGGCGACAAGGCGCTGTCTTACTTCCCGATCAAGGAAGACAACCCCTTCCTCGGCTGGCGCGGTATCCGCGTTACCCTCGACCACCCGGAAATCTTCCTGGTGCAGACCCGCGCCATGCTCAAGGCCAGTGAAGGCCTGGACAACCTGCGCATCCTGCTGCCGATGATCTCCGGCACCCACGAGCTGGAAGAGGCGCTGCACCTGATCCACCGTGCCTGGGGCGAAGTGCGCGACGAAGGCGTCGACATCCCCATGCCGCCAATCGGCATGATGGTGGAGATCCCCGCGGCCGTGTACCAGACCCGCGAACTGGCGCGCCAGGTGGATTTCCTCTCGGTCGGCTCCAACGACCTGACCCAGTACCTGCTGGCCGTGGACCGCAACAACCCGCGCGTCGCCGACCTTTACGATTACTTGCACCCGGCCGTGCTGCAGGCGCTGAAGAAGGTGGTCGATGACTCCCACGCTGAAGGCAAGCCGGTGAGCATCTGCGGTGAAATGGCCGGTGATCCGGCGGCCGCCGTGCTGCTGATGGCCATGGGCTTCGATTCCCTGTCGATGAACGCCACGAACTTGCCCAAGGTGAAATGGCTGTTGCGCCAGATGACCTTGTCCAGGGCTCGCGAACTGCTCAGCCAGTTGATGACCTTCGACAACCCGCAAGTTATCCACAGCTCGCTGCACCTGGCCCTGCGCAACCTTGGGTTGGGGCGTGTGATCAACCCGGCCGCGACCATCCAGGCCTGACGCTCCAGCAGCCCCTGGCGAAAGAGCCCCGCGGAACCGTGCATTACTGCAGGGCGGATGAAGAGACAAGGCCGGCTCTCCGGCCGGGACGCAGCTTATGGAAGAGCTCGACCAAAGCCCCTGCACGGAAACCAGCGCCAGCGCCAGCGCCCGCACCCTGCGTTATGCCCTGAGCATCGTCAGCGATGGCATCTGGGACTGGGACATCCGCACCAACCATGTCACCCGCAGTCCGGGGTGGTACGCAATGCTTGGCTATGACCCTGACAGCCTCCCGGAAAACGTCGCCACATGGCACGAGATCATCCATCCCGATGATTTCGAGCGGGTCATGTTCGCCTTCGATGCCTATGTGCAGGGGCGCAGCGGCGTCTACCGCGAGGAATATCGCTGCCGTTGCCTGGACGGCAACTACCTGTGGGTCAGCGATCACGGGCGCTTCTTCGAGTTCGATAGCGATGGCAAGCCGACACGAATGATCGGCGCACACCGCAATATCCATGAGCGCAAGCTCGCGGAGCTGGCGCTGCAGGAAAAGAACCAGGAACTACACCAGCTCAACCTGAGCCTGGAATACCTGGTGCTGCAACGCACAGAGGCCTTGCGCCAGGCCAACCAGGCGCTCGCCGAACAGGCCGCCGTCGCCCAACGCCTTTCCGAGATCGATCCGTTGACGCAGATCGCCAATCGGCGGCGCTTCGAACAACAGCTGCATGCCGAATGGCAGCGCTTGCAACGGCACCATCACGGCTGCTCGCTGATGATGTTCGACCTCGACCACTTCAAGCGCATCAACGACAGCCTCGGCCACCCGGCAGGGGATCGGGTGCTGGTGGCTGTCGCCGAAGTGGTGCGGCGGCGTCTGCGCGAAGAGGACTGTTTCGCCCGCTGGGGCGGCGAGGAGTTCATTGTGCTGCTGCCGGAAACCACCTGCGAAGCGGCGCGCGAATTGGCCGAGCGGCTGCGCCTGAGCCTGCGCCGGGCCGACGTCTCGCTGCCGACCCAGCTCACCGCCAGCTTCTCTGTGACGGCGATGCAGCCAGGGGAGAACCTGTCGGTGATGCTGCGTCGGCTGGACGACGGGCTCTATCGCGCCAAGGCCCAGCGCGACTGCATCGTCACCTGCTAGACCATCAGGGCAACTTCGCCCAGGCGCGCGCCACTGGGGCCGAAGCTGTGCTCCAGCAACTCGCGGCGGCCGTCCACATGAACGATCAGCGCGGTGCTGGCGCGAGTGCCGTAGGTCGGGCTGGCGATGAACACGCTCGACAGCAGGCGCTCCGTGGCCAGGCCGACGCCGGTTTCCGGCAGTTCGGCATCGGCGGGCTGGCGGTTGTCGCGCAGCAGGGCGACAAGTGAGCTGGTGTCGGGTGCGTCCAGTACCGCCTCCAGCCCTTGGCGGGCGCTGAGCAGCTTCGGCCAGGGCGTATCCAGCGCGGCGTTGGACAGCCCGTGGACGCCAGGCGCGACCGCCACCGGCGGGCCGACGCGGGGATTGAAGTAGCAGAGCTGCGTGCCGTCGCCTACCAGCAGGTTGAAACCGCTGTAATCCGTCGCGCGCCGGGCGACCTGCTGCAGGTACTCAAGCGGCGCCTGCCGGCCCTGCAGGAAGGCCGCCACCAGCTCGCCCCGGGAGCGCGGGCCCACCGGCTGACCGGGATCGCGCACGTTGGTCAGGGCGGCGAAGCGGCCGTCCGGCGCCACGCCCAGCCAGGTACCACCGGCCTCCAGATCGCGGCCGGCGTAGACGCCGGGGAATCCCTCCCAGGCTGCCAGCGGCAGGGTGGGTCGGGCGTAGAACTCATCGCGGTTGGCCGCGACGATCAGGGGCGTGGCGTGGCCGGGACGCCAGGCGAAGACGATCAGGCACATGGGTCGAACTCCGTGGTGTTCCGGCAGTCTATCAACATCCGCCGATGTCCCGGAGTGGCTGGAGCGCCCGGGAGCCTTCGGCTACCATGCCCGCTTTGTTGCCCGAGGTTGCCCATGGAGTTCGTGCTCTACCTGGTGCTTGGCGCCTGCGCTGGCGTGCTAGCCGGCCTGTTCGGCGTCGGCGGCGGGTTGATCATCGTCCCGGCCCTGGTGTTCAGCTTCGGCGCCCACGGTTTTTCGCCGGATGTGCTGACGCAGATGGCGGTCGGCACTTCTCTGGCGACCATCGTCTTCACTTCGATCAATTCAATCCTCGAACACCATCGTCGCGGCGCGGTGCGCTGGCCGGTGTTCGCCTGGATGACCGTCGGCATCCTGGTCGGCAGCGCACTGGGGGCGATCACCGCGTCGAAGATCCAGGGCCCGGTGCTGCAGAAGATCATCGGCACCTTCGCCGTGCTGGTGTCTATCCAGATGGCGTTGGGCCTGCAGCCCAAAGGCGGTCGCGCCCTGCCGGGACGCTTCGGGCTGGGCATGGCGGGCGGCGTGGTGGGCTGGGCTTCGGCCATTTTCGGTATTGGCGGCGGCTCGCTGACCGTGCCTTTCCTGGCCTGGCGTGGCGTCTCCATGCAACAGGCGGTTGCGACTTCCTCGGCCTGCGGTCTGCCGATCGCCATCGCCGGCGCGATATCCTTCATTGCTGTCGGCTGGCACAACGACCAGCTGCCGGAGATGAGCCTGGGCTTCGTCTACCTCCCGGCGCTGGTGGGCATTGCCGTTACCAGCATGTTCTTCGCCCGCATCGGGGCACGGCTGGCCCATCGCCTGCCACCCCTGGTGCTCAAGCGTTTGTTCGCCCTGCTGCTGTTCGGCGTGGGCTTGAGTTTCCTGATCTGAGTTCCAATCCACAGGAGTAGCGGATGCTGCCTTATCCACAGATCGACCCGGTTGCCGTAGCGCTCGGGCCGCTGAAAATCCACTGGTACGGCCTGATGTACCTGATCGGCATCGGTGGCGCCTGGCTGCTGGCGTCGCGCAAACTGAAGGATTTCGATCCGACCTGGACCAAGGAGAAACTCTCCGACCTGGTCTTCTGGGTGGCGTGCGGTGTGGTCCTGGGCGGTCGCCTGGGCTACGTGCTGTTCTACAACCTGGACGAGTACATCGCCAACCCGACGCTGATCTTCGAGGTGTGGAAGGGCGGCATGTCGTTCCACGGCGGGTTGATCGGCGTGATGCTGGCCACCTGGTGGTTCGGCAAGCGCAACAACAAGAGCTTCTTCCAGCTGATGGACCTGATTGCGCCGCTGGTGCCGATCGGCCTCGGCGCCGGGCGCATTGGCAACTTCATCAATGGCGAGCTGTGGGGCAAGGTGACCGACGTGCCTTGGGCGATGATCTTCCCCACCGGCGGCCCGGAGCCGCGCCACCCGTCGCAGCTGTACCAGTTCGCGCTGGAAGGCGTCGCGCTGTTCGTCGTGCTCTGGCTGTTCACCCGCAAGCCGCGCCCGACCGCCTCGGTATCCGGCCTGTTCGTGCTGTGCTACGGCATCTTCCGCTTCATCGTCGAGTTCGTCCGTGTGCCGGATGCCCAGCTGGGCTACCTGGCGTGGGGTTGGCTGACCATGGGCCAGGTGCTGTGCGTACCGATGGTCCTGGGCGGCATCGCGCTGATGGTCTGGGCTTACCGCCGCGCCCCGGCGCAGCCGACCGCGAGCTGAGTTTCGCCTGAATGAAAAAAGCCGCCCTGGGGCGGCTTTTTTGCTTTTCGTAGGACCGAAAGGGGCGCCTGGTCCTTGCTCGAACCGAACTCCGCAGCGGGGGCAGGTTCGCGAGCAAGCTCGCTCCTACAGATACCGGTTTGATCGGCGCTCAGATTGGCTCGACGAGCAGCAGCACACCATCCTGCCCGGTCACGCGCACCTGCGCGCCCACCGGCAGGTCCGGCCCGCTGACCAGCCAGACGCTGTCGCCGACGCGGATCTTGCCGCGACCGCCGACGATGGCGTCGTGCAGGGCGAACTGCCGGCCGACCAGCTCGCTGCCGCGGCGGTTGAGGCTGGAGGGCACGGCCTGGCGCTTGTTGACGCGCTGGTGGTTCCACCAGTACAGCGCGGTGAGGATCGCCAGCACGCCGAAGGCCAGGCACTGCCAGACCCAGTCCAGCCCCGGCAGCAGGAACGACAGCACGCCGGTCAGCGCCGCAGCGATGCCGATCCACAGCAGGTAGCCGCCGGCACCGAAGATTTCCAGGATCAGCAGGACGATGCCCAGGCCCAGCCAGTCCCAGAAGCCGAGGTTCTGGAGAAAGGCGGCCATCAGCTACGGCCCTTGGTTTCGCCGAAGGTGGCCTTGACGATCTCGCCGATGCCGCCGACGGCGCCGATCACCTGGCTGGCCTCCAGCGGCATCAGCACGATCTTGCTGTTGTTCGAACTGGCCAACTGGCCGAGGGCGTCGACGTACTTCTGTGCGACGAAGTAGTTCACCGCCTGCACGTTGCCGTTGGCAATGGCCGCGGAGACTACCTCGGTCGCCTTGGCTTCCGCCTCGGCCTGACGCTCGCGGGCTTCGGATTCGAGGAACGCCGCCTGGCGCAGGCCCTCGGCTTCGAGGATCTGTGCCTGCTTCTTGCCCTCGGCGGTGAGGATTTCCGCGGCGCGGCGGCCTTCGGCTTCGAGGATCTGCGCGCGCTTCAAGCGCTCGGCCTTCATCTGGCTGGCCATGGCTTCCACCAGGTCGGCCGGCGGGCTGATGTCCTTGATCTCGATACGGGTGACCTTCAGGCCCCAGGGCGCGGTGGCCTCGTCGACGGTACGCAACAGGCGCTCGTTGATCGCGTCGCGCTGGCTGAGCATGTGGTCCAGTTCCATGGAGCCGAGCACGGTGCGGATATTGGTCATCACCAGGTTGCGCACGGCGTTTTCCAGCCCGCTCACTTCATAGGCCGCCTGCGCCGCGTCGACCACCTGGAAGAAGCACACGGCGTCGATCTGCACGATGGCATTATCGGCGCTGATGGCCTCCTGCGGCGGCACGTCGAGCACGCGCTCCATCATGTTGATCTTCTGCCCGACACGGTCCACCACAGGAATGATGATGCTCAGGCCCGGCTTCAAGGTGACGGTATAACGGCCGAAGCGCTCGATGGTCCATTCGTAGCCCTGGGGCACGACCTTGAACCCCATGAGGACGATGACGATGGCGAGGATGACGAAGAGCAGGGCGACGCTGCCGATTTCCATGCAAAAGACTCCTTGTCTGGCGTGGAGGATGAAGATCGAGTGTAACCGAACCGGCGCGCCGGGCTGGCAACGCCGGAAAGTCCGGCAGGCGCCCGCGGAGTTTTCCTCAGGCGGCTGACCGGCGGCTTACTTCTGCTCGCTCTGCGGGGTGACCCGCATGACTTCCTCGATGGTCGTCAGGCCGGCGGCAACCTTCTGCGCACCGGATAGCCGCAAGCTGCGCATACCTTCCTTGAAGGCTTGGCGACGCAGCGGGATGAGGTCGGTGTCGGCAGTGATCAATTCCTTCAGCGACTCGCTCAGCAGCATGATCTCGTAGACGCCGGCGCGCCCGCGGTAGCCGGTGTCGCGGCATTCCAGGCAGCCGACCGCCTGGTGCGCGCCGGTGGGCAGCGGGGCGTTCCACGGGCGGGTGACTTCCTGCCAGTCTTCCTCGTGCAGCTCCATCGGCGCCTTGCAGTGCGGGCACAGGGTGCGCACCAGGCGCTGGGCCATGACGCCGAGCACGGTGGCGCGGATCAGGTAGTAGGGCACGCCCAATTCCAGCAGGCGGGTGATGGCGGTGGGCGAGTCGTTGGTGTGCAGGGTGGAGAGCACCAGGTGGCCGGTGAGTGCCGCCTGAATCGCCATCTCGGCGGTCTCCAGGTCTCGGATCTCGCCGACCATGATGATGTCCGGGTCCTGACGCAGCAGGGCGCGCACGCCGCTGGCGAAGGTCAGGTCGATGTTGTGCTGCACCTGCATCTGGTTGAACGAAGGCTCGATCATCTCGATCGGGTCCTCGATGGTGCAGAGGTTCACTTCATCCGTGGCAAGCTGCTTGAGCGTGGTGTAGAGCGTGGTGGTCTTGCCCGAACCGGTCGGTCCGGTGACCAGGATGATGCCGTTGGGCTGGCTGGTCATGCTCTCCCAGCGGCGCAGGTCGTCGGGGGAGAAGCCAAGCTGGTCGAAGGACTTGAGCAGTACTTCGGGGTCGAAGATCCGCATCACCATCTTTTCGCCGAAAGCCGTGGGCAGGGTCGACAGGCGCAGCTCCACTTCGGCGCCGTCCGGGGTCTTGGTCTTGACCCGGCCGTCCTGCGGCTTGCGCTTCTCGGCGACGTTCATCCGGCCCAGGGACTTAAGGCGGCTGACCACCGCCATGCTGACCTGCGGCGGGAACTGGTAGACATTGTGCAGCACGCCGTCGATGCGGAAGCGCACGGTGCCCTGCTCGCGGCGCGGCTCGATGTGGATATCGCTGGCGCGTTGCTGGAAGGCGTACTGGAACAGCCAGTCGACGATGGTGACGATGTGCGCGTCGTTGGCATCAGGCTCCTGGTCGCTGGCGCCCAGGTTGAGCAACTGCTCGAAGTTGCCGACTCCGCTGATTTTCTGGTCACCGGAGCTGGCGCCGGTCACCGACTTGGCCAGGCGGTAGAACTCCACGGTGAAGCGCTGGATATCCACCGGGTTGGCGACCACGCGCTTGATCGGGCGCTTGAGCACGTGGGTGAGGTTGCTTTCCCAGGCATGCACGAACGGCTGGGCGCTGGCGATGGTGACTTCATCCGGCGCGACCGCGACCGCGAGGATCTGGTGGCGCTGGGCGAAGGCGTAGGACATCAGCGGGGTGACCGCGGCGACGTCGATCTTCAGTGGGTCGATGCGCAGGTAGGGCTGCCCGGAAAAGTCCGCCAGCCACCTCACCAGGGTGTCCAGGTCCAGCTTGTGCCCCGGCCGCTGGCGGTCCGCGACCTGCTGCGCCGCGAGGAACTCCAGCGGGTGCTGCTGGTTCTTCACGGCGCTGCGGCGGATCGCCAGGCACTGCTCGGCGTCATCCTGGGCAACGCGGCCCTGGGTGACCAGCTCGCGCAGGATGTCGCCCAGGTCGAGCGGGCGGTCCTGGGCGGATGAGGCAAAGACGGACATGCGGACTCCCTACTTCCAGTGGCGGGTCACAGGCCCGCAGCAATGCCGGGCCAGCTTATTTCAAAAGCGCCTTCCACGGCTTGAGGGTCAGCACAGTATGGGCCTGGGCCGCGAGGGCATCCAGGCGCCCCTCGGCGTCGGGAGTGACGAGCAGCTCCTGCAGCTTGGCCAGCTCGCCGTACAGGCGATCGGTTTCCGGCAGCTCCAGCACGCCGCGCGCCAGGCGCAGCCAGACCAGCATGCGCTGCAGGCGCGGCAGTTGGTCGGCGAGTACCTCGGGCAGTTGCTGGGCGCGTTGCAGCGGCATGGCCTGGGCCTCTTCGGCCAGGGTGCGCTGCAGCCACTTGCCGACGGCGGAGCCGCCCAGGCGATTGGCGCGTTCGTTGCGCTCAAGGGTCCAGGCCTTGCCCAGCAGCCAGCGCGAAGTGCTCAGGGAGAACTGACCCCAGCGCACGTTGGCCAGTTCCTCACGAAAGGCCGCCGGCATCTGCTGGCGCACGGATTCGTCATGGTGACCCTGTTCGATGCGCGGCTGCCAGTCGGCGATCAGCGCGTCGAGGGCGGCGCGCAGCTCGCGGGTGCTGGCGCGCGGCACGGCCTGGCCAAGGCTGCCGAGCAGGGCGCGGAGGTCGACCAACTGCTGCAGCCAGCTTTCCAGCAGGCTCCAGTGGCCGTTGAAACGGTATTGCTCGGCGAGGCGCTGGCTGCTGCCCAGCAGCGACCAGGACAGTGCGGCGAAGGCGCCATCCAGTGGGGTTTCATGCAGCAGCTTCTGGGTATCGGGCTGGATGTTGTAGCTGGCCGGGTCGAACAGGCGGTAGCCGCGCTCGGCCTTGCTGATGTCGCAGGGCATCAGCGCCAGGTCCGCGGCCAGTTCGATGGCCAGCTCCAGCAGCGCCTCGGGCTCGCCCTGGCGCAGCTCCAGTTCCAGCTCGCAGATTTCCTCTTCCTGCTTGCCGGCGATGACCTTGCCCAGGTCCAGCGCGGCCTCGATCACCACCTTGGCCTTGCCGCGGCCCCAGGCGATCTCGGCGCGCTGGCGGGTGAAGTCGGTGCTGAAGATCGGTTTCAGGGACTTCTTGTCCAAATCCGCCAGCGCGGCCGGCCAGCACTGGTCGTCGAGCTTCTTCAGGTCGAGCTTGTTCTTCTCCAGGTACCAATCCCATTCGTTGCGCTCGGACAAGCCGGCCACGCTCTGGCCGCGGGTCTTCAGGGTCTGGATGAACTGCTCGCCATCCTTGCGCACGCGCAGCGCCACGCGGGCGCGGGCCAGGTCGCGGGCGGGAGTGTCGTAGTACTGATTGAACAGCTCGCGGGGCTCCCAGCCGGATTTGTTGCGCTTCTTCAGTGCAGGGTGGTCGCGCAGGGCTTCGAGGGTCTCGCGGCTGGCGCGCAATTTGATTTCGGTTTCTTTCTGCATGGCGGGGGTCCGGGTCAGAGCGGCCGCGCCCGAATTTCCGACCTGTTGGAGGAGGGACGGAACGACGGGCGCGAAAAAGACTTCAAAGTCATGCAGTTTACAGGACTTCGGGGTTCCTGCCGGGCGCCGCGAGGTTTTACCGCACCGCCGCATGGTCCATAGTGGAGTCCATCTTCTGGAGAAAGCCATGCTGTTGCCGCCGCTCAAACAACGCTTCGCCGAGCTGATCTCAATCCCCTCGGTCAGCTGCACCCAGCCCGCACTGGACCAGTCCAACCGCCCGGTGGTCGAGTTGCTGGGTAACTGGCTGGTCGACCTGGGCTTTGCCTGCGAGATGCAGCCGGTGTCGCAGGGCAAGTTCAACCTGGTCGCGACCCTGGGCAGCGGCCCCGGCGGCCTGGTGCTGGCCGGGCACACCGATACCGTGCCCTACGACGAAGCCTTGTGGAAAAGCGACCCGCTGGGTCTGACCGAGCGTGATGGGCGCTGGTTCGGCCTGGGTTCCTGCGACATGAAAGGCTTCTTCGCCCTGGCCATCGAGGCATTGCTGCCGCTGCTGGAGCAGCCTTTCAAACAGCCGCTGATCATCCTCGCCACCTGCGACGAGGAAAGCTCCATGGCCGGCGCCCGCGCCCTGGCCGAGGCCGGGCGGCCGCTGGGCCGCGCGGCGGTGATCGGCGAGCCGACCAACCTCAGGCCGATCCGCCTGCATAAGGGCGTGATGATGGAGCGCATCGATATCCTCGGGCAGAGCGGCCATTCCTCCGACCCGAGCCTGGGGCGCAGCGCGCTGGAGGCGATGCTGGCGGTGATGGGTGAGCTGCAGGGCCTGCGCAGCCAGTGGCAGCAGGAGTTCAACAACCCGCAATTCAGCGTGCCGCAGCCGACCCTGAACCTGGGCTGCATCCACGGCGGCGACAACCCCAACCGCATCTGCGGCCAGTGCGCGCTGGAATTCGACCTGCGACCGCTGCCTGGCATGCAGCCCGAAACCCTGCGCCAGGCCATCCGCGAGCGGCTCAAACCGGTCGCCGAACGCCATGCCGTGAAGATCGACTACGCGCCGCTGTTCCCCGCCGTTCCGCCCTTCGAGGAACCGGCGCAGAGCGAGCTGGTGCGGTTGGCCGAAAGTCTGACCGGGCATCCGGCGGAAGCGGTAGCCTTTGGCACCGAAGCACCGTATCTTCAGCAGCTCGGCTGCCAGACCCTGGTTCTGGGCCCTGGCGACATCGCCTGCGCCCACCAGCCGGACGAACACCTCGAGCTCGACCGCATCGAGCCATGCGTGGATCTGCTGCGCGGACTGATCCGTCATTACTGCCTATAAAAGGCAGTCGATGAAGACCAGTCCGTACAACGGGCCACAAAACTGTTGATGAAGAGTTGCCTGTAGAGTGCCCGACAAAGGGCCCAACCTATCCAAGAGGAGAAACCTGTCGATGTGCATGCGACGACGATAACCGCGCCGCCCTGGCCTAACTCCGGCCGCATCCGACAGATTTCCGCCCACTCGAACGACAGGCTTTTCAAGCAATGCACGACTACGTCAACTGGCTTCGCCATGCCTCGCCCTATATCAATTCGCACCGGGACTGCACCTTCGTGGTGATGCTCCCCGGCGAGGGCGTCGAAGACCCCAATTTCGGCAATATCGTCCACGACCTGGTGCTGCTGCACAGCCTCGGTGTGCGCCTGGTGCTGGTGCATGGTTCGCGCCCGCAGATCGAGGCGCGCCTGGCCTCCCACGGGCTGGCGCCGCGCTTCCACCGTGGCCTGCGGGTCACCGACGCGCCGACCCTGGACTGCGTGATCGACGCCGTCGGCAGCCTGCGCATTTCCATCGAAGCGCGCCTGTCCATGGACATGGCCGCCTCGCCGATGCAGGGCTCTCGCCTGCGCGTGACCGCCGGCAACTTCGTCACCGCGCGGCCGATCGGTGTGGTTGACGGCATCGACTACCACCACACCGGCGAAGTGCGGCGGATCGACCGCAAGGGCATCAACCGCCAGCTCGATGAGCGCAGCATCGTGCTTCTCTCGCCGCTGGGCTATTCGCCTACCGGGGAAATCTTCAACCTCGCCTGCGAGGATGTGGCCATGCGCGCGGCCATCGACCTGGGCGCGGACAAGCTGATCCTCTACGGAGCCGAGCGCGGCCTGATGGACGACGCCGGCAAGCTGGTGCGCGAGCTGCGCCCGCAGCAGGTGCCGGCTCATCTGGAACGCCTCGGCGCGAGTTACCAGGGCGAGTTGCTGGACGCCGCCGCGCAGGCTTGTAGGGCGGGCGTGCGGCGCAGCCACATCGTCAGCTTTACCGAAGACGGCTCGCTGCTCAGCGAACTCTTCACACGCACCGGCAATGGCACCCTGGTCGCCCAGGAACAGTTCGAGCAACTGCGCGAAGCGGGCATCGAGGACGTTGGCGGACTGCTGGAGCTGATTCGCCCGCTGGAAGAGCAGGGCATCCTGGTGCGTCGCTCCCGCGAGGTGCTGGAGCGCGAGATCGAGCAGTTCAGCATCGTCGAACGCGAAGGGCTGATCATCGCCTGTGCGGCGCTCTATCCCATCGCCGATTCGGATTCCGGCGAGCTGGCCTGCCTGGCGGTGAACCCGGAATATCGCCACGGCGGACGCGGCGACGACCTGCTGGAGCGCATCGAACAGCGCGCGCGCAACCTTGGCCTGAAGACCCTCTATGTCCTCACCACGCGGACTGCCCACTGGTTCCGCGAGCGCGGCTTCCAGCCCAGCAGCGTGGAACGCTTACCGGCGGCGCGGGCGTCGCTGTACAACTACCAGCGCAATTCGCAGGTGTTCGAGAAGACGCTCTGATCAGAGGCGGTTTTTCGAGGATACCGAATGCCTGATCTGCACCGTTAGGCGCAGCGTCTTGCGGGGCTTAGCCCCGGCGCGCGCTTGCTGCTGGTGCAACCGTTCGGTCCCGTCGCGCCAGCCCGCTTCCCAGCCGGCAGCGAGGATGTCGTGCCTAGGGCGGCGCGGTTGGCGCTCAAGCAGCGCCTCCAGATAGCCCTGGCGGTAGGCCGTCTCCAGCTGATGGAGGGTCCAGGGCGGAGAAAGGGGGAGCATAGGGAGGCTTTCCTGCGCAGTGGTGTCCGAGGCACGCCGACTGAGCCGGGCGCGCTTCGGAAGGAAGGGAATTCTCCCTCCCCACTGGCAGGTTGCCGATCAGAACTCTATGAGCTCCGCGTCAGAGACTTCTTGCCACTTCAGACGCTGATCAAGCCCAGGATGCTCGCCTGATAGGCGGCGACGAAGGTGTCGAAATCACCCTCGGGCTGTTTTTCCAGCTCCGCCTGTTCAGCCAGCGATTGATTGGCCATGTCTTCGAAGCGTGCCTGCTCTTCAGCCGACAGCGGTTCGCTCCGCAGCGTTTCGGCGTGCTGGCGGCTGTAGCGCAGGGCAAAGGCTTCGAAGCTCTCGCCCCGTTCGCGCATCTCCGCCAGGACCTTCGCCGAAGGCGTCAGGTCGGCGTCAGCCACCTTGGCGCGCTGCTCGGCCAGGCTCTGCGCGTGCAGGTCGCTGCCATTGGCGCGGTCGAGCAACTCGATGATCGGCGCGATGCCGTCGAGCAGGGCTCCCGCCCACTCCTTCATCTCGACCTGCTGGCCGCCGCGTTCCAGCTTCAAGCCCGGGCGACGACCTTCCTTGACCACCTTGAGGAAGTTGCTGGTGGCCGAGCCGCACTCGCAACCGCCCAGCGGTGGGCTGTCGGAGAGCGCGCAGTAGAGCAGGAAGGCGTCGAGGAAGCGGGCCTCGGTGACGTCGATGCCCAGCGGCAGGAAGGGGTTGATGTCCAGGCAGCGCGCCTCGACGTACTGCACGCCACGGGCCATCAGCGCCTGGATCGGGCGCTCGCCGGTGTAGGTGACGCGCTTGGGGCGGATGCTCGAGTAGTACTCGTTCTCGATCTGCAGGATGTTGGTATTGAGCTGCACCCACTCGCCGTCGACCTTGGTGCCGACCTTCTCGTACGGCGCGTACGGCGTGCTGACCGCGCGGCGCAGGCTGTCGATGTAGCTGTCCAGGTCGTTGTAGCAGGGTGTCAGGCCGGCCTGGGCGTTGTTCTGGTAACCCAGGTCGCTCATGCGCAGGCTGGTGGCGTAGGGCAGGTAGAGGGTGTGCTCGTCGAAGGCTTCCAGGCCGTGCGGACGGCCACGCAGGAACCCGGCGTCCAGGGCAGGCGAGGCGCCGAACAGGTACATCAGCAACCAGCTGTAGCGGCGGAAGTTGCGGATCATCGCGATGTAGCGGTGCGACTGGAAATCCCGCGCGCTCTTCTCGCTGCCTTCTTCCTGGCGCAGCAGCTCCCAGATGCCCTCGGGCAGGGAGAAGTTGTAGTGGATGCCGGCGATGCACTGCATGGTCTTGCCGTAGCGCAGGGCGAGGCCCTTGCGGTAGACGTACTTCAGGCGGCCGATGTGCGAGCTGCCGTAGCGGGCGATCGGGATGGTGTCTTCATCCGGCAGCTCGCAGGGCATGGACGGGCTCCACAGGTATTCGCCGTCGAGCTTGCCGCTGGCGAAACGGTGGATTTCACCCAGTTCATCCAGGGTCTCCTCGACGCTGGTAGACGTCGGGGTGATGAACTCCAGCAGTGACTCGGAGTAGTCCGTAGTGATCTGCGGGTTGGTCAGCGCCGAGCCCAGCGCTCGCGGGTGCGGGGTCAGGGCGAGCTTGCCGCGCTCATCAATGCGTAGGCATTCGCGCTCGATACCGTGCAGGCACTGGGTGAGCAGGGACAGGTTGGCGGCATCGCCAAGCAGGGCCAGGCGGCGGGAGAGTTGGTCGCTCAAGTTGGAAGTCCTTCACACGGCAATCGCCCCACTATGGGGGTGGACTGGGCGGTCTACAAGGGGAGAACACAACCGGCGTGGTCGCCTGGCTCGGGAAGACGCCGCGCCGGCGCCCGCCTTTCGCGGGCTCCGGACTACAGCATAGGTCAGTTGCGCTGACGCTATTTACAGCTGGGCGAAGGTGCCTTGTCCCTTGGCGACCAGCTTGTCGCCCTGGTGGATGTCGGCCTCGACCACCAGCGAACGGCGCCCGGCGTGCAGGACTTTCGCCACACAGCGCACTTCGCCTTCGGCGACCGCGCGGATGTAGTTGATCTTGCATTCCAGGGTGACGCTCTGCCGGTCGAAACCATGGGCGCTGGAGCAGGCCAGGCCCATGGTCATGTCCATCAGCGTGAAAAGTGCGCCGCCGTGCATGACGTTGCCGCGGTTGCGCAGGTGCTCTGCCATCGGCAGCAGCACCTCGGCTTCGCCGTCAGCGACACGGATCGGCTGCACGCCGATGGTTTCGCTGAAGCGACTGATCATCAGCTCGCGGGCGGGCATTTCGCTCATGGACTTTCCTTACTTCTTCTTCAGTTGCTTGGCATTGGCGAACAGCGAGGCCATGGCGTTGTTCGCCGGGGCCTGCTCCTGCTGGCGCGGGGCCGCGCTGCGCTCGCCACGCGGCGCGCCGTTGCCGGGACGGCCGCCGCCACGCGGGCCGTCGACCTTCTCGCCCGGGGTGTCGCCCATGCGCATGGACAGGCCCACGCGGTTGCGCGGGATGTCCACTTCCATGACCTTCACCTTGACGATGTCGCCGGCCTTGACCACTTCGTACGGGTCCTTGACGAACTTCTCCGACAGCGCGGAGATGTGCACCAAGCCGTCCTGGTGGACGCCGATGTCGACGAAGGCGCCGAAGTTGGTGACGTTGGTCACTACGCCTTCGAGCACCATGCCGGGCGTAAGGTCCTTCAGGCTCTCGACGCCGTCCTGGAACTCGGCGGTCTTGAACTCCGGGCGCGGGTCGCGGCCAGGCTTGTCGAGTTCCTTGAGGATGTCGGTGACGGTGGGCAGGCCGAACTGCTCGTCGGTGAACTTCTTCGGGTCCAGGCGCTTGAGGAAGCCCGAGTCGCCGATCAGCGAGCGCACGTCGCGGCCGGTGTCGGCGGCGATGCGCTGCACCAGCGGGTAGGTCTCCGGGTGCACCGCGGAGGCGTCTAGAGGGTTGTCGCCGTTCATCACGCGGAGGAAGCCGGCGGCCTGCTCGAAGGTCTTGTCGCCCAGGCGGCTGACCTTGCGCAGGTCGTCGCGGGTGCGGAACGCGCCATTGGCGTCACGGTGCGCGACGATGTTCTGCGCCAGGGTGCTGTTGAGGCCGGAAATGCGCGCCAGCAGGGCGGCGGAGGCGGTGTTCACGTCCACGCCCACGGCGTTCACGCAGTCTTCCACCACCGCGTCCAGGCTGCGCGCGAGCTGCAGCTGGGACACGTCGTGCTGGTACTGGCCGACGCCGATGGATTTGGGCTCGATCTTCACCAGCTCGGCCAGCGGGTCCTGCAGGCGGCGGGCGATGGAGACGGCGCCGCGCAGCGATACGTCCAGCTCCGGGAATTCCTTCGCGGCCAGTTCGGAAGCCGAGTACACCGAGGCGCCGGCTTCGCTGACCATGATCTTGGTGCACTTGAGCGCCGGGTATTTCTTGATCAGTTCGGCGGCCAGCTTGTCGGTCTCGCGGCTGGCGGTGCCGTTGCCGATGGCGATCAGTTCCACCTGGTGCTTGGCGCACAGCGCGGCGAGCACGGCGATGGTCTGGTCCCACTGGTTCTTCGGCACGTGCGGGTAGACGGTGGCGGTGTCCAGCAGCTTGCCGGTGGCATCGACCACGGCGACCTTCACGCCGGTGCGCAGGCCCGGGTCCAGGCCCAGGGTGGCGCGCGGGCCGGCCGGGGCGGCCAGCAGCAGGTCGTGCAGGTTGCGCGCGAAGACGTTGATCGCCTCGGCGTCGGCGCCGTCGCGCAGCTCGCCCAGCAGGTCGGTTTCCAGGTGGGTGTAGAGCTTGACCTTCCAGGTCCAGCGCACCACTTCGGACAGCCACTTGTCAGCGGCGCGGCCCTGGTTGGAGACGCCGAAACGCTCGCCGATCATGATCTCGCAGGGGTGCGAAGTGCCCGGCAGCTCTTCGCCGACCTTCAGCGCGACGCTGAGGATGCCTTCGTTGCGCCCACGGAAGATCGCCAGGGCGCGGTGCGACGGGGCGCTCTTGAGCGGCTCGTCGTGCTCGAAGTAATCGCTGAACTTGGCGCCTTCGGTTTCCTTGCCCGGCACCATGCGTGCGGTGAGGGTGGCGTTGTCCTTGAGGAAGCCGCGCAGGCGGTCCAGCAGAGTGGCGTCCTCGGCGAAGCGCTCCATCAGGATGTACTTGGCGCCTTCGAGCACGGCACGGGTGTCGGCGAAGCCCTTCTCGGCATCGACGAAGCGCGCGGCTTCGGTTTCCGGCGACAGGCTCGGGTCGTTGAACAGCGCGTCGGCCAGCTCGCCGAGGCCGGCTTCCAGGGCGATCTGGCCCTTGGTGCGGCGCTTCTGCTTATAGGGCAGGTAGAGGTCTTCGAGGCGGGTCTTGGTGTCGGCGAGCTTGATCTCGCGGGCCAGTTCCGGGGTCAGCTTGCCCTGTTCCTCGATGCTGGCGAGGATCGCGCCACGGCGGTCTTCCAGTTCGCGCAGGTAACGCAGGCGCTCTTCGAGCATGCGCAGCTGGGTGTCGTCCAGGCTGCCGGTGACTTCCTTGCGGTAACGGGCGATGAAGGGGACGGTGGAGCCCTCATCGAGCAGGGCGACGGCAGCGGCGACTTGCTGCGGTTGAACGCGGCCGGAGGGCAGTGCGGAAAGCTCTTCGGCGATACGGGTGTTGATGCTGTCCATGAATCCACCTGACAAGACAATCGAAAACGGGGCGCATGATCTGCTGCGCTAGCTCGCAGGATCATCGAAAGGCCCATAACAGAGCGCCAATGCCGGGCTTCCCGGTCATTCGACAGGCTCTGTGACAACGCCCCGCCGCAAAAGCGCCGCATTATACCCACGACAATTTCACCGGGTGGGCGACTGGTCGGGGAAAAATCTGCTAACAATGGACAGGCCGTGATGCGCGGCGGCTGGGCGATAATGCCCGTCGAATCAGATTCTGGGAGTTTCCATGACCAACGCTGCCACCCTGCCGGAAGGCGAAAAGATCCTCGTGGTCGATGACGACGCCCGCCTGCGCCGTCTGCTGGAACGCTTCCTCGATGAGCAGGGTTACCGTGTCCGCGCCGTCGAAAACACCGAGCAGATGGACCGCCTGCTGGCCCGCGAGCTGTTCCAGCTGGTGGTGCTGGACCTGATGATGCCCGGCGAGGATGGCCTCTCCGCGTGCAAGCGCCTGCGCGAGTCGAACAACCAGATCCCGATCATCATGCTCACCGCCAAGGGCGACGAGTCCAGCCGTATCTCAGGCCTTGAGCAGGGCGCCGACGACTACCTGGCCAAGCCCTTCAACCCGCGCGAACTGCTGGCGCGGATCAAGGCCGTGCTGCGCCGCCAGGCGCCGCTGGTGCCGGGCGCGCCGGCGGGCGAGGACGAGGTCGTCACTTTCGGCGACTACGAGCTGCACCTGGCTACCCGCGAGCTGAAGAAGGGCGAGGAAGTGCACATGCTCACCACCGGTGAGTTCGCCGTGCTCAAGGCCCTGGTGCAGCATGCGCGCGAGCCGCTGACCCGCGACAAGCTGATGAACCTGGCTCGCGGCCGCGAGTGGGACGCCCTGGAGCGCTCCATCGACGTACAGATTTCCCGCCTGCGCCGGCTGATCGAGCCCGATCCGTCGAAGCCGCGCTACATCCAGACCGTCTGGGGCGTGGGTTACGTATTCGTGCCGGACGGCGCCGCCCGCAAGTGATTGACCCCGCCGGGGCGGAGTCCTTCGCCCCGGCCGTTCGTGTTCCGCTGGTAACGCCCTCTTGAAAACACCCCTCTGGTTCCCGCAAAGCTTCTTCGCCCGCACCCTCTGGCTGGTGCTCATCGTCGTGCTGTTCTCCAAGGCGCTGACCCTGGTGTACCTGCTGATGAACGAAGACATGCTGGTCGACCGCCAGTACAGCCATGGCGCGGCGCTGACCGTGCGCGCCTACTGGGCGGCGGACGAGAAGTCGCGCGAGGCCATCGCCCAGTCCGCCGGGTTGAAGTGGGCGCCCCACGAACAGGGGCAGCCGGAGGAAGTGCACTGGCCTTACACGGAAATCTTCCAGCGGCAGATGCGCATGGAGCTGGGCATCGACACCGAGACCCGCCTGCGTATCCACCATCCATCGATGCTCTGGGTTCGCGCGCCGACCCTGGGTGACGGCTGGATCGGCGTGCCGCTCTACCCGCACCCGCTGCGCGGCCAGCAGATCTGGAGCGTGCTGGGCTGGTTCCTCGGCATCGGCCTGCTGTCCACCGCTGCCGCCTGGATCTTCGTGCGCCTGCTCAGCCAGCCGCTCAAGCGCCTGGTCTTCGCCTCCCGCGAGTTCGGCAAGGGGCGCAGCGTGCGCCTGCCGCTGGGGCCGGAAACGCCCAGCGAGATGGCCGAGGTGTACCGCGCGTTCAACCAGATGGCCGACGATGTCGAGCAGGCCGGTCGCGAGCGCGAGCTGATGCTGGCGGGGGTTTCCCACGACCTGCGCACGCCGCTGACGCGCCTGCGCCTGTCACTGGAACTGATGCCCGACAGCGACCGCGAAATGGTCGAGGACATGGTCCGTGACATCGAGGACATGGACGCCATCCTCGACCAGTTCCTCGCCTTCATCCGCGATGGCCGCGACGAGTCGGTGGAAGAGGGCGACCTCGCCGACCTGATCCGCGAGGTGGCCGACGCCTTCAACCAGAGCGGCAACCGCGTGCGCCTGTGCCTGGAGACGCTGCCGCTGTTCCGCTTCCGCCGGGTATCGATCAAGCGCCTGCTTGGCAACCTGATCGAGAACGGCCTGAACCACGGCGGCGGCAAGGTCGAAGTGGCAGCCCACGTGGCGGGCGGTGGCGGCGCGCCCTACGTGGTGCTCAGCGTGCTGGACCGTGGCGCGGGGGTCGATCCGCAGGAGCTGGAAAACATCTTCAACCCCTTCTTCCGTGGCGACAAAGCGCGCGGCGGCAAGGGCACCGGCCTCGGTCTGGCTATCGTCAAACGTATCGCCGAACAGCACGGCGGCAGCATCGAGCTGCGCAACCGCGAGGGCGGTGGTGTGGAAGCGCGAGTCTGCCTGCCGTTGGGGTTGCTGCTGCCGCGCGACGCGCACTAATCCCAGCGCAGGGATTTGCCTTCCAGCACCGCCTGGCGCCCATAGGGCCAGGCGCGGTTGTGCGCGCCGTGGCCGCTGGGCAGTCCGTGGTAGAGCGGCACGCCCAGCTGCGCGGCGTACTCGGCGAAGATTTCTTCCAGGCTGTGGGCCACGCCCTTGCGCGGGCAATCGGTGAAGGTGCCGAGGCAGATCGCGCCCAGGCGTGCGCCGTCCAGGCTGTTCAGCAGTTGCCAGAGGCTGCGCTCCAGGCGGTAGTAGGGTTCGCCGACGTCTTCGAGGATAAGGATCGCGCCGTCCGGCACGTACAGCGCGCCTGCTGTGCCAGCCATGCAGGCCAGTGCGGTGAGGTTGCCGCCGATCAGTTCGCCTTCTACAGCCGCCTTCGGCCCTGCCAGGTGCTGCACCGCCAGCTTGCCGGGGCCGCCGGCCAGTACGTGGCTGATCGAGGCCAGCGAGGCCAGGCGTTCACGCTGCTCGCTGGGTGCGCTCAACGGCTGCAGACCGAGGCCGGTGGCGACCATGCCATGGATCGCCGGCAGGCCCTGGCGGTGGAAGGCGCTGAGCAGGATGGAGATGTCCGAGAAGCCGATCAGCGGGCGCGGCGAGGCGGCCTTGAGGCGCTGCCAGTCCAGCTGCGGGATGAGTTGTCCACAGCCGTAGCCGCCACGCAGGCACCAGACGGCGCTGACGTCTTCTCGCTCGAAGGCGGCGTGGAAGTCTTCCAGGCGTTGCTCCGGCGTGCCGGCCAGGTAGCGGTAGCGGGCGTCGGCGTGCTCGCCCAGGTGGTAGTCGATGCCCTGCACCTCCAGCTGGCGCAGGGTGGCTTCCAGCACCTCTTCGGCAATCGCCGAGGCCGGCGCAACCAGCGCGACGCGGCCCTCGATGGGCGACCAGGTGAGTTCGGCGTGGGGGCGGGGAGCGGGCATGAGTACATCCGATAGCGGTGGGAGGAGCCTGTAGGAGCGAGCTTGCTCGCGAAGGGTTCAGCCTGGCAACGCAGGCAGGAGGTGCGCTCCGGTAGGGCGAATAAAGCGGGACGCTTATCCGCCGTTTGGCTGGAGAGCGCTTTCTGAGAGGGCAATCCTGACATCCCTGTCGTGACCACGTGCCTCTCTGAGACCCCTGCCAGGCCATCCGTGGCCTGGCGTTCGCCGGCGCGACGCATGCGTCGCGAAAGCCCGGCTCATCCCTTGCCTTTGGTCCGCGCCAGATGCGGCCCGCCATTCTTCTCCAGGTACTCGATGATCACCCCGGCGATGTCCTTGCCGGTGGTGGTCTCGATGCCTTCCAGCCCCGGCGAGGAGTTTACCTCCATCACCAGCGGGCCGTGGTTGGAGCGCAGGATGTCGACGCCGGCGACGTGCAGGCCCATCACCTTGGCGGCGCGGATGGCGGTCATGCGCTCCTCCGGGGTGATCTTGATCAGGCTGGCGCTGCCGCCACGGTGCAGGTTGGAGCGGAACTCGCCGGCCGCGGCCTGGCGCTTCATCGAGGCGATCACCTTATCGCCGACCACGAAGCAGCGGATGTCGGCGCCGCCGGCTTCCTTGATGTACTCCTGCACCATGATGTTGTGCTTGAGCCCCATGAAAGCCTCCAGCACGGATTCGGCGGCCTTCTCTGTCTCGCAGAGCACCACGCCGATACCCTGGGTGCCTTCCAGCAGCTTGATGACCAGTGGCGCGCCACCGACCATCTCGATCAGGTCCGGCACGTCATCGGGGGAGTGTGCGAAGCCGGTCACCGGCAGGCCGATGCCCTTGCGCGACAGCAACTGCAGCGAGCGCAGCTTGTCGCGGGAGCGGGCGATGGCCACCGACTCGTTGAGTGGGAAGACACCCATCATCTCGAACTGGCGCAGCACGGCGCAGCCATAGAAAGTCACCGAGGCGCCGATGCGCGGGATCACCGCGTCGAAACCTTCCAGCGGCTTGCCGCGATAGTGGATCTGCGGCTTATGGCTGGCGATGTTCATGTAGGCGCGGAGGGTGTCGATCACCACCATCTCGTGGCCGCGTTGCTGCCCGGCCTCCACCAGCCGACGGGTGGAATACAGGCGCGGATTGCGCGACAGCACAGCAATTTTCATTGATCACCTGGAAGGGTGGCGGGAACCATGATGAGGGGTTTGTCTTGTACGTAGGTGACGCCGGGGTTGACCACCAGTTGGCCCTGCACGAGAGCCTTGGAGCCTAGCAGTACGCGGTAGCGCATGGTCTTGCGGCAGGCCAGGGTGAATTCCACCGACCAGGCGCGGTCGCCCAGGGCTAGCAGGGTGCGGATCACGTAACGGGTCTGGGCCTGGCCGTTGGAACTCTTGATCGTCTTCATCGTCACCACCGGAGCTTCGCAGCGGTGGCGGCGCTGCACCTGGGTGCCCAGGTGGGCGACGAAACGCACCCAGCTCTGGCCGTCGCGCTCGAAGGGCACGATGTCGCTGGCATGCAGGCTGGAGGTGCTGGCGCCGGTGTCGATCTTCGCGCGCAGGCCGACCATGCCTAGTTCGGGCAGGGCGATCCATTCGCGCAGACCAATTACCGACAGCTGGTCGAAAGTCTTCAAGGCTGGTGTCCCCGGCGTTTGCCGGCATTCTAGTCAGGCCGCTTGTGCCCCGCCAGCGGGGCGCGGGGTACACTCTCAGACCCGCATGACGAGGTTGTGAAGTGAGCGAAAAAGACGACGACAAGGTCCGCCTGGACAAGTGGCTGTGGGCGGCGCGCTTCTACAAGACCCGCTCCCTGGCCAAGGAAGCCATCGACGGTGGCAAGGTGCATTGCCGGGGCGAGCGCTGCAAGCCGGGCAAGGAGCCGAAGGTCGGCGAGGAGTATGTGATCCGCACCGGCTTCGACGAGCGCACCGTGGTGGTGAAGGCGTTGTCCATGGTGCGCCGTGGCGCGCCCGAAGCGCAGTTGCTCTATGAAGAGACCGCTGACAGCCTGAAACGCCGCGAGGACGCTTCGGCAATGCGCAAGGCCGGAGCGCTGGGCGTGCAGACCGACGGGCGGCCGACCAAGAAGCAGCGCCGCCAGTTGTTCAGCTTCCGCGATCAGGAATGATCGACCGGAGAGGGCGACGGGCCCTCGCCGGGATCAGGTAGCCGTCAGGCCGTGATGACGCTCAAGCGGTTGACCAGTGGAATCCTCGCGGCCAGGCGGAACAGCGGGTCGGTCCAGCGAACCAGGGCGGCGCTGCCCTTGGCGGCGAAGGGAGTGAAGCAGCTCCAGGCCAGGGCCACCAGCGCCATCTGCACGCCGCCGATGTAGTCGTCCTGGCCCCAATGCGCGCCGGCCACCAGGCGCGGCAGCATGAACAGCAGCGCCAGGCCCCAGATCACCATCCACTGCAGGGCGTTGCGGGCGAACAGGGTGAGGAACAGCGCCCAGATCAGCAGCACCGAGGCGTGGTCGCCGGGGAAGCTGCGGGCGGATTCGTCCTTCACCTCGAAGGGCGTGTCTTCCCATTGCGGGAAGAAGTGTTCCAGGCGTACGGCATCCGGCGCGATGCTGGAAATGCTCGCGTGCTGCCAGCCCAGCTTGTGGGCGACCTTGGCGTAGAGGATGCGCACGACCACCAGCACGACGGCTGCGCATAAAAAGCCGAAGGTCGCCGCGCGGACCTGCGTGGCCTTGAAGATCCAGTCGCCACGGATCATCAGCAGCAGCAGGATCACCCCCACCAGCAGGTCGAACGGCCGGGTGCTCGCCACGGCCCAGGTCAGGCGCCAGGCTTCGTTGGTCGCCAGCGGCTGGTTGAGCAGGCTGAACAGGCTGAAATCGAACAGGTCCATCGCGCTGCGAGCGGGCTCCCAGATCCACAGCAGGAGCAGGGCTGCCGCCAGCAGGTGGCAGGCGATGAAGGGCTTCCAGGACCAGGTGGCTTGGAACGGCGTGGTTTTGTCCATAAAATCGATACCCCCTTACGGAACCCCCCGAACATGGGTGGGTGCTGCAAAGCGCGCTTTATAGGCCTTTGCCATCAACTTGTCATTTATTTGTGCCTATCGCAGCGTTGTGCCAAGCATGTCCCAGATCGATCAAAGTCAGCGTTTCCTGTTCGACAACACCGATGTCCGTGGTGAGCTGGTAGAGCTCGACCGCAGCTTCGCCGAAGTGCTGGCCAAGCACCCCTACCCGCAGCCGGTCGCCCAGTTGCTGGGAGAAATGCTAGCCGCCGCCGCGCTGCTGTGCGGCACCCTCAAGTTCGACGGCCTGCTGGTGCTGCAGGCACGCTCCAACGGCGCTGTACCGCTGTTGATGGTGGAATGCTCCAGCAACCGCGAAGTGCGTGGCCTGGCCCGCTACGACGCGGACGCCATCGGCGATACCGCCGGCCTGCCCGAGCTGATGCCAGAGGGCGTACTGACCCTTACCGTCGATCCGAAGAACGGCAAGCGCTACCAGGGCATCGTGCCGCTGGAAGGTGTAACCCTGGCCGATTGCCTCTCGACCTACTTCGCGACCTCCGAGCAACTGCCGACTCGATTCTGGCTGAACGCCGACAGCCGTCGCGCCCGTGGCCTGCTGCTGCAGCAGTTGCCGGCTGACCGTCAGCGCGACGCCGAGTCGCGGGAAGCCAGCTGGCAGCACGTCAGCACCCTGGCCGACACTCTCACCGCCGAGGAGCTGCTGGGCCTGGACAACGCCACCGTGCTGCATCGCCTGTACCACGAGGACGACGTGCGCCTGTTCGACCCGCAGCCGCTGGTGTTCCGCTGCAGTTGCTCGCGGGAACGCTCGGCCAACGCACTGGTCAGTCTTGGTCTGGAGGATGCGCAGCGTCTGCTGGCCGAAGAGGATGGCGAGATCGTCATCGACTGCCAGTTCTGCAACCAGCGCTACCAGTTCGACGGTTCGGACGTGGCCCAGCTGTTCTCGGGCGGCGGAAGCCAGACACCGTCAGAAACCCGCCATTGACCGCATCGACTTGTCCGATAGCCGAACCAATGGCGCTCTTGCCAGATCAGAGGCTGCACGAGAACAGTTCTTTTCTGGCATAATCCCGCGACTTTTTTCCGCGGTAGTGGGAATCAGAAGTCACTACGCAATGTTTGGAGGACTCGGCTTCGGCCGACGGGGACCCACATGACGCAAGCCAATAAAGCCGTTTACACCGATATCAGCGTTGCCCAACTGGTGGAAGAAGCCATTCGCCGCGGCGAAGGCGAACTCGCCGACAACGGCTCGCTCGTGGTGAAAACCGGCCACCGCACCGGCCGCTCGCCTGCCGACCGTTTCATCGTCGAAGAGCCGGGCAGCAAGGATTCCATCGCATGGGGCGCCATCAACCGTCCGTTCCCGGCCGACAAGTTCGATGCCCTGTGGGACCGTGTCCAGGCCTTCAATGACGCCCAGGACCATTTCGTTTCCCACGTCCATGTAGGTTCGGCCCACGACCACTACCTGGCCGTGAAGATGACCACCGCTACTGCCTGGCAGAACCTGTTCGGCCGTGCGCTGTTCATCGAGCCCGAGCAGTACAACCCGGCCGGCCGCGAAGAGTGGCAGGTCCTCAACGTCGCCAACTTCGAGTGCGTGCCCGAGCGTGATGGCACCAACTCCGATGGCTGCGTGATCCTCAACTTCGCCCAGAAGAAAGTGCTGATCGCCGGCATGCGCTATGCCGGTGAAATGAAGAAGGCCATGTTCGGCGTGCAGAACTACCTGCTGCCGGAAAAAGACGTGCTGCCGATGCACTGCGCCGCCAACATCGGCGAAGAAGGCGACGTAACCCTGTTCTTCGGTCTGTCGGGCACCGGCAAGACCACCCTGTCCGCCGACGAAAGCCGCTACCTGATCGGCGACGACGAGCACGGCTGGGGCGAAGGCGTTGTCTTCAACATCGAAGGCGGTTGCTATGCCAAGTGCATCGACCTGTCCGAGAAGAACGAGCCGGTCATCTGGAAAGCCATCAAGTTCGGCGCCGTGCTGGAAAACGTCGTCCTCGACGAAAACCGCACTCCGGACTACGCCGATGACAGCCTGACCCAGAACTCCCGCGCGGCCTACCCGCTGGAAAACGTCGAGAAGCGTTCCGAGCAGAACCTCGGCGGCGAACCGAACGCCGTGATCTTCCTGACCTGCGACCTGACTGGCGTTTTGCCGCCGGTGTCGATCCTGAACAACGAGCAGGCGGCTTACCACTTCCTGTCCGGCTACACCGCGCTGGTCGGTTCCACCGAAATGGGTTCTGGCGGCGGCATCAAGTCGACCTTCTCCACCTGCTTCGGCGCACCGTTCTTCCCGCGCCCGGCTGGCGTCTACGCCGAGCTGCTGATCAAGCGCATCAAGGCCTTCGGTTCCAAGGTCTACCTGGTCAACACCGGCTGGACCGGCGGTGGCTACGGCGTCGGCAAGCGCTTCAACATCCCGACCACCCGTGGCGTGATCGCCGCCATCCAGAGCGGTGCTCTGATCGGTGCCGAGACCGAGCATCTGGACATCATCAACCTGGACGTGCCCAAGGCCGTTCCGGGCGTCGACACCGTCCTGCTCAACCCGCGCAACACCTGGGAAGACAAGGCCGCCTATGACGAAGCCGCCAAGGGCCTGGCCAGCAAGTTCATCGACAACTTCCAGAAGTTCGACGTGAGCGACGCCATCAAGAACGCCGGCCCGCAGCTGTAAGCGAGCCCGTGCTTCAAAAGAGCCGCCTTCGGGCGGCTTTTTCATTGGTGCCTGGGAACGGTCCTGCTCCGAGGTGCTCTTCGTAGGAGCGAGCTTGCTCGCGAACCGGAGTTGGGCTGTTCGCGAGCAAGCTCGCTCCTACAATGGTCGCTCCTAGGCTCACGGGATCGTCCATGACAGGCAACGGAGTTATCCCCATGCACGACACCCTCGAACGCATCTTCGGCTTCCGCCAGTTCCGCCCCGGCCAGGAGGCAGCGGTCAGCGCGGTGCTGGCCGGGCGCTCGGCGGCGGCGATCTTCCCGACGGGCTCGGGCAAGTCGCTGTGCTACCAGCTGCCGGCGCTGCTGCTGCCGCACCTGACCCTGGTGGTCTCGCCACTGCTGGCGCTGATGCAGGACCAGCTCGCCTTCCTCGCCCGCCACGGCATCGCCGCCGCCAGCATCGACTCCGCGCAGAGCCGCGAGCAGACCGCGCAAACCATGGCCCGCGCGCGCAGCGGCGAGCTGAAGGTGCTGATGATCTCGGTGGAACGGCTGAAGAACGAGCGCTTCCGTAACTTCATCGGCGAGGTGCCGATTTCCCTGTTGGTGGTGGACGAGGCGCACTGCATTTCCGAATGGGGCCACAACTTCCGCCCCGACTACCTGAAGCTGCCGGACTACCAGAAGCAGTTCCGCATTCCCCAGGTGCTGCTGCTCACCGCCACGGCGACGCCAGCGGTAATCGCCGACATGCGCAGCAAGTTCGCCATCGCCGAAGCCGACGTGGTCACCACCGGCTTCTACCGCGCCAATCTCGACCTGCAGGTGGAGCCGGTGGCCAGTTCCGCCCGCCGCACACGGCTGGTGCAGTGGTTGGGCGAGCGCACCGGGCAGCCGGCCATCGTCTACGTCACCCAGCAGAAGACCGCCGAGGAAGTCGCCGCGCACCTGGCCGAGCGTGGCATTCCCGCCTGCGCCTACCACGCCGGGATGGAACACCCGGAGCGCGAGGGCATCCAGCGCCGCTTCATGGAAGGCCGGTTGAACTGTATCGTCGCGACCATTGCCTTCGGCATGGGCATCGACAAGAGCAACATCCGCCAGGTGGTGCACTACGACCTGCCCAAGTCGCTGGAGAACTACAGCCAGGAGATCGGCCGCGCCGGGCGTGACGGCCAGCGTTCGGAGTGCCTGGTGCTGGCCAACCGCGACAGCCTCAACGTGCTGGAGAATTTCGTCTACGGCGACACGCCTGAGCGCGAGGGCATTCGCACCGTGCTGGAAGAGATTCGCCAGGCGGCTGGAGATCAGGGGGGTGGTCAGTGGGAAACCATGCTGGTGCCGCTGTCGGACCAGTCCAATATCCGTCAGCTGCCGTTGAAGACGCTGCTGGTGCAGCTGGAGCTGCGCGGCATCATCGCCCCGCGTTTCGCCTATTTCGCCGAATATCGCTACAAGCTGCTGATAGATGCCGCTGAGCTTCTGAATCATTTCCAGGGCGAGCGGCGGCAGTTCGTCGACGCCATCCTCACCACTTCGGCCCGCGCTCGCACCTGGGCGACCCTGGATTTCGACACCCTCTACAGCCGCCACGGCGCCGAACGCGCGCGGGTGGTGAAGGCGCTGGACTACTTCCAGGAGCGCGGCTGGGCCGAGCTGGAGAGCAAGCAGATGACCGAGGTCTACTCGGTGCGCGATGCGTCCTTCTCTGTAGATAACCTGAGCGAGGAGCTGCACCGCTACTTCAAGCGCCACGAGGAAAGCGAGATCGCCCGTATCGGCGCCATGCTCGAGCTGCTGGGCAGCTCGGAGTGCCTGAGCTGGCGCCTGGCCCAGTACTTCGGCGACCAGCAGGCGCCGCGCCAGTGCGGGCACTGCTCGGTCTGCGCCGGCCGCGTCGCCCGGTTGCCGGAACCGCCCGCATTGCCGCCGCTGGACGGCCAGTCGCTCCACAGTCGCTGCGCCGCCTTCCTGGAGAAATACCGCAGCGCCCGGGGCATGGAGCCCAGCGCCGACTGCGTGACGCGTTTCCTCTGCGGCATCAGCGTGCCCACCTTCACCCGCATGCGCGCGCGCACGCTGCCGGGCTACGCGACGCTGGAAGACTACCCCTACGCCCAGGTCCGTGACTGGGTGCAAGGGCAGCTGTAACCGCATCGGCGCCACGCACGACTAAAGGTCGGCGTGGCGCCAGCGGGGCTCCTTGTAGGGTGTCGGGACGCATTCCCGCCTAGACTCTCAGGGCGCGGCAACAAGGAGCCCCTAACATGTCCACCGAGCATCTGGATGTACTGATCATCGGCGCCGGCCTGTCCGGCATCGGCGCAGCCTGTCACCTGCAGAAGCAGTGCCCTGGCAAGTCCTACGCCATCCTTGAGGGCCGCGCGGCCATGGGCGGCACCTGGGACCTGTTCCGCTATCCGGGCATCCGCTCCGACTCGGACATGTACACCCTGGGCTACAACTTCAAGCCCTGGACCGACCCCAAGGCCATCGCCGACGGCCCGTCGATCCTCAACTACATCCGCGAGACCGCCCGCGAGTACCGCGTCGAGGACAAGGTCCGCTACCACCACCGCGTGCTCAAGGCCGACTGGGACAGCGCCAGCGCGCGCTGGAACCTGCTTGTGCAGCGCGGTGATGAGGAACAACCGGTGCGCATGAGCGCGCAGTTCCTCTTCATGTGCACTGGCTACTACCGCTACGACGCTGGCTACACCCCGGACTTCGCCGGGCGCGAGAGCTTCACCGGGCAGGTCATCCACCCGCAGCTGTGGCCGGAAAACTTCGACTACAGCGGCAAGCGCATCGTGGTGATCGGCAGCGGCGCCACCGCCGTCACGCTGATCCCCTCGCTGACCGACAAGGCTGCCCATGTCACCATGCTGCAGCGCTCGCCGTCCTACGTGATCACCCTGCCGGCGAAGGACCCGATCTCCAACTTCCTGCGCAACTTCCTGCCGGAGAAGTGGGTGTACCGCCAGGCGCGGGCGCGCAACGTGACCATGCAGATGATCTTCTTCATGGCTTCCAAGGCGTTCCCCGGCGCGGTGCGCAAGCTCATGCTCAAGCTGGCCAACCTGCAGTTGGGCAAGGATTTCGACATGCGCCACTTCAGCCCGCGCTACAAGCCGTGGGACGAGCGCGTGTGCTGCGTGCCGGACGGCGACCTGTTCAAGGCGCTGCGCCAGGGCCGCGCTTCCGTAGTCACCGACCATATCGAGCGTTTCACCGAGAAGGGCATCCTGCTCAAGTCCGGGCAGGTGTTGGAGGCGGATGTGATCGTCACCGCCACCGGGCTGGACCTGGTGATGTTCGGTGGCGCGGAGCTGGCCATCGACGGCAAGCCGTTCGACGTCACCCAGAGCATGGGCTACCGCGGCATCATGCTGCGCGATCTGCCCAACCTCGCCGCTATCGTCGGCTACACCAACGCCAGCTGGACGCTCAAGGCCGACCTTTCCAGCGAGTACTTCTGTCGCCTGATCAACCACCTCGATGCCATCGGCATGCGCCAGTGCACGCCGCGCCAGACCGATGGATCGGTGAAGGAAGAACCGTTCCTCAACCTCAACTCCGGCTACATCCAGCGCGCCGCCGACCGCATGCCCAAGCAGGGCGACCGCACGCCGTGGAAGCTCTACCAGAACTACGCGCTGGACCTGGCCCTGCTGCGCTTCGGCAAGGTCGAGGACGGTTATCTGAGCTTCACCTCGCCCAAGCAGCGCCAGGCCGCGGCGGTACCGGTGGAAGCGCTGGAGAGCTGATCGCCACGACGGCGCCGAGGTTGTGGGCGCCGTTCCATCGACGCTCTGGATAGACATTATCGATACGTCGCTCTGCAACGGAGCGGCCTCTGGGCTTACCATGCGCGCCATTCCCGCCCATGCCAGCCAGAGGATTTCCCATGCTGATCGAAGACGCCATCCGCAGCCGCCGTTCCATTCGTGGTTTCGACACTTCCTATGTGATGAGCCGCGAGGAGAAGGACGACCTGCTGCAACAGGCGCTGCTCGCCCCCACCTCGTTCAACCTGCAGCACGTGCGCTTGGTGGAAGTCAGCGACCCGCAGCTGCGCGCGCAGATTCGTGAAGCCGGCTGGAACCAGGTACAGATGACCGACGCCTCGATGCTGGTGATCGTCTGCGCGCAGGTCGACAGCTGGGAGAAGAACGCCGAGCGCGTGTGGGACGGCGCCCCGGCCGAAGTGAAGAACTACATGGTCGGCGCCATCGACGGCTACTACCGCGACAAGCCGCAGACCCAGCGCGACGAAGCCATGCGCAGCAGCGGCCTGGTGGCCCAGACGCTGATGCTCGCCGCCCGTGGCCGTGGCCTGGACAGCGTGCCGATGGTCGGTTTCGACTTCGACGCGGTGGCCAAGCTGATCAACCTGCCGGCCAACCATGCCATCGGCCTGATGATCGCCGTGGGCAAGCAGGCGGTGGAAGCCAAGCCGCGCATCGGTCGCCTGCCGCTGGAAGAGACGATCGTTCGCGATCGATTCTGATCCCGATGAAACGCGCCTTCGGGCGCGTTTCTGCTTTGTAGGAGCGAGCTTGCTCGCGAACAGACGTCACCCGATACACCGACGTTGGGTGGGTTCGCGAGCAAGCTCGCTCCTACAGGTTTGGCCCATCGATGGTATTCCCTTGTGGAGCGGGCCATGCCCGCGATCGCGTGCATTGCGCGCTCCTACACGTTATCCGGCGAAAATCACTCCGGCGCAGACTCCACAATCCGCTCCACCAACCACTGCAACGCCGTATCCCGCTCTCGCTGGGCGAGATAGACCAGCTCCAAGTGAAACTGCCCCACGTCGAACGGCAGCTCCAGCACCTGTAGCGGCAGCAACCCCGCGAAGTATGCCGCCAGCCGCGTTGGCAGCACCGTCAGCAGGTCCGTGGTCGCCACCAGATGCGCCGCCTGCAGGTAGTTGGGCGTAGTGTAGGCGACCTGCCGTTTCAGCCCCTGGCTGGCCAGCCACTGATCGACCATGCCTTTGGTCTGCCCGCCGGACACCCACAGGTGCCGCTGGCCGAGGAAGGTCGGCAGATCGATCCCGCCATCGACCTGCGGATGCCCGCGCCGGGCCAGCAGGCGCAGCGTTTCACTCGCCCACGGGCGGCGCTGGAAGCGCGCCGGCAGCTCCTCGAAGCGCCCCAGCACCAGGTCCAGGTTGCCCTTGTCCAGCGCCTCGGCGGGCAGCGTCGGCGTCAGGTGCTGGATGCTCAGGCCCATGCCTGGCGCCGCACTGCCCAGACTTTCGAGCAGGTGCGGCATGCACAGCGCTTCCACATAGTCGGTCAGCGCCAAGGTGAAGCGCTGGCGACTGCGCGCCGGGTCGAAAGTGTCGCCGCCGGCCAGGCTCTGGCCGATGCGCTGCAGGGCATCGCGGATCGGCGCTTCCAGCTCCAGCGCCCGAGGCGTCGGCTGCATCGCCCGGCCGACGCGCACCAGCAGCGGATCATCGAGCAGTTCGCGCAGGCGGTTCAGCGCGTTGCTCACCGCCGGCTGGCTCAGCGACAGGCGTTCCGCCGCCCGTGAGACGTTGCGCTCGCGCAGCAGCGCATCCAGCACCCGCAGCAGGTTGAGGTCGAAGGTGGTCATATTCACTGGCTGAATTCCACTTATCACAACTCAAAATTTCAAAAATAGTACCGCCTTCCCTAAGGTGAGTGGTCTTCAAACGAGCGTTTCAGGCTGACAAGAGGAACAACATGAGCCAGAACATCCGCATCGCCAGCGCCGCCGTTATCGGTGCCGGCACCATGGGCCGGGGCATTGCCATGTGCCTGGCGAACGCCGGCGTGCAGGTCCTGTGGCTGGACAACAACCCGCAGATGCTCACCCAGGCCCTCGGCGCCGTGGCCGACACCTACGCCCACAACGTGCGCCAGGGCCGCATCGACGAGGCCGAAGCCGCCCGTCGCCGCGCGCGCATCTCCCAGGCGGCGAACTACGCGGCGATCCGCGAGGTGGACCTGGTGATCGAGGCGGTGTACGAGAACCTGGAGCTCAAGCAGTCGATCTTCCGCGAACTGGATGCGGCGCTGAAGCCCTCGGCCATCCTGGCTTCCAACACTTCCTACCTGGACGTCGACGCCATCGCCGCGGTGACTTCGCGGCCGTCCCAAGTGCTCGGCCTGCACTTCTTCAGCCCGGCGCACATCATGAAGCTGCTGGAGATCGTGCGTGGTGCCAAGACCGCTCCCGCCGTGCTCGAAGCGGCCCTGGAGCTGGGCGAGCGCATGGGCAAGGTCAGCGTGGTCGCCGGCAACTGCCATGGCTTCATCGGCAACCGCATGCTGGAGAAGTATGTCCAGGAGTCGCGCCGGCTGATCCTCGAAGGCTCGCTACCGCATCAGGTCGACGCGGCGATCCAGGGTTTCGGCTTCGCCATGGGGCCGTTCCGCATGTTCGACGTGGTCGGCATCGACCTCGAATGGCGCGCCCGCGAGCTGGCGGGCAAGGGCCAGGACGCACCGACCGTGCAGGTGGACAACCGCCTGTGCGAGATGGGCCGCTTCGGCCAGAAGTCCGGCAACGGCTTCTACCACTACGAGCCGGGCAGCCGCCAGGCCGAGCACGATCCGGAAGTGGACGCGCTGGTAGTGCGTGAGTCCGAGCGCCTGGGCTACGCCCGCCGCGACGTTGGCGCCGAGGAAATCCTCGAGCGCTGCCTGCTGGCGCTGGTCAACGAAGGCGCGAAGATCCTCGACGAAGGCATCGCCTCCACCAGCGCCGACATCGACACCGTTTACCTCAATGGTTATGGCTTCCCCAGGGACAAGTCCGGCCCAATGGCCTGGGCCGATGCCCAGGGCCCGCAGAGCGTGCTGGCGCGCCTGCGTGACCTGGCCGGCGAACACGGCGCGCAATGGCAGCCTGCCGCGCTGATCGAGCGCCTGGCCGCCGCCAATGGCCGCTTCGCCGACGTGAAACAGGAGCACTGAACATGAGTTACCAGGCACCCCTGCGCGACATGCGCTTCGTCCTCCACGAGCTGTTCGATGTCAGCGCCCACTGCGAGCTGCTCGGCAACGGCCTCGACCGCGAGCTGATCGACGGCGTGCTGGAAGAAGGCGCGCGCTACACCGGCGAAGTGGTCGCCCCGCTGAACCGCAACAGCGACGAGCAGGGCGCGACCCTGCTTAATGGCGAAGTCACCACCCCGGACGGCTTCCGCGAGGCCTACCGGCAGTACTGCGACAACGGCTGGGCAAGCATGACCGGGCCGACCGACTTCGGCGGCCAGGGCTTCCCGCAGATGGTCGCAGCCAGCTTCCACGAGATGCTGATGGCCGCCTCGCTTTCCTTCCGCGTCTATTCCGGCCTCACCGAGGGTGCGGTGCTGGCGCTGTACAAACACGGTGCGCCGGAGCTGCAGCGAGACTACCTGGCGAAGATGGTCAGCGGCGTGTGGAGCGGCACCATGTGCCTCACCGAGCCCCAGGCCGGCACCGACCTGGCCCTGCTGCGCACCCGCGCCGAACCGCAGGCGGACGGTAGCTACAGCGTCAGCGGCAGCAAGATATTCATCAGCGGCGGCGAGCAGGACCTTTCCGAGAACATCGTCCACCTGGTGCTGGCGCGCCTGCCGGATGCGCCGGCCGGGGTGAAGGGCATCAGTCTGTTCCTGGTGCCCAAGTTCATCGCCAGCGCCGACGGAACACCGGGCGCGCGCAACTCCCTGAGTTGCGGCGCCATCGAGCACAAGATGGGCATCAAGGGCGCGTCCACCTGCGTGATGAACTTCGACGGGGCCACCGGCTGGCTGATCGGCCAGGCCAACCAGGGCCTGGCGTGCATGTTCACCATGATGAACGACGCGCGCTTCCAGGTCGGCCTGCAGGGCCTGGGCATCGCCGAGCGTTCCTGCCAGGGTGCGCTGGCCTATGCTCGCGAGCGCCTGCAATCGCGCGCGCTGACCGGTGCGGCCGAGCCGTCCAAGGCCGCCGACCCGATCATCGTCCACCCGGACGTGCGCCGCATGCTGCTGACCCAGAAGTCCCTCACCGAGGGCTGCCGGATGATTTCCGCGCTCTGCGCCCGCGAACTGGACCTGGAGCACGGCCACCCTGAGGCGGACGGCCGCAAGGCGGCGAGCAAGCGCGCGGCGCTGCTGATTCCCATCGTGAAGTCGTTCTTCACCGACGTTGGCCAGGAGGTTTCCAGCCTCGGCGTGCAGGTCTACGGCGGCCACGGCTACATCCGCGAATGGGGCATGGAACAGCTGATGCGCGACAGCCGCATCACCCAGATCTACGAAGGCACCAATGGCATCCAGGCGCTCGACCTGATCCGCCGCAAGCTGCTGGGCGATGGCGGCGCGGAACTGAACGCGCTGATCGGCGAACTGGCGGCGGTCTGCGAAACCGTTGGCGCGCGCACTGAACTGGCAGGTCTCGCGGAAACCGTCCGGCAACGCCTGCTGGAATGGCGCAGCCTCACCAGCGAAGTGATCGCCGCCTGCCAGCGCGACCCGCAGGAAATCGGCGCCACCTCGGTGGACTTCCTGCAGTACTGCTCCTATGTGCTGCTCGGCGGCCTCTGGCTACAGGCGGCCGGCGTGGCGCAGGCGAAGCTGGCTGCCGGCGAGGGTGACGCGGACTTCTATCGCGCCAAGCTCGCCAGCGCCGAGTTCTACGTCAAACGCATCCTGCCGCGTGCCAGCATGCACCGCGAGGCCCTGCTGGGCGGCGCGGACTGCCTGATGGCGCTGGACGCGCAGCACTTCGCGTTCTGATACGGGAGTAAAGAAAAACGCCGCGCCGGGGAACCGGGGCGGCGTTTTTCGTTGTGCGGTTCGGGGCTCAGGCCCGCTCCCACACCTCGAACGCATAGGCCGGCGTCTCGCCTTCCGCGTCGTGCTCGATGCTCGACGCCAGGTGCCACTGGCTTTCGTTCACTTCGGGGAAATGTGCGTCGCCGGCCGGGCTCAGGCCGACGCGGGTCAGGTAGAGGCGCTCGGCACGGCTCAGGGCTTCACCGTAGAGTTGCGCGCCGCCGATCAGCATCAGCTCGTCGGCTTCCTCCTCCTTGGCCCACTGCTCGGCGCGCTCCAGGGCAGCGTCGAGGCTGGTGAAGACTTCCGCGCCTTCGAGCTTCAGGCCCGCCTGGCGGGTGACCACGATGTTCAGCCGGCCCGGCAGCGGGCGGCCGAGGGAGTCCCAGGTCTTGCGGCCCATGATCACCGGTTTGCCCAGGGTCATGGCCTTGAAGTGCTTGAGGTCCTGCGGTAGGTGCCAGGGCAGGCGGTTGTCGACGCCGATCACGCGGTTCTCGGCAAGGGCGGCGATCATCGCCAGGGGCAGTGCTTGGGTCATCTCGACTCCAGTGGTGAACATCAGCGGGAACTCCCGTTGCCAGAGGATACCAGCCGCTCGCCGTCGGCGGGGCCGGCGGGTGGCGGAACGCGCATGAAGAAGGTGCCGTCCTCGTTGACCTGGGTGATGCCGGTGGCCAGCACCTTGCGATAGTCCTTGAGGTTGAAGGCCAGCGTCTGGTCCGGGCGCTCGGCCTTGAGCAGCACCTGCGAGTAAGTGATGAGGATCTCGAAGATCTTCAGGTCGCCCGACTGCAGCCAGATATAGGACTGCCCGGCCTGGCGCGGCGGCTCGAAGGCCAGCGAGGCGGCGCCGTGCTTCGGCGCGAACTTCAGGTGCAGGCCCTGGGCGTCCAGCCAGGTGGATTCGACGCGGCCGTCGATGCCCACCAGCGGGAAGACCTGGTGGTAGTTCAGGTGCATCACGTTGTCCTGCAGCACCGCGCCGGGGCGCTCCAGGGTCACCAGCGAATCCAGGCGCAGGCCCACCAGACTCATGGCGCCGTAGCTGGGCACGCCGAGCACCTTCACGCTGTCGGGCTGGTAGTCGAGGTTGTCGCCATCGAGCTTCACCGTGCCGGATAGTCGCAGCGGCAGCCAAGGGCCGACGCCCAGCGGCTGCACTTCGCCGGAGACCAGCAGGCGGTCGCCTTCGATGCTCAGCTTGAAGTCGCGCAGCATGGTTTCCGGGTAGGCGAGGATGTGCTGGTTGAACAGGTTGCCGAGCTGTTCGGGGCTGAGGATCACCTCACCTTCGGAAACGTTGATGCGCATGTCCTGCGGGCGGTCGAAGTCGATCGGCTCACCGGCCTTGAGCGGCACCAGCCAGCCCTTGAGCTGCGGGCTGTGGAAGCCGATGTTGCCCTGGAAGTACATGTCCACGTTATTGAGCAGGATGCCCACGCCGTCCTGGCCGGAATCGCGCAGGCCGCCCGGCCGGCTGGCCTTGAAGTCCGGCGCTGGCGGCGTCTGCTGGAACCAGCCCTGGCGCAGCACGCCCAGTTCGCGCTGTTGCTTGTCGATGGCACTCTCGGCGACGGCCTGACCGGCCAGCGTGAGGCAAAGTAGGGAGGCAAGGAGGGGTCTCATAGGGCTTTCTCCTCCGGGGCCGGCGCCTTCACCGGCGACACCGCGATGTGCACCATGCCGTCTTCGCGCAGGCGGATTTCGCCGTACTGCAGCTGGCGGCGGTAGTCGTAGAGGTTGAACAGCAGCGGCGCGTCCGGGCTGAGGCTGGTGAACAGCGCGTAGGCCTTCACCAGGATGGTCCGAGCCATCTTGATGTCGCCGCCTTCGATGAACATGTAGCTCTGCGGCGCCTTGAGCTGCGGCCACTTCAGCTCGGCGAGGTCGCTGCCCAGCAGCAGATCCATGCCGCCATCGGCGAGCTTCAGGCTGCTCACGGTGAAGTCCAGGCGCGGTGGCGGGAACAGGCCGTCGAGGTCGACCAGGATACGGTTGCCGATCAGCTGCATGTGCGCGGTGTGCAGTTGCAGCACCTCGGACATCTCGATGGAGGCGGCGGTCAGCGACGGTGTGACGTCCACCCCGTCGACGAAGATTCGCTGTGGTACCAGCGCCACCTTCAGCGGCCCGGCCTGCTCGATCCCGGTGACCATCCGTAGCGGCCGCCAGCGGCCCTTGCGCAGCAGCTCGCCGTGGACTTCCTGGCCATCGGCGCGGGTGCTGAGTTTGAGGTTGCGCACTGGCGCGTTGGCGTTGCGCAGCTCTTCGTTGAGCAGGCTGGCGAGGGTGGCGTCGGCGACGAAGATGTCCCCGGCCTGGATGCGCGCGACCATGGACTTCGGATCATCCAGCATCAGCGGCGTGGCGCCTCCGGCCACCGGGCTCATCTGGATCAGCATCTTGCGGATGAAGAAGCCGATGTCGTCGTGCAGGCGGAAGTCGGTGTGGCTGATCCACAGTTGCGAGGTGTTGCTGTCGGACTGCCGGGCGCTGACGTGCGCGTCCAGCACGCGCGGCGGCACGGCCTGCATCAGCGGGGTGTCCGGGCCCCAATTGGAGGGGCGCACCGGCGGTGTTTCCACGGCGGCCGCGGTGGCGGCGGCCAGCAGCAGGGGCAAGGCACTGAGCATCGAGCGCAGCATGGCGAGGCCTCATTCTTGTTTTTATAGGAGCAGCTTTGTGTGATGAGTCTGAGGCTGGCCGGGCATGGCGAGAGCCCCTCCTTGGTTTGGTTGACGCCACTGGGTGTTACCGGCGGTGCCGGGACGCGGCGGCGAGCAGCGGTTATCCTTGGTGCCGAGTACCGACTGTCGGAGACCCCGTGAGCGAAACCCCCGCTTCCGCCCTCGAATCCCTGTGGCTGTGCGAGGCCGTGCGCCTGCGCGAAGAGCAGGTCGGCCCGCTGGAAGACAGCGAAGCCAACCGTCGCGCCATCGTCAGTGGCGGCGACCTCGCCCGCCGCCTGCAACACCGTGCGCTGCTGCTCGCCGAGCGTGACGGCCAGCGCGCCGCCCTGCGCACCTGGGTGCAGGGCTCACGCCTGGCGCTTTATCTCTTGCTGGCGCTGGCGCTGTTCACCGGCGGCGGCCTGGCCTTCGCCGCCCTCGGCGACGGCCTGCGCCCGGTCAACGTGTTCTGGGCCCTGGCCAGTTTGCTCGGCCTGCACCTGATTACCCTGATCGGCTGGACCCTGGCCTTCTTCGCTGGCGGCGAGGCTGGCGGTGCGCTCGGCCGCCTGTGGTTGTGGCTGAGCGGCAAGTTCGCCCGCGACGCCCATGCTGCGCAATTGGCGCCCGCGCTGCTGGTGCTGCTGGACCGGCAGAAGCTCACTCGCTGGGCGCTCGGCCTGCTGGTCCACGGTCTCTGGCTCGTCGCCCTGGCCAGCGCGCTGGGCGTGATGCTGGCGCTGCTGGCGACGCGGCGCTACGGCTTCGTCTGGGAGACCACCATCCTCGGCGGCGATACCTTCATCGCCCTGACCCACGGCCTCGGCGCGCTGCCGTCGCTGCTCGGCTTCCCGCAGCCGGACGCCGAACTGGTGCGCGCCAGCGGCGATGCCCTGGTGGCCAGCGAGAACGCGCGCCATGCCTGGGCCGGCTGGCTGGTGGGCATCCTGCTGGTGTACGGCGTGCTGCTGCGCGGCGCGCTCTGGCTGCTCTGCCTGTGGCGCTGGAAGCGCGGACGTGCGCAGTTGGCGCTGGATGTCTCGCTGCCCGGCTACGCCCTGCTGCGCGAGCGTTTGATGCCGGCCAGCGAGCGCCTCGGCGTCAGCGATGCCGCGCCGGACGAACTGATTGAGCCGCAGGCGCAGGCCCCGTCGACCACCGCCGATGGCGCCGTGCTGTTGTCCATCGAACTGCTGGACCGGCCCAACTGGCCGCCGAAGCTGGCGGAAGGCATCGCCAACGCCGGCGACCTCGACGACGGCGCCCAGCGCCGCCGCCTGCTGGAGCAACTTACCCGCTACCCGCCGGCGCGCCTGGTGATCGCCTGCGACCCGCGCCGCTCGCCGGATCGCGGCACCCTGGCGCTGATCGCCGAACTCTCGCGCTGCGCCGCCGCCACCCGCGTCTGGCTGCTGCAGGCGCCGGTCGGCGAAGCGCTGGACGCCGAGCGCCTGGGCGACTGGCACGCCGGCATCGAGCGCCTGCAACTGCCGCACACCTCGGCATCGCCCCTGGGCTGGCTGGAGACCGGGCATGACTGATGCGCTGAAACTGGCCGTGGTCGGCCACACCAACGTCGGCAAGACCTCCCTGCTGCGTACCCTGACCCGCGACGTGGGCTTCGGCGAGGTCTCCCACCGGCCTAGTACCACGCGGCATGTGGAGGGCGCGCGGTTGTCGGTGGACGGCGAACCGCTGCTGGAGCTGTACGACACGCCGGGCCTGGAGGACGCCATCGCCCTGCGCGACTTCCTCGATGGCCTGGAGCGCCCCGGCGAGCGCCTGGACGGCCCGGAGAAGCTGCGTCGCTTCCTCGAGGGCAGTGAAGCCCGTGGCCGCTTCGAGCAGGAGGCCAAGGTGCTGCGCCAGTTGCTCGCTTCCGACGCCGGCCTCTACGTGATCGACGCCCGCGAACCGGTGCTGGCCAAGTACCGCGACGAGCTGGCAGTGCTCGCCGCCTGCGCACGACCGTTGCTGCCGGTACTCAACTTTGTCGCCAGCCCACAGCACCGCGAGGAGCAGTGGCGCGAGGCGCTGTCCCGTCTCGGTCTGCATGCGCTGGTGCGTTTCGATAGCGTGGCGCCGCCGCTGGATGGTGAGCGCCGCCTGTACGAAAGCCTGGCGCTGCTGCTGGAGCGTGCGCGCCCGCAGCTGGATCGACTGGTCGCAGATCACGAGGCCCAGGCCGTCGCCCGCCGCGAGGCCGGGGCGCGGCTGATCGCCGAGCTGCTGGTGGATGTCGCCGCTTGCCGCCAACTGGTGCCCGCTGGCGACAGTGCTGTTCGAGCAGCCACCGAGACGCTGCGCAATCAGGTGCGCAAGCGCGAAGATACCTGCGTGAAGGCGCTGCTCAGCCTCTACGCCTTCCGCAAGGACGACGCCCGCGCCGCCGACCTGCCGTTGCTGGACGGGCGCTGGGGCGATGACCTGTTCAACCCGGAAACTCTCCGCCAACTGGGCATTCGCCTCGGTGGCGGCGTTGCGGCTGGCGCGGCAGCGGGGGCGGGGATCGATCTACTGGTCGGCGGCCTGACCCTTGGCGCAGCCACCGCCCTGGGCGCCATCGCCGGCGGCGCCTGGCAGACAGTCGGCCACTACGGCCAACGCCTGCTGGGCAAGCTCAAGGGCAGTCGCGAGCTGTCGGTGGACGACAGCGTGCTGCGCCTGCTGGCGCTGCGTCAGCGGCAACTGCTGGCGGCCCTGCAGACGCGCGGGCATGCGGCGGTAGAAGCGATCCAGGTGCAATCGCCCGAAGACAAGCAGTGGCGCGAGGGGAAGTTGCCCGAGGCGTTGCGCAAGGCGCGGGCACATCCGGAGTGGTCCGCCCTCAATGGCCGCCGGCGCGGCGAGAAGAGCGAGCGGCAGGAGGCGGTGGCGCAGTTGGCCACTCATCTGCTGGAACCCTAACTACGGTGCAGGAGCGGTTCGCGAGCAAGCTTGCTCCTACAAGGTGCGTCCGGAGCAATTTCGTAGGGCGAATAACGCGTCAGCGTTATCCGCCGGATGCTGGCCGGCGGATAACCTGTTCCAGGTTATGCGCCCTACGGATTCAAAAGGGCTCGCTCGCGAACGCTCTTAGGCGAGCGTGACCATCTCCACCAGCGGCTGCCCGTCGCGTATTTCCAGAATCGCCAACGCAATCGGCAGCTTGAACCGGCGCGGTCCAGCGCTGCCCGGATTCAGGTACAGCACCCCATTGCGCACCTCATTCAGCGGTTTGTGGGAATGCCCCGCCAGCACCACGTCGATGCCTTCGACCGCGGGATCGATGGCCAACTGCTTGAGGTCATGGATCAGGTAGAGCCGCAATCCGCCCAGTTCCAGCAGCAGCGTTTCCGGCAGCGCGGCGGCCCAGTCGTCGGTGTCGTTGTTGCCGCGCACCACGTCCAGCGGCGCCAGTTCGCGCAGCTGATCCAGCAGTGTGGCGGGGCCGATATCGCCCAGGTGCAGGATGCGCTCGCAGCCTTGCAGCGCCGCCAGCGCTTCGGGGCGCAGCAGACCGTGGGTGTCGGCGATGACGCCGATGCGCAGGGTAGTGGTCATTCGGGGAGCATAAACGACGACGCCACCCGAAGGTGGCGTCGTGCCGATTCAGCCGTTGTGCGAGGCCTTCGCAGCGTCGGACTCGGGCAGGAACCAGTTGAGCAGCAGGGCACAGATGCCGCCGGTGGCGACGCCGGATTCCAGCACGTTGCGGATCGCGTGGGGCATGTGCGCGAGGAACTCCGGCACTTGCGAGATGCCCAGGCCCAGCGCCAGGCTGACGGCGATGATCAGCAGCGCGCGGCGGTCCAGGTGGGTGCCGGCGAGGATGTTGATGCCGGAAGCGGCGACCGCGCCGAACATCACCATCACCGCGCCGCCAAGCACCGGCTCGGGAACGGCCTGGATCACCCCGGCGACGCTGGGGAACAGGCCCAGCACGATCAGCATCGCGGCGATCCACAGGCCGACGTGGCGGCTGGCGACGCCGGTCAACTGGATCACGCCGTTGTTCTGCGCGAACACCGAGCTGGGGAAGGTGTTGAACAGGCCGGCCAGCAGAGAGTTGGCACCGTTCACCAGCACGCCGCCCTTGATGCGCTGCATCCACAGCGGGCCCTCGACGGGCTGCCTGGAGATCTTGCTGGTGGCGGTGACGTCACCGATGGCTTCCAGCGAGGTCACCAGGTAGATCACCAGCATCGGGATGAACAGGCTCCAGGAGAAGCCCAGGCCGAAGTGCAGCGGCACCGGGACCTGGAAGGCCGGCGCCTCATGCATGCCGGTGAAGTCCAGGCGGCCCAGATAGCCGGCCAGCGCGTAGCCCACGGCGAGGGCGATGACGATGGCGCCGCTGCGCATCCACACCACCGGGATGCGATTGAGGATGACGATGATCGCCAGCACCAGGCCCGACAGCATCAGGTTCTCGCCGTTGGCGAAGGTGCCGTTGCCCATGGCGGAGAAGCCGCCACCCATGCTGATCAGGCCGACCTTGATCAGGGTCAGGCCGATCATCAGCACCACGATGCCGGTGACCAGCGGGGTGATCAGGCGCTTCACGAAGGGCAGGATGCGCGACACGCCCATCTCCACGAAGGAGCCGGCCATGACCACGCCGAAGATGGCCGCCATCACCGCTTCCACCGGGGTGCCGTTCTTCACCATCAGCGCACCGCCGGCGATCAGCGGGCCGACGAAGTTGAAGCTGGTGCCCTGGACGATCAGCAGGCCCGCGCCGAACGGCCCGAAGCGCTTGCACTGGACGAAGGTGGCGATGCCGGAGATCACCAGCGACATCGACACGATCAGGTTGGTGTCGCGCGGCGACACGCCCAGCGCCTGGCAGATCAGCAGGCCGGGGGTGACGATGGGCACGATGATCGCCAGCAGGTGCTGCAGCGCGGCAAGCCACGCGATGGGCAGGGCGGGGCGGTCTTCCAGGCCGTAGACCAGGTCGGGCTGGTCCTTGGCGGCGGACGGATTCTCGAGGGAGCTCATGGGCGGCGGTCCGGGAAAAAAGAGCGCGATTTTACTGGGCCAGGGCGGGATCGCACAGTGGTATGAGGCAAGTCGGGATGAATAGGGAAGCCTGAGTTCCTACGGCGTCTCTGTACGGCGGCACCCCGGAGACTTTCGGTCTGGAGGATAACTGCCGAATTTTCAACAAGGTGCGCGGACGCGTCTGAGTGTTTGCGCCGGCTGGCGCGGCTTCACTGGGAGGCATCCGGGGCCATTCGGGTTTCCGGCTCAACCCAGAGGGATACGCAGATGCGCAAACAACAGGGCTTCACCCTGATCGAGCTGATGATCGTGGTGGCGATCATCGGGATTCTGGCTTCGGTATCGATCCCGATCTACTCCGATTATTCCTCCCGCAGCAAAGCCAGTGCTGCGATCGCCGAAATGGCCGGTATCAAGACTGCGGTTGGCATGTGCATGGTCGAGGCGGGGGCAATCTCGGAGTGCAAAAATGGCGCCTATGGAATTCCGGATACGTTTGAAACTTCGAATGTGCCATCTGGTTACTCGGTGAAAGCGGGAAAAATTGAAGCTACAACCAGTGCTACCGACTCTAGTGGTACGCCGCTGATGCTTGCGTTGGAATCCACGAAAGATAGCGGTTCCAGCATGGTAATTTGGAAGCTATCGGGCACCATCTGTGACGCCGACCGTGGCATCAGGCCTGGCACTGGTGGCTGTGTGGTGGCGACCAAGCCCTGATACTCAAGATGAAAAAAGCCCGGCATTCGCCGGGCTTTTTTCATGACACCGCCAGACTCAACCGTCCAGCAGCGCCTTGTCGCGCACTGCGCCCTTGTCGGCGCTGGTGGCCAGCAGGGCGTAGGCCTTCAGCGCGGTGCTCACCTTGCGTGCGCGGGGTTGAGCCGGCTTCCAGCCTTTCTTGTCCTGCTCGGCGCGGCGGGCGGCCAGTTCTTCATCACTCACCAGCAGGTTGATGCTGCGGTTGGGGATGTCGATCAGCACCTTGTCGCCGTCCTGCACCAGGCCGATGGCGCCGCCAGCGGCAGCTTCCGGCGAGGCGTGGCCAATGGACAGGCCCGAGGTGCCGCCGGAGAAACGGCCGTCGGTGAGCAGCGCGCACTCCTTGCCCAGTCCTTTGGATTTCAGGTAGCTGGTCGGGTACAGCATTTCCTGCATGCCCGGGCCGCCCTTCGGGCCTTCGTAGCGGATGATCACGATGTCGCCCGGCTTCACTTCGTCGGCGAGGATGCCCTTCACGGCGCCGTCCTGGCTTTCGAAGATCTTCGCGCGACCTTCGAACACGTGGATGGATTCGTCCACGCCGGCGGTCTTCACCACGCAGCCGTCGAGGGCGATGTTGCCGTACAGCACGGCCAGGCCGCCTTCCTGGGAGTAGGCGTGCTCGACGCTGCGGATGCAGCCTTCGGCGCGGTCGGCGTCGAGGGTGTCCCAGCGGGTGCTCTGGCTGAAGGCGACCTGGGTCGGGATGCCGGCGGGGCCGGCCTTGAAGAAGGTGTGGACCTTCTCGTCCTGGGTCTGGGTGATGTCCCACTCGGCGATGGCGTCGGCCATGCTCGGGCTGTGCACGGTCGGCACATCGGTGTGCAGCAGGCCGCCACGGGCCAGCTCGCCGAGGATGGAGAAGATGCCACCGGCACGGTGCACGTCTTCCATGTGGTACTTCTGGATGTTCGGCGCGACCTTGCACAGCTGCGGCACCTTGCGCGACAGGCGATCGATGTCGCGCAGGTCGAAGGCGATCTCCGCCTCCTGGGCGGCGGCCAGCAGGTGCAGGATGGTGTTGGTCGAACCGCCCATGGCGATGTCCAGGGTCATGGCGTTCTCGAACGCCTTGAAGCTGGCGACATTGCGCGGCAGCACGGATTCATCGCCTTCGCCGTAGTAGCGCTGGCAGAGCTCGACGGCCAGGCGGCCGGCGCGCAGGAACAGCTGCTCGCGGTCGGAGTGGGTAGCAAGGGTAGAACCATTGCCCGGCAGCGACAGGCCCAGGGCTTCGGTCAGGCAGTTCATCGAGTTGGCGGTGAACATGCCGGAGCAGGAGCCGCAGGTCGGGCAGGCGCTGCGCTCGTACTCGGCGACCTTTTCGTCGGAGCAGGAGTCGTCGGCGGCGACGACCATGGCGTCCACCAGGTCGAGGCCGTGATTAGCCAGCTTGGTCTTGCCGGCTTCCATCGGACCGCCGGAGACGAATACCACCGGGATGTTCAGGCGCAGGGCGGCCATCAGCATGCCGGGGGTGATCTTGTCGCAGTTTGAGATGCAGACGATGGCGTCGGCGCAGTGGGCGTTGACCATGTATTCCACGGAGTCGGCGATGATCTCGCGCGACGGCAGGGAATAGAGCATGCCGTCATGGCCCATGGCGATGCCGTCGTCTACGGCAATGGTGTTGAATTCCTTGGCCACGCCGCCGTGTTTTTCGATCTCGCGGGCTACCAACTGGCCCAGGTCCTTCAGATGCACGTGGCCGGGCACGAACTGGGTGAAGGAGTTGGCGATGGCGATGATCGGCTTCTTGAAGTCTTCGTCCTTCATCCCGGTGGCGCGCCAGAGAGCACGGGCGCCGGCCATGTTGCGGCCGTGGGTGGAGGTTTTCGAGCGGTAATCGGGCATGACAGGTTCCTGCGCATCAGGTCACGGTGGGAGTCGATCCGGGTCTTGAAGTGCGGCGGCGTACAGCGGGTAGGGCTGGCCGGCGAGACCTTGAGCAGACTCTAAGTCGTATCGTGAGCGCGGTACGCACCGGATGCAAACAGCAGATGGCCTTGCATGGGCGAGGTCGGCGCGGGGCGTGGCGGGGTCACCGCCTGCTCGGCCGGGGCTCACAGGCCCGCCGGGGGATAAATGGCAGGAATGTCCCGATTCTACGCCGGGCCTTGCCGCCAGGGAAAGGCTGGTGGTCGGCACAAGGCATAGACTTTCGCCGATCCGGTGCGGTCTGAATGGCCACTGGCGCTTTTCCCGTCCCGTTCGTTGAAGGAGCAACCCCATGAAAGTCACCCGCATCGCCCTGCTCGCCGTGCTGTTTGCCGGCAGTGTGCAGGCTTCGTCCGACGAGGCCTGGCAGGCGCAGGACAAGCAGCAGCGCGAAGCCTGCCTGGCGCTGAGCCATCTGCAGAACAAGAAGGTGCTGGGCTCGCCGGTGCTGTTCGATGACAGCGTGGGCTACACGGCGCTGATGATTGGCGGGACCTATGCGCAGAAACACATGAAGGGCAAACCGGGCCGCGAGCTGTGCCTGTTCGAGCGCAAGACCGGCAAGGCAGTGATCAGCGAGGCGGATTCGTTGATGCCGATGAAGTGAGGGCGGCGCATAAAGCGTTCCGCTTTATGCGCTCTACGCGGCTACGGACCCGTAAGGCGCATCATGCCCCAGGCGTTATCTGCCATCCATCGCTGCAATGAAAAACGGGGCGCTCCCTCGCGGAAACGCCCCGTTCCTGTCGTACCGTAAAGCCTTAGCCGTTGGGCAGCAGGCGTACGGTCAGGCTCTTGATGTAGCGGGTTTCGGGGATCGCCGGGTGTACCGGGTGGTCCGGGCCCTGGCCGCCGCGTTCGAGCAGCTGGATGTTGCGGTCCAGGTGGCGGGCGCTGCCCAGCAGGATGTTCTGCAGGTCGTCCTCGGGCAGGTGCATGGAGCAGGAAGCGCTGACCAGCACGCCGTCCTTGGACAGCAGGCGCATGGCCTGTTCGTTGAGACGGCGGTACGCAGCCTCGCCGTTCTTCAGGTCCTTCTTGCGTTTGATGAACGCGGGCGGGTCGGCAACGATCACGTCGAAGCGCTCGTCGGCGGCCTTCAGTTCGCGCAGGGCGTCGAACACGTCACCTTCCACGCAGGCCACTTTCTCGGCGAGGCCGTTCAGCGTGGCGTTGCGCTCGACACCGTCGAGGGCGAAGCCGGAGGCATCGACGCACATCACTTCGCTGGCGCCGAAGGCTGCGGCCTGGATGCCCCAGCCGCCGATGTAGCTGAACAGATCGAGCACGCGCTTGCCCTGTACGTAGGGCTGCAGGCGGGCGCGGTTCATGCGGTGATCGTAGAACCAGCCGGTCTTCTGGCCGGCCAGCACCGGAGCTTCGAACTTCACGCCGTTCTCTTCCAGGGCGACCCATTCCGGGACTTCGCCGTAGGCGTTGGCGACATAGCGCTCCAGGCCCTCGGCGTCACGGGCGCTGGAGTCGTTCTTCCACAGCACGGCGCTGGGCTTGAGCACCTGCAGCAGCGCGGCGAGCACGTCGTCGCGGTGCTTCTCCATGGTTGCCGAGGCGAGCTGGACGACCAGTACGTCGCCGAAACGGTCCACCACCAGGCCCGGCAGCAGGTCCGAGTCGCCGTAGACCAGACGGTAGAAAGGCTTGTCGAACAGGCGGTCGCGCAGGCTCAGAGCGACGTTCAGGCGGTGAACCAACAGGGATTTGTCGAGAACGTGCTTGGTATCACGGGAAATCAGGCGGGCGCAGATGAGGTTGTTCGGGCTCATCGCGACGATGCCCAGCGGCTTGCCGTTGGCCATTTCGAGGATGGCCTGTTCGCCGGCGCCGAATCCGTTCAGCGGGGTGGCGGCGACGTCCACCTCGTTGCTGTAGACCCACAGGTGGCCGGCGCGCAGGCGGCGCTCGGCGTTGGCTTTCAGACGCAGGCTGGGCAGGGTCATGGGGAAGGGCTCCGGCAAAAAGAGCGGGATTATAGCGCAGCAGCGTGCGCCGCCGGAGCGCGGCGCGTGCGCGTTTGGTCGATTCGTTGCGGACATGGGCGCCATAAAGCTTCGGCAGGCGCGGCCGATGCATGAACCATCGAAAGGGCAGTTCCAGACGCCTCCGCTCTGGGTAAACTGTGCCTCCCCTCCACTTCGCCAGCGCGCCCCATGTCCCAAGAACTCTCCGCCGAACAGATCCGTCAGGCCCTGCAGGGCATCAGTGTGCCGCCGCAGCCGCAGATCATGGTTGACCTGCAGATGGAGCAGTTCATGCCCAATCCGGACCTGAAGGCGATCGCCAAGCTGATCAGCCAGGATCCAGGGCTGTCCGGCGCGCTGCTGAAGCTGGTGAACTCGCCGTTCTTCGGCCTGGCCAACCGCATCACCTCGATCCAGCGCGCAGTGAACCTGCTGGGCAGCCGCTCGGTGATCAACCTGATCAACGCGCAGTCGATCAAGGGAGAGATGACCGACGCCACCATCGTCACCCTCAACCGCTTCTGGGATACCGCTCAGGACGTGGCCATGAGCTGCCTGACCCTGGCCAAGCGCATCGGCTACGAGTCGGTGGACGAGGCGTATGCGCTGGGGCTGTTCCACAACTGCGGCATCCCGCTGATGCTCAAGCGCTTCCCGCACTACATGGCGGTGCTGGAGGAGGCCTACGCCAGCGCCAGCGACGAGCGCCGCGTGGTGGACACCGAGAATCGCGTGCTGAACACCAACCATGCGGTGGTCGGCTACTTCACCGCGCGCTCCTGGCGCTTGCCTGAGCACGTGTGCGAGGCCATCGCCAACCACCACAATGCGCTGTCGATCTTCAGCGAGGACAACTGCCGCGATACCCAGCTGAAGAACCTGCTGGCCATCCTCAAAATGGCCGAGCACATCTGCGGCTCGTACCGTGTACTTGGCAATCAGGACGAGGACCACGAGTGGGAGAGCGTGCGTGCGCTGGTGCTGGATTACGTCGGGCTCAGCGAGTACGACTTCGAGAATCTCAAGGCGAGCATTCTCGAGCTTGGTGTGGGGCAGGGGACGTACTGACCTCGGATGTGTACTTGTAGGAGCGAGCTGTCTTCAAGAATGAGAAAAGCCGGGCATCTGCCCGGCTTTTTCGTTCAACGTCGGCGATCAGTCGAGCATGTCGCTGAAGCGTTCGTCCTTCTTGTAGGCAATGGTCTGGCTGAAGCCGGGGACCTGGATGCCCTGGTCGCTGATCTCGATGGCCTGCTCGTCGATCATGTCGTTGCCGAAGTTGTAGATGATGTCGAAGCGGCCCTGGGTGGCGGCTTCGTCGTACTGCCGGGCGGCTGCGCGGGTGGCTTCGCGGCGCGCCTGGTAGTCGGTGAAGGCGGCATCGCCGTGGCGCTTGCGCAGCATCTTCTCGGTGATGGTCGGGGACAGCAGCACGCCGGTGGCGTTGTTGCCGCCGAAGCCCTTGGAGTTGATGAAGCAGACTTCCAGGTCGTCGCGGCGCACGTCGCTGTTGGACAGGGCGATATGGTCCTTGAAAACATCGTCGGCGAACTTCTCGACGGTCTTGATGCCGGGAATGATGCCGTAGCGGAAGGTGCCCAGGGCGGAGATCAGCTGGTCGGCGCTGGCGGTGGCCAGGGAGTGTCCGACGAAGGCTTTCACCGCGGTGACAGGCCAGCCGTCGATGCCGAAGGCGGTGGCGACGCGGTCGAGGATTTCCGATTCGGTGACGCGGTTGGCCGGGGTGCTGGAGCCGTGGGCGTGGACGAAGCTGTGCTGGCGCACGCTCTTCTCGCCAACGATCTGCGCAGCGGCGGCCACCGCCTTGGCCATGGTCAGGTAGTTGCCCGGACCGGGGGCGGAGATGGACTTCTTGAAGCCGTCGGCGTTGATGAACACGTCCGGCACCGAGCCGTGGATGTCGGCGCCCAGCTCCAGGGCCAGGGCGTCGTCCATCAGCACTATGTACTGCGCGGACTCGGCCAGGGAGAAGCCGCAGTTGTCGCCGAACGGACGGCTGGCGCGGCGGAAGTCGACGTCGTCGCGGCCTTCGATTAGACGCAGGCCTTCTTCGGTGGCCAGCGCGCCCATGGCGGCGTAGCCCTCGATGATCTCGGAAGTGATCGGCGCTTCGGCGTTGCCGACGATGGCCACGCGGGCCTGGCCGGTGGTGATGACGTCGATGCCTTTCTGCAGGTTGTACAGGAAGGTCGCGCAGGCGCCGGTGACGCTGCCGGTCATGCCGACGCTGCCCAGCACGTAGGCGTTGATGAAGTCGGTGGGCATGCTGTTGAAGCCCAGCGGCAGCTGCTTGGCTGACACGCGGTGGCCACGCAGGCGCGACTGCAGCAGGCCGCCGAAGCCGTTCTCGTCGAGCTGGCTCATGATGCTGCTGGAGAATACGGCGATTTCGTCAGGCTGTACGGCGTTGCAGATGGTCTGCCAGTCGAGGCCGGTGGAGCGCACCGCGTCGGTGGCGGCGACCACGGACATCTGCAGGCCGCGCGGGTGGAAGCGCGAGTTGTACAGCTCGCTCGGCTCGAAGCCGGTGGGCAGCTGGCCGGCGGACTTCACCGGCAGCGCGCGGTAGCTGTCGACCTTGAATTCGCAGCTGTCGTGCAGGGTGACGCGGACTTCGCCGCCTTCGAGTTCCTCCACCGACCAGTTGGCCGGCAGCGGCTCGGGCAGTTGCTTGCGCAAGGTGGTGAAAGTCACCGGGCTGCCGGCGGCGTTGACGGTGAGGCTCTTGTGGCAGTGCGCGGCGTCGACGTCGAGGTATTGCAGCTCGATGCGGCGGATCAGGGTGGACTGGCGAATCTGTTGCTCGAAGCGCTGCTCGATGGCGGCAAGATCGAGGCTGTTGCCGTCGGCGTCCTGGTACTGGCCATCGACGACCTTGACCAGTTTCATCATAACCGCGAGACCGGCGAGGGTTTCCTGGCGGGCGGCGGGCTCCATGGATTCAAGGACGGTACGGCGGAACCCATGGTGGAAGGAACTGCGGCCTGCCGCGTTATATCCACCAAAACCAACGATGACCGGTAGTCGAGACATCTCTCGGAAACTCCTTCAGCAAGTGCATCTTGCGCGCCGGACGACGGTGGCCCATGGAGGGGCAGCCCGGTGGCACAAAGCCAGGCGTGGCTTCTAGTGATTCGGAATGCTTTAGCTGACGAGGATGATGACCGCCGAGTCACGCTCGCGCCAGGATTTGTCGGAAGAAGGCGACGAGTTCCCGTGCGAATCTTGCAGGAGTCATGAATGAAAACGGGAGCCGCGACGGGCTCCCGTTTTTTACCGCGGCAAAACTCAGCGGTATTCGATGCCGGCTTTCTTGGTGCTGACCCGGGTGCCGGATTCGCCCTTGGTGATGGCGACGATGTTTTCCAGCGAGCCGATCACCGCGTCCTTGCCGGTGTTGCGGGCGAACTCCATGGCAGCCTGGACTTTCGGGCCCATGGAGCCAGCGGCGAAGCCTAGGCGTTCCAGTTCGTCCGGGTGCGCCTGGGCGATGGCTTTCTGGGTTGGCTTGCCCCAGTCGATGTAGGCCGCGTCCACGTCGGTGGCGATGATCAGGATGTCAGCCGACAGTTCCTGGGCCAGCAGCGAGGAGCAGAGGTCCTTGTCGATCACCGCTTCGACGCCGGAGAGTTTCTTGCCGGATTCGTCGTACATGGTCGGGATGCCGCCGCCGCCTGCGCAGATGACGATGGTGCCTTTCTCCAGCAGCCACTTGACCGGGCGGATCTCGAAGATGCGCTTCGGACGCGGGCTGGCCACGACGCGGCGGAACTTGTCGCCGTCCGGGGCGATGCTCCAGCCTTTCTCCTTGGCGAGGGCTTCGGCCTCTTCCTTGGAGTAGACCGGGCCGATGGGCTTGGTCGGGTTCTGGAAGGCCGGGTCCTTGGAATCGACCTCGACCTGGGTGAGCAGGGTGGCGAACGGCACTTCGAACGGCAGCAGGTTGCCCATTTCCTGTTCGATCATGTAGCCGATCATGCCTTCGGTCTCGGCGCCGAGAACGTCCAGCGGGTAGGGGCTGACCTTTTCGTAGGCTGCGCCCTGCAGGGCCAGCAGGCCGACCTGCGGGCCGTTGCCGTGGGCGATCACCAGTTCGTTGCCCGGGGCAACCTTGGCGATCTGTTCGGCAGCGATCCGTACGTTGGTGCGCTGGTTGTCGGCAGTCATGGGCTCGCCACGACGCAGCAGGGCATTACCGCCCAATGCGACGACGATACGCATATTCATTTCCTCCGAAAGAGTGGGAGCGCCCGGACCGGCGACCTCGTCGCGGTCCGGGGCTGTCCGGCATTACATGTCGGCGAGGGTCGAAACGAGGATTGCCTTGATGGTGTGCATGCGGTTTTCCGCCTGCTCGAAGGCAATGTTGTAGGGGGATTCGAAGACGTCTTCGGTCACTTCGATGCCGTTCTTCAGGTTCGGGTACTTGGCGGCGATTTCCTTGCCGACCTTGGTCTCGCTGTTGTGGAAGGCGGGCAGGCAGTGCATGAACTTCACGCGCGGGTTGCCGGCGGCCTTCATCATGTCCAGGTTGACCTGGTAGGGAAGCAGTTCGCTGATGCGTTCGCCCCAGGCTTCGACCGGTTCACCCATCGATACCCACACGTCGGTGTGGATGAAGTCCACGCCTTTGACGGCTTCTTTCGGGTCTTCGGTGATGGTGATGCGGGCACCGCTTTCTTCAGCGAACTTCTTGCAGGCGGCAACGTGCTCGTCGGTCGGCCAGAGTTCCTTCGGTGCGGCAATGCGTACGTCCATGCCCAGTTTGGCGCCGATCAGCAGCAGGGAGTTACCCATGTTGTTGCGGGCGTCGCCCAGGTAGGCGTAGGCGATATCATGCAGCGGCTTGTCGCTGTGCTCGCGCATGGTCAGCACGTCGGCCAGCATCTGGGTCGGGTGGTATTCGTCGGTCAGGCCGTTGAACACCGGAACGCCGGCGAACTTGGCCAGTTCTTCGACAATTTCCTGCTTGAAGCCACGGTACTCGATGGCGTCGTACATACGGCCCAGTACGCGGGCGGTGTCCTTCATTGACTCCTTGTGGCCGATCTGCGAGGAGTTCGGGTCGATGTAGGTAACGTTGGCGCCCTGGTCATAGGCGGCGACTTCGAAGGCGCAGCGGGTGCGGGTCGAGGTCTTTTCGAAGATCAGCGCAATGTTGTTGCCTTTCAGGTGTTGCTGCTCGGTACCGGTGTACTTGGCGCGTTTCAGGTCGCGGGACAGGTCGAGCAGATAGCGCAACTCGCGGGTGCTGTGGTGCATCAGGCTGAGCAGGTTGCGGTTGTGCATATTGAAAGCCATGGTGTTTCTCCTTGTGGGATCCGATCTCGCCCGCGTCAGTACAGCTCGTGGCTGGCGGGGCAGGCGGCCCTGGCAAGGGCCGCCTCGTGAGGTCAATGCGCTCTGGTTGAGGTAGTCGCGTTTATCGGGTGCCGATCGATCAATAGTCGATCGGGTCGCGGATGATTGGGCAGGTCATGCAGTGACCGCCGCCACGGCCCCGGCCCAATTCGCCGGCGCTGATGGTGATGACTTCCACGCCAGCCTTGCGCAGCAGGGTGTTGGTGTAGGTGTTGCGGTCGTAACCAACCACCACGCCCGGTTCCAGGCAGACCACGTTGTTACCGTCGTCCCACTGTTCGCGTTCGGCGGCGAAGCTGTTGCCGCCGGTTTCGACGACGCGCAGTTTCTTCAGGCCCAGGGACTCGGCGACGACAGTCATGAAGTCCTTGTCTTCGCGCTGGACGTTGATGCCGTAGGGGCTCTTCTCGTCCGGGCGCAGGATGAACGGAACGATCTCTTTCACCACTTCCGGGAAGACGGTGACCAAGTCGCGGTCGCAGAAGGTGAAGACGGTGTCCAGGTGCATCGCGGCGCGGGATTTCGGCAGACCGGCGACGATGACTTTCTCGGCAGCGCCCTTGGCGAACAGCGCCTGGGCTACCTGGCCGATGGCCTGGCGGGAGGAGCGTTCGCCCATGCCGATCAGGACGACGCCATTGCCGATGGGCATCACGTCACCACCCTCGAGGGTGGACATGCCGTGGTCTTTGTCCGGATCGCCGTACCAGACTTCGAATTCGGCGTTGGTGAATTCCGGGTGGAACTTGTAGATGGCGGTGGTCAGCAGGGTTTCTTGACGTCGCGCCGGCCAGTACATGGGGTTCAGGGTCACGCCGCCGTAGATCCAGCAGGTGGTGTCACGGGTGAACTGGGTGTTGGGCAGAGGTGGCAGCAGGAAGCTGGAGTGGCCCAGGTAGTCGCGGTACATCTTTAGCGCCTTGGCGCCTTCGCTTTCCGGGATATCGTCGGCGGCCACGCCACCGATGAGGAATTCGGCCAGCTTGCGCGGTTCCAGGCTTTCCAGCCAGCCACGCAGTTCCTGGGTCAGCCCGAGGCCGACGCTGTCAGCGGTGATCTTGCGATCAAGGATCCACTTCAGGGCTTCGGGGTTCGCCACGATGTCGGTCAGCAGGTTGTGCATTTCCAGAACATCGATGCCGCGTTCGCGCATCTTGGTGACGAAGTCGAAGTGGTCGCGCTTCGCCTGGTTCACCCAGATAACGTCGTCGAACAGCAACTCGTCGCAGTTGCTCGGGGTCAGGCGTTGATGGGCGAGTCCGGGCGAGCAGACCATCACTTTGCGTAGTTTGCCAGCTTCAGAATGAACGCCAAGTTTGGTTTTTTCCGTGCTCATGAGATGTCTCCAGGAGTTACAGAGTGAGGAAGCCGTCGTAGAGGCCATAGGCCGCGATCAGTGCACCGATCACGACAACCGCGAAGATGAGCTTCTCGACATTGGTGAAGATGGGTTGACCCACTTCATGTTTCGCTTTGGCGAAGAGGATGACGCCGGGCGCGTACAGCAGCGCCGACAGCAGCAGGTACTTCAGGCCGCCTGCGTAGATCAGCCACACTGCGTAGAGAACCGAGATGCCGGCAATGATCAGGTCTTTGCTGCGCTCGCCCGGATCGTTCTCGTAGGTCTCGCCCTTGACTGCCAGCAGCAGGCCGTAGGCGGCAGACCAGAAGTACGGGACCAGGATCATCGAGGTCGCCAGCAGCAGCATCTTGGTGTACGGGTCCATGCCGTTCGGGTCACCCGAGGTGAAGAAGGTGATCACCAGGAAGACCTGTACGCAGATGTTGGTCAGCCAGAGAGCATTGGCCGGCACCTGGTTGGCGTTCTCCTTGCGGAGGAACTCCGGCATGGTGTGGTCCTTGGCGGCGGCAAACATGATCTCGGCGCACAGCAGTACCCAGGAGAGCAGGGCACCCAGCAGGGAGATCAGCAGGCCGACGCTGATCAGGACAGCGCCCCAGTGACCGACCACATGCTCCAGCACCAGCGCCATCGACGGGTTCTGCAGCTTGGCCAGTTCCGGCTGGGTCATCACGCCCATGGACAGCACGTTCACCAGCACCAGCAGCAACAGGACGGTGATGAAGCCGATCACGGTGGCCTTACCGACGTCCGAACGTTTTTCCGCACGGGAGGAGAAGATGCTAGCGCCTTCGATGCCGATGAACACCCACACGGTGACCAGCATCATGTTGCGCACCTGGTTCATCACGCTGCCCAGGTCAGGGTTGCTCTTGCCCCAGATGTCCGCGGTGAAGATGTCCAGCTTGAAGGCGAACAGGCAGATCAGGATGAACAGGAACAGCGGAACGATCTTCGCCACCGTTGTGACGGTGTTGATGAAAGCCGCTTCCTTGATCCCGCGCAGCACCAGGAAGTGCAGGGCCCACAGCAGCACGGACGCGCAGATGATTGCCGCGACGGTGTCGCCCTTGCCGAAGATCGGGAAGAAGTAGCCCAGGGTGCTGAACAGAAGAAGGAAGTAACCGACGTTGCCGAGCCAGGCGCTGATCCAGTAACCCCAGGCTGAAGAGAAGCCCATGTAGTCACCGAAACCGGCCTTGGCGTAGGCGTACACACCGCCGTCGAGTTGGGGTTTGCGGTTGGCCAGGGTCTGGAAGACGAATGCCAGGGTCAGCATGCCGACCGCGGTAATGGCCCAGCCGATGAGGATAGCGCCGACGTCAGCGCTGGCGGCCATGTTTTGCGGCAGGGAGAAGATGCCCCCGCCGATCATCGAGCCGACAACAAGAGCCGTCAAAGCGCCTAGCTTCAGTTTTTGGCTGCTTTCTTGCGACATTTAAGAATCTCCCTATAGGAAGTTGGAGAGTGAGGCTATTTAGCGCCCGTCTAGGCGGGGCACTCCTGATTCAGGTCAATAGCTTGCTATCCAATGTATTGGGCAGTACTTCCTGCTCTGCCCACCCCGCATAAACCATAGGAGAGGTTTTGCATTAGCGCCCGATTTAGAGGGGATTTCGTGAAGATTTGAGCGCGATTTCATGACCACGGAATGGCAGTCGATTTCGCAGGCCCACGCGGGGCGCGCTGTTGCGCTTGATTCGCAGGTGCAGAGAGGCGCAGGACCGCTGTGTAGGAAAGTCCTGAGCGAAGATGCGAGAGGGGGAAATTGGCCGGGGCAGGATCACTGCACCCGGCGATGCGCCTGTCGAATCGAAGACGCGAGATGGCAAGAAGCCCGAAGGACACCGTCGGGTTCGTGGCCCGGCGGGCGCGACGTGGCGGGCACGTCGCGAAGTGGGATGCACGAGGCAATCGCACCTGTGTCGCAGAGCAAGGTGTGTGCCAGGGCTGGAGGTTACGTCAGAGCGCTCTGTGGCGCTGTTCGCCCTTGGTCGCAGTCGAATCCATCGGCGGATTTCTGCTCAGATGTCGACATCGTCGGCGGAATTTCCGCCACTGCCGGAGAACAGAAGGCCGTGTTTGCGCAATTTGTCGTGCAGCGTTTTACGCGGTACGCCCAGCGCCTCGGCGAGGCTGCGTAGGGAGTTGTGCGGCCGGCTCATCTCGGCGGCAATCAGTGAGCGCTCGAAGGATTCCACCTGTTCGTTCAGACCGGCGCCGGGAGTGGCCGCCGTGGCCTTCCCGTGGCTGTCGTCCAGCCCCAGATCCAGGCCGAGGGCATAGCGCTCCGCGGCGTTCTGCAGTTCGCGGACATTACCCGGCCAGCCGTGTGCCAGTAGTTGTGCCCGCTGCCCCGAGTCCAGCGGCCGGACGTTCAGGCCATGGCGCTGCGCGCCGCGTTCGGCAAAGTGCTGGAACAGCAGCAGGATGTCGTCACCCCGCTCGCGCAAGGGTGGAATGCGCAGGCTGGCGACATTCAGGCGGTAGTAGAGGTCGGCACGGAAGCGGCCTTCATCGGAGGCCAGGCGCAGGTCTTCCTTGGTCGCCGCGATGATGCGGATATCCAGCGGAATGAGCTGGTTGGAGCCCAGACGCTCGACGGTGCGCTCCTGCAGCAGGCGCAGCAGCTTCACCTGGACGTCCAGGCTCATGCTCTCGATCTCGTCGAGGAACAGCGTACCGCCGTTGGCGAACTCGAACTTGCCGATGCGGCGCTTCTGCGCGCCGGTGAAGGCGCCCTGCTCGTGGCCGAACAGCTCGCTTTCCACCACTGACTCAGCCAGCGCGCCGGCGTTGATGGCGACGAAGGGACCGTTGCGGCGGCTCGACAGGTCATGCAGGGCGCGGGCGACGACTTCCTTGCCCGAGCCGGTTTCGCCGAGGACCAGCACGTCCGCCTGGATCGCCGCGAGCGACGCGACCTGCTGTTGCAGGCGCTGCATCGGTGCGGACTGGCCGACCAGCCGGCCACGCACTTCCTTCTGTTCGGTCAGGGCCAGGCGCAGACTGCGGTTTTCCAGCACCAGCCGGCGCACGTCGAGCGCTCGGCGCACACTGTCCAGCAGGGCATCGCTGGGGAAGGGCTTTTCGAGGAAGTCGTAGGCGCCCGAGCGCATGGCTTTGACCGCCAATGGGACGTCGCCGTGGCCGGTCACCAGGATCACCGGCAACTCGGAGTCCTGCGTGTGCAGTTGTTCCAGCAGCTGCAGGCCATCGATGCCCGGCATACGAATGTCGCTGACGATTACTCCCGGCCAGTCGCGCGCCTGCTGCGGGTCGATCTGACGCGCATCGCCCAGGGCGACCACCTTGAAGCCGGCAAGATCGAGGGTCTGGCAGAGCGCCTGGCGCAGGTGCGGGTCGTCATCGACCAGCACGACCTGGGTAGTGGCGTCGAATGGCTCGACCGAACTCATGCGCGGGTTTCCTCTTGCGGCGTCAGGGTCACGCCGGGAATACCCGGCAACAGGTGCAATTGTACGAGAGCGCCGCCCTCGGGGTGATTGCCCAATTCAAGATGTCCGCCGAGCGTGCGCAGCAGGGTGTCGCAGATGGCCAGCCCCAGACCCAGGCCTTTCGCGCTGGTCTTGGTGGTGAAGAAGGGCTCGCGAGCATGGGCCAGGGCCTCTTCGGAGAAGCCGGGACCGTTGTCGCGCAGCGACAGGATGATGCGCTCGGGCGCCTGCTCGGTGGTCAGCCAGATGCGCCTTGGCAGGCCCTTCTCGGTCAGGGCGTCGAGGGCGTTGGAGATCAGGTTGGAGAGAATCTGCCGCAGTCGCGTCTCGCCGGCCTGCACCCAGATCGCCGCATCCGGCAGGTCGCGCAGCAGCTCCACGTTCATCGCCTGGCGGCGCTGGGCGACCAGGGCCAGAACGTCATTGATCGCCGGCTGCAACGCCACGTTCTCCGGCGCCCGGCGGGCGCCGCGGGCGTAGGCCTTGAGGTGGCCGATGATCGAAGCCATACGCCCGGTCAGTTCGCCGATCTGCTCGAGGTTGCTGCGGGCGTCGCTGTAGCGCTCGTGGTCGAGCAGTACGCGGGCGTTGTCGGCGTAGCTGCGGATCGCCGCCAGTGGCTGGTTGAGCTCATGGCTGATGCTGGCGGACATGGTGCCCAGGGCTGTCAGCTTGCCGGCCTGCACCACCTCGTCCTGGGCATGCATCAACTCGCGCTGCGCCTGCTCGCGATTGCTGACTTCCTCCTGCAACCGCGTGTTGGCGTCCTCCAGCTCCTGTGTCCGCTCCTGCACACGCAGTTCCAGTTCGTGCTTGGCTTGGGCCTCCAGGGCGATGCGCTCAAGGTAATGGCGGCGACTGATGGTCAGCAGCGACAGCAGCAGAAGGAGTGCGATCAGGGTGGCCGCGCCGATCAGAACGACGCTGCGTACCGGCGCGTCGACCTGAGTGCGGGGGGTGTAGATGCTGACAGTCCAGCCAGTCTCCGGCAGGTGACGGCTCTGGCTGATCCAGCGGCGTTGGTCGATCTTCAGCGGCGCCGGGTGCAGCACCGGGTAGGGAATATTCTCGGCGATCTCGCGTTGCTTGGCAGGTGAGAGTTCCTTGCCGGTGTGGAAGCGCCAGGCGTTGCTGGAAGAGAGGATGACGACGCCGTTGGAGTCCATGACCAGCAATTGCTCTGGCGTATTGCCCCATAGCTGCTCCATGTGTTCGAGGTCGACCTTCACTACCAGCACGCCAAGCAATTTGCCGCCGTCACGTACGTCGCTAGCGAAATAGTAGCCGCGGCGTTTGGAGGTCGTGCCCAGGCCGAAGAAGCGCCCTTGTCTTCCTTGTGTCGCTTCTTTGTAGTAGGGGCGGAAGGCGAAGTTGCGGCCGACGAAGCTGTCTGGCTGATCCCAGTTGGAGGCGGCGTGCGTCATGCCGTCCGCCTGGATCAGGTAGATGACGTCCGCCCCGGTGCGCCCGCGAATGCGCTGCAGCTCCAGGTTGGCGGCGTTCTGTGCCGTCAGGCTTTCCGGCGCTTGCAACGCGGCGCGCAGGGTCGGCAGCTCACCGAGGATCGGCGGCAGGTCCTCGTAACGGCGCAGAGTGCCCAGCAGATTGGCGACGTAGAGGTCGAGAGTCTGCTGATTCTGCTCGGCCAGTTGCTCGCTGTAGTAGCGCTCGGCGAAGAAGTGCAGCGGCCAGAGCAGAGGAGCGAGCAGGAGCGCCAGCAGGGCCAGCGATTGCCAGCGGGTCAGGTGTTGGTTCAAGGCGGCGGACATCGCATGCGGTTGTTTCCGCCGCCGATGCTACACCGATCAGCGCTCGATGGGCTGCAGTTGCAGCAGTTTCATCAGGCGCGCCACGCTTTCCTCGAGGCTGAGGCGGTCGGTGTCGATGCTCTCGAAAGGTTGCAGCGGCTCCTCGTAAGGGGATCCGATACCGGTGAAGTCTGGCAGTTTGCCGGCGCGTGCCTTCTTGTACAGGCCCTTGGGGTCGCGCTCTTCGCAGACACTCAGGTCGGTGCTCAGGTGGATCTCGCGGAAGCGCTCCTCGCCGATGATCTGGCGCGCCTGCTCGCGGTCCTGGCGGAAGGGTGAGATGAACGAGGTGATGACTATCAGTCCGGCATCGTTCATCAAATTGGCCACTTCGGCTACGCGGCGGATATTCTCGGTGCGGTCCTCGTGGCTGAAGCCCAAGTCCTTGCACAGGCCGTGGCGGACGTTGTCGCCGTCGAGCACCACGGCGGAGTAGCCCAGTTCATGAAGGGCGTATTCCAGGGCGAAGGCCAGGGTCGACTTGCCAGAGCCGCTGAGCCCGGTGAGCCATAGGGTCGCTGGCTGCTGGCGCATGCGAGTCGCGCGCTCGTCGGCGCTCAGGCGGCCAGTGTGCCAGCGAATATTGTGATCTGTTGTCATCACGTGATTCCTGTGTTCAGCAAGCGGATCAGCTGACGTAGCCGCGTCCGCAGTAATGATCGTCCAGCGTCAGGCGTTGCAGCAATTCGTCTTCCACGGGGCTGGGCTGGTCGATGAACAGCGCCCATATCCGCTGGGCAAGTTCTCGAGGTGGCCGCAGTCCGGGGTGGAGATGCTCGCGGATGTTTCGGGCATCGCGGACATAATCCAGCGCGCCCTGCTGGATGGCCTGGCGGGTCGAACAAGCGGAGGCTTCAGCTTCCGTTTGCGGCAGGAAGCGGCCAACGGCTTGCCCGTTTTCGTCCAGCATATAGCGGACCAGTTGGGTCTCGTCGGCGCTGAGCAGCTTCTCCAGTTGGAAGCTCTGGCGATACAGTTCAGCACCAGGTTGCAAGCGGGAGCCTCGATCAAGGAAGCAGCCATGGGCCTGTGCACCTAGCGGCTCCAGGACCTGACCGATGTCCTGGTCGGTGATCAGGTAGTAGCCGTGGATAGGGCGCTCGACTAGGCCGGTGAGCTGCGCCTGAATGGTGCCGGAATAGCCAACATCGACAACCGCCACACTGTCTTCAGCTGCATCGTGCAGTCCCTGCTGCTGCAGGTAGGCCATCATTGCCGGGCGCTCACCGGCAGCCTGCTCCAGCAACTCTGCCTGCAGGGCTTCCAGAACCGGGCGCAGCGCGCGGATATCGCCGTCGATGACTTCCGCGAGTTGGTCTGAACGCCAGAGGCCGACGTCGACGAGCTGCTGTCGCCGCTGCGCTGTGAGGACGTAGCCGAAGCGAGACTCGAGGAAGTTCTCCAGGGAGTTGCTGAAATAGGTCGGGCGGGCGAGGCGCTGGATGTCTTCCAGGGAGGCAAGGCGAGCCATGGTGACGGCGCGGCGCGAGAGGACCAGATAATGCGCAGCCGGGGAATGCTCCAGGCCTTCGCACCAGAGGTCGTAGGCGGCCTTCAGGAGTTTGCCTTCGCGCGAGAGGAAATGGAGCTGGGTGATTCCATCCCTTTCAGCGGAATGGCGCAACCAGTCGACGAAACCGGCCAGAATGGGGCCAAGTACGTTGTAGCCGAGCAGTGCGGGCGAGTCCTGGGTGAGGGCGCGAACGTTCACTTCGGCGTAGGTGATTGGTGCAAAGTTTCGACGTAGCAGCAGGCCTACTGCCAGCTCATGGTCAAGCGTGTCATGCCGCTGTACGTCCTCAAGCAGCGTGCGGAACTTGGGCAGGCCCCTCGCCAGTTCCGTGGCTCGTAGCAGATGCAGGGTGCGGATGCCCAGGTTGTCGGGAATCTGGAAGTCCGAGCGCTCGTTATCGCCAATCATCAGCAGCTCGTTGGGTTGCAGTTGCCGATCCCGCAGTACGTGCTCGTAGAGCTCGCCCTGGTCCTTGCGCACGCCCACTTCGTTGGACAGGTAGAAGTCGGTCCAGCGATGGATCCCGTTATCGTGCAGCATCCGCTCGATGCATGTGCGTGGCAGGAACATATCGCTGATAAGCAGCACTGGCTTGCCGAGTGCCAGTGACTGCTGGAGCAGTGCCTGCCCTTCGGGCCGGACGCTGACGCTCGCCAGCTCGATTCTTTCTTCCAGTTCGCGCAGGTAGCTGACTTCGTCATTGTTTAGCCCAGTCAGGCGCTGCAATTCGGCGTAGATATCATCCAGGCCGACGTCCCGTCCCGTACGCTCCCGGGCACGGCCTTCGGCGGTGGCGCGGTAGTCCAGATAGATGCTGCCGAGGGTGGCTCCAGCCTGTTGGGCAATGAGTCGCTTGGTGGTCTCGGCGCTGACCAGCGGGCGGACCAGCAAAGTGTCGAAGATATCGAAGGCGACCGCCTTGATCTCGGGAGCGGCAATGCTGCAACGCAGGCTCTCATGATTGCGCGCCAGGTAGTGGTGGAAGCCCCAGGGAGACCAGGCATGCTCCTGCGGATCACGCAGGATGGCGATCGGCAGCTCTTGCGCCTGGCTGCTCAGGGTCAGCAGGCGCTCCAGGCAATGGGCGAGCGTACCGTCGCGCTGGCCTGCTTCGACCTCGAAGTCGTCGAGTTGCAGATTGGCATCGAACAAAGGTGCGAGCGCCTCGCTGCGGGCCCAGAACATGCTGCCAGCCGGGTAGTGAAAATAGCCGCTGGGAATCATCTGCTCGGTCAATCCGAGGCGCTGCGCCCAGGTGCGGCCACGGCTGGAGTTGGCCAGCCAGGTATTGGCCATGTAGGGGAGGCCGTCAAAGTTCTGTGGATAGACGACGCCGCAGCCTTGGCTGCCTAGCAGAGTGAAGATCGAACGAACCTGTTCCTGCCCGCCGAGCAGCGCGCTACAGATGTATTCGCGCCAACCCTGGGTTGCACCATTGTTGTACAGCGACTTCTTGCTGTGTACGTGCAGCAGGTAGGTGTATTCCCGCAGCTTGCTGCCGAAGGTGCAAAAGAACGGTGCAATGTCGCGTCCGCGATTTTCCACCTGCTCGACATACAGCGCTCCGCACCGTGGCAGCTGTGCGAATACCCGCTGCGCCACGGTACCTGCCTGGACATCGCAGACTGATACGAACAGGTCATAGGCGAAAGGAATATTGCTCAGATGCCCGGCGAACTCCTCTGCCAGATCGCTGTAGAAAAGATGCAGGTGAACGGCGATGCGGCCATCGGGGGTATCGCAGGGCGGTACATTGCGCAGCTCCACCAGTTCCGGTGCACTCAGGCCCGCGTCCAGCGATTGTCGGCCCAGATTGCGCCATTGTTCATAGTGCGGCACGCCGCGGAAAGCGAAACCCATGTGCCGATACACCAGGCGCAGCATGGGGGCACGGTAGCCCTGTGGCAGACGCCAATAGGCGCGGCGACCGAGCTGGACGCCATAGTTGCGCAGGCTGATCAGCGCTTCGCGGTGTTTGCCGCTGAACAGGCGACTCGTGAAACGTACGGGCTTGGTGAGCATCCAGGAGGTCGAGGACTGGATCTCCTGAATGGTGGCATGTTTATCCCTGAGCTCCTGCTGGCTTTCCTCCAGCTCCCGCTGACGCTCCTCCAACTCGGCTTCGAGGCTCTTGATGCGCCGTTGAGCGGTTCCCAGCTCGTTGACGAGGTAGCGCAGGCTCTCCACCTGCTCTGTCAGCTTACCGCTAAGATCGTCTATCCGCGATTTGGCATATCGGTCATGGCTTTCCAGCAGCGCCAGGCTGTCGCGCTGGGCACCGAGGTTGGCCTGCAGGGCCTCGATGCGCTGCCGAGTATCGCCGTCCTCAAGTGTCCGCCGGTCTGCTGCCAGCTCAACCAGCAGTTTATAGAGCTCGATAAGGTCACGGGGCGCCCGGCGCGCCAGTTCCGGGTCGTTCGGCAAGTGGTGGCTGTGCTGGAGGTGATCACTCAGAAAATCATGGAGATACTCATCCAGCTGCTCACGCCCCGCGGGCTGAAGATCGAGATGGCGGGCCAGACGCATGAGCTGGCCCTCAGGGTCGCTCATCAGGTTTTCGAAACTGAGTACCGTGCGGGTGGCATTTCCAGTCTGCAGCAGGCTATCAAGGCTGTGCTGGTGCCAAAGTCCCAGGCTCTTGGCGAGGCTGAAGTCGTCACGGGCGGCGAGTGACTGGGCAACGCTGAGCGGGTGGCGAACACAGATGACATAGGCGACCTCTGCCTCGACACGCTGCAGCACGATCTGCCAGAACGGCAGCAGGCGCGATATACGTGGATCCTTGAGCCCAAGCAGTGGCGAACGCCTGAAGTGTTCTTCGAGGTACTGGACAGCACGGTCTTGCAGGTCGGGGGCCAGAGATGGATCGATCAATGCCAGGGAGTCCCAGCTGGCATCGAGCTGCTCGAGAAGCTGGTCATTGATCGCCACGACTTCCCGGTCTTCCCAGAACCCCTTGTCGTTGTTGCCCGTTACGGCCGGGGTGAGGTTTTCCCCCAGATCGACATTCAGGGCCAGCAGGCCGCGCGTGATCGCACTGGTCCCGCTGCGGTGCATGCCAAGGACGATCACCACTTTTCGCCGGTGTTGCACTGGAACTCTCCGTACTACGTAGTTTCTTGTCGTTATGGTGCTGATGTACTGGGGCTCAGTCGAAGAGTTCGGCGTCTGCCAGACGCTGGCCTTCCCGGTCCTTGCCGGACAGTTCTGGATCGCTTTGCAATGGCCACTCGATCGCCAGTTCGGGGTCGTTCCACGCGATGCAGCGCTCATGCTCGGGAGCCCAGAAATCTGTGGTCTTGTAGAGAAATTCGGCGCTTTCGCTGGTGACCACGAAGCCATGTGCAAATCCCTCGGGGATCCACATTTGCAGTTTGTTCTCGGCGCTCAGCAGTTGGCCGACCCAGCGGCCGAAGGTAGGAGAACCCCGGCGCAAGTCGACTGCTACGTCGAACACTTCCCCCTGGACCACACGGACGAGCTTCCCCTGGGCCTGACGAATCTGATAATGCAGGCCACGCAGGACATGGTGGGCCGAGCGGGAATGGTTGTCCTGGACGAACTCGACCGAATAGCCCACGGCCTGCTCGAATTTGCGTTGATTGAAGCTTTCGAAGAAGAAGCCGCGGCTGTCGCCAAAGACCTGTGGCTCCAGCAGCAGTACATCGGGAATTGCCAGCGGAGTGACTTTCATCAGTAGACCGTTTGCGTCAGTAGGCGTTGGAGGTAGAGGCCATAGCCGCTCTTGGCGAGGGGGGCTGCAAGGCCGTGCAACTCTTCGGCGCTGATCCAGCCCTGGCGGAAGGCGATTTCCTCGGGGCAGGCGACCTTGAGCCCCTGGCGGTTTTCCAGGGTGGCGATGAATTGGCTGGCTTCCAGCAGGGATTCGTGGGTACCTGTGTCGAGCCAGGCGTAGCCACGCCCCATGATTTCCACTGACAGGTCGCCTCGCTCCAGATAGGCACGGTTGACGTCGGTGATTTCCAGTTCGCCGCGCGCCGACGGGCGAATGCTCTTGGCGATCTCGACCACGTGCTGGTCATAGAAGTACAGACCGGTCACGGCATAGTTTGACTTGGGTGAGCTGGGTTTTTCTTCCAGGCTGATGGCCTTGCCTTGGCCGTTGAACTCCACCACCCCGTATCGCTCCGGATCGTGCACGTGGTAGGCGAAGACGCTGGCGCCGGTGTCGCGCTGCATGGCGCTGACCAGCAATTCCTGGAAGTCATGGCCGTGGTAGATGTTGTCTCCCAGCACCAGGGCGCTGAGGCTGTCTCCGAGGAATTCTTCGCCGATCAGGAAGGCCTGGGCAAGGCCCTCGGGTGAGTTCTGCACCGCGTACTGCAGCTCTAGCCCCCAGCGCCGGCCATCGCCCAGTAGTTGCTGGAAGCGCGGAGTGTCCTGGGGGGTGGAGATGATCAGGATTTCCCGGATGCCGGCCAGCATCAGCGTGCTCAGCGGGTAGTAGATCATCGGCTTGTCGTAGACCGGCAACAGTTGCTTGGACACCGACAGCGTGGCCGGGTGCAGCCGGGTGCCGGAGCCGCCGGCGAGAATGATGCCTTTACGTTTCATGGAGCCTTGTTTCCAATCAGTTCAACCAGCATGCGTCGGACGTGGAACTGCCAGTCCGGTAGGGTGAGGCCGAAGGTAGAGCAGAGATGGGTCGTGTCGAGCCTGGAGTTGGCCGGTCGCGGTGCGGGAAGCGGGTATTCGTGGGTCATGATCTGCAGGACGCGTTCTGCCGTGGTGCGCAGCGGCAAGCCCAAGCGCGCTGCTTCTTCGATTACGAAGCGAGCGTAGCCGTGCCAGCTGGTTTCGCCGCTGGCTGCGAGATGGTAGATACCGCCAAGACTGTTTGGCCGCGGATGAGTGCGTAGTTGCCCCAGCACCTGCGCGGTGACGTCGGCAATCAGCTCGGCGCTAGTGGGGGCGCCGATCTGATCGGAGACGATGCGCAGTTCTTCTCGGTCCGCTGCCAGGCGCAGCATCGTCTTGGCGAAGTTGGCGCCCCGTGCGGCATAGACCCAGCTGGTGCGGAAGATCAGGTGACGGCAGCCGCTTTCGCGGACGGCCTGCTCCCCGGCCAGTTTGGTGTGCCCATAGGTGTTGAGCGGGGCTGGCTTGTCCTCTTCGCGAAATGGCCGCTCGCCCCGGCCGTCAAAGACGTAATCGGTCGAGTAGTGGAGCAGCCAGGCATCGAGTTCGCGGGCCAGGCTGGCCAGATGGCCGACGGCCTCGGAGTTCACCCGTCGGGCACGCTCGATTTCTGTTTCTGCCTTGTCCACTGCCGTGTAGGCGGCGGCGTTGACAATGATGTTCGGCCGTTGGGCCAGGACCAGTGCGCGCAGGCCGTCGAGGTCTTCTAGGTTGCCGCACTGGCGGTCGCAGATCGTCAGGTTGCCGAGTGGCGCCAGGGCGCGTTGCAGTTCCCAGCCGACCTGGCCGTTGCCGCCAAGGATCAGGATATCGTTCATGCGTACTGCTGGCTGAGCCACTCCCGGTAGGCGCCGCTGGCAACGTTCTCCACCCACGCCTGGTTGTTCAGGTACCAGTGCACGGTCTTGGCGATGCCGGTTTCGAAGGTCTCCGCGGGTTTCCAGCCCAGCTCGCGCTCCAGCCGGGTGGCATCAATGGCATAGCGACGGTCGTGGCCGGGACGATCCTTCACGAAGCTGACCTGCTCGCGGTAGCTACGGCCATCGCTGCGCGGTGCCGCCTGATCGAGGGTGTCACAGATGTGGTGCACCACTTCCAGGTTGGCCTTCTCGTTCCAGCCGCCGACGTTGTATGTCTCGCCCACTTGGCCGGCTTCCAGCACGCGGCGGATGGCGCTGCAGTGGTCCTTGACGTAGAGCCAGTCGCGGATCTGCTGGCCGTCGCCGTAGATGGGCAGCGTTTCGCCTGCGAGCGCGTTGCGGATTACCAGAGGGATGAGCTTCTCGGGGAAGTGGTATGGCCCGTAGTTGTTCGAACAGTTGGTGGTCAGCACCGGTAGCCCATAGGTATGGTGGTAGGCGCGTACCAGGTGGTCAGAGGCGGCCTTGGAGGCAGAGTAAGGGCTGTTGGGCTGGTACGGATGCTGCTCGGTGAAAGCCGGTGCCTGGGCTTCCAGGGTGCCGTAGACCTCGTCGGTGGATACGTGGAGGAAGCGGAATTCGGTCTTATGCTGTTCATCCAGCGCATTCCAGTAGGCGCGCACGGCTTCGAGCAGATGGAAAGTGCCGACCACGTTGGTCTGGATGAAATCTTCCGGGCCAAGGATCGAGCGGTCCACGTGGGACTCGGCCGCAAAGTTCAACACTGCGCGGGGCTGGTACTGGTTCAGCAGCTGGGAAACCAGGAGAGTATCGCCGATGTCACCCTGGACGAAGTGGTGGCGGCTGTCGCCGTCGAGGCTTGCCAAGTTTTCGCGGTTGCCGGCGTAGGTCAGCTTGTCCAGGCTGACGACGGTTTCGTCTTGCACCGCCAGCCAGTCTAGTACGAAATTCGAGCCGATGAAGCCGGCACTACCAGTTACGAGGATCGTCATTGGATCACAGCCTCTGAATAAGCGATGCGGCAACCAATCCAAGGTTGCCGGGAAGCGTTTGCCGATAAACGCCTGACTGACTGATCAGCGACAGTTTGCGATACAGCGGTGCGCGGCGCGCACTGCCGAACAACTCGAGAATCTGCTGGTTCTCGTGGGTCAGGTCTTCCCTGAAGTGGGAAACAGCCTCCAGATTTACATCGTTCCAGTGTCGGAACGTCCCTTTGAGCATGCGTTGCAGACGAACGAATCGGTCCCTGATGCTCGAGTTCGAGCCTATCAGGTTGTTGCCATGCTGGCGGTAGTTGATCGTGGGATATTCATCGTAGTTCACGCGCCCGCCGCATCCGGTCACGAGAATGTAGGCCCACCAGTCATGGGAAATGATCGGCACATGCGCGGGCGTAAGGCTTAGCAACTGCGCGGTAGCGGCGTTGAACAGCATCGTATTGCCACCGGCGATGCTCTGCACCAGCGCATTGGCGAAGCTGGGGGCGCGGCGAAACAGTGGCGAAAAGCCGATGGCTTGACCAGTGGCGTCGATCAGCCGGGTGCGTGAACAATAGAGTAACGGCAGGCTGGACGGGTGTGACTGCGCCCAGGCCAGACCGCGGTCGAGCTTGTCGGGTTGCCAGAGATCATCCTGGTCGCAGAACGCGAAGTAGTCGGCCTGCTCGCTGGCGCGACCGATCAGGGATAGGAAGTTGGCGGCGAAACCCTGGCGCGGGCCCGCGTGGATCTGCAGCCGATCATTGCCCAGGTGGCGTTGGTAGTCATGCAGAATGTCCAGCGTGGCATCGCTGGAACCGTCGTCCGAGGCATGGATAACCCAGTCTTGGCAGGTCTGGGCAATCAGGGATTCCAACTGCTCGCGGAGGTAAGCGGCGCCATTGTAGGTCGACAGCAGAATGGCGACTTTGGCTGAACGGTTGGGGCTTGTACAAGACACGGCAAGAGCTGAATGCTGTCTTTCCAAAGCGGCATCCCCTGCTTTTTATTAATTATTTAGCGCTTATATGGCGCAGGATAAGTGTCTAGGATGCGCCTGGGCAACCCTGCCGGGGAATGACCGGTCAGTCAGTTTCCCCATGGCCGATTCGCTGGACCTCAGCCATCCTCCGACGATCCCGGCGCCCGCATCAGAGCTGGCTTATGAGCTCGATGAAGCGTGCTCGCACCTTGTCCTCGGAGAAGATCGATCTGCAGCGCTGCAGCCCGCCATTTCCTAGTGCTGCGAGCTGCTCTGGGTCGTTCTGCAGGGTGATGATCGCCCCTGCCAGCTTGTCGGGATTACCTGCTTCTATTGTGACTGCTGCCTCGCCATCGGGAGCGACCCAGTTCACACCGGTCTGCAGCCAGCAGTTGATGATTGGCCTGGCGCAAGCCATCGCATCCAGCTGGGCAATGCCGAAGGCTTCGGAGTAGTACACCGAGGGGAACAGGAATATCCGGGCGTTGCGTATCAGGTGGTATTTGTCGACATCGCTTACAAATGCATTGATGAAGTGCACCCGCTCCGGAAATTCCTCGGCGAGCTTCCGGAATCGCTGTTCCTCCGGGCCTCTGCCAAATACCACCAGGTTCACTGTTGCACCGCGAGCCATGAGTAGTCTGAATGCTGCGTCAAGCGACGCCGTACCCTTGTAGCTGACCAATCGGCCAAAGAAAACGCAGTATCCATCGCGGATAAAGTTTTCGGGCAACAGCGTGTTTGGAGGTTGGTTCAAGCAACGATCTACATGCGAGAGGTTCGCAGTATATGGTAGTACTTCCACTTTACGGCCAATGTTACCAATAACTTCGGATCTTTCTTTGAGTGCTGGGCTTCCACATAGCAAAAAATCGGCTTGGCGTGCGGTATAGCGATCAAATAGATAAGTGAGCTTCTTAAGATATCGCTGCCGATAGACGTCACAGTGATAACTGACGACAATTTTCCCCTTGATCAGCTTTCTGCTTATCCACAAGGCCATGCTGGCCAAGGGGAACTGGAGATTGAGATGGATAATCCTCGATTTTGCAGCGAGAATAGTGAAATGCCAGAAGAAAGCGGGGCTTAGTGGGACCGACAGCAGATTTCCAAAAGATGCGGCGCGTAACACCTTGATTCCATCTATCTGCTCCATGCTTGAATGAGTCGTCCTTTCAGCGGCACAACACAATACTAAGACGCGATAGCCAAGCTCGGTATACCAGTGTGCATACTGCTTTACCGCCGTTTCTATACCCCCTGTGGAAGGGGAGTAGTATTTGTTTACGAGAAGAATATCTGTTTTACGCACTATTTTTGATCGAATTCGGTTGGGAGTATCTAAGCCCGGATTGATCTTCGGGCCGTAAATTATATCTTTTTTAGCAGAGTTGAGCCGTTCCTGAGGGGCATGGATATCCATCCGCCTTGGGTTGCCGTGTCCAGGAAATTCTGCAGGCTTCTATCGCTGATGCTTTGAGCGTATTCCTTCATCCTAGGAGATACCATGACTGCATCAATCCCGTTTTGCTCGATATATTGAGTGGCATTTACGCCTGCCGGAATTTCAGTGGCGAATATGAATTGGCAGGAAAGATATATACACCAGCCGCCGTCTACTTCCAGCATTTTGTGTATGGTTGTGCTGCTGCGAATTTCCATGATCGAAGAAAAATTTACGCGATCATGGGCGATGGGGGGAGGAATCAGGAGACCAAGCGCGATTAAAAGTGCGCCAGTGGCGACTGGAGTGTGGGATATGCGTCGGTTGGCCAGTAGTGCTGCTAGCAGCAGCGTTCCGCAGCAGAATATGATAAGGGTGTAGTGAGTCCTTGGGTATATTGAAAATGTTGAGATTAGCGGCGGTGCGCTGGCTAGTATAAGAAATATTATGGCTCCCCTTCTGCTCCTCGCTTCTCTGCGAGGCTTCTCCGGATTGCGGGGGATTAGAATGCTTTTTACTAGCAGGAGTAGGGCGAGCGCTACCATCAAAGCTATGGTCAAGCCTTGGGTGAATGGCGAGGAAAAAACCTTTGATATGCTGGTAAGGAAGTCATTTATATTAGCCAGAATATGATTTGTCAGGACTTTTGGATAGTGCCTGAGTATATCGGATATACTGTTTGTATCTGGTGCATCTTTGTGAAGGATGCTGAGCCAGTTTAGCCAGGGGTCAACGCTGGTCTGGCCCGTTTCGAACTTTCGCAAAGCATAATGCTGGCCGAATGCGAGAAATGAGCGGCCGCCCGAGCTCAGTACCGGGAAGCTCCATGTCACCGAAAGAATGATCAGTGCCGCCAGGGAAAATGCGCTTGTTCGTAGGAGAGAAAGTTGGCTGAGGAAGTCGCCTCGGAGTGCGATCCTGAGCTGATTTGCAGTCAGGAGTATGGCTAGGGCTAGGGATGTATAAAAACTTATTACAAATTCCGGCCTGATAAAGCAAAGAAGAAAGAAAATTACGGCGGAAATACTGCAAGAGTCAAGGGTCGATGCTCTGGTATAGGTGAGCATCGCTCCCAGGGATATTAGAGATATAGCTAGAAAGCTGATGTAGGGCCATACTTCGATCAGATTGCTGCTGGCTAGAAGTATGAAGGCTAGAGTGCAGTACGCCAGTGAATGTGTCAGTTTGTATGCAGCAAGAAGCAGTAGGCTGATACATAAAGTGATGTTTAGCGTAGAGCCAATTATGTAGAGGCTCAATGGGTCTGATACTTTCAGATTTACCAGATAATAATAGAGGGAGTAGAGTGGGGATCTTTCATATTGGCTAAAATCCGGGAATTGTCCGAGACCTTGTGAAAGGTATATGCTCTCGTCAAATAAAGATATATCAATTCTGCTGCATAGTGATAATGCGAGAAATGTTATAAAAAGAGCAAGAGTTACTTTTCCGCCTAGCTCGAGTTTTCGATGATAGTCAAGCATTTCTTTTTGCCATAATATTGTTGTAGAGCAGGCGGTATTTTTCTGACATATCGGCTGCACGGAAAAGTTTTTGATAGCGCTCTCGGGCATTCCTGCCCATTTCGATGGCCGCTTCCGGGTTTTCCATGAGCCACCTCATGGCGTGGTTCAAGTCGGTTGGTGAGTCCGGCGGGATCACCAATCCAGTTTCTCCGTGTACATTGATATAGGTCGTGCCAGTTCCTATTTCGCACGAAATAAGCGGTTTCCCATACATGGCAGCTTCCAGCAGAGATATACCGAACGCCTCTGAACGCAGATTTGAGGGGAATACAGCTGCATGGCACAAATGAAGGAGTGCAACCTTGTCTTCGTCTGGCAATGCCCCGAGAAAATGAATGTTGCTGATGCCGAAACTTAGTGCAGTCTGTCGAAGCCTCGCTTCCTCCGGGCCCGAGCCTACTATAACCACGGGGTAAGGGAGCTTTTCACACGCTTTCAGCAGAGAGTCGAGACCTTTGTAGTAGCGGAGAACACCAACAAATAAGAAGAAGGGCTCAGGAAGCTTGGATTTCCATGCTTGAAGTATTGATTGTTCCGGCCTTGGATACGTGTTCTCGTCCAGGCCAATAGGGATTACTTCGGTCTTTTCTGCGTATTGACGAAGTATGGGGCTGCTCTGAATGTAATTTGGCGAAGTCGCAACTATTTTGTTGACTGAGCTAAGAAAGCGATGCATCAGAGGAGCATAGATCTTCATTGCCGTTTTCTGTCTGACAACATCAGAGTGATAGGTTACAACGCTGGGTTTGTCTATTCTAGCAATGACGTGTGCCATGTCCATGAATGGCCATGGGTAGTGATAGTGAATAATGTCAACTTTCTTCGAAAGGCTCTTCAGCATGGAAATAGCAGATGTGGAGAATGGTGTTGAAAGCAACTCGAAGTTCTTTTTCACGGCAATTGCGTTGTGCTGGCCAACCTTTTGAGAGCTTCCTTCCCCATTCGTCGTGGACAGCACTGTACTTTCAATACCCTGTGCGTACACGCCCTCACAGATCTGAAAGATTACTTGCTCCACTCCCCCAAAGGTTTCGGGGTAATAAGTCTTGTAAAAGTGCAGTACCTTCATTGTCTTTTCTCAAGACGATTCCTGAGTGTCTTGAACCAAACAGCATACGGCTGATAAACCCACCACTTGAGGGGCACTTTTCCGTGGTATTTGGCGACGACGGCCATGGCCTCCCTGTAGTGAGCACTTCGTTGAGTGCTCGTCTTGGTCTCGGGGTGCTCTCGGTTGGTGGCCGCGAAATCTTCCAGGAAAACCGGCTGGCCGCCATGTTTGTAAAGACGCCACCAGAGATCGTAGTCCATCGCCATGTGCAGGGACGCATCAAGGCCCCCTATGGCTTCCCATGCGCTGCGGCGAATCAGTGTCGCAGGTTGTGAAATGATGCAGCGAAGCGCCAGGCGGCGCTCGGTGAACGGCTGGGTCCATACGGGGGATCTGCTGCCTTCCGACTCTTTTAGATTCCATGCCTTGGCATAGGCGAAAGGTGCAGTCGGAGACGCTTCAAGGGCATGCACAAGCTTGTCCAGCCCGCGAGGCTCGAACAGGTCATCGCTGTTCAACCAGCAAACATAGGGAGCGCTCCCTTTGGCGATGGACTCATTGATCGCCGCCGCCTGTCCCGCGTCGGGATGGCTGCGCCAGCCCGCGAGCTTATGCTCCCAGGCTTTGATGATCTCCACCGAATTGTCGGTAGATGCAGCGTCCGCTACAAATACCTCCATCTTGGTCATGTTTCCAAAGATCGAGGAAAATGCTGCTTCGAGGTATTTCCCTTGATTGAATGAGGGAACCGCGACAGTGACCAGAGGGGCGCTCAAACTAGACTCTCGTGCTTTGCTGGAAGTCGATGTAGGCCTGCTGAAGACCATCTGCCAGAGTCGTTTCAGGAGCCCAGCCCATGGCTTTCAGGCGCTCGATATTCATTAGCTTTTGCGGAGTTCCATCAGGCTTGCTCGGATCGACCTGAATCGAGCCGGTATAACCGACGGTTCGAGCCACCAATTGGGCCAGTTCCAGGATGCTGAGGTCCGAGCCATAGCCAACATTGATGTGAGAAAGGGTCGGCTGCGTGACCTGCTGATAGGCTTCCAGCCCCAGTTCCATGACATGTACGGATGCCTTGGCCATGTCGTCCACGTAGAGAAACTCCCGGCGCGGAGTACCGCTTCCCCAGATGCTGACAGTGGGAGAGTTGGCCAACCTGGCTTCGTGGAAGCGCCGGATCAGGGCGGGAATAACGTGGCTGTTCTCGCCGTGGTAGTTGTCACCCGGACCATAGAGGTTGGTCGGCATGACGCTGCGGAAGTCGCAGCCATACTGGCGATTGTACGATTCGCACAACTTGATTCCCGCTATCTTGGCAATCGCATAGGGCTCATTGGTGGACTCAAGAGTGCCGGTGAGCAGCGCGTCTTCACCCATGGGCTGAGGTGCCAGCCGCGGATAGATGCAGCTGGAGCCAAGGAACAGCAGGCGTTGGACGCCGTGCTTCCAGGCCGAGTGAATGATATTGGCTTCAATCATGAGATTTTCATAAATGAAGCTTGCTGGATAGGTGTTGTTGGCATGAATGCCACCCACCTTCGCTGCGGCGAGATAGACCTGCTGGGGCTTCTTGTCGGCAAAGAATTGCTCGACCTGGTGCTGATCGCAAAGGTCGAGTTCCTGCCGGTTTCGGGTCACGATGTTCTCGTAACCGCGACTCCGGAGCTCGCGCAGGATGGCGGATCCCACCATCCCGCGATGCCCCGCCACATAGACTTTTGCAGTGTGTGGCATGCTCATCGTTACTCGTGGTAGTTGAACGCGCTGTAGCCGTGACGCTTGACCAATTCATCGCGCTCGGCCGATTTGAGGTCTTCGCGGACCATTTCGGTGACCAGTTCCTGGAAGGTGGTCTTCGGAGTCCAGCCGAGCTTGTTCTTGGCGTTGGATGCATCGCCCAGAAGCGTTTCTACCTCGGCGGGGCGGAAATAGCGCGGGTCTACGGCAACGATGCAGTTGCCTTTCTCGTCGTAGCCTTTCTCGTCGACGCCTTCACCTTTCCAGGTGATATTGAGCTCAAGCTCCTTGGCCGCTGCATTGACGAAGTCGCGAACGCTGTACTGGATTCCGGTTGCGATCACGAAATCTTCAGGCTTCTCCTGCTGCAGCATCAGCCATTGCATTTCGACGTAGTCGCGGGCATGGCCCCAGTCGCGCTTGGCGTCCATGTTGCCCAGGTACAGGCAATCCTGCAGGCCGAGCTTGATGCGGGCGAGGGCGCGGGTGATCTTGCGAGTCACGAATGTCTCGCCGCGAATCGGCGACTCGTGGTTGAACAGGATGCCGTTGCAGGCGTACATGCCGTAGGACTCGCGATAGTTCACGGTGATCCAGTAAGCGTAGAGCTTGGCCACCGCGTAGGGGCTGCGCGGGTAGAACGGAGTGGTTTCGCGCTGCGGAATCTCCTGGACCAGGCCGTAGAGCTCCGAGGTGGAGGCTTGATAGAAGCGGGTCTTCTTCTCCAGGCCGAGGATACGGATGGCTTCCAGAATACGCAGAGCACCGAGGGCGTCGGAGTTCGCGGTGTATTCCGGCTCTTCGAAGCTTACGGCTACGTGAGACTGGGCGGCGAGGTTGTATATTTCGTCCGGCTTCACCTGCTGGATGATGCGGATCAGACTGGTCGAGTCGGTCAGATCACCGTGATGGAGAATGAAGTTCCGATTCTTGACGTGCGGGTCCTGATAAAGGTGGTCAATACGGTCGGTATTGAACAGCGACGTACGACGCTTGATGCCGTGGACCTCATATCCCTTGCTAAGCAGCAATTCAGCGAGATAGGCGCCGTCTTGGCCGGTGACTCCCGTGATCAGGGCTACTTTCATGATGTTCTCCATTTACTTGCCTGCGGCCTTCAGAAAGGATGAAAGCCTTTTGTCTTCTCGAATGTGCTTGAGCAGGAAGGTGAAATGCCTGAATGGCATCTGAGCTTTCGAAAGAAGCTTCGGGGCGTGTAGGCTCCGAATCCGCTTCATTTCGCGAACACCATTGCTTCCGTACTCGCTGCTGGTTTTCTGATCCTGGTGGATACGGAATCCACCCAGGAAATGGGGGATATGGGAAAAACGTGCGCCGCAGTCGAGGAATCTCAGCAGGAGATCCCAGTCGAGGGCAAACGCCAGTTTATCATCCAGCCGGGCGCCGGAGCGCTCCCACAGGTCTCTTCGCCAGAACAAGGTTTCCTGCGGGATATAGTCGATGTGGCGCATCAATTCGCCATCATGCCCAGGCAATACCCATCGACCGACAATGTTATCCTCGGTGTCTATCAGAACGCGGTTTCCGTAGATGACATCGATTTCCGGGTTCTGCTGGAACAGGCTGGCCACATACGCCAGCGTTCCCGGTAGCAGGATGTCGTCGGAGTTCAAGAAGGCCATTATCTCGCCGTTGCATCGGGCGAAGCCTCGGTTTATGGCATCGGCCTGCCCGAGATCCTTTTCGACAACATATTGGAAGTCGGAGGATTTCTCGGTCCTGAGTACCTCAAGTGTGCCGTCGGTCGACTGATTGTCCTGAACTATGTATTCAAGATTGGAATAACCTTGAGATAGAACACTTCTGATAGTGCTTCCGATGAAGCGCCCCTGATTGAACGACGGGGTCACTATCGAAATTCGAGGCAGAGCCTGTCCGGCACCGGGTGGGAGTTCCAGTGTTTCGGTCAGCTGGAATCGCTGCCTGCCCTGCTCGAGCACGCCGAGTTTGATGCCGAGCAGGATGCGCAGGCGCGTGCCGAGAGATAGGGACTGGGGCATCGGCTCTCAGCTTTCCGTGCAGATTCTGGCACTGGAATCTACCCCGGCCACGCCGTAGAAGGGCTGCGCCTGGAAGCCCATATGGCCTTGTGGAACGATTGAGAAGCTGGATGCGTTTGTGATGACGCAATGGCGCGACGAGGTGGACTCGATCTCTGCCATCGAGGAGTTCTCGAGGTTGCGATGTAGCGCCCTGGGCCAGGTCGCGAATCCGACATCCAGTACGTATTCGCCAGTTGCGAACGCCAAGGGAATATCGAAGGACGCCCTTACAGTGCTGCCTTTCTCCAGTCGGGACGGGACAGGCGTCCCACACTGCCCTGAGTTCTTGCCATGAATCACTACTCCACGATCGGTCCTGAGGACAAAGCCGATAACGGGAGTCTCGAGAGCTTCATGGACCATGAACTCGGCGTATATGCGCAGTTTCTCGAATTGCCTGAAGACCTGGCGGGTGTCGTCGAATTCGTCGGTGATCGCCATGCGAATGCATCGCACCAGGCCATCGCCCGTCTGTTCCCGGCTGCTCATGTCCATGCCGGCGTTTTCAGGCCAGCGGAACTGTGTATCGCCGAGTTCCTGCTGGGCGTCGTCCAGGTGTGCAGCGCTTTCGTTCAGGCGGCGCGCGTCGTCACTGAGCATCTTCTTGGCGTTGATGTGGCCCAGGGCGTAATAACGGTTGATTGCCTCAGTGGCATCGCCTTGATAGACCACGTTACCGTGATGCAGTAGAAGCACTTCATCGCAGTAGTGCATCACGTCATCCATGCTATGGGTCACCAGGATGACGGTACAGCCGCGTTGGCGAAGCCGCTCCAAGCGCTCGTAGCATTTGAGTCGGAAGAAGATATCGCCTACAGCCAGGGCTTCATCGACGATCAGAACGTCTGGGTCGATACAAGCTTGAACGGCGAATGCCAATCTCACGAACATGCCGCTGGAGTATGTTTTTACCGGTGAGTCGATGAACTCGCCAATGTCCGCGAAAGCTTCGATCTCCGGAAGGATGCGATCGAAGTCCTTGCCCGACACGCCCAGGATCTGGGCATTCAGTCGGGCGTTTTCGCGGCCGGTGAACTCGGGGTTGAATCCCGCTCCCAGCTCGAGCAGGGCGGCGATGCGGCCATAAACGGTGACATGTCCGCTGGACGGCTGGAGAATGCCGCTGATTATCTGCAAAAGGGTGGACTTGCCACTGCCATTCTGGCCGATGATGCCAAAGAAACTGCCTCTTCTGATCTTCAGCGATAGGGGTTTCAGGGCTGTAAAGGTTTCCTGTTGCTGTCGTCGACCGAGCAGAAGGCCTCGTACTCGCTGCAGCGGACTCTTGTACAGGTCGTACTGCTTCGAAACGTTATCGACGCTGATGGTGTAATCAGAGCACATCGGCGAATCCTGGGCGCATTCTGTGGAAGACAAAGTAGCCAAAGGCCGCGATGGCAGCCGCTACGAGCGCGTAGACGCCCAGCGCGGACCAGTCCGTTTCATTGTGGGAGAAGATCAGTGTGCGAACTGTCTCCACCGGGATCGTGAGCGGATTGATGTTGAGCAGCCAGCGGAATTGCTGGGGGACCATTTCAGCCGGATAGCAGATGGGGGCGGTGAACAGCATGATGGTCGCCAGGCTGGTTGTCAGTTGAGGCAAGTCCCGGAAAAAGACGCCTACGGCGGACAACAGCCAGCCCAGGCCTACAGTGAGTACAAAGAGCAGGACCAGCGGAACAGGCAGCCAGACCGCATGCAACGGCAAGGTCCCCGAGTAATACAGTGTTCCTGCCAGCAGGATGCCAATGCCGAAGGTCACACCTACTGCGGTCCCGGCAGCGCTCACGAGGGGCAGGATCTCCAGTGGGAAGATGACCCGCTTTACATAGGATGTGTTGCTGACGATCAGCGACGGTGCGCGGACCAGGGTGTCAGCGATCAGGCTATGCAGCAGAATCCCGCAGAACAGCAGCAGGCCGAAGGGCACGTCGCGCCCGTCGGGTGTCTGGATGCCCCATCGAGAGCGCAGCACGACCTGAAACACAAATCCGTAGAGCAGTAGCTGCAGCAGCGGTTGGCCGACCATCCACAGGCTGCCAAGAAGAGAGTTCTTGTAGCGCATGGATATATCGCGACGAGTCATCTGAACGATGAGTCCCCGGTTTACCACGATTGACCGAATGCCGCTGACGAGTCCTGTACCCACGATCTGGCCCTTAGGGTTTGGGAGTATTCATAACGGAGTGAACGACGCCCATGAACGAGTCGGCGAACTCCTGCTGGTATTTTCCATAGTCGAGCGCCTTGCGAGCAGGCGGCGTCTTGGCGTACTTCTCCAGCAACGCAGCAAGCGCGGTGGAGTCGGTGGCGTCGAAGAACTCGATGTTCTCGTCCGCCTGTTCCACATTCGCGGGCAGACTCGAGGCGATCACGTACTGTGACACCGACTTGGCGTCTTCGATCACAGTTGACCAGCCCTCGAACAGGGAGGGCTGCACGATGCAGGTCGCATGGCGGAAGATAACCATCTGATCTTCTCGCGGGATGAAACCAAGGAAGCGGACATTCTCTCCAAGACCCGCTTGCGCGACCTTGTTACGGAGCTTGTCGCAATGATCCGGTGCTCGGTGATCGTGCTCTTTGCCTGAAAATGCCACCACGACCTCGACACCGCGCGCCTTCAGGATCTTCACTGCGTCAATGACGGTGTCGTGGTTCTTGTGGATCCAGAACTGGTTCGGGCAGTAGTAGAAACGTTCCGGCAGTTGGTATCGGCTCAGCACGTCTGCCGGCGCAAGCTCTGGCTGCATGGGCTCGAACGTGGCGAAGTGAACGACGTACTTCTGGACATCCGCCTCAGGATAGAACTCTTCGAAGTCCATGCGAGCGGCATTGCTGCTGAATACGACGTGCCGAAAGTCATTGAAATAGGATCTGTGCTGCGCTTCGCGCGCCTGCAATTCGTCCGCGCTGAAAAATTCCGGGAGACGTTTGTCCTGGAAGTCAGGGATCCAGCATGCGGTCTGTTGCAGTCGGGTATCTATCGGGTAGGGGAAGATCAGGTCGAAGTTGAGCTGGCGCTTCCAGAAACGCGGTGTCAGCAGGGACAGCAATTTCGCCTTGCGGGAAATGCCGCCGTCTATGCCATCGATCTGCCCAGGCTTGATCCAGTTGAGGCGCGGATATCCCGTACCCTTCTGAATGAACTCGAATGAAGTTTCCGAATGACTGATGATCCAGACGTCCGGTTGCTTGGCCGGAGCAATCAGATTCAGGGAGCTGACCAGGTTCTTGATGTAATAGGTTCCACCAATCCAGCTTTCGTCATAGTTGAAAGGGATTCCAATGACGGGGCGTTTCAACAGGTAATCTCCAGCGGTTCTCGGATCAGAGGGTTTTCAGCCAGTCGGCCACATGGCCAAGACCGCTCTGCAGTTCGAACTGGGGGGTGAAACCAAGGCTACGAAGATATGAAACATCTGCCTGCCAGTAACTCGGATCGCCGGTCCGCTCGTTGCCAGTGAACACGACTTCCTTTTCTACCCCAAGTGCGTCGAGCAGCGTGGTGGCTGCTGTCCTGATCGTGGAGGCCGTACCGCTGGCCACGTTGACCGCGCGTCCGTCGAAGTCTCCCCTATGCAGAAGCACGTTCAGTGCATGGGCGATATCGGCGACATAGATGAAGTCGCGGGTCTCGCGGCCGGTGCCGAAGAGCTCAATGCAGGGTTGGTGCAATGATTTCTGGTAGATGTCCCAGAACAGTTGCTTCCTGAGGTGCGGTCCGTAAGCTGAAAAGACACGCAAGGAAATGGATTGCGTACCGAATAGCTGGGCGTATTCCTGGCACACTTCTTCTGCGCTGCGCTTGTGCCATCCGTAAGGTGACACGGGGCTGAGTCCATCGCTTTCCCGAATCGGCAGGGAAGTGGACGGATTTCCGTAAACGGCAGCACTTGAGAAGTGGATGAATCTGGTGTGGGCCGAGACCTTGCGAATCGCCTCAAGCGTCTGGGCAATCCGCACAGTATTCAGGGTGTAGTCGTTCAGCGGATTGGTGAACGAATCCGGGACGCTGGCTGCCCCTGTGCAGTTTATGCAGGCGTCGGGTTGCTCTTGCTGGAACAGCGCCTCGAAATCCGGTTTTTCCGGATGGATGCTCAAGCAGTCGGTGGTCCCGGCCAGGGGTATGTCGGCGCCGACAATCTCGTGGCCTTGTTGCCCCAGCAACGTGGCGATGTGGCGTCCAATGAAGCCGTGAACGCCAAGAACTAGAACTTTCATGCCGCGACCTTCTTCTTCTGGGCTACATAGGTATACGGACGTCCGGCAATCTGCCGCTCGTTGACGCTGGCAATGGTCTGTTCGGAGTGGGGGAAGTAGTTAATCGGGCTCTCCGCGAATTTGTACTCCCGGATCAGAGTCATGTCGGCTTCTTTGATGAAGTCACAGTACTCTTCGCTCCGATAGGCGTTCTCCCCGTGCGTATACCGGTGGAAGGGGTGGTTCTCTAGGAAGAACTCCATGTCTGCTTCATCGAAGATCACATGCTCGCGAACGAAGAAGGCAGAGCCGTCATCCTTCATGAGGCTGCGGATCTTTTTCAGTGCAATCACCGGATCTCGGAAGTGGTGTACGACCTGCCGGCAATAGACGATATCGAACTGATCGGTCATGGACAGCAACTCGACGGGCTCCTGCACTATCTTCAGTCGACTCTCGACAGAGGCATCCAGTTTCTCTGCGGCCAGTGCAAGTAGTTTTCTCGCAGCCTCAGTACCCACGATGTCATCCTGCGAGGGCTCTGCCAGCGTCACCTCATAGCCGGACAGCGCAAACGCCACAGCCATGACTCCGCCAGCGCCACCGATATCAAGGATCGAGCGGGCACGGGGATTCGCGCTTCTGAACTCTCCCAGAGTTTGCTGGAACTCTTCGGTCGCCATGAAACGATGCAGGGAACCCATCAGATCGCGGTGCAGATAAGAATCTCGGAGCACCGAATCAAGAGCGGGATTTCCCTGGGATGCATGAATGATTTCTTCCCAGGTCCAGCGCTCCCTGGGGACGAAGCTGACGAATCGCGCGGGGGTGCCGGCAAAGACGCAATAGGGGGCCACGTCACGGGTAACCATCGAGCGGGCGCCGATGACAGCCCCCTTGCCGATGCGTACACCCTTGAGAATGGCGCATTCGAATCCAATCCAGACGTTGTCTTCGATATGGATTGGTCCGGAGGCAACCTGTGACCAGTCCTTGTACGCACCCATGCGGCCTGCGTCGACACCTGCCTTCCAATCGTAGGCATCGTTGGCGCGAATGTCCGGGTCCAGGGAGTGCGCGTTGGAGTCCATGAGGGTGCAGTCCCAGGACAACATCACATTGTTGCCGATGTGGATCCCGTCTTCCTGCGCGCAGATGAACTTGCACCCGCTCCCGATCGAGCTCTTGTTGCCAATGGTGACGGAGCCGATTCCCCGCTCGAACACATAGGTGCCACCAACATGGCTGTATTCGCCCACGTGGACATACGGTCTGTTTTCGATCTTCACCCTTACATCGATGTAGATCGGTTCAATCCGAGTTCCCATGCCGGCCTGGAGGAATCGATGCCCGCTGGCATCGATCCCCACATGGCGCGTGGGGTTGAGCATGAACTGCTTCAGTCGTAGTAGGCGGGCCACGATCCGGCGCGTAATGGCGTTCTTGATTCTGCTGATGAAGCGTCTTGCACCGGCTCGACTGTACTTCGCACGAATGCGCTGGGCATTCAGCGTGCGGTTGATGATTGACGGGTCCTTGCTACGCACTGCCTTGGCAAATAGCTGGGCCGCCCAGTCACCATGCTGCTCGCCGAAGGCGAGATCCTCCGGCGTCGTGTCTGCCCCCAGACGCTCGATGAATTCTTGCTGGTAGGGCGCCGATACGTGCGCGGAGAAGAAGTTGGCGGGCAGGATGTAGCCGGCAACTATGGGAGCGAGGGCTTCGTACTTGTCGAAACTCTTGAAAAGCTCGAGGCACAGCTTGCGGACTGTCAGGAAGTCGAGAGCTTTCTGATCATTCGTCTTGGTCGTCGAGGTAGCACGCTGGTAGTAGCCGTAACTGATACTTCCATCGATATAGACGCGCTGGGCCGTCAGCATCAGGTGAATAGCGAACGGGTGATCCTCATAGAACACTCCTTTCGCAAAGGTGATGCCGTGCTCAACAAGGTGGCTGCGCCGGGAGATAAGCCGCCAGGGGGGCGTGTTCCAACAGGATATCGCGGCAAAGGTCCCGGCACTTTCCAGCGGGCAAAGCGTCTGCCCGGCCAGATGTGGAGGCACCAGGCTCGAAGGGGCTGCGGGCTGATCGTCGAACGTGAATTCGAAGTTCGCAACCAGAACATCCGGGTCTTCCTGCGACAGAATCCGGCTCAGCCGAGGCAGAACGGTTGGCAGCAGCCAGTCGTCGCTGTCGACGAACCAGATGTAGTCGCCAGTGGCCAGCTCCAGGCCGTTGGCTCGTGCTGCGCCTTGTCCGGAGTTCTTCTGGTGGAGCGCCTTGATACGGCTATCCAGGCGCTGATACTCCTCTATGATCTGCTGAGTGTCGTCGCTGGATCCGTCGTTGACGACAATGATCTCGTATTCGTCATACGGCTGGCGCAGGATCGAGTCCAGGCACTTTCTTAGGCTCGCCTGGGCGTTGTACGCAGGAATAATGAATGAAATCGACATGTTTAATCGTTGGCGAGTCGGGAGCGGAAAAGGCGTTGAATCTTGCGTAGCGCCCTTGCTGCGAATGAGTTGCTCAGGCGCTGTGCATTGACAGGCGGGGTGGCTGCAGCGCTCGAGGTTGGGTGAAGGCCAGCCGCAACGGCTTCGGCCAGCAAGGTGTCCGCAGGATACCGGCTAAGGACCTCAGATACCTGACTGTCGTCAGTCCACCGACGAACAGCCTTGAAGAGGATTTCGGCATCCTGAGTGCTGGTCCCGGGGAAGTTGCCCGCCACCACGGCATAGGTCTCGGCCATGATGAGTTCCTCGTTGGTCGATGAGGTGCCGCTCAGGCTGAAGTGGACCAGCGGTAGCTCGACTCGCGCGCAGGTGCAGCCGGCTCGAATGGAGCGGTGTACCCATTCGGCGTCCGCGCAGATCTTGTGGCCCAGATTGTACTGTCCAACTTTCCGGTAGGCTTCGGGCGTCACGTACATGCTGTTGTGGCAGAACGGAATACCGCTTACCAGGGCGCCCGGGCCATATGCTTCGTCGACGCGAAGGCTGGCGCTCCCGTCCGGCGCTTCCAGCAGTGCCTTGCCGGCGACGATGTCAGTACCCGCGTGGGCCCAGGCTTCATGGACGGCTTTCAGGGCGCCTTCGGCCAGTCGGTCATCTGAACCGATGACGCAGATCAGGTCACCGGTAGCCAGCGCGACCCCCTTGTTGATCGCGTCGTAAATACCCTTGTCGGGCTCGCTGACTAGCTTGAGTGCGAGACCCGAAAAGGATCGGGCCACCTCCAGGGTTTGATCCTTGGAGGCGCCGTCGATGATCAGCACCTCGACATCAGGCCAGCCTTGCTCGCGTACAGACTCCAGCGTTCGAGCCAGTGTCGGTGCCGAATTGTACGTGGGTATGACAATGCTGAATCGCGTCGAGTTGCTGGAAGCTTCAGACATCGATGCGCCCGTACTTGTCGCTGAGACGGACAATATCGTCCTCGCCCAGATAGTCGCCGCTTTGGACTTCGATGAGAACCAGATCGATGACTCCCGGGTTCTCCAGGCGATGCTGATGGCCTGCCGGGATGAACGTCGACTCGTTGCTATTCAAAAGCATGGTCCTTTCACCATTGACGACTTTTGCCATGCCGGTGACGACAATCCAGTGCTCGCTTCGATGGTGGTGCAGCTGCAGGGAAAGCGATGCCCCCGGCTTCACCACGATACGCTTGATCTTGAAGCGGTGGCCTTCCTCGAGAGTGGTGTAAGTACCCCAAGGGCGATGAACGGTGCGGTGCAGCAGGCGGGTGCTGTGCCCGTTCTTCTTTAGCTGGGCGACGATCTGCTTTACGTCCTGGGTGTGATCCTTGTGGGCGATGAGTAGGGCATCGGGCGTGTCGACCACGATCAGGTTCTGGACGCCAACTAGGGCAGCAAGGCGCTCGGGGCTGTGCACATAGTTGTCGTTCGCACAATGTACCAGTACCTCGCCCTCGAGACGGTTGCCATCTTCATTCTCGGGGGTCAGCTCGCTGAGCGCGTTCCACGAGCCAATGTCGCTCCAGCCAAGATCACAGGGTACCGTGGCGACCTTGAGCGAACGCTCCATCAATGCATAGTCGATCGATATATCTGGAACCTTCCCGAACGCCTGCGAATCCAGGGTCAGGCAGCGGTGGTCCTCGCCCGCCGAGAGGCGCGAATCTGCAATGGTCCGAGCGACGGAGTCGTGAATTTCGGGGGCATGCGCCTTCATTTCGGCAATTACGGTGCCGACCCGGAAGCAGAACATCCCAGAGTTCCAGAAGTAGTTTCCAGCCGCGAGATATTCTTCGGCCCTCTCCTGGGTAGGTTTCTCCACGAAGCGCTTGACTTGCAGGCCGCCGTCGAGTGCAGCGCTGTCGCATTCGATGTAGCCGAAGCCGGTCTCCGGATACTGCGGCTGGATTCCGAAAGTAACCAGCCAGCCTTGAGACGCAAGCTTTGAGGCTCGTACCACAGCGTCGGCGAAGGCATCCGTGCGTTGGATCAGGTGGTCGGCGGGAAGCACGAGCATCACGACATCAGGGCCGTGAGTCTGCTCCAGTTGCAGGGCCGCAGAAATGACCGCCGCCGCCGTGTTCCGGCCAAAAGGCTCCAGCACATAACTGAGGCAATTGGCCTTGGTGTCGAGTTTTCGATACTCGTCTTCGGTCTTGAAGAACAATTCGCGGTTGGTGACGGTCATGACCTCAGTCACGCCATCCAGGCCCGCCGCTCGAAGCAGGGTCTTCTGCAGCAGGTTTTGCCCATCGGGCAGTGCCATGAAAGGCTTTGGATGAGCCTCCCGGGAAACTGGCCAAAGCCGGCTGCCAGCGCCGCCGCATATGATCACAGGGATCAGCATCGATCGTGTCCTTTGAAAATTTCGTCCTAAGCAGCGTGCTTGCAAGATTCAGCTGCTCGACGGATCGCATTCCCCGAATCTCAGGCGCTGCGAAAGATACACAATGAGGCGTGAGACTCATAGTGTCGACTAGGAATCAATTGGGGTGCCGCGTGAGCTCGCTTCGACATTCGGCAAAGCCATGCGTTCCCTTGAAGCGTAGGGGAAATTCCCGCTCCATGTAAGGTATGGCGAATTAATATTGCTCAGGGTCTGAGGCGGAAACGAAAAAGGCCCGTTGTGAGGCGGGCCTAAGTGTTTGTATTTGATGGTGCCGGCACCAGGAGTCGAACCCGGGACCTACTGATTACAAGTCAGTTGCTCTACCAGCTGAGCTATACCGGCAAGGAGGGCGGCCATTATAGCTATGCCGCCCTTGGTGTAAACCACTGATTTGTCAGAATGATCCGCAGTTTTGGTCAGTGTCCTCCGGCGGCTGCAGCGCCGGGCTTGGCGCCGAAGGGCGGCTTGGCCAGGCAAATGACCACCAGCATGGCGAGGAACAGCCAGCCGAGTAGGGTGAAATAGTCGATGGTGCTGATCATGTAGGCCTGGCTCTCCACCATGCGTTCCAGCAGCGCCGCGCTGTGCTGGCCGGAGCCGCCGAGTTGTTCGACGGTAGCGCGGGTGGCCGGGTCGTACTGGCTGAGGTTCTCGGTCAGGTAGGCGTGGTGCATGGTCGCGCGGCGGTTCCAGATCCAGGTGGTCAGGGAGGCGGCGAAGCTGCCGGCCAGGGTCCGCAGGAAGGTCGCCAGGCCGGAGCCGTCGGCGATCTGGTCGGGCGGCAGATCGGAGAGCAGGATGCTCAGGATCGGCATGAAGAAGAACGCCACGCCGAGTCCCATGAACATCTGCACCAGGGCAATGTGCATATAGTCGACTTCGGTGGTGAATTCGGCGCGCATGAAGCAGGTCGCCGCCATTGCCAGGAACGCCAGCCCCGCCAGCAGACGCAGGTCGAAGTTGTTTGCGTAGCGGCCGACCAGCGGCGAGAGGAATACGGGCAGGATGCCAATCGGTGCGGCTGCCAGGCCCGCCCAGGTCGCGGTGTAGCCCATCTGGGTCTGCAGCCACTGCGGCAGCAGCAGGTTCATGCCGAAGAAGCCGGCGTAGCCGCCGACCAATGCCAGGGTTCCCACCGTGAAGTTGCGATGCACGAACAGTCGCAGGTTGACGATCGGGTGCTTGTCGGTCAGTTCCCAGATGATGAAGACCGCCAGGGCGATCACCGCGATGACCGTGCCGCCGATGATGAAGCCGGACTCGAACCAGTCCAGGTCGTTGCCCTTGTCGAGCACGATCTGCAGGGCGCCGACGCCGATCACCAGCATCGCCAGGCCCATGTAGTCCATGGGCGCATGCTTGATCACAACTGGGCGGGCGCGCAGTTGCTGGTAGACGACCATGGCGGCGAACAGGCCGATGGGTACGTTGATGAAGAAGATCCACGGCCAGCTGTAGCTGTCGGTGATCCAGCCGCCGAGGATGGGCCCGGCGATGGGCGCGACCACCGTCACCATCGCTAGCAGTGCCAGTGCCATCCCCCTTTTCGCCGGGGGATAGATGGAGATCAGCAGGGTCTGGGTGATCGGGTAGAGCGGCCCGGCGACGAAGCCCTGGATGGCGCGGAAGCCCACCAGCATGCCCATCTGCTGGGCGACGCCGCAGAGGAACGAGGCGACCACGAAGAGCAGGGTGGCAGCAATGAACAGCCGCACCTCACCGACCTTACGGCCCAGCCAGCCGGTGAGCGGCAGGGCAATGGCGTTGCTCACCGCGAAGGACGTGATGACCCAGGTGCCCTGCTCGGAGCTCACCCCGAGGTTGCCGGAGATGGTCGGCAGAGCGACGTTGGCGATGGTGGTGTCGAGCACCTGCATGAAGGTCGCCAGCGACAGGCCGATGGTGGCCATGACCAGGCTGGGGGGGCTGAAACTGCTGCTGTTGGGCTGGCTCATGACGGTAGTCGGATCAGCGCTGCGCGGTGCTGTGGTTGGCGTCGGCCAGGTTGGCCTGGATCAGCTTCTCGATCAGCTGGTCGGCTGAGGCCAGTTGCTCCTGGTACACGTCGGTGGAGAACACCGCCTCGTGCGGCGATTGCTGGGCGAGGGCGGGGCCGCTCTGGTCGTGCAGGCTGACGTTGACGTCCATGGACAGGCCGATGCGCAGCGGATTCTTCGCCAGTTCCTCGGGGTTGATGCGGATGCGCACCGGCACGCGCTGGACGATCTTGATCCAGTTGCCGGTCGCGTTCTGTGCCGGCAGCAGGGAGAAGGCGCTGCCGGTGCCGACGCCGAGGCTGTCGACGGTGCCGGAGTACTTCACTTCGCTGCCATAGAGATCGGAGCGGATCTCCACCGGCTGGCCGATGCGCATGTGCTTGAGCTGGGTTTCCTTGAAGTTGGCGTCGATCCACACCTGGTCCAGGGGGATCACTGCCATCAGCGCAGCGCCCGGCTGCACGCGCTGGCCGACTTGCACGGTGCGCTTGGCGACGTAGCCGGTGACCGGCGCGATGATCACCGCGCGGGCGTCGTCCAGGTAGGCCTGGCGCAGCTTGGCGGCAGCGGCTTTGACGTCCGGGTGCGAGGCGATCACGGTGTCGTCCACCAGCGCGCGGTTGGTGTCCAGTTGCTGCTCGGAGCTGGTCAGCGAGCTGCGCGCGGTGTCCAGTGCGTCGCGGGCGTGGGCCAGCTCTTCCTGGGAGATGGCGCCGTCGTTGGCGAGGTTCTGCCGGCGCTTGAAGTCGGCCTCGGCCTTGGCCAGGGCGACTTTCTTCGCGGCCACGTCGGCCCTGTAGCCGTCGACATTGCTGAACAGCCCGCGCACCTGGCGCACGGTGCGCGCGAGGTTGGCTTCGGCCTGCTGCAGGGCGATGTCGGCATCACTGGGGTCGAACTTCACCAGCACCTGGCCCTTGCGCACCAGATCGCCGTCATCGGCGCCGATGCTGACCACGGTGCCGGTGATCTGCGGGGTTATCTGCACGACGTTGCCGTTCACGTAGGCGTCGTCGGTGTCCTCGTGCCAGCGGCCGTAGAGGAGTTCCCAGACGACGCTGGCGAGGCCGGCGAGGATGACGACGGCGAGCAGGATCAGCAGCCAGCGCTTGCGCTTGGGGTTGCCGTTCGGGGTTTCTTGAGTGGCGGTGCTCATGTCGGGTGCCTCGTTCAGTGCGCGGCGGCCGCGTTCGCCTGGGCGAACGGGGCGGGAGCGGAAGTGGTATCGGGCTGGTAGCCACCGCCCAGGGCCTGGACCAGTTGCACCGAGAGATCGATGCGCTGGGCGTCCAGACTGGCCAGTTGGCGCTCGGAGAGGAGCAACTGTTGCTGCACGCTGAGGGCGTCGAGGTAGTTGCCGACGCCTTCGCCGTAGCGGCGCATGGCCAGGTTGAAGTTGGATTTGGCGATGTCGCGGGCTTCGCGCTGGTCGTCGATCTGCTGCTCCAGCGAGCGCAGCTTGCCGAGGTCGTCGGTGACTTCGCCGAGGGCGTTGACCAGGGTCTTGTTGTACTGGGCGACGGCCAGGTCGTAGTCGGCGTCCTTCCCGGCCAGGTTGGCGCGCAGGCGGCCACCGTCGAAGATCGGCAGGGAGATCGCCGGGGCGATCTGGAAGAACCGGCTGGGCGCTTTAAGCACGTCGCTGGTGTGCAGAGCGGCCAGGCCGGCCATCGCACCCAGGTTCACGTTGGGATAGAACTCGGTCTTCGCCGAGTCGATGCTTTTCGAGGCGGCTTCGACCCGCCAGCGTGCGGCGACGATGTCCGGGCGACGACCCAGCAGCTCGGCCGGCAGGTTCGATGGCAGGCTAAGCGCACCGGGCTTGAGCACCTGCGGGCGCTGCAGGTCCTGGCCACGGTCAGGGCCCTGGCCGAGCAGGACGGCGAGGGCGATGCGGTCGCTGGCAATCTCCTGTTCTGCGGCGGCCAGCTGCTGCTTGGCACTGGCGACCTGGGACTGCGTCTGCTGCAGCTGGACCTTGCTGTCCAGGCCTGCGTCCATGCGCTTCTGGCTGAGTTGGAAGAGGTGCTGCGAGCGGTCCAGTTCGTCTTTGGCCAGGTCGCGGGCGACGAAGGCGTGGGCCAGGTCGCTGTAGGCGCGGGCGACATTGGCGGAGAGCGTGATCGAGGCGGCCTGGCGGTCGACTTCGGCGGCGTTGGCCTGGCCGAGGGCGGCCTCCCAGGCGTCGCGCTGGCCGCCCCAGAGATCGAGGTCGTAGCTGAAGCTGAGCGACAGGTATTTCACCGCCGAGTAGCGACCGCCCATGGGCGCAGGAATCACGCTTTCCGGTGCGCGGATGCCGGCGTAGCTGGCGGTGCCTTTCACGCTGGGCATGCGCGCGGCGTCCTGCGCTTGCGCGGCGGCAATGGCCTGGCGGGCACGGGCACTGGCGATATCCAGGTCGGGCGTACCGCGCAGAGCCTCGCCGATCAGGCTGTCCAGCTGCGGGTCGCCCAGGCTGGTCCACCAGTGTTCGCTGGGCCAGGCCGCGGGGGACAGCGGAGTGCCATCGAGGCTGACGCCAGTCTTCAGGCTGGTGGGGGCGACGGCCTTGCCGCTGGTGTCCAGGCCCTTGTAGCTGACGCAGCCGGACAAGCCCAGCACGGCGGCGAGTACGGCGGCCGGCAGCAGGGCGATGCGGAGGTGGTTCATGTTCATTTCTCCTGCGCCGCGCAATGGGCCGCGGCGCCGTGGGCGCGCAGGATCTTGTCGAGCAGGCCGGTGAGGGTCTGCAGTTCATCGCGAGAGAGGCCGCCGACCAGCTCGTTCATGGCGGCGGCGGCGATGCTCGGGGCTTCGTCATTCACGGCCTGTCCGGCGGGGCTCAGGCTCAGGCGCACACTGCGGCGGTCGTTCTGGCAGGGCTCGCGGAGCAGCAGGTCCTTGCGCGCGAGGCGGTCGAGCATGCGGGTCATGGATCCGCTGTCGATGGAAAGTTCGCGGCACAGCTCGGCCGGAGTGTTGGCTCGGTCATGGCCGATGAAGAACAACACCTTGAATTGCGCGGCGGTGATGTCCAGGTGTCCCAGATGCTTGTCCAGCAGGCGATCCTTGAGGATGGCGGTGGCACCCAGCAACTGGCCAATGGAGCCTTTGAATGGAAAATCCGCGACGTCGTAGTGATTCATGTCAAAACAGAAAGCTGCTTAGGCAGTGAAATGTTTCAAAATGATACTGCCTAGGCAGCAATTGACAAGATTCGATTGTCGCGATTGCGCAACAATCAGTTCGACGAAGCGTCATTGGGACGGGATTGGCAACAGAAATAGCTGATTTCCTACACCGCAGGCGGCCTTTATGCACAAGGAGGAGGGCTTTAGGGCACAAATTGCATATGAGATGTGAAAGCAATCACGAAGTCTCGTAACCGACTGTTTTTAATAGATTTAATTTGTTTGTACAGAAAATGACCAGATCGCAGCGAGGCGGTCTGGGCGGTAAGGAAGGGGAGGTTTTTCCAAGGTTACGAACAGAGTTATCCACAGGGTCTGTGGGTGAAGCTCTGGAACGCCCGTCTCAGATGCGCTCGGCCAGCAATAGCAGGTTGCGCGGGGACATCCGGGTGGCGCAGAAGGCGCCTAGGGTGGCGCGATAGCCCCGCTCCTGGAGGAATAAGGCCCGGTCGAGCACCAGCCACACCTCCATGGGGCGGCGGAACAGTCCGCGCACCAGTTCCAGGTTGCGAACCTGGGCCAGGCGTTGCCAGCCTTTGGCCTCCAGCTCCTGCCAGTTGGTGCCAGTGGGCAGGTCGAGTCCCCTGAGCGCGGCCAGGTCTCGGCAATAGTCGGCGAAGGGCTTGTCCAGCCAAGTTGGCGGCACGGAGGGAGTGGACAGGTAGTCATTGCTGCCGCGGACTTCCCGTTGCAGCAAATCGAAAGCCAGCCGCCGCGCCATCGAGCCGTCGCGCTGGCGGCGTACGCGGGCGCCGGCGGTGACGGTTTCCGCGAGCGGCAGGCGCAGGTCGTCCCGCGAGAGTTGCAGGGTGGAGCTTTGCGCGGCGTGCGAGAGCGGTTCGTAATGCTCGCTGTCGATACGGTTATAGCAGCAGGGCGCCACGGCGAGCTGGCGGCAGGCTTGGGCGCTGGCAAGTTGCAGCAGGCGTACGTGCAGGTTGCCGCAGGCGTGCAGGGCGACGGCAGTGTGCTCGGCCTGCAGGTGCTCGCGGACGTCCGGTGCGAGTACGTCCTGCTGGTGATGCCGGGCGTGAAGCTGAAGCCGGTCGCTCAGGCGCTGACCGTCTTCCACCAGGGCAGGGTCGTATTCCAGGCTCAGCAGCGGTTTTCCGTTGCGTGCCAGTAGACGCCCCAGATGGCCTTTGCCGGCGCACCAGTCGAGCCATTGCTGCGGTGTTTCGGCGAAATCCAGGCGGCTGGCGAAGGCTTCGATCTGTTGCCACTTGCGGCCGGGAACGTCGACGGTCAGCTGGTTCGGCAACTTGCCCAGCGGCGTGGCCGGGAGTTCGCCGACGACGGACAGCTGCGCGGCGGTAGCGGCCAATGCAGGGAAGGGGGCGGGAGCGTCGAGCTGCTCGGGCGAGTTGTGCACCGATTCGGCGTCATCGAGGCTGCGACTACGCAGCCAGGCGGCCAGTTCGGGATGGTCGTGCTCCCAGGGCAGTTCCAGCACCGTAAAAGGTTTCGGCCGCCACAGCACCTGATGGTCCAGCAGGAAGCGATCCAGTGCCTGGAAGCGCTGGAGCAGGTCGGAGCCGGTGAGGGGAGTATCGTTCAGGAGCACGGTGCGAAGCGGGGGCAAACCACGGGGCGCGCATTATAGCGACCCCGTGGGCGAACGGTGCGCCGGTCAGCGGCCCTGCATGGAGTCCACCTTCAGCCAGTGTTCCAGCAGGCGGAAGATGCGCGTCAGCAGCAGCGTGATGACCAGGTAGAACAGGCCGGCGAGGCAGAAGAACAGCATGGCCTCGTAGGTGCGCGCGATGATGGTGCGGGTCATACCCATGATGTCGAACAGGGTCACGGTGTACACCACGGCGCTGGCCTTGAGCATGAGGATTACCTCGTTGCTGTAGGCCGGCATGGCGATGCGCGCGGCGCGCGGCAGGATGATATGGAACAGCGCCTGGCGACGGGACATGCCCAGCGCGCGAGCGGCTTCCACTTCACCCACCGGGATGGCGTGGATGGCGCCGCGCAGGATCTCGGCGATGTAGGCCGCGGTGTGCAGCGTCATGGTCAGCAGGGCGCACCAGTACGGGTCGCGCAGGTATGGCCAGAGCGGCCCCTTGCGCACGCTCTCGAACTGGGCGAAGCCGTAGTAGACGATGAACAGCTGCAGCAGCAGTGGCGTGCCGCGGAAGAAGAAGATGTAGGTGTAGGGCACCGCGCGCACGTACCAGTGTCGCGAGGCGCGGGCGATGCCCAGCGGTACGGCCAGGCACAGGCCGGCGACCACGGCGATGGCCAGCAGCTCCAGCGTCAGGGTGGCGCCCTGGAACATCTTCGGCAGCCATTTGAGGATCAGCTCGAGATCGGTCATAGCTCGTTCCTCACGAAGCCACGGCCGGCGCGACGCTCGAGGAAGTGCAGGGCGGCCATGATGAAGACGGTCAGGCCCAGGTAGATGAAGGCCGCGGTCATGTAGAAGGTGAAGGGTTCCTTGGTCGCGTTGGAGGCGACCTGGGCCTTGCGCATGATCTCGTCGAGGGTGATCAGCGAGACCAGGGCGGTGTCCTTCAGAAGAATCAGATAGAGGTTGCCCAGGCCCGGCAGCGCCACGCGCCATACCTGCGGCAGCACGATGCGCCAGAAGATGCGCGGAGCCGAGAGGCCCAGCGCCTGGCCGGCTTCGCGGTGGCCTTTGGGAATCGCCAGCAGCGCGCCGCGGAAGACTTCGGTGGCGTAGGCGCCGAAGCACAGTCCCAGCGCGCAGGTACCTGCGGCGAATGGGGAGAGCGCGAACTCAGGGTGGCCGAAGAGGTCACCGATGGCGTTCAGGCCGGCCACGGTGCCGAAATAGATCATCAGTACCCAGAGCGTCTCGGGTACGCCGCGCACTACGGTGGTGTAGAAGCCGCCGAGCATGCGCAGGAAAGTGTTCTTCGAGGTCTTGGCGATGGCGCCGAGCAGGCCGAGGACCAGTCCCACGCAGACTGCGGCGAGCGAAAGCTTGAGCGTCATCCAGGTGCCGGCGATCAACTGATCGCCAAAGCCGTGCAGGTCGAAAATCATGGGGAGTCACGCCTGAAGGCGCGCGCCGCCCGGCGAGGGGCGGCGCGGCACATGCATCAGTAGATGCTGAAGGGGAAGTACTTGTCGTTGATCTTCTTATAGGTACCGTCGTCGACGATTTCCTTCAGAGCGGCATTCAGCTTGTCACGCAGCGGGTCGCCCTTGCGCACGGCGATGCCGATCTTGTCGTTGTCGAACACCGGTTCGCCCTTGAACTCGAAGTCCTTGCCGGCATCGCTCTTGAGCCAGTCGTACTGCACGAACTTGTCGGCCAGCACGCCGTCGAGGCGGCCCGAGGACAGGTCGAGGTAGGCGTTTTCCTGGGTGTCGTACAGCTTGATGGTGACGGTGTCAGCCATGTTGTCTTCAAGCCAGGTGCCGGCGATGGTCGCGCGCTGCGCACCGATCACCTTGCCCTTGAGGTAGCTCTTGTCGGTCTTGAAGTCGGTCGACTTCGGCGCCACGAACTGCAGCTTGTTGGTGTAGTAGGCGTTGGTGAAATCAACGGCCTGCTTGCGCTCGTCGGTGATCGACATGGAAGCGACGATGAAGTCGAACTTCTTGGCGTTCAGCGCCGGGATGATGCCGTCCCAGTCGGAGGTGACGACGTCGCATTCGGTCTTCATCTTGGCGCACAGCGCCCTGCCGATCTCGATGTCGAAACCGACGACCTGGCCGCTGGCGTCGATGCCGTTGAAGGGCGGGTAGGCGCCTTCGGTACCGATGCGCAGTTTATCTGCGGCGATGGCCTGGCTCCCCAGTGCGAAGGTGGCCGCGATAGCCAGAACGATCTTCTTATAGTTGTTCATGCAGTGATGCTCCGTTAGCGGTGGCTGGACATGAATTGTTTACAGCGTGCCGATTGCGGGTTGTCAAATACCTGCTGCGGCGGTCCCTGTTCTTCTACCAGGCCTTGGTGGAGGAACACCACCTCGCTGGAAACCTGGCGGGCAAAGTTCATTTCATGGGTCACCAGCAGCATGGTGCGACCCTCATCGGCGAGCGCGCGGATAACATTAAGCACTTCCTGGACCATTTCCGGGTCCAGTGCCGAAGTCGGCTCGTCGAATAGGATGACCTTGGGCTGCATCGCCAGGGTGCGAGCGATGGCGGCGCGTTGTTGCTGGCCACCGGAAAGCTGCGCGGGGAAGCTGTGGCGCTTGTCGGAGATGCCGACCTTGGCCAGCAGGGCCTCGGCAATCTCGGTGGCTTCGGCGCGGGTCTTGCCCAGAACACGGCGCGGCGCCTCGATGATGTTGTCGAGGATGCTCATGTGCGGCCAGAGGTTGAAGTTCTGGAACACGAATCCCAGTTCGCTGCGCAGACGGTTGATCTGCTTGTTGTCCGAGGCGACCAGTGAGCCGTCCTTGGTCTTCTTCAGCTTGAGTTCTTCACCGGCGACCAGGATCTGGCCCTGGTGCGGGTTCTCCAGCAGGTTGATGCAGCGCAGGAACGTGGATTTACCGGAACCGGAGGAGCCGAGAATGGAAATCACATCGCCGTCGCGGGCGGTCAGGGAAATGCCTTTTAGCACTTCCAGGTCACCGTAACGCTTGTGCAGGTTACGGATTTCCAGTGCGGGTATGGCCGTGGCCATAGGGGGCTCCTCTATTGTTATTCGGACGCTTTGCAGCAGGTCACTGCAGAATCGGGGCCATCCTGGCGAGGGGCAACCTAACACGCACTCTGGAGTGCGCCAAGCGCCCATCTGCCGCGGTCGTCGGCTGTAGTGGCAAGTTGTCGCATTGCCGCTCGGCGTTGTCGCCTGGGGTGAACTAGCTGCGCCGGACGAGGGCGTCGGCCGATGGCGCGGGGGCGGGATAGTGCCAGTTTAGACCGGCCGGTAAAAGTCCGGCGGCCCTGGGGCCGCCGGTGGGGTTACTGCATCATCTGCCGTAGTTGCGGGTTGGGATCTTCCAGCGCTTCGGCGGGCGTGATGTCGTCCTGGGATTCCGGCGGCTGGCTGGCCATGAGGTTCGGGTGGCCGGACAGGCGCGGAATCGTCAGCGGCCGATTGGCGTCGGCCAGGCCGGTACCGCCGCCTTCAGTAGCGTTGATCGTCGATTTGCGCGGCTGGGTCAGCACGTGGAAATCGGTGATTTCGATGACGCCTTTGCCTTCGGCGAGCAAGTGGAAGGAGAACGCCTTGCGCGCTTCCTCGTTGTCGAAGCCGAAGGTCACTTCCAGCGGCTGGTTGCGTTTGACCAACGGGAATTCCGGCATCTCGATGGGCACCGGCTTTTCGAACGAGCGCGTCTTGAGCGTCACTTTCGCCCCATTGGCGTCCATCTGGATCGCGCGGATCTTCAGGCGCACTGTGGTGTGGGTGTTGGCCGGGAACTCCAGGTACTGCGCGCCGATCAGGTTGTCGGTGTATTCGTTGTCGATCTGCGGCTTCAGGCGAATTCGCTCCTTGGTCGCGAACTGGTATTCGCGGGCCGACTGCGCCCTGGTCACCGACTGATCGAGAATGTCCGCGCGGGCGGTCATCAGGCGGGCATCGCGACCGCTGAAGCGCCCGACGAACTTGGCGCTGTCGGCGATGAAGCCGTCACTCTGGTAGCGCCGGCAGACCTGCTGGAAGTCGCACTCGGTGAAGTTGCCCTTGCCGTCGTGATACCGCTGCATGCCGTTGGTGAAGGACACCATCTCGCGGCCGCTGGTGTATTCGCGGAACAGCGAGCGGCCGGCGATATCCTGCGGCGCCTTGATGGCGAAGTAGTCGAGCACTGAAGATTCCAGGTCGACGTGGCCGTAGACGCCGGCCTTCACCGGCGGCAGCGCGGCCTGTTCCGGTGCAAGGATCAGGTTCAGGCCCCAGGCCGAGGCAAGGCGCACGTTGTCGATGCCGTGGGATTCGTCGGAGGTGACGATGACCAGGGTGTCCTTGAGCACGCCTTTCTCTTCCAGTCCCTTGAGGAACGCATCGACGGCGTCGTCCAGGTAGGCGACCGCTGCCTGGCGCGGCGTCGGATACTTGGCCAGGTATTCCGGCGTGGCCGAATAGGGCTGGTGGGTGCCGACGGTGAGCAGGGTGAGCATCCACGGCTGTTTCTTCTGGCGCAATTGGCCGACGTAGTCCAGCGCTCCTTCGAAGAAGGCCTTGTCGTCCATGCCCCAGGCGAATTCCAGGTAGGGCTTCTTCTTGAACCAGTCACGGCCCAGGGTCTTGTCGAAGCCCATGGCCGGCATGACCTTGTCCTTGGCCATGAAGCGCAGCCCGGCGCCCTGCAGGAAATGGGTGCTGAAGCCAGCCTGGTGCATCTGTGCCGGCAGGCATTCGGCGGCGCGGGTCGGGTTGCCCAGCAGTTCGACGCCCTTGGGTGTGCCGTTGTCCAGCTTGCTGTAGTCGCCGCAGAGCATGGCGTAGAGGCCGCGGATGGTCTGGTGGCTGTGCACCACGTAGTCCGGGGTGGTCATGGCGCGCTCGGCCCAGGTGCTCAGACGCGGCATCATCGATTCTTCGTAGCTGCTGCTCAGGGCGGCACGGTTGGTGGCGACGTAGGCGCCGGGGATTCCTTCCATGGCGATGATCAGCACGTTCTTCGCCTGGCCGCGGCCTGCGAGCAGCGAGGTGCCGCTCAGGTCGTGCTGGGTCAGGCCGGTGACATCCGGGCGCACTTCCGGCTGGTCGCGGTCGCGCCAGTCCTGGTAGGCCATCTCGCCGCTGGTGACGGCGCGGGAGACCAGTTGGTGCGGCAGGTTGAACTGCTTCCACATCTCTGCATCGCTGGGCTGGAAGTACTGAACGCCAGCGTGAGCGGCCAGCAGCACGGCCGGTACGGCATAGACGTAACGCGGCAGCGGCTTTTCGCGGCGGCGCCAGAGCAGCGCACAGAGCAGGATGCCGGCGCCGATCAGGATGGCCAGGTGCAGATGGTTGAGGCCGCCGCCTTCGGTGGAGTTGGCGACGAAGGCCGGGTCGGCGAGGAAGTGCAGGTCTTCCGGCGCGGGCATGCGACCCACGGCGCTGACCAGTTCGGCAGTACCGATCACCGACAGCGCCCAGACCAGCATGACCGGAATGGCGATGAACAGGCGTCGGTTGTGCAGTGCGACGACCAGCAGGGTGCCGAGTGCCAGGTCCGACAGGTAGCCCAACGGGGAGCCCCAGCCAAGACTGTAGCGGCCGATCAGCGGCACCAGCAGGAAGAGGGCAGACAGGGAAACCAGGTTGCCCCGGGAATTCCACCAGCTTATGAGTTTGCGCACAGTGACTCCGCTACGAAACATCGAATCCCGGAGGGTATCCCACTGACGTGTGGAAATCGTCCGGATGGTCATGATTCTGAAAGATCGGTGTGCTATGTGCCAGTAGACACTGAAGTCAGGCAAACATTCGATACGAATCGTCGGAGCGTGCGGGGGCAGGGGAGTGACTTGTGCGGAGCGGAATGAAAAAGCCCCTGAAATCTCGCGATTTCAGGGGCTTTTCGGAAGGCTTGGTGCCCAGGGACGGAATCGAACCGCCGACACGGGGATTTTCAATCCCCTGCTCTACCAACTGAGCTACCTGGGCAACGTGGCGCGCATTAAAAGGGTTTTCGGAAGGGGTGTCAAGCGTGCCGCGAAAAAATTTTTCAAATAATACCGAAGCTTACGCGCTGGGCGGGACGTAGCCCTCGGCCTGCGCGTATTCCTCGCCAGACAGGAACTTGTCCATCTCGGCAGTGAGGAACTTGCGATCCTCGGCATTCATCATGTTCAGGCGACGCTCGTTGATCAGCATGGTCTGGTGCTTCTGCCATTCGTCCCAGGCTTTCTTCGAGACGTGCTCGTAGATGTCCTGGCCCTTGGCTCCGGGATAGGGCGCGCGATCGAGGCCGGGCAGCTCTTCTTTGTATTTGCGGCACATCACCAGTCGGGTCATGACATTTCTCCTGCGTTCAACACGTCGGCGGCTCGTTTGAGCAGCTTCTTCACCGGGGCGGCAAGGCCGAGCCGCGGCGGGGTGGCGAGGTTATACCAGAGCCAGTCGGCCTCGGCCACGGCGGGGGCTGCGTCCTCGACGCGCACCAGCCAGGGCTCGATGGCCAGCTGGAAGTGGCTGAAGGTATGGGTCAGGCCAGGCAGCTCGCGGCGCTCGCCCAGGCGCAGGGCGTGGCGCTGGGCCAGTGGGTCGAGGGCGGCCAGGTCGTCGAGTTCGGGGAAGCTCCACAGCCCGCCCCAGAGGCCGGTCGATGGGCGCCGATAGAGCAGGATGTCGCCCTCGCGGTTGGCCAGGATCGGCATCAGCGTGCGTTTCTGCGGCAGCGCCTTGCGCGGCTTGGACACCGGGAAGTCGGTCTCGCGGCCGAGGAAGTGCGCGCGGCATCCCTCGCGCAGCGGGCAGAGCAGGCAGCTCGGTTTGCTGCGGGTGCAGAGGGTGGCGCCCAGGTCCATCATCGCCTGGGTGTAGTGGTTGACCCGCTTCTGGGGTGTGAAGCGCTCGGCGGCGTCCCACAGCTGCCTGGCTACCTTCGGCTCGCCCGGGTAGCCGTCGCAGGCGAGATAGCGCGCAAGGACACGCTTGACGTTGCCGTCGAGGATCGGCGCGCGCAGGCCCATGGAAATACTGGCGATGGCACCGGCGGTGGAGCGGCCGATGCCGGGCAGCTCGGCGAGCCGCTCGACGTCGCGGGGGAATTCCCCTCCATGCTGCTCCATCACCGTCTTGGCGGTCTTGTGCAAGTTGCGGGCGCGTGTGTAGTAGCCCAGTCCCGTCCACAGATGCAGCACCTCGTCTTCCGGCGCGTTGGCCAGGTCCGCCACCGTCGGCAGAGCCGTCATGAAGCGGTCGTAGTAGCCCATCACGGTGCTGACCTGGGTCTGCTGCAGCATGATTTCCGAGACCCACACCCGGTAGGGCGTGATGTTCTGCTGCCAGGGCAGGTCATGGCGGCCGTGCGTGTCGAACCAGTCGAGCACGGCCTGATTGAAGCGTTGCGGTGTCACTTCTTGAACAGCCCTTTGAGTGCGTCTTTGAGTTCGGGACTGACCTTGTCGCCGAGCTTCTCTTCAATTTTCTGGTTCAGCCGGTCCCCGGCCAACCGTGCGGCGATCTTGCCGATGCCGTCCTTGTCCAGGCGGCAGGCCTTGGCGCCCAGTTCCAGCGGGCCGCGGCAGCGCAGCGGCCATTCGATGCCGACATAGCGCTTGTTCACTTCGCAGGCGGGGTCGGGCATGTCGCTCTTGTCGCCTTCGATGGTGACGCCGACGCGGTAGTCCATGCCCAGCACGCGCAGGTCGAGGTCGCCGTCGGCCTTGACGGTCAGACCGGGGATGCTGGCCTTGAGGTCGGGGTTGCTGGCCACGCCATTCCTGAACACCAGGTTGCCCTGCAACTCGCGGAAGGGCGTGTCCTTGCCGCCATGCTCGCCAGTCAGCGACTTGCGGTTGAGCGTGGCGATGCCCTGGCACAGCTGCTGTTCGAGGTTGGCGTTGAGCAGCACGCCCTGGGTCAGGACGAAGTGCGCGGTACCGTTGAGGTTGTCGATCCAGGCCTTTTGACTGTTGCCCTGGGTGGTGATGTCGGCGTCCAGGTCCAGCAGGCCCTTCACCGGCGGCTTCTGGCCCTGGGATTCGAGCATGCGCTCAACCGGGACGTCGGCGATGTGTTTCTTCGCCTTCAGGGTCGGGACGTCCTGGCGCACGTCGAGGGTGGCGGTGGCGTTGAACTTGCCGTCGTAGAGCTCGCCGCGCAGGTCGTCGAGGTTGAGCAGGCCGCCCTGGCCGCGCAGCTTGAGCACGGCGTTGTCGATGGGCAACTTGTCCAGGGTCAGTTGGCCGAGGCTCAGGCCTGCGTCCAGGTCCAGCGTGCGCAGGCGGGCGATGGGCAACAGCGGTGCGTCGCTCCAGGCCTGCTGGGTCGGCTGGCTGGGCAGCGGGGTATCGCCCTTGATGGCGCTCTGCGCGGTGGCGTCGACTTCGGCCTTGCGCGCGCTGTTAGTGGCTTCCTGGGCTTTCTTGACCTTGGCTGGCAGGTAGCGGTCGAGGTTCAGCTTGTCGCCGGACAGCTGGGCGCGGATCGCCTGCTTGCCGAAGTCGGCGATGCCGAGGTTCCCGCTGAAGGCGCTGTCGTCCAGCTTCAGCTTGATGTCATTCAGGGCCAGACTGTTGCGGGTGCCGCTGAAGCGGGTGGCCAGTTCCAGCTTGGTCAGAGTGGTGGCGTCGGCCATTTCCGGCAGGGTCTGGCCGATGCCTTCGAGGAATTCGCGCAGGTCGAACGGGGCCAGCGACAGGCCGCCGTCGAACTTGGGCTCTTTATCCAGTTCGCGGGCCTTCAGTTCGCCCAGGGCGCGCAACTGGTTGATGGTGACCTTCAGGCCGTTCCATTCGGCGACCTGGGCTGCCTGGTCGAGTACCAGCTGGCCCTGGGCACTGTAGTTGGCGGTCTTGCCGTGGAAGGGATCGCCGGAAACTTCGCCGGACAGCTTGGCGTCTTCGAGTTGGTAGCGCTTGAGCGCGCGGTCGAAGCGCAGGTTGCCGGTCAGCTCGGTGCGCGCGCGGATCACCGGCTGGTTGGTGCCCAGGTAGGCGCTGAGCTTCACCGGGATGTTACTGCCCTCGCGAATCGCGCCGGTGGTCAGCTCGATGCCTTCGACGCTGTAGTTCTTGCCGCTCTGGGCGTCGGCGTAATCGATGCGGGCGTTCTTCACGCTCAGGCTGTCGATATCCAGCTTCATCGCCTGGTGGGTTTGCTGCGCGTCCGCCTTGACCTGCTCGTTCGGCGCCGGGGCTGGTTGTGCGGCTGGCGTGCCATTGGCCGGCGGCAGGGGCTTGCCGATGCTTTCCCAGTTGCCGATGCCGTTCTTGTCCCTGTCCAGGGTGAGGGTCAGGCCTTCGGCGCGGATATCGCTCATCTGCACTTCCTTGCGCAGCAGCGGCAGTACCCGTACGGACATGGCCAGCAGTTGCGCATCGGCGAACGGTTTGTCCGGCGTCTGCAGGCTCGCCACGCTGGTGTCATGCAGCTCCAGGCCCAGCCAGGGGAACAGGCTCCAGCCAATGTCGCCCTTGAGGTTCAGTTCGAGGTTGGCCTTGTCCCGCGCGAGCTGGCGGATCTCGTCCTTGTAGTCGTTCGGGTCGAAGAAATGGGTCAGCACGAAGCCGGCGGCGACGATGAGCAGCAGCAGGACCAGGGCAACGATGCCGATGATTTTGCCGAACGCTTTCATGTACGGGTCCTTGTTCAGGCAGCGGGTGGAGTAGCGGGAAAGTATACCAATGACGCAGCGGCGCCCCAGCCCGGAAAGGTGGGATCAGCTATTGCGGGGTTTGAACGGGGACTTGCCGCGCGGTTCCCCGGCAAGCTCAGTAGCGCCAGACGCGCTGCAGAATGGCGTCGATGGCGGCACGGGCCTGTGGGCTGTTCTTCCAGCAACTGCTGCCGGTCAGCGTGGCGCCGTGCTGGAGGATTTCCTCGGCGGAGGCTTCGCGCAGTCGGGCGAAACTGTCCAGGCCCATCTGCTCCAAGCGCTGCAGCACGGTGGGACCGACACCTTTCAGGGCCAGCAGGGCGTCGCGCTCGGGGGAATCGAAAGACATAGCACGTCTCCTTGTGCACTTGGGGTTCAGGCGGGCTCCAGCGTCAGGCCCAGGTGCTCGGCGAAGCGTGCGGCTTCGGGCTGGTCTAGCGGAGCGCTCAGGCGCAGCGCGGCCCCCTGCAGGACGGACAGACGCTGCGTTTCTTCCAGCAGTCGCCGGGCGACGCCACGGTTGCGGGTGACCTGGCGCACGCAAAGGCGGGAAAGCCGCCAGATGTCGCCATCGCGCTCGATCCACGCGGCGCCCAGCAGGCGGTCGTTGAAGCGGCCGGTGAGCAGCCGGCCCTCGGCAAGCCCGCGGGTGACCAGTGCATCGGCATCGGCGAAGGGCGCCAGCAGCCATTGTGGCGCGTCGGCGTAGATCTTCAGCAGGTCCTGGCGGTCCTGGTCGCTGGGCTGGGTCAGGTGCTGGACGACGACGGGCATGGGCAATCCTCGGAAGGCGAGCCGCGCAGTGTAGGACTATCGGCCAGCGCCGACCACCGCCCATAGCCGCGCAGCGCCCGGCGCGCCTATAATGCCGCCCCTTCTTATAATTACGTGCAGTGTTAGCTGTGGAGCTGGTGATGGCCGAACGCAAGGCATCCGTCGCGCGCGACACCCTGGAAACCCAGATCAAGGTTTCCATCGACCTGGATGGAACGGGCAAGGCCCGCTTCGATACCGGGGTTCCCTTCCTCGAGCACATGATGGACCAGATCGCCCGCCACGGCCTGATCGACCTGGACATCGAGTGCAAGGGCGACCTGCATATCGACGACCACCATACCGTCGAAGACATCGGCATCACCCTCGGCCAGGCTTTTGCCAAGGCTATCGGCGACAAGAAAGGCATCCGCCGCTACGGTCATGCCTACGTGCCGCTGGACGAGGCGCTGTCGCGCGTGGTCATCGACTTCTCCGGCCGCCCCGGCCTGCAGATGCACGTGCCGTTCACCCGCGCCAGCGTCGGTGGCTTCGATGTCGACCTGTTCATGGAGTTCTTCCAGGGCTTCGTCAACCACGCCAACGTCACCCTGCACATCGACAACCTGCGTGGGCACAACACCCACCACCAGATCGAGACGGTGTTCAAGGCCTTCGGCCGCGCGCTGCGCATGGCCATCGAGCTGGACGAACGCATGGCCGGCCAGATGCCGTCCACCAAAGGGTGCCTGTAATGCAGACCGTAGCCGTCATCGACTACGGCATGGGCAATTTGCACTCGGTGGCCAAGGCGCTTGAGCGCGTGGGCGCCGGTCGCGTGTTGGTGACCAGCGACGCCAACGTGATCCGCGAGGCGGACCGCGTGGTGTTCCCCGGCGTCGGCGCGATCCGTGACTGCATGGCCGAGATCAAGCGCCTGGGCTTCGACAGCCTGGTGCGCGAAGTCAGCCAGGACCGCCCGTTCCTCGGCATCTGCGTCGGTATGCAGGCGCTGCTGGAGCACAGCGAGGAGAACGACGGTGTCGACTGCATCGGCCTGTTCCCCGGCCAGGTACGCTTCTTCGGCAAGGACCTGCATGAGGACGGCGAGCACCTGAAGGTGCCGCACATGGGCTGGAACGAAGTCGCGCAGAACGTGGACCACCCGCTTTGGCACGACATCCCGGACCGCGCGCGCTTCTACTTCGTGCACAGCTACTACATCCAGGCCGGTAACCCGCGCCAGGTGGTCGGTCGCGGCCATTACGGCGTCGACTTCGCCGCCGCGCTGGCCGATGGCTCGCGCTTCGCCGTGCAGTTCCACCCGGAGAAGAGCCATACCCATGGCCTGCAGCTGCTGCAGAACTTCGCCGCCTGGGACGGGCGCTGGTAAGCCATGGCCCGCCAGAAGGACAAGCCGGCGATCCTCGAACTCGACGGCGCCCAGCGCCAGAGCGCGGCGCGGGCGATCCAGCGTTTCCTCGAAGATCGCTTCGAGCTGGATGTCGGTTCCTTCGAGGCCGAAGAGGCGCTGGATTTCTTCCTGCGCGAATTCGGCCCGCTGTTCTACAACAAGGCGATCTTCGACGTGCAATCTCACCTGAAAGACCGGTTCGAGAGCATCGAAAGCGACTTGTGGGCGCTCGAGAAGAGCTGACCCGACCCCATTCATCTTTGGATTCGAGCAGGTTCAACCCATGCTGATCATCCCCGCAATCGATCTGAAAGACGGCGCCTGCGTGCGCCTGCGCCAGGGCCTGATGGAAGACGCCACGGTCTTCTCCGACGACCCGGTGTCCATGGCCGCCAAGTGGGTGGAGGGCGGCTGCCGCCGTCTGCACCTGGTGGACCTGAACGGCGCTTTCGAAGGCAAGCCGGTCAACGGTGAAGTGGTGACCGCCATCGCCAAGCGCTACCCGAGCCTGCCGATCCAGATCGGCGGTGGCATCCGCTCGCTGGAAACCATCGAGCACTATGTCCGCGCTGGCGTCAGCTACGTGATCATCGGCACCAAGGCGGTCAAGCAGCCGGAATTCGTCGCCGAAGCCTGCAAGGCATTCCCGGGCAAGGTCATCGTAGGCCTGGACGCCAAAGACGGCTTCGTCGCCACCGATGGCTGGGCGGAAGTGAGCTCGGTGCAGGTCATCGACCTGGCCAGGCGCTTCGAGGCCGATGGCGTCTCGGCGATCGTCTACACCGACATCGCGAAGGACGGCATGATGCAGGGCTGCAACGTCGAAGCCACCGCTGCCCTGGCCAACGCCACGCGCATCCCGGTGATCGCTTCGGGCGGTATCCACAACCTGGGTGATATCCAGAAGCTGCTGGATGCCCGCACCCCGGGCATCGTCGGCGCCATCACCGGCCGCGCGATCTACGAAGGCACCCTGGACGTCGCCGAGGCCCAGGCACTGTGCGACGCCTTCAAGGGCTGAGCTGAACCACGGGAATCCTGACATGGCACTGGCTAAACGCATCATTCCCTGCCTCGACGTGGACAACGGCCGCGTGGTGAAGGGCGTCAAATTCGAGAACATCCGCGACGCCGGTGACCCGGTGGAGATCGCCCGTCGCTACGACGAGCAGGGCGCGGACGAGATCACCTTCCTCGACATCACCGCAAGCGTCGATGGCCGCGACACCACCCTGCATACCGTCGAGCGTATGGCCAGCCAAGTGTTCATCCCGCTGACCGTGGGGGGCGGCGTCAGGACGGTGCAGGACATCCGCAACCTGCTCAACGCCGGTGCGGACAAGGTCTCGATCAACACCGCCGCGGTGTTTACCCCGGAATTCGTCGGCGAAGCCGCCGCGCGCTTCGGCTCGCAGTGCATCGTGGTCGCCATCGACGCCAAGAAAGTGTCCGGCCCCGGCGAAACCCCGCGCTGGGAGATATTCACCCACGGCGGCCGCAAGCCCACCGGGCTGGACGCGGTCGAGTGGGCGAAGAAGATGGAAGGCCTGGGCGCCGGTGAAATCCTGCTGACCAGCATGGACCAGGACGGCGTGAAGAGCGGCTACGACCTGGGCGTGACCCGCGCCATCAGCGAGGCCGTGGGCGTGCCGGTGATCGCCTCCGGCGGCGTCGGCAACCTGGAGCACCTGGCCGCCGGCATCATCGAGGGCAAGGCCGACGCGGTGCTCGCGGCGAGCATCTTCCACTTCGGCGAGTACAGCGTGCCGGAGGCCAAGGCCTACCTGGCCAGCCGCGGCATCGTCGTGCGCTGATTCCTTTCGGGCCGGGGTTCTCCCGGCCCGATGGCTCTCTCCTGGGCCGTCCTTCCCCTGAGTCCGCTGGCCGCACCCCCTTCCTGCGCACGAAGCTTGCTAGCTGAAGCCTTCGGTCAAGGAACTGGCGTGCCCGAGTCAAGGTGCTGGCGTTCTTGATCCAAGGTACTGGCGTTCTTAACCCAATGTACTGGCGTACCTATGTCCCATCGCCATATTCATAGGGTTTATTGACGTCAATTCTCCGAGTAAGCTCTGCGCCTTCTCAGAAATGTCATACGCAGGAAATATCTCGATGCTGAAGCGCATTCTGCTCGCATGGCTAGGCTGCGGCCTGCTTCTGGCCAGTGCGGCAAGGGCTGAAACGGATTCTTCGGACTACAGCGTGGTGCTGCTCACCGAGAACTTCCCTCCCTACAACATGGCCATCAACGGCAAGAACTTCGCCCAGGAAGACAGCATCGACGGCATCGCCGTGGATATCGTCAAAGAGATGTTCAAGCGTGCCGGCGTGCAGTACAGCCTGACCCTGCGCTTCCCCTGGGACCGCATCTACAAGCTGGCGCTGGAGAAGCCCGGCTATGGCGTGTTCGTCACCGCGCGCCTGCCCGAGCGTGAGAGCCAGTTCAAGTGGGTCGGCCCGATCGGTCCGGACGACTGGGTCCTGCTGGCCAAGGCCGACAGCCCCATCGCCCTCAATAACCTGGATGAAGCGAAGAAGTACCGCGTCGGCGCCTACAAGGGCGATGCCATGGCCCAGTACCTGGGCGAGCACGGCTTCGAGCCGGTGCTGGCGCTGCGTGACCAGGAGAATGCCGCCAAGCTGCGCGATGGTCAGATCGACCTGTGGGCCAGTGGCGACCCGGCGGGCCGCTACCTGGCCAAGCAGGTCGGCGTTACCGGCCTGAAGACCGTGCTGCGTTTCAATAGCGACCAGTTGTTCCTCGCGCTGAACCGCGAGACGCCGGATGCCGTGGTGCAGAAGCTGCAAGGGGCGCTGGACAAGATGCGCGCCGAAGGCTTCGTCGACGATGTACTCAACAGTTACCTGTAACACCCGAAGGCCGGCCACTCGCCGGCCTTCGTGTTTGGCGCCGACATCCCTCGGCGCCGGTTTTGCCACGGAAGGCAGACGAGCGAAGTATTCCGTCCCCCCTGCAGGGATGCCGCAAGCCCAATAACGATAACCAAGCGAGCGGTATGACCATGCTGAAAGTCCTGATCAAGACCCTTACCCTGGGTCTGTTAGTGGGGGCCGCCACGGCCCGTGCCGAGTTGCCCGCCGATTACAAGATGGTGCTGCTCACCGAGAACTTCCCGCCGTTCAACATGGCGGTGGATGACAAGAACTTCGCCCGCGATGACGGCATCGACGGCATAAGCGCCGATATTGTCCGCGAGATGTTCAGGCGCGCCGGCATCCAGTACAGCCTGAGCCTGCGCTTCCCCTGGGATCGGTTGTACAAGCTGGCGCTGGACAAGCCCGACTACGGGCTGTTCTCCACCACCTACACGCCTGAGCGCGTGCCGCTGTTCAAATGGGTCGGCCCGATTGCCAAGACCAACTGGGTTCTGCTGGCGCCGCCGGGCAGCACTATCAAGGTCAAGGACCTCAAGGACGCCGCCAAGTACAAGCTCGGCGCCTACAAGAATGACGCCGTCAGTCAGAACCTGGAAAGCCAGGGTATCCCGGTGGTGAACGCGCTGCGCGACCAGGAAAACGTGAAGAAACTGACCACCGGCGAGATCGACCTGTGGGCCACCACCGATCCGGTGGGTCGCTATCTGGCCAAGCAGGAAGGGGTGTCAGGCCTGCAGACCGTGTTGCGCTTCAACGAGGCCCAGCTGTACCTGGCGATCAACAAGGACACCCCGGACGAGGTGGTGGCGAAGCTGCAGAAGGCGCTGGATGAAATGCGCGCCGATGGCTTCATCGAGCAGGCGACCAATAACTATCTGTAAGGCCGGCCGGAATTTGTAGGAGCGAGCTTGCTCGCGAACCGCTCTCGGAAACTCCGGTGCCGGGGCTGTTCGCGAGCAAGAACTAGGCGTCCCCCTCGCTCCTACGAAAAGCCCGCGTCTAGCGGTAGATCCCGTCCCGCCCATGCCCCGCCATGGCGCGGTTGCCGCGCTCGGCGATCATCAGCGACGGCTGCACCAGCTCGAATCCCTGGGCCTTCAGGGTCGGCAGCACGCGCTTGAGCACCGCCAGGGTCGCCGGCTTCGGGTGGCCGATCATCACCACCGTACCCTGCTTGCGCGCCAGTTTCAGGCCGCGCTGCATCTGCTCCATCACCGCCGCCTCGCTCGGATCGTCATCAAGGAAAACGTCCCGCGACAGGCTGGCGAGGCCGATCTTCTGCGCCTCGGCGGCGGCCACGGTGGCGGCGCTGGTGCGGCTGTCGAGGAGGAACAGGTGGCGACGCTGCAGTTCCGCGGCGAGCCAGGCCATGGCCGGGCGGTCGGCGGTCATGCGGCTGCCTTCATGGTTGTTCACACCCTGCACGTAGGGCACCTTCGCTAGCGCGGCGTCGAGGCGGCGGGCGCGTTCTTCCTGGGTCAGTTCCGGGCGCCAGGCGTAGTCGCCGCCGGCCGGGTCCATCGGCATGTGCAGCATCACGGTGCGCCCGCGATGGTGCGCCTCGCGGGCCAATTCGGCGGCGTGGGGCGTGTCGGGGATGATCGCCAGGGCAATGGCGGGGGAGATGTCGAGCACCTGGCGGTCGCGCGCCAGGTTCTGCCCGAGGTCGTCGATGACGATGCTGACCAGCGGCTTGCTGCCGTCCGGCCGGGGCGCGGCGGCCACCGGCAGGCACAGCAGCGCACCCAGGCACAGGCTCAGTAGCAGCCGGGCCGGGCGCATCGGTCAGTTGTTGCCGCGGCTGACGCTGAGTCCTTTCAGCAGGCTGAGGGCTTGGCTGAGCTGGTAGTCGCCATCCTGCGGGCGATCCACCGGCGGTTTGCCGGAAGTGGTCGGACGATCCTGGCCGCCGTTGCCGTTGGCCAGATGGCCTTGCAGGTCGGCTTCCTTGAAGCCGTCGAACTCGCTCTTCTCGCGGGTCACCTTGGCGCGTTCCACCTCGATGTCCGGGGTGATGCCCTGGGCCTGGATGGAGCGGCCGTTGGGGGTGTAGTACAGCGCGGTGGTGAGCTTCAGGGCGCGGTCGTTGTTCAGCGGCAGAACGGTCTGCACCGAGCCTTTGCCGAAACTGTCGGTACCCATGAGGATCGCGCGCTTCTGGTCCTGCAGGGCACCGGCGACGATCTCCGCTGCCGAGGCGCTGCCGCCGTTGATCAACACCACCAGCGGGACGCCATCGCTCGGGTCGGCCGGGTCGGCGGAGAAGCGCAGCTCGGAGTTCGGGATGCGGCCCTTGGTGTAGACGATCAGCCCCTTGGTCAGGAAGGCATCGGCCACCTCCACCGCGGACTGCAGCACGCCGCCGGGGTTGTTGCGCAGGTCCAGCACAATGCCCTTGAGCTTGCCCTTGTTGTCATTGCGCAGCTTGGAGAGCGCCTTGACGGTCTCTTCACCGGTGTTCACCTGGAACTGGGTGATGCGCAGGTAGCCGTAGCCCGGTTCGAGCAGTTGGCTCTTCACGCTCTTGACCTTGATGACGGCGCGCTTGAGGGTGACATCGAACGGTTTGCCGCCGCCGCGCACAATGGTCAGGGTGATGGGCGAGCCGGCCTTGCCGCGCATGCTGTCCACCGCCTCGTTCATCGACTGGCCCTTGGTCGGTTTGCCGTCGATCTTGACGATCAGGTCGCCCGGCTGGATGCCGGCATTGGCCGCCGGGGTGTCGTCGATCGGCGAGATCACCTTGACGAAGCCATCCTCGCTGCCGACCTCGATGCCCAGACCGCCGAATTCACCGCTGGTGCTTTCCTGCAGCTCGGCGAACTCTTCCGGGCCGAGGTAGGCCGAATGCGGGTCGAGGTTGCTGAGCATGCCCTTGATGGCATTTTCCAGCAGCGTCTTGTCATCCACCGGTTCGACGTAAGCCGCCTTCACCCGGTCCAGGACCTCGGCAAAGGTGCGCAGCTCGTCGAGCGGCAGCGGAGCCTCCTTGCCGTTGGCCGCGGGGGATGCGGCCGGCGCGTCGGCGGCCTGGACCGCGCCGACGCCGAGCAGCAAGGCCAGGGCCAGGGTAGTGAGACGGAAAGCTTGCGACATGTTTGGCTCCTAATGCGTGATCGCCGCTTATCCCTGCGTGCGACACCAGGTCGAAGGGTCCGCCGGGCGGCCCTGATGGCGAATGGCAAAATACACCGCCGGGGTACTCTGACCCCCGCTGGCTCCCACGGTTGCAATGGGATCGCCCGCTTTGACGGTATCGCCGGCGTCCTTCAGAAGACTTTGATTATGCCCATAAAGGCTGAGGTAGCCACCACCGTGGTCGAGAATGACCAGCAGGCCTGAGCCGCGCAGCCAGTCGGCGAACACCACGCGGCCGCCATGCACGGCGCGCACGGTACTGCCGGCGGAGGCGCCGATCAGCACGCCATCCCAGGTGGCGCGGGGGTCGTCGCCGCGCGGGCTGCCGTAGCGCGCCAGCACGCGGCCATCCACGGGCCAGGGCAGCTTGCCCTTGGTGGCTGCGAACGCGCCGCCGAAGCCTGCGCCGCTGGAAACCAGCGGGCCGCTGTAGTCGGGGCGCTTGGAGGGCGTTGCGGGCTTCTCGCCGCGCGCGGCCAATTCCTGCTCGCGCTTGAGCCGCTCGCGCTCTGCGGCCAGTGCGCGCTGACGCGCTTCCTCGGCTTCGCGAGCCTGGCGGGCGAGGGTTTCCTCAATGGTCTTGAGGACTTTATTCAGGTCTTCCTGGCTCTGCTCGCGGTCCTTGAGCTTGCTGCTGCCGTCCTTCAGGTCGCTGTTGAGCTTGGCCAGGGTCTCCTGGCGCGCCTTGCGAGCGTCGGCCAGTTCCTGGCGGCGGGCTTCCAGGGCGGCCTGCTGGGCGACCTGCTCGTCTTTCTGCGAGGTGATTTCCTGTTCGACGTTGCTCAGCTGGCGCAGGGTCTCGTTGAAGGCCGAGAGCTGCTCAAGGCGCGCCTTGTTGATGTAGTCGTAGTAGGTGAGGGTGCGGCTGAACTTCTCGGGGTGTTCCTGGTTCAGCAGCAGCTTGAGGTATTCCTGGCGGCCGCTCTGGTAGGCGGCGCGGGCCTGGATGGCGATCAGGCGCTGCTGCTCAAGGCGTGCGCCCTGGAGTTTTTTTTTCTCCGAATCGAGGCGCTGCAGCTCTTCCTCGTTCTTCTTCATCTCGTCCTGGATCTGCCTGATCTGCTTTTCCAGGTCGCCCATCTGGGTTTCGGTGGATTTGAGCTGCTTCTGCACCCCGGACTTCTCGTCCTGGATGTTCTTCAGGTTCTTCTTCAGCTCATTGATGTCTTTCTGCGTCTGCTCCAGCTGACGTTGGGCGTCGGCACGTTCGTCGGCAACGACCGCGAGCGGGCTCAGGAGGCAGATCAGCAGCAGAGGGAGGAGGGCGCGGGGCATTGGGCGGCGGGCACCTGGATTCTTGACCGGGCTAGTATGCCCGTGGCGGACGCTAAAAAGAACGCCCCAGGCCGCATGGCGTGGGGCGTTTGCTCTGACCGGCGGGAGATAGCTCACGTTCCCGCGCGATTGTGACCCTTAAAGGAGGGTGACGATCGATTTGCCGGTCATCTCTTTCGGCTGTTCCAGACCCATCAGTTTCAGCAGGGTCGGGGCCACGTCGGCGAGCACGCCACCCTCGCGGATGCTGACCTTGCGCTTGCCGACATAGACGAACGGCACCGGCTCGCAGGTGTGCGCGGTGTGCGCCTGGCCGGTCATGGCGTCTTCCATCTGCTCAACGTTGCCGTGGTCGGCGGTGATCAGGGCTTCGCCGCCGACCTTGTCCAGTGCCTCGACGATCCGACCGACGCAGGTATCCAGGCACTCGACGGCTTTCACCGCGGCGTCGAACACGCCGGTGTGGCCGACCATGTCGCCGTTGGCGTAGTTGACGATGATCACGTCGAAACGCTGGTTCTCGATGGCGTCGACGATCTTGTCGGTGACTTCTGGCGCGCTCATTTCCGGCTGCAGGTCATAGGTGGCGACCTTGGGTGAGGGGATGAGGATGCGTTCTTCGCCTTCGAACGGCTCTTCGCGGCCGCCGGAGAAGAAGAAAGTCACGTGGGCGTACTTCTCGGTCTCGGCGATGCGCAGCTGGGTCTTGCCATTCTTGGCCAGGTACTCGCCCAGGACGTTATCCAGAGACTCGGGCTTGAACGCGCTGGGCGCCGGGATGCTTGCCGCGTACTGGGTGAGCATCACGTACTCGGCCAGGTGCAGTTCGCGCTGGCGCGGGAACTCCTTGAAACCCGGCTCGACGAAGGCACGCGACAGTTCGCGGGCGCGGTCGGCGCGGAAGTTCATGAAGATCACGGCGTCGCCGTCTTCCACGCGTACTTGTTCTCCGATACGGGTGGCCTTGACGAACTCGTCGCTCTCGCCGCGCTCGTAGGCGGCGTTCAGCGCGCTCACGGCGGTGTCGGCGGTGAATTCGGCGGTACCGTCGGTGATCAGGTTGTAGGCGGCTTCGACGCGGTCCCAGCGGTTGTCGCGGTCCATGGCGAAGTAGCGGCCGATGATGCTCGCGGTGCGGCCCTTGCCGATGCGGGCGAAGGCGTCGTCGAGCAGCTTCAGCGACGGCTCGGCGCTCTTGGGCGGGGTGTCGCGGCCGTCGAGGAAGGCGTGCAGGTAGATCTTCTGCGCGCCGCGCTGGGCGGCCAGTTCGGCCATGGCGATCAGGTGGTCCTGGTGGCTGTGCACGCCGCCATCGGAGAGCAGGCCGAGGATGTGCACGGCCTTGCCGGCGCCCGCGGCCTTGTCGACGGCGCCGGTCAGCACCGGGTTCTGGAAGAACTCGCCGTCGCGTATGGCCTTGGTGACGCGGGTGAAGTCCTGGTAGACGACACGGCCGGCGCCCAGGTTCATGTGGCCTACCTCGGAATTGCCCATCTGGCCGTCGGGCAGGCCGACGTCCATGCCCGAGCCGGAGATCAGGCCGTTCGGCTGGCTGGCCAGCAGGCGGTCCCAGTTGGGCTTCTTCGCGGCGTAGATGGCGTTGAATTCAGGGCTATCGCTATGGCCGAAGCCGTCCAGGATGATCAGGACCAGCGGTTTGCGCGTTGCAGTCATAGGTACGGCTCTTTCCGAGAATAGGGGTCAGAAAAGGACCGACATTTTACCGGTTGGTGCCGACAGACGCCATGATTGGCAGGGTTCAGCCGTCAGATACGCGCGTGTATACTGGCCGGCATTTTTACGTCTGGATGTCCTGCGCATGTCTTCGTTTCTTCCTCGTCTGATCGAATTCGCTACCCACCACTACCTGCTGGTTGGTGCCCTGGTCATCCTGCTGGTGCTGCTGGCCCTGCACGAAATGCGCAAGGGCGGCCGCGCGCTGTCTACCCGCGAGCTGACTGCCATGGTCAACGCCGAGCAGGCCGTGGTGCTGGATATCCGCCCGACCAAGGAATTCGCCACCGGCCACATTGTTGGCGCGCTGAACATTCCGGCGGACAAACTGAACGCCCGCCTGAGCGAGCTGGACAAACACAAGGCCAAGACCATCATCGTGGTCGATGGCATGGGCCAGCATTCGGGCACATGGTGCAGCGTGCTGCAGAAGGCTGGCTACACCGCCGCCAAGCTTTCCGGCGGCATCGGCAGCTGGCGTGGCGACAACCTGCCCCTGGTGAAGTGAGATGTCGTCGATCTTGATCTACACCAGCGCGTGGTGCCCTTATTGCATCCGCGCCAAAGCCCTGCTGGACAGGAAGGGTGTCGCCTACGAGGAAATCTCCGTGGACGGCAAGCCTGGCGTTCGCGCCGAGATGGCCAGCAAGGCGGGTCGGACCTCTGTGCCGCAGATCTGGATCGACGGAACCCACATCGGCGGCTGCGACGATCTTTACGCGCTGGAACGCGCGGGCAAGCTGGATACGCTGCTCTCGGCGTAATTCCTCATTCTGAAACGATGCACAAGAAGGTCCCGAAATGACTGAACAAGCCAGCAACGGCGCAGCCGAACAAGACAACAACCCGCAGTTCTCGCTGCAGCGCATCTACGTGCGCGACCTCTCCTTCGAGGCCCCCAAGGCTCCGGAAATCTTCCGCCAGGAGTGGCAGCCGGCCATTTCGATGGACCTCAACACCCGTCAGAAGCAGCTCGATGGCGACTTCTACGAAGTGGTCCTGACCGTTTCGGTGACCGTGAAGAACAACGAGGAAACCGCTTTCATCGTTGAAGTGCAGCAGGCCGGCATCTTCCTGATCAAGGGCCTGGACGCGTCCAGCATGAGCCACACCCTGGGCGCCTTCTGCCCGAACATCCTCTTCCCGTACGCCCGCGAAACCCTCGACAGCCTGGTTGTCCGTGGTTCGTTCCCGGCGCTGATGCTGTCCCCGGTGAACTTCGACGCGCTGTATGCGCAGGAAATCGCCCGCATGCAGGCATCCGGCGAGATCCCGGCCCAGTAAGCACTGACGCCGAACGAGAAAGGCGCCTTCGGGCGCCTTTTTCTTTGCCTGCGATTTTGGGGTGGTCGATTTTTGATCAGGTCTGCGCGTGCTGCGTGGCTCCTGGCTCAGGCACGCTTATCCACAGGCTGTTCCAGTATTTGCTCAGGGTTGCTGTGGGTAAGGGCCGCGCGTTCAAGTTTGGTGCATGCGCACTAGCAGGGCGCAGCGGGCGGCGCAGCAGGGAGGCCCTGGAATCCCCGGTTTAGAGGCCGGCGTGCGCTGCTTCGAGCGTTTGTGGATATCCCTGGAAGGGCCTGGTTACGGGGCTTTCAGCCAGCCAGGGCGCGGCTTAGGACTGGGGCGGAATACTTGGCAAGCAATCTTGGCACGCCCTCTGCAATACCCCTGATAACAGCGATTTCAGGGGCCTCGGTACAGGCAGGCTGGGGAACCCCTCTTTTACAACTTGCGAGCGTGCCGTCCGAAGCGGTGGCCGTCGCAGCCGGTTCGGGGGTCCTGGTACAGGCAGGCCGGGAAAGCCCCCTTTTTATGCCCGCAGGCGCGCTAAGGCGAGCCGCGCACCCGTTAGGGGTCCTGGTACAGGCAGGCCGGGTAAACCCCTCTTTTATGCCCGCGAGCCTCCTTTCGGAGGGTTCGCTTCCCGCTTCGGGGCCCCGGACCAGGCAGGCCGGGAAAACCCCGCTTTTATTCGGGCCGCGCGCTGATGGTCAGGCGCCACCGGCCCCCGACCTCGGCGCTGTCCCAGTTGCCCTGCAGGCGCCGGGTCGACAGCAGCGTCAGCAGAACCCCGCGCTCCCTTGGTTCCAGCTTCCAGCGCACCGGCGCATCGCCGATCCGCAACTGGCCCTGCTGCGCGTTGCCGCTGGCCTCGATCTGCACGGCCAGGGCGCCGTCCAGATGGCCGGCGCGAACGGCGGGCTGCGCGTCCAGAGTGACTACCAATCCATCGGCAGAAGGCTCTACCGCAAGGATCTGCGGGGGGCCCTCGTGTGGCGGATTCACCAGGCGGCCAAGCATCAGTCCCAGCAGCAGGCCGAGCACGCACAGCGAAACCAGCACCTTCAACCAGGGCCTGGGCCGCATTTGCTCCTTGGCGGGGGTAGAATGCCCGCCGTTCTCAGGCTCGGAGCGCTGCATGTTCCACGTAATCCTTTTTCAACCGGAAATCCCCCCAAACACCGGCAACATTATCAGGCTGTGCGCCAACGCGGGTTGCAGCCTGCACCTGATCGAGCCGCTGGGCTTCGAGCTGGACGACAAGCGTCTGCGTCGCGCCGGGCTGGATTACCACGAGTACGCCAGCGTGCGCCGTTATGCGAGCCTGGAAGAGTGCCTGGAGCAGCTCGGCCAGCCGCGCCTGTTCGCGTTCACCACCAAGGGTTCGCAGCCGTTCCACGAAGTGGCCTATGAGCGTGGCGACGCCTTCCTGTTCGGCCCGGAAAGCCGTGGCCTGCCGGAAGAAGTGCGCGACGCCCTGCCACCGGAACAGCGCGTGCGCCTGCCGATGCGTCCTGGCTGCCGTAGCCTGAACCTGTCCAACACCGTGGCTGTGACCGTCTACGAAGCCTGGCGTCAGCACGGCTTCGCGATGGATTGAGTGTTTTCTGATCAATTCGCGCAAACCCGCGCCAGGCGGGGAGCGCAGCGGCTTGCCCCAAGCTTATCCACAGGCGGGCACACAGTGGATGTGGGCAAGCCGGAAATTCCTGCACAGAAACCACGCAAACCTCCAGGCCGCGCGTGCTCTGGGCTGTAGCACGTTCCTTCCCCGTTCCGTGCACAGTGTTATCCACAGGTTCTGGGGATGGATGTTGCCGGGATATGACCGCGTTGAGCCTGCGCATCCCCTGCGCCCGCGCTGTTTGCGGGAAGCGCGGCGCAAGAAAAAGGGGCCTTCTGGCCCCTTCGTCGTGGAAGTATTTCAGTCCTCGCCGTCGTCGTCCGGGCCGTCGATCTTCATGCCCAGCTCCTTGATCTTGCGGGTCAGGGTGTTGCGGCCCCAGCCCAGCAGCACGGCGGCATCGCGGCGGCGGCCGGCGGTGTGCTTGAGCGCGGTCTCGATCATGATCCGTTCGAAAGCCGGCACGGCGGTATCCAGCAGGCTGGATTGCCCGCGCCCCAGTGCCTGGTCGGCCCAGTGGCGCAGGGCCTGTTCCCAGTTCGCGGCCGGCACGCTGTCCTGCGGCTGGGTCATCAGCTCCGGCGGCAGGTCGTCGATGTGTACCTCGCGGCCGGAAGCCATGACGGTGATCCAGCGGCAGGTGTTTTCCAGCTGGCGCACGTTGCCCGGCCAGCCGAGGTTCTTCAGGTATTCCTCGGTTTCCGGCTTGAGCAGCTTGGGCTCCACCGCCAGTTCCTGCGCGGCGCGGGAGAGGAAGTGCCGGGCCAGCGCCGGGATGTCTTCGCGGCGGTCGGCCAACCGCGGGATGTGTACGCGGATGACGTTCAGGCGGTGGAACAGGTCTTCGCGGAACTTGCCCTCGCGCACCAGGTTCTCCAGGTTCTGGTGGGTCGCGGCGATGATCCGCACGTCCACTTTCACCGGCGTATGGCCGCCCACGCGGTAGAACTCGCCGTCCGCCAGCACGCGCAGTAGGCGGGTCTGGGTGTCGGCCGGCATGTCGCCGATCTCGTCGAGGAACAGCGAGCCGCCGTCGGCCTGCTCGAAGCGTCCGCGGCGCTGGTTGGCCGCGCCGGTGAAGGCGCCTTTCTCGTGGCCGAACAGCTCGGACTCCATCAGGTCCTTGGGAATTGCCGCCATGTTCAGCGCGATGAACGGCGAGGCTGCGCGCGGGCTGTGGCGGTGCAAGGCATGGGCGACCAGCTCTTTACCGGTACCCGACTCGCCGTTGATCAACACGGTGATGTTGGAGTGCGAGAGGCGACCGATGGCGCGGAACACCTCCTGCATCGCCGGCGCCTCGCCGATGATCTCCGGCGTGCGCGTCTGGTTGGCCGGCGCTTCCAGGCCCTGTTGCTCCTGAGCGTGCTGGTTGGCGCGCTTGACCAGGGAGACCGCCTCGTCGACGTCGAAGGGCTTGGGCAGGTACTCGAAGGCACCGCCCTGGTAGGAGGCCACGGCGCTGTCCAGGTCCGAGTGCGCGGTCATGATGATGACCGGCAGGCGTGGGTGCACCTCGCGGATTTGCGCCAGCAGGTCCAGGCCGCTGGAGCCGGGCATGCGGATGTCGGAGATGATCACGTCCGGCTGTTGCCGGCCCAGGCGGCTCATCACGCTGTCGGCGCTGTCGAAGCTGACGGTGGTCATGCCTTCCTGTTGCAGGGCTTTTTCCAGTACCCAGCGGATGGAGCGGTCGTCGTCGACGATCCAGACGGTCTCTGATCGGCTCATGGTCAATGCACTCCTTGTTCCAGGGGCAGGAACAGACTGAATACGGTGTGGCCCGGATGGCTGTCGCATTCGATCAAGCCCTGGTGCTGGCTGATGATGTTCTGGGTAATCGCGAGGCCCAGGCCGGTGCCGTCGGCACGGCCACTGACCATCGGATAGAAGATGGTGTCCTGCAGTTCGGCCGGAATGCCCGGGCCGTTGTCCATGATCTCCACCTTGCACACCAGGCGATGGCGCGTATGGCCGATGGTGAACTGGCGCAGGGTGCGGGTGCGCAGGGTGATACGCCCCAGCTTGAGTTCGTTCTGCGCGGTGATCGCCTGCATGGCGTTGCGCACGATGTTGAGCACGGCCTGGATCATCTGCTCGCGGTCGATCAGCAGGTCGGGGATGCTCGGGTCGTAGTCGCGCACCAGCGGGATGGTGCCCTGGGTCTCGGCCTCCACCAGGCTGCAGACGCGTTCCAGCACTTCGTGGACGTTGGTCACCGCCAGTTGCGGAAGCTTGTTGGAGCCGAGCATGCGGTCCACCAGGTTCCGCAGGCGATCGGCTTCTTCGATGATGACGTTGGTGTAGTCCTTGAGCGATTCCTCTGGCAGCTCGCGGGAAAGCAGCTGCGCCGCGCCGCGAATGCCGCCCAGCGGGTTCTTGATCTCATGGGCCAGGCCACGCACCAGCAACTTGGTGGTTTCCTGCTTGGACAGCTGTGCCTCTTCCTTGGTGATCCGCAGCAACCGGTCGCGCGGGTGGACTTCCAGCAGCAGGAGGGTGTCGCGGCGGTCGAGGATCGGCGTCACCGCGTAGTCCACGGTGATGCTCTGGCCGGTCAGTGAGGTGAGGCTCGCCTCGCGCTTGGTGAAGGGATGCGCCTCTTCCACCGCCTGGCGCAGCGACTGCAGCGCCTCGGGCGATTCGGTGAACAGCTCGCTGATGAACTGCCCGTGGCTGCGCTGGCCGCTGACCGCCAGCAGCATTTCCGCCGCGGGGTTCATGTACTCCAGGCGCAGCTCGGCATTGAGCAGGATCACCGCCGTGGTGAGATTGTCGAGCAACAGGCGGAGCTGGGTTTCTGTAGGCATGGCGTAAGAGATGTCCCAAGACTGTGCGGGAAAATGCAAAAAGCAAACCAGGCCCTGAAAAGACGCGTATTTAGCGGCATCGCGCTGATTTGCGGTGCGCAGTCGGCCGATCCGGTCAGTGGAAGTGACCCGAAATGGGGAGAGTATAGAAAGTGGTGCAGGCGTATGCACCGATATGGTGCGTTTGTCTCTGTCCACACGCCGCGTCAGCGGTCGGCGGCGGCGAGCGGGCGGGAGGCGTCCAGGTCGGCCGATTCGGCCACGGAAACGCGGAACATATGGAAGGGCTGGCTGGGCGTCTGCTCGATGGTGCGACCGAGGGTATCGATGATCTCTACCGAAAGCTGGTGGGTGCCCCGGTCGATATTGTTCAGCGGGAACACCGGGCTGCGGCCGGGCTCGCCCACAGGCTTGCCGTCCAGCAGCAGGCGGTAGAGATGCCCGGGCAGCAGGGGCGGGTCGCTGGTGGCGGAGACGATCAGCGCGCCGTCATTGGCTCGCACGGTGGCGTCCGGCTCCGGCACGATGATGCGCAGCAGCTGGTAGGCCGGAGGGCCGGGCGGCAGAGCGGGCGTGGCCGGTGCGTACAGCGGCGGTGGCATGCGCACGCCGTTGGGGGAACCGGGCTGCGAATTGATCGGCGCCAGTTGCAGCTTCTGCGCGTTGCCGCGCGGCGGCTGATCGGTGAAGACGCGATTACCTTCCTTGTCGATGTAGGTGTAGACCTCGGCGCTGGCCGACAGGCAGAACAGCGACGACAACAGGACCGCCGACAAGAGAGTCGCCAGATAGCGCATCGTCAGCCGCCCGTCCTGGGCTGGACCTTGGGTCGTTGCGGGCTGTTGGTGCTGATGCGTTGCAGGGTGAAACTCACTGGAGCGCTGGTTTGAATCACCCGACTGCCCTGCAACACCTGGACTGCCAGGGTATGGTCGCCGCGGTCGATTTCCTGCAGGCCGATGCTGGTGCTGCTGGTCGGCGCGCCATAGGGCTGGCCGTCGAGCAGCAATTGCAGTTGATGGCCGCCAGCCAGGGCGGGCTGCACCACGACATTGACGATGAAGGTGCCGTTGTTCTGCCGCAGCGATTCGTCGTCCGGCAGGTTGCTCAGCGCAAGAATGGAGTAGGGAGTCGTGGCCTGGCTCTCAGTGCCGCTGTCGGCGGGGGCGGCGACCGGACCCTGCGGGCCTACGGTGTTGGTCGGCGGCAGTTCCACAGGCTTCGCGTCGACATTGGTCGGCGGCTGGTTGGTGAACACCGTATTGCCGTTGGCGTCGGTGTACTTGTAGATCTGCGCGCTGGCTGGCAATGCGGCGGCGAGCAGCAGGGCGGTGAGGATCAGGCGCATGAAGAATCTCCGGATGGTCCTGCCAAGCCTTGCACTGCCGACGGCAGCTGGCAAGTTGCCTATTGTCTTTCAGCGGGGCGCCGCACGTTGTGCGCTGCTGCTCGTGGGGGATCTTTCCTGCGTGGGACGGGTCCGAGCCAGGCGCCGGCCTCTGTATGATGCCGGCTAGCGTGATTTTCCATGTTTGTGGGGTATGCCTGTGATTCCGATTCGTTACCTGCTTCGTCAGTGGCTGTTGCTGTGCTGCCTGGGCCTCGGCTTGTCCGTTGCCGGGCCCGCGCTGGCGGCGCTTCCCGGGCCGCTGGCCGGGGTGACGGGCAGTGGCGAGGCGAAGGTCAGTGACGCTCAACTGGAGCAGTCGCTGAACCAGGTCATCAAGACCCTGGAGAACGACCAGCAGCGCGCCGACCTGCTGAAGAAGCTCAAGCAACTGCGCGATGCAACGAAGAAAAGCTCGGACGACCAGGGCGGCGTACTCGGTCTGATCGGCGACACCCTGGGCAGCCTGGAGCGCCAGTTCGAAGGTGCCAACAGCCCGATGGTGCGCTGGTCCGAACTGTTCCAGGGCGCCGGCTTCGAACTGGAGGTGCGCACCCCATCGCTGGCGGAGTGGCCGGGGATGATCCTCGATTTCGCCCTGGTCATCCTCATCTGGGCCTGCGTCGCCCTCGGCCTGCGTTGGATCGCCGGGCGGATGCGCAAGCGCTTCGGCCTGGAAGACGAGTTGCCGCAACATCCCAAGACACGCGACCTGCTGCTGTTCGCCCTGCGCAAGCTCGGCCCCTGGCTGGTGGCCTTCCTGATCACCGTCTACCTGTCCGTGGTGCTGCCCAGCTCGCTAGGCAAGCTGGTAGCAATGGTGATCGCCTACACCCTGGTGTGCGGCACGCTGTTCTCCGCGCTGTGCGTGATCTCCCTGTCGCTGCTCACCGGCCCGCACCGCATGCGTGCGCTGGATATCCTGCGCCGCCGCGCCTTCCGCCCGCTCTGGCTGATCGGCAGCCTCGCGGCGCTGGGCGAAGTAATGCATGACCCGCGTGTGATCGAGAGCCTGGGGATGAACATCTCGCTGTTCGTTGGCTCCGTGGCGAACATCTGCGCGGCGCTGCTCACCGCGCTGTTCGTCCTGCAGTTCCGCCGGCCCATCGCCCATCTGATCCGCAATCAGCCGCTGGAGCGCCGCCTCAAGCGCCGTGGCCTGAGCGATCTCGTGGAGTTCATCGGCTCGATCTGGTTCCTGCCGGTGCTGGTGCTCGTGGGCATCTCGCTGTTCGCCACGATCGTTACCGCTGGCGATAGCAGCTACGCCCTGCGCCGCGCCCTGGTCTGCGCCGCCGTGGCCGTCGTGGCGATGACCGTCAACGGCCTGATCCGCCGCGCACACCAGCGCTCCGCGCGGCGCGGTGCGCGTCGCCATGCGCCGTACGTCGAGCAGCTGCAGAGCTTCGGCTACACGCTGCTGCACATTGGCAGCCTGCTGTTCTTCCTTGAGATCGGCCTGCGCGTCTGGGGCATGTCGCTGGTGCGTTTCGCTGAAGGCGACGGCTCGCAGATCAGCCTCAAGCTGTTCAGCTTCGGCACCACCCTGCTGGTCGCCTGGCTGGTCTGGATCCTCACCGACACTGCGGTGCAGCACAGCCTCGGCCTGGGCGGCAAGAGGGGCGCGAACGCCCGCGCGCTGACCATGCTGCCACTGATCCGCAACGTGCTGTTCGTGACCATCGCGGTAATCGCGCTGATCGTCGCCCTGGCCAACATGGGCATGAACGTCACGCCGTTGCTCGCCGGTGCTGGTGTCATCGGTCTGGCCATCGGCTTCGGTGCGCAATCGCTGGTGGCCGACCTGATCACCGGCCTGTTCATCATCATCGAGGACTCGTTGTCCATCGACGACTATGTCGACGTCGGTGGCCACCTTGGCACGGTGGAAGGCCTGACCATCCGCACCGTGCGCCTGCGTGACCTGGATGGCGTGGTGCACACCATCCCGTTCAGCGAGATCAAGAGCATCAAGAACTACTCGCGGCAGTTCGGCTACGCCATGTTCCGCTGGCCGGTGCCGGCGAGTATGCCCATCGACGACGCGCTGGCGCTGGTCAAGGAAGTCTCCGGCGAACTGCGCGGCGACCGAACCATCAACCGCGCCATCTGGTCGCCGCTGGAAATCCAGGGCATCGAGAGCTTCGACGCCGGCCAGGCGATCCTGCGCTTCCGCTTCAAGACCGCGCCGATCCGCCAGTGGGAAGTGCAGCGCGCCTTCAACCTGCGCCTGCGGCAGAAGCTCGACAAGGCAGGGCTGGAGCTGTCCATGCCACGCCTGAACGTGCAGCTGTCGCGCATGCGCAAATCGCGCCGCGAGGATGACGAGGAGCAGGGCGCGCCGGCGGACGGCGGGATCTGATCCAGCTGCTTCTCGTAGGGGCGAGCTTGCTCGCGAACGGGTTATTCGGCAGCTCCGGTGCCGGGCGGTTCGCGAGCAAGCTCGCTCCTACAGGTCGGTGACGCCGCCCTCGCCTGTCAAAGCGCCTGTGCGCTTTCCCGAGGGCATAAAAAAGGCCTCCCGAAGGAGGCCTTAATGCTGACGCTATTTATAGGTATTCGTGGATCAGACGCTGTAGTACAGGTCGTATTCCAGCGGGTGCACGAAGGTGCGCACCTTGATTTCTTCTTCCGACTTCAGCTCGATGTAGGCATCGATGAACTCGTCGGTGAACACGCCGCCCTTGGTCAGGAACGCACGGCCCTTGTCGAGTTCTTCCAGCGCCTCTTTCAGGCTGCCGCAAACCTGCGGGATTTCCTTCGCCTCTTCCGGCGGCAGGTCGTACAGGTTCTTGTCGGCGGCATCGCCAGGGTGAATCTTGTTCTGGATGCCGTCCAGGCCGGCCATCAGCAGAGCAGCGAAGCACAGGTAGGGGTTGGCAGCCGGGTCCGGGAAGCGCGCTTCGATGCGGCGGGCTTTCGGGCTGGATACGTACGGGATACGGATCGAGGCGGAACGGTTGCGAGCCGAGTAGGCCAGCATAACCGGGGCTTCGAAGCCCGGAACCAGACGCTTGTAAGAGTTGGTGGCCGGGTTGGTGAAGCCGTTCAGGGCCTTACCGTGCTTGATGATGCCGCCGATGAAGTACAGAGCGGTATCGGACAGACCGGCATAGCCTTCGCCAGCGAAGGTGTTCTTGCCATCCTTGGAGATGGACATGTGAACGTGCATGCCCGAGCCGTTGTCGCCGTACAGCGGCTTCGGCATGAAGGTCACGGTCTTGCCGTAGGCGTCGGCTACGTTGTGGATGCAGTACTTCAGGGTCTGAACTTCGTCAGCCTTGGCAACCAGGGTGTTGAACTTCACGCCGATTTCGTTCTGGCCGGCAGTCGCCACTTCGTGGTGGTGAACTTCGATGACCAGGCCCATTTCTTCCATGGCGTTACACATGGCGGTACGGATTTCGTGGTCGTGGTCGACCGGCGGTACCGGGAAGTAGCCGCCCTTGACGCCCGGACGGTGACCTTTGTTGCCGGTCTCGATGTCAGCGTCGGTGTTCCAGGAAGCCTGCTCGGAGAAGATCTTGAACATCGAGCCGGAGATATCGGACTTGAACTTCACTTCGTCGAAGATGAAGAACTCCGGCTCCGGGCCGACGAATACGGTGTCACCGATACCGGTGGACTTCAGGTACTCCTCGGCGCGCTTGGCGATGTTGCGCGGGTCGCGCTCGTAGCCTTGCATGGTGCTCGGCTCGATGATGTCGCAAACGATGATCAGGGTCGGCTCTTCGGTGAACGGGTCGAGTACGGCGGTGCTGTCGTCCGGGAGCAGGATCATGTCGGAGGCTTCGATGCCCTTCCAGCCTTCGATGGAGGAGCCATCGAACATCTTGCCGGCTTCGAAGAACTCGTCGTCCAGCGCGTCGCGGGCGGGCATGGTGACGTGCTGCTGCTTGCCTTTGGTATCGGTGAAGCGCAGGTCAACCCACTTCACGTCATGATCTTTGATCAGTTGTTGCGACTTGTACGACATGCTGTCCTCCAGGAGGGATTAGAGCTGGGAGCTTTCTGTGCCCCAGTAACGGGTGATGCCGGCCGGCATAGTCGGCCAGGGCAACCTGCCTCACAAGAGAGCAAGTTGCGTGCCAGTGCCCGTAAATGGGCAGAGGCCCTGAAATCACGGGGTGTGGCGGGTGTTATAGAGGATTGCGCGATAATAGTGCACCGCTTTGGTGCTTCATCGTGGTGCGTCAGTCCATTTTGGTGCACTAAAAAGAAAGTCTCCGATTTCTGCTCAAGTCTTGAGCAATTTCGGATATAATTCCGCCCCTTTTTTTCAGTCCCATGGCAATCGCCCGATCCGCATGAAACTCATCGTCAAGGTCTTCCAGGAAATCACCATCAAGAGCCGGCCGGTGCGCAAGCGCTTCATCCGCCAGCTGGCGAAGAACATTCGCACGGTGCTCCGCGATCTCGATCCCGAGCTGCTGGTCGAAGGCGAGTGGGACAACCTCGAGGTCGAGACCAAGGTCACCGACCCGAAAGCCCTGCGCGAGATGATCGAGCGCCTGACCTGCACGCCGGGCATCGGCCACTTCCTGGAAGTGCACGAATACCCGCTGGGCGATTTCGACGACATCCTCGAGAAGTGCAAGGCGCACTTCGGCGACCAGCTGCCGGGCAAGATCTTCTCCATGCGCTGCAAGCGCGCGGGCAAGCACCCCTTCACCTCCATCGATGTGGAGCGCTACGTCGGCGGCGGCCTGCGCCAGCATTGCGGCGCGGCGGGCGTGTCGCTGAAGAACCCGGAAGTGCAAGTGCGCGTGGAAATCCGCCATGACCGCCTCTATGTGATCCACGCCCAGCACGATGGCCTCGGCGGCTACCCGCTGGGCGCGCTGGAACAGGTGCTGGTGCTGATGTCCGGTGGCTTCGACTCCACCGTGGCGGCCTACCAGATGATGCGCCGCGGCATGATCAGCCACTTCGTGTTCTTCAACCTCGGCGGCCGTGCCCACGAACTGGGCGTGATGGAAGTCGCGCACTACCTGTGGAAGAAGTACGGCAGTTCCCAGCGCGTGCTGTTCGTCAGCGTGCCCTTCGAGGAAGTGGTCGGCGAGATTCTCACCAAGGTCGACGACAGCTACATGGGCGTGACGCTCAAGCGCATGATGCTGCGCGCCGCGAGCCGCGTGGCCGAGCGCCTGGAGATCGACGCACTGGTGACCGGCGAGGCGATTTCCCAGGTCTCCAGCCAGACCCTGCCGAACCTCTCGGTGATCGACCGGGTGACCGACACCCTGGTCCTGCGCCCGCTGATCGTCAGCCACAAGCAGGACATCATCGACACCGCGACGAAGATCGGCACCGCCGAGTTCGCCAAGCACATGCCAGAATACTGCGGCGTGATTTCGGTAAACCCGACCACCCAGGCCAAGCCGTACCGCGTCGACCACGAAGAAACCAAGTTCGACATGGCCGTGCTCGACCGCGCCCTGGAGCGTTCCACCCAGATGACCGTCGACCGCGTGATCGACGAGCTGGGCAAGGACCTGGCCGTGGAAATGGTCGACGAAGTGCTGGCCGGGCAGATCGTCGTGGACATCCGTCACCCGGATGCCCAGGAAGATGAACCGCTGGCCATCGAGGGCATCGAAGTCCTGGCCATGCCGTTCTACGCGATCAACAGCAAGTTCAAGGAACTGGACCCCAACCGCCAGTACCTCCTGTATTGCGACAAGGGCGTGATGAGTCGCCTGCACGCCCACCACCTGGTCAACGAAGGGCACACCAATGTGCGTGTTTACCGTCCGCAATAAAGGCGCGGACCAACGCCGCCAGCCCGGACTGTTCGGCGGCAGTATCCGCCACCGACCTCCCGACACATTCGGTGCGTAGGCTCATGCCCTGACCTTTTGCACCGCCGCGCCACGGCCCGGCCCCCGCTGCCGAAAACGGCAGCCGAAGATTCACTATCGAGACTGACACTGTGATCGAAAAACTGCGCAACATCGCCATCATCGCCCACGTCGACCATGGCAAGACCACCCTCGTAGACAAGCTCCTGCGCCTGTCCGGCACCCTCGACCGCAAAGAAGCGGAGAACGAGCGTGTGATGGACTCCAACGACCAGGAAAAAGAGCGTGGCATCACCATTCTGGCGAAGAACACCGCCCTGAAATGGAATGACTACAGCATCAACATCGTCGACACCCCCGGCCACGCCGACTTCGGCGGTGAGGTTGAGCGCGTGATGTCGATGGTCGACTCTGTACTGCTGGTGGTCGACGCCCAGGACGGCCCCATGCCGCAGACCCGCTTCGTGACCCAGAAGGCGTTCAAGGCCGGCCTGCGCCCGATCGTCGTGGTGAACAAGATCGACCGTCCGGGCGCGCGTCCTGACTGGGTCATCGACCAGATCTTCGACCTGTTCGACAACCTCGGTGCCACCGACGAGCAGCTGGACTTCCCGATCGTCTACGCCAGTGCCCTGAACGGCATCGCCGGCATGGACCACGAGAAGATGGACGACAACATGGACGCGCTGTTCCAGGCGATCATCGACCACGTTCCGGCGCCGAAAGTCGACGTCGACGGTCCGTTCCAGATGCAGATCTCCCAGCTGGACTACAACAGCTTCCTCGGCGTGATCGGCATCGGCCGTATCGCCCGCGGCAAGGTCAAGACCAACACCCCGGTCGTGGCCATCAGCGACGACGGCACCAAGCGCAACGGCCGCATCCTGAAGATCATGGGTCACTCGGGCCTGCAGCGCGTTGAAGTCGCTGAAGCCGAAGCCGGTGACATCGTCTGCGTCTCGGGCATGGACGAGCTGTACATCTCCGACACCCTGTGCGACCCGCAGAACGTCGAAGCGCGCCCGCCGCTGACCGTTGACCAGCCGACCGTGAGCATGACCTTCCAGGTCAACGACTCGCCGTTCGCCGGTAAGGAAGGCAAGTTCGTCACCAGCCGCAACATCAAGGACCGTCTGGACAAGGAACTGCTGCACAACGTGGCCCTGCGCGTCGAGCAAGGCGACTCCCCGGAGAAGTTCAAGGTCTCCGGCCGTGGCGAACTGCACCTCTCGGTTCTGATCGAAACCATGCGCCGTGAAGGCTTCGAACTGGCCGTAGGCCGTCCGGAAGTGGTCATCATCGAGACCGCCGAAGGCGAGAAGCAGGAGCCTTACGAGAACGTCACCATCGACATCGAAGAGCAGCACCAGGGCTCGGTGATGGAACAGATGGGCCTGCGCAAGGGCGATCTGACCAACATGATCCCCGACGGCAAGGGCCGCGTGCGCCTGGAATACACCATCCCGGCGCGTGGCCTGATCGGCTTCCGTAACAACTTCCTGACCCTGACCTCGGGTACCGGCATCCTGACCTCGACCTTCAGCCACTACGGCCCGATCAAGGCAGGCGAAGTGACCAACCGTCAGAACGGCGTACTGGTTTCCATGGCCACCGGCACCGCGCTGACCTACTCGCTGGAAACCCTGCAAAGCCGCGGCAAGCTGTTCCTCGGCCCAGGCGACGAGATCTACGAAGGCCAGCTGGCCGGCATCAACAGCCGTGACAACGACCTGGTGATCAACCCCACCAAAGGCAAGAAGCTCGACAACATGCGCGCTTCGGGCAAGGACGAAGTCATCGCCCTGGTTCCGCCGATCCGCTTCACCCTGGAGCAGGCGCTGGAATTCATCGCTGATGACGAGCTGGTGGAAGTGACGCCGAAGTCGATCCGTCTGCGCAAGAAAATGCTCAACGAGAACGACCGCAAGCGCTACGAACGCGCCAAGGTCTGATCGATCAGCAGTGAAAAAGCCGGGCTCATGCCCGGCTTTTTTTTGCCTGTCGCAAGGCGCGGGCGCTTTTCGTAGGGCGAGTCACCCGGCGGCCCTAGTGCTCGCGAACGGATCGCCTGACAGCGCTGGCGCTGGACGGGATGGCACTGGGCAGTAAATCGAAGCGCGTCACGTGGCTGGAAGGGGGCGTCGCGGCGTCTGATCCTGTGAAGCTGAGAGATAGTGAACGCAGGCCAGGGACTTGGGCCGATATACTCAGCCTCCCGGACCTTGCCGTCCGGGTCGGGATGGACTCGCACAGAACCTCAAGGATTCGAAAGCATGCAATGGATTTTCATGCTGGTCGGCCTGGTCATCGGCGCCGCTGCGGGCGAGTCGATCACCGGGGCGGTATTGGGCGCGGTGGTTGGCCTCGCACTGGGGCAGACCTTCGCGCTGCATAGCCTGCAGCGGGAGAACGCGAGCCTTCGCGGTGAGCTGAAGGCCTTCGGCGAGCGCTTTGACCAGGGCACCAAGGCACTATATGAGCGCCTGCTGCAGGTGGAACGTGGCACGAGCGGGCAGACGCCGCCGGCCAGCGTCGAGCACGTTGCGCCGCAAATGCCGGCCGCACAGGACGTGCCCGAGCCCGAGACACCTGTCAGCGAACCTGCTGCTGCCGAGCTGGAGTGGAACATCGAACTGCCCACCGACGAGCTGGCGCCGACTCCGGCGGCTGCCGCGCGGGTAGAGGCGCCCATCGAGTGGTCCGACCTGGTGCTCGAACCGATGCAAAGGCCTGCCTCCCAGGCTCGCGCCGAGGAGTCCGAGGCCCAGCCGCAGCCGGCGCCTTCCGCACCACCGCTGCCGCCATCTCCGCCCGTGCCTTCCCTGTTCGACCGCGCCTTCGGCGCCGCCCGCGACTGGCTGCTGGGCGGCAACACCGTGCTGCGCGTCGGCGTTGTGCTGCTGTTCCTCGGCCTGGCCTTCCTGCTGCGCTACGCCACCGAAGGCATGACCATGCCGCCGCAAGGCCCCTACATCGGCACCGCCGCCGCCGCGTTGGCGCTGCTCGGGCTCGGTTGGTGGCTGCGTCACCGGCGCCCGGCCTATGCATTGATCCTCCAGGGCACCGGCGTCGCCGTGCTCTACCTGACGGTGTTCGCCAGCATCAAGCTGTACCCGGCGATGAACCATGGCGAAGTGCTGATCGATCCGAAGGCCGGCTTCGTGCTGCTGGTGGCGGTCACCCTGTTCTCGGCGATTCTCGCCATCCTGCAGGACGCCGTGGGCCTTGCCGCCGCCGCGGCGCTGGGCGGTTTCGCCGCGCCGATCCTGGCGTCCACCGGCGGTGGCAGCCACGTCGCGTTGTTCAGCTACTTCGCCCTGCTCAATACCGGCATCTTCGCCATCGCTTGGTTCAAGGCCTGGCGAATGCTTAACCTGATCGGTTTCTTCGGCACCTTCGGTATCGGTCTGGCCTGGGGACTGCGGTCATACAAGCCGGAGCTGCTCGGCACGACCGAGCCGTTCCTGATCCTGTTCTTCCTCACCTACGTCGCCATCGGTCTGCTGTTCGCCCGCCGTCGCCTGCGCGAGGCGACTGGCGAGCCGGAGGATGATTCCCGCGAGGCGCTGCTGCGCTGGTCGGCGCGGCAGACCGACTACGTCGACGGCACCGTGCTGTTCGGCACGCCGCTGGTGGGCTTCGGTCTGCAATACGGGATCATCCAGCATCTGGAGTTCGGCGCGGCGTTCAGCGCCTTGGCGCTGGGCCTGTTCTACATGGTGCTCGCTCGCCTCCTGGCCGGGCGCACCGCCGGCCGTGCGCTGCTGCTGGTGGAAGCCTGTCTGGCGCTGGGCGTAGTGTTCGGCACGCTGGCGATCCCGCTGGGCCTGGATGCACGCTGGACCTCCGCCGCCTGGGCTGTGGAAGGCGCCGGCATCTTCTGGCTCGGCTTGCGCCAACAGCGGCCGCTGGCGCGGATTTTCGCCTTGCTGCTGCAAATCGGTGCGGCACTGGCCTTCCTCGGCGAACTGCGCGCCGACCCGCAGTCGCTGACGCTGCTCGACGGCGCACCGCTGGGCGCATTGATGCTCGGCGTGGCGCTGCTGTTCAGCTTCTGGAATCTGCGCAATGCCGATGCGCAAACCCTGCGCAGTTGGGAGCCGAATGCCTGCCCGGTGCTGGCGGCCTTCGGCCTCGCCTTCCTCTACCTGATCGCGCCGCTGCTGATGGGCGCGGACGGCACGGCCATGAGCTGGGCCGTGGCCGGTCTGGCGACCCTGTTCGCCGCGCTGCGCCTGCGCTCGCGCACCTTCCTGGCCTGCGCCTTTGCGGTGCAATTGCTGGGCGGTGCGGTGTTCCTCCTGCATCTGCATGGCGCGCAGGAGGGCAGTGGTGTGCTCGGCTCGGGTTGGCGCGGGCTGGTGACTGCCTCGCTGATCGGCCTGGCGCTGATCGCTGCCATGCTGATCGCCGCGCGCGATTCCCTGGTGCGTGACGACCGCCGGTTGATGCTCGGCCTGAGTGTGGTTCTGCTGCTGGGCCTGGCCTTTATCAACCTCGCCGTACTCTTCGTGCTGTCGTGGCAGACCGCCGCCGCCGTCTGGGCCGGCAGCGGCCTGCTGATCCTCTGGCTGAGCCTGCAATTGCAGCAGCGCGCGGCCTTCGTCTTCGGCCTGGTGCTGCAGGTGATCGGTGCCGGGGCCTTCCTGCTCGGCGGCTCGGCACTGTTTGGCGACTTGCCCAGCGAGGGTCTGAAACCGCTGGCGCACATGGGCTTCTGGACACCTACGGTGCTGGCGCTGGCCGCGCTGGTTGGCGCCTGGCGCCTGCACCGGGCCAGCGAACGCGAGCGCAACCTGGCGCTGGGTGGCCTTGGCCTGGAGCAGTTGTCGCAGCTGCTGCTGGTGTGGGGCGCCGGTTGGTGGGCGCTGACCGCGTTGTGGGAGATCGCCCGCTTCGTGCCCGGCGAGATGCGAGAGCACGTGGCACTGCTGGTGGCGGCAATCAGCGTCGGCCTCTGGTCGCTGCTGGCGCGTCGCGAGCAATGGCGCGCGCTGGCGCTGCTGTGCCTGGCGCTGGTGCCGGTGTCGCTGGTGGCGCTGGCCAGCGCCTGGAACCCGCAGTACCACCCGCTGGCCGAACTGGGCTGGCTCGGCTGGCTGCTGGTGTTCGCGGTGCACTTCTTCACCCTGCGCCGACTGGCTGCACTGCTGCCGCACCGTGCTGCGCAGGCGGCCCATGTGCTGGGCTGCTGGCTGATCCTCGGCGTGCTGGCGCTGGAACTGCGCTACCTGTTCTTCGCCCTGGCCGAGCATTACAACGCCTGGCGCTGGCTGGGCTGGGCGCTGGTGCCGAGCCTGTTCCTCATCCTCATGGGTGGGGTCGCACGCCTGCCGTGGCCGGTGGCGGCCTTCGAGCGTGAGTACCGCGCCATCGCCGCCGCCCCGGTAGCCCTGGCGCTGCTGGGCTGGTTCTGGCTGGTCAACCTGTTCAGCAACGGAGCGGCTGACCCGCTGCCCTACCTGCCGCTGGTGAACCCGCTGGAGCTGGGCATGCTCATCGTGCTGGCGGCGATCTTCCAGTGGACGCGCCTGGGCCTGCCGCAACTGGGCGTGGCCGAGTCGACCCTGCGCCTGCCGGTGCAGGCGGTGCTCGGCGCTTCGCTGTTCGCCCTGCTGACCATGGCCGTGTGCCGTACCGCGCACCACTGGGGCGGCGTGTCGTTCGAGTTCGACTCCTTGAGCCAGTCGATGCTGGTGCAGGCCGGGTTGTCCATCGTCTGGGCGCTGATCGCCCTGGGCCTGATGATCGCCGGGCATCTGCGTGGTCGCCGCGACTTCTGGCTGGTTGGTGCGGTGCTGCTGGTCGTGGTGGTGATCAAGCTGTTCCTCGTCGACCGCGCCAGCGGCGGCAGCCTGGAACGCATCATTTCCTTCATCGGCGTCGGCGTGCTGATGCTGATCGTTGGCTACTTCGCGCCGCTGCCGCCGCGCCGGCCGGTGCCTGAAGAGCAACCGCAACAGGAGCAACCCTCCGCATGAAGCTCAATACCTTCGTTCTGCTCGCAGGTGCCTGCCTGTTGGGCAACCAGGCGAGTGCCGCGCCCACGCCGGCGGACTTCGCCAACCGCGTTCCGCTGGAAGTGTCCGGCGACGGTCCGTGGTACCGCGTGCAATTGCCCATCGAGGTGCTGTTCGCGGCCCGCCATGGCGACTTGCGCGACGTACGCATCTTCAACGCCGAAGGCGAGGCGCTGCCCTACAGCCTGCGCTCCAGTGCGGCCAGCGAGAAGGAGGTGCGCAGCGAAGTGCAGGCGCGCATCTTCCCGCTGCGCGGTGCTTCCGGCAGCGCGGCCGGCGACAACCTGAAGATCGTCCGCAGCACCACCGGCACCATCCTCGAAATCACTCCGAACGCGCCTGCCCAGGGCAAGACCCAGGAACTGCGCGGCTGGCTGCTGGAAACCGGTTCCGGCGATTTGCCACTGGATCGCTTGCAGCTGGACTGGACGGCGGACAGCGACGGCTTCCAGCGCCTGCGCATCGAGGCCAGCGACGACCTGGAGCACTGGCGTTCCCTGGGGGAAGGGCAGCTGGCGCGGCTGGATTTCAACGGCCAACGCATCGAACAGAACGACATCGCGCTGCCCGGCCAGGCGGCGCGCTATCTGCGCCTTTGGTGGGAGTCGCCGGAGCAGGCCGCGCAACTGGTCGGCGCCACGCTCAGCGGCAGCCGCAGCAGTAGCGGCCCGGTACCGATGCTCTGGTCCGAGCCGCTGGCGGCCAAGGCCGACAACAACGGCGACTTCAGCTGGAGCCTGCCGCTGGCGCTGCCAGTGGAGCGCGTGCGGATTCCCCTGCAGCAGGACAACACCCTGGCGCCGGTGGTGATCTCCGGCCGCCATGACGGCAATGTGCAGTGGACTCCCCTGACGCGCGGCGTGCTGTATCGCCTGCCGGGGCAGGGCGGAGAAATCACCCAGGAAGAGCTGGAACTGCCCGGCACCACCCTGGGCGAGCTGCGCTTGCAGGTGGATTCGCGCGGCGGCGGCCTGGGCGGTTCGACGGCGCATCTGAGCGTGGGGGTTCGTGCCAGCGAGCTGGTATTCCTCGCCCGCGGCGGCGCGCCTTACGAACTGGTGGTGGGCGGCAGCTCCATCAGCGATGGCAGCCTGCCGCTGACCACCCTGGTGCCGGGCTACGAGCCCAAGCGCCTGGCGAGCATGGGCGAAGCACGGCTCAAGGGCACTCTTCAAGCGCCGGCGACACAATTGCCGGCGAATACAGCCAAGGTTGATACCCACTGGAAACGCTACGGCCTTTGGGCGTTGCTGCTGGCAGGCGTCGGCCTGCTCGCGCTGATGGCGCTGAGCCTGTTGCGAAGCAATCGTCAGGCGCGCTGATCGACGCGGATCGCCGCAAGATAGGGGTGTCGCCTGTAGAAATTCTGATACTGTCTTGGTTGTTCTGATTGCCAAATAACAACAAAGCATGGAGTAGCAGAATGATCAGAAAGGCGCTCACCCCGCTGGCGGCTGCGTGCGCATTGGCCATTGCCACACAGGCCTCTGCAGCCCCTTCGCCGTATTCCACCCTGGTCGTCTTCGGCGACAGCCTGAGCGATTCCGGACAGTTCGCCGACGCCGGCGGCCCTGCCGGCGCCAGCACCCGTTTCACCAACCGTGTCGGCCCAACCTACCTGGACGGCAGCGGCGAGATATTCGGCCCCACCGCGCCGATGATCCTGGGCGGGAAACTGGGTATCAGTGGCACCGACCTCAACCCCTCGACCTCGCTGGTCCCCGACACCGTGGACGGCAACAACTGGGCCGTAGGCGGCTACCGTACCGACCAGATCTACGATTCGATCACCGCTGCCGGTGGCTCGGTGGTCACCTCCGGCTCCAACAGCCGTACCCGCGACGGCTACCTGGTGAACAACCGTGCCGACCCGAACGCGCTCTACTACCTCACCGGCGGCGGCAACGACTTCCTTCAGCTGCGCATCACCAACGACCCCACGGCCCGCGCGGCGGCCGGTCGTCTGGTGGACAGCGTGGATGCGCTGCACAACGCGGGTGCGCGCTACATCATGGTCTGGCTGCTGCCTGACCTTGGCCAGACACCCGCTACCAACGGCACTGCGCTGCAATCCTTCGGCACCCAGCTGTCGGGTATCTTCAACCAGGAGCTGGTCAGCCAACTGGCTGCGTCGAATGCCAACGTCATCCCGCTGAACATTCCGGCGATGTTCAAGGAAGTGCTGGCCAACCCTGGCGCCTACGGCCTGGCCACCGGCCAGAACCTGGTCGGTACCTGCTTCAGCGGCAACAGCTGCCCCGAGAACGCGGTCTACGGCCGCCACGGCAGCAACCCCGACCCGACCAAGCTGATCTTCAACGACGGCGTGCACCCGACCATCGCCGGCCAGAGCCTGATCGCCGATTACGCCTACTCGGTGCTCTCCGCCCCGTGGGAAGCGACCATGCTGCCGGAAATGGCCCTGGGCACGTACAACGCCTACCAGGACCAGTTGCGCAGCCAGTGGCTGGCGGACTGGGAAAACTGGCAGGGCACCGGCCAGTGGCGCGGCTTCGTCACCGGCGGCGCGCAACACTTGGACTACGACGACCAGGACAGCGCAGCCGACGGCTCCGGCTACGGCGCCAACCTGACCCTGGGCACCAGCTACCGCCTCGATGACGCCTGGCGTGTCGGCGGCTCACTGGGCTTCTACCGGCAGAAGCTGGAGCTGGGCTCGGACGATTCCGACTACAAGCTCAACAGCTACCTGGGCAGCCTGTTCGTGCAGTTCCAGCAGAACCGCTGGTGGGCTGATGCCTCCGTGACCGGCGGCAAGCTCGACTTCGACGATGCCAACCGCAAGTTCTCCATCATCAACCACGAGGTAGAGGAGAAGGCCGATACCGACGGCAGCCTCCTGGCCTTCAGCGGCCGACTGGGCTACGACATCGCCCAGGGTGGCGAGAACTGGCACCTGTCGCCCTTCGTCAGCGCCGACTGGGCACGGGTGAAGGTGGACAGCTACGAAGAGGACAGCGGCCGTTCCACCGCGCTGGCCTTTGATGAGCAGAACCGCTACTCCCGCCGACTCGGCGTCGGCCTGCAGGGCAAGCTGGACCTGTCCCAGGAAACCCAGCTGTTCGGCGAGGTCGCCGTGGAGCGCGAATATGCCGACGACACCCAGAACGTCGGCATGAACTTCACCAGCCTGCCGGACGTCGGCTTCAGCCTGCAAGGCTACACCCCGCAGAGCCACCTGCAGCGTGCCACCATCGGCTTCGCCCAGAAGCTGACCCCGGAGCTGTCGTTGCGTGGCGGCTACAGCGCGCACCGCAGCAGCGACGACCTGGCGCAGGGGGTGAACCTGGCCTTGAGCCTGGACTTCTGACCGGATCACGCAAGTGATGTGGGGCGACGGTCGGGTCCGACTGTCGCCCCGCTTTCTTTCCCGCGCGCGCATTGCGCTGCGCGGCTGAAGGTCGCGGCGCCGATGAGCGTCGGGGAACTGCCCGTTCCCGGCGGGCTCCAAGCATTCTGCGAGGTCGCCGTGCAGGAGGCGTCGCGGACGTTTCCACGCTAGAATGCGCCCTGATTTTTTCCACCTTCTTCTCCCCCGGAGCCTTCCATGTCCCGCGTTACCCTGAGCCGCTATCTGATCGAGCAGACCCGCAGTCACAACACCCCGGCCGACCTGCGCTTCCTCGTCGAGGTAGTAGCGCGCGCCTGCAAGGAAATCAGCCATGCCGTATCCAAGGGCGCCCTGGGTGGCGTTCTAGGCAGCATGGGCACCGAGAACGTGCAGGGTGAAGTGCAGAAGAAGCTGGACGTGATCTCCAACGAGATCCTCCTGGAAGCCAACGAATGGGCCGGCAATCTGGCCGGCATGGCTTCCGAGGAAATGGACCATCCCTACCAGATTCCGGGCAAGTACCCCAAGGGCGCCTACCTGCTGGTCTTCGATCCGCTGGACGGCTCCTCCAACATCGACGTCAACGTCTCGGTCGGCACCATCTTCTCCGTGCTGCGCTGCCCGCATGAGTACCTGAGCCAGAACGACAGCCTGCGCGAGGAAGCCTTCCTCCAGCCGGGCACCACCCAGGTCGCCGCCGGTTATGCCATCTACGGTCCGCAGACCATGCTGATCCTGACTCTGGGCAACGGCGTGAAGGGTTTCACCCTGGACCGCGAGTTGGGCAGCTTCGTGCTCACCCACGAGAACATCACCGTTCCTACCAGCACCGCCGAATTCGCCATCAACATGTCCAACGAGCGCCACTGGGAAGCCCCGGTGAAGCGTTACGTCAACGAACTGCTGGCCGGCAAGGAAGGCCCGCTGGGCAAGAACTACAACATGCGCTGGATTGCCTCCATGGTGGCCGACGTGCACCGCATCCTGACCCGCGGCGGCGTCTTCATGTACCCGCGCGACTCCCGTGAGCCGGAGAAGCCCGGCAAGCTTCGCCTGATGTACGAAGCCAACCCGATGTCCTTCATCATCGAACAGGCCGGCGGTGCAGCCACCAACGGCCACCAGCGCATCCTCGACATCCAGCCGGAGAACCTGCACCAGCGCGTTGCGGTGTTCCTGGGCTCCAAGGAAGAAGTCGAGCGCGCCACCGCCTACCACAAGGAAGGCTGATGGCTGCCGCGCCCTGGCAAGCGCTGCTGGACTGGTGGTTCGGCAGCGCGCTGGATGCCAACGAAGTCGCCGCCCAGCGTAATGCGCTGTGGTTCGGCAAGAGCGCCTGCCAGGACGTGGACTCGGAAAACCGTTTCGGCGGCCTGGTGCGCCAGGCCCTGGAAGGCGGACTGCGGGAGTGGGAGCGCGAGCCGCAGAGCTGGCTGGCGCTGATCCTGCTGCTGGACCAGTTGCCGCGCATGGTCTTGCGCGATACGCCGCGTGCCTATGCCGGCGACGCCCGCGCCCAGCAACTGGTGCGCCAGGGGCTGGAGGCGGGTTTCGACCGCCAGCTGCCGCGCATCGAGCGAGTATTCGTCTATATCGTCCTTGAGCACGCCGAAGACCTGGCCAGCCAGAACGAGGCGGTGCGCCTGTTCGAAGCCCTGCAGGCGGAATCCAGCGACAGCGAGAAGGTCCTGTTCGCCGGCTACCTTGCCTACGCGCGCAAGCATCAGGTGGTGATCGAGCGCTTCGGTCGCTTCCCTCACCGCAATGCCATCCTCGGCCGCGAGTCCACGGCCGAAGAAGCTCGCTTCCTCACGGAACCTGGCTCACGATTCTGACTCCAACCCGGCGGCCGAACTGGTCGCCTTGTGCCAAGCTTGTTGGCCTGCCCCCCAAACAATGGAGTTGTCGATGTCCTTCCGCCGCCTCGCGCTCGTCGCGTTCTGTGTCGTCCTGGCCGCTTGCAGCAAAGTGAACCAGGAGAACTATTCCAAGATCAAAACCGGCATGAGCAAGGCCGAAGTCGAGGACCTGCTCGGCAAGCCCACCGAATGCTCCGGCGCACTGGGTGTTTCCAGCTGCACCTGGGGTGATGAGAAAGCCTTCATCAGCATCCAGTACGCCGGCGACAAAGTGCTGCTGTTCTCCGCCCAGGGCCTGAAGTAATTCTGCCCTGGCAGGGCAGGCAGCCAAGGAGAAGCGAATGCGTCGATCCATCACCTGGCTGGCCTGCCTCGTCGCGCTGAGCGGTTGCGCCGGTTCTACCCAGCAACCGCCGCAGACCGCGCAGGTCGACCTCAAGCGCTACGAGGGCACCTGGTACGAGTTGGCGCGCAAGCCGATGTTCTTCCAGCGCCACTGCGCGCAGTCCGAAGCGCACTACCGTCTGCAGGACGATGCCAGTATTGCGGTGACCAATCGCTGCCTGACGAAGGATGGCGAATGGGACCAGGCCACCGGCCGCGCCGAGGCGCAGGTGCCGGGCCGCACCGACAAGCTCTGGGTGCGCTTCGACAACACTTTCTCGCGGATCTTCCCCGGCCTCGCCAAGGGCGACTACTGGGTGCTCTATGTCGACGACGACTACCAGACCGCGCTGGTCGGCAACCCCAACCGCGAATACCTCTGGCTGCTCTCGCGCCAGCCGGTGGTGCCGGATGCCACCCGCATGAAGCTGCTGGAACTGGCCCACGAGCGCGGCTACCAGACTGACGACCTGATCTGGCGGGCGGGGGAACCCTCCACCGCGCCCTGACGAAAAAACGCCCCGAGGGGCGTTTTTTCATGGAAGGGGTCCGGGCCGCTTTTCGTAGGAGCGAGCTTGCTCGCGAACGGCATAGCTCCGTGCCGTGCAGGTTCGCGAGCAAGCTCGCTCCTACAAGGTTCTGTCAGTCCAGTAGCTCGCGCAGCACGTGGGCGAAGTCGCGGGCGCTCTGTTCTTCCAGCGCATGCCGGCCATCGCGCACGCGCCATTGCCCAGCGACCATCACGTCGCGCACCTGTCGATCACCGCCGGCGAACAGCCAGCGGTTGAGAATGGCGTCGCCACGGGCGGTCTGCAGGTAAGGATCGCCGCCATCGAGTACCAGTAGGTCGGCACGCTTGCCCACTGTCAATTCGCCGCTGGGTTGGCCAAGGGCCTGGGCGCCGCCGGCCAACGCCGCGTCGAACAGAGTACGGCCGACCATCGGCTGGTCCTGGCCATAGAGGCGGTTGCGGCGCTGGTCGCGCAGGCGCTGGCCGTATTCCAGCCAACGCAGTTCCTCGACCACGCTGAGCGATACATGGCTGTCCGAGCCGATGCCGAAGCGGCCGTGCTGGGCGAGGTAATCCACCGCCGGGAAGATGCCGTCGCCCAGGTTCGCCTCGGTGGTCAGGCAAAGGCCGGCCACCGCGCCGCTGCGGGCCATGGCCGTCACTTCGTCGGGTTCGGCATGGGTCGCGTGGACCAGGCACCAGCGCTCGTCCACCTCGACGTTCTCGTACAGCCACTGCAGCGGGCGACGGCCGCTCCAGGCCAGGCAGTCGTCGACTTCCTTCTGCTGCTCGGCGATGTGGATGTGCACCGGGCAACCGCTGGAGTCAGCGCCCAGCACCTCGGTGATCTGCTGCGGGGTTACTGCGCGCAGGGAGTGGAAGCACAGTCCCACGCCCTGCTGCGGCCGGGTCGCCAGGTGCGCGCGCAGGCCGTCGATCAGCTTCAGGTAGTTTTCGGTGCTGTTGATGAAGCGGCGCTGGCTTTCACTGGGTGCCTGGCCGCCGAAGCCTGCGTGGGAGTAGAGCACCGGCAACAAGGTCAGGCCGATGCCGGCGTCCGTCGCGGCCTGACTGACGCGCAGGGCCAGTTCCGCCGGGTTGGCGTAGGGCTTGCCGTCGACGTCGTGGTGCACGTAGTGAAATTCGGCGACGCCGGTGTAACCGGCCTTGAGCATCTCGATGTACAGCTGGCGAGCGATGACGCCGACCTGCTCGGGCGACAGGCGGCCGACCAGGCGATACATCAGGTCGCGCCAGGTCCAGAAGCTGTCGTTGGGATTGCCGGCGACTTCCGCCAGGCCCGCCATGGCGCGCTGGAAGGCGTGCGAATGCAGGTTCGGCATGCCCGCCAGCATTGGCCCGGAAACCCGTTCGGCGCCCTCTGCGCTGCCATCCGGGGTGATCGCGGTGAATAGGCCGTCGGCATCGATCTCGAAGCGGACATTGCGCGCCCAGCCGGTGGGCAGCAGGGCGGATTCGGCGAACAGTACGGACATGCGCGGAGGCCTCGCGAGGTTCTTGGAATTTGTATATACATATACAGACGTTTGCCGAGGCCGTAAACTGCCAGGCACCCGACGGTCGCCATAGGACTTGTATGCACCGGTCGAATCCGGTACATGCCGGAGACAGACCCAGGCTTTCGCCCATCGTCGCCCAGACAAGGAGTTTCCCGTGCCCGCATCGCCCACGCCTACCCCGCCCGCCGAGGGTTCGTCGCTCGCCGCGCAGATGGGGGAAATTCCCGCGCCGTTGTATGCCCGCGTCAAGCAGCTGATCATCCAGCAGATCCAGTCCGGCACCTGGCCGCCGCACCACCGCGTGCCGTCCGAGGCGGAGCTGGTCGAAGAGTTGAGTGTCAGCCGCATGACCATCAACCGCGCGCTGCGCGAGCTGACCGCTGACGGCCTACTGGTGCGTATGCAGGGCGTGGGCACCTTCGTCGCCGAGCCCAAGGGCCAGTCGGCGCTGTTCCAGGTGCAGAACATCGCCGAGGAAATCACCGCCCGCGGGCACAAGCATCATCTGGTGGTGATCAGCCTGGTGGAAGAGCTGGCCAGCGCCGAACGCGCCCTGGCGCTGGACGTGCGCGAAGGTCAGCGCATCTTCCACTCGATCATCGTGCACTACGAGAACGACATCCCGGTGCAGATCGAGGACCGCTACGTCAATGCGGCGGTGGCCCCGGATTACCTCAAGCAGGACTTCACCGGGCAGACGCCGTTCGCCTATCTCACGCAGGTGGCGCCCTTGAGCGAGGGCGAGCACGTGGTCGAGGCGGTGCTGCCCAGCCCCGAGGAATGCAAGCTGCTGTCCGTCGACCGCCACGAGCCGTGCCTGCTGATCCGCCGGCGCACCTGGTCCGGACGCAATACCGTCACCAGCGCGCGCCTGCTGTATCCGGGCTCGCGCTACCGCCTGGAGGGACGTTTCAGTTCATGAGCGATATCAAGTTGCTGCGCGCCGCCGACTACCCGGCGATGCCCTGGAAAAACGGTGCGGGCACGACCCGCGAGATTGTCCGCGACGCCGGCGACGGCCTGGAAGGTTTCGGCTGGCGGGTGTCCATCGCCGACGTCGGGGCACCCGGTCCGTTCTCAGCGTTCACCGGTTACCAGCGTGTCATCAGCGTCCTGGAAGGCGAAGGCATGCGACTGAAGGTGGATGGCGTCGATTCCCGCGACTTGCGCGCGCTCGATGCCTTCGCCTTCGATGGCGCCAGCGTGGTGGATTGCACCTTGCTGGGCGGCGCGATCCGCGACTTCAACCTGATCTATTCGCCCGCCCGCTACCGGGCGCGGCTGCAGTGGCTGAAGCTGGAGGGTGCGGCGCACTTCTTCAGCAGCGCATCGACCGTCCTGCTGTTCAGCGTGGGCGAGGGGGTTCACGCTAGCCTGAAGGGTGCGGCCAGCGGTGTGCTGGGGCTGCATGACACCCTGATCGCCGAAGGTGACGGCGCGCTGCGCGAGTGGCGGCTGAAAGTGGCGGGCCGTGCGGACATCTGCGTGATCGAACTCGAAGCACGCTGAGCAGAAAGGGCGCCGGAAGGCGCCCTTTGCTTTTGTAGGATGGCGTGGAGCGAAGTGATACCCATCAATCACTGTGCGGTGATCCGCATGAGTATCGCTGTGCTCCACGCATCCTACGGGCCCCGTGCTGTCCTGTTCGCTCGGAGGCACCCGTGGGGCGCATAAAGCGGAACGCTTTATCCGCCGTCACGACCGGGCGGCGGATAACGCCAGAGGCGTTATGCGCCCTACGCCGAGTTACGAATACAACCGTGCGTAGCCGATCCACCGGCTCATCACCCCGTCCTCCACCCACGCCCGCGCGGCGGCGATGTCCGGGGCGAAGTAGCGGTCCTGCTCGTAGTGCGGCACCTGGCTGCGGATCAGCGTGCGCACTTCCTGCAGCTGCGGAGAGCTTTGCAGCGGCGCGTGGAAGTCGACGCCCTGCGCTGCGGCGAGCAGCTCGATGGCGACCACGCCGGCGCTGTTGCCGGCCATGTCCTGCAGGCGGCGGGCGGCGAAGGTGGCCATGGAGACGTGGTCTTCCTGGTTCGCCGAGGTCGGCAGGCTGTCCACCGAGGCCGGGTGGGCCCAGGTCTTGTTCTCCGAGGCCAGGGCCGCCGAGGTGACCTGAGCGATCATGAAGCCGGAGTTCAGCCCGCCTTCCTTGACCAGGAAGGCCGGCAGCCCGGACATCGCCGGGTCCACCAGCTGGGCGATTCGCCGCTCGGACAGCGCACCGATCTCGGAGATCGCCAGCGCCAGCACGTCGGAGGCCATGGCCACCGGCTCGGCGTGGAAGTTACCGCCTGACAGAACGTCGCCGTCAGCGCTGAACACCAGCGGGTTGTCGGAAACTGCGTTGGCCTCGCGCAGGAAGACGCCTGCAGCGAAGCGCAGGTGATCCAGGCATGCGCCCATCACCTGTGGCTGGCAGCGCAGGGAGTACGGGTCCTGCACGCGCTTGCAGTCGATGTGCGAGTGGTTGATCGGGCTGTCGTGCAGCAGCTCGCGGTACAGCGCGGCGACCGCAATCTGCCCCGGCTGGCCACGCACCTCCTGGATGCGTGCGTCGAAGGGCACGAACGAGCCTTTCAGCGCTTCGACCGTCAGGCTGCCGGCGACTACCGCCGAGATGAACAGCCGCTCCGCCGCGAACAGCCCGCGCAGGGCCAGCGCGGTGGACACCTGAGTGCCGTTGATCAGCGCCAGGCCTTCCTTCGGCCCCAGTACCAGTGCTTCGGCGCCGGCAATGGCGAGGCCCTCGGTGGCTTCGAGGATGCGCCCTTCATGGCGGACCTGGCCGACGCCCAGCAAGGTTGCGGACATGTGCGCCAGCGGTGCGAGGTCGCCGGAGGCGCCCACCGAACCCTGCGACGGGATGCACGGGTAGACCCGCGCCTTGTACAGCTTGAGCAGCGTTTCGATGACCGGCAGGCCGACGCCGGAGAAGCCGCGCGCCAGGGAGCCGATCTTCAGCGCCATGATCAGGGCCACGCAGGCGTCGTCCAGCAGTGGGCCGGTGCCGGTGCAGTGGGAGAGGATCAGGTTGCGTTGCAGGGTGGCTAGCTGGTCCTCGGCGATGGAGGTGCGCGCCAGCAGGCCGAAGCCGGTGTTGATGCCGTACACGGTGCGCTGGTCGGCGATGATCTGGCTGACCGTCTGCGCGCTGCGCAGGATGGCTTCGCGGCATTCATCCGCAAGGCGCAATTCGGGTTGTTGCTGGTAGATGGCGCGCAGCTGGTCGAGGTCGAACTGGCCGGGCGTCAGGAGCAGGGTTTCGGACATGTCAGCATCCTGGATTCGGTGAGGTGTTACCGTGTCGAGTCTTGTATATACAGGTATAGCAATCGCTATGCCATGGCGCGCCAGAGCCTGTGACTTCGTACGTTTTGTCCTTCTGTACGGCGAATCTGCTGGCAGTGAATGTCACCGCCGGTGGCATTTCCAGTCCGATGGTCGTGGGCAAATCGTGGATCGGCGGCTAAACCCAAAGGGACACCAACGCGCCCGGAGACGCCCATGTCCGCCCCCCGTTGCCTGTTTGCCCTGCTGCTGGCCTTCGGTCTCTGCACGCAGACCCTTGCCGCTGGCTGTCCCTACCCGAAACCCGTGGTGTTCGCCGGGCTGAACTGGGAGAGCGGCATGTTCACTACCGAGGTGCTGCGCTTCATCCTGGAGAAGGGCTACGGCTGTCAGACCGACGCCGTGCCGGGTAACACCGTGACCATGGAGAACGCGCTGAAGCAGAACGACATCCAGGTCACCGGCGAGCAGTGGGCCGGGCGCAGCACCGTCTGGCAGCAGGCGGAGAAGGCCGGCCAGGTATTCTCCGTAGGCGAGACGGTGAAGGGCGCCAGCGAAGGCTGGTGGGTGCCGGACTACGTGGTGCACGGCGACGCGAAGCGGGGCATCAAGGCAGTCGCGCCGGACCTGAAATCCGTCAGTGACCTGCCCAGGTACAAGGCGCTGTTCAAGGATGATGAGGAGCCGGACAAGGGCCGCTTCTACAACTGCCCCACCGGCTGGACCTGCGAGATCGTCAACACGCAGAAGCTCAAGGCCTATGGGCTGCAAAGCAGCTACGTAAACTTCCGCACCGGCGCCGGCCCTGCGCTGGATGCGGCGATCAGCTCGGCGATCGCCCAGGGCAAGCCGGTGCTCTTCTATTACTGGGCGCCGACGCCGCTGCTGGGGCGCTTCAAGCTGGTACAGCTGGAGGAGCCACCGTTCGACGAGGCTGCGTGGAAGACCCTGACCGATGCCAACGATCCCAACCCCAAGGGCTCGCGCTCGCTGCCGGCGAAGATCAGTATCGGCGTGTCCCGCGATTTTCACGACAAGGCGCCGGTACTGGTGCAGGTGTTCGAGAAGGTCGAGCTGCCATTGCCGCTGTTCAACGCGCTGCTGGCGGACATGGCCGAGCACCACCGGGACGTGGCGGACGTGCGGGCGAAGTTCTTCCGCGAGCACCGGGAGCTGTGGTCGAAGTGGGTGACGGCAGAGGCGGCGGCGCGGATCGATGCGGCCTTGAAGTAGGGCGGCAGTATGCGGTTCGCGAGCAAGCTCGCTCCTACAGGTGTGCATCGGCGCGCTTGTTGTAGGAGCAAGCTTGCTCGCGAACATCAGCCGCTGCTGTCTTCCATTTCCGCTCGGAAAGAACTTGTCTATACAACTTGTGTCCCTTGGTAGCGAGCGGTGTTACCGAACGCAACGAAACGGTGCAGCGAAGCCTTCTTCTGGTGCGATTGTCTGAAGCACGGCCATGGCTGACAGCTACTCTAGAATCCCTTCTTCTAATTTTTATTCCTTTTAAATCAATAAGATGAATTTATTTCGAGACTGACTGAGGCCCTCCCCAGCCAAGATTGGCCCTTGCTTTGCTTATACTTGTACATACAAGCATAGACATGATGGTTTCGAACCTTCGAAGCTGTCGAACGAACTGCCAAGCCCTCACCGGCTTAAACGATCCGAGCAAGCGAAGGAGCCTTCCGTGACCAAATTCCGCGACGTCGAAATCCGTGCCCCGCGTGGCACCCAACTGAACGCCAAGAGCTGGCTGACCGAAGCGCCGCTGCGCATGCTGATGAACAACCTCGACCCGGAAGTTGCCGAGAACCCCAAGGAGCTGGTGGTGTACGGCGGCATCGGTCGCGCCGCGCGCAACT
>NZ_JACVBX010000007.1 GCF_014852585.1 Pseudomonas sp. PDM18 | reverse complement strand
GTTGCCGCACTGGTGGGGTTGGCTCCGTACAACTGCGACAGCGGCCAAAAGTCGGGGCAGCGGCGCATCCGCGGTGGTCGCAGTGCAATACGACGTATCCTCTACATGGCGACTTGGTCGGTCATTCGTTATCAGCAGGAGTTTGCTGATCGCTACCAAAAACTACGGGACAAGGGGCGGTGCCCGAAGGTCGCATTAGTGGCATGCATGCGCGTACTGATCGTGCGGATCAACGCGATGGTGAGAGACGGCACCAGTTGGAGGACAGGTGCCGTGTGAAGACAGTTGCTCCTACCGGATAGTTCTGCGCTCGGGCCTGCCCTCCCCCTAACCCTCTCCCTGAGGGAGAGGGAACCGTTCGGTGCAGGATGAAACTACAGCGTCAGCCGGCACTATCTGCTCCCTCTGAACGAGAGCTGGGATGAGGGGGAAATGTCGGCACAAACTTGCCGGAAAGAAGACCAGACCGTAGGGTGCATAACCCGGAACGGCTTATCCGCCGATGACCTCACGGCGGATAACGCTGACGCTCTGAAGGGCGAGGGAGCTATCCGTGCCGGCTGACACTGTGGTTTCAGCCGGCACGGAACCAGTCCCCTATCCCTTCAGGGAGAGGGTGCCCGGCACGAACGTTCAGATGAAGACAATTGCTCCCCTGTTCCCCTGCGGGAGCGCTGGCCCTGAGAGGCGCAGGCGGCCGCCCTACTGCGGCTGAACGCTGACGGCGACGGCGGAGGTCACCCGCATCACCAGCTGGCGACCGACGTACTCGGGCTTCATCACCACGTCCGGGCGGACCTTGACCGTGTGCTGGCTGCCGTCGGCGAACTGCAAGGTGGCGGTACGCTTGGCGGTGTCGAGGGATTTGACGATGGCGGTGATCTCCACCGTGTCGGCCGCGAGCATGCCCGGCTTGTTGCCCGGCTGCGCTGTCGCCAGTAGCCCGGCGCCGCCGCTGCCGGTTTCCTGGCCCGGCTCGCGCAGGAAGACGAGGCGCTCCAGCGCGACGATGGCACGGACCTTGTCCCCCACCTTGAGCTGGTCGAAGTTGCGCATCTCCGGCGGCGCCTGGAGGGTGCGGCTGTTGCCGTGATCGTCCTTGAGGGTGAAGGTCCGCTTGCTCCGGTCGATGGCAGTGACGCTGGCCTGCATTTCCTCCGTTTCGGTCATCGCTCCGCCCGGCACACCTTTGGCGACCGACTCGGTGCTGTCGTACTGGTAACTCAGTTCATCGTTCTTCTGGCTCTGGCAGCCGACCAGCACGCCAGCGGCGAGGGACAGGCAGATCCAACGGGACACACTCATCAGGCGACTCCTTGCATCAGGGTGTTTGCGTTCGGGGTTTGCGGACAAGTACCGGGGCCCGCATGCCGCTCTTTCATGGCTGCGTGATTACAGCGAGCGTAGCAGCCGCCCGGCCATCCACCGTGCGGCACGTCGCGCTCTGGCGCTTTCAGTACTTGATGTCCCGCGCTGTCTCGCGCCCCTGCTGCTTGGTCTGGCGCTTGTCCTGCCGGCACTGGGCGTTGTACTGCTGGTCGGCGGCACGGCAATTCTGCTTGGTCTGGCGTGCGTCCTGGCGGGTTTCCTGGCGCACATCCCGCGCCTGGCGGCGCTGGTTGCCCTGCTCCGTGGCCCAGGCGGTACCAAGCGAGGCGACGAGGAAGGTCGCCGCCACCAAAGCAACGAACAGGGAACGGGTCATGGCGTCACCTCCTGCAGCACAGGGATAGAGACTCTCCAGTACAGCCGATTTCCCGCGGGCTTGCCGAGGGCGGTGCAGGGTTCGCCGCACTCTTCGACGAAAGGCAGCCCCGGCCGCAACGACGGGCGCAAACAGCGCCCTGCGGCCGGCTGCGCAAACTCAGTGATCGCGTACCAGCAGCACCGGACGCTTGCTCGACTGCAGCACGCCTTCGGCCACGCTGCCGAGCATCAGGCGGTGCACGCCACGGCGGCTACGGGTGCCCATGACGATGGCGTCGGCCTTGACTGCATCGGCCTCGGCCTCGATACGGTCGGCGACTTCCTCTCCGGTAGTTTCCATCGTGACGCGCTGGTAAGTAGCCGGCACCGCGTACTCCCCGACCACCTCCCGCGCCTTGTTCAGGATGTCGTCGGCAGCCTTGAGCGCGGCGGCCTGCAGCGCCTCGGCGTCATAGTACTTGGCGTAATAAGGCAGATGTCCCAGCGGACGGTCGACGATGGTGATGACGTGCAGCTCACCGCCACTCATGCGGACCAGCCGTGCGCCTTCGGCCAGGGCTCGGAACGAAACGGGGCTGCCGTCGACGGCGGCCAGTACGTGCTCGTACATGCTGTGCTCCTCGTTGATGTGTCGACATGACCTTAACTGCGCGGGCCGGGAACGCCCTTGTGCCGTGTCAATGTAATCGCCGAGCGGCCTTCAGGGTGCCGGAGCCATTGCCTCTTCGCGACAGGCGGACGGACTCTGCCCGGTCCAGCGCTTGAACGCCCGTCGAAAGCCGCGCACATCACTGTAGCCGAGCGCCTCGGCAATCCGCTCGAAGGGCATGTCCGGGTTGTTCAGCAAGCTCATGGCCCGGGCATGGCGCACCTGGTCCTGCAACGCGTCGAAAGTGCTGCCGTGCTCGCTCAGACGTCGGCGCAGGGTGCGGCTGCTCATGTTGAGTTCGCTGGCAACCTTGTCGATCGGACTGCCCTGGGCCAGGTCACGGGCGATGGCGCGCTTTACCGTTTCCAGCAGGCCGGTCTTCTGCTGCACCTGGGCGGATTCGGTTTCCAGCAGGCTGAGCGCCTGGCGCAGGGCGACGGGATGGTGGCTGGGCAGTTGCACATCCAGCCAGTGGCTGGCGATGGCCACGCGGTTATGCAGGCAACCGAACTGCAGGTTCGGCCCGAGCAGGCGGCGGTACTCGGCTGCATAGCTCGGCGCGGCATGGGTGAACTCGAACCGCAGCGGCTGGAACTGCGGACCGATCAATGCGCGGTTGTAGACCAGCAGGCTGGCGAAGAACTCCTCCACGGCGAACACCTGGATGTCGGCATAGGGCAACCGGCATTCGACCTCGATGAAACTCTCCTCCGGCCCCTCCACCAGGTTGCACAGCGCGATGCCACCGGTGGTGTGCTGGAAGCGCCGGCCCACCTCGAAAGCGTCGCGCAGGGTCTTGCACAGCGACAGCACGTGGCCGAGCAGACCAAGAGTGCCAAGCACGTTGCGATGCCCGACCCAAAGCCCCAGGCCGCGTTCGGGCAGCACCGCGAGGGCGCGCTGGATTATCGCCACCGTCTGCCGGTAACTGATGCGCTGCGCCGGGTCCTGCAGCTCCTCGGCGGTAAAACCAAGGCCACGGCACAGGCGTTCGCCGCTTACGCCCTGGTCGCTGACGACCTCGGCAAGCGTCTGCAGCATGAAGGGCGAAACCAGGGCCAGGTCCAATTGCGCATCGATACTGGGGCTGGGCATAGGGACTGCTCTCGAGCGAGGGCGCCGGCGATTCTTGTTATGGGGGCGGCGCGCGGTGGCCGCATCATAACGTGTTCGCGGGCTAGCCAAAGGCGGGAGTAACAGAATATTACACGGCGTTCGCCGAAGTCTCCGCGGATGAGACGGCAAGGCCCTGCTCAGATCGACCTGCTATTCGTGCTCTGCTCAACTTGAAGAAACGTCAGCAATAACGGCCCTATCGGTTGCGCCAACCGCACAGCCCCACTTTTGCGCTGAGGAGCGATAAATTGCTCGGTTTCCCAGGAGGTTCAAGAGGTCGCCTTTCTCGAACCAGCGGATGATCTCGGTCTTGTCGATATGGTGATCAGAGAGCTGGTACACATGCCGGTAGCTGGCGTGCGACACGGTTGATCGCTGAAGTAAATCTGGAATTCGTCGTCGAGGATAAAGGTTTGCGAGTTAGGTAACGAATCCGCTCCATGGCAGAAAATTTACGGGTATAAATCATGCAATACCGCTCGAATTAATTTAACGAGTGTGACATACCGCTCATGATTCAGCGCAACGGCGTGTCAATTAATTTATTAATCTACTAATCGCGAAATCCCTAAAGTAGAAAGTCCCGACGAGAGCACACATCGGGCGATTTTAATTTTTTCGAATAACTTTACTTTATAAACCTCACCAAGCCCGAAGAAAGGCAATCAGACACATGCCACTAACTTTCAAGAATAAAAACACGAGCAGATATAGATAGATTATTCAATAATAATATTTTCTCACAACATCACCACTGACGATTATCGCCTCTGCCAGCTCCATATCTGACCCCTTAATACCAACATTCCTCAACAACCTTATCGCCTGCTCCAATAGCGCGCCGCGCAAACCACCGTCACTAGCCACAAAAACAAGCGCATCATCATGAGAAAGAAGAATGACTTTTCGGTCATCACTTGAAATATCGGACGTTTTACGTGAAGACCATTCAACAGACGCTATGGGTGAATAAAAAGTCCCTAGAGTGGAGAGTGTGGCTAAGCTTTTCTCATCCCAATTCCCTGGGCTCCCCAGGGAGAACCCATGATAAAACGCAAAAAACAATGCAACCAGAGCCTGCAAATTAATCTTCCTTGAGCAAACAGAAGAATTCATAACCATGAATAAAATTGACATACCACCTCGCATACTAGAATTAAACACCCGCACCTTTTGCCAACCCTTTGTCACTGAGACATGAAAAACAAGGCATAGCAAGGGGGATCATTGGCACTAATTAACTCTTCTTCCAAGATCAGATTCTTAGCACCGTCTTTTTTTCATAAGCTATACATTCATTGACCAACGGGCGTAATGGAAAGGGAAATCGCTGACCGCAGGCGGATCAGCGATATTCCTCGTCTTGCGGATAAAAGCCACGTTATCCGTGATCTGGGAAAGAGACTCCAGCGGCTCCGTGCGAGCGGCGGAAGTTCCGCCGCAACTGGCCAGCGTCAACGCCAGACCGCGCTTAAGCATCGCCGTGGAAGCTCCATTTCACTGCTTCCTGGGTGTAGGTGGTTTTGTCTCCGAGCGGCCAGGGTCGGGAGATGAAACGCTCCACTTCCCAGGTGGGCATGATGTCGCCTTCCTTGAACTGGCGGATGACTTCGGTTTTGACGATACGGCGATCAGAGAGCCAGAGCACGCGCCAGTAGCCGGCGCGGGGGCACAGTTGGCCGCTGTAAAAAAATGGAATTCGTCGGTGCGGATAAAGGCTTGGGAGCCGGGCAATGGTTTGCCCGTTACTGGGTCGAGTCCCTTGGCCTTGGCCAGTTCGGCGATCAGCGCTTCACGGGGCTTTTTCGGCGGGATATTGGCTTTGCGTTCTTCCAGCCACTTCAACTTGCCGTCCCAGGCGGGCAGTTTGGCAGGTGGCAGTGGGACGATCTCATCGATTTCGGGGACTTTAGGGTTTGCGTAAGAGTAGTTGGCGAGAATGCGCCAAATCTTTTCGTAGCGGCTTACACGTTCCAAATCCTCCTCTAACCCTAGGTAATCCACTTCATTACTCGGTTTGGGACCACGAAAACTATCCGAGAGCTGCCCTGCTGCATTTTCGCTGCCAGCAGCCACCCCCATTTGAAGATACTTTACTGCCTCATCAAAGTTGTGATCGTCCCGCAGGTACATACAAAGAATAACGGCTGCGTCGCCTTGTCCCTGCTCCGCAGCGCAACGACGCATTTGCCGCGCAATATTTGGAGCTTTATCACTTTGTACCAGCTTATCGGCCACAAAGGCTTGAGCATTGGCACTCCCTTCATCAGCTGCCTTACGATAGTAACGAAGAGCTTTTTCCTTATCCTGCACCAACCCAGCCGATCCCTGGTTAAGGAAAATTCCAATAAAGTAGTACCCAGTGGCTACACCGGTATCCATTAGCCGCTGACTAAAACGCAATTGCTCATCACCACTGAGTCTGTATTGTCCACGCATAGCACCGTTCTGCAGGTTGACGCTAGCCTTGGAGTGACCATTTTCGGCAGCGATGCGGTATAGCCGCTCGCTCTGCGCATCCACAGCTTTGTCTTGCTTGAGTTGGTTATTCTTTTGCAGCCAGCGCGCGTACTTGAACAGCACATCGCTATCGGCCGAGGGCTCGGGGAGTTGTTCGTGCTTACAGGTAAACGCCAGGTTGGCCTTGATCTGGAAAAGGGAATTCAGCGGCGCTGGGCGGGCGGCGGAAGCTCCACCGCAACTGGCCAGCGTCAAACAGATAGCCCCTGCCAGGCCGCGTTTAAGCATCGCCGTAGAAGCTCCATTTCACTGCTTCCTGGGTGTAGGTGGTTTTGTCTCCGAGCGGCCAGGGTCGGGCGATGAAACGCTCCACTTCCCAGGTGGGCATGATGTCGCCTTCCTTGAACTGGCGGATGACTTCGGTTTTGACGATACGGCGATCAGAGAGCCAGAGCACGCGCCAGTAGCCGGCGCGGGGACACGGTCGGCCGCTGTAGCAAAAATGGAATTCTTCAGCGCGGATAAAGGCTTGCGAGGCGGGCAGCGGTTTACCGGTAGTAGGGTCGAGGCCTTTGGCTTTGGCAAGTTGCTCGATCAGGGCTTCGCTGGGCTTTTGCGGCGGGATATTAGCTTTGCGCTCTTCCAGCCATTTGAGCTTGCCATCCCATGGGGGCAGCTTGGCGGGGGGCAGTGGAACGATGTCGTTGATTTCGGGTACTTTGGGGCTAGCGTAGGAGTAGTTGCCTAAAATCTTACCGATTTTTTTGTAGCGATCGGCACGTTCAAGGTCTTCTTGTTGGCCAAGATAATAGAGCTCGTTACTTGGCTGTGGGTCACTAAAACCGTTCATTAAGAATGATGCAGAGCTTTCACTGCCAGCAGCGACTCCCAATTGAAGTGCTTCAATTGCTTCCTGGTAGCGCTTATATCTTTTACGGTATATCCCTAGCATAACAGCCGCTTCGCCTTGTCCTTGAACAGCGGCGCAGAGGTACATCTGCATTGCAATCGTCGGCGCCAGCTCGCTTGGTTCCAACTTATCACCCACATAGTATTGAGCATTAGCACTTCCCATATCTGCTGCCTTGCGGTAGTAGCGCAAGGCTTTCTCTTTATCCTGCACCAAGCCAGCCGAGCCCTGGTTGAGAAAAATACCAATAAAGTAATAGCCGGTTGCCACACCGGCATCCATCAGTTGCCGGCTGAAACGCAGTTGTTCGTCGCCACTGAGGTTGTACTGCCTGCGCATAGCACCATTTTGCAAATTAATACCGGCTTTAGCATGACCATTTTCGGCAGCGATTCGGTATAGCCGTTCGCTCTGCGCATCCACCGTTTTATCCTGTTTTAGCTGGTTGTTTTTTTGCAGCCATCGGGCGTAATGAAACAGCACATCGCTTTCCGCCGAGGGCTCGGGGTATTGCTCGTGCTTGCAGGTAAAGGCCAGGTTAGCCGTGATCTGGGAAAGGGAATCCAAGGAAATATCCTTCTTCGAATGGGCAATGGTACCGGCGCTACAGGCGGCCAATAGTAGGCTGGTCAACAGAAGAATTTGGCGCATCAGTCGAGATCGCTCATGCTGGATTTGTCGTAATGGAACTCCACAATTGAGGCGTAGGGAGCGTGCGGATTTTCCTTATCTTTTTGGCGAGCTTTGTTCTCATTTAGAATGTCTTCCCAAGCCTTAAATGCATCGCGCGCATCATCCTGCGCCCCTAGCCCCGCCGTATGAATTTCCCACAATTTCCGCCGCATCGGCCGCGTCACTTCATGCCACTCATGGGCGATATTCAATTCGCTGTCCACCCGCATACTGCGGGTATTGATATTGGCCGAGCCATGGATGGTGAAGACATCATTGATGATCATCAACTTGGAGTGGATATAGACCGGCACCCAGTCTTTACCCGGCGGAGAATCCGGGGCGACCAGGGAGCAGATATGAACTTTCAGGCCCGGTATGTCTTGCGGGACCAGGGTTTCATTCTCGATCTCGGCGATCTGTCGATCATGTTCGCGCTGCCATTCTTCCAGTTCACGCCGCCCCTGCCTGTCGTTCGGGCCATCCGGCTGCGGTTTGGCCGGCATGGTTTTTTCTGCCTGATCCACCCGACGCTTCTTGGTCACCTCGGGAATGGTGTTGGCGCGGCCGAGGCATTCCAGCATGCGCTGGGTATTGAGAACGCCCATGCCGATACCGCCATCGGTGACGTTGGTGGTGACGAACAAATGCAAGGGACCGTGCTTTTCGAGGTCGCGCCCCGCGACTATCTGCGCAGCAATCGACTTGTTGATCAGCTCTGCCAGTGGCGGCCAGCGAAAGTACTGGTTTTCGATGTAGATGAATTGCGTGGCGTTATTCGCCGCCTGCAGGTAGGCGGTTTCGATATCGTGAACGCCCACTTGTGGTTGGGTGCGCAGCAATTGCGCGATGAGCTGGGTTCCTCCTTCGCCGCACTGCAGTTGTTTGCCGACCTCCTTGGCTTGGCGTGTGGTCAGCAGGTCCTCTCCGGTTTCCTTTTTCCAGGCATCGGCAAAGTTTCGATGCAGGTATTCCAGAATCGGCCCGGTGACCCGGCTGGAAATGTCCTGGCGGGGTAAGGCACCACGAGGGCCACGGTCGGGGTCATGGATACCCGGAGTGGGGTTGGGGTGCTTGGGGTCAGGGCGTTTATGTGCGGAATGCGCATCGGTGTCCCAATATTCGTCGAGCATGTTGTGCCCCATGACGAAACCAACCGCCTTGCCGGGCAGTTCATAATCGACCAGAACGCTTTTCTGATGATGGCTGGGCGCTGCCATCATGGCTGCCCGGGACTTCTTGCTGAGATCCCTGTCGGGCGCGTTACGTTTGACGTCTTCGCCTATCCGCTCGCGCTCCTCGATGCTGAATCCCCGGCTGACGAACACCGGAATCTTCTCGTGGACGAGCTGGGCGGCTTTGTCATCGGCGGCGCTGAAGCTCTTGAACCACCATTCGTCGTAGTTGTGCTGCACATCCGTGGCGGTTTGTCCGGCCCGGTGTTTCAAGTTGGGCGCCTTGCCCGGCACGTTCGCCTCGCCGGCCATCCCGGCAAGGTTCAGCGGCATTTCCCAACCCAGTACTCGTACCTGCACTCCAAGGCTGGCCTTCTGCTTGAGCAGCGCACCGATGGAAGGATGAGCGCCATCACGAATGAAGTACATCGATGGCTGGAAGCCCCAGCAGACGATATCGATGGATTTTTCGGCGGCTGCGATGGCTTCGTACACAGCCTTGAAAGCAACCTCGCCATTGATCAACGGTTCATAGCTGGCGAGGGTCGGCGAGTACTCCGCGTCCTGCACGAACCAGGGCGATGTGCAGGTACCTTCGTTGGTGTGCTGCAAGGCAATCGGGACGACGATTTCACACTGGCTCATGATGCATTTCCTTCATCCGGTTTCGCTCCCTGTAGCAAGGATGCATAGAGCCGGCGGAGTTCGTTGTGGGCGGCGGGTTGGTTGACCTCGGAATCGGCCTTGAAGGTGTTGTGGTGCAGCCCCTGATTAGCCAAACGTCCTTGCTCGGGGTTGCTGTAATCGCTCGGGATCGGAATCTGGTAGCTGACGCCATTGCTCATCACCAGGCGGTAGCTGCGGGTGACCACCTGATGGTCGAACGCGAGGTAACCGGTCGTGCCCAGTACGCCCTTCTGCAGCACTTGGTCGTCTGCATAGAGGGTGTAGGGCATGCCTGCCCAAGCGAGGTGGGGCGCGTTGGGCGCCTGCGGCACTTGCAGGCGCAGCCGCTGCACGGAATCGAGTTTGGGGTACTGCGGATGGGTCGCCGGCATGCTGGCCGGCCCTTGATAGGCGTAATGCACCGACTTGATCAGGTAATCGCCCTGGGTGCCGTATTCGATGCTGTGCTGGTCCATACGCAGGTAGCTGCCGCCGGCGTTAATGACGATGCGTTTCTTGGCGGTGATGTGGATTTCGTTCTCGGTGCTGGTGACGTCCACGCCTTTGCGAGCGATCAGCTCCATGCGGTCGTTCTGCGCCTGGATTTGCACGGCGCCCTGGTTGGCGAAGAGCTTCAGGCCCAGCTTGCGCACGAACAAGCTCATTCCCTCACCGACGCCGATGAACAGGCGCTTGACCACGCTGGCGTCCATGTTGCCGCCAGCGTTGAGCATCAGGTTGCGCTCGGCTGCGAGCTGCAGGTGCTGGCCGCTGGTGAAGGCAATGCCCTGCGGCGCGCTGAGCAGGGCGACGGCGCCTCGCAACTGGTTGACCTCTTCATTCATCAGCGCTATCTGCGCCAGGAAGTCGGCCGGATCGGCGTTCGCGGTTTCGGCGTCGGTGGAAAGCTTCTGTATTTCGTCGCCGGCCTGTTGGAGACGAGCGACGGCTTCCTGCATGGCCAGCACCTGGCCTTGCGCGCCCGGCTGCACGTCCGCGCTGATGAACACGCCCTTCCCTGCTCGCACCGAGCCCCAGCCATCGGTACGCAGCTCGAAGCCTTCGCCGCGCTTCTGTCGCTGCGAGTCCACCAGGTGGCCGAGGTTGAGCTGGCTCTTGCCGCTGTACTCGGTGGACAGCTTGATGTGTTCCTGGCCGCGTGAGTCGTCCAGGCGCAGCTTGTTGTTGGCCGGTGTACGCAGGACGTTGCGTTTGTAGTTCTTCAGCGTGACGTGGTCGGGGTGCTGCGAGTCATGGATGGCGTGGGCGATGTAAGGCCGGTCGGGGTCGCCGTTCTCGAAGGCGATGCGTACTTCGGTGCCCTGGATCAGTGGCAGGTGCAGGCCGTAGGTGTCGCCGGCGTAGGGACGCGCCAGGCGCAGCCACATACTCTCGCGCCCAGCCGGCCATGTGTCGCGGTCGAACAGGAAGTGGCATTTGTAGCGGCCTTCCATGTCGATATGGCCGTACAGATCGTTGGGCTCAGGACTGGTGACGCGGGCCGGGATGCTGCCGGCGATCACCGGCTTGGCGGGCACTTCGGGGCGGAAGCAGACCTGCTCGTCGTAGGGAATCGCCTCGAATTGCACTTCGAAGCTGCGGTCGCGGGCGGCGCGGCTACGAAGGCGGACAATCGTCGCGCCCGCTGCGAAGCTCTTGTCGACTCCGTCGAGCTTCAACACCTGGCCGGGAAGCAGGACGGCGCTACTGGCGCTGCCGATCAGGCGGGTGCGTGCGTTGAGGTAGCGCTCGTGGGCGAGTCGCGCATAGAAGTAACCGCTTTCGCTTTCCAGGTCTTCGTCACGGGCGTAGGCGTCACCAAGTTTCTGATGCGGTTCGCCGTAGTGGTAAGCCTCGCCGTAGGAGGTTTTCAGCGAGTTGAGGACGTCGACATTGGCGTCCAGTTGCGCGCCTGCATCGCGGTATTGGTAAGCGCGGTTGCTGACCTGCTGCACGACGGCCTCGTGGCTGCTTTGCAGCCCCCACACGGCGTCCTGGCCGCTGGATTCCAGTGAGGACAGCGGGCGTAGTGGCAAGGGCGGCGCCGGCAGGTAGTGGCGCTGGTCGTCATGGAACTCCAGCACATCGATGCGCAGCCGCTCATCCATGCTAAAGCGGTACCAGATGCCGACCTCGGCCAGCAGGCGCTGGATGAACACAAGATCGTCCTCGCCGTATTGCATCACCTGTTCGCGCTGCGGGTAGTCGCGGGTCAGTTCGAAGAGGAAGTCCTGCCCTTCAAACTCATTGCGCCGCAGCACCTGCTCGACGATCTCCGGAACGCTCTGGTTCTGGTAAATGCGGTACTGCCGAGCTCGGTCCAGCAGCTTCAGGCGCGGGGCAAGGGTTACTTCGTAGCGGGCTTCGTCCCGCGATACGGACAGCAGGGCGAAGTGGGTAATCGTGCCGTACAGCGTGCGCAGTGGCGGAGCGACTGGCGGCGTGTAGCCGGGTATGCCCGACTGCTCCGGCGGCGCGCGCAGGCTGAAGCTGGCGTCCTTTCGGAGGAAGGCATCGGCAGGAAGGTCGCGGCTGGTGCTGGTGAATTCGATGCGGTAGGTGAACGGCTGGCTGAGCGCTTCATCGCCGGTGAAGGCCAGCACATGGAGTGGCGTTTCAACGCCCCTGACCTTGAGGCTATGGCGACTATGATCGAAGAACAGGTGAGCAGCGTTGATGAGCATGGCAGGCGTCCGTTCCAGAGGAACGTCGATCCCACCAGTTAGGCCATAGCCCTGTCATTCAGACTCGTCTGGAAAGACCGTCTGATTGTTCATCAACAGCAACGAGATGCGGAACCGGCCGCACTTGAGCAGGTTGCCGCGACAGGAATAACCGCCGGCAGCCCCTACTCGGCACAATGCGCAAAAAGAAAAACCCCAGGCCAAAGTCCTGGGGTTTTCAGTCAGGCGACGCCGCTCAGTTGTACACCGGCCACTGCTCGACGATTCGCCCCCCGCGCACCGCCAGCAGGTCACCGAACTGCAGGAGGATTGACTCGGACTGGGTCGGGCGAAGGAACATCTGGTCGTCCACCTTCAGGCCCACGGCGCTGGAGCCGTTGACCATCTCCTGGTTCGAGCTGCGCCCGTACAGGCCGTTGAACTGCAGGCCCCTGGGCGATTCGGGCTCGGCCATCCAGTTGCCGCCGTAGACGAAGAAGGTCTCGCGCAGGTTCGGGTCCCACCAGGAGAACACTTTCGACTTGTCGTCCAGTGCCGGAATCCGCACCGCACCGGTGCTCTTGATGACCGGCGTGGCGATGAAGGCGGCAGGCTGGTGCTCCACCAGCGAAGGCAGGTCGTAGTGGGTCGGCTTGACCAGTGCCGAGCCCACCGATACTTCAGTACTGGTGCGCTCGTTCTCGTGCATCTTGTAGCTGGGGCTGCCGGCAGTATTGAGCGTCAGGCCCGGCTTCCACAGCGTCGCATGCCGGGTTCGCGCGTAGTCGACGAAGCCGTCATAGAGGGTCATGACCTTGGCGAAGAGTTCTTCCGAAGAGCCGAGCACCTCGGGGACACCCATGCCGACGAAGGGGTCGTAGCCCATGAAGCCGGCGAATTCCAGGTGCTGCGGGTTGGCGCCGATGATCGTGAGCATCCGCCCCAGGGTCTCGTGATCGGCCACGCCGCCCCGGTGCAGGCCGACATCCAGCTCGATGTTGATCCGCAGCCGGGTGTTGCGCCCCTGCGCCAGCGCCAGGTACTGCTGCAGGCGTTCGGGTGTGTCGAGCAGCCATTGCAGCTGCTTGGCCGGGTCGAAGGGGCCGCGCAGGTTCTCGTAGAACTGCTGCGCCGAGCCTACCGGCAGCGGCTTGCCCAGCAGCAGGTCGGAATCGGGGAAACGCTCGGCGTCGTGGTTGAGGAAGGGCTGGTGGAACGACATCATCCGCCGGGTGCCGGCGCGTGTGGCGATGTAGTCGAGCAGTTGCGGCGACGGCAGGGACTTTTCCACCACGCGCAGGTGCTTGCCGGTGCGGGCCACCGACTGCATCACCACGTCGACGTTGTGATCCAGGCGGTCGAGGTCGATCAGCATCACCGGGCGCATCGGTCCGTGCTCGCGCAGCTCGCGGTTGAGCCGGGCAAAGTAGTCGTCGTACGGGGCGCCGTGGTCGGTCGGGCGAAGCCAGGCGCCGGCACCGGCGAGCAGGACGCCTGCACCCGCCGCGCCGACGATGAAATTGCGTCGTTTCATGGTGATTCTTCCTTGTCAGGCCACGCCCAGGATCGATGACAGGTGGGCATTGAGGAACTTGCCCTGCGGGTCCAGCTCGCGGCGCACCTCGGTGAATTCCTTCCAGCGCGGATACAGCGGTTGCAGCGTGCGCGCATTCAGCGTGTGCAGCTTGCCCCAGTGCGGCCGGCCGGCGTACTTCCAGAAGATCGGCTCGACGGCGGCGAAGAAATTGTGGTGGTCCATGCTGTAGTGCTGGTGCACGGAGATCGAGCAGCTGTCGCGCCCCTCGAACATGCTCAGCGGGATGTCGTCGGCCTTCACGTAGCGGTACTCGATGGGGAACCAGGTGCGCAGGTCCTTGTCGTTGATCAGCTTGAGAATCTCGCGCAGGCAGGCCGGGCCGTGTTCGGCCGGGACCGAATACTCCATCTCGTTGAAACGCACGTTGCGCACGTTGGCAAAGACGTCGTAGGAGTCGCCGATGCGGTCGTCGAAGCTGGCGACGTGGCGCAGGCTGTTGAGCAGGAAGCGCCGCGCGGTAGGGAAATCACTGCCGTACTTGTCGAGGCCCTCGATGATGCTCACGTACTCGTTGCCGCCCTCCTTGGCCGGGTCCAGCGGCGGCGTGGCCGGGTCGGTGGTCTCGTTGAGGGCGATGGACAGCGCGTAGTCGGAATGGGTCAGCACCTGCATTTCCCAGTGCTGGTTCTCGCGGGTGTTCTTTTCCACGTCCTCCAGCAGCTCTTCGGTACGGGCGATCCACTGCCGCTCGTGCAGGCGGAAGGCCGCGCGATTCTGCAGACGCACGCGGGTGGCGATGCCGAAGGCGCCGAGGGACACCCGTGCGGCGTTGAACACCTCGGGATGGCGCTGGGCGTCGCAGTCCAGCACCTCGCCGCTGGCGGTCACCAGTTGCAGGCCGGTGACGTGGGAGGAATAGGAGCCGAAGCCAACGCCGGTGCCATGGGTCGAGGTGGAGACCGCCCCGGCCAGGGTCTGGTAGTCGATGTCCGACATGTTCGGCAGCGCCTGGCCGATCTCCTTCAGCGCCGGCCCCATGAGCGACATCGGCGTGCCGGCGGCGAATTCCGCCTGCAACGTGTCGGCGTCGTGGCCGAGCAGGCCATTGAAATAGGCCAGCGAGACCAGCGTGCCGTCGGTGGGCACCAGGGCGCTGAAGGAATGCGCCGAGCCCACCGGACGCACCTTGCCCTGGGCCTGGCGGATGACCTGGACCAGTTCGTCCAGGCTCTGTGGCGCCAGGCGCGCCGCCGGCAGGCAGCTCTGCCCGCCGGACCAGTTACGCCAGGGAATCAGTCGCGGAGCACGGGCCAGTTCGGCCGCCAGCGGGTTGCTCGACAGCGCCATGAATGCGCCGGCAATGCCCGCGTTCTGCAGCAGTTGACGGCGGGTGAGATGAATTGGCATCGAAGGAACCCCGCGCTTATTGGACCGACTGGCCGGACATGAAGGAAATCAGCGCGAGGAACTCCTCTTCCGAGCACTGCATGCACATGCCCATCGGCGGCATGCCCTTGAAGCCGTTGATGCTGTGGTCCAGCAGACTGTCGGCGCCCTGGGCGACGCGCGGCTGCCAGGCCTTCGCGTCACCGGTCTGCGGCGCTCCGGAGGCCGGGTTGGCGTGGCAGAGCTTGCAGCTGCTGTCATAGATCTTCGCCAGCGCGGGATCAGCGGGTGACAGGACGGCAGCGGTGCGGGCCGCTGGCGGCGCGGCATCGTCGCCACAGCCGCCGAGCAGGCCGGTCAGGGCCAGCAGGGCTAGCGGCAGCCAGGGTGTTGCGGGCGTGTGCATGGTGCTCCCCTTTTTCTTCCCGCGCGCGGCGAAGGCGCGGATTCTTGTTGTCATGGGTAACTGGCAGGTTAAGTGGGGGAGCGGCCAGGCCTGAGGGCTTTACCGGCCAATTAGGGGGCTCTGAGCGGACAAGTTGGCAGTTTCGGTCCCTTGTCGGTTTCAGGATACGCAGGGTCGTTCGAGTGCTATCCCTAATCCAGAGGGATGGCAATCTTTCCTACTGTCGAGGACCAGGCGCGCGCAGATGCCTGGCCGGACCGCAACACCCCATAAGAACGATGGCGCCCCGCTAAGCCACGCAGACCGTGATGTGGCCGGTACGCCGCCGCCGAAGGATTCCGGGCCGCCGCCCATGGCAGGCGCCCGCGATGTCGAGGTGCGCTGTATGCCTGATGCTTCGCTTCACCTGCCCCTGATCCACGATGTGCTGGAACGTCTCAAGGCTACGCCCGGCGCCCTGCTGCCGGTGCTGCACGCCATCCAGGACTGCGTCGGTTACATCCCCGACGACGCCCTCCCGGAAATCGCCCATGCCCTGAACCTCAGCATCGCCGAGGTGCGCGGGGTGATCAGCTTCTACCACGACTTCCGCACCACGCCGCCGGCCCGCCATACGCTGCGCCTGTGCCGGGCCGAGTCGTGCCAGAGCCGCGGCGCGGAAGCCCTGGCCGCGCAGCTGCGCGAGCAGCTAGAACTGGACGACCATGGCACCAGCGCCGACGGCCGCATCGCTTTGCGCCCGGTCTACTGCCTGGGTGCCTGCGCCTGCTCGCCGGCGCTGGAGCTGGACGGCCGGGTACACGCCCGCCTCACTCCCGAACGCCTGCGCGAGCTGGTGAACGGTTGCCGGGAGGACGCCACATGCTGAAGCTGTTCGTTTCCTGCGATTCGGTAGCCCGCGCAGTGGGCGCCGACGAGGTGACCGACGCCCTGGTCGCCGAGGCCGAGCGCCGCCAACTGCCGCTGGACATCCAACGCACCAGCTCGCGTGGCCTCTACTGGCTGGAGCCGCTGCTGGAGCTGGACAGCCCCACCGGCCGGCTGGGCTTCGGCCCACTCACGGCCGACGACGTACCAACCCTGCTCGATGCGCTTTCCGGCGACCCGGCCAGCCATCCGCTGGCCCTCGGGCACGTGGAAGAACTGCCCTACCTGAAGAGCCAGCAGCGCCTGCTTTTCGCCCGCGCCGGCATCACCCGGCCGCTGTCGCTGGACGACTACCGCGCCCACGGCGGCTTCGAGGGCCTCACCCGCGCCATTGGCATGGACGGCGCCGACGTCGTCGCCGCGGTGCTCGACTCTGGCCTGCGCGGTCGCGGAGGCGCGGCCTTCCCCGCCGGCATCAAGTGGCGCACCGTGCGCGACGCGGCCGGCAGCCAGAAGTACGTGGTGTGCAACGCCGACGAAGGCGACTCCGGCACCTTCGCCGACCGCATGCTGATGGAGGGCGACCCCTTCCTGTTGATCGAGGGCATGGCCATCGCCGGGCTCGCCGTCGGCGCGAGCATGGGCTACCTCTACGTGCGCTCGGAGTACCCGGACTCCATCGCCACCCTGAACCAGGCGCTGAAGCTCGCCCGCGACGCCGGCTACCTCGGTGAAGACGTCTGCGGCAGCGGCCGCGCCTTTGAGCTGGAAGTGCGGGTCGGTGCCGGCGCCTATATCTGCGGCGAGGAAACCGCCCTGCTGGACTCGCTGGAAGGCAAGCGCGGCGTGGTCCGCGCCAAGCCACCGCTGCCCGCCCTGCAGGGCCTGTTCGGACTGCCGACCTTGGTGCATAACGTGCTCACCCTGGCCTCGGTGCCGATCATCCTGGCCAGGGGCGCGCAGTTCTTCCGCGACTTCGGCATGGGCCGCTCACTGGGCACCATGCCCTTCCAGCTCGCCGGCAATGTCCGCCACGGCGGGCTGGTGGAACGCGCCTTCGGCCTGACCCTGCGCGAGCTGGTGGAAGGCTACGGCGGCGGCACCGCCAGCGGCCGCCCGCTTAAGGCCGCGCAGGTCGGCGGCCCGCTCGGCGCCTGGGTGCCGCCGACGCAGTTCGACACCCCGCTGGATTACGAGGCCTTCGCCGCCGTCGGCGCCATGCTCGGCCACGGTGGCGTGGTGGTCGCCGACGACAGCCTGGACATGGCGCACATGGCTCGCTTCGCCCTGCAGTTCTGCGCCGAGGAGTCCTGCGGCAAGTGCACGCCCTGCCGCATCGGCTCGACCCGTGGCGTGGAGGTGGTGGACCGGCTGATCGCCGCCACCGACATCAGCGTCCGGGAAGAACAGGCACAGCTGCTCACCGACCTTTGCGACACCCTGCAATACGGCTCGCTCTGCGCCCTCGGCGGGATGACCGCCTTCCCCGTGGCCAGCGCCCTCAAGCACTTCCCCGCCGACTTCGGTCTGGCGACTTCGGAGGCCGACCAGTGATCAACTACTTCGATCCCTCCTCGTCGGCTGGCAGTGCCAGCGACATCGACTTCGGCACACCCGCCCGCCATAGCGAGGTGCAGGTCAGCCTGAGCATCGACGGCCGCGCGATCAGCGTTCCCGCCGGTACCTCGGTGATGCGCGCCGCCGCTCTTCTGGGCACCACCATCCCGAAACTCTGCGCCACCGACAGCCTGGAGGCCTTCGGCTCATGCCGCATGTGCCTGGTGGAAATCGACGGCATGCGCGGCTACCCGGCCTCCTGCACCACGCCGGTAAGCGAAGGCATGGTGGTGCGCACGCAGACGTCGAAACTGGCGGACCTGCGGCGCAATGTGATGGAGCTGTATATCTCCGACCACCCGCTGGACTGCCTGACCTGCTCGGCCAACGGCAACTGCGAGCTGCAGACGGTGGCCGGCCAGGTCAGACTGCGCGAGGTGCGCTACGGCTACGACGGCGCCAACCACCTGAAGGACCAGAAAGACGTCTCCAACCCCTACTTCGACTATGACCCAAGCAAGTGCATCGTCTGCAACCGCTGCGTGCGCGCCTGCGAGGAAACCCAGGGCACCTTCGCCCTGACCATCGAGGGGCGCGGCTTCGAGTCCCGCGTGGCGGCGGCCGGCGGCGAGAACTTCCTCGACTCCGAATGCGTCTCCTGCGGCGCCTGCGTGCAGGCCTGCCCCACCGCCACGCTGATGGAAAAGAGCGTCGTCGAAATCGGCCAGCCCGAGCGCGCCGTGATCACCACCTGTGCCTACTGCGGCGTGGGCTGTTCCTTCCGCGCGGAGATGAAGGGCAACCAGCTGGTGCGCATGGTCCCGGACAAGAACGGCCAGGCCAACCACGGCCACTCCTGCGTCAAGGGCCGCTTTGCCTGGGGCTACGCCACGCACCCGGACCGCATCACCAAGCCGATGATCCGCAAGCACATCGGCGACCCGTGGCAGGAAGTCAGCTGGGACGAGGCAGTCACCTACGCCGCCAGCGAGTTCCGGCGCATCCAGACGAAATACGGGCGCGACTCCATCGGCGGCATCACTTCCAGCCGCTGCACCAACGAAGAAACCTACCTGGTGCAGAAGCTGGTGCGCGCGGCATTCGGCAACAACAACGTCGATACTTGTGCGCGGGTCTGCCACTCGCCCACCGGCTACGGCCTCAAGCAGACCCTGGGCGAATCCGCCGGCACCCAGAGCTTCGACTCGGTTATGCAGTCCGACGTGGTGCTGGTGATGGGTGCCAACCCCACCGACGCCCACCCGGTGTTCGGCTCGCAGCTCAAGCGCCGCCTGCGCCAGGGCGCGCAGCTGATCGTCATCGACCCGCGGCGCATCGACCTGGTCGACTCGCCCCACGCCCGCGCCGAGCTGCACCTGCAACTTCGCCCCGGCACCAACGTCGCGATGCTCAACGCGCTGGCCCACGTCATCGTTACCGAGGGCCTGGTCAAGCAGGACTTCGTCGACGCACGCTGCGAAACCAGTGACTTCATCCGCTGGCGCGATTTCGTCAGCCTGCCGGAGAACTCCCCGGAAGTGCTCGGCCCGGTGTGCGGCGTGCCCGCCGAAGAGATCCGCGCCGCCGCCCGCCTCTACGCCACCGGCGGCAATGCGGCGATCTACTACGGCCTGGGCGTCACTGAGCACAGCCAGGGCAGTACCGCTGTGATGGGCATCGCCAACCTCGCCATGGCCACCGGCAACGTCGGCCGCGAGGGCGTCGGGGTGAACCCGCTGCGCGGCCAGAACAACGTGCAGGGCTCGTGCGACATGGGTTCCTTCCCCCATGAGCTGCCCGGCTACCGGCACATCTCCAACGAAACGGTGCGCGGCCAGTTCGAACAAGCCTGGGGCGTGACCCTGCAGCCCGATCCCGGCCTGCGCATCCCCAACATGTTCGAAGCGGCGCTGGGCGGCACCTTCAAGGCGCTCTACTGCCAGGGCGAGGACATCGCCCAGAGCGACCCCAACACCCAGCACGTCACCGCCGCCCTCTCCGCCATGGAATGCGTGGTGGTGCAGGACATCTTCCTCAACGAAACCGCCAAGTTCGCCCACGTGTTCCTGCCGGGCAGCTCCTTCCTCGAGAAGGACGGTACCTTCACCAACGCCGAACGGCGCATCTCGCGGGTGCGCAAGGTGATGGAGCCGCTGGGCGGCAAGGCCGACTGGGAAGCCACCGTGGCCCTGGCCACCGCCCTGGGCTACCCGATGGACTACCAGCACCCGGCGCAGATCATGGACGAGATCGCCCGCCTGACGCCGACCTTCACCCGCGTCAGCTACGCCGAACTGGACCGCCACGGCAGCCTGCAGTGGCCCTGCAACGACGCCGCCCCGGACGGTACCCCGACCATGCACATCGAGCAGTTCGTGCGCGGCAAGGGGCGCTTCATGCTCACCGGTTACGTGCCCACCGAGGAGAAGGTCAACGCCCGCTATCCGCTGCTGCTCACCACCGGACGCATCCTCAGCCAGTACAACGTCGGCGCGCAGACCCGGCGCACCGACAACGTCGCCTGGCACGAGGAAGACCGCCTGGAAATCCACGCCAGCGACGCCGAAAGCCGTGGCATCAGCGATGGAGACTGGGTCGGCGTGGGCAGCCGCGCCGGGCAGACGGTGCTGCGTGCCAAGGTCAGCGAGCGGGTGGCGCCGGGGGTGGTCTACACGACCTTCCACTTCCCCGAATCGGGCGCCAACGTGATTACCACCGACAACTCCGACTGGGCCACCAACTGCCCGGAATACAAGGTCACGGCGGTGGAAGTGGTGCGCGTGTTCCAGCCTTCGGAATGGCAGAAACGCTACCAGGCGTTCAGTGACGAACAGCGGCGCCTGCTCAAGGAGCGCCGCCACGCCCAAGGCGAGAAAGCCGAGGTCCGTCGATGAGCGTCGAGAACCTGATCAAGATGGCCAACCAGATCGGCCAGTACTTCTCCACCGAATCGGACCATGCGCTGGCGGTCCACGGCGTGCAGCAGCACCTGCAGAACTTCTGGACGCCGGCCATGCGCCGCGAGCTGAAGGCCTGGCATGCCGATCATCCGGGCACCGAGCTGCATGCCCTGGTGCAGGCGGCGCTGACGGAAACGGTGCGGACCTGACCGACCACACCGCACCCAGCCCGTGCTCCGGGCTGGGTGCGGCAGGCCTCAGGCGTGCTTGCCCGACGTGGTATCGGCCGGCACCGCGTACTGAGGCTTGAGCTTGCCGTCGGCATCGAGCAGCCAGGCATCCATGATCTCGCGCACCACCGGCCCGGCCACGCGGCCGCCGGCCTCGCCGTTCTCGATGGTCACCGAGACCACGATGGAAGGCTCGGCCGCCGGGGCGAAGCCGACGAACAGCGCGTTGTCGCGGTGGCGCTCCTTGGTCTTCAGGCGGTTGTAGCGCTCGCCCTGGCGGATCGCGACGATCTGCGCGGTGCCGCTCTTGCCGGCGATGCGGTACTGGGCGCCCTGCCCCGCGGCCCGCGCGCCGCCACCCGGATCGTGCATCACCAGCTGCATGCCATAGTTCACCGCATCCCAGTCACGGGGATTGCTCAGGTGGATGTCGGGCATGGGGTTGGCATCGACGACGTCTTCGCCGCCCACCGACTCGGCCAGTCGCGGTCGGTGCCAGGCACCCTTGCTGGCAATCAGCGAGGTCGCTTCGGCGAGCTGCAGCGGCGTCACCTGCATGTAGCCCTGGCCGATACCAAGGATTACCGTCTCGCCGGGGAACCAGGCCTGGCGCCGGGTGGCGCGCTTCCATTCGCGGGACGGCATCAGTCCGGGGGACTCCTCGGCCATGTCGATGGACACCTTGCTGCCCAGCCCGAAGCGGGTCAGGTAGTCGTGCATGCGGTCGATGCCGAGCTTGTGCGCGACATCATAGAAGTAGGTGTCGTTGGAACGCTTGATCGCCGCGCTCAGGTCCACCCAGCCGTCGCCACTGTGGTTCCAGTTGCGGTACTTGTGGTCGTAGTTGGGCAGCTGGAAGTAGCCGGGATCGAACACCCGCGTGGCCGGTGTGATGGTGCCGGTATCCAGCCCGGCAATGGCCACCACCGGCTTGATGGTCGACCCCGGTGAATACAGCCCGCGCAGCGCCCGGTTGAACAGCGGCCGGTCGATGGAGTCGCGCAGTTCTGCGTACTGCGCCGAGCTGATGCCGTTGACGAACAGGTTCGGGTCGAAGCTCGGGTTGCTGACCATCGCCAGCACCTGACCGGTGTTCGGGTCCAGCGCCACCACCGAGCCACGGCGGTCACCCAGGGCCTTCTCGGCGGCGACCTGCAGGTCCACGTCCAGGCCCAGCACGATGTTCTCGCCGGCTACCGGCGGCACCTTCTTCAGCACGCGCATGACGCGGCCCTGGGCGTTGGTTTCGACTTCTTCGTAGCCGACGTGGCCATGCAGCTGCGGCTCGTAGAAGTGCTCGATACCGGTCTTGCCGACGTACTCGGTGCCCCGGTACTCGGTGCTGTCCAGTCGCGCCGCCTCACGCTCGTTGATGCGCCCGACGAAGCCGACAGAGTGGGCGAAGTGTTCGCCGTAGGGATAGTGGCGGACGAACTCGGCATCCACGTCGATGCCCGGCAGCTTGTAGCGGTTGACCTCGATGAGGGCGATCTGCTCCTCGCTCAGGTCATGCAGGATGGCGACCGGCTCGAAGGGATGGCGGCTCTTCTTCAGCGCCTTGTCGCACTGCAGGCGCTGCTCGGGGCTCAGGTGGAGGATATCGGTCACCTGGTCCAGCACCGCCTGTGAATTGCCGGCGCGCTCGCGGGTCAGGGTGAGGTTGAAGCTGGGCAGGTTCTCGGCGAGTACCTTGCCGTTGCGGTCGAAGATCAGTCCGCGTTCCGGGGGGATCGGCAGGACGTGGATGCGGTTGTTCTCGGAGACGGTGGCGTTGGTCGCATAGTCGGTGATCTGGAGGAAGTACATCCTTGCCACCAGGGTCACGCTCATCAGGGCCACGAGCGCGCCGCAGGCTATCAGGCGGCGGTTGACCAGCGTCGCCTCCTGCTGGTGGTCCTTGAGTTTGATCGGATCGTGCATCGGGATTCCAGAAGGTCCCCATCGACCCGGTGGAAAGCGCTTCGCTCCTGCCGTGCAGGGGAGCTTTCCGATCGATGCGGCCTGTTTGCAGCAGAGTGGGAACGAAAGGAAGCGGGCATCGCCAGACGCGGGGGCATCACGCGCCAGCTGGCATACCGGCGCGGCATGGTACCAGACTGGCAGGCCGGATTCTGACCGGTAGTCGAGGCGCTCCCCTGCACTCCCTCAGAGCCCGGCGATCCCCGCCTTGGCGACCTGTGCGTCCTGTTCCGCGCGGACGCCGGAAACGCCGACCGCGCCCACCACCTGCCCGCCCACCAAGATCGGCACGCCACCTTCGAGAGAGGTCAGCAGCGGCGCGCTGAGGAAGGCCGTGCGGCCGCCATTGACCATGTTCTCGTACTCGCGAGTTTCGCGCCGGCCGATCGCTGCGCTGTGCGCCTTCTCGGTGGCGATGTAGGCGCTGGCCTGGGCGCAGCCGTCCAGGCGCACCAGCGCCAGCGGGTGGCCGCCGTCGTCGGCCACGGCGATGCACACCGCCCACCCTTGGCGCCGGGCCTCGTCGGTGGCGGAGGCGACAATGCGGGCGACGTCGGTCTGGTCGAGTACAGCTTTGTGTTGCATGCAATCTCTCTCGTGAAACGGCGCATCGCGCCGGGTGGGAAGCAGGGAAAATCAGACCACCGAGCCCTCCGGCGGCTGCTCCAGCACCGCCACGACCACGGCGCTGCCGACGATCAGCACGATACCGGCCAGCGACAGCAGGCTGAGCACCTCGCCCCAGATCACGTAGCCGAACAGGCTCGCCCAGATGATGCTGGTGTAGGTGTACGGCGCCAGCGTGGCGGCATGGGCGCGGCGCACGGCGATGGTGAACAGCAGCTGGCCGAGGGTCGCGAGCAGGCCGAGGGCGAGCATGAAGCCGAGGTCCGGCAGGCTCGGCGTGCTCCAGGAAAACGGCAGCGTGGCGCCAGTGACCAGGGTGCCGACCACGGTGAAATACAGCACCGTGGTGGTGGAATCGTCGGTCTCGCGGATGCGGCGGATCTGGATCATCGACAGCGCGCCGAAGAAGGCGCTGGCCACCAGCAGGCCCGGCCCGACCAGGCTGGCCTCGGCGTTATCCGGCTTGACCACCATCAGCACGCCGATGAAGCCCAGCACCGCCGCCAGCGCGTTGCGCGGCAGCAGGCGTTCGCCCAGCAGCAGCGGTGCCAGCACGATCACCAGCAACGCTTCGGAATAGGCGATGGAAATGGCCTCGCTCAGCGGCACGTAGGGCAGCCCGGCGAAGAACAGCGCCGAAGAGCCCAGCAGCGTCAGCGCACGAATACTCTGCCCGCGCACATCCAGTTGCCGCCAGCGCTCCGCCAGCGGCCGGCCGCGCAGGCAGAGGAGAAACGCCGGCAGCACGCCGAAGGCCATGCGGAAGAAGGTCACCTCGTTGGCCGGGTACTTCAGCGCCACCACCTTGGCCAGCGCGTCCACCACCGCGAAACAGAACATCGACAACAGCATCAGGCCCACGCTGCGCATGGCATGGCTGCGGGGGCGACGAGGGTCAGCTGGGGCATGTCGTGATCTCCTGTTGTTCGGCGTGAAAGCCGGAGTGAATGCCAGTGCTTCAGCGAGAGCCGAAGCGGCTGGCGAGGAAGGGCGTCACCGGTACGCTGGTGACGACGTCACTGGCCTGCTCGGCGAGCAACTGGCCGGTGATAGCGCCGAGGGTCAGGCCGATGTGGCCGTGCCCGAAGTTGTAGAAGACCTGCGGCAGGCGCCGGGACGGGCCGAGTACCGGCATGCTGTCCGGCACCGAGGAACGGAAGCCCATCCACTGCGACACCGGCTCGTGCTGCAGGCGCAGGAAGCGCCGCGCGCCACGGGTCAGGTAGCGGTAGCGCGCCGGGCTCGGCAACGCTTCCAGCCCGGCGAATTCCACCGTACCGGCCACGCGCAGGCCCTGCGCCATGGGCGTCATGTAGAAGCCGCCGGCACCCCAGCACACCGGGCGGTTGAGCACCTGCCCGGCGTGACCGAAGAGCACGTGGTAACCGCGCTCGGTGTCCTGCGGCACGCTGTCGCCCAACTGGTCCACCAAAGTCCGCGACCAGGCGCCGGTGCAGAGCGCCACGCGGTCGGCCACCAGCCGCTCGCCGCTCGTCAGTTGCGCCTGCACCGCGTCCCTGCCCTGCCCGGCCGGTTCCAGGCCCAGCAGCTCGCCACGGCGGAACTCGCCGCCCATGGCAAGGAAGCGCTCGAACAGACGCAGGCTCAGCGCATAGGGATCGAGCGTGCGGCTCACGCCGGGCAGCTCAACCGCGCAACTTGCACGGGCGTTGAGCGCCGGTTCCAGCTCGCGCAGTTCGGAGCCCTCGACGAATCGGATCGGCACCTCGAAGCGCCGGTGGTAATCCACCATGGCCTGCGCATCGCTGCGCTCGTGGGCTTCGAAGATGTACAACGAGCCGTCGTGGCGGATCAGTTCATTGGCGCCGGCCTCGTCGAACAGCCCCTGCCACGCCCCCATGCAGGGGCGCAGCAGGGTGTTGAGGTCGTGACCGATGGCTTCCACCCGATCACGCCGCGAGGCCGCCAGTAACTGCAGCAGCCAAGGCACGATGCGCGGCAGGTAGGCCGGGCGGATCGCCAGCGGGCTGTCCGGGCGCAGCAGCATGCCCGGCGCCTTGCGCCAGATGCCGGGCGTGGCTACCGGCTCCACCGAGTAAGTGGCGAAGGTGCAGGCATTGCCGAACGAGGTGGCCAGCCCTGGCGGATTGCGGTCAAGCAGGGTCACGCGCATATCGCGGCGTTGCAGTTGCAGCGCGGTGGCCAGGCCGACCACGCCGGCGCCGACCACCAGGGCGTGGCGGCGCAGGTCGTTGGGCTGGGTCATTTGCCGCTCATCACGCGGGTCCACAGGCGGGTGCTCATGCGCATCCCGGACGGCGACAGGGTCTTGATCGGGAACAGGGTGTCGAGCACCTCCTGCGGCGGGTAGACGGCCGGGTTGTTGCGCAGCTCCGCGTCGACGTACTGGGTCGCGGCGGCGTTGCCGTTGGGGTACTGCACGGCATTACTGATGTTGGCGATCACTTCCGGCTGCAGCAGGTAGTTCATGTAGGCGTAGGCGTTGTCCAGGTGTGGCGCGCCCTTGGGAATGGTCACGGTGTCCACGGCGATGGTGCTGCCTTCGCGCGGCAGGCTGTAGCCGATCTTCACGTTGTTGCCGGCCTGCTTGGCGGTGGTCATGGCCTGCAGCACATCGCCGCTGAAGCCGATGGCGACGCAGATGTTGCCGTTGGCCAGGTCGCTGACGTACTTGGATTGGTGGAAGTAGCGGATCGACGGACGCACCGCCTGCAGCACAGCCTCCGCGGCCTTGAAGTCGTCCGGGTTCTGGCTCGCCGGGTCGCGGCCGAGCACCTTGAGGGTGATGGGCACCATCTGGGTGGCGTTGTCGATCACCGCGATGCCGCACTGGGCGAGCTTCTCCGCGTTCTTCGGATCGAACAGCAGCTGCCAGCTGTGGGTGACGTCGGTGTTGCCGAAGATCGCCTTGATCTTGTCCTCGTTGTAGCCGATACCGACGGTCACCCAGAGGTAGGGAATGGCGTAGCGGTTACCCGGATCGTTGGCCTCGAGGATCTTCATCAGCTTGGGGTCAAGGTTCTTCCAGTTGAGCAACTTGCTCTTGTCCAGTTCCTGGATGGCACCGGCCTTGATCAGGCGCGGCAGGAAGTGGTTGGACGGGCTGGCCAGGTCGTAGCCGCTGGCGCCGGTCATCAGCTTGGCTTCGGTGGTCTCGTTGCTGTCGACGAGGTCGTAGGTGGTCTGGATGCCGGTCTGTTTGGTGAAGTTCGCCAGGGTGTCTTCGGCGATGTAGCCGCTCCAGTTGGCGATGGTGACGGTCTGTGCCGCCTGGGCGGTACCAGCGATTGCCGCAAGTGCGAGGCCCGCCAGGGTGGAGCCGGCCAGAGTCTTGGAACGATTGATCATGCTGCCCTCGGATTTTTTGTTCTTGAGGATGGTGTTGGCGGATGGTCTTGATGGATCGCCGTGATGGATCGTTTGCGTGGGTAAACCGTTAATCAGGCCTCGGCGCGCGCGCGGCGCACTTCCCAGGCCATGCGCAAAGAGGCGCCGATATCGAAGAATGGGCTGGGCGGCAGGTAGCCGGGGCTGGCCTGCGCCAGCACGTCGGCCAGCACCGGCGAACTGTCGCCCGCGGCCATCTCCACCAGCAGGCGCCCCCATAGAGTGCCGCGCGCCACGCCCGAGCCGTTGCAGCCGGCCACGGCGTGCAGGCGCTGGTCGACGCGGGCGAAGTACGGCTCGCCGGAGCGGGTGCCGCTCAGGTGGCCGGTCCAGGTGTAGGCGATATCGGTTTCGACGATGCCGGGGAAGCGCTTCTGCAAACCGGCCAGATGACGGCGGCGGCGCTCGGCCAGCGCATTGTTGTCGAGGTCGCGATGACGGTATTCGACGGTGTTGCGGATCAGCAGCCGGCGCCCCGGTAGCAAACGCACGGTGCCACCGCCCGGCAACGGCGCGAGCACGCCCCACTGGCGCTCGCCGAACAGCGACTGCCAGCGCGGCTCGTCCAGCGGGCGGGTAATGCTGGCGCTCAGTTCCAGCGGGAAGGCGCCGCTGTCGTGCAGACCGGCGCGGGCAATGAAGGCGCCAAGGCAGACCAGCACCTGCGGTGCATGGACTTCGCCCTGCTCGGTACGCGCCACCCAGCCCTGGCCGCTACGGCGCAGGTCGGTCACGCCGCTCTGCTCGAAAACCTCCACCGACGCCGGCAGGTTCTCCGCCAGGCCCTTCACATAGCGCCCGGGTTGCAGCAGCGCGTTACCACCGGAGCAATGAATGGCCCGCGCGTAGAAGGCACTGCCGAGCCGCTGCTCCAGCGCTGCGCCTTCGTAGTAGCGTGCGTTGGCGCCGACCGAGGCCAGCGTGGCGAGGATGCCGTCGACATCACCCAGATGCTCGGGCCGGTGTGCAGCGAAGTGATAGCCGTCTTCGAAAAGCTCGCAGTCGATGCTCAGCCCGGCGATGCGCTGGCGGACTTCCTGCGCCGCCGCTATGCCAATGCGCGAGGCGATCTGGTACGCGGGGTGACCGGGTTGCCCGAGGCGTTCGCTGGCGGCAGGCAGTTCATGGGCGACGACAAACCCGGAATTGCGCGCCGAGGCTCCCTGGGCGATGCGCTGGCGTTCCAGCACCACCACGCGTTGCTGCGGGAAACGCGCCGCCAGCGCATGGGCAGCGGAGAGCCCGGTGATGCCGCCACCGATGATCAGCCAGTCCGCCCGCTGGGTACCGCTCAACGTCGGCCGCGCGGGCAGCTCGCCCGCCAGGGCGATCCAGCCACAGTGATTGTTCATTGCCCGGCACTCCTTCACAATCCATGCGCCGGGCGTATCCAAGCGATTTCCCCGATGGCGCGTCATGTCCAGAATCTACGGGCAGTTGCGCTGAGCGCACCAACGCTCATTTTTCATTCTGGTATTCCCATCTCGCATAGATTGCGCACGGAAGGGTCATGAACAAACTGCTTCGCGTTCCCTCCCTGCAGGCCCTGCAGGCCCTGGTACAGGTCGCCGACTCCGGTAGCTTTACGGCCGCCGCGAAACAGCTGCACCTGACCCAGAGCGCCATCAGCCGGCAGGTGCAACAGCTGGAGGAGTATTACCGCGTGCCGCTGTTCGACCGCACCAGTCGCAAGGTGGCGCTGACCGACGCCGGCCGCGAAGTGCACGCGGTGGCCGAGGGCATGCTCCAGCAACTGCTGCGCCTGGAGGAACGCCTCGCGCCGCCCTCGGCAGAACGGCCCTTCCGCATCCGCATCTTCGTTTCGCTGGCGGTGCGTTGGCTGCTGCCGCGCCTGAGCTCCTTCTACTCGCGGCATCCGGAGCTTTGCCTGTCCATCGAGACGGTTGGCGGCGAAGTGGTGGACGACGGCGGCGACTGCGACGCCTACGTGCTCTACCTGCCCAGCGGCAGCGATCCGCAGGGCCGCACGCTGATGCCGCTGTACGACGAATACCTGATCCCGGTGTGCGCCCCGCGCCTGGATGACGGCCAGGCGCCTCCGCGCTCGCTGGAAGAGCTGGCGCGCCACCCGCTGATCCACGCCTCCAGCGGCGGCCTGGAATGGCCGCAGTGGCTGCGTTCCCAAGCCGCCCCGCCACCCGCGCCGTTCAAGCACATGCTGTTCAACCTCGACGACCTGGCGCTGGACGCCGCTGCCCGTGGCCTGGGAGTGGCCATGACCGACCGCCTGCTGGCCCACGACGCCCTGCTGCGCGGCGACCTCATCGTGCCCTTTGGCGAGGCGCTGAAAACCGGGGGCCGCTACGCCCTCTGGCTGCGCGACAGCGGCGCCGCCCACCCGGCCTGTCAGCCAGTACTCGACTGGTTCGAGGAGCAGCGCAATCAGCTGGAAGGCTGACTCCGTCAGCGCAGCGGCGCCGGAATCTCGCTGCACAACCCCTCTACCGCGTGCCAGGCCGCGTCCCGCGCACGAGTCAGTACCGCGTTCTTCCATTCGTCCGTGTCGATGTAGAAGGCATCGCGCAGCTGCTGCTTGATCCGCCGCACCTTGGTCGCCGGCGCATCGGGCGTGCGGTGCAGCCACTGGTCCGCGCGCAGTGCTTCGAGTACCTGCGGGCCGGGCACAGTACCGAACTCCAGGCTCATGGAGACCAGCAGCGCCTGCGGGCATTCATCGAACGCCGCGTGGACCAGCTTGCCGCTGAGCTTCACCGAGACGCTGTTGCCTTCCTCCGTCGAGCGCACGTCTTCGCCCCACCAGGCGCGGGCGCGGACCAGCGCTTCGGGGCGCGGGTCGCCCGAGTAGATGTACTCGCCATAGCCCTTCGGGCCGAGGCCGGTGTGCACATCGATCCAGGCCATTTCACGGCACTGCCGGCCATGCTGGCGCAACATTTCGCGCACGGTGCGGTTGCTCCAGGTCGGCTGCGTGCCGCAGAAGAACAACCCATCGGGATGGCTGGCCTGGCCTGACGAGATAGCCTTCTGCAGCTCCCATCGGCCGTGCCGCAACGCATAGCCGAGCAGCCGCAGGCGCCCCAGTGGGCTGGGCCAGCGACGGGGTGCGAGCACCGGGTCGAGCTGCGCGTAGCCTGGGTTCTGCGGCGCTGCCTGGGTGAAGTCACGGAAGTTGCGGTTGAGGTCAACGTTCTCCTGGGTCCAGCGGCGCCACCAGGAAAATCCGTAGGGGTTGGCGGCATGCAGGTAGAGCACCGCGCAGTCGTTGCGGCGCGCGTGCTCGCGCCAGGCCGTGTCCGCTAGCAGCGCACTCTGCACGCCGGAGCCGCAGAAGCCTTCGACGCCGTGGCAACCGCTGCTGATGATCAGCAGGCGCTTCGCCTCCAGCGGTCCTTCACGGGCGACGTCCACCGCCAATGTCTCGCCATCACGGCCGGTGAGCGGGTGGATGTGGGACTCCACCAGCAGACCGGCGGCCGCACAGGCGTCGAGGAACTTGCTGCGCGCCTGGGCGTAGCTCTGGGAGAAATACGACGATGCATTCATGGGGACTCCGGCCGTTTTCTGGGGCAGATGGCGGCCGGCAGGATGCATCAGGGCGAAAGCACGGAGTAATGATCTCTACACATGAGTATTAAGGCTGGTTATGCCTGCTCGGCACGGAAAGCGGCGACCATTTCCTCGGCCAACAACAGAGCTTCGCGGGTCATCAGCTCCCGCGGCCGGGTGACCAGCGAGATGCTCGCCACCGGCGTGGCCTCGGCGATCTGCAAAGGCTCCAGTACATGGGCCACCATCGGCAGGCCGAGCATGCGCTGCGACCAGAAGCTCACTGCATCGGTGTTGGCCGCCAGCTCCAGGTAGAGCAGCGACGAGGAGCATTCGGTGATGCGCTTCGGTGGCGCAACCCCACGTTCGCGGAAGAACTGCCCGGCCAGCGCCACTTCCAGCGGGTCGGAGAGCAGCCATTCGAGGCCCAGCAGCTCATGCAGCGATTGCGCGCCTGCGAGGGGATGGCCCTTGCGCACGGCCAGCGCCGAGGGTTGCGGCGCCAGCTCGCACCAGACCTGCCCATCGCCCGCATCCGCCTCGGGCTGGGTGGTCAGCACCAGGTCCAGCCGGCCCTCCTTCAACCCTTCGAACAGCTGCACCGAACGCAGCTCGAATATCTGCAGCTGCACGTTGGGGTACAGCTCGCGGTAGCGCCTGAAGCAGTTGGCGAAGGCTCGATTGGGCGTCACCGGCGACACGCCGATGGCCACGCGGCCGGCCATCTCACCCTTGAGAGTGTCGATCTCGTCGCGCGCGCGGCGCACTTCCTCGGTGACCAGGCGGGCCATGCTGACCAGCCGTTCGCCATAGGCGGTGACCGTCACCCCACGATTGGAGCGCACCAGCAGCGGCACGCCCAACTCGCCCTCCAACTCCTTCACCGCCTTGGACAGCGATGGCTGGGTGACATCGAGCAGCCGCGAGGCTTCCTGGATACTGCCGCTCTCGGCGATGGTACGCAGGGCGCGCAATTGATGCAGTTTCATGGCGAGATCCGACCGGTTCCTCGAAGTCGCGCCACCTTAACCAGTATCGGGCCCGCATGAAAGAAGCCGGGCGATGCCCGGCTCCGCGAAGGCTGATGATCACTCCGCCATGTTCAGGTCCGGCAGCGGCTGCTGGAACATCCGCGTGGCGCTGGCCAGACAAACCAGGCCCAGGCACATCCAGGCGAATCCGATCATGAAGGACATCCCCGACAGGCTCGACCAGAGCCAGATGGTGCTGAGGAAGCCCACTGCCGGCAGTGCGCCGTAGCGCAGGTAGTTGCCCTTGCCGGTGAGGCGCTGGTCGACCAGGTAGTGCTTGATCACCGCCAGGTTCACCGCGGAGAAGGCGAACAGCGCGCCGAAGCTGATCATGTTGGCGACGGTGTCCAGGGAGACGAACAGCGCGATCAACGACAGCAGGCTGATGAGCATGATCGCGGTGGCCGGCACGCGCTTCTTCGTCACCAGCTTGCCGAATACGCGGGGCAGTGCGCCGTCTCGGCCCATGGCGAACAGCACGCGGGAAACGCTGGCCTGGGACACCATCGCCGAGGCGAAGCAACCGGCCACGTAGGTGGCAGTGAAGAAGGTCACCAACCACTCGCCACCAATGCGGCGCAGCACGTCCAGCGACGCCGAGTCGGCATCGGTGAGCGCCTGCCACTCGGGGAATACCAACTGGCCCAAGTAGGCCATGACGATGAACAGCACGCCGCCGATCAGGGTCACCAGCATGATCGCCGCCGGAATCTGCCGGCGCGGTTCGGGGGTCTCCTCGGCCATGGTCGAGACGGCATCGAAGCCTAGGAACGACAGGCACAGCACCGCTGCGCCGGACATCACCAACGGCAGGCTGAAGTGCTCGTCATAGAAGGGCTGGACCAGGGACACGGGTTCAGCCTGAGCACCCAGGTGGCTCAGCGACAGCGCGATGAATACCACCACGAAGACCATCTGCGCGACGATCAGCACCCAGTTGACGCGGGTGATGGACTCGATGCCAACGAGATTGAGCAGGGTCACCAGCACGATGGAGCCGAGGATCCATACCGACAGCGGCACCGAGGGGAAATAGTCGGTCATGTAGATGCCGATCAGCAGGTAACTCAAGAGCGGCAGGAAAATGTAATCCAGCAGCAGCGTCCAGCCCGCCAGGAAGCCGAATGCCGCGCCGAACGTCTTGCGCGTATAGCTGTACACCGAGCCCGAATACGGATGCGCCTGCACCATCCGCCCGTAGCTGTAGGCGGTCAGCAGCATCGCGGCGAGCGTGAAGAGATAGGCCGTCGGCAGGTGGCCCTGGCTCATGCGGGTGACCAGGCCATAGGTGGTGAACACCGCCAGCGGCACCATGTAGGCCAGGCCGAACAGCACCAGCGCCGGAATGCCCAGCGATTTGCGGAAGGACCGCGTGGACGACTCGTGAGGTTGATGGGCAGGCAAGGAGGTATCAGAGACGTTTGTTGTTTTTTTCATGGCGGACTCTAGGACGGCAGGCGGCGGGCGCCCCATGGACTGGAACGACGTGAAGCACTCCCACGGGCCGCCTCGAAGGACGTTGTTGGTCGAATCGGGCCGCATGGTGCTTCAGCTCGCCGCCGAGGAAAATTAGTAAAAATATCTTCGCGGCCAAGAAAAAAAATGGCCGTCGAAGACTGAGCCGCACTCCGGCGGCGCCCTCTTTGGCTGACGACAGGCAGACGCTGCGCCAGTCCGATTCCAGCGGAGAACGCCCCCGGCTGATGTACCATGCCGCGCCGAAACCTCCGGCGAACCTCCTGTCTGGCTGCCTATGTCCTCCAACGCGCTGTACACCGACCTGTCCTCCTACTACGACCTGATGTGCGCCGACATCGACTATCAGGCGCAGAGCCACTGCGTGCGCCGCCTGCACCAGTTGTTCGGCAACCAGGGGCGCCGGCACCTGGACCTCGCCTGCGGGACCGGTCCCCACGTGCGCCACTTCCTCGACTTCGGCTACGCGAGCGCCGGCCTGGACATCAACCAGCCGATGCTGGACATCGCCCAGCAACGCTGCCGCGAGGCGCATTTCAGCCGGCAGGACATGGCAAGCTTCTGCGTTGACGAGCCGCTGGATCTGATCACCTGCTTCCTCTACTCGATCCACTACAACCCCGGCGTGGCAGAGCTTCAGGCGTGCCTGGCGAGCGTGCACCAGGCACTGGCGGACGGCGGCGTGTTCTGCTTCAACAGCGTGGACAAGGCGCTGATCGACAACAGCTCCTTCGTGCGCCACTCGGTCGAACACGAGGGTAGCCAGTTCACCTTCGGCTCGGGCTGGTATTACGGCGGCGCGGGCGAGCGCCAGGCGCTGCGCCTGAGCATCGAGAAGACCAGCGCCGGCGAGACCCAGGCCTGGCAGGACGAGCACGCCATGGTCGCGCTGACCTTCGCCGAGCTGCAGCGCCTGCTGGAGCCGCTCTTCGAGGTGCAGGTCTTTGAGCACGACTACGAGCGAATCACCCCCTGGGCAGGAACCTCGGGCAACGCATTGTTCATCTGCGTGAAGCGCTGAAGCGCCCGCCCTGCTGCGCCGCCCTTCCCCTCAGCGAATCTTGCCCACCGGCGTGAAATTGCCGGTGAGATGCCCACCCACGGTGTTCTTCGGCTTGTACTGGGCGTCGTGCTTGAGGCGCTCCTCCACGCTCGGATCGATCGCCTCCTGGCCGAACGAGGTGTTGCCGATATCCCGGTAATGCGGCTGGGTGAACTGGCTGTAGGCGCCGCCGAGGAACTCCTTGTAGGAGTTGGTGATGGGAAGGGTCGTGGTAGGGAGGCTCGGGGTCTTGCGGGTGTCCACCGCCAGCCCGCACTCGATGGCCTTGTTGATCATCCACACCAGCGCGATATCCGACAGGCTGTTGTCCGCGTAGCCGCCGCCGACATTGGCGTGCGCGCCGGAGAACCACACCTGCTCGACCCGCTGGTTGGGCTTGCTCTTCGGGTCCCAGAGCGTGCACTGGTAATTCTTGCGCCACTCGTCGATGGCCAGTGCATGGAAGGCGTTGTGCACGATCGAGCTGAGTTCGGTGTCGTGGAATTCGTAATAGGCCTTGTTGAACCAGTCGAACGACTCCAGCGGCACGCCCAGCGCACCCACGGTGTCCCAGATACCGAGCATGTGGATGGTGATCTCCCGCGAGAAGCTCCCCCGGAACAGCTTGGCGCGTTCGGAGTCGGCGCCCTCGTCGCGAGTGCGGTAGAGGCCGTAGGCCTCGTTCGTCAGGTCGATGTGCTCAGGCTTGAGCAGCCCGGCATTGCGGATCAGCCCCACCAGGCTGCGGGCCGTGTAGGCGCCCCGGCTGAAGCCGAACACGTAGACCTGATCGCCCGCCTCGTAAGTACTGACCAGTTGCCGGTAGCCGTCGAGGATATTCTCAGAAAGCCCCACGCCGAATGCCCCGCCGGCCAGGCGGTCGTACCACGCGGTGCCGACGCCCTTATCGTACCACTTGGCCTGCTGGGTGCCGTTGTTGTCCGAGGGAAGGATGGAAGCATGCAGCTTCCAGACATTGGTGCTTTTACTACCCTTGACCTCGGACTTCGCGTCCGGCGTATTCCAGGTCCCGTCAAAGGAAATGATGATTTTCTTGGGCATGCCCTTTCTCCAGGGTCAGTGGTTCTGACTACTCGAAAACTCCCGTTCCGTCCCTGCTTGCGCAGGCGAGGATCGAGACCGGAATCACGAGTGGAGGGGCTTTCGCAAGAATGCACAGCCAGAGAGATTCATTCTGAACAAAGGCCCGGATGCCCATCGCCGGTATCGCCCTGCCCAGGCAACTCTAGTTGCCCTTGTGCAGGCGTGCATCGCGGCGGAAAGTCGGGAAGACCTGTAGCCCGGCCATCGGAGAATGTCCGTTACCGGCCCAGGCTGTGTAAAAACGTGGCTAGTGCTCTTGCTATCCTGCCGTCGGCAGTCATAGCGGGGGCAGTCCATGAAACGTTTCATCCAAGGCGAGCATCGAGGTCAATGCACACTGCTGCCCGAGAGCCTGGATGATTACGTCGCGGACACCAATCCGGTGCGAGTAGTCGATGTGTTCGTCGATGAACTCGATCTCGGGCGGTTGGGCTTCGGCGGCGTGGTTCCCGCCGAAACTGGCCGCCCTGCGTATCACCCGGCCGTCCTGCTGAAGATCTATATCTACGGTTACCTCAACCGCATCCAGTCGAGTCGCCGCCTCGAACGTGAAGCACAACGCAACGTCGAGTTGATGTGGCTGACCGGACGCCTGATGCCGGACTTCAAGACCATCGCCAACTTCCGCAAGGACAACGGCAAAGCCATTCGTGGTGTCTGCCGGCAGTTCGTGGTGCTGTGCCAGCAGCTCGGTTTGTTCTCCGAAGCGCTGGTGGCTATCGACGGCAGCAAGTTCAAGGCGGTCAACAATCGCGACCGCAACTTCACCAGTGCCAAGCTGCAACGGCGAATGGAGGAGATCGAATCCAGCATTAGCCGCTACCTCACTGCGCTGGACACCGCCGACCGGCAAGAGCCTGCTGTGGCACGGGCCAAATCCGAGCGTTTGCACAGCAAGATTGCCGCGCTGAAAACCAAGATGCAGGAACTCAGGGATATCGAAGCTCAGCTGGAGGCCACCCCGGACAAACAGATTTCTCTTACTGACCCCGACGCTCGCTCGATGATGACGCGCGGCACAGGCATGGTCGGTTACAACGTCCAGGCTGCGGTTGAGGCGAAGCATCACCTGATCGTGACGCACGAGGTCACCAACAATGGCATCGACCGCGATCAACTGAGTGCGATGGCCAAGCAAGCGCGGGTGGCAATGGGAGCGCAATCGCTGTCGGTGGTTGCCGATCGTGGCTACTTCAAGAGCGAGGAAATCCTCGCCTGCCATGAGGCTGGCATCACCACCTTCGTCCCCAAGGCCAAGACCTCAGGCGCTGCCGCAGCGGGTCGCTTTGATCGTGATGATTTCATTTACGACGCAGCCCAGAACGAGTACCGCTGCCCAGCCGGAGAGCGCCTGATCTGGCGTTTTGCGACAGTTGAGAAAGGCCTGAAGCTGCATCGTTACTGGAGTTCGAATTGCCAGGGCTGTGCGTTGAAAGATCAGTGCACACCGAGCGCGCAGCGGCGAGTGAGTCGCTGGGAACACGAGTCGGTGCTCGACGCGATGCAGTCCCGCCTGGATCAGACACCGGAGATGATGCGCATCCGCCGCCAGACAGTGGAGCATCCTTTCGGCACATTGAAAGCCTGGATGGGCGCCACCCATTTCCTCACCAAGACGCTCAACCGCGTGAGCACGGAAATGAGCCTGCATGTGCTCGCCTACAACTTCAAACGGGTGCTGAACCTGCTGGGCAATAGTGCGCTGATAGCGGCAATGAAGGCCTGAAACCCCATTGGCAGCCCTCCGAACGCGTCGCACAGAATCGTGGAAGCAGCACTTGCCGAATCAACTGAATGCCCAGGATGGACACACCACGCGTCCAGGAGGCCGCTGGATATCGTTAAAACCAATCCATATCCGGCTACCCAGCGCTCGCTGTGTTTTTACACAGCCTGGGCTATCAGCAGACTGTGGAGTTTTGCGGCCGCCTCCCCAATGGCTGGCTGTTCCGCTACCGGATCGTTTGTAGCTTGGACATCCCTGCACATGAGCAGGAGTTGTTTGCCGGCGCTGCAGGTTGCCTGGTCGCTGATGATGGGCAGGTCCATGATCTGTCGGGCCCGATGTTCATGGACGTGCTTCTCTCGCTGGCATAGCTCACGCGTCTGCTGCCAGGCTACTAGAAGATGCCGCGTTGACTCATGCCATCCTGAATGCAGGGCAGCACTAGGCACTAACCGTTATTGGTGCACGGCACCTCGCGATCAATTGTTTTGAATCGCTCCACTGCTCGTTATCGGATTTCCAAATGAGTGAACAGACATCCAAACGCTGGGTTGAGGCAGGAATAACTCTGGCGGGCGACTCAAAAACAAAAGTCAAATGTCCGGTGTGTGTAGCAGGAACGACCATCGAAAAGGCCGCCGTGCGCCTGGGCATGAGCAAGCGTACGCTGCAGCGCCGCCTCAAGGACGAAGGGGAAAGCTTTCGCGCTCTGGTCAATACCACCCGCGAAAGCCTGGCGCGCCACTATCCGGGGAAAACCGGCATGTCGGGTGGGGAGATCGCCTTCCTGCTCGGCTTCGAAGATCCCAATTCCTTCTACCGCGCATTCCAGGACTGGACTGGGCAGACTCCCGACAGCGCCCGACATGCCATGCACACCCGTTGAGGAACCACGAACATGCCCACACCTGAGGTTCAACGCAAAGCGCTGCTGGCCGGCGCAACGGGACTGGTGGGGGGCCAGATGCTCCAGATGCTGCTGGCGGACACGACCGTCTCCCAGGTGCATGCCCTGACTCGCAGGCCGTTGGGTATCAGCCACCCCAAGCTGCAGGTTCACATCGTCGACTTCACCCACCTGCCCGAGCTGCCACAGGTCGACGAGGTCTATCTGGCGCTCGGCACCACGATCAAGGTCGCCGGGAGCCAGGCAGCCTTCCGTGCAGTCGACCTGGACGCCAATCTCGCCGTGGCCGGGGCCGCTTTTGCCGCAGGAGCCCGGCGGGTGGGACTGGTCAGCGCTGTGGGAGCCAAGGCTGAATCCTCCGTGTTCTACAACCGGGTCAAGGGAGAACTGGAAGACGCCCTCAAGGCCATGGAGCTGAAGGCGCTGGTAATCGCGCAACCCTCGCTGTTGCTGGACCACAGGGACGGGCTGCAACAGCCTCCTCGCCTGGGAGAGAAGCTGGCGATCCCGATTGCGAAACTGCTGGCGCCACTGATGCCCGGCGTCTATCGACCGGTGCATGCTCGGGCCGTCGCGCAGTCACTGGTCAGGACGCTACCGCAGGCTGAAGGCGTGGTCGTGCTGGCGTCCAATGTGCTCGTCAGGCTGGGGGAAGACTAGTGCGCGGAACGCCGGACAGCCCTGGCAAGCGACTGGCTGCAACGGCCCGGATGCATATCCAGCTGCACATCACTAGTGCAGACACGCGTCGCACAGCAGCGGAAGACTCCTGAGCTCATCGACCCGCTGCTCGTCCAGTCTCGCGGAGCAGGCCCACGTAAACAGCTCCCTCGCGGTGGAAGGGTCGGCAAAGGCTCGGGATCTCAAGGCCCGGAGGGCACATTCGCTGTCCTTGAACGCCAGCCATTTCTGCTGGGCGTCGTCGAACTGCTCAGTGTCTTTCTTCAACTTGTCGCGGACCCGTTTTACCTCTGACTCGAGCGCGCTGCCTGCCTGTTGCCGGAAGTAGTCCACGCAGCGGGCCACTTCCCCGTTGTCATTCAGGTTGAAGCAGTCATCGACGTGGTCGGCCGCGTGCTTGATCCCGCCGTCATCACTGAAATAGCCCGCCTGAACACCCAGCGAAACGCTCAACAGAGCCGACAAGCCGACGAACTTCATGCGCCCTCCTTCCTGGCCAAACCCGCAAGCGGATTCCAACTTATAGACGGGCCGGAAGATTCCAACCAATACTGGGGGACGAAACCTGGCAGCCGGGCATGACAGGCCCCTCTGGGCGCCCGCAGCACTCCACCGGATACGTCGGGCACACCAGAGGTCCGGCCCCTTGCCACGCCGTCACTGACGCGACCCCATGGTCACCACTGTCATCCTCAGCATGCTCTGCGTGCACCTGCGTTGCTTCAGCGTCATGTTCCTGCTGATCAGCACCCGGCTGAACGGCAAGAAAATGGGCATGGAAGTCTTCGCCCTGGGCAATTTCCTGCTGGGGCTCGCCTACATCCTGCAGCTGCTCGGCGGCCCGGCGCACTGGAAGGCGATGAGCGTCGTCAACCACACCATGACCCTCTGCGCCCCCATCGCCTACGTCCTTGGCGCGCTGCGCTTCTTCGATCGACCGACCGCCGTGTGGCGGCCATTGCTCACGCTGGCGGTGCTCTACACGGCGGTCCTGCAACTGGCCGAACGCGCCCGCGCGGCGACCGAACAGAGCGAAGTACCGGGCGCGACGCCGGACCAGCCGATCCGCTGCATCGCCACCATCGGCGTCTCGGAAGCCTTCACCAGCACGCAGGCGCTCGACGCCTATATGCAGCAGGCCGATGGCGCGCTCTACCGTGGCAAGACGTCCGGGCGCAATCGCGTCGAGGGTGCTTTCGCTTAGCGGCGATCCGCCAGCCGGCAGCACGCAGGCTTGGCCAACCGGGGTGCCGCCGCTTGCGCCCGGACTCCATGCTGACGGTCAGAACCGCTCGTCGCGGATCGCGGGCAAGCTCAGCTCGCGCACGAACGAGGAAGCGGACAGGCGCAACAGCGCGTCGACCAGCGTGACCACGTCGTGCACCGGAATCAGTTGCCCCTCCCCACGGCTGGCGGCCTCGGCCAGCGACATGGCGAGCGGATCGTCGGTGTTGAGGTTGCCCAGTTGCAGCACGGTCACCGCCAGGCGCTGCTCACGGAAGCTTTCGCGCAGCGCATCGGCCATGCCGTTGAGGGCGAACTTGGAGGCGCCGAAGGCCACCTCAGGGCGGCCACTCTGACGCAGCGCGGAGGTCGAGCCGGTGAGGATCAGCTGTGGCCGCGCGGAGCCGAGCAGCCGCGGCACCAGGCGCTTGAGCAGCAGCAGGGTGGCGGTGATGTTGACGTCGACCAGCGTGCCGATGGATTCGTCGCTGTCGCCGAGGAACGAGTACTGATCGCTGAAGGCGTAGTCCTCCCAGATGCCGACGTTGCAGATCAGCACATCGAGTTCGGCCGGCGTTTGCACGTCGATCTGCGCGACCGCTTGCGCCGGCAGCGCGAGGTCCGCTTCGATCCACTGCAGATCGATGCCCGGCGCCAACGCCAAGGTATCCGGCCGCCGACGCGACACGCCGATCAGCGAATCCCCCGGCTGGCCAAGCCCTTCGAGCAGGGCGCGCCCCAAGCCCCGGCCCGCACCCACGATCAGCATTTTCACCGGTTTTCTTCCTGCATGCATGGTGCGTCAACTCCAGCGAAGGTTGAGGACGAGGAAGTTCAGCAGCACCCAGACGACCAGCACCAGGTGCGTCAGCTGCAGCCCTTCCTGGCGGATCCAGTAGCCGAACCAGAGCCCGCCCAGCAGCATGGAGAAGAGGAAGGCCAGTGCCGCGCTGAGGCCGAGGTTCAACCAGGGCCTAGCGGCGTCGAGACCGTCGCCCAGCAACAGCTCGTAGCAGCCGGTCCAGGCAGCCAGCACCGCGACAATCTGCAGCAGAACGACAACGATCAGTGCCAGACGATGCAGGGTCGGCGAGGACCGTGCGCGCCCGAGCAAGGGGAAGTCGATGACGGGCGGCTGGCGCAGCGGCGCCATCGCCATGGTCGCGCCAACCGCCGCGACCGAGCTGGAAAAGGCGTGCAGGTTGTTGATCAGCGCGATGCTCAGCCAGAGGCTGAAACCCAGGAAACAGGTGGCCTGGAAAATCATCAGTGAAGTGTGGGTGTCCATACCGGGTCCTTGTGCGGTCATGTTCCGAAAGTGCCCGCCCGCCGCCCAAGAACAACGGGGCAGGCAGGCTCGGACGGACTCTAGGACCTCAACCTAGGTTGAGGTCAACACGCGGAGCCGGCACTCGGAGCGAGCCGGTGTCAGAAGGAGCCCTGCAGGGTGACCATGAAGTTGCGCGGGTCGCCGTAGAAGTTGCCCCAGCCGGGTGCCCCGATGGTCGAGTAGTACTTCTTGTCGAACAGGTTGTTGCCGTTGAGCGCGACGCTCCAGTGCGGATCGATCTGGTACTGCACGCGTCCGCTCCACAGGGTGTAGCCGCGCTGCTCGACGCGGACGCTCCCGGTGTTGCGGTAGTTCTCGCTCTGGCTGTTCACGCCGGCGCCCACCGTCCAGCGCTCCAGCTCGCCAGCCAGCTGGTAGTCGCCCCAGACCTTGAGCATGTGCCGGGGGATGAAGCTGGAGGTGAAGGTCAGATCGGTCGGGTCGGTCTCGTTGATGGTTTCCAGGTACTTGGTCTGGGTGTAGGTGTAGCCCGCCAGCAGTTGCAGGCGCTCGATGGGCGAGCCGCTGACCTCGGCCTCGAAGCCCTGGGCACGGACCTTGCCGGTATCGGTGTAGCAGTAGCCGTCCCCCGAACCCAGGCAGGTATCGGCGTAGTCGGTTTCCGCGCGGTGCTCCTCGGTGGTGCGGAACAGGTTGAACGAGGTGTTCAGTGCTCCCTCGAACAATTCACCCTTGATGCCGAGTTCGTAGCTGGTGCCGGTCTTGGGCTGCAGCGCCTTGCCCTGGGAGTCCACCAGGTTGCTTTGCGGCTGGAAGATATCGGCGTAGCTGGCGTAGGCGGTCCACTGGTCGTTCAAGTCGTAGAGCACGGCGGCGAACGGGGTAACCTGGCCGTTTTCCTGGCTGCGGTTGTGCACCCAATAGTCGTAGGCCTGGGTGTAGGAGTCGCTGCTGTTGCGATACCAGCTCACGCGGGTGCCCAGCACCAGGGTCAGGGGCTCGGCCAGCTTCAGGCGCAGGTTGGCGTAGGTGCCGTACTGGGTGGTCTTGGAGTCCGTCGGTTCGCCGCCGCCGCGGATTGGGTTAGCCAGGTAATCGGCCTTGGAGGGATGCGGGAAGTTCGAGGAAGGATCGAAGGGGTCCTGGGTGCCGGAGAGTGACATCAGCGCGAAGTAGTCATGGGTCTTCTGCCGACTGGCGTTGGCGCCGACGATGATCTCGTGCTCCAGGCCGAAGGCTTCGAAATGGCCGTCGACGTAGCTGTCGAAGCCATAGTCGTCCTGGTCGTAGTCGAAGCGCCCGGCATAGCGGCGCATGCTGCCACTGCTCGCCCCGACCGGCACGGAACCCTCGGAATAGCCGTACTCGATGTTCTGGTTGTTGTGGGTGTAGATCGAGGCGAAGTTCAGCGACCAGTCCTCGTTGAAGCGGTGCTTTAGGTCGGCGAAGCCGGTGATGCGCTGGCTCTGCAGGTCGTTCCAGCTCGCGCCCAGGCAGGTGGAGCGTGACAGCTTGAGGTCGCTGCCATCGGCGTAGCGCGGCAGGCCGTGGTAACAGGGCGAGGCATCGACATCCTCGTAGGCCAGGCCGAAGCCCAGCGTGGTGTCGGGGGTGACGTCCCAGTCCAGCGCGCCGTAGACGACCTGGTCCTGGCGGTCGGCGTTGTCGTAGAAGTACTGGCGGTCCTGCAGAGTGGCCACGGCGCGGCCGCGCAGCGTGCCGGAGTCATTCAGCGGCCCGCCGACATCGACCTGGCCACGGTAGTTGTCCCATCTGCCGGCGGAGAGCGTCAGCTGGGTGCTGGGCTTGTCCTGGCCGCGCTTGCGCACGAAGTTGACGCCGCCAGCGGAACTGCCGGAGCCCTTGAGCATACCCGCCGCGCCCTTGAGCACCTCGACGCGGTCGTAGAAGGCCATGTCGCTGGAGAAGCTGTTGGCCTGTACGTAGTTGCCGCCTACGTCCAGCGGGACACCGTCGTACTGGTACTGGCCGTCCAGGTTGAAGCCGCGCGAATAGAAGTACTTGCCGCCCATGGGCGAGTCGTAAACGGTGATCCCCGGCGTTTTGTCCAGCACCTGTTCGAGGGTATTGAGATTCTGGTCGTCCATCAGCTTGCGGGTAATGACGGTCACCGACTGCGGCGTTTCGCGCAGAGTGTGCACGCCCTTGCCGATGGTCACCGCGCGGGCGGTATAGGAGTTGGTGCCCTCGGTAGTCGGGTCCAGCAGCTGGCTGGAGACGGTAGTGGCGTCCATCTCCAGCACCGCCTCCGACGGCGTGGGCACCAAGCCGTAGCCGCCGTTGTCCAGGCGCCGCACCGTCAGTTGCGTCCCGGACAGGATGCGGGCGAAGCCGTCGTCAATACCGTATTCACCGCTCAGGCCATCGCTGTGCTTGCCTTCGGTCAGGCCCGCATTCACCGAGATCGGGATGCCGGCGCGGCGGCCGAACTCGCCGAGCACCTGGTCCAGCGGGCCGGCGGGGATGGCGTACTGCAGGGTTCGGGTGGCGGTGAATTCAGCCTGCACCGGCATGGCCGGCAGCAGGGTGAGCATGGAGCAGGACAGCAGGGCGAGTCCAAGCGACTGGCGCAGGGCGCGGGTGATGGGGTGAAGCGTCATGGGCAGAGGGTCCGTTTCTCGTTGTTGGCCCGCGGGTGCGAGCAGGGATTTCTCCCTAGGCCAAGCGAGAAACGAAAACCTGCCGACTTTTCGAGAATTATTTTCATTAGCGCGATCTGGCGGCCTTACACACCTCAGCGCGGGCCCACCGTGACCCAGTAGCGGGTGCGTCGCTGGATGGTCACCGGCAGGCTGTCCTGCAGCAGGGCCAACACCTGGTCGGTGTCGCCCAGCGGGTAGGAACCGCTGAGGCGAAGACTTGCAACAGCGGGGTCGCAGCGCAGCAGGCCGGGGCGGTAGCGATCCAATTCGGTGAGGAAGTCCGCCAGCCGCATGCGCTCGGCCACCAGATAGCCATCGACCCAGGCGCCGTCGTTCACGTTCAGCGCCTGCGGAGCGCTGACGCCGGCCGAGCCGATGCGGGCCTGCGAGCCGGCTTCGATCATCCTCGCCTCGCCGCCAGCCAGCGAACTGGCGGCGACGCGGCCCTGGGTCACCGCCAGCAAGGTCCCGCGCCCGTCGTGCTCGCGGCGGACACGGAAGCGCGTGCCCAGCGGTTGCAGCACGGCGTCGCCGCTGACAACCCGAAGTGGCCGCCCTGCCCCGTCGAGGGCGGTGAGAATCTCCATCTCGCCGTAACGCAGGCGCAGTTCGCGAACGCTGTCGGTGTAGTGCAGGTCGACCGCCGTGGCCGTGTTCAGCCACAGGCGTGTGCCATCTGGCAGCGTGCGCTGCGTGCGCTCGCCGGTGCCGGTTCGGTAGTCGGCCAGGGCGCCCTCCACCCACGAGACATCGCGGCCCTGCCAGGCCAGGCCACCGAGCAGGCCGAAGCCAGCCAGCACCTTGAGCGCCTTGCGCCGGTCCATTTCGTTGTAGTGCCGGCGCCCGGCCAGTTGCCGAACCAGCGGGTCGGCCAACTGGCCGGCGTGGCGCTGCAGGCCGAGCGGGATGCTACTCAGGCGCTGCCAGGCGCGCTCGTGCTCGCTGCTGGCCTCACGCCAGACCAGCAACTGGCGCTGCTCGGCCTCGCTCATGCAGCCTGACTGGGCCAGGGTGAACCAGGCAATCGCCTGGTCGCGGATGACGGCGGAAATCGGCCGGGAATCGCTATCGCGGGACATGGCGCTCACTCGAACCGGCACGCGTAGCAGGCGGTGAACGCCTTGCTCATGGCCTTCTGCACCTGGTTGACGCTCAGTTCCAGGCGCAGCGCGATCTGCGGGTAGGTCAGGCCGTCTAGCTGCGACATCAGGAAGATTTCCCGCACTTGCGGCGTGAGGCCATGCAGGAGTTCGTCGATTTCCACCAGCGCTTCGATCAGCAGCAGGCGCTCTTCCTCCGAAGGCGCCACTGCCTCAGGCCGTGCGGCCAGCGCTTCCAGATAGGCCCGCTCGACCGCCTGGCGGCGCCAGCGGTTGATCAGCAGGCTGTTGGCAATGGTGGCGAGATAAGCCAGCGGCTGGCGCAGATCGGCGATGGCGCTGCGCGAGCGCATCACGCGCACGAAGGTGTCCTGCGCCAGGTCCTCGGCATCGGTGTGCTCGCCCAGGCGGCGGCGCAGCCAACCCTTCAGCCAGCCGTGGTGGGCAATGTAAAGCCGCTCAACATCCCTTTCGAATGCCCGCTCGCTATCCATGAACGTCCAGTTTTGTTAAACATGATAATCGTTCTCAACAATACTGGATTTGCCCTGTCCTGCGCAATTGGGCTGAACGCTGCAGGGAATGACCGCGGCCGCAGGCGAAAGATCATTCCCTGCCCCACCTCAGGGCTTGATGGCGATCTTCAGCACGCCGTCGCGCTGGTGAGCGAACAGGTCGTAGGCCTCGACGATGTTGTCCAGGGCGTAGTGGTGCGTGACCAGTGAGCCGAAGTCGGCGCGGTTCGACTCGATGATGCTCATCAGCCGGCGCATGCGCTCCTTGCCGCCGGGGCACAGCGCAGTGTTGATGCGGTGGTCGCCCAGGCCGGCGGCGAAGGCGGAGAGCGGTATCTGCACGTCCTTGGAGTACACGCCCAGGCTGGAGAGGGTCCCACCCGGCTTGAGCACTTTCATCGCCTGCTCGAAGGTGCTCGGCAACCCCAGGCATTCGATGGACGAATCGGCGCCGCGCCCGCCGGTGAGCTTCATCACCTCCTCCACCACGTCGCACTGCGTGAAGTCCAGGGTGACGTCGGCGCCCATGTTGCGGGAGATATCCAGCCGGTGCGCGTTGCCATCCACCGCGATGATGGTCGAGGCGCCCAGCAGGCGTGCGCCGGCCGTCGCGCACAGGCCAATCGGCCCCTGGGCGAAGATGACCACGGTGTCACCAATGCGGATGTTGGCGTTCTCGGCGCCCTTGAAGCCGGTGGACATGATGTCCGGGCACATTAATACCTGCTCGTCGGTGAGGCTGTCGGGGATCGGCGCGAGGTTGCCTTCGGCGTCCGGCACGAGGACGTATTCGGCCTGGGTGCCATCGATCAGATTACCAAAGCGCCAGCCAGCGGTGGCCTTGTAGCCATGGCAGGCGCAACGGCCGCTCTCGATCAGGTAGCTGCCGTCCTGCGAGGGCACGCCGTCCTGCGCGGCATAGGAATTGAAGTTGGGGCAGATCGCGCCGGCGATGACCCGCTGGCCTTCGCGGTAGCCTTTTACCGCACTGCCGAGCTTCTCGATGATCCCCACCGGCTCGTGGCCGACGGTCAGCCCTTTGGCCACCGGGTATTCACCCTTGAGGATGTGCACGTCGGTGCCGCAGATGGTGGTCGTGGTGATACGGATCAGCGCATCGTTGGGGCCGATCTCCGGGATGGGCTTGTCCGCTAGTTCGATGCGGCCCGGCTCCACGAAAATCGCTGCCTTCATCATTGCCATCGTTCTCTCTCCTCGCTTGAAATGCACCATCGGTACAGATGGCCGGGGGCGAAGGTCGAATATTCATCGCGACCTGCCACCCTCGTCCGATTCGAACCAGTGTGCTGGGCCTCGGCGAAATCCCGTTGATGCATATCAACGTCGGGGAAGGCTCGGCTATCGCGCTACTCGCGCTCCAGACTGTAGCCCACCCCGTCCACCGAGCTGATCCTGTCGACGACCGGGTGATGGCGGCGAGCTTGCGACGTTCGCCGCAGACGGAGGTTACAATGGTGCCCAGACCAATTCCCCCGCATCGGCCAAGCCCGGAGCCAGCTTCAGATGTTCACCCTCGTATCCCTCGACACCTCGCCTCCCGAATCCCTGAAAAGCCAGGTGCTGCAGATGGTGGTGGACTACTTCAGCGACATCAGCCCGGTGCCGCTCACGCCAAGCAACCCGCTATTCCAGCTGTACCAGTACGTGATCGGCTTCGAGGTGCACCTGTACCTGCAGGCCATGGACGGTTCACCGGCCAGTCCCGCGCGCCTGATCCTCGCCCTGGACGACGAAGACCCGTCGCAGGTGCTCGGCTTCGCCCTCTACCTGCCGAGCCAGGACGACGCCGAGGCCTGCACCCTCGCCTACATTGCCGTCCAGACCAGCCACCGCCGCCACGGCATCGCCCGCGCCCTGCTACAGAAGATGACCGAGCATCGCCCCCACGCCGAACTGGCCTGTGCGGCGGGCAAGGTGCCGGTCTTCGAGACGCTGGGCTTCCAGGTACTGGCCGCTCAGGGGCCACACGTCCTGATGAACACCCGCGACCACCGCTCCGATGGCATGGTCGCCGTGCAGGACCTGGCGCCGATCTACCAGTCCAAGGAAGTGCGGCAGATCCACACCTACCTGGTGAAACAGAACGGCAGCAAGGCCATGCGCGAGGCAGAAAAGAAACGCGACCGCCTGCTCGACCAGATGACCTGGCAGGCGCAGGAGTTGGTGAAGGAGCACTTGCCCACTCTCCACTGAAGATCACTCTGACGGCAGCTATCGGCGCTGATCAGACGCCCACCACAGCGCAGTTTCCAAGCAACCCCACATCCCGTATAGTTGATAACGATTGTCGTTTGCAAACTGTTCTTAGGGGATTGCAATGCAGGGAGATTCGTCGCTGCAGGCGGTAGGGATGCTTTATCGCGACCATAATGGCTGGCTGCGCGGCTGGTTGCGCAAGCGTCTCAATGACTCCGCCGATGCCGCCGACCTGGCGCAGGACACCTTCGTCCGCGTGCTGATGGCCCGGAGCGCCGAGGCGATTCGAGAGCCCCGCCACTATCTGCAGACCATCGCCCGCGGCCTGGTCATCGACCTGTACCGCCGCCGTTCGCTGGAGCGCGCCTACCTGGAAGCGCTGGCGCTGCTTCCCCAGGCGGTTCAACCGTCCCTTGAGGAACAGGCGCTGCTGCTCGAAGCGCTGCTGGAAATCGACCGAATGCTCGATGGCCTGGGGCCGAAAGTCCGGCAGGCCTTCATCCTGTCCCAGCTCGAAGGGCTGACCTACAACCAGATCGCTGAGCGACTGGGTATCTCGCTGCGCACGGTGAACAAGTACATGGCCAAGGCCATGGAGCACTGCTGCCTGGCCATGGCGGGCGTCCTGTGAACGACGCCCTGCCACAAAATGAACGGCAAGCCATCGGCGAAGCGGCCCGCTGGTACGCACGCCTGGCCAGCGCGGCGCCGGAAGACGGCGACCAGCAGGCCTGGCAACGCTGGCTGGCGGCCGACCCGATCAACCAGCGCGCCTGGCAACGCATCGAATCGGTGAACCTGCAGATGGCGCGCGTGCCGGGTCGCCTGGCCGCTGCCACTCTGACCTCGGCTGGCCAATCGCGGCGCCAGGTGGTGCGCAGCATCGTACTGCTCGCTTCCATTGGCGGACTGGCGACCCTGGGTTGGCGCAGCGACGCACGCCAGCGCTACACAGCCGGCTACAGGACTGCGGTCGGCGAACGTCGCCACTTCACCCTGGCGGACGGCAGCCGGATGCAACTGGGCACGGACAGCGCTGTGGATGTGTTGTTCGATGCGAACCAGCGCCTGATCGTCCTGCGCGCCGGCGAGGTGCTGATCAGCACCGCAACCGATGCACTCGACAGACCCTTCCGCGTACGCAGCACCGACGCCACCGTGCGCGCGCTGGGCACGCGTTTCAGCGTGGGTATCCGGGGCAATGGAACCGAGGTGGCGGTGCTGGAAAAGGCCGTCGAAGTCTCGGTGCCCGGCCAGGGCAACCCGTTACGCCTGGAGGCCGGCCAGCACACGCGGATCGTCTCCGGCGTCATCCAGCCAGTGCAGGCCAACGACGCCTCGGTGGGCGCCTGGGGGCAAGGCAGCCTGATCGCCATCGACCGCCCCCTGGGCGAACTGCTGGAAGAGCTGGGGCGCTACCGCCACGGCTGGCTGAGATGCGACCCGCGCATCAGCGGCCTGCGCATTTCCGGCGCCTTCCCGGTGGATGACACCGACCTCGCGCTCAGGGCCCTGGAGCGCAGCTTCCCTGTTACGGCGGTGTATCGCACGGGGTATTGGGTAACCGTGGTTCCGCGCGGCTGAGCCTGCATGAATGCCGGAAAAGATTTTTCCAGACACCGTGCACTTTCTTTGTCCCTGGTTCGGCTACTCCGGCATCAGTGACCCACTTGGTCACCACCACCGGGGAGAGACCATGCTGTATCCGTTCGTTCGCCATCGGCTCGCCATGCACGTGCAGGCCGCCCTCTTCAGTGTCGCCGTCGTCACCGTGCCCGTCGCCCAGGCCGCAGAGCCGGCAAGCTCCGGCTCCGTGCAGAGCATCCGCCAGTACGACATCGCCGCCGGTTCGCTGACCGAGGTGCTGAGCCGCTTCGCCAGCGAAGCCGGGGTCGCGCTCTCGTTCGATGCCAGCAAGACCGCGCACCTGCAGTCGGCCGGCCTGCACGGCAGCTATTCGCGGGAGGCCGGGTTCGCTGCCCTCCTCTCCGGCACCGGCCTGCGAGCGGTGGACCAGGGCGGCAGCTATGTGCTGGAGGAGGTTCCGGCGGCGCTGGCGATGAGCGACACGATCATTACCGGCCAGGGCCTGGGGCCGACAACGGAAGACTCCGGCTCCTACACCTCCAACGAAGCCACCATCGGCAAATCGACCCAGCGCCTGAAGGACATCCCGCAGTCGGTCACCGTCATCACCCGCAAGGCGATGGACGACCAACGTCTCGACACCCTCGACCAGGTGCTGGAGAAAACCACCGGCATCACCACCTACCAGAGCCCGTCCGGCGGCAAGTACATCTACTCGCGCGGCTTCGAGGTGGAGACCATCCAGTACGACGGCGTTCCCCTCGACCGACGCTACTACGCCATCGGCAGCAGCTTCACCTCCGACACGCTGCTCTACGACCGCGTCGAAGTGCTGCGCGGCGCCAACGGCCTGCTGCAGGGCAGCGGCAATCCCGGCGCCGCCATCAACCTCGTGCGCAAGCGCCCGAAGGCCGAACCATCGCTTTCGCTGACCGCCAGCGCCGGCTCCTGGGACACCTACCGGCAGACGATCGATGGCAGCACTCCGCTCACCGCCGACGGCCGGCTGCGCGGCCGCGTAGTGGCCGCCCACGAGGATCGCAACTACTTCTACGACACCGCGGACAGCCGCAAGAACGTGCTCTACGGCATCCTGGAATACGACCTCACCGACGCCACCCGAGTGGCCGCCGGCGCCAGCGTGGAGGACCTGCACTCGACACCGTCCTTCGGCGGTCTACCACGCAACAAGGATGGCAGCGCAGTGCATGCGGGGCGCTCCACCTTCACCGGCGCGGACTGGAACAAGTGGAACAACAAGCAGACCACCTACTTCGCCGACATCACCCATGACTTCAACGATGACTGGCGCCTGAATGCATCGGGCAGCTACATCCGCGAAACCAACGACATCCTCTACAGTTTCGGCCGTGGCGCGGTCGACCCGGCCACCGGCGACGGCATGCAGTCGCGCGCCTACCTCTACGACTTCGAGAACATCAACAAAGGCGCCGACATCAACCTCGCCGGCAAGTGGCGTGCCTTCGACCTGGAGCACCAAGTGGTGGTCGGCGCCAACGCCAGCGACCTGAAGACCGACGACCTGCAGGGCGGTTTGCTCAACCTCGGGCCGATCAACATCTATGACCCGGTCTCCCCGCGCGAGCCAACCACGGAGGAGATGCTCAGCACCACCTACGCCGGCACCTCCAAGGGCCATATTCGCCAGAACGGCCTCTACGGCGTGGTGCGCTACAAGCTGGCCGAGCCGCTGACCCTGGTCCTGGGCGGGCGTACCAGCAACTACCAGTACGACTACGAACTCACCCGTTTCACCACCTCCTCCCCCGCCCCGGCGCATTCGAAGGAAACCGGCGAGTTCACTCCCTACGGCGGCCTGATCTACGAGCTGAACAGCCAGTGGTCGGTCTACGCCAGCTACACCGACATCTTCAAGCCGCAGACCGAGCTGACCCAGGACAGCGCTCCGCTCAAGCCCATCGAAGGCTCCAACTACGAGCTGGGCCTGAAAGGCGAGCTGATGGATGGGCGGGTGAACACCAGCTTCGCGATCTTCCGCGTGGACCAGGAGAACCGTGCGCAGTACGACTACGCCTCGGCGTGCGGGCAGAACGGCGAAGACAACTGCTACGTGGCCGGCGGCAAGGTTCGCGCCGAGGGCTTCGACGCGGAGATCAGCGGCGAAGTGCTGCGCGACCTGCAGCTGTTCGCCGGCTACACCTACACCTCGACCAAGTTCCTCAACGATCCGGGCGACGGCACCTCGTCCTCCGGCTCCACCTTCAACAGCTACACGCCGCGCCACCTGCTGCGCTTCTGGGCCGACTACAAGCTGCCGGGCGAGCTGAGCCAGTGGAGCGCCGGGGCCGGCGCCAACATCCAGAGCGAGAACTACAACACCAACTTCGGCGGCACCGGCGGCGTCGGCGATATCAAGCAATCCGGCTACGCCATCTGGAACGCCCGCCTGGGCTACCAGATCAACAAGAACCTCAGCGTCGCCCTGAACGGCAACAACCTGTTCGACAAGAAGTACTACTCCTCCATCGGCTGGCTGAACGCGAGCAACCAGTACGGAGACCCGCGCAACTACACCGTCACCTTGAAGGCCGACTTCTGAGGTGAGGTCGCAGCGGCAATTCCCCTGGCGAGGCTCGCAAGGGGCATTGCCTACCCTCAAACCTCGCCCATCAGACTTCGTGATTCGGCGCGAAGCGCAACCCACGCCAGGCCCGCAACCCAGATCACGGAGACGGCGTAATTGAGCCGCTGATACAGCCCGAACCCGTGCCCCTCGGCGAAGGCTCTCGCCATCATCGCCAGCGTCACGACCGCCAGTATCACGCAGAGCCCCGAGAACCGGCCGAACCCCGGCGAAGACAGCAGTCGCCTGCCCAGGAACGCCCACATCGCGCTGGCCAGCGTCAGCGACAGGAACATCACCAGGCCCGCGAGGTTGTGGAGCTGCTGGGACGTCGAAGGCTGCGCCGGCACACATCCCTGGTCGCAGGAGAAGTAGCCGGTGGCGACACTGGCCAGGCCGTGCAGCGCTATCAACGCGGCACTGAACAATGCCAGGCGCGAACCGCCGAAGCGTCGTCCGACACCCAGGGCGAACAGCACGAACAGCACCCCCAGCGGGAAGTTGTTCACCCACGCGGAGTAGCCTTGCGTGGGCGCACCCGCCGCGCCCAGCTGACTCATGGCCTGATCGAGGTGGCTGTAGCCGGGGTAGCCCAGCGCGGTCAGCGCCACCCCTGCGAAAAGCCAGAGTGGAATCAACAGCCCCAGGCGCAGAAGAGTCCGGTCGATGTTGGTCACGCGGTGGCGCATGCCTTGGTCATTCACGCCAGCTGCCCTCCACCTGATCGGGACCGTCATCGGCCAGTGCGGCGCGCAGGCCGACGCTGTCCAGCCGCCGGCAATAAGCCGGGCGCGCGCGCTCGAAACGCCGCCCTTCGGCCAGCGCGCCGGCATCGACCACGTCGTAACCCAGGCGCTCGTGCAGATCGCTGACCGCCTGCTTGGCCGGCAGGTCGTCGCCAGCGATGGGCAACGCCCGACGGTCCGCGGCGCCCGCCGGGCGGGCATCGCGAAGCAGATCACGCTCGAGAATGGCGTTGAACGCCTTGACCACCCTGGCGCCGACCAGATGCTGCGCGAGCATTTCGCTGGTGGTGGTTTGCCGGCTGTCCAGCGCGGCAAGCTGGCCGTCGCGCTGCGGGTAGTAATTGCCGGCATCCAACACGACCTTGCCGGCGAAGGCTTCCACCGGCAATTGCGGGTAACGGCCGAAGGGAATGGCCAGCAGCACCAGCTCGCCGAAGCTTGCCGCCTGCTTCACGGTGCCAACCTCGCAGCCCAGGGAAGCGGCGCTGCTGGCCAGCGTGTGCGGCCCGCGGGAATTGCTGAGCATGACCTCGCAACCGTTCCTCACGGCAAGTGCCGCCATGGCGCGGCCAATGAACCCCGCCCCGATGATTCCGATACGCATCGCCTGACTCCTTCGCTTGCAGTGCAGTGGGAACCGGCCCGCGCTTGCCAGCCAGACCGGAAGCCAGGATGCTATTTGAAATCAGGCAGCTTAAATATCGACCTTCATTTGCAAGTGTCGAAACCACAGGTAGCGAATCATGGATCGATTGCAGAGCATGGCAGTGTTCGTCAGGGCGGCCGACAGCGGCTCCTTCTCCGCCGCCGGGGCGGCGCTGGGCATGTCCTCGCAGATGGCCGGCAAGCATGTCAGCGCGCTGGAGGAGCGTCTGGGCGTCAAGCTGCTCAACCGCACCACCCGCCGACAGAGCCTGACCGAGATCGGCCAGCACTACTACGAAAGCTGCAAGCGCGTGCTGGCCGAAGCCGAAGCGGCGGATGCGCTGGCCCTGGACCATCTCGCAGTCCCCCGCGGACGCCTGCGGATCAGCGCCCCGGTCACCTACGGCACCTACTGCCTGATGCCGCTGCTGGGCCGCTACCTGCGCCAGCACCCGGACGTGAAGATCGAGCTGTCGCTCAATGATCGTCTGGTGGACCTGATCGACGAGAACTTCGAAGCGGTGATCCGCATCGGCCCGCTGGACGACTCCAGCCTGGTCGCCCGCCCCTTGGCGGCCTATCGGCTGATCGCCTGCGCAGCGCCCGCCTACCTGGCCGAGCACGGCACGCCGCAGACGCCCGACGACCTGCAGGGGCACCACTGCCTGGGCCTTACCGCCTGGCCGGCGTCAGTCTCCGGAGGGTGGCACATGCTGGGAGGCGAGAGCCTGCAGCTGCTGGCCCAGAACAGCCGCCTCCAGATCAACGACGCCCGTGCCCAGCGCGCCGCCGCGTGCGACGGCCTGGGCATCATCCTGGGCGCCGAGATGATGCTCGCCGAAGACCTTCGCCAGGGCCGCCTGGTGCAGTTGTTTGCCGACCTCCAGGCGCCGGCGCGGCAGGTTCATCTGCTCTACGCCAGCGACCGCCGCATGCCGCCGAAGCTGCGCCGTTTCGTCGATCAGGTGGTCGCCGAACTGGGGGCCGGGCCGGCCTGAACGAACAGCCGACCGGGCCTCAGCCGCCCAGCGCGATGATGGCGAACAGCAGCGCCGTGCCCACCACCGCCAATGCAATCCCCGCCGCCCAGGGCGAACCGCCGGAGTAGCGGGCGAGCATCCAGCCGGAAATGAACAGCATCGCCAGCGCCACCGCATTGGAGGCGCGGATGGCCGGGCCGGTCTGGTCGATCAGCAGGAAGGGAATGACCAGCGGGAAGGTCGCCAGCACCACCAGCAGGAAGGTGGCCAGCGCGCCCTTGACGTCCTCCCAGCCGATCCGCGCCGGCCCCGAAGTTCCAGCGGCTTCCCGCAGCAAGTGCTGGCGCAGCATTTCCAGCCCGTCCGGCCCCACCGCAGTGGAGAGGCGCGGCGGCAGCTCGGCGGCGATCAGGCCCTGCCCGTGGCCCGGCTCGCTGCGCTGCAGGCTCGCCAGCAAGGTTCGGCTGCGGGTGCGCTCGGTCCAGGTGCGCATCAGGAAGATCACGGCGTCGGCCAGGCCCCAGGCGAGGTTGCAGCCCAGCGCGGCGATCAGCATGGTGCGCACCTCCTCGCGCCCCGAGGTCGCCACGCTCAGCGAGCCGATGAAGGTCATGGCCATCAGCAGGCCGAAAATCACTTCGGTGATGCGGTCGATCGGTTCCAGCACCCGCTGCCAGGTGCCCTTCTCGGCTTTGTCCATCGCAACCCTCCTGATCGGCGAGCACGGCTCGTCGTCCCTCGTTCATGCCATTGAGTGAGTGCTTGCAGTTGGTGATCGAAGCAACGCGCCCGGCAGGGGCTAGCCCAGCCGGACGATATCGACCGAGATTTCCACCGCGGTGACGCTGCCGCGGTTCTCCAGCCAATGCGTGGTGTCGTGGTCCTCGGGCCAGCCGACTCCCGGCCCGTAGTCGGTGGCGATGCCATTGCGATGGTCGGTGATGGTGCCCTGCAGGATGAACACCGTGCCGGGGCGGTCCACGTGGTCATGCACCGGCCCGAACACGCCGCCGGGCGCGATGGTCACCCGGCGCATGCGCAACTGCCGGCCCGCCATGCCGTCGATCTCGGGGCCGAGGTCGACCGAGGACAACAGCTCCACCGTCACACCCCGGGTCTCGGGTGCCACCTCCTGGCTGATCATCACGCTGGCCTCGCTGAGCGACAGGTTCTCTGTGCCAGTAAAGACGCTGCATGGCGCGGCTCGAAGCGAGGCGACAAAGGGTCGTTCAGCCCACGGCTGGCAGGCGCTCCAGGTCGCAGAGCGCGGTGGCGTCGAGCAGGCCTTTCTCGAAATCCTCCAGGCCCTCGTAGTGGCTCTGCAGCTCCGCGATACGCCGGCTCAGTTCCTGCTTCTTCGCCGCAATCGCTTCGCGCACGAGGTCCCAGCGCGACAGCTCATCGCCGCGCTGGAAGATCTCCTGCATCTCCTTGAGGCGAAAGCCCAGCTGCTGGGCGCACTTGATGAACACCAGCAACTCGACCGTCTCCGGCGTGTAGACGCGGTACTTGCCCTCGCGACGCGGCGTGGGCAGCAAGCCGATTTCCTCATAGTGACGAATGCACTTGACTGTGGTGCCGGACAGTTCGGCGACCTTCCCGATATACATGTGAACCACTCCTGCACAGGCGGCGGCCAGCATGCGGCAGGCGCGGCGAAAATCCCAGCCTGCGGATCATCCGCCAGCCAGCGACTGCACCTGCCGCAGCCAGCCCTCGCGGCGCTGCGGCGCCGAGTGGAGGATCGGCCCGAGCAGGAGCGTGCCGGTCGGCCGGATGCCACAGAATTCCAGGGTGGTCCTGCGCATCTGCTGCAGCGCGGGCATGCGCTGGAACCAGCGGAAGTACCAGGGCGGCGTGTCCAGGGTCGCCAGCAGATGCGCGGTGCGCCCCTTGAGCAGTTTTTCCGGAAAGGCCGAGCCCTTTCGATAACGGAAGGCGAAACCGGGCAGCAACGCCCGGTCGAGAAAGCCCTTGAGCAACGCGGGCACCCCCCCCCACCAGACCGGAAACACCAGCGCCAGGTGATCGGCCCAGGCAATCGCCTGCTGCGCCTGCAGCAGGGCCGGTTCCAGCGGCTGCTCGCGGTTGTAGCCGCTGCGCAACACCGGGTCGAAGTCCAGCTCGCCCAGGCGCAGCAGCCTGACTTCATGGCCGGCGCCGCTGGCGGCTTCCCGGTAGCGCTCGGCGATCGCGCCGCAGAAGCTGTCGTCGCTGGGGTGCCCGAGGATCAGGAGGATCCGTTTCTGTTGCATGGTGCTCGACTCCTTGTGTAAGCGAGTCGAGCCTAAAGCCTCCCCCTGGGGGGAGAGTCAACGCCAGGCAGTCACTCGAGGATCGCCACGGCGCGCACGAAACCCGCGGAGGCGTGGCGAATCTTGTAGGGGAAGCAGCTGACCAGGAAGCCGTGATCAGGCAATTGCTCGAGGTTGGCGAGCTTCTCCATCTGCCCGTAGCCGATGTCGCGCCCGGCCTTGTGGCCTTCCCAGATGATCGACGCATCGCCCGAGGCGGCGAAGCGCTCGCGGGTGTACTTGAAAGGTGCGTCCCAGCTCCAGGCATCGGTGCCCACCACCCGCACGCCGCGCTCCAGCAGGTAAAGCGTCGCCTCGCGACCCATGCCGACGCCGGCTTCGAGGTAGCCCGGCTGGCCGAACAGGCTGCCGGCGCGGGTATTAACCAGCACGATGTCCAGCGGCTGCAGCGCATGGCCGATGCGCGCCAGTTCGGCCTCGACCTCGGCGGCAGTCACCACATGGCCGTCCGGGAGGTGACGAAAGTCCAGCTTCACCCCCGGTTGCAGGCACCAGTCCAGCGGCAGTTCGTCGATGCCGAAGGCCGGCTTGCCACCGTCGGTGGTGGACGCGTAGTGCCACGGTGCATCCATATGCGTGCCGCTGTGGGTGGTGATCTGCAGGCGCTCCGCCGCCCAGGACTCGTCGCCAGGCAGGTCCTCCTTGCGCAGGCCGGGGAACATCGCGGCCATTTCCGGCCAGCCCTGCTGGTGGTCCATGTAGTCGATCTTCGGCAGCAGCGGCGGCGGGTCGGTGTAGGGGTTGTTGTCCAGGGTCACGGACAGGTCCAGCAAGCGGCGTTGGTTCAGGCTCATGCGGAGATTCCTTTGCGGGCGGCGGCGCGGCTGCGGCGCGGCGGAAGATCGAGGGCGTTGCGCAGCAGCCCGGCCACCGTGCCGTCGTGGCAGAAGCCCAGCTCGCGGGCCTGCGGCGTGCGCAGTGGCGGATAGGCGCCGAACAGCGCCTCCAGTTGCGGATCGGGATCGAAGGCGATGCGCTCGCAGTTGGCTTCGCCGAAAAAGGCGGCGAGCCCGGCGAGCACCTGGGCAATCGACAGCTGCAGCACCGGCAATTGCCACACCCGTTGACTACCGGGCTCCCTGAGTTCGGCGGCGTGCAGCAGGTTGTCCACGCAGCAGCGCGCCGACATCCACCAGGCGCTGGCCTGCGGCGACACTGGGCAGGTGTAGCTGTCCCCCGCTGCACAGGCGTGCAGCAGGTCGCTCATGAAGGCCGAGCGCAAGCCGTTGGGTTCGCGCGGCCGGGCGACTATGCCCGGCAGGCGCAGTGCGCGGCCATCCACTTCGCCGCGCCGGGACAGGTCTTGCAGGGCGATCTCCACCATGCGCTTGTGCGCCGCGTAGGACAGTTGCGGCGCCGCCGGTTGTTCCTCGTCCATCCGCGCGGGCAATTCGCCGCCATAGACCGCCACGCTACTGGCATAAACCAGCACAGGCGGCCGCGCGGGATTGCGCAGCTGGTGCAGCAGCTCCAGGCTGGCCTGCAGGTTGACCTGGTAACCCAATTCGTACTGCGCTTCGGCGGCACCGCCGGGCACGCTCACCAGATGGAACACTACGTCGACGCCATCGGCCAGCACGCGGCGCAGCAGGGCCGGATCGGTGACGCTGCCGTAATGTCGGCGCAGGCGAGAATCGTCGGGCAGGCCTTCGAGTTTCTGGTCCAGCAATAGCAAGGCTCCGATCCGCTTGCCGCGCAGCACGCCGGCTTCCAACAGGCGCCGCACCAGCAGGCGGCCGACAAATCCATTGGCCCCGCTGACCATCACGCGCATGGCCAGCCCCCTTGAACCACGCACTGGTCGATGGCGCCGAAGAGCACCTCGCCGTCGCTGCCGCGAGCCTCCATACGCACGCGGTCGCCGAAGTGCATGAAAGCAGTGCGTGGCGCGCCGTGGGCGATGGTCTCGATGGCACGGCGCTCGGCAATGCAGGCCGAGCCGACGGAGCGGTCGGCGTTGGACACGGTGCCCGAACCGATCAGCGTGCCGGCGCTCAGGCGCCGGGTCAGGGCGGCATGGGCGATCAGGTCATGGAAGCCGAAGTGCATGGCGCCGCCGTGGGGATGGCCGAACCATTCGCCGTTCCACTCCACCGTCAGCGGCAGGTGCACGCGGCCATCGCGCCAGGCGCCGCCCAACTCGTCCGGGGTCACCGCCACCGGGGCGAAGCTGGACGCCGGCTTGGCCTGGAGGAAGCCGAAGCCGGTCTTCATCTCCCGTGGCGCCAGTGCTCGCAGGCTGACGTCGTTGAGCTGCAGCACCAGGCGCACATGTTTGAGCGCCTGCTCCGCCGGGCAGCCCATGGGCACCGCGTCGAGCAGCACGGCGAACTCGCCTTCGAAGTCGATACCGTGGGCTTCACTGGGCAGCGGGATATCCGCGCGCGGGCCGAGGAAGTCATCGCCAGCGCCCTGGTAGATCAACGGAATGCGCTCGACGCCTTCGATGGGCTCCAAGTTGAAGGCCTTCTGCATCAGCTCGCCGTGGCTGAGGAAGCAGGAGCCGTCCAGCCATTGCCAGGCGCGTGGCAACGGCGCGGCGAGTTGCGCCGGATCGAGGTCGAAGGCGCCGGCGACGGCATTGGCGTTGAGCCGCTGGTACAGGCGCTGCAGGTCAGCTTCCAGCAGCGCCCAGTTGTCCAGTGCAGCCTGCAGAGTGGCGGCGATACCGCTGGCGTCCACCGCCCGCGTCAGGTCACGGGAAACCACCAGCAACCGGCCATCGCGGCTGCCGTCATCGAGGGTGGCGAGCTTCATGGCAGCAGTTCCTTCAGCTCTGCCGCGTAACGGCCATCGAGAAGAATGAAGACCATCCGCGCCATCGCTTCGGTGCGGTTGCTCCACGCGTGGTTGGTACCACGCTGCACCACGATGTCGCCGCGCTTGAGGTGCACTTCGCCGTCGTCCAGCACCAGCCAGACCTCGCCCTCGGTAACGATGCCGTAGTCCAGGGTCTGGGTACGGTGCATCAGCTTGTGCTTCGAGTCGGCCTTGCCGGTGCCGGCGTGGGATTCACCGATTTCGGCGAAGACTGCTGCGGCGTCTTCGTCGCTGACCTGGTTCTGCACGCTGTCCGGCGGGATATCCACCACACGGATGACGCTGCCCTGTAGTCCGGGGCTGAGCTGAAGCGGCTGGGCGGTGGGGTCGTCGCCGTTGTCCAGCGGCGCGGGGCTGCCGAGGCTGTTCCACACCTCGTAGAACAGGGTGCCGGGCACCGCCTTGAGCGGGAAGTTGTTCGGCGTCGGGCCGCAACTGGCGACCACCGCCTGACCCTGAGCGTCGTGGCCGGTGACTACGCGTTTGAAGGTGGGAAGCTGTTGCATGGTGTCTCCTTTCAATTGCCGTCGCCGATGGTCGTGCCACCGTCGACGATAAGGTTCTGTCCGCTGATGAAGGCGCCACCGGGAGCCGCCAGCAGCAATGCCAGGGCCGCGACTTCTTCGGGCCGGCCGACCCGGCGTAACGGAGTGAGCGCCAGGCGGCGCTGCAGTACCTCCGGGTTGTCGGTGAGCGGGCGGGCGAATTCGGTGTGGATCACGCCGGGGCTGATGGCGTTGACGCGGATGTTCGCCGGGCCCCACTCCACCGCCAGGTTGCGCGCCAGCTGCGCCAGTCCGGCCTTGGACAGCCCGTACAGGCCCAGGCCCTTGTTGCCGCGCACGCCGGCGATGCTCGCCATCAGCACTACGCTGCCGCCGCCACCTTCGGCCATGGCCGGGAGCAAGGCGCTTGTCAGCCACAGCGCGCTGCGCAAGTTGACGGTGAAGGTCAGCTCCCAGTCGGCGTCGCTGGCCGTGCCGAGCGGCCCCATGTGTGGCGCGACTCCGGCATTGCAGACCAGTGCATCGAGCCGGCCGAGATGCTCCAGAGCCCGCTGCGCCAGTGCCTGCACGGCGTTCGCGTCACGTAGGTCGGCGGCCACGGCGATCACATCGATGCCCTCGTCCGCCAGCAACTTCACCGCTCGTGCACAGTCATCGGCACTTTCGCTGCTGATCACCAGACGCGCGCCAGCAAGACCGTACTCGCGGGCGATGGCCAGGCCGATGCCGCGGGTGGCGCCGGTGATCAGTGCAGCCTTGCCGGCCAGGGTAAACAGCGCGCTCATAACGCCCCCGCCACCGATGCCACGCGGCGACCGCGCAGCAGCACCAAGCACAGCGGCGCCAGTGCGAGCTGGGCCAGCGCCACCAGCAGCAGGGCATTCGGCAGCTGACTGGCGACGCCGCCGGTGAGCGCCAGCACCAGCAGCGGGCTGACGAATTCGCCGGCGAAGATCGATGCGGTGAAGCCACCGGTGGCGCGGCCGCGCTGGTCGAAGCCGACCTGCTGCATCACCTGGGTGATCAGCGTCGGCAGCAGCAGTCCCACGCCCAGCCCGTTCAACAGCACGGCGAGGACCACGAGCGCATGGCTGGACGACAGCGCCATCAGCCCGCCACCCAGGCCCGCCGTGGCGAAGCCCAGCGCCAGCAGGCGGCGCGCCGGCAACCCGGCAAGCAGGCGGAAGGTCAGCGCGCCGGCCAGCACGCCGAGCTGGTTGGCGCCCATGGTCAGGCCGATCTGCTGCGGGCCGTCGACGTGCAGCAGTTGCAGCAGGTAGCCCGCCTGCACCGGCACGATGAACAGGCTGACGCCGGCCAGCCCCGTGAGCAGGTACAGCGGCGCCAGGGCGGCCCAGGGGAAGCGCGAGGAACTGGCCGGCTCATGCTCGACGCGGCGTGCCTGCGGCTCCCAGAGCAAAGCGGCCATCAGCGGCAGACAGAGCACGCCCACGGCATAGAGCGCGAACGGGGTGCGCCAGCTGTTCTCTCCCAGCGCGCCGCCCAGCCCCATGAACAGCGCGGCGGAGAGCGAGGTGGCGACCATCTGCAGGGCGAACAGGCGCTCGCGGCGCTGGCCGTCGAAGTAGTCGCCCATCAGCGTGGTGCAGCAGGTCATGATCCCGGCTTCCGCCAGGCCGATGCCGGCACGGCTGGCGACGATCAGGCCGAGCGAATCCAGCCACAATGGCAGCAAGCCGCAGAGGCTGTAGAGCAGCATGCTGGCGAGCAGCAGGGAGCGCCGGCCCACGCGGTCGGCCAATACCCCGGCCAGCGGCGCGAGGAAGGCGATCACCAGCGCCGGCAGGGTCAATGCCACCGGCACCAGCACAGCGGCGCCTGGAGTCTCGGCGAAGTGCGCCTGCATGCGCGGCAGTACCGGCGCGATGAGCACCGCGCCAAGCACCGGCAGGCAGCTGCCGAACAACAACAACAGGGCTTGCGCACTACCGGCGGTGCGTTCAGCGCTCATCGCGCACCTCCACCAGCAGGCAATGGGTGGCGCCGTACTGGATCAGGCCGGCGCGCAGTTCGCGCCACAGGGTCTTCAAGCAGGGCATGGAGTCGTCCTCTTGTTGTCGTTGTGCGGACTCAGCGAGCCTGGCCGCAGGCCAGGGGCGTGGCGGCGTGCTGCTGGCAGCAGTCGCGGTCGTGATGGACTTCCTGCAGGTGGTGCGCCGCCACAGTCGGTTGCGCCTCCAGGCGGGCCTGGCGCTGCGGCAAAAGGAAATACGCCAGAGCCGGCAGCAGGATCAGCGCGCCGACCATGTTCCAGACGAACATGAAGGCCAGCAGCACGCCCATGTCGGCCTGGAACTTGATGGGCGAGAAGATCCAGGTGCCGACGCCGATGGCCAGGGTCACGCCGGTGAGCATCACCACCTTGCCGGTGAACAGCAGCGCGCGGTAATACGCCTCGGACAAACTCGCGCCCTGGCGCAGCTGCGCCAGCACGATGCTCATGACGTAGAGCGCGTAGTCCACGCCGATGCCCACGCCCAGAGCGATCACCGGCAGGGTCGCGACCTTCACGCCGATGCCCAGCGCCACCATCAGCGCCTCGCAGAGGATCGAGGTCAGCACCAGCGGCAGCACTGCGCAGAGCACCGCACGCCAAGAGCGGAAGGTCACCAGGCAGAGCAGGATGACCGCGCCGTAGACCCACCAGAGCATGTCACGATTGGCCTGTTTCACCACCTGGTTGGTGGCCGCCTCGATACCCGCGCTGCCGGCGGCGAGGAGGAACTTCGCCTGCTCGCTGTCGTTGTCGTGGGCGAAGGCCTGCACGCTGTCCACGACGCGCGCGAGGGTGTCGGCCTTGTGGTCGGTGAGGTAGGCGTAGAGCGTCAGCAGGCTGCAATCGTCGTTGTACAGGCCACGGGGCGCGTTGGCGGTGACCATGTTCAGGGTCGCCTGGTTGTTCACCAGCTCGTACCACTTCGGGCTGCCTTCGGAGAGGCCCACCAGAACACGGCGGTTGAGCAGCGCCAGCGAGTTGGTCGAGTCCACTCCCAGCAGGCCACGCAGTTGCCAGTCCAGGTCATCCACGCGCTTGAGGGTGTCGTAGGCCGAGCAGGCGCCGGGCGGGGTCTGCACCATCACAGCAAAGACGTCGCTGCTGGCGCCGTAGTGGGCAGTGACGAAGGCATTGTCGCGGTTGTAGCGCGAGTCCGGGCGCAGCTCGGGGGCGCCGGCATCGAGGTCGCCGACCTTCAGGTGCAGGCTCACCGCGTAGCCGCCAGCGGCCATCAGCGCGGCCACGGCGATGCACGCGGCGGCCCAGCGGCGCCGGGTGAACAGGTCGAGGAAGCGCCACATGGCGTGCTTGTCCGCCCCGCTCGCCTCGGCCTCTTCGGCGCGCAGGCTGCGGCGCGCCGCGCGGGCACTGACGCCCACGTAGGAGAGCAGCACCGGCAGCAGGATCAGGTTGGTGAAGATCAGCACCGCCACGCCCAGGCTGGCGATCACCGCCAGGTCCTGGATCACCTGGATACGGATGATCATCAGCACGGCGAAACCCACGGCGTCACAAAGCAGCGCGGTGAGCCCGGCGAGGAACAGCCGGCGGAAGGTGAAGCGCGCCGCCACCAGGCGATGCATGCCGCGGCCGATGTCCTGCATGATGCCGTTCATCTTCTGCGCGCCGTGGCTCATGCCGATGGCGAACACCAGGAACGGCACCAGCACCGAGTACGGGTCCAGCTCGTAACCCAGCAGCGGCAGCAGGCCGAGTTGCCAGACCACCGCCACCAGCGAGCAGATCACCACCAGCGCGGTGCTGCGCACGCAGCGGGTGTACCAGTAGAGCACCGCGGCGGTGATAGCGATGGCGGCGGCGAAGAACAGCAGGATCTGCTTCAGCCCGTCGATCAGGTCGCCCACCACCTTGGCGAAGCCGGTGATGCGGATGTCCACGCCCTGCCCCTGGAAGCGCGCGCGCAGGCTTTCCAGCTCATGGGCGAAGGCCGTGTAGTCCAGCGCCTGACCGTCCGGGGTCTTCTCCAGCAGCGGCACGTAGACGATGCTCGAGCGCTGGTCGAAGGCCACCAGCTGGCCGATCTCGTTGGAGCGCTCGACGTTGCGCTTGAGTTCTTCAAGTTTCGCGAGGCTGCCATCGTAGCCGTCTGGAATCACCGGGCCGCCTTCGAGGCCGTCCTCGGTCACACCGGTCCAGCGGGTCGAGGGCGTCCACAGCGACTTCATCGCCGCACGGTCGACGCCGGGGAGCAGATACACCGCATCGTTGAGCTGCTGCAGGCTGTGCAGGTAGTCCTTGTCGTAGAGGCTGCCGCGCGGGTTGGCCACGGCGATGCGCACGGCGTTGCCCAGCCCGGCCAGCTCCTGGCGGTGTTCCAGGTAGTTGTGGATGAAGGGGTGCTCGCGCGGGATCATCTTCTCGAAGCTGGCGTTGAGCGTCAGGCGGGTGGCCTGCCAGCCCAGCAGCAGGGTCGCCGCCAGGCACAGCAGTAGGACCAGGGCGCGGTGGTTGAACAGCGCGCGTTCCAGCAGCGAGCCGGAAGCACTGTCGAAGTCGTCGAGGCGGCCGCTGGACGGCTCAGGGGAAGTCGTGGCGTGCATGGCTCAGTCCGCGCGAAGGGGTTGGGAAGAAGGCGCCAGGCGGCGCGCACCGGCCATGCCGACGGAGACGATGGCACCGTCGGCAGCTGTGATCGCCGCGGCCAGCGGCAAGCCGTCGGAGACCGGTAGCGGCTGCGCAGCGAAGGCGTCCAGGCCGCCGCGCAGCAGCATCCCGGCCTGGTTGGCGAGCAGCAGCTGGCCGCCGGCGACGCGGATGCCGTTGATCGATGCGGGGATCGGATTGGCCAGCGGCTGGAAGCTTTCGCCGGCATCGTCGGAAGCGAACAGGGTGCCGCGCAGACCACCAATCAGCAGGCGCCCACTGGGGAGCACGGCGGCGGCGAAGTAGCTGCCGTCGTAGGGGCTCTGCAGGGCGTCGAAGTGCGCGCCGTCATCGCGGGAACGCAGCAGCAGGCCTTGCTCACCGGCGACGTACAGGTCACTGCCGGCGCGGGCCAGGGCGTACAGGTGAAGACCACGCTGGTTCGGCAGCCGGCCCATCGCGGACTGCCAGCTGCGACCGCCATCGGCAGTGCTCAGCGCCACGCCGTAAGCACCGACCACCAGACCGTGGCGGGTATCGGCGAAGCTCAGCGCCAGCAGCGGTTTGTCGGCGCCGTCGGCCACCAACCTTTGCGCGGCAGCGACGCGCGCAGCGTCACCGGAAGCTTCGGCGGCCTGCTGCTCCAGGGCAGCGCCACGCTTGCCATCGAGTTGCAGGGTCCAGTGCTCGCCGCCGTCCTCGCTGTGCAGCACCACGCCGGCGTGGCCGATGGCCCAGCCACTCTGCGCATCGATGAACTGTACGGCAGTCAGGCCGGCGCTCACCGGCACTGCCGTGGCCTGGCGCCAGGTAGTGCCGTTGTCGTCGGAGAGCAGCACCACGCCACGCTCCCCCACTGCCACCAGACGCTCGCCAGCGCGGGCCACATCCTGCAGCACCGCGCGCAGGGCCTGCGGGCCATGCACGGCGGGCTGCGCCAGGACATCCACGCTGCCATCGGCGAACGCCGCAGGCACCGCGCAACAGGCTGCCAGCAGCCAGGCGGAGAGACTCTTCTTCATCGCACGCAACCTTTCTTTTTTCTTGTAATCGCTACAACGGTTTCGCTACACAGCTCGCTGCAGGAGCTGGGCGAGGCCCGAGACGCCGGGCCTGCCCGCGGACGATCAGCGCACGCCCTCACCCGCCATGGCGTCGGCGGTGAACACCGAGTCCTTGTAGGGCGGCACGATGCGGTACTGCTCGCTCTTGCCGGCGAACAGGTCCCCGGCGAACCAGGCCCCGGAGAGCAGGTCGTAGAAGCCGTTGGTGAGGGTCACCACGCCGGGCAGGTCGGGCAGTACCACCGGCGAGGTCCAGACCACCTTGGCCAGCTGGTTGCGCGCGTCGTAGCGCTCGCCGAGCACGGCGGCCCAGGTGTCTTCGTCGAGGTAGTAGGTGCTCTTGGGCATGACGTGGCGCTGGCCGCTCTTCAGGCTCGCTTCCACCACCCAGACGCGGTGCAGCTCCCAGCGAATGGCGTCGGACTTCAGGTGGTGCGCATCGAGCAGCGCCTCGCCGTTTTCGGCGGTGAAGACCTTGTTGACGTTGTAGGGGATGTACATCTCCTTCTTGCCCACCAGCTTCCAGTCGAAGCGGTCGACGCGGCCGTTGAACACGTACAGCTCGTCGAAGCTCATGACCCCGGCAGTAGCCGGCGTCGGGGTGTCGCAGCAGGCGTTGGGCAGGCGACGCACGCGACGCTGACCGGGCAGGTAGGTCCACACCGCAGCCTTGTCGGCGTTGAGGTTTTCCAGGCCGGTGATGGCTTCGCCGGCGCGCAGCGGCGGGCCGTCGTTGGTCATGCGAATCGACCAGAACACGCCCTTCTCGCCGCTGCCGCCCGGCAGGTACCAGGGCATCTGCAGGTCGGCGCGGGAGTCGTTGGTCAGCACATGCTTGCCGTCGGCGGTGGTCAGGTACTGGTTGAAGCTCGCGTGCCAGGAGGCGCCGCGCCAGCGCAGCAGGTGGTTCCACATGGCTTCCACGCCGTTGGCCGGGATCGGGAACGGAATGCCCCCGGCGGCGCCTTCGGGCATCGGCCCGCCGGGGCCGTCCACCAGCTTGCCACTGGTGGCGTTGGCGAAGGTGGCGTCGTACACCGACTGCGGCGCGGCGGCGCTGCGGTGGGTCGGGTAGACCTCCAGTCGGTAGCTGTCCGGGTACTTCTTCAGCATCGCCTGGATGCCGGGGGTCAGCTTGTCGGCATACTGCGCCATGTTCTGCGCGGTGATGGTCAGCTGCGGCTTTTCGCTGGCGAAGGGATCGCCGCGTTTGCCGCCGTCCTTGTAGGCCGGGTCGACCTGGGTGTAGCCACCGGTCCAGGCCGGGATGCTGCCGTCGGCATTGCCGGCACGCTCGCCGCCCAGCGGGGTCAGGGTGGTTCTCAGTTTGCCCGCCTCCTCGGCGGAGACGGCGCCAGAGGCGCCATGGGCGAACAGCAGGGAGGCACTCAAGGCGGTGAGCAGGGAAACGACTTTCTTGTTGTGTTTCATCGGGCAGTCCTCGGTCAGAAGGTGCGGCTGACGGTGAAGGCGATGAAGTCGCGGTCTTTCAGCGACTGTTCGTAGGTGTAGTGATTGTCGGCGTCGAGGAAGGTGTTCTCCGGGCCGTAGTAGTGCGTGTAGGTCAGGCCCAGGTTCCAGGTGTTGAGGTAGTTGCCCTTCAGGCCGATGTTCAGGTCGCCGCCGTGGTCGGTGCCGAAGCCAGTGCCCAGCGCCTCGGAGGCGCCGTTGGTGTAGCTCGCGCCGATGGGTACCGAGAGGTCTAAGCCGGGGTAGATCTGCCGGTACATCGGCTCGAACACCAGGCGCAGGCTGGTGGCGTCGCGGTCGGCGTTGGGGTCGACCGCATCGGCGTTCTGGCTCACGCTCATCACCCGGTTCCAGGCGATCTCGCCGAGGAAGCTCGACTCGGCGGCGACGAAGTTCGGCTCCAGGCTCGCCAGCCAGGAGAAGTTGGCATGCAGCGTGCGGCCGGTGGCATAGACCGGGTCGTCGTCGTTGTCGATTGCCTCGCCCGGCGCCAGGGCGTGCTGGCTGGTGGAGGCCAACGGCTGGTTCCAGCGGGTGGACAGCTCGCCCGCCACGTTGAAGTTGCCCAGGGTGGTGGAGAAGCTCGCCCCCAGCGCCTCAATGCCTTCGGGATAGACCCAGTAGTACTCGCCGGCCTTGCCGGTCACCGGGTTGAGGTTGGCGAAGTCCGGGCGCACGTTGAGCTGCGGGCTCTTGTCGTGGAAGCGGATGGCGTAGACGCCCCAGTCCACCGTCTCGGTGCGCCAGCGCAGTTGCACGCCGCCCTGCCCCGAATCCTTGGCCTCCTTGTCGTTGCCGCGGTAGAAGGCCAGCGGCTGGCCGCCGGGCATCACCGGTGTGCCGACGAACATGCGCTCGCCGCCGTCGCCGAAGAAGTCGTCATTGGAGAAGTAACTGCCGGCAGCGGGCAGGCGGTTGGCTTCCCACTCGAACTGGTAATAGGCGCCCAGGGACACGTCCGGGGTCAGCTGCAGCTGGCCGGAGACCTGCTGTACTGGGCGGATCAGTTCCTTGAACTGGGTGTTGGGCACCGACAGGCCCTTGACCACGTCGACCGGTGCCATGCCGCCGGCGATGCCGTTCATGCCGTAGAACAGGCTCTCGCCCCACTGCATGGCGTAGCGGCCCAGGCGGCCGGACACCGGCATCTCGCCGATCTCGGTCTTGCCGAAGACGAAGGCATCCAGCAGCTCGCCCTTGCGCCCGTGGAGAGTGCGGGTGTCGTCGGTGAACTCGTCGTAGTCCACCGAGTAGCTGTTGGCGCGGCCGGGGGCGTTGTTATCGGTGCCGCGGTTGTAGACGTCGTCGTACCAGGCCGCGCCGCTGACCCGCGCACCGACGTTGCCGTAGGTGATGTCCAGCTCGGAGAGCAGGTCCAGGCGGTTGGAGATCAGGCCCTTGTCGAAGTTGCGGTCGCCGTCGTCGAGGTTCAGCGCGGTCTGGCCTTCGGTGAGCTTGCTGCTCGGGTCCTGTGTGCGCCAGGCGGCGCTGTACTTCAGGGTGTTGTCCCAGCGCGCCCGCAGGTCGGGGTTGCCGGTGTCGAATTCGAAGGCCTGGGCGTGGCTGGCGGCCAGCGCGAGAAGAGCCAGGGTAATGGGCTTGAGCGGCGGCAGCGGCCGCGCGGTTGCACGCGTGCGAGTCAACATCGGGGGTTTCCTCTTTCTTGTTCTTGTGCGTCGGTGTTGGCGGTGGTGAGCCGTGGCGCGCCATCAAGGCAGGGCGCGCCTGGCGCTGGATCAGATGGGGCGCGCGGTGACCTCCAGCATCTGCTTGACAAGGCCGATGCGGTCGAAGGACGGATCGCGCTGGATCTCCTTCTCGCCGGCCAGCAGGGACATCTCGCTGATGAACCTGCAGCGCTCGAAGCGGCGGCCCATGAAGCGCTGAAGCTGGTCTTCCAGATCGCCGCCAGCGGTGAGTTCCTCTGCCAGCACCACGGCGTCCTCGATGGCCATGCCGGCGCCCTGGCCCAGGTGCGGTGTGGTGGCGTGGGCGGCGTCGCCGATCAGCAACACGCGGCCGCGGTACCAGGGTTCGTCGACGAACACCGCTTCCAGCGGCTTGTAGACGACCTCGGCGCTGTCGCCGATCTGCCCGCGCAGCTCGCCGATCAGCCCGCCGAAACCGGCCAGGCGCTGGCGCAGGCCCTCGGCGAGGCTGGCTGGGTCCATCCACGGATTGCCCGGTTCGTGGGAGGTGGTGAAGAGGTACATCAGGTCATCGGCCAGCGGCACCAGGCCGGCGTTGCCCGCCGGGCCCTGGTAGTTGGCCAGGTGATCGATGCCAGCGGCGCGCGGGAAGTTGTGGCGCCACACCGACTGGCCGGTGAAGTGCGGCTGGTACTTATCGCCAAAGAGCAGGCCGCGCACCCTGGAGAACAGGCCGTCGGCACCCACCACCAGCGCGTAGCGCCCCTGGCTGCCATCGCTGAACAGCACGTCGACGCCGCTGGCGTCCTGCTCGAGGCTTTCCACCGAGGTGCCCAGGCGCACCTGGGTGCCCAGCTCGATGGCGGTCTCGCTCAGCACCTTGTGCAGGGCGCGACGGGAGATGCCGACGTTGGCCGGGTACTGCGGGCCGGCCAGGCGCTGGCCGGGAATGCGCGCCAGTTGCTCGCCCTGCGTGGTGTAGATGGCCACGTCCTCGAAGGCGTAGGCCGCATCCAGGTAGGCGTCGAGCAGGCCGAGGCGGTGCATCTCGCGCACCACGTTGCTCTGCTGGATGATGCCGACGCCGTAGACCGTCCATTCGGTCTTCAGCTCGACCAGATCGACCGCGACTCCCTTGCGGCGCAGGGCGATGGCGGCGCACAGCCCACCAATCCCACCACCCACGATCAGCACGTTGCTCACAGTATTCATGGCATCTCTCACGTCTTGTTCTTGTTGTCCGCCACGTCCTGCGCGGCGGCCGTTCTGCGTGCCCGGGGCACAGCTTCCCGGCGGGGCCGGGCTTTGACTAATCGAGTCCGCGGATGCGACCTATCGCGCGGCGCGATACCTCAGGCGTCCAGTTGCGCCAGCGGCAATAGCAGCCAACCGTCCGCCTCGCGGTGTTGCAGCGCCGGCAAAACTTCCCCGCGACAGGGGCCGTGCACGCAGGTGCCGTCCTCCGGGCGGAAGCGCGCGCCGTGGGCGTAGCAGATGACCCACTGGCCATCGGCGCTGAGGAAGCGGTTCTTGCGGTACTCCAGAGGCACCGACAGATGCGGGCAGCGATTGCGGTACACGCGCACCTGACCCTGGTGACGGAGAGCGAACAGGCTGTCCGCTCCCCTGCCCTGCGGGTCGAAGCCGCGCGACTGCCCCTCGCCCAGCTCATCGAGCCGGCACAGCGCCACGCAATCCACGGCTCAGCCCTGCTTGGGCGGCGGGCCGCTGGGCGCCCATTTCTCCCGCGAGGTGAAGAGGAACAGCTGCGAGTTGTCCGCCGACATCGGCGCCTGGCGTGCGGCCCAGGCGTCGTCGTGCTTGTCCATGTCGGCGTCGTACTCGATGTGGCAGCCCAGTGGGCTGTTGAAGTACCAGAACCAGTTGGATCCCAGCAGGTGGCGGCCGGGGCCCCAGAAGCTGGTCCAGCCCTTCTGCTGGAAGCGCGTGCCGGCCAGCAGCACTTCGGTGCCGCTGCCCATGTGGAAGGTGAAGTGTTCGCAGCCCTGCATGTGACGCGGGGTCTGGATCATGAACAGGCAATGGTGGTCGTCCATGCCAGCGCTGCGCATGAAGGGGCCGACGCCGACGAAGCTGTCGGTGGTGACGAAGCCCAGGCGGTCGCGGTAGAAGGCTTCGCCCTTGACCGCGTCGGGCACGAAGTAAACGACATGGGACAACGAGCGCGGCAATGCTGGCATGTCCGGGGTGATGCCCAGCTGGTTGAGCGGACGCTGCGGCGCACTGCCCGGGGCGTTGGTCAGGTCGGCCGGCGCCTCGAAGACGCGACGCCAGGACACCTGGAAGGCAATGGCGAAGCCCAGGTCGTCGACGCTGTGCAGCGCGCCGTTCTCGTCGCGGCGCACCTCGCGGTCACGTCCCAGCTCGTCGGCGATGGCTTCCAGGTCCGCGGTGGACGCCACTCCGTAGACGGTCTCGCGCAATGACGGGGTCGGCCCGAGCGCCGGCGGCAGGCTCGGATCATCGCCACGGCGAATGATGATCGCGGTGCCGTCCAGCGCCTCGAAGCGGCCTCCGTCGGCATCCAGTTGGGCGGCCGTGAGGCCGTAGTCACGCAGGCAATCGGCACAGGCCTGGATATCGTCGACGCCGAATACCAGCGCGTCGAGTCCAAGAATGTTCATGGCTACCACTCCATTGAAATTATGTTCGGCGCCGGGCAGCGGGTCGCCGGTGGTGGGTCGCCGCGGCTCGTCGGCCGCTCGACTGGAGCGCAGGTTGATGGCTCGCCCGGCGCCCTGACCAATCGCGAGTGGGGATGCGAGGCATCGGCAATCGCGATACCTGCCCGGCAGCCCATGACACGGGGCGTTAGCCGCACAGCGATGGCGAAGTGGTATTGACGTAGCGGGAATGCAGCGGGAAGGTATCGCGAAAATAACTACAAGAACCGTGAGCCATCGCCATGCGTTTTCACCACCTGGACCTGAATCTGCTGGTGGCGCTGGATGTACTGCTCGAAGAGCAGAACATCACCCGCGCCGCCGAACGCCTGCACATGACCCAGTCGGCCACCAGCGGCGTACTGGGGCGCCTGCGCACCTTCTTCGAGGACGAACTGCTGGTGCAGGTCGGGCGCAAGATGCAGCCCACGCCCTACGCCCTGGAGCTGGCCAACCCGGTGCGCGAGGTGCTGCTGACCATCCGTTCCTCGATCACCGCCAAACCGGTGTTCGACCCCTCCACCAGCAAGCGCCACTTCCGCCTGGTGACCTCGGATTACCTGATCAGCGTGCTGTTCGCCCAGGTGATCCAGAAAATCCACCAGGAGGCGCCGCACATCACCTTCGAGATGGTCAGCCCCGGCGACAACAGCGCCGAGCTGCTGATGCGCGGCGAGGTGGACATGATGATCGTGCCCGAGCGCTACATCATCGACGGCCACCCGGCGCAGCTGCTGTTCGAGGAGGACCACGTCTGCGTGGTCTGGCGCGACAACCCCGCGGTCGGCGACTCCCTGACCCTGGAGCAGTACATGCAGATGGGCCACATCTCGGTGGGCTTCGGGCGCAACCGGCACCTGAGCATCGAGGACTGGTTCATGAACCAGTACGGCTTCAACCGTCGCCTGGAAGTGATCACCAACGACTTCAACACCCTGCCGCAACTGCTGGTCGGCACCCAGCGCGTGGCGACCATGCATCGGCGTCTGGCCGAGCTGTACGCGCGCTACCTGCCGCTGCGCATCCTGCCGCCGCCGGTGAAGATCCCGGTGATGCGCGAATTCATGCTCTGGCACCGCAGCATGGAGGGCGACCCCATGCACCGCTGGTTGCGCGAGCGCATCCGCGCCTTCATCCAGAGCGTCGACCAGCAACCGGAAGCCCTGCGCGCCAGCGCCTGAGCACTTCACCGCGCTGAGCAGTCGCCATCGCCCCGGCCGCCGCAACGGCGCCGGGGCATCGCGTTTCACGATACCTCGCATCCCCACTCGCGATTGGCCCCGCCCCTGCCCGCCTGCGTACCTTGCCTTCGAACCGCGCCCTGCGTGCCTGCCGCTGTTTCCGGGCGCCGGACTCAACGACCGCAGAAGGACAAGAAGAATGTTCCGTTACTTCCCCACCAATTACGTCTGGAATCTCTCGGTGGACCTGGCCATCGAGATGGGCGCCCGTCTGGGCGAGATCGAGGAAATGTGCGCCCCTCTGCAGGAGGCCGCCAAACAGCCCGATGCCGCCGGCACCCAGGCTTTCCGCGAAACCTGGGCGAAGATGGCCGACAAGCTCTGCGGCCTCGCCGAGGAAGACGAAGCCGCCGGCCGCCGCCTCTCCGCCGGCGAGAAATACAACCGCGCCGCCACCTACTACCTCACCTGCGAACGCCTGCAGGCCCACGGCGCTCCCGGCCGCGCGGCGTTGTACCAGCGCTTCCTGGAAACCTTCGCGCGCGGCATCGACCTGTCGAAGGAAAACTGCGAGCGGGTGGAAATCCCCTATGAGGGCAAGCACCTCTCCGGCCTGCTGGTGCGCGCTGAGGGCGTCGACGGCCCGGCGCCGCTGCTGGTGCAAGTCAACGGCCTGGATTCGACCAAGGAAATGAAATACCGCGTCGGCCTGCCGGCCTGGCTGGCCAGGCGCGGCGTGTCCTCGCTGATCATCGACCAGCCCGGCACCGGCGAGGCGTTGCGCCTGCACGGCCTGACCGCGCGCTACGACAGCGAGCACTGGGCGAGCCGCGTGGTGGACTGGCTGGAAACCCACCCCGAAGTCGACCCCAAGCGCATCGGCCTGGAGGGCGTCTCCCTGGGCGGCTACTACTGCCCGCGCGCAGTGGCCTTCGAGCCGCGCTTCGCCTGCGGTGTGGTGTGGGGCGCCAACCACGACTGGCGCGACGTGCAGAAGCGCCGCCTGGAGAAGGAAGGCAACTTCCCGGTGCCGCACTATTGGGCGCACGTGCAGTGGGTCTGGGGCGCGAAGGACATGGACGAGTTCATGGCCATCGCCGAGAACGTGCACCTGGATGGCGTGCTGGACCGCATCCGCGTGCCCTTCCTGGTCACCCACGGCGAGAAGGACTCGCAGATTCCGCTGAAATGGGCGCATCGCACTTACGAACAGCTGGTGAACAGCCCGAAACGCGAGCTGAAGATCTTCACCGAGCGCGAAGGCGGCGTGCAGCATTCGAGCTTCGACAACAGCATCAACGCCGGTCATTACATCGCCGACTGGATCGCCGAAACCCTCGGCGGCCGCACTGCCTGAAATCCCTTGCGCCGGTCACCCGGCGCTGCTCCTGCGGGGCGTCGCCCCGCCCTCCACGGCGCCCGTTGGCGCCGTTTTCTTGCTGCTCGCTCCCCGGCAGGAGCGCCCCAAGGGCGCGATCGCGGGCATGGCCCGCTCCTGCAGGTTCGCTACGACGCCGGCGACGGGTGTTCTTCGTAGGTTCAGGTCAGGCCGGCGCGCGGGTGCCATGGAACGACGCGATGCGCCACCCCTCCTCGCTCTTCACCCAGAGCTGCGTGGCAAAACCCTCGGCACGCACCGGCTCGCCGCCGCCGCGCTTCTGCAGCAGGTTGCACTGCGGGCCGCTCATCAGCGCCAGTCCATCGCCGAACAGACGAACCGCCAGCTCGCCACGCTCCACCGCCAGGTAGCGCACGGCGTGGCGGGCATAGTCCAGGTACTGCGCCTTGTCCTGCACCAGCCCGGTGGTGTGCACATACAGCAACTCATCGGCGAACAGTTCGTCCAGCCGCGTGTGGTCCTCCTCGACCAGGGCGCGCTGGCGTTCGGCTTCCAGGTTCAGCAACAGATCACGAATAGCCTTCATGGGATTTTCCCTTGGTGATTGATGGGCGGGCGCATCCTCGCCCTCGCCACGGCCGCAGGAAAAATCGCCGATCGCCATGCCAGGCATCGCCACTCCCGATACCCGTCCTGCAGCATCGCATCCTCCTATGAAGCGCAGGAAACACGTGGCCTGCGCCAGGTATCGACGGCATCGATGGGTGCCCATCGACCATATCTGATGGTGCCGGCCGGCACGCCCGCCCTAGCCTGCCGGCAAACAACAAGACGAGGAGAGTCCGACCATGGGCGCCCTGCACCTGCACTGCTCCACCCTGTTCGATGGCACCGGCCTGGAAACGCGCCAGCAACAGACACTGATCATCGAGAACGGCGTGATCCGCCACGTCGGGCCGACGGCCGAGGCGCCGCGCCCGGCAGCGAGGGACCGCGAAGTCCACGGCGACTTCGTCATGCCGGGGCTGGTCGACGTGCACACCCACCTGGCCTTCGGTAACGCCCAGAGCGAGGAAGACATCGATATCTGGACCAGCGACGAATTCCGCGCCCTGCGCGGGTTGTTCTTCGCCCAGCACGTGCTCGCCGCCGGCGTCACCTCCATGGTCTGTCCCGGCGACAGCGGCCAGCTCAGCATCGCCGTGCGCAACACGGTCAACGCCGGGCTCTTCGAGGGCCCGCGCATCGCCGCCAGCAGCCGCGTGATCACCAACCGGCAGAGCCTCAACGACTGGTTCCCCAGCCGCGTCGGCGCACCGGAATACTTCACCGCCGCACTGGTCACCAGCCGCACCGAGGCCATCGCCCAAATCCGCAAGCAGGCCAAGGACGGCGTCGACCTGATCAAGATCGCCATGGACGGCACGCACCGCCGGCCCAATGGCGAGATCATCGCCGCCTTCACCGCCGACGAAACCCGCGAGATGGTCGAGGAAGCCCATCGCCTGGGCTGCCGCGTGGCGACCCACGCCTACGGCCGTGAAGCAGTCATGTACGCGGCCAAGGCCGGCGTCGACCTGGTCTTCCACGCCTTCTACATGGACGACGCCTGTATCGAGGCGCTGCTCGAAGCCGGCAGCGTGCTCGCGCCGACCATGACCCTCCCACAGAACACCGTGGACTTCTGCCAGCCCCACGACCCGGCCATCGCCACCGGCTACGCCGGCTACTGTGCGCGCACCCTGGAACTGGGCACGCCGGTACTCAAGCGCGCCAAGGCCGCCGGCGTCCCCTTCGCCTGCGGGAGCGACAGCGGTTTCGCCGTGACACCCTACGGCGAATGGCACGCCCGCGAGCTGGAACTACTGGTGCGCCGGCTGGACTTCACCCCCGCCGAAGCGCTCTATGCCGCCACCAATGTCGGCTCGCGCCTGATGCCCCGCGGCGAAACCCTCGGCACCCTGGAGACGGGCAAGCAGGCCGACCTGCTGATCCTCGACGGCTCGCCGCTGGAAGACATCCGCATTCTTCAAGACCGTAACCGCCTGCAGGCCGTGTACAAGGCCGGCGAGCCGGTACGCCTGCAACGCACCGCCTATAACCCCAAGCAGGTATCTGACTTCAACTCGCTGAAATGGACCGACCTCTATACCCGCGACCGCGTCGCCCAACTGGGTAAATGGAGCCAGTGAACATGACCGATCTCGACTTCGAACTGGCCGCGCGCCTGGCTGCCGCCACCCTGCGTCACGCCCGCGCCGAGGGCGTGCGTCCGCTGGCCGCCGCCGTGCTGGATGCGGCCGGTCACCCGCTGGCCGTGCTGCGTGACGAGCAGGCCAGCTTCCTCCGCCCGCAGATCGCCACCGGCAAGGCGCGCGGCTGCCTGGGCATGGGCTTCGGCGGCCGCGAACTGGCGCGCCGCGCCCAGGCCATGCCAGCGTTCTTCGATGCGATCAACAGCCTCACTGGTGGCGAGGTGATTCCGGTGGCCGGCGGCATTCTCCTGCGCGATGACGAAGGCCGGCTGCTGGGCGCCATCGGCGTCAGCGGCGATACCTCGGACAACGACGAGCGCTGCGCCCTGCTGGCCATTGCGGAACTCGGCCTGTACGGCGAGACGGGCGACGCTCACTCCTGATCGCGTAGCGCGGCCTGATCCAGCTGGGCAGCCTGCTCCGCCAGCACCTGGCGGAGCCAGGCCAGTGCGGGGTCGAAAGCCTGCTGCGGGTGCCATTGCAGCACCTGCGCCGCCGCCGGGAACTCGATGGGCGCCGGCAGGACGCGTAGCGGATAGCGCCGCGCCAGCGCCTCGGCCTGGCGGCGGAACAGCGTGGCGATTCGCGGCGTGCCGACGACGAACTCGGCCATCAGGGCAAAGCTCTGCACCGCCACCGCGACCCGCCGCTCGATACCATTCTCGCGCAGGTGCTGGGTATCCAGCGACAGGTTCTGGCCATCGGTGAACTCGCGCACCACGTGCTCGGCCGCGCAATAACCGCCAAGGCTCAGCAGCTCATCGTGCGCCGAATGAGAGCAGACGATGCAGCACAGCTCATCGCTGAGCAGCGCCTCGTGGCGGTAGCGCGGATTGATCCGCCGCTGCGGGACTATCACCAGGTCGCTGCGCCGGTACTCCAGCGCCTCGGCCACCACATCGCCGTCGCGCGGCAGCGGCAGGTCACGCAGCACCAGCGAAGCAGCCGGGGCCCGGCGCGCCAGTTCACGGCTGACAGCCGGCAGCAAGGTCGCCGCCACATAGTCCGAAGCCACCAGGGTGAACCGCCGATCACAGCGTGCGGGGTCGAAGGCGGCGGCAGTCTCCACCACCTCCCCGGCCAGGCTCAGCACCTCGCGCACCTTCGGCGCCAGCTGGCGCGCCAGTGCGGTCAACTCCAGGCCTCGGCCCAGGGGCACCAGCAACGGGTCCTGGAAATGCTCGCGCAGGCGGCCCAGCGCGGCGCTGGTCGCCGACTGGCCGAGGTTGAGACGCTGCGCCGCCCGGCTGACGCTGCCCTCTTCGAGCAGCACATCCAGGGCGACCAGCAGGTTGAGGTCCAGACGTCGGTAGCGCATGGGCGACTTATACCCAAGCGCTGCGCCGGCAAGTGGCGTATTTCGAGCTGGCAGGTATCGCATCGCGCGATACCTGCCAGCTCGGGGCTTACTGCCCCGCCGCCGGTTTCCAGTCCAGCAGGTGGTGGGTGAAGCCGTAGCTCGCCGACTGGTAGTAGCTGATCGCCCGATCCACCAGCGTGTCGCCGGTGTTCGCCGGCACTTCCGTGCTCGCGCCCAGCGCCTGGTTGTGCCGGCGCAGTTCGCCGCGCGGGCTGAGGATCGCCAGGTCCTGGCCGTCGAACAGGCCCAGGTGCTGGTAGTTGCCAATCACCACGCGCGGCGGCAGGGCGTTCGGCACCATCAGGTCGCGCCCGTAGAAGGTCGAGGTGTAGCTCAGGTTGAGGATCGACAGCAGGCTCGGCGCCAGGTCCAGCTGGCTCGCCAGTTCGCTGCGCTCGCCAACCGGTAGCAGCTTGGGCGCGTAGATGAACAGCGGAATCTGGTAGTTCGCCACCGGCAGGTCTTCCTTGCCGGCGCTGCCTGCGGTGTGGTCGGCGACGAACACGAACAGGGTATTGTCGAACCAGGGCTTGGCCTTCGCCGCCTTGAGGAACTGGCCGATGGCATAGTCGGTGTACTTCACCGCACCGTCGCGGCCCTCGCCGGATGGAATGTCGATGCGGCCGTCCGGATAGGTGTAGGGGCGGTGGTTGGAGGTGGTCATCAGCTGCAGCAGGAACGGCTGCTGGCGCGCGTGATCTTCGTCCGCCAGCTTGATGGCCTGGGCGTAGAGGTCTTCGTCGCTCATGCCCCAGGCGTTCTTGAAGTGGATATCCGACTCCTGGACGCTGGACTGGTCGACGATGCGGTAGCCGTTGCCGCCGAAGAAGGCGTTCATGTTGTCGAAGTAGCCGCGGCCGCCGTACAGGAACACCGCGTCGTAACCGACGTTCTTCAGTTGCTGGCCGAGGCTGGCGAAGCCGCTCTCGCGGCCGACACGCTTGACGATGGATCGGCCCGGCGTCGGCGGGATCGACAGGGTGATAGCTTCCAGGCCGCGGTCGGTGCGGGTGCCGGTGGCGTAGAAATTGTTGAAGTAGAGGCTGTTGCGACGCAGCTCGTCGAGGTTGGGCGTGAGGTTGCGGCCGTCGCCATTGCTGCCCAGGTACTTGGCGCTCAGGCTTTCGATGGTCACCAGGACGATGTTGTAGCGCTTGGGCGCGCCTTCGCTGGCGATGACGCGGCGGATGTCCATCGGCTCGGTGCCGGTGAAGCGCGCGTTGGGTTCGGCCAGCTCGGCACGAATCTGCTGGCTCACCTGTTCCGCCGGCAGGGTGGCGTAGAACTGCGGGTAGTCCAGCTCGTTGTTACGGAAGGCGGCGAAGAACTGGTACGGACCGTTGCTCGCGAGTTCGCGGGCGTAGGTGTTGCCACCCTGGCCGCGCGGGGAATCCTGGTCCACCAGCAGGCCTGCCACCAGCGCCAGCACCACCAGGCCAACGCAGGCCAGCAGGCGGCGCGGCAGGGACGCCACCTTGGCGTTGCGCAGGCGGCCGACGACCTTGAACAGCGCGAGTGTCACGACCAGCGAAATGGCCGCCAGGATGCTCAACAGCAGGCCGATCGGATAGGACTCGAGGATGTTGTTCAGCACCTCGTCGGAGTAGACCAGGTAGTCGACTGCGATGAAGTTGAAGCGCACCCCGAACTCGTCCCAGAACAGCCATTCGGCTACTGCGGTGAAAAGCATCACGTAGACACTGACGAACAGCGTGGCCGTCAGCAACCAGCGCCAGGTAGCGCTGCGCCAGACCCGCGCGGGCATCAGCAGCAGGACCACGCCCATCGGCAACAGGGCATAGACCAGGAAACTCAGGTCATAAAGCAGGCCGATGACGAAGACCCCGGCATGACCGGCACCCACCTCGGACAGGTGGCTTACCAGAAGGACCAGGCGGGTCAGGAAGAAGACGATCAGCCAGAGCAAGGCAACCAGCGCCAGGAAGCGCGTAGGGGCCGAGCGGAAAAATTGCATGGGGTGTCCCTTGTAGTAGTACTTCCTGCGCGACAGGGTGCAGCGCAAGTCAGCGCCGGAGCCGGCAGCCGGGGCGGGACACTACAAGGTGAAAGGAAAAGAAATCGTCAAATAAAGCTACGGGTTTCGTGAATTGCCCCTCGCCCGCGATCGATCACGCTCATGGCACGGTGCTGGCGAGCGAAATGTCCTTCTCCACGTCTTTTTCACAAGCCCTTGACGACTCCTTGATCGCGCAACTCGACAATGACGGCAACTGACGAGTCCGCGCCCATGAACGACCACCAACGCCTGTTCGCCTCCGCCCCCCAACACAGTCGCGATACCCAGTCCGGCAACTCGCTCGGCAGCGGTCTTTGCCAGCGGATTCGCCAGTGGCGACACAAGCGCTTGCTGCGTCTGGCCCTGCGCGTGGCGGAAGAGCCGATCCTGATACTGGAGGTATCGCAGTCGCCCGGCGCCGCCTGGCCCGTGCTGCTGGAGCACAGCAATCGCATCATCGTGGCGAGCTGTCCGTCCAGCGAATCGCTGAGCGAAGCCCACCAGCGGCTGCCTGAGGCGATGAAGCGGCGGATCAGGGACCTGCCCGCCCCGCAGGAAAACGTCGAACTGCGCAAGGGCTCGGTCGACTGCCTGCTGCTCCCGGAAATCCCGCAAAGTGCATGCAACCGGCAGAACATCCGGCTGCTGAACCAGTGGATTCCCGTCACCCGCGACAGCGCGATCCTGTTCGCCCGCGTTGATCACACCAACGCCGCCGTCACCGCGGACCAGGCCTGCCCCTGCGGCCCCGATCCCCATCCCGGCGGCCCTGACTTTGCCAGCGCCCGCTCCCTGGAGCGCGAGTTCCAGCGCCTGGGTTTCTCGCAGATACGCCACTACAACGTCATCCCTGGCGTGGACGGCGTGCGGGTCTACATCCTGCGCAAGTAACCGTTTCACCATCCGTCGCTGGATCGGCGAACGCCGGGGCGCCCGCTATACTGCTCTTTTGCCATCACTGAAAATTCTCAGGGGGTCTCCCCGATGCAGAACAACACGGTAATGCGCTATTTCTGGTGGCTTGCCATGGCACTGCTCGTGGGCAGTCTCGCCGGCTGGCAGCTCGGCAATATCATCGGGCTTAACGGTAACCGTTGGTTTGCCGAACCCGAATTCACCTTCGAGATTCTGGTGGCTCTAAGCGGCGCGTTCTGTGGCGCCCTGCTGTCCTACGCCAGCGAGCGGGGGCTGGTATGGCGAGCGCTTGGAGTGCTCGCAGGCACCTGCTTCATCGTCGCTGTCGTGGGTTATTGCCGGCACAGCCTCGGTGTCCCGTCTCCGGACATCGGCCTGATGGCGTATGCCCGGCCATTCATCCTGCAGACCTTCGGCATCTGGATTGCACCGGTATTCGGCGCGGCGCTGGTTTCGCTGCTGCGGGTGATTCTGCGCTGATCCCGCTGCCTTGATCGCGGCGCGGGAAAGCCCTGCGGATTGCTGCACAGCATGCAGCTATGTCCTGCAGCAGCCCCATCTGGTGCATTGCGGTCACATCTCTAGACTGGCGAACACCATTTCCAGTCAGGGGAAAACCATGCCCACTCGCGTATCACTGCCAGTCTTCGGCGGCCCGGAAGTCCTCCGTCTCGAACAGCCCCCGGTGCAACAACCCGGCCCCGGCGAAGTGTGGCTGGAACAGGCCGCCATTGGCGTCAATCCACTGGACCTGAGCCAACGCTCCGGCGCGGTGAAGGTGCCGCTGCCCTCTTCGCTCGGCCTGGAAGGCGCCGGCACCGTGGCCGCCGTGGGCGAAGGTGTGACCAACGTGCAGATCGGCGACCGCGTCGCCTACGCCACCGGGCCGCTAGGTGCCTATGCCAGCGCCCGCCTGTACCCGGCTGAGCGACTGGTGAAGCTGCCGGACTCCATCAGCTTCGAAGACGCCGCCGCCGTGCTGTTCAAGGGCATCACCGCGCAATACCTGCTCAAGACCACCTGGCCAGTCGGTCCCGGTTCCCGCGTGCTGATCTATGGCGCCGCCGGCGCGCTGGGCCAGTTGATGGTGCCCTGGGCCAGGCACCTGGGCGCCTTCGTCATCGGCGTGGTGTCGAAGCCGCAGAGCGTCGAACGCGCCCGTGCCGCAGGCTGCAATGAAGTGCTGGTGTTCGATGCTGCGACGCTGGCCGATCAGGTCCGCGAGATCACCGACGGGCACAAGGTCGACGTGGTCTACGACCCCATTGGCCGCGCCACTTTCGAAGCCTCGCTGGACTGCCTGCGCCCGCGCGGCCTGCTGGTGAGCTTCGGCATGGCCTCCGGCGCGCCGCCGGCCATGGAGGTCGCCACGCTGAACGCCAAGGGCTCGCTGTTCCTCACCCGCCCTTCCCTGGCCGCACACACCGCCACGGTCGAGGAATACCAGCAGCGCGCGCAGGACGTCCTGCAAGCCGTCGCAGGCGGTATCATCCAGCCTCGCGTGTGGCGCCGTTACCCGCTGGCGGAAGTCGCCCAGGCCCACACCGACCTGCAGGAAGGCCGCTCCGAAGGGGCCATCGTGCTCACGCCATGATCTACGCCACAAGCCGCCGTGCGGGTGGATTCGCCGAATTGGGAGCCCTATGGATCTATTCGATAGTCGCCAGGCCGACGAACTCGCCACCCTCCTGGCGCTGGCCGAGCATGGTTCCTTCGCCGCCGCCAGCCGCGCCCTGCAACGCCACCCCTCGGTGCTGTCGAAACGCCTCGGCGCGCTGGAGCAACGCCTGGGCGTGCGGCTGGTGGAACGCACCACCCGCCAGCTGCGCTTCACCGACGAAGGCCTGCGCCTGGTGGAGCGCCTGCGCCAGGCCGCCAGCCTGATCGCCGAAGCCCAGGACCAGGCCACCCGCAGCGCAGCTCAGGTCCAGGGTCGCCTGAGGCTCGCCGTGCCGGCCGCCATGGGTCGGCTGTGGCTGAGCCCGATCCTCTCGCGCTTCGTCCTGGCGTACCCGCAGGTGACGCTGGAGGTGGAGTACTCGGAGCGCTTCGTCGACATCGTCGCCGAGGGCTTCGACGCCGCCATCCGCATCGGCGAGCTCGCCGACAGCCGCCTGCTGGCCCGCCGGCTCTGCGACCTGCGGCGCATCCTGTGTGCAGCGCCCGACTACCTGGAGCGCCACGGCACTCCACGAACTCCGGCAGAACTTGCCGGCCACAACTGCCTGGGCTTCACCGGCCTACACTCCTGGCCGGACTGGAAGCTGGCCAACGGCAACCGGCAGCAGACCGTTCGCGTCAGCGGCAACCTGCACAGCAACGACAACGAGGCCCTGCTTTCGGCGGCACGCCTTGGAGTGGGCATCCTCGCCGGCGGCGAATGGCTGATGAAGCACGACCTCGATGCCGGCCGCCTGGTGCGGGTGCTGGCGGGCTGGCAACTGGACGCCTCCGCCGGCATCTACTTCGTGCGTCCCTCGGCGCGCTACAGCTCGGCCACCAGCGAAGTGTTCAAGACCTGGATCGAGGAGCAGTTCGCCGACGGCGCACCTTGGGAGCGGCCACCGCTCTGATCGACCGCGCACAAAAAAGGGCACCGGGCATCGCAATGCCGGGCGCCCGTTTCCTGTCACCCGTCCTCAGACTGTGACGACGATCTTGCCCACCTGCTGGTTGGCTTCGAGGAAGCGGTGCGCGTCCTGGATCTGCTCCAGCGGGAAGGTCCGTGCGATTACCGGGCTCAGCGCGCCGGACTCCAGGCCACTGACGATGAACGCCTTGGCCCGCTGCAGGGCCGCCGGGTCGGCGACGATCTCGGCATAGAGATAGCCTTTCAGCGTCAGGCTCCTGCCCAGCACGGTGAACAGCGGGAATGGCGTCGGCTCCGGGCTCAGTGCGCCGTATTCGAGGAGAATGCCACCCCGCGCCATGGCCTGCGTCAGCACCTCGAAACCGGGCCCACCGATGGGGTCGAACACCACGCGGGCGCCCTGCCCACCGGTCAGCGCCATCACCTTCTCGACGATGTCCTCGTCGTCACTGACGATTACGTGATCGGCACCGGCCTCCAGCAGCGCCTGTTTCTTCGCCTGGGTGCGAGTCACGGCAATCGAGGTGGCGCCCACCATGCGGGCGATCTGGAACGCCGCAAGACCGACGCTGCTGGATGCTGCGGTGACCAGCACGAAGTCGCCCTGCGACAACTTCGCCTGCTCCACCAGCGCGCCCCATGCGGTGACGTACTGCATCCAGGACGCGGCGGCCTGCTCGAAGCTGAGGTTCTGCGGATGCTTCACCACCAGATGCGCCGGCACGTTGGCCACTTCGCCGTAGGTGCCCCAGCGGGCGATATCCAGCGGCGGGATCAGGCTCACCGCATCGCCCACCGCAACGTCCTTCACTAAACTGCCCACCGCGCTGACCAAGCCGGCGGCTTCGTACCCCAGGCGGCTGGGGAACTCGGCTTCCTGCAGGTAGGCATGGTTGCGGAACATCACTTCGGCGCGGTTCAGACCGAAGGCCCTGACCGCGATCTGCACCTCGTCCGCCGCCGGAGCGGGTACGTCCACCACCTCCAGCTTCAAAACGCCGGCGTCACCGTATTCGTGGATTCTGACAATGCGGGCCATGGAAACCTCTTCAAGCGGGACCGGCGCACAGAACGCCGGACGGAATGGGAGTGTAGATAGTCACGCCAGCCCTGCCAGACCGTTCTCGACGTGGGGAATCAGAGGGATTGACCGGGCCGGCGCAGCTTCTTCGACTTCGCCGACTGCACTCGGTCGTCCTGATCTCGGTCGACCGCGCGAGCACGCTGGCCACCCCTGCCAAGGAACGGCAGACTGTCCCGCCAGCATCGAGGATCCCGCCATGGACTGCCAACCCACACCCACCCTGCGCACTGCGCGCCTGTTGCTCACGCCAATCGAGCTGGCCGACGCCGAAGATATCCAGCGCCTTTTCCCGCACTGGGAAGTGGTGCGCTACCTCGACCGCCGCGAGCCCTGGCCCTACCCGGCCGACGGCGCGCTGACCTATGTGCGCGATGTGGTACTGCCGGCCATGGCCCGCGGCGAGGAATGGCACTGGATGATCCGCCTCGCCGGTGAGCCGGACGAAGCCATCGGTAACATCTCGCTGTTCGATCAACCTGGCAATCACCGCGGCTTCTGGCTGGGGCCCGCCTGGCAGGGGCGCGGCTACATGAGCGAGGCCTGCGAGGCGGTCAGCCGCTTCTGGTTCCAAACGCTGGGCCGCCCACTGATGCAGGTGCCCAAGGCCGTCCCCAATGAAGGTTCGCGGCGTGTCTCCGAACGCGAAGGCATGCGCCTGGTGGTCCGCGACGAAGGTCATTTCGTCAGCGGCGTGCTGCCACGGGAAACCTGGGAGCTGACGCGGGACGAGTGGCTGGCACGCCATGCAGACGACTGAGCAAGCCTGGCAGGGAGAGCTGTGGCTCGGCGCGGACTTCTGCCTCGTCGCCGGCACTACTGGCCACGCACGCAGCCACGCCCACTACGCCCACCAGTTGCTGATGGCCCGCGAAGGCGAGGTGAACGCGCTGATCGATGGGCAGCTGCAGCAAGCTGCGCTGCTGGTGATCGCTTCCAACCAGCGCCACGCGATCCTCGATAGCAACCAGCGCGCCGTCACCCTGTTCGCCGAGCCGCTGGCGCTCGAACTGGCTGATCTCGAACGACTTTGCCGGCAGGTCGGACCGGACTTGGAAAGGCTCGCCTCAGGTCTGCGCGAACTGCCACGCCGACAGCTCGACCCGCGCCTGGAGAAAGCCCTGCAACGCATCCGCGCGCTGGATGACGACGCCCTGCCCGCCCAGGCGCTGGCCGAGGCCGCCTCGCTCTCGCTGAGCCAGCTGGAGCGGCTGTTCAGCGGCACGCTGGGGCTCTCCGTACGCCGCCTGGTGCTCTGGCAACGGCTGCGCCAGGCGCTGCGGCTGGCCATGGCCGGCGACAGCCTGACCAGCGCCGCCATCGCGGGGGGCTTCGCCGATTCCGCGCATTTCTCGCGGAGTGTGCGCAGGCAGTTCGGCATCCGCGCCGACCTGACGTTGCGCCAGTTGAGGCTGCGCTTACTCGACTAGCAGGCGGCGCAGCGCTACCGGTAACGGTGCCGGCGGGTACGCGGACTCAAAGCGATGGAACGGCTCGGCAAGCTGATCGACATACGCCAGCGGATAATCCGGCCGGTCACCAATCCCCAGGTCATCCTCCGCCAGCGCGTAGTCAGGCAGGTGCAACGCAGTGCCCAGCAGGCGATCCCAGAAGCTGAAGAACAGCGCGAAATTCACGTCCCCCGCCGTGCCGTATTTCAAGTGGTGCAGGCGATGCAGCGGCGCCCAGGCGAACAGGTGGCGCAGAGCACCGATGCGCATGTCCACGTTGCTGTGCTGCAGCAACAGCTGGATAGCGATGGCGAACGCCAGCAGCGCCGCGACCTCCACGGGAACACCCAGCAACAGCAGCGGCAGCGTGCCGCCGAGGGCTTCGAGCATCTGGTGCAGCGGATGCTTCATCAGCCCGTTGAAGCCATACATGCGCGTGACGCTGTGGTGTACCGCATGCAGGCGCCATAACAGCGGCGAACGGTGGCTGGCGTAGTGCACCAGGGTGATGCCGAGGTCGGCGATCAGCAGCGCCGCCAGCAATTGCAGCGCCAGTGGCCAATCCGTTGGCCACTGGCCGAAGTGCGGCAGCCACAGGGCCATCAACGGAATCGCCGCAATGCCCAGCGCATTCAGCGTCTCATTGACCAGCGCGTGGATGAGGTCGCGGGCGCCGTCGCCGTGGCTCTCATTCCAGCCTGCGCGATAGGGCCAGAATCGCTCGGCGAGGAAGGCCAGCAGGATCGCCAGCGGCAACAGCGCCGGCAGGCACAGCAGCGAGACGCCTTCACCGACCAGGTACAGGGCCAGGCCGATGAAGCCGAAGAAGAATGCGGGGGCATAGAGGTATCGCATGAGGCAGCTCCAGTACGGTGGGAGCCACCAGTGTTCCCGTCGAGCCACAAACCACGCTTGAACAATCCGCGCATTCGGCGCCGCCATCGCGCGCGGATTTCCGTACCCCACGGGCAGCCTCAGCGACTCTTGGAAATCACCCCGACCATGTACTGGTTCAGATCGCGCAGGTCATCGATGCTCCAGGCGTGCGGCGGCAGCTTCACGCCATTCTCGCGCAGGGTCCGGGGGATCAGGCTGCCGCTGGGGCGCAGCACCACCGAAGACACGATGACGCCCGGATAGTCACTCAGGCGCTTCCTGAAAGCGGGCGTCGTGAGATCGGGCGTGGGCGGGTTGCTCTTGCGGGCCAGCGGCCCGGTCGCCTTGATGTCCCCACCGTGGCAAACCGCGCAGCGCTGGGTGAAGAGGTTCTTGCCGTTGAGGTTATCCGCCAGGGCTGGCGCTAACTGCGCGAGCGAGAGAATCCCGGTCAGACCGATGAACAATGCTTTCACTTTCCTGCTTCCATGCCGTGCCGATCCATCCTGATTCAGTCAACGTCGCCAGGCACAGCCCAGCGCGCTGAGCGCCAGTATCGCAGCCGCACCCGCGTAGGCCCAGAGCACCGGCACCTGCGGCAACAGCACGCCGGCCAGGATCGGCCCGAGCCCCGCGCCGATGTCGCGCCACACTGCGTTGCCCGCCAGCGCCTGGATACGCGCCTGCGGGTTGCGTTGCGCCACCAGCGTGACCACCAGCGGCAGCTGTAACGCCCGCAGCACCAGCACGAAGAAGGCACCGACGAACAGCCAGTAGCTGCCGAACATCAGCAGCGCCAGCGAAGTCGCCAGCGACAGCACCACCAGCATGCGCAACGCGCCGAAGCGGTCGGCCAGGCGCCCGCCGAAGGGACTGAAGAGCATCTCGCTGAGATACCGCACCGCCATCAGCACGCCCGCCACCAGCACGCCGGTGCCGCCTAGGTGGGTCTGCGCGTAGAGCGACAGGCCGAAGATGAACAGGCCGTCGAGGGTCACGCCCTCGATGAAGGACCAGGTGGCGATGCTGTCCGGCAGGCGCAGGCGGCGGCCGCTGTTGGCAGGGATGTCGTGGGCCTTGTCGGGCAGCGCGCGGGCGCGCCAGAGGCCGCACAGGGCGCTAACGCAGAGGACGAAGAAGATACTGCGCGGGCCCAGCGACTGGGCCATTACCGCGCCCAGCGGGAGGAACAGCATCGGCCCGATGGAGAGGGTCGCCCGCGAGCGCCCGGCGCGCCGCGCGGCGCCCTGTGCTTCAGCGGTGGCGAGGGTCTGGGTACTGAGGTTGAACGTGGCGAAGCACAGGCCCCAGACCAGCCTAAGGACCAGCAGCGCGGCGAAGCCGGACAGGGTCGCGTTGCCCAGCGCGCAGGCCGCCGCCGCGAAGGCCGCGAGGCTGCACGCGGCGCGGTCGCCGTGGCGGCCGTAGAAGCGCACCACCCAGCCGTAGCCGACGATGCGCACCAGCCGGTTGGCCGCCAGCAGGATGCCCGCTTCCACCAGGGTCACACCGAAATCGGCGGCGTACATCGGCAGCAGCAGGTACAGCAGCACGTCGCTGGGCAGGCACAGGCTGAGCACCTGGGCGGAGTTGCGCGAATCTCGGTCGGCTCGCTGCAGGGCAGGCGCGGAAGCGGACGACATGACAGCCTCGTGACAACGACGGGGGCCGCAGGATAACCCGCGCCCCGCCCCGCAGGACAAGCCTTACGCCGGCACCGGCCGCTGTGCTATTGCGCGAGCGAGCGCAGGAAGGAGGCGATCACCTGGCTGCTGCGGCGCTCGGCCAGGTAGTACAGGTAGGTCTCGGTACACACCGGGTCACCAGTGATGCGGATGGCCTTCAGCCGCGGGTCGGCGATGTACTCCGCCTCGGACACCACGCCAATGCCGATGCCACGGATCGCCGCCTCGCGCAGGGCTTCGCGGCTGCCGATCTCCATGGCGATGCGCGGCGTCACGTCGGCCTTGTCCAGCTCGCGCTCCAGCGCCACGCGGGTAGTCGAGCCCTGCTCGCGGCGCAGCAGCGGCTGGCCCTGCAAGGCTTGCAGGCGTACCTCGTGGTTACGCGCGAACGGGTGGTCGATGTGGGCGAAGAGGATCACCGGATGGCGCGCATACAACTGCGCGACGAACGCCGGATCGTCATGCAGCCCGGCGAGCACGCCGACATCGGTAACGTAGTTCTCCAGATCGGCGAGCACCGAGGCAGAGTTGCCGATGCGGATCGATACGTCGATCTGCGGGTAGTCGCGGCGGTACAGGTCGACCATCTCGATCACATGGAACGGCCCCACCGCGCCGACCTTCAGCTGCCCGCGGTTGAGCTGGCCGGAATCGCGCAGCAGGTTGGTCGCCTCGGATTCGAGCATCGACATCTGCTGGGCGATGGGCAGCAGCGCGCGGCCCACGGCGGTCAGCTCGATGCGCCGGCCACGGCGGTGGAACAGCTCGACATTGAACTCGCGCTCCAGGCCCTGGATCTGCGTGGTCGCGGTCGGCTGGCTGAGGCCGATGGCCCTGGCCCCGGCGCTGAAGCTGGCGTGGCGGGCCACGGCGAGGAAGGTGCGCAGGCGGGCGGTGGACATCCATAGCTCCTATCAATGGATTAGTGCTTTAACCCATATTGATTTGATGGCGTGACTGTCACATGACAGCCCTAGCTTTGGCGCTACCGAACACAACCTCCGGGTAACGCCATGACTTCGCTGACCAGACTGTTCCGCTTCGCCGTGCTGCCGCTCACCTTCGCCTCCGCCCTGCTGCCGACCGCCCAGGCGCAGGACGCCCTCACCGTCGGCCTGATTCCCTCCGAGGACTCCCAGGCCATGATCAAGAGCAGCCAGCTGGTGCTCGACCAGTTGCAGGAACGCCTGGGGATGCCGGTGAAGCCCTTCGTGGCCACCGACTACAACGGCGTGATCGAAGCGCTGCGCGCCGGCAAGCTCGACGTCGCCTACCTCGGCCCGTTCTCCTACGTGCTGGCGCATCAGGTCGCCGGTGCCGACGCCTTCGCCGTGGCGGTGACCAAGAAGACCGGCACCAGCGCTTACCACAGCCTGATCATCGCCCGTCAGGACAGCGGCATCCGCAGCCTCGACGACCTCAAGGGCCACACCTTCGCCTTCGTCGACCCCAGTTCCGCCTCCGGCCACCTGTTCCCCAAGGCCGGCCTGGAGCAGTCCGGCCATGACCCGAAGGCGCTGTTCTCGCGGGTGATCTTCTCCGGTTCCCACGACGCCAGCATCCTCGCCGTGGCGAACCGCAAGGTGGACGCCGCCGCCGTGGCCGACCGCATCCTCGCCGGCGCCATCAGCTCGGGGCAGGTCAAGCAGGACGACATACAGGTGGTGTGGAAGTCCGACGACATCCCCGAATCGCCCATGGTCTGGCGCAAGAACCTCGACCCGGAACTGCAGAAGAAACTGGTCGCCGCGTTCGCCTCGATCAAGGACGTGCCGTGGGGCGACCAGGGCCAGCTCAATGGCTTCCAGCCCACCAACGACGCCGCCTACAACGTCGTGCGCGACACCGCCAAGGTGCTCGACCTCGACCTGCGGAGCCTGAAATGATCCGCATCGCCCAACTGACCAAGGGCTACGGCGACAACCCGGTGCTGCGCGGGATCGACCTGCGCATCGAGGCCGGCGAGTTCGTGGTGATCCTCGGTCAGTCCGGCGCCGGCAAGTCCACCCTGCTGCGCTGCATGAACCGCCTGGCTCAAGCCGACAGCGGCGAATTGCAGGTGGCTGGCGTCGACGCCATGCAGGCGCGCGATACCCGCGAACTGCGGCGGCGCGTGGCGATGATCTTCCAGCACCACAATGTGGTGCCGCGCCTGTCGGTATTGAAGAACGTGCTCACCGGGCGCCTGGGCTGCGTCGGCACCCTCGCCTCGGTGCTGCAGCTGTTCAGCCGCGACGACGTCGCACTGGCCCGCGAATGCCTGCACCGGGTCGAGCTGGAGCACAAGGCCGAGGCCCGCACCGACTCTCTCTCCGGCGGGCAGATGCAGCGCGTCGGTATCGCCCGCGCGCTGGCCCAGCGGCCGCAAGTGATCCTCGCCGATGAACCGGTGGCCAGCCTCGACCCGAAGACCGCGCAACTGGTCATGCACTACATGCGCGAGGCCACCCGCAAGCTGGGCATCACCGTGGTGTGCAACCTGCACCAAGTGGACCTGGCGCGGGAGTTCGGCGACCGCATCGTCGGCCTCGCCAATGGCCGCCTGGTCTTCGACGGCAACCGCGAACAACTGGATGACGCGGCCCTGCGGCGCATCTACCAGCAACGGCCGAGTAGCGAGGCAACTGCCTACCAGGCGGCCGCCCGCGCGGTCTACGCCAGCGACACAGGAGCCGGAGCATGAACCTGCGCAGCCACCAGTGGATGGTCGAGACGCCGCACACCAAACGCGGCTGGCTGACCACCGGCGCCGCCGTGCTGGCGGTGCTCTACCTGCTGCACTGGAGCGCCGAGGGCGCACAGCTGAGCTGGAGCGAACTGGCCAGCGGCCTGCCGCAGATCGGCGACTTCCTCAGCCGCTCGCTGCCGCCGGACCTGAGCATCCTGCCGAGCCTCTGGGGCCCGGCACTGGAGACCCTGCAGATCGCCCTCTGGGGCACCCTGCTGGGCATCGTGCTGGCCGTGCCGCTGGGCTTTCTCGCCGCGCGCAACCTGCACGGCAACCGCTGGCTGTACCTCGCCACGCGGCAGCTGCTCAACGTCATCCGCAGCATCAACGAACTGATCCTCGCCCTGGTGTTCGTCTCCGCCGTGGGCCTGGGGCCCTTCCCCGGCGTGCTGGCCCTGGCACTGCACGGCGTGGGCATGCTCGGCAAGTTCTTCGCCGAAAGCATCGAGGAAATCGACCAGGGCCCCATCGAGGCGCTGCAGGCCACCGGTGCGCGGCCGTTGCAGGTGATCGTCTTCGGCGTGCTGCCGCAGGTGATCACCGCGTGGATCGCGGTGGTGCTCTACCGCTTCGAGGTCAACCTGCGCTCGGCCACCGTGCTCGGCATGGTCGGTGCCGGCGGTCTGGGCTTCGAACTGGTCAGCAGCCTGAAGCTGTTCAAGTACCAGGAGACCGCCACCTGCATCGTCGTCATCACCATCATGGTGGTGCTTGCCGACCTGCTCTCCAACCGCCTGCGCCACGCCATCCAGGGTGACGGGCGGCACTGACCGCTCACGCCCCAACCCCCTTTCCTTCCGCCTCAACCTCCTGCCACGTGCGCCTTCCGGGCGCGCGCCGGGCAGGCGCACGCCCGGAGTTTGCCCAAGATGCCCGCACCCACCGTTATCGGTCTGGCCGATGCCCACCTGCGATCAATCGATTGGAACGAAACCGACGAGGCCCCGAGCATGGCCGCACGTTCAAACAACAACAAGGAACTGCCCATGCCTGCCCGATTCCATAATCCGGTCGCCACCATTTTCGGCGGCGGCAGCCTGGACCGCATCGCCGAACTGTGCGAAGGCAAGGTCGCCCTGGTGACCTTCCCCGAAGCCGCGCAACTGGGGCTGATCGACCGCGTCCGCAGCCTGCTCGGCGAACGCCTCGCCTACGTCATCGACGACGTACAGCCCAACCCCGACGTGGCCTGGCTGCGCGATGTGCACGAACGCTTCTGGCGTGAAGCAGCCGACTGCAGCACCGTCTTCGCCCTCGGCGGTGGCAGCGCCATCGACACCGCCAAGGCACTGATCGTCGGCACCGCATCCGGGCACTTCGACGAACTGCTCGACCTGCTGGCCGCCGGCAAGCCCTTCACTCCGGCGCGCAGCAGGACACTGATCGCCGCACCGACCACCGCCGGCACCGGCAGCGAAGTCACGCCCTGGGCGACCATCTGGGACGCCCAGCAGCAGAAGAAGTACTCCCTGCACCTGGACTGCACCTGGCCCAAGGTCGCGCTGATCGACCCGGACCTGATGCTCAGCGTGCCCGCCGGGGTGACGGTTTCCACCGGGCTGGACGCACTGTCCCACGCGCTGGAGTCGATCTGGAACCACAACGCCAACCCGATCTCCGACACCTTCGCCATCTCCGCCATCGAGGACATCCTCGACTGCCTGCCGCGCCTGCAGCAGGACCTTTCCAACCGCGAGTTGCGCTCGCGCATGGCGTTGGCCGCGCTGAAGGCCGGCATGGCCTTCTCCAACACCAAGACCGCGCTGGCCCACTCCATCTCCTACGAGATGACCCTGCGCCATGGCCTGCCCCACGGCATCGCCTGCTCCTTCACCCTGCCGCTGGTGCTAGGCCTGGCCTGGGGCCGCGACGCCGACCGCGACCGCACCCTGCAACGGGTGTTCGGCCACGACCTTGCCGGCGCGCAGAAGCGCCTGCGTGAATTCCTACATCGCCTCGGGGTCAAGACCGAGTTCGGCGACTACGGCGTGACGGCTGCCGAAGCTGAAGCGATGATCGACTTCGCCATGCAGGGTGCCCGCGGCCGCAACTTCATCGGCTCGCAGGCCGCCTGACGCCGCCTTCACCGGGCGGCCCTGGCGGCCGCCTTTTCCTGTTGCTCCGAAGACCTATCGCACCGAACAAGAGTGCCGACACGCCGAGCCTTGCGCCGGCGCGAGCGAACAAGAAGGAAAACCACCATGAACCGTGCACAAACCCTGTCTGGGCCCGTCTCCGCCGTCCCCCCGTTTCGCCTCGCCCAGTGGCGCATGCTGCTGGCTGCAATGTTCTGCTACCTGTTCTTCTACACCGGCCGCCAGACCTTCGGCTTCGCCATCCCCGGCATCCAGGCCGAGTTCGGCCTGAGCAAGGAAACATTGGGCTGGGCATCCAGCGCCATGCTGTGGATGTACGCCATCGGCCAGGCCGTCAACGGCAACCTCGCCGACAAGTTCGGCGGCCGGCGCATCATGAGCCTGGGCGCGGTGCTGTCCTGCGCAGCCAACTGGGTTACCAGCTTCGCCGGTGGCTTCGGCAGCCTGATTCTGCCCTGGGGCATCAACGGCTACTTCCAGGCCCTGGGCTGGGCGCCGGGTAGCCGCCTGCTGTCGAACTGGTGGAGCGCCGCCGAGCGCGGCAAGGTCTACGGCTTCTATGTGTTCGCCGCTGGCTGCGCGTCGGTGCTGTCCTACGTCACTTCGGTGATAGTGATCGACGTGATGCACCTGGAGTGGCGCTGGATCTTCCGCCTGCCGGTGCTGCTGATGCTTGCCGGCGGCATCGTGTTCTACCTGGTGGCCCGCGAACGCCCGCAGGACATGGGCTTCGAGCCGCTGGCCGACACCGGCGTGGCGAATGCCGAGGACCGTTCCAGCGAAGCCGCCCACGGCGAGGAAGAAACCTCGACGCAACGTTATCTCGCCGTGCTGAAAAACCCGCGCCTGCTGGTGGCCGCGCTATCCCTGGGCTTCCAGAACGCCGCGCGCTACGGGCTGATCGTCTGGGTGCCGGTGCACTTCCTCGGCGCCGACTGGCAGAAGGGCCAGAGCTTCATCGACCCGAAATGGATCACCATCGCCCTGCCGGTCGGCATGGCCGTCGGCGCACTGAGCAACGGCTGGGTCTCCGACCGCCTGTTCGGCAGCAAGCGCTACCGCGCGATCATGCTCTACATGGTGCTGGGCGCCCTCACCAGCCTGTGGATGTGGAGCCTGCCGGCACACAGCGGCGTCGGCCTGCTAGCGCTGTTCCTCTGCGGCTTCTTCGTCTACGGCCCGGCGTCGAGCTTCTGGGCGCTCTGCCCGGACCTGGTCGGCGCGCGCCGCGCCGGTACCGCCACCGGGATCATGAACTTCTCCTCCTACCTCTTTGCGGGTCTGGCCGAACCCCTGATAGGTCGCATGCTGGATACAACCGGCAATACTTCCCTGATCTTCATCGTGGTCACCACGGCCTGCGTGTGCAGCGCGGTGGTCGCCCTGTTCGTCCGGCGCTGAGGGCACGGCCATGCGGCAAACCCTCGCGCCAGGCGTTCCCAATAAAAAGAGAAGCCATGTATCAGTACCACAAGTGGTTGCGCTCCTTTCATGCCGTGGCTCGCACCGGCAGCTTCACCCAGGCGGCGGCGCTGCTGAGCGTCGGCCAGCCGACCATCAGCGAGCAGGTCAGCGGCCTGGAGAAGCGCTTTTCGGTGGAGCTGTTCCACCGCCGCGGCCGCTTCATCGAGCTGAGCCCGGCCGGGGAGCAGCTCTACGCCATCACCCAGGGTCTGTTCGGCCAGGAGGACGAAGCCTTGCAATTGCTGCAGAGCTTCCAGCAGCGCAAGCAGGGCATGTTGCGCATCGGCGCGGTGTCGCCGCCGATCGCCATGAGCCTGACCTACTCGCTGATGCAGCGTTACCCGCACATCGATCTGGAGACCTCCTTCACCAGCGAGGCCGGCACCCTGGAGCGGCTGTACAACTTCGACATCGACGTGGCGATCCTCGCTCTCTCCGAGTTCGATCAGCGCCTGAGCACTCAGCTGTACCGCACCTGCCCGATCCTCGCGGTGGTGCGCGACGACCACCCCTGGGCGCAGCAGGAATCGGTGAGCGTGCAGGAGATCGCAAAGGAGCGTGTGGTGCTGCGCGAGCCAGCCTCACGCACCCGCCAGTTGGTGGAGGAAGGCTGTCGCCGGCATGGCGTGGAGCTGGACTGCGCGATGCAGCTGAACAGCCGCGAGGCCATCGTCCATGCGGTGGTGCACGGCATCGGCGTGGGCTTTGTCTCCTCGGTGGAATACGCCGACCGACCGGGCACGCGCTCCATCGCCTTCGCCGAGGACCCGTTCCACATCAGCTACTTCCTGTGCTGCCTGGGCATCCGCCGCAAGCGGCCGATCATCGCCGAGCTGTTCGACTCCACGGCCTGATCCTCACCCCTAACAACCCCTGACACCGCGAGCCTGCCCTCATGCCGAGCGGGCCGAACTCAGCCTCAAGAATCCCCTCACAGGAGCACCACCATGCATTACCAGCAACCCAAGCAACTGCAAGCCGCCATCCTCGACTGGGCCGGCACCGTGGTCGACTTCGGCTCCTTCGCGCCGACGCAGATCTTCGTCGAGGCCTTCGCCGAGTTCGGCGTCCAGGTCAGCCTGGAAGAAGCTCGCGGCCCGATGGGCATGGGCAAGTGGGACCACATCCGTACCCTGTGCGACCTCCCCCCCATCGGCGAACGCTACCGCGCCGCCTTCGGCCACCTGCCTACCGACGACGATGTCACCGCCATCTACGAGCGCTTCATGCCGCTGCAGATCGAGAAGATCGCCGAACACTCGGCGCTGATTCCCGGCGCGTTGGACGCCATCGCCGCACTGCGCAAGCAAGGGCTGAAGATCGGTTCCTGCTCCGGCTACCCGGCTGTCGTCATGGAAAAAGTGGTCGCCCTGGCCAAGACCAACGGCTACGCCGCCGACCACGTGGTGGCGACGGATGAAGTGCCCAACGGCCGTCCACACCCGGCACAGGCACTGGCCAACGTGATTGCCCTGGGGATCAACGACGTGGCGGCCTGCGTGAAGGTCGACGACACCTGGCCGGGTATTCTCGAAGGTCGCAGGGCTGGCATGTGGACTGTGGCGCTGACCTGCTCGGGTAACGCCCTGGGCCTGACCTATGAGCAGTACAAGGCGCTGCCGGCCCAGAAGCTGGAGCAGGAGCGCCAGCGCATCGGCCAGATGTTCGAAGGCTCACGCCCGCACTACCTGATCGACACCATCGCCGAATTGCCGGCAGTGATCGTCGATATCAATGCACGCCTGGCGCGGGGAGAGATGCCGCAAAGTTGCTGATCTTTGGGATTGGCCATGAAAGCCCGCTTTGTGCGGGCTTTTTGCGCTCGAGATGGATGCTCTCAAATGCCGAAAACCTTCGCCAAACTCCCCTGCAGCAGCGCCCTCGTGCCCCGTCCGGCCCCGCCGCGGAAAGTGCAAACTGATATCACCGCAATGGCACTTCAGACCGTTCGTCAGACCTTGGTAAAAATTCGGAACAAATTTTCCGTCTTTCATCTCGAACCGTCGGAACTGTCATATCCGCGTTACACATCCGAAAGCGGTGTATCAGCGGATTTACAGCGATTTGAACAGATTCACGGTCGGACTCAGGACCAGTCGTCATAATTCGACGAGCTTTTGCAAGATATTTCACAAGGATGCGAAATGGCTTTTCTCTCTTGCCCTAGAGAGCTGCCGGTGGATGCCGGCCCTGCTCCACGAGCCCCATGGATGGGCATCGATCTTCCCCTGCGCAGCGCGCTGCGCCTCGCCATCCTGGCCATGAGTGCCTGCAGCGGCGTCGCCCTCGCCGCCGATCCGCTACCCGCCCAGCAACTGCTGCAGCAGCAGGAACGCGACCGCGCGCTGCGCGAGCAGCTGGAACCGTCGCCGGACGTGCGCCTGAAGCTGCCGCCCAGCGGGCTGGAAGCCAATCGACTGGCGAAGGACGAAGCGCCTTGCTTCCCCATCCGCAAGATCACCCTGGTCGGCGACTCGGCCGAGCGCTTCCAGTGGGCACTGCGCGCCGCCGACCCGAAGGATGACCCGGCTACTGGCCAGTGCCTGGGCTCCAACGGCATCAACCTGACGATGAAGCGCATCCAGAACGCGATCATCGAGCGCGGCTTCGTCACTTCCCGCGTGCTGGCGCAGCCACAGGACCTCAAGAGCGGCACCCTGGAACTGACCCTGGTGCCCGGGCGCATTCGCTCGATCCGCTTTGCCGAAGGCACCTCGCACCGCGCCAACGCCTGGAACACCGTACCGGCCAAACCCGGCGACCTGCTCAACCTGCGCGACATCGAACAGGCGCTGGAGAACTTCAAGCGGGTACCCACCGCCGATGCCGATATCCAGATCACCGCGGCCGAGGGCCCCGGCGCACAGCCCGGCGAGAGCGACCTGGTGATCGCCTGGCGGCAGAAATTCCCGATCCGCTTCAGCCTCTCGGTCGACGATTCGGGCACCGACGAGACAGGCAAGTACCTGGGCACCACGTCGGTGTCCTTCGACAATTTCCTGACCCTGAGCGATCTCTTCTACTTCAGCTACAACCACGACCTGGGCGGCGGCGATTCCGGCGATCGCGGCTCGCGCGGCCACACCCTGCACTACTCGGTGCCCTTCGGCTACTGGCTGCTCGGGGTGACCTCCAGCGAGTACGACTACCACCAGACCATCTCCGGGGCGAACCAGGACTACAGCTACAGCGGCGAGAGCAAGAACGACGAGATCACCCTCACCCGCATGCTCTACCGCGACGCCGTGCGCAAGACCACCGCCAGCCTCGGCGGCTGGAGCCGGCGCTCGAAAAACTGGATCGACGACACCGAGATCGAGATCCAGCGTCGGCGAATGGCCGGGTGGTCGTTCGGCCTGACGCACACCGAATTCATCGGTGCCTCCACCCTCTACCTGAGCACCGGCTACCGTCGCGGCACCGGCGCCCGCAACGCCATGGCGGCGCCGGAGGAGCCCTTCGACGAAGGCACCTCGCGCTCCAAGATCATCACCGCCGAAGCCCAGCTCAGCGTGCCCTTCGCCCTGGGCGACCAGCGCCTGCGCTACAGCAGCTCCTGGCGCGCGCAATGGAACCGCACGCCGCTGGTGCCCCAGGACCGTTTCACCATCGGCGGGCGCTACAGCGTGCGTGGCTTCGACGGCGAACAGATCCTCTCCGCCGACCGTGGCTGGCTGACCCGCAACGACCTGGGCCTGGCGCTGGGCCAGACCGGCCAGGAAGCCTACGTGGGCGTGGACTACGGCGAAGTCGGCGGGCAGTCGAGCAAGTACCTGATCGGCACACACCTGGCCGGTTACGTGCTGGGCCTGCGCGGCGGCTATCGCGGCGTCTCCTACGACGTCTTCGTCGGCCAGCCGATCAGCAAGCCCAGCGGCTTCGATACCGCCAATACCACCGGCGGTTTCAACCTGACCTGGTCCTTCTGAGGAGGCGCCATGCATATCGACGGATTCGACATCACCGCGCCGGGCTTCCTCGACGAGCCCTGGAGCGAGGCCGAGGTGCTCGGCTCGGCGGTCTGGCTGTGGCTGCACTCGGCGTCCCACCGCGACATCCCGCTGCACGCGCTCAATGCCCTGCTGCTGCCGGCGATCAGCCATCGCCAGTTCATCCTCGGGCGACAGAACGGCCGGCCGGTGTTCTACGTCGCCTTCAGCAACCTCAGTCTGGAAGCCGAGGCGCGCTACCTGAGCCAACCGGCGATCTGCATGCCGGCCGCCGACTGGAACAGCGGCGAGCGCATCTGGTTCAACGACTGGGTGGCGCCGTTCGGCCACTCCGTACCGGTGTCGCGCGTCCTGCAGCGGCACTTCTTCGCCAACCGCTGCGGCCGGGCGCTGTACCACCGTGGCGAACAACGCGGCCTGAGGATCAAGAAGTTCCAGGGTGTCGCGGTCATGCCCACCGAAGCGCGCGCATGGTTCTCCGACCACCCGCTGGCCATCCAGCTCTGAGCGCACCCCGCGGCCTGCGCCCTGAACCGACAAAGGGATTTGTATGAACAAGCACCTCTACCGCATCGTTTTCAACAAGGCACGCGGCCAACTGATGGTCGTCGCCGAGAATGTCACCAGCCAGGGCAAGGCGCCGGGCACCACCGACGGCCCGCTGGGTGCGCTGGGCGCCTCGCTGCTAGTCAGCCTGCGCCCGCTGCGCTTCGCGCTGATGGCGACACTGGGGTTGGTCAGCCTGGCCGCCCCGCTGGCCCATGCCGACATCGTCGCCGACCGCGGCGCCCCACAGAACCAGCAGCCGGGCGTGATCAACTCCGCCAACGGCGTGCCTCAGGTGAACATCCAGACGCCCAGCGCCGCTGGCGTCTCGCGCAACACCTACAGCCAGTTCGACGTGAACCAGCAGGGCGCGATCCTCAATAACTCGCGCAACAGCGTACAGACCCAGCTTGGCGGCTGGATCGACGGTAACCAGGCGCTGGCCAACGGCACCGCGCGGGTCATCCTCAACGAGGTCAACGGCAGCAACCCCAGCCAGCTGCGCGGCTACGTCGAAGTCGCTGGCGACCGCGCCCAGGTGGTGATCGCCAACCCGGCGGGCATCGCCTGTGACGGCTGCGGCTTCATCAACGCCAACCGCGCGACCCTCACCACCGGCACCGCGCAGATCGTCGATGGCCAGCTGCAGGGCTACGAAGTCCGCGGCGGACACATCGCAATCACCGGCAAGGGCCTGGATGCAAGCCAGACCGACTTCACCGACGTGATCGCCCGCTCAGTGGAAGTCAACGCCGGCGTCTGGGCCAAGGACCTGCGCGTCACCGCCGGGGCCAACCAGGTCAACGCCGACAACAACAGCGCACGAGCTATCGAAGGCAATGGCGAGAAGCCCTCGGTGGCCATCGACGTTGCCCAGCTCGGCGGCATGTACGCCGGCAAGATCATGCTGGTGGGCACCGAATCCGGCGTCGGCGTGCGCAATGCCGGGCAGATCGGCGCCAGCGCAGGCGACGTGGTGATCAGCGCCGACGGCCGCATCGGCAACAGCGGCCAGATCAACGCTACCGCCCATGTCCGCCTGGACAGCAATGGCGGCATCGACAACAGCGGCTCTCTGTATGCCAAGGGCGATACCGCGCTGAGCAGCCGCGGCGATATCCATAACAGCGGCATCGCCGCAGCGCAGCAGAACGTCAGCCTGAATGCCAACGGCATCGTCAACGACAGCAAGGCCACTCTCGCGGCCGGCGTGCAGGCCGACGGCAGTGTCGGCAGCAGCGGCCGACTCGACATCAAGGCCGGCCAGCAGGTGAAGAGCCAGGGCACGACCGTTGCCGGCGGCGACCTCGACATCGCCGGCGCCAGCCTCGATCTGAGCCAGGGCCAGGCCGGTGCGCAGAACGTCCGCCTCACCGCCAGCAATGGCAACGCAAACCTCACCGGTGCCCAGGTCGACGCCAGCAACGCGCTGGCGGTGAGCGTCTCGCAGAAGCTCACCAGCGACGCGGCCAAACTTGCCGGCAGCAGCATTCAGCTGCAGGCCCATGACCTGTCCAACCGCAAGGGCGAGATCATCCAGACCGGCAGCGGCGACATGACCCTCGCCCTCCCCGGCACCCTGGACAACAGCGACGGCCGCATCGCCAGCAACGCCACCAACCTGACCCTCGACTCGCTGAACCTGGACAACCGTCGCGGCAAGATCGAGCACGCAGGCAACGGCACCCTGAAAGTCAACGCGAACTCGGTCGATGGCCGCGACGGCTCGCTCGCCAGCAACGGCCAGTTGCAGGCGAAGTTCCACGACGCCCTGCTCGACGGCGCCAGCACCGTGGCCCGGCAGATCAGCATCGACGCCGCTTCGCTCTCCAATCGCCAGGGCGAAATCCTGCAGACCGGCACGGGCACCCTGCGCGTCAGCACCAGTGGCCTGCTGGACAACAGCAGCGGCACCCTCGCCGGCAACGGCGGGGTCCAGCTCGATGCCGGCACCCTGCTGAACCAGTCCGGCACCGTCCAGGCTGCCGGAGGCGACCTGCAAGCCAAGGTCAAGGGCAAGCTGGACAACAGCTCCGGCACCCTCGCGGCCACCGGAAACTCGCGTCTGGAGGCCGGCGAGCTGGTCAACGCCAAGGGCAAGGTCACTGCCAGCGGCACGCTCGACGTCAATGCCGACAAACTGAACAATGACACCGGCACACTCGCCGCCAAGGGTGCCCTCACCGCCCGTGGCGGTTCGATCAGCAACCAGGGCGGCACCCTCGGCTCGGTGGACGGCACGGTCGCCCTCGACGCCACCCAGGGCCGTCTCGACAACCGCAGTGGCCGCATCGAAGGCCAGCACCAGATCACCCTTTCCGGCCAGGGCGTGCTCAACGGCAACGGCTTGATCAGCGCTGGTAACCTCAAGCTCGACAGCAGCGGCGCGGCGCTGGACAACCAGGGTGGCGTGCTGATTGCCACCGATGGCGTAGAATTGCAGAGCGGCGCGCTGAACAACCAGGGTGGCCTGGTCCAGGCCGACGGCCTGCTGCGCATCGACGCTCACGGCCAAGCCATCACCAACACCGACTCCGGCGTCAGTGGCGGCCTGCTCGGCAAGGGCGGGGTGATTCTCGCCAGCGGCAACCTGGACAACAGTGCCGGCTTCATCGGCGGCAAGGGCGACCTCGACCTCACCACTGCGCAAATAAACAACGCCCGTGGCGGGCTGCTGACCAGCGAAGGCAACGTGCGCATCAAGGCCAGCGGCCTGGACAACCGTGGCGGCCAACTGCAGACCCTTGGCGACGCCACACTCGACCTGGCCAGCGGCCGCCTGGACAACGCCGGCAGCCTGCTGCGCGCCGGCGGCAAGCTGGTGATCAGCGCCGGCATCATCGACAACCGCAACACCCAGGGAGCCGACCAGGGCCTCGAAGGCCATTCGCTGACGCTCAACGCCGGCCAGATCGGCAACCAGGCCGGCGCGGTGCGCGCGGACGAGACCCTCACCCTCAACAGCAGTGGCCAGCTGGACAACAGCGGCGGCCTGATCAGCTCCAGCAAAGAGCTGAACATCCTTGATGCCGCGACCAGCAAGTCCCTCGCCATCCTCAACCACGACGGCAAACTGATCGCCGGGCAGAAACTGAGCATCGACAGCAAGAGCCTGGGCGGCGACGGCAAGACACTGAGCCTGGGCGACATCAGCCTGAAACTGCGTGACAGCTACGTGCACAGCGGACAGTTGCAGGCCAACGGCACCATCGACCTGCAGACCGCCGGCAACCTGGAAAACCAGGCCCGACTGGTCGCCGGGCAGGCACTGAAAGTCCGCGCCGGAGACGTGAACAACAGCGCCAACGGCGAGCTCAGCGCCACCACCCTGACCGTCGACGCCAGCGGCACTCTGAGCAACCGTGGCCTGCTCGACGGCCAGACCACGCGCGTCAACGCCGGCACCCTGAACAACCTGGGAACCGGGCGCATCTATGGCGACCAGCTGTCGGTCTCCGCCGGCACCCTGCACAACGACGTGGAAGACGGCAAGGCCGCGGTAATTGCCGCGCGCAACCGTCTGGACATCGGTGTCGGCTCGCTGCTCAACCGCGAACATGCCCTGCTCTTCAGCGCCGGCGATCTCTACATCGGCGGTGCGCTGGACGCCAATGGCCACGCCACCGGCAGCGCCGGTGAAATCCGCAACGCCAGCGCCACCATCGAGGCCCTGGGCGAGATGGGCCTGGCCAGCGCCGTGCTGCGCAACACCAACGAGCACTTCAGCACCCAGGAAGTGGAAGTCAGCCGCGAGAGCGTCCTCGAGTACCAGCTCACCGGCTCCACTGCCCGTTACAAGCCAGAGCAGATTTCCATCTACAACTCCGAGGTCGATCACCTGGTCACTCCGGAAGGCATCCGCGACGACTGGAATCTCTACAGCTACACCCGGGTGACCCGCGAAACCCAGATCCTCAGCTCCGATCCAGCGCAGATCCTCGCGGGCGGCAACCTGCGCCTGGACGTCGCCGACGCGCTCAACGACAAGAGCCGGATCATCGCCGGCGGCACAATCAGCGGCAACCTGGGCCGCCTGGAGAACGACGAGGCGCCCGGCGCGCGCACCACCACCGAGAGCGGCATCGTCACCCACTTCTACCGCATCCAGAAAAAAGGCCGGGACAAACAGGGCGCCGACGGCGCGGCCTACAACCCCGCCGCCAGCATCGTCGACATCTTCCTCAAGCCCGGCGCCTACCAGCAGAACACCGCCCATGCCGGCAGCGGCACCCAGGTCGGCGACCTCAACCTGGGCCGCGTCGACCAGCCGGCCTCCGGCGCCAACGGAGCCCAGGTCAATGTCGGCAACGGCCGGGTGATCAGCCCGGTGCTGGAAGTCACCGCGGTGCAGACCAAGAACAACGCCGGCGTCACCGAGAGCATTCGCACCGGCGGCATCGACACCCGCGTGCCGGACAACAGCCTGTTCCACGTCAACCCGCAAGCCACCAGCGGCTACCTGATCGAAAGTGACCCGCGCTTCACCAACTATCGCGCCTGGCTCTCCTCGGATTACATGCTCGACCGCCTGAGCCTGAACCCCGGCCTGACCCTGACGCGCCTGGGCGATGGCTTCTACGAGCAGAAGCTGATCCGCGAACAGATCGCCCAGCTTACCGGCCGGCGCTTCCTCGACGGCTACGGCAACGACGAAATACAGTACCGCGCCCTGCTGGATAATGGCCTGACCTACGCCAATGCCTGGAACCTGGTACCCGGTATCGCCCTCACCCCCGAGCAGATGGCGCAGCTCACCAGCGACATCGTCTGGCTGGTGGCCAAGGACGTCACCCTCCCCGATGGCAGCGTGGCTCAGGCACTGGTGCCGCAGGTCTATGTGCGTGTTCGCCAGGGCGACATCGACGGCTCCGGCGCGCTGATGGCCGGGCAGAACGTGGACCTGAACATCCAGAACAACCTCGTCAACAGCGGCACCCTCGCCGGGCGCAACGTGCTGTCGATCACCTCGGAGAATATCCAGAACCTCGGTGGTCGCCTGACCGGCACCGACGTGGCCGTGAAGGCCAGCGGCGACCTGAACAACCTCGGCGGCCTGATCGACGCCAGCCACAGCCTCACCGCCGTGGCAGGCCGCGATATCAACCTGACCTCCAGTACCCAGGACACCCAGAGTGCCCAGGGTAGCGCCACGCGCGTGTCACGGGTCGCCGGGCTGTTCGTCTCCGACCCGGCCGGTGAGCTGATCGCCACTGCCGGCCGCGACCTCAATCTCAACGCCGCGCAGGTGGTCAACAACGGCGAAGGCGGCAAGACCACCCTCGGCGCCGGCAACGATATCAACCTGGGCACCGTGGCCGTCCAGGAACAGCAGAGCATGACCTGGAACTCCAGCAACTGGCGCAACGAGTCCAGCGCCGGCGAAGTGGGCAGCAGCGTGCAGGGCCAAAGCGACGTGCGCCTGATCGCCGGCCACGACCTCAATGCCCGTGGCGCCAGCGTGACCAGCGAAAAAGGCGCGGTGCAGGCCTCCGCCGACCACGATGTCAACCTCACCGCCAGCCAGAACAGCGCCATGGCGGACGAGGCGCACAAGGTCAAGAGCAAGACCGGCTGGTTCTCGTCCAAGACCATCGTGACCCGCGACACGGTCAACGAGACTCTGTCCCAGGGCAGCACCTTCAGTGGCGAGACGACCTACGTCAGCGCCGGCAACGACCTCAAGGTTGAAGGCAGCAATGTAGTCTCCAATGGCGACACCACGCTGGTGGCCGGCCGCAACGTCACCATCGCCTCCGCCACCGACCACCTCAACGAAGTGCACAGCCGCGACGAGAAGAAGAGCGGCCTGTTCAGCGGCGGGGGAATCGGCTTCACCATCGGCAGCCAGCAGCAATCGGTGAAGAACACCGACGACGGCGACAGCGCCGCGGCCAGCACCGTCGGCTCGATCAACGGCAACGTCAACATCAAGGCCGGCGAGGCCTACCGCCAGGTCGGCAGCAAGGTCAGCGCACCGAGCGGCGACGTGAACATCGAAGGCCGCACGGTAGGCATCGTCGAGGCGCAGAACGCCCATCTCAGTACCCAGGAGAGCAAGTTCAAGCAGAGCGGCCTCTCCGTCACGCTGACCAACCCGATCATCACCGCCGTGCAGACCGCACAGCAGATGAAGAAGTCCGCCGAACGCACCGACGATAACCGCATGAAGGCCCTGGCCGCGGCCAACGTCGCGCTGGAAGGCGCCGGCGCCGCCTCCGCCGTCATGGCCAACCCGGCCCAGGCCGGCGGCATCAACATCAGCATCTCCATTGGGGCGAGCAAGAACGAGAGCCACAGCGAACAGCGCGGCAGCACCGCGGCCGGCTCCAGCGTGAGCGCCGGGCGTGATGTGAACATCGTCGCCAGCGGCGCCGGCAAAGACAGCGACATCACCGTGCAAGGCAGTCAGATCAGCGCCGGGCGGGACGCCAACCTCAAGGCCGAAGGCGATATCGCCCTGCTCGCAGCGAAGAACACCGTGGAGCAGCACAGCACCAGCAAGGGCAGCAGCGCCAGCATCGGCATCGGCTTCGCCGTGGGCGGCACGCAGAACGGCTTCACCATCAACGCCGGCGCCTCGCAGAGCCGGGGCAACGCCGACGGCAAGGACCTGGTCTGGAGCAACACCCACGTCGACGGCGGCCGCCAGGTCAATCTGCAATCGGGTGGTGATACCCAGTTGCACGGCGCGGTGGTCAGCGGACCGCAGGTCACCGCCAACGTTGGCGGCAACCTGAGCATCGAGAGCCTGCAGGACACCAGCACCTACGACGCCAAGCAGTCGAGCAAGGGTGTGGGCGTCAGCCTGTGTATCCCGCCCTTCTGCTACGGCGCCTCCAGCGGCAGCGTCAGCAGCAACACCGCCAAGCAGAACTCCAACTACGCCAGCGTCACCGAGCAGTCGGGAATCAAGGCCGGCGACGGCGGCTTCGACATCCGCGTGAATGGCAACACCGACCTCAAGGGCGGCCTGATCGCCAGCAGCGACGCTGCTATCGCGGCCGGCCGCAACCAGCTCAGCACCGGCACCCTGACCCAGTCGGACATCCACAACCAGGCCGACGCCAAGGCCACCAGCAGCGGTATCAACCTCAGCACCGACATGGTTACCCAGGGCAAGTACGGCGTCGGCAAGGCCATCGTCGGCAACGCGATGAACTCGGGCAAGGATTCGGGCTCGTCCTCGGGCGATACCCGCAGCGCGATCAGCGCCGGCACCGTGGTCATCACCGACGACGCCCTGCAGCAGGAGCTCACCGGCAAGAACGCGGTTGACACCGTCGCCGGCCTCAATCGCGACACCGCCAATGCCCATACCGCCGCCGAGCGCCAGGACGTCGACGAGATGCGCCGCACCGCCGAAGCCGAGCAGGCAATCAAGAACGAGACCTACCGTCAGGCCGTGCAGTTCACCGACGAGGCCTACCGCAAGATGTTCCTGGAGAAGGCGCGGATGTTCGTCATCCTCACCGACGACCAGGGCAACGTTCTGCGCGACAAGGACGGTGTACCGCTGCGTCGCGAGCTCAACGACACCGAGAAAGCCAACCTGCAGGCCGGCTCCGACGGCCGCGTGCACATCGCCAACAACGGCATCTTCAACGACGAGGACGGCGCGGCCAAATACGCGGCGCAGCACAGCACCTCTGACGGCCCGCAGTACTTCATCTGGTTCCCCGATGCCAGCAACTCCGTCGCCGAGCTGCTCATCGCCGGCTATCAGAAGTACCTGGAGAACGACTTCTGGGGACTGGCCAACGCCACCGTCGAGACCCGCGAAGCCCTGTTGCGCTATGGCGAGACCGGTCTGCACATCGATGGCCATAGCCGCGGCTCGATGACCACCGGCAACGCCATGGAGTCCATCGCCCGCCTGCCCGACCCCAGCGGCAGCCTGAGCAACACGACCCTCAACTTCTACGGCCCGGCCTACAACGCCGCCAAGGCTGACGACCTGCTGGCCATGCTGCAGAATCGCGACGCGATGAGCGACGAGAAGAAGAACGAGATGGTCGTCCAGCTGCAGAACCACAAGACTGACCCGGTGGGCGGCTGGATCGGCTGGAACCCCGCCACCGGAGGCACCATCCCCGCGGACAGCAATGCACTCAAGGAGATCAAGAACGTGGCGGGCGGCAAGTACACCGTGCACAACTGCTATGGCAACGGCGACGCTGCCTGCCAGAAGTTCTGGCAGGACATGCCCGATCAGAAGCCGGTGCTGACGCCCGTGAAAACCTACCCGCAGACGCCATGAGAGCGCTGACATGCTGAAGCGCCATGGCGCCCTGGGGCTGCTCCTGCCCTGCCTCCTCCTGGCTGCGTGCAGCCAGGCCCGGCCATTGCAGCCGGCTCCGCCTCTGTACGAACTGTGGGCCAGGGGTGGCGTCGACCAGCAAGGTGTGCGCAACGCCCTGCTGGACTGCGGTTTCCCGAACACCGCCTACGTCGACAGCACCACCATCACCAGCAACGACTACGCCCGCGGCGAGCAATGCATGCTCGGCAAGGGGTTCGTTTACCAGGATCGCTACACCCTCTGCGACACCAGCCCGCAACTGCCCGCCTGCCAAGCGGCCGGCGGCAAGCCCGGGACCAATGCCACGCAGCGTCCGCCCGCCTACACGCAGTGGGCGCAAACCGGCACCGACAGCCAGGGCGTGCAGCAGGCCATGAAGAGCTGCGGCTACACCACAGTGATCGAGCCCGTCGACGAAATGCTGCTCAACGACATCGCCGCCGCGCAACTGTGCATGCTCGACCGCGGTTTCCACTTCACCCGGCCGGCCAACTACCTGCTGTGCAAGAACCCGCCCATGCTTCCCGCATGCCGCGGCAAGGTCATCAATACGCGCAACTGCTGCGCGCCGCCCCAGGCCGCCGGACAACGCTGAGACCAGGAATCACCATGGACGCCACCCTCCTCTCCCGCGCCGCCAGCCTCGCGCTGGCCGCGCTGCTGCTCGCCGGCTGCGGCAACCTCGCCAACGTACAGTCCTACTCCACGCCTTACTCCGCGCCCGCGACCGGCGACACCGCGCGGCTACGGGTGATCACCAACGGCATGGCCCGCGGTGTACCCGCCAGCGCCTGCATCGACTGGCGCCGCGCCGGCGCCGGGGTGATCGCCGTGGCGCAATCCGGTTTCGCCAGCCGCAACGGCCAGAACCTCGGCATGCCGACCAGCCGCCAGGCCGAGCAACTGGGCCAGGGCGGCTTCGCCAGCAGCGAGGTGAACATCCCAGCGAACCAGCCGTTCGCCGTCAACTTCCAGAGCAAGGGCATGGTCAGCAGCGGCTACTCGTACAGCTGCCAGCAATCGATGACCTTCACCCCCGAAGCCGGGCAGGACTACGAGCTGCTGCTGATGGAAAGCGGCCAGTGCCTGGCGCGCCTGGTGCGCCTGGGTGATGGTCGAAACCTCAGCGGCAGCCTGCAGGACACCCGGCTGTGCAAGGCGTCCGACGCCCTCTGAGCGCGTGGCCTCACGGACACGAATATGGCGGATAGCGGTCCCCCGGAACACGCCGCTGGCCCTGCGGATCGGGGCCGTCCTGAGGAACGTGCGGTGGATGCGGCGGATCGATCTGCGGGTCGGCGAGGTCCGGCGAATCCGGGTCGAAGCCCAGCTCAGGGTCGATATGCCGCGAGCCGCCCGATGGCCCCGGGCGCTGCGGGTAGCCCGGCAGGCCGCGACTGGCGCCAGGACCGGATTGTGCCGGCCAGCGCTCGGGCGCGACCGAGGGACGTTGGCTGATTTCACCGTGGCCTTTCATGTTCACCTCCAGCGATTCGGGCAATGGTATGGCGGTGGACGTGGGCGCGCCGCGAAGGTTTCAGCCGATGGTCGGACGGTACTGTCGGCTGCTATCTCGAAGCGCTGAACCCGCGTTCTAGACCATGGTCGCAAAGACCCGACCACGCATCTGTGACACCTTCGCGCGCTTTTTTAGCGTCCCGGAGTCACCGCATGCCCTCCCCCCTATCCTCCAGCCCGCTCGCCCGCCTGAGCGCCCTCGCCCTGCTCGGTGGCATCGCCGCCCCGGCCAGCGCCGACTTCCTGGAGGACAGCAGCGCGCGCCTGGAATCGCGCACCTTCTACTTCAACCGCGACTTCCGCGACGGCAGCTCGGCCAACCCGCAGGGTGCCTCCAAGCGCGAGGAAACCGCGCAGGGTTTCATTCTCAACCTGCAGTCGGGCTACACCGAAGGCACCGTCGGCTTCGGTGTCGACGCCCTGGCCATGCTCGGCATGAAACTCGACTCCAGCCCCGCCGACAGCAACAGCGGCCTGCTGCCCTCCAGCGGTCACGACCCGCGTCACTCCGAAGACCAGTACGCCAAAGCCGGCGTCACCGGCAAGCTGCGCGTCTCCCACACCCAGTTCAAGTACGGCGCGATGCTGCCGGACATGCCGCTGCTCAAGTACAACGACGGCCGCCTGCTGCCCAACATGTTCCATGGAGCGCAGCTGACCAGCGAGGAAATCGCCCACCTCAAGCTCACTGCCACGCGCCTGGAGCGCTACACCGCGCGCGACTCCACCGATGCCCAGGACGTGCGCCTGAACTGCAAGAACAAGCGCTACGCCTGCGACACCACCGGCAACCGCTTCGACTCCTACCAGGCCGACTACCAGGTTAACGACCAGCTCCTGCTGCAATACGCCCAGGGCGGGCTGGAGAACGTCTACCGCCAGCGCTACGTCGGCATCGTCGGCAAGCAGGCGTTGGGCGCCGGCAAGGTCACGGCCGACCTGCGCTGGTTCGACAGCGACGACGACGGCTCGGCCCGCGCTGGCGAGATCGACAACCGCGCCCTCAGCCTACTGCTGTCCTACGCCCAGAGCGGCCACATCTTCAGCGCCGGCTGGCAGCGCATGAGCGGCGACAGCTCCATGCCCTACCTCGACGGCAGCAACCCCTACCTCGCCAACTACGTGCAGGTGAACGACTTCGCCAACGCCCAGGAGCGCTCCTGGCAACTGCGCTACGACTTCGACCTGCGTAGCGTCGGCGTGCCCGGCCTGAGCTTCATGACCCGCTACGTCAACGGCGACCACATCGCCCTGGCCAACGGCAACGAGGGCAAGGAATGGGAGCGTGACGTGGAGTTCAAGTACGTGCTCCAGACCGGCACGTTCAAGGACCTCAGCCTGCGCCTGCGCAACGCCACCTACCGCACCAACTACGAACAGTCGGCGCGCGACGTGGATGAGGTGCGACTGATCGTCAGCTACAACTTCTCGATTCTCTGATCCAGCCGGGCGCGGGCACTCACCGCGTGATGCTCACCCAGGTATCGGTGACGGCTCCGGCCCGACGCTCCGTCGTGGCCGGGCCAGCATCGGGGGCGCCCAGGGTTTGGTAGAAAAAAGCTGAGGCCTTTTCCCAGCTTTCCCGTCGGTGAACGTAGCCCAGCAACTCGGTAGTCATTGCCCGAGCCATGTCGATGCCAGCCCGGTTGCTCTCGTAGGCCCCATCCTTTTCACAATGTGACTTCTGGTTCTCGGCATCGTACGTATACAGCTGCAGCAGCCTGCCGGTGCCATTCTCGCGCAGCGTGTGGCTCGCGCTGTAACTGTCCTGGATCAGGTGGGCGATCGCCCCTGCAGCCAGCGATCGCAGGTTTTCTTCCTGATCGCCCTGGCGATACATGTGCTTCATGTCGAAAACATCGAGCACCGTGCAGTCGCTGGGATCGGCCAACTGCGGATTGCGAGAGCAGCCGACCTTGCCGAAGAACTCGTGGTAGGGCGTTGACTTGCGAACGGTGTTAGCCGGCACCTTCCCGATCGCGACCCGGTAGGTGTATTCCAGCCACCGATACATCTTTGCTCTGGCTTGCGCGTCGGACTCATCCGCAGCCCGCATCGAATGAAGGAATTGCAGATCGCCATGGTGCACGCGACGGGTCAGCGTATTGGGCCGACCGGCATTTTCCTCATGAGCCTTGAACAGCAAGATATGTCTCGCGCCGTTGTAGTGCCAAGCTTTGCGCGTCAGCTCTTCGGGGTCATCGTTCCACTCCACGCCGCCCAGCAACGGCAGGAGCCAGGTCCTGCCCCGAAGGACTTTCGCGTAAGCCGGTTGGTAGGCCTGCCGGGTGATGATCTCGTGGATGGCCTGATTGCGGCTGTCGAGGATGTAGGAACGCAGATGGCACTGAGCGGCGCTCGCATCGGCGCGGAATTCCAACTGAACCGCGCTGGAGTCGTAGTCATTCGCTCCTCCTCTCCAGCTGACCGGATGGATTTCGAACGCCACGGCCTGGCTGATCAGAAGAATGCCCAGTAAGCCCAATGGATTGTGCATGGTCTCTTCCTTGAAGTGAGGCGGAGCGGTCAGTGACTGAGCCTGAACTTCCCAGAGGCCCCGGTCATCATTCATATCGATGATGATCGAGGCCTCGACCAGCGCCGAAGACATCGGCAAACCCTATGGTGAACGCACGGCAGCCGCTGCAAGGGCCGCCCGCAAGTGCCGGTTCCAGGTCCCCAATGTGGCTCCAGCTCCTGGCGCCGCGAAGGCCTAACCCAGTCGCGCTGGCGCCAGGACCCGTCCGCCCCGGCGCAGCCTGGCCGGCGTCCGCCTTTGCACCGTATTCACTCCCAGATTTGGGGCGAAAGGATGAGACCCGTTTCATCCTGTCGGCGACATCCCGCCGTCACCAACCGAAAAGTCCCACGAGCCATCAGCCTTGCGGCCCCATCCGCGTCACCGCCCGCTTCGCCTCGGCTTTGGCCCCACTGGCCGGGGAAGCCCGAGATTTACGAGCTGGCCCTGGAGCACCCGACTGCAAGGCAGGGCTGCTGGAAGGATAAGATCCATAGCCGGGCCGGCCTCGCTGCGCCGACCCGGCAGCAGTGCCTCACTTCTTGGCGGTGAGCGTGCTGTAGCTGGTGATCAGGTTGCGGTAATCGGGAATGTGGTTGGAGAACAGCGCAGCCAGGCCTTCGATATCGTTACGCCAGTCGCGGTGCAGCTCACAGGCCACGCCGAACCAGGTCATCATCTGCGCGCCGGCGGCTTCCATGCGACGCCAGGCGGCGTCACGAGTGACTTCGTTGAAAGTGCCGGAGGCGTCGGCGACGACGAACACGTCGAAGCCCTCTTCCAGCGCCGACAGCGCCGGGAAGGCCACGCAGACCTCGGTGACCACGCCAGCGATGATCAGCTGTTTCTTGCCGGTGGCCTTCACCGCCTTGACGAAGTCCTCGTTGTCCCAGGCGTTGATGTTGCCCGGGCGGGCGATGTAGGGCGCGTCGGGGAACAGGTCTTTCAGCTCGGGGACCAACGGGCCGTTGGGGCCGTTCTCGAAGCTGGTGGTGAGAATGGTCGGCAGCTTGAAATACTTGGCCAGGTCGGCCAGGGCCAGGACATTGTTCTTGAACTTGTCCGGTTCGATGTCGCGCACCAGCGAGAGCAGACCGGCCTGGTGATCGACCAGCAGTACGGCGGCCTGGGTCTTGTCGAGACGGACGTAGGGCTTGCTCATGGCGTTTCCTCGTTGCAGTGATAGCCCGACCGGAGCCGGGCGGGGTTGGATCAGCGCTGGGAGTCCAGCACCTCGTGTTCGGTCACTACCTGCTGGGCCTTGGTGTAGCTTTCGATCAGCAGACGGTAATGCGGGAAGATCAGGCTGTACGCCTCCGCCCATTGCGCGGCGTCGGGACGGTTCCAGGTGCGCTGGATTTCCGAGGCGACGGCGGCGGTATCCATGGGCACCACGCCGGCCTGGACGACACGGGCCAGGGTGATTTCCTGCGCGGCCTTGGAGTAGGTGCCGGAAGCATCGATCACGGCGAAGACCTTGTAGCCCGCGTTGACTGCGGCAATCGCCGGGAAGGCCATGCAGACGCTGGTGATAGTGCCGGCGATGACCAGGGTCTTCTTGCCGGTGGCCTCGACGGCGGCGACGAATTCGGGGTTGTCCCAGGCGTTGATCTCGCCCTTGCGCGCCACGTACTGCGCATGCGGCGCGGCCTCGTGGATTTCCGGGATCAGCGGGCCGTTGGGGCCCTGCGGCACCGAGGCGGTGGTGATCACCGGGATTCTTGCCAGCGTGGCGATCCTTGCCAGGGTGATGGCGTTGTTGCGCAGCTCGGTCATGGGCATGTCCTTGACCGTCTGGAACAGCCCACTCTGATGGTCGATGAGGAGCATGGCGGTGTCGTCGGGATCGATCACCGGGCGCTGGCCGTTGAAGTTGGCAATCTGGTTGAAGTGGCTCATTTCGGGGTCTCCACAAAGGGCATCCGGCCCATAAAGCCCGCGCCTCCTGCGCGGGCGTTCATCCAGACTAGGCGACGCCTGAGTCGGGGGTGTGACATCAGCGGGTCATCTGTCCGAAACGTCCGCTCTGGACGTCGGCAATGGCCTGCTGGATTTCGCTTTCGCTGTTCATCACGAAGGGGCCGTAGCCGACGATGGGCTCGTTCAGCGGCTCGCCGCTGAGCAGCAGCACCAGGGCATCGCTCTCGGCTTCCAGCTGCAGGCTGTCGCCGCGCCGGTCGAACAGCGCCAGCTGGCCTTCGCGCAGGGTTTCGCCGCTCCCCAGCCGGACGTTGCCGCGCAGTACCACCAGGGCGGTGTTGCGCTCCGCCTTGACGGCCAGCTCCAGCGGGCAGCCGGGCTGCAGGCGCAGGTCCCAGACATCCAGCGGGCTGAAGGTGTGCGCCGGACCGGCATGGCCGGCGTAGTCACCGGCGATCACCCGCAGGCGGCCAGCGCCGTCGGCCAGTTCGATGCTCGGGACATCGCCGGCCAGCAGCGTCTGGTAAGCCGGCGCGGTGCGCTTGTGGCGGGCCGGCAGGTTCACCCAGAGCTGGACCATGTGCAGGTTGCCGCCGCTGCGGGCGAAATCCGGCGAGTGGTATTCCTCGTGGAGGATGCCGTCACCGGCAGTCATCCACTGCACGTCGCCGGGGCCGATGCGGCCGCCACCACCGCTGGAGTCGCGGTGTTCCAGTTCGCCCTCATAGACCAGGGTCACGGTCTCGAAGCCCCGGTGCGGGTGCTGGCCGACGCCACGGCGCACCGTGGTGGGGCCGAAAGCGTGGGGGCCGGCATGGTCGAGCAGCAGGAAGGGGCTGAGGTGCTCGCCCAGGCTGTCGTAGGAAAACAGCGTGCGAACCGGAAAACCGTCACCGACCCAGTGCGGCCGGGCGGCGCTGTAGATGCCAAGAATCTGTTTCATGGGTACCTCCTGTTGTGCATGGAGGCCACGATACGGATGGAACAATTGCGCCGGTAGCCGGCAAAAATTAGTATCAGTGTTCTACTAGAGGAACACTGGAATGGACGATCTAAACGACCTCTATTACTTCGCCCAGGTGGTGGAACATGGCGGCTTCACCCCCGCCGGCCGCGACCTGGACGAGCCCAAGTCGAAGCTGAGCCGGCGTATCGCCGCGCTGGAAGAGCGCCTGGGCGTGCGGCTGATCCAGCGTTCGACGCGGCACTTCTCGGTGACCGAGATCGGCCAGGTGTTCTACCGGCACTGCGTGGCGATGCTGGTGGAAGCGGCGGCGGCCACCGAGGCCGTCGAGCAGCACCGTTCCGAGCCGCGCGGAGTAGTGAACCTGAGCTGCCCCACGGCGTTGCTGAATTTCTGGGTGGGCCCTATGTTGGCGCGCTTCATGGTGCAGTACCCACTGGTGGAGCTGCATGTACAGAGCACCAACCGCCAGGTGGACCTGATCCAGGAAGGCATCGACATCGCCCTGCGAGTGCGTTTCCCGCCGCTGGAAAGCAGTGATCTGGTGATGAAGGTGCTGGGCGAAAGCCGCCAGCGTGTGGTGGGCGCCCCGGCTTTGCGCGAGCGCTTGCCGGACAGGCCGACGCCCGCCGATGTGGCGGCATTGCCGACGCTGCACTGGGGCGTGGTGCAGCGCGAGTACAGCTGGCAGCTGGACGGCCCCAAGGGCGCCAGCGCGCAGGTGCGCTACCAGCCGCGAATGGTCACCGACGATCTGGTCGCGCTGCGCCAAGCCGCGCTGGCCGGCGCCGGCGCGGTGCACATGCCCGCCGTGGTGGTATGTGAGGACCTGAATGACGGCAAGCTGGTGAATCTACTGCCGGACTGGGCGCCGCGCACCGGGGTGGTCCACGCGGTGTTCCCTTCACGGCGCGGGCTGCTGCCGTCGGTACGAACCTTGCTGGATTTTCTGGGTGAGGAGTTCGAGAAGAGCGATATGTCCTAAGCGGAAGTCCTTTAGGCCTGACAGAAAATTCGCACTTTCGGCCCAAGGCACAGGTCGACTCTGCAGGAAATACAAGTCGGGAATAGGACGGACCTTTCTTAAGAAAGGCCTGACATACCTTTTCAGCGACCAATCCTTACCATTTGTCGAAATAAACGCCGTAACCAGTTCATCTGGTTGGAAATATCTGATTAATGTCTACCTTGAATACTGTTGGAAGATTGTCGAGGAGCAGCCGGTATGGCTAAGAATCTGAAAGAGCGTGCAACGGTCATCTGCCGCCTCGACGACAAGATTCTCTTCGTCCGCAAATCCAAGTCGAAATGGAACCTGCCCGGCGGCCGCATCGAGGCCGACGAACGCCCCGGCCAAGCCGCAATCCGCGAACTGATAGAGGAAACCGGGCTGGCCATCGAGCAGATGAACTATGTCGCGCCGCTGGAGCTGTACCAGACGTTGCACTACGTGTTCGAGACGCCGGTCAACCCGGCGCAGCAGCCCACGCCCCTGAACGAGATCGCCGACTGCCGCTGGTTCGCTCCCGAAGAACTGGAGCGCCGCCGGGTCAACAAGTCGGCGCGACGCCTGCTGCGCACCTGCCTGAAGGCCAGCTGACAGGCTGACGGACGCCGCGTATCAGGGTATCGTCAGCGCTTTCCTATAAGACGCCCGTACAGGATTTACCCCCATGCTTCGCGCTGCCCTGCTTTGCACCCTTGCGCTGTCCTCCGGCCTTGCCTTCGCCCAGGTCGAGGTGAAGCCCGTGCAGCATTCCAAGGTGGGCGAAGTACTGGCAGTACGGATCAGCGAGGAAATCGCTCCGGGCGACTACGAGCGCCTGTTCAAGGGGCTGATGGCCAACCCGGGCAAGTTCGCCCGCAAGGTGGCGCTGCTGGACAGCATCGGGGGCAGCGCCGCCGAATCGATCAAGATGGGCCGCCTGCTGCGCGAGTCCGGCTTCGAGACCCTGGTGCCGACCAACAGCGTCTGTCAGGGCTCCTGCGTCTACCTGCTGGCCGCCGGCAAGCACCGCACGGTGCGCGGCTATGTGGGCCTGCATCGCCCTTACTACCCCGCTGGCGATTCGTCGCAGGCGGCAGGCAGCTACAACGCCCGTACGTATTTCCGCGACATGGATATTCCGCTGGAACTGGCCGATACCATGCAGGCCATCGATCCGCAGCGCATGCGTGTGCTGACATCAGAGGAATTGCAGCGTTACCGACTGGGCGCCACGCCCAGCCAGGTCAGCGCCCGCTGACGTTCAGCGGCCACTGATCGGCCTCCAGATAGCCCAGCAGGCGCGGCGTCTGGTCCTTCTCACTGAGCACGAAGAGCGTCGAGGCGTAATCCGGCGTGGCCGGGTCATTAACGCTCACTGAGTGCTCCAAGTCCTCGATGCACTCACTGTGAGTCACCAGGATCAGGTTGCGGTGCGCGACCTTGTGCTGGAGCGCCTGTTCTAGCATCGAGCCTTCACACTTGTACAGCCAGGACTGCTCCTGCGGCATGCGGCCGAACATCGACGAGGCGGTCTGCACGGCGCGCAGCTGGTCGCTGCTGAGGATGTCGGCGTTGGCCAGGCCGAGGGCGGCGAAGTCCTGACCGATCTCATGAGCGCTCTGCCCGCCACGCACGGTGATGCCGCTGGCGTCGGCCAGGCACGGCGCGCTTGAGCGGTCGCAGCGTTCGGCATGGCGCACCAGAACGATCAGGTCGCCGTTCTGCCAATGCTCGCGCAACTCGGCCTGGCGCTGGGCATCGCCCACCAGCGGCGTCGGCCGCGAGAAATCCAGCGGCAGAAAACCGCTGAGCAGGGCAATCACCGGAAGAATCGCGAGCAAGGCCAACCAGCCGCGGGACAGTGATCTGATGAATTTCGGGATGGGCATGGTTTGGGCCGCTACAGGGAATGGATCCGCATCCGTTTCCCCCGAAAAAAGGAGGGAGGCCCGACCCTTCCCTGGGATGACCATCGCACTGCGGGGTTGTCAGATGGCGGGCGATCAAACCCTATCCCCGGATTCGTGAAGAACCCGTTATGAATTGCTGAAGAATCCGTCTCTGTGAAAAACGACCGCCTGTCGTCTCGCCGCTTTCCGGGCTACAGCTGGCGAGATTCAACGGTTTTCGGTCATCGCAATGTGATAGAACAAGGCACAGTGCCAGCAGAGAGCCGCCGCCATGCCGTACGACGCCTCCCCGGAAAATCCCGTCTACCAGACCCTCCTAGAATCCACCCGCGCCATCCCGTGGAAAATCGACTGGCGATCCATGACGTTCGCCTACATCGGCCCGCAGATCGAAGATCTCCTTGGCTGGAGCCAGGCCAGTTGGGTCAGCGCCAACGACTGGGCTGAGCGCATGCACCCGGAGGATCGCGAGCGCGTGGTGAACTTCTGCGTGTCGCAGTCCCGCGAGGGCACCGACCACGAGGCGGACTACCGCGCCCTCACCTCCTCCGGTGACTACGTGTGGATCCGCGATGTGGTGCACGTGGTGCGCGACGACAACGGCGAGGTGGATTCGCTGGTCGGCTTCATGTTCGACATCAGCGAGCGCAAGCGCGCCGAAGAGCAGCTGATCATGCTGCAGCGCCAGCTGGAGGAGTATTCGTACAAGGACGGCCTGACCGGCGTGGCCAACCGGCGCATGTTCGACTCGGTGCTGGACACCGAATGGGGCAGTGCCCAGCGCAGCGGCCAGCCGCTTTCCCTGGTGCTGCTGGATATCGATTACTTCAAGCAGTTCAACGACCACTACGGGCACATCCAGGGCGACGACTGCCTGCGCAGCGTCGGCAAGGCGCTGGCCGGCGCGCTGCATCGACCCAGGGACTTCATCGCGCGCTTCGGTGGCGAGGAATTCGTGCTGGTGCTGCCGGAGACCGACAGCGAGGCCGCGCGGCAGATCGCCGAGCGTTGTCGCAGTGTGCTGCGTGAGCAGCGCATAGCCCATGAGAAGTCCGCTGTCTCCGATATGCTCACCATCAGCCTGGGCGTCGGCACCGCCGTGCCCTCTTCCAGTGACCGTCCGCTGGACTTCGTCGCGGCGGTGGATCGCCTGCTCTACCGGGCCAAGCAGGCCGGACGCGACCGGCTGGTTACCGCGCAGTGGGGTCGTGGCGACGACCTGCGGCGAGATGCGGCAAGCAGCAGGCTCTGATTAGTGCGTGCCAAGCTCTGATAAAGAGCCCCCTGCGACGTCCTGACTCGACCAACCGGGCGAGCACTGGCGCCAGAGCTGTCTAAGCTCTATAGCCACACGCGCGTGCCGGCGGCAGCGCGGCGGCCTCACGAGGGTTGCCACCCACTGCGCCAACCCGATGGATCACCTGGCCCGGAGCCGGCATTGCGTAGAGCCGACCCCGTAACCAGGACCCCTGACCATGCACGATATCGACCCCGTCGAAACCCAGGAATGGCTGGACGCGCTGGAATCCGTACTGGAAAAAGAAGGCGAAGAGCGCGCCCACTACCTGATGACTCGCCTAGGCGAGCTGGCCAGCCGAACCGGCACGCAACTGCCCTACGCCATCAACACGCCCTACCGCAACACCATCCCCGTGGGCCATGAGGCCCGCATGCCGGGCGACCTGTTCATGGAGCGGCGCATCCGTTCGCTGGTGCGCTGGAACGCACTGGCCATGGTGATGCGCGCCAACCACAAGGACCCGTCGCTGGGCGGGCACATCTCCACCTTCGCATCCTCGGCGACCCTCTACGACATCGGCTTCAACTACTTCTTCAACGGTCCCACCGAGGAACACGCCGGCGACCTGATCTACTTCCAGGGCCACGCCTCGCCGGGCTTCTATGCCCGCGCCTACATCGAAGGCCTGCTCACCGACGAGCAACTGGAGAACTTCCGCCAGGAGGTCGACGGCAAGGGCATTTCCTCTTATCCGCACCCGCGCCTGATGCCGAAGTTCTGGCAGTTCCCCACCGTGTCCATGGGCCTGGGGCCGATCCAGGCGATCTACCAGGCGCGCTTCATGAAGTACCTGGAGAGCCGTGGTTTCATTCCCGCCGGCAAGCAGAAGGTCTGGTGCTTCCTGGGTGACGGCGAGACCGACGAGCCGGAATCCCTCGGCGCGATTTCCCTGGCCGGGCGCGAGAAGCTCGACAACCTGATCTTCGTGGTGAACTGCAACCTGCAGCGCCTGGACGGCCCGGTGCGCGGCAACGGCAAGATCATCCAGGAGCTGGAAGGCGTGTTCCGCGGCGCTAACTGGAACGTGATCAAGGTCATCTGGGGGCGTTTCTGGGACCCGCTGTTCGCCAAGGACACCGCCGGACTGCTGCAGGCGCGCATGGACGAGGCGGTGGACGGCGACTACCAGAACTACAAGGCCAAGGACGGTGCCTTCGTCCGCGAGCACTTCTTCGGCGCGCGGCCGGAGCTGCTGGAGATGGTCAAGGACCTCTCCGACGAGGAAATCTGGAAGCTCAACCGCGGCGGCCACGATCCCTACAAGGTCTACGCCGCCTACCACGCGGCGGTGAACCATAAGGGCCAGCCCAGCGTAGTGCTAGCCAAGACCATCAAGGGCTACGGCACCGGCACCGGCGAGGCGAAGAACATCGCCCACAACATCCACGAGATCGACGTGGACAGCCTGCGCGCCTTCCGCGACCGCTTCGACATCCCGATCAAGGACGCGGACCTAGCCAAGCTGCCCTTCTACCGCCCCGACGAGGGCAGCGCCGAAGCGCGCTACCTGAAGGAGCGCCGCGCCGCCCTGGGCGGCTTCATGCCCCATCGCCACGGCAACAGCCAGCGCATCCCGGCGCCGCCGTTGGAAACACTCAGGGCACTGCTGGATGGCTCCGGCGACCGCGAGATTTCCACCACCATGGCCTTCGTGCGGATCATCTCGCAGCTGGTGAAGGACAAGGAGCTGGGCCAGCGCATCGTGCCGATCATTCCCGACGAGGCACGCACCTTCGGTATGGAAGGCATGTTCCGCCAGCTCGGCATCTACTCCTCGGTGGGCCAGCTGTACGAGCCGGTCGACAAGGAACAGTTGATGTTCTATCGCGAGGACAAGAAGGGCCAGATTCTGGAGGAAGGCATTACCGAGGCCGGTGCCATGTCGTCCTTCATCGCCGCCGGCACGGCCTACAGCAACTACCGCCAGCCGATGCTGCCGTTCTATATCTTCTATTCAATGTTCGGCTTCCAGCGCATCGGCGACCTGGCCTGGGCGGCCGGCGACAGCCTGACGCGCGGCTTCCTGCTGGGCGGCACCGCCGGGCGCACCACGCTCAATGGCGAGGGTCTGCAGCACGAGGACGGCCACAGCCATGTGCTGGCCTCAGTCATCCCCAACTGCCGCACCTACGACCCGACCTACTCCTACGAACTGGCGGTGATCATCCATGAAGGCGTGCGGCAGATGATGGAAGAGCAGCAGGAGGTCTTCTACTACATCACCGTGATGAACGAGAACTACCCTCACCCATCGCTGCCCAAGGGCGCCGAGGAAGGCATCATCAAGGGCATGTACCTCCTCGACGAGGACAAGCGTGCCGCCGCGCACCATGTGCAGTTGCTCGGCTCGGGCACCATCCTGCGCGAGGTGGAAGCGGCGGCGAAAATCCTCCGTGACGACTTCGGTATCGGTGCGGACGTCTGGTCGGTGCCCAGCTTCAACGAACTACGTCGCGACGGACTCGCGGTGGAGCGCTGGAACCGCCTGCATCCAGGACAGAAGCCACGGCCCAGCTATGTCGAGCAATGCCTGGGCGGGCGGCGCGGGCCAGTGGTGGCGTCCACCGACTACATGAAGGTCTACGCCGACCAGATTCGCCAGTGGGTGCCGACCAAGGAATACAAGGTGCTCGGCACCGACGGTTTCGGCCGCAGCGACACCCGCGCCAAGCTGCGCCACTTCTTCGAGGTGGATCGCCACTGGGTGGTGCTCGCCGCGCTGGAGGCCCTGGCCGATCGCGGCGACATCGAGCCGAAAGTGGTAGCCGAGGCCATCGCGAAGTTCGGCCTCGACCCGGAAAAAACCAACCCGCTGGACTGCTGAGGAGAGGCACGATGAGCGAGACCATTCGCGTACCCGACATCGGCAACGGCCAGGGCGAAGTCATCGAACTCCTGGTCAAGGTCGGCGACCGCATCGAAGCCGACCAGAGCCTGCTGACGCTGGAGTCCGACAAGGCCAGCATGGAGATCCCCGCGCCGAAAGCGGGCGTGGTGAAGGCGATCAAGGTGAAGATCGGCGATACCCTCAAGGAGGGCGATGAAATCCTCGAACTCGAGGCCGAAGGCGGCGCCGCCGAAGCCAAGGCCGAGGAACCGGCCCAACCTGCCGCCGAGGAACCCCAACCCGCCGCCGGGCCGGCGCCTCAACCTGCGTCTTCCGTTGGCGGCGTGGAAACCATCAAGGTGCCGGACATCGGCAATGGCCAGGGCGAGATCATCGAACTGATGGTCAAGGTCGGCGACCGCATCGAGGCCGACCAGAGCCTCCTGACGCTGGAATCCGACAAGGCCAGCATGGAGATCCCCGCGCCGAAGGCCGGGGTAGTGAAGGCGATCAAGGTGAAGATCGGCGACACCCTCAAGGAAGGCGACGACATCCTCGAACTGGAAACCGAGGGCGGCGCGGCGACGGCCAACACGCCGGCCGCGGCGGTGCCCGCCTCTGCCCCGGCTCCTGCGAAGGAAGAGAAGCCGGCACCCTCGCCGGTTGCCAGTGGCGGCGTGGAGACCATCCGCGTGCCGGATATCGGCAACGGCCAGGGCAACGTCATCGAACTGATGGTCAAGGTCGGCGACCGCATCGAGGCCGACCAGAGCCTGCTGACGCTGGAGTCCGACAAGGCCAGCATGGAGATTCCCGCGCCCAGGGCCGGCGTGGTGAAGGCCATCAAGGTGAAGATCGGCGACACGCTCAAGGAAGGCGACGAGATACTCGACCTGGAAGTGGCGGGCACAGCTCCGGCTCCTGCAGCCGCCGCGGAAAAGCCGGCCACTGCGCCAGCGGCGAAAGCCGAATCACCCAAGGCGCCGGACGTCGCCCCAGTGGGCGCGCCCAGCCGCGACGGCACCAAGGTGCACGCGGGCCCCGCCGTGCGCATGCTCGCCCGAGAGTTCGGTGTCGACCTGGTGCAAGTCACCGGCAGCGGGCCGAAGGGACGCATCCTCAAGGAAGACGTGCAGGCCTTCGTGAAGGAGCAACTGCAACGTAGCAAGTCCAGCGCGGCGGCAGGAGCATCCGGCGGCGCGGGCATCCCGCCGATCCCGGAGATCGACTTCAGCAAGTTCGGCGAAACCGAGGAAGTGGCCATGACCCGGCTGATGCAGGTCGGCGCCACCAATCTGCACCGCAGCTGGCTGAACGTGCCCCACGTAACGCAGTTCGAGTCCGCCGACATCACCGAGGCGGAGGCATTCCGCATCGCGCAGAAGGCCGCGGCGGAAAAAGCCGGGACCAAGCTGACCATCCTGCCGATCCTTCTCAAGGCCTGCGCCCATCTGCTGCGCGAGCTGCCCGACTTCAACAGCTCGCTCGCCCCCAGCGGCAAGGCGCTGATCCGCAAGAAGTACGTGCATATCGGTTTTGCCGTGGACACTCCGGACGGCCTGCTGGTGCCGGTTATCCGCGACGTCGACCAGAAAGGGCTGCTGCAACTCGCCCTCGAAGCGGCCGAACTGGCGGAGAAGGCACGGACCAAGAAACTCTCCGCCGACGCGATGCAGGGTGCCTGCTTCACCATCTCCAGCCTCGGACACATCGGCGGTACCGGGTTCACGCCCATCGTCAACGCGCCGGAAGTGGCGATCCTCGGCGTAAGCAAGGCAGCGATCCAGCCCGTTTGGGACGGCAAGGCCTTCCAGCCCAGGCTGCTGCTGCCGTTGTCGCTATCCTATGACCACCGGGTGATCAACGGCGCGGCGGCGGCCAGGTTCACCCGCCGGCTGGGCGAAGTGCTGGGGGATATTCGGAGTCTGTTGCTGTAGCGCCCTTCCCGGCGTTGTTCGCGGGCAAGCTCGCTCCTACGAAGAGCTGATCGTACATGCCTCCCGTAGGAGCGAGCGGACGCCATCGTTATGGCACGCGAACCCGTTACATCCGGTCCAGCGGAATCCTCAGGTAACGCACCCCGTTTCCCTCCGCCTCCGGCAGCGCCCCACCGCGCATGTTCACCTGGATCGACGGCCAGATCAGCGCTGGCGCATGCAGCGTGGCATCGCGCTCGTTACGCATGGCAACGAACGCCTCCTCGCCAATCCCTTGGTGCACATGGACATTCGCCTCACGCTCGCGCGCCACGGTGGTCTCGTGCTGGTGCTCGTTGCGTCCCGGCGCCAGATAGTCGTGGCACATGAACAGCCGCGTCTCGTCCGGCAAGGCGAACAGTCGCTGGATCGAGCGGTACAACTGCCGCGCATCGCCGCCGGGGAAGTCGCAACGGGCGGTGCCGTAGTCGGGCATGAACAGGGTGTCGCCCACGAACGCCGCATCACCGATCAGGTAGGTCATGCAGGCGGGGGTGTGGCCGGGTGTGTGCAATGCCTGGGCTTGCAGTTCGCCGATGCTGAAGCGCTCGCCGTCTTCGAACAGGTGGTCGAACTGGCTGCCGTCGCAGGGGAAATCGTCATCCAGGTTGAACAGCCCGGCGAAGGTGCGCTGCACCTGGGCGATGCTTGATCCGATGGCCAGTTGGCCGCCCAGCTCGCCCTTGAGCCAGGCCGCCGCCGACAGGTGATCGGCATGCAGATGGGTTTCCAGCAACCACTCCACCGTCAGCGCCTGTTCGCGAACGTACGCGAGTATCTGGCGGGCGCCAACGTTGCCAACGCGGCCGGCAGCGGCATCGTAGTCCAGCACGGGGTCGATGATGGCGCAGCGCCCGGTGCTGTGATCCGCCACCACATAGCTGTAGGTGGACGTGGCCGGATCGAAGAAGTGCTGGATGGTGCCGCTCATACGGGTCTCCTGCTGGTCTCGACTTTCCATTCGTAGCCCGCCATCCCCACCAGCATGGCGAGGCAGAACAATGCACCCTGCCAGTAGCCGGCAGCAAAGGTCACCAGAGCCGGCCCCGGACAGATGCCGGCAATCCCCCAGCCAACCCCGAACAGCAGGCTGCCGCCGACCAGCCGGCCATCCAGGTCGCGGCGCTGCGGCAACTGCATCACGCCGCCCAGCAACGCGTGATCGTGCCGGCGCGCCCAAGTGAAGAACGGTAGACCAACCGTGATGGCGGCGAGCATTACCAGCGCCAGCGACGGGTCCCACTGCCCGGCGAGATCGAGGAAGCCCAGTACCTTGGCCGGGTTGGCCATGCCGGCCAGCAGCAGGCCGAAACCGAACAACAGCCCGGCCAGCAAAGCGACGATGCGGCTCATGCTCCATTCCCCAGCAGATGACGCGCGACAAACACAGTGGCAAAGCCGGTGCCCATGAAACACAGCGTCGCCACCAGCGAGCGACCGGACAGCCGCGACAAACCGCAGACGCCATGGCCGCTGGTGCAGCCGGAACCCAAACGGCTGCCGACACCGACCAGAAGTCCCGCCGCCACCAGCGTCATCCATCCCGCGTCGAAACGGATTTCCGGCAGTGGGCGCTGCACCGTCCACAACAACGGCGCCGCCAGTATTCCGAGCAGGAAGAACAGCCCTTCGCCCTTCCAGCCGGCGCCTTTGAACAACCCGCCGAGCAGGCCGCTGATGCCGGCGACACGACCCTCGAGCACGGCATAGAGCCCGGCCGAAAGACCGATCAGCGCGCCACCGGCCAGGGCGCTCCACGGGGTGAAATGCGTCCAGTCGATCATGTCGGTTGCTCCGCGCAGAACAGCCGGTACAAGGTCTCGATCACCGCCAGCGCCTGCTGGCTGGCAATGCGGTAGTAGACCTGCTTGCCGTCGCGGCGGGTCTCCACCAGCTCCTCGCGGCGCAAGACGGCCAACTGCTGCGACAGGGTGGGCTGGCTGATACCCGTAAGGGCTTCCAGCTCGCCGACGTTCAGCTCGCCCTGGGCCAACTGGCAGAGCAGCATCAAGCGGTCGGTGTTGGCCAGCGCCTTGAGCAACTGGCAGGCGGATTCAGCGGACTGGTGCAGGCGCAGGGCCTCGACGGGTTCGAGCGTGGTGGCGGTCATGGGAACGATCTACCAATAAACAATCTATATTTTTATAGATTGTTTTCCGCGTCATGACCAGCCCCTTGCCGCTTCCTCAGATCAGCGGCTTCTCGTACCGCCAGGCATCGGCGCCGTCTTCGTAGAAACCGGCGATCTGGCCGAAGCGGCGATAGCCACGCCGCTCATAGAGACCAATGGCGACGCTGTTATCGACACGCACCTCGAGCCGCAACGCCCTGCAACCGTGCCGCGCGGTGCTGCGCTCCGCCTGCTCCAGCAAACCACTGCCTAACCCCCGACCACGAGCCTGCTGCGAGGTCGCCAGCGAATACAGACGCGCCACCTTCGTGCCCCGGCGAAACAGCAGCAAGGCATAACCGAGCAACTCGCCACCCTCCTCCGCCACGATCAGCTCGGCGCTCGGCGCCGCGATCAGCTGGCGAAAGCTGCGCGCACTCAGACGGTCCTCGTGAAAAGTGCCTTCCTCCAACGCCACAAGAGCCGGAAAATCGGCACGGGTGGCAAGGCGACATAACAGCGACATGGGTTCTCCGTAAAACTTTCGTAATGGACCGGGACATTTCCGGAAGTTGCTGCTTAATAGACACACGGCAACTTTCAGACAGGTCCGTGAACAATGTCTTCGCTACACACTAACTTCCATGAAAAGTTGAATGCAAGTTCTCTCCAGGCAATCTCAGAGGCCTCTGCGGAGCCGCCTTCAGCCAGGTCAAGCCAGGTTCTTATCATCGTCGAGCGCAAGGAAGACTGGGCTTCCTATATCCCCAGCGAAGATATGCTGACAGCACGGGAATATCTGGAGGACTCCCGCCAGTTCGATGCGGGAAAACGCTTCCAAGTGATCAACCTGTGTCGCAACTATAAATATCTCGGCCACGGTTATTATTGTTCCCTGCTGGCCGAGGCGCGCGGGCACAAAGTGATTCCGTCGGTACGCACCATCAGCGAACTGGCGAAGAAATCCCTCTACGGGTTGGCCCTGGATGGCCTGGAAAAGACCCTGGAAAGAGCCCTCGACCAGCATCCCTGCGCCAGCACCGACGGCTTCACCCTGCGCCTGTACTTCGGCCGCACTGACCTCGAGCCGCTGCAGCCCATCGCACGCCAGTTATTCGATGCCTTCCCCTGCCCGATCCTGCTGGTGGACTTCCGCCGCACCGACGCCTGGCACATCGCCGGTGTACGCCCCGGCGCCCTGCACAAGCTGCGGGAGAACCAGGAAGACCAGTTCGCCGATGCCCTCGACCGTTTCAGCCGGCGCGTCTGGCGCCAGCCCAACTCGCGACGCCTTGCGCGCTATGACCTGGCCATCCTGCACAACCCGGCGGAGTGCCTGCCGCCGTCCAACGCCCGCGCACTGGAGAACTTCGTCCGGGTCGGCCGGCAGTTGGGCATCGACGTCGAGCTGATCGAGAAGAAGGACTATGCGCGCCTGGCCGAGTACGACGCCCTGCTGATCCGCGAGACCACCCGCGTCGACGACCACACCTACCGCTTCGCCAAGAAGGCCGAACGCGAGGGGCTGATCGTGATGGACGACCCGGCTTCGATCCTGCGCTGCACCAACAAGGTCTACCTGACCGACCTGCTGCGCGGCCAGGGCCTGGGCATGCCGGACACGGAAATCCTCTACAAGGACACCCCCCAGGAGCTGGAGCGCGTCGGTACACGGCTGGGCTTCCCGCTGGTGCTGAAGATTCCCGACGGCTGCTTCTCCCGGGGCGTCTACAAGGTCGAGGATGCCCAGCAACTGCGAAGTGTCAGCGCCGAACTCTTCGAACACTCGGTGCTGCTGCTCGCCCAGGAGTACCTCTACACCGAGTACGACTGGCGCATCGGCATCCTCAACCGCAAGCCAGTGTTCGCCTGCCAGTACTTCATGTCCCGCGGGCACTGGCAGATCGTCGAGCACAAGGCCGGCGGCGAGGTGATCGGCGAATGCCGCACCCTGCCGGTGGAAAGCGCACCGCCGGCCGTGGTGGAACTGGCGCTGAAGACCGCCAGCCTGATCGGCGACGGCCTGTATGGCGTGGACCTCAAGGAGGCGAAGGGCGAGGTGGTGGTGATCGAGGTGAACGACAACCCCAACCTCGACGCCGGCATCGAGGACGCCTGCCTCAAGGACGACCTCTACCGCCAGGTGCTGGAGGAATTCATCCGCCGCCTGGAACTCAAGCGGCGCGGCCAGGCGCTGTGATCCGCCCCCTCAAGGAGAACCCATGGAAGCTACGCACATCGGCCTGACCATCCTGATCGCCATCGTCGTGTTCGGTACCGCGATCAACTATTTCGACCACCGCATGAAGCCGCGCGAGGTGCGCGAACAGGCCAGGCGCAAGGCTCAGCCGAAGCGCACGCAGTAGATCGGCGGCAGGTTCATCGACAGGCACTGCCAATGGTCACCGCCATTCTCCGACAGCCACAGCCCGCCGGTGGTGGAACCCATCGCCAGGCAGACGCCATCGTCGTCCACCGCCAGGCCGTGGCGATACACCAGGTCGAAGGCCGCACCCTGCGGCAGGCCGCTGTCGAGCACCTCGAAACTGGCGCCGCCGTCGCGGGTGCGAGTGACGACGAAGCGGGCGTCCACCGGAATCCGGCAGACATCCTTTACCGCGGGAACGAACCAGGCGGTGTCCGGCCGGGTCGGGTGGACGGCGACGGCGAAGCCGAAGCTCGACGGCTTGACCTGCACGTCGCTCCAGCGCGCGCCGCCATCGGTGGAGGTGAAGATGCCGTTGTGGTGCTGCACCCACAGGCGCTGCGGCTGCGCAGGGCAATGCACCAGGCGGTGCGGGTCCTGGATGGCGCCCTCCTCGCGCAGCTCCGGCGGCATGTAATCGGCAAACATGCCGCTGGTGGTGAGGCGCCAGTTGGCGCCGCCATCCTCGCTCTGCCACACGCCGCCGCAGGACACGGCAACGGTCAGGTGCTGGCTGTCGCGCGGGTCGACGCTGATCGAGTGGATGCCCGGCCAGTCGTAGCCGCCGCCCATCCAACGCGATCGCTCGGGGCGGTCCCAGAGCGGGCGATTGAGCTCCCAGCTGTCGCCACTATCATCACTGCGGAACAGGCCTCCGGGAATGGTCCCGGCCCAGAGCACGCCAGGCTCCGCGGCCCCGCCGGTCTCCAGGCACCAGACCTGCTGCAGGATCCAGGGCGCAGGCGGGCCTTCACCCTCTTTAGGCTCGGGTAGCGGATCGGGTTGCGACGGGTAGGTCGGCACGGCGATCTCCTGCCAGTCCTCACTGGCACGCTGACGCCACAGCTTGCAGCCGAAGTGGCCGAGGTTGAGGGCGGCATAGAGGGTTTCATCGCGCGGGTCGGCGAGCACCGTGCTCAGCGGCTCGCCGATGAAGTCCCGGCGGGTTTCCTGCCAGCCGTCCGCGCCACGCTGAAAGGTGAACAGCCCCTTGCGAGTCGCCACCAGCAGTAGATCATCCATCTTGCTCTCCTGAAATGCCGCCTGGTCCTCAGCCACCGCTCAGAGCCTGGACCACGTAGACCTCACTGTCCGCCGCCAGCGCATCGCTGAGGCGCGCGCGGTCGCGCAGACGCAGGCCGTCGATGAAGATCGTCAGGTGCCGGCGCAGCCCGCCCTGGTCGTCGAGCAGATAGCCGCGCAGTTTCGGCGCCTCGACGAATACCGCTTCCAGCGCGCCGGCGAGGGTCACGGCCGGCAACTCGCGCTCCTCGATGGGAACGTGGCGCTGGATCGATGGGGCGAAGACGATGCGGCACATGGGCGGGCCCGTTGCGGACGCTGATTGCCCCAGTCTAGGGCAGACTTGGCGGGCGTTCCGGTCGCTTCGACGGGATGCGCGAAGGGCCACGAAATGGCTCTGGGACGGCCTTCGCGGTGGTCACCCGCGAGCATTCAGTTTCGATTTGGCAAAACCAAACGTCGTGAAAATCACATTTAACAAACCCATACGCCGTGCGAGTCTGCGGGAATCGTCAGCCAAATCCTTCGACATGCACCTGCTCGTTTCGCCCGCACCGCTGGAACCCGTCGCCGCCCGCAAGGCCGGCAGCGTCGTCCGCCTGCCGCGCAAACATGCCCGCTGGCTCGAACTGCAACCGCTGACCCTGCCTCTGGAACTGGCCTTCTGGGCGCTCTGGCATTGCCGCCACGCGCGCCCGCCGGACACCACCTCTCGCTGACCGGGCACCCCGCCCGACTTCGCCCGACGGAGCTACATTCATCGAAGAGCTCGGCTAATCACGGCCAACGCTTTTCATCGAACAAGACGTAGCCCGTTGCATCGCTTGCCTGCCTTCAATCCCGTGTCCTTCGGCGCGGCCCTGGCCTGCAGGTCGTCAGCGCATCCGCGTGGATGCTAACGAGAGCCCCATGAATTTCGCCTCCGTGCAAGAAGCCCAGTATTTCCTGGCCCAGAATCCCGATATCGAGATGGTCGAGCTGTTCATCCTCGACGCCAACGGCGTGCCGCGCGGCAAGCTGCTGCACCGGGAGGAACTGCTCGCCGTGTACCAGTCCGGTCGGCCGTTGCCCAGCACCATCCTCGGACTCACCATGCATGGCGAGGATGTGGAGGATTCCGGGCTGGTCTGGGACGTCGGCGATATCGACTGCCGCGCCTACCCGCTGGCCGGCAGCCTGGTTCGCCTGCCCTGGCGGCAGATTCCCACGGCGGCGGTGCAGGTCAGCATGCACCCCGAGGAAGGCAAGCCGGCCGACATCGCCGACCCGCGCCATGTGCTGATCCACGTAATTGACGACCTCAAGGCCGCCGGCTACCACCCGGTGATGGCCTGCGAGCTGGAGTTCTACCTGCTGGACGCAAAGCGCGACGCCAACGGCCGCCCGCAACCGGCTCTGGATGCCGACGGTGGCCGCCCGCGTGCCACCCAGGTCTACGGCCTGCGCGAACTGGAGCAGATCGAGCCCTTCCTCGCCGACCTTTATGCCGCCTGCAAGGCCCAGGGCATTCCGGCACGCACCGCCATTTCCGAGTACGCGCCGGGCCAGGTGGAAATCACCCTGGAGCACGGCGACGCGCTGGTCGCCATGGACCAGGCCGTGCGCTACAAGCGCCTGGTGAAGGGCGTGGCGCACAAGCACGGCATGCAGGCGTGCTTCATGGCCAAGCCGTTCGACGACCTGGCCGGCACTGGCATGCACATGCACGTTTCCCTGGCCGATGCCGAAGGCAACAACCTCTTCGCCAGTGAAGACCCGGCGGGCACTCCGCTGCTGCGCCAGTCCGTAGGCGGCATGCTGAAAAGCCTGCTCGACTCGCTGCTGCTGTTCTGCCCCAACGCCAACTCCTATCGCCGCTTCCAGGCCAACAGCTACGCGCCGCTGGCGCCGACCTGGGGCTGCGACAACCGCACCGTGAGCCTGCGCGTGCCCGGCGGCCCGGCCAACACCCGGCACGTGGAGCACCGCATCTGCGGCGCCGATGCCAACCCTTATCTCGCTGCGGCGGCCATCCTTGCCGGCATCCATCGCGGCATCCGCGAGCAGATCGATCCGGGCGCGCCGGTGGAAGGCAATGGCTACGCCCAGGCCAAGGAACTGCTGCCCACCGACTGGCTCACCTCGCTGCGCGCGCTGGAGCGCTCCAGCTGGGCACGGGATGCGCTGGGCCACGAATTCCTCGGCGTCTACCTGAAGGTCAAGCAGGCCGAGTACCGCCAGTTCATGGGCGAGGTCGGCGAGCAGGACTGGCGCTGGTATCTGACGCAGGCGTGAGGGCGCTCTGTTGAGTCGTGGACTCACGAGCCCCTCACCCCAGCCCTCTCCCAGGGGGAGAGGGTGCCGACTGTGCCGAGATGAGCTTTCCGCGCACTGATACACCCGGCAAAACCGAATTTACAACCCGCACCAAACTGTCCCCTCTCCCTCTGGGAGAGGGCTAGGGTGAGGGAAAACGAACAACAACAGGAACACCGAAATGAACGCTGCACTGAACCCCGCCACTCCCGCCCCCGAGCGCGCGAAGTCCTACTACTCCGCGAGCCTCAACGAAGAGACCAGCTACCCCACGCTGCAAGGCGAGGTGAACGTGGACATCGCTATCATCGGCGGCGGCTTCACCGGCGTCGCCACCGCCGTGGAGCTGGCCGAGCGCGGCTACAAGGTCGCCATCGTCGAGACCAACAAGGTCGGCTGGGGCGCCAGCGGGCGCAACGGCGGGCAGGTCACCGGCAGCCTCTCGGGCGACTCCGCCATGGAGAAGCAGATGCGCCAATGGCTGGGCGACGACGTCGACGATTTCATCTGGCACCTGCGCTGGCGGGGCCATGAGATCATCAAGAGCCGCGTGGAGAAGTACGGCATCCAGTGCGATCTGAAGTTCGGCCACCTGCACGCGGCGATGAAGCAGTCGCACATGGACGAACTGAAGGCCACCTTCGATGACGCCAAGCGTCGCGGCATGGGCGACGAGATCAGCCTGCTGGACGGCGCCGGCGTGCGCGCACACCTGGAGAGCGACCTCTACTGCGGTGCCATCAAGAACACCCGCAACATGCACCTGCACCCGCTCAACCTGTGCATCGGCGAAGCCAAGGCAGCCGCCAGCCTGGGCGCGCTGATCTTCGAGCACTCCGAAGTGCTGGATATCATCCACGGCCCGCGTCCGGCGGTGGTCACCTCGAGCGGGCGGATCAATGCCGCCCAGGTGATGCTGGCCGGCGACGTCTACCACAAGCTGGAGCGCAAGCAGCTAAAGGGCATGATCTTCCCGGCCATGGGCGGCATCGTCACCACCAAGCCGCTGGGCGAGCTGGCCAAGCGCATCAACCCGCAGGACCTGGCGGTCTACGACTGCCGCTTCGTGCTCGACTACTACCGAATGACCGGCGACGGCCGCCTGCTGTTCGGCGGCGGCGCCAACTATTCCGGCCGTGACTCGCGCGACATCGCCGGCGAGCTCCGCCCGTGCATCGAACGCACCTTCCCGGCACTCAAGGGCGTGGACATCGAGTTCCAGTGGAGCTGCGCCATGGGCATCGTGATGAACCGCATCCCGCAGCTGGGCAAGCTTTCGGAGAACGTCTGGTACTGCCAGGGCTACTCCGGCCACGGCGTGGCGACCACCCACATCATGGGCGAGATCATGGCCACGGCAATGACCGGCGACCTGGAGAAATTCGACACCTTCGCCCAGTGCAAGCACATCCGCGTGCCCATGGGCGACGTGTTCGGCAACCCGATGCTGGCCGCGGGCATGTGGTACTACCAGATGATGGAGAAGCTGCGCTGACAACCGGCGCTCTTGCACGGAAACACTGGCGTTGGGCGGTTCGCGAGCAAGCTCGCCCCCACATCCGCTTTTCGCCCCTCGCTCTCAGATAGCTTCCAGAGAAACATCCGCGCACTCCGAATGCCCCGTTCAGGAGGCCTCGTCGAATCAGAGTTTCAGGGGTTGAGCGACATGGATGTCGCGAGAGCGCTGTCCGGCCAGGGATGGCCCGTCAGCGAGTGCCCCTGAAAATGCGCTTCAAAGAGGGTTTTTTTCGCCCAAGCGAAAAACCGGATGTCCAGGGCAAGACCTTTTGGTTCCTTTTGGGAGGGCGGCTATCCGACGTTTGCCAAAAGGGACTCGCCCGAGGGGGCAAAACAGGAAGGCCGGGCGCACACCAAAGCGGCGCGGAAATACCCAGGCCGAAGCAACACACCTGCAGCACCGGAGCAAAGGTCAAACGCCGGCCCTGCCGACGGATCGCGGGCATGGCCCACTGCTACAGGGAAGCATCTGTCGCAACGGGGCACCCGCTGCAGGCGCCGAGCGCAACGCCCCGAAACACCCACCCTCTGCGCCCGTACCCGCAGCCACTCGACACCACCGCCCCGCTCAGGGATAAAGGCTCCACTTCGAAATTGGAGTGAGCCATGCGTTTTCCCTCGATGACCGCCCTGCGCGTGCTGGACGCCGTCGCCCGCCTGGGCAGCCTGTCCGGCGCGGCCAGCGAGCTGAGCCTGACCCGCAGCGCCGTCAGCCACCAGCTGCACAGCCTGGAAGACTGCTTGGGCATCCCGCTCACCGAGCGGGTCGGCCGCGGCATAGCGCTGACCTACCACGGCGAATGCTTCGCCCGCGAAACTCAGCGCGCCCTGGCGATCCTCAACGAGGCGCGGCGCTTCGCCAATGCCGAGGAAGTCTCCGGCCGCCTGTGCGTGAGCTGCACGCCCGGATTCGCCACCTACTGGCTGTGCCACCAGATCGGCAAGTTCCAGCGCGCCCACCCGCAGGTGGAGCTGAACCTGGTCTCGCCGCGGGTGCCCGACGACGTCAGCGACCGCGACGTCGACCTGTTCATCGCCTACGGCGTGGGCGACTGGACCGACCTGCACGTCGACCTGATCGCCACCCTGGACACCTTTCCCGTGTGCAGCCCGTCGCTGATCAACTCCGTCGGCGGCCTCGATTCGCCGGAAGACCTCGCCAGCCTGCCCTTCCTGCACATGGTCGATCACTCCGACTGGCTGCTGTGGACCGCCGCCGCCGGGGTGAAGAACCTCAACGTGCGCAACGGCATCGTCTTCTCCGATGCGCACCTGGTGCAGTCGGCGGCCATCGCCGGGCAAGGCGTGGCCATGGGCGATGCGCTGGTCAGCGGCGACGCCATGGCCAAGGGGCAGCTGGTGCGGTTGTTCAACGTCGCCATCGAACCGCCCAACCGCTACTACTTCGTCACCGATCCTGCCAAGTCCGAACGCCCCGACGTGCGGGCCTTCAAGGCCTGGATGAAGGCCGAGCTGCGGATGTCCGAGCAGTTCCGCCACAGCGGCCGCAGCGCGGTGATAGGTGAATGATTTCGAACAATGAGGGCGAAAAAACGCGATTGATGCGGAGAGAGATTTAACAATACTGCATTAAAAAAAGGCCGCCGATCTTTACCCGATCCTCACCCGGCGGCCGCTCGAACAAGAACAAGAAATCGAGGTAAATGCAGTGGAGCGACAGCCCCAACTACGTGCCATCGGCATCGGTAAGAGCTACGGCAGTTTCAACGCGCTGGACAACGTGTCCATCGACATCCAGCAGGGCGAGTTCCTCACCCTCCTCGGGCCTTCGGGCTCCGGCAAGACCACCTTCCTGATGATCCTCGCCGGCTTCCAGGACCCGTCCCGCGGCAAGCTCGAAGAAGGCGGCGCCGACATCACCCGACGCCCCGCCGAGAAGCGCAACTTCGGCATGGTGTTCCAGGGCTACGCCCTGTTCCCGCACATGAGCATCGAGGACAACGTCGCCTTCCCGCTAAAGATCCGTGGCGTGAAGGCCGAGGAGCGCAACCGCCGCGTGCGCCACATGCTCGACGTGGTCGGCCTCGGCGAGCACCTGGGCAAGCGCCCCGGCGAGCTTTCCGGCGGCCAGCAGCAACGCGTGGCCATCGCCCGGGCGCTGGTGTTCGAGCCAGACATGCTGCTGCTCGACGAACCCCTTTCGGCACTGGACAAGAACCTGCGCGAGCAGCTGCAGGCCGAACTGCAGCGCATCCACCGCCAGGTCGGCACCACCTTCGTCTTCGTCACCCACGACCAGAACGAAGCCCTCGCCCTGTCCACCCGCATCGCCATCTTCAACCGCGGCCAACTGGCCCAGGTCGACGACCCGCAGACCATCTACAACCAGCCCAGCAACCGCTTCGTCGCCGAGTTCCTCGGCAAGATGAACCTGTTCCCGCTGAGCCAGGTGGGCCGCACCGGCGAGCTGGCCTGCGGACGCTTCGGCGAGGCCGAGCTGCGCGCCGGCTACTCGCCGGCCGTGCAGGCCGAAGCACCGCTGCTGGCCGTGCGTCCGGAACACATGCAGCTGCATAGCGTGCCGCCGCAGGTGAACGGCCACAACGTGGTGCAGGCGGTGCTCACCGCCAAGACCTACCAGGGCGCCAGCACCGAGCTTTGCCTGGGTGCCGGCAGCGAGGGCAAGCAACCGATGAGCCTGGCCGTGCATGCCGACCACCAGGCCTCGCGCCTGGAACAGGGCGCCAAGGTCTGGCTGAGCTGGCCCATCGAGAAAAGCCTGCTGATCGCCTGAGTCGCCGAACGTGTTCGTCCCTTATTTGCCATCCCACCTGATCGGGAGCCGCCTCCATGTTCAATCCGCACCAGCAAGACTGCATCGAAGTCCTCATCGAAAAGACCCGTCGCGGACAGATCGACCGCCGTACCTTCCTCAAGGGCATGGGCCTGATGGCCGCCCTGCCGCTGGCGCTGCGCAACGGCGTGAGCTTCGCCGCCGGCGACAAGCCGCTGGTGGTGGTGAACTGGGGCGGCGACGCCATCAAGGCGTTCGGCAAGGCCTGGACCGAGGGCTTCTCCAAGGCCACCGGCATCGCCACCAAGATCGACGGTAGCGGCCCGACCGAAGGCGCTATCCGCACCCAGCTGTCCAGCGGCCGGGTGAGCTGGGACGTAGTCGACGCGGAAAGCTCGGTGCTGCAGATCCTGGGCAAGGAAGGGCTGGTCCAGCCCATCGACTACAACGTCGTCTCGAAGGATAAGGTCCTGCCGGGCTTCGCCTATGAATACGGCATCGCCGACTACATGCTCAGCTACGTGATCGCCTACGACAGCGAACGCTTCGGCGACAAGGCGCCCAAGACCTGGGCCGACTTCTGGGACGTGAAGACCTTCCCCGGCAAGCGCACGCTCTACAAGTGGATGAACGGCATGCTCGAGGCTGCGCTGCTGGCCGACGGTGTGACGCCCGACAAGCTCTACCCGCTGGACGTGCCGCGTGCTCTGAAGAAGATCGATGAGCTCAAGCCCCATATCCTGTCTTTCTGGGGCTCGGGCGCAGAGACCCAGCAACTGCTGATCGAGGGTGAAGTGTCCATGGGCGCCATCTGGAACACCCGCGCCCAAGTAATCACCGACGACAGTGAAGGCCGCATCAAATGGACCTTCGACAACGCCCTGCTGGGTTGCAGCAACTGGGGCGTGCTCAAGGGCAACCCGGCCGGCACCGAGGCGGCCATGAAGTTCATCGCCTACGCCCAGGACCCGCAGACCCAGGTGGAGCTTTTCAAGATGTTCGGCAATGGCCCTGCCAACCCCGCCGCCGCTGCGCTGATCCCGGACGACCGCAAGCACCTGAACTGCACCGATCCTGCAAACCTGCCCAAGCAGGTAATGCTCAGCCACGAGTGGTACACCGACCACTATGGGGCAACCCTGGAGCAGTACCTGACCCACATTTCCAAGTGACACGGAGCGCAGGTCATGGCCGATAACGCCCCCTCGCGGCTCAAGCTGGGCGCCCTGCTGCTGCCGCTGCCGGTGGTTCTGATCGTCTTCTACGTACTGCCCTTCCTCGGCGTGCTCGGCTGGAGCGTGACCCTGCCGGAGCCGGGGATCGAGCAGTACCAGCGGATCATGACGGACCCGGCGATCCACGACGTGCTCTGGCGAACCTTCCGCTTGTGCACCACGGTCAGCGTGATCTCCCTGCTGATCGCCTACCTGATGGCTTACTGCTGGGTCTACAGCCCGCCGTTCTGGCAGCGCGTGGTGGAAATCTGCGTGTTCATCCCGTTCTGGCTGTCGGTGCTGGTGCGTGCCTTCGGGTGGCTGATCGCCCTGCGCAGCAACGGCCTGCTCAACGACTGGCTGCAATATCTGGGCATCACCAGCGAGCCGTTGCAGCTCACACGGAACGAAATGGGCGTGGTGATCGGCATGGTGCATTTCATGGTGCCCTTCGCGCTGTTCCCCCTGGTGTCGACCATGCGCCGCCTCGACCCGCGCGTGCTGCTGGCCGCGCGCGGCCTGGGCGCCGGTCAGATGCGCACCTTCTGGAGCATCTTCGTGCCGCAGACCATTCCCGGCATCCTCGGCGCCTTCATCATCGTCTTCGTGTTCTGCCTGGGCTTCTTCATCACCCCGGCGATCCTCGGCGGCGGGCAGACTGTGATGGTGGCCGAGTACGTCTATCTGCAGATGTTCCAGACCAGCAACTGGGGCCTGGGCGCGGCGCTCTCGGTGGTACTGCTGACGCTGGTCAGCGGGATGATCTGGGCGCTGCTGCGCATGGCCCGCGTCGACAAGCTGGTCGGTTGAGGACTCAACGATGAACGCACACGAAACCAAAACCCCCAGCCGCCTGCTGGCGACCATGGCGATGATCTTCATGGTCTTCCCGCTGCTGGCGGTGATCCCGGTGTCCTTCACCAGCAAGCGCTTTTTGTCGATGCCCAACGGCAACTGGTCGCTGCGCCACTACCAGGCTCTGCTGGACAGCCCCGAATGGCTCGCGGCCATCGGCCAGAGCCTGATCGTCGCGACCGCCACCTGCATCATCGCGACCGCGCTGGCGGTGAGCTTCAGCCTCGGCATCTGGTACCTGCGCTCGCGCCTGGCGACCCTGCTGATCGGCCTGGTGCTGCTGCCCATGGCGATCCCGCCGATGATCTCGGCGATGGTCCTGTACTTCATGGAAACCAAGGTCAGCCAGTTCGCCCCCGGCCTGGGCTACGACACCCTGTTCGGCCTGACCATCGCGCACATCGTGATGGTCGTGCCCTACGGCGTGGTGACCATGCTGGTGGCGCTGAGCCAACTGGACCGGCGCATCGAACTGGCGGCGCGCAACCTGGGCGCGAGCCTGGGCCAGACCACCTTCATGGTGGTGCTGCCGAACCTCAAGCTGGGCGTGGCGAGCACGGCGCTGCTGTGCTTTGCGCTCTCCTGGGAAGAGATCGCGGTAACCCTGTTCGTCACCAGTACCGAGGTGAACACCCTGCCCCGGCAGATCTGGTCCGGCCTGCGCGACAACATCGACCCGGCCGTGGCGGCCATCTCGGTGGTGCTGATCGCCCTGACCTTCATCGCGCTGGTCGGGCGGATGATCGCCCAGCACATCGCCACACGCCCGGTCGGCAGCTGACGACTATCTGGAATTTCGGCTCAGCTGATTACCTTCACCCAAACCCTCTCCCAGAGGGTTGAGGTGAAGGTTGCCTCGCAGAGGAGTATCCAGTCCGCTCCTTCGCGCAATCCAGCATCGGCGGAATGATCACTCCGCCTTCTTGCGAATCCAGTACAGGTAGGTCCCCGCCTCCTCCTGCTGCTCCACCAGCTCGTGGCCGAGGAAGACGCAGAACTTGGGGATGTCGCGGCGGGTGGAAGGGTCGGTGGCGATCACCTTGAGCAGGCCGCCGGCCGGCAGGTCGCGCACCTTGTTGTGCAGCATCATGACCGGCTCGGGGCAGTTCAGGCCGGTGGCGTCGAGAATCGCATCGACAGGCTGGGACATCACGTCACTCCAGAAAAACCAATGGCGCATTGTCGCGCAAAGCGCACCGTGCGGTCACCCCGCGTCCGTCCGGGTCACCGAACCTTGGTTGGGGGGTGGGCGCTGCGGGCGCCGGGCATGCTGGCGCATTCGCCCCCACTATGGAAAGTCGATGCGCGCCCTCCTCTGCCTGTGCCTCGTGTTGCTCGCCGGCTGCGCCGCCCGCGACCAGGTCCCCGACTTCAACGCCAGCGCCGGGCAGGATCTGCCGGCTACCTGGTTCGAGGCCGTCATCACCGCCCGCGACGGCACGAAGCTCTCCGCTACCGTGTTCCAACCGGTACTCAAGGCCGGCGAAAGCGCCCCGCTGATCGTCCACACCCACGGTTGGGGCGGCTGGCGGGTGACCGGACCGGACGGTTACTACGGCAAGAACATGATGTCCGGTCGCGCCGCGCTGCGCGCCTGGAAGGCCGGCTTCTGGGTGGTCAGCTACGACCAGCGCGGCTGGGGCGGCAGCGACGGGCGCATCGAGATGATGAACCCGCAGTTCGAAGTGCAGGACGCCAGCGCGGTGATCGACTGGGCCACGGCGCATCTGGCCCGGCTGACTATGGACGGCCCGAACGATCCGCGCGTCGGCATGCTCGGCGAAAGCTACGGCGGCGCCGTTCAACTGCTGGCCTCGGCAGAAGACCCGCGCATCGACGCCATCGTCCCCATCGCCACCTGGTACGACCTGGCCGACGCCCTGGCGCCGGACGGCCAGCTGAAGATCGGCTGGGGCGGCGTGCTGGTGAGCCTGGGGCTGGCCACCGGCTACGACCTGGGCAAGTTCGTCCAGGCCGATTACCTGCACACCACCGGCGGACGCATGGCCGCGCCGGTGCAGGCCGAACTGCATGCCAACAGCCTCGCCAGTTATTGCGCGGCCGGTCGTCTGCCCCACGCCGACGCCCTGCTGATCCAGGGCCTGCGCGACACACTGTTCCCGCTGGACCAAGGCCTGCAGATCCGACAATGCCTGAAACAGGGCCCCGCGGACGTACGCCTGCTGGGCATGCAGGGCGGGCACATCCTGCCGCCGCCGCTGCAGGCCTGGAGCGGGTTGCCACCGTTCAACAACGAGCCGGTGATCCATTGCGGCTCGCGGGCAATCAACCTCTACACCGGCATCGTCGCCTGGTACGAGGAAAAGCTGCGCAAGCGTCCCGGCGCCGCCGACGGCGTGCCGGACCTGTGCATCAGCCTCGATCTCGACCAGGGCGTGGCGCTGGACGACCTGCCGGCTCCCGGCCCCACCTTCGCATTGCCGGGCACCGCCATCCGCCCGGCGGTGAGCGGTCTGCTGCAACCTTCCCGGTTCATCCCCTTGCAGCGCGTCAGCGAACACAGCGCCCTGCTCGGCAGCGCCGAAGTACGCCTGAACCAGCCGCTGACGGAGCGCCCCGAAGCGCAGCTCTTCGCCGCCCTGGCGATCCGCAGCGCCGATGGCAGCACCCGACGCCTGGACGAACAGGTGAAACCGCTCGCGAACCAGGGCAGCACACGGTTGAACGCCGTCAGCGCCAGCCTCGTGCCGGGGGATGAAATTGGATTACTGGTAAGCGGGTTCAGCGACCAGTACCTGTTCAACAGTTCCTGGCTGATTGCCCCCGTGGAATTGCAAGGTGAAGTGCAACTGCCCGGCCTTGTGCCGCTGCAACCGCGCGTCGCCACGAGTCGTTGACTGCTCTGCCATGCTGTTCGCGAGCAAGCTCGCTCCTACGAAAAGCGTGCACCGATGCGAACCAAGCCGCAATAATTCATCCAAGCTAAGCGCCTAACGCAACGGCCCGTCCGGCGCCTCGTCCAGCTGCGCCAGCAGCATCGGCTGGCCATCGCCCTCGGCGGGCAGCAGCGCCCACTGCTCCTTCTTGCCCAGGCGACGGTAGACCTGCTTCACCTGGCTACCCAGCGGCAGCGGCGCCTTGAAGTGCGCATCCAGGCGCACGTTCTCGGCCAGGCGACGGCCGGTCAGGCTGCGCGCCAAGCCCCACATGCCGTGGGCGAAGGGTTTGCCGAAGCCATAGTGCGAGGCCATCAGCCGTGACAGGTGCAGCGGGTTGAAGTCGCCGCTCAGCCCGGCGTAGCGCCAACCGACAATCTTCGGCACGCGCCACTGCACGCCCGCATGCACCGGCGCTTCCAGGGTCTGCCACTGGGCGCGCTCGGGCAGTGGATCGGGCTGGCTCCCGTCATCGAGGAAATCACCCCGGCGCAGGTAGGTGGTGATCGACTGCCAGTAGAGCATGTCGTGGTGCCAGGCCTCGGTGACCACGTCCACCTCCAGGCCCAGCTCGCTGCGGCGACTGGTGAGGATGCGGCAGTCGAACTGCAGCGGCTCGTTCTCGTCGAGCATGCGGTAGCGCTGGATATGGCTGCGCAGGTGGATCAGCCCGACCACCGACAGCGGCATGCGCGAGCGGCTGAGCAGGCGCAGGTGCAGCGGCAGGCTGATGACCTGCGGATAGAGCAACGGCACGCCCAGCGTCGGGTCGAGGCCGAAGTGCTGGCGGTACGCGCGCAGGTGGCGCAGGTCGAATTTCAGGGTGCGGCTGTCCATCGCCAGGTAGGGCACACGCTCGCCCTGGCCGAGGCCACGGCGTGGCAGCAGCATGCGGCTGTAACTGCCCAGAAGGGAGGGCAACTTTCGCTTCACGAAGGTCTCCGGAAGATCTCGCGCCGCACAGCATGGGCAATGCCGGGCGGCGCGGCAAGTCACCGAAGGTCGGGTGGCGTGACCGGGTAGTTCCGCGTCGCTAGCGCTCGCCCTTCTCGAGTCGGCGCAGGTGGCAGGTCACTTCCTCGCGGTCATGGTAGAGCTGCTTGCAGCCGATCTGCACCTTCAGCCCGCGCTCGCGGAAGGACTCCTCCAGGCGGTCGAGGATACGCTGCACCTCGGCGTAGCGCTGCTTCATCGGCAACTTGAGGTTGACAATGGCCTCGCGGCACAACCCCTCGCCGATCCAGGTTTCGATCATCGCCCCAGTGCGCGCGGGCTTCTCGACGATGTCGCAGACCATCCAGTCCATGCGCTGGCGCGGACGGAAGGCGTAACCGTCAACGCGCTGGTGCTCGACCAGCCCGGAGTACATCAGGTTCTCCGCCATCGGCCCGTTGTCCACGGCGACCACGCGCATCTCCCGGTTCACCAGCTGCCAGGTCCAGCCGCCGGGCGATGCGCCCAGGTCCACGGCGAGCATGTCCGGCGCCAGGCGGCGGTCCCAGTCGGCGCGCGGAATGAAGTGGTGCCAGGCCTCTTCCAGCTTCAGCGTCGAGCGGCTGGGAGCCTCGCGGGGAAATTTCAGGCGCGGGATACCCATGGGCCACATGGCGCAGTTGCGCGCCTCGGCCAGGCCGATGAAGGCCTCGCGGCCGGAGCGGAAGGTCAGCAGCAGGCGCGGCAGGCTGGGGTCTTCCACCAACTTGCCGGATTTCACCAAGGCGGCGCGCAGGGGCTTCTCGAACTTGCGGCAGAAGGTCGATAGCTCCTTGCCGTCGTTGGTATCGAACACCTCCAGCCAGAGGCTGCCGCATGCCGGAAAGTCGGCCAGGGCCTCGAGGATCGCGCCGATGCGGTCCGTTTCCGGCAGCGCGGTGAAGCCGTTCCCACGCGCCCACTGGCGCGGGAAGATCAGCTCAGGGAAACGCAACTGGCGCATCAGGCGGCCAGCGCCATCGGCGTCCATGCAGATGAACTCGGCGTAGGCGGAGGACGGCTTGGCTCGGGCGTAGCCGGGGATGTCCAGGCGCGCGGCGTGCTCGGACAGCTCGGCACAGACCTCGTTCTCGAAGCCTGGACGGCAATGCAGTAAGAGGGTATTCATCGGGGTGTCTCCTTGGCCGCGCACTATAGAGGCTGCCCGCACAGGTTTCATGCAGATTCGCAGGAAACTTCCCACGACAATATTCACTTGATCTGAACCCCACTGGGGAACCTGGGGTCCAGAACAGATGGCAATACCCCTTCGGGCGGTCTAGCTTGAGTGGTCTGGCTCAGCCCGCCAGAAGACTGCCCGATGATTGCCCTGCCTGGCGAAGATGCCACCGACCGCAGCCTGTCTGAATGAACCAGGCCTGCGATGGATCAGGACGTTAGCGCCCTCCTTCGCCAAGTATCGCCTGTGCGCCGTTGATTCGGCCGCGCCGCCGATCACGAGCAGAATCCAAGCCTGAGGAGAATGTCATGCCCGCAGTGGATAGCCTGAACAGCCTGCGCACCCTTGAGGTCGCCGGCAAGACCTATCACTACTACAGCCTGCCTGAAGCGGCGAAGAGTCTGGGGGACCTGGGCAAGCTGCCCATGTCCCTGAAAGTCCTGCTGGAAAACCTGTTGCGCTGGGAGGACGACAACACCGTCACCGGCGACGACCTCAAAGCCCTGGCCGGTTGGCTGAAGACCCGCAGCTCCGAGCGTGAGATCCAGTACCGCCCCGCCCGCGTGCTGATGCAGGACTTCACCGGCGTACCGGCGGTGGTCGACCTCGCCGCCATGCGCGACGCCATGGCCAAGGCCGGCGGCGACCCGCAGAAGATCAACCCGCTGTCCCCCGTCGACCTGGTCATCGACCACTCGGTGATGGTGGACAAGTTCGCCAGCCAGTCCGCCTTCGCCCAGAACGTCGAGATCGAGATGGAGCGCAACGGCGAGCGCTACGCCTTCCTGCGCTGGGGGCAGAACGCCTTCGACAACTTCCGCGTGGTGCCGCCGGGCACCGGCATCTGCCACCAGGTCAACCTGGAGTACCTGGGGCGCACCGTCTGGACCAAGGACGAGGACGGCCGTACCTACGCCTTCCCCGACACCCTGGTCGGCACCGACTCGCACACCACCATGATCAACGGTCTCGGCGTACTCGGCTGGGGCGTGGGCGGCATCGAGGCGGAGGCGGCCATGCTCGGCCAGCCGGTGTCGATGCTGATTCCCGAGGTGATCGGCTTCAAGCTGACCGGCAAGCTGAAGGAAGGCATCACCGCCACCGACCTGGTGCTGACCGTCACCCAGATGCTGCGCAAGAAAGGTGTCGTCGGAAAATTCGTCGAGTTCTATGGCGACGGCCTCGCCGACCTGCCGCTGGCCGACCGCGCCACGATCGCCAACATGGCCCCGGAATACGGCGCCACCTGCGGCTTCTTCCCGGTGGACGAGATCACCCTGGGCTACCTGCGCCTGTCCGGCCGCCCGGACGACGCGGTCAAACTGGTGGAGGCCTACAGCAAGGCCCAGGGCCTGTGGCGCGAGACAGGCCACGAACCGGTATTCACCGACTCCCTGCAACTGGACATGGGCGACGTCGAGGCCAGCCTCGCCGGGCCCAAGCGCCCGCAGGACCGCGTCGCCCTCGGCCATGTCAGCCAGGCCTTCGATGACTTCCTCGGCCTGCAGATCAAACCCGCCTCCACCGAGGAAGGCCGCCTGCTCAGCGAGGGTGGTGGTGGCGCCGCCGTGGGCGCGGCAGCCCAGACCGGCGAGGCCGACTACCAGCACGACGGCCACACCTATCGGCTGAAGAACGGCGCCGTGGTGATTGCCGCCATCACCTCCTGCACCAACACTTCCAACCCCAGCGTGATGATGGCCGCCGGCCTGCTGGCGAAGAAGGCGCTGGAGAAAGGCCTGCAGCGCAAGCCCTGGGTGAAGAGCTCCCTGGCTCCCGGCTCCAAGGTGGTCACCGAGTACTTCCACGCCGCCGGCCTGACCCGTTATCTCGACGAGCTGGGCTTCGATCTGGTCGGCTACGGCTGCACCACCTGCATCGGCAACTCCGGCCCGCTGCTCGACCCCATCGAGAAGGCCGTGCAGCAGGCGGACCTGACCGTCGCCTCGGTGCTCTCCGGCAACCGCAACTTCGAGGGCCGCGTTCATCCGCTGGTGAAGACCAACTGGCTGGCCTCGCCGCCGCTGGTGGTCGCCTATGCACTGGCCGGCAGCGTACGCACCGACCTGACGAAAGACCCACTGGGCACCGGCAAGGATGGCCAACCGGTCTATCTGAAGGACATCTGGCCGACCCAGAAGGAAATTGCCGACGCCGTACAGAAGGTCGACACGGCGATGTTCCACAAGGAGTACGCCGAAGTCTTTCAGGGCGATGAGAAATGGCGTGCGATCCAGGTGCCGGACGCCCAGACATACACCTGGCAGGACGATTCCACCTACATCCAGCATCCGCCGTTCTTCGAGCACATCGCCGAGGCGCCACCGAAAGTCGCGGATATCCAGGGCGCCAACATCCTCGCGGTACTGGGCGACTCGGTGACCACTGACCACATCTCCCCCGCCGGCAACATCAAGAAGGACAGCCCCGCCGGCCGCTACCTCAGCGAGCACGGCGTGGCTTACGCCGACTTCAACTCCTACGGCTCGCGCCGTGGGAACCATGAGGTGATGATGCGCGGCACCTTCGCCAACATCCGCATCAAGAACGAGATGCTCGGCGGCGAGGAAGGCGGCAACACGCTCTACGTTCCCACCGGCGACAAGCTGGCGATCTACGACGCCGCCATGCGTTACCAGCAGGACGGCACCCCGCTGGTGATCGTCGCCGGCAAGGAATACGGCACCGGCTCGTCCCGCGACTGGGCGGCCAAGGGCACCAACCTGCTGGGGGTCAAAGCAGTGATCGCCGAGAGCTTCGAGCGCATCCACCGCTCCAATCTGGTGGGCATGGGCGTGCTGCCACTGCAGTTCAGGGACGGCCAGGACCGCAAGGCGCTCAAGCTGACCGGCAAGGAAGTGCTGAGCATCAGCGGACTGTCCGGCGAGCTGAAGCCGCACATGACCCTCAAGGTGACGGTGAAGCGGGAGAACGGCAGTCAGGACAGCTTCGAGGTGCTCTGCCGTATCGATACCCAGAACGAAGTCGAGTACTTCAAGGCCGGCGGCATCCTCCACTACGTGCTGCGCAGCCTGATCTAGAGCGGTGCGGCGGCCTGCAACGGGCCGCCGCCTCCTTCTTTTGTTTCATTTCCGTGACCGGTGGCGATACGCTATCGTCATTCTCTCGGCGTCACTCTTCTGACATTTTCCTGTGATTGCCATCAAATTTTAGAGCCGGCGGCCGATAAGCTGGACAGACGTGCCAATTCGCCTTTCTCCGAGACCCCAGCCTGATGCGCAACAACCAGCCGATCACCCAGCGTGAACGCACCTTCCCTGCCGAACAGCGGCTGATCTCCACGACCAACGCCCGCGGTGTCATCAGCTACGTCAACGATGCCTTCAGCGCCATCAGCGGTTTCTCACGCGAGGAGCTGGTGGGCGCGGCGCACAACCTGGTGCGCCACCCGGACGTGCCGCCGGCGGTGTTTGCACACATGTGGGCGACCCTGAAGAAAGGCCGCCCCTGGATGGGCATCGTCAAGAATCGCTGCAAGAACGGCGATCATTACTGGGTCAGCGCCTACGTCACGCCGATGTACGAGCACAACGAGATCGTCGGCTACGAGTCGGTGCGGGTGAAGCCCAGCGCCGAACAGGTACGCCGCGCCGAAGCGCTGTATGCGCGCATCAATGCCGGTAAATCGGCCATTCCCACCCGCGACCGCTGGCTGCCGGTGCTGCTGGACTGGCTCCCGTTCATCCTGATCGGCCAGATCGGCTTCCTCATCGGCGCCTGGCTGAACTCTCACTGGGGTTTCCTGCTGGCCGCCCTGCTCTCGATCCCGCTGGGCCTCGCCGGCCTGGGCTGGCAGCAACGCGGGCTGAAGCGCCTGCTGCGCCTGGCCGAGCAGACTACCTCCGACCCGCTGATCGCACAGATGTACACCGACAGCCGCGGCGCCCAGGCACGCCTGGAAATGTCGATCCTCAGCCAGGAAGCAAGGCTGAAGACCTGCCTGACCCGTCTGCAGGACACCGCCGAAACCCTCACCGAGCAGGCCCGCGAAGCGGATTCCCTGGCCCACCACAGTTCCGCCGGGCTGGACCGCCAGCGCCAGGAAACCGAGCAGGTGGCCACCGCCGTCAACCAGATGGCCGCCACCACTCAGGAAGTGGCCGACAACGTGCAGCGCACCGCCGATGCCACTCGCCAGGCCAACAACCTGACCACCGAAGGCCGACAGATCGCCGCCGAGACGCGCGAGGCCATGCAGCGTCTTTCCAGCTCCGTGGGCGAAACCGGTGAAGCCGTCAGCCAACTGGCCCGCGACAGCGAGCAGATCGGTGGCGTGGTGGACGTGATCAAGGGCATCGCCGACCAGACCAACCTGCTGGCGCTCAACGCCGCCATCGAAGCCGCCCGTGCCGGCGAGATGGGCCGCGGTTTCGCCGTGGTCGCCGATGAAGTCCGCTCCCTGGCCCAGCGCACTGCCGAGTCCACCGGGCAGATTCACCAGCTCATCGCCAACCTGCAGAATACCGCCACCGAGGCGGTGCGCGCCATGGACTCCGGCCGCCGCCAGGCCGACGAAGGCGTGGAGCGCGTGCTGCAGGCGGACAACGCGCTGGTGGGGATCAGCGATGCGGTGGCCAACATCACCGAAATGGCCACCCAGATCGCCGCCGCGGCGGAGGAACAGAGCGCCGTCGCCGAGGAGATCAATCGCAACATCAGCACCATCGCCAATCTCGCCGACCAGACATCCGGCGAGGCGCAGCGCACCGCCCTGCTCAGCGAAGAGCTGACACAGACCGCGCAAAGGCAGTACTCGCTGGTGGAGCGCTTCAACCGCTAGGGCCAAAGCTCACCTAGGACCGTCGGGCGAATTACGCCCCAGGCGTTATCCGCCATTGCGGCGGATAACCCGTTCCGGGGTATGCGCCCTACGCTCTGATCCAGAGACTAGCTGTAGGAGCGAGCTTGCTCGCGATCCCCTCCCCACCGGAACTGCCGGCCCGTTCGTCCGCGAGCAAGCTCGCTCCTACAAGGTCAAGGAACGCAGCGTTCTAGCGAGTCACTTGAAATCCCACTGCATCTGAGCCGGGATGCTGACATCCCGCGAGGAATGCACGCACACGTCCACGTAGTCGGTGAAGCGCGGTGGTGCGGCAATGCCTTCATCCAGCAGACGCTGGTTATCGAACAGGTAGTTGAGGTCGGCGAAGCCGCTGTAAAGGCGTAACGCCCGCAGCACCAGGCGCGGGTTGGCCTTGCCGATGCGGCTCTCGAAGCTGCCGGCCAGTTCGCGCAGATCCTCGCTGCTGACCTTGCGGTAGCGAGCCCCCACGGGTTGCTCGCCACGCGCGTCGGCATAGGCGCGATCAATCTCGCCGAAGGTGCACGCCGAACCGTGGCCGGCGGAGATGTGATAGAGACTGTGGCTCAGCGTCGGCTTGAGCGCCAGAGCCACCAGCGCTTCGGCGCAGTAGTCCACCGGGATCACGTCGATCTGCTCATCCAGGTCGCAGGTGAAGCTCTCCAAGGCGAAGCCCATGCGGAACACCCAGAAAATGCTCCCCGACGCACGGCAGCCCAGTTCGCGGTGCCCAACCACAATGGAGGGGCGCGCGACCACCAGCGGCAACGACGGTAGCTCTTCGCGCATGCGTCGCTCGATCTCGGCCTTGGAGGCGGTGTAGTCCACCAGTTGCTCTTCAGTGTCGGGGAAGTCCCAGGACTCGCGCACCGGCGACTCGCGCTGCGGTCCGCAGCACATGGCCGTGCCCACGTGAAGGAAGCGCTTGAGGTTGCGCGACTGGCTGAGCAGGCGGGCAAACGCGAAGGTGCCCTCGACGTTTACCGGCCAGATGCTCGGGTTCTTCGAGAACGAAGCCACCGCCGCGCAGTTGATCACCTGCTCCACGCGCATCAGGCGGGCGCGCTCGTCCTGCATCCACGCAGTGTCCAGCAGGTCGCCGCAGAGAATCTGGTCCTCTTGAAGGCCCTTCAGCGCAGTCTCCGGCACGCAATGCAGGCGCAGGTTGTCACGCAACCGCTCCAGGCCCTGCTCCGAAGTTTCTGCTCGGACGAGAAACAGCAACGCTGGACCGTGGCCGTCCGCGATCAGGTGGGCAGCAACGGAGCCGCCGAGAAAGCCGGTCGCGCCAGTCAGCAACAGGCTGTGCGCGGCGCCGGGGGCGTATCGGAAGGATTGGGTGGCAATGCGTTCAGCGTAATCGGGGTTCATGGCAGCGTTCAGCCTGTCCTCTGGAAGCGGGGCGTCGACTCCGGGGAGCCGACGCTGGCGAGGATAGGAACTCCTGCATTAAGGACCGATTAGCGCAATAGAAAAGCTTCGATCCTGGCGGCTGTGCTTTCCAGATGTTGCTCGTGGGTCAGCCCGGAGGCCTTGAGCGGCTTGAGGTCGTGGTCGGCAGCGGCCAGCCACTGCAATTGGATCGCTGGCGACAGCGAGTAGCTCTCGACCGTGGGGCGATCTCCCAGCGCATCACGCTCGCCCTGCACGATCAGCGTCGGCGTCTTCAGCTCAGCGAGATGGGCAACGCGCGGCTTCTCAGGCTTGCCGGCGGCATAGAACGGGTAGCCGAGACAGACCAGCGCGTCGGCGCCCAACTCGTCCGCCAGCAGGCTGGCTATCCGCCCGCCCATGGACTTTCCGCCGATGACCAGCTGGCCCGATACCTCAGCGCGGACCTGCGCGTAAACCTGCCGCCAGCACTCGAGCAACTGCTTCTGCGGGTTCGGCGGGCGGCGCTTTCCGTCCTGTCGGCGCATAGCCATATAGGGGAACTCGAAGCGCACCACTGAGATACCCCTTTCGGCCAGGCGCGCAGCGATGTCGTCCATGAACGGAATGTCCATCGGCGCACCCGCTCCGTGCGCCAGAACCAGCGTCGCCGACAGCTCGCCACGTGCCGGGTTCCGGAGCAGCGACAAAGGACCGCAGGCGCCCGCGACAGGGGTCTCAGGTGCCAATTGATCCGAATCAATATTCCGGGAGGTGCCTTTATCCATCCTTCACTCCGCTAATTCCGAATTAGTACCTATCCCAAGGGGGAGGGGCGGCATACGCCGTAAGCCGTAAAAAACCTTGCCGGGATGGGCATAGCCCATAACCGTGGATGGAAGCCCATAAATGAGCACAACCAATCAGACCGCTTATAACTATAAGGTGGTCCGCCAGTTCGCCATTATGACAGTGGTGTGGGGGATCGTCGGCATGGCCGTCGGTGTCCTGATCGCCGCGCAATTGGTGTGGCCGGACCTTAACCTCGGCTTACCGTGGACGAGCTTCGGCCGCCTGCGTCCGCTGCACACCAACGCGGTGATCTTCGCCTTCGGCGGCTGCGCACTGTTCGCCACCAGCTACTACTCGGTGCAGCGTACCTGCCAGACCCGCCTGTTCGCGGGGCCGCTCGCTTCCTTCACCTTCTGGGGTTGGCAGCTGGTGATCCTGTGCGCCGCCATCACCCTGCCGCTGGGCTACACCTCCTCCAAGGAGTACGCCGAGCTGGAATGGCCGATCGACATCCTGATCACCATCGTCTGGGTTTCCTACGCCATCGTCTTCTTCGGCACGCTGATGAAGCGCAAGACCAAGCACATCTATGTGGGCAACTGGTTCTTCGGTGCCTTCATCCTGACCGTGGCGATTCTGCACGTGGTCAATAACCTGGAAATCCCGGTCAGCCTGACCAAGTCCTACTCGCTGTACTCGGGCGCCACCGACGCCATGATCCAGTGGTGGTACGGCCACAACGCCGTGGGCTTCTTCCTGACCGCCGGCTTCCTGGGGATGATGTACTACTTCGTTCCGAAACAGGCCGAGCGCCCGGTCTACTCCTACCGCCTGTCCATCGTGCACTTCTGGGCACTGATCGCCGTCTACATCTGGGCTGGTCCGCACCACCTGCACTACACCGCGCTGCCGGACTGGGCGCAATCGCTGGGCATGGTGATGTCCCTGATCCTCCTGGCTCCGAGCTGGGGCGGCATGATCAACGGCATGATGACCCTCTCCGGCGCCTGGCATAAGCTGCGCACCGACCCGATCCTGCGCTTCCTGGTGGTTTCCCTGGCCTTCTACGGCATGTCCACCTTCGAAGGCCCGATGATGGCAATCAAGACCGTCAACGCCCTCTCCCACTACACCGACTGGACCATCGGCCACGTACATGCCGGCGCACTGGGCTGGGTCGCCATGGTTTCCATCGGCTCGCTGTATCACCTGATCCCGAAGGTCTTCGGCCGCGAGCAGATGCACAGCGTGGGCCTGATCAATACCCACTTCTGGCTGGCCACCATCGGCACTGTGCTGTACATCGCCTCGATGTGGGTCAACGGCATCACCCAGGGCCTGATGTGGCGCGCAGTGAACTCCGACGGCACCCTCACCTACTCCTTCGTCGAAGCCCTGGCCGCCGGCCACCCCGGCTTCATCGTGCGGATGATCGGTGGTGCCATCTTCCTGCTGGGCATGCTGGTCATGGCCTACAACGTCTGGCGCACCGTCGCCGCCGCCAAGCCGGCTGAAATGCAAGCCGCGGCGCAGATGGCCTGAGGATACCGACATGAAACACGAAGTACTTGAGAAAAACGTCGGCCTGCTGGCCCTGTGCATGGCCGTGGCCGTCAGCATCGGCGGCCTGACCCAGATCGTCCCGCTGTTCTTCCAGGACGTCACCAACACCCCGGTGGAAGGCATGAAGCCCTACACCGCCCTGCAACTGGAAGGTCGTGACGTGTACATCCGCGAAGGTTGCGTGGGCTGCCACTCGCAGATGATCCGTCCGTTCCGCGCCGAGACCGAGCGCTACGGCCACTACTCCGTCGCCGGCGAAAGCGTCTGGGACCACCCGTTCCTGTGGGGCTCCAAGCGTACCGGTCCGGACCTGGCCCGGGTCGGCGGCCGCTACTCGGACGACTGGCACCGCGCGCACCTCTACAACCCGCGCAACGTCGTGCCGGAATCGAAGATGCCCGCCTACCCCTGGCTGGTCGAGAACAAGCTCGACGGCAAGGACACGGCGAAAAAACTGGAAGTGATGCGTGTCATGGGCGTGCCCTACACGGACGACGACATCGCTGGCGCCAGCGATTCCGTCAAGGGCAAGACCGAAATGGACGCGGTAGTCGCGTACCTGCAGGTCCTCGGCACCTCCATCAAGAACAAGCGGTGACAGCATGGATATCGGGACCATTCGCGGCCTCGGCACCGTCATCGTGATGGTGGCCTTCGTCGGCGTACTGCTCTGGGCTTACGGCGGCAAACGCAAGGAGCGCTTCGACGAAGACGCGCTACTGCCCTTCGCGGATGACCCGGCAGCCAAGCGTCACGCTGAGCAAGAGCAAGCTTCTAGGAGCAACAACGCATGACTACCTTCTGGAGTCTGTACATCACCGTTCTAACAGTCGGCTCGCTGATCGCCCTGCTGTGGCTGGTATTCGCCACCCGCAGCGGGCAGTCCTCGAACACCACCGACCAGACCATGGGCCATGCCTTCGATGGCATCGAGGAATACGACAACCCGCTGCCCAAGTGGTGGTTCCTGCTGTTCGTCGGCACCATCGTGTTCGCCGCCGGCTACCTGGTCCTCTACCCAGGCCTGGGCACCTGGAAGGGCATCCTGCCGGGCTACGAGGGTGGCTGGACGCAGGACAAGCAGTGGGAGCGGGAAGAAGCGCTGGCCAAGGAGAAGTATGGGCCGATCTTCGCCAAATACTCCGCCATGTCCGTGGAAGACGTCGCGAAAGACCCGCAAGCCATGAAAATGGGCGAGCGCCTCTTCGCCACCTACTGCTCCATCTGCCATGGCTCGGACGCCAAGGGCGCCCAGGGCTTCCCGAACCTGACCGACAGCGACTGGCGCTGGGGCGGCACCGCCCAGGACATCGAAACCACCATCATGGGTGGCCGTCACGCTGCCATGCCGGCCTGGGGCGAAGTGCTGGGCGAGAAAGGCGTGCAGGACGTAGCTGCCTTCGTCACCGCTCAACTGGACGGCCGCAAGCTGCCCGAGGGCGTGACCGCCGAGAATGTCGACAACGGCGGCAAGCTGTTCGCCACCACCTGCGTCGCATGCCACGGTCCAGAAGGCAAGGGCAACCCGATCATGGGCGCGCCTGACCTGACCCACCCGGGCGCCTTCATCTACGGTTCCAGCTACGCGCAACTGCAGCAGACCATCCGTCACGGCCGCCAGGGCCAGATGCCGGCGCAGGAGCAATACCTGGGCAAAGACAAAGTGCACATTCTCGCCGGTTACATCTACAACATTTCCGGCCAGGCGAAGTAAACTCCTCGCCCCCAACTCGCGCCCCTTAAAACGGGCGCGAGTTTCTTACCTCCGCAATATCGCGACGAAGTGTCGCACCCTCTCTATCTCCTTTCTTCACACCCTTCCGGTTCACGTCTAAGCTGGATTCCATTCGCAAACCTGCAATACGACTAACCTGACCCACTTTCCAGGTTGGTACGTGCGACCCGAAACAGGCGCAAACAGCGGCGCAAAGCGCTTCGGAGCAGGCGTCGAACCGGCACCGCGCCAAGGCCTGGCGCGTTGCAATGGCCACCTGCTTTCTCCATACTTGCCGCCGTTTTTTGTCCATAAAATCCAAAAACCGTGGAACCTTAGAATGAGCACAGCAATCAGTCCGACTGCTTATAACTATAAGGTCGTCCGCCAGTTCGCCATCATGACGGTGGTCTGGGGGATACTTGGAATGGGGGTGGGTGTTTACATCGCCTCACAGTTGGTTTGGCCCCAGTTGAACCTGGACCTTCCCTGGACCAGTTTCGGGCGCCTGCGTCCGCTGCACACCAACCTGGTGATCTTCGCCTTCGGCGGCTGTGCTCTCTTCGCAACTTCCTACTACGTCGTACAGCGCACCTGTCAGACCCGCCTGGTCTCTGACAGCCTCGCAGCCTTCACCTTCTGGGGTTGGCAAGCGGTAATCGTGCTGGCCGGCATCACCCTGCCGCTGGGCTACACCTCCTCCAAGGAGTACGCCGAGCTGGAATGGCCGATCGACATCCTGCTGGCCATCGTCTGGGTCACCTACGCACTGGTGTTCTTCGGCACTGTGATGAAGCGCAAGACCAAGCACATCTACGTGGGCAACTGGTTCTACGGCGCGTTCATCCTCGTCACCGCCATGCTGCACATCGTCAACAGCGCGGAACTGCCGGTCACCTGGTTCAAGTCCTACTCGGTCTACGCCGGCGCCACCGACGCGATGATCCAGTGGTGGTACGGCCACAACGCCGTGGGCTTCTTCCTGACTACTGGCTTCCTCGGCATGATGTACTACTTCGTTCCGAAGCAGGCCGAGCGTCCGATCTACTCCTATCGCCTGTCCATCGTGCACTTCTGGGCGCTGATCACCCTGTACATCTGGGCCGGTCCGCACCACCTGCACTACACCGCTCTGCCGGACTGGGCCCAGTCCCTGGGCATGGTGATGTCCCTGATCCTGCTGGCTCCTAGCTGGGGTGGCATGATCAACGGCATGATGACCCTGTCGGGCGCCTGGCATAAGCTGCGCACCGATCCGATCCTGCGCTTCCTGGTGGTCTCCCTCGCCTTCTACGGCATGTCCACCTTCGAAGGCCCGATGATGGCCATCAAGACCGTCAACTCCCTGTCGCACTACACCGACTGGACCATCGGCCACGTGCACGCCGGCGCTCTGGGCTGGGTTGCGATGATCTCCATCGGCTCCCTGTACCACCTGATTCCGAAGGTCTTCGGCCGCGAGCAGATGCACAGTGTTGGTCTGATCAACGCCCACTTCTGGCTGGCTACCATCGGTACTGTGCTGTACATCGCCTCGATGTGGGTCAACGGCATCACCCAGGGCCTGATGTGGCGCGCGATCAACGCCGACGGCACCCTCACCTACTCCTTCGTGGAAGCCCTGCAGGCCAGCCACCCGGGCTTCATCGTCCGTGCGCTGGGCGGCGCCTTCTTCGCCTCCGGCATGCTGCTGATGGCCTACAACACCTTCCGTACTGTGCGCGGTTTCAAACAGGCTGACGCCGATGCCGCTGCCCAGATCCCCGCTGTAGGAGCTCACTGATGAAGCACGAAGTAGTCGAGAAGAACATCGGCCTTCTGGCCTTCTTCATGGTCATTGCGGTGAGCATCGGCGGTCTGACCCAGATCGTTCCGCTGTTCTTCCAGGACGTGACCAACAAGCCGGTCGAAGGCATGAAGCCGCGCACCGCGCTGGAACTCGAAGGCCGTGACATCTACATCCGCGAAGGCTGCGTAGGCTGCCACTCGCAGATGGTCCGTCCGTTCCGCGCCGAAACCGAGCGCTACGGCCATTACTCCGTCGCCGGCGAAAGTGTCTGGGATCACCCGTTCCTGTGGGGTTCCAAGCGTACCGGCCCGGACCTGGCCCGCGTCGGCGGCCGCTACTCGGACGATTGGCACCGCGCGCACCTGTACAACCCGCGCAACGTAGTGCCGGAATCGAAGATGCCCTCCTACCCCTGGCTGGTGGAGAACAAGCTCGACGGCAAGGACACGGCGAAGAAAATGGAAGCCCTGCGCACTCTGGGCGTGCCTTACACCGACGAAGACATCGCCGGTGCCCGTGATGCCGTCAAAGGCAAGACCGAGATGGACGCTGTCGTCGCCTACCTGCAAGGCCTCGGCACCATCATCAAGAGCAAACGGTGACAGTGATGGATATCGGGACCATTCGCGGTATCGGCACTGTAGTAGTGATGGTCGCCTTCGTCGGCGTCCTGCTCTGGGCCTATGGCGGCAAACGCAAGGAGCGCTTCGACGAAGACGCCCTGCTGCCCTTCGCGGATGACCCGGTCGCCAAAAAGCACGTCGAGCAAGAGCAAGCTTCTAGGAGCAACAAAGAATGACAACCTTCTGGAGTCTGTACGTCACCGTACTTACCCTGGGCACCATCTTCGCCCTGGCGTGGCTGCTGTTCGCCACCCGTCGCGGTCAGCGCAACGAAGCCACCGATGAAACCGTCGGCCATGCCTTCGATGGCATTGAGGAGTACGACAACCCGCTGCCGAAGTGGTGGTTCATGCTGTTCGTGGCCACCTTCATCTTCGCCCTCGGCTACCTGGTCCTGTACCCGGGGCTGGGCAACTGGAAGGGCCTGCTCCCGGGCTACCAGGACAAGGCCGAATTCGCCAACGGCGAACAAGGCTGGACCGGTGTACACCAGTGGGAAAAGGAAATGGCCAAGGCCGATGAGAAGTACGGCCCGCTGTACGCCAAGTTCGGCGCCATGCCGATCGAGGAAGTGGCCAAGGACGAGCAGGCCCTGAAAATGGGTAACCGCCTGTTCGCTTCCAACTGCTCCGTCTGCCACGGTTCCGACGCCAAGGGTGCCCACGGCTTCCCGAACCTCACCGACGCCGACTGGCGTTGGGGCGGCGAGCCGAAGGACATCATCGCCACCATCGAAGGCGGTCGCCACGCGGCCATGCCGGCCTGGGGCGAAGTCATCGGCGACCAGGGTGTCCACGACGTCGCTGCCTTCGTCACCACCAAGCTGGACGGCCGCAAGCTGCCCGAAGGCGTGACTGACGAACAGGTCGCCAATGGCCAGAAGATCTTCTCTACCAACTGCGTGGCTTGCCACGGCGCCGAAGGCAAAGGCACCGCCGCCATGGGCGCGCCGAACCTGACCCACCCGGCTGCGTTCATCTACGGCTCGAGCTTCGCTCAGCTGCAGCAGACCATCCGCTACGGCCGTCAGGGCCAGATGCCGGCTCAGCTGGAGCGTCTGGGCAAAGACCAGGTTCATCTACTCGCTGCCTACGTGTATAGCCTGTCCCATGGCGAAGGTGAGAAGAGCGCCGAATAAGCCTCTCTTTCCTACACCCATAGCGACACCCAGCGGCGCCGGTTTCTACACCGGCGCCGCTCTATTTCTGGGTCCATAATTCCTTGCGCGACCAACTGTCGCACGGTTGCAACACCCACCACGCCGTATCATTGTTAGGCGTGCAAGCATATTTCTGACCCTTTCGGCATGTATCGACAGGGCGCCCTCCCGCTGCCGTGGAATGCACTGATGAGCAAACAGATTCCGGTCCAGGACGTCACTCCGCCCACCAAGGGCAAGGGTGAAAGCGTCGACCTTTATGCCTCCCGGGAAAAGATCTACACCCGAGCCTTTACCGGGTTCTTCCGCAACCTCCGCATGGCCGGGGGCGCCCTCCTCTTCCTCCTCTATTTCGGCACCGTGTGGCTGACCTGGAACGGTCGCCAGGCGGTTCTCTGGGACCTGCCCGAGCGCAAGTTCTACATCTTCGGCGCGACCTTCTGGCCGCAGGACTTCATCCTTCTCTCGGGCCTGTTGATCATCAGCGCCTTCGGCCTGTTCTTCATCACCGTGTTCGCCGGCCGCGTCTGGTGCGGCTACACCTGCCCGCAGAGCGTATGGACCTGGATCTTCATGTGGTGCGAGAAAGTCACCGAGGGTGACCGCAACCAGCGCATGAAGCTCGACAAGGCGGGCTTCAGCAGCAACAAGCTGCTGCGCAAGATCGCCAAGCACAGCCTCTGGCTGCTGATCGGCCTGGTGACCGGCCTGACCTTCGTAGGCTACTTCGCCCCAATGCGCGAGCTGTTGAGCGATCTGGTAACCGGCCAGGCAGACGGCTGGGCCTACTTCTGGGTCGGCTTCTTCACCCTCGCCACCTACGGCAACGCCGGCTGGCTGCGTGAGCAGGTGTGCATCTACATGTGCCCCTACGCGCGCTTCCAGAGCGTGATGTTCGACAAGGACACCCTGATCGTCTCCTATGACCCGCGTCGTGGCGAGAAACGCGGCCCGCGCAAGAAAACCGTCGACTACAAGGCCCAGGGCCTGGGCGACTGCATCGACTGCACCATGTGCGTACAGGTGTGCCCGACCGGCATCGATATCCGCGACGGCCTGCAGATCGAGTGCATCGGCTGCGCTGCGTGCATCGACGCCTGCGACAGCATCATGGACAAGATGAACTATCCGCGCGGCCTGATCAGCTACACCACCGAACACAACCTGTCCGGGCAGAAGACCCATCTGGTGCGCCCGCGCCTGATCGGTTACGCCATCGCCCTGTGCATCATGATCGGCCTGCTGATCACGGCCATCATCCTGCGCCCGCTGGTCGGCTTCGACGTCAGCAAGGACCGCGTGCTCTACCGCGAGAACGCAGAAGGCCGCATCGAGAACGTGTACAGCCTGAAGGTCATGAACAAGGACCAGAAGGACCATACCTACGTGCTCAGCGCCAAGGGCATGGACGGCCTGATCCTGGAAGGCAAGAAGGAAATCTCGGTTGCCGCCGGGGACATCTTCACCATGCCGGTGGAACTGTCCATCGATCCGGAGAAGCTGCCCTCCACCACCAACGAGATCAGCTTCACCATCCAGTCGGTGGACGACCCGTCCATCAGCAAGGAATCCACCAGCCGCTTCATCGGCCCGCGCGTTCGTTGAACCAACGCTGAACTAATTGGCACCCCATGTTGCGCATGGGGTGCCAGTACCGAACGAAGCACGTAGAATTTCGCCCGCCCCTTCACCGGGCAGCGCCCCTGCGGCACTGCCAGCGAGAGAAAAAAACCATGCAATCGGCCATGAAAACGCCCGTGGAACCCTGGTACAAGCACCTCTGGCCGTGGATCATCATCGCCATGCTGGCTACCTCTATCGCCCTCAGCCTGACGATGGTCAACATCGCCGTGAATAATCAGGACTCCCTGGTCAGCGACAACTATTACGAGGCCGGCAAGGGCATCAACCGCTCCCTCGACCGCGAGCACCTGGCCCAGGAACTCAAGCTGCGCGCCAAGCTCAGCTTCGACGAGCTGACCGGCGAAGTGGACCTGCGCCTAACCGGCGACAGCCGTCCGACCACGCTCACCCTGAACCTGCTCTCCCCCACCCTGGAATCGCAGGACAAGCACCTCGTGCTGCGCGCCAGCCCCGCCGAGCCGGGCCGCTACACCGCCAGCCTCGACTCCGCCGTAAAAGGTCGCCGTTTCGTCGAGCTGCTCGGCGAAGAGAACGGCAAGACCTGGCGTCTGTTCGAGGAAGAGAAAGTCGCCCCCGGCGGCTCCTTCGACCTCGGCGACGAGCCCCTCAGCGGAGATGAAGCCGAGCGCCCATGAGCGCCGCGCTGCTCTGTTACCACTGCGCGCTGCCGGTTCCACCCGGCAGCCGTTTCGTTGCGCCCGTCCTGGGCGAGCCCCGCGAATTCTGCTGCCCCGGCTGCCAGGCCGTGGCCGAGGCCATCGTCGCCGGCGGCCTGGAAGGCTATTACCGCCACCGCACTGAAGCCGCGCCCAACCCTGATGCCCTACCCGAACAGCTCGCCGATGAGCTGAAGCTGTTCGACCGCCCCGACGTGCAGCAGCCCTTCGTCCAGCACATGGGCGAACTGGCCGAGACCACCCTGATCATGGAAGGCATCAGCTGCGCCGCCTGCGGCTGGCTGATCGAAAAGCACCTCAAGGGCCTGCCTGCCGTCGCCGAGGCCGGCCTCAACCTGTCCAACCATCGCCTGCATGTGCGCTGGTCCGACAGCGAGCTTCCGCTGAGCGAACTGCTCGCCGAACTGCGCAGGATCGGCTACGCCGCCCACCCGTTCCAACCGGACCGCGCCGCCGAGCAGTTGCACCAGGAAAACCGCAAGTCCCTGCGCCAACTGGGCGTCGCCGGCCTGCTGTGGTTCCAGGCAATGATGGCGACCATGGCCACTTGGCCGGAATTCAACATCGACCTGAGCCCCGAGTTGCACGAAATCCTGCGCTGGGTGGCGATGTTCCTCACCACGCCCATCGTCTTCTACTCCTGCCAGCCGTTCTTCCGCGGTGCCGTACGCGACCTGCGCACCCGCCACCTGACCATGGATGTCTCAGTGTCCCTGGCCATCGGCGGCGCCTACCTGGCTGGCATCTGGACCGCCGTCACCGGCCATGGCGACCTGTACTTCGATGCCGTCGGCATGTTCGCCCTGTTCCTGCTCGCCGGCCGCTACCTCGAACGTCGTGCCCGCGAGCGCACCGCGGCAGCCACCGCGCAACTGGTCAACCTGCTGCCGGCGTCCTGCCTGCGCCTGGATGACAGCGGCCAGAGCAGCCGCGTACTGCTCAGCGAATTGAAGATCGACGACCGCGTTCTGGTGCAACCCGGCGCGGTGATCCCTGCCGACGGCCTGATCCTCGAGGGCCAGTCCAGCGTCGATGAATCCCTGCTCACCGGCGAATACCTGCCGCAGGCGCGCCAGAGCGGCGACAGCGTCACCGGCGGCACCCTCAACGTCGAAGGTCCGCTGACCGTGCAGGTCAAGGCACTGGGTGGCGACAGCCGGCTGTCCGCCATCGTCCGCCTGCTGGAACGCGCCCAGTCGGACAAACCGCGCCTCGCCGAGCTGGCCGACAAGGCCGCGCAATGGTTCCTCATCGCCCTGTTGGTGCTCGCCGCCGTCGTCGGCCTGTTCTGGTGGCAGCACGACGCTTCCCGCGCCTTCTGGGTGGTCCTGGCGATGCTGGTGGCGACCTGCCCCTGCGCACTGTCCCTGGCCACGCCGACCGCGCTGACCGCCGCCACCGGCAGCCTGCACAAGCTCGGCCTGCTGGTGACCCGCGGCCACGTGCTGGAAGGGCTGAACCACATCGACACGGTGATCTTCGACAAGACCGGCACCCTCACCGAAGGCCGCCTGACGCTCCGCGCGGTCCGGCCGCTGGGCGCACTGAACAGTGATGCCTGCCTGGCCCTGGCCGCCGCGCTGGAGAACCGCTCCGAACACCCCATCGCCCGCGCCTTCGGCCGCGCACCGCAGCCTGCCGAGAATGTCGAGAGCCATCCCGGCCTGGGCCTGGAAGGCCTTGTGGGCGAGCACCGCCTGCGCATCGGCGAGCCCTCGTTCGTCTGCGCCCTGAGCAACAGCGAAGCGCTACTGCACCCGCAAGAGCCCGGTCAGTGGCTGCTGCTGGGCGATGAAAGGGGAGCATTGGCCTGGCTGGTGCTGGACGACCGCATCCGCGACGACGCCGCCGACCTGCTCGAAGCCTGCCGCGCCCGCGGCTGGCGCACCCTGCTGTTGTCCGGCGACAGTTCGCCCATGGTCGGCCGCGTGGCCGCGGAACTGCGCATCGACGACTGCCGCGGCGGCCTGCGCCCGGACGACAAGCTCGAAGTGCTGCGGCAGCTGCATCAGGAAGGTCGCCGCGTACTGATGCTGGGCGACGGCGTGAACGACGTGCCGGTCCTGGCCGCCGCCGACATCAGCGTCGCCATGGGCTCGGCAACTGATCTCGCCAAAACCAGCGCCGACGCTGTGCTGCTGTCCAACCGCCTGGACAGCGTGGTGCAGGCATTCGCCCTGGCCCGCCGCACGCGCCGGGTCATCATCGAGAACCTGGTCTGGGCGGGGCTGTACAATGGGCTCATGTTGCCCTTCGCCGCTCTCGGCTGGATCACGCCCGTGTGGGCTGCGGTGGGCATGTCGATCAGTTCGCTGACCGTGGTGCTCAACGCCCTGCGCCTGACCCGGTTGCCCAAGGGCGCCGGCGCCCCGTCAGCGACCACCGCCCTGCCCGCCACATCACCGGCGGTGCAGGCGCTGCCACGGAGTTGAAATGCCCGCTCTCTACATCATGATTCCAGTCGCCGTGGTAATCGTCGGCATCTGCATCGCGATCTTTTTCTGGGCAGTGAACAGCGGCCAGTATGACGACATGGACGGGCCCGCCCACAGCATCCTGTTCGACGACGAAGACCCCAAGCACCAGGCCGGCATCGACGAAGCCGAGGGTGACGACTCGCACGCCAGCCACAAGCAGGACAAGCGCGATGCCTGAGCTGGCGCCTTTGCTGGCGTCCGCCCTGATCCTGGGCCTGCTCGGAGGCGGTCACTGCCTGGGTATGTGCGGCGGCCTGATGGGCGCGCTGACGATGGCCATACCGCCGGAGCAGCGCGGCCGACGCCTGCGCCTACTACTGGCCTACAACCTCGGGCGCATCCTCAGTTACGCTTGCGCCGGCCTACTGCTCGGCCTCGCGGGCTGGGCCGTGGCGCGTACGCCGTTCGCCTCGGCACTGCGGGTGATCGCCGGCCTGCTGCTGATCGCCATGGGCCTGTATCTGGCTGGCTGGTGGAGCGGCCTGACCCGCATCGAAGCCCTGGGACGCGGCCTGTGGAAACACATCCAGCCCTTTGCTAGCCGCCTACTGCCGGTCGCTACGCTGCCGCGCGCGCTGCTGCTCGGCGCACTCTGGGGCTGGCTGCCCTGCGGCCTGGTCTACAGCACCCTTCTCTGGGCCACCAGCCAGGGCTCGGCGGTGGACAGCGCGTTACTGATGCTCGCCTTCGGCCTGGGCACCTGGCCAGTACTGCTCGCCACTGGGCTCGCCGCCGAACGCATCACCGCCGTGCTGCGCAAGCGCAGCGTGCGCATGGCTGGCGGTATCCTGGTGATCCTCTTCGGCCTGTGGACCCTCCCCGGCCCTCACCAGGCCTGGATCATGGGCCACGACATGCACGCCAGCGCCGATCTTCCCCACCATAAAGCCGCTTGATACAGGTCAACAGGCCTCTGTCGGACTCTCCCTAGACTGCGCAGGAAAAGCTCGCCACCGGGGAACATCGGCATGCTAGACAATATTCGCTGGGACGCAGATCTGATACGCCGATACGATCTGTCCGGCCCGCGCTACACCTCCTATCCCACAGCCGTGCAGTTCCACGAAGGAGTCGGACCCTTCGACCTGCTGCACGCGCTGCGTGATAGCCAAAAGGCCCAGCGCCCGCTCTCGCTCTACGTGCACGTCCCGTTCTGCGCGAACATCTGCTACTACTGCGCCTGCAACAAGGTCATCACCAAGGATCGTGGCCGCAGCGCCCCCTACCTCGCCCGTCTGATCCACGAAATCGAGATCGTCAGCCGTCACCTGGGTCGCCAGCAGCAAGTCGAGCAGCTGCATTTCGGCGGAGGTACCCCGACCTTCCTGAGCCCCGGCCAACTGCGGGAACTGATGGCGCAATTGCGCACCCACTTCCACTTCGTCGAGGGCGACTTCGGCGACTACGGCATCGAGATTGACCCGCGCGAGGCTGACTGGTCGACCATGGGCCTGCTCCGCGAACTGGGCTTCAACCGCGCCAGCATCGGCGTGCAGGACTTCAATCTGGACGTGCAGCAGGCTATCAACCGCCTGCAGAGCCTCGACGAGACCCGCGCCATCATCGATGCGGCGCGCACGCTGCAATTCCGCTCGATCAACATCGACCTGATCTACGGGCTGCCCCGGCAGACCCCGGATACCTTCGCACGCACTGTCGAGCAGGTTATCGCCCTGCAGCCCAACCGATTGTCCGTGTTCAACTACGCGCACCTCCCTGAGCGCTTCCCGCCGCAGCGGCGGATCAAGGCCGAGGACCTGCCCTCCCCCGGGCAGAAGCTGGAGATGCTGCAGCGCACCACCGAGCAACTGGAAGCCGCCGGCTACCGCTACATCGGAATGGACCACTTCGCACTGCCGGACGACGAACTGGCGATGGCCCAGGAAGACGGCACCCTGCAGCGCAACTTCCAGGGCTACACCACCCACGGGCACTGCGACCTGGTGGGCCTCGGGGTTTCCTCGATCAGTCAGATCGGCGATCTCTACTGCCAGAACAGTAACGATATCGTCGACTACCAGAACACCCTCGACCAGGGCCAGCTCGCCACCCGCCGCGGCCTGCACTGCAACAAGGACGACCTGATCCGTCGCGCGGTGATCCAGCAGCTGATCTGCCATTTCCAGCTGGACTTCGAGGACATCGAGGACCTCTACAACATCGACTTCCGCGGCTACTTCGCGGAAATCTGGGGCGACCTCGAACGCTTCGCCCGCGACGGCCTGATCACCCTCGGCCCGCGCGGTATCGATGTGAACGCTTCCGGCCGGTTGCTGGTGCGCTCGCTGTGCATGCTGTTCGATCGCTACCTGCCGATGCAGAACCTGCAACGCTTCTCGCGGGTCATCTGACCCGCGGGTTCCCTTCTGCGCGACCGACGGTACGGGGCCAACTGTCGCACCCATTGCTACAGGATATGTCTGTAGTCCTAATCTGTAGGAACAGCCCTGAACCGGCACTTTTCGAAAGGATTCGAGACCACTCCAACCCCTACGAAACCCTGATCCCCATCGCTGGAACCAGCGATTCAGACAGGTCGCCAGCTGGCGCGCGACTTGCGGTCTGCGGTACCCTTGGTTTTTGTGTGCCATCCCATTCAAGGAACACTCATGGCCGAAACCATCAAAGTGCGCGCCCTGCCCCAGGCGCACTGCAAGGATTGCAGCCTGGCTCCCCTCTGCCTGCCACTTTCGCTGAACCACAGCGACATGGACGCCCTCGATGAAATCGTCAAACGCGGTCGTCCGCTGAAGAAAGGCGAATTTCTGTTCCGCCAGGGCGATACCTTCGGCTCCGTCTTCGCGGTGCGCTCCGGCGCGCTGAAGACCTTCAGCATCACCGATGGCGGTGAAGAGCAGATCACCGGCTTCCACCTGCCCAGCGAGCTGGTCGGCCTGTCCGGCATGGACACCGAGAGCTACCCGGTATCGGCCCAGGCCCTGGAAACCACTTCGGTCTGCGAGATTCCCTTCGAACGTCTGGACGAGTTGTCCGAGCAACTGCCGCAGCTGCGCCGCCAGTTGCTGCGCGTGATGAGCCGCGAGATCCGCGACGACCAGCAGATGATGATGCTGCTGTCGAAGAAGACCGCCGACGAGCGCATCGCCACCTTCCTGGTGAACCTCTCTGCGCGCTTTCGCGCCCGTGGTTTCTCAGCCCAGCAGTTCCGCCTGGCCATGTCGCGCAACGAGATCGGCAACTACCTGGGCCTGGCGGTGGAAACCGTCTCCCGCGTGTTCACCCGCTTCCAGCAGAACGGCCTGATCGCCGCCGAAGGCAAGGAAGTGCACATCCTCGACTCTATCGAGCTGTGCGCACTGGCCGGCGGCCAGCTGGAAAGCTGAACCCACACGAAAGCTGACCTATTGGTTGACTTTCCGGTCATCGAAAACGGGCTCGCCGACTGGCGGGCCCGTTATACTTTGGCCTCTGCAAAAAACGCATCAGGTGCACATCCAGTATGATCCTCAACCAACTCGACCTGAAGTCCGTGATACGTGCCGTTCCCGACTTTCCCAAGCCCGGCGTCATGTTCCGCGACATCACCCCGCTGTTCCAGTCGCCGCGAGCCCTACGCTTCGTTGCCGACAGCTTCATCCAGCGCTACGTCGAGGCCGACTTCACCCACATCGGCGCGATGGATGCGCGCGGCTTCCTGATCGGCTCGATCATCGCCTACGAGCTGAACAAGCCTCTGGTGCTGTTCCGCAAGCGCGGCAAACTGCCGGCCGACGTGCTGGCCCAATCCTACGAGACCGAGTACGGCGAAGCCCTGCTGGAAGTCCATGCCGACAGCCTGTGCGAAGGTGACAGCGTGCTGATCTTCGATGACCTGATCGCCACCGGCGGCACGCTGCTGGCCGCCGCCCAACTGGTGCGGCGCATGGGCGCCAGCGTGTTCGAGGCCGCTGCAATCATCGACCTGCCGGAGCTGGGCGGTTCGACCAAGCTCAATGACGCGCAGATCCCCACTTACAGCCTGACTGCCTTTGCCCTCGACGAGCAGTAACAGACCTCTGTGGTAAAGAACGGGCGCTTCTGCGCCCGTTTTCATTTCCACCCTGCCCCGCACGCGCCCATCCGCAGACGCCCCATCCAATGGCTGGTCGTAGCCCGTTTGGCCTGATTCGACCCGGCCACGGCCACATATGACCTTTCGATTGTCCGACAAGACTCCGAACATGACATCAACCGATGACACATTCCCAGGTGACATCGCGAACTAACGACAGGGCTTGCCCGGGTCGCCGCAGTTGCCACTTGCCGCGCTCCCGTCGTCCAGGCGCCCGCACAACAACAAGGAGTTAGTCATGAACGCCAGTACCACGCCGATCCGCGCCAATTTCCCGGTCCGCCGCATGGATTTCACCTTCAGTGAGACGCCGAAATACTGGTGGGACGGGCAGCCCTTCATGACCCACTTCATGAACAACCTGTCCTCGTTGTTCCCCTATGGCGAGAAGTTCTTCGTCGATAGCGTGCGCGCCGTGCGCGAGCGCATCCAGGATCCGCAGCTGCAGAAGGACGTCAGCGCCTTCATCGGCCAGGAAGCCATGCACTCCAAGGAGCACGCGGCCTACAACGAGTATGCCGACGAGCACGGCATCGACCTGGAAACCCTGGAGCTGCGCATCAAGGTGCTACTCGAATCCATCAGCAAGGTCACCACCAAGAAGCACCAGCTGGCGATCACCTGCGCCCTGGAACACTTCACCGCGACCATGGCCGAGCAGTTGCTCAAGCGTGAAGACCTGAGCAGCCAGATGAAGTCGGACAAGATGTACAAGCTGTGGATGTGGCACGCCGTCGAGGAGAACGAGCACAAAGCGGTGGCCTACGACGTCTACCAGCAGGTCTACGGCGGCTACTTCACCCGTACCGCTGTAATGCTGCTGACCACCGGGATATTCCTCGGCGTCATCGCCGGCTTCCAGATCAACCTGCTGCGCCGCGACGGCCAGCTGTTCAATTGGCGCAGCTGGAAACATGGCCTGGGCGTGCTGCTGCACCCGCGCCGCGGCTACTTCGTCAACCTGATCCGCCCGTGGCTGGACTATTTCCGCCCCGGCTTCCACCCCTTCGACCATGACACCAAGGCGCTGGAAACCCGCTGGAAGGAAACACTGGACTTCGCCGGCTGATCTTCATGCACGAACGAAAACGCCAGGCATTGCCTGGCGTTTTCATTACACACTTTCAGGGGCTGGCGTCAGCCCTCCTGGCGGCGCGGCAGATCATCCACCGTGTCGAACCATGACAGCTGCGACGAACACCAGACATGACACTGCGGCTGAATCAGCTCCGGCTCGTCCAAGGTCACGGTGTTGAGCCCTACCGTCTCGCCGTCGCGCACGCGGAACTCCATCGGTGTGCCGCACGTCACGCAGAAGCGCCGCTCGCCGTCCGAGCTTGAGCGCCACATCCCCAGTTCGCCGGCAGTATAGGCAAAGCCCGTCAGTGGGATCACCGCCCAGGGCACCGCGGGCGCGGCATTGGATTTCTGGCAGATGCGGCAATGGCAGTAACCGGTCTCTTCCGGCTCGGCATCCACCCGGTAGCGCACCGCGCCGCAGGCGCAGCCGCCGAACAGGGGTAAAGGCAACATGGCAGATCTCCACAGGACGACAGAAGCATCACAGCCTAGCCAGCATGCCGAAGGTCTGCAGTACCGCGACGCCGGTGAAGAGCAACAGGATTTGTCGTTCGGCCAGGGCACAGACTTCTCCGCGCTGCTCCGGCGGGCGTTCGAGATAATCCAGCGACTGTTGGAACAATTGCCGGCTGATCAGCCGCGACAGCTGGTTCAGTTCGTTCTCGTCGATGTCCGGTAGCAGGTGGAACTGGCGGATGTCCTCGGCCATGTCGTCACCGAACTCGTCCATCACTCGCGCCAACGCTTCGCGCAGTACCGGCGACGGCCCATGCAGCTCGCGCACGCCAATGATGAAGGCCTGCGGGTTGCCTTCCACGAAGTCGAAGAACAACCGCACAGTCTCCCGCGTCACCCGCTGGCCGCGCTCCAGGTCCAGGCCGAAAGGCACGCTGGCCGTGCCCTCCCCCGTCTGAGCGCGCTCGGCGGCCTCGCGGCGCAGGTCACGCAGCGGCTGGCGCAGCTGGGTGGCGATGTCACGAATGATCGCCAGGCCCAGATCATCCACGTCACCGAAGTGCCGGTAGAAGGTATTCGGGTTCAGCCCCGCTTCACGCGCCAGCTCGCGCAGTCCGAGGCTGCTCAGGCTGCGCCGGCTGGCTGCCAGGCGCAGCGCCGCGTCGATCAGCGCGCGCTTGCCGGCAGCTTCCGCTGGCCGTTCTTCCTGTCCGATTTCCATGTGTCTGGCGCCCGACCCCATCTAAGGTTGGTTGTTCCTGAAGTATACAGATGTCTACATTTCATCACGTAGACAGTTGTATACGCCAGCAATAATCATAACAGGAGCGTGGCCATGAGTACGGTTGTGAGTACCCAACCAAAGACTACCCCCAGACACTGCAAGGTCGCCATCATCGGCACCGGGTTTTCCGGGCTGGGCATGGCGATACGCCTGAAGCAGGAAGGCGAGAATGACTTTCTGCTGTTCGAGAAGGATGCCGGCGTCGGTGGCACCTGGCGGGTCAACAACTACCCGGGCTGCGCCTGCGACGTGCAATCCCACGTCTACTCCTTCTCCTTCGAGCCGAACCCGGACTGGACGCGCATGTTCGCCCGCCAGCCGGAAATCCGCGCGTACCTGGAGAAGTGCTGGGCGAAGTACCGCCTGGAAGACAAGACGCTGCTCAACACCGAGATGGCGCGCTTCGAGTGGAACGAGGAACAGCAGCTCTGGCACCTGTTCGACGCCGCCGGCAACCACTACACCGCCAAGGCCGTGGTCTCCGGCATGGGCGCCCTGTCGATTCCCTCGATACCCGCGCTCAAGGGCCTGGAGAACTTCCGGGGCAAGGCATTCCACTCCCAGCAGTGGGACCATGACTACGACCTCAAGGGCAAGCGCGTCGCGGTGATCGGCACCGGCGCCTCGGCCATCCAGTTCGTCCCGGAAATCCAGCCGCTGGTGGCCAAGCTCGATCTCTACCAGCGCACCGCGCCATGGATCCTACCCAAGCCCGACCGCGCCATCAGCGAGAAGGAGCGCGCGCGCTTCCGCCACTTCCCGGCCGTGCAGAAACTCTGGCGCGGCGCCCTCTACAGCATGCTCGAAGGCCGCGTACTGGGCTTCTCCTTCGCGCCCTGGGCGATGAAGCTGGTGGGCAAGCTGGCCGAGCGCTTCATCCGCCAGCAGGTCAAGGACCCGGACCTGCGCCGCAAGCTGACCCCGGACTACACCATCGGCTGCAAGCGCGTGCTCATGTCGCACAATTACTATCCGGCGCTGGCGGCCTCCAACTCCTCGGTGATCGTCGACGGCATCCGCGAGATCAAGGCTGGCAGCATCATCACCAGTGATGGCCGCGAGCGTCAGGTGGACGCGATCATCTTCGGCACCGGCTTCACCGCCAACGACCCTATCCCGCGCGGCGTGGTGTTCGGCCGGGACGGCGTGGACCTGCTCGACACCTGGAAGAACGGCCCCGAAGCCTACAAGGGCACCATGACCCGCGGTTTCCCCAACCTGTTCTTCCTCATGGGCCCAAACACGGGCCTGGGCCATAACTCGATGGTCTACATGATCGAATCGCAGATCGCCTACGTGCTGGGCGCCATCAAGCTGATGGATCGCCGAGAGCTGCAGAGCGTCGAAGTGAAGGGAGAGGTGCAGGAGCGCTGGAACGAGAAGCTGCAGCGCGGCCTCAACCACAGCGTGTGGAACACCGGCGGCTGCAAGAGCTGGTACCTGCACCCGGTGAGCGGGCGCAACTGCACCCTGTGGCCGGGCTTCACCTGGCGCTTCCGCGCCCTGACCAGCCAGTTCGATCCCGGCGCCTATCATCTGAAGGCCAAACCCCTGAGCAGCCCTGTCGTCCAACCGCAACGCCACGCCGAGGAGGTGCCGGCATGAAGAACTTCGAGAACAAGGTCGCCGCCATCACCGGCGCAGGTTCCGGCATCGGCCGTGCCCTGGCCGTGGAACTGGCCGCCCGTGGTTGCCACCTGGCCCTGGCGGACGTGAATGCCGCAGGCCTGGAGGAAACCCGCCAACTGCTCTCTTCCACCGGCGTGCGCGTGTCCATCGACACGGTGAACGTCGCCGACCGCGACCAGGTGCACGCCTGGGCCGACAAGGCCGCCCGCGAGCACGGCAAGGTCAACCTGGTGTTCAACAACGCCGGCGTCGCCCATGCCGGTACCGTGGAAGCCAGCGACTACGAAGAGTACGAGTGGATCACCAACATCAACTTCTGGGGCGTGGTCTACGGCACCAAGGCCTTCCTGCCGCACCTGAAGGCTTCCGGTGACGGCCACATCGTCAACGTCTCCAGCGTGTTCGGCCTGTTCTCCCAGCCGGGCATGAGCGCCTACAACGCCACCAAGTTCGCTGTTCGCGGCTTCACCGAGTCACTGCGCCAGGAGCTGGACATGGAGCGTGGCGGTGTCTCCGCCAGCTGCGTGCACCCCGGCGGGATCAAGACCAACATCGCCAAGACCGCGCGCATGAACGACAGCATGGTCAAGGTCACCGGGCAGAACGCGGAAGCAGCGCGCACCCAGTTCAACGACCAGTTGCTGCGCACCACTCCGCAGAAGGCCGCGCTGGTGATCATTCGTGGCGTGGAGCGCGACTCGCGGCGCATCTTGATCGGCCCGGATGCCCACGCCATCGACGTGATGCTGCGCCTGCTGCCGGTCTGGTACCAGAAAGTGGTCACCGGCAGCATGAAGCTGGCCAAGCGCTTCGCACCCAAGCCCAAGCGCAAGTCCCCCGCCGAGGGCTACGAGGCCAAGTAACGCTTCATTCCCAAGCGTCCCTTTTTCCCTGTCGGGCCGGCGCCCATCCCCCTTACCCCCGGATGGGCGCCGTTTTTTCCAGCACTCATGGCGCTGCGTATACTGGCCCTGTACCAGGACATACGCCCAAGGACGACGACCATGAGCCAGACGCTCCCAGCCTTCCGCTATCATCCCGCCCCACTGGCCACCGGCAGCGTGGTCGCCTCTGATGCGACCTGCCTGCGCTGCGGGCAGGCACGCGGCTTCATCTACTCCGCCTCCGTCTATACCCGCCACGACCTGCCGGGAAACTGCCTGTGCCCCTGGTGCATCGCGGACGGCAGTGCGGCCGAACGCTTCGAGGCGAGCTTCGTCGATGACCATCCGTTACTCGATGCCGGCGTGCCCGATGCCGTGGTGCGCGAAGTCTGCGAGCGCACTCCCGGGTTCGCATCCTGGCAGCAGGAGCACTGGCTCAGCTGCTGCGGTGACGCCTGCGCCTTTCATGGCGATGCAAAGCGCGAAGACATCATCGCCCTCGGCGCCGCCGGGCTGGCCAGGCAATTCCCCCACCTGGGCTGGCCGGAGAAGGCCTGGCTACAGGTCGTCGAGCACTACCAGCCGGCGGGCAACCCGGCGATCTACCACTTCCGCTGCCTGCACTGCAGCAAGACGCACTTCGGCATGGATTTCACCTGAGTCCGAAGAGACTCAGAGCCCCATCTGCTTGGCGATGATCTCGTTCATGATCTCCCGCGTGCCGCCGCCGATGGAGAGGATGCGGTTGTCGCGGTAGAGCCGCTCCACCAGGCTCTCGCGCATGTAGCCCATGCCGCCCAGCACCTGTACCGCGTCGTAGGTCACCCGGTCGGCCACGTCGGTGGCGAAGTTCTTGGCCATGGAGATTTCCTTGATCACACTCTTGCCCACGGCCATCTTCGCCGCCTGGCGGTAGGTGAACTCGCGAGACACTTCGACTTGCGTGGCCATCTCCGCCAGCCGGTGCTTGAGCACCTGGAACTTGCCGACCGGCTTGCCAAACGCCTCGCGCTCGCGGCTCCAGGCCAGCGCCTCGTCCAGCGCCAACTGTGCGGTCATGTTGGCCATGATTGCCAGTGCCAGGCGCTCGCTCTGGAAGTTCGCCATGATGCAGGCGAAGCCCATGTTCTCCGCACCGATGAGATTCTCCACCGGCACCTTGCAGTCGTCGAAGAACAACTCGGCGGTGTCCGAGGCCCACCAGCCCATCTTCTTCAGCCTGCGGCTGACGGTGAAGCCCGGCGTACCCTTCTCCACCAGCAACAGGCTGACGCCGCCGAAGCCATCGCCGCCAGTGCGTACGGCCACGGTGTAGTAATCGGCGCGCACGCCGCTGGTGATAAAGGTCTTGCTGCCGCTGACGCGGTAGTGATCACCGGCGCGCACGGCGCGGGTCTTCAGGCTGGCGACGTCGGAACCGCCGGACGGCTCGGTGACCGCCAGCGCCATGATCTTCTCGCCGGCCAGCACCTGCGGCGCGATGCGCTCGCGCAGATCCGGGCGGCCCCACTTGATCAGCGGCGGCAGGCCGATATCCAGCGAGCCCAGCCCCGCCACCAGCCCCCCGGAACCACAGCGCATCAGCTCCTCGCTGGCCGCCACCTTGGCAAACAGGTCGCCTTCATGGCTACCGCCGAGCGCCTCGGGATAGCCAATGCCAAGGATGCCGGCCTCGCCCGCCTTGCGGTATAGCTCGCGGGGAAACTCCTCGGCCTCCTCCCAGTCGGCGACGTGGGGCAGGATTTCACGCTCGACGAAGCGCCGAACGCTGTCACGGACCAGGCGGTGGCTGTCATCGAAGTATTCGGCGAACACGGACATGGCAAGGCTCCAGACGGTTTGACTGAAACTTACCGAGCGCTTGCTTGGTTTTCAAGGCGAGACACCCGCCATCGGCTAGGACAGATGCGCCGTCCCGAACCGCTCGCGGTAAGCCGATGGCGCTACGCCCGCCGCACCACGAAAGGCATTGCGGAAGCTTTCCACGGTGCCGAAGCCGCATTGCTCGGCTATCCGCTCGACGCTGTCGGCGCTGCTTTCGAGCAATTCACGGGCGCGCAGCATGCGCTCGTGCTGCAGCCATGCCTTGGGCGTCATCCCCGTGGCTTCGTTGAATCGGCGCAGGAAAGTGCGCTCGCTCATGGCTACACGGCTGGCCAGTTCGCCGACGCTGATCGAGCGGTCCAACCGTTGCCTGGCCCAGTCCAGCAACCCGGCGAGGTCATGTCGGGGCGCCTGCGCCACCGGCGCCGGAATGAACTGTGCCTGGCCGCCGCCGCGCTGTGGCGACATCACCAGGCGCCGCGCGACGGTATTGGCAACCTGCGTACCGAAGTCCCGCGCCACCAGGTGCAGGCAGGCATCGATGCCCGCCGCGCTGCCGGCTGAGGTGATCAGCTGACCGGCATCCACATAGAGCACCTGGGCATCGACCTCGATGGCAGGGAAGCGCGCCGCCAACTCCTCGGCGTAGCGCCAGTGCGTGGTGGCGCGCTGGCCGTCCAGCAACCCGGTGGCGGCCAGAACGAAGACTCCGGAGCAGATCGACAGCAGACGCGCACCTTCGTCATGAGCCTTGCGCAGCACCCGCACCAACTCGGCGGACGGCGCCTCGGCACGATCACGCCAGCCCGGCACGATGACGGTCCCCGCCGTGTCGAGCGACTCCTGCCCACCGTCGGCTAGCACGCGGACTCCACCCAATGCCCGCATTGGCCCTTCGTCGACGGCTAAGACCCGGTGGTTGTACCAGGGAAAGTCGAACTCGGGACGCGGCAAGCCGAATATTTCCACGGCGATGCCGAATTCGAAGGTACACAGGCCGTCGTAGGCGAGCACAGCGACTTCCAGGGGATTGCGCAGCATTTGGCGGAAAACTTCCGATCACTGTCCAGTCCGCCACTGTAGCTGATCCGAAGGGCCGCATACAGTGCTCCCACTATCCACAGGAGCCTTGCCATGCCCAGCCTCGTCAGCCAGTTCCCCGCCGCCTTGCCCGCCGACGCCCTTGCCCACTTCAGCCACCGCCTGGCCTTCGAGACCGACTGCTCGGACGTCAATCACGCCCTGCAGAACGGCGAGCAGGATTTCGTCCTGCTCGATGTACGCAATACCGCCGCGTTCGCCCGCGGGCACGTGCCCGGAGCGCTGAACCTGCCGACCCGCGAGATCGATGCGCGACGCATGGCACAGTTCGCACCGGGCACCCTGTTCGTCGTCTATTGCGCCGGGCCGCACTGCAACGGCGTGCACCGCGCCGCCGCGAAGCTCGCCGCGCTGGGCTTGCCAGTGAAGGAGATGATCGGCGGAGTAACCGGCTGGCTGGACGAAGGCTTGGCGCTGGTCAGTGCCGATGGCCACGGGCAACGCAGCCAGACAGAAAGCATCTCGTGCGCCTGCTGAGCATTCGCGAGGCACGGCCGAACGATGTTCCAGCCGTGCTCGAGCTGATGCGCGGGCTGGCGGAGTACGAAGGCTATCTTGACGACTTCGCGGTGGACGCCGACGCCCTGCTCACACGCGCCTTCGGACCGGCGGCGCAGTGCCAGGTGTTCATCGCCGAGACCGACACGATCTGCGGCTACGCCGTCGTGCAGAGCCTTGCCTTCACCTTCGATCTACGCCCGAGCGTTCGACTCAAGGAGCTGTATGTCGTCCAGGGACAGCGCGGCTGCGGCGCAGGCGGGCAATTGATGCGGCGCGTTGCCCAATGGGCGCTGGAACAAGGTGCGGGTCGCCTGCTCTGGGATGTGCTGGCCGGCAATCACGCCGCCGAACGCTTTTACTCGCACCTGGGCGGCCGGCGAGAAAGCCAGTGGATTGCCTATCGAATGGATGATCGCGAGCTGTTGCGCCTTGCCGGCGGTTAGCTGCTGATCGGCCGGCGCCCTGCCAGGGCATGAGCCAGGGTGCCGCCGTCGACCAGCTCCAGCTCGCCACCCAGCGGTACACCGTGAGCGATGCGCGAAAGCACCAAGTCACCGCCGCCGAGCAGTTGGGCGATGTAGTGGGCGGTCGCCTCGCCTTCCACCGTGGGGTTGGTGGCGAGGATGATCTCGCTGAAGCTGCCGGCCTTGATCCGCGCTTGCAGTTCGGGAATGCCGATGGCTTCCGGGCCGAGGCCATCCAGCGGCGACAAGTGCCCCTTGAGTACGAAATAGCGGCCACGGTATCCGGTCTGTTCGACAGCGAACACGTCCAACGGACCTTCCACCACGCACAACAGGCTGTCGTCACGGCGTGGGTCCGTGCACTGCGGGCAGAACTCGTCCTCGGACAGGGTGCGGCATTGCTTGCAGTGGCCGACGCCCTCCATCGCCTGGGTCAGAGCCTGGGCCAGGCGCAGGCCGCCGGTGCGGTCACGCTCCAGCAGCTGCAGTGCCATGCGCTGGGCACTTTTCTGCCCCACTCCGGGCAGGGTGCGCAGGGCATCGATCAGTTGGCGGATCAGCGGCGTGAAGCTCATGGGGCGGTCTCAGGATACTTTTCGGGGTGTAGAACGACTGTAGGAGCGAGCTTGCTCGCGAACCCTGCAGGCCGTGAAGGGCCGGTAGAGCGTTCGCGAGCAAGCTCGCCCCTACAGGGGAAGAGCCTGGATCAGAAAGGCATCTTGAAGCCGGGCGGCAATTGCATGCCGGCGGTCATGCCGGACATCTTGTCCTGGTTGTTCTGCTCGATCTTGCGCACGGCGTCGTTCACCGCAGCGGCGATCAGGTCTTCAAGGATTTCCTTATCTTCCTGCATCAGGCTGTCATCCAGGGAGACGCGCTTGACGTCGTGGCGACCGGTCATCACCACGCTCACCAGGCCGGCGCCGGATTGACCGGTCACTTCGGCGTTGGCCAGCTCTTCCTGCATCTTCTGCATCTTTTCCTGCATCTGCTGGGCCTGCTTCATCAGGCCGGCCATGCCACCTTTCATCATGTCGAGTTCCTCGATTCGTTCAGTCGTCGGCCAAGGCTCAAGCCTTGGCCTCCAGGGGTTCGATAGTACCGTCGCGGACCACCGCGGCGAACTGTTGCTTCATCTGTAGCACATAGGGGTCAGCCGCAATCGATGCCTCGGCCTGGCGCTGACGCTCGGCACGCTTGCGTGCGGCGGCCTGGGCCGGAGTTTCCTGCTCGGGCTTCTGCTGGGTGACCTGCAGTGTCAGGGTACGCCCGTGGAACTGGTTCAGCGCATCGTTCAGGCGGCGCTGCTGGGTCGCGTTGAACAGCGCGCTCTGGCCCGGGTCCAGGTGCAGGTGCCAGTTGTCGCCGTCCACGGCCACCAGGGTGCAGTTGGCGCCGATGCTGGCGGTCAGGCCGGCCAGGCCCAGGCGCGGGAAGAGGTCCAGCCACTCGGCGGCGAGTCCGGTCGCGGGCATGGCGGCGGGCTCGGGTTCCGGCTCGGCCTGCTCCTGCGGCGCCTCGCTCTCGAGATAGCCGTAGGACTCCATGTCGACTTCGTAGTAGTCCTCGGCGGGCGGCGGCTCATCGTCGCGATCATCCTCGTCGGCCGGAGCTTCAGCCACGACGGGTGCGGGTGCTTCCGCCGGGACGGGGGCAGCCGCAGGCACAGGAGCCGGCGCTGCCGCTACAGGTGCAGGTGCAGGTGCAGGTGCAGGTGCAGGTGCGACAGTCTCTGGAGACGCGGGAGCGGCCGCAACCGATGCCGAGGGTTCATCCCACGGCAGATCGACCGGCGCTTCGGCCACCGACGGCTGCGGCTCGACAGCCGGAGCAACAGGCTCAGCAGCGACGACCACTTGCGGCGGCACTTCGACCAGCGCTGGAGTCGCTTCGACAACCGGCGCGGGTGCAGCGACAGGCGCCGCCTCCACCACCGGAGCCGGAGCCGGAGCCGGAGCCGGAGCCGGAGCCGGAGCCGGAGCCATCTGAGGCTGCGGCGCGGCAACAGCCAGGGCAACCTCCGGCGTTACAGGAGCGACCGGCGCTGGCGCAGCAGGCGGCGGAGCAATGGAGGCAACCGGCGCTGCAACGGCGGCGCCGGCCACTGGGTTCGGGTTGGAATCAGCCGTGGCCTTGCTGATCCCCAGGTCCTTTAGTGGCGACCTGGGCGCGCCGTCGGCATCGGCCGGACGGAACGCCAGCATGCGCAGCAGCACCATCTCGAAGCCGCCACGGGGATCGGGCGCCAGCGGCAGGTCGCGGCGGCCGATCAGACCCATCTGGTAGTAGAACTGCACGTCCTCGGCCGGCAGTGCCTGGGCCAGTGCCAGCACCCGGTCACGGTCGCCCTGGCCGTTGTCCACGGCCTCGGGCAGCGCCTGGGCGATGGCCACGCGGTGCAGCACGTTGAGCATTTCGGCCAGCACGCCGCCCCAGTCCGGGCCTTGCTCGGCCAGATGGCGAACGGCTTCCAGCAGAGCGCGAGCATCGCCTTTCAGCAGTGCATGGAGTACACCGTAGACCTGACCGTGATCCAAGGTACCGAGCATGGCGCGCACATCGGCGGACAACACCTTGCCTTCGCCGAAAGCGATAGCCTGGTCGGTGAGGCTCATGGCGTCACGCATGGAGCCATCGGCCGCGCGACCGAGCAGCCACAGCGCATCGTCCTCGAACGGCACGTTCTCGGCGCCCAGGACGTGGGTGAGGTGCTCCACCACGCGCTCCGGCGGCATGTTCTTCAGCGAGAACTGCAGGCAGCGCGAGAGGATGGTCACCGGCAGTTTCTGCGGGTCCGTGGTCGCCAGCAGGAACTTCACGTGGGGCGGTGGCTCCTCCAGAGTCTTCAACAGGGCGTTGAAGCTGTGACTGGAGAGCATGTGCACTTCGTCGATCAGGTAGACCTTGTAGCGCCCACGGCTCGGCGAATACTGCACGTTGTCGAGCAGCTCGCGGGTGTCTTCGACCTTGGTGCGGCTGGCGGCGTCCACTTCGATGAGGTCGACGAAGCGGCCTTCATCGATCTCGCGGCACACCGAGCACTGCCCGCAGGGAGTCGAGCTGACGCCGGTCTCGCAGTTCAGGCATTTGGCCAGGATGCGCGCGATGGTGGTCTTGCCCACGCCACGGGTACCGGTGAACAGGTAGGCGTGGTGCAGGCGCTGGTTGTCCAGCGCGTTGATCAGGGCCTTGAGCACATGGGTCTGGCCGACCATTTCGCGGAACGAGCGCGGACGCCATTTGCGGGCAAGAACCTGATAACTCATTGAAATCCATCGCGACAGGTGAGCAGAAGTGCGCTAATCCTAGCGAAGCGGACCGTAAATTGCACCCGATGTCCGCACCGGTCGCTGTCACATCTTGGCAAGGGCCGGGCTACACGGCATTGTGTCGTCGTTCTGCCATCAACGGAGCCTTGATGCGCTTCCTTGCCACCACCCTGCTGCTGACCGCCACCCTCGCCCAGGCTGACGACCGCCCCCTGCGCTTCTCGGTGGTCGACAGTTGGGCGATGCCGCTGGCGCAGATCGAGAATGGAGAACTGACCGGCGGCATCATGTTCGAGCTGTTCAACGAAACGGCACGCGAACTGGGCCGCCCGGCAGCCTTCCACATCGTGCCCCGCGCACGCATCGAGCAAGCCGTACTGAGCCACTCCGTCGATGTACGCTGCTACGTGTCGCGCACCTGGACCGAGCATGAATTCAACGACTACCGCTGGACTGCCCCCCTGATGGTGCAACGCGACCTGCTGGTAGTCCGCGATGCCCCGGCCGACAAGCTGGAAACCCTGCCCAGCCAATCTGTCGGCACCGTGCTGGGCTATCACTACCCGCGCCTGCAGCCGCTGCTGGACAGCCACTGGCTGACCCGCGACGACGCGCGGAACCAGGAACTGGTGCTGAAGAAGCTGCGTATCGGCCGCTATCAGTACGCGATCAGCAGCGAGTTCGCGCTGAACTGGTTCAACCGTGAATTGCCCGAGGCGGAGCGACTGAGAATCGCCAGCGTAATCGAGGAAACGCCGCTGTCATGCATGGTGCTGGACGCACCTGAAGTCCACGCCGACGAAGTGCTCTCGGTGCTGGCGAAGATCAAGGCGTCGGGAAAGATAGAGGAAATCCTGAGTCACTATCGCTGATGCGACGCGTGCATCGACAGGATGGGGCGGATTTTACCGACCCCGAAATGGAGGCGGCCCCGCCAGCCACACCCCGGCACACAATGTCCCCGCCTTGGCTGCTTCCTTCCGGACCTGACCAGGTAAGCGAGTAATCGTTGCGGGGGGACCGACAGGGCCACCATCACGAGAAGCTCGCCAGATCAGCGAGCCGCGCCATTGTAGCGGCTTGAGCGCAACTTACAAGCACTTCAAGCACTTAGCGACGTCACACATGCAATTCCCGATATTCATCACGAATCTCCCTTTTGATTAGGGGAATCGCCCTATAGCCGATTCAGAAAATTCAGACGGTGCCGATGCTATAGGAAGAACCCGTCGCTGAGAGGCGGGCCATGACCGAGCGAGGAATGCCAGCATGTCCGTTGCACTGCGATCCACCACTCTCGTTGCCCTGCTCTTCTGCGCCCCGCTCATGGCCTACGATGGCGTCATCCATTTCAGTGGCGCCGTGGTCGAGCCGACCTGCCAGGTCGGGCTGAGCGAAGTCACTGCGAAAAGCGCGCGGGTAAGTCTGAGCGAGTGCAACCAGGCCATGACAATGATGCTGAACGAGCCGCGCGGCGCGATACCCAGCGTCAGCTACCGGCTGACCGACACGCACGGCAAGGCGCTGGTGGAAGGCATCGTGGCCACCGGAGACACCGGCAGCGTCATCCGCGAGATCGCCAAGGGTGGGGTGGCCGCGGACCAGCGCAACGTGGTGCTGGTGGCCGAGTACCTGTAAAGGGCGTTACTGCCCCTGGAGCAGCCCTTCGGGCCGAGGCTGGGTGGAGACCTCCAGGTTCGGCCCGATGAACAGATCCATCTTGCTGTAGCCCGGCCGGGTACTGAAGGTGGAGTAGCGCTCCGCCCCCTGGTGGAACTGGAAGGCGACGCGGTATTCGCCCGAACGCAGCAGGCGCAGCGGGAAGGCGCGCGCCTCGCCCGGCTTGATCTCGCCCGCGAGGGTTTCCTCGCCGTTTTCCTTGAAGCTGTAGCTCACCGCCGGCCCGCCCACGCCTTCGTAATGCAGGACGATCTGCGGGCGCTCGGTCCAGGCCACGTAGGCCCCAAACAGCACTACCAGTGCCCCGACGCCGAGCAGGCGCTGCTTTCTTGCCTTGTCCATCTCGCTCTCCGTCAATCGTTGGCCCGCCCTGCGCCGCAATGTAGAGGCCGGAGCGGGCCGGCCGATCAGTTCAGGCTGTCGACCAGGGCCTTTGCGGGCACCAGGCGTACCACCTTCTTCGCGGCGATCTCGATGGTCTTGCCAGTCTGCGGATTGCGACCGGTGCGGGCAGCGCGTTCGCTGACCTTAAGCTTGCCGATACCCGGCAGGGTCAGCTCACCGTCGTTTTCCAGGGCGTCCTGGGCGATCTGCGCCAGCTGCTCGAACACGCCGCGCACGGCAGCCTGGGTCAGGTCGAGGGATTCGGCGATATCGCGAACCAGTTGGTCCTTGGTCATGGGCATGGATTGTCTCCTTGATGCGTTTATCTTGATTCTTTGATCGGAAGAAAGGCGTGTCAGGCGCCGAGACCGTGGTCGGCCAGCAGCTTGATCAGCTGCTCTTCGTCCATTACGGCGACGCCAAGTTCCTGGGCCTTGGCCAACTTTGAACCCGCTCCCGGCCCTGCAACGACGCAGTGGGTCTTGGCCGAGACGGAGCCGGCCACCTTCGCGCCCAGGCTTTCGAGCTTTTCCTTGGCGACGTCGCGGCTCATGGCCTCCAGGGTGCCGGTCAGCACCCAGGTCTGGCCGGCCAGAGGCAGGCCTTCGACGACCTTGCGCTCGCTGCGCCAGTGCATGCCGAACTCCGCCAACTGCGCTTCGACCGCCTTCGCGCGCTCGACGCGGGCGGCATCGGCGAAGTACTCGCGCACCGACTGCTTGGCCTTCTCGTTCACCCCTTTTAGGGTGCTGAGATCCAGCCAGTCCTGGCTGAGGGTAATGAGCGCGTCGAGGCTGCCCGTGCGGTCGGCCAGCTTCTCGGCGCCGGTGGCGGCGATGAAGGGGATGTTCAGCTTGTCGATGAAGCCCGCCAGCGTGGCGACGGCAGCGAACTCGGCGGAGACCTCGCCTTCGTCCTGCAGCTCGATGCCGCGCTCCAGCAATTGCCGGATCACGCCGCGGTTGTGCTCGTCATCGAAGAAGTTATGGATCTCGTAGGCTACCTCGCCGCCGACATCCGGCAGGTAGGTCAGCACTTCCGGCAGCGCCTTCTGGATGCGCGCCAGGGAGCCCAAGGAGCGCGCCAGCAGCTTGGCGGTCTCTTCGCCCACGTCCGGAATGCCCAGGGCGAAGACGAAGCGCGCCAGTGCGGGCTTGCGGCTGTCGGCGATGGATGCGAGCAGGTTGCGCGTGGAGACTTCGGCGAAACCCTCCAGCTCGATGACCTGCTCGAAGGTCAGGGTGTAGAGGTCAGCCGGGGATTTCACCAAGCCCTTGTCCACCAGCTGCTCGACGATCTTGTCGCCAAGGCCGTCGATGTCCATGGCGCGGCGCGAGACGAAGTGGATGATCGCCTGCTTGAGCTGCGCCTGGCAGAACAGCCGGCCGACACAACGGTAGATGGCGCCTTCGCTGACCGACTCCTTGCCCTTGCTGCGCTTGACCAGCTGGGTGCGCTCGACCTGCGAGCCGCATACCGGGCACTGGGTGGGGATCGCCACCGGGCGAGCCTCCGCTGGACGGCGCTCGGTGACGACCTGCATGACCTGCGGAATCACATCGCCGGCACGGCGGATCACCACGGTGTCGCCGATCATCAGGCCCAGGCGGGCGACTTCGTCCATGTTGTGCAGCGTGGCGTTGGACACGGTCACGCCGGCCACCTGCACCGGCTTCAGGCGTGCCACGGGCGTTACGGCGCCAGTACGGCCGACCTGGAATTCCACGTCGAGCAGTTCGGTGAGCTCTTCGCGCGCCGGGAACTTATGGGCAATGGCCCAGCGCGGCTCGCGGGCGCGGAAGCCCAGCTCACGCTGGAAGTCGATGCGGTTGACCTTGAACACCACGCCGTCGATCTCGTAGGCGAGGCTGTCGCGGCGGGCGCCGATGTCTTCGTAATAGGCGCGGCAACCCTCGACGCCTTTAGCCAGTTTCAGCTCGCGGCTGATCGGGATGCCCCAACCCTTGAGGGCTTCGAGGATATCGACCTGGGTGCCGGGCAATGTGCCGCCCTCGACGCGGCCGAAACCGTAACAGCAGAACTCCAGAGGGCGGCTGGCGGTGATCTTCGAGTCCAACTGGCGAAGGCTACCGGCGGCAGCATTGCGCGGGTTGGCGAAGGTCTTGCCGCCGGCTTCCATCTGCCGTTCGTTGAGCGCATCGAAACCCGCCTTGGACATGAACACTTCGCCGCGCACCTCCAGCACCGCCGGCCAGCCCGCGCCTTTGAGGCGCAGCGGCACATTGCGGATGGTGCGCACGTTGACGCTGATGTCCTCGCCGGTGGTGCCGTCGCCACGGGTGGCGCCGCGGGTCAGCACACCGCTCTCGTACAGCAGGCTGACCGCCAGGCCGTCGAGCTTGGGCTCGCAGCTGTACTCCACTTCGGCGCCGCCACCGAACAGGTCGGAAGACGGCAGCTGGTCCGCCAGGCCTTCACGCACGCGGCGGTCGAAGTCGTTGAGATCCTGCTCCTCGAAGGCGTTGCCCAGACTGAGCATCGGCACTTCATGGCGCACCTCGCCGAACGCCGAGACGGCCGCACCGCCGACGCGCTGGGTCGGTGACTCGGGAGTGATCAGTTCGGGATGTTCGGCTTCCAGCGCCTTCAGCTCGCGGAACAGGCGGTCGTACTCGGCGTCCGGCACGCTCGGCTCGTCGAGCACGTAGTAGCGGTAGTTGTGGTCGTCGAGTTCGCTGCGCAGCTGGGCAATGCGTTCGGCAGCGGTCTGGGAATCGGTCATGCGGGAATCTCGGGCGGCAAGAGGTTGCGGCTAGAAATGCGAAGCCCCAAGGGTCGCTTGGGGCTTTTTGTGCAGCGTGCGGAAAGCTTAGCGCTTCTGGGTCAGCGCGCGTCGCTCGAAGTCGATGATGCGCTGACGGTAGTGCTCGATGGTCTGCGCGGTCATCACGCTGCGCTGCTCGTCCTTCAGCTCGCCATTGAGCTCCTGAGCCAGCTTGCGGGCGGCGGCAATCATCACATCGAACGCCTGCTTGGGATGTCGCGGGCCCGGCAAGCCAAGGAAGAAGCTCACCGCGCGGGTGCTGAACTGGTCGATGTTGTCCAGATCGAAGGTGCCCGGCTTGACCGCGTTGGCCATGGAGAACAGCACTTCACCGTTGCCGGCCATGCTCTCGTGACGGTGGAAGATGTCCATCTCGCCGTAGCGCAGGCCGCTTTCGAGGATGTTCTGCAGCAGCGCCGGGCCCTTGAAGCCGTTCTCGTCGCGGCTGATCACGTTGATGATCAGCACTTCGTCGACCGGCGCCTGCGGCGCCGACGGAGCAGCAGCTGCAGGAGCTGTGCGCTCCCTGTCCTTCTTGCGGTCTTTCTTCGGCTTGTCCTTCTCTGCCGGCACTTCGTCCAGCGGATTGGGGAAATCCTCTTCGTCCAGCGGGCCGAGCAGGTTCGGCGCCGGGTCGTCCAGGTTCAGGTCGCCCTGGCGCGGCTCGCCGCGGCGCTTGCCGCGCGACTCTTTGGCGCTGACCTTAGGCAGGTCTTCCTCGTCCAGCCCCGGCTCAAGGTGTTCGACTACACGGGAAGGCCCGAGCAGTTCCGGGTTGGTTTCGTCCCCGTCATCGGGTTGGTTGGCAAACTGGCGATCCAGCTTGAAACGCAACTTGCCCTTGCCACCCCGCATGCGACGCCAACCGTCGAACAGAATGCCGGCGATGACGATAAGCCCAATGACGATCAGCCATTCGCGCAGACCGATATCCATCTAATCCCGTAGCCCCTGAACAAAAAATGATGATGAAAAAAAGGACATCCTATCCCTTGAAAACGTGGAGCCAACTTCATGTTCTGACTGATGTTTTCCACGCGATACAAAAGTGGGGGTTAAGCTAACACGCTCTCACATAACTTTACACTGTCTGAGGCGACACTCCGCCGCACTCTTTGCAACTTTTCATAGCGGTCGCCAGTTGCGCACCCGAAGTGAACCCTACCCCAATCAAATCAATGCGTTAGGCTGGAAACAAAGCATCTTGCCAGCATAGCTCAAGTTCGCCTGGACGATCACGCTTCGGCGAGCGCAACAGCCTCTTCCACATCCACTGCCACCAGACGCGAACAACCCGGTTCATGCATGGTCACGCCCATCAACTGATCGGCCATCTCCATGGCGATCTTGTTGTGGGTGATATAGATGAACTGCACTTTCTCCGACATCTCCTTCACCAGCCGCGCATAACGGCCGACGTTGGCATCGTCCAGCGGCGCATCGACTTCGTCGAGCATGCAGAACGGTGCCGGGTTCAGCTGGAAGATCGCAAACACCAGCGCCAGAGCGGTCAGGGCCTTTTCGCCACCGGACAGAAGATGGATGGTGCTGTTCTTCTTGCCCGGCGGCCGCGCCATGATCGCCACCCCGGTATCGAGTAGATCCTCGCCGGTAAGTTCCAGATAGGCATGACCACCGCCGAAAACCTTGGGGAACAATGCCTGAAGGCCAGCATTGATCTGGTCAAAGGTTTCCTTGAAGCGATTGCGAGTTTCCTTGTCGATCTTGCGGATGACGTTTTCCAGGGTATCCAGCGCTTCCACCAGGTCGTCGTTCTGGTCGTCCAGATAGCGTTTGCGCTCGGATTGCTGCTGGTATTCCTCGATCGCCGCAAGGTTGATCGGGCCTAGGCGACCGATGCGCGCGGCCAGTTCTTCCAGGCGGGTTTCCCAGACCTTCTCGGCGGCGTCGTGGGGCAAGGTGGCCAACACGCCGTGCAGGTCGTAGCCATCCTCGTGGAGCTGTTCCTGCAGCGACTTGCGCCGCACGTTCAGGGCCTGCCACTCCATGCGCTGCTGCTCCAGCTGGCCGCGCAGCAGTTGCGACTGCTGCTCGGCCTGGGTGCGGCGCTTCTCGGCGTCACGCAGCTGGCGGTCGGCGTCTTCCAGCGCCAAGCGCGCGTGCTTGAGTTCGTCTTCCACCGCCATGCGCCGGTCGAGCAGCTCTTCCAGGCGCATGCGCAGCTCTTCCAGCGGCGCGGCGCCCTCCTCCAGATTGAGATTAAGCTGCTCGCAACGCTCGACCAGGCGCACGGCCTGGCCGTCCAGTCGCTCCAGCGCCTGGCGGGTGGATTCGTGCTGGGCGCGCAGGGAGCCCACGCGCACAGCCAATTGATGGGCGTGATCCTTGTGCTGGCGGGACTCCTGGCGGATGCGGTCGAGCTTCTCGCGCATGCCGTCGCGCTCGGCAAGCAGCGATTCGCGGCGCTCGGTGTCCACGGCCATGGCGTCCAGCGCTTCCTGCAGGCTCAGGCGGGCCTCGCCCAGTTGTTCCTGCTCCATAGCGTGCTGCTCGGCCAGCTCGGCCAGCTCTTCGTCCAGACGGCGACGGCGCAGGGTCAGCTGCTCGACCTTGGCCTGCTGCGCGGACAGCTGCGCCTTTAGCTCGCCCTGGCGGCGGCCTTCGTCCTGCAGGCGGCGACGCACCTGGTCGCGACCTTCCTCGGCCTGGCGCTGCTCATCGCGCAGGCGCACCAGTTGTTCATCGATCTCGGCAAGGCGCTGCTCCAGCATCTCGCGCTCGCCGTACAGGCGCTCCAGTTCCTGGCCGCGCGCCAGCACGCCGCCGTCGGCGGATTCGCCCCGGCGCACGCGCAGGAAGTTGCGGCCAACCCAGTAGCCGTCGCGGCTGATCAGGCTTTCTCCGTCACCCAGCGAGGCACGCTGGACCAACGCCAGTTCCAGGGTTTCCACCGGGCGTACGCGGCCCAGCCAGTAGCTCAGGTCGACGTTGGTCTCGACCTTGTCCAGCAGGCTGCCGGGACGGGAAACGGCACCAGCGGCCAGATCGAGAAGGCGCAGCTCGCCTTTCTCCAGCGCGTCGAACGGCAGCCCCTTCACGTCATCCAGCAGCACGCCGTGCAGGTCGGCGCCGAGCACGGTTTCCACCGCCAGCTCCCAACCTGCCTCTACGCGCAGGCCTTCAGCGAGACGCGGGCGCTGCTCCAGCCCTTGCTGGCGCAACCATTGCGCGGTGCCGTCGCCCGGATCGAGCGCTGCCTGCTGCAGAGCCTCCAGCGAGGCGATGCGGCCGTTCAGACGTTGCAGCTCGCCTTGCGCCTGGTGTTGCGCGGCGGTGCTTTCCTGCAGGGACTGGCGTACGCGCTCCAGGCGCTCGGCCAGTTCCTGTTCCTCGATCTGCGACTCTTCCAGCAACAATTCAATGGCGGCGACCTGCTCGCCCAGTTCGAGGATCGCGGCGTCTTCCGGGTCGGCGGCCAGTTGCGTGCGCTCGTCGTTCAGGCGGCGCTGGCGCTCGCCCTGGCGCTCCAGGCTCTGTTCCAGGTGCTGAATGCGCGACTGCTGCACTTCCGCCTCACGGCGCGGTTCGGCGCTTTGCTGGTTGAAAGCGTCCCAGCGCTGCTGCCAGTCGTGCATGCGCTGCTCGGCGTCTTCCAGGCCGACACTGGCCTCTTCGGCGGCGGCGGCGCTGATTTCCTGCTCCGGGGCCAGGCGCTCCAGTTCCTCGCCCAGAGTGGCGAGCAGGGTACGGTCGTGACCCAGGTGGGATTCGGTTTCCTGGCGGGTCTTTTCTGCCTCGCGCAGATCGTCCTGCAACTGGCGCAGGCGCTGCTGGCCGTGCTGGATGCTCTGCTCGACGCGGGCGATGTCGCCGCCCACGGAATAGAAGCGGCCCTGCACCTGATTGAAGGTTTCCGACAGCTCGTGGTGGCCGTCACGCAGGCGCTCGATGCTGGCGTCGGCGCTGCGCTGCTCGGCCACCAGCGCCTCGAAGGCCACTTCCTGGTCGCCGATGACCTTTTCCTTCTGCCCGACCTGCTCGTTCAGGTCGCGCCAGCGCAGGGCGCCAAGTTGGGCCTTGAGGGTGCGTTCCTCGGCCTTGAATTCCTGGTACTTCTCCGCCGACTGGGCCTGGCGGTGCAGGCGTTCGAGCTGTCGCTCGAGCTCTTCGCGCAGGTCGGTGAGGCGCGCGAGGTTTTCCTGGGTACGGCGGATGCGGTTCTCGGTCTCGCGGCGGCGCTCCTTGTACTTGGAGATGCCGGCGGCTTCCTCGATGAAGTTGCGCAGATCCTCGGGCTTGGCCTCGATCAGCTTGGAGATCATGCCTTGTTCGATGATCGAGTAGCTGCGCGGGCCCAGGCCGGTGCCGAGGAAGATGTCGGTGATGTCGCGGCGCCGGCACTTGGTGCCGTTGAGGAAATAGGTGTTCTGGCCGTCGCGGGTCACGCGGCGGCGGATGGAAATCTCGGCGTAGCTGGCGTATTCGCCCAGCAGGGTCTGGTCGGAGTTGTCGAACACCAGTTCGATCGACGCCTGGGTCACCGGCTTGCGCGTGTTGGAGCCGTTGAAGATGACGTCGGTCATCGACTCGCCGCGGAGGTTCTTCGCCGAACTCTCGCCCATCACCCAGCGAACGGCGTCGATGATGTTGGACTTGCCGCAGCCGTTGGGGCCGACCACGGCCGCCATATTGCTCGGGAAATTGACCGTCGTCGGGTCGACGAAGGACTTGAAGCCCGCCAGCTTGATGCACTTGAGCCGCATGCGCCCTCTTCCCCCTTTCCGTCTCTTATTGAGAGCTTATCGTTCAGCCAGTGCGGCCAGGACCAGTTGGCTGTTGTGCCTACCGTAGTCGAGCAGGACCTCGCGGATGCCCGCCTCGTCGCGGCCCACCACCGCGCGCAGCAGGTTTTCGAAGCTGCCAATGAACTGACTCATCTCGCCTTTGCGGCGTTCCAGGGCCAGATGATAGGTGCGACTGATGGCCGGCAGGAGATTTTCCACGGTTTCCTGCAGGTAGGGGTTGGCGGCGAACGGGAAGGCGGCGCGCATGATGTCGAAGCTGGATTCGACGAAGGCGTTGATGTCTCCGCGCTCGAGTTCGTCCAGCAGGCGCTGCTGGATCGCCATGAACGGCGCCAGGTCGGCTTCTTCGCGCCAAGTCCGCGCCACGCTGCTGGCGAGCATGATGTAGAGCTCCATCACCAGCGAATAGAGGCTTTCGACGTGCGCGGCGGACAGTTCGGAAACCTGCGCACCGCGCCGCGGCAGGATGACGACCAGATGGCGGCGCTCGAGGATCAGCAGCGCTTCGCGGACCGAGCCGCGGCTGACATTGAGGGTCTGAGTGACCTTCTGCTCCTGGATACGCTCGCGTTCCTTGAGTTCGCCCCGGATGATGCGTTCGGCAAGGTGATGCGCGATCTGCTCAGCCAGGCTGTCCGGGGCCTTGAACGTCATGGTTGTCCTTAAGAATCGGGGCGCTTTCGAGGGGGTATTGCGGACGCGAAGTGTAACACAGGGTGTTACCGCGCCATCCCCCGCCCAAGGGGGACGACAGAACAAAGGTTGGTGCGTGCTTCCGATGGATCAGGCGCAGGATTGTCTGACAATCCTACATAAAAGACGTATCGGGAGTCGTCCATGTTCGCCTTGTTTCTTTCCCCTGCCTGGATGTTGCGTCTTAAAAAAGCCGGCTACTGGATCTGGCTGGTTCCCGTATTCGGTATTCCCGTCAGCTACTGGTGGTCCTATGGCAGTCAATACCCCAACGCCTGGCCCTGGCTGGTTATCACCGTGGTATTCGGGGTGATCCCATTGCTGGACTTCGTGGTCGGCCGCGACCCGGCCAACCCCGACGAGGTCGAAGAAGTCCCGCCCATGGAGCGCGAGGGTTACTACCGCTTCCTCAGCCTGCTGACCGTGCCGCTGCTGCTGGGCATGCTGGTCTACGGCGGCTGGGTGCTGGCCACGTATGACGCCTGGAACTGGGTCGGTCAGCTCGGCTGGATTCTGTCGGTCGGCACGGTCATGGGCGCCATCGGCATCACCGTCTCCCACGAACTGATCCACAAGGACCCGGAACTTGAGCAGAACGCCGGAGGCCTGCTGCTGGCGGCGGTTTGCTACGCGGGCTTCAAGGTGGAGCACGTGCGCGGCCACCACGTGCATGTCTCCACACCGGAAGACGCCTCGTCCTCGCGCTACGGCCAGAGCCTGTACGCCTTCCTGCCCCACGCCTACAAGCACAACTTCCTCAATGCCTGGCGGCTGGAGACCGAACGTCTCAAGCGCAAGGGCCTGCCGGCGCTGCACTGGCGCAACGAACTGATCTGGTGGTACGTGATCAGCGCGCTGTTCCTGGTCGGCTTCAGCGTCGCCTTTGGCTGGATCGGCGCGGTGTACTTCATCGGCCAGTCGGTGATGGCCTTCACACTGCTGGAGATCGTCAACTACGTCGAGCACTACGGCCTGCACCGCCGCCGCCTGGACACCGGGCGCTACGAGCGAACCACCCATGAGCACTCCTGGAACAGCAACTTCCTGCTGACCAACCTGTTCCTCTTCCACCTGCAGCGCCATTCCGACCACCACGCCAACGCCAAGCGCCGCTACCAGGTGCTGCGGCACTTCGACGAGAGCCCGCAGTTGCCCAACGGTTACGCCGGGATGATCGTCCTCGCGCTGTTCCCACCGCTCTGGCGGGCGGTGATGGACCGCCGCGTGCGCGCCTATTACGCCGGCGAGGAATACCAGCTGAGCGCTACCCAGCAGGCCTGATCGACGAGTTCCACGCCTTGGCGGCAAGCCCTACCCCGGCTTGCCGCCTTTTTTCTTTCTGCCTTCTTGAATCCGCCGCTCTACGCAGGATGGCGTGGAGCGCAGGATGTAAGGCGCATAACCCGGGACGGGTTATCCGCCGTTGCCCCGCGGCGGAGAACGCTGGCGCGTTATGCGCCCTACGGAGCGGCAGGAGCGCCCGCCTATCTGCCCCCATCACACCATTCATCACCCGCCGAAAAACTTTCTGACCATTGAGACAGAAATTTTATTGACTCAAAAGTCAGCTTTCCATAGATTCGCCTCCAGTGCCCTACCAAAAACAAGAATCAGCCTGGAGGCAAGCCTTGATCAGGTTCCTGCTCAATCGCGAGCTGCGTGTCGAAGACCGCCTCGATCCCAATCTCACCGTGCTCAACTACCTGCGCCAGAACCTGGGCAAGACAGGCACCAAGGAGGGCTGCGCCTCCGGTGACTGCGGTGCCTGCACGGTGGTCGTCGGTGAACTGGTCGGCGAAGAAGGCGCCGAGCGCATCCGCTACCGCACCCTCAACTCCTGCCTGACCTTCGTCTCGTCGCTGCACGGCAAGCAGCTGATCAGCGTCGATGACTTGAAGCACCGCGGCGAACTGCACGGCGTGCAGCAGGCCATGGTCGATTGCCACGGTTCGCAGTGCGGCTTCTGCACCCCCGGCTTCGTCATGTCGCTGTTCGCCCTGCAGAAGAACACCGCAGGCGAGACCGCCGAAGAGCGCAAGGCCGAGGCCCATGAAGCGCTGGCCGGCAACCTGTGCCGCTGCACCGGCTACCGCCCGATCCTCGACGCCGCCGAGCAATCCTGCTGCCAGAAGCAGCCGGACCAGTTCGATGTTGCCCAGCCCGAGATCATCGCCCAGCTGAAAGCCATCGCCCCGCGCGAAACCGCCGAGCTGAACAGCGGCGACAAGCGCTGCCTGCTGCCGCTGACCATCGCCGACCTGGCCGACATCTACACCGCCAACCCGCAGGCGCGCCTGCTCGCCGGCGGCACCGACCTGGCCCTGGAAGTCACCCAGTTCCACCGCGAACTGCCGGTAATGATCTACGTTGGCCACGTCGAGGAAATGAAGCGCGTCGAAGTCTTCGACGATCACATCGAGATCGGCGCCGCGACTCCACTGACCGACTGCTACGAAACCCTGGCCCGCGACTACCCGGACTTCGGCGAGTTGCTGCACCGCTTCGCCTCGCTGCAGATCCGCAACCAGGGCACCCTGGGCGGCAACATCGGCAACGCCTCGCCCATCGGCGACTCGCCGCCGCTGCTGATCGCACTGGGCGCGCGCCTGGTACTGCGCAAGGGCAACGAACGTCGCGAACTGCCGATCGACGAATACTTCATCGACTACAAGGTCACCGCGCGCCAGGAAGGCGAGTTCATCGAGCAGGTGATCATCCCGCGCCCGCAGGCCAGCCAGGCGTTCCGCGCCTACAAGGTCTCCAAGCGCCTGGACGACGACATCTCCGCCGTTTGCGCGGCCTTCAACCTGACCGTGGAGAACTGCCGGATCACCGCCGTGCGCACCGGCTTCGGCGGTATGGCCGCCATCCCGAAACGCGCCGCCGCCTGCGAAGCCGCACTGCTCGGCCAGACCTTCAACAGCGCCACCTTCGAGCGTGCCGCGCAGGCACTGAGCGAGGACTTCGCTCCGCTCACCGACTTCCGTGCGAGCAAGGAATACCGCCTGCTCACCGCGCAGAACCTGCTGCGCAAGTGCTTCCTGGAACTGGAAGCCCCTCAGGCCGTGACCCGGGTGACCCACTATGCATAAGCCCCAGAAGAGCCAGGAAGAACTCACTGCCCTGTTCCGCGCCGACCTCACCACCGGCGTGGGCCGCAGCGTCAAGCACGAGAGCGCGCCCAAGCACGTCAGCGGCGAAGCGATCTACATCGACGACCGCCTGGAGTTCCCCAACCAGTTGCACGTCTATGCCCGCATGAGCGACCGCGCCCATGCGCGCATCACCAAGCTGGACGTCAGCCCCTGCTACCAGTTCCCCGGCGTCGCCATCGCCATCACCAAGGATGACGTGCCTGGCCAGCTGGACATCGGCCCGGTCGTCGCCGGTGACCCGCTGCTGGCGGATGGCAAGGTCGAGTACGTCGGCCAGATGGTCATCGCCGTCGCCGCCGACAGCCTGGAAACCGCACGCAAGGCCGCCATGGCCGCGATCATCGAGTACGAAGACCTGGAGCCGGTGCTCGACGTGGTCGAAGCGCTGCACAAGAAGCACTTCGTGCTCGACAGCCACCAGCACAAGATCGGTGATTCCGAAGCCAAGCTCGCCACCGCGCCGAACCGCATTCAGGGCACCCTGCACATCGGCGGCCAGGAACACTTCTACCTGGAGACACAGATTTCCTCGGTGATGCCTACCGAAGACGGCGGCGTGATCGTCTACACCTCGACGCAGAACCCCACCGAAGTGCAGAAGCTGGTCGCCGAAGTGCTGGGCATCTCCTTCAACAAGGTCGTCATCGACATGCGCCGCATGGGCGGCGGCTTCGGTGGCAAGGAAACCCAGGCTGCCGCACCGGCGTGCCTGTGCGCGGTGATCGCGCGCCTCACCGGTCGCCCGGCGAAGATGCGCCTGCCGCGCGTCGAAGACATGCAGATGACCGGCAAGCGCCACCCCTTCTACGTCGAATACGACGTGGGCTTCGAGGACGACGGCCTGCTGCACGGCATCCACATCGAGCTGGCCGGCAACTGCGGCTACTCGCCGGACCTCTCCGGCTCCATCGTCGACCGCGCGATGTTCCACTCCGACAACGCCTACTTCCTCGGCAACGCCACGGTGAACGGCCACCGCTGCAAGACCAACACCGCGTCGAACACCGCCTACCGCGGTTTCGGCGGCCCGCAGGGCATGGTCGCCATCGAGGAAATCATGGACGCGGTCGCCCGCCACCTCGGCAAAGACCCGCTGGAAGTGCGCAAGCGCAACTACTACGGCAAGGACGAGCGCAACGTCACTCACTACTACCAGCAGGTAGAGCACAACCTGCTGCAGGAAATGACCGAGGAGCTGGAAGCCAGCGCCGAGTATGCCAAGCGCCGCGCCGAAATCCGCGAATTCAACGCAGGCAGCCCGGTGTTGAAGAAAGGCCTGTCGCTGACCCCGGTGAAATTCGGCATCAGCTTCACCGCCACCTTCTTGAACCAGGCTGGCGCGCTGATCCACATCTACACCGACGGCAGCATCCACCTGAACCACGGCGGCACCGAGATGGGCCAGGGCCTGAACACCAAGGTCGCCCAGGTGGTGGCCGAGGTCTTCCAGGTCGACATCGACCGCGTGCAGATCACTGCGACCAACACCGACAAGGTGCCCAACACCTCGCCGACCGCTGCCTCCTCCGGCGCCGACCTGAACGGCAAGGCCGCGCAGAACGCCGCCGAAACTCTCAAGCAGCGCCTGGTGGAATTCGCCGCCAAGCACTGGAAGGTGACCGAGGAAGACGTCGAGTTCCGCAACAACCAGGTGCGCGTGCGCGACCAGATCCTGCCCTTCGAGGAGCTGGTACAGCAGGCCTACTTCGGCCAGGTATCGCTGTCATCCACCGGCTTCTACCGCACGCCGAAGATATTCTACGACCGCAGCCAGGCGCGCGGCCGGCCGTTCTACTACTTCGCCTACGGCGTATCGTGCTCGGAAGTGATCGTCGACACCCTCACCGGCGAGTACAAGATGCTGCGCAGCGACATCCTCCACGACGTCGGCGCCTCGCTGAACCCGGCCATCGACATCGGCCAGGTGGAAGGCGGATTCGTCCAGGGCATGGGCTGGCTGACCATGGAAGAGCTGGTCTGGAACGCCAAGGGCAAGCTGATGACCAACGGCCCGGCAAGCTACAAGATCCCAGCCATCGCCGACATGCCCATCGATCTGCGGGTGAAGCTGGTGGAGAACCGCAAGAACCCGGAGCAGACGGTATTCCACTCCAAGGCCGTCGGCGAGCCGCCGTTCATGCTCGGCATCTCGGTGTTCTGCGCGATCAAGGACGCCGTGGCCAGCCTGGCCGACTACCGCGCCCAGCCGCAGATCGACGCTCCGGCCACCCCCGAGCGCGTGCTTTGGGGCGTGGAGCAGATGCGTAAGCTGAAGCTGGCCCAGGCCGAAAAGGCACCGGCTCAGGTCGAGCCGGCGTGACGTAGCCATGGGGCAGCGCTGGCAGGGAGAGGCGTCCCCACTTCCGTCCTCCACCCTGCCAGCGCGGCCCCACCCTTTCAGAAACCTGTAGGAGCGAGGGGGACGCCTAGTCCTTGCTCGCAAACTGTCCCAGCGCCAGAGCCGCCGGGAAGACCATTCTCGAGCAAGCTCGCTCCTACAAAGAGATCACCTCTTGAGGTTCGCCACGATGAACTGGATCAGTGCCCTCGCCGACCTGCAACAGCGCGCCGAAGCCAGCGTGCTGGTGACCATCATCGAAGAGCGCGGCTCGACCCCGCGCAATGCCGGCTCGAAGATGGTGGTCAGCGCCGACAAGCTCTACGACACCATCGGCGGCGGCCACCTCGAGTTCAAGGCCATGGCCATCGCCCGCGAGATGCTGCAGAACCGCGAGCGCGAGCCGAAACTGGAGCGCTTCAGCCTCGGTGCCAGCCTCGGCCAATGCTGCGGCGGCGCCACCGTGCTGCTGTTCGAACCCATGGGCCAGCCCCAGGCGCACATCGCCGTGTTCGGCGCCGGCCACGTCGGCCGCGCACTGGTGCCGCTGCTCGCCAGCCTGCCGTGCAAGGTACGCTGGATCGACTCCCGCGAGGCCGAGTTCCCCGCCTACATCCCCGAAGGCGTGACCCGCGTGATCAACGAGGAAGTGATCGACGAGATCGACGAAATGCCCACCGGCAGCTACTTCATCGTCATGACCCACAATCACGCGCTGGACCTGGAGCTGACCGCGAAGATCCTCGAACGCAACGACTTCACCTACTTCGGCCTGATCGGCTCCGACACCAAGCGCGCCAAGTTCGAACATCGCCTGCGCGACCGCGGCTTCGCCGCCGACACCGTGCAGCGCATGCGCTGCCCCATGGGCATCAGCGAGGTGAAGGGCAAGCTGCCGGTGGAGATCGCCGTGTCCATCGCCGGCGAGGTCATCGCCACTTACAACGCCACCTTCGGTCAGGAGACCGGCAAGGGTGAGAACACCGTAGCCAAACTGTTACCCACCAGCCGCCGTGCGCGTACTGCCGAAAGCGGCGCCTGAAATTTCCGTAGCATGGGCGCATGCCCATCCCGCCGCGGCGCCTGTGCGCGCTCCGGCCCCGAAACACGACTGAAGAGAGATCGATGAGCACTCAAGCCAAAGCCTACCGCGCCAGCATCCTGCACAGCGTCGCTGACCCCGCCAAAGTCGGCGCAGAGAAGTCCTACCAGTACTTCGAGGACGGCATCCTGCTGGTAGAAGACGGCAAGGTCGCCCGCCTGGGCAACGCTGCCGACCTGCTGCCGCAACTGGGCGGCGTCGAAGTGGTGGAATACCGCGACGCGCTGATCACTCCTGGCTTCATCGACACTCACATCCACTACCCGCAGACCGGCATGATCGCCTCTTACGGCGAGCAACTGCTGGACTGGCTGAACACCTACACATTCCCCACCGAGAAGCAGTTCGCCGACCCGGCCCACGCCGCCGATGTCGCCGGTATCTTCCTCAAGGAACTGCTGCGCGCCGGCACCACCACCGCGCTGGTATTCGGCACCGTGCACCCGCAGTCGGTGGACGCGCTGTTCGGCGCCGCGCAGAAGCTCGACCTGCGCCTGATCGCCGGCAAGGTGATGATGGACCGCAACGCGCCGGACTACCTTACCGACACCGCCGAAACCAGCTACACCGACAGCAAGGCGCTGATCGAGCGCTGGCACGGCAAGGGCCGCCTGCTCTACGCAGTGACCCCGCGCTTCGCGCCCACAAGTACCCCGGAACAGCTGGACGCCGCCGGCCGTCTGCTCAAGGAGCATCCGGGCGTGTACCTGCACACGCACCTGTCGGAAAACCTCAAGGAAATCGAGTGGGTCAAGGAACTGTTCCCGGAGCGCAAGGGCTACCTGGACGTCTATGACCACCACGGCCTGCTCGGCCCGCGCTCGGTGTTTGCCCACGGCGTGCACCTGTGCGACGGCGAATGCCAGCGCCTGGCGGAAACCGGCTCGGCTGTGGCCTTCTGCCCGACCTCCAACCTGTTCCTGGGTAGCGGCCTGTTTGACCTGGCGAAGCTGGAGAAGCACAAGGTCAAGGTCGGCCTGGGCACCGACGTCGGCGCCGGCACCAGCTTCTCCCAGTTGCAATCGCTGAACGAGGCCTACAAGGTCATGCAGCTGCAGGGCATCAAGCTCGACCCGTTCAAGTCGCTGTACCTGGCCACCCTCGGCGGCGCCCGCGCGCTGGAGCTGGACGACAAGGTCGGCAGCTTCGCCCAGGGCAACGAGGCCGACTTCGTAGTCCTCGACTACAAAGCCACCCCGCTGCTGGACTATCGCCTGCAACAGGCGAAGACCCTGGAGGAGAAACTCTTCGCACTGGTCATCCTCGGCGACGACCGTACCGTGAAGGAGACCTTCGCGCACGGCCGCAACGTGCATCGCCGCGGTTGACCCCTTACGGCTCCGGCGCCGGGTCCTCGCTCAGGACCAACCCGGCGCCGGGGCCGCTTTTCTTTCCGGCACCTTTGCGCGGCAACCCCGCGTAAATCCACCCAGGTAGGAGCGCGCCAAGCGCGCGATCGCGGGCATGGCCGGCTCCTGCAAGGAGCCTCGGCGTTAGCCGGCAATATCGGAATCCGGTAGGGTTCGCGAGCAAGCTCGCTCCTACGAAGAGCACGCCGGCGTTGACCTGTAGGACCGAGGGGGACGCCTAGTCCTTGCTCGCGAACCGCACCGCACGGCACGGAGCCAACAGGCGCTCCTACTCCCGCACCTCGACCAGCACCGGACACGGCGCCCGCTCGATCACCCGCTGCCCCACAGAGGGGTCCAGCAGCCGTTCGATGCGTCCCAGGTGCCGGTGACCGATCACGATCAGGTCGCACTCCAGCCTCTCGGCCTCGCGCAGGATAGCCCGTGCCGGATCACCCGCCACCACGGCGCCCGACGCAACACAGGGCTGCAACTGCGCCACCGCCTCGTCCACCAGCGCCTGCGCCTCGTGTTGTTCCTGTTCGGCCGGCGGGTACTCCAGGGCGTCCTGCCGCGGCATGGCGAAGGCACGGTCCACCGCGCAAACCACATGTACCTGCGCCCCGTTGCAACGTGCCAGCTCACCAGCTGTCGCGATAATGCGCGGTGACTGCGGTGCGCCGTCGATGGCCAGAAGAACCCGTTTGAACATGCCTTTCTCCTTGGTGAAACGAAATCCGCCACCATTCTTCGGGCCACCGCGCGGAGCGTAAAGGCACGCAAAACGTAAAGGACCATTGCATGAAACGCACGCTTGCCCATCGGGCCCGTCGCAATGGAACATGAATGACATTGCGCCAACCCTCCGGAGTCGCCATGGCCCTGCCCGATCTCAACCTGCTGGTCGCCCTCAATATTCTGCTCGAAGAGGGCAGCGTGGTCGGCGCTGCGCGGCGCATGCACCTCAGCCCACCGGCGATGAGCCGTACCCTGTCGCGCATTCGCGAGGCGGTGGGCGATCCGATCATGGTTCGCGCCGGGCGCAGCCTGGTGCCCACGCCGCGAGCGCTGCAATTACGCGAAGAAGTCAGCGACCTGGTGGAACACGCCATGCGCCTGTTCAACGCCAAGGAAAACCTGCGCATGGACCAGCTCGAACGCTGTTTCGTGCTGCGTTCCAACAACGTGCTGGTGGGCGGTTTCGCCTCGCGCATGCTCGCGGTGATGAAGGAAGAAGCGCCGCGCTGCAGCCTGCGCATCGCACCGGAAGCCGACTTCGACGATGAAGCCCTGCGGCAGAACCGCATCGACCTGTATATCGGTGGCGCCTCCACGCTCGAGCCGGAAATCCGCACGCAAACGCTGTTCACCACCAACTTCGTCGGCCTGGCGCGGCGCGACCACCCCATCTTCAACGACGAAATTACCGCAGAGCGCTTCGCCTCCTTCCCTCAGGTCAGCGTGTCGCGGCGCGGCAAATCCCGCGGACCGATTGACGAAGAACTGGCCAACCTTGGGCTGCAACGGGAAATACGCCTGACCGCCCCGACCTTCCATTCTTCGATCTTCGCGCTGCTGGAGTCCGACCTGGTGCTGCCCATTCCGGAGCACTCGCTATGGCGCCTGGACCGCCTGGGCTTCGCCCTGCGCCAGTTCGACATTCCGTTGCCGCTCAAATCGGTGGTGATCATCCAGGCCTGGCACCCACGCTTCGACAATGACCCCGCGCACAGTTGGCTGCGGCAAACGGTGAAGCGCGTCTGCATCGAATTGCGCGAGAGCTCCGGGCTGCTGGGCTGACCGCACATAAAGTGCACCCAGCGCACTAATTAGCTGCAATCATTTCAATTTCCACAGCTATCGCCCTTCCCTAGACTCGGTCGCAAATACCCGAGTTGATTCCTATGCCTTGCACAGCACCGCCCCAGGGCGGCGGTATCGGCCATCCCCGTGGAGGCCGGCCATGACCGCGCTCGCCCCGATTTCCGCCACCAGCCCGCAACCCGCGAAGCCTGCCGCCCCTGTTGCCCAGCCATTCGGTCTGCGCATCGTGGTCGGCATGATCGGCGTGCTGATCGCCTCCCTCAGCGCCGGCCTCAACGAAAAAGTCACCGACCTGGCCATGACCGACGTGCGTGGCGCGCTGTCCATCGGCCACGACGAAGGCACCTGGCTGATCGCCCTGTACTCGGCGGCGCAAGTTGCCGCCATGGCCTTCGCGCCCTGGTTCTCGGTCACCGTGTCGCTGCGCCGCTTCACCCTCGGCGCCATCGCCTGCTTCGCCCTGCTCGCGCTGCTCTGCCCGTTCGCGCCGAACGTCGAGACGCTCTACCTGCTGCGCCTGCTGCAGGGATTCGCCGGCGGCTGTATGCCGCCGATGCTGATGACCGTGGCACTGCGCTTCCTGCCGCCGGGGATCAAGCTCTACGGCCTGGGCGCCTACGCACTGACTGCCACCTTTGCGCCGAACCTGGGTATGCCGCTGGCAGCGCTGTGGACAGAGTTCGTCGGCTGGCAGTGGGTGTTCTGGCAGGTCATCCCGCTTTGCGCGGTCGCGCTGGCCGCCGTCGCCTGGGGCATCCCGCAGGACCCGCTGCGCCTGGAGCGCCTGCGCCAGTTCGATTACCTCGGCCTTGCCCTCGGCCTGCCGGGCATCCTGATGCTGGTGATGGGCCTGCTGCAGGGCGAGCGGCTGGACTGGTTCGAATCCGATCTGGTCGTCCTGCTGGTCATCGGCGGCGCCGGACTGCTGGCAGCCTTTTTCATCAACGAATGGACGCACCCGCTGCCCTTCTTCCGCCTGGACATCCTCAAGCGGCGCAATTTCACCCACGCACTGATCACCCTGGCCGGCGTGCTGGTGGTGCTCGGCGCATGCTCCGGCGTGCCGGCGTCCTACCTCGCCTCGGCGCACGGCTATCGGCCGCTGCAATCGGCACCCATGGCACTGCTGGTAGCGCTGCCGCAACTGCTCTCGCTGCCGCTGGTGGCCGCGCTGTGCAACATCCCTAGGGTCGACTGCCGCTGGGTGCTGGCCATCGGCATCTGCCTCTGCGGGCTTTCGGCCTTCGGCATGAGCCAGCTCACCAGCGAGTGGACGCGGGAGAACTTCTACTGGCTTCTGGCGTTGCAGATTATCGGCCAGCCGATGGCCATCGTGCCGCTACTGATGTCCGCCACCAGCGTCGTCGCCCCCATCGAAGGACCGTTCGCCTCGGCCTGGTTCAACAGCGTGCGCGGTTTCTCGGCGGTAATGGGCAGCGCCATCGTCTCGTTCCTCATGACCTGGCGCGAGCACTACCACTCCAACCGCCTGGTCGATCATCTGGGCAACGCCTCCCAAGCTCTCGGCCTGCGCCTGGAGCAACTGGGCGGCGCCGAGAACATCGGTCGCCTGGCCGGCCAGGTGCGTGGCCAGGCCGGCGTGCTCGCCGCCTCCGACACACTGCTGGCGATGTCGTGGCTGGCCGCCGCCCTGCTCGTGCTGATTCCCCTGATGCCGCTGCGGGTCTATCCGCCGCGCCCTGTCGTCCCTAATCAATGAAAGGTCTGCCCATGTCGAAACTGAGCTCCCGTCGCGGCAGTCTGGCCCTGGTTGCCGTGCTGCTTCTCGCCCTCGTCGTCTACCTGCTGCTGCGCCTGCTGGGCCCCACCCGCGAGCAGAGCACCGACGACGCCTATATCCACGCCGACTTCACCCTGGTGGCGCCGAAAGTCGCCGGTTTCATCGAGGAAGTGCTGGTGGAAGACAACCAGTCGGTGAAGGCGGGGCAGGTCCTGGCGCGCATCGATGCCCGTGACTACCACGCCGCGCTGGAAGCCGCCGAGGCCGACGTGCTGGCCGCCGAGGCGCGTCATCACCACGTCGCCGCCGACCTCGAACGCCAGCAGGCGGTGATCGCCCAGAGTGCCGCCCAGGTGCAGGCCGATCAGGCTGCGCTGACCTTTGCCACGCAGGAACTGGACCGCTACCAGCACCTCGCGACCCAGGGCGCCGGCACGCTGCAGAATGCCCAGCAGGCGCGCTCGCGCGTCGACTCGGCGAAGGCCGTGCTGGACAAGGACAAGGCTGCCGCCCTCGCCGCCCGCAAGCAGCTCGACGTGTTGCTGGCTCAGCAGGCCGAAGCCCTCGGCGCGCTGAAGCGTGGCCAGGCGCAACTGCAGCAGGCGCAACTGAACCTGTCGTACACCGAGATCCGCGCGCCCTTCGACGGCATGGTCGGCCGCCGCGCCGTGCGCGTCGGCGCCTACACCACGCCGGGCAATGCGCTGTTGGCGGTGGTGCCGCTGCAGAACGCCTACGTGGTCGGCAACTTCCAGGAAACCCAGCTGACCGAGGTGCAACCCGGCCAGGCCGTGGAAATCAGCATCGACACCTTCCCCGGCGAGACGCTGCGCGGCCACGTCGACAGCATCGCCCCGGCCACCGGCCTGAGCTTCGCCCCCATCGCCCCGGACAACGCCACCGGCAACTTCACCAAGATCGTCCAGCGCATCCCGGTGAAGATTGTCCTCGACGCCGACCAGCCGCTGCGCGACCGGCTGCGCGTGGGCATGTCGGTGATTGCGCGGATAGATACCGAAAAGCAAACCGGCCAGACCGTCGAAAAAGAACAGAAGGTGGCTGCGCAATGATCGCCGCCCGCACGCCTCTGCTGCTTGCCCTGCTGGCACTCGGCGCTTGTAGCGTCGGCCCGGACTTCCAGCGCCCAGGCGATGCCGACGCGGTGGACTGGTCCGCCCGGCGCGGAGACACGCCTAGCCAGACGCTCAATGCGCCGCTGGAAGCGCAGTGGTGGACGCTGCTGGGCGACCCGCAGCTCAACAACCTGCAACGCCGCGTGGCGGAAGCCAACCTCGACCTGCGCGAAGCCGACGCGCGCCTGCAGCAGAGCCGGGCGATCCGCCAGGCGCTGGGCGGCGATGCCGTGCCCAATGTCGGCGCGGACCTGGGCTACCAGCGCAAGCGCAATAGCGCGGTCGGCCTGAGCGACCCGTCCGGCCAATCCGGCAAGGACAATTTCAATCAGCTCGACGGCGGTTTCGACCTGTCCTGGGAGCTTGATTTCTGGGGCCGCGTGCACCGCGAACTGGAAGCCGCTGACGCCAACGTCCAGGCCACTGCGGAAAGCCGCCGCGACGTGCTGGTCTCGGTGCTCGCAGAAACCGCTCGCAACTACCTGCAACTGCGCGCCGAGCAGGACCTGGAAGCCATCATCCGCAGCAACCTGAAGATCGCCCAGCGCAGTCTGGAGCTGACCCGCCTGCGTCGCGCCGATGGAGTCGCCACCGAACTCGACGTGGCAGAAGCGCTGACCCAGGTCGCCAGCATCGAAGCGCGCCTGCCCGACAGCCAGAAGCGCCAGGCGCGGCTGATCAACGCCCTGGGCTACCTGCTCGGCGAAGCACCCGGCGCGCTACAGGCCTCACTCGCCCAGGCCAAGCCTCTACCGCAGCCACCGCATGGCGTACCAGTCGGCCTGCCTTCGGAGCTGGCCCAGCGCCGCCCGGACATCCGCCGCGCCGAAGCCGCGCTGCACGTCGCCACCGCCAGCATCGGCGTAGCCAAGGCGGACTTCTATCCGCGCATCAGCCTCAACGGCAACTTCGGCTTCCAGGCGCTGCAACTGTCCAACTTCGGCGACTGGAACAGCCGCACCTTCGGCATCGGCCCGAGCCTGTCGCTACCGATCTTCGAAGGCGGTCGCCTGAAGGGCACGCTCGCCCTGCGCGAGGCGCAACAGCAGGAGTCGGCCATCGCTTACCGCCGTACCGTACTCAACGCCTGGCGCGAAGTGGACGACGCGCTCACCGACTACGCTGCAGACCAGCGCCGCCTGGCGAGCCTCGATACGGCCGCCGAGCATGGCCGCACCGCCCTGGCCAACGCCCGCGAGCAGTACAAGGCCGGCGCCGTGGACTTCCTCAATGTGCTCAGCGCCCAGCGCGAACTGCTGGCCACAGAGGAACAGCAGGTGCGCAGCCGCGAGGCCGTGGCGACCACGCTGGTGTTGCTCTACAAGTCCCTCGGCGGCGGCTGGCAGCAGGCCGAGGAGAACGCCAAAAGTCTCTAGGGGCGCAGTGCCAGTACGAAGACGAGAAGCGGTTCTTGCTCCAACAAAAAAGCCCCGCATCCGCGGGGCTTTTTTTCTGGCTCGGCGATCAGGCCGCCGAGTCGGCGTCGGCCTTGCTGCGGCGCGGCTTCTTCTTGCCGGCCAGCAGGTGCGAGAACACCGCGTGCAGGTCGCCGGAGGCTCCGTCCACGTCCAGGTTCAGTTTGTCGTCGATGTGCGCCATGTGGTGCATCATCAGGGTCACGGCCTTTTCTTTGTCGCCTTTCTCGATGGCATCGAGGATTTCGTTGTGCTCGTCGAACGAGCAGTGAGAGCGGCCGCCACTTTCGTACTGGGCGATGATCAGTGAGGTCTGCGACACCAGGCTGCGCTGAAACACCACCAGCGGCGCGTTCTTGGCCATCTCGGCGAGCTTGAGGTGGAATTCGCCGGAGAGGCGGATGCCGGCGCCGCGGTCGCCGCGGGCGAAGCTGGATTGCTCCTGTTTCACCATGTCGCGCAGCTCAGCGAGGGTATCGCTGCTGGCATTGTCCACGGCCAGTTCGGTGATCGCACGCTCGACGGTGCGGCGGGCGAAGAGAATCTGCCGGGCTTCGTCGATGCTCGGGCTGGCCACCACGGCGCCACGGTTCGGACGCAGCAGCACGACCTGCTCGTGGGCCAGGCGCGACAGGGCGCGACGGATGATGGTGCGGCTGACGCCGAAGATTTCACCGAGGGCCTCTTCGCTCAGCTTGGTGCCGGGCGCCAGGCGCTGTTCGAGGATGGCGTCGAAGATGTGCGCGTAGACGATCTCGTCCTGAGTGCCGCTGCGCGCCTTGCCACTGCGCGGCTGCTTCCTGATCTGTTGCAACTGGTCGGTCATCGGAGTCGAACCCTGCTCAGCCGGGTTGAACCGGCGCGAAATCCGTGGGGGCGTGAGTGAAGCTGGCCGCGGGCCAGGCATGGGGCACAGTGTACACAAAGTGGCCACTATCGTGCAGCCGTCGCGAGCGACTCCCAATCCGCTCCAAAGCCGCGCGGCGCAGGATCTTGGCGAAGGTCAGCGTGCGACCATTCCGATGCTTTGCTTGTAAAAATCTTTCCGCCAGACACTAAACATTATTTGAACTTTTTGTACACAACTGCATAATCGCGGCGTGACTTCCTGACCCAAAGGTCAACATTCACACCCTCACAACTCTTTCCGTTAGCGCAAGGGACGCAGGTGAACCAGCCGACGGCAAGGGACCAACAACAAGAGCGTTGAGGAGTACCGCTGTGGAAAGCACCAAACAAGAACAACAAGCCTTTGCAACCAGCCCGCCTGCCACCGGCCTGCTCGAACGCCTGTTCAAGCTCAGCCAGCACGGCACCACCGTGAAGACCGAACTCGCCGCAGGTCTCACGACCTTCATCACCATGGCGTACATCATCTTCGTCAACCCCAACATCATGGCCGACGCCGGCATCGACCACGGCGCCGCCTTCGTCGCGACCTGCCTTGCCGCGGCGCTCGGTTGCCTCTTGATGGGCCTCTATGCCAACTGGCCGGTGGGCCTGGCGCCGGGCATGGGACTCAACGCCTTCTTCACCTACACCGTGGTCAAGACCATGAACTACAGCTGGGAGATCGCGCTGGGCGCGGTATTCATCTCCGGCATCGCCTTCATGATCCTGACTTTCTCGCGCATCCGCGAATGGCTGCTCAACAGCATCCCGGTCAGCCTGCGCTTCGCCATGGGCGCCGGCGTCGGCCTGTTCCTCGGGCTGATCGGCCTGAAGACCGCCGGTATCGTGGTCGCCAGCCCCGCCACCCTGGTCCACCTGGGCGACCTGACCAGCCCGGGCCCACTGCTCGCCGCCATCTGTTTCCTGATGATCGCGGTACTGGAATACCGCCGCGTGTTCGGCGGCATTCTGATCAGCATCCTCACCGTGACCGTAGCCGGTATCGCGCTGGGCATCGTCCAGTTCGGCGGCGTGTTCTCGATGCCACCGAGCCTGGCGCCGACCTTCATGGCGATGGATATTTCCGGCGCGTTCAACGTGACCATGATCAGCGTGATCCTGGCCTTCCTGTTCGTGCACATGTTCGACACCGCCGGCACCCTGATGGGCGTCGCCCAGCGCGCGCACCTGGTGCGTGAAGACGGTCGCATCGAGAACCTGTCGAAAGCCATGAAAGCCGACAGCACCTCCAGCGCCTTCGGCGCGGTGCTCGGCGTGCCGCCGGTGACCAGCTACGTGGAAAGCGCCGCGGGCGTCGCCGCCGGTGGCCGCACCGGCCTCACCGCGGTGGTGGTGGGCGTGCTGTTTGTAGCCGCGATGTTCTTCGCCCCGCTGGCCGGCATGATCCCCGCCTACGCCACCGCCGGCGCGCTGATCTACGTCGCTATGCTGATGATGGGCGGCATGGCCCATATCGACTGGAACGAACACACCGAGACCATCCCGGCCATCGTCACCGTGATCATGATGCCGTTGACCTTCTCGGTCGCCGACGGCATCGCCCTGGGCTTCGTGACCTATGTGGCGATGAAGGTCTTCACCGGCCGCCACAAGGACGTGACCATCAGCCTTTATGCGCTGTGCGCGATATTCGTGGCCAAGTTCATCTTCCTCTGAATCTCTCCCCTCGTGATGCAGAAGGCCCCGGCAATTGCCGGGGCCTTCTGCTTTCCAGCGGTCATATGGGCTGGTGAGCGCTGCCTAACAGGGCCATCTCGGCGCGGGAGATCGAGCACTGGCACGGGCAAGTACCGCGCAGCAGGGCCGGTCCGGCGTTGATCAGGCGGCCCGCATCACGCCCCCGATGCCATCTGCCAAGCCAGGGAGACCTACACAAACGACAGGCAAAAAAAAGCCCGCAGTGTGGGCGGGCTGAGGAAGACTCCACGAAGAGTCCGGGGGAAGACCTACGGGCGGGAACTAACTGCCGCGATAGGTGGAATAGCTGTAGGGGGAGATCAGCAGCGGCACATGGTAATGGTCGCTTTCCGAGGCGATGCCGAAGCGCAGCACAACCTGGTCGAGGAAGGCTGGCTGGGGCAGCTCGACGCCACGGGCACGGTAGTAGTCGCCGGCATTGAACAGCAGCTGGTAGACGCCGGCGCGGAAGTCCTCGCCCTGCAGCAGCGGCTCGTCGCAACGGCCATCGTCGTTGGTCACGCGGGTCGCGATCAGCTCCAGCTGCTGGCCTTCGACGCGGAACAGCTCGATCTTGATGCCATGGCCGGGGCAGCCGTGGGCGGAATCCAGTACGTGAGTGGTCAGGCGTCCCATGGGCTTATCGGTGTCCTGCGGCGAGGCCGGCCGACACCTTCCTCCTCTGTCTTGTTGATACGAAATAGCGGGCCGCCATCAAAGCGGCCCGCGGGTGCGTTTGGTGAAGCGAATATACCCAGCGATTCCACTTATTGTATACAAAAAACTGATTCAATCTGCCAAAAATGCCCCACCGCGTCGTCCCGCTGCCTGCAACAGGAGTGCTCGAAATACCATCTGAGCCCGCGTCACAGCAGGGCAGAAGAGGCATCCGGAGTCCTTCGAGCACTGATGAACAGAATCAAACGACCGTTGCGCAGATTGTATTTACAGACCGCTCCACATTTTGTATACAATGCACCCATCAACGGCAGCGCACAGTCCACCGACCCGGCGCCGACCGCCAACCACAAGAAGGAACACTGCAGTGAGCGCTGACTACCCACGCGACCTGATCGGTTACGGCAACAACATCCCCCATCCGCACTGGCCGAACGATGCGCGCATCGCCCTGTCCTTCGTCCTCAACTATGAAGAAGGCGGCGAACGCAACATCCTGCACGGCGACGCCGAATCCGAAGCCTTCCTCTCCGAAATGGTTGCCGCCCAGCCGCTGAAGGGCGAGCGCAACATGTGCATGGAATCGCTCTACGAATACGGCAGCCGTGCCGGCGTTTGGCGCCTGCTCAAGCTGTTCAAGAAGTACGACCTGCCGCTGACCGTGTTCGCCGTGGCCATGGCCGCCCAGCGCCATCCCGAGGCGATCCGCCAGATGGTCGCCGACGGCCACGAGATCTGCAGCCACGGCTACCGCTGGATCGACTACCAGTACATGGACGAAGCACAGGAGCGCGAGCACATGTTCGAGGCCGTGCGCATCCTCACCGAACTGACCGGCCAACGCCCGCAGGGCTGGTACACCGGCCGCCTGGGCCCGAACACCCGGCGCATCGTCCGCGAAGACGGCAACTTCCTCTACGACTCCGACACCTACGACGACGACCTGCCCTACTGGGACCCGGCCAGCACCGCCGAGAAGCCGCACCTGGTGATCCCCTATACCCTGGACACCAACGACATGCGCTTCACTCAGGTGCAGGGCTTCAACAAGGGCGACGACTTCTTCGAATACCTGAAAGACGCCTTCGACGTGCTCTACGCCGAAGGTGCCGAGGGCGCACCGAAGATGCTGTCCATCGGCATGCACTGCCGCCTGCTCGGCCGTCCGGCGCGTATGGCCTCGCTGGAGCGTTTCATCCAGTACGTTAAGGGTCACGAGAAGGTGTGGATCACCCGCCGCGTCGACATCGCCAAGCACTGGCACGAGAACCACCCGTTCAAAGCGCAGGAGAACAAGGCATGAGCCGCTTCCAGACCCTGACCCCGGCCAGCCTCGACCGCGCGGCTTTCGTTTCCGCCTTCGCCGATATCTACGAACACTCCCCGTGGGTCGCCGAGCAAGCCTACGACCTGGGCGTCGACGACAGCCTGAACGACATCGAACTGCTGCAGCAGCGCATGGCCGACATTCTCTTGTCCGCCAGCCATGAAGCCCAGCTGGCGCTGATCAATGCGCACCCGGACCTGGCCGGCAAGGCCGCCGTCCGTGGCGAGCTGACCGCCTCCAGCACCGCCGAACAGGCCGGCGCCGGCATCCAGGACTGCACGGCCGAAGAATTTGCCCGCTTCACCGAACTCAACGACGCCTACAAGGCCAAGTTCGGCTTCCCCTTCATCAAGGCGGTGAAGGGCAGTAACCGCCACCAGATCCTGGCCGCGTTCGAAGAGCGCATCCACAACACGCCGGAGCAGGAGTTCCAGACCGCCCTGGCGGAGATCAACAAGATCGCGATGTTCCGCCTGCAGCAGCTCTGAGCGAGCGGACCTTCACTCCCCTTCCCAGCGAAGGGGCCAATGCGAACAACGAAAAAGAAGACCAGCCATGCGTACCCTGAAGATCGAGCCGTTGACCAAGGAAGCCTTCGCACCGTTCGGTGATGTCATCGAAACCGAAGGCAGTGACTTCTTCATGATCAACAACGGCTCCACTCGCCGATATCACAAGCTCGCCACCGTCGAAACGGCGCAGCCCGATGACAAGGCGATCATCAGCATCTTCAGCGCCGAATCCCTGGAGATGCCCTTGCGCATCCGCATGCTGGAACGTCACCCGCAGGGCAGCCAGGCGTTCATTCCGCTGCTCGGCAATCAATTTCTGATCGTGGTCGCGCCAGTTGGCGATGTACCTGTATCGGGTCTCGTCCGCGCTTTCCTGTCCAACGGCAAGCAGGGCGTCAATTACCACCGCGGCGTCTGGCACCACCCGGTGCTGACGATCGAAAAGCGGGATGACTTCCTGGTGGTCGATCGCAGCGGTTCTGGCAACAACTGCGACGAGCATTTCTTCACCGAGGACGAACAGCTCCTCCTCGACCCCCAAGCAAACTAATAAGAGAGGCCCGCGCAGCGCGACGGCGATGCCCGGGCAAGAGGTAAAAAACTGTGGAAGCACATCTCATCGAATGGCTGAACCTGCTGGTCCGCTGGATCCACATGATCGTGGGTATCGCGTGGATCGGCGCCTCGTTCTACTTCGTCTGGCTGGAAAACAACCTCAACCGCGCCAACCCGCGCGAGGGGCTTTCCGGTGACCTCTGGGCGATCCATGGTGGCGGCATCTACCACCTGGAGAAGTACAAGCTCGCCCCGCCGAAAATGCCGGACAACCTGCACTGGTTCAAATGGGAGGCCTACTCCACCTGGATGTCGGGTGTCTGCCTGCTGACCATCGTGTTCTACCTGAACCCGACCCTGTACCTGATCGCCCCGGGCAGCGACCTGTCTCCGGCCGCCGCCGTGGCCATCGGCATCGGCTCGCTGATCGCCGGCTGGTTCGTCTACAGCACCCTGTGCGACTCCCCGCTGGGCAAGAAACCCGCCCTGCTGGGCGCCATCCTGTTCGGCCTGCTTGTCCTCGCCGCCTACCTGCTCAGCCAGGTGTTCAGCGGTCGCGGTGCGTACCTGCACGTGGGCGCCATCATCGGCACCATCATGGTGGGCAACGTGTTCCGCGTGATCATGCCGGCCCAGCGCGCGCTGGTTAAGGCCATCGAAGAAGGCCGCGAGCCCGACCCGGTGCTGCCGGCCAAAGGCCTGCTGCGTTCGCGCCACAACAACTACTTCACCCTGCCGGTGCTGTTCATCATGATCAGCAACCACTTCCCGAGCACTTACGGCAGCCACTACAACTGGCTGATCCTGACCTGCATCGCGGCGCTGGCGGTGATCGTGCGTCACTACTTCAACACCCGCCACAATGGCAACGGCATGGCCTGGGCGCTGCCCGCCGGCGCCGTCGGCATGATTGCCCTGGCCTTCGTCACCGGCCCGAACTTCCCCAGCAGCGACGCTTCCTCCAGCACCGCGCAAGCTCAGAAGATCGAGTACCAGCCGCTGCCGGAAACTGCCATCGGTGGCAAGACCCCGGCCGAACGCGCCAAGGACGAGGAAGCCGCCAAGGCTGCCGCCGCCCAGCAGGCTCAGGCTGCTCCGGCACAGGCGTCCGCCGCCGGCTCGACCGAAGGTTTCGACAAGGTCCACCACGTCATCCAGGAACGCTGCGCCGTGTGCCACTCGGCCAAGCCGACCAGCAACCTGTTCAGCACTGCGCCGGCTGGCGTGATGTTCGACACCCCGCAGCAGATCCAGCAGCTCGCCCCGCGCATCCAGGCGCAGGCCGTGGCCTCGCAGGTGATGCCGCTGGGTAACATCACCCAGATGACCCCGGAAGAGCGCAAGCTCGTCGGAGACTGGATCTCCAGGGGCGCCCAGGTTAATTGAGCCTGCGGCACGGCCAGAGAAACCGCACCTTCGGGTGCGGTTTTTTTATGCCCGTGCGATACCGGATCTGTAGGAGCGAGCACTGAAACAAAAAATGTAGTCCACTCGACCAATGGCTACAGAAATATCGAAGCCAGGAAACACGCGGCCTAGAGCCATGCAGCACCAGGGAGACAAAACGTGACCGGCGAGTTGTATACAAAAATCGATTGAACGTAATACACATCGCGTTTATAAAGTCCCGCACCGCTTCACCCGCTCGGCCCCGGGGGTGAGATCGGCCAGTACTTCCCGGTTGTCGTGCCCGTCCGGCAACCAGCGACTGACAACAATAAAAACCGAGGTGTTGCATGTCCGTGGTAACTGAGCGCTCCCATACCGGCTCGCCCGTCGACCAGCGTTTGCCCTTGCTGCAGCTGCTGCTGGTCGGCTTCCAGCACGTTCTCCTGATGTACGGCGGCGCCGTCGCCGTCCCGCTGATCGTCGGCCAGGCCGCCGGTCTCTCCCGCGAAGAAATCGCCTTCCTGATCAACGCCGACCTGCTGGTCGCCGGCATCGCCACGCTCGTGCAATCGCTGGGCATCGGCCCGGTGGGTATCCGCATGCCGGTGATGATGGGCGCCAGTTTCGCCGCCGTCGGCAGCATGGTCGCCATGGCCGGGATGCCCGGCGTGGGCATGACCGGCATCTTCGGTGCCACCATCGCTGCGGGTTTCTTCGGCATGGTCATCGCGCCGTTCATGAGCCGCATCGTGCGCTTCTTCCCGCCGCTGGTGACCGGCACCGTGATCACCTCCATCGGCATGTGCCTGTTCCCGGTGGCGATTAACTGGGCCGGTGGCGGCAAGGCGGCGGCCAACTTCGGCGCCATCGAATACCTCGCCCTGTCGTCCTTCGTATTGGCGGTGATCCTGCTGATCAATCGCTTCATGAAGGGCTTCTGGGTCAACGTCTCGGTACTGATCGGCATGCTGCTGGGCTACATCATCGGCGCCAGCATGGGCATGGTCAGCCTGGACGGCATCGAGCAGCGCCCGTGGTTCGACGTGGTCACCCCGCTGCATTTCGGCGCGCCGGAATTCCACCTCGCGCCGGTGCTGTCAATGTGTCTGGTGGTGGTGATCATCTTCGTCGAGTCCACCGGCATGTTCCTCGCACTGGGCAAGATCACCGAGACCGAGATCTGCCCCAACCGCCTGCGCCGCGGCCTGCTGTGCGATGCCAGCGCCTCGTTCATCGCCGGCTTCATGAACACCTTCACCCACTCCTCGTTCGCCCAGAACATCGGTCTGGTACAGATGACCGGCGTGCGCAGCCGCTACGTCACCGCTGCCGCCGCGCTGTTCCTGATCGCCCTGTCGCTGCTGCCCAAGGCCGCCTTCCTGGTTGCCTCGATTCCGCCGGCGGTGCTGGGCGGCGCCGGTATCGCCATGTTCGGCATGGTCGCGGCCAGCGGCATCCGCATCCTCCACGAAGCGGACATCGTCGACCGCCGCAACCAGCTGCTGGTAGCGGTGAGCATTGGCATGGGAATGGTGCCGGTGGTGCGCCCGGACTTCTTCGCCGCGCTGCCCCAGTGGATGGAGCCAATCACTCACAGCGGCATCGCGATGACCGCGATCTGGGCCGTAGTGCTGAACATCCTGTTCAACATCCTCGGCGAACAAGGCCGCGACGCCCTCTGCGGGCATCACTGAGCCCTTTCGCGGGCGTCTCCCGGACGCCCGCACCAAGCCGCGTCCAACTCCTTCGCGGCTTTTTTTACTACTGCAGCTCTCTCCTACGGTATGGCTTTCCTACGGACCTCCGGGCTCAGACTTCCGGACGGTAGCCCAGCCGCAGCCCACCCCACTGGCGACCGCGTACAAAGATGGGCACCGAAAGGTCATGCATCAGCTCGCCGGTATCGCGGCAGTAGGTCTGCAGCAGCATCGGCTGGTTGTGACTGCCGCAGCGCACCCCGGTGCGGTCGTTGAACAGGCGCTTGCTGCGGCTCTTGAGCATGTCCACCTGCAGGTCGCCACTTGGCGGATGGCTGAACGCCTGGTTGTGCGTCGGCACATAACCCTCGGCGGTACAGGCGATGGCGAAGACCAATCCCTCATGGCGTTGCAACAGGTCTTCCTGGATGCGCGGTAGCACCTCGTCGGTGTAACGGTCGAAGCGCGTGCGGAACTTCTGCGGGCGGGTGCCGGGCATCGGCTGGTAATCGCGGTCGAACAGGTCGTCGAAGCCGATCCGGCCGTTCTCCACGTCCGTCTCGAACTTCGCGCCGATGGCCTGGGCGCCGGCACGGGCGAGGTCGTAGGCGCGCTGGTGATAATCATCCAGCGCCACCTCGGCGAGGCGCTCGCTGATGGTCTCCGCCTGGCTTTCCAGCTGCATCGCGGCATCGGCCAGGCGGTGGGTCTGCTCATCGCTGGCGCGCAGGTCGCCGCGCACCTGCTCGACAGCGGCGAACAGACTGTCCAGCTGGTTGCGGTTGATCTCCGCACCCTCGGCGATCTCGGTGATCTGGGTTTCCACGGTGGCGGCCAGCCGGGCGATATCCTGCAACTGGCGGCCGGTGTTCTCCACCTGGCTGACGCCCAGGCCCAGGTCGTCGGTGAGCTGGCGAATCTGCTCCACCACCTCGCCGGTCTGGCACTGGATATCCTCGATCATCTGCCCCACCTCGTCGGTGGCCTCGGCAGTACGCCCGGCGAGCCCGCGAACCTCCTCGGCCACCACGGCGAAGCCACGGCCGTGCTCCCCTGCCCGCGCCGCCTCAATGGCCGCGTTGAGGGCCAGCAGGTTGGTCTGACTGGCAATCGACTGGATCACCTGGGTAACGCGCTGAATATCTTCGCTGCGGGCGTTCAGCGTCTCGATCAATGCGCGGCTGGCACTGGCGCGCTGGCTCAACTGGTGCATGCATTCGATGGCAGCCTGCAGCTCACTGCGCCCGCTATCGCTGCCTGCGCGAGCAAGCGTGGCAGCCTCCTTCGCCTGACGCGCCAGGTTCGAAGTCGCCCGTTCGGTATGGATCATCACCTCGGCGCTACCGACGATCTGCTCGGCGGCCACCACCTGGGACTCCAGCTTCTCCACCAGTCGCTGCACCGAGAAGGACACCCCGGCAGCGGACAGCGCATTGCGGCTGGTGCCCTGGGACAACTCGCGGGTCAGTTCGGCGACGTCCGGCAACACCGCCAGCGCTCCGGCCGGCGCCGCCCGCTCGGGGACGAACCACGGCCCCCAGAGCAGTATCGCGGCAAGCAGCAGGCACACAGACAACGGCCAGCCGCCCAGCGCCTGGGCGATGAACAGCAGCACCAGGCCGCAAGTCTGCAGGGTAAGGATGAGGACGATACGCGGACGCGTGATATCCATGGCAACAGCTCTCTTCTGGCGAGCCCTGCCGCTGCGCAGCGCGGGCGCGCTGCCGGGAGCCCGATTATTCTTGTCAGAGCCATTAGGCCGCCTGCTGCATGCGGCGGCTATCGTTCCTTAGTGGTAGACGAGGCGCTGCTTGAGTCGCTACAGGCAGCTACGCGCCGCCAGGGTGAGCGCATCGTCCGGGCTCGGAGCATCGCGGCGATAGAGCACCACATAGCTGCCCTTGTCAGACGCCGTTGCTTCCAGCAACACCTCGGCGGTATCGCCGGCGGCGACTGGCACCAGCAACCGGTAACCAAGACGAATTTCCTTCACCGCCGCCGAAGGGCGCGTGGCCTGCCATTTCGGCAGCAGGCAGCTCATGTAGACCGAAGGCGACCTGCCGCTCTCCAGCCGCAACGCCGGGGCGTCCTCCTTCAGCTTGCTCGGCGAGGAACAGGCGACCAGCAGGATCAGCGGGAGCGTCAGCAATAGGGGGTTCATCGAGTGAGATCCTTCTGTCAGGAACCCAGAGGGTAGCAGTTGCGACGAAGCGGACCGCCCGACCAGGTCAGTCCGTCGGCAGACCGCCTGCCGGATTCCGTGCGCTGCGCCGGCAACCTCGGTAAAATCTTTGCCCTTTCCGTCGGCGCGAGCGGTTTCGCGCCCCTTGCAAAGCCAGATTCGACGTAACCATGACCACTGCCGCACCGACCGCCACCTCCCATCCCGAGCCTTCCCGCCGGTTCAGCGTTGCACCCATGATGGATTGGACTGACAGACATTGTCGGTTCTTCCTGCGCCAACTTTCCAGCCACGCGTTGCTTTATACGGAAATGGTCACCACCGGCGCCGTACTGCACGGCGATACCGCGCGCTTCCTGCGCCACGACGAGTGCGAGCATCCGCTTGCTCTGCAACTGGGCGGCAGCAACCCCGCAGACCTGGCGGCCGCGGCGAAGCTGGCGGAGGAAGCAGGCTACGACGAGGTCAACCTGAACGTCGGCTGCCCTAGCGATCGCGTGCAGAACAATATGATCGGCGCTTGCCTCATGGCTCATCCGGCGCTGGTAGCGGATTGCGTGAAGGCCATGCGCGACGCGGTGTCGATCCCAGTGACGGTCAAGCACCGCATCGGCATCAACGGCCGCGACAGCTACGAGGAGCTCTGCGACTTCGTTGGCCAGGTGCGCGACGCCGGCTGCCGCAGCTTCACCGTGCACGCCCGCATCGCCATTCTCGAAGGCCTGTCGCCCAAGGAAAACCGCGAGATCCCGCCGCTGCGCTACGACATCGCCGCGCAGCTCAAGCGCGATTTTCCGGAGCTGGAGATCGTCCTCAACGGCGGCATCAAGACCCTGGAGGAATGCCGCGAGCACCTGCAGGTGTTCGACGGCGTAATGCTCGGCCGCGAGGCGTACCACAACCCCTATCTGCTGGCCCAGGTGGATGCCGCGCTGTACGGTTCCCAGGAACCGGCCATCACCCGCGCCGAGGCCCTGGCGCGGATGCGTCCTTACATCGAGCGGCACATCGCCGAGGGTGGCGCGATGCATCACGTGACCCGCCATGTCCTGGGACTGGCCCAGGGATTCCCGGGCGCGCGCCGCTTCCGCCAGCTGCTCTCGGTGGACGTTCACAAGACCAAAGATTCCCTCGGACTGCTCGATCAGGCCGGAGAACTTCTCGCCGGTCACTGAGTCCCGTTGAGTGGCGCATCTGCCTCGGGTAAGGTCGATGCACTCTCTACGGAAGACGCGCCATGACCTCCAAGCTGGAACAACTCAAGCAGTACACCACGGTTGTCGCCGATACCGGCGATTTCGACGCCATAGCCCGCCTGAAGCCGGTGGATGCCACCACCAACCCGTCTTTGCTGCTGAAGGCCGCGGCCCTGCCACGCTACACCGAGTACCTGGCCCGCGCCACCGAAGGCGCGCATGGTGACGCAGGCCTCGCCTGCGACCGCTTCGCCGTCGCCGTGGGCAAGGACATCCTGGGAGTGATTCCGGGGCGCATCTCCACCGAAGTGGACGCGCGCCTGTCCTTCGATACCGAAGCCACACTGCAGCGCGCCCATCGCCTGATCGAGCTTTACGACCAGCAAGGCATCGGCCGCGACCGAGTGCTGATCAAGATCGCCTCCACTTGGGAAGGCATCCGCGCCGCCGAGCAACTGGAGCGCGAAGGTATTCAGACCAACCTGACCCTACTGTTCTCCTTCGCCCAGGCCGCTGCCTGCGCCGACGCCGGCGTGTTCCTCATTTCGCCCTTCGTCGGGCGCATCTACGACTGGTACAAGAAGGCCAACAACCGCGACTACGTGGGTGCGGAAGATCCGGGCGTGCAGTCCGTCTCGCGTATTTATCGCTACTACAAGGCCAACGGCTACGAGACCGTGGTGATGGGCGCCAGCTTCCGCAACCTCGGACAGATCGAGCAGCTCGCGGGCTGCGACCGCCTGACCATCAGCCCGGATCTGCTGCAACAGCTGGCCGATGCCGAAGGCGACCTGCCGCGCGCTCTGCAGCCGGGCGGCGGCGAAGCCCGCCAGGTGCTGGACGAAAGTGCCTTCCGTTGGCAGATGAACGATGACGCCATGGGCACCGAGAAGCTGGCCGAAGGCATCCGCCTGTTCGCCCGCGACCAGGAGAAGCTCGAGGCACTGCTCGCTGGCCGCTGATCGCGGCAGAAAGCTGTAGACGAGCAAATGCAAACCGGCGCCCCAGGGCGCCGGTTTGCATTTGCTCTCATCGAATCAGTGGCGTTCGAGCGCGCTCACCAGATCGTGGAAGGCCTCGCGGTTAGTCTCATTCAGTCCCATCAGGATACGGTGGGCTTCGAGCACCTTGCCGCGCACCACATCCTCAGACTGGTCCTGGGGAGGCAGATCGGTCAGGCAATCCGAGCACGGAATGGGGCGATCAACGATGTTGAACACCTGGTCGAAGCCCATCGACTGCAGCAGCCGGGTAATGTCCGCGTTGGTGGTGACCAGCGTGGGCAACAGACCGATCTTCTGCCGCGAGAGAATGGACAGCTTCGCCAGGAGGCCCAGCGTGGTGCTGTCGATACTCTGGGTTTCCGTGAGATCGATGATAATCGCCGAGAAATTCAACGCGGCGAAGATTTTTTCAATGGTGGCATCCAGCGCCGAACACAGGGTCAGTCGGACTTCGCCCACGAACTTCAGGACAAACGAGCCATCCTGCTCGGCGAACTGGATTTTACCGGTACTCATGCAAGGTTCCTGCTCAACACCAGCAAGGCAATATCATCCGGCATCTCGGACAACTTGGCCAGTCCGAAGACTTGGCGCAGGCCATCCAGGGTCCCGCCGGCGGCGACGACCTGCTCGGGCAGGGCCGTCTCTTTTTCCTTAAGCGTAGCTCCCGGAAGGACGTCGAGAATTCCGTCCGAGAACAGGGAAAGGCTGAAGGACTTGGGAAGATCGAGGACATGATCCTCGTAGGTCGCTTCGTCGAACAACCCCACCGGCAGACCACGGCCTTCCAGGTAGCGGGCTTCGCCGTCGACATAAAGCACAGGCAGCGGCAGGTGGCCGCCGATGCTGTAGGTCAGGCGGTCGGTATCCAGGTCGATCACGCCACCGAGCATGGTCACGTGCTTGCCCAGGTTGCAGTTGATCAACCCGCGGTTGATATGACCGAGAACGTCCGACGGCTTGAATTCCGGCAACATGTCGTTGCGCTTGGATTCATACAGCAGCCGCGTGGTCATGAACTTCAGCAGCACGGTGACGAAGGCGGACGAAGCGCCATGGCCGGAAACGTCGGCCAGGTAGAAGCCGATGCGACGCGCGTCCACGCGGAAGTAATCGACGAAGTCACCCGACAGGTACAGCGATGGGATGATCTGGTGGGAAAAGGCCAGGCCTTCTGATTCCCAGGGCGTCTCCGGCAGCATGTTCATCTGCACCTGGCGACCGGCGTTCTGGTCTTCCTGGAGCAGGTTCAGGCTGGCCTGCAGCTCGCGGTTTGCAGTTTCCAGCTTCTCGCGGTAGCGGCGGTTTTCCGAGCGCAGGAAGGCGCGATCCAGGGCACGGCGTACCGAATGCTCCAGGACAGCGAGGTCTTCCAGCGGCTTGATCAGGTAGTCGGCGGCGCCAAGGCGCAAGGCCTCGACGGCGTCGCTCATGACGCCGGCACCGGAGAGCACGATCACCGGGGTTTCCACCGCCATTTCGGTGACGCGACGGATCAGCTCGAGGCCGTCCATCTGCGGCATGCGCAGATCGCAGATCACCAGATCGGGGAGTTCGTGCTCGAAGACTTTCAGGCCTTCCAGGCCGTTGGTGGCCTGTGTGACCTTGAATCCGCTGTCTTCCAGGTAGGCGGCGAGGCTTTCGCGGACGACGTCGTCGTCATCGATAATCAGCAGCGAGGCACTGGCTTTGTGCATGGGTCATCCAGGCAAACGGCGCCGGGGTTGTGGTTTGGCGCTCATTCTAGGGAACAGCGGCGCGGGTCGGTCGCGACAAGGCGCAGACACTACTCCCATCCGCTCAAGGGTTCAAGCAGGCACCGCCCGCGCCACGAATGGCGCGGGCTGGAGGACAGGAAAGGTATTCGCGCAGGGCCGATCAGAAGTCGTCTTCGACTTCGCCGTCCTTGACCTTGAACTCGCGGTTCTGCAGGTAGGCGTTGCGGATGAAGGTGTACTTGTCACCGCTGATCAGCTTCTCGGACTTGAGCAGGTCGGCACGGGTGTCGACCACGTCCACGGCACGCATGCTGTTACGAACCGGCACGTTGTCGATATACGGATACGGTCCGGTGTAGGAGTCCGGGATCAGCGAAGGCGCATCGCGCAGCGTGCTCGGGCCGAGCAGCGGCAGCATCACGTAGGGGCCGCTGCCCACGCCGTAATGGCCGAGGGTCTGGCCGAAGTCTTCGTCGTTGCGGCGCAGGCCCATGTGGGTGGCCACGTCGATGAAACCGGCCAGGCCGAAAGTGGTGTTGAACAGCAGGCGGCTGGTGTCGACGCCGGCATCGCGGAACTTCAACTGCAGCAGGTCATTGACCAGGTTCTTCACGTCACCGATGTTGCCGAAGAAGTTGTGCACGCCATCCTGCACGACGTTCGGGGTGACGTACTGGTAACCCTGGGCCAGCGGCTTGAGGGCGTAGGTGTCCAGGGTGTCGTTGAAGGTGAAGATCGGACGGTTGATGCTTTCCCACGGGTCGTCTTCGCTGGCAGCCTGCGCCAGGAAGGGGATGGTGGCCAGGCCGGCGGCGGCGAGCAGGCTGAAGCAGCGTTTCGTCCATTGGACGCCAAGTGGGCGCATCGGGAATTCTCCAGTGAATGTGAATCGGGCCAGCCATGGCGGCCCCGCTATGCGGGCAGATTATATAGAGGCGCAACGGTTTTGCAGACCCGGACCGATCTCGCAGGATTTCGATTCACGGGCGCTGGATGCCGTTTCGCTTGCTTCCAGTTGAAAGCATAGTGCCACTTCAGTCGGGATACCGTGCGTCGATGACAATTTCCAACGCATCGGAGCGCCAGAACTCCTGGTCCCACTCCACCAGCCGGCCGTCCTCGATATAGCTGGCACGCTCCACGTAGAGCCCCGGCGAGCCCGGCGTCAGTTGCAGCGGCGTCGCCCGCGCCTCCACCAGCGCCGTGGAGTGCATGGCCAGCTCGGAGCACGACAGGCTCAATCCCAGCTCCTCGCGCAGCACGCGGGTGAGCGAGGTATCCAACCCGTGATCGAGCAGGCCGGGGCACCAGCTGGCGTCCAGGGTGATTTCCTCGAGCATCACCGGCCGCTCGTCAACCCAGCGGCGGCGCAGTATGTGGAATACCCCGGCCTCTTCGTCCAGCCCCATGCGGCGCGCCAGTGCAGGTCCGGCGGCGCGGCGCTCGGCAGCCAGGACCTCGGTACGCGGCACGCGGCCCTGGGCCTCGACGTAATCCATGAAGCCCGTGGTGCGAGTCGGGTTGTAGCGGATGCGCGGCGGCGAGACGAACCAGCCGCGGCGGTTCTCGCGGTACAGCACGCCCTCGGTCTCCAGCTGCTGCAGCGCCTCGCGCAGGGTCACGCGGGTGCAACCGAAGCGCTCGGCCAACTCGCGCTCGGCGGGCAGGCGCTGGCTCAGGGTGGCATTGGCGATGTCCTGCGCCAGCTGGTCACGGATGCGCAGGTAATGAGGCGTGGGTTCGACCGGCATGGGCGTCTTCCGCAAAAAGGCGCGGCGATTATAGCGGTCTGGCAGCGGACTTCATCGGACCGTCACATTGGCCCGCTAGCCTGGCCTAGACCAATTATCAGAAAAGCCCACCATGCCTGCGACCGCCGACCTTCCGCGCTTCACGTCCCTGCTGTTCGGACTGTCGGGCGACCTGGTGGACTTTGGCGCAAGGACGCTGCCGGTTGCCCTGCAACGCACCTGCCTCGATTGTCCGCCGGAACGCCTGACCAGCGCCCTCGCCCTACCCCCGCAGGATGCGCTGGACCTTGCCCTGGGCCGCTGCGCCGAGCCGCAGGAGCGCAACCGCTTCCAGGCCGCCCTGGACGAAGCCGCCCAGGCCCACGCCGAGGCCACTCCCGGCGCCCTGGACGCCCTGCAGGCGTTGCACCAGCGCGGCGTACCCTGCGCCTGGCTCGATGAGCTGCCCAACGCCACCACGCTGCACCTGGCCGCTGCCCTGGACGATCGCCTCGCCACCGGCCTGGACATCGCCGGTCGCCAATGGCCCGCACCGGACTCCTGCTGGCAGGCGCTGATGCAGCTGGACAGCCCGCACCTGGACGGCTGCGTGCTGGTCAGCGGCCAGCCGCGCCTGCTCCAGGCGGGCCTCAACGCCGGCCTGTGGACCATCGGCCTGGCCGCCAGCGGCCCCCTTTGCGGGCACGCGCCGGGAGACTGGGACGCCCTCGGCAACCTCGACCGCGACCGCCTGCGCGCCCAGGCGACGCTGGGCCTGTACCGCCTCGGCGTGCACTCGGTCATCGATCATCTGGGCGAGCTGGATTCCTGCCTGCAGGACATCGCCAGCCGCCGCCTGAAAGGAGAAAAGCCATGAAGCACGAGCGCCACCGCTTCCTCGACGAGTTGGCCGAGCGCTTCGCCAGCCACGGCGCCGAGCCCTACGGCGAGGCCGTCAGCCAGGCCGAGCATGCTCTGCAGTGCGCCACCCTGGCCGAGCGCGCGGGTTGTTCCGACAGCCTGGTGATCGCCGCCCTGCTCCACGACATCGGCCACCTCTATGAAGACCCGCAGATGATCGAGGATAAGGACCAGCGCCACGAGGAGCTCGGCGCCAACCTGCTGCGCGAGCTGCTGCCCGAATCCGTCTGGCAGCCGATCCGCCTGCACGTGGCCGCCAAGCGCTACCTCTGCGCGGTCGACCCTGCCTACCACGCCGGCCTGTCCTGGGCTTCGCGGCAGAGCCTGGCGCTGCAGGGTGGACCGTTCGATGAGCGCGGCTCCAGCGCCTTCCTCAACGCGTCTTTCTCCCAGGACGCGCTGACCCTGCGCCGGCTGGATGACCTGGGCAAGGACCCGGCCATGCGCACACCGGAGCTGGAGCACTTCTTCCCGTTGCTAGAACGCCTCCTGCGAATTGATCGGCATCAGGCAAGGGTGCGCGCAGCGAGTTAAGCTCAAAGGCATGGCGATGGACCTTTTCCCCGTCGGGCGAGGTCCATCTTTGGGTACGTACCGCAGAAGGACACCACCATGCCGACACAACGCCTCCAGGAAGAGCTCCAGGCCCTGCGCGACCAGCTGCAACACCAGCCGCCGCTTAACGCGGATGAGCGCGAATCGCTGCAAGCCCTGATCAAGGACATCGAATTGCAGTTGGCCAACGAAGAGGCGCTGGCCGACGAGACCCTGATGGACAACGTCAACCTGGCCGTGGAGCGCTTCGAGGCGAGCCATCCGACGCTGGCCGGCACGCTGCGCTCCATCGTGCAGAGCCTGGCGAACATGGGGATCTGATTGCCCCTGACAGACGCTCCGACATGAAAAACCCGGCTTCGGCCGGGTTTTTCGTATCCGCGTTTTGCAGGCGTGCTGAGAGTTACTGGCGCACCAGCCGGCGATTGTCGGGCTGCACCGCCTCGCTGCTGCGGTAGGGGTTGATGTCCAGACCGCCACGGCGCACGTAGCGCGCGTAAACGGTCAGCCGGGTCGGCTGCAGCAGGCGCTGGAGGTCGAGGTAGATGCGTTCGACGCACTGCTCGTGGAAATCCTGGTGCTGGCGGAAGGACACGACATAGGCCAGCAGGCTCGCGGCATCCAGCACCGGACCGCTGTATTCCACGACCAACGTGCCCCAGTCCGGCTGGCCGGTGACCGGGCAGTTGGATTTGAGCAGGTGGCTGTAGAGCACTTCGTCGACACGGCGGGTGTCATCGCAGCGCAGCAGCTCCGGGCGCGGGTGGTCGTAGCTCGCCACCGCGATGTCCAGGTCGTCGACACAGGTGCCCACGATGACGGCCACGCCCTCGCCCGCCACTTCGTCCAACCCACGCACACGCACGCCCACCGGTGCGCCAGCAGCAGTGGACAGGTCGCGCTCCATCACCGCGCGCACGGCCTCGGCGTTGTCGAAGGCGGTCTGGTTCAGCGAGTTGAGGTAAAGCTTGAAGGACTTGGACTCGATGATGTTCGGCGACTGCGCCGGAATCGCGAATTCGCCGATGGCCACCACCGGCTTGCCCGATGCGGTGAGCCAGGACAACTCGTAGCAATTCCACAGGTCCACGCCCTGGTACGGCAGGGTCTGGGCGGTCAGGCCCAGCTCCGCCCACTTGGTGGTGCGGGAGATCGGGAACAGCAGCTCCGGCGCGTAGGTGGAGACGTATTCGCTGGATTTGCCCAGGGGCGAGTGTTCGGCGGGATGCTGCATGGGGATGACCTGCTGGATCGGCGATGCGGGTGGTGGCGCGAGGCGGCGAGTGTATACAAATCCGCCGGCCCTTTCAGCAGGCGGCGGACAAACCGGGCACTTAGGCGTGTAAGGCGTATGCCTTTGTAGGATGGCGTGGAGCGCAGCGATACCCATGCTGCCTGCGTACCGAATCGATGGGTATCGCTTCGCTCCACACCATCCTACGTAGAGCCAATCAGAACCACATGCGCACACCGGCGACCCAGTACGCCTCCTCGTCGTCCTCGCCCTCCGCGCGGGCGAGGTCGCCGCTGCGGCCGTAGGTCTTGCTCCAGACGTAGCCGAAGTACGGCGCGAACTCCCGGCGCACTTCGTAGCGCAGACGCAGGCCAGCCTCCAGTTCGCTGCCCCCGGCGCCCACGCCGATGTCGCGGTCATCGGCCAGCGCCAGGTTGTATTCCAGCGAGGGTTCGAGGATCAGCCGCTGGGTCAGCAGCAGTTCGTACTCGGTCTCCAGGCGCAGGGATGGATCGCCGCGCTCGCTGAGGAACAGGTTGGCGTCCACCTCGAACCACTGCGGCGCCAGGCCCTGGATACCCAGTACCGCATAACTGCGCGACGGTCCCGGCTGGTCGTCGTGGCGCACGCCCACCTGCCAGTCCCAGAAGTCCGCGACCATGCGCTGGTAGAGCAGCTGCACTTCGTTGTCGGTGGTCGGGCCGCCGGCGTCGCGCTCGCCTTCCAGTTTCAGGCGCAGCTTCTGGTAGTCGGTGCCGTACCAGCCCTGGGCTTCCCAGCCCAGCGCCTGGTCGTTGCCGTGGAAGCGGCTTTCCAGGCGCTGTATCAGCAGCGAGCCCATGGGCATGTCGTCCATCTCGGCACTTTCAGCGGGCAAGGCCAGGCCCAGGGTCGCCGCGCAGGCCACCGTTGCTATGCGTTTCATGGCGGTTCCTCAGAGGCTGGCGCTGGCGGGAGCCGGCTCGACTATGACCTTGCGCATCATGCCGGCGGCCATGTGGTAGATCAGGTGGCAGTGGAAGGCCCATTCGCCCAGCGCATCGGCGGGCACGTCGACGTCCAGGGTGCTGCCCGGCGCCACGCTGACCACGTGCTTGAGCGGGTTGAAGCGACCGTTGCCCTTGTCCAGCTGCATCCACATGCCGTGCAGGTGCATGGGGTGGGTCATCATGGTGTCGTTGACGAAGCGGATGCGCACCCGCTCGCCGTAGGTCAGGCGGATCGGCTCGGCCTCGGAGTACTTCTTGCCGTCGATGGACCAGAAGTAGCGCTCCATGTTGCCGGTCAGGCGGAACTCGATGGTACGGTCCGGCGCGCGGTAGTCGGCATAGGGGCGCATGGCCTTGAGGTCCGCGTAGACCAGCAGGCGATTGCCCGGCTCGGCCGGCTGCGGCGTCAGCCCGCTGCCCGGTGCGTAGTCGGACTTCGGTGCGGCCATGGCCGAGTGATCCATGCCCGTCATCTGCGAGTGGTCCATGCCGGCCATGCTGGAATGATCCATGCCGGACATATCCGCGGCCTCAGGGCCAGCCACCGCCATCCCGCCATGGTCCATGCCCTCGTGGCTCATGCCCATGTCGGCCATGGTCAGCAGTGGCCGCTCGCGCAGCGCCGGCACCTCGGCCTGCAACCCGGCGCGCGGGGTCAGGGTGGCGCGGGCGTAGCCGCTGCGGTCCATGGCCTCGGCGAAGAAGGTGTAGGCGCGATCCTCCTGCGGCTGCACTATCACATCGTAGGTCTCGGCCACGGCGATGCGCAGTTCGTCCACCGTCACCGGCTGCACGTCGTTGCCGTCGGCCTGCACCACGGTCATCTTCAGGCCGGGAATGCGCAGGTCGAAGTAGCTCATGCCCGAGCCGTTGATGATGCGCAGCCGCACCCGTTCGCCGGGCTTGAACAGGCCGGTCCAGTTCTGCTCGCTGTCCTGGCCATTGACCAGGAAGCGGAAGCCGGCAATGTCGGCGATGTCCGTCGGCGTCATGCGCATGCCGCCCCAGTCCAGGCGGTCGCGCAGGGTCGCCATGAATCCCTTGGCGCTGGAGTCGGCGATGAAGTCGCCGAGGGTGCGCTGGTTGCGGTTGTAGTAGTCGCTCTGTTTCTTCAGGTTGGCGAACACGGTTTCCGGGCGGGTGTCGTGCCACTCGGCCAGCAGCAGGGTGTACTCGCGGTCGTAGCGGTACGGCTCGCGCGCCTTCGGCTCGATCACCAGCGGGCCGTAGAGTCCCTCGATCTCCTGGAAGTCGCTGTGGGCGTGGTACCAGTAGGTGCCGGACTGCCTCACCGTGAAGCGGTAGGTGAAGGTCTCGCCAGGCTTGATGCCGGGGAAGCTGATGCCCGGCACGCCATCCTGGGTGTAGGGCAGGATCAGCCCGTGCCAGTGCAGCGAGGTGTCGCGGTCGAGGGTGTTGGTGACGCGCAGCTCGACGTCCTCGCCCTCCTTGAAGCGCAGCTCCGGCGCAGGCGTGCGGCCATTCACCGTGAGCGCCTCGCGGGTACCGTCGGACAGTTTCAGCTCGCCCTTGCCAATCGTCAGGTCATACACGCCCGCCTGCACCGCCAACGGTGCCAGCAGCAGCGCCCCCAGAGCCCATTCCCGTGCGCGGATCATCACGGCGCTCCCGCTCAGGGCCTGACGGTCAGTTTGCCGACCATGCCGGCCTGGTAGTGCCCCGGAATGTTGCAGGCAAACTCCAGGCTGGTGGCCTTGCTGAAGGTCCAGGTCAGCTCGGCGGTCTTGCCCGGCTCCACCAGCACGCTGTTGGGGTCGTCGTGCTTCATCATCTGGCCCATCGGCTTATCGCCATGGCCCATCTTGCTGTGGTCCATCCGGCTCATGTCGTGCTGCATGCCGGTGGGGGTGAGCATCCCGGAATCCATCATCTGCTGCATTTCCTTCTGGTGGCCGGCGTGCATGGCGGCGCTGCCCAGGTTGAATTCGTGCAGCAGGCTGCCGGTGTTGTGGATGACGAAGCGCACAGTCTCGCCCGGCTTCACGTCGATGCTTTCGGGCTCGAAGAACATCTCGCCCAGCTTGATATCGACGGTGCGGGTGGCTTGGGCGGCCTTGGCCGGCTTGCCGAAGTCGTAGGCGTGCCCGGCGTCGGCCAGGGCCGGCAGGCTGATGGCGGCGGCGAGGCCGAGGACGGAGGCTTGGAGCAGATGACGCAGGGACATGGCGACTCTCCTTTAAGGTCTGTGGCCATGGTCGCTGCCGGCGGCTGAGGGTTACCTGTCGGGAAGATTACAACTCTGTCAGCTTGGCGCTCTCCCGCGCCGCGCAGGGTATAAGGAAGGCGAAAAAAAGCCCGCCAGAGGGCGGGCAAGGGGCAGCACGATGAATCGGATTCAGCAGGCCTGGCGCACCGTGGCGGCCTGTTCCTGCATGCGCTGGAAGGTGATGTCCCCTCCCCCGTCAGCCCAGGCTGGCGTGGCGGGGAAGAACAGCACGGCAAACAGCGTGGAGATGATCAGGTGCATGGCAGGTTCCTCGATGTCACTGGAAAATGAACACATCGCCAGTCTGCAATACCCACACTGTCAGTTCGCTGACCGCCCCATTACCCTGATGACAGCTGCGCCCCGAGCGCCTGAATGGATACCCGGATGAAACTCCTGATCGTCGAAGACGAACCGCGCATCGGCCAGTACCTGCAGCAGGGCCTGAGCGAGGCCGGCTTCGCCGTCGACCTGACCGCCGACGGCGATGAAGGCCTGCAACTGGCCCTGGCTGGCGAACACGACCTGCTGATCCTCGATGTGATGCTGCCCGGCCGCGATGGCTGGCAGATTCTCCAGGCGCTGCGCCAGACCGGCAGCGCCGTGCCGGTGCTGTTCCTCACCGCCCGCGATGCCGTGGAGGACCGCGTGCGCGGCCTGGAACTGGGCGCCGACGACTATTTGGTGAAGCCCTTCGCCTTCGTCGAACTACTGGCCCGCGTGCGCACGCTGCTGCGTCGTGGCGGCCAGCAAATCCAGGAAACCACCCTGCAACTGGCGGACCTCGAACTGGACCTGCTGCGTCGTCGCGTGCAGCGTGCCGGCAAGCGCATCGACCTGACCGCCAAGGAGTTCGCCCTGCTGGAACTGCTGCTGCGCCGCAGCGGCGAGGTGCTGCCCAAGTCGCTGATCGCCTCCCAGGTATGGGACATGAACTTCGACAGTGACACCAATGTCATCGAAGTCGCCATCCGCCGTCTGCGTGCCAAGGTCGACGACGACTTCCCGCAGCGCCTGATCCACACCGTGCGCGGCATGGGCTACGTGCTGGAAGAGCGCGAAGCATGAGCGCGCGCCTCTCCCTCGGCCTGCGTCTGAGCCTGCTGTTTGCCGCGTGCACCGCCGCCGTGTCGCTGCTGGCCGGGATCGTCTTCAGCCGCGCCAGCGAAGCGCACTTCATCGAACTGGATCACCAGTTGATGGCCGGCAAGCTGACGATCTTCCGCGACCTGCTGGACGATGTTCGCGGCCCGGAACAGCTGGCGCCGCACACCGCCGAACTGCGCCGCGAGCTGCGCCGCCACCCCGACCTCGGCCTGCGCCTGCAGGGGCCTGATGGCCAGTCCTGGTTCTGGCAGTTGCCGGCGATGAACATGAGCAGCAACGAAGCCCCAGCCTACCGCGAGCTGCAAGCCCCACTGGAGGCTGGCCAGCCCAAGGGGCCCCAGCTGACTCTGATCCTCGACATCACCCACCACCAGCACTTCCTGCAGCGCATGCAGCGGCTGATCTGGATGACCATGGGCCTCTCCGCCCTGGCCACCGCCCTGCTCGGCGCCTGGGCCGCCCGCGCCAGCCTGCGCCCGCTGCGGCGCATGAGCGAGGTGGCGGCGCAGGTCAGCGCGCACTCGCTGACCACTCGCCTGGATGCCGGGCAAATGCCGCAGGAACTGCGCGGCCTGGCCGGCGAGCTGAACGCCATGCTGGCGCGCCTGGAAGAGGCCTTCCAGCGCCTCTCGGCGTTCTCCGCTGACATCGCCCACGAGCTGCGCACGCCTCTCACCGGGCTGCTGACCCAGACCCAGGTGGTGCTGTCGCGCTCGCGCAGCCTGGAGGACTACCGCGAGGCGCTGCACGGCAACCTGGAAGAGCTGGAGCGGCTCACCGCGATGGTCAACGACATGCTGTTCCTGGCCAAGGCCGACCACGGCCTGCTCACGCCCAACAGCCAGCCCCTGGCGCTGGCCGGCGAGGTGGACGAGTTGCTGGAGTTCTACGGACCGCTGGCCGAGGAAAAATCCATTCGCCTGGAGCGCGATGGCGAGCTGTCAGTGCAGGGCGACCGCGCACTGCTGCGCCGGGTCCTGGCCAACCTGCTGGACAACGCCCTGCGCTTCACCCCGGACGGCGGGCAGATTCGCGTACGCCTGGAACCGGACCGCCTGAGCGTGGAGAACCCGGGACGGGAGATTCCCGCTGAGCGCCTGCCGCGCTTGTTCGACCGTTTCTACCGCGCCGACCCGGCTCGCCGCGAAGGCCAGGGCGAACATGCCGGGTTGGGGCTGGCGATCTGCCGCTCCATCGTCCGCGCCCATGGCGGGGAGATTCGCTGCGAGTCGGCGCAGGGGTGGACGCGGTTCGTCATCGAGTTCCCGCAGTAGCGCCTTTCGTAGGAGCGAGCTTGCTCGCGAACGGACTTGCCGACAGCTCCCGCGTTGGGCGAGTTCGCGAGCAAGCTCGCTCCTACAAGATCAAGAGCCTTCGCGGCAACGCACCGAATGCTCCGAAAAAGAAAAGGCCCCGATTGGGGCCTTTTCCATCAGCGCAACGAAGCGCTCACTGGCGCATGCCGCGCCCGCTCACCAGCAGCCGCACGCAGAAGATGTACAGCAGCACAGTCGCCACCAGCATGAAGACCACCGCCGTGCCGATACGGATGTCCGACACGCCGAGGATGCCGTAGCGGAAGGCGTTGACCATGTGCAGGATCGGGTTGGCCAGCGACACGGTCTGCCAGAACGGCGGCAGCAGCGTGATCGAGTAGAACACCCCGCCCAGGTAGGTCAGCGGCGTCAGCACAAAGGTCGGGACGATGGAGATGTCGTCGAAGTTGCGCGCGAACACGGCGTTTACGAAGCCGCCCATGGAGAAAATCCCGGCCGTCAGCACCACCACCAGCACGGTGATGCCCAGGTGATGGATCTGCAGGTCGGTGAAGAACAGCGACAGGAGGGTGACGATCACGCCCACCGCCAGCCCGCGCAGCACACCGCCGCAAACGAAGCCGAGGAGAATGGTGTGCGGCGACACCGGCGAGACCAGCAGTTCCTCGATGTTGCGCTGGAACTTGCTGCCGAAGAAGCTCGACACCACATTGCCGTAGGAGTTGGTGATCACCGACATCATGATCAGCCCCGGCACGATGTACTGCATGTAGGTGAAGCCACCCATGTCGCCGATCTGCCGGCCGATCAGGTTGCCGAAGATGACGAAGTACAGAACCATGGTGATCGCCGGCGGCAGCAAGGTCTGCGGCCAGATGCGCAGGAAGCGGCGGACTTCGCGGTAGACGATGGTGTTGAGGGCGACCCAATTGGCGCGCAGTTCGTGACTCATACCGCCACCTTCGACAGATTCTTCTCCACCAGCGACACGAACAGCTCCTCCAGGCGGTTGCTCTTGTTGCGCAGGCTCAGCACCTGGTGGCCCAGGGCATTGAGCTGGACGAACAGGCCATTGATGCCCAGGGACTTGTCCACCTGCACCTCCAGTGTATGGTCATCCACCAGGCGCACCGGGTAGCCGTCCAGCTTCGGCGCCTCGCTCAGGGTGCCCTGCATGTCGAGGTAGAAGGTCTCCACGTGCAGCTTGTTCAGCAGCTTGCGCATGCTGGTGTTCTCCACGATGGTGCCGTGGTCGATGATCGCGATGTTGCGGCACAACTGCTCGGCTTCCTCCAGGTAGTGCGTAGTGAGGATGATGCTGATCCCTTCGCCGTTGAGCTCGGTAAGGAAGTTCCACATCGAGCGGCGCAGTTCGATGTCCACACCGGCAGTGGGTTCGTCGAGAATCAGCAGGCGCGGCTCGTGCACCAGCGCGCGGGCGATCATCAGGCGGCGCTTCATGCCGCCGGAGAGCTCGCGCGAGGCGGAGTTGCGCTTATCCCACAGGCCCAGCTGGGTCAGATATTTTTCGGCGCGACCCTTGGCCACGCTCATCGGAATGCCGTAGTAACCGGCCTGGGTGACGACGATGTCGAACACCTTCTCGAACTGGTTGAAGTTGAATTCCTGGGGCACCACGCCCAGGCAGCGTTTCAAACCGTACGGGTCCTTGTCCAGGTCATGGCCGAACACATTGACTGTACCGCTGGTCTTGTTCACCAGCGTGGAGAGGATGCCGATGGTGGTGGATTTGCCGGCGCCGTTGGGGCCCAGCAAGGCAAAGAAATCGCCCTCGGCGACGTCCAGATCGATGCCCTTGAGGGCCTGGAAGCCGTTGCCGTAGGTCTTCGTCAGTTGACGGATGGACAGCGCGGAACTCATGGGTTTTCCCGTTGCAAGTCGGTGGAAAGACGCATGTCTTTGGAAAAAGGCCTGTTTGATAAGGCTACGCCGCGCGGATTGCAACCCTGGCGGTGCGCGCAGTCGTTCAGGTCAGGGCGGTCATCACCGCATCACGGTAGGCCGGGCGCGCCTTCAGGCGTTCGTACCAGGCCGCCAGGTGCGGCTGGGCCGGGCGCTCGATGGGCATTTCGAACCAAGCATAGATGAAGCAGCCCAGCGGAATGTCGCCAATGCCGAATTGTTCGCCGGTGAGGTAGGGCTGCTGCGCCAGGGTCGCCTCGGGAATGGCCAGCAGGTTGGCGCAGATGTCGATCGCGGCCTGAATGGCGTCCACGTCGCGCTGCTCAGGCGGTGTGCGCACGGTTCCCCAGAACACGGTGCGGAATGGCGTCGCCAGGGACGAGGTGGTCCAGTCCATCCATTTCTCGGCGCTTGCGCGTTGCTGCAGGTCCTGCGGGTAGAACTGCGGCGCGTAGCGCGCGGCGAGGTAGCGGACGATGGTATTGGATTCCCAGAGGACGAAGCCCTCGTCCTCCAGGGTTGGCACCACGCCATTGGGGTTCAGCGCACGGTATGGCGGGTCGTTGACCACGCCGAAGGCGCCGCCGGCGTCGATCCGCTCGTAGGCCAGGCCCGCCTCTTCCGCGCACCAGAGCGCCTTGCGCACATTGGAGGAGTTCTTCCGGCCCCAGATCTTGAGCATGCTGCGCCTCTCTTGTCGTCGTCATCGGATGAAGGCACGAGCTGAAGGCGTGACTTCGGATGACGGCACCCTACCGACAACGGCGCCAGGAAAAAAGACTCATCTACTGATGGTCACTATCGATTGCGTTCATGGGGGCGCTTGCGTTCATGTTTGAGCCGCTTCGCTGCGCAGGTCACCTGCAGGCAGCGCGTCGTCGCCGGCGAACAAGTGCGGGTAGCACTGCTTGAGGTAGCCGAAGAAGAACTCCTCGGGCACATCGGGGAACTGGCCGTGGTCGCGCAGGTACTCCATGTGCCGTTCGCCGTCGCGGTTGAAGGGGTGGAAGACGCTGTCGTTGCGTCCGTCGAACTCCAGCGGCAGCACGCCGAAGGCCTCGCACAGGCCGATGTCGAAGGCCGGCGTGGCCTTGACCCAGCGGCCCTCGAGGAACAGCTCGGTGTAGCCGTGCATGGCAAACACCTCGCTGCGCAGCAGTTCCAGCAGGCGCGGCGTGGCCAGGTGGTTCTTCACGTCGGCGAGGCCGATGCGCGCGGGGATGCCGCAATGCCGGGCGCAGGCCGCCAGCAGCGTGGCCTTGGGCACGCAGTAGGACTGCCCGGCCTCCAGCGCATGGCTGGCCTTGAGCGTCTGCGGGTCGCGGCTGAACACGTAGGGGTTGTAGCGAATCTGGTCGCGCACCGCGTAATACAGGGCCACCGCCTGCTCCAGCGGACTACCGCCGTCGCCCCGGTGATTTAGAGCGAACTCGATTACCCGAGGGTGGTCACTATCAACGAAGCGGCTGGGCTTGAGGTATTGCTGCATGGCGCTGTCTCCGGGCTTTCATCCTTGATGGCGGCACCAGTCTAACCAGCGCAAGCGCCAGCCCGACAAGGCGATCCGGCCAAGCTGTCCGGCCATGCGGCCATCGGTCCGATTCGGCCAGCTAAGCTTCCGGTGCATTGTGAAGGGGCTCCTACAGGGAATACCTGCCGCTGTGCTCGCGCACTCTCGTTACCAAGCCCGCTACGGCCTGCTGTTGCCGCGTTGGGCTGTCATGGAGGAATCCGCATGCTGCTCGTCTGGTTACTGGTTCTGATCCTCGGCGTTGCCTGGCTCGCGCATCGCCGCGCCGCGCCTCTGAAAGCACTCGGCATCGTCGCCGTGTACCTGGCTCTGATGAGCCTGTTCAGCCATGCCCATGGCTGGATGGTGCTGTTGTGGCTGCTCTGGGCGGTGGTCGCGGTAACCCTGCTCGCCACCGACCTGCGCCGCAGCCTGTTCACTTCGCGCCTGTTCGCCTGGTTCAAGAAGACCCTGCCGCCGATGTCCGAGACCGAGCGCGAGGCCATCGAGGCCGGCACCGTGTGGTGGGATGGCCAGCTGTTCAGCGGCCGTCCGGACTGGCACACCCTGCTGGGCTACCCCAAGGCACAACTGACCGAAGAAGAGCAGGCCTTCGTCGACGGCCCCACCGAGCAGCTGTGCGCGATGATCAACGACTACCAGGTCGGCAAGGACATGGACCTGCCGCCCGAGGCCTGGGCCTACATCAAGAGCCAGGGCTTCTTCGGCCTGATCATTCCGAAGGAATACGGCGGCAAGGGCTTCTCCGCCTTCGCCCACTCCCAGGTGGTGATGAAGCTGGCCACCCGCAGCGGTGACCTCGCCTCCACCGTGATGGTGCCCAACTCCCTCGGCCCGGCCGAGCTGCTGCTGCACTACGGCACCGATGCCCAGCGCCAGCGCTACCTGCCGCGCCTGGCGACCGGCGAGGAAATTCCCTGCTTCGCCCTGACCAGCCCGCAGGCCGGCTCCGATGCCGGCGGCATGACCGACGTCGGGGTAGTCTGCAAGGGCCAGTGGGAAGGCGAGGAAGTCATCGGCCTGCGCCTGACCTGGGAGAAGCGCTACATCACCCTCGGCCCGGTAGCCACCCTCCTCGGGCTGGCCTTCAAGTGCCATGACCCGGACCACCTGCTGGGCGAGCAAGAGGACCTCGGCATCACCCTGGCGCTGATTCCCACCAGCACCCCCGGCGTGCAGATCGGCCGCCGCCACGTGCCGCTGGGCGCCGCCTTCATGAACGGCCCCAACTCCGGTAAGGACGTGTTCGTGCCGCTGGAGTACATCATCGGCGGCGCGGAAATGATCGGCAAAGGCTGGATGATGCTGATGAACTGCCTGTCGGTGGGCCGCTCGATCTCCCTGCCGGCGGTGGGCACCAGCGCCGCCAAGGCCGGCAGCTATGTCAGCGGCCGCTATGCCCAGGTGCGCGAGCAGTTCAACGTGCCGCTGTCGGCCTTCGAAGGCATCCAGGAAGCCCTCGCCCGCATCGGCGGCAACGCCTGGATGATGGACAGCGCGCGCATCCTCACCGCCAACGCGGTGGACCTGGGCGAGAAGCCCTCGGTGCTCTCGGCGATCCTCAAGTACCACCTCACCGAACGCGGCCGCGAGTGCATCGCCCACGCCATGGACATCCACGGCGGCAAGGGCATCATCATGGGCCCGAACAACTACCTGGGCCGCTCCTGGCAGGCAGCGCCGATCTTCATCACCGTCGAGGGCGCCAACATCCTCTCGCGCAACCTGATGATCTTCGGCCAGGGCGCCATCCGCTGCCATCCGTACGTGCTCAAGGAGATGGAACTGGCCCGCCGCGAGGACCAGGACCAGGCCGAGCGCGAGTTCGACGAACTGCTGCTCAACCACGTCGGCTTCGCCGTCAGCAACGCCGCCAGCAGCCTGCTGCTGGGCCTGGGCTTCGGCAGCTTCGACCACGTGCCGGGCGACCGCATCAGCCGTCCTTACTACCGCGCGCTTAACCGCCTGGCCGCGTCCTTCGCCCTGCTCGCCGACTTCAGCATGATGATGCTCGGCGGCGAGCTGAAGCGCCGCGAACGCCTGTCCGCACGCCTGGGCGATGCGCTGAGCCACCTCTACCTGGGCTCCGCCGCGCTCAAGCGTTACCACGACCTGGACAACCCGGACTACCTGCATCCGCTGCTGCATTGGGCCATGGAGGAAAACCTGGAGAAGGCCGAAGCCGCGCTGGCCGACCTGATCGACAACTTCCCCAACCGCGCCTTCGGCTGCCTGCTGCGCGTGCTGGTGCTGCCGCTGGGCCGTCGCCACCGTGGCCCGAGCGACGCGCTGGATGCCGAGATCGCCCACATCCTCGGCCGCCCGCTGAGCGACCCGGCGCTGCAGGCAATCCTCGCCGGTGCACATCTACCCAGTGGCCCCGATGATCCGGTCGCCAAGCTCACCTTCGCTTACGACCAGCTAGCTGCCGCAGCGCCCTTGCAGAAGAAGCTGCACAAGGCGCTCAAGGAGCACGGCGTCAATCCCAAGCCAGGGCAGTCGCCCATCGATGCCGCCGCCGAGGCGGGCGTGCTGGAAGCCGCGGAAGCGGAAACCCTGCACGCCGCCGAACGCGCTCGCCGCGCGGTGATCGACGTGGACGACTTCTCCAAGGAAGAACTGGCCGGCAAGGCCGATTGACCAACGCCATCCACCCCCGGGGCGCCTTCGGGCGCCCTTCTTTTTGTCCGACGCAAAGCAATGCCAGTTCGAGCTATCGGGTGCACACTCAAACAATCACCGCAATGGAGAACCGCACCATGCGTCGATCCCCTCCCCTCCTACTGCTGGCAATGCTGCTGGCCGGTAGCGCCCACGCCGATCCCTGGCTCTACCCCAGCCGCCCGCGCCCGGCACCCGCGCCCAGCCCGGTCATCGACCCGATCCAGCAACAGCAGGACAGCCTGCGCAGTCAGCAGCAGCTGCGGCAGAACCAGCTCGACAGCCAACGCCTGAACTACGAGGACCAGCGCCTGCAGATGCAGCAGCAGGACCTGCAGCGCCAGCAGGACAACCAGCAGCGCTGGAATGAGCAGCGCAGGCAGAGCGACCAGATGATCCAGCGGCAGAAGAACGAGCTGCAGCAACAGCAGTTGCAACAGCAGCAGCGGATACTCGACCAGCAACGCCAGCAGATCGACAACCAACGCCGGCAGATCCAGATGCGCCCGCTCCGCTGATCGCTCCGGCGGCAGCGACAGCGAAAACCGATATACTCCCCGGCCGTTTGCACACAGCTCCAGAGGAATCCCATGGCCAGCGCCTATCTCGACCACCACATCGCCCTGCTCAACCACCTGCGCATGATCCTTGGCGCCCTGGGCGAAGCCGAGCAGGTTCCCGAGGACAACCACGGCCTGTTTCTTGAGCGCTTCGACGAGCTGCTGGTGGAATTGCCGCGCGATCCGGAAGGCGCCCAGTACCTGGGCCAGGACTTGATCAGCCAGATCTTCCATCGCTACCCGCAGATCGCCCACCTGATCCCGCGCGACCTGCTGTGGTTCTTCGGCGGCGATTGTCTGCACTACATGCCCGACGAAGAACTACAGATGTACCAGCAGCTCGACGAGCGTCGCTTCGAAGCCGAAGAAAACGGCGAGCCCTTTGACTGGAACCGCGAGAAGCAGGTGCTGGCCTTGCCGGATGACGCGCCGAAGCACTGACGGTCCGCTGGTGCGACGCGCCAGCCGCTGCGACGTAGCGCCAAATGCCAGAAACGAAAAGCCCGCTATATGCGGGCTTTTTCATGGGCGTTGTTTCTCCGCACAAACGAAAACGCCGCCCAACTGGGCGGCGTTTCGATTCTGGAGCGGGAAACGAGACTCGAACTCGCGACCCCGACCTTGGCAAGGTCGTGCTCTACCAACTGAGCTATTCCCGCATCAACTTGCTGTAACCTTCAGCGTTCGCCGGTGGTTAACGAAAACGCCGTCCTGATGGACGGCGTTTCGATTTTGGAGCGGGAAACGAGACTCGAACTCGCGACCCCGACCTTGGCAAGGTCGTGCTCTACCAACTGAGCTATTCCCGCAGCAACTTGTTGCAACCTTCAGCTTTCGCCGAAGGGTAACGCCATTTCATCTTTCGGTCACCGCCTTGGCGATGATCGAGAATCTGGAGCGGGAAACGAGACTCGAACTCGCGACCCCGACCTTGGCAAGGTCGTGCTCTACCAACTGAGCTATTCCCGCAATGGCGTCCCCTAGGGGACTCGAACCCCTGTTACCGCCGTGAAAGGGCGGTGTCCTAGGCCACTAGACGAAGGGGACGCGGCCCGGAACTTAACATCTTTCCGACTTCGCCGTTCCAGCATGTTCTGCGTTTCGCGTCGAAGTGGCGCGCATTCTAGGGACGCTTTGTAAGGTCGTCAACCCTCCAAAGAAATATTTTTTAAATCAAAGACTTCTGAGTAAAAACTGAGCTGCCGCTATCAGCAGTATCACTAAGACATTACACTCGGGAAAAACATCCGGAGCACTCCACGGTGTCGCCAATCGTCATTACGGTCCTGGTTCTCGTCGGTATCGCCCTGCTGGTCGCCATCGGCTACATCAATCATCTGGTGGAAAACCGCAAGCTGGAGCAGGCGCGCCTGAAAGCTGATCTGTCAGACCGCTGCCGGCGCTGCGCCGATGTGTCCGAGTCACTGCCCGGCCAGTTCATGTCGCCGGCGCTAAAGCTGCTGCTCAGCGGCTTCGAGCTCAACCTCAGCGAGCGCCTCCTCACTGTCGATAAACAGAATGCCGCGCTGAAGCAGCGCATCGAAGAGCTGCGTGGCCTGCTCGCCAAGGGCGAGACCATCCCGGTCAAGAATGCGCCGCAGCCGATTCTCACCGAGGCCAAGGCCAAGGACGTGCGATTCCTCTTTGAAGCGCTGCATGCCCAGCTCACGCGCTGCGCTCAGGACAACATGCTACCGCGCGCCGAAGCACAGAAGTGGGTGAAGGAAATCCGCCACCTGCTCACCCTCCTCCATATAGAGTTCTTCGGTAACCTCGGCCAGCAGGCACTCCAGCAAGGCCAGCCGCGCCAGGCACGCCTGGCCTTCGAACGCGGCGCGCAATACCTGCAGAAGCAGCCGGAGATCGGCCGCTACCAGGCGCAGCTCAAGCAGATGGAAGCCCAGCTAGCCCACGCCAACGCCCTGGTGCTGGAAACCTCGCAGCCCGCCCCGGACGAACCGAGCGAGCTGGGCGACGGCCTCAAGGCGCTGGACGAAGACGATATCTGGAAGAAGAAGAACCTTTACGACTGATTCGTCGTCGAATCAAAAACCCGGCCACCTTCGCCCCAGGAGCCTTGCATGAGCCTCGTCGTCTTCGGCGCCCCGCTTTCCCCATTCGTCCGCAAAGTCCGCCTGTTCGCGGCCGAAAAAGGCTTCGACTACCAACTGGAGAACGTCAACCCGTTCAACCAGCCGGACTGGTACCGCGAACTGAACCCGCTGCGCCGCGTGCCGGCCATCCGTGATGGTGACTTCACCCTCGCCGACTCCAGCGTCATCTGCCATTACCTCGAAGACCGTGACCCGCAGCGCGACCCGCTGTGCGGCACAGGAGCCGAGTCCCGCGCGCGGATCAACTGGCTGGAAAAGTACGCCGACTACGAGTTGGCGCCGTTGACCACCTTCACCGTGTTCCGCAACCGTCTGCTCAAGCCGCTGATGGGCAAGGTCTGCGATGAAGTGGCGGTAAAAGGTGCCATGCAGGAGAAGCTCCCGGAGCACTTCGATTACCTGGAGAAATGCCTGGGCGAGCAGCAGTGGTTCATCGATGACCGCTTCAGCCTCGCTGACATCGCCATCGCCTGCCAACTGGTAAACCTGCGCCACGGCGAGGAAGAGCTGGATGCCGAGCGCTGGCCGAAGCTGGCCGCACACTTCGAGCGCACCCTGGCCCGCCCTGCCCTGGCCGAGATCGTCCAGGGCGAGCTGCAGATTATTGCCAAGATCCTGGCCAAGCGCTGACCTGCCACCCTCTGTGGGAGCGGGCCATGCCCGCGAAGCGCGGACAAAAGTTCGCGCCTACGAAAAAGCCCCGCCTAGGCGGGGCTTTTTGTTGCCAGCGAACGATCAGCAGTCAGAGAGACGCAGGAAAATCTCCACCAGGCGCTCGATACCGGCCTGGTCTTCTGCGCTGAAGCGACCGACCGATGGGCTGTCGAGATCCAATACGCCGATCAGGCGCCCCTCCTTCACCAGCGGCACCACCAGCTCGCTGTTGGAGGCGCTGTCGCAAGCAATGTGGCCGGGGAAAGCGTGCACATCTTCCACACGCTGGGTTTCAAGAGTACGTGCCGCGGCGCCGCACACACCCTTGCTGAAGGGGATGCGCACGCAAGCGACCTTGCCCTGGAACGGGCCGAGCACCAGCTCTTCGTTGCGGTTCAGGTAGAAGCCGGCCCAGTTCAGGTCCGGCAACTCATTGAACAGGAACGCGGAAAACTGCGAGGCGTTGGCGATGAAGTCGCGCTCGTCGGCGAATAGCGACTCCGCCTGGGCGGCCAGCAGCGCATAACCGCCAAGGCCGGCACCGGCCTGTTGCAGATCGATCATGGGGTGTCTCCTTCCAGCAATTGTCGACCCACCCAATAGCGGGCGAATTGATAGGCACAGCGGCCATTACGGTTGCCGCGGCCGAGTGCCCAGCGGATGGCTTCCTTCTCCAGTTCCTCGTCCCAGGTCCAGGCGGCGAGCCCGGACTTCTGCGCGAGCGACTCGACCCAGTGGCGCACCACGCTCAGGAAGTGCTCCTGGGTAAAGGGGTAGAAGGACAGCCAAAGGCCGAAGCGGTCGGACAGGGCGATCTTGTCTTCGACGGCTTCGTTGGGATGCAACTCGCCGTCGACCATCTTCCAGTTCTCGTTGTCGCTCTGTTTTTCCGAAACCAGATGGCGCCGGTTCGAAGTGGCGTAGAGCAGCACGTTGTCCGGAGCCTGCTCCAGCGAGCCGTCGAGCACGCTCTTGAGGACGCGGAAATCGCCCTCGCCCGCATCGAACGACAGGTCGTCACAGAACAGCACGAAACGCTGCGGCAGCCCCTGAATCAGTTCGACCACACGCGGCAAGTCGGCCAGGTGGTCGCGTTCGATCTCGATCAGACGCAGCCCCTCACCGGCCAGCTCCGCCAGCAGCGCGCGCACCAGCGAGGATTTGCCGGTGCCTCGGGCGCCCCACAGCAACGCATGATTGGCCGGCTGGCCAGCCACGAACTGCCGTGTGTTGCGGGCAAGTTGCTCGCGCTGCCGGTCGACGCCCAGCAGGTCGTCCAGGCGCAGGTCGAGGCAGACCTTCAGCGGCTGCAGGTAGCCGCTGCGGCCGTCACGGTACCAGCGCGCCGCCAGACTGTGCTGCCAATCAACCGTTTCACGGACGGCGGGAAGCAAAGGGTCCAGGCGCGCCATCAGCACTTCGGCGCGGGCGAGAAAGTCGTTCAGACGGGAATCCACGCTTGTCTCCATATTCTCAAGGCGTAGTTTCGAGGGCAGACCCCGGAATTTCATCGCCTTCGGACTATCCCGACAGACGGTTCCGATGGGCTATGCTACGCCGCAGGAAAGCTTCTGCGAGGCGACGCTCCGCAACCATGGATATTGCGCTTACACATCGCCTCTCGTTCAAGCAGGCCAGCCTGACGGTGCTGGTGGCGTTCATCCTGGGCACCCTGCTCAGCCTCATCCAGGTAGGCGTCGATTATGCCAGCCAGGACGCCTCCATCAACCGCGAAGTGCGCGCCCTGCTGGACGTCAGCCATAACCCCGCCGCGCGCATCGCCTACAACATCGACGCCGAACTGGCCCAGGAGCTGGTCGTGGGCCTGCTGCGCTCGCCCGCGGTGATTCGCGCCGAGATCATCGACAACGCCAACGTGCCCCTGGCCAGCGCCGACCGGCCGCCGGCGGAAAGCCACCTGCGCGGCCTCAGCGACTTCCTCTTCGGCGAGCAGCGCTCTTACGAGGAACCGCTGTTCGTCGAGCATGCACCGGCCGAGTCCCTTGGCGTCCTGCGCCTTGAGATCGACACCTTCGTCTTTGGCAACGATTTCCTGCGCCGTGCCGGGATGACCTTCATCTCCGGCTTCGTCCGCAGCCTGCTGCTCTCGCTGATCCTGCTGGTGCTCTTCTATGCCCTGCTGACCAAGCCGCTGGTGAGCCTGATCGACGCCCTCTCCCGCCATGACCCGCGCTCACCCTCGCGCCTGCGCCTGCCTTGCCCGCGCGGCCATGAGCGCGACGAAATCGGCGTGCTGGTGGAGGTCACCAACCGCCAGCTCAATCGCATCTCGGTGGAGATGGAACAGCGCCGCGATGCCGAAGACCGCCTGACCCAATACCTGGAAGAACTGGAAAGCATCGTCGCCGCGCGCACCGCCGAACTGAAGGCGGCCAACGCACGCCTGACACTGTCCAACCAGGAGCTGGAACAGGCGCGGCAGACCGCCCTGGCCATGGCCCAGGCGCGTGGCAACTTCCTGGCCAACATGAGCCACGAGATCCGCACCCCGCTCAATGGCCTATTGGGCATGCTCGGCCTGGCGCTGGACGGCCCGCTGACCGCCGAACAGCACCAGCAGCTATCCATTGCCCACGACTCGGGCAAAGTGCTGGTGGAATTGCTCAACGATGTGCTCGACCTATCCAAGTTCGAAGCCGGCCAACTGGAGCTGGAGCAGATTCCCTTCGACCTCGGCACTCTGGTGGAAGACACCGCCAGCCTGTTGTCGCAGAACGCCGGCCCTGCCGTGGAGCTCACTTGCCTGATCAGCCCACAACTGCCGGCGCAACTCTCCGGCGACCCGACGCGGGTGCGCCAGGTGGTCAGCAACCTGCTGTCCAACGCCCTCAAGTTCACACGCCTCGGCCGTGTGGACGTGCGTGTCGAGCCGCTGGGCATCGGAACCAGGAATGAAGGCGTGCGCATCAGCGTACGCGACACCGGCATCGGCGTGGCACCCGAGGCCCTGCAGAAGATCTTCCAGCCCTTCACCCAGGCCGACGCCGGCATCGCCCGCCAGTACGGCGGCACCGGGCTTGGCCTGGCGCTGACGCGCAAGCTTTGCGAGGCGATGAAGGGCGAGCTGAGCGTCACTTCCGAGCCCGGCATTGGCAGCGAATTCATCGTCACCCTCCCCCTGCAGGCGCTGGAGCCGCCGCAGCCGCTGGCGAAGCTGAACGGCAAGCTCATCGTGCAATGCGCAGCCAGCAGCGGGCTGGCTGCGCTGCTGCAGAACTGGCTGCCGGAATGGGGGGTGGACTATCAACGCCTGGACATCGATGAAAGCCTCGCCAACGTAGAGCTGGACGCACTGCTCTCAGACTGCCCGGATTGCCTGGTCGTGCTGCGCCAGAACGTCACCAGGCCGGTGCTGTTGGTCACCGCTTACGGCAACTTCCTCGAACCCGAGCTGGCCCAGCGCCTCGCCCCGCTGCGACAACTGGCGCGGCCGTTGTCCCGCGCAGTGCTCTACCAGGCGCTGAAGCAGGCCTTCGAGCACCAGCCGCTGCCCTCATCGAAGACAGTTGGCGCCACCTCGCCAGAGCAGTTCTCCGCCCGCGTGCTGCTGGTGGAAGACAATCCCGTCAACCAGTTGGTCGCGCGCGGCCTTCTGCAAAAACTGGGCTGTCAGGTGGGCATTGCCATCAACGGGGAGGAGGCGCTGAAGCAACTCGACAGCGCCGACTTCGACCTGGTGCTGATGGACTGCAACATGCCGGTAATGGACGGCTACCAGGCCACCCGTGAAATCCGCGAAAGCGGCCGCTGGCCGGACCTGCCGGTGGTTGCCCTGACCGCCAACGCCCTGCCGGAGGAGCGTGAGCGGTGCCGCGCCGCCGGCATGGACGATTACTTGGCCAAGCCCTTCCACCGCGACGAGCTGGCGGCCATCCTCGAACGCTGGACCGGACCACAGCCGCGCAGCTGAGTCAGGCGTCCAGCTTCGACAACTGCAGCAGCAGGCTATCCAGCTGTTCGCGCAGGCCGCCGGTGACGCTCAGATCGATGCCGCTGCGGCACAGCAATTCTTCACGCAGCGGTAGTACCTTCTCGCGCAGTACAACTCCTTCGGCCGTCAGCCCCAGGTGCACTTCACGCTCGTCATGCTGCGCACGGCGGCGCTGCACCAGGCCCAACTGCTCCAGACGCTTGAGCAACGGAGTGAGGGTGCCCGAGTCGAGCATCAGGCGCTCGCCGAGCGCCTTCACCGACGGCTGCTGCGGCGGCTCGGCCTGCCACTCCCAGAGCACCAGCATGGCCAGGTACTGCGGGTAGGTCAGACCGAGCGCCTCGAGCATCGGCCGGTAGCCACGGATCACCGCGCGGGACACGGCGTACAGGCGGAAACACAGCTGGTTGTCCAGCTGCAGTTCAGCCGGCAGGGATACAGCGTCTTTCATCACAGCAGCGCTTCGATCTCGGCGGACAGTTGCTCAGGCTTGGTGGTCGGGGCGAAACGCTTGACCAGCTGCCCGTCCCGGCCGATCAGGAACTTGGTGAAGTTCCACTTGATGCCCTGGCTGCCCAGCAGGCCGGGAGCGCGCTTCTTCAGCTGCACATAGAGCGGGTGGGCTTCGGCGCCGTTGACATCGATCTTCTTGAACAGCGGGAAGCTCACGCCGAAGTTGAGCTCGCAGAACTGGGTGATCTCGCCTTCGTTGCCCGGCTCCTGCTTGCCGAACTGATTGCAGGGGAAGCCAAGCACCACCAGGCCCTTGTCCTTGTACTGCTTCCAGAGCTTTTCCAGCCCCTTATACTGCGGGGTGAAGCCGCACTGGCTGGCGGTGTTCACCACCAGCAGGGCCTTGCCGCCGAAGTCTGCGAGGGTTTTCTGTTCGCCCTTGATGGTGGTCACGGGAATGTTCAGCAGTGCATCGCTCATCGGACATGGCTCCTGGGAAGTGGGAAACCCAAGAATAGTGATCAATTAAATTGCACGCAATTCAATTGATCGCGAATCACCCGATGAATACGGCAACATCAGCATTCCTGTAGGAGCGAGCTTGCTCGCGAACAAGGTTACCGAGGGATAACGGAGCCGGGCTGTTCGCGAGCAAGCTCGCTCCTACGAAGAGCCCCAAAGAAAAGGCCCGCTCGTGGCGGGCCTTGAGGTCACTCTTTCGGCACCAGCTTCAGCGATGCCGAGTTGATGCAGTAGCGCAGCCCAGTCGGCCGCGGGCCGTCAGGGAAGACGTGCCCCAGGTGCGCATCGCACTTGCCGCAGCGTACTTCGATGCGATGCATGCCGTGGCTGAAGTCTTCCAGTTCCTTGACCACCTCGCCATTCACCGGCTGGAAGTAGCTCGGCCAGCCGCTGCCCGAGTCGTACTTGGCGTCGGAGTCGAACAGCGCAGTGCCGCAGCACACGCAGTGGTAGATACCGGGAGTCTTGGTGTCGTGGTATTCGCCGGTGAAGGCACGCTCGGTGCCGCCCAGACGGCAGACATGGAACTGCTCGTCGGTGAGTTCGTCACGCCAGGAATCCAGGGGCTTTTCCAGCTTTTCCATCGATCTGCCTCCATTAATGGAAAAAATGCCCGATGCCTCCTTTTCCGGGAATCGGGCCGCACGTATGATGCGCGTGGTTAACGTCATGTTCAGAATCTGCCGCACAGAGACGTTCTCGCGATAGAAAAGCCTTAAAAACTCTACTTTTTCGAGAATTCCACTGTTTTCCTGTCGATTTTCAGGGTCGATACCAGGGAAAAGCACTTCCGAACCCATCATTTGACGCCAGTCTGTCACCCGCGTTACAGCCTGCCAAGTCGCCGGCCGCGGACAATTTCGGAATCCCAGATCATGCAGGTCACCAAATCGAACAAGCTCGCCAACGTCTGCTACGACATTCGCGGGCCCGTGCTCAAGCACGCTAAACGCCTGGAAGAGGAAGGCCACCGCATCCTCAAGCTGAACATCGGCAACCCGGCGCCGTTCGGTTTTGAGGCGCCGGATGAAATCCTCCAGGACGTCATCCGCAACCTGCCGACCGCCCAAGGCTACAGCGACTCCAAGGGTCTGTTCAGTGCGCGCAAAGCAGTGATGCAGTACTACCAGCAGAAGCAGGTGGAAGGCGTCGGCATCGAGGACATCTACCTGGGCAACGGCGTGTCCGAGCTGATCGTCATGGCCCTGCAGGCGCTGCTCAACAACGGTGACGAGGTGCTGATCCCAGCGCCCGATTATCCGCTGTGGACCGCATCCGTCGCCCTCTCTGGCGGCAAACCAGTGCACTACCTGTGCGACGAGCAGGCCGGCTGGTTCCCCGACGTCGCCGACATGAAGGCAAAGATCACCAACAACACCAAGGCCCTGGTGCTGATCAACCCGAACAACCCCACCGGCGCGGTCTACTCGAAGGAAGTGCTGCTGGACATCGTCGAACTGGCGCGCCAGCACAACCTGGTGATCTTCTCCGATGAGATCTACGACAAGATCCTCTACGACGAGGCCCAGCACATTTCCACCGCGTCGCTGGCGCCGGACGTGCTCTGCCTGACCTTCAACGGCCTGTCCAAGTCCTACCGCGTGGCGGGCTTCCGCTCCGGCTGGATCGCCATTTCCGGGCCGAAACACAAGGCGCAGAGCTACATCGAAGGCCTGGATATCCTGGCCAACATGCGCCTGTGCGCCAACGTGCCGAGCCAGCATGCGATCCAGACCGCCCTGGGCGGCTACCAGAGCATCAACGACCTGGTGCTGCCGGGTGGGCGCCTGCTGGAACAGCGCAACCGCGCCTGGGAGCTGCTCAACGACATTCCCGGTGTCAGCTGCGTGAAGCCCATGGGCGCGCTCTATGCCTTCCCGCGCATCGATCCGAAGGTCTGCCCGATCCACAACGACGAGAAATTCGTCCTCGACCTGCTGCTTTCCGAGAAGCTGCTCATCGTTCAGGGCACCGCTTTCAACTGGCCCTGGCCGGATCACTTCAGGGTGGTTACCCTGCCGCGTGTCGATGACCTGGAGCAGGCCATCGGACGCATCGGCAGCTTCCTGAAAAGCTACCGCCAATAACTCATCGCCAGTGAATCCCAGCGCATAAATGGACCTGCAGATCGACGACTTCTACAAGGATGCCGCTTCCGGCCTGCTGACCCTCTACCAGGCCTTCCCGCGCAAGATCGCCCTCTATGTCGAGGACCTGATCGGGCGGGAAGAGCCCGACGAGTTCGGCCTGCCCAGTACCCGACACCAGAGTTGCCTGGGCGCGCTGCTGTGGCTGGCCGATGAAGGCTATCTGCGCTTCGAGGCAACCATTCGTTACGAAGCGCTGGATCAGGCGGTGCTCAGCGAAAAGGCCTTCATGCGCCTGACCCGCGTTGTCCCCCATGCGGTGCGCGACGGCGAGGAACTGCCGCCCAGCGTGCGCCGCGACCAGGCCACGCTGGCCAACCAGTTGCGCGAGGCACTGGCCGCCCGGCACGGTGAACGCATCGCGCGGCTGACCCGTCTACTCTTCGAGAGCGATCCGGGGCGCCCGTAGTACGGGCAGGCGACACAAGTTGAAATAGTCCCCGAGTTGAATCGCCTGGGGGCCAACCGTATATACCCCGCATACTATTCAGCGATCCCGTGCCTGCCTGTGCCCGGCGATCCGGAAAGCCGCGACCCACTGCGGTTTTCGCCAATGTCACCGTGAGGAGAAGCTTTACGCCATGATGCGCATCCTGTTGTTCCTGGCCACCAACCTGGCTGTTCTGGTGATCGCCAGCATCACCCTGAAACTGCTCGGCGTGGACCGTTTCACCGGCCAGAATTACGGTAGCCTTCTGATTTTCTGTGCCGTCTTCGGCTTCGCCGGCTCCCTGGTTTCGCTATTCATCTCCAAGTGGATGGCGAAGATGAGCACGGGCACCGAGATCATCAGCCAGCCGCGCACCCGCCACGAGCAGTGGCTGCTGCAGACCGTGGAAGAACTGTCCCGCGAGGCCGGCATCAAGATGCCGGAAGTCGGTATCTTCCCCGCCTACGAGGCCAACGCCTTCGCCACCGGCTGGAACCGCAACGACGCTCTGGTCGCGGTCAGTCAAGGCCTGCTCGAGCGCTTCTCCCCCGAAGAGGTGAAAGCCGTGCTGGCCCACGAGATCGGCCACGTGGCCAACGGCGACATGGTCACCCTGGCACTGATCCAGGGCGTGGTGAACACCTTCGTGATGTTCTTCGCACGCATCTTCGGCAACTTCGTCGACAAGGCGATCCTGAAGAACGAAGACGGCCCGGGTATCGGCTACTTCGTCGCGACCATCTTCGCCGAGCTGGTCCTGGGCATCCTCGCCAGCATCATCGTCATGTGGTTCTCGCGTAAACGCGAATACCGCGCGGACGAGGCCGGCGCCCGCCTGGCCAGCACTGGCGCGATGATCGCTGCCCTGCAGCGCCTGCGCGCCGAACAGGGCGTGCCGGTGCAGATGCCCGACACGCTGCAGGCCTTTGGCATCAATGGGAACCTCAAGCACGGCCTCGCCGGCCTGTTCATGAGCCACCCGCCGCTGGAAGACCGCATCGAAGCCCTGCGCGCCGCTGGCCGCTAAGCTTCAAGGCAATCCAAAAAGGGCGACCCTCGGGTCGCCCTTTTTCATGCCTGCAACTCAACCTCGACGCAGCGCGAACACCACTTCGTCCAGGTGGCTGACGCCACGCTTGAGGAACTTCGGGTTTTCCACCAGCACGTCCACACGCTCAACCTCCTCCACTTCCCAGTCCTCGGCGAAGAGCCCGCTCACTTCCTCCGCCAGAACGGCAAACGGCGGGCCATCCATCTCGGCCTGGGGGTATTCCAGGCTGACCACCAGCCCACGAGCCTGATACGGGAGGATACGCTGCAGGTGCGCCGCATAGTCGGCACGTAGGTCCGGCGGCAGAGCGATCAGCGCCGCGCGGTCGTAAAGGCCACTGCACCCGGCCACCTGCCCGGCCGTGACGTCGAAGAAATCCCCCTGGAGAATCTCCAGGCGCTCGTAGCTGTAACGCCGCAAAGCGCCGTCGTCAGTGGTCTGCGGGGTGACACCCAACTCAGCGAAGAAGTCGACGGCGGCCCGCTCGGCCAGTTCGACACCCAGCACGCGATAACCCCATTGCGCTAGCCAGAGCATGTCCAGGCTCTTGCCGCACAGCGGCACCAGCACCTGCGATTCCTCGGGCAGCTCCAGGTTCGGCCAGTGACGTTGCAAGCCGGGGTTCACCAATTGCTGGTGGAAGCCGATTTCATTGCGCTCCCAGCGCGACTGCCAGAATTCATGCTGCATAGGTCACCTGTTCAAACACTGCGCATCGCACACGGCATCAGCGAGCGCCACCAGGCGCCACGCCGCTCGCGCTGACTATCTCCGGCTTCTAGGATCTTCAGCCGCACCTGGTCACCACGGACCCTCTGCACACATATCTCGGTGCCGTCCTCCAGGCGGAGGCAGTCGCCGATCTCGAGCATTAGGACTTGTTCAACTTGCTGCATAGCCGAATTCGCCATTCGCTTCGGAAATTTCCGCAAACTCTAACGCATCATCCGACTGACATCCTGCCAAAGCGCTCTATGGCGACTGCCTCCATGACTCTGCAACCGAGTTGGCACTTCCACGACGATGCGCTTCAAGGGTAAGCGCGGCCATAACAATCGACATAAACGATTATTTCGGTCAAAAACCTATACTGGATTTCGATCTTTACTCGCGTAAACATAGAGGCATTCAAGTAGCGAGGTTCGCCATGCTCCCTGCCCTGTTCATCTCTCACGGCTCCCCCATGCTGGCCGTGGAGCCCGGCGCCAGCGATGCGCCCCTGAAGCGCCTGGCCCGCGAGCTGCCACGCCCGAAAGCCATCCTGGTTGTCTCAGCCCACTGGGAAACCGCGGATATGCGCGTGACCGCATCGCCCAAGCCGGACACCTGGCACGATTTCTACGGCTTCCCGCCCGAACTCTATGCCGTGCAGTATCCGGCCGCCGGCTCGCCGGACCTGGCCCGGCGTGTGGTCGAGTTGCTGGCCGAGGACGGTCTGACGGCCATCCTCGATCCCGAACGCCCGCTGGACCATGGCGCATGGGTGCCGCTGAGCCTGATGTATCCGGACGCCGATATCCCCGTCGTCCAGCTGTCCCTCCCCAGCCGTCTCGGCGCGCCCATGCAGCACCGAATTGGCGCGGCCCTGCGTGCGCTGCGCGAGGAAGGCATCCTGCTGATCGGTTCGGGCAGCATCACCCACAACCTGGGCGAACTGGACTGGCACGCCGGCCCGGAAGTCATCACGCCCTGGGCGAAGGCCTTCCGCGACTGGATGGTGGAGCACCTGGAAGCCGACGACGAAACCGCCCTGCTCGACTACCGCCAGCAAGCGCCGCATGCGGTGCGCAACCACCCGCGCGATGAGCACCTGCTGCCGCTGTACTTCGCCCGTGGCGCAGGCGGTTCGACGATGAAGGTCGAGCACGCAGGCTTCACCCTCGGCGCGCTAGGGATGGATATCTACCGCTTCGGCTGAGCACTGGCTGTAGGAGTGAGCTTGCTCGCGAACATTTTCCCGGCGGCGCTGGCGTCAAGCAGTTCGCGAGCAAGCTCGCTCCTACAACAGCAGCCAAATGCCGACAGCTCCTTCCCCCGGAAACGAAAAAGCCCCGCCAATGGCGGGGCTTTTTCATGCGCTGTGACTGACGAATCAGTCTTCGCGGTAACGACGCAGGCGCAGAGCCTTGCCAGCAACGCGGGTGTCCTTGAGCTTGGTCAGCAGACGGTCGAGGTTCTCTTCCGGCAGCTCGATCAGGCTGAAGGTCTCGCGGATCTGGATACGGCCGATGGCCTCGCGGGACAGGCCGCCCTCGTTGAGGATGGCGCCCAGCAGGTTCTTCGCCTGCACGCCATCACGAGCGCCCAGGGCGGTACGGCAACGGGCCTTGCCTTCGGACGGCGGAGCCATGGTGCGCGGCGCGCCGCTGCGCTCCGGACGGTCGCCGCGCTCGGGGCGATCGCCACGTTCGCTGCGCTCGTAACGGTCGCTGCGCTCGCGCGGGGCGGCCGGGGTCAGCGGCTGTTCGCGGCGGACCGATTCCAGGTCCAGCGCCTTGCCTTCGGTCAGCTTGGCCAGCAGCACGGCGGCCAGGGTGTCCATGTCGGTACCCAGGCGACGGCAAAGCTCGTCACGCACCGCGCCACGGCTGGCAACAGCGTTGGCCAGCAGCGGTTGCAGGCCCGTGGCCAGGCGGTTCAGGCGCGCTTCGAGGACGGTTTCGGCGTCCGGCAGGCGAACTTCGCCAACCTTCTGCCCGGTCACGCGCTCGATCACCTGCAGCATGCGGCGCTCACGCGGAGTCACCAGCAGCAGGGCGCGGCCTTCACGACCGGCGCGGCCGGTACGGCCGATACGGTGTACGTAGGATTCCGGATCGTAGGGCATGTCCACGTTCAGTACGTGGGTGATGCGCGCCACGTCGAGGCCGCGGGCAGCAACGTCGGTAGCGATGACGATATCCAGCGAGCCGTCTTTCAGCGACTCGATCACGCGCTCACGCTGGGCCTGCGGCATGTCGCCGTTCAGCGCGGCGGCACGGTAGCCCTGGCGCTCCAACAGCTCGGCGATGTCCAGGGTGGCCTGCTTGGTGCGGACGAAGCCGATCAGCGCGTCGAATTGCTCGACTTCCAGCAGGCGCAGGATCGAGGCCGGCTTCTGGTCGGCGTGAACCATCAGATGCACCTGCTCGATGCGGGCGACGGTCTGGGTCTTGGCGGCGATGCGGACGTGCTTGGGTTCTTTCAGGTGGCGTTCGGCGATGCTGCGGATCGAGGCCGGCAGGGTCGCGGAGAACAGCACGCTCTGGCGGCTGGACGGCATGGCTTCGAAGATCACTTCGAGGTCATCCATGAAGCCGAGCTTGAGCATCTCGTCCGCTTCGTCGAGCACCAGGCTCTTGACGGTGGACAGCAGGTTTTCGTCGCGGCGCAGGTGGTCGCACAGGCGGCCCGGCGTGGCGACCACGACCTGGGCGCCCTGGCGCAGGGCTTTGAGCTGCGGGCCCATGGGCGCGCCGCCGTAGACGGCAATCACGCCGACGCCCGGCATCTGCTTGGAATAGGTTTCGAAAGCGGTAGCAACCTGCAGGGCCAGCTCGCGGGTCGGTACCAGTACCAGCACCTGCGGGACGCGACGGCTCGGCTCGATCTGCGACAGCATCGGCAGCGCAAAGGCAGCGGTCTTGCCGGTACCGGTCTGGGCCTGGCCGATCATGTCGTGACCTTCGAGGATCACCGGGATCGACTGGGCCTGGATCGGCGATGGCTCTTCATAACCGACAGCGGCAATGGCAGCGAGAACATTGGGGTGAAGACCGAGCGCGGCGAAGCCGGCGGTTTCCTGGGTCATGGGTTTTGCCTCTAAGTACATCCGCAAAGACCCAATAGCCGAGCTGCGCATGCCCTGTACGACAGTGAAGTCACCCAGGCAGCTGGAAGCGGGGATTTGCGAAATGAAGATTGGAAGAATGCGTCAAGGAAGTCCGCACTGCGGACACATAGCCCGAGTGTGAAACTGCGGGAGAATGCGGGATCCGAAACGAGGCCAGCGTTTGGCCGGCGCGTATCATACCGGAAAAACCTGACCAATGTGTTTCTTTTCGGAACATGGCCGGCGAACGGTCGTTCCATGGACAACCCCGTGCCTGCCGGCTATACCGTGCAAGCCACCCGACCGGAGCCCGCCAATGACCGCCAGCAGCGCACCGCGCATCACCGTCGAACGCCATGACCACATCCTGCTGCTCGGCCTGAACCGGGTCGACAAGCGCAACGCCTTCGACCTGGAGATGCTCACCCAGTTGGTGCTGGCCTTCGGCGAGTACGAGCGCGACGACGACCTGCGCTGCGCCCTGGTTTTCGCCCATGGTGATCACTTTACTGCCGGCCTGGACCTGGCCAACATCGGCGAGACCTTTCGCACCGGCTGGACCATGCCCGAAGGCTCGGCCGATCCCTGGGGCACCTTCGGCGGCCGGCGCCTGACCAAGCCGCTGCTGGTGGCTGCACAGGGCTACTGCTTCACCCTGGGCATCGAATTGATGCTCGCCGCCGATATCAACCTGTGCGCCAGTAATGCGCGCTTTGCCCAGCTCGAAGTGCAACGCGGCATCTTTCCCTTCGGCGGCGCCACCCTGCGCATGCATCAGGTGGCCGGCTGGGGCAACGCGATGCGCTGGCTGCTCACCGGCGATCCCTTCGACGCCCACGAGGCGTATCGCATAGGCCTGGTGCAAGAAGTCACCGCGCCGGAAGAGCTGATGCCCCGCGCACTCTGGCTGGCCCAGCGAGTTGCCTCCCAGGCGCCGCTGGGCATCCGCGCAACCCTGGCCTCCGCGCGCCGCAGCCTCGATGAAGGCGAGGAGGCAGCGGCGCGACTGTTGCCGGAGATGGCCAGCGAACTGCTGTCCACCGAGGATGCGCAGGAGGGTTTGAATGCCATGCTGGAGCGACGGGAAGGCCAATTCCGAGGCAAATGAGCGCAGCACGAAATTGCAAAACGGAACCATCGTGCGAAAAGCACTATATCCAAGGTATTAAAAACGCCTGGCAAGTCGCCATAATCCTTTAGTTTTCCCTTTTGATTCAATGACCTGCCAAACACAAAACGGCTATATACAAGTTCCAATTTCGCGCCTGAAAACAAACCTCTAGAACTGACTCCAGAGCAGCGCAGCGACTCGCCGGGATACCGAACCGGGCAGCCAGCTGACTGACGTTCTCATGGAGGAATTCGCTATGTCAGGTCCGATTCGTGTTTTCGCACTTTCCCTTCTCGTCGTTGCGCTCTCCCTGCAAGGTTGCAGCAGCCACGGCGGCAGCAGTCATCACCGCGCGTCCGATAGCAGCACTACCGATGACGGTTCCGGTTCCGGTTCCGGCGGAGATGGCAGCGGCGGCAGTGGCGGCACCGGCGGCGGCACCGGGGGAACCGGTGGTGGCACAGGCGGCACGGGCGGAACCGGTGGCACCGGTGGTACGGGTGGCACAGGTGGCACAGGTGGCGGCGACAATGGAGGCACCGACGGCGGCACCACCACTCCCCCGCCGGCGAGCACCACCGGCAATATCCTGACCAATACCGGCGAAGCGGTCTCCAATGTCGGCGACACGGTGGGCACCGTCGGCGCCGTAGTGAAGACCGTCGACCTGCCGCTACTGGGCAACGGAGTCACGCAGAACGCCGGCACCCTGGTCCAGGAAGTCGGCGCCGGGGTAGACAGCGTCGGCACCGGCGTCACCAACGGCCTCGGCCAACTGGGTAACAACCCCAATGCCATCGGGACTACCGTCGCTGGCGCCACAGGTCTGGTCAGCCACACCGGTGGCGCAGTCAGCAGCCTGGGCGATACCGTGGCCGCCATCGGCGATGCGCCGGTGCTGGCCAATACTCCGCTCAACGGCCTGACCGGCCAGGTCGGCGGCCTGGTGGATGGCGTCGGCGGCAAGATCACCATGCTCGGCGATTCCCTCAGTGGCGCGGTCACCACCGGCCCACTGAGCCAACTGACCACCCAGTTGAGCGGAACCACCGCCGGTCTGGTCGGCACGGTCGAAGGAACCACTCGCGGCGTCGGCGCCGCCACCGGACTGGGAACGCCGGTGAACAACCTGTTGACCACCGTCGGCGGCGTTGTGACCCAGACAGGCAACCAGGTGGCCAGTGCAAATCCTGCTCTGGCGCCGGTCGGCGGAGTCGTCAGCAATGTGGGTCAGGCCGTCAGCGCTTCCGGCGGCTTGGTCAATGGCAGCAACCCCGGCGGCGGACTGCTGGGCAGCGTCACCGGCTCGCTGGGCGGCGCTGCCGGTGGCAGTAATCCGGTGGGGGGTGTAGTCAGCGGCGTGACCGGTGCAGTGGGCGGCCTTACCGGCTCCCTGGGCGGCGCCACCGGCGGGAGCAACCCGGTGGGCGGCTTGGTCAGCGGCGTGACCGGCGCAGTGGGCGGCCTCACCGGCTCTCTGGGGGGCGCCACTGGCGGCAGCAACCCGGTGGGTGGTCTGGTCAACGGTGTCGCCGGCACTCTCGGCGGCGTGACCAGCAGCCTCACCGGTGGCGGCGGCCTGGTCGCCGGGGCAGGCGTGGGCATCGGCAGCAACACCCAGGGTTCGGGCGTGGCGGTCGGCGCAGGCGCCGGTACGACTGGCGGTACCAGCGGTCAGGGAGGCCTGCTGGGCAATACGCTGGGCGCCGTGGGTGGCGCGCTGGGTGGTGTGACCGGCGGACTGGGTGGTGGATTGGCGATCGGTACGCCCAAGCAATAATCCGAATTACACCCATACTGTGGTTACCAGGAGCCGCCCACGGCTCCTGGTCCTTTATCGAAGTCGGTCTCATGGAGGAGCCAGATGCGCAAACTTGCTGTCCTGCCCCTGTTGTTGGCTGCACCTTTCGCCTGGGCCGAGCGCCCCATCCAGCTCCCCGGCTCCGATATCGAACAGACACTGCCCCGCCCCAACCTTCCTGGCGGCGACATTCGCCCCAGCGCCCCCAAGGTCACCGCGCCGGAACCTTCGGCCACCCAGCCCGCCCAGATCCTCCAGCAGCGCATCCGCATCAAGCGCATCGAACTGGCCGGCGGCAAGCACTACCCAGTCGCAACCTGGAAACCCCTGCTGGAGCCCCTGACCAAGCGCACCATCGCAGTCAGCGAACTGGTGGCCGCGGCCAAGGCCATTACCCAGCGTTACCAGGACGACGGTTACTTCATCTCCTTCGCTTACGTGCCCAACCAGGACTTCCGCAGCGGTGTCGCGCGCATCGTGCTGGTCGAGGGCCATATCAGCCAGGTCCGCGCCGCGGGCGACCTGGGTGTACACCAGATGCGCGTCGACCGCTGGATCGAGAAGCTGAAGGCGGAAAAACCCCTGACTCGCGAAACCTTCGAGCGCTTCAGCGTGCTGATGAGCCGGGTGCCGGGCATGCAGATGGCCATGGCGCTCAATCCGCCCACCACCAACGACGGCGGCGCCGTGCTGGAACTGGCCGGCAAGCAGAAGCGCTTCGATACCGGGATGAACCTTGACTCGCGCCGCGGCGAGCAGCGCGGCCTGTTCAACGCCGAGGTGATGTCGATGCTCGGCTGGGGCGAGCAGCTGCAGTTCAGCTACCTCTACCCGCCCGGCGACGACCACGAGTATTACCGCGCCTGGAACTACAGCCAGTTGCTGGGTGACAACGGCCTGCAGCTGCTGGCCGGCTACAGCAAGTACAACTCGCGCCCCGGCGAGAACCTGCGCCTGGCCAGCGGCCTGGAGTTCGAGCGCAAGCGGCAGAACGAGCGAGTCAGCGCCGGCCTGGGCATCCCGCTGGTACTGCGCCGCGACCTGACCTGGGACCTCAACCTGCGCGGCTACACGGTCAACGACACCAGCACCTACGACCTGGTCTACCCGGCCATCCCCTTCCGCATCGAACAGAAGAGCAAACTTCGCGTAGTGGGCATTGAAACCGTCGTCCAGCAGTTCGCCGAGAAGCGCGTGCGCGCCGGCAGCGTGGCGGTTTACCAGGGCCTTAACGGCATGGGCGCGGAAGCGCCGGAGCCGATCAAGAAGAACTTCACCCGCCTGCTCGGCTTTGGCGCGCAGCAGGACCAGTTCGGCTCCAACTGGCAGGGCGTAGTCAGCGCTGCCTTCCAGTGGAGCGACGACGTGCTGCCCGATTCCGAGCAGGTCACCTATGGCGGCGGCAACTTCGGCCGCGGCTATCCGGACGACCAGGCCAGCGGCGACAAGGGCTGGGGCGCCTCCTACGAGGTGAACTATTCCTTCCTGCGGCAGAGCGTGGTGCTCAACCAGATCCAGCCGTACTTCGTCGTCGACACCGCGCGCACCCGCTACAACCAGGACGGCCTGAGCGAAGGCAAGCTCGGCTCGGCGGCGCTGGGCGTGCGCTTCTCCAACCGCAAGCACTACCTGGTATCGATGGAAGTCGCCAAGCCATTCGGTGACCGTGCGCTGGATAACAACGAGCGCAGCCCGCGGCTGAACTTCGCCTTCAGCTACCAGATCCCTTGAGGGATGCGGAGAGTCACTGCGCCGGGCGCAGTGACTCGATGTAGGTGCGCAGCGAATAGCCCAGCTTCGGCTCCAGCTGGCCGACGCGTTTCTTCAGGCCGCGCAGGTTCAGTTCCTGGTCCAGTTCGGCAGGGACGAAGACGATCACGTTGCCCTCCGGCACCGGGCATTCCCAGTAGTGCCGGTTGAAGCGCCCCCGCAGCAATGCAGCGCCCAGAGGCCGGCCATCGTCGGTGCTCCACTGGTTGATCACCAGCCAGCCGCCGGGCTTCAAGCGCTCGCGACAGGCTCCGAGGAAATCCCAGCCGATGTGCGCCGGCGCCGGCCCGGTATCGGTGTAGAGATCGAGGAAGATCAGGTCCGCAGGCTCGCACTCGGCAAGCTCCTGCACGGCGTCGCCGATGCGGAGGTTCAGGCGCTGGTCTTCCACCAGCCCGAGGTGCTCGCGGGCCAGGCGCGGGATGGAGGGGCGCAGCTCGATGGCCTCCACCTCTTCCAGCGGCAGGTACTTCAGGCAGGCCTGGGTCAGGCTACCCGCGCCGAAACCGAGGAACAGCGCCCGGCGCGGGCGCGCATGGCACAACGCACCGACCAGCATGGCGCGCGAGTAGTCATACTCCAGCCAGCTCGGATCGCCCATCAGCACGCAGCTCTGCTCGACCTCGTCGCCGAACTCCAGGTAGCGGAAAGCGCCGCTCTCCACGACACGGATTACGCCGAAGTCATCGCGCTCCTCGACGATCAGCAACTCTTCGCTCAGCAGTTCCTCGCTCATGGCCGGTTCCCGGCAGAAACGGCCGTGACAATGCGGTCCGCCAGGAGCAGCGAACGGCACGGATTGCCATTGAAATACAGGGGCTCGCGCACGCAATAATCCTTCGAATCAAGACGGCCAGCCACGACCGCCCGGTCGGCAAAGGCGCAAGAATAACAGCCCAAGAGGCACAACCGAGCATGCTCCAGCGCAACGCCCTTCGCGATCCCGCCCAACGACACCCTTTCCCACATCAGTTCGCACCCGCGTGCTGCGCAGGCGGCTGATCGCGCCAACGAGTCGCGAAGACCCGTGTTCCCCTGGACAAGGATGTCCCCCTCTTCCTCACGCGCCAGCGACCACGCGCGGGGCAAAAGCCGAGCTGATACCATGGGCGGATACCGTCCACAGCCGCGAAGACCCCGCCGATGAGCCTGCCCTGGAGCCCCGATAGCTGGAGAAGCAAGCCGATCCAGCAACAGCCCGCCTACCCCGACGCCAACCGCGTGAGCGAAGTCGAGCGCACCCTGGCCAGCTTCCCGCCGCTGGTGTTCGCCGGCGAGGCACGCGAGCTGCGCCGGCAATTCGCCGAGGTCACCGCCGGCCGTGCGTTCCTGCTGCAGGGCGGTGACTGCGCAGAAAGCTTCGCCGAGTTCTCCGCGGCGAAGATCCGCGACACCTTCAAGGTGCTGCTGCAGATGGCCGTGGTGATGACCTTTGCCGCCGGCTGTCCGGTGGTGAAAGTCGGGCGCATGGCCGGGCAGTTCGCCAAGCCGCGCTCAGCCAACGATGAAACCATCGGTGGCGTGACCCTGCCCGCCTACCGTGGGGACATCGTCAACGGCATCGGCTTCGACGAGAAGAGCCGCGTGCCAGACCCGGAACGCCTGCTGCAGGCCTACCATCAGTCCACCGCGTCGCTGAACCTTCTGCGCGCCTTCGCCGGCGGCGGCTTCGCCGACCTGCACCAGGTACACCAGTGGAACCTGGACTTCATCGCCAACTCGGCGCTGTCCGAGCGCTACCAGCAACTGGCCGACCGCATCGACGAGACCCTCGCTTTCATGCGCGCCTGCGGCCTGGATACTGCGCCGCAACTGCGCGAGACCAGTTTCTTCACCGCCCACGAAGCGCTGCTGCTGAACTACGAGGAAGCCTTCATCCGTCGCGACAGTCTCACCGGCGGTTGGTACGACTGCTCGGCGCACATGCTGTGGATCGGCGACCGAACCCGCCAGCTCGATGGCGCCCACGTGGAGATGCTGCGCGGCGTTGGCAACCCCATCGGCGTGAAGGTCGGCCCGAGCATGGACAGCGAGGAGTTGATCCGCCTGATCGACATCCTCAACCCGGACAACGACCCCGGCCGCCTCAACCTCATCGTGCGCATGGGCGCGGACAAGGTCGGCGACGGCCTGCCGCGCCTGATCCAGACCGTGCAGCGCGAAGGCAAGCAGGTGCTGTGGAGTTCCGACCCCATGCACGGCAACACCATCAAGGCCTCCAGCGGCTACAAGACCCGCGACTTCGCGCGCATCCTCACCGAGGTCCGGCAGTTCTTCGAGGTGCATCAGGCCGAGGGCAGCTACGCCGGCGGCATCCACATCGAGATGACCGGGCAAAATGTCACCGAGTGCATCGGCGGCGCGCGGCCGATCACCGAGGATGGCCTGAGCGATCGCTACCATACCCATTGCGATCCGCGCCTGAACGCGGACCAGTCGCTGGAGCTGGCCTTCCTCATCGCGGAAACCCTGAAACAGGTTCGCCGCTGAATCCGACACAGGTCTCGGAGCAGCCCTAAAACCACTTCTGCAATTGACGATGCCGGGGCGCCTACCTAGAGTGGCGCCCCGCGCGGCAGTCGCCGCGCCATGGAAACCGTCAACCAAGGAAGATACCGATGCAACTGCACCGCTCCCTGCTCGCGCTCCTCATCGGCGCCACCGCCGCGCTCTCCGGCTGCCAGAACATGAACACCGACAGCCTCGTGCAGTCCGGCATGATGGCGATGAAAGCCGCCACCCTGAGCGACGCCGAAATCAAGCAGGTCGCCGATGAAGCCTGCGCCAAACAGGACGCTGAAGCGCAGATCGCCCCGACCAACAGCCCCTACACCCAGCGCCTGGACAAGATCGCTGCCGCTCTGGGCAACCCGCTCAACGGCACCGCGGTCAACTACAAGGTCTACCTCACCGACGACGTCAACGCCTTCGCCATGGCCAACGGCTGCGTACGCGTTTACTCCGGCCTGATGGACCTGATGAACGACAACGAGGTGGAAGGCGTGCTCGGCCACGAGATCGGCCACGTCGCCCTGGGCCACATCAAGAAGGCCACCCAGACCGCCTACGCAGCCGCTGCCGCACGCAACGCCGCTGCCGCCTCCGGCAATGCCACCGTATCCGCGTTGTCGCAGTCGCAGCTGGGCGAGATCGGCGAAGCACTGGTCAATGCGCAATTCTCCCAGTCCCAGGAATCGGCAGCCGACGACTACTCCTTCGACCTGCTGAAGAAGCGCGGCATCCCGCTTGAAGGCCTGGCCACCGCCTTCGACAAATTAGCCAAGTTGAGCGGCGGCAAGGAGAGCAGCATGTTCGACTCGCACCCCGGCTCGCAGCAGCGCGCGGACCATATCCGCCAGCGCATCGCCAGCGGCAAGTGATCCCGACGGGCCTCTGCGGAGGCCCGTTTCTTTTCAGGCCCGCGCCAGCAGCTCTTGCAGGCGTTCGCCGGACGGCCGCCGGCAGTTCACCACCACCCGCTCCAGGCCGAGCCAACCCGCCATCTCGCCCAATTGCTGCGCCAGCGCGACGTGTCCCTCTTCGCTCAGCCCCTTTTCTTCCTCATGGACGGCATGCACCACCAGCTTCCCGGAGGCGCGATCGGAGCGCAGATCGACCCGCGCGGCCAGGTGCTCGTCGAACAGGAACGGCAACACGTAGTAGCCGTACACCCGCTTGTGCTGAGGCGTGTAGATCTCCAGGCGATAGCGGAAGTCGAACAGACGCTCGGTGCGGGCGCGCTCCCATACCAGTGAATCGAACGGCGAGAGCAAGGCACTGGCGCGCACCTTGCGCGGAATCACCGGGTTCGCCAGACAGTAGGCTGGCGCCTGCCAACCCTGGACCTGCACCGGCAACAACTCACCCTCCTCCACCAGCTCGGCCAGCCGCGCTTTGCTGTCGGCAGGGTCCAGGCGGAAGTAATCGCGCAGATCTTTCTCGGTAGCCACGCCCAGCGCCTGTGCCGAATGCAGCAGCAGTTGGCGCTGAGCCTCGTCTTCATGCAGTTCGGGTTGCTGCAGCAGGTCGGTCGGGAGGACTCGCTCCGGCAAGTCGTACAGACGCTCGAAACCGCGCCGCCCGGCGACCGTCACCTCACCCGCGGCGAACAACCACTCCAGCGCGTGCTTCTCGTCGCTCCAGTCCCACCAGGGGCCGGCACGCTCCTCGCGGGTGGTCAGGCTGCCGGCCCCCAGCGCGCCCTGTTCGCGCACGGCACTGAGTACCCGCTGGATCACCGGTTGCTGCTCGCGCCCGAAGCGCGCCAGTTGCTGGTAGATGCCACGTCCCTCGGCCGCGCGACGCATGCGCCAGCGCATAAGGGGATAGAGCTCCAGCGGCAGCAACGAAGCTTCATGCCCCCAGTATTCGAACAACCGGCGATGCCGTCCGCCGCTCCAGGCAGCCTCTTCCAGCAGCGTGGGAGAGTAATGGCCCAGCCGCGAGAACAACGGCAGATAGTGCGAGCGCACCAGCGCGTTCACCGAGTCGATCTGCAGGACGCCCAGTCGTTCCAGCAGGCTTCGCACATGGCGGCGCTGCACCTCGCCGCCAGGCTTGCGCAGGGTGAAGCCCTGGGCAGCCAGGGCGAGGCGGCGGGCCTGCTTGAGGGACAGGGATTCGACGGTCGGCATCGTGGACTCCGGGTCTGGGCGAGCCCTAGAGCGTAAAGCCAATCGCAGCGCCTGACTGCATCAGGCGGGTTCCCCGAGCGACGTGGGTACCGGGAAGGGACGTGCGAAGGTGAAGACCTCCGCCGAGGGGCCCTCCAGCCGCAGACGCTCCAGGCGGTCGCGGGCCATCGCCACATCCGGCAGCTCGCCTTCGGGCAGCCACCACAGCGCGAGGCTTGGCGAAGGCAGGCGCTCCATCCAGTCGCGTTTGCTGCGCAGTACCTGCAGATGCTCGCCGGTGTAGACGTAATCCTTGAGCGCCTCGACCGACTCCCACAGCGACAGGTTGACGATGATCAGCGGGTCGTCGTAGACGCGAATCGAGGTGGCATCGCCCTCCTCCGTCTGCAGGCGCCAGACGAAACCGGGGCTGCGCTCGGCGAGGGCATTGATGTGATCGAGCTGGTCGACGAAGCCTTTCATCAGGGGATGATCCAACGGGGCACGGGCCTTGGCGATGTTGACCTGAGCGAGGTGATACGGCGTGGACATGGGCTTCCTTGTCATGGTTCTGCAGTCATGGACGCGGGCGACACGGCGAGGGCCATGCCACCCGGTCAGTTCAAATGGAGCAACTCAACGGCGGACATAATCCATCCAGAACGGGCGCTCGACTTCCTGCTGGATGTCCGCGCGGCTCAGGCCGATATCCTTGAGCGCCTCATCACTCATGGTCGCCAGCTCACGACGCTGGCGGGCCAGTTCGTGCCAATGCAGGACACGTTGCATGGCGCGCTTCCAAAGCGGAACGGGGGAGACTTTGTGGACATGGTAGGACGCTGCTACGAAACCAAGTTGACCTTTCATCATGCTTTCCTCCCTGTGGGGTTGGATGCAGTTTCCCGCTCGCGCTAAGATCAATCCAACGAATCATTCTTATGCGACCCATCTCGGAGATTGATGAATGAGCAGCTTCCCCAGCATCGATAGCGAACTGCTGCGCACCTTCGTCGCCATCGCCGACCACGGCGGCTTCACCCGCGCAGCCGAGATGGTCAACCGCACCCAGTCGGCGGTAAGCATGCAGATGAAACGCCTGGAAGAAGACGTGCTGGAACGCAGCCTGTTCGAGCGCGACGGCCGCCAAGTCCGACTGACGCCGGAGGGACAAATCCTGCTGGGCTACGCGCGGCGCATCCTGCGGCTGCAAGGCGAGGTGTTCAACACCTTCCGCCAGCCACACATGGTCGGCTCGGTGAAGATCGGCACACCCGACGACTATGTAATGCGTTTCCTGCCCAGTATTCTCTCGCGCTTCGCCGAGGCCTACCCGCTGGTGCAGGTCGAAGTGCACTGCGAGTCGTCCGCGCAGTTGCTGATGCGCAACGACCTGGACCTTTCCATCGTCACCCGCGAGCCGGGTACCGAGATCGGCCAGTTGCTGCGCCAGGAGTCCTTCGTCTGGATGGCGGCCGAGAGCTTCTGCCCGCAGGAGCAGCGCCCACTGCCGCTGGCGATGTTCAACACCGCCTGCTTCTGCCGCGCCTGGGCCTGCAATGCGCTGGAGGCGATGGAAGTGGACTACCGCATCGCCTACAGCAGCCCGAGCCTGTCGGCGCTGTTCGCCGTGGCCAGCGCGGGGCTGGCGGTCACGGCTCAACTGCAGAGTCTGCTCACTGGCAATCTGCGCATCATCGGCGAGGACGAGGGCCTGCCAATGCTCCCCAACGCCAGCATCGTGCTGCTACGCGGGCAGAAGATGACCCCGGTGACCGACAAGCTGGCCGAGTACATCGTCGAAGGCTTCCGTTCGTAACACGGCTCAACGAACTGCCAGCAGCACTGCGCAGACGATCAGGAAAGCGCTGAAGGCCAGACGCAGCTGACGCTCGGGCAGCGCATGGGCCAGGCGTACGCCCCAGGAAATGCTCACCAGTCCGCCCAGCGCCAGCGCGCTGCCCATGCGCCAGTCCACGTGGCCATGCGCTGCATAGGTCGCCAACGCTACCCCCGTGCTGGGCGCCGCCAGCGCCAGCGCCAGACCCTGGGCAATCACCTGGGTCAGGCCGAAGACGGAGGTCAGCACCGGTGTCGCCAGCACACCACCGCCCACGCCGAACAGCCCGCCGAGAGAACCAGCACCCAGCCCCAGCACGCCGATCCACGGCAAGCCGTAGCGCGGCGTGCTGCCGCCCAGGGGAACGCGCTGGAACAGACGCACCAGCAGATACAGCGCCAGCAGCACGAGGAAGACCACAAAGGCGGCACGCATGCTGCGAGCATCCAGGTTCACCGCAATGCTGGACGCAAAGAACGCGCAGACCAGGCCGGTCAGCGCCAGGACGCCGGCCGGAGCGAAATCGATTCGATTGCGCTGGTGATAGCGCCAGATCGCCAGCAGCACGTTCGGCACCACCATCACCAGCGCGGTGCCCTGCGCCAGCTGCTGATCCAGCCCGAACAGCACGCCCAGCGCCGGAATCGCCAGCAGCCCGCCGCCGATACCAAACAGTCCACCCAGGCTGCCCAGTAAGACGCCGAGCAGAAAGTCCAAGACCAGATCCCACATGACGCACCTCCACAACGAGGCGTCCATGCTAGAAAACTCCGGCTGGATGGGAAACGCAAAGCGCAGCACAATGGCTTTGTCTTTTTCGCAAAACCACAACGCACCATGACTCCTTCCAGCCTCGAAGACCAGCTCGACCTCTACCTGGACGTGCTCGACAACGGCAGCTTCTCCGCCGCCGGCCGCCTGCGCCAACTCACCCCTTCCGCTGTGGCACGGCGCATGGACGCACTGGAGCAGGGATTGGGTTCCACCCTGCTGGTGCGCAGCACCCACAACGTGCGCGCCACGCCGGCAGGCCTGGCGTTCGCCGAGCGGGCGCGGCGGATAGTCAATGAGCTGCGCCAGGCGCGAGCGGAAGCGGTGTCCCTGAGCACCGCGCCGGAAGGCCTGATCCGCATCGACGCGCCGGTGCCCTTCGGTCGCCGCCACCTGGCACCGGCGCTGGCGGACTTCCTCACCGCCAACCCCGGCCTGGACGTGCAACTGCGGCTGATCGACAGCTTCACCGACACCCGCGGGGAAAACCTCGGCCAGGTCGACCTGGTGCTGCGCATCGGCACCCTGCCCGACAGCCGCCTGGTTGCCACGCGTCTGGCGCCCATGCGGCGTATCGTCTGCGCCAGCCCCACCTACCTGCAGCAGCACGCCAGACCGGCCTCACCATTGGAGCTATCGGAGCATATCGGCCTCGATTGGGAAGGCCTGGCGCCGCCGCTGGCCTGGCGTTTTCTCATCGACGGCAAGCTGCAGCACCTGCGTCCACGCCGACTGCGCATGACCGCCAACAATGCCGAAACGCTGGTGGAAGGTGCGCTGCAAGGCATCGGCCTCGCTCACCTGCCCACCTGGCTATGCAGCGAATACCTGATCAGCGGCCAGCTCCTGCCATTGTTCTGCGAGAACGGCCTTCCCGAGCCGGAGCCCGGCGTCATCCACGCATTGCGCCTGGAGCGCGGCACGCATCCACGCAGCGAACGTCTGCTGGCCTTCCTGCTGGAGCGTTTCGGTTTCCCGCCCCCCTGGGATGCTGCGCTTGCGGAAGCGCTGTTCAAGAATTAACCATCGCGCTAAATTAATGCGCAATCACCTCTTCGCTTCGAGCACCCCGGGCAGGAGCACGCCATGACCCAGCAAGACCCGACCTGCGAAACCCTCAAGCTGGATAACCAGCTGTGCTTCGCCCTCTACTCCACCTCCCTGCAGATGACCAAGGTCTACAAACCCCTGCTGCAAGAGCTGGGCCTCACCTACCCGCAGTACATCGCCATGCTGGTGCTGTGGGAAGAAGACGGCATCACCGTGGGCGAAATCAGCTCGCGCATGCTCACCGACCCCGGCTCGCTCACCCCCCTGCTCAAGCGCCTGGAAGCCGAAGGCCTGATAACCCGCACCCGCAGCCAGGCGGACGAACGCGTAGTGCAGCTGCGCCTGACCGAAAAGGGCCGTGATCTGCGCCGACGGGCGGAGAGCATTCCGGCCTGCATCCTGGCCAGCAGCGGTCTAACGTTGGGCAGTCTGAAGCGCCTTCAGGAGGAGCTCGTGGACCTGCGCGGACATCTGCAAGCCCCGTAATCCGGGGCTTATGCCAAAGCTGCAGGTTCCTTAGTCAGAAATCTTCCAATAATTATCTTGCGCGCTAAATTAAATCGAACTAAATTTGACCTCACTAACTGATTAGCGCACAAGATATTAAGCAGCAAGACATTCCCGACCAGACACACCTGACAGCGAACCGGAGACCACCATGCAAACCATCAAAGCCCTCTACACCGCCACCGCTACCGCCACCGGAGGCCGTGATGGCCGCGCCGTTTCCTCGGACGGCATCCTCGACGTGAAACTGTCCACCCCGCGTGAACTGGGCGGCGCGGGCGGCGAAGCGACCAACCCGGAACAGCTGTTCGCTGCCGGCTACTCGGCCTGCTTCATCGGCGCCATCAAGTTCGTTGCCAGCCAGAGCAAGAAGCAGATCCCGGCGGACGCCTCGATCACCGGCAAGGTCGGCATCGGCCAGATCCCCGGCGGCTTCGGTCTGGAAGTGGAGCTGAACATCAACCTGCCGGGCCTGGACCAGGCCGAGGCCGAAGAGCTGGTCGCCAAGGCCCACCAGGTCTGCCCCTACTCCAACGCTACTCGCGGCAATATCGACGTGCGCCTGAACGTCAGCGTCTGATACAGCGCTCACGATCCCAAACCGCAGAAACGAAAAAGCCCGGCATAAGCCGGGCTTTTTTCTGTCTCGGATCAGGCTCAGGCCTTGACGCGGGACTTGTACTCGCCAGTGCGGGTATCGATTTCGATCGAGTCGCCGATTTCGCAGAAGGCGGAAACCTGGACTTCAGCACCGTTCTTCAGGCGGGCGGTCTTCATCACTTTACCGGAGGTGTCACCACGGACAGACGGCTCGGTGTAGACGATTTCGCGAACGATGGTGGTCGGCAGTTCAACGGAAATGACTTTCTCGTTGTAGAAAACGGCTTCGCAGACGTCGGTCATGCCGTCTTCGATGAAGGTCAGCACGCCTTCCAGGTCGCCCTTTTCGATCTCGTACTGGTTGAACTCGGTGTCCATGAAGACATACAGCGGGTCCGCGAAGTAGGAGTAGGTCACTTCCTTGCGATCGAGGATGATCGGCTCCAGCTTGTCGTCGGCCTTGAACACGGTCTCGGTGCCGGCGCCGGTCAGCAGGTTCTTCAGCTTCATCTTGACGACCGCAGAGTTACGGCCGGATTTGTTGAACTCGGCCTTCTGGATTACCCAGGGGGTGCCATTGATGTTGGCAACCTGGCCAGCGCGGAACTCTTGTGCGGTTTTCATACGATTATCCGATTGGATTGGAGACAAAAATCAGGGGCCATATCATAGCCAATTTGTATAAAAACGCACCAGCCCCGCAGCAAGATCGGTTTGTTCGGTCAATCGGCGCTGCCAATCGCCAATCCACGTCGCCCACTCCGGCAGCCGGTTTTCCAGCTTTTGCCAGGCATCGCCGACGTCACCTTGGCCATTCCAGGCCATCCAGAACGACTGCAGCTCCACCCGCAGCGTTTCGTCCATTCCTTCGCCAAACAGGGCCAGGAAAGCTTCCAGCTTCTCCAGGTGGACATCCTCGTCCTGCTGGTAGATGTGCCAGACGAATGGCCGCGCTGCCCACTGCGCCCGCACGAACGAATCCTCGCCGCGCACCGCATTGAAATCGCAACTCCACAGCAGCGAGTCGTAGTCTTCCTGACGCACGAACGGCAGCACCTGCACCCGCAGCGCCTCCCTACGGTACTGCTCCCCAACTCCCAGAGCCTGCCCCGCCCAGCGCTCGACATCAGCAAGCACCCTGCCCTCTGGCACCAACAACAAGGTGGCGGTAGTACTTCCAGCCAACGCATCCAGCCAGCCAGCCAGCGCGGCATTCTCATAAGCGAACAGGGAAACGCGCCGCTCGTAGTCCTGCGGGTGCACACCGAGACCTTCAAGGAAACGCAGGCTGGCCGCTGGATCGGCCTGGAAGGCATTGCGCCGGGCAATCAGGTCGCGCTCGCGCAGCAGCCCGCCGGTCGCAGCAGTGAAGCCAGGGAAATAGAAGTACTTCTGCAGCCCGTTGGCCTGCATCGACGGCAAGCCATGGCAAGACTCCACCCAGGACTCGGCACTGAGGTATTCCAGGTTCAGCCATAGGGAAGGCCTCTGTCGCTCGCGCATCGTCTCTATATAGGCAGCCGGCATTTCGCAGGCGAAGGCCTCGACCACCACGTCCGCCGCGGGAGAGTCCTGCCAGGGTTTCGGCCACAGCCGAACTTCCACACCCGATTGCTGTTGCGAAGCAGCCGCGCCATCGGCTGTCGGGCAGATGCGCAGGAAGGCCGCCAGGTCGTCGACCCACAGGCGCACCTGTTGGCGATGATCTCCGGCCAGTTGGCGGGCCAACCGCCAGGTGACGCCGATATCGCCATAGTTGTCGACTACGCTGCAGAAGATGTCCCAGCTGGCCATGCGCTTTCCTACGTACCTGAGCATGTCTCAGAAGGCGCCAGTATACCCGCGATCCCGATCATGCTCCTTAAGCCGATGAATCCCTTGGAAAAAATTTTCAAAAAAGATTTGCCAAGGAGGAAACCTTTGAGTAAAGTGCGCGCCTCGACAGACACAGCGCTGTCGAGAAATCTGGTGAGGTGTCCGAGCGGTTGAAGGAGCACGCCTGGAAAGTGTGTATACGAGAAATCGTATCGAGGGTTCGAATCCCTCCCTCACCGCCAGATTCATGAAAAAGCCCGGCTAAGCAATTAGCCGGGCTTTTTCGTTTTTCCCTTCACACTATCTTCACCTGTTGCGACCTAATTGCAAGTTGTCAGAAGGACAAATGCGCAACGGCGATTAAACAGTTGTTCGACCATTGTCGACAGTCTTCTGACAGCATGGTTCCGCAGCCCGGAAACTCGCCCCAGGCCCCGCTTGACACCTGTTAGCAACACTCCTTTGCCAGATTGGACAGTTTTTGCCCAAATCGGCCTCGCACAACTGCTAACAGCACCCGTAACATGAAAAAAAAGTGCCGTACTTGCGCTTGGTCAGTTTACTTACTACAAGTAATGGGTACTATGTAGTCCGGCTAATTTCCCAGTCATGGGAGATTGCTTTTAATGGAAATGTCCACCTTAAGGGGAACACGATGAACAACGTTCTGAAATTCTCTGCTCTGGCTCTGGCTGCTGTTCTGGCCACCGGTTGCAGCAGCCACTCGAAAGAAACCGAAGCACGTCTGACCGCTACTGAAGACGCCGCTGCTCGCGCTCAAGCCCGTGCCGATGAAGCCTATCGCAAGGCTGACGAAGCTCTGGCCGCTGCTCAGAAAGCCCAGCAGACCGCTGACGAGGCTAACGAGCGCGCCCTGCGTATGCTGGACAAAGCCAGCCGCAAGTAATAGATCTTCGGATCTGTTCGAAAAAACCGACCCCTCGGGGTCGGTTTTTTTATGCCCGCAGTTTGTCTCCGCGACAAACAGGCGGGCAACAAAAAGCCCGCTCGACCGATAACGGTCGGCGGGCTTCTTAGTGCACGCTGCGAGTTACTGCAGCGGCACGGCATCCTGGTCAACAGTGGCAGCAACCGAGCCACCCTGCTGCACTTGCTGCGGTTGGGCAATGGCGACCGGCAGGCCATCTTCGGCGGCAACTACTTCACGCACCACGTTCCAGTCCATCTGCATCTGGCTGGCGATGTCTTCGCGCTTGAGCAGGGCGTTGATCACCGCGGTGTGCTTGTCGACCACGGACGGGTCGCCGTTGTCATCGATGGGCGCATGGGCTTCAAGGTAGATCTTTCCTTCGCTGCGACCGAACTTGTACGGCTCGTTGATGATGCGCACCTTGGTGCCCACCGGAATCATCGAGAACAGCTGGGTCACGTCCCAGTTGTACATGCGGAAGCAACCGTGGCTGGTGCGGGTACCGATGCCGAACTTCTTGTTCGAACCGTGGATCAGGTAGCCGTGGAAGCCCAGGCTCATCTTGTACGGCCCCAGCGGGTTGTCCGGGCCGGGCGGCACAACGGTCGGCAGCGGGTCGCCATCGGCGGCGTGTTCGGCGCGGATCGACGCCGGCGGGTACCAGGCCGGGTCCTTGGTCTTGGCGATCACGCTGGTACTGCCCACCGGCGAACCCCAACCTTCACGACCGATACCCAGGGCGTAGGTGTAGACGACGTTCTTGTCCTTGGGGAAGTAGTACAGGCGGTACTCGGCGAGGTTGATCACCACGCCTTCGCGCGGACCGGCCGGCAGGACGAAACGGGTCGGAATGATGACCTCGGTGCCCACGCCCGGCAGCCAGGCATCGACGCCCGGGTTGGCGGCGATCATCTCGGAGTAGCCGAGGCCGTATTTCTCGCCCAGGTCGGCGAAGGTGTCTTCGTACTTGGCCTTGATCACCTGGACTTGGCCGACGATATCGTCGCCCGGCGCCGGCAGCGGCAATTCAATGGCGGAAACGGGGCCGGCCGAGAGCAGCGCGGCGAGGGACAGCGAGCAGGCGGCAATGACGCGCGACAACATCCGAGGATCCTTGACGTGGGCAATGAGCAAAGGGTGACCAGTTTACCACCGCAAGCCCCGTCAACGGGAGATATCAGACGAGCCAGGAACTGCGGGCGCCGCGCTTTTCCTCTTCGAGTTGTTTCAGGCAGGCCGCGCAGATGCGCCGATCGCGCAGCAGAGGCTTCTCGGCTCCGCGCCACATCGGCTGCGCCGGCAGCAGGCTGCCGCACAGCGTGCGGTCTGCAGGGGTTCCCAGCTCCAGCTGGCGTGCGACCAGATGAACCCGGACCTCGCGGCAGGCGAACAGGTCCAGCTGCTCATCGGGCTCGATCAGCTGGTAGGCGAAGAGGGTCCAGGCGGGGCGCGACATAGGGGGTTCCAGAAGGGTGCGCAAACATAGCCGAAAGGCCGGGCGCGGGGAAGCCTCGATTCTGTGGTTTCTCGCGCTCCAAGCTATTACAGCAAAGGCTTGAGCGTCGGCCACACGTTGTCGAGCAGCTTAGGCTGCGCCGCCACCGCCGGATGGATGCCGTCGGCCTGCATCATGTCCTGCACACCCCCTACCCCTTCAAGGAAGAACGGCACCAGCGCAATCTTCTGCTCACTCGCCACGCTGTCGAAGACCTTGGCGAACGCGTCGGTGTAACGCTGCCCGTAGTTGGGCGGCAGGCGCATGCCGAGCAGGATTACCTTGGCGCCCGACTTCTGCGACTGCTCCACCATGCCGCTAAGATTCTGTTGCAATTGCGCCGGCGCCATTCCGCGCAGGCCATCGTTGCCGCCCAGCTCGATCACCACCAGCTTCGGCTTCTGCTCCGAAAGCAGCGCCGGCAGCCGCGCCAGGCCTCCTGCGGTGGTGTCGCCGGAGATCGACGCATTCACCACCTGGTAGTCGAAACCCTGCTCCTTCAGACGCTTGTCCAGCAGGTTGACCCATCCCAGGCTGGTATCCAGTCCCAAACCGGCGCTGATACTATCGCCGACGACCAACAGCGTCTGCGCCGCGGCCTGCTGCGTGATCAGAAGCAACGCCAGGCAGCCGCCCTTTAGCCATGCACGCATCGGATTCTCCATGAGCGAAAGCATTCTCACCGCGCGGAACCTTAGCAAGGTTGTTTCCAGCGCGGAAGGCAAGCTGACCATCCTTCACGACCTCTCCCTCGACCTCGTCCGCGGTGACAGTCTCGCCATCGTCGGCAGCTCCGGCTCGGGCAAATCCACCCTGCTCGGCCTGCTCGCCGGGCTGGATCTACCCAGCGGCGGCGAGATCGTCCTGCTCGGCCACACCCTCGGCAGCCTCGATGAAGACCAGCGCGCGCGCGTACGCGCCGCCCACGTAGGCTTCGTCTTCCAATCCTTCCAGTTGCTCGACAGCCTCAATGCGCTGGAGAACGTCATGCTGCCGCTGGAGCTGGACGGCCGGAAAGACGCCGAGCAGCGCGCCCGCGAATTGCTGGAACGCGTCGGCCTCGGCCAGCGCCTGACCCACTACCCGCGCCAGCTCTCCGGTGGCGAACAACAGCGGGTCGCCATCGCCCGTGCCTTCGCCGCCGAACCGGACGTACTGTTCGCCGACGAACCGACCGGCAACCTCGACACCCACACCGGCGAGCGCATCAGCGACCTGCTCTTCGAACTGAACCGCGAGCGCGGCACCACCCTTGTCCTGGTGACCCACGACGAACGCCTCGCCCACCGCTGCCAGCGCCATATCCGCCTGGAAAGCGGCCACCTGATCGACCACGTCGAACCCTGACGGACGAGAGCCGATGAAGCCACTGTCGCTGCCCAACCTGTTCCGCCTGTCCCTGCGCCAGCTATGGCGCGAGGGGCGCAGCGGCGAGCTGCGCGTGCTGTTCTTCGCCCTGCTGGTGGCGGTGGCGGCCAGCTCTGCCATCGGTTATTTCAGCGCGCGCCTGAACGGCGCCATGCTGGTGCGCGCCGCAGAATTCCTCGGCGCGGACCTGGTACTCACCGGCACCCAGCCGGCGCAGCGGGAACAGATCGACCGCGGCCTCAAGCTCGGCCTGCAGCACGCGCAGAGCGTGGAATTCTCCAGCGTGGTGGCCACCGACAATGGTATCCAGCTGAGCAGCGTGAAGGCCGTCGGCGACAGCTATCCCCTGCGTGGCGAACTGAAGAGCGCGCCTGCCCCCCTGCAGCCGGAAGTCGAGGGCGGCCGCCCGGCACCGGGCGACATCTGGGTCGAGTCGCGCCTGCTCGCCAGCCTCGACCTGAAGATCGGCGACAGCGTCGACATCGGCCGCAAGTCCCTGCGCATCGCCCGCGTGCTGACCTACGAGCCGGACCGCGCCGGCGACTTCTACAGCCTCACCCCGCGGGTGATGATGAGCCTGCACGACCTGGATTCCACCGGAGTGGTGCAGCCCGGTAGCCGGGTACGCTACCGCGACCTCTGGGGCGGCGCGCACGAAGCGCTGCAAATCTACCGGCAGTCGACCCAGAGCAACCTGGCCGCCAACCAGGAGTTGCAGGACGCCCACCACGGCAATCGCCAGATCGGCGATGCCCTGGGTCGCGCCGAACGCTACCTGAACCTCGCCAGCCTCGCCGCTGTACTGCTTGCTGGCGTGGCCGTGGCGCTGTCGGCCAACCGCTTCGCCACCCGCCGCTTCGACGCCAGCGCACTGCTGCGCTGTTTGGGTCTGTCGCGCCGCGAAGCCCTTCTGCTGTATGGCAGCCAACTGCTCACGCTGGGACTGGCCGCCAGTGTTTGCGGCGCCTTCCTCGGCTGGCTCGCGCAACTCGGCCTGATGCACTTGTTAGGCAACCTGCTGCCGCCGGAAATCCCCGAGGCCGGCATTGTTCCCGCACTGGCGGGCATGGCGACCGGCCTGGTCGCGCTCGCCGGCTTCGCCCTGCCGCCGCTCGCCGCCCTCGGCCGCGTACCGCCACTGCGAGTGCTGCGCAGTGACCTGCTGCCCGTACCGATGCGCACCTGGGCCGCCTATGGCTGCGCGCTGCTCGCCCTCGGCCTGATCATGTGGCGCCTGAGCCTGGACCTGAAACTCACCCTCGCCCTCCTCGGCGGCGGAGCCATCGCCGCAGTGATCCTCGGTTTCATCCTGCTGCTAGCCTTGCGTGGCCTGCGCCGCGCCCTCCAGGGCGCGAGCCTGCCGTGGCGCCTAGGCCTGGGCCAGCTGCTGCGCTACCCGCTGGCCGCCGCCGGACAGAGTCTCGCCTTCGGCCTGATCCTGCTGGCCATGGCGCTGATCGCCCTGCTGCGCGGCGAATTGCTGGACACCTGGCATTCCCAGTTGCCGCCCAATGCGCCGAACCACTTCGCACTGAACATCCTGCCGGCCGAGAAAGACGGTTTCGAGCAACGGGTGAAGGTCCTGTCGCCCAACGCCGAAGACCTCTATCCAATGGTGCCGGGCCGGCTGGTGGCGGTGAACGGCAAGCCCGTCCAGACATTGAAGGAAGACGTGCGCAGCGAACGCGCCCTGCACCGCGACCTCGGTCTCACCTGGTCAGAACGCCTGCCGGCGGGCAACCAGATTGTTGCCGGGGAATGGTGGAAGACTGGCGAGAACAGCGAAATGCCAGGCGTCTCGGTGGAAGAGAAGCTCGCCGGCAACCTCGGCCTGAAGGTCGGCGACCACCTGAGCTTCACCGTCGCCGGGCAGACTCGCGAAGCGCAGATCCGCAGCCTGCGCTCAGTGAAATGGGACAACTTCCAGCCCAACTTCTTCATGGTCTTCGAGCCCGGGACTCTGACCGACCTGCCGGTAACCTACCTGACCAGCTTCTACCTGCCGGTGAGCCAGGAGCGCCAGCTGATCGAACTGGCCCGCGCCTACCCCACCGTCACCCTGCTGCCGGTGGACGCACTGCTGGCGCAGCTTCGCAGCATCCTCGACCAGGTGACGCTGGCTGTGGAGTACGTGCTTGTGTTCGTCCTCGCCGCCGGCTTCGTGGTGTTGTTCGCCGGCCTGCAGGCGACCCTCGACGAACGCCTGCGCCAGGGCGCACTGCTGCGCGTCCTGGGTGCCGAACGCGGCCTGCTGATGCGCACGCGGCGCAGCGAATTCGCCCTCCTCGGCGCGGTCAGCGGCCTGCTGGCGGCGCTGGGCTGCGAGCTGATCAGCTACCTGCTCTACCGGCTGGTGTTCGACCTGCCGTGGAGTCCGCATCCCTGGCTGCTGGGGTTGCCGGTGCTGGGTGCGCTGCTGGTGGGAGGCGCCGGTCTGCTCGGTACCCGTCGCGCGCTCAACGTGAGCCCATTACGCCTGCTGCGCGAGAGCTGATCGGGTAGACTCCCCCGATCACTCTCGCCGCACTGGATGTCATGAGCCGCTATCGTCCGCCCCGCCCTGCCGGTACCCCGCTGATCACTCCCGAAGGCGAAGCGCGCCTGCGCGCCGAACTGCATGAACTGTGGAACGTGCGTCGGCCACAGGTGACCCAGTCAGTCAGCGAGGCCGCCGCGCAAGGCGACCGCTCGGAGAACGCCGAATACACCTACGGCAAGAAGATGCTGCGCGAGATAGACAGCCGCGTGCGCTTCCTGCGCAAGCGCCTGGAGAACTGCAAAGTGGTCAGCGAGCGCCCAGCGGATCCGAACAAGGTCTACTTCGGCGCCTGGGTCACCCTGGAAGACGAGGATGGCGAACAGGCCCGCTACCGCATCGTCGGCCCGGACGAGCTGGACCTGCGCAACAACCACATCAGCATCGACTCACCCCTGGCCCGAGCCCTCGTGGGCAAGGAGCTCGACGCCGAGGTGATGGTGCGCAGCCCATCGGGTGAGAAGATGTGGTTCGTGGTGGAAATCGAGTATCCCTGAACGCCAGATTTTCCCCTGTAGGAGCGAGCTTGCTCGCTCCTACAACGTCAAAGCGGCTGCGGGCGCCGGGTAATCAGCCCCTGACGAGCCACGCGGGTGAGTTCGTGAACCGCCGATTCCAATTGCTCGGCCACCGGCGACTGCACCACCGCGAAGTCGAAACTGTCGGACGGGAAGCGCGCGAGATCGGCAAAGGTTTCGGCGAACTGGATCAGGAAGGTGCGCGAGCCGTTCCAGCGCTTGGGCCAGCCATCGAGGTAACGGACGAGTGTGGGCTGGTGATTGCCGCCCAGGAGAATCTTCGGATTGCGGCGCAGCAGGCCAGTGGTGATCGGGGCCAGGCGCACATGCGGGTTGGGACAGGTCATGGTGTCACGTCTCCGCCTCAGGGGTCCTGCTGGACGCGGCGAGAGGCACACCGAACCAGCGCTTTAGCGGTATTTCGATGTCAGCCATCGCTGCATCCGCGCCCCGCAAGTTGCTACTTAAATCGGCGCTGTGCGGCATCCTAGAGAAGCCCCGGCAAAGCTGTCAAGGAGACTTCAGTCGATGACCACACCCCCCATGCGGCTGTTCTTCGCCCTGCCCTGCCCGGCGGAACTGGCGGCGCGCATCTGCGCCTGGCGTGACAGCCTGCAGCACGACGGCCAGCCCGTAGCCCAGGCCAACCTGCACCTGACCCTGGTCTTTCTCGGCTCCGTGCCGCGCGGTCGCAAGACGGAATTGCGCGCCATCGGCGAACGCCTGCCGCGCCAGGGCTTCAACCTGGAACTGGACCACATCGCGCGGTGGAACAACGGCATTCTGCACCTGGCGCCGAGCAACGCACCGGCTGCCTTGCACGAACTTGTGCACGTCCTGCGCGAGGAGCTGCATGCAGGTGGATTCGAGGTCGAGCATCGCCCGTTCCATCCGCATATCACGCTCGCTCGCCATGCCCACCACACGCCGATCGTACAAGCCTCCTTTCTGCTGCCAGCCCAGGCCGTGACGCTGTTCAGCTCGGAGAACAGCCCCGCCGGCGTTCGCTACCGCGCCATCGGCGAGTGGCCGCTAGACAGCATCTGATCGCGCCGCCCAGTCCTGGGCGTAATCGAGAAAACGACGCAGGCCCGCCGTGGGGTACTTGTCGATATGCAGCGCCCGGAAGAAGGTGCGCCGCAGCGGCCCCAGCGGATTGTCCAGGCGCACCAGCTCGCCGCGCGCCAGCTCCGCCTGCACCACGCGCTGCGACAGGCAGCCGATGCCGAAACCGCTACCCACCAGATGCTTGATCGCCTCGGCGTTGCTCACCTCCAATGGCGCGTTGACACTGCCCAGGCGCGGCAGCACCTGCTCCTCGAAAGTCACCCGCGTGCCCGAGCCCGCCTCGCGCAGCACCCAGCGCGCCGCCGCCAGATCCTTCAGGCTGACACGTTCGGCCAGTGTCAGTGGATGGTCCGGCGACACCACCAGCAGCAGTTCATCCGCCATCCAGGGCGTGAGCTGGATCTGCGGATGCTGGATCGGCGCCTCGATGAAGGCCACGTCCAACCTGAACTCGGCCAGCGCCTCGATCACCCCGCCGCTATTGGCAACCTGCAGTTCCAGGCGGCTTTCGGGCAGCTCGCCGAGAAAACCGGCCATCACCTGCGGCAGCAGGTAGCCGCCGATGCTGCGACTGGCGCCGAGGCTCAACTGCACTGGCGCAGATTGGAACAGGCTCTCCAGCTCCGCGCTCTGCGCCAGCAATGCGCTGGCCTTGGGGTAGAAGGCGCGGCCATTGTCGTTCAACGCCAGTCGCTTGCCGCTGCGGTCGAACAGACGTGTGCCCAGGGTGCGCTCCAGCTCCTGCAACGCCTGGCTAGCGGCGGACTGCGACAGCGCGATGCGCGCGGCTGCCTGGGTCACGTTGCCCAGTTCGGCGATGGCAGTGAAGGTCGCCAACTGGCGAAGGGTGATGCGCGGGGCCATATCGATAAAACCGGTCAACCTAATAAGAACAATCCGTTTTTACACTAAGCAACGCGGCGGCACCATGGCTTCACCTTACACAAGGAGCCTGTAATGAACGCCCTTCGCCGCCTGCCCTACTTCGTCCCCGGCGCCCTGCTCTGCCTGGCCATCGCCTTCGGCTCCCGCCAGCTCATGGAGATCCCCGTGCTGCAGCACCTGGGGCTCGGCAGCCTGACCCTGGCGATCCTCATCGGCCTGCTGGCCGGCAACCTCGGCCTCGCCCGCTTCGGCAGCATCCGCCCCGGCATCGACCTGTCGCGCCAGCAACTGCTGCGCCTGGGTGTGGTGCTCTACGGCCTGCGCCTGACCTTCCAGGACATCGCTGCCCTCGGCCCGGCCGCGCTGATCATCGACGTGCTGATGGTCGCCAGCACCCTGACCGTCGCTTGGTGGATTGGCGAACGCTGGCTCAAGCTGCCGCGTGAAAGCGCCCTGCTGATCGGCGCCGGCAGCGCCATCTGCGGCGCGGCGGCGGTGATGGCGAGCAGCCCGGTGCTTAAAGCGCGCGCCGAGCACACCGCCGTCGCGGTGGCCACCGTTGTCCTGTTCGGCACCCTGGCGATGCTGCTGCACCCACTGATCTACGCTGCGCTGCCCAACCTGTTCGGCAGTGAGCAGGCCTTCGGCGTGTTCACCGGCTCGACCATCCACGAAGTCGCCCAAGTAGTTGCCGCCGGCCGGGCAATGGACCCGACCGCCGCCGACGCCGCGCTGATCAGCAAGATGCTGCGCGTCCTGCTGCTGGCTCCAGCCCTGTTGATCCTCGGACGTGTGGGCTGCGCCGAAGCCGCCGAGCCAGGCACGCGCCGCAAGCTGCACATTCCGGGCTTCGCCGTGTTCTTCCTGCTGGTGACCGGCCTGCGCTCGCTGGGCTGGGTGCCGGAAAGCTGGCTGGCGCCGTTGCAGCAGCTGGACGACGTGATGCTCGGCATGGCAATGGCCGCCCTGGGTCTGGCCACCCGCCTCGGCGACCTGCGCAAGGAAGGCCCCAAGCCGCTGCTGCTGGGCGCCGGGCTGTTCGTCTTCCTGCTGGTGGGCGGTGGTCTGATCAATGGCGGCGTGCAATTTCTCTTCCACTGAATCGCGCTCAACTGATTCAGGGACAAACAAAAAGGGCGGACACCTTGGGTGTCCGCCCTTTTTCGTTACCGGCTTTCTGCCAGGCCTTGGCGATCAGCTGGACAGCTTGCGGTCCAGGGAGAACGGGCCGGCGCCGCTGATCAGCAGCGCGACGCTGATCATGATCAGGGTGAAGGCGTATTCGAAGCCGTTGGCGGTGATGAAGAAGCCGTTGGCCAGGTGCACGCTGAACACGGCAACCAGCATGGCAACGATCAGCGGGATGCTCGCCAGGCGCACCAGCAGGCCAAGGACGAGGGCCAGGCCGCCAAAGAACTCGGCGCTGCCGGCCAGCGCGGCCATCAGGTAGCCAGGGGTCACGCCGAGGGATTCCAGCCAGCCCGCCATGCCTTGCAGACCCGGGCCACCAAAGGCACCGAAGAGTTTCTGCGAGCCGTGCGCCATGAAGGTCAGGCCGGTGGTGATACGCAGTACAGCGATGCCGGCGCCGGCGTTGGTGGTCAGGATGGATTTGATCAGCGAGTTCATGGTGCGTCCTTATGGAAGCTCGAGTGGGAGCGAAGGGTTGCGTAGGAAGTTGGTGACAACCGTGGTTGCTTGGCGACCAATATATCCAGTTTTTCCGATATCAAAAGCGCAAAATCGCGCTAACAACTATCGAATAAACCGATTACTTCTTGATTGCCGCCACGCTTTCACGTGGCTCGAGGCCATCACGTTCCCGCTGATATGCAAGATAGTACTTGTTGACGCTACTGACGTAATTCACAACGCCCATGCCCAGTTGCTCGGCGGCCACCCGCTCGACTTGGAAGAACCACTGATTGGGGTTCAGGCCCTGGCGCTTGGCCTCCGCTCGCAGGCTTTGCACCCGCTCCGGACCGGCGTTGTAGGCAGCAAGAACGAAGGCCATGCGGTCCCGTTCATTGATGCGCGGGCTGGAGAAGAAGCGCTTGCGCAGCATTGCCATGTAACGGCTGGCGGCCTGCACATTGCTGTCCTTCTGGTGCACGGTATCCACGCCCACGGCGCGGGCCGCTGCCGGGGTGATCTGCATCAGCCCGGTGGCGCCGCCAGCGCCGCGCGCGCTGGCATTGAGATTGGATTCCTTGAAGCCCACGGCAGCCAGCGCCAGCCAGTCGACCTTGCTCTGCTCGCCATAGCGCTGCAGGGTCGGGCGCACCGCTTCGAGGCGCTTGCGGTCAGGCACCTGCAGTGGATTACGCACTTGGTAGGCACGACGATAGAGGCGCTGGAAGGCCACGTCCTGGTCCGCCGGCGCGCGGTAGTCCTTGAGGAAGCGGTTGACGCTGGCACGCAGCATCGGCGCGTCGCGGCGCACGTACCAGGCCATCGGCTCGCTGTTGTCCAGCACCAGATGACGGTCGACGCGCAGCTTGGTGAAGACCTTGCTCCAGCGCTCGGCGATGGGTTGCTCGACCACGGTGTAGTTGAAGATACCGGCCTGGACCATCTCCAGCACATCTTCCACGGCCAGGGACGAATCGGTCCACTCCAGCACCAGCGGCGCCATCCGCTTCTGTGCCAGGCGCTCGTTGACCTTGCGCACGGCCTCGCCAGCGGCGCTGCCCGCCGGGAGGGTGATGGTGCGGCCGGCGAGCTGCTCCAGGCGCACGAACTTGCGGTTGCCCTGCTTGGTTACCAGCACCAGCGGTACGTCGGCCTTCCACGGGAGGCTGGGACTGACGTTCTGGCCGTCACGGGCCAGCAGGACTTCCCCAGGCGCGACCAGATCGCCTTCGCCGCGCTGCAGCGCGCCGAGCAATTGATCCTTGGCCTTGGGAATGAATTTGATGGTGAGCGGCTTGCGCCCCGGGGCGCTGTCGTTCAGGTACTGCTCGAAGGCGCGCAGGCGGCGGTACTCGATGCCGATGGGTTCGCCCTTGATTTCGCCGGAGCTGTTGCGACTCTGGTTGACCAGAACCCGCAGGGTGCCGCCGGAGCGGATGGTGGCCAGGTCGCGGGCGTCGCTGCTTTCCTGCTCCCAGTTTTCCGGCTGGGCCGTCAGGCGCGCGGCCGCCGGCAGTGGCGTCAGGGCCACGAGGCACAGCAGTAGCAGCAACAGTCGGGTCATCCAGCTCTCCGGGGGCTCGCACTCGGCGGTGGGCCGATTTGAGTGCGGTTTCGACCGGTAGTTCCCGGTCGCCAAGGGCGCGCAAGACTCTCACAGGAGGGGATAAACACCAACCCGAAACTTCCGATAGATCTTCGGAATACTCCTCAACCTGTTGTTTTTGAAGAATTTTCGTCAAAAAAGCGGCTTTTGCTATGCTCCGCTTCCGAACAAAGGGAACAAAAATGCAACTGATCGACATCGGCGTCAACCTCACCCACCCTAGCTTCACCCCGGAACGTGAAGCGGTCCTCGCCCGTGCGGTGGAAGCGGGCGTCGTGCAGATGGTGCTGACCGGAACCAGCCTGGACGACAGCGAACAGGCCCTGGAGCTGTGCCGGCAACTGGACAAAGAACAGCGTCTTTACTGCACTGCCGGTGTCCACCCACACGAAGCCAGCCACTGGGACAGCGGCAGCGCCAAGGATCTTCGCGGCCTGCTCGCCGAGTACCGGGTCAAGGCGGTCGGCGAATGCGGGCTGGACTTCAATCGCGACTTTTCGCCGCGCCCGCAGCAGGAGAAAGCTTTCGAAGAACAGTTGGGCCTCGCCGTGGAGCTGCAGTTGCCGGTGTTCATCCACGAGCGCGACGCCGGCGAACGCCTGCTGGCGATCCTCAAGGACTTCCGCGACAAGCTGCCGGCTGCCGTGGTGCATTGCTTCACCGGCGAGCGCCGCACACTTTACTCGTACCTCGACCTCGACCTGCACATCGGCATCACCGGCTGGATCTGCGACGAACGCCGGGGAACCCACCTACAGGAATTGGTGCGGGAAATTCCCGAAGGCAGGCTGATGCTGGAAAGCGACGCGCCTTATCTATTGCCGCGCACCCTGCGGCCGAAGCCAAAAAATGGCCGCAACCAGCCGGCCTACCTGCCCGAAGTGCTGACCTGCGTGGCCGAGCACCGGGGCGAGAGCGCAGAGCGGGTTGCGGCCCATACGACCGAGTGCGCACGGCGCTTCTTTGACCTGCCGGAGATTTGAACCGGCTCTCAAGATTGCCCTTCGTCGGCCGATAAGTCGGGAGCGAAAGGTGGCTTGATTCCCATCAATAGCCACTTTCATCCTTTTCACGACAATAATGGCGCCTCGCCACTATTCGACCGACAAGAAGAGATTTATGGCCGCCTGGATCCGCGATATTTCCCTCAAGTACAAGTTCTGGGCCGTCAACGCGGTCGCCTTCGTCACCACTTTGCTTCTGGTCATGTTCGCCATGCACCAGGAGCTCGATGGACGCAACCAGCAGGCACGCCAGGGTGCCGAAGCCCAGGCCCAGTTGCTGAAGAACTGGCCGGCAGGCTCGGCACTGCCGACCTCGCCGAACCTCGTCGCCTTTGCCAGCGGCAGCGCGCCGCAGATCGCTGGCATCGACAGCTCCGCCCTCGCCCGTGCCAATGGGTGGGTTGACCTGCAGGGGGCGCAGACCCGCAATGGCACCCTGGCAGGCGCCTACGTGCAGGACATCGGCAACGGCCAGCGCGTCGCGGTGCTCGCACCCGGCGCCGACTTCTGGAGCGTCTTCGAGGATCGCGCCCTGCCCTTCGCCGGCGCCGTGCTGGTGTTGATGCTGGCCCTGCTGGCCGCCTCCCAGTTGCTGATCCGCTTCATCCTCACCCACCTGCTGACCCTGCGCGATGTGATGCTCCATGTCGAGAAGAGCGGCGACCTGTCCGCCCGCGTGCCGCTGGAAAGCCGCGACGAAGTCGGCCAGATGGCCACGGCCTTCAACGCCATGCAGGCCGGCTACCAGCGCGTGGTCGGCACCGTCGCCCAGGCCGCCGGGCGCCTCGACGAAGGTGCGCGCAGCCTCGCCAGCAGCATGGGCCAGGTGCGCCAGGGCATGCTTGGCCAGCAGAGCGAGACCGACCAGGCCGCGACCGCCATCAACGAGATGTCCACCACGGTCCACCACATTGCCCAGCACGCCGCCGATACTCGCGACCAGTCGCAGGAAGCGGACCGCCTCGCCGGCAACGGCCAGCAAGTCGTCGGCCGCGTTGGCCAGTCCATTGCCGGCTTGTCCCAGGGCGTGCAGCAGACCGCCGAGATGATTCAGCAACTGGCCCAGGACAGCCACAAGATCAGCAGCGTGGTCAGCGTCATCCACGGCATCGCCGAACAGACCAACCTGCTCGCCCTCAACGCCGCCATCGAGGCCGCCCGCGCCGGCGAGATGGGCCGTGGCTTCGCCGTGGTCGCCGATGAAGTGCGCAACCTCGCCAAACGCGTGCAGGACTCCACCGACGAGATCACCCAGATGATCAACGCGCTGCAGTCCGGCACCCGCGACGCCGTGGAGTTCATGCAGGAAAGTTCGATCAAGGCCGACGGTTGCGTCGAGGAGGCCCGTGAGGCCGGCGAAGCGCTGGCGGCTATCGCCTCGGCCGTGGCGCTGATGCGCGAGAGCAACACGCAGATCGCCGTGGCCGCCGAGCAACAGAGCCAGGTGGCCGAGGAAATGACCCGCTCGGTCGTGGGCATCCGCGACGTCACTGAGCATACCGTGCAGCAAACCGTCGATTCGGCCGGTACCAGCCACCAACTGGCGGACCTCGCCGGCGAACTCAGTCGCGCCATCCGCCAGTTGCGCCTGTAATCCCTATCGCCCGCATAGCCTGCGCCCATTGGCGCAGGCTCCGGGGCAGCACCTAGACTGCTGGCATTCCGCCCGCCTGCGCACAGGCGGGCTTCTCAGTCTCGGGAGCAGCACCATGGGCAAACGTCACCCCAACCTCCTCGCCTGGCAGTGGCAGGGCTACGCCGCCAACCACCGCAACCCGACCAACCTCGCGCTGCACATCATCGCCGTGCCGCTGTTCATCCTCGGCGCCCTGACGCTGCTCAGCGGGCTGTTCGGCCTGAGCCTGACGGCGATACTGCTGGGCGTGATCGGCATGGTCGCCTCGCTGGCCATCCAGGGCCGCGGGCACAAGCTCGAGGAGCAGGCGCCCGAGCCCTTCAGCGACCGCACGGACGCCATCGGTCGGCTATTGGTCGAGCAGTTCGTCACCTTCCCGCGCTTCGTCCTGAGCGGCAAATGGTGGCGCGCCTGGCGCAATCGCGACCACTGAGCCGGCCATAACAGCAGGGCGCGGCATTTCGGCCATTCAAGTACCTGCCAGGTTCGCCGATATAATCGTCGAGATTTCGTCACGAGCTGTTGAGATGTCGGCTTTTCGTCATTTTATTGGCATTCTAGTCTGCCTGTTTATTGTCATGCATGCGCACTCGGCCCCTGAACCGGCGGCAGGGCGCACCGTGCTGACTATCGCAGTGAAGGACCAGCCGCAGCTCCAGCGCCATTACAGCCTGCGCGACCTCGAAGCGCTGCCGCAGACCGAGCGGCGCTCCACGCTTCCTGAAGAAACCCAGGTCTACGGCTGGCAGGGCGTGCGCCTGAGCACCCTGCTCGCCAGCTTCGGACGTGCCGATGTCCAGCGCCTGCGAGTCGAGGCATTGAACGACTATTCCGCACTGATTCCTCTGAGCGACCTCGACGACTTTGACCCCATCCTCGCCTACCGTCGCGACGGCCAAGCCATCGGCATCGCCGAGCGCGGCCCGCTGTTCGTCATCTATCCGATGGTCGATCACCCGGAGTTGCGGACCCAGGTCTACTTCAACCGCACCGTCTGGCAGGTTAGCCGCATTACCCTGGAGTGATCGCCGTGCCCCCGCAGCCATCCAGGCGGCGCTATCGCCGCCTGACCGTCATCATACTCAGCGGCCTGATCGGCGCGCTGACCGCCGGCGCCGGCGCGGCGTTGCTGATGGTGCACCAGCACGTCCGCCAGTTGGCCCATCCCGACGCCCACAGCGAGCTGTGGCAGGCTTACCAGTTGCGCGCCGAACTGGAACGCTCGTTGAACAGCGCCCGCCAGGTGCTCGCCGGAAAGAGTGACAGCGATGCCCTGGCAATCCGCGTCGAAGTGCTCGCCAGCCTCCTGCCGCCGCTGCGCACCACCCCCGTCTACAACTACCTCGTCGTGCCGCGTCCGGAAGTACAGGCAACGCTGGAGACGATCCAGCAGCTGAGCGAGGCCTGGCTCCAGCGCGCCCCCTGGGGCCAGCCGGCTGCGGCGAAGGTGCTGGCCGGCGAGATGCTGCGCGAACTGCCGCCCCTGCTCGAACCCACTCATGAACTGATGGTGGTCACCAACATCGCGCTGACCAACTACATGGACGCCGAACGACTCGACCTGCAGCGCGCCTTCAACCTGCTGGCCTGGGTGCTCTTCGGCCTCGGCCTGTGCAGCGTGCTGCTGGCCCTGCGGGTGATCGCCAACTCGCGGCGCAAGCTGCAGCTCACCCAGCGCCTGCACGACCTCAACCAGTCGCTTGAGCAACGCGTCGAACAGCGCACCCAGGAGCTGAGCGAGCGCAAGGCACTGCTGCGCTACATCCTCGACACCAGCCCCAGCGATGTGGCGCTGCTCAGTGACGAAGACTCCCGCGCGCACTATGTCAGCCCCCGCCTGCTGCAGCGCACCGGGATCCACCCGGACGAACCCTTCACCCTGCACCGCCTGTTCGATGACCCGGACGAGGAAGCGCGCTTCCGCCAGTCGCTGGCCGACAATGGCCAGTTGGACAGCTGGGAAACCCGGCTGGCGGGCAACCCCGCTTACTGGGCGATCGTCTGGGCGCGCAAGATGGAAGTAGAGGGCCGTCCCGCCTCGCTGGTGTGGAGCTTCGACATCAACCAGCGCAAGGCCATGGAACAGGAGCTGCGCCTGCTCGCCACCACCGACCCGCTGACCGGCCTGCAGAACCGCCATGCCTTCGTCAAACGCGGCGTCGCCCTGCTCAAGAGCGCGCAGCGCTATGACCGCCAGTGCGCGGCGCTGATGCTGGACATCGACTTCTTCAAGCCGATCAACGACAGCCACGGCCACGCCTTCGGTGATGCGGTGCTGCAGGCCGTAGCCAAGGAGCTGACGCAAGGGTTGCGCGAAGTCGACCTGCTCGGCCGCCTGGGTGGCGAGGAGTTCGCCGCGATCCTCCCGGAAACCGACCTGCAGCAGGCGCTGCAAGTCGCCGAGCGAGTACGCAACAGCGTGCAGGCGCTGTCCTTCACCAGCGCGGACGGCAACCGCGTGCGCCTGACCCTGAGCATCGGCGTGGCCGAGCGACGCGAAGGTGAACTGCGCCTGGAAGACCTGCTGGCCCGCGCCGACCGCGCCCTGTACCGGGCCAAGGCCGGCGGGCGCAATCGTACGGAGACCGCGCCCGGCTTCTAGTTGCGAGAGCTCTAGCTGAAAGGCTTCTAGCCGAAGATGGTCACCGTCTGCCGGCCGATTGCCAGGAGCTGGCCATCCGCCGACCAGGTCTGCGCCGCGATATGGCCGTAGCCATCGCGGGCATGCTCGATCGTCGCCAGGTACTGGCACCAACCATTGGCCGGCATCGACGGCAGCGGCTGGACGAACTCCACGGTCCAGGTCAGCGAACTGGAGGGCGCCGGCGATTTCAAGTGCGGCAGGTTGGCCGGCGGCCAGGCGTCGATCAGCGCCAGCAGGTGGCTGATCTCCATCGGTTCGTCACCCACGTCATCACCACGGAAACGCATCCAGCCGCCCATCTCGCGCTCGCGACTGGCCGAGAACGGCATGTGCCCGACGGCCCAGCGCATGGCGATGTTCTGGGTGAAGGCCGGCATGATCTTGCGGATGTAGGGCAGCTCCTGGCAGTCCTCGATGGCCTTGAACGCCGGCGGCGGCAGGCCCTCCATCTGCACGCTGGATTCGCGCGCCACACCGAAGCTGCCCTGAGCCAGCAGCACCACCTGGCCGTTCTGCACGGCGCGGCAGAATACCTGGCTGACCGACTTGCCCTCGCGCAGCACTTCGGCCTCGAAGCTCACCGGCACTTCCACCTCGATGGGGCCGACGAAGGTGATCGCCAGCGAACGCACCGGCCGCCCGGCCTCGGCCACCGATGCCATGGACTCGTAGGCCAGCGCCGCCACCAACCCGCCGAAACTGGCGCGGCCCTGGGCCCAGGCTGCGGGAATGACGATGGACAACGGCGCAGTACGCACCGCCCGGAGCATTTCGCTGAAGGACATGTCGGACTTCCCTGAGACGTCTGGAGAATAAAAGCTGGATGCGATCTTAGGGGCATCGGCAACCACGGCAAACCATCCAAAGCCTTGTCTCTTGCAGGAAATGCCCTGTTATCAATGGCCTCTATGCAGGGCCTTCTCCAAGGCCCCCAGGCTCTCATCGGCAAGACGCTCGGCGAGGTCGTGGCGGGCGTTCCAGTGCGGTTGCAGCGGCATCAGGTCCAGCTCGCGCTCGCTGCGGATCAGCCACTGCTCGTAGTCATGCCAGTCGCCCAATGCCGATTGCGCTTCCTTCAGCGGCGCCAGAAGGCGCTGCGGCACGGCGGATTCCTCTGGATAGGCCTCCAGTGAATAGCGCACACGCTTGATCAGCAGGCGCAGGCGATGGCGGTCATGGGCCGGGTCTTTCAGCGCATCACGCAGCTTCTGCCATTCCTTGGCCAGGCGTTTTTCCACCTTGCGGTGCAGGCCCTTGAGCACGCCGTGACGCTGGGAGGTGCGCCACAGCTGCGGCCAGCCGTCCAGGCGCATCATCAGGCGCTCCCACTGCGGGCTGGCGAGCAGCGTGGCGTAGCCAGAGATCAACGCAGGCCGGCGCAGCGCGGCGGCACGTTCGTAGCCTTCGGCCTCCAGCACCGGCAGCAACACCTCCAGATCGCGCAGCGGCCCACTGAGCCGGCCCATATCGCCCAGCGCCTGTTCCAGTTCGTCGATACCGGGCATGCCACGCACCGGGTGCAGCAGGCTGCGCAACCGGCGGACGGCAATGCGCAGGTCGTGAAGCGCTTCCGGGTCTAACCCGGCCTTCAGGCGGGAAGACGCGGAGAACAGCGCAACCTCCTGCTCGATCAGGTGACTTACCAGGTAATCGCAGAAGGAGGTCACGGCGGGCTCCACTCAGAGGATGAAATATCAGGTTAGCCCCGGCCGACGCAGCGGCAAGGGGCGCAGTGTCACGTTCCTTTTCCGCGGGACAGCCGCAGGCGCCAGGGCAGCTCGCGGCGCAGGCATGCCAGGTGCCCGCGCAGCTCGGCTGGCGACGCAGCCGCGCCGCCGTAACGCTGCTTCTCGAAGGCATCCAGGTAGCTGCGGATTGCCTGTGCGTGGGCCGGCAAGACCTTGATGGCGCGGCGACAGAAATCCCGCGCGCCCTCGCCCGGTTCGCGGCGTATGCCCAGCGGCGCGAGCATCCGCTCGAAGCGCTGGAAGCTGCGCAGCTGGGGATCACCAGGGCGCCGCCAGGGTTTGAAAAGCAGCAATGCCAGCAAGCCCATCAACAGCGCACCACCCCCTACCAGAACTATGGCTACCCAGCGTATATCCAGGCCGCCAAACCAGCGGCGCAGCAAATCGCCCTGCTGATCGGACTGGTAGCCGAGCACCCAGCGTTGCCAGCCGTAATTGATGTTGTCCCAGGCCAGTCGCAATTCGTTGACCAGCGGGAGACTGCGATAGCGCAGCGGGGAGAACAGGTCGCCTTCCAAGAAGCTGCCTTCGCCGCTCATAGCCTGCTCCAACCCCTCCTCGATACGTTCCGGCGACACGGCCGCGGTGGGGTCAATACGTGTCCAGCCAGTACCGGCCTGCCAGTATTCGACCCAGGCATGGGCATCGAACTGATGGACCAACAGGTAGTTGCCGGCGGAGTTGAGCTCCCCACCCTGATACCCGGCCACCACCCGCGCGGGAATTCCGGCAGCCCGCAGGACGAAGGCCGTGGCCCCCGCATAGTGCTCGCAGAACCCCGCCCGCGTATCGAACAGGAAGCCGTCGATCCGCTGCTCGCCGGTCGCTGGCGGCCGAAGCGTGTAGCGAAACGGTTGCTCACGGAAGTGACGCAATATCGCCATCACCAGATCCGGGGCCCGCGGATGCTGCTCGCGCAATTGCTGTGCCCAGGCCCGCGCGCGGTCGTTGCCGGCGGCCGGAAGACCGAGATTCAGGCGCTGAGCGCGGCGACCATCGTCAGGCTCCAGCAGCGCGCGCGGCCAAGAGGTTACGCCATAAAGCAGGCTCTGGTGCACCGAGGTGCGTCGCTCGAGATGGAAGTCGCCGGTCATCTCGACGTTGCCCTGATCGCTGTTGGCCACATCCAGCCCGAACAGCCAGGATCGCCCCGTCGGCTCCATGACTATCTGGTACTGCAGCGCCTCGCCCCGCCGACGCCACTGCGGCTGTGCCTCACCGCGCTTGCTGGCCATCGTCCAGCGCTCGCCATCAAAGCGCTCCAGGGTCATCGCGCGCCAATAAAGCTCCGAGCGCGGCGGCGCGGTTCCGTCAAAACTGACACGAAAGGCCAGCGCCGGGGACTGGCTGAGCTGCACCATATCGCCGGGCATCATCGAATCGCTCAGGCCAGTGAATGCCTTGTCGCCGGGAAGCGGCAGCGACCACAGCGGCCCCATGCGCGGGAACAGCACGAACAGCAGCAGCATCAGCGGCAAGGCCTGCAGCAGCAGGCCGCCGGCCAACTTCAAGGTCGACAGCGGGCGCGCGGCGAAACCGCTCTGCTGCAGCCCGATGGCCGCCGCCAGCAGCGCCAGGACCGGCAGCAGACTGAAAGCGGCAGCCATCAGGTCGTCCTGGAACAGATAGCTGGTGGTGACGGCAAAGAATCCGAGCAGGATCAGGACCCAGGCATCGCGTCGCGTGCGCAGCTCCACCAGCTTGATCACGAAAGCGGCGATCATCAGGACCACGCCGGCTTCCAGGCCGATCAGCGAGCCACGGGAGAACCACACGCCGATGCCGGCCACCACCACCAAAGCCAATCGGGCCAGCGCATTGGGATAGTTGGCACGCATGCGGAACACCTGGATGCGCCAGAACGCGCACCCTAGCCAGAGCCCGACGATCCAGACCGGCAGGTGCTCCAGGTGCGGCAGGATCACCACCGCCTGCGCCACCAGTAGCCAGGTCAGCGCAACGCGCGGAATCGGTTGCGCGGATGTCGCGGTGGCTTTGCTCACGGACTCCCCCCATGCAGCGCCAGAGCGCGCAGGCAGGCCTCGCAGTGCCCGTCTCCGATACCCACGGGCACTTCCTGGTCAGGAAGGCGCAGACCGAAGGGCTCCTGGCGCAGCGACAACTGCAGGACCCAGAAGCACAGGCGTGACAGGCGTCCCTCGGTATCGCCGCCCAGGCTGTTGAATGCCAGCCAGACGTTGCGCCCTGCCAGCGCAGAGAAGTCCTTCACCAGCAGGCCCTGGCCGCGGGAATAGGCCTTCCAGTGCAGGCGCCGGCGCGAGTCGCCCGGCTGGTAGGGCCGCAGTCCCTGGTAATCGTCGACGCCGCGTCCACTGGGGCGCACGCCCTCTTCGTCATTCTCCGCCGGGCCGCCTTCGAGCGGCAGGTCGCCGGGCTGCGGGTGCGGGTAGACCAGCACCGACTGATCCAGGTCCACCCAGCTCCAGGCCACCAGCAGCCCCAGCGGGAAACGGCTTTCCACGCGAAGGCGGCCGGGCCGCAACCAGCCGCGCCGCTGCGCCGTTATCGTGAGCAGCATTTCTCCGGCCTGCTCTGCCGTGACATCGGCGAACTGCATGCGCTCGGTTTCCCAGCCCAGGCCGATGGCCTGTCGGGCCCGCCCCTCGCCCTCTAGGCGCACGCGGAAAGCTGCCTGTTCGCCAACGAACACCGGCTGCGCGCCGAGCGCCGTCAGACGCAGGCCGCCGAGGTTCCGGTAGGTGTGCAGGATGGCGACGATGAACAGCGACAACAGCAGGAAGGTCAGGCCGTACGCCAGGCTGTTCTGGTAATTGATTGCCGTGAGCAGCATCAGCAGCAGGGCGACGCCGAACGCCATGCCCTGCCGCGTAGGGATGATGAAGATGCGTCGCTGGTTGAGCTGCAGCGACGGCGCAGGCGGTATGCGCCGGGCTATCCAGCTCTGCCACAGCGGCCTGACCCTGACGAGCATGGCAAGCCCCTCAGAGCGCCGGGACTTCGCGCAGCAACCACTGCACCAGTGCGCCGCCACCATGACCCGCCGGGTCCGCCTGGTCACGCAGGCGGTGGCCTGCCACCGAGGGCAGAACGGCCTGCACGTCTTCAGGGATCACATAGTCGCGCCCGCCCAGCAGCGCCCAGGCACGGGCCGCCGCCAGCAACGCCAGGCTGCCGCGCGGCGACAGGCCAAGGGCGAAGGCCGGCTGGGTGCGAGTGGCCTCCACCAGGCGCAGCACGTAATCCACCAGGGCATCGCTGGCGCGCACCGCCAGTACCTCGCCCTGCAGCGCTTGCAGTTCCTGCGGATCGAGCATCGGCTCCATGCGCGGCAGCAGGTCTCGGCGCGCCTCGCCGAGCAGCAGCGCCTTCTCGGCGGCGCGGCCGGGGTAGCCCAGGGACAGGCGCATGAGGAAACGGTCGAGCTGGGACTCGGGTAGCGCGAAGGTGCCACCCTGGGTCACCGGGTTCTGCGTGGCGATGACGAAGAAGAGCTCGGGCAGCGGACGGGTCGCGCCCTCGATGGTCACCTGCCCCTCCTCCATCGCCTCGAGCAGGGCGCTCTGGCTCTTGGGCGTGGCACGGTTGATCTCGTCGGCCAGCACCAGCTCGGAGAAGATCGGCCCGGCGTGGAAGACGAATTGCCCGGTGTCCTTGTCGAACACCGAGGTGCCCAGCACATCGCCGGGCAACAGGTCGGAGGTGAACTGGATGCGCTGGAAGCTCAGCCCGAGCACCCGCGCCAGCGCATGACTAAGGGTGGTCTTGCCCATGCCGGGCAGGTCTTCGATGAGCAGATGCCCACGCGCCAGCAGGCAGGTCAGCGCCAGTCTTACCTGCACTTCCTTGCCCAGCAGCACCTGATCGACTGCCTTCAGACAATTCTCCAGCTTGGCGTGCATCCCGTCCCTTCCTTACGCGGAAAACTCCGATCCTACTGATCCACGACGGAGCATCAAAGGCTCCGACACATTTAGTCCGCAATCTGTGATCTAGAGCCATGATCCAGAGCGCCTAGCGCCCCAGCAGGCGCTCCGCCAGCCAACTCGCGGCAGGCCCCAGCCGACGCTGCCGCGACCAGATCACGTCCACCGCCACCCGGCGCGGCCAGCCGGCAACCTTCAGTTCCTGCATACGCCCGCTGGCGAAACGTCCTACCATCCAACTGGGCAATTCGATCCAGCCAAAGCCCAGTACCGCCATGTCCAGCAACAGCAGGTAGTTTGGCGCGCTCCAGCAACGGCCACCGAGCATCGGTGCGGCGTCATCCAGGTAGGTGTTCAGGCGCAGCGCCCGGTACGCCAGCAGGTCCTCGCGCTCTACCTGGGCGCGGCCGGCCAGCGGATGATCGCGGCTGACGAAGAGGCCGAACTCGGCCTGTTCGCTCAGCGTCGCCGAGCTGACGTCCGGTGGGTAATCCTTCTGTGCCGCCAGCAAACCAAGGCTGGCGCGGCCCTGGACGACCAGGTCGAGCACGTCGCTGTCCTCGGCGATCAGCCATTCGAACTCCAGGTCCGGATAACGCGCATCGATCTCCGCCAGCCGGGCCTCGAATTCGGCCGACTGGTAGGTGTCCGACATCGCCAGGGTCACCCGCGACTCCAGTCCTCCGACGAGCTGATGGGCGAGCTGGCCGAGGCGGTCGTTGGCCATCAGCACTTCCTCCACCCGCCCGAGCAGCGCGTGGCCGGCCTCGGTCAGCTGCGGCTGGCGACTGCTGCGGTCGAACAGGGTCAGGCCGAGGTCGATCTCCAGGCGGGCGATGGCCTCGCTGACGGTGGACTGGCTCTTGCCCAGCTTGCGCGCGGCGGCGCTGAACGAGCCCAGGCAGGCGGCCTCGGCGAAGGCCTGCAGGGATTCGGGGGAGTATTGCATGGTGGCAGCCTCTTCCATCGGTTAAGCCGATGGTATCCAACTTAGATCCAGCCGGTCGACCGATGATAATGGCGCCGGACCGACGGAGTCGGCCTTCTCGTGAATTGAGAGCTTGATGCCTGGAGATACCCCATGACTCCCACTAAAACCCTGAAAGAGCGGATGTTCCACGCCGGCCTTTTCGAACTGCTGGCGGTGGTGATCTGCGCACCGACCCTGGCCTGGCTGATGGATAAACCGCTGGGCCACATGGGCGCCATGACCCTGATGTTCTCGGCCATCGCCACCGTATGGAACATGCTGTTCAACGCCGCCTTCGACCGCGCGCAGCACCGCATGGGCTTCAGCCGCACCCTGGCCGTGCGCGTGCTGCATGCCTCGCTGTTCGAGCTGGGCCTGATCATCCTGCTGGTGCCACTGGCCGCCTGGTGGCTGTCGGTGAGCCTGCTGGAGGCGTTCATCCTCGACATCGGCCTGGTGCTGTTCTTCCTGCCCTACGCGCTGGTGTTCAACTGGGTATACGACGTGCTGCGCGAGCGCTGGGTTGGTCGGGCTCAAGCGACCGCTGAAGCACACGGCTAACACTTGTCTCTTCGTAGGAGCGAGCTTGCTCGCTCCTACGAAGAGACACAACAAAAAGCCCGCAGCGATGCGGGCTTTTTGTTGTCCGAAAAAAGCGTCAGGCGAGGCTGGCAGCGATCTCGGCCAGGGCCTTGGCTGGGTCGGCGGCCTGGCTGATCGGGCGGCCGATCACCAGGTAGTCGGAGCCGTTGTCCAGCGCCTGGCGCGGGGTGAGGATGCGGCGCTGGTCGTCCTGGGCGCTGCCGGCCGGACGGATGCCGGGGGTGACCAGTTGCAGCGCCGGGTGCGCGGCCTTCAGCGCGGGCGCTTCCTGGGCGGAGCACACCAGGCCGTCCATGCCAGCCTTTTGGGCGAGACTAGCAAGCCGCAGCACCTGCTCCTGGGGCTCGACGTCCAGGCCGATGCCGGCCAGGTCCTCGCGCTCCATGCTGGTCAGCACGGTCACGCCGATCAGCAGTGGCGACGGGCCATTGAAGGCGTCCAGGGTCTCACGGCAGGCGCTCATCATGCGCAGGCCGCCGGAGCAGTGCACATTGACCATCCACACGCCCATCTCGGCGGCGGCGCGCACGGCCATCGCGGTGGTGTTGGGGATATCGTGGAATTTCAGGTCCAGGAAGACTTCGAAGCCGCGGTTGTTCAGGGTCTCGACGATACCGGCGGCGCAGCTGGTGAACAGCTCCTTGCCCACTTTCACCCGGCACAGTTTCGGGTCCAGCTGGTCGGCCAGCGCCAGCGCGGCTTCGCGGGTGGGGAAATCCAGGGCGACGATGATCGGGGTCTGGCAGGCGGACATGGGCTCTCTCGCGGGTATCGAAAAAATCGGCGCGCATTGTCGCAGAAACGCGCCGACTTCCGTAGCCCGCCCGGCAGGAATGCTGCGTCGCCGACGGCGATCAGGCACTCAGCCGCTCGCGCAGGCGGCCGAGCATGCCCAGCAGGCTGCCGACCTTCTCGCGCTCGCGCTCCTCGCGCGGCACCTCGGCGATGCGGGCGACCTTCTGCTCTGGCTGCGCGCGCCACAGCAGCGCCTGCTCGGCGGCGGCCTTCAGGCCCTTCTCGAACAGCCCGCGACGGATCGGCTTGGGCAGGTAGCGAAAAATCTGCGCCTGGTTGATCAGCGCCAGCAGGTCCTGGGTGTCGCGGAACGGCGTGACGACGATGCTCAGCAGGCGTGGGTGGGCCTGGGCCAGGGACTTGAGTAGCGGCGCGGTGTCTTCGCCGGCGAGCTTCAGGTCGCTGACGAGGATATCGATCGGCTCGCTGTTCAGCCGCAGGATGGCCTCGGCCAGGTTGCGCGCGCGGTGCAGCCGGTGGGTTCCGGCGCTGCAGAACTCGCCGACGCAGGCCAGGGTTTCGGGGTCCTCGTCCAGCAGCAGCACATTGAGCGGCGCGACCACACGGCTGATGGCCTTGGTGTCGATAGGTTCGGCCGGCGCCTGGCGCTGGGCGATTTCCGCCGCCTGGCGCAGGGTGAAGGCCATTTCCTGGGGATCCCAGGGCTTGGTCAGGTAGCGGAAGATGCCGCCGCTGTTGAGTGCATCCACCGCCGCGTCGGGGTCGGAGTAACCGGTCAGCAGAATGCGCAGGGTATCCGGAGCTATCTCCTGGGCCTGGGCCAGCAGCTCGGCGCCGGTCATCTGCGGCATGCGCTGGTCGCTGACGAGGATGTCGATGCGCTCCTCGCGCAGGCGCTGCAGGGCCTTGTGCGGGTCGGTCTCCACCCGCACGTCGTAGTGACGGCGGAACTGCATCGCGAGGCTGCGCAGGATGCGTTCCTCGTCGTCAACGAAGAGGATGCGGACAGGCTGCTGGCTCATGTTCAGGCGCTCCGTTTCAGTTCGCTGGCCTGCTGGATCGGCAGGCTGATGAGGAATCGCGTGCCGCGTCCGGGTTCGGACGCCACGCGGATACGACCGCCGTGGTCCTGGACGATCTTGTAGCTGATCGACAGGCCCAGGCCCGTGCCCTGCCCCACCGGCTTGGTGGTGAAGAAGGGGTCGAAGATGCGCGCGCGCACCTCCTCGTTCATGCCCTTGCCGTTGTCCTGCACCGAGAGGTGCACATGGGTTTCGTCCGCCCAGGACTTCACCTGGATCAGGCCGAATTTCTCCATGGCCTGGGCGGCGTTGGTCAGCAGGTTGAGCAGCACCTGGTTGATCGGGCTGGCGGCGCAGGCAACCTTGGGCAGCGCGCCCAACTGGGTAGCGACCTCGGCCTTGTCCTTGATGCTATTGCGCGCGATCAGCAGCGCGCTGCGCACGCAGTCGTTGAGGTCGACTTCCTCGCTGCGGGCGCGGTCCAGGCGGGCGAAATCCTTCAGCCCGCCGACCAGTTCGCCGATCTGCGCCAGGCCGAAATCGGTATCGCCGAACAGCTGGTCGAGATCGCCCACCAACTGCTCCAGCGCCGCCTCGTCACGGGCCTGCTCGAAGGCAGCGCGGGCGCGGGCCAGTTGCTCGGGCTCGCAGGCCGCATCGTCCAGGCACTCATTGAGGAGCGTTTGCGCCTCGGTCAGGCCGAGCAGCGGGATCAGCAGTTCGCGCAGCATCGCGACGTTGTTCTTCACGTAGCCCAACGGGGTGTTCAGTTCGTGGGCGACGCCGGCGACCATCTGCCCGAGGGAGGCCATCTTTTCCGACTGCACCAGCTGCGCCTGGGATTCGCGCAGGTCCTGCAGGGTCTTGTTGAGCACGCGATTGCGCTGGGCGACGCGCTGCTCCATGGCCTTGAGCAGGTCGAGCACCGTGCCGAGGCCGAGGTAGCGGCCCTGCTCGTCGATCAGCACGAAGTCCTCGGTAATCGGGTAGCTCAGTTGCGCGGTGACCTGCTGCGAGGCCTCCTCGAGGCTCAGGTCGGCGCGCACCTTCAGCGGCTGCGCGTTCATCACGTCGCTGGCCGGGCGGCGCCCCCAGAGGTCGCGGCCGAAGCGCTGCATGAAGATGTCCTGCAGGCCGTTGCGGCTGACCAGCCCCAGCGGCATTCCGGCGGCATTCACCACCGGCAGCGAAAGGAAGGAACGGTGCTCGGCGTCGAGGAAGCGCTCAGCCACGTCGCTGATGCTCAGTTCCGGGGCTAAGGGCGCTACCTGGCGCAACAGCTCGTGCAGGGCGCGGGTGGTCATCGGCGAATCTCCGGTCGCTGGGATGGGCGCCAGTAGACCAGCGGCAGATTGCCATCCTGTGACAGCCGTCGCGTGCTCGGGAAGCTTCACGGCGCGGTCATCGCCCTGCAACAAGCGCCGCTGCGGCGCACCCGAACGGGACGCGCGAAACACCTCCGCACCGCTTCGAAGCAGGCGAACAGGTGGCGAATGTTCACGAAACGACGCGATCAGGCAGTTTGCGACCGGGCTCCGGGGAATGGCACGGCCACTGCACGAACGCACGGGTCGTGTCTTTCATCCTCTGTCCTGGAGACCTCGCATGAGCACGCAACTCAAACCCACCCTCGGCACCCTGCACCTGTGGGGCATTGCCGTGGGCCTGGTGATTTCCGGTGAATATTTCGGCTGGAGCTATGGCTGGGGCGTGGCCGGCACCCTCGGCTTCCTGGTCACCACCCTGCTGGTGGCGACCATGTACACCTGCTTTATCTTCAGCTTCACCGAGCTGACCACCGCCATCCCCCATGCCGGCGGTCCCTTCGCCTACAGCCGCCGCGCCTTCGGCGAGAAAGGCGGGCTGGTGGCCGGGCTCGCCACGCTGATCGAGTTCGTCTTCGCCCCGCCGGCCATTGCCATGGCCATTGGCGCCTACCTCAACGTGCAGTTTCCGTCGCTGGATCCGAAGCACGCGGCAGTCGGCGCGTACCTGATCTTCATGACCCTGAACATCCTCGGCGTCAGCATCGCCGCCACCTTCGAGCTGATCGTCACGATCCTCGCAGTGGCCGAGTTGCTGGTGTTCATGGGCGTGGTGGCGCCGGGCTTCAGCTTCAGCAACTTCGTGCTCAATGGCTGGGCCGGCTCCGACAGCTTCGGCGGCGCAGCGATTGGCGGGATCTTCGCGGCGATCCCCTTCGCCATCTGGTTCTTCCTCGCCATCGAAGGCGCGGCCATGGCGGCCGAGGAAGCCAAAGACCCGAAACGCACCATTCCCAAGGCCTACGTCAGCGGCATCCTGACCCTGGTGGTGCTGGCCCTCGGGGTGATGCTGTTCGCCGGCGGCGCGGGCGACTGGAAGGCCCTCTCGGGAATCAACGACCCACTGCCGCAGGCCATGAAGATGGTGGTCGGCGAGAACTCCGGCTGGCTGCACATGCTGGTGTGGATCGGCCTGTTCGGCCTGGTCGCCAGCTTCCACGGCATCATCCTGGGCTACTCGCGGCAGTTCTTTGCGCTGGCCCGCGCCGGCTACCTGCCGCGCAGCCTGGCCAAGCTGTCGCGCTTCCAGACGCCGCACCGGGCGATCATCGCCGGCGGCCTGGTAGGCATCGCGGCGATCTACAGCGACGGCCTGATCGCCCTGCAGGGCATGAGCCTGACCGCCGCGATGATCACCATGAGCGTGTTCGGCGCCATCGTCATGTACATCATGAGCATGCTCAGCCTGTTCAAGCTGCGCCGCAGCGAACCGGACCTCGAGCGCAGCTTCCGCGCGCCGGGCTTCCCCGTGGTGCCGGGCATCGCCCTGGCGCTGGCCGTGCTGTGCCTGGTGGCGATGATCTGGTTCAACCTGCAGATCGCCGGAATATTCCTGGCCTTCATGGCGGCCGGCTTCGTCTACTTCCAGCTCACCGCCGCCCATCGCGCCAGCGCCCCGGCGGACGCCATGCTCACCGGCGCCTGATAGCTCCGCGAAAGTGAAGAACCCCGGCAACCGCCGGGGTTCTTCTTTGTGGTCGCTCTTACCTGACGCTGGCGGGCTCCGAAGCAATTGGTCTGAACCGGTCCACGCCTGACAAGGTCTGAATCACAGCGTATCGTGACCTTCTATTAATACTGTCGGAGACGGGACCATGCCCTGGTATGCCTGGTTGATCATCGCCCTAGCCTTGGGCTCAATCGTCGGCGCGCTGATGATGCTCCGCGACACCGCGAAGAAGCTCCCGCTCACCGAGGAACAGCTCAAGCGCATTCACGAGCGCAACGCCGAGATGGATGCCAAGGAAGCCGACGACAAGCGGTGAGAGTCGCCTAACTGACTGACGTTTCAGTTAAAAACTGGCCATGGCGATGGCCAGCGGCAATCGAAATTGCCTAGACTGCGCCTCCCTGGATGGAGGAAAGAATGCTCAGGAAACTCCTGCCGCTGCTGCCAATCGTGTTGTTGCTCTGCGGAGTCACGCTGGGTTTCGTCCAGTCGGTGGGGTTGCTGATCGGCGCCGTTTACGTCGCCTGGACCCTCTATGGCGAGCATCGCTTGCCGCGCCTGATCTGGTGGCTGGTGTGCCTCGTGCTCAGCATTGCCCTGGCCGCACACCTGCTGCCGGGCACTACCTCCTGGACCCTCTGGCCGGTGCGCCAGCTCAGCCCGGACGCTCCTGTCTACGCGCTGCACCTGTCCTGGGACAAGGCGCTGGTCGGCGCGACCCTGCTCGCCTGGTGGCTGTGCCGCGACTCCGTGCCGACGGAGAAGCGCTCGCCGGACTTCGCCGCCATCGTTATCGTCACCACTCTTTTCGCCGTGCCGCTGGTGGCCGTCGCTGGTGGCCTGGTGGTATGGAACCCGAAATGGCCGCCCGGCTTCTGGCTATGGATGCTGGTCAATGTCTGCGTAATCTCGCTGACCGAGGAAGCCTTCTTCCGCGGTCTGCTGCAGACTGAGTTGGTGCGCCGCTTGGGCGCCGTCGCCGGGGTGGCGGTCGCCAGCGTGCTGTTCGGCATGGTGCACTGGCCGATCAATCCGCTGTTCGCCGTGGTCGCAGGCATCGCCGGCCTGGGCTACGGCCTGGCCTTCCACTTCAGCGGGCGCCTGGCGGTACCGGTACTGCTGCACGCGGCAGTGAACTGCCTGCACCTGCTGCTGTTCAGTTATCCGTTGCGGATTATCTGAGCCAAGCCGCTTTTCTGTGAGCGAGCTTGCTCGCGAACCAGCTCCGCGGCGGGGCCATTCGCGAGCAAGGGCCAGGCGCCCCCTAGGTCCTGCGAAGAGCCCTGCGCCAAGCGCTGGAAATTAATCGCGCATCACCAATAGCAGCGCCTGCTCGGCCAGCTCGTCAAGGGTCAGGCTGCCTTCGGGGCGGAACCAGGTGATGGACCAGGATAGAGCCCCAGTAAGGAAGCGCCGCAGGATGAACGGGTCGCCCTGGCTGAAGCCGGCCGCGCGCGCCTCTTCCAGCACTTCCAGCCACATCTGCTCGTAGATGTCGCGAAGGCTTAGGATGTACGTTTGGCCCTCTTCCGACAGCGAGCGCCATTCGTAGACCAACACCGCCATCGCCTCGCCGGTGCCGCCGGTGATCGACTGCAGCTCGCAGCGGATCAGCGCCAGCAAGCGCTCGCGCAAGGTCGTCGCATCGGCCAGCGCGGCACGCATCAGGGCGGTGTTGTAGAGGATGGTTTCCTCCATCACCGAGCGGAGGATTTCGTCCTTGCTCTTGAAGTGATGGAAGATGCTGCCGGACTGGATGCCCACGGCGCCGGCCAGATCGCGCACCGTGGTGCGTTCGTAGCCCTTGCTGCGGAACAGGTGCGCGGCGGTGTGCAACAGCTTGCCGCGGGCGCTCTCCGGGTCGGTGATCTGCCCGGTCTTGACCAGCTCCAGCATGACTTCGCGGGCTTTGCGGTCATCCACGCTGTTCTCTCCCCATGAGGCCCATCGGCCGATCTGCTCAGGGCGATTCATCGAAACGCCCTGCAAGTGCTTGTGTTGTCTGACGAAATGTAAGCCCCCGAAGCCCAACCAAGCAAGCGCTTGGCCATCCATTGGTTGGGGTTGTCGTACTTTCGGGGCTTTTCAACCAAGCGCTTGCTTGGTAATGTCGATCCATCACTCAGCGTCACGGGCAGAACAATGACTAGAACCGTACGTATCGGCTGCGCCTCCGCCTTCTGGGGCGACACCTCCACTGCCGCTGCACAATTGGTGCGCGGCGCGGAAATGGATTACCTGGTATTCGACTACCTCGCCGAAATCACCATGTCGATCATGGCCGGCGCCCGCCTGAAGAATCCCGAGGCAGGCTACGCCACCGACTTCGTCGAAGTGATGACACCCCTGCTGGGTGACATCGCGGCGAAACAGGTGCGCGTGATCAGCAACGCTGGCGGGGTGAATCCCTCGGCCTGCGCCAGCGCCCTCGCCGCCGCCTGCGAAAAGGCTGGCGTGGCGCTGAAGATCGCCGTGGTGCACGGCGACAACCTGCAGCCGCGCCTGGGCGAGCTGGCCAAGGCCGGTATCCGCGAGATGTTCTCGGGCGCACCGATGCCGCCGATGTGCGTCTCGGTCAACGCCTACCTTGGCGCCCCCGGCATCGTCGAAGCGCTGAAGGCCGGCGCCGATATCGTCATCACCGGCCGCGTGGTGGACAGCGCAGTAGTCAGCGCCGCCCTGGTACACGAATTCGGCTGGGCCTGGAACGACTACGACAAGCTGGCCCAGGCCGCGCTGGCCGGGCACATCATCGAATGCGGCGCGCAGTGCACCGGCGGCAACTTCACCGACTGGGAAAGCGTGCCGGACTACGAGCACATTGGCTTCCCGCTCGTCGAAGTACAGGCCAGCGGCGACTTCGTGGTGACCAAGCCGCAAGGCACCGGCGGGCTGGTGACGCCGCTGTCGGTGGGCGAGCAGATGCTCTACGAGATCGGCGACCCGCGCGCCTACCTGCTGCCCGACGTGGTCTGCGATTTCACCCAGGTCGAACTCGCCCAAGTGGGTGACAACCGCGTGGCCGTCAGCGGCGCACGCGGTCTGCCGCCGACCGGGCAATACAAGGTCAGCGCCACCTATCCGGACGGATTCCGCTGCACCGCCAGCTGCCTGATCGCCGGCATCGACGCGGTGAAGAAGGCCGAGCGAGTCAGCCAGGCGATCATCACCAAGACTGAGGAAATCCTCATGGAACGCGGTTGGGGTCCTTACCGCGAGGTCAGCGTGGAACTGCTCGGCAGCGAAGCCACCTACGGCCCGCACGGGCGCCGCAGCGACAACCGCGAGATCGTCGTGAAGCTTGCCGTGCGGCACAGCCGCAAGGAAGCGCTGGTGCTGTTCTCCCGCGAGATCGCCCAGGCCGCCACCGGCATGGCGCCGGGCCTGACCGGCATCGTCGGCGGCCGACCGACCGTGTACCCGGTGATCCGCCTGTTCTCCTTCCTGATCGACAAGGACCGCTGCGAGCTGGCTGTGGACATCGACGGTGAGCGCCACGGCGCCGCCCCGGCCGCCCTCGGCACCTTCGACCCCGCCGCACTGGCCGACGACTTTCCCGTACCGGCCGCCAGCGGCCCGGCCCAGGCCAGCGTACCGCTGGTGAAGCTGGCCGTGGCGCGCTCCGGCGACAAGGGCAACCACAGCAATATCGGCGTCATGGCCCGCAAGGCCGAATACCTGCCGTGGATCGCCGAGGCGCTGAGCGAAGGCGCCGTGGCCGAGTGGATGCAGCACGTGCTCGACCCGCAGCTTGGCCGCGTCAGCCGCTGGCACCTGCCCGGCACCCACAGCCTGAACTTCCTGCTGGAGAACGCCCTGGGCGGCGGCGGCGTCGCGAGCCTGCGCATCGACCCGCAGGGCAAGGCTTTCGCCCAGCAGTTGCTGGAATTCCCGGTGGCGGTGCCGCAGCACATCGCCGATGAAGTGAACGCGCGCCAATGAAATGAACGTAGGGCGGATAACGCCACCAGCGTTATCCGCCAATCACCAACGGCGAATGAAGCGTGCCGCTTCATTCGCCCTACGGGATACCTCGGAGTCAGAACAACAATGAGCTACGACTCGATCTTCAAGCCCGGCCTGTTCGACGGCCAGACCATCATCGTCACCGGCGGCGGCAGCGGCATCGGCCGTTGCACCGCCCATGAGCTGGCGGCCCTCGGCGCCCACGTGGTGCTGGTCGGACGCAAAGCCGAGAAGCTGGAGAAGACCGCTGGTGAAATCATCGAGGACGGCGGCAGCGCCAGCTGGCACAGCTGCGACATCCGCGACGAAGAAGCGGTGAAGGCGCTGGTGGCGCAGGTCCTCGCCGAGCGCGGGCCGATCCATCACCTGGTCAACAACGCCGGCGGCCAGTACCCCGCGCCGCTGGCCTCGATCAACCTGAAGGGCTTCGAGGCCGTGGTGCGCACCAACCTGGTGGGCGGCTTCCTGATGGCCCGCGAAGTGTTCAACCAGAGCCTGAGCAAGACTGGCGGCAGCATCGTCAACATGCTCGCCGACATGTGGGGCGGCATGCCTGGCATGGGCCACTCCGGCGCCGCCCGCGCCGGCATGGAGAACTTCACCAAGACCGCTGCCATCGAGTGGGGCCACGCCGGGGTGCGGGTCAACGCCGTGGCGCCCGGTTGGGTCGCTTCCAGCGGCATGGACACCTACGAGGGAGCGTTCAAGGCGGTGATCCCGACCCTGCGCGAGCACGTGCCGCTCAAGCGCATCGGTACCGAGTCGGAAGTCTCCGCCGCCATCGTCTTCCTGCTCTCTCCCGGCGCCGCCTTCATCAGCGGCAACACCATTCGCATCGACGGCGCCGCCAGCCAGGGCAGCCGCGCCTTCCCGTTGGCGAAGGGCAAGCCGGGGCAGAGCCGTTCCTACAACGGTTTCCACCGCGCCTACCTGCCCGACGTGCTGAAGGATCAGGAGTAAGCGATGCCCGTCATCCAATCCGAACTCGACCCTCAGGGCGAAGAATTCGCCCGCAACCGCGAGGCCATGCTGGCCGCCGTGGCGAGCTTCCGCGAGGTCGAACAGAAGGTGCTGGACAAGGCCGCCGAGGCCAAGCCCAAGTTCGACAAGCGCGGCCAATTGCTGCCCCGCGAACGCCTGAACCTGCTGCTGGACCCTGGCGCGCCGTTCCTCGAAATCTCCTCGCTGGCAGGCTACAAGCTGCATGACGACAAGGACGGCACCCAGGCCGGCGGCGGCATCATCTCCGGCATCGGCTACATCGCCGGGGTGCGCTGCCTGGTGACCGCCAGCAACAGCGCAATCAAGGGCGGCACCATCTCCCCCACCGGGCTGAAGAAGACCCTGCGCCTGCAGCAGATCGCCTTCGAGAACAAGCTGCCAGTGGTGGCGCTGACCGAGAGCGGCGGCGCCAACCTGAACTACGCGGCGGACATCTTCGTAGAGGGTGCGCGCGGTTTCGCCAACCAGGCACGCATGTCGGCGATGGGCATTCCGCAAATCACCGTGGTCCACGGCTCGTCCACCGCCGGCGGCGCGTACCAGCCGGGACTGTCAGACTACGTTGTGGTGGTGCGCGGCAAGGCCAAGATGTTCCTCGCCGGGCCGCCACTGCTCAAGGCCGCCACCGGTGAGATCGCCACTGATGAGGAACTGGGGGGCGCGGAACTGCACGCCCAGGTCGCCGGCACCGCCGAATACCTGGCGGAGAACGACGCCGACGGCGTGCGCCTGGCCCGCGAAATCCTCGCCGCATTGCCGTGGAATGCGCAGTTGCCGGCGCGCCCGAAACAGGAGTGGAACGCGCCGTTGTATCCAGCCGAGGAACTGCTCGGCGTGGTCCCGGCGGACGCCAAGAAGCCCTATGACGTGCGCGAGATCATTGCGCGCATCGCCGACGGCTCGCGCTTCCTCGACTTCAAGAACGAGTTCGACAGCCAGACCGTCTGCGGCCACCTGCACATCGAAGGTCACGCCTGCGGCCTGATCGGCAACAACGGCCCGATCACCCCGCAGGGCGCGGCCAAGGCGGCGCAGTTCATTCAGCTGTGCGAGCAGAGCAACACGCCGATCCTGTTCCTGCACAACACCACCGGCTTCATGGTCGGCACCGAGTCCGAGCGCCTGGGCGTGATCAAGCACGGCTCGAAGATGATCCAGGCGGTGGCCAACGCCACGGTGCCCAAGCTCACGCTGGTCGTCGGAGGTTCCTACGGCGCCGGCAACTACGCCATGTGCGGCCGCGGGCTGGACCCGCGCTTCATCTTCGCCTGGCCCAACAGCCGCACCGCCGTGATGGGCGGCGCCCAGGCCGGCAAGGTGCTGCGCATCGTCACCGAGGAAAAGCACACCAAGGAGGGCAAGGAGCCCGACCCGAAGATGCTCGACATGCTCGAACAGATGACCGCGCAAAAGCTCGACGCCCAGTCCACCGCGCTCTACGGCACGGCGAGCCTGTGGGACGACGGGCTGATCGACCCGCGCGACACCCGCGCGTTGCTCGGCTACCTGCTGGACATCTGCGCGGAGGCGGCAGTACGGCCGCTGAAGAACAACCGTTTCGGCGTCGCACGATTTTGACCGTAGGGCGCATGACGCCGCCGGCGTCATCCGCCATGCCGGCGGATAAAGCGTTCCGCTTTATTCGCCCTACCTGACTTGAAAGATCCCACGGAGAACAAGAAATGATCTTCACCCAGGAACACGAAGAACTCCGCCGCACCGTCCGCAACTTCGTCGAGCGCGAGATCAACCCCTACGTCGACGAGTGGGAAAAGGCCGGACGCTTCCCGATCCATGAAGTCTTCAAGAAGGCCGGCGACCTGGGCCTGCTGGGTATCTCCAAGCCGGAGAAATTCGGCGGCATGGGCCTGGACTACAGCTACTCGGTGGTCGCCGCCGAAGAGTTCGGCACCATCCATTGCGGCGGCGTGCCGATGGCCCTGGGCGTGCAGACTGACATGTGCACACCGGCGTTGGCGCGCTTCGGCTCGGACGAGCTGCGCGAGGAATTCCTGCGCCCGGCAATCGCCGGCGAGATGGTCGGCTGCATCGGCGTCTCGGAAGTCGGCGCCGGCTCCGACGTGGCAGGCCTGAAGACCACCGCGCGCAAGGATGGCGACGACTATGTCATCAACGGCAGCAAAATGTGGATCACCAACTCGCCATCGGCCGACTTCATCTGCCTGCTGGCCAACACCTCCGACGACAAGCCCCACGTCAACAAGTCGCTGATCATGGTGCCGATGAAGTCCAAGGGCATCAGCGTCAGCCCGCACCTGGACAAACTCGGCATGCGCAGCTCGGAGACCGCCCAGGTGTTCTTCGACGACGTGCGCGTGCCGCAGCGCAACCGCATCGGCGCCGAGGGCGCGGGCTTCATGATGCAGATGCTGCAGTTCCAGGAGGAACGCCTGTTCGGCGCCGCCAGCGGGATCAAGGGACTGGAGTACTGCGTCAACGCAACCATCGACTACTGCAAGGAGCGCAAGACCTTCGGCCAGGCGCTGATCGACAACCAGGTCATCCACTTCCGCATGGCCGAGCTGATGACCGAGATCGAGTGCCTGCGCGCCCTCACCTACCAGGCCACCGAACAGTACATCCGCGGCAAGGATGTGACCCGCCTGGCCTCCATGGCCAAGCTCAAGGTCGGCCGCCTGGCCCGCGAAGTCACCGACGCCTGCCTGCAGTACTGGGGCGGCCAGGGCTTCATGTGGGAAAACCCCGTCTCCCGCGCCTACCGCGACACCCGCCTGGTATCCATTGGCGGCGGCGCGGACGAAATCATGCTGGGCATCATCTGCAAGATGATGGGCACCCTTCCGGGCAAGAAGAAGGGCTGACGCCATGACCCTGCCGAACTGCGAAACCCTGCTGCTGGAACGTGACGGCGGCGTGCTGCACGTCACCCTGAATCGCCCGGACAGCCGCAACGCCATGAGCCTGGCGATGGTCAGCGAACTGCGCGCGGTGCTCGCCGCCGTGCGCGACGACCGCGCGATGCGCGCCATCGTCCTGCGCGGCGCTGGCGGGCACTTCTGCGCCGGTGGCGACATCAAGGACATGGCTGGCGCCCGCGCTGCCGGGCCAGACGCCTATGCAGCACTGAACCGTGCCTTCGGCGGCCTGCTGGAGGAAGCCCAGGCGCAACCCCAGGTGCTGGTCGCGGTGCTGGAAGGCGCGGTGCTCGGCGGCGGCTTCGGCCTCGCCTGCGTCTCGGACATCGCCCTGGCGGCGGCGGACGCGCAGTTCGGCCTGCCGGAAACCAGCCTCGGCATCCTGCCGGCGCAGATCGCGCCCTTCGTGGTGAAGCGCATCGGCTTGACCCAGGCGCGCCGCCTGGCGCTCACCGCCGCCCGCTTCGACGGCCGCGAGGCGCTGCGCCTGGGCCTGGTGCATGCCTGCGCGGACAGCGCCGAAAGCCTCGGCGAACAGCTTGCCCAGACGCTCGACCAGATCCGCCGCTGTGCCCCCGGTGCCAACGCCGCCACCAAGGCGCTGCTGCTGGCCACCGAGACCCAGGCCCTCGGCCCGCTGCTGGACGATGCCGCCCGCCAGTTCGCCGCTGCGGTGACCGGTGCGGAAGGCGCCGAAGGCACCCTGGCCTTCGTGCAGAAACGCAAACCGAACTGGGCGCAGTAGCCCCGAGGAAACCGTCATGCCCAGCTTCGACAAGATCCTCATCGCCAACCGTGGCGAGATCGCCTGCCGGGTGATCCGCACCGCCCACGACCTGGGCTACCGCACCGTGGCCGTGTACAGCGAGGCCGACGCCAACGCCCGCCATGTGCAACTGGCCGACGAAGCCGTGTGCATCGGCCCGGCGCCCGTGGGCCAGTCCTACCTGAAGCCGGAAGCGATTCTCGACGCGGCGCAGCGCACCGGCGCCGGCGCCGTCCACCCCGGCTACGGCTTCCTCTCGGAGAACGCCGACTTCGCCCGCGCCTGCGAGGCCGCTGGCATCGTCTTCATCGGCCCTGGCGTGGAAGCCATCCACCTGATGGGCAGCAAGCGCCTGTCGAAGATCGCCATGCTCGAAGCCGGCGTGCCCTGCATCCCCGGCTACGAAGGCGCGGAACAGGACGACGCCACCCTCACCCGCGAAGCGCAGCGCATCGGTTACCCGCTGATGATCAAGGCCAGCGCCGGCGGTGGCGGACGCGGCATGCGTCTGGTGACCCGCAGCGAAGACCTCGCCGAACAGCTGCGCACCGCGCGCTCGGAAGCGCAGAACGCCTTCGGTAGCGGCGAGCTGATCCTGGAAAAGGCTGTGGTGCAGCCGCGCCACGTGGAAATCCAGGTATTCGGCGACAGCCACGGCCACATCGTTTATCTGGGCGAGCGCGACTGCTCGGTGCAGCGCCGCCACCAGAAAGTCATCGAGGAAGCGCCCTGCCCCGTACTCAGCGAGGAACTGCGCGCGGCCATGGGCGAGGCCGCGGTAAAGGCCGCCGCGTCGGTCAACTATCTGGGCGCCGGCACCGTGGAGTTCCTGCTGGACCCCAGCGGCGCCTTCTACTTCCTGGAAATGAACACCCGCCTGCAGGTGGAGCACCCGGTCACCGAGTTGGTCACCGGCCAGGACCTGGTGGCCTGGCAGATCCGCGTCGCCGAAGGCCATCCGCTGCCGCTGACGCAGGAGCAGATCCAGCTCAAGGGCCACGCCATCGAAGTGCGTCTGTATGCCGAAGACGCTGGCCACGGTTTCCTCCCGCAGACCGGCCAGATACTGCGCTGGACGCCGCCGCAGCTGGGCGGCATCCGCATCGACCACGGCCTGCGCGAAGGCCAGCCAGTGACGCCGTTCTATGACCCGATGCTGGCCAAGGTCATCGCCCACGGCGCCACCCGAGACGAGGCCCGGCGCAAGTTGGTGCGCGCCGTCGAGGATTGCGTGCTGCTGGGCGTGACCGGCAACCAGCGCTTCCTCGCCAACCTGCTCAAGCACCCGGAGTTCGCCGCCGGCAAGGCCACCACCGCGTTCATCGGCGAGCAGTTTGCCGGCGATCCGAGCCTGGCCCCGCGCCAGCCGCAGGTACTGGAACTGGCCTGCGCCGCCGCCCTGCTCTACCAGGCCTCGGCCAGCGATCGCGCGCACCAGCCCGGCCTTTCCGGCTGGCGCAGTGCGGGCAGCGCGCCGTGGCGCTTTGCGCTCAAGCATGGCGAGGAAAAATTCGTCGTCGAGCTGGAGGTGCGCGAGCACGGTCCCCAGCCGACGCTGCTGGCGCGCATCGGTGACAGCGAGATCAACCTGCGCCTGCTCGGCGAAGAGAACGGCGACGCCATACTTGAAGCCGACGGCGTGCGCCGCCTCCTGCCTTTCCACCGCGATGGGGCACGCCTGTGGCTGTATGGCGCGGACGGCAACCTGGAACTGCAGGACGTCACCCATGAACCAGCCGGCGCTTCCGCAGGCGCGGGCTCCGGCACAGTGAAGGCGCCGATGGATGGCGCCATCGTCGACGTGCTGGTGGCCGAGGGCACGCGGGTCAGCAAGGGCCAACTGCTGCTGGTGCTCGAAGCGATGAAGATGGAGCACCCGCTCAAGGCCGGCGTCGACGGCGTGATCCGCCGCGTGCAGGTGATCAAGGGCGAACAGGTGAAATCCCGGCAATTGCTGGTGGAGGTCGAGGCGCTGGAGTCTGCCTGAACCGCTTTTCGTAGGAGCGATCACCCTTTCCGTCAGAACAAGACAACAAGAACACGGAGCACCCAAATGTCCCTTTCCGGCAAAACCCTCTTCATCACCGGCGCCAGCCGTGGCATCGGCCGCGAGATCGCCCTGCGCGCCGCCCGCGATGGCGCCAACATCGTCATCGCCGCCAAGAGCGCCGAGCCCCACCCGAAACTCGAAGGCACCATCTTCAGCGTCGCCGAGGAAGTCGAGGCCGCCGGCGGCAAGGCGCTGGCCCTGCAACTGGACGTGCGCGACGAGAATGCCGTGCGCGACGCCATGGCCAAGGCCGCCGAACACTTCGGCGGGATCGACGCGGTGGTGAACAACGCCGGTGCCATCAAGCTGGTCGGCGTGGAGCGCCTGGAGCCTAAGCGCTTCGACCTGATGTACCAGATCAACACCCGCGCCGTGATGGTTTGCAGCCAGGCCGCGCTGCCCTACCTCAAGCAGAGCAAGGGCCACATCCTCAGCCTGTCGCCGCCGATCAACCTGGCCGGCAAGTGGTTCGCCCAGCACGGTCCCTACACCGTCACCAAATACGGCATGAGCATGCTCACCCTGGGGATGCACGAGGAGTTCAAGAAGTACGGCATCAGCGTCAACGCCCTGTGGCCGAAGACCATGATCGCTACCGCCGCCATCGAGTTCGAACTGGGCAGTCGCGACGCCTTCAAGCGCGCGCGTACCCCAGCGATCATGGCCGACGCCGCCTACGCCATCCTCTCCAGCAGCGAACGCGCCATCAGTGGACGCCTGCTGATCGACGAGGACATCCTCCGCGAACAGGGCCAGAGCGACTTCGAGCAGTACCGCTTCGACCCGAACGGCGGCAGCCTGGTACCCGACCTGTTCCTCGACTGACCGCCGCGCCATATCTGCCTTCCGTCGCAACACGGCCAACGGCGGATAACCGCAAGCGGTTATTCGCCCTACGCCCCCCACGCACTGCCCCCGTAGGGCGCATAACGCGGCACGCGTTATCCGCCGTCCATCGCACCGCGGCCAACGGTGGATAACCCAATACGTCCTCTTCACCCAATAGCCGTCAAACAGTCCGCCCCGTGGCGTTTACCAATCGACACAAACCCGCCCTGGCCGTCCAGCCATGCCCTCCTAGACTGCGATGAACGCTCTGCCGGCCGGTTTGCCGATCTGCCCGGCCGCGCGCGCGCCTGGGCCATAGCCTCCCGCCAGGGGCCGACCTAGAGTCGCGCTGGAGCGTCTGCACGCCAGACAACAATGACAATAAGGGCACGCGTCAATGAGCCAAGCCGACATCATCACCCCGACTCGCTTCCTCGCCCATCTGCCGGCCACCCTGGGCCGCGTGCCACGCATGCTGCGCGGGCTGTACTACACCGGCATCCGCAACCGCGAGAAGAACCTCTCCCTGGGCTGGGCGTTGGAGCGCGCTGCGCGCCTCTACCCGGACAGTCCGGCGCTGATCGACGAACGCCGGCGCCTGTCCTACGCCCTTTTCAACGGCTGGGCCAACCGCCTGGCGCGGGCCTTCCAGGCCGAGGGTGTGGGCCATGCCAGCGTGGTGGCGGTGATGCTGGAGAACCGTGCCGAACTCATGGTGGTGCTCGCCGCTCTGGCCAAGCTCGGCGCCATCGGCGCACTGGTGAATACCACCCAGCGCGGCCAGGTGCTCAGCCACAGCCTTAACCTGGTCAAGCCCAGCCACTTCGTGGTCGGCGAAGAACTGCGCGAGGCTTTCGAGGACGTCCGCCCGGCCCTGGAGAACAGCGGTGGTCGCTGCTACTGGATCGCCGACGGTGAAGACGCGGCACAGGCACCGACCGGCTGGCAGAGCCTGATGCGCCTGGCCCAGGAGCAGGATTCGAACAACCTTGCCGAGACTGCGCGGGTGCGTCTGAAGGACGCCTGTTTCTACATCTACACCTCCGGCACCACCGGTCTACCGAAGGCTTCGATCATGAGCCACGGCAAGTGGATCAAGGCCTACGGCGGCTTCGGCCACTCCGGGCTCGGGCTGACTAACAGCGACGTGCTCTACCTGACCCTGCCCTGCTACCACAACAACGCCGTGACCGTGTGCTGGAGCGCCGTGCTCGCCGGTGGCGCGGCCATCGCCCTGCGCCGCAAGTTCTCCGCCAGCGCCTTCTGGAAGGACGTGCAGACCTACCAGGCAACCTGTTTCGGCTACATCGGCGAACTCTGCCGCTACCTGCTCAACCAGCCGCAGTGCGCGGAAGAGCGCGGCAACACGCTGACCTCCATGATCGGCAACGGCCTGCGCCCGTCGATCTGGAACGAGTTCAAGGAGCGCTTTGGCATTGAGCGGATCACCGAGTTCTATGCCTCCAGCGAGGGCAATATCGGCTTCACCAACGTGTTCAACTTCGACAATACGGTAGGTTTCTCGCCGGCAACCTACGCGATCGTGCGGTATGACCTGGAGAACGACCAGCCCGTTCGCGGCGCCAAGGGGTTCATGGAAAAGGTCGACAAGGGCGAAGCTGGCCTGCTGATCAGCGAGATCAGCGACAAATGGCCCTTCGACGGCTACACCGACCCGGCCAAGAGCGAGGCAGTGATCTACCGCAACGTGTTCAAGGAAGGCGATACCTGGTTCAATACCGGCGACCTGATGCGCGACATCGGTTTCAAGCACACGCAGTTCGTCGATCGCCTGGGCGACACCTTCCGCTGGAAGGGCGAGAACGTCTCCACCACCGAAGTGGAAAACGCCCTGGGCGCCTTCCCCGGCGTGGAGGATGCGGTGGTCTACGGCGTGGAGATTCCCGGTACCAATGGCCGCTGCGGCATGGCCGCGCTGCGCCTGGCCGATGGCGCAAGCCTGGACACCGCTCAGTTGGCGGCACACCTGGACCGTGAGCTGCCGGCCTATGCCGTCCCGCTGTTCTTGCGCCTGCTGGCCCAGGTGGAGACCACCGGGACCTTCAAGTACAAGAAGACCGACCTCAAGCGCAACGCCTACGACCCTTCAGCCGTGACCGAGGCGCTGTTCGTGCGGCTACCTGGCGAGGCGGCCTACCGCGCGCTGGATGGGGCGATGTTCGAAGCGATTCGCAGCGGCGTGCACCGCTTCTAAGCGGTTCTTGGTAGGACCGAGGGAACCCCCAGTTCTTGCTCGCGAAGCTTTGCCCGGAGCTCCAGGCGCGGCGATGTTCGCGAGCAAGCTCGCTCCTATAGGGAAACCAGGAAATCAGTTGCGGAACTTGAACTGCAACTCGGCGCCGCGGATATCCGAGTGCCAACTGTCATCGTTGGTTTCGCGCTCATTCGGCTCACGCGAGATCAGCCGGCCCCCCACCTGGAACGGGCTTTGCCCGGTTTTCTCGCCGAACATCTGCGGTAGTAGCGGCTTGTCCTCCAACTCGACCACCGGCTTGTCGGGGTCGAGCTCGTGGATCATGTCCTTGGGCAGGCGTAGGTCGAGCTTCACCGGCGGCAGCGGATGCTTGACGACAGGGTCGACCGGCTTCTTCACCTGTGCAGGAGTTTTTGACGGCGCCTTGGCCTCGGGCTTGATAGCCGCTTCGACCGCCGGCGCCTTGGGCGAGGCCACAGCCTTGGCCGCGGCGGGCTTGGCTTCCGATTCCCGCGGTTGCTCGGCGGCCGGTTCGGGGGCAGGCACGGGCGCGTTGGCCGCAGGGGCAGTGGCCGGTGCAGGCGCTGGGACCGGAGCGACAGCCTTGTCCTTGTGCTCATCGCCACAGGCAGCGAGGAGCAGGGACAAACTGGCGAAAATAAGAATTCGGGACTTCTTCATGGAGCGGACCGTCAGAAAAACCGCGCAATGCTGGCGCGAGTTGCGAGGCAGAGCAAGAACCTTACCAAGACAAAGCGTTACTAGGATCAGTCTGACAGACGTGGTCTGAACCCTGCCTGTCATTGATCAAGGGTTGTCAGGCAAATCCTTCAGGGCTCGATCGATATCGAGGCCCGGAAAGCGTTGTCGCAAGCTTTCGCGCACACGACCAGCCTCCTCCTTCTGCCCCTTGCCCTGCAAGTCGCGCAGATGCAGCAGACTACTGCGCGGCTCGTCGGCCTCCTCCGCGAGCGTCTGCAACCCTCCCTCTACTTGCACGCTTGGGCGCGCCTGGGCATCAGACAGTTCGCGAGCTTCTGCCTGAGCTTTCGCTTTCGCGCTGTCCACAGCCATTTTCTTACTCATTGGCGCAGGCTTGGCGAGCGCGTCCATAGAAGCACCGGCAGCCACGCTATCCCTCTGCGGCGCAGCCATGCTCGGCTCCGCCATATAGGGCGCAGCGGCCGGAGCCGCTGGCGGCGCCATGGCCGGAGCAGGAGCCGGCGCGCGCATCATTGCCGGCGCGACCGGCGCGTCGTAGCGGTTCGGCGACTCCTCATAGGTGCGCAAGGTCAGGCTCAGGCCGATGCCCAGCGTCGCCAGTCCCGCAACGGCGACGCTCCAGCGCTGCCGGCTGCCGGAGCCCAACAGCCAGTGGTGCAGGCGCTGGCCGAGACTCGGCTTTTTCTCCTGAACGGCAGCTCGAGCGGCGGCCAGAATGCGCGCGTCCAGCTGTGCCGACGGCTGTTCATCGCTGTGCCGGCGGTAGTGCTCGAGCATGTCCTGCTCGTGCGGATCGCGGTTCATGGGTTCACCTCCTCGGTCACCGACGGGTCGGACAGCAACCGACGCAATTTCTGCATGGCATAGCGAAGCCGGCTCTTCACCGTTTCGGCCGGAGTTTTCGTCAGTTCGGCAATTTCGTTCAGCTCAAGGTCGCCATGGGTGCGCAGCAGGAATACTTCGCGCTGTTCCTCCGGCAGCGACTCCAGCGCTCCCTGCAGGCGCCGTTGGTCGCGGCTCAGGCTTAGCTCGCGCTCGGGATCGATGCTTTCGCCGGCCAGTGCGTCGCCGTGCAGTTGCTCGTCGAAGCTTTCCTGGCGGCCTTGGTGACGGCCCAGCTTGCGCCAATGGTCGATCAGGCGGTTGCGACCGATCTGGTACAGCCAGGTCTTGAAGCTGGCCGCGCCCAGCGGCTGGCTGTCGCTACGGATCAGGCTCATCCAGGTTTCCTGGAACACTTCCTCAGCCTGGCCGTGATCGCCACAAAGGCCGCAGAGGAAGCGGAACAGGCCGAGGCGATGGCGAGCGTAGAGCTCGGCGAAGGCCTCGGCGTCGCCTTGTCGGTAGCGTCGCAGCAGTGCCGCGTCACTTTCGTCCTTGGGGGATATCTTCAACTCTCTCGATCCGTAACAGGGCAGGTTTTGGCTGGCGTCTCGCCAACGGCCGAGTAGCGCCGATGGCGCGGTACCCGGTGTAGCGCCGAGGCTATCGGGCAGAAGGTTTGGCGTGGCAAGCGGCACGGTGGCGGCCCCGTCGAAGGATCATCTTCCTTGGACGGGACGGCGCAGATAAACGGGTTAACCGTCGATAAGCATTCCGGTAGGAGTGGACTCCGCCCCGATGGGATACGGCGCGCTGCGGACCTATCGCGGACGGACTCCGCACCTACGCAATCCAGGCAATTACGCGGCGATCAGCTCTTCCTGGCAGAGCTGGCAGGCCAGCATGCCGAGGGTCATGATCGCCCGCTCCGCCTCGCGGTCCCACGGGATGCCGCAGGTCAGGCGCAGGCAGTTGTTGAATTGCTCGGTATTACTGAAGATCAGTCCCGGCGCGATGCTGATGCCCTGCTCCAGCGCTCGCACGTGCAGCTCCTTGGTGTTCACCTTGGCCGGCAGACTGACCCAGAGGATGAAGCCACCCTTGGGCCGGGTCATCTGCGTACCTTCGGGGAAGTACTGCTGCACCGCGAGTTGGTACGCGGTCATGTTCTTGCGGTACTCCTGGCGGATGTAGCGCAGGTGCCGGTCGTAGCCACCGTTCTCCAGGTACGCCGCCACGCCCATCTGGGTGACGGTGCACGCCGAGTGCGTGGTGAAGGTTTGCAGACGGCGGATTTCCTCCTGATAGCGCTCGGTGATGATCCAGCCGATGCGCACGCCCGGAGAAATGGTCTTGGAAAAGCTCGAGCAGTACACCACCCGACCATCACGATCGTGTGCCTTGAGCGCCTTGGTCTGGCCCTGGTCGAACATCAGCTCGCCATAGATGTCGTCCTCGATCACGCCGATGTTGTGTTCGGCGGTGAGCTTGAGCAGCGCCTTCTGGCGGTCTTCCGGAATAGTGCCGCCCAACGGGTTGCTCAGACGCGCGGTCAGCACCAGCGCCTTGATCGGCCATTGGTTGGCCGCCAGTTGCAGGGCCTCCAGGCTGATGCCGGTGAGCGGGTCGCTGGGGATCTCGATGACCTTGAGGCCGAGGATGTCGGCCAACTGCAGCAGCCCGTAGTAGCTAGGCGACTCGGTGGCGATCAGATCGCCCGGACGGGTCATCACGCGCAAGGCCATATGGATGGCGTCCACGCAGCCATGGGTGATGGTCACCTGGGTCGGGTCGACCACCACGCCAGCATCGCGCATGCGGATCGCCACCTGGCGGCGCAGCGGCTCGTAGCCGGGGCTGAACATGTAGCTGAAGGCGCGCGGGCTGGAAAAGCGCGTGACCTTGGCCAATTGCTGGTGCAGCGCGCGAACCGGGAGGTAATCCACGTGCGGCACGGCAGCGCCCAGCGGGAACACGCCTTCGCGGCGCGCCTCGGCGAGCACCTGGTTGATGATGCTGCTGCGGGTGACCAGGCCGGGCCGCTCGACTCGGGCGATATCCGGTGTGGATGCGGTCAGCGCCGGCGTGCGGTGCACGTAGAAGCCGGACTGCGGGCGCGCGCGGATCAGCCCCTGGTCTTCGAGGGTGGCATAGGCCTGGAGCACCGTGGCGTGGCTGACATTGAGCTGGGTACTCAACTTGCGCACGGACGGAACGCGCTCACCCGGCTGGTAGACACCACGACGGATGTCTTCCGCCAGTTGCTGGGCGATGCGCTGGTACAGCAGCAGATTGGACATGACGGCCATCCCTCGGTCATTGAACCGAAACAGTAGCCAAAAAGTGCAAACTGTTCCAGAACAGTCGAAAGCATTCCGTCCGATACAGTTGCACCGCCCTGCCCGCTCAGATCTCCCCGAGCCAGTCCAGCAGGCCCGCCACCACCAGTTGCGCGTCGGTGGTCAGGCCGAGCTTCTGCATGGCGTTTCGCTTGTGGGTGCTGATAGTGGAGACGCTGCGGTTGGTCCGCTCGGCGATCTCACCCACCGTGGCGCCATGGGCCAGGCGACGGATGATATCGATCTCGGTCGGGCTCAGCGGCTTGCCGGTGTGGCGCGGCGGCCGCAGCATCGGGTCGATGTAGGTTTCGCCCTTGCGGATGCGGGTGATGGCGTCGTCCAGCAGGCTCAACGGGTTGCGCTTGCAGACATAGCCTACGGCGCCGCACTTGACCGCCGCGGTCGCCAACAGCGGCGCGCCCATGACCGAGTAGACCAATACAGGCACTTCCGGATGGTGGCGCTGCAGCCACTCGATCAGGTGCACGCCGTCACGCCCACGGGCGCCGGGCAGCGCCAACTCGACGATGGCCAGGTCGACCTCGGGATGGGCATTGAGCACATCTAGCAAGCTGTCGGTATCGCTGACGAAGGCTTTCACCTGCGCCAGTTCGCGCTCCAGCAGATAGCGCTCCAGGCCCCAACCGATCATCGGTTGCGGGTCCGCCACGATTACGTTGAAAAGCTTCTTTTCCGATGACATCTCGTTCTCTCGTCTAAAGCTCCCCTGAGGGGATTAGTCGCACTCGGCTATTTTCGCCAAGCTGCCACTCGAAAGATTTCGAGATCCCCCTGACAAAAAACCCCGGAGCCGAGGCTTCCGGGGTTTTCCTGTGACGGGATATTGCGAAGGGATCAGCGCTCGGCGCCGAGTTGGCCCTTCTCATCGGAGAAGACGATCTCCACCCGACGGTTCTGCGCACGCCCCAGTGACGAGGCGTTGTCCGAGATCGGATAGGCCTCGCCATAGCCCTGCACCTGCACGCGCTTCTCGTCCACACCCAGGTCGGTCAGCGCGTCAGCTACGGCCTGCGCACGGTCCTTGGACAACTGCAGATTCTGCTCGCGGTCGCCTTCACCGTCGGTGTAGCCCTCGATGCGGACCACCCGACGCGGATTGAGCTGGAGGAACTGCACCAGCTTGAGCACGGTGCGATTGGCGGCGGGCTTGAGGTCCGCTTCGCCGCTGTCGAACAGCACGTCGCCGAGTGTCAGCACCAGGCCGCGTTCGGTTTCGTTGGTGGCGAGGCTGACCATCTGCTGCTCCAGCCACTTGCTCTGCTCCTGCACGTTGAGCAGGCGCGCTTCGCGCATAGCCAGTTGCAGACGTTCACGCTCCATCTGCTGCTTGGCCAGGCGCTCCTGATTCAGCGCCAGGTTGCTGTGCTCGCGAGCAATCTCGCTGTAGCGCTGACTGAGGTAGGAGTACTGCAGTACGTCGTCATTGCTGCCCCAGTAGTTGGACAGGCGCTCGGCACGGGCCAGCGACTCGCCGGCGCGGATCACGTCCTTGGGCGCACTGCGCAGCACCGAGGAGTCTTCCTTAACGGCCTGGAACTGCAGGCGGGCCTGCTCCAGGGATTTCTCGCTGAGCTGGCTGTTGGCGCAGCCGGCCAGCAGCGCTATGGCGCCCATTGCGCTCACCCACGAGACGCCACGACGCAACAGTTGCGAGGGAGTCATTGCACTTCTCCCAACTGTTTGCGCAGACGATTGATGCTTTTGCTTTGCTCAGCCAGTTGCTCGGCGCTCTTGCGAGTGAGCTCCTTGGCCTCGGCCAGGCGGGCGTCGAGCTCGGCCTGCTCGGCGAGTTGCCGCGCCTTCTTGTTCGAACCGACTGCCAGGGCGCCCTTGGCGGCCTGGTACTTGTCCTCGGCGAGCTTGAGTTCGGCCACGTCATCGGTCGCACCCACGGCCTTGGCCTGTTCCAGCGCCTGCTCGGTGAGGCGCATCTGTTCGTTGGGTGCCGGGTCGTTCGTCGCACAGCCGGCCAACGCAAACAAAGCCAGGCCGGCGACCATCATCCGTCGATTAATCACGAAATCTATTGTCCTACTCGGTGGGAGTGCTGGCAGGCTGAAGCTGCTGGGCCTTCCAGCGGGCCAGGTTGTCCTGCAGCAGGCGCTGCGGGACTCCGGCGGCCGTCAATTCTGTCATTTTTTTCGCCAGTTGTCCGCGCAGCCACGGGTCGTTGCAGGCCGAGTTGTGCGCCACGGTCAGGTAAAGACCTTCGCTGGAGATCGGCGGTTCCAGTGGCTGCAGGTCGTCGGCCATGCCGAGGGTATCGGCGACCGCCAGGCCGGGGTAGTGCTCGTAGATCACATAATCCGAGCGCTTGAGCAGGAGTTTCTGGAAGGCCTGGGTCAGGCTGGGCACCTCTTCCAGGGTCAGCTCCTGCTTGGCGAAGGTGTCGAAGTCCGGGCCGAAGCTGTTGTTCACCAGAGTGCCGCCCTTCAGGCCACGCAGGTCGTCGCGCCCGGTGTAGTGCGTGGTGGCGTCCTTGCGCATCCACACCACGTTGTCGGTGGTGAGGAAGGCCGGATGGATGTAGTCCATGGTCTCCAGGCGCGGCGGTGTGAGGAAGGCGCCGGCGATCAGGTCGACCCGACCCAACCGCGCCTCTTCTTGCGCGCGCGCCCAGGAACCGGTGTAGATGACCCGGATATTCACCCCGACTGCCTTGCCGATCTGCTCCAGCAGGTCGGCATTGGCGCCGATCAGGCGTTCCGGCTGCGCCTGGTCGCGCCACAGGTAAGGCGGGTACTCCGGGTTGCCGGTGGCCACCAGGCGCTCGCACTTGCCGGCAGCAGAACCGGCCAGGGGAATGGAGAAAGTCACCAGCAACAGCGCCGCACGGATCAGCGTGGAGCAATCAGGCATCGGTAGTCTCGCTCACCAGAAGAAAGAACGGCCATGCTTAGAGCCGCAAAATGCTAGCGTAAAGCACACCGACCCGATTTGGTAATAAGGACTTCTCATGAAGAAAGCCCTTCTGGCCCTTCTCCTGGCGATAGCCGTCGCCGCCGGCGTGCTCTACGCCTTCCCCTCCACCTTGCTGGCGACCGCGCAGTACGTCGAAAGCGCCCGCGCCCGGCTGTCCACCAACAGCCTGCAGGTCGACAACCTCGACATCACCTACTACGAGGGCGGCCCGGAAAAGGCCCAGACCATCCTGCTGATCCACGGCTTCGGCGCCGACAAGAGCAACTGGCCGCGCTTCGCCCGCTTCCTGACCAAGGATTACCACGTCATCGCCGTAGACCTGCCGGGCTTCGGCGACAGCAGCAAACCGCAGAATGTCAGCTACGACGTCGGCACTCAGGCCGAGCGCCTGGCGGATTTCATGCACGAACAGGGCATCGGCCGCTTCCATGTGGTCGGCAATTCCATGGGCGGGCACATCGCCGCATTGCTCGCCGCGCGGCATCCGCAGGAAGTGCTGTCGGTCGGCCTATTCGACAATGCCGGAGTTACGGCGCCGCACCCGAGCGAGCTGTTCGAGCGCCTCAAGGCCGGAGAAAATCCGCTGGTGCTGCGCTCGGTGGACGACTTCCCGGCCCTGCTCGACTTCGTCTTCGTGCAGAAGCCGCCGCTGCCGTCACGGCTGCGGGATTACCTGGCGGAACGCTCGCTGGAGCGCAGCGCGTTCAACGCCATGGTCTTCCAGCAGCTACGTGAACGCTACATCCCGCTGGAGCCCGAGCTGCCGAAGATCACCGCACCGACCCTGCTGCTGTGGGGCGACCGCGACCGCGTGCTGGACGTTTCCAGCATCGACGTGATGAAGCCGCTGCTGAAAAAGCCCAGTGTGGCCATCCTGCGCGATTGCGGCCACGTACCAATGATCGAGCGCCCGGAGGAAAGTGCCCGTCTCTACCTGGACTTCCTCCAGCGCAATCACGCCCCCGTAACCGCGTCGAACTGAACCTGCCCGGAAAACAGAAACGGCGCCCGAAGGCGCCGTTTCTGTTGGGGCAAACTCAGAGCTGGATCAGATTCGGAATCTGCACGTCCGGATTGACGTCCTGCTCGTAGTCCACGCCAGCGATCTCGAAGCCGAAGAGTCGCAGGAACTCGGACTTGTAGCCGGTGAAGTCGGTCAACTGGTACAGGTTCTCGTTAGTCACCTTGTTCCACAGATCCTTCACGGTGTCCTGCACATCCGGCTGCAGTTCCTTGTAGTCGGCGCGCAAGCGACCATCGGCGTCCAGGTGCGGCTCGGCGCCGTACAGGCTTTCACGGAACAGGCCGTCGACCTGCTCGATGCAACCTTCGTGGGTGCCCTTCTCCTTCATCACCTTGAACAGCAGCGACAGGTACAGCGGCATCATTGGGATGGCCGAGCTGGCCTGGGTGACCACGGCCTTCAGCACGGAAACGCGAGCGTCGCCACCGGTGGCAGCCAGCTTCTCGCGAATACCCAGGACCTTCTGGTCCAGGTCCTTCTTGGCGGCGCCGATGGAGCCGTTCCAGTACAGGTCGTGGGTGATCTCTTCGCCCAGGTAGGTGAAGGCGGTGGTCTTGGCGCCGTCGGCCAGCACACCGGCGTCCTGCAGGGCGTCGATCCACATCTGCCAGTCTTCACCGCCCATGACCGCGACGGTGTTGGCGATTTCCTCGGGCGTCGCCGGCTCCATCACGCTTTCCTTGATCACTTCCTTGTCGGTGTCCAGACCACGGAAGTTGACGGCCTTGCCGACCGGCTTGAGCACGGAGTTGAAGACCTCGCCGGTCTTCGGGTGGGTACGGCGCGGAGCGGCCAGGCTGTAGACCACCAGGTCGACCTTGCCCAGGTCCTGCTTGATGGTTTCGATGGTGACTTTCTTCACTTCATCGGAGAAGGCATCGCCGTTGATGCTGCGCGCGTACAGGCCCTTGGCCTTGGCAAACTTCTCGAAGGCAGCGGAGTTGTACCAGCCGGCGGTGCCCGCCTTGGTCTCGCTGCCGGGGCGCTCGAAGAACACGCCCAGGGTGTCGGCGCCGGCGCCAAAGGCGGCACTGATGCGCGCGGCCAGACCGTAGCCGGTGGAGGAGCCGATGACCAGGACCTTCTTCGGACCGTTGGCGATGGGGCCGTGCGCCTCGACGTACTCGATCTGTTCCTTGACGTTGGCTTCACAGCCGGTCGGGTGGGTAGTGACGCAGATGAAGCCACGCACGCGCGGTTTGATGATCATGAAAACCTCGGTAGCCAGGTGTCGATTGAACACATTCAGGAACTGGAGACGTCGCGCATTGTAGATGAGACACCTTCGCCGGTGGACTTCTCGGCAAAGATTCGTGACCAATGGGTCATGGGCGCACAGAAGTTGCCATTTCCCGAGGAAATTCAGGGACCTGAAATGAAAGAACCCGCCACGAGGGCGGGTTCCTTCAACAAGCGGATCGGGCTCAGACGGCCTTTTCCAGCTCCGGTACAGCTTCGAACAGATCGGCGACCAGGCCGTAGTCGGCAACCTGGAAGATCGGCGCCTCTTCGTCCTTGTTGATCGCAACGATCACTTTCGAATCCTTCATGCCCGCCAGGTGCTGGATGGCGCCGGAGATGCCGACGGCCACGTACAGCTGCGGAGCGACGATCTTGCCGGTCTGGCCGACCTGCATGTCGTTCGGCACGAAGCCGGCGTCAACGGCAGCGCGGGAAGCGCCGACGGCAGCGCCCAGCTTGTCGGCCAGGGAGTAGAGGATGCTGAAGTTGTCGCCATTGCCCATGCCACGGCCGCCGGAAACGACGATCTTGGCAGCGGTCAGTTCCGGACGGTCGGACTTGGCCAGTTCTTCGCCCACGAAGGCGGACTTGCCAGCATCGGCCGGGCCGGAAACGGCTTCAACAGCGGCGGAGCCACCTTCGGCAGCGACGGCATCGAAGCCGGTGCCACGCACGGTGATGACCTTGACGGCAGCCGAGGACTGCACGGTAGCGATGGCGTTACCGGCATAGATCGGACGCTTGAAGGTATCGGCGCTGACCACTTCGATGATTTCGGAGATCTGGTCGACGTCCAGCAGGGCGGCAACGCGCGGCAAGAAGTTCTTGCCGTTGGTGGTGGCGGCGGCCAGCACGTGGCTGTAACCCTTGCCGAGTTCAGCGATCAGCGGAGCGACGTTCTCCGGCAGCTGGTGAGCGTAGGCGGCGTTGTCGGCGACCAGCACCTTGGAAACACCGGCGATCTTGGCAGCGGCTTCGGCCACGCCACCGACGTTCTGGCCAGCGACCAGGACAGCGATGTCACCACCGATCTTCTGCGCGGCAGCGACAGTGTTCAGAGTGGCAGCGCCCAGTGCGCCGTTGTTGTGCTCAGCGATTACCAGGATAGCCATCAGATTACTTTCGCCTCGTTCTTCAGTTTCTCGACCAGTTCGGCAACGGACTTGACCTTGATGCCAGCGCTACGGGCAGCCGGAGCTTCGACTTTCACGGTCTTCACGGTGGAAGCGGTGGAAACGCCCAGGGCGTCCGGGGTCACCACGTCCAGCGGTTTCTTCTTCGCCTTCATGATGTTCGGCAGCGACGCATAGCGCGGCTCGTTCAGGCGCAGGTCGGTGGTGACGATTGCCGGCAGGTTCAGGGCAACGGTCTGCAGGCCGCCGTCGATTTCACGGGTGACGTTGACCTTGTCGCCAGCGACTTCGACCTTGGAGGCGAAGGTGCCCTGGGCGTAGCCGGTCAGCGCAGCCAGCATCTGGCCGGTCTGGTTGTTGTCGCTGTCGATGGCCTGCTTGCCGAGGATGACCAGCTGCGGCTGCTCTTTGTCGACGAGGGCTTTGAGCGACTTGGCGATGGCCAGGGAGCTCAGTTCTTCGTTGGTTTCAACGAGGATGGCGCGATCAGCACCCAGAGCCAGCGCGGTACGCAGTTGCTCCTGGGCAGCGGTCGGGCCGACGGAGACCGCAACGATCTCGGTGACGACGCCTTTCTCTTTCAGGCGAACGGCCTCTTCCACGGCGATTTCGCAGAAGGGGTTCATGGACATTTTGACGTTGGCGAGATCGACGCCGGAGTTGTCCGCCTTGACGCGGACCTTGACGTTATAGTCAACCACTCGTTTGACAGCTACAAGAACCTTCATGGATTCCTCGTTTTTCTCCGGTGAATAGGAATGTCGCCAGACAGGCCTGGCCGGTAGTGCACGCCATCTGCGACTACATCCAGCGCAACGCGACCGCAAAACCGCAGGTATCTTGACCGCATCGACCGGGCGGGTCAATACACGAAAATACCCCTTCATAAGCCGCGGACCCCGATTCTACCAGGGTTACACGCGATTCAAACAAACGTTTGTATTGCGTTCGATAAAGGGTTTAGATATAGCAACAGGTCTAGCTATAATGCGCCCCGCTCTTACTGGGTGGGGGCACGCCCATCCCAATACCTACAAAATGCCCAGAGCCTTGATTCAGGAGAGATCGATAGTGGAACGCGAATTTATGGAATTCGACGTCGTCATCGTCGGCGCCGGCCCTGCCGGTCTGTCCGCCGCATGCCGACTGAAACAGAAGGCCGCCGACGCCGGTCAGGAAATCAGCGTCTGTGTGGTCGAGAAGGGTTCCGAAGTGGGCGCCCACATCCTCTCGGGCGCCGTGTTCGAGCCCCGCGCGCTGAACGAGCTGTTCCCCAACTGGAAAGAACTCGAAGCGCCGCTCAACACCCCCGTCAAGCGCGACGACATCTATGTGCTGAAGAGCCCGGAAGCAGCGGCCAAGGTGCCGAACTTCTTCGTGCCCAAGACCATGCACAACGAAGGCAACTACATCATCTCCCTGGGCAACCTGTGCCGCTGGCTGGCCCAGCAGGCCGAAGGCCTGGGCGTCGAGATCTACCCGGGCTTCGCCGCCCAGGAAGCGCTGATCGACGAAAATGGCGTGGTGCGCGGCATTGTCACCGGTGACCTGGGCGTCGACCGCGAAGGCAATCCGAAAGAGGGTTACTACACCCCGGGCATGGAACTGCGCGCCAAATACACCCTGTTCGCCGAAGGCTGCCGTGGCCACATCGGCAAACAACTGATCAAGAAGTACAAGCTCGACAGCGAAGCCGACGCCCAGCACTACGGCATCGGCATCAAGGAAATCTGGGACATCGACCCGTCCAAGCACGAGCAGGGCCTGGTGGTACACACTGCCGGCTGGCCGCTGAACGACGACAACCCGGGCGGCTCCTTCCTTTATCACCTGGAGAACAACCAGGTGGTAGTCGGCCTGATCATCGACCTGTCCTACACCAACCCGCACCTGTCGCCGTTCGACGAATTCCAGCGCTACAAGCACCACCCGGTGATCAAGCAGTACCTGGAAGGCGGCAAGCGCGTGGCTTACGGCGCTCGCGCCATCTGCAAGGGCGGCTTGAACTCGCTGCCGAAGATGGTCTTCCCGGGCGGCGCGCTGATCGGTTGCGACCTGGGCACCCTGAACTTCGCCAAGATCAAGGGCAGCCACACCGCCATGAAGTCCGGCATGCTGGCCGCCGACTCCGTGGCCGAAGCCCTGTTCGCCGGCCGCGAAGGCGGCGACGTGCTGAACAACTACGTCGATGCCTTCAAGGGCAGCTGGCTGTACGACGAACTGTTCCGAAGCCGTAACTTCGGCGCGGCGATGCACAAGTTCGGCGCCATCGGTGGCGGTGCGTTCAACTTCATCGACCAGAACATCTTCGGCGGCAAGCTTCCGTTCACCCTGCACGATACGACGCCGGACTACGCGACCCTGAAGAAGGCCAGCGAAGCACCGAAGATCGACTATCCGAAGCCGGACGGCAAACTCAGCTTCGACAAGCTCTCCTCGGTGTTCCTGTCCAACACCAACCACGAGGAAGACCAGCCGATCCACCTGAAGCTGACCGACCCGAGCACCCCGATCGCGAAGAACCTGCCGCTCTACGACGAGCCTGCGCAGCGTTACTGCCCGGCCGGCGTGTACGAAGTGGTGAGCAACGACGACGGCAGCAAGCGCTTCCAGATCAACGCCCAGAACTGCGTGCACTGCAAGACCTGCGATATCAAGGACCCGGCCCAGAACATCACCTGGGTTGCCCCCGAGGGCACCGGTGGTCCGAACTACCCCAACATGTAATTGCGTTGGCGGTAACGAAAAAGGCTCCCTCGGGAGCCTTTTTTGCAAGTTCGAAAAAGTTGTAGCGAAGCTGGAATCTAACTACCGGCCGCGTTCAGACCACCAGGTCACGGCTGCGGCGCAATGGGGAAGAACTCCCCGCAACTCCAGACACCCAGCCAATCAACGCCGTCGATCTCACGGGGAACAGCCAGTTCCACCAACTGGTAGAACACGTTGCGGTGGATCAGCGCTTCCAGGTTCACCCGCACCAGCACGTAGGGCGACGGCTCCTGAGTCTGCGGATCCAGCTCGACACGGATCGGGTGAGCCGCGTCGGCTACCACTTCGTCCTCGACGTTAGTGGTGAAGCGCAGCACCTGCTGCTCGCCCTCCCCCTCAACCGCCAGGGTGACCGCGACGAAAGGCGCGTCATCGACGGTGATCCCGCACTTCTCCACCGGAGTGACGAGGAAATAGTCGTCGCCATCGCGGCGGATGATGGTGGAGAACAGCCGCACCATCGGTTTGCGGCCGATCGGCGTGCCCAGGTAGTACCAGGTGCCGTCGCGGGCGATGCGCATGTCGATATCGCCGCAGCATTCGGGGTTCCACAGATGTACCGGCGGCAGCCCCTTGTCCTTGCTGGCGGGAATCTGCGCCAGCAGGTTGCCGGCCCGGTCCGATTGAGTCTGTGGATCTGTCATTGGTACTCCTCTCGCGTCTTCACCCCCAGCAGGCTGCGGGCATAGTCTTCCAGCGGTCGCCCGATCAGGTCCTCGGGGCTGGCGTCATAGAATGTCAGAAAACCGCCGCGGCTGCGGATAGTCGCGCTATCTACCAGGTAGCGGTTGTCGGTCTCGATCAGCATCACCTGGATCACGCTGCGGTCGCGGCCCACAGCGTTATCGGTGTCTTCGTACTGCTCGTAGGTCCCGGTATTGTCCTCCCCACGGGCGAAGCGCGTATACAGCAGATAATTGGCGCCCGCCGCGCGCGCCTCCTGCATGGCGCCCTCAAGTCCCAGCGGGCTCTTGGCTCGGCGCACCAGCGGGAAGTATTGGACGAAGCCCTTGAACGCTTCCTCCGCCACCACATTGGGCCGTGCATAAGGATGGCCTGGCGGCACGAACGGCCCTTGGGCGATATAGATGAAGGAGTCCTGCTGCAGGCGCCAGTTCGAGGTGCGGCGGGTCTGGCTGTGATCGAGGAAGCCCGCGTCGCGCAGGTAGTAATCGGTGCCGTCGGCCAGGTCGTTGGGGCTCATGCAGCCGCCCAGGGCGGCGAAGGCAAGGATCAGTATCAGTTGGCGCATGCAAAGTCTCCGGAGCCGGCGACGAAAAACCGGCACTCGGACTGGCAAAGCAGCTTCCATGCCATTAAAAGGCGCCTTACCCATCCTGATCCAACGATGAACCCCGTGCCTGCCGAACGCCATTTCGTCTCAGCAATCCATGCAGCTTCGCCTGCGCTATCGGGCGTTGGCGTTGTTGTTATCAACAAACCACGCCATTGATCTGCGGCACCGACGCCAGCCGTCTTGAGTGACACCGCACAGGCCATGCCCTGCAGGCAGAAGACCCCGACTCAGCATGCCGCATCCGGGAAGACCAGGTTCACGCGAATGACCGTTCCAACTCCCAAGTCACTGTCTGCCGAGACGGTCCCCCCCATCAACGTCACCAGGCTCTTACACAGGGCCAGCCCCAGACTCGACCTGCCTTCACCGATGCGCCTGCCGTCCAGGTCATAGGCAAAGGGCTCGAACAGATTGCGTTGATCCGACTCGGCTATGCCGACGCCCGTATCCGCCACCTCGAACTGCACCCCCACCAGCCCCTTGCCCTTCCCAATGGCACTGAGCCGGACCAGAACCGAGCCTTCATCGGTGTACTTGATCGCATTGTCCAGCAGCATCTGCAGTACCTGCTGCAGACGCAGCGGGTCGCACCACACTATCGGCTGGAGCGCCAGGTTCAAGTCGGATTTCAACTCCAGCCCTTCCGATCGGGCCTGCTCGCCGAAGGCCTCCAATTGCTGGGCGACCAACTCCCGCAAATCCACCTCCTGCTTGATGAGCTGAACACGGCCCTCCTTGACGCGGCACAGCAGTTGCACATCCTCCAGCACGCGCAGTAGGTTCGCGCTTACCGAGCGCGCCACCAGCAACGGCTTGGTGGGTGACTCGGACTGGCTCACCTGCAAGTTGATCATGGCAAGAATACTCTGGAGCGGCCCCTGGATTTCCTCCGCGATGCCCCGCAGGTATTCCGTCTTGCCTCGGCTAATGACTTCAATTCGCGCATTGGTGCTGCGCAAACTTCGCACTGCGTCATCTTGATCGGTGATGTCGATTGATCCGCAGACCGCGCCAATCAAAAAACCGTTCTTGTCCCGATAGGGTTTGCCCCAGTGGCGGAACACGCGCCGCCCACGCTTCAAACGCACCTCCAAATCCAGTTCGTACGGCTCCTCCCCCTGGATGGCTGCGATCACAGTATTCCTCAGTAACTCCGCCTCATGCGGGTCCAGCACCTCTCCCAACTCCCCGATCTTCTTGCCGACAAGTTCCTCCATGGGCAAAGCTACGAAATCCAGCGCGGCCTGATTACAGAAGAGAATACGAGTATCGGGCGCACGAAGGAGAATCGGATAAGGCACGCCATCAATGATGGATCGGAGCTGCGCCAACTCCTTCTGCTGCTCCTCGTCGAACTCGATCTGTGCCGCTTCAGCCTTGCTGCTCTCTCCTTCGATCAAGCCATGCTGCCGCGCAATATCAACCAGTTCCACCAACGACTTGGCCTGCATCTTCTCCATCAGGCGGGTCTTGTAGGTACTGACGGTCTTGTCGCTGATCGCCAACTGATCGGCGATGGCAATGTTGCTCATTCCCTTGGCCAGCAATTGCAGCACGCTGAGCTCGCGCACCGACAACTTGTCCAGCCGGACCTGCTCCGCCGCATTGACCGACCCCAGCCGGCCAGAAGGGAAGTAACTCATGCCCTTGACCAGGGCACGCACCGCCTGCAGCACCTCCTCGGAATCGACCTGCTTACTGACGAAGCCCGTCGCCCCGGCGGCCAGGCAACGGCTGGCAAAGTATTCGGAATCCTGCGAGGTGAGCACCAGCGTCTTGACCGGGGAGCGCTGTATGGCCAGGCGCTGGATAACCTCCAGCCCACCCAGGCGCGGGATGGACAACTCCAGGATCATGATGTCTGGCTCGCAGTGACGTACTTGCTGGAGCGCCGCGAAACCATTGTCGGCCTCGCCCACCACCTCGTGTCGATCGTTCTCCAATAACAGGCGCAGCGCTTCCCGCGTCAGGGGTTGCTCATCGACGATCAGAATCTTGCTCATGGTTCTCTCTTGGCATGACTTTTTATCTCCTTCTAGCCTAAGTTGCCCGGGCGTGCATGCAAGGAGAGAAAACTTCCACGTCGTTATGCACAACAACATGCGACCTGCCAGACGTCTGCCCACAACCTAGCAGTGCCATCAGGCGCATGAACACAGAGAGTGGGACCGGCACCGAGGAAAGGGGAAACACCTTCGTCGGCCCGTTTGAAAGGGCCAGAAGCACAGCTGGTACCTCTGGATGCGGGGGGTATTACGGATCGCCGAATGGAGGGGGATATCGCCAGGCCCCTCGGCGACAGAGGGGCGCTAAGAAAGAAGAGAAAGGGAAACGCAGCGATGGCCGGCGCACCGGCCATCGCAGCGGTCAACGTCAGACCAGGTTGACAGTCACGCCCTGCTGAACCAGCAACTCGGCGTCCATCGTCGAATACTGATAGCTGACGTACGTTACGCCACTGATATTCACAGTGCCGGCACTGGCCCAATTGCCCGGGTCAATTCCGTTGAGCAGAATGTCGTCCAGCTTGACCACATCGCCGGCATTGCCCTTCACCTACATCTGCACATCGCTATTTGTTCGGAACAGATCCTTGCCGCCCAGCTCCAGCACATCGCCCAGGGACAGCTTGAGCGTGTTGTTGCCGGTGCCGGTGATGTCAAGCACCTCTACCCCACTCAGCTTGCCCGCTGCGGTCAACGTCGAGACATCGAGGGTCTGGCCGGCGCCCGTCAGTTTGAGGGTGTCGATGCCGCTATTGCCGTGGACGGCGATGGAGGCGGAACTCAACACCGAGACATCCTTCAGCGTGAAGGTATTGTCCGACGCATCGCCGTAATAGGCGCTTGAACCGGCCACAACATTCAGCGAGGGCGGAGCCAGTGTCGTCATTTTCAGGCGCAGGTTGTCCATCACAATCCAGTCCGTCCCGGCATCGAATTCGAAGCGAGTGAGGGTCGCCCCAGCCGGCATATCGATGGTGATGTCTGAATCGCCCCTAGTTTCGTAGACACCTCCAAGCCTCATAATGAGGCCCATCAGGAGGTGCCATGAGCAACCAGCGTTACCCCGAAGAATTCAAAATCGAAGCGGTCAGACAAATTACCGAGCGCGGCCTGCGTGTAGCGGATGTGGCGGAGCGTTTGGGTGTGTCGGTGCATAGCCTCTATGTCTGGATCAGGCGCTATAGCAAGCCCCAGGAACAGCGGCAGCAAGAAGGCGATCAGCA
>NZ_JACVBX010000006.1 GCF_014852585.1 Pseudomonas sp. PDM18 | reverse complement strand
GAAACGGGCTTTGAGCCCAGGCAACCGTTCGGGTTTATCAGGAAGACCCTGCTCCGACCCTCGCTCGCCCACGATCTGGAAATCTAGTCACTGGCGGTCTGAAGCAGGTGAAAACAACTTACAAGTCCCTTTTGTCAAACGTCGGAGAGCCGCCCTCACAAAAGGAACCAAAAAGTCTTGCCCCGAACATCCGGTTTTTCGCTTAGGCGAAAAATTCCCTCGTTGAACGGGGCATTCGGCGCGTACGGATATTTCTCTGGAAGTCTTTTGGGAGCCAGAGCCAGAGCCAGAGCCAGAGCCAGGCGGGGATGTCGCGCTCTTCGTAGGAGCGAGCTTGCTCGCGAACCACACGGCACACGATCAATCGCGAAAAAAGGGATTTTCGCCTGCGGGAGTTACAGCAACAGATACCCCTGCGGGGCCTTGAACCGCGGCGGGTCGGCGATGAACTTCAGCCGCTCCGGCTTCCACCAGCCCGGCAGCAACCGTCGTACCGCCGGCTGGTTGAAGCGGTCGTCGAGCAGGTAGATTACCCCCGAATCCGTCGGCGTGCGGATCACCCGGCCGGCCGCCTGCACGACCTTCTGCAGGCCGGGGAACAGGTAGGTGTAGTCGTAGCCGTCGCCGAACATCCCCTGCATGCGCTGCTTGATCTCCTCGTTGACCTGGTTCACCTGCGGCAGCCCCAGCGTGGCGATGAAGGCGCCGATCAGGCGCTCGCCCGGCAGGTCGATGCCCTCGCCGAAAGCGCCGCCGAGCACGGCAAAGCCGATGCCGCGCGAGTGGGTGGTAAAGCGATCGAGAAAGGCCTCGCGCTCGATCTCGTTCATGCTGCGCGACTGCACCCAGAAGGGAATGTCCGGATGCTCGGCGGTGAAGCGCTCCAGCGCCTGCTGCAGGTAGGCGTAGCTGCTGAAGAAGGCCAGGTAGTTGCCGGGGCGCGCGCGGAACTGCCGGGCCATCAGGGTGCTGATCGGCGTGAGGCTGGCCTCGCGGTGCTGGTAGCGGGTGGACAGGTTGCTCAGCGCGTGGACTTCCAGCTGCTGGGCGTGGAAGGGCGATTCCACTTCGCGCCAGCCGGTGTCTTCGGGCAGGCCGAGCAGATCGGCGTAATAGTGCGCGGGGGTCAGGGTGGCGGAGAACAGCGTGGTGCTGTGGGCCACCTTGAAGCGCTCGGCGAGGAAGGGCGCCGGCACCACGTTGCGCAGGCACAGGGTCGAGAGCACGCGGCGCGCGCTGACGTCGTGGCGGGTGATGTCGAACAGCGAGTGCGGCCCGTAGGCCTCGGCCAGCCGGCAGAACAGCATGGCGTCGAGGTAGAAGCGCAGCAGCTCGGCCTCGTTGCCGGTGGGCTGGTCGGTGAGGTGGTCGGTGATGGCGCTGACGGCCTTCTGCAGCGCGGCGATGAACAGGTCGGGGATGGTCGGGTAGATCTGGTAGTCGACGTCCTGGTCCTGGTGCAGCTGGTTCCAGTGCCGGCCGACGCGCTCCAGCGCGCTCTTCAGCTTGGCCGGGGCGACCTTGCGCAGGGCGTTGAACTCGCCCTGGTCCAGTTCGGCGCTGTACATGCCGCGGCCGCGTTCGATGAGGTTGTGCGCCTCGTCCACCAGCAGGGTGACCTTCCAGTCGTTGAGCACGGTGAGGCCGTAGAGCAGGGCGGTCATGTCGAAGTAGTAGTTGTAGTCGCCCACCACCACGTCGGACCAGCGGCACAGTTCCTGGCTCAGGTAGTAGGGGCAGACCTGGTGCTCCAGCGCCACCTGGCGCACCGCTTCCTGAGTCAGCCAGCACTGCTTGAGCGCAGCCTCGCGGGCGGCGGGCAGGCGGTCGTAGAAGCCCTTGGCCAGCGGGCAGGATTCGCCGTGGCAGGCTTTGTCCGGATGTTCGCAGGCCTTGTCGCGGGCGACGTGTTCCAGCACCCGTAGCGGCTGGGCGGCCTCCTGCTGGCGCAACGTGGCGAGGGCGTCCAGCGCCAAGCGCCGGCCGGGGGTCTTGGCGGTGAGGAAAAACAGCCGGTCCAACTGCTGGCCGGGGAAGGCCTTGAGCTGCGGGAATAGCGTGCCGAGGGTCTTGCCGATGCCGGTGGTGGCCTGTGCCATCAGCGTATGGCCGTCGCGGGCGGCGCGGTAAACCGACTCGGCAAGCATGCGCTGGCCCTGGCGGAAATCGGCGTAGGGAAAGCGCAGCGCTTCCAGCCCCTGGTCGCGCTCGACGCGGTGGGCGCTTTCCTGCTCGGCAAACTGCACGAAGCGCTGGCATTGCAGCTCGAAGAAGGCGCGCAGGTCGGCGGCGGAGAAACGCTCGCGGAACTCGGTTTCCTTCTGGGTAATGACGTTGAAGTAGACGACGGCGAGATCGATGGCGTCGATCTCCAGGGTCTGGCACAGCAGCCAGCCGTATACCTTCACCTGCGCCCAGTGCAGCAGCCGGTGGTTCTGCGGGATGCGCGCGACGTCGCCGCGGTGGGTCTTGATCTCTTCCAGCAGGTTTTCGCTCGGGTCGTAGCCGTCGGCGCGGCCGCTGACCACCAGCCCCGGATATTCGCCACGCAGCGGCAGCTCGGCGATGTAGCCCAGCCCTCGGCGGGAGACCACAGTGGCGTGCCCGGCCATGCCTTCCTGCGCCGTGGGGGCGGGGGTGAAGCGCAGGTCGAGGTCACCTTCCTTGGCGGTGAATTCGCACAGCGCGCGCACGGCGATGGCATAGCTCACGCGCTTTCCGCCACTTCGTCCGCCCAGCGCACGTAGCAGACTTCCACCGGCATGCCGTGCTCGGCGCAGAAGGCCAGCCAGCGCTTCTGGTTATCCTGCAGGCGGTCGCCGGGGCCTTTCACCTCGATCATCCGGTAGCGCGCCTCGCCGGGCCAGAACTGGATCAGGTCGGGCATGCCGGCGCGGTTGGCCTTCGGGTCGGCCAGCAGGCGCTCGAACCACAGCTTCAGGTGCGCCGCCGGCAGGCAGTGCAAGGCCTGCTCCAGCAGGTTTTCGTCGAGCAGCTCCCAGTGCACGAAGGGCGAGAGGATGCCGGACTTGGCGGTCCAGGTTTCGCGGATGACCGCCAGATAGGCGTCGCTGTCCAGTAATGCCAGGCGTGCGGCGAAGGCTTGCGCGCGGCGGCTGACGAAGTCGCTGCGGTTGAGGTCGCTGGGCCCGGCCTGGAAGGGGTGGAAGAAAGCGCCGGGCAGCGGGGCGAAAATCACATCCCAGCAGAGCAGGCCGAACAGGCTGCAGACCAGCGCGTTCTCCACGTAGTGCACCGGCGCTTCGTCCTGGTGAAGCACGGCCTGCACGGCGAACTCGACGTTGACGTCCGGGCGCGGCAGCTCCAGGTCGATGCGCAGCGGCGGCGTGGTCTTAGCGGCTTTTTCCTTCGGCAGGCCGAGCTGGCGGATCAGTCGGGTCAGCGCGCGCTCGACCAACTGCAGCTCGCCATCACTTTCCGGCGCGGCCAGGGCGGTCTGCACCAGAGCATGGGCTTCTTCGAAGCGTTGCAGACGCTCCAGCACGCGAATCTGCCGTTGCCGCGAGCCACCGGTGGCGGTGCGCTGGTACAGCGCCAGCGCGGCGTCCAGCTCGCCTTCGCGCTCCAGCTGGTAGGCCATGCGGTACAGCAGGCGGCCGTGGCGGGCTTGCAGGTAGGCGTTGTCGCTGTGGAAGTCGCCCAGTTCGGCCAGCAGCCCGTCGATGGGTTCGCCGGTTTCGAAACGCACCGCGCCGTTCCACAGGTGAATGTAGGCTTCCAGGTCGTCGCGGCTGCGGAAGGCTCGGGAATCGGCGGTGAAAGGGACGCTTTCGTAGCGGAAGATGCCGAGATCGGCGAGGACGAACTCGGACCAGTCCTGCTGCAGATTACCGAAGAACAGCAGGCGCAGGCGGTCGCAAAGCGGCGTCGCCATCAGGGTGTAGAGCTGGTCGAGCTCCGGGTACCAGCCGGCGAAGGGCTGTACCTGCTCGTGGTAGGCGTGCAGGTGCTCGTACAGCTCGGCCTTCTTCAGCGCGCGGCGCGGCAGGTCAGCGCGGAAGCGCGTGAGCAGTTCGTCCTTGAGCAGCAGCGGCAGCAGGTCTTCCAGCGCAAGCGGGCAGGCATCGTCCAGCCAACCCAGCTCCAGCAGCGGCGCGGCTGCCTGGGAAATGTCGCCGATCTCCGCGTAGCTCAGCTTGCCGGCGCGAAAATGCGGGCCCTTGCGCATCACCAGTCGTACCAGCAGTGCCCGCGACGGCAGCGGCAGCGCGCGGAAATCGGCGATGAACCGGGCTTCCTCGGCGTCGAGCAGATCGGCGTAACGTTCGTCGATCCAGTCGAGGGCGCGGTGGAAGTTGGTCAGGTAGTAGAGGCTGGGATCGAGCGGCACGGACATTGGCGGGCACTGGTTTTACATACAGTGGCAAGGATGGCGTGATGGGGGCCTGGCCGCAAGGGTTAGCGTGGCCTTTCATCGGGAGATGTGGGGCTTGGTTTTAGGGACGCCGTACCTCAGGTGGGACGGCGGATAACGCCGTAGGCGTTATCCGCCCTACGGGGGGGCTCAGTCGGAGCGCTCGTTCGTAGGGCGAATAGCCGTTCACGGTTATCCGCCGTCCAATGCCATTGCGCGGTGAGGGCGGCGGATCAATCCAGCCGGAACACCAGCGCCTTCAGGCCGCTGTCTTCCTCGATATCGGCAAACTCCGGCGGGTTTTCCAGGCGCTCGATGAAGCGCAGCTGCGGTGCTTCGGCGGCCATGCCCTGGAGCAGGAAGTCGACGCCGACGCCGGGGTCGTTCACGCAGGCCAGCACGGTGCCGGCCCCGTCCAGCAGTTCCGGCAGGCGGCGGAGGACGCGGGCGTAGTCCTTGTCGAGGACGAAGCTGCCCTTCTGGAAGCTCGGCGGGTCGATGATGATCAGGTCGTACGGGCCGGATTTCTTCACCTTGCCCCAGGACTTGAACAGGTCGTGGTCGAGGAAGCTCACCCTGGACAGGTCGTGGCCGTTCAGGCGGTGGTTATCGCGGCCACGGCTGAGCGCGGCGCGGGCCATGTCGAGGTTGACCACCTTCTGCGCGCCGCCGGCCATCGCCGCCACGGAGAAGCCGCAGGTGTAGGCGAACAGGTTGAGCACGCGCAACCCGGCGGAGTTGGCCTGCACCCACTGGCGGCCGTAGCGCATGTCGAGGAACAGGCCGTTGTTCTGCTTGCGCCCCAGGTCCAGCTGGTAGCGCAGGCCATGCTCGCTGATCTGCCAGCCGTCGAAGGCTTCGCCGTGGAGCACTTCCATGGTGCTTTCCAGGGTGTAGCGGTGCTGCAGCATCAGGCTGCGGGCGCCGGTAGCGCGCCAGATGTCGCCCTGCGCCAGTTCCACCAGCATCGCCCGCAGCGCGCTCAGCTCGTCTTCGGCGGGCTCGCGGAACAGCGACACCAGCAGCACGCCTTCCAGCCAGTCGGCGGTGACCTGCTCCAGCCCCCGCCAGCGGCGGCCACGGCCGTGGAACAGGCGGCGGGTCTCCGCAGGGGCGGGGTTCAGGGCGGTGAGCAGTTGCTCGCGCAGGGTGGCGATGGCTTCGGTGTTCATCTATCCGGTCTTTCTGATTCAGGCGATTGGAGCAAATCGGGGCGGCGATTCTACGCGCTCAGGCGCCGTGGCGCTGCACCTGCAGTTTTTCCTCCGGGCGCGGGGCGACGAAGTAGCGGTTGAGCGCCTCGTAGCCGGCCGGGTCCAGCGGCGCAGCCAGCGGGGCGATGGCGTGGCGCGCCAGCAGGCGGCTGCGGCAGGTGGCCGGGTCGACGTCGAGGAAATGCAGGCAGTGCGCCGCACCGGCCTGCTGAGCCAGATCGATCAGCCAGCGGCGGTCGGCCAGGGTGTTGGCGGGGATGTCCAGCACCACGCTGGTGCCGGCGCGGAGCAGGCCGACCACGTGCGGGCCCATGACCTTGCGCACGCGGCGGGCGTAGAGCTGGTAGTCGTCGGGGTTGCTGATGCCCCAGGGGAACAGCTCGGCCAGCCACTGTTCCTCGGCCAGCATCACGGTGCCCGGCGCCTCGGCCAGCTCGCGCGCGAGGCAGGACTTGCCCGACGCCGCCTTGCCGCAAAGCAGGTGCAGCGTGCCTGTCTGTGTGCTCATGTAGTCGCCTCCAACAGGTCGGTGCCGTAGGAGTTATCGACCGCGCAATGCCAGGCGCCGTCGGCTTCTCGGCGGAACACGTAGGTGGCGCGGCGGCTCAGCTTGCCGTGGCTGGTATCCAGCAGGGTTTGCGCGACAACGAGCGCGGTATCGCCGGTCTCGAGGATTTCCAGGCGGCCCTGGCGCACCCGCAGCTTGTGCCCGAAGTGCTCGGCGATGGCGACGAAGGCCTGGCGGATCTGCGCCTTGCCGTGTGCCAGCAGGCCGGGTTTGACCACCAGCAGGGCGTCGTCGGTGTAGAACGCGAGCAGCGCGTCGAAGTCCTCGCGACCGATGGCGTCGTCGGCGGCCTGGATGAGCGCTTGCAGGGGATGTGGTGCCGCGGAAAGAGTAGGGGAAGGTGCCTGGTCCATCAGTGTCTCCTTGATCGGGAGCCTCGGACGGCGGGCATTAAAAAACCCGCCGGGAGGCGGGTTTGGTTGTTCGCTTGAATGCGCTAACCCACCATCGGAGCGATGGTGGTAATAATCTGCTGGAAGGTGCGGTTGGCGGCATTCATGGGTCAGAAGCTATCAGAAGTTTCATACGTCGCGCCAGCGCTCTTTTTTTGCTGGCGGCATGGCATGATCGCGCCGCGCCATGGTCTGAGCACCATGTCTTTCTCCACGCTGTAGCGGAGTCTCTTCATGCCATCCCCCCTCGCAACCCGCTTCCTGCGCGCCCTGGCGCTGCTCGCCGGGTTGGCCGCGTCCGTCGATACCCTTGCCGCGACCTGCCCGCCGGGGCAGCGCCAGGTCTGCCTGGACACCTGCACTTGCCTGCCGGACCTGGGCGCCGTGCTCGGCCCGGTGCTGTCGGACACCCGCAAGATGGCCGCCCAGGCGCTGGGCGTTTGGCTGCAGCAGTCCCGCGAGCAGGCGGCGCAGGGCGGCACCGAGCCGATCCCGCTGGAGATCCGCGCCCAGTTGCAGCCGTATTTCTCCGACGACGTGCTGATGGCCGCGCGCTATTCCACCGGTGCGCTGGACGAGTTGAACGCCGCCCAGGCGATCATGCAGAATCCCGACACCGAGGCCGTGACCCTGGTGGACGTGATCGTCTTCCGCAGCGAGGACGCCGCGCAGAAGGACGTTGCCCTGTGGGCCCATGAGCTGTGGCACGTCAAGCAGTACCAGGAGTGGGGCGTGCAGGGCTTCGCCACGCGCTATTCCGAGGACTTCAACGCCGTGGAGGCGCCGGCCTACGAGCTGCAGCGCCGGGTCGCCAAGGACCTGCGCGACGGCAAGGTCACCGCACAGCAGAATTGACCTCAGCGGCTGGCGCTGGCCTCCGGCGTCGGCGTGCCGCCGCCGAGCGCCTTGCACAGGGCGATCAGCGTCAGGCGCAGCTGGGTATCGCTGTCCACCACGTCGCGCCGCGACTGCAGGTAGGCGCGCTGGGCGTCCAGTTCCACCAGGAAGTCGGTCATGCCGCCGGCATAGCGAGCCTTGGCCATGCCGTAGGCGACGTCGCTGCTGCGCAGCTTTTCCTGCAGGTGCTGGTTGCGCTGGCGCTCGGCGCCGTAGTGGCTCAAGGCGTCGTCCACTTCCTGCCAGGCCTTGAGCACGGTCTGCTGGTAGGACACCGCCGCTTCCTGCTGCTCCAGCTTGCGCAGGTTGATCTGCGAGCGTCGCCGGCCGTTGTCGAAGATCGGCAGCGACAGACTCGGGCCGACGCTCCAGGTGCGGCTGCCCCAGTCGCTGAACTTGCCGTCGTCGGCCGATTCGTAGCCGAACTTGGCGCCCAGGCGGATGGACGGGTAGAGGTCGGCCACGGCCACGCCGATATTGGCGGTGGCAGCGTGCAGCTGGGCTTCGGCGGCGCGGATATCCGGGCGGCGGCGTGCCACTTCCGAAGGCAGGCCCAGGCTCAGGTCGGGCGTTTGCGGGGTGTTTTGCGCGACGGGCCTGAGGTCATCGCGCAGGCTGCCGGGTTCGGCGCCGATCAGCACGCCGATCTGGTTGATCGCCGCGCTCTCGCTGGCGTTCAGCTGCGGCAGGCTGGAGCGCAGATCGGCGAGCTGGCCGCGCTGGCGTTCGACGTCGAAGTCATCCACCAGCCCGCCATCGGCGCGCACCTGGATCAGCTGCAGGGATTGCTCGGTAGCGACTATGTCCTGGTTGGCCACGGCGATCTGCTGCTGTACGCCGCGCAGCTCGAAGTAGGCGCGGGCCAGTTCGGCCGAGACGCCCAGGCGGGTTTCCTCGAACATCGCCTGCTGCGCCGCCACGCTGGCGTCGGCGGCCTCGATTGAGCGGCTCACGCGGCCCCACAGGTCGGGCTCCCAGGAGGCGTCGAAACCGGCCTGGTAGAGGGTGAAGGGCTGCGCCAGCACTTTGCTGATCTCGTCGCTGCTGGCGCCGGGGGCGATGCGCTGGATCATCAGCGCGTTGGCGCCGTTCTCGCTCATGCGCTGGCGGGTCACGCCGCCTGAAGCGTTGACGTCCACGCCACGCTGCGCCGCCACCATCTGCCGCTGCATGCGGCTCTGGGCGAATCGCAAGACAGCGCTGTTGAGGTCGGGGCTGGCCTTGTCGGCGCGGCGTTGCAGGTTGTTCAGCACCGGGTCGTTGAACAGGGTCCACCAGTCTTCGCTGAGGCGGACGTTGCCCAGGGCCGGGTGCAATTGCGCATCGCCCGAGTGCGCGGCCTGCCAGCTGGCCGGCGCCTGGGTTCGCGGCGCTTCGTAGTCGGGGCCGACGGCGCAGCCGGCGAGGACTGTGCCGAGCAGGGCGAGGGAGACGAGGCGAGACGTGCGGTTCATCGATGGCACCTTTTCAGAATTGCACCTTTTCAGATTCGCTGGGCGCTAGTCATCGGACGAGCCCTCGAAACGCCGTGCGACGTAGCCCAGCAGCAGGCCTGCGGCAATACCGACGAGGCCCAGCGTCAGGCCCATGGAGCGGTTGCTGACCATGCCGACGTTTTTCACATGGGTCGGCAGACCGAGCAGGCCGATGAAGAACAGCATCGCCAGCGACAGAGCGATCAGGTAGATGCCTCCGGCTCGCCAGGTGTCGGTCGGGATGCCCTTGCGGCGGCAGTACAGGTAGCCCAGCCCGAACGGCAGGGCGAGCTGGGTGACGGCGAAGACGATGAACTGGCTGGTTTCGCTCATGGGCGGCGGCTTCTGAAGTGGGGTTCCGGCTGAGGGTATTGCATCGCGGGGCCATCTCCAGTGATCGACTACGCAAGCCGGTGGCGGAACAGCCACGAGGCGAGCGGCAGGGTGACGGCGGCCACCACCAGCATGGGGATCAGGTTGTGCCAGACATCGGCTAACGTCGCGCCTTCGAGGTAGACGCGCTGGATCAGGTCGATGCCGAAGCGCAGCGGGTTGGCGTAGGTCACCACCTGCAGGAACTCGGGCATGTTGCGCACCGGCGTGGCGAGGCCGGAGAGCAGCGTCAGCGGCATGATCAGCACGAAGGTGTAGAGCATCGCCTGCTGCATGTTCAGCGACACCGCGCTGATCGACATGCCCAGCCCGACACAGGCGATGGTGAATACCGCCAGCCCGGCGTAGAGGTTGAACAGCGAACCGGCCATGGGTATTCGGAACCAGAACAGCGCCATCAGCAGCACCAGTGTGGCCTGCAGCATACCGATCAGCAGGGGCGGAATGGCCTTGCCGAGCATGATCTCCAGCGGCGTGTAGGGCGTCACCAGCAACTGGTCGAAGGTGCCCTGTTCGCGTTCGCGGGCCACCGAGAGCGCGGTGAGCATGAGCGTCTGCATCATGCTCAGGGTGGCGATCAGCGCGGGGATCAGCGGCCAGCGGGTCTCCAGGTTGGGGTTGTACCAGGAGCGGCTGACCACGCTGATCGGCGCCGCGGTCAGGCCCTGTTCCTGGTTGAACTGCTGCACCACCACGGCTAGCCCGGCGGCGGCGGAGCCGGCGGTGTTGGAGTTGCGCCCGTCGAGGATGACCTGGATCGGCGCCGGGTCACCCTGGGCGAGGCGGGTCTGGAAGTCCGAGGGGATATGGATCACCAGCAATGCCTTCTGCTCGTCGATCACCGTCTGGATTTCCTCCACGCGGGTCAGCGTCGCCACCCGGTGGAAGATGCCGCTGCCGTCCAGGCGCGAGGCGAGGCGGGTGGAGGATTCGCTGTGGCTCAGGTCGAGGATGGCGTAGGGCGCGTCGTTGAGGTCGAAGGTCACCGCGTAGCCGAACAGCACGCTCTGCATCAGCACCGGCGCCACCAGCACGATGCGGTTGGCCGGGTCCTTGAGGATCACCAGCAGTTCCTTGCGCCACAGGTTGAGGATGCGCCAGAGAAATTCCATGGGATTCATTCCAGCCGCTTGCGCGTCACCATCCGCGCCAGGCCCAGCAGGGCGACGGCGTAGGCGGCGAGGATGGCGCAGTTCTTGAGGATCATCGGCCAGAAGTCGCCGGCCAGGAACAGTGACTTCACCAGCTCCATGAAGTAGGTCGCCGGCAGCAGGTTGCCTATCACCCGGATCGCGGTGGGCACGTTGCGCAGGTCGAAGATGAAGCCCGAGAGCATCATCGCCGGCAGGAAGCTGGCGAGCAGGGCGATCTGGCTGGCTAGGAACTGGTTTTTGGTCACCGCCGAGATCAGCAGGCCGATACCCAGCGCCACCAGCATGTAGAGCATCGAGGCGATCACCAGCACGACGAAGGAGCCATAGATCGGCACGTCGAACAGGAAGCGCGCGGCGAGCAGGCACAGGGCGAGGCCGATCATGCCGATGCCGAAGCAGGGGATGATCTTCGCCAGGAGGATTTCCACCGGCCGCACCGGCGTGACGAACAGCGCTTCCAGCGTGCCGCGCTCCCATTCGCGGGCCATGACCAAGGCGGTAAGGAAGGCGCCAACCAGGGTCATGATCAGCACGATCAGTCCCGGCACCAGGTACCAGGTGCTGGTGTTGGCGGCGTTGAACCACATGCGCTGGACAATGGTGACCGCGCCGCGCTGGTCCGTGGACTGGGCGGCGCTGCCGGCGCTGCGGTCGGCCTGCTTCTCGCCGTAGCCCGCCAGGGCGCTGCTGACGTAGTTGGAGACGCTGGCGGCGCGGGTGGCGTCCGAGCCCTGCACGAGTACCTGTACCTGCGCGTTGCCGTCGTTCAGGCGGCGGGTGAAATCGGCAGGGAATTGCACCAGCGCGTCCACCTCGCGGGCCTTCATCAGCGCCTCGCCTTCGGCGAAGGAACGCACCAGATGTGGCTCCAGGTACTCGGTACGGCTGATCCCCGCGGCCACGTCTCGGGCCACGGGGGACGGGTCATCGAGGACGATGGCGACGATGGCGCGCTTGACGTCCAGCGACAGGCCATAGCCGAAGATCAGGATCAGCGCGATGGGCAGTCCGATGCCGATCAGCAGGTTGCTGCGGTCGCGCACCAGCTGCCGCACTTCCTTGCGGGTCAGTGAGGCGAGGCGCCGCCAGAAGCCACCGGCGCTCATGCCGTGCCTGCCTTGGCGTGCTGGCGATTGCTCTCGACGATTTCGATGAACGCCTGCTCCATGTTCAGCGTGCTGCCCTTGCCGCCGGCCTGCTCGCGGACTTCCTGCGGGGTGCCCATGGCCAGCAGCTTGCCGGCATCCTGGATGACGATGCGGTCGCAGTACTCGGCTTCTTCCATGAAGTGGGTGGTGATAATGATGGTGGTGCCCGATGCCGCCAGTGCCGTGATGCGCTGCCAGAAACCGCGGCGGGCGAGGGGGTCGGCTCCGCTGGTGGGTTCGTCGAGGAAGAGGATTTCCGGCTCGTGGAGCAGGCCGACCGCCATCGCCAGGCGCTGCTTGAAACCGCCGGGCAGCTGGCCGCTGGGCGAGTCCTCCTGGCCGCTCAAGTCGAACTGTCGGGACACCGCGTCCATCCGCTGGCTCAGGCGCTTGCCGCCCAGGCCATAGGCGCCGCCGAAGAAGCGCAGGTTCTCGGCGACCGAGAGGTTGCCGTAGAGGGAGAACTTCTGCGACACGTAGCCGACCTTGCGCCGCGCCTGGGCCCGCGCGTGCCGCAGGTTGACCCCGGCGACCTGCAGCGTGCCGCTGGTGGCCGGCAGCAGCCCGCAGAGCATGCGGAAGGTGGTGGTCTTGCCGGCGCCGTTGGGCCCGAGCAGGCCGAAGATTTCCCCCCGGCGCACGCTGAAGCTGGTGCTGGCCACGGCGGTGAAGTCGCCGAACTTGCGGACCAGGTCCTTCACTTCGATCACCGCTTCGTTGCTGTCGTCGTGACGGTGCGTGCCGGCCTTGAGCGACTCCATGTCGACGGCTTCGGCATCGCTGCGAGCGCGCAGCAGGAACATGAAGCCGTCTTCCAGGCGCGCGTCCACCTGGCGTACCGGTGCGCCGTCGAGCAATTGATCGAGCTTGCCCTGGTCCGCGTCCGGCTGGCGGATGAAGCGCACCTCGCCGGACTGTGGCACCGCGTCGACGATGTTCTGGTGGTCGTCCAGCAGCCGCGCTTGCAGCGTGCGGGCGGGTTCGTCGGCAGGTGGCGTGGCGATGAAGCAGAGGTTGTCGGCGTGCTCGCGGATCGACGCCGGGTCGCCCTTGGCCATCAGTTGACCCTGGTGCAGTAGAAAGACTTCGGCGCAACGCTCGGCCTCGTCCATGTAGGAGGTGGAGACCAACACGCTGAGCTGCTCCTGCTCGATCAACTGCTGGATGATCTCCCACAGTTCGCGGCGCGACAGTGGATCGACGCCGACTGTTGGCTCGTCGAGCAGCAGCAGGTCAGGCGAGCGCACCAGGGTGCAGGCCAGGCCCAGCTTCTGCTTCATGCCGCCGGAGAGCTTGCCCGCCGGGCGATCGGTGAAGCGCGCCAGGTCGGTCATCTCCAGCAGGCGCTGGTAGCGCTCCTGGCGCTCCTGGTGCGGCACGCCGTGGAGGTCGGCGTAGAGATCGAGGTTCTCCTGCACGCTGAGGTCCTCGTAGAGGCCGAAGCGCTGCGGCATGTAGCTGATACGGTCTTGCACCTGCTGCGGGTGGGCGTGGACGTCCACGTCCAGCACCGTGAGGGTGCCGGCGTCGGCCTGCAGTAGCCCGGCGACCAGACGCAGGAAGGTGGTCTTGCCGGCGCCGTCCGGGCCCACCAGCGCGGTGAGCTGACCGCGGGGGATGTCCAGGCTGATGTCCTTGAGCGCTTGCACCGTCTTACCCGACTCTTTCACCAGAAAGTGCTTGGCCAGGCCCTCGGCGCGAATGACTGGAGCGTCAGACATCAGCGCGGCTCGTCGGCGAAGCGCACCGTGGCCGGCATGCCCAGGCGCAGCCGGTTATCCGGGTCGGCTACCAGCACGCGCACCTCGTAGACGAGGCTGGTGCGCAGCTCTTCGGTCTGCACCGATTTCGGGGTGAACTCGGCCACCGAGGAAATGAAGCCGACGTGGCCGTCGATGGCCTGGTCCGGATGGCTGTCGGTGAATACCTGGGCCTTCAGGCCGGGCTTGATGCGGCCCAGGTTGGTTTCGCTGACGTAGGCGCGAATCCATTTCGGGTCGGTCAACGCCAGGGAGTACACCGGCCGCTGCGGCGAGGCCATGTCGCCGGGCTCCAGCAGGCGCGAGCGCACAGTGGCGTTCTGCGGTGCCTTGAGGTCGGCTTCGTCGAGGTTGTGCTGCAACAACGCCAGGTCAGCGCGGGCGGCGGCGAGCTGGGCGTCGGCCTGGGCGATGTCCTCCGCGCGCGGGCCGATCTGCGCCAGGCGCAATGACTTCTGCCGGTCTTCCAGCTCGGCCTGGGCGACCTTCTGCTGCGAGGTGGCGCTGTCGATGTCCTGCTGGCTGACGGCGCGGCCACCAGGGCTGTTGGCGCGGATACTTTCCAGCCGGCGCAGCTGGGTGCTGGCGAGGTCGAGCTGGGCGCGGGCGGCTTTGTCCTGGGCTTTCGCCCGGTCGATGTCCTCGGGGCGCGAGCCGTTCTTCAGGCGCAGCAGGTTCTGCTCCTGGGCGGTAATCTGTGCTCGGGCCTTGTCGATCTGCAGGCGCAGGGCGCGGGTATCCAGGCTCGCCAGCACGTCGCCGGCTTTGACCACGTCGCCTTCCTCGACATTCATCTTCGCGATGCGCTCGCTGCCGGTGAAGGCCAGCGACACCTGACGGATGTCCACGTTGCCGTAGAGCACCAGGCGTTTGTCATCATTTTCGCGGGACTGCAGGTACCACCACAGTCCGCCCCCCAGCAGCAGCGCAACGAGCGCCACCAGCACCAGCTTCTTAGGCATCGGCCCATCCCTGATTCATGACAGCCCGGTGAAGGATAGACAGTTATTCGCCCCAGGACCCTGACGCAAGCCGCTACCCCGCGTCGCAGAGCCTGCCCTTCGTCAGCTGCCGTGCCGCGACGGGCGTCGCCTGTTAGCGTGGAGAGACATCCCGATGGAGATGCCACCATGGGCAAAGACGAAAACACCACGAGCGCGCACCGGGCGTCCTTGTACCTGCGCGCCGAGCGGATTCAATGGTTCGGCCTGGTGCTGCTGTTCCTGGCCGTGGGACTTGCGGCGTTGACCGACTTCCTGCAGCGCGATGGCGGGGTGGCGACCATTGTCGCCTTCGCTGTGGTCGGCGCGCTGGCGCTGGTGGTGGCACGGTTGATCCTGTTGCGGCCGAAGCCTGTGTAGGAGCCACCGGTGCTGGGCCGATACGGCTCAGCGCCGCGGAATGGACTGCACCTGCGGCTGCATCTGCTGCTGCGGGATGTTCCGGTAGCCCATCTGGCCCTCTTCCATGGGCGGCGGGCGTGGTGCGTCTTGGTCGTTGTGGCTGCCGCAGGACGAGCCGCCCAGCAGCACGGCCAGCGCGCCGATCATGAGTAGAACGGTGGTTTTTCCCATCGTGGTTGCTCCTGGTGAGCCGTCCTTCCAGTGAAAGCGAAAACCCGCCGCTGAGCCGGCTGGTCGGACGAATGGGGGCGGCGCAACCGGCCCGCCGGTTTCCCTGGCAATCGCTTGAAATCCCGCTGTTTTCGCGCGGTTACGATCGTGCAGATTGCCATGGATCAACCATACTCAGGCGACTCGCTCCGGCGTTGTGCTCGGGGGAACAAGGAGGGCGGGATGCTCGACTATTTTGCGCTGGGGGTACTGATCTTTGTCGGATTGGTACTGTTCTACGGGATCATCGTGCTGCACGACATTCCTTATGAGATTGCGGTACACCGCAACCATCCCCACCAGGACGCGATCCACGCGGCCGGCTGGGTAAGCCTTTTCACGCTGCATGCGCTGTGGCCGTTCCTGTGGATCTGGGCCATGTTGTACCGCGAGGACCGGGGGTGGGGCTTCCACCACGGCAAGACGCCGGCGCAGGAGGCGGAATACCTGGAGCAGCAGCTGGCCGAGCTGCGTCAGCGCCTGGATGCGCTGGAAGGCCGCCAGAACGCTCCCGCCGCACCGGCAACCACTCAACCGGGCGGGGAGGGCTGATCCATGGACCTGTTGCTGATCCTCACCTACACCGCCTTCTGCGTCGCCATCTTCAAGATCTTCCGCATCCCGCTGAACAAGTGGACGGTCCCTACCGCCGCGCTCGGCGGCATCGTGCTGATCGGTACGCTGATCTTCCTGATGAACTACAACCACCCGTATTCCGAGGTGGCGCGTACCTACTTCGTCACCACGCCGGTGATCCCGGTGGTTACCGGGCAAGTGGTGGAGGTGCCGGTCAAGGGGAACGAGATCATCGAGAAGGGCGCCGTGCTGTTCCGCATCGATCCCAAACCCTTCCAGCTCAAGCTGGATTCGCTCAAGGCGCAACTGGTCTCGGCGCGTGCCGACCAGGCCCGCGCCCGTGAGCTGGCGCTGCGCAACGTCGGCAACAAGCGCGACGTGGACCTGACCACCGCCCGCGTCGATGACCTCAATGCGCAGGCGGCCCTGGCCCAGTTCAATCTGGACAACACCGTGGTGCGCGCGCCCTCGCGGGGCTTCGTCAGCCACGTGTCGCTGCGTCCCGGGATGATGGCCAGCCGCTTGCCGCTGCGCCCCTCGATGGTCTTCGTACCGGATGAAGGCCCGTATTTCACCGCCTGGATGCGCCAGAACAGCCAGCTGCGCCTGACCGTCGGCGACGAGGCTGAAGTCGCGTTCGACGGCATACCCGGCAGGGTCTTCGCCGGCACCGTGGACAAGGTCCTGCCGGTGATCGGCGAGGGCCAGGTGCAGCCTTCCGGCACCCTGATCAGCTACACCGGCTCCCCGCCGCCGGGGCGGGTACCGGTGTTGATCAAGATCACAGACCCCGATTTCGCCCAGTACGCGAACATCATGCCCGGCGGCTCCTACGGCCAGGCGGCGCTCTACAGCGAGCATTTCCACCATGTGGCGGTCATGCGCAAGATACTCCTGCGTATGGCGGCCTGGATGAACTACATCTTCCCGTTCCACTGATTCGCGGCATTGCGGCGCCCCCACCGGGGCGCCTGCGCGTGGGCGTCCGTCCGCGCGCGAACAACACGGGGGAGGGGGTAACGCAGTCTCCTGCCGTACAACCTGGCGACATCGATATCTCAACCGGAGAACTCTATGAAGTCCTATGTCGCGTTGTTGTCCCTGCTGCTGTTGCCGTTACTGCAAGGCTGCGCGGAAAAGCAGGTCCAGCCGGAGGAATACTCCGGCTTCCTGTATGACTACTCCCGTCTCACCGAACAGGAAAACGCCGCGGGCACCAAGGTCCTGGCCTGGATCGATCCCAAGCTGAACCTGATGAACTACCGCAGCATCGTCATCGAGCGTTCGCAGTTCTACCCGGCGCCCAAGGCCACCGAGCAGCTCTCGCAAGCCACCATGACGCAGATCACCGACTACTACGACAAGGCGCTGCGCCGCGAGCTGGGCCAGGTCCTGAAGGTCGTCGACAAGCCCGGCCCGGGCACCCTCGTGCTGCGTCCGGCGATCACCGCGGTGAGCAGCCATACCCAGTCGCTCAAACCCTATGAAGTCATCCCGATCGCCCTGATCGCCGCCGGCGTCAGCACCGCCGCCGGCATCCGTGACCAGGACACCCAGATCGGCACCGAAGCGGCGATTCTCGACGGCCCTTCCAGCCGTGTGGTCGCCCAGGTGGTGCGCAAAGGCACCGGGCACGCGCTGGAGAACGACAGCCAGGCCATGGCCGCCAGCGACTTCAAGGGCGTGCTCGACGGTTGGGCCCGCGACATGCGCTTGACCTACAGCAAGCTGCGCGAACTGAAGTAACCCCGCCCCGTTTCCGCCACTGCAAACCCGCTCTCCATGCGGCGCCCATCGGGGCGCCGCATCGGCCTGTCATGAAATGAAAAGCCCCTGTCGCACGATGTGAAGCCTTTCGCCCGGCCCCTGCCTATTGTCCGCTCAAAGGGCGCTTGCCTGCTCCGATCGGAGCGCCCAGGACAACAAGACAACTGGAGATTCCGGCCATGGCCAAAGCCGTTCGTTTCTATGAAACAGGGGGACCCGAAGTCCTGCGTTACGAGGACGTGGAGGTCGGCGAGCCCGGCCCGGGGCAAGTGCGCATCCGCCATGTGGCGGTGGGCCTGAACTACGCGGATACCTATTTCCGCAATGGCACCTACGCCGTTCCGCTGCCCAGCGGCATGGGCGTGGAAGCCGCCGGCGTGGTAGTGGCGGTGGGCGAGGGCGTGAGCAACGTCGTGCCCGGTGACCGCGTCACCTACACCGGCTTCATCAATACCCTCGGCGCCTACAGCACCGAGCGCCTGGTACCGGCGGCGCCGCTGATCCGCCTGCCGGAGAACATTGCCTTCGAGACTGCCGCCGCCATGACCATGCGCGGCCTGACCTCGGCCTACCTGCTGCGTCGCATCCACGACTTCAAGCCGGGCCAGAGCATCCTGCTACATGCCGCCGCCGGCGGTGTCGGTCTGATCGTCTCGCAATGGGCCAAGCTGCTCGGCCTGCGGGTGATCGGCACTGTCTCCAGCGACGCCAAGGCCGAGATCGCCTTCGCCCACGGCTGCGAACACGTCATCAACTACAGCCACGAAGGCGTCGCCGAGCGCGTGCGTGAGCTGACCGATGGCCGTGGCGTGGACGTGGTCTTCGACAGCGTCGGCAAGGACACCTTTATGACCTCCCTGGAGTCGCTCAAGCGCCGTGGCCTGATGGTCTGCGTCGGCACAGCGTCGGGCCCGATCCCGCCGTTCGATCCGGTGCTGCTGGCGATGAAGGGCTCGATCTTCCTCACTCGCCCGGCCCTGGCTGACTACATCGCCGACCCGGCGGAAAAAGCGGCGCTGCTGGACGAGCTGTTCACCCATGTGGGCAACGGCGACATCCGCATCGAGATCAACCAGCACTACGCGCTGGAGGATGCCGTGCAGGCCCACCGCGACCTCGAATCGCGCAAGACCACCGGCTCGTCGATCTTCGTCATCTGAGGGCGCCGCCATGCACGTAGAACGTCTGACCTGCAGCATCGGCGCCGAAATATCCGGGGTGAACCTGGGCGACGCCTCCCGCGACGAAGGCCTGTTCGCCGAACTGCGCGAGCTGCTGCTCAAGCACAAGGTGCTGTTCCTGCGCGACCAGGACATCACCCGTGCCGAGCACGTGGCCTTCGCCCGCCGCTTCGGCGAGCTGGAAGACCACCCGGTGGCCGGCAGCGACCCGGAGCATCCGGGCCTGGTACGCATCTACAAGACCCCGGATCTCCCGAACGACCGCTACGAGAACGCCTGGCACACAGACGCCACCTGGCGCGAGGTGCCGCCCCTGGGCTGCGTCCTGCGCTGCGTGGAGTGCCCGCCGGTGGGCGGCGACACTATGTGGGCAAACATGGCGCTGGCCTACGAGATGCTCCCGCCGGAGATCAAGGAGCGCATCGCCAAGCTGCGGGCTCGCCACAGCATCGAAGCCAGCTTCGGCGCGGCCATGCCCATCGAGAAGCGCCTGGCGCTCAAGGCCATGTACCCCGACGCCGAGCATCCTGTGGTGCGCACCCACCCGGAAACCGGCGAGAAGGTGCTGTTCGTCAACGCCTTCACCACCCACTTCAGCAACTACCACACGCCACAGAACGTGCGTTTCGGCCAGGACGCCAACCCCGGCGCGGCCGACCTGCTGCGCTACCTGGTGAGCCAGGTGTACATCCCCGAATTCCAGGTGCGCTGGCGCTGGAAGAAGAACGATGTGGCGATCTGGGACAACCGCTGTACCCAGCACTACGCGGTGATGGACTACCCGCCCTGCGTGCGCCGCATGGAACGCGCCGGGATCATCGGCGACAAGCCGTTCTGACCCTCTGCACACAAAGCCGACAAGAACAATTACGGAGACCGACATGCAATTCTTCGACGATTCGCTGCACCCCGAGAACCAGGACAAGGTGGTCATCACCACCGCCCCCTACGGCCCCGAATGGATGCCCGAGGACTTCCCCGAAGACATCCCGGTGACCATGGACGAGCAGGTCCAGAAGGCCGTTGACTGCTACGAGGCCGGCGCCACCGTGCTGCACCTGCATGTGCGCGAGCTGGATGGCAAGGGCTCCAAGCGCCTGTCCAAGTTCAACGAGCTGATCGCCGGCGTGCGCGAAGCCGTGCCGGACATGATCATCCAGGTCGGCGGCTCGATTTCCTTCGCCCCGGAAAGCGACGGCGAAGCGGCCAAGTGGCTGTCCGACGACACCCGTCACATGCTCGCCGAGCTGACCCCCAAGCCCGACCAGGTGACGGTGGCGATCAACACCACCCAGATGAACATCATGGAGCTGCTCTATCCGGAGTACCTGAAAGGTACCTCCCTGGAGAACCCGCTCTACCAGGCGGCCTACAGCGAGATGACCGTGCCGGCCGGTCCGGCCTGGGTCGAGGAGCACCTGAAGCGCCTGCAGGCCGCCGGCATCCAGCCGCACTTCCAGCTGACCGGCATGCATGCCCTGGAAACCCTCGAGCGCCTGGTGCGCAAGGGCGTCTACAAGGGCCCGCTGAACCTGACCTGGATTGGCATCGGCGGCGGCTTCGACGGCCCCAACCCGTTCAACTTCATGAACTTCGTGCACCGCGCACCGGACGGCGCCACCGTCACCGCCGAGTCGCTGCTCAAGAATGTCCTGCCGTTCAACATGATGGCGATGGCCATGGGGCTGCACCCGCGCTGCGGCATCGAGGACACCATCATCGGCCAGCACGGCCAGCGCATGACCTCGGTGGAACAGATCCAGCAGTGCGTCCGCGTCGCCCATGAACTGGGCCGCGAGGTCGCCAGTGGCAAGGAAGCACGCGCCATCTACAAGATCGGCGTGCAGTACGACAGCGTGGAAGAAACCCTGCGCATGAACGGCATGGCGCCCAATCGCCAGCCGGGCCAGAAGTCCGTCCCGCTTCGCGCGTGACAGGCTCCGGCGCGGGTTCTGCCAGTAACCCGCGTCGGCTTTTATCCCAGAACAACAAGAATCCATTGACCCACCTGGAGAGCTAGCACCATGGCCATCCACTCCGTCGCCCTGGGCGACATCCCTGCCACCGTGCCCAGCGTGCCGCGCCGCTATGCCTGGGTGGTGTTCGCTCTGACCTTCGGCCTGCTGATCTCCGATTACATGTCGCGTCAGGTGCTCAATGCCGTCTTCCCGCTGCTCAAGGTCGAATGGGCCCTGAGCGATGCGCAGCTGGGCCTGCTCAGCGGTATCGTCGCGGTGATGGTCGGCCTGCTGACTTTCCCGCTCTCGCTGCTCGCCGACCGCTGGGGGCGCGTACGCAGCCTGGCGCTGATGGCCATGCTGTGGAGCCTCGCAACGCTTGGCTGCGCCGTGGCTGAGACCTTCCCGCAGATGTTCGCCGCGCGCTTCTTCGTCGGCGTCGGCGAGGCCGCCTACGGCAGCGTCGGTATCGCCGTGGTCATCTCGGTATTCCCGGCGCACCTGCGCGCCACCCTGACCGGCGCCTTCATGGCCGGCGGCATGTTCGGCTCGGTGCTCGGCATGGGCTTGGGCGGCGTGCTCGCCGCACACCTGGGCTGGCGCTGGGCATTCGCCGGCATGGCGCTGTTCGGCCTGCTGCTGGCGCTGCTCTACCCGCTGGTGGTGAGCGAGAAGCGCATTGCCCCGGTGGCCGCTGCCGAAGCGCCGCGCCAGGCCGGCGGGCGCTCGCTGCGCAGCCTGTTCGGCAGCCGATCAGTGATCGCCGCCTACCTGGGCAGCGGCCTGCAGCTGTTCGTTGCCGCCGCCGTGATGGTGTGGATTCCCAGCTACCTGAACCGCTATTACCACCTGGACACCGGCAAGGCCGGGATGATCTCGGCGGTGATCGTGCTGGTCGGCGGCAGCGGCATGGTGCTCTGCGGCATCCTCTGCGACCGCCTGGGCCGCAGCAACCCGCCGCGCAAGATCATCCTCGCCATCGGCTTCTGCCTGGCCAGCTGCCTGCTGCTGTTGGTGGCCTTCCACCTGCCGCCGGGCACTGCGCAACTGAGCCTGATCGCCCTTGGCATGCTGGTCGCCGCCGGTACTTCCGGGCCGTCCGGCGCCATGGTCGCCAACCTCACCGCGCCGGCCGTGCATGGCACCGCCTTCGCCACCCTGACCCTGGCCAACAACCTGCTGGGCCTGGCGCCCGGCCCGCTGCTCACCGGTGTGCTGGCCGACCGCATCGGCCTGGACCGTGCCTTCCAGCTCATACCCTTGCTGAGCATTCTCGCCGCGCTGGTCTTCCTCTACGCCCGGCGCCACTACCACAGTGATATCCGCCGCCTGCGCGGCGAAGAGGAGGGCGCCTGATGCCGACTCTCAATCTGGACATGACCTTCGACTTCATCTGCCCCTGGTGCCTGATCGGCAAGCGCAACCTCGATGTCGCGCTTCGCCTGCTGGCGCGCCAACGTCCGGAACTGGACGTGCGGGTGAACTGGCTCGGCCTGCAACTGCTGCCGCAGATTTCCATGGAAGGCGAACCCTTCGCCGAGTTCTACCAGCGCCGCCTGGGCGGCAAGCGCGCCGTGCGTGCGCGGATGGGTGAAGTGCGTCGCGCGGCAGAGGGCGCCAGGGTCGACCTGGACCTCGAGCGCATCCTCACTATGCCCAACACCACCTATGCGCACCGAGTATTCCAGCGCGCCGTGCATGTGGGCAGCGAGAACCAGAAGGAGCAGTTGCTGGAGATGATCTTCCGCGCGCACTTCCAGCTGGGCCAGGACATCGGCAACCGCGAAACCCTCTGCCGCCTGCTGCGTGCCTGTGATTTCAACGTGGCCGACTTCGACGACGCGCTGGCCGACGGCGCGCGCCAGTTCATCGGCCGCCGCGTGGCCCTGGCCGATTCCAGCGTGCCGATGTTCCTCCTCGAAGGCCGTGCCTTCGCACTTGGGGGGCAGAGTCCGGAGCAACTGCTGGCGGCGCTTTACCGCGCGCTGGAACGGCAGTTCCCGGAGGCGATCCCGGCATGAGCTGCTCGATCCGTATCCCCGCCGATCGCCTGCCGCCGCGCGGCGGCCGCAGTCTGCTGCACCATGAGAAGGGCATCATCCTGCTCTTCGACGTCGATGGCGAACTGCATGCCATTGACGACCGCTGCCCCCATGCCGGCGCCTCGCTGTTCAGCGGTCGCCTGGACGGCCGCTGGCTGCAGTGCCCGGCCCACGGCCTGCGCTTCGACCTGGCCACGGGCTGCCCGGCGGGTATCAAGGGCTTCGGCCTGCAGCGCTACGAGGTCGAATGGCGCGCCGACGAATGCTACGTGGTGCTGGCCCGGCAGGAGGTGCCGGCATGACCACGCTGACCCTCACGGCCCTCGGCTCGCGCAGCCGAACCCTGCTGCCCGGCCTGCTGGTCAGCGCCATGGTGGCGGCGGCCGCGACCTTCCTCTCCGAGCACTACGGCGCCCCGGTGATGCTCTTCGCGCTGCTGCTGGGCCTGGCGATGAACTTCCTCTCCGCCGACAGCGTGTGCAAGGCCGGCATCGAGTTCACTGCCCGCGAAATCCTCCGCCTGGGCGTGGCGCTGCTGGGCATCCGCATCACCTTCGGGCAGATCGCCGAGCTGGGCTGGCAGCCGGTGATCATGGTGGTGGTGCTGGTGACGGTGACCATCCTGGTCTCTATCGCGGCGGCCCGCGCCATGGGCTTCAATTTCCTCTTCGGCCTGCTCACCGGCGGCGCCACGGCCATCTGCGGCGCCTCGGCGGCGCTGGCCCTGGCGGCGGCATTGCCGGCGCACACGCAGAAGGAAAAGGCCACGCTGTTCACCGTGCTCGGCGTCTCGGCGCTGTCGACCCTGGCAATGATCCTCTACCCGATGATCGTCAAGTCGCTGGGCCTGCCGCCGTTGCAGGCGGGCATCTTCCTCGGTGGCACCATCCACGACGTGGCCCAGGTGGTCGGCGCCGGCTACAGCATCTCCAAGGAAGTCGGTGACAGCGCCACGGTGGTCAAGCTGATGCGCGTGGCGATGCTGCTGCCGGTGATCCTCTGCGCGGCGATGATCACCCGCGCCCGTGGCGTGGAACCGGGCGACAAGCGCCCGCCGCTGTTGCCGTGGTTCGCCGTGGGCTTCGTGCTGCTGGCGGCGGTGAACAGCACCGGCTGGCTGCCGCCGATGGTGCAGCAGGCGGGCGGCAAGCTGTCCCAGTGGTGCCTGGTGATTGCCATCGCGGCGCTGGGCATGAAGACCCAGCTGCGGGCGCTGGCGACGGTGGGGATCAAGCCGATCCTGCTGATGCTGGGGGAGACGGCGTTCCTGGCGGTGCTGGTGCTGGGGATGTTGCGGTTCGCCGGTTGATTCGGGTGACGATCACACCGGAATGGCGGTGAAGCACGAACGTAGGTTGGCGTGGAGCGCAGCGATACCCATCCATAGCCGTGGGCCCACGGCGGGGGCGTAGGGCGAATAACGCCTAAGCGTTATCCGCCATTGTGGCTATCGGCGGATAACCCGTTCCGGGTTATGCGCCCTACGTACAGGCACCGGCTCTGGCTCTGGCTCTGGCTCTGGCTCTGGCTCTGGCTCTGGCTCTGGCTCTGGATTTTGAGGTCTTCCAGAGAGATATCCGCACGCTCCGGAGTGCCCCTTTCAGGAGGCCGAAGGTGATCGGAGTTTCAGGGGTTGAGCGACATGGATGTCGCGAGAGCGTTGTCGGGCCAGGGATGGCCCGTCAACGCGGGCCCCTGAAACTCCGGGGAACCGAGGGTACTTTTCGCGAAGCGAAAAGCCGGATGTAGGGGCGAGACTTTTTGGTTCCTTTTGTGGCGTTTGACAAAAGGGACTCGCCCGAAGGGGCGAAATACAATGCTCGCGCGCATGCCGAAGCGGCGTGTACTCGCCGAACTGGAAGCAGGGAGCTTTCGCAGGAAGGATAAAACTCCAGATGCCTGGGCTTCGAGGCCAGTGTTCAGCGCCGCCTTGGTGCGCGCGCGGATTCCGTGTTTCGCCCCCTCGGGCGACCTACTTTGGCAAACGCCCCAAAGTAGGCAAAGGTCTTGCCCCGGACATCCGGTTTTTCGCCTAGGCGAAAAATTCCCTCGTTGAACCGAAGTTTCAGGGGCACGCCGCGAAGGGCCATCCCTGGCCCATCGCGGCTCTCGCGACATCCATGTCGCTCAACCCCTGAAACTCCGCTTCAACGAGGCCTCCTGAACGGGGCCGTTCGGAGTGCGCGGTTGTTTCTCTGGAAACCTTTCAGAGCCAAAGCCAAAGCCAAAGCCAAAGCCAAAGCCAAAGCGGCGCACGGGCTTTTCGTAGGAGCGAGCTTGCTCGCGAACCGCACGCCACCATTCCCCTCAGGAAAAACTCACTCCGTCTCCCGCCCCAGATGCTCCTTGCGCCACGCCGCCGGCGACACCCCGAATTGCACCGCGAACCAGCGGGTGAAGGAGCTGGGCATCGAATACCCCAGCAGGTCGGCAATACGCCCCAGCGAATAGCGCGGGTTCTCCATGTAGCGCAGCACCAGCTCGCGGCGGACTTCGTTGATCAGGTCGGAGAAGGTCACGCCGTTGTCTTCCAGCCGCCGTTGCAGCGTGCGCACGTTCAGCCCCAGCGACTGCGCAATCTGTTCGATGGTCGCGCGGCCCATGGGCAGCAGCAGGTAGATGGACTTGCGCACCTCGTTCAGCGTGCTGCCGTCGGTGGCGCCGGGCAGGGAGTCGACGAAGCTGCGCGCATGCCGCGCCATGGCCGGGTCGGCCATGGGGTTAGCGGCGTCGAGGTCGGCGGCGGGGATGACGATGCCGTTGAACTCGCTGCCGAATTCGATCTTGCAGCCGAACAGCCGGCGATGCACCTGCAGGTCCGCCGGGGCGTCGTGGCTGAAGTTCACGCTGACCGGCCGCCAGTGCGGGCCGAGGAGGGCGGCGCAGAGGCGATAGAGGGTGCCCAGGGCCAGTTCCAGGCCCTGGCGCATGGGCATCGGCGGTACGGTGAGAAGCTCTTCCCGCAGGATCGCCAGCTTGCCTTCCTGGTCGATGTACAGGGCCAGGGATTCGTTGAGCAGGTGGCGGTAGCGAATGATGGTGTCGATGGCCTCGCGCAGCGTCGCCTGGTGCGAGAGCAGCAGGCTGATCACACCGAAGTCGGCAAGTTGGCGTGATTCGGCCATGCGCAGGCCGAAGGTCTCGCAGCCGCTGATGCGCGCCGATTCCTCCAGCAGGCTCACCGCCGCGGACACGGGGATGCGCTGCTCCGGATGCTCGAGCATGGACTGGGACAGGCCCACGGCGCTTAGCTGCTGCTGCGGGTTGAGGCCCAGGTGGCGGGCCACTTCCAGGTAGTTGGTGAGGGCCGCAATGCGAACCATGGGGGTCATGCGTGTATCGCCTTCTTGTTCTTGTGGTCGCTCCGTGCCGCCGGGGTCCGTGGACGCCCGGTGGCCAGAGTGCACGCTGGCTGGGTCGATGACGTCAGATTCTAGCGACTGCTGTAACCAATCGTGTACGAAAGTTCTCACTTCGGCCAGTGCCTGCGGCGCTCTGGAATGCACCGTACGTCCCGGTACGCCCGCTACGCGTGGAGTCGGCGGGACAGCAGGCTGGCCGGGGCCTGTCATCAAATGCGAAGTGCCTGACGCTCAATGCAAAGCACCTTCACCGGTGCACCTCTACTGTCTGTCCAACAAGTTCGAAATCACCCAAAGGTGAACCGGTGAGCAACCACAAGACTTCCACCACCGTCCTCCTGGTCCCCGGCTTGCGCGACCACGTCGCCGAGCATTGGCAGACCCTGCTCCAGCAGCGCCTGCCCCATGTCCGCAGCGTACCGCCGCTGACCGAGAACAAGCTGGACCTGAATACCCGCGTCGAAGCCATCCAGCGCGAGCTGGAAAGCATCGACGGCGAGGTGATCCTGGTCGCCCACAGCGCTGGTGTGCTGATGGTCGCTCACTGGGCGGCACGCTACAGCCGGCCGATCAAGGGCGCGCTGCTGGCGACCCCGCCTGATCTCGACGGCGACTGGCCGGCGCACTACCCCAAGCCGGCGGTCCTGGCGGAGATGGGCTGGGCGCCGCTGCCGCTGGAGCCGCTGCCGTTCCCCACGCTGGTGGCCTGCAGCGACAACGACCCGCTGGCAAGCCCCGAGGCAGTCCAGCGCATGGCCCGCCACTGGCGCGCCAGCGTGGTGGAGCTGGGCCGTGTCGGCCACCTCAACCCGGCATCCGGATACGGCGACTGGCCCCAGGCCGATGAGCTGATTCAGCTGCTGGACACCTGATCCAACCGAGCAACCTCCGGCTCCGGCGTTCGCGCCGGGGCGGGCCCTCGTGCGCTCCGGCGCAGGGGGATGGGCCGCGGGACGGGCCCGGAAAGCGTCCCGACCACAACAAGAAACGGAGCACGAGCATGCATCATCAGAGCAACCCGCACCGCCCCCTGCAACGCTGCCTGCTGGCGAGCGCAGTCCTCGCCGCTATGGCCGGCCAGCCGCTGCAGGCCTTCGAGCTGGACACCGGCAATCCGGATCTGTCGATCCGCTTCGACAACACCGTCAAGCTCAGCTACGGGCAGCGCGTCGAGTCGCCCAACAGCAAGATCGCCGGCACCGCCAACACCAACGACGGCGACCGCAATTTCTCCTCCGGCAGCCCGGTGACCCAGCGCTTTGACCTGCTCAGCGAACTGGACTTCGTCTACCGCGAGAGCATGGGCTTCCGCCTGTCCGCCGCCGGCTGGTACGACCATGCCTACGATGATGTCGGCGCAAGCAACCCATTCCCCGGCCAGAAGGGCAACGCCGGCCACCTGGTCACCCGTAACGGCGCGGTGGTTGCCCCGCGCGGCGCACAGCCGGCCACCCACGGCCTGAGCAACTTCGCCGACCGCTACTACAACGGCCCGTCCGGCGAGTTGCTCGACGCCTTCGTTTTCGCCAGCCACCAGGTCGGCGACGATATGCAGCTCAGCGGCAAGCTCGGTCGCCACACCATCTACTGGGGCGAGACCCTGTTCAGCGCGGCCAACGGCATCAACTACGGCCAGTCGGCCCTCGACCTGGGCAAGCTGTACAACGTCCCCGGCACCGAGGCGAAAGAGCTGTTCATGCCGCGCAATCAGCTGTCCGCCTCGCTGACGGTGAACCCCGAGCTGACCCTGGCCGCGCAGTACTTCCTCGAGTTCGAGAACTCGCGCTTCCCCGAAGGCGGCACCTACATGGGCCCCTACGACATGCTCAACGATGGCGGCAATGTCTTCTGGCTGCCGCTGCCGGCGCAGAACGCCTTCTACGGTGCGGCGCGCGGCCATGACCGCAAGCCCGACAACACCGGCGACTTCGGCCTGATGGCCAAGTGGAGCCCGGAATGGCTCGACGGCACCCTGGGCTTCTACTACCGCAAGACCTCTGACACCCTGCCGGCGGTACTGGTGGATGCACCGAACCTGCACAAGCCGGGCCTCGCCGGCCTGCCGGGGATGAACTACTTCACCGCCTACGCCGACGACATCGACATCTACGGCATCAGCCTGTCCAAGGAAGTCGGCGGCGTCAGCGTCGGCATGGACCTGAACTACCGCGAGAACATGCCGCTGGCGAGCAACTTCACCACGGTCAACCCGACGCTCTATGCGGCGGCCCAGCGCGGCCTGATCAACGGCGCCAACCTGATCGGCGAGCTGCCCAGCGACGGCGATACCGGCCTTGCCCGCGGCAAGACCTTCCACGTCGTGCTCAACGGCCTGGTGACCTTCGGCGCCACCCCGCTTTGGGACGCCTCGTCGCTGGCGGTGGAAGGCACCCTGACGCACCTGATCGACGTCACCGAAGGCCAGCAGACCTTCAAGGGCGACTCCAGCTACCACGGCGTCGACAAGGTCACCACCAACGCCTACGCCATGTCCGCCAACTTCACCCCGACCTGGTACCAGGCCTTCCCCGGCGTCGACCTGTCCATGCCCATGTCCTACAACGTCGGCCTGCACGGCAACTCGGCGGTGCAGCTGGGCGGCAACGAAGATGCCGGCAGCTACTCGGTCGGCGTGGCCGCGGACTTCCACCAGAAATACCGCCTGGACCTGAAATACGTCGACGCCTTCGGCCCCTTCGATACCTGCGAGAGCGGCCGCGACAACAACACTCCCGGCGCCAACGGCCAGTACCAGTGCATCCCCGGCCAGATCACCTCGCAGGCGGGCCTTGCACCCCTGCTGAAGGACCGCGGCATGGTCACCGCATCCCTGAAGGCCACTTTCTGATTTCACCCCAGGCTTCGCTCTCGAAGCAGGAGAAACACAGCATGAACTTCAAACCCACCCTGATCGCCACCGCCCTCGGCCTGACCCTCTGCGGTCTGGCCCAGGCCGCCGTTTCCCCGCAGGACGCCGCCCAGCTGGGCAGCACCCTGACCCTGGTCGGCGCCGAGAAAGCCGCCAGCAGCGATGGCTCGATTCCCGCCTATGCCGGTGGCCTGACTACCGCTCCGGCCAGCTTCAAGAGCGGCGACAGCATGCGTCCGGACCCGTTCGCCAGCGACAAGCCGCTGCTGGTGATCGACGGCAAGAACGTCGACCAGTACAAGAGCGAGCTGTCGGCCACCACCGTCGAGCTGGCCAAGCGTTATCCGAGCTTCCGCGTCGATGTCTACCCGACCCACCGCAGCGCCGCGCTGCCGGACACCGTGCTGGAGAACAGCAAGAAGAACGCCGTCACCGCGCAGTCCCTGGAAGGCGGCACCGCCATCGACAACGCGCTGCCCGGCGTGCCGTTCCCGATTCCGCAGACCGGCGCCGAGGCGATGTGGAACTTCCTGCTGCGCTACCAGGGCGTGAACATCAAGGCCAAGTACGACTCCTGGAACGTCGATGCCTCCGGCAGCGCCAACCTTGCCACCACCGGCCAGGCCTTCATCAACTACCCGGTGTACGAAGACCTCACCCAGCCGGTGAAGGGCTCCGAGGTCTACTACCAGATGAAGCTCTACTACAGCGGCCCGGCCCGCCGCGCCGGCGAGGCGATGATGCTCAAGGACGCCGCCAACCCGCTGCAGCAGCCGCGTCGCGCCTGGCAGTACCTGCCCGGCCAGCGCCGCGTGAAGCTGGCACCGAACCTGGCCTACGACACCCCGAACCCCGGCATGGCCGGCGCCGGCACCTACGACGACGTGTTCGTCTTCAACGGTGCGCTGGACCGCTATGACTGGAAGCTGGTGGGCAAGCAGGAAATGATCGTGCCCTACAACACCTACCGCCTGACCTACGCCAGCGACATCAAGCCGGTGGTCACGCCCAACCACCTGTCGCCCGACTACGTGCGCTGGGAGAAGCACCGCGTGTGGGTCGTCGAAGGCACCCTGAAGTCCGGCGCGCGGCACATCTACGCCAAGCGTCGCTTCTACCTCGACGAAGACAGCTGGGTGGCCCTGGCCTCCGACCAGTACGACGCCCGCGGCCAGCTCTATCGCGGCTCGTTCGCCTTCCTCAGCCAGAGCTACGACAAGCGCATCCCGGACGCCACGCCGTTCATGATCTACGACCTGACTGCCGGCTCCTACAACATCAACGGCGTCGTCGGCCCGTACGGCGGCATCAGCTACATCGACCCGCTGGCCAAGACCCAGTGGTCCCCCGAGGCGCTGGCCGGTAGCGGCATTCGCTGACGCACGATGCGGCGGCCTCTCCTGATGAGGGAGCAGGCCGTCGTTGCCGTTGCGAAGAAAGCTGCGAAAAGAGTTGCGAGGAAAGCTTCATGCAGATCCCCTTCAAGCGCCTGTTGCTCCTGGGTGCCTTGTTTCTGGCGGGCGGCGCTCAAGCCGGTGAAACGGTCGCAGAGTTCGTCGATGTACTCGACCAGCCGGCGCCCCACAGTGCCGTTCCCTGCCGCGCGCCGCTGCTGGCCGTCACCCGCGTCGACAAGCGCCTGGTGAGTGTCGGCCAGCGCGGCCACATTCTCTATTCCGATGACGGCGGCACCAGCTGGCTGCAGGCCGAGGTGCCGGTCAGCTCCGACCTCACCGCCGTGCGCTTCCCCACGCCGCAGGACGGCTGGGCGGTGGGCCACGACGGCGTGGTGCTGCACAGCGCCGACGGTGGCAAGCACTGGGAGCGCCAGCTCGACGGCCGGCAGATAGGCCAACTGATGCTCGACTACTATGCCGCCCACCCGCAGCCGGACAACGCCACCTGGCTGGACCAGGCGCGCCGCTACCAGCAGGAGGGCGCCGACAAGCCGTTCCTCGACCTGTGGTTCCGCGATGCCAACGAAGGCTTCGTGGTCGGCGCCTTCAACCTGATCCTGCACACCCGCGACGGCGGGCGCACCTGGGAGCCCTGGAACCACCGCATCGACAACCCGCAGGCACTGCACCTGACCGCCATGGCGGCCAGCGGCGATGACCTGTTCGTCGTCGGCGAGCAGGGCCTGCTGTTGCGTCTGGATTCTCATCAGGAGAGCCAACAACAGCGCTTCGTCGCCCTGCAGTCGCCCTATGCCGGCAGCTTCTTCGGCGTTGTTGCGCGCCCTGGGCTGGTGTTCGCCTACGGCCTGCGCGGCCACGCGATCCGCAGCCTCGACGGTGGCGAAAGCTGGAGCGCCGTGGACACCGGCCTGCCGGTCAGCCTGACCGCCGCCAGTTTCGACGCCAACGGCCGGCTGTACCTGTTCAGCCAGGCCGGCCAGGGCCTGGTCAGCGACGACAGCGGCGCCAGCTTCAAGGCCCTGGACCTGGCCGAGCGCCTGCCCGTCAGCGGCGCTGTGGCCGGCCCCGGCCGCCTGCTACTGGTTGGCGCCCGCGGCGTACGCGAGAACGCGATGCCGGTGCGCTGAGCGCACCGGTGTTTCACCGGTTCAAGAACCATAAGAACAAGAGATAGAGAGACAGCCTCATGGTCGACCTGAAGCAAGGCGAGATGCCTGTAGTCCGCGAACTGCGGGACTTTGACACCCACAGCGGCAACCTGCTGGAGCGCCTGGTGTTCAACCACCGCGCGCTGTTCATCGCCCTGATCGCGCTGGTCACTGTGGTGCTGGGCTACATGGCCGTGACCCGTCTGGAGATGCGTCCGGCCTTCGAGAAGATGATCCCGCACAGCGATCCCTACATCCGCAACTACCTGGACAACCGCGCCGCGCTGCGCGGCCTGGGTAACTCGGTGCGGGTCGTGGTGGAGAACCCCAACGGCGATATATTCGACCCGGCCTATATCGACAGCCTGCGGCAGATAAGCGACCAGCTGTTCCTCAGCCACGGCGTCGACCGTGCCTGGATGAAGTCGCTGTGGTCGCCGGCGGTGCGCTGGACCGAGGTCACCGAGGAAGGCTTCCAGGGCGGCCCGGTGATGCCCGACGGCTACGACGGTAAGCCCGAGTCCATCGGGCAATTGCGTCAGAACATCGCCCGAGCCGGCATCGTCGGCAGCCTGGTGGGTAACGACTTCCGCTCCAGCATGCTGGTGGTGCCGCTGCTGGACCGCGACTCGGCCACCGGCAAGGGCATCGACTACCGCGAATTCTCCCGCGCGCTCGACGACCTGCGCCTGAAGTACGAATACCTGGGCGACGCCCGTGCCTTCGCTGCCGGCGAGGAGGGCAAGGGCCCGGTACGCCTGCACGTGATCGGCTTCGCCAAGCTGGTGGGCGACCTGATCGACGGCCTGGTGCGGGTCATGCTGTTCTTCGGCCTGGCGGTGGTCACCGCCTTCGTCATCATCTTCTTCTATACCCGCTGCCTGCGCAGCAGCCTGTTGGTGATCGGCTGCTCGCTGCTGGCAGTGGTCTGGCAGCTCGGGCTGGTGGCCTGGCTGGGCTACGCGCTGGACCCGTACTCGATCCTGGTGCCGTTCCTGATCTTCGCCATCGGCGTGTCCCACGCCACCCAGAAGATGAACGGCATCATGCAGGACATCGGCCGTGGCACCCACAAGCAGGTGGCCGCGCGCAACACCTTCCGCCGCCTGTTCCTGGCCGGCGTCACCGCGCTGCTGTCGGACGCCGTGGGCTTCGCCGTGCTGATGCTGATCGATATCCCGGTCATTCAGGACCTGGCCATCGCCGCCAGCATCGGCGTGGCGGTGCTGATCTTCACCTCGCTGCTGATGATGCCGGTGGCGCTGTCCTACGTCGGCGTCAGCCCAAAGGCCGCCGCCCGAGCCCTGCGCGAGGACCGCCAGGTGGACCAGCATGCCGGCCTGGGTAAGCTGTGGGACCTGCTGGACCGCTTCACCCAGCGCCGCTGGGCCAGCGTGGCTGTGATCATCGCGGCGCTGCTGGGTGCCGGTGGCCTGCTGGTCAGCCAGCACCTGCAGATCGGCGACCTCGACGCCGGCGCTCCGGAGCTGCGCGCCGACTCGCGCTACAACCGCGACAACGCCTACATCACCAGCCACTACGCGCTCTCCAGCGACCTCTTCGCGGTGATGGTGAAGACCGCCCCCGAAGGCTGCCTGAACTACCGCACGCTGATCCTCGCCGACCGCCTGGGCTGGGCCCTGCAACAGCACGAAGGCGTGCAGGCCACCACCTCGCTGGTCACCGCGGTGCGGCAGATCACCGCCGGCACCTACGAGGGCAACCCCAAGTTCGCCAGCCTGCAACGCAACCAGGACGTGCTCAACTACGCCGCCCAGCAGGCCTCGGTGAATACGCCGGAGCTGTTCAACACCGAATGCTCGCTGATGCCGGTGATCGCCTTCCTCAAGGACCACAAGGCGCAGACCCTCGATGAAGTGGCCGGCATCGCCGAGAACTTCGCCCGCGCCAACAGCACGCCGGAGCGCCAGTTCCTGCTGGCCGCCGGCAGCGCCGGGATCGAGGCAGCGACCAACCGCGTGGTGCGCGAGGCCAACCACCGCATGCTGTTCTACGTCTACGCGGCGGTGGGCATCTTCTGCCTGATCACCTTCCGCAGCTGGCGCGCGACCCTGGTGGCGTTGTTGCCGCTGGTGCTTACCTCGATCCTCTGCGAAGCGCTGATGGTGATGATGGGCATCGGCGTGAAGGTCGCCACGCTGCCGGTGATCGCGCTGGGCGTGGGTATCGGGGTGGATTACGCGTTGTACCTGCTCAGCGTGCAGCTGCAGATGCAACGGGCCGGGTTGCCCTTGTCGGTGGCTTACAAACAGGCCGTGGCTTTCACCGGCAAGGTGGTTGCGCTGGTTGGCGTGACCCTGGCAGCGGGCGTCATCACCTGGGCCTGGTCGCCGATCAAGTTCCAGGCGGACATGGGGATCCTGCTGACCTTCATGTTCCTGTGGAACATGCTTGGGGCGCTGATCCTGATTCCGGCGCTGTCGCATTTCCTGCTGGGTGGGAAGAAGCTCTGAACCGGCTCTGAGCGCGCCATAGGGCGCGTTCCTGCAGGCCGAAATCGCATTCGACCCGTAGGAGCGGACTCCGTCCGCGATCCGCCGGCAGGGCCGGCGCTTCCTTCTGTTCTGGTGTTGCCGGTTTGCTGCGTTGACTTGGGTGTTCCAGCGCCGCTTCGGCGTGCGCGCGGACTTCCTGTTTCGCCCCCTCGGGCGACCTTCTTTGGCAAACGCCCCAAAGAAGGCAAAGGTCTTGCCCCAATCATCCGGTTTTTCGCTTGGGGCGAAAAATACCCTCGTTGAAGCGAAGTTTCAGGGGCACGCGTTGACGGGCCATCCCTGGCCCGACAACGCTCTCGCGACATCCATGTCGCTCAACCCCTGAAACTCCGCTTCAACGAGGCCTCCTGAACGGGGCGTTCGGCGCGTGCGGACATTTCTCTGGAAGTCTTTAAGAGCCAAAGCCAGGGCAGGAATGGAGTGGTTGTCGAGCTTTTCGTAGGAGCGAGCTTGCTCGCGAACCGCTCAACGCCGACGTTTGACTGTAGGAGCGGGCCTGACCCGTAAGAGCGCACTTCGTCCGCGATAGCGTCCAGAGCGCAGAAGACTCCCGACTTCAATCAAACGCGGGAATCGCCTCCAGCTCATGCAGCAGCCAGTCGGCGAACTCCCGCGCCAGGGCCTGGTTGCCGTGGGGTGGGATGATCAGGAAGTAGGGGTGAGGCGCCGGGAAGTCGATGTCGAACAGGCGTACCAACCGTCCCTGGTGCAACTCTTCGCCAGCCAGGATGTGGTCGCTGATGGTCACGCCGCCGCCGGCCAGGGCGGCGCGGATGGTCAGGTAGGCGTCGGGCAGGAAGACGTTCTGCCGTGCCTGCAGGCCGGGCACTCCGGCGGCAAGAAAGTAACGGCTCCAGTCGAAGCCGTCGTCCTCGTGCAGCAGTACCTGGCGCGCCAGGTCGCGGGGTTTGCGCAGGTGTTCCTGGGTGTTGAGCAGGCGCGGGCTGCACACCGGGAAGTAGCGGATATCGCCCAGCGCGGCGAAGCGCTGGCCTTCGATGTGCGTCTCGCCGAAGGAAATCACCATGTCTACCTGGCCCAGGTCGCTGCTCATTGGCAGCAGGTGCAGGGCGACTTCCTGATAGTTGCGCAGGAATTTCTCCAGCAGCGATGACACCCGTGCCAATAGCGCCGGAGCGCAGGCGATGCGCAGTTCGCCGGCGGGCTCCTCGGTGGGCAGGGCGCGGCGGATGTCGCGCAACTGGTCGAAGGCACTGCTGATCTGTTGGCTCAGCTGGCGCCCGGCCGGGGTCAGCTTCACGCCCTTTCCCTGGCGCTCCACCAGCGCCATGCCCAGTTCCTCCTCCAGCTTCTTCACCTGGTGGCTGACCGCCCCGTGGGTGACGTGCAGCTCCAGCGCCGCGCGGCTGATGCTGCCCTGGCGAACCAGCGCCTCGAAAGCGCGCAGAGCGATGAGCGAGGGCATGCGAAGCGCACTGTTCTGACGCATGAAGGACCTTCTTTGGTGAATTTGACTAACGATTCAGGTGGAAATCTATTGAATTGTCGTTAGTTAAATTTGCACAGAAGATGAGCCCACGCCAACACCGATCAACAAGAAAAAACGGCTGGAGATCCGCCATGCAGCATTTCGTCGACTTGCTCGGCCTGGGCAAGCGCTACGGCAACCTGCAGGTCCTGAGCGACCTCAGCCTGAGCATCCGCCAGGGCGAATTCCTCACGCTGCTGGGGCCGTCTGGCTCCGGTAAAAGCACCACGCTGATGATGCTCGCCGGCTTCGTCGAACCCAGCGAAGGGCGCATCGAGCAGGACGGCCGCGACATCACCCACCTGTCGCCGGACCAGCGCGAGTTCGGCGTGGTGTTCCAGGGCTACGCGCTCTTCCCGCACATGAGCGTGGCGCAGAACGTCGCCTACCCGCTGCGCATCCGCAAGGTGCCGGGCGCGGAGATCGAGCGCCGGGTCACCGAGGTGCTGGAGCGCGTCGGCCTCGCCGGCATGGGCGAGCGCGGCATCAGCCAGCTGTCCGGCGGCCAGCAACAGCGCGTGGCGCTGGCCCGCGCGCTGGTGTTCAAGCCGAAATTGCTGCTGCTCGACGAGCCGCTGTCTGCCCTCGATCGCCGCCTGCGCCAGGAGATGCAGGGCGAGCTGGCGCGCATGCACAAGGACTTCGGCACCACCTTCGTCTTCGTTACCCACGACCAGGAAGAAGCCCTGGCGTTGTCCGACCGTATCGCCGTGTTCAACAAGGGCCGCCTGGAACAGGTCGGCACCCCGCGCGAGGTCTACGAGCGCCCGGCCAGCCGTTTCGTCGCCAACTTCCTCGGCGACACCAACCTGCTGGAGGTCGGCGTGGTCGGTCGCGAAGCCGAGGCCACGCTCTGCGATTTCCGGGGCCAGCACCTGCGCGTGGCCAATACGCCCAATGCCGGCCAGGGCGGCAAGAGCTGGCTGGCGGTGCGCCCGGAACACATCGACCTGCGCCCGCTGCAGGACGCCGGCCGCGACAACGGCCTCTGCGCCACCGCAGGCCCCGCGACCTACCAGGGTGCCCACGTCAATCTCGAACTGACCCTGGAGCAGGGCGATCGCCTCGACCTGCGCCTGCCGGTGTCGCACCCGCTGCTGGGCAGCCTGCGCAGCGGCCAGCGCTACTGGTGCAGCTGGTCGCCGCAGCACTGCCACCTGTTGTCCGCCTGACTAACCCATAACGAAAACAAACGATCGGGGAGCAATCACATGAGCGACTCTGTAAAAGCAGGCCAAGGCTTCATCGAAGACGCCATCGAAATCGCCGCCCAGAAGGGCGAGCGCGCCGGCATCAGCCGCCGCGATTTCAACCGCAGCCTCCTGCTGCTCGCCGCCGCCAGTGCGCTGCCGTTCGGCGCCGGCGGCCGGGCCTTCGCAGCCGGCGGCAACCTGGTGCTGGCCAACTGGGGCGGTGATGCGGTGCCGGCCTTCGAGAAGAGCTTCGGCGGCTTCGACCAGGCTTCCGGGCTGACCCTGAAGGTCGACGGCAGCGGCCCCACCGAGGGCGCGCTGAAGACCCAGGTGAGCAGCGGCGCGGTGCGCTGGGACGTGTGCGATGGCGAGATGTATTCGTCCTACCGGCTGGGCAAGGACAAGTTCCTCACTCCCATCGACTACGGCATCGTCAACAAGTCGCTGATCGGCTACGGCGACGTGCATGACTTCGGTCTCGCCAACTACACCTACAGCTACGTGATCGGCTACGACCACGAGCAGTTCGGCAAGAACCCGCCAAAGTCCTGGGCCGACTTCTGGGACGTGAAGAAGTACCCGGGCAAGCGCACCCTCTACAAGTGGATGAGCGCCAACCTCGAATGCGCGTTGCTGGCCGACGGCGTGCCGCCCGAACAGCTCTACCCACTGGATGTCGACCGCGCCCTGCGCAAGATTGAAGAGTTACTGCCGCACATCGCCACCCACTGGTCCACCGGCGCCGAGTCGCAGCAGCTGATCCGCGACGGCGAGGTGAGCATGGCGCAGATGTGGCACACCCGCGCGGAGCTGGTGAAGAACGACACCGCCGGCAAGATCGACTGGAGCTTCGACGGCGGCATCGTCTCGCCCTCGGTGTGGATGGTGCCCAAGGGCAACCCGGCCGGCGCCAAGGCGGCCATGGACTTCATCGCCTACGCGCTGCGCCCGGAGGTGCAGGCCAAGCTCATGGAGGTCTACAACATGGGCCCGGTGAACCTGAAGGCCAACGACCTGCTCAGCGCCCAGCTGCAGGCGATCAACCCCACTGCGCCGGACAACCTGAAGAAGCAGGTGTCGCTGAACAACAAGTGGCACGCCGAACACTACGGTGAAACCCTGGAGCGCTACCTCGCGCTGATCGGTGGCTGAGATGCGACGTTTCGCACCGGGCGTGCTGCCGGTCTACGGCCTGCTGATCCTGCCCCTGCCTGTGCTCGTCGTGGTCGGCTACCTGCTGCCGACCCTCGGCGTGCTGGGCTGGAGCTTCAGCCTGCCGGAGTGGGGCACGCAGAACTACGCGGCCATCGCCGACAACGCCAACCTGCAGGCGGTGATCTGGCGCACCCTGCGCATCTGCCTGCTGACCACCGCGATCAGCGTCGCCATCGCCTACCTGATCGCCTACCGCTGGCGCTTCGCGACGCCGCGCGGCCGGCAGCTGATCGAGCTGTTCGTGCTGCTGCCGTTCTGGCTGTCGATGCTGATCCGTGCCTTCGCCTGGCTGGTGCTGCTGCGCAATGGTGGACTGGTCAGCCAGGGGCTGATGGCCACCGGCTGGCTCGACGCGCCGCCGCCGCTGGTGCGCAACGAACTGGGCGCGCTGATCGGCATGGTGCACTTCATGGTGCCTTACGCGGTGCTGCCGCTGCTGTCTTCGCTGAAGCAGGTGGACGACAGCCTGCTGCGCGCTTCCAGCAGCCTGGGTGCGAGCCACTGGCAGACGCTCAAGGACATCTTCATCCCGCTGACCCTACCGGGCGTGGTCGCCGCGTCCGCCATCGTCTTCGTGTTCAGCCTCGGCTGCTTCGTCACCCCGGCGCTGCTGGGCGGCGGCAAGGCCGCGATGCTCGCCGAGTACATCTACGTGCAGATGTTCCAGCTGTCCAACTGGGGGCTGGGCGCGGCGCTGAGCATCGTGCTGATGCTGCTGGTGGTGGGCTGCGCACTGCTGTTCGGACAACTCATCGGCTACCGCCGCCTGCTCGGGAGGAATGAGCTGTGACCCCGCAGGGAACCTATCTCTCCGCCATGCCCAAGGGCGTGAAAAAGTCGCAACTGCCGCGTCCGCCGCTGGGGCGCTGGCTATCCTGGGCCGCGCTGGTGCTGTCCGCACTGTTCCTGCTGCTGCCGATCCTGGTGATCGTGCCACTGTCGTTCGGCAACCAGCGTTACCTGGCCTTCCCGGAGGGCGGCTGGTCGCTGCGCCACTACGCGACGTTGTTCGATGGCGCGTGGCTGGTGTCAATCCTGCAGAGCCTGGGCCTGGCGCTGGTGGTCGGAGCGCTGTCCACCGCGCTGGCCTTCCTGTTCGCCACCGGCATCTGGCTGCAGCGGCGCTTCCGCACTGTGCTGACACTGATCGTGCTGCTTCCGATGATCGTCCCGCAGGTGGTCTCGGCCATGTCGATCTACTACCTCGACGCGCGCCTGGGCATTCTCGACAACCTGCTGGGCGTCGGCTTCGGCCACCTGCTGATGGCGCTGCCGTACTCGGTGATCGCCATGCTGGTGGCCTACGCGCGGCTCGACCAGAGCCTGTACAAGGCCTCGCGCTCGCTCGGCGCGGGGCTCTGGCCGACGCTCAGGCACGTGCTGTTGCCCAACGTGCGCGGCGGCATCCTCGGCGGCTTCTTCATGGGCTTCGTGATGAGCTGGGAAGAAGTGGTGGTGACCCTGTTCACCAGCGGCCTGAACGTGGTGACGCTGCCCAAGCGCATCTGGGACGGCCTGCGCTACAACCTCGACCCGGCGATCGCTGCCGTGTCCACCCTGATGATCGCCCTCACCCTGGCGGTGATGCTGCTGCGCATGTACCTCGAACGGCATCGACCGCCTTCCTGATCGCCCTGATTTACATCCGGTCGCCACGCTGGCGACCAGCCAATCTGCCTGTCGCTTGCACCTTGTCCCTGAGGAGGGAACCCCCATGCTTACCGCTTTTCCCGCGCGCACCTACCGTCAACGCGTCGAAGCCGTCAAACGGCGCATGGCCGATCGTGGCCTGGATGCCCTGGTGGTCAACTACCCGGACAACATCAACTACCTGACCGGCTTCGACAGCCTGGGCTTCCTCTGGTACCAGGCGCTGATCATCTCGCCGAAGCTGGCCGAGCCGGTGTTCCTCACCCGCACCAGCGAAGAGCCCTGCACCTGGGAGCTGTCGTGCATCAACGAGGCGATCTTCTACGACATCGCCAAACAGGACCCGCTGAAAATCGTCGCCGACGTGCTCGCCCAGGCCGGCCTGTCCCAGGCGCGCATCGGCCTGGAAATGACCGCCTCGACCTTCTCCCCGGCGCAGTACAACGCGCTGCTGGGCTATATGCCCGAAGCGCGTTTCGAGGACGCCGGCCCGCTGGTCGCCGAGAACCGCCTGATCAAGACCGCCGAGGAAATCGAGTACCAGCGCAGCGCCGCGCGCATGGCCGACCAGGGCATGCTGGCCGCCTTCGAAGCGCTGCGTCCGGGCATCTCGGAAGTGGAAGTGGCCGGCATCGTCGCCAACGCCCTGGGCCGCGCCGGCAGCGAGTACTCGGCGATCAGCCCGATGTGCGCCACCGGCCGCCGCAGCACCATGACCCACGCCATGCCGCACCGCCAGACCATCAGCCACGGCGACGTGGTGATCCTCGAGCACGCCGGCGTGTGCAACCGCTACCACGCGATCCTCATGCGCACCGCGGTGATCGGCAAACCCAGTCCGCGGGTGAAGGAAGTGGCGACCCTGCTCACCGAGGCCTTCAACGCGGCCATCGACATCGCCAAGCCGGGCACCCCGGTGGGCGAGGCCAACCGCGTGTGCAACCAGATCCTCGACCGCATCGACCTCTCGCGCACCCGCGTCCACCGCATCGGCTACAGCCTCGGCCTGGCCTACCCGCCGACCTGGCTGGAAGCGATGATGGTGGACGAGGCCGACGACCACGTGTTCCAGCCGAACATGTCGTTCTCCATCGAGCCCAACCTGTCCTTGTACAGCGAAGGCTTCGGCATCAAGCTCGGCGACACCGTGCTGTGTGGTGAGAAGGGCTCGGCGAGCCTGTCGGAGATACCGCCGGAACTCACCATCATCGACTGATACGGGCTCGCCTTCAGCCGTATAACGTCGTTGGGCGGCCTTGCCGTGCTAAAGCACTGTCTTCGGCCGCCCGCCTGGTTCTCCAGCTGAATGCAAACCCGTATGAACCTGATTGAAGCGTGTCTGCGCCTGCGGGCACAGTGATGAAGTCCGAGGGTTTCCGATGAGTCACACGATGGATATTTTCTGGCACGACGACGTGCTGCGCCACGACACCGCCGCTGGTGTGTTCGAGGCGCCGCCCAGCGACCTGTTGGCCGAGCAGCTGCTGCACCCGGAGAGCAATCCCCGGCTGCTCAACATGCGCGCCATCCTCCAGCGCGGGCCGGTTGCCTCTTCGCTGCGGTGGCACGAAGGTCGCCATGCCAGCGAAGAAGAACTGCTGCGCTTCCACGATGCCGACTACCTGCGCGGCATCTTCGCGGCGGACGCCCAGGGCAAGCGCTTCAGCAGCACGACGCTGATGTCTGCCGGCAGTCTCGCCGGCCTGCTGGCCGCCGCCGGCACCAGCCTGCTGGCACTGGAAAGCGTGCTGGCGACCGGCAACCCGGCCATGGCCCTGGTACGCCCGCCGGGCCACCACGCCGCGCCGGCCATGGCCGACGGCTACTGCTTCTTCAACAACGTCGGGGTTGCCGCGCGCGCCGCGCAGGCGGCGGGGCTGGAGCGGGTGGCCATCGTCGACTGGGACGTGCACCACGGCAACGGCACCCAGGAAGGTTTCTACGACGATCCTTCGGTATTCACCGTGTCCCTGCACATGGACCACGGCGCCTGGGGGCCGAGCCACCCGCAGAGTGGTGCGGCCGACGAGCGCGGCTACGGCGCGGGACTGGGCAGCAACCTCAACCTGCCGCTGCCCATGGGCTCGGGCGACCAGTTCTACGAGATGGTCTTCAGCCGCTTCGTCGAGCCGGCGCTGCGGGCTTTCAAACCGGACCTGCTGGTCATCGCCAACGGTCTGGACGCCTCGCAGTTCGACCCTAACGGCCGCCAGCTGGTGACCATGCAGGGCTTCAATCGCCTGGCCCGCCGCGCCCGCGCGCTGGCCGACGAACTCTGCCAGGGACGCCTGCTGGTAGTGCAGGAAGGCGGCTACAACCCGGCCTACAGCGCGTACTGCCTGCATGCCGCAACGGAAGGCTTCCTCGGCCAGCCGTCGACGCTGCCTGATCCGCTGGCCTACATGCCGGAACCGGCGGCGCGAGTGGAAGCCGATCTCGCCGCGCTGGACACGCGGCTGGCGACGGCGGGGTGGAAGTTCGGCTGAGCCTGCGGCGCGATCCGTTCGTGCCGGATTCATCGCTTGCGTAGGGCGCATGACGCGCCAGCGTTATCCGCCGTGGACGGCCCGGCGGATAACCTGTTCCAGGTGATGCGCCCTACGTTCCTTCAAATGCGGTTTGCCGCACCAGTAACTTCAGCGATGATCGCGATAGCGCTCGGTCAGCGACTGTACGCGGGCGACGTAGGTTTGCGTCTCGCTGTAGGGCGGTATCCCGTTGTACTTGTCGACGGTCATTTCACCGGCGTTGTAGCTCGCCAGCGCCAGCCGCTGATTGCCGTTGAAACGCTTGAGCAGCCAGGCCAGGTAGCGCACGCCGCCACGAATGTTCTGCCGCGCATCGAAGGGGTTGCTGACATTGAAGCGCTCGGCGGTGTCGGGCATCAACTGCATCAGCCCCTGGGCGCCGGCGATGGAAATCGCATTGGGCTGGAACGCCGATTCGGCATGGATCACCGCGCGGACCAATGCCTGGTCGACGCCGTAACGGGTCGAGGCCGACTCGATTTCCCGTCGGTAGGAGCGAGTGTCCAGGCGCAGATTGGCGACGTTGAAGTCCTTCGGTGCCATGCACAAATAGCAGCCCTTGATGTAATACACATCGATCACATCGACCCGCGCCGAGATCCCGACCGGGCGGCGGCTCACATACTGCCGAACACCCTTGTGGACGAAGGTGTACACCCGAACCCGCCCTGCGCCCGGCTTGTCCCCGCGCTCGGAGGCTGGCGCGGCCTTCGACCTGGCGCCGGCAGTCGCGCCCGACTTGCTGGTCTGGCTTGTCTTGCCGTTCTGAAGCGTGCAGTGGGCACCGGCGATGGCATGGCTGCTGTGGCTGACGGTGCCGTCCCGGGCCTGGCAACGGTAAAGGGCATTGGAGTAAAGCGGTGCGACCAGCAGTGCCAGTCCGATGCAGCCAGGAAGGCTCCTGCGAGCCCATCGCCAGGTTCTGGAACTCATCAAACCGCTCCGCGCCGCGGGCGCCGATCAGGCTGGGGAAGCCTGATCCGGGTAAAGGGAAAGGGCCATCAGGGGCTGTCGTCACAGGGTTGATCCTGGGCGACCTGCCGTTTCGTTTCGCTAGTTATAGCCCTTTCAAGCGGTTGTGGAGCTTGGGGGGACGTACGGCTTACCGGCGTTCCAGGTCAGGGTGCAGGTCCGCAGATTCGCGAGCAAGCTCGCTCCTACGCAGAGCGTGTGGCACCCCTTGTGGGAGCGAGCTTGCTCGCGAACACCTGCAACGCCGAACTCAACCGAGAATGAAATACACCTTGCGCACCGGCGTGAGGTTTTCCCAGGTTCCCTTGAAACCCGCCGCGACCACGAAGGAATCCCCCGGCCCGAAGGTCTTCGCCACGCCATCGGCGTCGGTCAGGCGCACAGTGCCTTCGAGGATGTGGCACAGCTCGTCGTAGTCGCACTCGCAGCGCTCCAGGTGCACGCCGGCTTCCCAGATGCCGGCAATGGCGTTCTTTTCCGGAGCGCTGAAGTGCCGCCAGCTGCGGCTCTGGTACGGCGCATCGACGATCGCCGGATCGTTGATCTCGCGCTCCTGCGGGGCGAGTTCGGGGTTGGCGAAGTCGATGACGTGGCGGGGCAGGGTGGACATGAGGTTCTCCATCAGGAATCGAAACCGACGCCGAAGGCATCGAAGGTCTTGAGCAGCAGGTCGCGGCGGCCGGTGCGGTCTTCCTTGGCCAGCGAGCGCTGGGCCAGGCGTACTCCGAGGTAGCGCAGCGGCTCGGGCGGGAAGGGGAAGGGCTTCTGCGAGGTCATGCGCAGTTGGGTGCGCTCAGTGCTTTCGCCGCCCAGTTGGTCGAGCATGTTCAGCGCAGCGAAGCGGCTGGCCGCCACGCCCTGGCCGGTGAAGCCCAGCGCATAGGCGACGCGCCCGCCGAGCACGCAGCCGGTGAACAGCGTGGTGCGCGCCGAGGTGTCGATAATGCCGCCCCAGGCATGGCTGAACTCGACCGGACCGAGCTGCGGGAAGGCCTCGCGGAACTGCTCGGCCAGGCGCTGGAAGCTTTCCGGGCGCTGGGTCAGGGCCTCGTCGCGGCGGCTGCCGAAGTGATAGATGGCGTCGAAGCCGGCCCAGAGGATGCGGTTGTCGGCGGTCTTGCGCAGGTAGTGAAACTGGTTGCCGGCATCGGCGATGCCGTAGCGGTCGACCCAGCCGATGGCGCTCAGCTGGTCTTCGGTGAGCGGCTGGGTGACCAGCGAGTAGTCGTACACGGGGATCACGCTGGAGTTCAGGTGGCCGAGCAGCGGCGGGGCGATGTTGGTGGCCAGGGCGATCTGACCGGCCTCCAGCTCGCCACGATCGCAGCGCAGCATCAGGCGGTCGCCGCGCTGGTGCAGCTCGTGCACCGGGGTGTTCTCGAACAGCTCGATGCCTTGGTCCAGGCATACCCGGCGCAGCTCGGCGGCCATCTTCGCCGGGTTGAGCAGTGCGTAGTTGGGTTCGAAAACGCCGGCCTTGTACATCGGCGAGTCGAGTTTCTGCGCCAGTTCCGCGCCTTCGAGCCACTCGCAGTCGATGCCGAAACGCTGGTAGTTGCTCTGCATGCCGCGCAGGCCTTCGACCTGCCAGGGCTGCATGGCGACGCTGAGCTTGCCGCGACGCTCGAACTCCACGTTCATGCCGAAGCGCTTCAGGTCCGCCTCGAACTCGTCGAGGTTCTGACGGCCCAGGCGTACCAGGGTTTCGGCTTCTTCCGGCCAGCGGCGCAGGGCATTGCCTACGCCGTGGGAAATACTCGGCGCGCAGAAGCCACCGTTGCGCCCGCTCGCCTCGCCACCGCAGCGACGCGCCTCGACCACCGCGATGCTCGCGCCGGGCCAGCGCAGGCGGGCGTGCAGGGCGGTCCAGAGACCGGTGAAGCCGCCGCCGACCACCACCAGGTCGAAGCGGCGATCCGCTTCCAGCGCCGGTGCGGCGGGAGCGGGATCGAGAGTGTCGAGCCAGAAAGGTCGGGGAGTGGCGTGCGCAAGAAGGGCGGATGTCATCGGAAAACTCCGGCAGAATGTCGGAAGAAAAAGTGGTCTTCGGGCCGTGTCCGAGTTTTGTAATCGCTCCGGGGTGCCCAGGCATACGGCTAGCCGCTCTTTGCGGGCACGCCCGGAGCAGTAGAAGCCGGCCAAGACCGGCAGGGGAAAGCGATGAGTGAACAACAGGGCTGGAGCGCCACGCTCGAAGACACGACCTACCAGCCCGACCCGGCGAGCGCCGTTACCCACGCGGTGGTCATGAATTATCACCAGGCCTGGCGTCGTCGTGACATCGAGGCGCTGATGGCGCTGTTCGACCCGCAGGTGGAGTACAACGATTTCTTCCAAGGCCGTCGGATCGCGCCGCACGAACTGCGCGATTACCTGCAGACCAGCATGCCCGCAGCAGGGGATGAGTCGCAGGTCTACGCCGACCGCCTGCGGGTGGACGGCGACACCGCCTTCCTGCAGTACCAGGTGACCCTGCGTGGCACCCAGGGGCTGGTGTCCTTCCGCGCCACCGAGGCCTACACCGTGCGTGACGGGCGGATCATCCGCGTCAACGAGCACGCCGCGCTGGTCGGCCAGCCGGAAAAAGTCGCCAGCGAGCCGCAACCACGCATGGCCGACAGCCGCCTGGGGCTTTCCGCGCGGCAATTGAGCCTGCTCGGCGGCGATATCCAGCAGTACTTTCAGCAGACCCGGCCCTTCCTCAACCCCGACCTGGACATGCCCCAGGTCGCGGCGGCCACCGGCTACACGCGGAACCAGATTTCCTATTTCCTCAACCAGGTGCTGGGGCTGAGCTTCTACCAGTACCTGAACCAGCTGCGCCTGCGCCACCTGCTCGGCCAGCTCGACGGCGCCACCAGCGTCACGCGCATTGATGAACTGGCGCGGGCAGCGGGGTTCCGTTCGCTGTCGACCTTCTACCGCTGCTTCCGCGAAGAGACGGGGTTGTCGCCGAAGGCTTATCTGGAACAGCAGCGGGCGTGATGTTTTCGTAGGACCGAGGGGGACGCCTAGTCCTTGCTCGCGAACGTGTTTCCGGCGACTCCAGTGCCGGGCGGTTCGCGAGCAAGCTCGCTCCTGCATGAAACTTCTGCGCTCGGATCGGCCCTCGGCCTAGCCCTGGCTGCGCGCCCCGCTCCAAAGGGAGAGGGGACCGACCGGCCAGGTGGAGTCTTTGCTATCAGCCGGCATGATTTTCCCCCTCTCCCTGAGGGAGAGGGCTGGGGTGAGGGGCAGCACAACGCCGAATTTTCCAGAGAGGCCAGTTGCTCCAGCGAGGAGTTCCGCGCGTGCCCGCATGCACGGCGCGCGCGTTATCAACCCCGTGCCCATTTCCCTATGCTCGGCCGACAAGCATTCAAACAAGCTCAGGAGACCTTCGCATGCGCGACCAGCTCTATATCGACGGCCAGTGGCAGGCACCCGCACAAGGCGGCCGCTTCGAGGTGTACGAACCCTCCAGCGAAGCCATACTGACCGTAGTCGCCGCTGCCACCGGCGAGGACGTGGACCGCGCCGTGCTGGCCGCGCGTCGGGCTTTCGATGAGGGGGAGTGGGGTCGCAGCAGCGGCAAGGAACGCGCCGGCTACCTGCGCGCCATCGCCGACAACCTGCGTGGCCGCCGCGAAGACCTGGCCCGCCTGGAAGTGCAGGACAACGGCAAGCCGCTGCCCGAGGCGCAGTGGGATATCGACGACGCCATCGGCTGTTTCGACTACTACGCCGAGCTGGCCGAAGGGCTGAATGACGAGGGCGAAGTGGTCGCGCTGCCCGACGAGCGTTTCGCCTGCCGCGTGCTGCGCGAGCCGGTCGGCGTGGCGGGGCAGATCATCCCCTGGAACTACCCGCTGCTGATGGCTTCGTGGAAGGTCGCGCCGGCGCTGGCCGCCGGTTGTACCGCCGTGCTCAAGCCTTCGGAGCTGACCCCGCTGACTTCCCTGGAGCTGGCGGCAGCCGCCGATGCCGTGGGCCTGCCCAAGGGCGTGCTCAACGTGGTCACCGGCCTGGGCCGTGACGCCGGTTCGCCGCTCTCGGCGCATCCGGGCGTGGACAAGCTGGCCTTCACCGGCAGCGTGCCGACCGGGCGCGCGATCATGCAGGCGGCGGCCCAGGACATCAAGAACGTCAGCCTGGAGCTGGGCGGCAAATCGGCGTTCATCGTCTTCGATGACGCGGATGTCGAGGCAGCCGTGGAGTGGATCCTGTTCGGCATCTTCTGGAACCAGGGCCAGGTGTGCAGCGCCACGTCGCGCCTGCTGGTGCAGGACGGGCTGCATGACCGGCTGATCGAGCGCCTGGTGGAAGAAACCCGCCGCATCACCATCGGCAACGGCCTTGAGCCGGGCGTGCTGCTCGGCCCGCTGGTCAGCGCCGGCCAGCACGCCAAGGTGTTGCAGGCCATCGAGGCCGGTGTGCGCGATGGGGCGAAGCTGGTCACTGGCGGCAAGCGTCCGGCCCATCGAGAGAAAGGCTGGTTCGTCGAGCCGACCGTGTTCATCGACGCGCCGCTGGAGAGCGCTGTGTGGCGCGAGGAAATCTTCGGCCCAGTGCTTGCCGTGCGTCGTTTCAAGGACGAAGCCGAGGCGCTGCGCCTGGCCAACGACAGCCAGTTCGGCCTGGCGGCAGCGGTGATGTCTGCCGATCCGTCGCGTTGCCAGCGCGTGAGCCGCGGCCTGCGCGCCGGTATCGTCTGGGTCAACTGCTCCCAGCCGACCTTCACCCAGGCGCCCTGGGGCGGCTACAAGCAGAGCGGCATCGGCCGTGAGCTGGGCGTATGGGGGCTGGACAACTACCTGGAGACCAAGCAGGTCACCGAGTACCTCAGCGACCAGCCGTGGGGTTGGTACATCAAGTGATGTGAGGGGGGCGAATAACCCGTTCCGGGTTATTCGCCCTACGCCGGCATTCCCTTGTAGGAGCGCGCCATGCCCGCGATCGCGCGCAGGGCGCGCTCCTACAGGGGAATGCCGTCGCTCCGGCTCAGACCAACCCCTTCCCCTGCAAATGCTCGCGCAGGTAGTCGATGAACACCCGCACCTTGCGCGTGCTACGCCGGTGCGGCAGGTAGAGCACATGCACCCAGGGACCGAACGCGCTCTGGTCGCGCCAGCAGTCGGGGAGCTGTTCCACCAGTTCGCCGCTTTCCAGGTAGGGCAGTGCGCTCCATTGCGGGAGGAACTGCAGCCCCTGGCCGTCGAGCAGGCACGAGAGCAGGAAGTCGTAGTTGTCGCTGGCGATGCGCGGCACCGGCTGGCGGATGCGGATGCGTTCGCCGTCCCTCTGCACCCACCAGAAATTCCGGTTCAGCAGCGGGTGGCGGAAGATCAGCCAGTCGTGCTGCTCGTAGTTCTCCAGCATCACGTCCAGGCCCTTTTCCGCGAGGTATTTGGGGCTGGCGCAGAGCATCAGGCGGTTTTCGAGCAGCGGCTGGGCGATCACGTCCGGCAGGTCGATGGGGCCGTCGCGCAGGGCGATGTCGTAGCCGCCTTCCACCAGGTCGACGAACTCGTCCAGCAGGTCTACCTCCAGGCGCACCTGCGGGTGCTCGCGGAGGAAGCGGCAGCACACCGCGTTGAAAAAGGCCGGGGCGAAGGAGGGTGGCGAGACGATGCGCAGGCTGCCGCGCAGCTCGGTCTGCAATTGCTCGACTTCCTCGCTGGCGCGCTGCAGTTGCATCAGCGCCGAGCGCGCGCCTTCCAGGTAGATGTGCCCGGCTTCGGTCAGCGCCATGCGCCTTGTGGTGCGCTCGAACAGGCGCTGGCCCAGGTCGGCCTCCAACTGCGCCACGCCCTTGGTGATCGCTGATGGCGTCTTGCCCAGTTGTTCGGCGGCGCGGCTGAACCCGCCGTGGTCGGCGGTGGCGACGAACATGGTGAGGGCGGTCATCTTGTCCATGGATTGCTTCCTGGCAGGAACAGAAGTTGTGCGGGAAGTCAGTGTTAAAGCCGCCGTGGCTTTTGCTTAACCTTCGTCACAGATCAACAATAACGAAGGCTCTGCGATGAAACTACTGATTCCGGCGCTGGTGTCGGCGGCTTGCGCTTTTTCCTCGATGGAAACTATGGCCGCCACCGACCTCATCTTCCACGGCGGCAAGATCTACACCGCCGAACCCGGCCAGGCGCTGCAGCAGGCGGTGGCGGTGGAGAACGGTCGCATCCTCGCCGTCGGCACCGACGCGCAGATCCTCAAGCTCCAGCAGCCGGCAACGAAAGTCATCGACCTGCACGGCCAGGTGCTGATGCCCGGTTTCATCGACGCCCACACCCATCTAGTCAAGGGCGGCCTGCAGATGCTCCAGGCCAACCTGGACAACCAGGACCTGCCCCTCGCCGAATTCGAGGGCAAGCTGCGCCAGTGGCGTGACGAAGGCCGTGCGCGGCGCGGGCGATTCCTCTATGTCGGTGGCGTGCCCACGGCTTACTGGGACGAGCTCGGCGAATTGCAGCAGCGCTTCAACCAGGGAGAATGGGCGAAGCAGCCGATCCTCCTGGCCGGCGGCGACTACCACACCGGCTGGGCCAATCAGGCGATGCTCGACCTCGCCGGGATCGACGCCGCCAAGGTCAAATCGCTGCAGGGCGAGGAGCAGGCCACCATCGGCCATGACGCCGACGGCAAGCCTAACGGCTTCCTGGTGGATGCCGGCCTCTATCCGGTGCAGGCGCTGCTGCCGCTGGCGAGCAACGACGAACTGCTCAAGGCCCTGAAGGGTGCGCAGAGCTACTATCACGAGCTGGGCATCACCGCGTGGATGGAGCCCCTGGCGAACGAGAACCCCGGCGGCGACATCCACAACGATTCCGTCGGCGTGCTGCCCGCCTACAAGATGCTGGCGGAAGAGGGCGGGCTGACCGCTCACGTCGCGGCCCTGCTGATGGCCGACTCCAAGGCGACCCCTGCCGACCTCGACGAACTGGACAAGGTGCGCCAGCAGTTCATCGGCGTGGAGAACCTGACCCTGCCGGGCATCAAGGTCTTCGCCGACGGCGTGGCCGAAGTGCCGGCGCAGAGCGCAGCGATGCTGGAGCCCTACAGCAACTCGAAGAAGTACGGCGAACTGCTGATCGACCCGAAGCATTTCGGCGAGCTGGTCAGCGCCGCCGACGCCCGCGGCTGGCTGGTGCACATCCACGCCATCGGCGACCGTGCGGTGCGCGAATCGCTCAACGGCATCGAGCAGGCGCGCAAGGATCGCCACAGCGGCATCCCGCATTCGATCACCCACCTGCAGATGGTCAACCCCAGGGACTTCCCGCGCTTCAAGGCGCTCGACGTGATTGCCGCCATGCAGCTGTACTGGGCTGCGGCCGACGAGAACAGCGTCGACCTGGTCAAGCCCTACGTCAGTGCCATGGCCTTCCTGCACATGTACCCGGCGCGCTCGCTGCTGAAGAACGGCGCGACCCTTTCCGGCGCCAGCGACTGGCCAATCACCACGCCCGATCCGTGGAAGGCCATCTACCAGGCGATCCAGCGCGTCGGCCCTAAGGGCGTGCTCAACGCCGCGGAGGACATCGATCGGCAGACCATGTTCCAGGCCTACACCCTCAATGCCGCGCGCACCCTGCGCCTGGAACAGAGCATCGGTTCGCTCAAGCCGGGCAAGCAGGCCGACCTGATCCTGCTCGACCGCGACGTGTTCACGGTCAAGCCCGAAGCACTGCGTGATACCCGGGTTCTCAAGACCTGGTTCGCCGGCCGCGAAGTCTATAGTCGACCAAGCGATAAACTCTGATTCACCCGGAGCGCTCCGGCGCTCCGGCCTCGTTCAAAAAGCAATTGCAGGAGCCTTGCCGTGATTCTTCACACCTTCACCACCGACATCCGCGACCCGCTGCAGCGTGGCCGGCAGATCGGCGAAACCTTCGCCGAGCAGATCCGCCAGACCGTGGCGCTGTACCTAGACTTCTTCCCGCGCGTCGGCGTGGAGAGCGACAAGGCGCGCGCCATCGGCGAAGCCAGCCTCGCGGCGCTGGCCGACTGGTGTCCGGCCCTGGCGAAGGAAGTCGAAGGCCTGGCCCTGGGCGTCGGCCTGCCGCTGTGGCAGCTGGCGGCGCTGAACGCGCGCACCGAAGTTCTCGCGGTCATGCCCGAGCAACCGGTGGAAGGCGAATGCTCCACCTCCGTCTACGCTCCGGCGGGTGCGGCCGCTCCGCGCAGCCTGCAGACCTGGGACTGGCACGACAGCCTGGTGCCCCACGGCCTGCTGCTGGGCTTCACCGGCAGCACCGGCCTGACCGCCAAGCTGTTCACCGAGTTCGGCATGCTCGGCAAGATCGGCGTGAACAGCGCAGGGCTTGGCGTGCACTTCAACATCCTGCACCACGCCAGTGACGACGGCAGCGCCGGCGTGCCGGTGCATGCCATCGCCCGCCGCGTGCTGGAAGAAGCCACCAGCGTTACCGAAGCCATCGACATGGCGCGCTCGGCGCGGGTCAGTGCGTCCACCGTGCTGACCGTCTTCACCCGCAATGACGTGCGTGCCCGTGCCGCCAGCATCGAGATGAGCCCGGCGCACACCGCCGTGGTGGTGCCGCGCGAGGATGGCTGGCTGCTGCACACCAACCACTTCCTCGACGGCGAACTGAGCTGGGGTGAGCGCACGGCCGACGTGTCCACCACCTACGCGCGCCTGGAGCACCTCAAGGCCGGCACTGCCGGCATGACTGGCAAGGCCCTGCGCGAGTGCGCCGATGCCTTCTGCGGCGCAGACGGCGACCAGGCGGTGGTGTGCTTCCACCCGGACATGTCCGAACCGGACACCGAACGCTGGGAAACCTTGCTGAGCATCGGCCTGGATACCACTGGCTGCGCGCTGGAGTACGTGGCCGGCACGCCGAAGAAGCTGGCGGATGAGGGGTTCCTGCGGTTCTGACGCTCCTCCTCCCGTCGTAGGGCGCATAACGCGCCAGCGTTATCCGCCGCCGAGCTACCGGCGGATAACCCGTTTTGGATTGTGCGCCCTACGTATCACCACTTGCCAAACCAACGCCCCGTGACGGCCCGCCGGCCGCCGCGCGGGTTTCGTGTTGCCACAAAAACAAGAGTGAACCGCCATGATCGACCACACGCCCGCAGCTCCCGGCTCGCGCTCGGCCTTTCGCACCTTCTGCGTCTCCGGCATGGGCACCGCGCTGGAGTTCTACGATTTCGTCATCTACGGCTACGCCGCCGCACTGATCTTCCCGCAGCTGTTCTTCCCCGGCATGGATCGCCTGACCGCCGTGCTGGTCGCCTTCGCGGCGTTCGGCGCCGGCTTCTTCGCCCGCCCGCTGGGCGGCGTTGTGTTCGGCCACCTGGGGGACCGCTACGGTCGGCAGAAGGCGCTGGTCGCCACCCTCGTGCTGATGGGCCTGAGCACCCTGCTGATCGGCTTCCTGCCGACCCACGCCAGCATCGGCGCGGCCGCGCCCGTTCTGCTGGTGCTGCTGCGCCTGGTGCAGGGTTTCGCCGCCGGCGGCGAGTGGGGCGGGGCAGCGCTGTTCGGCATCGAGGTCGCGCCCAAGGGGCGCCGTGGCCTGTGGGGCAGCTTCACGAGCATGGGCATCGGCATCGGCGGGATCTTCGGTTCGGCGGTGTTCGCCATCGTCAGCTTCGCCTTCGACGACGACCTCTCCGGCATCGCCTGGCGCATCCCGTTCTGGCTCGGCGGCCTGCTGGTGCTGGTTGGCCTCTATGCGCGCCTGCAGAACACTACGCCGCAGCCCAAGGTCGCGCCGCAAGCCGAGGCGCGCATGCCGCTGATGGAGGCCTTTCGCCGTCGCCCGCGCGAGCTGTTGCTGTGCATCGGCATCGCCTTCGGCTACGTCACCATTGCCTATATCGGCAGCACCTTCTTCCTCGCCTACGCGACCGATATCGGCTACAGCAGCAGCCATGCCTTGCTGTTCGACTTCTCGCTGTCGGTGGCCATCGTCGCCTCCGCGCCGTTCTTCGGGCACCTGTCGGACCGTTTCGGCCGGCGCGTGGTGATGATCTTCGGGGCGGCCATCATGGCGCTCGGGCTGTTCGCCTTCTTCCCGCTGATCGGCCTGCACAACCTGCCGCTGGCGCTGCTGGCCTATGTCGCCGTGGGCTTCTTCATGGGCGCGACCCAGGGGCCGATCCCGGCCTTCCTCGCCGAGCAGTTCCCGCGGGAAATGCGCTACTCGGGCATCTCGTTCAGCTACCAGATCGGCGCGGCACTGGGCGGCGGCACGGCGTCGAGCATCGCCACCGCCATTCTCATCGCCACCGAGCGCAACCCGTTCGGCGTGGCGCTCTACGGCGCGGCGGCGCTCTTGTTGGTGGCGGTGTGCTCCTGGCTGCTGCGGGAAACCTCGCGCCTGCCCATGGAAGTGATCGACCGCGACGACGCCGCGCCAGACGCCGTCCCGGTGCAGGCGGTCAACTGACCGCGCGTGCCCTGGTGCCCGGCACGAGGCCGAGCACCAGGGCGCAGCCGAGCAGGATGATCAGCGCGCCTACGCCCTGCATCAGCGACAGGCTTTCGCTCAGCACCAGCGCACCCACCAGCACGGCGACCACGGTGACGACGAATTCCACGCTGATGGTTTTCGTGGCGCCGATACGCGCGACGAGCTGGAAGTACACGACATAGTTCACTGCGCTGAGCACGCAGCCGCACAGCAGCAGGAAGAGGAAGTCGACGGGCTGTGGCGTGCCCGGCACCGGCACCCAGATCAACAGCGGCAGGGTTATCAGCCCGCCGATCAGGAAGGCGCCGCAGGTCACTTCCCAGGGGCCGGCGGTGCGCAGTTTGAGGCTCGCGTAGTTGCTGCCGAAGGCCGCGCACACCGCGCCGAACACCGAGGCCGCGCTGCCGAGGATGAACTCGTGGGTGATCGGCACCGCCGGAAAGCCCACCAGCAGCACCATCCCGCAGAAGCCCAGCACCAGCCCGCCAAGGCCGCTCCAGGTGATGCGCTCCAAGCCCCAGAGGCGGCCGATGAGCATGGAGAACAGCGGAATGCCGGCGACGAAGATCGCCGCCATGGCCGTGCCGATGCGCGGGGTGGCGTAGGTCATGCCGATCAGTTGGCCGGCCACCGTGGTGGCGCCGACCACGCAGAGTGGCTTCCACAGCCCTTCGAAATTCAGCCGGCGCCCGGATAGTTTGGCCACCGCGAACAACGTGAAGCTGGCGATCAGCGCGCGGAAGCTGACTGCGCCAACCCAGCCGAACCCGGCGATGGCCTTGAGCAGCACGAGAAAGGACAGCCCCCAGCCGATCGCAAGGAACAGATAGGCGGCAAGGTCGCGCGGTTGCATTCGACTCCGGTGGCACAAGGCAGAAGAGGGCCACCGAAAATCGGCGGCGAATGCGTCTATCTTGCCGGGTGCCCGTGGCGCTTGGGAAGGCGGCGCACCGACGTTTTTCCATCTGTCAGCGGCGCCTTTCAGCTGCCTGCATTGCTACCTGGCACTGCAGTGCGCGGGCGAAACAGTCTTCGCTAGGAGTTGTCCGCCCGCCTGTTCGCCAGGGCCTGCGGATTCGCCACGTTCTTCGGTGCTCCGCCGAAGAACGCCACCACGTTGTCGAAGGCATCGCCGAAGTACAGCTCGTAGCCGTTCTTCTCCACGTACCCCAGGTGCGGGGTGCAGAGCGCGCGGGGATGCTTCAGCAGGTCATTATCGTCGGCGAGCAGCGGCTCCTGCTCGAAGACGTCCACGGCCGCGTAGCCTGGCCGACCGGCGTCCAGGGCCTGCAACAGCGCGCCGGGGGCGATGAGCTCGGCGCGGCTGATGTTCACCAGCAGGGCGCTGGGCTTCATGCCCGCGAGGTCCGCGAAGGTGACGCCATGGCGAGTGCTTTCGGACAGGCGCAGGTTGAGGCTGAGGATATCCGCCTCGGCGAAGAGGGCCGCGCGCGAAGCTGCCGCCTGATGACCGTCGGCGATGGCGGCGGCCCGGCTGTTGTCGCTGCCCCAGACCAGCACCGGCATGTCGAACGCCTGGGCATAGCGCGCCAGGCGCTGGCCGATCTTGCCGTAGCCCCAGATGCCCAGCGTTTGCCCGGCCAGCGCGTGGCCCAGGTTGACCTGCCATTGCCCGGCCTTGAAGGCTTCGATGGCAGGAACGAGTTGCCGGCGTGCCGTGAGAATAAGTGCCCAGGCCAGTTCGGCGGGCGCCACGGGCGAGCCCCGGCCCTCGGTCACCACGATGCCGCGCTCGGTGCAGGCGTCCAGGTCGAGGTGGCCGGACACCTTGCCGGTCTGGCTGATCAGCTTGAGCCGGGGCAGCCTGTCGAGCAGCGCAGCGTTGATGCGGGTGCGCTCGCGGGTGAGCACCAGCGCGTCGGCATCGGCAAAGCGCGCTGCCAACTCGTCCGCCGAAGCGGGCCCCAGGTCATGCAGCACGCGCACATTGTGCCCGGCCAGCTGGCTGTAGCAATCGAGTGTCCGGATCGCGTTCTGGTAGTCATCGGGGATGACGATGTTCATGGGGAGTCCGCCTCTGCGGTCGTTTGGATTACCGGAGGACGATATCCGATCTTCGGGGGGCTTTCGATCCATAGCGGACTTCAGGAGACCTGGGCTATGCACGGCCAGTGCGTGCGGCGGCTTGCACAACCGTTGCGCCCCAGCATTGTCCGACCGGGATCGCCTGTGTGATGAGCTCTCCGCGCCTCAGTTCCTGCTGGGCGATTGCTTCCAGATCGATCAGCGAATCGAGATCGCTGTTCGTGGATAGCCGCACCGGTGATGTGCAGTCATTGTGGCACTGGAACATGGACTGGAATTGGCCAGCGTAACCGTCTGCCCGACGTCCCGCGCACAACGGCTCTACTGGACTGAACGGCATCGTGGTGCAGGCGTACAGGGAACGCAGTCGCTTGTCGACTGCAACTGCCGGCTCATAGCGTACATTTCGACGAATCTCAGTGTGGCCGCTCAGTACCTTTCGGCAGAGCCCACTATCTCTTGGAAGAGTCGTTCTGGTCGGCATGGGTAAAGAGCACTCGACGCCTCAATGGTACGACAACTGAGTATTTTCAGAGGCCAGAGGTGGTCAGGGCGCTTGCTGAGTCTCTGCCTCTGGCCGCTTGCCGCCGCTGAGGAGGGGCAGGTGCCGAGCCATGGCAGTCGTCGTGCGCTGCAATTCGAGCCTCCAATATCTGCGCTTCATCGATAGCGATTTTGACGCCATGAACTACATTTCGCATACAAGTGTCAGCCGGCAGAAGTTCACGACGAGGGAAGGAGTACGGCGTGCCGCCGAGGCAAAGAAACTGCCACGGATGTAACTGCAACAAGGAGGTTCGCCATGCTCCCGCCATTCACGCGGCGCTCCAAGCCCGCTTCAACCAGATCCGCGCTGGGCGTTGCCATAGCCAACACGTTTGCCCTGGTGATGCTGCCGGAGACTGCCCATGCGGTCTGTGGGCAGCAAAGCGGCACGTATACGACAACCCAGACTTGTACTCCGGCGAGCGGAGTCGCGGCCGACATCACGACGCTGGCCGGCACCCAGGTGACTACGACAGCAGGCAACGCACTGCTAGTCCGATCCACAAACGCGAGCTCGAGCATCCTGCTCAACAGCACCAGAGTGCAAAGCACGCCGCCCACCGCGGTAAGTGCCGTACAGGCTCAGATCCTGGGCGGCGTCTCAGGGCCTGGTGCAGCCCTCATCAACTTCCAGAGTGGTAGCAACCTCATCCAGTCGGGAGGCAGCGGCCTGGACGCTGTAGCCGCCATCAATACCAACGCTGGAGCATCGACAGTGCTGGTCGGTGCCGGTACCGAGGTGAACATCAATAATCGCGCGGTTGTTACGGAGCGCGACGGTATTGACGTGAATGCCTCTGGCGGTGGAGACATCGTGTTCCAGCATGCTGGTACTGGCAGCATCCTCACTTACGGCGGCAACAACATCTGGCTCAAGGGAGCCCTTGGTGGGAACGTAACCGCCACAGTGGGTGCGGGGGTAAGTTTGACGGTCGATAACAACGATCCCTTGTCCGGCGGCGACCCGAACATCGATGACGAGAACGATCCCCAAGCTGGCACTGGCAACCATGCGGGGCTGCATACCCGAGCCATCAGCGGCAACACAACAGTGAGCAACGCTGCGACTATTCGTGGCATGGGGTTGAACGCTTTCGGCATATTCACCGAGGGCGGCACGGGCACGACCAATCTCACCAACACCGGCAGCATTACCACCGATGGACAGAACGGCTTCGGCATCCGCCCCATCTCCACCACCGGCAGCATTCATATCGTCAACAGCGGCGATATCACGACGACTGGTGATAACGCCCACGCTATCTACGTGAACGACAACATCGGGGCGACCGGGGACATCAGCATCCAGAACTATGGCGACTTGGTGGTCGGCAATGCCACCGACCCGGTGGGTTCGCGCGGGATCTACGTGATCAAGCGCGGCACGGGCAATTTCAGCCTGACCGGCAGCGGCAACATCACCGTCAGAAACGGGCCGGATTCCACGCGGGCCAATGGCATCATCATCACCGCGGCGCAGAACGGAACGGTGGACTACAGCGGGGACATCGTCACGAGCGGACCCGGAGCGAGCGCCATTCGTCTCGACTCAGCCGATGGTGATGCGACGGTGAACTACACCGGCAACAAACTGGAAACCCTCAGCACACAAGCCCACGGCATCTACGTAACCTCGCTGGCAGGGAAGGCAACGGTTAGCTCCGGCGGGACCATCAACACACATTCCGAAGGCGCTGGTGGGGAAGGGACGGGGATCGATGCCTACGGATTACGCGCCGAGACCGGAGGACAGGACGTCAGCATCACCTACACGGGCCCGCGCATTGATGTGAATGGTACCGGTGCGGCAATCCTCGCCAATACCACCTACAAGTCCGGTACGGGCGCAGGCGGCGCGACGATCGACAACAGTGGCGAGCTGGTCGCCAGAGGCAACCGGCAGCGCGGAATCCGCGCCCTGACTGTGACGGCCAACCAGACGATCATCAACCGCGGGGCGATCACTACCTAGGGCGATACTAACAGCCAGGGGATCCTGGCGCAGGCCTCCGGTGCAGCCAGGATCATTGTGCAGAACAGCGGCAACATCACGACCCATGGCAGCATCGCCTCGGGCATCGACGCGCTTACCGTCGGAGGGTCAGTCAGTGTCAGCAACAGCGCGGCCATCCTTGGCGGCTGGGGCCAGAGCACCGGTGTCTCCCTGGCTGGCGAGACCCAGGCGCTGAGCAATACCGGCACCATCGGCGCACTGAGCGACCACGCTGTCCTGGGCGATGCCAGTGGGCCGGATGCCACCGTGACCATCGATAACGGCGGCGAGATCGTCGGCTCGATCAATGCAGGAACCTCCCAGGTCAGCATCGCCAACCAAGGCAGCTGGATCGTGCGCAACTTCGCCGACAGCAATGGCGATGGCGTCCGCGATAGCTGGGCGGTGGCCGTCAGCAATCTCGGCATCGCCAGCGGCAACCGCATCGACAACAGCGGCACCCTCACGCTGGCGGCCCAGCCGGGCAGCGGCATCCAGAGTTTCGACGCGACGGGCGCCTATCTGCCCCTGGGGCAGAGCGCCAACGCCCCGGTGCAGGACGGGGCGGTGCAAGGCCAACTGCTGGGCGTCGGCACCTTTACCCATAGCGGGCTGATCGACCTGACCGGCGGCGGCAGTGTGGTGGGCAACGTGCTGCTCATCAGCAACGCGCAGGTTGCCGGCAGCAACGGAGGCGGTGTGTTCGTCTCCAACGGTGGCCGCCTGCTGCTCAATAGCGAGCTCAACGAAGGGGGCGCCAATAGCCGCTCGGACATGCTGGTGGTGGACTCCACCGCCACGGGCAGCGGTGGTGCCACCGGCCTACTGGTGAACAATGTCGGAGGCCAGGGCGCCCTCACCGAGGGCAACGGCATCGCCGTGGTGAATCTGCTCGATACCGCCGTGGCCGCCAGCGACGCCAACGCCTTCAGCCTGGCCCGGCGGGTCGTGGCCGGCCCCTATGAATACCAGCTCTACCGCGGCGCGCCCGATGGCAGCGGAACGCAGACGTGGTACCTGCGCTCGGATATCGAGCCCACGCCGCCGGCCCCGCCCGGTCCACCGGGGCCGCCGCTTCCGCCGGAACCGCGCACACCGAACTTCCGTCCCGAGGTGTCGCTTTATGGCGCGCTCCCTGCACTGGCCCTGGTCTATAACCGCACCCTGGTCGATACCCTCCACGAGCGCGTGGGCGAGGAGCGGCCGACTGCGTGGCAACAACCGCCCGCCGAGGATGAAAGCACCTGGGGCCGTCCCTGGGGTGGGGGCGCGTCATCTACCGCAGCGGCAAGCAGGACGGCGACCGCAAGGACGCAGTCGGCAACACCCCGGAGTACAACTACGACCTGACTGCCTTCCAGGTGGGCGCCGACCTGTACCGGAAGGAGCGGGCCGATGGCAGTCACGATCAGGCCGGTTTCTCCCTGGGCATCGGCAGCATGGACGCTGGCGTCAGCCACTACACCGGCCGCAATGCCGGCGACGACACGCTACGGGCGTACAGCCTGGGCGGCTACTGGACCCACTTCGGTCAGGAAGGTTGGTACCTGGACGGCGTCCTGCAGGTCAGCCGGTACGACATCGAGGCACGCCCCAATGAACTGTCCAAGCTCAAGACCAAGGGTTGGGGCTACACCGGGTCGCTGGAGGGCGGCTACCCCTACGAGGCGGACAAGGATCTGTGGATCGAGCCCCAGGCCCAGGTGATCTACAGCTACGTGGACCTCGACGACAGCGACGACATCGGCGCCGACGTGCGCTTCCGCGACGTGGAATCTTTGATCGGCCGGCTCGGCGTGCGCGTAGCCAAGGACTGGGAAGCCGAGGGAAGCGACAAGAGCCGCCGCCGCACCCAGGGCTGGGTCCGCCCCAGCGTCTGGCATGAGTTCAAGGGCCAGCCGAAGACCGAATTCTCGTCGCAGTCAGGCTACATCCCGTTCGAGGCGGACATTGATGGCACCTGGGGCGAGATCAACCTGGGCATCGACCATCAGGCCAGCGAGAAGGTGACCTTAACCGTCTCTGCCGGCTACCGCGAAGCCTTCGACGGCGATAGCCACGGCTACGATGCGATGGTCGGGTTCAAGTATCTGTTCTAGAGAGGGAGCGTTAGCCGTCAATTTGATGGCTTGGCGGCGACAGGCTTTTGCTCAGGTAATCAAATGTCTGCGTCTGGCTGCTAATGGAGGCTGCATCACCTTATTCCCAGAGCACGATCCAGCGACCAACTGCCTGCGCCTCGCCCGATCAGCAATAGCAGCACGCCTGCCCACACCAGATGGGTGGGCCAGGCGTCTGGATAAACGAAGACCTCGATCACCGTGGTCATTCCCAACAATGCCAGGGCCGAAAGGCGGGTACACAGGCCCACGACCAGTAGCAGCGGGAAGAGGTGCTCCGCATAGGTCGCCAGGTGGGCGGCGATCTGCGGCGGCACCAGGGGCAGCATGTACTCGGTACGGAACAGCTCATAGGTGCTCGGGGTGATGGTCAGAAGACCCTCGACCTTGGTTCGTCCGGAGAGGAAGAAGGTTGCGGCAATCCCGACTCGCGCTACCAGGCAGAGAGCAGTGTCGCCGAGTAGTTGCTGCAGGCGGTCGGCAATGCGGTTCCAGCCTTGGCGCAGGCTGCCGCGGAGGAGAGTAGTGCGAGCGATGTCCATGATGACCTCCTTACGCGAGATTGATGGGGCGGAAAACACCGGCCCCAAGGAGTCGGCCGAGCAGGTCGTGGAAGTCGAGATCCGGCTGCACCTGGAGTGCCAGGGCCGAGGCCCGATCGAGGTTGTTGCCGGCCGCGCAAGCATCGAGGAAGGCGCACCCTCCAGCTTCCAGCGCATGCCAGGCGACGCCCTCGGCATGGCCGACCAGCAGTGCGCCTTCACCTTGCCAGGGCAGTTCCTCCGGAATCGGCAGGGTCTCGTGGTTGTACCGCCAGATGCTGTAGATCGGCTGCTCGGAGAACCAGCACCAGCGCACACAGGCGCGTGGTTCCAGGTGGCCGGCGGCAAGATCCGAGGCGGTCATGCCGGCGAGGCTGGCGAGGTCGAGCTGCGTTTCCTGAGGAGCAACGAAGGCCTCTGTCCATAACCGGTCCAGGCGCGCCACGGCGCCAAGGTAGGGCAGTCCCCGTGCGGGTTCGAAAGCATCGAGGAAATCGGCAAAGCCCTCGCCGTAGAGAATCAGGCGTGTGTCGTCTGGCGGCATCTCGCGAGCGTGAATGGCCGCCGCCGAGCGAATCCAGTCCGTCCCGACCAGGCGCTCGACGGTTGGGAAGTTGTCGCACAATGCGTCGACACAACCCTTGAGCACGGTGTTGCGATACACCTCGAAGGCCGCCTGTGTGGTCATGCCTCGCAGCGTCGGAGCAGGGCGCCGGTAGAGGGCATCGACGAAGGCATCCTGGAATGTGCCGAGTGAGGTCTTCATGGCTTTATCTCCGCCAGGTTGAGGATCGCTTGCGCGAGCTCGCGCTCGGCCAGCAACTCGTCGAAGGCAGGCAGATGGTCGTCGCGCTCGATCAGTGTCGGCCTTGGGCCGATACGCTGGATCAGGTGCTCATAGAGCGCCCACACCGGTTCGGCGACCGGAGCATCGTGAGAGTCGATCAGCAGTTCGCCGCCCTCGTCGCAGCTGTGGCCGGCCAGGTGGATCTCCAGGATGGCCGCCGCCGGGAAGCGGTCTAGGTAGCGCCTGGCATCGAAGCCGAGGTTGTGGGCGCTGACGTGCACGTTGTTGACATCGAGCAGCAGGCCGCAGCCGGTGCGCAGCGCGAGCTCCGTGAGGAATTCGATTTCGTCCCAGTCGTGACCCTCCAGGCGCAGATAGTGGCTGGGGTTCTCGATGGCGATGCGCCGGCCCAGGGCTTCCTGAGTGCGCTGGATGTTGTCGCCGATGCGCGCCAGGGCGGCATGGCTGCGCGGGAAGGGCAGCAGATCCGGCAGGTACTGGCCGCGCCAGGTCGACCAGGCCAGGTGCTCGGAGATCAACTGCGGTTGCACGTGCTCGACCAGCGCGCGCAGTTGCCGAAGGTGCGTCTCGTCAGGTTCAGCATCGGCCGCCAGGGACAGCGCGACCCCGTGCAGCGATAGCGGATGCCGTTCGGCGATCCGCTCCAGCCAGGCAAGGCGGGGGCCGCCGACCATGTAGTTCTCCGGATGTACCTCGAACCAGAGCCCTTGGGCGGAGCAGGCCAGGGCTTGGGCGTAGTGGTCGCCCTTCAGCCCCAGCCCGGCGCCCGATTGGTGGAGTGCGTTCATGGTCGGCGGCCTTGGCTCAGGCTTTGCTCGGGGTCAGCGAGCCCATGCCATGGGGCGTCTTGATCGTGGTGCAGGTGCCGGCCGGAACGTTCTTCCAGTGCATGCCGTCATAGTCTTTCTTGGCGCTGCCTGCGCAGGTGGTGCCCGCGCCGGCCTTGCAGTCGTTCTTGCCGGCCATGGCGACGCCGTAGCATTTTTCCATGGCCGCGCCATTGCTGGCCTTGGTGTTCATGTCGTCGGCCAGGGCGCTACCAGTGATCGCGGCAAGGGCGAGGGCGGCGGTGGCGAGGGTCAGGGTTTTCATGGTGTGGTCTCCCGTTCGATTGAAGGGCCGTGGAAGGCTTTCCGGCGGCTCGATGAGTAGTTCGCCGGAGGAGACGGTCCGGTTACAACGCCGCGAAATTTTTTTGAGAATTTCTCGACGTGGCCCTAACGTATTGAACGAAGGCCTGTTTTCTCCGCGGGCCGGCGGCACGCCAGCAGGCTGGGGCGGGATCGGCAAAGAATTCACCTTCGCTGTAACCAGGACGGTCGATGCAACGAACTACCAGCCAGGAAGCGTTGATCGCGCGTGAGGCGCAGCTGCAGGCACTCCTGCTGCGTGGCATGGACGGTGACGACAGGGCCTATCGCGAATTCCTCAGCGCACTCGGTACGCACCTGCGGGCCTTCCTGGGCCGGCGCCTGAGCCAGCGCCCCGGCGAGGTCGAAGACCTGCTGCAGGAAGTGCTGCTGGCGGTCCACAATGCCCGCCACACCTACCGTGCCGAGCAGCCTCTGACCGTCTGGGTGCAGGCAATCGCGCGCTACAAGCTGGCCGACCACTTCCGCGCTTTTGCGCGCCGGGAGGCGCTCCACGATCCGCTGGCGGATGACGAGGGAGAACTGTTCGCCGTCGAGGATGGCGAACCCGCGCAGGCCAGCCGCGACCTCGGCAAGCTGCTGCAGCGACTGCCCGACAAGCAGCGCTTGCCGATTGTTCATGTGAAGCTGGAAGGGCTGTCGGTGGAGGAAACCGCCAGCCTCACCGGGCTTTCCAGTTCCGCCGTTAAGGTCGGCATCCACCGCGGGCTCAAGGCCCTGGCGAATATCATCCGAGGGTTGCGAAGCGATGAAGACCAATGAACTGATCGACCTGCTGAGCGCTGGCGAGGGCGCAGTCGACCGTCACGCCCTGGGCAAGCGCTTCGCCATCGCCCTGCTGGCCGGCGCCCTGGGCGCATTGCTGCTGATGGCGGCAATCTTCGGCGTACGCCCTGACCTGGGCGAGGTGGCGCGCACGCCGCTGTTCTGGGCCAAGGTCGCGCTGCCCGGTAGTCTGGCTCCCCTTGCCTTGTGGCTGAGCAGTCGCCTAGCGCGGCCAGGAGTGAGCGGAGGCGTGGCCTGGGCGCTGCTGGTGTTGCCCGTGCTTCTGGTGTGGATTGGCGGAGCGGTTGAGCTGGCCGGAGTACCCGCCGAAGCTCGCGCCGGCCTGATTCTGGGCAAGACCTGGCGCACCTGTCCGCTGAACATTGCGCTGCTCTCGGTGCCGACCTTCATCGGGGTGTTCTGGGCGCTACGCGGCCTCGCTCCGACCCGCTTGCGTATTGCTGGAGCGGCTGGCGGGCTGTTGGCGGGAGCCACTGCGACATTGGCGTACTGCCTGCACTGCCCCGAGAGGGGCATTCCGTTCTGGGGCGTCTGGTATCTGCTCGGCATGCTTCTCCCCACGCTGCTGGGAGCGGTGCTCGGGCCACGCCTGTTGCGTTGGTAACCGAACGCCAAGAACCCGGGAAATGCGTTGGACATGCCGGAACTGGATGGCCCTCGCCGCATTTGAGTGTCTTCGGGCCGTCACCTCCGCTGGGCGAACTCTACCGAATCAGAGCGCCCTTCCTGGGATGTCCTGCTCCGGACCTCCAGAAGCTGGCTACGCTTGATTCAGTTTGTGATTGGTGGGTTGGCGGTACTTCCAGGGAGAAATGGAATGGGGCGTTGGATCGGCGCAAGGCTCAGCTTGATGCTTGTCGTGTTGGGGGTGGCCTACGCGTCTGTGGTTTGCGCTGAGGCTACTTCAGTTACCGAGGTAGCCGAGGGCGTCGCCGCCGACCCTGTGGAGTTGAAGATCGCCAACCGCAGCATCGTTGTGTTCCGCGCGACCTTGCTGGGTGAGACGCCGATCGGCCGGCAGCAACGGGCCAAGGCCGTGATCGAGGAGGTGCTGCAGGGGACCGACGACCTGCAAGTCAGTACCGCCCCCATCCTCCACAGCTACATGGTGCTGCTGGGTGGCCGACGCGCCTTCATCGTTTCGCCACAGGACGTCGAGTCGCCAGAGGGTTCTGTACAGGAGGCCGCAGCGAGGGCTGCCGCGAACCTCAAGGTGGTGGTCGAAGAGACCGGCCAGGCGCGCAGCCTTCGATTCCTGCTCAAGGCCGTGGGGTACTCCGCTGTTGCCACCGTCCTGTACGTGTTGTTGCTGAGGCTGGTGCATTTCCTCAGGCGCAAGCTGCGCGGACGGCTGCCGCAAGTGATGCGCGAGCGGGCCCGGCAGATCAAGGTGGGGCAACTTCAGCTGTTCGACATGCAGTACCTGTACTACCTGGCGGATCGGGTGATCTGGCTCTTCTGCTGGGCTGTCGTGTTTCTGCTGAGCTACGAATGGCTCAGCTATGTGCTGTCCCAGTTCCCCTATACCCGGCCCTGGGGTGAAAGCCTCGACGTCTATCTGTTCCGACTGGCGGATTACCTGCTCAGCGGGATCGTCAGCGCGATACCGGGCATTGCCGTCGCCGTGATGATCTTCTTCATCGCCCGGGGCATCAGCGGATTCAGCAAAAGGCTGCTGGAGCGCCTGTCACGGCCTGGCACCATTCGCTGGCTGACCGAAGAAACCCTCCAGCCCACTACGCGCCTGACCTCGCTCGCTATCTGGCTGTTCGCCGTGGTGATGGCCTATCCCTACTTGCCCGGTTCGGGCACCGAGGCATTCAAGGGACTGTCGGTGCTCGTGGGCCTGATGATCTCGCTGGGGGCTTCCAGCGTGGTGGGGCAGGCTGCTTCCGGCCTGATCCTGACCTACTCGCGGACGCTGCGTGCCGGGGAGTTCGTGCGCATCGGTGATCACGAGGGCACGGTGACGGAGGTCGGCATGTTCAACACCACTATCCGCACCGGCCTAGGAGAGGTCCTGACATTGCCGAACTCGATGATCACCGGTTCGGTCACCAAGAATTACTCGCGGATAGTGCAGGGGCAGGGGTACGTCGTCGACACCGTGGTCACCATTGGCTATGACACTCCCTGGCGCCAGGTTGAAGCGATGCTCATCGAGGCCGCCCGGCGTACGGATGGCATCTTGCAGGTTCCACCGCCTTACGTGTTCCAGACAGCCCTGTCGGACTTCTATCCCGAATACCGGCTGGTCGCCCAGGCCATTCCCAGCGAGCCGCGTCCACGGGCCCAACTGCTGAGCATGCTGCATGCCCACATCCAGGACGTGTTCAACGAATACGGCGTGCAGATCATGTCGCCGCATTACCTGGGCGATCCCGGCGTGGAAAAGGTGGTGTCGCGTGAAAACTGGTACGCAGCGCCTGCAAGTCCCCCTGAGGCGGACTAGAGGCGCGCTTTCTTCCTAGCCAGTTTTCTATCGTCAACGGTCGTCGTTGCGCAGACCGGGGGAGTGTGAGCGATTGCCGCAATGGCGGCCATCCTCTGCGTATACCAAGCCAATGCTCGCTCCTGGCCGAAGGCAAATAGTCAGCAGCATCTGGGCGGAAGCGGGCTGCCGCATCGGACAGTCACCCAGTGGGTGATGGCCGATGCGATGCAGTACGCGGCCACGTTCACTCCGAAGACTGAGCTTCAGTGGCAGCGGCGCCAGTGGTGGTATCGGCGGCGGGAGTGCGGTTTTTCAGCTTCTCGCGATTACGGCGCTCCTGGCTGCGTTGCCGGGAAGCTTGCTGCTTCGCGTGCAGTGCCTGGGCGGCGGTTACGGTGCCGACGGGCTGGCCGTTCAAGTCCAGGCGCGGCGCGTTCTCCACCATGCTGGCCCAGTAACGGGCGCCCTTGCACCAGGCCGCGACGCCCAATTTGAGTTGCTCGCTGGTAATCCCGAGTTGCGCCAGGTGTTGCTCGGCATCCTTGAGAATCCCCTCCTTGAGCGGAACCTTGGGCGCCGGATTCACCGGGAAGGCCAACGGAAAATGCCGCTGCAAGCGCCAGATCGCTTCCAGCGCAGGATCCTGCTCACGAGGTTTCTCCTGCGATGAGGACTTCGGCTTGCGGCGCTTCTCATTAGCGGCCTTGGCCTGCTCTTTTTCTGCCCGCAGGCGGTCACGTAGCCCAGCTAGTTGTTCAAAACCCATCGTTCAATTCACAGCTTCGAGGTTGATTGCGTGGTGCAAGGTTATTCCATACAGCTCTCCGGATCACCTGTATCAGCACAAATCGTCGCTGTTTTCGTCGGCAAAGGATGAATCCAAGGCTGACAGAGGCTCTGCGCAAAGCGCTCCGGCGGGCTTAGGTGGCTGATTCCGAAGCCGTCGCTGGGGCGCAGTTCGTCGCGAATATTAAATTTAAATTGAATTTAGATTTCCCCTGCGGCAGGCTGGCCCCCATCTTTTCTTGTGCCCAGGAGTAGCCATGGCCTCCCGCGAATCCCGTAAAGACGGTGAAGCGACCCGCATCCGCATCCTCGAGGCTGCCGGTGAGCTGCTCGCGACCCTCGGCTTCGCTGAAACCAGCAACAAGGCGGTGGCCGCGAAGGCAGAAGTGGACTTGGCTTCGATCAACTACCACTTCGGCAGCCGCAGCGGTCTTTACCAGGCGGTGCTGGGGGAGGCCCGGCGGCGCTTTCTCGACATCGCCGACCTGCAGCGGATCATCCAGGCCGAGCAGCCGGCGCCGGACAAGTTGCTCGCGCTGACCGAGCTGGTCGTGCGCAAGGCGTCGCGCGGTCGGGAGAGCTGGCACCTGCGAGTGCTCGCCGCCGAAGCCCTGGCGCCCAGCAGCCATGGCCAGGAAGTGCTGCATCCGCAGAAGACGCTGAAGCTGACACTGCTCAAGCAGCTGTTCAGCGAGATTACCGGGATACCGCCGGATGAGCCCACGCTGGTCCCCTGCATCCTCAGCGTGACCGCGCCCTGGGCGATGCTGCTGATCGGCCCCCGCGGCGGCCGGGGCGCCCTTCGCGACATCCTCGACATGCCCGGTGAAGTGGTCACCGCGCAGCTTTACGGTTTTGCTCTGGCGGGCCTGCGGGAGGTGGGCCGGCAGTACCAACTGAGGGCCACCTCGGCGGACTCCTGAGTCCGCACGCAACTGCATTCCCGCGCAACGACGTTCCCTCTTTTCAGGTCTGCTCCATGCAACCGGCTTCCGATCAAACCCTGGCCAGCCACGCGAGTCCGGCAACCGACGCCGGGGCTGTACGCCCCTCCATTCCCCTGTTGCTGGCAGCGCTGCTGCTGGTGATGTTCCTCGCGGCGTTGGACCAGACCATCGTCTCCACCGCCTTGCCGACCATCGTCGGTGAGTTGGGTGGCCTGCACCTGCTGTCCTGGGTGGTGACCGCCTACCTGCTGGCGTCCACCGTCGTAGTGCCGTTGTATGGCAAGTTCGGCGACCTGTACGGGCGCAAGCTGGTGCTGCAGACCGCCATCGTTCTGTTCCTGGTGGGGTCGGCGCTCTGCGGGATGGCGCAGAACATGACGCAGTTGATTCTCCTGCGCGCGCTTCAGGGCCTGGGCGGGGGAGGCCTGATGGTGGTGGCGATGGCGGCCATCGGCGATGTCATCCCTCCGGCCGAACGCGGTCGCTACCAGGGGCTGTTCGGCGGTGTGTTCGGCCTCGCCACCGTGGTTGGCCCTCTGGTGGGCGGCTTTCTGGTCGAGCAACTGTCCTGGCGCTGGATCTTCTACATCAACCTGCCGCTGGGACTGCTCGCCCTGCTGGTGATCGGCAGCGCGTTCCGCCCTCATGTGGCGCGGGTCAAGCACGTCATCGACTACTTCGGTGCCTTCTTCCTGACTCTGGCGCTGGCCTCGCTGGTGCTGATCACCAGCCTGGGCGGCAGCACCCTGAAATGGACCTCGATCGACATCATGGTCCTGGCGCTCTTCGCCGTCGTCGGGTTGATCGGTTTCGTCCACGAGCAGCGCATCGCCGCCGAACCGATCATGCCGCTGCATCTGTTCCGCCACCGCACCTTCGTGTTGGCGGGGCTGATCAGCTTCACTGTCGGTGTTTCGCTGTTCGGCTCGGTGACTTTCCTGCCGCTGTACATGCAGGTGGTCAAGGACGCCACGCCGACCAGCGCGGGCCTGCAGATGCTGCCGCTGATGGGCGCGATGCTGGTGGTCTCGGCGGTCACCGGCCGGCTGATCAGCCGCTGGGGGCGCTACCGGGTCTTCCCGATCCTCGGCACCCTGCTGCAGGTGATCGCCCTGGCGCTGCTCAGCCGTCTCGACCTGCAGTCGTCGATGCTGCAGATGAATCTCTACATGGCTCTGCTGGGCGCGGGGCTGGGCATGGTCATGCAGGTGCTGATCCTGGCGGTGCAGAACAGCGTCGAGTTCCGTCACATGGGGGTGGCCACCTCTGGCGCCACCTTGTTCCGCTCCATCGGCGGCTCCATCGGCGTCTCGGTATTCGGTGCGCTGTTCTCGCACGAACTGATGAGCCGGCTCGCCAGCAACTTCCCGGCTGGCGCCGGCTCCCCGGCCAACCTGTCGCCGGCCGATGTGCATGCCTTGCCGGTGGCCATGCAGCAGGCCTACCTGAAGGCGTTCTCCGGGTCGATGCACTGGGTGTTCCTGGTGGCGTGCCTGGTCAGCGCGGTGGCCTTCGCGCTGTCGTGGTTGCTGCAGGAGGTGCCGCTGCGCAAGGCCTGAGTTTGCTCGGAAGAGGCAGATCTGCTGACTACTGACCCGCATTCAGGCGAGGGGCTGCACTCTGCCGGCGCACGTAGACAATTGCCAGGACGTAGGGGGCCACGGCAAGGAAGGCGCAAGCCAGGAAGGGGAGCGAAAGGCGGTTCAACGCCGGGGCGAGGCTCAAAGCCATGCTTTGCATGATGTAGGGGAGCGTACCGAGGATGCCGCATGCGGTGGTCCCGGAGACGGCGCTGATCGCATAAAGCAGAAGAATCAGCCATTGCCCTGGACTGCCTTTCTCGGCGGGTTTCAGCAGCAGGAGTGCGTAGGCGAACGAGATCAGCGAAAGGCCCACGAGCAGCACCGTCAAGGGCAAGCTGTTGGGGTAGTGCTTGACCCCGTTCAGCAGATTGAACGCACCCGACAGTGCGCTGATGACGGAAACCGTAAACATGACCAGGAGATTGACGCTACGCATGACGCTTCCTTGTGTGTGGCGATAAGCCTGTGCAACGAACGGGTTGTGCAAGACGTTCGTGCCGGGTATTGCTGCGATTCCTTGAGCAATCCTTCCCAGTACGGCCCTGTTGACAATCCAAGGGGCTCGGCCGGGTTGCGCGAAGCTTACGTTGCCAGTGGCAGCATTGTCATGGCACGGCCAATGCTGGCTCGCTGCATGCAAGTGGCCAGCATTTGCCGTCCGCCCCCTTGCGAAAGTGCACGGCGACTTTGCCCGGGCGCCAATAGCCTTGGTGCCGGCGCTGGCATATAGTCGCGCCCCCCAGCGAAGCCGCCAGCGCCCATCGGGTCTGCCTCCGGCTGCGCAACCACTCAAGGCGCGAGGAGCACGCCAGTCATGAAAACAGAACAGGGCATCCTGCAGCTTTCCATCATCGTCACCGTCCTGCTGGCCGGTTTCGGGATCATCGTCGGCCTGCTTTCGGGATCCTTCTCCATCGTCTTCGACGGTGTCTATTCCCTGGCCGATGCCAGCATGAGCGGCCTGGCGCTGATGGTTGCCACCCTGATCCGCCGCCATACCACCGAGGGCGATGCCAGCCGGCGCCTGGCCGAGCGCTTCAACATGGGCTTCTGGCATCTGGAACCCATGGTGCTGGCGCTCAACGGCACACTGCTGTCAGGCGTCACGCTTTACGCGCTGATCAACGCCATTGGCCGGCTGCTCACGGGCGGCCATGCGCTGGAGTTCGGCTTCGCCATCCTCTATGCGTCGGTTGCCACGCTGGTCTGTTTCTCCCTGGCGGCGGTGCAGTTCCGCGCCAACAAGCGCATCGCCTCGGACTTCGTCGCCCTGGACGCGAAGTCCTGGGTGATGTCCGGCAGCATTTCCCTGGCCTTGCTGATCGCCTTCCTGGTGGGTGACGTGGCCACCGTGAGCGGCTACGCGCACATCGGCCCCTATGTCGACCCGGCGGTGCTGGCGCTGATCTGCCTGGTGATCCTGCCGATTCCCTTCCTGACCATCCGCCAGGCCTTCAAGGACATCCTGCTGGTCACCCCGCCGGAGCTCAAGGAGCACGTCGACGAGGTGGCCGCGGCCACCGTCTCGCAGCACGGCTTCGTGGCGTACCAGGCCTATGTCGCCAAGGTCGGACGGGCGCAGCAGATCGAGCTGTACTTCATCGTCCCGCCGAGTTGGCCGGCACAGACCCTCGCCGAGTGGGACAAGCTGCGCGACGAGATCGGCGAGGCCATCGGCGGCGAAGGCCCCAATCGCTGGCTGACCATCGCCTTTACCACCGATCCGCTCTGGACCCGCTGAGCGCTTTACACCACGCCGATCATGGCCGCGCTCATCCTTCGCGCAAGCGCGCCTCGCGCCAGGCTCCCGGGCTGCTGTCGTACCAGCGGCCGAAGGCCCGGGAGAAGCTCTGCAGGTCACTGTAGCCGAGCAGGTCGGTGATCTGCGCGAGTGACAGCGTCGCATCATCCAGCAGATCCAGCGCCCTGTAGCGGCGCTGCTCATCAAGCAGCTCGCTGTAGCGCCAGCCGTGGCTGAGCAGTCGTCGTGCGGCGGTGCGCTCAGTCAGGTGGCGCGTCCTGCAGAAGGACTGGAAACTCGCACCCTCTGTCAGGGTGCTGGCGATATGATCGGCGGCTTCGTCCAGCAGGGTTCTCTGGGTCTGCCCGCGCGCCTGCTCGACGATGCCGACCAGGGTGGCCTCCAGTTCGGAGTTCCAAGGAGACAGCGGGTGGCGGAATAGCGCGGGCTGCAGTTGCAGCACAATCTCCGAGGCATCGCTGCGCCAATGCAGGGGCGCGCGCAGTGTCTGCTCATAGAGCTCTGCGTTTGCTGGTGCGTGGCCGGGCAACTGGATGCTGAGCAGCGGGTCCTGGGCGAGGCCGCTGGCCAGCAGCTTGCGCCGCAGCAAGCTGCAGATGCCGACCAGGGTGTAGTCGCGGCTCTGCCGGCCGGACAGCAGCGCGCCGCACTCGGAGAGCACCAGGGCGATGTGGTCACCCTCCGTGCGCAGTTCGATGTGCAGCGATCCGTTGAAGTAGGGGAAGTAACGGGCGAAGTAGGTGCAGGCCGCTTCCAGGGTTGGTGCCACATCGAACAGGTAGGTCAGCCCGTTGGTCAGGGTCGACACGAAGCGCTTGCCCGCCAGCAGGCCGATGGCAACATCGCCGCTGGCTCGCTCGGCCAGGTCCCAGAAGCGTCGGGAGAGGAACAGTGGCACGCGCACCAGCGGCGTGCGCAGCTCCAGCAGCGTGCGGCGCATGCAGGCCTCCAACTCCACGGCGGAAACACCGCGTGCGAGCAACTCCTCCACGGCCGGCAGTAGCGTCGGCGCGTAGAAGGCGTTGGAGGAATGGGCGGAATCTGGGCTCATGGCGTGAGATGACTCGACGAACCGGTGGGGACGGGCGGACGACCTTACGCATTGCGCTTGGTAACGACAAGCCCGCGCGGCAGGCGCTCGTCCGCCGCGAAGATTGCCTCGACCATCGCCTGCGCAGCCGGTGAAAGACTGAAGCCGGCGCGGCTGACGATGCCGTAGTGCAGGCGCAGTTCGGGGCGGTCCTGCGGAATGTCGGTGATCTTCAGCAGAGCCACCTCGCCACGCTGCACTGGGTCGTGCAGCGCCTCCACCGCCGCCAGGCCGACCGCGTCGGAGCGTGCGACGATGTGTAGGATCGCCGCGAACTGCGCGCACTCGATGTTCATGTGGAAGTCGCGCTCGCCGATCACCTCGGCCAGCACCTTGCGCAGCGGCGGCGGAATTCGAGTGCCGACGCGCGGGTAGTCGAGCAGGTCGGCCAGCTTCAATTTTGCCTCGTCTGCCAGCGGATGGCCGGAGCGGCAGAAGAAGCGGCCGGGGCGGAACTCCATCCAGCGCACTTGATACGCAGGATCGTCGGCGAACTCGCGGGCATCGCCGACAAAGAATTCGACCTGTTCCTCCCTGAGCAACTGCGCCATCTGTTCCCAGTCGCCCATCAGAAAGCCGACATTGATTGCGGGGTGTGCGCGGATGAAGTCGGCCATCGCCTCGGGCACGAGCAGTTGCGCCGGATAAGGGCCGCAGCCGAAGCGCAGCTCGCCGGCGTCGAGGCCGTTGTACTGCTGCAGTTCGTTGCGTAGCGAACGGGTGCCGGCGAGCAGGCGCCGCGCGTGCTGTAGCACCAGCTCGCCCTGGCCGGTCAGGCGGAAGTCGCGGCTCTGGCGGTCCACCAGCAAGCAGTCCAGGTCGCGCTCAAGGGATTGGATGCTGCGACTTAGCGCCGACTGGCTGAGGCCGATGGCGTCGGCGGCGCGCTGGTAGTTCTGGAAATCGGCGAGGGCGGACAGGTGGCGGAGCTGTCTGAGTTCCATTATGCATCCTGCGCATAAAAGCGTTGAGTCGAATGAATTTGATGGATAGCAGACTCAGCTGGTCTAGTAAAGCGCCTGCCGTACCGGAGCCGCCTCATGTCGCCTTTGCTGTTCGCCTCCAGCGCCTTCGCCAGCACTATCCTCCTGCATGCCGCCCGCCTGGGATTGTGCGCGGCAGAGCTGCGCCTTCGGGCAGGGATCGCCGAGGCGCAGTTGGCGGATCATCGCGCACGCATCCCGGCAGATCAGGTGGAGCGCCTGTGGATCGAGTGCGAGCGCGCCAGCGGCAATCCGCAGTTCGGTTGCGAACTGCTCAACAGCATGGCCACCCATTGCCTGCAGGGGCTGAACATCCTGCTGGATTCAGCCCCGGACCTGGGCACCAGCCTCGCCGCCTTCTGCCAGTACCTGCCGACGGTGACCAACTGCGTGCAGGCGCGCCTGGAAGAGGAGGGCGAGGTCACCCGCCTGGTCTTGGAGCTGGTGCGCGACGACCTGCACCACTTCGGTCTGGATGCCGCCGTGCTGACCCTGATCCGCAACATTGCCCGCCGTGTCGGACTACCGGCGGCGCAGGCGTGCCGGGAAGCTGGCATCGCAGCGCAACAGCGCTGCGCCTCGACGCTCGGCGAATGGGGCGTGCCCTGCCGAGTGGCGCCTTCGCCATTCCTGCTTCTACCCACGGAGCTGCTGGCGACTCCGCTGACGGGCGCCAACGAATTCCTCTACCAGAGCCTGCGTCGCCAATGGGGCAATGCGAGGGAATCCGGGGAGGGCGACGGCCTGAGCCTGGCGCGTATCTGGCTGCGCTCATCCGACCAGCCCATCGAGCGGATCGCCGAGCGCATCGGCTACCGGCAGAGCGGCAACTTCATCCGCGCCTTCCGCAAGCGCTTCGGTGTCACGCCCAAGCAGTTCCGTCTCGGCCAGTGCCCGGCATGATCGGAATTTGTCGGCCCCGGCTTGTGGTTGCCGCGCCCGCGCCCCTCATGGTTGGCCGGCGGTACCACCCATCCGGAGCCCATAATGACAAGAATCCATCCGGCCCCTGTCCCCCTCGCATTTGTGGGGCAGCGCCAGCACTGCATTGCCAGACCTCTACTGCTTGCCCTGGCGGTCAGTAGCGCCTTTGGCGCACAGGCCACCACCTTCGAGCTGAACGATGACTGGAACCTGTCCACCAAGACCACCCTGAGCCTGGGGGCGAGCTGGTCGGCGCAGGACCCCGATCGCCACCTGATGACCCACGCCAACGCCATCCAGGCCCAGCACATCACCAATGCCGACGGCACCAGCGTGAGCGCCGACGACAACCGCCTGAACTTCAAGAAGGGCGACCCCATCTCGCAGATGTTCAAGGGCCTTACCGACTTCAGCCTGGAGGGCGACGGGCAGGGCGCCTTCGTGCGCTTCAAGTACTGGTACGACCACGCCTACGAGACTGGCGACGGCCGCTTCAAGGACTTCGACGACAGCGGCTGGCCGACCCTGGCGCGCTACCACGGCTTCGACGCCCTCGACGCCTACGTGTGGAAGGACTTCGACGTCGACGAGCACCCGCTGAACCTCAAGCTCGGCAAGCAGGTGCTGTCCTGGGGCGAGTCGATCCTGATCCAGAACGGCATCAACGTGATCAACCCGCTGGACTACAGCGCCTTCAACAAGCCCGGCGTGGACATCAAGGAAGGCCAGCTGCCGGTGGAGATGCTCTCGTTCAACCTCGGTCTGACCGACAAGGTCAACCTGGAAGGCTTCTACCAGTACAACTGGCGGCCCAGCGTGCTCGACGGCTGCGGCACCTTCTTCGCTACCAGCGACGCCATCCAGCCCGGTTGCGGCCCGCTGTACCTGAGCCAGACGCTGACCGATACACAGATGCAGGCCAGCGGCCTGTACGCCTCCCACGGCGACGACCAGGACCCGTCCGACCAGGGCCAGTGGGGCGTTGCCCTGCGCACCCTGATCAGTTCGCTGAACGATGCCGAGGCGGCCTTCTACTACGTCAACTATCACGCGCGCCTGCCGTACCTGCAGCTCACCGCGCGCGACGTCAGCAAACCGGGCAGCTTTCCCATCGGCCACGTTCAGGGACCGGTCTACGCCGCTGCCTTCCCGGAGGACATCCATCTCTACGGCCTGAGCATCAACGGCGCTCTGCCCGGTTGGGGCACCTCGCTGGCGGCGGAGCTGAGCTACCGGCCGAACATGCCGGTGGCGCTCAACGGCCCGGACATGAACGTGGCAATGATCACCGGCCCCGGCGGCAGCTCGTCGATCACTGACGTGCCGGCCAACGCCTCCACCACCGGCCAGACCCTGGACGGCTGGGAGCGCAAGCCGGTGTGGCAGATGACCGCCTCGGCCACCCAGATCGTCGACAACGTGCTCGGCGCCACCCGCCTGACCCTGCTCGGCGAAGCCGGCGTGGTGCATGTGGGCGATGTCGGCGACGAACGCCTGGGGCGCAACTCCGCCTTCGGCCGCAGCGCGCCGCTCAATGGCAGCAAGTGCAACACCGCGGCCAGTGGCGTGACCAACCGCTACTGCACCGACGACGGCTTCACCACGCCCTGGTCGTGGGGTTACCGCCTGCGCGCCGGCCTGGAATACAGCGACGTGCTGCCGGGGGTGAACATGCTGCCCAGCCTGAACTTCCGCCACGACGTCGAGGGCTACTCCTACGATCCGGGCGGCCCGTTCCAGGAAGGGCAGATGGCCGCCGGCCTGTCGCTGGCCTTCAACTACCTGAACGATTACAGCCTGGAGTTCGGCTACAACAGCTTCTTCGGCTCCAACAAGTACAGCACGCTCGACGACCGCGACTTCTACAGCGTCAGCGCCAAGGTCGACTTCTGAGGAACTGCCCCATGCACCTTTCGAAAATTTCCGCCCTGGCGCTGGCCATGGGCCTGGCGTTCTGCGCCCATGCCGCCACTTCCGCCGACCTCGGCAACAGCCTGACCCCGGTCGGCGCCGAGAAGGCAGCCAACGCCGACGGCAGCATTCCCGCCTGGGATGGCGGCCTGAAACCCGACGCCGGGCAGGTCGACGCCAAGGGCGGCTATGCCAACCCCTACGCCGCCGAGCAGCCGCTGTTCACCATCACCCCGGCCAACGCCGGGCAGTACAGCCAGTGGCTCAGCCCTGGCGAACAGGCGATGCTCAAGCGCTATCCCAACACCTACAAGATCAACGTCTACCCCAGCCACCGCAGCGCGCGGCTGCCCGACGAGATCAACGCCGCGACGCGAGACAATGCTGCCAATGCCAAGCTCGCCGACGGCGGCAACGGCGTGCTGAACTACCAGCGCGGCGTACCCTTCCCGCTGCCCAAGGAGGGTGTCGAGGCGATCTGGAACCACATCACCCGCTACCGCGGCGGCAGCATCGAGCGCACCTTCAGCTCGGCCAACGTCAAGGAGAACGGCGTCTACAGCCTGGTCCGCTCGCAGACCGACATGAACTATGCCGAGACCGTGGACGACCTGCCGCAGGGCGCCAACCTGCTGTACCTGTTCAAGACCCGCGTGCTGGAGCCGGCGCGACTCTCCGGCGAAGCGGTGCTGACCCACGAACCGATGGACCAGCTCGCCGAACCACGCGCCGCCTGGCAGTACATCCCCGGTCAGCGCCGGGTTCGTCGCGCCCCGCTTATCGCTTACGACAACAGCGCGCGCTACAGCGATGGAATGGTTACCGCCGACAGCCTCGACGGCTTCAACGGCGCGCCTGATCGCTACGACTGGAAGCTGCTGGGCAAGCAGGAACTGTTCGTGCCTTACAACAGCTTCCGCCTATACGACCGCTCGGTGAAATACGCGGACATCCTCAAGACCGGCCATCTGAACCCCGACCTCGCGCGCTTCGAGAAGCACCGCGTCTGGGTTGTCGAGGCGACCCTCAAGCCGGGGGCGCGCCACGTCTACAGCAAGCGCCGCTACTACCTCGACGAAGACAGCTGGAACATCCTCCTCGGCGAGCTCTACGACAGCCGTGGCGAGCTGTGGCGCAACTATCAGTCCCACGCCATGCCGTACTACGACAAACAGTTCACCTTCGAGGCCCTGGCTGCCGCCTATGACCTGATCAGCGGACGCTACTTCGTCAACGGCCTGATGAACGAGGAGAACAGCGGCCTGAAGACCGGCCAGCACGCGAAGATGAGCGACTACACTCCGTCCGATCTGCGCCGCTGGGCGAAGTAACGTTGTGTTCCTTTCCCCGGCCGGGCGTGGCCGGGGTTCTTGCGCCATCCCGGCAATCTGGGGATGGCGTCGTTGTTCCCGCAGCGCTCTACCGAAGGGGCGCCATGATCGCTTTTTGTCCGCTGGTGCTGGCCGCCGCCTGCCGGGGATGCCGCACTCTGGCCCGACACCCGCCGTCGGTGCCGCATGGCCGGGCGGTCCAACAAGAAGAATGAGGAACCCCCATGCGTCATTGGCTGCCCGTACTCGCCATCCTGCCCCTGTTCGCCGGCCATGCGTGGGCTGCCGCGCCCACCGCGCAGCAGGCCCGCGACCTGGCCGAGCAGGCCTACCTGTTCAGCTTCGCCACCGCCGAGCACGGCAAGATCCTGCAGGCCATCGCCGCCAAGCTGCCGGTCAACTACCTGTACAACCGCACGACGTTGCTCGGCCCGGAAGACCGAACCGTGGTCTCGCCGAACAATGACACGCTGTATTCCTACGCGCTGCTCGACCTGCGCGAACACCCTGTGATCCTCGATGTGCCGGCGGTGCCGCAGCGTTACTACAGCTTCCAGCTGATCGACATGCGCACCAACAACCTCGACTACATCGGCACCCGCGCCACCGGCCGGGAGGCCGGCAGCTTCCTGATCGCAGGTCCCGATTGGGATGGCCGACAACCCGAAGGCTTCGGTGGCAAGGTGATCCGTTCGCCCAGCCGCATCGTCTTCCTGCTCGGCCGCACGGCCGTGGATGGCGAGGCCGATCTCGACGCGGCCAAGGCCGTGATGGACGGCTACAAGTTGCGTAGCACCCGACCGACGCTGCTGCCGCACAAGATGGATGTGCCCGAGCACCTGCCGACCAAGGAAGGCCCGGCGGAAAACGTTTTCATCGACTTCAACGGGCTGTCCGCCTGGCACGCCTGGAGCGCCGACGAGCAACAGCGCCTGGCACAGTTCGCACAGATCGGCGTTGGAACCGGGAAGCCATTCGACGCGACACAACTGCCGGCAGATGTCGCCCAGGCAGTGCAGCAAGGTGCTGAGGCCGGGCGCGAAAAGGTTCGCACCGCCAGCGAGAGCTTCGCCGCGCCGGTCAATGGCTGGCAGAGCTCTCCTACGAACATCGGGCACTACGGCAATGACGATCTGACGCGGGCGGCGGTCGCCTGGAAATACATCTACGCCAACGACCCGGCGGAGGCGATTTACCCGCTCACCAGCGTCGACGCTGCCGGCCAGGCACTCGATGGCAGCCGTGCCTACACGCTGCACTTCGCCCCTGGGCAGTTGCCTCCGGTCGATGCGTTCTGGTCCGTCACGCTATACGACGGCAAGACCCAGATGCTCTCGGCGAACCCGCTCAACCGCTACACGCTCAACAGCGAAGGCGGACTGAAGATGGATGCCGATGGCGGCCTGACTCTGAGCATCCAGAATGCTCAGCCAGCCAGCACCGACAACTGGTTGCCGGCGCCAAAAGGTCCGTTCAACCTGATCCTGCGCATGTACCTGCCGCAGGAAAAGGCACTCAAGGGCGACTACCAGGCGCCGGCCCTGCAGCCGGTCAACCGCCAGGAGTAAGCCATGAACCCGATTCTGACCCGCCGCCGTTTCCTCGGTGCCAGCGGAGCGCTCGGCTTCGGCCTGGGCTGCGTGCCGAGCTGGCTTCTGGCCGCTCCCGTCGAGCTGGAAAGTGACCCCGCCGTGTTCCAGGACATCATTCGCCAGGCGTGGATCTACGCCTACCCGATGCTGATGCACTATCAGACGATGCAGAAGCAAGCGCTGAACCCGGCATCGCCCGAGTACGTCGGCGGCTTCGGCGTGTTCCGTCACTACAGCGAACTCTTCACGCCGAAGAACCGCGACATTGTCACGCCGAACAACGATACGCCTTACTCCTGGGCCTGGCTTGACCTGCGCGCCGAACCCTGGGTGCTCAGCGTGCCCGACGTGGCAGAAGATCGTTACTACGTGCACCAGTTGGTGGACCAGTACACCTTCAACTTCGGCTATGTCGGGGTCCTCAGCACCGGCCGCGAAGCGGGCGACTACCTGATCGCCGGGCCAGACTGGAAAGGCGCTACACCGCCCGGAATCCGTCAGGTGCTGCGCAGCGAGACGCAGATCGCCATGATCCTGGGGCGTACCGGCCTGCACAATAGTGACGACCTTCCGGCGGTACGCGAACTCCAGCAGCAATACCGTCTGAGGCCGCTGCATGGCTTTGTCGGTGGCTCGGCGCCAGCTGTCGCACCGGCGGTGCAATGGCTGCCCTGGGAGCTGCCGCGTGATCTTGGCGCGGGATTCATTCCGCACCTGAACCAGATCCTCGCTTTCTGCCCAGTGGACCCCAGCGAGGTCGAATTGCGCCAGCGTTTCGCTCGCGCAGGCATTGGTGCGGGGCTGGCGTTCAACCCTGTCGCGCTGAGCCCCGCCCAGCGCCAGGCATTGGCCGCCGGTATCCAGCAGGGTGTCGAGGAATTGAAGGCCAAGGGCGCAACGCTGCGCTCATCGGCTGGACTGTTCGGTACCCGCGCGGTGATGCACAACGACTACCTGAGCCGCGCGGTAGCGGCCGCCAGCGGCATCTATGGCAACAGCGTGGAGGAGGCGATCTACCTGGGCAGCCGCCAGGACAGCACGCAGCAGCCGCTGCAGGGCGGGCAGCGCTATCGACTGCATTTCGCTCCGGGGCAGTTGCCGCCAGCCAGGGAATTCTGGTCGTTGACGCTCTACGATCTGCCCGACCGCCAACTGGTCGACAACCCGATCCAGCGCTATTGCCTGAGTAGCCGCGATCCCTTGGTGCGCGACGCTGACGGCGGGGTAACGCTGTACATCCAGGCTGACTCGCCCGGTGAGAACCATCAGCTGAACTGGCTGCCGTCGACCCGGCAGGGGCCGTTCAACCTGATCCTGCGCATCTACGGGCCGGAGCAGTCGGTGGTAGCCGGGCAGTGGACCCTGCCGGGCATCGAGCGGGTCTGACCTTGGAGTGTGCCTCGCCCCAAGGGGCGAGGCTAGCGGGTGAAGCGTCCTGGAGCGGTTCCCGTGGCGGGCTCAGTCTGCGCAGACGCCGAGGATCGCCAGCGCCGCCGCCTCGGTGCCGCGCGACGCCTGCATCTGTTCGCGCACGGCGTTCAGGCGTTTCTCCATGGCCGTGTCCGCGAGCAGTTCGGCGAGGGCTGTGGGCAGCGCCGCCAGCGGGTTCTCGAAGCGCGGCAGGTAGCGCGCCACACCCACTTCATCAGCGCGCCGGGCGTTGTCGTGGCCGTCCCAGCAGTAGGGGATGATCACCGACGGCAGTCCGAAATACAGCGCCTCGCAGAAGCTGTTGTTGCCGCCGTGGTGGATGAACAGCTGGCACTCGCGCAGCACCGCCGGTTGCGGATACCAGCTGTCGAGGTAGACGTTGTCCGGCACCGTGTCGTAGTGCTCGCGGTAGGCGCCAACGTTGATCAGGAAGCGATAGGGCAACTGCGCCACGGCGTCGATCAGCCGGCGCATCATCGCCACGTCGGCGGCGCCGAGGCTACCGAAACTCACGTAGATCAGCGGTGCGTCGTCATGCCGGGGAAACTGCGGTGGGATGTACGGCGCTTCGCTGCGGACGCAGCCGTCGAGGTACAGGTAGCGCTCGGCCGGCAGCGGCTTCTTGCGCTCGTAGCGTACCGGTGTCGGCGACAACAGCAGGTTGAGCCAGGGCGAGTCCTCGAGGAACTGGCCGGCGGGCAGGGCGGGGTGGCCGCACTCGGCGAGAAAACGGGCGAAGCGCTCGTGTGCCGGTTTCGTGGCCTGCAGATAGTGCTCGCGGTAGATGGCGCAGGCCTGCTCATCGCTGCTGCTGGCGCCGGACAGATAGGGCGGCACGGCGGCGTCGGGCAGCTCGGTTTCCGCGCAGGAGACCATGCGCACCCAGGGGCAGCCGGCCGCGGCGATGGCCGGGAAGCTGACGACGTTGTCCAGTACGATGGCGTCCGGCTTGAGCCGGGCGAGCAGTTGCTGCAGCGGCTTTTCCGATTCGATGGCGGTGTCGATGATGGCTTCCCAGGCCGGCGCCACGTAGCTGTCGATCTGCGCCATGGGCGGCTGGTCGAAGTAGGGCACATTGCGCTCGATGAAGCGCTCCCAGTAGTGCTGGTGGTCGGCCGCGGAGAGCGGCGAGTCCAACTGCAGCGGGTACTCGGCGAACCCGTACTCGGCGAAGATGCCCTGGAAGTGCGCATGGCAGATGAACACCGGGCGGGCGCCGAGATCGCGCAGGGCCTGGGCGATGCCGATGCAGTTCAGCGCGGCGCCGAAACTGGCCTCGGGGAAGAAGGCTATGGTTCTGGTTCTTTGCGTCATGGGCACATCCGGGTGTTGCTCACGGGCACTGCGTGAAACTGATACTGCATTTTTTCGTTAAAAAAAACACCGTGAGTGAAAAATACTTAGCGGCGTGCGCTGGCGAATGACTGCGGAATCCCGCGGTTGGCGGTCTGCGGGCGCTGCGCGAAGGACAGCCGCAGGTGCAGGCGCATCAGGTCGGCGGCGACCTCCAGCTGGCCGCGCTCGATCTGTTCGATGATCCGCAGGTGCTCGCGCAGCGCTTCCTGCAGGCGGTGCACGCTGACCATCGGCAGCAGGTTGGGCAGGCGGCGCAGGCGCTGGTGTTGCAGCAACGAATCGCCGATGAAACGGTTGCCGCACCCTTGGGCGATCAATTCGTGGAAGCCAATGTCCAGCTCGCGGAACTGCGCCACGTCGAAGCGCTCAATGGGCGCGCCGAGCAGATCTTCCATGGCGCCGCGCAGCAGGGCGAGGCGCGCGAGGTCGGGGTCGAAGCCGGGCGCCAGCAGCGCTTCGGGCTCGAGGATCAGCCGGTAGCGCAGGCTGTCTTCCAGCGCCGCGAGGTTGTTCAGCAGCGGGCGGAAAGACCAGCTCTGCCCGGCGCCGCGTTCCAGCACCTGGTCTTCGCTGAGCTGCGCCAGCACCTTCTGCGCGGCGGCGCGGCCGATGTCGTAGCGGCGCATCAGCTCGCTGGCGCTGAGGCTGTTGCCCAGCCGCCCGGCCATGCGGTCGCGCAGCACCGAGGCGGCCAGCGCCTGTTCCTCGGCCTGGGGCAGGGCGGGGCCGAGGATCTGGGCGGAAGGGTCGGCGGCGAGACGATAGCCCTTGCCCGGCTCGTGGGCCACCAGTTGCTGCTCCAGCAGCAGGTCCAGCCCTGCGCGGATCAGCGTGCGCGACACGCCGAAAGTGCGCGCCAGTTGCTGCTCGGACAGGCCGTCGCCGTCTCCCAGTCCGGTGTCCTGGGCGTGCTCGATGATCCGCCGGGCCAGTTCCAGGTGGTTGGTGCGCGGTCTTTTCTCGGTGTCCTTGCTCAAGCGGCTTCTCTCCAGCAGGCCCCGGCAGGCGTGTCGCCGCGGGGCGACCCCTTATGCCACAGCGTGGGTGGTCCAACAAGAATGCAAGAAATGGTTGACTTCGCCAGTGGTTCGGTTTTTATTTTGAAAAAAAGACATGTAGTACGCTTTTCGTTCCGCTGCCGTCGACACAACAACAACCAATCGTCAGGTGCGCAAGATGAAGCTGAAGACCATGCTCTACGCAGGGGCAACCCTCGCGCTCACGCTGTCCGCCACCACGGCCAGTGCCAAGGATCTGGTGATCTCCATCTGGGACGGCTACATGGCCCCGGACAACCTGGAGAAGTTCCAGAAAGCCACTGGCCTCGAAGCCGACAAATCTCTCCACGCCACCAACGAAGAGATCATGGGCAAGCTCATGGCCTCCGGCGGTGAAGGCTATGACGTGGTGTTCGTTTCCTCGCCCTTTGCCGAGATCCTGCACAAGCAGGGCCTGCTCGCCGAGATCGATCCGGCCAAGGTACCGAACCTGAAGAATCTCTACCCCGAAGCGCAGAAGCTCGAGTACGACGTCGGCAACCACTTCTCCGTGCCTTACACCTGGGGCACCACCGGCATCTGCTACCGCTCGGACAAGGTCAGCCCGGCGCCTTCGAGCTGGAGCGACCTGCTCAAGCCCTCCGACGCCCTCAAGGGCAAGACCACCATGCTCGCCACCGACCGCTGGCTGCTGGGCGCCGGCTTCCTCGCCAACGGCTGGTCGGTGAACGACGGCAACCCGGAGCAGATCAACGCGGTGCGCGACCAGCTGATCGCCACCAAGAAACGCCTGCTGTCCTTCGACGACACCACCTTCTACTCCAAGCTGGCCTCGGGCGAGGCGCTGATGGCCCACGCCTGGGACGGCTGGTGCAACTACGGCACCCAGGCCAACGAGTCGATCAAGTTCGTCGTGCCCAAGGAAGGTTCCGACCTCTGGGTGGACACCATGGTCGTGCTGAAAAGCTCGAAGAACCCCGACGCCGCCTACCGCTTCATCAACTACATGCTGGAGCCGGCGAACCACGCCTGGGTCGCCGAGAACATCCTCTACAAGGTGCCCAACCAGGCGGCGATGGCGACGCTCAAGCCGGACCTGCTGGCCAAGTACCCGAACCTCACCACCACGCCGGCAGAGCTGGTCAAGCAGCAGCAGTTGCGTGACGTCGGCGGTTCGACGCAGAAGGCCTACACCCGCGCTGTGACCGAGATCATGGCGGCCCAGTAAGGCTGCGCAGGGGCGCCGCGCCGGTGCCCCGTAACGCTCTTCGGAATAACCCTGAAGCACCCCGCCTGGCGTGGGGTTGGGGGAACTACGCATGACCGCTTTATCCGCCGACCGCAAATTGTCGGCCTGGCTGCTCGCGCCCGGTCTGGGCTGGCTGGCCCTGTTCCTGCTGCTGCCGTGCCTGCTGGTGCTGGTCTACAGCTTCCTCGAGCGCGGTGCCTACGGCGGCATCGACTACGTGTTCACCTGGGAAAACTATCGCCGCGCGGTGGACCCCCTGTACCTCGACATCCTCCTGCGTTCGGCGAAGATCGCCGGCCTCGCCACGCTGTTCGCGGTGCTCATCGGCTACCCGGCGGCCTACGCCATCACCCGCAGCACGCCACGCCGGCAGGCGGTGTTCCTGTTCCTGGTGATGCTGCCGTTCTGGAGCAATTACCTGATCCGCACCTACGCCTGGATCGTCCTGCTCAACCGCGAGGGCTTGCTCAATCGCCTGTTCAGCCTGCTGGGCTACAGCGGCGAGCCGATCAGCATGCTCTACACCGATTCCACCGTGGTGCTCGGGCTGGTCTACAACTACATCCCCTTCGTCATCCTCGCCATCTACAGCTCGCTGTCGCGTATCGACAACGAACTCTGGGAAGCCTCGCGGGACCTTGGCGCTTCCGGCTGGACCACCTTCCGCCGCGTGATTCTGCCGCTGTCGGTGCCGGGCGTGGCCGCCGGCGCGGTGTTCGTCTTCGTGCTGTCGATCGGCAACTTCATCACCGCCGACCTGCTGGGCGGCAAGCAGGTGCAGATGGTCGGCAACCTGATTTACGCGCAGTTCCTCACCGCGCGGGACTGGCCGTTCGGCGCGGCGCTGAGCTTCTTCCTGATCGGCATCATGATGTTGCTGCTGTTCATCCAGGCCATGGTCTCGCGCCGGGCCCAGGGTGCGGAGGGCGAACGCCATGCGTAACTCCAGTAACGTCTCCGTGATCGCCCTCGGCGCGCACCTGTGGCTGGTGTACGCCTTCCTCTATGTACCGATCCTGGTGCTGATCCTGCTGTCGTTCAACGCCAGCGGCCTGCCCACCGCCTGGGGCGGCGCGTCGCTGAAGTGGTACGCCAAGCTGCTGGCCAACGCCTCGATCCAGCACGCGGCGCTGAACACACTGATCGTCGCGCTGACTTCCACCTTCATCGCCTGCGTGCTCGGCACGCTGCTCGCCCTCGGAGTGGAGATGCGCGCACGCAACAACCCCGGCAAGAAGGGTGCGAACCTCGCCGACACGCTGCTGATGGCGCCGATGATCATCCCCGACATCGTCCTGGCCATCGCGCTGCTGAGCTTCTTCAACCTGCTGAAGATGAGCCTGGGGCTGCACTCGATCATCCTCAGCCACGTGGTCTTCAACATTGCCTTCGTCTGCGCGGTGGTGCGCACACGGCTCAAGCACTTCGACTACTCGATCCTCGAAGCCTCCATCGACCTGGGCGCCGGCTGGTTCACCACCGCGCGCCGCGTGCTGCTGCCGGCGATCTTCCCCGGCGTGCTGGCCGGCGGGTTGCTGGCGTTCACCCTGTCGGTGGACGAATTCATCATCGCCTTCTTCAACTCCGGTTCCGGCAGCGCCTCCACCACACTGCCGATGCAGATCTACTCGATGATCCGCTTCGGCGTGACCCCGGAAATCAACGCCCTCGCCACCCTGGTGATGCTGGTCAGCTTCACCGCGCTGTTTGCCTCCCAACGTCTGAACAAGGTGCCCAAAGCCCATGACTAAGTCATCCGACCTGCTCGTGTTGGAGCAGGTGAGCAAATCCTACGGCGAGGGCCTGACGGCGGTGGACCAGGTGTCCCTGGCGATCCGCGAGAACGAGTTCTTCGCGCTGCTGGGCCCCTCCGGCTGCGGCAAGACCACCCTGATGCGGATGATCGCAGGCTTCGAGACGCCCAGCTCCGGCGCCATCTACCTCAATGGCCAGGACATCTCGCCGCTGCCGCCGAACAAGCGCCCGCTGAACCTGATGTTCCAGTCCTATGCGCTGTTCCCCAACATGACCGTGCGCGGCAACATCGCCTACGGCCTGGAGATGGAGAAGTTGCCGGCCGCTGAAATCCGCCAGCGCGTCGATGCGGTGCTGGAAACCGCGCAGCTCGGGCCGCTGGCCAACCGCCGACCGGACCAGCTCTCCGGCGGCCAGCGCCAGCGCGTCGCCCTGGCCCGTGCGCTGGTCAAGCGCCCGCGAGTGCTGCTGCTGGATGAACCGCTCGGTGCGCTGGACAAGAAGCTGCGCGAGAAGATGCAGCTGGAACTCAAGCGCCTGCAGCACGAGAGCGGCATCACTTTCATCATGGTCACCCACGACCAGGAAGAAGCCCTGGTCATGTCCGACCGCATGGCCGTGCTGCGCGACGGCAAGGTCTGCCAGTGCGGCAGCCCCAGCGAGCTGTACGAGAACCCGGGCAGCCGCTTCGTCGCCGACTTCATCGGCGTCAGCAATCTGATCGAGGGACGCCGCGTGGGAACCAACCGCCTGCAGGCCGGCGACCAGGTGCTGAGCATCGAGACCACCGCCGAGTCCAGCCCGGAGAGCGTCACCCTGGCGCTGCGCCCGGAGCGTCTGCGCGTGCTCACCGATGCCACGCCGGCCACCGACAACCAGGTCCATGGCGAGGTGGCCGAAGTGGCCTACCACGGCCTGGACACCAACCTGCACGTGAACACGGCGCTGTCCAGCAAGCCGCTGATCGTCCGCGTGCCGTCCTCGGACTACGACTTCTTGCGCCTTGCCGCCGGCATGCCGGTGCGCCTGGGCTGGGATGCGCGGCACGGCCGCGTGCTGACTCACTGACTCTTTAAGAACTGATTTCAAGAACAAGACTTACAGGAGAGCACCATGAGTAGTGAACGCAAGGTCATCGCATTCTTCCCCGAGGCCGCCTACGGCCCGGCCCTCAACTCGGTAGGGATCGCCCAGGCCTGCGAGGCGCTGGGGCACAAGGCGGTGTTCCTCACCGATCCGGGGATGACCGGGGTGTACTCGGCCTACGGCTTCGAGGAGCACTACGTGAACATGTCCGAGCCGATGCCGGCCGAGGAGATGGCGCGCTACTGGACCGACTTCATCAACGGCCACATCCCCAACTTCCGCAAGGCGCCGATCGACCAGCTCGACAACTACGTGAAGGAATGCTGGGAGGCCATCGTCTCCACCTCCAAGTGGGCGCAGAAGGAGCTGCCGGCGATCCTCGACCGGATCAAACCGGACCTGATCTGCGTCGACAACGTGATCCTCTTCCCGGCCATCAAGCATTACGGCAAGCCCTGGGTGCGGATCATCTCCTGCTCGGAAAACGAAGTGCACGACCCGGACATCCCACCGTACCTGTCGGGCATGAGCGTCGACGACAAGGACGGCCATGCGCGCTTCCAGAAGCGCTTCGAGGAAGTGATCGCGCCGATCCACGCCGACTTCAACGACTTCCTCGCCGAGTGTGGCGAGCGGCCGTATCCGCTGGGCACCTTCTTCGAAGAGTCGCCCTACATGAACCTGCTGCTCTACCCGGACCCGGTGAAGTTCCAGCGCCGCCATCCGCTGCCGGCACGGCAGTTCCATTATCTGCAAGGCTGCGTACGCACCGACAAGCCCTACGAGATCCCGCAGTTCAAGGCGCACAACGACAAGCCGCTGTTGTACGTGAGCTTCGGCAGCCTGGGCTCGGGCGATGTCGAGCTGCTCAAGCGCCTGGTCGTCACCATCGGCAAGCTGCCGTACCGCGCGCTGTTCAACGTCGGCGAGCACGTGGAGAAGTACACCGACCTGCCGGACAACGTGATCGTTTCCAACTGGTATCCGCAGCCCTCGGTGATCGCCCAGGTCGACGGGGTGATCCACCACGGCGGCAACAACAGCTTCACCGAGTGCCTGTTCTTCGGTAAACCGGCCATCGTCATGCCCTACGTCTGGGACGGCCACGACAACGCCATGCGCGCCCAGGAAAGCGGCCACGGCCTGCGCATGGACCGCTACGACTGGAGCGAGGAAGACTTGGCGCGCAACATCGCCCAACTGCTGGGCGATGAGCTGATGAAGGAGCGCCTGGCCCGCACCAGCGACTACATGCGCTCGCGCAAGGGCCCGGAAGACGCCGCGCGCATCCTCGACCAGTTGGTGCAGGGCAAGGCGGTGAACCATGCCTGAGTTCAAGGCCGCTTCCTTTAATGGAGAGAGCACTGCGCCACACATCCTCGGCGCCCGCGACTACGACGACCTGGTGGACTGGGGTGTGCAATCTGACGCGCTGGAGGGCGTCTCGCACTCCAGTGGGCGTCTGCTGTTCAAAGGCCCGAACAACAGCCCGGAAACCGGCCTGTGGGTCTGCAGCCCCGGCCGCTGGCGGCTGTCGATCCCGCGCGATGAGCTCTGCCACTTCGTTGCAGGCCGCGCCACCTACCGCTCCGACGAGGGCGAGGTGATCGAGATCGAACCCGATACCCTGGTGCTGTTCCCGGCCGGCTGGACCGGCGAATGCACCGTGCACAGCACCCTGCGAAACCTCTACATGCTGGCCTGATTTCCGAACCCACCGGCTACGCCTTACCCGGCCGTCCGTGCGGACGGCCATCGAAGGAGATGTACATGAAGACCCCCGTTATCTACCGCCCGCTGCAGGTCACCGAACTCAAGGACTGGGGCGTGATCCCGACCATGCTAGAGGGCGAATCCCATGTCAGCGGCGTGGTCCTGCACAAGGGGCCTGAAGGCCAGTCCGAATGCGGCATCTGGCATTGCACGCCGGGCAAGTGGTTTTGCCACGTAACCAGCGACGAGTTCTGCCACTTCCTTGAGGGCCGTTGCACCTACGTGCACGAGTCCGGTGAGGTGATCGAGATCGAGCCGGACACCGCGGCCTTCTTCCCCAAGGACTGGAAGGGCGTGTGCACCGTGCACGAGACCATCAAGAAGGTCTACATGATCCGGTGATGCCATGAACCTGCCTTGCGAAACCACCCGTGCCGCCGCCCGCGAGACCTTCCTCGCCGGCAGCGGCCTGGCCGGCGCTGCGATCACCGCGCTGCCGGCGGACGCCTCGGCGCGGCGCTACTTCCGCCTCGACGGCAAGGGACTACTGCTGATGGATTCGCCACCCAGTGCCGAGCCGCTGGCCCCGTACCTGCGGGTGGCGCAGTTGCTGCGCGATTGCGGTCTGTCGGCGCCCAGCGTACTGGCCGCCGACCGTGAGCTGGGCCTGGCGCTCGTGGAAGACTTCGGCGACGCCACCTATACCCGGCTGCTCGCCGACAGCCATGACGAGGTGGTGCTATACCGCCTGGCTGTTGAAGCGCTGGTGCGCCTGCACCGCGCGGGCCCCCAGGCCGCCGAAGGCGTACCGGCCTACGACGGGCAGAAGCTGGAGGACGAAGCGGCGCTGTTCATTGACTGGTATGCGCCGCTGCTGGTGGGCGAGAAGGCCGCTGCGCAGATCCGCGAACGCTATCTTGCGGAGTTCGCCGCGCTCTGGCGCGATGTCTCGCTGCGCCGGGAAGTGCTGGTGCTGCGCGACTACCACGTTGACAACCTGATGCTGCTGGAGGGCAGGGCGGGCGTGGCGGCTTGCGGGCTGCTGGACTTCCAGGATGCGCTTTTCGGCGCGCCGGCCTACGACCTCATGTCCCTGCTCGAAGACGCGCGCCGCGACATTCCCGAAACCCTGCGCGTGACCCTGCTCACCCAGTATCTCAGCCAGCGCCCGGAAGTGGACGGCCGGCGTTTCATGGCCGATTTCCAGGTGCTCGCCGCTCAGCGCCACGCCAAGGTACTTGGCATCTTCGTGCGTTTGGCCAGGCGCGATGGCAAGCACGGCTACCTCAAGCATCTGCCGCGCGTGCTGCGGCTGTTCCAGCGCGCGCTCGACAGCGAACAGCTGCGCCCGTTGGCAGCGCTGCTCGACGCCCATCTGCCGAACTGGCGCCAGCCGCTGGAGAGCGACGTGATCGCCCAGCGCCTGGCTTCATCCGAATCCCTGCGGAGCATTCCATGACCGACTTTCACGTTGATCGGCCCCTGCGTTTCATCGGCCCGCATTACCAGGGCGTGGCGACGCAGCGCCTGCGCGACATCATCAACCCCGCCGACCTCACCCCGGTCGGACGCATCGCCCTGTGCGACGCGGAAGACGTGGACGCCGCCATCGACGCGGCCAACGCGGCCCAGCGCGAGTGGAAGCTCGTGGACGCGAAGTCCCGCGCGGCGATCCTTCACCAGTTGGCCAACACCATCGAAACGGACCAGGTGACCCAGCGCGAAGTGGCGCGATTGATGACCCTGGAAATGGGCAAGCCGTTCCCCGAAGCCATGGGCGAACTGGCGAACTGCGCACCGATCTTCCGCTACTACGCCGAAATGGCCCGCGATGAGGCCGGCAAGGTCGCCGGTACCACGCAGCTCGGCTCGTTCCAGCATGTGCGCTACGAGCCCTACGGCGTCAGCGTGCACATCATGCCGTTCAACTTCCCCATCCTGCTGATGTGCTGGACTCTGGCCGCCTCGCTGGCGGCGGGCAACGCCTGCATCGTCAAGCCGGCGGAAAGCACCACATTGTGCACGCTGAAATTCATGCAGCACTTCAAGGTGCTGCCGGCTGGGATGGTCAGCTGCGTTCCGGGTGATGCCAGCACCGCGCAGCGCCTGGTGCAGTCCGAGCGTACCCACGCCGTGGCCTTCACCGGCAGCGTCGCCGCCGGCAAGGCGGTGGCGGTGGCCTGCGCCGAGCGGATGAAACCGGCGGTGATCGAGGCCGGCGGCAGCGACCCGATGATCATTTCCCGCCATGCACCGCTGGAGGTCGCGGCGGCCGGTGCGGTGACTGCGGCCTTCCACCTGAGCGGACAGATCTGCACCTCGGCGGAGCGCTTCTATGTGGTCGATGAAGTGCACGACAAGTTCGTCGCGCGCTTCGCCGAGCGCACCCGCGCGTTGCGCATCGGCCATGGCCTGGAGCATTCCGAGATCGGCCCGATGGTCAGCGAGGCGGCCCGCGCCAAGGTCATGCGCCTGGTGGATGACGCCATCGCCAAGGGCGCCACACTGGTCTGCGGCGGGCGCATTCCCGAGCAGTTCCCGGTGGGCTGGTACTACGAGCCGACCATCCTCACCGACGTCACCCCGGCCATGGCGATCTTCCACGAGGAGTGCTTTGGCCCGGTGGCCGCGATCTGCAAGGTGAAGGACTTCGACGAGGCGGTGCGGCTGGCCAACGACTCGCCCTTCGGCCTCGGCGCCTCGCTGTTCTCCACCGACCTGGCCGAAGCCATGGAAGCGGCGGATCGCCTGGAAGCGGGCATGGTCTGGGTGAACAACCCGCTGATCGACAACGATGCGCTGCCGTTCGGCGGCTGGAAGATGTCCGGCATGGGCCGCGAGCTGGGCCGCCAGGGGCTGGATGCGTTCCGCCGCTCGAAGATGGTGATCATCGACCACCAGCCGCAGATCCACTCCTGGTGGTATCCGTACAGCGACGAGGTGTTCTACCAGGGCTGAGCGGCTCTCAGGTCGGGGCGCGGCCGAGCCTTTCCAGCAGCCGCGCCTTCACCTCGGGCCACTCGTTGTCGACGATGCTGAAGCGCACCGAGTTGCGCTTACGGCCGTCGGGCATGATGCGCTCGTGGCGGACGATGCCTTCCTGCACCGCGCCCAGGCGCAGGATGGCGGCGCGGGACTTCTCGTTCAACTCGTCGGTGGTGAACTGCACGCGCACGCAGTCGAGTTCCTCGAAGGCGTAGGTCAGCAGCAGGAGCTTGGCCTCGCTGTTGATCGGCGTGCGCTGGGCCGACAGGGCTAGCCAGGTGTGGCCGATCTCCAGCTTGCGGTTGGCGCGGTCGACCTTCCAGAAGCGGGTGCTGCCGACGATCCTGCCGGTGCGCCGGTCGAGGATGGAGAAGGGCAGGACGCTGCCTTCCTCCAGGCCCTTTTCGGCCTTGGCAATATAACTCGCGACGGTATCCGGACCGGGCACCACCGTGACCTTGAGGTTCCACAGTTCGCCATCGGCGGCTGCTTCGAGCAGCGCCTGCGCATGTTCCGCGCGCAGGGGCAGGAGTTCGACGTGATTGCCGTTCAGGTGGGGGCAGGTGAGGGCGGGCATGCGGATAGGCTCTGAATGGGACGCCCTCACAGCCTACCGGAAGCCGACGCTTTTCTGTAGAAGTGCGCCACGCCCGCGAACAGCGCCTGTAAGGCGCGCGCTCACGCGTGCCTGATCTGTAGGTCCTTGATCACGCACACCGAAGCATCGCTCGCCAGGGTCGTGTCGGTGAAGTCGATCTGGTTATAGACCCCGCCATGGAAGTCGAACACCCGCGCTGCCCAGCTGGCATCCAGCGGCATCGACGGCACCGCCGAATTGCGCCCGTTGCAACTGGCCTGCACGGTCAGCATCAGGCTGGAAGTGGCGAGGATCAGGATGTCGAACTCCGCCCCCAGAGGCACGTTGTCCAGCACTGTGCTGTTCACCGGCGTGGTCTGATTGAAGTTCTGGCGGAAACCCATGGTCAGCTTGCCCTTCTGCCAGAACACCTTGAGCAGCGGGCTGTCGTCGTCCTTCACGTGCATCTGCGCCACCACCACCTTCTGCGCCGAGTTCACCTGGGTGACCTTCATCAGCTGGTGGTTCACATGCTCGGTGGCGCCGCTCAGGGCCCAATAGATCGGTTCCTTCCACTCGCAGCGGGTGCGGTGGACGCTCTTGCTCGCTACGCCCTTGGTCGGCGCGGTGAGCTGCAGGCTGCCGTCGGGCAGGCGGGTGACCAGTTGGGGATATTGCGCCAGCGCCTGCGGACCGGGGATTTCGATAGAGACGGTATCGGTCGGCGTCTTTCCTACGGGCAGGGCGATGTTGAGGTTGTCGATGTTGACGGTCATGCCGGGCACTCCTGCGGCGGTGAGGATGCCTGGTTTGACTGGACGGGGTTCCCCGCGCGACGAATTTTCGGCCAGGCGGTCATGGCGGCACTTTTGCAGGAGCGAGCTTGCTCGCGAACAGAATCACCGGCAGCGCCAATGCTGGGCAGGTTCGCGAGCAAGCGCGCTTCAACAAAGGGGATTCCTGCTAACCGGTGAAGCGATAGCCCTTGCCGCGCACCGTGACGATCAGCGGCCGCAGCGGGTCTTCGTCGAGCTTGGCGCGCAGGTGGGCGACGCGCACGTCCACCGAGCGGTCCATGCCGTCCCAGGTGATGCCACGCAAGGTCAGGAGCAGCTCATCGCGACTGAGAGTCTGGCCAGCGTGGGCGACGAGTTGCCAGAGCAGGTCGAACTCGGCGCCGGTCAGGTCGATGCGCGAGCCGTTGCGCCGCACTTCGCGCTGGCGGGCGTCGAGGATCAGTCCCGAATGCTCCAGCCGTTCCGCCGGCTCGGCCGCGCTTCGGGGGCGGCGCAGCAGGGTCCGCACGCGAGCCAGCAGCAGGCTGGGGCGCACCGGCTTGCAGACGTAATCGTCGGCGCCGTTCTCCAGGCCGTCGATCTGCTCGGTGTCTTCGGAGCGCGCGCTGAGCATGAGGATTGCGCCCTGATAGCGCGGGCGGATGCGTCGGCAGATGGACAGACCGTCCTCGCCAGGCAGCATGCGGTCGAGGATCACCAGGTCTGGGCGTTCGTCCAGCACGCGCTCGGCGGCGCGCGCGCCGTCAGGCTCGATGGCGGCGCGGAGGCCGTGCTGTGCGAGGAAATCGCGGGTGAGGGCGGCGAGGCGCTGGTCGTCCTCGACGATGAGAATGCGGGCTGTGGTCATGGGTATGGGAAGAAGAGGGCGCCGGGCAGCTTGTGGCTGCCCGGCGCTGCGGCATCAGAGTGTGACGCGCGCAATCGAACCGTCCACCGACAGCCGAGTACCGTAAGGTTCCGACAACGCGGCGAAGCGCTGCAGGATCGCTTGTGCGTGTTCGCCTTCGGCCAGGCGCGGGCGGCCACGGCGGTGCACCGCTTCGCCTAGGCCCAGGCTCACCGGGTGCAGCTCGATGCCGGTGAGGCGGCGGCCGTCGAATTGGCAGACCGGCACCAGGCTCTCCCAGAAGCGCGCATCGGAGGGGAAGCTGCGGGTGTCGTTCTGGGTGCGCTGCAGGAACACCTTCGAAGGCGTCTGGTTGCGGTCCACGCGGAATTGCTCGTAGCTGTCCGCCGGCAGGCGCTCCACCAGCTCGTTCTGGCCGATGAAGTTGCCCAGGCTGTAGAAGATCGGCTTGCCGTTGTATATCTCCATGCCGCGCAGCAGGTGCGGGCCGTGGCCAACCACGATATCGACGCCGGCGTCGATCATGCGCCGGGCTACCGGCTGGATGAATTCGGCAGCCACTTCCAGGTCCCACTCACCCTTGGCGTCGTGGCCCAGTTCGTGGGCGTGGATGCTCAGCACCACCACGTCGGATAACGTTCGCGCTTCCTCGACCCAGCGCAGGATGTCGTCCATGTCCTTCTTGCGCGGCAGGGTGCGCAGGCGCGAGGTTTCGCCCTGGCGGAACAGCAGCGGGGTGAAGGGGCCGAATACCGCCAGCGACGGATCGGGAATCGGGTGGGCGAAGCCCAGGTCCACCGCACCCTGGTAGAGGCGGTCCAGGCCGAGGCTGGCGATGATGCCGCGCATGGCTTCCATCTGCGTGGCGTCGAGCTGGTGCACGGTGTCGTAGCGCAGCGGGTTGAGGCCGGGGCGGCCGGGCATGTCGCGGGCCTGCTCGCTGGCTTCCTGGCCCTTGCCGAAGGTGGAGGTGCAGGCCAGCAGCGAGACGGTGCCGGCAGGCTTGGTGCAGTACACCGGGCGGCGGGCCTCCTCGAGGTTGCGGCCGGTGCCGGCGAACAGCAGCTCGCGCTTGTCCAGCTGCGCGTGGGCGGCCTGCAGGCCGGCGATGCCGTAGTCCAGGCTGTGGTTGTTGGCGGTGGAGAACAGGTCGAAGCCGCCGTCCACCAGTTCGTCGAGAACCCAGGAGGGCGCGCCGAAGTGCGAGCCGCCGCTTTCCAGCACGGCGTCGCCCTGGAAGTCGTTGGGCAGCACTTCCAGGTTGGTGAAGCTGACGTCGGCGCCGCGCAGCAGGTCGAACAGCGGGAGCAGGGTTTGGTCTTCGCGGCTGTTCAGGCGGCGCTGCAGGATGCTGTCGCCGGTCAACGCAATCTTCATGGTCCACCTCAGGGTCGGGAGTCGCTGATGGCGGCGGACTTTAGGGCAATGCGCGCCCCGGGTCGGCTGAATCCTGGGTATCGCGATAGCCGTCGGTTATCACCCGAAATGCCTCACGCGCAGCGAGGTGCCGGCGGTTTCATTCTGGCTATGGGCATCACTTTTTTTCAGAAGTCAGGGGTGTGACAGCGCTCTTACCATGCGACCGCCTCCCGGCCCAAGAGCCGCGGAGCAGGGGTGGCACGGCTTGCCGTGACCAGCACGATCCAGGCGGAGAGCAGCATGAAAAAAACAATAACCGGCGCCGCAGGCTTCAAGCCGCACGCGCTGGCGCTGGCTACCAGCATGGCCCTTGGCGGGGCATCTTCGGCTCAGGCAGTGAGCTTCAACGTGGGGGAAATCGAGGGTCGCTTCGACTCGACCCTGTCCATCGGCGCGAGCTGGGCGATGGACAGCCCGGACAAGAAATTCATCGGCACCCGCAACGGCGGCACGGCATCCAGCCAGACCTCCGATGACGGTCGGCTGAACTTCAAGCGCGGCGAGACCTTCTCCAAGATCTTCAAGGGCCTGCACGACCTGGAGCTGAAGTACGGCGACAGTGGCCTGTTCCTGCGTGGCAAGTACTGGTACGACTTCGAACTGAAGGACGAACACCGTCCGCTCTATGACATCGACGACAGCGGTCGCGATACCGCCGCCCAGTCCTCCGGCGCCGAGCTGCTCGACGCCTTCCTCTACCACAACTACGAACTGCAGGACCGGCCGGGTACCGTGCGCGTGGGCCGCCAGGTGGTGAGCTGGGGCGAGAGCACCTTCATCCAGAACGGCATCAACTCGATCAACCCGGCGGACGTCGCCGCGCTGCGCCGCCCCGGTTCCGAGGTGAAGGAAGCGCTGATCCCGGTGAGCATGCTGTATTTCAACCAGGGGCTCACCGACACCCTGTCCATGGAGGCCTTCTACCAGCTGGAGTGGGAGAAGACCGTGCCGGACAACTGCGGCACCTTCTTCGGCAGCGACGTGGCGGCCAAGGGCTGCGACATCAACATGGCGGTGAACGGCAGCGACTTCGACCGTGACATCGACGGCACCGGTATCAAGGGTGGCTATGGCTACGTACCGCGTGGCAAGGACCACGACGCCCGCGACGGCGGCCAGTTCGGCGTGGCGCTGCGCTGGATGTACAACGACACCGAGTTCTCCGCCTATGCGATGAACTACCACAGCCGCACGCCGACCAGTAACTGGGTGGTGGGCAAGGGCGCGCTGGCCGACCCGGTCGGCGGGCTGATCGGGCAGGGCGGCGTGAGCACCGCGCGCTGGTACCTGGACTACCCCGAGGACATCCGCCTTTACGGCCTGGGCTTCAACACCACCTGGGGCAGCACCGCGGTACAGGGCGAGATCAGCTACCGGCCGAACATGCCGCTGGGCATCAATTCCAGCGACGTCTCCGGCGCCGCCACCCTCGGCTCCGCGGCGACCAGCCCGCTGGTCAACGGCGGCCTGCCGATCTTCTCCAGCGGCTGGGCCGACTCGGCCTACGGCTCGCTGATCCAGGGTTACGAGCGCAAGCCGTTCACCCAGGCGCAGATGACCTTCACCAACACCTTCGACCAGATCGAACTAATCGGCGCCGAGCGACTGACGCTGGTGGGCGAGATCGGATTCAGCCATATCGCCGACCTGGGCTCCACCGACGGCTCCGACCTGCGCTTCGGACGCAGCAGCGTGTACGGCAACGGCGAGCTGGCCAGTGCCGGCTCTTCGGCGCTGCTGGGGCTGTCGGGCAACGCGATCTGCCAGAGGGTGGTGAACACCGCCAACCCCGGCCAGTGCGACGACAAGGGCTTCTATACCCAGAACTCCTGGGGCTACCGCGTGCGCGCGGGCCTGGAATACAACGATCTGATCGGCGGCGTCTCGCTGCGTCCGAACCTGGCGTTCTCTCACGACGTGCAGGGCTACGGCCCGACCTTCAACGAGGGTGACAAGTCAGTCAGCGTCGGCCTCGATGCCGAATACCTGACCCGCTACACCGCCAGCATCAGTTACACCGACTACTTCGGCGGTGATTACAACGTCAACACCGACCGCGATTTCCTCGCCGTCAGCCTGGGCGTCAGCTTCTGACGCTCGCCAGTCCCCTGAGGTAAAAGCATGAACAACAAGCAATGGTTGCAGGCTGGCTGCCTGACACTGAGCCTGCTCGCCGGGCAGGTGATGGCCGCGGTCGGTGCCGACCAGGCCGCGCGCCTGGGCAACGAACTCACCCCGATTGGCGCCGAGAAAGCGGGTAATGCCGACGGTAGCATCCCGGCCTGGACCGGCGGCCTGGCGTTGAACGCCGGCAAGGCCGACGCCGGCGGCTTCCTCGCCGACCCCTATGCCGCGGACAAGCCGCTGATCACCATCACCGCGCAGAACGCTCAGCAGTACCAGGACAAGCTCACCCCGGGGCAACTGGCGATGTTCCAGCGCTTCCCCGAGACCTATCGCATCCCGGTCTACCCCAGCCATCGCAGCGCCAGCTACCCGCAGGCGGTGATCGACGCGGCGAAGAAGAACGCCACCGCCACGTCGCTGGCCGAAGGTGGCAACGGGCTGACCAATTTCAGCATGACTGTGCCATTCCCGATCCCGCAGAACGGCCTGGAAGTGATCTGGAACCACGTCACCCGCTACCGTGGCAATGCGATGCTGCGCACCACCGCGCAGATGAACCCGCAGACCAATGGCGCCTACACCATCAGCTACATGAAGGAACAATTCGCCTTCCCGTTCGGGCTCAAGGACTACGACCCGGCGAAGATGGACAACATCCTCTACTACTTCCGCCAGGAAATTCTCTCGCCGCCGCGTCGCGCGGGCAGCGTGATGCTGGTGCTGGAGACCATCGACCAGGTCAAGGAACCGCGCATGGCGTGGATGTACAACGCCGGCCAGCGCCGCGTGCGCCGCGCTCCGCAGGTGGGCTACGACAGCCCCGGCGCGGAAGGCATGCGTACTTACGACGACTTCGACATGTTCAACGGCGCGCCGGATCGCTACGACTGGAAACTGGTGGGCAAGAAGGAGCTGTACATCCCCTACAACAGCTTCGCGCTCGACTCGCCATCGCTGAAATACGACGACATCGTCAAGCCCGGCCACCTGAACCCGGACCACACCCGCTATGAGCTGCATCGCGTGTGGCACGTCGTGGCGACCCTGAAGCCGGGCCAGCGGCACATCTACAGCAAGCGTGACCTTTACATCGACGAGGACAGCTGGCAGATCGCCGAGGCGGACGCCTACGACGGCCGTGGCAGCCTCTGGCGCGTATCCGAGGGCCATGCGCGGCCGTTCTACGACCAGCAGTTCACCTGGCTGACGGCGGAAACCCACTATGACGTGCTGTCCGGCCGCTACACGGTGTCCGGCCTGCGCAACGAGGAGAAGAGCAGCTACGACTTCGCGGTGCAGTCCAGCAGCAACGACTTCACCCCCAACGCCTTGCGCGCCACCGGCATCCGCTGACGGCGGGCTTGACTGGCGCTCACCGGCGCTCCGATGTGTTTATCAGCGGCCTTCGGGCCGCTTTTTTTTGCGACTGTCACCATGAGCGCAAGCCTTGAGCCGGTTTCGCGGGGACAGTACGCCGCACCGGTGAGCAGCCTGAGTCCACGCTGGCGGACGGGCACAAGCGCGCAGGGGGCAGAGATTCTTTCCTGCGGCGCCATCCGGCGGCAGCCGGGGTAGGATGGCTGAGCCTGTGCTTTGCTCAATGAGCCGAGGGAGCCCCTAATCCATGCCCGATAAGATCGCCAGCACCGCCCAACTCGTCGAAGATGCACGCTACCGCCTGCTGGTCGAGGCGGTGACCGACTACGCCATCTACATGCTCGACCCCGATGGCCGCGTCAGCAGCTGGAGCTCCGGGGCGCAGCGCCTCAAAGGCTATGCCGCTGATGAGATCCTCGGCGAGCACTTCTCGCGTTTCTACACCCCCGCTGACCGCGAAGCCGGGTTGCCCGAGCTGGCACTGGGCGAGGCCGCTCGGGTCGGGCGCTTCGAGAGCGAGGGCTGGCGCCTGCACCGCGATGGCAGATCGTTCTGGGCACACGTGGTGATCGACGCCATCCGTGATTCCTCCGGCGAGCTGCTGGGCTTCGCCAAGATCACCCGCGACCGCACCGAGCAGCACGAAACCGAGCAGGCTCTGCGCCGCAGCGAGCAGCAGTTCCGCCTGCTGGTCAACGGCGTTACCGATTACGCGCTGTACATGCTCGATCCCGAGGGGCACGTCACCAGCTGGAACTCCGGTGCCCAGCGGATCAAGGGCTACCATCCCGAGGAAGTGATCGGCCGTCACTTCGACAGTTTCTACAGCGACGAGGATCGCCAGGATGGCGTTCCCGAGGCCAGCCTGAGCACCGCGCTGGCTGAAGGGCGCTACGAGGAAGAGCGCCTACAGATGCGCAAGGACGGCTCGCGCTTCTGGGCCAACATCGTCATCGACCCGGTGTTCGACGACAGTGGCAAGCTGCTGGGCTTTGCCAAGATCACCCGCGACATCACCGACAAGCGCCGCGTCCAGGAAGAGCTGGAGCGCGCCCGCGACGAGCTGATTCAGTCGCAGAAGATGGAGTCCCTCGGCCAGCTCACCGGCGGCGTTGCCCACGACTTCAACAACCTGCTGACGGTGATTCTCGGCGGCCTGCAGTTGCTTGAACGGCAGCTGCCGAAGGACAACGAGAAGGTCCAGGCCATCTGGCGCAATGCGCTGGAGGCTACCCGGCGCGGCGCCCAGTTGACCCAGCGGATGCTGGCCTTCGCCCGCAAGCAACGGCTGTTCCCGCAGCCGATCCAGCTGCCGGCGCTGCTGCAGGACATGAGCGAGCTGCTGGTCAGCTCCCTGGGCCCGACCATAAGCCTGGAGACGCGCTTTCCGCTTCAGCTGGACTGCGTGATGAGTGACCAGAACCAGCTGGAGCTGGCGATCATCAACCTCGCCACCAACGCCCGCGACGCCATGCCTGGCGGTGGCAGCATCACCTTCTCGGCGCGCAATGCCCAGGTCGGGCCGCGCCAGAGCGGCAAGCTGGCGGCGGGGGACTACGTGTGCCTGGCCGTCACCGACTCAGGGCAGGGCATGGACGAGGACACCCTGCGCCGCGCCGCCGAGCCGTTCTTCACCACCAAACCGACCGGCAAGGGCACCGGCTTGGGCCTGTCCATCGTCCACGGCCTCGCCCAGCAGCAGGGTGGGGCGCTGCTGCTGCGCAGCACACCGGGGCAGGGGACCACGGCGGAAGTCTGGTTACCGGCGGTCAAGGTGACGGCCGAGGCGGAACCTGGCGTGAGCGATGAAGTGCCGGCGGATGGTGCCTCGGTCGAACTGACCGAGCCGCTGGGACTGCGGGTGCTGGTGGTGGACGACGATGCCCTGGTGCTGACCGGCACCAGTGCGTTGCTGGCGGACCTCGGTTGCCAGCCTGCGCGGGCCGACTCGGCGCGGGCGGCGCTGCACCTGCTGGAGCAGTCGGAGTTCGACTTGATGATCACCGACTTTGCCATGCCGGACATGGACGGCATGCTGCTGATCCAGCAGGTGCGCCAGTCTTACCCTGCGTTGACCTGTGTACTTACCACCGGTTACGCCGGACGGCTGGACAGTGTGGCCGACGCGGTGCTGCGTTTGCCCAAACCGTTCGACCGCGAGCAATTGCTGGCATTGTTGCAGCAGGTGACGCGCGCCGGGTAGAAAAAGCGAACCTCCGTGACGCTGGTGCAGCCCAATGGTGACTGCCATCTGTCCGGAGGACTCGCCATGTACGCCCATCACCAAGCCCAGCGCCCGGAACCCCAGGAAGCTCCGCCGGACCGTGAGAGCCAGATTCCCGAGGATTTCCCCGAGGAAGTACCGATGCAGCAACCCCCGGAAGAACCTGTGCCGCGGCCGGAGCAATGACCGAACCCGGACGCGAGCGAGTCACTCTGCAGGAGTGCTGGCCTACTCCTGCAGATATTCCCCGGCCCCCGCCATTGTCTGCCCCCACATCTCCAGGAAGGCGAATGCCGTCGTCAGCAATGCCAGTAAGCCGAGGCCGAGGATGCAGCCGGCATAGAACGCCGCGCTGCGCTGGGTCAGGCGCATGTAGATCGGCAGGCCGATGAACAGCAGCCAGCCGGAATAGGCCGCGGCTGCCCCGGCAGCGAGGATCAGCAGCCAGCGTGAGGGCAGCAGCGCGGCGATGCCGGCGAGCATCAGCGGCAGGGCCACGGCGGTGGAGAAGCCCATGCTGTGGTTGACGTTGGGCCGCACCTCGGTGCGGAACAGCACCCAGCGCGTGAGGTAGGCGATGATGACGATCCCGGCGACCAGGCCGACATAGCACCAGAAGCCAAGCAGCGCGCCGCTGGACAAACTGAGGTACTGGGTCTGCTCGTTGCCGGGCAGGCGCCAGCCGACCTGGGTGGTGCCTATGAACAGGCACACCGCCGGGATCAGCGGCATCAGCAACCAGAACGGCAGGTAGCTGGCCGGATGCCGCTCGGTGTTCTCACGCAGTTCGTGCCAGGCCTGCTCCGGGTGGGAAAAGAAATGGGTCAGGGGAAAGCTCATGTCGTCCTCCTCGGGCCTGTGGTTTGGATGTTCACCCTGTCCGGGCTCAATCGCGGCTGGAGCGGTGCCCTGGGCGCAGGCCCTCGGCGACTTCCACTTCGATGAGGGAGCCGGGGTCTTCGTTGCCAGGATCGTTGATGGGCGGATCGGCGATGGCCGGGTCGAGGTCGCCCTGGGGCATCAGCCCTTCGCTGCGGTCTCGGCGATTGAGTAGCGGGAGAAGTTCATCGTGGAATTCCTGTTGCTGTGCCTCGGACAGCGCCGCGAAGCCGTGGTTGAGGATGTAGCGGGCAAGTATTTCCTGGCGGCTGTCGGCTTCCAGGGCACCTTCTTCGAGCAGCCGGCGCAGGGCCTCCGAGCGCTCGACATCCTGATGATCGTTCCAGCCCATCGGGGGCACCTCGCGTGTCTGGTCAAGCGTGAGTGGTCAACGTGAACGGCTGGCCATGAACGCTGGCAGCGGGCGACATCTGTTGTTGTGTCGCCTATGCGGATGACCGGTGTAACAGGTCCGGTGTTCGCTGCCAGGGACGAACGGTCTGTGCACACGTCTCGTCCGGCGGAATGAACCTTTGCGCAAGGCACGCGGCCAGTCGTAGGACAGGGCAGCCATTGCCTGTCATAGGCCATTGCCCGTCATAGAAAGGAGACCTGCCATGTCCACGCTCGCTTCGTGGTTCTGGATCGCCGTGGCGATCATCATCGTGCTGTTGGGCCTGTGGGCCATCGTCAGCATCTTCCGCAGCGACAAGGACGTGAATGCCAAGGCCTTGTGGTCGCTGCTGATCGTGATCTTCCCGATGGTCGGGCTGGTTATCTGGGGAATTGCCGGGCCCCGTGGCCTCGCCCAGGAGCCGCCGCTGGACTAGCTCACCGGCTCCATTGGCATGACCCATCGCATTCCGGCATGGCCGGCATCGACCTATGGTATTGGCCGGGTCCGGCACCCGGCTCTTAGCATCTCGTTCGTCTCCCCTGACAACGAGAACAACAAGTGGACCTGGGTAAAATCCTGCGCCGTAGCGCGCTTTACTGGCCTGACCGCGAAGCCGTGGTCGACTCCCGCCAACGCATCACCTTCGCCGACCTCGAACGCCGCACCAACCGCCTGGCCTCCGGCCTGCTCGCGCTGGGGCTGGAGCAGGGCGCCCACGTGGCGATCCTGGCGCTCAACCGCGTCGAACTGGTGGAGGCGGAAGTCGCGCTCTACAAGAACGCCATGGTCAAGGTGCCGATCAATGCGCGCCTGGCTCCCGATGAAGTGTTGAGCGTACTGAAGGATTCACGGAGCCAGGCGGTGATCGCCGATGCGGCCTTCGCTCAACTGATCGACCAGCATCGCGCCGAACTGCCGGACCTGAAAATGATCGTCCCTCTGGCTGACGCGGGCGCTGACGTGCCTTACATGCAAGTGCTTGAGCGTGGCTCGGAGGCGCACATCAGTTGCGACCCGGCGGATGACGCACTGGCCGTGCTGCACTACACCTCCGGCAGCTCCGGCGTGCTCAAGGCCGCCATGCTCAGCGTCGGCAACCGCAAGGCGCTGGTGCGCAAGAGCATCGCCAGCCCCACGGGCCGTTCCGGCCCCGGCGATGTGATGGCCCACGTCGGCCCCATTACTCATGCCAGTGGCATGCAGGTCATGCCGTTGCTCGCCGCTGGTGCCTGCAACCTGCTGGTGGAGCGCTACGACGACCGCCTGCTGCTGGAGACCATCCAGCGCGAGCGCGTTACGCGGTTGTTCCTGGTGCCGGCGATGATCAATCGCCTGGTGAACTTCCCCGGCGTGGAAACCTACGACCTGAGCAGCCTGCGCCTGGTGATGTACGGCGCCGCTCCAATGGCTCCGGCGCTGGTGCGGCGGGCCATGCAGGTGTTCGGGCCGATACTCGCCCAGGGTTACGGCGCCGGCGAGACCTGTTCGCTGGTCACCGTGCTCACCGAGCAGGACCACATTGCCGCCCTGGAAGACCCCAGGCGCCTGGCCTCCTGCGGGCGCTGCTACTTCGACACCGACCTGCGGGTGGTCAACGAAGACTTCGAGGACGTGAAGGCCGGCGAGATCGGCGAGATCGTCGTGCGCGGGCCGGACATCATGCAGGGCTACTGGCAGGCGCCGGAGCTGACCGCCGAGGTCATGCGCGATGGCTACTACCTCACCGGCGACCTCGCCACGGTGGATGAGCACGGCTACGTGTTCATCGTCGACCGCAAGAAGGAAATGATCATTTCCGGCGGCTTCAACATCTACCCGACCGAGGTGGAGCAAGTGCTCTACAGCCTGCCGGAAATCTTCGAGGCGGCGGTGGTCGGCGTGCCCGACGAGCAGTGGGGCGAGGCGATCAAGGCAGTGGTGGTGCTCAAGCCCGGCATGCAGTTGGACGAGGCGCGGATCATCGAGCTGTGCGCCGCACAGTTGGCCGGCTTCAAGAAGCCGCGCAGTGTGGATTTCGTCCGCGAACTGCCCAAGAACCCCAACGGCAAGGTCGTGCGCCGCCTGGTGCGCGAGCCCTACTGGCAGAACCAGGATCGGCGGATCTGAGGACATGAGCATGCAATCGAACCCTGTGCAATCGAGCTATCCGGGCATCCAGCCCAGCGCCAAGGCGCAAGCGATCATCGACGACCTGCGCGGCTTCCTGCGTGAGGAGCTGCTGCCGCTGGAGCAGCGCGAGGGCATCCGCTTCGGCGAGAAGCACCCGCGCGAGCTGCTGCGCAACCTGTGGAAGCGTTCCTGCGAGCGCGGCTTCTACAACATCATGCTGCCCGAGGAACTGGGCGGCGCCGGCTTGGGCATCGCCGACCTGTGCGCAGTGAAGGAAGCCGCCGCCAGCAGCGGTGCGGTGTTGGCCGCCCACGTGCTGGGCGAGCTGAGCGGCCCGCCGCGCGTCGGCCACCTGTTCCGCGTGGCTAGCGAAGAGCAGATCGAGCATTTCCTGCGCCCGGTGTGCCGCGCCGAGAAGGCCGTGTGCTTCGCGCTGACCGAGGCCGAGGCCGGCTCCGACGCCACGGCGATCAAGACCAGCGCGCGCCTGGAGGGCGACCACTACGTGCTGGACGGTGCCAAGCGCTACATCTCCGGCGCGCCCTACGCGGACTTCGCCGTGCTGCTGGCGGTGACCGGGCCGGGCAAGGGCGCGGAAGGCATCTCGGCGTTCTTCGTCGATCTCGCCGCTCCCGGCGCCAGGGTGGTCTCCGACTACCAGGCCATGTCCGGCCCCGGCACCCACGGCGACATCATCCTCGAAGGGGTGAAAGTGCCGCTGGCGCACCGCATCGGCGAGGAGGGCAAGGGCTTCAAGCTGGCCATGGGGCGCATCACCCTGAATCGCCTGCTGCATTGCGCGACCATGCTCGGCATGGCCGAGCTGGCGCTGAACCTGTCGGTGGATTACGCCCGCACGCGGGTGCAGTTCGGCCGGCCTATCGGCATGTTCCAGGCGGTCAGCCACATGATCGCCGACATGGCCACCGAGCTGTATGCCGCGCGCAGCATGATGTACGCCACCGCGGCCAGCTATGACGGGGGCGGCGACATACGCACCCAGTCGTCGATGTGCAAGGTGTTCAGCTCGGAGACCGCCTTCCGCATCGCCGACCGCGCGGTGCAGGTGCACGGCGGCGCCGGATTGATCAACGGACATCCGGTGGAGTGGCTGTTCCGCGCGACCCGTATGATGCGCATCCTCACCGGGACCAGCGAAATCCAGCGCAACACCATCGCCAAGGGCATCCTGATGCCCGATTGAGCGGGTGGCTGCGAGCGCGCTCGACAATAACAAGAGAGAGACAAGCGACATGCACGACTCTTACGCCCCAAATCATGCCTACCAGCCTCGCCAGGCCTGGACGGTCGCCTTCCTGCTGGCGGCGATGATGCTGGTGAACTTCCTCGACAAGGTGGTCACCGGACTGGTCGCGGTGCCGATGATGAAGGAGTTGAACCTGACCCCGGCCGAATTCGGTCTGGTCGGTGGCAGCCTGCACTGGCTGTTCTCCATCTCCGCGGTGGTCGGCGGCTTCCTCGCCAATCGCCGCTCCACCCGCTGGATGCTGCTGGGCATGGGCGCCTTCTGGGCGCTGGTGCAGTTGCCGATGCTCTATGCCACTTCGCTATGGACGCTGGTAGCCTGCCGGATGCTGCTGGGCGTGGGCGAGGGGCCGGCTTCGCCGGTCGCCACCCACGCGCTGTACAAGTGGTTCCCCGACGAGCGCCGTAGCCTGCCGGTGGCGCTGCTGCACTCGGGCAGCGCGATGGGTCTGCTGATCGCCGGGCTGATGATCCCCTGGGTCAGCACCCACTACGGCTGGCGCAGCAACTTCGCCATCCTGGCGATTCTCGGTGCGGTCTGGTGCGCGGCCTGGTTCTTCTTCGGCCAGGAAGGCCGGCTGGGCGAGGTTCGCCAGGGCCAGCCGGGTGGCGAGCGCCTGCCGTATCGCCGCCTGCTGGGCGACAGCACGGTGCTGGCCAACTACTTCTGCCACTTCGCCGCCAACTGGTCGCTGGCGCTGACCCTGACCTGGGTGCCGGCCTACCTGGAAAGCGGCCTGGGCCTGAGCGGGATGAACGCCGGGCGGCTGTTCGGCCTGTTCGTGCTGGTGACCATGCCGCTGAGCCTGTTCATGGCATGGCTGTCGCAACGCATGCTGCGCGCCGGCCTGTCATCGCGGGTGGCGCGGGGGGTGTTCGTCTCCGCCTGCCTGATGACCAGCGGCGTGTTATCGATCAGCCTGCTGGCGGACTTGCCGGTGGTCCTGCGCATGACCTACATGACCCTCAGCGGCGGCCTCGCGCTGGTGATGTACTCGGTAGGCCCGGCGATGCTGGCGGAAGTCACGCCCACCGCCCAGCGCGGCAGCATCCTTGCCATCGGCAACGCCTTCTCCTCACTGGCGGGGCTGAGCGCACCCATCGTCACCGGTTTCCTGGTGCAACGCTCCGGCGGGCTGGACGGCGCCGGCTACGCTCATGGCTTCGCGGTCAGTGGCGTGCTGCTGGTGGTGGCGGGGCTGGTCGGTCTGGCCTGGCTGCGCCCGCAGCGATCGCGGGCCCAACTGTCCGCTGAGCTGGCCACGGCCAGCTGATAGGCAGCGTTGAGAAAGCGGTCAATCGACGAGATTGACCGCCGGCAGAGGCGAGCGCTCGATCAGCTCGCCTTTCCACGTTCCGTTGCCCACCACTTCCACCAGCAGCTCGCGCACCAGATCGTGCACACAGGATGCCGCGAAGCTCAGCGGCTTGTGCGCCGAGTGGGCGATGGAAATGGTGCGTTCGATCTGCGGCTCGACGATGCGCCGCGCCAGGGATTGCGAACCGACCTCGATGGGCGGCCAGTTGCTGATGGACGCCGCCAGCCCGCTGACCACCAGGCCGGTAATGCCATAGGCGGACTGCTGCTCGTACTTCACGTTCAGTTCCAGGCCGGCCGCCATGGCCGCCTGCTCGATACGCCGGCGCAGATGCATGCCTCGTGGCGGCATCACCAGCGGCTGGCTGAGCGCCTCGGCCAGGGTGATGGTGTCCCCCGTGCTGGCCAGTTGCATCTGTCCGACCCAGTAGAGCTGTTCGACGAAGATCGGCTCGGCGATCACACCTTCCAGCTCCTCGGCATTGGGCACGATGCCGAAATCCACCTTGCCCAGCTCGATGGCCTCGCCGCCTTCCTTGCTCAGGCCGTCGCGCACCACCAGGTCGATGCCGGGGAAACGCTCCTGCACGCGCTGGATGATCGCCGGCAGCAGCAGGGCGGAGGTGGTCACCGGGATTGCCACGGATACCCTTCCGCGCGGATCGCCCCGGCTGGAAACCAACTCGTCCTTCACCGAATCGATCTTCTGCACCACCGAGCGCGCCACTTCGTAGAGGCGACGGCCGGCGTCGGTGAGGTCCACGCCGTCGTGCTGGCGCAGCAGCAGTTGCACCTCCAGTTCGCTCTCCAGCATGCCGATCTGCCGGCTCAGCGCCGGCTGGGCGATATAGGCCTTGCGGGCGGCGGCGGAGAAGCTGCCGGCCTCGGCGATGGCGATCAGGTAACGCAACTGCTTGAGGGTCATCGTCGTGCCTTTCCGGCCATGCCGGTTTGTTATGGGGCCCATCTGAAGACGATATTTGTTCGTCCAGAAAGGGCTATTTAGTATCGGCCTGTCCACGCAAATCAAGGGCCGGTAACGATAAGTCAACAATCTGCCAAGTCTTCTGGAAGTTCATCGGAAGAGCAATTTATAGATTAAAAATATTCATTAAATTCAGATGCATATGCTCGAAACTTCACGTCACTTAAAGTGATTTCGAGGAAGGCTCGCTATTGCCTGAAGATCGCTCGAACAAGAATAAAGAGGATAAGAGTGATGACGCCGAAAGTTCGCATCATGGTGCGAGGCTCATGGCTATTGGTCGCAACTTGCGCCTGCCATTCCGCCTGGGGTTACAACTTCGAGATCGGGGAAATCCAGGGTCAGCTCGACTCTGCGCTGTCGCTGGGTGCCAGCATGTCGACCCACAACCCGGAACAGCGCCTTATGCGCAGCGCCTCGGGCGATGACGGCCGGCGCAACTATCGAACCGGCGACGTCTTCTCGAAAATCTTCAAGGGTCGCCACGACCTGGAGCTGAAGTACAACGACAGTGGCGTATTCCTGCGCGGCAGCTACTGGTACGACTACGCCCTGCGCGACGAGAGCCAGCGCTTCAAGGACGTCGAGGACAACGGCCGCAAGAACGCCAACAAGTCCGCCGGCTTCGAGCTGCTCGACGCCTTCGTCTACCACAACTTCCAGATCGCCGATGAGCCGGGCTCCGTGCGCCTGGGCAAGCAGGTGGTGAACTGGGGCGAGAGCACCTTCATCCAGGGCGGCCTGAACGTGGTCAACCCGACCAACCTGTCGGCCATCCGCCGGCCGGGCTCGGAGGTGAAGGACGCGCTGGTGCCGGTGAACCTGTTCTACGTCACCCAGAACCTCAGCGAGAACCTCTCGACGGACTTTTTCTACCAGCTGGACTGGGAACAGACCAACCTGGACAACTGCGGCACCTTCTTTTCCAGCAACGACTATATCCCCGAAGGCTGCTCCGGCCTGGATGTCGGCAGGAACCTGCAGGGCAACGCCGCTGCCGTGCGCGCGCTGTCGCCGTTCGGCGTCGACCTGACCAGCGAAGGCATCCGCCTGCAGCGCGCCGCCGACCAGGACGCGCGCAACAGCGGCCAGTGGGGCCTGTCGCTGCACTGGTTCGTGCCGGCTTTGGACACCGAGTTCGGCGCCTATGCGGCCAACTACCACAGCCGCCTGCCGTACACTGGCTCGATCAGCAGCCCGTACCTGACCAATACCAGTTTCGTCCCGCAACTGTGCGGCAACCTCGGTCTGTCCGGGGCGGCCTGCAACGGCTTGATGAGCAGCAGTGCCGGCAAGACGCTGACCGACGCGCTGCGCATGGGCACTTCCAGCTATTTCGTCGAGTACCCCGAAGACATCCGCCTGTACGGCCTGACCTTCGCCACCACGCTGGCCAGCGGCACCGCTCTGCAGGGCGAGATCAGCTACCGGCCGAACCTGCCGCTGCAGTTCAACGGCCCGGACCTGATCCAGTCCGGCCTGGGCGATCCGTCACGCACGCCCTTGTACGACAGTGGCGTCGTGGCCTACGCCGACAGCAACGCCACCGACGGCTACCGCCGCAAGGAAGTGACTCAGGCGCAGATGACCGCCACCCAGACGATCAGCCAGGTCATGGGCGCGGACCAATTGGTGCTGGTGGGCGAGGTGGGCGCCACCTTCGTTGGCGGCCTGGAGGGCAACGGCGGCCCGCGCTACGGGCGCAACAGCACCTTCGGTTCGGGCGAGTTGGCCAACAACGCGGTGTGCATCGCCAACTCGGCCACGCCGGAAAACTGCAACAACGAAGGCTTCGTTACGTCCTTCTCCTGGGGCTACCGCGCCCGGGCGATCTGGAGCTACGCCAACGCCATCGCCGGTATCGACCTCAAGCCCGGCCTCTCCTGGTCCCACGATGTGAAGGGCTACGCCCCGGCGGAGGTCTCGGGTTTCAACGAGGGCTCCAAGGCGGTCGGCGTCTCGCTGGATGCGGACTTCAACAGCACCTACACCGCCGGCATTTCCTACACCAACTATTTCGATGGCGACTACGGCAACCGCGGCGACCGCGATTTCGTCTCGCTGTCGGTCGGCATCAACTTCTGACGGAGCCTGCCCCTTGAAACGCATTTACTGCCTGTTCTCCGCGATCCTCCTCGCCCACGGCGCGCATGCCGCCGTGCCGGCCGGGGAGGCTGCCAAGCTGCAAGACAGCCTGACCCCCATGGGCGCCGAACGCGCCGCCAGCGCCGACGGCAAGGTCCCGGCCTGGCAGGGCGGGCTGTCCGGCGATGGCTTGAAGATCCAGCGCAACGGTACGCCGGCCGACCCTTACGCCGGTGACCAGCCGCTGTTCACCATCGATTCGGGCAACTACCAGCAATACCAGGCCAACCTCACGGCGGGCCAGATTGCGCTGCTCAAGCGCTACCCCGGCCAGTACAGGCTGCCGGTGTACCCGAGCCACCGCAGCGTGGGCGTCTCCGAGCAGGTGAAGGGCTGGGTGGCGCAGAACGCCACCGGCGCGAAACTGGTCAACGAAGGCAACGGCATCGAGGGCTTCCACGGCGCGGTGGCCTTCCCGATCCCGCAGAACGGCCTGGAAGCGATCTGGAACCACATCACCCGCTACCGCGGCGGCAGCCTGCTGTCGGTCAACGACAGCGCGGCGCCCCAGGCCGGCGGCGACTACGTGATCACCACCACCGAACAGCGCTTCACCATGGCCGACCAGGTGAGCAACTATGAGCCGGGCAAGGTGGACAACATGTTGTTCTATTACAGCCACCGCATCACCGCGCCCTCGCGTCAGGTGGGCGAGGTGGTGCTGGTCCATGAGACGCTGGACCAGGTGAAGCAGCCGCGCCTGTCCTGGGTCTACAGCTCCGGCCAGCGCCGCGTACGCCGCGCCCCGGACAACGCCTACGACGCTGCCGGGCCGACGACCGCCGGCCTGCGCACCGCCGACAGCCGCGACATGTACAACGGCGCGCCGGATCGCTACGACTGGAAGCTGATCGGCAAGAAGGAGTTGTACATCCCCTACAACAGCTACCGCCTGGCCTCGCCGAGCCTGAAGTACGCGGACTTCCTCAAGCCCGGCGTGATCGACGCTGCGCCGACCCGCTACGAGCTGCACCGCGTCTGGGAAGTGGAGGCAACCCTGAAGCCCGGCGCACGGCACATCTACTCCAAGCGCCGCTTCTACCTCGACGAGGACAGCTGGACGGTGGTCGAGAACGACCAGTACGACAGCCGTGGCGAGCTCTGGCGGATCGGCGAGAACCACACCTTCTACCGCCCGGATGCCCAGGTGCTGCTGTCCGCCGCGCAGGTGTTCTATGACCTGCAGGCCGGCCGCTACATCGCTTCGAACATGAGCAACGAGCAGCCGCGCGGCTATGACTTCGGCTTCCGTGCTACCACGTCGGACTACTCGCCGGGCGCCCTGCGCGGCCTGGGTATCCGCTGATGGGGCAGCGGCAATGAGCAGCGGCCGCAGCCGCCTGGCCGACCGCCTGCTGGGCGGCGGTCAGGAGCCGGACCCGCGTTTCACCCTGGCCAACGAGCGCACCTTTCTAGCCTGGATTCGCACCTCCATGGCGCTGTTGGCCGGCGCCATCGCCGTGGATGCCTTCGCAGACTCAGCGCTGGCGGGTGCCGCACGGACCTTCCTCGCGCTGGTGCTGGCCGGCCTCGGCCTGTTCACGGCGGGAACAGCCGGGTTGCGCTGGCTTAGCGTGGAGCGCGCGCTGCGCCAGGGGCGGCCCTTGCCGGTGCCTTTGTTGGTGCCGCTGTTGGCGCTGGCCTGCGTGGTGCTGGCTGCCGGGCTGATCGGCTACCAGCGATGAGCCGCGACAAGGGATTGCAGGCCGAGCGCACCACGCTGGCCTGGACGCGGACCCTGCTGGTGCTGCTGGTGTTGGCGGCGCTGGTGCTGCGGCGGATCGGCGAATTGTCTGCGCTGGCGCTGATACCCGCGGCGCTGCTGGTGAGTTGCGCGCTGGTCTGCCTGGTCGGGCAGGGCGGCCACTACCGGCGCAGTTGCCTGGCGCTCGCTGGTGTGTGCCGTGGCGGTAATGGTCGCGCCGTGGCCTGCCTGTGCCTGGCGCTGATGCTGACCGCCGGCTTGCTGCTCGGCCTGATCCTGCTGCACGACGACTTCTGAACATGCACGACCTGTACGACCTCGACCTGAACCTGCTGTCGGTGTTTGACGCCATCTACCAGAAGCGCAGCATCACCCGCGCCGCGCGCTTGATGGGGCTCAGCCAGCCGGCAGTGAGCAACGCCCTGAGCCGCCTGCGCAAGCACTGCGGCGACCCGCTGTTCATCAAGAGCCACCTGGGCGTGACGCCCACCGTGGCAGCGCACCGCCTGGCCGATCACGTGCGCCTGGCCTTCGAGAGCCTGCGCGAAGGCTGGCGCCACGTGCCGGGACGTGAGCCGTCCGCGCCGGAACTGCGGGTCAGCTGCATCGACTGCCTGCTGCCGCTGTTCCTCGACACGGCCTTGACGCGGCTCGGCGAAGGCTGGCGGGTGACTTTCTACCAGCCACAACGCCGCGTGGCCTTCGACGAACTGCGCGGCGGCCAATTGGACATCCTGCTGGACATCGATCAGGTGGTGCCGTTCGGTTATGGCATCGAGCGCATCACGGTCCCGGCGGATCACTACGTCTTCGCGCATGGCGGGGCGCTGGAGCAAGTGCCGGAAACCCTCGCCGAGTACCTGCAGCAACCGCAGATCCAGGTCTCGGCGCGTCGCGGCGGCCTCTGTCCGGTCGACCTGCAGTTGGGATTGCGCGGGCTGCGACGGAACATTGCCTGTCGCGTACAGAGCGCCCTGGCTGCGCGACTGATGCTTGATCGTCATCCGCTGGGGGTGACGTTGCCGGCGCGCATGGCCCGCCTGCTCGGCCTGAGCAGCCAGGCGTTGCCGCTGGGCGAGCCGGTGGCATTTCCGGTGGCCCTCTACATCGCCCCCGGTCTGGGCGATGGCGGGCGCATCAACGCTCTGGCACGTGCGCTGGTCGACACCTTGACGAGCCGGGATCCAGTCGCCTAGGGCTGGTCGCTGCTGATCACGCGGTTACGGCCGCTTTGCTTGGCGCTGTAAAGACGCTTGTCAGCCAGCTTGAGCACCGCATCCGGGGTCTGCGCCAGCGGACCGAGTTCGGCTACGCCGACCGATAGGGTGAGCAGGCCCACCTCGGGAATCTGCGTCACGGCCACCGTTGCGCGAATGCGCTCGGCGATGCCGGCGGCGGTTTCCAGGGAAGCCTGCGGCAGCAGCAGGACGAACTCTTCGCCGCCGGCGCGGCAGGCCAGGTCGCCGGCGCGGGAATAATCGCGCAACACCGCTGCGATACGGCGAAGGGCTTCGTCGCCGGCATCGTGGCCCCAAGTGTCGTTGACCCGCTTGAAATGGTCGATGTCCACCGCCAGCACCGAGTAGGCCAGCCCGGACTGCTCCAGCGCATCTAGCGCCACGCCCAGCGCGCGGCGATTGGCCAGGCCGGTGAGGGCGTCGCTCTGCGCCTCCTGGCTCAGTTGGCCAAGCTTCTGCTGCATCAGCCCGACGCCGGTCAGCAGCGCCTTACGGATCGCCGCGGCCTCACGGTACCAGGTGTTGATACCCTGCAGTTCGCGGGGAGTTTCCGGATTCGACAGCTGTTCGGCGCTCTGCGCCAGCTGACGCAGCGGCCGCGTGATCAGCAGGGTGCCGGCCCAGATCGCCAGCACGCCGAGCAGGCTGGCGGGGATCAGGCCGAGGAACATGTCCTTCATCAGCAGGTGCAATGGAGACAGGCTGAGGTCGCGTGGCTGTTGGGCGACTACCGCCCAGTTGGCGTCGGGTACCGGGGCGAATCCGGCGAGCATGGGGACGCCCTTGTAGTTGGTCACCTCCAAGGCGCCGCTCTCGCCGCGCAGGGCGGCTTCGATCGTGGTGCTGCGTTTGACGATCTCGCCGACCCTCTGGCGGTCCGGGTGGTGCAGCAGGCGGCGGTTGGCGTCGGCAACGAAGGCGAAGGTGCCTTCCTGCTGGAAGTGGCTGCCGATGATGCTGTGCAGCACGCTGGGCTTCAAGATGTACACCGAACCACCGATCAGCCCCAGATACTCGCCGCTGGGGCTGGTGATCGGCTGTGAAATGAGCACCACCAGGTTGCCGGCGATGGATTCATAGGCCTGGCTGATTGTCGGCCGTTTCAGGCGCAGGGCTTCCTGGACCGCCTCCGAGCGTAGCGTGGTGCCGACTATCTGCAGCGAATCGGGGTAGGCCTGCAGGACCTTGCCGCTGGCGTCGACGATGACGATGGAGTTGAAGAAGGTATCCTGCGCCTGCAGGCGCATTGCCTCTGCATGCAGTACCGGTGGCTCGTGAAAATGGTTGGCGAGTATCCCGGAGCTGTAGGCCAGGTTGCGCCGCGCGGAGCCGAGGAATTCGCTGATGCTCGACGCCACCTTGGCGGCGTAGGCGCGGTTGGCCTCCAGCGTCGAGTGGATCAGCGCGGTGCGTTGCACGTTGTAGGCGACCACCAGGCTATTACCGAGGGTGGCCAGCGCGGCGAGCAGCACGAAGACCAGTATCAGCATCCGCAGGGTCAGCGGTTTGCGGCTCCAGCGCTTCATGGGCTGGCCTGCGGAGTAGGGCGTGTTCGTAGGGGCGGGGTCTGAGCCATGTAAGCGCCGGCGCTGGTGAAAGACGTGCAGCCTACCCGCCGATCCGCGACGGGGCGAGGTTAAGGATAGGCAGGCTTGCGGCCCGCGTCACATCGAAGGTGGTGCGGCAGGCGGGCGCCGGCCGTGTTGATGCCGTTGCATGAGCCATGTCCGTAGGGCGGATAACGCCTTGGGGGTTATGCGCCCTACGATGAGGTAGTCCTGCATCGGGCGAGTTCGCGAGCAAGCTGCCAAACCAACCGGCGAACAGATCGAGCGGCCATAAAAAAAGCCCCGCATTGCGCGGGGCTCTTTCATTCACTCGTCACTCAAGCGTGCTTGCGCAGCTCGGTGCTGAGGCCGGCCTGGGCGATCGTTGCGATCGCCTGTTCGCGCGTTGCCTCGGAGTCGTACAGCTTGCTGGTCAGCAGTTCTGCACCGGTGTTATCGCGGATCACGAAGAAATTCTTGCCGCCGGGGGACATCTGGCGCTTGTAGCGCTCGACGGCCGCACAGGAGCTGCGGAGGCTGTTGATGGCCTGCTCGGCTGCCTCCTGTGTCGGGTAAGCGAGAGTTTCCAGCAGAGTACCGTGGGCAGTGTTCTTGAGCAGAACGCGACGGTTGCCGCTGCTGAGTTCCTTGATTTCATACCAACCGGGCATGTGTAGCTCCATATAACCGGTGTCAACGTCCTGCGGGTGTTCCCGCAGGGTGACAGATCAGTTTAGGAGTACGGGCGTTCTATTTGTATAGGAAAAGTCCTATGAATCATGGGGTTACTGTATCAATTTGTCTCAGGCGTGGCCTTTCTCAGAACGTTGCCTTGACCTGCAGGCCGAGCAGCAGGCTGTTGTCGATGTCCTGGCCGGAGAATGCGCCCGGCTCGATGACGTATTGCAGGTCCGGGCGCAGGATGAGCCAGGGCGTGGCCTGGTAGCCGTAGCTCAATTCGATGAGTTGCTCGCCGCTGTCCAGATTCGGATAGTCCTGGCCGTTGGCAAGGGCGTTGTTTTCCTGCACTTCGCGGCTGCGCGGGTTGGGCACGGCGCGGCCGTAACCCAGCGCGAGGCTGTCCTTCGGTCGGCCTTCAAAGGGTTTGTAGAGCACGACGCCGGCGCCATACCACTTGGTGAAGGGCGAGGCGGCGCTGCTGGCGGCCGAGGCCTGGCCGAAGACGTGCAGGCTGCGCCCCATGGAGGTCGGGTCGTTCCACACAGCCTGGTCAACCAGCAGGTAATGACCGCTGCGGCCGGACTCCTGCTTGTCGCTGCCGATGCGCTGCACGTCGGAGCTGTCGTAGTACCAGCCCAGTTTGTACTCGCCGGGCAGCTCGCCCTGAGGTTTGTAGATCAGCTCGATGGGTACCACGGTGCCGGTGGTGTGCTTGGGGGTGAGGTGCCAGGCGCGGCTGGAGTTGCCGTTGCTTTCCGGGTCGACGTTGAAGGCGGCGATGCGCAGTTGCCAGTCCGGCGCGAAGCTGTACTTCACCCGTGCGCCCAGATGCGCGTTGGGATAGTTGGTCCAGCCGCTGCCGCCGGACATGTTCAGCGGGTGGCCGCAGAAGCCGGCGTTCATGAAGTTGCAGAGGATGCCGCTGTCCAGTCCGCCGACGTCGTTGCCCATGGCCATGTAGCCGAGCTTGAGGTTCAGCGCCTGGCTCAGGTCGCGCTCGTAGCTCAGCTCGGTCAGACGGGTGTAGAGGCCGCCGTAGTTTTCCTGCACCGGCAGGCGGTTGCCCACCAGGTCTTCCGAGGCGCTGTTGCCGCGACGGTCGTTGATGGTCAGCTGGACCTTGCCGCCGTTGTCCAGGCCATAGAGTTTCGACAGGTCGAACTGCACGCCCAGCTTGATGTTCTGCGAATAGCGCGCCGAGCGATGCAGGCCGCCGTGGGCGTTGTAGGCGGTCTCGCCGCTGTAGTCGCCGGTGAACTTGACGCCGTCCTGTTCCAGCTGGTGGCGCAGGCCGCCCCAGTCGCCGGTCATGGTCGGTCTTTCGAGCAGGCCTTCTTCGGCCAGCGCGGGCAGCGAGGCGATGCACAGCAGCAGGCCGGGCGTGAGGCGAAGGGAAGTGCGCATGGGATTTCCTGAACGTGAAGCGAATAAAAAAAGGCGCGGTGGTAGTGCCGCGCCGGAAGGAGGCGCCCGCACGAGGCGGGCGCGATGGGATCGTCAGGCCTGGCCGCTCACTGCTTGTCGGGCAGCGCGTAGGCCATTACGTAGTCGCCGCGGTCGGTGGACTGGCGTGCGCCGCCGGCGGTGATGACGATGAACTGTTTGCCGGTCTTCGGCGACACATAGGTCATCGGGCCGCCCTGGCTGCCGACGGGCAGGCGGGCTTTCCAGATTTCCTTGCCGTTGCCGCTGTCGTAGGCGCGCAGGTAGAAGTCCTGGGTGCCGGCGATGAACACCAGGCCGCCCTGGGTGGACAGCGTGCCGCCGAGGGTCGGCAGGCCGATGGGGATCGGCAGGTGCATGCGGATGCCCAGCGGGCCGGTGTCTTCCACGGTGCCCACCGGAACCTGCCAGGCTACCTGGCGGGTCTTCATGTCGATGGCGGTGAGGGTGCCGAACGGCGGTGCCTGGCACGGGATGCCGGCCACCGAGAGGAAGCGGTTCTTGTTCACCGCGTAGGGCGTGCCTTTGAGCGGCACGGCGCCCATGCCGGTGTTCAGCGCCTCGCCGCCGCCGGCTGCCGCGCCCTTGTTGGCCGAGGGGATCATCTGGATCCACAGGCCCAGGCGCATGTCGTTGACGAAGATGAAGCCGTGCACCGGGTCGGTGGAGAGACTGCCCCAGTTCATGCCGCCCAGGGAGCCGGGGAAGCTCAGCGACAGGTCGGTGCCGGGCGCGGTGTAGAGGCCGTCGTAGCGCATCTTCTTGAAGTCGATGCGGCACAGTAGCTGGTCATACGGCGTGGCGCCCCACATGTCCGACTCGGTGAGGGTCTGCGCGCCGATCTGCGGCATGCCAACGGATTTCGGCTGGGTCGGCGAGTAGGGCTCGTTAGGGATGTTGCCCGGCTTGACCGGTACGTCCTTCACTTCGGTGAGCGGCTTGCCGGTGGCGCGGTCGAGGACGTAGATCTGCCCGGCCTTGGTGCCGATCACCACGGCTGGAACGGTCTTGCCATCGGCCACCGGGAAGTCGATCAGGCTCGGCTGCATCGGCAGGTCGAAGTCCCAGAGGTCGTTGTGCACGGTCTGGTAGACCCACTTCTGCGCACCGGTGGTGGCGTCCAGGGCGAGGACTGACGCGCCGTAGGTGTGGTCGAGCCTGGTGCGCTCCACGCCATAGATGTCGGTGGAGGAGCTGCCCATGGGCAGGAAGACGGTGTTCATCGCCGGGTCATAGGACATCGGCGCCCAGCTGTTGGGAGTGCTGCGCACATAGGTCTTGCCGTCCGCCGGGGCCTGCCTGTCTTCCGGGTTGCCCGGATCGAAGGCCCAGCGCATGGCGCCGGTGATGACATCGAAGCCACGGATCACGCCGCCGGGCATGTCGGTCTGGACGTTGTCCGCGACGCGCCCGCCGACTACCACGGTGGTGCCGGCGATGAGCGGCGCGGAGGAGAGCTGGTAGTAGGAATCGGGCACGTCACCCAGGCCGGCCTTCAGGTCGACCTGGCCGTTGTTGCCGAAGCCCTGGCAGAACTCGCCGGTGTCGGCGTCCACCGCGATCAGGCGCGCGTCGATGGTGTTGGTCAGCAGGCGACGCTGGCAGTTGGCGCCGGCCGGAACGCTCGCGACGATGACCTGCGAGCTGTTCGGCTGGGTCGGCTGGGCGATCTGCTTGGTGGCATCGAAATAGGCCATGCCACGGCAGCGCTGCCAGACCTTGGACTGGGCGTTGATCTCGTTCTTCCAGAGTTCCTTGCCGGTGTCCGCGTCGAGGGCAATCAGGTTGTTGTGCGGGGTGCAGATGAACACCTTGTCGCCGACCTGCAGCGGGGTGAGCTGGTCTTCCGCGCCGTTGCCGTCGCTGATCGCCACGTCGCCGGTGTGGTAGGCCCAGGCCACCTTGAGCTTGTCGACGTTGCCACGGTTGATCTGGTCCAGCGCGGCAAAGCGGCTGCCGCCCTCGGTGTTGCCGTAATGGGCCCAGTCCTTCTGCGCGTGGGCCGGGTCGACTGGTGTCAGCCCAGGGCCCTTGCCTGTGGGGGCAACGCTGGGATGGGCGACGAACATGTTGCCGGCGGCGATCACCACCAGCACTGCCAGCACGCCAGCGATGCCGTATGCACCACGGCCAGCCTCGCGACCGGCGGAACGCGCCAGCAGCGGGTAGACCAGAGCAACTACCACGCCGATCGCGCTGAACATGAACAGGCGCGAGAACAGCGGCCAGAACACCAGGCCGGTATCGGCCACGGCCCAGACCGCGGTTGCCACCAGGAAGGCGGCGAACAGCCAGGCGCCGGCCGGCTTGCGCAGGGCGATCAGCAGGCCGGAAAGGGCCATGGCCAGACCGCCGATGAGGAAGTACCAGGAACCGCCGAGGCTGACCAGGCGGAAGCCGCCGGCGGCCAGGGCGAGGCCGAGGAGGGCGATGACCACACCCAGGCCGAGGAGGATGAAAGTGCTCACGCGGGAGGCGCGCTGTACTGATTTCATACAGAAGGTTCTCACTGTTGGATTCGCCGATTATACTCTTAGCAAGCTAATTAACTAGATAGTACAAACGTCGAAGATGCGCCTTTTGTCAAAAAAAACCGGGACGAATGAGATAGCCTCCTCCGGCTTTTGCCCCGAACATCCAGACCCACAATGGCCCTGTGCAGAGACTGCCGAGACTGGCAGCATCGCTGTTCGGTCCTACAGAAGAATCCTAGCCGCCGTGCCTGTTTCCCGCTCCGTTGTGCCCGCCCGCCTCAAACTGCTGCCGCTGCTGATCTGCGGTGTCGCCCACGGCCAACTGGCCCGCGCCGCCGACGCGCAGAGCGCCGAGCAAGCCCTGGCCGAACCCATGGTGGTGACGGGCGCCTACGCACCGGTATCGAGCTTCGACCTGCCGTTTTCCATCGACACCGTGCAGCAGCCGCAGCTCAGCGACGGCCAGCTCGGCGTCAATGCCTCCGAAGTGCTGCAGCGGGTGCCCGGCCTGGTGGTGCAGAACCGCCAGAACTACGCGCAGGACCTGCAGATTTCCTCCCGTGGCTACGGTGCGCGCTCGGCCTTCGGCATTCGCGGACTGAAGCTGCTCAGCGACGGCATCCCCGCCAGCACACCGGACGGCCAGGGCCAGGCAGCCACGCTGAACCTCGACGTCGCTGACCGCATCGAAGTGCTGCGCGGCCCGGCCTCGACGCTTTACGGCAGCAACAGCGGCGGGGTGATCCAGATGTTCTCCCGAGACGGCTATGGCCCGCCGAAGGTCGGCGCGGAAACTACCTTCGGCAGCGACGGTTTCAACAAGAACCACCTCTATGCCGAGGGTGGCAACGACCAGGCCGGCTTCCTGCTCGATGCCTCGCGCATGGATACCGACGGCTACCGCGACCAAAGCGCCGCGCGCCGCGACCAGACCTTCGCCAAGCTCAACTTCAAGCCCGACGAAGACAGCCGGATGGCGCTGATCTTCAGCAGCCTGGAGCAGAACAATACACAGGACCCGCTGGGCCAGACCTGGGACGCCTATAAGCACGACCCGCGCTCCGTCGCCCCGGCTGCCGAGCTGTACAACACGCGCAAAAGCATCGACCACCAGCAGCTGGGCATGAACTACGAGCGCTATTTCGGCGATGCGACCCTGCAGTTCAACCTCTACGCCGGCCAGCGCAGCGTGGTGCAGTACCTGTCGATCCCCCGGACCGTGGCCTCCAACTCCCAGCGTGGCGGCGGCGTGGTGGACTTCGACCGCGAATTCCATGGCGGTACCCTGCGCTGGATTCAGCCGGTGCACGGCGTGCCGGGCGAGCTGACGGTCACCACCGGGGTGGACTACGACCGCAGCGAGGATGACCGCAAGGGCTTCCAGAACTTCAGCGGAGACCAGTTGGGCGTGAAGGGCGAGATGCGGCGCAACGAGAACGACATCGCCACCAGCCTCGATCCTTACGTGCAGGCACGCTGGGAACTGGGTAACTGGACCTTCGACGCCGGTCTTCGGCACAGCACCATGAAGATGGAAGTGGATGATCGCTACCTGGCCAACGGCGACTCCAGCGGCTCGAAGAAGTACCAGCAGAACAACCCGTCGCTCTCCGTGATGTACGCCTTCACGCCCGAGCTCCATGGCTATGTCAGCGTCGGCAAGGGATTCGAGACCCCGACCCAGGCGGAGATGGCCTACGCGCCGGGCCTCGCCGAGAGCTTCAACTTCGGCCTCGATCCGGCCACCAGTACCCAGTATGAGATCGGCCTGAAGGCCAAGATTGCCGGCAGTACACGGGTCAACGCGGCGATCTTCGAGATACGCACCGACGACGAGATCGTCGTCGCCAGCTCCAGCGGAGGCCGCACCAGCTACCAGAACGCCGGCAATACCTTGCGCCGCGGTTTCGAGCTGGGCGTGCAGAGCGACCTATCCGAACACTGGCAGGCCAACCTGGCGTACACCCGCCTGGACGCCACCTACGACGAGGACTTCATCGAGAGTGGCAACACCGTCGAGAAGGGTAACCACCTGCCCGGTGTGCCCGGCAGCAGCCTGTTCGGCGAGCTGGTATGGAAACCGCAGGATGGCATCAGCATGGGCTTCGAAGGCCAGTACCGCAGCAAGGTCTATGTCGAGGACAGCAACGAGGACAAGCCTGCGCCCAGCTACGCGGTGTTCAACTGGCGCACCCGCTTCGAACAGCATCTCGGGCCCTGGACCTTCCACCAGTTGGTGCGCCTGGACAACCTGCTGGATCGGCAGTACGTCGGCTCGGTGATCGTCGGCGACAGCAACGGGCGTTACTACGAGGCGGCGCCGGGGCGGTCGTGGTATGCGGGGGCGGGGCTGGAGTACCGGTTCGATTGAGGGGGCGGTGCCGTGTGGTTCACGAGCAAGGACTAGGCGTCCCCTCGCTCCTACAGGCAAGCGCCGGAGCTTTCGTTGTAGGAGCGAGCTTGCTCGCGAACCCGCATGTCTCTGTGGCCGATCATCGGCATCGGGGGACCATAAAGGCTGCGAATCCTCTATCCTCGCGTCCTTTGCATTTCCTGAGACGAGTTGGTAATGGGCAGATGGGCAATGGGCGCACTGTTGATGTGCGTGGCGGGCATGGCGTCGGCGGCTGATCCGCTGTTCGGCAAGTACAACTACGGTGCGGCGCAGAAAGGCTTCGGCAAGCAGCAGGGTTTCGTCGAATGCCTGCAGCCGATGGGCGTCACCGCACGCTGCAAGGATGGCGTGGACTACGCTGGCACGCGCTTCCGCCTGGCGCTGACCTTCGACAAGCAGAAACTGGTCGAAGCGGTGCTGTACAGCGAATACAACGACGCCGCCTACCGGCGCGTGCTGCAGGAGGTGGCCAAGCGCTTCATGCTGGTGGCCATCGCCGACGACAAGAACGTGGTCGACGTCCTGGCGCACACCCTCAACCCGAACCGCACCGAGGCCGACGCCAAGGCCATCGGCGACTTCGAGACCCATGCGCTGCGCAATGGGATGATCAGCTACCGCCTCTACGAACAGCTCGACAAGTACATCAAGCCGGGCCTCGACGCCCGCCAGGTACTGGCCACCGTGCCGGCCAGCATTCGCGTGGCCGAAGTCACGGTGAAACACGGCAAGTCGGAGAACTGGCTGATCGTGAAGTTCGCCAAGCCGGGGCTGGCGCCGAAGAAGCCCAAGGCCTGATTTCCCCGGCAGGAGCGCACCGGCTTCATATCTTCGTATGAGGCCTTTCCCCGGATTGCATGGAACGGACGATTGTTCGCCACTGGCCTGACGCAGGACAGTGGCGCCACTACCGTTCAACCTGGAATCCGCACATGAAACGTTCCCTGTGGCTGGAGGAAATCGCCTCCGAGCTCACTCCGCTGCCTGCACTGGAAGGCCCGCTCGACGTCGACGTGGCCATCGTCGGCGGCGGCTTCGTCGGCCTCTGGACTGCGCTGCGCCTGCTCGAGCTCAAGCCTGACTGCCGTATCGCCATCATCGAGCGCGATATCTGCGGCGGCGGCGCCTCTGGGCGCAATGGCGGCTTCGTCATGTCGTGGTGGCCGAAGATCAGTTCGCTGGCCGCCCAGTGCGGCAAGGACGAGGCACTGCGCCTGGCCCGTGCCTCGGCGGCGGCCATCGGTGAGATCGAGGATTTCTGCAAGGCCCACGACATCGACGCGCACTTCCGCCGTGCCGGCTGGTTGTGGACTGCCACCACCGACGCCCAGCGCGGTGCCTGGAAGGGCGTGCAGCAGACCTGCGAGCGCCTCGGCGAGCCGGTGTTCCAGTCGCTCTCCAACAGCGAAGTGGCGCGCCGCGCGGGCTCCGCGAAGCACCTCGAAGGCGTGCTCGAAGCTAGCAACGCCACCGTACAGCCGGCCCGCCTGGTGCGCGGCCTGCGTCGGGTGGCGCTGGAGAAGGGCGTGCGCATCTTCGAGAACACTCCGATGGTCAGCCTGGATCGCGGCCGGCCAGCGGTGATCCGTACCCCCGGCGGCGAGCTGCGCGCACCGAAGGTGGTGATGGCGACCAACGCCTGGGCAGCGGCGATTCCCGAACTGCGCCGTACCATCCTGCCGGTGACCAGCACCGTGGTCGCCACCGCGCCGATCCCCGAGCGCCTGGAGCAGATCGGCTGGACCGGTGGCGAAGCCATCACCGATTCGCAGCTGATGGTCGACTACTACCGCACCACGCAGGACGGCCGCATTGCCTTCGGCAAGGGCACCGGGATGATCAGCTTCGCCAGTCGTATCGACGAGAACTACGACCACAACCCGCAGCTCAGCGAAGACACCGAGCAGGACCTGCGCCGCACCTACCCGCAACTGGACGACGTGCCGGTGACCCACAGCTGGTCCGGGCCCATCGACCGTACCTACGACAGCCTGCCGGTGTTCGGCCACCTGGAGGACGCGCCGCACATCGTCTACGGCATCGGCTGGAGCGGCAACGGCGTCGGCCCGAGCCGCCTGGGCGGGCGCATCCTCGCCAGCCTGGCGCTGGGCTTCGATGACGAATGGAGCCGTTGCGGCCTGGTCGGCCGGCAGCCCAAGCGCTTCCCGCTCGAACCGGTGCGCTACGTCGGCGGCCTGATGGTTCGCGGCGCGGTGCAACGCAAGGAACAGGCCGAGGCGCAGAGCCGCAAAGGCAGTTGGTTCGACCGTACCCTGGCCGGCTTCGCCCCGGCGGGGCTTGAAGACAAGGACCTCTAGGAGAAAAACCATGCCCCAACCGATCCTGCTCACCGGCACCGCCGGACTCGAACTGCCGGTGCCGCAACCGGTGAAGGAACCCCTGGGCACTCCGGTATCCAGCGCCGCGACCCACGCCGAGGAAGGCGAGGGCGGTCTGCTCACCGGCGTCTGGGAATGCACGCCCGGCCGCTGGCGGCGCCAGGTGCTGTCGCGGGAATTCAGCCACTTCGTCAGCGGCCACTGCCTGTTCATTCCGGACGACGGCGAGCCAATCGAACTGCGCGCCGGCGACGCCGTGCTGTTCCCGGCGAACTGTCAGGGCACCTGGGACATCCGCGAAACCGTGCGCAAGAGCTTCGTGATCATTCCTTGATCCCTGCTATGTCGGCCGAGCGCAGCGCGATCCAGAGGACGGCCACGTCCTCGGTGCAATCCAGCGAGCGCTCGGTGATTTCCTCGATGCGGCGGATGCGATAGACCAGCGTCTGCTTGTGCACGTTGAGCAGTTGCGCGGCCTTCTGCCAGGAACGGTTCTGCTCGAGGAAGACGCGCAGGGTGTGCTGCAACTGGCCACCCTGTTGCGCGTCGTAATCCGCCAGCGCACCGAGCACCCGGCGATGCACGCGCCGTGCTTCCTCCAGGCTTGCCGGCAGCCAGGACTGCTCGCCCTGGGCATCGGCATAGGCCACCAGTGGCCGCTGACGGTTGGCATGGGCAAGCGCGAGGCGCGCCTCGCGCAGGGCTTCCACCGCCCGTAATGCATGGCCCAATGGATTGCTGTGACCCAGGGTGCAGTCCAGCTCGGCCTGCAGCGTTTCGGCTTGCGCCGGATTGCTCAGCAGCAGGATCAATTCATTGCCCTGATGGCGCACCAGCAGGCCCATTCCCAGTCGTTGAAGACGCTGCTGCCAGTGTTGCGGCAACTCGCCGGCAGCGCGTGCCAGCGCCAGGCAGGCGGCATCCCCCGGGCAGTTCAGCTGCGTCAGACGCTCCTGCGCGGCGCGCTCGGTGAGGCGCTGCTGCAGCAGGTCGTCCAGCAATTCAGAACCCAGGCGCAGCATGCGCTCGTGCTCGACCTGGGCGCGCTCCAGCTCGATACCCAGCACCGCCACGATGTGATGCAGCAGGCCGTAGTCGAGCAGCTCGCCGCCCGTGGCAAGAATTTCGCAGGTGGTCAGCGACGGCAGCGGCATCACCAGCGCTTCCTGTTCGCCATTGCTGCAGCGGGTCACGGTGTCCGGCACCGAGCGGCGCTGGGTGAGGGTTGCCCGCCAGCTGGCCGGCAGCGGCGGCAGGCCATCCTGCCAGGGTCGCAGGGTGGCCGAGTCGAACAGATAGAGCTGCGCGCGCACGTCGCTGCACAGCCGGCGCAACAGCCCGGCGAGGCCGAGACCGCGCAGGCCGATGCGGGCGCTTTCATAGATACGCGTCACTGCGCTGCGGCGTTCGTGTTCTTCCTGCTTGCTGGCGTCGACGATGGCGCGGGTCACGGCGGAGAAGGGCACCGCGTAATCGGTCATCAGCAGCGGGAAACCCAGTTGGCAGGCTTCGTCCTGCAGGGCCTGGATATCCGCCGGGGCTTGCATGTTCTCGCCGATCATCAGCCCCGAGATGCGTGCCCCGGCCAACCGTCGCAGGTAATCCCGCTGCGCCTGGGCCTGGGCGGGAATGCCGATGCCGGTGGTCATCAGCAGGTCGCCTTCGCCCAGCCACTCGGTCGGGTCCGCCAGTTCGCAGACGTGCGCCCAGCGAAGGCGCCGTCCGACGCCTTCGCTGCCGCCGAGCAGGCGGGTGCGCAGGGAGGCGTTGTCGAGGATGTCCTGGATATGGAAAGGCATGGCGAGTTCGCGGGCATGAGTGGCTATCGATCGGGCGGCAAGCATGCCACCAAGCGCGAGGGCCTGTCGCGCCTGGCCTGAGCGAACCTTGCGGGCTTCGTACCGGGATACGAGCAGGGCCTTCAGAATTGTAGTTCCGTCTGATTGTGGAGCTCGGCGGCGGCCCCAAGACTAGCTGGCAGTGCGCCATGCGAGCCCTTGGAGGCCTCGGATGGCGCCGTCTGCCGCGAGGCGGGCCGTCTACTCACCGGAGACCATAACAATGAACAATATCCTGAGTTCCTCCATCGCCTGCGCCCTGGGTTGCGCGGCGACTTTCCCTGCCTTCGCCGACCTCACCGTGGTCTCCCACGGCGGCGCCAACAAGGCTGCCCAGGTCAAGGCCTTCTACCAACCTTACATGCAGCAGAGTGGCAGCCGCCTGATCGCCGACGAGTTCAACGGCGAGATGGCCAAGGTCAAGGTGCAGGTCGATACCGGTAGCGTCTCCTGGGACGTGGTGGAGATGGAAATGCCGGAACTGGCGCGGGCCTGCGACGAGGGCCTGCTGCAGGAAATCGGCGAGCAGCCGGGCATCGCCAAGCTTGCCCCGGAGCTGCTGGACGGCGCGGTACAGCCGTGCGGCGTGGGCTTCTTCGTCTGGTCCACGGTGCTGGCCTACAACGCCGACAAGCTTAAGAGCGCGCCAACCGGCTGGGCGGATTTCTGGGACACGCAGAAATTCCCCGGCAAACGCGGCTTGCGCAAGGGCGCGATGTACACCCTGGAGTTCGCCCTGATGGCCGACGGCGTGGCGCCGAAGGATGTCTACGCCGTGCTCGGGACGAAGGAAGGCCAGGATCGCGCCTTCAGGAAGCTCGACCAGATCAAGCCGAGCATCCAGTGGTGGGAAGCCGGCGCCCAGCCGCCGCAGTACCTGGCTTCCGGCGACGTGGTGATGAGCTCTGCCTACAACGGCCGGATCGCCGCCGTGCAGGATGAAAGCCAGCTGCGCGTGGTGTGGAACGGCGGCATCTACGACATGGACGCCTTCGCCATTCCCAAGGGCGCAAAGAACACCGAGGAAGGCCTGCGCTTCATCCAGTACGTGCTGCAGACCGAGCAGCAGAAGAACTACGCGCAGCAGATCGCCTACGGCCCGGTGAACCGCGCCGCGGTTCCGCTGGTGGATGCCGCCCGCCGCCCCAACATGCCCACCGACGAGGCCAACCTGGCCGGTCAGGTGGCGATGAACGCAGCCTTCTGGGCCGACCATGGCGAGCAGCTGGAGCAGCGCTTCAACGCCTGGGCCGCCAAGCAGTAAGGCTTCACAGTGTGCGGCGTCGCCGCACTTTCAGGCCGCCTTCGGGCGGCCTTTTTTATGGGCGCGGCAGCAGCGGCTCCCTGCAGGAGTGGGCGATGCCCGCGAACGGCGCGGCCCTGTGCGCCGCGGGGCCGCATCACGGCGCTGGAAGGGGTCGCCTGCCGCGCATTCTCAGCCAGCGCTCACCAGTTGCAGCAGGCGCGCGGCGAGTTCTGCTCGGCGGAAGGGCTTGGACAGCACCTCGTAGCCACGGATCTGGCTCGGGGTCAGGTTGGCATAGCCGGTGATGATCAGCACCGGCAGTTCGGGGAAGCGCCGGCGCAGGTCCTGGGCCAGTTGCGCGCCGGTTCGGTCGGCCATGATGTGGTCGGTGACCAGCACATCCGGCAGCAGGCCGTTGTCGATCAGTGCCAGGGCCGCTGCGGCCGAGGGCGCGTCGGTGACCTGGTAGCCCAGGTCGCGCAATTGCAGGCGCGTGGTGTAGCGCACCATGTCCTCGTCATCCACCAGCAGTACATGGATCGGCCGGGGTGCCACCGGGGCATCGAAGGCATCGACATTTTCGCTGCCGATCAGTTCGTCGGTGATCGGCAGCCACACCGTCACCTGGGTTCCGCTGCCTTCCCGCGAGGCAATGGCCAGGCCGCCGCCGGATTGCGCTGCCAGCCCCTGCACCATTGAAAGCCCCAGCCCCGTGCCCTTGCCGACACCCTTGGTGGAGAAGAACGGTTCCAGGCAGCGTGCCAGCGTCTGCGCGCTCATGCCGTTGCCGTTGTCACTAACGACCAGGCCGACGTAGCGCCCGGCGCAAAGGCCTTCGACCTGGCCCTCGGCAATGTCGCTGAGCTTGCCGCCGATCTTCAGTTGGCCGCCCTCGCTCATGGCGTCGCGCGCGTTCACTGCCAGGTTGAGGATCGCCAGCTCCAGTTGGTGCGGGTCGACTATCACGGCCGGCAGGCCCTCGGGTACGGCGATGACCACTTCGATCATGCTGCCCAGCGAGCGGGCGATCAGGTCCTGCATGTCACTGACCAGTTCCCGCAGCGATACCGCCTGGGGCTTGAGGGTCTGCCTGCGAGCGAAGGTCAACAGGCGGCCGACGAGGATGCGCGCGCGGTCGGCGGCCTGCAGCGCACCATCGATCAGGGTGGTGGAGCGCTCGTCATCCAGGCGCCGGCGCACCAGTTCCAGGGAGGCCATGATCGGTGTCAGCAGGTTGTTGAAGTCATGGGCGATGCCGCCGGTGAGCTGGCCGATCATTTCCATCTTGCGCGCTTCGTGCAGTTGCGCGAGGGCCGACTCACGCTGGGCGACCATCGAGGCCACGCGCTCTTCCAGGCCTTCATTGAGCCGACGCAGCTCGTTTTCGGCATGGATGCGCGCACTGATATCGACGCAGACGCAGAGCATCCCGGTAACCGCCAACTGTTCGTCGAGCAGCGGCGTCAGCTGGTCCTGCACCCAGACTTCGCTACCGTCGGGGCGCAGGTGGCGGTGGACCTTCTCCTTTGGCGCGGGTGTTCCGGTCAGCACTTCAGCCAGCGACAGCTCGCCAATCTCCTCCAGGTTGGTGCGCAACAGGTCCTCGCGGGAGCGCCCGACGATCTCGCAGTAGCGCTCGTTGGCGCGGGTGAAATAGCCGTCCCGATCGCACAGCGCGATACCGGCGCTGGCCTGCTCGAACATCGCCGAGAGTTGCGCGGAGCTTTGGTGTAGCGCAGTTTCCGCGCGGGCATGGAGGATGGCGGTCCAGGCCTGCTTGGCAGTTTCCTCGGCCAGGCGCAGCTCGAACTCGGCATAGCTGTGCGGGCGCTCGTGATGGATCGCCAGTACCGCCTCCAGCACGCCGTGGCGGATCACCGGCACATGCAGCGTTGCGGCAAGGCAGAGGTCGCGGCAGGCCTGCGCTTCACTGGCGGGGAGGTTGTCGTCCTGGTTGCGATAGTGCCGGGCAACCGGAAGACCGGCCTGCAGCGAGCGCAACAGCTCGCCACCGAAGTCGCGGTAACGGTGGCGGCCCACGGCGCTTTGGGTCGCATGGAGATATTCGCGGGTGACATCGAAGGTGACGCCATCGCCGTTGTCCTCGCCGAAGAACACCCGTGCAGCGCCCAGCACCTCACCCAGCTTGCGCACGGCGAGGGCTTCGATCTGCTCGGGCTCGGCAATGGCCGGCAGGGTGCGGCCAAGCTCCAGCAGTAAGGCCTGTCGACGTTCGAACTGCACGCGCTCGGTGGTTTCGGTGACGATGCACAACACGCCGCCGATGGAGCCGTCGTCGTCTTGCACCGCGGAGTAGGAAACATCGAAGTACACGGTTTCACCGGTACCGAAGCGCTCTATATAGAAAGGCCGGTCCTTCGCCGAGAAGGTCTCGCCGGTCTCACGCACGCCGCGCAGCAGCGGTTCGAGGTCGTCCCACAGCTCGGTCCAGTTCTCGATAGCGGGGCGGCCAAGGGCGCGGGGATGTTTGTCGCCGATGCTGGGTGCATAGGCGTCGTTGTACAGAGCGACATAGTGTGGACCCCAGAACAGCACAATCTGTGCCTTCACCGGCAGCACCGTGCTCATCAGGGTCTTGAGGCTGGCGGACCAGCCGTCAGGGTCGCCCAGCGGCGAGTCGCTCCAATCGCGCAGGCGGATCAGCGTGGCGACGTCCTGATGAGGCTGGCCGCCGTTGCGTGCGAAGGCACCGGTGACTTCGAGAGCCGCCGGTTCGGCGGCGATTTCGGAGAGCTGTTCCATGTCGTCGTAGGCCGCAAGGGTCGGGCGAAGGGCAGTTGTGATTATGAACACAGGATCCGTCGCCGCGTTCCGTTTGAATGAACAGTTCTTGTGCGACGGAGCCCCTGAATATAGCCGGCCGGCGAATGGCGTGGTGACGCTCCGTCAACGTCTTGTGGGCCGGGCAGGGCGCCGGCGCGGGGACGGCTCGGGCAACGGATGCACCTCGGAAACGGCAGCCTGCCCCAGGCCGCTGAAGACTTCTTTGACATTGCAGTGCCCGGTCAGCCCGCGCTTTACCACCAGCACGGCCGCCGCGACTTCCAGCCAGCCGGTCAGGCCGCCACGGCGCACGCCTTTGCCAATCGCGGCAAGGCCGATGGCGACCGACAATGCGCGCACCCAGTTGCCGACATTCTGCTGATTCATTTCAGGTCTCCCAATCCGGTTGTGCGGAACGGGCGCACAGGCCACGCCCTGAAGCTGGGAGCCAGCGGAGCGCGCGCAGGTTCAGTCGAAGCTACGAATGGTCGCCCTGGCGCGAAAGCAGCAGATGCACGGTGGCGCAGCAACCTTGCCCCGGCAGGTGGGTAACCTGCAGCTCGCCGCCGATGCTGTTGATCAGGTGTTGGGCGATGTTCAGGCTCAGGCTGTTGCGGGCCGGGTTGCGCGCGGGGTAGTCGCGGGTCAGTTCGGAGAGGGAATAGGCGCGCATTTCGCGGCGCTTGCTGCCCGGCAGGCCTTCGACTGTGATGCGCACACCCATCTGCTGCTGCTTCGGGCTGGCGGCGATGCGCAGCTGGACGCTGCCTTCGTCGGTCAGGTCGATCACGTACAGACCCAGGTGGCGCAAGGCTTCGCGCAGAGACTTGGCGTCGACCAGCAGGGACTTGCGCGAGCGACTGTCGGCCTCAAGTTTCAGCGGCAGCTGTTTCTGGTCGGCCGGTGCGTGCAGAACGTCGAGGACCTCGGCGGCAAGCTCGTCCAGCCGCGTCGGCAGCAGGGGGACTTCGTCCTGGGCGATGAGCGCGCGCTTGAGCGAGGCGCCGTGAACCTGCAGCTCTTCGAGTATCGCCAGGGCCTGGTCAAGGTCTGTGGCGCCGGGCTGCGCGAGGGTGTGGGCTAGCGCGTCGATACGCTCGTTGAGATGCGTCGTCGCGCTGGTGAACAGGTCGGTCAGTTGCTGGTGCGCCAGTTCGCTGGCTTCGGCGCGGCTGCGCTGTTCGTTTAACTGGTCGTAGCGCTCGGTGATATCGGTGCTGCAGCAGATCATTCCGAGCAGGTTGCCGTCGCCGTCGCGGTAGGGCGTGCCCCAATGGTGCAATACGCGGCGCTGGCCATGGACGGTGAGTTCGATGTCCTTGTTGAAGGACTGTTCCTCGCTGATGGCTCTTTGCAGGAAGCGCAGCATGTTGCGTGCGTCGCCCGGCTGGTACCAGTCCACCTCGGTGGTGCGGGTGCCGAGTACGTCGTCCAGCTCTGCTTTGTACAGCTCCAGGTGCGCCGGGTTGGCGTACACCAGGCGTGCCTCGGTATCGCGGACGTAGAAAGCCGCCGGCAGGCTTTCCACCATGGAGCGCCACATGGGCGCTTCGCCTCCGTCGGCGCCCGCGTCATGGGTATGGCTTGCCGGTGCCGCAAGATGGTTGCGGCGCGCGAAGTCGATCAGCTCGAGCATGCTGGACAGGTTGAGCTTGCTGCGCATGCGTGCGCGATAGGTGCTGACGGACTTTTCGCTGATGGTCAGCTCGTGGGCGATTTCCTGGTTGCTGTAGCCGCTGGCCAGCAGGCTGAGCACGCTGAGTTCGCGGTTGGACAGCGAAGCGACGCGCTCGGCGTCATTCTCGTGCAGGCTGGCGCGGTGCACGCTGCCGAGCATTTCGGCTGGGAAATAGCTGTGCCCGCGCAGGACCACCGCCAGTGCTTCCTTGAGCCGGTCGATGTCCTGGTGCTTGCTGACGAAGCCCGAGGCGCCGACCTGCAGGAAACGGCCGACGTAGTGCTCCGAATCCTGCGTGCTGTAGCCCAGGATCGGCAGCGTCAGGCCGCGGCTGCGCAGGCGTGAGATGACGTCAAGGCCAGTGAGCTGCGACAGGTCGATGTCGATGATCAGCAGGTCCGGCGCGAGGCGGGTGGTCAGGCTCAGCGCCTCGAGGCCATTGCAAGCCTCGCCGACCACCGTGTGGCGCTCCGCCTGCAGCAGCATGCGCACCGCGTAGCGGGTCATCGGGTGTTCGTCCGCGATCAGTATCCGCGCCATCTGTTCCCCCTGGGTTGCCCTTCACTCTAGGGCATGGTGATCGCACTCGTGTAATCATTTTCCTACAAATCGTGACTGGTTTTCGCATCCTCACTTTGAGCGGGCACGCCAAGAATGGCCTCAACCGCTTCCCCTCAAGGTGACTCGCCATGGAACCCCTCACACGCAGTTCCAACCTTTCCCACACACCGCTGGCACTGTTCATTGCCATGCTCATCGCCTCTCCGGCGCTGGCTGTGGACTTCAACTCCCCGCAGGTCTTCACCGCCACCAACGCACTACCCCACGCGCTGGTGCAGTCGCGCGTCGATATCCCCGGCAACGGCCCAGCCGTCAACGTGCAGGGCACTGACTTTTCCCTGCGTGATGCGCTGCTGCGCAACGCCGGCAGCGGCGGAGCGCTGCAAGCGCTCGGCGGCGCGGTTCTGGACGCGACGGCGCTCGATGCGCAGACGCTGGGTGGCCGTAGCCCGGCCATCCGCGTCGACAGCAGCTCCCTGCGGCTGAGCGATTCGAGCCTGGTGACGCGCGGCATCCTCAGCTACGGCATACAGGTGTCGGGGGCCTCGGCCCTGCAGGTGGAGCACTCGCGCATCGAAACCTTCGAGACCAGCAGTACCGGCATCCTCGTGGAAAGTGACGCGCTCCCCGGTCTGGTCAGCCACTCGCAGATCCACACGCACAAGGCCGAGAGCGCAGGCGTCGGCCTGAGCGCCAGCGGCCCGCTGGAGCTGGTCGACACGCGGATTCTCACCGAGGGCAGTTCCAGCTATGGCGTTTCCGCGAACAACGGCAGCCAGGTGCTGCTGGGCCAGGGCAGTACGGTGAATACGCAGGGAGACTATGCTGCTGCGCTGAGCGCCCGGGACGGCTCGGCCATCGCCATGAGCGACGGCTCGGTGTTCACCCAGGGGCGCCAGTCCACCGCCGCCTTGGCCGGCCGGTCCAGCCAGATCGAGCTGCAAAATACCCAGTTGCTGAGCGCAGGCGCCCAGTCTTCCGCGCTGGAAATCAGCGGCGACAGCCGCATCGGCCTGTGGGACAGCCAGGCCGCCAACGTCGATGACAGCACCGTGCTGTTCTCCGGAGGGCCGGGTATCGGCCAGCTGGAACTGACCGACTCGGCGCTCACCGGCCAGCAGGACCTGATCGAAACCGCCAGCGGCAGCCAGGGCCACGTTGATGCCCGGGGCGCGCAGCTGCATGTCGTCGCCGGTAGTGCTTTCCTGGTTCGTCCGGGCAGCGTGCTGAGCGCGGCCGTGCAGGGGGCGACGGTCGAGGCTCCGACCCTTGCCAGCGTCGAGGACAACGGCCAGTTCGACCTGCTCTCGGAGGGCAGCAGCCTGCACGGCAACACGCAGCTGCTGGCTCCGTCCCGTGGCCGGCTGGACATGGACCTGGGCACCAGCACCTGGGAGTTTGCCGGTAACGCATCGCTGGGCAATCTCAAGCTGCGCGATTCCACGGTGTTCTTCAGCGGGCCGGGCTACCAGGTGCTGACGGTCAACGGCGACCTTACCGGCAATGGCCGCTTCCAGATGAAAACCGACCTTTCCACCTCCCAGGGTGACTTGTTGCAGGTGCTGGGGCAGGCCCAGGGCAGCCACGAACTGCTGGTGGCCGACAGCGGCCGGGACGCGCAGGGTGCGCCGCTGAAGCTGGTCGGCACCGCTGGCGGAGCCGGGCAGTTCAGCCTGCTGGGCGGCCACGTCGACGCCGGCGCCTTCCGCTATGGGCTGCAGCAGCAGGGCAACGACTGGTACCTGGTGCAGAACGGGCAGGTGGCGCCGATGACCGCGCTTGCCGCTTCGCTGCGTCCGCAACAGGTTCCGCAGCCCAATGGCAGCAGCGTGCCGATGATCCCGCTGAACCCTTCGATGCGGCCGCAATTCGTGCCGCAACCCAATGGTTCGAGCCTCCCCATGACCGGGCTTATCCCCTCGATGCGCCCTCAATTGGTGCCTCAACCCAAGGTCGATACGTTGCCGATGACGGCGCTTACGCCGGCGAAGCAACCCGCCATCGTGACCGGCGCTCCCGCCATCACCATGAGCACCCTGGCTCCGGCATCACGCCCGGCCGGCCAGGCCCAGCGCCTGTCCAAGGGCGCCAACGCCGCGCTGGGCATGCAGAGCGCCGCCGCAAACCTTTGGCAGAGCGAACTGGGTACGCTGACTCGCCGTCTCGGCGAGCTGCGCCAGGGTCATGACCAGGGCGGCCTCTGGACCCGCGCCACGGGCGCCAAGCTGAATGTCGATACTGACGACAGTCGCGCTTACGGCCAGCGCATGAGTGGCGCTGAGATCGGCGCCGACCGTGCCATCGAGCACAGCCAAGGCACGCTCTATGTTGGCGGCATGCTCGGGGTCGGCCATTCCGACCAGGATTTCGGCGAACACAGCTCCGGCGAGCTCGCCAGCCGCAGTGTCGGCCTCTACGCCACCTACGTACGCGAAGACGGTTGGTACCTGGACTCGGTGCTCAAGTACGACCATCTGCGCGGCGAAGTGAAGGTGCCGACCAATGTCGGCGTGCAGGTGCGCGGCCACTATGACTCCGACGCCTACGGTGCCAGCGTCGAACTGGGCCGAACCCTGCAACTGGGCCAGGGCTGGTTCGTCGAGCCGCAGATGCAACTGGCCGCGGCCCATCTGCAAGGCCCGCAGTACACCAGCAGCGACGATCTGCAGGTGGACGGCGACGCCGTGGACTCCGTGCAGGCCCGAGCCGGCGGCCGCGCCGGGCGCAACTGGCAGCTGGATTCCGGTGCGCAGGTGCAGGGCTACCTCAGCGCTTCGTGGATCGACGAACTGGCTGGCGACAGCACGGTGAAGGTCAACGGCCATTCACTGGACAACCAGCTTCCCGGCTCGCGCGCCGAGCTGGGTGCCGGTGGCTCGCTGCTGCTCAGCGCCCATCAGAAGCTGATAGTCGAGGCCCACTACGCCAACGGCCACGAGATCGAGCAACCGCTTTCCCTGACCCTCGGCTACCGCTACCTCTGGTAATCGATCTTCCCCGCTCGGGTGCACGTCGTGCGCCCTCTGGAGGCTCATCATGAGTCGAGCTCGCATCGTCAGGACAGGCATCGCCACCAGCGTGCTGGGGGTTGCCCTGATACTGGCCGGCACCAGCTACCTGGCTTGGAGGTTGGTCCTGCAGCACACCGCCGAACGCCTGGAAACCCTGGCCCGGTTGGCTTCGCAAAGGGCCGACGAAACCTTTGCCCAGGCTGCCTCGGCGCTGCGCGAACTGAACCGTTCGCCGCTGCCGCCGTGCTCCGTGGAGGGCATCGAAGAGATGCGCCTGGTAGCCATCGACACGCTGGCGGTGAAGGCGGTGGGTTATGTCGAGGAAGAGGTCTTCGTCTGCAGCTCGTGGGGGTTGACCGACCGCGGGATACAGCGCTGGCCTGCCGAGTTCCGCACACAGGGGGGGCTTGGCGTAGCAGTCAACGTGCCGCCCTTCGCGGCGCTGGCCAAGCCGATGTTGTCGCTGCAGGATGCGGCCTTCAACCTGCTGATCGACCCCGAGCACTTCCTCGAGACGTCGCTGGCGCCCGGCGTCAGCCTGGCCCTGGGTACGCCGACCGGGCAGTGGCTGGGCAAGCCAGCCGCCGGTTTCGCCCAGGTGCTTACGCGCATCCACGGCGAGCCGCAGACCGCGCTGCGCGATGGCTATATCTACACACGGGTTGCCCACGGCAACTGGCAGACGGTTGCGGCCGTCAGCCGCGAGGAAATGCTCCATGACCTCTGGCGCGAGCTGCTGATGCTCGCGCCACTCGGGTTGCTGCTCGCCGGGTTGTGGTGCTGGGCAGTCGAGCGCCGCGTACGCGCTAGCCTGTCGCCCCTGGCGGTGCTCACACGGGCGGTCGCCAACGGTGAGTTCAGCGCTTTCTACCAGCCAATCCTCGACCTGCGCGATGGCCGCTGCATCGGTGCCGAAGCCCTGGTGCGCTGGCGCCGCCAGGATGGCTCGGTCGTGATGCCAGACCGCTTCCTGCCACTGGCAGAAACCAGCGGGCTGATCGAGCCGATCACCTCCCAGGTGATCGCCACGGTGTGCCGAGAGCTGGGCGAAACGCTTGCCTCGGGGCAGTTGCAGCATGTATCGATCAACCTCTCAGCGCGGGACATCGCCAGCGCCGCCTACCTGCCGCACCTGACCCGGAAGCGGCGGCGGGCGGGAATTGCCGCCCAGGCTATCTGGCTGGAAGTGACCGAAAGCAGCCTGTTGAGTATCGACGCCGCGCACCGGACACTGGCGCAAAGCCGAGAAGCGGGCCACCCGATTGCCCTGGACGACTTCGGCACCGGTTACTCCAGCCTGCAATACCTGCGGCGCCTGCCGCTGGACCTGCTGAAGATCGACCGCTCCTTCGTCCAGTCGCTGTCGGCCGGCACGCCGTGCCCGGTCACCGATCACACCATCGCCATGGCGCGCCAGCTGGAGTTGCTGATGGTCGCCGAAGGCATCGAGACCGACGAGCAACTGCAGTACCTGCGCCAGCGCGGCGTGCAATACGGCCAGGGCTGGCTGTTCGGCAAGGCGATGCCGCTGGACGAATTCCTCGCTTACATCGCCGGCCAGACCTGGCTGGCGGCCTCATGACTTCCAACTCCTGAAACAGGATGATCACCATGAAAACCTCCCTGCTGCTGTTCTGCCTGCTCAGTGCCAGCCCCGCACTCGCGCTGGCCGCCGATACCATTACGACGGTCCCGGTGCACTTCGCCAAGGGCGCGAGCAGCACCACCGTCAAAGGTAGTTTCAAGGGCTATGACACGGTTCTCTACACCCTTTCGGCAAAGGCCGGGCAGCACATGAAAGTCGCTGTCAGCGGCAGCAACAACGCCAACTTCAACCTCTACGCGCCAGGCGACGAACCAGGCGAATCCACCGCCCTGGGCAGCGGCGCCGTCGGCCAGGATTGGAGCGGTGCATTGCCGGCCTCGGGGACCTACAGCGTGCAGGTCTACCAGATGCGCGCCACCGCCCGCCGCGGGACGAAGGTGGACTACAGCATTCACGTCGGCATCCAGTGACGATCAGGCCTGGCGGTTGCTGCGCAGAGCCAGCGCGGCCACTGCACAGGCCAGCAGGGCGAGGAAGGACAGGTAGAACGCATCTCCATAAGCCATGAGTAATGACTCATGACGGATATGTGCGCCGAGGCGGGCGAAGGATTCGGCCTGTGCCGGCAACCACTCGGTGATCCCGAAGGTGCTGGCGGGCTCGCCTTGCAGGCGTTCTTGCAGGGCAGGGGAGAAAAGTGTCACCTGCTCGCCGATGCGTTCGGAGTGGAAGCGCTCGCGCTGCGACACAATCTGTGTCAGCGCCGCCGTACCGACCGCGCCGCCGAGGTTGCGCAGCATGGAGAACAGCGCCGACGCCGAACCGGCCTGCTGCTTGGACAGGCCCGAGACTGCCAGCACCGACAGCGCCACCATGATGAAAGGCTGGCCGATGCCGCGCACGACCGTCGACGGGATGATCACGTTGGCTGCGCTGTCGGCGTCCAGGTGCGCACCCAGATAGCAGCCCAGCGCCATGATGGCAAAGCCGCTGGCGACCATCAGTTTGGGGTTCAGCCAGCGCATCAGGCGCGGCATCAGCGGCGCCAGGAGCAACTGCACCAGGCCATAGGCGATCAGGCTGACGCCGATCTCGCGGGCGTTGTAGCCGTGCAGCTGGGACAGGTAGTTGGGCACCAGGAACACCAGCCCGAAGGTCGCCGCGCCGAAGATGAACATCGCCGCGCTGGCCACACCAAAGTTGTAGCCGGCCAGCAGGCGCAGGTTGATGAAGGAGCGCCGCCCGAACAACTGTGTGTAGATGAACAGCAATAGCGCAATCACGCCGATGACCAGCATCCAGACGATGAAATCGGAACCGAACCAGTCTTTGCGGCCGCCTTCCTCCAGCACGATCTGCACCGCGCCCAGGCCGACGATCATGCTGGCGATGCCCAGCCAGTCGCCATTTCGCAGTTTTTTCAACTGCATGGTTTTGGGCTCGATGGCCCAGGCCACGGCGGCCAGCAGGAGCACGCCGGGGATCAGCTGCAGGTAGAAGATCCAGCGCCAGCTGTAGGCATCGGTGAGCCAGCCGCCGATGGACGGGCCGGCGGCCTGGGCGACGCTGTTGGACAGGCTGAACAGCGCCATGCCCATGGCCACCCGCGAGGCCGGAAGCTCAGTGATGATCAGCTGGAACGACAAGGGGATCAGCACCGCGCCGGCCGCACCCTGGATGACGCGAATAGCAATCAGGGTGGCGAGGTTGGGGGAGAACGAGCACGCCACCGAGGCCGCCAGGAAAATCGCCGAACCCACCAGCATCACCCGCCGCAGGGAGAACACCTCCACCAGCCAGGCGGTCAGCGGGATCATCACGATCTCGGCGACCAGATAGGCCGTGGAAATCCATGACCCCTCCTCGAAGCTGGCGCTCAGCGAACCCTGGATTTCCGGCAGGGCGGCGCTGGTGACGTGGACGTTCATGCCGGCCATGAAGCAGCCGAACAGCCCGCCGATCACCGCTACCCAGGCCTTGAACGAGGTCTTTTCGCTGTTACTGGCTGCGCTAGTCATGCGGTTGCACCTCGCCGTCGCGGGTATCGACTTCGGCGATCACCGACATACCGGGCAGGATCGGCGCCTGTTGCCGCGCGCCGCCATCCAGGGCGATCCTCACCGGGAAGCGCTGGACGATCTTGGTAAAGTTGCCGGTGGCATTGTCCGGCGGCAGCAGGGCAAAGATCGCCCCGGAGCCAGGCGAAAAACTCTCGACGCGACCGTGCATCACGGCACCGGGAAAACTGTCCACGCGCACTTCCACCGGCTGGCCGGGACGCATGCGGCGCAGTTGGGTTTCCTTGTAGTTGGCCACCACGTAGGACTGTTCCACCGGTACCAGTGCCAGCAGCGGCAGGCCGGGCGTGACGTACTGGCGCTGCCGCACGCGGCGCTGGCCGACCACGCCGGCAATGGGGGCACGGATCAGCGTGTCGTCCAGTTCGTGCTGCGCCAGGGCGAGGCTGGCGTCCGCTTCGGCGGCGTGGGCCTGCTGCTGTCGCAACCGGGCGGCGGCCTGTTCGCGACTGGCCTGGAGCACGCTCAGGCGGGTGCGCTGCCGGCTCGCCGCCGCATCGGCACGGCTGAGTGCCGAGCGCGCGCGGGCGAAGTCCGCGGTGACGCTCTCCAGTCGCTGGCTGCTGGCGGCCTGCTGGGCCACCAGATCGCGGTAGCGCTGGAAGTCCAGTTGTGCGCGCTGGCGTTCGGCGCGGGCACTGTCGATATCGGCGACGGCCTGGTCGATCAGCGCCTGCTGTTCCTTCAGCTGCGCATCCAGCGTTACCAGAGCCGCCTGCTGTACGGCGATGGCAGCCCGGGCTGCGGTCTGCCGCGCCCTTGCCTGCTGCATGCGGGCCTGGTAGTCGCGGTCCTCGATGCGCACCAGCGGAGTGCCGGCGGCGACGCTCTGGTTGTCCTCCACCAGCACCTCGGCGACATAGCCGGATAGCTTCGGGCTGATGGCGATCCAGTCGGCGCGCACATAGGCGTCGTCGGTTTCTTCCAGGTAGCGGCCGACACCGGTCCAATAGATGCTGTATCCCAGTGCGGCGAAAGTGAGCACGCCGCCGCCCAGCCACAACAGTCGGCGCTTGCGCTCGATCCTGCTGATCTGTTCGGCGGAGTTGGCTTGTTGTTCATCGACGGCCATGTTCATCGGGCGGGTCCTGTGGAATGGGTGGAGTACTCGGCGAGTTCCCGGGCCGGCGTTTCCTGCCAGCCGCCGCCAAGGGCGTGGAAGAGGTCGATCTGGCGCTCGACCAGTTGCCGGTCGGCCTCGGCCTTGTCCGCTTCGAGGCGGACCATGGCGCGCTCGCTGTCGAGCACATCGAGGAAGTCCAGCGCGCCGGCCTGGTAGTTCAGTTGTGCCAGGCGGTAGGCGTTGCGGCTGCTGACCAGGGCACCAGTGAGCGCGTCGCGGTGGCGGCTCTCGCCGTTGTAGCGAGCCAGGCTCTGGCGTACCTCCTTGAGCGCAACCAGCGCCTGCTGCTGGAAACGGGCGAGCTGCTGGCGTTCGTGGGCCTGGGCGCCGTCGAGGTGGGCTCGGGTAGTGAGCAGGTTGGGGAAGCTCCAGCTGATCAGCGGCCCGACCGCATAGGTGATCGCCTCGTGTTCGCCGAGGTCATGCAGGCGCTGGGCGGAAGAGCTGATCGACGCGCCGAAGGAGACGCTCGGGTAGAAGTCGGCCTGGCGTGCGCCAACTTCGTGCCCAGCGGCGGCCAGCGTGCGCTCGGTGGCACGGATGTCAGGACGCCGCTGCAGCAGTGCCCAGCCATCACCGACCGGGAGCGCCCGGCTGAGTTGCGGTACGTCCTGGCAATCGCTGACGGCTGCCGGGAGTTGCTCCGGCCCGTTGCCGGTGAGCACGCCGAGTTCCTCCAGTGCGGCCTGGTGTTCCGCCTGCAGGTGCGGCAGCAGGGCACGTGTCTCTTCCAGCAGGCTGCGCACGCGATCCACCTCCAGGTCGGTGATCAGGCCAGCGCGGCGCTGGCGGAGTGTGAGTTCGAGGCTGCGTTCCACCGTCGAGACCGAGTGCTGCTGGATAGCGGCCCGCGCGGCGTAGGCGCAGGCATTGGCATAGGCGCGGGCAGTGCCTGCAGCGATGTTCACCAGCAACTGGTCATGGGCTGCCTGCGCGGCTTCAGCATTGGCCTGGGCAGAGAGGATCGACTGGCGCATCTGGCCCCAGAGGTCGAGTTGGTAGTCCAGGGCGAACCCCGGCGCCTGGTTCCATTGCGAGCCGGCGCGACTGCCGCTGACTTTGGCCTCGCTCTGGTCATCGCGGGTGCGACCGTAGAAGGTCTGCCAGCTCGTCGTGGTGCTCGGCCAGCGCTGGGCCCTAGCCTGGCCAAGCTGTGCCAGCAGTTCGTCGACATGGGCGAGGGAGGCTTGCAGGTCCTGGTTGTATTGCAGTGCCTGGGTTACCAACTGGTCGAGCTGTGGGTCCTGATACAACCGCCACCAGTCGGTGGGTGGCGCCTGCTCGGCGGTGGCGGCGGCGAGCGCCTGCCAGTCGCCGCTGGCAGGCAAATGGGCCGCCGGCGTTTCATGTTCGCTGACTGCCGCGCAGCCGCCCAGCAGCAGGCCGGCGCAAGCGAGCGCGAGCAGTGAGTGTCGCGGGTTGGAAGAAGGTATGGGCATGTCGGGAAGTCACGTGGTTTCGGACTTCCGCAGGTTAGGGATTCAGCCGGTGCGGCTCTCTCGCAAGGCCGACAACCTGTCTCGCGAAAATGACAAACTGCTCAGCCGCGCGCCGCCAGGTAGTGGCTGGGCGATTGCCCAAGGATGCGCTTGAAGGTCTGCGAGAACGCACTCGGACTCTGGTAGCCGTGCTCCAGCGCAACCTCCAGCACCGAGGCGCCGGCGATCAGGCGTTGCAGGCTGAGGACCATGCGCACGCGGGTGCGCCAGTCGCCGAAGTTCATGCCCAGTTCGCGCTGGAACAGGCGGGCGAGGGTGCGGCTGCTCATGTTCAGCTGCCGCGCCCAATCCTCCATGCCGGTTTCATCCGCCGGTGCGGCGATCACCGCGTTGCACAGGCGCAGCAGGCGCAGGTCCCGCGGCATGGCGAGGTGGATACCGACCGTCTGCGCTGCGTCCATTTCGACCAGCAACAGTTCGTGCAGGCAGCGGCGGCGGTGCTCGCTGCCATCGCCGGCCTGCACCGCAGTGGCCGCAACCAGCAGCTCGCGCAGCAGCGGTGTTACCGCGATCAACTGGCAATGCTGGCCGCCCCAGGGCCAGGTGGAGGCGGGCATGAACAGGGTGCGCATGCGCACGCTGCCGAACATGCGGATCTGGTGCTCGGTGCCCGGCGGCACCCACAGCGCGTGGCCGGCTGGCACGACCCAGTTCTTCTGCGCCGCGCCCACCAGCATCACGCCGGAGATGGAGTGGATCAGCTGCGCCTGCGAGTGGCAGTGCAGGAGGATTTCCTCGCCATCCTGATGGTCGTAGGCCAGCGCTTCGAGGGATAGGGCGCAGGTCATGCTGTCGTGCCTTCGGGGCGGGTGGGCGTGTCGAGCGGGTTCATGCAGGGCTCCTGGGGGAGCCTGCAGTCTAAGTGAAACTTGAGGCAGGTAATCGGCGATATGTGGCTGTAAATATCCTGTTTCAGCAATAAATAATCTAGAAGCGGTGGATTCATGAAATTTCTCCCATTTTTCACGCTTCAGTGAGACGAAACGTAAGCCGAAGCTTCCTGCACCGGCGGAATCGCGAAGTTCTCCCGCATGCGCTGCGCCTCCGCCAGTGGCGTGCGGCCGAACAGACGCTTGAACTCGCGGTTGAACTGCGAGGCGCTGGCGTAGCCGACCGCCAAGCTCGCCGCCTGCGCCGTCATACCCTGGCGCACGATCAGCAGCCGCGCCTGGTGCAGCCGCGTGCACTTGAGGTACTGCATGGGCGAGGTACGGGTAATGGCTTTGAAGTGGCTGTGGAAGGACGGAACGCTCATGCCGGCTTCGCTCGCCAGCTGCGGCAGGTCCATGGCCTGCGCGTAGCTCGTGTGAATGCGTTGCAGGGCCTTGGCGATGTTGCCGAAGCGGCCACGCATGGCCAGCGCCGCGCGCATGGCATTGCCCTGGGCGCCAGTGAGCACGCGGAAGTACAGCTCGCGCAGCAGCGCTGGCGCGAGGATCGTTGCCGCCAGCGGATCGCCCAGGGCTTCGAGGAAACGCAACACCGACTGCGTCAGTGCCGGGTCCATCGGGCTGGAGAACAGGCTGCGCGGCGCATCTTCGGTCAGCGGCGTGCCCGATTGGTCGATCTGCAACATCAGATCGGCGGCAAGCTGGAAGTCCAGATGCAGGTAGATGGCCAGGAGCGGGCGCTCTGGTGTGGCGTCGGTTTCCATGGTGAAGGGCACCGGAACCGCGACGGCCAGGTAATGCTGTTCGTCGTAGACGTAGATTTCATCGCCGAAATAGCCGCGCTTGCAGCCCTGGCAGACGATCACGATACCGGGGTCGTAGAGCACCGGGGTGCGCGCGAGCGGGCGATTCGAGCGCAGCAAGCGCACACTCGGCAGCGCGGTCAAGTTGTAGCCCTCCTGTGGGGCCAGTGCTGCCAGCAGGGCGATCATGCGAGCCGGTTCGGTGCCGGGTACTTCGACAGGCGTATTCATAGAATCAGGCAATAAAGGCAGAGATTGAGGCCTGCGAAAAGGGAGTTGAGGCCACGTATTGTGCACTCAATTTCCCTGCAATGGAGCCACCCTATGTCATCTCCCAAGACCCTGCTGATCACCGGCGCCAACAGCGGCTTCGGCCTGGCCCTGGCCCGCGAGGCACTGACCGTTGGGCATCGCGTAGTCGGCACGGTGCGCACCGAGCAGGCCCGCGCTGATCTCGAAGCATTGGCGCCCGGCCAGTGCTTCGGCCGGCTGCTGGACGTGACCGACTTTGACGCCATCCCCGGCGTGGTGGAGGAAATCGAAGCTAGCGTCGGCCCCCTGGACGTGCTGGTGAACAGCGCCGGCTACGGCCACGAGGGCATCCTCGAGGAGTCGCCGCTGGATGCGATGCGCCGGCAGTTCGAGGTCAACGTCGTCGGCGCCGTGGCGATGATCCAGGCCGTGCTGCCGCACATGCGCGAACGCAGGCGTGGCCACATCCTCAACATCACTTCCATGGGCGGCTACATCACCATGCCCGGCATCGCCTATTACTGCGGCAGCAAGTTTGCGTTGGAGGGCATCAGCGACGCGCTGGGCAAGGAAGTCGAGGGCTTCGGCATCGCGGTGACCGCCGTGGCGCCGGGTTCTTTCCGCACCGATTGGGCCGGGCGCTCCATGGTGCGCAGCCCGCGCTCCATCGCCGACTACGACGCGCTGTTCGACCCGCTGCGCCAGGCGCGGCAGGAAAAGAGCGGCAAGCAACTGGGCGACCCGCAGAAAGCCGCGCAAGCGATGCTGGCGGCTATCGGTGCTTCGGTGCCGCCACGGCATCTGCTGCTGGGCAGCGACGCGCTGGGCCTGGTGCGGCAGAAGCTGTCGGCACTGCAGGACGAGATCACCCAGTGGGAGGCGCTCAGCCGTTCCACCGACGGCTGAGTTGCCGGTCAGTAGCCGGCGTTGCGCGCCTCTGGGCGTAGGGTGCACCTGCTAATCCGTCGCGGTAACCGCCACGGTGGAGCCGTGCTGCCTGCCGTGCCGTTCGATGGCGTGGCCGACGTCGCCCAGGCGCTGGACGCCTGAACCGAGCGATTGCGGGCCAGCGGCGAAGGGCACGAATTGCTGCGAGGGGCCAGGCCTTGCTCGATGGCGAACTGGTACTCCTGCAGGGCGACGCCGAAGCGCCTGCGGCGCTGCTGGAGAACGGCGTGCGCCTGGCGCGATCCTGCGCCGCCCCCTACATCCTCCATGGCCTGCTGGGTCTTGGCGGAGCGGGCACGCCTGTAGCAGTTGCGCGAGGCATGCCAGATCCTGCGTGTCAGGCGCTGGCGAGCGAGGTCGAGCATGCCTTGCACAGTGAAGCTCGGCGTGCGTCGGCGGACCCAGGCCATCGTCCGCGCGAAGTCACTGGGGCTGCTCAGTTGAACCTACGTCCTGCATGCCGCGCAGCAAGTCCACCAGCGCCCGGGCGCAGGCCGGCAGCGCCTCGCGGTCGCGCAGCAGCACGCTGCGTTCGCGCACCACCCAGGGCTCGTCCAGCGGCAGAATTCGCAGATTCATGGTGCGGCTGTGGCGGATGGCGGCGGTCTCCGGAATCACGCCGATGCCGACCCCGGCCTCGACCATCCGGCAGATGGCTTCGAAGCTGGCCACCTGGATACGCAGGTTGAGGTCGCCGCCCATGCGCTCGACCCGTTCGCGCAGGAAGCTCTGCAGGGTGCTGCCTTCATGCAGGGCGATGTGCGGGTAGTCCAGGGTGTCGGCGAGGGTCAGGCGGGGCAGGGCACAAAGCGGGTGGTCGGGCGCTACTGCGAGGACCAGCCGGTCAGTGCTGAAGTGGACGATCTGCAGGCCTTCGGCGCGCACCGGGCCGGCGACTATGCCTAAGTCCGCCGAGCCGTCGAGGATGGCGCGGACGATGTCGCGGTTCAGCCGCTCCTGCAGGTCGACGCTGACACCGGGGCGCTCGGCGAGGAAGTCCGCCAGCAGTTCGGGGAGGAATTCGGTGACCGCCGTGGTGTTGGCGAAGATGCGGATGTGCCCGACCTGGTCGCCGGCCTGGCCACTGAAATCGCTTTTCAGGTGGTCCACCTGGCGCAGGATCAGGCGCGCGTGCTGCAGCAGGCGCTGGCCCGCCGGGGTCAGCTCGACGCCACGGTTGTCGCGGTAGAGCAGGCGGCAGTCGAGTTGGCCTTCCAGCGCCTTGATCCGCGCGCTGGCGGCGGCCGCCGAGAGATGGGCGCGGCGGGCGCCCTGGGTCAGGCTGGGGGCTTCGGCGATGTGCGCGAAAAGCCGCAGGTCGGCGAGGTCGAAGTGCATGAGCGGTTCTCCGCGAAGCGACCGACAGCGGCGCTAGGCTTGAAGTGTGGAAATGGCGTTAGGAATTGCCTAACGCTGGATTATGAAAATGTGGATTCGACGAACGCAAGCCCTGTTGCATGCTCCGTTCATCAAACCTGCCAAGAGGTCCGCAATGAGCGATTCACCCTACGCCGACTGGATCGGCCGCTCCCAGGAGCGCGAGGAAGAACTGAGTACGCTGCTGGTCCGCCGTCTGGCCGTGACCCTGGCCGAAGACGCCCCGGCCGCCGGCGAGGCACTGCCGCCGCTGTGGCACTGGATGTTCTTCCAGGATGAAGTGACCGAGCCGGGCCTGGGCGCCGACGGCCATCCGGCGCGCGGCGGCTTCCTGCCCCCGGCCGATGGACGCAACCGCATGTGGGCGGGCGGTCGCCTGGAGTTCCATGAGCCGCTGCGGGTCGGCGGCGTGGCGAAACGCACCACCACCATCCTGAACGTCGAGGAAAAGCACGGCCGCACCGGCTCGCTGCTGTTCGTCACCCTGCGCCACGAATTCGCCCAGGACGGCCGCCTGGCGTTCAGCGAGGAGCAGGACATCGTCTACCGCGAGCCCACTCCGCCCAAGCTCACCAGCGGCGATGCGCTGCCCGCCGGCGACTGGAGCGAGGCCGTGGTGCCGTCGCCGATCCTGCTGTTCCGCTACTCAGCGCTGACCTTCAACGGCCACCGCATCCATTACGACTGGCCCTACGTCACCGAGGCCGAGGGCTACCCCGGCCTGGTGGTGCACGGCCCCCTGATCGGCACCCTGAACCTGCGCGCGTTCTGCCGCGCCAACCCCCAGGCACGCCTGCGCCGCTACGCCTACCGTGGCCTGCGCCCGCTGATCAGCCCCGAACCGTTCGACGTCGGCGGCCGCCTGAGCGGCCCCGGCAAGGCCGAAGTCTGGGCCGGCAACGGCGCCGGTATTGCCCAGCGCGGCGAAGTGGAATTCGACTGACCGCACCTTTCCCGGTGCCTCCAACAAGAAAGACATGAGGTGTTTCGATGACGTCCACCACCGAAGAACTCCAGGCCATCCGTGACGGCGTGCGCGCCCTGTGCGCGGAGTTCCCCGCCGAGTACTGGCGCAAGATCGACGAAGAGAAAGGCTTCCCCGAGGACTTCGTCCGCGCCATGACCGAAGCCGGCTGGCTCTCGGCGATGATCCCGGAAGAATACGGCGGTTCGGGCCTGGGCCTGGCCGAAGCCTCGGTGATCCTCGAGGAGGTGAACCACTGCGGCGGCAACTCCGGCACCATCCACGGGCAGATGTACAACATGTTCACCCTGCTGCGTAACGGCAGCGCCGAACAGAAGGCCTACTACCTGCCCAAGCTCGCCAGCGGCGAGCTGCGCCTGCAGTCCATGGGCGTCACCGAGCCCACCACCGGCACCGACACCACCAAGATCAAGACCACCGCCGTGCGCCAGGGCGACAAGTACGTGATCAACGGCCAGAAGGTGTGGATCTCGCGCATCCAGCATTCCGACCTGATGATCCTGCTGGCCCGCACCACGCCGCTGGCCGAGGTGAAGAAGAAGTCCGAAGGCATGTCGATCTTCCTCGTCGACCTGCGCGAAGCCATCGGCAACGGCCTGACCGTGCAGCCGATTGCCAACATGGTCAACCATGAAACCAACGAGCTGTTCTTCGACAACCTGGAGCTGCCGGCCAGCAGCCTGATCGGCGAGGAAGGCAAGGGCTTCAAGTACATCCTCGACGGCCTCAACGCCGAGCGCACGCTGATCGCCGCCGAGTGCATCGGCGACGGCCGCTGGTTCAACGAGAAGTCCGCGCAGTATGCCCGTGACCGCGTGGTGTTCGGCCGCCCGATCGGGCAGAACCAGGGCGTGCAGTTCCCCATCGCCGAGGCGCATATCGAGATCGAGGCCGCCGACCTGATGCGCTGGCGCGCCTGTCAGGAGTACGACAGCGGCAAGAACGCCGGCGCCGCCGCCAACATGGCCAAGTACCTCGCGGCCAAGGCCAGCTGGGAAGCGGCCAACGCCTGCCTGCAGACCCACGGCGGCTTCGGCTTCGCCAACGAATACGACGTCGAACGCAAGTTCCGCGAGACCCGCCTGTACCAGGTGGCGCCGATTTCCACCAACCTGATCCTGTCGTACGTGGCCGAGCATCTGCTCGAACTGCCGCGCTCCTTCTAAGCCGGGACGAGAAGAACAATGAACAATACCCATGCCCTGGCCGAGTTCCTTGCCGGCCTGCGCTACGAAGACCTGCCCACGTCCGTGGTCGAGTACACCGAGGAACTGTTCCTCGACTGGCTCGGCTCGGCCCTGGCCAGCCAGAATCGCCACCCGATCCCGCTGTTCCAGCGTTACGCCCAGCGCATGGGCCCGGCCAGCGGTAAAAGCCGCGTGCTGGTGGACGGCACCTCGACCTCCGCGTACTTCGCCGCGCTGGTCAACGGTGCCAGCTCGCACCTGGTGGAGCAGGACGACCTGCACAACAGCTCCGTGCTGCACCCGGCCACCGTGGTCTTCCCGGCGGCCCTGGCAGCCGCGCAGGAGCTGGGCAAGTCCGGCCGCGAACTGATCCTCGCCAGCGTTGCCGGCTACGAGGCGGGCATCCGCATCGGCGAGTTCCTCGGTCGCTCGCACTACCGCATCTTCCACACCACCGCCACGGTCGGCACCCTGGCTGCCGCACTGGCCGTGGGCAAGTTGCTGGGCCTGGACAGCCGGCAGTTCGTCAACTGCCTGGGCAGCGCCGGCACCCAGGCCGCCGGGCTCTGGGAGTTCCTGCGCGACGCCGCCGACTCCAAGCAGCTGCACACTGCGAAAGCCGCCGCTGACGGCCTGCTCGCCGCCTACCTGACGGCCGATGGCCTGACCGGCGCGCAGAACATCCTCGAAGGCGAGCAGGGCATGGCTGCCGGCATGTCCAGCGACGCCGACCCGAGCCGTCTGGTGGACGGCCTGGGTACCCGCTGGGCGCTCTGCGAGACCTCCTACAAGTTCCATGCTTCCTGCCGCCACACGCATCCTGCCGCCGATGCGCTGCTGGGCCTGATGCAGCGTGAAGGGCTCGAGCATGGCGACATCGCCCAGGTCACCACCCGCGTGCACCAGGGCGCCATCGACGTGCTTGGCCGCGTGGTGGTGCCGCAGACGGTGCACCAGGCGAAGTTCTCCATGGGCACCGTGCTGGGTCTGATCGCCGTGCATGGCAAGGCCGGTCTGGTGGAGTTCGAAGAGTTCTCCCTGAACGATGCCGAGGTCTCTGCCTTCCGCGAGAAGGTCAGCATGCAGCTCGATGCGGAAGTGGACGGTGCCTACCCGCGGCGCTGGCTCGGCCGTGTGGACGTACTCACCACCGACGGCCGCCAGCTGCACGGCGCCATCGACGAGCCCAAGGGCGATCCGGGCAACGGCCTGAGCCGTGCGGAGCTGGAAGACAAGTTCCGCCGCCTGCTGGCCTTCGCCGGCCAGCGCAGCCAGGCCGAAGCGGATCGCCTGGTGCAGGCCAGCTGGGCTCTGCACCAGTTGCCGAGCCTCGACGTCTTCCACTGAGTCTGCCACGGGCGGCTGGATGGCCGCCCGGTACTTCTGACTATGCACGTCGGCCAGCCGGCCGGCGTCTGGAGTTGCCCATGAGTTCGCGTCCCCTCGACGGCATCACCGTCGTCAGCCTGGAACACGCCATCGCCGCGCCGTTCTGCACCCGTCAGCTGGCCGACCTTGGCGCCCGCGTGATCAAGGTCGAGCGCCCCGGCGTCGGCGACTTCGCCCGTGGCTATGACGAGCGCGTGCGCGGCCTGGCCTCGCACTTCGTCTGGACCAACCGCTCCAAGGAAAGCCTGTCCCTGGACCTCAAGCAGAAACCGGCGCAGGCGGTGCTGGAGCAACTGCTGGAAACCGCCGACGTGCTGGTGCAGAACCTCGCGCCGGGCGCCGCCGCGCGTCTGGGCCTGTCCTTCGACGCGCTGCATGAACGCTTCCCGCGGCTGATCGTCTGTGACATCTCCGGCTACGGCGAAGGCGGCCCCTACGAGCAGAAGAAGGCCTATGACCTGCTGATCCAGAGCGAGAGCGGCTTCCTCTCGGTAACCGGCGGACCGGGCGCCGACGAGATGGCCAAGGCCGGTTGCTCGATTGCCGACATTTCCGCCGGCATGTACGCCTACAGCGGCATCCTCTCCGCGCTGCTGCTGCGCGGCCGCACGGGGGAGGGCAGTCGCGTCGAGGTATCGATGCTCGAAGGCATGGCCGAGTGGATGGGCTTCCCCATGTACTACGCCTTCGACGGCCAGTCGCAGCCGCCGCGCGCCGGCGCTGCCCACGCCACCATCTATCCCTACGGGCCGTTCCCCACCGGCGACGGCGGCAGCGTCATGCTCGGCGTGCAGAACGAGCGGGAATGGAAGCTGTTCTGCGAAGTGGTCCTGCAGCGTCCGGAGCTGGCGGTCGATCCGCGTTTCACTGCGACCAGCCTGCGTGTGGCCAACCGCGACGCCCTGCGTGGGCTGATCGTCGAAGCCTTCGCCAGCCTCGGCGCCGAACAGGTGGTCGAACGCCTGGAGCAGGCGCAGATCGCCAACGCCCACGTCAACGACATGCGTGGCCTCTGGCAACACCCGCAGCTGGCCGCCCGCGACCGCTGGCGTGAGATCGACAGCCCGGCCGGCCGCCTGCCGGCGCTTTTGCCGCCGGTGAACAGCAATGCCTACGCGCCGCGCATGGATGCCGTGCCGGCATTAGGTCAGCAGACGGATGACCTGCTGCAGGAACTGGGTTATACCCCCGGTGATATCCAGCGCCTGCACGAGCAGGGCGCGGTATGACCCAGGAGAACCCAATGATTCAGCAAAGCCCGGCGGATTCCATCGTACGAACCGCGCTGTTCGTCCCCGGCAGCCGCCCGGAGCGTTTCGCCAAGGCCCTGGCCAGCGGCGCCGACGTGGTGATCGTCGACTTCGAGGACGCTGTCGAGGCCTCGCTCAAGGCCCAGGCGCGTGACAATCTGGAAGCCTTCCTCGGCGCCAACCCGGAGGCCCGCGTGCGGGTTCGAGTGAACGCCGCTGGCGATCCGGAACAGGCAGCCGATCTCGAACTGTGCCGGCGCCTGCCCGGCGTCATCGGTATCCTGCTGCCCAAGGCCGAACGCGCGATGCAGGTGCGCATCGCCGCTTCCTGCGGCAAACCAGTCTGGCCGCTGATCGAAAGCGCCCGTGGCCTGCTCGCACTGGGCGAAATCGCCGCCTGTGAGGGTGTGGAACGCCTGACCTTCGGTGGCCTCGACCTGGCGCTGGATATCGGCATGAGCAGCGGCACCGAGGCTGCCGCGGTGGTTTATGACCAGGTGCGCCTGAGTCTGCTGTTGCATTCGCGGGTGAACGACCTGCAACCGCCGCTGGATACCGTGTTCCCGGCGTTCGACGATGCCGAAGGCTTCGCCGCGACCATCCGCCATGGCCGCGACCTCGGTTTGCTGGGCGCGCTGTGCATTCATCCGAAGCAGGTGGACGTCGCCCATGCGGCTTTGGCCCCGAGCGCCGACGAACTGGACTGGGCGCGACGGGTGGTGGCTACCGCCGAGAGCGGTGCGGCGGCCTTCCAGGTCGACGGGCAGATGGTTGATGCCCCGGTATTGGGCCGCGCGCGGCGTCTGCTGGCCAGTGCTGGAAACTGATCGCCATTGGCGGGGCAGCCTTTGTTGGGACCAGCCAGTAGGCGTCGCTCCGGATTGCCGCTGCGATGCACCGCCGCATCACACCCTGTCCTTTCAGTGATGCGGCGACGCCCAGAGGCGCTCCGCGACCCACCAGTCCATTCTCGTTTACCAACCGTTACTCACGCCGGCCTCGATTTTGCTTTATGTTCCGATCTGTTACCGATCCCCGAGCCGACGACCACTCCATGAAGTTGCATCAACTCCGCGCCATCGTCGCCATCTGCGAAAGCGGCAGCATCCAGGAAGCTTCGCGCCTGCTGCACATCTCCCAGCCCGCCCTGTCCAAGAGCATCAAGGAGCTCGAGGCCGAGTTGGGCGTGCCGCTGCTGGTGCGTTCCAACCGCGGCATCACCGCCACTGAATACGGCGAGCGCCTGGTGCGCCGCGCCCGCCTGGTAGTGGAAGAGGTGCGCCGCGCACGAGACGAGATCGAGACGCTGAAAGGCGCCATGGACGGCCGCGTGGCCATCGGGGTGTCACCGGTTACGCCCAGCCAGCAGTTCGCCAGTTGCCTGCTGCGTTATCGCAAGCGCTACCCCAAGGTGCAGTTGCAGATCAACGAGCTGCGCCCGGCAAAGCTGCTCGAAGGCCTGCGTGAAGGCCAGTTGGACCTGGTGCTGACCTCGCAGCCGTCCTCGCGCAACGTCGATGGCTTCCATTGGCAGGAACTCTACGCCCAACCCACCACACTGGCGGTGCGCAAGGGGCATCCGCTGCGCAACGCGCGGTCGCTCCACGAGTTGCTGGACGAAGAATGGCTGGTGCCTGATTCGCTGGACGTCTCCCTTGCCGGGCAGATGTTCGAGCAGTACCAGGTGCGCCACCCCGAGCGCGTCATCGAGTGTGCCTCGGTGGTGCTCTACGCAGAGCTGGCGGCCAACACCGACGCAGTGAGCTTCTGGTCGCGGCGGGTGTTCGACCTGCCGGTGGTATCCGGCACACTGGAAGCGCTGGACATCGCCGAAACCGTGCCGGGCACCGACATCTCGCTGGTCTGCCGTCCGCCAGAGTTGATGACCCGCGAGGCGCAGACCCTTGTGGACGAGCTGGTCTACGCCTTCAAGGGGCCGCACCTGCGCAAGGCGACTGATCCTGGTGGATGAAAGCCGCGTCGATAACCAGCCTTGATAAGCATGCGCGAAGGTCATTATTCAGCGCCTCGCGCGTGGGGCATCCTGCCGGCCACATCAGAACAATGAGCAGGATGCGGCATGAGTCAGCACCCCCTTACCCAGCACGAGACAGTCGAAAGACTATTCGCTTCCCAGGAAGCCTTCGCCCGGATTCGCCGGGACCTTCACCAGCATCCCGAGCTGGGCTTCGAGGAGGCGCGTACCGCCTCCATCGTCGCCGGCTACCTGCGCGAATGGGGCTACGACGTCCATGAAGGCGTAGGCGGTACCGGGGTGGTCGGTGTCCTGCGCCAAGGCAACAGTGCACGCAGCATCGGCATTCGCGCCGACATGGACGCGCTGCCCATCGACGAAGCCAGCGGCGTGCCCTACGCCAGCCAGCACGCTGGGCGCATGCACGCCTGTGGTCATGACGGCCACACCGCCATCCTGCTCTGCGCCGCCCGCGACCTGGCCGAGCAGCGCAACTTCGACGGCACCCTCAACCTGATCTTCCAGCCCGCCGAGGAAACCCTGGGTGGCGCCGTGGCGATGATGGACGACGGCCTGTTCGAGCGCTTCCCCTGCGACGCGGTGTACGCGCTGCACAACGCGCCGGGTCTGCCGGTGGGCTGCTTCCTGACCCGCGAAGGCGCGCTGACTGCATCCTCGGACCGTGTATCGATCCGCCTGACGGGCGTCGGCGGCCATGGCGCCATGCCGCATTTGACCAAGGACCCGATTGTCGCCGCCGCGGAACTGGTATTGGCGCTGCAAAGCGTCGTCGCTCGCAACGTGCCGTCCACCGAAGTGGGCGTGGTGACCGTGGGCATGCTCAAGGCGGGGGAGGCGGCGAACGTCATTCCTGACCACGCCGACCTGCGCCTGAGCGTGCGCGCCACCAAACCGGAGGTGCGCGAGCTGCTCAAGCGGCGCATCGGCGAGATCACCCGTGGCGTCGCCGATGTGCACGGCATGGAACTGCATTACGAGTACGAGGAGCTGGTGCCGGTGCTGGTCAACACGCCGGAGGAAACCCGCCTCGCGCGCCAGGTACTGACTGAACTGGTCGGACCGCAGCGGCTGCTCTCCGAGATTCCTTCGGGCTTCCTTGGCAGCGAGGATTTCGCCTGGATGCTGGAGCGCCGTCCCGGTTGCTACATCGCCCTGGGCAATGGCAACAGCGGCCCCAGCGGCTGTATGGTCCACAACCCCGGTTACGACTTCAACGACGGCGCCATTCCCTTCGGCGCGGCGCTCTGGGTGCGGCTGGTGGAGACTTCGCTGTCGAGAGAGGAGCAGGCATGAAACAGCGCACCGTAGTCCTCATCCTGCTGATGCTGGTGATGGTCATCAGCGTACTGGACAAGACCATCTTCGCCTTCGCCGGCGCGCAGATTATCGATGAGCTGAAGCTTTCACCGACCGAGTTCGGCTTCATCGGCAGCGCGTTCTTCTTCCTCTATTCGATCTCCGGCGTGCTGGTGGGCTTCCTCGCCAACCGCTTCCCGACGCGCTGGATTCTCGCCGGGATGTCGGTGGTCTGGATGGCCTCGCAACTGCTGGTGGCGTTGTCCAGCGGCTTTGCCGCGCTGGTCGCCGGGCGCTTGCTGCTCGGCGCCGGCACCGGGCCGGGCACGGCGGTTACCCAGCACGCCTGCTTCAAGTGGTTCGGGCCGAAGGAGCGAGTGCTGCCCTCGGCGCTGATCCAGGTATCGATCATGCTCGGCGCGGTGCTCGGCGCACTGAGCCTGCCGCTGGCGATCCAGCACTTCGGCTGGCGTACCGCGTACTTCCTGCTGGCGCTGCTCGGGCTGGTCTGGCTGGTGGTCTGGCTGATCTTCGGCCGTGAAGGCCAGCAGACCGAAGAGGAGGGGCCGGGGTCGTCGCTGCGCCTGCCGTACAGCCGCCTGCTACTCAACCGCAGTTTCATCTGGATCACTCTGATGGGCTTTCTCAGCTATCTGCCTACCGCGCTGGTGTACAGCTGGGTACCGGTGTATCTGCAGAAGGGCCAGGGCATGACGCCCATGCAGTCGGGTTACACGGTGATGGTGGTAACGGTCGGGGTGATCCTCGCCAACCTGCTGCTCTCCACGCTTTCCCAGCGGGCGATGAAGCGCGGCGCCTCGGTGCAGCGCGCCATGGTGCTGCCGCCGATGGCCTTCGCAGTGGTCGCCGGTGTCGCCTTCTGCGCGCTGACCCTGCTGCACGGCGATCGCCTGGCGATCCTGGTGCTCTACGCCCTGGGCGCGATCCTGGTGAACGTCCTGCCAACCTTCTGCAACACTCTGGTTGCCTACATCGCCCCGAGCGCCCAGCGCGGTTCGATGCTGGCCATTCACATTGGCGGCATGACCAGCGCCGGGATGCTCGCGCCGTGGATCGTCGGCCAGCTGGTCGAGCTGCGCGGTGGCGACATCGCCCATGGCTTCGAGACGGCGCTCGGCCTGTTCGGCGTGCTGACCGTGGTCGGTGCCATCCTCGGCTGCCGGATCATCGCCCCCGAGCGCACCCGCCAGTCCGTGCAGGGCGAGCATGGCGAAGCGCCGGTGCCCGGTGCGGTCGGCCACGCCTGATATTCCCCGAAGGGCCCGCCCAGCGGGCCCTGCAACATCCAATCATCCGGAGCGGTGATGAACCCGTCTGCCTGTTTCTCCCAGAGCTACGCCGAAGCGCGTGGCAAGTTTCTCGCCGCGTGCCTGTCCGCCGGCCTGGTCGTCGAATCCCACCGCCACCCGCTGGCTGGCCGCGATGGCGAACCGCTTGCGCTGGACGTGGCACGCAGTGGTCCGCGCGATGCGCAGAACCTGCTGATCATCAGCAGCGGCTGTCATGGAGTGGAAGGTTTTTGCGGCTCGGCGGTGCAGGTTGCGCTGCTCAATGATCCCGACTGGCTGGAGCAATGCGCCAAGGCCGATTGCGCGGTGCTCTATCTGCATGCGGCCAACCCTTACGGTTTTTCCTGGTGGCGGCGCTGGACCCACGAGAACGTTGACCTCAACCGCAACTTCATCGACTTCTCCCAGCCGCGACAGCGCAACCAGGCCTACGCGGTGCTGGACCCGATCCTGATCCCGCGCCGTTGGCCGTCCTTCGCCAGCCATCTGCGCCTGCTGCGCTACGCCATGCGTCACGGCCGCAAGCAACTGCAGGCGGCCATATCCAGCGGCCAGGACAGCCATCCCAACGGCCTGTTCTACATCGGCGCCAAACCGACCTGGAGCAACCAGGCCGTGCGCCAGGTGCTGCGCCAGCACGCCCGCAACTGCGCACGACTGGGCTGGATCGACGTGCACACTGGCCTTGGGCCAAAAGGCCACGGCGAGCGCATCTATGTGGGCGGGAACGACCCGCAGACGCTGGCGCGCACGCGCCGCTGGTGGAGCGATGAGGTGACTTCGGCGCACGAGGGGGGATCGGTGTCGGTGCAACTGCATGGGCAGATGATCCTCAGCGCTGCGAGCGAGTGTCCGCAGGCCGAGCTGACCGCCATCGCCCTGGAGTTCGGCACGCTGCCAGGGCTCCAGGTGCTCAAGGCGCTGCGCGCGGACCAGTGGCTGGCCAACAACCCCGGCGTACCGGCGGAGAAAGCCCTGCGCATCCATCGCCAGCTGCGTGATGCCTTCTATGTGGACGAGGACGGCTGGAAGCGCCAGGTGCTGGAGCAGGCGGGCGAAGCGGCGCGGCAAGCCCTTGCCGGGCTCGGTGAGGCTCAGGCGGCGCCGGTTCGCGTGTCTGGGTAACTGAGAGTCTTGCGCTGCAACCCGTGGGCCCGATCAGCGGCCAGGCAGCATCGGCGTCAGGTGCAGGATGTTCAGCAGGTGCGGAACGCGCAGCGGGTAGCAGGCCTGCAGGCGCACGCGCGCCTCGGAGAGGGTCATCTGACGGGAAAACGAGCGCAGCACGGTCTTGCCCAGGCAGTGACCGTCCTGAAAATGCACGAGGAATTCATTCATGGCGAAGCGACAACGAGGAAACACGCACGAGGTGGCGCACAGGGCGCGAATAATAGCGACTTCGACGCGTTCATCGTTGCCATAAATCATCCTTTGCAGGAACAGTCCGACGGAACGCTCGTTCCGCCACCGGCCGAACCGACGACCGGCGGCGTCGGAAAAGGCCTAAAGCCCAGAAGCATGCTCGTAAGAGTAGTCCAGGCGCAGCACGTTGTAGTCCAGCCGCATGCCGAAGGCGTGCATGAAGAAGGCTTCCAGTTGCAGCTCCAGCGAGCGCGAAGTCAGCGTCGCCAGGCGCGCGCCCTGGCGGCGCGTGCGGCGGTTCACCGCAGTGAACTCCTCGTGGACTATGCCTTGGGCGGCGGGGTCCGCGATCAGTCGATAGCAACTGTCCGGCAGGTCATCGCGCTGGGTCGCGCTAAGGCTCAGTTCGGGATGGCCGTCAGCGTTGGTGATCAATTCCACGCTACAGCGCAGGCCCCGGTCGCGGGCGAAGCGCGAGGCCTCTTCGAAGGCCGGCAGGGCCTTCTGCAGGACCTGGATCTCGAAGGCGAGGAGGAATTGCTCGTCGAATTCGACGTCCTGGGTATTCCGGGGTGCCTGGTTCAACATCGCCGGCATCTCCTGTGTCGATGAAACGAGAAAACTTTCGTAAGCGAGTCGGGATCGCCAAAGTTTCGTCATCGCGGCATTGCAGGACACAACGCACACAGTCGACCAGCAATGCCATTTGCCTGAACGAAAGGCCATCTCACTGAAGCGGCGAGACCCTGTCAACGAGCATTCCTGCATAACGGGATCCTTCCGCAATAGCCAAGTGTGCGCACGCTTGGTGCGCGGCCTGTTGTGGCCACGGGCGACAGGATCGACAGGGGGTGTAAAGTTTGCGTTACGGAATGTGGCCGCCCTCAGGCACTTCGGACGGGCGGCGATATCCGCTCAGAAGGCAAAGTCCTCCATCGCCAGAGCGGCGTCGCCCCCCTCGACGATGACCTGCGCCAGGCCCGGTGCGCGGGTGAGGAAATGCCCGGCATAGAACTGCGCGGTGCGCAGCTTGGCCCGGTAGAACGCGGCGTCGCCGCTGTTGTCGGCCAAGCGGTGGCGGGCCACCTGGGCGGAGCGCGCCAGCTGCCAGCCGCCGGTGACGATGCCGAACAGCTCCAGCAGCGGTACCGAGCCCAGTGCTACCTGGCGCACCTGATCGTCGAAGTGGTTCACCACGTAGTTCACCGCATCATCAAGGGCGTTGATCGCCGAGAACAGGCGATGACGAATCGCCGCCAGTTGCGGGTCGTCGTCCGGTAGCGCCAGTTGCGCTTCACGCAAGCGGGTGATGAGGGCGAAGGCGGCCGCGCCCTTGTCGCGGGCAATCTTGCGACCGATCAGATCGAGCGCCTGGATGGCCGTGGTGCCCTCATAGATCGGCGTGATCCGAGCGTCGCGCAGATGCTGGGCGGCACCGGTTTCCTCGATGAAGCCCATACCGCCATGGACCTGCACGCCAAGGGAGGCGATGTCCACCGCGCTCTCGGTGCACCAGCCCTTGATCACTGGGATCATCAGCTCGACGAAGGCTTGCCGCTCACGGCGCACGGTTTCGCTCGGGTGGCTGTGGGCCAGATCGGTCGCCAGTGCCACTTCGCAGGCCAGCGCGCGCATGGCTTCCACCCGTGAGCGCATCGACATGAGCAGACGACGCACATCCGGGTGGCGGATGATCGCGGCCTTTTCTCCCCCCGGTACGCCAATCTCCGAGCCCTGGATGCGCAGCCGGGCATAGGCCAGCGCGCGCTGATAGGCCCGTTCGGCCAAGCCGATCCCTTCGATGCCAACGGAGAAGCGCGCCGCATTCATCATGATGAACATGTACTCCAGGCCGCGATTCTCTTCGCCTACCAGCCAGCCTTGGGCGCCGCCCTGGTCGCCGAAGGCCAGCACGGCGGTCGGGCTGCCGTGGATGCCAAGCTTGTGCTCGATGGAGACGCAGCGCACGTCATTGCGCTCGCCCAGGCTGCCATCGGCGTTGAGCAGCACCTTGGGCACGACGAACAGCGAGATGCCTTTCACGCCGGCCGGCGCACCCGGCACGCGCGCCAGGACCAGGTGGACGATGTTGTCGGTAAGGTCGTGCTCGCCGTAGGTGATGAAGATCTTCTGCCCGAATACCCGGTAGCTGCCGTCCGCCTGCGACTCGGCGCGCGTGCGCACGGCGGCGAGGTCGGAGCCTGCCTGGGGCTCGGTGAGGTTCATGGTGCCGGTCCATTCGCCGCTCACCAGTTTGGGCAGCCAGGTCCGCTTCAGTTCCTCCGAGCCACGCAGCTCGATGGCCTCGATGGCCCCTCGGGTGAGCATCGGGCACAGGCCGAAGGCGACGTTGGCGGCGTTCCACATTTCCTCCACCAGCGCCGAAACCAGTCGGGGCGCGCCCTGGCCGCCGAAGTCGGGCGGGCAGGAGAGCGCATTCCAGCCCTTGTCGGCGAATCGTCCGTAGGCCTCGCGCCAGCCCTCGGCCGTGCGCACATCGCCGTCCTGCCAGCGCGCACCCTGGCGGTCGCCCACGCGGTTCAGCGGCGCCAGCACGCCCTGGGCGAAACGCGCGGCCTCGTTGAGGATGGCGTCCACCAACTCGGCATTCATCTCTTCCTGGCCGGGCAGCTGATTCAGCTTGTCGAGTTGCTGCAGTTCGCGCAGGACGAACTGCATGTCGCGCAGCGGGGCGATGTATTCACTCATGTCGGAACTCCTGTATGGCCAGCGGCGCGTCCTGGCCCAGATTGGTCGAAGACCCCATTAGAAGGGGGGACGAGCGGTGCTTCGCCCCTCTCTTCGAGTGGGTGCCGATCGGGCAGGGTCAGACAGTGGACCTGTTTTGGGCGCTGGAAGTTTTGAAGGGTAATTTTCGAGCGAGCGAGGAAGTTGGAGGTCGAGACGGAGATTGGGCGCTCGGGTGCGGCGCGCCGCTCTATATCGCTGGACTACGGGGCATTTAATTGCGGTTCAGTGTGCCTGTTGCGGTCGAGCGGGTCAGGTGGTGGGTGTGGAGGTCATTGCCCAAGTAATGAAGCTGGCGTTGGCCGCGGTGAACAGCAGGGCACCAAGAAATACGCTGTCGGCGATGCGGGTCATGATCTGGCCGCGGCGTGTGCGGTGGGCGCGCAGGCTCCAGTAGGCACAGAAAGCGGATACGACGTAGAGAAGCATATTCACCGCCACCAGGTCGTCGATGATCAAGTCATCATGACGCAGCGTCAGGATCACCCGGATGATGCCAATCACCGTCAGGCAAACGCCGACCATGGTGGCGGAGACGGAGAAGATGTGGACGCAGATATCGTCATCCAGGCTGGGAGGTTCATGTTCGCTCATTGGGCGCGCCCGCTTGTGGGAAATACCGAAAGCGTAGTTGCGATTCGATGAAGACTTGAGTGCCAGGCCTAACGCGCCTACTGTCAGCGGCTGCCCTCAGCCCGATATGAAAAGTCCATGATCGAATTCAATAACGTCACCGCCTACCAGCAGCAGACCCGCGTGCTGGATGGCTTTTCCCTGCACATTGGCGAAGGCGAGAAGGTCGCCATCCTCGGTCCCAACGGCGCCGGCAAGAGCACACTGCTCAAGCTGATCAGCCGCGAGCTTTACCCGGTGGATCGCCCGGACAGCTCGCTGAACCTGTTCGGCCTGCAGAACGTCACCCTGTGGGACCTGCGCAGCCGCATCGGCTTCGTCTCCCAGGACCTCCAGGAAGACTATACGCCGTTCACCCAGGCGCTGGATGTGGTGATCTCGGGCTTCTTCGGCGCCATCGGCAGCCACAGCCACCTGCAACCGACGCCAGAACAGGTCGAAAAGTCCCGCGAAATGCTCGCCGCCGTGGAGATGGGCGACTATGCCGAGCGCATGTTCCAGCGCCTGTCCACCGGCCAGAAGCGCCGCCTGCTGTTGGCCCGTGCGCTGATCCACGAGCCCCGGGCACTGATCCTCGATGAGCCGGCCAATGGCCTGGATATGGGCGCCAGCCTGCAGATGCTTACCCTGCTGCGGCGCTTCTGTGGCCCGGAGCACGCAATGATCATCACCACCCATCACCTGGACGAGATCATCCCGGAAATCGAACGCGTGGTGCTGATCGCCAACGGCAAGGTGGTGGCTGACGGGCCAAAGGCCGAGATTCTCACCAGCGAGCACCTGTCCGCGCTGTACCAGGCACCGTTGAAAGTGACTGAGCAGGATGGCTGGTATCGCTGCTGGCATGCCTGAGCAGCGCCAGGGCTTTCGCAACCCCGGCGCTGGTCAGGCTCCGCCACGGAAGCAGGAAAGGCCCCAGGCGGTGAGCTTGAACGGCAGGTGATAGTGCTGGTGCGCATCGCCAATGCCGAAGCGATAGATCAGCTCGTCGAGAAAGGGAGTTTCGGGCAGCGCAGTTCCGTTTGCCCGATAGAAGTCGGCGACCTGCAGGCGCACTTCGTAGACCCCGCTGCCAAACTGCTCGGCGAGCGCCTCCAGCCCCGGTAGCAGTCCTCGCCCATCGATGCTGCCGCGCAGGATGACGTCGCCATCCTGCCGCTTCACGCATAGCTCCAGCCCCTGCGCGACATGCCCCCTGGCGATGTCGACGACATGGATGGAGAGGCCGCCATTCATTCCCAGAACCCCACATGGGCCGTCGCGGCCTCGTCCTCCAGCAGTGGACCGTGCACGTCGATCACACGCTGACCACGGGCAAAGACTTCCCGGCAGGGCAGGGAGAAGGTCGGGTTCTCCGGATGTGCGCCAGTCAGGCCCAGCAGCGAGTGCTCGGAGAGCGCGTAGACCACCCGACCGATGCCGGTCCAGTAGATCGCCCCGGAACACATGCAGCAGGGCTCGGCGCTGGTGTAGAGCGTGCAGTCGGCCAGCTCTTCCGGGCTCAACTGACGTGCGGCAAGAGCCGCTGCCACCAGTTCGGCGTGCTGGGTCGGGTCACCTTCGGGCGGCATGGAGTTGTTGCCGGCGCTGGCGATCACCCGCCCCTGGGCATCGGCCACCAGTGCGGCAAAAGGATGGCGTCCGCGTTCACGGGATTCCTCGGAAAGGCGGATCGACTGGCGCAGCAGGTCGAGATCGAGTTCGGAAAGTCCGGCGGGGGTGAGTTTGTTGAAGTGTGTCATAGGGGTTCCGTGGGCAGTGAAGTAGTGCGTGCGCCCGCAGGCGCACGCCGGAATGGTCACTCGGTGACGCTGGCCTGGCCGGCGGGTTTGGCGGCAGGGCTCTTGTCGTTGTTGAGCAGCAGATTGAGCAGGATGGCGGTGATCGCGCCGAGGAAGATGCCGCTCTCCAGCACCAGCTTGAGCGGGCCGCTGGCGTGTTCGAAAAGGGCCGGGAAGGACATCGGCAGCACACCGACGCTGACCGAGACCGCGACGATGATGCCGTTGCGGGTGCCTTCGAAGCGCACGCGAGAGAGTTCCTGGATGCCGGCCACGGTGGTCATGCCGAACATCACGATGGCGCAGCCGCCCAGCACTGGCGTGGGGACTGCGGCGATCAGCGCGCCAAGTTTGGGGAACAGCCCCATCAGCACCATGATTGCGCCGGCGGCGGCGACCACGAAGCGACTTTTCACATTGGAAAGGGCGATCAGCCCTGTGTTCTGGGTGAACGCGTTGTAGGGGAAACTGTTGAAAATTCCGCCGAGCAGGGTTGACAGGCCGTCGGCGCGGAAGGCGTTGCCCAGGGTGCGCTGGTCGGTCGGCTTGCCCACCAGCTTGCCGATGGCCAAGCAGTTGCCGGTGGTCTCGGCCATGATCACCAGCATTGCCAGGACCATGATCAGGATCGGTGTGAGCGAGAACTGCGGGACACCGAAGGCCATTGGCGGGCTCAGCTCGAACCAGGCTGCTTCGCCCACCTGGCCGAAGTGGGTCATGCCGAAGGCGGCGGCGACCAGACTGCCGGCGATCAGCCCGATCAGCACGCTGAGGTTGCCGATGAACCCCGAGAAGCGTGCGTAGATCACCAGGGTAATCGCCACCGTGGTCATGCCCAGTAGCAGGTTGGCTGGTTTGCCGAAGTCCTCCGAGCCCGGATTGCCGCCGCCCAGCCAGATGGCGGCGGCAGGCATCAGCGAGATGCCGATGATGGTGATCAGGCTGCCGATGACCACCGGCGGAAAGAACCGCAGCATCCGGCTGAACACTGGCGCGATGGCGATGGTGATGGCACCGGCCGCTATCACCGCACCGAACACTTCCTGCAGGCCGAACTGCTTGCCGATCATGATCATCGGTGCCAGGGCGATGAAGGAGCAACCCTGGATCAACGGCAGGCGCGCGCCGAAGCGCCAGAAGCCGAGTGTCTGGATCAGCGTGGCGATGCCGGAGGTGAGCAGGTTGGCGTTGATCAGCGTGACGATCTGCGCCTGGGTCAGGCCCAGGGCGCTGCCGAGGATGAGCGGCACGGCGACGGCGCCAGCGTACATTACCAGGACGTGCTGCAGGCCGAAGGTGAAGAGCTGCCGCAGGGGCAGGATCTCGTCCACCGGGTGAACGCGGGTAAGGCTCATGTCTTGAATCTCCTGAAGGTGCGGCTCTTATTGTTATTACGGGCGCCCGGAGTGACACGCAGCACAGTGGTCGGGGGCAGCTGCTGCCGATGTCGCGGGAGATAGTCCTGCGAAATAAGCGATGGAACAAATGAATAACCATCGCTAGCATCGATGGATCGAGTCAGGAAAGGAATCACCATGCGCTTTTCGCTGGAGCAGTTACAGGTGTTCGTCATGGCGGTCCAGGCAGGGTCCTTCTCCGCAGCGGCGCGGCGCCTGGGACGGACACAGTCCACGGTCAGTGCGGCGATCGCCAACCTGGAGGCGGACCTGGGGGTGGATCTGTTCGACCGCTCCAGTCGGATCCCGGCACTCACCGCGGCGGGTCGCAAACTGCTGCTGCAGGCGGAAGCAGTACTGGAGCGCTGCTATGCCCTGGAGGGCAGTGCCGACAGCCTGGCAGAGCAGGTCGAGCCATCGCTGACCCTCGCTATCGAGGTGCCGTACGGTTCCCTGATCCCGGCGCTGCGCGAGTTCGACGCGGTGTTTCCCTTCGTTGACCTGCTGATCCGCCACCCCGTGCATGGCGACGTCAGCGAGCTGGTGCTCAAGGGGGAGGCCGACCTCGGTGTGGCGTTCTCCCAGCCGGAATACCCGCAGGAACTGGCTTTCCAGCAGCTTGGCAAGCTGATCATGGCTCACGTCTGTAATGCGCAGTTCGCGCTGGCGCAGCGCGAACAGGTCGGATTCGCAGACCTGCGCGCGCACCGTCGCCTGGCCTACGTTGCGCATGCCCACAAGCTTCCCAGCAGCGAATACCTTCGCGCCACCCAGGTCTGGCAGGCGGAGAGCTACCTGGCGCTGGTGGAAATGGTCCGGGCTGGGCTCGGCTGGGCAACGCTTCCCCGGCAACTGATCCAGCGTGAGCTGGCGGCGGGCGAGCTGGTGGAGTTGCAATTGGAGGCCTACCCGCACACCGATTGGCTGGTGGGCGTCGACCTGCTCTGGCAACGCCAGCGACGGCCAGGCAAGGCCGAGCGCTGGCTACGCGAATGCCTGCAGCGCAGCAAGGTGTTCGAATTGGATCGGCGAGGCGTGTCCACGACCTTGTGAAGGTAATCAGCCGACAGGGGCTTAGGTAGTGGTCGAAGTGCTCCAGTACAAACGTTGTTGGTGTATCGATCAATGCGCCACTGGACCTGCTGCCGCTGCGCATCTACGGCGCAATGTTGGTATAGGTCACCTAACGGCTCTCTTGCACGGCAGCATGGTCCAGGCGACGCCGCAAAGCAGAAGTGCGGCGACCAGTACATAGGGAGCGCGGCTGTCCACCTGGTGCAGCAGGGTGCCCAGCAACGGGCCGCTGATCATGCCTAGCCCATGCACGGCCACCAGGCTGCCGGCAGCGGCGCCTTGCTCGTCTGCCTCTACGGCATTGGCGTTGAGCGCCGAGACGGCGGGGAAGACCCAACCCATGCCGGCGGCAGCGACGAAGCAGGAGGCGTAGAGCATCCACGGTGCCACGGCGAAGCACACTGTGGCGAAGCCCAGCGCGGAGACGGTGCCACCAACGCTGATCAGGCGCAGCGGCGCCCAGTTCAGCTTGCGCACCAGCATCTGCGCACAGATCAGCGCCACGCCCACTGACGTGAGCGCGATGCCGGCCACGCGGGCGGCGTCAGCCGGAGGCAGTTGCAGCCGGTCGAGGGCGAAGAAGCCGACAGTCATCTGCGCCACGGTCACGCACACCATGGCGATGAAGCCGAGGGTCAGCGAGCGGCGCAGACGTTTGTCGCTGATCGCCAGGGCTGGGCCCTTGCGCTGGTGGGCGTGCTCGTGATGCGGCAGCCACTTCCACAGCACGGCCAACGCAAGCAGCGGCAGCAGGCAGGTGAGCAGCAGCGGCAGTGCCAGACCGAGCATGGCCAGCAGGCCCGCGAAGCTCGGCCCGACTACCATGCCCACGGCGCTGGCGGCCCCCAGCCCGGCCATGGCCGAGGCGCGCTTGTCCGCGCTCACATGGTCCGCGACCAGCGCCGCGGAGCAAGCCGGCACGGCGGCATAGAAACCTCCCGCCAACCCGCGCAGTGCAACGATGCCAATGAAGGCCGGCAGCGGTGACATGGAGGTGTTCAGTGCCAGTGCCATGAACGCGCAGAGCAGCGCGTAGGTCACTGCGAAGCCAGCCAAGCCGCTGAGCAGCACGCGACGGCGGCCGAGGCGGTCACTGGCGATACCCCAGACACGCGCCATGAGCATCCAGGCGATGCCGCCGACAGTGACCGTCATCCCCGCCTGCCAGGGTGCCAGGCCCAGGGTGCGCGCTACCGGACCAATCAGTGCGACGAAGGACATTACCGCCACCGTGCAGACGAAGGTCTCGAACATCAGTGGGCGCAGGTTGAGCGGGGGCGCCTGGGGCGGCATGGCAGTCATTTCAGCGTGGCTCCTTGGGATGGCGAGGCATTCTCCTCTACAAAGACGATCAGCAGCAGCGGAACACCAAGGGAAATCCGCGACTACATGTCGAAAGCTCCATCGCCCAGCAGAGCGGAGATCAACCCGAAGGTGCTCAGTTCCGCCAGCAGAGCGGGCCGAGCCCTGAGCCTTCTGACCGGCGCTCGGTGGAATGAAATTAATGGGAATGCGGGTTCTGACTGATTCGATCTGCGCGAATGAATTGCGTGGTCTCCGCGGTTTGAATTTGGCCTGCTCTGCTTTTTCTTGCGGCGAATTGTCCTTTGGGAGTTTGAATTTCTACTTGTTAGAAGCGATTTTCGATTCGGATTTGTAGGCTGTTTCCTAAATTTATTTATCCATTGTAGGTGGGGTTGAATTAAGAAAGGTTCATGGCAGTCTTGAGCTTCTTTCAGAAGGCAAGGGTGATTGTTCAGTATTTGAACGTCTGAATTTTTCAGAGTGAGCTTGAGGCGTTGCTTGAATATCTGGTCGATAGTTCGGGCGATTCAAGTAACTCGATTTTTCGATTCGTCGCGTGTGTCGGTCCGCACTTCCAGTGCTGACCGCGGTGCGTGCTTGCATTAACAAAGGGATTGTAAGGCAGGGTGATCATGGCGTCTGATAGTTTTCAGAATGAAGTTCCAAAGGCTCGCGTCAATATAAAGCTTGATTTGCATACTGGTGGCGCGCAAAAGAAGGTCGAATTGCCGCTAAAGTTGCTGATGCTGGGTGATTATAGTAACGGCCGGGAGCACCGGTCGCTGTCGGAGCGCAGCAAAGTCGATATCAACAAGAATAATTTCAATAGTGTACTGAGCGAGTTTCGCCCCAGCATGAAACTGGCGGTTCCCAATACACTGACCGGCGATGGTTCTGATACCAGCGTCGAACTCACTTTCCGCCACGTGAAGGACTTCGAGCCGGAGCAGGTAGCGCGTCAGTTGCCCGAACTTCGCGCTTTACTGGCCATGCGCAACCTGCTGCGTGACCTCAAGTCGAACCTTCTGGACAACGTCACTTTCCGTCGTGAGCTGGAGCGAATCCTAAAGGATGACGCCCTGAGCAATGAACTGCGCGCCGAACTGGCCGCGCTGGCTCCGTACGACGAAGCAAAACAATAAGGAGAGTGACATGTCCGTAGAAACCAGCACCGTATCCGCCGCCGGCAGCACCGTCCTGGCCCGTGATGGGCAGGGTGTCTATGCCACGCTGTTCGACAGGATCAACCTCAGCCCGGTGTCTTCCCTGACCGATATCGAGGTCTTCCAGAATACCGATGCGCTTTCCGATGTATCCGCCGACGAGCGCGTCACCGCAGCGGTCAGTGTCTTCCTCGATCTGCTCAAGCGCTCTTCGCAGAAAGTCGAACGCCTCGACAAGACCCTGCTGGATGAGCACATCGCCCAATTGGACGGGCAGATCAGCCGCCAGTTGGATGCAATCATGCATCACCCTGACTTCCAGCGTGTCGAGTCCACCTGGCGTGGTGTGAAGTCGCTGGTCGATCAGACCGATTTCCGTCGCAACGTGCGCATCGAGTTGCTGGACATCAGCAAGGACGACCTGGTGCAGGATTTCGAGGATGCTCCCGAAATCGCCCAGAGCGGTCTGTACGTCCACGCCTATACCCAGGAGTACGACACCCCCGGCGGCGAACCGATCGCGGCGGCAATCTCCAACTACGAGTTCGATCGGGGTCCGCAGGATATCGCGCTGCTGCGCAGCATTTCCAAAGTAGCGGCGGCGGCGCACATGCCGTTCATTGGCGCTGTCGGGCCGGCCTTCTTCGGCAAGGACACCATGGAGGAAGTGGCCGCGATCAAGGACATCGGCAACTACTTTGATCGCGCCGAGTACCTGAAGTGGAAGTCATTTCGCGATTCCGATGATGCCCGTTACATCGGACTGACCATGCCGCGAGTACTGGGGCGTCTGCCGTACGGGCCTGATACCGTGCCGGTGCGCAGCTTCAACTACATCGAAAGCGTGAAGGGGCCGGACCACGACAAATACCTCTGGACCAATGCCTCCTTCGCCTTCGCCGCCAATATGGTGAAGAGCTTCATCAACAACGGTTGGTGTGTGCAGATTCGCGGTCCGCAGGCGGGCGGGGCGGTTACCGACCTGCCAATTCACTTGTATGACCTTGGCACTGGCAACCAGGTGAAAATCCCGTCGGAAGTGATGATCCCGGAAACCCGCGAATTCGAGTTCGCCAACCTCGGCTTCATTCCGCTCTCGTACTACAAGAACCGCGACTACGCCTGCTTCTTCTCCGCCAATAGCGCACAGAAACCGGCGTTGTACGAGACCGCCGACGCAACCGCAAACAGCCGCATTAACGCGCGCCTGCCGTATATCTTCCTGCTCTCGCGCATCGCTCACTACCTGAAACTGATCCAGCGCGAAAACATCGGCACCACCAAGGACCGTCGCGTCCTGGAGTTAGAGCTGAACAACTGGATCCGTGGCCTGGTCACCGAGATGACCGATCCCAGCGACGACCTGCAGGCATCGCATCCGCTGCGCGATGCCAAAGTGACGGTAGAGGACATCGAAGACAACCCCGGCTTCTTCCGCGTGAAGCTCTATGCCATCCCGCATTTCCAGGTGGAAGGCATGGACGTCAACCTGTCCCTGGTGTCGCAAATGCCCAAGGCGAAAGCCTAAGCGTCGTTACGGAAGGCATTCATGAAGATCGACCGCCCCTTATGGGCCGCGGGGGCTTTGTTGTCCCCGCAGCAATTCCAGCAACAGGCACGCTGGGAGGCCTGGACCAACGAATGCGTGGCGCGCATGTCGTGGGTCCACCCCTGGGGGGTGCAGGCTGTAGTGTTCGACCATGACGCACTGCGGCTGGGCAAGCTCAAGGCTGCCCGGCTGCGGGTGCGGCTCCCGGACGGAGCCCTGATCGACAGCGACATGGCCGACCGCCTGCCGCCCGCGCTGGATCTTGACCGTCTCCCCGAGCAGGAAATGTCAGCCACCTTGCTGCTGGCGTTGCCACTGGAGCATGCCAATGGCGGTAATTGCCAGATCAGCGAGGGCAAGCCAGCCCAACCGATTCGCTATCGCCAGGACTGGCGGCGCGTGCAGGATCTCTACGGCGACGACTCAGAGTCCATGGCCGCGCTGGAGCACATCCTGTCGTTACGCCTGGGCAGCGACGAAAACGCCGATTACCTGACCTGCCCGGTGGCTCGGGTACAGCGCGACGGGCAAGGGGTCTGGACACTGGACCCGTCGTTCGTTCCGCCTCTGCTCAGTTTCGACGCGCATCCGCCTTTGCTGGAGCAACTGGACAACCTGATGACCCAGCTGGCCGCCAAGCGCAGCCGCCTGATGGGCATGCGCCGCGAGAGCAATCAGCGCATGGCCGACTTTGCCGTGGCGGATGTCTCGCTGTTCTGGCTGCTCAACGCATTGAACAGCTACCAGCCGGTTCTGGCAGATCTCCTTGCGCATCCGGGGCGGCATCCGGAACTGGTCTACCTGGAACTGATCAAGCTCGCGGGCAGCCTGCTGACCTTCTCGCTGGAGCATGACATCAGCGCCATTCCAGCCTACCGGCATGAGCAGCTGGAGGCGGTATTCCCGCCGCTCTTCCGGCTGATTTCCACGCTATTGGAAGCCAGCCTGCCGTCGCGGGTCATCGCACTCGACCTCGAGAGGCCCACCGCGAACCGCTGGCAAGTGGCATTGCACGACGGGCGTCTGCGTGAAGCCGACGGCGCGGACTTCTACCTGTCGGTGCGTTCCAGCGTGCCGACGGCGCAAATCCAGAGCCAGTTCCCCAGGCTGTGCAAAGTGGGGAGCCCGGATGAAGTCGATCACCTCGTCAACGTGGCGCTCGACGGCGTTCCGCTGCTACCGCTGAGCCACGTCCCCGCCGCCATACCGGTTCGCCTGGGCAACCAGTACTTCGCCCTCGACCTGAACCATCCGATGGGCCGCGCCATGTTGTCCTCGGGCACCTGCGCACTCTATGTCCCCGGCACGCTCGGGGACGTCCAGCTTGATCTGTTCGCGGTGCTGCGCTCATGACGAAGATGCTCGGGAAATCCAGCAGCGTTGATATCGATGCGCTCCTGCAGGACAGCTATCTGCTGGTCGTCGAACTGCAGCAGGGCGCTGCGGCGAAAGGCGGCGAAGCCTTGTGGAAGCACTGCGCAGCGCAGATCGAAAGCTGCCGCAACAGCCTCATCGAAGCCGGGATGAGCCAGCGCGCGATCAACCAGATCTGCTATGCGCAATGCGCGCTGCTCGACGAGATGGTGTTGCGCAAGGCCAGCGACGAGACGCGTTCGGTCTGGACTGCCAAGCCCCTGCAGGCACACTTCTTCAACCGCCACCAGGCCGGCGAGCAGCTCTACGAAGACATGCGTGAAGCCCTCGCTGAACCCGCCCCGGACCTGCGTGTTCTGACCTGCTACCAGCGTGTGCTGATGCTGGGCTTCCTGGGGCGCTACGCGCAGCAGGATCACGCCGAACGCGAGCGCCTCCTGAACGCGCTGAATGAGCAGGTGAAGCCCTTTGGTGCGGCTGGAAAGGTACCGCTATTGATCCGCGCGAGCGGAGGTGGCTGGCTTCGCTGGCTGGGCGAGCCCTGGATCCACCTGACGGTGGCGGTTGCCCTGCTGGTGGGCTTGTGGCTGGTACTGCAGCGCCTGCTGGTCGATACCGTCGCCACCTTGCTGCCCGGCCAGGTGTAAGGATGCCCATGCAGCTCAATTGGACGCGCGCCCTGTGGCCTTGGGCCGGGGGGCTGGGACTGGTCCTGATCCTGGCGATACTTCCTTTGTCTCCCTTGCAGCGCGGCATGTCGGCATCGCTGGTCATTCTGCTGGCAGCCCTCGGCTGGTTGTTCGCCGGTCGCATTGCTTCACGCCAGCGTCAGACGATGGTTCTGGCCCAGGGTTGTGCCTTGCCTTCCACTGAGTATCGCCAGCCAGTCGTCGTTGTCTGTGGCGATGGGTTGCTCGCCTTGTTCGGTGATGCACCGGCCGAGCAGCTGGTCGTGCGCGTGACGGAGCAGGGCTGCTATGTGCGGGTGCCGAGCCTCGAACGCCTGACATCAGTCGTCGACTATCTGTTGGCGAGTCGTCCGCACTGGGCAGGGCAGATCAGCGCCTTCTACATAGTCAATCCCGCTGAGCGACCGGATCAGGCCCGGCTGGCGGGGAGCATTCAGTCGTTCCGTCTTCAGGTCACTCGCGTTCGCCGCAGTGGCGTGGTGCTGCCGGTACTGCTGGGAAGCTATCTGCATGCAGCGCGCAGCGAGCGCTCGTGGTTCACCAGCGAGGTGGGCCACGAAGGGCTGGCGGTTCTCGATGGTTCAGCGAGCGTTCCGCTGGATCACTGGCAACTGAGCTGCACGGACATCCCTTCGCGCGCGCAGCGCATGCGCCTATGCGTCGAGGCCGAAAGCCTGGCGAGCTGGCTGGCGATTGCGGTACTGCCGCACTTGTCGTCCCGAGAGGCGAGGGCGGCGCTGTGTCCCCCTGTTGCTTGTACTATGGCGCTGGTTCCCGGCGCGTCGGTGATGCACCCCGGCAATCTCTGGTCGACCTGGCTGCAGGAGCGGACCGCACTGGAGCCTTTTACGGTCGTGGAAACCGGCAGCCAGGCAACCCTGCCATTTCCCGATCCCTTCCTGACATTACTGCCTCGCCAACCCGGGCTCACGCCCATCCGGCGGGCTCTGCTGCGTGCACTGTGGTTGTTCGTTCTCGCGGGGTTCGTCGCGCTGTGCAGTTCCGCGTGGCAGAACGTGCTGCTGCTCCGCCAGGTGGGCGATGACCTGCGCCGCTACCAGGCGATCCCCGAACCCTCCACGCCGGGCCAGCCCGAGCATGGCCTCAGGGAGCAGGCGATAGCTGTCCTTCGGAAGGACGCCGTCAGGTTGGATCGCTACTACCGCGAAGGCGAACCCCTGTCTCTCGGACTTGGCCTGTATACGGCGGAGCGGATTCGCCCGCCATTACTGGCCGCCATCGCTGCCTATCGCCCACCGATCGCCAGCGCCCAGCCCGCGATGAAGATTCCCGACCCCGTCCGGCTGGACAGCCTCTCGCTGTTCGGCAGCGGCAGTGCCGAGCTCAAACCGGGCTCGACCAAGGTGCTGGTCAACGCGTTGGTCGGCATCAAGGCGCAGCCGGGCTGGCTGATCGTCATCGCCGGGCACACCGACTCCACCGGCGACGACGCGCGCAATCTGGCTCTGTCACGGAATCGCGCAGGTGCGGTTCGCGACTGGATGCAGAAGATGGGCGATCTGCCCGACAGCTGTTTCGCAGTGCAAGGCCATGGCGCCTCGCAACCCATCGCCAGCAATGACACACCGGCGGGCCGAGCGGCCAACCGCCGGGTCGATATCCGTCTGGTGCCGGAAACGGGGGCCTGCGTGCTTCCCGTCAGGGCGCTGGAAGGACAACCCCAGTCGCCTCATTACCAGGCGACGCTTTCTACCCAATAGAAGGAACTTCCCATGGCAATTCCCGTTTACCTGTGGCTGAAAGACGACGGCGGCGCGGACATCAAGGGTTCGGTCAACGTCCAGAGCCGTGAAGGCAGTGTCGAAGTCGTGGCCCAGGATCACAGCCTGTACATCCCCACCGACAACAACACCGGCAAGCTGACTGGCACCCGCATCCACACGCCGTTCAAGTTCACCAAGGAAATCGATGCGTCCAGCCCGTACTTCTACAAGGCGGTGAGCTCCGGCCAGACCCTCAAGAGCGCTGAGTTCAAGTGGTATCGCATCGACGACGCCGGCCAGGAGGTCGAGTACTTCAACACCCTGCTGGAGAACGTCAAGGTCGTGAAAGTGGCGCCCAAGATGCACGACATCAAGGACCCCTCCAAGGAGAAGCACAACCACCTCGAAGAGGTGGAACTGCGCTACGAGAAAATCACCTGGACCTACAAGGACGGCAACATCATCCATGCCGACGCCTGGAACGAACGTCAGACCGCTTGACGCCGTTCGCCCGGCAGTCGGCATTGCTCGACTGCCGTGATCGGGTTGGCCGCCGGGTGTCCGGTGGCCAGCTACTTCCCCGAGATATCACGGGTGATTCGTCACCGCTGCCGATCGGCAGCTCCACCGCCACGAGCAAGGAACGCATCATGGGACAGCAGTCCACCCACCTGCTTCGCCGCCTCAACCCCTATTGCGCCCAGGCACTGAGCGTCGCCGCTACGCTCTGCCAGACGCGTGCCCACCCAGGCATCAGTGTCGAGCACTGGCTACTCAAGTTGCTGGAGCAGGGCGAGGGCGATCTGACGCTGATCGCGCGACGCTATGAGTGGGACCTGGACGGCATCTGGCAAGGTTTGCTGGACCATCTCGACAGCCTACCGCGGCAGGTGCGCGGCAAGCCGCAGCTGGCTGACAAGCTGCAGCAGTTGATCAAGAACGCGTGGCTGCGCGCCTCACTGAATGAGGACAACCAGAGCCTGCGTTCGATCCACTTGCTGGCAGCGTTGCTCGAAACGCCGGCATTGCTGGAATGCGAAGCGGCGTGGCCGCTGTTGAGCCTCAGCGAAGTGCAGCTGGAGCGCCTGTTGCCCTGGCTGGACGAGCAGTCGGAAGAGCGGCCGCAGCAACAGCGCGAGGCGGCCCTGGCCGAAATCCCGCGTACGGAACTGGCGGCGCCGAAAGACAAGCAGGACGCACTGCTCGCTATCCTCGACAAGTTCACCCAGGACGTCACCGCCAAGGCGCGGGAAGGACGTATCGACCCCGTCTACGGTCGGGACAATGAAATTCGCCAGGTGATCGATATCCTCGGTCGCCGGCGCAAGAACAACCCGATACTGGTGGGTGAGCCCGGTGTGGGCAAGACCGCGCTGGTCGAGGGCCTGGCCTTGCGTATCGCTGAAGGCAACGTGCCGGACAGCCTCAAACCGGTGAGCGTACGCACGCTCGACCTCGGCCTGCTGCAGGCCGGCGCTGGCGTGAAAGGCGAGTTCGAGCAGCGCCTGAAGAACGTCATCGACGCCGTCCAGCAATCGCCCACGCCGATCCTGCTGTTCATCGACGAGGCCCACACCCTGATCGGCGCCGGCAACCAGGCCGGCGGCGCCGATGCGGCCAACCTGCTCAAGCCGGCCCTGGCCCGTGGCGAGTTGCGTACCGTCGCCGCCAGCACCTGGTCCGAGTACAAGCAGTACTTCGAGCGTGACGCAGCCCTGGAGCGCCGCTTCCAGATGGTCAAGGTGGACGAGCCCGACGATGCCGGCGCCTGCCTGATGCTGCGCGGCCTGAAGTCCCGCTACGCCAGTTACCACGGCGTGCATATCCAGGATGAAGCGGTGCAGGCTGCCGTCACCCTGTCGCGGCGATTCCTCACCGGACGGCAACTGCCCGACAAGGCCGTCGACCTGCTCGATACCGCCAGCGCCCGCGTGCGCATGGGATTGGACTGCGAGCCCCAGGTTCTGGTGCAGGTCAAGGCTGAGCGTGCTGCCCTGGAGCTGGAGCGCCAGGCACTGCGGCAGGATGCGCAATTGGCCGGCACCTGCGCCGGCGAGCGCCTGGAAGCAATAGCGATCAGCGAAGCCGATCTCTCACAGCGCCAGAGTCGTCTCGAACGGCAGTACCGGCGCGAGTGCGAGCTGACCCGGCAACTGCTGCAGGCGCGCCAGGCCGAGTCGCCCAACCATGCCCATATCGAATCGCTCAAGGCTCAACTGGCCGACGCCCAACAGGACCATCCATTACTGACATTGGACGTTGAAGCCCGCAGCGTCGCCGAGGTCATCGCCGACTGGACCGGTGTCCCCCTAGGCAGCTTGCTCAAGGACGAACAGGCCGGGTTGCTCGACCTGGAAAACCGCCTGGGCGAGCGGGTGATAGGGCAGGACACCGCGCTGGCGGCACTGGCCCAGCGCCTGCGTGCCGCCAAGACCGGCCTGACCAGCGAGAACGCCCCACTGGGAGTTTTCCTGCTGGTGGGCACCAGTGGAGTGGGCAAGACCGAAACCGCGCTGGCACTCGCCGACTGCCTGTTCGCCGGCGAGAAATCGCTGATCACCCTCAACCTTTCCGAGTACCAGGAAGCCCACACCGTCAGCCAGCTCAAGGGCTCGCCTCCGGGGTACGTCGGTTACGGCCAGGGCGGCGTGCTCACCGAAGCCGTGCGCCAGCGTCCGTACAGCGTGGTACTGCTCGACGAAGTGGAGAAGGCCCACCGCGACGTACTCAACCTGTTCTACCAGGTCTTCGACCGCGGCTTCATGCGTGATGGGGAAGGGCGCGAGATCGACTTCCGCAACACCGTCATCCTGATGACCTCCAACCTCGGCAGTGACTGCCTGCAAACACTGGTCGACGAACAGCCCGACGCACCCGATAGCGTCTTGCAGGAGCTGTTGAGGCCAGCCCTGCGCGACCACTTCCAGCCAGCGCTGCTGGCACGCTTCCAGACACTGATCTACCGCCCGCTGGATGCCAGCGCGCTCAAGCGAATCGTCGCCATCAAGCTCGCCCAGGTCGCACGCCGACTGCAACGTCACTACGGCCTGAAATGCCGTGCCGAGGCAGAGCTGGAAGACGCCTTGGTGGCTGCATGCCTGCTGCCCGACAGCGGCGCGCGCAACATCGACAGCCTGCTCAACCAGCAGATCCTTCCCGTCCTCAGCCAGCAACTGCTGCAGCGTCAGGCCGCACACCAGGCCAGCCGCTGGGTGAGCCTTGGCTACAGCGAAGAAGAGGGCGCCGTTCTGACATTCGGCGACAGCAATGGGACTCACCAGGAGGAGTTGAACCATGCTTAATGAATTGCGGACGTTCTTCGATCATTCTCGGCACAGCCTCGGAGTCCAGGGCGTTGCTGCACCACTCGATGTGCTGGCGTTCAGCGGCAGCGAAGGGCTGAGCCAGACCTTCGCCTACCGCATCGAATTCACCAGCACCGATCTCGACCTCGACGCCGACACCTTCCTGCTCAAGGACGCCAGCTTTAGCTTGCGCGCGCCGCCCGAGCAATTGGGTATTCCCGGCTATACGCCGCCGATTGCCGCACCGCTGCGTACCTTGCATGGCAGCATCACCTCGTTCAAACGGCTCTCCGGGTCGCGTGACGAAGCCCACTACGAGGTGACGCTGGAGCCACGCCTGAAACTGCTGGACCGTGCCCGCCAGTACCGCCTTTACCAGAACCAGAGCGTGCCGGAGATCGTCGAGCAGGTGCTACGCCGCAACGACTTCGAAGGGCAGGACTTCCTCTTCGACCTGACCCGCGAATACCCGCAGCGCGAACAGACGATACAGTATGGCGAGGACGACCTGGCGTTCATCCAGCGCCTCACCTCCGAGGTTGGCATCTGGTACCGCTTCAGCATGGATGCACGGCTGAAAATCGATGTATGCGAATTCTCGGACGACCAGCGGCATTACCTCCCCGCGCCGCCGCTGCCCTTACGCCCGCTGTCATCGTTGGAGTCCGCCGGGCAGGATGCCGTCTGGAACCTCCAGGTCAGCCATGCAGTCGTGCAGCAGCAGGTCAGCAACCGCGCCTACTACTATCGCGATGCTGGCGCGCAACTGGACGCCAGCATCGATCAGCTCAACTCGCCGAAAACCACCTATGGCGAGGCTTACCACTATGGCGAGCCGCATCAGACGCTCGGCGATGCCTATGCCCAGGACGAAGACCTGGAAAGCGAGAGCGGCTACTTCTACGCGCGCCTTGCTCACGAGCGCTATCTCAACCAGCGCATCCGCCTGACCGGCGTCACCAGTACCCCGGCCATCACCCCCGGCCAGGTACTGAAGCTCGACGGCGCGCCCAAAGCCTTCGCCTCCGGCGCAGTTATCGTGCGCCTGCACAGCAGCGCCGCCCGCGACCGCAGCTTTGAGGCGCAGTTCGAAACCATCCCCTACGCCGAGCACATCTGCTTCCGTCCGGACGTACCGGCCAAACCGGTGATCGCCGGCACCATCCCGGCCCGCGTCACCAGCCCGGAACCGAACGACCTGTACGGCCACATCGACATGGAAGGCCGCTACAAGTGCCACTTCCTGTTCGACCGTGATACCTGGCCCGCCGGGCGCGAAAGTCTTTGGTTACGCCTGGCGCGCCCCTACAGTGGCGACACCTACGGGCTCCACTTCCCATTGATCCAGGGTACCGAAGTGCGCATCGCCTTCGAAAACGGCGACCCCGACCGGCCCTATATCGCCCACGCGATCCACGACAGCCAGCACCCCGACCACGTCACGCTGAAGAACTACAAGCGCAACGTCTTGCGCACGCCCGACAATAACAAGCTGCGCATGGACGACTCGCGCGGCAAGGAACACATCAAGCTCAGCACCGAGTACAGCGGCAAGAGCCAGCTCAACCTCGGGCATCTGGTGGATGCGAACCGTGAGCAGCGCGGTGAAGGCTTCGAGCTGCGTACCGACGGCTGGGGTTCGGTGCGGGCAGGGAAGGGCGTGTTCATCAGCGCCGACGTCCAGCCCAGCGCGCAAGGTCAGGTGCTGGCCATGCAGGAAGCCATCGCCCGCCTGGAGCAAGCCGGCGAGGAGATGCGCAGCCTCTCGACCGATGCCGAAACCGCCAAGGCCGATCCGGCCCAGGTGCAGACCCAGATCGACCTGCTGCGCAAGGACCTCGACCAGCTGAAATCCTCCGTCCTGCTCCTCAGCGCTCCCAGGGGCATTGCCATGACGAGCGGCACGCACCTGCAACTGGCAGCCCAGCGCAACCTGATGCTCAACGCCGGTAACCAGGCGGACGTTAGCGTGGTCAAGCGCCTCTTCATCGGCGCTGGCGAAGGGGTGAGCCTGTTCGTGCGCAAGCTCGGCATGAAGCTGATCGCCAACCAGGGCCCCGTGCAGGTGCAGGCCCAGAACGACCGCATGGAACTGATCGCCCGGCAGGCGCTGGATCTCACCAGCACCGAGGACGAAATCCGCATCACGGCGAAGAAGAAAATCGTGCTGAACGCCGGGGGTACCTACATCACCCTGGATCCGAGCGGCATCGAATCCGGCACCCAGGGTGATTACAAGGTCAAGTCGCCGCACTACGAGTACCTGAAGACAGCGGCATCGCTGCCGCTGCAGACGCCCACGATGCCCAAACTCACCGAGAGCCAACCGCACCGGTTGAGCGACCGCACGCTATCGATCTAGCTGGCAAGGAACATCCACCGAACGCATTCAGTTCGGAATGGGCAGGCGAGGTGACTTCGTCACCGAATGGCGCCTAAAGAATATGCGTGAAAGGTCTAAAAGTTTGCTTGGGTTGATTAGAAAACTATATCGGTGGTGGCCTTATGTTAAGTCGAATCGCATTTTTTGTTTTATTGGCTTTTTTATCTGAGTCTGGTTTTGCTTCATCTGTTTCTGCAAAGGAACCAGCAGGGCTCCAGGCGCTGACATTTAACGAGGCTCTTACTGCTTATCATGCTTCTGGTGAGGTAGAAGCGTTCCAGTGTGTGCACATTCCTGTCGGGAAAAATAATATGGGTCTCAAGTATGAAAATCCGATTGCTGTAGAGTTTGATGAGAAAATTTATGTGAAAATTAATGGGGCTTTGTTGGGTTTGGATCGGGTTGGTTCTACCGATAAGCATTCTAGTTATTCAAGTAAGACCACAAAGGCAGATGTTTACATCAGAAAGTCAAAAAATCCGAGCGAGTACGGAGAGTCGGCCGACCGTTTGATGACGCTGAAAGTAGTTAGCGCTGGGCGGACTTTTTTGCTCAACACCTTCGGCGCCGCCTGTGGGATATGACGAAAGCTTGATATGGCAGTGGAGTTGGAGGTACTGAAATGACGGAACAACGCTATACCATTGTCGAAAGCGTTGGCAGTGCCATCGAGAGCGTTGAAAGATATAGTGATCTGGCTAAGCATCACCCTTCTTCTGGCCAGGAGCCAAATCGGTCTTATCAGACAATTGATGGTCAGTTGGAAGAGGTCCGATATACGCCAGACGGCCGGACGCTGATTAAAAAAGACTTCGTGCTTTTGGTTGATGGAAGCAATCAAAGTATTCGAGTTCCTTCTCCTATCGCCGGCTACGTTAAGACAAGTAACTCCTACGGGACGGTAAAAATTTTTGACGTGCCGGGCGGGAAGTTGTTGGGTCAAGTACTTCACCTGAAACCGCCATTTTTAGTCGCTACCGGCGATACCGTCGTATACGGCCAGCCCATTGGGCTTCAGGATGGGACGGGAGCGAACGGAACCCGTACTTATGCCATACATGTCCACGCGGAACTGGAGCAAGCTCAGTTCGAGCGTTACATCGCTGACCTCGTCAGTGGGGCGTTGACGCCAGGCGGGAGCACTTCGACTCCAGCCCCGGCTCTCCAGCCGTTGAAGAGCTGGAGCCACCCCCTGGGCGATAACTCCAACCCGTTGGTGCAACTCACCAATCTGGCTGATGCGGCAGGTGGTTACTATCCGTTGGGGCGTAATGGCTTCTGGCATGGTGGCATCCATTTCGACCCCGGCACCGATGGCAAAACCGATCCCTCCCACGTGCGCTGCATCGCCGATGGAGAGGTGGTCGCCTACCGTATCGACTCCGAATACCCGCAGAGCACCTTCTACAACGCATCGAACGAAGCCTTCCAGGCTCCCTTTGCCACCGGCTTCGTGCTGGTCAGGCATCGCCTGCAGGCGCCGGCGATTGCCGGAAGTGAAGCGGCGCCGCCGGAGCTCATCTTCTATAGCCTCTACATGCACCTGCAACACTGGGCGGCTTATCGAGACGATGAGTCCATCGCGCGACCGGCCTTCTGGCCCGAAGGCACCGAGCTGCGAGTAAAGCAGACGGTGAACGACACCCGCGCCGGTAGGCGAGGTCTGAACGTCCGTAGCCGCGCCAACCACAACTCTGCGCACCCGGCCCCTGTCATCGATCTGCTGGAGCGCGGTACCAAGGTCACCGTCAGCGGCGAGGGCGCCTTTCGTAAGCTGGAAGGTACACGCGGGTCTGCGTGGCTCATGGAGGAAGATGGCGCGCTTCGAGGCTACCTGTCTTTCTCGCACCTGGAACTAATCGCGGGCGATCTCTATCGAGTGAAATCCACTTCACTCAATGTCCGCGCCGAACCCAACAGCAATGCCGGGACCGCCATCATTGGCAAGCTGCCCAAAGGCGCAGAAGTCACCGTCAGTGGGGAAGGCGATTTTCGCAAGCTCGAAAGCGTCAACCAGTACGTCCACTTTGCGTCGCTGGAAGGGCAGCTTGAGCCACAAGCGCGAGATGCCGTTGTGGTTCTGGCCGCACCCTTTGCCATCAAGGCAGGTGCGTTGATCGGCCACATCGGCGACACCCAGGACGCGAAAGACACCCGTCCACAGCACCGCCTGCACCTGGAAGTCTTCAGCGGCCAGAACGTCGAGACCTTCATCAGCCAGAGCCGTGACTGGGCGAAAGACCTGCCCGCCAGCGGCAAGACATGGCTGAAGTTCGCCAAGGGCACAACCGTCATTGCCCATCAGGACAGCTTCAACGCCAGCCATCCGCCCAGCCCCACTGCCGCCGGCACGCTTACCGGGAACGATCTGATACTGCCGAAAAGCCTGCTCACCGGCCTGCGTGCGGAATACAAGATCCAGGTGCCCGCCGCCGGCACTGAAAGAGCCCGCAACTGGTATCGCCTCGAGGGGCTGTTCAATAACGCCGGGTTCGCGCCCCTCGATGGTTGGGTATGCGAAGAGGTTGGCGTAACGCCTTGGGTCAATCCGTGGGCCTGGGAAGGCTATGAACTGATCTACAACGACAGCACACCACGGGAAGAACTCGCCTATTCAATGTGCGCAGCGCATGAGTTGAATGAAGAGCAACTCGTACGCTATCAGCCCTGGATCGAGCAAGCGACAAAAGGGCCCTTGCACAAACGCCTGCATGACCTGGTCCCCGATGGCGCCGACGGCATGTTGACCTCCGACGAGTTGCAGGCTGGCTTGCACCTGCCCGCCGTTGCCCAATCAGTGTCGAGACTGATCATTCACTACGAAAGCGAATGGTTCGGCGGATCGCAGAAGTGGGACCCACTGGACGACTTGTTGGGGCATAGCGGTTCGACGCCAAACCCCAACTGGGTGGCTAGCAAGGAGCGAATGGGGAAGTTGGGGTGGTGGAACGACGTTGCGCCGGGCCTTGGATTGCTGGGACGAGGGGAGGTGTATCACTTTCATTCGGTGGGGTTAGTAGTGCACCTTTCCCAAGGAGATTGCGCTTGTGATCGAGATATTACCGAGGAAGAATTAAAGAGAATATCTCCAAGCTCTTCAGATGTCGTAATTCGTCGGCACCTGGATTCAATTAATCAAGGTTTTTCTCGTTTTGGAATAAATAAGTGCAGGGATAAAGCCCATTTTCTTGCGCAGGTTTTGCATGAAAGCGACAAGCTTAACGCAGTAAGTGAGTATGCAGGGTCAACTAAATCCTATAGCCCATGGTATGGTAGGGGGGTAATGCAGCTTACTTTGCAAGAAAATTATGTGAAATATGGGGAGTACATTGGGGGGGACTTTATTTCTACTGCGGCAGCAAGAGATAAGGTAACAATGGCACCGCACAGCGCACTATCTGCTTTCTGGTTTTATAAGATTTACAAAGGGCTGAGTGCGGTGGCGTCCGCAGATGATTTTAATATGGTTACCGCCAAAATAAATGGAGGATTTAATGGGTATAATGATAGGTTGGGATTCTTTAATAGAGCGGTAAGCGCTCTTGGTGCTGAACATTTGAGAGTGCTGGAAGTTTCTGGCGGGTTTTCGTTTGAAGATAGCATGATATATGGAAATAAGATCTATTGCTTGGGGTGGGGTATTTGGCATGATCCGGCGAGAGCGGAGTCGGGCGTAGAGAAGAGCTCCAACAAGGCATTGACTGGCTATTTGCGCGCTAGAATCATGCTACAGGCCAATCCATTGCCTAATGCTCCAAATAAAAAGATATACGGAATTAGGTATGTAGATGTTATTCCATATCTTAATCAAAGAATAAATTCTCTAGGAGGCTGACGGGATGATTAGGGCTTTGTTGGTTTTGAGTTTTGTGGTTTTCCCAGTCATTACTCACGGCGAAGAATTGAAGTTTGATACAAGGTGCTTTACTCATTACGCTAAAAAGCCAGTTAATATAAAGCTTTCTACTTCATATGTTGAAGATGGTCGTTTGAATGTTGGGTATGTGCAATATGATGGGTCTAGTGAGGCAATTTTGCTGGTGTTTGTCGGAGCGGAAGAAAGGGTTTTAGATAAGGATCGTCCTTCTGAAGTAACAACCATTTGGAAGGAAGTGTTCAAAACAAAGTTTGGTGGTGAGTACAAAGTGTTGTCTCAGGGAGCTAATATTTATGGGTTTAGTTATAAGGCCAATTCCGGTAGGGTGGTAGATTTCAAGTACAATGACTCTGCTAACTTGCCGGATTATACGGGCTGCAGTTGGGAGTAGTGATTGAGTTGAATAGATATATATATTTCATCCTTATTTTTTTGTTTGCTAGGTATGTGGTTGCCGCTTGCAGCGCCGATTCGCATTCACTTGAAGTGCGGGGGGTGGGGGAATCCAAAATTACACTTTCAGCTTGGGATTGTGAGGCGAATGCATGGAATGTCGCTAAATACCAGGATGAAGGTGAGGGCTTTTTGTTGTATGTGACTAAGCCGGAGCCTCTTCAGGCTGGTAGAGTTTTTGTTTCGCCGATACAACAAGATTTATCTCAAGATAAGAAAATTTTAAGAGCGCAAAGGTTGGTCTTAGGGCAGCTCTATCTTGAAGATGGTTCAAAGAAAGTGGTTGAAAATAATTATTGCGATGTAATCGACATGTCGACTGGTTGCGTTGCGAAAACTCTACCGGGCGGTAGTTGTTCTGGGCGATGGGTTCAGGGGCAGTGGAGGTTATTTGGTGCAAATGGCCAAGACGAAGATGGATTGGCTGTTGTCACGCAATCCCCAAAAGAGATTATCGATAGTGTTTCCAAAATTTCGGACGCGAGAGAGAAAGCGTCAGCTATATCGGATAATTTATATATGGGGGTTGAGTCGTACCTGGCTTGTTATAAGCCAGAGAGGAAGAATGTTGTCGATCTAAATAATATTGCATTTTATTTGGCGGAGGGTGGGGATTTTTATAACTCCTTAAAGATATATATGGTTCTGGAGAAGATTGATCCTTCACGAATTGTTCTAAAAATAAATATCGCGGATGCGCTGTGGCAGTCAGGGGAAAGAAGTAGGGCACGTTCTTATTACAAGGAGTATGCGTCGGAAATGGTTAGGTCTGGTAGAGAGAGTCGAATTCCAGCCAGAGTTGGGGCGAGGGTGGCTAGCGGTGAATAGCCTGTTTTGGAGTGGTGATCGTAGGTCTCTTGGAATTGCAGTTGTAATATCGTTTTTGCTCGCTTTATCGAGCGGTGTTTATGCATGCTCGGATGTAGAGAAGACGGCTCTGGCTAATGTTGTTGCTGGTGTTAAGGAAGAGATTATATTGGAGGGCTATTCAGGTCTGGATTTCACTTTCACTGAAGTTAAATGCAAGCCGTGGCCCGCAATGCGAGAGTACTCTATATTGGTTAACCCATATACTTATGCCTTTTCGAATGGGCGTGTGGATGGGGCTTACTTAGGGGCGGTGGTTGTCGTTATTGACTCGAAATCTGGTGAGGTGACCGGGAGTCTGAACGATAGACGTATCTCAGAAGTCGACGCCATTTCGTTAAAGTCGATATTTATTGATGCCGCAAGATATCGATTGTCTGATGATGGCGTTGCATTTGGTATTCGATTTTTGCAGGCGAATCAGTCTAGCGCGACACCACTGCAAGAGGAGTTTATGAATTTATATATCCCTAAAGGGAGGGGCTTTAAATCGGTTGCCAGGGGGCTGTTAACATCAAGTTATAGTGGGGAAGGGGATGGGTGGTGCGTTTTTGAGGGTGGTGCGTCGAATTCTATTTTCGTGATGGGTACAGGGATTGCTCATAATATGAGGGATATTCAGGTTGTAAAGACTGATAGGAGGATCTCTTCGCGGCAAATTAATAATGGTTGCTCTCGAACGGAGAGTGTATCTGGTAGTGTTCGAGTTTTGCTGAAGTTTGATGGGGAGCAATATAAGGTTCCTGACGAAATAAAGTCATCATTGTCGCTATAGTTTTGGAGTGGTTGGATTCTGAGTGGGGTGTGGTTGGCGTTAAGAAATATTTTTATTTTTGGGGCGTGTGTTGATGGTTGCTAGAATAATTTATTTTTCTCTCTTGTTGCCTGTTTTTTATCTCTCCTTAGGTCTCGCGCTAGGAGAGACTTCTTGTTTTTCTACAGTCGACTGCAACGAAAAAGGAGGCGAGAGTTATGTGCGGAGGAGTTATCAAGATGCAATTGATAAATATCTATGGCAGCTTCGTTATGCGGAGCTTTCAAAAGAGGAGGGAAGTCAAGCTCAAGAGCTGGCACTGAATAACTTGATAGTGACAAATTTGAAGGCAGGGGATGCGTCGAAGGCTCGGCTTTGGATGGACGTGGCATTGCAGAACAGGTTTGACGGGGCAGCCACAAAATTTAATGTCAAGAAAGTTAATCGAATTTTTGATGGTAAAGCTATGCGTGGTTTTCATGGGCACTATGAGCGCTACGCTGGCATGGGGGAGTGGGAAACACTGAATATCGAACGTAACGTAAAAGGTGTCGATATCGCGATCTTCTCAATGATCAATATCGGAAATCCTGCGACGCTACTCAAATATGGGCCGGCGGCGGTCGGGGATTTGAGTGTTCGATTGGAAGGTGGAGGGAACTATTTTCACGCGGTTTCTGCAGATCTAGAGCAAGGCTGCAAGCTGGGGATGTACAGGGAGGGGCTTGATATTCGGGTGGTCGAGCCAATGAAATTGGAATGTCACGGTTACGGCGGAATTAACGTGTTTGCCGCAGGAATCTGGAGGAAAGTTGGTCAGATAGTCACAAATGGCACTAATGGGGATTGTATAAGGGTTCGCGATCCGGACGGCGAAAGCCAGGTTTCTGCTGGATTTAGGTGTATGCAGTTTAGCTATGAGAAGAAGCATTTGGTTGAAACGCAAGGTCTTTATTTTGGCATGTCCTATCTATTGGTTGCAAAACATCTTTCTAACGAAGGGTGGGTGACCGATGAAAAATGGTTCAGCCAGCTGAAGGGAGATGAAGAAAGTTCTAAAAGCCTTCCTGTTTGTGGGCAGGGATGGGATGCGGTTTGCCAGGCGGTGATGCTGAAAAAGGGTGTTCGAATGCAGTTGGAGTTCAGCGCTGCAAATGAGGGTTTCCCTTTGGTTGATATTCAGTTGTCTGGTGTGGCTCGTGATTGATTATGGCTTGTTGGTGAGGGTGCATTAGGTCGACGTTTCTGGGTTTTTATTTTGAGATTTTGTTTTGTTTTTATTTTTTAAGTTTAAAAGGTTGTCGCCATCATCGACGAGGCTGCCATTCAAATATTTTAGGTGGAGGATTTTATATGAAAGGCGTTATCCGCATTGGCGACAAGACCACCAGCGGCGGTACCGTGCTATCGGGGTCGGAAAAGATGATCTTCGAGGGCATCGGCGTCGCCCGGGTTGGTGATCCGGTCAGTTGTCCGATCCCCGGCCATGGCCCGACTGTAGTGGCGGAAGGGCATCCCTCCTACGAGGACAACGGCGCCCTGGTGGCCTTCCATGGGCACCGGTGTGCCTGCGGTTGCGCGCTGCTGACTTCGCTGCCTGAGGCGACGGCGGGCTGATCATGGTGGTGAGGCTGGACAAGGTCCCCCCCGCGCTGGACGGGCCGAAGAAGCCGCGTCTCTGGCTGTGGCTGCTGCCGTTGCCCGCGCTGTTGACGCTGGGCGTGGCACTGACGCTGTGGCTCGGCGGCGAGGGGTTGGCCCCTGCTCGTTTCTGGCTGTTCGCACTGGGCATCCCGGCGCTTGTCTGGTGCGCAGCGGTTCTTGTGCGGGGCCTGATTTACCTCGGTGAGCTCAGTTCCGTGGAGGGTTGGAACGAAGCCCGGGAAGCGGATCTGACGCAGAAGATGCGCCGGGGCAGGCGCTCGCAGCAGGTGCTGGCTGTGAGCTTGCACACGGCGCTACGCGACCTCACGGCAGATAACGGTCAGGCGCAGCATCTTGCTCTCGTGGCCAATGATGGAAGCCAACTGCGAGCGCAGCCGGGTTGGCAGGGGAGTGCGCGCCATAGCCGATTGCCGCTGATGGAGGTCGAAAACCAGGAGCGATTGCTTCGCCGTGTGTTGGTGAGCGTGCTGGGGGACCTGGCGGCAAAACTTTCCGCATTCCCTTCGGATAAGCCCGTGGCGCTGCTGCTGGAGATGGATAGTGGGTTGGAGGAGGGGCGTGCGGGCAGGGTATGGAATGAAACCCTGGCCGAGTCCGGCATCCGCCAGACCCTCAAACTCATCAATGGCAGCGGTATGGCGGCCATCGACCAGTGGCTGGATGAGCGCATACGGGACGAGGCCCTGTTGATGGTGGTGTCGTTCCAGATTGCGCGCGGGCAGGTGGAAGGTTCCGCAGAGTCCGTGGTGGGTCTGCTGCTGGGCAATCGCCTGACGCAGGAAAGGCTGCCAGCGCTGGCTTACCTGCATCGCCCGGAACCGACGCACGGAACTGACAAGAAGGCTGCCTTACAGGCCACGGCGCAAGCGCTGGACTGGGTTCCGTTGCCAGCCTCTTCCATCGGCCGGGTCTGGCTGGCGGGTACCGATGCGTCGCGCAACGCGCTCATTACTTCGGCAATGGAGTCGGTTGAGTTGCCGGCCAAGGCCACTCATAACCTCGGCGCGTTGTTGGGCGATGCGGGCAAGGCATCGCCGTGGATGGCCATTGCGTCGGCGGTTGAGGCAACGGCAAGCGAGGCCGAGCCACAGTTCATTTTCACAGGCGACAGCGCGGAAGACGCGTGCATGTGGTGTTCGGTCGTGATGCCGGCAGCAGTACCCCAGGAGTAAGGAAGTCCGATGCGTAAGGTGAAGATTTGGGGGCTGATTGCCCTGGTGGCGATAGTGGGGGCGGCGGTTTGCCTGCTGTTGTGGTTGCGGCCGGAGCTGCTGGGGATACGTCCGGGCAGCGATGCGCAACGGGTCGGCTGGTGGCTGGTTTCTGGCCTGACGTTGCTGCTGGTCACTCTGTTGGGCGGCTATCGACTCGTGGCGCGCAAGGTGGGCTTGAAGAGCTACCGGCAGGCAACGGCTGACGATGCGCCTGCGAAGCCCGACAGGGACGCTGGTAAGAAGGACGCGAGCACCGATTTGCAGGAGCTGCGCGACTATCTGCGCGACAACTTCGGCTACTTCTGGCGCCGCAAAGTTCGCCTGCTGCTGGTCGTCGGCGAGCCTGGGGAAACCGGCGCCATCACACCGGCTCTGTCGGGACAGCAATGGCTCGAAGGCGAGGGAAATGTCCTGCTCTGGGGCGGTAGCTTGCAGGGCGCAGTGAACGACGACCTGCTGGAGCGTCGGCGCACTCTCTGCCCGAGCCGCCCCCTGGACGGCATCGTCTGGGCACTGAACAAGGAGCAGAGCGCCGACCCCGCGCACATCGGCAATGCCGTACGCCATCTGCGCAAGATGACCCAGGCGCTGCGTTGGCAGGCTCCCGTGCATGTCTGGGAAGTGTGCAGTAGCGCGTGGGCCCAGGGGCAGCGACCGGTGGAGGCCGTGGGTTGCCAGTTGGCGCCGCGTCTGAGTCGCTCGCAACTAGCGAGCCGGCTGGAGCGCCTGGAGCTGCCGTTGCGGGAAAAGGGCCTGGCGCAGATGGAACAGGACAGTTCCCACGACTTCCTGCTGCGTCTTACCCGTGACCTTCAGAGTGAAGGCATCGCACGTTGGAAGGAGGCGCTGGAGCCGCTGCTGCAGGCGAAGAACCTGACGGCGCGAGGGCTGTGGTTCAGCTTGCCGTTGCGTGGAATGAGCAGCGGTCTCGAGCACGGATGGCAAGTGGACCCGGCATGGCGGGGCGTGCTCGCGGACAATTCCCTGGGCGGCAAGCCGAGTGGCTGGACCTGGCTACGCGGCCTCTACACCGCCGTCCTCGCCGGCGCCGGCCTCTGCCTCCTGGCCCTGCTGGTGTCCTTCACCAGCAACCGCGCGCAGATCGCCACGGTGGAAACCGCGCTGGAAACCATCGGCCAGCCCGGTGATCCGGATGCCCAGCTTTCGGCGCTGAACGAGCTGACCCGTGAGATAGCGCGGCTGGATTATCGTCGTGAGCATGGGGTGCCCTGGTACCAGCGTTTCGGCCTGAGCCAGAACGACGCCTTGCTGGAGTCGCTGTGGCCGCGCTACGCGCAGGCGAACAATCGGCTGATGCGCGATGTGGTTGCCAAGGAGCTGGAAGCGCAACTGAGCGATCTGGCGGCCTTGCCGGCGGACAGCCCCGAGCGGGGCGAACGCGCCGAGGAGGCGCACGGGCAGCTCAAGGCGTACCTGATGATGGCGCGGCCGGAGAAGGTCGATGCGGCCTTCCTGACCAAGGTGCTGACCCAGACTGAACCGACGCGCGCGGGCGTGGCGCCTGGCCTGTGGCAAGGCATTTCGCCCAACCTGTGGGCCTTCTATGCGCAGCACCTGGCGGCGCATCCGCAGTGGCGTATCAAGACGCAGCCTGCACTGGTAGCGCAGGTTCGTCAGGTATTACTGGGGCAGCTCGGGCGGCGCAATGGCGTGGCTAACCTGTACCAGCAGGTGATCGAACAGGCGAGCAACAACTACGCCGATCTGACGCTGATGGACATGGTCGGGGAAACCGACTCTTCGAGCCTGTTCGATACGCCCAACAGTGTGCCGGGGGTATTTACCCGCCAGGCCTGGGAACGGCAGGTGAGCAAGGCCATCGACGAGATGGCCGAGACCCGCCGCGAGGAAATCGACTGGGTGCTGAGCGACCAGCAGAGCACCATCGACAGCGAGCTGACGCCCGAGGTGCTCAAGTCGCAGCTGACCGAGCGCTACTTCCGGGACTTCAGCGATGCCTGGCTGACCTTCCTCAACAGCATCCGCTGGCGTAAAGCGGACAGCCTCTCCGACTCCATCAGCCAACTGACCCTGCTCAGCGATGTGCGCCAGTCGCCGCTGATCGCTCTGATGAACACCCTGGCCTACCAGGGCCGCACCGAGGTCAAGGGCGAGGCGCTGGCCGACTCGCTGATGCGCTCGGCGCAGCAACTGCTGGAGAAGGACAAGCAGCCGGCGATCGAGCAGAGGACCCGTGCGCCGCAGGGCCCGCTGGACAATACTTTCGGCCCGCTGCTCGCGCTGCTGGGCAAGGAGAAGGGTGCTTCGCGGGGTGATGACGCGCTGAGCCTGCAGGCCTTCCTGACCCGGGTCACCCGCGTGCGCCTGAAGCTGCAGCACGTGACCAATGCCAGCGACCCGCAGGCGATGACCCAGGCCCTGGCGCAGACGGTGTTCCAGGGCACCAGCGTCGACCTCACCGACACCCTCGACTACGGCGGCTTGATCGCTGCCAGTCTCGGCGGGGAGTGGAGCGGCTTTGGCCAGAATCTCTTCGTGCAGCCGCTCAACCAGGCCTGGGAAGGTGTGTTGCAGCCGTCGGCAGCAGGCCTGAACCGCCAGTGGCAACGCGCCGTGGTGGACAACTGGAATCGTGCCTTCAAGGGGCGCTATCCCTTCGACTCCACCGGCAGCGACGCATCCTTGCCCATGCTCGGGCAGATGATCCGTTCGGGCAGCGGGCGGATCGACCAGTTCATCAAAACCCAGCTGGGCGGCGTGCTGCGCAAGGAAGGCAACCGCTGGGTACCGGACAGCACCCACAGCCAAGGCCTGCATTTCAATCCGCAGTTCCTGCGGGCGGTCAACCAGCTCAGCGACCTGGCGGACATCCTCTACACCGACGGCGGCATGGGCATGAGCTTCCAGCTGCAGGCCAAGCCGGTGCGCAACGTGGTGGAAACCACCTTCATCCTTGATGGCGTGAAGCTGGAGTACTTCAACCAGATGGAGAGCTGGCAACAGTTCACCTGGCCGGGCGGCACCGATCATCCGGGGGCGTCGCTGAGTTGGACCAGCCTGAAGGGCGGTGCGCGACTGTTCGGCGACTACGCCGGCGTCTGGGGGCTGATCCGCCTGCTGGAGCAGGCGCAGGTGACCTCCCTGGACGGCAGCGATACCCGTTTCGAACTGGTGCTCAAGGCGGCGGACGAACTGCCCCTGACCTGGCAGCTGCAGACGGAGCTGGGCCGCGGCCCGCTGGCGGTGCTGCAACTACGCGGATTCGCGCTGCCGGAGAACATCTTCGATATCGGAATAGCTCCGGAGTTAGTTTGAGAAAAGGTGAAGACGATGCAACCGAAGATCAGCTTTCCGCCGGACATCCTGCGAGCCCTGGAGCGTTTGCAGTTCATCTGTCTGGATGAGTGGGACGGCAACAACAAGGCTTATCGATTCCAATGCAATCAAGGGCATGTCTTCAAGCATCTCGCTCGAAGCCTGTACGTCATGAAAGGGTGCGGTCACTGCCTTGAAACCCAAAAGCTTCTCAAATTGAAGCGCAAGGCTGAGGAGGAGGGCAGTGAGTTGTTAACTACTCAATGGATAGGTGCAGGGTCCGCCTATTATGATTTTCGCTGTAGGCAAGACCCAAGCCACGAGTGGCAGAGAATATATAGCTTCGCCAAGACCAATTGTCGCTGCCCCCATTGCACGCCGCGTGGACGAAAGTTCGCCACAGATGGCTTGCGGCGGTTACAGTCCTTTGCTCGTGAGCGCGGTGGAGAATGCCTCTCCACTGACTACTTTGGAATTACCCAGGTGCATCGGTTTCGATGCGCGAGCGGCCACGTTTGGGATGTGGCAGCCAACGTTGTTATGAACAGCAATCGGTGGTGCCCTCAATGCAGAGGAACTCTTGAATACAGTATTGAGGATGCTAGGCGCAGTGCTGAAAAGCACGGTGGACTGTTTCTTTCTGATGAATATCGTAGCGTCAGAAGCTTTTACAGTTGGCAGTGTTCACGTGGGCATGTTTGGAAGTCGCGCTATAAAACTATTCTTGCCGGCAGCTGGTGCCCTCAATGCTCATATGAAAGTAGAAGGCTCGACCCCGAATCTTTGCAGATTGCCGCTGCTGCTCGGGGTGGGAAATGCCTTTCGACGGAATACCACACATCAACGACCAAATACCTCTGGAAATGCGCTAAGGGGCACGAGTGGAAAACAACTCTGCAGCACATCCGCCAAGGCGGTTGGTGCCGTGAGTGCATTAAGCTGACACTAGAGGATATGCAGCAGACCGCCGCTGCACGCGGAGGGAAATGCTTGGCCACGGAATATCTGAGCACTCAGCATAAATATCCTTGGGAGTGCGCGCGTGGCCATATCTGGAATGCACGATTCGGCAATGTTCGTAACGGGACTTGGTGCCCTATCTGCGCGCTAATGATTCGATCAAAGCCAGGTTCCGCTGCTTGGCGAAAATATCAAAACCATAGACCGAGTGAGTGACCTAGGGGAACAAGCTCGGTGCATCCAAGTTTCGATTGTGACGCGTCTGATTTGCGTCAGAGAATTTTCAGACATTTCCTAAATATCGAGCCTGACGTCTCTTGGTATAAGTGTGGAAATTTCCCAATTAAAAATTATGGGTTGTTTGGCTCTGGAAGAGCCTTCAAGCTTTCCGATCTCTAAGAAGTCATAAAATTCACGCGCAACAGGGACGCTTCTGCATGGATATTGTCATAACCTCATTCAGCTACCCCGCCCTAAAGACCTTTCCGGTCTCGCCTTGGAACTGTGATTGCGGGGAGTTGAAAAATGCTCAATGAGCTCCGTACGTTTTTCGACCACAGCCGCCATTCGCTCAGTGTTGACGGGCTTGACGCGCAACTTGACGTACTCGCCTTCGAGGGTTCTGAGGCACTGAGCGAAACCTTCCGCTACCGCATCGAAGTCACCAGTCTCCAACTGGATATCCCCGCAGACAGCATGCTCGGAAAGGATGCGGCCTTCAGTCTGCGCGCCGCACCTTCCTCGGTCACCATTCGCGGCTACACACCACCGGTTGTGCCGCCGCTGCGCACCCTCTATGGCGTGATTACCGGGTTCAAGCGCCTCTCGGCATCGCGTGACGAAGCCAGGTATGAGCTGATGCTCGAACCGCGCCTGGCACTGCTGAGAAATGGCAGCCAGAACCGCATCTACCAGAATCAGAGCATCCCCGAGATAGTTGAGATCATCCTCAGGCGGCATGGCCTGCGGGGGCAGGATTTCCTTATTGATCTTGGTCAGACCTACGCGCAGCACGAGCAGCGACTTCAGTATGGAGAAACGGATCTCGCGTACATCCAGCGCATCTGCGCCGAGCGAGGAATCTGGTTCAGCTTCGGCATGGATTCCCGGCTGCTGATCGATGTTGCTGAGTTCCATGATGCGCCGATGCATTACGAGCGGGAGATATCTCTTCCTCTGCGTCCCTTGAGTAGCCTTGAAAGTACCGGCAAGGAAGCAGTCTGGGACTTGCAGGTCAGCCATCAAGTTGTAGAACAGGTTGTCAGTGGCCGTGCCTATTACTCCCGCGATGCCGGTGCCAATCTCGATGCCCAGGCGGATTTGACTCGAGAAGCCCAAACCACCTACGGAGAGGCTTACCACTACGCCAATGAGCATTATCAAATGCTCGGCGATCCATACGCCCATGGGGATGAAGAGGGCTTTGCCGAGAGCGGCGTGTTCTATGCGCGCCTGGCTCACGAGCGCTATCTCAATCAACAGACCCGCCTGTTTGGCAGCAGCAGCAGCGCCGAGCTGGCCCCCGGTAAGGTACTCAAGGTCGAAGGTGGGGCGCCGGCCGCTTTCGCCCAAGGTGCCGTCATCGTTCGGATGCACTGCAAGGCCGCTCGCGACAGCAGTTTTGAGGTCAGCTTCGAAGCCATCCCCGATGGCGACATCGCCTTCCGTCCACCAGTACCACCCAAGCCGCGAATCGCAGGCACCGTCCCCGCACGGGTGACCAACCCGGAAAAGAACGATCCCTATAGCCACATCGATAAAGAAGGCCGCTACAAGGTCAACTTCCTCTTCGATCGCGACACCTGGCCGGCGGGAAGAGAAAGTATGTGGTTACGTCTTGCGCGCCCCTATGCGGGTGACACGTATGGGTTCCACATGCCACTCCTGGCGGGTACTGAAGTGGGTATCGCCTTCGAGCAAGGCGACCCGGATCGCCCCTTCATCGCTCACGCCATCCACGACTCCCTGCACCCCGACCACGTCACCATCCAGAACTACAAGCGGAACGTAATCCGGACTCCAAGCAATAACAAAATTCGCCTGGACGATACCCGGGGCCAGGAACACATCAAAGTCAGCACTGAACACAGCGGCAAGAGCCAGCTCAACCTCGGGCACTTGGTGGACGCGAAGCGGCAGAAGCGTGGCGAAGGCTTCGAGCTGAGAACTGACGACTGGGGCGCTCTACGTGCCGGCAAAGGCGTCTTCATTAGCGCAGATGTGCAACCGCAAGCCAGCGGCGACACGCTGGAGATGAGTGACGCCATCATTCAGTTGGAAAACGCACTCTCGTTAGCCCGCTCTATGGCCAACGCAGCGCGTAGCGGTCAAGCCAAACCCAACGACAGCGATAGCCAGGCCCGACTGAGTAAAGCGCTGACTGACCTGGCACAACCCGGCATCCTGCTGCACGCTCCGGCCGGGATCGGCGTAGTGAGTCCCGAGGCGTTGCAACTGGCCTCCAGCGCGGAAAGTGTCGGCATCATGGCTGGCCATAACGCCGATATCAGTGCCGGCCGAGACATCACTGCCAGTGCACAGCAAGCTGTCAGCCTGTTTGCGCAAAGCGCGGGCATGCAACTCAAGGCGGCAGCCGGCAAGGTTGAGGTTCACGCGCAAAGTGATGCCTTGCATGCCTTGGCAAAGGCGGACCTCAGAATTGAAAGCACCGACAGCCGTGTAGAAATCACCGCCCCCCAAGAACTGCTCCTCCACTGCGGGGGCGCCTATATCCGGATCAAGGACGGTAACATCGAGCTTGGCGCGCCAGGAAACATCTTTCTCAAAGCTGCCAATGTGGTGAAACAGGGCAGCACGAGCCTCGACATCCCACCCACGCCTTTGCCTGCTGGCTACAGTGCTCACTACATCCTGAGCGACCCAAGCCAGGCTCCGATGTCATATGCGCATTACCAAGTTGTCGCTCCACAAGGAGAGGTCTTCGAAGGGATCACCGACAAGGAAGGGCGGACCATGACTGTCCATACCTTGGTACCGGGGGACTTGGTGTTCAACTTGCCCGAGAGTGAAGGCCCCTTCGATGAGCAGCTATGCCTGTCCTGCTCCAATGGCAACGTGCCTGCTGGCCTGAAATATGTGGCATACCTGGCTGACGGCACCACGCAAGAGGGGCAAACCGACAAGAAGGGGCGCACTGCTCGGATAGTGACGAACAAGTCGGTCCAAATAACACGACTGGAGCTCACTCCACCTGACGAGGTGGCTGATAACTGTTGTTCCGCCAAGGTTTCCGGCGAGCCGCTGATTGTTGACCTCGAGCCCATCAAGGTGTTTACCAATAGCTCAAATGTTGGAACATCAACGCAAGTTATTCCATTGCCTGAAGGTGATTCGCGCCCTCTAACCGCTGGCGAGATTGCCATGGCTCAGGTCGTCTTTAAGGACGCCATCGATTACAGCAAGGTGAAAGCGCACCACGGAGGCTGGTGGCTGTTCTTAGGCTTCCAGAATACTGCTGTTACGCCGAATGGCGAAATGTATTTCCCTGAAAGTACTGGCTTGTACAAGGACGATTTTTCTGCAACAGCGAAAGGCAGAGATAAAGCGCTGTTCATTCATGAGATGACGCATGTTTGGCAATACCAAATGGGCTACTGGGTTAAGTGGCACGCTTTATGGGTAACAAGCCGAGGCGCTTCAGCATATGAATACACCTTGAGGAAGACTGGCAAGCTATCTGATTACAACATGGAACAGCAGGGTGAAATTGTCTCGGATTACTACATGATTTGTGTCGAGCAAGATATTGAAGGCGTGTGGAATCAAAATAACAAATATAACGATCCATTACTGCTGGCTTCGACCGTTAAGGACTTGCTGTCCAATCCCGCTGACAAGGCAAATTTACCATGAAGAAACTAACACTGCTTAAAAGTGCTTTAGTAACTCTCGGATTAGCGTTCGTTTATTTCGATGCCGTAGCAACTCCGTGGGGGATGCCCAGGGACGCCAAAATTGAAGTCGGGAATGGAGTTCCGAAGCTATGCATTCCCGCAGAAGAGACCAATGATGTCGCTGTAGAATCGGTTTCAGTATCTGAAAGCTTTAAAAGAGACGGTATACGGCAGGTCATGTGGAGCGTAGAGATTAATAAAATATCTACTCCTGTAGTTTTGAAACCCGGTGATTGCTTGGGGTATGGGGTCGCATTGTCAGGCTACAAGATAATTAATAGCTCCAGGCCACTCGAGAATGGCGTGACTTATTATTTTAGGTTGAACAGGCGTGTCAGCAATCCTCAAAGAACTAGCGTCACATTTTATGATGCGACATTCTGTTCCGCTATTCAGGGAGGGGAGCTTAGATATCCGCAGTATCTGTATCAGAAGAATGGAGGCGTGATTAAGCCTCGGTGCGACAGCGATTAAATTCCGCACGAAGTTACTGGTGGAGCTGCAAACGTCGATCTCCTTTTCAAGGATGAACAAAATGTCAGATAAGAATCACCGTACAGATACGCTCAACCCCGGCATGGCTGTTCAGGGTAAGAAGCAAAATCAGCACTGGGTCGAGTTTCAGTTGGTAGATGAGCAAAATGTACCGTTACCTCATCTGCCTTATCGCGCGCAAAATACAGCTACGCGAGATGGTGCTGCGCCGGAGTACCGTGGCCAGGCTGATGCTCAGGGTGTGATTCGGATTGAAGGGCTGCGCCCAATTCCCCTGACACTGCTGATCGACGCGGACCAACTCGCGGAAGTTCTGCAGACCCGAAGACTTCGTGCGCTGCGTCCCGAGCCGTTACGTCCCGGCGTGGGCGATAAAACCCCGCTGTACTGCCCACCTTGCACGGGACATTCACCTGTCGAGGCGCAAGCGCTGAGAGAGGGGTATGGCTACCACTACCTGCGCATAGGCCAGCTATGCGATAAGCAGCCCAGCTTTGATCCTCCGCTGGAAGAAAATGAGGCTTTGCCGCCCTATCACTTCCCGGACAAGGACTTTAAAGGCTTCACGCTGGGCGCTGATGCACCTAACGGCATTGCAACGCCCTTGCTCAACCGTCGTCATGTGCTGGAGGTCTGCCCGTTCCGGGCGTGGTCATTGGTCCTTAATCATCAGCGCGAATATTGTCTCGTCACGGCCTACAACTTAGGGCTAATGAGCATACTTTCCTACAGTAAGTATGAGGGGCTTCAACCCGGATCGGTGAAGGAGTTCTTCAAAATGCAATGCCAAGATCTCTCTCGCACACCTCGTGTACTTGATGGGGCTAGCAACCCGCCATGCGTCGTAGTTGATGTTCCGTTCAATAATAGATACTCGATCTCCGAGCCATTAGACACAACTAAAGGGAAACTTCCGGAGGGTGATACTCAACTCTTCTACGCCATTAGCAATGATCAGGTTCTAGTTGGGTGGAGGGGGACGGAAATGGGAATCCCGGATTTAGCGACGGATGTCACCTTCAGACCATCCAGGCCCGAAGTACAAGCAACTTGTGAGCCTAAAGTTCCCTGCGCTGATTTAACGTCGGCAGGGAGTGTCCATCTAGGGTTTAGGAATGGATTTGAAGTGGCTCGCCGTATATTTTCAAAAGAGTTAGGAAAAGCCTTTTCAGACAGGCTGATCGGTAAGGATTTCTTTATTTGCGGGCACAGTTTAGGCGGCGCGCTAGGCCTGATACATGCGGCATCTCATAAAGAGAGCAATCCGCTACTATACACTTATGGTATGCCACGCACTTTCACTCTTAAAGCAGTCAGTTGTCTTGATGAGGTTCGACATTTTCGCCATGTCAACGACACGGACCTGATTCCCGACGTGCCACCGGAGGCTGCGATGGACAATTGGCTGTACGACCTATACGGCCCGCTTGGGACAACTTTGGGTACGATTTGGTCGGTTGGTCAGTTAGCCGCCAGCAAGGTGGTTAAGTTAGGTGACCCGTTCTGCCATCACGGCGAAATAGTCGCATTTTACAAGGCCGAGCAACATACTCAGGACCGATCCTCGGACAACCCGTTCTATCAGAGCCGTAAGGGGCTGGAAGCCCCGTATCACACTGTCGTCACGAAAATACTACCGGCAAAGGCAAAATTATTCCTCGTGCCAAGTTTAAGTGAAGGCGACAGTGATGAGGCCCGAGCGGCACAGGAGCGGTTTAAGGCTTCACTCGGGGAGGCCAGCCTAACACGCTATTTCCCTCGTCGAGGAAACGCCAAATCTGGAACCTTGGTTGGAGTACTCAATCATTTTATGACTGAGTATCAGCCATTTCTCTATGGCCAACTTATTGAATCAAACAACTCTAATCGTATGCAGGAGCGACAGGAAAGGCGCCGATTGTTTGAGGAGCAAATGGCCAAGCATGGCGAGCGCATTCCACCCGCAGAAATGACCCGCGACCGTGTTTTTCTCGATCTGCAGAATCTCGTAGGGCAGACCTTGGAAGCCACTCGGCATTTGGAAGGGGGAAAGGATGCTCTGCAGCGATTCGACTCTGTAGTTGAGGAAAGTGCATATGTGGAGAAAGTTCATGGTTAGTTCACTTCGTGGTCCGACAGGGATTTCCCTAGTTCTGCTCGGCGTGGGGTGGTGTCTGAGTGGCTGCGCTCAGGACTACGGCTTTGCTCCGCCTTCTAATAGCCAACTGGTTACTGTTCAGGTCAGGGTGCATCCGGACCTCGTAGCTGAGAAGCTTGAAGTTATGTATCGCTCTGCTTCCTGTAAGCGGACTCGTCGGGATGCACGCGGGGAGCCCTATGAAGTCGACGGGTTTCACGAAATCGATGTGCTACCCCAAAAAAATGGAAGTACAGACATTTATGAGGCAAGGATTTTTAAAGACGGTGGTGGAGAGTGTCGCTGGAAACTATCTAACGTGACCTTTGGTGTTGCTTACAAAGAGCCTACACCGTTTGGTGATGGAGTGCGCTATGGGGCGGGAGGCGGGGTAGTGGTAATGTTTGATGAGCACGACTCACCCCACGGTGGAGCTGATATAGAGGCAAGTGGTAACTTGCTGATAAAAAAAGACTACTACCCTTGGGTGAGTGAGTCTTACATTGGAGGCTATAGGAAGGAAGTAAGTCTCGCTGGAAGAGGTGATATATATGCAAAGTATCGCACCTCAGATGCCGATTCCGTATATTTCGAACCGATCCTGCATACAGATATGGTTGTATCTTCCGAACAGCCGAAGGTTCATAAAAAAGGCCTATTTACAATCTTTAAGTACCCTGATGGGACTGTTGTTGCGGATGGTCATTCAGAGCCTGACATTCTTAGGTTAGAAGCGATTAGGTTGAAATCAGAAAATAGACAATGAATTCATATTTTGCAGCATGATTCGGCGACCGCTGCTATTTGTGATTTCAATATTATCTCTCACAAGAAACGTCTGAAATTGTAGAAATGGAAGCAAACATGTCTCGCGGCTTCGTTTTGTTAGGCGATCAGACCACCCATGGCGGCAAGGTTATTTCTGCGTCGTCCACCCATGAAGTTCACGGCAAGCTGGCTGCGTTGGTGGGCGATCTGGTGAGCTGCCCTATTCCCGGACATGGAGTGAATGCCATTGTCGAAGGCTGCGCGGACTGGTCCGAGAATGGTCGCGCGCTGGTGGTCGATGGTTGCCGTAGTGCTTGCGGCTGTCAGGTGATCTCCAGCGCCCCTGACTGTGCGGTGACCTGATCCATGGCTTGGAATCGTCGCGCGCCGGAAGTGGTTACCGCGCCTGAGCCACCGTCGATGGTGCGCTGGCTCGGAGCGGGCCTGCTGGCGGTGGTGGTGGGCATTGGCCTGTTCGTGCTGGTCGCCTCTGGGCAGGTGCCGGAGCTGGGCGGAGTGAATGTCTGGGGGCTGGCGGCTTCGCCGCTGCTGCTTTGGGTACTTGCGTTCAGCGTGCGCGCATATAGCTATGGTGGGGCTGTCAGTCATTTTCAGTTCCTTGAAGACGAGGCGATCGAGGCAGAGAACGCCTGGAACCTGTGGGCGCGCCGCAACATTGCTGTGCTCAACAGTTGCGTAGTACTACCGGAGATGATCTCCGCTCCTGTGATTGCGCAGGGCGCGCCTGGCATTTCGCCGTGCTCCGGCGTGGCAAAACGGATCACGTCGCTACCCGCTAAAGGCTCCGCCCGTATACAGGCCGGCTTGGACCAGTTGCTGGAGGGGGTGGCGCCGGCCTTGCTGGCAATGCCTGCCGAGCAGCCGTTGCGGGTGACGCTGTTGAGCGATGTCGCCCCGGACGATTACGAGCTGCTGCGCAGCGCTTGGCGCAAGCGCTGGTTAAAGGTTGCACCCAACCATATTTCTGTGACGCCCAACCTCGTCAATGAACTGTCCCTTGACTGGGTTGAGCGTTCGCTCAAATCACCGGGAGCAGACATTGATCTGATCCTGGTCCTCCAGGTGAGTGGGCAAGGTGACTATTCCGATGGCCTGGCAGCGTTGCTGCTGTGCCCAGATGCTCTGGCCAGCGAGCAGGAACTGACAGCGCAAGGCCGAATACTGCGTCCCATGCCACTGGATGTGGGTCAGCTCGACAGCGAGCTGCCGTTATTCCTGCAGACCCAGGCGGCTGCGCGCGAGGCCACCGCAATGCTGGCCGACAGTGTGCGATGGCAAGAGTGTTTCGGAACAGTCCTATCGCTGGCGGGCAAGCATGGCGCCAAGCTGCAGGTCGGCAGCCAATGGATTCAAGAGTCGCTCAGTGGGCTGCCGGGGCCGTTTGGTCACTGGCTGGTTGCCGCGCTTGGGCTCGATCTGGTGCGGCAGCTGCAGCAGCCGTTGCTGCTGCTGAGCCAGGAAACATCGCAATGCTGGATCAGCACCATCGCCACAGGAGAGTGTGCATGAAGACCTACAACAACCCCTGGCGCCGATTTGGCGGTGGGATGTTGATCACCGTGGCGCTGGCGGCCGTTGGGGCGCTGATCTGGCACTACGGTGATCGGATAGGTCTGGTAGAGAAGCACCACAAGTTGCTGGCGTTCCTGTTGGTCGTCGTGATCGTTGCTATTGCTCGTGGCATGCCTCGGATCCTAGCCTACATCACGCGGCAGCAGCATCGTGAGGAGGGACAGGCCACGGGCGTACGGCCGACGGCCGATGGAAAACTGCCGCCTTCGAGCCAGCGCCGCTCCCCGGTCGAGGAAATACCTGGTCACCTGAAGGCTCAATATGGCTACTTCTGGAGGCGCAAAGTTCGCTTGTTGTTGGTGGTCGGTGAGCCCGAGCAGATCGAGGCCGTGGCCCCTGGCTTGAGCAAACAGCGCTGGCTGGAAGGCCAGGACTGCGTGCTGTTATGCGGCGACTCGCTGAATGGCCACTGGCAGACCGATGTAGCCGCGCTTGCGAAGTCGCTGCGCGGCTCGCGGCCGCTGGACGGCATCGTCTGGGCGCTGAGCGAGGCGCAGGGCAATGACGTCACTACGTTCAGCACCGGTGTGCGTCAACTGCGGGACTTATGTCAGGTGCTGCGCCGACAGGTTCCGCTGTATCTCTGGCAAGTGCGTGAAAGCGTTTGGGAGCAGACCGGGCGTGATGTGCAGCCAGTGGGCTGTCTGCTGCCTTCCAAGGTCACCGGAGAACGGATTGAAGTCTCCCTGCAGCGGTTGGTCGAGCCACTTCGCGAGCAAGGCATGGGGCAACTGGAGGTCGACTCGAAACATGATTTCCTCCTTCGCCTGTCCCGTGATCTGGAGAACCAGGGAATCAGTCGTTGGCGCGAAGCCTTGGCGCCGTTCCTAGATCAGCTCAGCCGTACCGTGCCGTTGCGTGGCTTGTTGTTCAGCCCAAATCTGCCCGATGGCTCTGCCGGTACGCCCAACAGCTGGTGGCCGCAGACCAGCTGGAAAACCGTACTGGACGACAGAAATGTCCGTGGTCGACGCCTGGGCTGGACCTGGCTCCGCGGCCTCTACACTGCCGTCCTCGCTGTCGCGGGCCTTTGCCTCCTGGCCCTGTTGGTGTCCTTCACCAGCAACCGCGCGCAGATCGCCACGGTGGAAACGGCGCTGGCGACGATCAATCAGTCCGGAGATGCGGATGCGCAGCTTTCGGCGCTGAACGAGCTGACCCGTGAGATCGCGCGGCTGGATTATCGTCGTGAGCACGGGGTGCCCTGGTACCAGCGTTTCGGCCTGAGCCAGAACGATGCCTTGCTGGAATCACTGTGGCCGCGCTATGCGCAGGCGAACAATCGGCTGATGCGCGATGTGATGGCCAAGGAGCTGGAAGCGCAACTGAGCGATCTGGCGGCATTGCCGGCGGACAGTCCCGAGCGGGGCGAGCGTGCCGAGGAGGCACACGGGCAGCTCAAGGCGTACCTGATGATGGCGCGGCCGGAGAAGGTCGATGCGGCCTTCCTGACCAAGGTGCTGACCCAGACTGAACCGACGCGCGCGGGCGTGGCGCCTGGCCTGTGGCAAGGCATTTCGCCCAACCTGTGGGCCTTCTATGCGCAGCACCTGGCGGCGCATCCGCAGTGGCGTATCAAGACGCAGCCTGCACTGGTAGCGCAGGTTCGTCAGGTATTACTGGGGCAGCTCGGGCGGCGCAATGGCGTGGCTAACCTGTACCAGCAGGTGATCGAACAGGCGAGCAACAACTACGCCGATCTGACGCTGATGGACATGGTCGGGGAAACCGACTCTTCGAGCCTGTTCGATACGCCCAACAGTGTGCCGGGGGTATTTACCCGCCAGGCCTGGGAACGGCAGGTGAGCAAGGCCATCGACGAGATGGCCGAGACCCGCCGCGAGGAAATCGACTGGGTGCTGAGCGACCAGCAGAGCACCATCGACAGCGAGCTGACGCCCGAGGTGCTCAAGTCGCAGCTGACCGAGCGCTACTTCCGGGACTTCAGCGATGCCTGGCTGACCTTCCTCAACAGCATCCGCTGGCGTAAAGCGGACAGCCTCTCCGACTCCATCAGCCAACTGACCCTGCTCAGCGATGTGCGCCAGTCGCCGCTGATCGCTCTGATGAACACCCTGGCCTACCAGGGCCGCACCGAGGTCAAGGGCGAGGCGCTGGCCGACTCGCTGATGCGCTCGGCGCAGCAACTGCTGGAGAAGGACAAGCAGCCGGCGATCGAGCAGAGGACCCGTGCGCCGCAGGGCCCGCTGGACAATACTTTCGGCCCGCTGCTCGCGCTGCTGGGCAAGGAGAAGGGTGCTTCGCGGGGTGATGACGCGCTGAGCCTGCAGGCCTTCCTGACCCGGGTCACCCGCGTGCGCCTGAAGCTGCAGCACGTGACCAATGCCAGCGACCCGCAGGCGATGACCCAGGCCCTGGCGCAGACGGTGTTCCAGGGCACCAGCGTCGACCTCACCGACACCCTCGACTACGGCGGCTTGATCGCTGCCAGTCTCGGCGGGGAGTGGAGCGGCTTTGGCCAGAATCTCTTCGTGCAGCCGCTCAACCAGGCCTGGGAAGGTGTGTTGCAGCCGTCGGCAGCAGGCCTGAACCGCCAGTGGCAACGCGCCGTGGTGGACAACTGGAATCGTGCCTTCAAGGGGCGCTATCCCTTCGACTCCACCGGCAGCGACGCATCCTTGCCCATGCTCGGGCAGATGATCCGTTCGGGCAGCGGGCGGATCGACCAGTTCATCAAAACCCAGCTGGGCGGCGTGCTGCGCAAGGAAGGCAACCGCTGGGTACCGGACAGCACCCACAGCCAAGGCCTGCATTTCAATCCGCAGTTCCTGCGGGCGGTCAACCAGCTCAGCGACCTGGCGGACATCCTCTACACCGACGGCGGCATGGGCATGAGCTTCCAGCTGCAGGCCAAGCCGGTGCGCAACGTGGTGGAAACCACCTTCATCCTTGATGGCGTGAAGCTGGAGTACTTCAACCAGATGGAGAGCTGGCAACAGTTCACCTGGCCGGGCGGCACCGATCATCCGGGCGCATCGTTGAGCTGGACCAGCCTGAAGGGCGGCGCGCGGCTGTTCGGCGACTACGCCGGCGTCTGGGGGCTGATCCGCCTGCTGGAGCAGGCGCAGGTGACCTCCCTGGACGGCAGCGACACCCGTTTCGAACTGGTACTCAAGGCGGCGGACGAACTGCCCCTGACCTGGCAGCTACAGACGGAGCTGGGCCGCGGCCCGCTGGCGGTGCTGGAGCTGCGCGGCTTCGCGTTGCCGGAGAGCATCTTCGATGTCGGAGCAGGGCAGGTAACGCCTTATGCCGTGACCGATCCGCTGGGTTACGACGAATGATCAAAGCAAGGCAATTCAGGACGCATCGATGAGTTTGCAGGGATTGATATCAACCTGCCTGGAAGGGCAGGACGCCGTGGCGCTGGCCAAGGTGCAGGCGGCGCAGTGGGAAGCCTGGCTGAAGCCCATGGAGGGCAACACCGCCGTGGGCGAGGACCCCGGTTACGACGACGACTTCCAGCGCATGCGCGAGGAGGTCAACAAGCTTTCGTCGGCCAACGTGGCGCTGGTAGCGCAGCTGGCGGAGCAACTGCTCAAGCATCGCTGCAAGGACGTGCGGATCGTCAGCTACTACCTTTGGGCGCGGACCCAGAGCGATGGCGAGGCGGGCTTTGCCGATGGCCTGGAGTTGCTCGCGGCGCTGCTGGATCGCTTCGGCGCCCAGGTGCTGCCAGCGCGCCCGAAGAGCCGGCGCATGGCGCTGGAATGGCTGGCCAGCGCCAAGGTGCTGGACAGCCTGTCGCTGTTCCCCGAAGTAGTGAAGGCAGAAACCCAGCGCACGGTCGCGGCACTGGCGTGGCTGGAGGATATCCTCGCCTCCTGGCCCGAGGCCGAGCGGCCGGGGCTGGGCGGCTTGTATGCCGCACTGGGCAGCCGCCTGGCGCAGTCCGGCGGCGTGCACGCGTTGGTGCCGCAGAACAGCGCGGCGCAGAGCGAGAACCTGCTGGCGTCCCCGGCACCGGTGCCGGGCAAGGTGCAGTCAGGGCGCGACCTGCTCGACAGCGGTAAGGTCCTGGCCAACTACCTGCGCGACCAGCCCCAGGGCTGGCTGGCGGCCCATCGGCTGCTGACCAGCCTGCGCTGGGACACTGTGCACCAGCTGCCACCCCAGGACTCCAATGGCAATACGCGGTTGGCTCCTCCGCGCACCGAGTACCGCGCGCAGCTCAAACGCCTGAACCTGCAACAGGGCTGGACCGAGCTGCTCGATCACGCCGAGCGTATGTTCGCCGAAGGGGTGAATCACTTCTGGTTGGACCTGCAATGGCACCTGTGCCAGGCACTGGGGCGGCTGGGCACGCCCTACGACGGTTGGGCCGAGATGCTCAAAGGCGACCTGCGCATGCTGCTGGAGCGCCTGCCTGGGCTAGAGCAGTTGCATTGGAGCGACGGCACGCCGTTCGCCGACGAAGCCACACGCAACTGGATCGCCCAGCACGTCTGCACCGGGCAGGCCGCGCACTGGATGGGCTCGGCCGTGGCCGCCAGCACAGCCAGTGACGATGTGCTCGCCCTGGAAAGCGAAGCCCTGGCCCAGGCCGACAGCGACGGCGTGGAGGCGGCGCTGGCCTGGCTGGCATCGCGTCCGGACCTGCGCAGTGGCCGTCAGCGCTGGCTGTTGCGCCTGCTGATGGCGCGGGTGGCCGAGCAGCATGGCAAGGCGGAATTGGCAGCGCACCTGCTGAGCGAGTTGGATGGTCAGGCACAGGCGCTGAGCGACTGGGAGCCCGAACTGTGCTTCGAAGTCAAGGCACGCCTGCTCAAGTTGCTGCGGCAGAAAGCCCAGCGCAGCGACGCCGACAAACCCGCCCTGGCGCGACGCATGGAAGGCCTGCTGGCCGCCCTGGTTGCCATCGATCCCGTTCGCGCCGCCGTGCTTTGCGGCTGAACCCCATTCTCAGGACAGTAAATGGACAATCGGACCCTGCGCTATTTCGATGCCGAAATGCGCTACCTGCGCGAGGCCGGCAAGGAGTTTGCCGAAGCCTTTCCGGATCGCGCCGCGCAACTCAACCTGGACAAGGCCGGCGCGCGCGACCCTTACGTGGAACGCCTGTTCGAAGGTTTCGCCTTCCTCATGGGGCGCCTGCGCGAGAAGCTCGACGATGACCTGCCGGAGCTCACCGAAGGACTGGTGAGCCTGCTCTGGCCGCACTACCTGCGCACCATTCCATCGCTGTCGGTGGTGGAGCTGACGCCGGACCACCTGCAGATGAAGCGTGACGAACTCATCGACGCCGGCTTCGAGGTGCTGTCGCGCCCCGTCGGTCCGCAGCGCACCCGTTGCCGCTACACCACAACCGAGCCGGTAAACCTGCACCCGCTGGCACTGGAATCGCTGCGGGTGGCCAGCGAGCCCGACGGTCGCTCGGTGCTGCGCCTGCGCTTTTCCTGCGGCGCCCTGGCGGACTGGAAACAGATTGACCTGGGTAACCTGCCGCTCTACCTCAACGCCGATGCGCCGCTGGCCAGTGCCCTGCATCAGGCGCTGACGTTGCAAACCCAGGCGCTGTACGTGCGTCTGCCCGGCGAGGCGGATCGCCAACCGTTGCAGGGGCATTTTTCGCCCAAGGGTTTCGCTGCCCAGGACCGCCTCTGGCCCAAGGCCGACAGCGCCTTCAGCGGCTACCAGTTACTGCTGGAGTACTTCACCTTCCGCGAGAAATTCATGTTCGTCACCCTGCACGGGCTGGAGAACCTGCCGGTGAAGGAGGGGCTGCCGTGGTTCGAACTGGACGTGGTGCTGAGCGAGCAGTGGTCCCACGAATTCCTGCTCAGCGCCGAGCACGTGCGCCTGCACGCGGTGCCGGTTATCAACCTGTTCCCGTTGGAAGCCGACCCCATGCGCCTGGCGCCGCTGCAGACCGACTACCTGCTGCGCCCCATGCGCCTGCAGGACGGCCATACGGAAATTTACTCAGTGGACAGCGTCACCTCGTCCAAGAGCACCGAGCGCCAGGATTACGTGCCCTTCACCAGCTTCCGCCACAAGGGCGGCATGCTCCGCGACGAAGCGCCGGAGCGGTATTTCCACACACGCCTGAAGCGCGGCGTCAACGGCATGCATGACACCTGGCTGATCCTTGGCGGCGAAGGCTTCGACCGTGACCGCCTGCGCGAGGGCGAAAGCCTGTCGCTGCGCCTGACTGGCACCAACGGCTTGCTGCCGCGCAAGGCGCTGCAGAGCACGTTGCTGGACAGCGTAGTGAAGGCGGCCCAGGTCGAATTGCGCGTGCGCAACCTGTGCGCGCCGACCATGCCCTGCTACCCGCCCAACCGCGACCGCTTTCACTGGCGCGTGCTCAGCCACTTGGGGTCGAACTTCCTGCCGATGCTGGATAACGCCGAGGTCCTGCGCGGCACCCTGGCGCTTTACGACTGGACCCACAGTGAGCTGAACCGCCGCCGTCTGGAGGCCATCGCCGAGGTACGCCACCACTTGGTGCAGCGCTTCGAGAAGGGCTTCCTGCTGCGCGGCGTGGACATCGAAGTAACGCTCGATGCCAACGGTTTCTCGGGCGAGGGCGACATTCATCTGTTCGGCGAAATGCTCAGCCGCTTCTTTGCGCTGTACGCCGATATTCATCTGTTCAACCAGCTCACGCTGGTCCTGCAACCTTCGGGCAAATGTCTGCGATGGAAAGAGAACCACAGTCAGCGTATTCCCGGCTGAAAGCCAGCGGATTACTGGAGGCGCTCGGCGAGCGCCTGCCCCAGGCGAACCTGTACCGCTTCTGCCAATTGTTGGAGGCGGCGCTGCCGGGCAACCCGCCGCTGGGCAGCACGTCGAATCCGGCGGACGATGCCGTGCGCTTCCGCCCCCATTCGGGCATGGGTTTCCCGGCCGGCGAGCTGAAGGGCTTCGAGGAGGACGAGGAGCACCCGTTGCGGCCGATCACGGTGCGCACGCGCCTGCTCGGGCTGTACGGTGTCGATTCACCGCTGCCCACCGCCTACCTGGACGACATCGCCCAGCGCCGCGAAGGGCATGAGGCGCTGGAGGCCTTCCTCGATATCTTCAACCACCGGGTTTTCACCCAGTTCTACCGGATCTGGCGCAAGTACTCCTATCCCGCGTCGTTCCAGGCGGGCGGGGCGGACGCCACCTCGCAATGCCTGCTGGGGCTGATCGGCCTGGGGATTCCCGGCACCGCCGAGCACATTGCCACGCCGGTGTCGCGTTTCCTCGCGCTACTGGGAGTGATGCGCCTGCCGACGCGCAACGCCGAAGGCGTCGTGGCACTGGTGAAGCTGCTCGCACCGGGGACCGATGCCCAGGTAACGCCGCACTGGCCGCGCAAGGTGCCGTTGACGAGTGCGGCCAGCCTGTCGCGCATCCAACCGGTGCTTCTGGGACAGGGTACGCCGCTGGGCGCCAGTGGGGCGGATGCCAACAGCCAGCTGCTGCTGGTGCTGAGCACCGAGGACCTGGACGAAGCCCGTGGCTGGCTGCCCGGCGGCCAGCTGCACAGCGACCTGTTGGTACTGCTGCGGGTCTACCTCGGCTGGCGTTGCACGGCGCGGCTGCAACTGTCGTTGCCGCTGGGCTGCCTGCCGGCCCCCAGCCTGGGCAGCCCCGCCGTGTTACTGGGCATGACGGCGGTGCCAGGGCTGGACGAGCGCAGGCGGCAAATGGCGGGGAACCAGTGCGTCACGGTGAATCTGGGGCGCTGCCAGGGATTGAGCGAAAACACCATGAGCAGGGAGACACGAGATGTCGCTTACCGTTTCTAGATCGCGCCTGGCGCTACTGCTGCTGGCGTCGATCCTGACTGGCTGCGGCCTGACGCAGCGCACCATGGATGCCAGCAAGTCGGTCAGCAACGCCATCTTCTACAAGCAGGTCAGGGACCTGCACCTGGACTTCAGCGGCCGTGCGGCGTTGAACACCGACAGCCGGGACATGAGCGGGCTGTCGGTGTCGACGCTGGTGCGTGTCTATCAGTTGCGCGACCGCAAGGCGCTGGACCAGGCCAGTTACCAGGACCTGCTGGGTGATGGCGACCAACTGCTGTCCAACGACCTGCTGGACCAGCGCCGCGTGGTGGTGAAACCGCAGGAGGGTACGCAGCTGAATGTGCCGATGGCCAGCGAGGCTCAGTTCGTTGCAGTGGTGGCGCTGTTCCGCTCCCCCGACAAGCAGGATGACAGCTGGCGTCTGGTGCTTGCCCGCGACGATCTGGATCCGGACAAGGCACGGGTGATCGAACTGGGCGACAACGCCCTGAGCCTGGTGCCGTTGCCGAAGAAGGATGCCTGGTGGTGAGCGAACCGACCCCGTCGCTCTACGAACTGCTGCTGCAGAATTTCAGCGGAGAGCTCGACCTGCATCAGGTGCGCGAGAAGGACCAGCCGATGCTCTCGGTGCTGGACAACCTGCAGCGCATTCTCAACTGCAGCGCTGGCACCCTCAGCCACCTGCCCGACTATGGCCTGCCGGACATGAGCCAGATCCTCCACGGCATGCCGGGCAGCGCCCACGGTTTGATGGCGACGCTGCGCAGCATGCTGCTCAAGTATGAGCCGCGCCTGGCTTCGGTGGAGGTGGTGTTGTTGCCGCAGGTATTGCCAGGGCATCTGGAGTACAGCCTGGAAGTGGAGCTGCGTGATGGCGCCCGCGCCACCTTCGGCACGACGCTGGAACCGCAGGGCAAGGTGCTGATACGGCATCTGAAACAGCGCAACTACCTGCAACGCTGAAAACAAGAGAGTGGAATGAAGGGATGACGGTGGTTGAGGAAAAACTGCGCCTGGGCGGCGACCCGCAGGGAAACGAGCAGTCAGCGGCACTGGGCGCGGAGCTGGCGAAACTGAGCCATCCGGCACGCCCGGACGTGGCTTGGCCCAGGGTGGAGCGCCTGTGCCTGGCGCTGTTCCGCGAGCACGGCCTGGAGTTGCAGTCGGTCACTGCGTTTGTCCTGGCCAGGGCGCATCTGCACGGACTGCAGGGGCTGGAAGAGGGCCTGAACCTGGCCTGCACCTTGTTCGCCGATGAATGGGACAGACTCTGGCCGCCCGCGCCGGCGGTGCGACTGGAGATGCTCGGCTGGCTTTTTACTCAGCTACGCCCCTGGTTGCGCGGCTTGCTGCTGTCGGAATCAAACGTGCCTGACCTGCTGCAATTGGACGAGTCGCTCAAGGAACTGGTACAGCTGTTGGTGCGCCGGCAGCAGACCAGCCTGCCGGCGCTGGAGGCGCTACGCAGCCAGTTGCAGGGGCTGATCCGGCGCCTCTCGCCGGAACAGGACACCAAGACCAGCTGGGTGGTCAGCATCGCTCATGCAGAGCCCAGGCCGGAGCCGACCATGGTCGCCGTACCGGCGCAGGAACAACAACCGGCGCAGCCGCATCGGGGGGAGGCGCCGCAAGTGCTGGTGCTCAAGCTGGATCGCGAGGGTGCACCGATACCCGAAAAACGTCGCAGACTTTGGCCGTGGCTGCTGACGCTGGTCCTGTTGATCGTGCTGTCGGGGCTGTTTGCCTGGGCACACGCTCACGGTTGGTTGGGCCAGGGTTGGCAGGTCGTGCGCGTCGAGCCCGCGCCGCCGCCCGCAAGCAAGGCCGTGCAACTGGACGGCCAGTTGCTGTTTCCGCCCGGCAAGGCGGAACTGCGATCGCAGTCGGACAAGGTGCTGATCAACAGCCTGATCGACATCAAGGCTCAGCCGGGTTGGCTGATCGTCATCACCGGGCACAGCGACTCTACCGGGGATGCGCGGCGCAACCTCGAGCTGTCCCGCGATCGTGCGGCGGCAGTGCGTGACTGGATGCAGCGGATGGGCGATATCCCGAGCGATTGTTTCGAGGTGCGGGGAGCCGGAGACAGCCAACCGGTGGCCAGCGATGAAACGGAGGAGGGACGCAACGCCAACCGACGGGTCGAGATTACCCTGGTTCCCGAAGGCGGTGCCTGCAGCAAGGCCGGAGAAACGCCGGAGACCTGAGTTTCGACCCTCACCGAAGGCCAGCCGTGACCGGCTTTCGGTGAGGGTGTGGCGTCAGCAGACTGCGATGTGCGAGTCCGCGCGCGGTTCGGTGCCACCGCAGAGCACGCCGGTGTGCGGATCACGGACGATGATCTGGCCGCGGCCGTAGTCGGTCAGGTCACAGGCGATCTCCACCTCGTGGCCGCGCCGCGCCAGGCCGAAGGCGAGATCGCGGTTGGCGTGCTGCTCGATGCCTACCTTCATGCCGCCCAGCCATTGCCAGCGCGGGGCGTCCAGCGCGGCCTGGGGGTTGAGGCCGAAGTCCACCAGGTTCATCACCATCTGCACGTGGCCTTGCGGCTGCATGTAGCCGCCCATCACGCCGAATGGGCCGACGGCCACGCCATCCTTGCTGAGGAAGCCGGGGATGATGGTGTGGAAGGTCTTTTTGCCCGGTGCCAGGGCGTTGGAATGCGCAGGGTCCAGGCTGAACTCCGAGCCACGGTTCTGCAAGCCGATGCCGCTGTCGGGCAGCACCACGCCGGAGCCGAAGCCGTGGTAGGCGCTCTGTATGAACGAGACCATGTTGCCTTCGCCGTCGGCGGTGGCGATGTACACGGTGCCGCTGGCGTGCGGGTCGCCATGTCTGGGCTCGGCAGCCTTTTCGTCGATCTCGGCGCGGCGGCGCGCGGCGTAGTCGTCCGACAGCAGCGCGGCGGTGCTGACGCGCATGTGCTCGGCGTCGGTGATGTAGTGCAGGCCATCGGCGTAGGCCTTCTTCATCGCCTCGAGCTGGCGGTGCCAGGTGAGCTGGCTATCGCGCTGGTCGAAGTCGTAACCCTGGAGGATATTCAGGGTCATCAGGGCGATCAGGCCTTGGCCGGCCGGCGGGATTTCCCAGACGTCATAGCCACGGTAGTTGGTCTTGATCGGCTCGACCCATTTGGGCTTGTAGCCGGCCAGGTCCGCCGCGCTCAGCTCGCCACCTGTGGCGGCGGAGTGGGCGGCCAGGCGCTCGGCGATGGCGCCACGGTAGAAGCTTTCGCACTTCGTCTCGGCCAGCTCGGCGAGGGTTTTCGCCTGGGCCGGGTTACGGAACAGCTGACCGGCATGCGGTGCCTCGCCGTTGACGGTGAAGGTGTCGAACCAGGCTTCCAGGGCCGGCACGGCGGCGCGGCTTTGTTGGTATTCGCAACGGGCGATTTCCCACTGGTGGGCCACCACCGGGGACACCGGGAAGCCGTCGCGGGCCAGGACGATGGCCGGTTGCAGCAGGTCGGCGAAGGGCAGTTTGCCGAAGCGCGCGGACAGCTCGGCCCAGGCCGAGGGAATGCCCGGCACGGTGACCGGCAGCCAGCCGTGCACGGGCATCTTGTCGTGACCGGCGGCCTTGACCTTGTCGATGGAGATGGAGGCGGGCGCATGGCCGCTGGCGTCCAGGCCGTGCAGCTGGTCCTTGACCCAGACCAGGGCAAAGGCGTCACCACCGATGGCGCAGCCGGTGGGTTCGACCACGGTCAGCGCGGCGGCGGTGGCGATGGCGGCGTCGATGGCGTTGCCACCGGCACGCAGCATGGCGATGCCGGCCTCGGCAGCCAGGGGCTGCGAGGCGGCGACCATACCGTTGCGGGCGAACACGCTCTGGCGCTGGGAGGCGTAGGGATACTCGTGAGCGGAAAACTTAAGCATGGCAGGGCTCTTCGAAGGTCATTGGCCAGTCTTGATCCGGGTCCATTCGCGGGTGATCACGCGCTGGATTTTCGGCGGCAGGTCGGCGGAGACGTAGAGCTTCTCGATCACCGCGTCGCTGGGGTAGATGCCGGGGTTGTCACGCACCTTCGCGTCGAGCAGCGAGGTGGCGTCGGGGTTGGGGTTGGCGTAGCCGACATAGTCGCTGATCGGTGCGATTACTTCAGGACGCAGCAGGTAGTTCACCAGTTCGTGGGCGCCCTTGGGGTTCTTCGAGTCGCGCGGGATGGCGAGCATGTCGAACCACAGGTTGGCGCCTTCCCTGGGGATCACGTAGCGCACGTCGATTTTCTTGCCGGCTTCCTGGGCGCGGGTCTGCGCCTGCATCACATCGCCCGAGTAACCGACCGCCACGCAGATGTCGCCGTTGGCGAGGTCGGTGGTGTACTTGGAGGAGTTGAAGTAGGTGATCGACGGGGCGAGCTTCTGCAGCAGGGCGGAGGCTTTGGTGTAGTCGTCCGGGTTGGTGCTGTTCGGGTTCAGGCCGAGGTAGTGCAGCGCCTGCGGGATGATCTTCACTGGCGCGTCGAGGAAGGCGACACCGCAGCCGTGCAGCTTGGCGAGGTTTTCCGGCTTGAAGATCAGGTCCCAGGAATCCAGCGGGGCGCTGTCGCCCAGGGCGGCCTTGACCTTGTCGTAGTTGTAGCCGATGCCGACGGTGCCCCACATGTAGGGCACGGCATACTGGTTGCCCGGATCGGCAGCTTCCAGGCGCTTCATCAGGCGCGGGTCGAGGTGCTTCCAGTTGCTCAGCTGGGCACGATCGAGCTTCTGGTAGACACCGGCGTTGATCTGCTTGGTGAGGAACTGGCTGGACGGCACCACCAGGTCATAGCCCGAGTGGCCGGAGAGCAGCTTGGCCTCAAGCATCTCGTTGGTGTCGAAGACGTCGTACTGGACCTTGATGCCGCTGTCCTTTTCGAAGTTCTTCAGGGTGTCCGGGCCCATGTAGTCGGACCAGTTGTAGAAGCGCACCAGCTTGTCGTTGGCCTGGGCTGCGGTGGCGCAGGCGAGGAGGGTCAGAGTGCTGGCGAACAGAACGCGTTTACGCATGACTTGTCCTTATCGTTAGAGAACGCGGCTTAGGAATTCCCGCGTACGCGGGTGGTGCGGATTGCCGAAGACCTGCGCGGGCGGGCCTTCCTCGATGAGTTCACCCTGGTGCAGCACCACCACGCGGTCGGCCACTTCGCGGGCGAAGCCCATCTCGTGGGTGACGACCACCATGGTCATGCCTTCGTCGGCCAGCTCCTTCATCACCTGAAGGACCTCGCCGACGGTTTCCGGGTCGAGGGCGCTGGTGGGTTCGTCGAAGAGCATGGCCTGGGGCTTCATCGCCAGGGCGCGGGCGATGGCCACGCGCTGCTGTTGGCCGCCGGAAAGCTGGCCGGGGTAGTGCTCGGCCTTGTCCGACAAGCGCACTCGCGCCAGCAGCCGGCGGGCCTGGTCCAGTGCTTCGCCCCTGGGTACGCCGAGCACCTGGGTCGGCGCTTCGATGATGTTCTCCAGCACCGTCATGTGCGGGAACAGGTTGAAGCGCTGGAACACCATGCCGATGTCGCGGCGACGGCGGGCGATGTTGCTTTCCGAGTCACGCACCAGCTTGCCGTCGGGACGCTCGCGGTAGCCCATCAGCTCGCCGTTGACGCGGATGCTGCCGCCCTGGATGTCTTCAAGGTGGTTCATGCAGCGGATGAAGGTGGTCTTGCCCGAGCCGGAGGCGCCGATCAGCACCACCACTTCGCCGCGGTGCACTTCCAGGGAAACACCCTTGAGGATTTCCAGCTCGCCGAAGGCCTTGTGCACGTCGCGGGCCTGGATCACCACGTCTTTCATATCCGGGATCATCTCAACGCCCCCTCAGCAGTTTCATCGCCTGGCGGCCGAACATGCGGTTCGGTGCGGCGGCCTGGCCGTCGGATTTGCCGAAGCGCACTTCCAGCCAGCGCTGGAAGAAGCCCCACAGGGTGGTCAGGGCGAGGAAGTAGATCGCCACGACCAGGTACAGCTCGAACACGCGGAAGGTCGCGGAGGTGACCATCTGGGTGCTCAGCAGCAGTTCCTGCACGCCGATCACGCTGACCAGCGTGGTGTTCTTCAGCATCACGTTGAACTCGTTGCCCAGCGGCGGAACGATCACCCGGAAGGCCTGGGGCAGCACGATGCGGCGCATCAGCCTGGGGAAGGTCATGCCGAGGGATTTGCCGGCTTCGTACTGGCCCTTGTCCACCGCGCCGATGCCGGCGCGGATGATCTCGGCCATGTAGGCGCCTTCGTTGAGCCCCAGGGCGATGATCGCCGCCTGGATGTTGCCCGGCAGGATGAACAGCCCCAGGTCCAGGTCCTCGAACCGGAAGATCCCGCCGGCGGCCAGCGCGGTGTAGAGGAATACGATCTGCACCAGCAGCGGCGTACCGCGCATCAGCCATACGTAGAAGCGCACCGGGTATTGCAGCAGCGGATTGGTCGACAGACGCATCAGCGCTGCCAGCAGCCCGAGCACGCAGCCCAGCAGCATGGCGCTGACGGCGATCACGCAGGTCAACCAGAGGCCGTAGAGGTAGATGTCGCTCGGCCGTAGCAGGTATTGCCAGAACACGTCCCAACTGAAGTTCATGTCTCGTTACCTCAGTCCAGTTTGTCGCCTTCGATGTGCCACTTGGCCAGCAGCGCGGCGTAGCTGCCGTCGGCCTGCATGTCCTTGATGATCTGCGTGACGGCCTCGCTCAGCTGTTTGTCCTCCTTGCGGATGCCCAGGCCGGTGAGGATGCGCGCGAAGGCCGGCACGCCGATCTCGAACAGGTCCGGCGCCATGCTCTGGTAGTAGCCGGCGGTTTCCACGGTGGTGCCGTAGGCGTCGGTCTGGCGGATGCGCAGGGACTGGAAGGCATCGGTGTCGGTGTTGTAGACCACCACCTTCATCGGCGGCTTGCCGGCCTTGGCCAGCTTCTCGTTGTGGGCGTCGAGCAGGGTGCGGATGGTCGAGCCGTTGAGCACCGCGACCTTCTTGCCGGAGAGGTCGTCGAGGGTGCGAATGCCTTCGGGGTTGCCCTTGGCGACCACCACGGCCTGGCTGGAGTACATGTAGTTGACCATGTCGATCACTTCGCGCCGCTCGGGCTTGTCGAACAGCTGATCCACCAGCATGTCGCACTGGCCGGCCAGCAGCGCCGGGATCAGCCCGGAGAAGGGCGTGATGCGCCAGTCGATCTTCTTGTCGCCCAGCCGCTTGGCGATGGCTTCACCCAGGTCGATGGTGACCCCGGTGAGCTTCTGGTTGGCGTCATAGAAGCCCATGGGCGGGGAGTCCATGCCGCCGCAGAAGGTTACCTTGCTGGCGTTCTGCAAGCGGTCGGGAATCTTCACATCGGCGTGCGCCAGCGGGGCGGCCAGGCAAAGGGCGAGAAGGCACTGCGGGATCCTGCGTTCGAACATATTGAGCTCCAGGGTGGGGTTGCCAGGGGCAGTTCAGGGACACAGAAGTACGGGTCTAGGCGCCCGTTGCTTCGATTCGCTTCTTCGTGGATTGCGTTGGGGTGGATTGCACGTGGGTGGCACGCGCTTTCAGGTGGCTTGCGCCTCCAGAAACCTGGCCAGGGACGGGATCGTCCCCTCGATGTGGTCGCAGATGACCCGCTCGGCTTCGCGGGCATCGCCCGAGCGCAGGGCGTCGAGGATCACCGTGTGTTCCTCGCGGGCGCTCATGGGTTTGTCGACATGCTGCAGCCACAGGCGCATGTGCGGCTCGATCACCGAGTACAGCGCAGTGATCTGGCGCAGCAGGCGCGGACGCCCGGCGAGGCTGCAGAGGTATTCGTGGAAGGCGCGGTGGCGGCTGACCCACTCGGCGCTGTCGTCGCGGTAGTCGTCCATCTCGTCGAGCATGCGCTCCAGGCGGGACAGGTCGCGGTCGGTCAGTTGCGGCACGGCGATACGGATGGCCAAGCCTTCCAGAGCGCTGCGCATCTCGAAGACTTCGCGCATTTCCTCGATGTTCAGGCCGCTGACAATGGCGCCGCGGTTGGGTCGCAGGGTCACCAGCCCCTCGGCGTCAAGGCGCTTGAAGGCGCCGCGCACGGGCATCCGACTCATGCCGATGTCGCTGGCGATGTCTTCGGCCACCAGGCGGTCACCGGTCTTGTAGCGACCGGTGCAGATGGCCTGGAGCAGGTAGTCGTAGGCCTCGTCTTCGGCGCTCATCGGTGGGCGGGCAGCGGGTACCAGGCGCATGGGATGTTTCCTCGTGGATTTTTGGATCCAATTATCCATGCATGCAGCAAAGCAGATGCCGTGCCAATGAGGGCGATGTGAATGGAATTGGGCGGGATAGAGCGGCAGACGTAGGAATATGGCGTGGGGCTGAGCGTGCGGGAACGGGGCGGAACCGTAACGCACAGGGTTATTCGTGCGCGCTCACGGTGCGCTTCGGTAACGTTATGGTGCGAGGGCTCGCGATCGTTGTGGCGCGATGCTGACCTATCGCGGACGGAGTCCACGCATCTCGGAACGCGCGCGTTGAAACAAGACGAAACGGCCTGCGCATCACTCGGACCATTGATAGTTGACTACAAAGGTTGGTGATGCAGTTCGCTTTCGATAGAATGCGCAAACGTTTCAGCAGACCATGCATCCCTCCCACAACAAAAGCCAAGGCCGAAGGCTTTGCGTGTCTCTCTGCGCAGGACGTCCCTCATTCCATCAAGCAGGCCCCAGAGCCGGCGGAGGAGGGAACTGAGTCCCGACTCATCCTCGTCATCTGTCGCCTTGCCTTTCGCGCCCTGCGCGCCGGGCGCGGCCTTCACGCTGAATGACGCCGGTGGGGAAGGCCAAGCCCTAACGACGAGAAACCTTTCGATGATCAAGAAAGTTAGCGGGGCGCTGCTGGGCCTCGCTCTGGCAGTGAATTGCGCGCCCGCGTTCGCGGAACCCAAGAAAGTCGATGTGCTGCTGATCGGCGGCGGCATCATGAGCACCACCCTGGGCGTCTGGCTCAACGAGTTGGAGCCGGGCTGGAGCATGGAGATGGTCGAGCGCCTGGACGGCGTCGCCCTGGAAAGCTCCAATGGCTGGAACAACGCCGGCACCGGCCACTCCGCCCTGGCCGAGCTGAACTACACCCCAGAGGACAAGGACGGCAACGTCACCATCGCCAAAGCCGTGGAGATCAACGAGTCGTTCCAGATCTCCCGTCAGTTCTGGGCCTGGCAGGTACAGAACGGCGTGCTGAAGAACCCGCGCTCGTTCATCAACACCACCCCGCACATGAGCTTCGTCTGGGGCGACGACAACATCGCCTTCCTCAAGAAGCGCTACGAGGCGCTGCAGGCCAGCCCGCTGTTCCGCGGCATGCAGTACTCCGAGGACCCGGCGCAGATCGCCAAGTGGGTCCCGTTGATGATGCAGGGCCGCGACCCGTCGCAGAAGATCGCCGCCACCTGGACGCCGATCGGCACCGACGTGAATTTCGGCGAGATCACCCGCCAGTTCGCCGGCTACCTGCAGACCAGGCCGAACTTCAGCTTGAAGCTCTCCAGCGAGGTCGAGGACATCACCCGCAACGCCGATGGCACCTGGCGCGTCGGCTACAAGAACCTCAAGGACGGCAGCGTTACCGAGACCGACGCCAAGTTCGTCTTCATCGGCGCTGGCGGTGGTGCCCTGCGTCTGCTGCAGAAGTCCGGCATTGAGGAAGCCAAGGACTACGCCGGTTTCCCTGTGGGCGGCTCGTTCCTGGTCACCGAGAACCCGACCATCGCCCAGCAGCACCTGGCCAAGGCCTACGGCAAGGCGTCGGTCGGCGCGCCGCCGATGTCCGTGCCGCACCTGGACACCCGCGTGCTCGACGGCAAGCGCGTGATCCTCTTCGGGCCGTTCGCCACCTTCTCCACCAAGTTCCTCAAGGAAGGCTCGTATCTCGACCTGCTGGGCAGCACCAACATCCACAATGTCTGGCCGATGACCCGCGTGGGCATCGACGAGTACCCGCTGGTGGAATACCTCGCCGGCCAACTGATGCTCTCCGACGACGATCGCCTCGCTGCTCTGCGCGAGTACTTCCCCGACGCCAAGGCCGAGGACTGGCGCCTGTGGCAGGCCGGCCAGCGCGTGCAGATCATCAAGCGTGACGCGGACAAGGGCGGCGTGCTGAAGCTCGGCACTGAGATCGTCTCTTCCGCCGACGGTAGCATCGCTGGCCTGCTGGGTGCATCGCCGGGTGCCTCCACCGCCGCGCCGATCATGCTCAACGTGCTGGAGAAGGTGTTCAAGGACAAGCTCGCCACCCCTGAATGGCAGGCCAAGGTCCACCAGATCGTCCCGAGCTACGGCACCAAGCTCAACGACAGCCCGGAGAAGACCTTCGCCGAGTGGAGCTACACCACCAAGGTCCTGCAACTGGCCCCGCCGCCGGCCATCGACCAGGCTCCGACTGAGACGTCGACCGATGCCGCGCCAGCCTCGGAAAAGGCTTCCAGCGACATGGCGCTCTGAGCCGAATTTCGCTGTAGAACAAGGCCCGCCATTGGCGGGCCTTGTTCATTCTGCGCCCGGCGCCGGTGTCGATTCACAACCAGGCGGGAACGGATCGAGGCGGATGCCCTCAAAGGAACACGAAGCAGCAGATTTCAGTAGACGCGGGAACACCCGGCAAACGCCCCCTTTGCGCAACTGCCGAAGGGCCGGGAACCTGGGGAGGACAAGGGCGTGACACCTGTAGGGGCGAGCCTGCCTGTCATGGTTGTCCGGGCGGGGCTTGCGCGGGGGCTCGCTCCTACGGCGGCCGGAGCCACCTTTGCCTCATCGCGGCCGCGGCGCCGCTGGTTTCAGCATCTCCAGGCCGCGCGCCAGATCATCAACGGCGCGCTGCAGTTCCTGTGGCGTATAGGCGGCGAATCCCATCAGGAACCCGGGCTGCGGAGGCCGGGTAACAAAGAGTCCGCTCAACCCCAGTAACTCGATACCCGCCGTGCGCGCTGCACCCAGCACCGCATGCTCCGTCATCTCGCCATTCAGCAGGCACGGCATCTGCAGGCCGCCAGCGGGCCGACGTGGTTGCAGAATCCCACCCAGGCGCTGCTCAAGCAGGTCTGCCAGCAGTTCCAGCCGCTCTGCGTAGAGGTTGCGCATTGCGCGCACGTAGGCGCCGAAATGGCCGCCAGTGATGAAGCGGGCCAACGTCAGCTGGGCAATGGAGGCGGTGTGGCCGTCCTGCAGCGAGCGGGCAATGGTCATCGGCTCGACCAGCGAAGGCGGCAGGACCAGGTATCCGATACGCAAGCCTGCAAACAGCGACTTGGTGAAGGTGCCGATGTATAGGGTGCGCTCATGGGCGTCCAGGCCCTGCACGCAGGCCGTGGGTTTGCCGGCGTAGTGGAATTCGCTGTCGTAGTCGTCCTCGATGATCCAGGCCTGCTCGCGCCGCGCCCATTCGATCAGCGACAAGCGCCGCTCCAGGGACAGGGTGGCCCCGCTGGGGAACTGGTGCGACGGGGTCAGGTAGGCGACCTTGGCCGGATGTGGGTGGGCTAGCAACTCATCCACTCGAATGCCCTGTGCGTCGACGGGGATCGCCTGGCAGTCCAGCCCTGCCGCGGCGAATGCCTTGCGCGCACCGTAGTAGACCGGGTCTTCGATGAAAATCCTCTCGCCGGCATCCAGCAGCACGTTGGCGCAAAGGCCCAGCGCCTGCTGCGAGCTGGTCAGCACCAGCACCTGATCCGCCGTGGTTCGGGCACCGCGCTCCAGGTTGACGTAGTCGGCGATGGCCTGCCGCAAGGGCTGCATGCCTTGCGGATCGCCATGCAGCAGCGCGCGTGGGCCGAACTCCTTCAGCACCTGGCGTTGCAGACGCTCCCAGGTCGACAGCGGGAAGGTGCGGGTCTCTGGCACGCCGGGCGCGAAGGGACGGGGCGTGAGCTGCTCGCGTACTCCGCCGTTGTCGAGCATTGCCTGGCCGCGCTGGCTGAGGTTTGCCGCACCGGGTGGCGCGCCACTCAGGCGCCTCCGGGTACGGCGGCCTGGCGACAGGCGCGTGGCTTCGGCGACGAAACTACCGCTGCCGACACGGCGCTCGATGAAACCCTCGGCATGCAGGTGCGAGTAGGCGGATTCGATGGTGTCGCGCGATACCCCAAGCGATCGGGCCAGCAGACGTGAAGCAGGAAGAGCGCTACCGGCGCCCAGCGCACCTTCGAGAATCAGTTGGCGTAGCGTCCGCTGGATGCGCGAATGCAGCGGCAGGGACAGAAGTTCCGGATGGGCCATCGCGGCCTTGACCGATTCGAGCAGGGCGGTCTTGAACAATTGGTCTGTTACTCATCCGTGAATTGGCTGGGCTTTGCATGCCATTAGGGCGATATAAATCAGCCCGGTCAAGCAGGGGGTCTGCAGACCGGGACGATTGTCCGTCATCGTGGATGGATGAAGAGGACACGCTCCCGCCGTGATCAAGGAGACAGGACATGACAGCGATACAACAGCTCATCTCGATTCGCCCGGTAGTGCAGGAAGACTTCGAGAAGTGGTCCGAGTACTGGGCCCGGTATCAGGATTTCTACGGTGTGGACCTGGGCGAGGAAGTCACCCGGATCACGTGGGCGCGCTTTTTCGATAGCGCCGAACCGATGCATTGTGCCGTTGCTACGGATGGCGAGCGGATATTCGGCTTCGTCAATTTCGTCTACCACCGTTCGACCTGGGGACGGAACCAATTCTGTTACCTGGAAGACCTCTACGTTTCCTCCAGTGTGCGAGGCCAGCAGATTGGCAAGAAACTGATCGAGTACGTGCAAGGCCAGGCGCGGGAGCACCAGTGCGACCGGTTGTATTGGCATACCCAGGAAACCAACCACAGGGCGCAGCGGCTCTATGACTGGATCGCTGAACGGCCGGGGGTGATCGAATATCGGATGCCGCTTGAGGGTTGAGCCGGGACTTCGCGTTAGAGGGGGCGGACCTTGTCCGCCGTGCGCCGGGAGGGTTGGCGATTGCCGATGCCGGCTTGCTGGCTGTCCCATAGCAGCGGATGGAATCCGCTGCTATGGGACATGAGGCGCTGGTGCACGATGTTCGACGTCGTGCACCCTCCGGTCTACCGCCGCGAAGCCTTCCAGCGACGGATCACCAGCTTCTCAAGTTCCACCGCGAAGAACACCGCAATACCTATACCGAGCGAGATCAGCCAGCCGCTGAAGGGCAGGGCGACGGTATGGAAGGCAGTCTGCATGAAGGGCACGTAGATCACGAAGCACTGCAGCAGGATCAGCGCCAGGGTCACGGTGAGCAGTGCGCCATTACGTAGCAGCGCCAGGTTCAGCGAGAACTCCTCCTGCAGGCGGCAGTTGAACAGGTACGCCCACTGCGCGGTGACCAGGGTGTGCAGGATCATGGTGCGGATATGGTCGGTGTCCTGGCCGTTGCTGACCATCCAGGCTTCCAGCAGGAAGGCCGCGGCGGTGAGCAGGCCACCAACGTAGAGCACCCGCCAGACCGCGAAACCGTTGAGGATTGACTCCTTCGCATTGCGCGGCGGTCGGCGCATCATCCCCGGCTCGCCAGGCTCGAAGGCCAGGGCGAAGGACAGGGTGGTGGAGGTCGCCATGTTCATCCAGAGGATCTGCAGCGGCGCCAGCGGGATCACCGCGCCGGCGAGAATCGCCATGACGATCAGCAGGCCCTGGGCCATGTTGGTCGGCAGGATGAACAGCACGGTCTTCTTCAGGTTGTCGTACACGCGCCGGCCCTCGCGCACGGCGCCGGCGATGGTGGAGAAGTTATCGTCGGTGAGCACCATGTCGGCGGCTTCCTTGGTTACCTCGGTGCCCTTGATGCCCATGGCGATGCCGACGTCGGCCTGCTTCAGCGCCGGGGCGTCGTTGACCCCATCGCCGGTCATGCCGACCACTTCCTCGTTGGCCTGCAGCGCGCGCACCAGGCGCAGTTTGTGTTCGGGGCTGGTGCGGGCGAACACCGAGTACTGCATGGCGAGGGCTTTCAGTTGCGAGTCATCGGCCTGCTCCAGCTCCTGGCCGGTCATGGCGCGCAGGTCGTTGCCCATGCCGAGCATGCCGGCGATGGCCACGGCGGTATCCGGGTGGTCGCCGGTGATCATCTTCACCTGGATGCCGGCGCGCTTGCACAGCGCGATGGCCTCGATGGCCTCCGGGCGCGGCGGGTCGAGCAGGCCGGCGACGCCAAGGAAGATCATGCCGTCCTGCACGTCCTCGTGGTCGATCACGCCGTCATCGGGCTGCACCGGCTTGTAGGCGGCGGCGAGCATGCGCAGGCCCTGCCCGGCGATGAAGCTCATCTCGCGCTCCCAGTACTCGCGGTCCAGCGGCTCCACGCCGCTGGCGCCGAGCTGTTGCTGGCACATGCGCAGCAGCACGTCGGGTGCGCCCTTGAGGTAGACCAGGCTCTGCCCGGCGACGTCGCAGCGCCGCGCCATGTACTTGTAGGCGGAGTCGAAGGGAATCTTGCCGAACTTCTGGAATTCGATTTCCGGCAGGTTCGCCTTGCGCGCCAGGACCTTCAGCGCGCCCTCGGTGGGGCCGCCGACCACGCCCCAGCGGCCCTCATCGCCCAGTTGCAGGCTGCTGTCGTTGCAGATGTCCACGGCGCGGATGAAGGACTCCAGTGCGGCGTGCTGCGACCAATCCAGCTCGTCGCTGGTGCTGCCGAAGGTGATGCGGCCCTTGGGCTCGTAGCTTTGGCCCTCGACCGCGTAGAGGCCGTTGGCGAGCAGCACGCTCTTCACGGTCATCTCGTTCATGGTCAGGGTGCCAGTCTTGTCCGAGCAGATCACGCTCATGGCGCCCAGGGTTTCCACGGTGGGCAGCTTGCGGATGATCGCCTTGTTCTGCGCCATGCGCTGCACGCCCAGCGACAGGATGATCGAGACGATAGCCGGCAGGCCCTCGGGCACAGAGGCGACGGCCAGGCTGATCAGCGACAGCAGCAGCTCGCCGAAGGGGTAGTCGTGCCAGAAGAAACCGATGATGAAGAGCACCACCATCATGCCGATGATCAGCCCGAAGATGCGCTTGCCCAGCTCGGCGATCTGCCGCAGCAGCGGAGTCTCGCCCTCATCGACGTTGGCGATCAGCTTGTTGATGCGCCCAAGCTCCGTAGCTGCGCCCGTCTCGATCACCACGCCGCGCGCGTTGCCGGCGCTGACGTTGGTGCCGGAGAAACCCAGGTTGGTGCGGTCGGCCAGCAGCGCTTCCTTGTCGAGCGCGTCGGAGTGCTTGCCCACGGTGAGGGATTCACCGGTGAGCATGGATTCCTCGACCTGCAGGTGGTGAACGTCGAACAGGCGCACGTCGGCGGGAATCTTGTCGCCGGGGCGCAGGATGACTATGTCACCGGGCACCAGTTGGGTGGCGTCCATCTCGATCTTCTTGCCGTTGCGCACGACGTGGGCGGTGCTGCTGAGCATGCCGCGCAGGGCGGCGAGGGATTTCTCCGCCTTGTTCTCCTGGAAGAAGCCGATACCGGCGTTGATCACCGCTACCAGCAGGATGACGACAGTGTCGGTCCAGTGGCCCATCAGCGCGGTGGCCACGGCGGCGGCCAGGAGGATGTAGATCAGTACGTCGTTGAAGTGCCGCGCGAAGCGCAGCCAGAGCGGATCGACCTCCTTGGCCGGCAAGGCGTTGGGGCCGAAGCGCAACAGCCGCGCCTCGGCTTCGTCGGGGGAGAGGCCTTCCGCGCTGGTCTGCAGATCGGCCAGAGTCTGATCGACGCTCTTGCGGTACCAGTCGGTGCTTTTGAGTTCGGTGCCTTGCGGTTTGCCGTCGGTGGTTTGCTGTGCAGTCATGCGCTGACTCCCGGCTCCTGCCTGCTGGGTAAGTGGGACTGCCCCCAGACTAGACCGCGGGGATTACACCGGAACTGTCATACCTCAAAGTTCTTCGATTCCTGGCTGAACGCTTCCTGAACGACGTAGGACTCTTTACGGAGATCGTAGGGCGGATAATGCGCCAGCGTTATCCGCCCTACGGTTCTATGAAACGCTCGCCGCCATCTCATCCGTCCCGCCCACCCGACTGGCCTGCCGCCAGCGGTTCGGCGTGCAGCCCACCAGCTTGCGGAAGCTGCGGCAGAAGTGCGATTGGTCGGCGAAGCCACATTCCTGGCTGACCTGGGAGATTGGCGTGTCGTCACTGGCCAACAGCTCGCGGGCGCGGTCGATGCGCAGGCGCAGCGCCCATTCCCGGGGCGCGAGCCCGGTGGCCTGTTTGAAGGCGCGAGAGAAGTGGCTGCGTGACATGCCGCATTGCTCGGCGACATCGGCGATGTACAGACGGCTGAGCAGGCTGCCGGCGAGAATGTCCTTGGCCTTGCGCTCCTGCCAGGGGGCGAGGGCGAGGCGTTCGCCAGTCTCCGCCCCATCGATGCTGGGCTCGGGCATCCGGTAATGTTCCAGCAGATGTTGGCAAAGGCGCTGACTGGCCTGGTGGAGGCCGTCGCCTTGGCTTTCCAGCTCCTCCATGAGCTGCAGGATCAGGCGGTGGGTCTGGGGGGCGAGCATGGTCGCTACCTGGTGGGCAGGTGCGGGCATGGCGTCTCTCTTCTGGTTTTGTCGGCGGCCGAAATGCCGCTTCGGAATGTAAAAAAATCAAGGTAAATCAAGGTGATCCGTTGCTCAATCGGATTAAGCCAAACGGCAGGTGAATGAGCACACACGTCCAAGAAAAACGCCCCGTTTCATGATCGACTGGCGCGGCCCTCGTCTTGTGCAAAGATGCCCACTCCCACTGCCCCGAGCGACCAGCCATGAACCGAAACGACCTGCGCCGCCTGGACATGAACCTGCTGGTGATCTTCGAATCCCTGATGCTGGAGCGGAACCTCACCCGCGTCGGCGAGAAGCTGTTCATCACCCAGTCCACCGTCAGCGCCGCATTGGCGCGCCTGCGCGACCTGTTCGACGACCCGCTGCTGGTGCGCGCAGGCCGGGCCATGGAGCCCACCAGCCGGGCGCTGCACATCTTCGAAGAGCTGCGCCCGGCAATGGACGTGATCTCCGCCGCGGTCAGCCGCGCGAAGTCATTCGAGCCCGAGAGCAGTTGCAACATCTTCCGCCTGGGGCTTTCCGACGACGCCGAGTTTGGCCTGTTCCCCGCGCTGCTGGCGCGCCTGCAGCAGGAGGCTCCGAACATCACCGTGGTGGTGCGCCGCGCCAACTTCCTGCTGATGCCGGCGCTGCTGTCCTCCGGCGAGATCACCGCCGGGGTCAGCTACACCACCGACCTGCCGGCCAACGCCAAGCGCCGCAAGCTGCGTGATATCGGTGTGAAGGTGCTGCGCGGCGACGACCGCCCCGGTCCGCTGACACTCGACGAATACTGCTCGCGGCCGCATGTGATGGTGTCCTTCTCCGGCGACCTGAACGGCGCCATCGACCTGGACCTGGAGCGCATCGACCGCCGCCGTCGCGTGGTGTTGGCCGTGCCGCAGTTCGGTAGCCTGCGCGCTCTGCTGCGCAACACCGAGATGATCGCCACCGTCCCCGATTACGCGGCCTGCGCGCTGGTCGAAGACAGCTGCCTGCGTGCCGAGGACCCGCCGCTGGAGATCAAGCCGGCCGAGCTCTCGCTGGTGTGGAGCGCCGCCCACGACAACGACCCGGCCGAGCGCTGGCTGCGCGAGCGGATGGTCGAGTACATGAGCGCGCCGGTGCCCTAAGCGGCGCACATCGACTTTGTGCGACGTGTTATTCGTATGGATTCAGCGGTTGCAGGAGGAGCCGTATGCGCACAACGAACTGGTTGTGCGCCCCGCTCCTCAAGCGGAGAGGGGGCGTTCGTCGAAGACTGCGACCTCGGCGTCAGCCGGCGCGCAAGGCGCTCCTGCAGTGATCCCTTGCGCCGAGCGCTTGCGGCACAGACGTCCAATAACCGCCCGACCAACGCAGGGCAGCATGACGCCACCATTTCCCAAGGAGGCGCCGACCATGCCGGCATCCCGCAGCAACCACTGCTTCCCGCTCCTGGCCAGCGCACTGCTGGTCTCCACCTTTGCCTGTGCCGAGCCGCCGGCGCCGCTGAAAACCCAGGCGCCGGGCTATTTCCGCCTGGCGGTAGGCGAGTATGAAGTCACCGCGCTCTACGACGGCTACAACGACCTGTCTCCGGGGTTGCTGCAGGGCCTGAGCCGCGAACGCATCCGCGCGCTGCTGGCACGCAACGCCATGAGTGGCGAGCGCGTGCAGACCAATTTCAATGCCTTCCTGGTCAACACCGGCAAGCACCTGGTGCTGGTGGACAGCGGCGCCGGCCAGTGCATCGGCGGTACCGCCGGGCACCTGCTGGAGAACATGAAGGCGGCGGGATATGCGCCTGAGCAGGTGGACAGCGTCCTGCTCACCCACATGCACCTGGACCACGTCTGTGGACTGGTGGACGGGCAGGGCAAGGCGCTGTTCGCCAACGCCACTGTTTATGCGGCGCGGGCCGAGGCGGACTACTGGCTGGATGAGCATCGCCGCGACCAGGCGCCGGAAAAGGCTCGCGAGTTCTTCGAAGTGGCACAGCATTCGCTGGCGCCGTACCGCGCCGCCCACCGCCTGCAGACCTTTGTGCCGCCTGCATCGCCACTGCCGGAACTGAAGACCGAGGCCACCAGCGGCCATACGCCGGGCAGCACCAGCTACCGCTTCGAATCCAACGGCGCGGCGATTGTCTTCATCGGCGATCTGATCCATAACGTCGCGGTGCAGTTCGCCCATCCGGAAGTCGCGATCCGCTTCGACACCGACCCGAAGCAGGCGGTGAAGGCGCGCGACGCCGAGTTCAGTTCGTTGGCGAAAAACGGTGCCTGGGTCGCTGCCGCGCACCTGCCGTTCCCCGGCATTGGCCATGTCACCCGCGACGGCAAGGCGTTCAACTGGGCACCCGCTGTGTACGGGCCTTACCAGCGTGCGGACAAGGTGCCGTTCATTCAGTGACGCCAGGCGCAGGCACGAGCCTGTAGGAGCGAGCCTTCATGCACTCCCGGTTGCTGCGGCAAACGCCCGCGCGATGGCGTCGATCACTGCCCGCACCCGCGCTGTATGGCGCACGTCCTTGTGGGTCACCAGCCAAACGTCGTACGGCAGGGGCGGGCGTTCCGGCCACAGTCGGACCAGCCCGTCCGCCTCGCCCAGCGGTAGCGGCAACTCCCCCACACCGAGTCCGGCGACCAGCGCGCGGCGAACCATGAAGCCGGAAGTGCAGGTCATGGCGATGCGCCCGTGGATGGTCGGCTCGGAGGCGAGGAACACTTCCTTGCCCGCGTCTATGTACGGCTGATAGACCACCAGGTCGTGCCCGGCGAAGGCGGTTCCCGGCTCGGGAATTCCGCGCTCCTCGACATACTGCGCGGAAGCGAACAGCCCGCTGCCCCAGCGAGCCAGACGCCGCACGATCAGGTCGGGGTTCTCCGGCTGATGGGTACGTACGGCGATGTCGGCCTCGCGCTTGCTCAGGTTGAGCATGTGCGTGGAGGTTTGCAGTTGCACTTCGACGCCCGGTTCCTCGCGGTGCAAGGCGGCGACCGCGGGGATGACGAAATCGGCGGCGAAGGAGTCGGTGGTGGTGACCCGCACCACGCCACTCATACGGTCGTCCATGCCGAGGATCTGCCGTTGCAGCTCGGCGGCGGATGACTCCATGGCCTGCGCCGCGGCAAGGGCGATCTCCCCGGCAGCGGTCAGGCTGTAGCCGACCGAGGTGCGCAGGAACAGCGTCGCCTCCAGTGAGCGCTCCAGCGATGCCAGGCGCCGGCCGACCGTCGCCTGGTCCACCGCGAGCACGCGGGCGGCGCCGCGCAAGGTCTGTTCGCGGCACAAGGCGAGGAACACCCGGGCATCGTCCCAGTTCATCATGGCGAAATCCTTGTGATGCAGAAATGCATTGCTGCTGTGAAAACTCGCTGCATTATTTCATCTTCGCGTAACTTTATGATCCCCCCATCACTACTCAACGGCGCCGCCCTGACGGCGCGATAGGGGTTGTCATGAATACCGATGCGTCCCGCCTCGCCAGCCGAGGCTCCCTCTGGATGCCGATCTGGGCGGGCCTCTGCGCCAGCCTGGTCGGCATCGGCCTGGCGCGTTTCGCCTACACGCCGCTGATCCCGGCGCTGATCGAGGCGCACTGGTTCTCGGCATCCGCCGTGGTCTACCTGGGCGCCGCCAATCTTGCCGGCTATCTCGTCGGCGCGCTGGCCGGGCGTCCATTGGCAGCGCGCTGGTCGAGCACGCTGGTACTGCGCGGCATGATGCTGCTGGTCACGCTGTCGTTCTTCGCCTGTGCCTGGCCACTGAACCAGGCGTGGTTCTTCTTCTGGCGCCTGGTCTCGGGGATTTCCGGCGGGGTGATCATGGTGCTGGCCGCCAGCACCATTCTCCCGCACGTGGCGGCCAATCGGCGTGGGCTGGCAAGCGGGGCGATCTTCCTCGGCATCGGTCTGGGCATCGCTGCGTCCGGCACCCTGGTGCCACTGTTGCTGGCCCTGGGGCTCGTACCGACCTGGCTCGGCCTTGGCGCGCTGGCCCTGTCGCTCAGCTTGAGCAGCTGGTTCGGCTGGCCGCAGGAACAGGCTCATGCCCAGGCGCACAATGTCGAAGGGCCACGCGCCTCGGCAGGCATCTACGTGCTGTTCGCGCAGTACGCGCTGATGGCCGCCGCGCTGGTGGCGCCGATGATGTTCCTGGTGGATTACGTGGCGCGAGGCCTCGGCGCCGGCACCCACGGCGGCGCGCTGATCTGGACGCTCTACGGCGTCGGCGCCATCGTCGGGCCGGTGGTCTATGGCTTCCTTGCCGATCATCTGGGCGCGCGGGCGGCGATTCGGCTGGTGCTGACGGCGCAATTAATCGCCCTCGTCCTGCTGCTGGAAACCGGCGACCTGCGCCTGCTGGGCGTGGCGAGCGTGGTGATCGGCTCATTCCCGCCGGGCATCGTGCCGCTGGCACTGGCGCGGGTGCATCAACTGGTGCCCGGTCACGCCGCGCAGAATGCCACCTGGAGCCGCGCGACAGTGTCCTTCGCCAGCTTCCAGGCCATCGCCGGTTACGCCTACTCGGCGCTGTTCAGTGCAAGCCACGGTCATTACGCGCTGCTCTTCGCGGTAGCGGCGGGAGCCATCGTGCTGGCCCTGCTGATGGAAACGGCGCTGCTGTTCAAGGTGGCGCCCAACACCGGTGAGCCGGCGCGTGGCTGATCCCTCCCGGCGCGTCGGCCTTTATGCAGGTCCGGATGTCTGTCGGCTCGGTTCAGAACATGCCCTTGAGCGGGTATTCCACGATCACGTAGATGCGGTCGATATCCGCGCCGCCCTGGGCGTCGTTGGCGCGGTGCGAGACCTGCGCGAAGCTCAGCGCCAGGTTCTTGGCCGGACCGGACTGCACCACGTAGCGCACGTCGAGATCGCGCTCCCAGTGGCGCCCGCCGTCGTCATAGGCGGGCTGGCAGGCGCCGCCCTCCATGGGGTTGTAGGCGCCGCCACACGGTGCGTGGGTGCCATCGATGCCGCTGCCGCGCACGTATCGCGCGGAGAGGGTAAAGCCGGCGAGCCCGGCGCTGGCGCCATCCCACTGGTAGCGCGCCTGCCAGGAGTGCTCGCCGGGGCCGTTGAAGTCGGCGTACTTGATCGAGTTGGCGAGGTAGATGGAGTCGCCGCCGACGAAGTCGAAGGGCGTGTCGCCGTCGATCTTCTGGTAGGCGAGGCTCAGCGCATGGCTGCCGAGGGCGACCTTGCCCAGCAGGCTCCAGGCCAGGGTATCGATCTCGCCTGCGCGGGCGCTGCCGGTATCGCCGGTCTTGTACAGGTTGGCGTCCACCGACCAGCGCCCGAAATGGCCGTTGAGGTTCGCGTAGGCCTGGCGCCAGACATCGTCCAGCTGGCTGGCGTAGAGCGCGCCGCCCCAGGTGGCATCGGGTGCGCTCCAGGTGGCGCCGGCCAGGCTCAGGCCGCCGAAGCGGGTACTGGCGCCGTAGCCTTCGAACTCGCCGTGGCTGGAGCTGGAGTCCTGGTTCTTGAAGGCGGTGAAGCGCCCGGCTTGCAGGCGCAGGTTGGGCAGGCTGCGATCGTCGAGGAACCAGCCGGTGGCGTACTCGGGCTGCAGGCGTTTGTCGCCGGTGTCGAATACCGGGGTTTCCACTTCCATCTCGCCCCAGGCCAGGGACGTCTTTTCATGCACTAGGCGCAGCGCCGCGCCGGCGTCGGAGTACTCGCTCTCGCTGCGGCCGTCGCTGTCCAGCGGCAGCAGGCCGGTACCGGCGTGGCCGCGCCCGCCGTCGAGCTTCAGCCCGAGGAAGGCATGTGCATCGACGCCCAGGCCGATGGTGCCGGGTGTGATGTCGCTGCTGAACTTGCCGATAAAGCCCTGCGCCCATTCACGGCGTAGGCTCTGGCCGTTGGGGCCGGGGCTGCGGTAGTCGTTGTCGAGGAAGTAGTTGCGTGACAACAGCGACCAGTCAGCAGCGTGGGCCTGGACGCAGGCAAGCGCCAGTGCGCAGGGGATCAGTAGGTTTTTCATGGTCTGGGCTCCGTCCGAAGTTCACCCAGGCGGGGCAGGGGGAGGCGATAGCTGCCAGGGCCGGCCATCGCCAGGCCGGTGAAGAGGATCAGCATCCACCAGGCGAACTGGCCTTCCTCCAGCGACCACTGCGGGTGCACGAACAGCAGTGCCACCAGCAGCACGGCGATTACCGGCAGGCAGGCGAGGCGGGCGAACACGCCGAGGATCAACAGGATCGGGCAGAGCACTTCGGCGAACACCGCCAGCGCCAGGGTCGATGTGGCGCCGAGGCCGAACGGGTCTTCGATGTGTTGCAGCTCGGTGTGCCAGTGCAGCAGCTTGGGTAGCCCGTGCACCTGGAGCAGCAGAAGGGCGGCGCTGACGCGCATGAATAGGAGCGCCACGGCGCCGGAGCGGTCTTGGGTCGGCATGGTGTTTTCCCGGAAATGAAAAAGGGGCGGCAATGCCGCCCCTTTCTACTGCTCAGGCTCAGTGGCCTTCGCTGGCGTTGAACATGGTCTTGGCGTAGATCAGGCCCAGGCCGTAGGCGCCGCCGTGCTCGATGGAGGTCTTCACGGTCTGGTCGTAGGTTTCACCGCGGGCCCAGTCGCGTTGCAGTTCCAGCAGGTACTGCAGGGAGGTCATGGGGCGCGCGCCCAGTTGGATCATTCGTTGCAGGGCCATCTCGTGGGCTTCGTTGGAAACGTCGCCACAGGCGTCGGCGATCACGTAGACCTCGAAGCCCTGGTCGATGGCGGACAGGGCCGGGCCGACGATGCAAACCGAGGTCCAGAGGCCGGCCAGGACGATCTTCTGCTTGCCGAACTTGTTCACTTCCACGGCGATGCGCGGGTCTTCCCAGGTGTTCATGCTGGTGCGGTCGATGACGTTGTGATCGGGGAAGACCGACTTGATCTCGTCGAAGATCGGGCCGGAGAAGCTCTTCTCGGCAACGGTGGTGAGGATGGTGGAAACGCCGAATTCCTTGGCCGCCTTGGAAACCAATGCTGCGTTATTGCGCAGGGTCACCGCGTCGATGGATTTGGTCGCGAAGGACATCTGCGACTGGTGGTCGATCATGATCAGGGTGTGGTCGGTGGGGTTCAGCAGAGTCTTGCCGGGAACGGCTTTGGCGATGGCGGTCATGGTCGGATTTCCTGTTGGGTTGCGTGATGGGAAGAGCGGCGGCTGGATTGTTTTGTCGGCCTGCAGGGCTTGGTCGCAAACCGTGGACACATCTTTGCCGAACGCTGCGAGGCGCGGAACAGACAGGTCTGCAGGGTGGCTTTGCAGTTCTGCAAGGGCCTTCCGGGCGCGTCGATAGGCAAACTATGGTTTCGCCGGCGCGGTATTTATTGGACCTGTGTGCTCGGGCTGCGCGGCGCAGAATGATGCAAACGTGCGATTCGCCAGCGCGGCGAGTCGCTACAGTGACGGTTTCCTATACCGGGGTACGCGAGACCGCCAAGCCCCGTTTGCGTGCGAGTAGAAGAATGAAAACAGTGGCCATGGTGCTGTACGACGATGTGCTGGCGCTGGATGTGACGGGGCCGATGGAGGTGTTCTCCATGGCCAACCGCTACCTCCCGCCTGAGCGGCATTACCGGTTGCTGACGGTGGCGGCGAAGCCCGAGGGCGTGCGTGCCTCCAGCGGCCTTAAGCTGAGCGCCGACCTGCCACTGGAAGCGCTGCTGGCGGGCGTGGACCTGCTGCTGGTGCCCGGCGGACCCGGTGCCTACAACGGCAACAACGAGGCGCTCGAGGCTTGGTTGCCGGCAGCGGCGCGCGCGGCGAAGCGTTATGGTGCGGTGTGCACCGGCGCCTTCCTGCTTGGCGCCGCCGGGCTGCTCGACGGCTACCGCTGCACGACCCACTGGAACTACCTCGAGCGCCTGGCGCAGCTGTACCCGCGCACCCAGGTGCAGGCCGAACGCATCTACGTCATCGACCGCAACCTGATCACCTCCGGTGGCGTCACCGCGGGCATCGATATGGCGCTGGCGGTGGTCGCCGAGGACCACGGCAAGGAGGTCGCCCTGGAAGTCGCCAAGGTGCTGTTGGTGGTGCTCAAGCGCCAGGGCGGGCAGACGCCGTTCGGTCCGCTGCTGGTATCGGTGGTGCGCGATGGCTCGGTCATCGCCCGCGCCCAGGCTTACGTGGTGGACCATATCGACGAGCCTCTGACGGTGAACCGCCTGGCCGAACTGGTAGCCATGAGCCCGCGCAACTTCGCCCGCGCCTTCCAGCGCGAGACGAGCATGACGCCCATGCAGTACGTGCAGAGCGCGCGCATCGACCACGCGCGCAAGTTGCTTGAAAGCAGCGACCTGCCGCTCAAGCAGGTGGCCTGCCGCAGCGGTTTCGGCAGCCCGCGGCACATGCGCACGGTTTTCGGCGAGCGGATCGGCATGACGCCGAGCCAGTACCGCGAGCAATTCGGCTTTGCCTGATGGCAACAAGCCGTATTTCCGGCCGGTTGACCGTCCGGCGCACCCAAGTTGGCCGAATCCTTCCCCCTGTGGGAATTGCACTGTCACACGAGGGCGGGAAAATAGCCTGACCAATAATCAGGGGCGCGTCACCTCGGTACTGGCCAGATCGCCTGGAGGACCCGTTGTAGAGCGATCCGTCAGAACCACAGACGTGAGCAGAACATGAGCGCAAGCACGGAAAACCGCACTGAGACCATCCTGCAGTTCGGTCGCTTCCAGTTCCATCCCTACAAGCGGCAGTTACTGCAGGGCGACCGCCCAGTGCGTATTGGCAGCCGGGCGCTGGACATTCTCCAGGTGCTGATTCGCCAACCCGGCGAGATCATCGGCAAGGACACGATCATTGCCCAGGTCTGGGGCGACACCGTGGTCGAGGAGATCAACCTGCGCGTGCACATCGCAGCCCTGCGGCGTGCTCTCGGCGAAGGTCGTACCGGTGAGCGCTACATCGCCAACGTGCCGTTGCGCGGCTACGGCTTCGTCGGTGTGGTGGAGAGCGTGGTCGCTCCGGCTCAGACCTCGGTGCTGCCGTGTGAAGTGCGCGCCAGCAACCTGCCGGTCCTGCTGATGGGGCTGGTTGGTCGCCAGACGCTGCTCGAACGGGTGGTGAAGCAGATGCCTGTCACTCGCCTGATGACCCTGGTCGGCCCGGGAGGCATGGGTAAGACCTCCCTGGCGATCCACGCCGCCGAACAGCTCGGCAAACATTTCAGCCAGGTGCGTTTCCTCGACCTGTCCGCCGACCCGGATGGCGTCTCCCTCAGCCAGAGCCTCGCCATCCTGCTCCGCGAGCCGACCTATGAACCAACCCTGCTGTTGCTGGACAACTGCGAGCACCTCGCCGACCGCTGCGCCGAGGCGGTGGAGCACCTGCTGCGCCTGCACCCGTCATTGAGCATCCTCGCCACCAGCCGTGAACCGCTGCGGACGGAGGGCGAGCACGTGGTGCGCCTGCCGCCGCTGGAAGTGCCCGGGCAGGACGACGCGCCGCTGGCGCTGGCGATGTGTAGTTCGGCGGTGCAACTGTTCGTGATGCGCGCGCGGGAGGTTTGCGACCGCTTTGAACTCAAGGCCGGCCAGGTGCGCGCGATCATCGACATCTGCCGGCGCCTGGACGGTATTCCCCTGGCCATCGAGATGGCCGCGCGGCAGGTGGGCATCCTTGGCCTCGCCGGGCTGCCGGCGCTGCTGGACACGCCCATGCAACTGCTGATGCCCGGCCGCCGGACTGCTCCCGCGCGGCAGCAAAGCCTGCGCGCGACCTACGACTGGAGTTACGGCCTGCTGGACACCGCCGAGCAACGCTGCCTGGGGCTGCTCGCCCAGATGACGGATGACTTCACCCTGGACAACGCAGTCGCCTCGCTGGACGACCAGCATTGGTGCCGGGAGAGCGTATTCGCCGCGGTGCGGCAGTTGGCGGACAAGTCCTTGCTGTGGGTGGAGCAGGGCGACAGCGAAGTGCGCTACCGCGTGCCCCACACCGCCCGCGCCTACATGCGCCAGGTGACCTTGCCCGAGCTCGCCATCACCGCTGCCTGAATCGCCTTCTGCTGCAGCTGCCGGCATCTTGCGTTCATGTATCCCCTGACTCCGGTGCGAGCTGTGACTCGAGCGGCGTAGGGCGCATAACGCGCCAGCGTTATCCGCCGTTCGGCCGCCAGCGCATAACCCGTTCCGGGTTATGCGCCCTACCTGGCTTCACCCTGGCGTAGGAGCGACTTTGTCCGCGATAGGTTCGCATCGCGCCGGACACCATTGCGAACGGAGTCCGCTCCTACGCACCTGCAGACCTCCATGGTCGAGCAGCTATCCAGCACATGCGTCCAATAGGACGACCGTAGCCGCCGCCATAGTGTCCGGACCTCAATCATGAGTCCGGGTCCCCCATGAGCGCCGAAACCATCGATCTGAACAGCGTGGTCACGCTGGTGGTCCACCACAAGGTGCGTTGCGAAGCCCTGCCCAGCTACGAGGCCTGGCTGCGCCGCACGGTTTCGGCCGCGCGCCGGCAGCCGGGGCACCTGGGGGTGAACGTGATCCGCCCGGACGGCGACGGCGCGATGTATACCACCGTGGTGCGCTTCGCCGCCGCCGCGCAGCTACAGGCGTGGATCGACTCCCGCGAGCGCGCCGAGTTGGTCGCCGAAGTTCTCCCGTTGCTGGAGGAGGGCGACCACCCGCTGATCCACAACGACGCCGAATTCTGGTTCACCCCCGAGCACGGCAACGTGCGCCAGCCGCCGAAATGGAAGCAGGCGCTGCTCACCTACCTGGTGATCAGCCCGCTGACCATGCTCATCCCGCCGCTCTGGGGGCCGGCGTTCGAACGCTTCCCGGTGCTGGCCGGCGTGGTGCCCAGCAACCTGCTGGTGACCCTGTGCATCGTCCTGCTGGTGGTCTATCTGATCATGCCCTGGGTGACCCGTCGCTGCGCCGGTTGGCTCAACGCCGATTGATCCTTTCCCTTGACGTCCCCTCCCGCGGCGCCCGCGTGGCGCCCGTACCCACATTGTCCTGCATGGCAGGCAGAGGAGTTTCCATGAGCACTTTCGTTACCCGCGACGGCACCGAGATCTATTACAAGGACTGGGGCAGCGGCAAACCCGTGCTGTTCAGCCACGGCTGGCCGCTGGACGGCGACATGTGGGAATACCAGATGCAGTACCTGAGCAGCCGCGGCTACCGCACCATCGCCTTCGACCGCCGCGGTTTCGGTCGTTCCAGCCAGCCTTGGAACGGCTACGACTACGACACCTTCGCCGATGACATCGCCGGGCTGATCGAGCACCTGGACCTGCGCGAAGTCACCCTGGTCGGCTTCTCCATGGGCGGTGGCGACGTCAGCCGCTACATCGGCCGCCACGGCACCTCCCGCGTCGCCGGCCTGGTGCTGCTGGGCGCCGTCACGCCGATCTTCGGCAAGGCCGCCGACTTCCCGCAGGGTGTGGACACTGCTGTGTTCGACGGCATCAAGGCCGGCCTGCTGCAGGACCGTGCGCAGTTCATCGCCGACTTCGCCGCGCCGTTCTACGGCACCAACCACGGCCAGAAGGTCTCCGACGGCGTGCTGACCCAGACCCTCAACATCGCCCTGCTGGCTTCGCTCAAGGGCACCGTGGACTGCGTGGGCGCCTTCTCGGAAACCGATTTTCGTGCGGACCTCGCCAAGGTCGACGTGCCGACCCTGGTGATCCACGGCGACGACGACCAGATCGTGCCGTTCGAAACCACCGGCAAGCTGGCCGCCGAGCAGATCAAGGGCGCCGAACTGAAGGTCTATGCCGGCGCACCCCACGGCTTCGCCGTCACCCACGCGCAGCAACTCAACGAAGACCTGCTGGCCTTCCTGCAACGCTGAGGGGCACGAGCATGAGTAACGCAGAGCGCAACGCAGACCTGATCCTGTTCAACGGCAAGCTGCACACCGTCGACCCGGAACGCCCGCACGCCACCGCCGTGGCCATCGCCGACGGCAAGTTCCTGGTCGTCGGCACCGATGCCCAGGCGATGGCCTATCGCGACGCCTCGACCCAACTGGTCGACCTTAACCGCCGCACCGTCATCCCCGGCCTCAACGACTCGCACTTGCACCTGATCCGAGGCGGCCTGAACTACAACCTCGAGCTGCGCTGGGAGGGTGTGCCGTCGCTTTCCGACGCGCTGGAAATGCTGCGCCTGCAGGCCCAGCGCACGCCCTCGCCGCAGTGGGTGCGGGTGGTCGGTGGCTGGAACGAATTCCAGTTCGCCGAGCGTCGCCTGCCGACCATCGAGGAGCTGAACAAGGCGGCGCCGGATACCCCGGTGTTCGTCCTGCACCTGTACGACCGCGCGCTGCTGAATCGCGCCGCGCTGCGAGTCGTCGGCTACACCAAGGACACGCCGAACCCGCCCGGCGGCGAGATCGTCCGCGACAGCAACGGCGAACCCACCGGCATGCTGATCGCCCGCCCCAACGCGATGATTCTCTACGCGACCCTGGCCAAGGGCCCGAAGCTGCCGCTGGAGTACCAGGTCAACTCGACCCGCCAGTTCATGCGCGAGCTGAACCGCCTCGGCCTGACCAGCGTGATCGACGCCGGCGGTGGTTTCCAGAATTACCCGGACGACTACCAGGTGATCCAGCAGCTGGCCGACGCCGACCAGCTCACCGTGCGCATTGCCTACAACCTGTTCACCCAGAAGCCCAAGGAAGAACTGGCGGACTTCAAGAACTGGACCTCCAGCGTGACCTACGGCCAGGGCACCGACTTCCTGCGCCACAACGGCGCCGGCGAGATGCTGGTGTTCTCGGCCGCCGACTTCGAGGACTTCCTCGAACCGCGTCCCGACCTGCCCGGCACCATGGAAGCCGAACTGGAGCCGGTAGTGCGCCACCTGGTCGAGCAGCGCTGGCCGTTCCGCCTGCACGCGACCTATGACGAGTCCATCTCGCGCATGCTCGACGTGTTCGAGAAGGTCAACCTGGATATCCCGTTCAACGGCCTGCCGTGGTTCTTCGACCACGCCGAGACCATCACGCCGAAGAACATCGAGCGGGTGAGGGCGCTGGGCGGCGGTATCGCCATTCAGGACCGCATGGCGTTCCAGGGTGAGTACTTCGTCGACCGCTACGGCAAGCAGGCCGCCGAGGCCACGCCGCCGATCAAGCGCATGCTGGCCGAAGGTGTGCCGGTCGGCGCCGGCACCGACGCCACCCGCGTGTCCAGCTACAACCCGTGGACTTCGCTGTACTGGATGGTCAGCGGCAAGACTGTGGGCGGCCTGAGCCTGTACCCGGAAGGCCTGTCCCGTGAAGTGGCGATCCAGCTGTTCACCCACGGCAGCGCCTGGTTCTCCAGCGAGCAGGGCAAGAAGGGCATGCTCAAGGCCGGCCAGTTGGCGGACCTGGCGGTGCTCTCGGATGACTTCTTCAGCGTCGAGGAAGAGGCGATCAAGACCATCGAGTCGGTGCTCACCGTGGTGGGCGGCAAGATCGTCCACGGCGACCGCGAATTCGACAAGCTCGCCCCGCCGAGCATCCCGGTGGTGCCGGAGTGGTCCCCGGTGGCCATGGTTCCCGGCCACTGGCGCCCGCAGGCGCCGCTGCAGCAGGCCGTGCACCAGTGCATCGGTTCCTGCGGCGTACATGGCCACAGCCACGAGCGGGCACGTACCAAGGACGTGCCGGTGAGTGACTTCGCCGGGTTCTGGGGCGCGTTCGGCTGTTCCTGCTTCGCGTTCTGATGGTGAGCTGGAGCCTGCCTTGCCGCCCGGCACGGCGGGCTCTTCGTAGGGCCGAGGGGGACGCCTAGTCCTTGCTGGCGAACAGTGTTTCCGGATGCTTCGGTTCCGGAGCGTTCGCGAGCAAGCTCGCTCCTGCATTTCCGATTCCCGGCGTGCGATCCAGGCTGCCCCCCGCATCGATAGCCTTTTACCGCTTGAGCCAATCAATAACTGCAATAGCAGCCCGTCCCGTTTGATCTATCTTCTGATGAGTTGTGCGAATACGAGGCGCCGCACAGGCGTCCACAAGGAGCCTGCAATGAGTGAAGAAAAGAAAGGTAGCTGCCCCTTCCACCACACCGCCGGTGGCGGCACCTCGAACCGCGACTGGTGGCCGAACCAGCTGAGGCTGGACCTGCTGCACCAGCATTCCTCCAAGTCCAATCCGATGGGCGAGGACTTCAACTACGCCGAAGCCTTCAAGACGCTTGATCTGGAATCGGTCAAGGCCGACCTGCGCGCCCTGATGACCGATTCCCAGGACTGGTGGCCGGCAGACTTCGGCCACTACGGCCCGCTGTTCATCCGCATGGCCTGGCACTCCGCCGGCACCTATCGCATTGGTGACGGCCGTGGCGGCGCCGGTCGCGGCCAGCAGCGCTTCGCCCCGCTCAACAGCTGGCCGGACAACGTCAGCCTGGATAAGGCGCGCCGGCTCATCTGGCCAATCAAGCAGAAGTACGGCGCCAAGCTGTCCTGGGCCGACCTGATCGTCCTCACCGGCAACGTTGCCCTGGAATCCATGGGCTTCAAGACCTTCGGCTTCGCCGGCGGTCGCGAGGACGTCTGGGAACCGGACCAGGACGTGTACTGGGGCGAGGAAACCACCTGGCTGGGCGGCGACAAGCGCTACACCGGCGAGCGAGACCTGGAAAACCCCCTGGCTGCCGTGCAGATGGGCCTGATCTACGTGAACCCCGAAGGCCCCAACGGCAACCCCGACCCGCTGGCCGCCGCCCGCGACATCCGCGAAACCTTCGCGCGCATGGCCATGGACGACGAGGAGACCGTCGCCCTGATCGCCGGCGGCCACACCTTCGGCAAGACCCACGGCGCGGGTCCGGCGGACCACGTCGGCGCCGACCCGGAAGCCGGCGGCCTGGAAAACCAGGGCCTGGGCTGGGTCAGCAGCTTCGGAACGGGCTCTGGCGGCGATGCCATCACCAGTGGCCTGGAGGTCACCTGGACGTCCACGCCGACGCGCTGGAGCAACAACTTCTTCTGGAATCTGTTCGGCTACGAATGGGAGCTGACCAAGAGCCCGGCCGGCGCCCACCAGTGGCAGCCGAAGAACGGTGCGGGCGCCGGCAGCATTCCCGATGCCCACGACAAGTCCAAGCGCCGCGCACCGTCGATGCTCACCACCGACATCTCGCTGCGTGTCGACCCGGCCTACGAGAAGATCTCCCGGCGCTTCTACGAAGACCCTGACGCCTTCGCCGACGTGTTCGCCCGCGCCTGGTTCAAGCTGACCCACCGCGACATGGGCCCGCGCGCCCGTTACCTCGGGCCGGAAGTGCCGGCCGAGGAACTGGTCTGGCAGGACCCGATCCCGGCGGTCAATCACCCGCTGGTCGACGAGCAGGATATCGCCGCGCTCAAGGCCAAGGTGCTGGCCTCGGGCCTGTCTGTGTCCGAACTGGTCTCCACCGCCTGGGCCTCGGCGTCGACCTTCCGTGGCTCCGACAAGCGCGGCGGCGCCAACGGCGCGCGCATCCGCCTCGCCCCACAGAAAGACTGGCCGGTGAACCAGCCCGAACAGCTGGCCAAGGTGCTCGGCGTGCTGGAGGAAATCCAGACCGAGTTCAACGCTTCCGCTGCTGGCGGCAAGAAGATATCCCTGGCCGACCTGATCGTCCTGGCCGGCGATGCCGGTGTGGAAGAGGCGGCGCGCAAGGGTGGCCACAAGGTCAGCGTGCCGTTTGCGCCGGGCCGCATGGACGCCAGCCAGGAACAGACCGACGTGCACTCGGTGGGCATGCTGGAGCCGGTCGCCGATGGCTTCCGCAACTTCCAGAAGTCGAAGTTCGCCGTGCCCGCCGAAGCGCTGCTGATCGACAAGGCCCAACTGCTGACTCTTACCGGACCGGAAGTGACCGCGCTGATCGGCGGCCTGCGCGTGCTGGGCGCCAACACCGGCGGCTCGCAGAATGGCGTTTTCACCTCGCGTCCCGGCACCCTCAGCAACGACTTCTTCGTCAATCTGCTGGACATGGGCACCGTGTGGAAGCCGACTTCGGCGGACAACACCGAGTTCGAAGGTCGTGACCGCAAGACGGGCGAGCCGAAGTGGACCGGCAGCCGCATCGACCTGCTACTGGGTTCAAACTCTCAGCTGCGGGCGCTGTCGGAGGTCTATGGTTGCTCGGACGGCGAACGCAAGTTCGTCCATGACTTCGTCAAGGCCTGGACCAAGGTGATGAACCTGGACCGCTTCGACCTGCCGCGCTGATCGGACAGGCAGGAGCCAAGGGCCCGCGGACGAGCGATCGTCCGCGGGCCTTGTCGTTCGTGAGGGAGCCGGCCGTCGCAATATCTTCACAGGCTGCCGGCAGACTGGGCCGCTTATCCGATACCCATCGAAAGGGGTTTCGCACATGCGCCGTCGCATCACCGCTGTACTGGGCACCATCGCGCTGGCCGCCGCCAGTTTCACCGCCAGCGCCGAGGAGTCTCCCGGCCGCGCCCTGAGCGCGGCCGCCGGCGTTCCCTGGCCGACGGTGATCGCCCACCGTGGCGCTTCCCACGACGCCCCCGAAGAAACCGCGCCGGCCTATCTCGCCGCCCGTGAGCTGGGCGCGGACTATCTGGAGGCGGACCTGCAGCGCACCAGCGACGGCGTGCTGGTGGCCGTGCACGACGACACCCTGGAGCGCACCACCAACATCGCCAAGGTCTTTCCCGGCCGCGAGAAGGACCCGGTAAGCAAGTTCACCCTGGCCGAGCTCAAGCGCCTGGACGCCGGCAGCTGGTTCAACATCAGCTATCCCGAGCGCGCCCGTTCCAAGTACGCGGGGCTGCGCATCCTTACCCTGGACGAGCTGATCGACATTGCCGAAGGCGGTGGCGAAACCCCCGGCCTGTACCTGGAAACCAAGGCGCCGGGGCAGTTCCCCGGTATCGAGGAGGACCTGCGCAAAGCGCTTGAGAGCCGCGGCTGGCTCGATGCGCAGGGCGAGCCGCAAGGCAAGATCGTCCTGCAGACCTTCGAGAAGAGCAGCCTCGAGCTGCTGCAGAAGAGCATGCCGAAGGTGCCCAAGATCCTGCTGCTCTGGACCGGCGATGGCTACATGGCGGCGAAGAGCCCGACCACCTTCGCCCAGTCCGGCGAGAAGATCAAAGCGGATTTCTATGCCCGGCAGGAGGTGAAGTCCAAGGAAGAATTCTTCGCCTGGCTGGACTGGGCCAAGGCCCATGGCGCGCTGGGTACAGGGCCCTCGGCGACCCTGACCGCCCGCGGCGACCAGAGCTACATGGACCTGGTGCAGCCGTGGATGAACCAGGCCGCCCATGAACGTGGCCTGTTCGTGCATGCCTACACGGTCGATGACTCGGTGGACTTCGACACGCTCACCAAGGCCGGCGTGGACGGCTTCTTCACCAACAGAACCGACCAGTTGCTGATGTTCCTCGGCCGGCCGCCGAGCCGCGACGTGGATGAGGTGCTGAAGTCGGTGGGCTACTGAGTTGCAGGGGATGTCTACACTCGCAGTGGCGTCCCGTCCCGTCATGCGCAACCGGGAGAGTCCCATGAATAGGAGAGCCCAATGATTGCCCGCAAACTGATTCCCGCTGCCCTTGCCGCCGTCTTGTTGCCCTGCTCGCTGGCCCAGGCCGCCTCCCTCGGCGATGTCGCCGGTCAGCTCGGGGGCCTGGGCAGCCTGCCGTCCGCGTCTTCCAGCAGTAGCAACGTCGCCGGGTTGTTGGAGTACTGCGCGAAGAACAATTACCTCAATGCCAATGCCGCCACGCAGGTGAAGGACAAGCTGCTGGGCAAGCTGCCGGGCAATACCACCACCAGCGACAGCGGCTACAAGGATGGCGCCAAGGGCATCCTCACCGGTAGCGACGGCAAGAGCCTCGACCTGTCCGGTAGCGGCATCAAGGAGAAGGTCACCAAGCAGGTGTGCGACAAGGTCCTGAGCCAGGGCAAGTCACTGCTCTGATACCGCTGCAGCGTATGGGGGCGCGCGGCCCCCATTTGTCGCGCGCGTTTGTAGGATGGGCTCGCCATCCTACGTTGCGCTCGACCGTGATTTCTCGTACCGCACATCCCGCTCGTCCACGCGCCCGGACAGTTGCCAGCCGTGGCGGCGATAGAAGGCGTTGGCGCGAATGCCGTCGCCGCCATCGGTCACCAGCCATATGTTCCCATGCTCGCGGAACAGCTGTTCCTCGGCTGCCGCCAACAACAGGCTGCCCATGCCCAGCCGCTCGCACTCCGGGCGCACGAACAGAGCGAAGAGTTCTCCTTCCTGGGTATCCACCATGGCGAAGCCGCCGGCAACGCCCTCGATCTCGGCGACCCACGCGCAGGGCGCGGTTTTGATCGCCTCGGTCAGCACCTGCGGCGTGATGCCCAGCTCGGCCATCTGCTCACGGCTCAGGTGGTTCTCCCGCACGCTGGTGCGGATGTCGAAGAGGGTGTCGATGTCCGCCGGTGTGGCGATGCGGACCGATGCGGTGCGGATCGATGGAGACATGGCGACTGTTCTCGACATCAGGTGGCGGAGAATCCGCTGTGGTAGGCGACCTGGCCTTCAGCTTTCGAGCCATCCAGCGACAGCGCCATGAAGTATTCCGCTGGCACGCCCGCGTATTGGATGGCCGGGTCCTGGCGGAAGCCGAAGCGCGGGTAGTAAGCCGGGTCGCCGAGCACCACGCAGCCTTTCGCGTTCAGGGCATTCAAGCGCTCCAGCCCGGCGCGGATGAGCGCCGCGCCGATCCCCCTGCCTTGCAGATCGGGCCGCACCGAAACTGGACCCAGCCCGTACCATCCGAGGTCCGCACCGTTCAGGGTGACGGGCGAGAACGCCACATGGCCGACCACCGCGCTCTCCATAGTGGCGACTAGGGAAACGCTCAGCGCCCCGGCTGCACGCAAGGCGTCGACGATGGCCCCTTCGGTACCGCTGCTGTGCTCGGCCACGGCAAAGGCTGCGGTCGTCACGTCGCGGATGCGTGCTGTGTCTTCGGATTGTTCGGGGCGAATCTGGTAATCCATGCTGCGAATCCTCATTGAATCGCCGGCCCGTTGTTGTTGGCCGGCTGAGCACTATAGTCAGGGCAGACTGTGACTTGCTTGTAGGGCGAATACTCCGGAGCGGGGCGCACGACGGGGACTACGCGGCTGCATTGCGCCCCGCCTCGCCAGAAGCGGCGCGGGGATCGGGCTTCTCGTCGACTCAGACCTTGCGCCAAACGCTCGCCAGCCAGGGCTGCTGCTCCCGCGGCAGGCCAGCGGGGCGATAGTAGTGCTCCAGTTCACGGAAGCCGGCTTCCTCCAGCAGGTTTGTCCAGTTCGCCAGGTCGTGGTAGGAGCCGTAGCGCCCGCCGTTCCAGCCTTCCTGGTTCTCCCCGCGCGGATTGGAGCTGAACAGTACGCCGCCCGGCTTCAGCGCTTGATGAAGCTGGCGCAACACCCGCGGCAGTTCGCTGCGCGGTACGTGGAAGAGGCTGGCGTTGGCATAGATGCCGTCGAAGTGCTCGGCGGGCAGGTCGAGGGCAAGGAAGTCCTGCTGCCAGACCTCACAACCGCTGGCCTCGCGTGCCATGGTGACGAAGTCGGAACAGCCGTCGAGGCCGACCGGCGCATGCCCCATGTCTTTCAGCGCACACAGATCGCGGCCCGGACCACAACCGAAGTCGAGTAGGGCGAAGGGCGCCTCGCCCTGGATGTGCCGCAGCAGCGCGGCGATGTTCTGGGTGACGTCGTGGTACCAGGTGCCCTCACGGAAGGAGTCGGCGCTGTCCTGGTAGTGCTGCAGGGTGAAGCGGGAAATGTCGCGCAGGATCGGGTCTTCGGTGCTCATGGTAGTGGTCGGTCCGAAATTGATGCCTGATTCTACAGTGGAGTTTGAAAGTCAGCGCTGGGACGCGGGTATCGACGGGCGGTTCTAGACTGAAGCATTGCAGCAACGGATCGACAAGATGTCCCTCTCCCGAACCCTGCGTGCCCTGGATTGGCCCGCACTCACCCAGCAACTCGACGCCGAAGGCCATGCGCTGATCCCGGGCCTGCTGGATAGAGCGCAGTGCGAGATGCTACGTGCGCTCTACGACCGGGACGCGCCATTTCGTAGCCGCGTGGTCATGGCTCGGCACAACTTCGGCCTCGGCGAGTACCGCTACTTCGCCTATCCCTTGCCCGCTCTGCTGCAGGAACTGCGCGAGTCCTTCTATCCACCGCTTCAGGCCATCGCCAATACCTGGCAGGAACGCATGGACACCGGTATGCAGTACCCGCCGGAGCATGCCGATTTTCTAGCCCAGTGCCATGTCGCCGGCCAGTGTCGGCCGACGCCCTTGCTGCTGCGCTACCGTGCCGGCGACTACAACTGCCTGCACCAGGACCTCTACGGCGAACTGGCCTTCCCGCTGCAGGTGGCGATCCTGCTGTCGCGGCCTGGCGAGGAGTTCACGGGGGGCGAGTTCGTCCTCACCGAGCAGCGTCCGCGCATGCAGTCGCGAGCATCCGTGGTGCCGTTGCGTCAGGGCGATGCCGTGGTGTTCGCCGTGGCGCAGCGCCCGGTACGCGGCGCGCGAGGCTATCACCGGGTCAACCTGCGCCACGGCGTCAGTCGCGTGTGTACCGGCGAGCGCTTCGCCCTCGGGGTGATCTTCCACGATGCGCTGTGAGGAGTAGCATGGATCGGTCCAGGGAACCGGGAGATCGACATGCACTACGAAGTGATTCAGCGCCACCGCAGCGAATACCCCGCGCCCATCACCTTTGCCAAGGGCGCGCCGCTGTTCGTGGGCGAGCGCTATGAAGGCGCCGAGGGCTGGGAAGACTGGTACTTCTGCTCCACGCCCGGGCAGCGCGAGGGTTGGGTGCCGGCGCAGGTGTTCAACATGACCGCGCCGGGTGCCGGGGTGGCGATGGAGGACTACACCGCCCGTGAACTCGACGTGGAGGTCGGTGAGCGGCTCGAAGGCGGGCGTGAGCTGGGCGGCTGGCTCTGGTGCGTCCGCCCCAGCGGCGAGGCGGGCTGGGTACCGCTGGATTGCCTGCAGGAAGTCAGCGCCTGACCCGCGACGCCTGATCTGCTATGGAGTCAGGCCTTGTAGCGGCGCCCGGCGTGCTGCTTGAGCCACGCCATCAGCCCACGCTGCTGCACCACAGCGGGTTGCTCCACCAATAGCGCGGCGCTGGCCTTCTGGCGGAAGTCCAGCAGACGGCCCATGGCCTCGGCGATCTCCTGGCGCGCCTCCATGCAGGGGGCGAGGGTTTCCTTGTCGATGTAGTAGGCGGCGCCGTCGCTGATGGCGGTGAACTGTGCCTGCCAGGCAGAGCCGGTCAGCACACCGGCCTCGCCGAACACTTCGCCCGGCCCCATGCGGCCGGCCTCGATGGTCTGGCTCTCGTGGGGCAGGGTGACGCTGACCACGCCGGAGTCGATGATTTGCAGACGGTCACTGACATCCCCCGGCGCCAGCAGCACTTCGCCGCGCTTGAACGGTCGGCGCTGCATGCGGTTCGCCAGCTCGTCGCGTTCCTCGTCGCGGAGCGCGTCGAACAGGCCCGAGCGCACCAGCAGCGCCCGTGCCCGCGAGGCGCTCTCGCGCATCGGCGCGTCGGCCTCGGCCAGCAGGTTGATGCCGGCGGCCTGCAGATGGCGGTAGGCGAGGTCGAACAGTTGATTGCGCACCTCGCGCTTCTCCCCCATGGCTGCGACGAAACCGCTCATTTCGTACTCCACCCCGTCCGGCGCGGACTTGCGTACGCTGACCGCCGGTGCCGGACTGGCCAGCAGGGCGCGGCAGCCCCCGAGGGCTTGCTCCAGGGCCTCGATCACCTTGCGTGGGCGGATGTGCGGGCTGACCGTCAGGCTCACGCTGACCCCATAAAGGTTTGCCGGTCGGCTCAGGTTGAGCACCTTGGCCTTGGCGGCGAGGGAGTTGGGCACTACCGCGAGCGTGCCCTGAGAGGTCTGCAGGTAGGTGGAGCGCCAGTCGATTTCGGTGACTTTGCCCTCGATACCGTCGATGGAGATCCAGTCGTCAAGCTGGTAGGGCTTGGTGGTGTTGAGCACGATGCCGGAGAACACGTCGCTCAGCGTGCTCTGCAGCGCCAGGCCGAGGACGATGGCAACCACCCCGGAAGTGGCCAGCAGGCCCTTCACCGGCAGCTCCAGCACGTAGCCGGCGGCAGCGATGATGGCGACCAGGAAGATCAGCGCGCCGACCACGTCTTGCAGCAGCCGCCCGCCGTGGCCGATGCGTTGCACCAGCAGGAAGCCCAGCACCACGGTCAGGCAGCGCGCGGCGAACAGCCACCAGAAGATCTGTACGGCGGTGGCGACCATGTGGCTGGGCAGGTCGTCCGGCCAGGGCGCGGCGCGCAGCGGGTTCATCCCGGCGTTGAACAGCAGCAGGCTGAACAGCAGGAAACACAAAATGCGCGCGGCCAGCCGCCAGTGCGGATGGGCCGGTCCGACCAGCCGCCAGAGCAGCAGGTCGATCAGCAGCAGGACGGGGGCGGCGAACAGCGGGTGGGTGGTGAGCAGGGCGGGCATCGAGCCTCTCCTTGGAACGATCGCAAGAAGATGGCACAGAAAGCGCTTTCTGGCAGCGCCCTCAGCTCGGGTTGTGCGAATCCACCAGCTTCAGCCACTCATCGGTCTCGACTTCGCCGGCGATGCGCAGCTTCGGTTCGCTCTCATCGAACAGCACCAGGGCGCTGCCGTACTCGGGGGTATCGGTCTCGCGGACCTTCAGGTTCTCGCGCAGGAGGTCGAAGCATTCGCTGTGGGTGACCAGCACCAGATTGCGGTGCGCGGCCTTGTGCTGGCGGATCTGCTCGGCAAGGTCACCGTCCTTGCAGGTGAGCAGCCAGTCCTGGCGCACCACGTTGCGGTCGAACATCAGGTCGGCGGTCTGCACGGTGCGGTTGGCCGGGCTGCTGTAGATGTCAGTGGCAGTCAGGCCCAGGCGGGCGATGCTGTCGCCCATGCTCTGTGCCAGGGCGGCGGCGCGGGAGGTGATGCCGTCGGCGGCGCCCAGGCATTCGGCGGCGGAGCGGTCGCAACGTTCCATATGGCGTACCAGCAGGACGACCCCGCCGCGGGCCCAGTTTTGCGCGAACAGGCTGCTGCTCGGCACCTCCTCAAGTGGCGATGGCAACGAACGCCAGGCGACCAGGGCGAAGGTGGTGCAGGCCAGGAGGGCGGCGGCGAACAGGGTAGTGCGGGGCAAGGGCGATCCTCGGGCGGGGCGTCCGCGCGGGATTGCGGGAGGCTGGGCGCATGCATGCTGCACCCGGCAAGGTGACAATCACACGATCGATTGATGACGAGACGGTGATTAAAGTTCCGCAGCGAGCCTATCGAAGGTCTTCGGTATTGTTGCTGTCCATTACGCTGACGGTGGCCGTGGTGCCTGCGCGTAGGCGGGCGCGACTCTGGTAATCCGCGGCGATGGCGATGCGCACGGGGATGCGCTGGGCGAGCTTCACCCAAGTGTAGCTCGGGTTGATGTTGGCCAGCAGGCGCGCGCCGGCGACATTCTCCCGGTCGGTGATGGCAAAGGCGATGCTCTCGACGCGGCCGTCGAAGCGCTCGCCGCTCATCAGTTGCACATCTACCCGGTCACCTTCGCGGATGCGCGGCAGCTTGGTTTCCTCGAAGTAGCCGCTGACATAGAAGGAATCACTGTCCACCAGCGCCACCAGTGAATGGCCTGCGGTGGCGTAGTCGCCGGCACGAGTCAGCAGGTTGGTCACGTAGCCGTTCACCGGTGCCACCACCTGGGTTCGCTCCAGGTCCAGGCGTGCCTGCTTCTGCGCAGCTTCGGACAGGGCCACGTTGGCTTGCGCCAGACCCAGGTTGGCCTGTTCGCGCAGCAACTGCGCCTCGGCCACAGTGACGTCGGTCTGGGCTTTCTCCCATTCCTCGTTGGAGATCGCCGAGCGCGCCTTCAGGGCCCGGCGGCGGACTTCCTCGCTATGGCGCTGCTGCAACAGCGCCTGGTTGGCGGCGATGGCTGCCTGGGACTGGCCGAGCGCAGCGCGGGCAACCTCCACCGCGCGGTCGGCGTGCAGCACCGCCAGTTCGTAGCGCGCCGGGTCGATGGTCAGCAGCAGCTCGCCCTTGCTGACGTGCTGGTTGTCCTTCACCCGCAGCTCGACGATACGCCCGGTGACGTCCGCCGAGAGCGTCACCACGTCGGCGCGTACCCGCGCGTCGCGGGTCCAGGGCGCACGGGTGTAGTAGGTCCAGGCGAAGTAGCCGAGGATAAGTGCGAGCGCGACCACCGCCAGGGTGATCAGTGGCGGGACGATTTTGCGCAGGCTGGCCATTCAGTGCAGGGCTCCCATGAGCAGGATCAGGCCCGCGCAGATGCAGGCATAGAGCGCGCCTTCGAACAGCGCCTCATGCCAGACCAGGCGCAGGACGCCAAGGCGGCGCAGGCTCCAGTCCAGCAGCAGGAAGATCGGCAGGGCCAGCAGCAGCGCCTGGGCCAGCGGCGGCAGATAGACGCCGCCCAGTTCGATATCAACGGGCATGCAGCGCGGCTTCCCCATGGCCATCGTGGAGGGCGGCGGATTCGCCGTAGAGGTCACGGAAGCGTTCGAGCAGGTCGGCAGCTACCAGCAGTGCCACGCCGCTGACGAATACCGGGCGCATGGCATCGCCGCTGGGGTAGTTGCCATGTCCTTGCAATTCGTCCAGCTCGTTGCCCAGCTCGCGCATGGCCGGCAATACCCGGTGCAGGGGTGCGGCAGGCGGCTGATCGAGGCAGGCGGCGAGTTCATCCAGCAGCAGTGACAGGCGCTCGCGCAGGGCTTGCGGCAGACCGTTGGGATTCAGGCTCTCGCGGCGCAGTTGGTGCAGCACGACGCCCAGGGTCATGCTCGCCAGGCTGCACTGGAAACGCTCGCCGGAGTGGCTGTCGCGCGCCGCCGGCAGTAATCCGAGCATGATCGCCAGGCGATCCACCATTCGGCTCTCGAACAGGAAGCGGCGCGCCTCGCTGGGCTTGGACAGCAGCACCGAGCGTACCTCGGCGCGAGTGCGGCGCGATTGACGGCGCAGGCGGGCATCGGCGTCGAAGGGGAACACCCAGGCGTACACCAGCAACGCCAGCACACCGGCGCTGACGTAACCGCCGGCGAACTCGAACCATTGCAGCGAGGTGTTGATCCACGCGCCCTGGTTTTGCGGGCCGACCAGCAGGAAAGTAGACAACCCCAGGCCGATGCCGATCCCGGCGGTCTGCGGGTTGGCCAGACCCACCGCGATCACGTACAGCAGCGGTGTGAGGAACAGCGCGAGCATCTCGAAGTCACCCACGCTGGGCAGCAGCAGGAACTGCAGCAGCGCCGCCGCCACCAGCGCCATGGCCAGCCCGCGCATGTAGGCCAGGCTGGCCATCAGCGGGCGCGGGAAGGTGGCTAGCAGGGAGCAGAGAATACCGATCAGGATCATTCCGGCGCGAGCGCCGTCCCAAGCGGTCTCGATCCATATCCAGCCGGCGCAGCACAGTGCGACGAAGGCACGTGTGGCGTTCATCGCGGCGAGATGAAAGTCCAGGTGCAGCGCATGGGCCTGGCTCTGCGGATAGGAACTGCTGCCGGGGCGGCCTTCCTGGATCGCCTCGCTCAGCTCGATCATCTCGTCCAGCTGCTGCATCAGCCGCGCCTGCTCGAAGCGCAACGCCCAGGCCAGGGAGCGCAGCGAAGTGGGCAGGCCGTCTGCCAGTTCCTCCGCCTGCCGCGCGGCGGCGTCGAAGCGCTGACGCAGTTGGGTGATGCGTTTGCGGGTAGCGTTGGGCAGATCACGGCCGAACTCGGCAAGCTCGGCGAGGCAGGCCAGTTCATCCTCGCGCAGACGCCGCACGGACTCGGGCAGCGGGCCGCTCAAGCGCGCTTCGATCAGTTTGCGCTGGCGCCGCAGGATGGCCAGCCGTGAAGTCATCAGCACCAGCTGGTTAGCCAACTGTTGCACCAGTTCGTCGGCACCGCGCAGGCGCGGGGCATCGAAATACAGGTGGCGGCGCAGCATTTCCAGGGCGGCAATCTCGCCCAGCAGCTGCTTCTGCCGCTGCTGGAAGTCCTCCTCCAGCTCCTCGCCACGGATCACCGCGGCAGCGTGCACGGCAATCAGTCGGATCAACTGGTCAACCTTGGCGAAATAGCCGCGCGCCACGCTCTGCGGACGGGCGAAGAACAGGCTGACCAGGGTCACGCAGGCAACGCCGAGCAGGGTTTCGGTGACGCGGGTGATGGCCAGGGTGTAGGTGGATTCGGGCGCCGGCTGGGCCAGCAACGCGACTATCACTGCGGTGAAACCGCTGAGGACGAAGGCGTGGGAGTAAGTGAAGCGCATCAGGGTGCCGCCGGCGGTGCAGAGCGCCAGCCACAGCGCCAGGGTGACGATGAAGGGCAACGGCGCCTGCGGGAACAGCGCCATGATCGCCACCGCGACCATGGCGCCGATGGTGGTGCCGATCACCTGGGCGAAGCTTTTCTGCAGGGTCATGCCGGCCAGTGGGGTGCTGATGATCACCACCGTCATGGTCGCCCATTTGGGCTGGTCGAGGTCTAGCAGGAAAGCCAGGTACAGCGTCAGGAGCCCCGCGAGCACGGTGCGCAGGGCGAACAGCAGGGTATCGCGGCCAGGATGAATGATGGCGCGCAGGTACAACAGCATGGGTGACATGCCAGGCCCTCGATCACGGCGGGAAGACGCCCCTTCGGTGGAGCGTCGCGAACCCTGTTGAGTGTGGTCGAGGTTTTCCGGCTGTGGGAAATTTCTTGGTTTAACCGGTGGCGTGCAGCGACTGCGCCAGACGCTCCTGGATGAAGTCGAGGAAGCACTGGATGCGCAGCGCCAGCTGCGAGTTGCGGTAGTACACCGCGTGGATGGGCTGGCGGCGTTCGCTGGTCATCTCCGGCAATACGCGCACCAGGCGCCCGGCACGGATGTCGTCGCAGGTCATGAAGCTGGCGAGGCAGGCGATGCCCTGGCCGCCGATGGCGAGCTGGCGCAGGGTTTCGCCGCTGGAGGCGGACAGCGACGGGGTAACCGTGAGGGTGTCGCCGCCAGCGTGGCGGATCGGCCAGACGTTCAGCGCCTCGGGCTGGGTGAAGCCCAGCAGGGAGTGGCCGAGCAGTTCTTCCAGGTCGGACGGAGCGCCGTGGCGCTCGAGGTATTCGGGAGCAGCGAGCAGGTTCAGCTGACTGCTGCCCAGCGGACGGGCGTGCAGGCTGGAGTCGGCGAGGTGGCCGATGCGGATGGCGATGTCGGTACTCTGCTCCAGCAAGTCGATGTTCAGGTCGTTGGTGTTGAGCTGCAGCTCGATGTCCGGGTAGCGCTCGCGGAAGGCGCCGATATGTGGCACCACGGCGTGCAGCATGAAGGGCGACGCCGCGTTGATCCGTAGACGCCCGGCCGGGGATTGCTGGCGCAGGGCCAGGCGCTCTTCCAGGGCGTCCATCTGTTCGAGGATGTGGCGGGCGTTCTCCAGGAAGAATTCGCCTTCCTCGGTCAGCTTCATGCGCCGGGTGGTGCGGTTGAGCAGGGTGGTGCCGAGCTTTTCCTCCAGCTTCGACAACGCCCGGCTCACTGCCGAGGGCGTGAGCCCCAGCTGTTCGGCGGCGGCAGTGATGGAGCCGCAGTCGATCACCGTGGCGAAGGTCTTGAGTTCGTCGGAGTGGGCTTTCATCGGCAGGCCTGTTCGAGAGCGGCGGGGTGATTGTAGGGTTTGGCGGGGTGACTGTAGGAGCGGGCTTGCTCGCGAACCACATCGCAGCGGGGCCGGTTCGCGAGCAAGAACCAGGCGTCCCCCTCGCTCCTACGAAAAGCGTTCAGATCCCGGAGGTATCAGAAGGTGCCGGGATAGGCGCCGCCATCGAGCAGCAGGTTTTGCCCGGTCAGGTAGCCGGCGTGGGCGCTGCAGAGGAAGGCGCAGAAGGTGCCGAACTCCTCGGCAGTGCCGAATCGCCCGGCGGGGATTGCCCGTTTTTCGGCTTCCACCAGTTCGCCTTCGTCGCGCCCGCTCAGTTGTGCCGCGCGATGGAGGCCGCTGCGCAGGCGGTCGGTATTGAAGGAGCCGGGCAGCAGGCCGTTGATGGTCACGTTATGGCCGGCCACCCGCGGCTGGCGGGCGAGGCCGGCGACGAAGCCGGTCAGGCCGCTGCGCGCGCCGTTGGACAGGCCGAGCACGTCGATGGGCGCCTTCACTGCGCCGGAGGTGATGTTGACGATGCGCCCGAAGCCGCGCTCGGCCATGCCATCGATGGTGGCCTTGATCAGCTCGATGGGCGTGAGCATGTTCAGCTCAAGGGCGCGCAGCCAGTCCTCGCGCTCCCAGTCGCGGAAATCGCCGGGTGGCGGGCCGCCGGCATTGTTCACCAGGATGTCCACCTGCGGGCAGGCGGCGAGCAGCGCGGCACGCACCTCCGGCTGGCTGATGTCGCCGGCCACTTCGCGCACTTCCACGCCCAGTTGGCGCAGCTCGGCGGCGGTAGCGGCGAGGGTATCGACGTCGCGGGCGTTGATCGCCAGGTTCACGCCCTCGCGGGCCAACGCCACGGCGCAACCCTTGCCCAGCCCCTTGCTGGCGGCGCAGACCACGGCCCAGCGGCCCTTGATGCCCAGATCCATGTTGTTCTCCTGTGTGTTTGCCCGGGGAGTGTCTTTGTAGGACGTGTTCGTCCTGCGAAATGGGAGTTCCGCTTTCGCCCGCAGCGCTCTGGTCAGGCAACGACCATCGGCGCCGGCAGCAGACTGATCCATTTACCGCTGCCTTCGCCGGACTTCAAGCGCCGCAGCGCTTCGGGCAGTTCGGCGAAGTCGAACAACTGCTTCGCTGGCGCCTGCAACTGGCCGCTGGCGACGCCCTGCATCAGGCTCGCTGCCGCCTGGTGCAGCTCCTGCCAGTCCAGCGCTTCGCCGTGGGCATGGATGCTGTTGAGCGCCACTTCGTGCAGCGAGATGGCAGTGCTGAAGGCTGGCAGCGGAGCGTTTTCCTGGCGGTCCTGAATGCACACCAGGTGGCCGTTGTAGCCCAGCAGCGGGGCGAGGCTGGCGGCGTGGTTGCCGCTGACGGTATCGAAGATGCCCTGCAGGCGGCGCGGGCCGAGGGCTTCGCGCAGGTGCTGGGACCACTGCCCGTCGCGGTAGTCGAAGACCCCGGCGATACCCAGTTGCAGCAGGTGTTCGCGGTGTTTCGGCGCCGCGGTCACCCACACGCGCAGCCCACGTTGCAGCGCCAGTTGCGCGAGCAGATAGCCGACCGCACCACCGGCGCCGGTCACCAGCACATCGCGGTGGTTGCAGGCCGGCAGCTTATTCAGTGCTTGCCAGGCCGTGAGGCCGGGGCAGGGCAGGCTGGCGGCGGTGGCGTCGTCCAGCGAATCGGGCACCGGGTAGACAGCACGGGCGCGCAGCAGGGTGTACTCGGCAAAGCTGCCGCCACGGGTCAGCGCCTGGTGGTAGGCGACGCGGGCGCCGGCGCGCAGGTTCACTTCGCTGCCCACCGCAATGACGATGCCGACACCATCCACGCCAGGTACCTGGCCTTGCTGCCAGTCGTCGCGGCCCCAGTCGATCATCTTCCAGTCCACCGGATTCAGCGCGATAGCGGTGTTGGCCACCATTACCTCGTCCGGACCGGGCTGCGGAATCGGCAGGCGCACCTGTTTCAGGCCATCGAGGCCGGCGCCGGGCGTCCAGGTCCAGGCGGCATAATCTGCAGTGATAGCGCTCATGAAGACTCCTTGGAAACGGGAAAGCCGCCCTCGGTGGGGCGGCTGTCGGTCAGCGGCGGATCAATCCCAGGCCGGGGCCAGGCTTTCCGGGCTGGTGATGCGTTCGTTGCGCTCCAGTGCGGCGATGGCGGCCATGTCGGCGTCGGTCAGGCGCAGGTCCACGGCACGCAGGTTGCCTTCGAGGTTCTCGCGCTTGGTCGACGACGGGATCACCGAGTAGCCCAGCTGCATGGCCCAGGCCAGGGTGACCTGCGCCGGGGTGACGCCGTGGCGCTTGGCGATCTCGATGATCGCCTCGTCGCCCAGCACCTTGCCGTAGCCCAGGGTCATGTAGGAGGTGATGTGGATGCCCTGGCTGCGGGCAAAATCCACTACCTTGCGGTTCTGCAGGTAGGGGTGCAGCTCGACCTGGTTGGTGGCGATCTGGCCGGCGCCCACGGCGGCAATGGCTTCCTGCATCAGCGCGATGGTGAAGTTGGAGACGCCGATTTCGCCAGTGAGACCCTGGGCCTTGGCTTCGGCCAAGGCGCCCATGAACTCGGCGACCGGCACTTCGCCCTTGGGCGACGGCCAGTGGATCAGGGTCAGCTCGACGCGGTCGGTACGCAGCTTGTGCAGGCTGTCCTTGAGGCTGGGGATCAGCTTGTCGGCGGCGTAGTTCTCGGTCCAGATCTTGGTGGTCAGGTACAGCTCGTCACGCTTGACCTTGGCACCTGCGATGGCCTCGCCGACATCGGCTTCGTTGCCGTAGATCTGCGCGGTGTCGATGGCGCGGTAGCCCAGGTCCAGTGCGGTGCGGATGGAGTCGATGACGGTCTGGCCCTTGAGGCGGAAGGTGCCGAGGCCGAATGCGGGAACGCTCATGGGAAGTCTCCTTGGTCGATCAGTGAGTGGGAACCGCGCCAGGGGCGGCGGGTTCCATGGAATTGCTGCGGTCCAGACGACCACTCAGGGCGGTCAGGCCGAAGGCGGCGAGGGTGACGACGGCGGCGATCCAGGGCGTATGACCCAGGCCCAGGTGGCTGACGACCAGGCCGCCCGCCCAGGATCCGCCGGCCACGCCGAGGTTGAATGCGGCGATGTTGAAGCCGGCGGCGACGTCTACGGCATCCGGCGCCACGCGCTCGGCCTGCTGCACGACATACACCTGCAGACCGGGCACGTTGCCGAAGGCGACTGCGCCCCAGGCCAGCACCGTCAGTACCACCAGCCACGGGTTGCCGGCGGTGAAGGTCAGCACCAGCAGAACCGAAGCCAGCAGGCCGAAGATGATCTTCAGTGCGCTGACCGGGCCGCGCTTGTCGGCCAGGCGGCCGCCCCAGATATTGCCGATGGCCACCGAGACACCGTAGGCCAGGAGTACCGCGCCGACCATGTTCGGACTGAAGCCGGCCAGGTCCTGGAGGATCGGCGCGAGGAAGGTGAAGGCGATCAGCGAGCCGCCGTAGCCCACGGCAGTCATCGCATAGACCAGCAGCAGACGCGGTTGCAGCAGCACGCGGGCCTGGCGCAGTAGCGGCGCCGGCGGGGTGTGCTGGATGTTCTTAGGCACGAACAGCAGGCTGCCGAGCAGGGCGACCACGCCGAAGGCGGCGACCACCAGGAAGGTCACGCGCCAGCCCAGGTGCTGGCCGATGAAGGTGCCCAGCGGGATACCGGTGACGAAGGCGACGGTCATGCCGCTGAACATGGTGGCGATGGCGCTGGCGGCCCTGTCCTTGCTCACCAGGTTGGTGGCGATGATCGAGCCGACCGAGAAGAACACGCCGTGGGCGAGACCGGTAAGGATGCGCGCGATGATCAGCGATTCGTAGCTGGGCGCCTGCCAGGCCACCAGGTTGCCGACGGTGAACAGCGCCATCAGGCCGACCAGCAACGCCTTGCGCGGGATGCGCCCGGTCATGGCGGTGAGCAGCGGCGCGCCGATGGCGACGCTCAGGGCGTAGAGGCTGACCAGCAGGCCTGCGGAGGGCAGGGTGACGCCGAGGTCGGTGGCGATGGTTGGAATCAGGCCGACGATGACGAACTCCGTCGTGCCGATGGCGAAGGCGCTAAGCGTCAATGCCAGGAGTGCAAGGGGCATGGTGTGGGGCTCCGGACGAATGGGATGCGATGGGAGGCATTGTCCGGAAGTCGGCCCTTGAGAAAAACGAGGGTAACGACAAAGGATAGTTGATCTGGAGTCACGAATTGCCTGGCCGGCTACGCTGGGAATATCCATCAAGGAGTATTCAGCCATGCATTACACCGGCACCTGCCACTGCGGCGCGGTGGCCTTCGCCTTCGACGCGGAACTCGACGAACTGGTGCGCTGCGACTGCTCGTTGTGTGGCAAGCGCAACGCCCTGATGGCCACCGTGCCGAAGGACAGCTTCCGCCTGACCCGCGGCGACCAGGGCTTGCGTCTGTATCGCTGGAACAGCGGTGTCGCGCTGCATTATTTCTGCGGGACGTGCGGCATCTACGTCTATCACCAGCGCCGCAGCAACCCGGCGATGCTCAGCGTGAATGCCTGCTGCATCGACGGATTCGACCCCGAGTCCCTGCCGGTGCGGCGGGTGGATGGCAAGAGCATGACTACCGTAGCGGGGCAGTCGGATTAGAGCGTTCGCGCGCAAGCTCGCTCGCACAGGATCGTAGGGCGGATAACGCGCCAGCGTTATCCGCCGCGGTGACATAGGCGGATAACCCGTTCCGGGTTATGCGCCCTACGTGTTACGTGGGAAACCCACGGTCCAGCAGTACGCCGCGGAGGATTTCACGGGCAAGGTCCGCTCCCACGAAAAACCACGTCTTAACGCTCAGCCAGATCACCACAAAAAAAGCCCCGCACAAGGCGGGGCTTTTTCTTCATCTATTGCGCGATCAGTTGGTAGCGGCCGCGGCGGCCATCTCCGACACGCTCTCGCCACGGTGCTGGCTGAACTGCGGAGCCAGGGAGCCGACGATCATGCCGATGGCGCTGCAGATCAGGCCGACCAGCTGCGGCGGCCAGAAGTCGCCTTCCTGGTAGCCCAGCTCCAGCGATACCCAGCCGATCAGGCCGCAGGCGATGGCAGTGAGGGCGCCCTGGGTGGTCGCGCGCTTCCAGAACAGGCCGAAGAACAGCGGCACCACGGCGGCGACCAGGGTCACCTTGTAGGCGTTGCCGACCATCTCGTAGATGCTGGCGTTGGACAGCAGGGCGAACAGGCAGGTGGCGACGGTCATCGCCAGTACGCTGCAACGCATGGCCAGCAGGGCCTGGCGGTCGTTCATGTTGGGCAGGAAGTGCTTGACGATGTTCTCGGTCAGGGTCACCGATGGGGCCAGCAGGGCGCCCGAGGCGGAGGACATGATGGCCGAGAGCAGCGCGCCGAAGAACATGATCTGGGCGAACAGCGGGGTACGTTCCAGGATCAGGTGCGGCAGGATCTGCTGGGAGTCTTCGGCCAGCCAGTGCTTGACCATCTCCGGCTCGATCATCGAGGCGGCGTAGATCAGGAAGATCGGCAGCATGCAGAAGACCAGGTAGCAGCAGGCACCGGTCATGGTGGCGCGCTGGGCGATCTTCTCGGTCTTGGCCGACATCACGCGGGCATACACGTCCTGCTGCGGGATGGAGCCGAACATCATGGTCACCGCGGCGCCGAGGAAGGCGACGATGTCCTTGGCCGAGGTGCCGTGCAGGAAGGTGAACTTGCCTTCGCTGGCGGCGTGGCTGATCACGTTGACCGGGCCGCCGGCCATGTCGCCGATGAGCCAGACCAGGTAGAACAGGCCGCAGACGATGATGATCATCTGCAGGAAGTCAGTCAGCGCAACGGACCACATACCGCCGAACAGGGTGTGCAGCAGGACGATGACGGTACCGATGATCATGCCCTGGGTGGTGGTCAGGCCACCGTCGGAGAGCACGCTGAAGACCACGCCCAGCGCGGTGATCTGCGCGGCGACCCAGCCCATGTAGGAGATGATGATCACCAGACTGGTGAAGATTTCCACGTGCTGGCCGAAGCGCTTGCGGAAGAAGTCACCGATGGTGAGCAAGTTGAGGCGGTACAGCGGGCGGGCGAAGACGACGCCGACCAGCATCAGGCAGCCGAAGGAGCCGAAGGGGTCTTCGATGATCCCGGCGAAGCCTTCTTCGAGGAAGGTGGCCGGAATGCCCAGCACGGCTTCGGAGCCGAACCAGGTGGCGAACACCATGGTCACGACGAGGGGGAAGGACATGCTCCGGCCAGCGGCGGCATAGTCCGAGGAGTTGTGCACGCGGGTGGTGGCGTAGAAACCGACAGCTACGGTGATCACCAGATACACCGCTACAAACCAGATCAGCATTTGTTCGTTCCGTTGGCTCGCCGGGAACCGTACCGCCGAGACGAAGCTCGGGCAGGTGGGCCACGACTGACAAAGTTGTTTTTGTTGGGTTGCGCGGCCAAGGTCATCCGGTGCCCCAGGCAGTGGGAGCCGGAAAAACGTAACCAGTTGCGACAACGGGCCGCAGTCTGCCAAATCCGTCAAATATGTCAAACACTTGAATTGCTCATGAGCGAAAAAAATTACATCTCAAGACGAATGGCGTAGTTAAAGGATTGATTTGATTGGTTGCTAACGATCCTGACTGACCAGTTAGTCGTTTATTTTTTACAGTCATTGTTCGATAAGCAGAACATCCGCCAAGCCGCTAGGCTCTTGGCACGGCATGCCTTCGAAGGACCTTCATGTTCGAGCATCTCGACCTCGCCCAACTGCTTTCCAGCTACGGCTATCCGGTGCTGTTCCTCGGTTGCCTGCTCGAAGGCGAATCGATGCTGCTGCTCGCGGGCATCGCGGCGCACCAGGGGCTGCTCGGCTTCACCCCGGTGGTGTTCTGGGCGACGCTGGCGGGGACCCTGGGCGACCAACTGCTCTTCTGGATCGGCCGCCGTGCTGGGGATCGCGCGGTGCCTTGGCTGCAAAGGCGCGGCCTGGCCATCGAGCGGGTCACCGGATTGATCGAGCGTTATCCGCACCTGTCGATCTTCGCGGTGCGCTTTCTCTACGGCATGCGCCTGGCCGGGCCGCTGTTGATCGGGGCGAGCCGGGTAGGGCCGCTGCGTTTCCTGCTGATCAACCTGCTCGGCGCCTTGTGCTGGGCGCTGCTGTTCGCCAGCGCCGGATACTGGGCCGGCGAGTTGCTGGAACAATGGCTGGGCAACCTGCGGCCGTACCGTTTGCCGGTGTTCGTCGCGGTGCTGCTGGTGTTCGGCGGCCTGGCGGTGTGGCGCTACGGGCGGCATCGGCACAAGCGCAGGCTCGACAGATCGGCGAACTGATCGCCAAGTCCTTGATACAGAGCGGTTTGGATTCACGCGCGGCGCGATTAGAATCGCCGCTCTTTCGTTCAAGGACGCTGTCATGAGCCTTTACCAGCCCGGCATTCTCGCCACCCCGGTTCCCGCCCACGCCCGCCACCTGTTCTTCGATCTGAAGTCGCTGCAGGATCTGCCCGCCGCGCTGGAACGCCTGATGCAGTTCGCCGATGGCGAGCGCGCGGTGGTCGGCTTCGGCGAGTCGCTGGTGCGTGCGCTGGGCCGCCGCATCGAGGGGCTTCGCGAGTTTCCGGCGATCTCCGGCGTGGGCGTCGACAACCCGTCCACCCCGCATGCACTGTGGGTCTGGCTGCGCGGTGATGAGCGCGGCGAACTGCTTCTGCGCACCCAGCAAGTCCAGTCCCTGCTGGCGCCGGCGCTGGAGCTGGGTGGCCTGACCGAGGCCTTCCGCCATGGCAGCGGCCACGACCTGACCGGCTACGAGGATGGCACTGAGAACCCGCAGGACGATGATGCCATCGCCGCGGCCATCGTCGAAGGTGGTGCAGGCCTGGCCGGCGGCAGCTTCGCCGCGATCCAGCAGTGGCGTCACCAACTGCAGGATTTCGCGGCGCTGCCGCAGCACGAGCGCGACGACATCATGGGCCGTCGCCTGAGCGACAACGAGGAACTGGACGACGCGCCGGAATCCGCCCACGTCAAGCGCACCGCCCAGGAAAGCTTCGAACCCGAAGCCTTCATCGTGCGCCGCTCCATGCCCTGGACCCAGGGGCAGGACGCCGGGCTGATGTTCCTCGCCTTCGGCTGCACCCTGGATGCCTTCGAAGTGCAACTGCGCCGCATGAGCGGGCTGGAAGACGGCATCACCGACGCCTTGTACCGCTTCAGCCGGCCGCTGACCGGCGGCTACTACTGGTGCCCGCCGCGCAAGGATGGAATGCTGGACCTGAGTGCATTGTTGGGCTGATCTGCCGCTGCGCCGCGAAAGCCCCGCCAGCGTGCGGGGCTTTTTTGTGGCCGCTGCGCGGCCCGATTGGCACAAAGCAGCCGGTAACCGCCAATGGCCCCTCGAACTTCTGCCGAATTGGCTATTGGGCCTCCTGGCCGCCGGGCGTAGCGTGGACTCATCTTCCCACTGTCGAGAACGCCGCCATGCCTGCCACCACTTCGCTGAAATGCCTCCTCGCCGGCCTTGGCTTGGCCCTGAGCCTGCCGCTCTTCGCCCACGACGCCACCCAGGAAAAGATCGAGGTTCAGCAGGAGCACAGGCTGCCCGACGCTGCGGGCAAGAAGGGGCTGATGATCATGGTCTCCTATGCGCCCGGGCAGTCCTCCGGCGCCCATGTGCACAGCGGTTCGGTGTTCGCCTACGTGCTCGAAGGCGCGGTGATCTCCCAGCTGGAGGGGCAGAAGCCGGTGACCTACCAGGCCGGCCAGTCCTGGTACGAAGCGCCGAACACGCCGCACCTGGTCTCGCGCAACGCCAGCAACGAAAAGCCGGCGAAGCTGCTGGTGTGGATGCTGCTGGATGAGAAGGCGCCGGTGCTGACGCCGCTGAAGCAGTGAGCGCAGGACGAAGAACCCCGCCGATTGGCGGGGTTCTTCATTACAGCGTCAGCCTCACTCCGGCGCGCCGGGCACCTTGCGCGGGGCCATGAAGTACATCCAGGCCAGGGCCAGGAAGTACATGGTGGGGATGATGGTGAACAGCACCGCATAGTTGTTGTGGGTGACGGTGAGGATGTAGCCGACGATCTGAGTCATGAACATGCCGCCAATCGCCGCGCACATGCCGCCGAAGCCAAACACCGTGCTCATCATGTGCTTGGGCGTGTAGTCCATCACCAGGCTCCAGATGTTCGCCGTCCAGGCCTGGTGCGCCCCTACACCCAAAGCGATGGCAGCCACGGCGATCCACAGGCCGCTGGCCTTGGCGGCGAAAACCACGCCGATGATCGCGCAGGCGCAGATGAACATTGACAGTAGGCGCGCGTTGATCGGCTTCATGCCGCGGCCGATCAGCCAGGACGAGAGGATGCCGCCGCCGATGCTGCCGAAATCCGCGGTCAGCCAGATCAGCATCAGCGGGATGCCCATTTGGGTTACGCTGATACCCAGGCCATATTGCTGGTTGAGAAAGGGCGGCAGCCAGTAGAGATAGAACCAGAACACCGGGGCGGTCAGCGAAAGGGCCACTGCGAAGGCCCAGGTGCCGCGCATGCGCAGAATGACGGAAAAGGGCACGCGCTCGGCCGGCGGTTCTGCGGCTTCCTGGATGTAATCCAGTTCACTCTGCTTCACCGTCGGGTGTTCTTCGGGATTGAAGTACTTCAGGCTCCACAGCACCACCCAGACGAAGCCCAGCGCACTCATGCACAGGAACGCCGCCTGCCAGCCCCAGGCCGCGAGGATCAGCGGCAGCAGCGCGGGGGTGACCATGGCGCCGACGTTGGTGCCGGCGTTGAAGATGCCGGTGGCCATGGCCCGCTCGCCGGCGGGGAACCACAGGCGCGTGGTCTTCACGCAGGCCGGGTAGTTGGCCGCTTCCGTAAGCCCGAGGATGAAGCGGCAGACCATGAAGCCGGCTGCTGAACTGGCCAGGCCGTGGGCGCCGGTGGCAAAGCTCCACAGCAGCACGGCGAAGAAGAACGCGCGCTTCACGCCGATGCGGTCGATCAGCCGGCCCTGCAGCACGAAGCCGATGGCATAGCCGACCTGGAACCAGAAGTTGATGTTGGCGTAGTCCATGGCCGTCCAGGCCATCTTCTCGGCGAGCACCGGCTGCATCACGCCCAGCGCGGCGCGGTCGATGTAGTTCAGGGTGGTGGCGAAGAACACCAGGGCGAGCATGCCCCAGCGCACCTTGCCGACGGCCATGGCGCCACGCACCTTGCCGAAGAAGGAAGAACCATGCGGGGCGACCGCGGCGAGGGGAGCGGATTGCGTGTGGATCATGATCGGAGCCATCCGTTATCGGGCTGACGCGCAGCCTCAGGAATTATTGTCGTGCCGCAGCCGTTGCGCGTGGTCCGCCGCTTATCGGCGTTGACTGACACAAGGACGTGCGGTGGCTGGCGAAAATCAGTGCGCGCGATGGCGTCCGTGTAGGCTGCACCGCCCAGGCATCGGATGGGCCAGAGTGCTTTGCAGATGGGAAATGGCGGCGGCGAGGAGAGGGTGGAGGATGTACATGAGCATTTACCCGTTCTTGAAATTGTTATGGATGACACACAGGCCATCTCGCAGCGGCTGTCAGTTCGCCGGGGATTGAGGCAGATCCCCGGCCAGCCGGATTGCGTCGACGTGGCTAAATCTTGATCAGCGGCCGGAACAGCGTCAATTCGATAAACGGCCTTTGGTTCGGTAATCGAACACAAAACTAACCAGTTAGTACACTTTAAATTGCCGGCAACCCGGACCGCCAGAATAATCAGACTCAGCCGGAGACCGATTCCAACAAGCCCTCAGCACGCCCGGCAGGAGTCAAAGAAATGCATCGTTCGATCGCCACCGTTTCCTTGAGCGGAACCCTGCCGGACAAGCTCGAAGCCATCGCCGCTGCCGGCTTTGACGGCGTGGAAATCTTCGAGAACGATCTCCTCTATTACGGCGGCAGTCCGCGCGACGTGCGCCGCGTCTGCGAGGGTCTGGGGCTGGCGATCACCCTGTTCCAGCCGTTCCGTGACTTCGAGGGTTGCCGCCGCGATCGCCTGGCGCGCAACCTCGACCGCCTGGAGCGCAAGTTCGACCTGATGCAGGAGCTGGGTACCGACCTGGTGCTGATGTGCAGCAACGTCGCCACCGATTCGCTGGGCGAGCGTGAATTCCTCCTCGAAGACCTTGGTCTGGCCGCCGAGCGTGCCGGCGCCCGTGGCCTGCGCGTGGGCTACGAAGCCCTGGCCTGGGGCCGCCACGTGAACACCTGGCAGCAAGTCTGGGACCTGGTGCACGAAGTGAATCACCCAGCGCTGGGCGTGATCCTCGATAGCTTCCACACCCTCTCGCTTAAGGGCGACCCGGCCGGGATCGCGCAGATTCCGGGGGAGAAGATCTTCTTCGTGCAGATGGCCGACGCACCGATTCTGGCCATGGACGTGCTGGAGTGGAGCCGGCACTTCCGCAACTTCCCCGGCCAGGGCGAGTTCGACCTGCCGGGCTTCCTCGCGCCGATCCTCAAGAGCGGCTATCGCGGCCCGCTGTCGCTGGAAATCTTCAACGACGGGTTCCGTGCCGCGCCGCCCCGCGCCAACGCCGCGGATGGACTGCGCTCGCTGCTGTTCCTCGAGGAAAAGACGCGCGCCCGGCTGGAAAGCGAAGGCGCGCCCAAGGAGCAGCTCGACTGCCTCTTCGCGCCGCCGACGGCCAGCCAGCTGGATGGCGTGGAGTTTCTCGAATTTGCCGTCGACGAAGCCCTCGGTGCGCGCCTGGGCAACTGGCTGGAGCGCCTGGGTTTCGCCCGCGCCGGCGAGCACCGCTCCAAGGCGGTGAGCCTGTTGCGCCAGGGCGATATCAATATCGTGCTCAACGCCGAGCCCTATTCCTTCGCCCACAGCTTCTTTGAGGCCCACGGCCCGTCGCTGTGCGCTACCGCCTTGCGCGTGCGGGACGCCGCCAGTGCGCTGGAGCGTGCGCAGGCCTACAAGGGCCAGCCGTATCGCGGGCTGGTCGGCCCCAACGAGCGGGAGATTCCCGCTGTGCGCGCGCCGGACGGAAGTCTGATCTATCTGGTGGAAGAGCGGGCCGCCGGACAGACCATTTATGACATCGACTTCCGCCTCGACCCTGAGGCCAAACCCAGCGGCCAGCTGCAGCGCATCGACCACATGGCCATGGCGTTGCCGGCGGACGGGCTGGACAGCTGGGTGCTGTTCTACAAGGGCCTGTTCGACTTCGAGGCCGACGACGAAGTGGTGTTGCCCGACCCCTACGGCCTGGTGAAGAGCCGCGCCCTGCGCAGCACCAACGGCAGTGTGCGGTTGCCGCTGAATATCTCGGAGAATCGCAACACCGCCATCTCCCATGCGCTGTCCAGTTATCGCGGCTCCGGCGTCCATCACATCGCCTTCGCCTGCGAAGACATCTTTGCCGAGGTGGCGCGGGCGAAGGACGCCGGAGTGCCGCTGCTGGAGATCCCGCTCAACTACTACGACGACCTCGCCGCGCGCTTCGACTTCGATGACGAGTTCCTCAGCGAGCTGGCCTACTTCAACGTGCTCTACGACCGCGACGCCAGCGGCGGCGAACTGTTCCACGTATACACCGAACCGTTCGAGGAGCGCTTCTTCTTCGAGATCATCCAGCGTCGCGGCGGCTATGCCGGTTATGGCGCAGCCAATGTCGCTGTGCGCCTGGCGGCCATGGCCCAGGCGCGCAATGGGGCGACGCGTCGGCCCAAGGTCTAGCCCTGCCGCGCTTTGCCTCCGAAGGGTGCCGGCGCGCATAATCCGCGCACCCCTTCACACAGCAGGCGCCCCTGGCGCCTGCCAGACGATGCCGAGCCATGACCGACAGCGCTATCCAGCCGACTCCCGCCGAAACCGCTCGCCGGGGCCGCAAGAACAACCCGGAGAAGACCCGCGAGGACATCCTCCAGGCGGCCATCGTCGAGTTCGTCCAGCAGGGCCTTTCCGGCGCGCGGGTGGATGCCATCGCCGAGCGCATGAACACCTCGAAGCGGATGATCTACTACTACTTCGGCAGCAAGGAGCAGCTCTACCAGGCGGTGCTGGAGAAGCTCTACGGTGATATCCGTGGCACCGAGCAGAGCCTGCACCTGGCCGAGCTGGACCCGCTGGAGGCGATGCGCCGGCTGGTGGATTTCACCTTCGACCACCATGATCGCAACGTCGATTTCGTGCGTATCGTCAGCATCGAGAACATCCACTACGGTCAGTTCGCCGCCGGCTCCGAGGCGATCCGTTCGATGAACAGCAACATCCTGCGCACCATCGAGGACATCCTCCAGCGCGGCGCCGCCAGCGGTGCGTTCCGCGATGGCCTGCAGGCCATCGACGTACACATGCTGATCAGCGGGTTCTGCTTCTATCGCGTGTCCAACCGGCATACCGTCGGCTCGCTGTTCCAGGTTGAGCTGGAAGACCCGGCGATCAAGGCGCGGCACAAGGACATGATCATCGAGGCGGTGTTGCGGTTTATTCAGCCGTAAGCCGGTTCGAATTGGAGCGCGGCTGTTCGCGAGCAAGCTCGCTCCTACAGGCGGGCACCTTTGCTCCTCGTAGGAGCGAGCTTGCTCGCGAACCCGGACTTGCGCCGGCCTTGCCGGCGGATCGCGGGCATGGTCCGCTTGCAACATCACATCGCGGCGAAATGCGCCAGCATCCGCTCGGCGTCCGCCTCGACGCCACTGAACAGCTCGAAAGCCTTCACCGCCTGGAACACCGCCATGTTGCCGCCATCCAGCGTGCGACAGCCGAGGCTGCGAGCGTGCCGGAGCAGTTCGGTCTCCAGCGGGAAGTAGATGATCTCCGCCACCCACAAGCCCGCGTGCAGCAGTTCCAGCGGCAGCGGCGCGCCGGGCAGTTTGGCCATGCCCACCGGCGTGGTGTTGACCAAACCGTCCGCCTCGCTGACTGCGCCGGCGAGGTCGTGTCCGATCCGCGCGCGCTGGCCGCCGAAATGCGCGTTGAGGTTGTCCACCAGCGCCTGGACGCGAGCTGAATCCACTTCGAAGATCGTCAGTTGCCGCACGCCTTCGCTGAGCAGAGCGTGGGCCACCGCTGCGCCCGCGCCACCAGCGCCCAGTTGCACCACGCGCTCGCGCGGTGCATCGCTGAGGTTGCGCCGGAAGCCTTCGGCAAAGCCCAGGCAGTCGGTGTTATGGCCGATGCGCTGGCCATCGCGGAGCACCACGGTATTCACCGCGCCGATGCCGCGCGCCTCGTCGGACAGCTCATGCAGCAGCGGAATCACCGCCTGCTTGCAAGGGAAGGTGATGTTCAGCCCGGTGTAGCCCATGCGCTCGGCGGCGGCGAGCAGGTCGGGCAGGGCGCCGGCATCGACGCCGAGGGTGTCCAGGTCGATCAGCCGGTAGAGATAGCGCAGCCCCTGGGCATCGCCCTCGCGCTCGTGCAGGGCGGGGGTGCGCGAGGCTTGGATGCCGGCGCCGATCAGGCCGGCCAGCACGGTGCGGTAGTCGTTCATGGCGCTCCCCCCTTCAGCAGCTTGGCGAAGTGCTGGATGCCGGCGCGATAGCCGTCGCTGCCCAGCCCGGCGATGACGCCCACGGCGACGGCGGAGACGAACGAGTGATGGCGGAACTCCTCACGCTTGTGCACGTTGGACAGGTGCACTTCGATCACCGGCAGCTCCACGGCGGCGAGCGCGTCGCGGATAGCCACCGAGGTGTGGGTCCAGGCGGCCGGGTTGATCAGGATGCCCGCACAGCGTCCGCGCGCCTGGTGGATCCAGTCGATCAGCTGGCCTTCATGGTTGGTCTGGCGGAACTCGATTTCCAGGCCGTGCTCGGCGCCGGCTTGCTGACAGAGAGCAGCGATGTCATCGAGGGTTTCGTGACCATAGGTGGTGGGCTCACGGGTGCCGAGCAGGTTGAGGTTCGGCCCGTTGAGCACGAGCAGGGTGTGGGGCATGAAGGGTGGCTCCGTTGTTTTTGTATGGCCGAAAGGAGAAAGGCCTGTAGGAGCAAAATGTACCAAATGGTTAATTTGGTCAATGCGACAATAGAGCAACGGTTAGTGTCACGATATCCTCGGTTAAAACGGCAAAAATCCGGGTAATGGCTCCTATCTGATGCTTTCGTGCGAAAAGTGCCGTGCGAGAGCGATGCCACAATCCGTGCGGTGATCGACCACGTGCGTAGGGGCGAACTCCGTCCGCGATCGATTCGACGTGGCAGAGGACTCTGCGGCGGACGTTGTCCGCCGTTCGCGGGCATGGCTCGCTCCTACACAAGCGCAAGTCTCCCTGTAGGAGACACCCAGCGAATCCTTGGCGACATCAATTCCGATCACCGCAACCTGGCTTGTCATGGGGCTCTCCGACGCTGCAGATGGAACTGCCTGTCGGGGGCTCACAGTGGCGCAGGCTTGCCGGTATCGTCGGTCTGGGGGGCTACCCAGTCCGATGGATTCCTTATCGGCGCTTGTCGTGAACGCGTGGGTGGGAAGTCTCCTACCGTCTGGCTTGCAGAAGCGGGTCTTGTCCCTCCACCCCCGACAGGTTCCTACCCTAACGCCATACAAGTGGGCCATGCCCGCGAACCGCCCAGCGCCGGGCCGCCGGCAAAAAAAGACCCGCCAGAAGGCGGGTCAGGAGGGGGAAGCCTGGAGGCCAGGCCAGTTGGAGAGATCAGGCTTCAGACGTGCAAGGCATGCCCCAGCGCGCGCAGCGCTGCTTCCTGCACCGCTTCGCCGAGGGTTGGGTGGGCGTGGATGGTGCCGGCGATGTCTTCCAGGCAGGCGGCCATTTCCAGCGACTGCACGAAGGCCGTGGACAGCTCCGAGACCGCCTTGCCCACGGCCTGCCAGCCAAGGATCAGGTGGTTGTCCTTGCGAGCCACCACGCGGACGAAGCCGTCGCTCGATTCCAGGGTCATGGCGCGGCCGTTGGCGGCGAACGGGAAGCTCGCGGTCAGGACCTCGTAGCCGGCGGCCTGGGCCTGTTCCGGTGACAGCCCGACCACCACCACCTCCGGATCGGTGAAGCACACCGCCGGGATCGCCGTGGGAGCGAAGGCGCGGCGCTTGCCGGCGATGATCTCGGCGACCATCTCGCCCTGGGCCATGGCGCGGTGGGCCAGCATGGGCTCGCCGGCGATATCGCCGATGGCCCAGACATCGCGCATGGAGGTGCGGCACTGGTCGTCGATCTGCACGGCGCGGCCGTTCATGTCCAGGCGCAGGGTGTCGAGGTTCCAGCCGGTCGTGTTGGGGTGGCGGCCGACGGCGACCAGTACCTGGTCGGTCTCGATCACCCGCTGCGAACCGGCGCCGTCCTGCACGCGCAGGCCTTTGCCGTCCGGCTCCAGGCCCATCACGCTGTGGCCCAGGTACAGCTCGATGCCCAGCTTGCGCAGGGAATTGGCCGCTGGCCTGGTCAGTTCCTCGTCATAGGTCGGCAGGATGCGCGGCTGCGCCTCCACCACCGTGACTTCCACGCCGAGCTTGCGGTACGCGATGCCCAGCTCCAGGCCGATATAGCCGCCGCCAACCACCGCCAGGCGCTTGGGCAGTGTCTTCGGCGCCAGTGCTTCGGTGGAGGAGATGACATTGCCACCCACCGGCAGGAAGGGCAGTTCCACGGATTTCGAACCGGCCGCCAGCAGCAGGTGTTCGGTGTGGATGTGCTGGGTGCCGCCTTCGGCAAGGTCGACCTCGACGGTCTTGCCGTCGACGATCTTCGCCCAGCCGCTGACCACGGTGACACCGTGCTTCTTCAGCAGCGCGGCGACGCCGGTGGTCAGGCGGTCGACGATGCCGTCCTTCCATTCCACAGTGCGCTGGATATCGATGCTCGGCGTCTGCACGCTGATGCCCAGCGGCGACTTGCCGGCGAACTCACGGGCCTTGAGGTATTCCTCGGCGGCGTGGATCAGCGCCTTGGACGGGATGCAGCCGATGTTCAGGCAGGTGCCGCCCAGGGCGGCGCCTTCCACCAGCACGGTGCGGATGCCCAACTGGCCGGCGCGGATCGCCGCGACGTAGCCGCCGGGGCCGCCACCGATCACCAGCAGGGTGGTTTCGAGAGTCTGGTTCTGTTTCATGTCAGCGGCTTCCGTCAATCGATGAACAGGGTAGCGGGGTGTTCGAGCAGGGCGCGTACGGCCTGAATGAAGGCCGCCGCGTCCATGCCATCGACCACCCGGTGATCGAAGGACGAGGACAGGTTCATCATCTTGCGCACCACCACCTGGCCGTTGACCACCATGGGCCGCTCGACCATGCGGTTGACGCCGACGATGGCCACTTCCGGGTAGTTGATCACCGGCGTGCTGACGATGCCGCCCAGGGCGCCGAGGCTGCTCAGGGTGATGGTCGAGCCGGAGAGCTCCTCGCGGCTGGCCTTGCCATGGCGCGCGGCTTCGGCGAGGCGCGCCACTTCTGCGGAGTTGCCCCACAGGTCGCGGGACTCGGCGTTGCGCAGCACCGGAACCATCAGCCCGTTGTCGCTCTGGGTGGCGACACCCAGGTGCACCGCGCCGTAGCGTGTGATCACGTCGGCTTCGTCGTCATAGCGCGCGTTGAGCTGCGGGATGTCGCGCAGGGCGACGACCATGGCGCGGGCAATGAAGGGCAGCAGGGTGAGCTTGCCGCGTGCCGCCGCGTGCTTGGCATTGAGGTGCACGCGCAGCGCTTCGAGGTCAGTGACGTCGATTTCCTCGACGTAGCTGAAGTGCGGGATGCGCCGCTTGGCCTCGGCCATCTTCTGCGCGATTTTGCGGCGCAGGCCGATCACCGGGATCTGGTGCTCGTCGTGGCGCGCGGCGTAGCCGGAGGCGATGGTCGCGCCGCCGTGTTCCACGAAGTGCTCCAGGTCCTCGCGCAGGATGCGCCCGGCCGGGCCGCTGCCCTGCACGAACTGCAGCTCCACGCCCAGGTCGCGGGCACGCTGACGTACCGCCGGCGAGGCCAGCGGCTTCTCGCCCGGTGCGCGGCGCGGAGCCGGCGACGGAGCAGGGCGCGCGGCCGGGGCGACCGGCTTGCTCTCCACGCGCGGTGCCGGCTTGGGCGCTTCGGCGACGGGAGCGGGTTTGGCTTCCGGCTTGGCCGGCACTTCTTCGTGGGCTTTGGGTTGTGCGGCTTCACGGTGGTTGCCGAGGCCTTCCACTTCCAGGCGGATCAGCTCGCCGCCCACGGCCATCACCTGGCCGGGCACGCCGCCCAGGGCAATGATCTTGCCCGACACCGGCGAAGGGATTTCCACGGTAGCCTTGTCGGTCATGACTTCCGCCAGCAGCTGGTCCTCGTGGACCTCGTCGCCGACCTGGACATGCCACTCCACCAGCTCGACCTCGGCAATGCCTTCGCCGATGTCCGGCATCTTGATGACGTGAGTGCCCATTCAGACCTCCATGGCGCGCTTGAAGGCCGCGCCGACGCGCGCAGGCCCCGGGAAGTAGTCCCATTCCTGGGCGTGCGGGTAGGGGGTGTCCCAGCCGGTCACGCGCGCAATGGGGGCTTCGAGGTGGTGGAAGCAGTTTTCCTGGACCAGCGACATCAGCTCGGCGCCGTAGCCGCAGGTGCGGGTGGCCTCGTGGACGATGACGCAGCGACCGGTCTTCTTCACCGACTCGACGATGGTGTCCAGGTCCAGCGGCCAGAGGCTGCGCAGGTCGATGATCTCGGCATCGATGCCGGTTTCCTCGGCGGCGGTCTGGGCCACGTAGACGGTGGTGCCGTAGGTCAGCACGGTCAGCTCGCTACCGGGGCGGGCGATGGCCGCCTTGTCCAGCGGCACGCTGTAGTAGCCCTCTGGCACCTGGCTGGCCGGGTGCTTGGACCAGGGCGTCACCGGGCGGTCGTGGTGGCCGTCGAACGGGCCGTTATACAGGCGCTTGGGTTCGAGGAAGATCACCGGGTCGTCGTTCTCGATGCAGGCGATCAGCAGGCCCTTGGCGTCGTAGGGGTTGGACGGCATGACGGTACGCAGGCCGCAGACCTGGGTGAACATCGCCTCCGGGCTCTGGCTGTGCGTCTGCCCGCCGTAGATGCCGCCGCCGCAGGGCATGCGCACCACCATGGGCACGGTGAAGTCGTTGACCGAGCGGTAGCGGATGCGCGCCGCCTCGGACACCAGCTGGTCGGTGGCCGGGTAGACGTAGTCGGCGAACTGGATTTCCACCACCGGGCGCAGGCCGTAGGCACCCATGCCGACGGCGGCGCCGATGATGCCGCTCTCGGAGATTGGCGCGTCGAACACCCTCGAGGTGCCGTACTTCTTCTGCAGGCCTTCGGTGCAGCGGAACACGCCGCCGAAGTAGCCGACGTCCTGGCCGAACACCACCACGTTGTCGTCGCGCTCGAGCATCACGTCCATGGCCGAGCGCAGCGCCTGGATCATGGTCATGCTGGTGACCGCCTGGGCGTTCTCGTGTTGCTGGTTCATGGCATTCATACCCCGAGCTCCTGGCGCTGCCGGCGCAGGTGTTCCGGCAGGTCCTTGTAGACGTCGTCGAACAGGTTGGCGGCGCTGAACACGTGGCCGTCCACCAGCGAGCCGTGGCGTTCGGCTTCCTTCTGCGCGGCGATCACTTCGGCCTCCAGTTCCTTCTTCAGCGCTTCCTGCTGCTCCTCGGACCAGATGCCGAGGCCGATCAGGTGCTGCTTGAGGCGGGCGATGGGGTCGCCCAGCGGGAAGTTGGTCCAGTCGTCGGCGGGGCGGTACTTGGACGGATCGTCCGAAGTGGAGTGCGGGCCGGCGCGATAAGTGACCCACTCGATCAGGCTCGGGCCGTGGCCACGGCGGGCGCGCTCGGCGGCCCACTGCGAGGCGGCGTAGACGGCGAGGAAATCGTTGCCGTCCACCCGCAGCGAGGCGATGCCGCAGCCCACGCCACGGTTGGCGAAGGTGGTGCCTTCACCGCCGGCGATGGCCTGGAAGGTGGAGATCGCCCACTGGTTGTTGACCACGTTGAGGATCACCGGCGCGCGGTACACGTGGGCGAAGGTGAGGGCGGTGTGGAAGTCGGATTCGGCGGTGGCGCCGTCGCCGATCCAGGCGGACGAGATCTTGGTGTCGCCCTTGATCGCCGAGGCCATGCCCCAGCCGACGGCCTGGATGAACTGGGTGGCGAGGTTGCCGGAGATGGAGAAGAAACCCTTCTCGCGGCTGGAGTACATGATCGGCAGCTGGCGGCCCTTGAGCGGGTCCTGCTCGTTGGAGAGCAGTTGGCAGATCATGTCCTTGAGCGGGTAGTCGCGGGTGATCAGGATGCCTTGCTGACGGTAGGTCGGGAAGGTCATGTCACCGTCGCGCAGCGCCATGGTGTGGGCGGTGGCGATAGCCTCTTCACCCAGGCACTGCATATAGAAGGACATCTTTTTCTGGCGCTGGGCTGTGAGCATGCGCGCGTCGAAGATGCGCGTCTTGAGCATCAGGCGCATGCCGCGCAGCAGTTGCTCGTGGCTCAGGTCAGGGGCCCAGGGACCGACGGCGTTGCCGTCTTCGTCGAGCACGCGCACCAGGCTGAAGGCCAGGTCGGTGGTCTGCGCGGGTTCCACGTCGATGTCGGGTTTTCGCACCTCGCCGGCGGGCGACAGATGCAGGTAGGAGAAGTCGGTCTTGCAGCCCGGACGCCCGGTGGGTTCGGGGACGTGCAGGCGGAGCGGAGCGTAGTCGGTCATGGCGGGTCTCCAGTTGTGATCGTGGGTGTGGATCAGCGAACGGAAGAAGCCATGCCTGGCGGGCGCACCCGGCCTGGTTGGGCTACGGTGCGGTTGCCGCGCGGGGTCGCGTGGCGGGTGGTGACATCACTCATGGTGAGGTCCTCGGTTGTTGTAGTTGTGGTTTCAGTATAGGTGTGACCGATTGGTTTTTTGCTCCAAATTGACTAGCTCTAACCTTCAGGTTTAGTGTGTTTGAACTATAAAAACAGCTCTGGGTAGTACAGCGAAAAATGGCCGATCTCGACCGCACCGACCTGAAAATCCTTCGCGCCCTGGCCGACGATGGCCGGCTCTCCTGGCGCGATCTCGCGCAGAACATCGGCCTGTCGCTGACCCCGACACTGCGCCGGGTCCGCCGCCTGGAGGAAGAGCACTACATCCAGGGTTACTTCGCGCGCCTGGACGAGGAGCGCCTGTCCGGTGGCATGAGCGTGTTCGTCTCGGTGTCCCTGGAAAAACAGACCGGTGACTACCTCGCGCGGTTCGAAGAACGCATCGTCCAGGCGCCGCAGGTGATGAGTTGCTTCCAGATGACCGGCGACGCCGACTACATGCTGCGGGTGGTGGTGAAGGACCTGTCGGCGTACCAGCTGTTCCTCACCAACACGCTGACGCAGATTCCCGGCGTAGCGGGGATCAAGTCGGCCTTCGCGCTGAAGTCGGTGATGCTGCGCTCGGCGCCGCCGATCTGAGGCGCTCGACACCATCCTACGACGAGGCACGCCGGACACTTTGGCGTGGAGGCTCAACCCTCGCGGCGGAACTGTTCGCGATACTGCGTCGGCGTCACCCCCAGACGCTGGGCGAACACCAGGCGCATGCGCGCGGCGCTGCCGAAGCCGCAGCGCCATGCGATCACTTTCAGCGCCAGATCGCTGCCTTCCAGCAACCCGCGAGCGGCGTCGATACGGGCACGCTGGACGAACTCCGCAGGCGTCACGCCCGCCTCGCGGACGAACACGCGGGCGAAACTGCGCGGGCTCATCGCCACCTCGGCGGCCAGTTGCGGCACGCCCAGCGGCTGCTCGAGGTTTTCCTGCACGTAGCGCTGGATGCGCGCCACCGGTGAGCCTTCGTCGGCCGGCGCCTGTAGGAAGGGGCTGAACTGCGATTGCCCGCCCTGACGCTGCGTTACTACCAGCAGCCGTTTCGCCACCGACAGCGCCACCGCCGCGCCATGGTCCTCGGCGACCAAGGCCAGTGCCAGATCGATGCCGGCAGTCACGCCGGCCGAAGTCACCAATGCACCATCGCGCACATGAATCCGGTCCGGCTCGACCAGCGCCTGAGGGAACAGCTCGGCAAGCCGACGAGCGTCGCTCCAGTGCGTCGTCACTCGCTTGCCGTCGAGCAGCCCGGCATGACCAAGCAGGAAGGCCCCGGTGCAGATTGATCCGTAACGCGCCGCCATGGCACAGGCCGTGCGTAACCACTCGAGCAACTCGGGTGCGGGTGACTCTTCTGGCAATCGCGGCCCACCCGGCACCAGCAGGATGTCAGCCGCGCTGTCACCCTGTTCGAGACTGAAGTCGGCGCCAAGCAGTTGGCCGTTGGAGGCGCGCAGCGGGAAGGGCGGCGCGGCGAGGGTTACCACCTGGTAGCCCTGGCCGGCAGGGACGAAGGCATTGGCCTCGGCGAACACGTCCAGCGGCCCGGAAACATCCAGCGCCTGCACGCCGGGGAACAGCAGCATAGCCACGCGTTTCATGGCGCCTCCCGATCCAATCGATGGCGTTCATTCTTGCGGGAGAAAGCGTTGGCCGCAAACGTGTCGGGGGTGCGAATGCTGCCAATCAGCCGTCAAATGGCGTGACAATCACAGGGCAGTAACGCCAGCAAGCCACTATTGTTGCGCTATTTGCAGAAATGCATTGTCGAAGTCGATCTGTGTAGGAAAGGTCCGATCGGCTAGATTTATGGCAGTGGGCCACGATCGGCGCGACCCGCGTGATCCCTGAGGTTCCTGCCATGAAATCCACTCTTTCCGCACTCATTTCCATCCCCGCCTTGCTGTTGTCCTTGAGCGCTTTCGCCGACGCTGCAGCCGTTTACCACTACGGTATGCCGCTGGACGTGGCCAAGGTGCTGAGCATCTCCCAACCCAACGAGCGCTGCGAAGTCAGCCAGGCCACCATGGTCTACCTGGACTCCCAGGGACAGCAGCACACCGTCAAGTACCTGCGCCAGACTCCGCGCTGCAGCGACATCTGAGTCAGGCGCGGAACTGCTCCACCAATCCCTGCTGCCGGCTGGCCAGGTCGTTCAGTGAACGACTGGCGCTGGCGGCTTGTTGCGCTTGATCGGAAATAGTCTGGGTGACGTCGCGGATGCCGGCGATGTTGCGGTTGATCTCCTCGGCGACGCTGCTCTGTTCCTCCGCCGCGCTGGCGATCTGCAGGTTCATTTCGCTGATCAGGTTCACCGCCTCGCCGATCCGGCGCAGCGCGTCGATGGCTTGGCGCGCCTGATCGACGTTGCCCTGGGCCTGGGTGAAGCTGCCTTGCATCGCGCTGGTCACTGACTGACCGCGCGCCTGCAGGTTTTCGATCACCTCGCGAATCTCTTCCACCGATTCCTGGGTGCGCCGGGCCAGCCCGCGTACTTCGTCGGCGACCACAGCGAAGCCGCGCCCGGCGTCGCCCGCGCGCGCCGCTTCGATGGCGGCGTTGAGGGCCAGCAGGTTGGTCTGCGCGGCGATGCCGCAGATGACTTCGAGGATCGAGCCGATCTGCTCGTTGCTCGCCGCCAGTTGCTGCAACTCCGTCATGGCCTGGTTCATCCCGGCGGCGAGCAGGTCGATGCCGCTGTTGGTGGCGTTGAGCGTGCGGAAGCCATCGTCGCAGGCCTGCTCTGCGGTGCGTGCGGCGTCGGCGGCGCGGGCGGCGCTGCGGGCCGAGTCCTGGGCGGTGGCGGACATCTCCTGGAGCGCCGTGGCGACCATGTCGATCTCGCGGAACTGTTGCTGCATGCCGTCGCTGGTCTGACGGGCGATCTGCGCCGAGCGGTCGGCGGTGGAGTGTGCCTCGCGGGACGCCGACTGCACGGCGGCGATGCTCGGCTGAAGTTTGTCGAGAAAGCGGTTGAAGGCGGTGGCCAGGCGGCCCAGTTCGTCGCGGCGCGGGTAATCAAGGCGGCGGGTGAGGTCGCCTTCGCCGTCGGCAATGTCTTCCAGCATCCGCGCCAGACGCAGGATCGGCCGGCTGATGCCGAGCGCGGTGAGCGCCACCAGCAGCATGCCGAGCAGCCCGGTGGCGATGCCGACGCCGGTTTCCAGCGCAGTGCTTTTCCAGCGCAGGTCGTCCAGCGTGCCCTTGAGGCGTTCAGCCGGGGCGAGCATCACCGCGCGCGGCACGCTGAGCAGGATGCCCCAGGGCGCGGCGTCCGGCACCGGGGCGAGGCTGTGCAGCACGCTGATGGATTCACCGTCCTCAAAGGACTGCGAGCGTCCGGCGGCGATTTCCTCGAACACGGTTTTGTCTTCGAATTTCTGCCCCAGCTTCGAGGCGTCGCCACTGTCGCTGGCGATCAGGCCGTTGGGGCTGAGGATGCGGATGCGACCCTGGCCGTCGAACAGGCTGCGGCTCCCGTCAGCGCTGCTTTGTTGCAGGGCCGCGAGGTCGATGTCAAAGCCCACGGCGGCGATGGCCTTGCCGTTCTCCAGCAGCGGCAGGGTAACGCTGGTGACCAACCGGCGCTGCCCCGAGGCGTCGTCGAAATACGGGTCGAGCACGCAGGGGCGGGCATGCCCGGTGGAGCAGGTGAAGAAGGCGTTGTAGGGCTGGCCGCTGGGGCCGGGCGTGATGTCGCCGAGGACCTGCTCGGTGCCGATTACCCGCTGGGTTTGCCCGCCGTTCTGCAGCAGGTAGAGGGCGAAGCGGCCGGTCTCGTTGCTGCCCAGATCTTCGCGGGCTACGAACTGGCTGTCGGCGGCATCCAGAGTATCGGGCTGGAACACCAGGAACAGGCCAAGCAGCTCCGGGTGCGCGCCGAGGGTTTCGGCCATCGCCTGGTTGAGCGCGGAGCGCAGGGCCGCGGCGTCGAGGACGCCCTGATGCTGTTGTGCGCGCAGGGTCTGCACGGTGCGCAGCAGGCCTTCACCGAGCAGCAGGTTGTTCTGCAGGCGCTCGCGGATCAGCAGGGCCTGGACCTGGCCCTGGGTTTCCAGATTGTGCCGCGCGGCAACGGCGAAGAGTTCGCCGCTGTCGTGCTGGATGGTGCGACTGTCCTGCCGCGCCTGGTACAGCGAAAGACCGATCAGGACGCTGGCGACGAGGATCAGGCAGAGGCCCGCCAGCCAGGTGATACGGCCCTGGATGGACGTCAGGAGGCTGGGCATGGCGGGCTTTCCTTATGCTTCGAATCCCTGGATCAGAACGTGGTGGAGAACAGCAACTGGCTGTAGAGGTTGCTGTTGTCGTTGCCGATCTGAGTGCCGCCTTCGGCTGCGCTTTTCTTCGGCTGGTACAGGCCCACCAGCGGGATGATCACCAGGTGCTCGTTGATCGCCCATTCGGCGTAGAGGTCCAGCTCGCGGCCATCGGTGTTGCCCAGGTCGGTGTCCAGGGTGTGGAAGTCGAAGAACTGCGCGCCGATGGAAAGGTTCTCCAGCGGGGTGATCTTGGCGCCGACGTTGTGTACGCGGGTGTTGTTGTTGAACGGGCCGGAGTAGTTGCCCGCCACCTCGCCCTGGAACCAGGTGCCGAAGCCACGGCTGAAGCCGTAGAAGAGGGTGTCGTAGCCTTCGGAGAAGCGGCTGAAGCGGTAGCTGATATAGGGCTTCCAGGTGACGTCGGAGAATGTCCAGCCGGCCTCCAGGTACCAGGCGTTGGCGGTGTCGTCGGTGTACTGGGCATCGCGCTTGTCCTGCCAGGCGTACTCGCCGGAGAGGAACAGGTTCTCCACGCCGGCGTTGCCGGTGCCGCGCAGGCTGTAGGTCTTCATATCCTTGCGGTCGAGCTGGATGGGCGAGGCGTAGCGCTCGTCCACATCGGTGACGTCGATGTAGGTCAGGCCGAAGGTGGCTTCCGGGGCGACGTGTTCGAGGGTTGCCACGTACAGCTCGGAGTTGGCCTGGGCGCGGTTGTCCGATTTCAGGCGCATCAGGTCGCCGCGCCAGCCTTCCTTGCCGCCGATGCGCAGCACGGCGGTTTCGTCGAAGTCGCGACGCGCCGCCAGATAGTAGGCGCCGCCGCGGTTGTATTCGCCGTCGGCCAGGCCCTTGCCCATATTCAGAGCATCGCCGTCGATCAGAAAGCCATCGCCGACCACGATGTTCTGGCGGCCGAAGGACAGGTCGATGCCATCCTCGCCCAGCACCGGGAACAGCCCGGCCGAACGCCAGCCGGCGTAGGCGTCCTCGATCTTGGTGGTGCGCTCGGAACCGTCGCTGAAGCCCGCGGCATCGCCATCGCCCCAGGTGCCGGAACTGAGCAGGTTGAAGGCGCCGTAGGCGGTGCCCGCGCCGCCCAGCTTCTGGTCGCCGCTCAGACCGTACTTGATGAAACCTTCCTGCCAGGAGGACGAGCCTTCATCCAGGGTGCCGGTCATGTTGTAGCGTTCCTGGCTGTGGAACAGCCCGAAGGTCGCCGAGAGGTCGGCGTTCAGGTGCGTGTCGTCGGTCGCGTACAGCTGGTAGGCGCTGGCGGAACTGGCCCCGGCGATGAGCAGGGCGAGCAGGGTGGGGCGCAGCACGGCGGCGTGGGTCATGGTGAAGGCATCCGTTTCGTTATTGTCGATTGAGGGGATGTGACTTCTGCCGATGCTAAGTAAGGGCTGGCCCTGTGCCGTTGCTCCTGTCTGCCAAGTGATTGGGTGTGGTTGCCAGATCGGGCGATAGTGCTTTTGTAGGAGCGAGGGGGGCGCCTAGCTCTTGCTCGCGAACCCGCTTGACGCGGGAGCTGCCGGTGAGTTTGTTCGCGAGCAAGCTCGCTCCTACAGGTGGCGCCGATCAGCGCGAGCGCGAGATCAATGACGGTTGTTCGGCGTACAGGCGCTTGTAGAGCGCCGAGAAATGACTGGAACTGGCAAACCCCAGGTCCAGCGCCAGGTGCGTGATGCTCTGCTGCGGCTCCTGCTTGAGCCGGCGGCGCGCCTCGGCCAGGCGCAGGCTGAGGAAGAACTGCTGCGGTGTGCTCTGGCAAATTTGCCGGAAGCAGTACTGCAAAGTGCGCTGGCTGGTGTTCAGGCTCTGGCTCAGTTCCAGCAGCGACAGCGGCTCGGAGAGGTCCGCCTGCATGCGTTCGATGGCCGCCAGCACCAGGCGGCGATGCTGCTGCAGTGAGCGTGGCGCGCCTTCGCGGTCATTGCCAGGGAGGATTTCTTCCAGCGCCTGCAGCACATGACTGAGCACCAGCGCCACGGCGTGCCCGGCCTGTTGCGGGTCGTCCACCCGCCACGGCTCACCTTCGAAGGCGGCGAGGGCGTCGCACAGGCTGCGGCGCAGGCCGCCGGCGCCGGTAGGCGAAAGCTCCAGGCGTCGTTGCTGCAGCGCGCGCTCGAACAGCTCGCGTTCCTCGGCGCCGAGCAGGCGTTCCAGCTGTGGCTGGCTGAAGGTCAGGCCGAGCATGTGGATTTCCCCGGCGGCGCAGATTTCCAGCTCGCGTCCGCCTTCGAGCACCAGCAGGGTGTCGTCGTGCAGGGCCTGGCCGTTGAAGCGCGAATCGGCACTGGCACTCAGCGGGATGCCGATCACCAGGTGGCCGGCGGGCGGCGCCATGTTCTCGTGCAGGTGTAGATTGGAGTGTTCGTAGATCAGCGAGGCGTCGGGCAGCTGCACATGCAGCAGCTCCGCCTGCAGGCGGCCGTGGCCGAGCTGGGTGTAGTCCTGGCTCCAGCCGGCGAGGGCGCAGGCCAGTTCATCGGAGTCGGTTGCCTGGTGGCGGGCGATGCCGGTCATTGCGGTTCACCTCGGTTGTAGGCCGAGTATCGGTCAGTGCTGGCGCGCAGGCTTGTGCCTGCGCGCCAGGGTGTTGCGGCGCTCTGCCAGTTTCAGCGGCCGGCGAGGTAGGCGGCGGCGAGTGTACAGGCGCGCTCGATCAGCATGGGCGCCAGTTCCCGGGCGGTTTCGCTGTTACGTCGGGTATGCACCCAGCCCAGGTAGGTGGTGCCGCGCAGGGCAAGGAACAGCGGCAGCGCGGCGCGGTCGGCTTCGGACAGTAGCTTGACCGAGTCGTAGCCGGCCAGCAGCACCGTCTGAATCTGCGCCAGGCGCGGGTCGTCCAGGCAGAAGTACAGCGCGGTGGCCAGCTCGAACATGTGCCAGCCGAAGCCGGCATCGTCGAAGTCGATCAGCTGCAGTTCGCCGCCTTCGAGCAGCAGGTTCTCCGGCACCAGGTCGGCGTGGATCATACCGAAGTTGCCCAGGTTGCGGCCGTAGCGGCGCAGGTCGAGGCGGGCTTCCTGTCGAGCTCTCTGCAGAAGCTCGCGTTGCCCATCGCTGAGCAGGTCCAGCTCCCAGAATCGCCCCCAGAACGGGTTGGCGCCGACAAGGCCTTCCTCGTCCCAGGCGTGCCGGGTGAATTCGTTGGGCTGGCGCCACTGGGCTGAATTCAGGTGGATGCGCGCAGCCACCGCGCCGGCCTGATGGAACAGCGCCTCGATGTCGCCATCGGCGCTCAGGCCCTGTTCGGCAGAGCCCAAAGTGCTGCCGGACAGCCAGCCGAGCATGTCGACGAAGCGCGATTCCTCCAGGGCGGCGCTGCGCACCTCCGCCAGGTGTTCGCCGCTGCGGGTGCGGATGATGCTCGGTACGCCGATGCCGCCGGCGGCCAGTTGCTCCATCCAGGTCAGCTCTGAACGCAGCGCCGCCTCGCTGTGGTAGCCGCCGCGGTGCACGCGCAGGGCGCTGCGGGTTCCGTCGCTGCGGGTGGCGCAGAACACCGCGTTCTCGCGGTACTTGAGCAGTTCCAGGCCGACGAAATCGCCGTCCCAGTGGCGCAGGGCGTCCAGCGCAAGGTCGCGCAGGCAGGCGATCTGCTGGTCGTGATCGAGCTCTGCGAAACAAGCCTTGGAAAAGTCGTTCATGGTGGCTCCTCAGAGTTCGCTCAGGACCTGGTCCAGGGTGTCGATGAACAGCTCGCCGTGCTCGGCCTCGAACACCAGCGGCGGGCGGATCTTGAGGATGTTGTCGGCGCCGCCGATCTTGCTGATCAGCACGCCACGCTGGCGCATGCTGTTGACGATGCGCCGCGCTTCCAGGCCGGCCGGCTCGCGGCTGGCACGGTCGCGCACCAGTTCCACGGCGAAGAACAGGCCCTGGCCGCGCACGTCACCGATGATCGAATGGCGCTCGGCGAGGCGGTGCAGCTCGGCGCTGAGCTGCGCGCCCTGGCGCCGGGCGTTGCCTTGCAGATCCTGTTCGGCGATCACGTCCAGCACCGCCTGGCCGACGGCCGCGGCCACCGGCGAGCCGCCGAAGGTGTTGAAGTACATATTGCTGCGGCCGAAGGTCTCGACGCGCTCGCGGTTGGTCACCACACCCGCCAGGGGGAAGCCGTTGCCCATGGGCTTGCCGAGGGTGACGATGTCCGGCACCAGCGGGTGCGACTGGTGGCCCCACATATGGTCGCCGGTGCGGGCGAAGCCCGATTGCACCTCGTCGGTGATCAGCAGGCCGCCGGCCTCGCGCACCAGCTTCGCCACGCGCTCCAGGTAGCCGGCCGGCAGGCGCGGGATGCCTTCGTTGGCGAACAGGGTGTCGATCAGCATGGCCGCCAGGCCGACGCCGGCCGCCTGCAGTTCGGCGATGGCCTCGGCGACCTTGGCCACGTAGCGCTCGGCGACCTGCTCGGGTGCGCCGTCCGCGTGGTACAGGCAGGGTATCGGCACGGCCCGCGCATGGGCCGAGAACGGCTCGGAGCTGGGCAGTGCGGTGGTCACCGCCGCCAGCGTGGTGGTGTTGCCGTGGTAGTTGTAGTCGCTGACGATCACGCCCTTGTGGCCGGTGGCGAAGCGCGCCATGCGCAGGGCCAGCTCGTTGGCCTCGCTGCCGGTGCAGGTGAACATCAGGCTGTCCAGGGGCCCTGCGAAGGTCGCGGTGAGGTTCTCGGCGTAGCGCACCACGCGCTCGTTGAGGTAGCGGGTGTGGATGTTCAGCGTCGCCGCCTGTTCGGCCATGGCCGCCACCACCTTCGGGTGGCAATGGCCGACGCAGGGCACGTTGTTGTAGCAGTCCAGGTAGCGCTTGCCGGCGGCATCGATGAGCCAGACGCCTTCGCCTTTCACCAGCTCCAGCGGTTCGTCGTAGAACAGCGGCGAGGCATCGCCCATGACCTGATGGCGGCGTTGCAGCAGGGTTGCTTCAGACATTCTCGGCATTCTCCAGGGGCTTGCCGGCGCGGGATGCGGCGCGCAGCAGGTAGTTGAGGATCAGCGCGGCGACCACCAGGGCCAGGGCGCTGAGCATCGCCACTTCCAGCTGGAAGCAGGCGGCGATCACCACCAGCGTCAGCAGCATGCCGACGCTGGCCACGACCGGGCCGCCGCGCAGGCGGAAGGGGCGCACCAGGCCGGGCTGGGTGCGGTGCAGGCGCAGGTAGGCGGCGAACAGCACCAGATGGCAGCTACCCAGCAGCAGGACGATGCACAGCAGGAGTTTTTCCGGTGGCACCAGGGTCAGCGGCAGGCCGATCACGGTCAGCACCAGCAGGGCGACATAGGGCGCGCCACGGCGGTTGGTGCGGGCCAGCGCGGCGGGGAAGAAGCCGTCACGGGCCAGGGCAAATAGTTGGCGGGAGGCGGAGAACACCACCGAGAAGAACGTCGCCAGCAGGCCGCACACGGCGCCCGAGCCGACCAGCAACGGCAGCCAGTCGCGCTCGCCGTAGAGCCCACCGTGGGTCATGGCGGCGTACAGCGGATCACCCGCGTTGCCGACCACTTCCACCCCTGCGGCGCCCGGCGCGCTGATCACCACGGTCAGCGCCGTCAACAGCAGGGTGCCGACGGCGGCGATGATCCCGCGCGGCATGCTGCGGCCGGGTTCGGCGGCTTCCTCGGCGGCGGAGGCGACCTGCTCCAGGCAGATGAACATCCAGATGGCGAAGGGTACGCAGGCAAATACGCCGCCGACGCTCACGTCCGGCAGTGCGCTGCCGGCGCTGGGCAGCAGGTTTTCCCAGTGCACGTGGGGCAGCATGGCACCGCCGAAGGCCAGCAGCGCGATGGCCGCCACGGCACCGGCCAGCAGGGTTAGCCCAAGAGCCTCGCCGACGCCGATGATGTGGATGCCGATGATCGCCGCGAACAGGCCGATGCGCACCGGCCAGCCGCCGAAGCCGAACACCGACTCCATATACGCGGCGAGGAAGTTGGCGGCCGCGCCGGTGCCAATGGTCAGCGCCAGCGCACAGGCCGCGCCGACCAGGTAGCCGACGAAAGGCCCGAAGGCCAACTGCGCATAGGCAAACACGCCGCCGGCGTGGGGGCGTGCTGTGGAGAGTTCGCATACGCACAGCGCCAGGCCGCCGCAGAGCACGGCCATGAGCAGCGTGGCGACGAGCATATTGGCCCAGCCGCTGCTGGCCAGGCCGTAGTTCCAGCCGGAGAACTGCCCGGCGATAACCAGTGAAATACCGAGCCCGGCGATCTGGGGCCAGCGAAGTACGCCTTGTTTGAGCATGTCGAGTGTCCCTTGCCTGTGAGTGATGAGGGGTGAACGGCAGTCAGCCGCGCGCGCCGGAGCGCAGCGGGCAAGGGAGGGCGCCGGCGGATGCCGACGGTTGGATGCGTGAAGTCATGGGGTGGCCCTTCTTGTTGTTTTGTGGGTTGCACGCGCCTGCCGTCAGGTGCGGCCGGCAGTGAGAAGGTACGAAGGGCGCGGGGTGGGGCGATATCAGAAATGCGCAAAGACGCAGGAGGGGCGTTGCATGCCGGTGCGGGTATGCCATGAACCCCGTGGCGTTGAAGTCACCATGGCGTCCGTTCGCGAGCGGGCTCGCTTCTACCGGCTGGGGCGTGGGAATGAGGAACCGGCCCGAAGGCCGGTTGGGTGTACAGCGCACAGTGCATGACGTGCGCTTGAGTGCCGGGGCTGAGATGGGGGGCTGACTGTGAGGCCGCTCGGACGCGGACAGGATTATCGTGAAGCGGATTACTGAATCGCCGCCACCGGTTGCCCGGCGAGCTGCCGACTTGCTGCATCCTGTGGTGCCGGGTTGGCCCAGTCGGCGGCCTTGAAGTCGCGACGGATCAGGCCGTAGGACTTCGCCGCCGTGATCGAGGCGTCCAGGCGACCGAGGAAGTCGGCGTCCAGCTTGGGCGAAAGCACCTCCAGCAGCGGGCGGCCCTGGTATTCGCTCTTGAAGATCACGGCAGGGTAGTTGGCCTGCTTGGATATCAGGTCGATGAAGGCATCGCGGTTGGCATCGGCGCTGGCCCATTGAACGGCCTGCAATTGCACCTTGAGCAGGCGCTCGACGATGTCCGGGTGGGCGTCGATGAACTCTCCGTTGCCCACCAACAGCGCCTGCAGGGTCCCGGCGCCGCCGAGGTCGTGGGTGCTCAGCGGGATTTCCGCCAGCCCCTTGTCACGCAGGGCGAACAGACCGGCCAGGCCCCAGGTGGCGTCGATCTGCTTGGCAGCGAGCGCGGCGAGGGCGGCGCTGAAGTCGAGGTTGATCACCTTCAGGTCCTTCTCGGTCAGGCCGGCGCTGGCAAGCGCGTTGTCGAACGACAGCTGGCTGGCGGTGCCACGGAAGATGCCCACGCGCTTGCCCTTCAGGTCAGCCAGGGTCTTGATCCCCGAGCCCGGCTGCACGCCCAGGTAATGGTTCACCCCGCGCGCCGTGGCGGCCAGTACACGGCTGTCCAGGCCGCTGGATTTGCCGATGATCGCCGCCAGGTCGCCCAGGTAGGCGAAGTCCACCTGGCCGTTGGCGAATGCTTCATTGACTACCGGGCCCGCCCCCTTGAAGAAGCTCCATTTCACCTGGATGCCGTCGGCGGCGAATTCCTTCTCCAGCAACTGGCGGGTGTAGAGGATGTCCGCCACACCGCCGCTGGAGTGGTTTTGCCCGGCGCTGACGTCGGGCACGGCGATGCGGATTTCCCTCACCGGGTCAGCGGCCTGGGTGACCAGCGGATAGGCGCCGAGCAGGCCGGCCAGCACCGGCGCAGCGAAAAGGGACAGCAATTGATTGGTGAGGGCCTTCATGGCGCCTGCCTCCTGCAGTGGGGGAGCGCATGTGGCTCCGGCGCCAGCACTAAAGACATGAGGCTGTCCATCAACAAAATAATAAAAATGCATTTTTTAGGAATTATTCGAGCTAAGCGAGAGATCACAGGGCCTCGAGGGAAGATGCCCGTAGGGCATAAAAAATATTCGGCGAATGCATTGGATGAGCACCGGGACCTTCCCTTAAATGGCCCGTGTTAGCTCATAAATGCATTGATATAAATATTTATATTCCAATGAAGAATATTACTAAGCCGTATCGCCTTGCTCTTCCAAACCCCCGTCTGAGGCCTGCGGCCCTAGGCTGGCGTGGCTTCGAACCCTTGTTGCCGTGGTTGGTGCCGCTGGCCATTGCGGTGCTTTGGTGGGCCGCCAGCCATCGTCATTGGATGTCCGCGCAAATCCTCCCCACCCCCGAACTGGTGCTGCAGGCCGGACGAGAACTGCTGACCGGCGAGCTCTGGCAGCAGTTGGGCGTCAGCCTGAAACGTCTGCTCTGGGGCCTGCTGGCCGGCATCCTCAGCGGGCTGGCACTGGGCGCCTGGCTCGGCTTCAGCCGCCGCGCCGAGCGTCTGGTGCTGCCCACCTTCACTGCCCTGGCTCAGGTTCCGACCCTCGCCTGGATTCCGCTGTTCATGCTGTTCTTCGGTATCGGCGAACTGCTCAAGCTGGTGGTGCTGATCAAGGCCATCATCGTGCCGGTGACGCTGCACACCCTGGTCGGCGTACGTGATTCCCAGCCGCGTCTGCGCGAGGCCGCCGCCGTGCTGCGCCTGCCGCGCAGGCTATTGCTGTGGCGACTGATCCTGCCAGCGGCGCTCCCGGCGTTCCTCACCGGTGTGCGCCTGGCACTGGCGCAGGGCTGGACCTCCTTGCTGGCGGTGGAGTTGCTGGCCTCCAGCGAAGGTATCGGCTACCTGATGGTGCAGGCGCGCCAGTTGTTCATGCTCGACATCGTGTTCGTCTGCATCCTGGTCATCGGCCTGGTAGGCGCGGCTATGGACCGTGGCATCCAGGCACTGGACCGACGTCTGGTGCACTGGCCGCAGCAGGCCGCAGGGGAGTTCCGACGTAGTGGCGCGGGGCAAGGGTGGGAGCGCCTTGAGCCATGGCTGCTGCCATTGGCCCTGTTGGCGATCTGGCAGGCGGCAAGCACCCTGGAATGGGTCGATCCGGCGATTCTTGCCAGCCCCGCGTCGGTGGCTGTCGCGTTGTGGGATGGCCTGCTGGACAACAGCCTGACCGTCGCACTGCTTGCCAGTCTGCAACGCACGCTCGCCGGCTTGCTGCTGGGCGGTTCGCTGGGCTTCTTGCTTGGCCTCGGCCTGGGCTTGTGGCGCCGGGCGGAACGACTGCTTGGCCCGTCCTTCGCGGCACTGCGGCAAGTGGCGATCTTTGCCTGGGTTCCACTGCTCACGGCTTGGTTCGGCCTGGGTGAACTCGCGAAAGTCGTGTTCGTCGGTCTCGCCGCCTTCTTCCCGTTGCTGCTGGCGACCCAGCGCGGCATCGCCAGCCTGCCGCCGCAGCTGAGCGAGGCGGCGATCGCGTTGCGCCTTTCGCCCTGGCAACGCCTGCGCCGGCTGGTGTTGCCGGGTGCCGCGCCCTCGGTGTTCGCCGGGGTGCGCCTGGCGCTGATCTACGCCTGGCTCGGAACCATCGGCGCTGAGTACTTCATGCCTTCGGACGGCGGCATCGGCAGCCTGATGATCGGCGCGCAACAACTCTTCCGCATGGACCTGGTCGGCGCCGGCATGTTGCTGGTCGGCCTTACTGGAGCCTTGCTGGCCGCTCTCGGCCAGCGCATCGAAGCGCGGGTGACGCGCTGGAGACACGCATGAACGCATTCGCATCCCAGGCGCTGGTGAGCTTTCGCCAGGTCGCCAAGAGCTTCCCCGTGGATGGCCGCGAGCTGCAGGCCATCGAACGTTTCGACCTGGAGATCGCCGACGGCGAATTCATCGCCATCGTCGGCGCCAGCGGCTGTGGCAAGTCCACGCTGCTGCGCCTGCTGGTGGGGCTGGATCGCGAATTCCAGGGTGAGATCCGCATCGACGGCGCGCTCATCGATGGCATCGGCGGCGAGCGGGGCATCGTCTTCCAGGAGCACCGTCTTTTCCCCTGGCTGAGCGTGGAGCAGAACGTCGCCCTGGGCCTGGTCAACGAACCACTGAGCGAGACCGGCAAGGCCGCCAAGGTTGCCGATTACCTGCAACTGGTGGGTCTGACGGCGTTCGCCCGCGCCTATCCGCACCAGCTGTCCGGCGGCATGGCACAACGAGTGGCGATTGCCCGTGGCCTGGTCGCGAGCCCGCGCATTCTGCTTCTGGACGAACCCTTCGGCGCGCTGGACGCGCTGACTCGTCAGCAGTTGCAGGAAGAGCTGCTGCGCATCCGCCAGCGCGAGCGGATCACCACGGTGCTGGTGACCCACGACGTGGAGGAGGCGCTGTTCCTGGCTGACCGCGTGGTGGTGATGGCGCCGCGGCCGGGGCGCATCAAACGCATCGTCGAAGTGCCGCTGGTGCATCCCCGCGAGCGCGGCGGATACGACTTCCTGCGCCAACGCGAGGCGCTGCTGCACGAGCTGACGGGCGAGGGTGACTATGTCGCGCCTCAGCTCAAACGGGTGGAAGACCTGCCGTTCGAGTTCATTGCCTGCTGATCCAAACAACCCACCCTTGTAGGAGCGAGCTTGCTCGCGAAGCTCTTCGACCAGGCCACTCTGGAATATTCGCGAGCAAGTTCGCTCCTACGAAAAGCCAACCTACCGAGTCCGACCATGAGCAAACGCCCCAACTTTCTCGTCATCGTCGCCGACGACCTCGGCTTCTCCGACCTCGGCGCCTTCGGTGGCGAGATTGCCACGCCGCACCTGGACGCCCTGGCTATCGAAGGCCTGCGTCTGACCGATTTCCACACCGCGCCGACCTGCTCGCCAACGCGTTCGATGCTGCTCACTGGCACCGACCACCACATCGCCGGCATCGGCACCATGGCCGAGGCGCTAACCCCGGAGCTGGAGGGCAAGCCGGGCTACGAGGGCTACCTGAACGATCGCGTGGTGGCGCTGCCAGAGCTGCTGCGCGAGGCGGGTTACCAGACCCTGCTCTCGGGCAAATGGCACCTGGGCCTGAAACTGGAGCAAGCACCCCACGCGCGCGGCTTCGAGCGCTCCTTCTCGCTGCTGCCGGGCGCGGCCAACCATTACGGTTTCGAGCCCCCCTATGACGAAACCACCCCGCGCATCCTCAAGGGCACGCCTGCGCTGTACGTCGAGGACGACCAATTCATCGACGAGTTGCCGGCGGACTTCTATTCCTCCGACGCTTTCGGCGACAAGCTGATCCAGTACCTGAAGGAACGCGACCAGAACCGACCATTCTTCGCCTACCTGCCGTTCTCCGCGCCGCACTGGCCGCTGCAGGCGCCCAAGGACGTGGTGGACAAGTACAAGGGGCGCTATGACGCCGGCCCGGAGGCGCTGCGCCTGGAACGCCTGGAGCGGCTCAAGCAACTGGGTCTGATCGACGCCGACGTGAAGGCGCATCCGGTCCTGGCGATCAGGAAGGAGTGGGCGCGTCTCACCGACGACGAGAAGGCGAAATCGGCGAGGGCCATGGAGGTCTACGCAGCGATGGTCGAGCGCCTGGACTGGAACGTCGGCCGCGTCGTGGAATACCTGCGCCAGCAGGGCGAGCTGGACAACACCTTCGTCCTGTTCATGTCAGATAACGGCGCCGAGGGAGCGCTGCTGGAAGCCTTCCCGCGCTTTGGCCCGGACCTGCTGAGCTTCCTCGATCAGCACTACGACAACAGCCTTGAGAATATTGGCCGCGCCAACTCCTACATCTGGTACGGCCCGCGCTGGGCGCAGGCGGCCACGGCACCGTCGCGGCTGTACAAGGCCTTCACCACCGAGGGCGGCATTCGTGTGCCGGCGCTGGTGCGCTACCCGGCGCTGCAGCGCCAGGGCGAGATCAGCCATTCGTTCTCCACGGTGATGGACATCACCCCGACTATCCTCGACCTGGCCGGCGTGCGCCATCCGGGCAAGCAGTGGCATGGTCGAGAGGTGGCCGAGGTGCGTGGCAAGTCCTGGCTTGGCTGGCTCTCCGGCGAAACGGAACAGGCCCACGACGAGAAGACTGTCACCGGTTGGGAGCTGTTCGGCATGCGCGCCATACGCCAAGGCGACTGGAAGGCTGTGTATTTGCCCGCGCCGGTCGGCCCTGCCACGTGGCAGCTCTACGACCTGTCCAGCGACCCGGGCGAAACGCAGGATCTGGCCAAGAGCGAGCCGGCGAAGCTTGAGGCCCTGATCGAGCACTACAAGCAGTATGTCAACGAGACCGGTGTGATCGACGCGCCGCCACCGTTCCTGTCGCGCTGACAGCGAGCTTCACAGCGCTCCTTCGCACCTTCTTTTGGGAAGAGAACCGGCGGCCGCCCGACTGCTCGGACTGACGGCGGCCACCGGAATGCACTTTCCGTCGGCTTGGCGACGCTGGCGGTCTATCTAGGCTCATGTCCTTATCGGCTCATGTCGGCCCGTCCTTGAGGCCGTCCTGTTGGGCGGCAGACAGGTGGGTTCCTGCCGGCTGTCCTCCGGTTCGATGTCCACCAGTTTTTCCAGTGAGTCCTCGCGGGTCACTCTGGGATCGGGGTCGGGGGTATCCACGGGGGTTTTCATGCTCACCTCGCTTGCCGGGCCTGCTTGTCCGCCAGGGCGCGCAGACGTGCGCCGGCGACCACCACCTTGCGCGGCCGGTGGGTCGGGTTCACCGGGACGAAAGTCTGCAGTTCGATACGCTTGAGGAACCAGTCGACATTGTCCTCCTCCAGCGGCCCTTCCACGGTCATCAGGTCGCGGCGGATGCGCTCCACAAGGTTGTTCAGCAACACGGCGCTGGACTGTTCTTCCTGCTGGATAACACGGGAGATCAGCCGCTTGCCCCTGGCATTGCGCAGGTTGATCAGCAGCGTGCCATCGGGCCTCGTCGTGAACTGTGGACGGTAGTCGCTGAATAGGTGGCTCAGGTGTTCGATGGCAGTGTGGCGGCAGCTGGACATGTCGATCCCTCCCGATGGTAGGCAAAAGCCAGGATCTGGCTTGAGCCAGGAACCTCGCATCAGCCGTGCCAGGCCCGGGGCGACTGTTTCATCCGCTTAACAGGTTGTTATTGCTGGAGATCGCTACGGCGTACTGGCCTTTGGCTGCTTGCAGGATGCAAGGTCGCACTGCCAAGGGGCTGGAAAATGCACGGCCAGGTGCGTCGCCGCCTTTCTCGCCACGCTGACAGGCCTTCCGTCAGAAACACTCGTCGGGTCCGAAGGGTGCCGTCTCGCCAACGGCGCCGCCAGCGCTGGCGATGCGCGTGGCATTGCCGGTGCACCGCGTTGCCTGGGCCAATCGCCAGCATTTCCCTCGGACAAGTCAGCGGGCAGGGTTGAGCCAGGGAAAGGAGGTGGCCATGACGCAGTTCCGACGCCTGGACGTGGAGGCGGTGCTCCACGAAGCCTATCCACTGTTCAACTTCTCTTGTTACCGGGAGGAGGGTGGCCGCTATTCAATCCGCTTCAGCAGCCAGCTGGCAGACATGCCCTCTACCACCGTGGTCGGCATTCACGGTGACGAGCTGAGCAGCGCCGGGCGGGTGCGTAGTCTTGGCCTGGAGCTGATCGACAGCTTTATCGATTAGGCTGTGCCGCTGTGCACGGCGACCGGCGCAGCTGCAGCCGGTCACCGTCCGGGCGTCATTGCTGATTTCGACTAAATGCGCAGACCGCTGCGAGCAGTCCCGCGGCGGTGGCCAGCACTGCGACGGTTTGCCAGGGGTGCTCACCGGCATACTCGCCGCCCGCCCGAATGGCTCGGCGGCTACGTTGAATCAGGTGATCGCTGGTTTCGCGGCTGTTGTCCACCAGGTCCCGCAGCCTCGTCTTGAACGCTGGGAGCTGTTCTGCCGTCAGGTCCCGGCTGCTGGTCAGCAGGGATTCCAGGTCGTTCACCAGGGATTGCAGCTCCTGCACGCCACTGTTGCGGGTAGAGGGGAACCATCGATAGCTGCCCATTGATTGTCTCCTTGATTGCTTCTGGTTGAAATTCGGGGACCGGCTGTGCATTCGGCCATCGATCCGCTATTGGCGTCGGGGCGCGCTGCCTCGCGCGTTGGCGGATCTGCCGGTCCCTTCGAGAGAGCGCGCATACCGCCGGTCGTTCACTGATTCTGATGAGTGGAACCTGACGGTTCGCTTCGGGCGTGCTTGAGTGCAAAGGTCGCTCGCCGGCTCTTTTTTGCCATTGTTGGAGGCTGTGCAGGTGCGACGATTGGTGGCAGTGCGCGGGGGAGCGCAGGGGCGTTCGCTTATGCGAGGATGCCGCCCGCCACGCCATGAGCACTTCAAAAGACCGGGAGACGACTCCGATGCAGATCCGTGACTTTCGCGATGACGACATGGACCGGGTGCTGGATATCTGGCTGCGAGCTTCGCAGCAGGCCCACAACTTCATCGATACCGATTTCTGGCAGCAGCGCTTGCAGGACATGCGCGATGTCTACCTGCCTGCCGCCGCCTCGCGCGTTGTCGAAAGCGATGGCTGCGTGATTGGCTTCTACAGCCTGCACGACGGCGCGTTGGCAGCGCTGTTCGTTGCCCCCGAGTGCCAGGGCCAAGGGCTGGGCTCGCACCTGCTGAGTGACGCCAAGGTTCACTTGCCGATGCTGGAAACTGCGGTTTATTCGGCCAATGCCGGTGCGGTGGCGTTCTACCAGCGGCATGGATTCGAGGTGCTGGAGGAGCGCGAGGACGAGCACACCGGGCATCCCGAGATGCGAATGGGCTGGACCGCGCGTCCGGCGGTCTGCGGATGCTGAAGAAAGCCGCTGCCGTTCTGCTGCTCGCCATTGCCGGCCCCGCCGCTGCCATGGATGGCAAGGGCAACTCCTCTGATCACTTCACCGTCGGCACCAGCCTCGGCACGGCCGCTGTCAGCGAGTCCAGCAGTCAGGCGCCGCGCGCGTATCAGCAGGCCCGTGATGACGCGCTGGCCTACGTCGCCTCCGCTGGAGACATCCATGGTGCTCAGTTTGAGCAGGCCCTTCGCCTGTACCGAAGCGAGCACCCGCAATCGCCCTTGAGTGACTTGCAGGTGGCCCAGGCCATCGCCAGCCAGGGCTGAAGGTTTTTCTACATCCAGATAAGTAATCCGGCTTTCATTCGTGAGCTGGAATCGGAAGCAGAAGCTCGAAGGCTGTGCGCGCCCCGTAAAAAAGCCCCTTACCCGGTGACGGACAAGGGGCTTCGTTGTACCGGCTCGATGGCTACCAGAACCCCCCGGCATGCCGGCTGGACGCGTAGTCCAGGTGCAGGGCGAAGGAGCTCTGGAAGAACTCCAGCAGCCGGGTATCCAGCACCATTTCGTTGAGTGAAGCGAGCGATCCGATCACCTGCTGCACGTCGGCTTCGGTCTCGCCGCAGCGGTTCTCGTGGCACAGGCGCTGGGTCTGCGGGTCGGCGCTGATACGGCAGATGCATTCGGCGTCGTAGCACGAGTGGCGGGCCTTCAGGCGCAACTCCGGCAGGTCGCGGCGGCCCTCCAACAGCTCCACGCTGCATTCCAGGCCGTGCTGGCGGGCGAATTCGCTGGCGCGGGCAAAGGCTGGCAGGGCCACCTCCACCAGGGCGCTTTGGTAGGCACTGGAGAAACTCTCCGGGTCGTCGCTCATCCGCGGTCTCCTTTGCAGGTTGCACGATGCCCTGCCGCCAGGCGGCAGGGGTTGAGTGATGGACCACGGATCACGCGCCATTTGCAAAATACAGGTGGACTTTCCGCCGAGCGGTCGGCAGCGCTATTCCCATGCCGGCAGGGGCTAATAGCTGGCGTCGGGAAGTAGCCCGTTTCGGCAATTGAGCTCTTCGCGATAGATGTTTCCGGCAAGATCGGGATGCGAAAACACAGAAACGTGCGCGCGGCGCTCGACGTTGGGCTTTCAGTCGAGCAAATCCCGTGCCCTGGCATTCACCACCACCTCGGTGCGCCCCTGCGCACCGAGCTTGGCGTTTATGTTGCGCAGGTGCGACCTCGCGGTGAACTCGGAGAGGAACATCTTCCCGGCGATCACCTTGTTCCAGTGTCCGGCGGCCAGCGGGCAGATCATCTGGATCTCGCGCCGGCAAGTCCGTCTTCGTCGGTATCTGCAGCGCCATCCAGCACCTGGCGGGCATGAATGATTCGAAAGTGATCGTTGCGATCAGCAAGGACGAAGAGACGCCGATCTTCCAGGTCGCCGACTACGGCCTGGTTGCCGATCTGTTCGAGGCAGTGCCGGAGATCCAGGCGGCGATCTGGAAAACAAGCAGGGGCGCGAGGGGAGGCCCGCCCCTGGCGCATTGGCTCGGCGGTGCAAGGCCGCCGGCAACGCGGCGGTAGCGCCAGTAGAAATTTAATGCCCGGCACACCGGCAACAACGACGGACTGCTCCTATCTTCTGAAGATATTTCCTGCAAAAGAGTGCCTTCATGGAAGCATCCGGCAAGAAAATGACCCTAACCGGGCTCACCACCCTGGTCGCGGTCAACATGATGGGCTCGGGCATCATCATGCTGCCCACCAGCATGGCCCAGCTGGGGGCGATCTCCCTGCTGTCGTGGATCATCACCGCCGTCGGCTCGATGGCCATTGCCTACTGCTTCGCCCAGTGCGGCATCTACTGCCCACGCTCGGGCGGGATGTCGGCGTACACCGAGGAGGCCCACGGCAAGTCGGCGTTCTTCCTCTGCTCCTACCTGTACTTCCTGTCGCTGGCCATCGGCAACGTGGCCATCGCCATCTCTGCCGTGGGCTACCTGACGCCCTTCATTCCCTGGCTGGGCACCGGCGCCATGCCGCTGTTCATCGGCAGCGTAGCGCTGATCTGGCTGACCACCCTGGCCAACTTCGGCGGGCCGAAGGTGACTGGGCAGATCGGCTCGATCACCGTGTGGGGTGTGATCATCCCGGTCGCGGGGCTGTCGATCATCGGCTGGTTCTGGTTCGACAAAGAGGTCTTCGACGCCGCCTGGAACCCGAACAACATCGCCATGAACGACGCCATCACCCAGAGCATCCCGCTGACTCTCTGGGCCTTCCTCGGCATGGAGTCGGCGGCACAGAACTCCGACGCCGTGGAGAATCCCAAGCGCAACGTGCCGCTGGCCTGTCTGCTGGGCACCCTGGGCGCGGCGGTGGTCTACGTGCTGTCGACGACGGTGATCATGGGTATCGTGCCGAATGCCGAGCTGGCCAATTCCAGCGCGCCGTTCGCCTACGTCTACGCACAGATGTTTAATCCGATGGTGGGCAACATCATCATGGCGCTGGCGGTGATGGCCTGCGTGGGCTCGCTGCTGGGCTGGCAGTTCACCCTGGCGCAGACCGCCAAGGTCACCGCCGACCAGCGCATGTTCCCGCGTCTGTTCAATAAAGTGACGCTGCTTGGCGCGCCGATCCTCGGTCTGGTGGCCAACGCTGCGCTGCAGAGCGCGATGGCGGTATCGACCATTTCTCCCAACGCGTCGGAGCAGTTCGGCAAGCTGGTCAGCCTGGCGGCGGTGACCAACATCGTGCCTTACATCACCGCGCTGTCGGCGTTGCTGGTGATCATGCAGAAAGCCGGCGTGACCGGTTACGCGCACCACCGCAACGTGGCGGCGTTGCTGGTCGCCATGGCCTACAGCTTCTACGCGCTGTATGCGTCGGGGATGGAGGCGGTGTTCGGCGGCATGCTGGTCACGGCGGTGGGCTACCTGATGTTTGGCTACATCGCGGACCGTTTCATCGATCCACAGGCGAAGCTCAAAGCGGAGGCTCAGACATGAAGCGCTGGTTCAACCTCGCCCTCGTCATGCTGGCCGCCGCGCTGCCGCTGGTGGCCCCGGCCCAGACGCTGGAACGCATCCGGAGCAGCCACACCCTGACCCTGGGTTACCTGCCGAAGCGTCCACCATTCTCCGCCAGCGAAGGCGAGGCCGCCGTCGGCTACGGAATCGACCTGTGCCAGAAGGTGGCAGACCAGCTGCGCATCCAGCCAGGCCTGGCGCAGATGCGGGTGCGCTTCGTCCCGCTGAGTGAGGACAAGGCTCTGGAAACGGTGGGCGCCGGCGGGGTCGATCTGCTCTGCAGCCCGATGGTGGAAACCCTCAAGGCGCGGCAGAGCCTCGATTTCTCCCTGCCTGTCTACACCGCCGGCCTGGGCGTGGTGGTGCGCAAGGATGCGCCGTTCTTCCTGGTGCGCTCGCTCAATGGTGAGGTGGACAAGAGCGGCCCGACCTGGCGCGCCACCCCAAATCGCGGCCTGGCGGACTACACCTTCGCGGTGCCCGCCAATACGCGGGTGGAAACATGGGTACGGGAAAAGCTGCGTCTGCTCAAGGTGCTGGTCAATGTGCAGACGGTGGCAGGCCCGGCTGAAGGCGTTGACGCAGTGGCCGCCGGCAAGGCCGACGCCTTCTTCTACGACCAGATGGCATTGCGCAGCCTGGTAGAGCACAGCGCGGGCAAGGCCAACCTGATGGTGCTCAGCCGTCGCTTCGAGTTCGCGCCCGTGGCGCTGGTGATGCCGCGCGGTGATGAGGACTTCCGCCTTCAGGTGGACACGGCGTTGAGCGAGCTCTACCGCTCCGACGCTTTCGTACCGCTCTACAGCAAGTACTTCGGCGCGCCGAGCGAGTTGGACCAGAACCTGTTCAAGGTCTATTCGCGGCCGTAGGCGCGGGTGGAACTACCAGCGGGCACTTCGGTGCCCGCTGGCGTTTCAGGGTTGCGCGAGCAGATGGGCATTGGCGTTGATCAGCGTCTGTGCGACCTCCACCAAACCGTTAATGGCGAACTGAACGCCCATGCACACCAGCAGGAAGCCCATCAGCCGCGAGATGGCGTCGATTCCGGACTTGCCAGTGGCCTTCATGATCAGGTCCGAGGCGCGCAGGCAGCCCCAGAGGATCAACCCCGTGCAGAGGAAGATCAGTGGCGGTGCGACCAGGATCACCCAGTGCGGGAAGGTAGTGCTGTGCTTGATGCTGGACGCGGAGCTGATGATCATCGCGATGGTGCCGGGCCCGGCCGTGCTGGGCATGGCCAGCGGAATGAAGGCGAAGCTGGTGCGTTCGGGCAGGTCTTCACGGGAGACCGGGGAGGGCATGGGGGCGGGAAACAGCATGCGTCCGCCGATGATGCAGAGGATGCCGCCGCCGGCGACGCGCAGGCCAGGAATCGAGATGCTGAACACCCCCATGATGAACTCGCCGATGTAGTAGGTCAGCGTCATGATGATGAACACGTAGCAGGCGGTCAGCAGCGCCTGCTGGTTCTTCTCTTCGCGGCTGAAACCCTGGGATAGGGCGAGGAAAAGGGCCACCGTCGTCGGTGGATTGATCAGGGGCAGCAAAGCGAGCAGCCCAAGTAGGATAGCGTCGAACAAACTGCTCATGGTCGGGCGTTTCTCCGCTGGTGTCTGGCAGCAGTGAGTCTAGGCGCGAATCTGCAAACCGCCGGCAAGCCGGCATCGCCGCGGTGCGGGCGCTGATCTACGCTGTACCACGAAGGTTGCCGCTTCGCTTGAGCCTTGCAGTACTCGCCAGGAGCCTTTCCCTGATGTCCGAAACCCCGTCGCGATCCCAATCCGGCTTCGACTGGCAGCGCTGGCTGCCTGGCCTCGTCACCCTGCGTCATTACCAGGCAGGCTGGCTGCCCCGTGACTTGGCCGCCGGCCTGGTGCTGACCACCATGCTGGTGCCGGTGGGCATCGCCTATGCCGAGGCTTCCGGCGTGCCGGGCATCTACGGCCTGTACGCAACCATCATCCCGCTGCTGGCTTACGCGTTGTTCGGGCCGAGCCGGATTCTGGTGCTCGGCCCCGACTCGGCGCTGGCCGCGCCGATCCTCGCGGTGGTGGTGCAGTACGCGGCGAGCGACCCGCAACGGGCCATCGCCATCGCCAGCCTGATGGCCCTGGTGTCCGGCGCGGTGTGCATGATCGCTGGGCTGTTGCGCCTGGGCTTCATCACTGAACTGCTGTCCAAGCCGATCCGCTACGGCTACATGAACGGCATCGCGCTCACGGTGCTGATCAGCCAGTTGCCCAAGCTGTTCGGCATCAAGGTCGACAGCGAAGGGCCGCTGCGGGATATCTGGCACCTGGGGCAGGCGCTGATGGATGGGCGCGCCAACTGGACGAGCTTCGCGGTGGGCGCCGGCAGCCTGGTGTTGATCCTGCTGCTCAAGCCCTACAAGCGTATTCCGGGCATTCTTATCGCGGTGATCCTGGCGACGCTGGCGGTCAGCCTGTTCGACCTCGGCAGCCAGGGCGTCAAGGTGCTGGGGCAGTTGCCGCAAGGGTTGCCGTCGTTCGCCTTTCCTTGGGTAACCGAAATCGACCTGCTGGAAGTGGTGCTGGGCGGTGTCGCGGTGGCGCTGGTTTCCTTCGCCGACACCAGCGTGCTGTCGCGTACCTACGCGGCGCGGCTGAAAAGCCCGGTGAACCCCAACCAGGAAATGTTCGGCCTTGGCGTGGCTAACGTCGCCTCCGGACTGTTCCAGGGGATCCCTATCAGCAGCAGTTCCTCGCGCACCCCCGTGGCGGAGGCCGCCGGCTCGAAAACCCAGCTCACCGGCATCATCGGCGCGCTGGCGGTGACGCTTTTACTGTTGGTGGCACCGAACCTGATGGAGCATCTGCCCAACAGCGCGCTGGCTGCCGTAGTAATCGCCGCTGCGCTAGGTCTGTTCGAGTTCGCCGACCTCAAGCGCATCTACCGCATGCAGCCCTGGGAGTTCTGGCTGTCGATCAGTTGCTTCGTCGGCGTGGCGGTATTCGGCGCCATTCCGGGTATCTGCATCGCCGTGGTGATCTCGGTGATCGAGTTCCTCTGGGACGGCTGGCGGCCGCACCATGCGGTGCTCGGTAGAGTAGACGGGGTGCGGGGTTATCATGATGTAACGCGTTACCCGAATGCCCGGCGCATCCCAGGCCTGGTGTTGCTGCGCTGGGATGCTCCGCTGTTCTTCGCCAACGCCGATCAGTTCCAGAATCAGGTGCTGGCGGCGCTGGACGAGTCACCGACGCCGGTGCAGCGGCTGGTGATCGCCGCGAGCCCGGTGACCAGCATCGACGTGACTTCCGCGGACATGCTCGCCGAGCTGGACAAGGTGCTGGAGCAGCGCGGCGTCGAGTTGCAGTTCGCCGAGATGAAGGACCCGGTGAAGGACAAGATGAAGCAGTTCGAGCTGTTCGAGGGCCTGGGCGAATCGGCGTTTCACCCGACGCTGGGCGCTGCGGTGGATGCCTACCTGGCTGACTCCGGTGTGGACTGGAAGCCCTAGGTCGCGCGGGCCCGTGCGCGGCGGCCGTCGATCCAGATGAGCATGCCGCTGGCGTAGAGCGACACCGCGAGGAACAGCGCCATGCGGATGGCGAAGGCGCGGTAGACATCCTGGCCGCCGGCGCTGTCCGCCACCGACTGGCCGAGCAGGATCAGCATGGTGGTCAGGCAACTGACCCAATACGCCGGGCTCTTGCGCGTGGCCACCGCGGCATACAGGCGGCGCCCTTGCCAGAGAGTGACTAGCAGCACCCAGAGGAAGAACATCCACAGGTGCACGAACAGGCTCAGTGCGCCCCAGACCAGGATTGCCAGCACGCCGGCCAGCAGGGTGGAGCCGATCAGCTCGCGGCTGGCGTGGCGCGCGCGGGTTTCCCCGGCCTGCTGGCCGAGGCTCACCGACTTCATGATCAGCGGCATGAAGCGGTCGGGCGCGATGATCGCCAGCAGGAAGGCTGGCATCACGATCAGCACGGCTCGCAGGGCGATCCAGGCGGCATCGTCCTCGCTGGGCAGAGGCGGGGCAGGGGGCGAGGGCGCATTGGCCGGCTCCGGGAACAGTGCATGGGCGACAGTGGTGCTCAGCACGGCCAGCAGCATCCCCTTGGCCAGTGCCTCGACCACCGACAACGCCAGCGTGAAATCACTGGTGCCGGCGGCGGCGATCATGGTCAGGCCGATCACCAGCAGATTCGCCAGCAGGCCGTTGCCACCACGCAGCGCATAGCGGAAAACGCAGTACAGACCGACGCCGACCAACAGTACGCCGCTCAGTGGCGCGTGGCGCAGCAGTGGGATCAGCAGCAGGCCGATGCCGCAGCTGAGCATCACCAGTACCGCCAGGGCCGGGGCCGCTTTGAGCGGCAGTGCCTGAGCGCGCATCGCCAGCAGGAGCACGGCAAGCACGGGGGCGAGGAACGGGATGGGCATGCCGATGCCATAGCTGGCCGCCAGGCACAGCGCCGTGCCCCAGGCCAGCCGGAGAGCCCGGCGGCGCCGCAACTCAATAGGCATACGACAGCCAGCTCATTAGCCACATGAACACGCGGCCGAGCAGGTTCAGCGGATTACCTTCGCTGGGCAGCGCCATGACTTCGGCCTGGCCGCCCACGCGCAGGCCGGCCGGGCTTTCCAACTGGTCGCGGTCCAGCTCGACAATCACCGGGAAGCGCTGCGCCGAGCGCAGCCATTCGCGGCTGTTCTGCACCGTCGGCAGCGAGCCCGGCGGCGTACCCTGGCCGACACTGACGCCGTAGCCGATGCTGCGAATGCGCCCCTTGAGCAACTCGCCGGGCAGCGCATCGAGCACTACCAGCACCGGTGTGCCGTTGCGCAGGTGGCCGAGGTTGTTCTCGGTCATGTCGGCGCTGATCCACAGGTCGTGGATGGCGATCAGTGTCATCACCGGGCTGCCGGGGCCGACGTAATGGCCGACGTCCGTGCGCAGGTCGGTGATCAGGCCGTCGGAATCGGCGCGGACCGTAGTACGGGCGAGATCGAGGCGGGCCTTGGCAACGGTGGCCGTAGCGCTGCGCAGCTGGGCATTGTCTTCGTCATGCCCGCCTTGCTGTTCGCGGGCGCGCTCGACTTCGGCGCGGGCTGCCGCGACCTGGCTGGCCGCCTGTTCACGGGTTGCCTGCGCGGCTTCCAGCCGGCGCACGGAAACCGTGCCGGGGTCTTCCTGGTAGAGCCTTTGCAGGCGCTCGGCATCTTGCCGGGCCTTGCGCTCGTTGGCCTGGGCGGCGGCAAGCGAGGCTTGGGCGGAGTCGATGCCGGCAGTGCTGGCACCGATCTGTCGGCGTACCGTGTCCAGGTCCGCCTCGGCGCGCTGCAGGGCGATGCGGTATTGCTCCTGATCCAGTTCGAAAAGCACGTCGCCCTTGCGCACTTCCTGATTGTTGCCCACCGCCACGCGCTTTACCGGGCCGGCCACCTCGGCGCTCACCGCGACCACGTAGGCCTGCAACCGCGCCTGCTGGGTATAGGGCGTGAAGCGATCGGCGAGCAGGTACCAGACCAGGCTGACGACGATCAGCAGCAACACCAGGCGCATGCCGCGATCCGGCGCGGACTTGCCGGGGGCGGGGGGCGAGCGCGGTGCCGGCGGGGTAGCTGGGGTGTCACTCATTTCGGGATTCCTTCGTCCTTGGCGGCTGGGGAGGGCTCATCGAGCAGGTCACCCCAGTCGGTGCGTTGCTGCATCTGTTGCCGGGTGGCGGAATCGATGGGCGCGCGCTGGCTGTCCCAACCGCCGCCGAGCGCCTTGTACAGCGCCACCAGGCTGCTAACGGCGTTACCGCGGCTGACGAGGTAGCCGTCCTGCTGTTGCAGCAGCAATTGCTGGGCATCGAGCACGCGCTGGAAGTCGGCGAAACCTTCGCGGTACTGCGAACTGGCGAGGTTCAGCGAGCGCTGCGCCGCCTGCGAGGCCTGTTCGCGGATACCGGCGCTCTGCAGTGAGCGCACCAGGCCACTGGCTGCGTCGTCGGCTTCGCGCGCGGCGTTGCGCACATCCTGCTGGTACAGCTCGATCAGTTGCTGCAGACGCGCATCCTCCACGCGCACGGCGTTCTTACGCCGGCCGTAGTCAAAAGGATTCCAGATCAGGCTCGGGCCGGCGGCGAGGTTGAAGCTGTCGGGCAGGTTGCTGGCCGAGACGAAGCTCCAGCCCAGACTGCCGATCAGGCTCAGCGACGGGTACAGATCGGCCTCGGCGACGCCCACCAGGGCCGACTGCGCAGCCACCGCCTGTTCGGCGGCGCGGATGTCCGGGCGGCGCTGCAGCAGGCGGGCCGGCACATCCTGGAGGATCGCCCCGTTGGGCATCGGCAATTGGCCGTGGCGCGCGAGCAGCTCCGGCATCTCGCCCGGCGGGCGGCCGAGGAGGGCGCAGAGGATGTTGCGCAGAGCGTTCACCTGGTTCTCGAATTCGGGGATGGTCGCTTTGGTCGCCAGGTACTGGGTACGCGCCTGCTGCCAGTCCAGCTCGTCGTTTTCTCCGTGGCGGAACAGCCGCTCGGTGATTTCCAGGCTGCGCTCCTGGCGCCTGGCGTTCTCGCGGGCGATATCCAGGCGCGCCTCGGCGGTACGCAGGCCAAAGTAGGTGTCGGCGACCTGCGCGCGCAGCAGCACCATGGCGTCGGCGTAGTTGGCCTGGGAGGCGAAATACACCGCGTCAGCCGATTCGATGGCGCGGCTGAAACGTCCCCAGAAGTCAATCTCCCAGCCGATGTCGAAGCCGACGCTGGATTGCCAGAACACCGAGTCCCGTGCGCTGGGCGCACCGTGCTGGTTCTGCTTGAGGTAGAGGCTGTCGGCGCTGATCTGCTGCAGCTGCGGATAACGCCCGGTCTCGGCGATGGCCAGTTGTGCGCGCGCCTCGGCGATGCGCAGGCCGGCCACGCGCAGGCTGGTGTTGTGCGCGTCGGCCTCGGCGATCAGCGCATCCAGGGTCGGGTCGGCGAACACTGTCCACCAGCGGCTGAAATCCGGCGCGGCCGCACGCTGGCCGGCCTGGTCCAGCAGCGGCGTGCTCCAGTCGTTCAGCCACGGTTGTTCCGGCTTCTGGTAGTCGAGGCCGACCTGGGTGCAGCCGCCCAGCAGGGCGGCGAGGATCAGGGTGCAGCGTCTGGCACGCTCTGGCATGGCGATCCCTGGGTCATTCGGACGGAGTGACGGGCTTGTCCATCTTCGGTACCTGCTGGTCCACCCATTGCCAGAACAGCTTGTAGGTCACGGCGAGGATCACCGGGCCGAGGAACAGGCCGATGATGCCCTTGACCACCATCCCGCCGAGGGCGCCGATCAGCACCACCGGCATCGGTACGTCGACGCCACGGCCCAGTAGCAACGGCTTGAGCACGTTGTCGGCGAGGCCGGCGACGAAGATGTAGATGGCGAACACGAGGGTCGTGCCGGTGAAGCCTTCGGTGCTCAGCACATAGATGATCACCGGCAGGGTGATGAGGCTCGCTGGCGCCTGGGCGATGCCGAGCACCAGTACGATCAGCGCCAGGATGCCCGCGCCCGGCACGCCCTTGATGACGAAGCCGATGCCGATCAGCAGCATCTGGATGAAAGCGATGCCGATCACGCCCAGAGCGACTGCGCGGATGGTGGCGGTGCACAGCGCAGCGATGTGCACGCCTCGTTCCGCTCCAGAAATCCGCAGGGCAATACGCTGCGCGGCAATGGTGCCCATCTCGCCAAAGGCCATGATGATGCCGGAGATGATGATCGCGCCGATGAATAGCAGGAAGGCGCCGCCCGCGCTGGCCGCAGCGCCCAGGAGCATGCGCCCGGCGTCCTTGAGGTTGGGCACCAGGGTGCGCAGCACATCGCTCAGGCTATGGGAAGCAGCCAGCCAGAAGTCGTACACGCGTGGCCCGATCAGCGGCCATTCGGCAACCGAAGGCGAGGGAGCCGGTACGCTCAAGGTGCCGCTCTTGAGGATCGCTCCGACGCTGTCGACCGAGTCGGCAATGGACGTCGCCATCAGGTAGATCGGCGCGATCAGGACCAGCAGCACGAAGAGCACGATCAGTGTCGCCGCGTGGCCGTCCTTCAGCCCGGTGCGCGCTTTGACCCAGCGCAGCACGGGGTAGAGGGTGACCGCGAGGATCACCGACCAGAGCATCAGCTCGAGGAACGGCTGGAACACCTCGAAGGAAAAGATCACCAGAGCGGCCACCAGCCCCGCCTTGATGAGTATGTCGAGCATGCCCTGGGAAAGGGCTCCGTCGAGCTTGAATCCTGGTTGCATGGTTCTTCTCCTCAGGCGGGGCGGTCAGTGCGCCCATCGGCGCTTTGCATGGCGGTTTCCGACGTAGATTCGGGCGAGCCTGGCGCGGTGAAAGTCGCAACACTTGCAAGGGTATTGCCGATGCCGTCGTCATCGAAGCGGCCGCCGGGTTCGTCGTCACGGCCCTGGCGGTGCAGTTCCAGCAGCGACTGCACTTCCTGCAGTTGATAGCGGCGCACCCAGGCCGCGGCCTGCTCCTCGCTCACGCCCAGCTCGATGAAGGCGCGGCGCCCCATCTCCAGGCTGGAGTGGAAGGTTTCGCGCACCGGATTGGCGCCCCGATCGAGCAATTGCAGGACCTGCTGGCGATTCAGCGCGCGGGAGATCACGCGGGTCTTGGGATAGAGGCGGGAGAGGGCGTCCACGGTGTTCAGGTTGATCTGCGGATCGTCGGTGGCGACTATCACCAGCTCCGCCTCGCCGACCTTGGCGGCGTGGAGGATTTCCGGGCGCGTCGGATCGCCGTAATAAACCGGCACGCGGCCTTCCTTGCCTTGGCGAACGATGGCGTCCATCGAGGTATCCAGCGCCACCACCGACACGCCCTGGGCCTGCAGCAGGTTGGCGACCACCCGGCCCATGCGGCCCATGCCGGCTATCACCACGCGCGGCTCATCGCTCACATCCGGAGGCCCATCCGGCACCGCGGCGGAGGGCGTATCGCCGCGCAACTGACGGGCCAGAGCCATCATCACCAGAGGCACTACGGCCATCGACAGGGTAATGACCAGCACCAGCACATCGTGCACCCGCTGCTCCAGGAGTTGGTGATCCAAGGCCAGCTTGAACACCACGAAGGCAAACTCGCCACCGGATGCCAGCACTACCCCCAGGCAGATCGCCTCGGAGCGCTCCAGCCCGCCGGTGAAGCGCCCGAGGCCGAACAGCAGCGGCAGCTTGATCCCCACCAGCAGCACCGTCAGCCCCAGTACCAGCAACGGCGTATCGACCAGCAGACTGAGGTCGGCAGTCATGCCCACGCCGACGAAGAACAAGCCGAGCAACAGGCCCTTGAGCGGCTCGATCTGGGATTCCAGCTCATGACGGAACTGCGATTCGGCCATCAGCATGCCGGCGAGGAACGCGCCCAGCGCCATGGAGACACCGACGTGCTCCATGATCCAGGCGGTGCCCAGCACCACCAGCAGCGCGGTGGCCGTGGAAAGCTCGCGCAAGCCCGAGCCGACTGCCCAGGTGAACACCGGGCGCAGCAGGTAGCGGCCACCGATGACCACCACGCCAATACCGACAGCCACTGTCAGTAGCGGACGAGTGCCTTCGTTTGACGGGTCGCCGCTACCGGCCAGCAAAGGCACCAGGGCGATCAGCGGAATGGCGGCAATGTCCTGGAATAAAAGGATGCCGACGGCCAACCGGCCCTGGGGCTTGCCCAGTTCCTTGCGCTCGGCCAGCACCTGCAGGCCGAAGGCGGTGGAGGAGAGCGCCAGGCCCACGCCCAGCACCACCGCCGCGGCGGGCGACTGGCCGAACAGCAGAAAGGCGATCAGACCGAGCACCAGGGCTGTCAGTCCTACCTGCAGCGACCCCACGCCGAACAGTGAGCGGCGCATCATCCACAAACGGCGCGGAGAAAGCTCCAGGCCGATAATGAACAGCAGCATCACCACGCCCATTTCCGAGAGACGGCTGACGTTCTCCGGATGACTGACAAGGCCCAGAACGGACGGGCCGATCAGGATGCCGGCCAACAGATAGCCCGGCACCGCGCCGAGCCTCACGCGCTGCGCCAGGGGTACAAGAATGACGACCGTCAGCAGGAAGATTACCGTCGCCTGCAGCAGGCTCCCGTCATGTGGCATTCATCAGCCCTCTTGTGATTCCTTGCGGGCCTCTTGGCCCTGTCGATACTGCCCGGCGGGTGTTCACCACGCCGGCTGCTTCCTGGCTGCCACGACACCCCGCTCCCAGGGCTTCTCTATGGAAAGAGAGCAGGGGCTTGCATCTGCTACTACGCCGCTCAAGCACTCGCCTTGCTCGGGCCTCTCTTTTTGAAGGGCTTGGCGGGTGTTGGTCGGTGTGGAATGAGTATGGGTGATCCGCAGCATTTTGCCGGCCAGCGAGCTTAAGTCGCGATGACCTGTCTAGAAAGGCAACTCCAGCAGATTCAAATAGTTACGAGAAGAAGGTGAAAACTAGAGCTTCCAGATGGGGCCGTAGCTGCCAAAGCAGGCATTGGACAGCGCCTGCGGGCGCACGCCGTGGGTTTCGTACCCGCCGAATTCGTTGATTTCCAGGGTCAGTTGAGGGGTGAGCTCCTTGCCGCTCTTCAGCCGAACGCTGTCGAACACCTGCAGTTTCTTGCCAGTGTTGACCACGCTGGTTTCCATCCAGGCATCAGGCGTGCTGCCTTCATCCAGGCGCGCCAGAAGTGCGTTGTAGAGCGGTAGGTAACGACCATCGGGAGCCTTGCAGTCGATATTGATCTTCTTCACCAGGGCCTCGGCCTCGGCGGAGCTGAAATACAGGCGGCTGCCGAAATCACGCTGCAGCCTGTCGACATAGCTTCCCCGGCCGTCGTTCTTCACGGCAGTCGCCGTCGGTTTCGGCGAAAGGTCTGCAAGGCATGACTGCCGGTTTTTGTAGAAGGTGTGCGAAACGCGAACGCCAGTTGGCTTGTAGATCGCCGAAGTGATCAGCACGCCGCCATCGGCACTCAGGTGTTCGCCATCGGGAACGTAATCGCCGCCGTTTCCCCAGACGCCATCGGGGAGGCCGCTCGGCCATTCGGTGCACGTGGCTGGCGAAGTGTCGCGACGAAGCTCGTAGAGACGGCCCTGGAGAAAGGCCACCGGGGTCTGGGCATGGGCAAAGAACGAAATCAGTGACAGGCAGGATGCAATGAGCAGTCGAGTCCGATTCAAGAAGCGTCTCCTGGTTGCCTCCCGGAGTTCCGGCAGGCGATACGCACAGAAGAATAGTCGGACTCGTGCCAAATGCTTTCGAAGTCAGGGTCGAAGGACAGGAATTGCGTGCACTCACTGACTCGCGGTCGTTCATGTTACCGGCCAAACGCTACAGAGTCGCAGCTGGGTAGCTGGTCTGCTGACCGGTAGCCGGGCGCTGAGCGATCAGCGCCGAAGGCTCCAGCTCAACGCCTATTTGGAAGGGTGCACCTTGACCAGTTCCTGCGCCATCTCGAGGTGCTGCTGGAGCACCGGGAGGGTGTCCTGGGCGAATTTCTTGATGTCCGCGTCTACGGCATTGTTGGCTGCGTCGGTGAAGACCTTCACTGCCTCCTCATGAGCGCTGACCTGGTTGTTGGCATAGGCTGCGTCGAACGACCCTTCGCGCGCGTCAAGCACCTTGGCCTTTGCCTGGCTGGTCAGGCTGGCGCTGTCGGAGAGCTGCAGTTGATGCGCTGCGGCGAGCTTCTTCAGCGTGGCATTGGCCTTTTCGTGATCATCGATGATGTGTTGGGCGAAGGTCTTCACATCGGCGGACTGGCTTTTCTTCAGCGCCAGTTTGGCGGCATCGATCTCCGCCATGCCGGCGGCTGACGCTTCGCTGACGAAGTGCTGGTCCTGGGCTGATTTCTGTTCCGCCATCAGCGGGGTGGCGACGAGGACGAGGGCGCACAGGAGTCCGCCTCGCAGGTGGGCTGTCATGTTCATGGTGATTCCTCTGGTCAGATGAGTGCCCCGCCAGCTGGGGCATGTCCGGATGACGGGGCCTGGCCAATGAGCGTTCACTGCAGTGGATGAACGGTCGCTAACAAACGGACTGGCCACGGCTGGAGAAACTCGGCGTGAGGAAGAGCCCGCCAGCAGTTGCCGGGGCCGCCGAGGACTAAGGACCGGGGCGCGCTCGGCGCAGGCCGACCGATTATCTGAACTCTCAGGTGCAGGTCTGTCCCATCAGATAGATCGAGGCGCGGCAGTTCTTGTATGTCGCGTGCTGGTTTGAACCCTGATGAGGAGAAATCCACCGTGACCAAACCCACTGCAAAGAAGAGCGAATTGGCGGGCACCCAGACTATCGATCGGGGCAACACCAATGAAAAACTGGAAGACCTTGAACGCTATCGTGAAGATGCGACTGGCGAGGCGCTGACCACCAACACCAATGTGCGCATCGCCGACAACCAGAACAGCCTGCGTGCCGGCGAGCGTGGGCCGTCGCTGCTGGAAGATTTCATCCTGCGGGAGAAGATCACCCACTTCGACCACGAGCGGATTCCCGAGCGTATCGTCCACGCCCGCGGCGCGGCGGCCCATGGCTACTTCGAGTCCTATGACGACTGGAGCGCGCTGACCAAGGCATCCTTCCTCGGCAAGGCCGGCAAGCAGACGCCAGTGTTCGTGCGTTTCTCCACGGTGCAGGGGCCGCGTGGTTCGGCCGACACCGTAAGGGACGTGCGGGGTTTCGCGGTGAAGTTCTATACCGACGAGGGAAACTACGATCTGGTGGGCAACAACATGCCGGTGTTCTTCATCCAGGACGCCATCAAGTTCCCAGACTTTGTCCATGCGGTGAAGCCCGAACCCCACAACGAGATACCCACGGGGGCCTCGGCACATGACACCTTCTGGGATTTCGTCTCGCTCACCCCGGAGTCGGCGCACATGGTCATGTGGGCCATGTCGGATCGGGCGATCCCCATCTCGCTGCGCCACATCCAGGGTTTTGGCGTCCATACGTTTCGCCTGATCAATGCGGCGGGCGAGAGTTCGCTGGTGAAGTTTCACTGGCGGCCGAAATCCGGCGTCTGTTCGCTGCTCTGGGATGAAGCGCAGAAGCTCGCCGGCAAGGACCCGGATATTCACCGCCGCAAACTATGGGAGGACGTCGAGAGCGGCGATTACCCCGAATGGGAGCTGGGCGTGCAGGTCATCCCCGAGGCCGATGCCGACAAATTCGAGTTCGACCTGCTCGATCCAACCAAGCTGGTGCCCGAGGAACTGGTTCCGGTGAAGCTGCTCGGACGCATGGTACTCAACCGCAATCCGGACAACTTCTTCGCCGAGACCGAGCAGGCCGCATTCCACCCCGGCCATATAGTGCCTGGCATCGACTTCAGCAACGACCCGCTGCTGCAAGGCCGACTGTTTTCCTATACCGATACCCAACTGCTGCGTCTGGGCGGCCCGAACTTCAACCAGATTCCGATCAACCAGCCGTTGTGCCCGTTCCACAACAACCAGCGCGACGGCCTGCATCAACACAGGGTGCACAAGGGGCGTGCGGCCTATGAGCCGAACTCCATCGACGGCGGCTGGCCGAAGGAGACGCCGGCTGCCGCGCGGCAGGGCGGCTTCAGCAGCTACCATGAGCCGATGACAGGGACCAAGGTGCGGGTACGCGCCGATTCCTTCGCCGACCATTTCACCCAGGCGGCGCTGTTCTATCACAGCCTCAGCGAAGCGGAGCAGGGACACGTTGCTTCGGCTTACGTGTTCGAACTGTCGAAGGTGGAGCGGATGACGATCCGCGAGCGCGAAGTGAATGAAATCCTCGCCAACATCTGTCCGAAGCTTGCGGAGAAAGTGGCCAGCCAGATCGGCGTGAAGGTGACCCACAAGCCCGCCAGGGTTCCGCAGCCCAAAACGTCGCCGGCATTGAGCCAGGCCAACCTGCTGGCCGGAGATATCCGTTCACGCAAGGTGGCGATCCTGATCGCCAATGGCGTCAGCGAGGGCGATGTGGGCGATCTGCGCGATGCACTGAAGAAGGCCGGTGCCACGGCGAAGCTGATCGGGCCAAGCGCGGCGCCGGTGAAGACGCAAGATGGTGCATCACTGATTCCCGATGCCAGTTGGGACGGCTTGCCGTCAGTGGCTTTCGATGCGGTGTTCGTCCCCGGTGGCGCCAAGGCGGTCCAGCAGATCGGCGGTGACGGGCGCGCACTGCATTATTTGCTGGAAGCCTACAAGCACCTCAAGCCGCTGGCCTTCGCCGGTGATGCGCAGGTGTTGCCGGGGCAACTCGGATTGTCGCCTGATGAGGGAATCGTCCAGGGCGCTTCTGCCACGGATGTGTTCGCCGGCTTCGAGAAGGCGCTGAAGCAGCATCGCATCTGGGCGAGGGAGGCGCAGGTGGCGAAGATTCCGGCCTGATTCGGCCCTGTAGGAGCGGCCGCGCCCCGCTCCTACAGGTCAGAAGGCGCTACGAATAAGGCCTGCCGGGTTGAGCGTTTTGCGAGAGGTCAGCCCAGCCGCTTCACCGTCAGCCTTACCGCCGCGATCCGCTCGGCATGCTGGTAAGCCGAGCTGTCCAGTTCTTCGCCGAACACATCCGGGTCCATTTCCTCGTAGTGCCAGCTCACTGGCCGATCGCTCAGCAATGTGTCCAGCTGACGACACAGGGGGGCCTCACCGTTGACTACCGCTGCGCCGGTATAGAGCAGCAGGGTGCCACCGACGTTCAAGCGTCGCAGGGCGGTTTCGACGATGCGCAACGACAGGCCACCGCCAAGCTCTCCGCCACCGTGGCGGTAGGTGCGTTCGTCCGGGTCGAGCAGGTAGGGCGGGTTGGCGACTATCAGGTCGAACTGCCCGTCTATGTGGTCGAGCAGGTTGCTCTGGCGGATCTGCAGGTCATCGATGCCGGCGAGGTAGGCGTTTGCGCGGGTGAAGTCCAGGGCGCGCGGATTGATGTCCACGGCGGTGACTTCCGCATCCGGAAAGGCCTGAGCAATGAGGATGGCTCCGGGACCGGCACCGCAACCGATGTCCACGGCGCGACGCACGTTGCCGGCCTCACTATTTTGGAGGTGCTGGTGCAGAGCGTGGGCAAAACGGTAGGTGTCCGGACCGAAGAACACCGCATCGGTTTCCACCGTGGGGTAGGCGGAGTGGGCGAACAGCTGCCCGTCGAGGCTCGACCAGCGCACCGCACTGCGCCACTGACTGTCCTGGCGTTGCAGCAGACCGCCGGTTTCCAGCAGGGCGAGCATGCGCTCGCTGACTACCTCATCGGAGAACAGTCGGCTCCAGCCGAACACGCCCTGAATATCTTCAGCCAGTTGGTTCTCCGGCCGGGCATTGACGCGCGCGTGGGTTGCCGGCGTAACGGTGGTGAAGCGGTATTCCTGCGCCTGCAGTTCCTGGCCGAGCGGCACCAGCGCTTCAAGGCGAGAGTCGAAGAATGACGTCATGGTTCGATCCCCAGTTTGTCAGTGTAGATGCGCGTGGCCAATAGCCCGGCGGGTGTCCAGTGGCGGTGCGGGGCCATGAGGGCGACCAGACGATGCATGCGGCTACGAGGCGAAAGGCTGGACAGCTCGTTGAGCAGGGCGCGCTCCTCGTTGGCGAACTCCGAGCACGCCGGCGGTTGGACTGCGCTGGCTTTCTCGCTGCCGGCCCAGGGACTTCGTTGCGATGGTTCGCTCCACTCGCCGGCAATCCAGTCATGCAGCAGCTGCCGCTCGTATGGATTGAATACACCGAACATGGCGGCGCTGTCCCCGGCTATCAGTTCCCAGAGACGACTGTGAGCAGGGTCCTGATGACGCTTGATCCAGCCGAGTCTCTGCAATGCGACCAGAAATTCGCCCATGCGTCCGGGGCCAGCCATCCACTGATTCACCGTGCGCCCGCCGATGCGCGCGCGGTCGTCATGCATCTGCCTGGCGAAAGGCCGCTTGCGCTCGAGCATGGCGACTACTTCGGCTTCCAGGTCAAAGCCGTCGAGCAACTGGCGGTTGGAAAGCCCCGCGTCGTTGAGCCGGTAACCGGCATGCACTCGGCGCAGAAAGGCGTCTCGATCGCCCAATTGCGGCAGGTTGGCCTGCAGCGCCTGCAGTGCCTTGCGACCGTGGCCGGTAGCGGCGTTGTCGATAGTCACGTGCAAGCGGAAGTACTCCGGGTCGATGCCCAGCTCGCGCAGTTCACTGCTGGTGATCATCAGGTGCAGCGGCGGTAGCTCGTATCCCAGGTTGTAGCCCAGCACTTCGGGCAGGTAGTCATCGGCCAGGTAACCCAGCGCCAGTTGCAGGGTGCCTTGCAGGTAATGCGCGTCGCTCAGGTCGGGCGGTGCATCGCAACCGAGGCTGTCCAGCAGGCGCTGGTACACCAGCACGTGGTTGCGCGCCGGGATGCCGTGGCCCAGCTCTTCCAGGCAGGTGTGTACCAGTGGCAGCAGGCGCGGGTCACTCCAGTGTTCGAGCACGCCATAGAGCCAGGCGCCGTCTACCTGTTTGGTGGGAGCGATGGCCTGGAGGAAGTGCAGGGCATGGGCGCGATTGGTGAAATGCCGACGTGGTGCTCCTTCGTGGCGCTCGCGCAGGTAGGTGGCATAGCCCTGGGCGCTGCGCTCGGCTCGATTGGCGAGCCAGTCGGCCCAGCGTTGCGGGTCGTTGGGCAGCTCGTCGTCGGCTTTTAGCAAGCCCAACTGCGCATCGAGAAAAGAAGCAGCGCTTTCCAGATGGTTCTCCGGAGCGCGCAGCAGGGCGTGATAGAGATCGCGGATGGAGCAGTGCTCGCGGTACGAGCTGACAGCATTCCGGGGGGCGGGTGTCGTCATGCGGGGCTCCTCGTGCGAAAAATGGCGGACGCTTTCCCTTGCGAGTGGAAGGGCGAGCAAAGGTTTCAAGTAAACGCCGAAGTGCAGGGTCGAAGGGCGGAAAGACTGAACCTCACTCGCGCCGCCGCGTCCCAGCCATGACCACATCCCGCGAGGTCCGCCATGCCAGCACGCCGCTCGTTGCCCCGATTCGGCATCGAGGAGGAGTTCTTCCTGCTCGACCCGGCCAGCCTGGACCTCGCTCGCGACGTACCACTGGGCTTTTCCCATGCCTGCCGTGGCGTACTGGGCGAGGAATTCGCGGAGGAAATCTTCCAGTGCCAATACGAACTGGTCAGCCCGGTCTTGCGCCAGCTCGATGAGGCCGCGGCATTTCTGAGCGACCGCCGCCATCGACTGCGCGCGATATCGTGCTCGCACGGGCTGGAGCCCCTCTGCGTCGCGGCCCATCCCTTTACCCATCTGCACCTCCAATCACCGGCATTCCGGCCGCGCTATCAGCGACTGTTCGACGAGGTTGGCGGGGTGGCGCGACAAAGCCTGCTCTGCGGTCTGCACGTGCATGTGGAAGTGCGCGGTGCAGACCGGGTACGCATTATGAACCGCGTGTTGCCCTGGATGCCGCTGCTGCTCGCCCTGAGTGCGTCATCGCCGTTCTGGGGTGGGCGAGACACTCGACTGGCCAGCTATCGGCAATCGCTTTGTGGGGAGTGGCCGCGCATGGGGCCTCCAGCTCAATTCACCGATGAGGCGCAGTGGCGACGCTACATCGCATTGCTCCTGCAGTGCGGTCTGATGAACGAGCCCGGCCACGCCTGGTGGTTCCTGCGGCCCTCGGCGTATTACCCGACCCTGGAACTGCGCATAACCGACGCCTGCCCGCGGATCGACGATGCGCTGTGCGTCGCCGGTTTGTTCCGCCTGCTGGTAAGCCAGGCGCGGGATGCACGCGAACCTGCGGAGCCGCACTGGCAGCGGGCCATGCTCGCGGAGAACTTCTGGCAGGCGCGACGGTATGGTTGTGCGGGGCACTTTCTAGTGGAGGGCGATCAGGTAAGCAGTGCACGGGATTGGCTCCAGCGCGCGGAGGCTGCCGTTGGAGACTGGCAGAGCGACGAAAGCCAGCGCCTGTTCGCCCATGCCACAAGGATCATCGAGGAAGGCAACAGCGCTGATCGGCAGCGCAAGGCTTATGAATCGGCACGTGGCGAAGGACTCGCCGAGTCGGCTGCGCTGGTGGCAGTGGTGCACTATCTCTTGGCAGAGAATCAGTTGGCTGCTGGCGCACTGGCCTGAGACTGGCTGTCGGATTGCTTCCTGCCCTTGCCGGTCCTCCCGGCAGAAAACCTGAACTCCAGGGCCGTGCGCCTGCTCAACCGGCCTGAACGCAAACGGGACCATTCAGCCTGGAGGCAGCGCCATGACTAGTTCCCCCAAGAAACAACCTGATCCGCAGCACATCGAGATCGACGATACCCAAGACCGCATGGGCAGTGTGCGCGAGCTGGATTTCGAGAAGGCTCCCGAAGGTCGTATTGGCGACGAGCGCTCGCCCGAAGAGGTGGAGCGTGAATTCCCCGCGCAGCGCCGCCGTGAGATGGGCCAGACCGGTGGCGAAACCCTGGGTGACAGCGCTGTGGAAGATGGTGTGAGCATGGACGATCTGGCGCCGGAAACCCTGATCGACGAGGACGGCAGGGAATCGCCGCTGGAGCCGGCCGGCAGCAATCCGTTGGACAAGGAGCTGCACATTCGCCGCGAAAGTGAAATCGGCGGAGGCATTGGCCTGGACGAAGCCGAGGAAGGCCGCGTGCACCCATTGGACGGCAAACCCTGGGATGACTCCGACCCCGACGAGGAGCAATGAGCCATGGCCCGCACCGCAGTTTCGAATCAGACCCTGAAGGAGTACGCCCGCAAGCGTGATTTCAGCGGAACCCCCGAACCCAGCGGTGAAGCGCCGAGCAGCCATGCTGGTGAGCACGCCTTCGTGGTGCAGAAACACGACGCCAGCCACCTGCACTACGACTTTCGCCTGGAGCTGGATGGCGTGCTGAAGAGTTGGGCGGTGCCCAAGGGCCCCTGCCTGGATCCGAGCGTGAAGCGCCTGGCCATCCAGGTGGAGGACCACCCGCTGGACTACGCGCGGTTCGAGGGCCACATACCCGAAGGGCATTACGGTGCAGGCGATGTAATCGTCTGGGACGAAGGCCGCTGGACGCCTATCGGCGACCCCCACGAGGGCATTAAAAGCGGCCATCTGAAGTTCCGCCTGGAAGGCAGCAAGCTCGCCGGCAGCTGGAACCTGGTGCGAACCCGTATGGCTGGTCGCCAGCCGCAATGGTTCCTGATCAAGGGGCGCGATGACCAGGCGCGGGATTATCCGCGTTTCGACATACTCGCCGAAGAGCCGCAGAGCGTCGTGACTGGGCAATCGTTGCCCAGTGAGTCCTCCCAGGTGAAGAAGGCGACGCCCAAGACGCCTGAACGATCGAAGCCGACGGCATCGACGAAGAAGACCACGACCACGCGTAAAGCCAAACTGCCCGATACCATTTCCCCGGAACTCGCCACGCTGGTGGAAGCACCGCCCACCGGCGATTGGCGCTACGAGATCAAGATCGACGGCTACCGCATCCTCGCTCGCCTCGATGGCGGCAAAGTCCGGTTAATGACCCGCAACGGCCACGACTGGTCGAAGAAACTACCAGAGCTTAGTAAGGCGCTGGCGGCGCTCGACGTACAGTCCGCCTGGCTGGACGGCGAGATCCTGGTCATGGACGAAGAAGGGCGCCCGGATTTCCAGCGCTTGCAGAACGCTTTCGATGCCAATGTCTCCAAGCCGATCCATTACACCCTGTTCGACCTGCTCTGGCTGGACGGCGTGGACTATCGCGGCAAGCCGCTGGAAGAGCGCCGTCAGGCCCTGCAGCGAGTTCTGCGCGGCAACAAAGATGATTCGTTGCGTTACTCGGAAGACTTCACCGACGACCCACGCAGCATCCTGGACAGCGCCTGTCGTCTCGGCCTGGAAGGCCTCATCGGCAAACGGGCCGGCAGCACATATTCGGAGAAGCGCTCGCATGATTGGATCAAGCTCAAGTGCAAGCGTCGGCAGGAGTTCGTCATTGTCGGTTTCAGCGAGCCCAAAGGCTCACGCTCGCACTTCGGTGCCTTGCTGCTCGGGCTGCATGATCGGGACGGTGCGCTGCGCTATGCCGGCAAGGTCGGAACCGGTTTCAGCGCTGCCAGCCTCAAAGCACTTCACCACCAGCTCAAACCGCTGCAGCGCAAGACCTGCCCGCTTCAAGGAGCACCCAAGGGTGCGGACGCCAGGGGCGTCACCTGGTTGCGCCCCCAATTGCTGTGCGAAGTCGCTTTCGCCGAAATGACCCGCGAGGGCCTGGTGCGCCAGGCTGTCTTCCACGGCCTGCGCAGTGACAAGCCGGTGCAGGCCATCGTCGAGGAGAAGCCGAAGAAGGCCGCCCAGGGAGCCCGCACCAGGTTCGCGAAGGGGAAAGTGGCCAACACGCTCCAGGGAGTGACCATCACCCATCCGGATCGGGTGATCGACCCCGCCAGCAAGCTGCGCAAGATAGACGTGGCGCATTACTACGAGAAGGCCGCCGAGCGTCTGCTGCCCTGGCTTGCAGATCGCCCGGTTTCGCTGGTCCGCGTACCGGACGGCGTGGGTGGCGAGCAGTTCTTTCAGCGCCACGCCTCGCGCACGGAAATCCCCGGCGCGCAGTCGCTCGATCCGAAGCTCGATCCGGGGCATGCGCCGCTGCTGCGCATCGCCACCGCCAAGGGGTTGGTGGGCGCTGCGCAGATGAGTGCTCTGGAACTGCACACCTGGAACGCGGCCCTCGATGATCTGGAGAAGCCTGATCGCTTTATCCTGGATCTCGATCCGGACCCCTCATTGCCCTGGCAGAAGATGATCGAGGCAACACAGCTGACCCTGACGCTGCTGGATGAGCTAGGACTCTCGGCGTACCTGAAGACCAGCGGCGGCAAGGGCATGCACATCCTCGTGCCGCTGCAGCGGCGTCACAGTTGGGACGAGGTGAAGGACTTCGCCCACGCCATCAGCCGGCACATGGCCAAACTGATGCCGGACCGTTTCAGTGTCGTTTCGGGGCCAAAGAACCGCGTCGGGAAAATCTTCATCGACTATCTGCGTAATACCCGCGGCGCCAGCACAGTCTGCGTCTGGTCGGTGCGGGCTCGAGAGGGGTTGCCGGTGTCGGTGCCGGTAAGTCGCGATGAACTTGCCAAGCTCAAGGCGGCGAATCAGTGGACGATCGCCAACGTCGACGAGCGTTTGGCTGCGGCCGATCCGTGGGCAGGCTGGGCCGACACCAAGCAGCGCCTGACCCGCCGGATGATCGAGCAACTGGAAGGCTGAACGAGAAGGCTCAGGGTGCCTGCGAAGCCACCAACTGGTCGGCCAACTCGCGCTGGTGATAAAGCATCGGCAGCCAGAGACGGGCGAATCGTTGCAGGTCCGAGTTGGCGTCCTCCTTACTCGATTGCTGTTGCCCTACCGCATAGTCATGGTCGAAGCGTCCGCAGGTGATGAACACCAGTTGGCGGCGCGCCATTGGTGAAAAAGCCTGAACCAAGCTTCCCGCCCTGGGCCAACCCAGTGTGACCATCACTTCCGGAGGGACGCTTTCATGAACGAACAACGCTGCTCCTGCCCTGGCTGCTCTTGCAGCCTGGGAGCTACGGCCGTGTACCGAGAAGGCCGTGCCTACTGTTGCCAGGCCTGCGCCGACGGCCATCCGGATGGCGAAAAGCACTGTCAGGACACGCATTGCCACTGCGGCGAGCAAAAGCCGCCGCGTGGCTAAATCCATCCGAGATGCCAGGGTGCATCGAAGGAGATCCTCATGAGCGAAACCCAAACTCTGCCGCCACAGCATCAGGACCAGCAGCCAGGCCGGGAGGAGGAAATGCGCCCGCAGCCCGAGTTCGTCTCTGGCCAGTACCGCGCAGCCGCCAAGCTGGCCGGCAAGGTCGCCATCGTGACCGGTGGAGACAGTGGCATCGGCCGTGCTGTTGCGGTCATGTTCGCCCGCGAGCGCGCCGACGTGGTGTTGCTCTATCTCAATGAATCCGAGGATGCGCTCAAGACCTGCCAGATCATCGAGTCTCTCGGACAGCAATGCCTGGAAATGTCCGGCGATGTGGCCGATGCGGACTTCTGCGCGAAAGTGGCTCGCCGTGTCGAGGAGCGCTGGGGACGTTTGGATGTACTCGTGAACAACGCCGGGGAACAGCATCCTCAGGAGTGTCTGGAAGACATCACGGAGCAACAGTGGGAACGGACATTCCGAACCAACATCTTCGGCATGTTCCAGCTGACCAAGGCGATGCTGCCGTTGATGGGAGAGGGAGGCGCCATCGTCAATACCACCTCGATCACTGCCTACAAGGGCAACCCTAAACTGATCGACTATTCATCCACCAAGGGCGCGATCACCTCATTCACCCGCTCGCTGGCGATGAATCTGGTCAAGCGCGGCATCCGAGTCAATGCAGTGGCGCCGGGGCCGATCTGGACGCCGCTGATTCCCTCGACCTTCGATGCCGAGGAAGTGGCGACCTTCGGCGCCAACACTCCCATGGGCCGGCCAGGGCAGCCCGACGAGCTGGCCCCGGCCTACGTTTACCTTGCCAGCAGCGATTCCTCGTATGTCAGCGGGCAGGTGCTGCATGTCAACGGCGGGACGGTCGTGAATGGCTGAGCCGCAGGTGGCTATGCCGCGCCGCGTAGCGCCTCGATCAGCTGTTGCTTGCGCATGCTCGAGCGACCGGCAATGCGCCGGGTCCGGGCGCGGTTGAGCAGTTCGGCCTTGGTCATGGACTCCAGTGACTGGTCAGGGCGTGGCTCACCCCGCTTGGTGGCCACCGCGCGCTTGGCCGAGCTGCGGCGGGAGGCGGCCTTGGCCGGTGCGCTCTTCTTCTGGCCTGAGCCGCCGGTGCGTTCGCCGCCGCCGGACTGTTTGTTCACCGTGGCCCAGGCGCGGGCTTCTGCCTCGTCCTTGGGGACGCCACGGCTCTCGTAACTTTCCTCGATGTGTTCGGCCTTTCGCTTCTGCTTGTCGGTGTACATGTCTTTGTCGCCCCGTGGCATGGCGGTTCTCCTTTCTCAGTGGCGTCGATGCACGCTCGTTGAGCGCACGGCCCGCGAGCGCGGTTCACACTGGGGAGAAACCGTTCATCCCCATTGGTTCGGCGTTTCTGATGAACGGGCCATGCCCGTAGGGAAAAAGGTCTGAACTCAGCGTTTTCCTTGCGGACAGATGCACTGGGGCGCTTCGCGCGCCATCTGCAATCAGTCACCGACACACGCAGGAGATGGCAATGGCCCTGGACAGCATTCCCGATCAGTCGGCAGTCGAGATATTCAAGCATGCCGTGCTCACCCGCTTGCGCTATGCGGTAGGCAAGGACCCAGCCGACGCCTTTGACCATGACTGGTTCGAAGCTGTGGCCCTGGCCACCAGCAAATACCAGGTGGACAACTGGGAAGAGACCATCCGCGCTATCGATCGCAGCGCGCGCAAGCATGTTTATTACCTTTCCCTGGAATTTCTCATCGGCCGCCTGCTGATCGACAACCTGAGCAACCTCGGCCTGCTCGACGTGGCGCGCCAGGCGCTGTCGGAGCTTGGCGTTGACCTGGAACGCATCCGCCTGCTGGAGCCTGACGCGGCGCTGGGTAACGGAGGCCTGGGCAGGCTGGCAGCGTGCTTCATGGAAAGCATGGCAACGCTGGATATCCCCGCCCACGGCTACGGCATCCGCTACGAGCACGGGCTGTTCAAGCAGGTGATCGGCGATGGCTGGCAGCAGGAACACACCGAAACCTGGCTGGACTTCGGCAACCCCTGGGAATTCGAGCGGCCCGAGTCGACCTACAGCGTCGGCTTCGGCGGCATCGTCCACAGCGAGCCGGATGCCGATGGCGTCGAGCGCCAGCGCTGGGAGCCGGCGGAGCGCGTGCGCGCGGTGGCCTACGACATGCCCGTGGTCGGCTGGCGAACCGCCAGCGTCAATACCCTGCGCCTGTGGCGTGCCCGCGCTGAGGAAACCTTGAAGCTTGACCGCTTCAACGCCGGCGATCACCTCGGCGCGGTAGCCGACACCGTGCGAGCCGAAAGCATCTCCCGCGTGCTCTATCCAGCGGACAGCACCGAGGCCGGACAGGAGCTGCGCCTGCGCCAGGAGTATTTCTTCGTCGCTGCCTCCCTGCAGGACCTCATGCAACGCCACCTGGGCAAGGGCGAGGACGTCTATGGACTGCCCGAACGGGTGGCCATCCAGCTCAACGACACCCACCCGGCCATCGCTGTGGCCGAGCTGATGCGGCTGCTGCTGGACGAGCGCGGGCTGGAGTGGAACGACGCCTGGGAGCTGACTGTGGCAACCCTGTCCTACACCAACCACACGCTGCTGCCCGAGGCGCTGGAATCCTGGCCGGTGGGGTTGATGGAACGCCTTTTACCTCGGCACATGCAGATCATCTACCTGATCAACGCCTTCCACATCGATGCCCTGCGCGCCAAGGGCATCCACGATTTCGGCCTGCTGCGTTCGGTCTCGTTGATCGAGGAGGACCACGGCCGCCGCGTGCGTATGGGGAACCTGGCGTTCCTCGGTTCGCACAGCGTCAATGGTGTCTCCGCGCTGCATACCGAACTCATGCGTGAAACGGTGTTCCGCGACCTGCACCGGTTGTACCCGAACCGCATCAGCAACAAGACCAACGGCGTGACCTTCCGCCGCTGGCTGTTCCAGGCCAACCCGGAACTGACCGAACTACTGGTGGACACCCTCGGCGACGACGTCCTGGACAATCCCGAGAACCGTCTGCGCGACCTGGCGGTTCACGCCGAAAAATCCGCCGTGCGCCAGCGCTTCGCCCAGCAGCGGAGCAACGCCAAACAGCGCCTGGCCGCGCTGATCGAGGAGCGTCTTGGTCTGCGTGTCGATCCGGAAGCGCTGTTCGATGTTCACGTCAAACGCATTCACGAATACAAGCGGCAATTGCTCAATCTTCTGCACACCGTGGCGTTGTATCAGGACATCCGCAATGACCCGACCACCGAGCGCGTGCCACGGGTGAAAATCTTCGCCGGCAAGGCCGCGCCCAGCTATGTGCTGGCCAAACTGATCATCAAGCTGGCCAACGACATCAGCCGCACGGTCAACGCCGACCCCACCGTGCGCGGTCTGCTCAAGGTGGTGTTCATTCCCAACTACAACGTCAGCCTGGCCGAATCCATCATTCCTGCGGCGGACCTCTCCGAGCAGATTTCCACCGCGGGCCTGGAGGCCTCGGGTACCAGCAACATGAAGTTCGCCCTCAACGGAGCGTTGACTATCGGCACTCTGGACGGCGCCAATGTTGAGATGTGTGAGCGCATCGGTCCGGAGAACATGTTCATCTTCGGGCTCAAGGCGCAGCAGGTGGAGGCACGCAAGCGAGCGGGGGAGCTGGCCATGCACAACGAGATCGCAGATTCGCCACGCCTGCGTGAAGCGTTGATGGCGATCAGCAGCGGAGTGTTCTCGCCGGACGACCCGCAGCGCTATGCCGCCCTGGTTGACAGCCTGCGCTACGACGACCGATTCATGGTCTGCCCGGACTTCGACGCCTACTGGGACGCGCAGGAGCGCGTGGAGCAACTGTGGCGCAAACCATCACGCTGGTGGAAAGCCTCGATGCTCAATACCGCACGAGTCGGCTGGTTTTCCTCGGACAGGACTATCCGCGAGTACGCCCAGGATATCTGGCAGGTGCCCGTGGGCAAGGGCTGAGCAGCCCGTGACAGTCGCGGAGAGCAGTGGCTCGTGGCTTTCTGCCGGACGGTCAGTGGTGCTCGGTGAAGTCAAGCAAACCAAATGGCCAGTGCGCGTGTCTGGATTGTTATCGAGTGCCGCAACAAGAGCCGAACATGGACACACTGGAGCGCATCTGGCTGACGCTGGTCACCGAGTTTTCCGACCTGAGCGAAGTTGAACAGATCACCCGTGCCTCACTGCGCCTTTCGCTTGCCGTCCTGCTGGGCGGCGTGCTTGGCTACGAGCGCGAAAGCAAGGGAAAGGCGGCTGGACTGCGTACGCACATGCTGGTCACCTTGGGCGCGGCGCTATTCGTGATGGCGATCCACGAGGGTGGCGCCGAGGCGGATGCGGTCAGCCGGGTAATCCAGGGCATCGCCGCCGGGATCGGCTTCCTCTGCGCGGGCACCATCCTCAAAGGCAGTCGGGCCTCGGATGTGAAAGGGCTGACTACCGCCGCCGGCCTGTGGCTGAGCACCGCCATCGGCATCAGTGTGGGGCTCGGACACTCGGCGACGGCGGTGCTGGGAACCCTGCTGGCGCTGCTGGTGCTGCACTGCCTGCCCCATGGCGGGGAGCAAAAAGAGGAGCCGGTACGACTGGCGGTGCGACAGCCCGGCCAGCAGCGGGAGGACCGTGATGTTCCGTGAATTTCCCCAGGCCTGTGCCTGGACCGACGCCATGTTCGATAACGGCCGCTACACCGGCCTGATCGAGTACCAGGTTGCCCGCGAAGGCGCAGCGGTGGTCGTGCTCTGGGTCTATGCGCCAGGCAGCCAGAACAGCGAAGAGGCCGAGGGAGCGGCTCGCTGGATGCTCGAACGAGTCCGGGACATCGACGGCGAAGGCCGCGTGCACTTCGATGATGGCGTAACCCTGCAGGAGGACTGCCCATGGCCCGTGTGATCTGGAAAGGCGCCATCAGCTTCGGCCTGGTGCACATCCCGGTGGCACTCAATAGCGCGTCGCGCGCAAGCGGCACCGACTTCGACTGGCTCGACGAGCGCAGCCTTGAACCGGTGGGCTACAAGCGGGTGAACAAGGTGACCGGCAAGGAAGTACTCAAGGAACATATCGTCAAGGGCGTGGAGCTGGAGAAGGGGCGCTACGTGGTGATCAGCGAGGAGGAAATCCGCGCCGCACGCCCGGAGGCGACCCAGAGCATCGACATCCTGAGCTTCATCGACATTGAGGAAATCCCCGTACCGTTCTACGACTCGCCGTATTTCCTCACGCCCGAGAAGCGCGGCGAAAAGGTCTATGTGCTGCTGCGCGACACGCTGAATAAAACGGGCAAGGCCGCCGTCTGCCAACTGGTAATGCACAGCCGCCAGCATCTGGCGATGCTTCGCGAGGACGGCGAAGCCATCCTGCTGATGACCCTGCGCTGGCCGGCGGACGTGCGTGAGGTCGACGAACTGGGCCTTGCGCTGGATAAGGTGAAGCTGGACAAGCGTGAGCAGGAAATGGCCGAGCGGCTGGTCAAGGACATGTCCGGCCACTGGACGCCGGCGGACTATGAAGACCGCTTCAGCGAGGAAATCCATCGCCTGGTGGAGCAAAAGGCGGCCAAGGGGCAATTGGAGAGCGTCCCCCAAGTGGAGGCGAAAAGTGGCGAAGGCGCGGACATCATCGACCTTACCGAGCTGCTCAAGCGCAGCCTGAAGGGAGACGGGAAGCGGCGCACCGCGGCCAGCGCGGCGCCGAAAAAGAGCACCACTGGCAAGACCACCTCGAGCAAGAGCGCGCCCCGGCGCAAGACCTCCTGAAACAACCGCTGGCTCAATTAGCCTGAACTTGCCGCCACAGCGTCGTTTCCAACCCCTGTAGCTCGCCAACCCACCATGAGCGCGCCAGGGGGCGCGCACCGCCGCGAGGAGGGCGCCGCGATGGAACTGGAGAATCCGGCCAGCCGGGCCGAAGCCGCCGCCAATGAGGCGCGCATCGTTATCGAGGATGTGCAGCCACGTCTGGAAAGTGGTCGCTTTGCCGCTAAGGCCATCTGCCACCGCTTCTCGCGCATCCATGCGCGCATTTTCAGTGATGGTCACGACAAGCTCGGTGCCGAAGTCGCCTGGCGCGAAGGCAAGGGCCAGCCTTGGCAGAAAACGCCATTGCTGCCGCTGGGCAATGACCACTGGGAAGCGCACATCACCCCGAACCAGGTCGGCCGTGCTGAGTTCATCGTGCTGGCCTGGATCGACAGCTACGCGAGCTATCGCTATGAACTGGAGAAGAAGTACGCCGCTGGGCAAGTGGTAGACCTGGAGTTCCGCGAGGGCATCGAGTTACTGCAGAACGTGCTGCAGACCGCGCCGGAGGACTGCGAAGCAGAGCTTGCGCAGATCGTCCGCGAACTGCAGGGCAGCGAAGGGCGCGAGGCGCGCTTCGGCCTGCTCATGGCGCCGCGTACCCTGGAAGTAATGCAGCGAGCGGAACACCGCCCGTATCTGACGCGCAGCCTGACCTTCGAGCTGGATGTGGAGCGTCCGCTGGCCGAGTTCGCCAGTTGGTACGAGCTGTTCCCTCGCTCGGAAAGCAGCGTGCCCGGCCAGCACGGTACCTTCGCCGACGTTCACCGCCGCCTGCCGGATATCGCCGCCATGGGCTTCGATGTCCTCTACTTTCCGCCGATCCATCCCATCGGCCGCCAGCACCGCAAGGGGCGTAACAATAGCCTGCAGGCCGGCCCGGATGATCCCGGCAGCCCCTATGCCATCGGCAGCGAGGAGGGCGGTCACGAAGCTGTGCACCCGCAGTTGGGCACTCTGGAAGACTTCCGTGAATTGGTGGACGCCGCCCGCGAACACGGCCTGGAGGTCGCCCTGGACTTCGCCATCCAGTGCTCGCCGGATCATCCCTGGCTGCGCGAGCATCCCGGCTGGTTCAGCTGGCGCGCCGACGGGACCATCCGTCACGCGGAAAACCCGCCGAAGAAGTACGAGGACATCGTCAATGTCGACTTCTACGCGCCGGACGCCGTGCCCGACCTGTGGATGGCGCTGCTACAGGTGGTGCTGGGCTGGGTGGAGCAGGGCGTCACTCTGTTCCGCGTCGACAACCCGCACACCAAGCCGCTGCCGTTCTGGGAATGGCTGATCGCCGAAGTACGCCGCGAGCACCCGCAGGTGATCTTCCTCGCCGAAGCCTTCACCCGCCCGGCAATGATGGCGCGGCTGGGCAAGGTCGGCTTCAGCCAGGGCTACACTTACTTCACCTGGCGTAACACCAAGCAGGAGCTGGAGGAGTATTTCAGCGAGCTGAACCAGCCGCCACTGCGCGACTGCTACCGGCCGAACTTCTTCGTCAACACGCCGGACATCAACCCATTCTTCCTGCAGCGCTCCGGGCGCGCCGGTTTCCTCATACGCGCAGCGCTGGCGACCATGGCCTCGGGGCTGTGGGGCATGTACTCGGGCTTCGAACTGTGCGAGGCGGACCCGGTGCCGGGCAAGGAGGAGTACTTCGATTCCGAGAAGTACCAGCTGCGCCAGCGCGACTACCACGCCCCCGGCAATATCGTCGGCGAAATTACTCGGCTCAACCGCATCCGCCGCGAGAATCCGGCGCTGCACAGCCACCTCGGATTCCAGGCCTATTGCGCGTTCAACGACAACATCCTGCTGTTCGGCAAGCGCACGGCCGACCTGTCCAACTTCATCCTGGTGGCGGTCAGCCTCGACCCGGACAACGCCCAGGAAGCCGACTTCGAGCTGCCGCTCTGGGAATTCGGACTGCCCGATGACGCGCCCATGGGCGGCGAGGACTTGATGAACGGCCATCGCTGGACGTGGCACGGCAAACGCCAGTGGATGCGCATCGAGCCCTGGCACCTGCCGTTCGGCATCTGGCGCCTGCACCCCGAGACCTGAAATCTGAAGGATTGCGACCATGGCCAAGCGCAAGACCCGTCCCTTTCTCGATGATCCGCTCTGGTACAAGGACGCGATCATCTACCAGCTTCATGTCAAGTCCTTCTTCGACGCCAATAACGACGGTATCGGCGACTTCCGCGGGCTGATCGAGAAGCTCGACTACATCGCCGAGCTGGGGGTGAACACCCTCTGGCTGCTGCCGTTCTACCCCTCGCCACGGCGCGACGATGGCTATGACATCGCCATGTACAAGGGCGTGCACCCGGACTACGGCACCCTCGCCGACGCCCGCCGCTTCATCGATGCGGCGCATGAGCGCGGCCTGCGGGTGATAACCGAGCTGGTCATCAACCACACCTCCGACCAGCATCCTTGGTTCCAGCGCGCACGGCGGGCGAAGAAAGGTTCGCAGGCGCGCAACTGGTACGTGTGGTCCGACGACGACAGCAAGTACGACCAGACGCGGATCATCTTCATCGACTCCGAGCAGTCCAATTGGACGTGGGACCCGGTCGCCGGGCAGTACTTCTGGCACCGCTTCTATTCGCATCAGCCGGACCTGAACTTCGACAACCCGCAGGTGCTGCGCGCGGTGCTCGGGGTGATGCGCTACTGGCTGGACATGGGCGTCGACGGCCTGCGGCTGGACGCTATTCCCTACCTGATAGAGCGCGACGGGACCAACAACGAGAACCTCCCCGAGACCCACGTGGTGCTCAAGCGAATCCGCGCCGAGCTGGACGCCCATTACCCGGACCGCATGCTGCTGGCCGAGGCCAACCAGTGGCCGGAAGATACCCGCCCATACTTTGGAGGGACGGACGGCGGCCCCGGCGACGAATGCCACATGGCCTTCCATTTCCCGCTGATGCCGCGCATGTACATGGCCATCGCCCAGGAAGACCGCTTCCCGATCAGCGACATCCTGCGCCAGACCCCGGCCATCCCTGACAATTGCCAGTGGGCGATCTTCCTGCGCAACCACGATGAACTGACGCTGGAGATGGTCACCGACGACGAGCGCGACTACCTCTGGAACTACTACGCCGCAGACCGCCGCGCGCGCATCAACCTGGGCATTCGCCGGCGTCTTGCACCGTTGGTGGAGCGCGACCGTCGACGCATCGAACTGCTCAACAGTCTGCTGCTGTCCATGCCCGGCACGCCGACCCTGTACTACGGCGACGAGATCGGCATGGGCGACAACATCTATCTCGGCGACCGCGACGGCGTGCGCACGCCCATGCAATGGTCGGCAGACCGCAATGGCGGTTTCTCCCGCGCGGACCCGGCCAGCCTGGTGCTGCCGCCGATCCTCGATTCGCTCTACGGCTACCAGAGCGTCAACGTCGAGGCCCAGGCGCGCGATGCGCATTCGCTGCTCAACTGGATGCGCCGCATGCTCGGCGTGCGCAAGCAGCAGAAAGCCTTCGGGCGCGGCAGCATCAGCATGCTGTCGCCGCCCAACCGGCGCATCCTCGCCTACCTGCGACAGTACAGGACGGAGAACGGCGAGGGGGCGAGCGAAGACACCATCCTCTGCGTCGCCAACCTGTCCAACGCCGCCCAGGCGGTGGAGCTGGACCTGTCGGCCTTCGACGGTCGCGTGCCGGTGGAAATGCTGGGCGGCGCGTCCTTCCCGCCCATTGGCCGGATGACTTATCTGCTGACCCTGCCGCCCTACGGCTTCTACTGGTTCTACCTGGCGGACAGCCAACAGATGCCCGCGTGGCATGTGCAGCCGGTGGAGCGTATGCCCGAGCTGCCGACGCTGGTGCTTGCCCAGCGCCTGAGTGAAATCATGAACGGCGCACCGCGGGATCTTTTGGAGAGCGATTCGCTGCCGCGTTACCTGCCCAAGCGCCGCTGGTTCTCCCGGGGCCGCCTGGAGGCGGGCAGCGCGCGTCTTCTCTACTCCATGCCATTGGGTGACGCAGATGCTGCGCCGATGCTGGCGGAAGTGGAGGTCAACGGGGCGGAGGGAGCAGAGCATTACCAACTGCCCCTGGCCGCCGTGCCGGAGAAGGGCAGCGCGGGTAACGACCTGCCTCGGCAGTTGGCGCTGGCGCGGCTGCGTCGTGGGCGCAAGGTCGGCCTGCTCACCGACGCTTTCGCCTTGCCGGCGTTCAGCCGCCTCGTGCTGCGTCTGCTGCGCGAGACTGCGACCATGCAGGGCCCGGCCGGGGAGCTGCAGTTCCTTCCGCAGCCCGGCTTGCTGCAGTACAGCGAGATCGACGACGACGCGGAGATCCGTGTACTCAGCGTCGACCAGTCCAACAGCTCGGCGCTGATTGGCAGCAAATTGCTGCTCAAGCTACTGCGCCGGGTCTTCCCTGGCGTGCATCCGGAAGCAGAAATGGGCGGTTACCTGAGCCGTCGCGGCTTCGCCAACATCGCACCATTGCTGGGCGAGGTACGCCGCATCGACGCCCGCGGCGAGCCGCACACCCTGATGCTGCTGCAGGGCTACCTGAGCAACCAGGGCGATGCCTGGAGCTGGACGCTGAACCAGCTGGAACGCGCCATGCGCGATGGCCTGTTGCCAGGAGCGGACGCCCCCGAGCCTGAATTCGATGTAATGGAAGAGCTGCGCCTGTTCGCTGGCCGGCTCGGTCAGCGCTTGGGCGAGATGCACCAGTTGCTGGCCGAGGCCAGCGATGAGCCCGAATTCGGCCTGCATCGCAGCGCCGCCGCCGACAGCGCGGTGTGGACCAGCAGCATCAGCGCGCAGATCGAGCAGGCGTTGGATGCACTGCAGGGAGCGCGAGCCCATCTGGATGAACGCGGCGGCGTGATGGTCGACTGGCTGCTTGAGAAACGCCGCGAACTCCTGCAGGCCGTGGGCAATCTCGCGCGGCTGGCGGAGGGCGGGGTGATGATCCGCGTTCACGGAGACTTGCACCTGGGGCAGGTGCTGGTGGTGCAGGGCGACGCCTTCCTCATCGATTTCGAAGGCGAGCCGAACCGTCCGCTGGCCGAGCGCCGCCGACGCCACAGTCCGCTCAAGGACGTGACTGGCGTCCTGCGTTCCTTCGACTACGCCGCCGCGATGGCCCTGCGCAGCGCCCAGGGCACCGAGGCGCCGGCCGAAGTCCAAGCGGCCCGCGCCGAGCTGGCACTGCGCTACCGACGCGAAGCTCGGGACGCTTTCCTCGAGGCCTACCGCGCGGCCGCAGTCGACCTGCCCCACGAATGGCACGGCCGCGAAGGTGAGGGAGCGGCGCTGGCCCTGTTCAGCCTGGAGAAGGCTGCCTACGAAGTGCTCTACGAAGCCGGTCACCGTCCCGACTGGCTGGAAGTACCGCTGCAGGGACTCTTTGAATTGGCGCGACACCTGATTGGAGGACGTACATGACCCCGCACCACGACCTGGACCATCTGCAGCGTGCAGACCACGCCGATCCCTTCGCCTTCCTCGGCCCGCATCAGGATGAAGACGGCGAGCTGGTGCGTGCGTGGCTGCCCGGCGCGCTGGCGGTGGAGCTGCTGTCGCCGCAGGACCAGTTCCTCGTCGCCATGGAAGCGCTGGATGCCAGCGGGCTGTTCGTCGCGCGTCTGCCGCAGAAGACACCTTACCGCCTGCGTATCCACTGGCCGGAGCATGAGCAGGTCACCGAAGACCCATACGCCTTCGGCCCGTCCCTCAGCGAGCTGGACCTCTACCTGTTCGCCGAGGGCAATCATCGCCAGCTCGGCAAGTGCTTCGGCGCGCAGGTGATCGAGCACGAGGGCGTGCCGGGTGTGCGTTTCGCGGTGTGGGCGCCCAACGCCCGACGGGTGTCGGTGGTGGGCGACTTCAACGGTTGGGACGGCCGCCGGCACGTGATGCGCCTGCGCTACCCGGCCGGGGTCTGGGAGTTGTTCATCCCACGCCTGCGGCCGGGCGAAGTCTACAAGTACGAACTGCTGGGTCAGGAAGGGCTGCTGCCGCTCAAGGCCGACCCCATGGCGCTGGCCACCGAGATGCCGCCGGCCACTGGCTCGCGGGTGCCGGATCCGACGCCTTACGCCTGGCAGGACGACCAATGGATGCTACAGCGTGGCGAGCGCCAGGGATTCGACCGGGCGCTGTCGATCTACGAGCTGCACGCCGGCTCCTGGCAGTGGGTGGAAAACCGCGCGCCAAGCTGGGACGAACTGGCCGACCGGTTGATCCCCTATGTCAGCGACCTGGGCTTCACCCATATCGAGCTGATGCCGATCATGGAGCACCCCTTCGGTGGCTCCTGGGGCTACCAGCCGCTGTCGCTGTTCGCGCCTACCGCGCGCTACGGTAGCCCGGAGGATTTCGCCCGTTTCGTCGATCGCTGCCATCAGGCTGGGATCGGCGTGATCCTGGACTGGGTGCCGGCGCATTTCCCCACCGATGCCCACGGCCTGGCGCACTTCGACGGCACCGCGCTTTACGAGTACGCGCATCCGTTCGAGGGCTTCCACCAGGACTGGGATACCTACATCTACAACCTCGGCCGCAATGAAGTGCATGGCTTTATGCTGGCCTCCGCGCTGCACTGGCTGCGCGAATACCACATCGACGGGCTACGGGTGGATGCGGTGGCCTCGATGCTTTACCGCGATTATTCGCGCAAGGACGGCGAGTGGATACCCAACCGCCACGGCGGGCGGGAAAACCTCGAGGCCATCGAATTCCTCACCCACCTCAACGCCGTGGTGCACACCGAGGCGCCGGGCGCGCTGGTGATCGCCGAGGAATCCACCGCCTGGCCAGGCGTCAGCCGGCCCACGGAGGAGGGCGGGCTGGGCTTCGCCTACAAATGGAACATGGGCTGGATGCACGACAGCCTTTCGTACATTCGCGAGGACCCGGTCAACCGCCGTTATCACCACAGCAAACTGACCTTCGGGCTGCTCTACGCCTTTTCCGAGCACTTCATCCTGCCCATTTCCCACGACGAGGTGGTGCACGGCAAGGGCTCGCTGCTGGGCAAGATGCCGGGGGACCGCTGGCAGCAGTTCGCCAACCTGCGGCTGTTCCTCTCGATGATGTGGACCCATCCGGGCAAGAAACTGCTGTTCATGGGCTGCGAGTTCGGCCAGTGGCGCGAGTGGGACCACGACGGCCAGCTGGACTGGTACCTGCTGCGCTACGCCGAGCACTTCGGCGCCCAGGCGCTGGTACGCGAGCTGAACCGGCTATTGCGCGAGGAGCCCGCGCTACACGCCTTCGACGACCGCGCCGAGGGCTTCCACTGGCTGATCGGTGACGACATGCGCAACAGCGTCTACGCCTGGCTGCGGCTAGCCGGCGACGGCGCTCCGCTGCTGGTGGCACACAACTTCACCCCGGTGCCGCGCCCGCACTACCGCATTGGCGTGCCGCTGGCGGGGCACTGGCAGGTGCTGCTCAACAGCGATGCCGACAACTTCGGTGGCTCCGGCGCCGGCAGTCGCGGGGTGCTGGAGAGCGACCCGCATGAGTCTCATGGGCAGGCGCAGTCCCTGGCGCTGGACCTGCCGCCGCTGGGCTGCCTGATCCTGCGCCCGGCGGGAGCCGCCATCGACCTGTAGGAGGGGCCGCGCCGGCGATCAGCGACGCGGCCCGTTCGAGGAGTCACGCCACGGCTGCTGATTCGGCTTCGGTTCGAAGTGCTGCGATGACTGCTGGGCGTGCTCCGGTTGCATCGCGGAAGCGGCGGATGGCAGGAAAGGGCGAGAGGTCTACCTTCAGGTGCTCCGCCCAGCCCAGCACGGTGAACAGGTAGGCATCGGCTATGCTGAAACCTTCGCCGAAGCAATGGCCGTTCTCGCCCAGTACCCGCTCCATGTAGGCCAGCCGCTTCGCCAACTTGCTACGCAGCAAAGCCTTCACCTCTTCCGGAATCTCGCTGCTGAACAGCGGGCTCATCCCCGCATGCAACTCGCTGCCGATGAAATTCAGCTGGGCTTGCAGCTGCGTGCGCGCCAGGCTGCCGTTGAGGGGCGCGAGGCCTGCCTCGGGCTGCAGGTCGGCGAGGTATTGTAGAATCGCCGCGCCTTCGGTCAGCACCGTGCCGTCTTCCAGCTCCAGTGCTGCGACATAGCCTTTCGGGTTGATCCGGTAGAAGTCGCCGCCATCGGCAGTGCGCTTGGTCAGGTTGTTCACTCGCACCAGCGAGAATGGCAGGCCAAGCTCGCGCAGGACGATGTGCGGAGCGAGGGAGCAAGCGTTGGGAGCGAAGTAGAGCTTCATCGGGTGGGCCTGGTCGGAAATGGGCGGCCAGTATTCCCGACTCCGATGCGGCGCGTAAGAACGCACTTTTTGGTGCGCTGGGCACAAAAAGGTTACCGGAAAGCAAAGATGAAGAAGAACGTTTCGGGTTGCTCGGTCGAGGAAGCCATGCGGGTGATCGGCGGGCGCTGGCGGCTGTTGTTGGTGTCGTACCTGCTCGAAGGCAGCAAGCGCTTCAACGAGTTGCGCCGCGATATGCCGGAGATTTCCCAGCGGGTGCTGACCGCCGAACTGCGAGCGCTGGAGGACGCGGGGCTGGTAATTCGCACCGTGTACCCCGAGGTTCCGCCGCGTGTGGAGTACTGCCTGAGCGCTGACGGTGACCGTTTGCGGCCAGTGGTGGACGTGGTGAAGACCTTCGGCCTCTGGCTCAAGGCCCGCCCTGAAGTCTAGAGCCGTAGCAGATCCGTCGGCATCGTTGCTGTCACGAAACCCGCGCCGCTTCCCGCCGCTGCGCGCGGCGCTTGAGCTTCTTCGCGTGCCGCTCCAGCCACAGGTAGACCAGGCAGGCGAGCAGCAGCGGGATCAGGAAGTACAGCACCCGGTAGCCTATCAGTGCGGCCACCAGTTCACCGCGGGAAAAATGGTCCCGCAACACCGTGATGAATACCGTCTCGATCACCCCCAGCCCCGCCGGAACGTGCAGCACGACGCCGGCGATGCTGCTGATCATCAGGGTCGCCAGTACTTCCGGGTAACTGGCCGAGGCGGGCAGCAGGCTGTAGATCAGCAAGGCCATCATCGACCAGTTGCTCGCCCCGGCAAGGCCTTGCAGCGTCGCCAGGCGCCACGTCGGAAGGTTCAGCCGGTAGCGTTTCCAGCCCCATGCGCGGCGGCGGGCGAAGCGGCAGGCCAGCAGGTAGGCGGCGCCGAGCACCAGCAGCAATACGCCGATGGCGCGCAGGCCGTTCTGCCCCAGCGACCAGTTGTCCGGCAGGTTGGGAAAACCGGAGACGAATAGCGCTCCGGCCAGCAGCAGGTATCCGTACCAGTTGGTGATCAGGCTGAAGGTAAGGATGCGCGTGATGTCTCCCGTACTCATCCCCAGTCGTCCATAGAGGCGGTAGCGCAGGGCGATGGCACCCACCCAGGAGCTGAGGTTGAGGTTGAAGGCATTGCACACGAAAGCCACGGTCAATACGCGCCGCACCGGCAACGGGTGGCCGATGTAGAAACGGCTGAGCACATCGAAGCTGCTGAAGATGCCGTAGCTGCAAACGGCGATCAGCATGCCCAGCGCCAAGGTGCTGAGCCTGTACTCACGCAACAGCCGGAACACCTCGTCCCAGTCAGTAGCGCGCAGCAGCAGGAACAACAGCACCGGCAAAGCGATCAGCAGCAAGATGTTGAAGGCACGATTGGCCAGCTTCCAGAAACGCTTGCGGTTCATGGCTGCACCTGCGAATGGCCTGTCTCATCGTCGATGCTGGCGGGATGGAGAGTCTGCCGATGTGCCGGAAGTTGCCCGGCGATGGCCGGGAAGTGACGCAGGAAGTGGAAGCTGAGGAATATCAGCGGTGCCCGCCACCAGTAGCCGCGGCGCGCGTACTGACGGGTGACGCGGCGGCAGCTGTCGCCGGCGAGGCGCTGCAGATGCGCGTCCAGGCCGCTGGCAAAGGCCTGATCCTCGATCATCAGGTTGCCTTCCAGGTTCAGCGACAAGCTCAGTGGATCGAGGTTGCTCGAACCCACCGTAGCCCAGCGCCGGTCGGCCACCGCGACCTTGCCGTGCAGCGGGCGCTCGCAGTACTCGTAGATTTCCACGCCGTCGCGCAGCAGAGTGTCGTAGAGCAGCTTGCTGCATAACCGAACCAGCGGCATGTCCGGCAGGCCCTGGAGGATCAGTTGCACCTTTACCCCGCGCCCGGCCGCATCGCGCAGGGCACGCAGCAGGCGATAGCCGGGAAAGAAGTAGGCATTGGCGATCAGCAGTCGTTCCCTCGCCTGGCCGATGGCGCGCAGGTAGTGCTGTTCGATCTCGGTGCGGCGGTAGAGGTTGTCGCGGATTGCCAGGCAGGTCCGACAAGGGCCTGCCGGCCTGCCGGGGTGCACGGCGTCAGCGGCCGGCATGTCGCCGTACTGGCTGAGCAGTTCCAGGCAGGCGTGGCGTATGTCTTCCACGCTGGGGCCTTCGATCCTCACCGCATAATCCTGCTTGGCCATGGTGCCGAAGTCGGCCAGATGGTCAGCGCAGTAGTTGATGCCGCCGACGAAGGCGACCGCGCCGTCTACCACCACATGCTTGCGGTGCAGCCGGCGGAACAGGTTGGTGCGCATGCCCAGAAGCCGTGGCTGCGGGTCGAACAGATGCAGGCGCACGCCGGCATCCAGCAGGCCACCAATAAAGCTCGCACCCAGGTCCGGCGTGCCGTAACCGTCGGCGATTACCTCCACGCGGACGCCGCGATTGGCGGCGTCGATCAGCGCCTGGCGCAGCCCGCGCCCCACCTTGTCGTCGCGCAGGATGAAGGTCTCCAGCAGAACCTCGCGCTGCGCGCCCTCGATAGCGCGGAACACGCTGGGAAAGAAGTCTTCGCCGTTGATCAGCAGCTCCACGCAATTGCCGTCGCGCCATACCTCGTTCATAGCGATACCTCGGCGAGCAATGGAAGGTGATCGGAAAGGTGTGGCCAGGGCTTGCGATTGAGCACTTCGCTCAGGGTCACCTTGAGGTGGCGCACGTAGATGCGGTCAAGCCGCAGCAGCGGCCAGCGCGCGGGGAAGCTGCGCGGTTCGCCGCCGCTTTCGGCGAACGCTGGGCGCAACCCGCAGCCGGACAGGAGGCCGGTGGCTTTGCAGCGCCAGTCGTTGAAGTCCCCGGCGACCACTACCGGGTCGCTGGCCGGCAGTTCGCCAACCAGGGCGCACAGCAGTTGGAGCTGCTGCTGCCGCTGCGATTCGTGCAGGCCCAGATGCACGCAGACCGCGTGCAGCACGCGCTCGCCTGGCAAGTCGATCTGCGCGTGGAGCAGGCCGCGTTCTTCGGTGCCGGCCACTGAAACGTCGCGATTGTCCCAACGACGAATCGGCAGGCGCGAAAGCAGGGCGTTGCCGTGATGGCCTTCGGGGTAGACGGCGTTGCGTCCGTAGGCGAAGGCCGGCCACATGCTGTCGGCGAGGAATTCGTACTGCGGTGATTGCGGCCAGTTGGCATTGCGCTGGGCATGCAGTTGGTGTTCGCCATGGACTTCCTGGAGGAACACCAGGTCCGCCGAGGTGGCGCGCACCGCATCGCGTAACTCGTGAAGGATGAAGCGCCGATTGAAGGCATTGAAGCCCTTGTGGGTGTTCACTGTAAGTACCCGCAGCAGGGTCTCTGCCTGCGCCTGGGCGAGGCCTCGTGGGCCGGGCTCGGCCAGGCTCATGTCCAGTCCCCTGCGGGTTTGCCCGGTTCCTGGCGATCCATCAGCGTCAGGTCTAGCAGTGCCATGAGCTTGCTGGCGTCGTAGGGCGCGCGGACCTTCACGTCGTTGTCGAAGTAACAGAAGACCTCGCGGGTGCGGCGGTCGCCCCGGGTCGATTTGTCGAACAGCTTCGCGTCGGCGGGTTGCAGTCCGAGCCGCCAGCGGCTTACGCGCTCTTTCCAGCGTTTGAGCGCGGGATCGCCATAGCCGCTGGCGTAGAGTTCCTTGTCACCGTGCAGGCGCAGGTAGACGAAGTCCCTGGCGGTGAGGTCTTCGCCGTAGGGCCACTTGCGGGGCGCGTCGGCGAAGACCAGCGCAACGCCGTGGCGGCGTAGTTGCTGGGCGAATTGCGCGCAGGCGAAGCTCTCATGGCGAACTTCCATGGCGTGGCGCAGGGGGCGCCTGGCCAGCGACCCGGGCCAGTGTTCCGGCCGTCGTGTGGCCGAGTTCTTTGCCAGTTTCAGCGCCGCTTCAGAGGTGCGGGGTAGGAGAGCGAGAAAGGTTTCCACGACTTCCTCGTCGTACTTCAGGCTCGGCGGCAGTTGCCAGAGAAAGACGCCCAGCTTGTCGCCCAGCTCCAGCGGGCCGGAGGCGAAGAAATTGGCCATGCCTTCTTCTGCGTCGCGCAGGCGCTTGATATGGGTGATGTAGCGCGGCCCCTTGACGCTGAAGACGAAACCGTCCGGGGTGTCCTGGGCCCAATGACGATAGCGTTCGGGCTTTTGCAGCGAATAGAACGAACCATTGAGCTCGATACTGTTGAACGCGCGGGAGGCATAGCGCAGTTCATCCTTCTGGCGGAGTCCTTCGGGGTAGAAGTCGCCGCGCCAGGGAACATAGCGCCAGCCGGAGATGCCGATGTGCAAAGCCTTCATGATCAGTTGGCCGATTGTGGGAGGCTGGGGCGGGTATCGGCAGGGCTCATTGGATTCTCCTTGTTCAGTGGCTGTTTTCCGGGCGCCTGAAGGTTCCGACCCAACCGGGCCCGGTAGCGTTCAGAGGGATTGCCCTGCGGTCAGTCCTCGCTACGGCGCAGGGTGAACAGCGCCAGCGAGCGTGCCCCGAGCGGGTAGGCGGCGCCGAATTCCCAGCTGTGCTCATGATCCGCCGGCTCGGCGCTGTCGAGCAGGTACTGCCAGTCGCGGCCCTGTGCGGTTTCCGGAAGGATGAAGTCGAGCCCCTCGTGCCCGGCATTCACCAGCAGGAGCAACGTGGCATCGCCCCCGCTGCGGCGGATGCCGGTGGGTTGTGCGCGACCGTCCATGAGCATGCCCAGGCTGCGCCGTTGTGGGTCGTGCCAGCGGTCCTCGGTCATTTCTTCGCCTTCGGGTGCGAGCCAGGTGACGTCGCGTACGCCCAGTTCCTCGTTGTATTCACCCACCAGGAAGCGCCCGCGGCGCAGGATCGGGTAAGCCTGGCGCAGGCGGATCAGCCGGCGGGTAAAGGCCAGCAGTTCGCGGCCTTCGTCGTCGAGGTTCCAGTCCACCCAGCCCAGTTCGTTGTCCTGGCAGTAGACATTGTTGTTGCCCTGCTGGGTGCGGCTGAACTCATCGCCGGCCAGCAGCATTGGCGTGCCCTGGGAGAGCAGCAGCGTGGCCATGAGGTTGCGCATCTGCTGCAGGCGCAGCCGGCGGATGTCTTCATCGTCGGTCGGGCCTTCGACGCCGTGGTTCCAGGAGCGGTTGTCGTCGCTACCGTCGCGATTGTCTTCACCATTGGCCTGGTTGTGCTTGTCGTTGTAGGTGACCACGTCGCGCAGGGTGAAGCCGTCATGGGCGGTGATGAAGTTCACCGAGGCGTAGGGCCGCCGGCCGCGCTGGTCGTAGAGGTCGCCCGAGGCAGTGAGGCGCCGTGCGAGGTCCGGCAACTGGCCTTCGTCGCCGCGCCAGAAGCTGCGCACGGTGTCGCGGAAGCGGTCATTCCACTCGACCCAGCCAGGCGGGAAGCCGCCCACCTGGTAGCCGCCCGGGCCACAGTCCCAGGGCTCGGCGATCAGCTTGCGGTGGCTGAGCACCGGGTCCTGGCGGCAGGCGACGAGGAAGCTGTGGCGCTCGTCGAAGCCGTCGGCGTAGCGGCCTAGGATGGAGGCCAGGTCGAAGCGGAAGCCGTCCACGCGCATCTCCGTCGCCCAGTAGCGCAGCGAGTCGGTCACCATCTGCAGCACGCACGGGTGGCTCAGGTCGAGGGTGTTGCCGGTACCCGAATCGTTGACGTAGTAGCGGCGGTTGTCGGCCTTCAGGCGGTAGTAGGAGACATTGTCGATGCCGCGCATGCACAGCGTCGGGCCCAGCTCGTTGCCTTCAGCGGTGTGGTTGTAGACCACGTCGAGGATCAGCTCGATGCCGGCGGCGTGCAGGTGCGCGACCATTTCCTTGAACTCGTTGATATGGCCGCTGGCGAGATAACGGGCCTGGGGCGCGAAGAAGGCGATGCTGTTGTAGCCCCAGTAGTTGCTCATGCCCTTTTCCAGCAGGTGCTTGTCGTCGAGGAAACCGTGCACCGGCAGCAGTTCCAGGCTGGTGATGCCCAGCTGTCGCAGGTGCTGCAGCAGCTCGCTGTTCATCAGCCCGGCACAGGTGCCGCGCAGGCGCTCGGGCACGGCCGGGTGGCGCATGCTCAGACCGCGCAGGTGCGCCTCGTAAATGACGGTCTCGTCCCAGGGCACTCGCACCGGCTGCTGCTCGCCCCAGGTAAACGCGGGGTCTATGACCTTGCACTTGGGCACGAAGGCCGCGCTGTCACGCTCGTCGAAGCTGAGATCAGCATCCGCCGAGCCGATGGTGTAGCCGAACAGCGCTTCCGACCACGTCAACTCACCCACCAGCTGCCGCGCATAGGGGTCGATCAGCAGCTTGTTGGGGTTGAAGCGATGCCCGGCGTCGGGCTCGTAGGGGCCGTACACTCGGTAGCCGTAGATCTGCCCCGGATGGGCGTCGGGCAGGTAGCCGTGCCAGATTTCGTCGCTGTACTCGGGCAGCTCGATGCGCTCGACCTCGCGCTTGCCCTGGGCGTCGAACAGGCACAGTTCGACGCGGGTGGCGTGGGCGGAAAACAGCGCGAAATTGACGCCCAGGCCGTCCCAGGTGGCGCCCAGGGGAAAGGGTCGACCTTCGGTAACGCGGGACTGTGGTCGTCGGTTCATGGCGGGCTCCTGGGGTCAGATGTTTTTTTGCTTCGTGCGTGTCCTGGGTGGCGCGGGCTCACTGGGAACCGCTGCCTCGGCCGGGCTGGACTTTGGTTTGCGTTTCGCCGTGGGCGTCACGGTCGGCGCGCTCTTGGTGGGCCTGGTCTTGGCCGGCGACTTGCGTTCGGCGGGGCTGGGCGTGGGCGCGACGGTTTCGCCTGTGTCCTGATTCGGCACTTCCGGATTCGCCTTGGGCAGGCGCCCCTTGCGCCGCGGCGGCTCTTGCAGCAGGGCGGGCTTTTCCGGCTCCTCGTCACCTTCGAAGCGCTGCTTCAGTGACTCGTCCGGCTCGCCATGGTTGACCGATTCGGCTTCGGCCAGGCTATGGGCCATGCGCCAGTGGCGGTCCTGCTGGCCGTCCGGGCGCCCCTCGGACTCCCAGATCTGGTAGGCCAGTTCGCGGACTCTTGCCTCGTTGACCTTCATAGTTCACCTCCGGATATGAGCAGGTTGACCGGGACCGCACCGAGCAGCTCGGTCAGGCGCGGTTCCCCGTTGTGCGGTTCGACCGGGCCGGCCAGTCCGTTCCAGCGGATGGCGGCCAGGGACGAGGGCAGGTGCAGGCGCGTGTCCGCCCAGTGTCCGGGCGGGACCTGCGGCAGTGGCGAATCGCCGAGAAGGGCGGCGGCGCAGCGTGGCACCACCACCAGCAGATGCTGACCAGAATGGCTGCGGACGAAAGCGACGACCTGCGCCGCGTGCTTGCCGCGTACTTCCAGCGGCAGGTAGTCACCGGCTGAGAACAGCGCCGGCCAGCGCTTGCGCAGCCCGAGGGCGTGGGCGAGCAGCGCTTGCTTGATCTCTCCACTGCGCCAGTCACGCAGCAGCGCCGGCCAGTCTGGCGGGGCGTCCAGCGCGGCTTCGCGGGCGGCGAAGTCAGGGGGGCGCCGGTTGTCCGGGTCCACCAGGCTGAAGTCCCAGAATTCGCAGCCCTGGTAGAGGTCGGGCACGCCAGGCGTAGTGTTGCGCAGCACGCTCTGCGCCAGGCCGTTGAGTGCGCCTGCAGGCATCAGACTGCGCGCCGCTTCGGCGATGGACTGGCGCAGCACTGCACCGGCGTCCTCCAGCAGGATACCGCCGAGGAACCGCGCGCAAGCGCTCTCGTAGGCTTCATTGGGCGCGCTCCAGTCGCTGTCCAGCTTGGCCTCGCGGATCGCCTTGCGCTGCCACTGCTCGATGCGCTCGCAGTACGCGCGCAGGCCATCGCCGTCATCGGCGGCCAGCTCCAGCGGCCAACTGCCCAGCAGCGTCTGGTAGAGCATCAGCTCGTCGCCGCCGCTGGGCGCCGGGCCACGGGCGATGTGCTGGCGCAGCGGCGCGGCGAGCTTCCACCAGCTCCAGGCACGCTCGGCGAACCACTCGGCGCGCTCGCTGAGCACCGCCAGGCGCGCCCGGCAGTCCTCGCCGCGCTTGTGGTCGTGGGTCGCGGTGGCGAGCATCGCGTGGGGGAATTCGCGAAGGCGTTGCAGGCAGGCGAGGTGGAAGGCGTCCACGTTGACGCCCAGAGTCTGCGGATCGAAACCGACATCGTTGCGCCCCAGAGCCGCTGCCGAGCGATAGCAGGCCGTGTCCTCCAGGGACTTGGCGGCAATCGGCGGGGTGAGCTGTTGGAAGCGGTCCAGCGCCAGCTTGCGCAGCTGGCGCATCGGCCCCGGCGGCTGGGTGCGCAGCGCTTCGCCGCCGAGCATGCGATCGAGCCAGCCGAGTGTGCGCTGGTCGCTGGGCTCCAGGTGCTGCTGGGCCTGCTCCAGGGCCTGGCTGAAGAAATGTTCGTCCTGCTCGGAGCGGCCGAGCGCGCCGGCGTAGGTGCGATAGACGGGGAAGGCGGCAAGCAACTGGAACAGCGCGCGGCGGATGGAGCCCAGCGGGATGTCGCGGCTGGCCAGGGCGAAGCGGGCGATTTGCCAGAGCTGTTGCGCCAGCCCCTCGACGTCGCCTGCGAACAGCGAGCCCAGCACGTGCTTGCGCGCCTGGCGGACTTCCTCGGCGAAGCCGTCCTGGCGGCCGCTGACTTCCAGCCACAGATGGCGCAGTTGCGGCTCGCCACTGGCGTCGTGCAACAGCTGCGAGACCTGGTTCATGAAGTCGTAGCCGGTGGTGCCTTCCACCTTCCAGTCCGCCGGCAATGATTCGCCGGGGCCGAGAATCTTTTCCACATAGACCGGTGCACCATCGGTGGCGCGCCACAGTCGCCGGCAGTAGCCGCGTGGGTCAGCGAGGCCGTCCACATGATCGATGCGCAGGCCGTCGATCAACCCTTCGTGCATCAGCTGCAGCAGGTAGGCGTGGCTGGCCTGGAAGACGTCCGGGTGCTCCGCGCGCAGGCCCACCAGTTCGTTGATGTCGAAGAAGCGCCGCCAGTTGATGTCGTCCGCAGCCACCCGCCAGTTGGCCAGGCGGTAGTGCTGCTGCTCGATCAACCGGTGCAGGCTGTGCCAGTCATCGCGGTAGGAGGTCAGCAGGGATTCCAGGAGGCCCGCATCGCTCAGTGGCACCGCGGCCTCCCGGCAAAGCGCCTGTGCCAGATGACGACCCAGCGGGTGGTGGTGCAGCTCGACGAAACGCGGCGCGAGAGCCAGCAGCTCGGGGCACTCGGTGTGACAGAGGATCATCCCGTAGCTGGATGGGCAGACCGGGAAGTGCTGGTCGCCGTAGCGCAGCAGGAAGCGGGCGCTGGCGAGGTCGTAGTCCAGCCGGATGCGCCCTGAGCTCACCTCGTCGATGTAATCCTCGCCCAGGCAGGGCAAGAGGACCTGCTGGTCCAGCAATGGATCGTCGCTGTGCCAGCGGATATCGAAGAAGTGCGCGTAGGGGCTGTCCAGGCCCCATTCAAGAACGTCCTGCCACCAGGGATTGGCGTCGCCGATGCGCATGTGGTTAGCCACGGTATCGACAATCAGGCCCATGTCATTGCGCCGCAGACCGGCCACCAGGCGACGCAGCGCGGGCTCCCCGCCCAACTCGTCGCTGATGCGGGTCGGGTCTACCGAGTCGTAGCCGTGGGTAGAGCCCGGCTGTGCGGCCAGCAGGGGCGAAGCATATAGGTGGCTGATGCCGAGTCGGGCGAAGTAGTCCAGCCAGGGCAGGGCGTCATCCAGGGTGAAATCGCGGTTGAACTGCAGGCGCAGGGTGGCGCGGATTTCAGTCATGCTCGCGCCCTCCGTCGCCGGTAGTGCCACGGGCGCGCTTCAGGCGCTCCAGGCGTGCGCGCACCTGAGGGTCGTCGAGCATCTGGCCAGCATTGCGCGCGAAACGCCGCCGCCAGTTCGGGTGGCTGTCTCCAGGCCCCGGCAGGTTTGGCTGCTCGATGCAGGCCAGGGCGTCTTCCAGCGGCAGCAGGACCAGCGGTGCAGGCGTTACGCCGAGGAATTCGATGGCGCCATCCAACACCGGGTCGGGGGTAATGCCGTTTTCGCACAGCGCCCGGCGCAGCGCAAAACTCTCATGCTGGCGGGTGTTGCGCTCTTCGGCAGCGGTCTCGCGGGTGCGCTGGCCGAGCTGTTCGCGCCAGTCGATATCGCGGCCCTTCTGCCAGCCTTCCAGCGTCGGCAAGTCATGGGTAGTGCTGGTGGCGAGGGCATTGTCCGGCCACTGTGCAGGCGGGATGAAATGGTCGTGCTGTTGCTCGAACAGCAGTACGCGCATGCCGAGAATGCCGCGCTCGGCCAGCGTCTCGCGCAGCCCCGGCGGCACGGTGCCGAGGTCTTCGCCGATGATCACAGCGCGTGCGCGCTCGGCTTCCAGGCAGATCAGCCGCAGCAGGTCCTGGATGGGGTAATCGAGATACGCACCGTCCTGCGCCTCTGCGCCGGCAGGGATCACCCAGAGCCGGCGCAGGCCGAGGATGTGGTCGATGCGCAGGCCGCCGACGTAGCGCAGGTTGGCCCGCAGCATCTCGATGAAGGCGCGGAAGCCCTGACGGCGCAGGCCGTCGGGGGAGAAGGCGCAGATTCCCCAGTTCTGGCCGGCGCGGTTAAGGATGTCCGGCGGACAGCCGACGCTGACGCCGGTGAGTAGTTCGTCCTGGCGCATCCAGGCCTGGCTGCCGGAAGGCTCGGCGCCGACGGCGAGGTCGGCGATCAGCCCGATGCCCATGCCGGCGGCCTTTGCGTCGCGCTGTACCTGCTGCAGGCCACGGGCGATCAGCCACTGGCCGAAGGCCTGCTGACTGATCGCCAGCTCCTCGTCGACCATGAAATGGCCCAGCTCGACGCTGCGGGCGTTACGGTATGGCTCGGGCCAGGAGCGCCAGTCGAGCCCTTCGCCAGCTTCTGCGCGGCGCAGTTGCAGGACCTGGAAGCAACAGTGCTGCAGCAACTCGGCGCCGCCGAGGTTGCGGAAGGCGAGGAAGTCTTCGTGCAGTTCGCCGGGTTCGTGCCGGAACTGTTCGTAAAGCTGCGCCAAGAGGCGATCACGCAGGTGGGCGACGCCCAGCCAGTCGACCAGCGCCAGGGCTTGCAGGCGCGCCAGTTCGGCCTCCAGCCCGGCGGCGGCCACTGCCTGGCGTACCGGTTCGTCGCCCAGTACCAGGCCCGGCGCGGCATAGAGTTCGTTGAACAACAGGCGACTGGACGGTGAGTAGGGGCTGTAGATGTCCCGAGACGCGAGGCACATGGCGTGCAGCGGGCTGATGGCAATGGCGTCGGCGCCTTGCGCGGCAGCCGCACTCACCAGTTGGGCCAGGGCGGCGATGTCGCCGGCGCCGCCGTCCTGCTCGCGGCGCAGCGAGTAGAGTTGGGCCGACAAGCCCCAGACATGCTGGCGGCCGCCGCAATACTGCGCCACCGAGGGGCAGCGCGGCGGTGCGACAGCCAGGATCAGCTCGTGGGGGCCCAGATGTAGCGGGTAGTAGCCACTGGCTTCGAGTGCCGGAATCTGACCGTTCTCATCGACATGCCCGTCGCTGTGGTCACTGTCGTCCTCGTTGAACAGCTTGTAGCGGGTGCCTGGCGTGACCGGCACGCTGACCGCCTGGCCGAGGTCGGCGGTGATCAGCGGTGGTACCTCGGTACGCCGGCGTTCCAACTCCTCCAGACTCTGGCGAATCTGCTCCGGGCTCTGCGCCGGGAAGCCCAGCGCTTCCAGCACAGAGCGCTGCACCTCGGCGGTCAGCCGTTGTGGGCGGTTGTCAGCATCCATCCAGTCGATGGCCAGGCCCGCTTCGCTGGCCAGGCGCTCGAGTTGCGCGTCGCTCATCAGGGCATCTCCACGCTGGCGACCAACGCCGCTGCGCCCAGCCAGCCGTGGCGGTAGTGCGCCGCGCTCTGGCCAAAGCAGTACAGCACCTGGGCGGCTTCCGCCGGCGGCTCGACCGCAATGTCATCCGCGCCAAGGTTGAGGTCTATGCGCCACAGGCTGCCGTCGCCCAGCCGCCACTTCGCGCTCAGCGCGCGCTCGCCCAGCGGTTGCGCGTCCAGCGCGCGGCTGCCGGGCAGTTGGGGTATCAGCCAGCGCCGGCGCAGCTGCAGCAGCTCGCTGCAGTGCGCGCGCCAGGCGTCGTCACCCTGCTCGGGGCGAGGGCGGGAGGCCACGAAAGTCTGGTAGTCGTTGGGATCGGGAATCCAGGCGGCAGCGCCTGGCGAGGAGAATTTGCTGAAGCGTCGGAACTCTTCGCGTCGGCCTTCGGTAACGGCCCGCGCCAATTCGCCCTGATAATCGGTGAAGAACAGGAAGGGTTGCCGCTCGCCCCATTCCTCGCCCATGAACAGCATCGGCACCATGGGGCTGAGCAACACCAGTGCGCTGGCCGCGCGCAGGCGGTCGCTGTGGGCGAGGGTGGTCAGGCGCTCGCCCATGGCGCGGTTGCCGACCTGATCGTGGTTCTGCAGGAAGGCCACGAATGCCTGCGGAGCCAGCTGGCCGCTGGGTTCGCCGCGGGCGATACCGCGATAGTCGGTCTCGCCCTGGAAGGCGAAGCCCTCGCGCAGGCAGCGGCACAACTGCTCGATTGGCCGATGCGAGTAGTCGACGTAGTACGCCTCGCTCTCCCCGGTGAGCAGTACATGCAGGCAGTGGTGCAGGTCGTCATTCCACTGGGCGTCGAAACCGGCACCGTCGCCAGGAGCGTCGGCCTGCAGCAGGCTCGCCTCGTTGTTCTCGTTTTCCAGGATCAGGTGCAGTTTGCGGCCATCGGCCGCCTGTCGGGCGCGGCCGGCCAGTTGGTGGAGGAAGTCCCTGTCGGAGATGGCGTGTACGGCGTCGATGCGCAAACCGTCTACCCGGTACTCGCGCACCCACATCTCGGCGTTGCCGATGAAGAACTCGCGCACCGCCGGGTGACGGAAGTCGATCGCCGGGCCCCAGGGTGTCTGCTGGTCGGCGCGAAAGAAGGCGCTGGCGTACTGGCCGAGGTAATTGCCCTGCGGGCCGAAGTGGTTATAGACCACGTCGATGAACACCATCAGGCCCAGGCCGTGGGCGCTGTCGATGAGCCGGCGCAGGGTGTCAGGGTCGCCATAGGCACAGGACGGCGCATAGGGCAGTACGCCGTCATAGCCCCAGTTGCGCCGGCCAGGGAAGGCGTTGAGCGGCATCAGTTCGATGGCGGTGATACCCAGCGCGGCCAGTTCTTCCAGCCGGCCCTGGAGGGCGGAGAAGCCGTCGAACAACCCGACATGGACTTCGTAGATCACCGCTTCATGCCAGGGCCGCCCGCGCCAGTTCGGGTAGAGCCAGCGATAGGTGTCGGGATCGACCACTCGGCTTTCGCCTTCGACGCCCCCGGCCTGGTCCCGCGAGGCCGGGTCGGCCACGAGCAGCTCATGGTCGATGCGGTAGCGGTAGGTTTGCCCGACGATGGCTGGGACTTCGGCGCTGAACCAGCCGTCGGCGAGCTCTTCCAGGCCGTGGCGTTTGCCGCCGCCCAGTTCCACTTCCACCCGCTGCGCATCGGGCGCCCACAGCGAGAAGCGCACCCTGCCGTCGGGCATGACCTGCGCGCCATGTCGCCGATCTAGCTGCAACGTCATCGTACGGCCTGCGCTGGCACCCGCTGCAACAGGCGCTGATAGAGAGCTGTGTAGGGACGAACGGCTTCGTCCCAGGGCAGTGGCGACTCCATCGCCTTGCAGCGCATGGCGTGCAGCAGTTCCGGATAGCGGTAGATGTTCAGCGCGCGGCGTACGGCGTCGAAGTAGCTGGCCGGCGTCTCGTCGCGGAACAGCAAGCCGGTCACGCCGTCGACGATGGTGTCGGCCAGCCCGCCGGTGTGCCGGGCGATGGGCAGCGATCCGAAGCGCTGGGCGTACATCTGGCTGAGGCCGCAAGGCTCGTAGCGTGAGGGCATGAGCAGGAAGTCGCTGGCGGCGTAGATGCGCCGTGCTGTGGTCTCGTCGAAGCCGACCTGCACGCCGACCCTGCCGGGATAGCGTTCGGCCAGCTCGCGCATGGCCTGTTCCAGCTCGGGCTCGCCGCAACCGATGGAGACCAGCCGGCCGCCGGCGGCAACCATCTCGTCGGCGATGGCCAGGGTCAGGTCGATGCCTTTCTGGTGCACCAGCCGCGAGACCACAGCGAACAGCGGACCACGACCGGGCAGGAGGCCGAACTGCTTCTCCACGTACTCGGCGTTGCGGCGCTTGCCGGCCAGACGCGACGAATCGAAACCTTCGACCAGATGCGGGTCGGTCAGCGGGTCCCAGCCGGCGTCGATGCCGTGGGTGATGCCGCTGAGCTGGCCGCGGTCACGGCGCAGGGCGAGAACGCCGTGCATGCCGCAGCCGAGCTTCTCACTGGTGATCTCGCGGGCGTAGGTTTCGCTCACTGTGGTGATGTGACTGGCATGGCTGATGCCGGCCTTGAGGAATGACAGCTTGCCGTAGAACTCCATGCTGCCTGGCGAACCGGCGGAGTCCGGCAGGCCCAGCTCGGCGCAGCAACCCAGCGGGCAAGAACCCTGGTAGCCAAGATTGTGAATGGTCAGCACGCTGGGTGTGGCCTGACCGCGCCAGGCCATGTAGGCAGGGGCCAGCGCGGTGGGCCAGTCGTTCACATGGAGCAGGTCCGGGTACCAGGCCAGTTCGCTCATGCCGGCTGCAATGTCGGCGGCGGCCAGGCTCAGGCGGGCGAAGCGGATGTGGTTGTCAGCCCATTCGTGGCCGTTCTGGTCGACGTAGGGCGTGCCGGGGCGGTCGTAGAGTTCGGGGCAGATCACCGCGTAGACCACCAGCCCATCGGCCAGCTTCAGCTCACCGATGTCACAGGCCGGCAGTGCAGCGAGGCCCGGCAGGCGGCCAACAACCTTGCAGGCGATCGCTCCCTTGAGGACCTGCGGATAGCCGGGGATCAGCACACGGATATCGTGGTCGGCCAGCAGTGCTCGGGGTAGCGCTGCAGAGACGTCGCCCAGACCGCCGGCCTTGACGAAGTCGCTGAATTCGGAAGTGGCGAAGAGTATCCGTTTGCGCTGTTGCGGCGGCGTACCATCGGCCGAAGGGATAGGGGAGAGATTGACTGTGGCTTCTTCCAGGCGCACATCGGCCAGCTGGTTGCGCATTGTTGACTCCTCTTGTTCGTCAAGGGGGCTGGCGTTTCCTGTCAGCCCCGTGGTTCTCCGTGGCGTTTGCCCTGTCCTGCGGGGGACCGCCTCCCGACGGACGAAGTTTCGAATTTCCGCCGACGCGCGCTACCGCCGTGGCGACATCCCGGTTAGCGCGGGAGCCGCTCGGTTCGAGGGGCATCAGGCAGGGGCAGAAGATGCGGCCGAAAACTCTGCGGCCGACAGGCATAGCTGCAAGCAGGGTCCGTACCAGCCTTTGGCCTGGTCGTAACTTATTGAACGGAAAGGTAATTCAGAGACTTGTATGGCGTTGTGCAACCAGCAGAATGCACGATGAGCCTCCGCGTCGGTTGCAATACGCCTTGCCGTTACGCTTCGCGGCGAGGGGTGTGCTTGCCCTTGTAGTCAAGCTCCTGCGCGCGTTCGACGGGCAACGTGTGGCCCAGATGCTCCTCGGCCATCTGCCAGTGGCGGGCGGCCTGGCCTGTAGGTTTGCCTTCGGCAACCCAAAGGTCGTAGGCCTTCTGGCGGACCTGTGCTTCGCGGTCCTGGTCACTGCGGTTCTGATTCATGCTCCGCTCCAGCAGTTCGTCATCTATGTAGAACCGATGACTGCCGCATCAGTCAGCTTGTTCATATAGCCTGACAGAGGGACGTTTCATGAACGATGCCGATCGCCCACGCCTTGTCGTGGCCTGCTCGCTCGATCCGGATGCGCAGCCAGCCGACCGCCTGACCCACGAGGCCCTGGGTGCCTGGCTGGCGGAGATCCAGGGCCTGGATTTTCGCTCCGAACCGCCCTCGCACCGGCAGGCCGGCCAGCAGTTCTACTGGGTACCGGACGCCACGGTTGTAGGACGCGATCAGGCAGGGGAATTTGGTATCCACGGCCCGCTGGACCTGTTCGGTGGCTATGTGCAATACGGGTTCCAGGGCGGCAAGGCCATCGTCCACCCGCTGATCGACCGACCGACCCTGACCCCGCGAGGCTGGAGCGACGCATTCGCTGCACGGGTCAAGCCGCTGGTGCTCGATGGCCACAGCGTGTTCTGCCACAACGACGCCGTGCGCTGCGCCAGCGCTCGTCTGCAACAAGGCCCGCAGCGGCTGAAGCCGGCAGCCAGCCGGGGCGGGCAGGGGCAGCAGGTCGTGGCGGATACGGATCAATTGGCCGAGGCCCTGGCCCGCTACGAGGACGGTGATTACCACCAGGGCCTGGTGATCGAAGACGACCTCGACGAGCCGCAGACCCACAGCGTCGGCCAGGTGATGATCAACGGTGTTCTGCTCAGCTATCACGGCGTCCAGCAGCGCAATCGCAACCCACGCGGTGAGCTCGTCTATGGTGGGAGTGACCTGCTGGTGGTGCGCGGCGACTTCGATTGCCTGCTTGCACTGGACCTGGTGGAGTCGGTGAAACTGGCGATCCACCAGGCGGTGCAGTTCGACCGCGCCGCGCATCAGCTGTTGGCGGCCTTTTTCGCCTCGCGACGTAACTATGACGTCGCCCAGGGCCTGGACGTCCGCGGCCAGCGTTGCTCCGGCGTGCTGGAGCAGTCCTGGCGCATCGGCGGTGCCAGCGGTGCCGAACTGGCGGCGCTGGAAGCCTTCGTCGCCGATCCGACGCTGTGCGTGGTACGTGCTTCGACGTTTGAAATCTTCGAGGACAAACCCCTGCCGGACAACGCTCGCGTGCTCTATCGCGGGCCGGACGAGCACGGTGATTTCCTCATGAAGTACGCAATGGTGGCGCCTTATGTCTTCCCGTGACGACCTGCTTCCCCGAGAGTTTTCCAGCGACGAACGCATCGATATCGACGTCGGAAGCCTGCGCCTGCAGGGCAATTTCCTCAGCCCTCGCACCCATGTGCCCGGCGTACTCTTCGTGCACGGTTGGGGCGGCAGCCAGGAGCGCGATCTCAATCGGGCCCGTGGTATCGCGGGGCTTGGCTGTGTCTGCCTGACCTTCGATCTCGCCGGTCACGGCGCCGGCGAAGCGTTGCAGGCTTCCATCACCCGTGAGGACAATCTGCGCGACTTGCTGGCCGCCTACGATCGGCTGGCGGCGCATCCGCGTATCGACTCCAGCGCCATCGCGGTAGTCGGTACCAGCTATGGCGGATACCTTGCCGCGATCCTCACCGAGCTGCGTGCCGTGCGTTGGCTGGCACTGCGCGTGCCGGCGATCTATCGCGACGAGGACTGGGACGTGCCCAAGGGCGAACTGCCCAGGGATGACCTGATGGCCTACCGCTCCAGCCTGATCCCGGCGGCCAGCAACCGTGCGCTGAAGGCCTGTTCGAAGTTTCACGGAGACGTGCTGCTGGTGGAGTCGGAGCACGACAGCTATATCCCGCACCCGACCATCATGAGTTACCGCGCTGCCTTCCAGCACACGCACTCGCTTACCCACCGGATCATCGACCAGGCCGACCATGCGCTGAGCAGCGAGACATCGCAGGCGGCCTACACCGACATCCTGGTGCGCTGGATCACCGAGATGGTGGTCGGCGAACGCACCAATCGTCTGATCGTGGGCTGAACGTCAGGGCGCCGCGAGCCCATCGAGGAATTCACCGAAACCATTCCGAGCACGGCAGTCACGGCGGGCGCTGGTGGTGACGCAGGTCTGGTGCGTCCAGACGATGCGCGCGCCGCTGCGCTCCAGGTCGCGAACCAGATGTACGTCCTCGTCCGCCGCGAGCGGGCGGAAACCTCCGGCGCGCTGGTAAGCGCGGGCACATACACCGAGGTTGGCACCATGGATATGCCGATGATTCTCAGTGCTTTGGTAGTGGGCTTCGTAGATCAGGCGAACCTGCTCCGCGCGTGGTGACCAGTCGGCAACGCGGACGGTACCGCAGACCGCCTCGGCGCCGAAGGCCAGTTGGCGCACCAGCCAATCGTGGTCGACGCTGCTGTCTGCATCGGTGCACGCCAGCCAGCGAGCGCCCAGTTCCAGCAGGTAGGCTGCGCCGACGCGGCGAGCATGGCCGACGTTGCGCTCGTCGACCCGCAGCACGGCGGCACCACAGGCGCGGGCCACGGCCTCGCTGTCATCGGTGCAGGCGTCGAGCACGACGAGGATGCACACCGATTCCTCATTCAGTTCCGGATGCAGCGCCGCCTGCTGCAGAGACGCGAGACAGGCGCCGAGCAATTCCGCTTCGTTGTGCGCAGGCACGAGTACGCCGATCATGCAGCGTCCTCGTCGAACCACAGCTCCAGGCGGAAGTCCCGCTCGACATGGCTGATCTTGGCTGCAGTGCGCAGCGCCCGTGCCAGGTATTCGTGCACCGCATCGCCCGCTAGCGCGCAGCCCTCGATGGGATGGCGCCAATGGCAGGCAACCAGTACACCGCCGGGCTCCAGGCTGGCAGCCGCGCATTGGCAGAGGTTGGCCCAGTCTCCGGATGCCAGGTAATAGCCGAGCTCGCCAAGAACGATCAGGTCGAAACGCTCCTGCGGCCAATCAGCTGGCAGGCAGTGCCTGGCCAGGCGCACATTCTCCAGCCCGGCCAGGCGCGGTCGGGCGAGGGCAAGCGCCTCGACACTGAAGTCGCTGCACAGCAGCGAGTCGACCCTGCCAGCAAGTTCGGCGCTGGTCTCGCCGTTTGCGCAGGCCGGCTCGTAGCCGCTGGAGAACCGGCCGCGCGGCAAGCTGGCGAGTATCAGTCCGCGCTTGCGTCGCTCGTACCAGGAGGAACGGAACGACCAGGGATCCGGGTCACCACGGAACATCTCGTCGAAATATCCGGAAGTCAGTGAGCTCACAGGAAGTACACCTCGAAGGGTTGCAATAGGGTCTCCAGCAGGCGCGCATCGAGGATCGGCCGAGGGCCTTCGAGCTGGCTGACATGCGCCTGAATCGCCCGGCGTTTGCGTTGCACCGCCGCTTGGTCGAGATCCAGCCGGCGCCCCCTGGCCCAGGGCAGGCGCGGGTCACCAGGCAGGGCCCAGTGCCAGGCCCAGATCGGCGCCTCGACGTGGCGGGCGTCGCAGCGGGCAGCGACCTGGGCGCAGGCCAGCCCCGTTGCCTCATGGTCGCAGTGCCCGTCCCGCCGCCAGGTGCTGAGTACCCGGTCGCCAGGGCGTATCCATTCGATCAGCATGTGAGCCAGGAGGGCGGCTTGTACGCCGCTGTCCGGCAGATGCAGGCGCTGCCATTGCCACCGAAGCCCAGCCAGCCCGAGTTCAAGCACTGCTGCGCGACTTTCTTCCAGGCGGGCTCTGCGCAGACGCTCCGGTGTCCAGCGGGGAGAATCGGGGTGGCTGCCTTCACCGTCGGTCACGGAGATCAGCAGCACTTCAACGTCCTCATTAAGGCCTGCCAGCAAGCCGCCGCAGGCCAGCACCTCATCGTCGGGATGTGGAGCGACCACCACCAGCCGTCGTCCCGGTGGCAACAGCTCGTGGCGGCTGATGCGCGGCAGCTGATCCAATTGCGAACTGGCTTGCCAAGCCGAGGCGGGGGTGCCGGGTGTACCGGCAATCAGGTCAAGCGTGTTGCTCACAGCGACCACCGCTCCTGACGCTGGTTGGTGAGGTGCAGGCCGAGGTGCGCCAGGTCTCGTTCGCCGTGGCTCTGGCGGAGGAACACCGGCAGGTCGGCGGCAATCCGGGCAAAACGAAGGTCCCGACAGAACGGCGTGGCCCCCAGGGCGTGGCCCACATGCCATTGCACGGCCTCGACCGCGCCTTCCACCTGGGCACGTACGCGGCGTGCGGGCAGTTCCGAGTTTGCATCCGGGTTGTCGTCGATCCAGCTGGCGCATTCGCGCAATGCGCCGGCGGCACCGGCCAGTGCGGCATCCACCGCGCCCAGGTGAGCCATTGCGTGCGGGTCTTCAGGCCGGCCATCGCGCAGATAGCTGGCCAGGCGGCTGGCGGCGCCGTACCAGCACGCGGCTATGCCGGCGCCGCCGTGCCAGAATCCGGGCCGCTGCAGATAGGCCTGCGGTGCGCCAACGCAGCGTGCGAGTGCTCCGTCGAAATCAACCGTGGCGCTTCGGGTAGCCGCCATGCCGACGGCATTCCAGTCGCCATCGCCAATCGTCACGCCCGGTTGCTCCAAGGTCACGGCGATCAGTTGAGGGCGATCCCACTCGTCCTTGGCCGTCACCAGGGCGTGTTCCACCAGGACGGCACCGGAGCACCACGGTTTGCGGCCGCTGATGCGCACGAACCCGGCTTCGCGGGCCACGATCTTCACGCTGGTGCCCGGCGGCTCGGCCGCCCAGACCGCCCAGGTACCGGGGCGGGTTTCACCCTCCAGCTCGTCAAGGATGGCCAGTGCATCTGTGTGCCCCTCGTACAGCTTGAGCAGCGACAGATCGCTGCCGGCTACCGCCGCCAGTGCCTGCCAGCGACGTAGCGTGGCGCCGCTTCCCGGGCCCGGCAACTGGTCGAGTCCGCTGTCGCTCAGGGTGCGCAGGGCATGGCCGAGCGCGGCTTGCTGCTGGTCGGCGTCCAGCGGCAATTGGAAATCCTGGAGTAGGTCGCACAGTGCATTCAGGCCGTCCTGGGTCATGACGATGTCCGATGGTGAGGGGCTTATTCATCCGGACTGGATTTACCGCCCATCGGTTCAAACCCTCTGCGTGCCGTTCGTAGGAATCCGACCACGGTGGAAAACATGCGTGTTAAAGCCTCGCCGTTGGCGAATTGTTGTGAACCCGATGGCATTGGGTCGGTCGGTCCAGACAGGGGCGCATTGCCTGTGTCCTGCAGTTCGCGACCCAAGACAACGGAGGAACGCATGTCCCAGACCGTCGCCGATCAATTGCTCGAACGCCTCAAACAGTGGGGTATACACCGCGTCTTCGGCTATCCCGGCGACGGCATCAACGGAATCATGGGAGCCTTCGGCCGACGCGCCGAGGACTTCGATTACATCCGCGTACGTCACGAGGAAATGGCCGCCTTCATGGCCGGTGCCCACGCCAAGTTCACCGGCGGGGTGGGCGTCTGTCTGGCGACCTCCGGGCCGGGTGCCATCCACCTGCTCAACGGCCTTTACGATGCGCGCATGGACCATCAACCGGTGCTGGCCATCGTCGGCCAGCAGGCAGTGACTGCCCTGGGCAGCGACTACCAGCAGGAAGTGGACCTGCACACGCTGTTCCGCGACGTGAGCAATTACGTCGAGACCGTGGCCAGCCCGAGCCAGCTGCTCCACGTGATCGACCGGGCGTTGCGGGTCGCCTGCAGTGAGCGCCAGGTCGCCACCGTGATCATCCCCAACGACGTGCAGCAGATGCCGGCGGAGAAATCACCGCACAAGCATGGCTATGTCTATTCGGGAGTCGGCTTCCTCGCACCACGGCCCTACGCTCGCGAAGACGAGCTGGTGGCCGCCGCGGAAATCCTCAATGCCGGGCGCAAGGTCGCCATCCTCGTCGGCGCCGGTGCGCTGGGTGCCCACGAAGAGGTCGAGGCGGTGGCTGAAGCGCTGTCCGCCGGCGTCGCCAAGGCGCTGCTGGGCAAGATGGTGGTCGCCGACGACCTGCCTTACGTGACGGGCTCCATCGGCCTGCTCGGCACCCGTGCCAGCGCGGAGCTGATGCAGCGCTGCGACACGCTGCTGATGATCGGCACCACCTTTCCCTACAGTGAGTTCCTGCCCAAGCCTGGGCAGGTCAGGGCAGTGCAGATCGACCTGCAGGCGCGCAACGTCAGCATGCGTTACCCCATCGACCAGGTGTTGCTGGGGGACGCCGCGGAGACGCTCCGACGCTTGCTGCCGCTGCTCAAGCCCAAGCGCCATGGCACTTGGCGCATCCGCATAGAGAAAGCGGTGGTGGACAGCTGGAAGGAGCTGCGCGAGCAGGCAATGACGCCCGCCGAACCGATCAACCCTCAGCGGGTGTTCTGGGAGCTTTCGCCGCAATTGCCGGACGACGTGATCCTGGCGGGCGACAGCGGCTCCCACACCAACTGGTATGCCCGCGACCTGCGTGCGCGCCCAGGCATGCTCGGTTCGTTATCGGGCAAGCTGGCCAGCATGGGCAGCGGCGTGCCCTACGCGCTGGCCGCCAAGCTGGCGCATCCCGAGCGTCCGGTGATCGCCATGGTTGGCGACGGCGCCATGCAGATGAACGGAAACGCCGAGCTGGTCACCGTGCAGCAGTACCACAAGCGCTGGAAGGACAACCCGACCTTCATCGTGCTGGTGCTCAACAACGGCGACCTCAACCAGGTCACCTGGGAACAGCGCGCCCTGGCCGGCGACCCGGAGTTTGCCGCCGCCCAGGAAGTCATCGACTTCCCTTATGCGCGCTATGCCGAGTTGCTGGGCTTTCGCGGCATCCGCGTGACCGACGCCACGCATCTGGCTGCGGCCTGGCAGGAAGCTTTCGAGGCCGACCGCCCGGTGCTGCTGGAGGTACTCACCGATCCCGACGTGCCGCCGCTGCCGCCGCACATCAGCTTCGAGCAGGCGCGCAACCTGCTTGGCGCCTTGCCCGGCGACCCGCGCCGCTGGGGCGTGTTGCGCCAGAGCGCGCGGCAGTTACTGGCACGCAAATGATCCAATCCCCGCTGACTCAACCCGAGGAGAGCCGCACCATGAACAAAGCCAAACTCGCCCGTCCCGTTGCCGTCGTTCTACTGGCCTGGCTGTCCATCGGACTGATACCGGCCTACGCCGCCGAGGCCCCCAAGCAAGTGCCGACCAACGAAAAACCCCATGGCCAGAGCCCCGGCCAGGCGCCCACACCTCCGGCCTCGCAGCAGAAGCAAAAGGATGAAGGCCGCACCGACGACAACAGCCAGGTGCAGTCTCAGGAGAGCAGGGACAAGCAGGAGAGCAAGAACCACGACAGCACCCAGAAGAAAGGAACCACCCCCGACGCGTATTGAGCCGTGTGTGTATTACCGGTGATTGCGACCGGAGGGCAGAAGCGGGCCACGCCGAGGAAGCGCCGGCAGGCGACCCCGTCTCCCGGCCACGTTTTTTCTGAACTCGCGGCGCGCTCGCTGCCTCTACCCGTCAGGCACCTTTTTCACGGAGAGCGCACCATGACCGCCCCTCGCACTGCTTCCGCCGGCAAGCCCGGCAACCGGAATCGCAAGTCCCTGGAAAAGCCCACGCCGCCGCGTGAAGTCACCATTACCGTCCCCGAGCGTACCGTCCATGTCGAACGCAGCGAATGAATCTCCCGGCGAGAAAAAAGGCGGCGCCAGCTTCTCGCGCTTCGCCCAGGCGTTGTCGCAATGGTCCGGGCGCCCGCTGACCTTCGCCCTGGCATGCGTGCTACTGGTGGGGTGGGCGCTCAGCGGGCCGTTCTTCCATTTCAACGACACCTGGCAACTGGTGATCAACACCTCGACCACCATCATCACCTTCCTCATGGTATTCCTCATCCAGAGCACCCAGAACCGCGACACCGACGCGCTGCACATCAAGATCGACGAGCTCCTGCGTACCACCAAACACGCCCACCAGGTGCTGATGGGACTGGACGACATGGGCAGCGAAGAGCTGCAAAAGCTGCGCAAGACCTACGAGAAAATGGGCGAGGAACACGACGGGGAAGGCTCGCCACAGAAGGTGGCCAACCGCGAGGAGCAACAGGAAGAAGGTGACTCCAGGGGCTGAGTGCCGGCCATTCGTCGCAATGATGGTCAGCCAGGGCCTCACATGGACTCAACAGTACAGCCCCTCAGCCCGACAAGGAGCGCGCCATGGCCGACATGACGATGTGACGAAGAACATGGCGCAGACCGAAAGCACCGCCCGGCCGTGGTCAACCCGGAGAAGCGTCTGGTGGGCATCGTCTCCCTGACCAATGTCGCCAGCTGCAATGCCGACAGGCTCAGTGCCAACCTCCTGCGCTCAGTGGCGCGGGCGTCTGGAACCGTAACGATCACAACCATCCGCGAGGAGGGTGCCCCGGCGGCGTCCTCCTCCCGAGGAGGCATATCCATGACTGATAATCTGCAAGGCAGGAACGTCCTGTTCATCACCGCCAATGCCGGCATCGAACGCGATGAACTGCTCGAGCCGATGCGCGCCCTGAAAGCGCAGGGCGCCACAGTGACTCACGCCAGCGTGAAGGGCGGCCCGGCGCAGACCTGGGTGCACGACAGCGAGAAGGACGTCCAGGTGAACTCTGACACGAAGCTCGATGGCCTCAAGGCTGGCGACTACGACCTGCTGGTGATCCCCGGCGGCACGGTGAATGCCGACATCCTGCGCCAGGACGCGGACGCGCAGAGGCTGGTCAAGGAATTCAGCGAAGCCGGAAAACCCATCGCCGCCATTTGCCACGGCCCCTGGCTGCTGATCGACGCCGGTGTGGTCTCCGAGAAATCGCTGACCTCCTATGCCAGCGTGCGAACCGACTTGGTGAACGCCGGCGCCGACTGGCGCGACGCCCCGGTGGAGGTGTGCCCGGCCAAGGGCTGGACGCTCATCACTTCGCGCAATCCTGGAGACCTGCAGGCGTTCAACGAGGCACTGGGCGAAGCACTCAAGGCCGCATGACTGAACAGGAGAATCCCATGAGCGAAACCCGCACCTTCACCGTTAATTACCGGCTCTACGACCAGCCCTACAGCATCGAGGTGAACAGCTTTTCGGGCTCGCTGACGCCGGACCAGGCGCGCTTCTACGTGCAGTCGCGTCACGCCGAGGCCAACCCGGCGGACATCACCAAAATCCAGATCGAACGTCCTTGACGGGTTGGCCCTGGAAAGCCGGTTAGGCCGCTCTCGGAGGAGAACCGATATGAGCCAGAACGAACCGCGCACCGGCAGCCAAAGTGGCCGGCAGAACATACCAGGCGAATTGCATCCGGAATGGAGCCGCCGTGGCGATAACCGCGAAGACCAGCTATCAACGCCCAAGACGCACATGGACGAGCCGGAAGTCTTGCCCAGCGATCCCGACATCGCCGGGCTTGGCGATGAGGGCCGTCCCTGCTGATCGCCGGTCCCATATCCGTAACCCGAAACAAAAGGCCCGGTCTTGCGCCGGGCTTTTTTTGCTCGCTCGCACGGGCCGCAGGGTGAGGGTGACAGGTCGGTATTTTCGCAGAGGTAGCTCCCTTCGATGTGGCTCAAAGGAGAGCGGTACGCGCGGTCAGCCCGACAGGAGCGCCGCTGCGCTCGGGCGAATTGCATCGACGGGAGGCCACCATCGTGCGCAATGCTGATTGCACGGTGCGATCAATTCAGTCCGTAACCGCTCTGGCGCGGATCGTGGACTCAGCGCAAATGCAGGCGCGGAAGTTGCTGGGTATCTCTCCGGAACCAAGGAGACCGGCATGAACCTGCGCGAAGCTTCCATCCTGATCCTCGAAGAGCGAGCCGACGAACTCTGGCGCCTGGAGCAGTACCTGCTCGACCAGGGCCATGCCGTATTCAGCGCTTCGTCACTGGAGGCGGCGCTGGAGCATCTGAATTCCGCCGCCGTGATCGACCTCTTTCTGCTCGACGAGCAGCTTACCGGCCCGCACACCGCCGGCGTACTGGTTGAAGCCTGTCTGCCGGTGCGGCCGCTCATGCGCGTGCTGGGCCTGTCTTCTTCCGGACCGCGGGTGGTGGACGACAGCGTGCCGTACCCGGCTCTTCTCAAACCCATTCGCCTGGACGAACTGGAGCGGGCCATCGAGCACGCGCTGTGCCGTTCCGCCGTTAAGCCCAGGCAGGAGTTTTGATCATGTTTGAAGTGGACTTACGCGAAGCGGCCCAGCGGGTCGTGGAATACCTGGGGCGGCAGCGCCTGCGCCTGCTGACCGCCGAATCCTGCACGGGCGGGCATATCGCGGCGGTGCTGTCTTCCGTGCCCGGCAGCGGGCAGGTGATGGAGGGCGGGTTGGTGGTCTATTCGCCCACCGCCAAGCGCGAACTGCTGGGCGTAGAGGCGATGTGGCTGGAGGAATTCAACCTGACCAGCGTCGAAGTTGCCAGGGCGATGGCCGAGGCAGCCTTGCGCTACGAGCCGACGAACGCCGTACTGGCGGTGACCGGTCTGCTGGACGAGGAGGGCAAGGACGGCATCGCGCCCGGTACCGTCTGCCTGGCCTGGGGGTTTCGCATGGCTGATGGACTTGGGCTGTTCACCCGGCGGGTGCGTTTCACTGGCGACCCGGATTGGATGCGCCAGCAGACGGTGCGCCATGCCCTGGAGCTGATTCCCGAATTCCATCGCCGGGCGCTGGCCGGTGAAAGGCGCTGAGCCGCCAAGCGATAACCCAGAGCCATCCTGTGTAAGCAAACCGTGAAAGAAAGCCGTGAAAACCCTGAGAGGAGACCTGTGATGAATGCCATCGAACTGCTCAAGCACGACCATGAAGTGGTGAAGAAATTGCTCGGCGAACTGAGTGAAACCACCGAGCGCGCGGTGAAGAAACGCCCGGAACTGCTTCGCCGCATCGAACTGGAACTGGCCCAACACACCAGCATCGAGGAGGAGATCTTCTATCCGGCGCTCAAGCAGGTGGGCGAGAAGGACGACGCGAAGATGTACTTCGAAGCCAAGGAGGAACACCGTACCGTGGACGCCCTGGTACTGCCCGACCTGAAGAAGACCAGGCCGGACAGCATCGAGTTCGCCGGTCGGGTCAAGGTGCTCAAGGAGTTGCTGGAGCACCACATCGAGGAGGAGGAACAGGAGATGTTCCCGCGCGCCGCGGAATTGCTCGACCATCCCACCCTGGACCGCCTGGGCGCCGCCATGCAGCAGATGAAGAAGGACATCAAGACACACTGGGAAAAGAGCGCCGCCTGAGTTCCAGCAAGTGGCATGAAAAAGCGAAGTCAGGCTGGCCTGGCTTCGCTTCTTTTTTGCGCGGCGGATTATTCGGGGGTGTTGCTGCGCGTGCGCTGTCCCCCCTTGCGTCCGGCTTCGGAGGCGCGTTGTGGGTCGTTCCTGAAGTTGCCGCCGCTGTTGGAACCGCCTTTACGGCCCGCTTCAGCGGCGCGTTGGGGGTCTTCCGCGAAATTGCCTTTTCCACCTCGGTGTTGGGCCATGGTGTTTTCTCCTGATGCTATGAGGTTAGCGGGCGCACGGCCCGTCCATGTACGCGTTGCCCTGGGGCGAACCCCCGGGCAACGAAGCGGGATGAGAAGAAATTTCAGGCGCGCAGCTTCTGGCGCATAGCCGCCAGATTGCGCAGGCGTTCACCAGCGACCACGATCTTGCGCTGGCGGTGCTTGCCGTGGCCGGGCTTGAAAGTCGGCAGGGGTATGCGCTTGGTGAACACCTCGACCTGTTCCTCGGGGAGCGGGCCGCACTCCAGTATCAGGTCGCGCTTGATGCGCCCGATCAGGTCGTCCAGCAGTTGCTGGTGTTGCAGGTCCTGCCGGGTAATCACGCGATCGAACAGATGCGCGCCGTCGTGGCTGTGGATGTGGCACAGCAACGCCTTATCGGGGCGATCGGAGAAGCTGATCGCGTAGTCGGGCAGGGCCTGGCGGATCAGGTCATGGGTGGTCTCAAATGAATGCTCGAAATTGCCGTGCATGGGCGGGTTCCTCCTTGTTGATGCAAAAAGAGGAGCAACCGGCGGGCCAGCGATAAATCGGCGTAAGTCCTTGATCCGTGGTTCGGGGTACTTGAAAAATGCACGCGAGAAGGCCGCGGGGCCGTGCATTCTGCTACTGGCAATTTGATAAGCGCAGCGGCTGGCACGCGGGTTTCGGGCGATCCATTCATCGAGGTCCGGCAATCAGCTTGAACAGTCAAAAGCCGGGTTCGTTCTCCCGCCCGGCATTGCGCCTTGCGGGAGAACGCTCGACGTCGAGGTTTGCCCCGCCTGGCCTGGAGACGCCTCAGGGCGAGATCGGATCGCTGGCGGGGAAAGTTTCCTCCAGCGCATGGTCAATGCGGGCCTCCGAGACCGTCGAGTCCGCCACACCGGGAGAGGGCACCGCAGCGGCCAGCTCAGAGCGCAACGGTTCCAGGACTGGTTTGTTTAGCGCCGCTTTCACCTGGCAGTGACCGCTCAGGCCACGCTTGGCCGCCAGCAGTCCGGCGCCCACGCGCAACCAACCACCCAACCCGCCACGCCGTACGCCCAGGCCGATAGCCGCGATGCCTGCGGCGATGGAGGCCGCCCGTTCCCATCCGCTCAGATTCTGTTCGTTCATGTCGTTCTCCTACGGTCGAAGTTCAAGGCGCCAAGGCGCCCGGTATTCCGTAGGCAGACGCAAGGGGAGTTTGGTTCGAGTTGAGTCGCAGGCGGTGGGCCCGTCCGTCGCACTGGGGCAACTCGAGCGGGCTGGGCGACTCATCTGCACAGGTTCAATGCAGGCATCCGAGGAGATACCTATGACTGAATGGGTGATCAGCTACCAGAAGGACAACAACACCAGCACGCTGGAGATGAAGCATGAGGGGCGCCCGACCATCGAGCAGGCGAGCGCGTTCGTCCTCGGCTGGGCGCGGCAGAACCTGCCCGCCGGTGAGTACGGAGCGGCAAGGGACCAGCACGGCGATGCCGTCATTATCGAGTTGCTGCGCCGGTACGGTATCACCCTCAGTGGCATTGCCGAGAAATGACGCGGTTGCCGCGCTGATCGTGGTCGGCATGTTGCTGGTCTGAAGCCGGCCTGCGTGGCGCCGCCAGCCATCCATTGGGCATGGCCGTTGGCGTCTATCTCGCCGATGCATTCGCCCAGGGCCTGGTCGCCCAGCTCGATGAACCGGTGGTTGGGCGTAGACATGGAAGTGATCCGGGCACTCTGAAACGCGGTCCGTCCATTGCCGCAACCAGGCGGGTGGCAATTCCCTGAACTCGCTCGCCGCCAGGCCGGTCCACTGCCAGAGAACCTTCGGAGGCCGGGATGAAAAGACGTTACAGCGTGCCCATGGCAAGCATCCTGGCGATCCTGCTGTTGCTGCTGGTCGCGCATATCGCGTTGCCCTACGTGATCCGCGACTACCTCAACGGCAAGCTGGAGCGCATGGGCGACTACCACGGCCAGATCGCCGATGTGGACCTGGCGCTTTGGCGTGGCGCGTACCGAATCAATGGGCTGAAGATCGTCAAGGTGAGCGGCAAGGTGCCGGTGCCGCTGCTGGACGCCCCGGTGATCGATCTCGCCGTGAGCTGGCATGCGCTGTGGTACGAGCATGGGATCGTAGCGCGAGTGACCTTCCTGCGACCGGAGCTGAACTTCGTCGATGGCGGTGGCCGACAGGAATCCCAGAGCGGCGCCGGCACCAACTGGAGTGAGCAGCTGGACAAACTGCTGCCGATCACCCTCGATGAGCTGCGCATCGAGGACGGCCGCATCCGCTTCCACAACTACCAGTCCAGTCCGCCTGTGCACCTGGCCGCCAGCGCGGTCAACGCGAGCCTGTACGGCCTCACCAACGTGGCGGACGAGAAGGGCGAACGGGTCGCTCGTTTTGAAGGTCACGCCCGTCTGTTCGACCAAGCGCCGCTGGAGGTCGAGGCGTCCTTCGACCCATTCACCGATTTCGAGGACTTCCAGTTGCGTTTGCGCGCCAGTGAGGTGGAGCTGCGCCGGGTCAATGACTTCGCCTCGGCCTACGGCAAGTTCGACTTCAATCGCGGTCACGGCACCCTGGTGATCGAAGCGAAGGCGGTCAAGGGCCGCCTCAGCGGGTACATCAAACCGCTGCTGCGCGATGTCGACGTGTTCAATTGGCAGCAGGATGTGGAGGAAAAGGACAAGAGCCTGTTCCGTTCAATCTGGGAAGCCCTGGTCGGCGGCGGCGAGACGGTGCTGAAGAACCAGAGCAAGGACCAGTTCGCCACCCGAGTGGATCTCAGCGGCAACATCCACCGCCAGGACATCAGCGCGTTCCAGGCCTTTCTCGGCATCCTGCGCAACGCCTTCATCCAGGCCTTCAACGCCCGTTACGAGCGTTCGGCTCCCGCAGACTGACGAGAGCCGCCCCGCTAGTGACTGGTCCCGCGCGACGAGCCTTCTCGGCTCTGGATATTGAGCGCTTCGCGAGCTGGTGCGCGTAAATCGTGAACAGCCTCGACATTGCGTAGCTCGCGCACCGGGAAGGCGAAATCGACTTCCAGCTCCTGCATGCGGGCCAGCAAGCTCAGATTGATCCGCTGCTGCACGTCCATGTACCGGTTGTAGTCAGCCGTTTGCATGATGTAGACGACTTCGTAAAGCAGGCGACTCTCGGCGAAAGAGAGGAAGTGCGCCCGATCGAACTTTGCCTCGTCGATCTCGTCGATGATCTGCTTCACTACGTCTGCAACTGCCTTGGCCTGGTCAGCAGAGGTTCGGTAGCTGATACCGAACTGGAAGACGATGCGTCGGGTATTCATCCGCTTGTAGTTGTGCAGCGTCTGTTTGAGCAATTCGGCATTCGAGCAGACGATCTGCTCGCCGCTCAGGCTGCGGATGCGTGTGGTCTTCAGGCCGATGTGCTCAATGCTCCCGGCCACATCGCCGAACACCACGAAGTCGCCGATCTCGAAGGGTTTGTCGAAGCCGATCGACAGCGAGGCGAAGATGTCGCTGAGAATGGTCTGTACCGCCAGCGCCACCGCGATGCCGCCGACTCCGAGGCTGGCGATCAGCGCGGTGATGTCCACACCCAGGTTGGCCAGGATCGACAGCAGCATCACGGCCCAGACCACCACCAGCACCACCACGGAAACGATGGTCGCCATCACTGGATTCTGGATGCCGCCGAAGCGCGAGCGCGACAGGTTGTGCGTCCACAGGCGCACGCACGCGTCCAGCCACCAGGCCACCTGCAGTGCGAGCACGACGAACCAGGCGTGCGACAGCGCCGTGCTCCAGTTATCGGGCAGGGTGGTGAGCTTGAGCGCGAGCATCAGGGCGAAGACGAAGATCAGTACGTTGCTGGTGCGCCCGGCTATCGCCGCGGCGTAGCGCGCCCATTGGCTCGTGCGACCCTCCAGGCGCTTGCGCGCTGAGGCAATCAGAAAGCGCAGGACGAGGAATCCTGCGGCGGCGGCCGCCACTATCAGTGCCAGGCGGCCGAGCTGGCTCAGGTCCAGCCAGGCATACAGCGACTCCATGAGTGCTCCTTATCGAGGATGACAGGAGTAGGTTTGGGGTCGGGTGGGAGGCAGAAGTTCAGCCGCGACGCATGAAAGGTGCATGACGCCGTGGCAAGCAGCGGGAGGACAATGCAGTCCTCCCGCAGGTGACGATCAGTGCCAGAACAGCGCGATCAGGATAATGATCGGGATCGGCACGCCGAGGAAGTAAAGGAGGATCGAGCGCATGGTGAGTCTCCTGTCAGCGAATGGAGTGGGCGGGGGAAGTGGAGTGCACGTGGTCGGCTACCAGCAGCTCCGCGTCACGGCGGCGACCTCCATGGATGGCCATGAAGCTGGCGAAGAACGCACCGCACAGCAGCGCCGCGAACATCCACAGCGCCGAGCCGGCAGCGACCTTGCGGGCCGTGTCGGCGGCCTGTAGCGCCTGCTGCTTGGCCTGTTGCGCCTGGGCGAACACCGTATCGATGCGTTGCTCTGCCTCGGCCTGGCTGATCTCTGTGCGCTGGGCGATCACGCGGGCGAGGTAGGTGCGGTCCTCGGCGCTCAGCTGCCCTTCGGCCAGGCCACGCAGGAAGATGCGCGATGCGACGGCATGGGCAGCGTCGTCGCTGACGGCGACCGGGCGGTTGTCGCGGAACAGGGTGTCGATGAAGTAGGCCGCATCGTTGTCGTCCTTGGCGGGGGAAGCACTGGTGGCACTCGCCGCCGCCCCGGCAGCGACCGTCGCACCGGCCTGCAAGCCACCCCCCACCAGGCTGCTGACCGAGCCGACGACCAGGGTGGCAGTTACCAGCGTGGCGATGGCCCAGGCCAGGAAGCCGTGGGCAGTGTCGCGGAAGTAAACTTCGTCGCCATGCAGGCTGGCCCATTTCACCCGCAGGCGCCCGGCGAGGTAGCCGCCTAGGCCGGAGGCGAGGACCTGGGTGATCGCCAACCAGATGAAGGTGGAGATACTCATCTGTTTGAGCGTTCCGCCATCGCCCGGCCAGGGCGACACGGCGGAAAACCCGAGGCCGAAGCCCAGGACGATGAGAATCAGCGAAAGCGCCGCGGCGGCTGCCGCGCCGGCGAAGATCGCCGGCCAGGCAACGCCTGATCGATCCTGAACGTTAATGAGTGAAGTATCGGTGCTGGCAATCATGGGTGGTGCTCCTTTGGCTGGGCCTGAACTGCCTTTGCACTGCACGTGCCAGCTGTTTCAAAATATTAAATTCAGTATTTTCAATGGGTTGGAATTAAAGAGACGAACGCAAGGTATGCAGAACGCATGGATGCCGTGATCTGCCGCGGCAGATTGCACGATGGGCCAGCTGCGCGCGGAATGAGGCCGGGCGTCTATTTCGGGACATTCCGGGAGCCGGCTGTTGGCGGGGGTTTCAGCGGTCTTGATCGCTGTGTGAAAAATCTGTACGAAATTTCTCGAAAGGAATAGCATCCCGCAATTGCAAAGTGCCACTGAGTTGTTGCGCAGGGATGCAGAATTTCCACTTCATATCGGGTTTGCCGCGCTCGGGCAGTACGCTGCTGTCCGCCATCCTGCTGCAAAACCCACGCTTCCATGCGGGCATGTCCAGCCCCGTCGGCGGGCTGTTTACCAGCGTGCGTGAACAGTGTAGCGCGGGCAGTGAATTCGCCCCGCTAGTGAACGCGGATCAGCGCCGTCGCCTGTTGCGCGGCCTGTTCGATTCCTACTACGCCGACCAGCACGACAAGTCCGTGGTGTTCGACACCAACCGTCTCTGGTGCGCCAACCTGCCGGCCCTGCGCGAGCTGTTCCCGCAGGGCAAGGTCATCGCCTGCGTGCGCAACGTCGCCTGGATCA
>NZ_JACVBX010000065.1 GCF_014852585.1 Pseudomonas sp. PDM18 | reverse complement strand
ATCACCGCATCGACGCCACCTTCGTCGCCACCGACATTGCCGGCAACAGCGCGAGCGCCAGTGCCAGCCACAACTACGCGGTCGACGTTACTGCGCCGGTGGCCCAGCTGACCATCAACGCCGTGGCCGGTGACGACATCGTCAACCTCGACGAATCGAAGGCCCAGCAGACCATCAGCGGCAAGGCCACCGGCGAGTTCATGGCCGGCG
>NZ_JACVBX010000064.1 GCF_014852585.1 Pseudomonas sp. PDM18 | reverse complement strand
TAAAACTCTCGAATTCACGAGTGTTACTTGCGCTGCTGATAATCAGTCGATCATCAGTCTTACATCACAAGCACCCACACGAATTGCTTGATTCAACTTGTTAAAGAGCGTTTGGCTGAGGCTTTCGCCTCAACCGAGGCGCGCATTCTACGCTAACCTCTCTTTCCGTCAAGCTTTATTTTCGAAAATTTCTTTTCTACTCAATCGCTTG
>NZ_JACVBX010000063.1 GCF_014852585.1 Pseudomonas sp. PDM18 | reverse complement strand
GGTGACGTGGTGAGCTTCGAGCTCAACGGCACCACCTACAGCGCCACTGTGGCAGCCGATGGCAAGTGGAGCGTGCAGGTAGCCGGCGCCGATCTGGCGGCTGAGTCCAACATCCATGCCACCCTCAAGGCCCATGACGAAGCTGGCAACGCCGTCGATGTCGAGGCTGACCGCCCGTACACCGTCATCACCCAACCGCTGTTCCCGTCGCTGA
>NZ_JACVBX010000062.1 GCF_014852585.1 Pseudomonas sp. PDM18 | reverse complement strand
GGGCTGAAAAGAAGATCGCCGAGGTGGTTGACAGCGAGTTTGATCGCTGTAGAATGCGCCTCCCGCTGATGAGAAGGTTTCCTTCGCTGAGGCACAAGCGATTGAGTAGAAAAGAAATTTTCGAAAATAAAGCTTGACGGAAAGAGAGGTTAGCGTAGAATGCGCGCCTCGGTTGAGGCGAAAGCCTCAGCCAAACGCTCTTTAACAAGTTGAATCAA
>NZ_JACVBX010000061.1 GCF_014852585.1 Pseudomonas sp. PDM18 | reverse complement strand
CTGCCCGCGCTCGCCCTGGGCGGTGTTGCAGGCATAGATGAGGATGTCGCCGCCGGCATGCATGCTGGCGCCGAGCTGGCTGAGGGAGTTGCCGTAGTCGGCGATGTTCTCGGCGCTGACGTAGCTGTTGCCCAGCCACAGGTCGCCGGCGTTGCCGTGGGCGATGATCTGCACCGAAGCGGCGCCAGGGTGCGCGGCCAGGTACTGGGCCATCTGCTGCACGCCGTTGCCGCGGCTGTCGAGGAACACCACGTC
>NZ_JACVBX010000060.1 GCF_014852585.1 Pseudomonas sp. PDM18 | reverse complement strand
GCAGCATGGCCTTCTTGGTCTCGGCGGCGCTGATGCGGCTCTGGTAGTCCTGCTCGCGCAGTTCCGGCCGCGAAGCCAGCGCCTCGCGCTCCAGGCTGTCCATGCTCACCTTCAGCTCCGGCAGCGGGTAGCCGTCGGCCGGCATGGCCAGCTTCAGGTCGGTGCCCGGCGGCAGGTTGATCAGGGTGGCCAGCTCGGTCTTGGCCAGCGACAGCGCCTTGCGCTGCACTTCCAGCTGGCGCGTGGCTTCGATCA
>NZ_JACVBX010000005.1 GCF_014852585.1 Pseudomonas sp. PDM18 | reverse complement strand
TCGGGCTAGGTCAGAGGACGGCGGGAGGCAGCTTGGGCTCCTACTCGTGCGACCAACACCGCGGACCTGCAGCTTGCCTCCCGTCGCTCTCACCTTCGAGCTTATCGAGCTTTGCAGACACAAGCGGACTCCGTCCGCGATGTGTCAGCCTCAAGCCTTGTTTCCCGCGTCGCTTCGGCGTGCGCGCGGGCTTCTTGTTTCGCCCCCTCGGGCGACCTTCTTTGGCAAACGCCCCAAAGAAGGCAAAGGTCTTGCCCCAATCATCCGGTTTTTCGCTTAGGCGAAAAATTCCCTCGTTGAACCGAAGTTTCAGGGGCACGCGTCGAAGGGCCATCCCTGGCCCATCGCCGCTCTCGCGACATCCATGTCGCTCAACCCCTGAAACTCCGCTTCAACGAGGCCTCCTGAACGGGGCATTCGGCGCGTGCGGATATTTCTCTGGAAGCCTTTTGGGAGTCAGAGCCGAAGCCGGGGTTGGAGCGATAGGGCTGTTCGTAGGAGCGAGCTTGCTCGCGAACCGTCCAGCGCTGGAACTGCCGGTGAATCCGTTCGCGAGCAAGCTCGCTCCTACAGATGAAACCGGTGCGCCTCAGGCGACTTCCATCAACCCCGCATAAACCTTCAGGTGATGATCATCGTCACCCAACTGGTGGCTGAGCATCACCAGGCGCTTGGCGTGGTGCGCCAGGACGTATTCCCAGGTCATGCCGATGCCGCCGTGCAGCTGGATCGCCTGCTCGGCCACGAAGCGCGCTGCGCGGGTGACGATGAACTTGGCCGCCGCCAGGGTACGGCTGCGCTCGGCGCTGTCGGGCTGGTCGGCGACGCAGGCGGCGAGGATCGCCATGCTGGTGGCCTGTTCCAGCTCGCTGCGCATGTCCACCATGCGGTGCTGCAGGACCTGGAACTTGCCGATCGGGATGCCGAACTGCTTGCGCGTCTTCAGGTAGTCCAGAGTCAGTGCGCTGGCTTCCTGCAGGCTGCCGAGGGCTTCGGCGCACTGGGCGGCGATGGCCCGGCCCTGTTGATAACGCAGCGCCGGCAGCGCCTCGCCGGGCGTGCCGATGGCTTCGCCAATGGCGTCGTCGAGGAATAGCTCGCAGGCGCGCTGGCCGTCCACCGTCGGATAGTCGCGGCGGCTCACGCCGGCCTGCTGCGGATCGACGAGGAACAGGCCGATGCCCGCTTCGTCCCGCGCAGTGCCGGAGACCCGTGCCGAGACCAGGATGGCCGCGGCGCTCTGCCCGCCGATGACCACCGCCTTGCGCCCGCTCAGCTTCCAGCCGTTGCCGACCTGCTCTGCACGGGTCTGCACGTCGTGCAACTGGTAGTGGCTCTGCGGCTCTTCCAGCGCGACCGCCAGCTGTGCTTCGCCGCTGGCGATGCGCGGCAGCCAATGGTCTTGCTGCGCGTCGCTGCCCAGCTGGGCGATCAGCCCGCCGCCATGTACCACCGATTGCAGGTACGGCTCCAGGCACAGGCCACGGCCCAGTTCGGTGAGTACCAGCATGCTTTCCACGCCGCCACCGAAGCCGCCATGGCTTTCCGGCAGCGACACCGAGGTCAGCCCCAGCTCGCCTAGCTTGCGCCAGAAGTCGGCGCTGTAGCCCAGCGAGCTTTTGCTGAAGCCTTCGCGCTTGTCGAACGGGTATGCGTCGCGGACCAGGCGGGCCGCGGTGTCCTGCAGCATCTGCTGCTCTTCGCTCAGTTTGAAGTCCATGGTCCTGGCCTCACAGCTCGAGAATCATCTTGGAGACGATGTTCTTCTGGATTTCGTTGGAGCCGCCGAAGATCGACAGCTTGCGCAGGTTGAAGTACTGGCTGGCCGGCGCGGCCGAGTAGTCCGCGTGCAATGCCTCGCTGCCCAGCTCGAACTCGTCCTCGATGAAGGGCAGCGCGTAGGGACCGATCACCTTGCGCAGCAGGTGGCTGATCGCCTGGCGGATCTCGGTGCCCTTCACTTTCAGGATCGAGCTTTCCGCGCCCGGCACGCCGCCTTCGCGGGCGGCGGCGAGGATGCGCAGGGTGCTCATCTCGATGGCCATCAGCTGCATCTCCACCTCCGCCACCTGGGCGCGGAACAGCGGGTCTTCGAGCATCGGCCTGCCGTCGCACAGCTCGCGGCTGGCGACCTGCTTCAGGTGCGCGAGCACCGCCTTCGACGCGCCGATGCCGGCCAGCCCGGTGCGCTCGTAGGTCAGCAGGTACTTGGCGCAGGTCCAGCCTTCATTCTCGCGGCCCACCAGGTTTTCCACCGGCACGCGCACGTTGTCGAAGAACACCTCGTTGACCTCGTGCTCGCCGTCCAGGGTAATGATCGGGCGCACGGTGATGCCGGGGGTCTGCATGTCGATCAGCAGGAAGCTGATGCCGCGCTGCTGCTGCGCCTCGGGGTCGGTGCGCACCAGGCAGAAGATCCAGTCGGCGTGCTGGCCGAGGGTGGTCCAGGTCTTCTGGCCGTTCACCACGTAATAGTCGCCGTCGCGCACGGCGCGGGTCTTCAGCGACGCGAGGTCGGAGCCGGCGCCCGGCTCGGAGTAGCCCTGGCACCACCAGTCGGTGCCGTCGAGGATGCGCGGCAGGTAGTGCGCCTGCTGCTCGGGCGTGCCGAACTTGATGATCACCGGGGCGACCATGTTGACGCCGAAGGGGATGGTGCGCGGCGCGCCGAAGGCGGCGCATTCCTCTTCGAAGATGTGCTTCTGCACGGCGTTCCAGCCGGTGCCGCCGAACTCCTGCGGCCAGTGCGTGGCGTACCAGCCCTGCTCGGCGAGCACGCGCTGCCAGCGCTGGTGGTCGCCCTTGTTCAGGTGTTTGCCCAGGCGCACCTTGGTGGCGATGTCCTGGGGCAGTTTGGTTTGCAGGAAGTGGCGGACTTCATCGCGGAACGCCAGTTCGTCGGGGGTGAAATGGATGTCCATGGCAGGTCCTCTACAGATCGGCGAAGCGGCGGCCTTCGGCCGCCAGGCGTTCGAGCAGCGGAGCGGGCTGCCACCAGGCGCCGAGGCGCTGGTGGAACTCGCGGATTCGTTCGAGCACTTGCGCAAGGCCCACGCTGTCGGCGTAGAACAGCGGGCCGCCGCGCCAGGCAGGGAAGCCGTAGCCGTTGAGGAAGATCACATCGACGTCGCTGGCGCGCTGGGCGATGCCTTCGTCGAGGATGTTGGCGGCCTCGTTGATCAGCGCGTAGAGGCAGCGCTCGACGATTTCTTCATCAGCGACCGGCGCGCGGGTGATGCCGCGCTCGGCGGCGGCCTGCTCCAGCATGGCCGGCAGTGCCGGGTTGTCTTGCGCGGCGCGACCGCCCTCGCTGTACTGGTAGAAGCCGGTGCCGGTCTTCTGCCCAAGCATGCCGGCGGCGATCAGGTGATCGAGCACCGTGGGCAGGGTCTGGCCGGGCTTGAGGTTCGGCCGCTGGCGCGAGCGAATCGCGTGGCTGATGTCGAGGCCGGAGAGGTCGCGCACCGCCAGCGGCCCCATGGCCATGCCGAAAGTGCGCAGCGCGCGGTCTACCTGCGCGGGTGCGGCGCCCTCCTCCAGGAGGAATTCGGCTTGGCGGCCGTATTGGAAAATCATGCGGTTGCCGACGAAACCGTCGCACGCGCCGACCACTACCGAGACCTTCTTCAGGCGCTTGCCCAGTTGCATGGCGGTGGCCAGCACGGCATCCGAGGTAGCCTTGCCGCGTACCACTTCGAGCAGGCGCATGACGTTGGCCGGGCTGAAGAAGTGCAGGCCGACGACGTCCTGCGGACGCTGGGTGAAGGCGGCGATTTCGTCGAGGTCCAGCGACGAGGTGTTGCTGGCGAGAATCGCGCCGGGTTTGCAGACCGCGTCCAATCGTCCGAAGACCTGGCGCTTCACCTCCAGGCTCTCGAACACGGCTTCGACGACCACGTCGGCATCGCCCAGCGCGGCGTAGTCGAGCACGCCGCTGATCATGCCCAGGCGCAGCTCCATCTCTTCAGCGCTCAGGCTGCCGCGCGCCACGCTGGCGGCGTACAGGCCGCGGGCGCGGTCGAGGCCGCGTTGCAGAGCTTCTTCATTCACTTCCAGCAGTTGCACCGGAATGCCGGCGTTGGCGAAGCACAGCACGATGCCGACACCCATGGTGCCGCCACCGATGACCGCGGCGCGGCGGATGTCCCGTGGCTGCACGTCGGCGGCCAGTCCGTCGACCCGCGCCGCTTCGCGCTCGGCGAAGAAGGCGTGGATCAGCGCGGCGCGCTGCGGCGATTCCATGCATTGCATGAACAGCTCGCGCTCGCGCAGCAGGCCTTCACGCAGCGGCAATTGCGTCGCCGCTTCCACCGCGTCGATGCAGCGCAGCGGGGAGAACTGGCCGGGCAGGCGCTTCTGCACTTCGCCGCGCTTGTGGGCGATCAGCTCGGCGAGGCCGCTTTCCTGCACGCGCTCGTTGCGCTCGCCGGTGCGGCGCGGGCCCTTGCCGTCCGCCAGCAGCCGTTGGGCGAAGGCGAGGCCGGCTTCGATCAGGTCGCCGTCGAACAGGTCGTCGACGATGTTGAATTCGAGGGCCTGCGGCGCGCGGACCGGCGCGCCGGAGACGATCATGTCCAGGGCTTTTTCCACACCCGCGAGACGCGGCAGGCGCTGGGTGCCGCCGGCGCCTGGCAGCAGCCCGAGCTTCACTTCCGGCAGGCCGACCTGGGCATCGCGGCGGGCGATGCGGTAGTGGCACGCCAGGGCGACTTCCAGCCCGCCGCCCAGGGCGGTGCCGTGGATCACGGCGACGCTGGGCTTGCTGGCGCCCTCTAGGATTTCGACCACTTCGGGCAGGGACGGCGCCTGCGGCGGCTTGCCGAACTCGCGGATATCAGCGCCGGCCATGAAGGTGCGCCCAGCGCAGACCAGTACCACCGCACGCACCTGCGGATCGGCCTCGGTCTGCTGGAAGGCGGCGAGCAGCCCGGTGCGGACGGAGTGTCCGAGGGCGTTCACAGGTGGGTTGTCGACCGTCACCAAGGCTATCTCGCCCCGGCGTTCGAGCTTTACCGCTTCTGACATGCTGAACTCCGTTCTTAGCGTTGTTTTAACGGAATGATGTTTCGCTGTGCAGAATACGATGTCGATTTTGTTCTGTCGAGTCGGTGCGGGATGGCGCTCTTTGTAGGGCGATTACCTGGCGGGTGGTTGCGTGCTGCCGGCGACCAGCAGGTCGCCGTGCAGCTCGCAGTAGCATTCGTCGTTCCAGCCGTAGTGCGGGTCGCGGCAGATTGTGTGGCGCACCGGGCCGGTGTCGCCCGGCTTGCGCGTTTTCAGGCTGTCGCGCAGGGCCGCGTAGATCGAGCCGGGCTGCGGCCAGTCGGTGCACACGGGGCCTTCGCCGAGCTGGTTGCCGGCGCGCAGTTCGGCCTGCAGGATGGCGTCGAGTTCCGGGCAGAGCCGGGCAGTGGGCGGGTGCTTCATGGGGTTCCTTCCTTGATGTTGCAGCGGATGCGCTGGGATTATCAATGCGTTTGCCTTCGACGCTTCACTCTGCGGACAGGTCGTTTCATTCGCCCGGTGAATAGCGTTCGGACTGCCCGCCGGGCTTGGCATAGTGGAGACCGTTACTTGCGAGGGCGCGCCCATGAACGAGTTCGGTCACCAGCTGCTGGCGGTCAACGACATCCAGCTCAGCCTCTACAGTGCCGGGCCGGCGGACGGCAGGCCGGTGTGGCTGCTGCACGGCTTCCCCGAGTGCTGGCATTCCTGGCAGCACCAGATGCGCGCCCTCGCCGCTTCCGGCTATCGCGTGTTCGTCCCGGAGATGCGCGGCTACGGCCAGACCAGCGCACCGCAGGCGGCGGACGCCTACGACGTATTGACGCTCTGCGGGGATATCCAGGGGGCCATGGATGCGCTGGGGCACGACCGCGTGGCGATGGTCGGGCATGACTGGGGCGCACCGGTGGCGTGGCACCTGGCGCTGCTGGAGCCTGAGCGCGTGGCGGTGTTGGCGACGCTCTCGGTGCCCTTTGCCGGCCGCGCGAAACGTCCGCCGGTGGAAATCATGCGCGAGGTGTTCGCCGGGAAGTTCTTCTACATCCTCTACTTCCAGCAGCCCGGTCGCGCCGAGGCGGAGCTGGATGCGGACATCGCGCTGAGCCTGCGCCACTTCCTCGGTGACAACGTGCGCCTGGCGCCGGATCAGTCTCCCGACGGCCGCCTGTTCGACGGCCTGCCACCGCCGCCGGCGCGCCCGGTCTGGTGCAGCGAAGAGGACTTCCAGTGGTATGTGCGCACCTTCGAAGGCCGTGGCTTCCACGGCGCGCTGAACTGGTACCGCAACTTCGAGCGTAGCTGGCAGCGTACCGAGCCGCTGGCCGGGCGTAAGGTCGAGCAGCCGACGCTGTTCCTGATCGGCGACCGCGATCCGGTCGGGCGCTTCGAGGCTTACACCGTGCAGCGCATGCCCGAGCACGTGCCCAACCTCGAACAGCATGTGCTGGAGAACTGCGGCCACTGGATCCAGAGCCAACAGTCGGAGCGGGTGAACGCGCTGCTCGGAGACTTCTTCGGCCGGCATTACCCGGCCTGAGTCAGGCCTCGCGGCGCATGCCGATGTGCGGGATGTCGTCCTCCAGGTAGACCTCGGTCACCGCCGAGAACCCATAACGACCGTAGTAGCCCTGCAGGTGCGCCTGGGCCGAGAGGTACACCGGCAGCCCCGGCCAGCGCTGGGCGATGGCCAGCAGTGCCTGCTCCATGAGCTGGTGGCCCAGGCCAGTGCCGCGGCCCTGCGGGGCGATCACTACGCGACCGATCACCACGTCGCCGTCGTGGTGTTGCGGGTCGAGCAGGCGCAGGTAGCCGAGCAGCTTGCCCTCCTCTTCCACCATCAGGTGGCAGGTGTCGCCAACCAGGTCCAGACCATCGACCTCCTGGTAGGGGCATTTCTGTTCCACCACGAAGACTTCGGTGCGCAGCTGCAGGATGGCGTAGAGCTTTTCCTTGGTGAGGTCGCGGTGGTGCTTGCAGGTCCAGTTCAGGGCCATGTGGTGTTCACTCCAATCATCGAGGCGGCGTCTTCAGAGCGGCATGGTAGCGCGCCTCAGACCGGCGCGTGGAAGCGCAGCGTGGTCGAGCCGCCCAGGTGTCGGCGCAACGCTTCGATGGCGACCTTCACCTTGGCCGGCTGGGCATCGCGACGCGGCGTCACGGCGTAGATGCCGAACGGCGGCAGCGACCACTCCGGCAGCAGCCGCACCAGCCTGCCCTCCTCCAGCGCCTCGCGGACTTCCGGCTCCGGCTGGGCGGAAACGCCGAGGCCGTCGAGGGTGAACTGGCGCAGGGCGATCATGCTGTTGGCTGCCACGCGCGCTTCGAGCCGCAACTTGCAGGACTCCCCGCCCGGCCCGCTGAAGTTCAGGTAGGCCTGGTGCGCCACAGTGTTCAGCGAGAGCCAGTCAATGCCCTGCAGTTGCTGCGGATGGTCGATGGCCGGCATGCGTCGCAGGTAGGCAGGAGCGGCGCAGATAACGTTGTTCCACTCCGCCAGGTGCCTTGCCACCAGGCTGGAATCGGAAAGGCTGCCCACGCGGATCGCGAGGTCGATGCGCTGCTCGATCAGGTCGATCTGCTCGTCGTGGAAGAACAGCTGCAGACGCAGTTGGCGATGATTCTCCAGCAGCGGGCGCAGCGCCTCGGTGATCAGCTTGCCGGAGAAGCCCACCGGCGCGGCCAGACGCAGTTCGCCCACCGGCGCCTCGCGCCATTCGCCCAGGCGCTGCTCGGCCTCCTCGGCGATGGCGAGCATCTGCGCGCAACTTCGGTAGAAGGCTTCGCCGGCCTCGGTCAGCGTCAGCTTGCGGGTGGTGCGGTGCAGCAGCGTGACCTGGGCGTGGGCTTCGAGCTTGCGGATCTGCTGGCTGACCGCCGAAGGCGTCATGCCCAGCGCTTCGGCCGCAGCCGCCATGGAGCCGCGGGCGACCACGGTGGCGAATACCGCCATGCCGCGAAGATTGTCCATTGTGAAGCTCCGCTAAAGAGTGAAAGGCAAAATAGCGGGTTTTTCCCTTGATTGCCGACGCCTAGGATGTCATCTCCCAAAATGGAGAAGAGAAAAGATGCCTTCGAGCCGTGCCACCGTCCCTACCCCCGATGCCGCGCGCTATCTCAAGCGCCTGTGCAACCACTTCGCCCACAAGCTGCCGGTCGAATTGACCGACGACCGTGGCGTGCTGCCCTTCGATTTCGGCACCTGCCGCCTGCACGCGACCCCGGAAGCGCTGCTGATGGACGCCGAGTCCGCTGATGCGGAAGGCCTCGAGCGCCTGCAGAACGTGGTGGTCAGCCACCTCGACCGTTTCGCCTGGAAAGAAGGCCAGCTGCCGGTGAACTGGCAAGCCGCCTGATAGCGCTGGCGAAAAAGCGAAAAAGCGCAAAAACGAAAAAACCCGGCCAAGGCCGGGTTTTTTGTTGCCTGGAAAAAGCCAGGCGTCGCTGAGATTCCGTGACCATTGTTGCGCCATCTGGTCACTGAAAATCCATGAATTTCAGAATGGTCGATAAAGAGACCAGCTTCCCGAGAAGTGTGCATTTGATTGCTTTTTAACCAGATTAAAAAGTCAATACTCTGAAATATCTTGTAACCGTGTGGCCACTTTTACCCCGAGTTATCCACACGGTCGATGCGCAAAATCTGCACAGAACGGCCCTTTACTCGGAAAGCGGCCTGGTACGGCCAGCGCTCGACCAACAATTCGCGCACGCCGGGCACCTCGCTGGGCACACCGCTGCTGCTTTGCTCCAGGTTCGCCAGCGGGCTGACCTGCTCGACGATGTCCTGGATGGCCCGCAGCGCCTTCTCCGGGCCGATCAGCACGACGTAATGGTCGTAGATGGCGTCCAGATCGGCGGCGGCCTTATGCGTCCACTGCAGGCTCATGCCAGGCCCCACTTGGCTTCGATGGTCGCGTGCTCCAACAGGTGGCCGGCATCGGCGTCCGCCACCCCTTCATCGATGGCCGCCACGTGCCAACTCTGGCGTTCCAGGTACTGCGCCAGCGCCTGGCGCAGGTGGTAGGGCCGGTCCCGGTGGGTGGCGCGGGCCAGTTGGTCCAGCGCCGCCACAAGGGCGTCATCGGCGCGGAACGAGACAACGGTGGTCACTTTTTGAACAGCTCCGTTTACGCTGTATACAGTGTTTACAACGATAACATACGTATACGAATCAAGCACTTGAGGAGGGAGAAGTTTTTTGCTTCGAGCGCCCGGGAGGGCGTCTGAAGGCCTGTGGATGCGGGCTGGAGCAGCACTTTCGTGGCGGCGAAAGTTGGCTTCCGGCTTCGGGGATTTGTTGGCGGGGCGAGGGGCATCAGGCTGGCGGGGCGAAGGCCTGATTCCCACACAACAACAACAGGAGCCCCCCGCCATGCTGCTCGATTACCTGATCATGCTGGTCTACGCCCTGGGCATGCTTGCCCTGGGCTGGTACGGAATGCGCAAGGCGCGCAACCAGAACGACTTCCTCGTCGCCGGGCGTCGCCTCGGCCCAGGGCTCTACCTGGGCACCATGGCTGCGGTGGTGCTCGGTGGCGCGTCCACCATCGGCACGGTGAAGCTGGGCTACCTCTACGGGCTGTCCGGCCTGTGGCTGGTGTTCATGCTCGGCCTGGGGATCATCGTCCTCAGCCTGGTGTTCTCGCGGCAGATCGCGAGGCTGAAGGTCTACACCGTCACGCAGATCCTCGAGCAGCGCTACCAGGCGTCCTCGCGGCTGATCGGCGGCATCGTGATGGTCGCCTACGACCTGATGGTGGCGGTTACCGCGACCATTGCCATCGGCTCGGTGACCGAGGTGGTCTTCGAGATCCCGCGCATCCCGGCGATCCTCTGCGGCGGTGGCATCGTCATCGTTTATTCGGTGATTGGCGGCATGTGGTCGCTGACCCTCACCGACATCATCCAGTTCGTGATCAAGACCCTCGGCATCTTCGCCGTGCTGCTGCCGCTGTCAATTCACGAGGCGGGCGGCCTGTCGCGCATGCAGGAAGTGCTGCCGGCGGGCTTCTTCGATCTCGGCCACATCGGCCTGGACACCATCCTCACCTACTTCCTGCTGTACTTCTTCGGCGCGCTCATTGGCCAGGACATCTGGCAGCGCGTGTTCACCGCGCGCAGCGAGAAAGTGGTGCGCTACGCCGGCCTCGGCGCGGGCGTCTACTGCATGCTCTATGGCCTGGCCTGTGCACTGATCGGCGCCGCCGCCCACGTTCTGCTGCCCAACCTGGCAGTGCCGGAAAACGCTTACGCCGAAGTCACCCGCCAGGTGCTCCAGCCAGGCCTGCGCGGGCTGGTGGTCGCGGCGGCGCTGTCGGCCATCATGTCCACCGCCTCGGGCTGCCTGCTGGCGGCCGCCACGGTGTTCCAGGAGGACATCTATGCACGCTTCCTGCGCCCTGGCGCGCCCAACGGCCTGCGTGAGAGCCGCCTGTTCACCTTGATGATGGGCGTGGTGATGCTGGCCCTGGCATGCCTGGTGAACGACGTCATCGGTGCCCTGAGCATCGCCTACAACCTGCTGGTCGGCGGCCTGCTCGTGCCCATCCTCGGCGCCCTGCTGTGGCGTCGTGCCTCCGCACGCGGAGCCATGGCCAGCATCGTGGTCGGCTGCCTGGTGGTGGTCGCCTTCATGGCCATCGATGGCGTGCTCGCCAATACCCCCATCGCCTACGGCCTGCTCGCCAGCCTAATCACCTTCGTGGTGGTCAGCCTCGCCGGCGCACCCGCCGCCAGCCTGCAGGCGCAGGCCGACTGAACCTCAATCCGACAGGAGACGCCCCATGCCCCATGATTTCCCGCAGCCCCTGGACGCCGCCCAGATTCCGCGTTTCGCCGGCATCCCCAGCTTCATGCGCCTGCCGATCTTCGAGGACCCGGCGCAGGTGGATATCGCCCTGCTCGGCGTGCCCTGGGACGGCGGCACCACCAACCGCGCCGGCGCCCGTCACGGGCCGCGCGAGGTGCGCAACCAGTCGAGCCTGATGCGCAAGGTGCACCACGTCAGCCATATCGCACCCTATGACCTGCTGCGCATCGGCGACATCGGCGACGCTCCGGTGAACCCCATCGACCTGCTCGATTCGCTCAAGCAGATCGAGGGCTTCTACCGGCGCATCCACGCCGCCGGCACCGTTCCGCTGTCGGTCGGCGGCGACCACCTGGTGACCCTGCCGATCTTCCGCGCGCTGGCCGCCGAGCGACCCATTGGCATGGTGCATTTCGACGCCCACTCCGACACCAACGACCGCTACTTCGGCGACAACCCCTATACCCACGGCACGCCGTTCCGTCGCGCCATCGAGGAAGGGCTGCTGGACCCGAAACGCACGGTGCAGATCGGCATTCGCGGCTCGATCTACGACGCCGACGACGAAGCCTTCGCCCTTGAGCAAGGCATCCGGGTGATCCACATGGAAGAGTTCGCCGACCTGGGCGTCGCCGCCACGCTGGCCGAAGTGCGTCGGGTGGTGGGGCAGGGCCCGACCTACGTGACCTTCGATGTCGACGTGCTCGACCCGGCCTACGCGCCCGGCACCGGAACGCCGGAGATCGGTGGCATGACGACCCTGGAGGCGCAGCACATGATCCGCGGACTGCAGGGGTTGAACCTGATCGGCGCCGATGTGGTGGAGGTTTCGCCGCCGTTCGACCAGGGCGGGGCGACCGCGCTGGTGGGCGCCACCATGATGTTCGAGCTGCTCTGCGTGCTCGCTGATTCGGTCGCCGCACGCCGTTGACCACCCTGGGGGTTCACGGGGCGGCGCGCTCGGCGCTATAACGAAAGGCCTGCGCCCGCCGCCACGAGAACTCCCATGCTGGGCAATCTTTCCGATATCGACCTGCGCCTGCTGCGCACCTTCTGCACCATCGTCGAGGCGGGCGGCTTCACCGCCGCCCAGGTACGCCTGAACACCAGCCTGTCGCGGCTGAGCGTGCTGGTGCGCGATCTCGAACTGCGCCTGGGCTATTCGCTATGCCGGCGCGGCAGCAGCGGTTTCCAGCTCACCGAGGAAGGGCAGCAGCTTTACGAGGCGGCGCTCGGGTTGTTCGTCGACATCGAGCGCTTCCGCGAGCAGGTGACCGGCCTCGGCGGCCGCGATCGGGAAGTGCTGCACCTGGGCTGCGTCGACGGTGTGCTCGGCCAGCACTGCTGGCCGCTGCCGCTGGCGCTCCGGCTGTTCCGCGCGGGTAACCCGAGGGTGCGCCTGAACCTGCACACCCAGCGCCCGGACGAGCTGGAAAACGCCGTGCTGGAGGAACGCCTGCAACTGGCCATCGGCGCCTTCCATCATCGCTTGTCGGGGCTGCGCTACCAACTGCTGTTCCGCGAAGAGCAGAACCTCTACTGCGCCCAGGGGCACCCGTTCTTCGAGCGTGCGCAGGACGAGCCTTCCCTGGAGCAGATCTGCGCGGCCGAATACGTCGGCCGCGGCTACATGACCGAAAGCCGCCGGCCCCACGGGCTGGTCTTCAGTCGCGCCACCAATGCCTACAGCATGGAGGCCATCGCCAACCTGGTGTTCAGCGGCACCTTCATCGGCTACCTGCCCACGCACTACGCGACGGAATGGGTCGCACAGGATCGCTTGCGGGCGATCCGCCCTGCGCAGCTGGCCTATGTTTCGGAGTTCCATTGCGTAACGCGCCAGGGTGCCGAGCCGGGCGAGGTGCTGGGCGCCTTCCTCGACGCCCTTGAGCGCGCCCAGGCTGAACTGGGTAGCGGGGAGCCGGCATGAGCGACGGCCTGCAGGCATTGCGCGAGGAAGGCTTCGTCCTGCTGCGCGGCCTGCTGGACGCCAAGCAGGTGGCCCAGGTGCGTACGCTGATCGACGACCTGCGCCCGCTGCACTGGGACTACGAAGGGCTGGTGGATCACTACAAGTGCGTGTTCAACCGCTCGCCGAGCTGGCTGCCCTTTCTCGATCCACCGGGGTTGATCGAGCTTGCGGAAGCCGCGCTGGGCGCGGACTGCCATGTGATCGGCCAGACCGCCTGGCGCTGCCATCCCGGCTTCATCGGCGCGGACATGCACCAGGACTACCTGCCCGTTGCGCTTCCGGGAGCGGACCTGGAACTGCCAATGTTCATCTGCACCGCGCAGGTCTATCTCGATGACATCAATGAGCAGCTGTGTCCGACTTGGGTGATTCCCGGCAGCCATCGCGCAGGCCGCGCGCCGGCACCGGACGAGCGCGAATGGGCGGGCAGGACGGCCGAGCCGGTGCTCTGCCGCGCGGGCGATTGCCTGCTGTTTCGCAGCGACCTGTGGCACGCCGGCAGTCGTAACCTGAGCGAGCGCACGCGCTACCTGCTGCAGGTGCACTATGGACGCCGGATGGTCGCGCAGAAGTTCTCGCCCTATCTGAACTGGACCTTCAACCCCGAGGTGCTCGCTGCCTGTACGGCGCGCCAACGCCGCTTGCTGGGCGACCACGAGGCGGCTGAATACGACTGAACGGAGGTTCTGATGAGCGATGTACATGCCGGCGGCTGCCATTGCGGCCAGCTGCGTTACGAATGCGATGCACCGTTGACCGACGTCGCCCATTGCCATTGCTCCGTCTGCCGGCGCACCACTGGCGGCATTGTCACTACCTGGGTGACGGTGCCCATCGGCAGCTTCCGCTGGACCCAGGGCAAGCCGGCCGAGTATCGCTCCTCGGCCACCTGCCTGCGCTACTTCTGCGGCAGCTGCGGCGCGCAACTGGCGCTGTTCACCGACCATGCGCCCGAGACGCTGGACCTGACCACGGCGACGCTGGACGAAGTGGCGACCGTAGTGCCGGACCGGCATATCTGGGTGAAGAGCCGGCTGCCCTGGATTCACCTGGATGAGCAGCTTGAGGAGGAGTGGGAGGAGAAGCTCTAGCGTCCGCTGTTGCGCTTTGGTTCGCGAGCAAGCTCGCTCCTACGAAGAGCTGCACCGTAGCGCTCTTGTAGGAGCGAGCTTGCTCGCGAACAGGGCTGTCCGGAGGCTGTCAGGGCAGCTCCAGCCCGCCTGACGCCTTGTGCAGCTCGCGCAGGTGCGCGCCGATCTGCTTGGTGTTGGCTTCCAGCGCGGCCAACTCGTCACGGCGCTCCGGAGTGAGCAGGGCGCGTACTTCGCGGTCGAGGTTGTCGCTGAGCTGGCGCAGACGCTGCTGGCGTTGCTGCGTCTGCTTCTCCAGGGTCGCTGTGTCCGACACCTGGGGCAGGCCGTAACCGCCGTCGAGCAGCTCGGCCGGGCGGCTGAGGAAGCCGCTGTCGTCGAGGATCTGCTGCAGTGTCTTGCCGGCCGCTGCAAGGTCCGGCTTGCTGTTCATGGCGTCCGGGTTGCTCAGGTACAGGCGCTTGAGTTCGTCCTGGGCCAACAGCAGTTGGCGGCGCAGCGAGGCCTGTTCGAGCAGCAGCAGGGCGGCGCTGGAGCGCAGGTCGGCTTTGTCGAACCAGGGGCGGCGGTCGACGGCGGGGAGGGCGAGCCAGTCCTCGACCTTGTCCTGCGGGACGTTCATGCGCTGCTTCAGCACGTCGAACATGGCCTGGTAGCGGTCGCGGAAGGAGTCGAAGCGGTAGCCCAGGCGCAGGGCTTCCTTGGGGTTGTCCAGCACGCTGGCGTCGGCGATGCCCTTGTTCTCCAGCAGGCCGAGTACGCCGTAGGGCGTGATGCTGTCCATGGTCTGCAGGCTTTGGCGCTGGATGCCGCTGCGCAGCAGCTTGAGCGTCTCCACCGCGCAGTTGTTGGACAGGAAGTAGTAATTGCCGTCGTAGCTCCAGTGGCTCTGTGCGGCGCGCTCCACCAGGCTGGCGACTTCGTCACGGCTGAGCTTGAGCGGAATGGACGCGAGGCTGCGCAGCTCGACCTTGGTGTATTCCTCGATCACCTGGGACAGCGGCAGCACGAACAGGCGCGAGGGGTAGGCGCCGGTCAGGCCGTCCCAGCTGGAGAGCTGCAGGTCGCCGACGAAGGCGCGGTAGGACAGCACCAGATGCTGGTCCAGGTCCAGGCGGCAGGCGGGGCCGCGCGGTCGACCCGGCGCGCAGACCACCAGGCGGAGCATGGTGTGGCCCCAGCGACTGGCGATCTCGGTGTTGGCCTCGGCGATCAGATAGTCGACCTCGTAGACGCGCTCCGGGTCGAGGTAGCCCAGTGGCTGGCGGCCGAAGTCGCGGCCGGCGTTGAGGTAGGCGTACCGGGTCGAGCATTCGTCGTGCGGGCGCTCGCCGAAGCGTTCCGCGTAGTAGCGGTACAGAGCCGGGCGGCGGCAGGCGAAGCTGCGGTCGAGGAGGAAGTACTCCATGTTCACCGCGACGTACTCGCGCGGGTTGGTCAGCTCGTAGCGGTCCGGGCTGCGCAGCAGGAAACGGTTGTGCTGTTCGCGCTCGCCATGTTTGCCGGCGTATTGCGGCCAGCCGGCAAGGTCGAGCAGGCGAGGGTCGTCCGAGAGACTGAAGCGGCGGCCGGTCTGGCCGTGGCAATCGTCCGGTGCGCCGACGCGACCCAGGCTCTTGTCGCGCATCGTGCAGCGACGGATCACCCGGCCTTCGTCGGTATCCCAGAGGCGCGCGCGGTCGTAGAGGTGGGTCAGCTCATGGAGCAGGGTGGCCAGCAGTTCGCGGCGCAGGGTGCCGTGGGTGCGGCCGGTCTGCTCGGTGGCGGCGCTGCCGTCGGTGAGCGGGCCGAGATAGCGGGTATTCAGGGCGATGGCGCCGGGGCGCAGGGTGCGGCCCATGCCATTGCTGGGCAGGTCGTCGCGCCACTGCACCTGGACGCTGCGGTCCAGGTGCTGCACGAAGCTGTCCGGCAGGGTGTGGAGGGCTTCGTCCAGCAGTTGCTGGCTGGCCTGGCGCTGGGCGGCGTTCAGGCCGTCGGCTTCCAGTTCCAGGCGGAGCGCGGCGTGGCTGCTGGCGGCGACAAGCAGTGCCAGGGCCGCCAGCCAGCGGCCAGCCCGGAGTCTCACAGAGCGAGGATGGCTTCGGCCAGGTCCTGGTCGGAGGCTTCGCGAGCCTGCGGCACCTGCTCGCGCAGTACCTTGAACGCGGCTTCCAGTTGCGCACCACGGATCGCGCCGTCGCTGCCAACGTAGCTGGCGGCATCGTCACGGGCTTCGCGGACGACTTTCATGTCACGCACGGAGGTGGTGGTGTCCGAGGTGAAGTCGATGCTGCGGGCGAAGGCGTTGGTGGTGATGTTGAACACGCGGATCACCGATTGGGCCTGGGCGGTGGAGGCGCAGGCGGCAAGGAGGAGGCCGAGGATCAGGGGGCTCTTGGAAAGCGAGCTGAGGCGCATGGATGTCTCCGAAAGGGCAGCGGGAGCTGCTCACGACTTATTTGGCAAGAATTGCTTCGGCCAGTTCCCGATCGTTCGCCGCCAGCTCCGGATGCCGCTGGCGCAGCCAGTGCAGCGCTGCCTCCAGGCGGGCACCGCGCAGGGCTCCATCGGTGGCAACGAACTGCGCCGCGTCGTCGCGGGCGCCGCGCAGCAGTTTGTTGTCGAAGGGCGCGCTGGTGACCTGGCTGGTGGCGTAGCTGGTCGCGACCGGAAACTGGGTGGTCTGGTCGAATGCCCAGGCGGGCAGCGAACAGGTCAGCAGCGGCAGCAGGAACAGCAGGGTACGCATGGGCTTGGACAATCGAGAAAGCACGGCCGCCAAGGCTAACGGAATGCGCGGGCGAGAGCCAGCGCAGAGCGCCGGGCGGAGCGCCCGGCGCGGAGGGTTCAGCCGATCAGATGGTCAGGATGGCCTGGGCCAGCTGCTGGTCATTGGCGGCCAGGGTCGGCAGCTTGCTGCGGATGTGGGCGAGGGCGGCTTCCAGGTGCGCGCCGCGGATCTGGCCCTGGCTGGCAACGAAGGTGGCCGCGTCGTCACGGGCTTCGAGAACGATCTTGTCGTCCTTGAAGGAGTTGCTCAGGTCCGAGGTGCCGTCGGAAGTGGCGCCGGTGGCGCGCACCGACAGGTCGGTGGTGTAGACGAAGCTGGTGGCATAGGCGCCAGTGGCGCAGCCGATCAAGGCGGCGGCAGCGATCAGGCGAAGGCTGTTCTTCATGGAGTGGCTCCGGATAAGACCAAGCAAAGGTGGCCGGGGCGGCCACTCTAACTGTGCTCAGACTAGCCAAGACTGACCGGCGTCACCAGCATTCAGCGCCAGAATGGTTTCGAGATTTCCCGTATACGTTCGCTGGGGCTGATGCCGATGTCGGCCAGTTGCTGGCTGGTGAGTTCGGCGAGCTGACGGCGGGTGCGGGCATTGCGCAGCCATTCGCCAAGCAAGGCTGGTAGACGACGTAGCAGGGCGGGGGCCGGAGTGGGCAGATCGGATGACAGTGCGCGTTCCATGACGGGCCTCCTCGTGACCGTGGTGGACTGTCGGTACAGGCTCGCATTCGTCGAGCCGGCGCATTAGAGGCAGCGAAGGGTAATTGCGGGAGTACAGCGAAGCGAAATTCAGAACTGTACCGCCGTGGTTGCAGCTGGCTGTTCTGTGATCAGCGAGGGAGACGGTACAAAAAAGCGGGTTTCCAGAATGCCAAGGGCCGCTCCAGGTGAGCGGCCTCAGGCAATCTACCAGTACAGTTAGGGCGAGCCTGGAAGGTGCGGCTCAGTTGTACTGTTGGATCAGCGCCAGAACGGCTTGTTCAGTTCGGCGTAACGCTGGGCTTCGCTGATGCCGGCGTCGGCCAGCAGGCGGGAGTCCAGGCGAGCCAGCTGACGGCGGCTTTCCATGCGGCGCTGCCACAGGCGAACAGTGCCGACGAGGCCACGGTGGGCGCTGGAGGTGCTACGGGTGGTGCTGAGGGCTGCGGAACCGAGGGTACGTTCCATGGTGGTCATCCTTCTCGCTTGTGGCGAGTAGTCAGTTGCTGAATGGATTGAGCATATGATCTGACTTTTTGGTCAAGGATGACAGGTACAGTTGCACTGTATTGCGGCTGGTCAGGCGATTGTAATTTTGAACTGTAATGGTCTTTTTCGGGGCGAACTGTACCGTTGCGCTCCATTCTGGTGCGCAATTGGTAGGTGTCTGAGGTTTTTCGAGGCTGCCGGCCAAGATGGCCGCGGGGGAAGCTGAACAGTTGGAGCGGGATAAAAATCTGTTCAGGAGTGTTTTTACGTGGTTTTTTTCCGGCTGTAAACCCTTGCGGGCCATTCATTGCTGAATGACCCGCAAAGCGTCTGGAATCAGCTCGCCGCCAGCATGTGGCCGCGTTCTTCCAGGTTGATATGCCACTCCAGGGCCTCGCGCAGGATGTGCGGGGTATGGCCGCCGCGCTCGCAGGCGGCATCGAAGTAACTGTTCAGGGCGTCGCGGTAGGACGGGTGCACACAGTTGTCGATGATCACCCGGGCGCGCTCGCGCGGTGCCAGGCCACGCAGGTCCGCCAGGCCGACTTCGGTGACGAGGATGTCCACGTCGTGCTCGGTGTGGTCGACGTGGCTGACCATCGGCACCACGCTGGAGATGTTGCCGCCCTTGGCGATGGACTTGGTGACGAAGATGGCCAGGTGCGCGTTGCGGGCGAAGTCGCCCGAGCCGCCGATGCCGTTCATCATCTTGGTGCCGCCCACGTGGGTGGAGTTCACGTTGCCGTAGATGTCAAATTCCAGAGCGGTGTTGATGCCGATGATGCCTAAGCGACGGACCACTTCGGGGTGGTTGGAGATTTCCTGCGGGCGCAGTACCAGCTTGTCCTTGTAGCGCTCCAGGTTGCCGAACACGTCGGCGTTGCGGCGCGTCGACAGAGTGATGGAGCTGCCAGAGGCGAAGCGCAGCTTGCCGGCGTCGATCAGGTCGAAGGTCGAGTCCTGCAGTACTTCGGAGTACATGGTCAGGTTCTCGAAGGGCGACTCGATCAGGCCGCACATCACCGCGTTGGCGATGCTGCCGATGCCGGCCTGCAGCGGGCCGAGGCTGTTGCTCATGCGGCCGGCGTCCACTTCACGCTTGAAGAAGTCGATCAGGTGGTTGGCGATGCCCTGGGTTTCGTCGTCCGGCGGCAGCACGGTGGACGGGGAGTCCGCCTGGTCGTTGACGACGATGGCGACGATCTTTTCCGCCGGGATCGGGATGGCGGTACTGCCGATGCGGTCGTCGACCTTGGTCAGCGGGATCGGCGTGCGGGTCGGGCGGTAGGTCGGGATGTAGATGTCGTGCAGGCCTTCCAGGTTGGTGTTGTGCGCGACGTTGATCTCGACGATCACCTGCTTGGCGAAGATCGCGAAGCTGGCCGAGTTGCCCACCGAAGTGGTCGGCACGATGTGGCCTTCTTCGGTGATGGCGACGGCTTCGATGACGGCGATGTCCGGCAGCTTGAGCTGGTGGTTGCGCAGTTGCTCGACGGTCTCGGAGAGGTGCTGGTCGATGAACATCACTTCGCCGGCGTTGATCGCCTTGCGCAGGGTGCTGTCGACCTGGAAGGGCATGCGACGGGCCAGGACGCCGGCTTCGGTGAGCTGCTTGTCGAGGTCGTTGCCCAGGCTGGCGCCGGTCATCAGGCTGATGCGCAGCGGCTCCTGCTTGGCGCGCTCGGCGAGGGCCTTGGGTACGGCTTTGGCTTCGCCGGCACGGGTGAAACCGCTCATGCCGACGGTCATGCCGTCCTTGATAAGGGCCGCGGCCTGGTCGGCAGTCATCACCTTGTCCAACAGGGAGGACATACGCACGCGATCACGGAACATGGGAAAACCTCGGGCAGTAGGAAGTGCGAGGCGGCCAGTCTAGGGATTCGGCGATTTTTGGCTCTTATACCAAGGTCGCAAAATCACCCGGCTGGTTGCCTTCTTACTACCAAAGTTCATGCGGGTTGCCTGAAGTCAATGGCCGCTCCGTCAGCGGCCAGGGGCCGATGAGCGGAGTTCTGGAGAGATTCGAACTCCAGTACCGGCGGGAAGCTGACGGCCTTCAGCGGGTATTGACGATCTTTGCGTTCGTAGACAGTTACCCAGTGTGCCAGTCGATAGCGCGGCACGTAGTTGTCGAGTAGCCACTGGCTGTTGGACAGGTGGTAGGTGAGCGTCAGCGGGTTGCGCGTGACGAAGCCGTGGATCAGCACCACGTCCGGGTTCTTGTCGTAGACATATTGCATTGCGCCCTCCAGGCCTATGTCGTGATCAGCGTTGGAACGCAGGCCGATCAGCGGGTCGGCCACGAGCTTGTAAAGCTGCTTGGCGCTGTTGTTGGCGGCGTTGAGGTTGAAGTAGTACAGCGACACCGGGGGCGAGGCGAGGCCGAGCAGGTCGACGAACTGCTGCTGAATGCCGGCCAGGTAGGCGGTTTGTCCCATCTGGTCGTAGACGATGCACAGGCCGTCGGGGTAGTTCTCCCGCAGGAAGTGGCCGATGGCGGCCTGGTAGTTGCCGTCGAGGCTCTGTGCAGCCAGCATCGGCGAGCGCTGTGCCAGCGCGTCGTCGAGCGGTACGTGGCTTTGCGGGTCGCGCAGCTTGTCGCGGTACGACGCCAACGCGCCAGCCGGATCCTCCACCACTAGGCGACCCATCAGCAGCAGCGCGTTGGGTCTGCGGCCAGCAAACAACTCGATGCGCGGAATCCAAATAACGGCGATCACCGCGCAGAAGGCGTACAGCGCGACTACGGCGCGAGCCGGGCGCCAGGAAAGCTGGCTGAGCGCGTAGCCCGCGCAGGCAAACAGCAGATAAAACTGGGGTAGGGCGAGCGTGTAGAAGCGGAAGTAGGGTTGAAGTCGAAGTTCGAGCCGGCGAAGAAGATTCCCATTAGCGACAACGCCACTAGCAGGGAGAAGTGCGCCTGCTGCTGCATGTGGCGCAGCAGCAGGGCCGCCGGAATCGCCAGGGCGATCGGGTAGACGATGCGCAGCTCCTGGAGGACGAACCAGACGTAGGGCCAGTGGGTGCCTTCCGCTGTGATCTTGGCGTAGAACGCGCTGATCTGGACTTCGCCGAAGTAGAAGAAGCGAAACAAGAGGTACGCCGAATAGCTCGCCGCGCAGAGCGCGAAGATACGCAGGGCGAATGCGCGCTGTCGGGTGAAGGCGAAGAAATGAAGAACGGTACCACCAGGAAAGCTTCCGGGCGCGCGAACAGTAGCAGGGCGAAGGGCAGAGCGGGCAGCCAGCCGATCTTTACCGGACGCGAGCTGATTAGCAGGCAACCCGAAAGCAGCAGGGTGTAGGCCGCCAGTTCCAGGCCGCTGTTGGCTCACCACACGAATGGGGTGCTGCCGGCGATCATTAGTGCCGCGGCTCCGCCCCAGGCCGGGTTGGCGAAGTTTCGGCCGGCCAGGTACACCAGGTACACCGTGCCCAGGCCACAGGCCAGGCCTAGTAGCTTGACCATCAGGATCGGCGTGGCACCAAGGTAGATGCCCAGGGCCAGCAGGTACTGCCAGAGTGGCCCGCTGCCGGTCTCGACCGGCATGTCGCCGATGTTGAAGACGTATCCGTAGCCATTTGCGATGTTTCCGCGGCGCGGAAATAGATGTAGCTGTCTTCCTCGATATAGAAGTAGGCGAGCGCCGTGAGGACGAAGTAGAGGAATAGCGCCAGCAGGGCGAGCATGCGGCCCGTCAGGTTTTCTCGGGTGGACATCGTGGGGGCGGACATGGCGTAGATTCTTGTCATCTTTGCTGTTGGGGCGCGGCGCCCACCGTGTACCGGCTCGGACGCTACGCGGGGAAGGCTCGGCGCGAGCGGTTAGTGGAGCCGCAATTAGCCGTTGTCCGGCATCTCGCGGAACTGCAGGGCTGCCGGCAGGTTCTTCGCCTTGAGCGGGAACGACAGGTCCTTGCGCTCGTAGACCAGCAGCCAGGTGGCCAGGCTGTAGCGCAGCACGTAGTTCTGCTTGAACCAGTCGCTGTTGCGCACGTGGTAGGTGAGCGTCTTGTCGGAACTGGCGACCAGCGTGTGAATGATGATGACGTCGGGATTGGATTGCTCCACCGATGCGAGCGCGCCTTGCTGGTCGATATCGCGGTCTTCCGGGCGCTGGTGTTGCAGCAGCGGGTCGACCACCTGCTTGTAGAGGGTCTTGCTCTTGCTGTCGCGGGCGTTCTGGTTGAAGTAATACAGCGAGATCGGGCGCGTCGCCAGGCCGAGGAAGTCGACGAAGTTTTGCTGCGCGCCGGCGAAGTACGGAGTCTGTCCCATCTGGTCGTAGCCGATGGTCAGTCCTTGCGGGTAGTTGTCATGCAGGAAGTGGCCGACCAGTGCCTGGTAGTTCGCGTTGATGACGTAGGGTACGCGGGCCTGCAGCGTGTCATCGAGGACGGTGGTGGCATGCGGGGCGGCCAGCTTCGAGCCGAGTGCCGACAGGGTCGTGGCCGGCTGCTCGCGCAGCAGGTCCAGCACGGTATAGAACGGGTTGCGGGTGTGTTCGAACAGCCCCGGCACACGCGGCATCCACGCCACGGCGATGCAGGCGACGGCGACGTAGCCGACCAGAACTGGCTTGAGCGTCTTCGGCGCGAATGCCAGCAGACGCGCTATCGCGACGGCGACCAGCAGCAGCAACACCGGCAGGCTGTGGGCGAAGAAGCGATGGTAGATCTTGAAGTCGTAATTGGCGGCGGCGAAGTAGAGCCCGCCGCAACTCAAGAGCAGCAGCAGGACGAAGGGGCCATTGGCGGCGTCGCGACGCCACAGCAGGGCGGCTGGCAACACAAGCGCCAGCAGGTACACCAGGCGGTACTGGCGCAGGGCTGTCCAGAGGTAGTCCCAGAGCACACCATCGACCGAGATCTTTGCGTAGAAGGCACTGATCTGCACTTCATCGAAATAGAAGTAGCGGAACACCAGGTACCCGCCGTAGCTCAGTGCGGCCAGCAGCAGCGTTCGGAACGCTAAGGCGCGCCGGTCGCTCGCGAGCAGATACAGGACAAATACGCCCACGCTGATGAAGGCTTCGGGGCGGGCGAAGAGCAGCAGGGCAAACGGCAGCACGCTCAGCCAGCCGTCACGGTACGGTTCGGGCGCGCAGGCCACTGCCACGCAGACGCTGAGCAGGAGGGTATAGAGCGATACTTCCAGGCCGCTGCCGGTCCACCAGATGAAGGGGACGCTGGCTGCCAGCGCGAGGGTCAGCCAGCCCGCCACAACGGGCGTTGAGAGCCGGCCGGCGGTGTGATGGAAGACATACAGGGTAGCCAGACCGAAGAGCATCCCCATGAGCTTCGCCAGCACCACCACGTTGCAGCCGAGCAGCACGCCGAGCGCCAGCAGGAATTGCCACAGTGGTCCGCTGCCCGACTCGATCGGGATATCGCCAATATTGAACACGTAGCCATAGCCGTGAGCGATGTTCTCGGCGACTCGGAAATAGATGTAGCTGTCTTCCTCGATGAAGAAGTAGCCCAAAAGGTAGAACGCGATATAGACCAGGGCGGCGAACACGCTGAGGGCGTTGCCCAGCGAGTACTGTCGCTGCGAAATGCTGGTAGTTGTCATCGTGACTTCTTTGGCTTTCTTGTTGTAGTTTGGCGCACGCGCCATGACGGTCATAGGTGCCTGACACTTCCCCTCTCCGGAGGAGCCGGCGGCGTTATCTAACCACGTTGCATGGCTACAGGCTAATGCGTCGGCAAAAACAAGGACACCGGCGCTAGGCCGGTGTCTTGTAGGGCGACGATCGAGGTTATTCGACTGCCTTGACCATGTCTTCGATGACTTTCTTGGCGTCGCCGAAGACCATCATGGTCTTGTCCAGGTAGAACAGTTCGTTGTCCAGGCCGGCATAGCCGCTGGCCATCGAGCGCTTGTTGACGATCACGGTCTTGGCTTTGTAGGCCTCGAGGATCGGCATGCCGGCGATCGGCGACTTCGGATCGTTCTTCGCGGCCGGGTTCACCACGTCGTTGGCGCCCAGTACCAGCACCACGTCGGTCTGGCCGAACTCGGAGTTGATGTCTTCCATCTCGAACACCTGCTCGTAAGGCACTTCGGCCTCGGCCAGCAGGACGTTCATGTGGCCCGGCATACGGCCGGCAACCGGGTGGATGGCGAACTTCACGTTGACGCCGCGATGGGTCAGCTTCTCGGCCAGTTCCATCAGCGCGTGCTGAGCACGGGCCACCGCCAGGCCGTAGCCGGGAACGATGATCACGCTGTCGGCGTTGGTCAGCAGGAAGGAGGCGTCGTCGGCCGAACCGGATTTCACCGGGCGGGCTTCTTTCGCACCCGCCGCGCCGCCAGCGTCCGCTTCGGCGCCGAAGCCACCGAGGATGACGTTGAAGAACGAGCGGTTCATCGCCTTGCACATGATGTAGGAGAGGATCGCGCCCGAGGAGCCCACAAGGGAACCGGCGATGATCAGCATCGAGTTGTTCAGCGAGAAGCCGATACCTGCCGCGGCCCAGCCGGAGTAGGAGTTCAGCATCGACACCACGACCGGCATGTCCGCGCCGCCGATCGGGATGATGATCAGCACGCCGAGGATGAAGGCCAGGGCCAGCATCACGACGAAGGCGGTCAGGTTGCCGGTGAACATGAACAGCAGGCCCAGGCCCAGGGTGGTCAGGCCGAGCACCAGGTTGAGCATGTGCTGGCCGGTGAACTGCACCGGGGCGCCCTGGAACAGGCGGAACTTGTACTTGCCCGACAGCTTGCCGAAGGCGATCACCGAACCGGAGAAGGTGATGGCGCCGATGGCCGCGCCGAGGAACAGCTCCAGGCGGTTGCCAGTCGGGATGGTGTCGCCCAGGTTCTGCACGATGCCCAGCGACTGCGGCTCGACCACGGCGGCGATGGCGATGAACACGGCGGCCAGGCCGATCATGCTGTGCATGAAGGCGACCAGTTCCGGCATCTTGGTCATCTCGACGCGCTTGGCCATGATCGAACCGGCGGTGCCGCCGACCAGCAGGCCGATGATCACGTAGACGATGCCGGTGGTGGCGATCTCGCTGCTGATCTTGAACACCAGGGCGACGGTGGTCAGCGCGGCGATGGCCATGCCGATCATGCCGAACAGGTTGCCGCGGCGCGACGTGGTCGGGTGCGACAGGCCTTTCAGGGCCTGGATGAAGCAGACCGAGGCAATGAGGTAGAGGAGGGTGACGAGGTTCATGCTCATGTCAGTGCTTCTCCGCCTTCGGCGCTTTCTTTTTGAACATTTCCAGCATGCGGCGGGTGACCAGGAAGCCACCGAACACATTCACCGCAGCCAGGGCCACGGCCAGTGTGCCCATGGCCTTGCCCAGCGGGGTGACGGTCAGGGCGGCGGCCAGCATGGCGCCGACGATCACGATGGCCGAGATGGCGTTGGTCACTGCCATCAGCGGGGTGTGCAGGGCAGGGGTGACGTTCCAGACCACGTGGTAGCCGACGTAGATCGCCAGCACGAAGATGATCAGGTTGTAGATGCCGTGGGAGATCAGCATGTCTTCCATAGTTTCTCACCGGTCTTCAGGGCCGGACGCGGGGTCCGGCGCGTTCTTATATAAGAAGGGCTTCAGCCGTTCTTGCGCACGATCTGGCCGTCACGGCACATCAGGCACGCGGCGACGATGTCGTCTTCCAGGTTCACCGTGAAGCCTTCGGCGGTCAGAGTGAGCTTGAGGAAGTCGAGCAGGTTGCGTGCGTAGAGTGCGGAGGCATCCGCCGGCACCAGCGCGGCCAGGTTGCTCAGGCCGACGATGGTCACGCCGTGCTTGACCACGACCTGGTCGGCCTCGGTCAGCGGGCAGTTGCCGCCTTGCGATGCCGCGAGGTCGATGACTACCGAGCCCGGCTTCATTTCGGCGACGGTCGCCTCATGCAGCAGGGTCGGCGCCTTGCGGCCCGGAATCAGCGCGGTGGTGATGACGATGTCCGACTGCTTGGCGCGCTCGTGCACGGCCTTGGCCTGGCGCTCCATCCACGAAGCCGGCATCGGGCGGGCGTAGCCGCCAACGCCTTCGGCGCACTCGCGCTCTTCATCGGTCTCGTAGGGCACGTCGACGAACTTGGCGCCCAGGGACTCGATCTGCTCCTTCACCGCCGGACGTACGTCCGACGCTTCGATCACCGCACCCAGGCGTTTGGCCGTGGCAATGGCCTGCAGGCCGGCAACTCCGGCGCCGAGGATCAGCACGCGCGCGGCCTTAACGGTGCCGGCGGCGGTCATCAGCATGGGCATGAAGCGCGGGTAGTGGTGGGCAGCGAGCAACACGGCCTTGTAGCCGGCAATGTTGGCCTGGGATGAGAGCACGTCCAGGCTCTGCGCGCGGGAAGTACGCGGCGCGGCCTCGAGGGCGAAGGCGGTAACGCCGCGTTCGGCCATGCGGGCGATGTTCTCGTTGTTGAACGGGTTGAGCATGCCGATCAGCACGGTACCCGGCTTCATCTGCGCCAGCTCGCTTTCGTTGGGCGCGACAACCTTCAGCACAAGCTCCGAACCGTAGGCATCGGCGGCAGTGCCGATCTTCGCGCCAACGGCTTCATAGGCGGCATCCGGCTGGCTGGCGCTGACGCCCGCACCGCTCTGAATGACGACCTGATGGCCCTGCCCGATCAGTTTCTTGACCGTCTCCGGCGTTGCTGCGACCCGCGTCTCACCGGCTTGGGTCTCGAGGGGTACACCGATCTGCACTTGCAAATCTCCTGCGTGATCCTGGGATTGTCCGGGTTACTACGTCGGCGACCCGGGTTATCTAACTGGCAACGGTCTAGTTCTTATTTTGTGACCGGGCTGTGACCCGGTGGCCGCGGCATTGTGCAATCGAACCTGGAGGGCATCAAGAAGTTCTGGAGTGGTACGAAGCGATAACTACAAGTCACGTTTGGACTCGTGGTTTTCCGGTCGCCGCCGAGGCCGCGTGAGCCCTGGCGTTTAGCCTAATTGCCTATTGTGACCGGACGGAAATGTCATCCTCGCCGTGAATGACCACCCATCAGAGGCTCCCCATGCCCACCGAAAGGCCCGGTAATCCTGCAACAGGCTCAGGCATAGGTGTTAATTAATGTTTCTAATATGGAGTATGAGTCATTCCTGATGCCTGATTTCCTGTAGCAGATTTTTTACATTGACTACGGGGTCAGGAATTTCGGTGGGAAGCTTCAAGGCCGCGTGTTACACCGCGCCAGAGCCCTGAGAAGAGGTTTAGCAGAAAGTTCGGATTTGTCCGGGGAAAGCGGGAGTGACACGGAAAAAACAACGGCCACCTTTATCGGGTGGCCGTTGGGGGTGGGACACGGTGTCGCGGGTCAGTTGCTGGCGTTGACCACGCCAGGCAGCTGGGCGACCAGCTTGTCGTTGTGCAGCGGGGCGCGGATGAAGCCGTGCTGGGTGTTGTCCGGGCCGATGATGACCAGGTTGCCGCTGTGGTCGACGGTGTAGTTGGGCTTGCTGGTGTCGGCCGGGATGTAGGGGATGCTCATGGCGTTGGCCAGCTTCTGCACGTTCTCTTCCGAGCCGGTGATGCCCTTGAAGCCGGCATTGAAGAAACCGAGGTATTCCTTGATGCGCGGCGCTGTATCGCGGTGCGGGTCGACGCTGACGAACACCACCTGCAGGTTTTTCGCCACTTCTGGCGGCAGCTTGCTCTGCAGCTCGCGCAGTTGCGCTAGGGTGGTGGGACAGACGTCCGGGCAGAAGGTGTAACCGAAGAACAGTAGCGACCACTTGTCCTTCAGGCTGGCGGTCTGGAACGGCTGGCCGTCCTGGTCGGTGAGGGCGAGGTCAGGGACGCTGCGGGTTTGCGGCAGGATCACGATGCCGGCGTCGAGTAGCACGGTCGGATCGAGCTGGTGGCGCTGGTTGAGCACCTTCTGAACGGTAAGGCCGAGGATCAGGGCGACGATGGCGACGAGGATGAAGACGGTCTTGTTGACTCGGGACATGGGGTTCTCGTGGGTCGGGACGTCTGGGCGAGCGCCGGATTCGCGGGGCCGCTCCTTTGGAGCGAACCCGCGAACCGGCCTCAGTAGTTCAGGTGCAGCGGCAGGTAGTGGTCCACCAGCAGCGCGATGAACAGCAGGAACAGGTAGGCGATAGAGTACTTGAAGGTCTTGATCGCCGCATGGGGTCGGCTGCCGCAGTAGAGCGCCCAGGCCCAGTCGAGGAAGCGCGCGCCCAGGGCCAGCGCGGCGAGCAGGTAGACCAGCCCGGCCATGTGGATGGCGAAGGGCATCAGCGTCACGGCGAACAGCACCAGGGTGTAGAGCAGGATGTGCAGCTTGGTGTAGTGCTCGCCGTGGGTCACCGGCAGCATCGGGATGTCGGCCTTGGCGTACTCGTCCTTGCGGTGCAGGCACAGAGCCCAGAAGTGCGGCGGGGTCCAGGCGAAGATGATCAGCACCAGCAGCAGCGGTTCGGCGGAGATCTGCCCGGTCACCGCAACCCAGCCCAGCAGCGGCGGGGCGGCCCCGGCGAGGCCGCCGATGACGATGTTCTGCGGCGTGGCGCGCTTGAGGAAGCCGGTGTAGAGCGCAGCGTAGCCGAGCAGCGAAGCCAGCGTCAGCCAGGCCGTCAACTCATTCGTGAACACCAGCAGCACCGCCATCCCGGCCACCGACAGCAGCATGGCAAAGCCCAGCGCGATGGGCGGCGAGACGCGTCCTTCGGCCAGCGGGCGCTTGTGGGTGCGCGCCATGATCGAGTCGATGCGCCGGTCCACAACGTGGTTCACTGCTGCCGCGCCGCCGGCGCACAGGCCGATGCCGAGGTTGCCGAAGACCAGCACCTGCCAAGGCACGCCGGCCTTGGTGGCGAGCAGCATGCCGATCAGCGAGGTGATCAGCATGAGCAGGACCACCTTGGGTTTGGTCAGTTCGAGCAGGTCGCGCCAGCTGGCTTGGCTGGAAGTGCTGATGACGCTGGCCATGGGCATTTCTCCTGACTTCTTGATGGGGACCGGCGCGTTGCCGGCCATCGTGCTCAACCGTGCAATGTCATCCCTGCCATTTCATCCCTGAGACGGATAGGCCACCGGGCGCTCCAGGGCGTCCAGGGTGATCGGGCTGCTGGCAGGCAGCTCGACGTGTTTTGCTGCGGGGGCGCGCACCCGGTAATTCACCAGTACCAGCATCAGCAGCAGGAACGCGCCGCCGCCGTTGTGCGCCACCGCTACCGACAGCGGCAGGTGCAGCAGCACGTTGCTGATGCCTAGGCCAATCTGCAGGGACAGCCCCAGCAGCATCAGTGCGGTAATGCCGATCAGGCCGTGGCGCTGGAGGTTCCAGGCCAGCAGCAGGATCACCGCGGTCACGCACAGCGCGCCCATGCGGTGGGTCATGTGGATGGCCGTGCGGGCGTCGCTGTCGAGCTGGCCGCCCAGGTAGTTCGGGCCGATGTGCTGGGTGAGGTGGAAGCCGTTGGCGAAGTCCATGTTCGGCCACCACTCGCCGTGGCACATCGGCAGGTCGATGCAGGCCACTGCCGCGTAGTTGCTGCTGACCCAGCCGCCGAGGGTGATCTGCCCGATCACCATCAGCAGCGCCAGGGCCGCCAGCGCGCGCAGCTTCGAAGGCAGCTGCAGTGGGGCGAAAGCGCCGGACAGGCGCAGGCTGAGCAGGAATAGCAGCGACAGCGTGGTGAAGCCGCCGAGAAGATGCGCGGTAACCACCTGCGGCCAGAGCTTGAGGGTGACCGTCCACATGCCGAACGCGGCCTGGGCGATCACCACTGCGAGCAGCACCAGCGGCAGGCGCATCGGTTGGCCGTCGCGGCCGCGGCGTACCAGTGCGTGCACCGCCAGTCCGAGGATCAGCAGGCCGAGGCTCCCGGCGAAATAGCGATGGATCATCTCGTTCCAGCCCTTCTGCGCCTCCACCGGCGAGTCGGGGAAGTGCATTTCGGCGTGGGCCAGTTGCGCCTCGTTCAGCGGCACGTGGACGAAGCCGTAGCAGCCGGGCCAGTCCGGGCAGCCGAGGCCGGCGTGGGTCAGGCGGGTATAGGCGCCCAGCAGGATCACCACGAAGGCCAGCGCCGTGGCCAGAACGGCGAGGTAGAAGGCGGGTTTGCGTCTTGCCTGGATCATGCATCGCTCCCGATCTTGTTGTTGTCGTGGGGCTCGACCGGCTTAACCGATGTTCGAAAGCTTCAGCAGCAGCTGCAGGTCCTTGAGGATCGACTTGCCGTTGGCCTTGGCGTCGTAGCGCAGCACCAGGTTGCCGTGGGGATCGACTATCCACAGTTGCGGCTGGGCGCCGGTGTGCTGGTTGGGCGTCAGGCCCAGGCGCTGCAGGCGCGGGTAGTCCTTGTCGAGCAGGCCGGTGAACTCCGCCGGCAAAGGCTTGGCGAAGGCGAGGGCGTGTTCGGCGCGGCTGGCTTCGCGACCCAGGCCGATGTTGATCTGGCGCGCCAGGTAGACGAGTTGCTGGCAATCAGTGGTGCAGGTTTCCGGCGCGGTCACCAGCAGTTGCCACTGGTCGCCGGCCTTGTCGTCCTGCACGCCGAGGTCCGCTGGGGTCTGCCCGGTGGCGATCAGGTCGCCGTGGTAGCTGCGGCCTTCCGGCACCCAGAACTGCAACTTGTACATGGCGGTGGCGAGCAGCATCGGCCCCAGCACAAAGCCGAGGATCAGCAGCAGTTGCACGCGCCCGCGGCGGCGGGCGGAGGCGTCAGGCAGAGTCATGGCGGTCATGGTCGAAGGTCTCCCGTGCGCGACGGATGCCGAGGTAGAGGTAAAGGGCGGAAAGCGCGATGGCCAGGGCGAACCACTGCACGGCATAGCCGACGTGGCGTTCCGGGGGCATGGCGACGATCGGCCAGTCGGTGTCGAAGGCGGCGTCGCCCGGCTCCAGGCGGATTTCCAGGGGGCTGCCTTCGCGGCCGAGCTGGTCCCACAGGAACGGGGCGTCCACCTGGGTAATCAGGCGCGGCCAGCTGGCGAGCGGAGCGCTCGGGCCAGCGGCTGCGGGGATGTAGGTCCAGGCGTCCAGCAGCAGGTCGTGGCTGGGCGTATCGATCTTCGGCGGCACGCGGCGGTCGGGCCAGGGCACCCAGCCGCGATTGACCAGCAGCCACTGGTGGCCGACGCGGTCGAAGAAGGGCTGCAGCACCTCGACGCCGGCCTGGCCGTTGCGGGTGCGGTTGTCGAGCAGGGCAGTGTGCTCAGCGTCGAGCTGGCCTTGCAGACGCACGCGGACATAGCTGCGCGGCGGCTGGCGTTCGAGCTCGGCGATGCTGATCGGGTCCTGCTGGCGCTGCACTTCGGCGGCGGCGAGCAGGGTGCGTTTTTCGGCGGCGCGCGACAGTTGCCAGAAGCCCAGGCCGATCAGTACCGGCAGCAGTGCGAGGACCACCAGGGTCGGCGCGATGCCGGGCCGGAAGGCGCGTGCGGCGCGGCCTTGCCGATCTGGATCGGAGCCGTGCTCAGATGCGTGCTGGCTATACTGCAAGACATCCCCCTCAACCCCAGTCCCCTGCGGACAGGAGGCCGGTAGTGCTCAAAGCTGCGATCGTTCTGTTGTTGCTGGCGACCGTCGTCAGTCTGTTCAGTGGCCTGTTCTTTCTGGTCAAGGACGAGGGCCACGGTTCGCGGGTGGTCAACGCGCTGACCGTGCGTGTCACCCTTACCGCCCTGACCGTCGCTCTCATCGCCTGGGGTTTCTTCAGCGGCCAACTCGGCAGCTCCGCCCCCTGGCACTTCTGATCTCGAAAAAGGCGCGGGCCAAGGCCCGCGCCACCGCGCTTCACAGCACGTAAACGAAGATGAACAGCCCGATCCACACCACGTCGACGAAGTGCCAGTACCAGCTGGCCGCCTCGAAGCCGAAGTGTTTGTCGGCGTCGAAGTGCCCCCGAATGATGCGAATCAGCATGATGCTCAGCATGATCGCGCCGATGGTCACGTGGGCGCCGTGGAAGCCGGTGAGCATGAAGAAGGTCGCGCCGTAGATACCCGAGCCCAGGGTCAGCCCCAGTTCGCTATAGGCCTCGTGGTACTCGTAGGCCTGCAGCACGATGAAACAGGCACCCAGCGCCACGGTCGCCGCCAGCCACATCTTCAGCGGGCCGCGATGGTTCTTCTTAAGCGCGTGGTGGGCGAAGGTCACGGTGAAGCTGGAGGTGACCAGTAGCAGGGTGTTGATCAGTGGCAGCTTCCACGGATCGATCACTTCCTTGGGCGGCGGGAACAGCTTGTTGTCCGGGTTGTTGAGCTGCGGCCAGCCGGTTTCGAACTGCGGCCAGAGCATGTGCGAGATGCCATGGTGACCTTCGCCGCCCAGCCATGGGTTGACGAAGTGGCGTACGTAGAACAGCGCGCCGAAGAAGGCGGCGAAGAACATCACCTCCGAGAAGATGAACCAGCTCATGCCCCAGCGGAACGAGCGGTCCATCTGCGGGCTGTAGAGCCCGCCACGGCTTTCCTTGATGACGTTGCCGAACCAGCCGAACAGCATGTACGCCAGGATCAGTCCGCCGGCGAAGAAGATCCACGGGCCGTGGGAGTGTTCCTTGCCGGCGCTCATGTCGTTCATCCAGGTGCCGACGCCAAACATCGTCACCAGCATGCCGATGGTGGCGATGATCGGCCACTTGCTCTGCGCGGGGACATAATAGGGATCGTGGGTTGCCATCTCTCTTGTTCTCCTTTGCCCTTCAGCGCTCGTTACTGGCCACGGGTGGCTTGCGGGCAGTGATGTCGAACAGCGTGTAAGCAAGCGTCAGGTGACGCACATCCTTGGGCAGGTCGCGGTCGACGATGAAGCGCACCGGCATTTCGATGCGCTCGCCCGGCTGCAGGACCTGCTGGGTGAAGCAGAAGCATTCGGTCTTGTGGAAGTAGGTGGCTGCCACCGACGGCGCGATGCTCGGGATCGCCTGGGCGGTCATCGGCTTGTCAGTGGGGTTGTAGGCGACGAACAGCATCTGGTTCACCGCGCCGGGATGCACCACCAGCTGCTCGGCCTCGGGATGAAACTCCCAGACCATGTCGATGTTGTTGTTGGCGACGAACTGGATCTTCACCTCGCGCGACTGATCGACCACCTGGCCGTCGCCCTGGTAGGCGCTGCCGGAGGTCTTGCCGTTGATGCCCAGTGCCTTGCACATCACGTCGTACAGCGGCACGAGGGCGAAGCCGAAGGCGAACATGGCAACCACGGCTATGACCAGCCGGGTCACCAGCTTGCGCGTTTCGATGTTGCCGTCGCTCATGGATCGAATCCTCACTTGTAGGAGCGAGCTTGCTCGCGAACTGCCTGACGCCGGGGCTTCAGGAAAAAACGTTCGCGAGCAAGCTCGCCCCTAGAGGTAAGCCCTTACTTCACCTCGGGCGGCGTGCTGAAGGTGTGGTACGGCGCCGGTGACGGAATGGTCCACTCCAGGCCTTCCGCGCCATCCCACGGCTTCGCCGGTGCCGGCTTGCCGCCCTTGATGCACTTGATGACGATGAACAGGAACAGCAGCTGCGTGGTGCCGAACATGAAGGCGCCGACGGACGAAACCATGTTGAAGTCGGCGAACTGCAGGTTGTAGTCCGGGATCCGCCGCGGCATGCCGGCCAGCCCGACGAAGTGCATCGGGAAGAACGCCAGGTTCATGCCGATGAAGCTCATCCAGAAGTGCAGCTTGCCCAGCGTCTCGTCGTACATGTGGCCGGTCCACTTCGGCAGCCAGTAGTAGGCCGAGGCGAAGATGCCGAAGATCGCGCCGGGCACTAGCACGTAGTGGAAGTGCGCCACCACGAAGTAGGTGTCCTGGTACTGGAAGTCCGCCGGGGCGATGGCCAGCATCAGCCCGGAGAAGCCACCGATGGTGAACAGGATGACGAAGGCCACGGCGAACAGCATCGGCGTCTCGAAGGTCAGCGAGCCTTGCCACATGGTCGACGCCCAGTTGAACACCTTCACCCCGGTGGGCACGGCGATCAGCATGGTCGCGTACATGAAGAACAGCTCGCCCACCAGCGGGATGCCCACCACGAACATGTGGTGCGCCCACACGACGAAGGACAGGAAGGCGATCGAGGCGGTGGCGTAGACCATCGAGGTGTAGCCGAACAGCGGTTTGCGGCTGAAGGCCGGGATGATCGAGCTGACGGCGCCGAATGCCGGCAGGATCATGATGTACACCTCGGGGTGGCCGAAGAACCAGAACACGTGCTGGAACAGCACCGGGTCGCCCCCGCCGGCCGCGCTGAAGAAGCTGGTGCCGAAGTGGATGTCCATCAGCATCATCGTCACGCAACCCGCCAGTACCGGCATCACCGCAATCAGCAGGAAGGCGGTGATCAGCCAGGTCCAGACGAACAGCGGCATCTTCATCAGCGTCATGCCCGGGGCGCGCAGGTTGAGGATGGTGGCGATCACGTTGATCGCGCCCATGATCGAACTCATGCCCATCAGGTGGATGGCGAAGATGAAGAAGGTCACGCTGTGCGGCGCGAAAGTCGTCGACAACGGCGCGTAGAAGGTCCAGCCGAAGTTCGGGCCGCCGCCGGGCATGAACAGGGTGCTCACCAGCAGGCCGAAGGCCGCCGGCAGCAGCCAGAAGCTGAAGTTGTTCATGCGTGGCAGGGCCATGTCCGGCGCGCCGATCATCAGCGGCACCATCCAGTTGGCCAGGCCGACGAAGGCCGGCATCACTGCACCGAAGACCATCACCAGGCCGTGCATGGTGGTCATCTGGTTGAAGAACGCCGGCTCGACGATCTGCAGGCCCGGCTGGAACAGTTCGGCGCGGATCACCATGGCGAAGGAGCCGCCCAGCAGGAAGGCGCAGAAGCTGAACCACAGGTACAGCGTGCCGATGTCCTTGTGGTTGGTGGTCAGTACCCAGCGCATCAGGCCCTTGGCGGGGCCGTGGTGGTGGTCGCCGGCGTGAGAATGGTCGGGGTGATCGATCACTGTACTCATCGCGGCCTCCTTATTGTTGTTTCTGCTTGTAGGCGACCACTTCTTGCGGGGTCACCATGTCGCCGTCGTTGTTGCCCCAGGCGTTGCGCTCGAAAGTGATCACCGCGGCGATGTCGACTTCCGAGAGTTGCTTGCCGAAGGCCGCCATGGCCGTGCCCGGCACGCCGTTGAACACGGTCTCCAGGTGGTGCTCCTTGGGCCCGGTGACGATCTTCGAACCCTTGAGCGCCGGGAACATCGGCGGCATGCCTTGGCCCTCAGGCTGGTGACAGGCGGCGCAGATGGTGTGGTAGACCTTGTCCCCGCGGGCGACCAGCTCTTCCTTCGTCCATTCCTTGCTGGTCAGCTCCTTGAGCTTGACCGCCTCTTCCTTGCGCTCGGCCAGCCACTTGTCGAAGTCGGGCTTGGACTTCACGTCCACCACGATGGGCATGAAGCCGTGGTCCTTGCCGCACAGCTCGGCGCACTGGCCGCGGTAAACGCCGGGCTGGTCGACCTTGGTCCAGGCCTCGTTGACGAAGCCAGGAATGGCGTCGCGCTTGACCGCGAAGGCCGGCACCCACCAGGAGTGGATCACGTCGCTGGAGGTGACCAGGAAGCGCACCTTGACCCCGGCTGGCAGCACCAGCGGGTTGTCCACCTCGAGCAGGTAGTGCTCGTCCTTGTCGGCCTTGTTGTGGATCTGGTCCTGGGGCGTGGCGAGGTTGGAGAAGAACTCCACGTCCTGGCCCAGGTATTTGTACTGCCACTTCCACTGGTAGCCGGTGACCTGCACGTCCAGCTCGGGCTCCGAGGTGTCGTACATGTGGATCAGCGTCTTGGTGGCCGGAACGGCCATCACCACCAGGATCAGGAAGGGAATGACGGTCCAGAGGATTTCCACCGTGGTGCTCTCGTGGAAATGCGCGGGCTGCTGCCCGGTGGACCGGCGGTGGACGATCATCGACCAGAACATCGCGCCAAAGACGACGATGCCGATGACCACGCAGATCCAGAAGATCGTCATGTGAAGATCGAAAACGTTACGGCTGACTTCTGTCGCACCGGGGGTCATGTTGACCGTCCAGGCGGCGTTTGCCTGACTGAAAGCCAAGAGCAAAAGGAAGCCCATCCAGACTCGTGGATGTCGCAGCATTCGGGTTCCCCTTATCGTTGTTTTTATCCCGCCGGCATAGCGCCCTGGCTGCGATCCCCATTCCAGAGGGATCGAGCCTGAACAAGCCAACGGCCAAGGGAGTGACCGCCAAGACAACTTACTTTGACGTCGTACCTCGGCAGCACGCAGGGCAGGCCGGGTCCATCAGGTTTTCGGTGTGTCGAAGCGGAGTATAGCCACGGGTTGCGACATAACAACGCAGAGTAAAAACTCTGTTTGAAAGACCGAACTGCGATCTGAAAGCCACGGATGGCGCGGCTTTGGAGTAAGATGGTGGCCGTCTGATATGCCACGTCGGCATAAACAGTCCGTGAATATGACAATCGCGTCTTAGCTACGCCCGGGGTGCGGCTAAGGTGTTTCTTCACTTTCCAAACCCGCTGTCTTGGAGCTGTCATGAACACCGCTGCACTGCGTGAGCTGATCCGGAATGCCCACCTGCTCGAATCCCGCCATGGCCATCTCGCCCGCCTGATCCAGAGCCAACTGCAAAGCCTGCACAAGAGCATCGCCCTGACGGGAGAAGACCCCAGCGGCACGCTGACGCGCTTCGTCCACGCCTACATCGAACAGGTGCCGGATTTCCTCGACGCCGCCAACGCGGTGGCCCGCGCCGCCGGCATCGAAGACCGCATCAAGCCGGTGCTCAAGCTCGCCGAGCAGTTCTTCCTCACTCCGCCTGCGCTGCTCGACGGCCACGACGGCCTCGATGCGCTGCTCGACGAGGCCTACCTAGCCCACCGCCTGGTGGAAGAGGTGAACGATCGCTACATCGCCCACTTCAACCAGCCGCTGATCCCGCTCGACACCACGGTGGCCAACCTGGTGGCGCACCAGCTGATCGGCGAACCCTTCGCCAACCAGCTGGATGAGGCGGTGCACCACGCGGTCGACGGCATGCTCGACGACAGCACCTTCAGTTCCGAGTCCGCCGTCAGCTACCGCGCCAGCCTCAACGATCCGCAGGTGGTCATGGCCTGGCAACAGTGGCCGTGCCTGTCGCGGCAGTTTGGGGTCGAGCTGGAGCTGGGCCGCGACTGAGGCTCAGCCCGCACTCTGCTGCGCACGCACTCGGCCTTCCACGCGGCGACGCAGGCCATTGCCTTCGATGGACAGCCGGCAGCCGCTGGCCGCGGCACTGCGGCCCCAATCCTCCAGCAGTTCCATGCAGGCGTGGTCGATATAGCTCAGGTGCTGCAGCGGCACGCGCAGGTGCGTGCCGGGTTTCACCGACTGCAGGGCCCGGGACAGCGCCGGCACCTTGAGGAAGGTCGCCGCGCCGACCAGACGCAGTTCGGCGCCGTTGCCCTCGTCGTCGTAGCGCAGGTTGATCTTCAGCCGCGCGGCCTTGAGCACCAGCTTCAGTACCGTCAGCGCAAAGCCCAGCAGCACGCCGGTCAGCAGGTCGGTGGCGACAATGGCCAGCGCGGTCGCTGCATGAACCAGCACTGGCATACGCCCATAGCGGCCCAGCGAACGCAGCGCTTTCAAGTCCACCAATTTGATCCCGGTGTAGACCAGCACGCCGGCCAGGCTGGCGATGGGGATCTGCCGCAGCAGCCCGCCCAGCAGCACGACGAACCCCAGCAGCCACAGCCCATGGAATATCGCCGAGGCGCGGCTGCGCGCACCGGCCTGCACGTTGGCCGAGCTGCGCACGATCACCCCGGTCATCGGCAGCGCCCCGACCAACCCGCAGAGCATGTTGCCCACGCCCTGGGCGCTCAGCTCGCGGTCCATGTCCGAGCGCGGGCCGGTGTGCATGCGGTCCACGGCGGCGGCCGAGAGAAGCGTCTCTGCGCTGGCGATGAAGGCCACCACCACGGCGGCCAGCAATAGCGTCGGGTCTAGCAGCGCGGCGAGGTCGCTCGGGCGGACCCAATCGATGGCTTCGCCGAGGTTCTCCGGCACGCTGACTCGCAGCACGTCGAGTTGCAGGGCAATGCTCACCAGCGTTGCCAGGCTCACGCCGATCAGTGCGCCGGGCAGCATGCGCAGCCGGCCGGGTTTGAAGCGGTCCCATAGCGCCATACAGGCCATGGTGCCCAGCCCGAGCAGCGCCGCGTCGAAGCCGCTGGTCTCGGACAGCAGTGCCGCAGGGAAGGCGAGCAGGTTATCCAGCCCGGACGCCTGCGGCTTGAGGTCGAGCATCACGTGGACCTGCGACAGCACGATGAGAATGCCGATGCCCGCGAGCATGCCGTAGACCACGGCCGGTGAAGTGACGCGGAACCAGCAGCCCAGGCGCAACCTGCCCGCCAGCAATTGCAGCGCGCCGGCCAGCAGCAGGATCGGCCCGAGCATGGCCATGCCGTGGGTGCGCACCAGCTCAAAGACCAGCACCGCGAGGCCCGCCGCAGGGCCGCTGACCTGCAGCGGTGAGCCGGCGAGGAAACCGACCACCAGGCCGCCGATGATGCCGGTCAACAGGCCCTTGGCCGGTGGCATGCCCGAAGCGATGGCGATACCCATGCACAGCGGCAGGGCGACGAGAAAGACCACTACCGAAGCGAGCAGGTCGCGCGGCAGTACCTGGCGCAGTTGGGAAAACCCGGATGGAACAGAGTGGGAGGCCGACATGGCGCTGTTCTCCTTCAAGCATTTTTCGGGCGCGCGAAAGCCCACGACGCCGGTCTCGACCGCATCGACACGCGCAATTCAAGGAATGGCGAACGCGGTGGGGGCGTTCGCCTCAGGCAGGGAGCAAGTGAGGAACGGGCGCGGCGTTTGTTCTGCTGGGCCGCCGCGCCTCGGGGATTACTGCCGCTGGCAGCTTACTGGGGAGAGTAGCGCGCGCGCGGAGTAGCGCTGGGCGTCGGGCCTTCGCCATCTAGCGGGCGGAAGCGGCCTTCCTGGGCGTCGTAGGCCTTGATGGCGCTTGTCTCGATGTCATACACCCAGCCATGGATGAACAGCTGGCCGGAAGCCAGGCGCGCGGCCACGGACGGGTGGGTCTTCAGGTGGTCCAGCTGGGCCACGACGTTCTCTTCGGTGAGCACGCCCAGGTGTTCCTGGGTGGCGCAACCGCAGGTCTGCGCGACCACGGTGCGGGCCACTTCGGCATGGCGCAGCCAGGCTTTCACCGTCGGCATGCCTTCCAGAGTCTGCGGAGCCAGCACCGCTTTCATCGCGCCGCAATCGGAGTGGCCGCAGACGATGATGTGCTGCACGCCCAGGGCCATCACCGCGAACTCGATGGCGGTGGACACGCCGCCGTTCATCTGGCCGTACGGCGGCACCACGTTGCCGACGTTGCGGGTAACGAACAGGTCGCCGGGCGAGCTCTGGGTGATCAGCTCGGGGACGATGCGCGAGTCGGCACAGGTGATGAACATGGCGCGTGGGTTCTGCGCGTGGGCCAGCTTCTTGAACAGTTCTTCCTGTTGCGGGAAGACCTCATGGCGGAACTGGCGGAAGCCCTCGACGATATGGCGCAGCGCCTCGTCGGCAGATTCGTGGGCGTGTTCCTCACCGTGCGTTTTGTCGTTCATGTATCAGCCTCGAAGAATGACGAAGAATTTTCCCACGTCAGCCGACGCTCTCCCTGGGGAGAAAAGACACAGCCGAGAGGAAAAATACGTCGTGACCGGTTAGTCACTTTGTGTTCAAATCCTAGACAACGAAGATTAAACCAAAATTAAAAAACCGCTCTGGAATGAGCTTTTGCATGATGTTTCGCCGACATTCCAAGATGATATCGGCAAGCTATCATGGCAAGACAATATTGCGGTGATTCTACTGCGCTTACCGAAACTTCCGACCGATAACCGTCAGAACAGGCTCATCTGGCTGCGCGGCGGGGCGAACGCTGTGCAATCCAGGCCGAAACTGCCGCGCCGGTTCAGGCCCAGGCGGCGCAGGGCGACCTCGAAACGCTTGGCCAGCAGGTCGGCGAACGGGCCCTCGCCACGGAAGCGGTGTCCGAAACGGCTGTCGTAGATCTCCCCGCCGCGCAGCTGGCGGATCAGGCTCATCACATGGTTGGCGCGCTGCGGGTAGTGCGCCGCCAGCCATTCCTCGAACAACGGGCCGACCTCGCGCGGCAGGCGCAGCATCATGTAGCTGGCGCTCTGCGCGCCGGCGTCGTGGGCGGCTTCGAGCAGCGCTTCCAGCTCGCGGTCGTTGACCATCGGGATCATCGGCGAACACAGCACGCCCACCGGAATACCCTGTTCGCGCAGCACGCGGATTGCCCGCAGGCGCGCGGAAGGCGCGGCGGCGCGGGGTTCGAGGATGCGCTTGAGCTCATCATCCAGGGTGGTCAGGCTGATCATCACGGCGACCAGGTTCTGTTTCGCCAACTCCGCCAGCAGGTCGAGGTCGCGCAGGATCAGCGAACCCTTGGTGACGATGGTCACTGGATGGCGGAAGCGCAGCAGCACTTCGAGGATCTGCCGGGTCAGGCGCTGCTGGCGCTCGATGGGCTGGTACGGGTCGGTATTGGCGCCCAGGTTGATCGGCGCGCAGACGTAGCCCTTGAGGCTCAGTTCCTCTTCCAGCACCTGCGTGGCGTTGGTCTTGGCGATCAGTTTCGTTTCGAAATCCAGCCCCGGCGACAGGTCCCAGTAGGCGTGGCTGGGCCGGGCATAGCAGTAGATGCAGCCGTGCTCGCAGCCGCGATAGGGGTTGATCGAGCGGTCGAAGGGCAGGTCCGGCGACTGGTTGCGCGAGATCACCGACTTCGCCCGCTCAGTGCGGATTTCGGTCACCTGGGGCTTGGGCACCTCGTCGTACCAGTCGTTATCCACAGGCACCGAGGTGGTCGGCGCGAAGCGGTTGTGCGGATTGCTGGCGGTGCCCCGGCCGCGGGGTGGAAGGGAAGTAGTCATGTGGGAAAGCTCTGAAGAAACACTGTATATGAATACAGTAATCCACGGAGTTTTCCACAGCCAGCATTAACTGCTCGGCGGCGTGATTCGCCACCGTCTGTAGGAGCGAGCTTGCTCGCGAACAGTGCTAACCGGCAGCTCCCGCGCTGGGCGGTTCGCGAGCAAGCTCGCTCCTACAACAGTTCGACGTAGGGCGCATAACGCGCCAGCGTTATCCGTCGAAGGATTCTCGGTGAATAACCTGTTCCAGGTCATTCGCCCTACTACCCCTCAGAGCAGCCGGGTGAACAGCCAGTACAGCCCCGCCGCGAGCCCGATGGCCGCCGGCAGGGTCAGCACCCAGGCCAGCAGCATGTTGCGGATGGTCGGCCACTGCAGTCCGCTGCCGTTGGCCGCCATGGTGCCGGCCACGCCGGAGGAGAGCACCTGGGTCGTCGACACCGGCAGGCCGAAGCCGTCCGCCGCGCCGATGGTGAGCATGGCCACCAGCTGCGCCGAGGCGCCCTGTGCATAAGTCAGCGGTGTCTTGCCGATACCCTCGCCGACCGTGGTGACGATGCGCCGCCAGCCCACCAGCGTGCCCAGGCCTAGTGCAAGGGCCACCGCGACCTTCACCCACACCGGGATGAAGCGGATCGCCTGCTCGCCGCCCTGGCGCAACGCCTGCAGGCTGCTCCAGGTTTCCAGTTCGAAGTGCTGGTCGCTGCGGTCCAGCAGGCGGATGGTTTCCAGGCTCAGGTAGAGGTCGTTGCGCAGGTCCAGCACTTCCTCGGCCGGCACCTTGTCCAGCTGTCCATAGCGCTCCAGGCGCGCACTGACATCGCCGATCACGCTGCCCAGCGAAGGCAGAAGATCCGGCCTTACTACTTCGTCGTCCTGATAGCTGAGCAGCGCCTGGCGTGGGTCCGCCGCGGGGCTGCCTCCGGAGCGGTGCAGCTGTTCCTGGCTGGCCTGCGTGAGGACGAGCAATTGGCGGGTCTGCTCGGGCGAATGGGCGCGATCCACGGCGAACGCAAGGGGAACGGTAGCGATCAGGATAAGCATGATCAGACCGATGCCCTTTTGCCCGTCGTTGGAACCGTGGGCGAAGGACACGCCGGTACAGGTCAGGATGAGGATTGCGCGAATCCACCGGGGCGGCGGCGTGCGGCCTTCCGGCGCGTGAAACAGCGCGCGGTTGCGGATGGTCGAACTGGCCACCCGCAGCAGCACGAAGGCGGCGAAGAAACCCACCACCGGCGAGAGGAATAGCGCATAGCCGACCGTCAGCAATTGCGACCAGGCGTTGCCGGATAGGCCGAGGTGCCCGGCCATGGCGCCATGGGCCAGGCCGATGCCGACGATGGAGCCGATCAGTGTGTGCGACGAGGACACCGGCAGCCCCAGCCACCAAGTGCCGAGGTTCCACAGGATTGAGGCGATCAGCAGGGCGAAGATCATCGCCAGCCCAGCACTGCTGTCTACCTTGAGCAGCAGGTCCAGCGGCAGCAGCGAGACGATGGCGAAGGCCACCGCACCGCTGGAAAAGAGCACGCCGAGGAAATTCCACACGCCCGACCAGGCCACGGCAAAGCGCGGCGGCAGGGCGTTGGTGTAGATCACCGTGGCCACCGCATTGGCGGTGTCGTGGAAGCCGTTGATGAATTCAAAGCCCAGGGCGATCAGCAGCGCGACCACCAGCATCGGCCAGCCCGGCTCCAAGTGAGTGCCGCTGGCGCGGATGTCATGCCCGAGCGCTGTAAAAGTGAACACCAGCGCGCCGGCCAGCAGCAGGAAGAAGGTCAGGCGACCCTTGAATCCGTGGGTCTCGCGCAGCACCGGGCTGATCGGGAACTGCGTCAGGCGCGAGGCGCGCATCACCTCGAGCATGCCAAAGCGGTCAAGCACAGGGGCGCTTCCTTCGGGTCGGTGGCGGCATCTGGCGGATTCCTTGCGGCGATGCTCTACAGACTAGCCGGCCGTGGCGATCATGGGCTGGTCGGGCGAGCGGGGCGGAGGGGCATGCTAAGTCAGCGGGCCGAGGCCTTCCTTGATATCGATTCCGGGATACGCACTTGATGCTCCAATGTCCTCGAAATCTCAGCGACGCTCCTGCGCTGCGCTGTACGCCTCGCCGCGCTCGTGCTTGCCGATGGCAACCACGGAAACCACCACGCGTTCCTCTTCGATGCGGTAGACCAGTCGGTAGCCTGCCGAGCGCAGCTTGATCTTGTAGTGGTCCGCCAGCCCGTGCAGGGCGTCAGCCTGGACGCGAGGATTTTCCAGGCGTTCGACGAGTTTGCGTTTGAACTGCCCACACACCGTATGCCCCAGCTTGTGCCATTCCTTCAAGGCGGCAGGGAGGAATTCGAGTTCATAGGTCATCGAGCGATACCGGGACGCCTTTGTCTCCCAGTTGCGAGCGGGCAATTTCCGCCAGCTCCAGGTCTTCCAGACGCTCCAGGATCGACTCGAAAAGCTCCGCCGGCACCATGTAGCCCATCACCTTGTTGTGATTGAGCACCGCCACCGGCTCACCGCCGGATTCGGCCAGCACCGCAGAGGGATTCTTCTTGAGTTCCGAAACGCTGACGGCGGTGTTGGCCAGCAAATTCTGCATGAAATGGCTCCAAATAATGTCCTGAATTTAGGTCATTATAGAGGGCGTCGGCAAGACCGGAACGGCGGAAAAAGAAATGCCCCGGCAAGCCGGGGCATTCTCTGAGCGTCACGCGGGTGCTATTCCTGCGGCTTTTTCAGCTTCGGATTGGGGAAGAACTGCACCCCCTGCACCTTCGGGTCCTTGGGCTTTTCCAGCGCGCTGGTGTTGACGCGGGTGGACAGCTCTTTCGGCACCGACTGGCCCTGGGCGTTGAGCGTGTCGGAGTAGCCGCAGGCCACGCATTCGCGGTGTGGTACGCCGTCGACGTCCCACATGACGATCTTGTCCTGTTCGCTGCAGGCCGGGCACACGGCCCCGGCGATGAAGCGTTTCTTCACCTCGCTCATCACGCGGCCTCCTCGGACAGGCCCGAGTGGCGCAGCAGGGCGTCGATGGACGGCTCGCGGCCACGGAAGGCCACGAACAGCGCCATCGGCTCCTGGGAGCCGCCCTTGGCCAGGATCGCCTCGCGGAAGGCCGCGCCAGTCGCCGGGTTGAGCACGCCTTCTTCCTCGAAGCGGGAGAATGCGTCGGCGGACAGCACTTCGGCCCACTTGTAGCTGTAGTAACCGGCCGCGTAACCGCCGGCGAAGATATGCGCGAAGCTGTTGGCGAAGCGGTTGTAGGCCGGCGGGCGCATCACCGCGACTTCATCGCGAATCGCCTCGATCACCTCGAGCACGCTGCGGCCATCGCCGTGAGTGGCGTGCAGCTCGAAGTCGAACAGCGAGAACTCCAGCTGGCGGACCATCATCAGGCCAGACTGGAAGTTCTTCGCGGCAAGCATCTTCTCCAGCAGGTCCTGGGGCAGCGGCGCGCCGGTTTCATAGTGACCCGAGATCAGCGCCAGGCCCTCGGGCTCCCAGCACCAGTTCTCCATGAACTGGCTCGGCAGCTCGACGGCGTCCCAGGCCACGCCGTTGATGCCCGAGGCACCGGCGTGCTCGACGCGGGTCAGCAGGTGGTGCAGGCCGTGGCCGAATTCGTGGAACAGGGTGGTGACTTCATCGTGGGTCAGCAGCGCCGGCTTGCCGCCGACCGCCGGGGTGAAGTTGCACACCAGATAGGCCACCGGCGATTGCAGCTCGCCACCGGCGGTGCGGCGACGGTCGCGGGCACCATCCATCCAGGCGCCGCCACGCTTGTTGGCGCGGGCGTAGAGGTCGAAGTAGAAGCGGCCGACGTGCTGGCCGTTTTCCTCAATCTCGAACAGCCGCACGTCCGGGTGCCAGCGCTCGAAGTCGTTCAGCTCGCGAATCTGGATGCCGTAGAGCTTCTGCACGATGGCGAACAGGCCGGAGAGCACCTTGTCCACCGGGAAGTAGGCGCGCAGGGCTTCCTGGGACACGCTGTAGCGCGCTTCACGCAGCTTCTCGCCGAAGTAGCTGGCGTCCCAGCTGGAGAGGTTCGGGCAGCCCTGTTCGGCAGCGTAGGCCTTGAGCTGTTCCAGGTCCTGGGCGGCGAAGGGCTTGCTGCGCACGGCGAGGTCGCGCAGGAAGTGCAGGACCTGCTCGGGGGTCTCGGCCATCTTGGTGGCCAGGGACAGCTCGGCGAAGTTCTTGAAGCCCAGCAGGCGCGATAGCTCCTGGCGCAGGTCGAGGATTTCCTGCATCACCGGGCCGTTGTCGTTCTGCCCGGCATTCGGGCCTTGATCGGAGGCGCGGGTGCAGTACGCGGCGTAGACCTCTTCGCGCAGAGCGCGGTCTTGCGCGTAGGTCATCACCGCGTAGTAGCTGGGGAACTCCAGGCTGATCAGCCAGCCGTCCAGCTCCTTGGCCTGGGCGGCCTGCTGCATCTGCGCCTTGGCTGAGTCGGTCAGGCCGGCCAGCGCGGCTTCGTCGGTGATGTGCTTGGTCCAGGCCTGGGTGGCGTCCAGCAGCTGGTTGGAGAAGCGGCTGCCCAACTCGGACAGGCGCGTCTGGATTTCGGCGTAGCGCTGCTGCTGGTCGGCCGGCAGGTCGATACCCGACAGGCGGAAGTCGCGCAGGGCGTGTTCGAGGATGGTCTTCTGGGCGACGTCGAAGGTCTTCGACTCGGTGCTGGTGGCCAGCGATTCGTAGGCCTTGAACAGCTCGCGGTTCTGGCCCAGTTCGGTCCAGTAGGCGGACAGCAGCGGCAGGCAGCCCTCGTAGGCCTCGCGCAGCTCGGCGCTGTTGCACACCGCGTTGAGGTGGCTGACCGGGCTCCAGGCCTTGCCCAGGCGGTCATGCAGTTCGTCCATGCTCAGCACCAGGCCGGCCCAGGTCGGGGTGCCGTTCTGCTGGGCGAGGATGCGCGCGATGGCGGCGCGGTTGTCGGCGAGGATCTGCTCGATGGCCGGCTTCACGTGCTCGGGGCGAATGGAGGAGAAGGGCGGCAGGTCGTAGCTCTGCAGAAGGGGATTCGCGCTCACGGTGGCACCTTGGCTGAAGAAACACCCGGCCATCTTAAATACAATCGGCGTCAACCGCAGCTTGAGGACGACTATCGTGACGATTCGAACCTATCAGGGCAAAACGCCATCCCTCGGCGAGCGCGTCTTCGTCGACGCCAGCGCCGTGGTCATCGGCGACGTGGAGATCGGCGCGGACAGCTCGGTCTGGCCGCTGGTCACCATTCGCGGCGACATGCACCGCATCCGCATCGGCGCGCGCACCAGCGTGCAGGACGGCAGCGTGCTGCACATTACCCACGCCGGCCCCTTCAATCCGGACGGCTTCCCGCTGACCATCGGCGACGAAGTGACCATCGGCCACAAGGTGCTGCTGCATGGCTGCACCATCGGCAGCCGCATCCTGGTGGGCATGGGCTCGATCGTCATGGACGGCGCGGTGATCGAGGACGAGGTGATCCTCGGCGCCGGCAGCCTGGTGCCGCCGGGCAAGACACTGGAGAGCGGCTTCCTCTATGTCGGCAGCCCGGTGAAGAAGGCCCGGCCGTTGACCGACAAGGAGCGGGCGTTCTTCAGCTATACCGCCGGGAACTACGTGAAGTTGAAGGACCAGCATATTGCCGAGGGCTATGCGGGCTGACCGCGCCCGCCCTGTCGTGGGCGGTTCGCCGATGCTCCAATGGCGGATAACGCCCGAGGCGTTATGCGCCCTACAACCAGGTCGTCCCGCCAGACGGCCGGCCATGCAGGGTCTGGCGCCCTATACTGACCGGAGGTGACCGGACGCCAGCGCGTGCCCGGCCGGGTTCAGCAGCAGGCGGCCAGCCATCGTGGCGCCGCCGAGCCGGCGAGCGGCCATGAACAGTCTGTGCTCTCCCAGCGCCACCGTTTCGTCCTGGTGGCGCGGCGGTGTCATTGCCCTGCTCCTGATGGCGCTGAGCGCTTGCGCCCATCATCCTGCCCAGCCTGCCGCGCCACTCACCGAAGCCACCTGGCACCAGGTCGACGCCGATATCGGCGCCGCTTCGCTGGCCGCCACGTCCCAGGCCCGCGCCTATGCCGAACAGGCCATGCAGCAGTGGATGGACCTGGTCTACCAGCGCACCGACGAGAAATTCCTCCCCTGGTTCTCCAGCTACTGGACCCAGGAATGGCTGAGCATGAAGGTCGCCTGGTACAAGATGGGCTCCCACGGCGACCTCGATCCCACCGTCGACAAACTGGCCGTCTACCTGCAGGAGCAGTACCGCAAGCAGGTGCTGATACCGGTCGCGAAACAGGTCGACCCTGACGCGGTGATGGAAAAGGCCACCCGGCATTACATCGAGCTGCTGAGCGTGGCGGTGAAGGAAATCCCCCAGCGTCGCGGCATCCCGCAGAAGGCTTTCGACGAGCACCTGATGGGCATCCCGGCGATCTCCCTCGGCACGCCCTCCAGCCGCGATGCTTCGCTGTACGACGTGGTGTACGCCAAGGACATCGGCAAGCTGCCGGCCTTCGCTGCGCTGATGCAGGACATCCGCACGGCGGCGGGCAAGGCGGGCGCCGGCACAAAGGTCAGCGGCGTCTCGCCAGTGGCCCAGCGCACCAGCGCCAAGCTGGTGAATGAGCTGCGCAATCGCAGCATCGCCGGGGTGGTGGCGAGCGCGGCGGGCAAGGTTGCCGGCTCGGTCATCTCGGTGGCCTTCACCCTGTTCAGCATGGCCGGCAACGACCACGAACGGCCCGAAGTGGAGACTCAGTTGCGCAAGGAAATCAACGCCGCCTTCGACGAACAGTGGCTGGCGCTGATGCGCGATCCGGACGGCGGGGTGATGTCCGGTGTCGATCATCTCGGTGCCCGCGTGCAGCAGAGCCTGACCGGTCGGCTGGCGCAGCCGCAGGATGTACCTGAAGACGACTCCACCGCCCGGACCTACGGTGCCGGCGAGGCCGAGCCGGTGGGCGTCAGCGGCGGTTTCCGCGTGCTCAAACAGGGGCAGGGCGCGGCGCCCTGAGGTGTCGTTCGGCGATCCGCGCTTCGCGCGGGCGGCCCTGCGCAGTATCCTTCCCGCCCGACTTTCGCGGCCGGACGCTGATCCCATGCATTACCAGAACATCCTTTTCGACCTCGACGGCACCCTCACCGACCCGCGCGAGGGCATCACCCGCTCGATCCAGTACGCCCTCGCCCAACTGGGCATCGACGAGCCCGACCTGCGCCAGCTCGAACACTTCATCGGCCCGCCGCTGCTGCAGTGCTTCATGAGCACCTACGACTTCGACGAGGCGCGCGCCTGGGAAGCGGTGAACCACTACCGCGTGCGCTTCAAGGACACCGGGCTGTACGAGAACAAGGTGTTCGACGGCGTCGCCGAGCTGCTGCACATGCTCGGCGGCCAGGGCCGCACGCTGTTCATCTGCACCAGCAAACCGACGGTGTTCGCCGCGGAAATTGCCCGCCACTTCGACTTCGCCAGGCACTTCAAGGTGATCTACGGCAGCGAGCTGGACGGCACCCGCACCAACAAGGTCGAGCTGATCGAGCACCTGCTGGGCATCGAGCAACTGGACCTGAAACAGACGCTGATGATCGGCGACCGCAAGCACGACCTCATCGGCGCGCACCGCAATGGCCTGTCCGCTGCGGGCGTCGGCTATGGCTTCGGCAGCCGCGAGGAGCTGATGGCGGAAAGCCCGGCGCATTACTTCGCGAGCCTGGATGAGCTGCGGGCGGCGTTTGCCTGAGGTTCCTCGACCGGGGGTGGTTCGCGAGCAAGCTCGCTCCTACAGGGTGCATGCGCTCTTCGTAGGCGAGCCTGATCTGAAAGCACATGCCCTCATCCCGGGATCGTAGGGCGGATAACGCGCCAGCGTTATCCGCCGCGAGGGATTCGGCGGATAACCCGTTCCGGGTTATGCGCCCTACGAGCGGATTCATCCGCGATCGATTTCCGGCCGCTCCGAGCGAGCCGGATGCATCGCGGACAACGTCCGCTCCTGCGCAGCGGGGTAAGCCGCGCTGTGAATCAGCCGCGCAACCACTCCGTCAGCCGCCCCATCATTTCATCGCACTTCGCCAACTGCTCCAGGCTGACGAACTCGTCCGGCTTGTGGCCCTGATCCATGCTGCCCGGCCCGCAGACCACGGTGGGGATGCCGGCCTGGTGGAACAGCCCGCCCTCGGTGCCATAGGCGACAGTGGTGAAATCGCGTGAGCCAGTCAGCTGCGCAATCAGCTCGGCAGCCTGGGCCTGCTGGTCGGTGACCAGCGCCGGGTAGGCGGAAATTTCGCTGAAGCGGATGTCCGTCTCGGCCTTCACCGCACGCATCTTCGGCAGCAGCTCGGCTTCGGCGAAGGCGCGCAGGTCGTCGGCGACCTGTTGCGGATCGTCGCTGGGCAGCGCGCGCACCTCGAAATCGAACTGGCATTCGGCAGGCACGATGTTCAGCGCGCGGCCGCCGCTGATCACGCCGGTCTGCACGGTGGAGTAAGGTGGATCGAAGCGCGGGTCATGGCGCTCGGGTGCAGCCAGGCGGGTACCGATCTCGCCGAGGCGGCCGATCAGTTTCGCCGCGTACTCGATGGCGTTCACACCCTGCGGTGCATAGGCCGAGTGGCACGGCGCGCCATGCACCTGGCAGCGCATGGCGAGCTTGCCCTTGTGGCCGAGCACCGGCTTGAGTTCGGTGGGTTCGCCGATGATGCACAGCATCGGCTTGTGTTCGCGATGCTCCAGCGCGGCGAGCAGCGAGCGCACGCCGAGGCAGCCGACTTCCTCGTCGTAGGAGAAGGCCAGGTGCACCGGCAGGCGCAGCGGTTGGGCGAGGAACGCGGGCACCGCCGCCAGCACGCAGGCGATGTAGCCCTTCATGTCCGCGGTACCGCGCCCGTAGAGGCGGCCATCGCGTTCGGTCAGCTCGAACGGCGGGACCGTCCACGGCTGGCCATCGGTGGGCACCACATCGGTGTGGCCGGACAGGCACACGCCGCCGCGATCCTGCGGACCCAGCGTGGCGTAGAGGTTGGCCTTGCCGCCTTCGGCATCGTGGAACAGCTCGCAGGCGATGCCGAAGCCTGCGAGGTAGTCGCGGATGTAGTGGATCAGCGCCAGGTTGGAGTTGCGGCTGACGGTGTCGAAGGCGATCAGGTCGGCGAGGATTTCACGGCTGGAAGGCATGGTCGGGTCCTGCATGAAAGCTTTTGTAGGAGCGGGCCATGCCCGCGATCGGCGAAAGAGCGCTTCGCGGGCATGGCCCGCTCCTACAGGAGAGTCACTTACTCGTCGCCCGGCACACCGTAGCTGGGTGCCTTGGTCGGGTCGAGGGCGCGCACGAGGTAGTCTTCCAGCTGCGGCTTGTAGGCCACCCAGAGTTGCTCCAGCTCATCGATGGGCGCTTCGTCCGCCCAATCCACACGCAGGTCGACGATCGGCCAGACGAGGTCGCCGACCACCTTCAGCGCGGCCGAATGCACCGGACCGGCTTCGCCACCGGCGGCCATCGCTGCCTGCATCGCGGCCAGCAGGCGCTCGGCCAGGCAGCCGTTGGCGCCTTCGAAGGCCTGGGTCATGGCTTCGATCACGGCCGGGGACGACAGCAGGTTGCCCGCTGCCACGCAGTTTTCCCCGGCCACGGCGTTGTACACGCCCAGCGCTTCGCTGCCGGTGAACAGCGCGACCTTGCCGTGCTGGTCGATCACCGTCACCTGGCGGTACTGGCTGTAGCCGTTGCTGGAGAGCGCCTTGTCCAGCGCCGCACCCGGCTCAAGGCCGGCTTCGAGCTGGTCGAGGATCTGCGGGCCGAGGGCGGGCAGGGTGATGTTCTGTGTCGAGACGGCGCCGACGCCAGCGCGTACCCAGGGGCAGCGGGCGCCCACGGCGATGCTCGAGGAGCTGATGGCGATACCCAGTTGTCCGGTTTCGGCGCAGCGGCCGACGATGGAAAAGGTCATGGTGGCTCCTTTGCTTGTTCTAGTCGCGCAAACCTGCACAAACGACGAAGCGGCGAGGCAGGAAGTCCCGCGTCGCCGCACCGTCTTTCAGTTCATCGATCAGTCCGGAATGACCGCGATGACGTCGATTTCCATCAGCCACTGCGGCTGGCCGAGGGCCGAGACCACCAGGCCGGTGGAGATCGGGAACACGCCCTTCAGCCACTTGCCGACTTCCTGGTACACCGGCTCGCGGTAGCGCGGGTCGATCAGGTAGGTGGTGGTCTTGACGATGTGCGACAGGTCGCTGCCGGCTTCTTCCAGCAGTTGCTTGACGTTCTTCATCGCCTGCTCGGCCTGAGCACGCGGGTCACCCAGCCCTACCAGGTTGCCCTCGAAGTCGGTACCGACCTGGCCGCGCACGTACACGGTGTTGCCGGCACGCACGGCCTGGCAGAGGTCGTTGTCCAGGGTCTGGTTCGGGTAGGTGTCCTTGGTGTTGAACATGCGAATGCGAGTATGGGTAGGCATCTCTTACTCCCAGGATGCGGCTTTGGGTACGGAGCCTTCGCGCTGCGAGGCGTCCTGATATTCGACGTAACGGCGCTGGGTGGCGATGTGGCCGGCCACGTGCTTGGCGTCATGCCAGACGCCCCAGATGAAGGTGGAGCCGCGGCGGGACAGCCACGGCAGGCCGACGAAGTACACGCCCGGCTCGCGGGACACGCCGCGCTGGTGCTTGGGCTTGCCCTTGTCGTCGAAGGCATCGACCTGCAGCCAGTTGAAGTCCACGGCGTAGCCGGTGGCCCAGATGATCGCGGTGATGCCGGCGTCGGCGAGGTCCAGCTCCTGGATCGGATTGCGGATGCACTCGGCATCGGCGAAGACCTTGCGGGCCTCCGGCTCCAGCGGCAGGTCCAGGCCGTTGCGCTCGATATAGGCGTCGGCGGCGTCGAGCAGGCCGAGGTAGTTGTCGTCGCCGGCTTTCAGGTTGGCCACCAGGTCGTCCTGGAAGCTCACCTTGCCGTCGGCAAAGGACTTGGTGAGGCCGGTAAGGGTGATGCCCTCGTTGGCCAGGCGACGGAAGTCGATGGTCTCGCCACCACGGGCACCGCTCACGGCGATGGTCACGTGCTCGCGACCCGGTTGCACTTCCTCGGCGTCCCACAGGCCGAGCACGCCCAGCCACCAGACGAAGTCGCGGTTGCGGTAAGCGCGCGGCGGACGGTCATGGGCGCCCACGGACAGGTAGGTCTTCTTGCCCGCGCGGTTCAGCTCGTCGGCGATCTGCACGCCGGAAGAGCCGGCGCCGATCACCAGCACGGCGCCTTCGGGCAGTTGCTGCGGGTTGTAGTACTTGGCCGAGTGGATCTGGTACAGGCCTTCGTCCTTCGGCGCAATGGCCGGGATCACCGGGCGCTGGAACGGGCCGGTGGCGGAGACGACGCGCAGGGCCTGGATAGTGCCCTCGGAGGTTTCCACGGTGAAGCCGGGGCGGCCTTCGTTGCGGGTGACCTTCTTCACTTCCACGCCGGTGCGGATCGGCGCGTTGAACTGCTTGGCGTAGGCGACGAAGTAATCCGCCACCTGCTCCTTGTGCGGGAAATCGTCCGGGCCGACCGGGAATTCCATGTTCGGGAAGCGGTCGTGCCAGGCCGGGCCGTTGGCGACCAGCGAGTCCCAGCGACCGGTGCGCCAGGCTTCGGCGATGCGGCTCTTTTCCAGCACGATGTGCGGCACGCCCTGCTGGGTCAGGTGCTCGCTCATGGCCACGCCGGCTTGTCCGGCGCCAACGACCAGCGTGTCGATTTCCAGGTTATCAAGCGACTTCTTGCCGAAGGCGCCTGGATTCAGGTCGGTCATGGCTTGCTTCCTCAGACTCTGATCACGTTTGTTCTTGTTGCGGCTAGCGATGAGGTGTTGGCCGCATTCTGTTCAGAGGCTGGGATTAGCGAAATTATGTTTTTTGTAGTCGCAGGCTAGGGAAAAGCTGCACCCACGCAAACCCCGCGGCCCGCGGGCTGCAGGGCAGGGGCTATAGGATTTTTGGTGGCTGGGGCGACAAATTGGATAGGCAGGATGTGGTTTCTGCGCGTCGGATCAAATCGTAGGGCGTACAACCGTTCGCGGTTGTACGCCGTTGCGCCGTGACTTGCTGCTGATGCCCAGGCAGAGCGCGGAGTGCCTTGTAGCACCGGTGTAACGGCGGATAACGTCGAACGTTATCCCCCCTACGCCGGCCTTCTCGATTGGCTCAACGGCTCTGGGCCACCGCCTCGAGGAACCGCTCCAGCACCAGGTTCGGCCGGCGGCCCTTGCGGGTCACCACGGTCAGCGGGATGTCGTAGTGGAAGCGCTCCGGCCGCAGCGCGCGCAGGCGACCCTGGGCGACCCAGTCGGCGGCGTAGTGGTCGGGCAGGTAGCCGATATAACTGCCCGTGAGAATCAGGAAAGCCATGCCCTCGCGGTCGGAGGCGGCGGCGTTGCCGGAGAGCTCCTGATGCCGCTCCTGCGCCTCGGCCGGGATGCGGTAGCTCGGCGCCACCGCGTCGCAGGCATGGATCTCCTGCACGGTGATGCCCGCATCTTCACGCCCGAACAGCGGGTGTTCCTGGCTGCAGAACAGCAGCGAACGCTCCTCATAGAGAGCGGAATACTCCAGCCCCGACAGCGGACTGATGAGCGGTACCACGCCCACATGCAACCGTCCGTCGAGAACTCCCAGCTCGATCTCGTTGGGCGTGGTCATGCCGATGTTGATCCGCACGCCCGGCCCGCTGGCCTTGAGCGCACGCAGGGCGTGGGTGATGCGCATCTGCGGCAGGGTCACCAGGTTGTTGATGATGCCGATGTTCAGCTCGCCGCGCAGGTGCTGGTGCAGCTCGTTCACTTCGGCGCGGAAGCCCTCCAGCGCCGCCAGCAGCGACTGGGTCGCGCGGTACACCTCGCGGCCCTCGTCGGTCAGCGCGAAGCCTGCACGGCCGCGCTGGCACAGGCGCATGCCCAGGCGCTTTTCCAGGTCGCCCATGTGCAGGCTGATCGCCGAGCGGCTGATGCCCAGCGTGCTCTCGGCGGCCGAGAAGCTGCCGCACTCGACTATGGTTTTGAAGATGCGCAGCAGGCGGATCTCGAAGTCGCTGACCTGGCCCAGGGAAGGCGCTCGTTGTTTCGCCATTTTAGTTTTACCAATCCGAAACTGAACGTAAGAAGAATAAGCTTTAACTCACGTTAAGTCAGGCCCACTCTTAATCCACAAGAGCAGCTCCCATCGCACCAAAAACGATGCGGCCTGCAAGCCCAACAAGACTGTCTTCGAGGACAAGCTGCATGAACCAGCAAGTGAACGTCACCCCGTCGGTGGCCAGCGAACTGAACCTGAAGGCCCACTGGATGCCCTTCAGCGCCAACCGCAACTTCCATAAAGACCCGCGCATCATCGTCGCCGCCGAAGGCAGCTGGCTGGTGGACGACCAGGGCCGCAAGATCTACGACAGCCTGTCGGGCTTGTGGACCTGTGGCGCCGGTCACTCGCGCAAGGAAATCGCCGACGCGGTCGCCAAACAGCTGACCACCCTCGACTACTCCCCGGCCTTCCAGTACGGCCACCCGCTGTCCTTCAAGCTGGCCGAGAAGATCACCCAGCTGACCCCGGCCGGTCTCGACCACGTGTTCTTCACCGGTTCCGGCTCCGAGTGCGCCGACACCTCGATCAAGATGGCCCGCGCCTACTGGCGCCTGAAAGGCCAGGCACAGAAGACCAAGCTGATCGGCCGCGCCCGTGGCTACCACGGCGTGAACGTCGCCGGCACAGCTCTGGGCGGCATCGGTGGCAACCGCAAGATGTTCGGCCAACTGATGGATGTCGACCACCTGCCGCATACCCTGCAACCGGGCATGGCCTTCACCAAGGGCATGGCCGAAACCGGCGGCGTCGAGCTGGCCAACGAACTGCTGAAGCTGATCGAGCTGCATGACGCGTCGAACATCGCTGCGGTCATCGTCGAGCCGATGTCCGGTTCCGCCGGCGTGCTGGTGCCGCCGAAGGGCTACCTGCAGCGCCTGCGCGAAATCTGCGACCAGCACAACATCCTGCTGATCTTCGACGAAGTGATCACCGCCTTCGGTCGTATGGGCAAGGCCACCGGCGCCGAGTTCTTCGGCGTGAAGCCGGACATCATGAACGTCGCCAAGCAGGTCACCAACGGTGCCATTCCCATGGGCGCGGTGATCGCCAGCAGCGAAATCTACGACACCTTCATGGGCCAGAACCTGCCGGAATACGCTGTCGAGTTCGGTCATGGCTACACCTACTCCGCGCATCCGGTCGCTTGCGCCGCCGGTATCGCCGCGCTGGACCTGCTGGAAAAAGAGAACCTGATTCAGCAATCGCTGGAGCTGGCTCCGTACTTCGAGAAGGCTCTGCACGGCCTGAAGGGCGCGAAGAACGTCATCGACATCCGCAACTGCGGCCTGGCCGGCGCGATTCAGATTGGCGCCCGTGACGGCGATGCCATCGTGCGTCCGTTCGAAGCCAGCATGAAGCTGTGGAAAGAAGGCTTCTACGTGCGCTTCGGCGGCGACACCCTGCAGTTCGGCCCGACCTTCAACGCCAAGCCCGAGGACCTGGACCGCCTGTTCAGCGCCGTGGGCGATGCCCTCAACGGGGTCGCGTAAGTGGGTGAGCGTCCGAAGGCCGTCCCGACGGTACAGATCGATAACGACAAGGTCCTGGTCACCGAGTGGCGCTTCGCCCCCGGCGCCGAGACTGGCTGGCACCGCCACGGCATGGAATACGTCGTGGTCCCGGTGACCAACGGCGAACTGCTGCTGGAAACCCCCGAGGGCGAGCGGCGCGCGCCGCTGGTCCTGGGTGCGAGCTACACCCGTCAGATCGGTACCGAGCACAACGTGATCAATCCCTGCGATCACGAAGTGGCGTTCATCGAGATCGAGCTCAAGAGCGACGACCACCCGCACAGCCCCTGAGTGCGCGGGCACGCGAGAAGGCGTAGCCGGGAAACTCCTTTTAAAGTGCAGTTCCCGGCGAGCCACGCGGCTTTGTCCACACTCCGAACAAGCCCCCTCTCCCCTTAGGGAGAGGGTTGGGGAGAGGGGCTCTTGAAGCCCTTCACCCGAACCACTCAAGCGAGAAGAGACTTCCCATGACCACCGTCAAGCACCTGATCGGCGGCGAGATGATCGCCGACACTGGCCGTACCGCCGACGTCTTCAACCCGTCCACCGGCGAAGCCATCCGCAAGGTCCCGCTGGCCAGCCGCGAAACCGTCCAGCAGGCCATCGACGCCGCCAAGGCCGCCTTCCCGGCCTGGCGCAACACCCCCCCGGCCAAGCGCGCCCAGGTGTTGTTCCGCTTCAAGCAACTGCTCGAAGCCAACGAAGCACGCATCAGCCAGCTGATCAGCGAAGAACACGGCAAGACCCTGGAAGACGCTGCCGGTGAGCTCAAGCGCGGCATCGAGAACGTCGAATACGCCAGCGCTGCCCCGGAAATCCTGAAAGGCGAATACAGCCGCAATGTCGGCCCGAACATCGACGCCTGGAGCGACTTCCAGCCGATCGGCGTGGTCGCCGGCATCACCCCGTTCAACTTCCCGGCCATGGTGCCGCTGTGGATGTACCCGCTGGCCATCGCCTGCGGCAACACCTTCATCCTCAAGCCGTCCGAGCGTGACCCGAGCTCCACCCTGCTGATCGCCGAACTCTTCGAAGAAGCCGGCCTGCCCAAAGGTGTGCTGAACGTGGTGCACGGCGATAAGACCGCCGTGGACGCGCTGATCGAAGCACCGGAAGTGAAGGCGCTGAGCTTCGTTGGCTCGACTCCGATCGCTGAATACATCTATTCCGAAGGCACCAAGCGCGGCAAGCGCGTACAGGCCCTGGGCGGCGCCAAAAACCACGCCGTTCTGATGCCCGACTGCGACCTGGACAACGCCGTCAGCGCCCTGATGGGTGCGGCCTATGGCTCCTGCGGCGAGCGCTGCATGGCCATCTCCGTGGCCGTTTGCGTGGGCGACCAGATCGGCGACGCGCTGGTCGAGAAGATCGTTCCGCAGATCAAGGCCCTGAAGATCGGCGCCGGCACTTCCTGCGGCCTGGACATGGGCCCGCTGGTTACCGGCGCAGCCCAGCAGAAAGTCACCGGCTACATCGACGCCGGCGTCGAGCAGGGTGCCCAGCTGCTGGTCGACGGCCGCAACTACAAGGTGGCCGGGCACGAGAACGGCTTCTTCGTCGGCGGTACCCTGTTCGACAAGGTCACCCCGGACATGACCATCTACCAGGAAGAAATCTTCGGCCCGGTGCTCTGCATCGTGCGCGTGAACAGCCTGGAAGAAGCCATGCAGCTGATCAACGACCACGAATACGGCAACGGCACCTGCATCTTCACCCGTGACGGTGAAGCGGCCCGCCTGTTCTGCGACGAGATCGAAGTCGGCATGGTCGGCGTCAACGTACCGCTGCCAGTACCGGTGGCCTACCACAGCTTCGGCGGCTGGAAGCGCTCGCTGTTCGGCGACCTGCACGCCTACGGCCCGGATGGTGTGCGCTTCTACACCAAGCGCAAAGCCATCACCCAGCGCTGGCCGCAGCGCAAGTCGCACGAAGCGGCGCAGTTCGCCTTCCCCAGCAATGGCTGATGGTGAATAAGCGATAAGAAAAAGGCCGGTCTGATGACCGGCCTTTTTCATTTCAGGGGAACGAAGGCGCGGTGCAAGAACAGCCTCGCCTGCGCAAAGCCTGGTAATCAGCCCAGGTGCTTCTTCAGGTAGATACGCTGATGCCCCGGCGGGCAGTCTTCCAGCACGCCCATGCGCTCGAAGCCCTGTTTCTCGTAGAAGCCGGGAGCCTGGAAGCTGTAGGTGTAGAGGAACAGGCCAACGCAGCCGCGGCGGCGGGCTTCGTCTTCGGCGAGGGCGATGAGCTGGCTGCCCAGGCCGCTGCCGCGCTGGTCGTCCTGCAGCCAGAGGTAGTCGATGTAGAGCCAGCCCATGCCGGATTGGCCGAACATGCCGCCGACCACTTCGCCGTCTTCGCTGCGGGCGTAGAGTTCGAAGTCGTCGTAGGTGTTGCTGCGGCCCATCTGGCCCAGGTTATAGGCGAGCAGCCCCTTGACCACGACGTCGCGTGCCTGTGGGTCGATGCCAAGGGTGAAATCGAATTGGCTTTGCATGGTGCCCTCCGGATTGGCGAAGGCGACCAGTCTAGGGAGATGCCGCCACGATGGGTAGGCACCTTTGGTAGCGGCGGGCGTACAGGTACGAATAGCGCGGCGCGCTCAGAGCAGTTCCTTGCGCGTGGTGTTGATCAATTGCAGTTGCGTGTCGCGGAAGAAAAGGTAGCGATAGGCACCGTTGTTCGGGCCGTACATCCAGGTTTCCAGCTGCGGCTGGCCGGGGATGAATTTGCCGTCCGGTCCGCGCCTTGGCTTTGTGGGCGGTGTGACGACACGCTTGTCCGGCTGCCCGCACTTGGCGAGCACTTCGTCCATCGGGTCGCCTTCGTTGATCAGGCTGGTGCCGCAGCGCAGCGTGCCGGCGTGGGCAGCACCGGCAGCGAGGGTCAGGAGCAGGGCTATCAGCCAGGGACGCATGGGCGGCTCCGTTGCAGGTTCAAGGTCAACCCTAACGACTGGGAAGTGACGCTGCATTGAGCTGACGCAGGCTTAACGCACCGGGCCGGCATTGCGCACGTACAAGTCCTTGCCGCCGGTGTTGCCGATGCCCCGCGCCTGCAGTTCGAAGCGCTTGGGGTGGCCCTTGATCAGGTCGCTGAGCTTCTTGAAGCCGTACAGGCGCGGATCGAACGCCGGCTGCAGCTTGCTGATGTTCTGTCCCAGGGCGCCCAGTTGCACCCAGTCATCATCGTCGCCGTCGATGTCGTCGAGCACCTTGGCGATAAAGTCCAGCGGGACTTTCTGCGACTTGGGTTTGCTGGCGGACCTGGGCGCTTCGGCGGTGCTCGGGGCGACGGCCTTGTCGGTGCTCGGTGCGGGTTCGGCGACGTGCTCTGGCGCTGCGCGCAGGATCTCGGTGTAGATGAATTTGTCGCAGGCGGAGACGAAGGGCTTGGGCGTCTTTTCCTCGCCGAAGCCGTAGACGGTCAGGCCCTCCTCGCGCAGGCGCGCGGCCAGGCGGGTGAAGTCGCTGTCGCTGGAAACCAGGCAGAAGCCGTCGAAGCGGCGGGTGTAGAGCAGGTCCATGGCGTCGATGATCAACGCGCTGTCGGTGGCATTCTTGCCGCTGGTGTAGGCGAACTGCTGCATGGGCTGGATGGAGTGGTCCAGCAGCACCTGCTTCCATTTGCCCAGGTTGGGCTTGGTCCAGTCGCCGTAGATGCGTTTGACGCTGGCGACGCCGTACTTGGCGATCTCCTCGAACAGGCCTTCGACGATGGCGGCGGGGGCGTTGTCGGCGTCGATCAGGACGGCGAGATGGGTCTGCTGGCGAGGGGAGGGAGACTTGTTGGCCATGCTGCATCCTTTCCATGCGGTCCATGGACCTTAATCGGCTTCGCCGCGGGATGCTAGCCGTGGGGATGTCGCGGTGCCCGCGCGAGGGCTTATGCCGTGGCGAACTCGCACTTGTCGCGCCCGCTGCGCTTGGCGTCCAGCAGGGCGGCGTCGGCGCGGCTGAGGGTCTGGGAATAGCTTTCGCCCGGCTGGTGCTCGGCTACGCCGAAGCTGGCGGTGACGGACAGGGCGTTGGTGCCCACGCGTACAGCCAGGCAGCGGATGTCGTTGCGTACGCGCTCGATGATGGCGGCGGCGTCCGCCAGGCGGGTATCGGGGAGGATCAGCAGGAATTCCTCGCCACCCCAGCGACCGCAGAGGTCGTACTGGCGCAGGGCGGATTCCATGGCGCGGCCGATTTCCACCAGCACGCGGTCGCCCACTTCGTGGCCCCAGGTGTCGTTGACCTGCTTGAAGCGGTCGACGTCGAGCATGGCCAGCACGTAGGACTCGCCGTGGCGCTGGGCGCGTTCGCTTTCTTCGCGCAGGCGTTCCATCAGCAGGCGGCGATTGGCGATGCCGGTGAGGGTGTCGTGGGTCGAGGCTTCCTTCAGCGCGATGTTCAGATCGCGCATCATGTCCTGGTAGCGGTCGGAGATGCGGGCGACCTTTTCCAGCTGGCGCAGCTGCTTGTGGTAGCGCTCGGACAGCGTGCTGTTCTGCGCCCGGGCCATGGACTGGAAACCGTCGGAAATCCGTGCGATGCGCTCCAGGCGCGCGAGCTGGTCGAGGGATTGCTGGTGCTTCTGGTACAGGGCCTCGCGCAGGGGGTGGCCTTCGTACTGGGGGTCGGCCAGCAGCTCTTCGATTAGCAGGTCCAGCTCGCGCTCGCTAGTCATGGCTCTTACTCGTCGTAGGCTTGGATGACGAACGGGAAGGTACAGTCCTCGCGGAATTCCTCGGCCAGTTCGGCGACGCGCTCGTTGCGTCGGTCGTAGTGCCACGCCACGCGGGTGACACGGCCCTGGCCGTGGGCTTCTTCGAGCAGGTCGAAGATGTCCATCATGGCCTTGATCGAGCTGGTGTTGAGGTACAGCAGGCGCAGGTCGAGTTCCAGCGGGCGCTGTTCCTGGGTGAGGAAGCGTTCGACCCACTCGATGACCTGGCCGAACAGCTCGAAGGAGTTCTCCGGGTAGGAGTCGCCTTGCATCGCGAGGATGCCGGCCTGCCAGTCGCCGTGGATCTGTGGGGTGGATTGGGTTCCGGTGACGTTGAGATCGCTCATGTCGGGTCTTCCTGAATTTCGCGGTTCAGATCACGGCGCGCAGGCTGAAGAAGGCGCGGCCGTCGGGTTGTTCGGTGAGGGAGGTCTTGAGCGGCGCGCTGGACTTGCGGGCGATGTCCAGCAGGCCGAGACCTGCGCCGGTGGAGGCTTCGGCGTCGCGTGGGCGGCGCAGCTGTTCCTTGTAGGCCGCCTTGAGCTGGACCTTGTCGAGCCCGGCGATGCCTTCGATGCTGCGCACCAGGCCCTGCCCGTCAGCCAGTTCCACCAGGTTGCCTGCGGAGACCACATAGTGGCCTTCGTCATTGCGGGCAATCGCCACAGTGGCCGAGGCCTCCTGCTCGTTGTAGCCGCGCTGGGTGGCGTAGTGGCGTATGTTCTGGGTCATCTCGATATAGACGGCGAACACGTCCATCGCTTCGCTGGGGTGCGCCTGCTCGGCCTGCAGGTAGTTGCGCAGCGCGTGGCCGATTTCCTCGATCAGGCTGCGCGAGATGGGCCCGTTGAAGCAGAGCAAGATACGTTGCCGGGTGAAACTCTCGCGCATGGCCAACAGATCTAGCGATTCCATGGATTAACCCCTAGTCGAAGCGGAAAGAGAGAATGGTGATGTCGTCGCGCTGCGGCTGCTCACCCTGGTAATGGGCGAGGGTAGCGGCGAACACATCGGCCTGCTCGGCCAATGGTCGGCGCGCGTGGTTGAGCAACAGATCGGCGAAGCGGCTGTTGCCGAAGCCGAAGCCGTGCTCGCCGCCTGCCTGGTCGAGGAAGCCGTCGGTGCACAGGTAATAGGTCCAGCCGGCTTCCATCGGGATTTCCACGTCCTGATAGTCGCCCTGGCGCTTGTCGCCGATGGCGCGGCGCGCGCCCTTGTACTCGCGCACGTCTTTGCCGTCGCTGGCGAACAGGGAAATCTTCGCCCCGGAGAAGTGCAGCAGCTTGCGCTGGTGGTCGACGCGCACCAGGCCGGCGTCCATGTTGGTCGCCAGCGAGTGGGTGAATTCTTCCTGGCCGAGCATGCCGCGCATCACGTGGTCGGTCTCGCGCAGGATGGCCGCCGGGTCGTGGCTCTTCACACTGTCGATGGCGTGGTCGATGGCAGCCAGGGCGAGCATGGTCATCAGCGCGCCGGGCACGCCGTGGCCGGCGCAGTCGACCACGCCGATCAGGCTGTCTCGCGGGCCTTCGCGATAGATGTAGAAGTCGCCGCCGACCACGTCGCGCGGTTTCCACAGGACGAAATGGTGCTCGCCCAGAGAGGCCTGCAACTGGCGGTCGGGAAGGATGGCGCGCTGGATCAGGCTGGCGTAGTCGATGGAGTCGCCGATCTTTTTCTGCGCGGCGGCCATCTCGCGGTTGGCCGCCTCCAGCGCCTGGGTGCGCTGCTGGACCTTGTCTTCCAACTCCTCGGTGTGCCGGCGGACCTGGTCGGCCATGCTGGCGAAGGCGCTGGACAGCTCGCCGATCTCGTCCAGGCGGGTGCGTGGCAGCGGGCTGTCGTATTGCCCGGCGGCGATGGCCTTGGCCGACTGCTTGAGGCCGCGCAGCGGGCGCAGCACCAGCAGATCGACGGTGTAGGCGAAGCCGATCAGCAGGATCGCCAGCAGCCCGGCGAGGGTGCCCACCAGCGGCCAGATCCAGCGGCTGTCCAGAACCTGCGCGGCATGCAGGTCGATGGCGCTGAGTACGTGCCAGCGCAACTGCGGAATGTAGGCGGTGGCGATCAGCTGTTCCTTGCCGTCGATGGTGCCCCACATGGTTTCGACTTCGCCGGGGTTGGTCTCTGCCTGGCGCAGGGTCTGGCGCAGCGCGGTGCGTTCCTGGTCATTGGCCAGCAGGTCGTAGACGTGATGCTTGGCCTGACCGCTGGAGCCGGAGTTGTAGGCGATCAGGCGGGTGTCCGGGTGCGCCTGGATGGCGCCCTCGGGATCGACGATCATCGGCGTCACCCCGGCCTCACGGCGCGAGATGAACTGGTCGAGGAACTCGGTGAGATCGAGGCCGCCGCCGGCCAGGCCGACTTTCTCGTTGCCGGCGCGCACCACCATGTTGAACCAGACCTTGGTGACCTTCAGTTTCTCGTTGTAGTCGACGTTGATGTTGTACGGCTCATCGCGCGCGAGGGTGTCGAAATACCAGGAGTCCTTGGGGTCGTCCCGGCTCAGGGTGTAGCGCGGGGAATTGGAGAGCGGGGAATTGGAGTCGTTGAAGTAGTAGTGGTGCGAGGAGTCCACCACGACGAAGTAGGAGTAGTTGTGCTGGTCCGCGCGGAAGCCTTCGGCTTCACGGAAGAACAGCGCACGGCGTGCCGGGTCGTTCTCGGACAGCAGCCAGTCCTGCGTTACCACTGACTCGGCCAGGCGCCGCGAGAGCGCCAGCTCGCGAATAACCGGAGCGATGATCTTCTGCTGGTTGAGCAGCGTGAAGTTTCTCGCGAAGGCGAGGCCGAAATGCGTGCGGATGTCCTCCATGGCCTTCCAGCCCAGCATGACTGCCGGTACCAGCGCCAGGAGACAGGCGATGAGCAATGCCACCACCGATTTGCCGCGCAACCCCCATCTTGCCGCCATGGCTATCTCAATTCCCCTACGCCCGCCGTGTGCCGGTCTTTTGGCGAAAGCTCAATTGTGCATTTTGTATACGGGCACAATCAAACCAAATTGATATCGAATCGCCATATTATTGGCGCCAGTCGATTGGCCGGAGTCTAGACGCTGTGGGAAAAGGCGCTCAGCGTATGGAGATGATTCCTGCAGAACTAGACTCTGTTCCCACTTCCGCTCTGGCGCGCCTGCTGTAGGAGCGAGCCTGCTATGCGTTCCAGCGGCAGGACTTCCTTCGCCGCGCCCAGCTCTACTGCCTCGCGGGGCATGCCGTAGACCACGCAGGTGGCCTCGTCCTGGGCGACGGTGTGGCCGCCGGCCTGGCGGATCGCTTGCAAGCCGCGGGCCCCATCCTTGCCCATGCCGGTGAGCAAGGCGGCGATGAGGTTGCGCCCGGCGCAGCGGGCGAGGGAGTTGAACATCACGTCCACCGCCGGCCTGTGTCCATTTACCGCAGCCTCGCGGTGCAGGCGCACGACGTAGTTGGCGCCGCTGCGCTGCACTTCCATGTGGAAGTCGCCGGGGGCGAGCAGCACGTGGCCGGGTAGGATGCGGTCGCCGTCGCGGGCTTCGCGCACTGAAAGGCGCGTCTGACGGTCCAGTCTGTCCGCGTAGGACTTGGTGAAACCCGGCGGCATGTGCAGCGTGATCACGGTGCCGGGGCAGTCCGGCGGCAGGCCCAGCAGGACTTCCTTGATCGCCTCGGTGCCGCCGGTAGAAGCGCCGATGGCGAAGATTTTCTCGGTGCTCAGCAGTGGCGCACTGCTCGTTGCCGGTGCGTCGGACGACACGATGGGACGGGCGCGGGGCAGGCGCGCGCGGGCGGCGGCCTTGAGCTTGGCGCAGATTTCCTCGGCGTAGGCTTGCATGCCCTCGGCGATGCCCAGGCGCGGCTTGGCGATGAAGTCGATGGCGCCCAACTCCAGCGCGCGCAGGGTGGCTTCGGAGCCCTTCTCGGTGAGCGAGGAGATCATCAGCACCGGCGTCGGCCGGCCCTTCATCAGCCTGTCGAGAAAGGTCAGGCCGTCCATGCGCGGCATTTCCACGTCGAGGGTGATGACATCCGGCGAGTGCTGCTTGATCAGGTCGCGGGCGACGAAGGCGTCAGGTGCGGCGCCCACCAGTTGCAGTTCCGGATCGTTCTGAATGATGTCCTTGAGCAGGCTGCGAATCAGCGCCGAGTCGTCGACGATCAGGACCTTGACGGCCATCGCTTGTCCCTCCGTTCAGAACAGGTCGATGCTCCCGCCGCGCTCCCGACGGGACAGTTGCTGGCAATACTGCCGCTCGCGCTGCAGCACCGTGTCGTTGGCCAGGGTGCGCAGCTTGCGCACCAGCACCCGGCCGCTGCCGGGGAAGAAGTAGACCTTGCGCGGGTGCACGTCGAGCAGGTCGTGGGCGGTCAGCGGGATGCCCTCGTCCTCCAGGTACTGCAGGACGAACTCGACGTTGCGCTGGCCGACGTCGGCGCTGAGGTTCTTCAGCACCGAGCCGCCGCCGAACACCTTGGCCTCGAAGTACCGGCGCTGGCCCCCGCGCCGCATCAGGCCGCTGATCAGCAGGTCCATGGCGTGTACGCCATAGCGCCCGGAATTGGACAGCAGGCCCTGCACACCGGTGTCGCCGGGCAGCATGAAATGGTTCATGCCGCCCAGACCGCTGTTGCGGTCGCGCAGGCAGACCGAGACACAGGAACCGAGCACCGTGACCAGCATCACCGGCTCTGCGGTGACGTAGCACTCGCCGGGCAGCAGCTTCACCGCCTCCATGCCGAAGCGCGGGTCGTAGTAGCGGTTGGGTTGGTCCAGGGCCGCGCCCATCACTGGCTCCCTACCGCCTGGTAGGTGGTGCGCCCCACCGAGCGCACCAGGTGGCTGGCATGGACGAAGTTTTCCGAGTGCCCGGCGAAGAACAGCCCGCCGGGGCGCAGCAGGCGCACCATGCGTTCGAGCAGGCGGGTCTGGGTCGGCTTGTCGAAATAGATCATCACGTTGCGGCAGAAGATCGCGTCCAGGCCTCCGGCAATGCCCCAGTCGCGGTCGAGCAGGTTGATCTGCCGGTAGTCGATCATCTGCCGGAGCTCGCGCACCACCCGCGCCTTGCCGGCGTTGCCGCCGGTGCCACGAAGGAAGAAGCGCTTCTTCTGCGCGGGGCTCAGCGCCTCGATGCGCTCCAGCGGGTAGATGCCCTGGCGCGCCTGGCCGAGCACGCCGGTGTCGATGTCCGAGGCGATCAGCTCGATGGGCGGGGCGAAGCTGCCCAGCGCGTCCACCAGGGTCATGGCCATGGAGTAGGGCTCCTCGCCGGTGCTCGAGGCGGTGGACCAGAAGCGCAGCGGCTGGTGGTCCTGCAACTGATCGGCGGCGAAGCGGCCCAGGTGCTCGAAGTGGTGCTTCTCGCGGAAGAAGGCGGTGAGGTTGGTGGTCAGCGCGTTGACGAACTGCTGCCACTCTTCCTCGTGGCTCTCCAGGTAGGCGAAGTACTCGGCGAAGCTGCCCAGGCGCAGGCTGCGCAGGCGCCGCGAGAGGCGGCTGTAGACCAGCTGCTGCTTGTTCTCCGAGAGGCTGATGCCGGCGTGCCGGTAGAGGCGCTCGCGCACCTGCTGGAAGTCCCGGCGGGTGTAGTGGAACTCGTGCTCGGGGGCGGGCAGGTTGATCGACATCGGGTGGTCTCGGTGGTGAGCAGGTTGCGTAGGGCGCATAACCCGGCACGGGTTATCCGCCGCGATGGCGGATAACGCCTGTGGCGTTATGCGGCCTCGTGGTATCGGGAAAGATCTGCGCGGGCACTACCCTCACCCTAACCCTCTCCCAGAGGGAGAGGGAGAGGGTTAGGGTGAGGGGCTCTTGGCGCCTACATCAACGTTCATCGCCTGACCATCCCTGGTCCGCGCGCGGCGGCCGACCCTCCCATTGCTCCGGCCGCCGCCATCCCTCAGCCCCGCCCGATCAGAACTCTTCCCAGTCGTCCTCTTTACCCTTGGCGCGCACCGCCTTGGCCACGCCGCGGGCGGCGCGCGAGGTGTGCGCGGTCGGCTCGGCGCGGGCCGGGCGGGCGGAAGCCAGCGGCACCACGGTGGCGGCGATGGATTCGAGCTTGAACACCCCGACCTGCTGGTTGAGCATGCCGGCCTGCTCCTGCAGGGCCTCGGCCGAGGCGGCGGCTTCTTCCACCAGCGCGGCGTTCTGCTGGGTCATCTCGTCCATCTGCGACACGGCGCCGTTCACTTCCTCGATGCCGCTGCTCTGCTCCGCGGACGCGGCGGCGATCTCGGCCATGATGTCGGTGACGCGCTTGATCGCGACCACGATGTCACTCATGGTCTGGCCGGCCTGGGCGACCAGGCTGTTGCCGCTCTCGACCTTGTCCACCGAGTCGTTGATCAGCGTCTTGATCTCCTTGGCGGCGGCGGCGGAGCGCTGCGCCAGGGTGCGCACCTCACCGGCCACCACCGCGAAGCCGCGGCCCTGCTCCCCGGCGCGCGCCGCTTCCACCGCGGCGTTGAGGGCGAGGATGTTGGTCTGGAAGGCGATGCCGTCGATCACCCCGATGATGTCGGCGATCTTGCGCGCCGAGTCGTTGATGGCCGACATGGTGCCCACCACCTTCTGCACCACGCTGCCGCCTTCGGTGGCGACTTCGGAGGCGTTCACCGCCAGCGAGTTGGCCTGGCGGGCGTTCTCGGCGTTGAGCTTCACGGTGCTGGTCAGCTCTTCCATGCTCGATGCGGTTTCTTCCAGGCTGGAGGCCTGCTGCTCGGTGCGGGTTGAGAGCTCGGCGTTGCCGCTGGCGATCTCGCTGGCGGCGGTGTGGATGGTGTCGGCTGCTTCGCGAATCTGTCCGAGCATCCGCGACAGGCTCTGCGCAGTTTCGTTGGCGTAGTCCTTGAGCTCGCCGAAGGTGCCCTGGTAGTCGGCATCGATGCGCTGGGTCAGGTCGCCCTGGGCCAGCGCGCCGAGCACGCGGGTGACGTCGCGCAGGCCCTTGTCGGCGGTGTCCACCAGGTTGTTCAGGCCGGTGGCGATCTTCAGGAAGAAGCCCTCTTTGTTCGCGGCCTCGATGCGCTTGGTGAAGTCGCCGGCGACGGCGGCGTCCACCAGTTGCGAGACTTCCTGCTCGGCGCGGAATTCCTCGGTGCGGTCGGTCCACTGCACGGCCGAGCCCAGGCGCTCGCCGGCGTCGTTGAACACCGGCACCACGTCCAGGGCGAAGCGGCGTCCGCCCAGGCTCAGCTCGGCCTTATGCCGCGCGGTGAGGTGCGCGAGCATGCCACGCTGATGCGCCGGGTTCTTGTGGAACATGTCGATGTTGGCGCCCATCAGGCGGCTGGCGTTGAAGTTCGGCAGCTGCTTGCGGATGTCGGCTTCGGCGTTGCCGAGCATCTCGGTCACCGTGCGGTTCATGTAGATGATCTCGAGGTCGTTGTTGGCGATCATCACGTTGGCCGAGACGTTATCCAGCGCGCTCTTGATCCGCGCGTTGTACTCGGCGGCATCCGCGTTGGCCTTGAGGCTGTCGCGCACGCCATCGATGGCTTCGGTGATGATGGCCTTCTTGCCGGGCAGGCGGTCCATGTCCACCGAGTAGTCGCCCTTGCCGTAGGCGGTGACGGTGGCGACGACGCGCATCTTCACCGCGATGTGCGCGGCGACCAGGTCGTTGATGCCCTTGGCGATGCGCGCCGGGCGGCCGGCGAACTTGTCCACCGGGATCACCTCGTCGATCCAGCCCAACTCGTGCTGGCGGGTCATCTCCACCAGGCCGGCTTCCAGGGCTTCCACCTGGGCCTGCTCGGCGCGCTGCTCGCGCAGGTTGCGCTGGACGCTGCGCAGTCCGTCGTAGAGGCGCTCATAACCAGCAGCCGGGGCTTCGCCGATGGCGACGTCGAGGTTGCCGTCCACCAGGCTGTGGAGGATGGCGGTGATGCGGTCGGCGCGTTGCTGCGCCACGGCGTGTGCGTTGAACAGACCCATGTTGATTATCCTCGGTCGCGATCAGGCGGCGGTTTCGTCGACCAGCGCCATTTCACGGCTGGTCATGAGTTTTTCGATGTCCACCAGGATGAGCATCCGCTCACCGGCGGTGGCCAGGCCCAGCAGGTACTCGGTGTCGAAGCTGGCGGCGAATTCCGGGCGCGGCTTGAGCTCCTCGCCGGCCAGGGCGATCACGTCGGAGACCGAGTCCACCACCGCACCGACGATGCGCCGGCCGACGTTGAGGATGATCACCACGGTGAACTGGTCATAGCTGATGTCGGCCAGGTTGAACTTGATACGCAGGTCGACGATGGGAACGATGGCCCCGCGCAGGTTGATCACGCCCTTGATGAAGGCGGGGGCGTTGGCGATCGCCGTGACCTGGTCGTAGCCACGGATCTCCTGCACCCGCAGGATGTCGATGGCATATTCCTCGCGGCCCAGGGTGAAGGTCAGGTATTCCTGCACCGGGCTCGTCACCGCGGTGGCTTCAGCTGCGCTCATGAGTGGATTCTCCTTGTGCTGCCAGACGCGGCAGGGCATCGACATCGAGGATCAGGGCGACGCTGCCGTCGCCCATGATGGTGGCGCCGGCGATCCCGTCGATCCGGCGGAAGTTCTGTTCCAGGCTCTTGATCACCACCTGCTGCTGGCCGACCAGCTCGTCCACTTGCAGGGCGAAGCTCTTGCCCTCGGATTCGAGGATCACCACGATCCCCTGCTCCGGCGGCACTGGCGCCGCGCCGATGCGCAGTAGCTGGTTGAGGGAGAACAGCGGCAGGTATTCGCCGCGCACGCGGATCACCGTCGACTCCTCGCCAGCCAGGCCGCGCACGTCGTCGGCGCGGGCCTGCAGCGACTCGACGATGTAGGTCAGCGGCACCACGTAGTTGACCTTCTCCACGGCGACGATCAGGCCGTCGAGGATGGCCAGGGTCAGCGGCAGGCGGATGCACATGCGCGTGCCCATGCCCGGCGCGGAATCGATGTCGATCCGCCCGCCCATGGCCTGGATGTTGCGCCGCACCACGTCCATGCCCACGCCCCGGCCGGACAGCTCGGTGACCGCTTCGGCGGTGGAGAAGCCGGGCATGAAGATCAGTTGCCAGACGTCAGCGTCGGTCATCCCGTCGTGCACGGCCAAGCCCTTTTCACGGGCCTTGGCGAGGATGCGCTCGCGGGACAGGCCGCGGCCGTCATCGGAGATTTCCACCACCACGCTGCCGCCCTGGTGGCTGGCGGCGAGCTTCACCGAACCCTGTGCCGGCTTGCCGGCGGCCAGGCGTTCGGCGGGCGTCTCGATGCCGTGGTCGATGCTGTTGCGGACGATGTGGGTGAGCGGGTCGCTGAGCTTCTCGATGACGCTCTTGTCCAGCTCGGTGTGCTCGCCCTGGAGGATCAGTTCGACCTGCTTGCCCAGGCGCGCGGAGGTGTCGTGCACCAGGCGCGGGAAGCGGCTGAAGATGAAGCTGATCGGCAGCATGCGGATCGACATCACCGATTCCTGCAGGTCGCGGGTGTTGTGCTCCAGCTGCGCCAGGGCCTGCTGCAGGCGCTCGAAGTGGGTGGGATCGAGATCCTCGCTGAGCTGGCTGAGCATGGCCTGGGTGATCACCAGCTCCCCCACCAGGTTGATCAGGCTGTCGATCTTCTCGACGCTGACGCGGATGGAGCTGGATTCGCTATCGGTGCGGGCAGCGGGCTTGGCAGCAATGGCGGGCGCGGCCTTGGGTTGCTCGCTTGGTGCTGTAACCACTGCGGCGGCCGCGGGGGCGCCGGGGGCCTTGTCGAAAATGCCGTAGGGCTCGACGGGTTTGACGTCCGGCGCGCCGGGGGCGTCGTCGAAGAAACCGAAGTCCTCGCTGCTGGCAGCGGTTTCAGGCATGCCGGGCGCATCGTCGAAGAAGCCGAACGTATCGTCGTCGCTGGCGCAGTTTTCAGCCGCTGCGGGGGCGCCGTCGAACAGGCCGAATCCGTCATCGGCGGCGACTGCGACAGGCTCTGCCAGCCAGGCGCGCAGGCGGTCCACGGTGGCCGATACCGGGACGTCCGGGTCGGGCACCTGGCTGCGGTGTGCGTCGAGCAGGCGCTGCAGGACGTCGCGGGCTTCCAGGAACACGCCGATCATGTCCGTGTGCAGGGCGGTCTGCCCGCAGCGGATGCGGTCGAGCAGGGTTTCCAGCTCGTGGGTCACCGCGGTCAGGTCGTCGAAACCGAACATGCCGCTGGAGCCCTTGATCGAGTGGGCCGCGCGGAAAATGCCATTGAGCGTCTCGGCGTCCGGCTGATCGAGGTCGAGCCCGATGAGCAGGAGTTCGAGGGTCGCCAGGTGCTCGTCGGTTTCCTCGAAGAACACCTGGAGGAACTGCTCCATTCCAGTGGCCATCGGCGATACCCCTAGGGCAGGACCTTGCGGGTGACTTCCAGCAGCTTCGGCGGGTCGAACGGCTTGACCAGCCAGCCGGTGGCGCCCGCACTCTTGCCCTGCTGCTTCATGGCGTCGCTGGATTCGGTGGTCAGCATGAGGATCGGCGTGACGCGGTAGCCGGCCATGTCGCGCAGGCTGCGGATCAGCGTCAGGCCGTCCATGTTCGGCATGTTCTGGTCGGTGAAGACCAGGTTGTAGGCCTTGCGCTGGGCCTTGCCCAGGCCGTCCTTGCCGTCCACGGCCTCGTCCACCTCGTAGCCGGCGGATTTGAGCGTGAAGCTCAGCATCTGCCGGATCGAGGCCGAGTCATCGACGATCAGAATCTGCTTTCCCATTGCGTTGGTTCTCCTCGGATTGCAATGCGTTTGCGTGTCGCCAGGCGCACAAGTGCTCGCGCCATCCCGGCGCGTGGAAATGGTGGGGTGGGCTCAGCCGATCAGAGCGAGGTTGGCCAAGTATTCGAAGACGGACTGCAGCATGTCGGGGCTCCTGCGTTGCCTTCAGGTCAGAACAGTTCCACCTCGCCAGCGCTCAGGCTGGTCTGGGCGACCGGGTTGCTCAGGGGGCGGCCGAGCTCGGAGACTTCGCCGCGCAGGCGTTCGCTCCACTCGCCGGGCGGGCGGCCTTCCAGCGCTCCCAGGCCGACGGCGAGCGCGCCAAGGCGGGCGCTGTGCTTGCCGATCTGGCCGAGCAGCTGGCTGCTCATGTCCTGGAACTGCAGGGCGGTGACAGCGGCGTTGACGCCGTCGCCAACTTCCAGAGAAATGCGGTCCAGCTCCTGCACCACCTTCACGGTGTGCTGGTTCATGGTGTCGAGCTCGTCAAGCATGCGCTGGATCTTCTGGCGCGAATCCAGGGCGAAGGTCATGTCCTTGTCGGCCAGCTGGCTGATCGCGCCTTCGGCGTCCTTGATCTCGCGATAGACCACGTCGACGTGCTCGCGGATGGCCTGGGAGAAGTGCGTGGAGCGGGTCGACAGCGCGCGCACCTCGTCGGCCACCACGGCGAATCCACGCCCGCTTTCACCGGCGCGGGCGGCCTCGATGGCGGCGTTGAGTGCCAGCAGGTTGGTCTGCTTGGCGATGGCGTCCATGTCCTGGGTGGACTGCAGGATCTCGGCGATCTTGTGCGTCACGCGGTCCATGCGCTCCACCAGTTGCTGCGAGGTGCGGCTGGTCTCCAGGGTGGCTTCTACGAACAGCCCGAGGGTTTCCTGGGTGGCGTGGATGAAGCGCTGGAAGTCGATATCGCCGTCCATGTGGCCGCGCCCGTCGTAGCGCTCGATCAGCGAGTGGGACAGGCCGCGCTGGATGTCGATGCGCTCGGCGAGAGCGTGAAAGCTGTCGGTGAGCTGGCGGATGGCCTGGTGCAGGAGGTTGTCGATCTGGTGAGTGTGGCCGTTGAGCGAGGCCAGGTGGCCTTCCACGGCTTCCTGCAGGGGGAGCCAGTGCGGCAGCTCGTCGTTCTGCAGGGTGGTGGCCTGGGCATCGACGGCGGTCTTGCTGGCGCCGCAGAGCAGGCTGCACAGCACCAGGCTGGAGACCCAGCCGATCGGCAGCATCCACCAGAACGGCACGCCGACCGCGCAGAGCCCGGCCACGACCGCCCAGGGCAAGGTCTGGATGACGAGGCGCCGCGGCCAATCCTGGCCGGCTTCTTGAACCGCCTGGGGGTTCAACTGTGAATCGCGCATTGAAGTGCACTCCATTGCCGGGCGCCGGTAACCGGGCCCAACGGCTGCTGACTACGTCTTGAGCAGGAATTCGGCCCGGCGATTTAAAACTAGAGGGCCTCTCTGTGATGTCAAATTGACGGCATTTTCCTGCCAACTCACAGCGGGCCTTGATTTAGAGAGGTTTTTGCTGGAATGACGGTCCGTCATGACTGTCTGGCGGGCGACGGGCGGTAGGGCGCAGACCTTGTGTGACGCGGGTTGTAGCGATTTTTCGATGGCAAAACGTGCCGGCTGGATTGGCATCCTGAGCCACGGTGAAGAGGTGAGACAGAGGTGGGTCGCAACCGCCTCCCGCTGAATCTCTCCCCCGCCCTCTCCCTGAAGGGAGAGGGCGGGGGAGAGGGGAGGCCCGAGCGCAGGATGCTCCCGGTCGGGGGCTTACAGCGTACCGAGCAGCTTGCGCGCCGCCTGGGTGTGGTCGGCGATCAGGCGCTTGAGGTCGAGGCCTTCGACTTCGCCGTCGATGACCCGCCAGGCGCCGCCGATCATGATCCGGTCGGCCTTGTCGGCACCGCACAGCAGCAGGGCCGAGAGCGGGTCGTGGCTGCCGGAGAAGCGCAGTTCGTCGAGCTTGAACAGGGCCAGGTCCGCCTGCTTGCCCACGGCCAGCTCGCCGATGTCGCTGCGGCCGATGAGCTTCGCTGAACCCTTCGTGGCCCAGCCCAGCGCGCGTTCCGGGGTGATCTGCTCGGCGCCGTAGCGCAGGCGTTGGATGTACAGCGCCTGGCGCGCTTCGAGGATCATGTTGGAGGCGTCGTTGGAGGCCGAACCATCCACGCCGATGCCCACCGGCGCGCCGGCGGCTTCCAGCGCCACGGTCGGGCAGATGCCCGAGGCGAGCCGCATGTTCGAGCTCGGGCAGTGGCAGACGCCGGTGCCGGCTTCGCCCAGGCGGCGGATTTCCTCGTCGTTGAAGTGGATGCCATGGGCCAGCCAGGTGCGCGGGCCGAGCCAGCCGACGCTGTCCAGGTAGTCCACGGTGCGCTGGCCGAAGCGCTGCAGGCAGAAGTCTTCCTCGTCGAGGGTTTCGGCGAGGTGGGTGTGCAGGCGCACGTCCTCGCGCTCGGCCAGTTCGGCGCTGGCGCGCATGATTTCTGGGGTGACCGAGAACGGTGAGCAGGGCGCCAGGGCGATCTGAACCTGGGCGCCTTCGCCGCGCTGGTGGTATTCGCGGATCAGGCGCTGGCTGTCTTCGAGGATGTCCTCGGCGCTCTGTACGGTCTGTTGCGGCGGCAGGCCGCCGTCGGCTTCGCCCAGGCTCATGGAGCCACGGGTGAGCATGGCGCGCATGCCCAGTTCCTGGACCACGCCGGCCTGCACGTCGATGGCCTGCTCCAGGCCGTCGGGGAACAGGTAGTGGTGGTCGGCGGCGGTGGTGCAGCCCGACAGCAGCAGTTCTGCCAGGGCGACCTTGGTGGCCACCCCGAGCTGCTCGGGAGTCAGGCGCGCCCACACCGGGTAGAGGGTCTTCAGCCAGGGGAACAACGGCTGGTTCACCACCGGCGCCCAGGCGCGTGTGAGGGTCTGGTAGAAGTGGTGATGGGTGTTGATCAGGCCGGGCGTCAGCACGTGCTGGCTGGCATCGAAGGTCTGCTGAACGGGAGCCGAGGGTTGCTGGCCGGCAGCGACCAGTTCGACGATGCGACCGTCTTGGACGACGATGCCGCCACGGGCGTCGAGGTCGTTGGCGGTGAAGATGGCCAGCGGGTTGCGCAGCCAGAGACGCGGGGAAGACATGGGTGAGTTCTCCAAACGGACGGAGCCGTTCGTAGCGAGCCGGCTCCATGGGGTCATGGGAAGCCAGCTCAGTGTTCACCCTGTCTGCTGATCCAGGTCCGCTGACCCGAGAGTCAGACGTGGGCGCATGGTAACGCCCACGGCGCGAGCCGTCACCAGACGATCGTCGTTCCCTGGTAGTCCAGGTAGAACTGCCCGCCGCGACCGGCGTGGCCTTCGACCTGATCGGCGAGGCCTTGCGCGCTGGTCTGCACGTCCAGCGGCGCGGACTCGCCGCCCATGTCGGTGCGCACCCAGCCCGGATGGAGGTTGAGCACGGTGATGCCGGTTCCGTCCAGTCCGGCGACGAAGCTGCGGGTCAGCGAATTGAGCGCCGCCTTACTCGCGCGATACAGCGCCATGCCGCCGGATTGGTTGCCGGCGACGCTGCCCAGCTCGGAAGTCATGAAGGCCAGTACGCCGTTGTCGGCATTCAGGCGCGGAAGCAGGCGCTCAGCCAGGCGCAGGGGGGCGACGGCGTTGATCATGAACAACTGGCCGACATCGCCGAGGCTGGCGTCGATGGTCGACTGGTGCGGCGGGCCGTAGATGCCGGCGTTGATGAAGACGAGGTCGAAGCTGGCGCCGGCCAAGGCTTCGGCGAGGCGGTCCTGGGACTGCGCATCGTCGAGCAGCAGGGACTCGACGCGCACCGGCAGAGCGGCCAGCTCACCGGCGTTGGCAGCGTCGCGCACGGTGGCGGTGACGTCCCAGCCGCGCGCCAGCATTTCACGCACCAGGCCCAGGCCGAGGCCGCGCGAGGCGCCGATGATCAGGGCGGATTTGGCAGTGCTCATGGCGTTCTCCGGTGCCGTTGAAAAGTCCTCAGCATACGCGCTCAGTTCTCCGCGCGCAGGCGGTCCAGGCGCAAGCGATCACGCTCGTCGGTGAGCCGCCAGGCTGACAGCCAGACCGCACCGAGGGCCGTGGCGAAGCCGGCGCCTGCGAGCAGGAACATCAGCAGAATCTGGTAGCGCGCGGCGTCCAGCGGGTCCATGCCGGCAAGTATCTGGCCGGTCATGATCCCCGGCAGGGTGATGATCCCGGCGGCGGCCATCTGGTTCAGCGTCGGGATCATCCCGGTGTACAGCGCGTGGCGCAGCACACCGCCCAGCGCCGTGTAACGGTCGGCGCCCAGCGCCAGGCGCGCTTCGATGGCGGCGCGCTCGCGGGTGACGCTGGCAAAGACCTGGTTGAGCGCCAGGCTCGCGGCGTTCATCGCGGTGCCGAGGATGATGCCCACCAGCGGGATGGCATGGCGTGCGTCGTACCAGGGTTGCGGACGCAGGCTGCTGGCCAGGGCGAACAGGGCGATACCTAGGGTGGCGACGCCCACCGTGCCGCCGCCGATGCCCAGATGCCAGAAGCCGGCGAGGCGCCGCCGCTGCCGCGAGCCGACCTCGAAGGTGGCAGCGGTGAGCATGCCCGCCACGACCAGGGCGGTCAGCCAGGGCGAGGACAGGGCGAACACCTGGCGCAGGAACAATCCCACCAGCACAAGCTGCACCACCAGGCGCACGGCAGAGACCAGCAGCGTGCGTTGCAGGCCCAGGCGCAGCGCCCAGGAAAGCGCGGCGGCGACGACGATCAGCAGGGCGGCGACGGCCAGTTCAGGAAGACTCAGCTGGATCGGCGTCATTGGGCGACCTCGCGTAGGCCCTGGCTGTCCAGCTGTAGCCGCGCATCCGCCAGGCGCCGAGCCTGTTCGGGATCGTGGCTCACCAGCAAAAGACCCGTGCCTTGCGCCTGCAGGCGCTTGAGCAGTTGTTCGACGCCGTCGCGGCTGGCTGGATCGAGCGCCGCCGTCGGTTCGTCCAGGAGCAGAAAGCGAGGGTTCTGTACGACTGCCCGGAGCAATGCCAGGCGCTGGCGTTCGCCGGTGGAGAGTTGCAGGACCTGGGCGTGCAGAAGCGCCGGGTCGAGGTTCACCTGTGGCAGCAACGGGCGCGCGGCATCGAGGTCGGTGAAGTGCGCGGCGACGTCGTCCTCCCACCAGCCGGACTCGGCTGCCAGGTAGGTCACCAGGCGCCGCCAGCTGGAGGCTGGCACGCTTTCGCGGCTGATCCCGGCAAGGCTGACGCGGCCCTGGTTCGGGTCGAGGTCGGCGAGCATGCGCAGCAGAAGGCTCTTGCCGATGCCCGAGGGCCCGCTGAGCACTGTGCAGCAGCCGGGAGGCAGGTCGAGATCGAAGGGGCCGCTGTGAGCGCCGCGCAGCTCGCGGGCCTGTAGCGGGCCTTGAGGAATCTGCTTCATGGACAGGTTTCAACGCAGAAGATGATGGCGAGCATAACGTAGGCGCACAACCGTTCGCGGTTATACGCCGACACTTCTCTGCCTGGTGGCGAACCGTCTATCGCCTGAAGCGACAAGGCCCGGCATCTGCCGGGCCTTGTGGATAAAAAGCCCCGCAGAGTGTGCGGCGGGGCCTGGGCAAGCAGCCCAATCAGTCGGTGGTGATCTTCGAGTGCTTCTGGGTGTCCTTCATGGTCACGTACACCAGCAGCGAGCAGGCGATGCACGCGGTGACGTACCAGTAGAAGCCGCTCTCCATGCCGATGCTCTTGAACCACAGCGCCACGTACTCGGCGGTGCCGCCGAAGATGGACACGGTCAGCGCGTACGGCAGGCCTACGCCCAGGGCGCGGATCTCGGTGGGGAACAGCTCGGCCTTCACCACGGCGTTGATCGAGGTGTAGCCGCTGACGATGATCAGCGCGGCCATGATCAGGAAGAACGCGCCCCACCAGGTATCGATGGTGTGCAGGGTGCTGAGGATCGGGTAGGTGAAGATCGTGCCCAGCACGCCGAAGGCGATCAGGATCGGGCGACGGCCGATCTTGTCCGACAGCGCGCCGACCAGGGGTTGCAGCAGCATGAACAGGAACAGCGTGGCCGCTGAAATCATGGTGGAGTCGTTCTTGCTCATCCCCACCGTGTTCACCAGGTACTTCTGCATGTAGGTGGTGTAGGTGTAGAAGGCCAGTGTGCCGCCCATGGTCAGGCCGACCACGGTCAGGACTTCCTTGGGATGGCGCATCAGCGAGCGCATCAGGCTTTCCTTGGGCTCTTCCTTCTTGGTGGTGAAGGACTCGGTCTCTTCCATGCCGCGACGCAGGAACATGGCGACGACCGCGCACAGCGCGCCAATGAAGAACGGCACACGCCAGCCCCAGCTTTCCAGCTGCTCGGTGGTCAGGGTCTGCTGCAGCACGATCAGCACCGCCAGGGCGATGAGCTGGCCGGAGATCAGGGTCACGTACTGGAAGCTGGAGAAGAAGCCGCGTTGCTCCTTGTTGGCCATCTCACTCAGGTAGGTAGCGGAAGTGCCGTATTCGCCGCCGACCGACAGGCCCTGCAGCAGGCGCGCGAGCACCAGCAGGATGGGGGCGCCGACGCCGATGGCTTCATAGCTGGGGGTCAGGGCGATGATCAGTGAGCCGAAGCACATCAGCAGGACCGAGGCCAGCAGCGCCGCCTTGCGGCCCTTGCGGTCGGCATAGATACCCATCAGCCAGCCGCCGATCGGGCGCATCAGGAAGCCCACGGCGAAGATTGCGGCGGTGTTCAGCAACTGGGCGGTCATGTCGCCCTGGGGAAAGAACGCCTTGGCGAAGTACAGCGAGAAGGCGGCGTAGACGTACCAGTCGTACCACTCGACCAGGTTGCCGACCGAACCACTGAAAATCGACTTGATGCGCTGGGAAGTCGTGCGGGGTGCGGCAGAAGCGGAGACGGCGCTTGCGCTATCCATGGGTATTCCTCTTGTCGTTGTTGTCGTCAGGCGTACGGACTGCGGAACAGCACGCCGGCGCGCCGCGAGGGCGGCGCAGTGTCGAGGCGATAGCAGGCAACGTGCCAAGGCTCGAAAGCCACGTGGCAGAAGGGTTTTAGCCATTTTGAGAGAGACGCCGGCAGGCGAAGCGGCGCCGATTGTGGTGGGTGTTGAGCGGAAATCCGCCGATTGCTGGGCTGCCTGTAGGAACGAGGGGGGCGCCTAGCTCTTGCTCGCGAACGAATTTCCCGGTTGCACCGGCGTTGGGCGGTTCGCGAGCAAGCTCGCTCCTACAAAAGGCGCCTCGGCGTGGCTTGTGCCCGCACGGTCTACCGCTGGCGGAAGAGATCTCCCGGCGTAAACCCGAACAACCCCTTGAACGACGCGATGTATGCCGAGGTCGAGTCATACCCGCAATCCAGCGCCGCCGCCGTCACGCTGTCGCCGGCCTCGAGTGAACCGAGGGAGGCGAGCAGGCGCTGGCGCTGGCGCCACAGGCGGAAGGTCATGCCGGTCTCGCGCTGGAACAGCCGCGACAAGGTCTTCTCCGAGGTGCCGATGCGCTGCGCCCAGTCGCCCAGGGTATGGCTGTCGGTAGGGTGGTCGATCAGTGTCTGGCACAACTGCAGCAGCCGGCCCTCCTGCGGCATCGGCAGGGAGAAGGCGACCTCCGGCAGATCGCGCAGTTGGTCCAGCAGCACTTCCACCAGCCGTGATTCGGCGCTGTCGCCCTGTGGATAATCCACCGGCATCTCGCAGAAGCTCTTGATCAGCTCGCGCGCCAGCGGCGTCACCTCCAGCACCCGGCAGCGGTCGGGCGCCCATCGGCAGGCGTCGTCGCGGATGTACAGGCTGCGCATTTCCGCCTGAGTCGAGGTCACCACTTCATGGTCGAGGAAGGCTGGAATCCAGATCGCCCGCTGCGGTGGTGCGAAGAAGCTGCCTTCGGCCGTGTGTACACCCAGCACCCCGGTGATGGCGTAGGACAGCTGCACCCAGGCGTGATGGTGCTTGCTGGTCCACGAACCCGCGCGCAACCGCTCGGCGCGCGCATAGACCGGTCGCGGCAGGCGATCGAGCACCGGGATAAGGCGTTGCAGTTCGGGAGCTTGTACTTTCATCGCTATAACTTTGGAAAGTATCGCTGGAGAATCAGAGTCTGGCAGGCTGCTCCGTCTGCCTCAAGCCGGATCAGAGCTGTTGCCGACCCGAACGGCGGCGTTCGAGCCATGAAGCAGGCATCCGACAGACCGACCGCCGGGCGGTCCGAGGCACTTTGGCAGGTGTGGTGAAGGCCCTTGTCTGGCATCATCCGCGCCCGGAAAAACGCGTGGTGTGTTCCGACGGCTGTTGTGTAGATTTCCCACAAGATAGTTGTATACAGAATCTGCGTTGATTCGTTTCAACACAAAGAGGTCATGTATCCAATCTTCTGGTCGGCGATCGCCATTGCGGTGCCTCCTGTTGGGGCCGATGCCCTCCAATCAGGCGAAGTTGTCCTGTGAGTCAGGAAATGGCCCGTCCCGTGCACCTGCGTCTTCCCTGCCAAAGGAGCGGACCTGAAGGGGTTCGTCATAAAAGTGGAACATCTGGTCAGGATTGGCGCCAATCTTGCTTTTCCTCGCCAGGCCTGACCGACCGGACAGGTTCCACCGACAATTAAAAAACGCAACACGACTGCACTGATTAGGAGCAACGCATGACTCGCACTCTCGCATCCCTGCTGCTCGCCGGCGGGCTGCTCGCGGCCGGGCAGGCCATGGCTGGCGGTGAAGACCTGACACCGGCGCCGGCTTCCAACGACGGCCCGCTGATCTGGCACAACGAAAGCCTGACCTACCTGTGGGGCAAGAACTTCAAGGTAGACCCGCCGATCCAGCAGACCTTCACCTTCGAGAGCGCGAGCGCCTGGACCTGGGGCGACATCTGGTTCTTCGTCGACCAGATCAACTACAACGGCAAGGAAAGCGCCACCAACGGCAAGAACACCTACTACGGTGAGTTCAGCCCGCGCCTGTCGTTCGGCAAGATCACCGGCACCGATCTGTCCTTCGGCCCGGTCAAGGACGTGCTGCTGGCGACCACCTACGAATTCGGCGAAGGCGACGTCGAGTCCTACCTGGTCGGTCCGGGCTTCGACCTGGCGCTGCCGGGCTTCGATTACTTCCAGCTGAACTTCTACTACCGCAAGCCCGACGGCAACCGCGTGCCGTCCGGCGCCTGGCAGATCACTCCGGCCTGGGCCATGACTTTCCCGGTGGGTAATTCCGACATTCTGTTCGATGGCTTCATGGACTGGGTCGTCAACAACAAGGACGCCAGCTCCAGCCACCGCAACCAGTCGGACTACCACGCCAACCTGCACTTCAACCCGCAGCTGAAGTACGACCTGGGCAAGTCCCTGGGCTACGAAGCCAAGCACCTGTATGTGGGTATCGAGTACGACTACTGGTCCGACAAGTACGGCATCAAGGATTCGCAGTACTTCACCACCGACCAGAACACCGTCAGCGCGCTGGTCAAGTACCACTTCTGATGTTCCCGACGACCCCGCCGCCTGGCGGGGTTGTTCTTTCCCGCGGTCTTCGCCTGATTCGCTTCCCTCTGTTTTTCCCGCAAGACTTTCAGAAATGGCTGACACTTGACCCGGTCCCCGGCCAATTGGTCTCGCGGGAGCGAGGCACTAGCGTTGCATCTCTTTAGCTTCACCAAGGAGATGTGAGCCATGAAGAAACTGTTGATCGCGGCCGTCGTCGCGAGTATTTGCACCCCGGTGCTGGCGGCGGAGCCCGGCGCGATCCAGCCGCTGGAGAGCTACCGGCACAAGCAGGGCTTCTACCAGAGCACCGAGATGCGCCCGATTCTCAAGCCCGCCGTGGCTGAAACGGGCACCAATACCGATGCTGCCGCTGTGGGTGGTGGCGCTGCTGCCGCTGCCGTTCCGGCCGCTGGCGCATCGTTGGGCCTGGCCACGCCGCTGGTGGGTTCGCTCACCGTCGGCGCAGCCGTGGGTATCGGTGCTGCGGTGGTTGCCGTTGGCGCGGCCGTTGGCAACCATGGCGGTGGTGGTCACCACAGCACTTCCGGCACCACCGGCACCACTCGCTGACGTTGACGCCCGGCCGGCGCCGGGACGTTACCGCCGATGGCAGGAACCGGCCTCCGTGAGGGAGCCGGTTCCTGCCATTTTTCACGCATCGCGCTTGAATCCCGCTACCCGCCTGGGTTATCCATGCAGCGCCCCCGCTCAATGCACGGACATCCCGCATGACCCTCCAGGTACCCGCCCATACCGCGCCCCACGGCGAAAAGCCCGCCGGCCGCATTCGCCAGAAGAACGAGGAAGCCATCCTCGCCGCCGCCGAGGAGGAGTTCGCCCGCCACGGCTTCAAGGGCACCAGCATGAACACCATCGCCCAGCGCGTCGGCCTGCCCAAGGCCAACCTGCATTACTACTTCAGCAACAAGCTGGGGCTGTATGTGGCGGTGCTGAGCAACATCCTCGAGCTGTGGGACAGCACCTTCAACCACCTGACCGTGGACGATGATCCGGCCGTTGCGCTGGCCACCTACATTCGCGCCAAGATGGAATTCTCCCGCCGTTACCCGCGGGCCTCCCGGGTGTTCGCCATGGAGATTATCAGTGGCGGCGAATGCCTGTCCGAGCACTTCAGCCAGGATTACCGCGCCTGGTTCGCCGGCCGCGCCGCGGTGTTTCAGGCCTGGATCGACGCCGGCAAGATGGACGCGGTGGACCCGGTGAACCTGATCTTCCTGATCTGGAGCAGCACCCAGCACTACGCCGACTTCGCCACCCAGATCGGCTTCGTCACCGGCCGCAAGCGAATGTCCAGGCAGGACTTCAGCGATGCCAGCGACAACCTGATCCGCATCATCCTCAAGGGTTGCGGGCTGACGCCGCCGCCAGCCTCGGCATGAGTTTCACCCTCGCCGGCCCCGCGGTTTACCACGAAGACATCCGCAAGAGCCGCTTCCACTGCGTCGCCGCACCCATTGCCAGCGAGGCCGAGGCCCAGGCCTTCCTCGCCGCCCACCGGGACCCCAGCGCCGGGCACAACTGCTGGGCCTGGAAGCTGGGCAACCAGTACCGCTTCAGCGACGACGGCGAGCCCGGCGGCACCGCCGGCCGGCCTATGCTGGTCGCCATCGAGGGGCAGGACATGGACCGCGTGGTGGTTGTGGTCAGTCGCTGGTTCGGTGGCATCAAGCTCGGCACCGGCGGCCTGGCCCGCGCCTATGGCGGCTGCGCGGCGAAGTGCCTGCAGGACGCCGAACGCATCGAACTGGTGCCCAGCCGCCGCCTGGCATTCGACTGCAGCTTCGCCGAGCACGCGCTGTTCAAGGTGCGAGTGCTGGCGCTCGGCGCCAGCGTCGAAGACGAAGCCTTTGGCGCGCAAGGCGTGCGCATGACGCTGAACCTGCCGACCACCCAGGTCGAGCCGCTACAGAAGCTGCTGGGCGACCTCAGCCGTGGTCGCGTGCGGGCGCAGTTGCTGGACGCCTGATTCTTCTCCCCAAACACCGTGGAACCGCCTGTGGATAACCTGTGGCAGGACCTCTGCTGCCCACGTACTTCGCAGTCTTCAGCGCTTCGCTTATTTTTTGATCAATTGCTGTCAGGCCTGTTGAGCAAAATATGAACAAGCTGTGGAAAAGGTGTGGGTGAAACTCCCCCTGAATGTCGTCAGACGCCACTTCTGACCACTCGGTGAATTATTCATTGGATTGATGCAGGGCTTGCAGGGCCTGGGCTCGGGCTTGTTGACGGATTCGCGGGCGGCGTCCGGAGGGGTGGGGGCAACTCTCTGGACAATCTGTGGGCAACTTGTGGGCAAGGTGTCTCGCTGGCGAGACACCTCGTGCGCTGATCGGTCGTCATCACCCGCCAGGCATAGCGAAAAGCCCGCCGCTTCGCTTGGAAAATCTGTGGGTAACTCTGGGGAAAAGGCGCCGGCACGAGGCCGGCGCCAGAGCCGCCGTTCAAAGGCGGAACTGCGCCATCTGCCGTGCCAGGTCATCGGCCAGGTTGCGCAGCTCGCGGCACTGTTCTCGGCCGTGCTGCACTTCGCGGGTAGTGGCGTGGGCGAGGTCGGCGATGCCCTGCACGTTGCGGTTGATCTCCTCGGTCACCGCCGACTGTTCCTCGGTGGCCGTGGCAACCTGGTGGTTGATGTCGCTGATGCGCTCCACCTGGTCGGCGATGGCGCCCAGAGAGGCACCGGCCTGTTCGCTGGCGGCCAGGCTCTGCCCGGTGGTCTGCTGGCTGGACTGCATCGAGCGCACCGCGGCCTCCGCGCCGCCCTTCAGGCGCTGGATGATGGTGAGGATTTCGTCGGTTGAGCCCTGTGTGCGGCTCGCCAGCGTGCGGACCTCATCGGCCACCACGGCGAAGCCACGGCCCAGTTCCCCCGCGCGCGCCGCCTCGATGGCGGCGTTGAGGGCGAGCAGGTTGGTCTGCTCGGACACGCCACGGATCACCGCCAGCACCTGGTCGATGCTCGCCACCTGCCCCGCCAGCTCGCCCACGGCGCTAGCCGCTTCGCCGATCTCCCCGGACATGCGCTGGCCGACTTGCAGCGAGCCGCCGACCACGCGCCGTGCTTCGCCGGCTTCCTCACGCGCCTGCTGCGAGGCGCTGGCGGCCTGCTCGGCGTTGCGGGCGATTTCCTGCACCGTGCTGCCCATTTCGTTCACCGCCGTGGCGACCATGTCGGTCATCTCCTGCTGGCGGCCGGCGCGGTCGGCGGTGTTGTCCACCACCTGCGCCACTTCGCTGACAGTGCGCAGCAGTTGCTGGCTGGTGCCGAGTACGGCGCTGATCAGCGCGCGCTGGCCTTCGAGGAAGCGGTTAAAGCCACGGGCCAGGTCGCCCAGTTCGTCCGCGCGGCTGTCGTCCAGTCGGCGGGTGAGATCACCGCCGCCTCCGCCGATTTCCAGCAACGCGCGGGTGACCTGGCGGATCGGCCGGGCCAGGCTGCGCGCCATCAGCACCACCAGCGCCAGGCAGAGCAGGGCGACCAGGGCTCCGGCGAGGCCGGAGAAGGCCAGCGCCTCGCGGGCGTCGGCGTAGATTTCCGCTTCCGGTACTTCGCTCACCAGGGTCCAGCCCAGGTCATGCAGCGGCAGGCTGGCGGCCAGGTAGTCCTCGCCGTCGCGCTCGAAGCGGGCGCTGTGGAAGCCCTGCTGGCCGAGCAGCGCGCCAGCGGCGCTGGCGCCGATCAGGTCGCCGAGGCTGCGTCCCTTGGGCAGCGAGACGTCGGGATGGATCTGCACCTGGCCGTCGTTCTTCACCAGGTACACGCGCCCGGACTGGCCGAAGCGGAAGTCACGGATCAGCGTCGACAGTTCGCGCATCTCCAGGCCCAGCCCGGCGATGCCCAGCAGCTTGCCGTCACGCTCCACGCGCTGGTCGATGAACAGCGCCAGTTCGCCGGTGCTGCCGTCGGTGTCGATGTTCCACATGCGTGGTTTGCCGCTGTCGATGAACTGGAAGTACCAACTGTCCTTCGGCTCGCTGCGGCTCAGCGTGCGCTCCATGCCCTTGTCGCTGTAGTAGGCGCCGCTGGCGTTGGAGGTGATCAGCGCCGAGAAGGCCTTCTGCGACGCGCGGATGCCGCCCAGGTAGCGAGTGAATTCGGCCAGTTTCTCCGGGCTTTCGCCCGCGGCCAGCCAGTCCTGCACCAGGGTGTTGTCGGCGATGCCAGCTGCTGCGGTGATGGGGCCGGTTAGGCGTTTTTCGAAGTCGTTGGCGATCGCCCGGATGCTTGCCGGAAGCGCCTGGTCGAGCAGGTAGCGCTCACTGAGGCGGTTGACCAGCACGGCGTAGAGACCGAGAACGATGAGAAGGCTGATGAGCAGGGCGGCGCCCATGCTGAGGATGAGCTGGGTCTGGATACTTCGCAGGCGCATTTTCTTGTTGTCCTCCGAACGCACAACGAAACGCCCGCCAGTGGCGGGCGAAGAGACGGGGTCGTTGAGTGTATCGGCGGCAGCGGGGAAAACTGTTGTCCCACTGGTCAGGTTTTTGCGTCTTCTGATTCGTCGCTGCGCGCGCCCGGACTACAAAGCGCTGCCCATTCCACGCCTTCGCGCATCTTCCGGGCAGGAGCGTCCTGGTGATAGCGGGCGATGACCTGGGCGGCTACCGAGATGGCCACTTCCAGCGGGCGCTTGCCGGGGACTTCGGAGAGACCGATGGGACAATGCATCTGACCGATCACCTCCTGTGGATAACCATGCTGTTCCAGCCGCATCTGGAAGCGCCGGGCCTTGGTGCGCGAGCCGATCATGCCGAGGAAGCCGGCGTCGCCGCGCTTGAGCACCGCCTCGGCGATGGCGTAATCCAACGGGTGATTGTGGGTCATGACCAGGAAGTAGCTGCCCGGCGGTGCCTCGTGTACGGCGTCTTCCGGCTCTTCCAGCAGGCGCATGCGTACGCCCTCGGGAAGGGCCTGGGGAAACTCTGCCGCCCGACTGTCCACCCATTCCAGGCGCAGTGGCAGCCCCGCCAGCAGCGGTGCGAGGGCGCGGCCCACATGGCCGGCACCGAACAGCACGACCTGCGGCCCGCGCGCGGCGAAGCATTCGAACAGCAGGCTGGCGCGCCCGCCGCAGCATTGGCCCAGTCGTGCGCCGAGGGGGAAGTGTTCCAGTGCCTGGCTGTTCTTGCCGGCCAGCAGCAGCTGGCGCGCGTGCTCGATGGCGGCGAATTCCAGATGGCCGCCGCCGATGGTGTCGAAGGTTTCCCCGGCGGTGACCAGCATCTTGCTGCCGGACTCGCGGGGCGTGGAGCCCTGCACGCCGATCACAGTGATCAGCACGTAGGGCTCGGCGCTGTCGCGCAGGCGGGCGATGGCTTCCATCCAGTGGCGGGTCATGCTGGGTTCTCCTGGCGCATCGCCTCACAGGCCCAGAGTACCCGCTCCGGCGTCGCCGGCGTATCGAGGTCGGGGCTCAGGCGATAATCCGCGAGGCTGGCGATGGCGTCGCGCAGCGCCGACCACACCGAGATCGCCAGCATGAACGGCGGCTCGCCCACGGCCTTGGACAGGTACACGCTGTCTTCCTCGTTGGGCCGCTCGAACAGTGTCACGCGGAAGTCTTCCGGTACGTCGCTCACCGCCGGGATCTTGTAGGTCGCCGGCCCCACGGTGAGCAGCTTGCCGGTGTCGTCCCAACGCAGCTCCTCAGTGGTCAGCCAGCCCATGCCCTGGACGAAGCCACCCTCGATCTGGCCGATGTCGATGGCTGGGTTCACGCTGCGGCCGACGTCGTGGAGGATGTCCACCCGCCGCACACGGTATTCGCCGGTCAGCGTGTCCACTTCCACCTCGGACACCGCCGCGCCATAGGCGAAGTAGAAGAACGGGTGGCCCTGGCTCTTCTCGCGGTCGTAGAAGATCTTTGGCGTGCGGTAGAAACCGGTGGCGGAGAGCTGGATGCGCGCGAAGTAGGCCGCCTGGATGACTTCGGTAAAGCTCAGGAACTGCGCGCCGACGGTGACGCCGCCGTGCTCGAAGCGTATCTCCTGCAGCTTCACCCCGTCGCGTTCGGCGAGGAAGTCGATCAGGCGCTTCTTCAGCGTGCGGGCGGCATCGCGGGCGGCCATGCCGTTCAGGTCGGTGCCGCTGGAGGCGGCGGTGGGCGAGGTGTTGGGTACCTTGTCGGTGCGCGTGGCGGTGATTACTACGCGCTCCAGCGGCAGCTGGAATTCCTCGGCGACGATCTGCGCGACCTTGGTGTTCAGGCCCTGGCCCATCTCGGTGCCGCCGTGGTTCAGCTGGATGCTGCCGTCGGTGTAGAGGTGGACCAGCGCGCCCGCCTGGTTGAGGTGCTGCGCGGTGAAGGAGATGCCGAACTTCACCGGCGTCAGCGCCAGGCCTTTCTTCAACACCGGGCTCCGCGCATTGAATTCATGGATCGCCAAGCGGCGCGCGGCGTAGTCGCTGCTCTGTTCCAGCCGCACGATCAGTTCACCCAGCAGGTTGTGCTCGACCTTCTGGTGGTAGGGCGTCAACTCCCGGCCCATTCCCCCGTAGAGATTGAGCTTGCGCACTTCGAGCGGGTCCTTGCCGACCGCGCGGGCGATGTCGTCTATCGCGCGCTCGATGATCATCATTCCCTGCGGCCCGCCGAAGCCGCGAAAGGCGGTGTGCGAGACGATGTTGGTGAAGCTGCGGTAGCCGGAGATAGTGACGTCGGGGATGAAGTAAGCGTTGTCGGCATGGAACATCGCGCGGTCGACGATGGCGTCGGAGAGGTCCGGCGAATGGCCGCAATCACCCACAACCTCAAGCTGCGCGGCGAGCAGCCGGCCGTCGTCGTCGAAGCCGATGCGGTAGCGGTTGTGGAAGGGATGGCGCTTGCCGGTCAGGCGCATGTCGTCGGCGCGGGGCAGGCGCAGCTTCACCGCGCGGCCGGTCTTGCGTGCCAGCAGCGCGGCGAGGCAGGCGAAAGGCGCGGCCTGGGTCTCCTTGCCGCCGAAGCCGCCGCCCATGCGCCGCACTTCCACCGTGACCTTGGCCAGCGGGATCGCCAGCACTTCGGCGACCAGTTTCTGCACTTCGCTCGGGTGCTGGCTGGAGGTGTGCACCAGCATGCCGCCGTCGTCGCCGGGCAGTGCGAGCGAGGCCTGGCCTTCGAGGTAGAAATGCTCCTGGCCGCCGATGAACTGGCGGGCTTCCAGCACCTGGGGAGCGCTCTCCAGCGCTGCTTGCGCATCGCCCCGGCGCATGTGGTGCGGCGGGCGCACGAAGCGTTCTTCGGCCTTGGCCTGCAGAGGGTCGATCAGCGGGTCTTCCTTCGCGTATTCGACTTTCGCCAGACGCACCGCGCGGCGCGCCTGGAGCAGGGTTTGCGCGGCTACTGCGAACAGCGCCTGGCCGTGGTATTTCACCCGCTCGCCGGCCAGCAGCGGGTCGCCGGGGAACACCGGGCCGATGTCGGTGTGGCCGAGCACGTCGTCCAATGTCAGAACCGCCACAACGCCAGGAGCGCTACGCACGGCGTCGAGGTCGAGGGAGAGCACCGCGCCGCAGGCGATTTCAGTCAGGCCGACGGCGGCGTGCAGCAGGTCGCGCGGTTCCTTCAGGTCGTCCACGTAGCGCGCGGCGCCGCTCACGTGCAGCGCAGCGCTGTCGTGCTCGCGGGGCTTGCCCGCGCTGTGGATGGCGACCGCGACGCCATTGCTGGCCAGCGGTGGCAGGCTACGCATGGCGCACCTCCGCGGGGCTTGGGGTCCATTCCAGTAGTGCGCGCTGCAACAGGTTCTGCGCCACCTTCAGGCGATAGGCGGCGCTGGCGCGCAGGTCGTCGATGGGCTGGAAATCTTCCGGGATCGCGGCTTGGGCGGCGGCCACGGCTGCGGCGTCGAAAGGCCGGCCGCGCAGGGCTGTTTCGGTCTTTGCGCCGCGCAAGGGGGTAGCCGCCATGCCGCCGCAGGCAAGGCGCGCGTCAGTGACGATGCCGGCATCGTCGAAGTCCAGACGCAGGGCCAGGCAGACGGCGGAAATATCGTCGTCGCGGCGCTTGGAAATCTTGTCGACGCGGAACCGCTGGTTACCGCGCAGGCGCGGAATCAGCAGCGCTTCGATGTACTCGCCGGGTTGCAGCAATGTCTGGCGGTAGCCGGTGAAAAAGCTGTCGATGGCCACTTCGCGCACGGCTCCCGCCTTGCGCAGGCGTAGCCGGGCATCCAGCGCCAGCAGCACCGGCGGCATATCGCCAATGGGCGAGGCGTTGGCGATATTGCCGCCCAGGCTGCCGCGCTGGCGAATCTGCAGCGAGCCCAAGCGTTCGAGCAGGGCGGCGACGCCGGGGAATTCCTGCAGCGCTTCGAGGCAGTCGGTGTAGGTCCGCGCTGCGCCGATCAGCAGATGTTCGGAATGGAATTCCAGGCGCTGCAGTTCGCTCACCCGGTCGAGGTGGATCAGCGCGGGAAAGGCCTTCAGGTTCTGCGTGGCTTCCAGCGCCAGGTCGGTGCCGCCGGCGATCAGCCGTGCCTGCGGATGACTTTGCAGCAGGGCGTCCAGTTCCTCCAGCGAGGCAGGTAGCCAAGCCTGTGCCTCGCCGTCGTGAAGCGCGCCGGCTGTGGGTATCTCCTGAAGACGGGCTACGGTCAGGGCGGTGTCCTGCTCGAAGCGGTCGTGGCAGGGCTGCCCGGCGATCTGTGTGGCAGCGTCGAGGATCGGCCGGTAGCCGGTGCAACGACAGAGGTTGCCAGAGAGCGCGGTCAGTGCCGTCTCGCGGTCGTGCGGCAGCGGCGAGTGGCGCCAGGCGAACAACGACATGACGATGCCCGGCGTGCAGAAACCGCACTGCGAACCGTGGCAGTCCACCATCGCCTGCTGCACCGGGTGCAGTGCGCCGGGCTCGCCAAGATGCTCCACGGTCAGCACCTGGCGCCCGTGAACCGCACCCAGCAGCGTGATGCAGGCGTTCACCGCGCGGTAGCGCAGCGCTTCGCCCTCGGGCTCCGCGAGTACCACGGTGCAGGCCCCGCAGTCGCCGGAGGCGCAGCCCTCCTTGGTGCCGGTGCGTGCGCGGTGGATGCGCAGGTAGTCGAGCAGGCTGGTTTCCGGAGCGAAGCCGTCGGCCTGGACCGTTTCGTCGCCGAGTAGGAACTGGATCATCGGGAGTCCTCGTCGTCATGCGTGCGGCCGTGCCGCTTCGCGAAGGCTGTCCGTAAACATCGAGAGCCGCGTGGCGAAGGGCTCTCTGGCACTAGCATAGGCTTGTGGGCAGGCTTGACCAGTGAGGCAGGAATCCACCGCTCTCGACAATCTTCGAAGCGCCGTACGTCGCGAGTGGCGTTGTCCTCGCGACGCTTTCGGGCGAAGGTGATTTGATCGGTGCGTCAGAGGATGGCTGAAAACCCACGGGCCAGACACCTCTTGCGACGCGTCCTGGCGTAGGAGGACGGGATTCGCCTGATAGGAAACTTCTTCCTTTTATAGTTCTCTCCATAGAGAGACTCAATTTCCGTGATGCCCTAAATCAATGGGCATTCATTGTCATCAGGCGATAATCTTGCCCCTGTCGAATTTCAACCGATCGACCACTCGATTAAACGACAAACTCTCATTGAGGAATTGCCTAATGTCCCTGATCAACACCCCCGTTCAACCGTTCAAGGTCAACGCTTTCCATAACGGCAAGTTCATCGAAGTCACCGAAGAATCCCTCAAGGGCAAGTGGTCCGTTCTGATCTTCATGCCGGCAGCCTTCACCTTCAACTGCCCGACCGAGATCGAAGACGCCGCCAACAACTACGCCGAGTTCCAGAAGGCCGGTACCGAGGTCTACATCGTGACCACCGATACCCACTTCTCCCACAAGGTGTGGCACGAAACTTCCCCGGCCGTTGGCAAAGCCCAGTTCCCGCTGATCGGCGACCCGACCCACCAGCTGACCAACGCCTTCGGCGTACACATTCCGGAAGAAGGCCTGGCTCTGCGCGGCACCTTCGTGATCAACCCGGAAGGCATCATCAAGACCGTCGAAATCCACTCCAACGAGATCGCTCGTGACGTCGGCGAAACCCTGCGCAAGCTGAAAGCTGCCCAGTACACCGCCGCTCACCCGGGCGAAGTCTGCCCGGCCAAGTGGAAAGAAGGCGAGAAGACCCTGGCTCCCTCCCTGGACCTGGTCGGCAAGATCTAAAAACGGCCGGGAAGCTGTTGCGCAGCGCTCATGCTGCGTTGAAATCAGGCGCGGGCTTTGTCTTTACAACTTGTAAACTCCGCGCCCACGCCTGATTTCGCCTTGCCTGAGCGCTTGCTCACGACGCTTCCCAATCCGTTTTACGCAGTACCCCCGAGGATGCCTACCGGCATCCTCCCTACCAAAGCCAAAAGCGTGCGTAGGGTGGGCTGAAAAGCCTGCCGGGGAACCCCTTTGCTCAAATTCCGAGGATTTGAATCATGTTGGACGCCACTCTTAAAACCCAGTTGAAGGCCTACCTGGAAAAGGTCCAGCAGCCGTTCGAGATCGTCGCGTCCCTCGATGACAGCGACAAATCCCGCGAGATGAGCGAGCTGCTGCACGAAATCGTCGGCCTCACCGACAAGATCACCCTGCGTGAAGACGGTAGCGATGCTCGCAAGCCCTCCTTCGCGCTGAATCGCCCGGGGGCGAACATCGGCCTGGCTTTCGCCGGCATCCCCATGGGCCACGAATTCACCTCTCTGGTGCTGGCGCTGCTGCAGGTCGGCGGCCACCCGTCCAAGCTCGAAGCCGAAGTGATCGAGCAGATCAAGGGCATCCAGGGTTCGTTCGAGTTCGAAACCTACTTCTCGCTGTCCTGCCAGAACTGCCCGGACGTGGTCCAGGCGCTGAACCTGATGGCCGTGCTCAACCCGAACATCCGCCACGTCGCCATCGACGGCGCGCTGTTCCAGGAAGAAGTCGAGCGCCGCCAGGTGATGGCTGTCCCGAGCATCTACCTCAACGGTGAAGTGTTCGGCCAGGGCCGCATGGGCGTGGAAGAAATCCTCGCCAAGATCGACACTGGCGCCGCTGCCCGCGAAGCCGAGAAGCTGTCTGCGAAAGAAGAGTTCGACGTACTGGTCGTCGGCGGTGGCCCGGCTGGCGCTGCGGCGGCCATCTACGCCGCTCGCAAGGGCATCCGCACCGGCGTTGCAGCCGAGCGCTTCGGCGGCCAGGTGCTGGACACCATGGCGATCGAGAACTTCATCTCGGTGACCGAGACCGAAGGCCCGAAACTGGCCCGCCAGTTGGAGGAGCACGTCAAGCACTACGACGTCGACATCATGAACCTGCAGCGCGCCAGCGCCCTGATTCCGGCGAAGACCCCCGGCGGCCTGCACGAAGTGCAGTTCGAGGGCGGCGGCAGCCTGAAGGCCAAGTCGCTGATCCTGGCCACCGGCGCCCGCTGGCGTGAAATGGGAGTGCCGGGCGAGAAGGAATACAAGGCCAAGGGCGTTTGCTTCTGCCCGCACTGCGACGGCCCGCTGTTCAAGGGCAAGCGCGTGGCGGTGATCGGCGGCGGCAACTCCGGCGTCGAAGCGGCCATCGACCTGGCCGGCATCGTGTCCCACGTGACCTTGCTGGAGTTCGACAGCAAGCTGCGCGCCGATGCTGTGCTGCAACGCAAGCTGTTCAGCCTGCCGAACGTGGACGTGATCACCAGCGCGCTGACCAGTGAAGTGAAAGGCGATGGCCAGAAGGTCACCGGCCTGGTCTACAAGGACCGCAACTCGGAAGAGTTCAAGTCCATCGACCTGGAAGGCATCTTCGTGCAGATCGGCCTGCTGCCCAACAGCGAATGGCTCAAGGGCACCATCGAGCTGACCCCGCGTGGCGAGATCATCGTCGATGCTCGCGGCGAGACTTCGCTGCCGGGCATCTTCGCCGCCGGTGACGTGACCACTGTTCCGTACAAGCAGATCGTGATTGCGGTCGGCGAAGGCGCCAAGGCGTCGCTCTCCGCCTTCGATCACCTGATCCGCTCCTCCGCGCCAGCCTGATGACCTCGCGCTAGAGAAAGAAACGCCCGGTTCACGCGAGTGAACCGGGCGTTTTCTTTGGTGCGGGAAAAGCGTTCGCGAGCAAGCTCGCTCCTACAAAGAGCGATTGCTCGGATTCCCTGTAGGAGCGAGCTTGCTCGCGAACATCGTCGCTCCGAATCTTCAGAGAATCGGCGACACCAGCCGCGCCACGCGCATCCCCAGTTGCTGCAGGCGATGCACACGCTTGCGGTCGTCCAGGGTCATCTCCACCGACTGCGCAAAATCCTCTTCCAGCATGTCCTCCACGTCGCGGGCGAAGCCTTCGTCGACGGTGATCACCATGATCTCGAAGTTCAGGCGGAAGGAGCGGTTGTCCAGGTTGGCGCTGCCCACGGCGGCACTGTCATGGTCGATCAGCACTACCTTCTGATGCAGGAACCCCGGCTGGTAGCGGAACACCCGCACGCCGGCGCGCACGGCTTCCAGCGCGTAGAGGCTGGAAGCGGCGTAGACCGTCTTGTGGTCAGGCCGCGAGGGCAACAGGATGCGCACGTCCACGCCGCGCAGCACTGCCAGGCGCAGGGCAGCGGCAACGGCTTCGTCCGGGACGAAATACGGCGTGGTAATCCACACTCGCTCCACCGCTGCGTTGATCGATTCGACGAAGAACAGCGAGCAGGTTTCCTGGGTGTCCGCCGGGCCGCTGGGCACCACCTGGCAGAGCATCCCGGCGTCGTCATAGCCGTCGGGCAGGATCAGCGTCGGCAGCGTATGGGTGGCCCAGAACCAGTCCTCGGCGAAGCACTCCTGCAGGCACGCTACCGCCGGACCGTGCAGTTCGATGTGGGTGTCGCGCCAAGGTGCCAGCGGCGGCTTCTCGCCCAGGTATTCGACGCCGACGTTGTGCCCGCCGACGAAACCGCGCACGCCGTCGACCACCACGATCTTGCGGTGGTTGCGGAAGTTCACCTGGAAGCGGTTGATCATCCCGCTGCCGGTGCTGAAGGCGTGCACCTGCACGCCGCCCTGGCGCAGGCGTTCGATGTAGCGTCTCGACAGCGCATGGCTGCCGATGCCGTCATACAGCAGGAACACGTCGACACCGTTGGCCGCGCGCTCCAGCAGCAGTTGAGCGAGGCGCTGGCCGAGGGCGTCGTCGCGGATGATGAAGAACTGCACGAGGATGACTTTCTTCGCGCTGGAGATGGCCTCGAAGATCGCGTCGAAGGAGGCCTTGCCGTTCACCAGTAGGCGCACCTTGTTGTTGGCCAGCGTCGGCATGCGCGCCAGAGCGACCATGGCCTTGAGCGACTTGTATGCGTGGTACTGGCGGGCGGCGAGGGCTTCTTCGACCCAGGGGCGCCAGTCCAGTTCGGCGGCCGCCACGTGCATTTCCTCGTTGGCTTGCCGGCGTGCGCCAATGTAAGCGTCGAAGCGGCTACGGCCGAAAACGAGGTAGGGCACCAGCGTCAGCAGCGGCATGAACACCAGCGAGGTCGCCCAGGCGATGGCGCCCTGGGCGGTGCGCACGCTGAGCACGGCGTGGATCGCGGCGATGATCCCCAGCAACTGGATGACGACCAGGAAGTGGGCGATGTAGGTGGTGTACTGCATGGGCGCGCGATCAGTTCCTTGTGGTCGGCGGTGCGTCTGAGCCTAGTTGACTCTCGGCGGCTGCGGCCAGCGGCTGACGGGGCCGCGCCAGTGTTCGTAGGTCTTGCCCAGGCGCAGCACCTGGATGTCGGCGAAGCGCGGGCCGACGATCTGCAGGCCGATGGGCATGCCGGCGCTGGTGAAGCCGCAGTTGATTGAGAGTGCCGGTTGCTCGGACATGTTCCAGGGCACAGTGAAGCCGATGTGCTCGAAGGGCAGCGCCGGGTCGTTGGTGGGCGATGCCCATTCGGCCGGGAAGGCGGCGACCTGGTTGGTCGGCGAGAGCAGGAAGTCTAACTCGTGGAATTGCTCGGCCGCCCGTCGACGCATGTCGAATGTGCGGTTGTAGCCGCGCACCGCATCGGCGCCGCTGACCGAAGCGCCGCCTTCGGCCCACTGGTAGATGTACGGCAGTACCTTGGCCTGGCGTTCGCGCGGTAGGTTTTCCAGCTCGGCCCACAGGCGCGCGCGCCAGAACTTGTCGAGGCCGTCGAGCAGTTCGCGATCAAGGATCGGCTGTACCTCGACTATCTCCGCGCCGGCGTTGGAGAAGCGCCGCGCCACCGCCTCGACGGCAGCGCGGACTTCCTCGTCCGGTTGCAGGCCGCAGCCGGGGTCGAGTTGCAGGCCGATGCGCAAACCCTGCACGTCCAGCTCCTCGATGCGCCAGTCCAGATCCGCCGGCGGCAGCGCCGTAGCGTCGCGCCAGTCGGGGCGGGACAGGTGCTTCATCATAAGCGCCGCATCATCCAGCGTGCGGGTCATGGGCCCGGCGCAACGCCCGGTGTAGTAAGGGTCGATAGGAATACGCCCGAAGCTCGGCTTGAAGCCGACCAGGCCGCACCACCCCGCCGGCAGGCGTACCGAGCCGCCGATGTCAGTGCCGATGTGCAGCGGCCCGTAGCCGGCGGCGGCGGCCGAGGCGGCTCCGGCGCTGGAGCCGCCGGGGTTCATGCGCAGGTCCCAGGGGTTGCGCGCCAGTTCGTGGAAGCTGGAGAGCCCGGAGGAGAGCATGCCGAAGTCCGGCACCGTGGTCTTGCCCAGCAGGATCGCGCCGGCCTCGAACATCCGCGCGGCAGGCGGTGCGTCGCCGGTTGAAGGTTGCAGCAAGGTGGCGGCGCTGCCCTGGGGAATCGGGTCGCCGCGAGTGGCGATCAGCTCCTTGATGGTCACCGGCACGCCATCCAGTTCGCCGCAGGGCGCGCAGCGGATCCAGCGCGCCTCGGAGCGCCGCGCCTGCTCCATAGCCCGCTGCGGATCGAAGGCGAACAGCGCGCAGAGCTGCGGCTCCCAGCGGTCGATGTGAGCGATCAGGTGCTCCAGGTATTCGACGGGGGAAAGCTGGTGCGAGCGGTAAAGGGCCAGCAGTTCGACGGCGGACAGGTCGTGCAGCGGGGGCATGGCGGTCTCCGGCGTGGGCTATGCCTCACCCTAGCCGAATCCGCGCTGCGATGGGATAGGCGCGGACGTCACACCGCGCTCCATACTCCGGTAATCAGGAGTCGGATCAGGCGCGCTGGCGCGATTGCTGGTCGATCAGGTACTGCAGGCGATACAGATGACGGTAGCCCGATTCCCACGCGCCGTGGCCGGATTTCACGTTGATGTGCCCGGCGGAGGGCAGGATCACCGTCTCGGCGCCCCAGGCGCGGCCGAGGATCAGCGCGCGTTGCGGACTGCAGGCGGCGTCGTTGTCCGAACCCACCAGCACGGCGGGGAAAGGCAGCGTCTGTGCGGCGATGGGGGCGAAGTTGCGCAGGGCTTCGTGGCAGGTCTCGCGCTCCACATCGGCCGGGGCGACCAGCAGGGCGCCGGCGACCTGGGCGAGGGCGCGGCGGTCGGCACGGGCCGCCCAGGAGGCGACGGTGACGCAGCCGAGACTGTGGGCGATCAGTACCACGCGGCCCGGCTCGCGGCGGATTTCGCGGTCCAGTTCGGCGACCCAGTCGTTGTGCTGCGGGATGATCCAGTCCTGCTGCTGCACCCGCGCGGCGTTCGGCAGGGCGCGCTGCCAGTGGCTCTGCCAATGGGCGTCGTCGGAACCGTGCCAGCCCGGCACGATCAGGTAGCGGATGCGTTCATTGCGCATGGGGCGGCCCTCTCGAATCGTCATGAGAAGGCATTCTAGGGAGGGTTTTAATATTCGTTAAGGAATAAGAAATTCTTTGCTTATGCAGTATTTCTAGCTAACGAACAGCGATAAGGCGTTAGTCCTGCGCCCGGCGCAGCGGGCAGCAGCGTGCCAGGATACCTTCCAGGTTGAGGTCGGGCATGGCGTATGCGCGCAGCGCCCTGGCGGTCTGCTCGACGTAGTCACGGGTGGTGCCGAAGTGGCCCTGGGCGCTGTCGAGCACGTGCTGGACGATGTTGTCGGGCAGGGAACCGGCGTAGCTGGGCAGGTGGCGTTCGAGGACGAAGCCCAGGGCGCGCACGCGGCTGCCGTCGTCGAGGCGGCAGTTCAGCCATTCCGGGCGGTAGGAGGCGTAGGGCATCTCCCGTTCCCAGAGCGCGTAGAGGTTGGCGTCGAGGTTGTCGTCGGGCAGGCGGAAGGCGAAGCCGGCGCAGGAGCCGCCCCGGTCCAGGCCGAGCACCAGGCCCGGCGCTTCCGGGGTGCCGCGGTGGGTGAGGGACCACAGGTAGAGCCCGCGATGGTAGCCGTGCACCCGCGCGCGGCGAGCCTCGGCCACCGGGAATTCCGGGCGCCAGATCAGCGAGCCATAGGCGAACAGCCATACCGGGCCGGCGCCGTGTTCGCTCATGGTGATGTCGAGCGAGGCGCGCAGCTGATCGGGTGTGAAGCGTTCCGGCACCCCCAGTGTCGGTGGATAGAACGGGCCTTCCGAAGCGGGAGACGATGTCATGCGGTACCCCTCAGGTCTCCTAACTGTCATCAACTTAGTAGAACTGCGGCGGCCACGGAAGGGCCTGAAAGGCATAGGTTTATTGCCAGGGCGGGGATGACGACGAACGGCGGGTGATCTGGCAGGCGCAGGAGTCGCTGGCGCTCAGGTAGGGCGGATAACGCGTCAGCGTTATCCACCGCGGGGCCTGTGGCGCATAACCCGTTCCGGGTTATGCGCCCTACGCGATCAACCGTCATCGGCGCGAAACGCGCGAATAAAAAAAGGCCGCTCACCCCTGCCTGAGTATTGGGAGAGCGGCCTTGAAGCTCGGTACGTTGTGGAGGTCCCTTTCTACACCCGCTCTGTTTCAGGTGTCTTACAGGTGCCTCAGCGCGCGGTGATCACCGCCAGCTTGGTAATCCCCGCCTTCTCGATGGAGGCCATGGCCTTGGCCACCTGGCCGTAGTTCACGGTCTCGTCGGCCTGCAGTTGCACGCGGACTTCGGCGTCCTTGGCCTTCGCGGCCGCCAGGTTGCTCTGCAGCAGGTCCGGCTGGATCTCGTCCTTGTTGATGAACCACTTGCCGGCGCCGTCGATGCTCACCACCAGCGGGTCCTTCTGCTCCGGCGGGGCGACGGCCTCGGTCTTGGGCAGGTTGATCGGAATGGCGTTGGTCAAGAGCGGCGCGGTGACGATGAACACCACCAGCAGCACCAGCATCACGTCCACCAGCGGGGTGACGTTGATCTCGGAGAGAACTTCGTCGCTGTCCTGGGTCGAGAAGGCCATGTCAGCTCGCCTCCTTCACGCTGTTGCCGGCAGCCGGTTTGCGCGCGGCGGTGGGCAGGGTGACGACGCGGAAGGCACTCTTCTGCGCGAGGCTGTAGAAGTCGTGGGCGAAGTCGTCGAGGTCGGCCGCGGTGAGCTTCAGGCGACGGAGGAAGTAGTTGTAGACCAGCACCGCCGGCACGGCGACGGCGATACCCACGCCGGTGGCGATCAGCGCGCTGCCGATGGGGCCAGCGACGGTTTCCAGGCTGGCGGAGCCCGCCGCGCTGATGCCCTTGAGCGCTTCCATGATGCCCCACACGGTGCCGAACAGGCCGATGAAGGGCGAGGTGGAACCGATCGAGGCAAGCACTGCCAGGCCCGATTCCAGGGAGCGGCGTTCACGCTGAATCTGCTGGCGCAGGGCGCGTTCGAGGCGGTCCTGATGGTTGATCGACTGGGTGAGGTCCGGCTGGCCGTTGTCCTGTACCTGGATGGCAGCGAAACCGGCCTGGGCCACGCGGGCCCCGGCACCAGGCTTGCCGGCGGCCTGGTCACCGGCCGATTCGAGGCTGGTGGCGCTCCAGAACTGCTTCTGGAAGCGCTTGTCCTGGGACTTCTGGCGGGTGAACTGGACGCCTTTCACCAGGGCCAGCGCCCAAGTGACGACGGAGAAGCCGACCAGCAGCCAGATGACTGCGCCTTCGACGGATTCCAGGGGGTTCAGGGGCAGACTCATGGGTGTTCTCCTTCCGCGTTTCTCGTGCGGCTGATCTGGGCAAGTTGAATCAATGCAATTTGAAATCGATGGGTACGCTGACCCAGCCGTCCTGGGCCACGTCGCCGCGCTTGGCGGGGACGAAGCTCCAGCGTTTCACCGCACGCACCGCGGCATCGTCCAGGGCATCGCGGCCGCTGCTCTTCTGCACCTGGATCTCGCTCGGGCTGCCGCTGGCGAGTACATGCACACGCAGCAGCACGGTGCCTTCCCAGCCACGGCGCTGTGCCAGTGGCGGGTATTCCGGCGCCGGGTTCTTCAGGTAACCGGCGCTGGCCGAAGGCGGCGTCAGCGGTGCCGGAGCCGGTGCCGCCGGTGCCGCCGGGGCGGGCGGTGCCGGGGGCGGCGGGGTCTCTGCCTTGGGCGGTGCGGGTTGCTCGACCGGCTTGGGCACGGGTTTGGGCTTGGCCACCGGTTTCGGCTTGGGTTTGGGGACCGGCTTGGGCGGCGGCGGTTTCACCGCGTTCTCGTCCACCACCGGGGGCGGCGGTTCCTGCACCACCGGTTCGGGAATCGGCTCGGGCGGCGGCGGTTCGACTACCGGCGGCGTCGGCGCGGTGAATTCGATGGTCATCGGCGGCACCTGCGGCGGCACCTCCGGCAGTTGCGGGGTGGGCTGCTGGCTCAGCCAGTAGACCACCGCGCCATGCAGTGTCAGGGCGAACAGACCGAGCAGGACGGCTTCGCGACGGCTCAGCGCGCGGGCTTTCGCCGGCACGTGGCGGCCCAGCTCCAGTGCGTGGCGCAGCGGGCGGCCGAGATCGACCAGGTCGCCGCCGGGCACGTGGCGCAGGAAGGCATCCGGCGCGAGGGCATGCTGGGGTTGAGCCATGAGCGATCTCCTTGCAGGTCTGCGCGGCTCTAAGTCGCGCTTGGAACGGACCTGCATGATTGGCGGAGCGCCTTAGCTCTTGAAGTGATTGTTTCTCTTATTTAAATAACTTTCTGTGCTATAGATTTTTGGCGAATCGCTGTAGGCCTCACCATTCGTGGGTTTCAGCGGATCGGCAAAAATCCGATGCCTTTGCGGCATGGAAAATATGCAGGAAAGGTTGGTGTTTTTTTGAGCAAAGGCCCTGGCGCGCGGCTTTGCGGGGTGCTGAAACGAAAAAGCCCGGTCATTCGACCGGGCTTTTTCAGAGCGACAGCTTCGCGGCGATCAGAACGCCGGAATGACGGCGCCCTTGTACTTCTCGAGGATGAACTGCTTGACCTCGGGGCTGTGCAGGGCGGCGGCCAGTTTCTGCATGGCGGCGCTGTCCTTGTTGTCCGGGCGGGCTACCAGGATGTTCACGTAAGGCGAGTCGGCGCCTTCGATGGCCAGCGCGTCCTTGGTGGGGTTCAGCTTGGCTTCCAGGGCGTAGTTGGTGTTGATCAGGGCGAGGTCGACCTGGGTCAGCACTCGCGGCAGGGTGGCCGCTTCCAGCTCACGCACCTTGATGTTCTTCGGGTTCTCGACGATGTCTTTCGGGGTGGCGGTGATGGACTTGTTGTCCTTGAGCTTGATCACGCCGGCCTTGTCCAGCAGCAGCAGCGCGCGGCCGCCGTTGGTTGCGTCGTTGGGGATCACCACGGTGGCGCCCGAGGGCAGCTCGTCGAGCTTCTTGTACTTGGTGGAGTAGGCGCCCAGCGGCTCGATGTGCACGCCGGTGACGGCGATCAGGCTGGTGCCCTTGGTCTTGTTGAACTCATCCAGGTACGGCTGGTGCTGGAAGAAGTTGGCGTCCAGGCGCTTCTCGGCGACCTGGGTGTTGGGCTGCACGTAGTCGGTGAATTCCTTCACCTTCAGCTCAACCCCTTCCTTCGCCAGGATGGGTTTGACGAAGTTGAGGATCTCGGCGTGCGGCACCGGGGTGGCGGCGACGGTCAGGCTGTCGGCGGCCTGGGCCAGCGGGGCGGCGATGACTGCGGCGGCAGCGAACGCGGCGAACAGTTTCTTCATGGTTGGCTCCTTGGTCGGCCCGCATCCGGCGGGCCTTGTGGTTATTTGCGCGAGTAGTGGACCACCAGCTTGTCGCCGACGGTCTGCAGGATCTGGACGAGGACCACCAGCATCACCACGGTGAGCAGCATCACGTCGTCCTGGAAGCGTTGGTAGCCGTAGCGGATCGCCAAGTCGCCGAGGCCGCCGGCGCCGACCACGCCGGCCATCGCGGTGTAGGACACCAGGGTGATGGCAGTGACGGTGATGGCGGCGATGATGCCCGGACGGGCCTCGGGCAGCAGGGCATTCCAGATGATCTGGCGGGTGCTGGCGCCCATGGCCTGGGTGGCTTCGATGATGCCCTTGTCCACCTCGCGCAGCGCGGTTTCCACCAGGCGCGCGAAGAACGGCGTGGCACCCACCACCAGCGGCGGGATGGCTCCGGCGACGCCCAGCGAGGTGCCGACCAGGATCACCGTGAGCGGGATCAGCACGATCAGCAGAATGATGAACGGCAGCGAGCGCAGCACGTTGACGATGAACGCCAGCACGCCGTAAATGCCGCGGTTGGCGAACAACTGCTTGGGCCCGGTGAGGAACAGCAGCACGCCCAGCGGCAGGCCGAGGATGACGGTGAACAGCAGCGAGCCGCCGAGCATCCAGAAGGTGTCGAGGCTGGCCTGGAGGATTTCCGACCAGTCGATATTCACAAAGAAGTCGTTCATGCGCGCAGCACCTCCACATGGACATCGGCCGCGTTGAGCTGCGCCAGAGCGGCTTCGATGTCACCGCCCACCAGGGACAGGGTGAGCTGGCCGTAGGGCTGGTCCTTGATGCGGTCGATGCGCCCGGCAAGGATGCTGTAGTCCACGCCGGTCTGGCGCGCGACGGTGCCCAGCAGCGGCGCGTAGGTCGCCTCGCCGCGGAAGGTCAGGCGCAGGATGCGGCCCGGCACGTGGGCGAAGTCATCGTGCTGCTCGTCTTCGTCGACGCGCTCGGCTTCGAAGACGAAGCGGCGGGTGGTCTCGTGCTGCGGATGAAGGAACACGTCGGCGACCTCGCCCTGTTCGACGATGCGCCCGGCATCCATCACCGCGACCTGGTCGCAGACGCGGCGGATCACGTCCATCTCGTGGGTGATCAGGACGATGGTCAGCTTCAGCTCGCGGTTGATTTCCGCCAGCAACTGCAGGACCTGGCCGGTGGTCTGCGGGTCGAGGGCGCTGGTGGCCTCGTCGCAGAGCAGGATGGTCGGCCGGCAGGCCAGCGCGCGGGCAATGCCGACGCGCTGCTTCTGGCCGCCGGAGAGCTGCGCCGGGTACTTGCGGGCGTGGTCCTTGAGGCCGACGCGATCGAGCAGTTCGTCCACCCGCGCGGTGATTTCGGCGGCGCTGAAGGTGCCGGCGAGCTTCATCGGCATGGCGATGTTGTCGGCGACGGTCTTGGAGGCCAGCAGGTTGAAGTGCTGGAAGATCATCCCGACACGCTGGCGGAAGCGGCGCAGGCCGTCGGCGTCCAGGGCGGTGATGTCTTCGCCGTCGATGACGATGCGTCCGCCGCTGGGCTCTTCCAGGCGGTTGATCAGGCGCAACAGCGTGCTCTTGCCGGCGCCGGAATGGCCGATCAGGCCGAACACCTGGCCGCCCTCGATGGACAGGTGGGTCGGCTGCAGGGCCGGGATATCGCGTCCGGCGACGCGATAGGTCTTGTGGACGTCGTGGAATTCGATCACTTAGCGAACCTTGTGGGTACGGGGAGGCGCCGCTCGCTGCCAGGGCCGTCGGATGAACAGGCGTAGGAAACGAGCGTAGGCGGTCAGCCAAAACCGCGCATTTTAACCTGCTTTTTTATGGCTGATTAATCTTTGTTCAGCTAAGCACGGAACAAAAGGAAATAACGGGCGCCGCGAACGGGCGCCCGTGGGGCTCAGGGCGTGCAGTTCGGCTGGACGGCCGGGGCGACCGGAACGGCGGGCTTCTGCAGGCCGCTGACGTCGGCGGCGACGCCAGGGGCGCGAGGCATCAGCGAGCGGGCGCGGGTCAGAGCGGTGGTGGCGCCATTGACGTCGCCCTTGGCCAGCGCTTCGCGGCTGCGCTCAAGGTACGCGTCGGCCAGGCGCTTGCGGCGCTCGGCGAGCTGGGTGGCGTCTTCCTGTTCGGAACCCAGCGCGAGCTGCGCGGATTCCAGACGGCCGGCGGCCAGTTCGGTCTCGAAGCCACTGCTGCTGGGCGGATTGCTCGCGGTGCTCTGGCAGGCCGCGAGGGCCAGCGCCATGGCCATCAGCGCGAACAGGCGGATGACGAACGACTTCATGCGTCAGGGTCTCTTTTGATCAAAAAATCGCCAAATTCTACACCGTCCGGCGCGGCAGGACAAAACTCAGCAGGAACAGGGCCGCCGCGCTGACCACGATGGAGGGGCCGGCGGGGGTGTCCTTGAACCAGGACAGCGAGAGCCCGGCACACACCGCCACCAGGCCGATCAGACTCGCGCCGAAGGCCATCTGTTCCGGGCTGCGCGCATGCCGCTGGGCGGCAGCGGCGGGGATTATCAGCAGCGAGGTGATCAGCAGCACGCCGACGATCTTCATGGCCACGGCGATGACGATGGCGATCAGCAGCATCAGCGCGAGACGGATGGCGGTGACCGGCAGGCCTTCGACCCGCGCCAGTTCCTCATGCACGGTGATCGCCAGCAGCGGTCGCCACAGCCAGCAGATCAGGCCGAGCACCAGGGCGCTGCCGGCGACTATCCACAGGAGGTCGGTCTGGCTGACGGCGAGCAGGTCGCCAAACAGGTAGGCCATCAGGTCGACGCGCACTTCCTTCATGAAGCTCAGGGTCACCAGGCCCAGTGACAGCGTGCTGTGCGCGAGGATGCCGAGCAGGGTGTCGGCGGCCAGCGGCTGACGCTGTTGCAGGGTGACCAGCAGCACGGCGAGCAGCACGCAGCCGACGGTCACGGCCAGCGTCGGACTGACATCCAGCAGAAAGCCTAAGGCCACGCCGAGCAGGGCGGCGTGGGACAGGGTGTCGCCGAAATAGGCCATGCGTCGCCAGACGACGAACGAACCCAGGGGCCCGGCGACCACCGCCAGGGCCAGCCCGGCGAGGAGGGCGTTGAGCAGGAAATCAGCCATGGTTGCAGTCGGGGCCGTGCTGGTGGACCGGAGTGAAGCGGGTGCCGGCCGGGAAGGCGGGTTTCACCACCTCGCCGTGCAGGTCATGGGAATGGTCGTGGTGATGGTGATAGACCGCCAGGCTGCGGGCGTCCTGGCCGAACAGCTCGACGAAGGCCGGGTCGCCGCTGACCTGTTCCGGGTGCCCGGAGCAGCAGACGTGGCGGTTCAGGCAGACCACCTTGTCGGTGGCGCTCATCACCAGGTGCAGGTCGTGGGACACCATCAGCACGCCGCAGCCGAGGCGGTCGCGCAGACGGCCGATCAGACGGTACAACTCGGCTTGCCCGGCGACATCGACGCCCTGCACGGGTTCGTCGAGCACCAGCAGCTCCGGCTTGCGCAGCAGGGCGCGGGCCAGCAGCACGCGCTGCAGCTCGCCGCCGGAGACACTTTGCAGCGGCTTGTCGATCACATGCGCTGCGCCGACTTCCTTCAGCGCATCCAGCGCATGGGTGCGCTGCACGCCGGGGACCAGGCGCAGGAAACGGAACACCGTCAGCGGCAGGGTCGGGTCGACGTGGAGCTTCTGCGGCATGTAGCCGATGGACAGCTTCGGCTGGCGCCAGACGCTGCCGGTATCGGGCTTGAGCAGGCCGAGCACGCTGCGCACCAGGGTCGTCTTGCCGGCGCCGTTGGGGCCGATCAGGGTGACGATCTCGCCGGGGGCGATGGTCAGGTCGACGTTCTGCAGCACCGCCTGGCCGGCGTAGCTGACGCCGACGCCTTGCAGGCGGATCAGGGCGTCGCTCATCACGCCTCCCGCTGGCCGGGAGCGCAGGCGCCGCAGAGGCCGACGATTTCGACGGTCTGGCTTTCCACGGCGAAGCCGACGCCCTTGGCGCCGGCGACGATGGCCTCGCTGATGGCTGGTTGCTCCAGCTCGATGGCGGTGTGGCAGGCGCGGCAGATCAGGAACTGGCCCTCATGGGCATGTTCAGGGTGGGCGCAGCCGATGAAGGCGTTGAGCGAGGCGATGCGGTGCACAAGGCCGTTTTCCAGGAGGAAGTCGAGGGCGCGGTAGACCGTCGGCGGCGCTGCCTTGCGGCCGTCCTCCTCGCTCAGCACGGCGAGGATGTCGTAGGCGCCCAGTGGCTTGTGGCTCGCCCAGACCAGCTCCAGCACGCGTCGGCGCAGTTCGGTCAGACGAACTCCCTGCCGGGCGCACAGCGCATCGGCATCCGCCAGAGCGCTTGCCACGCAGTTGGCGTGGTCGTGCGGACGGCAGGCGAGGGGTGTCTTGGGGGCGATCTTGTACATGCGCGGCGACGCTCGGGTTCAGAGACGTTATTATATTACTCTTTCATGTCTCCCCTGTGTGAGTGCCGCCGTGTCCTTCCGTCCCGTCGCCCTGCTGACCGCTGCCTGCGCGCTGCTGCTCAGCCTCCCCGTGCGCGCCGAGGTCAGCGTGCTGACCAGCATCAAGCCGCTGCAACTGATCGCCGCCGCCATCCAGGATGGCGAAGGCACGCCGGACGTGTTGTTGCCGCCGGGCGCCTCGCCGCACAGCTACTCGCTGCGCCCCTCGGACATCCGCCGCGTGCGTGATGCCCAGTTGTTCTACTGGGTCGGCCAGGGCCTGGAAAACTTCCTGCCCAAGGTGCTGGAAAGCCGCAAGGGCCCGAGCGTGGCCGTACAGGACCAGGCCGGCATGCACCTGCGCAAGTTCGCCGACTTCAGCGAGTCGAACCATCCGGACCATGACGACGAGACCGGCCATGATCATGATCACCGGCCCGGCATGATCGACGCGCATTTGTGGCTATTGCCCGCCAATGCCCAGGTGATCGCCGCACGCATGGCCGAGGACCTGGCCATCGCCGACCCGGCCAACGCCACTCGCTATCAGGCCAACCTGAAGGCCTTCGATGAGCGCATGGAAACTCTCGACGCGCGCCTGAAACAGCGCATCGAACCGCTCAAGGGCAAGCCCTTCTTCGTCTTCCACGAGGCCTTCGACTACTTCGAGGAAGCCTATGGCCTCCGCCATGCCGGGGTGTTCGCAGTCTCCGCCGATGTGCAGCCGGGCGCCCGCCACGTGGCGGCCATGCGCACACAGCTGCAGAAGGCCGGCCCGTCATGCATCTTCAGCGAACCGCCGATTCGCCCGCGCCTGGCAGATACCCTGAGCCAGGGCCTGCCGGTGCGCCTGGCCGAACTGGATGACCTGGGCGTGGGCGTGAAGGTGGATGCCCAGGGTTACGAAAAGCTGCTGGGCAACCTGGCGGATGAGTTCGCGGGGTGCCTGGAGAAGCTCTGAGTCGAGCTGCTGCCGGAGTTTCCCGATCGCAGGGCGAATAACGCCTCGGGCGTTATTCGCCGATGGGCTTCGGATGGCGGATAAAGCGTTCCGCCTTATCCGCCCTACGTTGCTGCCTTTCGTAGGAGCGAGCTTGCTCGCGAATCAGGGCGACCTGATGCTCCGCTGCAAGGCGGGTTCGCGAGCAAGCTCGCTCCTACAAGGTTCGATGCTTGCGTGATGCATCGAGCGCTCAAGTAATCGCTTCTGCCGCGCCTGATCGTCGCACCCTCCTTGCCTGAAATTTCCCGTAATTTCCTCCCCTGATTCCCCACCAATCGTCGGCTTTCCGCATCTTTGACGGCGTTCGCCGTTCAATTGTCTATGGTGTCTACTTGAGGTTGCCTGACACAAGATGTTGATGGTGATCAGGAATCCATGCCTATATATGGGGTCTACTCGCGCTCCATTTGCGACTGCCACCCAACCGACAGGAGGTTCTTTCCCGGATGGCCAAGACCGATGCGCGCCAACGCGGCGCCAACCCAGGAGTTCTCGCCCTGCAGCCTGCCTCGCAGGATATCTGGGACAGCAAGTACCGCTTGAAGCACAAGAGCGGTGACCCCATCGACGGCAGCGTCGACGAGACCTGGCAGCGCGTCGCCCGCGCCCTGGCCGACGTCGAGGCCAACAAGGCCCTGCGCGAGCACTGGTACGAGCGCTTCCTCTGGGCCCTGCGCAACGGCGCCATCCCGGCCGGGCGGATCATTTCCAACGCCGGCGCCCAGGGGCACAAGCCGGCCACCTCGACCATCAACTGCACCGTCTCGGGGATCATCCGCGACTCCATGGACGATATCCTGGAGAAGGTCCACGAGGCCGGGCTGACGCTCAAGGCCGGCTGCGGCATCGGCTACGAATTCAGCACCCTGCGCCCGCGTGGCGCCTACGTCTCCGGCGCCGGCGCGCACACCAGCGGGCCGCTGTCGTTCATGGATATCTACGACAAGATGTGCTTCACCGTCAGCTCCGCCGGGGGGCGGCGTGGCGCGCAGATGGGCACCTTCGACGTCAGCCATCCGGACGTGCGCGAGTTCATCCGCGCCAAGCGCGAAGACGGCCGCCTGCGCCAGTTCAACCTCAGCCTGCTGATCACCGACGGCTTCATGAACGCCGTGGAGGATGACGAGGACTGGCCGCTGGTGTTCCCGATCCACCAGAAGGAGCGCGACGAAGTCGACCTGAAGAACGCCGAGGAAGTGGTCTGGCGCGACTGGCCGCTGCATGACGACTACCTGGTAGGCGATGACGGCCGCGTCGCCTGCAAGGTCTACGGGCGGGTCAAGGCGCGGCACCTGTGGGACATGATCATGGTGTCCACCTATGACTACGCCGAGCCCGGCTTCATCCTCATTGACCGGGTCAACGAGATGAACAACAACTGGTGGTGCGAGGCGATCCGCGCCACCAACCCCTGCGGCGAGCAGCCGCTGCCGCCCTATGGCTCGTGCCTGCTGGGCTCGGTAAACCTGACGACCTTCGTGGTCGACGCCTTCGGCGACAACGCGCGCTTCGACTGGGAACGCTACCGCGAAGTGGTCCGCGTGTTCACCCGCATGCTCGACAACGTCGTGGAGATCAACGGCCTGCCGCTGGAGCAGCAGCGCGCGGAAATTCTCGGCAAGCGTCGCCACGGCATGGGCTTCCTCGGCCTGGGCTCGGCGCTGACGCTGCTCAAGCTGCGCTACGGCAGCCCGGAAGCCTGCGTGTTCACCGAGGAAGTGGCGCGTGAGATGGCCCTGGTTGGCTGGGAAGTGGCCCTGGAGCTGTCCCGCGAGAAAGGTCCGGCACCGGCCCTGGTGAAGGAATACGAAGTCACCGCCGAGATGCTGCGCAAGCGTCCGGAAATGAAGGCCGATGGCCTCAAGGTCGGCGACAAGGTGGCCGGCCGCGTGCTGCACGCCAAATACTCGCGCTACATGCAGCGCGTTGCCGAGCATGCGCCGCAGTTGATCGAGGAACTGGCCGAGCACGGCGCGCGCTTCACCCACCACAGCTCCATCGCGCCCACCGGTACCATCAGCCTGAGCCTGGCCAACAACGCCTCCAATGGCATCGAGCCGAGCTTCGCCCACCATTATTCGCGCAACCTGATCCGCCCCGGACGCAAGACCAAGGAAAAGATCTCGGTCTTCAGCTACGAGCTGCTGGCCTACCGTGACCAGGTGGATAACCACGCGGTGCCGGGCGCCGAGGAAGAGAAGCACCGTCTGCCGGACTACTTCATCACCGCCGACGACATCACCCCGCAGCAGCATGTGGATATCCAGGCCGCCGCGCAGAAGTGGATCGATTCGTCGATCTCCAAGACCGCCAACGTCCCCACCGACTACCCGTTCGAGGACTTCAAGGACATCTACCGCTATGCCTGGCGCCAGGGCCTGAAGGGTTGCACCACCTTCCGCTTCAACCCGGCGGCCTTCCAGGGCGTGCTGGTGAAGGAGTCGGACCTGGAGAAGACGCTGTACCGCTTCGAGCTGGAAGACGGTAGCGTGGTGGAGCTCAAGGGCAACGAGGAAGTGGAATACGACGGCGAGATCCATACCGCCGCCAACCTCTTCGACGCCCTGAAAGAAGGCTATTACGGCAAGTACTGATACCCCTGGAGAAAGCTATGAGCGTCAAGATCAACCAGAAGATCAAAGGCTTCCAGGTGGTGGACGTGGCCGAGGAAAAGGCCCGTGTGGAAGCCGCCGCGGCCGCCGCCGTGGTGAAGATGGATGAAACCCTGCAACGGCCGGAGCTGCTGGTCGGTGCGACTTACAAGATCAAGTCGCCGCTGTTCGAGCATGCGCTCTACGTGACCATCAATGACGTGGTGCTCAACCCGGACACCCCGTATGAACAGCGCCGGCCCTTCGAGATCTTCATCAACTCCAAGAACATGGACCACTTCCAGTGGATCGTTGCGCTCACCCGGATCATGTCCGCGGTGTTCCGCAAGGGCGGTGACTGCACCTTCCTGGTCGAAGAAATGAAGGCGGTGTTCGACCCGCGTGGCGGCTACCTGAAGCGCGGCGGCATCTATATGCCATCGATCGTCGCCGAGATCGGCGCCGTGGTGGAGCGCCACCTGGTCGCCATCGGCCTGATGGAAGGCCCGCAGCTGGACGAGGAACAGCGCCTGTACCTCGCCGAGAAACGCGCCGCCTACGAAGCCGCCCAAGGCACCAACAAGGCCGAGCCCGGCGAAGGCTTCCCCGCTGGCGCCCAGCTGTGCGGCAAGTGCAACACCATGGCGGTGGTGCAGATGGATGGCTGCGCGACCTGCCTGAACTGTGGGCATTCGAAGTGCGGGTGAGCTCGCTCAAAACGCATGCGTTTTGAAGGGCGAACGACTGGCCATGGATGGCCGGGCCGGGGCTGACCCTGGGCAGAGGAGCCGCGGCAGGGATGCCGGCTTCCCGTTCGATCTTCACCCTACCCGCCTCACACCGGCCTGCCTTTCTGTAGGAGCGAGCATGCTCGCGAACAAACTCCGCAGCGGGGCTGTTCGCGAGCAATAACGATGGCGTCCCCCTCGCTCCTACAGGTTCAGCATTTGCGTTGCGCCAATCACAACGCAAACGGCAAATGAATCCCCACCTTCTGCCGCTGCGCCAGGCGGCGCTCGAACTCGCTCGGGTCGTGGATCAGCACGTCCTGCCCGGCGAATGCCTCGGCGGCGATCAGTCGCGACAGCCAGAAGCGCACGCAAGCCACCCGCAGCATCTCCGGCCAAAGCTCAGCTTCCAGCGCGGTGAACGGCCGCTTGGCCGCATAGGCCGCCAGCAGGGCGCGGGCACGCGGGCCGTCGAGGGCGCCGTCGTCTGTCGAGCACCAGTCGTTCACGGTGATTGCCAGGTCGTAGAGCATCCAGCCGGAGCTGGCGTTGTAGAAGTCGATCACCCCGGCCAGGTGCGGGCCGTCGAACAGCACGTTGTCGCGGAACAGGTCGGCGTGCAAGTTGGCGCGCGGCAGCGCCGGTTGCTCGGCGAGCAGGCGGGCGATTTCTTCCAGCGCATCGCCCAGCAAGCTCGCGGCGTTGCCGGACAGGTGCGACTGCATCGCCTCGCCTTCATGCAGCATCCAGCTCAAGCCACGGTCGCTGGGGCGCTCGATGATGCGCTCGCGGGTCGCCTGGTGCAGGCGTGCCAGCAGGTTGCCGACCTCCTGGCAGTGATGGTTGTTCGGCGAGCGTTCGTGACGGCCGGCAAGGCGCGGTTGCAGCAGCGCCGGCTTGCCTTCGAGCTGGCGCAGCGCCTCGCCATCCTTGGTGCGCAGGGCGTAGGGCACGGGCAAGTCGGCCTTGTGCAGGACGTCGAGGAGTTCGATGAAGAACGGCATCTCCTGCACCGGGCCGCGCTCCACCAGGGTCAGGACGAATTCGCCCTGCTCCAGGCTGACGAAGAAGTTGCTGTTCTCAGAGCCTTCCGCAATGCCGCGGAAGTCCCGCAGGCGGCCGAGGCCGTAGGGGGCGAGGAAGTCTTCCAGGACCGGACGTTCCAGAGGTGTGAATACCGACATGCTCAATCCTCTGGAGCGTCGTGGAGGGGAAGGTTTACCAGCTGAAGATCTGCCACTGCGGAATCAGCTTGTCGGGCTGGTCCGAGCGGATGAAGTTGCCGTCGCTGCCGTCCTGGCGCACCAGGAAGTACGGCTTGCCGTGCTTGGGCACGACCTTGATGGCGTAGAGGAATCCGTTCACGCGGTATTCCTGGATGGTCTTGTCGCCTTCCTGGCGGATGGTCACATCCGGTTCCGGCGTCGGGGCATCGTCCGCCGCCATGACGGAGCTTGCGCCAAGACCCAGCAGCGCGGCGAGCAACAGGCGGTTCAACGTACGCATGATAACCTTGTCCCTTTGTCGAATTGGCTACGGACATTTTAGCCCGAGCCCTTCTGAAAAGGTTGATTCCCCTCATGAGCCAAGCACCCCTCGTCCTCGTGGACGGCTCGTCCTACCTGTATCGCGCTTTCCATGCCCTGCCGCCGCTGATGACCTCCACCGGCATGCCCACGGGAGCGGTGAAGGGCGTGCTGAACATGCTCAAGAGTTTGCGCAAGCAATACCCGGATAGCCCCTTCGCAGTGGTATTCGATGCCAAGGGCGGGACCTTCCGCGATGAGATGTTCGCCGAGTACAAGGCCAATCGCCCCTCGATGCCGGACGACCTGCGCGTGCAGGTGGAGCCGCTGCACGCTACCGTGCGCGCCCTCGGCCTGCCCTTGCTCTGCGTGGAGGGCGTGGAAGCGGACGACGTGATCGGCACTCTGGCCCGACAGAGCGCGGCCGGCGGCCGGGCGGTAGTGATCTCCACCGGCGACAAGGACATGGCGCAGCTGGTCGACGGGCACATTACGCTGGTCAACACGATGACCGGTAGCTCGCTCGACGTGGATGGCGTTAAGGAGAAATTCGGTGTCGGTCCTGAGCTGATCATCGATTACCTGGCGCTGATGGGCGACAAGGTCGACAACATCCCCGGCGTGCCCGGAGTCGGCGAAAAGACCGCCCTTGGCCTGCTCACCGGCGTCGGTGGCGGCCTGGATGTGCTCTACGCCAGCCTGAACAAGGTGCCCGAACTGCCGATTCGCGGCGCCAAGGGCCTGCCGGCCAAGCTCGAAGAGCACAAGGACATGGCCTACCTGTCCTACCAGCTCGCCACGATCAAGTGCGATGTCGAACTGAACATCGAGATCGATGCCTTGCACCCCGGCGAGCCGGACCGCGAGGCCCTGGCCGAGCTGTATCGCACCCTGGAGTTCAAGACCGGGCTGGATGAACTGCAGCGCGAGGCAGCCAAGGCCGGCAGCCCGCAGCTGGCGCTGGAGGAGGCTCCGGCGGCGGCAGCGCAGAAGAACTACGAGATCGTCCTGGAGCAAGCGCAGTTCGACGCCTGGATGAAGAAGCTGGAAGCCGCCGAACTGATCGCCTTCGACACCGAGACCACCAGCCTCGACCCGCAGCAGGCTCAGGTGGTGGGCGTGTCCTTCGCGGTCAAGGAGGGCGAAGCCGCCTACGTGCCGCTGGCCCACAGTTACATGGGCGTGCCGGCGCAGCTGGACCGCGACGCGGTACTCCAGGCTCTCAAGCCGCTGCTGGAGGATCCGAAGAAGCGCAAGGTCGGCCAGCACGCCAAGTACGACATGAACGTCCTGGCCAACGCCTCGACGCCCATCGCCGTGCAGGGCGTCGCCTTCGACACCATGCTCGAATCCTACGTGCTGGACTCCACCGCGACCCGTCACGACATGGACAGCCTGGCGCTCAAGTACCTGGGCCACAGCACCATCCGCTTCGAGGACATCGCCGGCAAGGGTGCCAAGCAACTGACCTTCGACCAGATCGCCCTCGAACAGGCCGGCCCCTACGCCGCCGAAGACGCCGACGTGACCCTGCGCCTGCACCAGACCCTGTGGCAGAAGCTGGAGGCTATCCCGTCGCTGGCGAAAGTCCTCACCGAAATCGAGATGCCACTGGTACCGGTGCTGGCGCGCATCGAGCGCAACGGCGCGCTGGTCGATGCCAATCTGCTGGGCAAGCAGAGCGTCGAACTGGGCGAGAAGATGGTTGAGCTGCAGCGCCAGGCCTTCGAGCTGGCGGGCGAGGAGTTCAACCTCGGCTCGCCCAAGCAGCTGGGCGCCATCCTTTATGAAAAGCTCGGCCTGCCGGTGCTGTCCAAGACCGCCACCGGCCAGCCGTCCACCGCCGAGGCCGTCCTCGCCGAGCTGGCCGAGCAGGATTACGAGCTGCCCAAGGTGATCATGCAGTACCGCTCGCTGAGCAAGCTCAAGAGCACCTACACCGACAAGCTGCCGGAGCAGATCAACCCGCGCACCGGGCGCATCCACACCAGCTACCACCAGGCTGTGGCGGCGACCGGTCGACTGTCCTCCAGCGACCCGAACCTGCAGAACATCCCGATCCGCACCGCCGAAGGCCGGCGCATCCGCCAGGCCTTCGTTGCGCCCAAGGGCTACAAGCTGCTGGCGGCGGACTACTCGCAGATCGAACTGCGCATCATGGCCCACCTGGCCAAGGACGAAGGCCTGCTGGACGCCTTCCGCCACGACCGCGACGTGCACCGTGCCACCGCCGCCGAAGTCTTCGGCGTGCCGCTGGATGAGGTGACCGGCGATCAGCGCCGCAGCGCCAAGGCGATCAACTTCGGCCTGATCTACGGCATGAGCGCCTTCGGCCTGGCCAAGCAGATCGGCGTCGAGCGCAAGGAGGCCCAGGCCTACATCGACCGCTATTTTGCCCGCTACCCGGGCGTGCTGGCCTATATGGAGCGCACCCGCGCCCAGGCCGCCGAGCAGGGCTTCGTCGAAACCCTCTTTGGCCGTCGCCTGTACCTGCCGGAAATCGCCTCGAAGAACGGCGCCATGCGCAAGGCCGCCGAGCGCACGGCGATCAACGCGCCGATGCAGGGCACGGCCGCGGACATTATGAAGCGCGCGATGGTGGCTGTGGATAACTGGCTGCAGGAAAGCGCCATCGATGCCCGCGTCATCCTCCAGGTACACGACGAACTGGTCCTGGAAGTGCGCGAGGACCTGGTGGATCAGGTCCGTGATGGCATTCGGCCGCTGATGAGTGGCGCGGCGGAACTGGACGTACCGCTGGTCGTCGAAGCCGGTGTCGGGGTGAACTGGGACGAGGCACACTGACGACTGGACGAACGGTCACAAGGCCCGTCAGCCGGGCCTTCTGGCACGATTGTTCAGGCCCTTGGGGGCCGGCCCGAAAAAATCTTTTGTGACCCGCTGAACTTTCCCGCGAAGAGCCGAGTCAGAACTCGTGAATGGCTGGTGAAGCCCTTCGATGCTCCTTTGCAGTGTTTAGTGTTGGCAGATTACTGGACCCCGCCCTAGCGGTCCGGACTTAAACCCCGAACTTCCCCCTCCCCATACGAAGCTCGGGGTTTTTTTTGCCTGCGATTCGGCCTCAGGCCTCCTCGCCGGCCTCCTCTTCTTCCTCATCCAGCAGCCCCAGCCAGCCGGCCAGGACCAGCTGCGCCTCTTCCACGCCCTGGCGCTTGGGCGCCGAGAACAGCTGCAGGGTGGCGACATCGCCCCAGCCATCGAGGATTTCCTTGCGGGTCTTGAGCAGCGCATTCTTCGCCGCGCCGTAGGCGAGCTTGTCGGCCTTGGTCAGCAGCACGTGGATCGGCAGCTGGCTGGCCTGCGCCCAGTCGAGCATCAGGCGGTCGAAGTCGGTCAGCGGGTGGCGGATATCCATCATCAGCACCACGCCGGCTAGCGCATTGCGGCTGGAGAGATAAGCTTCCAGATGCTGCTGCCAGTGCAGCTTCAGCGGGATCGGCACCTTGGCGTAGCCGTAGCCGGGCAGGTCGACCAGGCGGCGTTCGTCATCCAGGCGGAAGAAGTTCAGTAACTGGGTGCGGCCGGGGGTCTTGGAGGTTCGCGCCAGGTTCGCGTGGGTCAGCGCGTTCAGCGCGCTGGACTTGCCCGCGTTGGAGCGGCCGGCGAAGGCGACTTCCAGGCCGGAGTCTTCCGGGCACTGGTTCACCTTGGCGGCGGAAATGAGGAAAGTGGCCTGTTGGCAGAGGCCGAGAATCGGGTTTTTCGTAGCGTTATTCGAGGACATGGGTAACTTCGCGGCGGGTGCGACGCGGTGTCGCGGGGGGCGGTTTCGTTTCCGTTTGGGCATCTGAAGTATATAATGCCGCGGATTTTGTGTGCGCTTTATCCCCCAGGGTCGAGCCACACGGGAACGTTGGAGTCCGCGCAATCAAGAACGCGGATGTTCCCTGCGATGAGGATAATCATGAAGAAACTGCTGTTCGCAGCCATCGTTGCCGCGCTGGCATCCAGCGCCCTGGCGGCCCAGGATCCGGAAGCCGTTTTCAACAGAGCCTGTGGCGCCTGCCACAATGGTCAGTTGCCAATGGCGCCGAAAAAGGGCGACGCCGCCGCTTGGAAGCCACGCCTGGACAAGGGCATGGACACGCTGGTGCAACATGTGACCAACGGTTTCAACGCGATGCCGCCTCGCGGCCTGTGCACCGACTGCAGCGCCGAGGATTACCAGACAATTATCCAGTGGATGTCGAAGTAACTCCCAGGCCTTACTCTTTCACCCTTAGCCGTTATTGGATTAGCTGATGAACAAATTGATCGTGAGTCTGCTGTTGACCCTGGGTCTTGTCGGTGTGGCGAACGCCGCTGGCGATGCCAAGGCCGGTCAGGCGAAAGCTGCTGTTTGTGGTGCCTGCCACGGCGCCGATGGCAACAGCATGGCGCCCAACTTCCCGAAACTGGCCGGGCAGGGTGAGCGTTACCTGCTCAAGCAGATGCACGACATCAAGGACGGCAAGCGTACCGTGCTGGAAATGACCGGCCTGCTGACCAACCTCAGCGATGAGGACCTGGCAGATATCGCCGCCTACTTCTCCAGCCAGAACGGCAGCGTCGGCGCCGCCGATCCCAAGCTGGTCGCGCAGGGTGAAGCCCTGTTCCGTGGCGGCAAGCTCGCCGAAGGCATGCCGGCCTGCACCGGTTGCCACAACCCGGCTGGTCAGGGCAACGCTGAAGCCGGCTTCCCGCACCTGGGTGGCCAGCATGCGGCGTACACCGTCAAGCAGCTGACCGCCTTCCGCGAAGGCGAGCGCACCAACGACGGCGACGCCATGATCATGCGCAGCATCGCCGCCAAACTGTCCAACAAGGACATTGCCGCGATCTCCAGCTACATCGAAGGCCTGCACTAAGCAGCCCTCGTGGCGGAAACGCCAGATCGAAAATCTGCTTCGAAAAAAAGGGTGGCTCAGGCCGCCCTTTTTTGCATCCGCCCCCACTACAATGCTGGAACCGTGTCTGGCCCCTCCGGTCAAACCGCTTCATCCCGCCGCGTGCAGCGTGGCGGTTCCGCTCAGCCAAGGAGTGAACCATGCGTAACCTGATTTTCACCGCCGCTCTTGCCTTCGCCGGCCTGTTCGCCGTCAACGCGAACGCCGCCGACTTCGAAGCTGGCAAGAACTACACCGAGCTGAACCAGGCCGTTCCGGTCTCCCAGCCCGGCAAGATCGAGGTGGTGGAGCTGTTCTGGTACGGCTGCCCGCACTGCTACGCGTTCGAGCCGACCATCAACCCGTGGGTCGAGAAGCTGCCGGCCGACGTTCACTTCGTGCGTATTCCGGCCATGTTCGGCGGCCTGTGGAACATCCACGGCCAGCTGTTCCTGACCCTGGAATCCATGGGCGTGGAGAAGAAGGTGCACCACTCGATCTTCGAGAAGCTGCACAACAACCCCAAAGCCCTGACCACCCCGGAAGAAATGGCTGACTTCGTCGCCGAACAGGGTGTGGACAAGGACAAGTTCCTGAGCACCTACAACTCCTTCGCCATCAAGGGCCAGATCGAAAAGGCCAAGAAACTGGCGATGGCCTACCAGATCAGCGGCGTGCCGACCCTGGTGGTCAATGGCAAGTACCGCTTCGACATCGGCTCGGCCGGTGGCCCGGACGAGGCGCTGCAGCTGGCTGACCAGCTGATCGCCAAGGAACGCGCCGACGCCAAGGCCGCTCAGTAAGGGCCGAAGACGATGCTGCGCCGGCGGACTCGTGATCGTGTCGCGGGGGCCTGCGCCCCGCGGGTGAATGCCGCCCATGGGACATCCGCCGGTCTGCCCGACGACGGCCGGCTTCGCCTGCTCAGCTTCAACATCCAGGTCGGCATCAGTACCGAAAGGTACCGCCACTACCTGACCCGCGGCTGGCAGCACCTGCTGCCGACCGCCGGGCGCGCCAGCAATCTCCAGCGCATCGGCGATCTGCTGCTTGACTACGATGTGGTCGCGCTGCAGGAAGCTGATGGCGGCAGCATCCGCTCCGGCAACATCAACCAGGTCGAACACCTGGCTCAGCTCGGTGCCTTCCCCTACTGGTACCAGCAGCTCAACCGCAATCTCGGGCGCATCGCCCAGCACAGCAACGGCCTGCTCAGCCGCCTGCAGCCCACCGCGCTGGAGGACCACCCGCTGCCCGGCCCGCCCGGACGCGGTGCGATCCTCATGCGCTTCGGCGAAGGCAAGGACGCGCTGGCCGTGGTGATGATGCACCTGGCCCTCGGCGCGCGGACCCGCACCCGCCAGCTCGCCTACATTCGCGAGCTGCTGCAGGACTACCGCCACCACGTGCTGATGGGCGACATGAACACCCATGCCACCGACCTGCTGGAAAGCTCGCCATTGCGCGACCTCCAGCTCATCGCCCCGCAGGTCGAGGCTACATTCCCCAGTTGGCGCCCGCAGCGCTGCCTGGACCACATCCTGCTCAGTTCCGAGCTGGCGCTGGAACGCGTCAGTGTCCTCCCGCACCCGATTTCCGACCACCTGCCCGTGGCCGTAGAAATCCGCCTGCCGGATGCCCTGCGTTCGTCCTCGTCGCTCGCCTTGCGCGGCGAGGCCCCTGAATGAGTCGCGACGACGACCAACGCTGGAAACAGAAATACCTGGACAACCTCGAGCAGCAGGAAAAGCTCGAGCGCCGCTGGGATGCCCGTCTCGACCTGCTGCGCCGCGGCCTGGTGCGCAGCAGCCTGGCGGCCGAGGGCAGCGACAAGGCAGTGGACGCCTGCATGAAGGAGCTGCGCGAAGTGTTGCGCCGCGACGATATGGACGCCGGCCTGTCGCGCCTGATCCCGCAGCTGGAAAAGGCCGTGCTCGACTCCGAGCAGCGCCGCCAGCAGCGCGTCGAGCAGAACATCGCCGCGCTCAGCCAGCTGTCGCAACAACTGTTGTCACTGGACATGCCGGGCGACGTACGCAAGCCACTCAAGCGCCTGTCCAAGGACATTCCCAGCCGCGGCAGTTCCTCCCGCGAACTTCCTGCGCTTCTGGCCGAACTCAGCCGCCTGCAGCGGCAGGTGCTGGACCATTTTGGCAATGGCGGCGGCGAGCAACGCCCCGGCTTCCTCCAACGGCTGTTCGGCAGCCGGGACAACGACGACGCAGACTTACCGGAATCGGTGGCCACTGCGCCCGCAGCAACGCTAGAAGCCACGCCCATCGACGAAGCAGCGATGGTTGAGCCGTTGCCCGCTGTCGCCCAACCTGCTGCACCTGCACCTGCACCTGCACCTGCACCTGCACCTGCACCTGCACCTGCACCTGCACCTGCACGCGCCGAGCAGGTGGGCGCTGAAGCGGTTGCCGAGCCCGTCTTGGAACGGGCCGACGCCGTGGCTTCGACTCTCGCGCCAGAATCCGTCGCCGCACCATCTGCGACCTCGCTGCCCGAACCTGTTGCCATGGCAGAGGCAATGGTTCCGGCGCCCGCAGCGAAGTCTGCCGTCCACGACGATTCCAACTTGCTCGACAGCCTGCCGGTGCCGCCCGGCCTGTTCGGCACGCCGGAAGACGCGCGCCAGGCCAACGATCCCTACGCTCTGCCGCCACGCCCGGAGCCCGGTTACAGCGCCGTAGCGCCGCACATCGAGGCGAGCCTGCTGCGCCTGCTGGACGAGATGCACCTGCCGGCCGCCCAGCAGATCCAGGCCGAGGAGCTGCGCTCGCGCATCCATGGCAGCCTCAACTGGTACGAACTGGTGCCGGTGCTGGATGACCTGGGCGTCCTGGTGCTGTCGCTCAATGACAGCGGCCAGCGCGAGTTCGAAGGCTATCTGCACCAGCTCAATGAACGCCTGGGCACCTTCCTCGACGGCCTGCAGGTGGTCCAGGAGAACCACAGTGGCTCCAGCTCCAGCGCCCGCGACCTGGACGATACCCTGCGTGAACAGGTCAGCGGCCTGAAGGAAAGCGTGCTGGAGGCAACCGACCTGGAAGGCCTCAAGCGCAATGTCGAGTCGCGCCTGCAGGGCTTGGTCGGCACCATGGACCGCTTCCGCGAGGAGCGCGAAGTCCGTGAGCGCGAAGTGGGCGAGCGCATCCAGTCGCTGGTGACCCGCGTCACCAGCATGGAAGAGGAGGCCCGCAACTTCCAGGCGAACATCGAGGACCAGCGCCAGAAGGCCATGACCGATGCCCTGACCGGCCTGCCTAACCGTGCCGCATTGAGCGAGCGGCTGGAGCTGGAGGTCTCGCGCTGGGAGCGCTACGGCGGTGACCTGCTGCTGGCGGTGCTCGACGTCGACCACTTCAAGCGCATCAACGACGACTTCGGCCACCTCGCGGGTGACAAGGTGCTGAAGATCATCGCCAACGAACTGGCCAAGCGCGTGCGCAAGACCGACTTCATCGCACGATACGGCGGCGAGGAGTTCGTCGTGCTGCTGCCCGCCACGCCGCTGGACGGCGGACAACAACTGCTCGACGTGCTGCGCGGCGCCATCGAAGCCTGCCCGTTCCACTTCAAGGGCGAACGCCTGAGCATCACCTGCTCGGCGGGTCTGACGGCGTTCCGCGACGGCGAGCGCGCCGAGGCCGTGTTCGAACGCGCCGACCAGGCGCTGTACCGCGCCAAGCGCGGCGGGCGCAATCGCCTCGAAGTCGACTGATCGCATCCCTTCCCTGTAGGAGCGAGCAAGCTCGCTCCTACAGGGAAGCACTTCCGTTCATGCGGGAAAATCTTGACGAACGAAAGAACATAGGTTTTGATTCGATCTATTATCTTTCTAATCGAAACTTAATCGTTCATGTCGAAACGCAACACACCTCAACGCCGCCACGACATCCTGGCGCTGCTCGCCGAACAGGGCGAAGTCAGCGTGGACGATCTCGCGCGCCGCTTCGCCACCTCCGAGGTGACCATCCGCAAGGACTTGGCCGCCCTGGAAGGCAACGGCCTGCTGCTGCGCCGCTACGGTGGCGCCGTGCCGATGCCCCACGAGCTGATCGCCGAGCCGAGCCAGCCGCTGTCGCGCTACAAGCAGGCCATTGGTCGCGCCGCGGCCGCCTGCATCCGTGAGCACGCGCGGATCATCATCGACAGCGGCAGCACTACCGCCGCGCTGATCCCGGAGCTTGGCCGCAAGCCCGGCCTTGTGGTGATGACCAACTCCCTGAGTGTGGCCAATGCCCTGCGTGAGCTGGAGCGCGAACCGGTGCTGCTGATGACCGGGGGTACCTGGGACCCGCACTCGGAGTCGTTCCAGGGCCAGGTGGCCGAACAGGTGCTGCGCTCCTACGATTTCGATCAGCTGTTCATTGGCGCCACCGGGCTGGACCTTGAGCGTGGCACGACGACCTTCAACGAACTGCTGGGCCTGAGCCGGGTCATGGCCGAGGTCGCCCGTGAGGTGATCGTCATGGCCGAGTCCGACAAGCTGGGCCGGCGCATTCCCAACCTGGAGCTGCCCTGGAGCAGCGTCCAGACCCTGATTACCGACGAACGCCTGAGCGATGAAGCGTTCGAACTGATCCAGGCGCGCGGCGTGAAAGTGATCCGCGCGCGCTGCGAAGACTGACAGGAGAGCCAAGCCATGTGTGGAATCGTAGGCGCCATCGCCGAGCGCAATATCACCCCGATCCTCGTCGAAGGCCTCAAGCGCCTGGAATACCGTGGCTACGACAGCGCCGGTGTGGCGGTGATCCAGGCTGACGGTGCGCTGGACCGCCGCCGCCGCGCCGGCAAGGTTTCCAGCCTGGAGCAGGCCCTCGAGGAGCAGCCGCTGCTCGGTCGCCTGGGGATCGCCCACGTTCGCTGGGCCACCCACGGCGCGCCCACCGAGGCCAACGCCCACCCGCACTTCTCCCATGGCGAAGTGGCAGTGGTGCACAACGGCATCATCGAGAACTTCGAACCCCTGCGTGAAATGCTCAAGGCGCGCGGCTACGAGTTCACCTCACAGACCGACACCGAGGTCATCGCCCACCTGCTACACCTGCGCCTGGGTGAGCTGGGCGACCTGACCGTCGCGCTCAAGGCCGTGGTCAAGGAACTGCACGGTGCCTATGGCCTGGCGGTGATCAGCAGCAAGCAGCCCGACCGCATCCTCGCCGCCCGCAGCGGCAGCCCGCTGGTGGTGGGCCTGGGGCATGGCGAGAACTTCCTCGCTTCCGACCAGCTGGCGCTGCGTCAGGTCACCGACCGCTTCATCTACCTGGAAGAAGGCGACATCGCCGAAATCCGCCGCGACGGACTGCAATTGTGGGACGTGAAAGGCAACCCGGTGCAGCGTGAGGAAGTGCGCTACCACGAGGGCGCCGAGGCGGCCGACAAGGGCGGTTACCGCCACTTCATGCTCAAGGAGATCCACGAGCAGCCGGCCGTGGTGCAGCGCACCCTGGAAGGTCGCCTGGGTGCTCAGCAGGTACTGGTGGACAACTTTGGCCCGCAGGCCCGCGAGCTGTTGGCCAAGGTGCGCACCGTGCAGATCGTCGCCTGCGGCACCAGCTACCACGCCGGCATGGTCGCCCGTTACTGGCTGGAGAGCCTGACCGGCATTCCCTGCCAGGTCGAAGTTGCCAGCGAGTTCCGCTACCGCAAGGTGGCGGTACACCCGGACTCCCTGTTCGTCACGATTTCACAGTCCGGCGAGACCGCCGACACCCTGGCCGCACTGCGCTACGCCAAGGAACTGGGCTTCCTGTCCAGCCTGGCGATCTGCAACGTCGCCACCAGTTCGCTGGTGCGCGAGTCGGACATGACCCTGCTGACCAACGCCGGCCCGGAAATCGGCGTGGCCTCCACCAAGGCCTTCACCACTCAGCTGGTCGCCCTGCTGCTGCTGACCCTGGGCATCGGCCAGGTGCAGAAGCGCCTGGGCGACGGCGTCGAGGCCGAGCTGGTGAACGAGCTGCGCCGCCTGCCGACCCACCTGGAAGAAGCCCTGTCCATGGACAAAGTGGTGGAGAAGATCAGCGAACTGTTCGCCGAGAAGCACCACACCCTCTTCCTCGGCCGTGGCGCCCAGTACCCGGTGGCGATGGAAGGCGCGCTGAAGCTCAAGGAAATCTCCTATATCCACGCCGAGGCCTACCCGGCCGGCGAGCTCAAGCACGGCCCGCTGGCGCTGGTCGATGCCGATATGCCGGTGGTTACCGTGGCACCGAACAACGAGCTGCTGGAGAAGCTCAAGTCCAACCTGCAGGAAGTCCGCGCCCGTGGCGGCGAGCTGGTGGTCTTCGCCGAAGGCGGCAGCGGCATCAGCGATGGCGAAGGCACCCATGTGGTGGGCATGCCGGCAATCCACGACTGCCTGGCGCCGATCCTCTACACCGTGCCGCTGCAGCTGCTGTCCTACTACGTCGCCGTGCTCAAGGGCACCGACGTGGACCAGCCGCGTAACCTGGCCAAGTCTGTAACCGTGGAATAAGCGCGCAGGTGTCAGGAGAAAGGTCCCTTCGGGGGCCTTTTTTCGTTTCAGGGCGTGGGAACTCAGGGGGAAAGGCGAGGGGGCGGATCAACATTCCCCCGGTGCCTGCACGTCCGGGGGTATGGACGGGGCACCGAGGCCAGGCGGCTTGAGCCGCTACACGAGGGGAATGGAAATCGACCTTGTCTTGTGGACAAGGTCGGACTCCGGCCCTGCGAGGGGTACCTGACAAGTCTCCCGCAGGGCCGGGAGCGGGGCCAACGATAGAAGCTGGCTAGTGGCCGGTCAATCGGAAACGACAAACGCGCGTTCGCCGGTGTCCGATATTCGAACCAAAAGGGCTGGTCGACCCGCGGATTTCGTTAGCTGGCTATCGGAGGTGTCTATACTGTTTCTGATTGTGTCCGGGAAACTTCGCATCTGGAGCGAGGTGCGGGCACGGACGGCAGAAGGATTTCCGTCCATCAAGACGGGACGCTGTTCCAACTGACAAGAGAATCCCCATGAACACACCTGCCGCACCGCAATATTCCGCCCACGAGCGCCGCTCGCGCATCCTTGCCATCGTCGGCGCTTCGTCGGGCAACCTGGTGGAGTGGTTCGACTTCTACGTCTACGCCTTCACCGCGCTGTACTTCGCCCACGCCTTCTTCCCCTCCGACGACCCGACGGTGCAACTGCTCAACACCGCCGGGGTATTCGCCGCAGGCTTTTTGATGCGCCCGATCGGCGGCTGGCTGTTCGGCCGCATCGCCGACAAGAAGGGCCGCAAGACCGCGATGATGATCTCGGTGCTGATGATGTGCGGCGGCTCGCTGGCGATTGCGGTGATGCCGACCTACGCCACCATCGGCGTCGCAGCGCCCGCTCTGCTGCTGTTGGCGCGGCTGTTCCAGGGCCTCTCCGTGGGCGGCGAGTACGGCACCAGCGCGACCTACATGAGCGAAGTGGCGCTCAAGGGCCAGCGCGGCTTCTTCGCCTCCTTCCAGTACGTGACCCTGATCGGCGGGCAACTGCTGGCCGTGCTGGTGGTGGTCGTCCTGCAGCAACTGCTGACCACCGACGAGCTGAAGGAATGGGGCTGGCGGATTCCCTTCGTGGTCGGCGCCATCACCGCGGTGATCGCCTTCTACCTGCGCCGTTCGCTGCACGAGACGGCCAAGGAGTCGAACCTCAACCGCAAGGAGTCGGGCACGCTCGCCGAGCTGTTCACCCACCACAAGCGCGCCTTCTTCACCGTGCTCGGCTTCACCGCCGGCGGCTCGCTGATCTTCTACACCTTCACCACCTACATGCAGAAATACCTGGTGAATACCGCCGGCATGGACCCGAAGGTGGCCAGCGGCGTGATGACCTTCGCGCTGTTCTGCTACATGTGCATGCAGCCGCTGTTCGGCGCGCTGTCCGACCGCATCGGCCGCAAGACCTCGATGCTCTGGTTCGGCGCCCTGGGGATGATCTTCACCTGGCCGATCCTCTCCGCGCTGAAGGCGGTGAGCAGCCCGTACCTGGCCTTCGTGCTGATCATCGCGGCCATGGCCATCGTCAGCCTGTACACCTCGATCAGCGGCCTGATCAAGGCGGAGATGTTCCCGCCGCAGATTCGCGCCCTGGGCGTGGGCCTGTCCTACGCGGTGGGCAACGCGATCTTCGGCGGCTCCGCCGAATACGCCGCGCTGGGCCTGAAGACCATGGGCATGGAAGAGGTGTTCTACATCTACGTTTCGGTCATGTGCGGCGTGGCGCTGCTGGTCTGCCTGCTGCTGCCTGACCTGCGCAAGGTCAGCTATCTCAACGACGAGGACTGACCTGCGCCGGCAGCGCTAGTCGTTGCCCCGGCCGCGCAGGGCGTGGTCGGGCAGCGACAGGGCGATCAGCAGGGCCAGGGCGCCGAAGCCTGCGTTGATCAGGAACAGGTGCCCGAAAACTCCATCCAGCGTGAGCCGCTGCGCCTGGTGGCCGGCCCCACTGAGGCTGGCCAGCAGCGCGCTGGCCGACAGCCCGTGACCCGCTTCGCCTGCCAGCGGCTGCAACATCGCCAGCAGCAGCGCGGACATCAGCGCAATCCCTACCGCCCCGCCCAGTGAGCGGAACAGCGTGATATTGCTGGTCGCCACTCCGAGGTGTTTCGTCTCCACCGCGCTCTGAGCCGCCACCAGGCTGGTGGGGAACTGCGTCCCGGCGGCAATGCCGGTGAGCAGCATGCACACGCCCGAGAGGAGGTACGAGTTGGGCGGCGTCAGCGCGAGACCGGCAATCGCCAGCGGCATCAGCAGCGCGCCACCGACGATCTGCGGCTTGTAGCGGCCGATGATCGCGGTGAGACGGCCGCAGCAGTACGCGCCGATCGGCACGCCCATGGCCAGCGGCAGCAGGTGCAGTGCGGCGCTGTCTGCGCCGGCGCCAGTCACCGACTGGAAGCGCAGCGGCACCAGCACCGACAGCGAGATGACCTGGAAACTGGCGAAGAAGCTGATCAGCCAGCTCAGGGTGGCCGCTCGAATACCGAACAGGTGCATCGGCACCAGCGGTTCCGGCGCGCGGCGTTCCTGCAGCACAAACAGGGTGATCAGCACCAGCGCGGCGACGAACAGCGCAAGCATCTGCGGGTCGTTCCAGCGCGCGCCCTGGCCGACCTCGGTGATTGCCAGCAGCAGGCTGCCCAGGCCTGCGATCATCAGCATCGTGCCGAGGTAGTCGATCACCGGCTTGCGCCCCGGCACCGGCAGGCCGCGTAGGGTCTGGCGCGACACCGCGAGGGCGACCAGGCCCACCGGCAGGTTGATCAGGAACACCCAGCGCCACGACAGGTACTCGGTGAGCAATCCGCCCAGCACCGGACCGGCGATGCTCGCCACCGCGTACATGCTGCTGAAGTAACCTTGGTAGCGGCCGCGCTCTCGGGGCGGGACGATGTCGCCGATGATCGCCTGGCTCACCGACATCATGCCGCCGGCGCCGATACCCTGCAGGACGCGGGCGAGCACCAGCTGCTCCATGCTCTGTGCGGCGCCGCAGAGCAATGAGGCGACGGTGAACAGGCCGATGGCGAAGAGCATCAGCACGCGGCGGCCGTAGAGGTCGCCGAGCTTGCCATAGATCGGCATGGAGATGGTCATCGCCACCATGTAGCCGGAGATGACCCAGGCCAGCAGGTCGAAATCGCCGAAGCCTGATGAGATCGCCGGCAGGGATACGGCGACGATGGTCTGGTCGAGCGCACCGAGGAAGATCGCCAGCATCAGCCCCACCAGTACGGTGCGGACCGCCGGGCGAGGCGCGGAGAAGGTAGTCAAGACAGCCCCCTTGGACGGCAGAGGTCCTCCGCGCGGAATGCACGCGGAGGGGGCGTCAGTGTAGTGCAATCGGCTGACGATCTGTCACGCCGGTGTCATCGTTGCCGGTTAGTAAAGGCTCTATCTCGGGGCTGGCAACGATGCGCGGCATTTCGGCTGCTACGCTTGCGTAGCGAACTATCGTTCGACGCATTCTTTTTGGAACGTCCCGCCAATCGCCGGACTCCACTGCAAGGGTGCTGGCGGGGTGGAGCCCGATAGTTTTTTGCGGACCGGACCATAGGGGAAGACTATGGAGTAGCTGGTCTATAGTTTTTCAGCCCCGTGACCAGGAGGTTTGCATGAAAGCCAATCTGCCCTCTGAGTTGCTGTCCCTGCAGTTGCCGCTGCGTATCCGCATCGGCGAGGCCCAGGCCTTCGACCTCGGCCCCGACCCGCAGGTAACTCTGGTTGTCCGCGATCCCACGCTGCTGACCGAGATCACCCACCCCAGCCTCGATATCCTCGGTCGTGCCTATGTCGAGAACCGCATGGACATCGAGGGGCCGATGCAGGAAGTGATCGCCACTGCCGACGCCCTGAGCGCTGCGCTGGGCGATGAAGACGACGATGCCGAATACGTGCGCGAAAGCCACGACAAGGCCACCGACGCCGAAGCCATCCATTACCACTACGACTTGTCCAACGCGTTCTACCAACTCTGGCTCGATCCGGAGATGGTGTACTCCTGCGCCTACTACGAAACCGGCAACGAAAACCTGGCCGCCGCCCAGTTGGCCAAGCTGCGCCACCTGTGCCGCAAGCTGCGACTCAAGCCTGGCGAGAAGCTGCTCGACGTCGGCTGCGGCTGGGGCGGGCTGGCGCGCCTGGCGGCGCGGGAGTTCGGCGTCGAGGTGCACGGCATAACCCTGAGTGAGGAGCAGCTCAAGCTCGGCCGCGAGCGGGTCAAGGCGGACGGGCTGGAAGGCAAGGTGAACCTGGAACTACGCGATTACCGCGACCTGCCGCGCGACGGCCGCTACGACAAGGTGGTCAGCGTCGGCATGTTCGAACACGTCGGCCACGCGAACCTGGGCCTCTATTTCCAGCACCTGTACGACGCGGTGCGGCCGGGCGGGCTGGTGATGAACCACGGCATCACTTCCAGTAATACCGACGGCCGTCCGGTCGGGCGCGGCGCGGGTGACTTCATCGACCGCTACGTATTCCCTCACGGCGAGCTGCCGCACCTGTCCCTGGCTATTGCGCGTATGAGCGAGGCGGGACTGGAGGTGGTCGACGTCGAAGGGCTGCGCCTGCACTACGCGCGCACCCTGGACTTCTGGAGCGCCAACCTCGAAGCGAGGCTGGACGAGGCGGCAAAACTGGTACCCGACCAGGCCCTGCGCATCTGGCGCCTGTACCTCGCCGGCTGCGCCTATGGTTTCAAGAAGGGCTGGATCAACCTGCACCAGATTCTCGCCAGCAAGCCGCACACTGATGGCGGCCACGAAGTGCCCTGGAGTCGCCGCGACATCTACGCCTGAGCCTGTTCGGGGATTGCTATCGGGCCGGCTTGCCGCGCCCGATGCCTTTCCGGTGCGGAGCAAAAGTCTTGCATCCAGGGGCGAGGGAAGATAAACCCCCTGTCCCCACTGACTCTTTGGTAGATGAATCATGGTGAATTTCTTTCCGGACCTGACTCTCGTCGAACTCTCGCCCACGCAGGCGCCCTGGTCGCTGCTGCTCAAGGCCGATCCCAGTCGCGAGCAGATCGAGAGCTACCTGCCCGACTCCCGACTGCTGGCGCTGAACGAGGCGGACTCCGTACGCGGCGTACTAACGCTGACTCCCCGCGAGCCCGGCGTCGCCGAGATCACCAGCCTGGCGGTCGAGGACGAATGGCAGGAGCGCGGCCTGGGCCGACGCCTGCTGCTGGCGGCCATCGAGCAGGCCCGCGAGGCCGGCCTGCAGCGCCTGACCATCGCCACCGGCAACTCCAGCCTGGCGCAGCTCGGCCTGTATCAGCGCCTGGGCTTCCGCATCGTTGGTATCGAGGCGGATCACTTCGTACGGCATTATCCCGAGCCGATCTACGAGAACGGCATCCAGTGCCGCGACCAGATTCGTCTGGCGCTCGACCTGAACGCTTAGTCGCGCCCCCAGCGACTCACCGCCACTGCATCGTGGGCGTGCAGGCTTTCCGCATGCACTACGCGTACCTCGAAGCCCGACACCTCTTCGCGCTGCAACAGCGCCTGGTGCAACCGGCGTGCGGCGTCCTCGCAGAACATCAGGTTCTGCCCATTGGCCAAGGCGAAAGCCTGTTCATCGGCGCGCTTCACTGCCGTCTGCACGGCGGTGCCGAGGGCGTCTTCGGCGTGGTCGATCAGCGCGCTGAAAGCGAATGCCTGCGCGGCCGGGTCGAGCCGCAGGTTCAGCTGTGCCTCGCTGCGCTGGCTGTGCGGCGTGGCGACTATGCCCTGCGGGCTGCCGAGCCAGGCGCGAACCTCGCTGGCCTTCAGTGGGCGGCCGGTGAAGTCGGCGTCGAAGCGCTCCTGGATCAGTTGGCGCGCCAGGGCTGCCGAGCACGGGCAGGTCGATGAATAGGACAGGCTCAGGCACAACTCCAGTTGCAGCGCATCGCCCTCCAACTGCGCGTGGATCTCGCAGGGGTAACGCTTCCAGCCACTCAGCGGGCTGACCAGCGCCGGGCGCCGCAACAGCAGTTCGAAACGCAGCGTCAGGCTGGCGCGCCGGGAAAGCTGCGCGTGGCTCCTGAGGAACTGCCGGAGCAGGTCGCGTAGCAGCGCAGGTGAGAGCTCCGTGTCTGCCAGCGCCTCCAGCGCCAGGTACAGCCGCGACATGTGGATGCCGCGCGCTTCGGCTTCGTCGAGGCTGACCCCGGCGTCGGCATGGGCGGCAACGCGCTCGCCCGCGATACGCAGCGGCACGGCGATGCCTTGCATGCCGACCCAGTCGAGCGGGATGGGCAGGCGGGCGGATTGGCAGGCGATATCGGGGAGCAGGGCGGTCATGGGCGGGTCACGGTCGGCAATTGTTATAATATAACGTATTTACTTCCCGGCGATCCCGCAATGGGCTCGTCAGCGTTCGTGCTGTTTGCAGCCACTGACCCGGCCGCAGGTCAGGCGCGCGCTGTCACCCGATGAGCTGCTGAAGCGGCTGATGTTGGTCCAGCCGATGCCGCGGCTGGTGCCGACCCACACCTGACCATCGCTGGTCACTCCGCTGAAGAAGGTCAGGCTGCCGTAGCGCGTGCCGGTCTGCGCCCAGCGTCGTCCGCTGCTCGCCTCGAAGCCGCGCAGGTAGGTGTCGTGGCCCTGGGTGGCGACGCTGTAGAGATTCCCCGAATCGTCCATGCAGGCCAGCACCGAAGCCGACCAGGCGCAGCGCGCCGGTTCCTCGCCGGGGAAAGGCAGTGGCGCGGACCCGCTGGCTTGGGCGAAAGGAGCGAACAGGCAGAGCAGCAGGGCGAGGCGCAGCATCGGAGGTCTCGGGAGGTGGGTGCAGCAGGGTTTCGATATCTCACGTCGGCAGGGTATTGTCGAGTGCGAAAGGTTATAATATAACATAAAAGATCACTCCCCACCCGGAGACGGTCATGACCGAACAGGAACTGCTCGCCCAGCCCGCCGAGGCCTACATGAGCGAGGCGCAACAGGGCTATTTCCGCGCACTGCTGCTAGGCCAGCGCGACGAGTTGCAGGGGCGTATCGAGGAGGAATTCCAGGCGCTGCAGGACACCGAGCGGGCCAGCGACGAAGCCGATGTCGCCAGCCGCGAAGAGTCGCGCCAGTGGCAACTGCGCCTGCTGGAGCGCGAGAAGAAGCTGCTCGACAAGATTGACCAGGCGCTGGAGCGCCTGGCGCGGGGCGGCTACGGCTGGTGCGAGGAAACCGGCGAACCTATCGGTCTGCGCCGCCTGCTGCTGCGCCCCACCGCCTCGCTGTGCATCGAGGCCAAGGAGCGCCAGGAACGGCGCGAACTGCACGTCCGCGTAGCCTGAATTTCTGGAGCCCACCCGTGAACAGCCCCCTGAATACATCCGCCAGAGCGCCACTACCCGTTACCGTGCTGTCCGGCTTCCTCGGCGCCGGCAAGAGCACGTTGCTCAACCATGTGCTGAAGAGCCGCGAGAACCTCAAGGTCGCGGTCATCGTCAATGACATGAGCGAAATCAACATCGACGGCCGCGAGGTGCAGCGCGATGTCAGCCTCAATCGTGGCCAGGAACGCCTGGTGGAGATGAGTAACGGCTGCATCTGCTGCACCCTGCGCGAGGACCTGCTGGAAGAGGTCAGCCGCCTCGCCAGCGAAGGTCGCTTTGACTACCTGCTGATCGAATCCACCGGCATCTCCGAACCGCTGCCGGTGGCCGAGACCTTCACCTTCCGCGACGAGCAGGGCCGCAGCCTGTCCGACCTGGCGCGGCTGGACACGCTGGTCACGGTGGTCGACGGGCTGAACTTCCTTGCCGATTACCAGGGCGCCGACAGCCTCGCCGAGCGCGGCGAAACCCTCGGCGAGGACGACGAGCGCTCGCTCAGCGACTTGCTGGTGGAACAGGTGGAGTTCGCCGACGTGATCCTGGTGAGCAAGATCGACCTGATCGGCAGCGCCGAGCGTGATGAGCTGCTGGCGATCCTGCGCCGGCTCAACCCGGACGCCGATATCCGGCCGATGGTGATGGGCCAGGTGCCGCTGGCGAGCATCCTCGACACCGGCCGTTTCGACTTCCAGCGCGCCGAGCGGGCGCCGGGCTGGCTCAAGGAGCTGCGCGGCGAGCACCTGCCGGAGACCGAAGCCTATGGCATCTCCTCGGATGTCTACCGGGCGCGCCGGCCCTTCCACCCGCAGCGCTTCCACGACTTCCTCGCCCAGCCCTGGAGCAATGGCCGTCTGCTGCGCTCCAAGGGCTTCTTCTGGCTCGCCAGCCGCTACCGCGAGGCCGGCAGCTGGTCCCAGGCCGGCGGCCTGATGCGCCACGGCCTGGCCGGGCGCTGGTGGCGCTTCGTCCCGCGCGAGCACTGGCCGCAGGACACCACCGAGCTGCAGGGTGTGCTGCGCCACTGGCGCGAAGACAGCGGCGACTGCCGTCAGGAACTGGTGTTCATCGGCCAGAACCTGGACTTCCCGCAGCTGTTCGCCGAGCTGGACCATTGCCTGCTGGACGATGAAGAGATGGCCGCCGGTACCACCGCCTGGAAGCGTCTGCCCGATCCCTTCGAACCTTGGGAGGCCGGCGCCTGATGCTCGCCCTCGAAACCCCGGTCTGGCCGCGCCAGGTGCTCAGCGACGATCCGCAGGTGCTCGCCGAAGTGCTCAAGGAAGACGTCAACCTGGCCGTCTGGCAACGCACGCTGTACCCGGAAATCAGCAGCTTCGCCGGTTGGCTGGGGACCCAGGCGCTGGACCTCACGCAGAGCCTCGAGGTGGTCGATGAGCGCGTCGAACTGGGCGACCTACTGCGCCAGTACGCCATGCTCGACGGCTGCACACTGTTTCGCAGCGACCTGCAATGGCTGGCCGAAGCCTTCGCCTGCCTGACCGGTGCGCAGCGTATCGGCTTGCGCCTGCGCAGCCTGGACAAGGCCATGTGTCCGCGCTTCCACGTCGATCACGTGCCGCTGCGCCTGGTCACCACCTACTCGGGCCCTGCCAGCCAATGGCTGGAGGAGTGGGCCATGGCCCGCGCGCGGCTGGGCGATGCGGCCGCCGAACCGGTCAGCCGGGCCGAGATCCGCGAGATGGCCGCCGGCGACGTGGGGTTGTTCAAGGGCGAGAAATGGGCCGGCAATCTCGGCGGCGGCATCGTCCACCGCTCGCCGCTGCCGGCGCCGGGTGAGCGACGCCTGCTGCTCACGCTCGACTGGCTCGGCTGAGGTTTCGCGCGGGCAAAAAAATGGGCCACCCGGGGAGAGCGGCCCAATTCACCAAGATCATGTCCGGCGTGGGGGGCCGGGAGGGTGTGAGGTACCCGACGTCAGTAAGCCCGAGCCGTGTGACAGGGCGATGACCGCTACTGCGGTTTGCGCCAGTGGCCGTTGCTCTGCTGTTCGCAGAAGGGCTGGAGGATGCGCGCGTCGCTGGCCACCCCGTAGTAGTGGATGTCCTGGCGGTAGGGCACGCCCTGGGTCTGGGCGTTCTCACAGACACCGAAGGCGCCGCTGGGGCAGTTTTCGGCGTAGGTCACCTCGACCTTCTGGTCCTTGAGCTGCGGCTGGCAGAAGCCCTCGCGGAAGAGCTTTTCCGGGATGGTGCGGTTCTGCTGGCAGACCTTTACGTCGACGTCCTTGCCCTGGGTGTGCACCACGCAGGCTTCGCCGTGGGCGAGCAGGGGCAGGCAGGCGAGGGCTAGGGGCAGCAACAGGCGCATGATCGATCCGGGGTTGGCGAAAGAAAGCCGCGACTCTAGCGCTTTTCCCGGCGAGCGTCAGGCGGCACCATGGGCGAATGTTGAAGCAGATCCCGACTCATCTCATCGCCGGCCCCCTCGGGGCGGGCAAGACCAGCCTGCTGCAGGACCTGCTGGCGCAACGCCCGGCGGGTGAGCGCTGGGCCGTGCTGGTCAACGAATTCGGCCAGGTCGGCCTGGACGCCGCGCTGTTGTCCCGCGACGAAGACGGCATCGCCCTGGGCGAAGTCGCTGGCGGCTGCCTGTGCTGCGTGAATGGCGCGCCGTTCCAGGTCGGCCTCGGCCGGCTGCTGCGCAAGGCCAGGCCGCATCGCGTGTTCATCGAGCCTTCCGGTCTGGGCCATCCCGCGCAACTGCTGGCGCAACTGCGCGGCGCGCCATGGGAGGGTGTACTGGCGGTGCAGCCACTGGTGATGGTGCTCGATGCCGCCGCACTGGCTGCCGGGCAGCCGCTGCCCGAGGCGCAGCGCCTGGCGCTGGGCGAAGCATCGCTGCTGCTGATGAACAAGTCCGAAGCGCTGGATGACGGAGCGCGTGCGGTCTTGGCGGCGCGTTTGCCGGAGGTGCCGTTGCGCTGGACGACCCGCGGCCGCCTGCCGCTGGGCGAGCTGCCGAGTACGCCGATTGAAGCGGCGAGTGCTGATTTGCCGCAGCGCGCTTCGTCCACCGAACCGGCGATGCTGTTGCGCCGTGACTCGCCGCTGCGCCAGGTACGCGTCGAAGAGGGCCGACAGGCGGTCGGCTGGCGCTTCCACCGTGACTGGCGCTTCCGCACGGCCGAGATTGACGCCTGGCTGGCCGGGCTTCCCGGCCTGTTGCGGGCCAAGGCGGTGCTGCACGGCGAGGACGCCTGGCTGGCCTGCAACCGTACCGTTGGTCCGGCGCCGTGGACGCCAAGCGCGTGGCGCAAGGACAGCCGTATAGAGCTGATCCTGGCCACTGAACTTGATCCACAGGTGCTGCAGGACGGTCTTTTTCGCTGCGCGATTGCACCCATCTGACAGATAAGGTTGCCCTCCCGGAGCGAGTGAATGATAATAATTATCAGAAGATATTGCTTCGTGAACTCTTCCCGCAGGCTTTTTCATGTCGTTACCCCAACCGCGCAAAGCGGCGGACGCAAGTCCTGCCGTGGACGCTGAGGAACAGCTGTTCACTTCCGCCACGGCGGATGACGGCGCCCATTTGCCCAGCGTGAACGCCCAGCGCGCCAATGAGGCCAGCCTGAGACTCGTCAGCTGTGCGGGTCCTCGCCGTGACGAGGAAGTGGCGACCGAAGAAGTCCTGATTCCCTACGCCGCGCCGGTCGAAGGCGTGGAAGACGGCGACCAGCCGCCGCCTCCCGGTGGCTGGTGGAAGTCCTCCGGTCTGGCCATCGGCCTGCATCTGGCGATCGTCGCCGCGCTGATCTGGGTGGTGCCCACGCCGGCTGAACTGAATCTGGGCGCTGGCGAGATGCCCAAGGCCATGCAGGTCAGTGTCGTCACCCTGCCGCCCAAGCCTGAGCCGGTGCAGCAGCCGCCCGCCGCCGCGCCGACTCCCCCGCCGCCGGAACCCGAGCCCCCCAAGCCCATCGAGCCGCCCAAGCCGGTAGAGAAGCCCAAGCCCAAACCAAAGCCGGTCGAGAAGGCCGTGCCCAAGGTGTCGCCCAAGCCCAAGCCCAAGCCGAAACCCAAGCCCGAGCCTGACCCGGAGCCCGCCGAGGAAGCTGCCGCGCCGCCGACCCCGGCCGCCCCGCCGCCGCCCGCTGCGCCTACCGTTGGCCAGTTCACCGAGGGCGCCCAGGCCGCACCAGCCGGCTCGCAAGGCCCCGCCGGCCTGCCCACTGGCAGCCTCAACGACAGCGACATCAAGCCGCTGCGCATGGACCCGCCGGTCTACCCGCGCATGGCCCTGAACCGTGGCATCGAAGGTCGGGTGAAGGTGCTGTTCACCATCACCAGCGATGGTCGCATCGCCGACATCCAGGTGCTGGAGTCCACGCCACCGCGCATGTTCGACAACGCCGTGCGCGATGCCATGGACAAGTGGCGCTTTGAGCCCCGCGTCAGCGGCGGCCGGATCGTCGCCCGCCAGGCGACCAAGGTGTTCTTCTTCAAGCTCGAGGGGCGTCGCTAACGGTCCTTGCGAGCCAATGAAAAACGCGCCCGAGGGCGCGTTTTTTGTTTCCGGCGATTGGCTCTTGGTAGGAGCGAGCTTGCTCGCGAAGCGCCCCCGCAGCGGAGTCGCCGAGGAATCCGTTCGCGAGCGATAACCGCTCCTAAAGGTGACCCGTCAGCTCCTTGCGCAGCAACTCCAGCGCTTCCCGCGCCCCGCCCACGGCAATCTTCGCCGGCACGCCGAGCATCAGGTTCAGCGGCAGGCCGAAGCCCTCGATCTGGTTGCCGTCGCGGTCGCGGCCGGGCTCTTCGCCGTGCCATTCACAGGGCAGGCGTTCCGCGCAGTTGCCGCCTTCGTCGATGTAGCCGAACAGGGGTTTGCCCAGTGCGGCCGCGTAACCCAGTTCGAACGCCGTGCCGCTGTCCGGCTCGGCGCCGCGGAAGGGGTTGAGGTTGGCCAGCACCGCGTCGGCCTGGCGGATCAGGTCGAGGTTCGCCTGGTAGATCCAGCGCGCCTGCGCCACTGGCTCGACGATGCCCGCCGGCACCGAATGATCCAGCGGGTAGAGCCCCTGCACGCCGAATTCGGCGCACAGGGCCTTGAGCCGCTCGCCCTGCTCGAAGGCATCGGGGAGGAATACGTCGGGGCCGGCGAGGTACAGCTTGAGCATGCTCAGAGTCCCATGAACGACAGCATCAGGAAGGTGGCGAACAGCACGAAGTGGGTCATGCCTTCGATGGCGTTGGTCTTGCCGTCATGCAGGTTGTAGCCGGCGACCATCAGGGTGATGAACATCATGCCGGTCTGCAGCGGGGTCATCGCCATCTGGATCGGCTGGCCCTTGAACAGCGCGAGGGCCTCGATCACCGGCACGGTGAGGATCACGGTGGACAGCGAGGCGCCCAGGGCAATGTTGACCACCGGCTGCATACGGTTGGCCATGGCGGCGCGCAGGGCGGTGAGGATTTCCGGGCTGGCGGAGATCGCCGCCACCAGCAGCGCCGGCACGATGGGCGGCACGCCGCTGCCTTCCAGGCCGACGTCCAGGGCCTTGGACATCACCTCGGCCAGCGCGCCGATCAGCACCACGCCAACCACCAGCAGGCCCATGGACTGCTTGCTGCTGCCGGGGGCCTCGTGGCCTTCGCCGTGCTCGCCGTGGGTGGCGTAGTTGTAGCTGAAGAAGTAGCTGTGCTGGCCGGTCTGCATGCGCAGAAACAGCGCGTAGAGCATGACCATGCAGCCGATGGTGAAGAATGAGTAGAGCTTCCACTGCTCGGCTGGGATCAGCTCCGGCACCACCATGGAGATGCCCACGGCGGTGAGGATCATGGTCACGTAGGTCTTGCCCGAGTCGTCGTTGTACGACTGCTCGCCGTGCTTGAGGCCGCCCAGCAGTGCGGCGAGGCCGAGGATGCCGTTCATGTCGAGCATCACCGCGGCGTAGATGGTGTCGCGGGCCAGCGTCGGCGAGTGGTTGTGGTTCATCATGATCGCCAGGATCACCACCTCCACCAGCACCGCCGCCAGGGTCAGGATCATCGTGCCGTAGGGTTCGCCGACCTTCTCCGCGAGGATCTCGGCGTGATGCGCCACGCGCAGCGAAACGCCGATGATCACCGCCAGCAAGGCCGTGGCCGTGATCCCCGCGAGCATCTTGCCGCCGCCCAGCAGGCTGTGCTCCAGCGGGTAGACCGCAATCGCCACCAGTAGGGCGAGGAGGAGGAATTTTTCGTCTTTGAGCGCGCGCAACATTGAGGGGGATGTCCATTCCGTAAGAGGCGAGTGCGCCATCTTAGGCAATGCCCGATGACCGCACCAGCCGCCGCCGGACCACAGCGGGACGCGGCCCACGTGGGTTGTGCTGCCCATCATCGGCAAGTTCGCCTGCATCCTCGCCGGGCCGTGCGATAATTTGCCGATTGCCTGGATAACGAGAACTCACCATGTACGACTGGCTCAATGCCCTGCCCAAGGCCGAATTGCACCTGCACCTGGAGGGTTCGCTGGAGCCCGAGCTGCTTTTCGCCCTGGCCGAGCGCAACAAGGTCGCCCTGCCCTGGGGCGACGTCGAGAGCCTGCGCAAGGCCTATGCGTTCAACAACCTGCAGGAATTCCTCGACCTCTACTACGCTGGCGCCGATGTGCTGCGCACCGAGCAGGATTTCTACGACCTGACCTGGGCGTACCTTCAGAAGTGCAAGGCGCAGAACGTCATCCACGTCGAGCCGTTCTTCGACCCGCAGACCCACACCGACCGCGGCGTGTCCTTCGAGGTGGTGCTGCGTGGCATCCAGGGCGCGCTCAAGGATGGCGAGAAACAACTGGGCATCAGCCATGGCCTGATCCTCAGCTTCCTGCGCCACCTGTCCGAGGAAGAGGCGTTCAAGACCCTCGACCAGGCCATGCCGTTCCGCGACGCTTTCGTCGCAGTCGGCCTGGACAGCTCCGAAGTCGGTCACCCGCCGAGCAAGTTCCAGCGCGTGTTCGACCGCGCCCGCAGCGAAGGCTTCCTCACCGTCGCCCACGCTGGCGAGGAAGGCCCGCCGGAGTACATCTGGGAAGCCCTGGACCTGCTCAAGATCGAGCGCATCGACCACGGCGTGCGCGCCATCGAGGACGAGCGGCTGATGCAGCGCATCATCGACGAGCAGATCCCGCTGACCGTCTGCCCACTGTCCAACACCAAGCTCTGCGTGTTCGACCACATGCGCGAGCACAACATCCTCGACATGCTCGAACGCGGCGTGAAGGTGACGGTGAACTCGGACGACCCAGCCTACTTCGGCGGCTACGTCACCGAGAACTTCCAGGCCCTGCACGAGCACCTGGGGATGACGCGGGAGCAGGCGCAGCGGCTGGCGCAGAACAGCCTGGATGCGCGGTTGGTGAAGTAATGAGGTCCGGCGTCGGCTTGTAACACCCTCTCCCTTCAGGGAGAGGGTTGGGGAGAGGGCATCGCCCAGCGCCAGATTCTGACCTGGAAACCCCGTCCCGATCCGTCCCCTCATCTGGCGCCTGCGACCTTTCGCGCAACCCCTGCTACCCCTATAAGAACGCCTCTCCCACCGTCACGAGGTAGCAGCATGAACAGGATCGTCGCCATCACCGGCGGCTTCGGCCATCTGGGCAGCGTGGTCGGCCAGGCATTCGCCGAGGCTGGCTGGCAGGTCGCGTTGCTCGACCGCGCGGTCGGCCCGCGTTATCCACAGGCCGGCGCGTTGTCCATCGGCGGCATCGATCTCACCGATCCCGTCGCGGCCCGTGCCGCGCTGGAGCAGGTCAACGAGCATTTCGGCGGCCTGGACGCGCTGATCAACGTGGCTGGCGGCTTCCACTGGGAAACCCTGGGCGATGGCGACGTCGATACCTGGGACCTGATGTACCGCATCAACCTGCGCACCGCCGTGGTCTCCAGCCAGGCCGCGCTGGCGCACCTGAAGGCACGCGGGCACGGGCGCATCCTCAACATCGCTGCCGCGGCCGCCACCCGCGCGGCGCTGGGCATGGGTGCCTATGCGGCGTCCAAGGCCGGCGTCATGCGCCTGACCGAGGCGCTGGCTGAGGAACTGAAGGACGCGCGCATCACCGTCAACGCGCTCATGCCGAGCATCATCGACACCCCGCAGAACCGCGCCGACATGCCCACTGCGGAATTCGACCGCTGGGTGAAGCCGGAGCAGTTGGCGGCAACGCTGCTGTTCCTCGCCTCGGATTCGGCGGCGGCGATCACCGGCGCCTGCATTCCGGTGACCGGGCGGGTCTGAATTCAGACTTAGGCCGTATTGGACGACGGCGGCCTCGGCCCCTATCCTCGCCTGCTGTCTTGCTGTCCGGTTCCCCGTCATGTCCCACGTCCTGACCGTCGTCCTGCCGATCTTCGCGCTGATCCTGGTCGGCTGGCTGTGCCGGCGCAGCAATCGCCTCGGCCCGCAGGCGGCCGCGGAGATCAACAAGCTGGTGGTCTGGCTGTGCCTGCCGGCGTTGCTGTTCAAGGTCACCGCCACCGCGACCTGGGAGGAAATCTGGCAGCCGGGCTTCCTCGCCGCCTTCACCGGCGGCTGCCTGCTGGTGTTCTTCGCCACTCTTGTCTGGCGGCTGATGCAGGGCCGCGCGCTGCCGGCGGCGAGCATCGACGGCCTCAGCGCGTCCTACGCCAATACCGGCTACATGGGCATTCCGCTGTGCCTGCTGGTGTTCGGCCAGGACGGCCTGGAGCCGGCGCTGATCGCCTCGCTGCTGGTGGTCTGCGTGCTGTTCGCCATCGCCGTGGTGTGCATCGAGATCGGCCTGCAGGAGGAGAAGCACATCGGCCGCGCCGTCTGGGTGGTGAGCAAGGCGCTGGGCAAGAACCCGCTGGTGGTGTCGCCGATCATTGGCGGTCTGTGGGCGGTGACCGGCATGGGCCTACCGGCGCCTTTGCTGCATTTCCTCGACATGCTTGCCGCCGCCACCACGCCTTGTGCGCTGGTGTCGCTGGGCCTGTTCCTGGCGCAGAAGCAGGACGGCGAGCAGGTCGGAGCCTGGCCGCTGGTGGCGATCAAACTGATCGGCCAGCCGCTGCTCACCGGCTTCCTCGCCTACAAGGTGTTCGACCTGCCGCCGCTTTGGGCGGACTCGGCGCTGCTGCTCAGCGCACTGCCCACCGGCACCGGGCCGTTCATGCTCGCCGAGTACTACCAGCGCGAGGCGGCGGTGGTGTCGCGGAGCATCCTGGTGTCGACGCTGGGGTCGCTGGTCACGCTGTCCATGTGCCTGCTGTGGATCGCTCGATAAGGCTGTCGTCACTCGGGACACCCGTGCCGCCGCTTGCCCTCACCCCAGCCCCCTCGCTCCTACAAAACCGGGCATAAAAAAACGGACCGGCCATCGCGGGGATGGCGGGTCCGTTGCGCAAACGCAGGGGACCGTCACCGGGGAAAGGTGACGATCCAGACGCAGCCCCTCAGGCGTATGGCCCGAATTGCGTCAACGTTGCGATCAAGCCGGTTCGGTCAGCGCGCCCGCAGCGCGCGCGGGTAGTTGGCGGCTGGAGATCCGGTGGGCGTCGCCCGCCGGTGCCGTGCCCTTGTCGTAGGGTTTGGCCAGCAGCATGTAGACCAGGCCCGCGCCGATCACCACGACGGTGGTGAGGATCATCGAGTAGTTCATGTACCAGGGCGCGTCCGGGGTGCGCGGCCAGACCATGTTGGTAATAGCCGCCACGCCGTAGATCAGCGCCGCGATGTTCACCGGCACGCCCCACTTGCCCAGGCTGAAGTGGCCGCCGGGCACCCAGCCCTTGGCGCGGGCGATCAGCGAGGCGATGACGATCAGCTGGAAGGACACGTAGATGCCGATCGCGGCGAAGCCGACGATGGTGGCCACGGCGTCGCCCATGAACAGGCCCAGGCAGACGATGGCCGCCGGCATCACGCCTGCTACCACCAGCGCAACGGCCGGCACGTGGTTGGTGTTGAGCTTGGACAGGGCCTTGCTGCCAACGATCATCTCGTCGCGGGCATAGGCGAACAGCAGGCGGCTGGCGGCGGCCTGCAGGCTCAGTACGCAGGACACGAACGACACCATCACCACCGCCATCACCAGCTTCGAGCCGACCGGGCCGAAGGCATTGGCGAGAATAGTGGTCACCGGGTCGGTGTCTTCGCCGTTGATCACGCGCTGGATGTCCGGCACCGAGAGGATCAGCGCCAGGCACGCGAACATCGCGGCGGCGCCGCCGATGTAGATGGTCATGCGCATGGTCTTGGGGATCATCTTGCCGGGGTTCGGGGTCTCCTCGGCGACGTCACCGCAGGCTTCGAAGCCGTAGTACTGGAACAGCCCCGCCAGGGACGCGGCGAGGAAGGCCGGCCAGTAGCTGCCGTCGATGCGGATGTCGAAGGTGTTGAACAGCACGCTGAAGGGTTGATGACGCTCGAAGATCAGCAGGTAGCCGCCCACCAGCAACGCACCACCGAGTTCGCAGATGAAGCCGAACATGGCGACGCGGGCCAGCAGCTTGGTGCCGGACAGGTTGAGCACCGTGGACAGCGCGATCAGTGCCAGGGCGATGCCGATTGCGGCGTTGCCGTGCATCTCGAAGCCGAGCATGGCGGCCATGTAGGGGCTGGCGCCCACGGCGATGCCGGCGATGGATGTGCACAGGGCCCAGGCATATACCCAGCCCACCATCCACGCCCAGCGCTTGCCCACCAGGCGGCGCGCCCAGGGGTAGACGCCGCCGGAGATCGGGAATTGCGAGACCACTTCGCAGAACACCAGGCACACCAGCATCTGGCCCAGGCCGATCAGCAGGTAGGTCCAGAACATCGGCGGACCACCGGCGGCCAGGCACAGGCCGAACAGGGTGTAGACGCCGACCACCGGCGACAGGTAGGTGAAGCCCAGGGAGAAGTTCTCCCACAGGCTCATGCTGCGTTCGAAGTTGGAGCTGTAGCCGAGGGCAGCGAGCTGCTCGGCGTCGGAATCGGTTACGCCAGCGGCACGCTTGGCAGGAGACCCACTCATCGTTGTTTCCTCTCAGGGGTTGATGGGCAGAAGGCAATCGGCCGGCGGGCCTCACGACGCCCGCCGGTTCCCTTTTCGGGTTTTTAGTTGTGTGCTGTTGCGAGGTTTCTTATTGGCCGTCGTCGAACTGCGAGAGCCACTGCACCGCCTGCTGGTGGTAGCGGGTGAAGCCCTTGTAGTCGACGAGCTGCTGGTCGAGGGTCTTGAGCACGCGGTGCATGCGCTTGGCCCACGCCGGGTTGGTGGCGATGTCTTCCAGGCTCAGCAGGTAGGTGCGGATCGGGAACACGATGGCGTTGCTGCGCGGCAGACGGTGCAGCGGCTGCAGCTCGATGCGCAAGTAGACCTTTTTACCGGCGTTCTCGGCGGTCACCGTGGTGCGGTCCGGCGCCCACTCGGGCAGGGACTCGGCGGACACGTCCAGGCGCGGGTTGACGGTCAGCGACCAGTTCAGGCGGCGCACCGGGTGGCCGTTGCGCAGGCGCAGGAGGAACTTCAGCGCGCGGTCGAGCATGCCGGTTTCCTTGACCAGCGGCACCGGGCCGTGGAACTCGTGCCAGGCCATGCCCAGGTTGAAGCGCAGCGAGTAGTCGGCGCGCTGGGTGGCGATGCCCGCGCCCCAGTACAGGGTGCCGTCGCGCTCTTCCTGCAGGACCCAGTCGCCTTGGGCCTGGCGGGTGACGTATTCCATCGGCTCAAAGGGCAGGGTCGACGGATCACCGAAGGTGAAGGTGTCGTCGATGTTCAGCAGCTTGTTGGTCCAGTGCCAGCGAGTGCCGTCCTTCTCCAGGGAGAAGTACTCCGGGTAATCCTTGGCATAGGACTCCATGATCAGTTCGAGCAGGTCCCACTGCGCCTCCATCATGTGCGGCGCGGAGACGTAGTGCATGCCCGGGTCCTTCTCCAGGGTGATCGCACGGTCGCGGCACTCGCTGATGTAATGCTCGTCGATGTCGAACACCGCGCGGAAGGCGTCGTTGCCCACCGAAACGTGCGGCTCCAGGTTCATCGAGTACATGTACTCGTCGTCCGGGAAGGGCCAGGGCGCGCGGTCGATGCAGGCCTGGCTGTTGGCGTAGGTGTAGTCGTCGCGGTAGGTTTCGTCGGGGCGGAATTGGATGGTCATGGTCGTTCTCCGGCTCAGCAGTCGATGACCAGGCGCGAGCATTTGGCACGCGACACGCAGGGCATGATTTTCTGGTTGGCGGCCTTGTCCTCGTCGGACAGCCAGTCGTCGGTGTGGAGGATTTCTCCGTCCAGCTCGAGGACGCGGGTCTCGCACATGCCGCAGGCGCCGCCGCGGCACAGGTACGGGATCTCGTGGCCGGCGGCCTCGGCGGCTTCCAGCAGGCTCTGGTCGGGCGACACCTCGATGGTCGCGCCGCTGCGCGCCAGGGTGACCTGGAACGCCTCTCCGACGCTGCCCTGTTCGAGGAAGCGCTCGTAGTGGATATGGCTGTCGGTCCAGCCGTGGGCGTGGGCGGCGTCGATGGTCGCCTGGATCATGCCCTCGGGACCGCAGACGTAGACGTCGCTGCCCAGCGGCCGGTCGGCCAGCACGGCGCTGATGTTCAGGCGCTCGCCACGCTCGTCGCGGTACAGGCGCACGGCGTCGCCGTATTCCTGCAGCAGTTCCTCACCCAGGCGCGCATGGGCGTCGCCGCGCACCGCCAGGTGGACTTCGAAGGGCGTGCCGCGCAGGCGCAGCTCGGCCAGTTGCGAGCACACCGGGGTGATGCCCACGCCGCCGGCGATGAACAGGTGCAGGCGCGCGTGCTTGCTCAGCGGGAACAGGTTCACCGGGCGGAGGATTTCCAGCTCGTCGCCTTCGCGCACCACGTCATGCATGTGTTTGGAGCCGCCACGGCCCTCTTCCACGCGGCGCACGGCGATCTGGTAGGCGCTGGCGTCGTAGGGCGAACTCATCAGCGAGTAGGCGTTGCGGTAGGTGCCGCTGGCGTGGGGCATCAGCACCACGACGTTGCTGCCGCCGGAAAACGGCGTCAGGTGCGCGCCGTCGGTGGAGGCCAGGGTGAAGCGCTTGATCTCCGGGGTCACCTGCTCGATGCGGGTGACGCGGACCTTCAGGGTTCCGTTGGACAGGCTCATGTGTCGAGCTCCTCGGCTTCAGGCAGTTCGCCGGGGACTTCGGCGTCGGCCTTCACCGCCTGGAAGGCGGCGAGGCGGCGGGAGTAGTGGTCGCGGACCACCAGGGTGCGGGCGCAGTGCGGGCACTCGAAGACGCGCTGGGTGACGTTCTCGGTGTAGCCGTCGCAGTGCACGCACCAGACGCGGCGCACGAAGGAGCCGGCATGCTCGCGCAGCACCTCGTCCTTGTTCAGGTTGATCGCATCGGCGGCCTGCATGGCGGTGCCGATGAAGCTCTCGGAACCGGCCAGGTACAGGCGGGTGCCCATGCGGGACTGGCCCAGCAGCGCGTGCAGGTCATCGACCAGCGCGCGGTTGCTCGGGTAGATCGCAAGCTCGACGTCGGTGATGTCGCGCAGCGCGGCGAGGTGATCCTGGCCGGAGAAGGATTCGGTGGAATACAGCACGCGGATGGGCGCGGTGCGCGGCATCTCGCCGAGCAGGCGGAGCATGGCGGCGCCGCCGCTGCCCTGGCCGGCGATGATGTGGTGGTGGCCACCGGCGAGCGGGCGCAACTGGTCGTAGACCGGCCGGCTCTTGATACCTGTGATGAGCATTGTTCTTGTGCCTCCAGAACTGCCGCGGCCCTGAGTCAGAAGCGGCGGCGCGATTCGAGGACCCGTGCACGGTCACGGGTCGGAGGTACACAGAGCATAGGCTGTGCCAAATGGTTAACTAATTGAAATTTAAGGAAAAAATAAAAATCGGAAAACGCAGGTGTAAGCAGAAATGACAACGCCTGTAGGCAGCCTTGCAGCGGTGGATTGTCGCAGGGGGCGTTTTTGAAGCGGCGGGAAGGCGGCGTGATCGGGTGCTGAGGAAATGCTGTCTGTAGGAGCGAGCTTGCTCGCGAACCTTGCCGTAACTCGGGGCCTGCGGCCGCCCTCACCCTAACCCTCTCCCAGAGGGAGAGGGGACTGATCGGCATGAGCTTCACCTTGCGGGCTCGCCGGCTGACTCCCAATCATCCGCGCGCTCCAGACGGCCCCCTCTCCCTCTGGGAGAGGGCTGGGGTGAGGGGCTTTTCGGAAAACAGCGCGGTAGGGCGGATAACCCGGAACGGGTTATCCGCCACCACGGCGGATAACGCCGTGGGGCGTTATGCGCCCTACGTCAGGTGACTTTTGCGGGAGCGCTCAATCATCCCGCTGCAACTTGCGGATCAGCGTGCCGACATCGATACCCAGGTGGATCGCCGCCTTGCGCTTGCTGCCGCACAGGCGCACCGCGCGCAGGATCACCTGGCGTTCGTAGCGCTGCACCTGCGCCTTGAGCGGCTGGTCGTCGATGGCCGCCGCCGGTTCGTCGAGGGCGACGGGGCTACCGGCCGGCGGCGCGCCGAGCAGTTCCGGCGGCAGGTGCAGTTCTTCCGCCACGTCGTCGGCCAGCACGGCGAGGCGCTCGAAGATGTTCACCAGCTCGCGGATGTTGCCGGGGTAGTCGTAGCCCAGCAGACGTTCGCGGCAACTTGATGCCAGCCGAAGCGGCGGCTGGCGGTCGCGGTTGATGCGCGCCAGGAGGATGTCCATCAGCACCGGCAGGTCGTCGCGGTGGGCGCGCAGCGGCGGGATTTCCACCGGCAGCACGGCCAGGCGGTAGTAGAGGTCGGCGCGGAATTCGCCGGCCGCCACCTGGGCGCGCAAATCCTTGTTGGTCGCGGCGATCACCTGTACCTGAACCTGCTTGGACAATGGCGAACCCACCGGCTGGATGGTGCCGTCCTCGAGGAACTTGAGCAGCTTGGCCTGCACCTGCAGCGGGATTTCGCCGATCTCGTCGAGGAACAGCGTGCCGCCCGAGGCGCTCTCGATATAGCCGCGCTTGCCCGACTGCAACGCGCCGGTGAAGGCGCCGCGCTCGTAACCGAACATCTCCGACTCGAACAGGGTTTCCGGAATGCTCGCGCAGTTCACGTCGATGAAGGGCCGGTCGCCCCAGCCGGCGGCGCGGTGGATATGCCGGGCGATGGCGGTCTTGCCCACGCCGGGCTCGCCGAGAAGCAGCAGGCGCGCGCGGCGGCGGAAGGCGCGCACGCCCATGTCGGCGATGGAGGACAGCAGCGGCGACATGTGCAGCGCGTTGTCCTGCGGGTCGCCCAGGCCCTGCAGGTCGGTGGTCGAGGCGCGCCCGGAAGGGCTGCGCAGGCTGCCCGCCGTGCCCGGCTCGTATTCGCGCTGGATCAGCAAGGTGTAGGGCTTCTCATAGGCCGTGGTGGGCACCGCCTGGGCGCGGGTGAGGAACACCCTGCCATCGCGCGAGCGGGTCAGCGCGCTTTTGCCGCCACGCTGCAGGGCCTGTTGGAAGTCGTCGAACTGCAGCGCCGAACGCTGGAAGAAGTCCACGTCCGGCAGGCCCAGCACGTCGACGCGGGTGACGCGGTTGACCCGTTCCGCTGCGAGGTTGATGAAGCGCACCCGCGAGTCGCCGTCGCAGACGATCAGCGCCTCGCTGAAACTGTCCAGCAGGGCGTGCAGCGCCGGCGTTTCCAGCAGGGCGGAGAGCATCTCGCCCGACGCGCTGACCGACGAGCGCATGCCCATGCGCAGCGGTGCGAAGAAGCCTTCTTCGCTCATGGATGCAGCTCCGTCGCGTTGTTTGCCTGGCGCAGCACGAAGACGCGCCAGGCCACGCCCTCGCGGATGAGGATGCGCGAGCAGTGGCTGTTGAAGGACTGGTAGTTGCCGAACTGGTCCGGCAGGTCGAGTACCTGCCAGGTTCGTTCGGGCAGCGGCATGCGGTTCAGCGTCGAGGCCAGGCCGGCGGCGCGGGTGATGCCGAAGGTTTGCTCGAAGGCCGCGTTGCGCCATTGCGGCTGGGCCTGCTCGTCGATCACCAGCACGGCGTCGGGCACCGCGTCGAACACCCGGCGCAGCGCTTCGATGCGCTGCTCGGCGTCATGTTGCATGCGTAGCTCCTGGCTGACGTCGCGCAGGCTGCCCCACATGCGCAGCATGCGGCCGTTGTGGATGCTGGCGCGCACGTCGTTCTCCACGTAGGCCGGCGAGCCGTCGTGGCGGCGGTCCACCGACAGCGCGCCGTCGACGTGGAATTCCGCCTCGATCAGGCGCCGCACGAACTCTTCGTTGGCCGGGCTGCGCGGCCAGTACAGGCGCACCGGCTGCTCGCTGAAATCGACGTCGGCGGGCATCTCGTAGATGTTGGCCATGGCGCGGTTGCACATGCGCCAGTAGGAGCGGTTCTCGAATACCTGGCGGACGATCTCGTCGGGCGTCTCGCGCACGTCCACCGACTCGGCAAACTCGATGCACCAGTAGGCCACCCGCGCGCTGAAGAGCATCTGGCTCATCACTTCGTTGGCGCTCTGCAGCTCGCCCAGGCGGCGGCTGATCGGCCCCAGCGGCATCTTCACCAGGTGCAGGCGCGCGGGCTCGCCGTCGCGCCATTGCAGCACGCCGCTGGCGAGCACCGGCAGCAGGCCGCCGTTGTGGCGGATCAGGGTCAGTTCGAGGTCCTGCACGCGCTCATCGGCCGGCGGGCTGGCGAACAGCTGCATCAGCGCGTTCAGCGAGTCGGCGGTGTAGATCAGCTCGGCGCCCTGGCCATCCAGCGAGCCGGGCGCGTAGCCGAGCTGGTCGGTCTGCTCGGCGGAGACTTCGATGAAGCGTCCTTGGGACGTCAGGCTGTCGGACAGCAGCAGGCCTCTGTCCAGCAGCAGTTTCAGTGGGTCCATTTCTCCCTCCAAGGCAGATCTCCAAGGCAAATTCCCAACACGGCGATGCGGCCGCACGGCCGCGAACAAGCGGCACTCAAGGAGACCAAGGCATGTTGCATGCCAGCCTGAAACCCCGTGTGCCGTGGGGTTGCGTGCACGGATGTATGCAAAAACGCAGCACTGAGCGCAGACCTGCAGCGCAGATTGCAGAGTATCCGCTGCACGCCTGCAGCGCCGCGCCGCGCGATGGAAGGCGCAGCGATTCCCGCGGCAAATACTGGCCAGTTGATAGCTTTTGAGTTCGTTTGAGGTACTGGCGCTGCTAGGATGCGCGCGCGTTTCGCTCCCTGAAGCGCCCGTCCCAGAGCCCGCTCCCTACAAGAGGCCGCCATGCGCAAACACCGCCGTTTGACCTTCCGCCACATCGGCCAGATCAACGTGACCAACCGCCTGAGCGGCGACCCCATGGGGGTGGTCCTGGACGTCTCGATGGGCGGCCTGCGGCTGGTGACGGACGACCCGCTGGCGCCGGGCAGCTGCTACGACATGCGCCTTGAGATTCCGGTGCGCGAGGACCACACCCGCTCGGTGGATATCACCGCGATCTGCCAGTGGTCGAAGAAGGACGCCAAGAACGCGCGCTTCGAGCAGGGCTTCAAGCTGGACCGGCCGAGCGCGGCGTTCACTGAGTTGGTGACGTCGATGTCGGTGAGTTTCAACCGCAGTCTGTTGGGGCGGGCGCGGTTGTCGTGATGGGGTTGGTTTGGGTGCGGGCTGATGCACCCTCTCCCAAAATACTCCCTACCCCAACGTCCCCATAATCTGCACCCCCACCCGCTCCGGAATCTCGTTCTGCGACAGCACGTGCAGCCCCGGGCTGAACACCCGCGCATAACGCGCCAGCAGCGGTCGCAGTTGCGGCATCACGGTGAGGATCGGCGGGTGGCCTTCCTTGCGCAGTTTTTCCTTCACCACCGGCATGCTGTGCTGCAGCTGGTTGAGCAGGCTGGGCTCCACCGGGATGTTGTCCAGGCTCACCGGGCCGGCCTGCTGGGCGATGCTCAGGGCGCCGAGCAGGGTGTTCTCCAGGGCGTTCTCCAGGACGAACACGGTCAGCTCCGGGCGGTCGCCGGCAATCGAGGAAACGATGCTGCGGCGCAGCGCATAGCGCACGTCGGAAGCCAGCAGTACCGGGTCCTTGGTGGTCTCGCTGCCTTCGAGCAGGGCGCTGGCGATGGTGACGATGTCCTTGAGCGCCACCTCCTCCTGCAGCAGCTGGCGGAACACCCGGTGCTGCTGCGAATAGGTCAGCTGCGCCTTCAGTGATTCGGCCAGCTTGGGCGCCTGCAGGGTCAGGCGCTGCATCAGGTGCTCGACATCGTCGTGCTTGAAGATGTCCGGCAGGTGCTCGCGCACCACCTTGTTCAGGTGCGTGGCGACCACGCTGGCGCAGTCGATCACCTGGTAGCCCAGGTTGAGCGCGCGGGACTTGTCCGCCGGGAGAATCCACACCACCTGCATGCGGTACGCCGGGTCAACGCCGAGGATGCCGTCGATCTCGCCGTAGAGTTCCGGCGAGGGAATCGCCATCAGCCGGTCGGCATGGATTTCCGCGCCGTCGATGCGCTCGCCGTTGATGTGGATGGCGTACTGCGAGGCCTTCAGGCGCAGGCTGTCACGAATCTGCACTTCCGGCAGGAGGAAGCCCAGGCTCTCCGACAACGTCTGGCGCACCCCGCGAATCCGCTGCGGCAGCGGCGCGCCGCTGGCCTCGTTGACCAGGCTGACCAGCTTGTAGCCCAGCGAGATCGACAGCCGCTCCACCAGCGGGATGTCTTCCCAGCCCAGCTGCTGGGCGCGCTCCTGGTCCATGGCATGCGTCAGCGCCTGGGTCTGCTCCAGGGTCTGTGCCTCGATCGGCGGGCCGGCCAGCGCCAGGCGCCAGGCAATGAAGGCCACCAGCGCGGCGAAGGCGAAGAACGCCACGTGCGGCATGCCCGGTACCAGGCCGAGCACCACGAGTATGCCGGCGACGGTATAGAGCAGCGACGGCGAGGCGAGCATCTGCTTGCGCACCAGGCTGGTGATTTCCGCCGATTCGTTGACCCGCGTGACGATGATCGCCGCTGCGGTGGACAGCAGCAGCGCCGGGATCTGCGCCACCAGGCCGTCGCCGATGGTCAGCAGGGCGTAGCGCTGGAAGGCTGCGCCCGCCGGCAGGTCGTAGACGAACACGCCGATGGCCAGGCCGCCGAACAGGTTGATCAGCAGGATCAGGATGCCGGCGATGGCGTCGCCGCGGACGAACTTCGAGGCACCATCCATCGCGCCGTAGAAGTCGGCTTCCTTGGCCACTTCCGAGCGCCGGCGCTTGGCTTCGTTCTGGTCGATCAGGCCGGCGTTGAGGTCGGCGTCGATGGCCATCTGCTTGCCGGGCAGGGCGTCCAGGGTGAAGCGTGCGGTCACCTCGGAGATGCGCTCGCCACCCTTGGTGATGACCATGAAGTTGATGATCATCAGGATCACGAAGACGATCAGGCCGACGATGAAGTTGCCGCCGATTACCACGTGGCCGAAGGCCTCGATCACCTTGCCCGCCGCGCCCGTGCCGGTGTGGCCGTCGAGCAGCACCACGCGGGTGGAGGCGACGTTCAGGGTCAGGCGCAGCAGCGTGGTGACCAGGATCACCGTGGGCAGCAAGGAAAAGTCCAGCGGACTCTTCGACGACACGCTGACCAGCAGCACCAGGATCGCCACCACGATGTTGAAGGTGAACAGGGCGTCCAGCACCAGCGGCGGCAGTGGCAGGATGATCATCGAGAGGATCGACAGGATGATCAGCGGGATGCCGATGCGGCCGCTCTGGAAGGTCGGCAATAGTGACTGCAGTAGGCGCATGGTCAGACTCGGTTCAGCAGTTCTTCGGGGATGGGGACGTTACGGATCAGCTCCGGGCGGTCACGGCGCCCGGAGCGCCAGGCCTTGAGCTGGAGGATGTAGGTGAGGACGTGGGCCACGGCCTTGTACAGCTGCGCGGGGATCTGCTGGTTGACCTGGGTGGTGGCGTAGATGGCGCGCGCCAGTGGCGGCAGCTCCAGCACTTCCAGCTCGTGGGTCTTGGCCAGCTTGCGGATGTACAGGGCGGTTTCGTCCAGGCCCTTGGCGACCACGTAGGGCGCCTGGGCCTTCTTCGGGTCGTAGCGCAGCGCCACGGCGAAGTGCACCGGGTTGACGATCACCACGTCGGCGGTCTTGATGCTCTTGCTGATCTGCCGGTGCACCAGCTGGCGCTGCAACTGGCGGATGCGCGCCTTCACTTCCGGGCGGCCTTCCTGGTTCTTGTGCTCTTCCTTGCGCTCCTGCTTGGTCATGCGCAGCTTCTTCTTGAAGAAGAAATACTGGATCGGGATATCGATGACCGAGAACAGGATGAACACCACCAGCAGCGACAGGGTGATGTCGTAGAAGGTGCCGAAGGCCGTGGCGATCGCCGTGCGCACGTCGCCGCGCTGCAGGGCGAGCAGGCCGGGCAGGGCGCCGTGCAGCTGGTACAGCGCCACGACGATCAGCACGGCGATCTTCAGCAGCGACTTGGCCAGTTCGGTCCAGTTCTGCAGCGAGAAGATACGCCCCAAACCGGTGATGGGATTGAGCTTGGACAGCTTGGGCATGAAGTTCTTGCTGGAGAAGATCCAGCCGCCGGGGATCATCGAGAACAGCACCACCAGCAGTGGCGTGACCAGCAGCGGCAGCAGCGTGGTGATGAACAGCACCAGGTGATGGCCGAGCACCAGCGGCAGGTCGTCCAGGCCGATCTCGCTGTTCCTCAGGTCGATGAAGGACAGCGCGAAGCCTTCCTTGAGGCCATCGTAGAAGTGCTCCACACAGAACTTCAGGGCGATCAGCGTGGCCAGCAGCGAGAGGGTGGTGGAGAGGTCCTTGGAGCGGCTGACCTGGCCGTCCTCGCGGCTCTTCTTGAGTTTCTGCTGGGAAGCCTCTTCGGTCTTTTCCTGGGCGCTGTGCTGCTCAGCCATGGCGCCCCTCGCGGAAGATCACGCCGATGGCATCGAGCAACTGGCGGGTGAGTTTCAGGTAGTTCTCGGGGATGTCCGGCAGGGTCAGCCAGATGCACGCCAGGCCCGCCAGGATCGCCATGGGAAAGCCCAAGGAAAACAGGTTGAGCGCCGGCGAGATGCGGTTGAGCAGGCCGAAGCAGAACTGCACCAGGGTCATGCAGAACACCACCGGCAGGGTGATCAGCACGGCGGCGGCGAACACCCAGGCGAGGCTGCCCACCACCGATTCCAGCCCCAGGTAATGCAGCCCGCTGCCCACCGGCCAGTAGACGAAGCTCTGGTAGAGGATGCTCACCACCAGCAGGTGGCCGTCGATGGAGAGGAACAGGAACACCAGCAGGATGAAGTACAGCTGGTAGAGGATCGAGGACGACGACACGCCGTTCATGGGGTCGTTGTACACCGCCATGCTCAGGCCCAGCTGGGTGGAGATCACATCGCCGACCAGGGTGAACACGGTGAACACCAGCATCAGCGAAAGGCCCAGCATCAGGCCGAAGGCGATCTGCTCCAGCGCCACCAGCAGACCCTGCGCCGACAGCGGGTCGATGGCCGGCGGGCGCGGCAGTGCGGCGCCCAGGGCGACGGTCAGCGCCAGCCCGAGAAGGACCCGCAGGCGCATGGGGATCGCCTTGTGGCTGAAGATCGGCGCCAGGGCGAACACCGCCATGATCCGGCAGAAGGGCCACCACCAGGCCTGCAGTGTCTGCAGATAGTCGAAGGCCTGCAGGAAGGATGCGCCGTGCTGCATGGCATCAGCCGACCAGGCGGCCCGCCTGGTGGAACGACTGGATGAACAGCTCCGACAGCGTGCGCAGGATCCAGTGGCCGGCGAACACCAGCATCCCCAGGGTGATCAGCAGGCGTGGCAGGAAGCTGAGCATCTGCTCGTTGATCTGCGTGGCCGCCTGGAAAATGCTCACCAGCAGGCCACCGATCAGGCTCGGCACGATCAGCACGCAGACGATCAGCGCGGTGATGTGCACGGCGTTGGAAACAATATCGACGGCGCTTTCCGGAGTGAGCATGGCAGGGTCCCTAGAACGGCTGCACACTGCTGGTCAGCGTGCCCATCATCAGGGCCCAGCCGTCCACCAGCACGAAGATCATCAGCTTGAACGGCAGCGAAATCATCATCGGCGAGAGCATCATCATGCCCATCGCCATCAGCACGCTGGCGACCACCAGGTCGATCACCAGGAACGGGATGAAGATCATGAAGCCCAGCTGGAACGCGGTCTTCAGCTCGCTGAGCACGAACGACGGCAGCAGCAGGGAGAAGTCCAGGTCGTCGAGGTTCTCCGGCACCGTCTCGCCGGCCAGGCTGACCATGGTTTCCAGCGAGGTGCGGTTGGTCTGCGCGAGCATGAACCGGCTGAGGGTGTGCTTGGCGCGGCCCAGGCCGTCTTCCAGGCTGATCTGGTCGGCCTCGAAGGGCTGGTAGGCGTTGCTGTACACGTCCTGCCAGACCGGGCGCATGACCAGCAGGGTCATCACCAGGGCGATGCCCACCAGCACATTGTTCGGCGGGCTCTGCTGCAGGCCGATGGCTTGCCGGAGGATTGCCAGCACGATGACGAAGCGGGTGAAGCAGGTCATCAGCATGAGCATCGCCGGAAGGAAGCCCAGCAGGGTCATGACGATGAGGATCTGCAGCTTGACGCTGAAGGCCTGGCCGTCCGCCGTATCGTGCAGGTTGAACAGCGTGACCTCGCCGCCGGCCGCCTGCGCGTAGAGCGGGCAGAGCGCGGCGATGAGCAGGCCAAGCGTGGCCAGGCAGCGCGGCAGCATCACGCCGTCAGGGCGTCGAGGCTGGCGCCGCACAATTCGAGCACGCGCAGGCCGTAGTTGCCGTTCATCACCACCACCTCGGCCTTGGCGAACAGCGCGCCGTTGACCTTCACGTCCAGCGGCTCGCCGGCGAGCTTGTCGAGGATGATCACGCTGCTGGCATCGACGTCCATCAGCTCCTTCAGCGAGATTTCCACCGAGGCGACTTCCAGGGTGACGTTCACTGGGATCTTGCCGAAGAAGGCCAGGTCTTGCTGCGGCAGCGGCGCGCGCACGGGTTCGGCGGGGATGTCGGTGACATCCTGGGTGAGGCCCAGGTCGCCGTCGTTGATCAGCGACTCGAACTCGGAGTCGGAGAGAGAACCGGTCATGGGTTTTTCACGCTTTCCAGAGAGGAGAGGAAGAGGGTGCCGTCGTCTTCGAAGATGGCGCCGCGGAACAGCTTCTGCTGGTTGACCCGCACGTCGACGCGCTCCAGCGGGCGGATCGTCAGCACATCGCCCGGCTCCAGGGCCAGCACTTGCGACAGCGGCAGGCGCGCGGCGGCGACCACGCAGTCCAGGCGCAGCGGCAGGTGCTTGATGTGCTCCACCGGGTTGCCGGTGAGGCGCGGCGGCGGCGGGCCGGCGAGGCGGCGGGTCAGTTCGTCCGCCAGCGGGTTGTCCAGGTAGAGGTAGAGCGAGGAGCGCTCGCCCGTCAGGTGGCTGACGTAGCTGAACTCGGCGACGTACTCCCACTGCACTTCTTCATAGGTGGGGTCGATCTGCTGCAGACGGCCGACCGATTCGCCCATCAGCAGGGCGCGGCCGAACAGGTCCACCACGTCCAGGCCGAGGCGGTCGAGCATGCGCTGCTCGGAGCTGCTGATCGGCGGCGTGTCGCGATTGGCGACCACGGTGCCGCCGTAATAGCACTCGATGACTTCGGTGAGTAGGGCGCGGTCCATCGCGAAACCGAACTTGCCCAAGGGCGAGTCGAATAAACACTCCAGTTCACGGGGAAGTTCCTCGTGAATGGTCAGGTTATCCAGCTCGAGATTGATTCGATAATGCCGCAGGAAGTAGTCGCTGATAATCCTCGGATATTTTCCGGATATCTCTTTGATGTACTGCGGAATCTTGTGATAATGCCGGCCGAGTTTCTGCGGTTTCAGTCGAATCAGACTATCGGCGGGCACGCCATGGTGGACTTTTGATTTACCAGTCATGCTCAGCGTCGTACTTCCAGGTTCGATCTGCCATCTGCCCAAGGACACGGGAGGTGTCGTGACCGCCGGGGTCGGCTGATCGTTGCTCGCGGCATGCTCTGTATGTCGTAGTGCCCTGTGACTGAGGCGTCACGGCTGCTGACATGGCGGAATGATAGCGATCTGAGGTCGCCCGATTAAATCAATAGATATCAAATGATGTTTTTGACGGAACTTTTTTTCTATTGATCTTAATTAATCGGCGGGAAGCTATGGCGTAGTGCTGGCACTTGTTAGTGTGGGTGAGTTAGTTACAGGTTGCAGCGACTTTGAATATGACGAAGTTGTTGCAATGCCACCCGTGAGATACCCGGTCCATGAAGAAGTTCCGCAGTCGCCGAGAGAGTTTTCCGGCCGACGCTGGCGTTGAACGAGGACAGGGGTTTCGAACGCACTAGCGAATGGAAAGTTGCGGTGAACAGTTTAAGCCAGTCGATCGATCAATTATGTGAAACGCTGCTCGAAGAGCGGCCGGCGCAGAAAAAAGTTGCGATCATCGGGCCGTCCTCGGACGCCGCTCACGCCCTCCTTTTGCAGGCGCTGCTGGCCGAAGGCTGCCGCGTCGAACGCTTCTCCGGATTCGCCGAACTGGCCCGTGCGCGCAGCGACGCTGTCCTGCTGTTCATCCTCGCCGGCGCCTTCCCCGCCCCGGACCTTTATGCCCAGGTCGGCGCGCTGCTCAGCGATGGCCGCGAGCGTGACGTGGTGCCCATCGTCGGCTATGAAGAGCAGGACAAGGCCGCCACCCTGCTCGACCTGGGTTGCGTCGACTACCTGCTCTCGCCTTTCGGCGCCGGCCAGCTGGCCGCGCTGCTGCGTCGCCAGGAAGCCTCCAGCGCCGCCCAGGAACTGTTCGTCTCCCGCTCTCAGGCCGGCCGCCGCCTGCTGGCCATGGCGCAACGCGTCGCGCAGACCCGCGCACCGATCCTGATCACCGGCGAGACCGGCACCGGCAAGGAACTGCTGGCCCGTTATATCCATGGCATCGCCACCCCGGACGCGCCCTTCATCGCGGTGAACTGCGCGGCGATCCCCGAGGCGATGCTCGAATCCATCCTCTTCGGCCACGAGCGCGGCGCCTTCACCGGTGCGGTGACTGCCCAGCCGGGCAAGTTCGAACTGGCCAATGGCGGCACCCTGCTGCTGGACGAGATCGGCGAACTGCCGCTGGCCCTGCAGGCCAAGCTGCTGCGCGTGCTGCAGGAGCAGCGCGTGGAGCGCCTGGGCGGGCGCCGCGAGATCGAGCTGGACGTGCGCATCATCGCCGCCACCAACCGCGACCTGCAGGCTGAAGTCAGCGAAGGGCGCTTCCGCGCCGATCTGATGTTCCGCCTCGACGTGCTACCGCTGCACATCTCGCCCCTGCGCGAGCGCAAGGAAGACGTGCTGCCGCTGGCGCGACGCTTCATCCGCCAGTACGCCCCGCAGGACGCCGATCACGACTTGCTGACCGAATCCGCGAGCCGAGCGCTGCTGCAACACGACTGGCCGGGCAACGTGCGTGAGCTGGAGAACACCCTGCAACGCGCCCTGGTGCTGCGCAACGGCCTGTTCATCCAGCCCCGCGATCTCGGCCTGGCCGCGCCGGATGCGCCTGCCGGTACCGTCGCCGCGGTGATCCCACTGGCGGCCGAAGGCGGCCGTGCCGCCCTGCGCGCCAGCGGCAAGCTCGCCGAGTACCAGCACGTCATCGACACCATCCGCCGTTTCGGCGGGCACAAGACCAAGGCCGCACAGAGCCTGGGCATGACCACTCGCGCGCTGCGCTACCGGCTCAACGCGATGCGTGAGCAGGGCGTGCAGGTGCAGTTCTGATTTCGTTTCCGGGGGAAACTTCCATGAGTTCGATCATGCAGGTGCAGCAGGACATGCTGGACCGGATGAACCGTTACGCCGACCTGGCCAGCGGCCCGGCCGTGCGCCCCGCCGCGCCGCTCTCGGGCAATGCGCCGGCGCAGGGCATCGGCGCCAGCTTCGAGCAGGCACTGCGCTCGGTGGACGCCGAGCAGCACAAGTCCAGCGCCGCCATGGCCGCGGTGGACAGCGGCCAGAGCGAAGACCTGGTCGGCGCCATGATCCAGAGCCAGAAGGCCAGCGTGTCGTTCTCCGCGCTGCTGCAGGTGCGCAACAAGCTCACCGGCGCTTTCGACGAAATCATCCGCATGCCGCTGTAAGGACTGACAGTGCTGCAGAATCTCAAGGGGCGCCTGCCGCTCGACAAACTCAAGCTCGACCCGCGCCTGGGCCTGCTCGGCATCGCCCTGGGCGCCGCCCTGCTGGCCGCTGCCGTGGTCTTCTATCTGTGGCGCGACCAGGGCGCCTACCGCCCGCTGTATGGCGCCGGCGAAGCCTACCCGGCCGCCGACGTGATGCAGGTGCTGGACGCCGAGGCCTTCGACTACCGCCTGCATCCGCAGAGCGGCCAGGTGCTGGTGCGCGAGGAAGACCTGGCGCGCGCCCGCATGCTGCTCGCAGCCAAGGGCGTGAAGGTGTCCATGCCGGCCGGCTACGAGCTGTTCGACAAGGACGAGCCGCTGGGCACCAGTCACTTCCTCCAGGACGTGCGCCTGAAGCGCAGCCTGGAAGGCGAGCTGGCGCGCACCATCATGGGCCTGAAAGGCATCGAGCAGGCGCGCGTGCACGTCGCCCGTGAGGACAGCAATTCCTTCGTGGTCGGCCGGCGTGACCCGGCCAAGGCTTCGGTGCTGCTGCAACTGGCGCCCGGCCAGCGGCTTAGCCCGGAGCAGGTCGGCGCCATCGTCAACCTGGTCGCCGGCAGCGTGCCGCAGTTGAAGCCCGAAGACGTCAGCGTGGTCGACCAGAACGGCGTGCTGCTGTCGCGCGGCATCAGCGGCGTCGGCGGTCCCTCTCAGAACTGGCAGGCGGTGGACGAGTACCAGCGCAAGGCCGTGGGCAATGTCGAGGAAGTGCTGGCGCCGGTGCTCGGCCTGGGCAACTACCGTATCAGCGTGTCCGCCGACATCGACTTCAGCCAGAAGGAAGAAACCCTGCAGGCCTACGGCGAAGCGCCGCGCCTGCGCAGCGAAGTGCTGCGCAACGAGAGCACGCTGGACCAGCTTGCCCTCGGCGTGCCCGGCTCGCTGAGCAACCGTCCGCCGGAGCCGCCGCCGCAACAGCAGCAGGGTCAGAACAATGCCCAGGGCAATAACCAGGCTACTCCGGGTAACGGCAAGGTCGCCAGTACCGACAACAAGGCCGCGACCTCGACCCGCGAGGAAGCCACTCGGCAGAACGACTTCGACCAGAGCGTCACCCACATCAAGTACCCGGCCTTCGCCCTGCGCCAGCAGAGCGTCGCCGTGGTGATCAACGCCTCCACCGCGCCCGAGGGCGGCTGGACCGACAAGGCCCGTGCCGACCTCGAAACCATGGTGAAAAGCGCCGTGGGCTTCAATGCCCAGCGCGGCGACCTGATCACCGTCAGCGTGTTTCCCTTCGCCGCCACCGCGGTGGAAGAGTCCACCGCCAGCTGGTGGGAGAGCAGCGCCCTGCAGTCGCTGGTGCGCTATACCGTGCTCGGCCTGATTGCGCTGCTGTTCCTGCTGTTCGGTGTGCGCCCGGCCGTGCGCAGCCTGACCCAGCGCGTGCAGCCGACGGCCACCGCCGAGCTGCCTGAAGGCGCCGCCGAGTATCCATTGGCGCTGGATGCCGAGCGGCGTCTGTCGCTGGGCAGCGAAAGCGTCGGCGGGCTCAACGTGCTCGGCGAGTTGAACCCGCTCTCGGAAATCCGCCTGCCGGCGCCGGGTTCGGGCCTGGAGCACCAGATCGAGCATCTGCAGATGCTGGCGAAGAACGACCCGGAACGGGTCTCGGAAGTGATCAAGCACTGGATTGGCCGCAATGACCGACACGAGCCTGCCTGAAGAAACGAAAAAGCGCGGCCCGCAGATGCGCGCCGTGAGCTCCCTGGAACAGGCGGCGATCCTCATGCTGAGCATGGGTGACGAAGCCTCTTCCGGCATCCTGCGCAATTTCAGCCGCGAGGAGATCGTCAGCATCAGCCAGGCGATGGCGCGGCTGTCGAACGTCAAGCAGAACACCGTCTCCGACGTGATCGGCCGGTTCTTCGACGACTACAAGCTGCAATCCAGCATCAAGGGCGCCTCGCGCTCCTACCTCGCTGGCATGCTCGGCAAGGCGCTGGGCAGCGACATCACGCGCAACCTGCTGGACAGCATCTACGGCGAGGAAATCCGCGCCAAGATGGCACGGATGGAGTGGATCGATCCCAAGCAGTTCGCCGCGCTGATTGCCAAGGAACACGCGCAGATGCAGGCGGTGTTCCTCGCCTTCCTGCCGCCGGGCATGGCCACCGACGTGCTCGAAGCCATGCCGCCGGAGCGCCAGGACGAGCTGCTGTTCCGCATCGCCAACCTCAGTGAAGTGAACAGCGACGTGATCGCCGAGCTGGAACAACTGATCGACCGCAGCCTGCGCGTGCTCTCCACTCAGGGTTCGCAGGTGCGCGGGGTCAAGCAGGCGGCGGACATCATGAACCGCTTCAAGGGCGACCGTAACCAGATGTTCGAGCTGCTGCGCGCGCACAACGACGACCTGGTCGGCAAGATCGAAGACGAGATGTACGACTTCTTCATCCTCTCCCGGCAGAACCAGGAAGTGCTGCAGACCCTGCTGGAAGTCATTCCGCTGGACGAGTGGGTGGTCGCCCTCAAGGGCGCCGAGCCCGAGCTGGTGCGCGCCATCCAGGGCGCCATGCCCAAGCGCCAGGCGCAGCAGATGGAGTCGATCAACCGCCGCCAGGGCCCGGTGCCGCTGAGCCGCGTGGAGCAGGTGCGCAAGGACATCATGGGCGTGGTGCGCGAGCTGGCCGCCGAGGGCGACCTGCAGGTACAGCTGTTCCGCGAGCAGACGGTGGAGTAACCGCGCATGGCGATCAAAGTCATCAAGGCCGACAGCCGCGCCTGGCGCCCCTACCGCTTCCCGCCGCGCTGCGCCACCGCCAGCGCCGACAACCATGGCTGGGACAGCGACCCGGCGGCGCGCCAGCGGGCCATCTCCGAAGGCTTCCAGGAAGGCCTGGAGAAGGGCTACCAGGACGGCGTCGGCGAAGGCCGTGAAGCCGGCCTGCGCGAAGGTTTCGAGGCCGGTCGCCAGGACGGCCTGCGCAAGGGCCGCGAGGAAGGCCGCGCTGCGGGTCGCCAGGTGTTCGACGAGGCCAGCGCGCCGCTGCAGGCCGCCGTCGAGGCCTTCGGCGAGTACCACCAGGCCCTCCAGCGCAGCCGCCAGAAGGAGCTGCTGGAGCTGGTGCAGAAGGTCGCGAAACAGGTCATCCGGGTCGAGCTGACGCTCAACCCCACCCAGTTGCTGACCCTGGCCGAGGAAGCCCTCGCGGCCATGCCGGGCGAGCAGGGCGAGGTGCAGATCCTGCTCAATCCGGAAGAATGCGCGCGCATCCGCGAGCTGAACCCCGAGCGCGCCGCCAAGTGGCGCCTGGTGCCGGACGAACGCCTGGCGCTGGGCGAATGCCGCGTCGTCACCGCCCAGGCGGAAGCCGACATCGGTTGCCAGCAGCGCCTGGACAGTTGCATGGAAGCCCTGAGCGCGCACCTGCAGGACGAAGACTGACGATGGCCCTGGGCGACGGCTTCAAGCTCGAAGAAGCGCTGCGCTCGCTGGACTCGGTCCAGCTGGCGCGGGTCAGCGGTCGCCTGGTGCGCGTCTCCGGCCTGTTGCTGGAAAGCCTCGGCTGCCGGCGCATGACCGGCCAGCGCTGCTACGTGGAAGTCGCCGACGGCGAGCGCCTGGAGGCGCAGGTCGTTGGCTTCAACCGTGACATCACCTACCTCATGCCCTTCAAGAAGCCCGTCGGCCTGACCTCCGGCTCGCGGGTCTTCCCGGCGCCGGACGAAGCCGTGCTGCACATCGATCATTCCTGGCTGGGGCGCGTGGTCAACGGCCTCGGCGAACCCCTGGACGGCCTCGGCAAGCTCGCCGGCCGCCACCCGCTGCCCACTGAATTGCCGAACGTAAACCCGCTGCGCCGGCGCCCGGTGTCCGAGCCGCTGGATGTCGGTGTGCGCGCCATCAACGGCCTGCTGACCCTGGGCAAGGGCCAGCGCGTCGGCCTGTTCGCCGGCAGCGGCGTGGGCAAGAGCGTGCTGCTGGGGATGATCACCCGGCAGACCAAGGCCGACGTCGTGGTGGTCGGGCTGATCGGCGAACGCGGCCGCGAGGTGCAGGAGTTCATCCTGCATTCCCTCGGCCCGGAAGGGCTGCAGAAGGCGGTCGTGGTGGTGGCGCCGGCCAATGAGTCGCCGCTGATGCGCCTGAAGGCCACCGAACTGTGCCACAGCATCGCCGCCTACTTCCGCGACCAGGGCAAGGACGTGCTGCTGCTGGTGGATTCGCTGACCCGCTACGCCATGGCCCAGCGCGAGATCGCCCTGGCCCTGGGCGAACCGCCGGCCACCAAGGGCTACCCGCCATCGGTGTTCGGCATGCTCCCGGAGCTGGTCGAAAGCGCCGGCAACGGCGAGGGCGAGGCCGGCAGCCTGAGCGCCATCTACACGGTGCTGGCCGAGGGCGACGATCACCAGGACCCGATCGTCGACTGCGCCCGCGCCATCCTTGACGGGCACATCGTGCTGTCGCGCCGGCTGGCGGACGTCGGGCACTACCCGGCCATCGACATCGGCGCTTCGGTCAGCCGCTGCATGAGCCAGGTGGCGGACCCGCTGCACCTGTCGGCGGCGCGGCAGTTCAAGGAATTCAGCGGAACCTATGAGCGCATCAGGGAGCTGATCCCGCTGGGCGGCTACACGCCAGGCATGGACGTGAAGACCGACCGCGCCGTGCAGTTGGCGCCGATGCTGGAACGCTACCTGCGCCAGGAGACCGCCGACGGCGCCGAGCTGGGCAACAGCGTCGCCACCCTGCAAAGCATCGTCGGGGGCCGCTGATGAAGACGCAGATCGACATGCTCGGGCGCCTGGCCGACGTCCGCGGCGGCAAGGTCCGCGAACTGCTGGGACGGGTGAATTACCAGCAGAACCTCTGCCAGCGCTATCGCAACAACATCACCGGGCTGGACCGCCTGTGCGGCTTCAGCGTGGCCACCAGCACGCCGCTGCAGCGACACAACCAGCAGCAGTACAAGGCGACCTTGCACAAGATGCTGCAACTGCAGCGCCGCGAGCTGGAAGTCGCCGAGCAGACCCTGGCGCGCATCCAGGGCGAGCTGATGGCAGCCATGCGCAGCGAGAAGGTGCTGACCCAGGTGATCGAGGCCAAGGTCTGCCAGTGGCAGCTGCAGCTGGCGCAGCAGGAACAGAAAATCCAGGATGGCCTCGCCGCGCAGTCCTGGTGGCGGGCGCGGGCTTGAGTGTGGGGGGCGGAAGTGGCGGATAACGCGTTCCGCGTTATGCGCCCTACGCAGGTGTTCCGTAGGGCGAATAACCGCTAGCGGTTATCCGCCGTTTGTTCCGCGAAAATCGGCATTTAAGTTTTCCGGCGAGGCGGTCGCCCTCTCAGGGAAAGCCCCAAAAAATATTCGGATACCGACCATGGAAATCACCCGGCAACTGCCCAGCATCGCGCTGGCCACCAGCGAGTCCGCCAAGAGTGCGCGCAGCGAGCGCGTCGCGCCGGTGGCGGAGACCAGCGCCAGCGCGCCGGTCAGCGACTCGCTGCGCCTGGACGAGATGCAGGAAACCCTGCGCGCCATGCCCGACGTGGACCAGGACCGCGTCGCGGAAATCCGCCGCGCGCTGATGAATGGCGAGCTGCAGAACGACACCAGCGTGCTCGCCACCAGCATCCTCTCTTACCATCGCGGCAGCGACGCATGACCCAGCGCGCGCGGCTGCTGCAGGTGATCGAGCAGGACATCCAGCAGGATGGTCGCGATTGCCTGACGCTGCGCGACCGCCTGCAGGAGCTGTATCGCCACCTGCTGGCGCGGGACAGCGCGCAGATCGAGGCGCTGAACCCGGACATCCAGGCACTGCTCGAATCCGTCGCCGGCCGCGCCCAGCGCCGCAGCCGTGTGCTGCGCGCCTTTCACCTGCCGATGGACGCCGACGGCATGCGCACGCTGCTGTCCAACTACAAGCCGCCGCGCCGCGAGGAATTGCAGCAGGAGTGGCTGCAACTGGGCCAGCTCACCGCCCAGTGCAAGCGTCTCAACGAGCGCAACGGCAAGCTGCTGGCGATGCACCACGACATCCTCAGCCAACTGATGGGCGATCCGCGCGAACAGCCGGTGTATTCGCGCCAGCTGTACTGATCCCGCGCTCGTCCTTCACGGGCTCTATTCGCCAGCAAGGACTGGGCGTCCCCCTCGGTCCTACGGAGAGCGCGCCGGCATTTCCTTGTAGGAGCGAGCTTGCTCGCGAACCGCACGGCACCCAACTCCCCCGTCACCCGCAAAACACCCCGCCAAAACCCCTTAACGAATCCCTCCCCACGGTCGCCTTTTGTCTTCATCAAGGTGCGCGCCCGGCAGGCGGAAATGCCGCTTCCCGCTGCGCGCCAAAACACGCCGGGCGGAAGTGACGCTTCTCCCCGGTCAGCCCGAAAGCCCCATATGGCGGGCCTTCCGGCGTTGGCACCGTAATTGCTCTTCCGACCCAAAGAGGTGGATTCAGATGGCGACCATAGATTCCGATTACGTCAAAAGCATGGCCCAGCAGCTGGCCACGTACGAAGTGCAGAACGGCCTGAGCAAGGCGGACCGCAACAAGTCCTCGTACCAGTCCCAGCTGACCGCCGTGACCTCCCTGGAGTCGGCACTCAAGACCTTCTCCTCGGCGGTGAAGAGCCTGCAGGGCGTGACCGGCAGCAAGACCAGCATGCTGGTCAACAGCGCCACCACCAGCAAGGACGGCTACCTGACCGCCAAGGTCGACAAGAACGCCGTGCCCGGCAGCTATGACTTCTTCGTCGAGCAGCTCGCCACCAGCCATCAGCTGTCCCTCTCCGGCCTTCAGGCTGGCGATGTCGACACCCAGGGCACCCTGACCCTGACCCAGAATGGCAAGTCCTTCGATATCGACCTGAGCAAGATCGACACAGACGGCGATGGCAGCAACTCGCTGGACGAGCTGGCCGCAGCGATCAACAAGGCCACCGACAACACCGGCGTGAAGGCCACCCTGGTACGCAGCAACGGCCAGGTGTCGCTGGTGCTGGGGGCGGAGAAGTCCGGCGCGGACAACGCCATCAGCCTGTCGCTGAGCGGCACCGACAGCGCCAACAGCGCTTTCGAGAACACCATCGGTAATCCGCAGGAACTGTCCAGGGCGCAGGACGCCCGCGTCCGCCTTGGCGGCGAGAACGGCATGCTGCTGACCAACGCCAGCAACACCTTCGACAACATCATCGACGGCGTCAGCGCCACCTTCACCCAGACGCAGAAGTCCGGTGAGCAGGCCATCCGCCTGACCGTCGCGCAGGACCAGAGCGAAACCAAGAAGAAGGTGCAGACCTTCATCGACGCGTTCAACGCGCTGGCCAGCACCATCGACAGTCTGACCGCCGCCGGCGACCAGAACGGCAACTCCCGTGGCGCCCTGGCGGGCGACTCCAGCGTGCGCGCCATCGAGAATTCGCTGAACCAGATGGTCCGCACCACCTTTGGCGGCGCCAACCTGATCAACCTGGGTATCAGCGCCGACCGCAGCGGCAAGCTGACCCTCGACGCCACCCGGTTCGAGAAGGCCATCGCCAGTGACCCCGAGTCCCTGGACAAGCTGTTCATGGGCAAGGGCAACCTGCTCGACAGCCTGGACAAGGGCGTCGCCGTCTACACCAACAGCACCAATGGCGTCATGAAGAACCGCAAGGACGCCCTGAACAACAGCCTGCGCCGCGTCGACGATGACTACGACAACCTGCAGAAACAGTACGACACCTACTACGCGCGCTACCTCAAGCAATACACCTCGATGATGCAGATCATGCAGTCGATGGACCAGACCAGCGGGATGTTCGGATGACCGCCTACGGCATGAACGAAAGCTACGACAGTTATCGGATGATCGACCTGGAGTCCAAGGCCGCATCGTCTTCGCCCTATGAGCTGGTGCTGGTGCTGTTCGACGGCCTGCTCGACGAACTGGCCCGCGCCCGCGGGCACATCGAGCACAAGCGCTACCAGCAGAAGGGCCGCTCCCTGGAGAAGTGCCTGAACATCCTCAACGGCCTCAACGGCGCGCTCGACTACGAGAACGGCGGCGAGACCGTGCAGGGCCTGGCACGTCTTTACGACTACTGCATCTACCGCCTCTCCGACGTCAGCGTGTCGCTGGATGTCGCCGGCATCGACGAAGTGGTGCGCCTGCTGGGCATCCTGCGTGAAGGCTGGGAGGGCGTGAGTGCCGCACGTGGATGATCGCCAGCGCCTGCTGCAGCTGTATGAACGGCTCGGCGGGGCGCTGCAGCGCAAGGACTGGAAAGCCATGGGGCAGGTCGACCTGGCAATCCGCGCGCAACTGGTGGCGATGTCGTCGCAGACCGGATTGGCCGCCGATGTGCTGCTGGCCAGGAAGCACCTGAAGCGCCTGCATGAGCAAGCGTCGCAGGCCTGCGCCGAGGAGTGCGAGCGCCTGCGCCGGCTCCTGCTCTCGCACCTGGAATACGCCGAGGGCCGCTCGGCGTACATGCAGGTGGATACGTACCAGGAGGGTCGATAGACCGTGATCCAGCTACCGACCCAATCCCTGCCGGCCGCCGAGCGCGATACGCCTGCGGTGGCCGAGGCGCGCCCGCAGGACTCGCGCCGAAATGACACTGGCACCGTCAGTGCTTCCGGCTTCCGCGTGCAACAGCTGGCGCAGTCGGATGCAGGCGAACGAACCATCACCGTGCAGTCCTTCCTCACACAGTTTGACACCGCGCAGGTCGAGCAGCCGCCGCAGCCCGGTGCCGCAGTCCCGGTAAAGCCGGAGGCGCTGCCCACGCAAGCCCGCGATCACGATACGCAGGGCCAGCAGGCCGACGAGGCTTCGCCCTCCGGGGCGGAGAACTGGCTCGCCGGCATGCTCAGCCAGGCCGGCCTGGTGGTGCAGGCGCGGGACAATGCGCCCGAGCAGACCAGCTCGCGTGTTTCCGGCTTCGCCACCCAGGCGGGCGATTCTTCTGCACAGCCCGCGCCTGCCGCCGTGAAGCCGGAGGATGTATTGCTGCCTCCCGCCGATCTCTCCGAGGAACCGGCCAAGGCCGCCGCGCCGACAACCCGCGAGGCGACCCAGAGCCAGGCGCAGACGTTGCTGCAGCAGCACCTGGTCGCTGCCACACCGGCATCGGATTCCAGTGTCCCAGCGCTGCCGAGCGCTGCACTCGACCCGCGCGTGCCGGCAACCGACGGCCATACGCAGCCCGCCGCCGGGTCACCGGCCTCGACGCTGTCCGACAGGCCGCTGCACCTCAAGGGCAACAACGAGGCGCATTGGGGCGAGCAGATGGTCAGCGCGCTGCGCGACAACGTCGAGCTGCAACTCGGCCAGCGCGTGCAGAACGCCACGATCCGCCTCGATCCGCCGGAGCTGGGCGCCATGGAGATCCTCGTACGCCACGAGGCCGGCCAGCTCAACGTGCAGATCTCCGCGTCCAATGGCGACGTGGTGCGCATGCTGCAGAACACCAGCGAGCGCCTGCGCCAGGAACTGGTCGGGCAGAACTTCCTGCAGGTCAACGTGCAGGTCTCGTCCGATTCGCAGTCCGGTCAGCAGGGTCAGCAGCACCGCCAGCGCCTGGCCGAGGAACAGCTTGCGGTCACCGCCAACCCACGCGATGCGCAGGCGCGCGAACGTTCCGCGCCGCGAGGCGAGAGCGACGTACTGATTACCGTGTAGGCCGCCAGCGGCCCTCACCCCCACAGGATTTTTCGAGAAACCCCATGTCCACGCCGCGTCTCGTTCTACTGATGCTCATCGTGAATATCGCCGTCGTGCTGGGTGGCGTGTTCGTCAACTACAAGATGATCAAGTCCGCCAGCCTCGCCCCGGCCGCCGTTGTCTCCGACCAGGAGGGCGGCAAGGAAGACACCAAGGAAGAAGAAGAGCAGGAGAGCGCCGAATACCTCTTCGTGCCGGTGGAGAAGATCATCGTCAGCTCCCGTGGCGAAGACCGTGAGCACTACTTCGTGATCGACCTGGTGCTGCAGGCCAAGGCCGAGCAGGAGCGCAAGAAGCTCGAGAGCGTCGCGCCGATGGTACGTAGCTCGGTGGTCGCCAACCTGACCCCGGAGAAGTTCGAGGTGCTGCGCGCAATGCCCATCGGCGACGTGCAGGCGCGCCTGGAAAAGGCGGTGATCGATGACTTCGCTGCACGCAAGGTGGTGGTGCCTTTCGAGCACGTGATGCTCAGCAAGATGATTGTTCAATAAGCCGCCATGCACGCCCTTCGCGATCCCGCCCTCAGCTATGCCAGTGGCTCCGCTGGCCTGGCTGGCTACGACAGCCCCAACGGCGGCCACGCGTGCTTGTCGCCGGCGGCCGAGCAGCGCTGGATGATGCAGTACCTGCCGCTGGTGCGGCGCATCGTCAGCCAGCTGTCGCTGCAGGCCAACCAGGTGCTGGACCGCGAGGACATGGAGCAGATTGGCCTGATGGGCCTGCTCGAAGGGCTGCGCCGCTATGGCGAGCCGGATGAGCAGTTCGGCCGCTTCGCCGCGTTGCGCATTCGCGGGGCCATCCTCGACGAACTGCGCCGGCAGGACTGGCGTCCGCGCCAGGTGCGGCAGCAGGCGCACAAGGTACGCGATGCGATCCGCTCCCTGGCCCGCCAGCTCGGCCGGGTGCCCAGCGACGAGGAAGTGCTCGCCGCCACCGGCCTCGACGAAGCCGGCTACCAGGACTATCTGCGCGCCGAATCCTCCGAGGCCATCGAGAGCTTCGATGCGCTGCTGCAGAACGGCCACGACGGCGTGCAGGGCAGCGGCGATGCGCTGGAAGAGCGCGTGCTCAAGGAACGCCTGCTGGCCCAGGCACTGGAGCGCCTCAACGAGCGCGAGCGGTTGATCCTCAACCTGTATTACCAGCACGAGCTGAACCTCAAGGAAATCGCCCTGGTGCTGGAGCTGACCGATGCGCGCATCTGCCAGCTGATGAAGCAGGCGATCGGCAAGTGCAGCCGTTTCCTCAACGACCCCGACCCTCTCTGAAGAATCCACAACCATGCAGAAAATCATCGGCGCCCTGATCATCATCGCCGCCGTGCTCGGCGGCTACGCCATGGCCCATGGCGACATGCGTGCACTCTGGCAGCCGGCGGAGATGCTCATCATCCTCGGCGCGGGCCTGGGCACCCTGGTCGTCGCCAACCCGCGCGAAGTGCTGCTTGAGATGTGCTCGCAGATCAAGGGCGTGTTCGTCTTCAAGCGCCGTGGCGAAGAGTTCCAGCGCCAGTTGCTGATGCTTCTCTACGAGCTGCTGGAAATGGTCGACGTCGGCGGCTTGAAGGTGCTCGACGCGCATATCGAGGAGCCGGACCAGAGCGACCTGTTCGCCCGGTACCCGTTGATCCTCCAGGAAAAGAACCTGATGGCGTTCATCGCTGACAACTTCCGCCTGATGGCCATGGGCAAGATCAGCGCCCACGAGCTGGAGGGCTTCCTTGAACAGGAACTGGACGCCATGGAGCACGCCCTGCTGCAGCCGTCCAAGTCGCTGCACAAGGTCGGCGAGGCGATGCCGGGCTTTGGCATTCTCGCGGCGATCCTCGGCATCATCATCACCATGGGCAACATCGGCGGCTCGGTAGCCGAGATCGGCGCCCACGTGGCCGCTGCACTGGTGGGCACCTTCTTCGGCATCTTCGTCTGCTATTGCCTGATGGACCCGCTGTCCAACGCCATGTCGCAGCGTGTGAAGACCGAGCTGTCGGCGCTGGAGTGCGTGCGTACCACGCTGGTTGCCCACGTTGCCGGCAAGCCCACGCTGCTGGCGGTGGACGCCGGGCGCAAGCTGATCGAGCAGGACGTGAAACCGGCCTTCAAGCAGCTGGAGACCTGGGTCACCCGCTATGAGGAAGAGCGGGACGCAGCATGAAGAAACGTGCCGACAAGCACAGCGAAGTCATCATCAAGCGCCGCAGCAAGAAGGGTCACGATGATGAACACGGCGGTGCCTGGAAAGTAGCGTTCGCCGACTTCACCCTGGCGATGATGGCGCTGTTCATGGTGCTGTGGATCGTCCATCCGCAAACCGAGCCGCAGCCGGTGGCGGTGGGCGACCAGGATGCCAACCCGGTGGTCGATGGCGGCGCCGGCGTGTTCGATGGCGCCAGCCGCACGCCCATCGAGCTGGACGGCATGCCGCAGCCGATCAAGACCCCGGAGAAGCCCGCGCCGCAGCTCGCGTTGGATGCCGGCAAGCAGGGCAAGGCCGGCGACCAGGCGAAGGACTCCAGCGTGCAGCAGGACGGCGATGGTCGTCAGTACGACAGCAACGAGGACCTGCGCGAGCTGGCCGAGCTGATCCGCGAGGTGTCCGGCAAGGTCGACGCGCTGGCCAATATTGAGGTGACGGTGGTGCCGCAAGGGCTGCGCATCCTGATCAAGGACGACCAGCAGCGCTTCATGTTCGCCCGTGGCCAGGCAACCCTCGATCCGCACTTCCAGACCCTGCTCGGCGCGCTGTCCGGCGTGCTGGCCAAGGTTCAGAACAAGCTGATCCTCAGCGGTCACACCGATGCCGTGCAGTACCGCCGGCCGGATGGCTACAACAACTGGAACCTCTCCGGCGACCGCGCCCTGCGCGCGCGCAACGTGATGGTCGACAGTGGCCTGCCTGCCGCGCATGTGTTGCAGGTGGCGGCCCAGGCCGACGTCATGCCGCTGCGCCCGGAGGACCCGGAGAGCGGCGCCAACCGACGCATCGAAATCCTCCTGCTGACCCAGCGCGCGGAGAGCCTGTACCGGGAAATCTTCGGCGAGAGCTATGCCCAGGTGCACTACTCGGCGTCGGGAGCGAAGCTCATCGAGCCGCAGCCGCAGCCGCAGCCGCGGGGGACGGAGGTAAAGGCGCCGGCTTCAGCGGCGCTCGAAACGACGGCTCCCGCCGACGCGGCGGAGCCAACGTTGAAGCTGTGAGCTGCTCAGCGATTACGCAGATGGCGCGGGCAGAACACCTGGCGCGTCTCCACGCCGTAGAGGCAGCCGCCCAGGGGTTCGAGGGTGATGCGCGCGCCGCGCTGGCGACCGTAGAGCAGGTTGAAGATCAGCTCGCTGTCCAGGCCGCTGTCGGCCTGCAGGTTGCTGATGCTGTTGTCCTCCACCTGCAGCTGGAAGCGCCCGCCCAGGTCGCTGCCGACCAGGCCGGAGACTTCGAGGATGTTGGCGTCCTGCTGGATCATCGAGTAGAAGCGCCCTTCGTGGAACATGGTGGTCTGGGCGATCTCCAACACCTTGCCGTTGCCCAGCAGCACCTGTCCGGAAGAGGCGTAGCGGCCGTCGATGGCCGAGGTGTTGTGGGCGTGCTTCCACAGCATGCCCAACGCCAGCGCCAGGCAGACGACTCCGAACAGCGAGATCACCAGACAGCGGCGCGCCACGCCGGCCTGGCGGCGTAGGTTCAGTTCAGGCACTTGCGCAGCTGCTCCTGGGGAATCCGGGCGACCTGGCTCTCGTGGATCAGCAGCCAGTTGGAGTTGCCTTCGGGTTGCACGCAGACCAGTTCGTAGAAGCCCGAGGTCATGTGCAGCATGAGGCCGATGGGGCGGCTGGCCAGGTCGGCCAGCTGGCGAGCCAGGGGGCGAGTGCTGCTGATCAGCCGTTGCAGGTCCTGATCGTTGTCTTCGACGTAGGTGATCTGCAGGGAGCCGAGGTTCTGTTCGGCGGTGAGGACCGGGCTGCGGACCTGGGTGTAGTAGAAGGCGCCGGAGAGGACCAGCAGGCCGAGGATGCAGAGGCTGGCGGCGGCGAGTTTCAGGCGCCGCAGATTCGGCGGTCGCAACCCGGGAGCGGCAACGATCTCCTCCAGCGGAATGACTTCCGGGGTAGCGTCGGTGACTTCCGCGTCCAGTTCGCTGGCCTGGCCGACCAGGTACTGCGGATTGAACATGTAGCCGCGGCGCGGCAGCGTCTGGATGATCTGTCGCTGCTTCTCGTCCGCCAGCACCTGGCGCAGGGTGTAGATCTGCTGGTTCAGGCTGCCCTGGCCGACCACCCGGTCGGACCACGCATGGGTCAGCAACTCATCGCGCGCCACCACGTCACCCGGGCTCTGCAGCAGGCGTTCGAGCACGCGGCTACCGGAAAAACCCAGGTCGATACGCTCCACCTGGCCATCACGGTCGAGGTCGAGTTGATAGAGCGCGGGATAGAACTGCGCGACGCAATCGGAGCGCCCGGTGCGGAGGGTCAGGCAGGCGATCGGCCGACTGTCCGCTGGCGTGGAAGTGAGTGTGTTCATCTTGCCCTTGCGAGCCGCTCCCTTGACGGTCGCGGGGAAACTCCATTTGTCCATGGAGGCAGAGGCATTATTTTGACGTCAGAAAAATGTGGGTGCAAGTTCTGAATTTTGCACAATCGTGCTTGCAATTTTCACGCAAGCCTTGAAACCGCTGATGCAGAGGGGCTGCGCCGCGACCGGTGGTCGCAACGCCATCGGTCAGCGTACCCGCAGACAGCACAACGCCCCGTCGAGGCGGGGCGTTGGCGGATCAGGGCGCGCGAGGGGGGGCACCTCGCGCTGGCCGGGGCTTAGCCCAGCAGGCCCATGATCATGCTGGGCATCTGGCCAGCTTGCTTGAGCATGGAGATGCCGGACTGCATCAGCATGGAGTTCTTGCTCATGTTGGCGCTTTCGACGGCGAAGTCGGCGTCCATGATGCGGCCTTTGGACAGGTCGGTGTTGTCCTTCATGTTGGCCAGGTTGTTGGAGGTGTGCTGCAGGCGGTTGATGTTCGCACCGAACTGCGCGCGCAGGCTGCCGATGGCGTCCAGCGCGGAGCTGGCGTTATCGATGGCGGTGTTGGCGTCGGTGATGGTTTCCAGCTCGGTGCCGGCCGCCGGGGTAGCGGCGAACTGCTTGGTCAGGGTACCGAAGGCGTCGGTGACGGCCTTGAGCTGGGTAGCTACGTCGACGTTCAGGGTCTCGGCCTTGTCCGAACCGATCTGGAAGGTCACGCCACCAGTGGTGCCGAACTTGCCGCTGGCGCCATCGACGCCGAACAGCGCGTCACCGGCGAACTTGGTGTTGGAGATGATGTTGGTCAGCTCCTTGCCCAGCTCGTTGAACTCGGCCGACAGGGCTTTGCCGTCGTCGGTGGAGTTGGTGCCGTTGGCAGCCTGGGTGGCCAGGTCCTTCATGCGCTGGGTGATATCGGTCAGTTCGCTGAAGGCGCCGTCGGCGGTCTGCATCAGGGAGATGGCGTCGCTGGTGTTGCGCATTGCCACGTCCATGCCGCGCGATTGGGCATTCAGGCGGGTGGCGATCTGCAGGCCGGCGGCGTCGTCGGCGGCGGAGTTGATGCGCAGGCCGGTGCCCAGGCGCTGCTGGTTGGTGGCCAGCAGGCTGTTGGTCTTGCCCAGGTTGGTCTGGGTGATCAGGGAGGAGTAGTTGGTTTGAATCGACAAGGCCATGGTGGACTTCCTGTATGAGCTGAATGAAGCCGGCGTTGTGCCTGCTGAAGGGGTAAGGCGACAGCTCGCGGGGAAGGATTAAGGGTGGATGAAAAAAAATTGGCGCGGGGATTCCGGCGATACCGGCCGGCGCCGCGCGGGCATCGCCGGTCTAACGCATGTGTCCTTTTGCTCAGGAGCGGTCATCTATGTTGTTGAGACGTATCTGACAGCCCAGGGGCCGGGGTGCGGCTAAGCTCCCCGGGTCCACAAGGTTGTGGATCGTTCGACCGAATCCCTCGTTGCGAACTGTGAGAAAGGAACCTCATGATCTCCGTCTACCAGCTCAAGTCCCGTTTCCAGAACCTGCTCCGCCCCATGGTTACCTGCCTGTACGAGCGCGGCGTCACTGCCAACCAGGTGACGCTGGCCGCCTGCGGCCTTTCGCTGCTGGTGGCGCTCACGGTCGCGCTGCTGGCCGGCCACGCCTGGATATTCCTGCTGATCCCCTTGTGGATGTTCCTGCGCATGGCACTCAACGCCATGGACGGCATGCTCGCCCGCGAGTTCGGCCAGCAGTCGAAGCTGGGCGCCTACCTCAACGAACTCACCGATGTCATAGCCGACAGCGCGCTCTACCTGCCGTTCGCCCTGCTGCCGGGCGTGAGCCCGGCGCTGGTGGTGCTGGTGGTCCTGCTGGCGGTGATCAGCGAATACGCCGGCGTGCTCGGTGTGATGGTAGGTGCCTCCAGGCGATACGACGGGCCCATGGGCAAGAGCGACCGCGCACTGTGCTTCGGCGTTTTCGGCGCGGCCGTGGCGGCTGGGCAACTGCCGCTGGCCTGGCTGAATCCACTGCTGGTGCTGCTGGCACTGCTGCTGGTGCTGACTATCTTCAACCGGGTGCGCCAGGGGCTGGCCGAGCAGAAACAACCACAGGCCTGAGCCAGGGCCGCCATCTCAGGACGGGGACCGGACAGTCCCGCAAGCCATCGAACAGAGGAAGTTATGCGCGAGTCTTCGAATCATCACTTCGTTACCCATGACGGCGTCGAGCTGTTCTACCGCCACTGGCCGGCCGCCGCCGGCAGCGACGAGCCGCGCCGCGCGGTGTTGCTCTTCCATCGCGGCCACGAGCATTCCGGGCGCATCGGCCACCTGGCCGACGAACTCGACCTGCCCGGCTTCGACGTCTTCGCCTGGGATGCCCGCGGCCACGGCCAGTCGCCCGGCGCACGCGGCGACAGCCCGAGCTTCGGCACCAGCGTGCGCGACGTGCAGACCTTCGTCGAGCACATCGCCTCCACCTATGGCATCGCCATCAGCGATATGGCCGTGGTGGCGCAGAGCGTCGGTGCGGTGGTCGCCTCCACCTGGGTGCACGATTATGCGCCGCCGATCCGCAGCCTGGTGCTCGCCTCGCCGGCCTTCAAGGTCAAGCTCTACGTACCTTTCGCCCGGCCGGGCCTGAAGCTGGCGCGCTGGTGGCGCGGCAACTTCTTCGTCAACAGCTACGTGAAGGCGAAATTCCTCACCCACGACCCCGAGCGCATCGCCTCCTATGACAGCGACCCGCTGATCGCCAAGGCCATCTCGGTGAACGTGTTGTTGGGCTTGTACGAGGCGGCCGACCGCGTGGTGGCCGACGCCCAGGCGATCCAGGTGCCGACGCAACTGCTGATCTCCGGTTCCGACTTCGTGGTTCACCGCAAACCGCAGCAGCGCTTCTTCGACAACCTCGGCACGGCGCGCAAGGAGCTGCACATCCTGCCCGGCTTCTTCCACGACACCCTCGGTGAGCTGAACCGCGGGCAGGCGACCACGCGCGCGCGGCGCTTCATCCTCGAGTGCTTCGCCCGCCAGCCCGAACTCGCCGACCTGCGTGGCGCCGACCGCTTCGGCTACACCTGCGCCGAGGCGGAAGCTCTGGCGACGCCGCTGCCGGCCTGGTCGATCCGCGATCTCTACTGGCGTGCGACCCGCGCCAACATGCGCCTCGGCCGGCTGCTGTCCGACGGTATCAACCTCGGCTTCCAGACCGGCTTCGATTCCGGCAGCACCCTGGATTACGTCTACCGCAATCATCCCGCTGGCGCGGGGCCGGTGGGCCGCATGATCGACCGCACCTACCTGGAGTCTGCCGGCTGGCGCGGCATCCGCCAGCGCAAGGTGAACATCGAGGAACTGCTGCGCCTGGCCATGGCCAGCCTGCGCGAGCAGGGCCGCGAGGTGCGCATCCTCGACATCGCCGCCGGCCACGGGCGCTACATTCTTGAGGCGCTGCAAGGCCTCGAGACGCTGCCCGAGAGCGTGCTGCTGCGCGACTACAGCGATCTGAACGTGCGCGAGGGCTCGGCGCTGATCGAGCGTCTGGGCCTGACGGAGCGCGCCCGCTTCGTGCAGGGCGATGCCTTCGACAGCGCCGACCTCGCCGCCGTCGAGCCGAAGCCGACACTGGCGGTGGTCTCCGGCCTCTATGAGCTGTTTGCCGACAACGCCATGGTCAGCGGTTCGCTGGCCGGCCTGGGCGAGGCGGTGGAAGAGGGCGGCTACCTGATCTACACCGGCCAGCCCTGGCACCCGCAACTGGAGCTCATCGCCCGTGCGCTGACCAGTCACCGTGCCGGCCAGGCCTGGGTGATGCGCCGCCGCACGCAACTGGAGATGGATCAGCTGGTGGCCGCCGCCGGGTTCCGCAAGCTGGCCCAGCGCATCGATGAGGACGGCATCTTCACCGTCTCCCTGGCCCGCCGGGAGCGCAGCTGATGGCGTCGATGCCGGCGCGTGATCCCGGAGTCCTGCGGCGTGCGGTGATCTGGCTGCTGTTCCTCGGGCCGTTCTTCTTCCTCAGCTATGGCTTCGCCAACTGGGTGGCGGGGCAGCGCGAGTCGGTCGGAGTCCTGGTGTTCGACTGGGAGCGCGGTACGCCGCTGTGGCCCTGGACGATCATTCCGTACTGGTCCATCGACCTGCTCTACGGGCTGTCCTTCCTGCTGCCGCGGACCCGGCGCGGGCTGGATTGCCACGCCCTGCGCCTGCTCACCGCGCAGGTCGTGGCGGTGGCCTGCTTCCTGCTGTTCCCGCTGCGTTTCAGCTTCGAGCGGCCCATGCTGGACGGCTACTTCGGTGTGCTGTTCGACCTGCTGATGGGCTTCGACAAGCCGTTCAACCAGGCGCCCTCGCTGCACATCGCCCTGCTGGTGATCCTCTGGGTTGCCTACGGTCGCTACGCCAGCGGCGCATGGCGCTGGCTGCTACACGGCTGGTTCGCGCTGATCGGCCTGTCGGTGCTGACCACTTGGCAACACCATTTCATCGATGTGCCGACCGGTGCGCTGCTGGGCTTCTTCTGCGTCTGGTTGTGGCCCCGGGAGGTGCGCTCGCCGCTGCGGGCGTGGAGCCTCAGTGGTGATCCGCAACGGCGTCGGCTGGCGGCACTCTACGCCGGCGGGGCGCTGCTCTGCCTGGTGTTGGCGCTGGCCGGGGGCGGCCTGTGGCTCTGGCTGTGCTGGCCGGCGGTCTCCCTGGTGCTGGTCGCGCTGTGTTACCTGGGGATCGGCACGGTGGGCTTCCAGAAGCGCCCGGACGGCCGCCATTCGGTGGCGGTCTCCTGGCTGCTGGCGCCTTATTGGCTTGGCGCGTGGCTCAATGCGCGCTGGTGGACGCGGCGCCATCCGCAGCCGGACGAAGTGCTACCGGGCCTCTGGCTCGGGCGCCTGCCGGACTGGTACCAGCCCCGGTATCTGCCGAGCCTGTCGATACTCGACCTGTGCGCCGAGCTGCCCTGCACCGCGCAGGCCCGTCGTTACGAGTGCCTTCCGCTGCTCGACCTGGTAGCGCCGAATGTCGAGCAGTGCCGGCAAGGCGCGGAGCTGATCCAGCGACTGCACGCCGAAGGCTCTGTGCTGGTGTGCTGTGCACTGGGCTACTCGCGCAGCGCCACGATAGTAGCGGCGTGGCTGCTGATATCCGGCCGTGCAGCCACGCTCGAGGATGCGCTGGCGCAGGTTCGCCACGCGCGTCCACAGGTGGTGCTCAAGGCCGAACAACTGGTCGTGCTGGCGCAGATCGCCGGCCAGCCGAACCTGTCACAGGAGGTGAGTCATGTCGGTTGATCCCGCGCTGATCCTGGTGGCCAGCCTGCTGCGCCGTGGCAGCAGTCTCAATGGCCTGTCCTCGGCGCTTACCGTGCTGGCGCTGGCCCTGGGTTTCTACGGCGTGCTGATGGCCAGCGCCACCCTGGCGTTCAGCCTGAGCATGGCATTGCTGGTCCTGCTCGGGCTGGTGCAGAAGTTCTATGCCATGCGCGTGGCGCTGGACGCGGACCTGTTCGAAGCCATGGCCAATGCCGGAGAGGCGCTGCCGGAGAAAACCCGGCAACTGGACGATGCCCTGGCGACCTACGCCGGAGTGCCGGCGGACAAGGCCGGCCGCCCCTGGAGCGAGCGCAGCCGTGGCGCACTCGTCCTGCTGCGCCGGCAGGTGCAGCTCTGCGCGGTGCAATGGCTCGTCGCGCTGCTGTGCCTGATCACCCTGACCTTTCAATCCTGAGGAATCCACCCGCAATGCTGGAACGACTCTGCGCCTACGCCATCATCGCCGGCGCCCGTGCGGTGACCGGCCTGCGCAGCCTGTGGATCGGCACCACGCCGATCCCGGCGCAGCGCATCTACTATGCCAACCACAGCAGCCATGGCGATTTCGTCCTGCTCTGGGCCTCGCTCCCGCCGGAGCTGCGGTCCCGTACGCGACCTGTCGCCGGTATGGACTACTGGGGCAAGGGCGGCCTGCGTGGCTTCATCATCAACCGCGTGTTCCATGGCGTGTTGATCGACCGCACGCGCGGCGCCGAGGGCGGCAACCCGCTGGAACCGGTGGAGCGCGCCCTGGCCGACGGCGATTCGCTGATCCTCTTCCCCGAAGGCACGCGCAACCTCGATGAGGAAGTACGCCTGCTGCCCTTCAAGAGCGGCATCTACCACCTGTCCAAGGCCCATCCGCAGGTGGAACTGGTGCCCGTGTGGCTGGACAACCTCAACCGCGTGATGCCCAAGGGCCGCGCGCTGCCCTTGCCGCTGTTGTGCACCCTGAGCTTTGGCGCACCGCTGGTGGTGGAGGAGGGCGAGGCCAAGGAAGCTTTCCTCGAACGCGCCCGCGAGGCGTTGCTCAAGCTCGCCGCACCGGAGGGTCGCTGAAATGAACCAGACCTGGCTGCTCTTCGGTGGCATCGGCGCCATCCTCGTCCTCGCCTCGCTGGTCGGCGCGGTGCTGCGCTGGAAAGCGCCGCCCGGACCGCACGCGGTGATCGACAACCTCAACGCGCGGATCAACGCCTGGTGGGTGATGGTCGCGGTGATCGGCTGCGCCTTCGCCCTCGGCCACTGGGCGGTGATCCTGCTGTTCTACGGGGTGTCGTTCTACGCCCTGCGCGAATTCCTCACCCTGATGCCGACCCGGCGCAGCGACTATCCGGCGCTGGTGGCGGCGTTCTACTTCGTGCTGCCGATGCAGTACCTGCTGATCGGCATCGGCTGGTACGGGCTGTTCTCCATCTTCATCCCGGTCTATGTGTTCCTGCTGCTGCCGATCCTCGCCTCGCTGGGCGGTGACTCCAAGCACTTCCTCGAGCGCGCCTCGAAGGTGCAGTGGGCGCTGATGCTGGCGGTGTTCTGCATCTCCTACGTGCCGGCGCTGCTGACCCTGGAGATCGCCGGCTACGAAGGGCGCAACCTGCTGCTGATCGCCTTCCTGGTCATCGTCGTGCAGCTGTCCGACGTGTTGCAGTACGTCTGCGGCAAGCTCATGGGCAAGCGCAAGATCGCGCCGAACCTGTCGCCGTCCAAGACCCTGGAAGGCTTCATCGGCGGCGTCACGCTGGCCACGCTGATCGGCGGCGCACTGTGGTGGATCACGCCCTTCAATTTCTGGCAGGCGCTGCTGATCGCCCTGATGATCAACATCCTCGGTTTCTTCGGCGGGCTGGTGATGTCGGCGATCAAGCGCGACCGTGGGGTGAAGGACTGGGGCCACATGATCGAAGGCCACGGCGGCATGCTCGACCGCCTGGACTCGGTGTGTTTCGCCGCGCCGGTGTTCTTCCATTTCGTCCGCTACTGGTGGACCTGACCCCCGTCGGAAATCCCCCAGGCGCTCCGGGGTAACCACTCCGGAGCGCCGGTTCGCGGCTACGCTTGCTCTATTCCTTCGGGAATGTCGTACGGCAACGGAGTGTTTGGGCGTAAGCAGTCGAATCTTCACGGGGCCATGAAGCAATGAGCACTCTCTTTCCGCAAATCACCGGCGGGGCTGCATCTTGAACGGCCCGGCGGGTGGTTTCCGGTTTACCTGCCTGGTCACCGCCATCGGCTCCTACTCCGCCGAATCGGTGATCTCATCGCTGCGCGAGCACTGGGGCGCGCGGGTGGTGGGGACCAATACCCAACCCCGCAACTGGTGCGCCACCTCCGCTTTGCTGGATACCTTCCATCGGGTTCCGGCGGCGAGAAATGTTACCGAGTATGTGGAGCGCATCCTCAGGATCTGCGAATCCGAGCAGGTGACCCATGTGGTGCCGCTGATCGACCCCGAGGTCGATGCCTTTGCGCTGCACCACGAGGCGTTCGCCGAACGCGGCATCACGCTGTGCATGCAGCCCCTGGAGACCATTCGCGTCGCCCGCGACAAGTGGCTGGTGCACCAGGCCTTCCGCAACGATGCGCTGATCCGCACCATTCCCACCTGGCGCCTGGAAGACCTGCCCGTACCGGGGCTGGACCTGCCGCTGATCGCCAAGCCGCGCGACGGGCGTAACTGCGAAGGGCTGATGCAGGTGCGCGACGCGGATTTCCTGCACTACGTGCGCAAGCGTTTCTCGGACCGCGACTACATCGTGCAGCCACTGCTGCCGGGTGAGGTCTGCGTGGTGGACGTGGTACGCCAGCGGAGCAGCGGCGACTGGGCGGCCATGGCGCGCCAGGAACTGGTGCGCACGCCGACTGGCGCGGGCCTGACCGTGCGCATGCTGGCCGATCCGCAACTGGTCGAGATGGCCGGACAGGTCGCCCGCGTGCTGGACGTGAACGGCTGCATCAATATGGAGTTCCTGGTGCAGGACGGCGAGGCGCTGCTGATGGACGTCAACCCGCGCTTCTCCGGCGGGATCGCCTTCAGCCACCTGTCCGGCTACGACATGGTCGCCAACCACCTGCGCTGCTTCCGCGAGGCGCCGCTGGATGCGCCGGTGCTGCCGGCGCCGAGCATCCACGCGCGGCGGCTGGTGGAGGTGACCACGTTTGCCGCGCCGGCTGCTGCGCCCGAAGCCATCGTCGCGCTGCCGGGCTCGCTGGGCCGCGGTGACCGCAGCGCATCACTGTAGGAACGGACCGTGACCGCGACCGTCCTGCAGGGGGGGTAGGCAGTGAGCGGGTGCAGCATCAGAAGATGCTGCTCACCTCGCCTGACGCCGTCACCTTCGCCTCGATGATCTTCTGGCTGCGCAGGTTCTTCACGCGGATCACTTCGTCCTGCTTGCCGTTGGCCAGCGCCTCGCCGACGGCGCTGGCCTGGATGCCGTCCTGGCTGGCGACGATCTTCACCTGCTGGCCGCGCCGCACCAGCATTGCTCCATCGAGCAGTGCCGGCGTCAGCGGCTGGTCGGCGCGAATGCGGCGGCGGGCCGTCTTGCCGGCCACCTCGGCGATATCGGTGAAGTAACCCCGCGAGCTCTTGCCGAGCTCCACCGGCGCGAGCTTGAGTTGCGCCGCGTCCAGCGTCTGGCCGCGCGCGATCTCGCCGCTGGCGACCACGGTCGGCAGGTACACCGTGGGCTGGCTGATGAAGGTCACCGGCCAGCCGGACTGCCCTTTGCAGGAGGCTTCGAAACGCCGTCGCGCGCTGACCGCGGCCGGCGCTTCGAGCGCACGCAGCTGCGGGCCGCCGGGGCAGGCGGCGAGCTTGCCCAGGCTGTTGGGCAGGTTGTTGTTCACGGTGAAAGTCATGCCTTTCCAGCCGGCCTTGCGCGCGGCTTCCTTCAGCTCGGCAGCGACCTGCTGCTGCGCGGCAGCGTCGAGTTGCGCGCGCGCATCCTGGGCTTGTGCCAGGGCGGGAAGCAGCAGGAGGAAGCAGGCGGAAAGAGCCTTTCCGCATCCCGCCGCGCGGCGCGTCGAAAGCGGAAAAGCCGCGTTGCACGCGCTGTTTCGCGTCGCGCGTAAAGCCTTGTAAATCAACGACATGAAGCGATATTCCGGGGTGGGCATGCTTTGTGCTCTGTCGCTGCGCACACCGAAAGATGGCCGAACGACGAGAGCGGGTTGCGCGAATGAGTATACGGTTTGACGAGACCCTGGGTATCCACGAGAGAGCCCTCTCGCTGCACATGCAGCGCAGCGAAATCCTGGCCTCCAACCTGGCCAACGAAGACACCCCCGGCTTCAAGGCGCGGGACATCGACTTCGCCGCCGAGATGCAGCGCCAGGACAGCTCCAGCGTGCTGCTAGCGAGCACCAGCGCCGCGCGCCCTGACCTGAAGTACCGCATCCCCAACCAGCCTTCCCAGGACGGCAACAGCGTGGAGCTGTCCACCGAGCAGGCGGAGTTCTCGCGCAACGCGATGGATTTCCAGACCAGCCTGACCTTCCTGACCATGAAATTCCGCGGCCTCAAGCAGGCCATCGAAGGACGCTGACGCCATGGCATTCGATTCCATCTACCGCATCGCCGGCTCGTCGATGAACGCGCAGACCGTGCGCCTGAACACCGTGGCGAGCAACCTGGCCAACGCCGACTCCGCGGCCAACAGCCCGGACGCCGTGTACCAGGCGCGCAAGCCGATGTTCGCCGCCGTCTACGAGAACGACCAGCTCACCCGTGGCGCCGGCATGGGCGGCGCCCATGTGCAGGTGCTCGACGTGGTGACTTCCGGCCGCTCGCCGCAGCGCCGCTACGAGCCGGGCAGCCCGCTGGCCGACGCCACCGGCTACGTCTACTACCCCGACGTCAACGAGATCGAAGAGATGACCGACATGATGTCCGCCACCCGCAGCTTCGAGACCGGCGTGGAAGTGCTCAACCGGGTGAAGAGCATGCAGTCCAGCCTGCTGAAACTGGGAGACGCCTGATGAGCACGGTCAATAACGACACCAGCACCACTACCAGCGGCACCTCGACCGACACGCCCAAGCAGGCGGTGAACCTCGGCGAGATGACCGACATGGAGAACAGCTTCATCACCCTGCTGGTCGCCCAGGTGCAATACCAGGATCCGACCAAGCCGGTGGACAGCACCGAGTTCATCAACCAGTACTCGGCCATGGCGCAGGTGAAGAGCATGCAGAACATGACCACCCTGCAGCAGAACAACCTGGTGCTGATGGACAACCTGCAGACCCTCACTGCCGCAGGTCTCGTCGGCCAGGAAGTGAAGGTCAGCGCCGACAGCCTGCAGCTGGACGGCGACAAAGTCAGCGGGCAGATCACCCTGGAGCACGCCTCTGCCACCACCGTGCTGCAGCTCACCGATGCCAACGGCGTGCGCACCGACATCACCCTCGGCCCGCAGGAAGCCGGTGCCGTGCCCTTCAGCGTGGACCCGCAGGCGCTTGGCCTGAAGCCCGGCAAGTACAGCCTGGCGGTCAAGACCGAGAGCGGCGAGACGCCGGGCATCGAGGTTTCAGGCCTGGTACGCAACGTCCGCGTCAGCGCCGATGGCCCGGTGCTGGAAGTCGAGGGTGCAGGCTCGGTGCCCTTCTACAAGATCGTCGAATTCAGTCAGGGCCAGGCCGCCTGAGCGCCTGCTTCCCCCCTCTTAGGATGAGATAACGCCATGAGCTTCAACATCGCCCTGACCGGCCTGAACGCCGTCACCCAGCAGCTGGACACCATCAGCAACAACATCGCCAACTCCGGCACCGTCGGCTTCAAGTCCTCGCGCACCGAGTTCAGCAGCGTCTACGCCGACAGCAAGGGCATGGGCGTGGAAGTCGCCGGCACCACCCAGAGCATCAGCCAGGGCGGTTCGCTGGTGTCCACCAACCGCGCCCTGGACCTCGCGATCTCCGGCGGCGGCTTCTTCGTGGTCAAGAGCGGCAACGGCGACACCCAGTACACCCGCGCAGGTGTGTTCGGCCAGGACAACGCCAACTACCTGATCAACGCCACCGGCCAGCGCCTGCAGGGTTACCCGACCGATGCCGCCGGTAACCTGCTGGTGGGTACCGTTTCCGACCTTCAGGTGAAGACCGCCAACCTGCCGGCCAAGGCCACCGACAAGCTGGAGTTCGTCGCCAACCTCGACTCCAACGAGACCGCGCCGACCGTCTCGCCGTTCGACCCGCAGAAGGTGGAGACCTACAACTCCACCTACACCAGCAAGATCTACGACTCTCAGGGCAAGGAACACACCCTGACCCAGTACTTCGTGCTGACCGGCACCAACACCTGGGACGCGCACTACGCGGTGGACGGCAATGCCGTCGGTGCCACCCAGTCGCTGACCTTCGCCCCGGACGGCTCGCTTTCCTCGCCGATCGCTTCCGTGCCGGTGAGCTTCACCCTGCCGGGCGTCGATCCGATGAACATCGCCCTGGACTACACCGGCACCAGCCAGTACGGCTCGGACTTCGTCGTCACCACCAACCGCACCACCGGCTACGCCGCCGGCGAGCAGACCGGCATCGCGGTGGAGAACGACGGCAAGGTCTACGTCAACTACAGCAACGGTCAGCGCATGCTGCAGGGCCAGGTCGCCCTGGCGAACTTCATCAACAGCGGCGGCCTGCAGAACCAGAGCGGCACCGCCTGGACCGAGACTTCCGCGTCCGGCGCCCCGCTGATCGGCGTGCCCGGCATCGGCCAGTTCGGCTCGCTCTCGGCCGGCAACCTGGAAGGTTCCAACGTCGACATCACCCAGCAGCTGGTGGGCCTCATGGAAGGCCAGCGCAACTACCAGGCGAACACCAAGGTGATGACCACCGACAAGGAACTCACCCAGGTCCTGTTCTCGGCCATCTAAGGACACCTCATGGATCGCCTCGGCTACACTGCAATGACCGCCGCCAGCCGCAGCATGGCGGCGCTGGACGTGCGCGCGAACAACCTCGCCAACGTCAACACCCCTGGCTTTCGCGCCGACCTGGAGCACGCCACCGCCGTCGATGTGAGTGGCGCCGGCTATGACAGCCGCCACCTCGCGCGCATCGAGAGCAGCGGCGTGGACATGAGCGCTGGCACCCTGATGGCCACCGGGCGCGACCTCGACGTCGCCATCCAGGGCAATGGGCTGCTCGCCGTGCAGAGCGGCAACGGCGAGGCGTACACGCGCCAGGGCAATCTCGAGATCGACGCCGACCGCCAGTTGATGATCAACGGCCGTGCCGTGCTCGGCGAAGGTGGCCCGATCACCCTGCCCGAATACGACGCCATCGCCATCGGCAGCGACGGCACCATCTCGGTGATGCCGCGGGGCGACTTCATGATGACCGACGTCGACCGCCTCAAGCTGGTGGACGCCCCGGCTGCCTCCCTGGTGAAGAACGCCCAGGGCCTGCTGGTGAGCAAGGACGGCCAGAACGTCGCCGCCAGCGAAGACGTGCGACTGCTCTCCGGGCACCTGGAGCAGAGCAACGTCTCGGCCATCGACCAGTTGGTGGGAACCATGAGCCTGAACCGTCGGTTCGAGGCCCAGGTGAAGATGATGAAGGCCGCCTCGGACCTTGCCGAGGCCGGCGACCGCATGATCCGCGGCGGCTAACGCGCGGCGCGCAGACAGGAGCACAACATGAGTTCGGCACTTTGGGTCAGCAAGACTGGCCTGGCAGCCCAGGACACCGCGATGTCCACCGTGGCCAACAACCTGGCCAACGTGAACACCGTCGGCTTCAAGAGCGACCGCGCGGTGTTCGAGGACCTGTTCTACCAGGTGCAACTGCAGCCCGGCGCCCAGGCTGACCAGGTCAACACCGTGCCCTCGGGCATCCAGCTGGGCAGCGGCGTGCGCGTCGTCGGCACGCAGAAGGTGTTCACCGAAGGCAGCATGCAGACCACCGGCCAGCCCATGGACCTGGCCATCGTCGGCAGCGGCTTCTTCCAGGTCGAAGCGCCCAACGGCGACACCTACTACACCGAGAACGGCCAGCTGCAGCTGAACAGCGAAGGCATCGTGGTCAACGCCCAGGGCCTGCCGCTTACGCCGAACATCGAAGTGCCGGCCGGCGCCAGCCGCTTCACCGTGGGCAGCGACGGCATCGTCACCGCCGTGCTGCCGGGCGAGACCCTGCCCACCGAGCTGGGCCAGATCACCCTGGTCAACTTCACCAACCCGGCGGGCCTGGAAGCAATCGGCGGCAACCTCTACAAGGAAACCGCCGCCAGCGGCGAGCCGCAGGAAGGCACGCCGGGCGAGGAAGGCCTGGGCAACCTCAAGCAGGGTGTGCTGGAAGGCTCCAACGTGCAGGTGGTGGAGGCGATGGTGAACATGATCGCCATCCAGCGCGCCTACGAGGCCAACGCCAAGGTGCTCGACGCCGCGTCGGGCATGCAGCAGTTCCTCAACCAGACGGTCTGACGATGACGCGCCTTGCCCTGCTGCTCGCCCTGGCGCTGCTCGCCGGTTGCCAGAGCTTCGACGAGATGCTGCCGGACGAGGACTCCTCGACCTACCAGCCCCCGGAGCTGGACTACAGCCAGCCGCCGACCACCAGCGGCGGGCTGTTCCGCTCCGGCTACGGCGGCTCGCTGTTGCGCGACAAGCGCGCCATCGGCGTCGGCGACATCGTCACCGTGGTGCTCAGCGAGTCCACCCAGTCGAGCAAGAGCGCGGGTACCAGCTTCGGCAAGCAGTCCAGCCTCGACGTGCCGGTGCCGACCATCCTGACCAAGGACTACGGCGGCCTGGAAACGTCCGCCACGGCCAACCGCGACTTCACCGGTTCGGCGAAAAGCTCGCAGCAGAACACCCTCTCCGGTTCCATCGCGGTAACCGTGCACAAAGTGCTGCCCGGCGGCGTGTTGCTGGTGAAGGGCGAGAAATCCCTGCGCCTGAACCAGGGCGACGAGTTCATCCGCCTTACCGGCCTCGTGCGCATCGACGACATCAACCGCTCCAATCAGGTGTCCTCGCAGAACGTCGCCAACGCCAAGATTTCCTATGCCGGGCGCGGCGTGCTCAACGACAGCAACTCGGCTGGATGGCTGACGCGCTTCTTCACCCATCCGCTGTTCCCGATGTAAGCAGGCGAGCACTCCATGCGTAGAACCGTTACCCGCCTGCTGGCGAGCGCCTGTTTGTTCTGGCAGGCCGAGGCGCTGGCCATCCCGCTGCTCGACCTGGTCGACATCGAAGGCGTGCGCGAGAACCAGCTGATCGGCTACGGCCTGGTCGTCGGCCTCGATGGCACCGGCGACAAGAACCAGGTGAAGTTCACCAACCAGTCGGTGGCCAACATGCTCAAGCAGTTCGGCGTGAACCTGCCGCCGAACGTCGACCCGAAGCTGAAGAACGTCGCCGCGGTGAGCATCACCGCCAGCGTGCCGCCGTCATACAGCGCCGGGCAGACCATCGACGTCACCGTATCTTCGCTGGGCGACGCCAAGAGCCTGCGCGGCGGCCTGCTGCTGATGACGCCCCTGCAGGGCGTGGACGGCGAAGTCTATGCGCTGGCCCAGGGCAACCTGGTGGTCGGCGGCCTGCATGCCCAAGGGCAGAGCGGCTCCAGCGTGTCGATCAACAGCGCCAACAGCGGCCTGATTCCCAATGGCGCGACCATCGAGCGGATGATCCCCAGCGACTTCGCCCAGCGCCCGGACGTGATGCTCAACGTGCGCAAGCCGAGCTTCCAGACCGCCACCCAGGTGATGAACGCAGTCAACGAACGTTTCGGCTCCGGCACCGCCACCGCGCTGGACGGCACCAAGGTGTCCGTCCGCGCGCCGGTCAGCCTAGCCCAGCGCACCAGCTTCATGGCCATGCTCGAAGGCATGGAAGTGCAGGAAGGCCGCACCCGGCCCAAGGTGGTGTTCAACAGCCGCACCGGCACCGTGGTGGTCGGCCAGGGCGTGCGCGTGAAAGCGGCCGCCGTGGCCCATGGCACGCTCACCGTCACCATTAGCGAGAACCCCCAGGTCAGCCAGCCGGGGCCGTTCTCCAACGGCACCACGGCGGTCACCCCGCAGTCGGACGTCTCGGTCAGCCAGGACAAGAAACCGATGTTCAAGTGGCCCGAGGGCACCAGCCTGGAAAGCATCATCAACACGGTGAACAGCCTGGGCGCCACGCCGGATGACGTGATGAGCATTCTCCAGGCGCTGGAGCAGGCAGGTGCGCTGAATGCCGAGCTGGTGGTGATCTAAATGGGGTTGATGCTCTTTCGCCGAGAGTCGCGTTGCCGCGTCAAATCACGCCAGGCTAGACGCGGGGCGACGGCAATGGTCGCTCCCTTGGCTAGCCCCGCAACGACGCATGGCGTGATTTGCCGCGCAACCCGGAGGGACGGGCCGCATTTTGCGCAGAGCGTCGTTACTCATCGTTCATTTGGAATGACCAAACCACACGATTCGCGCCTAGCCCTGCGCAAAATGCGGCGCCGTCGCGACCTCGTCGAAAGAGCATCAGCCCCATGAGCATCACCTCGCTCAATCGTCCCATAGTGCCCAGCGGCCAGCCCGGCGAGTCGCCCGAGCAGGTCCGCCGCGAGCAGTTGCAGGCGGCCTCCGAACAGTTCGAGGCGATGTTCCTGCAGCAGATCCTCAAGCAGATGCGCAAGGCCGGCGACGTGCTCTCCGCCGGCAGCCCGCTGCGCAGCCGCGACCTCGATACGATGCGCGACTTCTACGACGAGGCGCTGGCCGAGCACCTGGCCTCGCGCAAGCAGACCGGCATTGCCGACCTGCTGGTGCGCCAGCTGTCTGCCGAGCCTGCCGACACCACCGAGCCGGTGGCGCTCGCCGACAGCGGTGAAGCGCTGCGCCGGCCGTCGGTGTCCAGCCGCAACCCGCTGGTGGACACCTGGCAGCGTGGCATGGACCGTCTCGCCCACGCCTGGCAGCAAGGCACGGCGGGCTTCCGCACCCTGGTGGACAGCGTGATCGGCCAGGAGTCCGGCGGCAACGCCGCCGCCGTTTCGCCCAAGGGCGCGCGCGGCCTGATGCAGCTGATGCCCGACACCGCCCGCGAAGTGGCCGGCGAGCTGGGCTTGCCCTACGACGAGCAGCGCCTGACCAGCGACCCTGCCTACAACAAGGCGCTGGGCAGCGCCTACCTGGGCAAGATGCTCGACCGCTACGACGGCCAGCACGTGCTAGCCCTGGCCGCGTACAACGCCGGCCCCGGCAAGGTGGACGAGTGGCTGAAGAACAACGGCGACCCGCGCACCGGGCAGATCGGCATGGCCGACTGGGTGCGCAGCATCCCCTTTGAGGAAACCCGCGACTACACCCTCGGCGTGCTCCGCCGCGTGCGTGAGGCCCAGGCGCCTGCGCAGCTTCCCGGCAGCGGCCTGTCGCCCGAGAGCGGACTGAAGCACGCGCCGCAGGACGGATTTAAGCGCCACGCCGATTTCGTCGCCTATCAGGGACAACAGCCTGAAATTGTTTCCCGACCGGCCTCGGCGGCCTTTGCCCAGCCGATCCGCCTCGAGTCGAAGGAGAATGCCTCTTGAGTATGTTGAGCCAGATCGGCTACAGCGGCCTGCGCGCGGCGCAGATCGCCCTGGCCACCTCCGGCCAGAACGTCGCCAACGCCAACACCCCTGGTTTCAGCCGGCTGAGTCCGGTGCTCGCCTCGCTGGCCGGCGAGGGTGGCCTGAACGTCGGTGGCGGCGTGACGGTGACCAGCATCCGCCGCATGGCCAACGACTTCCAGAACCAGCAGCTGTGGCGGGCCACCACCGAGCAGAGCTACTACGACAGCGGCCAGCAGTACCTGTCCGCGCTGGAAGGCCTGATGGGCGGCGAGGGTTCGAGCATCAGCGTCGGCCTGGACAACTTCTTTGCCGCGCTCAGCGAGGCCACCGCCACTCCCGGCTCGGTCGCCCTGCGCCAGCAGATCGTCAACGAGACCAAGAACCTCACCCAGCGCTTCAATGGCCTGTCCGGCAACATCGACAGCCAGCTGCGCGCCCTGCAGGAGCAGCGCGGCTCCATGGTCGGCGAGATCAACGGGCTGACCGCCAACCTCGCCGCGCTGAACAAGCAGATCGTCGAAGTCGGCTCTTCCGGCGGCGACACCACCGCGCTGCGCGACCACCGCGAAAGCCTGGTTCAGGACCTCTCCAAATACGCCTCGATCCGCGTCAACGAAGTGGCAGACGGCTCGCTCACCGTTTCCCTCGCCAACGGCCAGCCACTGGTGGCCGGCAACTCCGCCGGGCAACTGGCGATCAGCCGCACCTCCAGCGGCGAGCAGGAGATCGCCCTGACCTTCGCCGGCACCAGCTTCCCGCTGGCCCAGGACGGCATGGGCGGTTCCCTCGGCGCGCTGTTCGACACCGAGTACGACACCCTGCGACCGAACCAGACCGCCCTGCATGAGATGGCGGGGCAGTTCGCGCAGATGGTCAACGACACCCTGGCCAATGGCTTCGACCTGAAAGGTAACCCTGGCCAGGCGCTGCTGACCTACAACGCCGGCAGCACCACGGCGATGCTCAGTGTGAACGACCTGAAACCCGAGGAGCTGGCGCTGTCTGACACTGCGGGCGAGTCCGGCAACAACGTGAACCTGCTGGCGCTGCTCGATCTCAAGGGCCAGTCGATCACCCTCTCCGGCAGCCAGGTGACCCTCAACGACGCCTTCGCCGGCCTGCTCGGCAAGGTTGCCAGCGCCAGCCGGCAGAACCAGGCCGACCAGAAGACCGCCACCACCGTGGCCGCTCAGGCGCAGGCGCAGCGCGACAGCGTCAGCGCAGTGAGCCTGGATGAAGAGGCGGTCAACCTGATCACCTACCAGCAGGCCTACCAGGCCAACATGAAAGTCATCAGCACCGCCAAGGAGCTGTTCGATTCGATGCTCGCGGCCTTCTAGGTCCCTGGCTAAGGAAAGCACCATGCGCATTACCAACGCACAGATCACCGCGCTGATGGGCGGCTCGATGAACAGCAACTCGGCGGCCCTGGGCAAGCTGATGCAGCAGATGTCCAGCGGGCAGCGCATCCTCCAGCCCTCCGGCGACCCCATCGCCAGCGTGCGCATGCTGCGCATCCAGCGTGAGGAAGCGAGCCTGGCGCAGTACCGCACCAACATCGGCAACGTCTCGGGCAACCTGTCGACCCAGGAAACCAACCTGCAGGCGACTTCGGACGCGATGCTCAACGTGCGCGACCTGCTGCTCTGGGCGGCCAACGGCTCCAATACCGGTGGCGACCTCAACGCCATGGCCGGTGAGCTGGAGAACATCGAGAAAACCATCGTCAGCTTCGTCAATGTGCGCGACGAGGAAGGCCGTTATCTGTTCTCCGGGACTCTGAGCGACACCGCTGCGGTGACCTACGAACCGCTGACCGACACCTACGTCGCCACCGGCAACGACAAGTCGCGCCAGGCGGCCGTGGCGAACGGCGTGCAGGTGGAAGAGAACGTCACCGCGCTGGGCGTGTTCGGCAGCAACATGGACTTTCTCAACCAGTTGCATGCCACGGTAAAAATGCTCAAGGACCCGGCGCTGGACGTCACTGATCCTGCGGTGCACGCCCAGATCGCGGCGACCATCGACAGCCTCGACGGCGCCCACGACGGCGTGCTCGGCGCGATCACCGAACTGGGCGGCCGGCAGAACACCCTGACCATGCTCAATTCGAGCAACGAGGAGGTGTCGCTGGTGAACCAGAAGATCAACGGCGAGCTGTCGCAGCTGGACTATGCCGGCGCGAGCATCGACCTGAACACCTACCAGCTGGCGCTGCAGGCCACGCAGAAGACCTACCTGAAGCTCAACGACCTGTCGCTGTTCAGTCGCCTGTAAGTTTCTTCGTAGGGGAGCCGGGCCGCGCCGCAAGGAGGTCTGGACGCCAATCGGCGGCGCAGCGCCCGACTCCCCTACTTTTTATCCCGCCTCCGCCCGGCCACAGTGCCGGGCGGAAGCACATCCGGTGCAGAGGTCACCATGAAGGTCATCAAGCAACTGCCGGCCGCTGCGGTATTCGACCCGAGCGCCCGCCGCGACGTCATCCTGCCCTCCACCGGCGAGCGGCAGAACGCCCTGCGCAAGAACGATGAGAAAAGTGAGAACGCCGCGCAGATGGCGCGGGGCGCGCAGAAGAGCGGCAGCTTCAACCTGCAGCTGAACCAGCAGTTGTCCTCCATACAGTCGGCCGACAGCTACCTGGGCGACCTGCAGGACCGTCTGGGCGGCCTCAAGCTCAACCTCAGCCGCGAACTCAGCGCGCCGCAGTCCCAGGACCGCGAAGGCGTGCGCCAGGCCACCCGGCAGGTCAATGAGCTGCTGGAGCAGCGCGCCCAGCGTTCGGACGGCAGTCTCGACGCCAACTTCCGCCTGCGCCTCAACGAACCGGTGCGTAGCCGCTTCAGCCTCGAAGGACTGGAGTCGGTGCAGGATATCCAGCGCTCGGGCAAGGAAACCCTGCTGTTCAGCGCCGGGCGCCAGCTCGGGGAACCGGCGGCGGTGGTGCTGGACGATGGCATGAGCACCGAGCAGGTGCTGCGCCGCTTCAACGCCACGCTCGGCCAGGCGGGCATCCGCGCCGAACTCGATAGCGACGGTGCGCTGAAGTTCTCCGCCCCCGAGGCCGAATGGCAGCAGCTCAAGGGCCAGCTGGCGGTGCAGGGCGAGGGCAAGCTGTTCGCCAAGGGCAAGAACACTCGGCTGAAAAGCCAGGAAGAAGGGCTGCTGGCGTTCCCCACCGAGATCAAGACCGACGCTTTCCGCGAACAGCGTCAGTTGCTCGATTCGGTGGTGTCGGCGCTGGATCGCATCGGCGGTCTGCGCGACCAACTGCGCCATCGCCAGGACGACATCCGCGACTTCCTCGACCGCCACGCCAGCGAAGACGAACGCGAGTGGGCGCACACCTTCGCCGCCTCCATGCTCGACCGCATGGGGCGCAGCGCCACGCACTACAGCGCTGCGGCGCAGACGGTGGTGGCCCAGGCCAACCTGAGTCGCTTCGCGGTGGTGAGCCTGCTGGCCTGAGATGCACAGGCCTCCCGGGCACGGCTTTCGTAGGGCGCATAACGCGCCAGCGTTATCCGCCGTGCGGGTTGCGGCGGATAACCTGTTCCAGGTTATGCGCCCTAAGGGTTAGAACGGTGCGTGGGCTGTTCGCGAGCAATAACGATGGCGTCCCCCTCGCTCCTACGAAGAGCAGCCTGTGCCTGACCTGTAGGAGCGAGCTTGCTCGCGAACCGCACGGCACCCAAATTCCAGGCAATAAAAAAGGCGGAGCCCAGCTCCGCCTTTTTCGTTTCATCCGGTGATCACGCCAGCTTCAGCAGGCCCATGCCCAGCACCAGCATCGCCAGGCCGACCCAGCCGCGCCACACCAGGCGCTGGCCGAACAGTGCCCAGCCCATGGCGACGGTGGCGAGGATGCCGAAGCCGCCCCAGATGGCGTAGGCCACAGACAGCTCGATACCGCGTACCGCCTGCGCCAGCGCGGTGAACGCGCCCAGTACGCAGAGGATCGAGGCCGCGCCGATCATGCGCTTGCGGAAGCCGTCGGAGTACTTGAGCAGCAGGTTGGCGATCACTTCCAGGACGATGGCCAGGCCCAGCCAGGCCATCGGAATCAGGTCATGGTTCAGCATGTCACGGCCTCCCCATTCAGTTCACGGCGCTCTTCATGACGGCTGGTACGGGTACCGGATTTCACCAGCAGGATGCCGGCGATCATCACGGCCAGGCCCAGGGCCTTGTCCAGGCTCAGGTGCTCGCCGAGGAAGAAGGCGCTGACCAGGGTGATCAGCACGATGCCGATGCCTTCCCACAGGGCGTAGGCCACGCCGACCGGCACGCGCTTGATGGCCAGCGACAGGAAGTAGTACGACAGGCCGATCATCACGTACATCAGCAGCAGCCCGGCGACCGGGAACAGCGTGTGGGTGAATTTCATCGAGGTGGTGCCAACGACTTCGAAGCCGATGGCGGCTAACAGATAGATCCAGGAACGCATGGTAAAGCCCTCCCACGGGCAGCCGCGCGCAGTCTCGCTAAGAGCATCCTTGCGGCGGTTTCGGTTCGGGTTCGGTGGTGCCGACTCGGGCGGGAATCACCTGTGAGTGATCACCGCGCTTGGCGCCACCAGAAGGTGGTTGCCGAAGGGAGGAGCTAGAGGTCGCCGGTCCAGTGACGCTCGCGCGAAACCAGGCGGGAAGTGGGGAGAGGTAGAGCCTTGATGTTCAACATAATGAACACATTGTGCCCATTTTCCGCTTTGCTGGCAAATCGACCCGGCTGATCTGTGTCATCGTCGCCCGTTAAATGGCGCCTGTGAGCCCGGCTGAATCCTACGCGCCATCAGGGTTGTGCAATATTTTGTTCACAGTGCTCGGCCTGCGACAGCGCGCCACAGCCATGACCTGCGCCGGGCCGTTTTGGCGTGCGGCCTGTTAGCATCCACCATCGATATCCCGTCGGAGACTGCGATGATCGCCCTGCGAGAAGCCTGGAAGGCCGGACTCTTTGGTCGTGAGCACTGGACGCGCAACCTGGTGGCCGGGGTCATCGTCGGCGTGGTCGCGCTGCCGCTGGCCATGGCTTTTGCCATCGCCAGCGGGGTGAAGCCCGAGCAGGGCATCTACACGGCGATCTTCGCCGGCGCGCTGGTCTCGTTGCTGGGTGGCAGCCGGGTGCAGATCGCCGGGCCCACCGGCGCCTTCATCGTCATCCTCGCCGGCGTCACCGCCAAGTACGGCGTGGATGGCCTGCAGATCGCCACGCTGATGGCCGGCGCGATCCTCGTGCTGCTGGGCGTCAGCCGCCTGGGCAGCATCATCCGCTTCATCCCCGCGCCGGTGATCGTCGGCTTCACTGCCGGCATCGGAGTGATCATCTGGGTCGGCCAGTGGAAGGACTTCTTCGGCCTGCCGGCGGTGACCGGCGAGCACTTCCACCAGAAGCTCTGGCACCTGGTCCAGGCATTGCCGCAACTCCACCTGGCAACGACCGGGCTGGCGTTGCTGAGCCTGGCGCTGGTGCTGTTCACCCCGCGCATCGCTGCGTTGCGCCGGGTGCCCGGCCCGCTGGTGGCGATGGTCGTGGTGACGGCCATCCAGTCGCTGTTCCACTTCGACGGCGTCGCCACCATCGGCAGCGCCTTCGGTGGTATTCCCCAGGGCCTGCCCAGCTTCAGCCTGCCGGAAGTGACCCTACCCCGCGTGCTCGAACTGATCGGCCCGGCCTTCGCGATCGCCATGCTCGGCGCCATCGAGTCGCTGCTCTCGGCGGTGGTGGCCGACGGCATGGCCGGCACCCGCCACGACTCCAACCAGGAGCTGATCGGCCAGGGCATCGCCAACCTGGTCACCCCGCTGTTCGGCGGCATCGCCGCCACCGGCGCCATCGCCCGCACAGCGACCAACATCCGCAACGGCGGCAACAGCCCGTTGGCCGGCGTCACCCATGCCGCGACCCTGGTGCTGATCCTGCTGTTCCTCGCGCCGCTGGCCTCGAACATCCCGCTTTGTGCGCTGGCGGCGATCCTCTTCGTGGTGGCCTGGAACATGAGCGAGGCGCGGCACTTCCTGTTCATGCTCAAGCGCGCGCCGCGTGCCGACGTCGCGATCCTGCTGGTGACCTTCCTGCTCACCGTGTTCAGCGACCTGGTGATCGCGGTGAACATCGGCGTGATCCTCGCCATGCTGCACTTCCTGCGGCGCATGGCGTCCTCGGTGGAAGTGCATGCCGACGACGGCCCCGAGCTGGACGTGGAACTGCGCGGCCGCGGCCTGGGCGAGCTGCCGCCCGGTGTGCTGGTCTACAGCATCGAAGGGCCGCTGTTCTTCGGCGCGGCGGAAACCTTCGAGCGCGCGCTGGCCAAGACCCACACCGACCCGAAGGTGCTGATCATCCGCCTGCGCCATGTGCCGTTCATGGACATCACCGGTTTGCAGACGCTGCAGGAAGTGATCGAGCAGTTGCAGCGGCGCGGCATCGAGGTGCGCCTGTGCGAGGCCAATGCGCGGGTGCTTGGCAAGCTGCGCAAGGCGGGGGTGCTGGAGGAGATCGGCGCGGGGTATCACCCGGATTTCCCGGCGGCGCTGAGCGCGAGTGTCGAGCCCTGATCGAGCTTGGGTGCTAGCACTCGCTGCGGACTAACAGACGATGTAGGAACGGACTCGTAGGGCGGATAACGCCTGAGGCGTTATGCGCCCTACAGGATCAACCCTGCATCAGCTCTGCCAACAATTCTTCCTTGAGCTTGGCCAGCAACGCATGCCCACGCTCCCGCGGATGCGGCAGATCGACCCGCACCTCATGGCGAATCCGTCCCGGCCGCGCGTCCATGACGATCACCCGGTCGCCCAGGTACAGCGCCTCCTCCACGTCGTGGGTGACCATGATCATGGTGCTGCGCTGCTGCACCCAGATGCGTTGCAGTTCGTGTTGTAGGCGCACGCGGGTGAGGGCGTCGAGGGCGCCGAAGGGCTCGTCCAGCAGCAGCACCTTGGGCCGGGTGATCAGCGCGCGGGCAATGGCGGCACGCTGCGCCATGCCGCCGGAGAGCTGGTGCGGGTAGGCCTGCTCGAAGCCGGTCAGGCCCACCAGTTCCAGGTGCCCGGCAACCAGCTCGCGCTTCTCGGCGCGGCTGAGTTTCTGCTGTTTCAGCGCCAGGGCGACGTTCTCTTCCACCGTCTTCCAGGGGAACAGCCGGTGGTCCTGGAACACGATGCCGCGCTCAAGGCCCGTGCCGGTCACAGTCTGGCCGTCGAGCAGGATGCGCCCGCTGTAGTCGTTCTCGAGGCCGACGATCAGCCGCAGCAGCGAGGATTTGCCGCAGCCGCTGGCGCCGACGATGCTGACGAACTCGCCGGGGCGCACGTCCAGGTTGATGTCTTCCAGCACCGGCAGGCTGCGGCCGTCGATGGCGTAGGCCTTGCTCAGGCCCTGGATGGCCAGCGCGCCGTGTTGCGCCTGCTGGGCCGGAAGGAGGGCGGGGTCGAGGATCGCGTTCATGATTGAAGCACTCATGGCAGAGGGTTCAGCGCAGGTTGCGCCAGCGCAGCAGGTGGCGCGCGGCGCGGGCGAACAGCTGGTTCATGGCGTAGCCGAGCAGGCCGATGCTGAGCACGCCGATCACCACGATCTCCATGCGCGAGCCGGTCTCGGCGTTCATCATCAGGTTGCCCAGGCCCATGCCGGTGGAGAGGAACAGCTCGCAGCCCACCGAGCTGACCCAGGCGAAGGCCAGCGCGTGCAGCACGCCGTTGCTCAGGCTGGGCAGCGCGCCGGGCAGCAGCACTTCGCGGAACTGCTGCCAGGGGCCGAAGGCGTACAGGCGGCCGACTTCGCGGTAGCGCTTCTCCACGTCGCGGAAGCCCTCGAAGGCGTTCAGCGTCATCGGGTAGAAGGCGGCGAGGCTGACGATCAGCACCTTGGACGGCTCGCCGCTGCCGAACCACAGGGCGATCAGCGGGATCAGGCCGAGGATCGGTACCTGGCGGATCGTGTGGTAGAGCGGTGCGAACAGCCGCTCCAGTGGTCGCGACAGCGCCATGCCGGCGCCCAGCGCGAAGCCGGCGAGCACGCCCAGCAACAGGCCGAGGCAGGTGCGTTGCAGGCTGGCGGAAACGCTCAGCCACAGTTCGCCGGTGCGGATCAGCTCGACCAGGCCGGCGCCGATGCGCTCCAGCGGCACGAAGGCGTAGGCCGCGCTGGCGCCCTGTTGCGACTGCCAGTGCCAGGCGGCGATCAGCAGGGCTGGCAGGACCAGCCCACGAAGACTCTTGAGCAAACGGATCATGGCGTCGGTCTCCAACGCAGCAGGCGCTTCTCCAGCAGGCGGAAGGCAAAGTCGAGGACGAAGCCGATGGCCCCGGTGACCACCACGCCGACCATCACGATGTCGATGCGCAGCATCTGCCGGCTCAGCTCGATCATCTGCCCCAGGCCACTGTCGGCGGCGAGCAGTTCGGCGGCTACCAGCACCATCCAGGCGCGGCTCAGGCTGATGCGCAGGCCGGTGACGATGGGGGGCGCGGCAGCGGGGAAGGCGACGTCGCGCAACAGGCTCCAGAGCGGCAGACGGTACACGCTGGCAACTTCGAAGTAGCCGCGCGGAATGCCTTTCACACCCTCGCTCGCCGCGAGGGCCACGGGGAAGAAGGCGGCCTTGGTGACGATCAGCACCTTGAAGGTTTCCTCCACGCCGAAGAACAGGATGAACATCGGGATCAGCGCGATCGACGGCACCTGGCGCAGGGTGTGGAAGAGTGGCGCGCAGTAGGCTTCCACGGTCTTCGACAGGGCCATGGCGGTGCCGAACAGCAGCCCGCCGACGGCGCCGATGGTGAAGCCGATAGCCAGGCGCGACAGGCTGTTCACCACGTGCTCGCGCAGCTCGCCGCTGGCCAGCAGGTCCTGGAAGCTGGCCCAGACTTCCGCCGGTGGCACCAGCAGTTGAGGCGGGAACCAGCCGGCGCGGGCGGCGACGAACCAGGCCAGCAGCAGAAGCAGCGGCGAGGCGAACCAGCTCAGGCGATCGAATGTTCGGCTCATGTCTCAACCTCCTGCCCGAGCAGCGGCCCGGCGTTCTGGCGGCGCTGTTTGCGTTGCCAGCAGAACAGCGCGGCCAGCAGCACCAGGGGAATCCAGCAGAGGAACAGGTTGCCCAGCCCGACGAAGTGGCTGATCGCCCCGCCCAGCAGCGCGCCGGAAAAACTGCCGGACATGGAGGCGAGGTTGAACAGCCCGGAAATCTTGCTCTTGTCCATGGCGTGCTCGCCCAGTTGGGCCATGTTCACCAGGTGGATGAGCGCCGCCGCCGCGCTGAGCAGCACGCCGCCCAGGGCCAGCAGCCAGTAGTCGCGGGCGACGCCAAGCAGCAGCAGGGCGGCCAGCGCTGCGCTGAGGCTGCCGACGTAGGCCAGGCGCCGGCCGCTGCGTTCGATCAGGTAGCCGAAACCGAACAGGCCGAGCACCGAGGCCAGGCCCTGGATCATCACCAGGCTCACCGCCTGGCCTTGCGAAAGGCCGGCGACGTCCATCGCCAGCAGCAGGATGAAGGTGCCGAACAGCGCGCTGGTGGCGGCGCTGAGCAGCTCGACCAGGCAGCTCTCGGCGATCTCGACGTTGGCCAGCATGGCGCTGACCTGTTGCAGCAACCCGCCGGTGGCGGCGGCCACGGGCACGTCATCGCTGGGCGCCTCGCCTTCCCAGAAACCGAGGCTGTAGAAGGCCATCAGGCCGAAGCACAGGCCGATGGCGGCAAAGCCCCAGGTGAAGCTCGCCGCGCCGCTCAGCCAGTTGCCCAGCAGCGGGCCGAGCAGGCCCATGCCTAAGGTCAGCGAGCCGCGGTACCAGCCGGCCTTGTCGTTGCCGATGCGCTTGAGCTGACGGAGGAAGGCGCTGTTCATGGCGACGATACGGAAGGGGATGCACAGGCCGATCAGCAGGCGTGCGAAGGCTAGCCACAGCCAGCCGCCAAAGAGTGGGATGGCCAGGTTCAGCAGCATCGGCCCGAGGCTGGCGAGGAAGTACACGCGGCGCGCGCCGAAGCGGGCGATGACGAAGCCGGCCGGCAGGGTGAGGACCACCATGCCGAGGGCCTCCATGGCCGAGATGATGCCGATCTGCATGGCGTTGGCGCCGATGCTGATGGCGTAGAGCGTGGTGACGATCTTCGCCATGCCGATGGTGGCGCCGCTGAACGCCGCCAGCAGCATGAAGTTGATCAAGAAGGCGGCGGGCCGCGCCGGGCTAGATGGCGACATCGATCTTCCCCAGCAGGGCTTCCAGCGGGCGCGGGTCGATCCAGTCGTCGACGCTGAAATCGGTACCGATGAACTCCCAGCGCTGGAGGAAGGCGGTGAGATCGCGCAGGGCGTTGACCGAGCGCTCCGCCAGGTTGGTCTGCAGGCGCAGGTGGGCGTCCTCGCCATAGGCGCTGGCGACCCAGAACTCGCTGGTGTTCAGCTCGCGGGCGAGGAAGCGGCGGGTCTCCTCGGGGTGCGCCCAGGCCCATTGCTCGGCACGCAGCACAGTGTCGAGCACCAGCACAGCGGCATCGAAATGCTCATCCAGCAGTTGCTGGTCGACGGTCAGGGTGCGCGGCGTGCCGATGTTGGAACGCACCAGCGGCTCGGGGTGCGAGCCGACGTCCAGCACCACATGCAGGCCGAATTCGTGGGCCAGCTGCAGGCCGTGGGCGCCCTTGAGGAAGATGGCGTCGATGTCGCCGCGCAGCAGCCCGATCAGCTCGTTGTTGCGCTGCACCACGCGGTTGCCCTTGAGCGCCACCTGGGCGCCGAACACGTGGCGTACCGGGTCGTCGCTGAAGGTGCCGCCGTAGGGGTAGTCCACCAGCTCGACGTCGCGTACCTCCAGGCCTTCCAGGCGCAGGGCGTTTTCCAGGCCGCGCAGGGACTGGGCGCGGGTGAAGTCGATCTGCACGTTGGCCCACTTCGGCAGGCCGAAGCGCCGGTGGCGCAGGTCGCGGATACTGCGCACGCCGCTGTCCGGGGCGCTGACGATGAGCTGAACCTCGTCGCTCCACGACAGCCCGACCACCCGCGTGCGCGCGCCGCTGGCGCGGGCCCAGATGGCCGGGATGTTGCCGCCGTGGCGTACGGAGTAGGGCAGGTGATGATCGAAGTGCGCCTCGCGCACCTCGCGTTCGGACGACTCGCGCAGCGACTGGATGCGCGTGCCGAAGGGGCGGAAGGCCTGGGCCAGGCGCCCGGACTCGACGGCGATGCCGAGACCCGTGGGAACGGGGCTGTGGGTGTACCAGAGGGTTTCCAGCGGTGTGCTCATGGGTGTCCGTCAGGGATGAAAGCCCCCGCGCCGTCGCGCGGGGGCCAGGTCGGGAAACAGAGGGATTCGCCCTCGTGACGTTGTTCAGCCAGTCTTCTGTGCCAGGCGGCTGCGCAGGGCTTCCAGCGGGCGCGGGTCGATCCACTCGCGCACGTCGAAGCGCGCCGGGATGAAGTTCCAGCGTTGCAGGAAGTCGGTGAAGTCCTGCAGGGCGAGGATCGAACCCTCCTCGAGGTTAGTGCGCAGGCGCAGGTGGGCATCCTCGCCGTAGGCGGTGGCGACCCAGAACTCGCTGCTGTTGGTTTCCCGCGCCAGGTAGCGGCGGGTGTCGTCCGGGTGCTGGTGCGCCCAGTCTTCGGCGCGCAATACCGAGGCGAGGATCGCGGTGGCAGCGTCGGGGTGCTGTTCCAGCAGGTTGAGGTCGACGCTCAGGGTGCGCGGCGTGCCGTTGTTGGAGCGGATCAGCGGCTCCGGGTGCGCGCCGGTGTCGATCACCGTGTGCAGGCCGAACTGCTGCGCCAGCTGCACGGCGTGGGCGCCCTTGAGGAAGATCGCGTCCACTTCGCCGCGCAGCAGGCCGACCAGCTCCGGGTTCTGGCTGCGCCGGCGGCTGCCGCCGTGGCCGGTGATGCCGACGATGTTGCCTGGCGCCTCGTCGCTGAAGGTGCCCTTGAGGCCGAAGTCCACCAGCTCCAGGTCGCGCACTTCCAGGCCTTCCAGGCGCAGGGCGTTTTCCAGGCCGCGGATGGCCTGGGCGCGGGTGAAGTCGATCTGCGCGCCGCTCCAGTCCGGCAGTCCAAAGCGCCGGCCTTTCAGATCGCGCACGGTGCGGATGCCGCTCTCTGCGGTGGTCAGGATCAGCTGCGCCTCATCGGCCCAGGACAGGCCGATCACCCGAGTTTCGCGGCCGCTGGCGCGGGCCCAGATGGCCGGGATATTGCCGCCGTGGCGCACCGAGTTCTGCAGGGTGTGGTCGAAGTGCGACTCGCGCACTGCCTGGTCGGCGGACTCGCGCAGCGATTTGATCTGGGTGCCCTGCTCGGCGAGGGATTCTTCCAGCCAGCCTTTCTGCACGGCGATGCCAAGGCCGGTGGGGACCGGGCAGCGGGTGTACCAGAGGGTATCGAGGGGACGGGACATGTTCAGCTCCTTGTGGCTCAGGCGCGAGCCTTGAGTTCGTGGATGTCGGCGCGTTTGCCCTGCACCAGCGGCAGGACTTCCTGGCCGATGCGCAGGGCTTCTTCCAGGTGCGGGTTGCCGGCGAGGATGAAGGTGGAGAAGCCGGCGTCGCGGTATTCGGCGAGGCGTTCGGCGACGTTCTCGTGGCTGCCCACCAGGCCGATGGTCGGGCCCGGCTTGGCCTTGCCGAAGCCGGCCCAGAGGTTGGGGCCGATGATCAGGTCGTCGAAGCGCTCGACGTTCTGGTGGTAGGCGGTCTGCCGCGCGGCGCCGACGGAATCCGAGCCGGTGGCGAAGTTCTTGATGAAGGCGCTGGTGCGCGCGTCGATGCGCTCGTACTGGCGGCGCAGTTCGCTCCAGGCGGCCTCTTCGGTCTCGCGGGCGAACAGGTCGATGCGGATGCCGAAGCGGATCTCGCGGCCCTGCTTGTCGGCCAGCTCGCGCACGCGTTCCAGGTGCGGCTTGAGCTTGTCGATGGGTTCGGCCCAGTTCAGGTAAACATCGGCGTGCCTGGCCGCGACGTCCAGCGCCGGGTCCGAGAAGCCGGAGAAGTACACGCCGGGCTTGCGCACGTTGCGCAGTGCGATCGGCAGCGAGCCGTTCTCCAACTGGTAGATGTCGCCCTGGTAGGAGAACTGCTCGTTCTTCCACAGGCCGTCGATGATGTCGAGGAACTCGCCGGTGCGCTGGTAGCGCTTGTCGTGTTCGAGGAAGTCGCCGTTGGCGCGCTGGCTGGCGGGGTTGCCACCGGTGATGATGTTCCACTCCAAGCGGTCGCGGGACAGGTGCTGGAGGATCGCTGCCTGCTGTGCGGCGTAGGCGGGCAGGGTCCAGGCGGCCTGGAAGGCGATCAGGAATTTGATCCGGCGGGTCTCGCGGGCCAGTGCGGCGGCGGCGATCCATGGCTCCGGCCCGGTGGGCAGCAGCGCGCCCTCGAAGCCGGCGATCTCGGCGGCCTTGGCTACCTGGGCGATGTAGTCGATGTAGGTGAAGCCGTCCGGCTCGCCATTGGGCAGGTGGCCCGGCGCGATGTTGCCAGGGCGCTCGATGTGGCTGCCGCGGTTGTTCTTGTCTGAGGCGAGATAGGGACCGTCGCTGCCCAGCGGCAGTCGCCAGAAGAATTCGGTGCTCATGGCCTTGCTCCTTTGCTTTTGCGGGGGCAGCGTCGTGCTGCTCGTGCAGGGTATTGAGCAAGGGCTGTGCCCAAAGCCTGCAGGCCAGGCGGGACGGGGCTTTCAGGATGAATTGCTGCTCTGGCAGCAGGACGTTTGTCTGTACAGCAGCAGTGGGTCAGCAGGGGATGCTGGGCGGGCAGCAATTTTGCCCGTTCAGCCAGGGTTGGCGGCCTTTGTTGGTTTTTTTGAGTTTTAACCTGTTGATTTTTAGAGATATTTTTTAGTGGCACAACTCCTGCTCAGTCAGTGGAAGACCGCCCCGCGGTTCATCCATCCCCCGATTGCCAGGAGGCACTCCATGTCCACCCTCGACCCGCAACTCGCCAGCCAGCTCGAACAGGTCCGCCGCGACTTCGCCAAGGCCTTCCGCGTGCTCAAGGAGAGCCGCACCCTCACCGCCACCAACACCTACCAGGCCTACGTGCGGGTACCGGATAGCGACCAGGTGATCGCCGTCCACGCGCCAAGCCCCTGGGCCGACGACCAGGAAATCCGCGCGGTGGTGGCTACCTATGACGGCGAAGTGATCCTCGACGAAAGCATCCCCGGCGCGACCCCGCTCAGTGGCCGTGGCGCGGGTGGCAACGGCAAGCGCTATGCGGCGATCTTCCAGGCGCGCCCGGAGGTGAACGTGGTGATCCACGTGCACACCGCCTACCTCGGTGGCTGGGCCAGCGCCCACCGCGTACTGCCGATCCGCTACGCCGCCTCCCAGCGCGTGACCCTGGCCCGCGAGCTGCCGATCTACATCGACCGCCGCCAGCCCGAGCCGCTGTTCATCCTCGACAAGCTCGCCGAGAACCCGCACACCCCGGCCATCCTCGAAGCCAACGGCGGCGCTACCTTCTGGGGCGAGGACCTGATCAAGGCGTCCAAGCTGATCCTGCTGCTCGAAGAGGGCGCCTACTTCCAGGGCCTCGCCGAAAGCCTCGGCGGCTCGAAGGAATTCGGCCCCGGCGTGCTGGAACAGCAATGGAAGATGACCGGCCTCTGGGAGCAGGGCCAGAAGCTGCTGGGCGCGGCGGCCTGAGTTTCTTCCCGGCATGAAAAAGCCCTCTTGCGAGGGCTTTTTTGTGGCCGTGGTCCTTGTCCACGCCGCATCTCAGCTCACTGCTTGGCCGCCACCGCAGGCCCCGAGCTGCGTTGCCAGAAGCTTTCCAGCTGCTGGTTCTTCAATCCCTGCTCGACGAACTTCGGTTCCAGCAGGTCATCCACCTTCACCTCGTTGCGGATCAGTTTCGCCTTCAGACTGTAGGCGATGCCGTCGGTGTAGTGCTGGCGCAGGGCGTCGTCGTAGAGCGGGGAGAAGTGCGCGGCCCAGGGCTCGCCGGCGACCTCGCGCTGCAGCACGCTCAGCGGAACACCGGAGCGGGCCTGGGCGTTCTGGTACTCCGCCTGGTTGGCGTCCTGGGAGACCCACCACGCGGCTTTCAGGTAGGCGTCCACCACCAGCTGGGTGAGGTCGGGATGGTCCTTGACGAAGTCCTTCGCGCCCCAGACTTCGGCGCGCATCTTCCAGTCCGCCGGGGCCTCCTTGCTCGACCAGATGATGCGGCCGACCTGCTTGTCTTCCAGCAGGAAGGCGTCGCTCAGGGTGAAGAACGCATCCACCCGCCCGGCGCTCAATGCAGCGGCCCCGGCCTGGGGGTTGAGGTTGAAGATGCGGAAGTCCTCGAAGCCCAGGTGGTTGGCGTCCAGCAGCTTGGCGAACGACAGCTCCCACGGCCGGCCCCTGTGCAGGGCGATGCGCTTGCCCTTGAGGTCGGCGATGGATTTCGCCGTGGAGCCCGGCGGTACCACCAGGTAGACGTTGTTGCCGATGCCGCCAGGGACGATCAGTTGGGTTTGCACGCCTGAGGCGTTGGCGATGATCGACGGCAGGTCGCCGTAGAAGGCGAAGTCGATGCGCTTGTTGGCGAACTCCTCGTTGACGAAGGTGCCCACCGAGCCGGTGGTGGCGGGCACCCATTCCAGCTTGATATTGCGCTGGGCCAGTTGCTGCTCCAGCCACTTGTCGCGGTCGATTACGTAGGCCGGGCCGTTGAAGGTGATTTGCCCGGCGTTGGCGTAGGCCACGGTGGCGATGCGCAGGGTGGTGGGCTGCTCGGCGGCCAGGGCGCCGCTTGCGAGCAGCACGGCGGCGGCCGGCAGCAGCCGGCGCAGCGCGCGATGCAGAAGACTCATGGGGATTACCTCGCTCAGAAGTCGGTGGTGACCGAGACGCCGAAGGTGCGCGGGTCACCGAACATGACGGCGGCGGTCTGGTAGCCGGTGGGCAGGGTGTGGTTGCGGTATTCCTTGTCGGTGAGGTTGTTTACGTAGGCGGTGACGCGCGTGGTTTCGCCCGGCAGTTCGTAGGTCACCCGCGCGTTGCCCAGGGTGTAGCCACCGGTGCGCATGTTCTGGCTCTGGTCGTTGGTGAAGAAGTACTGGCGGCTGCGGGTGTTCCAGTCGGTACCCAGCACGACAGCGCCGCCAACGTTGAGCGGGATGCGGTAGTCGGCGCCGATCACTGCCGAGACGTTCGGCGCGCGGACGAAGTGGTTGCCGGAGTAGTCGTTCGGGCCGGAGGTATAGTCGGTGAACTCGGTGTGCAGCAGGCCGAGGCCGAAGTTGACGTGCAGGTTTTCCACGGGGATGGCTTCGAGCTCGAATTCGGCGCCGTACGCCTCGCCCTGAGCGCCGTTGGCCAGTCGCGAGACGGTCTGGTTGTTCACCGCGGTGACGATGTTGAGCTGGATGTCCTCGTAGTCGTAGTAGAAGAGGCTGGCGTTGGCGTTCAGGCGGCCGTCGAACCACTCCGATTTCAGGCCCAGCTCATAGGAGGTGAGGTATTCCGGATCGACCTTGGCGACGGTGGCCTGGCTGGTGACGCCGGCGTTGTAGCCGCCGGAGCGGAAGCCGCGTGCATAGCGGAAGTAGGCGCGGGCGTTGTCGGAAATCCGGTACTCGGGCGTCAGGTCCCAGCTGTAGTCGCTCCAGGTGTTGCTCTCGTCCTGGGTGGCGTTGACGACCAGCGGGGATTCTACGTTGCCCGGCTGCCACCAGTGGCCGTCGCCGAATCGCGCCGTGCCACGGTTGACCAGGCGCTCCAGGTCGATGTCCTTGGTTTCGCGGGTCCAGCGCAGGCCGGCGGTGAGGCTGAAGTCGTCGGTGAAGTTGTAGGTGGTACTGCCGAAGATCGCGTAGCTCTCGGTCTTCTGGTCGTAGCTGACGTTGTTGTAGTAGCTGGGGATGTAGACGTTGGGCAGCGCCGCGTTGGCGTTCTTCGATTCCAGGTCTTCGTTGAAGTAGTGGAAGCCCAGCACCCAGTTCAGCCGGTCGGTGCGCGGCGAGGCCAGGCGCAGTTCCTGCGACCATTGCTGGCTGTCGGCGTAGCTGTAGCTGCGCTGCAGTTCCTGCGGGGTGTTGTCGCTGTCGGTCCAGCCGTCGCGGGTGAAGTGCTCGAAGGCGGTGATGGAGGTCAGTTCCAGCTCGCCCAGTTGCCAGACCAGGTTGAGGTTGCTGCCGGCCTGGTCGATCTCGGCCTGGTACTTGGCGTTGAAGTTGGCCTTGCCCAGTTCCGGGTCGATGGAATAGCCGAACTGGTTGGTGCCGTTCGGGCGAGTGCCGTAGCTGACGGTGTTGTAGCTGGCGGTGTCGTGGTAATGGCGGGCGTGGACGTTGAGGTTGGCGTCGAGGTTATCGTTCACTCGCGCGGCCAGCTGCAGGCGCACGGCGTCGTCTTCCAGCGCGCCCTGGTCGTCGCCGTCGTTGATGTTCTCGGTGTAGCCGTCGCGGCCCTGATGATGGAAGGACAGGCGCCCGGCCAGCTTGTCGTCGACCAGCGCATCGCTCACCGCGCCTTCGACGATGCGGTTGGCGTAGTTGCCCATGTCGACCTTGAAGTAGCCCTCGGGGCTGAAGGTCGGCTTGCGCGAGATGAAGTTGATCGCGCCGCCGGTGGTGTTCTTGCCCCACAGGGTGCCCTGCGGGCCGCGCAGCACTTCCACGCGCTCCTGGTCGAACAGCGGGAAACCGGTGGCGCTGATGTTGGCGATGTACACGTCGTCGACGTAGATGCCAATCGGGCTGACCGTGTTGGCGCCCTGGTCACCAGTGCCCAGACCCCGAATCCACCAGCGTGGGCGGCCGTGGCCGTCGGTGGTGCCGGCGGAGGCGTTGGGGGTGTAACGGGTGACCTCGCTGGCCGATTGCAGGGAGGCGTCGCGGATCTTCTCGCCGCTCAGTACGGTGATCGGTGCTGGCACTTCCTGTACCGATTCCTCGCGCTTCTGCGCGGTGACCACCACCTTGCCCAGGGTTGGCGCGGCGCTGGCTTCTTCCTTGTTCTGCGTATTGTCATCGGCCGCGTAGGCATTGAGGCTGGCAAGCCCCAGGACGACGGCGAAGGAAAGGGTATTGCGTTTGAACATGGTGTCCCCAGGAGGGCGGCGAAAGGACGGCTGCTCTGTGGTGCTCGGTCGTCGCCGCAAGGCATGAAGCTGTTATTGCGTTGCTCTTGTACTGGCTCACGCGTCATGAAGGCCGGATGGCTTGAGGGAGACATCGCAACATCCGTACCGCTTTCCTGGTAAATGTTAACTAGCTGATACAAAAGGATTTTTATAGATGGCTGCGGGCGTTGTGCTGCTGAGGCAGCAGTCCATGCTGGGACGTCGCTGCCTGGGCAGCAACGAGTCAGCAGGCCCCGAGGCTTTCGTCGCAGTGCCGCTGGAACGCAATGTGCAGCTGTTAAGCTGTGCCCTTGAACGACCTGGAGTTGGCAATGAATACGCTCTTGCCGGAGCAACCCCTGCAACGCTTCCCGCGTAACCAGCGCGGCCGCGATTTCGTGGTGGGAGATGTGCACGGCCATTTCGAATTGCTGCAGCGTCTGCTCGATCAGGTCGGATTCGATCCGGCCGCCGACCGCCTGTTCGCCGCCGGCGATCTGGTCGATCGCGGGCCCTATTCGCCGCAGGTGCTCGACTGGCTGGCCAAGCCCTGGTTCGCCTCGGTGCGCGGCAACCACGAGCAACTGGTGATCGACGTGGTACTGGCCGGCGATGACCGCGACCTGCACTTCCGCAATGGTGGCACCTGGCTCTACAAGCTCACGCCGGTGACCCGCGAGCGTATCGCCCGGCGGCTGCAGCAGTTGCCACTGGTGATCGAAGTCGAACTGGGGGAGGGCCGTCGCGTCGGCATCGTGCATGCCGAGGCGCCGGTCTCACCGGCCTTCCCCGACTGGGACAGCGGCGTCGCCGCGCTGGCCGGCGAGCTGGGTGAAACCGCCCGGCGCAACGCCGTCGGCCTCGCGATGTGGGCACGCACGCGCATCGAGAAGGAAGACGCCACGGTCATTGCCGGGCTGGAGCGCCTGTATGTCGGCCATACCGCGCAGAACGCCGTGCGCCCGCTGGGCAACACCCACTACATCGACACGGGCAGCGGTTATGCCGATGGTTGCCTGAGCATCGTCGACATGCATAGCGGCGAAGTGGAAACGGCGGCCGCGCGCTGAGCGGCCGCCGGGGCGGTCACTCGCCGCGGATGTACTGTTCCAGTTGCTGGATCAGCTCGGCCTGTTCGGCGATGGCGGCCTTCACCAGGTCGCCGATGGACAGCAGCCCCAGCAGCTCGCCGTTCTCCACCACCGGCAGGTGGCGCAGGTGGCGCTCGGTCATGATGCCCATGCACTTGTCGACGTTCAGGTGGGTGTCCACGGTGATCACCGGTGCGGTCATCACCGCGCTGACCGGCGTGTTTTCAGAATTGCGCCCCTGGAGCGCCAGGCGCCGGGCGTAGTCGCGCTCACTGAAGAAGCCGACCAGTTGGTTGGCCTCCACCACCGGCAGGCCGCCGAGGTTCTTCTCCGCCATCAGGCGCAGTGCATCGATCACCAGCGCATCCGGGGCGATGGTGTAAACCTGCTGGTCCGCCTTTGCGTTCAACAGCTGAGCCACAGTCTTCATTCCTACCCCCTGTTCGTCGTTCACGGCGCGATGCCCGTGGTTCATAGAGAATCGTGGACGAATCGCGATCCGGCAAGGCCGCAAAGCGCCGTCCGCCGTCACGGGAGCGTCATGCCCCCGCGGCGCGACTTATACTGTGATTCCCTTCCTTGTTTCCCCCCACGAAAGACCGGCCATGACTGACGACGACCTCGACCTTCACGAACCCGAACACGACCACCTGCTGGACCTCGACGACGACCTCGATGGCCTGCTGGAGGAAGATGCCGCGTTCTTCGAGGACCCGCCCGGCAATCACGAGGAGGAGGACGGGGACGCGGAGGAATACCAGCCGGGCCTGGACGAGGACTGGTAGAGGACTGACCTTCGGACGATATCCGGGCGTCATGATTGGCTGGCAGAATGCTGGCCAGACAATAAAGAGAAAGCACCATGCGCAACGTCACGCTCGCCCTGGCCGTTTCCCTGCTCTGTGGATGTTCTTCGGACGTCCGCCGGGATGACCGCACCGCGCCCATTTCCCTCTACCGCGACACCCGCCACGTGATGGTGGTGAACTTCCAGCCCGACGCCACGGTGGCGGCCAACCCGCGCTGGGGCGTATTGAAGGCCAGCTGGCGCGAGGCGCTGCGCGACGAGGCCGGCTCGGCGGACTACCAACTCACCGAGCAGGACGGCGAACCGCGCGCCACCGATACCCTGTCCACCCTGGTGGTGATCGAGGTCGGCTCCGGCCACAACGCCAACAACCGTCCCGGCAGTGGCGACGAGGAGTGGATCACCTCCACCGTGCGCTACCACGACGGCCTGACAGGCCAGTTGCTCGCCTCGCGCCGCTATGAAAGCGAAGCCGACGGCGACCTGTTCACCTCGATGGGCTCCTCGGAAGTCAGTGCGGTGTCTGAACAGATTGTCGGCGAGATCACCAGCGCGCTGCTGGTCGCCCGTCCGTCCCGCAGCCTGCCGGCGCCACTGCCCGCCACCAGGCCAGCGCAGCCGCCCGAAGCGGTCCCGCAGCCGGTGTCCCCGACAGCCGCGGAAACCGTTGCCCACGTTTCCGGCCCACTGAGTCAGGAACAGCAACTGATGGAGTTGCAGCGGCGCAACCTGCCCTACGAGCAATACCGCGACGAGTACCGGCGGATCATGGGGCACTGACTGCCCCTGAGCCGCAGGGCGAGTTATCGCGGCTGCTAGAACCAGCCCCCGCTCGATAACTCCTGTTCGCAGCTCTTGTATTGGACGCCATACAGCGAGGCGCGCGCCTGGACCTTCTGGGACACCGTCTTCAGCCACGGCTTGGCGTCGTAGCTGCGCTGGCGATAGCCGCCCCAGCCCTCGTGATAGTTCAGGTACTGGCCGTAGGCATCCCACTTGGAAACGCGGTTCACGTTGTAGGTCTTGTTCATGTACCAGCCCATGAAGTCCAGCGCATCGGCGAAGTCGTCGCGGTCGGCGCCCCATCCACCGGCCTCCTTCTTGTAGTCGGCCCAGGTCTCGTCCTTGGCCTGGGCGTAGCCGTAGGCGGAACTGACGCGGCCCCAGGGAATGAAACCGAGGAAGTAGTAACGCGGTGGCAGGGCGTCGTGCTTGAAGGAGGACTCCTGGTACATCATCGCCATCGGCACCTGGACGGTGCCGCCCCAGCGCTTTTGCACCTGCAGCGCCGCTTCGTGCCATTTCGGCTTTTCGCGGAATATCTCGCAGAGGTTTTCGGGGTTCGCCGGCGGTTTGGTGGCGCACCCGGCAAGGGCCAGGAGCAGGGCGGGCAGCAGAAGCCGGAGCATGGGCGGTTTGTCCTTTTCGCGCGCGATGGCGCAAGGCTTATACAGCCTCTGGTGGCGAAGAGGAATCGTCCGGCGTCGAGGGTTCCTGGCCGTGAAGGCCATCGGCCGGCCTGGCCTGCGTGGTGCTTGCCGGCAGAAACAGAAAAGCCCGCTCAGGGCGGGCTTTTCGGGTGGTTTCGCCGGCTGTCGGCGGCAGTCGCGAAACGGAGGATGGCGCACCAGGCGGGATTCGAACCCACGACCCCTGCCTTCGGAGGGCAGTACTCTATCCAGCTGAGCTACTGGTGCGTAATGCCGCGGCTGGCGCGGCAGGCGGCAATCATACGCATCTCACGTGCGGGCGTCCAATGCAGGTACGCTCGTTCATGATATCGAACGAGAACAGCCGCCTGTCGGTAGAAAACCTCCGAAAACCGGTTGCGAGCGGATACCATCGTGGGTTTTGTCGAACAAGCTATTGCCCTTTGCAGTCGACGGCCCTAGGATTCGTTTGAGATTTCAAACGCCTCCCCATCACAACAACAGGAGACCGGAGCATTGGCATCACACCAGCCGGCCATCAGCCTGCGGGATGACAGTCTTCCGTTGCACCCACCGCATGTCCCTTGTGACAGGTCTCCGTGCGGCTTCCGTCGATCAGCGTACCGGAAGGTTGTAGGGCAGTCGTACTCCTGGGCCGAGCCCGGGAACCTGTGCGTGAACGAGTTCAACCAGACCGGGCAATGACCCCGGCCTGCGTTTTTTCGTGTCCGCATGCCGAGCGAACTAAGAGCCGTTCGCCGGGCGCCGCCTCCAGGCTGAGGCGGCATTCGCCTGCCGCGTCGATACTGAGCGGCCGGGGCGAATGAACGGCAGAGACTGCGGTCTCTCCCATCCAGACAACAAGGCAGGCGGGGACTCCAGGTCGACCCGCCGTCCACAGGCTTTCCTCGAAAGGAGACAGGTCATGCAACTCAATGATGCCAAGCTGTTCCGCCAACAGGCTTACATTGACGGTTCCTGGGTCGACGCCGACAACGGCAAGACCATCAACGTGAACAACCCGGCCACCAACGAGATCATCGGCACCGTGCCGAAGATGGGTGCCGACGAAACTCGTCGCGCCATCGAAGCTGCCGACAAGGCCCTGCCGGCCTGGCGTGCGCTGACCGCCAAGGAACGCGCCAACAAGCTGCGCAAATGGTTCGACCTGATGATCGCCAACCAGGACGACCTGGCCCGCCTGATGACCATCGAGCAGGGCAAGCCGCTGGCCGAAGCCAAGGGCGAGATCGCCTACGCCGCCTCCTTCCTCGAGTGGTTCGGCGAAGAAGCCAAGCGCATCTACGGCGACACCATTCCGGGCCACCAGCCCGACAAGCGCATCATCGTGATCAAGCAGCCGATCGGCGTGACCGCGGCCATCACCCCGTGGAACTTCCCGTCCGCAATGATCACCCGTAAAGCCGGCCCGGCCCTGGCCGCTGGCTGCACCATGGTGCTCAAGCCTGCTTCGCAAACCCCGTACTCCGCCCTGGCCCTGGCCGAGCTGGCCGAGCGCGCCGGTATTCCGAAAGGCGTGTTCAGCGTCGTCACCGGCAGCGCCGGCGAAGTCGGCGGTGAGCTGACCAGCAACCCGATCGTGCGCAAGCTGACCTTCACCGGTTCCACCGAGATCGGTCGCCAGCTGATGGCCGAATGCGCCAAGGACATCAAGAAAGTGTCCCTGGAGCTGGGCGGCAACGCTCCGTTCATCGTGTTCGACGATGCCGACCTGGACGCCGCCGTCGAAGGCGCGCTGATCTCCAAGTACCGCAACAACGGCCAGACCTGCGTCTGCGCCAACCGCCTGTACGTTCAGGACGGCGTGTACGACGCCTTCGTCGAGAAGCTGAAGGCCGCCGTGGCCAAACTGAACATCGGCAACGGCCTGGAGCAGGGCGTCACCACCGGCCCGCTGATCGATTCCAAGGCGGTCGCCAAGGTCGAAGAGCACATCGCCGACGCCGTCTCCAAGGGCGCCAAGGTCCTCACCGGCGGCAAGCCGCACGCCCTGGGTGGCACCTTCTTCGAGCCGACCATCCTGGTCGACGTGCCGAAGTCCGCCCTGGTATCCAAGGACGAGACCTTCGGCCCGCTGGCGCCGGTGTTCCGCTTCAAGGACGAGGCTGAAGTCATCGCCATGTCCAACGACACCGAGTTTGGCCTGGCTTCGTACTTCTACGCTCGCGACCTGGCCCGCGTGTTCCGCGTCGCCGAGCAGCTGGAATACGGCATGGTAGGTATCAACACCGGCCTGATCTCCAACGAAGTGGCGCCGTTCGGCGGCATCAAGGCCTCGGGCCTGGGCCGCGAAGGTTCGAAGTACGGCATCGAGGACTACCTCGAAGTCAAATACCTCTGCCTCGGCGGTATCTGATCCGTTTTTTCCGTGGGCGCGGGGTGGCAGGCAAGAGCTGACAGCCACCCTCGCGTCGGCGTTTTCCGGTGGTAGCACCGGACAACCCGTCCGGCGGGCCGCAAGTGCCACGACAGTCGATCATCGTATGCTGTCGTGCGTGGCTTCTCCCCGCTTTCATCCTTTGATCCGGTCGCCCGATGAGCGGCCACTGAGGAAGCTATGAGCAAAACCAACGAATCCCTGCTGCAACGTCGTCAGGCCGCCGTACCGCGCGGTGTAGGCCAGATCCACCCGGTCGTCGCCGAGCGCGCCGAGAACTCCACCGTGTGGGACGTCGAAGGTCGTGAGTACATCGACTTCGCCGGCGGCATTGCCGTACTGAACACCGGCCACCTGCACCCGAAAGTGGTTGCCGCCGTTCAGGAACAGCTGACCAAGCTGACCCACACCTGCTTCCAGGTGCTGGCGTACGAGCCCTACATCGAGCTGGCCGAAGAGATCGCCAAGCGCGTTCCGGGCAATTTCCCGAAGAAGACCCTGCTGGTCACCTCCGGCTCCGAAGCTGTTGAAAACGCCGTCAAGATCGCCCGTGCCGCCACCGGCCGCGCTGGCGTGATCGCCTTCACCGGCGCCTACCACGGCCGTACCATGATGACCCTGGGCCTGACCGGCAAGGTCGTTCCGTACTCCGCTGGCATGGGCCTGATGCCGGGCGGCATCTTCCGCGCCCTGGCTCCGTGCGAACTGCACGGCGTGAGCGAAGACGAGTCGATCGCCAGCATCGAGCGCATCTTCAAGAACGACGCTCAGCCGCGCGACATCGCAGCCATCATCATCGAGCCGGTTCAGGGCGAAGGTGGCTTCTACGTCAACTCCAAGGCCTTCATGCAGCGCCTGCGCGCCCTGTGCGACGAGCACGGCATCCTGCTGATCGCTGACGAAGTGCAGACTGGCGCTGGTCGTACCGGCACCTTCTTCGCCACCGAGCAACTGGGCATCGTTCCGGACCTGACCACCTTCGCCAAGTCCGTTGGCGGTGGTTTCCCGATCTCCGGTGTTTCCGGCAAAGCCGAAATCATGGACGCCATCGCTCCCGGCGGCCTGGGCGGCACCTACGCCGGTAGCCCGATCGCTTGCGCCGCGGCCCTGGCCGTGCTGAAAGTGTTCGACGAAGAGAAGCTGCTGGAGCGTTCGCAAGCCGTTGGCGAGAGCCTGAAGGCGGGTCTGCGCGACATCCAGGCCAAGCACAAGGTCATCGGCGACGTTCGTGGCCTGGGTTCGATGATCGCCATCGAGCTGTTCGAAGGCGGTGATCACAACAAGCCGGCCGCTGAACTGGTCAGCAAGATCGTGGTTCGTGCCCGTGAGAAAGGTCTGATCCTGCTCTCCTGCGGTACCTACTACAACGTGATCCGCTTCCTGATGCCCGTCACCATCCCTGACGCGCAGCTGGAAAAAGGCCTGGCCATTCTGGCCGAGTGCTTCGACGAACTGGCCTGAGCCTCGCTGCTCTAACCGTTCTAGAGAAAGGCCCGCGCAAGCGGGCCTTTTTTGTGCATTTTTTGTGTGAAGTGTCCGGCGAAGTTGAGGGTGCGCAGGGGAAAGCTCGTGGGCTTTGAACTACGCTGCGCTGTATCCGAAGGCCGCTGGCCGGCGGCATCCGAAGGACCGAGCACTCGGCAAGGAAGGCTCAGGATCGGTTGTTTCCGCTCGCGACGGCATACGTCCCGAACGAGGTGCGATCCATGAGCGATTCGCCTGGCGTACTGGTCGCTGCCAGCGACCCGTGGAGCCGCGAGCTGCTCGGCCAACTGGTGCTGAGCGTGCGTTGCGACGCGAAAGTCGAATTCTGCGAGGACGGTGATACGGCCATCGAGTCCTGCCGCCGCCATCCCTTTGCGCTGATCCTCGCCGAGCGCGAGCTACCCGGCAGCGACGGCCTGGAATTGCTGCGCCACGTGCGCCTGCGCCGCCGCGGGCCGCTCGCCCAGCCGTTCATCCTGATCAGCTCCAAGGCCGATGCCGCCAGCGTGCGCGCCGCCCTGCCGCTAGCGCCCACGGCCTACCTGGTCAAGCCCTTCAACGCCGAGAGCCTGCGCGAACGCCTGCGCGCGCTGCTGCTGGCACCGGGCGAAAACGTCGTCTGCGAACTGCCGACGCTGGAGCAGAGCCTGTCGCTGGAACGCTTCCTGCAGACCGAGCGCGACGCCACCGAGGGCGCGCCGCTGATGGGCGAGGTCGGTGCGGCAGTGAACCGCTGCATGGAGGCCAGCGAGATCAACCTGGAGATGCTCGAACGGGACTTCGGGCACGATCCGCAGATCACCGCCTGCCTCATCTCGGCCGCTAACAGCGCCGCGCGGCATGTCGGCATGCCCTGTCAGACACTGATGCAGGCGCTGTCGCGCCTGGGCGTGGCGCAGGCGCTGAACCTGATGCTGGCGGTGGCGCTGCAGCGCGCCTCGACCCTCGATGACCCGCTGCTCAAGGAGCGCGCCGAGCGCTTCTGGGAGCTTTCCCGGCATACCGCCGACGCCGCGTTTGCGCTGGCCGAGTCACTGGGCGCGGACGCCGAGCGTTGCTTCACCGCGGGCTTGCTGCACTGCCTGGGCGACCTTGCACTGCTGCGCAGCCTGCAGGACTGGCATAGCGCCGGTGGCGAGCTGAGCGAAGCGGAAGTGGATAAGGTCGTGAAAGAGCATGGCGCGAGCTTCGGTTCCGCTCTGCGTACCCGTTGGCGCCTGCCGCTGGAACTGCGCAGCCTGATTGCCGCCGCTTACGCCATCGAGCACGGGGTGTTCAGCCGCGAGGCGCTGATCGTCAACCTGGCCGCGAGCGCGGCGCGGCTGCCGGAAGATGAACTGCCCGGGCTCAAGGACCACAAGGCCGCGCGCATGCTGCAGCTGACGCCGGCACAGTTGGGCTATCTGGGGCGGACCTGAGCAATCAGGACTGCGTGTAGTAGTACTTCTTCGCCCAGGCATACGGGCGCTGCCGTTCGGCGCACCAGGCGGCAAAGTCGCCTTCGGGTTGCGCCGAGTAGGTCAGCCAGTCATCCAGCAGGGCTGATAGCTGCACGCCTTCCTCGACTTGGCGGGCAAACGGGCTGGCGTCGGGAGCTTCGTTGATCAGTCGGGCCGCGAGGTCGAGCGCTTCGCGCGCCTCGGCCGGCTCGCCGATGAAGAAGCCTTCGTCCAGGTGGTGCGTGGCGTAATCCGCAGCGCCCAGGGCGAAATCGATCAATCGGAAGCGGACTGCGACATCTTCGGGGCGAGCCGCCAGCGCCCGGCGCAGGAGGTCGCCATCGTTCTGCAGAAGTCCCAGCCAGCGCAACGGGGCATGGGCCGTCGGTTCGCTGTCGATCCAGGCTTGCAGTGTGGGAAAGAGGAAGCGCGCGAGCAATGGCTGGGCGAGGAACTGGTGGGCTTCGCGGGTCTGGCTGTGCAGCGTGAGTATCTGCAGGCTCAGTTCGCGGGCGGATTGGGAATCGGGAGCAGGGGCATTGCGCAGAAATCCTTCGAGGGCGGCAAATGCCTCCCGGCGTACGCCTCGGCTGCGGGCGCGGGCGTAGTCCGCCAGCGCCTGCAGGCCGGGAAGGCCCGCCAGTTCATCGGCGAGCCGTTCCAGTCCTTCGAAGTTTTCCTGGTTCCAGAAGTGCACGAGGTGCTGTGCTTAGCGCGCGGCCAGCAGTTCCTTGCCGCGTACCACGGCGGCGCGGACCTGGTTAGGTGCGGTGCCGCCGATGTGGTCGCGGGCGTTCACCGAGCCTTCCAGGGTCAGCACGGCGAACACGTCGTCATCGATCTGGTCGCTGAACTGGCGCAGCTCGTCCAGGCTCATCTCGGCCAGGTCCTTGCCGCTGTCCACGCCGTACTTCACGGCGTGGCCGACGATTTCGTGGCAGTCACGGAACGGCAGGCCACGGCGCACCAGGTAGTCGGCCAGGTCGGTGGCGGTGGAGAAGCCACGGCGGGCCGCTTCGCGCATGATGTCGCGCTTGGGCTTGATCGCCGGAACCATGTCGGCAAAGGCACGGAGGCTGTCGCGCAGGGTGTCGGCGGCGTCGAACAGCGGTTCCTTGTCTTCCTGATTGTCCTTGTTGTAGGCCAGTGGCTGGCCCTTCATCAGGGTCAGCAGGCCGGCGAGGTGGCCGAACACGCGGCCGGACTTGCCACGCACCAGCTCCGGGACGTCCGGGTTCTTCTTCTGCGGCATGATCGAGGAGCCGGTGCAGAAGCGGTCGGGCAGGTCGATGAACTGGAACTGCGCGCTGGTCCAGAGCACCAGCTCTTCGGAGAAGCGCGACAGGTGCATCATCGCCACGGCGGCGGCGGCGCAGAATTCGATGGCGAAGTCACGGTCGGACACGCCGTCCAGCGAGTTGCCGGAGATCGCTTCGAATCCCAGCAGTTCGCAGGTGATGGTCCGGTCGATCGGGTAGGTGGTGCCCGCCAGCGCGGCGCTACCCAGAGGCATGCGGTTGGCGCGCTTGCGGCAGTCCACCAGGCGCTCGTAGTCGCGGCTGAGCATTTCGAACCAGGCCAGCAGGTGGTGGCCGAAGGTCACAGGCTGAGCAGTCTGCAGATGGGTGAAGCCGGGCATGATGGTGTCGGCTTCGGCTTCCGCCAGGCCCAGCAGGCCCTGCTGCAGGCGGGTGATCTCGGCGAGGATCAGGTCGATCTCGTCGCGCAGCCACAGGCGGATGTCGGTGGCCACCTGGTCGTTGCGCGAACGGCCGGTGTGCAGCTTCTTGCCGGTGACGCCGATGCGGTCGGTGAGGCGCGCCTCGATGTTCATGTGCACGTCTTCCAGGTCGACACGCCAGTCGAAGGTGCCGGCCTCGATCTCGCTCTGGATCTGCTTGAGCCCGTCGATGATGGTGTCGCGTTCGGCGTCGCTCAGCACGCCGACCTTGGCCAGCATGGTGGCGTGGGCCATGGAACCCATGATGTCGTGGCGGTAGAGGCGCTTGTCGAAGTCGACGGAGGCGGTGAAGCGGGCGACAAAGGCATCGACGGGCTCGCTGAAACGGCCGCCCCAGGACTGGTTGGTCTTCTCTACGCTCATGGATCTCTCTTCCGGAAACGGGCAGGCGCGGCGTGCGGCCTGCATGAAGGGCAAAGTGCGACGATAATAGCAGGCTGAAGGACAAAACCGGCGGCGCTTTGGCGGGTTGCGGCGGGGGAGCGGGGGGCCGATTGCCGCGGGTGACCGAGCCGATCCTTGCGCTGGCCGACAATTCCAGCGTTTTGCCATCACGCGGCGCTTGCCGCCATGCAGGCGCTTACGGAAACTGCGTCGATGCCCAGATTGACGAAGACCGGCGACCAGCCGGCGCCCAACGAAGATTTCTTCATCCCCGAACTCTGCCAGCCCGAGGCGCTGTTCAGCCTGGTGCTGCTCGCTGAGTTGCTGGTGCTCGTGCTGGTACTCGCCGAGCCGATGACACCCAGCTTCAATTGGGTGCGGCTGGCCCTATCCTCGCTGTTCGTGCAGTGGATCGTGCTGCTCTCGGCCGGCCTGCTGTGCCAGTTGCGGCCTTTCATGGCGCGCTGGCCGGCGTGGTTCTCCGGTCTGCTCAGTTGTGCGCTGGTGGTCCTGCTGACGCTGGCTTGCACCTGGGTGGCGGATTATTTCTCCCTCGGCGGGCCGATGAACCGCACCGGTGAGGTCAATCTCTACCTGCGCCATGCATTGATTGCGCTCATCATGTCCACGCTGTTGCTACGCTATTTCTATCTCCAGAGCCAATGGCGACGGCAGCAGCAGGCTGAGTTGCGGGCGCGGATCGAATCGCTGCAGGCGAGAATCCGTCCGCATTTCCTGTTCAACAGCCTTAACAGCATCGCCAGCCTGATCGAGATCGACCCGGCCAAGGCCGAGCTGGCGGTGCTGAATCTTTCGGACCTTTTCCGCGCCAGCCTGGCCAAACCTGGAACATTAATTTCCTGGGGAGAGGAACTTGAGCTGGCCAGACGCTATCTTTCCATTGAGCAGTTCCGTCTTGGCGATCGGTTGCAGATGGACTGGCAAGTGAGCGGCGTGCCCGATGGCGTGCCGATTCCCCAGTTGACGCTGCAGCCGTTGCTTGAGAACTCATTGATTTATGGCATCCAGCCGCGCATCGAAGGCGGTCTGGTGAAAGTTGAGGCGGAATACCGTGACGGTGTGTTCCAGCTCTGCGTGAGCAACCCGTACGACGAATCGACCGAGACGCTGCCCACGAAGGGGACCAAGCAGGCCCTGCAGAATATTGCGGCGCGACTTGCGGCACTTTTCGGGCCAAAAGCTAGTCTCACCGTCGAGCGCCGTGACGGACGGCACTTCACCTGTCTACGCTATCCATGTGCGCGTCTCATGCAGGAAGCCTGAGCTTATGAATGTCCTGATCGTCGATGACGAACCACTGGCGCGAGAGCGCCTGGCCCGGCTGGTGGGGCAACTGGACGGCTATCGCGTCCTCGAGCCATCCGCCAGCAACGGCGAAGAAGCGCTGACGCTGATCGACAGCCTGAAGCCGGATATCGTCCTGCTGGATATCCGCATGCCCGGCCTGGACGGGCTTCAGGTGGCCGCCAAGCTGTGCGAGCGCGAAGCCCCTCCGGCGGTGATTTTCTGTACCGCCCATGATGAATTCGCCCTGGAGGCGTTTCAGGTCAGTGCGGTCGGCTACCTGGTCAAGCCGGTCCGCAGCGAGGATCTGGCAGACGCCCTGAAGAAAGCTTCGCGGCCCAACCGCGTGCAGCTGGCGGCGCTGACCAAGCCCCCGGCCGCCGGCGGTCCCGGCCCGCGCAGCCACATCAGTGCGCGGACTCGCAAAGGGATCGAGCTGATTCCGCTGGAAGACGTGATCTTTTTCATCGCCGACCACAAATACGTGACCCTGCGCCACGCGGGCGGTGAAGTGCTGCTGGATGAACCGCTGAAGGCGCTGGAGGACGAGTTCGGTGACCGCTTCGTGCGTATCCACCGCAACGCGCTGGTTTCCCGCGAACGCATCGAACGCCTGCAGCGCACCCCGCTAGGGCACTTCCAGCTGTACTTGAAAGGACTCAATGGCGATGCGCTGACCGTCAGCCGCCGCCATGTCGCCGGCGTGCGGCGACTCATGCATAACCTGTAGCGACACAGTGCCGCAGCGACTGAAGCCCGGGGGGCAGCCCCCGGGCTTTTCGTTTGCTTGAGCTGTTATCATGCGGGCACTTTCTTGCACGCTTCCTTTGCCTGGAAATGCCCATGTCTCGCGAAATCCGTATCGCCACGCGCCAGAGCGCCTTGGCACTCTGGCAGGCCGAATACGTCAAAGCCCGCCTGGAGCAGGCCCACCCCGGCCTGACCGTGACCCTCCTGCCGATGACCAGCCGCGGCGACAAGCTGCTGGATGCGCCGCTGGCGAAAATCGGCGGCAAGGGCCTGTTCGTCAAGGAACTGGAAACCGCCCTGCTGGAGAATGAAGCGGACATCGCCGTGCACTCCATGAAGGACGTGCCGATGGACTTCCCCGAAGGCCTGGGCCTGTATTGCATCTGCGAACGTGAAGACCCGCGCGACGCCTTTGTCTCCAACACCTATGCGAGCCTTGACGACCTGCCTGCCGGCAGTGTGGTCGGCACTTCCAGCTTGCGCCGCCAGGCCCAACTGCTGGCCAGCCGGCCGGACCTGCAGATCCGCTTCCTTCGCGGCAACGTCAACACCCGCCTGGCCAAGCTCGATGCCGGCGAATACGACGCGATCATCCTTGCTGCCGCCGGTCTGATCCGCCTCGGTTTCGAAGACCGCATCCGTTCTTCCATCAGCGTTGAAGCCAGTCTTCCGGCAGGCGGCCAGGGAGCGGTGGGCATCGAGTGCCGTACCGCCGACGCAGAAGTCCACGCCCTGCTGCAGCCGCTGCATCACCGTGAGACCGCCCTGCGTGTCACCGCCGAGCGCGCGCTGAACAAGCGCCTCAATGGCGGCTGCCAGGTACCCATCGCCTGCTACGCCACCCTCGAGGGCGATCAGTTATGGCTGCGTGGCCTGGTCGGCCAGCCCGACGGCACCGAACTGCTGCGCGCCGAAGCCCGTGCGCCCTTCGCCGAAGCCGAAACCCTCGGCGTGAAGGTCGCGGAAGACCTGCTGGGCCAGGGAGCCCAGGAAATCCTCGACGCGGTCTACGGCGAGGCCGGTCACTCGTGAGCCGCTGGCGGCTGCTGCTGACCCGTCCCGAAGAGGATTGCGCGGCGCTCGCCGCCACCCTCGCCGAACATGGCATTCACGGCGACTGCCTGCCTTTGCTGTCGATCACGCCGCGCGAAGAGACTCCCGTCGAGCGCAGCCTGATCCTTGACCTGGACCGCTACTGCGCGGTTATCGTGGTCAGCAAGCCCGCGGCGCGCTTGGGCCTGGAGCGGCTCGACCGCTACTGGCCGCAACCGCCGCTGACCCAGCGCTGGTTCACCGTGGGCGCCGCCACGGCGGCTATCCTCGAAGACTACGGTCTGGATGTGGTCTGCCCGCAGGACGGCGACGACAGCGAAGCCCTGCTGGCGCTGCCAGAGTTCGAGCAGGCCCTGCAGGTGCATGATCCGAAGGTGCTGATCATGCGCGGCGAGAGTGGCCGAGAATTCCTTGCCGAGCGCCTGCGCGGCCAAGGCGTGGCGGTTGACTATCTGGAACTCTACCGGCGCGAAATGCCGGCTTACCCTCCGGGCGAACTGCTGCGGCGAATCCAGGGGGAGCGTTTGAACGCCATCGCGGTCAGTAGTGGGCAGGGCCTCGAGCACCTGCGCCAGCTGGCGGCGGCGGATTGGCCGCAAGTCAGTGCCATGCCGTTGTTCGTGCCCAGCCCGCGGGTGGCTGAGCAGGCGCGGGAGATGGGGGCGCTGCACGTAATCGATTGCCGGGGCGCAAGCCCGGCGGCATTAATGGAAGCGTTGAGAAGCGCCGACTAGAACAATTTCCGAGCGAAGGATGGATCTGTGAGCGAAGCCGTCACTCCCCAAGAGACTTCACCAACATCGTCCAGTCCGGCCCCCGTGCCGGCCCCGCGCAAGCGCGGCACGGGCATCGCCCTGCTGGCCCTGCTGGCCCTGCTGGTCGGCGCCGCCGGCCTCGCCGCCGGTGGCTGGGGTGTCTGGCAGGTCCAGCAGCTCAAGGGCGCCGAGCAGCAGCGTGCCGCGCAACTGGAAGATGCCCGTGCCCAGGCGCAGGGCCTACAGAACGCCAACGCGGAGCTGAACAAGCGCCTGGATACCCTGCCCAACGCCGACGAGCTCGAAGCCCGCCGCCGCCTCGTGGTGGAGCTACAGGGCGACCAGCAGCAGCTGGCCAAGCAGGTCAAGCGGGTCCTGGGGCAGAGTCGCCAGCAGTGGCGCCTGGCTGAATCCGAACACCTGCTGCGCCTCGCCGCGCTGCGCCTTTCCGCACTGCAGGACATCGACAGCGCCACCGAGCTGGTCCAGGGTGCCGACGATATCCTTCGCGTGAACAATGATCCGGGGGCGTTCGCTGCCCGCGCGCAATTGGCCAAGAGCCTCGAGGCGCTGCGCGCGCTGCCGCGTCCGGATCGCACCGGGCTGTTCCTGCAGCTGGGTGCGCTGCGCGACCAGGCTGCGCAGCTGCAACCGCTGAACCCCGCCTTCAAACCTTCCGACACCGGGAGCGGCCCGAAAACCGCCTGGAGCGACGGCAATGATCGCTGGAGCGAGTGGTGGGATCGCGTCTCGCAATACGTGCGCATCGATTTCAACGCCGGGCAGGACATCCGCCCGCTGCTTTCCGGCCAGCAGCTGGACCGCGTCCGCTTCGCCCTGAGCCTCGCCCTCGAACAGGCGCAGTGGGCCGTGCTGAACGGCAAGCAGGAGGTCTACGAACAGGCGCTGAAACAGGCCAAGCAGATAGTCGGCGACTTCTTCAACGCCGACCTCGCCGACAGCCGTGCGCTGGTCGCGCGCCTGGATGAGCTGAGCGGCCAGGCCGTCACCGTGCAGACGCCGGACCTCGGCCCGGCCCTGAGTTCGCTGCAGGCCTACCTGTCGCGCCGCGAGAATGCGGTGCAGCAGCAGGAGGCGGTGGCGCCCGACGCGGGGACCCAGCCATGAGCCGCGTCTATGTCCTGATCCTTGCCGTGGTCCTGGCGGCGACCCTGGTCGGGCTGGCCATCGCCGAGCAGTCCGGCTACGTGCTGATCGCCTACAAGAGCTTCCGTTACGAATCCAGCCTGTGGACCTTCCTCGCACTGCTGGTGGTGCTCTGGGTGATCTACCTCGTCGTGCGCCTGGTGTTGCGCCTGCTGGGCGTGTCCGGCCGCGTGGTGAACCCCTGGTCGCGCTTCAACCGTCGCCGCCGTTCGCAACTGGCCGAGGAGCACGGCCAGCGTGATCTCGCCGAAGGCCACTGGGCGCAGGCGCTGCGTCACCTGCGTCGTGCTGCCGAGCTGAGCGATCGCCCACTGCCGCATTACCTGGGCGCCGCCCGCGCGGCTAACGAGCTGGGCAAGACCGAAGAATGCGACGAACTGCTGGACCGCGCCCAGGAGCGCGAGCCCGGCTCCGAACTTGCGGTAGGCCTGACCCGTTCCCAACTGCTGATCAATCGTGGCGACTTCACCCGCGCCCGCGTGGTGTTGGACAAGCTGCACCAGGATCATCCACGTCATCCGACCGTCCTGCGCCTGCTCCAGCAGCTCTACGTCAGCCTCCATGACTGGCAAGCCCTGTGCGTATTGCTGCCCGAACTGCGCAAGGAGCGCGTGCTGCAGAACGCCGAGCTGGCGGACCTGGAGCGCCGCACCTGGATGGCCGCGCTGGGCGAGGCGGGCGAGCAGGGCATCGGCCAGGGGGAAAGCAGTCTGCAGCCGCTGACCCAGCGCTGGCAGAACGTGCCGTCGAACTTGCGTGCGCAACCGCCGCTGGTAGCGGCGTACGCCGAACAGTTGCTGCGTCTGGGCGCGCCAGAAGAGGCTGAGGACGTGCTGCGCAAGGCGCTCAAGGAAGGCTACGACAGCCGTCTGGTGCACTTGTATGGCCGCGCCCGTGGTCGCGATGGCGCGCACCAGTTGAAGACTGCCGAAGGCTGGCTGAAGCAGCATGGCGACGATCCCGAGCTGCTGCTGACCCTCGGCCGCCTGAGCCTGCAAAACAAACTGTGGGGCAAGGCGCGCGAGTACCTGGAGGCCAGTCTGGCGCGCCAGCGCAGCGCGGAAACCTGCGCCGAGCTGGCGCGCCTGCTGGCGCAGCTGGGTGAAGTGGAGCGGAGCAATCAGCTGTTCCAGGAGGGCCTGGGTCTGCTGGCTCCGCCGGTCTCACTGCCGGCGGCCGCGCGCGCCTGATCGCGTTGCTCGAAGTGAAAACGGCGCCCCTGGGCGTCGTTTTCGTTTTCAGGGTTTGCTGTAGCTAATGCGATAGATCGCACCGTTCTGATCATCGCTGACCAGCAGCGAGCCGTCCGGTGCCACCAGTACGTCCGCCGGCCTCCCGCTGACTCCGCCATTCTTGTCGAGCCAGCCTTCGGCGAACACACTCTGGCGCTTCAGCGTGCCGTCCTCGTTGAGCTCGATCCGCGCAACGCGATAGCCGATCTTCTGCGTGCGGTTCCACGACCCGTGCTCGGCGATGAACAGGTTGTTGCGGTACTCGGCGGGGAACTGCTCACCCGTATAGAAACGCAGCCCCAACGCGGCGACGTGCGGGCCCAGCCTGGCCACTGGCGGAGTGAAGGCAGAGCAGGGTTTCCTACCCTCTTCAGGATCGGCGATGTCGCCCTGGTGACAGTCGGGATAGCCGAAGTCCTCGCCCAGCTTGCTGACCTTGTTCAGCTCGTCATCGGGCTTGTCGTCGCCGAGCATGTCGCGTCCGTTGTCGGTGAACCACAGTTGCCTGGTCTGCGGGTGCCAGGTGAAGCCGACCGTATTGCGGATGCCGTAGGCGACCACTTCCCGCGCGCTGCCGTCGGCGTTCATGCGCTGCAGGTTGGCGTACTGGTTGCGGTCTGGGCGGCAGATGTTGCACGGCGCGCCGACCGGCACATAGAGCTTGTCGTCCGGGCCAAAGGCGATGAATTTCCAGCCATGTGCGGTTTCCTTCGGAAACTGCGCCGGCAGTTCCTCGGCCCTGGGCGGGGCGTCCAGGTGCGCTTCGATGTCGCGCAGCACGACGATGCGGTTGATCGACGACACGTACAGGTCGCCCTTGTGGAAGGTCACGCCCACGGGCATCTGCAAACCATTGGCGAGCGCTTTTACCCGGCCGTCGGGCTTCACCGCATAGACCTTGTCCGCGGAGCGGCTACCCACGAACAGCGTGCCCTTTTCGCCCCAGGCCATGGCGCGGGTGCCCGGCACCTGGTCGGTGAGCAGGCTGATGTGGAAGCCGTCAGGGAGTCGAATCTGGCTGAGGTCAGTGGCGGCTATGGCCGGTGCTGCTGTCAGGGAAAGCAGCGAGCAAAGTAGGAAATGACGACGCATGGCAGGAATTCCCGGATGAGTGCCACGGCCAGTCTAGACACTCGTCTTGAACTGATCGCCGTGTTTCCACTACCGTAGCGGCCTTTCGTGCAACAGCGCTTTTCAGCGGAGCCGCCATGAACCTGGCCAGCCCTCGTTCCCTGTTCTTCCTCGCTTTCCTCGCCTGCGTCGCCTTGCTTGGCACCGGCTTCTACCTGCAGTACGTGGTCGGACTGGAGCCTTGCCCGCTGTGCATCCTGCAGCGCATCTTCTTCGCCGGTTGCGGTCTGTTCTCGCTGATCGCCGCGCTGCACGGTCGTGCGCCGCGCGTGTACTCGGTTCTGATCCTGCTCAGCGCCCTGGGTGGCGCTGGCACTGCGGGTCGTCAGCTTTGGCTGCAGACCCTGCCGCCGGACCAACTGCCGTCCTGCCTGCCGCCGCTGGATTTCATGCTCGAGAGCATGCCCTACACGCAGATCCTCTACACCATGTTCCACGGTTCGGCCGACTGCGCCGAGGTCACCTGGACGCTGCTCGGCATGAGTATCGCGGAGTGGAGCCTGCTGGCCTTCGTCGGTTATGCCCTGTTCGCCATCGTGCAGTTCTTCCGCCGCCGCGGCTGAGCGTCGCATCTCAATTCGCCATGGTCTGCGCCTCTTCGGCGCAGGCCAGAGGCGTCGCGGTCTGTCGATTAAACGCTCGTATGAATTTTCCCGTTGCCGGTGTCTTGAAGGCGATAACGGGCGGGCATACTCTGGTTTTCCACTCCGTCGGAAAGCCGCCGCCGAACAAGCTTCATACATCGCGGACGTCGAGAATCGACAGAATATTGTCCCGGGGCGGACCTAGCCGGGACGGCGAAAGGGAAGTGAGGACAACATGCTCGAGAGCTGCCGTAATGCCCAGGAACGTTGGGGAGGCGTACACCAGCTGATCGACCGCTGGTTGCGGGATCGACATGAGTTGGTCCGGGCATTCGATTCCCTGGACGGTGTCCAGGCGCCGAAGACCAACGCCGAAAACCTCCAGAGCTTCTGCCAGCTCCTGCTCGACTACGTGTCGGCGGGACACTTCGAAGTGTACGAACAACTGATGAACGAGGCGCAGGCCTTCGGTGATACGCGCGGCCTTGAACTGGCCAAGCAGATCTACCCGCGCCTGGAGACCATCACGGCCAACGCGCTGAACTTCAACGACCGCTGCGACAACGGCGATTGCCGCGAAGGCACTTGCCTTACCAGTGAACTGAAGAGCCTGCGCCAGCAACTGCACGAACGCTTCGAATTGGAAGACTGCCTGATCGAAGTGCTGCACAACTCCCATGAGCAGAAAGCCGTTACGGCCTGAGTGAAGGGACTTCCGACAACGGCGCGAGCGCTTGAAGCACTCGCGCCGTTTTCGTTTGTGTTGAGTCCGTGTCGTTCATGCCTATCGCGGACGGAGCTTCAGGACCACAGGAGTGGACTCTGTCCGCGATGTTTCGATCTTCGCGCTCTGAGCGCGCCGTGCTAAAAAACTCACGCCGTTCGGCAGCTTGCAGCTGTGCTCTCGCCGTCTTTTTCGCGTGATGAATCGCTGCTGAAAATGGGCCGCAACGAAGGCTGTGAACGGGGGCTCGCAAGAGCATTTCCACAGTGCCGCGACCTTGTTTCTCGCGTCGTGCTGACGCGCCTCGAACGACTGCCAGTCCGCCTTCCTCAAGACTGCTGCGTGTTGTGCAAAAGGCTCTGCGACGGGCTTTTTCGGCTAACTCTGGAAATTTATTTTTCACCCGCAAACGCACACGCCACGGGCGTTTGCGCTGCCTGGCCGATTGCGCCAACGGAACCAAGTGCTCGGGGCAGCGTCATTGAGTGAGTGAAAAAACGCGCCTTCGCGCACTGCTGAAAACCTCTGAAGCCAATGCCTGCTGCGGCCTGCAGCACAATAGGGACATTGGCGAGAGGCCATCAGCGGGGCTAGTATGGGCGCAACCACGTCCGCCAGGAGGCACGTCATGTCGGCCAACAAGAAACCCGTCACTACCCCTCTGCACCTGCTGCACCAGTTGTCCAACAGTCTGATCGAACACCTCGAAGGTGCCTGCAAGCAGGCGCTCGTCGATTCCGAAAAGCTGCTCGCCAAGCTCGAGAAACAACGCGGCAAGGCTCAGGAGAAGCTGCACAACGCACGCACCAAGCTGCAGGACGCGACCAAGGCCGGCAAGGCGAAAGCGCAGGCCAAGGCCAAGTCGAGCATCGCTGAGCTCGATGGCGTGCTGGATGTTCTGAAGAGCCGCCAGACTGAAACCCGTGCCTACATCGCCAACCTCAAGCGCGATGTGCAGGAGAGCCTGAAGCTCGCCCAGGGCGTGACCAAGGTGAAGGAAGCCGCTGGCAAGTCCCTGGCAACCCGCAAACCGGTCGCTGCCGCAAAACCGGTTGCCAAGGCCGCTGCCAAACCTGCTGCTAAACCGGCCGTGAAAGCTGCCGCCAAGCCTGTCGCCAAAGCCGCTGCTAAACCCACAGCCAAGCCTGCTGCGAAGCCGGTTGCCAAGGTTGCCGCTGCCAAGCCTGCTGCCGCGAAAGCTGCTGCCAAACCTGCAGCCAAACCAGCTGCCAAGGCTGCAGCCAAACCAGCCGCCAAGCCTGCTGCAAAACCTGCAGCCAAGCCGGCCGCCAAGACTGCTGCTGCCAAGCCCGCCGCCAAGCCCGCCGCTAAACCGGCTGCGAAGCCTGCTGCGAAAGCCGCCGCCAAGCCGGCAGCCAAACCCGCTGCCAAGCCTGCTGCCGCTGCTGCAAAACCGGCCGCTAAACCGGTTGCGAAGCCTGCTGCGAAAGCCGCTGCCAAGCCCGCCGCTAAACCGGCTGCGAAGCCTGCTGCGAAAGCCGTTGCCAAACCCGCCTCGAAGCCGGCCGCCAAGCCTGCTGCCGCCAAGCCCGCCGCTAAACCGGCTGCCAAGCCTGCCGCGAAGCCCGCTGCCGCAGCCAAGCCCGCCGCTAAACCGGCTGCCAAACCGGCCGTGAAAGCCGCAGCCAAGCCTGCTGCAAAACCTGCAGCCAAACCGGCTGCGGCCAAGCCTGCCGTCGCTGCCAAACCGGCCGCTCCGGCTGCCCCGAGTGCACCGGCTGCCCAGCCGAGCACTCCGGCCGCTACCCCGGTTGCCAGCACCACTCCGGCACCGGCTGCTCCGGCCAGCAGCAACTCCTCCAGCGCTTCCTAAGGCTCAGGAGAGGCTCGCCGCGGTGCGCAGGGTTTCCCGCGCATCGCGGCGCAAGCCGCCCGCTTCGCCTGCCGCGGCCTCCAGCCAGCGCGCCAGATCCTCCGCTTCACCCCGTGGCCAATCCTGCGCCACCATCTCCAGTCTCCCCAGCAGCACCTGTTCTGCTTCCAGTTCGAGCTGCTTGATCCGTTCCCTCAGCGGCGCCAGCTGCGTATCCTGCTTCGCCGATTCTCGCCAGCGCTGACGCAGCGAACGCAAAGGCACAATCACCTCTTCACGCCATCCCTGCGCGGTGCCTTCCAGCTCGCTCATTCGCGACGTTTCGAAGGCCACGCCAGTGCTGCCCAGCCACGCCGACGCGAGCAGCAGACAGGCATCCGCGCCGCCTTCCTGCAGGGACAGGCAAGCCGCCTCAATCCCAGGGCGGGCGTAGAGTTTCAGCGCATACGACCAGACATCATCAGACATAGAGCACCCACAGCGATTGCCAGGCGAAGCTGATAAACTCCGCCGCCATGATTCGACTACAAAATCTTACGCTACAGCGTGGCCCCCAGCGCTTGCTGGAAGGTGCCGAACTCACCCTGCACGCCGGACAGAAGGTCGGCCTGATCGGCGCCAACGGCGCCGGCAAGTCGAGCCTGTTCGCCCTGCTGCGCGGCCAGCTCGGCCAGGACGCCGGCGACTGCTACCTGCCCGCGGACTGGCGTATCGCGCACATGCGCCAGGAAGTCGATACCCTCGACCGCCTCGCCGTCGACTACGTGCTCGACGGCGACGTGCACCTGCGCAAGATCCAGGCGGACCTCGCCGCGGCGGAGGACGTCCACGACGGCACCGCCCTGGCGCGCCTGCACAGCGAGCTGGACAGTGCTGACGGATACACCGCCGATGCCCGCGCGCGCAAGCTGCTGGCCGGCCTGGGCTTCACCTCCGAGCAGATGGACCGCCGCGTCGGCGACTTCTCCGGTGGCTGGCGGATGCGCCTGAACCTGGCGCAGGCGCTGATGTGCCCGTCCGAACTGCTGCTGCTCGACGAGCCCACCAACCACCTCGACCTCGACGCCATCCTCTGGCTGGAAGAGTGGCTCAAGGGCTATCCGGGCACGCTCCTGCTGATCTCCCACGACCGCGACTTCCTCGACGCCGTGGTGGACAACATCGCCCACCTCGAACAGCGCAAGCTGACCCTGTACCGCGGCGGCTACTCGGCCTTCGAGCGCACCCGCGCCGAACGCCTCGCCCAGCAGCAACAGGCGTACGAGAAGCAGCAGGCGCAGCGCGCGCACATGGAAAAGTACATTGCCCGCTTCCGCGCCCAGGCCACCAAGGCCCGCCAGGCGCAGAGCCGGATCAAGGCGCTGGAACGCCTGGAAGAACTGGCGCCGGCCCACGTCGACTCGCCCTTCGACTTTGTCTTCCGCGAATCCGACAAGATATCCAGCCCGCTGCTCAATCTCTCCGAGGCCAGTCTGGGCTACGGTGAGAGGACGGTGCTGGAGAAGGTCAAGCTGCAACTGGTGCCCGGCGCGCGCATCGGCCTGCTCGGTCCCAACGGCGCGGGCAAGTCCACGCTGATCAAGACCCTGTCCGGCGACCTGTCGCTGCTGTCGGGTGAGCTTGCCCGTGGCGAGAACCTCGCCATCGGCTACTTCGCCCAGCACCAGCTCGACTCCCTCGATCCCAAGGCCAGCCCGCTGCTGCACCTGGCGCGCATAGCGCCAGCGGAACGCGAGCAGACCCTGCGTGACTTCCTTGGCGGCTTCGACTTCCGTGGTGAGCGCTGCGACGAGCCGGTGCTGAACTTCTCCGGTGGCGAGAAGGCGCGCCTGGCCCTGGCGCTGATCGCCTGGCAGAAGCCCAACCTGCTGCTGCTCGACGAACCGACCAACCACCTTGACCTGGAAATGCGCCTGGCGCTGACTCTCGCGCTGCAGGAATTCTCCGGCGCCGTGGTGGTGGTGTCCCACGATCGTCACCTGCTCAAGAGCACTACCGATGAATTCCTGCTGGTGGCAGACGGGCGCATCCAGGAATTCGACGGCGACCTCGAAGACTACGCCCGCTGGCTGGTGGACTTCCGTGCGCGGCAGACGCCGTCGTCGCCCGCCGCTCCCGCTGGCGACAAGACCGACAAGCGCGCCCAGCGCCAGGCCGCCGCGGCCCTGCGCCAGCAGCTCGCCCCGCACAAGCGCGAGGCGGACAAGCTGGAGAAGGAGCTGGGCAAGGTCCACGAGCAGCTCGCCGACTTGGAACAGCGCCTGGGCGACAGCGCGCTCTACGAGTCCTCGCGCAAGGATGAACTGCGCGATCTGCTCGCCCGCCAGGCGACCCTGAAGGGTCGCGAGAGCGAGTTGGAAGAGTCCTGGCTGATGGCGCTGGAAACCCTCGAAGAGCTGCAGCGCCAGCTCGAGGCCAGCGAGTGATGGACGATGTGAACCTGCTGGTGGCGTGGAGCGAACCGCTGCTGCGCGGCGGGCAGATCATCCTCGTCCTGCTGCTGGCGTGGCTGCTGCAGCGCGTGTTGACGCGCGCCGTCAGCCGGCTCGGCGAGCGCTACCCGATGCCGCCGGAGCTGCTGCTGCCGCTGCGCGGCGGCCTGCGCTGGCTGGTCATGGGCTCGGCGGTGATGCTGGTGCTGGAGCGCCTGGGCGTTTCCGCCGATGTACTGTGGGCCGCGCTGACAGGCTTCGCCGCGGTTGCGGCGGTGGCCTTCTTCGCCATCTGGAGCGTGCTCTCCAACCTGTTCTGCGCGCTGATGATCTTCACCATGGGGCCGTTCCGCCTGGGCGACCGCGTGGAGGTCATCGAGTCCGCCGACAAGCCCGGCGTGAAGGGTAGGGTGATCGCGATCAACCTGCTCTACACCACCCTGGAAGAAGTCGCCGAGGACGGCACCCCCGGCGCGCTGCTGCAGGTGCCGAACAACCTGTTCTTCCAGAAGGCCATCCGCCGCTGGCGCGGCCCGAATTTCCCCACCACCCCCTGACCCCAACGGACATCCCCCACTATGGAATGGCTCACTAGCCCTGAGATCTGGGTTGCCTTTCTGACCCTGACTGCCCTGGAAATCGTCCTGGGCATCGACAACATCATCTTCATTTCCATCCTGGTCGGCCGCCTGCCGCCCGCGCAGCAACCCAAGGCGCGTTTCTTCGGCCTGGCGCTGGCGATGGGCACGCGCATCCTGTTGCTGCTGTCGATCACCTGGGTGATGCGCCTGACGGCCGACCTGTTCACCGTGTTCGACCACGGCATTTCCGGGCGTGACCTGATCCTGTTCTTCGGCGGCCTGTTCCTGCTGTTCAAGAGCACCATGGAAATCTTCCACAGCCTCGAAGGTGCGGAAGAGGGCGGGCAGCAGGGCGGCAAGTCCCGCGGCTTCATGGGCATCATCATCCAGATCGCGATCATCGACATTGTCTTCTCGCTGGACTCGGTGATCACCGCCGTGGGCCTGGTGCAGCACGTGCCGGTGATGGTCGCGGCCATCGTCATCTCCGTCGGCGTGATGATGCTGTCGGCCGGCACCATCAGCGCCTTCATCGAGAAGCACCCGTCGCTGAAGATGCTCGCGCTGTCGTTCCTCATCGTGGTCGGCACCGTGCTGATCGCCGAGGCCTTCGAGATCCACGTGCCCAAGGGCTACGTGTACTTCGCCATGGCCTTCTCGCTGGCGGTGGAGGCGATCAACATCCGCCTGCGCGGCGCCCTGGCGCGCAAGCGCGGCGAGGAGCCGGTGAAGCTGCGCAAGGACATCCCGAGCTGATCGGTCTGTCGTGAAACGAAAAAGCCCGGCCCAGTGCCGGGCTTTTTGTTGGGCACCCAAAATTTAGGAGCGCGCCATGCCCGCGCTCGCGCGCATGGCGCGCTCCTACAAGGATCATCCGACCTTCGTCGGCAACGCTGGGCGAGTCGGCGCGACTGAGGCACACTGGCTCCCCGTAACAAATTATTGCGCCTGCCTGGGCGCCGTGAGGTCCGCAATGCTCGCCAGTACCTGGTTCGCCTTCTTCATCGCCTGCTGGGTAATCAGCCTGTCTCCCGGCGCCGGTGCCATTGCCTCGATGTCCTGCGGGCTGCAATACGGCTTCTGGCGCGGTTACTGGAATGCCCTGGGCCTGCAGATCGGCCTGGCGCTGCAGATCGCCATCGTCGCTGCCGGCGTTGGCGCGCTGCTCTCGGCTTCGGCCGTGGCGTTCAGCGCGATCAAGTGGTTCGGCGTGGTCTACCTGGTCTACCTTGCGTACCGCCAGTGGACCGCTGCCCCGCAGGTGATGGCGGCGAGCGGCGAGCGCCCCATCGGCCGGCCGCTGACCCTGGTGCTGCGCGGCTTCCTGGTCAACGCAAGCAACCCCAAGGCGGTGATCTTCATGCTCGCGGTGCTGCCGCAGTTCGTCGACCCGCACCGTCCGATGGCGATCCAGTACGTGATCATGGGCGCCACCATGATCACCGTGGACCTGATCGTCATGGCCGGGTACACCGGCCTGGCCGCGCGCGTACTGCGCGCCCTGCGCTCGCAACGTCAGCAGCGGGTGATGAATCGGACTTTCGCGACCCTCTTCGTGGGCGCCGCCGCACTGCTCGCCACCGTCCGCCGCGCACCGGTCTAAGGCTGATTTCTGGCCTCCGGAGTGGCCTCCTGAGCGCTTCGGACGCAACTCTGCGGGACATTTCTCCTTGCATAGACGGAAACCTGAGGTGACAATTTAACCTCTTTCATTCTCATTTACCTTTCCGTATGCGCCCCTCCAAACTTTTCGTCTGGCTGTTGCCGCTGGTCGGTTTCTTCAGCCTTGGAGCTCACGCCGACACGGCTGTCGACCCCTCCCAAGCCCTTCACCTGCTCAGCTATCTCGCTGCCGACTACCCGGCCACCGTCACTGACGGCAAGGTCGTGGACGAAAGCGAATACAAGGAGCAGCTGGAGTTCGTCGGTAATCTGCAGGCGCTGATCGTCACCCTGCCGGCCGTTCCCGAACGCGCCGATCTGGAAAAGGACGCCGCCGGCCTCAAGCAGGCCATCGAGCAGCGCCTTCCTGGCAAGCAGGTCGCCCAGCAGGCTCGTCACCTGGAGGCGCGTGTCGCCGATACCTACCAGGTGGTGCAGACCCCCTCGATCACCCCGGACCCGACCCGTGCCGCCGAGATCTACACCCAGCAGTGCTCGATCTGCCACGGTGACGCCGGCAAGGGCGACGGTCCTGCAGGTATCGGCCTGGAGCCGCCGCCGGCCAACCTGACCGACCGCGCGCGCCTGGACCATCTGAGCCTGTACGACCTGCGCAACGTCATCGGCCTGGGTGTTTCCGGCACCGACATGCCGGCGTTCGCCGACCAGCTCGACGAACGTCAGCGCTGGGACCTGGCGTCCTATATCGCTGGCCTCAGCGCCGGCCAGGCCAAGGTCGACCCGACCCACCCCTATCCGCTGGCGACCCTCTCGACCCAGACCCCGGCCGATGTTGCCGAGCGCGATGGCGAGGCGGCGGCCGAGAGCTTCCGTGCCCTGCGTGCCCATCCGCCGCTGGAGCACCGCGGCCCGGCGCAGCAGATCGACTACACCACAGCGACCCTGGACAAGAGCTTCGCCGTGTACCGCTCCGGCGACCATGACCAAGCCTATGACCTGTCCGTGGCTGCCTACCTGGAAGGCTTCGAGCTGGTGGAAAGCTCACTGGACAACGTCGACGCCGACCTGCGCAAGGCCACCGAGAAGCAGCTGATGGCCTACCGTCAGGCGCTGCGTGACGGTCTGCCGGAAGCCGAAGTGGCTCAGCAGCTGGCACTGGCCAAGGCCAAGCTGGCGGACGCCGCCAAGGCCCTGAGCGGCGACTCGCTGAGCACCTCCATCAGCTTCGTCTCGGCCCTGCTGATCCTCCTGCGCGAAGGCGTGGAAGCGATCCTGGTGCTGGCCGCGATCCTCGCCTTCCTGCGCAACACCGGGCAGGAGAAGGCCGTGCGCGGCGTCCACATCGGCTGGGGCCTGGCCTTCGTCGCCGGCTTCGCCACCTGGGCAGTCGCCGCCTACGTCATCGACATCGGCGGTGCCCAGCGCGAGCTGATGGAAGGCTTCACCTCGCTGTTCGCCTGCGTGATGGTGCTCTGGCTCGGCGTGTGGATGCACGACCGCCGCCACGCCGCCGCCTGGCAGGACTACATCCGCAGCAGCCTGGTGGGTGGCGGTGGCCGCTTTGGCTTCGCGGTGCTGGCGTTCTTCTCGGTCTACCGCGAGCTGTTCGAAGTCATCCTGTTCTACGAGACCCTCTGGCTGCAGGCCGGCCCGGCCGGTCACAACGCGGTGATCGCTGGTGCGGGCACCGCCGTGGTGACCCTGATCGCCATCGCCTTCGTGATCCTGCGTGGCTCGGCGAAGCTGCCTTTGAAACTGTTCTTCACCGTCAACGCGGCGCTGCTCTGCGCCCTGTCGGTGGTCTTCGCTGGTCACGGCGTGGTTGCCCTGCAGGAAGCGGGCGTGATCGGTACCCGCCCGGTGCCCTTCTTCGACTTCGACTGGCTCGGCATCAAGGCCGACGCTTACTCGTTGTCGGCCCAGGCCGTGGCGCTGGTGGCGGTGGCCGTGCTCTACGGACGCAGCTACTTCTCCGAGCGCCGCAAGGCCGCCGAGATCACCGCGTCCTGAGGCAATAGCCAAGCGACACACGACGGCCAGTGCGATACTGGCCGTCGTGCTTTCTGGAGAATGGTTTTCCGATGCGTATCTGGATCGATGCTGACGCCTGCCCGCGCGCGGCCAAGGAGTTGGTGGCCAAGTTCGCCCTCAAGCGCAAGCTGGAGGTGGTGATGGTCGCGGGCCAGCCCGTGGCCAAGCCACCGTTCGCCTGTGTCAGCCTGATAGTGGTCCCCAGCGGGATGGACGCCGCCGACGATTACCTGGTGGAGCAGGCCGAGCCCGGCGACCTGGTGATCTGCAGCGACGTGCCGTTGGCCGACCGGCTGGTAAAGAAGGGCGTCGATGCGCTGGACCCGCGTGGCCGCGAGTTCGACGAGAAGAACATGGGCGAGCGCCTGGCCGTGCGCAACCTGTTCACCGACCTGCGCGAACAGGGCCAGGTGGGGGGAGGTCAAGCGCCCTACGGCGACAAGGATCGCCAGGCCTTCGCCAACGGCCTGGACCGGCTACTGACGCGCCTGCTGCGCGAGGCAGAGAGCCGCAAGGGCTGATCCGGCCTGAAACGAAAACGCCCGGCAATGCCGGGCGTTTTGCGTTCAGCGTGTTGCTCAGGCCAGTTCCAGCACCCGGTCGACCGCCTTGTTGATGCCGCTGGCGGCTTCAGCGATGGACTGCGCCAGCATGTAGGCCGGCGTGGTAACCAGTTTGTGGTCCTTGTCCTCGACGATGTCCTCCACGGCGCAATCGATGTGCTTGGCGCCCATGCTGGTCAGCGCCTGGGCGGTACCCTCGTCGGTACCGATGGTGCATTCCACGCCGGCGCCATAGATGCGCGCGGCCATGGCCGGGGCGATGCACAGCAGGCCGACCGGCTTCTTCGCCGCGGCGAAGGCCTTGGCCAGGGCCAGTACGTCCGGTTGCACTTCGCACTGGTCGCCCTTGAAGGCGAAGTCGCTGAGGTTCTTCGCCGCCCCGAAACCGCCGGGAACGATCAGGGCGTCGAATTCCTCCACCCTGGCTTCGCGCACGTCCTTCACTTCGCCGCGGGCGATACGCGCGGATTCCACCAGTACGTTGCGGCTCTCGGCCATTTCCTCACCGGTCAGGTGGTTCAGCACGTGGTGCTGGGCGATGTTCGGGGCGAAGCACTGCACCTTGGCGCCGCGCTGGGAAAGACGCAGCAGGGTAATCACGCTTTCGTGGATCTCGGCGCCGTCATAGACGCCGCAGCCGGAGAGGATGACGGCAACTTTCTTCTGCATGGACTTCTCCTGTTCGAGGATGCCGGGCATGTCGCGATATGCCGCCCGGCTTGGCGCCGGCGGTTGGGGCCGGCGCGGAGGTAGAGGCTAGGATCAACGAATCTGGGCCTTCCCATAAGCATAACGACTCGGCCGCGCCATGAACTACATACTCTTCGCCGTACCCTTCTTTTTCCTTTTGATCGCCATCGAGTTGCTCGCCGACCGCTGGCGTGGCGTGCGCACCTACCGTCTGAGCGATGCGCTGAACAGCCTCAGCGCCGGTGTGCTGTCAACCACCAGCGGCCTGCTGACCAAGGGCCTGGCGGTGCTCACCTACGTCATCGCCTGGCAGCATCTGGCGCTATTCGAGATGTCCACACAGAACCTCTGGGTCTGGGTGTTCGCTTTCGTCTTCTACGACTTCTGCTACTACTGGAACCACCGCCTGGGCCATGAGCGCAACGTGCTCTGGGCCGCTCACTCGGTGCACCACCAGAGCGAGGACTACAACCTCTCCACCGCGCTGCGGCAGACCAGCACCGGTTTCATCTTCGGCTGGATCTTCTATCTGCCCATGGCCATCGTCGGCGTGCCGCCGCTGGTGTTCCTCACCGTCGGCGCGCTGAACCTGCTCTACCAATTTTGGGTGCACACGCGGCACATCCCTAAGCTGGGCTGGTTCGAATGGATCTTCATCACCCCATCCAACCACCGCGTGCACCATGCGCAGAACCCGGTCTACATGGATCGCAACTATGGCGGCGTGTTCATCGTCTGGGATCGCCTGTTCGGCACCTTCCAGGAAGAGCTGGACGAGGAGCCGGTGGTGTTCGGCGTGACTGTGCCGCTGGCCAGCTGGAACCCGCTGTGGGCCAACCTGCAGGTCTACGCGCACCTGTGGAACGATGCGCGCCGCGCCGGCAGTACCTGGGACAAGCTGCGCATCTGGTTCATGCGCACCGGCTGGCGCCCCGAGGATGTCGCCCAGCGCTACCCGATGGCCAAGCCGGACCTGGCGTCCTTCCGTAAGTTCGAGGTGCCGCTGACGCGTGGCAGGCAGTGGTACGCCGGGCTGCAGTTCGCCACCTACGTGGTGGCCGGCACCTGGTTGCTGGGCGTCGGGGAGCACTGGCAGGTGCTGCCGCTGGTGATCGGTTGGAGCTGGATGGCCCTCGGGCTCTACGCCATCGGCTGCTGGTTGGAGAACCGTAACTGGGCGCTGCGCCTGGAACTGTTGCGATTAGCGTTGAACGTGCTGGCAGTGGCGGTCATGGCGCTATGGGGAGGGATCGAGCTGCCGCAGTGGGCGCCCTGGGCGCTGGCGGTCTACTCGCTGCTCAGCCTGATCGGTCTGCTGGGCCTGCGGCGCGCCGAGCGCCTGCCGCAGGCGGCCTGAACGGCCGGGGTGCTCAGTCGGTCTTGCTGGCCTTGAAGCGGCGACGCAGCCAGAACAGCAGGCCGATCACCACGAGGCCACCGAGGACCATGAGTTCGTACTTCTTGATGTTGCCCAGCACACCTTCGAGCACGCTGCCGAAGTAGAAGGCAGCGCTGCCCAGCACGGTGGCCCAGACGATGGCGCCGATGCCGTTGAGCAGCAGGTAGCGCGCCGGCGGATAGCCGGACAGGCCGATGGCCACCGGCATCACGGTGCGCAGACCGTAGACGAAGCGGAAGCTCAGCACCCACAGGTCGGGATGCTTGCGCACGTGCTCCAAGGCTTTGTCGCCCATCTTCTGCCAGCGCGGTTTGCGCGCAAGCAGCTTGCGACCATGGCGACGGCCGAGGAAATACCAGAGCTGGTCGCCCGCGTAACTGCCGAAGAATGCCACCGCGATGACGTACTCCAGTTGCATGTAGCCGCGGAATGCCAGGAAGCCGGCCAGGACCAGAATGGTCTCACCCTCGAAGAACGTGCCGAGAAACAGCGCGAAGTAGCCGAAATCCTGCAGGAATTGTTGGAGCATTATCGAGGCAACGCAGCGAAATGAACGCGAAGCCTAACCCGGTTGTCGCCCGCAGGGAAGGCACCCCAGTCAGCACAGCTGACCTGGAACAACTCTGTACCGGTGCAGAGCGGCGGCATGCCGCTGCGGCAGGATGCCGCGACCAAGGGTCACTGTTACCGGTTGTTACCAATCGGTCATAATTCAGGGCTATAACTGTCAGACTGTGCCTGCTGCATCAGGCCCTGGAGTACGCCGTGAGCTTCATTCCCGCCGATCGTGCCTTCCCCTTCACTCGTCTGCGTCGCAATCGTCGTGACGATTTTTCCCGCCGTCTGGTGCGCGAAAATGTCTTGACCAGCAACGACCTGATCCTTCCGGTGTTCGTCCTCGACGGCAAGAACCAGCGTGAAGCGGTGCCCTCGATGCCGGGTGTGGAGCGCATGTCCATCGACCTGCTGCTCAAGGAAGCCGAAGAGCTGGTGGAGCTGGGCATCCCGGCGCTGGCGCTGTTCCCGGTGACCCCGCTGGAGAAGAAATCCCTCGATGGCGCCGAAGCCTTCAACCCTGACGGCATCGCCCAGCGCGCCACCCGCGCCCTGCGCGAGCGCTTCCCGGAGCTGGGCATCATCACCGACGTGGCGCTGGACCCGTTCACCAGCCACGGCCAGGACGGCATCCTCGACGAGGACGGCTACGTTCTGAACGACATTTCCGTTGATGTGCTGGTCAAGCAGGCGCTTTCCCACGCCGAAGCCGGCGCCCAGGTCGTGGCGCCCTCCGACATGATGGACGGCCGCATCGGCGCGATCCGCGAGGCCCTGGAATCCACCGGCCACATCAACACCCGCATCATGGCCTACTCGGCCAAGTACGCCAGCGCCTACTACGGCCCGTTCCGCGATGCCGTCGGCTCCGCCGCCAATCTGGGCAAGGGCAACAAGGCCACCTACCAGATGGATCCGGCCAACAGCGACGAAGCGCTGCACGAGATCTACGCTGACCTCGCCGAAGGCGCCGACATGATCATGGTCAAGCCGGGCATGCCCTATCTCGACATCGTTCGCCGCGCCAAGGACGAATTCCGCGCGCCGACCTTTGTCTATCAGGTCAGCGGCGAGTACGCGATGCACATGGCCGCGATCAACAACGGTTGGCTCAGCGAGGCGGTGATCCTCGAATCGCTGCTGGCCTTCAAACGCGCGGGCGCAGATGGCATCCTGACCTACTTCGCCAAGCGCGCCGCACAACAATTGAAAAGCGGGGGCTAACCCCTCCGACGATGAGACCCGCGATGAATACCGAAGGCATTAGCGAAACCGAAGTTATCGAAGCTGACACCACCGCTGTAATCACCGAAGTCGTCGTGGATGAAGTCGCCGAGGCGACGCCGCCGCCCGTCGAACCGGCAGTTCCGGCGATCAACGTGGACGACAGTGCCCTCTACATTCATCGCGAGCTCTCGCAGCTGCAGTTCAACATCCGCGTGCTGGAACAGGCGCTGGATGAGTCGTACCCGCTGCTGGAACGCCTGAAGTTCCTGTTGATCTTCTCCAGCAACCTCGACGAATTCTTCGAGATCCGCGTCGCCGGCCTGAAGAAGCAGATCACCTTCGCCCGTGAACAGGCCGGCGCCGACGGCCTGTTGCCGCACCAGGCGCTGGCACGCATCAGCGAGCAGGTGCACGAGCAGGTCGCCCGCCAGTACAGCATCCTCAACGACATCCTGTTGCCGGAGCTGGCCAAGCACGACATCCGCTTCATCCGCCGCCGCTACTGGACGCCGAAGATCAAGGCCTGGGTTCGTCGCTTCTTCCGCGACGAGATCGCGCCCATCGTCACCCCGATCGGCCTCGATCCAACGCACCCGTTCCCGCTGCTGGTGAACAAGAGCCTGAACTTCATGGTCGAGCTCGAAGGCCTGGACGCCTTCGGCCGCGACTCCGGCCTTGCGATCATCCCGGCGCCGCGCTCGCTGCCGCGGATCATCCGCCTGCCCGAAGACGTCGCCGGCCCCGGCGACAACTACGTGTTCCTCTCGTCGATGATCCACGCCCACGCCGACGATCTGTTCCACGGCATGAAGGTGAAGGGCTGCTACCAGTTCCGCCTGACCCGTAACGCCGACCTCTCGGTGGATGCCGAGGACGTCGAGGACCTGGCCCGCGCACTGCGTGGCGAGCTGTTCTCGCGCCGTTACGGCGACGCCGTGCGTCTGGAGGTGGTGGATACCTGCCCGGTGCCGCTGTCCAACTACCTGCTCAAGCAGTTCGGCCTGTCCGAGACCGAGCTGTACCGCGTCAGCGGACCGGTCAACCTGACCCGCCTGTTCAGCGTCACAGGCTTGGCCAGTCATCCGGAGCTGCAGTCCCCGCCGTTCACCCCGGCGATTCCCAAGCTGCTGCAAAAGAAGGAAAACCTGTTCAACGTGCTGGGCAAGCTCGACGTGCTACTGATGCACCCGTTCGAGTCCTTCACCCCGGTGGTCGACCTGCTGCGCCAGGCCGCCAAGGATCCCAGCGTGCTGGCGATCAAGCAGACGCTGTACCGCTCCGGGGCCAACTCGGAGATCGTCGACGCACTGGTGGAAGCCGCGCGCAACGGCAAGGAAGTCACCGTGGTGATCGAGCTGCGGGCGCGCTTCGACGAAGAATCCAACCTGCAGCTGGCCAGCCGCCTGCAGCAGGCCGGTGCGGTGGTGATCTACGGCGTGGTCGGCTTCAAGACCCACGCCAAGATGATGCTCATCCTGCGTCGCGAGGACGGCGAGCTGCGCCGCTACGCGCACCTGGGCACCGGCAACTACCACGCCGGCAATGCCCGCCTGTACACCGACTACAGCCTGCTGACCGCCGACGTGGCGCTCTGCGAGGACCTGCACAAGCTGTTCAACCAGCTGATCGGCATGGGCAAGACCCTGCGCATGAAGAAGCTCCTGCACGCGCCCTTCACCCTGAAGAAGAACCTGCTGGAGATGATCAACCGCGAGGCCGCCCAGGCTGCCGAAGGCAAGCCGGCGCACATCATGGCCAAGGTCAACTCGCTGACCGACGCCAAGGTCATCCGCGCGCTGTACAAGGCCAGCCAGGCCGGCGTGAAGATCGACCTGGTGGTGCGCGGCATGTGCTGCCTGCGTCCGGGCGTGCCGGGCGTGTCGCACAACATCCAGGTGCGCTCGATCATCGGCCGCTTCCTGGAACACAGCCGGATCTACTACTTCCTCAACGGCGGCGAGGAGAAGCTCTATCTCTCCAGCGCCGACTGGATGGAGCGCAACCTCGACATGCGCGTTGAGACCTGCTTCCCGGTGGAAGGCAAGAAGCTCGTGCTGCGCGTGAAGAAAGAGCTGGAGTCCTACCTGACCGACAACACCCAGGCCTGGGTACTGCAGTCCGACGGCAGCTACGTGCGCCAGAGCCCCAGCGGCAACCAGAACGCGCGCAACGCCCAGGCGACGCTGCTGGAACGCCTGTGCACGCCGGTGATCAGCGTTCGCTGATCCGTCCGCGTGGCGTGAAAGCCTTGCCTCAGCAGGGCTTTTTCATGGCTGCACGAATGCTCTTCGTAGGACCGAGGGGACGCCCAGTCGTTGCTCACGAGCCGGTCCCGCAGCGGAGCAGGGGTTCGCGAGCAAGCTCGCTCCTACAGGGCCTGGCATTCGAAATGAAAAGGCCCCGGCGTTTGCGCGCCGGGGCCTTCGTCTGTCGCGGGGCGATCAGCTCACGCTGAGCGAGTAGCCCACGCGCTTGAGCCATTCGGCTTCCTGCTCGAAGTCCGCCTGGGTCAGCGGATTGGCGGCCAGCCAGCCGTCGGGGAAGCGCACGTCCAGCGACTTGCCGGAAGCCTTCAGGGTCACGGCCGGCATTTCCTGGGTGCCACGGATGTGGTGGAAGAGGATGGCGAAGCGCAGCACGATGCACAGGCGGATCAGCTTGTCGCCCTCGTCTCCCAGCTCGTTGAACTTGTCCACCGGGATGTTGCGGCGGTGGCCGCGCACCAGCAGCGCCAGGGTCAGCTGGTCCAGGCGCGAGAAGCCGGCCAGGTCCGAGTGCTCCAGCAGGTAGGCGCCGTGCTTGTGGTAGTGATAGTGGGCGATGTCCAGGCCCAGTTCATGCACGCGCGCCGCCCACATCAGCAGCTCGCGGTGACCCTCGTCGTTCAGGTCCCAGGCCTTGGCGACCTGGTCCAGGGACGCCAGCGCCTTGGCCTCGACGCGCGCGGCCTGTTCCGGATCGACGTGGTAGCGCTCCATGAGGGCGCCAATGGTGCGTTCGCGGACGTCCTCGTGGTGGTGGCGGCCCAGCAGGTCGTAGAGCACGCCTTCGCGCAGGGCGCCTTCGGAGTGGGTCATGCGGGTCAGCTCGAGGGCGTCGAACAGGGCCTCGAGGATCGCCATACCGGCCGGGAAGATCGGTCGGCGGTCCGGCTTGATGCCGTCGATGTCGAGCTTCTCGACCTCGCCCAGCTTGAACATCTTGCGTTTGAGCCAGGCCAGGCCCTCGGGGTTGATCTCGCCGTTGCCGTGGCCGCCGGCCTGGATCGCCAGGCAAATTGCGCGGATGGTGCCGGAGGCGCCGACGGCCTCGTCCCAGCCCAGGCGGCGCAGGCTGTTCTCGATGCTCATCAGCTCCAGGCGCGCCGAGGTGTAGGCCTGGGCGTAGCGCGCCGGGGTGATCTTGCCGTCCTTGAAGTAGCGCTGGGTGAAGCTCACGCAGCCCATCTGCAGGCTCTCGCGCAGCTGCGATTCGAACTGCTGGCCGATGATGAACTCGGTGCTTCCGCCGCCGATATCGACCACCAGGCGCTTGCCGGGGTTGTCCTGCAGGGTGTGGGAGACGCCCAGGTAGATCAGGCGCGCTTCTTCACGGCCTGAGATGACTTCCACCGGGTGACCGAGGATGCGGTCGGCTTCGCGGATGAATTCGGCGCGATTGCGTGCTTCGCGCAGGGCGTTGGTGCCTACGACGCGCACCGAACCCGGGGGCATGCCGTTGATGAACTGGGCGAACTGCTTCAGGCAGTCGTAGCCGCGCTGCATCGCTTCCTTGGTGAGCATGCGGTCCTCACCGATGCCAGCGGCCAGCTGGACCTTCTCGCCCAACCGCTCGAGGATGCGGATCTCGCCGTGATCGGCCTTCGCCAAAACCATGTGGAAACTGTTCGAGCCAAGATCAATGGCCGCGATCATGGGAAAGGTCTTGGCAGGTGTATGGGGCATAGGGGCGGGTCCGGATAAATACGGGAGACATCCTGCCATTTTAGGCAGGTAGTGCCAATGAAGGGGTTGTCACCGATCAGAAGTCACCGCGGCAGCGATAGATACACTCAATCGGCTGCGCCTTTCGGTGTGGGCCGAGGCGGGATATGATGGCGGACACTTTTTCGCATCCGATTGACGGAGAGAATACATGAGCGAACATATCGTCAATGTTACCGATGCCAGCTTCGAGCAGGACGTACTGAAGTCCGATAGTCCCGTGCTGGTCGACTACTGGGCCGAATGGTGCGGCCCGTGCAAGATGATCGCCCCGGTACTCGACGAGATCGCCAAGGACTATCAGGGCAAGCTGAAAGTCTGCAAGCTGAACATCGACGAGAACCAGGACACCCCGCCGAAGTACGGCGTGCGTGGCATTCCGACCCTGATGCTGTTCAAGGGCGGCAACGTCGAAGCGACCAAGGTCGGCGCACTGTCCAAGTCGCAACTGGCCGCCTTCCTCGACAGCAACATCTAAGTCGAAGAAGCCCGAAAAACCCCGCCAATGCGCGGGGTTTTTTCGTTATTGCCCCTAGACGCTCCGAAACTCGGGTGTTAAATTCGGGCGCACAACGATTGTTTCGTTGTCCCCTGCAAGCCGTCGCCGACGCACTTCCCATTCGAATTCCAAGCGATCCTGTCCGTCATCTACGGCGCGGCTCTTCAAGCATCACGCTTGTTCCCTTTTCCCCTTTCAGCGTATTTACGTCCCTTCTATGAATCTGACCGAACTCAAGCAAAAGCCGATTGCCGAATTGCTGGAAATGTCCGATGCCATGGGCCTGGAAAACATGGCTCGTTCGCGCAAACAGGACATCATCTTCGCACTGCTGAAAAAGCACGCGAAAAGCGGCGAGGAAATCTCCGGTGACGGCGTGCTGGAGATTCTCCAGGATGGCTTCGGCTTCCTGCGCTCCGCCGATTCCTCGTACCTGGCCGGCCCGGACGACATCTATGTCTCGCCCAGCCAGATCCGTCGCTTCAACCTGCGCACGGGCGATACCATCATCGGCAAGATTCGTCCGCCGAAGGAAGGTGAGCGTTATTTCGCCCTGCTGAAAGTCGACTCGATCAACTTTGATCGTCCGGAGAACGCGAAGAACAAGATTCTCTTCGAGAACCTGACGCCGCTGTTCCCGACCAAGCGCCTGACCATGGAAGCCGGCAACGGCTCCACCGAGGACCTCACCGGCCGTGTGATCGACCTCTGCTCGCCGATCGGCAAGGGCCAGCGCGGCCTGATCGTCGCCCCGCCGAAAGCGGGCAAGACCATCATGCTGCAGAACATCGCCTCGAACATCACCCGCAACAACCCCGAGTGCCACTTGATCGTCCTGCTGATCGACGAGCGCCCGGAAGAAGTGACCGAGATGCAGCGCACCGTGCGCGGCGAAGTGGTCGCCTCCACCTTCGACGAACCGCCGACCCGCCACGTGCAGGTCGCCGAGATGGTGATCGAGAAGGCCAAGCGCCTGGTCGAGCACAAGAAGGACGTGATCATCCTGCTGGACTCCATCACCCGTCTGGCCCGTGCCTACAACACCGTGATCCCCAGCTCCGGCAAGGTGCTCACCGGTGGTGTCGACGCCCACGCCCTGGAGAAGCCCAAGCGCTTCTTCGGCGCCGCGCGCAACATCGAGGAAGGCGGTTCGCTGACCATCCTCGCCACCGCGCTGATCGAAACCGGCTCGAAGATGGACGAAGTGATCTACGAGGAATTCAAGGGTACCGGTAACTCGGAACTCATCCTCGACCGTCGCATCTCGGAAAAGCGTGTGTTCCCGGCGATCAACATCAATCGCTCCGGCACCCGTCGCGAAGAGCTGCTCACCGGTGAGGAAGAGCTGCAGCGCATGTGGATCCTGCGCAAGATCCTCCACCCGATGGACGAGATCGCCGCCGTGGAATTCCTCCTGGACAAGCTGCGCCAGACGAAGACCAACGATGAGTTCTTCGATTCGATGAAGCGCAGCAAGTAAGCGCCTCTCGAACCGCACAAGGCCGGGGAAACCCGGCCTTCGTGTTTCTGCAAGGCGCTGATAGGCGGTAGACTGTCGCATCATCCTGCCGCCATCGAGACCCTCATGCAGTATCGCGACCTGCGCGAGTTCATCGCTGCCCTGGAGCAGCGCGGACAGCTCAAGCGCATCCAGGCGCCGGTATCCCCGGTGCTGGAAATGACCGAGGTGTGCGACCGCACCCTGCGCGCCAGGGGCCCGGCCCTGCTGTTCGAAAAGCCCACCGGCTATGACATCCCCGTACTGGGCAACCTGTTCGGCACGCCCGAGCGCGTGGCGCTGGGCATGGGCGCCGAGGACGTCTCCGAACTGCGCGAGATCGGCAAGCTGCTGGCCTTCCTCAAGGAGCCCGAGCCGCCCAAGGGGTTGAAGGACGCCTGGTCCAAGCTGCCGATCTTCAAGAAGGTCATCAACATGGCGCCCAAGGTCCTCAGGGACGCGCCGTGCCAGGAAGTGATCGAGGAGGGCGACGACGTCGACCTGTCGAAGCTGCCGGTGCAGACCTGCTGGCCCGGAGACGTCGCGCCGCTGATCACCTGGGGCCTGACCGTCACCCGCGGGCCGAACAAGGAGCGGCAGAACCTGGGCATCTACCGCCAGCAAGTGATCGGCCGCAACAAGGTCATCATGCGCTGGCTCAGCCACCGCGGCGGCGCGCTGGACTTCCGCGAGTGGTGCCAGAAGCACCCTGGCCAGCCCTATCCGGTGGCTGTGGCCCTCGGCGCGGACCCGGCGACCATCCTCGGCGCCGTGACCCCGGTGCCGGACACCCTCTCCGAATACGCCTTCGCCGGCCTGCTGCGCGGGCACAAGACCGAACTGGTCAAGTGCATCGGCAACGACCTGCAGGTGCCGGCCAGCGCCGAAATCGTCCTCGAAGGGGTGATCCATCCCGGCGAGATGGCCGATGAAGGCCCCTACGGCGACCATACCGGCTACTACAACGAGGTAGATCGCTTCCCGGTGTTCACCGTCGAGCGCATCACCCGCCGGCAGAAACCCATCTACCACAGCACCTACACCGGCCGCCCGCCGGATGAGCCGGCGATCCTCGGTGTAGCGCTGAACGAAGTCTTCGTGCCGATCCTGCAGAAGCAGTTCCCCGAGATCACCGATTTCTACCTGCCGCCCGAAGGGTGCTCCTACCGCATGGCGGTGGTGACCATGAAGAAGCAGTATCCCGGCCACGCCAAGCGCGTGATGTTGGGTGTCTGGTCGTTCCTGCGACAGTTCATGTACACCAAGTTCGTTATCGTCACCGACGACGACATCAACGCCCGCGACTGGAACGATGTGATCTGGGCCATCACCACGCGCATGGACCCCAAGCGCGACACGGTGATGATCGACAACACCCCGATCGACTACCTGGACTTCGCCTCTCCGATCTCCGGCCTGGGCTCGAAGATGGGCCTGGACGCCACCCACAAGTGGCCGGGCGAGACCAGCCGCGAATGGGGCCGGGTGATCGAAAAGGACCCGGCGGTGACCCGTCGCGTCGACGAAATCTGGGCGAGCCTGGGCATCGACTGATGTCTGGGGCACCCTGTAGGAGCGAGCTTGCTCGCGAACAGGCGAGATCAACAGCCCCTCACCCTGACCCCCTCCCGCAAGCGGGAGAGGGGCCGTTCGGTGCAGGATGACGCCATGGTGTCAGCCGGCACGGTCTAACCCCTCTCCCTCAGGGAGAGGGTTGGGGAGAGGGGGGAAGTGCTGGCGCGGAGTATCCAGGAGGAATCGGCTACTCCGACGAAATCAGAAGAACGAGAACATCGCTTGAAAGTGACCTTGCAACCTTCCGGTGCCCAGCTCGACCTGCGGCCCGGGGAACGTATCCTCGACGGTGCGCGGCGCCTGGGCTACGAGTGCCCGCAGAGCTGCCGCAACGGCAATTGCCATATCTGCGCGGCGCTGCTGGTGGAAGGCCGCGTGCGCCAGGACGGCGAGGTGCGCGACCACGGCGAGCTCTTCACCTGCCTGGCCGAGCCGCTGGAGGACTGCGTGCTGCACTGGGACGGTGTGCTGGCCCCCGGCGAGCTGCCGGTGCGCACGCTGTCCTGCCAGCTGACCCTCTGCGAGCCGGTAGGCGGTGACGTCTGGCGTGTGCGCCTGCGTGCCCCGGCCGGCAAACCCCCGCGCTACCACGCCGGGCAGTACGTGCTGATTGGGCGCGAGGGCAGCGACCCGGCGGCCTTCTCCCTGGCCTCCGCGCCGCAGGAAGGACGCGACCTGGAGCTGCATATCCTGGCCCGCGAGAACAGCGCCATCGACCTGCTGACCCAGTTGCAACGCGACCGCTTTGCCCGCGTGCAGATGCCCTTCGGTGACGCGCACCTGGCCGACCTGCCGGACGGCCCGCTGGTGCTGATCGCCGCCGGCACCGGCATGGCGCAGATGCACAGCCTGATCGAATTCTGCCGCGCCACCGGTTTTGCCCACCCGGTGCACCTGTACTGGGGCGTGCGGCGCCCGGAGGATTTCTACGAGCTGCCGCACTGGGAACAGTGGGAGAGCGTACCCAACCTGCATCTGCACAAGATCGTCAGCGACCTGTGCGGTTGGCAGGGGCGTTGCGGCCTGCTGCATGAAGCGGTGTGCGAGGACTTCGCCGAGCTGTCCGGCCTGCGCGTCTACGCCAGCGGCTCGCCGGCGATGGTCTACGGCACGCTGGACGCGCTGGTAGCGGCGGGCATGGACCCGCATCAAATGCGCGCCGACGTCTTCGCCTACGCGCCGCGCGGCTGATTCAACCGCCTGGCGTCGTTGGGGCGCCTCGCCGTGCTGGACGCACTGTCTTCGGCGCCCCGCCTAGCCATGCGGCTGACTCAGTCACGCGGCCCTGCGCTGGGCGAGAATTCCTCTTGCAGCGCCGCCCGAATCCAGTCCTCGAACCAGGCCACATCGGCGCTCACCGCGCCGGGCGGCAGCAGCAGCTGGTAGCTCTCCAGTGGCACCTCCTCGGGCAGTGGTCGCACCAGTGTGCCGGCGGCCAGCTGGTGCTTCACCAGCACCAGGTTGGCCAGGGCGATGCCGTGGCCGGCCTCGGCCATGGACAGCGCGTGGTCGTTGCTGACGTAGAGCACGTCGGAGTTCACCCGCAGGTCCAGCCCGATGGTGGACAGCCAGAGGTTCCACCATTCGCCGTCGTCGACGTGGATCAGCTTGTGCTGCGCCAGTTCGTGCACGCTGCTCAGCGGGCCGTGCTCTTCGAGGTAGGAGGGCGAGCACACCGGGAAAACCGCCGGTCGCACCAGCGTGCTGTGGCACTGCGGATAGACGCCGGGAAGCCCGTAGACAATCCCCAGGTCGGCGCTTTTACCGTCCACTTCGGTGAAAGTCGGGTTCGGCTCCACTGCCACTTTCAGGCCGGGGCGCTGCTGGCGCAGGGTTTCCAGGCGCGGCATCAGCCAGCGCTTGGCGAAGGCCGGCACCACCAGAATCTTCAGCCAGCGTGCGGTGCCGCCGGGTGCCAACTCGTGGCCGGCGTCGGCGATCTGCTGCAGGGCGGTGGATATCTTCGCGTAGTAGCGCTGCCCGGCTGGCGTCAGGCTGACCCCGCGCGGGGTGCGCTCGAACAGCTGCACGCCCAGCCAGTCCTCCAGCAGCTTCACGTGACGGCCGATGGCCGGCTGCGTCACATGCAGGTCTTTCGAGGCGGCGACATAGCTGCCCAGCCGGGCGGCGGCCTCGAAGGCGCGGACGGCATTGAGCGGCGGAAGACGCTGGATGGACATGGCGAGGCCTCGGGGGTATCAGCTTTTTAGCTGTTAAATTATTTAATATCGAATGTAAGAAAATTGAGCTTTCCGCTCAACCACCTTTCTTCGAATATCCGCCTCAACAACATCACAACTTGGGCCTGACCCAAGGCCAGCGCTGCACCCCAGCGTCTCTAGTCCTGCCAGAACAACTACAAGATCCCCCGACCGCCTGCTGGTGGCGGAAGGGAAGGTACGGAGGTTTCACCATGAGTGCCCTGCACAGCCTGCAGACGGCGGCGGTCTCCATCCGCTCCGTGCGCAAGGTCTACGGCGACCCGGCGAGCGGTCCCGTCGCTCTGAAATGCGTCGACCTGGACATCCGCGACAACGAGTTCTTCACCCTGCTCGGCCCCTCCGGCTGCGGCAAGACCACCCTGTTGCGGATGATCGCCGGCTTCGAGTTCCCCACCTCCGGGGAAATCCAGCTCTACGGCGAGAACATCGCCGACCGGCCGCCCTTCGAGCGCCCGGTGAACACCGTGTTCCAGCACTACGCGCTGTTCCCGCACATGACCATCGCCGAGAACCTCGCCTTCGGCCTGGAATCCCACCCGATGGGCCAGCGCATGAGCAAGGCGCAGGTTGCCGAGCGCGTCCGCGAGATGCTCGCCCTGGTGCAGATGGAACGCTTCGCCCAGCGCAAGCCGACCCAGCTTTCCGGCGGCCAGCAACAGCGCGTCGCCCTGGCCCGCGCGCTGGCGCCGCATCCGAAAGTGCTGCTGCTCGACGAGCCGCTGTCCGCACTCGACCTCAAGCTGCGCCAGGCCATGCGCGAAGAGCTCAAGGCGATCCAGTCCAAGACCGGCATCACCTTCATCTTCGTCACCCATGACCAGGAAGAAGCCCTGACCATGTCCGACCGCATCGCCGTGCTCTCCGAGGGCGAGGTGCAGCAGGTCGGCCGCCCGGACGACATCTACGAAAACCCGCGCAACCGCTTCGTCGCCGACTTCATCGGCGAGACCAACTTCCTCCCGGCGCGGGTCGAGAACTTCACCGGCGACTGCGCGCAGTACCGCATTCCCGGCGAGCAACTGATCGAAGCCCAGGCCCGCGAAGGCCTCAAAGTCGGCGCCGAGGTCACCCTGTCGATCCGCCCCGAGCGCTTGCAACTGGTGGCCGAGGACACTCCGTCCGCCACGCCCTGCACCGTGGTCCAGCAGATCTACCTGGGCACCGACCTGCAGTACCAGATCAGCCTTGCCGACGGCACCCGCCTGACGGTCCGCGCGCCCAACAGCGCCGGCCAGCGCGGGCGTCTGGCAGCCGGGCAACGCGCCGGGCTGCTCTTCGAAAAAGGCAGCGCCAGCGTCCTGGTGGACTGAGCGGAGGTGAGCATGAACCGGTTATCCACAACCGCCGGCAATTCGCTGGAGCGGCGCCAGGCGCTGCGCAGCTTCCTCGGCGTGTCGCCCGCACTGGTCTCCATCGGGCTGTTCCTGATCGTGCCGATCTTCATCGTGGTCGGTTACTCGCTGATGCAGGCCAACCCCTATGGCGGAGTGAACCCGCACTTCAGCATCGACGCCTATGTCTCGCTGCTGTTCGAGCGCCAGCTCGACGACAGCCTGGCCTTCGCCGACTCCTACGTGATGATCGCCCTGCGCTCCATCGGTATCGCCGCGGCGACCACCGCCATCACCCTGCTGGTGGGCTTCCCGGTGGCGGTGTGGCTGGCGATGCAACCGGCGCACCGTCGCGGCCTGCTGATCTTCCTGATCACCGTGCCGTTCTGGGCCAACCTGCTGATCCGCACCTACGCCTGGATCCTGCTGCTGCGCGGCACCGGCGTGGTCAACGGCACGCTGATGAGCCTCGGCATCATCCACCAGCCGCTGAACATGCTCTACACCGACGGAGCCGTGCTGCTGGGGCTTGTCTACACCTACGCGCCCTTCGTGGTGCTGCCGATCTACGCCACCCTCGAGAAGATGGACATGCGCCTGCTCGAAGCGGCCCAGGACCTCTACGCCGGGCGCATCCGTACCCTGCGCAAGGTGGTCCTGCCGATTGCCCGTCCGGGCATCCTGGCCGGCGCCATCCTCACCTTCGTGCCCTGCCTGGGCGCGATGATCGCCCCCGAGCTGCTCGGCGGCGGCACCAAGATGATGCTCGGCAACCTGATCTTCCGGCAGTTCAGCGACTCGCGGAACTGGCCCTTCGGTGCGGCGCTGTCGCTGGTGCTGATGGGAGCCGTGATGCTGGTGCTGATGTTCTACGCGATGCGCGCCGAACGCCTGCGCATCGCCCGGGGAGGTGAATGATGCTGTCGCTGCTGACTAAACGTCGCTTGGGTGTGCAGGATTTCCGTGGCTTCGGCGCGCTGAGCTTCCTGTTCTACCTGTACCTCTACGCGCCCATCGTGGTGCTGGTGGTGCTTTCGTTCAACGCCAACCAGTCCGCCACCGTGTGGACCGGCTTCAGCCTCGACTGGTACCGCAGCGCCTTCGCCAACCAGGCGCTGCGCCAGGCCGCCGGCAACAGCCTGCTGATCGCCGTGTGCGCCAGCGTGATCGCCACGGTGATCGCCACCCTGGCCGCCCTGGGCACCTCACGCGGGGCAAAATTCAAGGGTCTGCGTCTGTCCATGGGGGCGATCATGCTGCCGCTGGTGCTGCCCGAGATCGTCGTCGGCGTCGCCACCCTGGCGCTGTTCTCCACCCTCGGCCTGTCGCTGGGCTACGGCAACCTGATCATCGCCCACACGGTGTTCTGCATCCCGTTCGCCTACCTGCCGATCCGCGCTCGCCTGAACGACATGGACCTGTCCCTGGAGCAGGCCGCCGCCGACCTCTACGCCGGCCCCTGGCGGACCTTCCGCAAGGTGACCTTGCCGCTGCTGATGCCGGGGATCTTCTCCGGGCTGATGCTGGCCTTCATCGTCTCGCTGGATAACTTCGTGATCTCGATGATGGTCTCCCAGGCCGGCACCACCACCTTGCCGATCTTCATCTTCGGCCTGCTGCGCATGGGCGTGACGCCCGATGTGAACGCGGTGTCGACCCTGATCCTCGGCGTTTCCGTGCTGTTCGTAACCCTGTCCTTCCTGCTTGGCAAGAAGAAAGCCTGAGAGCCCGCCCCATGCCTGTCCGAGCTTGCCCATACGTCGTTGGAAACAGCCTCGAAATGCTCATTTACAGTCGTAAACTGCGCTTTCTCACCTGTTTCCGCCTCGTCTGGGCTGCGCTCGGCCAGTCATCGAGCGGACTCTCCGCCCAAATACCGGAGTAGAAGATGAGCAAACTGATCGCTGCTGTAGGGGCCTCGCTGGCCATGGGGCTGGTGGCCAACGTGCACGCCGCCGAACAACTGAACGTGGTGAGCTGGAGTGGCTATTTCACGCCGCAGATCCTGGAGAAGTTCGAGAAGGAAACCGGCATCAAGGTGACCGTGGACTCCTACGACTCCAACGAAACGCTGCTGGCCAAGCTCAAGCAGGGCGGTACCGGCTACGACGTGGCCATTCCCTCGCACCAGTTCGTGCCGATCCTGATCCAGGAGAAGCTGCTGGAGCGCTTCGACCCGGCCAGCCAGCCGTACTACGCCAACGTCGAGGACAACCTGAAGAAGCCCACCTGGGACCCGGAAGGCGCCTACGCCGTGCCCTTCATCTGGGGGACCACCAGCGTGGTGCTGGACAGCGCCAAGTACAGCGGCCCGGCCGACAGCTACTCGGTGCTGTTCACTCCGCCGGCGGAGTTGCAGGGCAAGATCAACATGTTCGACTCGGCGAGCGAGGTAATCGACACCGCCAGCCTCTACCTGGGCATCCCGCTGTGCAGCGAGGACCCCAAGCAGATGCAACAGGTGCTGACCCTGCTGAAGACCCAGAAGCCCTTCGTGAAGACCTACAGCTCCAAGGCCGGCTCGATCCGCGAGAACCTGGCCTCGGGCGAAGTCGACATGTCGATGTTCTGGGGCGGCTCGTCGATGCGTGCGCGTGAGATGAAATCCAGCCTGAAGTACCTCTACCCGAAAGAGGGCGTGATGGCCTGGGTGGACAACCTGGTGATCCCGGCCGGCGCCAAGCACCCGGAGAACGCGAAGAAGTTCATCGCCTTCCTCAGCCAGCCTGAGAACTCGGCGATGACCCAGAACTTCCTCAAGCACCAGAGCCCGATCAAGGGTGTTGAACCCTTCCTCGACGCCAGCCTGAAGGACGCGCCGGAACTGCACATCCCCGAGGGCACCAAGGTGGTGTTCAGCAAGACCTGTGGCGAAGGCGCGATCCGCCTGGCCGACCGTATCTGGACCAACCTGATGCGCTGATCCCCGACCGGGAAAGCCACAGACCGTTGCTGCTCGCGTCCACTTTGGTGGGCGTGCCGGCAGCGTGCGGCCCGGCGAACGCGCTATTCGCTACAAGCCCCATCAGCGTATGGGGCCGTTGAACCCGACTGAACCTTCCCGTTGCGGGAAATCCTGATGAAAAAAGGCCTCGTTCCATGAGCCAGAAGAACAAGCAAAACGAACTCGTCCAGCTCCAGGCCTTTGAGCTGGCCCAGCGCATCCGCCTGCGCGAAGTTTCCTGCCGTGAAGTGATGCAGGCGCACCTCGAGCAGATCGAGCGCTACAACCCGGCAGTCAACGCCATCGTCAGCCAGCAGCCGGACGACCTCCTGCTGGCCGAAGCCGACCAGCGCGACGCCGACCTGGCCCGCGGCGAATACCGCGGCTGGATGCACGGCCTGCCCCACGCGGTAAAGGACCTGTCGCTGACCCAGGGCATACGCACCACCCTCGGCTCGCCGCTGTTCAGCGACTACCTGCCCGAGCGCGACGGCATCATGGTCGAACGTATCAAGGCGGCCGGCGCGATCATCATCGGCAAGACCAACACCCCCGAATTCGGCCTCGGCTCGCACAGCTACAACCCGATCTTCGGTGTCACCGGCTGTGCCTACGCGCCCGACCGTACCGCCGGCGGCAGCAGCGGTGGCGCGGCGGCGGCCCTGGCGCTGCAGATGGTCCCGGTGGCCGACGGCAGCGACATGATGGGCTCGCTGCGCAACCCGGCAGCCTTCAACAACATCATCGGTTTCCGTCCGTCCCAGGGGCGCGTGCCCTTCGACGACAGCGCCGACCTGTTCATCGACCAGATGGGCTACGAAGGCCCGATGGGCCGCAGCGTGCGTGACGTGGCGCTGCTGCTGTCGGTGCAAGCCGGCGGCGATGCCCGTGCACCGCTGTCCATTGCCGAGAGCGGCGAGCAGTTCGCAGGCAAGCTGGAGCGAGACTTCAAGGGCGCCCGCCTGGGCTGGCTGGGTGACCTGGGCGGCCACCTGCCCATGGAAAAGGGCGTGCTGGAGCTTTGCCGCAAGTCCTTCGCCGACTTCGAAGCCATCGGCTGCCACGTCGAAGAGACCGCCATGGGCTTCTCGCCCGAGCGCCTCTGGGACACCTGGCGCACCCTGCGTCACTGGATGGTCGCCGGGTCTCTCGGCGCGGCCTACACCGACCCGGCCAAGCGCGAGCTGCTCAAGCCCGAGGCGATCTGGGAAGTGGAGAACGGCCTGAAACTCTCCGCCATGGACGTGTTCCGTGCTTCCGCCGCGCGCAGCGACTGGTACCGTGCCATCAGCCGACTGTTCGAGCGCTACGACTACCTGCTGCTGCCCAGCGCCCAGGTGTTCCCGTTCGACAAGACCTGGGACTGGCCCAAGGAAATCGCTGGCCAGGCCATGGATACCTACCACCGCTGGATGGAAGTGGTGATCCCGGCCACCCTGTCTGGGTGCCCGGCAGCCAACGTGCCGGTGGGCTTCAATGAGCAGGGCCTGCCCATGGGTATCCAGATCATCGGCAGGCACCAGGCCGACATGGCCGTGCTGCAACTGGCCCACGCCTACGAGCAGGCTTCGCGCTGGTACCAGCGCTGCCCGCCGCCGATGCTGGCGGGGGATTGAGTTACTTATCCACAAGCTGAGGGGGACGCATGAACATCAGCTTCTTCCAGGAACTGCTGCAAAGCATCACCGAGCGCGGCCGGCAATTGCTGGAGTCGCGCGAGCCGGCGCCGGGCAATGCCCAGGCGCTGGCGCAGGCTTGCCACAAGCTGATCTCCAGCCATGGCGAAGCCTCGGGCGTGGCCCTGGCGAAGCAGGTCCTGTGCGCCTATCGGGACTGTCCGCAGGACCAGCAGAAGGCCTTCTTCGACACTCTGCTGACGGACTTCGCACCGCCCCACGACGCGCTGGCGCAAGCCTGCCAGCGCTACCTCGACGAGCCGTCGTCGGCCAACACCACCGCATTGTTCGAGGCCAGCGAGCCGCCGCGCCAGGAGCTGTTCCGCCGCCTCAACCAGGCGCCCGGCGGCACCGCCGAGCTGATCGCCATGCGCCGCCTGCTGCTGCAGGAACTCAAAGCCAATCCCGAGCTGGCCGCGGTGGACCACGACCTGCAGCACCTGTTGGCATCCTGGTTCAACCGGGGCTTCCTGGTGCTGCGGCGTATTGACTGGTCGACCCCGGCGTCGATCCTGGAAAAGATCATCCAGTACGAGGCCGTCCACGCCATCAAGGACTGGGACGACCTGCGCAGCCGTCTGCAGCCTGCTGACCGCCGCTGTTTCGCCTTCTTCCACCCGGCGCTGGCCGACGAGCCGCTGATCTTCGTCGAGGTGGCACTGACCCGTGCGATGCCCGGTGCCATCGCGGACATTCTGGAGCCCGGTGCGCAAGCGCTGCCGGCGGAGGAGCCGGACACCGCAGTGTTCTACTCCATCAGCAACTGCCAGGACGGCCTGCGCGGCATCTCCTTCGGCAACTTCCTGATCAAGCAGGTGGTGGAGGAGCTGGCGCGGGAGATTCCCGGCCTGCGCCAGTTCGTCACCCTGTCGCCGGTGCCTGGCTTCCGCCACTGGCTCGACAGCCTGGGCGACGACCCGCAACTGGGCGCGGCCACCGCCGAGCTGCTCAAGGCGCTCAAGCCCGATGCAGCACCGCCGCCGCGCACGGAGCAACCGATGCTGGCGCTCGCCGCCGAGTACTTCCTGCATGCCCGTAACGGAGCGGGTTTCCCGCTGGACCCGGTGGCGCGCTTCCACCTGGGCAACGGTGCCCGCCTGGAACGCCTGAACTGGCGCGGCGACCTTTCCGCCAGCGGCCTGCGCCAGGCTGCCGGGCTGATGGTCAATTACCGCTACGAACTGCGCCAGATCGAAAAGAACCACGAAGCCTACGCCAACCAGGGCGCGGTCACCGCCTCACCCGAGGTGCGCAAACTGGCCACCCTGTCGGCGAAAACAAAACGCTAGGACCTCACCATGAACCAGAGTCTTTTTGCCGAAGTCGGCAAACACCTGCCCAGCGACCTTTCCAAGCCGTTCATCCGTACCCCGGATGGCGGCGGCTACAGCTACGCCGACATGCTGCGCAGCACCTCGCAGTTCGCCCATGCGCTGGTGGAGCTCGGTGTACAGCCGGGCGACCGCGTCGCCGTGCAGGTCGACAAGAGCCCCGAGACGGTGATGCTCTACCTCGCCGTGCTGCGCGTCGGCGCGGTCTACCTGCCGCTCAACAGCGGCTACACCGGCGAGGAGCTGCGCTACTTCCTCGACGATGCCGAGCCCTCGCTGTTCGTCTGTGCACCGGCCTTCGAGACCCAGGCCCGCGAGCTGGCGAAAGTCAGCGGCGTGGCGCACGTGGAAACCCTGGGCGATGCCGGCGACGGCTCGCTGATGGCGCGTGTTCACGGCAAGCCGGGGCGCTTTGCCGATGTCGAGCGTGCCGCTTCCGACCTTGCCGCGATCCTCTACACCTCCGGCACCACCGGGCGTTCCAAGGGCGCGATGATCAGCCATGGCAATCTGGTCTCCAACGCCCGCGCTCTGGTGGATGCCTGGCAGATCACCAGCGCGGACTGGCTGTTCCATGCGCTGCCGATCTTCCACATCCACGGCCTGTTCGTGGCCTGCAATAGCCTGCTGATGGCCGGCGGCTCGATGCTTTTCCTGAGCAAGTTCGACGCGGCGCAGATGCTCAAGCTATTGCCTCAGGTGAACCTGCTGATGGGCGTGCCGACCTTCTACACCCGTCTGCTCGACCAGCCCGGTCTGACTCGCGAGGCGGTGGCGCACATGCGCCTGTTCATCTCCGGTTCCGCACCGCTCACCGCCGAAACCCACAAGGCGTTCTCCGAGCGCACCGGCATGGCCATCCTCGAGCGCTACGGCATGACCGAGACTGGCATGAACACCTCCAACCCGCTGGACGGACAGCGCATCGCCGGCACCGTCGGTTTCCCGCTGCCGGGCGTCGAGCTGCGCATCACCGATCCGTCAAAGGCCGAGCCGACGATGCTGCCCCAGGGCGAACCGGGGATGATCGAAGTGCGCGGGCCGAACGTGTTCCAGGGTTACTGGCGAATGCCGGAGAAGACCGCCGAGGAACTGCGTGCGGACGGTTACTTCATGACCGGCGACATCGGTTTCGTCGATGAGCGCGGCTACGTGCAGATCGTCGGCCGCAACAAGGACATGATCATCAGCGGCGGCTTCAACGTGTATCCCAAGGAGCTGGAGGAGATCCTCGACACCCTGCCCGGTGTGGCCGAGTCGGCGGTGATCGGCGTGCCGCACCCGGACTTCGGCGAGGGCGTGACGGCTGTGCTGGTAGCCAGCAAGGGCCAGGCGCCGAGCGAGGCGCAGGTGCTCGCTGCACTGGACGGCAAGCTGGCGCGCTTCAAGCAGCCCAAGCGGGTGATGGTGGTCGATGCGTTGCCGCGCAACGTGATGGGCAAGGTGCAGAAGAACGTGCTGCGCGAGCAGTTCAAGGCGCTGTATTCCTGAGCCTCCGGAGTAAAGAAGCCCCGCTCACGCGGGGCTTTTGCTTCTGTATGAGCGGAGCTCCTCCGCGAAATCCTTCGCGGCGTAATCCGTTCCAACCTGAGATCTACGGTGCATCGAGTTCGCGTAGGAGCGGACTGCGTCCGCGATGTGCCTGCGTCGCGCTGGGTTTTCCCGCGCCGCTTCGGCGTGCGCTGGGACTCTTTGTTTCGCCCCCTCGGGCGAGTCCCTTTTGGCAAACGCCCCAAAAGGAACCAAAAGGTCTTGCCCCTCCATCCGGTTTTTCGCCTAGGCGAAAAATTCCCTCGTTGAACTGAAATTTCAGGGGCACGCCGCGAAGGGCCATCCCTGGCCCGTCGCGACTCTCGCGGCATCCATGCCGCTCAACCCCTGAAATTCCAATTCAACGAGGCCTCCTGAAAGGGGCATTCGGCGCGTGTGGATGTTTCTCTGGAAGCCAGAGACAGAGCCTCTACGTAGGGCGCATAACTCGGAACGGGTTATCCGCCGATGCCACCGCGGCGGATAACGCTGGCGCGTTATGCGCCCTACGATCCTGATGGTTCGGCGCGGCCGGTTGTTCGCGAGCAAGTTCGCTCCTACAGCCACACCAAGCTGCGGAGCGCTTTTCGTAGGAGCGAGCTTGCTCGCGAACCGCCCAGCGCCGGTGCTCCCTCGCAGGAATGAAAAAGCCCCGCTCTCGCGGGGCTTTTGATTTTGTAGGAGCGGAGCTTCTCCGCGAAGCGCGTATGAAATCCGCGCCCCACAAGGCAATCAGCGAACGGTCACCACCACCTTGCCCACCGCCTTGCGCTGGCCCAGGTGATTGATCGCGTCGGCGGCTTTTTCCAGTGGATAGGTCTGCGACACCAGCGGCTTGATCCTGCCTTCGGCGAACCAGGCGAACAGCTGCTGGAAGTTCGCCGCGTTGTCCTGCGGCTGGCGTTGGGCGAAGGAGCCCCAGAACACGCCGACCAGGGAGGCGCCCTTGAGCAGGGTGAGGTTGGCCGGCAGCGCGGGAATGGTGCCGCTGGCGAAGCCGACCACCAGCATGCGGCCGTTCCAGGCGATGGAGCGGAAGGCTTCCTCGAACAGGTCGCCGCCCACCGGGTCGTAGATCACGTCCACGCCCTGGCCGCCGGTGATTTCCTTGAGCTTGTCCTTCAGGCTGCCTTCACTGTAGTTGATCAGCACGTCGGCGCCGGCGGCCTTGGCCACTTCCAGCTTGGCGTCGCTGCTGGCGGCGGCGATGACCTTGGCGCCCATGGCCTTGCCGATCTCAACCGCGGCCAGGCCGACGCCGCCGGAGGCGCCGAGCACCAGCAGGGTTTCGCCCGGCTGCAGGTTGGCGCGCTGCTTGAGCGCGTGCATGGAGGTGCCGTAGGTCATGCCGAAGGCGGCGGCGCTGGGGAAGTCCATGCCGTCGGGGATCGGCATGACGTTGTAGCCGGGCACCGCGACTTCCTCGGCGAAGCTGCCCCAGCCGGTCAGGGCCATCACGCGGTCACCGGGTTTCACATGGCTGACTTTTTCACCGACTGCGCCGACCACGCCGGCAGCCTCGCCACCCGGCGAGAACGGGAAGGGCGGTTTGAACTGGTACTTGCCCTCGATGATCAGCGTGTCGGGGAAGTTCACCCCGGCGGCGTGAACCTGCAGCACGACTTCGTTCTTCTTCGGCTCAGGGCTGGCGATGTCTTCCAGCACCAGGGTTTCGGCGGGGCCGAAGGCTTTGCACAGCACGGCTTTCATGAGGACGTACTCCGTTGGAGGTTCTTCTTGGTGAGTAGTGGGCCAGTGTAGGAGCGCGGGCACAGGGGGCAAATCACCATGGCCTGGGCTTATGCCCCGATATAGCTTGGGCGGCGGCGCGAGTGTGGCTATCCTTTGCCCATCGAATCCGGAGACATTGCCTTGAGAGCTTTCCTCGCCCTGTTGCTGGCCTTTTCCTTCAGTACCTTCGTCATGGCTTCCGAATCCGAGGAAGCCAAGCCGGAAGACGCCAACAAGCCCGTGTTCATCGACCTTACCCCGGCGCTGGTGGGCAACTATGGCAGCGGTCCGCGCCTGAAGTACTTCAAGGCCGACATCGCGCTGAAGGTCATCGGCAAGGAGGCCTCCGAGAAGGTCGAACACCACGAGCCGCTGATCCGCAACCAGCTGGTGATGCTGTTCGCCCAGCAGACCGACGACTCCCTCGGCAGCGTCGACGGCAAGGAGAAGCTGCGCCAGGAAGCCCTCAAGCAGGTGCAGACCGCCCTCCAGCAGGAGGAGGGCAAGCCGCTGGTGGACGACCTGCTGTTTAACAACCTGATCGTCCAGCCCTGATCCCCTCCGGTCTTCGCCTGCATGAGTGCGCCTCATGCAGGCGAAGCGACACCCGGCTGCGGCTGCTTGCCGCAATGCTGGGCTGAAAGCCCCGCCTCACATGGTGCGTAGGAAATTTCCGGCGCGCGCCTGACCTGAATCAAACCCCGTTTGCCGCTGCTCGCCGAACATCCCCTCATGATCCGCTCGAATTCGAGCGCCTGGACAAAGGGGAAATCGGATGACAGGAAACGCAAAAAGCTGGCGCACCCGCGGTCTCGCGGTGCTGGTGGTGGCCGTGCTCGCCGCGCTGGCCTGGCAGACGTTCAAGCCGACAGGCCTGCCCGAAGGCTTCGCCAGCGGCAATGGGCGCATCGAGGCCACCGAAGTCGACGTGGCCACCAAGCTGCCCGGCCGCGTGGCGGAAATCCTGGTGGACGAAGGCGACTTCGTGAAGGCCGGCGACGTGGTGGCGAAGATGGACACCCAGGTGCTCCAGGCCCAGCTCGCCCAGGCCCAGGCGGAAGTGCGGCGGGCGCAGAATGCCCAGCTCACCGCCGAGTCCCTGGTGGCCCAGCGCACCAGCGAGAAATCCACCGCCGAAGCCGTGGTCGCGCAACGCCAGGCGGAACTGACCGCCGCACAGAAGCGCTTCACCCGCACCGAGCAACTGGTCAAGCGCAACGCCCTGCCGCAGCAGCAGCTGGATGACGACCGCGCCACGATGCAGAGCGCCCAGGCGGCGCTGGCCGCTGCGCGCTCCCAGGTGGTCTCCGCGCAGGCTGGTATCTCCGCCGCGCGTTCCCAGGTGATCGAGGCGCAGTCGGCCATCGAGGCTGCCACCGCGAGCGTCGAGCGCCTGCAGGCAGATATCGACGACAGCCTGCTCAAGGCCCCGCGCAACGGTCGTGTGCAGTACCGCGTGGCGCAGCCGGGGGAGGTGCTGGCGGCCGGTGGCAAGCTGCTCAACATGGTCGACCTGGCCGACGTCTACATGACCTTCTTCCTGCCCTCTGGCCAGGCCGGCAAGGTCGAACTGGGCCAGGAAGTACGTCTGGTGATCGATGCCGTGCCCGAGTACGTGATCCCGGCCAAGGTGTCCTACGTCGCCAGCGTCGCGCAGTTCACGCCCAAGACGGTGGAGACCGCCAACGAGCGCGAGAAGCTGATGTTCCGCGTCAAGGCGCGCCTCGATCCGGGCCTGCTGGAGAAGTACATCACCTACGTGAAGACCGGCGTGCCGGGCATGGCCTACCTGCGCCTCGACCCGCAGGTGCAGTGGCCGGCTGAACTACAGATCAAGGTCCCGCAATGAACGCCGCCGACTGCGTGGCCCGTCTGGCTGGCGTCTCGCTGCGCTACGGCGAGACCCGCGCAGTGGACGACGTCACCCTGGAGATTCCGGCCAACCGCATGGTCGGCCTGATCGGCCCGGACGGCGTCGGCAAGTCCAGCCTGCTGGCGCTGCTGGCCGGCGCGCGGAAGATGCAGGACGGCGAAATCCAGGTGCTCGGCGGCGACATGCGCGACGCACGCCACCGCCGCGCCGTGTGCCCGCGCATCGCCTACATGCCCCAGGGCCTGGGCAAGAACCTCTATCCGACGCTCTCGGTGTTCGAGAACGTCGATTTCTTCGGCCGCCTGTTCGGCCACGACAAGGCCGAGCGCGAGCGGCGCATCGCCGACCTGCTGCACAGCACCGGCCTTGCGCCCTTCGCGGAACGCCCGGCGGGCAAGCTCTCCGGCGGCATGAAGCAGAAACTCGGGCTGTGCTGTGCGTTGATCCACGACCCTGACCTGCTGATCCTCGACGAGCCCACCACCGGCGTCGACCCGCTGTCGCGCAACCAGTTCTGGGAGCTGATCGCGCGCATCCGCGCCGGCCGCGAGGGCATGAGCGTGCTGGTGGCCACCGCCTACATGGAAGAGGCCGAACGCTTCGATCACCTGGTGGCGATGGACGATGGCAAGGTGCTCGCCACTGGCACACCCGCCGAGTTGCGCGCACACACCGGCACGCAGAATCTGGAAGAGGCCTTCATTGCGCTGCTGCCCGAGAGCAAGCGCGCCGGTCACCACAAGCTGGTCATTCCCCCGCGGCCGCAGCCTGACGGCGCGCCGCAGATTGCCATCGAAGCAGAAGGGTTGACCTGCCGCTTCGGCGATTTCGTCGCGGTGGACCGCGTCAGCTTCCGCATCGAGCGCGGGGAAATCTTCGGCTTCCTCGGCTCCAACGGCTGCGGCAAGTCCACCACCATGAAGATGCTCACCGGCCTGCTACCGGCCAGCGAAGGTACCTGCGCGCTGTTCGGCCAGCCGGTGAACGCCAACGACATGGAGACCCGTCGGCGCGTCGGCTACATGTCCCAGGCCTTCTCGCTGTACGCCGAGCTGACGGTGCTGCAGAACCTCGAACTACACGCCAAGCTGTTTCACATCCCGCATGAGCAGATCGCCCCGCGCGTCGAGGAAATGCTCCAGCGCTTCGACCTGGGCAAGGTCCGCGACGAGCTGCCCGACAGCCTGCCGCTGGGCATCCGCCAGCGCCTGTCGCTGGCGGTTGCGGTGATCCACAAGCCGGAAATCCTGATCCTCGACGAGCCCACCTCGGGCGTCGACCCGGTGGCGCGCGACGGCTTCTGGGAGCTGATGGTGGAGCTGTCGCGCAACGACGGCGTGACCATCTTCATCTCCACCCACTTCATGAACGAGGCGGAGCGCTGCGACCGCATCTCGCTGATGCACGCCGGCAAGGTGCTCGACAGCGATACCCCGCAGGGGCTGATCGACAAGCGTGGCCTGCCGACCCTGGAAGCCACCTTCATCGCCTATCTTGAAGAGGCCGCCGGCAGCGCGCCGGTGCCCGACGCCACGCCCGCTCCCGAGCAGCCTGCCGCGCCCGCTCGCTACAAGGGCAGCGACCGCTTCAGCTGGCTGCGCCTGTTCAGCTATGCGCGCCGCGAGGCCATGGAACTGCGCCGCGACCCGATCCGCCTGACCCTGGCGCTGGTGGGCACCGCGCTGCTGATGTTCATCATCGGCTACGGCATCAACATGGACGTCGAGGACCTCACCTACGCGGTGCTCGACCGCGATCAGACCACCACCAGCCAGGCCTATGCGCTGAACATTTCCGGCTCGCGCTACTTCATTGAGAAAGCGCCGATCCAGAACCCCGAGGAGCTGGAGCGGCGCCTGCGCAGCGGTGATATCAGCCTGGCGGTGGAGATCCCGCCGAACTTCGGCCGTGATCTCAAGCGCGGCGCCGATCCGGCCATTGGCGTGTGGATCGACGGCGCCATGCCGACCCGCGCAAACACCGTGCTCGGCTACGTACAGGGGCTGCACGCCAGCTACCTCGCCGACCTCGCGCGACAGAATGGCAACGCCGCCGCCAGTGCCGCCGCAAGCACCGAAGTGCGCTTCCGCTACAACCCCGACGTGGAGAGCCTCAAGGCCATGGTGCCGGCAGTGATCCCGCTGTTGCTGATCATGATCCCGGCGATGCTCACCGCCCTGGGCGTGGTCCGCGAGAAGGAGCTGGGCTCGATCACCAACCTCTACGTCACCCCGGTCACGCGCCTGGAGTTCCTGCTCGGTAAACAGCTGCCCTACATCGGCATGGGCATGATCAACTTCGTGCTGATGCTGGCCATGGCCGTGCTGCTGTTCCAGGTGCCGCTCAAGGGCAGTTTCCTGGCCCTGCTGGTCGGCGCGTTCCTCTACGTGGTGACCAGCACCGGCCTCGGCCTGCTGCTCTCGACCTTCATGAAGAGCCAGATCGCCGCGGTGTTCGGCACCGCCATCGCCACCATGATCCCGGCGATCCAGTTCTCCGGGCTGATCCACCCGGTGTCCTCGCTGGAAGGCGCGGCGGCGGTGATCGGCCAGCTTTACCCGACTTCGCATTTCCTCATCGTCAGCCGTGGCGCCTTTTCCAAGGCGCTGGGCTTCGCCGACCTGTGGGTCTACTACCTGCCGCTGCTGGCGATGGTGGTGGTGCTGACGCTGCTCAGCGTGGCCTGCCTGAAGAAACAGGAGGTCTGAGATGAACAAGCTGGCGAACATCTTCAACCTCGGCATCAAGGAGTTCCGCAGCCTGGGCCGCGACTACGCGATGCTGATCCTGATCGCCTGGGCCTTTACCCTGGGCGTCTACAGCTCGGCCACCGGCGTGCCGGAAACCCTGCACCACGCGCCGATTGCCATCGTCGACGAGGACCAGTCGCAGCTCTCCTCGCGCATCGTCAACGCCTTCCAGCCGCCGTACTTCCGGGTGCCGGAAATGATCGGCCATGCGCAGATGGACCGCGGCATGGACGTCGGCCTGTACACCTTCACCCTGGACATCCCGCCGGACTTCCAGCGCGACGTGCTGGCCGGGCGGCAACCAGCGATCCAGGTCAATGTCGATGCGACACAGACCGGCCAGGCATTCTCCGGTGCCGGCTACATCCAGAACATCGTCGGCACCGAGGTGCGCGAGTTCGTCAGCCGCTACCGCGCCGAGGCGGCGATGCCGGCGGAGCTAGCGGTGCGCATGGAGTTCAACCCGAACCTGACCCAGGCCTGGTTCGGCGCAGTGATGGAAGTGATCAACCAGATCACCATGCTGTCGATCATCCTCACCGGCGCCGCGCTGATCCGCGAGCGCGAGCACGGCACGGTGGAGCACCTGCTGGTGATGCCGCTGACCGCCTTCGAGATCATGATGGCCAAGGTCTGGTCCATGGGCACCGTGGTGCTGGTGGCGGCGGCGATCTCGCTGCAGCTGGTGGTGCGTGGCTGGCTGGACGTGCCGATCAGCGGCTCGGTGGGGCTGTTCCTGCTCGGCGCGGCGCTACATCTGTTCGCCACTACATCCATGGGCATCTTCATCGGCACCGTGGCGCGCTCGATGCCGCAACTGGGACTGCTGGTAATCCTCACCCTGATGCCGCTGCAGATTCTCTCCGGCGGCACCACGCCGCGCGAGAGCATGCCGGAGCTGGTGCAGACCATCATGCTGGCGGCGCCGACTACCCACTTCGTCAGCCTGGCCCAGGCGATCCTCTATCGCGGCGCCGACCTGTCGATCGTCTGGCCGCAATTGCTGGCCATCGTCGGGATCGGCGCGGCTTTCTTCGCAGGCGCCTTGTGGCGCTTCCGCCGGACCATCGGGCAGATGGCCTGACTTGGGTAGGTACCGGGACGTGATTAATGCGATCACGTTTGCCCCGCTCCCTCTCCGTAACCCTCTCCCTGAAGGGAGAGGGGACTGTCCCGAGTGAGGCGGAAGTTCAGCGCTCTCCGGCTGACACCGTGATTGCAGCGAGCGCCGAACGGCTCCCTCTCTCTTCGGAGCGGGGCGCGCAGCCAGGACTGGGGAAAGGGCAAGCTTCGCACGGGTATTCAGGAGAGCGTGCGCTCGGCCATATCCACCGGCCACACGCAGGTCTGGTTTCGTCCCTTGTGCTTGGCGGCATACAGCGCCTGATCGGCCTGGGCGATCAGTTGGTCCGGCTCGGCGTCCTGCCCCGGCGTGGCGATGGCCAGGCCGATACTTACCGTCAGCCGCCCCAGCTCGCCGGCCGGATGCGCGATGCCCATCTCGGCCACGCGCTGGTGGACGCGCGCGGCAACATGGTTGGCACCTTCCAGGCCTGTATCGGTGAGGATGATGACGAACTCTTCGCCACCATAACGGCACGCCACATCGCCCTCACGTTGCAGGCATTCCTGCAGGCAGCTGGCGAGGCGGCGCAGTGCGTCGTCGCCGGCGAGGTGACCCAGGCAGTCGTTGAAGCGCTTGAAGTGATCGACGTCGAGCATCAGTACCGCCAGCGGCGCGTCGGCACGGCGCAGGCGGCGCCACTCGCTCTGTAGCTGGCGATCGAAGTAGCGGCGGTTGAACAGGCCGGTGAGACCGTCCTGCTGCGAGAGCTTGTGCAACTGTGCTTCGAGTTGCAGGCGCTCGCTGTTGTCGCGGGCCACGGCGATCAGATAGTCGTGGTCGCCCTGGTGGATCAGCTGGGTATTGATCTCCGCCGGTTGCAGGCTGCCATCGCGACGCTGCATCTCGCGCTGGAAGATCATCGACAGGTTCAGCCGGTGCGCCTGCTGGACCAGTTGGATCCAGGCGTGGAAGCCGGGAATCAACCGCTCCGGATCATCGCGCAGCAGGTGGCGGAATTCCTCGGCGCTGTAGCCCAGGCCGTTGTAGGTCGCCCGGTTCATGTGCAGCAGCTCGCGCTGTTGCAGGTCGAAGATGAACAGCGCGTCGCGGCTGGAGTCGGTGAGGTCCAGTGCCAGCTGCAGGCGCTCGCGGCTGTCGCGCAGGTTTGCCTCTACCGACTGGCGTTGCTCGGCTTCCTGGCTGAGCAGCTGGTTGCTGGCGCTCAGCGCAGTGGCCCGGCGGGCGTTCTCGCGGGCGAGGAATAGCGACGCCACCAGCAATAGGCTGATGGTGACGCCGCCGCCGAATACAACCATCGGCAAGGGCGTGGACAGTGATTGCACCAATGTCGCGGTGGGACGCAGCTCCAGCTCGAAGCTGCGGTTATCGAGCAGGCGCAGTGGGACGCGCAGGGGCTGGTCGGCATCGCTGTCGGGTTGGTCGCGCACATAGAGCGGCTGGCCGTGCTCCAGCAGACGCACGCTGAACAGGTGGTTGTCAGCCTGCTTGAGCAGGTTGTCCATCAGCGGGCCGACGCGGAAGACCCCCTGCATGAAGCCGTCGAAGCGGAGCTGGTTGTCCGCGTCGCGGATGTAGACCGGGGTGTAGAGCACGAAACCGCGTCCGCCCTGGAGCAGTTCCACGCTGTCGCTCAGGCGCGCTTTGCCACTGTCGCGGGCGCCCATCGCCGTCGGGTAGTTGGGGTGCTGCTCGGTCAGGCGGAAGTTGAGCGCAGCCTCGTTCCCCTGCAGTGGTTCCAGCCAGCGAATGTTCAGGTCCGGGTCGGCCCACTGGATCGACTGGTAGCCGGGGAAGCTGCGCACGTAGAAGCGCGCATCCAGCTCCCACTCGGCACGGGGCATGCGACCGTGATGGGTCCACAGCTGGGCCAGCAGGTCCAGGCCCAGGACCTGCTCGTGGAGGTTGGCTTCCAGCTGGTGCGCCAGGCTGCGACCCTGGTAGGTCAGGCGTTCCTGCACGCGCTGCCGTTCGCTGCTCGCCAGCTCCTCGCCAAGCCAGGCGCTGGCGAGCAGGAGCATGCAGAGCAGACCGCCAAGCCCGAGGTAGGTTGCGAGTGAGGACTGAAGGCGGTGCATACGGCGAATTCCGGGGGCTTCAGTAACCTAATAGCACAGTGCCTCTACTTGTGCGCCAGGCCGACGACGATCGCCCACTGTTCGGCAGTGACCGGCATCACCGACAGGCGGCTGCCTTTCTGCACCAGGGGCATCTCTTCCAGGCCAGCCTGTGCCTTGAGTGTGCCCAGCGGCAGCACCGAGCGGAAGGCCTCGACGAAGCTCACGTCGCGGGCCGTCCAGGGATTCTTCTCGTCGCTGGCCTTGGGGTCGTGGTAGTGGCTTTGCGGATCGAGCGCGGTTGGATCGGGATAGGCTTCGCCGTCGATCTGCGCGATGCCGGCGATGCCAGGTTTCGGGCAGCTGGAGTGGTAGAAGAAGAACAGGTCGCCCGGCTGCATGCTGCGCATGAAGTTGCGTGCCTGGTAATTGCGCACGCCGTCCCAACGCGCGGTTTTCAGGCGCTGCAGGTCGTGGATCGAAAGTTCGTCGGGCTCGGATTTCATCAGCCAGTAAGCACGTGCCATCCGCGAGGGTCTCCTTGTGTGTGGCGGGATTTGACTAAGGGTAGGCGGGTGGGCGTTTCCCTGCGACAAGCTGACAGCTCGCCGGATACAAATTGTAAGAAGAAGATGTGGGATTACCGGCATGAACATTGCCTGAAAGTGCCGGGAGTTTTGGGAGCGACAGCTCCTCCGACGATCGGTTGGCGTCAGAATTGCGAGAAGCTTTTCATTGTCGGAGAATGCCGCCGTTTTTAGCTTGGCCCGCCGGACGGATAAAAAAACCACCGCCGGTCATCGTTGACAGTTTGCCTGGAAGGGGGAGGCAATCGATGAAACGCAAGCCTGATCTTTTGTGGGTGTTGGTAATACTTTTCGGTCTGGGTGTCGTCACTACCGGTTACACCCAGAGCCTGTGGGAACAACGCCAGGGCAATGCCCCGGTGCAGGTCACCCAGCAGCCCTGATCCAGTTCACCTGAGTCAGCTGCTTCCGCCACGGCTATCGCAAGGAACGCGATTCCGTCGCGAGACGGCCATACCAGCCGCCGTCCGTCACTATGCCCATCAGCGGCACATCCCAGCTCGCCAGCTCCAGCTTGTCGACCTTCTGGCACTCGTGCGCCAAGCCCAATAGCGTCGGCTTCTGCCAATTTTTGCGCATTCCCAGGTAGGCCAGGGTACGGTCGTAGAACCCCTTGCCCATTCCCAGGCGGCCGCCTTGTGGATCAAAACCGACCAGCGGTAGCAGGAGAAGGTCAAGCGCCCAGGCAGGTCGCTGGCGACGGCGGTCGGCCTGCGGTTCGGCGATGTTGAAGCGGTTGCGCACCCAGCGTTCGCCGATGCCCACCTGCTGGAAGGTCATGTGCGTACGCGGCCAGTCGGAGAGCACCGGCAGGTAGGTCGCCTTGCCGCGCTTCTGCGCAGCCTTCATCAATGGGCGCGGGTCGATTTCGCCGTCGGCCGGCAAGTACAGGGCGACGTGCTTCGCTCGGCGGAACAGCGGATGCTGCGCGAGCTGGCGATACAGGGCCTGGGCGGCGAGGCGTTGCTGAAGGGGAGTGAGCGCGCGTCTGGCCTGGCGCAACTGGCGGCGCAGGGCAGGACGAGAGAGGGAATCTGCGTGGATCATGGAAGGGTAAAGCTCCCCGGACATGCCGCTGTCGGGTTAGCCCTTGAACCCGAGAGTTCAAGGTGGTGGTTGCAGTAGGCTTTAAGGCTTTCCGTCGTGCGGACATGCACACCAGCCCAACTGGCAACCCCCGTTGTTGCAATTATCGGCTCAGGGACATCACCGACTGGCAAACACACCAGGGAGCGAGGCGATTATACCCCAAGGAAATTTCCCTGGTCAGACTTCACCCTGGTCTTTATCGGTGGTAGGGGTGTCTGTGGTCAGCGCGCGATCCACGCGTTCGAGCAGTTCGCGCACGCGCTCACGGGTGGAGCCGCTGTCGTGCTCCACGCGCTCCTGCTTGTGCAGCAGGTCGTGGGTGATGTTCAGGGCCGCCATCACCGCGACACGGTCGGCACCGATCACTTTGCCGCTGGATCGGATCTCGCGCATCTTGCTGTCCAGATAGCGCGCGGCGCTTTCCAGGTTGACGCGCTCGTCCGCAGGGCACGCGATGCAGTACTCCTTGTCGAGGATTTGGACGTTCAGGGTGTTCGACTGGCTCATGAGTCCTGCTCCAGGGCTTTAAGACGCAAAATCATCGCTTCGACCTTCTGCCGAGCCAAATCGTTCTTCTCGATCAGATGGGCGCGTTCTTCCCGCCAGCTTTTCTCGTTCGCCCGCAGCAGCCGGTTCTCGGCCTTGAGCTGTTCCAGGCGCTGGAGCAGCAGGTCGAACTTGGCGATCAGCGCGTGCAGGTCGGCGTCTTCCATGGGCTCTCGCTTGGGAGTTGCTTAAGTAATCGAGAACTATATAGGACTGCCGTGGGGGTGGGTCAACGCACGGCTGCCCGGCACGTCGTCACATGGTCTTGGGGTGTGTGCCGGTGCTAGGATAACGGACCATATTCTATGCGCGGCGCCTGATGGCGCCTAGCCGTCACCCAGGTTCGATCATGTCCACTTCCAGCTCCGCCTACACCGCCTTCGCCGCCCTGCTCGCTGAGGCTGCCCTGCCGATTTCCCCCGCCGAACTGCACGGTCACTTACTCGGTCGCGTCTGCGCCGGTTCAGGCTTCGACCAGGGCGAGTGGCTGCAGGCCGCTGGTGAGCTGCTCGGCGGCGAACCGGGCGAGCGCCTGGGCGCAGCCCTGGGCGGTCTGTTGGGCATGGTCCAGCAGGACTTCACCCAGGGCGAGATGGCCGTGGTGCTGATGCTGCCCAACGATGACGAACCGCTGCTTGAACGCGCCACAGCGCTGGGCCAGTGGTGCCAGGGTTTCCTCGCCGGCTTCGGCCTGGCGCTGCGTTCCCCCAGCCTGTCCGACGAAGCCGACGAAGTGCTGCAGGACATCGCCGCCATCGCCCAGGTTGGCGGCCAGCTGGAAGAATCCGAAGACGGCGAGGCCGACTACATGGAAGTGCAGGAATACCTGCGCGTCGCCCCGCTGTTGCTGTTCTCTGAATTCGGCAAGGTGCCGGCACCGGCCGAGAAACCCTCCCTGCATTGAGGTCGCGCATGATCCGTATCGCCAAGTCGGAATACGCCCGTCGTCGCAAGGCGCTGATGGCGCAGATGGAACCCAACAGCATCGCCATTCTCCCGGCGGCGCCGATGTACATCCGCAACCGCGACGTCGAGCACGTTTACCGCCAGGACAGCGATTTCCAATACCTCACCGGTTTCCCCGAACCGGAAGCGGTGATGGCGCTGATCCCCGGCCGCGAGCATGGCGAGTATGTGCTGTTCTGCCGCGAGCGCGATCCGGAGCGTGAACTCTGGGACGGCCTGCGCGCCGGCCAGGACGGCGCCATCAGCACCTTCGGCGCCGACGATGCCTTCCCCATCGGCGATATCGACGACATCCTTCCCGGCCTGATCGAGGGCCGCGACCGTGTGTACTACGCGCTGGGCGCCAACCAGGAATTCGACCGCCGGCTGATGGACTGGATCAACGTGATTCGCTCCAAGGCGCGCCAGGGTGCGCAGCCGCCGAACGAGTTCGTCGCCCTCGACCACCTGCTGCACGACCAACGCCTGTACAAGAGTGCCGGCGAAGTGAAGGTGATGCGCTATGCCGCGGAAGTCTCCGCCGGCGCGCACATCCGCGCCATGCAGGCTTGCCGTCCGGGCCTCTACGAGTTCCACCTGGAAGCCGAGCTGGAATACGCCTTCCGTCTGGGCGGCGCGAAGATGCCGGCCTACGGCTCCATCGTCGCCACCGGTCGCAACGCCTGCATCCTGCACTACCGGGAGAACGACGCGCAGATCAAGGACGGCGACCTGATCCTGATCGACGCCGGCTGCGAGATCGACTGCTACGCCAGCGACATCACCCGCACCTTCCCGGCCAGCGGAGTCTTCAGCCCCGAGCAGAAGGCCATCTACCAGCTGGTGCTGGACGCCAACATGGCGGCCTTCGACTACATCGCTCCGGGCCGTCACTGGAACGAAGCCCACGAGGCCACCGTGCGGGTCATCACTGCCGGCCTGGTGGAGCTGGGCCTGCTCAAAGGCGACGTCGACGAGCTGATCGAGCGCGAGGCCTACAAGGCCTTCTACATGCACCGCGCCGGCCACTGGCTGGGCATGGACGTGCACGACGTCGGCGAGTACCGCGTCGGCGGCGAATGGCGCGTCCTCGAACCGGGCATGGCGATGACCGTCGAGCCGGGCATCTACATCTCCCCGGACAACACCGACGTGCCGAAGAAGTGGCGCGGCATCGGTGTGCGTATCGAGGACGACGTGGTGGTGACCAAGACCGGCTGCGAAGTGCTGACCAACGGCGTGCCGAAAACGGTCGCCGAGATCGAAGCGCTGATGGCCGAAGCCAAGACCCAGGCCGCCTGAGATGCAACGTACGCAACTGGCCATCATCGGTGGCGGACTCGTCGGCGCAAGCCTTGCGCTGATCCTCCAGGCCGGCGCCCGTGCGCGCGGCTGGCAGATCGTGTTGATCGAGCCCTTCGCCCCCGGCGATGCCTACCAGCCCAGCTATGACGCGCGCTCCTCGGCGTTGTCCTTCGGCAGCCGGCAGATCTACGAGCGCCTGGGGCTGTGGCAGCAGATTGCCCAGCGCGCCGAACCCATCACCCAGATCCACGTCTCCGACCGCGGCCGCTTCGGCGCCGCGCGCCTGACGGCGGTGGAAGAGGGCGTTCCCGCTCTCGGCTACGTGGTGGAGAACGCCTGGCTCGGCCAGTGCCTGTGGCATGCGCTCGACCCGGAAGTGGTGAGCTGGCGCTGCCCGGCCGAAGTGCGCCGGATGGATGCACTGGGCGACGGCTACCGCTTGACCCTGGACGACGACTCGCAGATCGACTGCGACCTCGCCGTGCTGGCCGACGGCGGCCGCTCCGGCCTGCGTGAGCAACTGGGCATCAACGTGCGCTCCTCGTCCTACGGGCAGACCGCGCTGATCGCCAACATCAGCCCGTCCGAAGCCCATCGCGGACAAGCCTTCGAACGCTTCACCGAGAACGGCCCGCTGGCCCTGCTGCCGCTGCCGGAAAATCGCTGCGCGCTCGTTTGGACCCGCAATGGCAGCGACGCCGAGCGCCTGCGCGAGCTGTCCGACGCGGCCTTCCTCGCCGAGTTGCAGGTGGCCTTTGGCTACCGTCTGGGCACCTTGCGCCAGGTCGGCGTGCGCTATGGCTATCCGCTGAGCCTGACCGAGGCCGACGAGCAGATTCGTCCGCACCTCGTCGTGCTGGGCAACGCCGCCCATAGCCTGCACCCGATTGCCGGACAGGGCTTCAACCTGTCGCTGCGCGATGCCAAGGCCCTGGGCGACTGCCTGTTGCAGGAAGAGGCCGCGCCGGGCGATTTCGCCGTGCTGCAGCGCTACCTGGATGGCCAGCGGTTGGACCAGCAGATGACCGTCGGTTTCTCCGACCGCGTCACCCGTCTGTTCTCCAATGCTCAGCCGTTGCTGGCCACCGGCCGCAACATCGGCCTGCTCGGCCTCGACCTGCTGCCCCCGGCCAAGCGCTGGTTCGCCCGCCAGGCCATGGGCCTGGGCGCCCGACCGGTCTGAGTCGATGCAAGTACGCAAGAGCTCCCGCCGCGCCCGCCTGCTGCGTTTCGGCCTGAACCTCTATCCGCCGTACCTCGGTGCCGGGGTGCGGGTGCGCCACATCAGCGCGGACTTCCGCGAGATCCGCGTGAAGATGGGCCTGAGCGTGTTCAACCGCAATTACGTCGGCACCCAGTTCGGCGGCAGCCTGTACAGCATGACCGACCCCTTCTTCATGCTGATGCTGATGGAGAACCTGGGGCGCGACTACATCGTCTGGGGGGACAAGGCCGCCAACATCGAATTCGTCAGCCCCGGCAAAGGGCCGGTGTATGCCGATTTCCGTATCGACCAGCACCTGCTCGACGACATCCGCGCGCGCACCGCGGCGGGCGAGAAATACCTGCCGCGCCTGCACGCCGAAGTGCGTGACGGCGAAGGCACCCTGGTGGCGCGGGTGCAGAAGACCCTGTACGTCCGGCTCAAGCCGCGCGCGCGGCAGGCCGCTTGAATTTCGATTCCCGCGCCGAAGCTGCGCGGGCCGCTGAAGAAGGAACGCACATGCACGCGGATATGGTTATTGTCGGGGCGGGAATGGTCGGCAGCGCGCTGGCCCTGGCCCTGGAAGGCAGCGGGCTGGATATCCTGCTGCTGGACGGCTCGTCGCTGAGCGTCAAGCCGTTCGACCGCGAAGCGCCTTTCGAGCCGCGCGTCAGTGCGCTGTCTGAGGCCAGCCGACGTATCCTCCAGCGCCTGCACGCCTGGGACGGCATCGCCGCACGGCGCGCCGAGCCCTACTGCGAGATGCAGGTGTGGGACGGCTCGGGTACCGGGCAGATTCACTTCAGCGCCGCCAGCGTACACGCTGAGATGCTCGGCCATATCGTCGAGAACCGCGTGGTGCAGGACGCCCTGCTGGAGCGCCTGCACGAGTCCGCCCTCGGCCTGCTGCCCAATGCGCGCCTGGAACAACTGCGCCACTCCGGCGACGACTGGCTGCTGAGCCTCTCCGACGGCCGTGAAATCCGTACGCCGCTGGTGGTCGCCGCCGACGGTGCCAACTCCGCGGTACGCCGGCTGGCCGGCTGCGCGACCCGCGAGTGGGATTACCTGCACCACGCCATCGTCACTAGCGTGCGCTGCGAGAAGCCGCACCAGGCCACTGCCTGGCAGCGTTTCACCGACGACGGCCCGCTGGCCTTCCTGCCGTTGGCGAAGGAGGGCGACGCACACTGGTGCTCGATCGTCTGGTCGACCACCCCGGAGCAGGCCGAGAAGCTCATGGCGCTGGATGACGAAGGCTTCTGCAAGGCCCTGGGCCTCGCCTTCGAACATCGCCTGGGTGCCATCGCGCACGCCGATCGCCGGTTGTGTATCCCGCTGCGCCAGCGCCACGCCAAGCGTTATGTGGAGCCGGGGCTGGTGCTGATCGGCGACGCCGCGCACACCATCCACCCACTGGCCGGGCAAGGCGTGAACCTGGGCTTCCTGGATGCCGCGGTGCTCGCAGAGGTGATCGAGCATGCCCACGCCCGTGGCGAGAATATCGCCGAGGAACGTGTGCTGAGTCGCTTCGAACGTCGGCGTATGCCACACAACCTGGCGATGATGGCGGCGATGGAAGGCTTCCAGCGCCTGTTCCAGGCCGACCCGCTGGCGGTGCGCTGGCTGCGTAACGCTGGGCTGCGGCTGGTGAATAAGCACCATGAGGCCAAGGGTGTTTTCGTGCGCCAGGCGCTGGGACTGTCGGGGGATTTGCCGAATCTGGCGCGGGTGTAACTCAAGGCGGCCTGCGGCCCCTCACCCCAGCCGTCTCCCGGAGGGAGAGGGAGCCGAACGGAGTGCCTGGATGACTCGGAGTCAGCCGGCGAGCTCCGCACCTGACTCCCCCGCGACCCCAAACCGCACCCCATCGAAACACCCCGACACAAACGCGCGGCTCGTTAGCAAATGAGGTTCCTTATCATTTGCGGGATATCTTCCCCGCAAAGGACATCCCCATGCTCGTGCGCAAAGGTCTTCTCGCCACCCTTCTGCTGGCCGCCCTCGGTAGCACCGCCCAGGCCGCCGACGAAGTGGTGGTCTACTCCTCGCGCATCGACGAGCTGATCAAGCCGGTCTTCGACGCCTACACCCAGGCCACCGGGGTGAAGATCAAGTTCATCACCGACAAGGAAGCGCCGCTGATGGCGCGGATCAAGGCCGAAGGCGCCAACACGCCAGCCGACCTGCTGCTTACCGTCGACGCCGGCAATCTCTGGCAGGCCGAGAAGATGGGCATCCTGCAACCGTTCGATTCACCGACCCTGGATGCCAACATCCCGCCGCAGTACCGCTCAGGCACCGACAGCTGGACCGGCCTGTCGCTGCGCGCGCGCACCATCGCCTATTCGACCCAGCGGGTGAAGCCCGAGGAACTCTCGACCTACGAGGAGCTGGCCGATGCGAAGTGGGAAGGCCGCCTGTGCCTGCGCACTGCGAAGAAGGTCTACAACCAGTCGCTGACCGCGACCCTGATCGAAACCCATGGCACCGAAAGGACCGAGGAAATCCTCAAGGGCTGGGTGAACAACCTGGCGACCGATGTATTCTCCGATGACAACGCGCTGCTGCAGGCCATCGCCGCCGGCCAGTGCGACGTCGGCATCGTCAATACCTACTACTACGGGCGCATGCACAAGGACAATCCGCAGTTGCCGGTGAAGCTGTTTTGGCCGAACCAGGGCGACCGTGGTGTGCACGTCAACTTGTCCGGGATTGGCCTGACCAAGCATGCGCCGCACCCGGAAGCCGCGAAGAAGCTGGTGGAGTGGATGACCGGCCCGGAGGCCCAGTCGCTGTTCGCCGGCATCAACCAGGAATTCCCGGCCAACCCGAAAGTGGCGCCGTCGCAGGAAGTGGCGGCCTGGGGTGAATTCAAGGCCGACAGCATCCCGGTGGAAGTTGCCGGCAAACGCCAGGCCGAGGCGATCAAGCTGATGGACCGCGCAGGCTGGAATTGATCAGGACTCCGGCTCTGACGCTTTCGCCGCCGGTTGGGCAGCTGTCTCGCCAGCGCCAGACTGCTGCACCTGGTACTGCACCGAGAGCGGCTTGCTGCCCTCCGTCAGCAGGCAGGTGAACTGCCCGGCGACCTTCTCGCCCTCACGTATCTGCGCCTTCAGCGCCTTGCTCGCATGCTGCCCCTCGACTTCCCCATCGTAGGCTTCCTCGCGCAGTGATCCATGGTCCAGCCAGGACTGCTGCCAGCGCTCCTGCATCGTCGGATCGCCGGCAAAGGAGCGCGAGGCGAGGTCCAGGCAACCTTCGATGGGCGTTGGGGCGTCGTCGGCAAACGCCGGCCCGCAAAGGGCGACGAGGAACAGGGCAGGCAGGGTGCGGAGGGCTGGCATGGGCTTTTTCCTTGGGCAGGGGAGTGGCAAAGTGGCGGATTCGACCGCAGTACCTTGTGCTTTATCCCTGTCTTCTGAGGATCGGGCGAATTCGAGTTCAACGTTGGAAGTTTCCGTAACCGAATCGGACGCGTCCCCCGTGAACGTCACTTGAAGTCTGGATGCACCGACGCATGCGCGCCAATCGCTGGAACCTCATCACTTTCGCCGTCGCCGCGCTGGTCCTGCTGCCCATCAGCGTCCTGTTGCTGAGCTGGGCCCAGATCGACCGCGAAATCTGGTCGCACTTGTGGGAAACCCAGATGATGCGCCTGCTGGGCAATACCCTGGTTTTGGTGGCAGGTGTGGGCGTCGGCGTGACCGTACTGGGTATCAGCCTCGCCTGGCTCACCAGCCTCTGCGAGTTCCCCGGCCGACGCTGGCTGGACTGGGCGCTGATGCTGCCCTTCGCGGTGCCGGCGTACGTTCTGGCGTTCGTCTTCGTCGGCCTGCTGGACTTCTCCGGCCCCGTGCAGACGCTGCTGCGCGAATGGTTCGGCAGCGGCTTGCGGCTGCCGCGGGTGCGCTCCACCGGTGGGGTGATCACGGTGCTGGTGCTGGTCTTCTATCCCTATGTTTATCTGCTCGCGCGCACCGCCTTCCTCGCCCAGGGGCGCGGCTTGATGGAGGCGGCGCGGGTGCTCGGGCTGTCGCCGCTGGCGGCCTTCTGGCGCGTTGCCCTGCCGATGGCGCGGCCGGCCATCGGCGCCGGGCTGGCGCTGGCGATCATGGAGACCCTGGCAGATTTCGGCACGGTGTCGGTGTTCAACTTCGATACCTTCACCACTGCGGTCTACAAGACCTGGTACGGCTTCTACAGCCTCTCCAGCGCGACCCAACTGGCCAGCCTGCTGCTGCTTTTCGTCATGCTGGTGCTGCTGGGTGAGCGCTACAGCCGTGGCCGCAGCGGCGCGCCCAATGAGCGGCCGCGCGGCTCCGCGTTATACCGGCTGTACGGCTGGAAGGCTCTCGCCGCCAGTGCCTGGTGCCTGCTGGTCTTCGCCTGCGCCTTTGTCATCCCGGTGCTGCAGCTGCTGGTCTGGGTCTGGCAGAAAGGCCGCTTCGACCTCGACGAGCGCTACTGGGGCCTGATCCTGCACAGCCTTTACCTCGGAGGCTTCGCGGCCGTGCTGACGGTGGCTGTCGCGCTCCTGCTGGCCTTCGCCCGTCGCCTGTCGCCGACGCCGGCGGTGCGCTCGGCAGTCGGCATTTCCAACCTTGGCTACGCGCTACCCGGCTCGGTGCTGGCGGTGGCGATCATGCTGGCCTTCAGCTGGCTGGACAATCACGCGGTGATCCCGCTCTCCAGCACGCTCGGGGGTGCCGGCAAGCCGCTGCTGCTGGGCAGCCTCGGGGCGCTGCTGGTGGCCTACCTGATCCGCTTCATGGCGGTGGCCTACAACCCGCTCGAGGGTGCGTTGGCGAGAATTCGCCCGTCGCTTCCGGAGGCTTCTCGCAGCCTGGGTGTCGGCAGCGTCGGCCTGTTCCTGCGCGTCTACCTGCCGCTGCTGCTGCCGGGTGCTCTGAGCGCCGCGCTGCTGGTATTCGTCGACGTGCTCAAGGAAATGCCGGCGACCCTGCTGATGCGCCCGTTTGGCTGGGACACGTTGGCGGTGCGCGTCTTCGAGATGACCAGCGAAGGGGAGTGGGCCCGAGCGGCGTTGCCGGCGCTGACGCTGGTGCTTGTGGGATTATTCCCGGTGATCGGCCTGATCCGTCGGTCCGCGCGCCAGAGCGGCTCTTCGCGTTCCTGAGAATCGGCCGTCGGACAAGCTGTCCAGAGTCCTGCCATGCGACTACAATGCGCGCGTTTCGTGCGGGCCGTACTCGCGCTCCGCACCCGCCTCGCCCGGAAGGAGAACACCCATGGGACAGCGCACGCCGCTCTATGATTTGCACGTCGCCCTCGGCGCCAAGATCGTCGATTTCGGCGGTTGGGACATGCCGTTGCACTACGGCTCGCAAGTCGAAGAGCACCACCAGGTACGTCGCGATTGCGGCGTGTTCGACGTTTCCCACATGACTGTGGTCGACGTCACCGGTCCGCAGGCCAAGGAATACCTGCAGCGACTCCTGGCCAACGACGTCGAGCGACTTCAGGTTCCGGGCAAGGCGCTGTACAGCGGCATGCTCAACGAACGCGGCGGGGTGGTCGACGACTTGATCGTCTACCTCGGCGTGTACGGCTACCGCGTGGTGGTCAACGCCTCCACCCGCGACAAGGACATGGCCTGGATGCAGGCCCACACCGAAGGCTTCGACGTCACCCTGACCGAACGCCCGGACCTGGCGATGCTGGCCGTGCAGGGCCCCAACGCCCGCGAGAAGACCGCCGAGCTGGTCACGCCCTCCCGCGCCGCGCTGATCCGCGAACTCAAGCCCTTCCAAGGCAAGGCCGACGGTGACTGGTTCATCGCCCGTACCGGGTACACCGGCGAGGACGGCCTGGAAATCATGCTGCCGGCCGTCGAGGCGCAAGGCTTCCTCAACGACCTGGTCGGCGCCGGTATTGCCCCGGCGGGCCTGGGCGCACGCGATACCCTTCGCCTGGAAGCCGGGATGAATCTCTACGGCCAGGACATGGACGAAGACGTCACCCCGCTGGCTGCCAACATGGGTTGGACCATTGCCTGGGAACCCGAAGCCCGCGACTTCATCGGCCGCAAGGCCCTGGAAGCGCAGAAGGCTGCCGGCGATGCGCCCAAGCTGGTCGGCCTGGTGCTGGAAGAGCGCGGCGTGCTGCGCGCCCACCAGGTGGTTCGCGTTGCCGGCGTCGGCGACGGCGAGATCACCAGCGGCAGTTTCTCCCCCACGCTCGGCAAGTCCATTGCCCTGGCCCGCGTGCCGGCGGCCACCGGCGACCGCGCCGAAGTGGAAATCCGTGGCAAGTGGTACCCGGTCCGCGTCGTTCAGCCGAATTTCGTGCGTCATGGCAAAGCCCTGATCTAAATTGCATGATCTAACTTAGAAGAGGGCGGCATCGCCGCCCGTCGCCCAGTCCTCGAGGAACAACAAGATGAGCAATATCCCCGCCGACCTGCGTTATGCCGCCAGCCACGAGTGGGCGCGCCTGGAAGCCGACGGTACCGTGACCGTGGGCATTTCCGACCATGCCCAGGAAGCCCTGGGTGACGTGGTCTTCGTCGAACTGCCGGAAGTGGGCAAGACCCTCGCCGCCGGCCAGGAAGCTGGTGTCGTCGAGTCGGTGAAAGCCGCTTCGGACATCTACGCCCCGGTGGGCGGCGAAGTCATTGCCGTCAACGACGTGCTGGCCGACACCCCCGAAGAAGTGAACAACGACCCGTACGGTTCCTGGTTCTTCAAGCTCAAGCCGAGCAACCCGGCCGAGCTGGACAAGCTCCTCGACGCCGCCGGCTACCGCGCTGCCAGCGACGCCGACGCGTAAGACACTGCTGTAAACACAGGCCTCGACTCGTCGGGGCCTGTTCTTTTTAGGGAACGACCCTTTCGAGACCGTGGCCATGTCGAACACCCCTTCGCTTTCCCAGCTGCACCAGCCTGATGCCTTCCTCGCCCGTCACCTGGGCCCCGACGCCGCCGAGCAGCAAGCTATGCTCGAGACCCTCGGGCTCGGCAACCGCGACGACCTGATCGTGCAGACGGTGCCCCCGGCGATCCGCCTGAACCGGCCGCTGGACCTGCCGACCGCCCTCGACGAACAGGGCGCGCTGGCCAAGCTGAAGGGTTACGCGCAGCAGAACGAGCTGTGGACGAGCCTGATCGGCACCGGCTACTACGGCACGTTGACTCCGACCGTCATCCTGCGCAACGTGCTGGAGAATCCGGGCTGGTACACCGCCTACACCCCGTACCAGCCGGAGATCGCCCAGGGCCGTCTCGAATCCCTGCTGAACTTCCAGCAGATGACCATCGACCTCACCGGCCTGGACCTCGCCAGCGCCTCGCTGCTCGACGAGGCTACCGCCGCCGCCGAGGCGATGGCCCTGGCCAAGCGCGTGGCCAAGGCCAAGAGCAACCTGTTCTTCGTCGACGTGCATTGCCACCCGCAGACCATCTCCGTGGTGCAGACCCGCGCCGAAGCCTTCGGCTTCGACGTGGTGGTCGACGAGGTGGACAACCTCGGCCAGCACGCCGTGTTTGGCGCGCTGCTGCAATACCCGGACACCCGTGGCGAAATCCGTGACCTGCGCGCGGTTATCGACGCGCTGCATGCCCAGCAGGCCATCGCCTGCGTCGCCAGCGACCTGCTCGCGCTGCTGCTGCTCACCCCGCCGGGCGAGCTGGGCGCTGACGTGGTGCTGGGCAGTGCCCAGCGCTTCGGCGTGCCCATGGGCTACGGCGGCCCGCACGCGGCCTTCTTCGCCTGCCGTGATGACTACAAGCGCGCCATGCCCGGTCGGATCATCGGCGTATCCAAGGACGCCCGTGGCAACACCGCGCTGCGCATGGCGCTGCAGACCCGTGAGCAGCACATCCGCCGCGAGAAGGCCAACTCCAACGTCTGTACCTCGCAGGTGCTGCTGGCCAACATCGCCAGCCTGTACGCCGTTTACCACGGCCCGCAGGGCCTGAAACGCATCGCCCAGCGCGTGCACCGCCTGACTTCGGTGCTGGCCGCCGGCCTCGCCGCCAAGGGCGTGAAGATCGTCAACCAGCACTTCTTCGACACCCTGACCCTGGATGTCGGCGCCGGCCAGCAGGCCATCGTCGAGCGCGCTCGCGCCGCCCGTGTGAATCTGCGCATCGTCGGTGAAGACCGCCTGGGCGTGAGCCTGGACGAAACCACGAGCGCCGCGACCCTCGCCGGCCTGTTCGACATCATCCTCGGTGCCGGCCACGGCCTGGACGTCGCCCAGCTCGATGCCGGCAAGATTGCCGACGGCATCCCGGCCGCCCTGCAGCGCAGCAGCGCCTACCTGAGCCACCCGGTGTTCAACCGCCACCACAGCGAAACCGAGATGCTGCGCTACCTGCGCCAGCTCGAAGGCAAGGACCTGGCGCTGAACCAGTCGATGATCCCGCTGGGCTCCTGCACCATGAAGCTCAACGCCACCAGCGAGATGATCCCGATCACCTGGCCGGAGTTCGCCAGCCTGCACCCCTTCGTGCCGCGCGAGCAGGCCGAGGGCTACCGACTGATGATCGAGGAGCTGGAAAGCTGGCTGTGCGCGATCACCGGTTTCGACGCCATCTGCATGCAGCCCAACTCCGGCGCCCAGGGCGAGTACGCCGGCCTGCTGGCGATCCGCAAGTACCACGAGAGCCGTGGCGGTGCGCACCGCAACATCTGCCTGATCCCGTCCTCGGCCCACGGCACCAACCCGGCCTCGGCGATCATGGCGAGCATGCGCGTGGTCATCGTCGAGTGCGACAAGGGCGGCAACGTCGACCTGGAGGACCTCAAGCGCAAGGCAGCCGAAGCCGGCGAGCAGCTGTCCTGCCTGATGATCACCTATCCGTCGACCCACGGCGTGTACGAGGAAGGCATCCGCGAAATCTGCGAGGTAATCCACAGCCACGGTGGCCAGGTCTACATGGACGGCGCCAACCTCAACGCCCAGGTCGGCCTGGCGCGCCCGGCGGACATCGGTGCCGACGTGTCGCACATGAACCTGCACAAGACCTTCTGCATTCCCCACGGCGGTGGCGGCCCGGGCATGGGCCCGATCGGCGTGAAGAAGCACCTCGCGCCCTTCGTCGCCAACCACCCGGTGATCCGCATCGAAGGCCCGAACCCGCTGAATGGCGCGGTGAGCGCCGCGCCCTGGGGCAGCGCGAGCATCCTGCCGATCAGCTGGATGTACATCGCCATGATGGGCCCGCAGCTGGCCGACGCCACCGAAGTGGCGATCCTCAACGCCAACTACCTCGCGCAGCAGCTCGATGGCGCTTTCCCGGTGCTCTACCGTGGCCGTAACGAGCGTGTTGCCCACGAGTGCATCCTCGACCTGCGCCCGCTCAAGGCGCAGACCGGGATCAGCGAGGAGGACGTGGCCAAGCGCCTGATGGACTACGGCTTCCACGCGCCGACCATGTCCTTCCCGGTGCCCGGCACGCTGATGGTGGAGCCCACCGAGAGCGAGTCCAAGCACGAGCTGGACCGCTTCATCGAGGCGATGCTGTCGATCCGTGCGGAGATCGCCAAGGTCGAGACCGGCGAATGGCCGGCCGAGGACAACCCGCTCAAGCGCGCGCCGCACACCCTGGCGGACGTCACCGGGCTGTGGGACCGCCCCTACCAGATCGCCGAAGCGGTGACCCCGACCGAGCACACCCGCGCCTTCAAGTACTGGCCGGCGGTGAACCGCGTGGACAACGTCTACGGCGACCGCAACCTGTTCTGCGCCTGCGTGCCGGTGGACGACTACCGCGAGTGAGCCGTGCGCTGAAGTGACTGTGCGCTGAATGAAAAAGCCGCCCTCGGGCGGCTTTTTCATTGGGCTTTTCGTAGGAGCGAGCTTGCTCGCGAACAGATTTCCCGTGCGGCGCCGGCGCTGGGCTGGTTCGCGAGCAAGCTCGCTCCTACAGAGATGTTCCGGTATTGACCGGCTGGTGTAGGAGCGGACTTTGTCCGCGATGGGTTCGCATCGCGCCGGATGCCAATCGCGGACGGAGTCCGCTCCTACGACAAGGGTGAGGCCGGAGCCAGCTTGCAGGAGCGGCGTCAGGGCTTGAGCTGCAAGCGGCCGATCAGGCGGATCAGGAACACGAACAGCAGGATCATCAGTACATTGCTGAGCATGCCGATCAGGTTGTAGACGGCCGAGGGCAGCAGTGAATAGATCTCGAGGCCGACCACGCTGAGCAGGCGGCTGAGCAGCCAGAAACCTTCACTGACGATCAGCAGGATCAGGGTGATCTTCAACGGCTGGATGGGATCGTTCATGGGACACTCCGTGTCGTAGGCGGAGTGTCAGTAGAACACAGCCTGCACCGCCTGGCGTGGCTCGCGGCGAACGCCACGGGCCGCGCCGCTGGGTGTCACTGGGCGGGTGCGTCATCGCGGCGGACGAGGATGGCGTTGGCCAGTTCCATGTCGCTGCGATCCTGCAGCGCGGCGTCGTCGCTGCGCAGGCGGGTGAGGGCGGCTTCCAGGTAGGGGCCGCGAATCGCGCCGTCACTGGCGACGAAGGCGCTCGCATCGTCCTGGGCGGCGATTATCAGCTTGTCGTGCTTGAAGGTCAGGTAGGTCGACGCGGTGGTGGCGCCGGACGAGATGACGTCGCGCCAGAAGTCGCCGTCGGCCATGGCCGAGGCAGCGGGCAGGGCGATCAGGGCAAAGGCCGTGGCCAGTTTCGCGGTACGCATCGGGTACACCTCCGCAAGGTCCGTGTACAGGTGAGAGGCGCGGCGGCTCGCGGGAGTTCCAACTTTCCTGCAGCGGTGTGCGCGAGCGGTCGCCCGCGCAGACCGTTTCGATCAGCGCTGGGCGGCGAGGATCGCCGAGGCCAGCTCGGCGTCGCTGGCTTGCGCCAGGGCCGGGTCGGCGCTGCGCATCTGCTGCAGCGTGGCTTCCAGGTAAGGGCCGCGGATGGCGCCGTCAGTGGCGATGAAACTGGCGGCGTCGTCCTGGGCCGGACCGATCAGCTTGTGGTCGTCACGGCTGGTCAGGTAGCTCGAGGCGGTGGTGGCGCCGGAGGTCAGGACCGAGCGCCAGAAGTCGCGATCTTCGGCCATGGCACAGGTAAGGGGGAGCAGGGTGAGGGCTACGACAGCAGGGACAAAACGGCGACGCATGATGGTTCCTTGAGTGATTGCGCGCCACTCAGAGCGTCGGAATATTCCCCGGTTCCCTCCTGTCGTCGGAAATGTCTGTTGTCGAAGCCCCCTGTCTTCGGAGCCGTCACTCGCGCTTGAGCGACGGATCGTCCGGGTTCTGCTGCTCCAGCTCCGCCGTGAGTTGCTGAACCTTCTGGAACTGCCCGGACTCCCGCAGGTAGTCGAGCAGCACCATGCGCGCCGCGCGGTTGGCTGGGTGCTTCTGCAGCAGCGCTTCCAGCTCGTGGCAGGCGCCATCGGCATCACCGCTGTCGTGCAGGGCGATGGCCAGCACATAGCGGAACTGGTCGTCCTCCGGGGCCAGGCGCACCGCCTCGCGCAGCTCCTTCAGGGCCTGCGGACGCTGCCCCTGGCGGACCAGGGACAGGCCGTTGACGTGGTGCAGCAGCCCGGACGCAGGGTTCTGGCGCAAGGCCTGGTCGAGCAGCTGGCGAGCGTCGGCCTGGCGCCCGTTGGCCTCCAGCCACTGGATCAGGGTGACCGTGGCGGGCAGGAACGCCGGGTTGCGGGCGATGGCTGCGCGCAGCGCCGGCTCCACTTTTTCCGCTCGGTTGGTGCGCTGGTAGAGCATGGCGAGGTTGAGGTTCGCCTCGGCGCGCTCGCTCAGGTCGTTCTGCACCTCTTCGTATTCGTTCAGACCTTTCTCCAGCGCGGCGTCGAGGCCGGCGCGGGTCTGCGGCGGCAACTGCGCCAGTTGCCAGGCGGCGGCGATGCGCACGGCGCGGATCGGATCGTCCAGCAGAGGCGCCAGCAGCGTCGGCAGCACCAGGCCCTGTTGCGGACCGTTGGCGAGCGCAAGGAGCACGTTGACCGCCGCGGTACGCACCTGCGGATCGGCATCCTTCAGGGCCAGCGCCGCCAGCTCCAGCGAACGCTGGCTGGGGTAGCTGGGCAGCTCGGCGATCAGCGTGGCGCGGCGGATCGCTGGCAGGCTGGTGTCCGCCAGCAGCAGATGCAGGGCGCGGGAGGCGCCGGGCTTGCCATTGCGGGCTTTCCACAGGGTGTCGTCATAACGCGGGACGGGGTTGCTGGAGGCGTTGGCCTTGGTCGGCAGTTCGCTGGCGTACCACTGGCGGAACTGGTCGCTGATCTTCTTCGCCGGGGTGTCCTTGTGGCAGGCCAGGCAGGCATCCGGTGCACCGATACGTCGGGCGTGCGCCGGATTGGGCAGGGTGAATCCATGGTCGTGGCGGTAGTCGTTGACCATATAGTAGCGGCCCGGCATGTGGCAGGACGTGCACTGCGCGCCAGGGGTGCCGGGCTCGTGGTGGGTGTGCTCGGGGGAGTCGTAGTTCTTCGCCTGCAGGCCCTTGCCATCGATCTGCGGGCGCACCGCCTTGCCGGCGGTGTTGTGGCATTGCAGGCAGACGCCGTTGCCCGGAGCTTTCAGCTCGCCGCTGTGGGGGTTGTGGCAGTCGGTGCACTGCACGCCCTTGGCGAACATCTTGCTCTGGGTGAAGGAGCCCCATTCGAAGACTTCGTCCTTGATCTTGCCGTCGATCTCGTAGAGTTCGCGGGTCAGGGGGCTGGGCAGGTAATTGTCCATGAAGCGGTGCTGGTTCTGGTAGCCGTCGCCCAGCGGTGCGCGGCGGGCGTGGCAGCGCGCGCAGGTCTCGACGATGGTGCTCTGGCTGGCGTTCTGCAGCGGCACGTCAAAGCCCTTCGCGACGTCGCGGTCGGGCTTCCGCGCCCACTCCAGGTGCTTCGACGCCGGCCCGTGGCAGGCCTGGCAGCCGACGCCGAGGCTGTTCCAGTGGCTGGCGAAAGTGTCGGTTTTTGCGTCGTAGTTGCGCTTGAAACCGGTGGTGTGGCACTCGACGCACATGAAGTTGGCGTTCTGCGCGGGGCGGGTCCAGTGCAGTTCGTCCTTGAAGTCGATGCGCTGGCCGGGCATCAGCTGGAACCACTGGTGCTTGCGGCTATCCCAGGCGACGCCGAGGGCCTGCAGGCGACCGCCAGGATACGCCAGAAGATACTGCTGCAGCGGTTCGAAGCCGAAGGTGTAGGCGACCTTGAAGTCCGCCGGCTTGCCGTCGGCGCCGGGGGTGTTGACCCAGTACTCACCGTCCTTGCGGAAGAAGCGGCTGGTCTCGGTTTCGCCCTTGAAGGTCACATCGGCAAAGTCGCCCAGCACGTTGCCTTCAGTGGCCGGCTTCATCGCCTGCTGGTGATGCGAGCCCTGCCAGTCCTTGAGCTGCGACTGGTGGCAGCCGGCGCAGGTGGATTCATCGACCAGTTGTGCGGGCTGCACCGCCGGTGTCGGGACAGAAGCCTTGGGCGTGGTGGCCGGGATCGGTGGATGGCCGCTGGGCAGTTGCACGCCATTGTCCTGCTCGACCCAGATCCACGCCCCGATGGTAGCCAGAAGCAGAACCCCGGCGACAGCGGCGAGCCAGGTGCGGCGAAGCCCGGTGGGCTGCGCGGCGGCGGGAGCGACGGGGCGAGGCTTCTTGGTCTTGTGAGGCATGGACATCCATTTTCCGCGGCGACTCCGTGGGTAACGGAGCTTCCGCGAGCCGGTGGGTGCTGTCAACGCGGGTAGGCTGCCTTCCTTGGGAGCTGGCGGCCCGCCACGATGGAAGAATCAGGGTTGGCGAATCTCGGCGACCCTTGCGCTGTCGACTTTCACGTCGGGATTGCCGAACTGCGCGGTGAGGTAATTCACCAGAGCGGCGATCTGCTCGTCGTTCAGCGTGCCAGCAAAGCCGGGCATGAACACGTCCTCATTGTCTACCTTGCGGTGCACGCCGCCGAGCACCACCTGCACCAGATTGTCCGGCTGCAGGGCGCCCACTGCGCTGTTCTTCAGCAACATCGGGTAGTAGCCGTCCTTCACTCCTTCGCCGCTCCAGGAGTGGCAGCTGGCGCAATTGCCGAGGTAGAGGCGGGCGCCGTCGTCGTGCTTTTGCGCGGCGAAGTCCTGGCCGCGCAGGGTGGCCACATCGTCCGCCGGTTGTCCCCAGGCGAAGCGGGCCTTGCGTTCGCCATCGCTGACCTCCGGCACACTGCGCAGGTAGCTGGCGATGGCCTGCAGGTCGGCGTCGGTCATGTACTGGAAGCTGTGTTCCACTGCCTCGGCCATGGGTCCGGCGGCCTGCGCCTTGCCCGGGAGACGGCCGGTCTTCAGGTACTGAACGATCTCCGCGTCGCTCCAGCCGCCGATGCCGCTGTGGGTGTCGGGGGTGATGTTGAAGGCGTGCCAGCCGCCCAGCGCGGCGCCGGCGAGGAAGCCGGCGCCGCGCTCGTCCGTGGCCTTCTCCTGGAAGGCCATGCCGCGCGGCGTATGGCAGGTGCCACAGTGGGCCAGGCCCTGGACCAGATAGGCACCACGGTTCCAGGCTGGGCTCTGCTTCGGGTTGTTCTGGTAGACCGCGTCTTCGTGGAACAGCAGGTTCCAGATTGCCAGCGGCCAGCGCATGTTCAGCGGCCAGACGATGTCGGAATCCTGGTTGGGCTGCGCGACGGCCTGCACGCCGCCTTCGAGGAACCAGGCGTAGAGCGCCTTCATGTCCTCGTCGGTGATCTTCGAGTAGGCGGTGTAGGGCATCGCCGGGTAGAGCCGTGTGCCGCCCTTGGCCACGCCTTCGCGCACGGCACGGGCGAAGTCGTCGTAGCTGTAGCTGCCGATGCCGGTCTTCGGGTCGGGGGTGATGTTGGTGGAGTACACCGCCCCTAGCGGCGTGGCCAGCGGCAGGCCGCCGGCGAAGGGTTTGCCGCCGGGCGCGGTATGGCAGGCCGCACAGTCGCCAGCGCGGGACAGGTATTCGCCGCGTTGCAGCAACTCCGTCGGCGCAGGGTCAAGTGCCTTGGCGGCATGGGCGGCCAGCGGTGCAGCCAGCAGGGCGAGCAGCAGGAAGCGCTTCATGCCTTGGCCTCCCGCTTCAGGTGGTCGGCCAGGCGCAGGGCCAGGGCGGCGATGGTCAGGGTGCAGTTCACCGAGCCGACGGTGGGCATTACGCCGCTGCTGGCGATGAACAGGTTGGGGTGGTCGTGGCTGCGGCACTGGGTATCCACCACCGAGTCCTTCGGGTCTGCGCCCATCAGTACGGTGCCGGTGATGTGGTTGTTGTTGGCGAAGCTGTCGTCGAACTGCACCTCTTCGCCGCCCAGCAGTTTGGCCGCGTGGGCATAGACCTCGCGGGTGTGCACCGCGCTCTTGCGCACGTAGTTGTCCATTGCATAGGTGAACTCGGGCTTGGGGATGCCCGCCGCGTCGCGTTCGGTGGCGCTGGGCACGATGCGGTTCTCCGGGTGCGGGAGGATTTCGTGGAAGCTGTCGAAGCGCACGAAACGCGCGGCGCGGTCGCGAATCTTCGCTTCCAGGTCATGGCCAAGTAGCAGCGGCCCGTGGCGGATCAGCTCGGCTGCCACCTGGTCGGTGCGCGAGAGGTTGGACAGGTGGATCTTCTTCGAGGCGTATTCGCTGCGGAAGGCGCCATCGCGGAAGCCCACCATGGAGGTCATCTCCTGCGGCCCGCGCCCCGGCCAGAGCTTCTCGTCGGCATAGAACTGCACGGCGGTGCCGGGGTGGTCCATGAGGTTGCGGCCGACCATGTCCGAGCTGTTGCCGACCTCGGACATCAGCATCAGCTTGGGCGTCTCGATGCCGTTGGCGGCGAGGATGAAGGTATCGCCCTCGACGCGCATCTCGTTGCCCTGCGGGTCCTTGTACAGCGCCGCGACTATCTTGCCGCCGTCGCCTTTCTCCAGCTTGAACACCACGGCGTTCTCGACCAGCCGCGCGCCAGCGGCCTCGGCCTTCTCGACGTGGACGATGCCGTTGTACATGGCGCCGATGGGGCAGATCGGCATGCAGTTGTTGTTGCCGCAGCAAGTCGGCCGGCCATCGTAGGGGCGGCTGTTGCGCGCCACCGGCTCGGTGACCACGCGGTAGTCGTTGGCGTTGAGCAGGGTCTTGATGCGCTGCTCATTCCACGACAATGGCAGCGGCGGCATCGGGTAGGGCTGGCTGCGGGGCGAGTCGAGCTCTTCGTCGCCGGGGCCCCAGACGCCCAGTTCCTCCTCGGCGCGTTGGTACCAGGGCTCGAGCTCGGCGTATTCGATGGGCCAGTCGCGGCCCACGCCGTAGAGGCTGCGCAGCTTGAAGTCGTTGGGCAGGAAGCGCCAGGCGGACGCCGCCCAGTGCCAGGTGGTGCCGCCCACGGCGCGGATGTACTGCACGTCGTAGGGGTGTTCGCCCTTCTGGATCAGGTAGTGGTTGTCCGGCTTGAACTGCGGATGCGGCGCGTGCGGGCTGGATGGGTAAGGCGCCTGGTTGTCGGATTTGTCCGCCTGGTTCCGGAAGCGCTCGACGATCTCCCAGCGGCCCATGCGCGGGCCGGCTTCGAGGATCAGCACGTCCTTGCCGGCCAGTGCCAGCTGATGGGCGACCAGGGCGCCGGCCACACCGGAGCCGACCACCACGAAATCCGCGCGTTGCGTCTCGGCCATGCTCATGCCCCCCGCTCGGTGGGCTGCGCCGCCCAGAAGCCCGGCTTGTTCGGGCAGTAGCTGCGGATCACTAGTACATCGTCCACCGCGCGGAACATCAGCGCCTGCTCGTAGGTGACGACCGTGGCGCTGGTGTCATCGCCGACCTGCCCCAGGTACCAGCCGCCGAGTATCTGCCGGGCCAGCCACTGCTGGCGCTCATTCCAGCTGTCCGGCGCGTCGCCCAGCCGCTCGAGCAGCTCGGCCAGGCTCTGCTTGAGCGCGGTGTCGCGCTGCGCCAGGGCCTGGAACAGCCGCTGGCCGATACGTGGATCGAGATTGCTGCGCCCGGTGAGGCGCTGGGAGAGGGTCATGAAGCCTTCGAGCTCCTTCTCGGCCTGGGGTGTCAGCGCGGCCCAGGTGTGCGCGGCAGGGCTGAGCAGCACGCTGCCAAGGGCGGCGCTGGCGCAGGCCACCGCCAGCAGGCGTCGGCGCGAAAGGGGAAAGGCGGGCAGTGGTGCCTCGGACATGACAACCTCTCTTGCAACAGGCGAACGGTTGGGGAGCGCGGTCTGTCGCCGCTTGAATACTGGCGCTGGATGCTTCCATCGGCCGCGTCGCCGGTCTGTCGGTCGGACTGGCGATAGCGTGCCCAGGCCCTTAGTATTGCCGCTTGTTCAGATTCTGCCGGGCGATTGGTTCTGCCGGCGGCCCACCCCGGAGCCGCGCCGCAGAGCCCATCGACTGGCTTTTGGGTGAAACCGCAGCGATGAAACAGTACCTCGACCTCATGCGCCACGTGCGCGAACATGGCACCTTCAAGAGCGATCGCACCGGCACCGGCACCTACAGCGTGTTCGGCCACCAGATGCGCTTCGACCTCGCCGAAGGCTTCCCGCTGGTGACCACCAAGAAGTGCCACCTCAAATCGATCGTCCATGAGCTGCTGTGGTTCCTCAAAGGTTCGACCAACATCGCCTACCTGAAGGAAAACGGTGTTTCGATCTGGGACGAATGGGCAGACGAGAACGGCGACCTGGGGCCGGTCTACGGCTACCAATGGCGCTCCTGGCCGGCGCCGGACGGCCGCCACATCGACCAGATCGCCAACCTGATGGAGATGCTGAAGAAGAACCCGGACTCGCGCCGCCTGATCGTCTCCGCCTGGAACCCTGCGTTGATCGACGAAATGGCCCTGCCGCCGTGCCACGCGCTGTTCCAGTTCTATGTGGCCGACGGCAAGCTCAGCTGCCAGCTGTACCAGCGTTCGGCCGACATCTTCCTCGGCGTGCCCTTCAACATCGCCAGCTACGCGCTGCTGACCCTGATGGTGGCGCAGGTTGCCGGGCTGCAACCGGGCGAGTTCATCTGGACCGGTGGCGATTGCCACCTGTACGCCAACCACCTGGAGCAGGCCGACCTGCAGCTGACCCGCCAGCCGCTGCCGCTGCCCACCATGAAGATCAACCCCGAGGTAAAGGACCTGTTCGACTTCCGCTTCGAGGACTTCGAGCTGGTCGGCTACGAAGCTCACCCGCACATCAAGGCACCGGTCGCTGTCTGACCTGTCCTCGATGAAGTAAAGGCCGGCGCAATGCCGGCCTTTTTTGTTTCCGCGCGGCCTGGCCTTGGCTGCGAGCTCTTCATAGGAGCGAGCTTCAGCGATCCAACGCCCATAAACGGCTAAACCATTCACTCGGTGAATAACCGTTTCGCCTGGCGGTACAAGGTTCCATAGGGCTGCATCCCATTGCTATGCTCCCCCGGCTGGCCGCCGAGCAGCGGCCAACGGATTTTCCGCACTACAACGACAAGACCGGGGACCGTCATGCAGCCTTTCAGCTTCGCCACCACGGCGCAGATTCTCTGCGAAAGTGGTTCCGCCGCCCGCCTGGGTGAGCTCTGCCGCGAGCGCGGAGCCCAGCGCGTGCTCATCGTCACCGACCCCGGCATCACCCGCCTGAACATGCTCGAGGGCGTGCTGCCGGGCTTCGCTGCGGCCGGCGTGGCGGTGGAAGTCTTCGATCAGGTGCTGGCCGACCCGCCGGAAAGCATCGTGCTGGAAGCCTCTGACCAGGCGCGCAGGATGGCCGCGCAGCTGGTCATCGGCTTTGGCGGCGGCAGCTCGATGGATGTCGCCAAACTGGTCGCGCTGCTGGCCCACCCGCTGGCGTCACAGGGCCTGAAGGATGTCTTCGGCGTCGGCAACGCCCGTGGCCCGCGACTGCCACTGATCCAGGTGCCGACTACCGCCGGCACCGGTTCGGAAGTCACGCCGATTGCCATCGTCACCACCGGCGAGACCACCAAGATGGGCGTGGTCAGCCCGCACCTGCTGCCGGACCTGGCTGTGCTCGACGCCGACCTCACCCTCGGCCTGCCGCCGGCGGTCACCGCAGCTACCGGCATCGACGCCATGGTTCATGCCATCGAGGCGTATACCAGCAAGCTGAAGAAGAATCCGCTGTCCGACCTGCTGGCCCGCGAGGCCCTGCGCCTGCTGGCGCTGAACCTCGACGAGGCGGTGCACAACGGTCGCAACCGCGAGGCACGCCAGGCCATGCTGCTGGGCGCCTGTCTCGCCGGGCAGGCCTTCGCCAACGCCCCGGTGGCGGCCGTGCACGCGCTGGCCTATCCGCTGGGCGGGCACTTCCATATTCCCCACGGCCTGAGCAACGCGCTGGTTCTGCCCGAGGTGATCCGCTTCAATGCGCCCAACGCCGGCCCGCTTTACGCCGAGCTGGCGCCGCTGCTACTGGGTGAGCGCCTGCGCAGCAATGCTGATCGCACTGAGCAGTTCATCGCCGAACTCGCCGACCTCAGCCCGCGCAGCGGCCTGCCATCGCGCCTGCGTGATGCCGGCGTGCCGGAGGACAGCCTGCCGCGCCTGGCCGCCGATGCGATGCTGCAGCAGCGCCTGCTGGTGAATAATCCCCGCGAAGTCAGCGAGAGCGACGCGCTGGCTATCTATCGAGCCGCCTTCTGAGAACCCGATGAGCGAACAGCACCCCAGCCGCGCCGATTACGCGCACTTCCAGCCGATCACCACGCGTTGGCACGACAACGACATCTACGGCCATGTAAACAACGTGACCTACTACGGCTTCTTCGACACGGCGGTGAATACCTACCTGATCGAGCGCGGCGGCCTGGATATCCACGACGGCGACGTGGTGGGTTTCGTGGTCAGTTCCAGCTGCGACTACTTCGCGCCGGTGGCCTTCCCCGAGCGCATCGAGGTCGGCCTGCGGGTCGGCAAGCTGGGCAACAGCTCGGTGCAGTACGAACTGGCGATCTTCCGTGAGGGTGATGAACTGGCCTGCGCGGCGGGCAAGTTCGTGCACGTGTTCGTGGATCGGGCGAGCAACCGGCCGGTATCGATTCCGGCGCCGCTGCGCGAGGCGATGGAAGTGCTGGTTCGCGGCTGATTCGCACCGCTCTGCAAGGCCCCACCCTGCTGTCTTCTTCGGAAAGTCCGTGCCTGTGTTTCCCTCTCCCTGAAGGGTGAGGGGACTGATTGGCATCAAGCGAAGCACCGAGCTGACCGACGGCATCGGACGACTCCCTCTCCCTTCAGGGAGAGGGCGGGGGAGAGGGGAGCCCCGGCGCAGGAGTTTCCAGGTAGGGGCGGGCGTCTCACCAGCCCATCGGGTAATGCTCGATGCGGCAGGGCCGGCTGTTGCCGTCGCCCTTGCAGATGCCGTCCAGGTACTGGTAGCGCATCCACACCCGTTGCCCGGCCGCAGGCCAGTGCTGGCGTGGGATGCGGCTCTGCCAGTCGGCGCTTTCCGGTTCGAAGGCGATGACCTCGCCCGGGCTCGGGCACTCGGTACCCGCCGAGCGCGGCTTGGCCGATGCGACCCGGCCTTCCAGCCCGCGCACGGGCAGCTTCAGTGCTCCGGTGATTTCCACTTCCAGCTGGCAGACCTGCCAGTCCCCGGCGTACGCGGTCTGCGCGGCGCCAAGCGTCAGCAGCAGTCCGGCGGCAGCGAGAGCTTTCACGAGTAACTCCTTGTCGGCAGTGATCCTTCCCCGGCAAGCCTATACCAGCCTCGCGGGATGACACGGGGCTTGTCCCGGGCGGCGCGTCCGGCCTATGCTGGCCGCCGGTCGGCAGTTCACCCAGGCGTCGCCGCCTCCGTATGGAGAGCGCTAAACCTGCCGCGCGGTTCCCCGCACCTTTGACGATCCGACACACTTTCCCCGTGCCGCATCGGAATGGCGACCCCCGATAACCTCCTGCGCGAGGTCTTGGCACGCAACGAGGATTGCACTGTGTCCAGGCAACGCTTGCCCTATTACGCCCCCGACATCTCTGACCTGGCGAAATCACTGGCGCGCCAGCTCGACGAATCGCCCGAGCGCCCCGGTCATGTCGAACTGCTCAACCTGCTCGCCCGCACGGTGGGCTTCCGCAACTTCCAGGCACTGCGCGCCAGCCATCAGGCGCAGACGCGACTCACCCGTGAAGCCGAGCTCGCAGCGGTGGTGGATTTCTGCCTCGTCGAGCAATGGCGGCGCTACTTCGATGATGCCGGCTGCCTGCAACGCTGGCCGAAGAAACACAGCCACCGCGAGGCCTGCCTCTGGGTACTGTGGTCGCGGCTACCGGCACGGCAGCGCTGGAACGAGCGCGAGCTCAATGAACGGCTGCGCGCCCAGGAATGCCTGGGTGACCATCTGCTGCTGCGAAGGGCGCTGGTGGACGGTGGCTGGCTCGCGCGCACCGAAGATGGCGGTGAGTACTGGCGCATCGAGCGGCGGCCGCCAGTTGAGCTGAGCGCGTTGCTGTCCTGCTTGCCGGCTTGCGCCTGAGCTCTAAGCCCTGAACGAAAGAGCCCGCCAATAGGCGGGCTCTTTCACACGGGCATCTGTCAGTCGTCGTGATGCTTGTGTTTGTGCTTGTAGTGGCCTTTGCCCTTGTTGTGGCTGTGGCCGCTGCTGTGGTGATCGTCGTCGTTGTTCTTGTCGGCCATGTGGTTGCCCAGCGCGCCGCCAGCCGCACCACCCAGGCCCGCGCCGATGGCGCCACCGGTGGAGCCGCCGACCTTGTTGCCAATGACCGAGCCGCCGGCCGCACCCAGGCCGCCACCGATGGCTGCCTCGGTCTTGTTGCCGTTCTTCGCGCCCATCGCGCCGCCAGCCGCACCACCTACGCCAGCACCGATGGCCGCACCGGTGGAGCCGCCCAGTGCGCCGCCGACCACGTTGCCGAGGGCGCCGCCGACGCCGCCGCCAATGGCAGATTTGGTGTCGTCAGCCATGGCATGGCTGGCCAGCAGGGCCAGTGCCAGAACAGAAAGAGTCTTACGCATGTTGCGAACCTGAATGTAGGAATTATCGGGAGAATTGTCCCGCACACAAAACAGCCGGGCAATCAGGCCCGGCTGCCAGTCGTCGTTTCCGTGGACTGATCGCGGTTAGTTATGCCGCGGATCAATCCCAGTCGCGATGATGGTGCTTGTGCTTGTACCAGCCGCGGTGGCGGCCGTTGTCGTGCCAGCGGCGATCATAATGACGATGGTCGTCGTAACGGGCGCGACGGTAGCCGCGGTAGTCGTCATCGTCGTCATCGCGGTTGCTGTCGGCGTAATGGTTGCCCAACGCGCCGCCTGCGCCGCCGCCGAGGGCCGCGCCGATCAGGCCACCGGTGGTGCCGCCCATTTTGTTGCCCAGCACCTGGCCGCCGGCTGCGCCCAGGCCGCCGCCGATGGCGGCTTCTGTCTTGTTGCCGTGGCGGGCGCCCATTGCGCCGCCTGCTGCACCGCCAAGGCCGCCACCGATGGCGGCGCCGGTGCTACCGCCGACCGCCTGGCCGACCGCAGTGCCCAATACCCCGCCCAGGGCGCCACCGACGCCGGCACGGGTGTCGCCGTCCGCAAAGGCGGTACCACCGACCAGCGCAAGAGACAACAGGAGCATCGAGGAGTACTTCATAGAGAGGATCTCTCTGTGGGGATGTTGGAAGCGATCCTCGGTTCGTGCGAAGGCTCTGACAAGGGGGTTCCGACGAGTAACACGACTTTCATCAAATATTGCAAGTATTTGATTTGTGGTCAGAACTTTTTCGATTTTGGGCGGTCTGAGTGTTATTCCGGGGTTCCATTTGTGAGGTGTGATTCTCACAAATTGCCATTGAAATGATGGCTTTTCACGTAAATCACCCTGGTCCTTCCGAGTTTACCTTTCATCCCTTTCTGCCATGGCACCAATCCAGCGGGTTTTTCGCAGGAAGAAGCGCTCGCGCGCGCCAGACAGCTTGCTCGCGAACGGGAGGCAGGCGGCGCTCCCAGCGGAGCGCCGTGAGGGGCATCAAACGATCCGCAGGCTCGGCCGCGCCTTCTCGAAACGGATAGCGACGAACTTCGAGGTCGGCGTATGGCTGCCCACGCCGTGGCTGTCCAGCGGCACCAGCGGGTTGGTTTCCGGGTAATAGGCCGCGGCCTGACCAGCGGGGATGTCGTAGGCCAGCAGTGTGAAGCCGCTGACGCGGCGGTCCACGCCATCGGACCAGAGCGACACCATGTCTACTTTCTCGCCGGGCTCGAAGCCCAGGCGGCGGATGTCGGCCTCGTTGGCGAACACCACCTCGCGGTGCCCGCGCACGCCGCGGTAGCGGTCGTCCAGGCCGTAGATGGTGGTGTTGTACTGGTCGTGGGAACGCAGCGTCTGCAGGATCAGGTGTGGCTCCTGGCCGGTCTCGCGGATCTTCGCGTGGACCAGGTCGGCCGGCAGCGGATGATGGTGGAAGTTGGCCTTGCCGCTGGCGGTGTTCCAGCGCCGCGAACCGGCCGAGTTGCCCAGATGGAAGCCGCCGGGATTGGCTACGCGGCGATTGAAGTCGCTGAAGCCGGGGATGGTATCGGCGATCAGGTCGCGGATGCGGTCGTAGTTGGCGATCATCGCGTCCCAGTCCACCGGGTGGTTGCCCAGGGTGGCCTTGGCGATGCCGGCGATGATCGCGGGCTCGGAGCGCATCTGCTTCGACGAGGGCTCCAACTGTCCGAAGGACGCGTGGATCATGCTGAAGGAATCTTCCACGGTCACCGCCTGCGGGCCTTCTGCCTGGCGGTCGATGTCGGTGCGGCCCAGGCACGGCAGGATCAGCGCGTCGCCGCCGACGGTGAGGTGGCTGCGGTTGAGCTTGGTGCTGATCTGCACGGTCAGCGCGCAATTGCGCAAGGCTTGATGAGTGCGCCGGCTGTCCGGGGTCGCCTGGGCGAAGTTGCCGCCCAGGCCGATGAATACCTTCGACTGGCCATCGAGCATGGCGTTGATCGCCTCGACGGTGTTGTGGCCGTTCTCGCGCGGCACCTTGAACTGGAAGCGGCGCTCGATGGCGTCGAGCAACGCGGCCGGCGGGCGGTCGTTGATGCCCATGGTTCGATCGCCCTGCACGTTGCTGTGGCCGCGCACCGGGCACAGGCCGGCGCCGGGGCGGCCGACGTTGCCGCGCAGCAGTTGCAGGCTGACCAGTTCCTGGATGGTCGGCACCGAGTGGTGGTGCTGGGTGATGCCCATGGCCCAGCAGACGATCACGCGGTCTGCGCGGCGGTACATGATCGCGGCCTGCTCGATCTCCTCGAGACTCAGGCCCGACTGCTGGACGATGTGGTCCCAGCTGGTGTCGTCCACGGCGGCTAGGTAGGCGTCGACGCCCTGGGTATGCTCGGCGATGAATTCATGGTCGAACACTGCCGGCTCGCCCTTGGCCTGGGCTTCGCGTTCCCATTGCAAGAGGAACTTGGCCATGCCGCGAACGGCGGCCATGTCGCCGCCCAGGGCGGGGCGGAAGAACGCGGTGTTCAGCGGCTCGGAGCCGTTGGTGAGCATTTCCAGCGCATGCTGCGGGTGCTGGAAGCGTTCCAGGCCGCGCTCCTTCAGCGGGTTGAAGGCGACCACTTGGGCGCCGCGCTTTACCGCCTCGCGCAGCGGTTCGAGCATGCGCGGGTGGTTGGTGCCGGGGTTCTGGCCGAAGACGAAGATCGCGTCGGCATGCTCGAAGTCGTCGAAGGTCACGCTGCCCTTGCCGACGCCGACGCTCTGGCCCAGAGCGACGCCGCTAGCCTCGTGGCACATGTTCGAGCAGTCGGGGAAGTTGTTGGTGCCGAAGGCGCGGACGAACAGCTGGTAGAGGAAGGCCGCCTCGTTGCTGGCCCGGCCGGAGGTGTAGAACTCGGCCTGGTCCGGGCTTTCCAGCGCATTCAGGTGCTGGGCGATCAGCGCAAAGGCATCGTCCCAGGCGATCGGCTGGTAACGGTCGGTGGTCGCGTCGTAACGCATCGGCTCGGTCAGCCGGCCCTGGTATTCGAGCCAGTAGTCGCTCTGCTCGCGCAGCGAGCTGACGCTGTGGCGGGCGAAGAATGCCGGGTCGACGCGGCGCTTGGTGGCTTCCCAGTTCACTGCCTTGGCGCCGTTCTCGCAGAACTTCACTCGGCCGTCTTCGGGCGAGTCGCCCCAGGCGCAACCAGGGCAGTCGAAGCCGCCGTTCTGGTTGGTCTTGAGCAGGGCGCGCAGGTTCTTGAATGGCTGCTTGCTGTCCAGCCAGAAGCGCGTGACGCTGATGAGCGCGCCCCAGCCGGCGGCTGCGCCCTTGTAGGGTTGGTAGCGGGGATTCTCTTGCTGCAGGCTCATGGGGTCTCTTTATCTTCGAAAACGGGCGTTCAGGCGTCTGGCGGAGCCGGGCTATAGATGCGCGGCGCGCTGCGGTGCGGCAGGTGGATCAGGTTCAGGTTGTGCTCGCGGGCCCACTGCACGGTGAGGGCGGTCGGCGCGGAAAGGCTGACCAGGGTCGACAGCCCGCCGCGCACGGCCTTGTGGATAAGTTCCAGGCTGCAGCGGCTGGTGACCACGGCAAAACCGCCGGCCAGGTCCAGGCGCTGGCGCTTGAGGGCACCGATCAGCTTGTCGAGGGCGTTGTGGCGGCCGATGTCCTCGCGGCACAGGCGTATCTCGCCGGCGGCATCGACGAACAGCGCGGCGTGCAGCGCGCCACTGCGGCGGCCGATCTCCTGCACGGCGTTGACCCGTTCACGCAGGTGCTCGAGGTGCGCGGCGGGCGGCAGTGGCGCCGATGGCAGCACCGGCAGATCGGGCAGCGCCTGGTCCAGTGCCTCGACGCCGCACAGGCCGCAGCCGGTATTGCCAGCAAGTTGCCGGCGCTGGTCCTTGAGGGCCCAGAAGGCGCGATTGCTGACTTGCAACTCGGCGGCGATGGCATCGCCGTGGGGCGACAGGCGCACGTCATAGATGTCGTCGATGGAGGCGATGAGGCCGGCGCCTAGGCTGAAACCGTAGACGAAGTCTTCCAGGTCGTTCGGCGAGACCATCATGACGGCCTGGCTGAGCCCGTTGTAGGCAATCGCCAGGGCGACTTCGCCGGCCAGCGCGGCGCGACCGGTGCCGCCCTTCGGGGTGAGTTCGGCGTAGCTGTAGCCGTCGGCAGGCACGACGGTATCCCGGACCGCGGCGCTGGCCGGGCGGGTGATCAGGCAAGGCATGGGCTGAGCCCTGTGGTTCTAGTAATACGACCAGCCTATGCCTATGCCGTGGCAGCGTCTAATGGCTGCTGTCGATGTTGTGATCGACGCGGTCTATCGGTCGGTCTCGGAACCGTCCAGCAAAACCGCCGCTTCGCGGAAGCAGGCCTCGGCCAACGCCGAGCGCGGCTCGCTGCGGCGCAGGATCAGGCCCAGCGGCGCCAGCGTGCGCGCGTCCTCTATCGGGGTGAGGGCGAAGTGCTCGCCCTGGGCGTCCAGCCCGCTGCCCAGCGGCATGATCGCGCAACACAGCCCGCGCTCAACGGCCTGCACCAGTTGGTGCACGGCGTCGGTCTCCAGGCGCGCCTGGGGGGTCAGGCCTCGGCTGCGGAAGCCGTGGTCGATGGACTGGCGGAAGTGCATGCCGGCCGAGAGCAGACCCAGTGGCAGCTCCGCCAGGGCATCCCAGCTCAGGGTCGGGCTGTCGATCTGGAAGTGCCGGCGGTCATGCAGCAGGCCCATGCGCGTGGCGGCCAGTTCCAGGCTTTCGAAGTGCTCGCGGTCGAGTCGGTCGAGGTACGACAGGCCGAGGTCCAGCTGATTGCGGCCCAGGCCTTCGAGGATGTTTTCCGAGCTCAGGGCGAACAGCTGGAAGCGCAGTTCCGGGTGGCGCTGGGCGAACAGCTCGATCAGCCGCATGGGGTCGAACCCCGCCAGGGGTACCAGGCCCAGGCGCAGGGTGCCGACCAGTTGGCCGCGGCAGGCGGCCGCTTCGGCATACAGGCCGTCGTGGGCTGCCAGCAGGCTGCGGGCCCAGGCCAATACGCGCTCGCCGGCTTCGGTGAAGCCCTCGAAGCGCTGCCCGCGGCGCACCAGTTCCAGGCCTAGCTCTTCCTCCAGGCTGCGCAAGCGCATGGACAGGGTTGGCTGGGTGACATGGCAGCGCGCCGCCGCCTGGCCGAAATGCCGCGTCTCGTCCAGGGCGCAGAGGAATTTCAGCTGCTTGATGTCCATCGGCGGGAGGGCTCCGGGGCGTTCTGTCGGGTCGGGGAAGGATTAGGGCTTTTCCGTCAGGCGCTGCGGAAGTCGCCGTCTAGACTCCAGGGGCGCGCGGTCTGCCCAATGCCGGCCGCTTGTCACTGTAACCGTAAGGAGGTTGGAAATGGGCATTTTTGCGTTCGTGAAGGAAGCCGGCGAGAAGCTGTGGGAAAGCATTGTGGGCCAGGAGGCGCAGGCCGCCGAATCGCTCAAGGACCACATCGCCAAGGTGGGTCTGGGCAACCCGAACATCCAGGTCAGCGTCGAAGGCGACAAGGTGATCGCCACGGGTGAAGTGGCCAGCCAGGAAGAGAAGGAGAAAATCCTCCTCGCGCTGGGCAACGTCGCGGGTGTTTCCGGTGTGGAGGACCACATCACCGTCGCCGCCCCGGCCCCGGAAGCGCGCTTCGTTACGGTGAAAAAGGGCGACACGCTCAGCGCCATCGCCAAGGCGGAGTACGGCAACGCCAACCTTTACAACAAGATTTTCGAGGCGAACAAGCCGCTGCTCAGCCATCCGGACAAGATCTATCCCGGCCAGGTACTGCGGATTCCGGAATAAGCGGATTTTGCAACAGGCAGTCCACGAGCCCGGCCTCGCGCCGGGCTCGCTGTTTCTGCAGCCGCGCGCCTCATAACCCGTCGAGCAGCGCCCGGTAGTCTTCCTGGGCGGCGAATTCCTCGGTGTCCTTCGGCCCCTGGCGGCTGTCCGGCTGGCGCACCGCCAGCAACTGGGCGACGCCGAAGGTCCGCGCGGCACGCAGGATCGGCAGGCTGTCGTCGATGAACAGGCTTCGCGCCGGATCGAAACCGACGTCCGCCCGCAGCGCCTGCCAGAACTGCTGGTCCTCCTTGGGGAAACCATAGTCGTGGGAGCTGATCAGCCGGTCGAACCAGGGCGACAGCTCCACCCGCTGCATCTTCAGCGACAGCGAATCACGGTGGGCATTGGTGATCAGCACCGCGCGCTTGCCATGCCGGCGCAGTTCGGCGAGGAACAGGTCGGCGTCCGGGCGCAGCGCGATGAGGTCGGCGACCTCGTGCTTGAGGTCGAGGATCGACAGCTTGAGCTCACGACTCCAGAAGTCCAGGCAGTACCAGTTGAGCAAGCCTGCGTTGTCGCGGAACAACGGCAGCAGCTCGGCGTCGGCCTCGGCGCGGCTGATGCCGTGGTGTTCGGCATAGCGTTGCGGCAGGTGTTCGAGCCAAAAGTGGTTGTCGAAATGCAGATCGAGCAAGGTGCCGTCCATGTCGAGGAGGACGGTGTCGATCTGGTTCCAGGGCAGGCGTGGCATGCTGGGCTTTCGCAAAAGGGTGTCGCAATTGCGCCGCCGGTGGACGGAATCGGCGCGATATCTGACACGGAGAATCGGAAAAGGCGGGTTATCATAGCCGACCCGGCCACCCCCAGGAGTCGCCCCATGCGTCAGAAACCCACGGTCCTCGCCCGAGAGATCGTTGCCAGAAGCCGGCTTTTCGCCGTCGAGGAGCTGCAGCTGCGCTTCTCCAATGGCGTTGAGCGTACCTACGAGCGCCTGGTGGGCAAGGGGCAGGGCTACGGCGCGGTGATGGTGATCGCCATGCTCGACGCCGAACACGCCGTGCTGGTCGAGGAGTACTGCGCCGGAGTCGACGAGTACCAGCTGTCGCTGCCCAAGGGCCTGGTGGAGCCGGGGGAGGACATCCTCGACGCCGCCAACCGCGAGCTGAAGGAAGAAGCCGGCTATGGCGCCCACCAGCTCGAGTACATCACCGAGCTATCGCTGTCGCCCGGTTACATGAGCCAGCGCATCCAGGTGGTGCTCGCCCGCGACCTCTACGCGGAATCGCTGCCCGGCGACGAGCCCGAGCCGATGGGCGTGGACAAGATCAGCCTGCGTGAGCTTTCCAGTCTTGCGCAGAATGCCCAGTTCAGCGAAGGGCGGGCCCTGGCCGCGCTCTATCTGGTACGTGACCTGCTGACCCAACGAGGGGAATTCCAGCCGTGATGAATGCTTTTCTGCCTGCCGTGATCGACCTGGTGCACAAGGCAGGCGATGTGATCCTGCCCTTCTGGCAAGGCGACCTGGATGTCCAGAGCAAGGCGGACGAGTCACCGGTGACCGCCGCCGACCTGGCCGCCCACCGCGTGCTGGCCGACGGTCTGCGCGCGCTGGCGCCAGATGTGCCGGTGCTGTCCGAGGAGGACTGCGACATTCCGCTGGAACAGCGTGCCCAGTGGACCCGCTGGTGGCTGGTTGATCCGCTGGACGGCACCAAGGAGTTCATCTCCGGCAGTGACGAATTCACCGTCAACGTCGCGCTGATCGAGCACGGCCGGGTGGTTTTCGGCGTGGTCGGCATTCCGGCCAGCGGCCGCTGCTACTACGGCGGTGCCGGCCTGGGCGCCTGGTGCGAGGATCGCGGCAACGAGCCCGAAGCCATCGAAGTGCGCACCGAGCCGGACGACGTCTTCACCGTGGTGGCCAGCAAGCGCCACTCCAGTCCGCAGCAGGAAAAGCTGCTGGCCGGTCTCGCGCAGCGCTTCGGCGACCTGAACCTGGCCAATATCGGCAGCTCCCTGAAGTTCTGCCTGCTCGCCGAAGGCTCGGCGGACTGCTATCCGCGCCTTGCGCCGACCAGCCAGTGGGACACCGCTGCGGCCCAGGGCGTGCTGGAAGGCGCTGGCGGAGAAGTGCTGGACGTGCGCGGCGAGCCCTTCACCTATGAAGCGCGAGAGAGTCTGCTCAACGGGTCCTTCCTGGCGTTGCCCAAGGACGCGGCCTGGCGCGGTGACCTTATCCAGCTCGCCCGCGCGCTGGACTGACCCCTTACCCTACAGATAGCTCCTCAGAAATTCTGACCCATGCCCGAATTACCTGAAGTCGAAACCACCCGCCGGGGCATCGCGCCCCACCTCGAAGGCCAGCGCGTCAGCCGCGTGATCGTCCGCGAGCGCCGCTTGCGCTGGCCGATTCCCGAGGATCTGGACGTTCGCCTGTCCGGACAGCGCATCGTGAAGGTGGAGCGGCGCGCCAAGTACCTGTTGCTCAATGCCGAGGTGGGCACGCTGATCAGCCACCTGGGTATGTCTGGCAACCTGCGTCTGGTGGAATGCGGCACGCCGGCGGCGCGTCACGAGCACGTGGATATCGAGTTGGAATCGGGCATGGCGCTGCGCTACACCGACCCGCGTCGCTTCGGCGCGTTGCTCTGGAGCCTGACGCCGCTGGAGCACGAACTGCTGCGCCACCTCGGTCCGGAGCCGCTGACCGATGCCTTCGAGGGCGAGCGGCTGTTCCAGCTGTCGCGCAACCGCAGCATGGCGGTGAAGCCCTTCATCATGGACAACGCGGTGGTAGTCGGCGTGGGCAACATCTACGCCACCGAGGCGCTGTTCGCTGCTGGTATCGACCCGCGCCGCGAAGCCGGAACCATCTCGCGGGCGCGCTACGTTAAGCTCGCCCAGGAGATCAAGCGCATCCTCGCCATTGCCATCGAACGCGGCGGCACCACGCTGCGCGACTTCGTCGGTGGCGATGGCCAGCCTGGCTATTTCCAGCAGGAACTCTTCGCCTATGGGCGCGGTGGCGAGCCGTGCAAGGCCTGTGGTTCGACCCTGCGCGAAGTGCGCCTCGGCCAGCGCGCCAGCGTCTACTGTCCGCGCTGCCAACGCTGAAGCCCGTGGGCGGCCGTTAAGCTGCCCGATCTGCCCTCCCTCATAACAACAAAGGCCTCCGAAGAGGGGCCTTCAGGTGACTCATGTCCGGCAACTATCTGCCCCGCAACCCGTTCGCCGAGGCGCTCGGCCACAGCATGCTGCGCCTGGCCGGCTGGCGTATCGAAGGTGCGCTGCCCCCACTCGACAAGTTCGTGGTGATCGGCGCGCACCATACGTCCAACTGGGACTTCATTCTCTTTCTGGCGGTGAAGTTCGTGCTGCGCCTGAACGCCCGCTGGTTCGGCAAGCACACCATCTTCCGCGGGCCCTTTGGCGGCCTCATGCGCCGCTGGGGCGGCATCCCGATCCAGCGCCACCGCAAGCTGAATACCGTGGACCAGGCGATCCAGGCCTTTCACGATAACCGCGAGATGATGCTGATCCTCTCCCCGGAGGGCACGCGCAAGAAGGTCGAACGCTGGAAAATGGGCTTCTACCACATCGCCCGTGGCGCGGGCGTGCCCATCGTGCTGGCGGCGCTGGATTACCCCGGCCGGCGCATCGTCATCGGCGAGCCGTTCTGGCCCACCGGCGATGAAGCCGTCGACCTGCGCCGGATGCTGGCGTTCTATCGGCCGTTCGTGCCGAAAAAGCCGGAATACGCATTCTTCGGCGATTGAAGGCTGTCACGCGACAAGTCATGGAGCGCTGTTATAGTTATGGCAGTCTGCCTGCCCCAACTACACAAAAAAGGACTTCCCTCCATGACCCTGTTCCGCACCGCCGCCACTGCGATGGCACTGGTCTGTGCATTTTCGGTGCTGCCGGCTGTTGCTCAGGAAGAAGTGAGCAACGTCAGTGGCGACCCGACCTACGTCGTCTCGGCCCCACCGTTTTATTCGATGCTCGGTGACTTGCTGATCGCGCGTCCGCTGCTGATCGCCGCCACCGTGGTCGGTACCGCGGCCTTCGTGGTGACCCTGCCGTTCAGTGCGGCTGGCGGTAACGTCAAGGAAGCCGGTCAGGCGCTCGTGGTCGATCCGGGCAAGGCCGCCTTCGTGCGCTGCCTGGGCTGCACCACCAGCGGCTACAAGAAGGACTGATCGGCTGGGGCGGCGTGGCCGCCTCGCCAGCCCGGATCGCCGGGTGAACTCCTTGGGTAGCCGATGAACCTGAGCGCGCTGAAGAAGCACCTGCGTCCGCTGCTTCTGCTGCTGGTCGCCGTCGCCCTGGGCTACACCTTCTGGTCCAGCGCCGGTCTGCTGCAGTTGGGAGCGGGCCTGGCGCTGTTCCTGTTCGGCATGCAGTGCCTGGAGGAAGGCCTGCGCGACCTCGCCGGCAGCCAGCTCGAACGCTGGCTGGAGAAGAGCACCGCAACCCGCGGCAAGAGCCTGCTGTTCGGCCTCATCGGCACCTTTCTACTGCAATCCTCGACCCTGGTTTCCCTGCTCACCATCGCCTTCATCAGCACCGGGCTGATCCAGTTGGCCGGTGGTATCGCCATTCTTTTTGGGGCAAACCTCGGTGCCACCAGCGGCATCTGGTTGCTGGCGCTGGCCGGGCAGAACCTCAGCCTCAGCCCCCTGGCGCTGCCCTTGCTGGTGTTCGGCGTGCTGATGGGGTTCAACGGCGCCAAGAGCAAGGCCGCCGGACGCATCCTGCTGGGCATCGCCTTCATCTTCCTGGGCATCGACCAGATCAAGGATGGCTTCGGCAGCTTCGGCGACGCCATGGACATGAGCGAACTGCGCTCGGAGGGCATGCTCGGCGCGCTGCTGTTCGTCACTTTCGGCATCCTCATCACCGTGGTGCTGCAGTCCAGTCACGCGACCCTGATGCTGACGTTAGCCGCCCTTGCGGGCGGCCAGCTGGAGTTGGGTCAGAGCCTTGCGATCGCCATCGGCTCCAATGTCGGCAGCAGCGTCACCACGGCCTTTGTCGGCTCCCTGGGCGGCAACCGCAGCGGGCAACGATTGGCGCTGGCGCACGTGCTGTTCAACGTGGTGACCGGGGTGCTGGCGTTCCTCCTGCTCGCACCGCTGACCTGGCTGGTGCACTGGCTGGTGACGCCGGTGGGGCTGGCGGACAACCCGATGATCCAGCTGGCGTTGTTCCACACCCTGTTCAATGGCATGGGCGTGGTGCTGTTCTGGCCGATCCAGGGTGCATTGGCCAATGCGCTCGTGCGCTGGCTGCCGGAGGTCGAAGAGCCGACGGTGCTGATCACCGACATGGCGCCGGCTCTGCCCTCCATCGAACGCACCCATGCGCGCTACCTCAACGAACGCGCGCTGGACTCCGCCGACGCTGCCGCCAGCGCGGTGCTGCAGGAGTTGCGCCACCTGGGGCGCCTGAGCATCGAGGTGATCTGCCACGCGCTGTACCTGCCGGTGGAGATGCTCAACCAGCCGCGGGTGGACGAGAGCCAGCTGCAGGCTGCACCGGATCGCCATGCGCTGGCAGCGGAAGTGCTTTACCAGCGCCATATCAAGGGTGTGTATGGCGACCTGCTGAGCTTCATGAGCCGCCTGGAAGTGCCGCTGGACGAGGAACACCAGCGCTTCTGGCTGTCCTGCCAGGTGGTGGCGCTGCAGCTGGTGGACGCGGTGAAGGACGCCAAGCACCTGCAGAAGAACCTCGGCCAGGCACTGCTGGGTGAGCCTTCGACGCTGCGCGACACCTACGTCGAGCTGCGCCGGCACCTGATCGGTATGTTGCGTGAAGTCCGCGCGCTGGGCTCGCTGCTTGGCGGCGATCTGCCGGAGGAGGCTTTGGTGGCGCGTCTGCAGTTGCTCGACGAAAGCGCTGCGGAGTTCGATGCGGCGTTCCGCCAGCGCCTGTTCGCGGCGGTGCGCCGACAGGAGCTGGACGGCCTGCAGATGAGCTCGCTGATGAACGACCTGGGCTACGTCAGCCGGATCATCCAGAGCTTGCGCAACGTGCTGCAACTGGGCACCGAACATGGTTTGTTCGATGCTCGCGAAGAGGACGCTCCGGCCCTCATCCTGCCCTGATCAGCGCAGCGGCGCCGCCAGTTCGGTCGCCAGACCGATGCCGCGCGGATCACTGGCGGACTGCACCTCGCCGGACTTCTTGTTCCACAGCAACACCTGCTGGTTGCCATAGGCGCGACCGACGTCCTTGAGGGTGTAGCCCCGGCGCTGCAGGTCGGCCATTTCGGCGGCGGTGAAGGCGCGCGGTTCATGCTCGATCACGTCGGGCAGGAACTGATGGTGGTAGCGCGGCGAAGAGACCCAGCGCTGCACCGGCTTACCGTCCAGATACTCCAGCATTGCCAGCAGCACCATGCTGGGAATCCGGCTGCCGCCCGGCGTACCAAAGGCGGCCAGTTCGGTGGGGCTTTCGATGAAGCTCGGGCTCATGCTCGACAGCGGGCGCTTGCCGGCGGCCACCGCATTGGCCTGGCTGCCGGCCAACTGGTAGGCGTTGGCGCCGCTGACGTCGGTGGCGAAGTCGTCCATCTCGTCGTTGAGCAATACGCCGGTGCCCGGCACGGTGAAGGCCGCGCCGAACGGAAGGTTGACCGACAAAGTGGCGGCGACGGCATTGCCGTCGGCGTCCATTACCACGAAGTGGGTGGTGTGATCGCCTTCGCGCCAGGCGGGTGCCGGCGGCAGGGAGGAGCTGGGCGTGGCGCGCTGCGGATCGATACCGGCGGCCAGGCGCTTCAGGTAGTCCGGCGCGAGCAGTTGGTTGACCGGGTTGGCGACGCGGTCCGGGTCGCCCAGCAGGCCGCGGTCACGGTAGGCGCGGCGCAGGGCTTCGACTACGTAATGCGCGCGCTGCACCGGTTCGGCTTTCTGCCAAGGCAGTTGCTGCAGCATGCCCAGGCTTTGCGCCAGGGCCACGCCGCCGGCGGAGGGCGGCGGGGCGCTGATCAGTTCGCGGCCGTCGGCCAGCGGGTAGCGCAGTGCCTGGCGTTCGACGGTGCGGTAGCTGGCGAGGTCTTCCAGGCTCCAGACGCCGCCGGCGGCGCGCACGCCATCCACCAGTTTCTCCGCGGTCTCGCCTTCGTAGAAGCCGATACGGCCGTAGCGCGCCAGCTTCTCCAGGGTGTTGGCCAGCTGTGGCTGGCGCATCAGGCTGTATTCCTCGGGCAGGTTGCCCTGATCGAGGAAGATGCGCGCGGTCTCGCGGTCCTTGCGCATCGCGTCCAGACGCCAGGAGGCGCGGTCGATGTAGACGCGGTCGATGGACACGCCGTCGGTGGCAAGGCGGATCGCCGGCACAAGGTTGTTCGCCAGGGTCTTGCGGCCATAGCGGCTGGTGATGTCCGTCAGGGCGGCGGGCAGGCCGGGGATGCCGGCGGCCAGCGGGCCGTTGAGCGACAGTTGCGGGTCGACCTTGCCGTTGCGCTCGTACATCCGCGCGTGGGCGGCTAGCGGGGCGCGTTCGCGGGCGTCGATGAAGTGGTAGGTCGGCGGGTTGCCGGCCTTGCGTAGCAGGAAGAAGCCGCCCCCGCCCAGGCCGGAACCATAGGGCTCGACCACCGCCAGCGCAGCAGCGATGGCCACGGCGGCGTCGAAGGCGTTACCGCCGTCAGCGAGGGTCTCCAGGCCGGCCACGGTAGCCGATGGGTGCGCGCTGGCAACGCTGGCCTGGGCCGGATGTTCCGCAGCGTGCAGGGCAAAGCTCAGCAGCAGGAGGCTACAGAAGCCAAGCAGGGAGGCGCGGGAGCGGGAATTCAACGAGGACATGGCATCTCACGAACCGCCGGCAGGGCCGGCTGGAAAACCAAACGGGGCGAAGGTGGAGGATAGACAATCCACAACGCCCCGGGTTTGTGAGAACTCAATGAAAAAGTGTCGAAACGCGCGAAGTCAGGCTTTGCCGGTGAGCTTCTTGTACTTTTCCATCAGCTGATCCTTGCTCTCGACGTTGCTTTCGTCGAGGGGGATGCAGTCGACCGGGCAGACCTGCTGGCACTGCGGCTCGTCATAGTGACCGACGCACTCGGTGCACAGGTTCGGGTCGATGACGTAGATCTCCTCGCCCTGGGAGATCGCGGCATTGGGGCACTCGGGTTCGCAGACGTCGCAGTTGATGCAATCGTCAGTGATTTTCAGGGACATCGAACAACTCCAACCATGACGGCAGCCATGGCGATCGGTAGCAACAATGGTGAAATTGTGCCGTATCGGCGCGGTTAGTGCACGCGAAGGGGAGTCAGCAGACGGAAACCGCCGTCCTTGGCGGTTGCGCGGTCAGCGCTTGAAGCGCTCGGCCAGGGCGCTGGCCACCGCGGGATGCACGAACTTGGTGATGTCGCCGCCCAGCGCCGCGATCTCGCGCACCAGGGTGGAGGAGATGAAGGAGTATTTCTCCGACGGCGTGAGGAACATGCTTTCCAGGTCGGGCGCGAGCTGGCGGTTCATGTTGGCCAGCTGGAACTCGTACTCGAAGTCCGACACCGCACGCAGGCCGCGTAGCAGGATGTTGGCGTTCTGTTCCTTGGCGAAATGGGCGAGCAGCGTCGAGAAACCGACGACTTCCACGTTGGGCAGGTGCGAGGTGACCTGGCGGGCCAGTTCTACGCGCTGTTCCAGCGGGAACAGGGGGTTTTTCTTGGGGCTGGCGGCGACGGCAATGATCACCTGGTCGAACAGTCGCGAGGCGCGTTCCACCAGATCGGCATGGCCTTTGGTGATGGGGTCGAAGGTACCCGGGTACAACACTCGATTCATCGCGGCGTCCTGGTCGGCTCTTGTTGGCAGGCTGGTGCAATAGCGGGCGGATGGTAACGCAGCATGTCCGTGGGGCCAAGCGACCTTGGTAGTGCTTCTGTGAACGGACTACCTGAGATAGCCGGCGAGAGACCGGTGAGTCACGCGCAGGGCCTGTGCCAGAGCCTGCGCGTGTGGTCTTGCCTGATGCTGCTCTGTTTCGTGGGGCGAATAACCCGGAACGGGTTATCCGCCGGCCAACCCGCGGCGGATAACGCTGGCGCGTTATGCGCCCTACGGGAGCCGGATTGCGCCTCAGGCCCTGCCCAGGCGCTTGGCCAGGGCGTCGGCCAGTTGCGCGGTGAGGCCGTAGACCGAGAGCTGCGGGTTGGCGCCGATGCTGGTGGGGAACAGCGAGCCGTCGTGGATCGACAGATTCTCCAACTGGTGGTGGCGGCCGAGGCTGTCGCACACCGACTGCTTTGGATCCTCGCCCATGGCGCATCCGCCCATCACGTGGGCGCTGCCCAGGCGGGTGCGGTAGAGCTCCAGGCTCAGGCCGTCGATCAGTTCGTGGGCTTCCTTGGCGCTCTTCACGTAGTCGGCATCGGCATGCAGCGGCAGCACGGCCTTGGCGCCAGCGGCGAACTGGATGTCGGCCATGGTGTGGAAGGCGCGGCGGATGCCGTCCCAGGTGTAGTCGGTCATCTGGTAGTCGAGCACCGGGGTGTCGTCGCCGCGCAGGCTGACCGAGCCGACTGCGCTGTCCGGATGGAAGCCGTCGCGCATCAGCGCCAGGATCACGTTGGTGTGCGGCAGCTGCTCCATGCGCAGCGCGTTGTCCTCGCCGAAGCGGCCGAGCAGGGTGGCGCTGAGCGCCGGCTGTAGCGGCGGGACTTCGAGCTTGTAGGACATGCGCCCGGCGGCGCCGTCGTCCCACTGGAAGTGGTCGGAATAGATCGACTGCGGCGCGCCGTAGAAGGGGTTGATGACCTCGTCGAACAGGGCGGCGCTGAAGTTCACCGTGTGCAGGAAGGTGCGCTGGCCGACGCGGCCGTTCGGGTCCGGCGCCTTGGAGCGCAGGAGGATCGCCGGGGTATTGATGCCGCCGCCGGAGAGCACGTAGTGACGCGCCTTGATGGTGATCCTGCGGCCGGTGGGGGCGACGCAGCGCTCGTCCATGGCCGAGCACTCCAGGCTGCTGACCTTGTTGCCGTCGTGCAGCAGGCGGTCGGCGCGGGCGAGGAACAGCAGTTCGCCGCCTTTCTCCAGGGTCGCCGGAATGGTAGTCACCAGCATCGACTGCTTGGCGTTGGTCGGGCAGCCCATCCCGCAGTAGCCGATGTTCCAGCAGCCACGGACGTTGCGCGGGATGACCTTCCAGTGCAGGCCGAGCTTCTCGCAGCCATTGCGGATCACGTCGTTGTTGGCGTTGGGCGGCATGATCCAGGGCGCGACGCCCAGCCGCTGCTCCATCTTCTCGAACCAGGGCGCCATCTCGGCGACGCTGTGGCCCTTCACGTCGTGTTCCTTGGCCCAGTGTTCCAGGGTCGGCTCGGGGGTGCGGAAGCTGGAGGTCCAGTTGACCAGGGTGGTGCCGCCCACGGCGCGGCCCTGGAGGATGGTGATGGCGCCATCCTTGCTCATCCGGCCGATGCCTTCCTGGTACAGGCTGGGGTAGGCGTCGGACTCCTGCATCTTGAAGTCTGTGCTGGTCTTGAGCGGGCCTTCTTCCACCAGCAGCACCTTGTAGCCGGCAGCGCTCAGGGCTTCGGCGGTGGTGCCGCCACCGGCGCCGCTGCCGACGATGACGACGTCGGCTTCCAGGGTCAGGTCCTTGTCCAGGCGCGAGCCGTTATGGACTTTCCAGCCGCGGGCCAGGCCCTCGGCGAACAGATCGGGTACGGGCATCGGGAATCTCTCAGGCGAATTCTTGTTGTTCTGGTGACATCAGATCTTCGGCGGGCCGGGGTAGCCGCAGTGGCCCCAGGATTCCGTGCGCCCGTACCAGGCCATCATCACCAGTTGCAGCAGCGAGCTGTGGCCCATCTTCAGCAGGGAGATGGAGCTGTTCTGCCAGCGGTTCAGGAAGTTCTTCACGTCGTCCGCGCTGGCGTTGTCCCAGCTGCCCCAGATGCCGGTGAGCGGCCCGCGGGTGATCGGCAGGGCGAGCACGTCGAACAGCTGCACGGTGAGCTTGAGCATCTCCGGGGAGAGGTGATTGAGGCTGTTGTCGAGGCTTTCGATGGTGCCCTTGACCGCCTCGGCCATGCGCTCGGCGGGCACTGCGCCGGCCAGCATCACCGGGATCAGCGCACGCAGGAAGGGCAGGTCGGAGTCGCGCAGCACGGCGAAACCGTTGGCCGGAGTACTGGCCGAGCAGCCGCTCAGGGTGGCGGTGACGCCCGCCGTGGCGAGGAAGGCTCCGCCCAGCAGGCCGATCTTGAGCACGCCGCGCCGGGAGAGTCCCGGCGCGCTCAGGGAGGTGTCTGTCATTCTTGTTCTGTCACCTTGGGTGGATGGGGTCGGTCAGCGGATGAACAGCTTGTAGACCAGTTTCTGCAGCGACTTGCCGTAGGGCGGGTAGATCACCCGCGCGGCGTTGAAGCGCGGCTTGCTGAACACGCCCTTGGCCTTGGAGAAGGTCAGGAAGCCTTCGTGGCCGTGGTAGTGGCCCATGCCGGACGGGCCGACGCCGCCGAACGGCATGTCGTCCTGGGCAACGTGGAGCAGGGTGTCGTTCAGGCACACGCCGCCCGAATGGGTCTGGGCCAGTACGTGGTCCTGCTCGCGCTTGTCGTAGCCGAAGAAGTACAGCGCCAGCGGGCGGTCGCGCTCGTTGATGTAGCTGAGCGCCTGGTCGAGGCTCTGGTAGGGGATCACCGGCAGCAGCGGGCCGAAGATCTCTTCCTGCATGATCTTCATCTCGTCGGTCACGTTCAGCACCAGCGCCTGCGGCAGGCGGCGGCCCTGGGCCTGCGGGAACAGCGGCACGACAGTGGCGCCACGGGCCTGGGCATCGGCGAGGTAGCCGTTCAGGCGCGACAGCTGACGCTCGTTGATGATCGCGGTGTAGTCAGGGTTGTTCTCCAGTTTCGGGAAGAAGCCCTGGACCACCTGGCGGTAGCTCTCGACGAACTCGTCGACGCGGTTCTGCGGCACCAGCACATAGTCCGGCGCCACACAGGTCTGGCCGGCGTTGAGCGACTTGCCGAAGGCGATACGCTCGGCGGCGTCCTTCATCGGCACGCTGGCGGAAACGATGGCCGGCGACTTGCCGCCCAGCTCCAGGGTGACCGGGGTGAGGTTCTCGGCGGCGGCGCGCATCACGTGCTTGCCGACGCTGGTGGCGCCGGTGAACAGCAGGTGATCGAAGGGCAGCTTGGAGAAGGCCACACCGACGTCCACTTCACCCTGAACCACGGCGACCAGGTCTTCGGGGAACACTTTGCCCAGCAGCTCTTTCAGCACGCGGGCGGATTCCGGGGTGGATTCGCTCATCTTGATCATCACCCGGTTGCCGGCAGCCAGCGCCCCGGTCAGCGGGCCGATGGCGAGGAACAGCGGGTAGTTCCACGGTACGATCACGCCGACCACGCCCAGCGGCTGGTAGATGACCTTGGCCGAGGCTGGCATGAACTGCATGCCCACGGAGCGGCGCGAGGGCTTCATCCACTTCTTCACGCGCTTGGCCGCGTAATGCACGCCGTGCAGGCTGGGCAGCACTTCGGCGAGCAGGGTCTCGTCGGCGGAGCGGTTGCTGAAGTCGGCGTTGATCGCGTCGATGATCGCCTTCTGCTCGGTCACCAGCAGGTTGGCGAGGCTTTTCAGCCACTGGATGCGCTGGCCGGCGTCGGGCATCGGGTTGGCGCGATACGCCTGGCGCTGGCGTTCGAGAAGAGTTTCCAGCTGACTGATCTGCTGCTGGGTCTGCTGCAGGTAGGCGATATCGGCAACCATGACGGGCTCCTGGCGCAAGCGTGGTGGGGAGGCTCTCGGGTGATTCGCACAGGAATCCCGGATGCCTCGCGTTTTTATGCTGTCGCTGGTTTTTTAGAGCAATTGCTCTAGAGTGTCAATCAGCATGCCGGTTCCGCGCCGCCAGGCCCAGCCAACGAAAAGTTGGGCGGACCCACCCGTTGTGTCAGGTGGTAGCAATCGGTGTACCTTTGCGTCCGCGCAATCCGCTTTGACGAGTTTTGGCAATGGCACCACGCATCAACACCCGTGACCGCATCGCCCAGGCCAGCCTGGAGCTGTTCAACGCCCAGGGCGAACGCAGCGTCACCACCAACCACATCGCCGCGCACCTGGGCATCTCGCCGGGCAACCTGTACTACCACTACCGCAACAAGCAGGTGATCATCGCCCAGCTGTTCGCCGAGTACGAAAGCCACGTCGACCAGTTCCTGCACCTGCCCGAGGGGCGCGCGTTGACGGTGGAGGACAAGACCTTCTACCTCGAAGCGCTGCTCGCCGCGATGTGGCATTACCGCTTCCTGCACCGCGACCTGGAACACCTGCTGGATTCCGACCCGGAGCTGGCCGCCGGCTATCGCTCCTTCGCCCGCCGCGCCATGGACAACGCCAAGGCGATTTACCGGGGCTTCGTCGACGCCGGCATCCTGCAGATGGACGAACCCCAGCTCGAAGCCCTGACCCTCAACGCCTGGATCATCCTCACCTCCTGGGTGCGCTACCTGTGCACCACTCGTGAAGTGGCCAGCGACCTCAGCGAAGCGCTGATGCGGCGCGGTATCTACCAGGTGCTGGCGCTGGAAAGCGGGCACATCGCCCCGGCGTTCCGCGAGGCGGTGGCGGCGGTGTTCGACCGGTTATACGTTCCGCTGGAAGGCTGATTCTTACAGCCAGGATGTTTCCGAGCGATCGCCTTTCCCTCACCCCAACCCTCTCCCGTAGGGAGAGGGGGCAGATCCTGCCGGCTGATAAATTGGCTTCTCCTTGCGCCGAACGGTCCCCTCTCCCCCTGGGAGAGGGTTAGGGTGAGGGGCTCTTGGGAAGGGGCTCAGGTTATGTAGGGCGGATAACGCGCCAGCGTTATCCGCCGGCCATCCCGCTCAACACGTCAGGCATCCACCTGGCGCGGCCCCGGCACCCGTGGCCGACGCAGGGCGATGCCGTGACGCAGGAAGAACTCCTCCACGCCCTCGGTGGCATCGGTGTAGAGCGTGCGGTTCGGGTGATCGGCGAGGAAGCGCGCCATCAGCGCAAGGCCGATCCCGCGGGACTGGAAGCCCGGCAGCACGGCGATTTCCGCAAGCCACGTGGTCTGCGCCGTTTCGCTTTCGGCGCGCAGCAGGCCGAGCACCTGCTCGCCGTCAACGGCCAGCAGGAAGTAGCTGGAGAATTCATAGAGGTCGCGCAGCTCCGCGGTGGTGCCGGGCGAACCCCAGCCCACGGCGCGGTACAGTGCGGCGATGCCCGCGCACTGTGCATCGCTCAGCGGTTCGTTGTGCAGAATCGTCAGCGGCGTGTCGTGCATCGCGGCGCTCCTTCCTGGCGTTTCCTTACTGGTGCAGTTCCAGTCTGCCTCATTCCGGCGCCCAGTGGCTGACCCAGCGCAGTCAGGACTCTCGCTGTTCGCGCAGCCACTGCGGGATACGGCGCTCCAGGTAGTAATCCGGGCGCGTTGGCGAGCCGCCGATGAAGCCGACATGGCCGCCATGGGGCAGCAGTTCCATCTGCGTCGAAGCGGACAGCTCGTCCAGCCGTGGAACGCTGTGGGCGTGGATGAACGGATCGTCGCTGGACTGGATGATCAGCGTCGGCACGCGGATACCGCCCAGGTAATAGCGGCTGGAGGCGCGCCGGTAGTAGTCGTGCACATCGGCGAAACCGTGCAGCGGTGCGGTCACCCGGTCGTCGAAGTCCCAGAAGGTGCGCATGCCATCCAGCGGCCCGAGACGTTCCAGCGCGGCGAGGTTTTCCGCGTGGCCGCCGGCGGCGAAGGCCTGGCGCTTGGTCTGCACATAGGCCACCAGCTCGCGCATGAAATGCGCCTGGTAGACCCTGGAGAAGCCGATGCCGATGCGGTCGGCACACTGGTCCAGGCGGAAGGGTACCGAGACCGCCACTGCGCCTTTCAGCGGGCAGCTGCCCGAGGCTTCGCCCAGGTACTTGAGCAGCACGTTGCCGCCCAGCGAATAGCCCACCGCGTAGAGCGGCGCCATCGGTCGCTTGGCGCGGACGTGGGCGACCACCGAGGCGAGGTCTTCGCTGACGCCCGAGTGGTAGCCGCGCGGCAGCAAATTCGACTCGCCCGAGCAGCCGCGCCAGTTCAGCGCCACGCTGGCCCACCCCTGCGCTGCCAGCTGTTGCTGCAGGCCGAGGATGTAGTGCGAGGACGACGAGCCGGTCAGCCCGTGCAGCGCCAGCACCAGCGGCGCATCCGCCTCGTGCGGGCCGTGCCAGTCGAGGTCGATGAAGTCGCCGTCTTCCAGCCACAGGCGCTCGCGGGTGCGCTCAAGGCTGGGCGCCTTGCGCGCGAGCGAGCCATAGAGGGTTTGCAGGTGCGGGCCGGGTAGCCACCAGGCGGGCTTGAACGGGGAGGGTATAGTCATCACGGATCGAATGGGGCCGACGAGCTGTGATAGTAACGCCAAGTCGGCCGTGCCATGGATGCCTTGTGCATCCTTCGCCAGGGAAACCCACGCAAAGGAGGGGATGAAATGTGGAAGAAAATCGCGGCGCTGAGCCTTTTGCTGTGGCTCGTCGCGTGCGGCGAACCGGTGCCGCAGGAGCACAAGTCATACGTCGGCTTGTGGACTGCGCCGCAGATGAGCCTGCTGGTCACCGCCGACGGGCGCGTCGTCTACAAGCGGGTGTCGGGCAGCACCTCGAAGTCCATCGAGGCGCCGATCAAACGCTACGAAGCAGACGGTTTCACCGTGGGCTTCGGTCCGTTCGACACGCACTTCAAGGTCTCCAAGCCGCCCTACCAGGACGGTAACCAATGGAAGATGGTGGTCGATGGCGTGGAACTGGTGCGTACCAGCACCGTCGATACCGGCAAGTCCATCTGAGGGCTTGCTGGACCAGCAGCATCAAGGTGTCGGCCCGGATGGCCGACCGATTCAACCGACATGAGGATTGTCCCCTATGTTCAGCCGCTGGCTGTTCCTCTCCGCACTCACCGTAGCCTTGCCCGGTTTTGCCTGGGCCGAGGGCGCTTCTTCCGACTTCAGTGACGACGCTCCCAGCGCCGAGCAGAGTGATTCACGCGGCGAAGAACTGTTCGCCGAATTCACCCGCCTGCAGCAGGCCGCCGCAACGGGCGAGCCGCAGGCGCTGTTCGATTTCGGTGCCTACTTCTACCACCAGCAGAACTACGCCGGTGCGCGCAAATGGTGGGGCAAGGCTGCCGAGGCCGGCATGGCTCGCGCGCAGGTCCAACTGGCCATGCTCTATCGCGATGGCGACGGCGGTCCGGAGGACAAGGCCGAGGCGGCACGCTGGTTCGCCAGGGCGGCGGAGCAGGGTGATGCCGGCGCGCAGAACGAGATGGGCGTCCTCTACTGGGGCGGGGAAGGCGTCGACAAGGACCGGGTCAAGGCCGGCACCTGGTTCGAGCGCGCCGCCAAGGCGGGCAGCGAGGATGCCGAGACCAACCTGGGGTGGTTCTACCTCGACGATTCCCAGGGCGTCTACGACGCCGCCAGTGAGGAGGAAGCGGCCCTGCTGGACCGCTACGCCGCCAGCCGCGAAAGGGCCTTCCAGTGGTTCTGCAAGGCGGCGACCCAGGGCAATGCCCGCGCCCAGTTCAAGGTCGGCGAGGCCTACTGGAATGGTTCCGGCGCGGGCATGAACAAGCTGCAGGCGCGGCTCTGGCTGGAAAAGGCCGCGCAGCAGCAGGACGCGGAAGCCATCGCCTGGCTGAAGACTGCCGAGGACACCGCCTGGTACACCCGTCTGGAAAACTGGACCCACGCTGCGCTGGATGGCGAGCTGTCCGGTACTGCGGACTGCTCGGGTGCGGCGGATCGCCGACACGCCAATCGCGCTGTGGAGAATGCATCGTCCGAGCCCGAAGCCGTGGAAGCCAGCGCGGCTGATGCAGCAGAGGCGGCAGACGTCGCGGAATCAGCGAGCCAGTGAGGCTCGCTACCAGCCGAACTCGTCGGCCAGGTTTTCCGCCCGGCGGGCGTCGCCGAGCAATTGCGACAGCTCGCCGATCAGTTCGCGGCGGTAGAGCGGATTGACGCTGTAATCCTCGGCGAAGATGTCCTCGCCGGCCCCACGCCACACTTGGGCGAAGGTGGCGAGGCAGGCGGTCATCTGCCAGATGTTGTCGAACATCGGCGCGGGATCCCAGGGGCCTCCGTGCTGGTCGAAGAGGATGCGGCCGCTGGAGCATTCGAGGATGAAGGGATCGGCACCCTGGTCCGCCACCACGATCCAGTCATCGCTCCACCCCGCCAGCCGCTCGCCGGTCAGGCCGTGCCAGCGGTAGCCGGCCTGCTGTTTCCACAGCTTCGCCAGCGAAGGGATGAAGAACGGATTGCCGGCGGTATCCAGGGTGCAGTCGCACGGGCCGACTTCGCGGTAGAAGCGTTCCAGCTCGGCGGGCAGGGCGATCTCACCGGCCCAGTCGCTGGCCGGCTGTTCGAAACAACGCTCGTCCAGCGCCAGCAGTTGTTCGCGGATCGAGAGCGGGAAGGTGGTCATGATTCAGCCGTCCTTTGCTGCCAGTTGATGGGGCTACTTCCTGTCGGGAGTCGCTCCTGCGACTCCTCAAAAGCGAACCGTTGCAATGGCTGCAACGGTTCGCTGCTGCTCAGGACTCTTGTCGCTGCCAAAGCGCGTAATGCACCGAACCCGCCTTCTTCTCCCGGTGCAGCCGCCAGTTGCCCGGCAGGCCGAGGCTGGAGGGCACGGCTTCGCTTTCGGTGTAGACCCACGCGTCCTTGGCCAGCCAGCCACGCTCTTCAAGCAGACGGCAGGCGTTCTGCAGCAGGTCCTGGTGGAAGGGAGGGTCGAGGAAGACCAGGTCGAAAGGCTGCGCCGCCTGGTTATCGAGGTAGCGCAGCGCGTCGGTCATCACCAGCTGGCCGGTGGCGCACTTGAGGGTGTCGAGGGTGCCGCGCAGCGCCGCCACGGCTTCGCCGTTGGTGTCCAGCGCAAGGCCCGCGCTGGCGCCACGGGACAGCGCTTCGAGGAACAGCGCGCCGCTGCCGGCGAAGGGGTCGAGCACGCGGGCGCCAGGAACGTAGGGCGCGAGCCAGTTGAACAGGGTCTCGCGCACCCGGTCGGGTGTAGGGCGCAGGCCCGGGCCGTCGGGGAACGCGAAGCGCCGGCTGCGCCATTCCCCGCCGATGATGCGCAGCTGGCCCTGGCCGCCGTGGGGCTTCTGTGCGGCGCGCGGGGCGCCACCGGGTCGTTTGCTCATCAATGCTCCGGTACGCCGGCAGGTTGCGCGGCGGGTTTGTCGGTGGGCGGCGGCAGCGGTTGCTGCGGCACGGTGGGGCCGGCGGTGACGATGACGAAGGCGTCCGGGTCGAGGTGGCGGCGCATGGCTTGTTTCACCTGTTCCACGCTCAGGCCCTGGACCTGGCTGAGGAAGGTCTCCAGGTAATCCAGCGGCAGGTTGTAGAAGCCGATGGCGCCCAGCTGGCCGACGATGTCGGCGTTGCTCGCGGTGGACAGCGGGAAGCTGCCGGCCAGCTCGCGCTTGGCGTCGTCGAGTTCCTTCTGCGTCGGGCCCTTGTCGAGGTAGTCGCGGACGATGTCCTGGACCAGCTTGAGGGTGCCTTCGCTCATTTCGGCGCGGGTCTGCAGGCCGATGGTGAATGGCCCGCGCGACTGCATGCCGGTGAAGCCGGAGTACACGCCGTAGGTCAGGCCGCGCTTCTCGCGCACCTGGTCCATCAGGCGGGTGCCGAAGCCGCCACCGCCGAGAATCTGGTTGCCCAGGTAGAGCGCGGCGTAGTCCGGGTCGTTACGGGTGATGCCCAGCTGAGCCAGCATCAGCTGGGTCTGCTTGGACGGGAACTCGATGTGGGTGACGCCGGCCTTGGGTGTCCGCGGCTCGCCCGGCGCTGGCAGGGCAGGGCCCGTGGGCAGGGATTTGGAGACGCTGCCGGCGATGGCTTCGGCCTGCTCGCGGGTCAGGTCGCCGACCAGTGCGATGACCACGTTGCCGGCGGCGTAGGCCTTCTGGTGGAAGGCGCGCAGCTGGGCGACGCTGATCTTTGGCACCGACTTCTCATTGCCGTCGCTGGAATGGGCGTAGGGATGGTCGCCATAGAGCCGCTTGAACAGCTCAAGGCCCGCCAGTTTGCCGGGGTTCTGCTTCTGGTACTCGAAGCCGGCCATGACCTGGTTCTTGATGCGGGCCAAGGCGTCCTCGGGGAAGGTCGGCTGGCCGATCACCTGGTCGAACAGCGCCAGGGCGGCGTCGCGCTTGCTCGGCTCGCTCAGGCTGCGCAGGCTGGCCACCGCCATGTCGCGGTAGGAGCCGTTGCCGAAGTTGGCGCCCAGGTCGTCGAAACCGGCGGCGATGGCGCTGGTGTCCTTGCCGGGCACGCCTTCGTTAAGCATGGCGTTGGTCAGCATGGCCAGGCCGTAGGCGTCGCCATCCTGGCTGCTGCCGGCGGCGAAGGTCAGGCGCAGGTCGAACATCGGCAGCTCATGGGCCTCGACGAAGAGCACGCGGGCGCCTTCAGCAGTCTGCCATTGCTGGATGTTCAGCTTGCGGTGGCTGGGCGCCTTGCCGGCAGCTTCGGCCAGGGATTGCAGGCCGGTGGGCGCGGAGTTTTCGGCGGCAGCTGGCTGCGTGGGTGCTGGCGTCGGGGCAGGCGCCGGCGCGGCTGCTTCGGGCGCGGCGGCGGGGCGGGAAACGAACAGCACCAGTCCGGCGATCAGCGCGATGACGATCAGCCCGACCAGGCCGTAGCGCAGGCCATTGCGTTCACTCATGGCTCGGCTCCTTGTCGGTGGCGACTTCCGGCAGGACCTGGGCGAGGGTCAGGCGGGAGCGGGTGAAGTAGGTGCGGGCGGCTTGCTGGATATCTTCGGCGGTGACGGCCTGGATGGCTTCCAGGTCCTTGTCCGCCAGGCGCCAGCCGAGGCCGACGCTTTCCAGTTCGCCAATGGTGCTGGCCTGCCCGGCGATGGAATCGCGCTCGTAGACCAGCCCGGCGATGACCTGGGCGCGCACGCGCTCCAGTTCTTCCTGGCTCGGCGGGTTCTTCTTCAGGTCCTCCAACTGCTTCCACAGCGCGGACTCGACCTGGTCGAGGGTCTTACCGGTCTGCACGTTGGGGGTGGCCGAGAGGAAGAACAGGCCGTCGCCGCGGGAAAAGGCGTCGTAGGAGGCCGAGGCGCCGGCGACGATTTCCTCGCCGCGCTCCAGGCGCGCGGACAGGCGCGCGCTGTAGCCGCCGTCGAGGATCGCCGAGATCAGGCGCAGGGCGTTGATCTGTTTCGAGTCATCGCTGCTGCCCAGGGTCGGCACGTTGAAGCCCATGATCAGGCTGGGCAGCTGGGTGCGCACGTGCAGCTTCAGGCGGCGTTCACCCGGCTCGGCCAGTTCCAGTGGTTTGCGCGCGGCGGGCAGGTCGCGCTTGGGGATCTCGCCGAAGTACTTCTCGGCCAGGGCCTTCACCTCGTCGCCGCTGACGTCGCCGACCACCACCAGCGTGGCGTTGTTCGGCGCGTACCAGGCCTGGTACCAGTGGCGCAGGTCGTCGATGGTCATGCGCTGCAGGTCAGCCATCCAGCCGATGGTCGGCGTGCGGTAGCCACTGGCGGGGTAGGCGGCGGCCTTGAAGCGCTCGAAGGCCAGCGCGCTGGGCTTGTCCTCGGTGCGCAGGCGGCGCTCTTCCTTGATCACCTCGATCTCGCTCTTGAACTGGTCGGCCGGCAGGGCGAGGTGCGCCATGCGGTCGGCTTCCAGCTCCAGCGCCACCGGCAGGCGGTCGCGGGCGAGTACCTGGTAATAGGCGGTGTAGTCGTCGGTGGTGAAGGCGTTCTCTTCCGCGCCGAGGTCGCGCAGGACCAGAGAAGCCTGGCCGGGGCCGAGCTTGCGGCTGCCCTTGAACATCATGTGCTCCAGGGCGTGGGAGAGTCCGGTGAGGCCGGGCGTCTCGTAGCTGGAGCCGACCTTGTACCAGAGTTGGGAGACCACCACGGGGGCGCGGTGGTCCTCGCGGACGACGACCTTCAGGCCATTGTCCAGGGTGTATTCGTGGGTGGGCTGTGGTTCCGCGGCGCTCGCCATCAGCGGCAGCAACAGGGAACCGAGCAGCAGGCCGGCGTGACGGCGTGCAAGGGTTTTCATCGTGGACTGAACCTTTCGGGCTGTCCGCGGGGTCTATGCAGGCTGGCGGCCAGCCTCTTAACCCCGGCGGGCGAGGAGATGCTAGGATACCCATCCGTTTTCCGGGCGGCCACGTTCAGGGCTTCGCAAAGCTGTTTCGAGGCTTTTTTCTGCCTGGCTCTTTGTTGCCTGCCTGTGTGGCGCCCCCTAGAGATTCGATCCCTACATGTTTGGTTCCAACGACGACAAGAAGGCCCCGCCAGCCGGGGAGAAGAAGGGTCTGTTCGGCTGGTGGCGCAAGAAGCCCCAGGCCGAGGAACAACCCGCCGAGCAAGCCGAGTCCCAGGCTGAACAGCCTGTTGCCGCTGAACCGGCTCCCGCCCCCGAGCAGGCTCCCGCCGTCCAGGCCGAGCCGGTCGCCTCGCGCGCCGAGCCCACGCCTGAGCCCGTGATCGATGTGGTGCCCGCCAGCGTGCCGGTCGAGCCGCTGGCGCAGCCCGCACCGCAACCTGAGCCGCAACCCGTTGCGCCGATCGTTGTTGAAGCGCCGCAGCCCGTCGTCCAGCCAATCGAGGCGCATGCGATTGCGCAGCCGGTCGAGCCCGCGCCCGTCGCTGCGCCCGTCCAGCCCGAACCCGTCGCAGTAGCCCAGCCGGAGCCCGAGCCTGAGGTTGCCCCGCAGCCTGAGCCTGAGCCGGAACCCGAACCGCAGGCCAAGCCTGCCGCCGGAGAACCGGCCAAGATGGGCTTCTTCGCCCGCCTCAAGCAGGGTTTGTCGAAGACCAGCGCCAGCCTCGGCGAAGGCATGGCCAGCCTGTTCCTGGGCAAGAAGGCTATCGATGACGACCTGCTGGACGAGATCGAGACCCGCCTGCTGACCGCCGACGTCGGCGTCGAGGCCACCACCACCATCGTGCAGAACCTGACCAAGCGCGTGGCGCGCAAGGAACTGGCCGACAGCGAAGCGCTGTACAAGGCCCTGCAGGAAGAGCTGGCCGGCCTACTGCGCCCCGTCGAGCAGCCGCTGAGCATCACCCGCGACAAGCAGCCCTACGTGATCCTCGTGGTCGGCGTGAACGGCGTCGGCAAGACCACCACCATCGGCAAGCTGGCGAAGAAGCTGCAGCTCGATGGCAAGAAAGTCATGCTGGCCGCCGGCGACACCTTTCGCGCCGCCGCCGTCGAGCAGCTGCAGGTCTGGGGCGAGCGCAACAACATCGCCGTGATCGCCCAGCACACCGGCGCCGATTCCGCTTCGGTGATCTTCGACGCCGTGCAGGCCGCCAAAGCCCGTGGCGTGGACGTGCTGATCGCCGACACCGCCGGTCGCCTGCACACCAAGGACAACCTGATGGAAGAGCTGAAGAAGGTGCGCCGCGTCATCGGCAAGCTGGACGAGACGGCTCCCCACGAAGTCCTGCTGGTGCTGGACGCCGGAACCGGGCAGAACGCCATCAACCAGGCCAAGCAGTTCAACAACGCCGTGGAACTCACCGGCCTGGCCCTGACCAAACTGGACGGCACCGCCAAGGGCGGGGTGATCTTCGCCCTGGCCAAGCAGTTCGGCCTGCCGATCCGCTACATCGGTGTCGGCGAAGGGATCGACGATCTGCGAACCTTCGAAGCCGATGCCTTCGTCCGTGCACTCTTCGAGACCCGGGAAATCGCATGATCCGTTTCGAGCAGGTTGGCAAACGCTATCCCAACGGCCATGTCGGCCTGCACGAGATTTCGTTCTGCGTGCCGCGCGGCGAGATCATGTTCGTCACTGGCCATTCCGGCGCGGGCAAGAGCACCCTGCTGCGCCTGATCCTGGCGATGGAACGGCCCACCTCCGGCAAGCTGCTGCTCGGCGGCCAGGACGTCTCGCGCATCTCCACCGCGCAGATTCCCTTCCTGCGTCGGCAGATCGGCGTGGTGTTCCAGAACCACCAGTTGCTGGATGACCGCAGCGTGTTCGAGAACGTTGCGCTGCCGATGCAGATTCTCGGCTTGCCCAAGGCAGACATCGCCTACCGCGTCGAAGCGGCGCTGGACCGGGTGAACCTCAAGGAGAAGGCCGAGGACCGTCCGTCCGATCTCTCCACCGGCCAGCAGCAGCGCGTCGGCATTGCCCGCGCGGTGGTGCACCGTCCAGCCCTGCTGCTCGCCGACGAACCCACCGGCAACCTCGACCCGCGCCTGGCCTCGGAAATCATGTCCGTGTTCGAAGACATCAACCGCCTGGGCACCACCGTGCTGATCGCCAGCCATGACCTGGCGCTGATCGCGCGCATGCGCCACCGGATGATCACCCTGCAGCGCGGCCGCATCATTGCCGACCGTGAGGAGAACGCCTGATGAGCGCCAATGACCTGCCCCGCGGTGACGAAGAAGGCACCCCGACGCGCAACACCCGCGAGCGCCCGGACGATAACGAACACCAGGACCACAGTGCGTCCCTCTCGGCCTACGCGGAAAACCACCGCGCCAGCCTGATGGACAGCCTGCACCGCCTGGTCAGCCACCCCTTCGGCAGCTTCTTCACCTGCCTGGTGATGGGCATCACCCTGAGCCTGCCCATGGGGCTTTCGCTGCTGCTGAACAACGTCGAGCGCCTCGGCGGCTCCTGGCAGCGCGCCGCACAGATTTCCTTATTCCTCGACCTGAAGGCCAGCGAGGCCCAGGGCCAGGACCTGCGCGAACAGATCGAGAAAATGCCCGATGTGATCGAGGCGCAACTGATCAGTCGCGAAGATGCACTGAAGGAGTTGCAGGAGCAGTCCGGCCTTGGCGAAGCGCTGAAGGAGCTGCCTGACAACCCGCTGCCAGCGGTCATCTCGGTAACGCCCAAGCAGATCGACAAGGCCCAGCTGGATGCCCTGCGTCAAAGGTTGTCGGAACTGCCGGGTGTACAACAGGCACAGCTGGACCTGGTCTGGGTCGAGCGGCTGTCGGCGATCCTCAAGCTGGGCGACCGTTTCGTCTTCGGCCTGACCATCCTGCTGGTGCTGACCCTGTTGCTGGTGATCGGCAACACCATCCGCCTGCACATCGAAAACCGCCGTAACGAAATCGAAGTCATCAAGCTGGTCGGCGGGACGGACGGTTACGTACGTCGCCCCTTCCTCTATATGGGCGCGCTGTATGGCCTGGGCGCGGGAATCCTGTCCTGGGCGCTGCTGGCCTTCGGTCTGGACTGGCTGAACAGCTCCGTGGTCAACCTGGCCGGGCTGTACGGCAGTGATTTCGGCCTGGCGGGCGTACCGGTCGACGACGGCCTGTCGCTCACCATCGGCGCTGTGCTGCTGGGCTGGATCGGTGCCTGGCTGGCCGTGGCGCGCCACCTGCGCGAGTTGGCACCGCGCTGAAACCCCTGATTATGCAGGGGTTAAGTGGGTGTAAAGGAACTTTTACACCCGCTTGCAGTCAGATTTCGCAGTGCTACACTGCGCGAGTTTCGTGAATCGGAGGATTCGCATGACCACTTCTCTGCAACCTGTTTATGCCCTGGCTCCCGGTGCGAACCTGGAAGCCTATGTGCACTCGGTGAACAGCATTCCGCTGCTGACGCCGGAGCAGGAGCGCGAACTGGCCGAACGCCTCTTCTACCAGCAAGATCTGGAAGCGGCACGGCAAATGGTTCTGGCGCACCTGCGCTTCGTCGTGCATATCGCCCGGAGTTATTCCGGGTACGGCCTGGCCCAGGCCGATCTGATCCAGGAAGGCAACGTCGGCCTGATGAAGGCCGTGAAGCGCTTCAACCCGGAAATGGGTGTGCGCCTGGTGTCGTTCGCCGTCCACTGGATCAAGGCCGAGATCCATGAGTTCATCCTGCGCAACTGGCGGATCGTGAAAGTCGCGACCACCAAGGCGCAGCGCAAGCTGTTCTTCAACCTGCGCAGCCAGAAGAAGAAACTGGCCTGGCTGAGCAACGATGAAGTGCACCGCGTCGCGGAAACCCTCGGTGTCGAGGCCCGCGAAGTCCGCGAGATGGAAAGCCGTCTCACCGGGCATGACATGGCCTTCGACCCGGCGGCGGATGCCGACGACGAAAGCGCCTACCAGTCCCCGGCGCATTATCTGGAAGACCATCGCTACGACCCGGCGCGCCAGCTGGAGGAAGCGGACTGGAGCGACAGCTCCACCGCCAGCCTGCACGAGGCGCTGGAAGGCCTGGACGAGCGCAGCCGCGACATCCTCTACCAGCGCTGGCTGGCCGAGGAGAAAGCGACTCTGCACGACCTCGCGGCCAAGTACAACGTGTCCGCCGAGCGGATTCGTCAGTTGGAAAAGAACGCGATGAACAAGCTCAAGGGTCGCATCGAAGCCTGATCGGCTTCGACGCACCCTGCGAGTCGCGAACCGCACCCTGGTGCGGTTTTTTTCTGTCCGCATTCAGCGTCTGGAGAGTCCCATGCCGCGCCTGCGTCCCGTCCACGGGATGTTTTTCCTGGTCATCGCCCTGCTGGCCTTCGGCCTGGGAACCTGGGTCGCCCGCACGTCGGCGCCGCCCAAGCCGCCGCAGTGGTTCAGCGACTGGAAGGAAAAGGTCTTCGAGCCGCTGGCCGATGACCAACTGACCCTGAACGAGCTGCAGGGCCAGCAGCCAGGCGAGCTATGGCTGACTGCCAGCCAGGATGGCCCGCAGCTGCATTACCGCGGCCGGCTGGTGACGGAAGAGGGACCCTGGCATGTCGAGGCGGAGCTGGCGCTGAGCGAGGCCGAGCACGCCAGCCTGGCCAAGGCCACCGGCATGCAGCCGGGCAGCAAGGACCAGCCGCTGAGCGCCGAGCTGATGGGGCAGTTGGGCAACAAGCCGGTTTCCGAGCTGGCGCTGGCGCCGCAGGAAGACCTGGCGGTCGGTCGTCTGGCGGTGAGCCTGGGCGATCCACGCCTGCGCCTGCAGGTCGATGGCGGCGAAGCCTGGGTCTATCCGGAGAAGGGCATGACCCTGCTGCACCGCGACGGCAGCCTGCAATGGGTGCGGGTGGTGCCGCGCAGTACGTTCAAGGCCGGCGAGACGCCTTAAAGGCGTTCGAGATAGTCGCTGCCGCCCAACTGCCACATCTGCTGGCGAATCCAGGAGGCGCGCTGGCGCACGTAGGGACCGGGCTTGCCGGCGCTCCACTTGCGCGGGTTTGGTAGCACGGCCGCCAGCAGGCTGGCCTGCTGTTGCGACAGGCGTTTCGCATCGACGCCGAAGTGATGTTGGGCAGCGGCCTGGGCGCCGAATACGCCGGCGTCCCATTCCACGCTGTTGAGGTAGACCTCGAGAATCCGCTGCTTGGACCAGAAGGTCTCGATCAGCAGGGTGAACCAGGCCTCGAAGCCCTTGCGCACCCAGCTGCGCCCGGTCCAGAGGAAGACGTTCTTCGCCACCTGCTGGCTGATGGTGCTGCCGCCGCGCACCTTGCCGCCCTGCTCGTTGTGCGCCAGGGCCTTCTGGATCGCCGGCACGTCGAAGCCGTGGTGTTCGGCGAACTTCTGGTCCTCGCTGGCGATCACCGCGAGCTTGAGGCTGTCCGGCAATTCATCCCAGGAACGCCAGCTGCGCTGCAGGTCGATGGGTTGGCCGTTGAACCAGGATTCGATCTTGCGCTCGACCATGACCATGGTCCCCGGTGGCGGCACCCAGCGCAGGATGATGACCAGCGCCACGCTGATGGCGACGAACCAGAGCGCGATCTTGAGCAGGCGACGGAGCAGCATGGGCATTCGAGGCTTTGCCTGGGCGGATGAGCGGGCCATTATAGCGGCACTCACCTGCCTGGAGCTGTCCCATGCTGCGTACTTTCCTGATGCTCGCCGCGTTCTTCGGCTTCACCGGAGTCGCCCTCGGCGCGTTCGCCGCTCACGGTCTGAAGAGCAAGCTCACCCCCGAATACCTGGCGGTGTTCCAGACCGGAGTGCATTACCAGATGCTGCATGCCCTGGCACTGTTCGGCGTGGCGCTGCTCTCGGCTCACATCGGCGGCACCTTGGTCAGCCTCGCCGGCTGGGCGTTTACCGTCGGCATCCTGCTGTTTTCCGGCAGCCTCTACCTGCTGACCCTGGCCGGCCTGGGCGTGGGCATCGTCACACCGATCGGCGGGCTGTTCTTCCTCATTGGCTGGGCACTGTTGCTGGTAGCGGCCTTCCAGCTGGGTTGACCCGGACGTCAGAAAAGCCCGAGTGCGACGCCCCGGTAACTTGGTCATCGGGCGCGATCGGGCTAGAATGCGACCCCCTCCAGCCACGACCGTCCCGCCCATGCGTATTCAGTTGAACGGCGAACCCTTCGAGCTGCCCGACGGCCACAGCGTCGCCAACCTGCTCGAACGTCTCGACCTCACCGGCAAGCGTGTCGCGGTCGAGCTCAACCAGGACATCGTGCCGCGCAGCCAGCACGCCGCCACCGCCCTGAGCGAAGGCGACCAGGTGGAAGTGGTGCATGCCATCGGTGGCGGCTAGCAGCCGCCTCCCAGACTTTCAGGCCCCGCCCGCCTTTCCTTCAGGAGTGATTCGATGAGCCAACCCAACTCCAACCTGCCGGTCGACAAGCCCTTCACCCTGGCTGGCCGCACCTACAATTCGCGGCTGCTGGTCGGCACCGGCAAGTACAAGGATCTCGAGGAGACCCGCGTCGCCATCGAGGCCTCGGGCGCCGAGATCGTCACTGTCGCCGTGCGCCGCACCAACATCGGCCAGAACCCGGGCGAACCGAACCTGCTGGACGTGATTCCGCCGGATCGCTACACCATCCTGCCGAACACCGCCGGCTGCTACGACGCCGTCGAGGCCGTGCGCACCTGTCGCCTGGCCCGCGAGCTGCTCGATGGCCACAACCTGGTCAAGCTGGAAGTCCTCGCCGACCAAAAGACCCTCTTCCCCAATGTCGTGGAAACCCTCAAGGCCGCCGAAGTGCTGGTCAAGGACGGCTTCGACGTCATGGTGTACACCAGCGACGACCCGATCATCGCGCGCCAGCTGGCCGAGATCGGCTGCATCGCGGTGATGCCGCTGGCCGGCCTGATCGGCTCGGGCCTGGGCATCTGCAACCCGTACAACCTGCGGATCATCCTCGAAGAAGCCACCGTCCCGGTGCTGGTGGATGCCGGAGTGGGTACCGCCTCCGACGCCACCATCGCCATGGAGCTGGGCTGCGAGGCCGTGCTGATGAATACCGCCATCGCCCATGCGCAGAACCCGGTGATGATGGCCGAGGCGATGAAGCACGCTATCGTCGCCGGGCGCCTGGCGTACCTGGCCGGCCGCATGCCGCGCAAGCTGTACGCGAGCGCATCGTCGCCGATGACGGGCCTGATCAATTAACGATCTGCTGCGCGTCGGCGGAACGTCGTTGAAAAGTGGTTCGGGATGCTCATTTACTGCGTGTAAACTCCGCTCCCGCCCCACTTTTCGCCTAGTTCCGCTCTAGCTCGCGAGATCGTTGGCAGGCATTTAATAGACACCGACGCGCGGGCCGGTTTGCCAAAGGCAGCCGGCCCGCGCGTGCATTTACCCGCAAGGTTTGAGTCATGAGTGACATTCCCGAGAATCAGCCCGAGAACCAGCCCGACGCCGATAACCGTCCGATGCGCGCCATCAAGAGCTTCGTGATGCGCGCCGGGCGCATGACCGAAGGCCAGCAGCGCGGCCTCGACCAGGGCTGGCCGAAGTACGGCCTGGAGCTGGCAGACGGGCTGCGGGATTTCGACCAGGTATTTGGGCGCCAGGCACCGCGTACCTTCGAGATTGGCTTCGGTATGGGCCACGCCACCCTGGAGATGGCCGCTGCCGCGCCGGAGCAGGACTTCATCGGCGTGGAAGTGCACCGTCCGGGCGTCGGCGCACTGCTCAACGGCATGTTGACCCAGGAGCTGAGCAACATCCGCGTCTACAGCTGCGACGCCATCGAAGTGTTGCGAGACTGCGTGGCCGACGCCAGCCTCGACCGCCTGCTGCTGTTCTTCCCGGACCCGTGGCACAAGTCGCGTCACCACAAGCGTCGCATCGTGCAGCCAGCCTGGGCGGAGCTGGTGCGGCAGAAGCTGAAGGTCGGCGGCGTGCTGCACATGGCCACCGACTGGGAACAATATGCCGAACACATGCTGGAAGTGATGAATGCCGCACCCGGCTATCGCAACCTTTCGGCGGACAATACCTATGTGCCGCGCCCGGAAGAGCGCCCGGTCACCAAGTTCGAACGTCGCGGGGAGCGACTCGGGCATGGCGTCTGGGACCTGAAGTTCGAGCGCGTCGACTGATATACGGAAAAGGCCTGCACAGCAGGCCTTTTTCACGCAGAAACACCCTACAGACCGGGACCACCCGGCAGGCCGCAAAGGCCACCCTCACCTCCTGAATAAAAAGCGGCATCCGCCGCGGACGAAAATAAGAGTGACGGACAGGAGTCCGTCGCAAAGGAGTCTGCTGTGTTGAAGAAACTTGCTGTACTGCTGATGGCGGGGGCGTTGGCACTGCCGGCGCAGGCGAAAGTCGATGCCACCGAGGCCGCTCGACTGGGCCGCGACCTGACGCCGATGGGGGCGGAAATGGCCGGCAACGCCAGTGGCACCATCCCCGCGTGGACCGGCGGCATCACCAGCGCCCCGGCGGGTTACCAGCCCGGCACTCACCACCTCGATCCGTACGCTGCCGATGCCGTGCAGTACAAGATCGACAGCAAGAACCTGGCGCAGTACCAGGCGCTGCTCACCCCGGGCACCCAGGCGCTGCTGCAGGAAAACCCAGACTACTACCTGCGCGTCTTCCCGAGCCGCCGCAGCGCATCCTTGCCCCAGCGCATCTATGACGCCACCCGCTTCAACGCCGAGAACGCCGAGCTGATCGCCGACGGCAACGGAGTGCAGGGCGCCGCCGCCGGCGTGCCGTTCCCGATGCCGAAGACCGGCCTGGAAGCCATCTGGAACCACATCATGCGTTACCGTGGCGAGCAGATTCACATGGTGACCAACCAGGCCGCCGTGCTCGCCAGCGGCAGCTACAACCTGCTCAAGCTCGACCGCTACGTGTACTTCAACTACGGCCGCGAGGGCATGACCCCGCAGGACCTGAACAACACGCTGTTCTACTACAAGTACAACATCGTCGCCCCGGCCAAGCTCGCCGGCTCTGCGCTGGTGGTGCAGGAGACCATCGACCAGGTGCTGTCGATCCGCAAGGCCTGGCGCTTCAACAGCGGCGAGCGCCGCGTGCGCCGTCTGCCAAGCCTGGCCTACGACACTCTGCAGCCGGACACCAACGGCCTGGCCACCGCCGACACCGTGGACGTCTACAACGGCGCGCCGGATCACTACGAGTGGCAGCTGCTGGGCAAGCGCGAGATGCTGGTGCCGTACAACAGCTACGCGGTGCACCAGAAGGGCATCCCCTACGCCGACATCCTCAAGACCAAGACCCTCAACCCCGAGTTGCTGCGCTACGAGCCGCACCGCGTCTGGGTGGTCGAGGCGACCCTGCGCAAGGGCATGGGCCATCCGTTCGCCAAGCGCCGCTTCTACCTGGATGAAGACAGTTGGCAGATCCTCGCCTCGGACATCTACAACGCCGACGGCAAGCTGATCCGCGCCCAGGAAGTGCACCCGATCAACTACTACGACGTGCCCATGGTGCTCAGTACCCTGGAAGCGCTGTACGACTTCGAAGGGGCGCGCTACTTCGTCGACGGCCTGGACAACAACGAGCCGATGTACGACTTCAAGGTCCCGCTGGGGCCGCGCGACTTCACCCCGCAGGCCTTGCGCCGCGAGGGCAACTGAGTCCAGCAGAGGCCGCCGCGAGGCGGCCTTTGTCTATCCGCAGTGTGGCCGAGCTGAATTGTAGGAGCGAGCTTGTTCGCGAACCGCCCCTGCATCGGCGCCGCCAGGGAGCCTGTTCGCGAGCAGGCTCGCTCCTACGAAGGGCATCGAATCCGGTGCAGGATCTATTCGATGAGTTCGGCGCCCAGCACGGTGGTCTCCGGCATGCGCATCGGCGCCGGGCTGATCTGCAGGTACTTGATGCTGGTGCGCGGAATGATCAGCAGGTCGCCGTCCACCTCGATGCTGATGACCGGTGATTCCATCTGCTTGCGGATGCCGCGGGCCACTTCGGCGGGGTCGTCGCTCTGTTGCGGGAAGCGCAGCGCCAGGCGCTGGCCATCGGAGAAATGCAGGTACAGATGCTTGATCGGCTTCATGTGTCCTCCGGCGGGTTTGTGGCCAACCGCCGGAGGAACGCAGGTCAACTGCGGTCGGCGATCATGCCAATCACGAAGAACACTAGCAGCAGGACGGGCGCCAGGGTGTAGTTGTTGAAGTAACCCAGGCCCTTGGCCAGCCACGGGGTGACGAAGACCATCGCCAGGCCATAGCCGACGGCGCAGATCAGCACAAATAGCAGGGTGCGGAAGACGAAGTTCAGGCTGCCGATGCGCTGCTGTACCCAGGCGTTGATCGCCGGGCCGAACAGCACCAGCACGGTCGCCATGATCGCCAGGGCGATGTCGGACAGGTGGCCGCGGCACCAGCGGGAGACGTTGGCAATCAGGTCGAGCGCGAAGTCCATGGGGGCTCCTTGGGATTCAGAGTCGCTGGCGAGTGTACACGCCGGACGACGATGAAGTCGCCCGGTGCTGCTGGTGTCGGAGACTCAGGGCAGGAAGCGCTGCAACAGGTCGTTGAGGAACAGCTGGCCGCGCTCGGTGGGGGCCAGGTGCTGCGGGTCGTCCAGCAGCAGGCCGTCCTGGCGCGCCTGGCGGCAGGCTTGCTCGATGGCGGCCAGCGGCAGGCCGGTGCGCTCGGCGAAGGTCGCCGCCGATACGCCCTCGGTGAGGCGCAGGGCGTTCATCATGAACTCGAAGGGGAGGTCGTCCGCTTCCAGGTCGCGCTCGCCGGCCTGGAAGGGCTTGTCCGGGTTCAGGTAGTCCTTCGGCAGGCGTGTCTTCCAGGTGCGCAGGATGCGGCCTTGCGGTGTGCTCAGCTTGGCGTGGGCGCCGGCGCCGATGCCGAGGAAATCGCCGAAGGACCAGTAGTTCAGGTTGTGCCGTGCGCGCTTGCCTTCGCGGGCATAGGCCGAGGTTTCGTACTGGGCGTAGCCCGCCTGGGCGAGCAGCGCCTGGCCGGCTTCCTGGATTTCCCACAGCTGGTCGTCCTCGGGCAGCTCCGGCGGCTGGCTCCAGAACACCGTGTTCGGCTCCATGGTCAGTTGGTACCAGGACAGGTGCGTGGGCGCCAGGGCGATGGCCTGCTGCAGGTCGACCAGCGCGTCGGCGACGCTCTGCTCCGGCAGGCCGTGCATCAGGTCCAGGTTGAAGTTGTCGAAGCCGGCGCGGCGGGCCATCTCGGCGGCGCGTACTGCTTCGTCACCATCGTGGATGCGCCCCAGAGCCTTGAGTTTCTCCGCCTGGAAGCTCTGGATGCCGATGGACAGCCGGTTTATGCCCAGTGCCCGATAATCGGCAAACTTGGCCTGCTCGAAGGTGCCGGGGTTGGCTTCCAGGGTGATCTCGATGTCGCTCTCGAACCCGACTTGCTGCTCCAGGCCTGCGAGGATGCGGCCCAGCGCCTTGGCCGAGAACAGGCTGGGCGTGCCGCCGCCGAAGAAGATCGAGGTCAGCTTGCGACCGTGCACGTAGCCGCGATCCGCCGCCAGGTCGGCCAGCAGCGCCTCGACATAGGCGTCCTCGGGCAGCTCCGGACCGGCGGCATGTGAGTTGAAGTCGCAGTAGGGGCATTTGCGCACGCACCAGGGGATGTGCACGTACGCGGACAGCGGTGGCAGGCGGAAGCCGGAAACCACCGGCCCTGCGTCGAGCCCGTGGCTTCCTGCCTGGCTCATAGACCCAGCCGCTGCTTCAGCAGGGCCATCGCGCGGGCGCGGTGGCTGATCTGGTTCTTGCGCTCGGGCGGCAGTTCGGCGCTGGAGCATTCCGCTTCCGGCACCCAGAACAATGGGTCGTAGCCGAAGCCGTGTTCGCCGCGGGCCGCGCGCAGGATGCTGCCGTGCCAGAGGCCTTCGCAGAGGATCGGCAGCGGGTCGTCGGCGTGGCGGACCAGGGCCAGCACGCTGACGAACTGGGCACCGCGCTGCTCGTCCGGCACGTCCTTCAGGGCGTCCAGCAGCTTGGCGTTGTTCGCCGCGTCACCCTTGCCGTCGGCGTAGCGCGCGGAGTAGATGCCCGGCGCACCGCCGAGGAAGTCCACTGCCAGGCCCGAGTCGTCGGCCAGCGCCGGCAGGCCGGAGATGCGCGCGGCGTTGCGGGCCTTGAGGATGGCGTTCTCGACGAACGACAGGCCGGTCTCTTCCGGCTCCACGTCGCTGAACTCGCCGATGGAGCGCACCTTCACGTGGGCTCCGAGCATGGCCTGGAGTTCCTTGAGCTTGCCGGCGTTGTGACTGGCCAGCACCAGTTGTTCGAGCTTGATCATTCGTCTGGGAAGATTTCCTGCATGAAATCGAAGCTTTGCGGGGCTTCGTTTCCGGACTGGACCTGGATGGAGAAGGTCAGGGTTTCGCGGCCTTCGATGGGGAATTGCGCCAGGTTGTAGACGGCGCCTTCCTCGACCACGCGCTTGAAGGTCAGGGGTACGGTCTGCCCCATCAGGTTCTTCGCGGAGCCGGCGACAGTGACGTTGGCCGGCTTGCCGCTGGCGTCCAGCGGCACGATGTTAATCACGCCCTGGGCCTTGCTGCGCACCACGCCCACCGCTTGCGCGACGTTGGGTTGGAGGAAGCTGGAGTTGAATACGCTGTAGTGCACCTGCAGGTCGCCCAGGCGCTTCACCTGTTCGGCGAAGGCGGGCAGGGCAAGGACCAGGCAGGCGAGGAAGGTAAGCAGGCGGCGCATGATGTTTCTCCCGGGCTCTATCAGATAGCCGCGATCAGACGGCGATGCGATGGTCTTGCACGCGAGCGCCGCTGATCCGGTAGATGCCGATCTCACCCAACAGATTAGGCCAGATTCGCGAGGCCCAGCCATGCTGGTGCTCGTGGTCTACCGCCAGGCGGTCCAGCACCTTCGCGTGCTGCTCGTGGCAGAGCGCCTCGAAGTCACGGAAGGTGCAGAAGTGGATGTTCGGCGTGTTGTACCAAGTGTACGGAAGGAAATCCGACACCGGCATGCGGCCATTGCGCGCGAGGTACCAGCGGCAGCGCCAGTGGCCGAAGTTGGGGAAGGTGATGATGCAGGTCTTGCCCACCCGCAGCATCTCCGCCAGCACCTTGTCGGGGTAGCGCAGGGCCTGCAGGGACTGGGTCATCACGACCACATCGAAGCTGTCGCTGGCGAAATTGCCCAGGCCCTTGTCCAGGTCCTGTTCGATGACGTTGACGCCACGTTCGATGCATTTGGCGATCTTGTCCGGGTCGATCTCCAGCCCGTAGCCGCCGACCTGCTTGTGGTCGCGCAGCCAGGCGAGCAGCTCGCCGTCGCCGCAGCCCAGGTCGAGCACGCGGCTGCCGGCGGGGATCCAGTCTTGGATGATTTCCAGGTCGGCGCGCATGGTGATCCTTATACGCTGATGCGGTTCATGTAACCGCTGAAAGCTTGCAGGTAGCGTGGAATCGGCATCAGGAAGGCGTCGTGGCCTTGCGGTGCGTCGATTTCCAGGTAGCTGACGTTCTTCTTCGCTGCCAGCAGCGCGTCGACGATCTCCCGCGAACGTGCCGGGGAGAAGCGCCAGTCGGTGGTGAAGGACATCACGCAGAAGTCCGCCTTCACGCCCCCGAGGGTGCGCGCCAGGTCGTCGCCGTGGACGGCGGCCGGGTCGAAGTAGTCCAGCGCCTTGGTCATCAGCAGGTAGGTATTGGCGTCGAAGCGGGTGGAGAACTCCTCGCCCTGGTAGCGCAGGTAGCTTTCCACCTGGAACTCGACGCTGTGCAGGTCGTAGTTGAGCTTCTCCGACTTCATGTCGCGGCCGAACTTGGCGCCCATGGCGTCATCGGAGAGGTAGGTGATGTGCCCGACCATCCGCGCCAGGCGCAGGCCGCGCTTGGGGATCACGTCGTGTTCCTGGAAGTGGCCGCCGCAGAACTCCGGGTCTGAGAGAATGGCCTGGCGGGCGACTTCGTTGAAGGCGATGTTCTGCGCCGACAGTTTGGGTGCGCTGGCGATGCACAGGCAATGGCGCACGCGCTCGGGGTAGCTGATGGTCCACTGCAGCGCCTGCATGCCGCCCAGACTGCCGCCGACAATGGCGGCCCAGCTGTGGATGCCGAGGCGGTCGGCCAGGCGTGCCTGGCTGTGCACCCAGTCTTCCACGGTGACCACGGGGAAGTCCGCGCCATAGGTCTTGCCGGTGGCGGGGTTGAGGCTGGTCGGCCCGGTGGAGCCGTTGCAGCCGCCCAGGTTGTTCAGCGCGACGACGAAGAACTTGCGGGTGTCGATGGGCTTGCCCGGACCGATGCAGCTGTCCCACCAGCCCGGCTTGCGCTCATCCTCGCTGTGGTAGCCGGCGGCGTGGTGATGGCCGGAGAGCGCATGGCAGATCAGCACGGCGTTGCTCGCCGTGGCGTTCAGCTCGCCGTAGGTCTCGATCACCAGCTGGTATTCGGGCAGCGTCTTGCCGCAGGCCAGGGGCAGCGGTTCGTTGAACTGCAGCGTCTGGGGGGTGACCAGACCGACGGAATCTTCGGGGAAGACTGTAGGCATCGACCCAGCTCATGAATAAAAAAGGACGGCCAGTCTAAAGAGCGCTGCCCCTTGCGGCAAGCGCACTCGGAAGGGGCAGGGCGGGCGCGGCGCGGGGTTCAGGCGCGCTGGGAGGTGGGCAGGGTGACGACCTTGGCCTGGCGCTGCAGCGGTGCCGGGCGGCGCAGCTGACGGAGGATGTCGGTAGCCTCGGCGAGCTGCTGTTCCAGCTCCTCGGTGTAGCGCCCCAGCAGCAGCGAGCGTTGCCGCGCCTGCTGGGTTTCCTGGGCCAGGGCCTTGAGGCGCAGCATGTGGGTTTCCAGCATCTGCTTGTGTTCCAGGCTGTACTGCATCAGCGGCATCAGGGCGTCGGCGGCCCATTGCTCGGCCTCCTCGCGCAGGCGCTGATGCAGGCCGATGACTTCCTGGGCGACGGTGGCGAAGAAACGCCGGGTGAGCAGGCGCTGCTCGGTGAGCAGGGTCTTCAGGTGAAGGCGGAAGCGGTCGGCCTTGTCCTGTAGCTTGGCGAGGTCACGCAGGTAGCGCTGGACGCGGAACTGCGGGGCGTCCAGGGCATTGAGCGGGTTTTCCTCGTTGTGCCGCTGGTAGATGGCCGCGACCATGCGGTTAGCGGTTTCGGCTTCGTGGCCGAGGGCGACCAGGTCGCCTTCCACGGTGCGGAAGAACTGCAGGATGGCCTGGTTGATGCCGACCGTGGTCCAGCTGCCGCGCAGCTTGTCGTGGACCTTCTTCAGGTGCTGTTCCAGGCGCTCGGCGCGCACTGCCTCGCGCAACTGCTCGCCCTGGTGGCGCAGCAGGCGCTGGTTGGTCTTCAGGCTGAGCAGGCGCTTGTGGTGCAGGTTGTGGTCGTCCTTGGTCCGCGCGGTCAGTTCGAACAGCAGCTGGCCACTGTCCTGCTGCTGGTCGTTGAGCAGCGCCTGCTGCTCCTTCACCTTGTCCAGGCGCACGCGCAGGCTGTGCTGGCTGTTGTTGACCAGCGCCAGCACCTGGCCGACCACGGCACTCTCCAGCAGACGTTCCTTCTGCGCGACGATGCGCTCGCAGAGCAGCTCCTCCAGGGACTCCATCTGGCTGCGCGCAAGCAGTTCGCGGTCGCCGCGCACCTTGGCCAGCAGCGCCTGCTTGGCCGACAGCGGCAGCACGTCCTCCTTGGCGATGCCCAGCTGGCGCGCCGTGGTGTCCCGGATGTGGCGGATGGCGTTCTGCACGAAGGCTTCGCCGGCCAGGTCATCCCAGAGCACGTCGATCTTGTTCAGCACCGCATAAAGCGTGGTGTGGCCATCCTCGCCGAGCTGACGCACATGGTCCTGCCAGATCGCCATGTCGGAAGCGGTGACGCCGGTATCGGCGGCCAGCAGGAAGAGGATCGACTGCGCGCTGGGCAGCATCGACAGGGTCAGTTCCGGCTCGCTGCCCAGTGCGTTCAGGCCGGGGGTATCGAGGATGCGCAGGCCCTGGCGCAGCAGCGGGTGGTCGAAGTTGACCAGCGCGTGGCGCCACGCCGGCACCAGCACGATGCCGGGCTTGTCGGTGGCTTCGAGCATGTCCGGGTGGAAGCCCAGCTGGATTGCCTGTTCCACCGGCAGCGGCTTGGTCTTGGCAACCTGGGCGAAGGCCTCGGCCATGTTCGCCGGATCGGAAGTGTCGAGGGGGATATTCACCCAGTGCCGCGGGATGCGCTTGAACTGCGCCACGCTGGCATCGGCGACGCGTGTCTCGATGGGCAGTAGGCGGATGTAGGGTCGCTCTGAGCGCGGGTCGAAGAACAGCTCGGTAGGGCACATGGTGGTGCGCCCGGCCTGGGAAGGCAGCATGCGGCGGCCGTAGCCGGAGAAGAACAGGCTGTTGATCAGCTCGGTCTTGCCGCGCGAGTACTCGCCGACGAAGGCCAGGGTGATGTGGTCGACACGTAGCAGGCGCAGGGTACGTTCGAGGCGGTTCTCGATTTCCGGGGTGTTCAGCCGGGCGCGCTCCAGCCAGCTGCGATAGCGGGTGATCTCGCGGACCAGCTCGCGCTTCCAGGTGACGTAGGCATCAATCTGCTGACTGAGACGTTCCATGCTCATCCGGGCGTTCCTTGGGCTGGCGCGTCCTGCGCGGGGATTGGATGGCGTGGATTATGCGACGGAGTGGGGGAATAGCAATTGGCCTACAGCACATTCCTACGCGTAAGGTCAGCCAAGGTTACCGAGCGGCTATCCCGAGCTCTGTCGGAATTTTCGTCGGACGAGGGATCCGCACGCGCTTCTGGCGGTTCAGCTCACCGCTTTCAAGCTTCACCGCACTTTTCGGTACGCCGAAGGCCTTGCCGAGGAATGCCAGCAGGTGAGCGTTGGCCTTGCCTTCGACCGGTGGCGCGGTGAGGCGGATCTTCAGGCGCTCACCATGCAGCCCGGCGAACTCGTCGCGGCTCGCCTTGGGCTGCAGGTGGCAGTCGAGGATCAGGTCCTCGCCGTCCCAGAAATAAAAGCTCATCTGCCTAGCGGACTCTTGGAGCTAGCGAGCTAGAGCGAGACAAGGCGAAAACAGCCGGGGATGCGCAGTTTACGATCTGTAAATGAGCAATCCCCGGCTGTTTTCAACGCAGTATCGCCGACGCGCAGCAGCTCCTCTGTAATTACATGAAGGGCGAAAGAATCTGCGGCATCCCGGTCATTGCCGCCAGGTTGCCGATCACCAGCATGTCGATCAGCTTCAGCGCGATGAACGCGAAGATCGGCGAGATATCCAGCCCACCGAGGTTCGGCAGCAGCTTGCGGAACGGCGCCAGGAACGGCTCGCAGATCTGGTTCACCAGCTGGGCGCCGGGATTGTGGCTGCCCGGGGCAACCCAGGAGAGGATCACGCTGATGATCAGGGCGAAGAAGAACACCTTCAGGAACAGCGAGGTCACCGCGATGATCGACCAGACCAGCAGCTGCAGAATGTAGCCGCCCACGCCATAGCCCATAAGGGTCAGCGTCACGACCATCAGCACCAGCTGGACCAGGATCGCCAGCACCAGCGAGGCGAAGTCGATGCCGCCGAAGCCGGGAATGATGCGGCGCAGCGGGTTCAGCAGCGGCTTGGTGGCGCGCACGATGAACTGGCTGAGCGGGTTATAGAAGTCGGCGCGGACCAGTTGCAGGATGAAGCGCAGCAGCACGATCAGCAGGTACAGGCTGCCAAGTGTCTGGATCACATAGATGGCGGCTGTGGAAAGTCCGGTCATTGGGCGGTCCTTGGTGAACGTTGGGCGCCGGCGCGCAGGGCCGGGCGAATCGGGCGGTCGGTCAACGACGGCGCTGTAACGCCATACTGTAGGGAATTCATCGTCGCCGGTCGCGTGTAAGTGTGTTTCGTTACGTGCAAATTCAACCCTGCCTGGCGATCAGGGGTTGTCCGTCACAGGCGGGAGCGGGCGACCGTCCCAGGTCGCCTGCGACGCGGCAATTAGCGGCCCAGTTGTTCGGCCAGCTCGGCGGAGCGATGGTCGGCGGCGCCGACTGCCTTTTCCACCAGTGCCTCGAAGCCGTTGGCCTGGAAGGTGGTAATGGCGGCTTCGGTGGTGCCCTTGGGCGAGGTCACGCGGCGGCGCAGTTCGGCCGGGTCGACATCGCTGGTGGTGGCCATCTGCGCGGCGCCCAGGGCGGTCTGGCGGGCCAGTTGGCCGGCGACTTCGCGGGACAGGCCGAGCTTCTCGCCTGCGGCGGTCATGGCTTCCATGAGCAGGAAAAAGTAGGCCGGGCCGCTGCCGGAGACGGCAGTGACCGCGTCGATCTGACGCTCCTCGTCCAGCCACAGGGCGATGCCCACGGCGCTCAACAGTTGCTGCGCCTGCTCGCGCTGGGCGGCGCTGACGCTGGCGTTGGGGTACAGGCCGCTGGCGCCCAGGCCGACCAGTGCCGGGGTGTTGGGCATGCAACGGACGATGGCGCGCGGCTGGCCGTTCACCTCGCCGAGCCAGCGTTCAAGGCTGGCGCAGGGAATGCCGGCGGCGATGGAGACGATCAGCGCGTTCTCGCTCAGCGCCGGCGCCAGCGCCAGGCAGACATCCTTCATGACCTGCGGTTTGACCGCCAGGACCACAACGTCGGCGCCGACCACGGCGCTGGCGTTGTCGCCGACCACTTCGATGCCGTGCTCGGCGGCGATCTTCGCGCGCTGCTCGGCGCCCGGATCGCTGGCGCGGATGTCGCTCGCGGCGACGCCCTTGGCGCGCAGGCCACCAATGAGACTGGCGGCCATGTTGCCGGCGCCGATGAAGGCAATGCGGGTGCTGCTCATGGAGTCTCTTCCTTTATTAGTGCGAGGCGCCGTAGTCGCGGGCGCCGAATAGGGCGGTACCGATCCGCACCCAGGTGGCGCCTTCGCCGATGGCGGCTTCGAGGTCGTGGCTCATGCCCATGGACAGGGTGTCCAGGCCGAGATTCAGGGCTTGCATCAGCTCGCGCAGGCGGGCGAACGCGGCGTGCTGCGCGGCAACGTCCTCGGTGGGTTCGGGGATCGCCATCAGGCCGCGCAGTTTCAGGTGCGGCAGTTGCGCCACGGTCTGGGCAAGGGCGGGCAGCTCGGCAGGGGAGCAGCCGGACTTGCTGTCCTCGCCGCTGACGTTCACCTGCAGCAGCACGTTGAGTGGCGGCAGGTTCGCCGGGCGCTGCTCGGAGAGGCGCTGGGCGACCTTCAGGCGGTCCACCGAGTGCACCCAGTCGAAGTGCTCGGCAATCGGCCGGGTCTTGTTCGACTGGATGGGGCCGATGAAATGCCAGGTCAGCGGCAGATCGGCCAGCTCGGTCTGCTTGAGCAGCGCTTCCTGCAGGTAATTCTCGCCAAAATCGGCCAGGCCGCAGGCAAACGCTTCGCGGATCGCGGTGGCGGGTTTGGTCTTGCTCACGGCCAGCAACTGCACCGAGTCAGGCGTGCGATTTTTCGCTTGTTCCGCCTCACGGATTCGTACGCGAACCTTTGCAATATTCTCTGCTATCGTGGACATTACCGTCGCTTTTCCGCCCGGCTGCTGCGTGTTCTGCGGCATTCTACCTGCTTGCTCTTGATTGGGGAGTCCCATGGATATTACCGAGCTGCTCGCCTTCAGCGCCAAGCAGGGCGCTTCGGACCTGCACCTCTCGGCCGGCCTGCCGCCGATGATCCGCGTCGACGGCGATGTTCGCCGCATCAACCTGCCGCCGCTGGAGCACAAGCAGGTTCACGCGCTGATCTACGACATCATGAACGACAAGCAGCGCAAGGATTACGAAGAATTCCTGGAAACCGACTTCTCCTTCGAAGTCCCGGGGGTTGCGCGTTTCCGGGTCAACGCCTTCAACCAGAACCGCGGCGCCGGCGCCGTGTTCCGGACCATTCCCTCCAAGGTGCTGACCATGGAAGACCTGGGGATGGGCGAGGTGTTCAAGCGCGTCTCCGACGTGCCGCGCGGCCTGGTCCTGGTGACCGGCCCGACCGGTTCGGGCAAGTCCACCTCGCTGGCAGCGATGCTCGACTACCTGAACAACACCAAATACAGCCACATCCTCACCGTCGAAGACCCGATCGAATTCGTCCACGAATCGAAGAAGTGCCTGGTCAACCAGCGTGAGGTGCACCGCGACACCCTGGGCTTCAACGAGGCGCTGCGCTCGGCCCTGCGTGAGGACCCGGACATCATCCTGGTGGGTGAGATGCGCGACCTGGAGACCATCCGCCTGGCGCTGACCGCCGCGGAAACCGGCCACCTGGTCTTCGGCACCCTGCACACCACCTCCGCGGCCAAGACCATCGACCGTATCGTCGACGTGTTCCCCGCCGAGGAGAAATCCATGGTCCGCTCCATGCTCTCCGAATCCCTGCAGGCGGTGATTTCCCAGACCCTGCTGAAGAAGATCGGCGGCGGGCGGGTGGCGGCCCACGAGATCATGATCGGCACCCCGGCGATCCGTAACCTGATCCGCGAGGACAAGGTCGCGCAGATGTACTCCGCCATCCAGACCGGCGGCGCGATCGGCATGCAGACCCTCGACATGTGCCTCAAGGGCCTGGTCGCCAAGGGCCTGGTGACCCGCGACGCGGCGAAAGAAAAAGCCAAGATCCCGGAAAATTTCTAACCCCACCGGGCCCCTGCGGCCCGGCGCACGGAGCGCGCCACACGCACCCGCTTCGTGATCCGACAGCCCTGTCGTAGTCAGCGTGAACTCGGCGAGAAAGATCATGGAATTCGAGAAGCTGTTGCGCCTGATGGTGGAAAAGGGGGCCTCCGACCTGTTCATCACGGCGGGCGTGCCGCCTTCGATGAAGGTCAACGGCAAGGTGCTGCCGGTCACCAAGACTGCGCTGTCGCCGGAGCAGACCCGCGAGACCGTGCTGTCGGTGATGAACGAGCAGCAGCGCCGCGACTTCGCCGAGAACCACGAGTGCAACTTCGCGATCAGCGCTCGTGGCGTCGGTCGCTTCCGTGTCAGCGCCTTCTACCAGCGCAACCTGGTGGGCATGGTGCTGCGGCGCATCGAGACCAACATCCCGACCATCGATGACCTGAAACTGCCGGAAATCCTCAAGAAGCTGGCGATGACCAAGCGCGGCCTGGTGATCTTCGTTGGCGCCACCGGTACCGGTAAATCCACCTCGCTGGCGGCGATGATCGGCTACCGCAACAAGAACTCCACCGGCCACATCATCTCCATCGAAGACCCCATCGAGTACATCCACCAGCACCAGGGCTGCATCGTCACCCAGCGTGAGGTGGGCCTGGATACCGATACCTTCGAGGTGGCCCTGAAGAACACCCTGCGCCAGGCGCCGGACGTGATCATGATCGGCGAGGTGCGCTCGCGCGAGACCATGGACCACGCCGTGGCCTTCGCCGAAACCGGCCACCTGTGCCTGGCGACCCTGCACGCCAACAATGCCAACCAGGCGCTGGAGCGGATCATCCACTTCTTCCCGGCCGACCGGCATGGCCAGGTGTGGATGGACCTCTCGCTGAACCTCAAGGCCATCGTCGCCCAGCAACTGGTGCCGACCCCGGACGGCAAGGGCCGCCGCGCGGTGATCGAGGTGCTGCTGAACACCCCGCTGGCCGCCGACCTGATCCGCAAGGGTGAGGTCCACGAGCTCAAGCCACTGATGAAGCGCTCCACCGAGCAGGGCATGCAGACCTTCGACCAAGCGCTGTACCAGCTCTACACCCAGGGCGAGATCACCTACGAAGATGCGCTGGCCTACGCCGACTCGGCGAACGACCTGCGCCTGATGATCAAGCTGGGCTCGGAGACCGACGCCGACCACCTGACCACCATGACCCAGGGCCTGACCCTGGAGATGGGCGACGACGACCCCAATCGCCGTTTCCGCTGATCCCGCTCCTTGAGAAGCCCGCCCCGTGCGGGCTTTTCGTTTATGCTGGTTGCCTTGTAACGCAACGGGAGAAAGGCATGTCCGCCAACCCTGACACCCATAGCAAGGTCATCGGCTACCTGCTGTGGATCTTCGGCTTCACCGGCTCGCACCGTTTCTACTACGGCCGACCGATCACAGGCACCATCTGGTTCTTCACCCTCGGCCTGTTCTTCATCGGCTGGATCATCGACTTGTTCCTCATTCCCTCCATGGATGACGCGGCGGACCAGCGCTACCGTTCCGGCGGCGTGGACTACAACGTCGCCTGGATCCTGCTGACCTTCCTCGGTGTGTTCGGCGTGCACCGCATGTACATGGGCAAGTGGCTCACCGGCATCCTCTACCTGTTCACCGGCGGCCTGTTCTTCATCGGCGTGCTCTATGACTTCTGGACGCTGAACAGCCAGATTTCCGAGCGCAACGGGCCGCAGCGGATCTGACCCTTCTTTTGTAGGAGCGAGGGGGACGCCCAGTCCTTGCTCGCGAACATCCCGAGCGCCGACGTTGGGCGGTTCGCGAGCAAGCTCGCTCCTACAGATGAACGCTCTGCGCACCGCTTGCTCCTACGCACGTCCACCCTCGTCTTTCGTCGCGCCGCCTGGCGCGACCTGTGCCTCCCGCCTAAGGTCAGGAGGACAGTAGCAGGCGTCGCCGGGCGATCCCCGTGGCGCCGCAGAAGGAGTGGCTGCCATGAGCAACGAATCCCGCCCCGCCGTACTCGACCTGATCGGCAATACCCCCATGGTCCGCGTGACGCGCTTCGATACCGGACCCTGCACGCTGTTCCTCAAGCTCGAATCACAGAACCCCGGCGGCTCGATCAAGGACCGCATCGGTGTCGCCATGATCGAGGCCGCCGAGCGCGACGGCCGGCTAAAGCCCGGTGGCGTGATCGTCGAAGCCACTGCCGGCAACACGGGCTTGGGCCTGGCGTTGGTGGGGCGCGCCAAGGGCTACCGGGTGGTGCTGGTGGTGCCGGACAAGATGTCCACCGAGAAGGTCCTGCACCTGCGCGCCATGGGTGCCGAGGTGCACATCACCCGTTCCGACGTCGGCAAGGGCCACCCCGAGTATTACCAGGACGTCGCCGCGCGGCTGGCGAAAGACCTACCCGACGCCTTCTTCGCCGACCAGTTCAACAACCCCGCCAACCCACTGGCCCATGAGACCGGCACCGGCCCGGAAATCTGGGCGCAGACCGGCCATGACCTCGACGCCGTGGTGGTCGGTGTCGGCTCCGCCGGCACGCTCACCGGCCTCACGCGCTTCTTCCAGAAGGTCCAGCCCGAACTGGAAATGGTCCTCGCCGACCCCGTTGGCTCGATCATGGCCGAGTATTCGCGCTCCGGCGCCATCGGTACGCCCGGCTCCTGGGCGGTGGAGGGCATCGGCGAAGACTTCGTGCCGTCGATTGCCGACCTCTCCAGCGTGCGCCACGCCTACTCGATCAGCGACGAGGAAAGCTTCGCCACCGCCCGCGAGCTGCTGCGCAATGAAGGCATCGCCGCCGGGTCCTCCACCGGCACGCTGCTGGCCGCCGCGCTGCGCTTCTGCCGCGAGCAGAATGAACCCAAGCGCGTGGTCAGCCTGGTCTGCGACACCGGCACGCGCTACCTGTCGAAGATCTACAACGACCAGTGGATGACCGACCAGGGCCTGCTGCAGCGCAAGCGCTACGGCGACCTGCGCGACATCATCGCACGGCGCTTCGAGGAAGGCCGGGTGGTCAGTGTCGGCCCCGGCGACACCCTGCTCACCGCCTTCCAGCGCATGCGCCTGGCGGACATCTCCCAGCTCCCCGTACTCGACGGCAAGCGCCTGGTGGGCGTGATCGACGAGTCCGACATCCTCATGGGCGTGCATGACGACCCCGCGCACTACCGTTGCGAAGTCTCCAGCGCCATGAGCGATGCGCCGGAAACCCTGGCCCCCGGTGCCAGCCTCGCCGAACTGGAAGCGGTGCTTGGGCGCGGTCTGGTGGCGATCATCGCCGACGCCTCGGGCTTCCACGGCCTGATCACAAGATTCGACCTGCTCAACCACTTGCGGAGGACCCTGCCATGAGCCAGCACGACGACCGCCTCGGTTTCGCCACCCGCGTGATTCACGCCGGGCAGGAGCCGGACCCATCCACCGGGGCGATCATGCCGCCGATCTACGCCAACTCCACCTACCGCCAGGACAGCCCCGGCGTGCACAAGGGCCTCGACTACGGCCGCTCGCACAACCCCACGCGCTGGGCGCTGGAGCGCTGCGTGGCAGACCTGGAAGGCGGCAGCAAGGCGTTCGCCTTCGCCTCGGGGCTGGCGGCGATCTCGGCGGCGCTGGAGCTGCTCGATGCCGGCTCGCACATCGTCTCCGGCAATGACCTCTACGGCGGCACCTTCCGCCTGTTCGAGCGGGTGCGCCGGCGCAGCGCCGGGCACGATTTCCACTTCGCCGACCTGGCCCAGCCCGGCGCGCTGGAGGCGGCACTGACCGACAAGACGCGCATGGTCTGGGTGGAAACCCCGAGCAACCCGCTGCTGCGCCTGACCGACCTGGCCGCCATCGCCCGCACCTGCCGCGAGCGCGGCATCCTCTGCGTGGCCGACAACACTTTCGCCAGTCCCTACGTGCAGCGCCCACTGGACCTGGGCTTCGACATCGTCGTGCACTCCACCACCAAGTACCTCAATGGCCACTCGGACGTCATCGGCGGCATCGCCATCGTCGGCGACAACCCCGACCTCGCCGAACGCCTGGGCTTCCTGCAGAACTCGGTGGGCGCCATCGCCGGCCCTTTCGACGCCTTCCTCACCCTGCGCGGGGTGAAGACCCTGGCGCTGCGCATGGAGCGCCACTGCGCCAACGCTCTCGACCTGGCGAAATGGCTGGAGCAGCAGCCGCAGGTCAAACGCGTCTACTACCCCGGCCTGCCATCACACCCGCAGCACGAACTGGCGCGCACGCAGATGAAGGGCTTCGGCGGGATGATCTCGCTGGACCTGGACACCGACCTCGCCGGCTCACGGCGCTTCCTGGAGAACGTCCAGTTGTTCGCCCTGGCGGAAAGCCTGGGCGGCGTGGAGAGCCTGATCGAGCACCCGGCGATCATGACCCACGCCAGTATCCCGGCGGAGAACCGCGCGGCGCTGGGCATCGGCGATTCGCTGATTCGCCTGTCGGTGGGGGTGGAGGGCGTGGAAGACCTGCGCGCCGATCTGGCCAAGGCTTTGGCGATGATCTGATCACCGGCTCCGGCCAATTCGGGTAGGGCGTATAACGCGCCAGCGCTATTCGCCGTGGCATTACCGGCGAATAACCCGTTCCGGGTTATGCGCCCTACGCAACTGACGCGCTCCTACAGGAAGCATGAAAAAAACCGCCGATTGGCGGGCTTTTTCATGGAACGGCGGAGCGTCACACCGCGTGGACGATATGTCCGTCCACCAGGGTGCAGCGCACCACGCCCGGCAGGCAGTGGCCGAGGAACGGGCAGTTCTGGCCGCGGGAGTGCCAGGTCTCGCCCGCCAGGGTCTGGCCGTCGGCTTCGAACAGCACCACGTCCGCGGCCGCGCCAATGGCCAGCTTGCCGGCCGGCAGGCGCAGGGCGGCGGCCGGGCCGCTGGAGAGGCGCGCGAGCAGGGTCGGCAGGTCGAGCAGGCCGTCCTGCACCAGGGTCATGGCCAGCGGCAGCAGCAGTTCGACGCTGCTGATGCCCGGGTCGGTCGCGGCGAACGGGGCGTTCTTGGCGTCCTGCTCGTGGGGCTGGTGGTGGCTGGCGATGGCCTGGATCACGCCGCTCTTCACCGCTTCGCGCAGGGCGTCGCGGTCCTTGTGCGAGCGCAGCGGCGGCTGCACGTGGTACAGGCTGGAGAAATCCGCCAGCGCCTCGTCGGTGAGGATCAACTGGTACAGCGCCACATCGGCAGTGACCGGCAGGCCACGGGCCTGGGCCTGGGCGATCATCTCGACGCCACGGGCGCTGGTCAGCTGGCTGAAGTGCGCACGCACGCCGGACTGCTCGACCAGCAGCAGGTTGCGGGCCAGGGCCACGGTCTCGGCGGTTTCCGGGATGCCGGCCAGGCCGCGGAAGCTGGCGGTCGGGCCTTCGTGGGCGATGCCGTCGGCCGCCAGTTCGGCGTCCTGGGAGGTGAACACCACGGTCAGGTCGAAGGTCGCCGCGTATTCCAGCGAACGCAGCAGCACGCGGTTGCTCGCCATCGGCGCCAGGCCGTTGGTGAAGGCCACGCAGCCGGCGTCGCGCAGGGCGACCAGCTCGGACAGTTGCTCGCCGGCCAGGCCCTTGGTCAGCGCGCCGATGGGGAAGACCTTGGCGTTGCCGGCCTCGCGGGCGCGGTCGAGGATCAGCTCGGCGACGGCGGAGGTGTCCAGCACCGGCTTGGTCTGCGGCGGGAAGCACAGGCTGGTGACGCCACCGGCAGCGGCGGCGCGGGTTTCGCTTTCGATGCTGCCCTTGCGGCTGTAGCCCGGCTCGCGCAGGGCGACGCTCAGGTCCACCAGGCCGGGTGCGGCGATCAGGCCGGCGGCGTCGATTTCCTGGGCGGCGTGGAAGCCTTCGGGGGCGTCGCCGATGGCGACGATGCGGCCAGCCTCGATGTGCAGGTCGCAGACTTTGTCCAGGCCGCTGGCCGGGTCGATCAGGTGGGCGCCACGAATACTGACGGTCATTGCGCGTCCTCCTGTTCCAGCTGGCGTTGGGTGTTCTGGCCGCTCATGGCCATGGACAGCACGGCCATGCGGATGGCGATGCCGTAGGTGACCTGGTTGAGGATTACCGACTGTTCGCCGTCAGCCACGGCGGAATCGATCTCCACGCCGCGGTTGATCGGGCCGGGGTGCATGACGATGGCGTCGGGCTTGGCCAGCTGCAGGCGCTTCTGGGTCAGGCCGTAGAGCTTGAAGAACTCGCCTTCGCTGGGCAGCAGGCCGCCGGCCATGCGCTCGCGCTGCAGGCGCAGCATGATCACCACGTCGACATCCTTCAGGCCTTCGTTGGCGTCGGTGAACACCTTCACCCCGTACTGTTCTTCCAGGCCTACCGGCAGCAGCGTGCGCGGCGCGATGACGCGGATGTCAGGGCAGCCGAGGGTTTTCAGCGCCAGCATGTCCGAGCGCGCCACCCGCGAGTGCAGAATGTCGCCGACGATGGCCACCGAGAGGTTCTCGAAGCTGCCCTTGTGGCGGCGGATGGTGAGCATGTCGAGCATGCCCTGGGTCGGGTGGCCGTGGCGGCCGTCGCCGCCGTTGATCACGGCGACGTTGGGGCTGACGTGCTCAGCAATGAAGTGCGCGGCGCCCGAGTCGCTGTGGCGCACGACGAACATGTCGGCGGCCATGGCCTCGAGGTTGCGCAGGGTGTCGGTGAGCGTCTCGCCCTTGCTGGTCGAGGAGGTCGACACGTTCAGCGAGATGACGTCGGCGGACAGGCGCTGGGCGGCCAGTTCGAAGGTGGTGCGGGTGCGTGTGGAGTTTTCGAAGAACACGTTGCACACGGTCTTGCCGCGCAGCAGCGGGACTTTCTTCACTGCGCGGGCGCCGACTTCGAGGAAGGAATCGGCGGTATCTAGGATTTCAGTCAGCAGTTCGCGGGACAACCCGTCGAGCGAGAGGAAGTGGCGCAGCTGGCCCAGGTCGTTGAGCTGCAGCGGGCGCTTGGCGTCGGTCGGCATGTGGCAGGCCCTGAAAGTTGGGGGTGGAGGTCCGGGCGCGCGGAGTTACAGCGCGGTGCTGAGAAGCGTGCGCTCGAGGACAAGTGGTGCGGGACCGCGCAATTTTACCCGCTCGTTGGGTGCCAGGGACAGGGTTTCGCCGACGATATCCGGGCGAATGGGCAGCTCGCGCTTGTTCAGGTCCACCAGGCTGACCAGGGTCACGCTGGCCGGGCGGCCGTAGTCGAACAGCTCGTTGAGCGCGGCGCGGATGGTCCGGCCGCTCATCAGTACGTCGTCCACCAGGACCAGGTGCTGGCCGTCGATCTCGAAGGGCAGTTCCGACGGACGGACCTGCGGGTGCAGGCCGCTGCGGCTGAAATCGTCGCGGTAGAAGGAGACGTCGAGGATGCCGAGGATCTCGTCGCTGCCCAGTGCCTTGAGCAGTTCCTGGGCGACCCAGATGCCGCCAGTGTGGATGCCGACGAAGCGCGGCGAGTCGATCCCGCGCTGCGCCAGATAGTTGCGCAGGTCGGTGGCCATGCGGGGGATGAGTTCGGCGGGGCTGGGCAGGGTCATGACGTCTCCGGTTCGGTTGGCGAGGCCACCCGGCACGGGCGGCCATCGGGGCGGACCGTTCCGGGAAGGAGTGGTCCGGCAAGCTTAGTGGCTTTCGCTGCGCTGGCGCTGCCTCAGGTCAAGGACGCTGCAGCAGGGCCGCGTGGATCAAGCGGGGGCGTTGTCGGCCAGCCAGCCCTCCAGCAGCAGGGCGGCGGCCAGGGCGTCCACTGGGCGCTCGCGGTAACCATCGCGCTGGCCCTGGGCCAGGCGCTCGCCCTTGGCGGCGTAGGTGGTCAGGCGTTCGTCGTGGGTGTGCACCGGCAGGTTGTAGCGGCCGTGCAGGCGGCGGGCGAATTTCTCGGCGCGCTCGCTCATGTCGCTGGGGGTGCCGTCCATGTTCAGCGGCAGGCCGACGACGATAGCGTCGGGCTGCCATTCCTTGATCAGGGCTTCGACGCGGTTCCAGTCCGGCACGCCGTTCTGTGCCTTGAGCACGCACAGTTCGCGAGCCTGCCCGGTGATGGCCTGGCCAACGGCGACGCCGATCTGCTTGGTGCCGTAGTCGAAGCCTAGAAGCAGGCGCAGGGGTTTGCTGTTCATCAGGCGTGCCCGGCCTGGGCGGTGAGCAGGCTGAGGTTTACCCCCAGGCGCTCGGCGGCCGCCGACAGGCGCTGCTCGGTCGGCACCTCGAAGAGCACCGCCGGGTCGGCGGGGCAGGTCAGCCAGGCGTTGTCGGCGAGTTCGGCTTCCAGCTGGCCGGCTTCCCAGCCTGCGTAGCCGAGAGTGATCAGGTGCTGCGCGGGGCCGCTGCCATCGGCGATGGCGAACAGTACGTCCTGGGAGGTGGACAGCGACAGCTCGCCCAGCTCCAGGGTGGCCTGGTAACTACGTCCGGCGGGGTGCAGGACGAAGCCGCGGTCCGTCTGTACCGGGCCGCCGGTATAGATGGTCATGCCCTGGCAGCGCACTGGCGGCAGTTCGTCCGGACGCAGCTGTTCGAGCACGTCGGCGAGACTCAGGCCGCTGGGGCGATTGATGATCAGGCCCATGGCGCCCTGCTCGTTGTGTTCCACGAGGTAGGTCACCGTCTGGGCGAAATTGGAGTCCGCCATGTGCGGCATGGCGATCAGGAAGTGGTGCTTGAGATAGCTGGCAGCTGTGCTTTTCATGCCGGCTAGTTTCAGGCCTGGGGACCAAAGGGACAAGACTTGAAAGCGTCAGTAGACGCTTCGGGCGCGCTGGCTTAGTTGCTGGACAGGCGGTCGCCGCGCTCGAAACGCCAGGTGCGGATGATTTCCAGGCGATCGATGTCGTTCAGGTCGCCGGAGAAGGGCGCGAAGGGTGCGGCCAGGCGCACGATGCGCTGGGCGGCCTGGTCGAGCAGGGGCTGGCCGGAGGATTCCAGTACCTGTACTTCATACAGGGAGCCGTCGCGGTTGATCGACACCAGCAGCCGCAGGTTGCCGTAGATGCGCTGGCGGCGGGCTTCGTCCGGGTAATTGAGGTTGCCGATACGCTCGATCTTCTTGCGCCATTCCTCTTTATACCAGGCGCCCTTGTCGCGCATGGTCGAGGCGGCGCTCAGGCGGTGGATGCGCGGGCGCTTGGCATAGGCCTGCTGCTCGCGGGCGAGGTCGGCTTCGAGGCTGGAGATTTCCGCTGAGAGCTGGGCGGAGTCGAACTGCGGCGCGGGCTTGGCGACGGTCTCTGCCTTGGGCGTCTGCTGCTTGGTCTGCACCTTGTCCGGGCGCGGGGTGCGGGTGGCGACGGCGGCCTTGGGCGCTTCGGGGCTCTTGGCCTGGCGCGGGGTGGCCGGCGGGGAGACTTTCTTGACTTCGGTGTCCTGGAACGGCGCCTGCTCGGTGGTCTTGGGGATTGCCTTGTGTTCCAGGGTGCCGCTGCCCTGCTGATTCATCTGGGCGAGGTAGTCGGCCTTCTCAGGGGCTTTGTCGCTCTTGAAACTGGCCAGGGTGATTTCCAGGGTTTTGCTCAGCTGGCTGGGCGAGGGCATGGTGAAGCCGACGCCCAGCAGCACGGCCACGTGCAGGATGGCCGCAATGAACAGGGTGAAACCCAGACGGTCCGCCGGACGTACGCCGGAGGACACGGGGAAGTCTTGGTGGGTTGCAGCGTTCATTGCGGATCGCACGGGCCAGGGTGGGGCGGAAGTCTGCCGACGAGGCTTATAAAAGTCTATGACGCACTGCGCGCCTTGAGCTTTTCGTCGATGACTGCCATCAGTCTCTCACCGATGCGCGTGTCGTAGGCCGCATCGATCTCGCGGATGCAGGTCGGGCTGGTGACGTTGATCTCGGTAAGGTTCTCGCCGATCACGTCCAGGCCGACGAACAGCAGGCCGCGCTTGCGCAGTTCCGGGCCGACCTGCGCGGCGATCCAGCGGTCGCGCTCGGTCAGTGGCTGGGCCACGCCGCGGCCGCCGGCGGCGAGGTTGCCGCGGGTCTCGCCCTGGGCGGGGATGCGCGCCAGGCAGTATTCCACCGGCTCGCCGTCGATCATCAGGATGCGCTTGTCGCCATCCTTGATGGCCGGCAGGTAGCGCTGCGCCATGACCTGTTCCTGGCCGTGGCGGGTCAGGGTCTCGAGGATCACCGAGAGGTTCGGGTCGCCTTCGCGGTGGCGGAAGATCATCGATCCGCCCATGCCATCCAGGGGTTTGAGAATGATGTCACGATGCTCCGCGGCGAATTCGCGGAGAATGTCGGACCGGCGGCTCACCACCGTCGGCGGCGCGCACTGCGGGAACAGCGTGGCGAAGTACTTCTCGTTGCAGTCACGCAGGCTCTGCGGCTTGTTGACGACGAGCGTGCCGGCGGTTTCGGCCTGTTCCAGCAGGTAGGTGGAGTAGACGAATTCGTTGTCGAATGGCGGGTCCTTGCGCATCAGGATCACGTCCAGGTCCGACAGCGGCTGGTCGACTTCGTCTTCCAGCTCGAACCAGTGGGCCGGATCGTAGAACACCTTGAGCGGGCGCATGCGACCGCGAGCGACGTTCTCTTTCTGGTAAAGATCCTGCTGTTCCATATAGAAGAGCTGCCAGCCACGGGCCTGGGCGGCCAGCAACATGGCCAGCGAGCTGTCCTTCTTGAAACTGATCTGCGCGATGGGGTCCATCACGATCCCGAGGCGTACGCTCATGGGATGTCCTCCTGGGGGGAATTCGTCGGCTTGGGGCTGCGACTCTGGGCCGCGCCGCAAAGGCTGAAAATGGACGCTCAGGGTGGCGCTGGATGTGCGCTCGGTCAAGGAAAAAGCCTGCGCGTTCGGGGTCTTATGGCCTGAATTTGCTGGGCGTGGTAAAGATTCTGACGATTGTGGTAAAAGGTTCCCACGATTGGGTCGCAGCCCGACGGTGGCAGGGCGCTAGCGCACTGATATAAAAAGCGGAAAAAACGACTCACCGAGATGGTAAGGGCGAACATGGAACAGCATTCCGACGGTTTGAAAGTAATGGTGATCGACGATTCCAAGACGATTCGTCGCACGGCTGAAACCCTGCTGAAGAAAGTCGGCTGCGATGTCATCACAGCCATCGACGGCTTCGACGCGCTGGCCAAGATCGCCGATACCCATCCCAGCATCATCTTCGTCGACATCATGATGCCGCGCCTGGATGGCTATCAGACCTGCGCCCTGATCAAGAACAACAGTGCCTTCAAATCCACGCCGGTGATCATGCTGTCCTCCAAGGACGGCCTGTTCGACAAGGCCAAGGGTCGCATCGTCGGTTCCGATCAGTACCTCACCAAGCCCTTCAGCAAGGAAGAACTGCTCGGCGCGATCAAGACCCATGTGCCCGACTTCACCCCGGTGGAGCACGCTTCCTGAAGTCCGGCGCAAGCGCCGGTGACGCCTATTCCGTATGGGGACCACAATGGCTCGAATTCTGATTGTTGATGACTCGCCGACCGAGATGTACAAGCTGACCGCGATGCTGGAAAAGCACTCGCACCAGGTACTGAAGGCCGAAAATGGCGCCGATGGCGTGGCCCTGGCTCGCCAGGAAAAGCCCGACGTCGTCCTGATGGACATCGTCATGCCCGGCCTGAACGGCTTCCAGGCGACCCGTCAGTTGTCCAAGGACCCGGAAACCAGCGCGATTCCGGTGATCATCGTCACCACCAAGGACCAGGAGACCGACAAGGTCTGGGGCAAGCGCCAGGGCGCTCGCGACTACCTGACCAAGCCGGTGGATGAAGACACACTGCTCAAGACCATCAATTCGGTGCTGGCCGGCTGATACAGCCGTCCCTGCACACCAGAACATAATTATTAGAGAAGGCCAGGGCCGGCATGGCGGAAGTCCAGAGTCCTTTCGAGGTTCTCGTCCAGATCGATCAGCGCTGTCGTCAGCTGGCCGCGGGTCTGCCCGCGCAGCGCGAGGTAGTGCAGAGCTGGAACGGCATCGGCTTTCGCATGGCTGGGCGTCTGTTCGTGGCGCCCATGGGGGAGGTCGGCGAGGTTCTTCACGAGCCGCGCTACACACTGCTGCCCGGTGTCCGTGAGTGGGTGAAGGGGGTCGCCAACGTGCGCGGTCGCCTGCTGCCGATCATGGATCTGTGCGGTTTCCTCGGCGCGGAGCTTTCGCCTCTGCGCAAACAGCGGCGCGTGCTCGTCGTGGAATATCAGGAAGTCTTCGCGGGCCTCATCGTCGATGAGGTGTTCGGCATGCAGCACTTCCCGGTGGACACCTTCTCCGAGCAGTTGCCGCCGCTGGAAGCGGTCCTGCAGCCCTTTATCCATGGCGTCTTCCACCGGGAGCAACCCTGGCTCGTGTTCAGCCCGCATGCGCTGGCTCAACACCCGGGGTTCCTGGACGTCGCCAGCTAGAGTTTGACCGGTTGGGCCGGCGTTGCCGGCCCTTGTTGTGACATGGAAACCGTAATCGTGGTGGGTCCAGGCGGGGGCCGAATATGAAAAATATAAAGGCAGGCAGTCTTTTTTCGGGTGCGCGTAGCAGCTCGCTGATCCTTGGGCTCTTCGTGGTCCTGATCGTGGCGATCGTTCTGCTGTTCGCGAACTTCGCTTACCTCAACACCCAGGCGAACCACGATAAGCAGTACATCGGCCATGCCGGCGAACTGCGCGTGTTGTCCCAGCGTATCGCCAAGAACGCCACGGAAGCCGCGGCGGGCAAGGGCGAGGCGTTCAAGCTGCTGAAAGAGGCGCGCAACGACTTCGAGAAGCGATGGAACATCCTCTCCAAGGGTGACGAGACTACCGGCCTGCCGCCGAGCCCGGAATCGGTACAACCGCAGATGGCGGACGTACAGAAGGACTGGGATACCCTGCGCAAGAACGCCGACTCCATTCTCGCCAGCGAACAGACCGTACTGTCCCTGCACCAGGTAGCCGCGACCCTCGCCGAAACCATCCCGCAGCTGCAGGTGGAGTACGAAGAGGTCGTCGACATCCTGCTGGAGAACGGCGCCCCGGCCGACCAGGTTGCGGTAGCCCAGCGCCAGTCGCTGCTGGCCGAACGTATCCTTGGCTCGGTGAACAAGGTGCTCGCCGGTGACGAGAACTCCGTGCAGGCAGCCGACAGCTTCGGTCGTGACGCCAGCCTTTTCGGCCGCGTACTCAAGGGCATGAAGGAAGGCAACGCGGCGATGAGCATCTCCAAGGTGACCAACGCCGAAGCGGTGGACCGCCTCAACGAGATCGCCGAGCTCTTCGAATTCGTTTCCGGCTCGGTGGACGAGATCCTCGAGACCTCCCCGGAACTGTTCCAGGTCCGTGAAGCCGCCAACACCATCTTCGGTGGCTCGCAGACCCTGCTGGACAAGGCTTCCAGCCTCGCCGCCGGCTTCGAGAACTTGACTGAAGGCCGTGTCTTCAACCAGGTTGCCAGCGCCGCGCTGGGTATCATCGCCTTGGGCGCGATCATTCTCATCGGCCTGGTGATGGTGCGTGAAACCAACCGCCGGCTGGCCGAGACCGCCGAGAAGAACGAACGTAACCAGGCGGCGATTCTGCGACTGCTCGACGAAATTGCCGACCTCGCCGACGGTGACCTGACGGTGGCCGCGACGGTAACCGAGGACTTCACCGGTGCGATCGCGGACTCCATCAACTACTCCATCGACCAGCTCCGAGAGCTGGTGGAAACCATCAACCTGACCGCCGTGCAGGTGGCCGCCGCCGCCCAGGAAACCCAGGCCACCGCCATGCACCTGGCCGAGGCTTCCGAGCACCAGGCCCAGGAAATTGCCGGCGCCTCCGCCGCGATCAACGAAATGGCCGTGTCCATTGACCAGGTATCGGCGAACGCCTCCGAGTCCTCGGCGGTGGCGGAACGTTCCGTAGCCATCGCCAACAAGGGCAACGAAGTGGTGCACAACACCATCACCGGCATGGACAACATCCGTGAGCAGATCCAGGACACCTCGAAGCGGATCAAGCGCCTCGGTGAATCGTCCCAGGAGATCGGTGACATCGTAAGCCTCATCAACGACATTGCCGACCAGACCAACATCCTCGCACTGAACGCCGCGATCCAGGCGTCCATGGCGGGTGACGCGGGCCGCGGCTTCGCCGTGGTAGCGGACGAAGTACAGCGCCTGGCGGAACGTTCCTCCGCTGCGACCAAGCAGATCGAAGCGCTGGTGAAGACCATTCAGACCGACACCAACGAGGCGGTGATCTCGATGGAACAGACCACCTCCGAGGTGGTCCGTGGTGCCCGCCTGGCGCAGGACGCCGGTGTGTCCCTGGAAGAGATCGAGAAGGTATCCAAGACCCTGGCAGCGTTGATCCAGAACATCTCCAACGCCGCCCGTCAGCAGGCCTCCTCCGCCGGCCACATTTCCAACACCATGAACGTGATCCAGGAGATCACCTCGCAGACCTCTGCCGGTACCACCGCCACCGCGCGCAGCATTGGTAACCTGGCCAAGATGGCCGGCGAGATGCGTCACTCCGTATCCGGCTTCAAACTGCCGGACACCGCCGAACAGGCCTGAGCAGAGGAGGTGCGCGGCTCGTAGCCGGGTAGCGCACGACAATCTTGAGCGAGGGGCGCGACATGCAGGCAAGTGGCGTCTGGTCGTTGCAGCCGTTGGCCGACATGTCGGCCGCGGATTTCCGCGACTGGCAGGCATTGTTGGAAGACCGCACCGGCGTTGTCGTCAACGAACAGCGCCGCGCCTTCCTGCAGACCAGCCTAGGCGCGCGGATGCGCGAACTGGGCATTGCCGACTATGGCACCTATTACCGCCAGGTCACCGATGGCCCGCGCGGTGCTGTCGAGTGGTCGAACCTGCTGGACCGCCTCACCGTTCAGGAAACCCGTTTCTTTCGCCACAAGGCATCCTTCGACGTGCTGGAAAGCTTCCTGCTCCAGCGCCTCGAGCAGGTCGGCCCGAACCGGCCGCTGGCGTTGTGGAGCGTCGGCTGTTCCAGCGGCGAGGAGCCTTACTCCCTCGCCATGGTGGCCGCCAAGGTACTGGAAGACGCAGGTCTTGCGCCGCTGTATGGCGTGACCGGCACCGACATCAGCCTCAATGCCCTCAACCGGGCGCGCGAGGCTACTTATGCGGCACGCAAGCTTGAGGATATCGACCCGGAACTGGCCACGCGCTACTTCAGCGCGCAGGATGACGGTCGATACCGTGTGATACCCGATCTCGCCGGGCGCGTCTGTTGCGCGCGGCTGAATGTGCTGGAACTGGCCAAGGCGCCAATGTCCGGCATGGACGTGATTTTTTGCCAGAACCTGCTGATCTATTTCCGCCGCTGGCGGCGGCGGGAAATCCTCAATCGCCTGGCCGAGCGGCTGGCGCCTGGGGGACTGCTGGTGATCGGAGTGGGCGAGGTTGCCGATTGGCACCACCCGCTGCTCGAACCGGTCGCCGATGAGCGCGTTCTGGCTTTTACCCGGAAGGGATGACACAGACACATGAGTGGAGTGGCTATGGGTGATCGGCACGACTATGTCGCCCTGGAATGGGTAAAAGGCGAGATTGCCGAAACGCTCAAGCAGGCGCGGCAAGCCCTCGAATCCTACGTCGAGAATCCCCAGGACCCGACGCGGATGGGCTTTTGCCTGGCCTATATCCACCAGGTGCGCGGCACTCTGCAGATGGTGGAGTTCTACGGCGCGGCCCTGCTCGCCGAGGAAATGGAATACCTGACGCAGGCGCTGATCGACGGCAAGACTTCCAGCCAGAGTGAAGCGCTGGAAGTGCTGATGCAGGCCATCCTGCAACTGCCGGCGTACCTTGAGCGCATCCAGAGCGCCCGCCGCGACCTGCCGATGGTCGTGCTGCCGCTGCTCAACGACCTGCGCACCGCCCGTGGCGAGAAGCTGCTGTCGGAAACCAGCCTGTTCTCCCCCGACTTGTCCCAAGAGTCCCCGGTCCTGCCGGTAGATGCCCTGGCGCGCCTGCGTACCGCCGAACTGCCGGCACTGCTGCGCAAGCTGCGGCAGATGCTGCAGGTCGCCCTGGTCGGCGTCATCCGCAACCAGGACCTGCCGACCAACTTGGGCTACCTGGCGCGCGTCTTCGCCCGCCTCGAATCCCTGTGCAAGGACGCCCCGCTGGGCCGCCTGTGGGTGATCGCCTCGGCGATGATCGAAGGCCTGGCCAACGGCAGCATCGCCAACGGCACCTCGGTGCGTAACCTGCTGCGCCAGGTCGATCGCGAGTTCAAACGTCTGGTCGACCAGGGCGCCGACGCCATGAACCAGCCGGCGCCGGACGAGCTGATCAAGAATCTGCTGTTCTATGTGGCCAAGGCCTCCGACCAGTCGCCGCGCGTGCGTGCGGTGAAGGACGAATACCGCCTGGACGACGCCCTGCCCGGCGCGGCCCTGGTGGACGAGGAGCGCGCCCGTCTCGCCGGCCCCGACCGCGACGCCATGCGCTCGGTCGTCGGCGCGCTGTGCGAGGAGCTGGTGCGGGTCAAGGACAGCCTCGACCTCTTCGTGCGCAGCGACCGCAGCGGCGTGAACGAGCTGGGCAGCCTGCTGGCGCCGCTCAAGCAGATCGCCGACACCCTCGCCGTGCTGGGCTTCGGCCAGCCGCGCAAGGTCATCCTCGACCAGATCGATGTGGTCAGCGCGCTCGCCCATGGCCAGCGCCAGCCCAACGACGCCACCTTGATGGATGTCGCCGGTGCGCTGCTGTATGTCGAGGCCACCCTGGCCGGCATGGTCGGCCCGAGCGAAGAGCCGGGCAGCGAAGAGAACGTCCTGCCGACCACCGACGTCGAGCAGATCCACCAGGTGGTGATCAAGGAAGCGCGTAACGGCCTGGAACTGGCCAAGGACGCGATCATCGAGTTCATCGCCTCGCAATGGAACCACGAGCACCTGGCCCGCGTGCCGGAATTGCTGACGCAGGTTCGCGGCGGCCTGGCGATGATCTCCCAGGAACGTGCGGCGAAACTGCTGGAAAACTGCAATCGCTACATCCAGGAACAACTGCTGGTGCGCCAGGCCGTGCCGGACTGGCACAGCCTGGACACCCTGGCCGACGCCATCACCAGCGTCGAGTACTACCTCGAGCGCCTGTCGGAAGACCACAACACCCAGGGCGACATGATCCTCGACGTGGCCGAGGAGAGCCTGGACAGCCTGGGCTACTCGCTCAAGCCGCGTCCGTCGATCCTCGACGCCGAGCCGGAAGCTCATGCCCCCGTGCCGCTGCCTGCACCTCTGGATAATCCGCTCGACGAGATCGACGTGCTGGCCGCCCAGCCGCTGGCCGAGCCGACCGAAGCGGTGCCGGTGGAAGACGTCCCGGAACTGGCCGCTCCTGTGGAAATTGCCGACAGCTTCGAGGTTGCGCCGCTCGAAGAGCTGTCGTTCGAACAGCCCTCTCAGCTGGCGCCTCTGGAAGAGCTGGCTCCTTCAGATGAGGCGATCCTCGACCTGGCCGGCTTCGACGCGCCGCAACCCGTCGTCGAAGGCGAAGAGACCTTTACGTACGAATCCCTGGAGCCGGTCGTCGAACCTGCTGCAGTGGATGAAGCCGCGCTGCTGGCCGACTTCGACCTGCCAGCAGAGCCCGGAAGCCAGACTGTCAGCGAAGCCGAGTCGAGCTTCACCTTCGAGCCCCTGGAGCTGGACTCCGGCCTGCCTGCCGCCGAGCCCGTTGCTGAGCTGGGCGCCTGGACCCTGGACGAGGTCGAGCCGCTGGCCGCCTCTACCGAACCGAGCGCGCCGACCGCCACGCTGGAGCCGGAAAGCCTCAGCTGGGACATCGAGCTGGAGCCGGCTGCACCAATCACCGACACCACCCTGGCCGACGAAGGCTGGTCGCTGGACGACAGCCACAAGGCCGACAGCATCGAGTTCAGCCTCGAAACGCTGGAAGAGTCCCCGGCGCAGCCGCTGGCTGAAGAGCTGAGCTGGAGCCTGGACGAAGCCTCTCCGCTGGCCGAGGCGTCTCGCTTCGACGAGCCGGCTCAGGCTGAGTCCGATATTGCCGAACAGTCCTGGGAAGCTCCGGACTTGTCCACAGCGCCGGGCGAAACCCCGGCAACGCCCGAGCTGCTCGAAGACTTCGCCAGCCTGCCGTCGCTGGAGGCCACTCCGGCCCCGGTGGACGAGCTGAGCTGGAACATGGAATCGCTCGAACCGGCCGGTGAGAAGCCCGCCGAGGAAGACTGGTTCAGCATCGACCTGAGCCAGCCGGCTGCCGAGTCGCCCGCGCCGTCCCTGGAACTGGACGAAAACTTCGCCAGCCTGGAAGCGCTCGAACCCGCGCCACTGGCGAGCCTGGAACCCCTGGAAGACCTGAGCTTCGATGTCCAGCCGTCCGCCGAAGAGCCGTCCGCAGCGCAAGCCTCGTTGGTCAGCGATGACAACTGGACACTGGGCGAGCTGAGCGAACCGACCGCGCTGGATGCCGGCGTCGACCTCAGCCTCGACGCACCGCTGCAGCTGGAACCGCTGGAATCGCTGGCCGAAGCGGAAACGCCTACCCTCCAGGCCGAAGCCTGGAGCGACGAGAACATCGCCGACCTGGACCTGCCGGAAGTCGAGCTGCCCAGCCCGCCGGCCGAACCCGAGCCGGTCGCCGAGGCACCGGCCAAGCCGCTGTCCCTCGCCGAGGTCATGGCTGCCCCGGTCCAGGCGATCAACCCGCCTGCCCAGGACGTGCCGCCCAGCCTGCTGCCGCCGCCCGCCGACGAAGAACCGATCGACGAAGAGCTGCGCGAAGTCTTCATCGAAGAAGCCGGTGAAGTGCTGGAAACCATCGGCGAGCACCTGCCGACCTGGATGGCCAGCACCGACGACCGCGACTCGTTGACCGAAATCCGCCGCGCCTTCCACACCCTCAAGGGCAGTGGCCGGATGGTCCGCGCGCTGGTGATCGGCGAGCTGGCCTGGTCCATCGAGAATCTGCTCAACCGCGTGCTCGACCGCAGCATCGCCGCGTCGCCTGCTGTGCTGCAGGTGGTCCAGGACGTGGTCGCGCTGATGCCCGAACTGGTCGACGAGTACGCCGCCAGCGCCCAGCGCCAGCGCGACGATGTCGACCGCCTGGCCGCCACTGCCCACGCCCTGGCCAAGGGACAGCCGGTGCCGCCGCCGAGTGGCGGGCTGCCCGAGTCGGTGCCGCAGGTCGAGGACATCACCCCCGAGCTGGCGGATGTCGAGGAGATTGCAGCGCAGGCCGCCAACGAAGGACTCGACGAAAGCCTCGACCCGCAGTTGCTGGAGATCTTCCGCAATGAAGCGGAAGCCCATCTGGAAACCCTGGTCGGCTTCCTCGCCGATTGCGCGCAGCAGCTGCCGCAGCCGGTGACCGACGACCTGCAGCGCGCCCTGCACACGCTCAAGGGCAGCGCACACATGGCCGGCATCCTGCCGATCGCTGAAATCGCCACGCCGCTGGAGCGGCTGGTGAAGGAATTCAAAACCAACCTGCTGCAGGTCGACCTGCGTGAGGCCGAGTTGCTGCACGCCGCCGAAGGCTTGTTCCGCGTCGGCCTCGACCAGCTCGTCCAGGGCCGCCCGCTGGCGCCCATCGAAGGCAGCCCGGAGCTGCTGGCGCGCATCGCGCAGATCCACCAGGAGCGCCTTGACGCTGCCGAGGCCAAGCGTCGCGGTGAAAGCGGCGAGGGAAGCGGCAACGACCCGCAGATGATCGGCATGTTCCTCGCCGAGGGCATGGATATCCTGCTCGACGCCGAGGACCTGCTGCGCCGCTGGCGTGAACACCCGCAGGAGCGCCATGAGCTGGGCGCCCTGTATGACGAGCTGGAAACCCTCAGTCGTGGCGCGCAGATGGCGGAGCTGCCGCAGATGGCGGAACTCGCCGATGCGCTGCTGGCGGTCTACGGTGCCGTACGCCAGGGTCGCCTGGAAACCGGGGACGCCTTCTTCTCTGCTGCCGAGACCGCCCACGAGGCGCTGATCGGCATGATGGATCAGGTGGCTGCGGCCCTGCAGGTCAGCGCCCGCCCGGAACAGGTCGAAGCGCTGCATCGCTTGCTGGACGCCCCGGTCGCCGCACCGGACGAGCCGGAGAACGACCAGCAGGACGCCACCGACATCGAGTTCGTCGACCTGGAAAGCCTGACCGCAGAAGACTTCCCTGCCGAGGACGAGGAGTTCCTCCTCGACAGCCGCCCGGTGGACGACGATAACCTGCCCGACGGCCTGAGCTGGTCGCCACGCAACGAAAATGACGGCGCGCCGCGAGGCGCCGCCGACGATGACGACGATGACGTCATCACCGCCGAGACCCCGCATGCCCATCCCGCCCCGCAGCAACCGCCGCGGGCGCTGGACGAGGAAATGGTGGCGATCTTCCTCGAAGAGGCGGTCGACATCCTGGACAACGCCGGCCAGGCGCTGGATCAGTGGCTGGCCTCGCCCGAAGGCCTCGCCGCGCTCTCGACTCTGCAGCGCGACCTGCACACCCTCAAGGGTGGCGCGCGCATGGCGGAAATCCGCGAGATCGGCGACCTGTCCCACGAACTCGAATCGCTCTATGAAGGTCTGCTGGACCACCGCTTCCAGCACAGCCAGCCGCTGGGCGACCTGTTGCGCACCTGCCACGACCGTCTGGCGACCCAGCTCGACCAACTGCAGGCCGGCCAGGCGCTGACCGACCCGGCCGACCTGGTGCAGACCATCCGCACCTTCCGCCAGAACCCGGCCGCCGGCTTGAGTCTGCCGCAGGCCCTGGCCGCGCAGCAGGGCGCCGTGGCCGAGCAGGACGAAAGCCTCGAACTGCCGCCCGTCATCGAAGACGACATCGAGCTGGAGCTGCCCGCCGAGGCAGCGCCGGAAGCCGAAGCCGCCGACGAGCACGCAGTAGCTGAGTCTGAGGCCGGCGATTTCGAAAGCATCGACCTGGAAACCGTCGATTTCGAAAGCATCGAGCCGGATCTGGAAGCCACTGCGCAGGATCTCGACCTGCAGGCGTTTCTCGAAGCCGCCGACACCGAGGTTGCCGGAGCGCAGCCGGCCGAGCCGGACGCTGCTGTCCCTGAAGCCTCGGGCGTGCAGGACAGCGAGTACGAGCTGGACGAAGACCGCGACCAGGAACTGGTGGAAATCTTCCTCGAGGAAGGTTTCGACATCCTCGAAAGCTCCTCCGGTGCTCTGCACCGCTGGATGGAAAACCCCGACAACAGCGTCGAGCTGGAAGCGCTGCAACGCGACCTGCATACCCTCAAGGGTGGCGCGCGGATGGCCGAGATCCGCCCCATCGGCGATCTCTCCCACGAACTGGAGTTCCTCTACGAAGGGCTCTGCGGCGGACGCCTGCGCGCGAGCCCGACCCTCTTCGAACTGCTGCAGCGCTGCCACGATCGTCTCGCCGAGATGCTCGAAGCGGTCCAGCAGCATCGCCGGGTTCCGGGAGGTGAATCGCTGATTGACGCGATCCACCGATTTCGTGCCAACCCCGACGAACAACTGAGCATCCCCAGCAGCGTCAGCCTGCACGCGATCAGCTCCGCCCATGCCGCGCCGGAAGGCCCGGAAGCCGACATCCTGGATATTTTCCTGGAAGAGGCCGATGACCTGCTGGAAGCCATGGAACAGGCCCTGGGCCGCTGGGACGCCGAGCGCGAGAACGGTGCGCTCGACGAGCTGCTGCGCATTCTCCACACCCTCAAGGGCGGTGCGCGCCTGGCTGGCCAGACCAGCCTGGGCGACCTGGCCCACGACCTCGAACAGCACCTGGGCGAAGCCCAGCAGCAGGGCGCGCCCTGGCCGGAAAGCCTGTTGATGGACGCGCAGTCCGGCTTCGAAGGCCTGCAGGCCGAAGTCGACCAGCTGCGCCTGCACCTGGGTGAAGTCGAAATCGCCGAAAGCCAGCATGAAGACCTCGCCGAGGAGCCGGTTGCCGAACAGCCGGCCCCGGTGAACCTGCCGGTATTGCCCGAAGCCATCATGGCTGCGGCCGTACCGCAGCGCATCGATGCGCCGGTAGTGCTGCCCTTCGTCCGCCGTGCCCAGGAAGCCGCCCAGGAAGCCGCTGCGCGCCGCGCGCCGCAGGAACTGGTGAAGGTGCCCGCGCAACTGCTCGAAGGCCTGGTCAACCTCGCCGGTGAGACCTCCATCTTCCGCGGTCGCGTCGAGCAGCAGGTGAGCGACGTCGGTTCGACCCTGGGCGAGATGGACGCCACCATCGAGCGGGTGCGCGATCAGCTGCGCCGCCTCGATACCGAAACCCAGGCGCAGATCCTCTCGCGCCACCAGGCCGACGCCGAGCGCGCCGGCTACGAAGAATTCGACCCGCTGGAAATGGACCGCTACTCGCAGCTGCAGCAGCTCTCGCGCGCACTGTTCGAGTCTGCTTCCGACCTGTTCGACCTCAAGGAAACCCTGGCCGCCAAGAACCGCGACGCCGAGACCCTGCTGCTGCAACAGGCGCGGGTCAACACCGAGCTGCAGGAAGGCCTGATGCGCACCCGCATGGTGCCCTTCGACCGCCTGGTGCCGCGCCTGCGCCGGATCGTCCGCCAGGTGGCGAGCGAGCTGGGCAAGCAGGTCGAGTTCGTCGTCAGCAACGCCGAAGGCGAGATGGACCGTACCGTGCTCGAACGCATCGTCGCGCCGCTGGAGCACATGCTGCGCAACGCGGTCGACCATGGCATTGAGTCCGGCGAGGCACGCCGCATCGCCGGCAAGCCCGAGCAGGGCACCATCCGCCTGACCCTGGGCCGTGAGGGTGGCGACATCCTCCTGACCCTCGCCGACGACGGTGCCGGCATCCGCCTCGAAGCGGTGCGCCGCAAGGCCATCGAGCGCGGCCTGATGACCGACGACAGCGAGCTGAACGACCACGAGGTGTTGCAGTTCATCCTCGAGGCCGGCTTCAGTACCGCCGAGAAGGTCACGCAGATTTCCGGCCGTGGCGTGGGAATGGACGTGGTGAACTCCGAGGTGAAGCAGCTCGGCGGCTCCATGAGCATCCACTCCAGCATCGGCGAAGGCACCCGCTTCGACATTCGCCTGCCGTTCACCGTGTCGGTGAACCGCGCGCTGATGGTGCTCTCCGGCGAAGACCTCTACGCCCTGCCGCTGAACACCATCGAAGGTATCGTGCGGGTCTCCCCGTACGAGCTCGAAGCCCTCTACGAGCAGGCTGCCGCCGACGAGACCGGCGCCGCGCCGAGCTTCGAATACGCGGGCCAGAGCTATGAACTGAAATACCTGGGCGACCTGCTCAACAACGGCCAGCATCCCAAGCTGGTCGGGCAGTCGCTGCCGTTGCCGGTGATCCTCGTGCGCTCGGCGGACCACGCCGTGGCAGTGCAGGTGGATGCCCTGGCGGGCTCGCGCGAGATCGTGGTGAAGAGCCTCGGTGCGCAGTTCGCCGGCGTCAGCGGCATCTCCGGTGCGACCATCCTCGGTGACGGTCGCGTGGTGGTGATTCTCGACCTGCTGGCGACCATCCGCGTGCTCCATGCCCAGCTCATCCAGCACGCCCCGCGCCGCCAGCTGGCCGGCCCGGCTGCCGCGGAAATCGAGCACCAGCGCCCGACCCTGGTCATGGTGGTGGACGACTCGGTCACCGTGCGCAAGGTCACCAGCCGCCTGCTCGAGCGCAACGGCATGAACGTGCTCACCGCCAAGGACGGGGTGGACGCCATCGCCCAGCTGCAGGAACACAAGCCCGACATCATGCTGCTGGACATCGAGATGCCGCGCATGGACGGCTTCGAGGTGGCCACCCTGGTGCGCCACGATGAACAGCTGAAGGACCTGCCGATCATCATGATTACCTCCCGTACCGGCGAGAAGCACCGCGACCGTGCCCTGGCCATCGGCGTCAACCAGTACCTGGGCAAGCCGTACCAGGAATCCGAGCTGCTGGAGAACATCCACAAGCTGGTGAAGGCCCATGTCTGAGCAGAGCACGCCGCGGATTGCGGTGATTGCCGATACCTCCTTGCAGCGCCACGTGCTGGCGCAGGCCCTGGCCGGCCATGGCTACCAGGTGGTGCTCAACGCTGACCCGGCGCGCCTTGAAAGCGACCAGTTGGACGCCTGCGAGACCGACCTGTGGCTGGTGGACCTGGCGCAGCAGGAAGATTCGCCGCTGGTGGACAACCTGCTGGAACAGTCGCGGGTGCCCGTGCTGTTCGGCGAAGGCCACGCGCCGGAGCGGCATTCCGAACATTACCCGCGCTGGGAACGCCGGCTGGTGTCCAAGCTGCGCAAGCTGGTAGGCGACCCCAGCGCCGGCGTTGGCTGCAGCCTGGCTGCGCTGCTCGACGAAGCGCAGCGCCCGACCCGCGTGGCGTTGCCCGATGACCTAGCGGCCTCCCCGCTCAAGGCCGGCGAACCGGCTGCGCAGGTCTGGCTGCTGGCCGCCTCGCTGGGTGGTCCGGCGGCGGTTAAGACTTTCCTCGATGCGCTGCCCGGCGGCCTGCCGGTTGGCTTCCTGTATGCCCAACACATCGACGCTTCCTTCGAGGCCAACCTGCCACAAGCAGTCGGCCGTCACAGCCAGTGGCACGTCAACCCCGTGCGCGACGGCGACCCGGTGCGCTGCGGTGAAGTCGTGGTGGTGCCGATCTCCCGCGAACTGGGCTTCGACGGCTCGGCGCGCATGCGCATAGAAGATCGCGGCTGGCCGGAGCCCTACAGCCCGTCCATCGACCAGATGATGCTCAACCTCGCCCAGCAGTACGGTGATCGTTGTGGCGTGATCGTGTTCAGCGGCATGTGTAGCGACGGCAGCGCCGCCGCGGCCTACGTACGCCGCCAGGGCGCGCCGATCTGGACCCAGCGCGCCGACAGCTGCGCCTGCTCCAGCATGCCCGACAGCCTGCGCGAAGGCGGCTACAGCACCCTTTCCGGCGACCCGCGCGAACTCGCGGCGGCGCTGGTCAATCACCTTGCCGAGCAATGCGTCGGCGTAGTCACGCAGTGAGATAAGGCCCGATGAGTGATCTTCCCGTCGCCAATGCCGGCGTTGCCAATACCGCCGTTGCCAATGGTGCCGCGGCCAACGCCGCTCCCAACAGCCTGACCGCGCTGCTGGTGCCGCTGGCCGACCGTAACCTGCTGCTGCCCAACGTGGCGGTGGCCGAGCTGATCACCTACCGTGCCCCGCACCCGGTGGACGGCCTGCCTTCCTGGTACCTCGGCCAGGTGGCCTGGCGCGACCTGCGCCTGCCGCTGCTGTCCTTCGAGGCGGCCTCCGACGGCCAGGCCGAAGTCAGCCCCGGCGCGCGGGTGATCGTGGTCAACGCCCTCGGCGGGCGGCCCAACGTGAAGTTCTTCGCCCTGCTGGTGCAGGGCATCCCGCGTTCGGTGAAGGTCGGCAGCGACCTCAAGCGCGCCGACGTGCCGCTGGCGCCGCTGGAGCTGGACGCGGTGGACCTGGGAGACGCCCAGGCGCGCATCCCCGACCTGGCCGCGCTGGAGCAGAAGCTGGCCGACTCCGGCCTGATCTGAGCCCGCCATGACCGCCGGTCTGCGCCTCGCCCAGCTCGGGGGGCAACCCGGCTTCGAGGTCGCCGGCGCCACCCTCGGCGGCCACCGTTTCGAACGCCACAGCCACGACGAATTCGTCATCAGCGCCAACCTGCACGGCGAGGAAAGCGTGTGGCTGGATGGCCGCACCTTCGACGCCGGCCCCGGCGCCATCACCGCCTACAACCCCGGGCAGATTCAGGGCGGCGGCGTCGACGAAGGCCAGCCCTGGCAATTCGTCAGCCTCTACGTTGCGCCAGACCAACTGGCCGCGATGCTGGGACTGCAACGCCTGGAGTTCGAACGCCCCACCGACCGCCTGCCCGTCCTGGCCGCTGCCATGGCCGATGCCGTGGAGCGCGCGCTGGGCGAAGACGCCTTCGTTCGCCTGCACGGAGAGGAACGCCTGACGCTGCTGCTGGCCGAGATCATCCGCGCCATGGGCGTGCGGTTGCCGCAGGAGGCTACCGGGAACGGTGGCCGGATTGCCGACCTGCAGGAGTGGCTGGCCGCCGATCTGGCGCGACAACCCAGCCTCGATGAAATGGCGACTTATCTCGGCCTGTCGCGCTTCCACCTGCTGCGCAGCTTCCAGAAGCAGGTCGGCCTGAGCCCGCGGCAGTGGGCCATGCAACTGCGCACCCGGCGCGCCCAGGCGTTGCTGCGCGCGGGGCTGCCGGCCACCGACGTGGCGCACACACTGGGCTTCGCCGACCAGAGCCACCTGAACCGGCACTTCCGCGCCGCCTATGGCGTCTCGCCGGGAAACTTCCAGCGCGCCCTGCGCTGAGCAATCCGGTTCAAGTGCGGCGGCCTTCGTCCAGGCAGAATCACACCATCGCCATCCTGTTCGAGAGCTGATCCATGACCCTGTTCTTCGCCGCCCTGCTGTTCGGCATCGTCTTCTGCCTGTCCCCCGGCGCGGTGCTCGCCGAAACCCTGCGCCGGGGCCTCAAGGGCGGCTTTCGCCCGGCGCTGCTGGTGCAGTTCGGCTCGCTGATCGGCGACGCGGTGTGGGCGCTGATCGGCCTCACCGGGCTGGCGCTGCTGCTGGGCCACGAGACCTTGCGCCTGCCCCTGACACTGGCCTGCGCGGCCTATCTGGCCTGGCTGGGTGTGCAGAGCCTGCTGGATGCTCGCCAGGTTGGCCTGGCGGAGGAGGGCGATAGCGGCGAGCACAACGCCGGGGCTTTCGCGTCTGGGGCCATGCTGTCGCTGTCGAACCCGAAGAACATCGTCTACTGGGGCGCGCTGGGCGGTGCCATGGCCGGACTGGTGAACGGCGTGCCGTCGCTGGCGGACTCGCTGGTGTTCTTCGCCGGCTTCATGACGGCTTCGGTGCTCTGCTGCTTCCTCTGCGCGGCACTGGTGGACTGGCTGCGGCGCAACGCCTCACCGCGCTGGCACCGGGTCAGCCATGCGTTGTGCGGGTTGGTACTGCTGGTGCTGGCGGGGTTGGCGTTGCGGGGAATCTGATTCGCTCGCGAACCCGCCTAACATCGGCGCCGTCGGTTTACCCTCCCCCAGCCCTCTCCCAGAGGGAGAGGGAGCCGAATGTGCCGGCTGATGGTTAGGTTTCATCTTGCTGAGGACAGTCCCCTCTCCCTCAGGGAGACGGGCTCTTCAAGCGCAGAGGCTCTAGAAATCACCCCAAAGCTGCTGCGCCACGCTCAGCGCAACCACCGGAGCAGTCTCGGTGCGCAGCACCCGCGGCCCCAATCGCGCGGCATGGAATCCGGCGCACTTGGCCTGTTCCACTTCCGCATCGCTCAAGCCGCCTTCCGGGCCGATCAGGAAGGCCAGGCTGGCCGGCTTGTCATGGCTGCTCAGTGGTTCGGCGACTGGGTGCAGCACCAGTTTGAGTTGCGCCTCGCAGCTCGCCAGCCATTCGGCAAGGGTGAGCGGCGCGTTGAGCACCGGCAGCACCGAGCGGCCGCATTGCTCGCAGGCGCTGATCGCTACCTGGCGCCAGTGGGCCATGCGCTTGTCGGCGCGTTCGTCCTTCAGGCGCACTTCGCAGCGTTCGCTGACGATCGGGGTGATTTCGCTGGCGCCCAGTTCGGTGGCCTTCTGGATCGCCCAGTCCATGCGCTCGCCGCGGGACAGGCCCTGGCCCAGGTGCACGCGCAGCGGCGGTTCGGCCTGGCCGGCGAAGACTTCGCGCAGTTCCACGCGGACGTTCTTCTTGCCGACCTCGATCAGTTCGCCCAGGTATTCCTGGCCGGAGCCGTCGAACAGCTGCACGGCGTCGCCGACCGTGTGCCGGAGCACGCGGCCGATGTAGTGGGCCTGGGCTTCGGGCAGTTCGTGCTGGCCGAGGGAGAGCGGGGCGTCAATGAAGAAGCGGGAAAGGCGCATGGCAATGTCGAACTGATGGGGGAAAGCGGCAAGCTTAAAGCTTTCGGCCTGCCGCTTGTAGCCGATCAGCCCGGATCGCGATGCTCGGGGAAGCGTTCGCTGACCGCCACGCTCACGCTGTCGCGGGTGGCAATATCGATGCCTTCGCTGGCGACCTCTGCAAGGAAGTCGATCTGCTCGGGGGTGATGATGTACGGCGGCAGGAAGTACACCACGCTGCCCAATGGGCGCAGCAGCGCGCCGCGCGCAAGACCATGCTGGAAGACCTTCAGGCCGCGGCGCTCCTGCCACGGGTAGGGCGTCTTGCTGGCCTTGTCCTGAACCATCTCTATGGCGAGGATCATGCCGGTCTGGCGGATTTCCGAGACGTGCGGGTGGTCGGCCAGGTGCGCGGTGGCGCTGGCCATTTTTGCGGCGAGGGCCTTGTTGGCCTCGATGACGTTGTCCTGTTCGAAGATGTCCAGGGTCGCCAAGGCGGCGGCGCAGGCCAGCGGGTTGCCGGTGTAGGTGTGCGAGTGGAGGAAGGCGCGCAGGGTGGCGTAGTCGTCGTAGAAGGCCTGGTAGACCGTGTCGGTGGTGAGCACTGCGCTCATCGCCAGGTAGCCGCCGGTCAGCGCCTTCGATAGCACCAGGAAGTCGGGGGTGATGTCGGCCTGTTCGCAGGCGAACATCGTCCCGGTGCGGCCGAAGCCGACGGCGATCTCGTCGTGGATCAGGTGTACGCCGTAGCGGTCGCAGGCCTCGTGCAGCAGCTTGAGGTAGACCGGGTGGTACATGCGCATGCCGCCGGCGCCCTGCACCAGCGGCTCGACGATCACCGCCGCGACTTCTGTATGGTGCTGCTCCAGCGCCTGCTCCATGGCGGCGAACATCGTCCGCGAGTGCTCTTCCCAGCTCACGCCTTCGGGGCGCAGGTAGCAGTCGGGGGTCGGCACCTTGATGGTGTCCATCAGCAGCGACTTGTAGGTCTCGGTGAACAGCGCGACGTCGCCCACCGACATCGCCGCCACGGTTTCGCCGTGGTAGCTGTTGGTCAGGGTGATGAAGCGCTTCTTTTCCGGCTGGCCGAGGTTGTGCCAGTAGTGGTAGCTCATCTTCAGCGCCACTTCGATGCCGGCCGAGCCGCTGTCGGCGTAGAAGACGCGGGAGAAGCCGGCCGGCGCCAGGCGCAGCAGGCGCTCGGACAGCTCGATCACCGGTTGGTGGCTGAAGCCGGCGAGGATCACGTGCTCCAACTGGTCGACCTGGTCCTTGATGCGCTGGTTGATGCGCGGGTTGGCGTGGCCGAAGACATTGACCCACCAGGAGCTGACCGCGTCCATATAGCGTTTGCCTTCGAAATCCTCCAGCCAGATGCCCTCGCCGCGGCGGATCGGGATTACCGGCAGGCGCTCGTGGTCTTTCATCTGGGTACAGGGGTGCCACAGCACCTCGAGATCGCGCTGCATCCACTCGGCGTTCAGGCCCATGGTCTGCTCCTTGAAATGATGGCTCGTCAGACGGTCGACTCGCCCGGATCGGGCAAGCCTATTCAATGCACCTGAGATGAACAAGGATGCGTCCCACGGCACATGTTGCGGGCAGCCGACCAACACGGCTATTCGGCTTTCCGGCGCTCACGTATGCTTCGCGCCTTTGCACCAATTCGGGGAAGTCTGGCGATGAAAATGGGATGGCTGCGCGCTGCCGCGTTGCTTGCTCTGGGGGTGTTCAGCGTAGTGGCGTTGGGCAAGGACAAACAACCGACCGCCATCGTGGTCGGCGGCGGTCTCGCCGGTCTTTCCGCAGCCTACGAGCTGCAGCAGGCGGGCTGGCAGGTCACCCTGCTCGAAGCCAAGCCGCAGGTGGGTGGGCGTTCGGGCCTGGCCACCAGCGAGTGGATCGGCAACAAGAAGGTCCAGCCGACCCTCAACGGCTACCTGGAAACCCTGAAGGTGAATTCGGTGCCGGCACCGGAGTTCGTCCGTACCCCGAGCTACCTGATCGACGGCGTCTACTACACCAGCGCCGACCTGAAGACCAAGATGCCGGCCGTCGCCGCGGACCTCGAGCGCTTCGAGAAGTCCCTGAACGAGCTGTCCGCCTCCATCGACGACCCGCTCAACCCGCTGGCGAACAAGACCCTGTTCGCCCTCGACCAGCTCACCGCCGCGCGCTGGCTGGACAAGCTGAACCTGTCGCCGACCGCGCGCCTGCTGGTCAACCAACGCATTCGTTCGCATTACGACGAACCGTCGCGCCTGTCGCTGCTCTACCTTGCCCAGCAGGGCCGTGTGTACCGCGGCGTCGACGACCGTGATCTGCGCGCGTCGCGTCTGCCCGGCGGCAGCCAGGTGCTGGCCCAGGCCTTCGTCAAGCAGATCAAGACCATCAAGACCAACGCCAAGGTCACCTCGATCAGCCAGGACAAGGATGGCGTGACCGTCAAGGTCGGCCCCACCGGCTATACCGCTGACTACCTGGTGCTGGCCGTACCGCTGCGCGCCCTGGGCAACATCACCCTGACTCCGGGCCTGAACGAGAAGCAGCTGGCGGCCCTCAAGGGCACCAACTACGGCTGGCGCGACCAGATCCTGATGAAGTTCAAGCGCCCGGTGTGGGACGACAAGTCGCGCCTGTCCGGCGAGATCTACAGCGACCAGGGCCTGGGCATGATCTGGGTCGAGCCTGCGACCAAGGGCGGCGCCAACGTGCTGATCAACCTGTCCGGCGACAACGCCCGCGTGATGCAGGCTTTCGGTGACCGCCAGCTCTCCGAGCAGGTGCTGATCCGCATGAACAAGTACTACCCGAAGATGCGCGGCGCCTACGACGGCTACGAAATGCGTCGCTACAGCACCGACGCCGGCACCGGCGGTTCCTACCTGGCCTTCGGCCCGGGCCAGATCAGCCGCTTCTGGCGTGTGTGGGAGACCCCGGTGTCCCGCGTGGCCTTCGCCGGCGAGCACACCGATGCGCTCTATCCGGGCACCATCGAAGGCGCCCTGCGCAGCGGCAAGCGTGCCGCCAGCCAGGTCCGCGACCTCTACGCCGGCAAGACGCCGGTGCTCGAAGGCGCGTCCCTGGTGGCCGACAACAAGCCGGCGGCCAGCGAAAAGCCGGCCGATGCCAAGGGCGAGAAGAAGGGCATCATGTCCTGGCTGCCGTTCTGATCGCACCCGTTCCATCCACAATGCCGGCGAAAGCCGGCATTGTCGTTTCTGGCTCTGGGACGGGTGTTTCAGACCCTGACCTATCTTGTCAGTCGATGTTTCAAAGCAGATTTTTCTGCTTTTCTTCGATGGATTAACCGCTAGTCTTGAATTCCCGTTTTCAAGGAAGTCGATCGATGCAATGGCGTAATTCCCCTGCTCGCTACGGACTGGTCAGCCTGTTCCTGCATTGGGGCAGTGCGCTGGTGATCTTCGGCCTGTTCGGCCTGGGACTGTGGATGCGTGAGCTGGATTACTACGACACGTGGTACCACCGCGCGCCGGAAATCCACAAAAGCATCGGCATCCTCCTGGCCATCGCGCTCATCGTGCGCGTTCTGTGGCGCTTCATCAGCCCGGCGCCGCCGACCCCGGCCAACCACGGCCAGATGACCCGCCTCGCCACCAAGCTCGGCCACCTGGCGCTTTACGCGCTGCTGTTCGCGGTGATCATCGCCGGATACCTGATCTCCACCGCAGAAGGCAAGCCCATCAGCGTATTCGGCTGGTTCGACGTGCCTGCCACCCTGAGCGGCATCACCGGCCAGGCCGATATCGCCGGCGCCATCCACCTTTACCTGGCCTGGACCCTCGTGGTGCTGGCCGTGCTGCACGCCCTGGCGGCGTTCAAACACCATTTCTTCGACCGGGATGCGACGCTCGTGCGCATGCTCGGCCGTGCCGCGAAATAACACCTCACCCCAAAGGGAGATTGCTTCAATGCTGAAGAAGACGTTCGCCGCTCTGGCGCTGGGTACCGCCCTGTTCTCCGCTGGCCAGGCCATGGCCGCAGACTACAAGATCGACAAGGAAGGCCAGCACGCCTTCATCGAGTTCCGCATCAAGCACCTGGGTTACAGCTGGCTGTACGGCCGCTTCGACGACTTCGACGGTGCCTTCACCTTCGACGAGAAGAACCCGTCCGCCGACAAGGTCAAGGTGACCATCAACACCAACAGCGTGAACTCCAACCACGCCGAGCGTGACAAGCACCTGCGCAGCGCGGACTTCCTCAACGTCTCGAAGAACCCGACCGCGACCTTCGAATCCACCGGCGTGAAGGCCGATGGCAAGAATGCCGAGATCACCGGCAACCTGACCCTGAACGGCGTGACGAAGCCGGTCACCATCAAGGCTGAACTGATCGGCCAGGGCGATGACCCGTGGGGCGGCTACCGTGCCGGCTTCCTCGGCAGCACCACCCTCAAGCTGAAGGACTTCAACATCCAGCGCGATCTCGGCCCGGCTTCCCAGGAAGTCGAGCTGACCTTGTCGGTAGAAGGGGTGCGTCAGTAAGACGCAGGATTGCGAAAACGCCGGCTAATGCCGGCGTTTTCGTTTGTGCGGTCAGTCCGCGTGCCCCTGCAGGCACTGCCGCAGGAGCTGGGTGAGGGTGAGTTGTTCCTCGTCGTCCAGCGGCGCGAAGAGACTGTCATGGGTGCGTGCGAGGATGGCCTGGGTGCGCTCGTCGATGCGGCTCCCGGTTTCGGTAAGGAATAGCTGGAAGCTGCGCTGGTCGTCAGGGTTGCGCTCGCGCCGCACCAGGCCCAGTGTCTCCATCTCGCGGATCTTGCGGGTTACCAGCGCCTTGTCGCGGCACATCTTGCGACCGAGGCTCTGCAGGCTCTGGCCGGCATCGGCACCGATCAGTTCGAGCAGGCGGATATCCGGCGGCGTGAGATCGATGCCCTCCGCGCACAGTTGGTCCTGGAGGCTCTCGCGCAAGTGGTCGAGGACCTTCATCAGGGTCTGCGGCAGGTCGGGATTCACGCTGTGGGTCATCGGCTCGGTCACGGTAAGTGTTGTGTAAATCAGGTTGATTGGCTCAACCATTTTTTCGTATTTTAGTTGATGTTATCAACTTTGTACGCCGCCGCGACTGCCTTGCGGGAAACCTACTGCGATATCAGCTTTTGGCTAAAACGTTTCAGTAGGTTTCCCTCAGGGCTTTCGGACGTTTACAAACACCGCTGAATGTAAGTATTTTTGCCAGCTTTTCCGGACCGGCAAGCCCACAGCCAAACCGGATGCTTTGCTCACGAGGACAACGATATGCAACGAAAGCCAGCCATGCGCGCCCTGGTCCCGGCCCTGCTCGTCGCCATGGCCACTCTTGCCGGCTGCGACAAAGCCCAGGCGCCGCAGGAGAAGCAGATCCCCGAGGTCGGTGTAGTGACCCTGCAGCCGCAGGAAGTCACCCTGAGCACCGAACTGCCGGGCCGTACTACCGCGTATCGCATTGCCGAGGTTCGCCCGCAGGTGAACGGCATCATCCTCAAGCGCCTGTTCAAGGAAGGCAGTGACGTCAAGGAAGGCCAGCAGCTGTACCAGATCGACCCGGCCACCTATCAGGCGACGCTGCAGAGCGCCCAGGCCAACCTGGTATCCACCCAGCAGCAGGCCGAGCGCTACAAGGAACTGGTCAAGGACGAGGCAGTGAGCAAGCAGCAGTACGCCGACGCCCAGGCTGCCTACCTGCAGGCCAAGGCCACTGTAGACAGCGCGCAGATCAACGTGCGCTACACCAAGGTCTACTCGCCGATCTCCGGCCGCATCGGCCGCTCCAACGTGACCGAAGGCGCCCTGGTGCAGAACGGCCAGAGCACCGCACTGGCCACCGTGCAGCAACTGGACCCGATCTACGTCGACGTCACCCAGTCCTCCACGTCGCTGATCCGCCTGCGCCGCGAGCTGGCCGCCGGACAGCTGGAGAAGGCCGGCGACAACGCCGCCAAGGTCAAGCTGTACCTGGAAGACGGCTCCGAATACCCCGTCGAGGGCAAGCTGGAGTTCTCCGAGGTCTCGGTTGACCAGGGCACCGGCTCGGTGACCGTGCGCGCCATCTTCCCCAACCCGAACAAGGAGCTGCTGCCGGGCATGTTCGTCCATGCGCAGCTGGAAGAGGGCATCAAGAAGCAGGCCATCCTGGCGCCGCAACAGGGCGTGACCCGTGACTTCCGTGGCATGGCGACCGCACTGGTGCTCAATGCCGAGGACAAGGTCGAGCTGCGCACCATCAAGGCTGACCGCACCGTCGGTGCCTACTGGCTGGTCAGCGATGGCCTGAAAGCCGGCGACCGCCTGATCACCGAAGGCCTGCAGTATGTCCAGCCGGGCGCCCAGGCCAAGGCCGTACCCGCGAAGAACGTGGCGCCCACCGCGGGTGCCGCCGACAAGCCCGCCGCCGCTCAACCGGCCAAGCAGGGTTAATCAAGGGGATTCGTAATGTCGAAGTTTTTCATTGACCGGCCCATCTTCGCCTGGGTGATCGCCCTGGTGATCATGCTGGCGGGCGGTCTGTCGATCCTCAAGTTGCCGGTGAACCAGTACCCGGCCATTGCGCCGCCGGCCATCGCCATTCAGGTGAGCTACCCGGGCGCCTCCGCCGAGACGGTGCAGGACACCGTGGTGCAGGTGATCGAGCAGCAGATGAACGGTCTCGACCATCTGCGCTACATCTCCTCGGAATCCAACTCCGACGGCAGCATGACCATCACCGTGACCTTCGACCAGGGCACCAGCCCTGACATCGCTCAGGTCCAGGTGCAGAACAAGCTGCAGCTGGCCACACCGCTCCTGCCGCAGGAAGTCCAGCAGCAGGGCATCCGCGTGACCAAGGCGGTGAAGAACTTCCTGATGGTGGTGGGCGTCGTCTCCGAAGACGGCAGCATGACCAAGGAAGACCTGTCGAACTACATCGTCTCCAACATCCAGGACCCGCTGTCGCGGACTGCTGGTGTGGGCGACTTCCAGGTGTTCGGTTCGCAGTACGCCATGCGCATCTGGCTCGACCCGGCGAAGCTCAACAGCTTCCAGATGACGCCGGGCGACGTGAAGACGGCGATCCAGGCGCAGAACGTGCAGATCTCCTCCGGCCAGCTGGGCGGCCTGCCGGCGGTGAAGGGGCAGCAGCTCAACGCCACCATCATTGGCAAGACCCGCCTGCAGAGCGCCGAGCAGTTCAAGGACATCCTGCTCAGGGTCAACGCCGACGGCTCCCAGGTTCGCCTGAAGGACGTCGCCGACGTCGCCCTGGGTGGCCAGGACTACAGCATCAACGCCCAGTTCAACGGCAAGCCGGCCTCGGGTATTGCGATCAAGCTGGCCACCGGCGCCAACGCGCTGGACACCGCCAAGTCGATCCGCGCGACCCTGAGTACCCTGGAGCCGTTCTTCCCGCAGGGCATGAAGATCGTCTACCCGTACGACACCACCCCGGTGGTCTCCGCCTCCATCCATGAGGTGGTGAAGACCCTGGGCGAAGCGATCCTGCTGGTGTTCCTGGTGATGTACCTGTTCCTGCAGAACTTCCGCGCCACGCTGATCCCGACGATTGCCGTGCCGGTGGTGCTGTTGGGCACCTTTGGCGTACTCGCCGCCTTCGGCTTCTCGATCAACACCCTGACGATGTTCGGCATGGTGCTGGCGATCGGCCTGTTGGTGGACGACGCCATCGTGGTGGTGGAAAACGTCGAGCGGGTGATGGCCGAGGAAGGCCTGTCACCCAGGGAAGCCGCGCGCAAATCCATGGGCCAGATCCAGGGCGCGCTGGTGGGTATCGCCCTGGTGCTCTCGGCGGTGTTCCTGCCGATGGCCTTCTTCGGCGGCTCCACCGGGGTGATCTACCGCCAGTTCTCCATCACCATCGTCTCGGCCATGGCCCTGTCGGTGCTGGTGGCCCTGGTGCTGACCCCGGCGCTCTGCGCCACCATGCTCAAACCCATCGAGAAGGGCGACCACGGCGAACACAAGCGCGGCTTCTTCGGTTGGTTCAACCGTGCGTTCCTCTCCACCACCCACGGCTACGAGCGCGGTGTCACCTCGATCCTCAAGCACCGCGTGCCGTACCTGCTGATGTACGTGCTGATCCTCGGCGGCATGATCTACCTGTTCACCCGCATCCCGACCGCGTTCCTCCCCGACGAGGACCAGGGCGTGCTGTTCGCCCAGGTGCAGACCCCGGCTGGTTCGTCCGCCGAGCGCACCCAGGTGGTGGTGGACTCCATGCGTGAGTATCTGCTGGACAAGGAAAGCAGCTCGGTGGCCTCGGTGTTCACCGTGACCGGCTTCAACTTCGCCGGCCGCGGCCAGAGCTCGGGCATGGCGTTCATCATGCTCAAGCCCTGGGAAGAGCGTCCTGGTGCGGAGAACAGCGTGTTCGCGCTGGCCCAGCGTGCGCAGATGCACTTCTTCAGCTTCAAGGACGCGATGGTGTTCGCCTTCGCCCCGCCGGCGGTACTCGAACTGGGTAACGCCGTGGGCTTTGACATCTTCCTCCAGGACCAGGCCGGCGTCGGCCACGAAGTGCTGATGCAGGCGCGCAACCAGTTCCTCGGCCTGGCCGCGCAGAACCCGGTATTGCAGCGCGTGCGTCCCAACGGCCTGAACGACGAACCGCAGTACAAGCTGCTGATCGACGACGAGAAGGCCAGTGCGCTGGGTATCTCGCTGGCGGACATCAACAGCACCCTCTCCATCGCCTGGGGCTCGAACTACGTCAACGACTTCATCGACCGCGGTCGGGTGAAGAAGGTCTACCTGCAAGGCCGGCCGAATGCGCGGATGAGCCCGGAAGACCTGGACAAGTGGTACGTGCGCAACAGCGCCGGCGAGATGGTGCCGTTCAGTGCCTTCGCTACCGGCGAGTGGAGCTATGGCTCGCCGAAGCTGGCGCGCTACAACGGCGTGCCGGCCATGGAAGTCCTCGGTGAACCGGCCCCGGGCCGCTCCACCGGTGAGGCCATGGCGGCGGTCGAGGACATCGTCAAGCAACTGCCCAAGGGCGTCGGCTATGCCTGGACCGGTCTGTCCTACGAGGAGCGCCTGTCCGGTTCGCAGGCCCCCGCCCTCTATGCCCTGTCGCTGATCGTGGTGTTCCTCTGCCTGGCGGCGCTGTACGAGAGCTGGTCGATCCCGTTCTCGGTGATGCTGGTGGTGCCGCTTGGCGTCATCGGTGCGCTGCTGGCGACCTCCATGCGCGGCCTGTCCAACGACGTGTTCTTCCAGGTGGGGCTGTTGACGACCATCGGCTTGTCGGCGAAGAACGCGATTCTGATCGTCGAATTCGCCAAGGAACTGCACGAGCAGGGCAAGGGCATCGTCGAGGCGGCCATCGAGGCGTGCCGGATGCGTCTGCGCCCGATCATCATGACCTCCCTGGCCTTCGTCCTGGGCGTGCTGCCGCTGGCGATTTCCACCGGCGCAGGCTCGGGCAGCCAGCACGCGATCGGTACCGGCGTGATCGGCGGCATGGTCACCGCGACCGTCCTCGCGATCTTCTGGGTGCCGTTGTTCTATGTGGTGGTCAGTACCCTGTTCAAGGACCCGGCGTCCAAGGAGCAGGAATCCACCGAGAAGGGGCATTGATATGAGAAAGTCCTTACTGTCCCTCGCGATAGCAGCCGGCGTGTTGTCCGGCTGCTCGCTGATCCCCGACTACGAGCGCCCCGAGGCGCCCGTGGCCGCGGCCTATCCGCAGGGCGAAGCCTACGATGCGGGGCAGCCGGCCACGGCCGGTGCCGACATCGGCTGGCGCGAGTTCTTCAAGGACCCGCAACTGCAGCGACTGGTCGAAGTGTCGCTGGAAAACAACCGCGACCTGCGCGTCGCCGCGCTGAACATCGAAGCTTACCGGGCGCAGTACCGCATCCAGCGGGCCGACCTGTTCCCGGCGGTGGACGCCAGCATCACCGGCTCCCGCCAGCGCCTGCCGGCCGACCTGTCGACCACTGGTAGCTCGATGATCAGCAGCCAGTACGGCGCGACCCTGGGCGTTACCTCCTGGGAGCTCGACCTGTTCGGCCGCCTGCGTGCCCTGCGTGACCAGGCGCTGGAAACCTACTTCGCCAGCGAAGAGGCCCGTCGCAGCACCCAGACCAGCCTGGTGGCCAACGTCGCCAACGCCTACCTGACGCTGCGCGCCGACCAGGCCCAACTGGAGCTGACCCGCAACACCCTGGCTACCTACCAGAAGAGCTACGACCTGACCAAACGCAGCTACGAAGTCGGTGTCGCCTCTGCCCTGGACCTGCGCCAGTCGCAGACCTCGGTGGAAAGCGCGCGGGCTACCCTGGCGCAGTACACCCGTCTCGTCGCACAGGACCAGAACGCGTTGGTCCTGCTGCTGGGCTCCGGCCTGCCGGGCGATCTGCCCCAGGGCCGCCAGCTGTCCGACGAGCTGCTGGCCACGGTGCCGGCGGGCCTGCCTTCCGATCTGCTGCAGCGCCGCCCGGACATCCTCCAGGCGGAGCACCAGCTCAAGGCGGCCAACGCCAACATTGGCGCGGCGCGGGCGGCGTTCTTCCCGAACATCAGCCTGACCGCCAACGCCGGCAGCCTCAGCCCGGACCTGTCCGGTCTGTTCGACGGCGGCTCCGGCAGCTGGCTGTTCAAGCCTTCGATCACCTTGCCGATCTTCAACGCCGGCAGCCTGCAGGCGAGCCTGGACCTGGCCAAGGTGCAGAAGGACATCAACGTGGCGCAGTATGAGAAAGCCATCCAGACGGCCTTCTCCGAGGTTGCCGACGGCCTCGCCGCACGCGGTACCTTCAATGAGCAGCTGCAGGCGCAGCGCTCGCTGGTGGACGCCACCAGCGAGTACTACCGCCTGGCCGACAAGCGCTACCGCACCGGTGTGGATAACTACCTCACCGTGCTCGATGCGCAGCGCTCGCTGTTCAGTGCCCAGCAGCAGCTGATCACCGACCGCCTCAACCAGCTGACCAGCGAGGTCAACCTGTACAAGGCCCTCGGCGGCGGCTGGCAGGCGACGGCGGCGCAAGCCAAGCCGATCTCCAGCGAGGCGCCCAAGGGCTGATCCTCTTCGGTTGGAAACAACAACGCCGCCCCTCGGGGCGGCGTTTTCGTTGGTGCGCCGTGTTGGCGGCGGATAACGCCTTAGGCGTTATGCGCCCTACGGGTTGCCTCGATGCTCGCGAACCTGCGGACTACAGCATCGCGCTGCGTCCGGCCGGCTGGATCTGGTTGTCGGCCAGCCAGTCCAGCGCGCATTCGCGCAGGCGTTCTCCCTGGTAGACGTACCAGGCCTGTAGCAGCTCGGGGTAACCCATCAGCACATGGCGGAAAGCCTTGAACGGCTTGCGCCCCTCGATGGCGTTGGCGAGGGCGGAATAGGCGTGGGGTTCGGACACTTCGCGCAGGAAGTCGCGCATCAGGTCCAGCGACTGGCCGCTGCTCAGCGGGTCGATGGGCAGTAGGCGTTCCGGCTCGCGGTGCAGCAGCTCGGCCAACTCCGGGTCGGGGTCTTCTTCGGGAATCAGCAGCACCTGGCCACTGAACAGGTCGAGGTAGTGATCGATACCCTGGGTGTCGAGCGCGAAGGCCAGTTCGTCGAGGTCGATGGTCAGCGGGCGCATGGTCACTCTCCCTATATGGCGAGTGACCGATCCTACGCCATGCGCATGACAACTGTCCTGCCGTTGTCGGCCGGTGCGGGTGCACCGACCGATACGTGCCTCACAGGCGGAAGCGGCCCACCTGCAGTTGCAGCTCGTTGCCCAGGCGCGCCAGTTCGGTACTGGAGCTGGCGGTCTGCTCGCTGGCGGCGGCGGACTGGTCGGCGATCTCGCGCACCTGCACCACGCTGCGGTTGATCTCCTCGGCGACGCTGCTCTGCTCCTCGGCGGCGGAGGCGATCTGCAGGTTCATGCCCTGGATGTCGGCCACGGTGCGGGCGATCACGCCCAACGCCTCACCGGCGCGGCGGGTCAGCTCCACCGAGCTGCCGGTCAGGCGGCGGCTGTCATCCATGCGCGTTACCGCTTCCTGGGCGCCGCGTTGCAGGCCGGCAATCAGGCCCTCGATCTCGGCGGTGGAAGACTGGGTACGCTGGGCCAGGCCGCGCACCTCGTCGGCGACCACGGCAAACCCGCGCCCGGCCTCGCCGGCACGGGCGGCCTCGATGGCGGCGTTGAGTGCCAGCAGGTTGGTCTGCTCGGCCACCGACTTGATCACGTCGAGCACGCTGCCGATTTTCTCGCTTTCCTTGCGCAGCAGTTCCATGGCCTCGGCGGAGCGATCCACCTCGGTGGCCAGGCGGTCGATCTGGTTCACCGCGTCCTGCACCACCTGATCGCCCTGGCGGGCCTGCTGGTCGGCCAGCTGGGCAGCGGCGGACGCCTGCTCGGCGTTGCGCGCGACTTCCTGCACGGTAGCGGCCATTTCATGGATGGCGCTGGCGACCTGCTCGGTCTCCACGCGCTGGCTGTTCACTCCGGCGCGGGTCTGCTCGGTGACGGCGGAGAGTTCGTCGGCGGCGGTGGCCAGCTGGCTGACGCTGCCGCCGATGTGGCCGAGCAGCTGCGACAGACTCTCGCGCATGCGCAGCATCACTCGCTGCAACTGGCCCAACTCGTCGCTGCGCTGCAGGTTGAGATCGCGCGACAGGCCCTGCGAGAGGTCGCCCTGGGCGATGCGCTCGGCCAGCTCCAGGGCCTCGTGCAGCGGGCGGACGATCTGGCGGTTGATGGCCCAGCCGGACAGCATGCCGAAGGCGAGCGCCAGAATGGCGATGAGAATCTGCCGGGCCTTGGCGGCGGCAGTTTCCGCCTCGTTGCGTTTCAGGGTGTCGTCGTAGAGGCGGTCGCTGGCCGCCAGCAGCGCTTCGCTCGCGCCGTTCAGGCCCTTGCGCGCCTGGACGGTAGCGTTCACGCCATCGCAGAAGTGCTCGATGCCGCTGCGGTAGTTCTGCAGGTCCTTCAGCGCAGAGCTCAGGCCGTCGGCGGCGCTGGCCGGCAGTTGGTTCTGCAGGGCTGCGCCGCTGTCGCGCAGTTTGTCGAAGGCGGCAAAGGCAGCCTGTTCGGCACTGGCGGATTGTTCGAAGACATAGCCACGCACCTGGTAGCGCACCACCAGCAATTGCTGATGCAGCTGGCCAACGGCCTGGGCGCTGTGCAGCAGTTGGGCATCACCGGGCTGTTCGGCGAGCAGGTCGAAGAGTTGCTTGTCCAGTGCCTCGAAGGCCTGCAGGGCGCTCTGCGCGCTGCCCACCAGAGTGCTGCGGGCCTGGGTGCGCTGGTCCACCGCGCGGGTGAGGGCGCTGAAGGCTTCGCGGTATTGACTGACTGCCTGGCGCGCGGCCTCCAGCTGGCGGGCATCGATGTCGCTGCCCTTCAGGCGCTGCTCGATCAGCTCCAGCATCTTCGTGCTGTGCTGCTCGACCTTCTCGGCCTGGCTGCGGTCACCGCCCAGCTCGAATTGCAGGCGCGCGAGGTTGGCCTGCTGGCTGAGGTCGTTGAGCTCGGTGATGGTCGCCATCTGCTCGCCGCGCCCGGCCTGGTTGTCCAGGCTGTGCAGGCCGCTGAGCAGCACCAGCAAGGTCAGGAAGAGAAGGATGCCGAAGCCCACCACCAGCTTCAGGCTGACGTTCAGGCGTCCCAGCTGTACTACTAGCCAATCGTACATGTCGAATACTCCAGGCAGGCGTCGCCACGGGATCGACGGCCCGTGGCGGGCAACAACGAAAGATCGGAGGCGAGGGCAGTTGTCTGGACGCATCTTCGTGCGTCAGAGGCTATCGGCGGGAGTTTGAGAAACTGAAGGCGGTTTTTTGCCGCGTGCGCCTGGACTGTTTGTAGGAGCGCGCCATGCGCGCGATCGCGGGCATGGCCCGCTTGTATGGCGTTAGGGTAGGAACCTGTCGGGGGTGGAGGGACAAGACCCGCTTCTGCAAGCCAGACGGTAGGAGACTTCCCCCACCCACG
>NZ_JACVBX010000059.1 GCF_014852585.1 Pseudomonas sp. PDM18 | reverse complement strand
GCACCACCTACAGCGCTGCGGTTGCAGCCGATGGCAAGTGGAGCGTGCAGGTATCCGGCGCCGACCTGGCCAAGGCCACCAGCATCGACGCCACCCTGGTGGCCCATGATGCGGCTGGCAACACCGGCCTGATCACCGCCAACCATGGCTACACCGTCGACACCAAGGTGAAGGACGTAGAACTCGTCATTGACGTGATCGCTGGGGATGACATCGTCAACCTCGCCGAGTCGCAGGCCCAGCAGGCCATCAGCG
>NZ_JACVBX010000058.1 GCF_014852585.1 Pseudomonas sp. PDM18 | reverse complement strand
CTTCCTCGGCTTTGGCGGCGGTGATGGCGGTGTCTTTGGCAGCAGCACCATCGGCGCGATCTTCAGTGCCGCCCGCGAGGGAGACGAGCAGGCGTTGTCGGCGTTCGGTCAGCGCCAGGGAGATATCGCTCAGGGGCTGCGGGGCGTATTCGGTTCTGCCGGCCTCGGCCAGCAATTGCAGGAAATGAATCAGCGCGAGCAGCGCCAGGTCACCGACCTGGCGCGGGCTTTCGGCGAGCTGGGCCAGGAACGGCC
>NZ_JACVBX010000057.1 GCF_014852585.1 Pseudomonas sp. PDM18 | reverse complement strand
CTTCGCCGGCCTTGGCGACCTTGATCGCCGCCGGCGCGGAAATCACGTTGAACAGGTTCCAGGTGACCTTGACGCCGTAGTCGGCCCAGCTCTGGTTCACCAGGTAGGAGTTGCTGTCGTAGTGCCCACCCGCGGAGAACTCCAGGCCCGGCAGCAGGCGCAGCATGGCCTTCTTGGTCTCGGCGGCGCTGATGCGGCTCTGGTAGTCCTGCTCGCGCAGTTCCGGCCGCGAAGCCAGCGCCTCGCGCTCCAGGC
>NZ_JACVBX010000056.1 GCF_014852585.1 Pseudomonas sp. PDM18 | reverse complement strand
GGAACATGCCGGCCAGGTCATCGCGCGCACGCTGTTCGCTGTCGGCACGGCTGATCGGCTCGCTGGTCACGGCACAGCCGCTGATGGCGAGTGCCAGCAGGCTGACGCTGAAGAATCGAAAATGCTTGTTCATTGTTATCGAGCCGCCCCCTGTACGGCTTCTGAAGTTTTCGAGCCCTGTCACCTTCAACCGGCCGGCCGTTCCTGGCCCAGCTCGCCGAAAGCCCGCGCCAGGTCGGTGACCTGGCGCTGCTC
>NZ_JACVBX010000055.1 GCF_014852585.1 Pseudomonas sp. PDM18 | reverse complement strand
CTGCCGTCGATTGAGTTGCCCCAACTCCGGCAAGTAGGCGAGCAAGCCTGCGACAGTGACCGGCCCTACGCCTTTGACTTGGCGTAGCTGCTCGACCTGCTCTGGGTCCAGGTCGTTCAGGGCCTTGATTATCTCCTGGTCGTAACGTCGGATGGTGCTTTGCAGGGTCTTGATGGCATTTTCCAGGCAATCCCGGACAAAGGCTTGGCTAGCCTGCGGCAACCGGCGGCGCTCATCATCGCGCTGGCAGACCAA
>NZ_JACVBX010000054.1 GCF_014852585.1 Pseudomonas sp. PDM18 | reverse complement strand
ATGTAAGTGATGTCAGTGACCCAGACCTTGTTCGGCTCGCTGACGGTAAATTGCCGCTCCAGACGGTTGGGCGAAGCCACCGTGGGCTTGCCGCCGTAGTAGCCGGGCCGACGACGATAGCCGGTCTACGAGCGCACCCCTTCCCCCCGCATCAGGCGGGCTACGCGATGCCGGCCACAGGACTCTCCCAGCTCACGCAGGTCGTCGTGGATCTTGCGATAGCCGTAGACCCCACCGCTTTCCAGCCAGGCATGTTTGATCAAT
>NZ_JACVBX010000053.1 GCF_014852585.1 Pseudomonas sp. PDM18 | reverse complement strand
AGCATTTTCGATTCTTCAGCGTCAGCCTGCTGGCACTCGCCATCAGCGGCTGTGCCGTGACCAGCGAGCCGATCAGCCGTGCCGACAGCGAACAGCGTGCGCGCGATGACCTGGCCGGCATGTTCCGTGCCCAGGAGCCGCTCAGCGGCGAGTTGACGCTCAACGACGCGCTGGCCCGTGCCATCAAGTACAACCTCGAAGGCCGCCTGAAGGTCATGGAGCAGGCCCTGGCCAGCCGCCAGGTCGACCTCGCGACCTTCGACATGCTGCCGCGCATGGC
>NZ_JACVBX010000052.1 GCF_014852585.1 Pseudomonas sp. PDM18 | reverse complement strand
GAGGACGGCGGGAGGCAGCTTGGGCTCCTACTCGTGCGACCAACACCGCGGACCTGCAGCTTGCCTCCCGTCGCTCTCACCTTCGAGCTTATCGAGCTTTGCAGACACAAGCGGACTCCGTCCGCGAAGCTCATCAGCGGCAGGGAAACATCGCGGACAAAGTCCGCTTGTATGGCGTTAGGGTAGGAACCTGTCGGGGGTGGAGGGACAAGACCCGCTTCTGCAAGCCAGACGGTAGGAGACTTCCCCCACCCACGCGCTCACGACAAGCGCCGATAAGGAATCCATCG
>NZ_JACVBX010000051.1 GCF_014852585.1 Pseudomonas sp. PDM18 | reverse complement strand
GGCGAGTTCAAGGCCGGTGACGTGGTGAGCTTCGAGCTCAACGGCACCACCTACAGCGCCACTGTGGCAGCCGATGGCAAGTGGAGCGTGCAGGTAGCCGGCGCCGATCTGGCGGCTGAGTCCAACATCCATGCCACCCTCACGGCCCATGACGAAGCTGGCAACGCCACTGACGTCGAAGCTGACCGCCCGTACACCGTCATCACCCAACCGCTGTTCCCGTCGCTGAACATCAACGTCCTGGGCAGCGATGACATCGTCAACGCCGTCGAGTCGCAGGCCAACCAGTCGATCACCGGTAGCACCA
>NZ_JACVBX010000050.1 GCF_014852585.1 Pseudomonas sp. PDM18 | reverse complement strand
GACGTTACTGCGCCGGTGGCCCAGCTGACCATCAACGCCGTGGCCGGTGACGACATCGTCAACCTCGACGAATCGAAGGCCCAGCAGACCATCAGCGGCAAGGCCACCGGCGAGTTCATGGCCGGCGACCTGGTGAGCTTCACCCTCAACGGCACGCAGTACAGCGCCGCTGTCGACACCTCGGGCAACTGGAGTGTGCAGGTAGCCGGTGCCGATCTGGCCAAGGCTGGCACCATCCACGCCACCCTGGAAGCCCACGATGTGGCGGGCAACGTTGCCGCTGTCGTAGCCGACCGTGGCTACACCG
>NZ_JACVBX010000004.1 GCF_014852585.1 Pseudomonas sp. PDM18 | reverse complement strand
TAAAACTCTCGAATTCACGAGTGTTACTTGCGCTGCTGATAATCAGTCGATCATCAGTCTTACATCACAAGCACCCACACGAATTGCTTGATTCAACTTGTTAAAGAGCGTTTGGCTGAGGCTTTCGTCTCAACCGAGGCGCGCATTCTACGCTAACCTCTCTTTCCGTCAAGCTTTATTTTTCGAAAATTTCTTTTCTACTCAATCGCTTGTGCCTCAGCGAAGGAAACCTTCTCATCAGCGGGAGGCGCATTCTACAGCGATCAAACTCGCTGTCAACCACCTCGGCGATCTTCTTTTCAGCCCGCTACCGAAGCAGCGAATGAAGAGCGGCAAGTGAATCACCCGCCTGACCACCACTCCCACCTCAGAACACCTGTAAGCACTTGATTTTCAAGTTCTTTCAGCGCTTCGTCGCTGGGAGTGGTGCGCATTATAGGGAGTTTAAATCGGCCGTCAATGTATTTCTGCAGAAAGATGACAAAGGGCTCTCTACACCCTCAACGCGACACCAGGCGCATCGGCGGCCGGCACAAAACTGCATCTAGCCACCTTTATAAAGAAGGCGCCGCCGAACCGCGACATCAAGGAACTTTTCGCAGATTCCTACGCGCTTTGCAGGCAGCCCTCAGCCCCCGCTAGAATTCTACACGTGCGATTCAGGCAATTTTGAACCACCTGACCGTCACACGCGGTAGATGAAATCACTCTTCGAATGCGCAGGGTTGCTAGACGATCCGACGCCGAGAGCGTCCAACCAAGCCCGGGCGCTTCTTCTCAATATCTTCTTCAACCATGGTGAGGCAAAGAGCCTGCGCCTGGACAAGGCAGCAGCCGGGACTATTCCTAGGATCGAAAAGAAGCAGCTCAAGCGCCACTCAGAGAAAAGAATCAAAGCGATCAGAGAACAATCTCCGACCTGGCGGAAGAATGGGATTGATCTTGCACTGATCACTGGCCAGAGGCGATCAGACATCTTGTCGATGAAGCTCGACGATATCCGCGACGGGTTTCTGTATGCCATCCAGCAGAAAACAGTGAAAGTATCGGATGGCGCCTGGATCCGCTTCCGTCCCCCTCCCCCGAGCTGCAGGATGTATGAGATCGCTGCAACGATGGTGCTCCCCACTTCCTGATTCATCGGCGTCGGGACCGGAAGGTGGGCCTTGCTGACCGAAAGGAGCACTGGACGAAGATCGATGAGCGTTATCTGTCCAGGGCATTCAAGGAAGCACGAGACGCTGCAGACTGCTATTCAGGATGGAAAGATGAAGAGATGCCGGGCCTCCATGAGATCAGGGCCCTGTCGCTGCATTTGTATAAGAAAGCCGGGAAAGACGGCCAGAAGATCGCTGGGCATGCCAGCGCGGGAATGACGAAGAACTATCAGCGGGACCATGCCGAAGTGGTCTGGTCAGATGCGATTCCGGATCTCGATATCAGCGCATTTGCCCGCTAGTTTTGCGTGCATTTTGCGGGAGTTTTGCGAGTGGCCAAAAACGAAAACGGCCCAAGCACTGTAAGTACTTGAGCCGCTTAAGAAAATTTGGTCTGGACGGAGTGATTCGAACACTCTACCCCTTGCACCCCATGCATCGTGCGAAATCACATCAACCACATGATCTATAAGGAGAAAAAACCATATCTACGAGCACAAAAGCCACCAATATGAGTGCTTATGCAAACGCAGCCATGCGGGCTGCAGGGCGAGTTTTGCGCAACCGATATGCCCTTGAGATATCTGCAGCAGAACGTCCGCGCCCTTTCTGCAGCTAGGTTTCCGAGCGCTGGACAAGCAATCGTCTTTGGAGCTTTTTCACATCTGCCTCCGCGTTCAAGACATGCATACGTCGGTGGCAATTCGGACAGAGCGCCACTGTGTTATCTACGGTGTCCTCACCATCACGAGCGAGCCAGACAATGTGATGCGTCTCCAAGTAGGCAGTCCCATCTTTCCGCGTAAACGGAGCAGGCCCTTCACAAAGCTCGCACTGCCCTTTTGCACGCCGCTTCGCATGCTCCGCTACCCAAGGAGACCGCTGGTACTGGGTCGTACGAACGCTACGCTGACCCACCTCCTTTCGGCTAGTCCGGCGTGCCTGGTCAGCTACCTGCTCGTCACTCAGCCGTCGAATCTGCTTGTCTTTGAGCTTCTTCAACTCATCGAGAGCTGCCTCGGGTATCTCCGGGACCGTTCCCATCTTCAGCCGCACAGGGAAGATCCACACCAAACGAGAGTTACCTCGAGCGTCAAGCTGGTTCTCAGAGTAGGCGCGGCCAGCCAGCTTGACCTCACCTATGTAGGTGTACAGTTTCGGTGTGAAGACCTCGAATAGGTGCACTGCCACACCGTTGGAGGCGGACTCATGGAGCGTCTTATTCTGAGCGAAGCTCAGCGATTGGTCTCCCTCCTGCCCCATGCCGGTGTAGTGCAAGACATCGCTACTCCAGCGATCGTCATAAACAGACTTCACGTGGTTGGAGACAATGACCAGCGTATTGGTCTCCTTTGAACGTCGCATACCACCTTGGGGGCTGCACCTGAACCAGTCAGTAAGCTGTTCGTTGTCAAGCGTGGCACCAGGCTCTGGGGGAACGAAGCTATCCATACTTCCGAATGATCTCCATAGCTATCGGAATGTCTGCAGGAGCCAGCTCGTAGCTCAGCAGCTCGCGAGGCAGACACCACTCAACGCGGTCATGCACTTGCAGAACGAAATTTGTTGAATTCAGGGTGAGCTCCACAGCGATTAACTGGATTGTGCCGCCGGGATACGTAAACACTGATTCAGTGAGCGTATCTCCAGCAATGGATCCAACTCCTAGCTCTTCGTGGATCTCGCGAACAATGCAGCGTTGCGGTGTTTCATCGGCCTCAAGCTTGCCGCCCGGGAATTCCCACATCCCAGCAAGCTTTTCACCTGGAGCGCGGCGAGCGACAAGCACCTTCCCATCCAGGTACACAACTGCAGCTGCAACGTTCTTCATTCCAGCCCCTCAACTCAGTAGGCCAGAAGCATACCAAAGCAGTAGGGCTGACGTACCAGCACCTGTTGCTTAGCCAGCGGGATGGTTCGAAGGTGTTATGCGCTCAATAACGCTATGCGTTTTTCCACCACCTCGAGCTCAGGTAAACGTCAACTGCTCCCTATTTTGCCTTACCAGACTTAACCTCAAATTCTGACAAGGCTGAAAAGCTCCCTTGAATGTAATTCCGTGAAAATGGCGCTAAATGCTCATGGCAAGCTGAATAGTCACAAGCGGTCAGCATGCGCCGAACTCATGAGCTGCCATAGCTTATGCGGCCACCTCCTGCTGAAGCGGCCACAGACCTATTTACGTATCGATGGTCTCGCGCTAGTGTCTGGGCTGGCGTTGTGCCATCGCCCGGAGCTCCTTCGGAGCCACGGCAGCTAAGGGATAGGAGTAATGTATGGACGCTGGGACAATCCACGGATTGATTTCCGTCAGCCCAAAAGATCTGGAAGCATGTCTTGATGTAGTCGAGCACCAGCAGAAAGTTGATGGCATCGTTGCAGAAATACGCATTCATCACTTGAAGTTTGATGGCAATGGCCGCCCCATGGTTAAAGCACTAGCTGAGTGCTTATATCAATATATCATTGACTACTGCATCTCATGCAAAAGCCGGCCGGCTGATCTAAATGCTCGACAGGCAACCAAGCTAACCAAAGAAGCCCGAGACCTTTTTCGGCACCCTGAGATTTCCGAGAAAAGTCCAGACGTGACCGGCGAGGCCGGAGAGGCCTTACTATTCTTCTTAAACGAAGCAATATTAAAAGCACCTCAACTTGTCGCAAAAATGGAACTCAAGACAAATCATAAGGATGAAGTTAAGGGTTCCGATGGTATCCATATGAGTTGGAACGAAACCGACCAAGTAGTTGAATTTTACTTTGGCGAATCAAAGATGTACAAAAGCGTTTCCAACGCTATTGGGTCGGCAATTGACAGTATTGATGAATTCCATGCTGTGGAAATGTATAAGCATGAGTTCAACATGGTCACGAAGCACTTCAAATATGCGGATGAAAATATCCGGGAGGCGGTCTCTGATCTCATTAGACTAGGTGAGCCCGGAGAGGGGGCCCGCCTTAACCATTCATGTCTTATTGGGTACGACTGGGATTTCTTCACATCAGATCCAGTCCAAGACTTGAAGAAACATGTCGAGGAATTCAGAAATCAGTTGACTATCGATAGTGAGAGGCTAGCGGGCCTCCTAAACAAGAGATTCTCGAGCTTCTCGAGAAAACACTTACGATTTGAAGTCTTCTTTATCCCATTCCCTTCTGTTCAAGATTTTCGGAATGCATTTAACGCGGCGCTAGACTAATGGATATCAATCAAAAGGAATTTTTCTTGCCCTTAGAGAAGCTGTACAGGGCAAGTATTCGTGGACTGATTTGCGGTGAGAGCGCAGGCGAAAGCGAGACGCTTAGCCGCATGGAAATTAGTCGCCTCATCGGTATCTCCTCAACTCTATCCCTATCGGGATCTGATGAAGATGTAAACCTCTCATACGAGATAATATCAAGGCTTTTAGAGCTCTATTCCTCTCAGTATCCACAAGTCGCTTCAGCTGCAGATGTTATATTTTCACGAATCGGTAATTTCCCAGGGCGAAATCTATTACGCACCCGCTACACAGGGGGTATTGATCCATCCGTATCCATGTCTTTGTCACTTGAGCGTTTAGCCAGAGAGGCAGAAAACTCGATTGACAATTCAACACTTTTAACAAACTTCCAGTATAGGCTTTACACCTCTTTGGAAGGAGAAAAATCCCTGAGCGTTTCAGCACCAACCTCTGCGGGAAAATCCTTCGTACTAAACATGGATTTAATGCGCAGGCTGAGCTCAAGGACTGACAAGTGCATTGTTTATGTTGTCCCTACTCGCGCACTTATAACTGAAGTTGCTGCTAGGATTCGATCGGCGATTCGAGAGCAGAACATTCCTGAAGCCATCGTTAGGACAGCGCCATTTCCCTTAGAATCCCGATACAGCAGCTATAGCATTGTTTATGTTCTTACTCAGGAGCGACTGCTTAGCTTATTAAAGCCAGAGAACAGCAAACAGCCAATAACCTCTATATTTGTTGATGAAGCACACGAGATATACAAAGGCAAACGTGGGGTAGTACTGCAGAACGCCATCGATCTAGTCTTACAAAAGTACCCTTCCGTCTCAATACTCTTTGCCAGCCCATTAATAAAAAACCCAGGCTATTTCCTAGGGCTTTTCAACAGACTAGAGAATGGATATTTCTTTACAGAGAAAGTATCACCTGTCTCACAAAATATAATTTTGGTTTCATCCGTTCATATGAAGCCAAAATCAGTCAACTTGAAGTTGCTGACAAACAATTTCGAGATCGATATTGGCGATTATGACTTGGGACTTAAGTTTCGCCCCCCTATTATGCGTAGGCGGGCTGCCTTCGCTCGTATTGTCACCAGGAGTGATGAGTCAACCATCATATTCGCGAATGGCCCGGGAGATGCGGAGGAGCTTGCCTCTGAGCTTAAGGATGCGATCTCTGACTTCACTCCTTCTGAAGACATTAAAGACTTTATTAGCTTCATAAAAACGGAAATCCATGAAGAGCATCCACTAATAGCTTGTTTGGAAAAAGGAGTCGCATTCCATTACGGCGACTTGCCCTCGATAGTCCGATCTGGAATTGAGAGCTTCTTCAAGGCTGGCGATGTAAGATATCTATGCAGCACAAGCACACTATTGCAAGGCGTAAACCTACCTGCAAAGCATATTATTATTGAAAACCCTAAAAGTGGGCTTGGCAACCCTATGCGCCGACCAGACTTTCTCAATCTGGCAGGCCGAGCAGGAAGACTCCTTAAAGAATTCCAGGGAAATGTATGGTGTTTGACACCCGATTTATGGGAGGAAAAGTCTTTCGAGGGAGAGCGACTGCAGGAGATCCAGTCATCCATGTCTAAAGTCATGGCAGATGGCGGAACCTTAATCCAGAAACTGATGGACTCATCGATAAGCTCTGAAAATGAAAAGGAACTAGCAGAAGCTGGATTAGGACGCCTTTATCATGAAAGTGTAGAGTTAGGCGTTGATGATCTTAGGAAAAAATACGAATCAGCGGGAAATGCTGATGAGCTAGCTGAGACGATTGATTTAGTTTCAGCACTAGTTATTACTTTACCAAGAGATCTTCTAGACACTCACAGAGCATTGCGGCCTGACCATTTACAGGCTCTTTATAATAAATTCATGTCTGCCAGCTCCGTAGAAAGCTTTAATCTCTTACTTCCTTTCGAGATAGGAGGTAAGGATCGTATGAAATTTGCCGTGAATACTATCTGTGAGGCCTTTGACTGGAGCCTGAGCGAACTTCAATTTCTTTGGTATTGTGGCGTGGCACACAAATGGGTTACAGGAGAGCCTGTTGGAAAAATAATCCGCGACCGTGTAAATAAACTGAGGGAGAGCGATCCTGGTGCGGCAGCACCGCCAATTATTCGAAGTATTCTTGGTGTCATAGAGAAAAAAATACGTTTCAGCCTAGTCAAGTACTTTAGTGCTTATGAGGATATTCTTCGACAGGCGATATTGGACAGAGAGCAAAGCTTGGGCTCAATCAAGATAGCGCCCTATCATACGTTCCTGGAGTTTGGATCCTGCAACAAAGTAGAGCTTAGCTTGATGGCTCTGGGGTTTTCACGTTTCACTGCTATTAGGTTGCGGGAGCGAATCAACTGGGCGGACGCTATCGAACCTGAAGACTATTTGAATATTCTATCCAAAAAAGAGATCTCCTCCCTGGGTCTTCCTAGGGCATGTCAATATGAGATAAAAGATGTGCTAGGCCTGTAAAATTATAGATCTACGGATCTTACTCATTAGCTTGACATCAGGCACGATTAGATAGGGCGCTTTGCAGTTAAGCTGCGCCGCCCCATCTTCTACATATCAAAATCGAACTCTTATCTAGCCAATAAGAAATACACTGCATATTCCAAAGCCCGGCAACCCACTAGCGGCGTGCAAGAGTGTTTTCACGGAAAGGATTTTCGCTGCCAGGTCTTTTTTTGTAGAAGAACCATGCTTTGAGGAGATCAGGAAGTAATCTTTTCGACAATAAGCTTCCCAAACTGATCAATCTTTACAACATCCAAAGTACAGTCAATTGCCGCCTCCATTTCCGCAGCTAAAATTGGGTGCGGCATACCGTTTCTACTCCAATCCAATTTAACGTCGTTAGTAACGAAAAGGACATGACTAAAACTAGCGCCTTCTTGCTTTGACTGCATAAGACCAAACAATAGGTCCAGCCAGATGTAGAAATCTCCATCACCGTCATCTTTGAACCCAGGCGGTGTTTTTGTGCGCTTTCTTGCAATTGCCATGTCATGGAATCGCTGCCTCGGCACGTAAGGCACCTTGGCTTTGGACTCTAGTGTTTTCAGGGCCTGTATGGTTATATGCCTAATTGACTCATCATATATATATCCATGATTCGATTCGAATTCAGCTATGAGCTCCTCCATTTTTGAGTGGAACTCCTCGAAGCTATTATCGATTTTTTGCGTTACTTGCTTTAGCTCTTCGTGTCTTTTCTTCAGCGTTGCTGCTTGCGTATCAACTGCATTTAATTGATTGTTCCAGAACTCCTGGATTACTTGCCCAGGCAATATGATTGGCGCTTCGTGCTGCGAAGCCAAGTAGTCTATTACATCAGCACTTTTGGGTATTCTACTAATCCGGAGAAAAGCACTTGAATCTATCGCAATCGCGGTACTTCTAAGATCTTGTGGATCTTTTTGCCTGGCCAGCACTGAAGTAGTTAAGGAGCCAAGAGAGTTTATAACCACCCCCCTATTCAATATTGACTCTAACCTATCTAATAAAGCAGCAGTCATACAGCCCTCCGAGTCAGTACCAGACATTTGCTGCCGCCTCAGAAAGTTCATTACCGACCGAAATAACAGCCTGAGCGTTCCATTCATCAAAACTCTCCAGCCGAGAAGTCCACTCTCCTTGAATTGCTGTGTGGAGGATATTCTCTTTGAACCCCTCCCAGGTGCTAGCTCCTTTAGGGCGCCTTTCAAGGGTGGACAGAATGGTATTTCCTATTGTATTACCCCAGAAGTTATCGTCTTCCTCACTAAACCCCTCCCAATCTTCGGCCTGTCTTGGCCGGATAAAGTGTAAAGTCCCTAAACTCTCTGGAGTTTCACTGCTTTCAATTATCGATCGACGAAGGAATGTCAGCACCGCTTTATTGAAGGAGCGCTTACGCAGCTGATCAGAAAATTCATCTTTAGTGGGGATTAAGTCAGCAAGATCCTCCTGAATCCCAGTCCAAACACCCTCGTCATGTACTTTTTTGGCTGCTTCGCCGAAACGACGTTCGACATTACCCGTACCTAAGTTACCGACAACTATTCGACGTACTACGAGTCTCAATATGTAGAGCATCCCCTCTAGAGATGAGGGTGTCGAGGCAATAGCTAGAAGAATTGGACGAACAGATATGACACCTAGACTATTAAGTGCTGCGAATATTTTTAAAGCATCCGGCTCCGCTGGCCCATCTAACGATGGATCTACCATTTGGAGATAGAGCGGTAGGTTTACGTCCAAAAGCTCCATAAGCTGATTTGGGTTGGGAGGCTGCTTATTTGAGAATGTTGTTCTTTGGGCGAGAAAATCAAATAAATCTTTAGGAAGAATGTGCCCACCCTGCACCGTAACTACGTGCCTAATGTACTGTACAAATGAATTTGAGCCCGAGCCATTGAACGGACTGGCAATCTCTTTCCAGTGTTGATATCTCTTTTCCCTTTGACCTTTCGGCGTTTGACTTAAAACATAATTCTTTAGAAGATCTGCGGTAGTTAGCTCCCTCCCTCGAGTATTAATCACCTCAAAAACTCGGTACGCGGATGCAGGGTCTGGGTGGACGAAAACCGCGAAATAAAGTCGATTTGTTATAAAGTCAGTCCATATTCCAAGACGCTTGAACGGATCATCTGATAAATCTGACTTTAAGCTTTCCCTTAAGAAGCTATATGCATCTAGCATACGCTGAGATAAGGAATCTTCTGCTATTTTGGATTTATTTTTTTTGCTGACGACTCCGCTTTCAAGTATTTCTTGCAGAGTCTCATTATCTGCTTCATCGGAGAGAGTCACTCTGGGGTTGGTATCGTCTGTCTCGTAATCTATCGAGCGCAAGAAGTCTGCCTGTACTCTCTCCGCAAGCGCATTTCGCCCTCTTTCTTTTGCCTCGTGATATAGAGCTGCCGCAAGCAACGTAAGAGTAAGAATTCGTTGCTGCCCGTCAACTACCTGTTTTATGCCTTGCTCATCTGTAAGTATGACCAATCCTAAAAAATAGGAGTCATCTCCCAATGCGTGACTCAGGTCTGTCCAGAACTCTACAACTTCGTCCTCAAGCCAGGAGTACTCTCGCTGATAAGGAGGGACCTCGAATGTTGAACTAGACAGTAGAGTTCCAGCGGTTGTTGCTGAAGCGTTTAACGGTGTATGCACTTTTTCACCTCTGCTCCTTGATGCCAAAATTTCGGGAGAACCAGCGCCTAGTTATTTCCTTAGTTATCGCTATCCCACGTCTTGATTTGGCAATTTTCGATTAGCTTCTTCATATGCTGGACTGGTTTGGCCGATCTCAGGGGCGACCTCCCCAGTGACAAGCCACAGAGCATATTGGGGGAAGATCGTTATAACAGCTTCAATTTCGGCATCCGTTATACGGGCTTTACCATTGCGCACATTTCCCCACCGGTAGCGATCAATGCCGGTCTCCTTCTCGAACCAGACGCTTGTTCGTTCCTTATTAAACAAGGTTATAAGCCGGTCTCTTATCATGCTCAAATATTCTACTTAGTAGATTGTACTTAGTAACAATCTGCATGTATGGTTGTGCTACTTAGTAAATTCTACTCAGTAGACGTGATTTTCATTATAGGGCAAAACCATGGAAGAGTCTGGAATAGTGGGGTTCACCGTCACGGGGGCGATGGAAAAGGTCACGGACTTCCGTACCGCTCCATTCTGCTCTCAGGCGGTATTCGCTCAGATGCTGGGATTGGAGGACATTACGGATGACGTGGTGCGTGGCTGGGTCGAAACCAAGACCGTGCCGACCGCGAAGATTGGCCGCCGTCGCGTCATCAACCTCCACAAAATCCGCCGCGACCTCGACCGGGGGAAGTCGATCTTCTGCCAAGGGGATTACGACGATGAATGACGCTCGGTCCTTCTCCCAGTTCAAGCTGCGCATGCCCCCTACTCTGCGCTCCCAGGTCGAGCAAGCCGCCGAAGCTTCCCTCCGCTCCCTGAACGCCGAACTGGTTTTCCGCCTTCAACAGAGCTTCGAAGGGGAGGTGCCCGCCGATGCTTCCGAGCAAGTACCTGCATCAACCTCATCCCGCGTTCTGTACCTGCTCTGTATGCGAAGCGGATCGCGTGCTTCGGGCTCAACCGGATCCGGAAGACTCCAGCCGATTCACTCGTTGCAGCCAGTGCCGCCCTACGCGGGTATTCACGGTCGTTGGAACCATGAATCTGGTATCCGGTGTCTGGAGGCTGGTCTCCAGTACCTATCGTGTGGAGCCGGGGTTTACCTGCGTGAGGCACCAACCCGCGCGCCGTCCCCCGAAGTACTGGCACGTTATCTACGACAGCGGCAGGCCGACCCCCTTCGTTCCCGTGCGCGAGCCGTTCGAGCTGGAGGGCTGAGCCATGGTCTCTAACCCGATCCCGCACCTGATCTTCTGGCTCGTCCTGCTGACGGTTAGCGCAGTGGTTGGCCGCTACCACGCTCGCCACACCATCCCCACCTGGGCCAATCAGGTCCAGGGCCGCCGCACCGGCTTGTCCGAACACGCTTTCTCGTTCGGACAAACGGAGCGCCGGGCGAAGCGCACCCTTGACCGTCCCCCTCCCTGAATAGCCTCCGCTCGGGAGTGAGGGGCAGCACCACCGCCCCGCGCTCCTGAGCCCTCGGCGGCGAGAGCGGGATGACAAGGGCAGAGCCCTTTGTGTTGACCCAACTCACCGCCTGCACCACCGCAAAACCCAGGCACCACCGCACCCGCTGAAAGACGGCCACCAACGCGCCCAATTTGCAGCAGCGGGCCAACTCATGCCCGAAAAAGGCAAAGGAGCTTCAGATGAACATGTTTGCAACCACTGGCGGCGTAGTCGAACTCTGGGTCACCAAGACCGATACCTACACCTCCACCAAGTCCGGCGAGATCTTCGCCAGCGTCCAGGCCATTTCCCCGATCCCGGAAACCGCTCGGGGCAACGCCAAGGGCTTCGAGATCAGCGAATACAACGTTGAGCCGACCCTGCTGGACTCCATCGTCTTCGAAGGCGCCCCGGTGCTCTGCAAGTTCGCCAGCGTCGTCCGCCCGACTCAGGACCGTTTCGGCCGCACCACCAATACCCAGGTGCTGACTGAGCTGCTGGCCGTGGGCAAAGAAGTTGCTACCCCGGCTCCCGCCCGCCAGCCGCAACCCCAGGCACAAGCCCAGCGCCCCACTCAGCAGCCGGCCAGCGACAAGCCCGCCGCTGATAAGCCTTCCGACAGCAGCAAGTCCTGACGGCGAGGGTAGGTAGATGAAAGCGCCGCTCCGTTTCGCCTTCGGCTGGGTTCTGTACGTGGCGATTCTCTGCGCCGTATCGCCTGCTGTGCGTGCGGTTCGCGAATTCCTCGAACCCTACCCGCTGGATTCCGTGATCGCTGTGGTCGCGGCTGCGTTCGCCTTCTTCGCCCTGTGGTGGTTCGTCCTGCGCTCGTTTTGGTGCTGGTGCGACCGCCCGCGCAAGGAGGCCCGCTGACATGTCAGGCGTGGTTGCCGTCCAGGTCTGCACCAGCTGGGCGTCCACGGCGGACGGCCTGATGCGCTGTCAGCAGATCGAGTGGCAACAGGCCTATCTGATTCCGCCCGAGGCCGCTGGAGCGATTGAAATCCTGGTCAACGGCGGGTTCTCCCTGGAGGCTTTCAGCATCGGTGCTGCGGGCGTTCTCGGAGCCTTCGTGACGGGGCTTTTAACTGGCTGGGTCGCGTCACTTCTTCGTAAAGCCAAGTAGAGAGGAAACACCATGAACGCCATGAAACAACAGATCGCCAAGTTCAACCCGATCCGCTCCTTCCGCAACGTCTGCATCGCCGGCACCGTCACTGCCGTGACTTCGGTCCCTGCCTTCGCCGCCAGCGTCATCGACACCAGCGCGGTCGAGCAGGCCATCACCGACGGCAAGGGCGACATGTCCAACATCGGCGGCTACATCGTCGGTGCCCTGGTCATCCTCGCGGTCGCTGGCCTGATCTACAGCATGTTGCGCAAGGCGTAAGTGCTCTGGTCGGTGTGGTTGGGGGCGTTCTTCGCCGGCGCCTTCATCACCGGGTACCGATGCGGCGAATTCTTCTGACTGCACTGATGTGCCGAACCTGGACCCCGCTTCGGCGGGGTTCTTTTTGGAAAGCCCGCCATGAATTTACGGCTGATCCTCTCCGCGCTGATGCTGCTCCTGGCTGGTCTTTCTCCCATGGCATTCGCGGCCACCTACCAATGGAAGATCACCAGCACTGGCAGCATCTACAACAGCCCCCTGGAAGCCTGTGATTCTCGCCTTGGAGTCATGCAGGCGATGGGCAACTACACCGGGGAACGCAGCGGCTTCGACCGACGATCACCCACGCAGTACTACTGCTCCTACTGGAACAGCAGCGCAAAGGTGAACGTCAGCTCCTGGCTGATTGATCGTATCGGGGACGGCTGCCCCACGGGCCAGGTCTACGACGACACCGAGGGCGTCGATAAATGTGTTGGCGAAAAGCCCACTGACGCCGAGTGCATAACTCGCGGTAACTACACCAAGACCATCCAGTTCTCATACAACGAGGGCGGCGCTGTTTTTGAGGTAGACCCCGAAATCAAAGACGGCTGCATCTACGAGCCGGGCATGCCCGATAGCTGCGATGAGAGCGCCTGCACGGTGGATATGATTCCGGTCGGCAACGACGACATGTCGGATAACCCGGACAACCCCGATCAGCAGCTGCAGGACTACCTCGACGAACTCGCCAAGAAGTTCGAGTGCAAGAAGACCGCAAACGGCACGGTCGGCTGCACGGGCGCGCAAACCACACCTCCCGATATCGACCCCGACGACAAATGCCCGGACGGCTTTTCTTGGTCCGGTAGTGCCTGCTTCCCCACCACGGGAGGCGGCAACGAAAACCCCGACAACCCTGGCGGCAATACCGGTGGCGGTAACTCCGGTGGCGGCGATGGCGGTACTAATCCCGGCACGGGCGGCGGGGATGGTGACGGCGATGGCAACAACTCCGGCGGTGGCGGCGGCAATGACGGCACCAGCGGCGGCAAGGGTCCGAAAGAGTCCCTGGAGCAACCCAAGCAAGGTAGCTGGGAAGAGTCTCTTACGACGTGGACCGCCAAGGTCGAGGAAGCGAAAAAGGAGTTCTCCGAAAAGATCAAAGAGAACGCCGACCAGCTCAAGGGCGTGTTCGACCTGAACCTCGGCGAGGGCGGCGGCAAGCTCCCCTGCGACACCTTCGTGGTCTGGAAAAAGACCGTCAGCCTCTGCTTCACCGAGTACGAAGAAAAACTCTCCTACCTGCGCTACGCGCTGATGTTCATGGCATCGGTGTTGGCCGCCTTCGTCATTCTGAAGGAGTGATCACATGGAATGGCTATCCAGCTTCTTTGACCAGATCGTCCTGTTCCTGCAATGGATCTGGAATTTCCTCACCCAGGGTATCTACGACTTCATCAAGGACGGCTTCGTGGTCGCCACCCAGTGGGCGATGTATAGCGCCCTCCAGTCGTTCCTGTTCCTGCTCGATGTCAGCTACACCGTCGCCCGCGAGCTGATCGACAGCCTCGGCGTGTCCAACATGGTCCGCTCCATGTACGCCACGCTCCCTGGACCGCTCGCGGCGGCGCTGCAATTTCTCGGAGTCCCGCAGGCACTCAACATCATGTTCTCCGCCCTGGCCACGCGCTTCTGTATGCGCTTCGTGCCGTTCATAGGGAGGTGAGTCATGTCCATCAAGATTCACCACGGCCCGAACGGCTCGTACAAAACAAGTGGAGCGATTCAAGACGATGCCGTGCCCGCCCTCAAGGATGGCCGCGTCATCATCACCAACGTCCGGGGCTTCACCCTGGAGCGGGCCTACACCGTGTTTCCTGATCTGCCCAACACGGCGCAGATCATCAACCTCGATCTCGAATCGCTCGCCGACCTCGAAAAGATGCGCACGTGGTTTCAGTGGGCACCGCGGGGCGCCTTCCTGATCGTCGATGAAACCCAGCTGCTGTTCCCCAAGTCGTGGCGCGAACGCGATCTGGAGAAGTTCGATTTCCCCGGCGGGCCCGAAGCGGCGCACGAGGCGGATAGGCCCATGGGCTGGCTGGATGCCTGGACCCGACACCGCCACTTCAACTGGGACATCGTCCTGACCACGCCGAACATCAGCTACATCCGCGACGACATCCGCATGACCTGCGAGATGGCCTACAAGCATTCCAACCTCGCGGTCATCGGCATCCCCGGCCGGTACAAGGAGGCCCAGCATGACGCCCAGCTCAACCGACCACCCGCTGACGGCACCATCGTCGAATACAAGCGAATCAAGAAGCAGACCTTCCGGCTCTACCAGTCCACCGCCACCGGCAAAACCCAGGACACCAAAGCCGGCAAGAGTCTCTTCCGGTCGCCTAAGTTGGTTCTTCTACTGGCACTGCTGGCCGGCACTATTGGCTTTGTCAGCTATATGGGACCTCTCAAGGTCGTCGGTGGCGGGGCTCAGCAAAAGCCTGATTCTGCCCATCCTGAGCAAAGCATTTCACCTCGTTCTCAAGGGAGTGCTGTACCTGCTCAAACGCCTGCTGCTGCGAATCGCGCTCTTCCTGCTGGTGCTGTTTTTGGCCAATCAGGTGTTCCGGCTCTTCCACTAGCCGAGCATCCCTTCGCGGGCCGGCAGATCGCCGTGGCGGCCCGCGTGAAAGGGCTGGTGAAGGGCATGCAGCGCGAGATGTACATGTTCGTCATCACCGATGCCGAAGGCCGTCGCCTCATGCTCAATTCGTGGCAGATGGGCGAGTCCGGCTACGGCGTAAAGGCCCGCTCCGAGTGTGTGGCCGAGCTGTTCTATGGCGAGTACCACGAAACTATCGTGTGCGCCGGGTCCTTCCCCAAGCCGGCGCAGATGCCCGCCGCACAACCAGCAATCGCCACGCCCCCAGCAGCGCCCACAGCGTCCGCTCAGACGACGCTCACCATCGTCCCCGACTCCGAATACCCCGCACGCCCCTGGAGAACCCAATGACCCTGCACGGCCTGATCAACGCCCTTGGGCTGCTTGCGCTCGCGTATGCGCTCGGTTTCCTCACCGCCCTGCAGGTGATGCAGCCGGTGGCGGCGTTTCCGTTTTGAGTCGGCGAGCCGCGCCGCCGGCCGGGAGCGCCAGGCACGAGCGGTAGGCCGAAGGCGCGGCCGACGACCCTGTAACACGTCGGATAGCTAACGAGTAAGCACCTCAATAAACCTCATTGAAGGTACGAAAGAATGAAAAAGGCAGTTCACCCCCTCCGCCTGATCCTCAAGGAGAACGGGGATTTTTATGAGTCGTCCGAAGGACGGATTTTCATGGACCCGAGCAACGGCAGATTCGCCGACCTGTCGGGTGTGCGCCTGCTGCGCTGTGGCGTCGATACCGTGCGGCAGCTGTACAACGGCATGATCCGCCCGGAAGTAATGGCGCTGTTCGATGAGCCGGAGGACATCGTGAACTTCGCCGGCTACAAGTGGGCCAAGGGCCGCATCGGTCGGGACTCGGGCTACCAGTACCGCCTACAGAACGCCGACATGGGCCTGATCCTGCTGATCAAGAACCACAACGTGAAGCTCGAAAACATCGGCCCGCACCTCAAGATTGAAGTGTCGCCACACGCCCTGGATGGCGCCGATCCGAAGATCCTGCAGGGCGTAATGGATGACCTGGCCGCAGGCGTGCTCTCCGCCTGCGAGGTGAACCAGTGCGCCGTCCACATCGCACTCGACGTGCAGGGTTGGACCCCGCCAGCAGACTTCGTGGACCGTATGCATTGCCGCTCCCGACGTGTCCGCCAGATCAGCGGCATCGACCGCATCGAATACGACGGCAACGCCTCGGTCTATGGGCGTGGTGAGACCTTCATGTTCGGCTCGGCTAACGGCCTGCAGATGTGCCTCTACAACAAGACGCTGCAGGCGAGAGCGACCGACAAACTCGACTATTGGGAATCGGTGTGGGCCTCCCTGAACGGCGATCCCTTCGGCGATGGTGAACCTGCCTTCAACCCGCTGGAAACCGTGTGGCGCATCGAGTTCCGCTATCACCACTCCATCATCCAGCAGTTCTCCGAAGGCTCCACGATGACCTCTGGCGAGGTGATCGGCTGCCGCACCTACGAGGGCCTTTGCCCGCACCTGCAAGGCCTCTGGCAGTACGCCTGCGACAACTACAAGCTCATTTCCCGGGAAGGGATCTTCGATGCTTTCTGGTCGCTGATCAGCCTCGACACCAAGGTCCAGGTGGAAGCCGATCCGCTCATCGAACGCACCGAGTACCGCCGCTACTACAAGACCGCTCAGGGCTTCTCCGGCAAGAACTGCGAGATGTTCCTGGGCCAGTTCGCCAGCCTGATCGCACGGGAGCGCATCCCGCCAAAAAAAGCGCTTGAGGTCGGGAGAACGCTCCCCTTCTGGCATGTGATCGAAGACCACTACACCGCCAAGGGCTACAGCACTCGCGACCTCGAAAAGCACGTCATTGGACTCATAAATGACCGTTACATCAGGCGCGGCTACGCCATTTGATGACACCAGCGGATCAAGTGGTAGCGATGGAGTAAGAAAAATGGAATCGAAGGCACGCACTCGCAGAATACTGCGCTTACCCGAGGTGATTCATCTTTGCGGAATCAAGCGCTCGACCATCTATCTCTGGATGAGCACGGGAGCGTTTCCCAAGACCAAACAGATCGGCCCATCGATAGTGGGGTGGGACTCCCTAGAAATCGATCAGTGGATCTCCGCTCGACTCAATGGAGAGGACTGGAAGCCTGAGGGGGAAGCATGAGCAGAGAACTGATCAAGATTGCCGAGTTCCAGCGTCGGTATTGGGGAGCAAATGGCACGCCGCTCTGCAGTCAGACAATACGTAACCAGATCCGGAATGGTGATATTCCGGGCGTCAGGATCGGCAAGCTTTGGTATGTGGATTGGCGAGCTTTCAATAAGGGGACAAGCAACGAACTGGTCGCCATGGTGCTCAAGGACCACTGCTGATGTCACCGCGTCCTCGCAATAAGGCAAATAGATCCCTTCCGCAGAATCTCTACCTCGATAGTCGGCGTGGGACTTTCAGGTACAGGCGCCCTACTGATGGCGTCTGGTTTCAATTCGGAAAGGATCGCCTCAAGGCAATTGATGCTGCCAAACAACTGAATCTCACCTTCATGGAAGGTGCCGACTTGGTTGCCAAGGTTAAAGGCCTGACTACAACCTTGTTTGTCGACTTTCTGGATTACTACCAACGCGAAGTACTGCCGCCGCGCGAGTTGGCGAAAGCCACCCTGGAACTCTACGCCGTGAGATTCAGGCAGTTCAGAACAGCCTGGCCGTCTCAGGCCGTGGATGAAATCACTCTTCGAATGGCCGCCGAACTATTCGATGGTTTGACCCCGCGAGCTGCCAACCAAGCCAGAGCCCTACTTATCGATATCTTCAACCATGCTGCCGCCAAAGGACTATCCCCGGATAATCCTGCAGCTGGGACTATCCCCAGGATCGAAAAGAAGCAGCGCAAGCGCCACACCGGGGAAGGACTCAAGGCGATCAGAGAGAAGTCCCCGAGCTGGCTGCAGAATGCGATTGATCTTGCGCTGATCACTGGCCAGAGGCGATCAGACATCTTGTCGATGAAATTCGACGATATCCGGGACGGGTTTCTCTACGTCATCCAGCAGAAGACAGCCAAAGTATCGGATGCAGCCTGGATCCGTTTCCAAGTTACCCCTGAGCTGCAGGATGTATTGGATCGGTGTAACGATGGCATCCCCTCCCCCTTCCTGATCCATCGGCGGCCGGACCGGAAGCTGGGGCTTGCTGACCGAAAGGAGCATTGGACGAAGATCGATGAGCGTTATCTGTCCAGGGCATTCAAGGAAGCGAGGGACGCTGCAGCCTGCTATTCAGGATGGAAAGACGAAGAGATGCCGGGCTTCCATGAGATCAGGGCCCTGTCGCTGCATTTGTATAAGAAGGCCGGGAAAGACGGCCAGAAGATCGCTGGGCATGCCAGCGCAGAGATGACGAAGAACTATCAGCGGGACCATGCCGAAGTGATTTGGTCGGATGCAATTCCGGACCTCGACTTAAGCCTTATTCTCCCTAGCTCTTAGTCCGGAAGAGTCAGAAAAAACGCTATACCGGCGGAGAAACCTACTACCGCCGCTCCCGCAGCTGCCCAAATATTGAACTGTAAGGACATTGCAGTTAGCTGAGAAATTGCATTGGCAACACGCTCTGTCTGCGCAGGATCAACACACAGTGGCCTGACGGTCAGGTTGTATGCTGTTTGTTGCTGTTCAGCCGACAGGTACCAGAACCAGCCGGACAGAATGCTCGCCATTGCCGCGACCAGATTGCAGCCCCAGCGAAGGGGTTTTATCAAGAATGCCAACATAGTTTTGCGCGCATTTTGCGCTAGTTTTGCGCAGTCCAGAAATGAAAACGGCCCAAGCACTGTAAGTACTTGAGCCGCTTATCAAATTTGGTCGGGACGGAGTGATTCGAACACTCGACCCCTTGCACCCCATGCAAGTGCGCTACCAGGCTGCGCTACGCCCCGACGTTGCTTCCAAGTTCCCCCAGAAGCGGATCGCACTATACCCCAAGCATTTGCTTTGGAGAAGCGCTTTTTTCATTTTTTTCAGTTACTTGCGCAGCACATGAAGTACGTCTTCCAATTCGGCAATCATCTGCCTAATCAGTTGCTTGTACTGAGTGGCATCGTCGCGTGCTTCGTCGCCGGTAAGGCGCTGACGGGCTCCGCCGATGGTGAAGCCCTGGTCGTAAAGCAGCGCACGGATCTGGCGAATCATGAGCACATCCTGGCGCTGATAGTAGCGCCGGTTGCCCCTTCGTTTGACCGGGTTGAGTTGCGGGAACTCCTGTTCCCAATACCGCAGCACGTGCGGCTTCACCGCGCAAAGGTCGCTCACTTCACCAATGGTGAAATAGCGCTTGCCCGGGATGGGGGGCAACTCGTCGTTATGACTTGGTTCCAGCATAAGCTTCAACCCTGGCCTTCAGTTTCTGCCCTGGACGAAAGGTGACGACGCGCCGGGCTGTAATCGGGATTTCCTCTCCCGTCTTCGGGTTGCGCCCGGGACGCTGGCGCTTGTCGCGCAGATCGAAGTTGCCGAAACCCGACAACTTCACCTGTTCGTTATGCTCCAGCGCCTGGCGAATCTCTTCGAAGAAGAGCTCCACCAGTTCCTTGGCTTCCCGCTTATTCAGGCCCAGCTCTTCGTACAGACGTTCAGCAATTTCAGCTTTCGTCAGAGCCCCCATACGTTACTTCCTTAACGTGGCGTTGAACCTTTGTTCCAGCGAGGCGACGATATTCTGCGTAGTCGCGTTCACCTCGTCATCATTAAGAGTGCGTGATGGATGCTGCCAGGTCAAGCCAACGGCCAAGCTTTTTCTATGCGGATCAATGCCTTTACCGTGGTAGACGTCAAAGAGCCTGAGGTCCGTCAGCCATTCGCCCGCCGTTTCACGGATATTTGCCAGGACGAATTCGGCCGGGGTATCCAGATCAACGATCAGCGCGAGGTCACGGCGAACTTCGGGGAAGCGCGACAGTTCGCTGAATTTCGGCAAGCGGCCCTTGGCGACTTCGGCCAAAACCAGCTCGAAGACGTATACCGGACGATCCAGGTCCAGCGCCTTGGCCAGCTCTGGGTGCAGGGCGCCCAGGTAGCCGACCAGCACGCCGTCGCGCTCGATCTTGGCTGTCTGGCCCGGATGCAGCGCCGGGTGCTCTGCCGGGGAAAAGGTGAAGGCTTCGATAGCGCCGGCGTTACCCAGCAGCGCTTCGACGTCGGCTTTCACATCGAAGAAGTCGACGTTCTCGCGGCCGTTGGCCCAGCCTTCCGGCTGGCGGGCGCCGCAGACGACGCCGGCAAGCATATTTTCCTGCACCAGCCCTTCCAGCTGACCGACGAAGCGCAGACCGCTTTCGAACAGGCGCACGCGGGTCTGCTGGCGGTTGAGATTGTGCAGCAGGGATTTCACCAGACCCGGCCAGAGCGAGGCGCGCATGGCGGCCATGTCGGCGGAGATCGGGTTGGCCAGCATCAGCGGCTCGACGCCAGGATGGAACAGCTGGAACAGCTTGGGATCGATGAAGCTGTAAGTAATGGCTTCCTGGTAGTCGCGCGCGACCAGCAGGCGGCGCAACGCCGGCAGTTCGGCCTGGGACTCGGACTTGGTGTTCGGCGCCAGGCGGGCCTGCGGATAACGAACCGGCAGACGGTTGTAGCCGTACAGGCGGCCCAACTCTTCGATCAGGTCGACTTCGATGGAAACGTCGAAGCGATGGCTCGGCACCCCCACGGTCCAAGCATCGGCACCGGCTTTCTGGATGTCGAATTCCAGAGCGCTGAGCAGACGCTCGATCTCGGCGTTTTCCAGGGTCATGCCCAGCATCTGGGCGATACGCTCAGCACGCAGGGTGACCGGCGCGACCTTCGGCAGATCGGCTTCGCTGGCTTGCTCGACGATAGGACCGGCTTCGCCGCCGACGATCTGCAGCAGCAGCTCGGTGGCGCGCTCCATGGCGCGACGGGCCAGCTGCGAGTCCACGCCGCGCTCGAAGCGGTGCGAGGCATCGGTGTGCAGACCATAGGAACGAGCCTTCCCGGCCACGGCGATGTTGTCGAAGAAGGCGCTTTCGAGGAACAGGTCGCGGGTCTTGGCGCTGACGCCGCTGTGCTCACCGCCCATCACGCCGGCAATGGCCAGGGCGCGTTCGTGGTCGGCGATGACCAGGGTGTCGGCACGCAGGGTGACTTCCTGGCCGTCGAGTAGGACGAGCTTCTCGCCCTCCTCCGCCATGCGCACGCGAATGCCACCCTTGATCTCGTCGAGGTCGAAGGCGTGCATCGGCTGGCCCAGCTCAATCATCACGTAGTTGGTGATGTCGACGGCGGCGTCGATGCTGCGGATATCGGAACGGCGCAAGCGCTCGACCATCCACAAGGGGGACGGCTTGCTCAGGTCGACGTTGCGAATCACGCGACCGAGGTAGCGCGGGCAAGCCTTGGGCGCCAGCAGCTCGATGCTGCGTACATCATCGATATGCGGAGCAACAGCGTTGACCACCACCGGCTTAACCTCGGCACTATACAGCGCGCCGACTTCACGGGCGAGGCCGGTCAGTGACAGGCAGTCGCCGCGGTTCGGGGTCAGGCCGATCTCGATGGAGGCGTCGTTCAGTTCGAGGTAGTCGCGGATGTTGGCGCCCACGGGCGCATCCGCGGCGAGCTCCATCAGGCCGGCGTTCTCTTCGCTGATTTCCAGCTCTTTGGCCGAGCAAAGCATGCCGTTGGATTCAACGCCGCGCAGCTTGGCCTTCTTGATCTTGAAGTCGCCCGGCAGCTCGGCGCCGATCATGGCGAAGGGGATCTTCAGGCCCGGGCGCACATTCGGCGCGCCGCAGACGACCTGGAAGGTCTCCGAACCGTTGCTGACCTGGCAGACGCGTAGTTTGTCGGCGTCCGGGTGCTGTTCGGTCGACAATACTTCACCCACGATCACGCCGCTAAACTGGCCGGCAACCGGGATCACGGCGTCGACCTCGAGGCCGGCCATGGACAGACGAGCCACCAGCTCGTCACGGGATACCTGCGGATTTACCCAGCTCCGCAGCCACTGTTCACTGAATTTCATCCTGCTCTCCTAAATGCGTTGACGGTCGTGCGGGCTAGCGGAACTGGCCGAGGAACCGCAGATCGTTGTCGAAGAACAGGCGCAAGTCGTTCACGCCATAGCGCAACATGGCCAGGCGCTCGATACCCATGCCGAACGCGAAGCCTTGGTATTTCTCGGGATCGATGCCGGACATGCGCAGCACGTCGGGGTGGACCATGCCGCAACCCATGACTTCCAGCCAGCCGGTCTGCTTGCAGACACGGCAACCCTTGCCGCTGCAAAGCACACACTGGATGTCGACTTCCGCCGAAGGCTCGGTGAAGGGGAAGAAGGACGGGCGGAAGCGGACGGAGAATTCCTTCTCGAAGAAGGCGCGGAGGAATTCCTCGATGGTGCCCTTGAGGTCGGCGAAGCTGACGTCTTCATCGACCAGCAGACCTTCGACCTGGTGGAACATGGGCGAGTGGGTCAGGTCGGAGTCGCAGCGGTAGACGCGGCCCGGGCAGACAATGCGAATCGGCGGCTTCTGGTTTTCCATGGTGCGGACCTGTACCGGCGAGGTATGGGTGCGCAGCAGCATGTTCGCATTGAAGTAGAAGGTGTCGTGCATGGCACGAGCCGGGTGGTGGCCCGGAATATTGAGTGCTTCGAAGTTGTGGTAGTCGTCTTCGACTTCCGGCCCCTCGGCCACTTCATAGCCGATGCGGGTGAAGCACTGCTCGATGCGTTCCTTGGTGCGGGTGACGGGATGCAGGCCGCCGGAGGACTGGCCACGGCCCGGCAGGGTCACATCGATGCGTTCAGCAGCCAGCCTGGCGGCGAGGGCGGCGCCCTCCAGCTCGGCCTTGCGGGCGTTCAGCACATCCTGAACCTTTTCCTTGGCGACGTTGATCAGCGCACCGACCTTGGGGCGCTCTTCGGCCGGCAGGTCGCCCAGGGTCTTCATGACCTGGGTCAGCTCGCCTTTCTTGCCGAGGTAGTGAACCCGGATCTGCTCCAGGGCGTTGACGTCTTCGGTGTTCCGCACGGCGTCCAGGGCCTGCGAGACCAGCGCGTCCAGGTTTTCCATGTACCAACTCCAGATACAAAATAGGGGAAGAGCGGTAAGGCTCTTCCCCTATCGGTGACGTTACGTCCGGACCAAGATCCGGTAACTGTCGCGGGGCTTAAGCCAGGCTGGCTTTCGCTTTCTCGACAATTGCGGTAAACGCCGCTTTTTCGTTCACAGCCAGATCGGCCAGGACCTTACGGTCGATCTCGATGGCCGCTTTTTTCAGGCCAGCGATCAGACGGCTGTAGGACAGACCGTTCAGACGAGCACCAGCGTTGATACGAGCGATCCACAGAGCGCGGAACTGACGCTTGCGCTGACGACGGTCACGGTAGGCGTATTGGCCTGCTTTGATTACCGCCTGCTTGGCAACACGGAACACGCGCGAACGCGCGCCATAGTAGCCTTTTGCGAGCTTCAGAATCTTTTTGTGACGACGACGGGCAATCACGCCACGCTTAACACGAGCCATTTATTTATCCTCTACCAGAAATCAACGCAGACGCAGGGAGCGCGCTACACGGCGAACGTCGGAAGCAGCGAGCATCGAAGTGCCGCGCAGCTGACGCTTACGCTTGGTGGTCATTTTGGTCAGGATGTGGCTCTTGAAAGCGTGCTTGTGCTTGATGCCACCAGCAGTCACTTTGAAGCGCTTTTTGGCGCCACTCTTGGTTTTCATCTTTGGCATGTTTGGTACTCCGCATTCGTTAACAACTGATAACCATCAGGCCTGCCAGTGCCCGGGAGGTTATTTACGCTTCTTGGGAGCGATGACCATCATCAGCTGGCGTCCTTCCAGCTTAGGATGCTGTTCCACGGTGCCGACTTCGGCGAGGTCGGTTTCGACTCGCTTCAGTAGCTCCATGCCCAGCTCCTGGTGGGCCATCTCACGACCACGGAATCGAAGCGATACCTTGGCCTTGTCCCCTTCATTAAGGAAACGTACCAGGTTGCGTAGTTTTACCTGGTAATCCCCTTCTTCCGTCCCTGGACGAAACTTGATTTCTTTGATCTGTTGCTGGTGCTGGTTCTTCTTCGCAGCAGCGGCTTGCTTCTTCTTCTCGAAGAGGTGCTTGCCGTAGTCCATGATGCGGCAGACAGGGGGCACCGCATCAGCAGAAATTTCCACCAGGTCCAGCTTGGCTTCGTCAGCCAGACGGAGAGCCTCATCGAGGGAGACCACACCAATCTGCTGACCGTCAGCACCAATCAGGCGAACCTCACGGGCGGTGATGTTCTCGTTGATCGGCGGTTTCGGGACAGCCCGCTTATCCTGTCTCATTTCACGCTTAATAATGATTACTCCGAGTCTTGGCGACCACGCCGGGAAACCGCCTGAGCGAGCAGCTCAGCGAACTGGGCGACCGGCATCGAGCCGAGGTCTGCCCCTTCGCGCGTACGTACGGCGACGGCCTGCGATTCAACTTCTCTATCGCCGATAACCAGCAGATAGGGAACCTTGAGCAAAGTATGCTCGCGGATTTTAAAGCCAATTTTCTCGTTTCTCAAGTCAGACTTGGCACGGAATCCGCTTTGCTCGAGCTGACGCACCACTTCTTCAGCCCATTCGCCCTGCTTGTCAGTGATATTCATCACCACTGCCTGGGTCGGTGCGAGCCACGCCGGGAACAGGCCGGCATAGTGCTCGATGAGCATGCCGATGAAGCGCTCGAAGGAGCCGAGGATCGCGCGGTGCAGCATGACCGGGCGGGTACGGCTGTTATCTTCGGCGATATAGCTGGCATCCAGACGCTCCGGCAGGTTCGGGTCGTACTGCAGGGTGCCGCACTGCCAGTTACGGCCGAGGCAGTCCTTCAGGGTGAACTCGATCTTCGGACCGTAGAAAGCCCCCTCCCCCGGCTGGTATTCCCACTCCAGGCCGGATTCGTTCAGAGCGTCGGCCAGCGCACTTTCGGCGCGATCCCACAACTCTTCGGAACCGACTCGCTTGGCCGGACGAGTGGACAACTTCATGGAAACATCGGTGAAGCCGAAGTCCGAGTAGACCTGCAGGGTCAGCTTGATGAAGTCAGCCGCTTCCTTCTTCACCTGTTCTTCGGTGCAGAAGATGTGGGCGTCGTCCTGGGTGAAGCCACGCACGCGCATGATGCCGTGCAGCGCGCCGGACGGCTCGTTGCGGTGGCAGGCACCGAACTCGGCAAGACGCAGCGGTAGGTCGCGGTAGGATTTCAGGCCCTGATTGAATATCTGCACGTGACATGGGCAGTTCATCGGCTTGACCGCGAAGTCACGGCTTTCCGACGAAGTGGTGAACATGTTCTCGGCGTAGTTGGTCCAGTGGCCGGAGCGCTCCCAGAGGATGCGGTCGACGACCTGCGGGGTGCGGACTTCCACGTAGCCGTGGTCGCGCTGCACCTTGCGCATGTACTGCTCGAGCACTTGGTAAACGGTCCAGCCGTTCGGGTGCCAGAAGACCATGCCAGGAGCTTCTTCCTGGAGGTGGAAGAGGTCGAGCTGCTTGCCGATGCGACGGTGATCGCGCTTCTCGGCTTCCTCGATGCGCTGGATGTAGGCAGCCAGTTGCTTCTTGTCCGCCCAGGCGGTGCCGTAGACGCGCTGCAGTTGCTCGTTCTTCGAGTCGCCACGCCAGTAGGCACCAGAAATCTTGGTCAGCTTGAAGGCCTTCAGGAATCGGGTGTTCGGCACGTGCGGGCCGCGGCACATGTCCACGTACTCCTCGTGGAAGTACAGGCCCATGGCCTTCTCGTCCGGCATGTCGTCGATGAGGCGCAGCTTGTATTCCTCACCACGAGCCTTGAAGGTCTCGATGACTTCGGCACGCGGCGTCATCTTCTTGATGACGTCGTAGTCCTTCTCGATCAGCTCGGCCATGCGCTTTTCGATCGCAGCCATGTCTTCCGGCGTGAAGGGGCGCTCGAAGGCGATGTCGTAATAGAAGCCTTCGTCGATCACCGGGCCGATAACCATCTTGGCGGTCGGGTACAGCTGCTTGACCGCATGGCCCACCAGGTGAGCGCAGGAGTGGCGGATGATTTCCAGCCCGTCCTCGTCCTTCGGGGTAATGATCTGCAGGGTCGCGTCGCTGTCGATGATGTCGCAGGCATCGACCAGTCGGCCGTTGACCTTGCCGGCCAGGGTGGCTTTCGCCAGTCCCGCGCCAATGGATTGCGCCACCTCGGTCACGCTGACCGGATGATCGAAGGAACGCTGACTACCGTCGGGAAGAGTAATGATGGGCATGGCGCCTCCTCTCCTAGTGGTGACCCCTACGAAAGGCCACATGGGTTGGGATGTGCCAGTAAGCGTCGCCCGCCGGGCAAGCCTGCCTCACAGTGGCAGGCGCCTTGTCGGCACCCTGCGCATTCGCGCGCGGACGTAGATCACTGGAAGAAATCGAAAACCTGCCCGCAAACGATAGCGGGCAAGGCGTGGGATGTTACTGCAAGTTAAGGAAGCTGACGAGCGGCAAGCCTGACTTCGCTCAGTACTGCTCGACAAATTCCAACACGCTGCGATTGAACGACGCAGGGCGGATCACATTCATGCCGTGGGACGCACCAGGAATCGTCACCGAGCGCGCATCCACCAGTGTCGATTGCAATGCCTGGATGATTCGCGGAAACGGCTCCGGACTTTTTGCCCCGCCGATCAGCAATACCGGCAACTGCAATTGCAGGATCTGCTCATGTTTTATAGGCACAGGATGATCGGCGACCTGCCCAACCAATGTCATCGCATTAGCTGTCGCCATTTCGCGGAATTGCCGGGAAGACCGCGACCAGACTCCCGCACCACTGACAGTATCGACGAAGAGTTGCAGCCCCTCTTCCACCGCCCCCGCTCGAATCATCTCCAGCGCCTGCTGACGAAACTGATTACGTTCCACGGGAGATACTGGCGCCTCGATATTTACCCCCGCAAAAACATCATCGGCAAAGTCCCCGCCGGGATCGGCGAGCGTCAACGAGAGCAATTTCTGCGGAGCCGCCAGCGCCACACGCAGACAGATATTACCGCCCCGCGAATGCCCCAGCAGGTGAACCGGACAGGGCAACTGATCGAGCAACGCCAACAGATCATCGACATGCTGCTGCGTGGTAAAACCCGACCCCGCGCCATCCCACTGCTCGGGAAAATAGTGGCGCAGGCTGGGCACCACCACACGATAACGGGCAGACAACGCCTGAACCTGCCCCTGCCAGTAGCGGTAGTCACAGAGTGACCCATGCACAAGCAGCAGCGGCACGCCCTGCCCGGCAACCTGGCACGTCAGTTCATAATCATTGACCCGGTATTGCACTATCTCGTTATTCATCCAGCACTCGCACGCAACGCACCACAATAAAGCACACAGATTTCACAGGGGTTATTGAGCGACGAAAAATACCGCCACACCCTTTAGCCTGGGCATTATCCCTCATTGATCAATTAATCGACCAACCCTTCATGCGCCCTTAACATTTAAAGCGTGCCTCCCAATCGCAACAATTCATATATTCAGTTGACGCGAACAATCACAAGAACACAGAATCGCGCCGTACTAATCACCCTGCATACGGGAGCACCCAGATGTCCAAACTTGCGGAATTCCGCGAAGCCGAGCGCAAACTCCAGGAACAACTCGCCCTGCTCGAGAAACTCAAGAGCGATGGCGGCCTGAAGAAAGAACTGGAGTTCAAGGATCAACTGCAAGCCTTGATGGACCAGTACGGCATGAACCTGCGCAACGTCATCAACATTCTCGACCCGCAGAACTCCACCGAGCCGGCTGCCGCACAACAGCCGCGCCGCACCCGCCAACTGAAGGTCTACAAGAACCCGCACAACGGCGAGACCATCGAGACCAAGGGCGGCAACCACAAGACCCTGAAAGCCTGGAAACAACAATACGGTGGCGACACCGTGGAATCCTGGCTGCAGTAATGCTGATCTTCCGCGGAGCGCTCCCGCTCCGCGGAATCTCTCCCTCGCTCGGCGATTTCTGACAGACGGCTGTATAAAAACTAGCCATCGTTAGAAGAAATCCTTATACTGGCCGACAGCGAGCACCAAACCCAAGGTCGCCCCTCCCAGCACTCCCTACCTGATCCAGGGCAGAAGCTGGGCTCTACAGGGCCACGGCCAGCGCATCCTCCGCATCGATTCCAGAGCACGCCAACCGCGCCAGGAACATTTGCCCGAGCGATCAGCGCCCCACGTCAGATCCTCTGCTTTCACCCAACATCGCAGCCTGACGCGAACAGACCCTCAAGTTTCCAATCGCTGCCATATTCCGGTCATACGTTTTCTGCATTCTCAGATCGCACCCGGAGCTTTTGACGATTTCGACGGTCATAGGACCGTTACCTATTTGGAAAGACAAGACAATGAAAACCTCCCTGCAAATCCAGGAGGCGATTCGCACCCTCTCGGCGGCTTTCGCCCCTCTGAACTGCGTTATCCAGGCCAAGCGCAAGCATGGCTTCAGCTTCACCCTGGTGAACGAGCATGGCATCGCCAAGCACACCGAACGCCTCTACCCTCAGCAATATCAGGGCGAGGTACCGCTGAGCGCGGTGATTCAGCGAGTGCAAGCCACCATCGCTGCCTGAGCCTGAAAACGAAAAAAGCCCCGCATGAGCGGGGCTTTTGCTGTTCGGCCACCTATAAAAGCGGCGCCTCAATTCAGACTGATGCCCGCCTTCACCGCTTCGATCTCCGCCATCAGCGCCGCATAGCGCCCCGATGGTGCCGCATAGGTCAGCGAGTAAGCCGCCCCATCACCCAACGCGACCTGCACGGTCTGCTTGAGCACCTCGGCGCCGTTCTGACTGATGCCGCAATGCACCTCCAGCCCGGCCAACCCACCCAGCTTTGCATCCATTGGCTTACTGCACGCTGCCTGGAACCCCTGGCGCATGAAGTCCTTCTGCAACGCCTTGCGCATCTCGACGATGACATTCTCGACACTGACCTTGGCGGCAGAGCCGAGCCGACTGCGTGTGACCTCCATGACCAGATCCTGGGATCCATCCTCCGCCAAGCGCACGCCACGCTGACGAACCACCGGCGCATCAGCAGTCGCTTCCGCTGGCGAGCGCGAAACCTCCCAACCCTGCGGCCAGATCACCTGCATTTCCGCTAAGGCCGGCAGCGGAACCAGCAACGCACCGGTGAGTAAGCAAGATCGCAGAGCCCTCATCATCACCTCCAAGCACAGACAACGACCAACATAGCAGGCGCGCTTAGATCACCCCACGGAATCGACAAGCCGGAATGCATCACGGCCGACACACTCTTTACCGAGTCGGCACGCTATTACTCGCGACGCCAGCGTCGACGCAGGTTTAGTGTTGCCGGTCTTTCACGCCACACGGTGCTTCGATGCTATCTACGCTGTCCAAAGTCACTCTACCGGCCACTCTTCGGTGGGCACGACGGTGGTCATAGTGGCGGCCCTCGTTTTGATAACCACCGACAAGACAACGTCCGACGCACTGCATCGTGCTTTTTACTTACAACCACCTCAAGCTCTTCGAGAAGCCCGGAGCCAGAGAGAAAGCCTCGCAGCGCACGCCAGACGTGCAGGCAGAAGACCAGAGCAAGCGCCATACTGATCAGGACGGAGAACCAGATCGCAGGCTCAGTGAGGTCACATGAAGAAGCTCACAGCGTTGCTCCTGCTAATGACGCTTGCCAGCGGCGCCCAGGCCTCTGACTTCTGCACCGGCATCGGCCTGTTCGCGCGCGCGGGCGCGCTGTATAGAAACGAGGGAAAAACCGAACAGCAGGCGATTGCGGCAGTCCACGAAGGGGGCGCTAAGCTCGATGCGGACACCCAGGTCGTCGTCAGGTACTTCGTGCGCTTCGGCTACCACGGCGACCAGACGCCCGATCAGGCGTTTGCCAATGCCGAACAGAAGTGCCGACAGTACGAAGCCTACAGCGAGCGCAGAAACGCGATGAATTAGCGCCCATCTGGCCCACTTCCACTCCACCCAGCAACACTCGACCCCGCCATCCACGAAAGCCTGCGCAAGCAATGCAGAGACTGAACCACCACCGGAACGGGGAATCACCAGGAACAAAGGAAGCGGAGACGAAAGCGGCGCAATGCGTGAACCGCCGAGGCCGCCCGCTTGGAATACCCCAAAACAAAAAGGGCGATCCTTTCGGATCGCCCTCTAAGTACCGCCGGAAGCGGATTTGTTTGGTAGGCACAATTGGACTCGAACCAACGACCCCCACCATGTCAAGGTGGTGCTCTAACCAACTGAGCTATGTGCCTGTCGTGTGGGGCGCATTCTACGCGATCGTTTTAGAGCGTCAAGCACTTTTTCAGCTAACCCACTGAAAAAGTGAATTTTTTTATGTTCGACCGTCCGTAAATTATTTTGCACGGGCACTAGCCGGTCTGATTCGACTCAGGTAGCATCCGCACATCTCGTAAAAAATAACAAACACAGGTGCATTATGCCGCACACCTCCTACCCCTCTTCCTATTACGCAGCTTCGGCCAATCCGGTCCCGGCCCGTCCTGAACTGCAGGGCGAGGTGGAAACCGATGTCTGCGTGATCGGCGCAGGCTATACCGGCCTGTCGACCGCCCTGTTCCTGCTGGAAAACGGTTTCAAGGTCACCGTGCTGGAAGCCGCCAAGGCTGGCTTCGGTGCGTCGGGCCGTAACGGCGGTCAGATCGTCAACAGCTATAGCCGCGACATCGACGTCATCGAGCGCAGCGTTGGCGCCAAGCAGGCAAAACTGCTGGGCGACATGGCCTTCGAAGGCGGTCGCATCATTCGCGAGCGCATCGCCAAGTACAACATCCAGTGCGACCTGAAGGACGGCGGCGTGTTCGCGGCCCTCAGCGCCAAGCAGATGGGCCACCTGGAGTCGCAGAAGAAGCTGTGGGAGCGCTTCGGCCACACCCAGCTGGAACTGATGGACGCCAAGCGCATCCGTGAAGTCGTTGGCACCGACAGCTATGTCGGCGGCATGCTCGATATGAGCGGCGGCCACATCCACCCGCTGAACCTCGCCCTGGGCGAAGCCGCAGCCGTGGAGTCGCTCGGCGGCGTGATCCACGAGCAATCCCCTGCCGTGAAGATCGACCGTGGCGCCAACCCGGTCGTGCACACCCCGAAGGGCCGTGTGAAGGCCAAGTTCATCGTGGTAGCCGGTAATGCCTACCTCGGCGGCCTGGTGCCGGAACTGGCTTCCAAGTCCATGCCGTGCGGTACCCAGGTGATCACCACCGAGCCCCTGAGCGCCGACCTGGCCAAGTCTCTGCTGCCGACCGACTACTGCGTCGAGGACTGCAACTACCTGCTCGACTACTACCGCCTAACCGGCGACAACCGCCTGATCTTCGGCGGTGGCGTGGTCTACGGTGCGCGCGATCCGTCGAACATCGAAGCGATCATTCGTCCGAAGATGCTCAAGGTCTTCCCGCAGCTGAAGGACGTGAAGATCGACTTCGCCTGGACCGGCAACTTCCTGCTGACCCTCTCGCGCCTGCCGCAGGTTGGCCGCATCGGCGACAACATCTACTACTCCCAGGGCTGCTCTGGCCACGGTGTGACCTACACCCACCTCGCGGGCAAGCTGCTGGCCGAAGTGCTGCGTGGCCAGGCCGAGCGTTTCGACGCCTTCGCCACCCTGCCGCACTACCCCTTCCCGGGTGGCCGCATGTTCCAGGTTCCGTTCTCTGCGATCGGTGCCTGGTACTACACCATGCGCGACAAGTTGGGCATCTGACGCCTCGCTTCAGTCCGCACGAAAAACGGCGCCTCAGGGCGCCGTTTTCTTTTCTGGGAGCTTTTCCGGCGGCGAGGCGGTATCGCTGCGCACCTGGGCGTGGCTCATCAACGCGAATATCAGGCTGCCGCCGACGATATTGCCCGCCAACGTCGGCAAGGCGAAGTCGATGACGAACGCCGCCGGCCCCACTTCGCCGGCGAACATCAGGTAACCCACCTCGCAGGTACCGACCACGATATGGCTGAAACTGCCCAGCGCCATCAGGTAGGTGACCAGGAAAATGATCCAGACCTTGGCGTTTTCCGCCGCCGGCACCAGCCAGACCATGGTGGCGATCATCCAGCCCGAAACGATGCCTTTGGAGAACATCTGCCAGTGGTCGTTCTTCATCACCTCGCGACCGATGTCGAGGAAGGCCTGATCGGCCTTGGTGTCGAAGATCGGCAGGTGCAGCATGCCGTAGGCGAACAGGAGCGCGCCGACGACATTGCCCGCCAGCACCACTGACCACAGCCGCAACAACTGGCCGAACTTCTCCAGCGTCGGCTCGCTCATCACTGGCAGCACCGCGGTCAGGGTGTTCTCGGTGAACAGTTGCTGGCGCGCGAGAATGATCGCCAGGAAGCCCACCGGATAACCCAGGCTGGTGGTGATCACGGCCATGTCGTGGTCCGGCAGCCGCGCGCGGAACAAACCCATGGCCATCAGCGACAGGCCAATGGTCAGCCCGGCCGCCAGCGCCGACCACCAGAGTGCGGCCAGGGTGCGATCCAGTTCGTGATTGCCCTGCAGGCGGATGACTTCGTGTAGCACCAGCGCGCGGGGCGGCTGGCTTTTCTCGACCTTGCGGCGCTCCTCGGCGGAAAGTTCGTCGGCCGTGTCGCTACCGACCTTCGAGCTGCGGGAGGAATTGCGAGGCGACGCCCTTTTCGCACCAGAGTCGCTCGTCTTGGCACGCGCGCTGCCGCGTGCCGGTGGTTTTTCCGTGGCCATGCCAAGCACCTCGCTGGGACATTGCAGATTTAGTCTGTGCCCTTGCCGCTTCGGTTCAGGAAACCTGCGCGCCTCAGTTCGCCGGGCAGGCTGGCAGCGCCTGGCAACTGTCGCCTACTGTGGCCGAACTGCCGATCGTCTGCGAAAAACGCGCATCGTCTGGCGCCAGGTGCCGCGCACAACTCGCCGCAGCGCCTGCTTGTTGCGGACAGCCACGCTCACCCAATACATTGGCCAGGTTGAACCAGCCCGCCGCAAAAGCCGGCTTCGCGCCGACACTGCGGCGCAAGGCATCCTCGGCATCGTCGAGATTTCCGTCGGTGTAGCGCGCATTGGCCAGGGCGAACCAGCCGAGCGACTCCTGCGGCCAAGCCTTGGTCGCGGTGCGATAGGCCTGCTCCGCCAATGCCGGCTGGCCGGTTTCCTCCAGGTCATGGGCCGCCCTCAACCAGGCCGTCGGCTCCGCCGTCTCCGGCAGGCGATCAGCAGGAACGGTCAGTACCGCCCAGCGTTTGCTGCGCTTCCAGGTCACATCGAAGGCGGTGAAGTCGATCACCAGACGCTCGGTGATTCCCGAGCGGAGGATCAATTCGTGGCGATTACGATCGAAACCGACCACCACCGCAAAGTGCCAGACCGGCAACCAGTCCAGTCCTTGGTTCTGCAGGATCAGCACTGGATTACCCGCCGCCACTTCGCTGAGGATATTTTCCAGACGCGGCTTGAGCGGATAGACCAGCATGCCCTTCTCCCGCGCCGCCGCCACCAACTCCACCTGCAGGCTGCCCTCACGTCCGGGGATGAACACTCGATCTTTCAGTTCCCGAGGCGTCACCCGCACACCGCGCTGGTTGAGCATGGTCGCCAGGGCGGCGGGGCCGCACTGGAATTCCTGCTGGGGGAAGAATTGCACATCACTCAGCTCCACCCGCTCCGGCAAAGTATCGACGCTGGCTGGCAACGTCGGCGACTGCGCGCAGCCGCCGAGTGCCACGGCCGCCGCGAACGCGACGGCCATGGCCCAGCGTCTCAACGCTGGCACCTGACGAAGGTGAAGATGTGGGTAATACAGAGCACGTCGGTGATCACAAAGATCAACAAGAACAGCAGGATGATGCCGATGATGCCGCCGGCGGGCGCCTCGTCCAGCTGCTGATTGAACTGCGCCAGCTCTTCGTTGGACAGGCTCTTGATGCGCTGCTCGACCTTGCTGCGCTCAACGCCCATGGACTGCAGCTTTTTCTGCACGCCCTGGTCATCGAGCATCTTCAACAGCTGCTCGCGGTCGACCTGTTGCTGCTGTGCCTGCAGCACTTCGCCCGTACCCACCATGGCGGCCTGAGCCAACGGGACTTCCGCAACGACACCCAACTGCGCAAACACCAAGACAGCTGCAAGGCTTTTTACCCGTTTTGTTAGGGTCATTCTGGGTTACCTCATCATGGACTGCATGCACTAAGCAGGAGGTGCAGGCCGCTCGCACGCGAGGCAACCAACCGCCACGCTCCCGCCACGTTGGCGGCAACCGCAGGGGCCGCTCTCTAGTGAGATTGCAGTTCAGGAAAAGAGTTCGAAGCGCAATCGACGCCAGTCGGCGTCCAGGTGCCCCAGATAAAGGCAGGTGTAACCATGGGGAAACAGGATGTGCTCCGGACTGATCCCCGCCCCCTCCAGGCGCAGCAGACGCCCCCAGGGGTGGTGACTGATTCGCCCGCGTACGTCCTCGACCGCGCCGCCGCGCCACCAGTGGATGGCGGCCTCTGCATCCTCGACGCCCTCGGGCTGCTCGATGCGTACCGGGTCGTCGCGCCAGCCGATCACCCGATTCGGGTCGAAACCGGTCTGCTGCGCCAGCGGCAACGGCTTGATCCACCGTGCGCCGTCCCGTTCCTCGAGCGACACGGCCAACGGACACCATTGCGGCTGCTCCAGCGCCCAGAGCAGGTCGCCGTCGATAGCCAGCGACGGCTCGGGCTGGGCCTGGATGCGGAAACCCGGGCAAACCAGCATGCCTTCGCGCAGGGGAATACGGAGCTCGCTCATGCACTCTCCTGCCGCAGGAGAGGCCCGACCTTGCGCTCCAGCAGGAACACCAGCTCGGGCTGCAGATAGACGTAATCGTCCGGGATATCCAGGCATACCAGACGCTTGCCCCGCATCGCCACGGGGAAGCGGCGCAGCAGTGCCTGCCGATGGCGGCGCTCCATGACGAACACCAGGTCGGCCCACTCCAGTTGCTCGGCGCTCAGCGGGACTTCCGCGTCCGGCGCCAGCCCGGCGGAGTCGGTCTCGACCTCCGGCCAGTAGGCGAAGACGGCTTCGGCGGTGGGGCTGCGCAGGCGGTTCCGGCTGCAGATGAACAAAGCGCGGCGCACTTCATCCTCCCTACGGCTGGCGCGCAAACGGCAGCCGCGATTTTAGGGAAGAAGGCGGTTCACGGCGACTTCTGTTTCGCTTTCTGGCGCTCGAGGAAATCCACTTTCCACTGCTCGACGCCCAGGTGCTCGGAATCGAGGCTCGCCTCGACGCCGTACTTGGCCTTGATCGCGACCAACTCCCTGGTGTGGTCGACGAGGAAGCGGTCGAAGCGCTCGATCAGCTCGGCGTGCTTGAGCGTGGACAGGTGAAAGGCGCTGCGCGTGTGCGGTAGCGAAGGATCGAATACCAGCGCCCCCGGCTTCGCTCGGATGTTGTCCAGATAGAAGGTGGCAACTACGACGTTGAAGTAGACGCCGTCGGCCTGCTTCTTCAGCGCGGTATGGATCATCTGCTTGAGGTCGGCGCTGGGCGCGAGGGCGATCTGCCCGGCCTGCACCAGCCGCTCGTAACCACGCGGCGTCCAGCCATCCACCAGCGCCAGCCGCTTCAAGGCTCCGACGCCCTGACCCAGCCGCTCCGGCGCCACCAGCACGCCATCGACGTATTCGGTCACCGGCTGGCTGTAGCGCAGGGTTTTCCCGGCCTTCTGCTCGGGCGCCCAGTTGGGGTTGTCCGGGAACTTGAGATCGACCTGGTCGGACAGCAATGCCGGCAGCAGCGCGTCCACCGGCAGCGGACGATACTCCAGGGTGATGCCGCTGGTGCTGGCGAACAGGTCCAGCACCTCGCGGGCGAAGCCCTGGTAATTGCCCTGCGCATCGGTGCTGTAGTGCGGGGCGAACGCGAGGTTCTCAACGCCGACGACGTAGGTCTGCGCCATGGCGACACCTGAAATACCGCTGGAAAGGATGCTGGCGAGCGCGCAGCAGAATGCCTTGAGCTTCAAACGACTCTCCTTGTTGCCTGTTGTTTTTGTTCTGTCCGGCGGGCCGGGTGCCCGCCGTGGCGGACTCAGCCGCCGGTCATGCTCATGAAGCGCAGCACCTGCACCTGCTGGTCGGCCTCGAAATGATGGCGTTCGGGCTTGAGCTGCAGCGCCTGCATCAGTGCTTCGCGCAGGCGCGCGCCATCACCGGGGTGCTCGCGGAGCAATTGTCGCAAGTCCAGCGCACCTTCGTGCCCCAGGCAGAGCACCAGCTTGCCTTCGGCGGTGACCCGCACCCGGTTGCAGTCGCCGCAGAAATTGTGGCTGTGCGGGGAGATGAAGCCGATACGACTGGCATAGCCGTCGATGCGGTAGTAGCGCGACGGACCACCACTGCGCTCCGGCGTCGGTAGCAGTTGCCAGCGCTCGGCGAGCTGCGCGCGGACTTCGTCGCTGCTGCACAAGGTCTGCTTGCGCTCGTGGCTGCTGACGCTGCCCAGCGGCATCTCCTCGATGAAGCTGATGTCGATGCCCTTCTCCAAGGCGAAGGTCACCAAGTCGCAGACTTCGTCGTCGTTGCGGCCCTTCTGCACAACGGCATTGAGCTTGATGCGCTCGAAACCGGCCTCGCGGGCGGCGTCGATGCCGTCGAGAACCTGCTCCAGCTTGTCGGAACGGGTGAAGGCGGCGAAACGTTCGCGGCGCAGCGAGTCAAGGCTGATATTCAGGCGGCGCACGCCGGCCGCGCGCAGTTCGACAGCACGCTCGCGCAGTTGCGAGCCATTGGTGGTAATGGAAAGATCGTCCAGTTCGGGGCGTGCGCCCAGTCTCGCCAGCAGGCCGGTCAGGCCCTTGCGCACCAGCGGCTCGCCGCCGGTGATGCGGATGCGCTTCACACCCAGCCCGATGAAAGCGTCGGCGACGGCTTCCAGCTCCTCCAGGCTCAATACCTGGTCACGCGGCAGGAACTGCATGTCTTCGCTCATGCAGTAGGTGCAGCGGAAATCGCAACGGTCGGTGACCGACAGGCGCAGGTAGGTGATGCGTCGACCGAAGGGGTCGACCAACTGGAAGTCGGACATGGGCAGTGGGTGGTTCCGGATGGCGGGGGCCGAACGAAAGTCCGCTAGAAATACCTCAGAACGCCTCCGCTGTACACACAAAACCGACTCGCGAGTCAGGAAACTGCATGCAAGTGCCGCGAGAGGGCCGAGTTGAGGGGCTCAAGAGCCCGGTGCTACCATGCCCGGCTCTGTTCTGTGACAACAGCAATAAAAGAAAGAAGACCAGCCAATGACCAGCATTCGCGAGCGTAACCGTCGCCTCATCCTGCGCGCAGCCAGCGAGGAATTCGCCGAGAAGGGTTTCGCGGCGACCAAGACCAGCGACATCGCCGCTCGCGCCGGGCTGCCCAAGCCCAACGTCTACTACTACTTCCAGTCCAAGGAAAACCTCTACCGCTGCGTACTGGAAAGCGTGGTGGAGCCGCTGCTGCAAGCCTCCGCGCCGTTCCGCGAGGATGACGAGCCGAGCGAGGCGTTGCGCGCCTATATCCGTTCCAAGGTGAAGATTTCCCAGGAGCTGCCGCACGCGTCGAAGGTGTTCGCCAGCGAGCTGATGCACGGAGCGCCGCACCTGCCCAAGGAATACCTGGATGAGCTGAACGCCCAGGCACAGCGCAACATCGCCTGCCTGCAAAGCTGGATCGACCGTGGCCTGTTGGCGCCGGTGGATCCGCACCACCTGCTGTTCACCATATGGGCGGCGACCCAGACCTACGCCGATTTCGACTGGCAGATCTCCATGGTCACCGGGAAGACCAGCTTGAGCGATGCGGACTTCGAAGCCGCCACCGAGACCATCACCCGCCTGGTGCTGCGCGGCACCGCGCCGGATGGCGGCACCGAGCCGAAGCCGCAGGGGCGTTTGCGGCCGTTGTCGATCTGAGCTGAAACTCAGCGCCGAGAGCAACTGACTTCTCTGGGAAGTCGATCGCTGGGCCTCCCCTCTCCCAAAGGGAGAGGGAGCTGAACGTACCGGCTGATACGGCAGTTTCTCCCTGCACCGAACGGTCCCCTCTCCCCTTGGGAGAGGGCTAGGGTGAGGGCCGGCCCGAGTGCAAAAATATCGAGCAGGAGCGGGACAGACGCGCGACTGGCGCGCGCCCTCCCCTTCTTCGATCAGCCCGCGTCAGCCACCAAGCCCAGCGCCTGCACGCCACGGATCGCGCATTGCTCATCGATGTCCGAGACGTCGCCGCTGATGCCGATGGCACCAATCACTTCATTAGCCGAATTGCGGATCAGCACGCCGCCGGGTGCGGGCACCACGTTGCCTTGCGCCAGGGTGTTCACCGCGGCGATGAACGATGGGCGCTGCTGAGCGTCCGCCGCCAGCACGCGCGACGACTTGCCCAGCGCCACGGCGCCCCACGCCTTGCCAATGGCGATCTGCGGGCGAAGCATGCTCGCGCCGTCCTCGCGCTGCAGGCTCAGCAGGTGCCCGCCGGCATCCAGCACAGCGATGGTCAGCGGCGCGGTGGACAGCTCGCGGCTGGCGACCAGGGCGTGACGGGTGATGTCCAGTGCGGTTTCCAGGCTCAGAGTGGTCATGAGGTTTTCCTCTTCAAGTTGATAAGGCGGTTCAAGGTCGGTAAGCCGGGGCCACGCCATGCACAGGTCAAAGCTGCGCACACGCGTATCAGAAATCTGTACGCAATCTAGTAGCCGAAGGTCTCAATCAAAGCAACTGAAAAGGACAATTCACATCTATTTTTGTATACATTTTTTCAAACGATAGCTTGACCCTGCGTTCAGGTTTTCTGCGAAAGCCCCAGAATAGAAGGCTTTCATGGAAAAATTACCACTCAGTCCCTCGTATACAACCAGTCTTGACCTTCGTCGAATTGCCTGCCTAGAATCGCCTCAACTTTTGTACACAATCAGTATAAGAACCGAGGAACAAAATATGGCCAGAATGAGAGCAATCGAGGCTGCCGTACTCGTCATGCGTCGCGAAGGTGTCGATACCGCCTTCGGCGTGCCGGGCGCCGCCATCAACCCCATGTATGCGGCCATGAAGAAACTCGGTGGCATCGATCACGTCCTGGCCCGCCACGTGGAAGGCGCCTCGCACATGGCCGAGGGCTACACCCGCACCAACGCCGGCAACATCGGCGTGTGCATCGGCACCTCCGGCCCCGCCGGCACCGACATGGTCACCGGCCTGTACTCGGCTTCCGCCGACTCCATCCCGATTCTCTGCATCACCGGCCAGGCTCCCCGTGCGCGCATGCACAAGGAAGACTTCCAGGCCGTGGATATCACCAGCATCGTCAAGCCGGTCACCAAGTGGGCGACCACCGTGCTGGAGCCGGGCCAGGTGCCCTACGCCTTCCAGAAGGCCTTCTTCGAAATGCGCAGCGGCCGTCCCGGCCCGGTGCTGATCGACCTGCCGTTCGACGTGCAGATGGCCGAGATCGAATTCGACATCGACGCCTACGAGCCGCTGGCGGTGAACAAGCCCAAGGCCACCCGCGCCCAGGCCGAGAAAGCCCTGGCCCTGCTCAATGACGCCGAGCGTCCGCTGATCTGCGCCGGCGGCGGCATCATCAACGCCGACGCTTCCGACAAGCTGGTGGAATTCGCCGAGCTGACTGGCGTGCCGGTGGTGCCGACCCTGATGGGCTGGGGCACCATCCCTGACGATCACCCGCTGATGGCCGGCATGTGCGGTCTGCAGACTTCGCACCGCTACGGCAACGCCACCGTGCTGGAGTCGGACATGGTGTTCGGCATCGGCAACCGCTGGGCCAACCGCCACACCGGCTCGGTCGACGTCTACACCGCAGGCCGCAAGTTCGTCCACGTGGACATCGAACCAACCCAGATCGGCCGCGTGTTCACCCCGGACTTAGGGATAGTTTCCGACGCCGGTTCCGCCCTGGACGTGTTCCTGGAAGTGGCCCGCGAGTGGAAAGCCGCCGGCAAGCTGAAGGACCGCAGCGCCTGGGTCGAGTCCTGCCGCGAGCGCAAGCGCACCCTGCAGCGCAAGACCCACTTCGACAACGTGCCGGTCAAGCCGCAGCGCGTCTACGAAGAGATGAACGAGTTCTTCGGCAAGGACACCTGCTACGTCAGCACCATCGGTCTGTCGCAGATCGCCGGCGCGCAGTTCCTCCACGTGTACAAGCCGCGCCACTGGATCAACTGCGGCCAGGCCGGCCCGCTGGGCTGGACCATTCCGGCAGCGCTGGGCGTGGTCAAGGCCGACCCGAGCCGCCAGGTCGTCGCGCTGTCGGGCGACTATGACTTCCAGTTCATGATCGAAGAGCTAGCCGCCGGTGCGCAGTTCAACCTGCCGTACATCCACGTGCTGGTGAACAACTCCTACCTGGGTCTGATCCGCCAGGCGCAGCGCGGCTTCGACATCGACTACTGCGTGCAGCTGGCGTTCGAAAACGTCAACGCGCCGGAACTCAACGGCTATGGCGTCGACCACGTGGCCGTGGTCGAGGGCCTGGGCTGCAAGGCGATCCGCGTGACCGATCCGAACCAGATCGGCGCGGCCTTCGCCCAGGCTCGCGAGCTGATGCAGCAGCACCGTGTACCGGTAGTGGTCGAGGTCATCCTGGAGCGCGTCACCAACATCTCCATGGGTACCGAAATCAACGCGGTCAATGAGTTCGAAGAGCTGGCGCTCAAGGGTATCGACGCCCCCACTGCCATCTCGCTGCTGGACTGACAGATCCGCACGACTCCTCCCTGCGGGGAGGAGCTGGGGGTGGACATTTCCTGGCGGGGAGTCCCCCACCCCCTGCTCTCTTTCATCAGGAAGCCGAGCGTCACGCACCACCCGTTCAACAGGAGTGACCCCATGCCCCGTTTCTGCGCCAACCTGTCCATGCTGTTCACCGAAGTGGACTTCCTCGACCGTTTCGAAGCCGCCGCGCGTGCCGGTTTCAGCGGTGTCGAGTACCTCTTTCCGTATGACGTCGAGGCCGAGGTGATCAAGGCCCGCCTGGACGCCAACAAGCTCGAACAAGTGCTGTTCAACCTGCCTGCAGGCGACTGGGCCAAGGGCGAGCGCGGCATCGCCTGCCACCCGGACCGCGTCGAGGAATTCCGCGCCGGCGTCGACAAGGCCATCGCCTACGCCAAGGTCCTGGGCAACACCCAGGTCAACTGCCTGGCCGGCATCCGCCCTCAGGGCTACGACTGCGCGACCATCGAGAACACCTTCCTGAACAACCTGGAGTACGCGGCAGGCAAGCTCGAAGCCGCGGGCATCAAGCTGGTCATGGAAATGATCAACACCCTCGACATTCCCGGCTTCTACCTGCAGACCACGAAGCAGGCCCAGGACATCCGCGAGAAGGTCGGCAGCGCCAACCTGTTCCTGCAGTACGACATCTACCACATGCAGATCATGGAAGGTGACCTGGCGCGGACCATCGAGAAGAACCTCGCCTCGATCAACCACGTGCAGCTGGCCGACAACCCCGGCCGCCACGAACCGGGCACCGGCGAGATCAACTACCGCTTCCTGTTCGACCACCTGGACCGCATCGGCTACCGCGGCTGGATCGGCTGCGAATACAAGCCCAAGACCACCACCGAAGCCGGCCTCGGCTGGCTGAAGAGCCACAACGTCATCTGATTCGCCGGCCGGCGCGCTGGGTACGCAGCGCGCCAGCCAGCCTAACAAGAACAACCAGGAGAATTCCTCATGGCCAAAATCGGATTCATCGGCACCGGCATCATGGGCCTGCCCATGGCGCAGAACCTGCAGAAAGCCGGCCACCAGATCTTCGTTTCCACCCACCACGACGCCGCCCCGGCAGCCCTGGTCGAAGCCGGCGCCATCGGCCTGGCCACCCCCAAGGAAGTCGCCCAGGAAGCCGAGTTCATCATCGTGATGGTCCCGGACACCCCGCAGGTCGAAGACGTGCTGTTCCGCAAGGACGGCATCGCCGAAGGCGTGGGCCCGAACAAGGTGGTGATCGACATGAGCTCGATCTCCCCTACCGCCACCAAGACCTTCGCCGAGAAGATCAAGGCCACCGGCGCGCAGTACCTGGACGCCCCGGTTTCCGGCGGTGAAGTCGGCGCCAAGGCCGCGTCCCTGAGCATCATGGTCGGCGGCTGCCCGAACACCTTCGAACGCGCCCTGCCGCTGTTCCAGGCCATGGGCAAGAACATCACCCGCGTCGGCGGCAATGGCGATGGCCAGACTGCCAAGGTGGCCAACCAGATCATCGTCGCCCTGAACATCCAGGCCGTCGCCGAAGCCCTGCTGTTCGCCGCCAAGAACGGCGCCGACCCGGCCAAGGTGCGTGAAGCGCTGATGGGAGGCTTCGCCTCCTCGCGCATCCTCGAAGTGCACGGCGACCGCATGGTCAAGGGCACCTTCGATCCGGGCTTCCGCATCAGCCTGCACCAGAAGGACCTCAACCTGGCCCTGGCCGGCGCTCGCGAACTGGGCCTGAACCTGCCCAACACCGCCAATGCCCAACAGGTGTTCAGCACCTGCGCGGCCATCGGCGGCAGCAACTGGGACCACTCCGGCCTGATCAAAGGCCTGGAGCACATGGCCAACTTCTCCATCCGCAAGGACTGAGAATCGGCGCATGAAGCGTTCCGCTTCATGCGCCCTGCGAGGTACGACAACGCAGGGCGCATAGCGCCAGCGGCGTTATCCGCCAAAGAGCAAAGTGACGGGCGAAGTTATGGGAGTGGCCTCGTCCGCCACGCTGCAAAGCGACTCGAACACCCGGTCGTAGGGAATACGGCCTCGCCGGCCGGGATGTTCGATTCCATCGCTGAGCCTTTTGCCCTGCAGAAGCCTGAGCCATGGAACACCACAACAAGAATCATCGGAGCCTGTCATGAGCCTCGACCCACGCGCCCTCCTGCGCGAGCTGTTCGACACCGCCATTGCCGCCGCGCATCCGGCCCAGGTACTGGCGCAGCACCTGCCCACCGACAAGGGCGGCCGCACCATCGTCATCGGCGCCGGCAAGGCCGCCGGTGCCATGGCCGAAGTCGCCGAGAAGCACTGGAATGGTGAGGTCCAGGGACTGGTGGTCGCGCCTTACGGCTACGGCGCGCAGTGCCGCAGCATCGAAGTGGTGGAAGCCTCGCACCCGGTACCGGACGACGCCGGTGAACGCGTCGCCCGTCGCGTGCTGGAACTGATCAGCGGCCTGTCCGAGGACGACCGCGTCATCTTCCTGCTCTCCGGTGGCGGCTCGGCCCTGCTCGCCCTGCCGGCCGAAGGCATCAGCCTCGACGACAAGCGCAACGTGAACAAGGCGCTGCTGAAATCCGGCGCTGCCATCGGCGAAATGAACTGCGTGCGCAAGCACCTCTCGGCCATCAAGGGCGGCCGCCTGGCCCGCGCCTGCTGGCCGGCCAGCGTCTACACCTACGCGATTTCCGACGTGCCCGGCGACGAGGCTACAGTGATCGCGTCCGGCCCCACCGTGGGCGACCCGACCACCTCCGCCGACGCCCTCGCGATCCTCAAGCGCTATGCCATCGACCTCCCGGCGAACGTGCGCGCCTGGCTGGAAGACCCGCGCTCGGAGACCGTCAAACCCGGCGACGAATGCCTGTCGCGCAGCCACTTCAAGCTGATCGCCACGCCCCAGCACGCCATCGACGCAGTGGCGGCCAAGGCCGCAGCCGCGGGTATTCCGACGCTGATCCTGGGCGACCTGGAAGGCGAGTCCCGCGAGGTGGCCAAGGTCCACGCCGGCATCGCCCGGCAGATTCGCAAACATGGCCAGCCGCTGAAGGCGCCGTGCCTGATCCTTTCCGGTGGCGAGACCACCGTCACCGTGCGCGGCAACGGCCGTGGCGGACGCAATGCAGAGTTTCTCCTCAGCCTCACCGCCGACCTGAAAGGTGAACCGAACATCTGGGCCCTGGCGGGGGACACCGACGGCATCGACGGCATGGAAAGCAACGCCGGTGCCCTGATGAGCCCGTGCAGCTACAGCCGCGCCCTCAAGGCCGGCCTGAACCCGCTGCACGAGCTCGACAACAACAACGGCTACGGCTTCTTCGCTGAACTGGGCGACCTGGTAATCACCCGGCCGACCCGCACCAACGTCAACGACTTCCGCGCCATCCTGGTCCTCGAGAACGACAAATGACCCCTGACAAAAAAGTAAAAATTCTCGCCACCCTGGGCCCGGCGATCAAAAGCCGCGACGATATCCGCGCCCTGGTGGAAGCCGGCGCCAACCTGTTCCGCCTGAACTTCAGCCACGGCGAATACGACGACCACGCCCAGCGTTTCGCCTGGGTGCGCGAAGTGGAAGCCGAACTGAACTACCCCATCGGCATCCTCATGGACCTGCAAGGGCCGAAGCTGCGCGTGGGTCGTTTCGCCGACGGCGCGGTGCAACTGCAGAAAGGCCAGACCTTCACCCTCGACCTGAACGACGCACCGGGCGACGACAAGCGCGTCACCCTGCCCCACCCGGAAATCATCCAGGCGTTGGAGCCGGGCATGAGCCTGCTGCTGGACGACGGCAAGATTCGCCTGCAGGTACTCAACGCCCACAGCGATGCCATCGAGACCCGCGTGATGAACAGCGGCGAGCTGTCCGACCGCAAGGGCGTGAACGTTCCGGAAGCCGTGCTCAAGCTCAGCCCGCTGACCGCCAAGGACCGCCGTGACCTGACCTTCGGCCTGGAGCTGGGCGTGGACTGGGTGGCCCTGTCCTTCGTACAGCGCCCCGAAGATATCGAGGAAGCCCGCGAGCTGATCGGCGACAAGGCCTTCCTCATGGCCAAGATCGAGAAGCCTTCAGCGGTGCAGTCCATCGAAGCCATCGCCAAACTGTCCGACGCGATCATGGTTGCCCGTGGCGACCTGGGCGTGGAGATGCCGGCCGAGAGCGTGCCGGGCATCCAGAAGCGCATTATCCAGGTCTGCCGTCAGCTCGGCCGCCCGGTAGTGGTGGCAACCCAGATGCTCGAATCCATGCGCTTCTCCCCGGCGCCTACCCGCGCCGAGGTGACCGACGTCGCCAACGCCGTCAGCGAAGGCGCCGACTGCGTGATGCTCAGCGCCGAGAGCGCCTCGGGCCAGTACCCGCGTGAAGCGGTGGAGATGATGGCGAAGATCATTCGCCAGGTCGAAGCCGAACCGGACTACCAGGCCACGCTGGAAATCAACCGCCCGGAACCGGACGCCACCGTCTCCGACGCCATCAGCTGCGCGATCCGCCGGATCAGCCGCATCCTGCCGGTAGCGGTGCTGGTGAACTACACCGAGTCCGGCGCCTCGACCCTGCGCGCCTCCCGCGAACGGCCCAAGGCGCCGATCCTCAGCCTGACCCCGCAACTCAAATCCGCCCGCCGCCTTACCGTGGCCTGGGGCGTCCATTCGGTGGTCAACGCGCAGCTCGCCCATGTCGACGAGATCTGCTCCACCGCCCTGGACATCGCCCTGGCCCAGCGTATGGCGCGCCGTGGCGACACCGTGGTGATCACCGCCGGAGTGCCGTTTGGCCAGCCGGGCAGCACCAACATGCTGCGCATCGAGACCGTAGCGCCGGCTTTGCAGGCTTAAGCGAAGCAAGAGCGCCCTCACCCCAACCCTCTCCCGCAAGCGGGAGAGGGAGCTGACCGGAGTTTCCGGCAAGTGAGTCGCTCATTGAAGTAACGGTGCTGTGAGGAGTTACCGGACAGCACCAGACTGACCGCCACGCCGACCCGCCCCCTCTCCCTCTGGGAGAGGGCTGGGGTGAGGGAAAGCGAGCGATCAGGAGAATCACCGAGTTCAGGAGCCACGCCCAGGCGCGTGCCTCCGCACCGAGTCACTCCCGGACGGACGGGGCCGGGAATACGGGGCCGCGTCCCCGTCCGTCCGGGATTGACCTTATTCATGAATGCATGAGTACCGAATGCTTGTCGGTCCATGGCCCCCACGTAGCGACTCCCAAGCTGGCCATGGAACTTTGAGGTTGTTGGCGGTGATCCCGCCGACAACCTCTTTTCTTTTTCCAGACCCGTGGCGCGGCCCCGTATGGCGGCGTCACAAGGTTCTCACGCAGCGCCCGCCGATGGGGCCTCGATGCCCCACACCCAACGAGGCGCTGCGGAGTCACTTTCAACTGCCCAGAAAACCCATGCCCCTGAACCAGTTCATCCCCAACCGGCTGATCGGCTTCGGCCAGATCTACCTGCAGGCCGACGCGCGCTTCGGCCTGATCCTGCTGCTGACCATCGCCTGGTCCGCACCGCACCTGCTGCCCGGCGCCCTGCTCGGCGCGCTGCTCGGCCCGCTCACTGCACGCTTCGTGCGCGAGCCACAGGCGGACATCGACGCCGGCCTGCACGACTACAACCCGATCCTCATCGGCCTGCTGCTACCCTTCCAGTTCCAGTGGTCGCTGGGCCTGGTGATGCTGACCGTCGCCGCCATCCTCACCAGTGTCGCCGTACAGGCCGTGCTGCTGCGTCAGTCGCGGCGGCGCTTCGGCCTGCCGGCCTATACCTCGGCCTTCGTGCTGCTGGGTTGGGTCTCGGTAGCGCTGGGCAAGGCGCTCGGCTTTGCGCCGGCCAGCGGTGCCGGCTGCCTGTCCTGCGGCGCGGCCAACCCGCTGCTGGACTCCACTGCACAGGGCTTCGGCGAAGTGATCTTCCTCGCCGAGCCTCTGGCCGGCCTGACCATCGCCCTCGGCCTGCTTCTGGTTGAGCGCCGCGCCGCCTTCTGGGCGCTGGCCGGCGCTGCGGGTGCACTGGCCCTGGCGCCGCTGTTCGACCTGCCGACCGCCTCGGCCCAGGCCGGCCTGCTCGGCCTGAACGGCGCCCTGGCCGGTATCGCCCTGTCGCTGCGTTTCCGCAGTCCGCTGGCGCCGCTGTGCGGCATCGTCCTGGCGGTGCTGCTGCAGCCGTGCTTCGCCCTGGTTGGTCTGCCGTCGTTCACCGCACCCTTCATCCTCGCCTGCTGGCTGGTAATCCTTGGCCAGCGCGCGCTGGAAGCGCTGCTGCATGATCCGCGAAGGGAAAACAGCGGCCCGCGTGTATAGTCGAGGGCCCTCTTCCGGCGACGGATCGCAGCGATGAACTTCGTGAAATACCAGGCCCTGGGCAACGACTACCTGGTCTATGCCGGCGACGCCCCCTTTGCCCTGAGCGCCGCACAGATCGAGCGCATCTGCGACCGCCACCACGGCATCGGCTCCGACGGCATCCTGGTGGCCAACCACAGCGATGCCGCCTTCGGCCTGCGCATCCTCAACCCCGACGGCTCCGAGGCGGAGAAGAGCGGCAACGGCCTGCGCATCTTCTCCCGCTACCTGTGGGACTGCGGGCTGGTCGCCGGGCAGCCGTTCGACATCGTCACCGCCGGCGGCACCGTCACCAGCCAGGTGTCCGACGAAGGCCGCAGCGTGGAAGTGTCCATGGGCCGCGCCGAGTTCACCTGCGCGAAGATTCCGGTGCTGATCGACGCCCCCGAGGCGCTGGACTATCCGTTGGAAGTCGACGGTGTGGCGCTGAAGATCAACGCCGTCTCCATGGGCAATCCGCACTGCGTGGTGTTCGTCGAGCACACCAGCCGCGAGCTGGCCTGCCGCCTCGGGCCGCTGCTGGAAAACCATCCGCTGTTCCCCCGCCGGACCAACGTGCAGTTCGTCCAGTGGCTGTCCCGCGACGCGCTGCGCGTGGAAATCTGGGAGCGCGGCGCCGGCTACACGTTGTCCTCGGGCACCAGCAGTTGCGCCGCGGCTTCAGTGGCGCGCCGGCTCGGCCTGTGCGACGAGCACATGGGGCTGCAACTGGCCGGCGGCCGCCTGGAAATCCGCGTCGAGGACGACTTCCAGGTGACCATGCGCGGCGCCGTGCAACGGGTCGCCGGCATCGATCTGGACCCGGAAGCCTTCGCCAACCTCGGCTGATTCCTCGGCTATTCCAGACGCGACCGGCATGGATCAATGCCGGTCCGCGCGCCGCCGTCCAGACTGCGAGCTGACACCTGCCGAAGCAAAGACTGACCGATCAATCGACGGGTAACCGCGCATTTCCCGGCATCAGACGGCATAATCCGCGCCCTTTCGCGCCCGGCCCGCCGGGGCGATCCCACTTCCTGCAGCGAAAGATGTCATGACGCTTCCAACTCCCACGCTTCTGCAGCGGCTCCAGCGCACCAGCCTGGTCCTGCGGATATTCATCGGCATGCTCTGCGGTATCGCCCTCGCCGTGCTCTGGCCGCAAGGCGCAGTGGCGGTCGGCCTGCTCGGCAAGCTGTTCATCTCCGCCCTGAAAGCCGTGGCGCCGGTACTCGTGCTGGTGCTGGTGATGGCCTCCATCGCCAACCACAAGCAGGGCCAGCGCACCCACATCCGGCCAATCCTGCTGCTGTACCTGCTCGGCACTTTCTCGGCCGCACTGGTCGCAGTGATCGCCAGCTTCACCTTCCCTTCCACCCTGGTATTGAGCGCACCGACCAGCGAACTGGCACCGCCCGGCGGTATCGGCGAGGTCATGCGCTCGTTGCTGTTCAGCGTCACCACCAACCCGGTGAAAGCGCTGCTGGAAGCGGACTTCATCGCCATCCTGGCCTGGGCCATCGGCTTGGGGATCGCCCTGCGCCATGCGCGCCAGACCACCCGCGACCTGCTCGACGACATGGCGAATGGCGTGACCCTGATCGTCCGCGTGGTCATCGCCTTTGCCCCGCTGGGCATCTTCGGCCTGGTGGCCGGCACTATCGCCGAATCCGGCTTCGACGCCCTGATCGGCTACCTGCACCTGCTGGCCGTGCTGCTGGGCTGCATGCTGTTCGTGGCGCTGGTGGTCAACCCGCTGATCGTCTTCGCCAAGATCCGTCGCAACCCGTACCCGCTGGTCCTGCTGTGCCTGCGCGAGAGCGGCATCACTGCCTTCTTCACCCGCAGCTCGGCAGCCAACATCCCGGTCAACCTGCAACTGTGCGAACGCCTGGGCCTGCACGAGGACACCTACTCGGTGTCGATCCCGCTGGGCGCGACCATCAACATGGCCGGTGCGGCGATCACCATCAGCGTGCTGACCCTGGCGGCGGTGCACACCCTCGGCATCGCAGTCGACCTGCCCACCGCCCTCCTGCTCAGCGTGGTCGCCTCGGTCTGCGCCTGCGGTGCATCCGGCGTGGCCGGCGGCTCGCTGCTGCTGATCCCGCTGGCCTGCGGCCTGTTCGGCATTTCCAGCGAAGTGGCGATGCAGGTGGTGGCGGTCGGCTTCATCATCGGCATCCTCCAGGATTCGGCCGAGACCGCGCTGAACTCCTCCACCGACGTGCTGTTCACCGCTGCGGCGTGCATCGCCGAAGGCGACGTGGACGAGCCGCAGGAAGGCGAGCGCGCCTGACCCTTCTGCCGGGGCGAACGACGCCCCGGCACTCTCCTCCGCCCCGCCACTCATCGGCAGCCGCACGCCAGCGTCACCCGCACTCAACCCGTTTCGCCCACCTCCTTCGTCACAAGCAGCATGGACGGACGCCATGGTGGCGTTCCGGAGTGCCGGCCGCCTTCCAGGCCGCGAGGTGAGCACATGCCCTTTCGATTCCACCCACTGATCCTCGCCATGGCCGGCGCGCTGGCCAGCCCTTCGCTGCTGGCCGCACCGCAGGTGGCCGACAGCCGAATCAGCGCGGTCACCGTCTACACCGACCGCGCCATCGTCACCCGCACCGCCACCCTGCAGTTGCCCGCCGGCCAGCATGAGATCGCCCTGGAGCAGTTGCCTCTGCGCATCGACGACAGCAGCCTGCAGGCCTCGCTCAGCGCCAGCGCCGCCGCGACCCTGCTCGATGTCAGCAGCGCGCCGCAGGTGTCGCCGCCCTCCGAGGACAACCGCCTGCAACAACTGGACGCGCAGCTGCGCGACATCGAGCGGCAGGAGCGTGAGATCAGCGACCGAGGCAGCGTGCTGGAGAACCAGAAGCAGTTTCTCGCCGACATCCAGGCCAGCAGCACCAAGCCGGGCAAGAACCAGGCGCTGCCGAGCATCGACGAACTGAAGAACCTGCTGCAGATGAGCGAGGGCAACCTCGGCCGCATCCTCGACGAACAGCGCAAGCTCGACCAACAGGGCGAAGAGTTGCAGCAGCGCCGGCAGGAGCTGGAGAACCAGCGTAGCCACCTGGCCGGCGACGGCACCCACTACAAGCGCGCGATCCTCCGGGTGGCGCTGGAGAAGCCCGCACAGGTGCAACTGCAGCTCAGCTACACGCTTTACGACGCCTCCTGGCGCCCGTCCTACGACGCCCGCCTGCGCGATGGCGAAGAACAGATCGAGATGACCTACCAGGGCATCGTCCGGCAGAGCAGCGGCGAAGACTGGACCGATATCGACCTCACGCTGTCCACCGCCCGCCCCAACCTCGGCAGCAGCGTACCGGCACTCTCGCCATGGTTCGTCGACACCTTCGACCCGCGCACGGTGATGGCCGCCCGCCCCGCCCCGGCGCCAGCCGCGCCGATGATGGCCCTGGAGGCGAAGAAGGCCCAGCGCTTCGCCGCCGACGAGATGGCCGCGGCCGGCGCCCTGGCGGAAATGCCGGTGGCCGTCGCCGAAGTCAGCGGCGCCACAACCAGCGCCTCCTTCCACATCCCCGCCCGCGCCACACTGAACAGCGACGGCAGCTCGCAGAAGGTCTCCATCGCCCAGTTCAAGCTGCCCGCGACCTTCCGTTACCTGGCCACGCCGTCGCTGCGGGAAGCCGCCTACCTGCAGGCCGACACCCGCAACGCCAGCGACTATCCGCTGCTGCCGGGCACACTCAACACCTACCTTGGCAATACCTTCGTCGCCAGCGGCCAGCTGCGTGCAGTGATGCCGGGCGAGACCTTCGAGCTGGCTCTGGGCGGCGACGAGGCGATGCCGATCAAACGCAAGTTGGTCAACCGTTACACCGACTACACCGGCCTGACTGGCGGGCGCAAGCGCATCACCTACGAGTTCCGTATCGATGCGCAGAACAACCACAAGACCGAGCAGCGCCTACAGTTCAAGGACCAGTTGCCGGTCTCGCGCAACGAGCAGATCAAGGTGGCCCTGCTGGCGCCCGAAGACCAGGCCGCCAACCGCGAGGACGACGGCAAGCTGCTGTGGGACTGGCGACTGAAACCGGGCGAGAAACGCAGCACCACCTTCAAGTTCAGCGTCGAGTACCCGAAGGAGTTGGAAATCAGCGGGCTGGAGTGACGCCGCAAGGGCAGTCAATGCCCGGCAGGCCTGCTAGGCTGCCGGGCGACTTGCCCCTTCGTTGGGAGCGAAGCATGGGAAACTGCGAGCCCTGCTCCCGCATAAGCAAATAGCCTTTAAGTATTTAAGTGCCATATAACCTGTCGGCATAATCGACACTCAACAACACTGCCAAAAGGAACTGCTTGTGAAACGTCTGTTCAGCGCCTCGCTGCTGGCCGCCGGCCTCGCCCTGGCCTCCGCCGCCCAGGCCGCCCAGCCCCTGCTCAACGTCTCCTACGACGTGATGCGCGACTTCTACAAGGACTACAACGCCGCCTTCCAGAAGCACTGGCAGGCAGAGAAAGGCGAGAAGATCACCATCCAGATGTCCCACGGCGGCTCCAGCAAGCAGGCCCGCGCAGTGATCGACGGCCTGCCGGCCGACGTCATCACCATGAACCAGGCCACCGATATCGATGCCCTGGCCGACAACGGCGGCCTGGTGCCCAAGGACTGGGCGACCCGCCTGCCGAACAACAGCGCGCCCTTCACCTCCGCCACCGTGTTCATCGTGCGCAAGGGCAACCCCAAGGGCCTGAAGGACTGGAACGACCTGGTGAAGCCGGGCGTGCAGGTGGTAGTGCCGAACCCGAAGACCTCGGGCAATGGCCGCTACACCTACCTCTCCGCCTGGGGATACGCGCAGAAGCATGGCGCGGATGAAGCCAAGGCCAAGGAATTCGTCGCCCAGCTGTTCAAGAACGTCCCGGTGCTGGATACCGGCGGCCGCGCAGCGACCACTACGTTCATGCAGAACCAGATCGGCGACGTGCTGGTGACCTTCGAGAACGAAGCCGAGATGATCGCCCGTGAGTTCGGCCGTGGTGGCTTCGAAGTGGTCTACCCTAGCGTCTCCGCCGAAGCCGAGCCGCCAGTGGCCGTGGTCGACAAGGTGGTCGACAAGAAAGGCACCCGCGCCGAAGCCGAGGCCTACCTGAAGTACCTGTGGTCCGACGAAGGCCAGACCATCGCCGCGAACAACTACCTGCGCCCGCACAACCCGGAAGTGCTGGCCAAGTTCTCCGACCGCTTCCCGAAAGTGGACTTCTTCTCTGTAGTGAAGACCTTCGGCGACTGGCGCACCGTGCAGAAAACCCACTTCGCCGACGGCGGCGTGTTCGACCAGATCTATACCCCGAACTGATTTGCCGGTAGGGGAAAGACAAAAGCCGGAGCTGCCCAGCAGCTCCGGCTTTTTCATGGCGTGGCAATCCTCAGCCGGGCCAGCCTGTATCGCGCAACGCCGCCAGCAGACGCTCCCCGCTCAGCGCCGGCACCAGCACACCGTCATCGGTACGCATGTCCTTGCCGGCCAGCAACACATTGACGATGGCTTCCTCCACCGCCTCGGCGGCGGCGGAGAACAACGGCGAAATGTGGTCGTTGTTGACCATCTCCAGCGCCGTGGCGAAAGGCAGATCCTTGCGCCCGTAGTCCGCCGGCGGCAGGTCGCGGTTGCCAGTGGCGAAGGCGAGGAAGATGTCGCCGCTGGAGTCGTCGGTGCCGCCACCCGTGCGGGCGATCCCCAGCGAAGCGCGCTGCGCCAGGCGCTGGCACTGGTGCGGCAACAGTGGCGCGTCGGTAGCGAGGACCACCACGATGGAGCCCATGCCCGGCGTGCCTTGCTCGGCGAAGGGTGACGGCAGGTCGCCCAGCTGGCGGCCGACCGGGTAACCATCCACCCGCAGTTCACGGCGCTGGCCGTGGTTGGCCTGCACCAGCGCTCCCACGGTCCAGCCGCCCTGCTCCGCCGGCAACTTGCGCGAGGAGGTACCGATGCCGCCCTTGAACTCGTGGCAGATCATCCCCGTGCCGCCACCTACCGGGCCTTCACGTACCGGGCCGGATTCGGCCGCGGCCAGCGCCTCGCGCACCTGTTCGGCGCCGATGTGCTGGCCCCAGATGTCGTTGAGCAGCCCGTCGTAGGTTTCCATCACCACCGGCATGCACCAGTAGATGGACGGGTCCGCCAGCTCGGCATGCTCGGCGGCGATCAGCGCATCGCGCACCGTGCCGACGCTGTGGGTGTTGGTGATGGCGATGGGCGTGGTTAGCAGACCCGCCTCGCGAATCCACTCGAGGCCGGTGGCGTCGCCGTTGCCGTTGAGCACGTGGCAGCCGGCGAAGCAGGGTTGTTGCCGCGCCGCCCCTTCACGTGGTTGCACTACCGTGACGCCGGTGCGCACGGCCTTGCCGTCGCGCTTGCCGATCAGGGTGCTGTGGCCGACGCGGATGCCGGGAACATCGGTGATGGCGTTGAACTCGCCGGGAGTGCCCAGGCCGAGGGTGATGCCGAGTTGACGAGCGCGCATGCTGTCTCCTTCGTTTTATAACTTCTGGAAGGCCGGGCTGAGCTTGCCGTAGGTGCTGTAGAGAATCACCGACACGGCCAGTATCCCGACAATGATCATGACGTCCCGCGAGGAGGCGTCCAGTAGCAGGTTGAGCAACAGGTAGCCGGCGCCGACCACCGCAAGCATCGCCGGCAGCGGCCACAGCGGCATGCGGTACGGATGCTCGCGGTCGCGGCGCAGCACGCGGCTGAACAGCGCGCAGAGCGCCACCACCAGGTAGACCATCACCAACAGCAGCACGGTGAAGGAGGTCAGCTCCTCCAGGTTCGAGCTGAAGCTCAGCGCCGCCGAGGGCACGCCGAGGAACAGCGTGGCGATCCACGGCGATTCCCAGCGCGGGTGGATGCGGGTGAAGGCGCGGTTCATCAACGGTGTCCACAGTTCATCGCGGCCGCTGCTGAAGATCACCCGGCCGACCTGGATGACGATGGCAACGATGGCGTTGAACACCGAGAGGAAGATGCCGGCGCTGACCAGTCGCGACAACGTCGCGTTGCCGTGGGCGGTGAGCAGGTAGCCGACCGGATCGGGACTGGCAATCATGTCCCTGAGCGACGGTGCGCCCAGCAGCAGTGCGGTCAGCGGGACGATCTCGATGACCACCACCAGCACCAGCGACCAGATCACCGCGCGGTGCACGTTGCGCCCGCCGCACTTCATGTCCTCGGCCAGCAACACCGCGCCGCCGAAACCGTTGTAGGAGAACAGCGCGGTACCCACGGCGCCGATCACCAGCGCCCAGGGCGCGGCGGCCAGTATCCCGCCGTCAATGTGCTGCGGCTGCACCAGCACGCTCACCGGTTGGCTGACGTGGCCGAAGCCGAGCACCACGATCACCAGTAGCGCCGCCACTTCGCAAAGCAGGAACACCCCGGTGATCCAGGCATTCACGCGGATGTTGAGGATGCCCAGTACGTAGCTGGCGGCGACTATCACCAGGGCGACGGTCTGGGTGTCGAAGTTCGTCCCCAGGGCGTTGTTCAGGTAGGTCGCCGCGCCCGTCGCCAGCACCGGCGGAATGAACAGCAGCGAAACCAGCACCGTGAGGAAAGTGGCGTAGCCGGCGAGACCACCGAACACGCGCTTGGCGTAGACATACTCGCCGCCAGCGGAGCTGTGGGCGCGGCCGAGCTCGGCGTAGCACCAGGCGAACATCAGCGCCAGGAAGCCGGCGAAGACGAAAGCCAGGAAGGCGCCGCTGCCGGCCTGCTGGATGGCGAAGGGCGCGATGACGAAAACGGAGCTGGCGGGGGTGACCGCCGAGACGGTGATGGCGACTACGTCGAGCACGCCCAGGCTGGGCTTGAGCGCGCTCGCTGGCGCAGGGGAAGCGCTCATATCGTTGTTTCCTCGTGTTGTTATTGGTGGCTGAGGCAGGAACGAAAACCTTGTTGCGCCCTCTTGCTCGGGGCGTCAGGTGGCGCTGAGTCTGTGCGTGGCAGGCAAAGCGGCCAATCACCATTTGGGGTTACGCCCCCTTGACGGCGAACCGGTAAAAGGAGGAAACCGTGGGCCGAACCCACGCTTGCCGGAGATCGTCCGCCGATGCACACCCTGTTCCGCGAGGTCGGCATGCACGCCAACCTCGGCCGCGCCATCGAGCAGATCGGCCAGCCGCGCTTCTGGAAGCAACTGGTCCTGCTGCTGCACCAGTGGCTGCCGTTCGATAACGCCCTGGCGATGTTCTACCCAGCCAGCGGCACCCCGGTGGCGCTGGAGGAATACGACGCCGAGCCCACCGCCGGCCCGGCGGCCATGGCCATCTACCTCGACGGGCTGTTCCAGCTCGACCCGTTCTACCAGGCCTGCCGCGACGGCGTGCCCAGCGGGCTGTATCGGCTGGAGGAAATTTCCCCGGACCAGTTCCGCCAGAGCGAGTACTTCCTCAGCTACTTCCACGACAACGTGCTGGAGGACGAGGTGCAGTTCATCCTCCAGCTTCCCGGCCAGGGCGCGCTGTCACTGTCACTGGGCATGCGCAAAATGTTCGATGGGGAGCAGATCGGCCTGCTGGCGATGCTCTGCCCCTGGGTGCTGGCGCTGATGCAGCAGCACTGGCAGCTGCGCAGCCAGCGCCTGCTGCCGGGCACAAGCGAGGGTGTGGCGGTGCAGGTGCGCGATGCCCTGAGCCACTTCGGCGCCGGCGTGCTGTCCGAGCGTGAGCTGGAGATCGCCCGGCTGATCCTGCGGGGTTACTCCTCCAAGGCCATGGCCGAGCGCCTGGCGATCTCGCCGGAGACCATCAAGGTCCACCGCCGCCACCTGTACAACAAGCTCGACATCTCCTCGCAGCCAGAGCTGTTCTCGCTGTTCCTGCAGTCGCTGGGGCATGATCCGCAGAATCCCTGAGCGTCGCTTCAGGCCAGGGCAGCCGCCATCCGCGCGGCTGATGGCCCACCATTCGCGCCCACCGGGACACCCCGCTGGCGCTGCACGGACACTACCGCGTGCTCGTCAGGCTTCTAGACTGGACCCGTGCCATCCAGACACGCCACGACTATCACAAGAGAGCACAGCCTGATGAACGCACGCGCCAACTTCACCCACATGGAAGACGGCAGCGCCGAGGACTGGGCGATCATCGCCAAGGACTTCGGCCAGTACGCCGCGCTTCTGCCCGACCGGATCATGACCCACCTGCGCCTGCTCGACGGCGACTTCGGTGGCTTCCCGGTGGACCGCCTGACCCACTCGCTGCAGACCGCCACCCTGGCCCACCGCGACGGTCGCGACGAGGAGTACGTGGTCTGCGCCCTGCTCCACGATATCGGCGACACCCTCGGCTCGTTCAACCACGCCGACATCGCCGCGGCCATCCTCAAGCCGTTCGTCAGCGAGGCGAACCTGTGGATGATCGAGAAGCACGCGATCTTCCAGGGTTACTACTTCTTCCATCACCTGGGCCTGGACCGGCACCTGCGCGAGCAGTTCAAGGACCACCCGCAGTTCGAGCAGACCATCGAATTCTGCGCGCGCTACGATGCCGCCGCCTTCGATCCGGACGGCGAAGTGCTGCCCCTGGAGTTCTTCGAACCCATGCTGCGCCGGGTCTTTGCCCAGCCCCGCCGCTCGATCTACCAGAAGCCCGACGGCACGATGGCCTGAGAGTCCCGAGGTGACCGGCGGTCCGCGACGAAGAGTGGCGAACCGCCGCTGGTCCGGGGGCTGCGCATGGAATAAGATTCCTCCCAAAATCAGACGCGCAAGTGGCCACGAGCCTACGCGCACCAGGGAAGTTTCTTGCGCATGAAGCCTAACGTTCTTGAGCGTGCCAGCAGTCCGCTCACCCCCGCCCCTCTGCGCGAATACCATTCCCGCGTGCTGGCGTATATCGCCATCGCCGCGACTATCACCGCCGGCACCTTCGCCAAGTACTTCGGCTACGAGATCCTCTGGATGATCCCGTACGCCCTGCTCTACCCGCATCTGGCCCAGCAGGTCAGCCGTCGCTTCAAGCGCGACAACCCGCAACGCACGCGCCTGGTGCTGCTGTTCATCGATGCCCTGCATGCCGGCATCGCCACCACGCTGCTGGGCTTCTCCGAGGTGCCCAGCCTGATGCTGGTGCTGATCCTCGCCTTCTCCGCGCTGATCATTGGCGGCCTGCGTTCCCTGGGCCTGGCGCTGCTGGTGGCACTGAGCGCCGCAGTCCTCAGCGCCGCGCTGATCACCCCGGCCTACAAGGGGCAGACGCCGAGCATCGTCGCGCTGGTCAGCGTGCTGTTCTCCACCCTGTACATCTGCATCACCGCTTTCTTCGTGCACCAGCAGGGCCTGCGCCTGGCCCAGGCCCGCTCGGACATCACGCTGGAGCAGGAAAAGGCCGCGCGCCTGGCCAGCAACCTGGCCAAGTACCTGTCGCCGCAGGTGTGGGAATCGATCTTCAGCGGCAAGCGCACAGTGCGCCTGGAAACCCAGCGCAAGAAGCTCACGGTGTTCTTCTCCGACATCAAGGGCTTCACCGAGCTGTCCGAGGAACTCGAGGCCGAGGCCCTCACCGACATGCTCAACAACTACCTCAACGAGATGTCGAAGATCGCCCTGAAGTACGGCGGCACCATCGACAAGTTCGTCGGCGACTGCGTGATGGTGTTCTTCGGCGACCCGGCCACCCAGGGCGCGAAGAAGGACGCCGTGGCCGCCGTGTCCATGGCCGTGGCCATGCGCAAGCACATGAAGGTCATGCGCCAGCAGTGGCGTGCCCAGGGCATCACCAAACCGCTGGAAGTGCGCATGGGCCTGAACACCGGCTACTGCACCGTGGGCAATTTCGGCGCCGACACGCGCATGGACTACACCATCATCGGCCGCGAAGTGAACCTCGCCAGCCGCCTGGAAAGCGCCGCCGAAGCCGGCGAGATCCTCATCAGCCACGAGACCTACTCGCTGGTCAAGGACGTGCTGATGTGCCGCGACAAGGGCCAGATCGCCGTGAAGGGCTTCAGCAAGCCGGTACAGATCTACCAGGTGGTCGACTTCCGCCGCGACCTGGGCTCCAACCCCAGCTTCGTCGAGCACGAGGTGCCGGGCTTCTCCATGTACCTGGACACCAACAACGTGCAGAACTACGACAAGGAACGGGTCATCCAGGCGCTGCAGCAGGCGGCGGAGAAGCTCAAGGACAAGATCATTCTCTGATCCTCGCGGCCTCTTTACCGAGTCCGTGTTCTCTCGCCCAGGCGCCCCGCTTCAGTAACGCCCTTCTCCTTGATGCTCCCACCCGATCGCGGACGAAGTCCGCTCCCACGCTCGCCGGGCATCCTCTGGAATCCGGCAAGGCTGACGCCTTGCGTCGCGGGCATGGCCCGCTCCTAAACCCCGCCTGATACCCCGCGCCCGCTCCCCTGCAGGAGCGGGCCATCCCCACCACAACTGCTGGGCCGAGAGCGCCGCCGGGCTCCAGCTCGCGAACCCGCCCAACTCCAGAGCTGCCGGGAAACGCTTCGCGAGCAAGCTCGCTCCTGCGAACAGCCCCCGCCCTTTTCACCCGCCCATAAAAAAGCCCGCTCAATTGAGCGGGCTGGAAAGGCTCCGGCGCTTCACGTTCACCGGGCCGAATTGCTCTTTAGCGAACCCGTCAGGAAGGCTGCAGCTCCGCGGAGTTGCCAGGACCTGCGGCCAGTTCGGCGGACAGGGTCTTCTCGTCCAGCTGCTTGCACCACTTGGCGACCACGATGGTAGCCACGCCGTTGCCGACCAGGTTGGTCAGGGCGCGGGCCTCGGACATGAAGCGGTCGATACCCAGGATCAGCGCCAGACCCGCAACCGGCAGGTGGCCGACGGCGGACAGGGTGGCGGCCAGCACGATGAAGCCCGAACCGGTGACGCCGGCAGCGCCCTTGGAGGCGATCAGCAGCACGACCAGCAGCGTCAGCTGGTGGGTGATGTCCATCGGGGTGTCAGTGGCCTGGGCGATGAACACCGCGGCCATGGTCAGGTAGATCGAGGTACCGTCCAGGTTGAACGAGTAGCCGGTGGGGATCACCAGGCCGACGACGCTCTTGTCGGCGCCCAGCTTCTCCATCTTGGCGATCATGCGCGGCAGGGCCGATTCGGAGGACGAGGTGCCCAGCACGATCAGCAGTTCTTCGCGGATGTAGGAGATGAAGCGCAGGATGCTGAAGCCGTGGGCGCGGGCGATGCCACCCAGCACGATCAGCACGAACAGCAGGCAGGTGATGTAGAAGCACAGCATCAGCTGGCCCAGCTGCACCAGCGAGCCGAGGCCATAGGCGCCAATGGTGAAGGCCATGGCACCGAAGGCACCGATGGGAGCGACCTTCATGATCACGTTGATGATGTTGAACATCACGTGGGTGATGCGATCGATGAACTCGAACACCGGCTTGCCGTAGTCACCCAGGCGGTGCAGCGCGTAGCCGAACAGCACGGAGAAGAACAGCACCTGGAGGATGTCACCGTTGGCGAAGGCGCCGACCACGGTGCTGGGGATGACGTTCATGAAGAAGTCGATGGTGCTCTGCTTCTCGCCCGAAGCGATGAAGCCGGTGAGCGCCGCGTTCTTGTTCATTTCGGCGGTCAGCGTGGCGACGTCGGCGTGCATGCCGGCACCCGGCTGGACGACGTTGACCACGACCAGGCCGATGATCAGCGCGACGGTGGAAACGATTTCGAAGTACAGCAGCGCCATGCCGCCCGTCTTGCCCACGGCCTTCATGCTCTGCATGCCGGCGATGCCGGTAACCACGGTGCAGAAGATGATCGGCGCGATGGCCATCTTGATCAGTTTGACGAAGCCATCGCCCAGCGGCTTCATCAGTTTGGCGGTGTCGGGGTAGAAGTGGCCGAGTGCGATACCGATGGCGATGGCGATCAGTACCTGCACGTACAGGCTTTTGTAGAAGGGTTGCTTGGTCATGGCAGCTCTGTCCTCACGGGCGAGTGCTCCCTGGGAGGAAACACAAGACCGAACGCGTTATCTCCCTGCAATGGGAGAATTTGTTTTCAGGGCATGCCAGAAGGCAGGCCTTGATCGCATATGGCAAGTGCTGTGCCAGACCTTTAAAAAATATGTAATCCCTTTAAATTCAATAGCTTCCGTAAAAAGTCGCGGCACGGAAGGCCTCAGAAATGGCGGAAACCCGCCTCCGTACTGGCGGGTTTCCCGCCCTCTGGCGGGTATCCGCCACGGCCTTCGTACCGTAGATTGTAGAACTCCGATCAGGTTCGATCGGGTTAACCGCGCGGCTGTTGGACGTGCGGCCAGAACAACAAGGACCGCTCATGCGTGAACGCACCATTGCCAGCCATTTCGTCCGCGCCGCCGTCCACGGGGCCCAGCGCAAGGGGCTTGATGTCCAAGTCCTGCTGCGTGACGCCGGTATCGCCCCGGCCATCCTCGACGAGCCCCGCGCACGCATCGATCCGTCGCAGTTCACCTGCCTGATGCAACGCCTGTGGGAAGTGCTCGACGACGAGTACATGGGCTTCGGCGCCATGCCCAGCAAGCGCGGCACCTTCGCCATGATGTGCAACGCGATCATCCACTGCCGCACGCTGGAAAAGGCTCTGGGACGCGGCGCGCTGTTCTACGGGCTGTTTCCCGAGGCGCCACGGATCGAGCTGGTGCGCGACGGCGACCGCGCCCGCCTGACCCTGGACGAAACGCACCTGCGCGACCCGGACCACTTCCTCGCCGAGAGCCTGCTGCTCATCTGGCACCGCCTGGCCAGCTGGCTGATCGGCCAGCGCATCCGCCTGGAGGAAGCCACCTTCAGCTACCCGGCGCCCGAGCACCAGGCCGAGTACGACCTGCTGCTCCCCTGCCCTCGCCGCTTTTCTGCCGGCAGCACCAGCCTGCTCCTGCAGGCGCGCTACCTGGACATGCCGCTGCTGCAGGACGAGCGCACGCTCAAGCACTTCCTCAAGGATTCCCCCGCCGACCTGCTCGCCCGCCCCGATGGCGGCGACAGCCTGACCAGCCAGATCCGCCGCCTGCTCGGCCGCGACTGCCGCAGCTGGCCGGACCTGGAACAGGTCGCCGCGCAACTGCACATGAGCCCGCAGACCCTGCGCCGCCACCTGCGCGAGGAGGGGCCGAACTTTCAGGAGCTGAAGGACCAGCTGCGCCGCGACCTGGCGATCTACTACCTGGGGCGCGCTGAGCTCTCGATCCAGGACATCGCCGACCAGCTCGGCTTCTCCGAGCCTTCGGCGTTCCACCGGGCATTCAAGAAATGGACGGGGTTGACGCCGGGGGCCTACCGGGCGCAGCAGGGGGAATAGCTCGGTTTCAACCTGTAGGAGCGCCTGCGCCCAGGCCGTAGGGCGCATAACCCGGAACGGGTTATCCGCCGATTGCTCTCGCGGCGGATAACGCTGGCGCATTATGCGCCCTACGACCTAAAACGAGACTCCGGTGAGTGGGCGTTCGCGAGCAAGCTCGCGAACCCGAACCGGCTCCCGACTACCCCGGCAGGCGAATGCGGAAACACGCCCCGCCCAGCGCGGAATCCTCCAGCGCCAGCTCGCCGTCGTAGCTGTCGATGATGTCCTTCACCACCGCCGTGCCGATGCCCTGGCCGGGGTGCTGGGTGTCCAGGCGCTCGCCGCGCTTGAGGATACGTTCGCGCTGGCTGGCCGGCACGCCGGGGCCGTCGTCCTCGATGATCAGCTCGAACAGCCGGCCGTTCTTGCGTGCGCTGACCTTTACCGTGGTCAGGCACAGGCGGTAGGCGTTCTCCAGCAGGTTGCCGAGCAACTCCAGCAGGGCGCCCTTTTCCAACGGCAGGGAAAAGCCCGGCGGAATCTCCCGCTCCAGCTTCACACGCTTGTCGCGGTAGACCTTGTCCAGCGCACCGCCGATAGTGTCCAGCAATGGGTCGAGTGCCGCGCGGTGGCGGATCAGGCCGCTCTTGCGCATCGTTGCGCGCTGCAACTGGTAGCCGATCTGCTGGCTCATGCGCTCGATCTGGGTCTGCAGCACCTGCACCTGCTCGCGGTTCTTCGGCTCGTCGGCGAGGGTTTCGCTGACGCCCTGCAGCACCGCCAGCGGCGTCTTCAGGCTGTGGGCAAGGTCGCCCAGGGAGTTGCGATAGCGCTCGCGCTGGGCGCGCTCGCTTTCCAGCAGGCGGTTCACCGAGTCGGTCAGGCGCAGCATCTCGGCGGGGTGATCGTCACTCAGGCGCTCGCGGTCGCCGGTCTCGATCTGGTCCAGTTCCGAACGCAGGCCGCGCATGGAGCGGAAGCCCCAGCCGAGGCCGAGCCACAACAGGCCCAGCAACAGCAGCAGCGCGCCCCCCAGCCAGAGGTAGAGCTGGTCGCGGAAGCCGCTGACCAGCTCGCGGAACTCGCTTTCCGGCTGCATGGTGACGATGCTGTAGGCCGCACGCTTGCCACCGAGCAGGTCGATCTCCACGTCGTAGACGAAGAACTCCTGGCCGGTGGCGTCGCGGATGCGGGTGAACTCGTCGATCAGGCCGTCGTACTTGGGCGAGTAACTGACGCTCTCGTCCTGGGCCGAGGTGGAGCGCCACACCAGCCTGCCGGACTGGTCGTAGATGAAGCCCAGCAACTTGGACTCGGGGAGGTTGAAGTCCTCCACCGGCAGGTGCTCGGGCATGCTCAGGACATTGCCCTCGATGCGCGCCGAGGACACCAGGGTCGCCACGTCCGCCGCCAGGCGCTGCTGGATGGCGTTCTCCAGGGCGATGCTGAACGCACGCTGGAGAGCCGGCAGCAGCGCCGCCATGAACAGCACGGCGAGAATCGCCGCACCGATCATTAGCCGCAGCCGCAGCGAGCGGATCATTTGCACAGCTCGTTGAAGATGTAGCCCTGGCCGCGCACGGTATCGATCGGTTTGAAGCCCGCAGCGGTCTCGAGCTTGCGGCGCAGGCGGCCGACCAGCACCTCGATGACGTTCGGGTCGCGCTCATCGTCGTCCGGGTAGAGCTGCTCGATCAGCCGTTCCTTGGCCACCACCTGCTGGTGATGGCGCATGAGGTACTCGAGGATGCGGTACTCGAAGGCGGTCAGTTGCAGCGATTCGCCGTTGACCAGTGCCTGTTTACGGTTGATGTCCAGCACCAGCGGGCCGGCCTCGATACTCGACTGCGCAAAGCCGCTGGAACGGCGCAGCAGCGCGTTCAGCCGTGCCTCCAGCTCTTCGAACTGGAAGGGTTTGACCACGTAGTCGTCGGCACCGGCGGCCAGGCCTTCAACCTTGTCCTGCCAGTTGCCACGAGCGGTGAGGATGAGAATGGGGAAGGTCTTGCCCTGGCTGCGGAATTCGCGGATCAGGTCCAGGCCGCTCATGCCCGGCAGGCCCAGGTCGATCATTGCCAGATCGTGATGATATTCGGCGGCGCGGTACAGCGCCTCTTCGGCGTTGGCCACGGCATCGACCACATGGCCTTGCTCGCCGAGCCGGGTATACAGGTGATGGCGCAACAGCGCCTCGTCTTCCACCACCAGCAGTTTCATGCGCGTGCTCCCTGAGTCAGGCAACCGGGCCGCGCGGCCCGGTTGCGTTACCGGTCAGAACTTGTAGTTGGCGCCCAGGTAGAACTGGGAGCTGCTGTGCAGGTCAAGGGATCCCACCTTGCCACCGCCGTGCGGGCTCATCTCGGTACTCGCGTTGGTACGCAGGTAACGGTAGCCGCCTTCTACAGATGCGTTCTTGCCGAGTTCCTGGAGGATACCGGCTTGGGCGCCGATGGCGTAACCCACATCGCTGTCGCGGCTGTAGCCCTTGGAGTCCTGCTCCAGCTTGACCAGGCCGGCGGTGCCGCCGCCGAACAGCTTGGTGCCCTGGTCGCCCAGCGGCAGGAAGGCGTCGTAGCTACCGAGCAGGTTCTGCTGGCGCAGCTTCAGGCCATTCTCGGTATCGGAAACGTTTTCATAGGTGATGTAGTAGCGGCCCTGCTCCATCTGCTGGCCGGCGCGTACGCCCCAGGTGCCGCTGTTGTTGATCACACTGTCGAACTTCGGATTGTCGAGGTTGCGGTTCAGCGCGTCGGATTTCTGGATGTTGTTGCTGGTTTCACCCCAGGTCATACCGACGAAGGTGTCGGCGGCGTTAGCTGCGGTAGCGGCGACGCTGGCACCGAGGATGGCAGTGGCGAGGGCGATTTTCTTCATGGCTTTCATGGGGTTTCTCCCGTAGGGGTCAGTAATGTGTTGACGGGGAGAAGGTTACGGAGAGGGCACTGAACCGAACCTGTCGGACTGCTGAACCAATGCTGAACGACATCGCTGTATGAAAAAAGAATAACGCACGTAGGCTTTTGCCCACACACAGCGCAGGGACTAGGCTCAATTCCAGTCGTTGGCGGGAGGCTGACCTAATGACTGAAGAGACCGGACCCGGCACGGATAAAGGCAAGGAAACCCGGCTGTTCCTGTTCCTCGTGATCTGCCTGTTCCCTCTGCTGTCCGTGGCCATCGTCGGTGGCTACGGCTTCATCGTATGGATGTACCAGCTGATGGTGGGGCCGCCCGGCCCGCCGTCGTAGTGCGCCGCCATGCTCGCCCGTCGTGCCCTGTTGCGGCGCCTGGGCGGTGCGCCTGAAGTACGTCGCCCGCCATGGACTGCCACCGACAGCGAATTCCTCGAAGGCTGCACGCGCTGCAATGCCTGCGTCGACGCTTGCCCCGAGCAGGTGCTGCGCATCGGCGATGGCGGCTACCCGCAGCTGGATTTCAGCCACACCGGCTGCAGCCTGTGCGGCGACTGCGCACAGGCCTGCGAGGCCGGGCTGTTCGACCTTGGCCGCCCGGCCTTCGCCTGGCGCGCACAGATCGACGACCGCTGCCTGGCCCGCGCCGGTATTCATTGCCGCAGTTGCGACGACGCCTGCGAGCCGCGTGCCATCCGTTTCCGCCCGCAGCTCGGCGGACCGTCCCTGCCCCAACTCGATCCTTCCCTGTGCACGGGTTGCGGCGCCTGCGTAGCGCCCTGCCCCGGCCACGCCATCCACCTGAACCGCGAGGCTCCCCATGCCTGAGACTCGGTTGCCCGAGAGCATCCAGATCGCCAGCCTGATCGTTCACTCCCGCCCCAAACTGCTGGAGGCCGTGAAGGCCAATCTGTTGCGCCTACCGGGTCTGGAAGTTCACCAGCAGAGCCCGCAGGGGAAGCTGGTGGTGGTGCTGGAGGCGGCTCACGAAGCCAGCATTCTCGACAACCTGAACGCCATCCAGAACCTGCCGGGCGTGCTCAACGCCGTGCTCATCTACCACGAGATCGTGGATTCGCCCGAAGCCTTGCAGCTCGCCGATAGCCCCCTGATTGCCCAGGCCGGAGGTGCCCAATGAACCTGACTCGCCGCCAGTTTGCCAAGGCCAATGCCGCCGCCATCGCCGCGGCCGCCGCCGGCCTGCCGATCCTGAGCTCCGCCAGCAACCTGGTCACCGAGGCGGACATGACCCGCCTGGACTGGAACAAGGCGCCCTGCCGCTTCTGCGGCACCGGCTGCAGCGTGATGGTCGCCACCCGCGACGGCAAGGTGGTCGCCACCCACGGCGACATCAAGGCCGAGGTCAACCGCGGGATCAACTGCGTGAAGGGCTACTTCCTGTCCAAGATCATGTACGGCAGCGACCGCCTGACGCGCCCGCTGCTGCGCATGAAGGACGGCAAGTACGACAAGCAGGGGGAGTTCCAACCGATCAGCTGGGACGCCGCCTTCGACATCATGGCCGAGAAGTTCAAGGCCGCGCTCAAGGCCAAGGGCCCCACCTCCGTGGGCATGTTCGGCTCCGGGCAATGGACGGTGTGGGAAGGCTATGCCGCCAACAAACTGTTCAAGGCCGGCCTGCGCAGTAACAACATCGATCCCAACGCCCGGCACTGCATGGCGTCGGCGGTGATGGGCTTCATGCGCAGCTTCGGCATGGACGAACCCATGGGCTGCTACGACGACATCGAGGCCACCGACACCTTCGTGCTCTGGGGTTCGAACATGGCCGAGATGCACCCAGTGCTCTGGTCGCGGGTCACCGACCGCCGCCTGAGCGCGGGGCAGGTCAAGGTCGCCGTGCTCTCCACCTTCGAGCACCGCAGCTTCGACCTGGCGGACATCCCCATGGTGTTCAAGCCGCAGACCGACCTCTACATCCTCAACTACATCGCCAACCACATCATCGAAAGCGGCGCGGTGAACCGCGACTTCGTCGACAAGCACACCCGCTTCGCCCACGGCGCCGAAGACATCGGCTACGGCCTGCGACCGGACAACCCGCTGGAGAAGCAGGCGAAGAATGCGGACAAGGCCAACACCTGGAGCGACATCGGCTTCGACGAGTTCGCCGCCTTCGTCAAGCCCTACACCCTGGAACGCACCGCCAAGGAAAGCGGCGTGCCGGCCGAGCGCCTCAAGGCCCTGGCCGAGCTGTATGCCGACCCGAAGCGCAAGGTAGTGTCGTTCTGGACCATGGGCTTCAACCAGCACACCCGCGGGGTCTGGGCGAACAACCTGATCTACAACATCCACCTGCTCACCGGGAAGATCAGCGAGCCGGGCAACAGCCCCTTCTCCCTTACCGGCCAGCCCTCGGCCTGCGGCACTGCCCGCGAGGTGGGCACCTTCGCCCACCGCCTGCCGGCCGACCTGGTGGTGACCAACCCCAAGCACCGTGAAACAGCCGAGAAAATCTGGAAAGTGCCCGCCGGCACCATCCAGGAAAAGATCGGCTTCCACGCCGTGCAGCAGAGCCGGATGCTCAAGGATGGCGTGCTCAACGTCTACTGGACCCAGGTCTGCAACAACATGCACGCCGGGCCGAACATCATGCAGGAGGTCCTGCCGGGCTGGCGCAACCCGGAGAACTTCGTGATCGTCTCCGACGTCTACCCCACGGTCTCGGCCCAGGCCGCCGACCTGATCCTGCCCAGCGCCATGTGGGTGGAAAAGGAAGGCGCCTACGGCAACGCCGAGCGCCGCACGCAGTTCTGGCACCAGTTGGTGAAGGCGCCGGGCGAGGCAAAATCCGACCTCTGGCAACTGGTGGAATTCTCCAAGCGCTTCACCACCGACGAGGTCTGGCCCGCCGAGCTGCTGGCCAAGGCGCCGGCGCTCAAGGGCAAGACGCTCTATGAGGTGCTCTTCAAGAACGGCCAGGTCGACGCCTTCGGCGGCGAGCAGATCGCCAAGGGCTTCGAGAACGACGAGGCCAAGGCCTTCGGCTTCTACATCCAGAAGGGCCTGTTCGAGGAATACGCCAGCTTCGGCCGTGGCCACGGCCATGACCTCGCGCCCTTCGACGCCTACCACGAGGCACGCGGCCTGCGCTGGCCGGTGGTAGACGGCAAGGAAACCCGCTGGCGCTACCGCGAAGGCTACGACCCCTATGTGGCCAAGGGCAGCGGCCTGCAGTTCTACGGCTACCCGGACAAGAAGGCGATCATCTTCGCCCTGCCCTACGAGCCGCCGGCGGAAGCGCCGGACAAGGACTACCCGTTCTGGCTATCCACCGGCCGCGTGCTCGAACACTGGCACACCGGCAGCATGACCCAGCGCGTGCCCGAGTTGTACAAGGCGGTGCCCGACGCTGTGGTGTACATGCACCCAGACGACGCGCGCGACCTGAAGATGCGCCGCGGCAGCGAGGTGAAGGTGATCAGCCGGCGCGGCGAAATCCGCGCGCGCATCGAAACCCGCGGGCGCAACAAACCGCCGCAGGGGCTGGTGTTCGTGCCCTTCTTCGATGCCAACAAGCTGATCAACAAGGTCACGCTGGACGCCACCGACCCGATCTCCAAGCAGACCGACTACAAGAAATGCGCGGTGCGCATCGAACTGGTCAGCCTGGCCTGAGGAACGCGCGATGAAACCGACACTGCCCGCCCTGCTCCTGCTGCTTTTCGCCCTCCCGGCGCCGGCCGCCGACGTCAGCTATCCGCTGGACGCCCCGGCTCCCGACGGCCGCCGCGCTGGCGGCACCCTCACCCAGGACCGCCCGGCTCCGCCGCTGGCCACCGACGAGAACAAGGATATCCGGCGCGAGCGCAACTATCCCGAGCAGCCGCCGACCATCCCGCACACCATCGTCGGCTACCGCATCGATACCAACAGCAACAAGTGCCTGTCCTGCCACAGCCGCGCCAACAGCGCCCGGGTACAAGCGCCGATGATCAGCATCACCCACTACATGGATCGCGACGGCCAGCCACTGGCCGCCGTGGCGCCGCGACGCTATTTCTGCGTGCAGTGCCATGTCCCGCAGAAGGACGTGAAGCCGCTGGTGGGCAACACCTTCGAGGACATCGATACCATCCTGCAGCACGACGCGGCCGCTGGCACGTCGACCGGCAACCCCTGAGGAGGCGCCATGAAAGCTCTGTTCGCCTGGCTTTCGGGCTACTGGCGCGTCCTGCGCCGACCCAGCGTGCACTACAGCCTGGGCTTCCTGACGCTGGCCGGGTTCGTGGCCGGAATCATCTTCTGGGGCGGCTTCAACACCGCGCTGGAAGCGACCAACTCCGAAGCCTTCTGCACGTCCTGCCATGAGATGCGCGACAACGTTTTCGTCGAGCTCAAGGACACCATCCACTACAGCAACCGCTCCGGCGTGCGCGCCACCTGCCCGGACTGCCATGTGCCGCACCAGTGGACCGACAAGATCGCGCGCAAGATGCAGGCCTCCAAGGAGGTCTGGGGCAAGATCTTCGGCACCATCAACACCCGCGAGAAATTCCTCGACCATCGCCGCGAGCTGGCCGAGCACGAATGGGCGCGGCTCAAGGCCAACGACTCGCTGGAGTGCCGCAACTGCCACAACTTCCAGTTCATGGATTTCACCCGCCAGAGCCAGCGCGCGCGGCAGATGCACTCCACCGCTTTGGCCTCCGGCGCGGCGACCTGTATCGACTGCCACAAGGGTATCGCCCACCACCTGCCGGACATGAGCGGGGTGAAGGGCTGGCAGTGAGGTGGGCAGGCGTGGGCGCGTTTCCTGCCCGTGATGGGGCTGCTCTGCGGGAGCTTGGCTGCGTACCCCGCTCCAATGAGCGTAGGGCGCATAACGCGCCAGCGTTATCCGCCGCGAGGCCATCGGCGGATAACCCGTTCCGGGTTATCCGCCCTACGGTGTGATCGTGCCAGCTGACGCCATAGTTTCATCCTGCACCGAACAGCCCCCTCTCCCGCTTGCTGGAGAGGGGGCCGATAGTACCGGCTGATGCTGTAGTTTTCTCCTGCACCGATCGGTCCCCTCTCCCTTCGGAGCGGGGCGCGCAGCCAGGGCTAGGGTGAGGGACTCTTGATCCTGTAGGAACATCCTCCGCCCGCCATCAACCTGCCGCCCCCACCGAATCCGCAGGTTCGCGAGCAAGCTCGCTCCTACGAAAAGCCGCCCAGGCGCGAGGGTGAGACTGTAGGAGCGAGCTTGCTCGCGAACAGTACTCGCCGGCGAACATCAGCAGGAGACGTCACAGCCAAGAAAGCAGAGACCCCGGCAGACCGGGGCCTCTGTCTTGCGGGGCAAACAGGCAGTGTCGGCTAGCCGCCCCTGAGCGCCTTGAGAATCTTCTGCCCGGCGCGCCCGTCCGCCGGCGTCATACCGCGCTTGTTCTGCTCCTGCTGGATCGCCTTGCGCGTCACGTCGCCGATCATTCCGTCGGGCTGACCGATGTCATAGCCGCGCTTGATCAGCAACTCCTGCAGTTCCTTGCGCTGAGCACGGCTTAGGCCCGGATCATCGGTCGGCCAGGGCGTGCGCAGGCCCGGCTCGCCGCGCAGGCGGTCGGACAGCAGGGCGATGGCCAGCGCGTAGCTTTCCGCCGCGTTGTAGGAGTAGATCGCGTCGTAATTGCGCAGCACCAGGAAGGCCGGCCCGTTGGCGCCGGCCGGCAGCAGGATCGCTGCCTTGGAGTCGATGCTCGGGATCGGCTTGCCATCGATACGCGTCACACCGCGGCTGGTCCAGTCAGACAGCGCGCGGCGCTTGGTGCGCCCGGCCTGCGAGGCATCGAAGCCGGCCGGCAGTTTCACCTCGTAGCCCCAGGGCTGCCCTTCGCGCCAGCCGGCCTTGCGCAGGTAATTGGCAGTGGACGCCAGGGCGTCGGCGGTGCTGCCCACCAGGTCGCGGTGGCCGTCGCCGTCGAAGTCCTCGGCGATGCGCGCGTAGGTCGAGGGCATGAATTGCGTCTGGCCGAAGGCGCCGGCCCAGGAACCGGTGATGCCGCTGTCGCGGATATCGCCCTGCTGCAGCAGCTTGAGGGTGGCGAAGAACTCGCCCTGGAAAAACGACTGGCGCCGCCCGTAGCAGGACAGCGTCGACAGCGACACCAGCAGCGGGCGCTTGCCGGTGATGCGGCCGAAATCGCTCTCCACGCCCCACACCGCAACCACAGTCGCCGGGGCGACCTGGTAACGCGCTGCGATCTTGCGCAGCAACTCGGCGTGCTCGGCCATGCGCGCCTTGCCGTCGGCGACGCGCTGGTCATCCACCAGACCGGCCAGGTAATCCCAGATCGGCGTGGTGAACTCGGGCTGGAAATCGAGCAGCGGCAGCACGCTCAAATCCGGCTGCAGGCCCTTGGTGAACTGCGCGAAGCTGGCGGCGCTGACGCCCTTGGCCTGGGCGGCGCCCTGCAGGCGGTTCAGGCAGGCGCCGAAATCGTCGCCCGGCGCGGCCTGCGCCAGTGCCGCCGGCAGCAGCAGGGACAAGGCCAGGCAAGCGCGACGCGCGATGGAAGAAGTCTTCATTGGTGTCGAATGCTCAGATCGGTGAAGGTGGCGCGCCCGCCCTCGCTGGCGGGCCCGCGATTGTCCTGCAGGTAGAGCCCTGCCTTGAAGTACAGGCCCTGGTAGGCCCATTTCGTATCCAGTTGCTGGCTGACCTGGCCGCCTTCGACCTGCACGCTCAGCACCCCGCTGCTGGACACGCCCAGGCGGTAGGTAAAGGTATCGCCCAGCGGAATGCCTTCATAGACGGTATAGGTGCGCGTGGTGATGTCGTCGGGCCGATCGCGAACCAGCGCCTGTACCCGCGCCTTGTCCAGGCGCAGCTGGTAGACCAGCTTGACCAGCGGCAGGGCCTCGGCGCTGCCGCTGCCGTTGCTGTGGATCTGCCCGATCACCATGCGCCGGCTGGAGGGCACGGCCTCCACGCGCAGGGTCGCGACCATCAGGTTCTCCGCCAGCGGATAGCGCCAGGTGACCAGGCGGCCATCGGGCTTGGTCTCGCGCAGTTCGGTACGGGGATATTCGCTGCCGCTGGTATGGGCGCCGTTCACCGGCACCCAGAACACCACGCCATCGGCGCTGCGGCGGAAGTACGGGCTCTCGTAGTTACGGCCGAGTTTCGCCGTGGAAATGGTCGCGGCCGGGCCGCGTTGGGGAATGGTCAGATTCCAGGTGCTCAGGTCCAACATCGGCCTATCGCTTCGCGGGTCAGGACATGGTCGCAAGGGTAGACGAGGCTGTCGGACTTTTCACTCATCCGGCTATCTGAATATCGACCGACAGGTGCGCCCTTGAGCGGCTGCGGGCACACCTCGCGGGCGTTTTTCCCATCACCGGCTATCTTCTTGGATTCCGCCATCCGACATCGCCACGGCCAACGCCACGGAGAACCATCATGCGCCTGCTCACCGCCCTGCTGCTGTTCGCCTTCGCGGCCAGCGCTTCAGCTGCGATCAAGACCCAGGAAATCCCCTACGAATCTACTGACGGCACGAAGATGATCGGCTACTTCGCCTACGACGACGCCAAGTCCGGCATCCGTCCCGGCGTCATCGTCGTCCACGAATTCTGGGGCCTGAACGACTACGCGAAAAGCCGCGCGCGGCAGCTCGCCGAACTGGGCTACAGCGCCCTGGCCATCGACATGTACGGCGAGGGCAAGCACACCGACCACCCCAACGATGCCAAAGCCTTCATGGCCGAGGCGCTGAAGAATGCCGACGCCGCCAGGGCGCGTTTCCAGGCCGGGCTGGAGCTGCTGAAGAAACAGCCGCAGACCGACCCGAGCAAGATCGCCGCCATCGGTTACTGCTTCGGCGGCAAGGTGGTGCTGGACATGGCCCGCGCCGGGCTGCCGCTGGCCGGCGTGGCCAGTTTCCACGGCGTGCTGGCGACCGAGACACCGGCGCAGCCGGGGCAGATCAAGACGAAGATCCTGGTCGAGCACGGCGGCGCAGACACCCTGGTGCCGGCCGAGAGCGTTGCGGCATTCAAGACCGAAATGGACAACGCCAAGGCCGACTACAAGCTGGTGATCCAGCCCGGCGCCAAGCACAGCTTCACCAGCCCGGACGCCGACAAGCACAAGGGCCACGGCCTGGATGTGGGCTACGACAAGACCGCCGACCAGAAGTCCTGGGCGGACCTGCAGGCGTTCTTCAAGGAAATCTTCGACGTAAAACCCGACGCGTAATAAAACGCGGGCAATAAAAAACGGGAGCCCATTCGGGCTCCCGCACTCAATCAAGTGTCAAAGGTCAGAGCCCGCCTTGACGGCACTCCAACAACAACCTCACCTGCGTCCCCTTGGGAACGCGGCGCGCAGTGTGACAAAGCTTGTCGGACGAGTCCGTACGCCTTTGGTGAAGGTTTGCAAACGAATGTAAGTGCCGCGTGACTGGTGAGCCACGTTCTGGCGCGGCAGAATATTCCCATGACCTCCCTCCCCGATTTCTGCACCCCACTCGACGCCGATTGGCCCTTGCCCACGCCGCTGGCGGGCTGCCACTTGCGCAGTACCCGCTTCGACCGCCAGCGTTTGCAGGTTGACGACTTCTCCCTTAGCCGGGTCGAGGCGCCGGCCAACATCCAGCGCTCCGTCGCCAAGCGCCAGGCCGAATATTTGGCCGGGCGCATCTGTGCCCGCGCCGCCTTGCTGGCGGCAGGCTCGGCGGCCTGGGTGCCGGGCACGGACGATGAGCGCGCACCGATCTGGCCGGCGGGCTTCTGTGGCTCGATCACCCACGGCGACGGCTGGGCGGCGGCCATCGTCGCGCGAGACAGCCACTGGCGCGGGCTGGGCCTGGACGTGGAGACCCGCCTGGAAACCGCCCGTGCGGAACGGCTGGCCGGGGAAATCCTCACGCCGGATGAGCTGGCACGTCTGGATCCAAAGCAGGCGGCATTGCAGGTCACCCTCACCTTCTCCCTCAAGGAAAGCCTGTTCAAGGCGCTCTTCCCGCTGGTGCGCAAGCGCTTCTACTTCGAGCATGCCGAGCTGCTCAGTTGGTCCGCCGGAGGGCATGCGCGGCTGCGCCTGCTGACCGACCTGTCGGAGGAATGGCACCACGGCAAAGAGATCGCCGGGCAGTTCAGCCTGTTCGCTGATCGCCTGCTGAGCCTCGTCGCCATCCCCGCGATCAACGACAGCCAGCGAGCCGACTGAGAGCCAGGCGCTAATCTCCCGGAACGCGCCACCCTGCGCTTGCGTAGGGCGCATAACGCGCCAGCGTTATCCGCCCTACAGACTACGAAGAGCAGCCAGACTCAGCCCAGCAACGCCACCGACTTGATCTGCGCCCACACCGCCTGGCCGGTGTGCAGGCCGAGCTGGTCGTGGGAGTAACGGGTGATCCGTGCCAGCAGCGGCGTGCCGGCCACGTCCAGCTTCACCAGCAGGTGCGCCGGGTTGTCCGTCGGCACCATCTCGACAACGGTCGCTGGCAGCACGTTGAGGATGCTGCTGTGGGCCGCCGGTTCCAGGCTCAGGCTGACGTCCCGTGCCTGCACCTTGATGCGCAGCGCCCTGCTCTTTTCCATCGGCGCGTGGGCTAGGCGGATGTGCTGCTCGCAGTGCGGCAGCGCCAGGGTCAGCAGGCCGTAGTCGGCGTTGTGCCCCAGCACCCGGCCGTCGATCACTACGCCAGCGTCTTCCAGGTGGGAGATGGGCAAGTCGGTGCGCGCCAGGGTTTCCACCACCGGGCCGCTGGCGATGGCCTTGCCCTGGTCCAGCAGCACCAGGTGATCGGCCAGTCGCGCGACTTCATCCGGCGAGTGGCTGACGTAGAGAATCGGGATATCCAGCTCGTCGTGCAGGCGCTCCAGGTACGGCAGGATTTCCGCCTTGCGCTTGAGGTCCAGCGCCGCCAGCGGCTCGTCCATCAGCAGCAGGCGGGGGCTGGTCAGCAACGCGCGGGCCATGCCGACACGCTGGCGTTCGCCGCCGGAGAGGTGACCCGGCATGCGCTCCAGCAGATGACCGATGCCCAGCAGCTCGGTGGCCTGGTCCAGCTCGACTCGGTGCTGGTCGCGCGGCACGCGCTTCATGCCGTAGATGAGGTTGCGCTTCACCGACAGGTGTTCGAACAGATTGGCGTCCTGGAACACATAGCCCAGTGCCCGTTTGTGCGGCGGCAGGAATACGCCCGTTGCGCTGTCCTGCCAGACCTCGCCGTTCACCACCAGCCGGCCGAGCGGCGCACGCTCCAGACCCGCCACGCAGCGCAGGCAGGTGGTCTTGCCGGAGCCGGAATGGCCGAACAGCGCGCTCACGCCCTTGCCTGGCAGTTGCAGGTCGACGTCCAGGCTGAAGCCCGAATAGGCGATCTGGAAGCGGGCCTCGATGGCACGCGCGGAAAGCTCTGGCGACATGCCCACCTCAGGTCCAGGCCGAGCGGCTGCGGCGGCTCGCATAGAGCACCAGCAGGACGAAGAAGGAGAAGATCACCATGCCGCCGGCCAGCCAGTGCGCCTGGGCGTACTCCATGGCCTCGACGTGATCGAATATCTGCACCGACACCACGCGAGTCTTGCCCGGGATGTTGCCACCGATCATCAGCACCACGCCGAACTCGCCCACCGTGTGAGCGAAGCCGAGGATGCTGGCAGTGATGAAGCCCGGCCGCGCCAGCGGCAGGACCACGGAGAAGAAGGTATCCAGGGGGCTAGCGCGCAAGGTCGCGGCGGCCTCCAGCGGTTTGTTACCGATGACCTCGAAGGCGTTCTGCAACGGCTGCACCACGAAGGGCAGCGAATAGAACACCGAACCCACCACAAGCCCGGCGAAGGTGAACGGCAGACGCCCCAGCCCCAGGCTCTCGGTCGCCTGGCCGATGACGCCGTGGGGGCCCATGGTGATCAGCAGGTAGAAGCCGATCACCGTCGGCGGCAGCACCAGCGGCAGCGCCACCACCGCTCCCAACGGACCTTTCAGCCAGGAGCGGGTGCGCGACAGCCACCAGGCGATCGGCGTGCCAATCAGCAGGAGGATCAATGTGCTCAGGGCAGCCAGCTCGATGGTGAGCCGGATGGCCAGGAAATCCTCCTGCGTGAGGGGCATCGCGATTCCTTAAGGGCTTAGAGTTCGTAACCGTAGGACTTGATCACCGCAGCGGCCTTAGGCCCCTTCAGATACTCGACCAGCGCCTTGGCGGCGGCGCTGTCCTTGCCCTTGTTGAGGATCACGGCGTCCTGGCGGATCGGGTCATGCAGCTCGGCCGGGACGATCCAGGCGGAACCGCTGGTCACCTTGCCATCCTTGTAGATCTGCGACAACGCCACGAAGCCCAGCTCCGCGTTGCCGGTGGAGACGAACTGGAAGGCCTGGGTGATGTTCTGGCCTTCGACGATCTTGCCGGCAACCTTGTCTTTCAAGCCGAGCTTGTCGATCACCTGGGTGGCGGCCAGGCCGTAAGGAGCGGCTTTCGGGTTGGCGATGGACAGGTGCTGGTACTCGTTCTTCTTCAGCACCTCGCCCCTGGCATCGACATAGCCCTCCTTCGCCGACCACAGCGCCAGGGTGCCCACGGCATAAGTGAAGCGCGAACCGGGGACGATTTCCTTCTCCGCTTCGAGCTTCTTCGGCGTGCTGTCGTCGGCGGCGAGGAAGACCTCGAACGGCGCGCCGTTCTTGATCTGGGTGTAGAACTGGCCGGTGGCGCCGTAAACTGCGACCAGCTTGTGGCCTGTGTCCTGCTCGAAGTCCTTGGCGATCGCCTGGATCGGCGCGGTGAAGTTGGCAGCGACGGCGACCTGCACTTCATCGGCCACGGCCGCGTGCAGGGTGAAGCAGGCAGCGACCAGCAGGGACAAGCTTGCGAGGCGGTGTTTCATCGTGAGCTCCAGTGAGTGTTGTTCTCAAGCGTCGACCCGGCCGATGAATCGCCTGTACGCTCGCTATAACCAAAATTACATAACGACCGAGGCGACTCTGCAATACCCCTCATGGGATAGCAATATCAGTGCGAGGAATCCGTACGGAGCAGGAGCGCCATGGGAGGGCGAATGCCTGGAAGCATTCTGCATTTCCTGACCAAAAGGTCAAATATCGTCATCAACCTTCAGCGCCTGGCGGCGTGGCCACATCAGCGTGAAGCACGCGCCACCCAGCACCTCGCTTTTGGCGATCTGTGCGCGGCCGCCGTGCCAGTGGATGATCCGCCGCACGATGGACAGCCCGAGCCCATGCCCGCCAGTAACCCGCGCGCGGCTGTCGTCGGCTCGGAAGAACGGCTGGAACAGCCGGTGCCACTGCGATTGCGGCACGCCGGGGCCGTCGTCTTCCACGTCCACCTGGCAGCGGTCCACGCTCACCCGGTAACTGATCCGCACCCGCCCTTCGGCGTAGCGCAGCGCGTTGGTCATCAGGTTCTGCAGCGCGCGATGCAGGTAACGCGGCTCGGCCTCGATCCAGCTGCCCTGGTCGAACGGCACCAGCGCACCCGCCTCACAGGTGACGGTGATTTCCCGACGCAGCGGGGCGATCTCCGACACCACCTGCTCCACCAGCGCGCCCAGCTCGATCCGCTGGTAGCTCAGCGCCGGCGAGCCCTGCTCCAGCCGCGCGTAGGTGAGCATCTCGTCCACCAGTTGGTCGAGGTCCTGGATGTCGCCATCCATGCCTTCCATGTACTTGCGCCGGGCCTTGTCGGTCTCCGCGGACTCGATCATCTCCAACCCGAAGCGCAGCCTCGCCACCGGCGTGCGCAGCTCGTGGGACACCGCGCGCACCAGTTCGCGCTGCACCGTCAGCAACAGGTGCAGCTGTTCAGCCATGTGGTTGAAGGCCCCGGCGAGGCGCCCCACCGAGTCCGCGCCGCGCACTTCCACGCGGGTATCCAGGCTGCCGCGGGCGATGCGCGTGGCGGCGGATTCGAGGCCGCGCAGGCGTTGCTCCAAGCCACTGATCAGTAGGTACAGCGTCAGGCCGATCAGCGTCAGCGCGACGACCACGATGATCGTCAGCAGCTGCGGCGGGTACGGGTTCATCTGGTAGATCGGCCCCAGCTCCAGCACCCAGGGAGTGTCGAGGATGCCCGAGAGCACGCGGATCGAATCGCCGCCCTTGCCCAGCGCCATCACCGTGTCGCCCTCCTCCACACGACGGCTCTGGTCGTCGTCCAGATCGACTTCCTTCAGACGCAGCAGGTGCACCTCGAAGCCGAAACGCTTGTCGCGGACGATGCGCGCCAGGTGATAGGGCTGCTCGCTGGCCGGGTAGCGCTTGAGCTCGTCCATCAGCAGGTAGATGGTGGCGCGCGCCAGCTGCTCGCTGACCTGCTCCACCTCGCCGGTGAGGACCAGCCCTTCCGCTGCGCTCACCTGGGTCATCACCTTCACTTCATGGGGCGCACCGGCCTGCACCAGCACCTGGTCGTTCATCAGCCGCGCCCGGCTGCGCCCTTCCATGCCCAGCGCGTCCAGGCTGGTGAGCTTCAGCGGGATGCCCAGCAGGCGGCTCCACTGGCTCAGCGCACGCTTGCGGTCCACCTCGCTCATGGGCAGCAACTCATCCGCCATCAGGCGGAAGGTGCCGCGCGCCAGGTCCTCGCGGTAGCGCTCACCACGCACGTCGTTGACCAGGTGCAACGTCAAAACCGCCAGCGCGGCGACCGCCACCAGGGTCAACAGCATGCCGCCGTAGATGCGCAGGAAGATGGATTTCATTGAGGGCTGTTCCGGGGTGACACGGTGCAGGCTGGGAGCACCCTCACCCTAGCCCTCTCCCAGAGGGAGAGGGGACTGTGCGGAGTACGCGTGAAGATTGGCGCCCTGCTCGAATGGCTCGGCTGGCATCGATCACGACAGGACAACACCGAATCGGCAGCTCGCACGGACGGCCCCCTCTCCCCCTGGGAGAGGGTTGGGGTGAGGGCAGGCCCGAGCAACGGACTCACCCTGCCTCCTCCGAGTTGAGCAACCCGTAGTTGTCCAGGCTGAGGAACGCACCGTCCTTCACCTCGCACTCGCGGCGCCGGCCTTCCAGCGTGAACCCCTGGCGCAGCAGCAGGCGGCCGCTGGCAAGGTTCTCCGTTTCCACCTCGGCCTCGATGCGGTGCACGTTCATTTCTCGGAAGGCGTGGCGGAAGATCAGCGGCAGGCATTCGCTCATCACACCCTGCCCCCAATGCTCAGGCAGCAACCAGTAGCCCAGCTCCAGGCGGCGATGTTCCTGCTGCCAGTTGTTGAAGCCGCAGCCGCCGAGGATGTCCTCGGGGGCGTTCGGCCGGCAGATCGCCCACCAGATGCCGCTGCTTTCCTTATAGATGCGCTCGAACCATTCCATCTGCTCGCGGGTGGCTTCCAGCGTCGCGTAGGAGACGCCGTAGTAGCGGATCACCTCGGGATGCGACAGCGCGCGGAACACCGCCGGCTGGTCAGCATCGGTGAAAGCCCGCAGGCGGAAGCGTTCGCCGTGCAGCTCAGGGAACGGTGGCACGGCGCTCACGGCTCAGAGTTCCCCGACGAACAGGTAGCCCTTGCTGCGCACCGTCTTGATCAGGCGCGGGTGCATCGGGTCGTCGCCGATCTTCGGACGGATGCGCGAGATGCGAACGTCGATGGAGCGGTCCTGGCCGTCGTACTCGATGCCGCGCAGGGAATTGAAGATTTCCTCTCGGGAGAGAATGCGTCCAGCGTTGGCCGCCAGCAGCCAGAGCAAGTCGAACTCGGCGCTGGTCAGCTCGATGGTCTGCTCGTCCAACCAGGCCTCGCGCATGGCGTTGTCGATCACCAGCTTGCCGAAGGTCAGGCGCTTGCCGCTCACCGCCGGCGCAGCTTCGGCCGGCTCACTGCGGCGCAGCAGGGCGCGGATCCGCGCCAGCAGCACGCGCGGGCGCACCGGTTTGCACACGTAGTCGTCGGCGCCCATCTCCAGGCCCTGCACCTGGTCCATGTCGTCGGTGCGCGCGGTGAGCATCAGGATCGGCCCGTCGTAGTCCGGACGCAGGCGCTTGCAGATGGACAGCCCATCCTCACCCGGCAGCATCAGGTCGAGCACCACCAGGTCCGGCCGCTCGGCCAGTACACGCTCCACCGCCTTGCCGCCATGGGACTCGATGGACACCGCCAGGCCGTTGCTCTCCAGGTAATCCTGGGTCAACTCGGCCAGTCGCTGGTCGTCCTCGACGATGAGAATGCGCGCTTCTTGTTCCACCTTGCCTCCTGATGCGCCATGAGCGAGCACGGGCCCCCTTACTATAGAGAGCCCGCAAAAGCGGCCGGCATTGTAGCCAGATTGCCAGCGCTGCCGCACGCAAACGGCGTAAACAGGCATTGCGCGAAAAGGTCAAGGGCTGCTGCCCCAGAAACACTACATATTGTGGTAGTGTTCCTCTCCGCGCAGCGCCTCCCACGCGTGTGAAAAATCTGTCGCCGACCACGACGAACGGTGAAAGGCAGACAGCATCAGGGATAGCGCGAGTTACCCCGCTTCACACACATTCCATGCACATTTTATCCACAGCTTTTCCCCGCCTCCCCGCCTTGCAAACACCCCCATAGCGCATTATCTTGTATCCCCGTTGCGGTATACCCCTACATCTTGGGGTTGCAGCAGCGAACCGGACACAAGAAGAAAGTCGAAATCCCGAGCCTGTTCCACGGCTCCTCCGGTTCCACCACAACGTATTCCAGACGTACTGATGTGCCAGGCGGTCCCGCCCGCAAGGAGCGATTCATGTCGATGGAAATGCGGTACGGGTGTTGCAACGTAACGTTCAACACCACTAGGTATTGTGGTCCCGGCCCGTAAAGCCGGCACCCGAGTTGGGCCAGGGAGGCGCTTCGGGTCATTCCCCCTGTTCCAGAAGAATTCCCGCTTGCGGCTGCATCCGCGAGCTACCGCTCTTTTTGCTCTTTATTTCGCAACGGCGCCCCGGCGTCAGCAACACACCAAATTACGAGAACGTGGAGACAACCACCCATGCAAATCGACACCACTCGCGAGAACCCGCAGGCCAACGCGCCGCAGGCCGCCGAATCCGCTCAGGATCTGGCTGCCACTGCGCCCGGCCAGCTGCGCGTGATCAAGCGCAACGGCACCGTAGTTCCCTACACCGATGACAAGATCACCGTAGCCATCACCAAGGCGTTCCTCGCCGTGGAAGGCGGCACCGCCGCCGCCTCGTCGCGCATCCATGAGACCGTGCGCCGCCTGACCGAACAGGTCACCGCGACCTTCAAGCGCCGCATGCCCTCCGGTGGCACCATCCACATCGAAGAAATCCAGGACCAGGTCGAACTGTCCCTGATGCGCGCCGGCGAGCAGAAAGTCGCCCGCGACTACGTGATCTACCGCGAAGCCCGTGCCAATGAGCGCAAGACCGCCGGCGTCGCCAGCGACATCGCCCAGCCGCACCCGAGCATCCGCATCACCAAGGCCGACGGCAGCACCCAGCCGCTGGACATGGGCCGCCTGCAAACCATCATCCGCGAAGCCTGCGAAGGCCTGGCCGAAGTCGATGGCGCCCTGATCGAACGCGAAACCCTGAAGAACCTGTACGACGGCGTCGCCGAGAAGGACGTCAACACCGCCCTGGTGATGACTGCCCGTACCCTGGTCGAGCGCGAGCCGAACTACTCCTACGTCACCGCCCGCCTGCTGATGGACACCCTGCGCGCCGAAGCCCTGGGCTTCCTGGGCGTCGCCGAGAGCGCCACTCACCACGAGATGGCTGACCTCTACGCACAGGCCCTGGTTGCCTATGTAGAGAAAGGCTCCGAGTTCGAGCTGATCGACAGCAAACTCAAGGGCTACGACCTGGCCAAACTGGGCGCCGCGATCAACCACGAGCGCGACCAGCAGTTCACCTACCTCGGCCTGCAGACCCTGTACGACCGCTACTTCATCCACAAGGACGGCATCCGTTTCGAACTGCCGCAGGTCTTCTTCATGCGCGTGGCCATGGGCCTGGCCATCGAAGAGAAAGACCGTGAAGCTCGCGCCATCGAGTTCTACAACCTGCTCTCCTCGTTCGACTACATGTCGTCGACCCCGACCCTGTTCAACGCCGGCACCCTGCGTCCGCAGCTCTCCAGCTGCTACCTGACCACCGTTCCGGACGACCTGTCGGGCATCTACAACGCCATCCACGACAACGCCATGCTGTCCAAATTCGCAGGCGGCCTGGGCAACGACTGGACTCCGGTCCGCGCGCTGGGCTCCTACATCAAGGGCACCAACGGCAAGTCCCAGGGCGTGGTTCCGTTCCTCAAAGTGGTGAACGACACCGCCGTCGCCGTCAACCAGGGTGGCAAGCGCAAGGGCGCCGTCTGCGCCTACCTGGAAACCTGGCACCTGGACATCGAGGAATTCCTCGAGCTGCGTAAGAACACCGGTGACGACCGTCGCCGCACCCACGACATGAATACCGCGAACTGGATTCCGGACCTGTTCATGAAGCGCGTCTTCGACGACGGCAAGTGGACCCTGTTCTCCCCGTCCGAAGTTCCGGACCTGCACGATCTGACCGGCAAGGCCTTCGAAGAGCGCTACGAGTATTACGAAGCCCTGACCGAGTACAACAAGATCAAGGTGTTCAAGGTCGTCCAGGCCAAAGACCTGTGGCGCAAGATGCTCTCCATGCTCTTCGAGACCGGCCACCCGTGGCTGACCTTCAAGGACCCGTGCAACCTGCGCAGCCCGCAGCAGCACGTGGGCGTGGTCCACAGCTCGAACCTGTGCACCGAGATCACCCTGAACACCAACAAGGACGAGATCGCGGTCTGCAACCTGGGCTCGATCAACCTGGTCAACCACATCGTCGACGGCAAGCTGGACACCGCCAAGCTCGAGAAGACCGTGAAGACCGCCGTGCGCATGCTCGATAACGTTATCGACATCAACTACTACTCGGTCCCGCAGGCTCGCAACTCGAACCTCAAGCACCGCCCGGTTGGCCTGGGCATCATGGGCTTCCAGGACGCGCTGTACCTGCAGCACATCGCCTACGGTTCGGACGCTGCCATCGAGTTCGCCGACAAGTCCATGGAAGCGGTGAGCTACTTCGCCATCCAGGCTTCCTGTGACCTGGCCGACGAGCGTGGCGCCTACGAGACCTTCGAAGGCTCCCTGTGGTCCAAAGGCATCCTGCCCCTGGACTCCCAGCAGATCCTCATCGAAGCCCGTGGCCAGAAGTACATCGACGTCGACCTGACCGAATCCCTCGACTGGGCTCCGGTACGTGCCCGCGTACAGAAAGGCATCCGTAACTCGAACATCATGGCCATCGCGCCGACCGCGACCATCGCCAACATCACCGGCGTATCGCAGTCCATCGAGCCGACCTACCAGAACCTGTACGTGAAATCGAACCTCTCCGGCGAGTTCACCGTGATCAACCCCTACCTGGTTCGCGACCTGAAAGTGCGCGGCCTGTGGGACCCGGTCATGGTCAACGACCTGAAGTACTACGACGGCTCCGTGCAGCAGATCGAGCGCATCCCGCAAGACCTGAAAGACCTGTACGCCACCGCCTTCGAAGTCGAGACCAAGTGGATCGTCGACGCCGCCAGCCGCCGCCAGAAGTGGATCGATCAGGCCCAGTCCCTGAACCTCTACATCGCCGGCGCCTCGGGCAAGAAGCTGGACGTGACCTACCGCATGGCCTGGTTCCGTGGTCTGAAGACCACCTACTACCTCCGTGCACTGGCCGCTACCAGCACCGAGAAGTCCACCATCAACACCGGCAAGCTCAACGCCGTGTCGGCCGGTGGCAACGAAGGCCTGCAAGCCGCTGCTGCCGAGCCGCAGCCGGCTCCGGTTCCGCAAGCCTGCAGCATCGACAATCCTGATTGCGAAGCCTGCCAATAAGGGGGTAAGCGGTCCTCGGAACGGTCCGCGCGTCGTTGCCCGGCAGGTCGGCCCCCATCACGTACAGTCGTACGCTCAGGGGCTCCGACCTACCAGGCGCCTAGCGCGGCCTCGCTCCGAGGCACCGCCAGAACTCCGCAGCTTCAAAGTCCCCTCTCCCTTCGGAGCGGGGCGCGAAGCCAGGGTTAGCGAGAGGGGCTCTTCAAGGCCCCTCAGCCCGACCGAACAACAGCCTCCTCCGCCGCGCACCGCGCAGGACGGAAGACGCACAAGCTCTTAGCGTGCACCACACGCCACCAGACATCAGGCCGCCCTAGAACGGCCATCCAGAACAGGAGAGGACCCATGCTGAGCTGGGACGAATTCGACAAAGAAGACGCCACCGAAGCCAAGGCCGCCCCGGCCGTCGCCCAGGCCGCTGCGCAGAACGCTGACAAACTCGACGCCGACGCCGCCGGCTCCGTCGAAGAAGCGCGCGCTGTATCCGCCGACGACTCCGACGCCGTCGCCCGCGCCAAGCAGGCCCTCGACGCCCTGGACATCCAGGAAGGCCTGGACGATCTCGAAGGCTCTGCCGCCCGCGTACAAGTCGGCGACAAGCAGATGATCAACGCCCGCGCCGACCTCAACCAGCTCGTACCCTTCAAGTACGACTGGGCCTGGCAGAAGTATCTGGATGGTTGCGCCAACCACTGGATGCCCCAGGAAGTGAACATGAACGCCGACATTGCCCTGTGGAAGAGCAAGGACGGCCTCAGCGAAGACGAGCGCCGAATCGTCATGCGCAACCTCGGCTTCTTCTCCACCGCCGACTCCCTGGTCGCCAACAACCTGGTGCTGGCCGTCTACCGCCTGATCACCAACCCCGAGTGCCGCCAGTACATCCTGCGCCAGGCCTTCGAGGAAGCGATCCACACCCACGCCTACCAGTACTGCATCGAGTCGCTGGGCATGGACGAGGGCGAAATCTTCAACATGTACCACGAGATCCCGAGCGTCGCGAAGAAAGCGTCCTGGGGCCTGAAGTACACCCGCTCGATCTCCGATCCGAAGTTCGAAACCGGAACGCCTGAGACCGACCGCCAGTTCCTGCGCAACCTGATCGCCTACTACTGCGTTCTGGAAGGCATCTTCTTCTACTGCGGCTTCACCCAGATCCTCTCCATGGGCCGCCGCAACAAGATGACCGGCACCGCCGAGCAGTTCCAGTACATCCTGCGCGACGAATCCATGCACCTGAACTTCGGCATCGACGTGATCAACCAGATCAAGATCGAAAACCCGCACCTGTGGGATGCCCAGATGAAGGACGAGGCCACCCAGATGATCCTCCAGGGCACCCAGCTGGAGATCGAATACGCTCGCGACACCATGCCGCGCGGCGTGCTGGGCATGAACGCGGCGATGATGGAGGACTACCTCAAGTTCATCGCCAACCGCCGCCTGACCCAGATCGGCCTCAAAGAGGAATACCCGGGCACCAGCAACCCGTTCCCGTGGATGAGCGAAATCATGGACTTGAAGAAAGAGAAGAACTTCTTCGAGACCCGCGTGATCGAGTACCAGACCGGCGGCGCGCTGAGCTGGGACTGACGGAAGTAGTAGCACCACCGCAAGTCAAGACCATTAGAAACGCTGTAACCCGAAATGGAATGTTGGGGCAGTGATTAGAAAGCGAAGAGCCCCGCCTAGTGCGGGGCTTTTTGTTATCTTTAATATGAAACGAAAATACGGCACCCAGCTCTAGACTCACCGAATTTTAACACCCACAATCAAGACAAGCGCGCAAAGTCCAGAATAATTTAGCGAGAAACAAAATGGATAGAGATGCACTAATAACTGTTGCGGAAGATTTGGAATATCTTTTCCAATGGGGTCCAGAAATATCTAACGCAGAGATACGTAGAGGTTCGGCGGTCCTTAGAAGATTATTAGTGGAAAACGCATACGGTAACGCCTGGAGAGCTATAGGCGAACCAGCTCAACCTACCGCAATTGCAGTCGATCTCTCGGCATTATTAGGAAACGACAAGGACAAAGTAATTTACGCACTGGCAGGAGGGGCAAATTTTCGGGGAATCTACTCCGCATGTTCAATTCTAAACAAAGGCTCCACCCCTGTAGGAAATAATCCACCCCCTCCTATTCGTGAAAACGGATATCCTTTCGACAGAAAATTTACCATAACCGAATTACTCTCATCCTTATCCGGAGTAGTAGACGGGAAGGAGTTCAATAGAAGAGAAGTTATAAAATATATAGCCAACATAAAGGGAGGAGTGCATTTAACTACAAAAGAGCGAAAGACCGAAGAAAAACTAATTTCTCGACTAGGGAAAATAGAGAAAAAAATACTACACCACAACACAGATGGGCTTCTCGTCGAATTAGTTGCAATAGCACAGGCCATTGGAAATTCCGAAGACGCAAAAAATCTTATAAAGCGCATCCTATCTATACAAGAAAATTGAGCTCATCCCAAGTTCTGCCCTACGCAGAGGCTGAAATTCCTGTAGGGCGAATAACGCCCCGCGTTATCCGCCGAATCCCCAAGGTACCCTCCAGACTCCAACCGAGCTCGGAGGGACCCAATGCCAAACTACCGACGCGCCTGGGTGCGGGGTGGCACCTACTTCTTCACGGTCACGCTACGTGACCGCCGCTCCAGTCTCCTGACCCAGGAAATCAATCTGCTGCGCCGCGTCATCGCCCAGGCCAAACGCAATCACCCTTTCCAGATCGATGCCTGGATCGTGCTGCCCGAACACATGCACTGCCTGTGGACGCTACCACCGGGCGACGCTGATTTCGCCACGCGCTGGAAGGTCATCAAATCCGGTTTCGCGCGGCGCATTCCCCATGGAGAGCCACGGAGCATCGAGCAACAGATGCGTAGCCAGCGCGGCATCTGGCAGCCGCGCTATTGGGAACATCTGATCCGTGATGAAACGGACTACCAGCGGCACTTCGACTACATCCACATCAACCCGGTGAAACATGGGTTGGTGACGGCGGTGAAGGATTGGCCGTATTCCACCTTTCGCCGGGCGGTTGCCGAGGGCATTTACACCGAAGACTGGGCGGGGGATGTGTCGCTGGATGTGCGGGCGGCGGAGGTACGCCATGTCTGAAGAGTTCCTGATCCCCACCGAATTCATCCGCCACAAGCGCCTGCTACGCGCAGTGCTGCTGGAGGGCCAGTGCTGGTTCTGCGCCCACGACCTGAGCCGGCTGATCGGCGCTCCGTGGTTGGCCGAACGCGTGGAGCGCAACCTGAACGACGACCAATTCCGCCGCGCCCGGGTGGGCGATGGCAGCGGCGATTACGTCAATGAACTACTCCTCAGCGAGTCCGCGGTGTATGCGGCGCTGATCCTGTATTTCCACCCGGAGAACCGCAGCATCCGTCAATGGTTGTCCCTGCATGTGATTCCGGCGTTGCGGGACCCGCATCGGGTGGATTCCGGCAAGCCGAGACGCGAGGTCCTGCGAGGGACGACGACGTTGCCGGTATTGAAGTGGCAGGGCGTGGCCTGGGTGCCATACCAGAGTTGGCCCGAGCTGAGCCTCGGGCCGAAGAGCATGACGTAGGATGGTGTGGAGCGGAGCAATACCCATCGCTCTGCTTCCCCTCCGGTGCTCGGTATTCCCCAGTAGGAGCACCATGCAAACTCGCAACGCCAAAAACCGGAGCCCCCAAAGGAGGCTCCGGTTTTCATTTCAGCAACCGCTTACTTGCCAGCAGCAAACGCGTTGTAGCTGGTCATCAGGTTCCGGTAATCCGGAATGTGGTTCGAGCACAGCGCCGCCAGCCCTTCGATATCGTTGCGCCAGTCGCGGTGCAACTCACAGGCCACGCCGAACCAGGTCATCAGCTGCGCACCGGCCGCTTCCATCCGGCGCCAGGCGGCGTCGCGGGTCATCTCGTTAAAGGTGCCGGACGCATCCGCCACCACGAACACATCGAAACCTTCCGCCAGCGCCGACAGCGCCGGGAACGCCACGCAAACCTCGGTTACCACGCCGGCGATGATCAGTTGCTTCTTGCCGGTGGCCTTCACTGCCTTCACGAAGTCTTCGTTGTCCCAGGCGTTGATCTGGCCGGGACGGGCGATGTACGGCGCGTCCGGGAACTGTGCCTTCAGCTCGGGAACCAGCGGGCCGTTGGGGCCGGTTTCGAAGCTGGTGGTGAGGATGGTCGGCAGGTTGAAGAATTTGGCAAGGTCACCCAGCGCCAGCACGTTGTTCTTGAACTTGTCCGGATCGATGTCGCGGACCAGCGAGAGCAGACCAGCCTGGTGGTCGACCAGCAGTACGGCGGCGTTGTCTTTGTCCAGGCGGTTGTAGGTGGCGTTGGTCATGGTGAAATCCTCGATTTGCTTTCAGTGGGTGCCGGCTGGGCCGGAAGGTTTGGACTCGTTTGCAGTGCGTCACTGCATGGAACAAAGATTAAATTCGACACCCTTGATCCACCAGATGGCAAAATTCACTTCTAGCGTTCCATTTTCAGAACGATAACAAGACACCCCGCAAACCCACGGCTCCCAGGGGCTGCGCCGCTGAGCAAACGCCGACGATCACTCCAAGCACCGCCCCAGAGCCCCCGATTTCACGTCCTTCAGAAATCAGCCTACCAACGATCATCCAGGCCTTTACAAGAAATACTGTATTTACATACAGTATTTCCATCCACCCCGAACCGGAGGCCTCCCATGCACGCCGCAACCTACAACCAGCTGTCCGCCCGCGTGAACGCCCTGCTGGCAGACCCGACCACCCTGAAGAACCTCGGCATCACCCTGCGCCGTGAACCCAGCGACGACTCCGCCGCCTGGAGCCAACTGGTCACCGACCTGCGCCAGGCACCCAACCTGACCCTACTGCCCCTGCAGGACGGCGCGATCCGTTTGGCGTGGCATAGCTGGCTGGATTGAATGGGGATCACGCAGCAGGCCACGTCCGACGTGCACTCCGTCGGCTGCCAAAGCGCAACGCCACTACGCTTCTACGCTCACCTCTGAGGGTATTGCAGTGGAGCGACGCGTGATGAATCTCGACGACGATTTCAACCTCAGTGATTTCAACTTCGATGACCTGAACAGTGACGAACTCAGCCTGGTTCCCATGGAACCCGCCGCTGTGCCTATTGCGGCGATGCCGGCCAAGCCCAAGGCCAAGTTCCAGATCGACACCCGCCACAACGAGCGCCGTTGCAGCGCCGATCGACGACAAACCATTCGCTTCGAAGAGGACCGCCGCAAGGGCGACCGTCGCGGCAGCAGCGTCAGCGATCCCTGGGCGAAGACAGTCGACTTCTGAGCGTCGGCAGCGCCAGATGATTTGCCGGGGCTCGGGCTGAGCTGCTAGAAAGCGGTATCGCATTCAGATTTCCGATACCGCCATGAACGACAGTGATAAACCGAATACCCGCCTCTTCGACCTCGACCTGCTCCGCGCTATCGTCACGGTGGCCGATTGCGGCAGTTTCACCACGGCCGCCACACGTCTGCATTCGACCCAATCTACCGTCAGCCAGAAGATCCGCCGGCTGGAGGAGATGGCCGGGCGTCGCCTGCTCGAGCGCGGCAACCGCGATGTGCTGCCCACCGATGCCGGCGACACGCTGCTGGGCTACGCCCGGCGTCTGCTGGCATTGAATGATGAGATGGTCGAGGCGCTTTCCGGCGCCACCGTGGCGCTGACGGTGCGCATCGGTGTGCCGGACGACTTCGCCACCGGGCGCACTACCGAGCAACTGGCTGCGTTCAACCGCCGCTATCCGCAGGTGAAGCTGGAAGTCACCAGCGGGCTGAGCCGTGATCTGTCCGCCAGCTATGACCGCGGCGAGCTGGACCTGGTGCTGCTCAAGCAGCGGCAGAACGCCCGCGAGGCGGTGGCCTGCTGGCCGGAGAAGACGCGTTGGGTGGATAGCGCGAAGAACGCCTGCATCGAACTGGACCCGCTGCCCATCGTCACCTTCCCACCGCGCGGGGTGTATCGCGACGAGATGATCGCCGCCCTGGAGTCCATCGGCCGGCGCTGGCATATCAGTTTCACCAGTTCGAGCCTGTCCGGCATCCAGTCGGCCATCGCCGACGGCATGGGCATCGGCCTGCTGCCACAGCGCGCGGTAACGACGGAGCACGCCGTGCTGCCGAAGAATATCGGGCTACCCTCGGTGGACGTGTTCGAGGTGGCGATGCTGCACCGGCCGGCGGTGGACCCGATGGTAAAGGAACTGGCGCGGGTGCTGGCGCGGGTTCTGGCGCAGGACACGAAAGGCTGAGCGCCACCGTCGTAGCATTCAATAATTGAATACAGCGGATTCCAACATTTAATTTGTGCATGAACACGCCGCTGGATATCGTGGTTTCCAGCGACGGCCAGCGCACCGACAGCGCGCCGCTCTGCACCAATTGCTCACCACGGCGCCGCACGCGCCGGGCAGCAAGACAACAATGAGGAATTACCCCATGGCCAAATCCACTTATTACGCGCCGCACGGCGGGCACCCGGCACAGACCGAGCTGCTCACCGACCGCGCCATGTTCACCGAAGCCTATGCCGTGATCCCCAAGGGCGTGATGCGTGACATCGTCACCAGCCACCTGCCCTTCTGGGACAACATGCGCATGTGGGTCATCGCCCGCCCGCTGTCGGGCTTCGCCGAGACTTTCTCGCAGTACATCGTCGAGCTCGCGCCCCAGGGCGGCAGCGACAAGCCCGAGCAGGACATCAACGCCGAAGCGGTGCTGTTCATCGTCGAAGGCGAGTTGACCCTGACCCTCCAGGGTGAAGTGCACAAGATGCAGCCGGGCGGCTATGCGTTCATTCCGCCGGGCGCCGACTACAAGGTGCGCAACACCAGCGGCCAGCACACCCGCTTCCACTGGATCCGCAAGCACTACCAGAAAGTCGACGGCGTACCGCTGCCCGAAGCCTTCGTCACCAACGAGCAGGACATCGAGCCGAAGGTGATGCCGGACACCGAAGGCCGCTGGAGCACCACCCGCTTCGTCGATATGGCCGACATGCGCCACGACATGCACGTGAACATCGTGAACTTCGAGCCGGGCGGCGTGATTCCGTTCGCCGAGACCCACGTGATGGAGCACGGCCTGTACGTGCTGGAAGGCAAGGCGGTGTACCGCCTGAACCAGGACTGGGTCGAAGTGGAAGCCGGCGACTTCATGTGGCTGCGCGCGTTCTGCCCGCAAGCCTGCTACTCCGGTGGACCCGGTCGCTTCCGCTACCTGCTGTACAAGGATGTGAACCGTCACATGCGCCTGACCCTGAACCAGCCGCACTGAGTGGCAGGTCAGCCGGGAACTGACTCCGGTTCCCGCAGCTACACACGAAAGACCGGCGCCCAGGCGCCGGTTTTTCTTTTGCGCGTCGCCCGTAGCGTGACCGGTCTCGCGTGGCAAGCATGGCCTGGTCTGCTAAAACGTCTGGCTGGGAAATGTTTTGCAGTCGCCGAGGAAACAGGTACATGGAAGTCCGGTTCTTGCCGCAGACCGAGTTCGACAACGTCCATTTCTACCGCGCCGCCACGCTGCTGATCCTGCTGGCGATGGCCGCCTTCACGCTGATCAAGATGTTCAGCGGCGTCGTTCCCCTGTTCTCCGCCCTGCCCCTCTGCCTGCTGCTGCTCGGCGGGCGCTTCGCCGTGGAGTGGCGGCGGGTGTCGAAGGCGGAACCGGCCTTCATCGACAAGGGTGAACTGGTGCTGTGCGGCCAGGAAAGCCACCGGAAGATCGCCCTGGAGAAGATCAGCTCGGTACGCAGCCGCCACAGCCTGTTCATGGTGCGGCGCTACCGCTCCTGGTCCGAGCACCTGGCGTTCGTGGAATTCACCCTGGACAGCGGCGAGCGCGTCTCCACCCTCGCCGAGAGCCGCGTGCTCGAACTTCCCGCGGCCTCGGGCACGCTGGCGGCGGTCGAGTCGGCCATCCTCGCGGCGAAGGTGAAGCGCCAGGGCGGCGAGGCTGACGCCGTCAGCGGCGGTCGATGACGGCTCAGGGCGAGCCGAACATGGCCGTCCAGTAGATGCCCGCATCGCTCTTCGGGTCCGCCGCGTAGGCCGCGCCCAGTTCGCTGTACTGCGGGTTCATCAGGTTGGCGCAATGGCCGGGGCTGGCCAGCCAGCTGTCCACCACCTTCTGTGCGTTGCCCTGGCCTGCGGCGATGTTCTCGCCGATGCGCTGGCCGGCGTAGCCGTCCAGTTCCGCGCGGTCGCCCGGCGTGCTGCCGTCGCGGCCCTTGTGGTCGAAATAGTTGTTGTTGGCCATGTCGCGACTGTGGGCTTCGGCGGTGCCGCCCAGGGTGGCGTTCCAGCTCAGCGCAGCGGCCGGGCCGAATGCCTGGCCGCCGCACTGGCGGCCCTTGCCGCGTGCCGCGTTGATCGCCTGCAACAGTTGCTGGCCTTCGGCTTCCCAGGTGCCCAGCTTGCCCTGCAGCAGCGGGCGGCCGAGCAGCACGCGCCAGTCATCACCCTCGCGGACGATGCCGACATCGACGAACTGTGGGTCCAACAACACCTGGCAGAAGCTCTCCTGCAGCGCCTTCATGGCGGCGGTCACGTCGCGAGGGCCGGTGAGGCTGAGCATGCGCACGCTGCTCATCGGGTAGCCGGCCTGGTTCAGCGCTGACTTCCACTCCCCCGCCGAAGCCGGCAGCGCCAGGCGCGGGTCCGGCGACAGCGGCGGCAGCACCTGGGAGGCCTGGCCGCCGCAGGACTGCACGTCGCCGCGGTAGGCGTTGATGGCTTCGAGCAGTTGATCCTGGTCGGCCGCACCGGCATTGGCGGCGGCCAGCAGGCCGAGCGACAACGGCAGGCTGCGCAGGAGGAACGACGGGCTGGGCATAGACGGCTCCGAAGGTCGAAAAGGGCTCAATGATGCGTGATTTCTCGACATTTGGCTGCGCCTGAGACGCTCCGGTTCCGTTTCCGGCCGAGGGAAATTCCGGCCTTCGCTCAGCGCGGCTGCATCACCTCGACTTCCTGGATGTCGAAATCGCGGCGCAGGTATTCCATGCGCCGTTCGTGGAACTCGCGCATGTGCGGCAGCGAGGAGTGGATGGCCAGGTGCTCGCGGCTCTGCCAGACCTCGAAGAAGGTAAACAGGGTCGGGTCGCCGGCATCGCGCAACATGTGGTACTGGATGCAGCCCTCTTCGGCGCGACTGGGGGTGAGATAGGTACGGAACAGATCCTCGAAAGCCTGGGACTTTTCCGGAAGGGTGTGGGCCTGGAGGATGAAGGCGTACATCGGATGGGCTCCTGGGAGGTGAAAAGATTGCCCAATCCTGACGCAAATCAATCAGCCGCATTATTGATTCTCACGCACGGATCATTTGTCCGAAAACGGGTTTTTCCGCCGTGCTGAGCTGGATATTCTGCCGCCATCCAATTTCTCACTTCAGGGCCCACACCATGAAAAAGATCCTGCTGATCAATGGCGGCAAACAGTTCGCCCACTCCGATGGCCGTTACAACGCGACCCTGCATGAAGCCGCCATCGCGCATCTGGACCACGCCGGTTTCGACGTGAAGGAAACCTTCATCGACGGCGGCTACGACATCCAGGAAGAAGTGCAGAAGATGCTCTGGGCCGACATCATCGTGTACCAGATGCCCGGCTGGTGGATGGGCGCGCCCTGGACCGTCAAGCAGTACATCGACGAGGTGTTCACCGCCGGCCACGGCAGCCTCTACGCCAATGACGGCCGCACGCGCTCCGATGCCTCGCAGAAGTACGGCAGCGGCGGCCTGCTGCAGGGCAAGCAGTACATGATCTCGGCCACCTGGAACGCGCCGCAGCAGGCCTTCGACGATCCGACCGATTTCTTCGAGGGCAAGGGTGTGGACGCGGTGTACTTCCCCTTCCACAAGGCCAACCAGTTCCTGGGCATGAGCCCGCTGCCGACCTTCCTCTGCGTGGATGTGATGAAGCGCCCGAACATCGCGAATGATGTGGTGCGCTATCAGCAGCACCTGAGTGAAGTGCTGGGCGGCAAGGCCTGATATTCCGAAGTGCGGGCGCCGGGCTTAACCTGTAGGAACGCAGTACCGCTTGGCTAACGGCATTGGGTTCGAGCCTGGAATCGGCTAGGCTTCGCCCTTTCCTACTGCCTGTTCAGGAGTTTTCCCATGGCCCGTGCATCCGCCCGTCACATCCTGGTTTCCAGCGAAGCCAAGTGCAATGAACTCAAAGCCTCCATCGAAGGCGGCGCCGACTTCGCCCAGGTGGCGCGCGACAACTCCACCTGCCCGTCCGGCCGCAGCGGCGGCGACCTGGGCAGCTTCCGCCCGGGCCAGATGGTTCGCGAGTTCGACCAGGTGGTGTTCAGCGCCCCGCTGAACGTCGTCCAGGGTCCGGTGAAGACCCAGTTCGGCTACCACCTGGTGGAAGTGACCAGCCGCGAGGACTGATCCGCTTCACCCGCGCCGCGCCCTTTTCCGGGGGCGGCGCCTGCTCTGCTTTGCGCTCCAGATCCCCGCGTCACACCGGCCCGCCCCGCGCCACCAGCATCACACCCAGCCCTATCAGGATAGACCCGCACACACGCGGCATCAGCCGTTGTCCGCGTCCCTTGCCCAGTGCGCCCAGCAACAGTGAGGCGAACAGCACAGCGAGCACGTCGGCGGTGGAAAACACCAGGTTGACGATCATCCCGAGGATGAAGAACTGCAGGCCCACCGGCAGGCTCGCGGTCGGGTCGACGAACTGCGGCAGGAAGGTCAGGAAGAACAGCGCCGTCTTGGGGTTGAGCACCTCGACGATGATGCTGTCGCGTAGCACTTTCGGCCGCGCCTCGTCCAGATCTTCAGCATCCCTACCCGGTCGGCGTCGGCCGAAGATCATCGTGCCGCCCAGCCAGATCAGGTAGGCCGCGCCGGCCAGCTTTAGCGAGAGGTACAGATTCGGCGCGTGGTGCAGCAATGCGGCTAGGCCGGCACTGGCAGCGAAGATATGGGCGTAGCAACCCAAGTGAATGCCCAGCGCGGCGTGCAGGCCGGCGCGGCGGCCGTGGGCGAGGGTCTGCGAGGTCATGTAGAGAATGGCCGGGCCCGGCATGCAGGCGAAGGCCAGCGTCGCCACGGCGAACGAGGCCCAGTAGGCAGGCAGTGTCATGATGTGATCCTTCCCTGATCGGGTATCGGCCGGCGCTCATCGAGGCGGCGTCTGGTCCGTGTCGGGAAAGGTTAGGGAGCGCGGGCCGCCAGGCACATACGGCAGTTGCCGTATTTTTTATGCCGGTGCGCGGCGCTAGTCTCTGTCCAACGGCTCACTGACAGGACGCGCGACATGCGCACGCAGGCATGGCACAAGCTCGACTCAGGCGCTGGGCACGCCCAGGCGCACGGCGTACGCCGCCAGCTCCGCAGTGCTGTGCAGGTCGAGCTTGCGCATGAGGTTCTCGCGGTGCTTGCGCACAGTCAGCGGGCTGATGCTGAAATGCTCGGCGATCTCCCGCGCGCTGCGACCCTGGGCCGCCAGTGTGAGGATCTGCCGTTCACGGCGGGTAAGGTCCACGGCCGAGAGCAGGTCAGCATCTCCCTGCGGGCGTACGTGCGGGCTTTCCAGCATGAAGCGCAGGCTGCGCGCGAGGTAGAGTTGGCCGCTGCGCAGAGCCTCGATGGCTTCGAGCAGCTCGCCGGTATCATCGCTTTTGCTCAGGTAACCGTGTACGCCGGCATCGAGTACCGAACGCACGGTAGCCGTTTCTGTATTGGCGGTGAGTACCAGCACCTTCAGCCGAGGGCGGCGCTGGCGCAGTTCCTGGATGAACTGCAGCCGGTTGAGGCCGGGCATGTTGAGGTCGAGCAGGAGCAGGTCCGCGCCTTGTTCTTCCAGCAGGGCATGCAGGCGCATGCCATCCCCCGCCTCGCCCACCACCTGGATACCGTCCTGGGTCGAAAGCAACAGGTGCAACCCGTCCCGTACGATGCCGTGATCATCGGCGATGACCACCCGAAATTCGCGCTTCCCATCCATTTTTCGTCTCCCTGAGGCATTTCGGATATGTACAACAGCCTGCAGCAGCGCGATCTGGTCGAACTCCTGTTCCGCCAATCCTACGCCGTGCTCTTTGCCAACCTGGTCATACCCCTGCCGGTGCTGTACATCTTCCGCAATGCCCTGTCGCCGACGACGATGGTCTTCTGGTTGGTCGCGCTCTACGCGCTCACGCTGGGGCGGATTGTCCTGGCACGCACGTACTTCCGGCAAGCCCCCGCGCGCGCGCTGGGCCACGGCTGGCTGTGGAGCAACACGCTGCTGTCCTGGGCCAGCAGTCTGCTCTGGGGATGGCTGGGCTGGGCCGGTTTTGCCCACGGCGATCCGCAGTTGTTCGCGTTCACCTGCATCGTGCTCACCGGCCTGGTGTGCGGCGCGGTGCCGTCGCTGTCGGCCTTTCCGCCGGCCTATATCGGCTCGCTCACCGCGATGCTGTTGCCCGTGCTGGTGCTGTGCCTGAGCGTTGCCGACGAGCAGCACACTACTTACAGCTTCTTCATCGCCTGCCTGGCCGGGGTCAACCTGTACTACAGCCGGGTGACCTACCGCAGCCTGTGCGAGACCATCCGCCTGCGCCAGGAGAATTCCGAGCTGGTGCACGACCTGCGCGAACAGCGCGACCTCGCGCGTGCCGCAGATCGCGCCAAGTCGCGCTTCCTCGCCGCCGCCAGTCATGACCTGCGCCAGCCGATCCACGCCCTCGGACTATTCGTCGGCGCCCTCTCCGCCCTTGCCGAGCGCGGCCCCGTCGACGCCCGCCAGGCGCGTGATATCGCCACGCGCTTGCGTGCCATGCTCGGGAATCTGGGCGACCTGCTCAACGGCCTGCTCGACATCTCGCGCCTGGACGCCGGCGTGGTGCCGGTGGCGCGCGAGCCGATCTCGCTGCATAAACTGTTCGCCGACCTGCGCGAGGCATACGCCGGCACCGCCAACGAGCACAACCTGCGCTGGCGTGTGCAGGACAGCCAGCTGTGGGTGGATAGCGACCCGCTGCTGCTCAAGCGCGTGCTCGACAACCTGCTGAGCAACGCCTTCCGCTATACCCCCAAGGGCAGCGTGCTGTTGGGCTGCCGGCGGCGCGGCGACGAGCTGGAAATCCAGGTGATCGACACCGGCGTCGGCATTCATGCCAGCCAGCAGGAAGTGATCTTCGACGAGTTCGTCCAACTGCATAACGCCGAGCGCGACCGCAAGCAGGGCCTCGGTCTCGGCCTGGCCATCGTGCGCCACACCGCGCGGCTGCTCGGACATCCCCTGGCGCTGTCTTCCGAGGCCGGCCGGGGCACCTGTTTCAGTCTGCGCGTGCCACTGGCCGAGACGCCGTTGCAGGCCCCGCCCCTGCCGATGCCGACGACCGAGCGCGAGCCCGGCCTGGGCATCATGGTGGTGGAGGACGAAGTCGACGTGTTGCACGCGCTGTGCAGCCTGCTGGAGGTCTGGGGCCATCGCGTCTACCCCGGCACCAGCGCACTGCTTGCCTGTCAGCGGCATATCGAAGCCAGCCACGCTGGCCGCGCACCGGTGGACCTGATCCTCAGCGACTACCGCTTAGGTGAAGGCCTGACCGGTGCCGATGCGGTGCGCCGCATCCGCAGCTACCTCTCGCGCAATGTGCCGGCGCTGATCATCACCGGCGACACCTCCCCCGAGCGCCTGCGCGAGGCTGCCGCCAGCGGCAGCCAGTTGCTCCACAAGCCGCTGGACGCCGACCAGCTGCGCGCCGCCATCGCCAGCAGTCAGGAAGTGACCAGCACCGCCTGAAAGCGGCGCCAGGCCTTCAACCACGGGGGCTACGTCAATTCATCCGGGGCTAAAGTCGTGGCCGGATCGGCCGATGCAATGGTGAAACGAATCGGCAACAGCCTTCGTGCCTCACCACTAGAGAAAGCCCTCGCATGTTCAACTCGCGTCTGAAGCAGGAAATCGCCGCCCTGCGTGAAGAACTCGCCTCCTTCGAAGAGATCCGTGCCAGTCTCGACGAGGAAATGCTCGTGCTGTTCCTCGACCCCCGAGGGCGCATCGAGTCGGTGAATGCCAACTTCGAGAAAGAGATGCTTCACCGCGGCGAACAGCTCAAGGGCCGCCCGCTGCTCGACCTGATTCCCGACCACGTGCGCGGACTGGATTTCCACCTGAGGGTCAAGCACGCCATCGAGCGCGGCGAGCACCTCGCCGGGGTGATCCGTCTGCTACGTGGCGACGGCGAAGAAGCCTGGCTGCGCTCTATCCTGCAGCCAGTGCACGACAGCGCCGGAAAGATTCAGCGCTTCTCGATCTACGCCAGCGATCTCACCCGCACCATCGAGAATTCCCGCGAGCACGAGAACCTCATCGAGGCGCTGCAACGCTCCACCGCAGTGATCGAATTCAACCTGCAGGGCGAAGTGCTCGCCGCCAACGACCGCTTCCTCAACGCCATGGGCTACAGCCTGACGCAGATCCAGGGCAAGCATCACCGGATGTTCTGCGAACCCGCCGAGTACAACTCGTCCAACTACGAGGCATTCTGGGCCAAGCTGCGCCGTGGCGAGTTCGTCACCGGCCGCTTCAAGCGTCTCGACAGCCGCGGCCACGAGGTCTGGCTGGAGGCCTCCTACAACCCGATCATCGACGCCCACGATCGCCTCTACAAAGTGGTGAAGTTCGCCACCGTGATCACCGAACAGGTGCACCGCGAGAACGCCGTCGCGCAAGCGGCGACCATCGCCTTCGACACCTCGCAGACCACCGACAACAGCGCCACCAAGGGTGCCGCCGTGGTGCAGCAGACCGTGGATGTGATGCGCGAGCTGGCCGACCGCATGCAGGAGGCCGCCCAGGGTATCGAGGCGCTGGACCGACAGTCCCAGGCCATCGGCGCGCTGGTGCAGAGCATCCGCAGCATCGCCGACCAGACCAACCTGCTGGCTCTAAACGCCGCCATCGAAGCCGCCCGCGCAGGCGACCAGGGGCGCGGCTTCGCGGTGGTCGCCGACGAGGTACGCCAGCTCGCCTCGCGCACCAGCGCCGCCACCGAGGAAATCACCCGCGTGGTGGAGCAGAACCAGCACCTGGCCGGCCAGGCTGTAGCCATGATCGACCGCGGCAAGCAACAGGCCGAGCTGGGGCTGGAGCTATCCGGCCAGGCCGGCACGGTGATCATCGAGATCCAGGACAGCGCCCAGCGCGTGGTCAACGCCGTCGGCCAGTTTGCGAACCAGCTGTCGACCTGAGGTTCTTCCCTGCGGCACGTCAACACGGCGTGTCACAGCCTCGCCTAGGCTCCCGTCCGGCATTGCAGCTAGGCTCAATGCAGATGTGCACCCTCGCCATCGAAGGACGATCCAATGAGCGACACTCCCCTCCCCGACGTCATCCAGTATCTGCGCCTGCTGCCCGAGCGTGGCGGCTCGGACATGTTCTTCAGTGTCGGCGCGCCGCCGCATCTGAAAGCCGAGGGCCATAGCCAACCGGCGGATGACCGCGTACTGCAGAACGGCGAAGTGAAGACCCTCGCCTGGCAACTGATGTCGCCGGCCCAGGCGCAGGAGTTCGAGCGCGACCTGGAGATGAACCTGGCGCTGAGCGTGCCGGACATCGGGCGTTTTCGCGCGAACATCTACTTCCAGCGTGGCGAAGTGGCCATGGTGGTGCGCCTGATCAAGCAGGTGATCCCCGATGTGACCTCCCTCGGCCTGCCTTCGATCCTCGACAAGCTGGCCATGCAGGACCGCGGGCTGATCCTGGTGATCGGCGCGGCCGGCGCGGGCAAGTCGACGACCCTGGCGAGCATGCTGGACTTCCGCAACCGCCACCGCTCCGGGCACATCGTCTGCATCGAGGACCCCATCGAGTTCCTCCACATGCACAAGAAGTCGATCATCGACCAGCGCGAGGTCGGTCTGGACACCCACAGCTACGAGGACGCCCTGCGCAACGTGCTGCGCGAGGCGCCCGACGTGATCATGCTCGGCGAGATTCGCGACGCCGCCACCATGCAGCACGCACTGCACTATGCCGAGACCGGCCATCTGTGCGTTGCCACCCTGCACGGCACCAGCTGTCGCCACGCCATCGAGCGCATCACCCGCTTCTTCCCCGACGAGGCGCGCCCGCAGGTGCTGGCAGACCTCTCGCAGAACATCCTCGCGCTGGTCGGCCAGCGCCTGGTGCCCGGCACCCACCAGCGCCGCGCCGTGGCGGTGGAGCTGGTGCTGGGGACGCCGCACATCCGCGGCATCATCCAGCGCGATGAATTGCCCGAGCTCAAGGGCGCGGTGGAACGCGCGCTGGAAAGCGGCATGCAGAGCTTCGACCAGAGCCTCTACAAATTGCTCGAGGAAGGCCGCGTGAGCGTGAGCGATGCGCTGAAGTTCGCCGATTCGCGCACCGACCTGGCGCTGAAGATCAAACTGGAACGCGGCATGGATGACGACAGCATCGGGCCGGCGTTCGGCAGTTGAGTTGACCCGGCTGCTTTTCGTAGGAGCGAGGGGACGCCCAGTTCTTGCTCGCGAACACAGCTCACCGGCAGGCACAGAGTAAAACGCTTCGCGAGCAAGTTCGCTCCTACTGGATGCCCTTGAGCAACGCATCGATATCCACGCTCCGAGCCATCGCCCGGTTCCCCGCATCGTTGGGGTGCAGGTGGTCGCCGCTGTCGTAGGCCGGCAGCAGGCGCAGCGGGTGGGCGGGATCGCGCAGGTGCGCATCCAGGTCCACCACCGCATCGAACTCGCCGCTCTCGCGAATCCACTGGTTCACCCGTTGGCGCAGCGCCTCCTTGTTGGCGGCGTGGTAGTTCTCGATAGGCGACCCGCTGAGCGCGCGCTCGAACGGCAGGATAGTCCCGCCAATAAGGCGCACGCCGCGCACATGGGCCTGGGCGATCAGTAGACGGTAACCGGCGACCAGGTCCTCGTACTGCACCAGCGGGTTGTTCGGCGCGAAGGTGCTGCCGGGCCAGGAGATGTCGTTGATCCCCAGCGCCACAATGGCCACCTTCACGCCCGGCTTGCCCAGTACGTCGCGCTGGAAACGCACCAGGGCGCTCTGCCCCATGCCGTCGGAGAGCAGGCGCGCGCCGGAGATGCCGGCATTTATCACGCCCACGTCACGCGCTGCCAGCCGCTGCGCCAGCACGTCCGGCCAGCGCTGGTTGCCGTCCAGGCTGGCGCCACGGCCGTCGGTGATCGAGTCACCGAGCACCGCCACCACCGGGCGCGCTGCGGGGCTTTCCACCAGCACATCGGCGAGGAACAGTCGCGCTTCCATCTTGCCGTCCGCCGGCAGGCGCACGGCGTCGAGCTGTTCGCCCGGACCACCGTAGACGCGCTGCTTGCCGTCCCAGTGGAAGCTTTCGATGGCAGTGGGCTGCGGCAGGTAGATCGACACGGCCAGCTCGCCCAGCGGCGGAACGGCGAGGTCCAGCGGATCGCTCAGCAACTCGGCACCCGGTGCGATGTACGCCGTGGGCTGGCCGGCGAAGGTCAGGCGACGGCTCTGGCCATCGAGCTGCCCGGCGGACCCGGCGAGTGCCACGGCGACACCGCCGATGGCCACCGGCTGGCTGCCATAGGCGTTGGACAGCGCGATGCGCACGCGCTGGCCACCCAGGCTCAGCTTCACGCTCTGCCGCAGCGTGTGGTTGCCGATCACCGGCGGCACACCCAGCGGCAGCGGCACTTCCCTGCCCCAGGTGCGCTGCGGGCTGACGCTCCAGGTCGCCTGCCAGTGTCCTTCTTCCGCCTGCGCCAGTGGCAGGGCCAGGGTGATCAGGGCGGCGAGCAGCAAACGTTTCATGGCATTCCTCGAGATCGATGATGGGATGACCACAGGCTCGGCCATTCCCAATCACGGCGGTAGACGGCATATTTGCAGACCCGTCATTCGATAAACGAATAGGACATGGATACTCTCAAGGCGTTGCACTGTTTCGTTCGCGCCGTGGAGCTGGGCAGCCTTTCCGCCGTGGCCCGCGAATCCGGCAGCAGCCAGCCGACGGTGAGCAAGACCATGGCCGCGCTGGAGCGGCAGGTCGGCGCGCAGTTGCTGATCCGCAGCACCACCCGTGTGCAGCCCACCGAACAGGGCCGGCGCTTCTACGAGCATGCCCGGCAGACGTTGGAAAGTTACGCCGAGGGCGTCAGCGAGGCCCGTGGCGAGACCGAGCAGGTGCGCGGCCGCCTGCGGGTCAGCGCACCGGTGAGCCTGGGTGTGCTGCGTCTGAATGCGCTGCTGCTGGAGTTCATGCAATTGCACCCGGAGGTCGATATCGAGTTGCTGCTCAACGACCGCTTCGTTGACCTCGCCGAGGAAGGCATCGACCTCGCCCTGCGCCTGGGCGGCGAACTGCCGGAACAGCTGATCGCGCGCCCGCTGGCCCGCTCGCCGCGCTATCTGGTGGCCGCCCCGGCATGGCTTGCGCGGCAGCTCGAAGTGCGGGAACCCGAAGAACTACCGCTGGCCGACTACCTGCGCTTCGCCTGGCTCGACGCCGGGCAGAACCTGCTGCTGCGCCACGCCGACGGGCGCGAGCTGAACCTCGCCACCCGCAGCCGCTACACGGTGAACAGCTCCCTGGCGATCCGCGAGAGCTACTGCCTGGGCGCCGGCTTCGGCCTGACGCCGGCCTGGCTGGTGGCCGACCTGCTGGCCGACGGCAGCCTGCAACGTCTCCTTCCAGAGTGGCGCGGGCCTACGCAGGAGGCCAGCCTGCTGTATCCTTCGCGGCTTTTTCTGCCGGCCCGGACCCGCGCGCTGATCGACTTTCTCATCGAGCGCCTGCCGCGCCTGCCTGGTTTCGAAGCTCTCTGACGGGCAGCGGCTATGCTTTTCGCCAATGAGCAGAACCGGCGCGCCCACCGACCGGTCGAACCCTGACATCCGCTCCCGAGGGACTTGCATGGGCAAGCAACACATACCTTACCTGCTGGCCACCCTGGCCCTGCCGCTGTTGCTCGCCGGTTGCTCGACGAACGCCAGCAACCCCTGCGACGAGCCACTGAGCGGCGAGGCCTGCCGGCAGGAACGCCTGCTCTATCAGAACGACATGCTGCAGGCAAAGCTGCTGATCGCCAGCGGCGACCTGGCCAACTACGAGCTGGCCGAGGCGCTGCTCGCCCGTTCCATGGAAAAGGACGTGCGCGGCGAGGCGAGCTTCTACATGGCGCTGCTGAAGATCAAGGAAGGCCCGCAGGTGGACGAGGTGCTGCCGCTGCTGGAGAAGGCCGCCGACGCCGGTCAGCCCTACGCCGTGGCGCTGCTCTACAAGATCTGGTCCGAGCCCTTCCTGGTCGAGCAGGCCGACCCGGCCAGGGCCCGGCAGTATCTTGAGGACTACGGCAACCTCGACGTCGCCAAGAGCGGCTACCCATCGTTCGAGAAGGCCACCGCGCTGGTCAACTCACTGCTCAGCGAACCACCCGCCGTCGCCGACCAGCCGGTTCAACCCTAGCCCTCATCGGGCGCCGGAGCGGCCTGGTCGAAGGTCCTCTCGCCCTCGTCCTTCCCGTGGGGCAGATGGTGCTCAATCACCGCATTGAGCTCCGCGCCCAGCAGCAGCACCGCCGACGAGATGTAGAAATACAGCAACAGCACGATGATCGCCCCGACGCTGCCGTACATGGCGTTGTAGTCGGCAAAGTTCTTCACGTAATAGCCAAAGCCCAGCGATGCGGAAATCCACAGCACCACGGCAAGCACCGAGCCGGGGGTGATGAAGCGGAAGCGCTGCTGCACGTTGGGCGTGACGTAGTAGATGATCGCTACCGCCATCATCATCAGCAGCACGATGACCGGCCAGCGCAGGATGCTCCAGAGGATCACCACAAAGTCCTCCAGGCCCACTTTGGCGGCGATCCAGCCCATCACCTGGGGCCCGAGGATCATCAGCGCGGCGATCAGCATCAGCATCGCTACCAGGCCGAAGGTGTAGAACAGCGACAGCGGGATGCGCTTCCATGCCGGGCGCGCCTCCCGCACGTCGTAGGCGGCGTTGAGCGCGATCATCAGCGAACGCACCGCCGCCGAGGACGACCACAGCGCCACCACGATACCAAGAGACAGCAATCCGCCCTGGCGCTGCTGCAACTGGTCGATGACCGGGTTGACCTGATCCAGCGCCTGCGCCGGCAGCACGTAGTCGGCCTGCTGGCGGAGGAAGTCGAAGAACTCCGGCAGGTGCAGGAAGCCCAGCAGGGCGATGAGAAACAACAGGAAGGGAAACAGCGAGAACAGCCCCTGGTAGGCCAGTGCCGCGGCGTAGGTGGGCATCTCGTCGTCGAGGAATTCCTTCACCGTCAGGCTGATCAGCTTCCAGGGCCCCAGACTGAGCCCGCGCATGTCCATGAATCGCATCCCGCACCGTCCTCCCGATGAGCGTCCCGCTCGCCGGCGGGCTGCAGGGTGGACCTGCGCAACGCCGGCAAAGTTGCAACAAAAGCGCGACGCAGAGCGCCCGCCAGCACAGACCATAGCCGCTGGCGGGGCGTGGAAGCCAGTGCGGGGGCGGTTTCAGTCGGCCAGGCGATAGACCTTGGCGAAGCGCTCGGCCTTCACCACGCCGTAGTCGCCGGGGGCGTATTGCATGACCCAGTCGCCAGCGGCACCGGTGAGGCGGTCGCCACCGGCCGAGCGCAGCAGGGTGAAGGGTTCGTCCATGCGGCGGGCCAGCACCGGGCTGGGGATGTTGCAGTAGGCACCCGGCTCGCCGTGGGTGAGCGCGGCGTCGGCGGGCCGGTACTTCGGATCGAAACGCTCGCGGGAGACGACCCAGCGCTCGCCGGTCGCGCCACTGATGATCGCGTCGCCGACGGCATACCGATTCGGGCCTTCGAGGCTCATCAATTCGCCTGCCGCAGCAGCGAATTCGACGGTGACGGTTTCGTCCTTCACCACTCGTTGCGCGGCGGGATCGGTGCGGAGGTCAACCTGGGTCAGTTCGATCATGTCGGGACTACGGACCTGCGGAATAAGGTGGGGTAACTGTGGGGGAAAGAACGGGGGCAAGCCTACTCGCAAAAGAATCGCCCCGCGAGCGGCCAGCGGCTGGCGGTGCTCTACACTCACAGGCCATGAGCGTGCCGTCATCGCGCACTCGACCGAACCCGGCCAACCCCTGGCTGTCGCACCTACTGAGCCCCCCCATCAGCCATACAGGAATCTCCCATGCCGTTTGCCCGTCTCGCCCTGCCCTTCCTGTTGCTCACCAGCCTTGCCGTCCACGCCGAAGACACCCCCGAAGAAGCGAAATTCCTCAAGGAATCGGCGGACTATTTCGACCAGGTGACCAAGTCCAACCTGCCGCGCCAGGTGGACAAGGTGACCACCCTCAACAGCGTGCAGCTCGACCCGGCGAAGAAGATGCTGTATTACCGCTACGCCATCTCCAACCTGCGCCTGGACGCCATGGACCTGGGCGCCCGCGCCAAGTTCGAGAACGGCCTGAAGAAGCAGCTCGAAGGCACCACCTGCGAGCAGACCGACCTGCTGCAGCGCTTCCGCGAGCACCACCTGAGCGTCACCCACGAGTACGCCGGCAGCGACGCCAAGCCGCTGGCCAGCATCACCATCGATCCGCAGACTCTGAGCTGCGCCAAGACCTGACACTGCACCGAAAAGCCACCGATGAGCCGTGCCGACTACCACCAGGAAAACGCCCAGCGCGCCGAGGCCGAAGCCCGGCGCCTGCTGGCCGAACGTGAGCAGCTCGGCGCCCGCTGGCTACCCTGGGTGGCCGGCGAGCTGTACCGGCTGAGCCCGCCGCACTACGCCAACATGGTGCGCCGCGAACTGGAGCGCCTGACCGCCGGCTGAACGGCCGCCCGTCACGGGGCTATGCTGAAGCAGTCAGCTCTCGGCCCGAGGGCGTCCCGTTGGAGGACAGGCGCATGAAAGGTCTCGACGCGAAGAAACAAGCGAAGAAGAAGCCGCTGAAAACCGCGCATGAAAAGCGCATGGCCAAGCGGCAGAAGAAAACCGGCAAGTCGCTGCTGGGCACTCCGCAGCAACCGTCCTGAGGGCGCGCCCCTCGTTCTGCGGATGGCCTCGGTGAGGCTGTCCGCTCACATCTCTTCCCAAGACTCTGCAGGAGCGCGCCATGCGCGCGATCGCGGGCATTGCGCGGTTTCCCTAGGTAAGCAGAGGCAGCCCCCTCCTACAGCCCGGCCATCCCGTTGCAGTTGATTGCTCAGACCAGACCGGCCCGCAGATTCAGCAGCATCCGCTCGCCCTGGGCGAGAATCAGGCCACCCGCGCGATAGCCGGCGGCGCCGATGCACAGGAAGCGCTCCGCTTCACCCGGCTCCACCTGCTCCACCGCGCGGCTGCCGGGGTGCCAGATGACACTGCCGGCGCTGGTGTTCTTGTCGATGCGCAGGCGGCGCTGCCAGCCGGCATCCTCCAGCACCAGGGAACCGGTGTTGTAGAGCACCTGCTTGACCGCGCCACGGGGCGCCCAAGTGTTGGGCAGGCCGCTGGCCTTGCCGTCCAACTCCATCCCGTGGACCACCGAGCGGCGCAGCGAACCCACGCGCCAGTAGGGCTGCAGGGCGAAGCTGAAGAGGCAGTCGCTGTCATCCTCGTGGTAGCTGGAGAGTTCGATGTCCAGGTCCTGGCCCAGGCGCGCTTCCAGGCGCACGTGCCAGTCCTCGATATCCAACTGCCAGCTGACGACCGCCTTCTGGTCATCGGCCCAGGCATCGAGCATGCGCCACTCGCGCTGGCGTGCCCAGCCGTGCTGAGGCCAGTCGGCCTCCACCGGGTGGCTGCCGAACCAGGGCCAGCAGACCGGGATACCGCCGCGGATCGGCGCAGTGCTCAGGCTCGGCCACTGGCTGGAACACCACAGCAGCGGGCGCGCGCCGCGCGGCTGGAAGTGCAGCAGTTGCGCGCCCTGGCGGCTGAAGACCGCCTGGCATTGCGGATGATCGATGAGCAGCAGGTCGCGACGCTGGAAGCGCACCCAGTCGAAGGGGCGCTTGCCCCGCATGGAATGAAAAAAACGCTGCAGCGGATGCTCGAGCATTGTCCGGATGTCCTGATCCAATCCCTGCCCGGACATTCCGGGGCGTGAAGATCTCTGTAGTTTCACTACATCTTACAGAAAAGGCGGCGATTCTAACCGCAAAGCCTAGTCACGCGCAGCGCTCGCGCCAATGAAAAAAGGCCCGTCGCAAGGACGGGCCAGGTTCGCACCAGGGAGCAATCAGAAGCTGGACTGGATCTTCAGGCCGGCCACCACGGCGTTGTTGACCTCGTCCACCCCGCCCGGATGGCGGATGTACTGCAGGTTCGGCCGCACGGTGAGCCAATTGGTCACATGCACGCCGTAGTACAGCTCGGCGTTGTACTCGGTGTCCTGGATGGGCTGGTACAGCGGGTTGTCGTAGTCGTCGATGCCGTTGACCTGGTTCACCAGGCGCTGGCGATCCTGTACGTCGTCGTTGACGTGGATGCGCGCCACGCCGAAGCCGATATCGTCCTTGGGCCGCGCGTCGAACGGGCCTTTGTAGACCACGCCGAGCTGCTGGTAGTTGTCGACGGTGTTGGTGGCCTTGTCGTGCACGGTGAAGTTGGCGAACAGGCTCAGGCCGCGCGAAGTGTCGCCGTCATGGGCGGTGACCTGCTGCTGCGCCACCACCCACCAGCCGTGCTTGCCGCTGTGGGTCTTGGCCGGCTCGCCGGTGAGCGCCTGCGGGTTGCCGTTGACGTCGTCGTACACGTCGTCGGCCTCGGCAGTGCTGTAGTAGTAGCCCAGGCGGTATTCGCCGGGCAGTTGCTGGGCGCCGACCTTGGGCATCCACACCAGCTCCACCGGCAGGATGGTGCCCTTGGTGCCGCTGCCGTTGAGCTTGAAGCCGTTACCGGTTTCCAGGTTCGACGGGTTCTGGTTGTACGCGCCGACCTGGGCGTACCACTGGTCGTTGAAGTTCCACTTCACGCGGGCGGCCCACTGGCTGACAGGCCAGTTGTACCAGATGCCGCCGACCCAGTTGCCCACCTGCGAGCCGCAGAAGGCCAGGTTCTGGAAGTCGCAGGGGAAGCTGTTGAAGTCCTCGCCCTCGCCGAAGCGGCCGACCTTCACGTCCAGCGCGCCGTTGAAGTACTGCTGCTTGATCCACATCTGCGTCAGGCGCCAGGTCTGGCCACGGCCCCAGACTTCCTGCACGGAGCTGAACTGCCCGGCGCGCGGGTCGCTGATGCGGTCGTTGGAGAGGTTGCGACCGCTACGCTCGGTGACGGTGAGCTGGAACTCGGTGGCGTCCCAGCCAAGGATCTTCTGCAGGTCCAGGTGGGTGCCGAGGGCGAACTGGTCGGAGTAGCGCGCAGTGGTGTGCTGGTCATAGCCGCCGCCCAGGTTGCTGGCGGCCTCGCCGACGTAGTCGAGCTTGAAGTCGTAGCCCTTCTCCAGCAGTTCGGTGCGCTTGCCGCCCCAGTCACCCAGGCCCCACTTGGACTCGGATGAGAAGGCATCGGCGGCATGGGCGACGTTGCCCGCGCAGCCCAGTGCGAGCAGGCAGCCCAGGGTTCTTGCTGCAGGCCGGTTCTTGTTGTTCTTGTGCATCTCCAGCGTCCTCGTTGTCTTGGTTTCTAGCGTAGTTACAGGCAGGGGTGTTTCAGGAATGCTTCTGGCGGGCCAGCGGCGTCACCTTGTTCGCGCCGTCGCCGCGCGGCTCGGCGCGCAGACGCTCGCCGCTCTGCGCGTCGAACAGCAGCGCGCGGGAAGGATCGAAGCGCAGCTGCAGGGACGAGCCCGGCTGCGGCGCCTGGTCCGGCGCGAGACGGCAGCAGACCTTGGCGCCGTTGAGCGTGACGAAGGCCAGGGTGTCCGGGCCGGTGGGTTCGACGACCTCGACCTCGGCGCGCAGGTCGCTCGGGCCGTTGGCGCCATCGGTAGCCAACTGCACCTGTTCCGGGCGCACGCCAAGGATCAGCTCGCGGCCTTCGATCAGCCCGGCCTCCAGTTGCAGCGGCAGCTCGCAGCGGTCCTGGCCGCTGTCCAGCAGGCCGACCAGCCGGCCGCCCTGCTGCTGGACCTTGAGCGGGATGAAGTTCATCGGCGGCGAACCGATGAAGCTGGCGACGAACAGGTTCGCCGGGTCGTTGTAGATCTGCTGCGGTGTGCCGAATTGCTGGACGATGCCGTCCTTCATCACCGCCACCTTGTCACCCAGGGTCATGGCCTCGATCTGGTCATGGGTCACGTACACCGTTGTGGTCTTCAGGCGCTGGTGCATCAGCTTGATCTCGGTGCGCATCTCCACGCGCAGCTTGGCGTCGAGGTTCGACAGCGGTTCGTCGAACAGGTAGATCTTCGGCCGCCGCGCCAGCGCCCGGCCCATGGCCACGCGCTGCTGCTGGCCGCCGGAGAGCTGCGAGGGCTTGCGTTCGAGCAGGTGCTCGATCTGCAGGAGCTTGGCCACGCGAGCCACCTCGGCATCGATCTCGGTTTTCGGCAGCTTGCGGATCTTCAGGCCGAAGGCGATGTTCTCGCGCACGCTCATGGTCGGGTACAGCGCGTAGGACTGGAACACCATGGCGATGTCGCGATCCTTCGGGCTCATGCCGCTGATGTCCTGGCCGTCCACCAGGATGGCGCCGCCGGTGAGGTTCTCCAGCCCGGCGATACAGTTCATCAGGGTGGATTTGCCGCAGCCGGACGGGCCGACCAGGATCAGGAACTCGCCCGAATCGATCGACAGGTTGATCGACTTCAGGGTGTCCGCCAGGCCTGCGCCGTAGGACTTGTGCAGGTTGTGCAGTTCAAGGGTGGACATCGGTGCTTACCTCAACCTTTGACGGCGCCGGCGGTGAGCCCGCGCACGAAGTACTTGCCGGCCAGTACGTAGACCACCAGCGTGGGCAGCGCCGCGATCATCGCGGCCGCCATGTCGACGTTGTATTCCTTCACGCCCGTGCTGATGTTCACCAGGTTGTTCAGCGCCACGGTGATGGGCTGAGCATCGCCGCTGGCGAACACCACACCGAAGAGGAAGTCGTTCCAGATCTGGGTGAACTGCCAGATCAGGCAGACCATCACAATCGGCGTGGACATCGGCATCAGGATGCGCAGGAAGATGGTGAAGAACCCCGCGCCGTCCAGCCGCGCGGCCTTCACCAGGGCATCCGGGATAGCCACGAAGTAGTTGCGGAAGAACAGCGTGGTGAAGGCCAGGCCGTAGATGCAGTGCACCATCACCAGGCCCGTGGTCGTGTTGGCCAGGCCGAGCTTGCCGAGGGTGAAGGACATCGGCAGGAGGATGACCTGGAACGGCAGGAAGCAGCCGAACAGCAGCGCGCCGAAGAACAACTGCGAGCCACGGAAGCGCCACATCGACAGCACGTAGCCGTTCATGGCGCCGATGAAGGTGGAGATCAGCACGCCGGGCACGGTGATCTTCACCGAGTTCCAGAAGTAGTCGCCCACCGCGCCCCAGGCTTTCACCCAGCCGATCGCGGTGAAGACATCCGGCAGCGCCAGCAGGTTGCTGTTGCGGATGTCCTCGGGCGATTTGAAGCTGGTCAGCAGCATCACCAGCAAAGGGATCACGTACAGCGCAACGGCGCCCCAGAGGGTCGCATGCACCGCCAGGCGGCTCAGGCTGAACGCCGGTTTCAGGGTCGAGTCATGCATGGCGCTTGCCCCGCAGTTCGGAGTACAGGTACGGCACGACGATGGCCAGCACGGCGCCCAGCATCAGCATCGCGCTGGCCGCGCCCAGGCCCATCTGGCCGCGGGTGAAGGTGTGGGCGTACATGAACATCGCCGGCAGGTCGGAGGAGTAGCCGGGGCCGCCGGCGGTCATCGCAGCGACCAGGTCGAAGCTCTTGATGGCGATGTGCGCGAGGATCATCAGCGCGCTGAAGAACACCGGGCGCAGGCTCGGCAGGACGATACGCAGGTAGATGGTCGGCAGGCTCGCGCCGTCCACCTGGGCGGCGCGCACGATGGCCGGATCGACCCCGCGCAGGCCGGCGAGGAACAGCGCCATGACGAAGCCCGAGGCCTGCCACACGGCGGCGATCACCAGGCAGTAGACGACGCGGTCCGGGTCCACCAGCCAGTCGAAGCGAAAGCCGGTCCAGCCCCAGTCGCGCAGCAGCTTGTCCAGGCCCAGGCCGGGGTTGAGCAGCCACTTCCAGGCGGTGCCGGTGACGATCATGGAAAGCGCCATGGGGTACAGGTACACCGTGCGGATGAAGCCTTCGCGGCGGATGCGCTGGTCCAGCAGCACCGCGAGGAACACACCGAGCGCCAGGCAGGTGCCGATGAACAGGCCGCCGAACAGCAGCAGGTTCTTGCTCGCCACCCACCAGCGATCGTTGTCCCACAGGCGCAGGTACTGGGTCAGCCCGGCCCAGCTGTAGGCCGGCATGAAGCGCGAGTTGGTGAAGGACAGCAGCAGCGTCCAGCCGATGTAGCCGTACACGCAGACCAGCACCACGAGCATGCTCGGGGCCAGCACCAGCTTGGGCAGCCAGGCCTGAAGGCCATCGAGCAGCGAAGCACGGGGCGCGGCGGCGGGAGTGAAAGTCGGAGATCGGGTCGCCATCTGCTTTCTCGAGGATGAGTGAGCCCACCCGGGCTGCCTTGGCGGCCCGGAGTCGTTCAGTTGGGAAGAGAGGCCGGCCCCGCTGCGGAGCCGGCGAACGCCTTACTGCGCGGCGGCCTGGATGGCGGCGCCCAGTTGCTGCGCGGCCTTCTGCGGATCGGCGGCGGGGTCGTTGAAGAAATTGGTGACCACGTCGAAGATCGCGCCCTGCACGTAGCTGGAGGCAGCCATGCTGTGGGCCATGCTCGGCACCAGGTTGTTACTGGCGGAGGCGGCCTTGAAGTCCTTCATCGACTGCTGCGCACAGCTGTCGAAGGGCGTCATGTCGACGTCCAGGCGCACCGGAATCGAGCCCTTGTTCAGGCTGAAATCCTTCTGGAAGGACGGGGCGAGCACCGCGCGCGCCAGGTCCTCCTGGGCCTTGCGGTTTTCCTCGTTGCTCAGCTTGAACATCACCAGGGAATCGATGTTGTAGTCGAAGGCCTTCTGCGTGCCGGGGAATGGCAGGCACTGGTAGTCCTTGCCCGCCACCTTGCCGGCGGCGGTGAACTCGCTCTTGGCCCAGTCGCCCATGATCTGCATGCCGGCCTTGCCGTTGATGACCATGCCGGTGGCGACGTTCCACTCGCGGCCGGCGGCGTCGGCGTCGACGTAGCTGTGCAGTTTCTTCAGCGCGGCAAAGACATCAGCCATCTGCGCGCCGGTGAGGGTTTCCTTGTCCAGTTCGACGAAGGCCTTGCGGTAGCCTTCCGGGCCCATCTTGCTGAGCACCAGGTTCTCGAACAGGGTGCCGTCCTGCCAGGGCTGGCTGCCATGGGCCAGCGGCGTGAAGCCAGCAGCCTTGAGTTTGTCGGCGGCGGCGAAGAGTTCGTCGAGGGTGGTTGGCGGCGTGGCGCCGGCCTTCTTGAAGACTTCCGGGTTGATGTAGAGCCAGTTCACCCGGTGCACGTTGACCGGCACGGCGACGTAATCGCCCTTGTACTTCATGATCTGCGCGACCTGCGGCGGGAGCAGCTGGTCCCATTTGCCTTCGGCGGCGACGTCGTTGAGGTCGGCGAGCAGCCCCAGTTCGCCCCACTCCTGGATGTCCGGCCCCTTGATCTGCGCGGCGGCCGGAGGATTGCCGGAGACGGCGCGGGTCTTCAGCACGGTCATGGCCGCTTCACCACCGCCACCGGCGACAGCGAAGTCCTTCCAGGTGTGGCCCTTGGCTTCGACGAGTTTCTTCAGGGTTTCGGCAGCGCGCTTCTCACCGGGGGAAGTCCACCAGTGCAGCACTTCGACTTCACCGGCGTGGGCCAGCAGGGGGGAGAGACAGAAGGAAGAAAGACAGATGGCGGCCGACAGGCGACGGATCGCATTCATGGGGAGCACCTTGTTCTTGTTATTGGAGGCAAGTCTTCGCTTGCGATGGTCCGAGTCTATCCAAGGCATTCCGTTCTCCGGGTAACGAAGCGATCTTCGATTGTCACCGGCCGGTGACATTGGGCGAATGTTCATGGCGAAAGAGGACGGGAGCGCGAAGCGCCCTACTCCACTTCCAGCCGCGGCAACCTCAACGTCACCCGCAACCCGCCCTCACGGCGGTTCTGCAGGGTGACTTCGCCGCCGTGGGTATGCGCGATGTTGCGCGCGATACCGAGGCCGAGGCCGTACCCCTGGCCGCGTTCGGAAAGGCGGAAGCGCGGTTCGAAGACTTTTTCCAGGCGTTGTTCCGGCACGCCGGGCCCCTGGTCGTCGACGTGCAGGACCACCGCGTCGGGATCGTCCTCGATGCTCAGCTGGGCGCGGCCGCCGTACTTCAGGGCGTTGTCCAGCAGGTTGCCGATGCAGCGCTTGAGCGCCAGGGGCTTGCCCGGATAGGGCTCGAGCGCCGCGCCGAGCACTTCGACGCGGCCGTCGGCGATGTAGGGGCCGGCGACGTATTGCAGCAGTTGGTTGAGGTCCACCGGCTCGACGTTCTCGTGGATGTCGGTGTCCTTCACGCATTGCAGCGCGCCCTTCACCAGCAGCTCCAGTTCGTCGAGGTCGTGGCTGAACTTGTCCCGCGCCTGGTCGTCCTCCAGCAGCTCCACGCGCAGGCGCAGGCGGGTGATGGGCGTGCGCAGGTCGTGGGAGATGCCGCTGAACAGCTGGGCGCGTTCGTTGACGTAGCGGTCGATGCGCTCGCGCATGGTGTTGAAGGCGCGGGAGACCTCCACCAGTTCGCTCGCCCCGCTCTCCTCCAGCGGCTGCTCCTCACCGCCCAACGCGATGTCGCGGGCGGCGCGGGCCAGGCGCTTGAGCGGGCGGCTCTGCCAGTGCACCAGCAGGCCGGTGAACAGCAGGAGCAGCAGGCTGGTGAAAGCGATGGAAATGACCTGCTGCGGCGGCAGGCCTTCGGGTTCCAGGGTGACGTAGGGCGCGGGCATCAGGCTGGCGATGTACAGCCACTCGCTTTCGCCGATGCGGATCTGCGTCACCAGCACCGGAGGGTTCACCGGCTCCAGGGTCAGCGCGTAGTGCGCCCAGGAACGCGGCAGCTCCTCCAGTTTCAGCTCGCCGTTGAACAGCCGCAGATCGTCAGGGCTGACGAACTCCACCTGCAGCTCGACGTCCTTGCCCAGCTTCTGGTGCAGCACCTCCTGCACGATGCCGATCACCGCCTGCTTGTTGGTGGTGTCCGGCAGCGCGCGCAGGTTCAACGGACGCTCATTGAGCGAGACGAAGAAGCGCGTGCCGCCCATGCTGCGCAATTGATCGAGCACCAGCGGGCGGTAACCGATGGGCAGCGAGCGGAAGTAGCTGACGCTGGCGGCCATGGAGTAGGCCAGGCTGCGCGAACTGGTAAGCAGGCCGTCACGCTGGCTGGTGCGCAGGTGGGAAATCCAGAACAGGCTCGACAGGCCCTGGGCGATCAGTACCGCCAGCAGGGTAAGCAGCAGCATGCGGCCGAGCAGCGATCGCGGCACCAGGGCCCAGCGACGGCGTTCACTCATGGCCGGCGAGGTGCGGGCGAACCTGGGCCGCCAGCAGATAGCCGCTGCCGCGCACGGTCTGGATCAGCCGCGCCGGTTTCTCGGTGTCGCGCAGGCGTTGGCGCAGGCGCGACACGGCCATGTCGACGATGCGTTCCAGCGGCATCACCTCGCGGCCACGGGTGGCGCTGGCGATGGTATCGCGGTCGAGTATCTGCCGGGGGTTGTCGAGGAACAGCTTGAGCAGGGCAAAGTCGGCGCCGCTGAGGAAATGCTCCTCGCCATCTTCGTGGAACAGTCGATGGCTGATGGTATCCAGCCGCCAGTCGTCGAAGGCGATGACCTCGCCGCCGCGCACCTGGGTGAACTGCGCCCGGCGCAACAGCGCCTTGATCCGCGCCAGCAATTCGCGGGGGCTGAAGGGTTTGCCGAGGTAGTCGTCGGCACCCAGCTCCAGCCCCACCACGCGGTCGGCCTCGTCGGAGCTGGCGGTGAGCATGATCACCGGCATGCAGGCGTGGCGCTGGTGCGAACGAATCCAGCGGCACAGGCTGAAGCCGTCCTCGTCGGGCAGCATCACGTCGAGGATCGCCAGGGCGGCGTCCTCGTCGCACAGCGCGCGGCGGAAGCTCTCACCATCGGCGACGCTGCGCACCTGGAAGCCGGCGCGGCTGAGGTAGGTTTCCAGCAGTTCGCGGATTTCCTGGTCGTCGTCCACCAGCAGGATGGATCGGGCAGGCTGGTTCACTTCGGGCGTCCTTTCTTTTTTGTTGTTTTCAGGGGTGGAGCGATGCGTCAGCTTTCGTTGCGCAGCGCCTGCTCCAGGGCCACGCCGGCGCCGAACAGGCCCGGATGATCCGCCGTCATGACCCACACCGGAACCGGGTCGAGGTACGGCCCGCTGGTCTTGCCACGGTTGCGGAAGGCTTCGGCGAAGCCGCTGCGCTGGAAACGTTCGAGGAAGCGCGGAACGATGCCGCCGGTGATGTAGACACCGCCCAGCGCGCCGACCGTCAGCACGGCGTTGCCGGCGACCCGCGCCAGCCAGACGAAGAAGTGCTCCAGCACCGCGTCGGCATAGGCGTCGCCAGCCATGGCGCGCTCGCCGATCTCGGCGGCAGTCGCGCATTTCGGCTCCACGCCATCGAGCTGACAGCTCATGCGGTAGAGGTTTTCCAGGCCGCTGCCGGAGAGCACGCGCTCGGCCGAGACATGGCCGTACTTCTCGCGCAGCAGTTGCCAGAGGGCGAAGTCACGTTCGGAGGTCACCGGCAGGTCGACGTGGCCGCCTTCGCAGGGCAGCACTTCCCAGCCGCCACCCGGCAGCGGCATCAGGCTGCCGACACCCAGGCCGGTGCCCGGACCGATGATCAGCTTGGCACGGCCTTCCAGGGCCTTGCCGGGGCGGACCTGCACCAGGTGCTCTTCCGACAGCCGCGAAGCCGCCCAGGCCATGGTGCTGAAGTCGTTCACCAGCAGCAGGTGGCTCAGGCCCAGCTCGGCGCGGAAGGCGTCGCGGCGAATCACCCAGTGGTTGTTGGTGAACTTGAAGTCGCCTGCGCCAACGGGGCCGGCACAGGCCAGGCAGACGTTGTCGATGGCCGACAGGGGCTGGCCGACGCGCTGCAGGTAGTCGCGCACGGCCTCTTCCGGGCGCAGGTAGTCGGCGCAGGCCAGGACCTGGATGGACTCGAGGATTTCTCCGCGCCACAGGGCGAAGCGGGCGTTGGTGCCGCCGATGTCGCCGACCAGGGCGAAACCGTTCGAGGCGTTCTGAGCGTTGTTGGAATTCATTGCGGGCTCGGGCCTGGAAGTGGAGGAAGAAGATTCAGCGTAGGACAGCGCCGAAGGCTCTCCCGCGCGGCGGACAGGCAGTCAATGCCGCGCGGAAGATTCCATCAGGTCTGCGTCTCAGCGCAAGCCGTCGAGCTCGGCGGTGAAGCTGCAGGCGCCCTGCTCGGCCGAACTGAAGGCATTGCGCATGAAGGCGAACAGCTCGCGTCCCATGCCAATGTTATCCAGCGCGGGGGTTTCCACGAGCGGACGGGCATCCCATTCCGCGGCATCCACCAGTACGCGCAGCTCGCCGGTGGTGCCGTCGACGCGCACCACGTCGCCGTCGCGCAGCTTGGCCAGCGGGCCGCCGTTGAGCGCCTCCGGGGACACGTGGATCGCCGCCGGCACCTTGCCGGAAGCGCCGGACATGCGCCCATCGGTGACCAGCGCCACCTTGAAGCCTCGGTCCTGCAGCACGCCGAGGAACGGCGTGAGCTTGTGCAGCTCCGGCATGCCATTGGCGCGCGGGCCCTGGAAGCGCACCACGGCCACCAGGTCACGCTCCAGCTCGCCGGCCTTGAAAGCGGCGGCCAGGCTAGGCTGGTCGTGGAAGATGCGCACCGGGGCTTCGACGATCTGGTGCTCCAGCGCCACGGCGGAGACCTTCATCACGCCGCGGCCTAGGTTGCCTTCCATCAGGCGCAGACCGCCCTCGGCGGAGAACGGCTTGTCGATCGGACGCAAGATGCTCTCGTCCAGGCTCGCCGCCGGCCCTTCGCGCCAGACCAGCTTGCCGTCGTCGAGGAAGGGCTCCTGCAGGTAGCGGCGCAGGCCTTTGCCGACCACGGTCTGCACATCTTCATGCAGCAGGCCGCCATCGAGCAGCTGGCGGATCAGGAAGGACATGCCGCCCGCCGCCTGGAAGTGGTTGATGTCGGCCTGGCCGTTCGGATAAATGCGCGCCAGCATCGGCACGACTTCGGAGAGATCGGCCATGTCCTGCCAGGTCAGCTGGATGCCGGCGGCCTGGGCGATGGCCAGCAGGTGCAGGGTGTGGTTGGTCGAGCCGCCCGTGGCCAGCAGCGCCACCACCGAGTTGACCATGGCCTTCTCGTCGACGATCTCCGCCATGGGCACGAACTGGCCGTTCTCCGGCGCCAGGCGCGACGCCTGGCGCGCGGCTTCGCGGGTCAGCTCGTCGCGCAGCGGGGTGTTCGGGTTGACGAAGGAGGCGCCCGGCAGGTGCAGGCCCATCACTTCCACCAGCAACTGGTTGGTGTTGGCGGTGCCGTAGAAGGTGCAGGTGCCCGGCGCGTGGTAGGAGGCCATCTCCGAGGTCAGCAGCTCCTCACGGGTAGCCTTGCCTTCGGCGAACAGCTGGCGCACCGCGGCCTTCTCCTTGTTGGAGATACCGGTGGGCATGGGGCCTGCGGGCACGAACACCACCGGCAGGTGGCCGAAGCGCAGCGAACCGATCAACAGGCCGGGGACGATCTTGTCGCACACGCCCAGGCACAACGCGGCGTCGAACATGTTGTGCGACAGCGCGATGGCGGTGCCCATGGCGATCACATCGCGGCTGGCCAGGGACAATTCCATCCCCGGCTCGCCCTGGGTCACGCCGTCGCACATGGCGGGTACGCCGCCGGCGAACTGACCGACCGAGCCGATCTGCCGCAGGGCGTCCTTGATCAGCTCCGGGAAGCGCTCCAGCGGCTGGTGCGCGGAAAGCATGTCGTTATAGGCGGAGACGATGGCGACGTTGGCCTGGTTCATCAGCCGCAGCGCCTGTTTGTCGGAATCACCACAAGCCGCGACGCCGTGGGCGAGGTTGCCGCAGGGCAGCGTGCCGCGGTGCGGACCCTTGGTGGCGGCTGCCTTGACCAGATCGAGGTAGCGCTGGCGGGTGGCCGCGCTGCGGGCCTGGATGCGCTGGGTGACTTCAAGCACACGAGGGTGCATGGCAGCATTCTCCTGCAGACTATCGGTTGTTGTTTTTACAACATAATCATCGATTACTAGGCGTTTACTTTTCGTCGACGGCGAAATTTAATTGTTTTTACCACAACAAAAGAAAAGAGACGACCTTCATGACTATACGCCTGGCAATCAACGGATTTGGCCGCATCGGTCGGAACGTACTCCGCGCGCTGTACTCGGGCCCGTACCGCCAGCACCTGCAAGTGGTGGCGATCAACGACCTGGGTGACGCCGCGATCAACGCCCACCTGTTCCAGTACGACAGCGTACATGGGCGTTTCGCCGGCCGCGTCGAGCATGACGCCGAAAGCCTCAGGGTAGAGGGCGACGGCATCGCCGTCACGGCGATCCGCAATCCGGCCGAGTTGCCGTGGAAGGCCCTCGGGGTGGATATCGTGCTGGAGTGCACCGGCCTCTTCACCTCCCGCGACAAGGCCGCGGCGCACCTGCAGGCCGGCGCGCGCCAGGTGCTGATCTCCGCGCCCGGCCAGGACATGGACGCCACGGTGGTGTTCGGCGTCAACGAAGGCATCCTGCGCGCGGAGCACCGCATCGTCTCCAACGCATCCTGTACCACCAACTGCCTGGCGCCCGTGGCCCAGGTGCTGTACCGCGAGCTGGGCATCGAGCATGGGCTGATGACCACCATCCACGCCTATACCAATGACCAGAACCTTTCCGACGTCTACCACAGCGACCCGTACCGCGCGCGCTCGGCCACCCAGTCGATGATCCCGACCAGAACCGGCGCCGCCGAAGCCGTTGGCCTGGTGCTGCCGGAACTGGCGGGCAAGCTGACGGGCCTGGCGGTGCGGGTGCCGGTGATCAACGTGTCGCTGGTGGACCTCACGCTGCAGGTCGCCCGCGACACCAGCGCCCAGGAGGTCAATGCACTGCTGGAGCGCGCCAGCGAGCGCTCGACGATCCTCGGCTTCAACCGCCAGCCGCTGGTCTCGGTGGACTTCAACCACGACCCGCGCTCAGCCATCTTCGACGCCAGCCACACGCGGGTGAATGGCCGGCTGGTGAAGGTGATGGCCTGGTACGACAACGAATGGGGCTTCTCCAACCGCATGCTGGATACGGCGCGGGCGATGGCTGCGGCACGCGGCTGACATTCTGTAGGGCGCATAACGCGCCAGCGTTATCCGCCGTGGAGGATGCGACGGATAACCCGTTCCGGGTTATTCGCCCTACGTCTAACGCCTCTCAGCGGTATAGCCGCTTGCCCTGCGCCTCCAGCACCAGCAGACGCATGTCCGCCTCGGCCAGGATCGCCTCCTGGCCCAGGTGGTCGACACGCTTCCACGCCTTGATTTCCTCACGACTGCGGCCGCAGCCCAGGCAGATGCCCTCTTCGAACTCGCAGACCTTGATGCACGGACTCTTCACGGACTTCCTCTCGATTCGATGGGTGAACGTCAGTGGGCCTGCACAATGGACACCCGCGCGGCGCCAAGGTCCAACTCGATTTCCCCATCGGTGCCATCGACGCGGGTTATCGAAGCGGGCAATCGAAGCCTGCGCGCCTTGCTAGAATCCGCCCTCCACGCCTTCCGGCCTCGCCCATGCTCGCCCTCAAGCTCACCCTGGTTCCGTTGTTCCTGCTGCTGGTATCCCTCTCCGGGCGCTGGTGGGGGCCGACCGTTGCCGGCGGCCTCGCCGCCCTGCCCGCCATCGCCGGTCCCATCCTGTACCTGATCACCGTGGAGCACGGCCGCGACTTCGGCGCACAGGCCGCGCTGCTGGCGCTGGCGGCGATTTTCGCCTCGGAAGCCTTCAACTTCGCCTATGCCTGGCTGTGCCGGAAGCACCGTTGGACGCTGGCCCTGAGCGGCGCGATGCTCGCCTGGCTGGTGGCTGCCTGGGCCCTGACGCAATTTCCAGCCGCGCCCGCCTGGGCTCTTCTTGCCGCAGCACTGGGCGCGCTGACCAGCCAGCAGTTCATGCCCCGCGCCGAGTTGCCGGGCACGGTCGCCGCCCTGGGCCGCTTCGAGCTGGGCCTGCGCATGCTCGCCGGCGCGCTGCTGACCCTGGCCGTCACCGCCCTCGCCGGCTGGGCCGGGCCGAGCTGGAGCGGCCTGCTGGCGGTCTTTCCGCTGCTATCCATCGTGCTCTGCGTGTCATCGCAGCGCTTGCACGGCGCGGGCTTTGTCATCGCCCTGCTGCGCGGCATGGTCAGCGGCCGCCCGGCCTTCGCGGCGTTCTGCCTGTGGCTGGCGCTGCGCCTGCCGGCCAACGACACCCTGCCGAGCTTCGCCGAGGCGGCGCTGCTTTCCGTGCTGGTGCAAGGGGCGGTGCGCTGGCTGATCGGGCTGCGCTCACGCAAGGCTGTCAAAGCCGCCTGAATGAAAAACGCCACGGCTGATCCAGCCGCGGCGTTTCGTTTGCAGCAGCGCGTGACGCTTAGAGCAGCGTGAAGCTTTGCTCCTTCACGTTGTCCGAATCCAGGCCGACGTAGACCTTGAACTCGCCCGGCTCCGAGGCGTAGCGCAGCTGGCTGTCGTAGAAGCGCAGGTCTTCCTCGCGGATCGGGAACTGCACCACCTTCGACTCGCCCGGCTGCAGCAGGATCTTGCTGAAGCCCTTGAGCTCCTTGACCGGACGGCTGATGGACGCGGCGACATCGCGCAGGTAGAGCTGCACGGTGGTTTCGCCGGCGACCTTGCCGGTGTTCTTCACGGTCACGCTGGCGGTCAGCTGGTCACCCTTCTTCAGCTTACTGCCCGACATCTTCACGTCCGAGACGCTGAAGTCGGTGTAGCTCAGGCCGTAGCCGAAGGGGTACAGCGGGCCGTTCTGCGAGTCGAAGTAGCGCGAGGTGTACTTGTTCGGGTGCTCGTGGTCGAACGGGCGGCCGGTGTTCAGGTGGTTGTAGTAGATCGGCACCTGGCCCACCGAGCGCGGGAAGGTCATGGTCAGCTTGCCCGACGGGTTGTAGTCGCCGAACAGCACGTCGGCGATGGCGTTGCCGCCTTCGGTGCCGCTGAACCAGGTTTCCAGCACGGCGTCGGCGTTGGCGCTTTCCCAGCGCAGGTCCATCGGCCGGCCATTCATCAGCACCAGCACCAGCGGCTTGCCGGTGGCCTTGAGGGCCTTGAGCAGCTCGATCTGGCTCTGCGCGATGTGCAGGTTGGTCTTGCTCGACGCTTCGTGGGCCATGCCCTGGGATTCGCCGACCACGGCCACCACCACGTCAGCCTGCTTCGCCTTCTCGACAGCCTCGTCGATCATGGCTTTCGGGCTGCGCGAGTCGACCTTGACGTCTTCGCTGTACTCGTTGAGGTATTTGACGATCTCCGGATCGTCAGTGACGTTGGCGCCCTTGGCGTAGAGCAGCGCAGCGTGGCCACGGGTGGCGGCGCCCATGCCCTCGAGCACGGTCACGGCCTGGAAGGCCTTGCCGGCGGCGGACCAGCTGCCCATCACGTCGCGCTTGCTGTCGGCCAGCGGACCGATCAGGGCAATCACGCCGTCACGCTTGAGCGGCAGCACGCCTCCTTCGTTCTTCAGCAGCACCATGCCCTTGCGCGCGATCTCGCGGGCGTCGGCACGGTGCAGGCGCTCCTCGGCGTCGGTGTCGACCGGGTCCTGGCCCTGCAGGTAGCGGTACGGGTCCTGGAACAGGCCCATGTCCCACTTGGCGGCGAGCACGTCGCGGCAGGCACGATCGATCTCGTCCTGGCTGATCAGCCCGGCCTTGAGCAGCTCGGGCATGTGCTTGCCGTAAAGGTCGTCGTTCATGTTCATTTCGACGCCGGCGTTGATCGCCGCCTGGGTGGCGTCGCGCTCGGTGGCGGCCACGCCGTGCTTGATCAGCTCCAGCACCGCGCCGTGGTCACTCAGGGTCAGGCCCTTGTAGCCCCACTGGCCACGCAGCAGGTCTTGTAGCAGCCACTTGTTGGCGGTGGCCGGCACGCCGTTGATGCTGTTCAGCGAGACCATCACCGCGCCGGCACCGGCGTCGATGGCCGCGCGGTACGGCGGCAGGTAGTCCTGGAACATGCGCTGCGGGCTCATGTCCACGGTGTTGTAGTCACGGCCGCCTTCGCCGGCGCCGTAAAGGGCGAAGTGCTTGACCCCGGCCATGATGGTTTGCGGCTGGTTCAGGCCCTGGCCCTGGTAGCCCTTGACCACCGCGGCGGCGACCTTGCTGGTCAGCCAGGCGTCTTCGCCGAAGCCTTCGGAGACACGGCCCCAGCGCGGATCGCGGGCGATGTCGACGGTGGGCGAATAGGTCAGGTTGAGGCCGTCGGCGCTGGCCTCGATGGCCGCGACGCGGGCGCTGCGCTCGATGGAGGCCATGTCCCAGCTCGCCGCCAGGCCCAGGCCGATGGGGAACACGGTACGGTGGCCGTGGACCACGTCATAGGCGAAGAACAGCGGGATCTTCAGCCGGCTTTTCATGGCCGCGTCCTGCAGGTCGCGGATGCCCGGACGGACCACGGTGTTGAACACCGCGCCGGTGGTGCCCTCGGCGATTTCCTTCAGCAGTACCGGCTTGGGATGGTCCGGCCCGACGCTGACCAGGCGCAGCTGGCCGATCTTCTCTTCGAGCGTCATGCGCTGCATCAGGCTGTCGAGGAAGGCTTCCTTGGACTGGCCGGCCAGCGGCACGGCGGCCGCGGCGGCAGGCGCCTGGGCGGCGGAAAGCGAAGCGCTGCTCAGGCCCAGCAGGAGGCCGAGCCAGCAGATACGGCTGATTGGAGTTCTTTTCATATGGGTACTCAGCAGCCTGCGCGAGGCGCCAGGCCACTGTGGATTGTTGTCGAGAGACGTCGTCAGGGCGGTCGATCGGGCGGCATCCCCGGGTGTTGCCGCCAGCGCCTTGCGAACGCGGCACATAAGGTCGTCGCGCCGAGGGCGGAAGTCAATCACCGAACGGCTGGAAAGCCTCGGTCAGATGCGCCAAAGGCCGGGCTCAATGGTCGCGATTGCGCGCGTTGAACTCCATTTCCTCGAGCATGGCCTCGCGCAGGGCGCGCTCTTCGTCCCATTCATCTTCCGCGGGCGCGGACGGCGTGGGGGCCGACGTTGGCGCGGACGCTTCGGGCTCGGCTTGCGTTTCAGGCTGGACAGGCGCTTGGGCTTCGCCCTGCGGCTCGACCTCCGGCAGCGCGTGCACGCCGCTGAAGTCGGCATCCACGCCGGTGTCCTCGTCGTCGCTCGGCGGGCGGTCGATCAGGTCGTCGAAGTCGGTCTTCAGCCCCTGTTCCATCTCGTCCAGCTCGGCGAGCAGGCTGCGGAAACTGGTTTCCTCCTTCGGCTCCTCCGGCGGCGCGGGCTCGGGCTCCTCACCTGCATCGCGCACGGCCTGGTCGGCCAGGGCCTGCAGCGACGGCGGCACATAATCCTCATCGTATTCCTCGGGGCTCGGCAGGCTGGCCACCGGCGCCATGTCCTCGAGGATCGGCTGCGGCTCGGGTTCCATCAGTTTCAGCTCGGCCAGCGGCGGCAGGTCTTCCAGGCTTTTCAGGTTGAAGTAGTCGAGGAAGGTGCGGGTGGTGGCCAGCATCGCCGGGCGGCCGGGGACTTCGCGGTAGCCGACGATGCGGATCCACTCGCGCTCCATCAGCGTCTTGACGATCTGGGTATTCACCGCAACGCCGCGGATTTCCTCGATCTCGCCACGGGTGATGGGCTGGCGGTAGGCGATCAGCGCGAGGGTCTCCAGCAGCGCACGGGAGTAGCGCTGCGGGCGCTCTTCCCAGAGCCGACCGACCCAGGAGGCGAACTTTTCGCGCACCTGCAGGCGGTAGCCGGTGGCGACTTCCTTCAACTCGAAGGCCCGGCCGGAGCAGGACAGGCTCAGCACCGCCAGTGCATCGCGGAACTGCTGCGGCTCGGGGCGCTCGGCCTCCTCGAACAGCTCGCCGAGGCGCTCCAGCGACATGGGCTTGCCGGCAGCCAGGAGGATGCCTTCGAGCAGGGTCGCCAATTCTTGCGGGTCGGAGAGATTCATCGAGGGCTCGGGTCGGGTTGAAGGTTAAGCGGCTCAGCCGGGAAAGCTACTCAAAGCGCGGCGCCAGGGCAACGCTGGCGGATCAGAGCGGCTCGTCTTCCGCCTCGCCGTCCAGCGCCTGATCGAGCGCTGCCTCGCCTTCCGGGCCGTCGAAGTGGCCGTCCTCGAAGGTCAGCTCGGCCGGCGGCTCCTCGCGTGGCTCGAAGACGTCTTCGTCGCCCTCTTCGAGTACTTCTTCCGACGTTTCCCCGAAGCGTGCGGCGCCTTCCTGCACTTCCGTGCGGGCGCGAACGTGGATCGGCGCGAAGGCTTCGTTCTGCACCAGTTCCACCAGCTGTTCCTTGACCAGCTCCAACACCGCCATGAAGGTCACTACCACGCCCAGCTTGCCTTCCTCGACGCGGAACAGCGTGATGAAGGGCACGAAGCCCTCCCCTTTGAGGCGCTCAAGAATCTCGGTCATGCGCTCCCGGGTGGAGAGCATCTCGCGGGTGACCTGATGGCTTTCGAACAGGTCGGCGCGGCGCAGCACCTCGGCCATGCACAGCATCAGCTCCTGCATGTCCACTTCCGGCAGCAGCCGGCGCGCCCGCGCGTCCGGCGCGGCGACGGTGGGCACCACGTAGTCGCGGCCCAGGCGCGGCAGCTCGTCGAGGTCCTCGGCGGCCTTCTTGAAGCGCTCGTATTCCTGCAGGCGGCGGATAAGCTCGGCGCGCGGGTCTTCCTCTTCTTCCTCGGCCTCGGCCGAGCGCGGCAACAGCATGCGCGACTTGATCTCGGCGAGCATGGCGGCCATCACCAGGTACTCGGCGGCCAGCTCCAGGCGCACCGATTTCATCAATTCGACGTAGCCCATGTACTGGCGGGTGATTTCCGCCACGGGGATGTCGAGGATGTTGATGTTCTGCTTGCGGATCAGGTAGAGCAACAGGTCGAGCGGGCCCTCGAAGGCTTCGAGGAAGACCTCCAGGGCATCCGGCGGGATGTACAGGTCCTGCGGCATCTCCGTCAGGGCCTCGCCGTAGACGAGCGCCAACTGCACCGGCACCTGGTATTCAGGGGCGGCGGCGGGGGCTTCCGGCTCGGTCAGGTCACTCATCGGCCACTCGTCAGGCGCTGGGGTTCGAAGGCGGCATTATCCCTGCTTTTGCCGGCGGCGCGAGGGGCTTTTGGCGGATTTGCGCGGGCCGCCGTCTGCCTGTGCGAAGTCCGCCCCTACAAGATCAAAAGCCCCTCACCCTAACCCTCTCCCGCAAGCGGGAGAGGGAACCGGCCGGAGCAGGCGGAAACCATGGCATCAGCCGGCACGGACGGCCCCCTCTCCCTCTGGGAGAGGGCTGGGGTGAGGGGATAGCAGGCACCGATTGCCGGGAAAGCTACGATTCGTCAGCGGTAGGACAGCCCCATGGCATGCCGCACTTCAACCAGCGTCTCCCGCGCCGCCTCGCGGGCGCGCTCGGCACCTTCGGCGAGGATGCTGCGCACCAACTCAGGGTTGTCCTCGTAGTCCAGCGCGCGCTCCTGGATCGGTTCCAGTTCGTGGAGGATCGCCTCGATCACCGGCCGCTTGCAGTCCAGGCAGCCGATTCCCGCACTGCGGCAACCTTCCTGCACCCACTGGCGGCAACTGTCGTCGGAGTAGATCAGGTGCCACTGCCACACCGGGCAGCGCTCCGGATCGCCCGGGTCGCGGCGGTGCACGCGTGCCGGGTCGGTGGGCATGCGCGCGATCTTCTCCTCGATCAGCGCCGGGCTGTCGCGCAGGGCGATGGTGTTGTGGTGCGACTTGGACATCTTCTGCCCATCCAACCCCGGCATCTTCGGCGCGTGGCTGGTGAGGGTCTGCGGCTCCGGCAACAGCACGCGGCTGGTGCCTTCGAGGTAGCCGAACAGCCGGTCTCGGTCGCCCAGGGTCAAGCTCTGCTGCTCCATGAGCAGCGCGCGGGCAGTTTCCAGGGCCTCGGCATCGCCCTGCTCCTGCCAGGCACGGCGCAGGCTGCTGTAGAGCTTGCCGGTCTTCTTGCCCAGGCGGGCGATGGCGGTCTGGGCGCGGTCTTCGAAGTCCACCTCGCCGCCATAAAGATGGTTGAAGCGGCGGGCGATCTCGCGGGTGAATTCGACGTGGGCGAACTGATCCGAGCCTACCGGCACCAGGCCGGCGCGGTAAATCAGGATGTCAGCGGCCTGCAACAGCGGGTAGCCGAGGAAGCCGAAGGTGGAGAGGTCCTTGTGGACCAGCTTTTCCTGCAGTTCCTTGTAGGTCGGCACGCGCTCCAGCCAGGACAGCGGGCAGATCATCGACAGCAGCAGCTGCAGCTCGGCGTGCTCGGGCACCTGGGACTGGATGAACATCGTCGCGGCGCTGGGGCTGACGCCCACTGCCAGCCAGTCGATGGCCATGTCGCGCACGTGCTGGCGGATGCTGGCGGTCTCGTCGTACTCGGTGGTCAGCGCGTGCCAGTCGACGATGGAGAAGTAGCATTCGTACTCGTGCTGCAGTTTTACCCAGCTCTGCAGCACGCCGTGGTAATGCCCCAGGTGCAGGCGCCCAGTGGGGCGCATACCGGAGAGCACACGGCGCAGGGATTCGACGCTGGTCAAGCGGTCAACCTCGCGGGTTCGGCGATGGGACGAGGGAGTATAGCCAGCACGCCGCGACTGTTCAGGCGCTGACCATGAAGGGTTCCGGGTCGCCGCAGCCGACACGCACGACCACCGGGTCTTCATCGGTCAGGGCGATCACGGTGGAGGCCTCACCGCCGCCGAATCCGCCGTCGATGATCAGGTCGACCAAATGTTCCAGCGAATCGCGCATCTCGTAAGGATCGTTCAGCGGCTCGGTCTCGCCGGGCAGGATCAGGCTGACGCTCATGAGCGGTTCACCCAGCTCCTCCAGCAGCGCCAGGGCGATCGGGCAGGCCGGCACCCGCAGGCCGATGGTGCGGCGCTTGGGGTGCAGCAGCATGCGCGGCACTTCGCGGGTGGCGTTGAGGATGAAGGTGTAGGGGCCGGGCGTGTGCGCCTTGAGCAGGCGGAACAGGCCGGTGTCGACCTTGGCGTAGAGGCCGAGCTCGGAGAGGTCGCGGCAGACCAGGGTGAAGTTGTGCTTGTCGTCCAGCCGGCGGATGTGGCGGATGCGCTCCACCGCGGACTTCTCGCCGATACGGCAGCCCAGCGCGTAGGAGGAGTCGGTGGGATAGGCAATCACCCCACCCTGCCGGACGATCTCCACCGCCTGCTTGATCAGGCGTGCCTGGGGATTTTCCGGATGGATCTGAAAGAACTGGCTCATGGAGTCTCCTTGATCCCGATGGCGTTCTCGGCGCTGGCGAAGCGCGGCCAGAGCGGCGCCAGGTCTTCCGGCACGCTCCGGTAAAGGCCCAGTTCCGACCAGTCGCTGGGGCCATGGAAGTCGCTGCCGGCGGTGACCATCATGCCGAACTCGCGGGCGAGGATGCTCAGCACGCCGACCTGCTCGGCCGGCTGCGGGCCGTTGCAGACTTCCAGCGCATGACCGCCGGCGGCGATGAAGTCGGCCACCAGCTTGCGTCGCTTGGTACGGGTGAAATCATACTGGTAGGGGTGCGCCAGGCTGATCCAGGCACCCGCCGCGCGCAGCGTGCCGACGGCGTCGGCGAGGCTCGGCCAGTGCTGCTTAACGTCGCCCAGCTTGCCGGCGCCCAGCCACTTGCGGAAGGCCTCGGCGCGGTCCTTGACGTAACCCTGGCGCAGCAGGAACTCGGCAAAGTGCGGGCGCGCCGGGGCGTTCTCGCTATCGCCCAGTTCCGCCTGGATCGCCCGCGCGCCCTCGAAGGCGCCGGGCATGCCCTTGGCTTCCAGGCGCCGGCCGATTTCCTCGGCGCGGCTCCAGCGGGCGCGGTGCAGGTCGTCCAGCGCCTTTACCAGCGGCTCGGCCGTCACATCGAAGCCGTAGCCGAGCACGTGAATGGTCGCCCCGCCCCAGGTGCAGGACACTTCGACGCCGTCCACCAGCTCCATGCCCAGCGCCTGCGCGGCGCGGCGCGCCTCGGGCAGGCCGTCGAGGGTGTCGTGGTCGGTCAGCGCCAGCACGCGCACACCGCGCCCATGGGCACGCTCGACCAGGGCCGTCGGGCTGAGCTGTCCGTCGGACGCGGTGCTGTGGCAGTGCAGGTCGACTCGCATGGGACTTCCAGGGAATGCAGGGTGGCTTTGCGTCCGTGTCGGAGCAGATTCGTGTCGGGATAGCTTTCTGTATAGACGCTTCTGTGCCAACGCTCCCGCGGCAATGGCTTGAAACCATGATCTAACACAGCGTTGGGCGGATGGCTCTTTCAGTTCATCCGCAGGTTGGTATTATGCCGGCTCTACTGGGCTCTGGCTGCCGTAATGAAGCAATTCATCGATTTCATTCCCCTTATCCTCTTCTTCATCGTCTACAAGCTCGACCCGCGCAACGTCGAACTGGCTGGCCAGAGCTTCTCGGTCGGTGGGATCTACAGCGCCACGGCCGTGCTGATCGCCGCCTCCGTGGTGGTCTACGGCGCCCTGCTGATCAAGCAGCGCAAGCTCGACAAGGGCCAGTGGGTGACGCTCGCCGCCTGCCTGGTGTTTGGCGGCATGACCCTGGCCTTCCACAGCGAAACCTTCCTCAAGTGGAAGGCGCCAGTGGTGAACTGGCTGTTCGCCCTGGCTTTCGCCGGCAGTCACTTCATTGGCGGCCAGCCGCTGATCCAGCGCATCATGGGCCATGCGGTACACCTGACCGATACCCTCTGGGCGAAGCTGAACGTCGCCTGGGTGCTGTTCTTCCTGATCTGCGGCTGTGTCCAGCTGTTCGTCGCCTTCACCTTCCAGGACTACTGGGTGGACTTCAAGGTGTTCGGCAGCCTGGGCATGACCCTGCTGTTCCTGATCGGCCAGGGCGTGTTCCTGGCCCGCCACATGCACGATGAGCCTACCGGCGAAAAACCCAAGGACTGACATGCTCTACGCGATCATTGCCCGTGATATCACCGCTTCCCAAGAACGCCGCCTGGCCGCCCGCCCCGCGCACATCGCACGCCTGGAGCAGTTGAAGGAAGAAGGCCGCCTGGTCCTCGCCGGCCCGCACCCGGCCATCGACAGCAACGACCCGGGCGCCGCCGGCTTCACCGGCAGCCTGATCGTCGCCGAGTTCGACTCCCTGGCCGCCGCCCAGACCTGGGCCGACGCCGACCCGTACCGCGCCGCCGGCGTCTACGCCGAAGTCGTGGTCAAGCCGTTCAAGAAAGTCCTGCCCTAACAGCGCGCGAGCGTTGCACCCCGAGGCACGGAGCGCCGCGGGGCATCGCAGCCGGACAGCGCCGGGATGGCCATGGACGGCGGCACATCATCGAACAAGGAGTCCCGATGCGCCGTTTGCCTCTGCTCGCCTGCCTCGCCCTGCCACTGCCCGCCCTCGCCGAAGAGCCCGTCATGGTTCAACCGGCGCAAGGCGCTGTCCAACCAACAGCTCAACCGCCGGCCGCCAATCCTGAACTGGAGCAGCGCCTGGCCGACAGCGAACGGCAGCGCACCGAACTAGCCGCGCAACCGGCACAGCAGGATAACAGCCAGGATGAAGCCCGTATCGCCCGCCTCACCCAGGAAAACCAGCGCCTGAAGCTGCAGTTGCGCGAGGCCCAGGCCAACCAGCCGCCGCGCCTGCTGACCGAGCAGCAGACCTGGTACGTGACCGGCGCCGGGACCGCCCTGCTGGCGTTCATCCTGGGCATGCTGAGCCGCGGCCGCCGCCGCTCGCGCCGCGAATGGATCAACTGAAAGAAGCCTCTTCATGAGTGAACTGCTGCTGATCGACGACGATGTCGAACTCTGCGAACTGCTGACCACCTGGCTGACCCAGGAAGGCTTCAGCATCCGTGCCGCCCACGATGGCGCCCAAGCCCGCGCCGCGCTGGGCAGCCGCGCGCCGGACGCGGTCGTGCTCGACGTGATGCTGCCCGATGGCAGCGGCCTGGAATTGCTCAAGTCACTGCGCAGCGACCATCCGGACCTGCCAGTACTGATGCTCTCCGCCCGCGGCGAGCCGCTGGACCGCATCCTGGGTCTGGAACTGGGCGCCGACGACTACCTGGCCAAGCCCTGCGACCCCCGCGAGCTGACCGCCCGCCTGCGCGCCGTGCTGCGCCGCAGCCACCCTGCGCAACCCACCGCGCAGCTTGAACTGGGCGACTTGGCGCTGAACCTGTCGCGCGGCGTGGCCACCATCGGCACCGAGGAAATCAGCCTGACCCTCTCCGAGAGCCGCATCCTCGAAGCCCTGCTGCGCCAGCCGGGCGAACCGCTGGACAAACAGGCGCTGGCGCAGATCGCGCTGGGCCGCAAGCTGACCCTCTACGACCGCAGCCTGGACATGCACGTCAGCAACCTGCGCAAGAAGCTCGGAGGCCACCCCGATGGTCGCCCGCGCATCCTCGCCCTGCGCGGGCGCGGTTACTTCTACGCAGTCTGAAACCTCGCCATGCAGAACGCCCGGGCCGCTCTGGCCCGGACCTCGTAAAGATTCCAGCAGGGCTTCACGTAAACTTTACCGAAGCTTTACGTGGGACTGACCGCCCTTGACCTTGCCGACCCTAGACTGGGCTCATCCGGTAACGACCGGCCCCAGAAAGGAGAAACACCATGCGCAAGACCCTGACCGCCCTGCTGATCGCTGCCGCCCTGCCGACCGTCGCGCTGGCGGCCACTCCCGCGCCGACCGACGCTCCGCCGCCGGCCCCGTTCATGAAGGACCACGGCCCGGGCATGCACCGCGGCGAACACGGCGGTGCATTCCGCGAACTGAACCTGACCCAGGACCAGCGCCAGCAAGTTGGCAAGCTGATGGGCGACTCGATGAAGGATCGCCGTGCGATCACCGAGAAGTACTGGAACAAGCTGCCCGAGGCCGATCGCAAGGCCATGCAGGAGGAACTCAAGGCCAACCGTGACAAGGCCGACGCGGGTATCCGCGGCATCCTCACTCCCGAGCAGCAGAAGAAGTTCGACGAATTGAAGAAGCAGCGCGAACAGCGCAAGGCCGAATGGGCTGAATTCCAGACCTGGAAGGCCCAGAAGGACGGCGCCAAGACCAACTGATAGCTCCAGCAAGCGCAGGCGCCGGGTTCTACCCGGCGCCTTGCCGTGGAGCCCTGACAATGGATAGACCATGCGGCTGAACAGGAAGACCATGCGTTCACTCTTCTGGCGGATCCTCGCCGCCTTCTGGCTCGCCCTCCTGTTGGTGGCCGGACTGTCGATCCTGCTGGGCCGCGCCCTGAACCAGGACACCTGGGTGATCGCCCGCTATCCCGGCCTGCATGACATCGCCAAGCAATGGACCCTGCTCTACGAGACCCAAGGCCCGAACGCCGCGCAAGAACTGCTGGAGAGCCGCCGCAAGCAATACGAACTCTCGGTGCAGGTGCTCGACGAGACCGGCCAGCGCCTGGTCAATGGCACCTACCTGCCGCGCCCGCCGCGCCCGCACGGCAACTTCGACCGCGAGAACCTGCCGCGCTTCCCCTGGCGCCAACTGAGCCAGGAATACACCAGCAGCCGCACCGACCAGACCTACCTGTTCATCTACCGCATTCCGCATCCGACGCTGCAGGCCTGGCACCGCAGCAGCCTGCTCTGGCCGCTGAGCGCGCTAGGCATCGCGCTGGTGGTACTGACCGTATTCAGCCTGCTGCTGACGCTGTCCATCACCCGCCCGCTGAACCGCCTGCGCCGCGCCGTGCATGACCTCGGCCAGACCAGCTACCAACAGGACAGTCTCGCCCGCCTCTCCCGCCGTGGCGACGAACTGGGCGTGCTGGCCCGTGACTTCAACCGCATGGGTGCCCGCCTGCAAGGACTGATCGGCAGCCAACGCCAGCTCCTGCGTGATGTGTCCCACGAGCTGCGGTCACCACTGGCGCGCCTGCGCATCGCCTTGGCGCTGGCCGAACGCTCCGAGCCCGAACAGCGCGCCGCCATGTGGCCGCGCCTGGAACAGGAATGCGACCGCCTCGAAGCGCTGATCAGCGAGATCCTCGCCCTCGCCCGCCTCGACGCCGAGCCGGGCCCGACCAGCCGCATCGACCTGCTGCCGCTATTCGAGCGCCTGCGCAGCGACGCGCAACTGCTTTATCCGGAACAGAGCATCCAGCTGGACGTCGCCCCGCAACTGGCCCTCGACGGCTGGCCGGACATGCTCGAACGCGCCCTCGACAACCTGCTGCGCAACGGCCTGCGCTTCAACCCCGCGGAGCAACCGCTGGAGATCCAGGCTCGGATCGACGACGAACGCCTGCACATCAGCATCCGTGACCACGGCCCGGGCGCCAGCGAAGAACACCTGGCGCAACTGGGCGAACCCTTCTTCCGCGCTCCCAACCAGAGCAGCCCCGGCCACGGCCTGGGCCTGGCCATCGCCCGTCGCGCCGTCGAGCGCCACCACGGGCGGCTGCGCCTGAGCAACCATCCCGAGGGCGGTTTCCTGGCCAGCATTGACCTGCCGCTGCGCCGCCAGGCCGCCTGAACCGAGCGCACATTCGGAGAGCCACCATGAGCCTTCCCGCCTTCGCTACGCCGATTCCCGCCCCGCAACGACCGCTGCCGCCGTCAGCCCTCCTGCGCAGCGATCCCTGCGACGATCCGCAGTACCTGGTGCTGGCGGTGGAACTGGCGCGCCTCGCCACCCAATGGCGAGCACGCTGGCCCGGCTTGCGCCTGAGCCTGCCGCAGAGCGGCACCTGGCCGCTGGAAAGCTGGCCGGATGCGCTGGGCGAAGCATTGGATGCCTTGCTGGAAGGGGCGCTGGCCCGCCATCCGCAGGCTGCGCTGGAGCTTTCGCTCAGTTCAGCACGCGGTGAGCTGCGCCTAGACCTGCAAGGCTACGACCCACAGGCGCGGGCTTGGCTGCCGGAAGCGCTGCCGCCGGCGCGGCGCCTGGCCTCCTGGCAGGGCGGGCACCTGCTCTGGCGCGCTCGCGACGGAGGGTGGAAGGTACGCCTGGAACTGCCGCTCAGCCCCGCCAGGCGCTAACGAACCCGGCCGGGTCCAGCGGTGCCGGGCGGCGCAGTTCGCCGACCGGCGTGCCGAGGTAGATGAAACCGACGATGCGCTCGTTCTCGGCCAGGCCCAGGCCCTCGCGCACCAGCGGATCGAACGCCAGGGCGCCAGTGCGCCACATCGCTCCCAATCCTTCAACGTAGGCCGCCTGGATGATGCCGTGAGCGGCGCAACCCGCCGCCAGCCACTGCTCGATCTCCGGCACCTTGGGGTGATCCTGCAGGCGTGCCACGGCGACCACCAGCAACGGCGCGCGCAGCGGCATGGCGCGAGCCTTGTCCAGCGCCTCGGGCTTGCCGTCGGGCTCATTGGCCGCCACGGCGCGGGCGAACAACTCACCCAGTTCCTTGCGCGCCTCGCCTTCCACGGTGAGGAAACGCCAGGGCCGCAGCTGCCCGTGATCCGGGGCGCGCAAGGCGCTGCGGAACAGGCGGTCCAGCTGCTCGGCGGACGGTGCCGGCTCGCTCAGGCGGGCGTGGGACACACGGTTGAGCAACGCGTCGAGAGCCTCCATGGGCTGCCTCCAGTCAATCTCGAAAGCCGCCATTGTAGACGCAAAGGGTTCGCATTTGTCCGGGAAAGACGGCGCCCTCCTACTCTTCCCCACTTGTAAAGGGGAACGGTGTCACGCGGTTTACTATCGGCAGGCGGCAGGTAAAATGGCCGATTCCCATTGGATTCAGACCTCAGCGAATGGCCCTGCCGACTCTACGCACCCTCGGTTTCATCATCGGCATCTTCGTGATCACGCTGGCGGTCGCCATGCTGGTCCCCATGGCCACGCTGCTGTACTACGGCCGCGCCAACGAGCTGCACCCGTTCATCTGGTCGGCGATCATCACCTTCACCTGCGGGCTGGGCATGGTCATTCCCGGCCGCCCGGAGCAGGTACACATGCGCCCGCGGGACATGTACATGCTCACCGTGTCGAGCTGGGTGATCGTCTGCTTTTTCTCCTCCCTGCCCTTCATGTTCGCGCGGCACATCAGCTTCACCGACGCGATCTTCGAGAGCATGTCGGGCATCACCGCCACGGGGTCGACCATCCTCTCCGGGCTGGACAAGATGTCGCCCGGCATCCTCATCTGGCGCTCGCTGCTGCACTGGCTGGGCGGCATCGGCTTCATCGCGATGGCGGTGGCGATCCTGCCGATGCTGCGCATCGGTGGCATGCGCCTGTTCCAGACCGAATCCTCCGACCGCTCCGACAAGGTCATGCCGCGCTCGCACATGGTGGCCAAGTACATAGTCGGGGTTTACGTGGCCATCACCATCGCCGGCACCCTGGCCTTCTGGTGGGCCGGCATGGGCCTGTTCGACTCGCTCAACCACGCCATGTCGGCGATCTCCACCGGCGGCTTCTCCACCTCCGACCAGTCACTGGCCAAGTGGCACCAGCCGGCGGTGCACTGGGTCGCGGTGGTGGTGATGATCCTGGGCAGCATTCCCTTCGTGCTCTACGTCGCCACCCTGCGCGGCAATCGCAAGGCGCTGATCCGCGACCATCAGGTGCATGGTTTCCTCGCCCTACTGGTGTTCACCTGGCTGGTGATGGGCACCTGGTACTCGGTGACCTCCAGCCTGCCGTGGCTGGACGCCTTCCGTATCGTCGCGGTGAATGTGACCTCGGTGGTCACCACCACCGGCTTCGCCCTGGGCGACTACAGCCTGTGGGGGCACTTCTCGATCATGCTGTTCTTCTACCTGGGCTTCATCGGCGGCTGCTCCGGCTCCACCGCCGGCGGCATCAAGATCTTCCGCTTCCAGGTGGCCTACACCCTGCTGCGCGCCAGCCTCTACCAGCTGATCCACCCGCGCGCGGTGATCAAGCAGAGCTACAACGGCCACCGCCTGGACGAAGAGATCGTGCGCTCGATCCTGACCTTCTCGTTCTTCTTCGGCGCCACCGTTGGCGGCCTGGCGCTGGGCCTGTCGTTCCTCGGCCTGGACTGGATGACCTCGCTCACCGGCGCGGCCAGCACCGTAGCCGGCGTCGGCCCGGGCATGGGCCCGATCATCGGCCCCTCGGGCAACTTCGCCTCGCTGCCGGACGCGGCCAAATGGCTGCTCTGCGGCGGCATGCTGCTCGGACGACTGGAGATCATCACCGTCCTGGTGCTGTTCACCCCAGCCTTCTGGCGGCATTGATCGCCCCCACAACAGCCCAAATTGTCGGATGAACACGCCGTCCTACAAACCGCTTTACCGGGAACGCCGGCACACGGCGCTACCTTGGGAGGATACAAGCGGGCCATGCCCGCGATCGGGCCCATGGGGCGCTCCCACAGGGTGCGCCGTTTTATCCTGCGCACATAAAAAAGCCCGGCGCTGAGGCCGGGCATGTCCAGATCAGGACAGCTCAGTGTGTGTCCAGCAACGCCAGCGCCTCGCGGCTCAGGCGTTCGACCGTGGCCCAGTCGCCGCTGTCGATGGCGGCCTTGGGCAGCATCCAGCTGCCGCCCACGCACATCACGTTGGCCAGCCGGTAGTAGTCGTTGAGATTGTCCGGGCCGACGCCGCCGGTGGGGCAGAAACGCACCTCCGGGAACGGCCCGCCGAACGCCTTGAGCGCCTCCACGCCGCCCGCGACCTTGGCCGGGAACAGCTTGAAGCGGCGCAAGCCATGGCGGTATGCCGCCATGATTTCCGATGCGGTGGCCACGCCGGGCAGCAGCGGCACCGGGCGGGTCACGGCGTACTCCAGCAATTCATCGGTGCAGCCCGGCGTGACGATGAACTTCGCCCCCGCCTCTTCCGCCTGGGCAAAGGTTTCCGGATCGAGCACGGTGCCGGCGCCGACGATCAGCTCCGGACGCTGTTCGCTCAGCTGGCGAATCGCGGTGAGGCCCAGCGAGGTCCGCAAGGTCACTTCCAGAACGGTGATGCCGCCGGCTGCCAGAGCATCCGCCATGGGCAGGATGTCCGCTTCGCGGTCGATGGTGATCACCGGCAGGATGCGAGCACGCTGCGCGAGAGCGTCGATCTGCTGGATGTGTTGTTCAGACATTGCGGTAACTCCGTGCCTCAGGGGCACCAGTGGATCGAAAGAGGCGAACGCAGGAACGCATTGATGGGCATGCGCTGGTCGTCGTTGTCGCTGAGCGCCTGGCTCAGGGTAGCGAGCTTGGACTCGCCCTGGATGGCCAGGATCTGCACCCGCGCGCCCTGCAGTACGGCGCGGGTCAGGGTCAGGCGCTGGTGCGGCACGGTCGGTGCCCACATCGGCAGGCAACGGCGCGTACCGGCCGGGTCGAGCGCCTCTACTAGGTTGCTGCTGCCGGGGAACAGCGAAGCCGTGTGGCCGTCGTCCCCCATGCCCAGCACCAGCACATCGATGGGCAGCATCAGTTCGTGCAGGTAGCGGTCGGCCTTGTCGGCCGCCTCTTCCAGGCTGGCCGCCGGCTGGTAGATACCGATGAACTGCGCCTTCGCCGCCGCCCCCTTGAACAGGTGACGACGTAGCAGGCCGGCGTTGCTGTCCGGATGCGACTCGGGCACCCAGCGCTCGTCGGCAAGGCTGACGGCCACTTTCGACCAGTCCAGCACCGCGCCGCTGAGGGCTTCGAGGAAAGCCACCGGACTGCGCCCGCCGGAAACCACCAGCAAGGCACGGCCGCGTTCGGTCAGTGCCTCGCGCAGCGCATCGGCTACCGCTTCGGCCAGGCCGCGAGCCTGCTCGGCGGCGTTGTTCCAGGTCTTCCAGGCCATGCCTTCAGCCAGTTGGGGTTCAAAGATCGCCATACCAGTCCCTCCCGTCGCGTGCGATCAGGGCAACCGAGGCCTGCGGCCCCCAGCTTCCGGCCGGATAAGGCTTGGGCTCCTCACCCAGGCGCCCCCAGCCGTCAATCAGGCCGTCACACCATGTCCAGGCGGCCTCGATCTCATCCTTGCGGACGAACAGGTTCTGGTTGCCTTGCGTGACTTCCAGCAATAGTCGCTCGTAGGCATCCGGCGTCCGGGCGGTCTGGAAGGTTTCGGAGAAATTCAGTTGCAGCGGACCGGTGCGCAGTTGCATGCCCTTGCCCAGCCCCTGGTCCTTGGTCATCACCTGCAGCGAAATGCCCTCGTCCGGCTGCAGGCGGATGATCAGCCGGTTGCTGATCAGCGAGCGCTGCTCCGGCGCGAAGATGTAGTGCGGCGGTTCCTTGAAGTGGATGACGATCTGCGAGTGCTTCTGCGGCATGCGCTTGCCGGTGCGCAGGTAGAACGGTACGCCGGACCAACGCCAGTTGCGGATATCCACGCGCAGGGCGACGAAGGTCTCGGCATCGCTGTTAGGGTTGGCGTTCTCCTCATCGAGGTAGCCGGGCACCGCCTTGCCATCGATGTAGCCGGCGGTGTACTGGCCGCGCACCACGCGGGTCGCCAGCTGCCCGGGCGCGATGGGTTCCAGCGCGCGTAGCACCTTCACCTTCTCGTCGCGGATGCTGTCGGCGGTGAGGTCCGCCGGCGGGTCCATGGCGATCAGGCAGAGCAGCTGCAGCAGATGGTTCTGCACCATGTCGCGCAACTGGCCGGCCTTGTCGAAGTAGCCCCAGCGGCCTTCGATGCCGACCTTCTCGGCCACGGTGATCTCCACGTGGGAGATGTGGTTCTGGTTCCACTGGGTCTCGAACAGGCTGTTGGCGAAGCGCAGCGCGATGAGATTCTGCACCGTCTCCTTGCCCAAGTAGTGGTCGATCCGGTAGATGCGGTTTTCCGGGAAGAAGCGCGCCACCGCGTCGTTCACCGCGCGGGACGATTCCAGGTCGTGACCGATGGGCTTTTCCAGGACTACCCGGGTGCGCTCGGCGAGGCCGGCGGCGGCAAGGTTCTCGCAGATGCCGCCGAATACCGAGGCGGCGGTGGCGAAGTAGGCGACCAGGGTCTTATCGTCCCCCACCAGCTCGGCCAGCGCCTGGTACGAACCGGCGTCGAGGAAATCCATGCTCAGGTGATGCAGGCGCGCCTGGAAGCGGGCCCAGACGGTTTCGTCCCACTCCTTCGCCGGTACGGCCTGACGCAGGCGGCGCTCGATGGTCGCCAGGGGTTCTTCGCTGGCGCCGTCGTCGCGAGCCAGGGCGAGAATGCGGGTATCGCGGTGCAGCAGATCTTCGCGGTCGAGCTGGTAGAGCGCTGGCAGCAGCTTGCGCAGGGCGAGATCACCCAGCGCGCCGAACAATGCGAGGGTGCAGGGCAGAACTCGGACTTCAGGCATTTGTTGTTACCAACCAAATTTTGAACGATAGTTAGCCTTCTACGCCGACATTAAGACAAATATGTAGTAATTAAACAACATATTTTTACCGCATCGCGCCGTTGTTGGTCGCCTGCCGGCCTGACGTTAGGATAGCGCCGCTGACCGTAGCCAACCGGTCAACCGTCGATTGCCCAAGGAGCACGGATGAAAAACCTGCTGGAGCAGATCCAGAGCCGTCTGGAAGAGCTGAACAAGGCCGAGCGCAAGGTCGCCGAAGTGATCCTGCGCGACCCGCAGCAGGCCACGCGCTTCAGCATCGCCGCGCTTGCGCAGGCGTCCAGCGTCAGCGAGCCGACGGTGAACCGCTTCTGCCGCTCCTTCGGTATGAGCGGCTACCCGGAATTGAAGATCCAGCTGGCCCAGAGCCTGGCCAGCGGCGCGGCTTTCGTGACCCAGGCGGTCGCCGCCGAAGATGGCCCCGAGGCCTACACGCGGAAAATCTTCAGCAGCACCATTGCCTCGCTGGACAGCGCCCACAAGCAGCTCGACCCGAAAGTGATCGACCGCGCCGTGGACCTGCTGATCCAGGCCCGGCAGATTCACTTCTTCGGCCTCGGCGCCTCCAGCTCCGTAGCGCTGGACGCGCAGCACAAGTTCTTTCGTTTCAACCTGGCGGTCTCGGCGCAGAGCGATGTGCTGATGCAGCGGATGATCGCTTCGGTGGCGCACACCGGCGACCTGTTCGTGGTGATTTCCTATACCGGGCGCACCCGCGAGCTGGTGGACGTGGCGCACCTGGCGCGACAGAACGGCGCCTCGGTACTCGGCCTGACCGCCGCGGACTCGCCGCTGGCCCGCGCCAGCACCCTGAGCCTGGACATCCCGCTGCCCGAGGATACCGACATCTATATGCCGATGACTTCGCGGATCATCCAGCTGACCGTGCTCGACGTGCTCGCCACCGGCGTGACCCTGCGCCGGGGCGTGGACTTCCAGCCGCACCTGCGCAAGATCAAGGAGAGCCTGGTGCCGACGCGCTACCAGCTTGACGAGGAAGACTGAACGCCTCTACCTGGCCCCCTGTGCGAGGGCCTCGCCCTCTCCCTTCAAGGCGAGGGACATCCCCGCCCCGAACTTTGAGAACGGTGGCTAAAAACCACGCCAGTTCAATCATCCGCCGCCGGATCCAGCCCGGGGAACAGCACCTCGGTAAAGCCGAACTTGCTGAAGTCAGTGATGCGCGATGGATACAGACGGCCGATCAGGTGGTCGCACTCGTGCTGCACCACGCGGGCGTGGAAGCCTTCCACGGTGCGATCGATGGGCTGGCCTTGGGGGTCGACGCCCTGGTAGCGGATGCGCTGGTGGCGATTCACCGCCCCGCGCAGGCCCGGCACGGACAGGCACCCTTCCCAGCCCTCTTCCAGCCCATCGCCGATGGGCGTGATCAGCGGGTTGAGCAGGATGGTCGGCGGAACCGCCGGCGCATCCGGATAGCGCTCGCTGCGCTCGAAGCCGAAGATCACCAGTTGCAGGTCGACACCGATCTGCGGGGCGGCCAGGCCGACGCCGCCAATGTGGTGCATGGTTTCGAACATGTCGTCGATCAGTTGGCTCAGCTCAGCGCTGCCGATCATCGACTCGGGCACCGGTGGGGCGATGCGCAGCAGGCGCTCGTCGCCCATCTTGAGAATCTCGCGGATCATCTGTGCCTCGCTCGCCGTTGCGTGAAAGCGGCATGCTTTCAATGAGAGCTGCATCCTCGGCCCCTGCAACCGGTCTGGCAAGCCCACGACCGCCGGGCAGCACCCCGGAGACCGCAGCGCCGCAGTGTTAGACTGAGCTGCGACGCCAACCATCGAGCGACGGATATTTGCCGAATTCCACGGCAGATGGCGGTCGAACCCTGGGGGGAGCTTTCATTCCGAGGGGCGTGAGGTTCGTCATGAACAGGCATTACTACATCAGCGACAACCTGGACGACCTGGAGCAGGTCGAGCAGGAGCTCTCCGAAAGCGGCATCGGCATCGAGCAGATGCACGTGCTCAGCGACAGCGACGCGGAAATGCAGGAGCACCGCCTCCACGAAGTGCCCTCAATGATGAAGAAGGACGTGGTGCACTGGGGCAAGATCGGCCTGATGATCGGCGCCGCGCTGGCCGTGCTGGTACTGGTGGTCGGCTACCTGAGCGGCTGGACGCAGACAGCGGCCGGCTGGATTCCGGTGATATTCCTCGCTGCGGTATTGCTGGGCTTCAGCCTATGGGAAAGCAGCTTCTTCGGCCTGCAGCGCCCCAGCGGTGACGTACTCCGCTTCCAGGACAACCTGCAGGAAGGCCGCCATGTGTTCTTCGTCGACGTGAAGCCCGACCAGGAACCGGTGCTGGACATGGTGGTGCGCCACCATCCGCGCCTGGAGATCGCCGGCTTCGGCAGCGCCGCGCCGGCCTGGTGGCTTTCCATGGAGCACGCCTGGAACCGCTTCCGCCACATGATGTGACGCCGCCGGCCGCGGACATCGCCGGGAACTCCCACCGCGCCGTCCGTCACGGCGCGGGAGTGCTTGTCATGCACCAGATTCCTACAGAAAAGTCCTACTCTTGATGCACATCAGGCGTCCGGGCGTCGACAGGTTCGAGACTGAGCCTAACGCTCGCCGACCTGCCACATCGATCCGTCAGGAGGAAGGCATGACCACGCCCACCGAGGTCACTATCCATTCCAGCACCGGCCTCGACCGCCAGCAGTACCGCATCCGCCTGAGCTACACGGTGGATAACGCCAATAGCCGGGATGCCCTGGTGAAATTCGAACTGGACGGCGAGATCGACGGCCAGCCGTTCAAGGACAGCTTCGATCTGCCCGGCGACCTCGCCTTCAACTTCGCCGGCAGCGCCACGCGCATCTTGCGCCGCCACGGCCTGCGGGTCTGCCGCGGGCCGGTACTGCGCTTTCGCAAGGAGCATGACCGGGTGTTCGACGACCTGCGCCGTCGGCTGAAGGCCGAGCCGGGCACGCCGGTCGACCTGCAGCGCATGGGTTCGCTGGCTCCGGCCGAGCCGCGTTGCGCGGTAGCCGAGTCCATCGTCCGCGGGCGCGGCTGAGGTGGTCAGACCAGTTCGATGCCGTCGTCGTGGATGACGATCAAGCCCTGCTTGAACAGGCCGCCGATGGCCTTCTTGAAGTTGCCTTTGCTGACGCCGAACTGCTGCGCGATCAGCTCCGGCGGGCTCTTGTCGCTGAGCGCCAGCTGGCCGCCGGCCTCGCGCAGGGCCTTGAGGATCTGCTCGCTCAGCGCATCGGACAGGCCGGCGCCAGCGGGCTGCAGGCTCAGGCTGATCTTGCCGTCGGCGCGCATTTCCTTGATGTAGCCGGTCTCGCGCAGGCCGTTGCGCATGAACTTGAAGACTTCGTTCTTGTGGATCAGGCCCCAGTGCTTGCCATCGATTATGGCCTTGTAACCCAGGTCGGTGCGTTCGACGACGAGCAGGTCCACCTGCTGGCCGACCTTGTAGTTGGCCGGGACGTTGTCCAGGTAGCGATCCAGACGCGCGGTGGCGGTAATGCGGCGGCTGCGCTCGTCGAGGTAGACGTGGACCACACAGTAATCACCGACCTGCAGCGGGCGCTTCTCTTCCGAGTGCGGCAGGAGCAGGTCCTTGGGCAGGCCCCAGTCGAGGAACAGGCCAACACGGTTGACCTCCACCACCTTCAGACTGGCGAAGCCGCCGACCTGCACCTTGGGCTTCTGGGTGGTGGCGATCAGGCGATCTTCGCTGTCCAGGTAGATGAACACGTTGAGCCAGTCGCCCACTTCGGTGGGTTCGTTCTTCGGCACATAGCGCTTGGGCAGGAGGATTTCGCCGTGGCTCTCGCCATCCAGGTAGAGACCGAAATCGGTGTGCTTGGCCACCTGCAACGAATTGAACCGACCTATGACTGCCATGACGCTTACCTCGTGAACGGGGCGAGCATTCTACGCGGATTGGCGCGTTATGGCTGCCGCCGGTTGCCGGATCGGGTGCGCGTCATCGGCGCGCATCGCGGGCATGGCCCGCTCCTAAAAGTGGTCCGCCTGGCCGAACTGCAACTCTGCCAGGCGCGCATACAGCGGATTGCTGAGCACCAGCTCGGCGTGCCGCCCCAGCGCCAGCAAGCGACCATGCTCGATCACCGCAATGCGGTCGGCGTTTAGCACCGTGGCCAGGCGATGGGCGATCACCAGCGTGGTGCGGTCGCGCATCAGTCCCGGCAGCGCCTGCTGGATCAGGTGTTCGCTCTCGGCATCCAGCGCGCTGGTCGCTTCGTCGAGCAGCAGAATAGGCGCATCCACCAACAGCGCGCGGGCAATCGCCAGGCGTTGGCGCTGGCCGCCGGACAAGCCCAGGCCGCTTTCCCCCAGATGCGTCCGGTAGCCCTGCGGCAGACGTAGGATGAATTCGTGGGCATGGGCCGCGCGGGCGGCGGCCTCGACTTCCCCATCGCTGGCATCAGGGCGGCCGTAGCGAATGTTCTCTTCCACCGTGCCGAAGAACAGCGCCGGGTTCTGCGACACCAGCGCGAAGCTGCGGCGCAGGTCCGTCGGGTCGAGCTGGGCAATGGGCTGGCCGTCGATCAGGATGCGTCCCTGCTGCGGGTCGTAGAAGCGCAGCAGCAAGTCGAACAGGGTGGACTTGCCGGCACCCGACGGGCCGACCAGCGCCAAGGTCTCGCCCGGTTCTACGCGCAGGTCGATAGCGTCGATGGCCCACTGTTCCGGGCGCGACGGGTAGGCGAAACGCACGGCCTGCAATTCGATGCTGCCGCTGATCCGCTCCGGCAGCTGCAGCAGGTCGCTGGCGGGGGCATGGATTTCACTGCGCGCGCGCAAGAGCTCAGCGATGCGCTCGGCGGCACCGGCCGCACGCTGCAACTCCCCAATCACTTCGCTCAGCGTGCCGAAGGCCATGCCGACGATCAGGCTGTAGAACACGAAGGCCGCGAGATCACCCGGACTGATGCGTCCGGCGATCACATCCATGCCGCCGACCCAGAGCATCACCCCAACCGCGCCGAGCACCAACAGGATGACCACGCTGACCAGCCAGGAGCGCTGCATGATGCGCTTGCGCGCGGTGTCGAAAGCGTCTTCCACGGTGCGGCCGAAGCGCGCGCGATCCTGCGCCTGGTGGTTGTAGGCCTGCACCGTCTTGATCTGGCCGAGGGATTCGCCGACGTAGCTGCCGACGTCCGCCACGCGGTCCTGGCTGAGCCGCGACAGGCTACGCACGCGGCGGCCGAACAGCAGGATCGGCGCGATCACCAGCGGCAACGAGGCAACCACGATGCTGGTCAGCTTGGCGTTGGTGAAGAACATCAGGATTACCCCGCCCAGCAGCATCAGCACATTGCGTAGCGCCATGGACAGTGAGGAGCCGATCACCGATTGCAGCAGCGTGGTATCGGCGGTCAGCCGCGACTGGATCTCCGAGGCGCGGTTGTTCTCGTAGAAACCGGGGTGCAGCTCGATCAGATGGTCGAACACGCGCTGACGGATATCGGCGACGAAGCGCTCGCCGATCCACGACACCAGGTAGAAGCGCACGAAAGTGCCGACCGCCAGGCACAGCACCAGCAGGAAGAAAATGCCGATGGCGCGGGTGAGCAGTTGCTCGGACTGGGTGATGAAGCCCTGGTCCACCAGCAGGCGGATGCCCTGCCCCAGGGACAGGGTGATGGCGGCGGTGAACAACAGCGCCAGCAGTGCGCCGAAGGCGCGCCAGCGATAGGGAGCGAGAAACGAGCGAGCCAAGCGCAGGGCATTGCGCTGGCGGGACGACAACAGGGACATGGCGGGCTCTGAACGGCCGGAATGGGCAGAGGGTAGCACCGCCGCGGCGCACCGCGTGAAGGACGATTCAGGCAGGCTAATGGGACCGTTCGCTCCATAACCGCCCCGAAAGCTGCTCGTTTGATGTACAATGGGCGGCCAATTTGCGCAGACAGGTATGGCAGATATGACTACCAAGCCCTCCACCCGCCAGAAAGCAGCCCCCAAGGCTCCCGCCGCTACCGCGACCAGCGAAGCTCTGGAAGCCCAGATCGCGGCCTTCCTGAACTCCGGCGGTGAGATCCAGCAAATCGCCAAGGGCGTGACCGGTCAGAACTACGGCGCACCGAGCCGCCACATCAGTCTCGGCAAGAAGTAATATCTGCAGGCAAGCCTGCCGGTTCCCGGCAGGCTGCCCGCCTCCCTCGCTTCGCCCGTCCTGCGTTCCCCCTCCCTGATACCCCGCTTTACACCAAAGCCTCCGCAATTCCGTCGATCCTGTGTTGCCTGTGCGCCTTGCACTCGGGCAGAGTCCGCCCATAGTCAGGACTTGGCCTATCCCAGGCCACTCGCAAGGAGCACCCCATGCTGCCCTCTCCGGAAAAGCTGCTGTCGCGCAACCTGCTCGATGTGCTGATCCGCGCCGGCCTGATCCTGTTGCTGGCCGTTTTCTGCTTCCGCATCTTCCATCCCTTCCTCGACCTGATGCTCTGGTCGGTGATCCTCGCCATTACCCTCTACCCCATGCACCAGTTGCTCAGCGGCTGGCTCGGCGAGCGCCCGAACAGCGCCGCGAGCCTGATCGTGGTGCTGGGCCTGGTAATCCTGCTGGTGCCGGTGGTGGTGATCGGGTTGTCCATGGCCGATTCGGTGCGCGACCTGGTGCACGCCATCCAGAACCGCACCCTGCAAATCCCGCTGCCGCCGGACTCGGTGCAGAACTGGCCGGTGATCGGGCAGTACATCTATCCCTTCTGGCACCGCGTCGCCACCGACTTCATGGGCGTCGCGCAGCAACTGGCGCCGCACCTGCAGGGCGTGGCGAAGAAGGTCGCCGGGCAGGCAGCGGGCGTCGGCATGGGGCTGATGCAGTTCCTCGCCGCCTTTGTCATCGCCGGGGTGATCATGGCCTACGGCAAGCTGGGCAGCCGTACCGCCTGTGACATCGCCATCCGCATCTCCGGCCCCGACCGTGGCGCGGGCCTGGCGGAGCTATGCACCGGCACCATTCGCGCGGTTGCACAGGGCGTGGTCGGCGTGGCCTTCATCCAGACGCTGATCCTCGGCCTGGGCTTCATCGTCATGGGCATCCCCGGCGCCGGCCTACTGGCTCTGGGCGTGTTGCTGCTGGGGATCACCCAACTGCCGGTGGTGCTGATCACCCTGCCGGCGATCGCCTATGTGTTCATGACCAACGATTCGCTGCTGGTGTCCATCCTGTTCACCGTCTGGACGGTGGCCGGCGGTCTCTCCGACAACGTTCTCAAGCCGCTGATGTTCGGCCGTGGCAGCAAGGTGCCGATGGCAGTGATCCTCATCGGCGCGCTGGGCGGCATGCTCAGCAATGGCATCATCGGCCTGTTCGTCGGCCCGGTGGTGCTGGCCCTGGGCTACGAGCTGTTCATGTCCTGGGTCCACGAACGCGAGGCGCCGGTCGCGCCGCCGGTCGAATCCTCCGAACAGACCTCGCCCTGATCCCCTCGCCCGCGGCTCAGACCGCGGGCGTTCACCCGCAATGGAATGCACCCGATGCCCAAACGCTGCTCCCTCACCGCCGCCCTGCTCGCCGCCGGGCTACTGCTCTCCCCACTGGCCTTCGCCGAAGAGGCCGCCGTCGTCTGGCCGGCCGTGGTCAATGCCGCCGACCAGCAACGCCTGACCACCCTCGACGCGCAGGTGAAGCAACTGCTCGACCAGCTCCAGCAGAGCGAGGACGAAACTACCCGCAACGAGGCGCTGAACCTCTACCGCATCGTGCTGGAAGACCCGGAACCGCTCGCCGATTCGGCCCTCACCGGCAACTGGAAGTGCCGCTCTGTTCAGCTCGAAGCGCAAGCGCTGTACGGCTACCCGAACTTCAAGTGCTCGGTGCGACAGACGCCCAAGGGACTGTTCCTTGAGAAGACCAGCGGTTCGCAGCGCATCAGCGGCTACCTGCAACGCCTGGATGAAAAGCAGTTGGTATTCGTCGGCGGCGCGTCGGTAAACGACGATCCACAGGTCGGCTACAGCGGGCTGGAGCAGGCGGCAGCACGGGAGACCGACGTGGTCGGCGTCGTGCGCAATTCGTACGACGGCTTCGTGCTGCTGGTGCCCGAGCAGCTCGGGGGTTACAACCTGTTCCGCTTCACCCGCTGAGCCCACTCTCGCCAGGAAAGGCTCAGAGCAGCGCCACCATCTCCTTGAGCGTCACCGCCCAGGTGCCTTTCGCGTTGAGGTAGCGATAGCCGAAGCGCGAGCCGTTGGCCTGGGTGGTCAGCACCGCGTTCCAGGCCAGCCCGCGCTGCAGGTCGTGGGCCGGGTCGAGGAGGAAGAAGGCGTCGTCGCTCATCCCCACCGCCAGGCACCAGTGGCGGATGTCACTGTCCTTGCGGCCGTGGAAGCCGAGCACCACCGGGATATTCTCCTCCAGGTGGCGGCGCGTGAGTTCGATCATCCGCGCGCCATTGCCGCGCTCGACGCGGTATTCCTTGTCGCTGATGACCTTGAGCAGTTCCAGCAGGTCGGCGCCCGTGGTGCCGACGCGCACCAGTGTCTCGTGCTGGTTCAGCGCCTCCATCAACCGCCCGTAGCGGGTCCGCGAATCCACCGGCGCCAGCCCCTTGGCCTGACGCCGCGCCAGCTGGTTGCGGGCGAGCATGGCCATCACCAGGCAGTAGGGCCCGCAGGCGCCGTCCATGTCGCCCTGGCGCAGGTGCACCTTCTCGCCGCGCCGATTGATCAGGCCGCCAGTGCCGTGCTCGTCCAGGTCCCAGCCCAGGCCGTCGATCAGGGTGATCCGCATCGCGCATCCTCGTTGCTTGCTCTGAGGTTGTGACCGGACACCGCGCGGATCATTCCACCGGCTTGCGGTTACAATGAACGTTTTCCCCTGCCTGGTTACCCGAAATGTCCGAAGCCATCCGCCTGTCCAAGCGTCTCGCCGAGCTGCTGCCCTGTTCGCGCCGCGACGCCGAGCTGTACATCGAGGGTGGCTGGGTCACGGTCGACGGCCAGCGTGTCGAGGAGCCGCAGTTCAAGGTCAATACCCAGCGCATCGAACTGCTGCCGGGCGCCTTCCCCGAGCCGATTCCGCCGGTAACCATCCTCGTACACAAGCCGGTCGGCCTGGGCAGCGGCAATGGCGCCAACTCCGCGCAGCAACTGCTGACGCCGGACAAGCGCTGGAGCGAGGACAACCTGCAGCAGCGTCTGCTGCGCAAGCACTTCGGCCACCAGTTCAACACCACTGTGCTGGAGACCGACGCCAGCGGCCTGTTGGTCTACACCCAGAGCCGCGGCGTGCAACGCCGGCTGGTGGACGAGGCGGACAACATCGAGCACGAGTACGTGGTCGAGGTCAGCGGGCAGATCGCCGACAACGGCCTGAAGCGCCTCTGCCGCGGCATGCTGATAGACGGCCGCGAACTGCCGCCGCTGAAGGTCAGCTGGCAGAGCGAGACCCGCCTGCGCTTCGCCGGCAAGCAATTCCGCCCCGGCCAGATCGCCGCCATGTGCCGCGCGGTCGGCCTGCAGGCTCTGTCGATCCGCCGCTTGCGCCTGGGCGGCGTGGCCATGGGCAAACTGCCCGTTGGCCAATGGCGCTTCCTGCAGCCGGGCGAGAAGTTCTGACCGTCTACCCGACCAAAGTCGCGGGCGCCCGCGAATAACCAGGGCGCCCTTCTAATCCGCGGCTTACAGCCGCTATCGATAACATCGATAGTCACCAGTCGACGCATTCAGTTCTCTTGATAGTCCGCGCGCGGCATCTTTGCCCCATCAACTCGCTGGCAGGAGATTCGCCGGCCCCGCAGTCGGGCCGCAGGGGCGAACAAGCTACTCGCGAGACGCCCCCAAACGGATCGTCAAGAGGACACCACCATGCAAGTCATTCTCGATTTCCTGCTGCTCGTTGGCTCCCTGGTGGAGCTGCTGCTGTACGTCGCCCTCGCCAGCGTCGTACTCGCTACCACGCTGCTGGCCGGTGGCATCGCCGTGCTGACCCTGCGTTCGCCGGGCTCGGCCGTGATCATCCCCGACCGTCGCCCCTCGGCCAGCCGCCAGCCGCGGCCGGCGGTGAAGCATCAGCTGGCCCGCCCCGTACTGGTCGCCGTAGCGAACGAACCGATCCTGGCGAAAACCGCGTGAAGCCGTCCTCGCAAGCGATTCAGCCCGGGTAGCGCCCGAGTGCGGCCCCCAGGTCGCGCTCGAGATCCCCGTCCCGCTGGCCGCCGTTGTCCATCATCCAGCGCACCCGCTCCAGCGTTTCCGGCGCCGACATATCACCGACAAAGCGCTGCGACTCCTCCACCAACGCCGCCTGATCCGCCGCCGTCACCTGCTCCACCAGCGCCTTCACATGGGCGACACCCGCTGCCGGGAAGGCCGCAATGCGTCGCGCCAGGGCGTCGCAGAACCCTTCCAGTTCCGCGTCCGCCAACGCCCGGTTGATCCAGCCGTAGCGCTCTGCCGTATCCGCATCGAAATCCTCGCCACCCAAGCAGACCTCCAGCGCCCTGCCCCGCCCCAGCATTTGCGCAAGGCGTACCGTGCCACCCGCACCGGGCAGCAGGCCGACTGCCACTTCCGGCTGGCCGAGCAGCGCGTGCTCGCGGGAGGCGAAGCGCATGTCCAGCGCCAGGAGGAATTCGCTGCCGGCGCCCCGCGCGCGGCCGCGCAGTTCGCCGATGGTCACCTGCGGCAGCCGGCTGAAGCGGCTGAACAGCGCGCTGAGCGGGCTGGCCATGCCGGCGGGCAGCTTCATCGGCGGCGCGTCCAGCTGGCTGCCGAGATCGTAGTGGGCGAGGAAAAAATCCGGGTTGGCACTGCGCAGCAGCAGCACGCGGGTATCGCTATCGCGTTCCAGTTCATCGGCCAGGTGCAGCAGGTCGATGACCATGGCGCGGTCGACCAGGTTGATCGGCGGGTGACGGAAGCTCACCACGGCAACGCCGTCGCGGTCTTCCCGGGTGAAAGTGCGGTAGTTGCTCATCGATGGGCCTCCGTTGCGAAGGCCCGAGGATGCGCCGGGGCGCGCGTGGCGCCCCAGCACTATCGATGCGCGGAATGGCCGGTCAGTGGTGGCCGATGCCCTGGTCTTCCAGATGGTCGGCCTCGAACAGGGTCTCCAGCTCCTTGCGCGCCTCGCGGGCGGTCTGGATCACCGCGGTCTCATCGTCGTAGACGCGGTACTGGGCCATCAGCACCGCTTCGTCGTGGCGCTTGAAGCGGCGGATGCGCGCGGCGACCTGTTCCTCGGTCAGGCCCAGACCGGTGAGCAGCAGGCGGCTCATCTCCAGGCTCGAGTGGAAGGTCTCGCGCACTGGCGTCGCATCGGCGTCCAGCAGGTGGTAGACGTGCTGGCGGTTACGCGCCCGGCCGATGACTTTCAGGTGCGGGTAGAGCTTGCGCACCAGCCGCGCCGTCTCGATGTTGGTCTGCGGGTCGTCGGTGGCGACGACGAAGAACTCGGCCTTCTCCACCTGGGCAGCGCGGAGGATTTCCGGGCGCAGCGGGTCGCCGTAGAAGATCGGGATATTGCCGTAGCTGCGGGTCAGCTCGATGGTGTCCACCGAAGTATCCAGGGCGACGAAGGGCACACCCTGGGCGCGCATGATACGGGCGACCACCTGGCCCATCCGGCCCATGCCGGCAATCACCACGCGCGGCGCGTCGTCCGGCAGTTGGCGGTATTCGGGCGGCGGCTCGCGCAGCACGGCGGGCTTGGACTTGATATTGCGCGCCAGGGCCAGCACCAGCAGCGGGGTCATCGCCATGGACAGGGTGATGCACAGCACCAGCAGCGAGTGCAGCTTGCCGTCCATCAGCCCCTGGGCCAGGGCCAGCTTGAACACCACGAAGGCGAACTCCCCGCCAGCGCCCAGCAGCACGCCGAGGCGGATCGCCGAGACCTTGTCCAGGCCACCGGCCAGACGGCCGATGAGGAACAGCAGCGGCAGCTTGATGCCCACCAGCAGCAAGGTAAGGCCGAGCACCACCAGCGGCTCGCTCTTGAGCAGGCCGAGGTCCGCACTCATGCCCACGCTGATGAAGAACAGGCCGAGCAGCAGGCCCTTGAAGGGTTCGATCTGCGCTTCCAGTTCGTGGCGGTACTCCGAGTCCGCCAGCAACAGGCCGGCAAGGAAGGCGCCCAGGCCCATGGACACACCTGCCCACTCCATCAGCCAGGCGGTGCCAACCACCACCAGTAGCGCAGTGGCGGTGGACAGGTCGGCCTGACCGGTGCGGGCCACCGAACGGAACACCGGGCGCAGCAGGAAGCGCCCGCCGATGACTACCATGGCGATGCTGCCGACCACTTCCATGACATGGGCCAGGTCACCGCCCGGCGCCGCCGAATCGGCGCGCGCGCCCAGCAGCGGGATCATGGCGATCAGTGGGATCGCGGCGATGTCCTGGAACAGCAGGATGGCGAAGCCGAGGCGGCCGTAGGGGCTGTTCAGCTCCTTGCGCTCGGCGAGAATCTGCAGGCCGAAGGCGGTGGACGACAGCGCCAGGCCGCCGCCCAGCACCACGGAGGTATTCACCGGCATATCGAAGGCCAGCACCGCGACGCTGCCAATGGCCAGCGCGGTAAGCAGCACCTGCGCCAGGCCAACGCCGAAGACCTGCTTGCGCATCACCCACAGCCGCTTGGGCGAAAGCTCCAGGCCGATGATGAAGAGCAGCAGCACCACGCCCAGTTCGGACAGGCTGGCGACGCTTTCGGGGTTGTCGATCAGCCCCAGCAGCGACGGGCCGATGAACACCCCGGCGAGTAGGTAGCCGAGCACGGCGCCCAGTTGCAGGCGCTTGGCCAGCGGCACCATGAACACCGCCGCGAGCAGGAAGACCACTGCCGACTGCAGGTAATTCGTCCCATGTTCCATCGATCAAGACTCCTTGGAAGGGTTGGGGCGAAGCGAAGATCCACCCGTGTCGTTCATCTCACACATCCAGCGCCACGCCCTCGGCCAGCAGGTGCCGCTGGAATTGCCCGGCCAGGGCGTCCACCTGGTCCCAGGGCTGCTCGTAGCGCTCGTCCAGCGCGACATGACTGCTGGCGCGCACACGGGCCTCGAGCCCGCAGTGCTCGTAGAAGGTGTTCACCGCGGCGACCATCGGCTCGCGCTGGTTCTCCATCAGGATGGCGCCGTGGGCCAGCACCACGTAGCGCCCGTCGCTGGGCCGGCGGCGCCAGCGCTGGGCGGTGCCCACCAGCTTGCGGCCGCCCAGATTGACGTTGTAGCGGCCATCGCAGAAAGCGCCTTCCACTTCCCCCAGGCTCGGATCGAGGCCCAAGGCCGCCAGCCAGTCGCACAGCGGCTGGCACAGGCGCAGGTAGGCGGTCTCGATGCGCGTCTGCTCGTTGTCCCCCGGCGGGATCGCATAGACCAGCGCGACGTTGAGCACGCCGGCGGACTGCGGGACCGGTTCGCCACCGGTGTCACGCAGGGCGATCGGCCAACCGAGCCTGGCGCAGGCGGCCTCGGCAGCGGCAAAGCCTTCCAGGCGGCTGAGCCGGCGCGGCATTACCAGGGACTGTTCCAGCGGGCTCCAGAACAGCAGGCCGCTGTCGCGCTCACCGGCGAAGGTGGCGTCGAGCAGGGCACGCTCGGCGTCCAGGCCCTGTTGCGCCGACAGTCGTTGCACCTTGTTCATAAGAGCGACCTTGGGTTCATGAGAGCGTCCTTGGGGTAAACCGGGTTGCGGACTATGCCCGCCGAGGGCTTATCCGACAATGTTCCAGGCCAATTTGTTGCCGCGTTCGGAAATTTCAGCGTAGCGGGCTGTGACTGCGCCGACGTCGTGCCGAGTCACGTCGACTTCAATCCACACCGCAGCGAAGCGGCGCTGCGTCTATCCTGCTACTGGCCGGCACTTGCGCAGGAGGCCAGAACCCGTGTCCAGGACGTTGCTTCAGCGTCTGCACCACGCCATTGCAGTCAACGACGCACTGGCGCTGCCGATCGCCCGGGAAAACCTGCGGCGCCTGTACTTCTCCGCCCTGCTGGCGGTGCCCTTCGACTTGGTCCACATCCTGGTCTTCCGCCTTAATCTGCAGGGGTCCAACCCCGAATATGACGGCTGGCGGCTGGAGATCATCCGTGTCCACGCCGTGGTCGCCGTGCTCTTCAGCCTGCTCGGCCTGCTCGCCTGGATGGCCTCCCCGCCCCGACGCCACGCGCCTCTGTGGTACATGCAGACCCTGACCGTGCTCGGCAGCATCCTGCTACTGGGGTTCGGCATCGCCATCACCGGCGCCGATCAGCAGGTCACCAGCAGCATTACCCCGTTCCTCATGGCCTCGGTGGCCACCTCGCTGATCATCCTGTTGCGCCCGAGCCTGGCCGTCACGCTCTATATCCTCGCGCTGGCCGCCTTCGAGCTGACCATGACGCTGACCCAAGCCAGCCCACAGCTGCGCCTGTCGAACCAGATGGGCGGACTGACCATCTGCGGCATCGGCCTGGTGCTGTCGTTCATCCTCTGGCACGGCCATGTGCGCAACCTGCGCCAGCGCGAGTTTCTCCGCCAGCAACGGCTGGAGCTGGAGGAAAAGAACCGCCAGCTGGAATACCTCGCCGGCCACGATCCCCTGACCGGGCTGTTCAACCGCCGCCAGTTCGACCAACTGGTGGGCATGGAACTCTCGCGCGCCGCCCGCCAGCCGGCACCGATCAGCCTGCTCATGGTGGACCTGGATCATTTCAAGTTCATCAACGACCGCTACGGCCACCCGCTGGGCGACGAGGTCATCCGCCATACCGCCAGCCTGCTGAGGAACTACACCCGCACCGGCGACAGCGTGGCGCGCCTGGGCGGCGAGGAGTTCCTGCTGCTGTTGCCCGACACCTCACAGCCCCAGGCACGAGTCATCGCCGAGAAAGTTCGCCGGCTATTGGAAGAAACCCCGTTGCCGATGAAGGACGGCCTGCTCTACCTCACCGCGAGCTTCGGCATCGCCTGCCTGGAGGCAGGCATATCGGGCACCTATGAGGGCCTCTACGCGGCGGCTGACAAGGCGCTGTACAAGGCCAAGGCGAGCGGACGCAATCGGGTGGAGGTGATAGAGCTGGGGACGGAGATGGGGACGTTCGATTGAGAGCATCAGCCCGTTGTCAGAGACCGATCCTCCCTGAGCTCCTGCGCCTGGATCAGCCCCCCTAACCCGCTCCCAGGGGGCCGGTGAAGGGTGAAACCATCGTGCCAGACGGCACGACCTGCCCCTTCTCCCTCGGGAGAGGGCTGGGGTGAGGGGGAACGCAGCGATGGATTCAACCGGAGAAGACAGTTCGTAGGGTGCATAACGCGCCAGCGTTATCTACCGCGAGGCAACCAGCGGATAACCCGTTCCGGGTGACTCGCCCTACGAACTGATATGACCGGCGGGCATCGACGTTTCTGGATACGCCAAGCCAGTCACCTCTCCCTTCGGAGCGGGGCGCGCAACCAGGGTTAGGAAGAGGGTGGCGGGCGGAGTCGTAGAGCCAGGGTTCGCTAGCAAGCTCGCTCCTAGGACAAGCGCGCTGTATGCGTTACTGCGCGTACTTGCGCGTCAGCCCCGGCGGTACGCCGCTGCTGTCGGTCTCGGTCCAGGGGCCTTGCGGGCCGACACCCCAGTACCAGCCGTTGTCCCAGTGGTAGTAGGTGCGCTGACGGTAGAAGAGGTCCTTCTGACCTTGGATCACATAGACGCCGAGGCTGGCGTCCCAGCGGCCCTTGCCGCCGGGCGGCGGGGCGAACTGGGTCGGGCGCTTGGCGACCGGTGCAGCGCTGGGCTGCGGGGTGATCGGCGAGCTGGAAGTCCTGGCCGGCGGGATCGGCTTGCTCGGCTGCGAGGGCGGAGGTATCTGCGAAGGCGGTTGCTCCGGCTGCTGCGGCTGCACCACGCAACCACCCAGTACCAGCATGGCACCCAGCGCCAGCAATCTGCCCTTCATCGCTCAACCCTCTCTTGTCGTGATTACTTCTGATCCGGGCTGTCGATTGTCACGCTCTGCTCGCCCGCCTGGGAAGTAGACAACGAAGCACTTCGTCCGATCCATTCCCCCGCGGTGGCATTGCCGGCGCGGGAAACGCGCGCGACCAACTGCACCTGCGGGTGCTGGGAGAGCTTGAGCTGCGGCATCATCGCGTCGGCGTCGCTCAGCGAAACCTCGCTGGGCAGGTCAGAAACTTTCAGGCGCTTCACTGCCAGAGGCATCGGCGGGCCGCTCACGGCGCGAGCGAAGACGAACACGCTGTCGTCCGGCTTGACCTGGCCCTTAACCGCGTCGGTCAGGTCGACCTTCACCTTCAGCGTCACGCCAGCGGTGGCGGCGGCAACCGGCGCCTCAGGCGGAGTCTGGCCCTTCTCGACCATGCGCTTGCGAGCGCGCTCGATGCCACCGGCGATGGCATCGCGCGACGGATCGTCCTGCGGCAGCACGCTGACCAGGCGACCCCAGTAGTCGATGGCGTCAGCGTATTTCTCGTCCTCGAACGCGGCGATGCCGAGGAGACCGAGGGTGGTAACTTCCTGCGGGTCCTTCTTCAGTGCTTCGTCGGCGAGGTCGCGCACTTGCTGGCTGAGCGCCTTGTCGCCGGCGAAGTACAGCGCCTGGGCCCACTGGCCGAGCACTTCCGGCTGGCGGCCGGAGAGGCGCGCGGCCTGTTCGAAGGCCTTGGCGGCGTCGGCGGCGCGGTTCTGGGTCATGTAGGTGCGGCCGAGGAAGTACCAGCCCTCGGCGGAATCCGGCTGGGCCTGCAGGGCGCGCTCCAGGCGCGCGGTCATCTCTTCCATGGACTTGGGCGCGGTGGCGAATTCGCGGGCCAGCTCGACCTTGTCGCTGGCGCCCCAATGCAGGTAGAGGCCCAGCGCGAGGAACGGCAGGACTACTGCTGCCACCAGCGGCGCAGCGCGGCCGAGGCGGGAGCGGCGATCATCGCCGGCACCTTCGGTGTCGGAGAGCAGTTCACGGGCCGCTTCGGCGCGGCCGGCCTCGAACTGCGCAGCGTCGAGGGTGCCGGCGTCACGCTGGGCACCCAGTTCCGCCAGGCGTTCCTGGTACAGGGCGACGTTGAGAGCGGTGCGGTCTTCCTCGGCCTGGGCCTTGCGGCCGCGCAGCAGAGGGATGAGGAGGAATGCCAGGGCCACCAGCAACAGCAGGCCGGCGGCGAGCCAGAAATCGATCATTTGTCTTGGTTATCCAGCAATTGGTCGAGACGCGCCTGCTCCTCGGCGGACAGCGTGGTGGAAGTGGCAGCGGCCGGGCGACGGCGGCGCGCGACAATGGCGCCGATGACGATCACGCCCAGGCCCAGCAGCGCGGCCGGGCCGAACCAGAGCAGCCAGGTGCGCTCGCTGACTTCGGGCTTGTAGCGCACGAACTCGCCGTAGCGGTCGACCATGTAGTCGACGATCTGCTGGTTGCTCTTGCCGGCCGCCATCTGCGTATAGATCTGCTTGCGCAGGTCCGCGGCAATCGGCGCGTTGGAGTCGGCGATGTCCTGGTTCTGGCACTTGGGGCAGCGCAGTTCGGTGGTCAGGTCGCGGAAGCGCGCGCGCTCGGCGTCATTGGCGAACTCGTAGGTGTCGATGGCGGCGTGGGCGATACCGGTCAGGCACAGCCCCAGCGCTGCAGCAGCAAGCAGACGTTTCATTTGCCCTCCGCCTCGTCGACCAGGCCCTGGTAGATCGGCGCCAGCTGTTCACGCCAAACCTTCTCGTCGACGGCGCCGACCAGCTTGTGGCGGATGATGCCGTCCTTGTCGATGATGTAGGTCTCCGGAGCGCCGTAGACCCCCAGGTCGAGGCCCAGGGTGCCCTGGGCATCGGCGATGTTCATCAGGTAGGGGTTGTGCAGCTCCTTGAGCCACTTCTGCGCCGCGGCGCCATCGTCCTTGTAGTTGATGCCGTAGATCACCACGCCCTTGGCGGCGAGGTCGGTGAGCACCGGGTGCTCGAAGCGGCAGGTCGGGCACCAGGTTCCCCAGACGTTGACCAGCGCTGGCTTGCCCTTGAGGTCGGCCTCGGTGTAGGTCTTGCCCGGCTCGGTGACGCTGGGCAGGGAGAACGCCGGGAACGGCTTGCCGATCAGCGCCGAGGGTAGCTCGCTGGGGTCCAGCCACAAGCCACGAAAGAGGAATACCGCGACGACCAGGAAGATCGCCAGGGGCAACAGCAGGATCGCACGCTTCACGCTCAGGCTCCCTGTCCGGCGAGGCCCAGGGCCTCGCGTACACGCGTTTTCACTTTCAGGCGGTAGCGCCGATCCAGCGCCGCCAGCACGCCGCCCAGGGCCATCAGCAGGCCACCGAGCCAGATGAAGCGCACGAAGGGCTTGATGTGCACGCGCACGGCCCAGGCGCCGTTGTCCAGCGGCTCACCCAGGGCGACGTAGAGGTCGCGGGTCAGGCTGCCGTGGATGCCAGCCTCGGTCATCATCGAGTTCTGCACGCTGTACAGGCGCTTTTCCGGGTGCAGGGTGGCGACTTCGGAACCGTTGCGGGTCACGCGGATGGTGCCCTTGTCGGAGGTGAAGTTCGGCCCTTCGAAGTGATGGGTGCCCTCGAAGCGGAACTGGTAACCGGCCAGCTCCACCGACTCGCCCGGCGCCATGCGCAGGTCGCGCTGGGCACTGAACTGGCTGGTGAGGACCACGCCGATGGCGCAGATGGCGATACCGAAGTGCGCCAGCTGCATGCCCCAGTAGCTGCGGTTCAGGCCCGCGGCACCGGCGATCACGCCCTTGTGACGGACCTTGTCGAAGAAGTCACGCACACCGGCCAGCACGACCCAGGCGGCCAGCATGAACACCGCCAGCACTTCCCAGTGCAGCTCGCCGTACAGGAAACTGCCGAGACCGCCCAGCACCACGGTGCCGATCAGCACCGGGGTAAGCATGTTGCGCAGCCAGCGGGTCGGGGTGTCCTTCCAGCGCACCAGCACGCCGACCGCCAGGGCCAGCATGAGGATGGCAATCAGCGGCACGAACAGCGCGTTGAAGTACGGCGGGCCGACCGACAGCTTGGCGCCGCTGATGGCGTCGAGCACCAGCGGGTAGAGGGTGCCCAGCAGGATCATCGAGGCGGTGACCACCAGGATCAGGTTGTTCAGCAGCAGCAGGGTTTCGCGGGACCACAGGGCGAAGCCGACCTGGCTCTTGACCACCGGCGCGCGCAGGGCGAACAGCGTCAGTGAACCACCGACCACCACCAGCAGGAAGGCGAGGATGAACACGCCGCGCTCGGGGTCCGAGGCGAAGGCGTGCACCGAGGTCAGTACGCCGGAGCGGACCAGGAAGGTGCCCAGCAGGCTCAGCGAGAAGGCCGCGATGGCCAGCAGCACGGTCCAGCTCTTGAACACGCCGCGCTTCTCGGTCACCGCCAGCGAGTGGATCAGCGCGGTGCCCACCAGCCAGGGCATGAAGGAGGCGTTTTCCACCGGGTCCCAGAACCACCAGCCGCCCCAGCCCAGTTCGTAGTAGGCCCACCAGGAGCCGAGCACGATACCGACGCCGAGGAAGGTCCAGGCCACCAGGGTCCACGGACGCGACCAGCGCGCCCAGGCAGCGTCGAGACGGCCGCCGAGCAGTGCGGCGATAGCGAAGGCGAAGGCCACCGAGAAGCCCACGTAGCCCATGTAGAGCATCGGCGGGTGGAAGATCAGGCCCGGGTCCTGCAGCAGCGGGTTCAAGTCATTGCCGTCCGCCGGCACCTGCGGCAGCAGGCGGCTGAAGGGGTTGGAGGTGATGATCAGGAACAGCAGGAAGCCGGTGCTGATCATGCCCATCACGGCCAGCACGCGGGCCAGCATCACTTCCGGCAGCTGCCGGGAAAACACCGACACGGCGAAGGTCCAGCCGCCGAGGATCAGCGCCCACAGCAAGAGCGAACCTTCGTGGGCGCCCCACACGGCGCTGAACTTGTAGAACCAGGGAAGCGCGCTGTTGGAGTTGCTGGCGACGTAGGCCACCGAGAAATCATCGTGGAGGAAGGCCCAGGTCAGGCAGCCGAAGGAGAACAGCAGGAAGGCGAACTGCCCCCAGGCAGCCGGGCGCGCCAGGCTCATCCATTGGCGGTCGCCGCGCCAGGCGCCGACCAGCGGGAAGAACGACATCACCAGCGCCATGCACAGCGCGAGGATCAGCGAGAGGTGACCGAGTTCAGGAACCATGTCAGTTGCTCCCCTGTTGCGGCGCGGCATTGCCGCTCTGGCTGGCTTCGTAGTGCTCCAGCTTGCCGCTGTCCTTGAGCGCCTTGGTGACTTCCGGCGGCATGTATTTCTCGTCGTGCTTGGCCAGCACTTCATCGGCGGTCAGCACGCCGGCTTCGTTGATCTTGCCCAGGGCGACGATGCCCTGCCCTTCGCGGAACAGGTCCGGGAGGATGCCGCGGTATTTCACGGTAACTTCCTTGGCGAAGTCGGTGACCACGAATTCCACGTCCAGCGAGTCCGCCGAACGCTTGAGCGAGCCCTTCTCAACCATGCCGCCGGCGCGGATGCGCGTGTCGTGCGGGGCTTCGCCATTGGCGATCTGGGTCGGGGTGTAGAACAGGTTGATGTTTTCCTGCAGCGCCGACAGCGCGAGGGTGACGGCAACGCCGACACCAGCAACGATGGCTAGAACGATGTACAGACGCTTCTTGCGGACCGGATTCACTTGCTGGCCTCCCGGCGCAGACGACGCGCCTCTTCTTGCAGGTAACGCCGGCGCGCCATGATCGGCGAGACGACGTTGATCGCCAGGACCACCAGGCAGATGGCGTAGGCGGACCACACGTAAGGGCCATGGTGACCCATGGCGAGGAAATCGGAAAAGGACTCGAAACTCATAGCGCGCGCTCCACCTCGGCCTTGACCCAGCTCGCGCGGGCTTCGCGCTTGAGCACTTCCAGGCGCATGCGCATCATCAGCACCACGGCGAAGAAACAGTAGAAACCGGCGACCATCATCAGCAGCGGGATCCACATCTCCGGCGGCATCGGCGGCTTCTCGGTCAGGGTGAAGGTGGCCGGCTGGTGCAGGGTATTCCACCAGTCCACCGAGTACTTGATGATCGGGATGTTCACCACGCCGACGATGGCCAGCACCGCGCAGGCCTTGGCCGCGCTGTCGCGGTTGGTGATGGCCTGGCCCAGGGCGATGATGCCGAAATACAGGAACAGCAGGATCAGCATCGAGGTCAGGCGCGCGTCCCAGACCCACCAGGCGCCCCAGGTCGGCTTGCCCCAGATGGCGCCAGTGACCAGCGCGACGAAGGTCATCCAGGCGCCGATGGGTGCAGCGCACTGCACGGCGACGTCGGCGATCTTCATCTTCCAGATCAGCCCGACCGCGCCGGCCACGGCCAGCATCACGTAGCAGGACTGGGCGAGGAACGCCGCCGGCACATGGATATAGATGATCCGGAAGCTGTTGCCCTGCTGGTAGTCCGGCGGCGCGAAGGCCAGGCCCCAGACGGTGCCGGCAACCATCAGCAGGATCGCGGCGACCGCGAACCAGGGCATCCAGCGTCCGCTGATCTCGTAGAACCACTTGGGCGAGCCAAGCTTGTGAAACCAAGTCCAGTTCATCATCAGGCTCTGTAATTCAAAGCTCTAGTCTGCCGCCGGTGCCGCTTCGAGAGCCCGGCGATCGTTCGTTCACTCGCCGACGCTGATCTTCAGCCCGGCGGCGATGGCAAAGGGCGTCAGCGTCAATGCTAACGCCGTCAGGCTGGCCAGCCACAGCAGGTGCCCGGCGGTGGGCAGCCCCTGCAGCGACGCCTGCAGCGCTCCGCTGCCCAGGATCAGCACCGGAATGTAGAGCGGCAGGATCAGCAGGGCCAGCAGTAGGCCGCCGCGTTTGAGACCCACGGTGAGCGCCGCGCCCACGGCGCCCAGCAGGCTCAGGATCGGAGTACCCAGCAGCAACGACAGCAGCAGGTCCGGCAGGCAGCGCGCCGGCAGGCCCAGCATCAGAGCGAACAGCGGCGACAGCAGCACCAGGGCCAGCCCTGAAACCAGCCAGTGTGCCAGCACTTTGGCCAGGACCAGTAGTGGCAGGGGGTGCGGCGAAAGGACCCACTGTTCCAAGGAACCATCCTCGAAATCGCTGCGGAACAGACCGTCCAGTGACAGCAGCACCGCTAGCAATGCCGCGACCCAGACCAGGCCCGGCGAGAGATTCTTGAGCATTTCCGACTCGGGCCCGACCGCCAGTGGGAACAGCGCGATGACGATGGCGAAGAACACCAAAGGATTAGCCAGCTCCGCCGGACGACGGAACAGCAGGCGCGCTTCGCGGGCGAGCAACAGGGTGAAGACGTTGCTCATCGCGCCGCCACCTCCCGTGCGTGCTGGCCCAGGTCGAGGGCGCGGTAGCCTTGCGGCATGCGCTCCAGGGTGTGGTGGGTGGTCAGCACGACGAGGCCACCGCGTTCGCAATGGCCGGCCAGGTGTTCTTCCAGCTGCGCCACGCCCTGCTTGTCCAGGGCGGTGAAGGGTTCGTCGAGGATCCACAGCGGCGGCGCGTCCAGGTACAGGCGCGCCAGGGCCACGCGGCGTTGCTGGCCGGCGGACAGGGTGTGGCAGGGAACGTCCTCGAAACCGCGCAGGCCGACGGCTTCCAGCGCCTGCCAGATGGTATCCCGGTTGGCCGGCTGGTGCAGGGCGCAGAGCCAGGCGAGGTTCTCTTCGGCGGTGAGCAGGCCCTTGATGCCGGCGGCGTGACCAATCCACAGCAGCAGGCGGGCCAGTTCGTGGCGCTGCTCGGTCAGCGGCTTGCCGTTGAGCAGCACTTCGCCGGCGGTAGGCTGCATCAGCCCGCTGAGCAGGCGCAGCAGGCTGGTCTTGCCGCTGCCGTTGGGGCCGACGATCTGTAGCATCTCGCCCGCGCCCAGTCGCAAATCGAGACGCTCGAACAGCATGCGCCAGTCCCGCTCGCAGGCGAGCGCCACGGTTTCGAGGAGGGGATGGGTCAAGGGCATCGGCAACCGTCGGGCAGAAAACAGTCAGTGGTGCAAAAACGCGGCCATACCGCGCAGGCCGCCAAGCACGGCCTCGGGCGGCGCATTATACACAGCCGTTCCTACGCCCGACGTCAGGTTTTTCGACAGGGTGTAACGTCAAATCAGCGCACCTTGAGCTATGTCTATGCGCAACCACCGCCCTGCCCTCCTGCCGCCGGACGGTCTAAAGTGCGCACAATCACCGCCGATACACTGGGCGCAACCCCGTCACGTCGCCTGCAGGTCTCCGATGCCGAGTGAAATTGGCGCTTCCCGTCCGCTACCGCTTACCCCGTCGCTGCGCAACGCGCAGAGCGCGGCCCAGCTGACGCTCAAGCTTGCGCAGAGCCTCGGCGACCTCCTGCCGCCGGGGAACAAGGCCCATGCGGAAGTGCTGGCGGTACGCGACGGGCAGGTGAATTTCCAGCTGCTGCTGCGCCTGACCATGGCTAGCGGCCAGCAGGCCCTGGTGGTGGCGGAAAGCCCACAGGCACTACCCAAGGGCAGCACCTTGCAACTTTCGACGCTGAACCAGAGCAGCCTCGCCGCGACCCTGCTGACGCAACCGAGCCTCGGTTCGCTCGGTCTGGGTGGCGCCAGCCAGGCGCCACTTAGCAGCCTAGACCTCGACGTGCTGCCGGTGGGCACGCTGATCCAGGGCAAGGTGGATGCCAGTCAGTTGATCGCCCTCGGCAAGGCCGAGCAAGTGGTCTACAAGGTGCTTGTGACGCTGCTCAACACGCCGCTGGCCGGGCGCCAGCTGAGCATCGAATCGCCTAACCCGCTCCCCCTCAACAGCCTGCTCAGTGCCCGCGTGCAGGATCAGCAGGCCCTGCAATTCCTGCCGATGAACGCCCGCCTGGACCAGCTCGACCTAAGCCTGCAACTCGGCGCCCAGCAGAACCGCCAGGGCCCGCTGGACAGCCTGCTCAAGGCGCTGCAGGGTGCCGGCAGCAACCCGGACATGAGCCCGGAACTCCGCCAGTCGGTGGACAAGCTGCTCGGCACCCTCCCGGACATCCGCCAGCTGAGCGATGCCAAGGGCCTCGCTCAGGCCTTCCAGCAAAGCGGCGCGTTTCTCGAAGGACAGTTGCTACGCGGGGCGGAGGGTCTGCCCCAGGACCTCAAGGCCAATCTGCTGCGGCTGATCGCGCAGATTCTGCCGACTGTCCAGGGCGGGACGGCGGCCGCAGTGCTCGGCAACCTGCCGGGCAGCGCCCTGGCCGGCGCCAGCAATCTGGCACAGGCCATGCCGGCGTTCGTGCGTAACGCGCTCGGCGTGATAGGCCAGACGAGTGGGCGCACACCGCCACCGGTCAGCTTCCCGCTGCCCAGCCGGCTGGCCAATGAGTTGGAAGAAGAAGGCGACCTCGAGTCGCTGCTCAAACTGGCCGCCGCCGCGGTCTCCCGCCTGCAGACCCACCAGTTGGGCAGCCTGGCACAGAGCGACGTGCTGCCCGACGGCACGGTATTGAATACCTGGCAGTTGGAGATTCCGCTGCGCCATCAACAGCAGATTGTGCCGATCCAGGTGCGTATCCAGCAGGAAGAGAAAGACAGCCCGGCGAGTGAGCGCGAGCAACAGCCGCGGGAAGTGCTCTGGCGCGTGGACCTGGCCTTCGACCTGGACAGCCTCGGCCCGCTGCAGGTCCAGGCCACGCTGGTCCACGGCAGCATCGGCACCCAGCTATGGGCCGAACGCGCCAGCACTGCCAGCCTGATCGACGGCGAACTCGGCACCCTGCGCCAGCGCCTGAACGACGCGGGCCTCAGCGTGGCTGAGCTGAGTTGCCGCCAAGGCAAGCCGCCGCAGGGGGCGCGCACAGCGGTGGAGCAACGCTGGGTGGATGAGACCGCATGAAGAAGCCCAGGAAAACGCCGCGCCAGGCCATCGCGCTCAACTACGACGGGCAGAGCGCACCGACGCTCACCGCCAAGGGCGACGATGAACTGGCGGAAACCATCCTCGCCATCGCCCGACACCACGAGGTGCCGATCTACGAGAACGGCGAGCTGGTGCGCCTGCTGGCGCGTCTGGAGCTGGGCGATGCGATTCCCGAGGCGCTCTACCGCACCATCGCCGAGATCATCGCCTTCGCTTGGTATCTAAAGGGCAAGAGCCCGCTGAACGACAAGCCGGGAGCGCCGCCGGACGCGCTGCCGTTGCTGCTGGAAGGGCCCAATTCCCGGCGCCGGTAAGCCTGCTCAGCCGCGGCACTCGCAGCCGGTGCGGGCAGGAGGAAGGTCGCCAACCGGGGCGAAGTCACTGAACTCGCGCACTGACTTGCGGATCGGCTGCTCATCCTCGCTGTGGTAGAGCACCATGCTGCCGGTGACCTCGCGCAACTGCGCCAGGGAAATCGGCTTCTCCAGCACATCCAGTAGCGGGACGCGATTGGCCCAGGCCCATTGCATCAGGCCGCGCCGCTCCTCCGCACTGTAGCTCCCCACCAGCAGGAACTGACGGAAGGTGTTGCTCCGACTCAGCGCCTTCAGGCTCATCAGCTCGTTGGGGCCGGGACGGAAGTCGTCATGGATGAACAGGCTGTAACGCTGACGGGTGCCAAGCGCCTTTCGCACTTCGTCCAGGTTCAGGCAGAGGCTCAGGTGATAGAACTCCAGGCGATTGAGCAAAACGCTGTAGTTCAGCAGCCGGCCGGGGTGCGAGCACAGCACCATGGCCCGACGGGAAATGGTCGCCATATCGATGGCCTCGAAAAAATTTTGACGAGGCTAATTTAGCGACGAATTGCCGCGATTCTTATCAGACGAGTCCTAATTGCCTGTAGTGAAACTCCTACTAACGAGAAGTCCCGACAGACGGCTGGAACACGAAATAAGGCGACGACGCGGGCTCAGTCCCGCGCCTTGCCCTGATGCAGGCGGGCGACCAGTTCGGCTTCGGCCTGGGACAAGCCACAGCTCTGGGTCAGGTCTTCAGGGCTGGCGCCCATGCCGACCAAACGTGCCGCCTGGCTGAAGGACAGGCTGGTGGGATCACGCTGCTCGATGCGCACCAGGCGCTCGGGCAGCGGTGCGACCTGCTTGTTCAGCTCACGCAGCTCTTCGCCCATGCGGATGTTGATCTGCTGGTAAGACTCGATGCGCTTGCCCTGTTCCTTCAAGCGCTGCTCGAACACCGCCAGTTGCTTGGCCAGCTGCACCGCCTGGGCTTCCTGGGCGCGCTGCCGACCGGACAGCCAGACGCAGGCCATCGCGAGGCCCGCACAGGCGATGCCAAGCACAACCAGAGCGATCAGCACCTCAGATGCTCTCCAGCTCCGACCACTCTTCCTCGGTCATCATCTTGTCCAGCTCGACCAGGATCAGCAGTTCGCCATTCTTGTTGCAGACGCCCTGGATGAACTTGGCCGACTCCTCGTTACCGACATTCGGCGCAGTCTCGATCTCGGACTGGCGCAAGTAGACGACCTCGGCGACGCTGTCGACCAGGATGCCCACCACCTGCTTGTCGGCTTCGATGATGACGATACGGGTGTTGTCCGAGACCGGCGCCGGGTCCAGGCCGAAGCGCTGGCGGGTGTCGATCACGGTGACCACGTTGCCGCGCAGGTTGATGATGCCCAGCACGTAACTCGGGGCACCCGGGACCGGCGCGATCTCGGTGTAGCGCAGCACTTCCTGGACCTGCATCACGTTGATGCCGTAGGTCTCATTGTCCAGGCGGAAGGTGACCCACTGCAGAATCGGATCTTCGGCACCTTGCGCTGACGTTTTCTTCATATCCCCTCGCCTCTTCTGGTTCCACGCCGCCTGCGGCGTGGAGGTTGTCTTGCAAATCTGCTTGCGCGCAGCCTCAGGGCTGCATGCGCTTGGTGGCGCCGCTGGCGATCAGTTCGGCCAGGGCCGAGACGTCGAGCAGCGCGCACATCTGGTCGATCACCGTGCCGGCCAGCCACGGGCGTTGCTGGCGCTGGCTGCGCCACTTCACCTCGGACGGGTCCAGGCGCACCGAGCGGCTGACCTGATGCACGGCCAGCCCCCACTCGTAACCCTGCACGGAAATCACGTACTGCAGCCCCTCGCGGTAATCGTCGCGGTACCGCTCGGGCATCACCCAGCGCGCGGTGTCGAGTACCTTCAGGTTGCCGTTCTGGCCCGGCAGGATGCCGAGGAACCAGTCGGGCTGGCCGAACAGCGGGGTCAGGTCGTGCCCCGCCAGTGGATAAATGGAGCCCAGGCAAACCAGCGGCACGGCCAGGGTCAATCCGGCGACGTCGAACAGCAGGCACTCGAAGGGCTCGGCGGCCCATACCGGGCGACCGTCGTCGAGCAGCTTGAGCGGTGCGACAGGCATCTCGGCGCTGCCGGGCTGGTGCAGGTCGATCACCTGGCCCAGTTGCGCCGGCGGTTCGTCGGCGACGGGAGCATCGGCAACGGGCGCTTCGATGACTGGAGCTGCGGGCTCGGGCAGACGCAGTTCGGCCACCGGAGTCTGGGCAACCGGTGCACGGGTGGCCACGTTCAGGCGTGCATCGCGGACCTGCTCTTCGAGCACGGCCGCTTCGAATTCGTCGAGGCTGACGCTGGCTTTCGGCGCCTGCGCGACAGCAGCCTGGGGCTCGGCAGTGAGCGGAACGACCGGCTCGCTGACCACCAGCGCGACCGGAACAACCGGAGCCGGAGCGACGGGCGTGGCGACAGGCTGCGCTACCGGTTCCGGAGCGAAGTCTTCGAAAGTGGCCTCCTGCAGCAGTGCGTCCAGGTAGGACTGCAGCGCGAGCTGGGGGCGAGTGGCGGTAGCGGAACGACTCATGATGGATAACCGCGCAAGGTGACTGTCCAGCCTATCGGCAGCGGACGCGCCGCTCTTGAGCGCATCTGTCGGATTCTTTTGTTCAGGCCTGCCATCTTCAGGCTACCTGGCTCGCCGGCACATGGGCCAGCAGATGCTTCAGCAGCGCGCGGTAGGCGATCACGCCCCGGCTGTTGCCGTCGTTGCGCGAGGGCACCGTGCCCAGGCGGCTGGCATCGCGCAGCTTGGTATCCACCGGGATGAACGCCTGCCAGAGGGTTTCCGGGTAGGTATCGCGCAGCACCCGCAGGGTGCCCAGCGACGCCTGGGTACGGCGGTCGAACAGGGTCGGCACGATGGTGAACGGCAGCGCCTGCTTGCGCGAGCGGTTGACCATCTTCAACGTGTTGACCATGCGCTCCAGGCCCTTGAGGGCGAGGAATTCGGTCTGCACCGGGATCACCAGGTGCTGGCTGGCCGCCATGGCGTTGACCATCAGCACGCCCAGCAGCGGCGGGCTGTCGATGATCGCGTAGTCGAATTCGTTCCACAGCTGCGCCAGGCTCTTGGCAATCACCAGGCCCAGGCCGTTCTGCCCGGGCGACTGGCGCTCCAGGGTGGCCAGCGCGGTGCTCGACGGCAGCAGGCGGATGTTCTCGTGGCTGGTGGGCAGCAGCAGCGATTCGGGCAGCCCCTCGGGCACGTTGCCCTGGTGCAGGAACAGGTCGAACACGCTGTGCTCCAGGGTGTCCGGGTCATGGCCGAAGTAGCTGGTCATCGAGCCGTGGGGGTCCAGGTCGACGATCAGCACGCGCTTGCCGGCATCCGCCAGCAGGCCTGCCAATGCGATCGAGGATGTGGTCTTGCCGACGCCACCTTTCTGGTTGGCTACCGCCCAGACTTTCATAGTGCTGGCTCCCCGCAGGCCGTGGATCGGATCAGGGTGTTCATCTCGTTCAGTCCCCTGCCGATGACGAAGAATTGACGGCGCCACTGCCGGGCGCCTCGCTGGCAATCACTGGTGCAGATTGCGTGCCAGCATGCCGCAACACGGGATCCGGCTGCGCCTTGCCACTGCCCACTCCACTGATGCTGCGGCGCACCTCCAGGTTGCGGGAGATTACCAGCACCACCCGGCGGTTGCGTGCGCGGCCATCCGCCGTGGCATTGTCCGCCACTGGCTGGAATTCGCCATAGCCCACCGCCGCCAGCCGACCGGCGTCAAGGCCGTCCTGAGCGAGCATGCGGACGATGCTGGCGGCCCGGGCCGCGGACAGTTCCCAATTGGTCGGGTACTGCGAATTATGGATCGGCACGTTGTCGGTGAAACCTTCGACGTGCACCGGGTTGCGGTACGGCGCCAGAATCCTGGCGACCTTCTCGATGATCGCGAAGGCGGCATCATTGGGAATCGCGTCGCCGCTGGGGAACAGCAGGCTGGAATTGAGGGTGATCTCGATCCAGAACTCGTTGCCGCGTACCGACAACTGGTTGGTGGAGATCAGGTCACCGAAGGCCTGGCGCACGCTGTCGGTGATCTGCTGCAAGGCATCGGGGTTGCTCTGGGTCTGGCCGTCGTCCTGCGGCTCGTTGAGCGACTGGTCCGGCTGCTGGGTGCGCGGGCGCTCCTCGCCAACAGGGATCGGACGGATCGAGCGGTCCGGCTGGTTGAATACGCCGGTCAGGGTTTCCGAGAGGATCTTGTACTTGCCCTCGTTGATCGAGGAGATCGAGTACATCACCACGAAGAAGGCGAACAGCAGGGTGATGAAGTCCGCGTAGGACACCAGCCAGCGTTCATGATTCTCGTGTTCCTCATGACGTCTGCGGCGAGGCATGCGCATCCCCTCCCCTTCAGCCGACGAAGCCTTGCAGCTTCAGTTCGATGGAGCGGGGATTCTCGCCCTCGGCAATGGACAGCAGACCCTCCATGAGCATTTCGCGGTAGCAGGACTGGCGCAGCACGATGCTTTTCAGCTTGTTGCCGATGGGCAGCAGAAGCAGGTTGGCCAGACCCACGCCGTAGATGGTGGCGACGAAGGCGACGGCGATCCCGCTGCCCAGCTGGCTGGGGTCGGCGAGGTTGCCCATCACATGAATCAACCCCATCACCGCGCCGATGATACCGATAGTCGGCGAGTAGCCCCCCATGGCCTCGAAGACCTTGGCGGCCGCCAGGTCGCGGCTTTCCTGGTTGAACAGGTCGACTTCGAGGATGCTGCGGATGGCCTCGGGCTCGGTGCCGTCCACCAGCAGTTGCAGGCCTTTGCGCGCGTAGGGGTCGCGCTCGGCGTCGGCGACGGTTTCCAGGCCCAGCAGGCCTTCCTTGCGCGCAGTCATGCTCCAGCCGACCACATGATTGATGCCGCCGACCAGGTCCACCTTGGGCGGCAGGACCATCCAGCGCAGCATGGTCAGGGCGCGCTTGAGCACCGCAACCGGGGTCTGCAGCAGCGCGGCGGCCAGGGTGCCGCCCACCACGATCAGTGCCGCCGGGCCGTTGGCCAGGGCACCGACGTGTCCGCCCTCCAGGAAGTTGCCACCGATGATGGCAACCAGCGCGAGGATCAGGCCGACCAGGCTGAGGACATCCATCAGCCGCAGGCCTCGGTCAGGTGGCGGCCGATGTCGTCCAGGCTGTACACCGCGTCGGCCAAGCCCGCCTTGGCGATCGCCATGGGCATGCCGTAGATCACGCAGCTGGCTTCATCCTGCGCCCACACCTGGGCACCGCCCTGCTTGAGCATGCGCGCGCCTTCGCGGCCGTCAGCGCCCATGCCAGTGAGGACCACCGCCAGGACCTTGTCGCCGTAGGCCTTGGACGCGGAACCGAAGGTCACGTCAACGCAAGGCTTGTAGTTCAGGCGCTCGTCACCGGGCAGTATGCGGATCGCGCCACGGGCGTCGACCATCATCTGCTTGCCGCCGGGCGCGAGCAGGGCCACACCGGGACGCAGGAGGTCGCCATCCTCGGCTTCCTTGACGGTGATCTTGCACAGCTTGTCCAAGCGCTCGGCGAAAGCCTTGGTGAAGGCCGCCGGCATGTGCTGGATCAGCACCAGCGGCGCGGGGAAGTTGGCAGGCAGCTGGGTCAGGACCCGCTGCAGCGCCACCGGCCCACCGGTCGAAGTGCCGATGGCTACCAGCCGGTAGGGCTTACGCTTTGGGGCGGCAGAAGTCGCCGGAGTCGGAGCGGCCGGCGCGTGGCTGGCGCCCGACGAGGCGGGAGCGGCCGGGCGCGCGGTGCCGGCAGCGGGAGCCGAAGCCGGTGCGGCCGGGCTCGACGAGTACGAAGAGTACGCGGCGAAGCGGCGGTTGCTCTTGGCGATGGTGTGGACCTTCTCGCACAGCAGTTGGCGGACCTTGTCCGGGTTGCGCGAGATGTCCTCGAAATTCTTCGGCAGGTAATCGACGGCGCCGGCGTCCAGCGCGTCCAGGGTCACCCGCGCGCCCTCGTGGGTCAGCGAGGAGAACATCAGGACCGGCGTCGGGCAGCGCTGCATGATGGTCCGCACGGCAGTGATGCCATCCATCAGTGGCATCTCGTAGTCCATGGTGATCACGTCGGGCTTGAGCGCCAGCGCCTGATCGATCGCCTCCCGGCCGTTGGTTGCCGTGCCGACCACCTGGATCTGCGGGTCAGCCGAAAGAATCTCCGAGACGCGGCGGCGGAAGAACCCCGAATCGTCCACCACCAGGACTTTGACAGCCATAGACACTCCTGAAAAAAACTTCTTCCATCACACGGGCGGGCGCGGGGTCGTCCCACGTCCCGCCCATGGCGGTCAGATACGACGGGCGTAGCGCTTGAGCATGCTCGGCACGTCGAGGATCAGCGCGATGCGCCCGTCTCCGGTAATGGTCGCCCCGGCCATGCCCGGCGTGCCCTGTAGCATCTTGCCCAGCGGCTTGATCACTACTTCTTCCTGGCCCACCAACTGGTCGACCACGAAGCCGATGCGCTGGGTGCCCACGGAGAGGATCACCACGTGGCCCTCGCCCGGCTCGTCATACTGCGCGCCCGGCACCAGCCAGCGCTTGAGGTAGAACAACGGCAGGGCCTTGTCGCGGACGATCACCACTTCCTGACCGTCGACCACGTTGGTGTTCGACAGGTCGAGGTGGAATATCTCGTTGACGTTGACCAGCGGGAAGGCGAAGGCCTGGTTGCCCAGCATCACCATCAGGGTCGGCATGATCGCCAGGGTCAGCGGGACCTTGATGACGATCTTCGAGCCCTGGCCCTTGGTCGAGTAGATGTTGATGATGCCGTTGAGCTGGGAAATCTTGGTCTTCACCACGTCCATGCCGACGCCGCGGCCGGACACGTCGGAAATCTCGGTCTTGGTCGAGAAGCCCGGCGCGAAGATCAGGTTGTAGCAGTCGGACTCGGACAGGCGATCGGCCGCGTCCTTGTCCAGCAGGCCCTTCTCCACGGCCTTGGCGCGCAGGATGTCCGGGTCCATGCCTTTGCCGTCGTCGGAGATCGACAGCAGGATGTGGTCGCCTTCCTGCTCGGCGGACAGCACCACCTTGCCCGAACGCGACTTGCCGGCGGCCTCGCGCTCGTCGGGGCCCTCGATGCCGTGGTCCACCGCGTTGCGTACCAGGTGCACCAGCGGGTCGGCCAGGGCCTCGACCAGGTTCTTGTCCAGGTCGGTCTCTTCGCCGATCAGCTCGAGGTTGATCTCTTTCTTGAGGTTGCGCGCCAGATCGCGGACCTGGCGCGGGAAGCGGCCGAAGACTTTCTTGATCGGCTGCATGCGGGTCTTCATGACCGACGACTGCAGGTCGGCGGTGACCACGTCGAGGTTGGAGACGGCCTTGGCCATCGCCTCGTCGCCACTGTTCAGCCCCAGACGCACCAGGCGGTTACGCACCAGCACCAGTTCGCCGACCATGTTCATGATCTCGTCCAGGCGGGCGGTGTCCACGCGCACGGTGGTTTCTGCTTCGTTGGCCGGCTTCTCCGCAGCCGCAGCGGCGGGCTTGGCCGGCGCAAGCTTGGCGGCAGCGGTCGGCGCTGGAGCGGCAGCGGGTTTGGCAGCGGGCACGGCCGTAGCGGGCTTGGCGGCCGCGACCGGCTCTTCCTTAGCACCAGTGAACTGGCCCTTGCCGTGAAGCTCGTCGAGCAGCTTCTCGAATTCGTCGTCGGTGATGTTGTCGTCGCCGCCGGCAGCTGGAGCTTCCTCGGGCTTGGTTTCAGCAACAGCCTCGACGGGAGCAGGGGCTTCTTCCTTCGCTCCAGTGAACTGGCCCTTGCCGTGCAGTTGGTCGAGCAGCGCTTCGAACTCGTCGTCGCTGATCTCGTCGCCAGCACCGGCGGCCGGCGTCTCGGCGACCGGAGCCGGAGCCGCGCTGACGGGCTCCTTGGCAGCAGCGCTGAACTGGCCCTTGCCATGCAACTGGTCGAGCAGTGCTTCGAATTCGTCGTCGGTAATGTCGTCGCCGCCGCTGCCAACCGGCGCGGCAGGCGCCTCGGCCGCAGGCTCGAGGGCATCCATCAGCTGTTCGAACTCGGCGTCGGTGATGTCGCCATAAGCGGCGGTAGCGGCGGGAGCTTCTTCCACGACAGGCTCGGCGACAGCCGCAGCGGGAGCTTCGGCAGGAGCGGCGTGCGGATCAGCCAGGCGCGACAGCGCGGCCAGCAGCTCGGGAGTCGCCGGCGTCGGCTCCTCAGCGTCACGTACCTGCTGGAACATGACGTTGACGGTATCCAGCGCCTGCAGCATCACGTCCATCAGTTCGGCATCCACGCGGCGTTCGCCCTTGCGCAGCATGTCGAACACGTTCTCGGCGATGTGGCAGCACTCCACCAGCGCATTCAGCTGGAGGAAGCCGGCACCACCTTTGACGGTATGGAACCCACGGAAGATTGCGTTGAGCAGGTCCATGTCATCCGGGCGGCTTTCCAGCTCGACCAGTTGTTCGGACAGTAGCTCGAGAATCTCGCCGGCCTCCACCAGGAAGTCCTGGAGGATTTCGTCATCGGCGTCGAAGCTCATTCGGTGCTCCCTCTACAGCGTCAGCGGACGCTTAAAAACCAAGGCTGGACAACAGATCATCGACATCGTCCTGACCGGATACGACGTCCTTTCTTGTATCGGCAGCAATCTGCGGACCTTCACCCTTGGACGATCTTTCTTTTTCCACCGCATCGCGCATGCTCTCGTGGTCATGCTCGATGCCGGCGTAGCGATCGACCTGCCCCGCCATCCAGACAAGCTTCACCAGGTTTGACTCGACCTCGGTCACCAGCTTGGTGACGCGCTTGATCACTTGCCCGGTGAGGTCCTGGAAGTCCTGCGCGAGCAGGATGTCGTTCAGGTGCGCGGAGAGCTTGCGGCTGTCCTGAGCGCTGATGTAGAGGAACTGCTCGACACGCTTGGCCAGGTCACGGAAGGCCTCGGGGCCCAGCTCGCGACGCATGAAACGCGACCAGTCTTCCTGCAGCTCCTTGGCCTGGGTCTCGATGTGCATGACCACCGGGGTGCACTCTTCCACCAGGTCCATGGTCCGATTGGCCGCTTTCTCGGTCATCGTCACCACATAGGACAGGCGATCAGTGGCGTCGGCAATCTGCGAGACTTCCTGGGCGCGCGGAGAGCTGGGGTCGATCTGGAAGTTGACGATGGCGTTGTGCAGCTCGCGGGTGAGCTTGCCGACCTCCTGGTAGAGGCCGCGGTCACGCGCCTGGTTGAGCTCGGAGATCAGCTGCACCGCAGTCTGAACGTCGCCGCGCTCAAGGCACTCGACCAATTCGCGCGCGTGTTTTTTCAGGGTCGACTCGAAGTCACCCGCGGATTCGTTGAAATCCATGACGCCCTCTTGTCAGCTTCAGCTGCCGACCCGCTCGAAAATCTTCTCGATCTTTTCTTTCAACACCTGAGCGGTGAAAGGCTTGACCACATAGCCGTTGACCCCGGCCTGGGCCGCTTCGATGATCTGGTCGCGCTTGGCTTCGGCGGTGACCATCAGTACCGGCAGGTGCTTCAGGCGCTCGTCGGCGCGGACCGCGCGCAGCAGATCGATGCCGGTCATGCCGGGCATGTTCCAGTCGGTGACGAGGAAGTCGAAGTTGCCGCTGTGCAGCATCGGCAGCGCAGTGGTGCCGTCGTCGGCTTCTGCGGTGTTGGTGAACCCCAGATCCCGCAGGAGGTTCTTGATGATGCGCCTCATCGTGGAAAAGTCGTCCACGATGAGAATTTTCATGTTCTTGTCCAAACCTGCCTCCATCGATACCAAACGCGCCCTGGCGGGCGTGCCGTCAATTCATCGAGCGTCGTGCGCTCTTAGCTATGGGCGCGTCAAAGGAACGTCACCCCAAAATTCGTAAGCCTATAACTTGCCTAAGGAAAATCCCTTCAGCACTGCCTCTCAGAAGCAGCCGACGCGAAACTACCCGATGCTCAGCGAGCGCGCCACTCCGCCAGTCGCGACCGCAGGCGCGCGGCGCACTGGCTGTGCAGCTGGCTGACACGGGATTCGCTGACGCCCAGCACTTCGCCGATCTCCTTGAGGTTGAGCTCCTCGTCGTAGTACAGGGCCAGCACCAGTCGCTCGCGCTCGGGCAGCTTGGTGATGGCGTCGGCCAGGGCCGCCTGGAAACGCTCGTCTTCCAGCCCATGGGACGGCTCGTTGTCGTGGTGCGAGGCATCTTCGGCAAAGCCGCCGCCCTGGTCACCGTCCTGCAACATGTCATCGAAGCTGTACAGACGGCTGCCCTGGGTGTCGCTGAGGATGCCGTAATAATCTTCGAGGCTCATATTGAGTTCGGCAGCAACCTCCTGATCTTTAGCGTCTCGTCCGGTGCGCGCTTCGACAGCGCGGATCGCGTCGCTGACCATGCGGGTGTTGCGGTGGACCGAACGCGGGGCCCAGTCGCCCTTGCGCACCTCGTCGAGCATGGCGCCGCGGATGCGGATGCCGGCGTAGGTTTCGAAGCTCGCGCCCTTGCCCTGGTCGTATTTCTTCGCCGCCTCCAGCAGGCCGATCATGCCGGCCTGCATCAGGTCCTCCACCTGCACGCTGGCCGGCAGGCGGCCGAGCAGGTGGTAGGCAATGCGCTTCACCAGCGGGGCGTGTTTCTGGATCAGCAGTTCCTGGGAGTTGTGCGCCTGTGCCTTGCTGTACATACGCGCTCCGGAGGCCGCGGTCATACGGCCGAACCCGTGGGATGTTGCACCAGGCGCTCGACGAAGAACTCCAGGTGCCCTCTTGGGTTGGCCGGCAGCGGCCAGCTGTCGACCTTCTGCGCCACCGCACGGAAGGCCAGGGAAGCCTTGCTGCGCGGGAACGCCTCATACACCGAACGCTGCTTCTGCACGGCCTTGCGCACCGACTCGTCGTAGGGAATGGCGCCGACGTACTGCAGCGCCACGTCGAGGAAACGGTCGGTGACCTTGGTCAGCTTGGCGAACAGGTTGCGGCCTTCCTGGGGGCTGTGGGCCATGTTCGCCAGCACGCGGAAACGGGTCATGCCGTAGTCGCGGTTGAGCAGCTTGATCAAAGCGTAGGCATCGGTGATCGACGTGGGTTCATCACAAACGACCAGCAGCACTTCCTGGGCGGCACGGACGAAGCTCACCACCGAGTCGCCGATGCCGGCGGCGGTGTCCACCACCAGCACGTCGATGTTGTCGCTGATGTCGCTGAACGCCTGGATCAGACCGGCGTGCTGCATCGGTGTGAGGTGCACCATGCTCTGGGTGCCTGAGGCCGCCGGGACGATGCGAATGCCGCCAGGCCCCTGGAGAATCACGTCACGCAGGTCGCATTCACCTTCGATGACGTCGGCCAGTGTGCGCTTGGGCGACAGTCCAAGCAGCACGTCGACGTTGGCCAGGCCCAGGTCGGCGTCCAGCAGCATGACGCGGCGGCCGAGATCGGCCAGCGCCAGCGACAGGTTCACCGACACGTTGGTCTTGCCCACGCCACCCTTGCCGCCGGTGACTGCGATTACCTGAACGGGATGCATACCCATATCAATACCTTGTCTCGTCGTTCGACCGTCACGCTTCTGGCGTTTCGGCTAATCCGGCTGCAGTGCTCTACCGCCTCCGGCGCTCGCGGATCGTCTTGCAGAGCATCCGCATCGCTTGGGCGGCTCAACCGGCCACCCCACGCCCCACCCGGGGCTCACAATCTTCAGCTGGCGCGACGCACCGGCTGTTGGTAAAGGCCGGCGAACATGTCCGCCATGGCATCCTCGCAAGGCTCTTCGGGCGACTGCAGGCTCACTGCGCGGCTGACCAGCTGGTGCGCGCGTGCCACATGCAGGTCGTCCGGGATCTTCGGCCCGTCAGCCAGATAGGCTACCGGTAGATGCTGGCTGATAGCCAGAGCCAGAGCTTCGCCGAGGCTTCCCGCTTCGTCCAGCTTGGTCAGGATGCACCCGGCCAGCCCACAGGAACGATAGTTCTGCCAAGCGGATTTGAGCACCTGGCTCTGGCTGGTCGCGGCCAGCACGAGGTAGTTCTTCACGTTCAGGCTCAGCGACGACAGCGCTTCGAGCTGCATGCGCAGCGCCGGATCGTTGGCGGGCAGGCCTGCGGTATCGATCAGCACCAGGCGCTTGCGCGCCAGCGGCGCCATGGCCTGGATCAGGGACTGGCCCGGATCGACCAGGGTCACCGGCACGTTGAGGATGCGGCCCAGCGTCTTGATCTGTTCCTGCGCACCGATGCGGAAGCTGTCCATGGACACCAGGGCGATGCTCTGCGCGCCGTACTTTAATACGTAGCGGGCCGCCAGCTTGGCCAGGGTGGTGGTCTTGCCCATGCCGGCCGGGCCGACCAGCGCGACCACACCGCCCTGCTCCAGCAGGTCGATTTCCGGGGTATTGATCGAGCGCGCCAGGTGCGCCAGCAGCATGCGCCAGGCCTGCTTCGGGTCGGCGATGGACGCCACGCGCTCCAGCAGGTTGCGCGACAGGTCAGCCGGCAACCCCATGCGCTGCAGGCGACGCCACAGGCCGGCCTGTTTAGGGCGCTGGTTCTGCAACTGGTTCCAGGCGATCGAACCAAGCTGCACCTCGATCAGCTCGCGCAGGCCGTTGAGCTCGAAGCGCATGGCTTCCAGCGCCTGCTGGCCGACGGCGGCCGGTGCCGGGGCGACCGGTGCGTCCATGGCGGCGGCCAGGGTTTCGGCAGCGCTGCGGCGGGGCTTCTCGGTGCCGTACATTTGACGGTCGCCGCGCACGCTATCGCTGGCGCGGCTCGGAGCCGACAGGTCAGCCTTGGCCTGGGCGATCTTCGCCTGGGTCTTGCGCAGCTCGGCTTCCAGCGCCGGGTTCGGCTTGCTGGCTGCCACCGGGGCTTGGTAATCCAGCGCCGCGGTCAGCTCTACGCCGCCGGCGACACGGCGACTGCCGATGATCGAAGCGTCCGGGCCCAGCTCGTCACGGACCAGTTTCATGGCCTGACGCATATCAGCGGCGAAGAAGCGTTTTACCTGCATGGTCTGGGACCTCGGTCAATTCTGCCCAACAGTGGCGACAATCGTGACTTGTTTGTTGTCGGGGATTTCCTGGTAAGCCAGCACATTCATGGTGGGAACCGCCATCCGGGCGAATCGCGACATCATCGCGCGGATGGGACCTGCCACCAGCAGAATCGCCGGCTTGCCGAGCATCTCCTGACGCTGCGCCGCTTCAACCATCGAGCGTTGCAGCTTTTCGGCCATTCCGGGCTCCAGCAACATGCCGTCTTCGGAGCCTTGTCCGGCCTTCTGAAGACTATTGAGCAATATCTGTTCCAACCTGGGTTCCAGAGTGATCACAGGCAGCTCCGGCTCTAGTCCCACAATGGTTTGCACGATTGCGCGGGACAGCGCCACGCGAACCGCCGCCACCATCGCGGCGGGATCTTGACTCTTCACCGCCACGTTGGCGATAGCTTCGGCGATGGTACGGATGTCACGTACGGGTACTTGTTCCTGCAACAGCGCCTGAAGGACCTTGAGCAGTGTCGACAGGGAAATCATCCCCGGCACCAACTCTTCGGCAAGCTTGGGCGAGCTCTTGGCCAGCAGTTGCATCAGTTGCTGGACCTCCTCGTGACCCAGCAACTCGTGGGCATGCTTGTGCAGCACCTGGTTGAGGTGGGTGGCGACCACGGTGCTGGCATCGACCACGGTGTAGCCCAGCGATTGCGCCTGATCACGCTGCGAGGCCTCGATCCACACGGCTTCCAGGCCGAAGGCCGGGTCCTTGCCGGCGATGCCGTTGAGGGTGCCGAACACCTGGCCAGGGTTGATCGCCAGGTCGCGGTCCGGGTAGATCTCGGCTTCCGCCACGCTGACGCCCATGAGCGTCAAACGATAGGCGTTGGGCAGCAGGTCGAGGTTGTCGCGGATATGCACCGAGGGCATCAGGAAGCCCAGGTCCTGGGACAGCTTCTTGCGCACACCCTTGATCCGCGCCAGCAGCTGGCCGCCCTGGTTGCGGTCCACCAGCGGAATCAGGCGGTAGCCCACTTCCAGGCCGACCATGTCCACCGGGGTCACGTCGTCCCAGCCCAGTTCCTTGGTCTGCTCGGCGCGCTGGGCGGGCAGCAGTTCCTGCTGGGTCTGGGCTTCCTGCTCGGCCTTCTGGCTGGCCTGGCGCTGGCGATGCCAGATCAGGTACGCGCCACCAGCGGCCAGAGCGCCCAGGCCGACGAAGGAGACGTGCGGCATGCCGGGGACCAGGCCCATGGCGATCAGGATGGCGGCAGAGATCGCCAACGCCTTGGGCGAGGCGAACATCTGACGGTTGACCTGCTGGCCCATGTCTTCGGAGCTGGAGACACGGGTCACCATGATCGCGGCGGCGGTGGACAGCAGCAGCGAAGGCAACTGCGCCACCAGGCCGTCACCGATGGTCAGCAGGGCGTAGACCTTGCCGGCGTCGCCGAAGCTCATCGAGTGCTGGATCATGCCGATGGCCACGCCACCGATGAGGTTGATGAAGAGGATCAGCAGGCCGGCAACGGCGTCCCCGCGGACGAACTTGCTGGCACCGTCCATCGAGCCGTAGAAGTCGGCTTCCTGGGCCACTTCGGCGCGGCGCTTCTTGGCTTCCGCCTGCTCGATCAGGCCGGCGTTGAGGTCGGCGTCGATGGCCATCTGCTTGCCGGGCATGGCGTCGAGGGTGAAGCGCGCGCTCACCTCGGAGATACGCCCGGCACCCTTGGTGACCACCACGAAGTTGATGATCATGAGGATCGCGAAGACCACGATACCGACGACGTAGTTGCCGCCGATCACCACCTCGCCGAAGGCCTGGATCACCTTACCCGCAGCCGCGTGGCCGTCGTGGCCGTGCAACAGCACGACGCGGGTGGACGCGACGTTCAGCGCCAGGCGCAGCAGGGTGGCGACCAGCAGGATGGTCGGGAACACGGCGAAGTCCAGTGGGCGCAGGGCGTACACGCTGACCAGCAGCACGACGATGGACAGGGCGATGTTGAAGGTAAACAGCACATCCAGCAGGAACGGCGGGATGGGCAGGGTCATCATCGCCAGCATGGCGAGCAACAGCAGCGGCACGCCGAGGTTGCCCCGGCTGAGCCCTACCAAATTGCTGCGAACAGTGCCGATCAGTTGCGTACGATCCACCCGAATTTCCCCTGCGCGTTGGTGACCGAGGCGGCCACCGGAACAAACTTTTGACGCCCAACCGGGCATCCGCACAGGGTTTTGCAGGAAGCGTTCCAACTTCTTCGAAACGGTCTCAGGAACTATCTTTCAGGAGCTTGAAGGTGCCGTTCTTGAAGCTGCCCGCCACCGCGCAGGTGGACTGGTTGGCGTCGCTTCGCGCCTCGAATCGGTAGTGGCCGGACATCACGCCGTACTCGGTGTCGTCCTCGCTGCGGACGATCTCCACGCGGTCGATCACCAGCTCGCCATGGCTGGCGCGCAAGGCATCCTCGGGCACCTCCTGGAACACCACTGCCGCGCCCTCGCCGAGCCTTGCCCGTCCCTCGCGCGCCGGGCCAATGGCGTAGCGCCCGGAGAGCTTCGAAGGGTCCCGGCGCAACTGGTCCCGCGCCGTGATCAGGTGGAACTGCGCGGTGAGCGTCGCCGAGTGGCCGCCCTCCCCCTGAACCGCCAGCGGCACGCCGACTACCAACTGGTTGTCGCCGCTGAGCTGGGCAACATAGAGCGAGCCCCACCAGCGATCCGTTACCTGCGCCTCGTGCTGGGTGCCGCAGACCTGCAGGCGGTACCGCGTCACCGGTGTATCGGGCGCGCAGGCGCCGCACAGACTGACGCCCACCGCCATCGCCAGCATCCTGAAGTGCCCCGCTTCGCTCATCGTCCTTCCCCGGTCAGCGCCTCGAAGGTTCGACCGGCCATCTCCGGGCAAAGGTTCCCCTGTCTTTAGGCCGATCACCAGCTCCCGGAGGCGCCGCCCCCGCCGCTGGAGCCACCGCCACCGGAGTAGCTGCTGCCGCTGGACGACGAACCACCGCCGCTGCTGGAGCCCCCGGAGCCGCCGGAACCCGAGCCGCCGGGGACGAAGGCGAACAGCAGCGGAAAGAACAGCATGGGGATCAGCGCGAGCGAATCGGGGAATGCCCAGGGCTGCTGCAGGACACCGGACACATGGATCACCGCGCCGGCGATGAGCAGCGCTACCGCCAGACGGATGGCGAATTCCACACGGCTGCGCCGCCAGGTCTTGTACGCGAGAACGAATGGCAGGCAGAGCAAGACCACGCCAATGCAGCCGCCAATGGGCAAGGCCAGGCCATAGAGCGCCACATCGCCGCCGTCGAAGTACTTGGCACAGACCATCAACGCCACCAGATAGCCGATGACGCCGCCGACTATCCCGGCCGACAGGCGCGAGCCTGCCGCCAGCGCACCGATGCCGGCGCCGAAGATCATGCTGAAGGGAATGGCCATGAGCAGCATCGGCAGGCTTCTCAGCCCCGCGCTGACGGCCATCAGCACGGTTGCCACGGCCAGCGTTGGCAGTACGACCTTCACACCCAGCCAGCGGCGACGTAGTACGACACCGGCCACACCACCGCCGACCAGTCCGACCAGCAGCAGCCAGCCCTCCCAGGTCAGACCGCCACTGTGGCGCTCGTCCGGCAGCGTCTCGCCGTCGATCAGTCGCTCCAGCACAGTCACCGCATTCTCGATGCCACCGGCGAAGTCGCCACTACGGAAAGCCGGAACCATCTCTTCCCGGATGATGCGCCCGGCGACTACGTCAGGAATCGCCCCTTCCAGGCCGTAACCGACCTCGATGCGCATGGTCCGGTCCTCCTTCGCCACCAGCACCAGCACACCGTCGTCCACGCCCTGCCGGCCCAGGCGCCATTGTTCGAAGACGCGGGTGGCGAACTGTTCGATGCTGTCCGCGCCGGTGCTGGGCAGCATCAGGATGGCGATCTGCGAGCCCTTGCGCTGCTGCAATGCCAGCAGCCGCTGCTTCATCGAGGCGATCCAGTCGCTGCCAAGGGTGGCGGTGAGGTCGGTGACCGGACTTTCAAGTTCCGGCACCGGGATGGATCGAGGCAGCTCGGCCTCGCTGTCGGCTTCGTCAGGCGCAGCAACCAGCCCGTCCTGTGCGGGACCGGCAACGTCGGTCGGAACCTCTGCCCGTACGCCAACCGTGCCGAGCAGGAGGAAGAGATACAAAGCGCAACGAATCCAGAGGGTCATGCCTTCTTTCCCTGAAGGTGTGGGCTTGGCAGCCCGGAGCGTCGAGGGATTATGCCGTCACCAGCTTCCCGACGCACCGCCGCCGCCACTGGAACCGCCACCGCCGGAGAATCCGCCCCCGCCCGAACTGCCGCCGGACGACCCGCTGGACGAACTGCCACCGGAGCCCGAGCTGCCGCCCGCGCCACCCTGCCCCGCCGCGAACACCACCAGCCCCGGCAGGCACATGAAGGGCAGCACCAGCAGCCAGTTCAGCGGAGCCGTCGGAGCACCGGCGAAGAAACCGATCAGCAGGTACAGGCCGAAGAATATCGCCAAGCGCCAGTAGAAGGCCTTGTGCCCGGCCGGCGCCTTGGCGGTCTTGCGCCCCTTGCGAGGTCCGCGCCAGACGTCGCGCATCATCAAGATCAGCAGCCACCAGAGGCCGATGACCATCAGCACCGCCAGCGGAGCAGCCAGCGCATAGACCCAGAGCAGGCCGCCGAAGCGCGGCGTCAGGAAACCGAGCAGGATGCAGTAGGCGATCAGCCCCAGCACGCTGTAGAACACCACCCGAGCCGTCCACAGCGCACCGAAGGTAGCGCCGCCGACCAGCAGGCAGATGGGCGTAACGGCCACTACTCCCAGCGCATCCTTGCCGCCGGCCAGCAGTGCCACCAGAACGACCACCACCGCGCAGAATGCCAGCGCGCCGCGCCAGCCCATCCGCCGTGCGGCAAGCAGCACACCGCCCACGCCGCCGGCCGCGAAGGACGCCAGCAGCAGCCAGGCCTCCAGCGGGAACGTCAAAGGTTCGGGAGCCGGGTCAGGCAGCGTCTCGCCATCGACCAGCAGGGTCAGTGCATCCACCGCCGACTCGATGCCGCCGGCATAGTCGTCATCGCGAAAGGCCGGCGCCATGCGCTCGCGGATGATGCGCCCGGCCAGCACGTCGGGAATCGCCCCCTCCAGGCCATAACCGACCTCGATGCGCATCTGGTGGTCGTCCTTCGCCACCACCACCAGCACACCGTCGTCAACGCCCTTGCGGCCGAGCTTCCAGAGGTTGAACAGCTTGTTGGAGAAGGCCTCGATGCCCATCTTGCCCACCGTCGACAGCATCACCACGGCGATCTGCGCACCACGCCGGTACTCCAGAGCCTTGAGCTTGTCGATCAGGTGCGCCTTGGCGGCTGGGTCGAGGGTGCCAGTGACGTCCACCACGCGCTCGTTCAGCGGCAGCAGCACGCCGTCATCAGGAGGTGCGTCGGCCCAGCTGGGCCGCACAAAGGCGAGGAGACAGAGGAAGAGCCAGAACGCAAAGCGCAGGCCGGCGAAGGAATCCCGAAGCATGAAACATTTCCTTGGCTGAACAGGCCGCCCGGAGCCTTCGACGCCGGGCGCGAACCGACCATCCTACTGCACGGGCGACATCTGCGGGTCACTCGTCGCGGCGCAAATCCGGCGGGATAGGCAGGTCCGGCATCGGTCCCGGGCGCTTGCCCTTGCCGGAGCGGTACTGCTTGAGCTGGTAGACGTAGGCCAGCACCTGGGCCACGGCGAGGTAGAGGCCGGCGGGAATCTCGTGGTCGAGTTCGGTGGAGTAGTAAACCGCCCGCGCCAGCGCCGGCGATTCGAGCACCGTGACCTTGTGCTCCTGGGCGATCTCGCGAATCTTCAGCGCCATGAAGTCGTTGCCCTTGGCCAGCAGCCTGGGCGCCCCGCCCTTCTCCGCGTCGTATTTCAGGGCCACGGCGAAGTGCGTCGGGTTGGTGATGATGACGTCGGCTTCGGGCACCGCCTGCATCATCCGCCGGTTGGCCATCTCGCGCTGCATCTGGCGGACCTTGGCCTTGACCTCCGGCTTGCCCTCGGAGTCCTTGTACTCGTCCTTGACCTCCTGCTTGGTCATCATCAGCTTCTTGCGGTTGTCCCAGAGCTGGAAGGGCACGTCCGCGGCGGCGATGAAGATGATGCTGCAGGCCAGCCAGAAGGCGCTCCAGCCGACAATCCGGGCGCTGTGCACCATGGCCTGTTCCAGCGGCTCGTGGGAGATGGCCAGCAGGTCGTCCTGGTCGGACTTGAGCACCAGGATCGCCACGATCAGCACCAGCACGAACTTGGCCAGTGCCTTGAGCAACTCGGTCAGCGAGCGCAGCGAGAACATGCGCTTGAGCCCGGCCAGCGGGTTGAGCCGGCTGAACTTGGGGGCCAGCGCTTCGGCGGAGAACAACCAGCCGCCCAGCGCCACCGGGCCGACCAGCGCCGCCACCAGCACCACCGCAAGGATCGGCCAGAGCGCATCGGCACCGATCTTGCCGCCGGCGATCAGCAGGTTGAGCATGCTCTCGCTGTTCATCACCGTGGCGCGGTCGAGCTGGAAGCTGCCGCGCATCAGGCGCATCAGCGCATCGGCCAGGCTGGCGCCGAACATCAGCAAGGCCCCGGCGCCGGCCAGGAGCACGGCCAGGGTATTCAGCTCCTTGGACCGAGGGAGCTGGCCCTTCTCGCGCGCCTCCCGGCGCCGTTTCTCGGTAGGTTCCTCTGTCTTGTCTTCGCTACTGTCGTTTTCGGCCATCAGCGGGCCCCCACGAGTTCGCGAAGCAGGCGCAGGCCCTCACTGGCCAGCGCCTGGTACTGGGTGAGAATCTCGGCACTGCCAATCCAGACAATGACGAAGCCCATGATCAGGGTGAGCGGGAAACCGATCGAGAAGATGTTCAGCTGCGGCGCTGCGCGAGTCATCGCGCCGAACGCCAGGTTGACCACCAGCAGCGCGGTAATCGCCGGCAAGGCGATCATCAGGCCGGCGCCCAGGACCCAGCCGAGCTTGCCCGCCACCGTGATGAAGTGGTTGCTCGACAACCCCTCGCCCACCGGCAGCGTGGTGAAGCTTTCCGCCAGTACCTCGAAGACCACCAGGTGGCCGTTCATGGCGAGGAACAGCAGGGTCACCAGCATGGTGAAGAACTGTCCCAGTACCGGGACCGAGATACCGTTGGAGGGGTCGACCATGGACGCGAAGCCCAGGCCCATCTGCATCGAGATGATCTGCCCGGAAATGACGAAGGCGTGGAACATCAGCTGCAGGACAAAGCCGAGCATGGCGCCGACGAGGATTTCCTGGGCGATGTAGACCATCGCCTTGAGGCTCAGCGCATCCACCTGCGGCATCGGTGGCAGGTTGGGCGTCAGCGCTACCGCGATGGCCACGGCCAGGTACAGGCGCACGCGGGTCGGCACCAGTTGGGTGCCGATGATCGGCATCACCATCAACATCGCGGCGATGCGAAACAGCGGGAACAGGAAGGCTCCGATCCAGCCGCCGATCTGCGCGTTGCTGAGCTCGAGCATCAACCGATCAGCGTCGGGATGCTGGTGATCAGTGACTGGGTGTACTCCATCAGCTGCCGCAGCAGCCAGGGGCCCAGCACGATGAGGGTGAGCAGCACCACCAGCAGACGCGGCAGGAAGCTCAGGGTCTGCTCGTTGATCTGCGTGGCGGCCTGGAACATCGCCACGATCAGGCCCACCAGCAGGCTGGGCAGCACCAGGATGCCGACCATCACAGCGGTCAGCCAGAGCGCTTCACGGAACAGGTCGACGGCGACTTCGGGGGTCATGGCTGCTCCTGTCGTTCAGCAGAGGGGTTCATCGCTAGACCGTCCCGAAACTGCCGGCGAGCGTGCCGATGATCAATGCCCAGCCGTCCACCAGGACGAACAGCATGATCTTGAATGGCAGCGAGATGATCAGCGGCGAGAGCATCATCATGCCCATCGCCATCAGGACGCTGGACACCACCAGGTCGATGATCAGGAACGGGATGAAGATCATGAAACCGATCTGGAACGCAGTCTTCAACTCCGAAGTGACGAACGCCGGCACCAGGATAGTCAGGGGCGTGGCGTCGGCGCTGGCGATGTCGGTGCGCTTGGACAGCCGCACGAACAGTTCCAGGTCCGATTGCCGGGTCTGCGCCAGCATGAAGGCCTTGAGCGGCACCTCGGCGCGGGTGATCGCCTCCTGCGCGGTAATCTGCTCGCTCAGGTAAGGCTGCAGCGCGGTCGTGTTGATCTTGTCGAACACCGGCGCCATGACGAACAGAGTGAGGAACATCGCCAGGCCGATCAGCACCTGGTTCGACGGCGTGCTCTGCAGGCCGAGCGCCTGGCGTAGGATGGAGAAGACGATGATGATCCGGGTGAAGCTGGTCATCAGCATGACGAACGCCGGGATGAAGCTCAGCGCGGTCATGATCAGCAGGATCTGCAGGCTGACTGAGTATTCCTGCTGCCCCTGCGGGTTGGTGGTCACGGTGATCGCCGTCAGCTGCGTCGGATCGGCGGCGAAGGCCTGCGGCGCCATCAGCGCCAGCAGGCCCAGGAGCAGCGGCGCGACTGCCTTGAGCGCACCGATCAGAACGGAGAGGTTCGGCGAACGGGTCACTGCGGGCGGCCCTTGTCCTTGTTCAGCAATTCCAGCAGGCGCTGGGCGAATTCCGGCTGCGCCGGTTCCGATTCGGCGGCATGCACCGGCTGGCGCAAGACGTGCAGCGGGGTGATGCGACCGGGCGTCAGGCCCAGCAACACCTGTTCCTCACCCACCTGCACCAGCACCAGCCGATCACGCGGGCCGAGGGACTGGCTGGATATCAGGCGGATCGCCTGGTTGCCGCGCGGCACGACCTGCTGCACGCGACGCACCAGCCAGGCCAGCAGGAAGATCAGGCCGACCACCAGGACCAGGCCCAGCAGCAACTGCATCAGCTGCGCGCCGGCGCTGCCGGTGATGATGCTCGGCGTGGAGCTGGCGTGGACGATGGCCGGATTGGATGCCGGCACCGATGCCTCCTCGCCCAGGGCGAAGAGGGACAGCCCCAGCAGCGGCAGGGCGCCCACGCTGGAGAGCAGACGGGGACTCGCGAGCAGGCGGCCCATGTCAGCGCAGCTTCTTGATGCGTTCGCTGGGGCTGATCACGTCGGTGAGGCGGATGCCGAACTTCTCGTTCACCACCACCACTTCGCCGTGGGCGATCAGGGTGCCGTTGACCAGCACGTCCAGCGGCTCGCCGGCCAGGCGATCGAGTTCGATCACCGAGCCCTGGTTGAGCTGCAGCAGGTTGCGGATATTGATGTCGGTATGCCCGACCTCCATGGAAATGGTCACAGGAATATCCAGGATCACATCCAGGTTGGGGCCTTCCAGCCCGGCGATCATCGGCGTCTTGGGCGCCATGCCAAACTCTTCCATCGGTGCGCGCGGTGCGGCGGGCACGGCCGGAGCCGCAGCGCTGGCCATCATCGCGTCGATGTCGTCCTGGTTGGCATCACCGGATTCGGAGAGGGCCGCGGCCCACTCGTCTGCCAGCGCCTGTTCTTCGGGGGTCACGTTTTCTTCATCAGACATGGTGGGTCCTCGTGGGATCCGCTCAGCGCAAGCGCTCGAGGGGATCGAGAATCTGCAAGGCCAGGTTGCCCTTGTGCGAACCCAGCTTGACCTTGAAGGAAGGCACGCCGTTGGCGCGCATGATCATGTATTCGGGCAGCTCCACCGGGATCACGTCGCCCGGCTGCATGTGCAGGATGTCGCGCAGCTTGAGCTGGCGGCGCACGACGGTGGCCCCTACCGGCACGCTGACGTCGAGGATGTCTTCGCGCAGGGCATTGACCCAGCGCTCGTCCTGATCGTCCACGTCGGACTGGAAGCCGGCATCGAGCATCTCGCGGATCGGCTCGATCATCGAGTACGGCAGGGTGATGTGCAGATCGCCGCCGCCGCCATCCAGTTCGATGTGGAAGGTGGAAACCACCACCACTTCGCTGGGGCTGACGATGTTGGCCATCGCCGGGTTCACCTCGGAGTTCACGTACTCGAAGTTGATCGGCATCACCGCATGCCAGGCCTCGGCGAGATCAACGAACGCCTGTTCGATGACCATGCGCACCACCCGCAGCTCGGTGGGAGTGAACTCGCGGCCCTCGATCTTGGCGTGACGACCGTCACCGCCGAAGAAGTTGTCCACCAGCTTGAACACCAGCTTGGCGTCGAGGATGAACAGCGCGGTGCCGCGCAGCGGCTTCATCTTCACCAGGTTGAGGCTGGTGGGCACGTACAGCGAGTGCACGTACTCACCGAACTTCATCACCTGCACGCCGCCCACGGCGACATCCGCCGAGCGGCGCAGCAGGTTGAACATGCTGATGCGGGTGTAGCGGGCGAACCGCTCGTTGATCATCTCCAGGGTCGGCATGCGGCCCCGGACGATGCGGTCCTGGCTGGTCAGGTCGTAGGACTTGATCGCCCCCGGCTCGACGTCGGACTCGGTTTCCACCAGGCCGTCGTCGACGCCGTGCAACAGCGCGTCGATCTCGTCCTGGGAAAGTAGATCCTGCATGGCCATGGCGGGTACCTACTGCAATACGAAATTGGTGAAAAGCACTTGCTCCACGGTCAACTGACCGGTCGCCTTCTTCGCCAGTTCCTGAAGACTGGACGTGGCCTGCTGGCGGAGCATCTCCTTGCCGACCGGCGTCACCAGATTGTCGAAATTCTGGCTGGAGAACAGCATCACCAGTTGGTTGCGCACCAGCGGCATCTGCTCGCGCAGGGCATCCATCTGCGCCTGGTCGCGGCCCATCAGGGCAACGGCAACCTGAAGGTAGCGCTGGCGGCCGTTCTGGTTGAAGTTGACCACGAAGGACGGCGCGAGGATCTCGTAGATCGCCTGCTTCTTCGTCGGTTCGGCGTGTTCCGCGGCCTTGGCTTCGGCTTCGTCGGGCTTGGCGCTCTTGTGCAGGAAGAACCAGGTACCGCCCACCGACGCACCCACCGCCAGCAGGAAAGCCAGCACGATGATGATGATGAGCTTCAGCTTGCCCTTGCCGGGCGCCTGGCCATCGGGGAGAGAAGGCGTCTGTTCTTTCTTGGCCATGCCAATAATCCGTCACTTTTGCGGCGCGAAGCGCTGATACCAGGGTAACAGCAAGGGCTGTGCCAGTTTGCAGGAGGCCTACTGGCAACGCCGCGGATATTACAGGCTAGACGGAGGATGTCACGGGGAGGAGTAAGAATTTTCCTCTGAGCCGGACAGGTCGCGAACAGGGGTAGGACCTGGCGCTCGGGCTACGCCCTCTCCCTCCGCCCTGGCTGGGGAGAGGGCGCTATCAAGCAGCCCCCCAAAGCCAGGTCAGGCGTAGTAATCCACCAACCCCCTGCCCTGCGCCGCCGTCTGCGGGCGGATCTCGGACACGCCACTGATCATTGGCTCGTCGTCACCGCTGCCGCTACCCGCCACGCTCCGCGAGCTGCCACGGCCGTCGCCCTGCTGCTGTTGCTGCCAGCCGCGGGCTGACTGGTCGGAAACGTTCACATCCAGTTGCATGCCCTGCTGGTTGAACATCTCGCGCAGACGGTGCTGCTGGCTGTCCAGCGCTTCGCGGACGTTGGCGTTGGCGCTGACGAAGTTCACCTGGGTCTGGTCGCCGGTCATGTGGATGCGCACTTCCAGGCGACCGAGGTTGGCCGGGTCCATCTGGATCTCGGCCGACTTGAGGTTCTGCGAGGACATCCACATCACCCGGTCCACCACCTGGTCGGTCCAGCCGTTCTGTTGCACGGACACGGCCTGCCCCGGCACCAGCGGGTTCACCGGTCGACTGGTCATCGCCTGCGGCGTATTCAGCGCCTGCGTCAGCGACTCCAGGCGCGCGGCGAAGGCCTCGTTGCGCGGCATCTCCGGTTTGGCGTCGGTCTGCACGTCCGCCAGTTGCCGGGTAAGGTCGGCGCCATCTTTCAATGCGCCTTCAGCGAGCTTGGTTTCAGTGCCCTTGGTAGTCGAGTCCGAGGTCAGCGCAGCAAGAGCGGCCGACAGATCGTTCTTGCCGCTGGCATCCGGCGACTTGTCCCCCGCCTTGGCGGCGAGGTGACCGTTGAGCTGGGTCTGCTGCACCTGCTGCGCCTGGTCGTCAGCGCCGACGGCCAAAGTCAGGTCCACCCCCGGAATCTCGTTGAGCTTCTGCAGGTCGCCATCGCTGCTGGCATCGGTGAGCTGGCTGGCTCCAGTGCTGACCACCAGCGGAGGCGCCTCGGGCTCAGGCAGTTGGCCGGTCATACCTAACATCAGCAGCGGGTCGAGGGTCGCATCGGACTTGGCGTCACCGTCCGCCACCTTCTCGTCCGCCTTGCTGGCGCCATCGGCCGGCAACGCCTTGCCGTCCTCGGCAACCTTTGGTTGGTCGGCGGCAGCCGGCGCGGTGGAATCCTTGCTTGCCGTGTCCTTGCCGGCAGCGTCCCGCGGCTTGTCGGTCTTCGCCTTTGCCGGCTTGTCGGCCCGCTCGCTGGCGGCTGGCCGCTGCTCCTTGGCATAGACGTCGGCAAAGCTGGAACCCTTGTCGTTGCTGCTGTTCGACGAATTCTGGGCAGACTTGGAGAGCGCCGCCTTGGGCCTGATGTCAGGCGTCGAGCTCAATAAAATATCCGGGGCGACAGCCATCGGAGTGCTCCGTTCAGGTGAATATCCAAGACGGAGATAGCAAGGCGCGGGCCAACTCGGAAAAGGTCAGGAGCAACCGGGCAACAGCAGGGTGCGGACGATGCCGAATTCGTGCTCGACCTTGACGATGAGGCCTTGCGCGCAGGCCAGGTCGTTCTGCCGCGCAGCCTCTTCAAGACGCTTGCACAGGCTGCTCAGAACCGAGGCGCCCATGTTGCCGCAACTGCCCTTGAAGCTGTGCGCGGCGTGGCGCAGGGCCGGCGCATCACAAGCGGCGGCTGCCTCGCGGATGCTGCGCAGGCGCTCCTCGGAGTCGCTGAGGAAGGTTTCCACCAGGAGCGGGTACTCGTCTTCCATGATCGACAGCAAATTGCTCAGCACGGCGCCATCGAGATGCGGCTCGGACATTGGGCACTCCCTGAAGGACGGCTCGCCACCCTGCAGGGAGACAAGAAGGCCCCGATTATGCCTGAGCCGACCAGAAGAACTCCACGGAGACCGCCTTGCCGTCTCCCGACCACTGACAGCGGTCAGACAACTGCCGAACCAGCGTCAGGCCACGCCCACAGAGGCTACCGGCGCCCCTCTGCGATGCCAGCACCGCGCCTACGTCGAAACCGTCGCCGCTGTCTTCCACCCGTACCAACAGCCGGCCGCCATCGCCGTGGGGAGCGAGATCGAGATGGAAGCGCACGAAGCCGTCGCGCAGCGCGACCAGGCGCTTGCTGCGCTCTTGGTAATAGCGGGCGAAGCCGGCGGCGTCGCACTTGAGCGAGGAGTCCAGGCCCATCACACCGTGCTCCAGGGCATTGGAGTACAGCTCGGCGAGCACGGTGTAGAGCGCACCACCGCGCGGGCGCAGGTCTTGCACCTCCATCAGCAACTGCAGCAGGAAAGGCAGCGGGTTGAAGTTACGCAGGGTCGGCGCGCGGAACTCGAAGCTGGCGGACCAGTCCAGCGGGCTGCTCAGGCCGGTGTCGGAGAACGCCAGCGGCGGGCGCTGCAGTGAGCCCTCGGGGACCAGCGCGATCTCCAGCATGCTGACGTCGTCCTGCGCCTCGCCGCGAAATCGCGCCACCGCCGCCTGGATGCCGTCGAACAGGCGCGACGGCGCGAGGCCCTCGCCGAACACCTGGAGCAGGCGTTCCTCGCCGAAGGCTTCGCCCGTGGCATTGCGCGCCTCCAGCACGCCATCGGAGAAGAGGAACACACGGTCGCCCTCCTCCATCGCGTAGACCTCGAAATGGTCGCTGAAGGCAGAGGGATCGAGAATGCCCAGCGGCAGATGCCGCGATACCAGCGGCTGCAGTTCGCCGCTGTCGTGGCGATGCAGATAGCCGTTGGGCAGGCCGCCGTTCCACACCTCCACAAGGCCGCGCTGGAAGCTCAGGTTGAGCACAGCGGCGCAGCAGAACACGCCCACCGGGAGAATGCGTTTGAGCTTGGCGTTCATCTCGCGAAGGATGTCCGCCATGGGGTAACCCTTGGCGGTCATGCCGTAGAACACCTCGGCCAGCGGCATGGCGCCGATGGCCGCCGGCAAGCCATGGCCGGTGAAATCGCCGAGCAGCACGTGCATGCCACCGGAGGGCCTGAACGCCGCCAGCAGCAGGTCGCCGTTGAACAGCGCGAAGGGTGATTGCAGGTAGCGGATGTTCGCCGCGTTCAGGCAACCCGAGTGCGCCACCTTGTCGAACACCGCCTTGGCAACCCGCTGCTCGTTGAGCAGGTGCTCGTTGTGCCGGGCGATCAGGTCACGCTGCTCCAGCACCATCCGCTGCAGGTGATGCAGGCGCCCCATGGCGCGGATTTTGGCTTCGAGGATGACGCGGTTGTAGGGCTTGGAGAGGAAGTCGTCGCCGCCCGCCTCCAGGCTCTGCACCAGCGCCTCGGGCTCGCTCAGCGACGTGAGGAAGATGATCGGCACCAGTTCCTCGCCAGCCTGCCGGCGAATCCGCCGCGCCGCCTCGAAGCCGTCCATCACCGGCATCAACGCATCCATCAGCACCAGCTGCGGACGCTCCTGGGTGAACAACGCGAGCGCCTCCAACCCGTTGGCGGCTGTGATCACTCGATGCCCCTGGCGACTGACGATGGTCGACAGCAATAGGCGATCGGCGGCATTGTCGTCGGCGATCAGGACGGTGAGGAGTTCGGACATGGCCGTTGCCACAGCAGGGCGCGCCGCGTCAGCTGATCTTGAACAACTGCTCGAAGTTGGAGATGGACAGTACCTTGCGCACGTCCGGGTTGCAGTGCGCCAGGCTGATCTGCGAGCTCTCGCCGCCGGCGTGGTCGCGAAGTAAAAGGAGCATGCCCAGCGCCGAGCTGTCGAGGTAGGTAGCGCCCTTCAGATCCACCACGTAGCGCTTGGGTGTGATCTCGACGCGCTCGTAGGCATTGCGGAATTCCTGGTGAGCGCCGAAATCGAAACGTCCTTGGACCACGATGGTGAGCTCCTGCCCGTCAGCGGAGGGAACGGAAGTGATGGCCATGGGATTCTCCTTATCGATCAATGGTCGCGCCCGAGCTTGAAGATGTAGCAGCTAGCGATGACAGCGGCAACCTCTGCGAACGATGGGAAACCGCCCCGCCAGACCGGTCGAACGGTACCCGACAGGTCGATTAATGGACCGCCGGTCGCCACAGGCACGGCGAATGCCTTTACCCTTTTACGGGTGCGACTCAGGCGAGGGCCCGCAAGAGGCCTTGGAAGGGTCGCACGCGCAAGAAGGGGGTAGCAGCATGTACAAGACCATTCTCATCGCGGCCTGTGTGTTGTGCGCGGCGCCGTATGCAGGTGCCCAGGTGATGCAGCGTGAGCTGGGTGATTTCGAACTCAAGTTCGCCAACTCGCCAACGCGCAGCATGGCCCAGGGGCTGGTCCAGCCGGGTCAGGCCAACAGCGCCCAGGGCGGCCTCGACATCACCCACGACAGCGGCTGGTACGTCGGCAGCTGGACGTCGAACATCGAGCAGGAAAAGCCCCTGGAGATCGACAGCTACGCAGGCTTCAAGCACCCGCTGGGCGACGGCAAGCTGGGCTACGAGGTGGGTACCCTGCGCTACACCCGGCCGGAACAACCCGACTACGACAGCCAGGCCCTGTACGGCGGCCTCTCGGTATTCGGCAGCCGTCTCGGCGCGGCCTACAGCGCCCAGGCCGGGCGCAGCACCACCACGCTGTTCACCGACCTGGGCGTGCAGCCCGACCTCGGCTTCGACGTGACCTTCAAGTATTCCACCTACAACCTCGCCTCCCCCGTGAGCCTGAACAGCGGTGGCAGCGTCAGCGAATTCGGCGACTGGTCGGTGAACTTCAGCCGCCCCTGGAACGGCATCGACCTGAACTTCTCGTACAGCGGCAGCAGCCTGACCGGCGGCGACTGCAGCGCCTACTCCGGACACAACGCCTATTGCGACTCGGCGTTCATGTTCAAGGCCTCGCGGCCGTTCTTCTGATTTCAGATTTTGCGCGGACGCCCCAGCCCGACGCGGCGGAGAGCAATCTCGCTCCTACACACAGGCGCCGCCATGCTTTTGTGCAATACGTGATGGGCAACGCCGGGCGCCCCTGAAATAGTCAATTTCATTCAAGATGGCGGGGGTCCGAGGGGCTACTCTGCCTATCACCTCTCCGCGCCCGCAGGCCTGACCCAATGCTGCACCGAGTGAACTGCACCGCCGCCGCCCTGCCCGGCCTGCGCATCGTCGATATACTCACGCAGCGCAGCTTCCCGCGTCACGCCCACGACGAGTACGGCATCGGCGTGATGCTTGAGGGCGGCCACCGTTCCTGGAGCGGACGCGGCCAAGTCGAAGCCGGGCCGTGCGACATCATCACCGTGAGCCCCAATGAACTGCACGACGGCATTCCCCTGCGCGGTGCGCCACGGCGCTGGTGGATGCTCTACGTCGAGCCGACCCTGCTGGCGGACCTGGCCGGCGGGGAAATGGCCCGGCGCGAATTCACCCTCCCCGCCCTTGCCGACCCGCAACTCGCCCGGCGCATTGCACACCTGCTGCAGCACCTGCCGGGCGTTGATGCGGACGACGCCCGCGAAGGTGTACTCGACCTGTTCGGCGAGCTGCTCGACCAGCGCCTCAAAACGAGCGTGGCGCCCCTCCCTTCCCGCAGCGTGGCGCGCATGCTCGAACGCATTCACGACGACCCACGCAACGCTCCCGCGCTGGTGGAGCTGGCCGGCATTGCAGGCCTGACGCCCTATGCGGCATTGCGCCGCTTCCGCCGCGAACTGGGCACCACGCCCCATGCCTACCTCCTGCAGTACCGCGTGCGACAAGCCCACAAGGCCATCGGCGAGGGCCGCACACTGGCCGACGCCGCCATGCTCGCCGGTTTCGCCGACCAGCCGCACATGACCCGCGCCTTCGCCCGCCAGCTCGGGCTGACGCCGGGGCAATGGCGCTCATCGCTCAGGTAGCCGCCAGCGCCCTGAATACGCCGGCCTCACTTCTTCCACACAGGAAACCCACGGGAATGAACGCAGAATTCCTGCTGACGGCGTTCGTCGTCGTTTTGCTACCCGGCACCGGCGTGCTCTACACCCTGGCCGTCGGCCTAGGCCTTGGCGCCCGCGCAGCCAGCTTCGCGGCGCTGGGCTGCACGCTGGGCATGGTCCCGCAATTGCTGCTCGCCACTTTCGGCCTGTCGCTGATCCTGCAGGCCAGCGCGGCCAGCTTCCAGATCATCCGGCTGCTGGGTACGGCGTACCTGCTGTTCATCGCCTGGCAGGTGTTTCGCGGCAGCGGCGTCCTGGCGCTGGACTCGGCCAGCCCGCGCAGCACCCGGCAACTGGTGGGCACCGGGCTCTGGCTGAACCTGCTCAACCCCAAGCTCGGGCTGTTCTTCCTGGCCTTCCTGCCACAGTTTGTGCCGGCCGGCAGCGAGGACGCCCGGGGACTATTCCTGATTCTGGGCCTGGTGTTCGCGCTGATGACCTTCTTCGTGTTCATCGGCTACGGGCTGCTGGCCTCCTGGGTGCGCGACTACGTAATCGGTCGCCCAGTGGTGATGAGCCTGATCCGCTGGAGCTTCACCCTCGCCTTCGTCGCACTGGCGCTTCGGCTGGCTATCGAGACGCTGCAGCCCTGATCACCCACGCTAGCCGATCAGCCCTGCGCCCATGTTGATCGCCAAACCCAGGATTGCAGTGTTGAACAGGAAGCCGATCACCGAGTGCGCCAGTACCACCTTGCGCATCGGACGCGAGGCAACTTCCACGTCGGAGGTCTGCACCGCCACGCTGAGGGTGAACGAGAAGTAGAGGAAGTCCCAGTAGTCCGGGTTTTTCTCGCCCTCGGGAAAGCGCAGCACCGGCTCCGTCGCGTCGGCCGAATAGAACTGGCGGGCGTAGTGCATGGTGAAGATGGTGCCGATGAGAAACCAGGAGCCCAGCACCGTGCTGGCGGTGACGGCGTAGCGAACGACCCGCTCACTGCCGTTGGCGTGCCCGGCTGTGGCCAGTTCGACGATGATGGCGCCGAGGCTGGCGACAGCGGCAACGGTAACCAGGACCAGCACGGCCTCGGCGTTCTCGTCCTCGATCTCGGCCAGCCGGCGCACGTCCGCTGGTGCCGCGCGCAGGGCCAGCCAGCCGATCAGCAGCACGTAGAGCCAGGCCATGCAGTTCCAGCCCAGCAGCACGCGGGGCATGGGCGCCAGCGGGTAGCTTGCCAGCGCCACCAGGGCGCCGACGATCACCGAGGCGACCAGTCGCGGATGGGTGCGCAGCAGCGCGCGGTTCAGGCGCAACATGCGCTGCGGTCCAGTTCGGCAGCGGCCAGGTGCGCCACGGCCAGGTCGCTGTCGGCGGCCATGCCGTCATCAAGGAACCAGGCGGCGGAGAGTCCGGCAAAAGCCAGCACCCACTCCAGCAGGCGACGCCGGTCGACGCGCGCGTGCTCGACGATCACATCCAGCTGACGCAGGAAACGCGTGCGCTCGCGGGAGGTAGGCAGGTCCGGGTTGCACAGCAGATTGGCGTAGTCGAACAGGCGCTCGCCATGCAGACGCTTGGGATCGATGGCCCGCCAGCCGCGTTCGCCGAAATCGAGGATGTTGTCGTGGTGAATATCGCCATGCAGCACGCACTGGTCATGCTCGCTGGCCAACAGGGCCTCGGCGGTCTCCAGGCAGCGCGGAAACAGCTCGCCATAGCGCACGGCGGCAGGCGCGAGATCGCGGAACCACTCGCGCAGGCCGATCACCTCCGGCAGGGGCTTTTCCCGAGGCTGATGCAGCTTGCGCACCACATCGCAGACGATGCGGCTGGCCTCGTCGTCCTCGCCGTTCAGCGCCATGTGCATCAGCGACTGCGAGCCCTCGGCGCGCTCCATGAGGATAGTGTCGCCGTCGTAGGCGTAGACCAGCGCCGCGCCGTCGCCGTCCCACCAGTCGAGCACCTTCGAGCCCAGGCGTTCGTCGATGTCCAGGGCGCGTTTGAGCATGGCTGAGCGCCCCTGCCAGCGAACCGGCAGCAGGTGGCTGCTCGGCGTGATGATCGGCTCGCCCTCGGCGCGGAGGCGCCACAGGGAGAAGACGTGCTGGAAATCCACAGGCACAGGAGCGGGAAGCGGCATGGAAAGGTTCCGGTCGTGATCTGACAGGAGCCTAGCACGGCCGCAGGCCGGGTCAGTCGGCGGAAGGCTTCAGGCGCTGGGCGAACTCGTCGAGCTGTTTCTGCTCGTACTTGTCGGCGGCCAGGCGCGCTTCCTCGCGGTAGCGCTCCACCAGCTTGCGCAAGCCTTCGAGGCGCGCGTACTTCTCCTGCCAGATCACCCGCGCCTTGCCCATGTTGGCCTCGTGGAAAGCCACCGAGCGATTCTGCTGCTCGACGGCGCCTTCGAGCTGGGACAGGAAGCGCTGGTAGTTGATCAGCCACTGGCCGCTGACGCCCTGCTGGCCGTTGGTGATCCATTGCTGCTGGTAGTCGTAGCGGTAGCGCTCGAGCTCGGCGAGCTTGCGCTGCGCCTGCTGCAACTGGCCCTGCATCTGGCCGAGCTGGCGCGCGGCCTCGCGCTCGGCCTTGAGCGCCATGTCCACCACCGGCGCGAGGCGTTCGGCGCGGCGGTTCATGGGTAAGCCCTCTGCCGTGCGCCCCTCTCCCCAACCATCTCCCTAAAGGGAGAGGGAGCGAAAAGCTCGGCGCAGGAGATCATGCTCATCAGCCAGCCTTGCCGCTGACGACCGCATCCAGCAGCAGGCGGCTGTCGTCAAGGTTCTGGCTCTCGTCCAGGGCCTGACGGAGGAACTGGCGCATGATCGGGAAGCGCTGGATAGCCAGGTCGGTCTCCGGATCGCCGCCGGCCACATAGGCCCCGACGCTGATCAGGTCGCGGCTCTGCTGGTAGCGCGACCAGAGCTGCTTGAAGCGCTGCGCATCGCGCATGTGTTCAGGCGTGGTGACCTGCGGCATCACCCGGCTGATGGAAGCCTCGATGTCGATGGCCGGGTAATGGCCTTCCTCGGCCAGCCGGCGCGACAGCACGAAGTGACCATCGAGTACGCCCCGCGCGGCATCGGCGATCGGGTCCTGCTGGTCGTCGCCTTCGCTGAGCACGGTGTAGAAAGCGGTGATCGAACCGCCGCCCTTCTCGCCATTGCCGGCACGCTCGACCAGGCGCGGCAGCTTGGCGAACACTGACGGCGGATAACCCTTGGTCGCCGGCGGCTCGCCGATGGCCAGCGCGATCTCCCGCTGGGCCTGGGCGTAACGGGTCAGGGAATCCATCAGCAACAGGACGTTCTTGCCCTTGTCGCGGAAGTACTCGGCAATCCGGGTGCAGTACTGCGCGGCGCGCAGGCGCATCAGTGGCGCGTCGTCCGCCGGGGAGGCGACCACCACGGAACGCTTGAGGCCCTCCTCGCCAAGGATGTGCTCGATGAATTCCTTCACCTCACGACCCCGCTCGCCGATCAGCCCGACCACGATGATGTCGGCCTTGGTGAAGCGGGTCATCATGCCCAGCAGCACGGACTTACCCACGCCGGTACCGGCGAACAGGCCCAGACGCTGGCCACGGCCGACGGTGAGCAGGGAGTTGATCGAGCGGATGCCGACGTCCATCGGCTCGTGGATCGGGTCGCGCGCCAGCGGGTTGATGATCGGGCCGTCCATCGGCACCCAGTCCTCGGCGCGCATGCCGCCCTTGCCATCCAGCGCGCGGCCGACGCCGTCGAGCACGCGGCCGAGCATGGACATGCCCATGGGCAGCCGACCGGAGTCCGGCAGCGGCACCACGCGGGCACCAGGGGCGATGCCGACGAGGCTGCCCACCGGCATGAGGTAGACCTTGCTGCCGGCGAAGCCCATGACCTCGGCTTCCACCTGCACCGGGTGATAGCCGCCGTCGTTGATCACCTGGCAGCGACTACCGACGGCGGCCTGCAGGCCCTCGGCCTCCAGCGTCAGGCCGACCATGCGCAGCAGGCGGCCTTCTACCACCGGCTGGGTCGGCAGGCTCACAGCGTCGCTGTAGCCCTGCAGGCGGCGGGCGAAGCTGACGCGATCAAGACGCATCGGTGCCGCCCTGATCGGCTTCTAGATTCACGTGCAGGTCTGGCTCCAGGGCGTGGGTCGCCTGGTCGCGCTGCTGCTCGAAGAGCTGCTTCACGGCCTGGGCCAGGCGCGTTTCGACAGTGGCGTCGATGCGCGAATGTTCGGTCTCGATGCGGCAGCCGCCGGGCAGCAGGCCGTCGTCCTCGATGATCTTCCAGCTTTCCTCGTGGCGATCGCGCAAGGCCTTCACCAGTTCGAAGTCCTGCGGATTGACCTGGATGCGGATGTTGCTGGCGCCCATCGGCAGCAGCTTGAGCGCCTCGCGCAGCACCAGGCGAATCTGGCTGGAATCGGTGGCCAGCTCGCGCTGCACCACCTGGCGCACCACGTGGGTCACCAGGTTGAGCATGCCCTGTTCGAGCATCTGGTCCTGTTCGGCAATGGGCTCGAGCAGGTGCGACATCAGGGTTTCGAGATTCTGCAGGCGCGGTTGCAGCGCCGCGTCGGCTTCCTGACGCGCCTTGATCTGGCCGGCGTGGAAGCCGTCCTTTTCGCCAGTGGAGAAGCCCTCGTTGTAGGCCTCCTGGCGAATCGCCTCGAGCTCGTCGAGCGTCAGCGGCTTGACCTCTTCCTCGGGCACCTCTTCGATCTGCGGCGGCTCCTCGACTACCGGCTCGGGTTCGGGCTCGGGTTCCGGGGCCGGCCGCGCCGGGTCGAAGCTGGGCAGCGACCAGCGGTCGAAGCCCGCCACGTCGCGCGCGCGGATCAGCTCGCTGAGTTTGTCTTCGTCTTTGGCCGGCGGTACCACGTCAGATCATCTCCTCGCCGCCCTTGCCACCCAGCACGATTTCGCCGGACTCGGCCATACGGCGGGCGATGGTGAGGATTTCCTTCTGCGCGCCTTCCACTTCGCTGACGCGCACCGGGCCCTTGGCCTCCAGGTCGTCGCGCAGCAGTTCGGCGGCACGCTTGGACATGTTGCGGAAGATCTTCTCGCGGATCGCCTCGTCCGAGCCCTTGAGGGCCAGCACCAGCACGTCCGAGGACACCTCGCGCAGCAGTGCCTGGATACCACGGTCGTCGACATCGGCGAGGTTGTCGAAGACGAACATCAGGTCTTCGATCTGGCCCGACAGGTCCTCGTCGACTTCGCGGATGGCGTCCATCAGCGCGCCTTCGACCGAGCTGTCGAGGTAGTTCATGATGTCCGCCGCGCGCTTCACGCCGCCCATGGTGGTACGGGTGGAGTTGGCGTTGCCGGCGAACTGCTTCTCCAGGATCAGGTTCAGTTCCTTGAGCGCGGACGGCTGCACGGTGTTGAGCGAGGACACGCGCAGGATGATGTCCAGGCGCACCTTGTGGTCGAAGTGGCTGAGCACTTCGCCGGCCTGGTCCGGGTCGAGGTAGGCGACCACGATGGCCTGGATCTGCGGGTGCTCGTAGCGGATCACGTCGGCCACCGCGCGCGGCTCCATCCACTTCAGGCTGTCCAGGCCGCTGGTGTTGCCGCCCAGCAGGATACGGTCGATGAGGTTGTTCGCCTTGTCCTCGCCCAGGGCCTGGGTGAGCATCTTGCGGATGTAGCTGTCGGCGCCGACGCCCAGGCTGGTCTGGTCGCCGACGATCTCGACGAACTCGCCCATCACCTGCTCGACCTGCTCGCGGTGCACGTTGCGCATCTGCGCCATGGCCACGCCGACCTTCTGCACTTCCTTCGGGCCCATGTGGCGCAGCACCTGCGCGGCATCGGTCTCACCCAGGGAGAGCAGGAGGATGGCGGCCTTGTCGACCTTGTTCAGTTTGGCGCTCATGCGGGCTTCACTCATCGGAATTGATCCAGTCCTTCACTACCTGGGCAACGCGCCCCGGGTCCTGGGCGACCAGTGTCTTGATCGCATTCAATTGTGCATCGTACCCCTCGGACGGGCTGGGCAGCAGGATGCTGGCCGGGCCACCGAGGCTCACGCGGTCTTCGGACAGTTCGCCCTCCAGACCGCCCAACTCGCCCAGGCCACCTTCGCCTGCGGCGCCACCGGCCACCAGGGCCTTGCTCTTGTTGCCCGACAGGTTGTTCAGCACCGGGCGCAGGACGCCCAGCACCAGCACCAGGATGAAGACGATGCCCAGCACTTGCTTGACCACGTCCCAGAACCAGGGCTGCGAGTAGAACGGCGGCGAGACGATCTCGTCACCCAGTTCCGGGGCGAACGGTGCGTTGATCACGCTGACGCTGTCGCCACGGCTGGCGTCATAGCCTACCGCGTCCTGCACCAGGCGGGTGAAGCGTCCCAGCTCGTCGGCGGTCCAGGGCTGGTGGCTGACTTCGCCGGTTTTGGGATCGGCGATCATGCGGTCATCCAGCACTACCGCGACGGAAAGCCGGCGCAGGCGACCCTGCTGCTGCTTGGTGTAGCTCACCGAGCGATCCAGCTCATAGTTGCGGGTGTTCTGCTGACGCTTGTCGGTCGGGTACGGCGCGAGCTCCGGCTTGCCGGTCTTCGGGTCGATGATCGGCTGGCCGTTGGCGTCCTTCAGCGGCTGGCCCGGTGCGACGAAGTCCGCCGGCTTGTTCTGCGCAGTAGTCTGCGGTGCGCTGGCCGGGCCCGGAGGCTGGTTCGACAGCGCACCCGGCACGCCCTGCGGGCCGTTGCTGTTCTGGCGTTCCTCGTTGTTGCTCTGCTCGCTGCGCAGGGCCGGCTGGTCCGGGTTGAACGACTCCGAGGTGGATTCCACCGCGCTGAAATCGACGTCGGCGGAGACCTCGGCCTTGTAACGGCCGTTGCCCAGCACCGGCGCCAGGATGCTGTGCACACGCTGGGTGAAGTTGGTTTCCATGCGCCGGGTGAAATCGAACTGCTTGCCGGCCATGGTCAGCTCGGAAAGCTCCTGCTGGTCGGACAGCAGGTTGCCCTTCTGGTCGACCACGGTGACCTGGGATTTATCCAGTTCCGGCACGCTGGTGGCGACCAGGTTGACGATCGCAAGCACCTGGCTCGGCTCCAGGGTGCGGCCCGGGTACAGCTCGACCAGCACGGAGGCGCTGGGCTTGCGGTCGTCACGGACGAATACCGAGCTCTTGGGGATCGCCAGGTGCACGCGGGCGGCCTTGACGTTGTTCAGGCTGGAGACGGTGCGCGCCAGCTCGCCTTCCAGGCCGCGACGGTAATTGGTCGCTTCCATGAACTGGCTGGTGCCCAGCGCCTGCTCCTTGTCGAGGATCTCGAAGCCGACGTTGTTGTCGGTCGGCGCCAGGCCTGCGCCAGCAACTTTCATGCGCGCGCGGCCCAGGTCATCGGCCTTCACCAGCAGCGCGCCGGAGTTGGGTTCGATCTTGTAGCCGATGTCGGCAGCGGTCAGCGCCTCGACCACCTTGTTGGCGTCGACGCCGTTGAGGCTGCCATAGAGCGGCTTGTAGTCCGGCTGCTGCGACCACAGGACCATGCCGAAGCCGATGGCGATGCTCGCGGCGAGGCCGACCAGCAGGCCGACCTGGCGCAGTACCGGCATGTCCGCGAGGTTCTCGAGGAAAGTCAGGCCGAGCAGCGGTTTTTTCGGCGCGTCGGCACCAACCTTGGCCGGAACCTGACTGTCAACAACGGAGGCTTGGGACATTACCTACGATCCTCGCCGCTCAAACCGGCATCTGCATGATGTCCTGGTACGCCTGCACGAGCTTGTTGCGTACCTGGGTCATCGCCTGGAAAGAAACACTGGCCTTCTGGGAAGCGATCATCACCTGCGTGAGATCAACACCGCTCTGCCCCATCTCGAAAGCGTTCGCCATGTCGGAGGCGACCTGTTGGGTACCGTTCACCTTGTCCACGGCCTGCCCGAGCATCTGCGAGAAGCTTGGCGCCCCCGGCTCGGCCGGTGCGGCCTGCGTCTTCGCCTTGGCCATGGCCTCCATTTGCATGGAGCGCATTTCCAGCAGCAGACGATTGAACTCGATACCCTGACTCATCACTTACCCCTCCGACTGGCCGCGGTTTTTTGACACTGCGCGGCGCTTTGCAGAGGTGATTGCAACTTGGGTGCCAGGTTTTCGGAACGTAGGAAAAATGCGGAAGACAGCTCTGGAGTGGGGATTTCGGGCCTTCTGATCCGGCGCTTCTGACTGAGCGCCTGGCGTGGGAGGAAAAGCCCCCCCAGCCCTCTCCCTGAGGGAGAGGGGGCAGATCGGAGTGCCTGGAAGATATGGCAATCAGCCGAGAACTCCAGAACTAGAGCCCTGGAGCATCGGCGCAAGCGACAGCCCCTCACCCCAACCCTCTCCCAGAGGGAGAGGGGGCAGATCGGAGTGCCTGGCAAATATGGCAATCAGCCGAGAACTACAGAACTAGAGCCCTGGAACACTGGCGCAAGCGACAGCCCCTCACCCCAGCCCTCTCCCAGAGGGAGAGGGGGCAGATCGGCGTGGGCGAGGAGATCGGCGGTCAGCCGGGCACGCTATCGCAACAGAAAAAACGCCAGACATCCAGCAGGCAGAGGACAGCCCCCTCTCCCTCCGGGAGAGGGCTGGGGTGAGGGCAATCAGCCTGCGCCGGTCTCGACCATCAACCGCAGCGCCTCCAACACAACGTCAGTCCGCAGCAGAACGTCATGGTTCCAGAATCGAACCACCCGACCCCCCTGCCCCACCAGCCAGGCATCACGCTCAGCGTCACGAGCAGACTCCAGATGCTGTCCACCATCAAGCTCCACCGCCAACTGCAACTCGTGGCAGTAGAAATCCAACACGTAAATACCGCACGGCACCTGACGCCGAAACTTCAAACCGAGGAATCTGCGATCCCGCAGATACCCCCACAACCAGGACTCAGCGTCGGTTTGCCGTCGCCGCAACTGCCGCGCGAACTCCACCTCATCCACGGGTCTCTCCTCCTGTCGATCAATCTGGAAGAAAGCTCAGCGATTCTCTTGAGGAGTGCAGCCGGGCGCGGCGTCAACATGCCAGCGAAAAAGCCGAGTCCAACCAAGAAAAGGCCCGCACGAATGCGGGCCAAGAGGGGTTGTCTGTCAGTGGCTCAACTGGCGTAGAGGTAAGCCTCCACATCCATCCCGGCGTCACGCATCTGCGCAAGCTTGTAACGCAGGGTGCGCGGGCTGATGCCCAGGCGCTCGGCGGCCTCCTTGCGGCGGCCGCGCTCGCTGCGCAGGGTGTCGATGATCATCTGGAACTCGCGGCGCTTGAGGTCTTCACCCAGTTGCCCGGCTTCGGCGGCAGGCGACGGAATTTCGACGCTGGCCGGAACCGCAGGGGCAACGGACGCCGGAACAGCTGCCAGCACCGGGCGCGGAGCCAGGCCGATGGGCGCGGTCAGGCACAGGTCGGCGGCCTGCACCTGGCCGCCCTGCTGCAGGATCAGCGAGCGCTGGATGGCGTTATCCAGCTCTCGCACATTTCCCGGCCAGGGATGCGCCAGCAAAGCGGCGCGGGCGTCGTCGGCCAGGGTTACCGGGGAGTGATTCATCTTGCGCGCATACTTGGCCAGCAGGCGTTCGGCCAGCGGCAGGATATCGGCGGGACGTTCGCGCAGCGGGCGCCAAGCCAGCGGGAATACCGACAGGCGATAGTAGAGGTCTTCGCGGAAACGCCCGGCAGCCACTTCACCCAGCAGGTCGCGGTTGGTGGTGGCGAGCACACGGATGTCGAGGCTGATCGGCTTGCGCGCACCGACGCGCTCCACTTCACGCTCCTGCAGCACGCGGAGCAGCTTGGCCTGCAGCGCCAGCGGCATCTCCGAGATTTCGTCGAGCAGGATGGTGCCGCCGTCGGCCAATTCGAACTTGCCCGGCTGGGCAGCGATGGCGCCGGTGAAGGCGCCCTTCTCGTGGCCGAACAAGGTGGCCTCGAGCATGTTGTCCGGAATCGCCGCGCAGTTGATCGCGACGAAGGGTTTGCCGACACGCGGCGATTGCTGATGGATGTACTGCGCCAGGACTTCCTTGCCGGTACCGGACTCGCCGGAAATCAGCACGGTGGAATCGCTGCGCGCGACACGGGCCGCCAGCTCCAGCAATTGCTGGCTGGCCGGTTCCAGCGCCACCGGGCCTTCGCCAACGCTGCTGGGAACGGCACCCAGCGCATGGCGGGCGACCAGCTCCAGCAGCGCCCGCGGCTCGAACGGTTTGACCAGGTAATCCGCAGCCCCCTGGCGCATGGCGTCCACAGCGCGGTCAACGGCGCCGTAGGCCGTCATCAGCAGGACCGGCAGTTGCGGGTAGCGCTTGCGGATCAGGCCAAGCAGTTGATGCCCGTCCATGCCCGGCATGTTCACATCGCTGATCACCAGGCTGAAGCTGTCCTTCTCCAGCGCCGGGAGAGCAGCCTCGGCACAATCGACGGCGACGAAGTCGTGCCCACCGAGCGACAGGGTATCGGAGAGGGCTTCACGAAGGGCGCGGTCGTCTTCGACCAGCAGGACTTTGGCGGCCATGGAATTCACTCCTCGTGGACGACGGGTTGAGCCAGGATCAGCGGCAGAATCAGGGTGGCGCAGGTACCAACACCGGGGCGCGAGCGCAGGCGCAGCTCGCCCTGGTGGGCCTTGGTGACGGCTTTGACCACGGCCAGGCCGAGGCCGGTGCCGGTGGTCTTGGTGGTGAAGAACGGCTCGCCCAGGCGTGCCAGGGTTTCCGCGCTCATGCCCGGGCCGTTGTCGCTGATGGACAGGCGCAGGCTGTTGTCTCGCGGGTACAGGTGCACCTTCAGGCGTACATCGCGGCCGGCAGCCTGGATGGCGTTCTCCACCAGGTTGAGCACGGTGCCGACCAGAGTGTCGCGGTTGCACAACAGCTCGCCGGCGCGGGCGTCGCACTGCCAGCGCAGGTTCAGGCCGGTCACATGGGATTCAGCCGCAGCGCGCAGGCTGCTGAACAACTGATTGGGCGTGAGGCGATCCGGCAATGGCAGCTCGCCGCGGGCGAACACCAGCATGTCGCGCACTTGGCTTTCCAGCTCATGCAGGCGCTCCTTGATACGGCCGGCAAAACGCTGTTGCTGCTCGACCGGCAGTTCGCCTTCGTTCAGGTGACCGGCATAGAGCATGGCCGCGGACAGCGGGGTACGAATCTGATGAGCCAGGGAAGCGACCATGCGCCCGAGGGCGGACAGGCGTTCGTGGCGGGCAAGCTGGTCCTGCAGGCGACGGGTTTCCGTCAGGTCATTGAGCAGAATGAGCTGGCCGGGTTCGCCGTTCAACGGGCGGATGGCGATGGACACACGGCGACCATCGCGCAGGGAAACTTCGTGGCCGTCGTCGGCACGCGGGGCGAAGCTGCGGGCAATGACTTCACGCCAGAGCATGCCCACCAGCGGTTTCCCGAGCAGCGCGACCGCCACCGGATTGGCGTCGCGCACCACGCCCTGGCCGTCGATCATGATGACGCCGCCGGGCAGCACGTCTAGCAGGCTCTGCAGGCGATTGGCCTGGCGCTCCTTCTCCGCCAGCTCCTGCATGCGCTGCGCGCTGACCAGGGCCAGTTCGCCCTTCAGCTCGGTGACGCGGGCTTCCAGCAAGCTGTAGGACTGGTTGAGCTGGCTCGACATTTGGCTGAACAGCTCGAAAGTCTGTTCCAGATGAGCGCGGCTCTGCTGCTCCACCGGCACCTGCAATTGTTCTGCTGGCAGTGTGGGAGCAAGTTCAGTCTGGCGATTGGTGGCGGGCATCATGCGGGTTTTCCTCATCCGTCCGACGGCGTGAATCTGTCGGTCGGATGAGTCTTAGCAAACCCCGTGCCTAAAATTTACTCGTTGTATATCAATGACTTGAAAAAACGAGTACGGCGAAGGCGTCAATCCTCCGCCATTTCCTCTTCGCGGCGGCTCATGCCGTACTTGCGCATTTTCTCCACCAGGGTGGTGCGGCGGATGCGCAAGCGTTCGGCCGCACGGGCGACTACACCGCTGGCGTCGTCCAGCGCCTGTTGGATCAACCCCTGTTCGAGGTTGGCGAGGTAATCCTTCAGGTCGATACCCTCGGCCGGCAGCATGGCAGGCGAGTCGAGGCCCGGCAGCCCGGCGGTGATCGCCGCGCGCTCTTCCAGTTCCTCGCGCAGGCTGGTCGCCAGTTGCTCGTCCTCGTCGTCGACGTGACGGAATTTCTTCGGCAACTCGCCGACGCCGATCACGCCATAGGGATGCATGATTGCCAGGCGCTCGACGAGATTCGCCAGTTCGCGCACGTTGCCCGGCCAGTCATGGCGGCAGAGCGACATGATGGCGGCGGAGTTGAAGCGGATCGAACCGCGCTTTTCGTGTTCCATGCGCGAGATGAGTTCGTTCATCAGCAGCGGGATGTCCTCGACGCGCTCGCGCAGCGGGGCCATCTCGATGGGGAAGACGTTGAGGCGGTAGTACAGGTCTTCGCGGAAGCTGCCTTCCTCGATCATTTTCTCGAGGTTCTTGTGGGTCGCGGCGATGATGCGCACGTCCACGTTCTGCGTCTTGTTGCTGCCCACGCGCTCGAAGGTGCGCTCCTGCAGCACGCGCAGCAGCTTGACCTGCATCGGCAGCGGCATGTCGCCGATCTCGTCGAGGAACAGGGTACCGCCGTTGGCCAACTCAAAGCGCCCGGCACGGGTGGTGATGGCGCCGGTGAAAGCGCCCTTCTCGTGGCCGAACAGTTCGCTTTCCAGCAGCTCCGCCGGGATCGCACCGCAGTTGACGGGAACGAAGGGCGCATCGCGGCGCTTGGAGTGATAGTGCAGGTTGCGCGCGACCACTTCCTTGCCGGTGCCGGACTCGCCAAGGATCAGCACGCTGGCGTCGGTGTCGGCGACCTGCTGCATCATCTGCCGCACCTGCTGGATGGCACGGCTGGTGCCCACCAGGCTGCGGAAGAGGTTCGGCTCGCGCTGACGGCCGCGCTCACGGGCCTGGTCGTACATCTCACGGTAGACCTGGGCGCGGTGCAGGGAGTCGAGCAGCTTGTTGTAGCTGGGCGGCATCTCGAGACTGGCCAGCACGCGACGGCGCAACTCCTCGGGCCACTCGTTGGGCACCGGTTCGCCCATCAGCAGGACCGGCAGGTACTCGTCCCAGGACGCGATCTGCTTGAGCAGCTCCAGCGCCCCGCCCTTGCTCTCCACGGCGCCGACCAATACGCAGAGTACATCGCGGCTGCCATTGGGCAGCGGGTCGACGACCTGGCGCCAGTCACGGCTGCTGCTGGACAGTTGGTCTTCACCCAGGAAGCTGATGATCACCGAAAGGTCCCGGCAACGGTCCTGATTGTCATCGATCACGAGGATTTTCGTTTCGCGCCACATCTTAGCTTGTCATCCCGGGCTTGAAGGCCGTACTACGGCGGCTGACACGACCTGGCCACAGCACAATTTCCTCGTGCTAGCCAGCATTTGGCCACTAGTTAAGTCAAAATTGTGGCTCGAGTCAAATTTATGGCGTGTTTTTTTTGGTGCAGCCCGACGAAGGGTGTTGATCCCTGTCATGGCAATTGAAATGGAGCGTAGTTCGAAGCGGAGGCGGCGGCCACCGGCACCTGGCCGATCACCGCCGAAAGAGAGCCGATCCGGACGGATCAGCCAAACATCTGGTAAACCTTGGCACCCTGGTGCGAACGGTTGACGCGGACGATCTCGGTCGCCACTTCTTCACGCTGGCGGGTAACCGCCTGGACCAGCTCGCGGTACAGCGCCAGCAGCCCTTCGAGGCTGCGCTTGAGGTCGCTGTCATCGTCCATCGGCTCGACCATGGCGGCGTCGACATGCTCACGACACTGGAGGTCGAGTTGAGCAACAGCTTCCCAGTCTTCCTGGGCCAGCGCCGCGCCCAGTGCAAGGCGGGTCTGTTCGATCTGCTGGACGGCGAGAGTCATGTTCGGTATCTCCTGGCGGGTCGCGATCACGGAGCGATGGCGTCCCAACCTTCCTTGATAGTGCGCAGCAGGCCGGATACTTCGTCGAGAGTTTCGACTTCGTTGCTGCGGTTGGCGTCGCCCAGGCGACGACTCATGTAGTCGTACAGGTTGGCATAGTTTTCCGCCACCTCACCACCGGCTTCGAAGTTCAGCGCTTCGCGCAGGCCAGCAATGATGGCCGTGGCCTTGGCGATCAGCATGCCCTTCTGGGCGAACTGCTCGCGTTCCATCGAACCGCGAGCCTGTGCGATGCGGCTCAGGCCGCCTTCCATCAGCATCTGGATCAGACGGTGGGGAGAGGCGTCGTGCACCTGCGACTGGTTGTTCACGTTCTGGTACTGGCGCAGCGCTGCCGAAGCGTTCATCTGATTTCCCCTTGATTCGCTGAACGATCAAATCGTCGATATTCAAAGTATCGGCGCAAGCGGGAAAAGCTTTAGGCAAAAATCAGCACTGGCGTACGGCTGCACAACGGCGTCGCAGAGCGGCGCGTGCGGCCAAGGAATCAGCTGTCAGAACTGCTGGTCTTGTTCAGCGCGTTGAGGGTGGTCAGTACGCTGGAGCGGGTAGCCTTGAGCTGAGCGACGAGGGTGTCCATGGCGGTGTACTTGGCCATGAGCGTTTCGGTGAGCTTGGTCATCCGGTTGTCCAGCTTGATCTGCTGGTCAGCCAGATCGCTCAGCGTGCCGTTGAGCGCGGACGTGCGCTGATCGAGCAGACCGTTGGTCTGGGTGTAGATATCCAGGCTTTTGCTCATGCGAGAGAGCAGCCCGCCATCACCGGAGAAAAAGCCCTGGACCGAGGCGAAGTTCTTTTCCAGCGCCTTGTCCAGCTTGTCGCTATCGACCTGCAGGGTGCCGTCGTTCTTGGTGGAAATCCCCAACTGCGACAGCAACTTGATGCTGCCGCCATTGCTGGAGCCTCCCACAAGTTGGCTATGCAGCCCGCTGAGCAGGTTGCGGGTCATCGAATCACTGGCCAGGGCAGCCGCAGTGGTAGTCGGGTTGCCGCTGGAGTCGGTGGTGTTGGTGACCTTGGTCAGCGAATTGATGCTGGTGATCAACGCGTTGTAGGCATCGACGAAAGACTGCACCGAGGTCTTCAGGCCATCGGTGTTCTTGTCCACGGTCAGCGTCGACTTGCCTTCGGCCACCAGGCTCAGCTCCACGCCACTGATGGCGCTGGAGATCTTGTTCACCGAGCTGCTCATCTCCAGCCCGTCGATGGTGTAGCTGGCGTTCATCGCGGGTTTGTCGATGTAGCCGCCGCTAGTGGCTGAGGCCTTGGTGCCGGCGCCGTCGATGGCGAGCACCGAGAGGCTGCTGTCGCCGGAGGTGGTGACGCTGATGTCACTGCCGGCACCGGTGACGCTCGAGCCCAGGACCAGACGCGGGCCGGTGGAGTCGGTGATGATGTTGGCGGTGAAGCCGCTGTCCTTGAGCTGGCTGTTGATGCTGTCGCGGATGTCCGACAGGCTGGCGCCAGCCTTGACGCTGATGTTGTAGGTACTGCTGCCCTGCTTGATGGTCAGGCTGCCCGCGCCGAAGGAGGTGGACTTGTCCACATACTGCGTGGCGATCTTGGAGCTGGTCGCCAGGTTCTTCACTTCGATGTTGTAGGTGCCGGCGGAGGCGCCGGTGCCCAGCGCAGCGGTGAGCGCATCGGCATTGGAGCTCTTCACGGCCAGGCCGGCGAAGGCGGTGGAATCGGTACCGTTGAGCTTGCCCAGGGCGGTCTGGAAGGTGGACAAGGCGCTCTTGAGCGAACCGATACCGGACAGCGTGGTATTGGTGGTGCTCTTCTGGGTGCTGATCTGGTTCGACTTCGGCGCCTTCTGCGCATTCACCAGAGCGGTCACGATGGAGTCGATGTCGTATCCCGACCCTACACCGTTGATCGAAGTCCCGGCCATTTGCCTACCCTCCTGTCCAAATTTCTGGCGGTTTTCTGATTACCGCCGGCGTCTTGTGACGCTTCATTCAAGAATCGCGCCAGAGCCTTATAAGGACTCAGGCGCGTTCACTGAACAGCAGATTACCCGCTTCCTTCAGGCTTTCTGCCAACTTGAGCGCAACTTCCGAAGGAATCTGCCGGATCACTTCACCGGTATCGGAGGCCACGACCTTCACGACAGTTTCGCCGCTGGCATCGTCCACCGAGAATTCCAGGTTGCGTTGCACCGACTGGGCCTGTTCGCGCAGCCGGCTGACGGCTTCGTTCAGGCTGCGAGCCTTGCTGGCCGGCGATTCCTTGGCGCTCTGCGGCAAGCTGTTGCCGCTGACCGGCTTGCTGCCTGCGACGGCGCTGTCGACCGGACGCGAGTTGTTGATTCCGAGGCTGGTATCCATCAGGTATTACCCTCCGAATGCAAAACAAGGAAGGGCGCCGGGCGCCCTTCCTTTCCGTTTTTGCCTTGCGGCAACCCCTTACTGGAGCAGCTTCAGGACAGCGGAAGGCAGCTGGTTGGCCTGGGCCAGTACCGCGGTGGCGGCCTGTTGCAGGGTCTGCTGCTTGGTCATCTCCGCGGTTTCTGCGGCGAAGTCCACGTCCTGGATGGTGCTGCGTGCAGCGGTGGCGTTCTCGGACACGTTCTGCAGGTTCGAGATGGTGCTGTCCAGACGGTTCTGGATGGCACCCAGCGAGGAACGCTGGCTGTCGATCTGCTTCAGGGCGGCGTCGATCACCTGGGTAGCCGATTGGGCGCCTTTGGCGGTCGCGATGTCCAGCGCCTGGATGGTGGAGTTGGAGGTGACCACAGCGTGCGCACTGCCGGCGCCGGTGCCCACACCTGCGGTGAAGTCCTTGCCGGAAGTCAGCGAGATGGAAGTGGTGGTGCCGCCGCTGCCAGCCGCGCCAGCTACTGCCGCTACGCCGCTGATGTTGGTGTTGATCGCCGAGACGATGTCGTTGGCGCTGGCGCCCTTGGCGTAGCTGACCTGGGTACCGTTGACGGTGATCGAGCCAGCGGTAGCTGCAACGCCACCCGTGCCGGAAAGCACGGTGGACAGGTCCAGGCTGGCGGAAGCCAGTTGCGAGGAGCCTTTCAGCGCGGTGGCACTCATGTCGCTCAGGGTGAAGCTGACGGTTTCGTTGGCGTTGGCGCCGACCTGGAAGGTCAGGGTGCCGTTGGTGCCGGCGGTGCCGTCGAGCAGCTTGATACCGGAAGTACCGCCACCGAAGGTGGTGGTCTTGGAAATACGGGTCAGTTCAGCGGTCAGCGACTTGAACTCCTGGTTCAGCGAGGTCTGGTCTTCGCTGCTGTTGGAGCCGTTGGCGGACTGCAGGGACAGTTCACGCATACGCTGCAGGATGTTGGTGGACTCTTGCAGAGCACCTTCGGCAGCCTGGGCGATGGAGTTGGCGTCCTGGGCGTTCTTCACGGCTACGTTCAGGCCGTTGACCTGACTGGTCAGACGGTTGGAAATCTGCGAGCCGGCGGCGTCGTCCTTGGCGCTGTTGATACGCAGGCCGGTGGACAGACGGGTCATCGAAGTGTTCAGGTTGTTGGCGGCCTTGGTCAGGTTCTTTTGAACCGACAGCGAGGCGATGTTGGTGTTGACGGTAAGAGCCATGACGAATTCCTCGTGTTAGGGCTAAGTGGCCTCCCTGCCCGATTGATTCGAAATGGCGTGGAGAACCTTCGTTAGGGTTATCGTCCCAAGTCGGATGGGCTTTAACTTTTTTTTCGAATTTTCTTCAGATGGGTCTGTAGGGCACGGCTGGCCTCGTTCTTGCAAAGCCCCCTCGCACGCGCCAAAGCTCCGTCACACGCAGGCCCTACATGTCCCAACACAAGCTTCAATCCGAGATTCAGCGCCTGAGCCAGGCACTGCAGATTGCCGAAGATCGTGAAGATCGCGGCGAGCAGATCCGCTTATATGAAGCTCTAGCGACGCTGGCGCCGAACACGCCGATGGTTCACGCCAAGATCGCCCGCCTGCACCTCGAACTGCAGGACCCGCAATCGGCGGAGCCCTGGGCCGAGCGCGCGCTGGATATGACCACCGATCCCAAGGTCGATGAAGAGCTGCTCGACACGATGCGAACTCATCGGCTGTTCATCAAGAACCTTGAGCGCGCCGAGCGCTGGTACCAGGCCTCGCCGAGCCTGCCGCGCATGGCGCTGTATGGCGCCGCACTGAGCCTGCGCAAGCGCTTCGATGAAGCCGAGGCTCTTTATACGAAAGCGCTGGAGAAACCACTGGAGCCCTGGCAACAGAGCAGCCTCCTCGGTCTGCTGGGCACGCTGTACTTCGAGTGCGGCCGCTACCATGACAGCGTCGCCTGCCACCAGCTGACGGTGGAACTGACCCCCAACTACTATTACGGCCCGTTCAACCTCGCCCTGTCCCTGGAACAGGTTGGCCGGTATCAGGAGGCCTATCGCCTCTATGAACAGATGCTGCAGAAAGCGCCGGAGCATTCGGGCACGCACAACAACCTGTCGCTGCTGCAACTGCGCTTCAAGCAGTTCGACGTGGCGTGGGTCAACTACGAAGCACGCTGGAAGACTTCGCTGAAGGAACACCACCAGGAGTTCAACACGCCGCGCTGGCGTGGCGAGCCGCTGGAGGGCAAGACGCTGCTGGTCTGGGCCGAACAGGGCATCGGCGATCATGTGATGTTCGCCAGCATGCTGTCAGACCTGCTCAAGCTGGGCGGCCAGGTGCATGTCGAGACCTATGATCGCCTCTACCCGCTGCTGCACCGCAGCCTGCCAGGCCTTTCCATCATCCAGCGCGAAAGCACCGGCCAGGTTCACAACGGCCAGCGCATGATGCATCGCCAAACCTGGCCGCGCAGCGATTATCAGATTCCCATGGGCAGCCTGGGCGAGTTCCTGCGCCCTACCCTGGCCTCCTTCGCTGGTCCGCGCGCCTTCCTCCAGGCTGACCCGCAGCAGGTGCAGGCCAAGCGCGCCGAGTACCAGCAACTGTTCCCCGGCAAACGCCTGGTGGGCATTTCCTGGCGCGGCGGCACCGACACCGCCAACGACATGCAGAGCCGTCGCATCGAGATGCAGGAGCTGGCGCAACTGGCGAAGCTGGAGAACGTGCAGCTCATCAACCTGCAGTACGGCAATACCGCGCCCGAGCGCGCCGAGGCCGAAAGCCTGGGCCTGCACATTCACCACGACGCGAACGTCGATCCGCTCAAGGATATGGACTCCCAGGCTGCGCAACTCTGCGCGCTGGACGCCGTGCTGAGCATCGACAACACCACCGTCCACCTGGCCGGCGCGCTGGGCGTGCCGACCTTCGTGCTGCTCCAGCTCAACCCGAATTGGCGCTGGGCTGTCGATGACGCGACCAGCTACTGGTACCCGTCCGTACAACTGATCCGCAACCGCGAGCTGGGCCGCTGGGGTGAAGCCCTGGACCAGGCGGTGCAACGCATGCAAGGCAGCGGCGTGATATGAGCGCTATCGCCGCAACGACGTATCAACCGGCCCGCTCGCGCGGCGCCTGTCAATCCTGATCGCCAGCGACTCCGCCTGGAGGAGAACCACCGTGTCCCAACCTTTTGAAGCCCGCACTGCCCAGGCCCAGCAACTGCTCCAGAGCGGCCAGCGCGAAGCCGCCGTCACCGCCTTGCGCGAGCTGCATGGCGAGCGTCCCGACGACCTGCCGGTGCGCCTGAGCCTGGCCATCGCCTTGGGTGAGCTGGGCAAGCACAACGACGAAGCCCTGGAACACCTGCTGCACATCCAACGCAGCGTGCCGGACAACGCTGCGGTGAACAGCCTGCTCGGCCGCCTGCTGGTTCGCCTGCATCGCTACGACGAAGCCCACCCGTACCTGCACCTGGCCGTGCAGTTGGACGCGGAAGACTTCGAAGCGCGCAACACTCTGGCGACCCTGGCGCTGTTCCAGGGCCACCTGGAAGAGGCCTACCACTGGCTGGCCAGCCTCTCCACTTACGAGAAGCGCGCCGACACCGCCGACCTGCTCGCTCAGCTGGAAATGCTCCAGGGCATGCGCCAGGCCGAGGCCAGCAGCTTCTTCGGCAAGGCCCGTGTCTTCGCTCGCTCGAGCAACGCCGCCACCGCCGGCGGCCCGCCCGGCGCCAAGGCAATCATGGAGCAGAACCCTGGCCAGCGTGACGACCTGCTGGCAGTCACCGGCTGGCAGCGTATCGAGTCCGGCACCCTGAACCTGCAGGCGCTGTTCGATCCGAAGGAACTGGTGCAGAAGATCGCCCCGCTGTTCTTCGAGTCCGGCAATGGCATCGTTTACCCCGCGCCGTACGAGCACGTGCCCTACATCCGCATGGGCTATTTCTACTACCAAGGCTTCCTGCAGTTCGAAGGCCGCCACGCGCCGGTGCTGATCCGCCGTGCTGCCGTGCCGTCCTCGCCGGATGTGCTGGAAGTCTGGGCCGAGCACAACCTGCGCGAACAACTGAACCTGGTGGATGGCAACGATGTGCTCTGCTACCTGCGCAGCCCAGAAGCCGCGCCGGAAGACAGCCAATGGCGCGACTGCAAGCTGGATGTGCATGAGAACTTCTTCTCTCAGTCCCAGGTATTCGGTGCCAACAAGGAGCTGTACCAGGGTCACGAAGGCTGGGACCTGCCCGGTGCGCGCCCGACGCTGTTCCGCATGGAGCGCTATGCGCTGGAAAAATGGCTCTCGCCCACCGACCGCGTGCTGGACATCGGCTGCAACATCGGCTGCTTCGGTATCGAAGTGGCACAGAAAGTCGGCAGCTACCTCGGCTTCGACAACAACGACTCGCTGATCCGCATTGCCGAGCGCCTGGCGCAATACCATAGGGTGAAGAACTGCGAATTCCGCACCTGCACTTACGAAGACCTGCGCGCCAGCGAACCGGATCTGTTCGACGTGATCTTCTCCTTCGCCGTGCATGTGTGGATCGGCAAGCCGATGCCCGACTATGTTGCCGACCTGAAAAACCTGCTCAAGCCTGGCGGCATCGTGGTCATCGAGAGCAACGACCTGAAGATGAACGACACCAAGTTCTTCGCCAACGTGCGGCACTTCTACGAGCAGGGCTTCTTCCTGCTGTACCAGGGCCAACTGCTGGACGACAAGGTCCACCACCGTGGCTTCTGCGTGTTCAAGCGACTGGACTGACAGATCGCAGCAACAACAAAGCCCGGCCAATGCCGGGCTTTTTCTTTGGCTTTTCGTAGGAGCGAGCTTGCTCGCGAACAAGTTTCACTGCAAATCCGGGTTCGCGAGCAAGCTCGCTCCTACAGGATTGCCCCCCCGCAAACTGTTCCCCGCCGGGAAGAAAAAGCCTCCGCAAGGGAGGCTTTCTCTTGTCGATCAGAAACCCATCAGTTGGCGATGACGAACGTCTCGCTGGCCTGCCAGCCGTTGCCGCTCCATTGCGGGAAGCCGGTGGCCTGGCGCCATGCAGTGGAGCAGATCAGGCAAGTGGTCACGTTGGGGAATTCAGGCGTGATGCAATCGACCATGCCCTTCCACCACAGCGGCTGGCGCACCGTGATGTGGGCATTCTCGCCGTTGGGCAGCAGCGCCTGCGCCGGATAGCAGGCGACGTTGAGGATTACCAGCCGGTCTGCACACGAATAGATGTCACGCAGAACCTTGGGCACGTCGGCGACGAAGATGTGTTCGAGCACGTCGAAGGACACCACGCAGTCGACTTTCCGACGCTCATCGATACCGCGCGCCGGCTCGTAGCGGTAGGCCGATTCGAGATTGAAGTACTGCACCGCCGACTGGCCGTTGTCGTCAAAGCCGGGCATGTTCCAGTCCGAACCGCCGCAGCCGTAGTCCAGCACGTTGCGAATGGCATGGTTCTGCAGGATCTCGCGGATCTGCGGGCGGAATGGGCGCAACTCGAAGTCGCTGAAAGCCACCTCGACGTGCTGCTCATCGCTGCGGTCGTAGCCTTCGCGGGCCATCTGCCCGTACATCTCGATCAACTGGCGGCCTTTGGAACTGAAGTCGATATCGCCCATATGCGTGTCTTCCGAAATGAGTGCCCGCCGTTACCGGCGGGCTGGATGAATCAGAGTTTGTTGAACAGGCTGAGCTGGCTGATCCGCGCGAACGCGGCCTGAGCCGCTTCGAGCATGGTCTGCTGCAGGACCAGCTGAGAAGTCGCGGCGGCCATGTCGGTGTCACGGATCGACGACTGCGTGGTGGTATTGGTCAGCGCCAGGCTCTGGTTTTCCTGGGTGAGCACATCGATGGTGTTGAGTCGCGCGCCAATCGACGACTGGGTCGCAAGCACTTGGTCGCTTGCCTTGTCCAGGTTGGTGAGTGCGGTGGCCACCATGTTGCGGATGTTCAGCTGCGCCTGCGGGTTGCCTGCGGTGGAGGTATTCAGTGCGTTGCGCAGGTCGCCGATGGTGTTGAGGATGTTCTGCCGCTCCGGCGAGCTGGCGGTGACGCTGAACTGGTCGCCGGCAGCCGGTGCCGCGCTGATACTCATGTCGACGCCGGCCACGGTCACGGTTTGCGGGAAGGTCGCGCCGAGGGTGCCGGTGGACAGCGGCGAAGCGCCTTGGCTGGTGGGTAGCGCATAAACTTCGTAGGCGGTGGCACTGGTGAACTTGAGCTGCACGCCACTGCTGGGGAACTGCGTGGTATAGGCCGTGCTGTTGCTCACCGAGGCCGAGGTGATCTGCGCCGTCGAGGTGTTGGTGGCGCTGCGCTTGACCGACATGCTTTCCGCCGCCGCGCCGAAGCTGAAGCTGTAGCCGCCTACCAGGGTGTCCATGGTGCTGGCGTCATCGGTCTTCTGCAGCGAGACATCCAGCTGGAACTGCGCGCCACGGAAGTTGATGGCGTTGCTGTCGGTGGACGTGGCGTCGTACACGCCGTTGGTGGTGGCTTCACTGGTAACGTCGTTGCCGTTCTTGTCGAGGATCTGGTACTGCGTCCCATTGAGTACGTTCAGCGTGTACGGCGCACCATTGCGGAAGCTGGCGTTGTAGTTGCTGTCGTTGGTGACGTTGCCCTGGGACAGGAAGGCGCGCTGGATGCCGTCAGCGTTCGGATTGCTCGCCAGCGAGCTGGCGGTCCGGCTGGCGTTGGCCGCCATCTCGAAGATGCTCCAGCCGTTGTCGTTGGTCGACATCGTCAGGTTGTCGGATATCTGCAGCTTGAGGGAACTCTGGTCGCCCTGGTAGCTGAAGCTGCCGTCGGCGTTCTGCACGAAGGGCTGCACGGTGCTTTTGCTGCCGGAGAACAGGTAGTTGCCGCTGGCGTCCTTGCTGTTCATCAGGGTCAGCAGTTGATTCTGGATCTCGCCCAGTTCATCGCTGATGGCGCCGCGGTCCTCGTCAGTCATCGAACCGTCGCCAGCGCGCAGCGTCAGTTCGCGCGCACGCTGCAGGGCGGTGGTGATGGAGTCGAGGACGCTCTGCTCCTGGTTCAGGCTGTTGGTCGCGGACGTCATGTTGCCGCTGTACTGGGTCAGCAGCGCCTGCTGCTGTTCCAGTTGCAGCAGGCGCGCGGCTCCGACAGGGTCGTCGGCCGGGGTCTGGATTCGCGTGCCGCTGGATATCTGCTCCTGCAGCTTGGAGAGACTGGCGTAGCCGCGGTTGTAGTTGTCGATGTTCGAGTTGAAGATCTGCGGGGTGGAAATTCGCACAACCATTTCAGCCTCCTCAGATGTTGTTGATCAGGGTGTCGAAGAGCGTCTGCGCAGTCTTGATGATCTGCGCGGAGGCCGTGTAGTACTGCTGGAACTTCACCAGGTTGGCCGCCTCTTCGTCGAGGTTCACCGCCGACAATGAATCGCGGCTGCCTTGCGCCTGGGTCAGCACCGCCTCGGTGGCAGTGGCGTCGAGCTTGGCCTGGTTGGCCGTGGCGCCGACGGTCTCGGTCAAGCTGCTGTACGCGCCGGTCAAGCTCATGCCGCTGCCGCTGCCCGTGCCGCTGCCGACGGTCTTGGCTGTCTGCAGGTCGATCAGCTTCTGAGCGTTGGTATTGTCGGCATCGCCGTTGCTGTTGAAGGCCACGCCGAAGCTATCGCCGTCCGCTGGATAACCGGCGATGGTGGTCTGGAAGCTGAACGAGGGCGAGCCCGGCACAGTGATGCTGATGTCGTTGCTCTGGCCCGGCACGATATTGCCGGTGCCCAGTGGATTGCCCGCCGAATCGTAGATGGTGTAGCCCTGGGTGCCGCCGCTGGCCGCGTCGAAGACCAGCTTCACCGGTAGCCCGGCCTTGATCGAGGCGCTCAGCGCGGCGCCGTTGCTGGCATCCAGCTTGCTGGTCAGGGTGGTGCCGCTGATGGTGCCGCTGCCTTCATTGCCAGTGGTCGTGCTGGCGACCACCGGCGAGGCGAAGGCCAGGCGGTTGGAGTCAGTCATGGTGACCGAGATGTCCGAAGCTGCGGTGCGCGTCGGGATCACCGTGAAGCGGTCGCCCGCCTGCACGGTGCCAACGCTCTGCTGGCTGATGCTGAAGCCGTCGAACTCCTTGGGCGGGTTGTCGGTCAGGTCGCCCGTGCCCAGCACAGAGCCGTCTGAGGAGCGCTTGATGGTGTAGCCGGTGGCGGAGGTGAAGGTCACCTCGTAGTCACTGGTGGTCAGCGCGCCGCTGTCGGTAATGTTGACGTTGAGGTTGCCGGTGCCGGTGTTATGGGTGTTGGCCAGGCTGCGGTTGCCGATGACGCTGGCATCGTTGATGTCCTTGAACAGCTGCGCGCCGAAGTTGCCGTTCAGGTCCAGGCCCTGGGCGAGCTGGCTGTTGAAGGTGTCGGCGAGGACGATAGCCATGCGCCCCAGTTCGTTCTGGGTGGTATCCAGCACGTCGCTGCGGTAGCGCAGCAGACCGCCCATCTGGCCACCGGCGACCACCGAGGTGACGTCCATGGTCGAGCTGCCGGAACTCAGGCTCAGGCTGAATTGCGACGGGTTGTTGGCGCTCGGGCCGGCGGTCAGGGTGGAGGAATTGGCGCCCACCACCAGCGGCTGGCCGGAGCCCAGGTAAAGGTTGAGGCTGCTGCCCTGCTTGACCACGCTGACGCCGACCATGTCGGAGAGCTGAAGCACCGCCTGGTCGCGCTTGTCCTGCAGGTCGTTGGCGCTGGCGCCACCGGCCTCGGCCGCGATGATTGCCTGGTTGTACTGGGCGATGGTCCTGGCCAGGTCGGTAACCTGTCCGGCCAGGCTGTCCATCTGCGTGTTGACGTAGCTGTTCTGGGTGCCCAGCTGGGTGGAAATCGAGTTGAAGCGCTGCGCCAGGTTCGCGGCCTGCGTCAGCACCAGTTGGCGCGAGGCGGCGTCGGTCGGCGTCGCGGCGGCGGTCTGCAGCGAGGCGAAGAAATTCTGCATCACCTTGGACAGACCGGTAGTGCTGTCGGACAGCAGCGAATCGATCTGGTTGACCTGCGACAGGTAGGTCTGCGCATCGCTGTTCACCGACGTGGAACCGCGCAGCTGGTTGGCCAGGAACTCGCTGTACATCCGGCGGACGTCCTGCACCGTGGTACCGGTACCGACGTAGTACTGCCCTGCGAACTGCTCCGCGGAGGTCACCTGCGACGTCGTCTGGCGGGTATAGCCGGCCGTGTTGACGTTGGTGATGTTGTTGCCGGTGGTGCTCAGCGCCGCTTGCGAGGCATTGAGGCCGGACAGTCCGATGGATAGGAGGCTCATGGTCTTTCCTTAGCGCAGTCCTTTGTACAGGGCTTCACAGTGTGCGAGTCGGGGTGTCGGCCATCGCGACGGTCTGGTAGACCTGCATCTGCTTGGCGATCTGGTTCACCTTGCGCGCGTACTGCGGGTCGGTGGCGTAGCCGGCGCGCTGCAGTTCCTTCATGAACTGATCCGGGCGCGCGGCGGAATCCAGCGCGCCCTGGTAGCGATCGTTGTTCTGCAGGAAGCTGACGTAGTCCTGGAAGCTCTGCTCGAAGGAGTTGTAGGCGCGGAACGAAGCCACTTCCTTCACTTCCTTGCCTTTCTCGAATTCGGTGGTGGTGGCGCGGGCGGAGTCGCCCTTCCAGCTCGAGCCGGTTTTGATGCCGAACAGGTTGTGGCTGCTGCTGCCATCACGCTGGGCGATCATCTTCTTGCCCCAGCCGGTTTCCAGCGCGGCCTGGGCCACCAGGTAGCGCGGATCGACGCCGATGCGCTTGGCCGCGCGTTCGGCCATGGGCAGCATGGTACTGATGAAGTCGTCGGCCGAGGCGAACATCGACTTGCCCGGCTTGGTGGAGATAGCCGAAGTATCGATGTCGGCCACCGGCACGGTGGTGTCGATCTGCTTCGTATAGGCCCGGCTGCCGCGCCAGTCGTTGCTGGCCAGCTGCGCCGGCTGGTTGGCGGTGGATGCGACGGAGCTATCGGCGCCCGGCACGAGGCCTGCAGCAATACGCTGGGCGAGCTTGCCCGGCAGCGCGAGACGGCGGGCGTTCAGCGCCTGGCGATCATCACGACCGGCTTCGGGTTGCGGTAAGGCCTTGCCGTTGGCGGCAAACACGCTCGGGGTCTTCTGCCGGTCTGATGCTGCAGCGGTGGCTGCGGCGCTCCGATTGGAGTCGGCGGCCGCCTGCGCCCCAGTCTGGGCGAAGGGATTGTTGCCGGTGTGGCGGACGCCCTGCATCTTCTCCATCTGCTTGACCAGCACGTCGGCCAGGCCGATGCCATGCCCCTGCGTAGCCAGGGACACAGAAAGCTGATGGTCGTACATGTCCTGGTACTGCTTGGCCGCTTCGCTGTTCATCGGGTTGTCCTTGGCGAACACCTCGTTGGCCGAGCGCATGGATTTCAGCATCTCGTTCATGAACAGCGATTCGAACTCCTGGGCGACCTTGCGGATGTTCCCCGCGCTGTCGCGGTTCGCGCCGGTCTTCATCGCCGACAGGCGATTGAGGTCGGAATAGGAACCGGAGTCGGTAGTGGAGGTACCAGCAGAAAGCAGTCGGGCGTCCACGGCGGCGTCCTCAGATCACGATCAGGTCGGCTTGCAGCGCGCCGGCCTGTTTCAGGGCTTCGAGGATCGCCATCAGGTCGCTGGGCGCGGCGCCCACCTGGTTAACGGCGCGTACGATTTCATCCAGCGTGGTGCCGGGGCCGAACTTGAACATCGGTTTGGCTTCCTGGTTGGCGCTCACGTTCGAGCGCGGCACCACGGCGGTCTGGCCGTTGGAGAACGGGCCGGGCTGGCTGACGATGGGGTCTTCGGTGATGGTCACGGTCAGGCTGCCGTGGGTCACGGCGGCCGGCGACACGCGCACGTTCTGGCCAATCACGATGGTGCCGGTGCGCGAGTTGATGATGACCTTGGCCACGGCTTCGCCGGACTGTACTTCGAGGTTCTCCAGCACGGACATGTAGTCCACGCGCTGGCTCGGATCCAGCGGCGCGCTGACGCGCACCGAGCCGCCGTCCACGGCCTGGGCGACGCCCGGGCCAAGCAGTTCGTTGATGCGGTCGACGATGTGCTTGGCGGTGGTGAAATCCGGGCGGTTGAGGTTCAGGGTCAGGGTGTTGCCCTGGTCGAAGCCACTGGGCACCGCGCGCTCGACGGTGGCGCCTCCGGGGATGCGACCGGCCGACGGTACGTTGACGGTAATCTTCGAGCCATCGCGACCTTCGGCGTCGAAGCCGCCGACCACCAGGTTGCCCTGGGCAATGGCGTAGGTCTGACCGTCGATACCCTTGAGCTGGGTCATCAGCAGGCTGCCGCCGCGCAGGCTCTTGGAATTGCCGATGGAAGACACCGTGACATCGATGACCTGGCCTGGTTTGGAGAACGGTGGCAGATCGGCGTGGATGGACACCGCCGCGACGTTCTTCAACTGCACGTTGCCCGTGCCGGCCGGCACCTTGATGCCGAACTGCGCCAGCATGTTATTGAAGGTCTGCACGGTGAACGGCGTCTGCGTGGTCTGGTCGCCCGTGCCATTGAGGCCGACGACCAGGCCGTAGCCGATCAGCTGGTTATTGCGCACGCCCTGGATGCTGGCGATGTCCTTGAGCCGCTCGGCATGGGCGGCCGGCACGGCAGACAGCGCGCAGAGCAGCAGCGCGCCACCGAGGCGGAGCGTGCAGAGCAGGCCGTGGGATACCTTGCGAACGGCAGTCATCGTCATCACCCTCAGAACGGGAACAGCGGGCTGAGGAAGAAGCGATCGAACCAGCCCGGCTGGCTCGCATCGGCGAACGCGCCGGTGCCCGAGTAGGTGATGCGCGCATCGGCCACACGGGTGGAAGCGACGGTGTTGTCGGTGGCGATGTCGTCGGCGCGGATCAGGCCGGCGATGCGCACCAGCTCGTTGCCGGTGTTCAGGGTCATCCACTTCTCGCCCCGCACGGCGAGGATGCCGTTGGGCATGACATCGGCCACGGTGACGGTGATCGAGCCGGTCAGGCTGTTGCTCTGCCCTGCCTGGCTGTCGCCCTTGGCATCGCGCGAGCCGCCGTATTCGGCGGAGAGGCTGAGGTCACCGCCACCCACCGGGTTGTTGGTGGTCAGGCCGCTGCCGAACATCGAGGTCAGCCCCATCTTGGTCTTGCTGTCCTTAGAGATGTCCGAGCTGGCCTTCTTGCTGGCCTGGGTCTTCTCGTTGAGGGTGATGGTGATGATGTCACCCACACGGAAGGCCTTGCGGTCGCCGTAGAGGTTGTTCTCGAACCCGGCCTGGTAGATCGACCCGTTGTTCTGGGCGGCCGGCGCAGGGGTGCGCGGCAACACCGGAGCGTAATAGGGATCGTCCGGCTTGGGCGGCGGGCTCACGCACCCTGCCAACGCGGCGATGGCCAGCAGCGGAAGGAGGTGGGAACGGTTCATCTACAGCTACCTCTCGGGGAGAGCGACTACGGGATCACAGGTGGCCCAAGGGCCGGTTTATCCAACGACCGCGCGAGCTAGGTCAGGCAAGGCGAAATCGAATTTGGAAGCGGAGTTGGCTCCAGCCAATGAGCATTCCTAATTCGATTTCAACGCTGCATGGCCGACGCGCAGCCGGTCGTTATAGGTTCTGGGTGACGAAGGAGAGCATTTGGTCGGCGGTGGAGATCACCTTGGAGTTCATCTCGTAGGCGCGCTGGGTGGTGATCATGTTCACCATCTCCTCCACCACGCTGACGTTGGAGTTCTCCAGGGTGTTCTGCAGGGTGGTGCCCAGACCGTTCAGGCCAGGGGTGCCGACTTGGGGCGCGCCGCTGGCGGCGGTTTCCAGGAACAGGTTGTTGCCGGTGGCTTGCAGGCCGGCCGGGTTGATGAAGTCGGCGGTCTGGATGTTGCCGATGATCTGCGGCGTGGCGTTGCCGGCAACGGTGACCGAGACAGTGCCGTCGTTGCCGACGGTGAAGGTCTGGGTTTCCGGCGGCACGATGATGGCCGGCTCCAGAGCATTGCCGTTGGAGGTGACGATCTGGCCGTCGGAGTTCAGGTGGAAGCTGCCGTCGCGGGTATAGGCGACGGTGCCGTCCGGAGTCAGCACCTGGAAGAAGCCACGGCCGTTGACCGCCATGTCCAGCGGGTTGTCGGTGGTCTGCAGGCTGCCGGCGGTGAAGTTCTTCTGGGTGCCGACGATGCGCACACCGGTACCCAGTTGCAGGCCCGAAGGCAGCTGGGTGTCCTGCGTCGAGTTGGCGCCGGGCTGACGCTTGATCTGGTAGAGCAGGTCCTGGAACTCCGCGCGATCGCGCTTGAAGCCCGTGGTGGACACGTTCGCCAGGTTGTTCGAGATGGTGGTCAGGTTCATGTCCTGGGCGGACAGACCGGTCTTGCTGACCCAAAGTGCCGGAAGCATGTCGTTCTCCTCGGGCGCCGGTTTCGTGGCGCCTCGAACGGTTAATCAGTTTCTATCAGCTGAATTGCAAAACACGCGCCATCGACTGGGAGTCTTCTTCGGCGGTTTTCATCATCTTCACGTGCAACTCGAACTGGCGAGACAGCGCCAGGATCGAGGTCATCTCGTCGACAGCATTGACGTTGCTGGCTTCCAGCACACCGGACTGCACGCTGGCGTTGGCGTCGACCTGGGGAGCGGGCTGACCGGACTTCATGCGGATGAGGCCATCGCTGCCCTTCTCCAGTTGCTTGGCATCGGGAGTCACGAGCTTGATGCGGTCGACGGTGGCCAGCGCATTGGGGTTGTTGCCCTGGCCGCGGATGGTGATGGTGCCGTCCTCGCCGATGTCGATCTTTTCTTCCGGGGGAATCGCGATCGGCCCGCCGTTGCCCATCACCGGCATGCCGTCGCTGGTGCGCAGCTGGCCGAGGGCATCGATCTCCAGGCTGCCGGTGCGCACGTAGGCTTCGCTGCCGTCCGGTGCCTGCACGGCAATCCAGGAATCACCCTTGGCGGCAACGTCCAGGTCACGGCCGGTTTCCTGCAGGGAGCCGGTGGTGAAGTCGGTCGCCGGGCGTTCGCTCATGGCGAAGACGCGCGCCGGAAAGCTGTCGCCGAACACGGGCATCGCGCGAGCTTGCTCGAAGTCACGGCGGAAACCGGTCGTGGAGATGTTCGCCAGGTTGTTGGCGTGAGCCTGCATGGCTTTAGTGTTCTGGCTCGCGCCGCTCATGGCGACATACAGCATTCTGTCCAAGGCTATCCTCCAGTGCCGAGTCGGATTCCCGGCGGTGTTGGAGTGACTTCAGCAAGGGCTGTGCCAGAACTGCAAAATGAAACTCAAGACATTGATATTCATGGAGATATCAAAAAAGAAAGGCTCCCGAAGGAGCCTCGATGGCCGTCAGGCGGCGAAGGACTGCCGCCTGCGGCAAGGGGACGTCATCAACGCAGGTTGATGATGGTGTCGGAGATGGTGCTTTCGGTCTGGACGGTCTTGGCGTTCGCCTGGTAGTTGCGCTGCGCCACGATCAGGTTCACCAGTTGCGCGGTCAGGTCGACGTTGGAGTCTTCCAGGGTGCCCGAGCCGACCGCGCCGAGGGTGCCGGATGTCGGCGTGCCGATCACTGCCTCACCCGAGGCCAGCGACTGCTTCCAGCCGGTGTTGCCCACCGGGGTCAGACCCTGGGTATTGGCGAAGTTGGCCAGGATCACCTGACCGATCACTTTGGACTGGCCGTTGGTGTAAGTGGCGTACATCTGCCCGTCTTCGGCGAAGGACAGGCCGGACATCTGACCCGTGGCATAGCCATCCTGGGTCACCGCAGTGACGGCAAAGGCGCCGTTGGTCTGGGTGGTCTTGGTCAGGTCGATGCTGATACCGCCAGCAGTACCCGCTGCGCCATTGGCACCCCAGGTCACCGGGCTGGTGGTGGAGTCGGTGACAGCCGCAGGAGTCCAGCCGGTCAGAGTCATGGTGTTGTCGGCGTTGACGGTCATGCCGGTGGAGGTAATGCCCGTCAGCTGGCCGGCGCTGTTGAAGGTGATGTCGCTGCTCAGCGGCGTAGTGCTGGTCGGGGTCTGCGGGTTACGCCCATCCACCAGCGTGTACATGCTCCAGTTATTGGCGCTGTCCTTGACGAAGTAGTTCGTCATGGTGTGCGAATTGCCCTGGGAGTCGTAGATGTCCACAGAGGTCGACCAGTTGTAGCTGTCCGAGTCAGTCGCATCGAACGGCGTGGTCTTGGGCGTCGTCGCGTTGGAATTAAGGCTCAGGGTCGAAGTGATCTTCGAGGTCGGGCTCGGCGGCTGGTTGGCGGTGTCGACCTTCAGGTCGGTGATCACGCCGTTGACGATGTTGCCGTTGCCATTGACGCCATAACCCTGCAGGCGATTGCCCGAACCATCGACGATGTAGCCGCTGGCGTCGGTATTGAAGGTGCCGTTGCGGGTGTAGACGCGGCTGCCGTTGTCGCTGGTCATGAAGAAGCCGTTGCCGCTCACTGCCAGGTCCAGGCTGCGACCGGTGGTGCTCAGGTTGCCCTGAGTGAACTGCTGCGAAACGGCCTGGGTGACCACGCCGTTACCCACGGCGATGCGGCCGGTGCCGAGCATCGAGGAGGCGTAGAGGTCGGCGAACTCGGTCCGCGAGGATTTGAAGCCAGTGGTGCCGACGTTGGCAATGTTGTTGCCGGTGACGTTCAGGTCCATCGACGCGGCGTTGAGTCCACTCAGGGCGGTATTGAAAGACATGTGTTGCTCCTGTGCCGAAACGCGGCGTTATTTTCCGATGGTCTGAATGCTGGAGGCGGAAACGGCGCCGATGCCAGCCAGGTTCAGGGACATTTCCCCGCCGTTCTGGCCCAGCGTAACGCTGTTGACCGTGGCCGGCAGGTAGGTGGTCAGGGCGGTACTGGTACCGTCCAGGCTGGCGCTCGCCTTGACGGTGTAGGTGCCAGCACCCACCAGCTCGCCGCTGTCGTCCTTGCCATCCCACTTGAAGTCAATGTTGCCGGCCTTCTGGCTGCCCATATCGACGGTGCGCACCAGATCACCCGAGTCGTCGTAGATCTTCAGGGTCACGCCATCGCCCTTGGACGGCATCACCAGCGAGCCCTTGACGCCCGCGGACGGATCGTCGACCTGCACCTTGCTGGAGTTGACGATCACCGAGCGGCCGACCAGCGAAGACGCCTGCAGGGCCTGGGAAGACTGGAACGAGGAATAGAAGGTGCCCAGGGTGGTATCCAGGTTCTGCATGCTTTCCAGGCTGCTGAATTGCGCCAGCTGGGAGACGAACTCGGTGTTGTCCTGCGGGTCCAGCGGGTTCTGGTTGTTCAACTGGGTGACCAGCAACTGCAGGAAGGAATCCTTGCCCAGCGCACTGGTGCCGGTCTCGGCGGTCGACGACGAGCTCTTGGATCCGGCGTTCAGTGACGACAGGATCGAACTCGAAGCACTGTTATCGGTATTGATGCTCATGGGGCGTCCTCTGCGCTTACTGACCCAGGGTCAGGACCTTCTGCATCATCTGCTTGGCGGTGTTCATCATTTCCGCGTTGCTCTGGAACGAACGGCTGGCGGAGATCATGTCGGCCATCTCCTCCACCACGTTGACGTTGGGGTAGTAAACGTAGCCGTCCTTGTCGGCGGCCGGATGGTTCGGCTCGTAGCGCGGCACCAGCGGGCTCTGGTCCTCGACCACGCCCAGCACCTGCACACCGGAACCAGCCTGGTCGGTCTCGCCGAACAGCGAGCCCTGGTCGCCGCCCTGGGCGTTCTGCAGCATGGTGGAGAACACCGGGTGACGGGCGCGGTAGGTCTGGTCGATGCTCGAGGAGACGCTCTCGGCGTTGGCGATGTTCGACGCGGTAGTGTTCAGACGAGTGGTCTGGGCACTCATGCCGGTACCGGCGATATTGAAGACACTGGCGAGCGACATGGCGATTACTCCCCGCGCAGGGCGTTCATCAGCCCTTTGAATTTGCTGTTGAGGAAAGTGAACGAGGCCTGGAACTGCACGGAGTTCTCCGCGTAGTTGGCTTGCTCGATCTGTTCGTCGACGGTGTTCTGGTCGACCGAAGGCTGGTTCGGGATGCGGTACTTCACCGACTCGTCACCCATGCCGAAACCATCGGCGGCAATGTGATGCGAATTGGTCAGGGTTGCGCTGAAGGTGCCGTTCTTCATCTTGTCCGACTGGGCCGCCAGCACCGAGGCGAAATCCAGGTCGCGCGCCTTGTAGTTGGGCGTGTCGGCGTTGGCCAGGTTATTGGCCAGGACTTCAGCGCGCTGGGAGCGGAAGTTCAGCGCTTGCTGGTGGATACCGAGGGCTTTGTCGAAGCTGATGCTCATGGTCACGAACCTGTTTGCCGGTGTGGGCTTGCCAACACTTCAGCAAGGTGCGTGCCACATCTTCATTCCCTTGATAATCAAGGGCTTGAGGGAATCTGAATAGCGGCAAGGGGCGGCAAACAGCGGCAAAGCGGCAATCGCTTTCCTTGCCGCCGGGGGCAAGGCGGCAAGCTTCCTGCTGCGTTTTGCCGCCCGACGGGCACGTCTACGGCAGCGCGCCCGATCGTTACCGGGACCGCATAAGCAAAAAGCGCGGACGGAGCCCGCGACTGATAAAAGGAAAGCAGCAAGAACCCCGCCCGAACAGGCGGGGCGTCGGCCAATCACTTGGCCTTGTAGATGATCCCCGGGCTGCACTGGACCATCTGGTAGTGGTCCGGCAGCGCGTTGAGCGCTTCGGAAGCGCCAAGGAACAGGTAGCCGCCAGGCTTGAGCGTGGCATGGATACGCAGGAGGATGTCGCGCTTCACTTCGGCCGAGAAATAGATCAGCACGTTGCGGCAGAACACCATGTCGAACTTGCCCAGCGTGGCGTAGCTGTCCAGCAGGTTCAGCGCGCGGAATTCCACGCGGCTCTTGATCGGTGGCTTGACCGTCCAGCGCCCCGGCGTCTTCTGGTCGAAGTAGCGCGCCAGGCGCTCCTGCGACAAGCCACGGCCAATGGCCAGGCTGTCGTACTCACCGGCCTTGCAGGCGGTGAGCATGGAGCCGGACAAGTCGGTGGCGACGATCTGCACCCCCGCCTTCAACTGGCCGAGGTTGGTGCGCTCGAACTCGTCGATGGCCATGGACAGCGAGTACGGCTCCTGCCCCGACGAGCAAGCCGCCGACCAGATACGCAGGCGCTGACCAGGGGAGGCCTTGATCATCTCCGGCAGCACGCGGTTTTTCAGCACCTCGAAGGGATAGGTATCGCGAAACCACAGGGTCTCGTTGGTGGTCATCGCATCGACCACCTGCTCGCGCAGCTGGCTGCGCATCTGGATCTTCTGTACCAGCTCGCCCAGGGACTTGATGCCCTGCTGCTCCATCAACTTGTTCAAGCGGCTGGAGACCAGGTACTGCTTGTTGGCGCCCAGGAGGATGCCGCAGGTCTTCTCCAGGAAATCCCGGAACAGCTCGAATTCAGAATTGGTGGATGTCACAGATAAGCCTCTTTGCTCGTGGACAGCTGCCGGCAAAACGACGACAACTGCCTGACCGGTGCTCAAAAAACCATAGACGATGCGGGCGGCACCGGCGCCGCCCGCATCTCGTCACGCCGGCATCAGGCCGATGCGCCATCCACTGCCTTGATGCGGTCCGACACGCGGGCCGCCAGGTCATCGGGACGGAACTTGGCGAGGAAGTCGTCAGCGCCGACCTTTCTCACCATCGCCTGGTTGAACACCCCGGACAACGAAGTATGCAGGAGAATGTGCAGATCCTGCATGCGCGGGTCGTGACGGATTTCCGCCGTGAGCGTGTAGCCATCCATTTCCGGCATCTCGATATCCGAGATCACCATCAGCAGATCAGTGCCCGGATGCCCGCCGGCTTCCACCATCTGGTGCAGGTAATCCAGCGCCTGGCGGCCGTCGTTGAGCGCCAGCACTTCCACGCCGACGGTCTCCAGGCAACGCACCAGCTGCTTGCGCGCCACGGAGGAGTCGTCCACCACCAGAACGCGCTTGCTGACCGCGCGGGCCTGGGTCTCGGCATCCAGCACGCCCTCGGAGATGTCCTCCGACGTCGGCGCCACTTCGGCGAGGATCTTCTCCACGTCGATGATTTCCACCAGCTGGTTGTCGACCCGCGTCACCGCCGTCAGGTAGTGGTCACGGCCGGTTCCCTTGGGTGGCGGATGGATCGACTCCCAGTTCATGTTGACGATGCGCTCCACCGAGTGCACCAGGAAGCCCTGCACCTTGGTGTTGTACTCGGTGATGATCACGAAGCTGTTGGCGATGTCCCGCAGGGCGTGACGCCCCGTGGCCAGCGCCAGGTCGAGGATCGGAATGGTGCCGCCACGGATGTTCGCCACCCCGCGCACCACCTGGCTGGATTTGGGCATCACGGTCAGGCGGGGGCACTGCAGCACCTCCTTCACCTTGAACACGTTGATCCCGTACAGCTGGCTGCCGTTCAAGCGGAACAGCAGCAGTTCGAGACGATTCTGGCCAACCAGCTGCGTACGCTGGTTGACCGAATCCATGACTCCGGCCATTGAGCCTCCTGTGCACGCAACGCCGCCCGACTCACGAAGGCGGCATGACCATTGCTTGGATCGTTGCATGAAACGAGCAACGACATTTTTCCGACAGCTGAGACCCGCGCGCGCCCTGATGGCTGCGCTGCTCGGCATGACGGGTGCGCTGACCCTCTCCCCGGCTGGGGCGGAAGGCTTCACTGCGCCTGAAATCCTTATCGGCTCCACCCAGGGCTTTCTTGAGTTCAAGGTGGAAGATTATCTGCAGACTTCCGGCATAGACGCCCGTTACGAGATCGAAGTCGCGCGCATCGATCCCCGCCTGCGCCTGGCGGAGTGCGACAAAGACCTGACACAAAAGCTGGAAAGCCCGGCGCAACCCGTTGGTCGGGTCACCGTGCGAGTGCTCTGCGAAGGCAGTTCGCCCTGGACGGTATTCGTGCCGGCGACGGTCAAGTTATTCCGCCAGGTTGTCGTCACCACTCTGCCCCTGCAGCGCAATCATGTCGTCGAGCCCGGTGATATCAGCGTCGTCGAACGGGACGTCGGCCAACTGAGCCAGGGCTATCTGACTGACCCCAACCAGGTAGTCGGCATGAAGCTCAAGCGCCCGACGGTCAACGACCAGGTGCTGGCGCCGGTGTTCCTCGAACAGGCCGCCGCCGTGCGCAAGGGCGACCAAGTGGTGATCCGCGCCAGGACCAGTTCGATCAACGTGTTCATGCCCGGCGAAGCGTTGTCCGATGGGGTAACCGGCGAGCAGATCCGCGTGCGCAACCTGCGCTCCCAGCGTATCGTCAAGGCTCGTGTGGTCGAGCCGGGAGCGGTGGAAGTCACCCTGTAGCGCTCGGCGCCGGGCTTTTTCTGGCATGATGGACGCAGCCCTCTGCAAAATGTGCTCAGGCGCACGAAAATTCGGCCTAAAGTTTCTCTCAAGACGGCCGAAAAGCTTGGCAAGCGTCCAATACCTCCAGAGGTTTCCACCATGGTCATCGACTTCAACCGGCTGAACCCGGCCTCTACGACAGCCAGCACTGGCCGTAGCAGTGCTGCCCAGAGCGGTCGCAGCGAAGCCGCAGCAGAGAATGCCTCCGTCAACGCCCCGGCCAAGAGCGGCGAGTCGGTACAGCTGAGCGACACCGCGCAGCAATTGCAGAAAGTAAGCGATCAACTGAAGGACCAGCCCGTGGTCGACAACGAGAAAGTGGCCCGCATCAAGGCGGCCATCGCTGACGGCAGCTACCAGGTCGACAGCCAGAAAGTCGCCAGCAAGCTGCTCGATTTCGAATCCCAGCGCTGAGTTCGTTCACCGCCTGGTCAACCGCTAGTACGCCGAGCCCAAGATGTCCGATGCCCTGCTTTCTCTGATCAACGGCGACATCGAAGCAGCCAGCAACCTGCTGCAGCTGATCGACGACGAGTACCAGGCGCTGCAAGCCCGCGACCTGGACCAGTTGCAGAAGCTGCTCGACAGCAAGCTACCACTGCTGCATCAGCTCGAGCAGAACGGTCGCATCCGCACTCAGGCACTGCAACAGGCCGGGGTCAGCGCTGATAGCGAGGGCCTTGCGCAAATCGCCCAGGCGACCGGCAACGCCGCTCTCACCCCTCGTGCGCAGGAGCTCGGTGCCCTGCTCGAACGCTGCCAGGAAGCCAACCAGCGCAACGGCCGCATCATCCGTTCTGGCCAGACCAGTACCGAGCGCACGCTCGATATCCTGCGTGGCCAGGAAACTCCGCGACTCTATGACCGTTACGGCGGCTCCACCCAGAGCAACCGCCAGCGTCCGCTCAGCCAGGCCTGAACTCCTCTGGCCTGAAGGCCAGCGCTAGGGCAGAATGCCACTATCCGGCCCTGCCCCGTGCACCACTCATAACAAACACAATGGAGACCCGCGGACCGTGTCCAATCTGTTCGCCGAGGAAAATGGCCCTCAACCACCGAAGGTGTTGAAAGCTCCGGTGGAGATCCACGCCAGCCTGAAAATGCTGATGGACAGTCACGATCCCCTGGTGATTACCTTCGAAGGCCGAGGCCAACGCTTCCAGAGCTTCGTCGTCGAAATCAACCGCGAGCGCAACATCGTTGCCCTTGATGAGCTCATCCCCAACGACGGCGAACGTTTCCTGCAGAACGGCGAGCAATTCCGCATCGAAGCCTTCCACGAAGGCGTGCGCATCGCCTGGGAAAACACCCAGAACGCTTTCTTCTCCGAGATCGACGGCGCCCGCTGCTATTGGCTGCCGGTACCCGCCGAGATGCTCTACCACCAGCGCCGCAACGCCTTCCGCGCGCCCGTCAGCCAAGGCCAGCCGGTGGCCGTGGAGATCGGCGGCAGCAAGCTGAAGTCGCCGCTCAAGGGCAGCCTGATCGACATCTCTGCCACCGGCTGCAAGATCCGCCTGGAAGGCAACGCCACCGAGCGCCTGCAACCCGGCCAGGTCTATGAAGAGTTCACCGCACGCCTACCCTTCGGCGCCCTGACCATGGAAGTCGAACTGCGCCACGTGCACTTCGAGGAAAAGGTCGGCTACAGCTTCGCCGGCATGCGCTTCCACCAGATGAGCGGCCTGGCGCAGCGCAACATCGAGCGCTTCGTCTACCAGCTGCAACGCGAAGCCCGGCGCTTCGAGAAGGACGAGCTGTTCTAGTTCGCTCCGGGCGGCAAGTTCTTGCCGCCCTTCCCTTGTGGCCTCACGCGGGCCGGCTTTCTTCCTCGGCTTCGGTTTCCGTCTCGGGTGCTGGCGCGGTGTTGTCGTTACTCGTCATCTGCTCTTTCACGGCCGCTTCGTCGACCCGCGGGTCGAGGGCGGCGGACAGCGGCGAAGACGCCAGGCTGTCCGGCGTGGCAACGTGTTTGACCGGCGCCTCGTCGACCCGGTGCACACCGCTGACCTTCTCCGGCTGCACGCGCCAGATGAGGATCAGCGAGCAGGCGCAGACGAAGGCGTAGAGCATGTTGCTGCCGAACAGCTTCATCAGCGCGCCGGCCGCCAGCGGGCCGATACAGGCGCCGACGCCGAACGTCACCAGCAGCATCGCCGTCAGCGAGACGCGGCGCTCGCCTTCGACGTGATCGTTGGAGAAGGCCACCGCCAGCGGATACAGGGTGAACTGCACAAGGCAGACGATGAAGCCCATCGGCAGCAGCCACGCCAACGAGATCGGCGGAACCGGCAATAGCGGCAACAGCGCCAGCGGCAAGGCAACTATCAACAGCAGAATGGCAGCGTTGCGGATCAGCACGGCGCGGTCGATGCGGTCCGACAGCCAGCCCAGCGGCCACTGCACCAGCAATCCGGCGAAGATGCAGCCGCCCATGAACAGGCCGATCTCCTCGGTACCCAACCCTTGATCCACTGCATAGAGCGGCGCCAGACCGTAGAACGAACCGACCACCAGCCCGGACACCAGCACCGTGGTCAGCGACTGCGGCACACGCTGGATGAAGAAGCGCGGCTCCAGTGGAGCCGGGCGCAGCGGCGCGGGGTGGACCTTGTGGGTGATCGCCACCGGGATCAGCGACAGGGCGAAGCATAGCGCGATCAGCATCGGCAGCTCCGGGCCCAGCCCCGGATGCACCACCAGCACCAGTTGGCCGAGCACCAGCCCCAGATAGGAGGCGACCATGTAGCCGGCGAACACCACGCCGCGCTGGCGCGCCTCGGCCTGCTCGTTGAGCCAGCTCTCGATGACCATGTACTGGCACATCATCCCCAGGCCGATGGCGACCCGCAGCACCAGCCAGAAGCCCAGCCAGGGCAACAGGCCGATGCCCAGCACCGCAGCGGTCACCAACCCGCCGCAGGCAACGTAGGCGCGGATGTGGCCGACGCGGGCAATCAGGCGGTGGCCGATCTTGCCGCCCAGCACCAGGCCGAGGTAGTAGGCGGCCATCATGGCGCCGATCCACAGCCCATCGACCTTCTCCGCGCCCAGGCGCAGCGCGAGGTAGGTACTGAGCAGACCGGAACCGGTCAGGAGCATGACGGCGGCGAAGTACAGAGCGCGGAAGGCAGTGACGATCCGAAGCATTGGACCTCCTGGTCCAGGACAACCCCGGCACTACGTGCCGGGCAGCGGAAAGCGGGACTTGCGCTCACACCTTAGAGCTTGCCAATCGGCGCGTCGAGAGGGCTGCCGGGCCCGGAATAGCGCGTGTCGCGCACGGTCATGTGGGGCGTTTCGAAGGATGGCGGCGGGATGAACGAGGATGGCCTGAAGATCGCCAGAAGATGGCTGCCGATCACAGCTGCACCTGGTTTCGGCGCAACTGTGTCAGCGACTTCAAATCAGATCATGCGCCTCAGGCTTGCGCTGCGAGAACGCGGCGCTCCCACGGGGTGATTTCGTCGAAGAAGCTGGTCAGCTCCATGGACTTGGTCGCGCTATAGCCGTCGATGAACTCGTTGCCGAACACCTCGCGGGCCAGTTCACTGCGCTGCAGGCGCCGCAGTGCGTCATACATCGTGCAGGGCAGCAGCAGCTCCGGCGGCACCTCGAACTCGCCCTGGATCGGCGCCGTGGGTTCCAGCGCGCGCTCGATGCCGTGTAGGCCGGCAGCCAGGCTAGCGGCAATGGCCAAATAGGGATTGGCGTCGGCGCCCGGCAAGCGGTTCTCCACACGACGGGCCACCGGCGCACTGGCAGGAATGCGCAGGCCGGCGGCGCGGTTGTCGTGGGACCAGCAGGCGTTGTTCGGCGAGGCGTAGGGATGGCACAGGCGCTGGAAGGAGTTCACGTTCGGCGCGAACAACAGGGTGAAGTCCGACAAGCAGGCCTGAAGGCCACCGATGAAGTGGCGGAACTCCGGCGTTGCCTCGCCCTGGGCGTCGCTGAAGATATTGCGGCCCTCGCCGTCGACGATGCTCTGGTGAATGTGCATCGAACTGCCCGGCGTATGCGCCAGCGGCTTGGCCATGCAAACGACGATCAACCCGTGCTTGAGCGCGACTTCCTTGAGCAGGTGCTTGAACAGGAAAGTCTGGTCGGCCAGCAGTACCGGGTCGTCGTGCAGGAAGTTGATCTCGAACTGGGTGGTGCCCATCTCGTGCATGAAGGTGTCGCGTTCCAGCCCTACCGCCTCCATGCAGCGGTAGACGTCCTGGAAGAACGGTCGCAGGCCGTTATTGGACGACACGCTGAAAGCGGAGTGGCCGATCTCACGGCGACCGTCGAGGCCGACCGGCGCCTGGAAGGCTTCTTGCGGATCGGGGTTGGGGGCGAAGACGAAGAACTCCAACTCGGTCGCCACCACCGGGCTCCAGCCGCGTTCGGCGTAGCGCGCAACCACCTGCTTGAGCAGGCCGCGGGTGGACAGGCCGGAAGGCTTGCCGTCGAGTTCCACCGCATCGCAGATGGCGAAGGCGCGAGGCTCGTCGCTCCACGGCAGGCGGTGAATCTGGCTCGGCTCGGCGATCAGGGCGAGGTCGCCATCGTCGCTGCCGTAGAACTTCGCGGCCGGATAGCCGCCCATGATGCACTGCAGCAGGACGCCACGCGCCAGTTGCAGTCGGCGCCCGGTGAGAAATCCCTCGCCGGTCATCACCTTGCCACGCGGCACCCCGTTGAGGTCGGGGGTGACGCACTCGATCTCTTCCACTCCAGCCAGACGCTCGGCGAGTGGGATTCCTGGATCGCTACTCATGACTTCTTATCCTTGTTCTTTTGTCCTTGTCACAGGACGCCGCGCGAGGCGCGCGAGCCCGTACAAAATACGCACCACGCGTTCGATATTTCAAGCGGGCTAGAAAAGGAATACTGCGGAACGAACAAGCTTGATCCATCTGGAAATGGGAAAAAAAACGCCCCGGCTAGCGGGGCGTTTTTCATCGGGCGGCGGATCAGGCCGCGCGCATGGCCTGGTGCGTGTCGATCAGGTGCTGCACCACACCTGGATCGGCCAGGGTGGAGATGTCACCCAGCGAATCGTACTCGGCTGTGGCGATCTTGCGCAGGATGCGGCGCATGATCTTGCCCGAGCGGGTCTTCGGCAGGCCGGGCGCCCACTGGATCACGTCCGGCGTGGCGATCGGGCCGATTTCCTTGCGTACCCAGGCACGCAGTTCCTGGCGCAGCTGCTCGTTGCTTTCCTCGCCGGCATTCAGGGTGACGTAGACGTAGATGCCCTGCCCTTTGATGTCGTGCGGTACGCCAACCACTGCGGCCTCGGCCACTTTCGGGTGGGCGACCAGGGCGCTCTCGATCTCGGCGGTGCCCATGCGGTGGCCGGAGACGTTGAGCACGTCATCGACGCGGCCGGTGATCCAGTAGTAGCCGTCCTCATCGCGACGGGCACCATCACCGGTGAAGTACATGCCCTTGAAGGTCTTGAAGTAGGTGTCCACGTAGCGGTCGTGGTCGCCGTAAAGGGTGCGCGCCTGGCCCGGCCAGGAATCCAGGATCACCAGGTTGCCCTCGGTGGCCCCTTCCAGGATGTTGCCCAGGTTGTCCACCAGCGCCGGCACCACGCCGAAGAACGGCTTGGCAGCGGAGCCCGGCTTCAGGCCGTGGGCGCCCGGCAGCGGGGTCATCAGGCAGGCGCCGGTTTCGGTCTGCCACCAGGTGTCGACGATCGGGCAGCGCGACTGGCCGACGGTCTCGTAGTACCACTGCCAGGCTTCCGGGTTGATCGGCTCGCCCACCGAACCCAGCAGGCGCAGGCTGGAACCGTCGGCGCCTTCGACCGCGGCCTTGCCCTCGGCCATCATGGCGCGAATGGCGGTCGGGGCGGTGTAGAGGATGTTGACCTTGTGCTTGTCGACGATCTTCGCGACGCGGGAGATGTCCGGGTAGTTCGGCACGCCCTCGAACAGCACGGTGGTCGCGCCGTTGGCCAGCGGGCCATAGACGACGTAGGTGTGACCGGTGACCCAGCCGATGTCGGCGGTGCACCAGAAGACTTCGCCCGGGCGGTAGTCGAACACCCGCTCATGGGTCAGCGAGGCGTAGACCAGGTAGCCGCCGGTGGTGTGCAGCACGCCCTTGGGTTTGCCGGTAGAGCCGGAGGTGTAGAGGATGAACAGCGGGTCCTCGGCGCCCATTTCCTTCGGTGCGCAGGTGGAGCCTGCGACCTTCATCAGGTCCTCGAACCACACGTCGCGGTGCTGGTTCCACTTGATGGGAGAACCCGTGCGCTTGCAGACGATGATCTTCTGCACGCTGTTGGTTTCCGGGTTGGTCAGCGCGTCGTCGACATTGGCCTTGAGCGGGGTCTTCTTGCCGCCGCGCAGACCTTCGTCCGCGGTGATCACTACCTTGGAGCGGCAGTCGATGATGCGGCCGGCCAGGGCTTCGGGAGAGAAGCCGCCAAACACCACGGAGTGGATCGCACCGATGCGGGCACAGGCCAGCATGGCGACCACGGCTTCCGGGATCATCGGCATGTAGATGGTCACCACGTCGCCACGGTGCACGTCCTGACCGCGCAGGGCGTTAGCGAACTTGCAGACCTGCTCGTGCAGTTCGCGGTAGGTGATTTCCTTGTGCTCGGAAGGATCGTCGCCTTCCCAGATGATGGCGAGCTGGTCGCCGCGCTCGGCCAGGTGGCGGTCGAGGCAGTTGTAGGAGAGGTTCAGGGTGCCATCGGCGAACCACTTGATGTCCACGTGGTGATCGTCGAAGGAGGTCTGCTTGACCTTGGTGAACGGCTTGATCCAGTCGATGCGCTGGGCCTGTTCGCGCCAGAAGCCGTCGGGATTGACCACCGACTGCTGGTACAGCTTCTTGTAGGTGGCCTCGTCAGTCAGAGTGGTCGCGGCCACTTCGGGACGCACGGGGTACACGGATGCCGCTGTCATGGCGTTTTACCTCGGTGAAGAGTGTTGTTTTTGTTGCCCTAAGTTGTAACGGCGACACCCTCTCCCGAACCATACGACCATGGTCTTACCAATCCTTAGTCTTAGTGATGAGCCCCATAAGCCGTTGTTTTGGCAACGAGCTCATGGGGCCGCGACAACCTGTCACATACCAAGGGCGTGGGGCAGCGCCAGCGAGATATAGGGCACGTAGGTCACCAGGATCAGGAACAGCAGCAGGATCATCAGCCACGGCAGCGCCGCGCGAATGGTCGAGCCCAGTGGCAGGCCGGTGACCGCCGAAGTGACGAACAGGTTGAGCCCTACCGGCGGATGCACCAGGCCGATCTCCATGTTCACCACCATGACGATGCCCAGATGGATCGGATCGATCCCCAGGCGCATGGCGATAGGGAAAAAGATCGGCGCGAGGATCAGCACGATGGCCGAGGGCTCCATGAAGCTGCCGGCCACCAGCAGCACCACGTTGACCATCAGCAGGAAGCCAATCGGCGTCAGTCCTTCCTGCATCACCCACTCGGTGATCTGCTGGGGAATCTGCTCGGTGGTCAGTACGTGGGCGAACAGCATGGCGTTGGCGATGATGAACATCAGCATGATGCTCAGCCGCCCGGAATCCACCAGCACCTTGGGGCAGTCGCGCAGGCGCATGTCCTTGTAGACGAACAGCGCGACGAAGGCCGAGTAGACCGCCGCCACCGCCGCCGCCTCGGTGGGCGTGAACAGCCCCGAGTAAATGCCGCCGAGGATGATCACCAGCAGCAACAGGCCCCAGATCGCCCGGCGCGCGGCGGACAGCCATTCGCGCAGGCTGGCGCGCGGCTGAGCGGGCAGCTTCTTCACCCGCGCGACGATGTAGATCACCACCATCAGGATCACGCCCAGCAGCAGGCCCGGCACCACGCCGGCAACGAACAGTTTGCCCACCGAGGTCTCGGTGGCGGCCGAGTAAACCACCATGACGATCGACGGCGGAATCAGGATGCCCAGGGTGCCGGCATTGCAGATGATCCCGGCGCCGAACTCGCGCGGGTAGCCCGAACGCACCATACCGGCCACGGCAATCGAACCCACCGCCGCCACGGTCGCCGGTGAGGAACCCGACAACGCGGCGAACAGCATGCACGCCAGCACCGCCGCGATGGCCAGGCCACCGCGGATGTGGCCGACGCAGGCGTTGGCGAAGTCGATCAGCCGACGGGCCACGCCGCCGGTGGTCATGAAGGCGCCGGAGAGCAGGAAGAACGGGATCGCCAGCAGCGTGTAGGCCTCGGAGGTCTCGAACAGCTTGATCGCCAGCGAACGCACCGAGTCGGGGCTGAACAGGAGGATCGTCAGCGCGCCGGACAGGCCCAGGGAAATGGCAATGGGCACGCCGATGAACATGAAGACGAACAACAGGAGGAACAGGATCATCACGGTCATGGGCGGCTCTCCGCGGCGTCTTCACCGGCCAGCTTCGAGGCTTCCGCGGCCTCGTCGGCGAGGCCCAGACCGAGCTGGCGGCCGCGCAACAGGTTGACGAGGATTTCCAGGTAGCGCAGTACCACCAGGCCGAAGCCGATGGGTACGATTACCGCGATGTAAGCCTGGAGGATGCCGAAGTGGTCGAGGTCTTCCGCGCCGATGCCGGCGATGAACAGGGTCTTCACCCAGTCGAAGCTGGCGACCATGAACAGCCCGGCATAGCCCAGGCAGCAGAGGCAGGCGAGCACGCCGATGCAGCGCTGCACCGGGCGCGGTGCCAACCGAACCAGCGCGTCCACGCCCAGGTGGCCGGCGGTGCGCACGCCATAGGCGATGCCGAAGAAGATCAGCCAGGCGAATAGCGCCTTGGTCAGCGCGTTGCTCCAGGACATATCCTGGGCGACGCCGAGGATCGCGTCGCCGATGGCGTAGAACGGCCCCTGGATCGACGGCAGGCGGTCGCCCAGGTCATAGAACAGGGTGAAGACGTTGGTCATCACCACGTAGACGAAGGTCACCAGCGTCATGGCCGCCAGCAGGAAGGCGATGGCGCCTTCCTCGAAGTGGTTCCAGACGCGCACGAGTCGGTTCATGGAAAAGTCTCCAGAAGGTCCCACCATCCGGCGAGACCGGGCGGATCAATGGGGGCGGTTGGAGGCTTCGGCGGCCTGGAGGAAGTCGGCGCCGACGTTGTCGCGGAATTTCCGCCACACCGGCTGCATCGCCTCGCGCCAGTCGGCGCGCTGCTTCGCGGTGAGCGGGTGGATCTCGCTGGTGCCGCTGGCGAGGATGCGCTGGCGGGCATCGCGGTTCAGACGCTCGGCTTCCTGGTTCACCTTCACGGTGACCTCGGCCATGATCCTTTCCAGCTCAGCGCGCAGGTCCGGCGGCAGACCGTTCCAGAACTTCGCGTTGGTGATCACCATGTAGTCCACCAGGCCGTGGTTGGACTCGGTGAAATATTTCTGCACCTCGTTGACCTTCTGGCTCTCGTAGTTCGACCAGGTGTTCTCGGCGCCATTCACCACGCCGGTCTGCAGGCCCTGGTAGACCTCGGCGAAGGACATCTTGCGGGAGATCGCGCGCAGCTCGCGGAACTGTTCGTTGAGCACATCGGAGGCCTGCACGCGGAACTTCAGTCCGCGCGCATCGCCCGGCTCGAGCAGCAGGCGGTTGGCCGACAGCTGCTTCATCCCGTTGTGCCAGTAGGCGAGGCCGAGGATGCCCTTGCCCTGCATGCTGCTCAGCAGGCTCTGGCCCTGGGGGCTGCGCTGGAAGTTGTCGACAGCGTCGATGTCGTCGAAGAGGAACGGCAGGTCGAAGATCTGCACCTTCTTGGTGTACTGCTCGAACTTGGCCAGGGACGGCGCGAGCATCTGCACATCGCCCAGCAGCAGCGCTTCCATCTCCTTGCCGTCACCGTACAGCGAGGAGTTCGGATACACCTCCACGCGCACCCGGCCGGGCAGGCGCTCTTCGGCCAGGCGCTTGAACATCAGCGCGCCCTGCCCCTTGGGTGTGTTCTCCGCGACCACGTGGGCGAACTTGATCACTATCGGTTCGTTGGAAGGCCGGGGTTCATTGGCAGTCTGCGGTGCATCGGCAGCCTGAATGGCAGAAGCGCAGGCCAACGCCAGGACGGCGAGCAACGCCCGCCCCATGGTTGTAAACATCGCGTCACCCTCAATTTGTTTTTGTGCTTGCGAGGTGAACCTGGCGACAGGCTCGTCACGAGACTGACGCAAATAGTCGCGTTCGGAGAATTCGTCTTTTCCCAAAGCGGCGTTCGACACAGCGGAACGCAAGGAACGAAAAAAGCGCCCGGCGAAGGCCGGGCGCTTGGGGTTTCAGCTGCTTGCCGCTAGGCGGCGGTGGCTCAGGCAGGCGCCCGCGTGCGGTGTTCGAGCATCATCCGCTCGTGTTCTTCGAGCATGCCGGGCACACAGTCACGGAGGAACTCCACCCAGGTGCGGATCTTCGCGTCGAGGTACTGGCGCGACGGATACAGCGCATAGACGTTGAGGTGGAACAGGCTGTAGTCAGGCAGCACACGGACCAGGCTGCCGTCCTTCAGGCCCTGCACGGCGGAGTACACCGGCAGCGCACCGATCCCCATGCCGGCGCGTACCGCCTCGGTCATGGCGTCGGCGGTGTTGACCTGGAAATGGCTGTGGTTGATGCCGACCATTTCTTGGCCGTCAGGGCCGTCGAACAGCCACTTGTCCAGCGACATCACCGAGTTCACCAAGCGCAGGCAACGGTGATCCGTCAGCTCTCCGAGCTGCTTCGGCATGCCATGCCGCGCCACGTAATCGGGCGAGGCGCAGAGCACGCTGTAGGTCTTGCCGATGCGCTTGGAGACGAAGCCCGAATCGGGCAGCTCCTGGGCGATGACCACGGAGATGTCGTAGCCCTCATCGAGGATGTCGGTGATGCGGTTGGCCAGGGTCAGGTCGAAGGTGACCTCCGGGTAGATCTCGCAGTACTGCGAGATCGCGCGGATCAGGTAGTGCTGGCCGATGCCGGTCATGGCATGCACCTTCACCTTGCCGTGGGGACGGGCGTGGGCGTCGCCGGCCTCGGCCTCGGCTTCCTCGATGTAGCCGAGGATCTGCTGGCAGCGCTGCAGGTAGCGCTGCCCGGCTTCGGTCAGGGCGATGCGGCGGGTGGTGCGGTGCAGCAGGCGAGTGCGCAGGTGAGCTTCGAGTTTGGCCACCGTCCGCGAGACGTACGCGGTGGTGAGGTCCATGCGCTGGGCGGCGGCGGTGAAGCTGCCGGTCTCGGCGACACAGACGAAAGCACGCATGTTGTGCAGCAGGTCCATCATTTCTCCAGAAGAGCCTGTCCACGCCACGGCGGGCGGCCTCTGCAACGGTGCACGGGCGAGCAACGCCTTGTTACAGATTCATGACAGGCGGCGAATTGTCGCACAGGTGCCGCGCAGGGATTATTGTACTTTCAGGTAACAATAATTCGCCCATCCGTCAGCTTATCCTGCCCCCGCCGCACTTCTAGAATCGCCCTCCCCAACGCGGTCTCCCGCCACGCCCCAGGACAAGCAGCCGTGCTCCGCCTTTCGTGCAACGTGCTTCCACCCCTTCGCTCCGCCTTCCAACGACAGGGTTCCCAAAACCCGCCCCAGCCCGACCACCGCCTGCCGAGATAAGCCCGATGAGCAGTCTGTCCGTGCGCCTGCCCAAGGCCGCCGCGGTGCGCTTCGCCCTGTCCGATTGGGCGCACACCGACGGCGTCACCTGGATGTTCATTCTCAAGACGCTGATCACCGCCTTCACGGCATTGTGGCTGGCCTACCGCCTGGAGTTGCCGCAGCCCAGCACCGTGCTGGTGAGCGCCTTCATCGTGCTGCAGCCGCAGAGCGGCCAGGTGCTGGCGAAGAGTTTCTACCGCATCCTCGGCACGCTGGCCGGGCTCACGGTAATGGTTACCTTCATCGCCCTGTTCGCCCAGGAGCGCGTGCTGTTCCTGCTCTGCGTGGCGATCTGGGTCGGCCTGTGCACGGCGGGCGCCGCGCGCTACCGGGACTTTCGCGCCTACGCCTGCCTGCTCGCCGGCTACACCGCGGTAATGATCGGCATCCCCGCCTCCCTGCACCCCGAGGGCGCCTTCATGCAGGCGCTGTGGCGGGTGATCGAGATCAGCCTGGGAATTCTCTGCACCGGCGTGGTCAGCGCCGTGGTCCTGCCACAAACCAGCACGGCCGCCCTGCGCAACGCGCTGAACACCCGCTTCGGCGACTTCGCCGGCCTCGCCAGCGCGGGCCTCAACGGCACGCTGGAGCGCGAGCGCTTCGAGCAGGCCAGCGCGCGTATCGCCGCCGAAGTGGTGGGCCTGGAAAGCCTGCGCAATGTCACCGCCTTCGAAGACCCGCACATGCGCTTGCGCAGCGGTCGCCTGGCGCGCCTGAACAGTGAGTTCATGCAGCTGACCACGCGCTTCCACGCCCTGCAGCGTCTGCTCGAGCGCCTGCGTGAACGCCAGGCCAGCAACGTGCTGGAAGTGCTGATGCCATGCCTGATCGACGTCAGCGAACTGCTTGCGAGCTGGCACGGCCGGCCGCTCAGCGAAGCGGATGCCGAGCGTCTGAGCGTGCAACTCGAACTCTGCAAGCACCACCTGATGCCCCGCATCCGCGAAGCTCGCGCCAACCTCGGCCACACCTGCCCGCGGGAAGCCGACCAGCTGGACTTCGAGACGGCCGCCGAGCTGCTCTACCGCTTCGCCGACGATATGCACAACTACGCCCAGACCCACGCCTCGCTGGCCGCGCACAAACACGAGCGCGAGCAGTGGAAGGAGCGCTTCACCCCCAAGGCCAACGCCCTCGCCGCCGCCGTCGCGGGATTCCGTTGCGCGCTGCTGGTGATAGTTGGCGGCGTGTTCTGGATCGAGACCTCCTGGCTCAGCGGCGCCACCTTCGCGCTGACTTCGGTGCTGATCGCCGCGCTCTCCTCCGCCTCGCCGAATCCCAAGCGCCTGTCGTTGCAGCTGACCCTCGGCACGCTGCTCGGCGCCACACTCGGCTTCATCCTCACCTTCCGCGTGCTGCCGCACATCGACGGCTTCCCCCTGTTGTGCTTCGTGCTCTCGCCGGTGTTCGCCCTCGGTGCCTTCCTGATCACCCGGCCCAAGTGGAGCGGCTACGGTGTCGGCCTGCTGGTGTGGTTCTGCATCGCCTCGCTGCCCGCCAACGTGGCGCGCTACGACGCCTACACCTTCATCAACGAATACCTGGCGATGCTGCTGTCGATGGGCATGGCGGTGGTCGCGGCCATCGTCATCCTGCCGCCGAACCGGCCGTGGCTGTGGGAGCGCCTGGAAGCCGAGCTGCGCCTGCGCGTGGTGCGGGTGATCAGCGATCCGCTGAAAGGTCTGTCATCGAACTTCGAGAGCGGCACCCGCGATCTGCTGAACCAGGCGTATGGATTATCCACAGGTCGCCCGGACGTGCAGCAGCGCTTGCTGCGCTGGACCTTTCAGGTACAGGAGATCGGTCTTTCGATCATCGAGCTGCGCCGCGAGCAGGAGGCCCTGCCGAAGGAACCCTGGTATGCCGAGCGCATGCCCTGGCGCCGGGCTATCCGTGCGCTGGGCCGAGCGCTGATCCGCCTGTTCATCCAGCCCAGCGAGAGCAACCGCCAGCGCGCCCTGGCAGCGGTGGAACACGCCATCCATGCCACGCGCACCACGGATGATCGTCGCCCGCCGCACTTCGATTCCTCGCCCCTGCGCCGGGTGTGCAGCTACCTGCACTTCATCCGTACTTCGCTGCTCGATCCGCAGTCGCCGCTGCGCGATTGACTCCTGCAGGTTCGCGCCATAGGCGCACTCTCAGAAGATACAAAGCCCCTCACCCTAACCCTCTCCCGCAAGCGGGAGAGGGGACCGTTCGTGCAGGATCACACCACAGTGTCAGCTGGCACGATCAGCTCCCTCTCCCTCCGGGAGAGGGCTGGGGTGAGGGGGAAGCCCCAGCGCCGCGATGTCACTCCTGCAAATGCCGAAATCTGCGACCTCCCGCCACACGACCACCCCTGAAACCCTCGCCACACCTGGATTGTTGCCTCTGAGTACGAAGTCTTGTTGGCGCCTGGATATATGACTCAGGTCAGGCAAATCCTATTATTTCCGTGCTGTTACAGCGCGCGCCGCAACACCACCCAAGACCCGACATCATTCCCCAACGCTTCCCGATGCAGCCATCAGCTGAACGTCACGGACCCGTCACGTCCGGACTCCGGGAACAAGGCAGGTAAATTCATGAAAGCTGTAGTCATCCTGGCCATGCTAGGCTTCTCCTCGCTCGCCCTCGCCGAGCAGGTGAACGCCGCCGACCAGGCGCCAAGCTCGGCCGTGGAGCAGTACACCTACGACATGAAACTGGACGTTGCCCAGGTCATCTCGACCACCGACGTATCCAACGAATGCGGCATCGTGCCGGCACGCATGACCTACGACGACTCCAACGGTCAGCGCCACACCGTCGAATACCAGGTGTGGGGCAACGGCTGCTCAGGCGGCTAAGCAAATTGCGCACTCCCGCCGCGGCCCACGCAGCCCCGGCGGGAATGCCAACCCTCTTTACGGCTGCAGGGCCGCCTTCGCGATGTTGCGACTGTGCGCGCCGAAGTGCCGGATCAATTGCAGAATCTGTTCATCCAACGCCTCGTCGTGGCGGAACGGCTCCGGTGAGTTCCCCGCGCTGAAATCCCCCGCCGGCGCCTTCTCGTTTTCCAGCCAATGGCCGATCGCCGCATCGAACGCCGCCGCATGGGCATGGGACTCGCTCGCCACCACCTCGCGCAGATACTGGGTCGAATACGGCGGATAAGTGCCATCCGCGCTGACATCCGCATAGGCAGCCAGCAACGGCGACGGCCCGCCCAGACGCAACGTCTCGCGCAGCCAGTCCACCTCGTAACGCTCCACCCCCGTATGCCGGTCCGCCACGCGCTGGATCGCCGCCTGCTTGTCGGCATCGAAGCCGGCCATGGACTTGCCCGCCGTCCACAGCATGCTGGTGGTGGTCTCGCCCGGCAGCGGCGTCGAGTGGTAGGGCTGGGTCATGTCCTGGATGTAATGCATCGCCCAGCCGAGGAAACGGTAGCCCCAGTACGGATGGCCCTTCTCGAAGGCGAAGCGCGCCAGGCCGTAGAACTGGTAGGCGCGCCACTCCGGCCAGTTGCGCTCCAGGTACGGCGCGCCGGCGAAGATAATGGCGTCCTCGTGGTAGAAGCCCATGTGGAACGGCGCCTGGGAACTGAACTCGTAACGCGGGTCACCGAACGGCTGGGGGCCGAAGCCGTAGCGCTGCCCCGCTTCGCCGGGGTTGTCGCTGAACAGGTTGATGTCGTGGCCGAAGTCCGGCTCATCGGCGGCGCTGGCCAGCACGTCCAGCGCAGGAATCTTTTCCCCCGCCTGCAGTTGCACGAAGCGCCACTGGTTCCAGCCCGACAGGTTGCGGAACACCAGCACGTCCGCCGGCTGCAGGGCCGCATGCTTCTGCAACAAATCGCTCGGCAGCTCACCACCGGGCGGCGGCTGCACGGCGGAGGCCAGCTTGATCTCGGGATTCAAGCGCAGCGCCATGAGGAAGGCCTTGCGCAGGTCATCGCGACCGTCTTCAGTCAGGCGCAGATCGTCCGGGCGCGGCGGGTACTGGCGGAAGTGCTCGCGGGCATAGGCCTCCTGCTCGTCCAGCAACTGCACCAGGCCAGCGCGCTGCTGGCTGACAAAGCTTTCCAGCGGCTCGACCTCGACTTCCGGCGCTTGGGCGACTGCGGGCAACTGTTTCAAGGCGATATAGCTGCCCAGTGTGTGATTGGACCAGGCCCAGAGGCTTTGCGGCAGGGCCAGCAGCCCCGCCAGCAGGCAGGTGGGCAGGCAGATGGAAAGTCGCTTCATCGGCTCTTCGCTCTTATTGGCAATGCAAATCGGAAAATTCCGACGCAGCCTATCAATCCGAAGCCACTCCGGCACTGTCGAAGCTTGCCAGCGCATGTCACCGATAACGCCATCGCTGACCATCATCAATGGCGCATGCCGCCTCAGCCACTACACTTGCCCGGCATGGAAAGGCACCGGTTGCGCGCGCGTGCCAGCCACTCGAAATAAGGGCTTCCCCATGCTGCAGTCCGTTTCACCCAAGCAAGACCTCCCCCTCAAGCCCGATCCAGCCGAACCCCGTAGCGGCGTCCTCGCCCCCTTCAGCATCGCCGCGTTCCGCATCATCTGGATCTGCAACCTGTTCGCCAACCTGGGCACCTGGGCGCAATCGGTCGCCGCCGCCTGGGTGGTCACCGAAGCCCATGCCAGCCCGTTGATGGTGGCGATGATCCAGGTCGCCTCGGCCTTGCCACTGGTGCTGCTGTCGATCATGTCCGGCGTGCTGGCCGACAACCACGACCGCCGCAAGATCATGCTGGTCGGCCTAACGGTGGAACTCTCCGGCGCCGCGCTGGTGACGGTGCTGGCGTTCATGGGCTACCTCGACCCGCTGATGCTGATCGTGTCGATCCTTTGGCTGTCGCTGGGCAGCTCGATCACCATCCCGGCCTGGCAGGCCGCGGTGAACGAGCAGGTGCCGCCGCGCATGCTCGGCGATGCGGTGCTGCTCAACAGCGTCAACTACAACGTCGCCCGTGCCGTCGGCCCGGCCATCGGCGGCCTGCTGCTGTCGGCCACCGGCGCATCCTGGGTATTCCTGTTCAACTGCATCTGCTACGCCGCGCTGATCTGGGCGATCTGGCAATGGCGCCGCGACGTGCCCAAACGCACCCTGCCGCCCGAGCACATCTTCGAAGGCGTGATCGCTGCGCTGCGCTTCACCCAGTACTCCAGCGTCACCCGCCTGGTGATGTTGCGTTCGGCGGTGTTCGGCCTCTCCGCCAGCGCCGTCTGGGCATTGCTGCCGCTGCTGGCGCACCGCAACCCGGACGGCAGCGCCTCGGTGTACGGCTACATGCTTGGCACCCTGGGACTGGGCGCCATCGTCGCCAGCACCATGGTGAGCAAGGCGCGGCAATGGCTGGGCAGCAGCCGGCTGATCAGCTTCGCTGCCGCCACGCTCGCGGTGGTCATGCTCATTCTCGGCTGGGTCGACAATCTCTGGGTGATCTTCCCCGCGCTGGTACTGGGCGGCGCCTGCTGGATCGCCGCTGTGGCCACCTATAACTCCGCCGTGCAGATCCTCGTGCCCGACTGGGTCAAGGCCCGTGCCTTGGCGCTGTACCAGACCGCGATCTATGGCGGCCTGGCAGCAGGCTCGTTCCTCTGGGGTCATTTCGCCGAAACCATGGGTGTGCAGGGCGCACTGATCGCCGCCGGCTGCCTGCTGCTGGTCTCGGTGGCGCTGCTCTACAACTCCCGGCTGCCGGAGCTCGATTCGACCAGCATTGCCCGCGCACCGGGCGGCGTGCCGGGACAGCCAACCTTCGTGTTCAACCCCGAGCGCGGCTCGGTGCTGGTGTCCATCGAGTACCGGATTCCCGCCGAGCGCACCCGTGACTTCGTCCGCTCCGCCAAACCCCTGCGCCGCCTGCGTCTGCGTAACGGCGCGGAACGCTGGGCGCTCTACCTCGACGTGAGCAACCCGGAAATCTGGCAGGAACTGTTCCTGGTGGACAACTGGATCGGTCACCTGCGCATGCTCGACCGCCTCACCCTGGAGGACAAGACCATCATCGACAACGTCACCAGTCTGCACGTGGGCGACGCTCCGCCGGTGATCCGCCACGGGGTGAGCTACGAGTCGGGTAGCTACGAAGCGCCGCCGGACACACTGGGCTAGCGGCGCACAAACAAAAACGCCTCCCGGTCAGGGGAGGCGTTCGGCGTGACGCGAATGACTTATTCCGCAGCCGGCTTCTTGCGCTTGAGCGGCGCCAGGCCGTCCTGGCTCACAATCTTGGACGGGCCGGTCTTGCGCTTGGCAGCGGGCTTCTTCTTCGCCGCCGCCTTGCCACCGGTCTTCTTCGCATCGTCCTTTTTCTTCTTGGTACCGGCGGCCTTGCCGGAAGCCTTGACCTTCTTCGGCCCCTTGTAAGTGGCCTTCAGCTCGTTGATGACACGTAGCTCAAAGCGCAGCTTGAGGTAGCGCTCGATGCTCGACATCAGGTTCCAATCGCCGTGGCCCACCAGCGAGATCGCCGCCCCGCCGGCGCCTGCGCGACCGGTACGACCGATGCGGTGCACGTACTCATCGCCGCGACGCGGGATGTCGAAGTTGATCACCAGGTCCAGGCCGTCGACGTCCAGGCCGCGTGCGGCCACGTCGGTGGCGACGAGGATCTTTACCGCGCCCTGCTTCAGGCGCTCGATGGCCAGCTTGCGATCCTTCTGGTCCTTCTCGCCATGCAGCACGAAGACCTTGTGGCCAGCGGCGATCAGGCGGCCGGTCAGGCGGTCGGCGGCAACGCGGGTGTTGGTGAAGACGATGGCCTTCTCGTAGGTCTCGTTGGTCAGCAGCCACTGCAGCAGCTGCTCCTTGTGGCCAACGTGGTCGGTCAGGATCACCTGCTGGCTGACGTCCTCGTTCAGCTCGCTGACGCGGTTGAGCTGCAGGACCTCAGGCTCTCGCAGGACCTTCTCGACCATCTCGTGCAGGCCGCTGCCGCTGGTGGCGGAGAACAGCAGGGTCTGGCGCTCGGTCGGGCACTGTGCGGCGAGCTTGAGCACGTCCTCGGAGAACCCCATGTCGAGCATGCGGTCGGCTTCGTCGAGGATCAGCACTTCAACGTCGCCCAGCGGCAAGTTGCCGGCGTTGAACTGCTCGTTCAGGCGACCCGGGGTGCCGATGATGATCTCCGGGTTCTTGCGCAGACGCGCACCCTGCACCTTGAAGTCCTCGCCGCCGGTGATCAGGCAGGCCTTGATGTAGGTGAACTGGGCGAAGCGCTCGACTTCCTTGAGGGTCTGCTGGGCCAGCTCGCGGGTCGGCAGCAGGATCAGCGCGCGGGCGCCGCTCTTGGGCTTCTCCTCGGTGAGCAGGCGATTGAGCAGCGGCAGCAGGAAGGCGGCGGTCTTGCCGCTGCCGGTCTGCGCCGTCACCCGCAGATCGCGTCCCTCCAGGGCCTTCGGAATGGCCGCGGCCTGGACCGGGGTCGGCTCGGTGAAGGACAACGAATCGAGCGCCTTGAGCAGGCGTTCGTGGAGGGCGAATTGGGAGAACAAGGCAGACCTCGATATCACGTAAAGACCAAATAGCTGCATAGCTTAATGTTTGCCGAGCCGGCGCGCTGGAATTATTGCCGACGGCCCCTGTGTGCGACCCGCCGCGTCAATAACCCGACAAACGTACCGGCGCCGGACCAAAGGCGATGCCATGCTCTGATGGGCCTGACAAAAAGGAGAATACAGGTGCCATCGACTCTCATTTATTACGTGGCGGCCAGCCTCGACGGCTACATCGCACGCCCCGACGGCAGCGTGGACTGGCTCGAAGGCTACGGCAGCGAAGCCGACGATCACGGCTACAACGCCTTCTATGCCAGCATCGACGGGCTCCTGATGGGCCGCGCCACCTACCTGTTCTGCTTGAAGCAGGACCAATGGCCCTACCAGGAAAAACCCGCGCTGGTCATGACCCGCTCCAACCATCTGCCCAAGGCCGCGCCGCAGGTGGAACTGGAGCACTACACACCAGTGGACGCGCTCGCCTCACTGGAGGCGCGCGGCTGCGAGCGCATCTGGCTGGTGGGCGGCGGCAGTCTGGCGGGCAATTTCCTCGCCGCAGGCTTGCTCGACGAGGTGATCGTCAGCATCATTCCGCACCTGCTCGGCGCCGGCATTCCCCTGTTCAGCATCGGCCTCGAGCAACGCCTGCAGCTGCTGGAGCAGCGCAGCTTCCCCAGCGGCATCGTGCAGATGCGCTACCAGGTTCTGAAGGAAACGCCCTCGCCATGACCGCCACCATTCGTATCGCCGCCGCTTGCCTGCTAGATGAAGCCGGACGCCTGCTGCTAGTGCGAAAGCGTGGCACCCAGGCCTTCATGCTGCCCGGCGGCAAGCACGAACCCGGCGAGACATCGGTCCAGGCCCTACTGCGCGAACTGGGCGAAGAACTCGACCTGCACCTGCCGATCTCTGCGCTGACGCCGCTCGGCCATTTCCAGGCCGAGGCCGCCAATGAGCCGGACGTGCGCGTCGACGCGCAGGTCTATGTCGCCGCCCTGCCCCACACCGTCCAGCCCGCCGCCGAGCTGGAAGAGCTCGCCTGGCTGGACCCAACCGGCGATTACCCGCACAACCTCGCCCCACTGCTGCGCGAACAGGTGCTTCCCGCTCTGCTTGCCCATCTGGGCTGATTCGTTCAGCTCAAACACCTGCACTTCGTCGGGTTTTTCCTTAAGAAGCCTTAAGCGACTGGCTTCTGGCTAGTACCCCGTCAGTTTTCTGCCGCCAGGCGGAAAGCCCCGTTTTATAGGGCTTCCGGCTATAAGGTCAGGCCGTGACTGATGCGTCGGAGCACATGTCACGCAGCGCCCTGCAAGTCACAAGGGAAAAGTCAGAATCGACAGACGGTACGAACTGTCATGAAAAGTCGTTCAGAATGCGTGGAATTTTTGAGCGGACCAAAGGAAACCACGCCGACAACAATGGCGATCCAGCGGAGTCTGGGCGATATCAACCAGCAAGAAGACATGCCGAATGCGAAGTACCCTTTTGACATGCCTTTCCATAGGCTTGGCGACCTTTTTGGTCGCTACCGAGGCTACCGCCTCCTACAAGATCACTCGAACCTATCAACCCGCCCCGGTTGATCTCCGCGTCCCGGTCCAGGGCAGCGCCCTGCTGACCTTCAACGCCAAACCCGTCAAGCAGACCAAGAGCGAGGCGCACCAGGTTACCCAGCGTGCCTACAGCATGATCGGTACGCCTTACCGCTGGGGCGGCACTTCGCCCAAGCGCGGCTTCGATTGCAGCGGCCTGGTGAACTACGTGTTCCAGAACGTAGACGAAGTCGACCTGCCGCGTACCGCCCAGCAGATGTTCAGCATGCGTGGCAACTCGAAAGTGGCACGCGACGACCTGCAGCCCGGCGACCTGGTGTTCTTCCGTATCCACAACCGCCGCAATGTCGACCACGTCGGCATCTACGTCGGCGACAACCAGTTCGTCCACGCGCCACGCCGCGGCCAGAAGGTCCGCGTCTCCGACCTCAGCGGCGACTACTGGAAGAAGCACTACACCGCTGCCCGCCGCATCCTGCCGGAAACCCTGGCCAAGGCTGACGTCGGCGGTCGCTTCGACTGATGCCGAGCGCTCTCCCCTTGCGGGAGAGCGCTGGCTCCTCGCCTCTATCCCTTCGCTTACAGGCCGCGACGCGCCTGTCGGCGCAGCAGTCGCGCGCTATCCCAACCGGTCAGCAGCACGGCGATCCAGATCGGCCCGTAGGTCCAGATCTGCGCCGGGTTGAACGCCTCGCCCAGGAACAGCACGGCGATGGCGAACAGCAGCACCGGCTCGACGTAACTCAGAATCCCGAACAGCCCCATGGGCAGCAGCCGGCTGGCGGCCATCATTGCGCCGAACGCCAGCGCGCTGATGAGTCCCAGCAGCGGCAGCAGAGCCCACAGGCGCGGCACCTCCTCCAGCACCTGGCCGCTATCGGTTATCCACAGGGTCGCCAGGGCGAACGGCAGCAGCACGATCATCTCGAAGACGAAGCCCGACAGCGAATCCACCGCCATCTTGCGGCGCAGCATGAAGTACGGCGGATAGCCCAGTGCCGTGATCAGGGTGAACCAGGAAAATGCGCGGGTCAGCCAAAGCTCGTGCAGCACGCCCGCCAGTGCGAAGGCAACGGCGATGGCCTGCAGCGTGGTCAGGCGCTCGCCGTAGAACACCCGGCCGCACAGCACCATGGTCAGCGGCAGCAGGAAGTAGCCCAGCGACAGCTCCAACGTGCGCCCGACCATAGGCGCCCAGATGAACACGCCCCACTGGATCAGCATCATCGCCGCCGTCAGCGGGAAGCACGCCAGCAGCCACGGCTCGCGCAGCAGGCGCCGGCCCGCGTCGCGCAGCACGCCGCCCTGGCGGGTGAACAGCACCAGCAGCAGAACCATGGGAATCGACCAGACCACTCGGTGAGCAATCACCTGGATGCTGGTCAGCGGCTCCAGCGAGTGGATGTAACCCGGCAGGGTCACGAACAGCACGGAAGACGCCAGGGACAGCGCTACACCACGTCCGGAGATGTTCATGCGAAACGCTCCTTCTGGCGGCGCAGGCCGAAGCGGTTGACACCCAGCGACGCGACGATCACCGCACCACCCAACGCCAGGCGCGGCAGGTCGGCGGCCTCGTTCCAGATCAGCAGGTTGATCAGCAGGCCCACTGGTACGTGCAGGTTGTTCATCACTGCCAGGGTGCCGGCATCCACCATCGTGCCGCCCTTGTTCCACCAGAACTGTCCCAACGCGGTGGCCAGCAGGCCCATCCACACCAGCACACCCCACTGCAGGTCGGTGGTTGGCAGCTTCTGCGGATTGCCGAACAGCAGCCAGCCCGGCAGCGCGATCAACAGCGCGCCGACGAAGAAGTAGCCGAAGCGACGGTACTGCGGGATATCCGAGGGATAACGCTGCACCAGGTGCTTGTAGAACACCTGCCCCGCTGCGAAGGTCGCGTTGGCCAGCTGCAGCAGCAGGAAGCCCTGGATGTAGTCGCCGCTGACGCCGTCATAACGAATGATCCCGGCGCCCAGCACCGCAACGGCGGCAGCCAGCAGCGCCCAGGCGTTGAAGCGGCGGTTCAGCGCGTCATCGATGAGTGCCACGTGCAGCGGCGTCAGCACGGTGAACAGCAGCACTTCCGGCACCGTCAGCACGCGGAAGCTCTGGTAGAGACAGACATAGGTAATGCCGAACTGCAGCGCGCCCGCCAGCATCACGCCGGCGATGAAGCGCGGCTCCACGCCGCGCCAGCGAGTCAGCGGCAGGAACACCAGGCCGGCCAGCACCACACGGGTCAGCACGGCGAAATAGCTGTCGACCTGCCCGGCGAGGTACTCGCCGATCAGGCTGAAGGAGAACGCCCAGAGGACGGTGACGAAAAGCAGGTAAGGCATGGAAAAGGCGACCGGAACGGGGCAGGCAACATAGCGTCAGTCTCAGCGTAGGAAAAGCGCTGCGCGCCCGCGCCCTGTGAAAGGCAGAAACGAAAAAGGGCGACCGAAGTCGCCCTTTTCCTTGGATGGTGAATCAGGGATTAGCCCTGGTTCTCCATCTGAGCACGGATCAGATCACCGATGGTGGTCGGACCAGTGTTTTCTACGTCTTGCTTGGTGCGCAGTTCTTTCATCGCATCTTTCTCGTCATCAACGTCCTTGGACTTGATGGAGAGGGAGATGACGCGGCTCTTACGGTCGATGCTGATGATCTTGGCTTCGACTTCTTCGCCTTCTTTCAGAACGTTGCGAGCGTCTTCAACGCGGTCACGGCTGATTTCGGAGGCTTTCAGAACGCCTTCGATTTCGCCGCCCAGGCTGATGACAGCGCCTTTGGCGTCAACTTCCTTCACGGTGCCGCGAACGATGGTGCCTTTCTCGTTGAGCGAGGCGTAGTTGGAGAACGGATCGTCTTCCAGCTGCTTGATGCCCAGGGAGATGCGCTCGCGCTCCGGATCAACGGAGAGGATGACGGTTTCCAGCTCGTCGCCCTTCTTGAAGCGGCGAACGGCTTCTTCGCCAACTTCGTTCCAGGAGATGTCGGACAGGTGAACCAGACCGTCGATGCCGCCTTCCAGGCCGATGAAGATACCGAAATCGGTGATCGACTTGATGGTGCCGGAGATCTTGTCGCCCTTGTTGAAGCGGCCAGAGAAGTCTTCCCACGGGTTGGACTTGCACTGCTTGATGCCCAGGGAGATACGACGACGCTCTTCGTCGATGTCCAGAACCTGAACTTCCACTTCGTCGCCAACCTGAACGACTTTCGACGGGTGGATGTTCTTGTTGGTCCAGTCCATTTCGGAGACGTGTACCAGGCCTTCCACGCCCTCTTCCAGCTCGGCGAAGCAGCCGTAGTCGGTGAGGTTGGTGACGCGCGCGGTAACGCGGGTGCCTTCCGGGTAACGGGCTTTGATGGCAACCCATGGGTCTTCGCCCAGTTGCTTCAGGCCCAGGGATACGCGGTTGCGCTCGCGGTCGAACTTCAGAACCTTGACATCGATCTCGTCGCCAACGTTGACGATTTCCGACGGATGCTTGATACGCTTCCAGGCCATGTCGGTGATGTGCAGCAGACCATCGACGCCGCCCAGGTCAACGAACGCACCGTAGTCGGTGAGGTTCTTGACGATACCTTTGACCTGCTGGCCTTCCTGCAGCGATTCCAGCAGAGCTTCGCGCTCGGCGCTGTTTTCGGCTTCCAGGACGCTGCGACGGGAAACGACAACGTTGTTGCGCTTCTGGTCCAGCTTGATGACCTTGAACTCGAGCTCTTTGCCTTCCAGGTGAGTGGTGTCACGCACCGGACGCACGTCGACCAGCGAACCCGGCAGGAACGCGCGGATGCCGTTGACGTCAACGGTGAAGCCACCCTTGACCTTGCCGTTGATGACGCCTTTGACCACTTCGTCGGCAGAGAAAGCAGCTTCCAGAACGATCCAGCTCTCGGCACGCTTGGCTTTTTCGCGGGACAGCTTGGTTTCACCAAAGCCATCTTCTACCGCGTCAAGCGCAACGTGGACTTCGTCACCCACATTGATGGTCAGCTCGCCCTGTTCGTTGTAGAACTGCTCGACCGGGATGACGCCCTCGGATTTCAGACCGGCATGGACGGTGACCCAGTCACCATCGATGTCGACCACGATGCCGGTGATGATTGCACCCGGCTGCATGTCGAGGGATTTCAGACTTTCTTCAAAGAGTTCTGCGAAGCTTTCGCTCATGTCTATACCTGTAGTCAAAGGCTTGTAAGCCCGATTCCGCGCCACCAGCAGACACGGTCAAGTGATGAAAAAGAAGCCAGCGGGATCGAGACTGGTATCCCGCCGGCCCCCTGTTGCACCCGCCGAAACGGATGCTCCACATTCAGATTTTAAGGGAAGGTTTCGCTCAATATGGACGAAACCCTCCCGATACAAGGTCTGGAATGGTAGCAACGGATCCCGATTGCGTCAATCGATGACCCTGGTTTCCACCGATCTTCGCCACTCCAGCCTCAATCTTCCATTTTCGCCCAGGCTGGCAAGTTGGGAGAACCGCCCGTCAGATCCCTCCTACGAGTATCCTTATCCGAAAAGAAAAACCCCCGGAATGGCCGGGGATTTTCGTTTCCCGATTCGACTAGTCCGCCAGCCCCAAGCGCGAAACCTCGGCGAGGATGTTATCCACTACTTCGTCGATGCTCATCGAGGTGGAGTCCACCAGGATGGCACCTTCGGCAGGCTTCAGCGGAGCGACGGCACGCTGGCTGTCGCGCTCGTCGCGGGCGCTGATTTCCTCGGCCAGTTGCGCCTGGTCGCTGTCGATGCCCTTGCCCTTGAGTTGCAGGTAGCGGCGACGGGCGCGCTCCTCGGCGGAAGCGGTGAGGAATATCTTCAGCGGAGCGCTGGGGAAGACCACCGTGCCCATGTCGCGACCATCGGCCACCAGGCCCGGCGCTTCGAGGAAGGCACGCTGACGCTGCAGCAGCGCATCGCGGACCGCCGGCAGTGCGGCAACCTGCGAGGCGCCCGCGCCTACCTGCTCTGTACGGATCACGTCAGTGACATCCTCGCCTTCGAGGATGATGTGCTGGCCCTGCCCGCCCTTGGCGTGGGTGAACTGCACGTCCAGATGCGCGGCGAGGACCTTGAGGGCTTCCTCGTTGGTCAGGTCGATGCCGTGGTTACCGGCGGCGAACGCCAGCAGGCGATAGAGCGCGCCGGAGTCCAGCAGGTTCCAGCCCAGGCGCTTGGCCAGCAGGCCGGCGACGGTGCCCTTGCCCGAGCCGCTGGGGCCGTCGATGGCGAGGACCGGCCATTCGCCGTTCATCAGTTCTTCTCCTCGGCAACACGGATGCCCGCGCCGGACGCCAGCCCGAGGAAGTTCGGGAAGGAGGTCGCGACGTTGGCACAGTCGTGGATGCGGATCGGCGCGCCGGCACGCAGGGAGGCCACGCTGAAGGACATGGCGATGCGATGGTCGCCGTGGCTCCAGACTTCGCCGCCGCCGTAGCTGCCGCCGTCGATGATGATGCCGTCCGGGGTCGGCTCGCACTTCACGCCCAGGGCCAGCAGGCCGTCGGCCATGACCTGGATGCGGTCGGATTCCTTCACCCGCAGCTCTTCCGCGCCGCGCAGGACGGTGCGGCCTTCCGCGTTGGCGGCGGCGACGAAGAGTACCGGGAACTCGTCGATGGCCAGCGGCACGAGATCTTCGGGAATATCGATGCCTTTGAGCTTGGCCGAACGCACGCGGATGTCGGCAACCGGCTCGCCGCCCACTTCACGCTGGTTTTCCAGGGTGATGTCGGCACCCATGAGCTTGAGGATGTCGATGACGCCGGTGCGGGTCGGGTTGATGCCGACGTGCTCCAGGGTCAGGTCGGAACCTTCGGCGATGCTCGCGGCGACCAGGAAGAAGGCCGCCGAGGAAATATCGGCCGGCACTTCGATTGAGGTGGCGCTGAGCTTGTGGCCGGACTCGACGCGGGCGGTGGCGCCTTCGACGTCGACCGGGTAGCCGAAGCCGCGCAGCATACGCTCGGTGTGATCGCGGGTCGGAGCCGGCTCGGTGGTGGAGGTTTCTCCAGCGGCATACAGGCCGGCGAGCAGCAGGCAGGACTTCACCTGGGCGCTGGCCATCGGCATGTCGTAGTGCATGCCGGTGAGCTTCTGGCCACCACGGATGGTCAGCGGCGGACGACCTTCGGGGCCGGTCTCGATCACCGCACCCATCTCGCGCAGCGGCTTGGCGACGCGGTTCATCGGACGCTTGGACAGCGAGGCGTCACCGGTCAGGGTGGTGTCGAACGGCTGGGCGGCCAGCAGGCCGCTGAGTAGGCGCATGGAGGTGCCGGAGTTGCCCAGGTAGATCGGGCCGGGCGGGGTCTTCAGGCCGTGCAGGCCAACGCCGTGAACGGTCACGCGGCCGTGGTGCGGGCCTTCGATGACCACGCCCATGTCGCGGAACGCCTGGATGGTGGCGAGGGCATCTTCACCCTCGAGGAAGCCTTGCACCTCGGTCGTGCCTTCGGCGAGGGAGCCGAGCATGATCGAGCGGTGGGAAATGGACTTGTCACCCGGTACGCGAACACGTCCGGAAAGGCGGCCACCCGGCTGGGCCAGGAAAATCAGGTCATTGTTGTGCATGGCGTCCACATAGGCCCGACGGGCCAGGATTTTGCTGAAATGCTCGCGGGCAACACGGGCGCGGGTAAAGACGCCCATCAGTTGTTGCCCGTCCCCTTTGTCGACGGCCTCGCGCAGATCATCGAGGTCGTCACGGAATACGTCGAGGATGCGCAGCACCGCCTCGCGGTTGGCGAGGAAGATGTCGTGCCACATCACCGGGTCGCTGCCGGCAATCCGCGTGAAGTCGCGGAAGCCGCCAGCGGCGTAGCGGAAGATTTCCAGATTCTCGCTGCGTTTGGCCAGCGAGTCGACCAGCGTGAAGGCCAGCAGGTGCGGCAGGTGGCTGGTGGCAGCGAGGACTTCGTCGTGGTGCTCGACGGCCATCTGCTCGACATCCGCACCCAGCTCGCGCCAGAGGCTCTCGACGCACTGGATCGCGTCCGCGTCGGCATTATCCAGCGGCGTGAGGATGACTTTATGACGGCGGAACAATTTGGCGTTGGCCGCTTCCACGCCGCTCTGCTCGGAGCCGGCGATGGGATGGCCGGGCACGAAGCGCGCCGGCATGCCGCCGAATACCGCTTTCGCGGCGCGCACCACGTTGCCCTTGGCGCTGCCCACATCGGTGAGGATCGCGTTACCGATGTCGAGGGTGGCGAGTTCGCCGAGAACCTTCTCCATGGCCAGGATCGGCACGGCGAGCTGGATCACATCGGCCTCGCGGCAACCGGCGGCAAGGCTTTCCTCGCAGCGGTCTACCACGCCCAGCTCCACCGCCAGGCGACGGGTCTGCGGGTCACGGTCGACGCCGACTACTTCCTCGAACAGGCCCTTTTCGCGGATGCCCTTGGCGAAGGAGCCGCCGATCAGGCCCAGCCCCACCACCACCAGTCGGCGCAGCTTGTGCGGCTGGACATCAGGCACGGGCAAGCACCTTGGCGAGCGCTTGGAGGAAACGGGCGTTCTCGGCCGGCAGGCCAATGGAGATGCGCAGGTGCTGCGGCATGCCGTAGCCGCCCACAGGACGGACGATTACGCCTTCGGCGAGCAGGGCCTGGTAGATCGGCCCTGCATCACGCTTGAGGTCGACGGCGATAAAGTTGCCCTTGGAAGGAATCCATTGCAGGTCCAAGGCACGCAGGCCGCTTTCCACCTGGGTCATGCCTTCATCGTTGATGCGCTTGCCTTCAGCCAGATACTGCGCGTCATCCAGCGCGGCGCAGGCGGCGGCCAGGGCCAGGCTGTTGACGTTGAACGGCTGGCGCACGCGGTTGAGCACGTCGGCGACCTGCGCCGAGGAGATCGCGTAGCCGACCCGCAGCGAAGCCAGGCCATAGGCCTTGGAGAAGGTGCGCGAAACCAGCAGGTTCGGGTAGCGGGTCAGGTACTTCAGGCCGTCCGGCAGTTCTTCGCCTTCGGCGTACTCGATGTAGGCCTCGTCGAGCACCACCAGCACATTCTGCGGCACCTGCGAGAGGAAGCGCTCCAGCGCGTCCGGACCGAACCAGGTGCCGGTGGGGTTGTTCGGGTTGGCGATGAAGACCACGCGGGTGTTGGCGTCGATGGCCGCCAGCATGGCTTCCAGGTCATGGCCCCAGTCTTTCGCTGGCACGACCTTGCCCTGAGCGCCAACCGCCTGGGTGGAGATCGGGTAAACGGCGAAGGCGTATTGGCTGAACACGGCGTTCAAGCCGGGGGCTAGGTAGGCGCGGGCCACCAGGTCGAGAATGTCGTTGGAACCGTTGCCCAGGGTGACCTGCGTGGTCTCGACGCCGCAACGGGCGGCCAGTCGACTCTTCAGCTCAAAGCCGTTGCCGTCAGGGTAGCGGGTCAGTTCGGCCAGTTCGGCACGAATGGCGTCGAGGACCTTCGGGCTCGGGCCCAGCGGGTTCTCGTTGCTGGCCAGCTTGACGATGCCGGCGGGGTCGAGCTTCAGCTCGCGGGCCAGTTCATCGACCGGCTTGCCGGGCACGTAGGGGGAAAGTTTCTGCACGCCTGGCTGGGCGAGGGCAAGGAAATCACACGACATCGCTAAAAGCCTCAAGCTATGGGCCGCAAGCCATCAACCTTCTACCGACGTGTCGGCAGCTTGCGGCCCTGGCTTGCGGCTGTCGGTTCAGAGAACCGCTTTGGGGTACGAACCCAGCACCTTCAGGGCAACGGCTTCGCTGTTGATCTTTTCCAGGACATCCTTGATCAGCGGGTCCTTGTGGTGGCCCACGAAGTCGATGAAGAACACGTAGGTCCACTTGCCGCTGCGCGACGGGCGGGTCTCGATGCGGGTCAGGTCGATGCCGTTGTTGTGGAACGGCACCAGCAGCTCGTGCAGAGCGCCCGGCTTGTTGCGCATGGAGACGATGATGGAAGTCTTGTCATCGCCGGTGGGCGGCACTTCCTGGTTGCCGATCATGAGGAAGCGCGTGGAGTTGTCCGGGCGGTCCTCGATCTTCTCGTGCAGCTTGTCCAGGCCGTACAGGTTGGCGGCCATATCGCCGGCAATCGCCGCGCTGTTCCACTCGCTCTTCACCCGCTTGGCGGCGTCGGCGTTGCTGGAGACCGCCACGCGCTCGACGTTCGGGTAGTGCGCATCCAGCCACTTGCGGCACTGGGCCAGGGACTGGGCGTGGGAGTAGATACGGGTGATGTTGCTGGTCTTGGTGTTCTCGCCTACCAACAGGTGGTGGTGGATGCGCAGTTCCACCTCACCGCAGATCACCATGTCGTGCTCGAGGAAGCTGTCGAGGGTGTGGTTGACCGCGCCCTCGGTGGAGTTTTCCACCGGCACCACGCCGAAGTTCACCGCACCGGCAGCGACTTCGCGGAACACTTCGTCAATAGCCGCCATCGGCGTGCTGATCACCGCATGGCCGAAGTGCTTGAGCGCCGCGGCCTGGGTGAAGGTGCCTTCCGGGCCGAGGTAGGCCACTTTCAGCGGCTGTTCCAGGGCCAGGCAGGAGGACATGATCTCGCGGAACAGACGAGCGACTTCCTCGTTGTCCAGCGGGCCCTTGTTCAGCTCCATGATGTGCTTGAGCACCCACGCCTCGCGCTCGGGCCGGTAGAACACCGGCTTCTCGCCTTCGGGCAGGGCAGCCATCTTCACGCGCGCCACGTCGGTGGCGCAGCGGGCGCGTTCGCTGATCAGCTCGAGGATCTTCTCGTCGAGGCTGTCGATGCGTACGCGCAAAGCCTTGAGCTGGTCAGCGTCGCTCATCAGCCATGCTCCTTCTCGAACTCGGCCATGTAGCCAACCAAGGCTTCGATGGCATCCAGGCCCAGGGCGTTATAGATGGAGGCACGCATGCCGCCCACCGAACGATGGCCCTTCAGGTTGAGCAGGCCGCGCGCGTCGGCACCTTCGAGGAAGGCCTTGTCGAGCTTCTCGTCGGCCAGGCGGAACGGCACGTTCATCCAGGAGCGGGCGCTGGGCTGGATCGGGTTGGTGTAGAAGTCGCTGTTGTCGATGAAGCCGTACAGCATGTCCTTCTTGGCGCGGTTGCGCTGCTCCATGGCGTCGACGCCGCCCTGCTCCTTCAGCCACTGGAAGACCAGGCCGGAGAGGTACCAGGAGTAGGTCGCGGGGGTGTTGTACATGGAGCCGTTATCAGCGGCGACCTTGTAGTTGAGCATGGTCGGGCAGATGCTGCGGGCGCGGCCCAGCAGGTCTTCGCGAACGATAACAACGACCAGGCCGGAAGGGCCGATGTTCTTCTGCGCGCCAGCGTAGATCAAGCCGAACTTCGACACGTCGGTCGGGCGGGAGAGGATGTCCGAGGACATGTCCACCACCAGCGGGACGTCACCGACTTGCGGAATCCAGTCGAATTCCAGGCCGCCGATGGTCTCGTTGGACGCGTAGTGCAGGTAAGCGGCGTCCGTGGACAGGTTCCACTCGTTCTGCCCGGGGATGGCGAAGTAGTCGTACTTGGATGCGCTGGCAACCACGTTGACGTTGCCGTAGCGGCGAGCCTCTTCGATGGCCTTCTTCGACCAGATACCGGTTTCCACGTAGTCCGCCACGCCATCTTCGGGCAGCAGGTTCAGCGGGATCTCGGCGAACTGCTGGCTGGCGCCGCCCTGCAGGAACAGCACCTTATAGTTCGACGGCACGCCCATCAGGTCGCGCAGGTCCTGCTCGGCCTTCTCGGCGATGGCCACGTAATCGTCGCTACGGTGGCTCATTTCCATGACCGACAGGCCCTTGCCCTGCCAATCCAGCAACTCGGCGCGGGCGCGCTCCAGCACCTCGGTGGGAAGCGCCGCGGGACCGGCGCAGAAGTTAAAGGCTCGCTTGCTCACATCCACTCTCGCTATCAGTCTTCGCTGGCCTGCGGGGCTTCTTCAGCCGCAGCTTCGCCTGCTTCTGGGTTTTCTTCCGACACTTCGCCCTCGACGATTTCACCATCGATGACGTCGTCTTCGCCTTCCACCACGGTCGGCTCCTGCACCCGCTCCAGGCCCACGACGGTTTCGTCGGCGGCGAGCTTGATGAGGATAACGCCTTGGGTGTTACGGCCAGCGCCGCGGACTTCGTCGACACGGGTACGCACCAGGGTTCCCTGGTCGGAAATCAGCATGATCTCCTCACCATCCAGCACCTGCACGGCGCCCACCAGGTTGCCGTTACGCTCGTTGATCACCATGGCGATCACGCCCTGGCCACCACGACCGCGACGCGGGTAGTCGGCCAGCGGGGTGCGCTTGCCGTAGCCACGCTCGGAGGCGCTGAGGATCTGCGCTTCGCGGCACTCGGGGATCAGCATGGAGATGATGCGCTGGCCTTCGGCCAGGCGCATGCCGCGCACGCCACGGGCGTTACGGCCCATGATGCGCACCTTGCTTTCCTTGAAGCGGATCACCTTGCCGGCGTCGGAGAACATCATCACGTCCTTCGAACCGTCGGTGATGGCGGCGGCGATCAGCGAGTCGCCCTCTTCCAGTTTCAGGGCGATCAGGCCGTTGGAACGTGGCTTGGTGAACTGGATCAGCGGGGTCTTCTTGACGGTGCCTTTCATGGTGGCCATGAAGATGTACGCGCCGGTCGGCTCGTCCTGGCTGAAGTCGGCGTCGTCGCCCTCTTCGGCCTCTTCGGCTTCCACCACTTCGGCGACCTGCTCGGCAACCACGTCGTCGTCATCGTTGTCGTCGCCGGCGAACTGGGCGCGCACGGCTTCCAGGTCGATCTGCAGCATCGCGGTGATGCGCTCGCCCTCGTCCAGCGGCAGCAGGTTCACCAGCGGACGGCCACGGGCGGTACGCGAGGCTTCCGGGATCTCGAAGGTGCGCAGCCAGTAGACCTTGCCCTTGCTGGAGAACAGCAGCAGGGTGGCGTGGCTGTTGGCGACCAGCAGGTGCTCGATGTAGTCCTCGTCCTTCACGCCACTGGCGGACTTGCCCTTGCCACCGCGACGCTGGGCCTCGTAGGCGGCCAGCGGCTGGGACTTGGCGTAGCCGCCGTGGGAGATGGTCACCACGCGCTCTTCTTCGGTGATCAGGTCGGCGATGGTCAGGTCCATCTGCGAGGCGACGATCTCGGTGCGGCGGGCGTCGCCGAACTCAGCCTTGACCTTCTCCAGTTCCTCGCGGATGACTTCCATCAGGCGCTCGGGGCTGGTCAGGATGCGGATCAGCTCGCCGATCAGGGTGAGGATTTCCTGGTACTCGGACAGGAGCTTCTCGTGCTCCAGGCCGGTCAGGCGGTGCAGGCGCAGTTCCAGGATGGCCTGGGCCTGTTCCGGTGACAGGAAGTACTTGCCGTCACGCAGGCCGTACTGCGGGTCCAGGTCTTCCGGACGGCAGGCATCGGCGCCAGCGCGCTCGACCATCGCTTCCACGGCGCTGGATTCCCAGCCGGTGGCGATCAGACGCTCCTTGGCCTCGGCCGGGGTCGGCGAGGTCTTGATCAGCTCGATTACCGGGTCGATGTTCGACAGGGCGACGGCCTGGCCTTCGAGGATATGGCCGCGCTCGCGAGCCTTGCGCAGCTCGTAGACGGTCCGGCGGGTCACCACTTCACGGCGGTGACGAATGAACACCTCGAGCATGTCCTTGAGGTTCATCGTGCGCGGCTGGCCGTCAACCAGGGCCACCACGTTGATGCCGAAGACGCTCTGCAGCTGGGTCTGGGCGTAGAGGTTGTTCAGCACGACCTCGCCCACTTCGCCGCGACGCAGCTCGATGACCACGCGCATGCCGTCCTTGTCGGACTCGTCGCGCAGCTCGGTGATGCCTTCGATCTTCTTCTCTTTCACCAGCTCGGCGATCTTCTCGATCAGACGGGCCTTGTTCAGCTGGTAGGGCAGCTCGGTGATGATGATCTGCTGGCGGTTGCCGCCCTTCTCCATGTCCTCGATGGTGGCGCGGGCACGGATATAGACGCGACCACGACCGGTGCGATAGGCCTCGATGATGCCCGCACGGCCGTTGATGATGCCCGCGGTCGGGAAGTCCGGGCCGGGGATGTACTGCATCAGGTCATCGATGGACAGCTCGGGGTTGTCCATCAGCGCCAGACAGCCGTCGATCACCTCGGTGAGGTTGTGCGGCGGAATGTTGGTCGCCATGCCCACGGCGATACCGCTCGAGCCGTTGACCAGCAGGTTCGGGATCTTAGTCGGCATGACCGCCGGGATCTGCTCGGTGCCGTCGTAGTTGGGCACCCAGTCGACGGTTTCCTTGTCCAGGTCCGCCAGCAGCTCATGGGCGAGCTTGGACATGCGCACTTCGGTGTATCGCATGGCTGCAGCGTTGTCGCCGTCCACCGAACCGAAGTTGCCCTGGCCGTCGACCAGCATGTAGCGCAGCGAGAACGGCTGGGCCATGCGGACGATGGTGTCGTACACCGCAGTGTCGCCGTGCGGGTGGTACTTACCGATCACGTCGCCGACCACACGGGCGGACTTCTTGTAGGGCTTGTTCCAGTCGTTGCCCAGTTCGCTCATGGCGTACAGGACGCGGCGATGCACGGGCTTCAAGCCGTCGCGCGCATCGGGCAGGGCACGACCGACGATCACGCTCATGGCGTAATCGAGGTAGGACTGTCGGAGTTCGTCTTCGATGTTGACCGGGAGGATTTCTTTGGCCAGTTCGCCCATGAGAAGCCTGGTTCCTTTTTCAAATGTGACTCCACCAGGCCCGTCCTGAGCCCGGCGGAGCGCGGCGCGCCATCAAAGCGCCACCGACTCTCTACAAATCAACGACTTGGCCGTTGATCCGCGATGCTGTGGGGGGCGAAAAAATGCCCCATCAAGAACCGTCGGAGCTTACCACAAGCCCGGGTCAAACCCTACCCTCGGCCAAGCCCCTCGATGAATTGCCGCAGACCCCGTCAGTGCAGGCGCTTGCGGCTCATCAGCTGGGCCATGCGCTCGGTGTCCGGACGTTCGACGACGCCGCGCTCGGTCACGATGGCATCGATCAGGTCGGCCGGGGTCACATCGAATACCGGATTGAAGGCTTCGACGTCAGCAGCGACACGTTTGCCGCCAATTTCCAGGAGTTCGCGACCGTCGCGCTCCTCGATCGGGATGTCCTCGCCGCTTTCCAGGCCCATGTCGATGGTCGAACTGGGCGCCACCACCATGAAGCGAACGCCGTGGTGCATGGCGGTGACCGCCAGTTGGTAGGTGCCGATCTTGTTGGCGACGTCGCCGTTGGCGGTGATGCGGTCGGCGCCGACGATGACCCAGGTGATGCTTTCGGTCTTCATCAGGTGCGCGGCGGCCGAGTCCACGTTCAGGGTGACCGGCACGCCCTCGTTGGCCAGCTCCCAGGCAGTCAGGCGAGCGCCCTGCAGCCAGGGGCGGGTCTCGTCGGCGTAGACTCGCTCGATCAGCCCTTCCAGGTGCGCCGCGCGCAGCACGCCCAGTGCGGTGCCGAAGCCACCGGTGGCCAGGGCGCCGGTATTGCAGTGGGTGAGGATCTTCTGCGGGCCGCCATGGTGCTTGCGGATCAGGTCCACGCCCAACTGGGCCATGGTCAGGTTCGCCTCGCGGTCGCTTTCATGGATGGCTACGGCCTCGGCTTCCAGCAGCGGCATCGGGTCTTCGCCCGGCTTCAGGCGCTCAAGACGGTCGCGCATGCGATTCAGCGCCCAGAACAGGTTGACCGCAGTCGGACGCGACTCGGCCAGCACGGTGAAGTCTTCTTCCAGCGCCGCGCGCCAGTCACCACCAGCGGCCACACGGGCACGCAGCCCCAGCACCAGGCCATAGGCGGCGGCGATGCCAATGGCCGGCGCGCCGCGCACGACCATCTGGCGAATGGCGTCGGCTACGCCTTCGGCGGTCTCGTACGACAGCCAGGTTTCCTCCAGCGGCAACAGACGCTGATCCAGCAGACGGAGTGTGCCCTTGCGCCAATCAATGGCCGTGACCCGTTCGGCCGCCAACAGTCGCTCACGCATGGAACACCTCTTCATTTCAATGGAATCGCGGGCCGCTCCGGCACCACGGGAATCACCCCGGAAACACCGGGAAACGGCCGAGTATACCGAGCCTGAAGCCCCGCTGCTCGGCTATACTCGGCGCCTTTATCCACGCGCCCAGGATGCGCTTCATGCCGACCGAAAAAGTCCCGCTCGACCTGCTGCTCTTCCCCACCTGGATCGTCCCCGTGGAGCCCGCCGGCGTCGTCCTGCGCGACCACGGTCTGGGCATCCGCGACGGCCGCATCGCCCTGCTCGCCCCGCGCGCCGAAGCACTGCGCCATCCGGCCACGGAAACCCGCGAGCTGCCGGGCATGCTGCTCTCCCCCGGGCTGATCAATGCCCACGGCCACGCGGCGATGAGCCTGTTCCGCGGCCTGGCGGACGACCTGGCACTGATGACCTGGCTGCAGGAACACATCTGGCCGGCGGAAGCCAAATGGGTCAGCGAGGACTTCGTCCGTGACGGCACCGAATTGGCCATCGCAGAACAGCTCAAGGGCGGCATCACCTGCTTCTCGGACATGTACTTCTTCCCGCAGGTCGCCTGCGAGGTGGTGCACAAGGCCGGCGTGCGCGCGCAAATCAGCGTGCCGGTGCTGGACTTCCCGGTGCCCGGCGCCCGTGACGCCGACGACGCGATCCGCCAGGGGCTGGCGCTGCGCGACGACCTCAAGCACCACCCGCGCATCAAGGTCGCCTTCGGCCCGCACGCGCCCTACACGGTCAGCGACGACAAGCTGGAAAACATCCTGATGCTCGCCGAGGAGCTGGACGCCGGCATCCACATGCACGTCCACGAAACCGCCTTCGAGGTCCAGCAGGCGCTGGAAAAGGACGGCGAGCGCCCGCTGGCCCGCCTGCACCGCCTCGGCCTGCTCGGCCCGCGCTTCCAGGCCGTGCACATGACCCAGGTGAACGACGAAGACCTGGCCATGCTGGTGGAAACCAACAGCTCGGTGGTGCACTGCCCGGAATCCAACCTCAAGCTGGCCAGCGGCTTCTGCCCGGTGGAGCGGCTATGGCAGGCCGGCGTCAACGTCGCCATCGGCACCGACGGCGCCGCCAGCAACAATGACCTCGACCTGCTCGGCGAAACCCGCACCGCCGCGCTGCTGGCCAAGGCAGTGGCTGGCCAGGCCACAGCACTGGACGCCCACCGCGCCCTGCGCATGGCCACCCTGAATGGCGCCCGCGCGCTGGGCATGGAGCAGGAGACCGGCAGCCTGGAACTGGGCAAGTCCGCCGACATCATCGCCTTCGATCTCTCCAGGCTGGCCCAGCAGCCGGTGTACGAACCGGTCTCGCAGGTCATTTATGCCAGCGGCCGCGACTGCGTGCGCCACGTGTGGGTCGGCGGTAAACAACTGCTGGACAACGGCGAACTCACCCGCCTGGACGAAGAGCGCCTGATCGCCGTCGCTGGCGAGTGGGGCCGCAAGATCGCTGGCGCCTGAGCTTTCTGTCGCAGCGGCGGCTCGGGCCGGCGCTGCGACAATCTGTCATGCCGCGCCCCATCCATTGAACGAAGCTGGCATCATAGTCAGCCTTCGTTTCCAGCTTTTTGATCAATAGGGACACCATGAGCAACGTCGACCACGCCGAGATCGCCAAATTCGAGGCCCTCGCCCACCGCTGGTGGGACCGCGAAAGCGAGTTCAAGCCCCTGCACGACATCAATCCGCTGCGGGTCAACTGGATCGACGAGCGCGTCAGCCTCGCCGGCAAGAAGGTACTCGACGTCGGCTGCGGCGGCGGCATCCTCAGCGAAGCCATGGCCCAGCGCGGCGCCACCGTCACCGGTATCGACATGGGCGAAGCGCCCCTGGCGGTCGCCCAGCTGCACCAGCTGGAATCCGGCGTGCCGGTGGAATACCGCCGCATCACCGCCGAAGACCTGGCCGAAGAGATGCCCGAGCAGTTCGACGTGGTGACCTGCCTGGAGATGCTCGAACACGTGCCGGCCCCGGCCTCGGTCATCCGCGCCTGTTACAAGATGGTCAAGCCCGGCGGCCAGGTGTTCTTCTCCACCATCAACCGCAACCCGAAGGCCTACCTGTTCGCCATCGTCGGTGCGGAGTACGTGATGCGCCTGCTGCCGCGCGGCACCCACGACTTCAAGAAGTTCATCCGCCCCTCCGAGCTGGGCGCCTGGTCCCGTGACGCGGGCCTGGCGGTCAAGGACATCATCGGTCTGACCTACAACCCGCTGACCAAGCACTATAAGCTGGCCAACGACGTTGACGTCAACTACATGATCCAGACCCTGCGCGAGGAGTGAGTCGCATGCTCAGAGCGGTTCTCTTCGACATGGACGGCACCCTGCTGGACACCGCGCCGGACTTCATCGCCGTGTGCCAGGCGATGCTCGCCGCCCATGGCCGCGCGCCGATCGATGACCAGCGCATCCAGGACGTGGTCTCCGGCGGCGCCCGCGCCATGGTTGCAGCAACCTTCGACATGGACCCGGAAGCCCCCGGCTTCGAGACCCTGCGCCAGGAGTTCCTCGACCGCTACCAGGAGCACTGCGCCGTCTTCACCCGTCCGTACGACGGCATGGCCGAACTGCTGGAGAGCATCGAGCAGTCGCGCCTGATCTGGGGCGTGGTGACCAACAAGCCGGTGCGCTTCGCCGCGCCGATCATGGAACAGCTGGGCCTGGCCAAGCGCTCGGCCGTGCTGGTCTGCCCGGACCACGTGAAGAACAGCAAGCCGGACCCGGAAATGCTCCTGCTGGCCTGCAGCCAGCTGAAGGTCGACCCGTCCGAAGTGCTGTTCATCGGTGACGACCTGCGCGACATCGAGTCGGGCCGTGCCGCCGGGACCAAGACCGCAGCGGTGCGCTACGGCTATATCCACCCGGACGACAACCCCGCGCACTGGGGCGCCGACGTCATCGTCGATGCCCCCCGCGACCTGCTCACCGTCCTGGACCGCGCCCTCTGCTCCTGCTGAGCCGAATTCCCGGGAGCCCGTCGCGCTGACGGGCTCCGCCAAGGAGAAACCATGTTCGACTATTCCGCCCGCCCCGACCTGCTCAAGGGCCGCGTGGTCCTGGTGACCGGCGCCGGCCGCGGTATCGGCCGGGCCGCCTCGCTCGCCTTCGCCGCCCACGGCGCCACTGTGCTGCTGCTGGGCAAGACCGAGGACTACCTCAACGAGGTCTATGACCTGATCCTCGCCGCCGGCCATCCGGAACCGGTGGTGATCCCGCTGAACCTGGAAACCACCCTGCCGCACCAGTACGACGAGCTGGCGGCGATGATCGAGAAGGAGTTCGGCAAGCTCGACGGCCTGCTGCACAATGCCTCGATCCTCGGCCTGCGCTCGCCCATCGAGCAGATTTCCACCGACAACTTCACCCGCGTCATGCAGGTGAACGTCAACGCCATGTTCAGCCTCACCCACACCCTGCTGCCGCTGCTCAAGCTCTCCGAGGACGCCTCGGTGGTCTTCACCTCCAGCAGCGTCGGCCGCAAGGGCCGTGCGTACTGGGGCGCCTACGCGGTGTCGAAGTTCGCTACCGAAGGCCTGATGCAGGTGCTGGCGGACGAGTGCGAGGACATCTCCAGCGTGCGCGCCAACAGCGTCAACCCCGGCGCCACCCGGACCGCCATGCGCGCCCACGCCTATCCGGGCGAGAATGCCTACAACAACCCGGCGCCCGAAGAGATCATGCCGGTCTATCTGTATCTCATGGGCCCGGACAGCAAAGGCGTGAACGGCCAGGCCTTCAACGCCCAGGACTGATTCCGCCCCTGAAGATTCGGCACTGACGTACCAGCGGCGTCGGCCTGCAGCCCAGCAACCACGCCGCTTTCCGCCAATTTTCCGGCTCCACCTCGCGCAACACTCCGGCAAAGTGCCACTATTTCGCCAGACTTCTGGCGAAACCTTCCTCCCCCGGGAACCCTGACCACCATCGGTCGGTCAATACGGCGACTTTTCAGGCCTTTCCGCGCCCTGGCACGGAAATCGCTCTGTCCTTCGCAAACGCCGTAAAAATGGTCACCGCCATGGTTCCTCCCAAGCAGTCCAACACCATCGATTTCGATGCTGCCAAGCTCCAGCGCGCAGCCAGCCAGGACACCCGCACCCTCTCGCGGCGTCCGCTGGACCTGCTGGAATTGCGCCAGCAGCTGAACCTGCAATTGCAGGTGAGCCTGGAGGCCGAGCGCATCCTGGCGGTGTTCTTCCGCGAGATCCAGCAGATGCTGCCGGTGGAGTACATGGCCTACGCCCATGCCGGAGCCGACCTGCGCCTGGAGTTCGGCGAAGCGGCCCGACACAACGCCGACTACCGCCTGACCCACGCCAGCGAATACCTGGGCGAGATCAGCTTCCGCCGCGCCCGACGCTTCTCCGAGGCCGAGCTGTCGCAGCTGGAATCGCTGATGGCCTGCCTGCTCTACCCCCTGCGCAACGCCCTGCTCTACCGCGCCGCCGTGCAGTCGGCACTACGCGATGCGCTGACCGGCACCGGCAACCGCATCGCCATGGACCAGACCCTGGGCCGCGAGGTCGAGGTAGCCCGGCGGCACCTGCTGCCGCTGTCTATCCTCATGCTCGACCTGGACCACTTCAAGCAGATCAACGACGAGCACGGCCACAGCGTCGGCGACGACGCCTTGCGCGCCGTGGCCACGGCGCTGAAGAACAGCCTGCGCAACGTCGACATGGTGTTCCGCTTCGGCGGCGAGGAGTTCCTCGTGCTGCTCTCCAACACCCCCGGCGTCTCCGCCGTGCAGGTGGGCGAACGGCTTCGCACTGCCGTGGAGGAGCTGAACCTGGCCGCCGACGGCAAGCGCTTGCCGCTGTCCATCAGCCTGGGCTGCGCGACACTCAATGGCGGCGAATCGGTGGACGATCTCCTGCGCCGGGCAGACAACGCCCTCTACGAGGCCAAGCGCGACGGTCGCAACCGGCTGGCCTGCGCCAGCTGACGCCTGCCTCGCTCCTACGAAGAGCCCATCCGGGTAATTCGCAGGCAATAAAAAAGGGCTCCGAGGAGCCCTTCTTCATTTACTGCTGTCGCTTAGCGCTTGAAGCCCGGACGCATGCCGTCACCGGCAGCTTGCGGACGACGCTTGGCGATCGGCTTGCGGGCGACTGGCTTGCCGGGACGCTCGGCCAGCGGGGCGCCTTTCTCGCGAGCCGGGCGGTCGCTCGGCGCCTTGCGCGGTGCGCGGCCTTCGCCGGCATCGCTGCGCGGACCACGGGCCGGACGATCGGCGCCGTCACGCGGAGCGCGAGCAGGACGATCGCCACCGGCGTCACGCGGCTTGCGCGGAGCGCGGCTGTCGGCAGAATCACCACGCGGGGCGCGCGCCGGACGGTCGCCTGCATCACGCGGTGCGCGAGCCGGACGCTCGTCCGAATCGCGCGGAGCACGGGCCGGACGCTCACCAGCAGCCGGACGCGGAGCACGCTGCGGACGCTCGCCTTCGGCGCGATCGGTGCGGGTACGCGAGCCACGGCCCGGACGCTCGCTGGGCGCCAGCTTCTTGCCGAGCTTGCGCTCCTGGCGCTCGACCTTTTCCTTGGTCTTGGTGGAGACCGCCGGCAGGGCGATCGGCGTCAGGCCGACTTCCTCGCTGAGGATGTCCAGCTCGCGCTGGCCCATTTCGCGGTAACGCCCCATGGTCAGCTCGGAGGTCAGGAAGACCGGGCCGAAGCGCACGCGCTTCAGGCGGCTGACCACCACGCCCTGCGATTCCCACAGGCGGCGGACTTCGCGGTTACGGCCTTCCATCACTACCACGTGGTACCAGTGGTTGAAGCCTTCGCCACCCGGAGCTTCCTGGATGTCGCTGAACTTGGCCGGGCCGTCTTCGAGCATCACGCCGGCTTTCAGGCGCTCGATCATCTCTTCGTCGACTTCGCCGCGCACGCGCACGGCGTACTCGCGGTCCATCTCGTAGGAGGGGTGCATCAGGCGGTTGGCCAGCTCACCGTCGGTGGTGAACATCAGCAGGCCGGTGGTGTTGATGTCCAGGCGGCCGACGTTGATCCAGCGGCCGCTGCGCAGGCGCGGCAGGCGGTCGAACACGGTCGGGCGGCCTTCCGGATCGTCGCGGGTGCAGACTTCGCCTTCGGGCTTGTTGTAGATCAGTACGCGACGGACGTGCTCTTCGATCTTCTCGCGCTTGAGCAGGCGGTCGTCGACGGCGATGGCGTCGCGATCACCCACGCGCTGGCCAAGGGTCGCCACGGCGCCGTTGACCTTGACGCGGCCTTCCTCGATCCAGGCTTCGACGTCGCGGCGCGAGCCCACGCCCATGCGGGCAAGGACTTTCTGCAGCTTCTCGCCTTCCGGAGCGGGGGTCAGTTCTGTGTTTTCGTGCGAATCGTTCATCTCGGCACCTCCCGGTGTGTCGTGCAACGAAGAAAAAGGTCGCGCATCATACGCGCTTGTGCGCGGCAAAGCACCGCCTGCGAACGGGAAAGACTAGCCGACTTGCGCGACGACACACGGGGAACAGGTCCATGCAGCACGTAGACGACTTCACCGGCGCCAAACTCGCGCTGTTCCACGCCGGCCAACTGGTGGTCTACAAGCGCGACGAAAAGCCCGGCATCCCCTATCCCGGCTGCTGGGATTTCCCCGGCGGCGGCCGCGAAGGCGGCGAAACCCCGGCGCAATGCGCCCTGCGCGAACTGGAGGAAGAGTTCGCCCTGCGCCTGGACGAGGAGCGCATCGAATGGCAGCGCCGCTACCCCGCCACCCATGGCCCAGCACCCTGGGCCTGGTTCCTGGTGGCGCGCCTGGAACAGGCCGAGTTCGAGGCCATCCGTTTCGGTGACGAAGGCCAGTACTGGCGCCTGATGCGGGTCAGCGAATACCTCGGCCACGACCAGGCGGTGGACTACCTGCAGGAACGCCTGCGGCATTTCCTCGCAGGGCGGCTGGACATCGGTTGATTCCGTAAGGCCGGCCGCTGATCCGTATTTGCGCGGCCTATCTGAATCTGTTTCCTGCCCGCGCATTTTCCTAGATTGCCCGCTCACCGGAACGCGCCGGATTTGCAGTCCATGGCGCGCCCGGACGTTCTGTCACAAGCGGGAATCGAGCATGAACACGAGAAGCACGGAGCAGGCGTACAACTACAAGGTGGTCCGCCAGTTCGCCATCATGACGGTGGTCTGGGGTGTCGTCGGCATGGCCATGGGGGTTCTGATAGCCTCCCAGCTGGTCTGGCCGCAACTGAACCTGGACCTGCCCTGGACCAGTTTCGGGCGCCTGCGCCCGCTGCACACCAGCCTGGTGATCTTCGCCTTCGGCGGCTGTGCGCTGTTCGCCACCAGCTATTACACGGTGCAGCGCACCTGCCAGACGCGGCTGTTCTCCGACAGCCTCGCCGCCTTCACCTTCTGGGGCTGGCAGGCGCTGATCGTGACCATGATGATCACCCTGCCGCTGGGCTACACCACCACCAAGGAATACGCCGAGATCGAATTCACCGGCGCGGTGTGGATGGCCATCGTCTGGGTCGCCTACGCAGTGGTGTTCTTCGGCACGCTGATGAAGCGCAAGACCTCGCACATCTATGTGGGCAACTGGTTCTTCGCCGCCTTCATCCTGGTCACGGCGATGCTGCACATCGTCAACCACCTGGCCATCCCGGTGGACTGGTTCAAGTCCTACCCGGTGTATTCCGGCGCCACCGACGCCATGGTGCAATGGTGGTACGGGCACAACGCGGTGGGTTTCTTCCTCACCACCGGCTTCCTCGGGATGATGTACTACTTCGTGCCCAAGCAGGCCGGGCGCCCGGTGTATTCCTACCGGCTGTCCATCGTGCACTTCTGGGCGCTGATCACTCTGTACATCTGGGCCGGCCCGCACCACCTGCACTACACCGCCCTGCCCGACTGGGCGCAGTCGCTGGGCATGGTGATGTCGCTGATCCTCCTGGCGCCCAGCTGGGGCGGGATGATCAACGGCATGATGACGCTGTCCGGCGCCTGGCATAAGTTGCGCACCGACCCGATCCTGCGCTTCCTGGTGGTGTCGCTGGCGTTCTACGGCATGTCGACCTTCGAAGGTCCGATGATGGCGATCAAGACCGTCAATGCCCTGTCCCACTACACTGACTGGACCATCGGCCACGTCCATGCCGGCGCGCTGGGCTGGGTCGCGATGATTTCCATTGGCTCGCTCTACCACCTGATTCCCAAGGTCTTCGGTCGCGAACAGATGCACAGCATCGGCCTGATCAACGCACACTTCTGGCTGGCCACCATCGGCACGGTCCTCTACATCGCCTCGATGTGGGTCAACGGCATCACCCAGGGCCTGATGTGGCGGGCGGTGAACGCCGACGGCACGCTCACCTACTCCTTCGTCGAAGCGCTGCAGGCCAGCCACCCCGGCTTCGTGGTACGCATGAGCGGCGGCATGATGTTCCTCGGCGGCATGCTGCTGATGGCCTGGAACACCTGGATGACTGTGCGCCAGGCACGCCCGGAAGCCCTGCGCGTCGCCGAACGGATGGCCTGAGATGACGCTCTTGCTGGGACTGGGCGGCCTGCTGGCGCTGTACTTCGGCGTCGGCTGGAGCCTGCGGGCGCACCGCAAGCGCGGCATCGAGGAAGCCAGCATGCTGCCCTTCGCCGATGACGAAGAGGTTGCCCGGCGCATGGAGAAAGCCACGGGGCGCAGCCGCACCGGCTGCGCCTGCCCTGGCCGCTGCCGGGGCGACTGCCAGCACTGGCGCGACTGGCAGCCCTAGCGCGGCATCTTCCGCAAAGGCCTGCGACAGAGCGCCGCATCACCTCCATCAATTTTCATTAGCAAGCACATCAATTTCCCGGCGGGCAGCCCGAGGAGGAATATCACTCCCGTGCCCCGCCACCTGATGGACGCCTGAAGCATCGTCCCCTGTCCTGTCTGGACCCCAGGACAGACATCATCGATGCCAGTGCTCCCCGGTGGGGCTTTCAAACCCATTCAAGGGACCCGAAGGGCCCTTTACCGAGGAAACAAAGAATGAAGCTTGCCTCTGTCGTGTCGGCTGTCATCTCCAGCCTCGCCCCGATGGCTTTTGCCCAGGACGCAATCAAGAACCCCGGCGCCGAGCTGCCGGTCACCGAATACCACTACGGCATGTCCCTGGACGTCGACAAGGTCCTGCACCGCACCGACAACTCCGGCAAGGTCGGCATCGTGCCGGCATACATGGTCTACCAGGATCACAACGGCGAGACCCACAAGGTCCGCTTCCTCGAATGGGGCGGCAGCACCAGCCAGGGCTGAGCCTGAGCGCGCATCGCCCTCCGGCCGTCTTGGCCAAACCCCGCGAGCCTGTGGTGGCGGTCCGGGGGGCGATCCTGATTTCTGCACAGCGATGCGGTTCGGCGAATGGCTGTAGGAGCGAGCTTGCCCGCTCCTACTAAGAGTCATCAGCACGGGGCTGCACCCACAATGAAAAAACGCGCCATTTGGCGCGTTTTTTCATACAGCTGAAACTCAGATTTCCACCTGCGTCCCCAGCTCGATCACCCGGTTCAGCGGCAAATTGAAGTAGCGCAGGTTGCCGTTGGCGTTCTTCAGCAGGAAGGCGAACAGCGCCTCGCGCCAGCGCGCCATGCCGATCAGCTTGGAGGGGATCACCGTCTCGCGGCTGAGGAAGTAGGTGGTGCGCATCGGACTGAAATCCAGCTCGTTGAGGTGGCATAGCTTGAGCGCCTGCGGGATGTCCGGGTCTTCCATGAAGCCGAAGTGCAGCACCACGCGGAAGAAGCCCTCGCCGTAGGCATCCACCTCGAAGCGACGGTCCGGCGGCACGCGCGGGCTGTCTTCGTTGACCACGGTGAGCAGGACGACCTGCTCATGCAGCACCTGGTTGTGCAGCAGGTTGTGCAACAGCGCATGGGGCACGGCGTCGGTGCGCGCGGTGAGGAACACGGCGGTGCCCTGCACGCGGTGCGGCGGCTGCGAGCGGATGCTGGAAATGAACAGCGGCAGCGGCAGCGAGCCCTCGTCGAGGCGGTCCACCAGCAGCTGGCGGCCACGCTTCCAGGTAGTCATCAGGATGAACAGGCCGATGCCGGCGATCACCGGGAAGGCACCACCCTGGACGACCTTCGGCAGGTTCGCGGCGAAGAACAGGGTGTCGACGAACAGCATCATCAGGAAGAACGGAATCGCCAACCACAGCGGCCACTTCCACAGCAGCCAGATCACCACGCCCATCAGCAGCGTGGTCATCAGCATGGTTCCGGTCACCGCCACGCCATAGGCCGAGGCCAGAGCGGCGGAGGATTCGAAGCCCAGCACCAGCAGGACCACACCGACCATCAGTGCCCAGTTCACCATGCCAATGTAGATCTGCCCCTGCTCGTGACTGGAGGTGTGCTGGATCACCATGCGCGGCACGAAGCCGAGCTGGATGGCCTGGCGGGTCAGCGAGAAGGCGCCGGAAATCACCGCCTGGGACGCGATTACCGTGGCCGCAGTGGACAGCGCCACCATCGGCACCAGCGCCCATCCTGGAGCGGTCAGGTAGAAGGGGTTCCGCGCGGCTTCCGGGTCGACCAGGATGGTCGCGCCCTGGCCGAAGTAATTCAGCACCAGCGCCGGCAGCACCAGGGCGAACCAGGCGCGGGCGATGGGCTTGCGGCCGAAGTGGCCCATGTCGGCGTACAGCGCTTCGGCACCGGTCAGCGCCAGTACGGTCGCGCCGAGGATGGCCACGCCGATACCCGGATGCGATAGAAAGAAATTGACAGCCCATGCCGGGTTCATCGCCTTCAGCACTTCCGGCTGGCGCGACACGCCGTAGGCGCCCAGCGCCGCCAGCGCCACGAACCACGCCACCATCACCGGACCGAAGAGAATGCCGATTCGCGCGGTGCCGTGCTTCTGGATGAGGAACAAGCCGACCAGCACGATCAGCGACAGCGGCACCACCCAGTGCTCCAGGCCGTCGAAGGCGATCTCCAGACCCTCGATGGCCGAAAGCACCGAAATCGCCGGGGTGATCATGCTGTCGCCATAGAAGAGTGCCGCGCCAATCAAGCCGGCGATCACCACCATCGCCTGCAAGCGATGCTTCCCGGCGGCGGCGCGGCGGGCCAGTGCCGACAGCGCCATCACCCCGCCCTCGCCCTGGTTGTCGGCGCGCAGGACGAAGATCACGTACTTGATCGACACCACCCAGATCAGCGACCAGAAGATCAGCGAGAGCACGCCCAGCACGCCGTCATGGTTGGCCTGTACGCCATACCCGCCGATGAATACCTCCTTGAGGGTGTACAGCGGGCTGGTGCCGATATCGCCGTAGCAGACGCCCACGGCGCCGACCATCAGGCCGATCGCGGAGCTCGAATGGGGCTGCTCATGCTCAACGGTGCCGGCGCTTGCATCGGACATGTAACAAAATTCCTCAAAAAAATTCGGCGCATCCTGCTCCGAGCCATTCGTCGATGCAAGGGCCGGGTGCGAAGGTTCTGAATGACTATAGAGCCTGTTGCTCACAATTACCGGGCAAACGGGGCTGTCCGATGGCCTGCGACAGGTTGTCCCAGAGAGGCTGGTCAAGTGCGCGGGACGCCGCTAGAATTGCGCACTTTTTGATCAGAGGCGCCGCCAGCGCGCCCTTCGAGGTTAGCCGCACATGTCCACCGCCACACCCAAAGTCGGGTTCGTAAGCCTTGGTTGCCCTAAAGCCACGGTCGACTCCGAACGCATCCTCACCCAGCTGCGCATGGAAGGGTACGAAATCGTCCCCACCTACCAGGACGCAGACGTGGTGGTGGTGAACACCTGCGGCTTCATCGACAGCGCCAAGGCCGAGTCCCTGGACGCCATCGGCGAAGCCATCGCCGAGAACGGCAAGGTGATCGTCACCGGCTGCATGGGCGTCGCCGAAAACAGCATCCGTGATGTGCACCCCAGCGTGCTGGCCGTGACCGGCCCGCAGCAGTACGAGCAGGTGGTCAATGCCGTCCACGAGGTGATCCCGCCCAAGGCCGAGCACAACCCGCTGATCGACCTGGTGCCGCCGCAAGGCATCAAGCTGACCCCGCGTCACTACGCCTACCTGAAGATTTCCGAAGGCTGCAACCACAGCTGCAGCTTCTGCATCATCCCGTCGATGCGCGGCAAGCTGGTCAGCCGTCCGGTCGGCGACGTGCTCAGCGAAGCCCAGCGCCTGGTCAAGGCCGGCGTCAAGGAACTGCTGGTCATCTCCCAGGACACCAGCGCCTACGGCGTGGACCTGAAGTACAAGCTCGATTTCTGGGACGGCCAGCCGGTAAAGACCCGCATGCTGGAACTGTGCGAGGCGCTCTCCTCCATGGGCGTGTGGGTGCGCCTGCACTACGTCTACCCGTACCCCAACGTCGACGACGTGATCCCGCTGATGGCCGCGGGCAAGCTGCTGCCCTACCTGGATATCCCCTTCCAGCACGCCAGCCCGAAAGTGCTGAAGTCCATGAAGCGCCCCGCCTTCGAGGACAAGACCCTGGCGCGCATCAAGAAGTGGCGCGAGATCTGCCCCGAGCTGACCATCCGCTCCACCTTCATCGTCGGCTTCCCCGGCGAGACCGAGGAAGACTTCCAGTACCTGCTCAACTGGCTGACCGAAGCCCAGCTCGACCGCGTCGGCTGCTTCCAGTATTCCCCGGTGGAAGGCGCTCCGGCCAACGACCTGGGCCTGGACGTCGTACCCGATGACGTCAAGCAGGACCGTTGGGAGCGCTTCATGGCGCACCAGCAGGCGATCTCCGCCGCCCGCCTGCAACTGAAGATCGGCAAGGAAATCGATGTGCTGATCGACGAAGTGGACGATGAAGGCGCGGTCGGCCGCTCCTACGCCGACGCTCCGGAAATCGACGGCGCCGTGTACATCGACAGCTTCGACGTGAAAGCGGGCGACAAGGTGCGCGTACGCATCACCGACGCCGATGAGTACGACCTCTGGGCCGAACTGGTCTGATCCGCAAAAGCCCCGCTGAAGCGGGGCTTTTCATTTCAATGGAACGAACATGACCAACAACGACGTACTGCGCAGCCTGCGCTACCTGCTGGACATCCGCGATGCCCAGGTAGCCGAGATCACCGCGCTGGCCGGTTTCAACGTCAGCGCCGAGGAAATCGGCGCCTACCTCGCCCGCGACGACGAGCCGGACTTCAAGCCGTGCAGCGACCGCGTGCTGGCGCACTTCCTCGATGGCCTGATCGTGCATCGCCGCGGCCGCGACGAATCGCGCCCGCTGCCGCCGGTGGAGCTGCCGCTGACCAACAACATCACCCTGAAGAAGCTGCGCGTCGCCTTCGAGCTGCGCGACGACGACATCCTCGCGATCCTCGACAGCGTCAGCTTCATCGTCACCAAGACCGAACTGGGCGCGCTGTTCCGCAAGCCCGGCCACAACAACTACCGCCCCTGCGGCGACCAGTTGCTGCGCAACTTCCTCAAGGGCCTGACCCAGCGCCAGCAGCGCTGAGGTCGCCATGCTCTACCGCCTGGCCGCCGACGCCGTCGTTCTGCTGCACCTGGGGTTCATCCTCTTCGTGCTGTTCGGCGGCCTGCAGGTGCTGCGCTGGCCGCGCCTGGCCTGGCTGCACGTGCCGGCGGCGGCCTGGGGCATGGCGGTGGAGTTCCTCCACCTTTATTGCCCGCTCACTCCGCTGGAAAACCACTTCCGCACGCTGGCCGGCGACAGCGGCTATCGCGGCGGCTTCGTCGAGCACTACCTGATCCCGCTGATCTATCCCGCCAGCCTGACCGAGGCGACCCAGGTCGTCCTCGGCCTGGTAGTGGTTGCGCTCAATCTGCCGCCTTACCTGCTTCTGCTACGCCGGGCGCTGCGGTCGCACTGAGCGACTTGGTCAAGCTTGTTGGCACATAGGCCAGGCTCGCCTCCTTGTTCTTCGCGTGCCCCAGACGCTGACCGTTGTTCAGCTGCGACTCGATCAACCGGTGATCCGCCGTCAGCCAGTTCAGCGGCTGATCTCCCTCATGGGTCATCTGGGAGATGATCAGGGTACGCGCCGGGTCCCAGTCCTCACCGGTGGTCTGGCGAAGCCAGGCAAACAGCGCGGCGCTGTCGCCCTGTGGATAACCGGAGTGGACATAGAAGAAGGAGTGGGCTTGCCGCTGGCCGTACTGCGCCAGATACATCGGCAGACGGGCATCGTCATCTCCGAGGAACAGCACCCGCCACTGCGACCAGGGCGCGGTCTGTTCCGCTGCGGCGCGCACGTCCCTGGCGAACTGCGGAACCCCTCCACCGCCATTGCTCCACGGGTAAGCCACGCCCAGCACCAGCAGCATCAGCGCCGCACCCGCCCCTACCGCTTTAGGCCAGATGCGCCCCAGCCCTTCGAGCCCACGCTCATGCCGCGACTCGACCACCCACCAGGCCGCCAGCAACTGGGCGAACGGTACCAGGGGCAGAACGTAGTAGCTGCGGCGGCTACCGCTGGCGGTGAAGAACACGAACAGCAACAACAGGGCCCAGACCAGCCAGCGCGCGTTGGGCTGCAGTTGCTTCCAGCGGCGCGCGGCGTACCACAGGCCGATGATCCAAAGCGGTGCCCAGGGCAGGGTGTAGGCCGGAAGGTAGACCAGGTAGGTGTAGATCGGCCCCATATGATCGAAGGGATCGAAGAAGCGCACCACGTTTTCCTTGAACACCAGCGCAAGACCACTCTCGCCATAGCTGGGCTGACCATAGAAGTGCGACAGCACGAAAGGAATCGCATACACGCCGCCTGCCACTACCAGCGCGGCCACCAGCCGCAGGTTCAGATGACGGCGCCAGCGCCCCTCGGCGAATAGATGAGGGAGCAGCACCAGTCCAGGCAGGATGAAGCCGATCAGTCCCTTGCACAACGAGGTCAGCGAGAGGATCAGGAAGAAGCCCAGGTAGCCGGAGAAGCTCGTGTCTTCCGGGTCTCGCCAATACCACGCCAGCGCCGCCAGCACGCCGAACACGGTGAGGATGTCGGCCGTCGCTACTCGAGCCCAGAACAGGAAGTAGAAGGTGGTCGCCAGCAGCCAGCCGGCCAGCAACCCGGTGCCCTTGCGCAGCAGGCGCTCGCCCAGCCACCAGGTCAGCCAGACGCTGCCCAGCCCCGCCAGCACGGTGCTCAGCCGCAACGTCCAGTGGTTGAGGCCGAACAGGCTGGCCGGCGCAGTGATCAGCCAATAAGACAGCAGTGGCTTGTCGTAATACGGCGCGCCGCGAAGGTAGGGGTCGAAGTAGTTGCCCGACTGCAGCATCTGCAGCGAGATATCCGCCCAGCGCACTTCCGGCCCCCAGACCTCACGCCAGCCCAGCCCGAACACCAACAGCACCAGCGTGGCGCCCAGCAACAGCACCAGCGCCTTGCGATCTTTGCTCCAACCCTGCATCACCCGGCCCCCGGCCTTTCGAACGTGCGCCGGACACTAGGGCAGCGATGGTTATGCGCAGGTTAAGAAAATGCAGCCATCGCGTAATGCGTCGGCATTTGCCGATTGGATAGTGCTCGGAGCGCCAAGGCGATCTCGCTAGGGTGAGACGAAAACCCAGCCAGGAGAGGCTCATGCACCCGTACTTTTCCCTTGCCGGACGGACCGCCCTGGTCACCGGCGGCACCCGCGGCATCGGCCGGATGATCGCCCAGGGCCTGCTCGAAGCCGGCGCCAAGGTGATCATCTGCGCCCGTGATGGCGCCGCCTGCGCCGACACCGCCACTGAGCTGTCGCAGTACGGCGAGTGCATCGGCCTGCCGGCCAACCTCGCCACCGAGGAAGGCGCCCGCGCGCTGGCCGCCGAGCTGAACGAGCGCCTCGACCACCTCGACATCCTGGTGAACAATGCCGGCACCACCTGGGGCGCACCGCTGGAAAGCTACCCCGCCTCGGGCTGGGAGAAGGTCATGCAGCTCAACGTCACCGCCGTGTTCAGCTGCATCCAGCAACTGCTGCCGCTGCTGAAGAAGGCCGGTACTGCGCAGAGCCCGGCGCGGGTGATCAACATCGGCTCGGTGGCCGGCGTCACCTCCCACGGCGAGAACGCCTACGCCTACGGCCCGAGCAAGGCCGCGCTGCACCAGCTGTCGCGCATGCTCGCCCGCGAACTGGTGAAGGACCACATTAACGTCAACGTCATTGCCCCCGGCCGCTTCCCCAGCAAGATGACCCGGCACATCGCCAACGACGAGCAGGCCATGGCCGAGGACACCGCCGTCATCCCCATGGGCCGCTGGGGCCGCGAGGAAGAGATGTCCGCCCTGGCGATCAGCCTGGCGAGCGCTGCCGGCGCCTACATGACCGGCAACATCATCCCCATCGACGGTGGCTTCCACCTCTGCTGAAACCAGCTACGAGGGGGAATCAGGTACCATGGCGGCCCCTGCAACAGCCCGTGCCGCCATGTCCCACAGCATCTCGCCGATCGGCCACGTCCGCTCCTGCTTCAAGGAGAAGTTCGCCATCCCGCGCCAGCCGCAACTGGCCCCGGCCGCGACCGGCGTGCTGGAACTGCTGCCGCCGTTCGACACCGGCGACGCAGTGGAAGGCCTGGAGCAGGTCAGCCACGTCTGGCTGATCTTCCTCTTCCACCAGGCGCTGGAAGACAAGCCGCGACTGAAAGTGCGCCCGCCGCGCCTGGGCGGCAACCAGTCGATGGGCGTATTCGCCACCCGCGCCACCCACCGGCCCAACGGCCTCGGCCAGTCGGTGGTGAAGCTGGAGAAGGTCGAACCCGGCCGCCTCTGGCTGTCCGGCATCGACCTGCTCGACGGCACCCCGGTCATCGACATCAAGCCCTACGTGCCCTACGCCGACATCGTGCCGGACGCACGCAACGCCATCGCCGACGCGCCGCCCGCCCCCATCGCCGTGCACTGGATCGACGAGGCCCTGTGCCAGGCCCATGAGCACGGCCTGCGCCTCGGCCAGCCGGTGCGCGAACTCATCGAGCAGTGCCTCGCCCAGGACCCGCGCCCGGCCTACCAGAAGCCGCCGCCCGAGCGCCGCTATGGCGTGCGCCTGTGGGACCTCGACGTGCACTGGCACTACCCCGCCGACGGCGAGATCCGCGTGCTGGACCTGCAACGCGCCGCTGACTGAAGCCTGCGTCAGTCCACCGGATTGAGGGCGATAACGTCGCTCTCGAAGCACTCCTGCTCGACGATCAGCGACTCCACCAGCGGGCGGCTGTCGCGGAAGTGCGCCGTCTTCGTGTGGGTCTCGTAAGCCGCGTCGTCGCGGTAGATCTCGTAGAGGTAGATCACGTCCGGATCGAGGCGATCCTGGGACACATCGAAGACCAGGCAGCCCGGCTCGCTGGACACGGAAGCGGCGGCATTGGCCTTGATGGTGTGGAGAAAATCCTCGGCGCTGCCAGGCTTCACTCGGGTCTTGATGAACAGACTGTACACAGGGTGTTCCTTTTGTTTTAAATTTGAAAACAAATTGTATACAAAAAAGGAACCGCGTCCATGTCCGATCTCCCTGCCCGCCCCGGCCGCCTCAACGGCCTGCGTCACCTCGCCCTGCTGGTGCCGAATCTCGAGGAGTGCGAGCGCTTCTACGTCGACGTGCTTGGCATGCAGGTGCTCAACCGCGCCAACGAAGACCTGGTCTACCTCACCTGCGGCAACGACAACCTCTCCCTGGGTCGCGGCTTCGGAGCGGCCAACGGCCTGCAGACAATGGATCACTACGGCTTCATCGTCGACAGCGTGGAAGAGCTGGAAGCCTGGTACCAGTATTTCAAGGCACGCGGTGTGACCCTACTGGACCGCCCCTTCGACCATGGCGACGGGGCACGCAGCTTCCACCTGCTCGACCCGGCGGGGAACAAGGTGCAGCCGCTGTCTCACCCGGCGGTGTCCGGCCAGCGCCTGGTGTGAGCCGTGCCTCGGCGCTTGCGTAGGGCGCATAACCCGGCACGGGTTATCCGCCAGTTCGGCGGATAACGCCGCTGGCGTTATGCACCCTACTCCCTGGCCTGGGCCTGCTCTGCAAAAACACCACGCAATAAAAAACGCCGCGCTCCCAAGGGAATCGCGGCGTTGTTTCGACTGAACTGTCGTGCGCGGTTTACTTCTCGACGAAGGCGCGCTCGATCAGGTAGTCGCCCGGCTCACCCATGCGCGGGGAGATCTGCAGACCGAAGCCGTTCAGCACTTCGCTGGTCTCGTCGAGCATGCTCGGGCTGCCGCAGATCATCGCGCGGTCGTCCTGCGGGTTCATCGGCGGCAGGCCGATGTCGGCGAACAGCTTGCCGCTGCGCATCAGGTCAGTCTGGCGGCCCATGCTGTGGAATTCTTCACGGGTGACCAGCGGGCAGTAGATCAGCTTCTCTTTCACCATGTCGCCGAAGTACTCGTGCTCCGGCAGAACCTTGGTGATGAAGTCCGCGTAGGCCAGTTCGCTGACCCAGCGTACGCCGTGGACCAGGATGACCTTCTCGAAGCGCTCGTAGACTTCCGGGTCCTGGATGACCGACAGGAACGGCGCCATGCCGGTGCCGGTGCTCAGCAGGTACAGGTGCCGGCCGGGCTTGAGGTCGTCCAGCACCAGGGTGCCGGTGGGCTTGCGGCTGACCATCAGTTCGTCGCCTTCCTTCAGGTGCTGCAGACGCGAAGTCAGCGGACCGTCCGGGACCTTGATGCTGAAGAACTCCAGGTGCTCTTCGTAGTTCGGGCTGGCGATGCTGTACGCGCGCATCAGCGGACGACCGTTGACTTCCAGGCCGATCATCACGAACTGACCGGTCTTGAAGCGCAGCCCCGGGTTACGGGTGGTCTTGAAGCTGAAGAGGGTGTCGTTCCAGTGGTGCACGCTGAGAACGCGCTCGGTGTACAGGTTGCTCATCAAGGACTCCTAGGAGAAACGTGGCGCACCCCAGCAGATCCCGGACGTAGCGCAATTGCGCGACATTTTATAGGCGGCGACAATATCCGCAAAATAAATTATCTGGATATTGCTAATCCAAAACGCAGATAAGGCCGCTCAGTCGCCGCAAAAGGATACCGTCAGGTGCTTCCTGCGCCGGGGTGACGAAATGTCGCGCAGCCTACTCCGGAGCCCCACAGAATGAAGTTCACCCTGCGCCAGCTCGAAGTCTTCGTCGCCGTCGCCCAGCAGGAAAGCGTCTCCCGCGCCGCCGAGGCGTTGTCCATGTCGCAGTCGGCCACCAGTACCTCGCTGGGCGAACTGGAGCGGCAGTTCGATTGCAAACTGTTCGACCGCTCCGGCAAGCGCCTGACCCTCAACGCCCTCGGCCGCCAGTTGCTGCCCCAGGCGGTGGCCCTGCTCGACCGCGGCAGCGAGATCGAAAACATGCTCAACGGCAAGAGCGCCTTCGGCTCGCTGGACCTGGGCGCCACCCTGACCATCGGCAACTACCTGGCGACCCTGCTGATCGGCACCTTCATGCAGCGCCAGCCCGACTGCCGGGTACGCCTGCACGTGCATAACACCGCCCACGTGGTGCAGCGGGTGGCGCACTACGAACTGGACCTGGGCCTGATCGAAGGCGACTGCCAGCACCCGGACATCGAGGTGCAGCCATGGATGGAGGATGAACTGGTGGTCTTCTGCGCACCGCAGCACCCGCTCGCCCGTGAAGGCCGCGCGAGCCTGGAGCGGCTGACGGAGGAAGCGTGGATTCTGCGGGAACAGGGCTCAGGCACGCGGCTGACCTTCGACCAGGCCATGCGTCACCACGTGGAACCGCTGAACGTGCGGCTGGAGCTGGAACACACCGAGGCGATCAAACGCGCGGTGGAGTCGGGGCTGGGGATCGGCTGCATCTCGCGCCTGGCCCTGCGCGACGCCTTCCGCCGTGGCAGCCTGGTGCCGGTGGAAACACCGGACCTGGACCTGCGCCGGCAGTTCTACTTCATCTGGCACCGGCAGAAGTATCAGACTGCGACCATGCGCGAGTTCCTGGAGCTTTGCCGCAGTGAAACGGCGGGAGTAACCCGCAGCGACGATATCGTCCTGCCGATGATTCCCTGACGGGAAACCGAACGGTGCGTAGGGCGAATAACCTGGAACAGGTTATCCGCCGGCTCTTCGCGGCGGATAACGCTGACGCGTTATCCGCCCTACAAAGGCGAAGAGGAACGATCAACCCAGCAGAATGCCCGCCCAGGTCACGGTGATGATGGTCAGCGCCACGAACTGGGCGGCGCTGCCCATGTCCTTGGCGTTCTTCGACAGCGGGTGGCGCTCCAGGGAAACCCGGTCCACCACCGCCTCAATGGCGGAATTGAGCAGCTCGACGATCAGCGCCAGCAGGCACACCGCAATCAACAGCGCGCGCTCGCCGCGGGTCACGTCGAAGAAGAACGACAGCGGGATCAGGATGACGTTGATCAGCACCAGCTGGCGGAAAGCTGCTTCACCCTTGAAGGCGGCGGCGAAGCCGGCCAGGGAGTAGCCGGCGGCGTTGAAGATGCGTTTCAGGCCGGTCTGGCCCTTGAAAGGGGAAGCGGACACGTGTGGTTCTCACAGGCAAAGGTCGCGGCACTCTATACCAGCGATCGTCAAAAAGGGGTCAAGGCCATTACAGAATGTGACGGCCTCAGGGGCTGAGTGTGACAGCGCTCAGGCGCCCGGAACCGACTCCATCTGCGCCAGCAACAGCGCCGCCTGGGTACGGGTGCGCACATTCAGCTTGCGGAAGATCGCCGTCACGTGCGCCTTCACCGTAGCTTCGGAGACACTCAATTCGAAGGCGATCTGCTTGTTCAGCAGGCCTTCGCAGACCATGGTCAGCACGCGGAATTGCTGCGGAGTCAGGCTGGCAAGACCAGCGCTCGCAGCGCGCACGTCGTCGCTCATCTCAGTCACGGCGTCCACCTGCGGCGGCCACCAGACATCGCCGTCAAGCACCGCGCGCACAGCCTGTTGCAACACGCTCAGCTCGCTGGACTTGGGGATGAAACCACTGGCGCCGAACTCGCGGGAGCGCTGCACCACGGCGGCGTCTTCCTGGGCCGAGACCATCACCACCGGAATCTGCGGGTACTGCCCGCGCAGCAGCACCAGGCCGGAGAAGCCATAGGCGCCGGGCATGTTCAGGTCCAGCAGCACCAGGTCCCAGTCGGCCTTCTCGTTCAGGCGCGTCTCCAGCTCCGCGATACTCGCCGCCTCCGACAGTCGCGCCTCGGGGCCGAGACCGATGGTCAGGGCCTGGTGCAGGGCACTGCGGAACAGCGGGTGATCGTCAGCGATCAGGATCTCGTAGGAAGCCATGAATTTTCCTTGAAGGCCGCGTCGAAGTCCGCCGTGGATAACAGCCAGACTTGCGCAGGAAAGGTCGGAGCACGGATAGAGCACTGCTTGTCACATTGTACGCAAAGAGCGGCTTCGCTGTCCGCCGCGAATACATCGCCAGACGGTACTTACACCGTGGCCTGAAAGCCCCTGCCACTGTGCCCGCCGGGAACCCGCTCCCCTTTCCAAAGGCCCGGCGTTACGGCAGAGTTCCGCTTTTTTTCCTGCCCGTTACGAGAACAAGATGAAAAGCCATGCGCTGCGCGCCGATTTCCTGATGCTGTTCACCGCGATGATCTGGGGGGTCTCCTTCGTCGCGCAGCGCCTCGGGATGGATGCCATCGGTCCCTTCCTCTATACCGGCCTGCGCTTCACCCTCGGCGCGGCGGCACTGCTGCCGCTGCTGGCCTGGTCGAGCAAGCGCGGCGCCCAGCCGTTCAACCGCGGCCTGATCCTGGCCGGCCTGGCCATCGGCACCGCGCTGACCGTGGGGATCAACCTGCAACAGGTCGGCCTGATGTTCACCAGCGTGACCAACTCCGGCTTCATTACCGGCCTGTACGTCATCATCGTGCCGCTGCTCGGCCTGCTGATCGGTCATCGCGCCGGTATGGGTACCTGGCTGGGCTGTGCACTGGCCGTGACTGGCATGGCCATGCTGAGCATCGGCCCGGGCTTCCACGTTGCCTCCGGTGACTGGCTGCAACTGACCGGCGCTTTCGTCTGGGGCGGCCACGTGCTGCTGGTTGGCCTGTTCGCCAGTCGCTACGATCCGATCCGTCTGGCCTTCCTGCAGTTCGCCACCTGCGCGGTGGTGAGCATGATCCTGGCGCTGCTGTTCGAGGAGATTCATCTGGATGCCATCATCCAGGCCGGCCCAGCTCTGATCTACGGCGGCCTGTTCGGCGTCGCCACAGGCTTCACCTTGCAGGTCATCGCGCAGAAGCACGCTATCGCCTCCCACGCGGCGATCATCCTTTCGCTGGAAGCCGTCTTCGCCGCCATCGCCGGCGCACTGTTCCTCAACGAAACCCTGCATGTGCGCGGCTACTTCGGCTGCGCGCTGATGCTCGCCGGCATGCTGGTGGCGCAACTGTGGCCGAAGAAGGCTGACGCCAGGGCGGCTTGAAACACCGAATCCCCTGCAGGCGCGCGCACGACCGGCGCCTGTATAGGTTGCATTGGCGAGTCAGGTTACCGCTGGGTAAACGGTCTCAACGCCTGATGCGCCGGGCTCTGCTCGTCCAGCGGCTGCTGGCGCTTGGAGCCCAGGTAGCGTTCGCTGAACACGTCCAGGTAGGCATCCAGCGCATCGCCGGCGCGGCGGTCGCCGGCAAGGCCCAGGCACAGCGCGGCAACCTCGGCGGTGCACAGGTGCTCATCGAACTTGGAGCGCCGCAGGCGATACCGCGACAGGGCGTCGGGGGTGATGCTCAGCACCGGAAAGCGATCCAGGTAGGGGCTCTTGCGGAACATCTTGCGCGCCTCATTCCAGGTGGCGTCGAGCAGGATGAACAACGGGCGCTTGCCGTCTTGCGGCTCTACCGTGGTGACCACGCGTTCGGACTGGACGAACTCGCCGGGGAATACCACGTACGGCTGCCACTGGGGATCATCGAGCAACGCCAGCAGCGCCGGGTCGACCTCAATGCGCGACCAGCCGAAAGCCCAGGTCGCGGGCACTGTCTCGGCGATAAGCCAGCCGGTGTTGCTTGGCTTGAGCGGTTCGGTGTCGAACATCACCAGGCACATCGCCGAGTTGGACTCGACCTGCGGACGCAGGCTGCACATGCAGTAGTTCGGCCGCAGGCGGCAACCGGGGCAGCGGGGCGAACGCGAGCCACGGGCGAAGAACGGCTTGATGCAGCGGGCCAGGCGTTCATCGCGCAGGCGGGCGACGGCGTGGCTCATGCTGCAGCCACCGGGATGAGGGAAAGTGGACGGGTCATCGAAGGCTCGAACGGAACGACGGTTGCGGACCGCCGATTGTACCAGAGCCGCCGCCCGCCTCCCCGCGGGCGGCCTAATGTCCAGCAGCAGCGATGCTTGATTAGCCGACAGATTGGGCACCAACTCCCGTGACGCCAGGCCTTCCGATCAAGCGCGAACCACCGCCATCCTTTGACGGGGTTGGACGCCCGGCGGCGCAGTCTGGGGCCTGAGGTAACAGTTCCTCGGCACGCGCGCCGTTTTAAGGGACAATAGGCGGCTTGAATGACCGTCGAACCCGGAAGGTTCGCCACGGTCGAATCGGCACCATTGTCAGGAGATGCCCATGCTGCGCCTCACCGCCCTCGCCCTCTGCCTCGTCATTCCCGTCGCGCACGCCGCGTCGAAGAAGGACTTCGAACTGACCCAGACCCTGGAAAAGGTCGCCAAGGAAAGCAGCGAAGGCACTCCGCGCGCGATCAACGAGGACATCCTCGACCAGGGCTACACCGTCGACGGTCCGCAACTGATCAACCACCTGAGCGTGCGCGCCAGCCATGCCGAGCGCATGCGCGAGAACCCCGACAGCGTGCGCAGCCAGCTGGGCGACAGCGTCTGCAGCAACACCGCCTACCGCCAACTGCTGGCCGAGGGCGCGATCCTCACTTACAGCTTCACCGAGTACAAAACCAACGCCCCGGTCGCCACCGAGCGCTTCGACGCCGGCAGCTGCAAGATCAAGCTGAAGAAGTAAGCCGCACCAATGCTCGACAAGGAACAATTGCTGAAGATCGCGCGTACGCCGATGCCCTTCGGCAAGTACCAGGGCCGGATGCTGGTGGACCTGCCTGACGAGTATCTGCTGTGGTTCTACAAGAAGGGCCAGTTCCCGCCCGGTGAACTGGGCCGACTGATGCAGCTGACCCTGGAACTGAAGATCGATGGCCTCGACGGCCTGATCAAGCCACTCAAGCGCTAAGGCCCGCGCAACCGCCCTGCGGTGGTTGCGCCAGCCCTCTTCAACGCAGCACGATCGGGTTTTCCTTGCCTGCCACCGCCGCCGCTTCATCCGGTGCCAGCAAGGCGCTTCGCGGCACGTCCAGCAAACGCGCACAGGCCGCCAGCACGTGAGCCCAACTGCAACGGTTGGCAAACAGCATGCCCGCCTCGTCCAGCGTCCCTCCCTGGTTGCGATAACCCAGCACCGCTGTCTTCAAGGCATCCGGCAGGATCGGCCAGAGGTGCCCGCGCGCCACTTCCGGACGCATGTGGGTAAGCAGCACGCGGCGCTCGTAGTGATCGGGGAACAGCCGCATGGCGATGGATTCATCCGTCAACGCCTGCAACTCCCAGTTGTCACGCGGCGCACGGAAGCGCCCCGGCTCCTGCAGATAGACCAGCCGATAGGGATAACCGGCCTCCTCCAGCCGCAACGCGGCGCGACGCATCTCGGCCAGTTGGTAACTGCCATTGGCAATCAGCAGCAGCGGCTCGGCGCCGGGATGCTCGTCCATCAGGATCGCGCCATCGCGAGCCAGCTGTTCCGCCTGGGCCTGGTTGAACACGGCCGGCCGCTCACGCTTAGGCGCCACGATGCAGGCCAGTTGCCCGCGACTGCGGTAGATATCCGGCAGCAGGGCCAGGTGACTGTTGTGGTCAGCCGGGAAGACCACCCGCACCATGTCGCTCATCTCGCCCAGCAACGCCTCGCAGAAGGTGGTGTCCTGGTGCGACTGCTGGTTCTTGCCGTTCTCCCAGGTATGCGAAGTCGCGACCAGCGGCCAGCCGAGCCAACCCGCCGGACGTCCGGCTTCCTTCTGCTGACGGGCGAAGATCAGCGTCTGACGCACGGCCCCGAGCATCTTCACGCAAAAGGCTTCGTAGCTGGCCACCAGGTTCAGCCCGCCCTGGTTGGCCAGGCAGGCGGAAACCACCGCCTCCTCGTTGAGCGCGGTGATGATTCGGCCATCCACGGCCTCCAGATCGCTTTCCGGCTCGCTCACCCGGTGCCGCAGCGTCTTGAGCACGCCGCCCAGGCGGTTGCTTGCGAGCTCGTCCGGATTGCCGACGCGAGCGCGCAGGTCCGGGTTCGCGCAGCACAGGTCGACATAAAAGCGATCCAGCGCAGCCATGGGCGAGCATTCGTCGTTGCGGTAATGCAGCAGCGGAATCGAGGGTTCGATGGGCCGCCGCACGGCCAACGGGTTGTCCCGTTCCATTACGCGGCCACTGCGTGAATCGGCAAACATCCGGCATGCTTCGGCCAACTCCTCCGGCGAGACCCACAGTGGCGCTGCATGCTGGTTGAACAGGTCGCGCGCCTCGACATCAACGCGGGGGTTACCCGGCAACGGCAGATTGTGCGCGGCATTGCTGCCTGCGCCGTAGAAGCCATAGCCCTTGGTCGTCTCGGCGATACCATAGGGAATCGGCAGCGGATAGCGCAGGATGCCACGCTCCTTCTCGTCGATGCGGTGTTGTAGGCGCTCTTCCATTTCCCACAGGGCGCAGACGAATGCCGCGGGGTCACGCCCGTCGAAGCTGATCGGGTCGAAGCCACAGCGCCGCAGGTGCAGCTTGAAGCCTTCCAGTCCTTCGTGAGTGCCCAGGTCGGTGCGCTGCTCGATACGCCGGCCATTGGCAATCATCACCGGCAGCGCCGTACCGCAGTCCTCGGCGCGCCACCAGCGGGGAATCCAGTCGCTGCCCCGCTGCTCCTCAGCGGCACCGTCAGAGAGAAACGCCAGCAGGGTCTCGCCCGGCAATGGCATGTGTGCATACATCAGCTCAGCAAAACCGAGGTAGCCGCCCTCGGCGATGCCGCCGGCCGTGTGCGGATTGACGTGGCTGCCCAAAGGCGCGGCGACCTTGCCGTCCGGCTTCTGCAAGTAGCTGTAGAAGTCCTGCACCAGGCGGTCCAGCCCCGACTCAAAGCTTCCATAGGCATCGGCCTGCTCCGGATGCAGGTTGCCGGTGAGCACATTGAGTGCATCGATTGCCGCCACGCAGTGACCCTGTCCCATCAGCCAGCCGCGGGTCTTGCCGCTCAGGGCGTTCAGGGCGAGGTAACCGGCGTAGGCCGGCACCATGTTAAGCGCGCCACCCGTGTGCCCTTCGGGCTGCACCTTGAAATCCTCTGCCTGCAAGGGCGCGCCGTCACGGCGAACGCGTCTGGCGTAGGTCATGTGCGCCACCAGCCAAAGGCCGGCGCAAGTGACGCGATCCAGCGCCCCGAATAAGCGGTAGACGCAGGCAAGATCAGGCTGCAGGCCGTACTGGACCAATTGATGAGCGACACGAAAGACTGCCGCCTGAGTCTGCACGCTATGCTGAAGCGGACCACGGCCTTGCAGCCAGCGGGCATATTCCGGCTCGGCTGCCGCATGGGCGGCAAGCTCCTCGGGGCTTGGCAGGATCTGTGACATGTCGGCTCTCCCTTGGCTATGGCGGAAAGTCTAGGTCGTCACAGATCGGACGGGCGCTGACATGTATCAACGAGCGCCCCGACCATTCGAGCAAGTCTGAAAGAGAATTCCCACAAGGAGACGACATGGCGCTTCTCACTTTCATCGGCGCGATCCAGGAAGTCACCGGTTCCTGCTACCTCCTGGAAACCCGCGACGGCGTCCGCGTGCTGCTCGAATGCGGGATGCGCCAAGGGCGCGGCGGCAACAAGGGCACCCGCGAAAACGAGGCGACCAACCGCACGCCCTTCCCCTTTGACCCGAAAGAACTCGATGCTGTGGTCCTGTCCCACGCCCACCTGGATCACAGCGGCCTGCTGCCGCGCCTGGCGAAGGAAGGCTACAAGGGACCGATCTACGCCACCGAATCCTGCTGCGACCTGCTGGAGCTGATGCTGATGGACTCGGCGCACCTTCAGGAGAAGGACGCCGAGTGGGAGAACAAGTGGCGCGCGCGCCTGGGTAAGCCTCCGGTCAAACCGCTGTACACCATCGAGGACGCCTCCCGCGCCCTGAACCAGCGTCGCCGCGTCAGCTATGGCAGCACCGTGGACGTGGCGCGAGGCATTCGCGTGACCTTCCACAACGCCGGGCATATCCTTGGCTCGGCCATCGTCGAACTTGAAATCCACGAATTCGGTTCCACCCGCCGACTGGTCTTCTCCGGCGACCTGGGCAGCACCTGCTCACCACTGATGCGCACACCGACGCCGCTGAATCGTGCCGACGTGGTGCTGCTGGAATCCACCTACGGTGACCGTGACCACCGAGACGCCAACGAAACCCTGCTGGAGCTGGCCGGCATCCTGCAGCGCGCGCAGAACGAAGGCGGCAACGTGCTGATCCCCTCCTTCGCCGTAGGCCGCACCCAAGACCTGATCTACTACCTTGGCCGCTTCTACCAGGAAGGCCGCCTGCCGCAGCAGGTCGTCTACCTCGACAGTCCCATGGCCGCCCGCGCCAACAGCATCTACCTGCAGCACATCGGCGAAATTGCGGACGTCGACCGCGAGTACATGCGCGGCACCGGAACGGCCAAGGTCGGCGAGTGGCTGCCGATCCTCAAGACGACCCAGAGCGCCGACGAATCCATGGCGCTGAACCGCATCAAGAGCGGCGCCATCATCATCGCCGGCAGCGGTATGTGTACCGGCGGGCGCATCGTCCATCACCTCAAGCACAACCTCTGGCGCGAGGAGTGCCACATCGTCTTCCCCGGCTTCCAGGCCAAGGGCACCTTGGGCCGCGCCATCGTCGATGGCGCAGAGACGGTACGCATCCTGCGCCAGCGCATCAGCGTGAAAGCACAGATCCATACCCTCGGCGGGTTCTCCGCTCACGCGGGACAATCACAATTAATTCAGTGGGTTGGCCACTTCGAGAACAAACCCGAGCTATACCTGATACATGGCGAGCGGGAAAAGATGGATGTACTCAAGGGTGCACTCCAGGATCGCCTGAACTGGACGGCCAACATTCCGGAGCCCGGAGACCGGATCGCCATCTGAAATCGGGGCCTCACCGACTGTCACACCCGCGTGCCAGACTGGGCAGGCCTCCTGCTGAACCCTGTGCGTGCGGCGAAGCGCCAATGCGCGACTGCCAGAGCCACCCTACGTGGCCGGCGCCGCCCATGGACAGGCGATCAGGGGTTGATGAACAAGGAGTATCAACATGCCCTATGAGCCCGACGACTACCTCTCCAGACACTTCCAGACCAGCGGCACCGACCTCGCACAAAAGATCGAGGAACTGGCAGAACTGGCCGCCCCCGGGAACAGCCAGAACCTGCCGCTGTATCGCGAGATGCTCACCACCGTAGCCCGCATGGCCCAGGCCGACCGTAACCGCTGGGACGCCAAGATCATGCTGCAGACCCTGCGCGAGATGGAGCACGCCTTCAGCACCCTGGAGCAGTTCAAGCGTCGCCGCAAAGTCACGGTGTTCGGCTCGGCCCGTACACCGGCCGACCACCCCGTCTACGCCCTGGCCCGCGAACTGGGCGAAACCCTGGCTCGCTACGACCTGATGGTCATCACCGGGGCTGGCGGCGGAATCATGGCCGCAGCCCACGAAGGCGCCGGGCTGGAAAACAGCCTTGGCTTCAATATCACCCTGCCCTTCGAGCAGCACGCCAACCGCACCGTGGACGGCACCAGCAACCTGCTGTCGTTCCACTTCTTCTTCCTGCGCAAGCTGTTCTTCGTCAAGGAAGCCGACGCCCTGGTGCTCTGCCCCGGTGGCTTCGGCACCCTGGATGAAGCGCTGGAGGTGCTGACCCTGATCCAGACCGGCAAGAGCCCGCTGGTACCGGTGGTCCTGTTCGACCAACCTGGCGGGCACTACTGGGATCACGCCCTGGAATTCATCAAGGAACAGCTTGAAGACAACGGCTACATCCTGCCCAGCGACATGAACCTGATGAAACTGGTACACACCGCCGAGGAAGCCGCCGAGGAAATCGCCCAGTTCTACAGCAACTTCCACTCCAGCCGCTGGCTCAAGGATCGCTTCGTGATCCGCCTGAACCACCCGCTGAGCGTGCGCGCATTGCAGTTGCTGGAGCGCGAGTTCGGCAACCTGTGCGTCACCGACGGTTTCCACCAACAGCCCTACAGCGAATCGGAACTGGACGAGCCGGAGTTCTCCCACCTGACCCGCCTGGCCTTCGCCTTCAACGGCCGTGATCAGGGGCGCCTGAGGGAACTGCTGAACTTCATCAACCAGCCGGAGAACTGGGAGCGCTGATTTCCTGGGCAACTTCCAGAGCAAGAAAACAAAAAAGGCACCCGGTGGGTGCCTTTTTCGTTCAATCATCTGATCGTCGACCGCTCAGAAGCCGGCTGATGGCCTCCATCGAGTAGCCCCGATAGCTCAGGAACCTGCCCTGCTGGGCTCGCTCGCGGGCGTCCTGCGGCAGCCGGGTGAACTTGCGGCGCCAGACCTCACGCAGGTTCTCGTTCCAGTCGACATCCGACTCGCTCAACGCACCGTCGATCTCGCCACGGGGCAAACCTCGCTGCGACAGCTCCTCGCGAATCTTCACCGGACCGTATCCGGCCCGCGCACGGCTGGCGATGTAGCTTTCCAGGTAGCGGCTTTCATTGAGCAACCCCTCCTCGGCCAGACGTTCGAGGGCGGGGTCGATCAGGTCCTGCGCTGCGCCGCGTTGCCGCAGCTTACGCGAGAGCTCCGCCCGGCCGTGCTCGCGTCTGGCCAGCAGGTCCATGGCGACCCGCCGCACCGCGACGGGGTTATCGAGCTCCACGGCCATCGCTATCAGTAGTCGGCTTCAGCTTCCGCTTCGGCTTCGGCTTCGGCCGCAGCGAGCTCGGCCTTGGTCGGCGGAGTCTGCTTGGACAGCAACTGATCACGGATAGCTTTGTCCAGGGTGGTGCAGACCTCGGCGTTTTCTTCCAGGAACTTGGCAGCGTTCGCCTTGCCCTGGCCGATCTTGCTGCCCTGATAGCTGTACCAGGCGCCGGACTTCTCGATCAGGCCCAACTGTACGCCCAGGTCGATGATCTCGCCGGTGCGGTAGATGCCGCGGCCATACATGATCTGGAACTCGGCCTGACGGAACGGCGGAGCAACCTTGTTCTTCACGACCTTGACGCGGGTTTCGCTGCCGACCACCTCGTCGCCTTCCTTCACCGCACCGGTACGGCGGATGTCGAGACGGACGGAAGAGTAGAACTTCAGCGCGTTACCACCGGTGGTGGTTTCCGGGTTGCCGAACATCACGCCGATCTTCATGCGGATCTGGTTGATGAAGATGACCAGGCAGTTGGCGTTCTTGATGTTGCCTGTGATCTTACGCAGCGCCTGGGACATAAGGCGGGCCTGCAGGCCGACGTGCTGATCGCCCATCTCACCTTCGATTTCGGCTTTCGGTACCAGGGCGGCCACGGAGTCGACGATGATCACGTCAACGGCGTTGGAACGCACCAGCATGTCGGTGATTTCCAGGGCCTGCTCGCCGGTGTCCGGCTGGGAAACCAACAGGTCGTCGACATTGACGCCCAGCTTGCCGGCGTAGTCCGGGTCCAGAGCGTGTTCGGCGTCGACGAAGGCGCAGGTGGCGCCGATTTTCTGCGCCTGGGCGATGACCGAGAGAGTCAGCGTAGTCTTGCCCGAGGATTCCGGGCCGTAGATCTCGACGATACGGCCGCGGGGCAGACCACCAATGCCCAGCGCGATGTCCAGGCCCAGCGAGCCGGTGGAGATGGCGGGGATTGCCTGGCGCTCATGGTCGCCCATGCGCATGACCGCGCCTTTGCCGAATTGGCGTTCGATCTGTCCCAGGGCCGCGGCCAGGGCGCGCTTCTTGTTGTCGTCCATTGAAGTCCTCGCGAAGTCAGGCGGCCGGGCGGCCACGAACAACTGTATAAGTAGCCAGTATTATTCCACAGGGCAAGCCGCTCGCCTACCCCTGAATCGGATTTTCGCCGTCCGCCAGTCGCAACAGCCCTTCCAGAGCGGTCGCCACGGTCTGCCGGCGCACAGCTTCCCGATCACCGGCATACAGACGGCGTTCGCTGAACACCTGTTCGCCTTTCCTCCAAGCCAGCCAGACGGTGCCCACCGGCTTCTCGGCAGAACCGCCATCCGGCCCGGCAATACCGCTGACCGCTACGGCAATATCTGCCCCGCTACGCGGCAAGGCCCCCGCGACCATCGCTTCTACCACTTCACGACTCACCGCGCCGACTTGCGGGAACAGTTCGGCAGGCACATCCAACTGACGGGTCTTCTGACTGTTGGAATAGGTGACGTAGCCCGCCTCGAACCAGGCGGAGCTTCCGGAGATACGCGTGATCGCCTCGGCGATGCCGCCCCCGGTGCAGGATTCCGCGGTAGTGACGCGCAGCCTCTTGGCGGCGAGCCGTACCCCCAGTTGGGCAGAAAGATCGGTAATGAAGGAATCGGTGACGGGCACAGTGCGCTCCGGGGTTAAAGAAGACCAAGCGGATACCGTACACTAGGCGCTTTTGCATGTTGAAGCCGGACAGCCAGAAGCCATGAGTCAGAGCGACCTCTCCGCCCACACACCGATGATGCAACAGTACTGGCGACTGAAGAACCAGCACCCAGATCAGCTGATGTTCTATCGCATGGGCGACTTCTACGAGCTGTTCTACGAGGACGCCCAAAAGGCCGCCAAACTGCTGGACATCACACTGACCGCACGTGGCCAGTCCGCCGGCAACTCCATTCCCATGGCCGGCATTCCCTTCCACTCCGCCGAAGGCTACCTGGCCAAGCTGGTGAAGCTCGGCGAATCGGTGGTGATTTGCGAACAGATCGGCGATCCAGCCACCAGCAAGGGACCGGTTGAACGTCAGGTCGTACGCATCCTGACCCCCGGTACCGTCAGCGACGAAGCACTGCTCGACGAGCGCCGCGACAACCTGATCGCCGCCGTGCTGGGCGACGAGCGACTGTTCGGCCTGGCCGTGCTGGACATCACCAGTGGCCGCTTCAACGTCCAGGAAATAAAAGGCTGGGAAACCCTTCTGGCCGAACTGGAGCGCCTGAACCCCGCTGAGCTACTGATCCCCGACGACTGGCCCCAGGGCCTGCCGGCAGAGAAGCGCCGTGGCGCGCACCGCCGAGCACCCTGGGACTTCGATCGTGACTCGGCAAAGAAGGGCCTGTGCCAGCAGTTCGGCGTGCAGGACCTCAAAGGCTTCGGCTGCCAGGAACTGACCCTGGCCATCGGCGCCGCGGGCTGCCTGCTGACTTACGCCAAGGAAACCCAGCGCACTGCCTTGCCGCACCTGCGCAGCCTGCGTCACGAACGCATCGACGACACGGTGATCCTCGATGGCGCCAGCCGTCGCAACCTGGAGCTGGACACCAACCTCGCCGGCGGCCGTGACAACACGCTGCAGTCGGTCGTCGACCGCTGCCAGACCGCGATGGGCAGTCGCCTGTTGACCCGCTGGCTGAACCGCCCGCTGCGTGACCGCGCCGTCCTCGAAGCCCGCCAGGAATCCATTGCCTGCGTGCTGGATCGCTATCGTTTCGAAATCCTCCAGCCGCAGCTGAAGGAAATCGGTGACGTCGAACGAATTCTTGCCCGAATCGGCCTACGCAATGCCCGCCCGCGCGATCTCGCTCGCCTGCGCGACGCCCTCGCGGCCCTTCCGGAACTACAGAAAGGCATGACCGAGCTGGAGGCCCCACACCTGGGCGAACTGGCCGTCAGCATCCGCACTTACCCGGAACTGGCCGACCTGCTGGCCCGCGCGGTGATCGAGAACCCGCCAGCCGTGATCCGCGACGGCGGTGTCATTGCCCGGGGCTACGACGCCGAGTTGGACGAGCTGCAGATGCTCAGCGAGAACGCCGGGCAGTACCTGATGGACTTGGAAACTCGCGAGAAGGCCCGCACAGGTCTGCCAAACCTGAAGGTCGGCTACAACCGCATCCACGGCTACTACATCGAACTACCTCGCGTGCAGGCCGAACAAGCCCCGGCCGACTACATCCGCCGCCAGACCCTGAAAGGCGCCGAGCGCTTCATCACGCCGGAACTGAAGGCTTTCGAAGACAAGGCGCTGTCGGCCCAGAGCCGTGCCCTGGCCCGCGAGAAGCAGCTCTACGAAGAACTGCTGGAATTGCTGATCGGCCAACTGGCGCCACTGCAGGACACCGCTGCCGCCCTGGCCGAACTGGACGTGCTGTCCAACCTCGCCGAGCGTGCACTGAACCTCGACCTGAACCGCCCGCGTTTCGTCGAAGAGTCCGGCATCCTCATCGAGCAAGGCCGTCACCCGGTGGTCGAGCAAGTGCTGGATACGCCCTTCGTCGCCAACGACCTGAACCTCGACGAAGACACCCGCATGCTAGTGATTACCGGCCCGAACATGGGCGGTAAATCTACCTATATGCGGCAAACAGCGCTGATCGTGCTGCTAGCACATATCGGCAGTTTCGTACCGGCCGCGCGCTGTGAGCTGTCCCTGGTGGACCGCATATTTACCCGAATCGGCTCTTCCGACGACCTCGCCGGAGGCCGCTCCACCTTCATGGTGGAGATGAGCGAAACCGCCAACATCCTGCACAACGCCAGCGACCGCAGCCTGGTACTGATGGACGAAGTGGGCCGCGGCACCAGCACCTTCGACGGGCTGTCGCTGGCCTGGTCTGCAGCCGAACACCTCGCCAAACTGCGCGCCTTTACCCTGTTCGCAACGCACTATTTCGAGCTGACCGTGCTGCCCGAAAGCGAACCGGCGGTAGCCAACGTTCACTTGAATGCCACCGAGCACAACGAACGCATCGTGTTCCTGCACCACGTACTGCCCGGTCCGGCCAGCCAGAGTTACGGCCTTGCGGTTGCGCAATTGGCTGGCGTGCCGGGTGCGGTCATTCAGCGCGCCCGCGAGCATTTATCGCGCCTGGAAACCACCAGCCTGCCGCATGAAGCACCACGTTCTACCGACCCGAAAAGCCCAGCGCCACTGCAAAGCGACCTGTTCGCCAGCCTGCCGCACCCGATCGTCGAAGAGCTGATGCGTCTCAGCCCCGATGACCTGACTCCGCGTCAAGCTCTCGAATTGTTATATGCATGGAAGATGCGGGTCTGACGGACTACTGGACAAGCTGCTAGAATCGCGCGCGCTTAGCCGCCCGCCTGAGGAGAAAATTAGAAATGACCTTCGTCGTCATCGACAACTGCATCAAGTGCAAATACACCGACTGCGTGGAAGTATGCCCGGTGGACTGCTTCTACGAAGGCCCGAACTTCCTGGTCATCCACCCAGATGAGTGCATCGACTGCGCCCTGTGCGAACCGGAGTGCCCGGCACAGGCGATCTTCTCCGAGGACGAAGTCCCGGATGGCATGCAGGAGTTCATCGAGCTGAACAAGGATCTGGCCGATGTCTGGCCGAATATCACCGAGAAGAAGGATTCCCTGCCGGACGCTGAAGAGTGGGACGGCAAGCCGAACAAGCTGCAGTACCTGGAGCGCTGATCCGGGGCTCCACCAAAAACAGAAAAGGCCCGCCGAGTGCGGGCCTTTCTGCATCTGGAGCTTCACTTTTCTGCGGGCAAAAAAAGGGGCGGGATAACCCGCCCACTCTTTCTTCCCTTCTTCATCATCCTGATGAACCGCATCCTGCGGTGGGTCCTGACCGACATCCTTACCGGCCTGCGCCTTTCCGTGTACGCAGGAGTGATATTACCCGCCTGCCTGAACGCGGCAACTGGGACACTTCCGCACAGTCGCCACTTCTGGCACTCCGGACTTTAAATAAAATACCTATAAAACAATAAGATACGAATAGTCGACGTCAAAGCTCGCGGCACTTCAAGCTGAACGCTCACACACTATGTAAGTGAATGCTTACATCCCGACGCATAAAAAAGCCCGGAATCATCCGGGCTTCTTCGTTGTCGGCCTGAACGCTACTGGAACAGTGCGTCGCTCGACAGGCCGTTCTTCTCGAGAATCTCGCGCAGACGCTTGAGGGCCTCGACCTGGATTTGCCGAACCCGCTCGCGGGTCAGGCCGATTTCCTGGCCGACTTCCTCCAGGGTGCTGCTTTCATGGCCGCGCAAGCCGAAGCGGCGAATCACCACCTCACGCTGCTTGTCGGTCAACTCCGACAGCCAAAGATCGATGCTCTCGCTGAGGTCGTCGTCCTGCAGCAGTTCGCAGGGATCAGTGGGACGGTCGTCGGTCAGGGTATCGAGCAGGGTCTTGTCCGAATCCGGGCCGAGGGAAACATCCACCGAAGTGACTCGCTCGTTCAGACCAAGCATCCGCTTGACCTCTTCCACCGGCTTCTCGAGCAGGTTGGCGATTTCCTCGGGCGACGGCTCGTGGTCCAACTTGTGGGTCAGCTCGCGAGCTGCCCGCAGGTAGACATTGAGCTCCTTCACCACATGGATCGGTAAACGAATGGTGCGGGTCTGATTCATGATGGCCCGTTCGATGGTCTGACGAATCCACCAGGTTGCATAGGTGGAGAAGCGGAAGCCACGTTCGGGGTCGAATTTCTCCACCGCGCGGATCAGCCCGAGGTTGCCCTCTTCGATCAGGTCGAGCAGGGAAAGGCCGCGGTTGACGTAACGTCGCGCGATCTTCACCACCAGGCGCAGGTTGCTTTCGATCATTCGCCGCCGACCGGCCGGGTCGCCCTTCTGCGCGAGACGCGCAAAATGGACTTCCTCTTCTGGAGTCAGGAGCGGCGAGAAACCGATTTCATTCAGATACAGCTGGGTCGCGTCGAGCGCGCGGCTGTAGTCGATGTGCTTGTGTTGTTTGAGAGACGAGAGTGAGGTGGCTTTAGGAGTGACTCGAAGCGATACCTGCTCTTCGGCAAATGACTCTTCGAGGATGATGCCAGGCTCCAGCAGGAGCACTTCATCATCGACGTCAAACTCCGGCCCTTCTTTTTTAAGTGCCATGTCGTTATCCCTTGCTGAGTTCGACAACAAGCCCATGTGTTTCCTTATCCTTAGGACACCTAGGCCCGCTCACCCACGCAGGGGAACAGCTACCGTCAACGACTTGGCAGGTATTGCAGCGGATCTACAGGTTTACCCTGGCGGCGAATCTCGAAGTGCAGCTTCACCCGGTCGGTCCCTGTGGAGCCCATCTCGGCAATGTTCTGCCCGACTTTGACCTGTTGCCCTTCCCGCACCAGCAACCTGCGGTTGTGACCGTAGGCGCTTACGTAGGTATCGCTGTGCTTGATGATCACGAGTTCGCCGTAGCCCCGCAAACCACTACCGGCATACACAACCGTGCCATTAGACGCAGCCAGGACAGGCTGGCCCAATTGCCCGCCTATATCAATCCCTTTATTCAAACTGCCGTTTGATGCAAAACGCCCAATAAGAGTGCCATTGGTTGGCCATATCCAGCCCCCCGGAGCGCCCCCTGCGACCGCCGGAGTTCCGCCGCTGGCGGGCGGCTGCGCGGGAGTGGTGACGGCAGGAGTGGTCGGTTTGCTGGCGGTCGCTGGAGTAGATGTCGGTTTGTTGACAACTACCGGCGCGACAGGCGTCGTATTTTTCGCGACAGACGGCGCTGCTGAAGAGCCACCATCGAATCGGATGGTTTGGCCAGGGCGAATGGTGTACGGCGCTGAGATGTTGTTGCGCGCGGCCAGGGCTTTCCAGTCCCAACCGTAGCGGAAGGCGATGGAATAGAGCGTGTCACCGCGACGCACCAGGTACTGCCCGCTGGTGACAGCCGGCTTCTGCTGGGCGTTGCGATCCACCACGGTCGCGGTGCTGCGCGAGGTTGAAGAACAGGCCGCCAGCAGAGAGCAGACGGCAATGGCCACCACAGAGTGGCCCAGGCCCTTGATCCAGTTCCGTTGATACAGGGTCGCTGTCAAGCTCACCCATCCCCCTTATCCATGAATTGACGTCCAGCCTCACTGGCCGGCAGTTACCGCAGCCTTGACCGGCTTGCTCTCAGCCTAGCGGACCGTTGAGCAGCGGGACGAAGCGTACGGAATCCAGCACCTGGCGCTGGAAGCCGTCCTCGGTGCGGACGATCAGCATCAGTTGCTGCACCTCACCGCCGCCGACCGGAATCACCAGCCGCCCCCCGGGCGCCAGTTGGTCCAGCAATGCCTGCGGAACTTCGGCCGCAGCGGCGGTAACGATGATGCCGTTGTAAGGCGCAAGGGCGGGCCAGCCTTCCCAGCCATCGCCCCAACGAAAGACAACATTTCTCAGGTTTAGCTCCGCAAGTCGCTCCTTGGCTCGATCCTGCAGGGCCTGGATGCGCTCGACGGAGAACACCCGCTCCACCAGCTGCGACAGCACGGCGGTCTGGTAGCCAGAGCCGGTGCCGATCTCCAGCACCTTGTCCAGCGGGCCCGCCGCCAGCAGCAGTTCGGTCATCCGCGCCACCATGAAGGGCTGCGAGATGGTCTGGTTGTGTCCGATGGGCAGAGCGGTGTCTTCGTAGGCGCGGTGCGACAGCGCCTCGTCGACGAACAGGTGGCGCGGCGTACGACGGATCACTTCCAGCACGCGGGCGTTGGACAGGCCCTCTTCGTACAGACGCTGGATCAGACGCTCGCGGGTGCGCTGGGAGGTCATGCCGATCCCGCCGCGACGCGACAATTCATTGGCCATGGTCGAGCCCTCCGAGCCAGTCGCCAAGGACATTGAACGCCTCCCGGTAGGTCCGGTCCATCTGCAGCGGCGTGATCGATACGTAACCCTGCATGACGGCGTGGAAATCGGTGCCCTCGCCACCATCCTCGGCATCTCCGGCAGCGGCGATCCAATAGCCTTCCTTGCCGCGCGGATTGACCACCTTGACCGGCGGCTTGGCGCGGGCGCGATGGCCCAGGCGAGTCAGCTGGACGCCCTTGATGCGCTCCAGCGGCAGATTGGGAATATTCACGTTGAGCACGGTGCGCGGCGGCAGCTCGAGCTTCTCGTGGGACTCCACCAGCAGGCGGGCGAAGTGCATGGCGGCCGGCAGGTTGTCCGTCAGGCGCGAGCACAGCGAGAAGGCGAAGGCCGGGCGGGAAAGGAAGCGCCCTTCCAAGGCCGCTGCCACGGTACCCGAATAGAGCACGTCGTCGCCCAGGTTGGCGCCGAGGTTGATGCCCGAGACGACCATCTCCGGCACTTCTTCGAGCAGGCCGTTGAGGCCCAGGTGCACGCAGTCGGTCGGGGTGCCGTTGAGGCTGATGAAACCATTGCCCAGGCGATGGGGATGCAGCGGCCGATCCAGCGTCAGCGAACTACTCGCTCCGCTACGATCGGCTTCCGGGGCGATCACGATGCAGTCCGCATAATCGGACAGCGCGTCGTGAAGCGCGGCGATACCGGGTGCAGTGACCCCGTCGTCGTTGGCAATCAATATGCGCATGGGCTTTCCGTCTGCCCTGCCGGCACGAGGTCGATCAGCTCGCGCACTACCACGGTGGCGAAGCAGCCTGCCGGCAGGACGAATTCCAGTTGCAGAATGTCAGGGGCGGGATAATGCCATGTAAGCCCCGGGATGGGGAGGCGCAGAATGCGCCGTTCGTGCGCCATGTCCGCACCGGCAAGCCACTGGCAAAGCGCCATCTCGGCTTGCTGCACGCTGCGCTCGATCTCTCCGGGCTGGTTCGTCGCCGGTGAATCGCCCTCACCCCACATCGGGCCGGTGGGGTGCAGGTCGAGTACGGCGAGGCGCGGGTCGGAGCATTCCGCTTCGCCAGCGGGGAAGAAGCTGCGGCTGTCGGTGAACGCCAACAGGTCGCCGACCAGCGCCTGGTTCCAGGTGCCCCCCGCCACACGGCGGGCCAGCACCTGATTGAAGACGTAACTGCGCGCCGCCGAAAGCATCCGCGAGCGCATGTTGCGATGCTCCGGCAGCTTGCCGCGCTCGGCGAAGCCGCGGGCGTCGAAGACGTTTCCGCCGCCATGGCCGAAACGCTGGGTACCGAAGTAGTTCGGCACACCCTGGGCGAGGATGGCCTTCAGACGTGCTTCTAGCTGCTCGCGATCCGCCTGCAGCTCGGTCAGGCGCAGGGTGAAGCCGTTGGCCGAATGCGCGCCGCGTTGCAGTTTGCGCCGATGGCGATTGCGTTCGAGGATGCGCAGGCTATCGTCCTCGGCGGCAGCCAGGTCCGGATCGGACTTGCCCGGCAGGTGCAGGCTGAACCACTGGCGGGTCAATGCTTGGCGATCCTTGAGGCCGGCATAGCTGATCATCTTCACCGGCACGCCGGCGGCACGAGCCAGGCGGCGGGCGGCCTCCTCGGTGTTCAGGCCGCGCTTCTCCACCCACAGCCAGAGGTGTTCGCCGTCGCCAGAGAGCGGGATATCCAGCACTTCGTCGACCTGGAAATCTTCCGCCACGGCCTTGAGCACGGCTCTTCCGCAGGCTTCGCCATGGGCGCGCGGGCCCAGCAGTTCCAGCTCCGTCATGTGCGAACCAGCAGGGCGACAGCGTGAACCGCAATGCCCTCTTCCCGGCCGGTGAAACCAAGTTTCTCGGTGGTGGTGGCCTTGACGTTAACTTGGTCCAGCTCGACCTTCAGGTCGGCGGCGATGGTCTCGCGCATGCTCTGGATGTGCGGCGCCATCTTCGGCGCCTGGGCGATGATGGTGGTGTCGACGTTCTCCACCTTCCACCCCTTGGCCTCCACCAGGCTCAGCACGTGGCGGAGCAGCGCGCGGCTGTCGGCGCCCTTGAACTGAGGGTCGGTATCGGGGAAGTGCTTGCCGATGTCGCCCAACGCGCAGGCGCCCAGCAGGGCATCGGAGAGCGCGTGCAGCAGCACGTCCCCGTCAGAGTGGGCGATGAGCCCGAACTTGTGGGGAATACGCACGCCGCCGAGGGTGATGAAGTCGCCCTCGGCGAAGCGGTGCACGTCGTAGCCATGTCCGATACGCATGAAAAAACGCCCTGTAGATGTCAGGGCGTCGATTCTACCGGATCACTGCCCCGAGGGTGTCAGCCACACAGCGCCGCGGCGTGGTGGCGCAGGTGATCTTCGATGAAGCTCGCAATGAAGTAATAGCTGTGGTCATAGCCGGGCTGCAGGCGCAGTTCCAGCGGATGGCCAACGGCAGCAGCCGCTTCGCGCAGGGCTTCAGGCTTGAGCTGCAGGGCGAGGAAGTCGTCGCGCTCGCCCTGGTCCACCAGGATCGGCAGGCGCTCACTGGCATTCGCTAGCAGTTCGACGGCATCCCACTCGCGCCAGGCCGCCGTGTCTTCACCGAGGAAGCGGCCCAGGGCCTTCTGCCCCCACGGGCAATCACTGGGATGTGTGATGGGCGCGAAGGCCGACAACGACAGGTAGCGTCCGGGGTTGCGCAGGGCGCAGATCAGCGCGCCATGGCCGCCCATGGAGTGGCCACTGATGCCGCGCTTCTGCGACACCGGGAAGTTCGCCTCGATCAGCGCCGGCAGCTCCTGCACCACGTAGTCGTGCATACGGTAGTGGCGCGCCCAGGGCTCCTGGGTGGCATTGACGTAGAAGCCGGCGCCGAGCCCGAAGTCCCACGCACCGTCCGGGTCGCCCGGCACTTCCGGCCCTCGCGGGCTGGTATCCGGCGCGACGATGACAATCCCCAGCTCGGCGGCCATGCGCTGGGCGCCGGCCTTCTGCATGAAGTTTTCGTCGGTGCAGGTCAGGCCGGACAGCCAGTACAGCACCGGTAGGCCCGCCTCGGGCTCGGCCTGGGGCGGCAGGTAGACCGCGAAGACCATGTCACAGCCGAGGGTTGCGGAACGGTGGCGGTAGCGCTGGTGCCAGCCGCCGAAGCTCTTCTGGCTGCTGATGAGTTCGATGGATTCCGTCATGGAGCCTCCTGTGAGGCCGGGCGCGCAGGGCGCCCGGCGGTTCGATCAGTAATGGATGACGGAGCGGATGCTCTTGCCTTCGTGCATCAGGTCGAACGCCTCGTTGATGCTCTCCAGGCCCATGGTGTGGGTGATGAAGGTATCCAGCGGGATTTCGCCCTTCTGCGCCTTCTCCACGTAGCTCGGCAGCTCGGTGCGGCCCTTCACGCCGCCGAAAGCGGAACCGCGCCAGACGCGGCCGGTGACCAGCTGGAACGGACGGGTGCTGATTTCCTGGCCGGCGCCGGCGACGCCGATGATGGTGGATTCGCCCCAGCCCTTGTGGCAGCACTCCAGCGCCGCACGCATCAACTGGACGTTGCCCACACACTCGAAGGAATAGTCCACGCCGCCATCCGTCATTTCGACGATGACTTCCTGAATCGGCTTCTGATGATCCTTCGGATTGACGAAATCGGTGGCACCCAGTTCCTTGGCGATGTCGAACTTCGCCGGGTTGATGTCCACCGCGATGATGCGGGAGGCCTTGGCCATCTTCGCGCCGATGATCGCCGCCAAGCCGATGCCGCCCAGGCCGAAGATGGCGACGGTGGCGCCCTCTTCCACCTTGGCTGTGTTCAGTACAGCGCCTATGCCGGTGGTCACGCCGCAGCCGAGCAGGCAGACCTTCTCCAGCGGCGCTTCCTCGGGGATCTTCGCCAGGGAGATTTCCGGCAGCACGGTGTACTCGGAAAAAGTCGAGCAGCCCATGTAGTGGAAGATCGGCTCACCCTTGTAGGAGAAGCGGCTGGTGCCGTCGGGCATCAGGCCCTTGCCCTGGGTGGAGCGTACGGCCTGGCAGAGGTTGGTCTTGCCGGATTTGCAGAATTTGCACTCGCGGCATTCGGCGGTGTACAGCGGGATCACGTGGTCGCCCACTTTCAGCGAGGTCACGCCCTCGCCCACCGCTTCGACGATGCCGCCACCCTCGTGGCCCAGAATGCACGGGAACACGCCCTCGGAATCCTGGCCGGACAGGGTGTACGCGTCGGTATGGCAGACGCCGGTGGCGACGATGCGCACCAGAACTTCGCCCTTCTGCGGCGGAGCCACATCCACTTCGACGATTTCCAACGGCTTGTTGGGGGCGAAGGCGACGGCGGCACGGGACTTGATCATCGGGAAACTCCTGAACGAAGGAAACGACAACGCCCGCCTGGGGCGGACGGGTTCGGCGCGGCGGCCGAGAAACCGGGACGGGCCTGAGCCACGTCGGGGAGCGTTAGGGGCAGCGCGGCAAAAGCACGCCCCAAAGCCTTGGAAGTGTAGAAAACCCCGTTTCAGGGAATAATCGGGCAATAATCAAAACATTATTGCCATACAGGGACAATCCAGATGCACCGCTGGGAAGGACTGGACGAATTCGTCGCCGTCGCCGAAACAGGCCAATTCACCGCTGCTGCCGAGCGCCTCGGGGTTTCTTCGTCCCACGTCAGCCGGCAAGTTGCGCGACTGGAAGAGCGCCTGCAGACGCGCCTGCTCTACCGCAGCACGCGCAAGGTGACGCTTAGCGAAGCTGGGCAGACCTTCCTGCAGCACTGCCGGCGCCTGCAGGATGCCCGCGAGGAAGCGCTGCGTGCGGTCAGCGATCTGTCCGCCGAACCCAAGGGACTACTGCGTATGACCTGCGCAGTGGCTTACGGCGAGCGCTTCGTGGTGCCGCTGGTAAACGAGTTCATGGCGCAGTTTCCGCAATTACGGGTGGAGATCGAGCTGTCCAACCGTCAACTTGATCTGCTCCACGAAGGCTTCGACCTCGCGATCCGCCTCGGCCGCCTGAGCGATTCGCGGCTTGTGGCGACGCGTCTGGCGCCGCGCGTAATGTATCTCTGCGCTACCCGGGAATATCTGGCTCGCCACGGCGCACCACAGAGCGTCGCGGAGCTTGCGCACCACAACTGCCTGGTGGGCAGCAGCGACCAATGGAGCTTCCTTGAGGACGGCCGCGAAACCCAGCACCGGGTGCAGGGCAACTGGCGCTGCAACAGCGGCCAGGCGGTGCTCGATGCGGCACTGCGCGGTTTCGGCCTTTGCCAGCTGCCGGACTACTACGTACTGGAACACCTGCGCAGCGGCCGCCTGGTGTCCCTGCTGGATGCGCACCAGCCGCCCAACACGGGAGTCTGGGCGCTTTATCCACAGCAACGGCACCTGTCGCCCAAGGTGCGGCAGTTGGTGGATCATCTGAAGGAAGGCCTGCAGCATCTTCAACCCACTCCGTTGCCCTGAAACAAGCGCCTGAAAGGTGCGTTGGCTAGAATGGGCGGCTTCCCACCCTTCGGATCAAGGACGACACGATGTCAGCCCTTTCTTCCTTCCGGGAGCGCTACCTGCTGCGCTTCTGGTCGCCCCTGCCGACCCTGGTTGCCCTCGGAGTCATCTCCGCCTATTACTTCGCCATGACCGGCACCTTTTGGGCGGTCACCGGCGAGTTCACCCGCTGGGGCGGCCACGTGCTGTCCTGGTTCAGCCTGCAGCCCCAGGAATGGAGCTACTTCAAGATCATCGGCCTGCAAGGCACGCCGCTGGATCGTGTCGATGGCGTGATGATCATCGGCATGTTCCTCGGTGCACTGGTCTGCGCACTCTGGGCCGGCAACGTGAGCCTGCGCTGGCCGACCAGCAAGCGCCGCCTGCTCCAAGGCCTGATCGGCGGGGTCATCGCCGGCTTCGGTGCGCGTCTGGCGATGGGCTGCAACCTTGCCGCGTTCTTCACCGGCATCCCGATGTTTTCGGTGCACGCCTGGGCCTTCATGTTCTCCACCGTGATCGGCGCCTGGTTCGGCGTGAAGATCAGCCTGCTGCCCTTCCTGCGCATCCCGTTGAAAGTCGGCGGCAAGGCCGCGGCCCTGCCGAGTGCCGAGGCCCTGGCACGCCGCGCCAAGCTGCAATGGCGCCTGGGCATGGGCGTGCTGGCTCTCGCCGCAATCTTCGCCGCCTGGCGCTTCGAAGTCTCGCTGGTGCTGGGCATGGCCTGTCTGTTCGGCCTGCTGTTCGGCGGCCTGATCGAGCGCGCGCAGATCTGCTTCACCAGCGCCGCCCGCGACCTCTGGACCACCGGTCGGACCCAGGCTGCACTGGGCATCCTGCTGGGCATGGCAGCCGCCTGCGTCGGCACTTTCGCGGCGATCCACAACGGCCTGCCGCCGAAGATCTTCTGGATGGGCCCGAACGCGGTGATCGGCGGGGTACTGTTCGGGATCGGCATCGTCCTCGCCGGCGGGTGCGAGACTGGCTGGATGTACCGCTCGATGGAAGGTCAAGTGCATTTCTGGGTGGTAGGCGTCGGCAACGTGATCGGCGGCACCCTGGTCGCGGTGTACTGGGACCAGCTCGGCACCAGTCTCGCCCTGCCCTATCCCAAGCTCAACCTGCTGCAGGAGTTCGGCCCCGGCGGCGGCTTGCTGTTCACCTTCGCCGGCCTCGCCCTGTGCATGCTGCTGGTACAACTCAACGCGCAACGCTTCACCCGTAAACGGAAACCGTCCGATGCCCGACACCAAGACGCCGACGCTGTCGCTTGATCTGCGCGGCGAACACTGCCCCTACAACGCCATCGCCACCCTGGAAACCCTGGAGACGCTCAAACCAGGCGATCTCCTGGAGGTGATCACCGACTGTTCGCAGTCGGTGCACGGCATTCCGGAAGACACCAAGCGCCATGGCTACCACTGTTTGGCGGTGGAACAGCACGGTGCGCTGTTCCGCTTCCTGATCGAAGTGCCGCTGCTGGGGTAATTGGCTTCCTACGGTTCGGTCCAGAGTCGTAGGGCGCATAACGCGCCAGCGTTATCCGCCGCACAACGCCGGCGGATAATCTGCTCCAGATTATTCGCCCTACAGGTTCGGTGCTGGGGGGCGCGAGCAATAACGATGGCGTCCCCCTCGCTCCTACAGGGACCGGATATGCTGGAGCATTGGCGCCGGCGGGCTTCAGTGCTTGGAGAAGTTACGCTGCAGGCGCTGCAGGTCTTCCGGGGTGGTGACCTTGATGTTGTCTACCCGCCCTTCCACCATGCGCGGCGCATAGCCCGCCCACTCCATGGCAGAAGCCTCGTCGGTAATGGCCGCGTCGGCCACCAGCGCATCGGCGAGCGCACGATGCAGCGCGCCGAGGCGGAACATCTGCGGGGTATAAGCCTGCCAGACCACGCTGCGATCAACGGTTTCCAGCACGCGCCCGTCTGCGCCAACACGCTTCAAGGTGTCCCGTGCGGGTACGCCGAGCAGGCCGCCCACGGCGTCGAACTCCAGCTCGCCCAACAGGCGATCCAGATCCGCGCGAGCCAGGTTCGGCCGGGCGGCATCGTGCACCAGCACCCAGTCGTCGCTGGCGGCGCCCAGCTCGGTCAGGCGCAGCAGGCCATTGAGCACGGAATCGGCGCGTTCGCGGCCACCGTCGGCACGCTGGATCAGTTCGTTGGAAGCGCTCGGCAGGGTCGGCCACCACGGGTCGTCTGCAGCCAGGCACACCACAAGGCCCTTCAGCCGGGGATGACCGAGGAAGCAGTCGAGGGTGCGTTCGAGAATGCTGCGACCGGCGAGGTCGAGGTATTGCTTGGGGCGGTCGGCGCGCATCCGCGAACCGATGCCAGCGGCCGGGATCACGGCCCAGAAGGCGGGTGTGGTCATTGCGCGAGCTGGTAGAGGGTTTCCTTGTCCTTGACCATGCCGAGTTCGTGGCGGGCACGCTCCTCGACGGTCTCGGTGCCTTTCTTGAGTTCGGCGACTTCCGCCTCGAGGATGCGGTTACGTTCGAGCAGGCGCTCGTTCTCGCCCTGCTGGTCGGCGATCTGCTTCTGCAGGTCGCGCACCTGCGCCAGGCTGCCATCGCCAACCCACAGGCGATACTGCAAGCCAGCCAGCGCCAAGATTAGCACGACGAACAGCCAGTAAGGGCTACGTAACCTCAAACCATCAGCTCCATACGCAAAGGGGTGGCTCCTGCCACCCCTTCACCGTACCAGACTAGGATCAGCCGCGGAATTCCGCGCGACCACGGTACGGCGCCTTGGCGCCCAGCTGCTCTTCGATGCGCAGCAGCTGGTTGTACTTGGAAACGCGGTCGGAGCGGCAGAGGGAACCGGTCTTGATCTGACCAGCGGCAGTGCCGACAGCCAGGTCAGCGATGGTGCTGTCCTCGGTTTCGCCCGAACGGTGCGAGATGACGGCGGTGAAGCCGGCGGCCTTGGCCATCTGGATGGCTTCCAGGGTCTCGGTCAGCGAGCCGATCTGGTTGAACTTGATCAGGATCGAGTTGCCGATCTTCTCGTCGATGCCGCGCTTGAGGATCTTGGTATTGGTCACGAACAGGTCGTCACCGACCAGCTGTACCTTCTCGCCGATCTTGTCGGTCAGGACTTTCCAGCCAGCCCAGTCGGACTCGTCCATGCCGTCTTCGATGGAAATGATCGGGTAGCGCTGGGTCAGGCCGGCCAGGTAGTCAGCGAAACCTTCGGCGCTGAACACCTTGCCTTCACCTTCCAGGTCGTACTGGCCGTCCTTGAAGAACTCGGAGGAAGCGCAGTCCAGTGCCAGGGTGACGTCGTCGCCCAGCTTGTATCCGGCGTTGGCGACGGCTTCGGCGATGGCGGCCAAGGCATCTTCGTTGGAAGCCAGGTTCGGCGCGAAGCCACCTTCGTCACCCACGGCAGTGTTCAGACCACGGGCCTTCAGCACGGCTTTGAGGTGATGGAAGATCTCGGCGCCCATGCGCAGTGCGTCGGCGAAGTTCTGGGCGCCAACCGGCTGAACCATGAATTCCTGGATGTCGACGTTGTTATCGGCGTGCTCGCCGCCGTTGATGATGTTCATCATCGGAACCGGCATGGAGTACTGGCCCGGGGTGCCGTTCAGGTCGGCGATGTGCGCGTAGAGCGGCACGCCCTTGGCCTGAGCGGCAGCCTTGGCGGCGGCCAGGGAAACGGCCAGGATGGCGTTGGCGCCCAGCTTGCCTTTGTTCTCGGTGCCATCGAGATCGATCATCGCGTGATCCAGACCTTTCTGGTCAGCCGCGTCCTTGCCCAGCAGCAGGTCGCGGATCGGGCCATTGATGTTGGCCACGGCCTTCAGCACGCCCTTGCCCAGGTAACGGCTCTTGTCGCCATCGCGCAGTTCGAGAGCCTCGCGGGAACCGGTGGATGCACCGGACGGGGCGCAAGCGCTGCCGACGATGCCGTTGTCCAGGATCACGTCCGCTTCAACGGTCGGGTTGCCGCGGGAGTCCAGGACCTCACGGCCCTTGATGTCGACGATCTTTGCCATTCTTGATAACACTCCGAAGATAGAGATAAACGGGGCGGCTGGTGAGACATCAGAACCTGCCCGATGCCCCGCCGAGCTTGACGCTACGGGGCACATCGGGCGGATTCTCAGGCAGTCTCGATAGTGGGGAAACTCTTGACCAGGTCGTCCAGCTGCTTGAGCTGGGACAGGAAAGGCTCGAGCTTGTTCAGGCGCAGGGCGCACGGACCGTCGCACTTGGCGTTCTCGGGGTCCGGATGAGCCTCCAGGAACAGACCGGCGAGGCCCTGGCTCATGCCGGCCTTGGCCAGGTCGGTGACCTGGGCGCGGCGGCCGCCGGCGGAATCGGCGCGACCGCCCGGCATCTGCAGGGCATGGGTCACGTCGAAGAACACCGGGTACTCGAACTGCTTCATGATGCCGAAGCCGAGCATGTCCACCACCAGGTTGTTGTACCCGAAGGAGGAGCCGCGCTCGCAGAGGATCAGCTGGTCGTTACCCGCCTCCTCGCACTTGCGCAGAATGTGTTTCATCTCCTGCGGCGCGAGAAACTGGGCTTTCTTGATGTTGATCACCGCGCGGGTCTGGGCCATGGCCACGACCAGATCGGTCTGCCGGGACAGGAAGGCCGGCAGCTGGATGATGTCGCAGACCTCGGCCACCGGAGCGGCCTGATAGGGCTCGTGCACGTCGGCGATGACCGGCACGTTGAAGGTCTTCTTGATCTCTTCGAATATCTTCAGCCCTTCTTCCATGCCCGGACCACGGAACGAAGTGATCGAGGAACGGTTGGCCTTGTCGAAGCTGGCCTTGAACACGTAAGGGATACCGAGCTTCTCGGTGACCTTCACGTACTCTTCGCAGACCTGCATCGCCAGGTCACGCGACTCAAGCACGTTCATGCCGCCAAACAGCACGAACGGCAGGTCATTGCCGATCTGGATATCACCGACGCGGATGATCTTCTGGCTCATGCTCAGGCTTTCCCGGCTTGTTTCAGGGCGGCGTTGACGAAGCCGCTGAACAGCGGGTGGCCATCACGCGGGGTGGAAGTGAATTCCGGGTGGAACTGGCAGGCCACGAACCACGGATGGTCCGGCGCTTCCACGACTTCCACCAGCGCACCGTCGCCGGAGCGGCCGGAAATCTTCAGGCCAGCGGCTTCCAGTTGCGGACGCAGGTTGTTGTTCACTTCGTAGCGGTGACGGTGACGCTCGACGATCACTTCCTTGCCGTAGCAGTCGTGCACCAGGGTGCCGGCGGACAGCAGGCATTCCTGGGCGCCCAGGCGCATGGTGCCGCCCAGGTCGGAAGCTTCGGTGCGCACTTCGGTGGCGCCGGTAGCGTCCTGCCATTCGGTGATCAGGCCGACGACCGGGTGGCCGCTGGACTTGTCGAACTCGGTGGAGTTGGCATCGGTCCAGCCCAGCACGTTGCGGGCGTATTCGATGACGGCCACCTGCATGCCCAGGCAGATGCCCAGGTACGGAATCTTGTTCTCACGGGCGTACTGGACGGCGGTGATCTTGCCTTCCACGCCGCGCAGGCCGAAGCCGCCCGGAACAAGGATGGCATCGGCGCCTTCGAGCAGGCTGGTGCCCTGCTGCTCGATGTCCTCGGAGTCGATGTAGCGCAGGTTGACCTTGGTGCGGCTCTGGATGCCGGCATGGGTCATGGCTTCGATCAGCGACTTGTAGGCATCGAGCAGTTCCATGTACTTGCCGACCATGGCGATGGTGACTTCACGCTCGGGGTTGAGCTTGGCGTCGACCACGCGGTCCCACTCGGACAGATCGGCCGGGCCGCACTCCAGGCCGAAGCGCTCGACGACGAAATCGTCAACGCCCTGGGCATGCAGCACGGACGGAATGCGATAGATGGTATCGACGTCTTCCAGCGAAATGACCGCGCGCTCTTCCACGTTGGTGAAGAGGGCGATCTTGCGCCGGGAGGAAATATCCACCGGGTGATCGGAGCGGCAGACCAGGATGTCCGGCTGCAGGCCGATGGAGCGAAGTTCCTTGACCGAGTGCTGGGTCGGCTTTGTCTTGGTCTCGCCAGCGGTGGCGATGTACGGGACCAGCGTCAGGTGCATCAACATGGCGCGGCGCGAACCGATCTCCACGCGCAGCTGGCGGATGGCCTCGAGGAAGGGTTGCGACTCGATATCACCGACGGTGCCGCCGACTTCAACCAGGGCAACGTCGGCATCGCCGGCGCCCTTGATGATGCGACGCTTGATCTCGTCGGTGATGTGCGGGATCACCTGTACGGTGGCGCCCAGATAGTCACCACGGCGCTCCTTGCGCAGCACGTCCATGTAGACGCGACCGGTGGTGAAGTTGTTGTTCTGGGTCATCGTGGTACGAACGAAACGCTCGTAGTGGCCCAGATCGAGGTCGGTCTCGGCACCGTCGTGGGTGACGAACACCTCACCGTGCTGGAACGGGCTCATGGTGCCCGGATCGACGTTGATGTAGGGGTCCAGCTTGAGCATCGTGATCTTCAGGCCACGCGCTTCCAGAATGGCAGCCAAGGAAGCCGAGGCGATGCCTTTCCCCAATGAAGAAACAACACCACCCGTGACGAAGATGTAGCGCGTCATGAAAAGCCCTGAATGTCAGCGTTTAGGCGGCTCGGCCGCCGGGGAAGCGAAGGTGTCGGGTCCAGGACCCGGCTCACGACTTCGTCGTGAAAATAGCGAACTCCCACTGATTCGAAGGCGAATCAACAGGAGCGGTACAAGACGGGAGCGTAGTCTACCGGAAAGCCGCTATCAGCTCAAACCCGAGTCATTCGTCGGAGGTGTCCAGCGCAGAGTCCAGCCCTGCCCTGCCTCTCCCCGCAGGTCCGGCAGCAGGGCCACGCCAAGCAGTTCGTCGGCTCGCCAGAGCAGCGGCAAACGAGCGCGCAGGAAGACCGGAATGGCCGCTTCGTTGAGCAATCGCTTGAGATCGCGGGAGCCTCGACCGGCCAGCAGCATGACCTCCCCGCCCTGCCGGTAGCGAACCTCCAGGGGCCCGTCCGGCGGTTCGCCCTCGAAACGCAGCGAGCCATTCTCCGGTAGCGAAAGCGGTTGCGACGGATCGCGCCAGGCCTTATTCGCTGGCACGAAACCGAGCCAGGGATTGGCCAACCACCAGAGCCGCCCATGAGCACGGCGCAGTTCGCCATCGGCAAGGCGCCAGATCGGCTCAGCGTCCTCGCGGGCGTCGCGCAGATCTCGCCAGCCGGCCCAGTGAACGCTGTCAGGCAAGCGTGCCAGAGGTGAAAGCCAATGGCGCAACGCATTGCGCTGGCGAGGTTCGCTCAGCTCCACCAATGCGGCGATGGCCAGCGAGGGCAATTGCATACCGATGTATTCGTTGCGCGCCCCGGCGGAAACCAGGTCGTTCTGCGCCAACTCCCCCAGCAGCCCGTCGGCTTCCGCCAGGTGATCCGCGCTGCGGGCAATGGTTTCGACGGCCGAGGGCCAGCGCTGGACAATGCCCGGCAACACCCTGTTGCGCAGGTAATTGCGATCGTATTCGTCGCTGACATTGGACGGGTCCTCTACCCAACTCAGCCCATGGCTGCGGGCGTACCGCTCCAGCTCCGCGCGATTGAACCCCAGCAGCGGGCGCAGCAGCATTCCAGCGCCGAGCGGACGACTGGCCGCCATACCGGACAAACCGCGCACACCGGCACCACGAAACAGCCGGAACAGAACGGTTTCCGCCTGATCGTCACGGTGCTGGCCGGTCAGCAGGCATTCGCCCTCCCCCAGCGCCGCAGCGAAAGCCGCGTACCGCGCCTCGCGCGCCGCGCGCTCGCGGCTGGCGCCGATATCGACTTGAACCCGCGCCACCTGCATCGGCACACCAAGGGAGTCGCAGAAACGCTGGCAATGTTCCGGCCACGCATCAGCGACAGCCTGCAGGCCGTGGTGTACATGAATGACAGAGATGGGCGGCAAGGCCTCGCGGGCAGCGAGTTGCGCCAGAAGATGCAGGAGAACGGTGGAATCCAGCCCGCCGGACAAGGCGACACGCCACGTCGGTGCGTTGCGCCAGGGCGCGAGAAAAGTCAGCAGTCGGGATGGAAAATCAGCAGACATGGCGCAGATCGGCAGGGTCGGGGACGAGGCAAGGATACCTCGTCACCCGCGCTGCGCCGAAGGTGTCGATCAGGCGACGCCGTAGCTCATCAGGCGCTCGTAGCGACGCGCGAGGAGCTCTTCGGTGCTCAGTTGGTTCAGCGTATCGAGCTGGCCGAGCAGGGACGTGCGGATGGTCTCGGCCATGGCAGCCGGGTCGCGGTGGGCGCTGCCCAGCGGCTCGGGGATGACGTTGTCGACGATACCCAGGTCCTTCAGACGGTTGGCGGTAATACCCATGGCTTCGGCCGCTTCCGGCGCCTTCTCGGCAGTACGCCAGAGGATCGAGGCGCAACCTTCGGGCGAGATCACCGCGTAGGTGGAGTACTGCAGCATGTTCAGCTGATCGCACACACCGATGGCCAGGGCGCCGCCGGAGCCGCCTTCGCCGATCACGGTGGCGATGATCGGGGTTTTCAGACGTGCCATGACGCGCAGGTTCCAGGCGATGGCCTCACTCTGGCCGCGCTCTTCGGCGTCGATGCCCGGGTAGGCGCCGGGGGTGTCGATGAAGGTCAGGATCGGCATCTTGAAGCGTTCGGCCATTTCCATCAGGCGGCAGGCCTTGCGGTAGCCTTCGGGGCGCGGCATGCCGAAGTTGCGGCGAACCTTTTCGCGGACTTCGCGGCCCTTCTGGTGGCCGATGATCATCACCGGCTGGTCTTCCAAGCGGGCGACGCCGCCGACAATCGCAGCGTCATCGGAGAAGTGACGGTCGCCGTGCAGCTCTTCGAACTCGCTGAAGATGTGCTCGATGTAATCCAGGGTGTAGGGGCGACGCGGATGGCGCGCGAGCTGGGCGATCTGCCAGCTGGACAGGTTGCCGAAGATGTTCTCGGTCAGCGCCTTGCTCTTCTCCTGCAGACGGGAGATTTCGTCGGTGATGTTCAGGGCGTTGTCGTTACCGACCAACCGCAGCTCTTCGATCTTGGCGTGCAGGTCGGCAATGGGCTGTTCGAAATCGAGAAAATTCGGGTTCATGGGCTATCCGTCGTTCTGTTGGCGGCTGGGCCTGGTCCGTAGGCGCCCTACCTTACGGTATCGGGCGCCGAGGGTCGAGACTGGCGGGCGGGCGGCCTTCGGCCACCGCTCACGCTAGCGGTAGTTCAGGAAGACGTTGTCGCGGCCGAACTGGTCACGCAACGCTTGAATCAGGTTGTCTGCGGGGTCGATCCGCCACTGCTCGCCGAACTGCAGCAATGCACGGGCCGACTCGCCGCTGTAATCGACAGTGACCGGACAGCTGCCGCGGTGACGGGTGCACAAATCGGCCAGCCAGCGCAGGCGGTCGCCCTTGAGGGCATCGGCATGGACACGCACGCGCAGGCTTTCCGCCAGCGAGGTACGGGCCTCTTCCAGGCCCATCACGCGCTTGGCGCGCAGGCGCAGGCCGCCGGAGAAGTCGTCCTGGCTGACTTCGCCCTCGATCACCACCAGCGCGTCAGTCTGCAGCAGCGCCTGGTTGGCGGCGAAGGCTTCGGCGAACAGCGAGGCTTCGATGCGGCCGGAGCGGTCGTCCAGGGTTACGAAGCCCATCTTGTCGCCGCGCTTGTTCTTCATCACCCGCAGGTTGACGATCAGGCCGGCAACAGTCTGGGTGTCGCGCGCGGGCTTCAGTTCGACGATGCGCTGGCGGGCAAAACGTCGCACCTCGCCTTCGTACTCGTCGATCGGGTGACCGGTCAGGTAAAGGCCGAGGGTGTCCTTCTCGCCCTTCAGGCGCTCCTTGAGGTTGAGCTCCTTGACCTTGCGGTGGTTGGCGTAGACATCGGCCTCGGGCTCGGCGAACACACCGCCGAACAGGTCCATGTGGCCGCTGTCATTGCTGCGCGAGGTCTGCTCGGCGGCTTTTACGGCTTCTTCCATGGACGCCAGCAATACGGCGCGGTTGATGTCGACGTGGGCGTGGTAGGCCTTCTGCTCTTCATGGAAGTGCGGGCCAAGACGATCCAGGGCACCGGCGCGGATCAGCGCTTCCAGGGTGCGCTTGTTGACGCGCTTGAGGTCGATACGGTCGCAGAAGTCGAACAGGTTCTTGAACGGCCCGCCTTCGTTGCGGCACTCGGTGATGGCTTCCACCGGACCTTCGCCGACGCCCTTGATCGCGCCCAGGCCGTAGACGATCTGGTTGTCCTCGTCGACGGTGAAGCGGAACTCGGAGTTGTTCACATCCGGCGCCAGGATGCGCAGCTTCATGTGGCGGCACTCTTCGATGAGCGTCACCACCTTGTCGGTGTTCTGCATATCCGCGGTGAGAACCGCGGCCATGAACGGGGCTTTCCAGTGGGTCTTCAACCAGGCGGTCTGGTACGACACCAGGCCATAGGCGGCCGAGTGCGACTTGTTGAAGCCGTAGCCGGCGAACTTTTCCACCAGGTCGAAAATGTTGCCCGCCAGGTTGGCGTCGATGCCGTTGCTGGCACAACCTTCGATGAAGCCACCGCGTTGCTTGGCCATTTCCTCGGGCTTCTTCTTGCCCATGGCGCGACGCAGCATGTCCGCGCCGCCGAGGCTGTAGCCCGCCATCACCTGGGCAATCTGCATCACCTGCTCCTGGTACAGGATGATGCCGTAGGTGGGCTTGAGCACGGGCTCGAGGCCGGCGTACTGGTAATCCGGGTGCGGATAGGAGATTTCTTCCCGACCGTGCTTACGGTTGATGAAATCGTCCACCATGCCCGACTGCAGCGGACCGGGACGGAACAGCGCCACCAGTGCGATGAGGTCTTCCAGGCAGTCCGGCTTGAGCTTCTTGATCAGCTCCTTCATGCCGCGCGATTCAAGCTGGAAGACCGCAGTGGTTTCTGCCTTCTGCAGCAGGTCGTAGGTCTTCTTGTCGTCCAGCGGGATGCGGTCGATATCGACCAGATCGGTCTCGCCAGCCTTTTTCTGGATGCGGTGGATGATCTCCATCGCCCACTTGATGATGGTCAGGGTACGCAGGCCGAGGAAGTCGAACTTCACCAGGCCGGCGGCTTCCACGTCGTCCTTGTCGAACTGGGTCACCAGGCCGGCGCCCTCTTCGTCACAGGCGATGGGGGCGAAGTCGGTCAGCTTGGTCGGCGCGATCACCACGCCACCGGCGTGCTTGCCGGTACCACGGGTGACGCCTTCGAGCTTGAGCGCCATGTCCCAGATCTCCTGGGCTTCCTCGTCTGACTTGAGGAAATCGCGAAGCATCTCCTCCTGCTCGAAGGCCTTTTCCAGGGTCATGCCCACTTCGAAGGGGATCATCTTCGACAGCTTGTCGGCCAGGCCGTAGGACTTGCCCTGCACCCGCGCGACGTCGCGCACCACCGCCTTCGCCGCCATCGAGCCGAAGGTGATGATCTGGCTGACCGCGTTGCGGCCATAGGCACCGGCCACGTAGTCGATCACCCGGTCGCGGCCCTCCATGCAGAAGTCGACGTCGAAGTCGGGCATGGAAATACGTTCGGGGTTCAAGAAACGTTCGAACAGCAGGTCATAGGCCAGCGGGTCGAGGTCGGTGATCTTCAGCACGTAGGCGACCAGCGAGCCGGCACCCGAGCCCCGGCCCGGGCCGACCGGCACGCCGTTGTTCTTGGCCCACTTGATGAAGTCCATCACGATCAGGAAGTAGCCGGGGAAGCCCATCTGGATGATGGTGCCCAGCTCGAACTCCAGACGATCGACGTAGATCTGCCGCTTCTCTTCGTAATTGGGCGTGGTTTCCTTCGGCCAGAGCACCGCCAGGCGCTCTTCCAGGCCCTCATACGAAACATGGCGCAGGTACTGGTTGATGTCCATGTCGTCGTAGGGGATCGGGAAGTTGGGCAGGAAGTACTTGCCCAGTTGCACGTCGATGTTGCAGCGCTTGGCGATCTCGACAGTGTTTTCCAGAGCCTCGGGGATATCGCTGAACAGCTCAGCCATTTCCTCCGGACTTTTCAGATACTGCTGGTCGGAATAGCTGCGCGACCGGCGCGGGTCATCCAAGGCGCGACCTTCGCCGATGCACACCCGAGTTTCATGGGCTTCGAAGTCTTCCTGCTTGACGAAGCGCACGTCGTTGGTCGCCACCAGCGGTGCACCGCTGCGCTCGGACAGGGCCACGGCGGCATGCACGTGCTCTTCGTCGTTCACACGACCGGTGCGCTGGATGTCCAGGTAGAAGCGATCCGGGAAGACCTCCAGCCACTCGGCCAACAGGGAATCCGCAAGGGCGTCGTCACCCTCCAGCAGCGCCATGCCGATCTCGCCTTCCTTGGAACCGGACAGCGCGATCAGGCCCTCGGCGGCCTCCTTCACCCACTGCCGCTCGATGATGATCTCGCCATTGCGCTGACCTTCCTGCCAGCCGCGGGAAATCAGCTCGGTCAGGTTGCGGTAGCCCTTGGCGTTCATCGCCAGCAGGGTCAGGCGAGTGAGCGGGCCGTCCTCGTCACGGTTGGCCAGCCAGATGTCAGCGCCGCAGATCGGCTTGATGCCGCCGCCCATGGCCGTCTTGTAGAACTTCACCAGCGAGCACATGTTGCTCAGGTCGGTCACCGCCACCGCCGGCATACCCGCCCCGCCGACCGCCTTGATCAGCGGCTTGACCCGTACCAGGCCGTCGACCAGGGAGAATTCGGTGTGCAGACGCAGGTGAACGAAGGTGGCGGTCATGGTGGTCCTTGGCAAACGCGAAAAACGGCAAGCCCCGGATTGTACCGGGGCTGTCCGCAAAGCTACAGGGATCAATGGGCCAGCCGTCGCGCCGGGTGATTGAAGTCACCGTCGAGACCCTGGCCGCGAGGAATTCCAGAGTAATAACAGGGTGTTACAGGATACCGGCGGGGTTTTCCAGCAACGCGCGCACCGGCCCGAAGGAACGACGGTGGATGGGCGTCGGGCCCAGACGCTTGAGCGCCTCCAGGTGCACAGGCGTCGGGTAGCCCTTATGGCCCCCGATGCCGTAGCCGGGGTACTGCGCTTCAATTTCCTGCATCTCGCGGTCGCGGCTGACCTTGGCCAGGATCGAAGCAGCGGCGATAGCTGGCACCTTGGCGTCGCCCTGCACGACCGGCGCAGAAGGTACCTTCAGCTTCGGGCAGCGGTTGCCGTCGATCAGAGCCAGTCTCGGCGTGACGCTGAGACCTTCCACCGCACGCTGCATGGCCAGCATGGTGGCGTGAAGGATGTTCAGCTGGTCGATCTCATGCACCTCGGCACGGGCGATGCACCAAGCCAGGGCCTTCTCGCGAATCTCGTCGAACAGCGCCTCGCGGCGGGCCTCGCTGAGTTTCTTCGAGTCGTTGAGACCCTTGATCGGCCGAGCCGGATCGAGGATGACCGCCGCGGTTACCACGGGACCGCAGAGCGGACCACGACCGACTTCGTCGACGCCGGCAACCAGCTCTTCCACCAGGGTGAAGTCCAGACCCATCTGCATCAGCGTTTCTCCACCAAGGCGAGCACCGCCTCGGCGGCCTGCGCGGATGCATCCTGGCGCAGCGCGCGATGGATGGCATCGAAGGGTTCAGTCTGCACGCTGCCGTCGTCGAGCAGGGGCAACAAGGTAGTGGCCAGCGCCTCGGGAGTCGCCGCGTCCTGGATCAGTTCCGGCACCAGCAGGCGTCCGGCCAGCAGGTTCGGCAAGGAAATGTACGGACTCTTCACCAGCCGCTTGAGGATGCGGTAGGTCATGGGCGCCACCTTGTAGGCGACGACCATTGGCCGCTTGTACAGCAGCGCTTCCAGCGTGGCGGTACCGGAGGCAATGAGTACGGCGTCGCAGGCGGCGAGCGCCTCGTGGGAGGCACCGTCGAGCAATTGCACCGGCAGATCGCGACCCGCGAGCATCGTTTCGAGCTGCACGCGGCGTTCGGGGCTCGCGCAAGGCAACACGAAGCGCAGGCCGGGGCGATCCTGAAGCAGGCGCTGAGCAGTATCGAGGAACAGCGCGCCGAGCTTGCCAACCTCCCCTCCCCGGCTCCCGGGCAGGAGCGCGACGACGCTGGCGTCATGCGGCAGACCGAGGCGCTCGCGCGCACCGGCGCGGTCGGCTTCCAGCGGAATAGTGTTGGCCAGCGGATGGCCGACGAACCGCACCGGTACCGCATGCTCTTCGTAGAAACGCGCCTCGAAGGGGAAGAGCGCGAGCATCAGGTCGCAGGATTCCTTGATCTTCAGTACACGCTTCTGCCGCCAGGCCCAGACGGAGGGACTGACGTAGTGCACGGTACGGATACCGGCGCGGCGCAGCTTCAATTCGAGAGTCAAATTGAAGTCCGGCGCATCGATGCCAATGAAGACGTCCGGCTTGGCAGCGATCAGCATCTTGACCAAGTCCTTGCGCCGGCGCAGCAGTTCGCGCAGGCGGCCAAGTACCTCGACCAAGCCCATGACAGCCAGGCGTTCCATCGGGAAATGCGATTGCAGCCCTTCGGCCTGCATGCGCGGACCGCCGACACCGATGAACTCGATGTCGGGGTGACGCTGCTTGAGCGACTGCATGAGGCCGGAGCCGAGGATATCGCCGGACGCCTCGCCCGCGACTAGGGCGACGCGCAGCTTGCGTGCGGTCGGTTGCATGGTCAGCGGGTGATGCCGCGGGTGGAGCTCTGGATGGAGTCACGGAACACCGCGACTTCCGGGAACTGCGCGGAGACTTCAGCCAGCTCGGCCAGCGCCTCGTCCACCGTCAGGCCCTGGCGGTAGACCACCTTGTAGGCCCGGCGCAGAGCCTGAATCGACTCAGCGCTGAAACCACGACGGCGCAGGCCCTCGAAGTTCATGCTGCGGGCCTCGGCGGGGTTGCCGAAGACCGTGACATAGGCCGGGACGTCCTTGCCGATAGTGGTACCCATGCCGGAGAAGGCGTGGGCGCCGATGCGGCAGAACTGATGCACCAGGGTGTAGCCGGAAAGGATCGCCCAGTCGTCCACGTGAACATGCCCCGCCAACGCGGTGTTGTTCACGAGGATGCAATGGTTGCCGATCACACTGTCATGGCCGATGTGCACATAGGCCATGAGCAGGTTGTGGTCACCAATGGTGGTTTCCGAGCGATCCTGGATGGTGCCGCGATGAATGGTTACACCCTCGCGGATCACATTGTTGTCGCCGATCACCAGGCGAGTCGGTTCGCCCTTGTACTTCAAGTCGGGGGTATCTTCACCCACGCTGGAGAACTGGAAAATCCGATTGTTCTTACCGATCTTCGTGGGGCCTTTGACCACCACGTGCGGACCGATCACCGTACCTTCGCCGATCTCCACATCTGGCCCGACCATGGACCAGGGGCCCACTTCTACGTCGTCAGCCAGCTTTGCGCGCGGGTCGATGATGGCGCGAGGATCGATCAAACTCATAGTTTGCGTTCCGCACAGATGATTTCGGCCGAGCATACCGGCTTGTCATCGACGGTGGCATGGCAATCGAACTTCCAGATGCCGCGCTTGACGCTCAGGAACTGGGCGTTGAGCTGCAGCTGGTCGCCCGGCAGCACCGGCTGGCGGAAGCGCAGCTTGTCGGAGCCAACGAAGTAATACAGGGTACCGTCAGCCGGCTTCACGTCGAGCATCTTGAAACCGAGGATGCCGGCAGCCTGGGCCATGGCCTCGATGATCAGCACGCCCGGCATGATCGGATGCTGGGGAAAGTGGCCATTGAAGAACGGCTCGTTGATGCTGACATTCTTGTAGGCGCGAATGCGCTTGCCTTCGATGTCCAGCTCGACCACCCGATCCACCAGCAGGAAGGGGTAGCGATGAGGCAGGTATTCGCGAATCTCGTTGATGTCCATCATGTTCAGGGGAGCCTGTTCAGAAAAGGGAAACGCCATAAAATGCGTGGATCACGCATCTGATGGAGCGTCTCCACTTGGGGTCACGGCGGCCACGCGCTTTTCCAGCTGCTGCAGACGACGGGCCATGTCATCCAGCTGACGAATGCGCGCGGCACTCTTCTTCCATTCAGCCGCAGGCTGCATGGCGGTACCGGACGAGTAGGAGCCCGGTTCGGTGATCGAACGGGTCACCATGGTCATCCCGGTGACGAAGACGTTGTCACAAATCTCGATATGGCCAACCAGGCCAACACCGCCGGCAAGCATGCAGTGCTTGCCGATCTTGGCGCTGCCGGAAATCCCGCAGCAACCGGCCATGGCAGTGTGATCACCGATCTGCACGTTGTGGGCGATCATGATCTGGTTGTCCAGCTTCACGCCATTGCCCACCAGGGTATCGGACAGCGCACCACGGTCGATGGTGGTGTTGGCGCCGATCTCGACGTCGTCACCCAGGGTCACGCCGCCAATCTGGGCAATCTTCTGCCAGATGCCCTTGTGGTTGGCGAAGCCGAAGCCCTCACCACCCAGCACGGCGCCGGACTGGATCACCACGCGCTTGCCAATGCGCACGTCGTGGTAGAGCGTCACGCGCGGCGCAAGCCAACCACCGTCGCCAACCACGCTGCGCGCACCGACGAAGCAGTGGGCACCGATGGTGACGTTGGCACCGATCTGCGCACCGGCCTCGATCACGGCATAAGGCCCGACACTGGCGCTCGCGTCGACCTGTGCGCCTTCATCGACCACCGCGGTGGGATGAATGCCGACCGGCGTCTTGGGCTTGCGGTCGAACTGGTGGGACAGTCCGGCGTAGGCCAGGTAGGGATTGGGGACGATCAGCGCATTGCCGGTAAAGCCTTCGGCATCAGCGGCAGTCAGCAGGATTGCGCTGGCTTTGCTGCCTTCGAGGAACTTGCGGTACTGCGGATTGGCCAGGAAGCTCAACTGACCGGCGCCTGCATCCTGCAGGGTAGCCAGCCCGCTGATCACCTGAGCGGGATCGCCGCGCAACTCGGCATCGAGTTGCGCAGCCAGTTCGGCGAGGGTAAAGGACAGCTCGGTCATCATCAGCGCAGTTGGTTCATGCGCTCGATGACTTGGCGGGTGATGTCGTACTGCGGCTTGACGTCGACCACGGCACCACGCTCGACCACGAGGTCATAACCACCTTTCTTGATGGTTTCCTCGACAGCCTGGTCCAGCTTCGGCTTCAGCTTCTTCAGCATATCGCGGTCAGCAACGGCCTTGGCTTCGTTCAGCTCCTTGGACTGGAACTGGAAGTCACGAGCCTTCTGCTTGAAGTCGCCCTCGGCCTTTTCACGCTCGGCGTTGGACATCTTGCTACCACCGTTGACCAGCTTGTCCTGTAGGGCCTTGGCGTCGGTTTCAAGGGCCTTGAGCTTGGTCAGTTGGGGACCGAACTTCTTCTCGGCGTCGACGGCGTACTGCTTGGCCGAATCGGACTCGAGGAGTGCCATCTGATAGTTGAGCACCGCGATCTTCATGTCGGCGAACGCGGGGCTCGCTGCCAGGGCGGCGGTGATCAGGACGAACTGGGTCAACTTACGCACAATGCACTCCTGCACAAAGCATGGTTGTCATTACAACGATACGGCCAATTAGAAGGTCTGTCCCAGGGAGAACTGGAAGATCTGGGTTTCGGCGTTATCCGGTTTCTTGATCGGAGTAGCCAGGCTGAAACTCAGCGGGCCCAGTGCGGTGATCCAGGTCAGACCTACACCCGCGGACATGGCCATGTCCTGGAACTTGACGCCGTCACAACCTTGGGTAGTGGAGATCGGGCAATCAGTGTCGAACACGTTACCGATGTCGTAGAACAGCACGGTACGCAGTTGACGCTGGTCCTTCACGAAGGGCAGCGGGAACAGAAGTTCGGCGCCGCCGGTGATCAGAATGTTACCACCGAAGGCCTGCGGATCCTGATCCGGGTCGGTGTAGCGGCCGTCCGCATCAGGACCGTCGCCGTTGCTGCGCGCCTTGCTCGGCGTACTGCGCGGCCCCAGGGTACTGTCCTTGAAGCCGCGCACCGAGTTGAAGCCACCCGCGTAGTAGTTCTCGTAGAACGGCAGACGATCAGTGTCGCCGTAGGCGCCGCCGTAACCGAGCTCGGTATGGAAGCGCATGGTGTAGGTCTCGGTGAGCGGGGCGAAGATCTGGCCACGGTAGTCGAGCTTGTAGAACGACAGGTCGCTGCCCGGAATGGTGGATTCCAGCACCAGGCTCTGGGAGTGACCACGGTTCGCCAGCACGCCCTTGTTCAGGGTCGACTCGGACCAGCCGATGGACGCCTTGAAGTTGGTGAAGCTGTCGCCTTCCTTCTCGATGAAGTCGAAGATCTCGTCGACGGTATAGGCACCGGTGTCGATTTCGTCGCGTTGTACGGTCAGGCCGTATGTCAGGCGCGATGTCTCGCTGATCGGGTAGCCGATGCTGACCCCAGCCCCCAGGCTGTTCACCGAGTAGCTGGATACGTCGACATCGAGCTTGTCGTAGTCAGTCTTGCGGTAGAAGGCGTTGTAGCCCAGGCTCACGCCGTCGACGGTCCAGTAGGGGTCGACGAAGCCGAAGTTATAGCGGGTCTGGTAGTCGGACTTGGTCAGGCCGATGCTGACCTTGTTACCGGTACCCAGGAAGTTGTTCTGGCTGATCGAGCCGCCAAGGATCAGACCGGCGCTCTGAGCGAAGCCCACACTCGCGGTGATCGACCCGGACGGCTGCTCTTCCACGCTGTAGTTGACGTCGACCTGGTCGTCGGTGCCCGGAACCGCCGGGGTCTCGACGTTGACTTCCTTGAAGTAACCCAGGCGCTCGAGGCGCTGCTTGGATTGGTCGATAAGGTAGGTCGAAGCCCAGCCGCCTTCCATCTGGCGCATCTCGCGACGGAGTACTTCGTCCTCGGTCTTGGTGTTGCCACGGAAGTTGATGCGGTTGACGTAGGCGCGCTTGCCCGGATCGACCACGTAGGTGATCGATACGGTCTTGTTCTCGTCGTTCGGCTCGGGAACACCGTTGACGTTGGCGAAGGTATAACCCTCGTTACCCAGGCGACGAGTGATAAGGTCCGAAGTGGTTGTCATCACCTTGCGGGAGAACACCTGGCCTTTCTTCACCAGCAGCAGTTTCTTCACTTCATCTTCCGGCACCTTCAGGTCGCCGGAGAGTTTCACGTCGCTGACGGTGTACTTTTCGCCTTCGTTGACGTTGACGGTGATGTAGACGTGCTTCTTGTCCGGAGTGATGGACACCTGGGTGGAGGCGATATCCATGTGGATGTAGCCGCGATCCAGGTAGTAGGAACGCAGACGTTCCAAGTCGCCGGAGAGCTTCTCGCGGGAGTACTTGTCGTCGTTCTTGAAGAAGGACAGCCAATTGGTGGTCTTCAGCTCGAACAGGTCAGTCAGGTCTTCTTCGGAGAAGACGGTGTTGCCCACCACGTTGACATGGGCAATGGCCGCCACGGTGCCTTCGTTGATGTTGATCTTCAGCGCGACGCGGTTGCGCGGCTGCGGCACCACTTCGGTCTCGATCTCGGCGGAGTAGCGGCCCTGCGCCACGTACTGGCGCTGCAACTCGTTGCGAACGCCTTCGAGGGTCGCACGCTGGAAGATTTCGCCCTCAGAGAGGCCGGACTGCTTCAGACCTTTCATCAGATCTTCGGTGGTGATGGCCTTGTTGCCCTCGATCTCGATGCTGGAGATGGACGGACGCTCGACCACGTTGACGATAAGCACATTGCCATCACGGCTGAGCTGGATATCCTGGAAGAAGCCGGTCTTGAACAGCGAGCGGGTCGCTTCGACCAGGCGGCGATCATCGATCTGCTCGCCCACGTTCAGCGGCAACGCCGCGAACACGCTGCCGGCAGACACGCGCTGCAGGCCGTTGACCCGGATATCGGAAACAGTGAAGGACTCGGCGTGAACCTGGGCGATCATCAGCGCGGAAAGGGCCGCGGGAAGCAGAAAGCGTTTCATGGAGTCCTTTTATTCCAACTGACAAATAGAGAATCTGCCGCAAAGGGCGGCAGATCCGAAAACCAACGGGCGGTTACAGTCGACTCAGATCGTTGACCAGGGCCAACAACATGACCCCGACTACCAGGCTGATGCCAATCTGCATCCCCCAAGCCTGGACCCGCTCCGACAGTGGGCGACCTCGCACCCACTCGACCATGTAGAACAGCAGATGCCCGCCATCGAGGACGGGAATCGGCAACAGGTTGAGAACCCCCAAGCTGATGCTCAGATAGGCGAGGAAATGCAGAAAATCCCCTACGCCGGACTGGGCTGAAGCGCCCGCCACTTTAGCAATGGTTATCGGCCCGCTCAAGTTTTTTACCGAGAGCTGCCCGAGCACCATTTTCTTTAGAGAATCCAGAGTTAGCAGGCTCATGGACCAGGTTCGGGAGAGCGCCTGCCCCACCGCTGCCACCGGCCCATAGCTCACTTCGCGGAGCATTTCCGGAGGCCACTGGCCACCCGCAACACCCGCGCCCAAGTAGCCGGTACGGGCCTTACCCTCGCCTTTGGCCGCCAAGGTCAGGGCAAGCTCCTCGCGCTGGCCTGCGCGCTCGATGCCCAGCGTCACCTTGCCTTCAGGCATGGCGCGGACACGCGAGACCACTTCCTGCCAATCCGTGACCGACTGGCCATCCAGACTGACGAGCCGGTCACCAATCTGCAGACCGGCAGCCTTGGCAGGTCCTTTTTCGTCCAGTTCGGCGATTACCGGTGCGACAGCGGGTCGCCACGGTTGAATCCCTAAACCACCGATGGGATCGGGATTATCTTCGCTCTTCAGCCAGGAGCTGATGCGCACCTGGTGCACGGCCGGAGCGCTCGAACCTTGCTCCAGCACCGAAACGCTCACCTCGCCGGTTTCACCGAGACGGCGCACCAACTGCAGGTTGACGCCGCTCCAGCCGTCAACGGCCTCGCCATCCACCGCCACGACCTCCTGACCGGACGTCAGGCCGGCGGTCGCCGCAGGACTGTTCGCTACCACGGAGCCGATGATCGGCTTGATCTGCTGGCTGCCCAACATAGCCAGGACCCAGAAGAACAGGATAGCCAGCAGGAAGTTGGCGATTGGCCCCGCCGCCACGATGGCGATGCGCTGGAATACGGTCTTGCGATTGAAGGCGCGGTCGAGCAGCTCGGCGGGAACATCACCTTCCCGCTCATCGAGCATCTTCACGTAGCCGCCCAGGGGAATGGCAGCGACGACAAACTCGGTGCCGTGGCGGTCGTGCCAGCGCACCAGAGGCGTGCCGAAGCCAACGGAGAAACGCAGGACCTTGACCCCGCAGCGGCGGGCAACCCAGAAGTGTCCGAACTCGTGGAAGGTGACCAGTACGCCCAGGGCGACAATCAGTCCCACCACCATATAAAGGGCACTCATCGCTACCTCCTCGGGCTCAATGCCCGCGTTCCTGCAACCACGCCTGTGCAGCGCCGCGTGCGCGCTGATCGGCCGCCAGCACCGCATCGAGCGATTCGACCGGCGTGCGTGCCTCGCGGTTCAGCACTTCGTCGATGATAACCGGGATATCCGTGAAGCGGATGCGCTGCTCGAGGAACGCCGCGACGGCCACCTCGTTCGCTGCATTGAGCATCGCTGGCACGCTGCCGCCCGCTTCGGCTGCCTGGCGCGCCAGGCGCAAGCAGGGGAAACGCCGCTCATCGGGCGCACTGAAGTCCAGCCGGGCGATGGAGAACAGGTCAAGCGGCGAAACGCCGGAATCGATCCGCTGCGGCCAGGCAAGGGCATGGGCAATAGGGGTCCGCATATCCGGATTTCCCAACTGCGCCAGTACCGAGCCGTCGACGTAGTCCACCAGGGAGTGGATAACGCTTTGCGGGTGAATCACCACCTCGACCTTTGACGGCGCCGCGTCGAACAGCCAGCAGGCCTCGATCAGCTCCAGACCTTTATTCATCATGCTGGCCGAATCGACGGAAATCTTTCGCCCCATCGACCAATTAGGGTGTGCGCAGGCCTGCTCCGGCGAAACCTGGGCCAGTTGCTCCAGCGGGGTTTCACGGAACGGGCCGCCCGAGGCGGTCAGGAGGATGCGCCGAACGCCGACCTCCCCCAGGCCCCGGGCGTAGTCCGCCGGCATGCACTGGAAGATCGCATTGTGCTCACTGTCGATGGGCAGCAGCACGGCGCCGCTGGCTCGCACGGCATTCATGAACAGTGCGCCGGACATCACCAGCGCCTCTTTATTGGCAAGCAAGACTCGTTTGCCAGTCTCTACGGCTGCCAGAGTAGGCTTCAGACCAGCAGCACCGACAATGGCCGCCATCACCGCGTCCACTTCGGGATGGGCGGAAATCTCGCAAAGGCCAGCCTCGCCGACCAGCACCCAGGCTTCGAGGCCCGCGGAACTCAGGCGATCCTGCAGCGCACGCGCCTGCTCTGTCTCCGGCACTACGACAAACCGCGGTCGATGACGCAGGCAAAGCGACTCAAGCTCAGCCAGCCGGGAAAAGCCGCTGAGCGCAAAGGCGCGATATCGATCAGGGTGACGCGCGATGACGTCGAGGGTGCTGAGGCCAATCGAACCGGTCGCCCCCAGCACGGTGATCCACTGCGGATGACTCACGGCGTCCCCCAACCCACGGCCCAAAGCAACGCGGTGAACACCGGGATGGCTGCAGTCAGGCTGTCGATGCGGTCCAGCACGCCACCATGCCCCGGCAGCAGGTTGCTGCTGTCCTTGAGGCCGGACTGGCGCTTGAACATGCTTTCGGTCAGGTCACCAATGACCGACAGGGCCACCACGATGGCCGCGCATGGCAACGCCAGGAGCAGCTCACGGACAGTCCAATCGCGGTAGATGGAGACGGCGACGGTGATCGCCAGGCACAGCGCCATGCCGCCGAAGAAGCCTTCCCAGCTCTTGCCCGGGCTGACGCGCGGGGCGAGCTTGCGCTTGCCGAAGGCCTTGCCGGAGAAGTAGGCGCCGATGTCGGCAGCCCAGACCAGCACCATCACGGCAACGATCAGCCAGTTGGACAGCGGCCACTGCTTGAGCAGGACCAGCCCCTGCCAGGCCGGCAGCAGGATCAACAGGCCGATCAGCAGGCGGCGCCAGCGCCCACCCCAGCTCGACGCGCTATCCGGATAGGTCAGCACCATGACGATGGCAAGGACCCACCAGAGCAGAGCCAGCACGAGCACCGCACCTGCCAGTTGCGGCAGCCAGGCCAGTACCAGCATCAGCGCAGCGACGACGGCGGCGTAACCAACGCGGGCGGACTGTTCGTTGTAACCGGCCAGACGTGCCCATTCCCAGGCACCGAGGCTGACTACCAGACCGATGAACAGCGAGAACGCCGCACCATCGAGCAGGAAGAAACCACCCAGCGCGATCGGCAACAGGATCAGCGCCGTGATGATTCGTTGTTTCAACATGACGGGGGTGCCTCGGCCTCGACCTGCTCGCTGGTCTTGCCGAAGCGGCGCTGACGAGAGGCATAGTCCTGCAACGCAGCCTGCATGGCTTCGTGCTTGAAGTCGGGCCAGTAGAGATCGGAGAAATACAGCTCGGCATAGGCCAGCTGCCAGAGAAGGAAGTTGCTGATGCGGTGCTCGCCACCGGTGCGGATGCACAGGTCGGGCAGCGGCTGGTCACCGGTGGAGAGGCAGCCCTGGATCAGCTCCGGGGTGATTTCCTCTGCCGCCAGATGGCCGGCCTGTACTTCACGGGCGAGACGCTGGGCAGCCTGGGTGATATCCCACTGGCCGCCGTAGTTCGCTGCCACCTGCAACAGCATGCTGCCGCCTTTGGCGGTCAGTGCCTCTGCCTCGCGCATCGCCGCCTGCAATTCGGGAGCGAAGCGGCTGCGGTCACCAATGATGCGCAAGCGGATGCCGTTGGCACTGAGCTTGCGCACCTCACGGCGCAAGGCCATGAGGAACAGCTCCATCAGCGCACCAACCTCATCTGCCGGGCGCTGCCAGTTCTCACTGGAGAATGCGAACAGCGTCAGCACTTCGACGCCTGCCTCGGCGCAGGTCTTGATCACCGCACGAACGGCATCCACGCCAGCCTTGTGCCCGGCCACACCGGGCATCAGACGCTTTTTCGCCCAGCGATTGTTGCCGTCCATGATGATCGCCACGTGCCGGGGCACGGGCGTCACCTGCTTGGTCTTTTCCATGACGAGAGCCCGGCCGTCAGACGGCCATCAGGTCCGCTTCCTTGGCCTCGAGGGCCTTTTCGATCTCGGCGACGAACTTGTCGGTGATCTTCTGCACATCGTCACCAGCGCGACGCTCTTCGTCTTCGCTGATTTCTTTCTCTTTCTGCAGGTCCTTCAGCTGAGCCAGGGCGTCGCGACGGATATTACGCACGGAAACGCGGGCTTGCTCGGCCTCGGCGCGAGCCTGCTTGGTAAAGCCCTTGCGGGTTTCCTCGGTCAGGGCCGGCATCGGTACACGAATGGTGGTACCGGCAGTCGCCGGGTTCAGGCCCAGGTCGGAGGTCATGATGGCCTTCTCGACCGCCTGGATCATGCTCTTGTCGAACACGCTGAGGGCCAGAGTGCGGGAGTCTTCCACGGTGACGTTGGCCACTTGGCGCAGCGGAGTGTCGGAACCGTAGTAGGACACCATTACGCTATCCAGGATGCTCGGGTGCGCACGGCCGGTACGAATCTTGGCGAAGGCATGGCCCAGGGCTTCCAGGGTTTTGCCCATACGATCCTGCGCTTCCTTCTTGATCTCGTTGATCATCTCAATCCTCCTCGATCAGGGTGCCTTCAGCACCACCTACAACAATATTCAGCAGCGCGCCGGGCTTGTTCATGTTGAACACGCGCAGCGGCATTTTCTGGTCCCGGCACAGGCAGATGGCGGTGAGGTCCATCACACCCAGCTTGCGATCGAGCACTTCATCGTACGTCAGACGTTCGAATTTCTCGGCATTCGGGTCCTTGAACGGGTCGGCAGTGTACACGCCGTCCACCTTGGTCGCCTTGAGTACTACGTCAGCATCTATTTCGATGGCGCGCAGGCAGGCGGCGGAATCGGTGGTGAAGAACGGATTGCCGGTACCGGCAGAGAAGATCACCACTTCGCCACTCTTCAGGTGGCGCATGGCCTTGCGGCGGTCGTAGTGATCGGTCACGCCGACCATGGAAATGGCCGACATGACGATGGCGGTGATGTTGGAGCGCTCCAGGGCGTCACGCATGGCCAGGCCGTTCATCACGGTGGCGAGCATGCCCATGTGGTCGCCGGTGACGCGATCCATGCCGGCCGCGGACAGCGCCGCACCACGGAACAGGTTGCCACCACCGATCACCAGGCCGACCTGCACGCCGATACCGACGAGCTGGCCGATTTCCAGCGCCATGCGGTCCAGCACCTTTGGATCGATGCCGAACTCCTCGGAGCCCATCAGGGCTTCGCCGCTCAGTTTTAGAAGAATGCGTTTATAGCGAGGTTGACGAGCGCTCAGCTGCTGAGCCATGACCTTTTTCTCCTGCGGCGATTGAATGCTGTGCGCCTTGCGGGCGCTTGGCGGAAAGCTTGGACCAGCCAGCCTTACGGCGCTCTTAAACCCGCCTTGCGGGCCCGCGCCGTGGAAACCGCCCCTTTTGGTTTCCCCAGTTTGGCAAAGAGGCCGCGCGCGTTAGCGGGCAGCCTCTTGCGGGGCGACAGTCGTGAGACTGTCTATTACTGCTTGGAAGCGGCTACTTGAGCAGCAACCTCAGCAGCAAAGTCAGCTTCGACTTTCTCGATGCCTTCGCCTACTTCGAAGCGAACGAAGGAAACGATTTCAGCGCCGGCTTTCTTGGCCAGGTCACCGACCTTGACTTCCGGATCCTTGACGAACGCTTGCTCGACCAGGCTGGCTTCGGCCAGGAACTTCGAGATACGGCCTTTGACCATATTCTCGACGATGTTTTCCGGCTTGCCAGCGATTTTGTCGGCGTTCAGAGCGAGGAAGATTTCCTTCTCTTTGGCGACGGCTTCTTCGGAAACCTGCGACGGATCGAGGAACTGCGGGTTGCTGGCAGCAACGTGCATGGCGATGTCGCGAGCCAGCTCAGCGTTGCCGCCCTTCAGGGTGACCAGAACGCCGATGCGGTGGCCGTGCAGGTAGGCGCCAACCACTTCGCCTTCGGTGCGAGCCAGGCGACGGATGTTGACGTTCTCGCCGCACTTGGCAACCAGGGCTTCACGGGCCGGCTCTTGTTCCGCGATCAGCGGAGCAGCATCGGTCAGCTTCTGGGTAACAGCCTTGTCCAGGCTGGCAGCGACGAAGTTCTTGAAGTCGTCCTGCAGAGCCAGGAAGTCGGTCTGCGAGTTGACTTCGATGATGGTGGCCGATTTGCCGTCGTCAGCCACTTTGGCGGCGATGGCGCCTTCGGCGGCGATGTTGCCAGCCTTCTTGGCAGCCTTGATGGCGCCCGACGCGCGCATGTCGTCGATGGCCTTCTCGATATCGCCTTCGGCGGCTACCAGTGCCTTCTTGCACTCCATCATGCCCTGGCCGGTACGCTCACGCAGTTCCTTGACCAATGCTGCAGTAATTTCTGCCATTTCGAAATCCTCTTGAGTTGTTCTCAAAACCAGATCGCCCGGATACCCGGGCGGAATTCTCAGGGTGGCAAAAAGGGGGCCTAGCCCCCTTCCTGCTCACCGTAGGACGTCTGGACGTCCTGGAATCAGCCTTCGGCGGATTCGGCCGGTGCTTCTTCGACGAACTCGTCAGCAGTCACGCCGCCGGCATTCTTGCCGCGCAGGACGGCTTCAGCCATCGAGCCCAGGTACAGCTGCACGGCGCGGATGGCGTCGTCGTTACCCGGGATAACATAGTCAACGCCTTCCGGGCTGCTGTTGGTATCGACGATGCCGATAACCGGGATGCCCAGCTTGTTGGCTTCGGTAATAGCAATGCGCTCGTGGTCAACGTCGATCACGAACAGAGCGTCCGGCAGGCCGCCCATGTCCTTGATGCCACCCAGGCTGCGATCCAGTTTTTCCAGATCGCGGGAGCGCATCAGAGCTTCTTTCTTGGTCAGTTTGGCGAAGGTGCCGTCCTGGGACTGCACTTCCAGCTCGCGCAGACGCTTGATCGACTGACGGATGGTCTTGTAGTTGGTGAGCATGCCGCCCAGCCAACGGTGGTCGACGTACGGCATGCCGCAACGGGCAGCTTCTTCGCGAACGATCTTGCCGGCAGAACGCTTGGTGCCGACGAACAGGATCTTGTTCTTGCCCTGGGCCAGGCGCTCAACGAAGGTCAGGGCCTCGTTGAACATCGGCAGGGTTTTTTCGAGGTTGATGATGTGGATCTTGTTACGCGCGCCGAAAATGAACTTGCCCATTTTCGGGTTCCAGTAACGGGTCTGGTGGCCGAAGTGCACACCGGCCTTCAGCATATCGCGCATATTGACTTGGGACATGATAGTTCCTCGATAAGTCGGGTTAGGCCTCCATGCATCCCAACGGCCAACCCTCCGACTGTGTCGAAAGGCACCCAGGCCATCGTGTCGATGCATGTGTGGGTTAATGCTCCGAAATGGCCGTAGCCTTCAGAGCGGGGCGCTTTATACCACAACCTCGGCCAGAACAAAACCCGAAAGGACGCCCGGCACTTTCACCGCCGCCTCGCCTGGGCAGCACCCTCGGCCACCTACGCTTAATAGAAAGGCGCCGAATCTGATAGACTTGCGTATTCCTCTCATTTACCCGCGCGTACGCAGCGCCTGAAGAGAAGTCGCATGACCGTCACCATCAAGACGCCCGAAGACATCGAGAAAATGCGCGTCGCCGGCCGTCTGGCCGCCGAAGTGCTGGAAATGATCGGCGAGCACGTCAAGCCCGGCGTCACCACCGACGAACTGGACCGTATCTGCCACGACTACATCGTCAACGTGCAGAAGGCCATTCCCGCGCCGCTGAACTACAAGGGCTTCCCCAAATCCATCTGCACCTCGATCAACCACGTGGTGTGCCACGGCATCCCCAACGAGAAGCCGCTCAAGGAAGGTGACATCGTCAATATCGACGTCACCGTGATCAAGGACGGCTACCACGGCGACACCAGCAAGATGTTCTCCGTCGGCAAGACCCCGGAATGGGCTGACCGCCTGTGCCAGATCACCCAGGAATGCATGTACAAGGGCATCGACGTAGTCAAGCCCGGCGCGCGCCTGGGCGACATCGGCGAAGTGATCCAGAAGTACGCCGAGAAGAACGGCTTCTCCGTGGTGCGCGAGTACTGCGGCCACGGCATCGGCCAGGTATTCCACGAGGAGCCGCAGGTGCTGCACTACGGCCGCGCCGGCACCGGCCTGGAACTCAAGGAAGGCATGATCTTCACCATCGAGCCGATGATCAACCAGGGCCGACCGGAAACTCGCCTGCTGGGCGACGGCTGGACCGCCATCACCAAGGACCGCAAGCTGTCCGCGCAGTGGGAGCACACCGTGCTGGTCACCGCCGACGGCTACGAGATCCTGACCCTGCGTAACGACGAAAGCTTCCCGCGCACCTCAGCCTGAATGATTGTTCAAAATCTTGCGAGCTAGAGCAGAACAAGGCAAAAACAGGCGAGGACGCGGAGTTTACGTGCTGTAAATGAGCAGTCCTCGCCTGTTTTTAACGCAGTTATGCCGACGCGCAGCAGATTTTGTGCGGTTTGCAATCTCGCCGACGGCTGGGTAGAACATACATCCCGGCCCGGCACAGCCATCGGGCCTGGCGCCATGCGCATAGGCCCGGTTGCCCTCTTGCCCCTGCCCTCCCCTAAGCCATTGATCAGGAAGGCCGCCATGCCGCAGGTGGATCCCGAGTTGTTCGACCGTGGGCAGTTCCAGGCGGAACTGGCCCTCAAATCCAGCCCCATCGCCGCCTTCAAGAAGGCCATTCGTCAGGCCAACGAGGTGCTCGACGCCCGCTTCAATGGCGGCCGCGACATCCGCCGACTGATCGAGGACCGCGCCTGGTTCGTCGACCAGATCCTGCAGCAGGCTTGGAATCGCTTCGACTGGGGCGACGACGCCGACATCGCGCTGGTCGCCGTGGGCGGCTACGGGCGCGGCGAACTGCATCCGCATTCGGACATCGACCTGCTGATCCTGCTCGACAGCGAGGACCAGGAAAGCTTCCGCGAGCCCATCGAGGGCTTCCTCACCCTGCTCTGGGACATCGGCCTGGAAGTCGGCCAGAGCGTGCGCTCGGTGGCCGAGTGCGCCGAGGAAGCGCGCGCAGACCTCACCGTAGTCACCAACCTGATGGAGTGCCGGACCATCTCCGGCCCGGACAGCCTGCGCCTGCGCATGCTCGAAGCCACCAGCACGAAGCAGATGTGGCCCAGCGGACAGTTCTACCTCGCCAAGCGCAAGGAACAGATTCACCGCCACACCAAATACAATGACACCGAATACAACCTCGAACCCAACGTAAAGGGGTCGCCCGGCGGCCTGCGCGACATCCAGACCCTGCTCTGGGTCGCCCGCCGCCACTTCGGCAGCCTCAACCTGCATGCCCTGGTCCGCGAAGGCTTCCTGGTGGAGAGCGAATGCGCGGTGCTGGCCTCCAGCCAGGAATTCCTCTGGAAAGTCCGCTACGCGCTGCACATGCTCGCCGGCCGCGCCGAAGACCGCCTGCTGTTCGACCACCAGCGGCGCATCGCCGGGATGCTCGGCTATGAAGGCAACGACGCCAAGCTGGCGGTCGAGCGCTTCATGCAGAAGTACTACCGGGTGGTGATGGCCGTTTCCGAGCTGAACGACCTGATCACTCAGCACTTCGAGGAAGTCATCCTGCGGGCCGGCGAGAACGGCCAGATCCAGTCGCTCAACAGCCGCTTCCAGTTGCGCGACGGCTATCTGGAGGTCACCCACGCCAACGTCTTCAAGCGCACCCCGTTCGCCCTGCTGGAAATCTTCGTGCTGCTGGCCCAGCACCCGGAGATCAAGGGCGTGCGCGCCGACACCATTCGCCTGCTGCGCGACAGCCGTCACCTGATCGACGACGACTTCCGCCACGACATCCGCAACACCAGCCTGTTCATCGAGCTGTTCAAGTGTCAGGAAGGCATCCACCGCAACCTGCGGCGAATGAACCGCTACGGCATCCTCGGCCGCTACCTGCCGGAATTCGGCTTGATCGTCGGGCAGATGCAGCACGATCTGTTCCACATCTATACAGTCGACGCGCACACCCTCAACCTGATCAAGCACCTGCGCAAGCTGCGCCGCCCGGACATGGCCGAGAAGTACCCGCTGGCCAGCAAGATCATGGAGCGCCTGCCCAAGCCGGAGCTGATCTACATCGCCGGCCTCTACCACGACATCGCCAAGGGCCGCGGCGGCGACCACTCGGAACTGGGCGCGGTGGACGCCGAGCACTTCTGCCAGCGCCACCAGTTGCCGCCGTGGGACACCAACCTGGTGTCCTGGCTGGTGCAGAACCACCTGATCATGTCCACCACGGCCCAGCGCAAGGACCTGTCCGATCCACAGGTGATCTACGACTTCGCCCAGCTGATGGGCAACCAGACCTACCTGGACTACCTCTACGTGCTCACCGTGGCCGACATCAACGCCACCAACCCGACGCTGTGGAACTCCTGGCGCGCCAGCCTGCTGCGCCAGCTCTACACCGAGACCAAGCGCGCGCTGCGCCGCGGCCTGGAGAACCCGGTGGACCGCGAGGAGCAGATCCGCCAGACGCAGAGCGCGGCCATCGACATCCTGGTGCGCGGCGGCATCGACCAGGACGACGCCGAGCAGCTCTGGAGCCAGCTGGGCGACGATTACTTCCTGCGCCACAGCGCGGCGGACGTCGCCTGGCACACCGAAGCCATCCTCCAGCATCCGGACGACGGCACCCCGCTGGTGCTGATCAAGGAAACCGCCCAGCGCGAGTTCGAGGGCGGCACGCAGATTTTCATTTATGCCGGCGACCAGCACGACTTCTTCGCCGTGACCGTGGCGGCGATGGACCAGCTCAACCTGAACATTCAGGATGCGCGGATCATCACTTCCACCAGCCTGTTCACCCTCGACACCTACATTGTGCTCGATGCCGATGGCGGCTCAATCGGCAACAATCCCAGCCGGGTCGAGGAAATTCGCGAGGGTCTGGTCAATGCCCTGAAGGACCCGGACGAGTACCCGACCATCATCCAGCGCCGCGTCCCGCGCCAGCTGAAGCACTTCGCCTTCAATCCGCAGGTGACCATTTCCACCGACGCGGCCCGTCAGGTCAGCGTGCTGGAGGTGACCGCACCGGACCGCCCCGGCCTGCTGGCGCGCATCGGCGGGCTGTTCCTGGACTTCGACCTGTCGGTGCAGAACGCCAAGATCGCCACCCTGGGCGAGCGCGTGGAGGACGTGTTCTTCGTCACCGACGCGCACAACCAGCCGCTGTCGGACCCGGAGCTGTGCAAGCGCATCCAGACCGCCCTGGTGGACATCCTCTCCGACGGCGGCCAGCCGAGCATGCCGGTGCGCATCAGTATCTAGTCAGCATTCAGAAAGAAAGAGCCTTGCCATGAACCCTGCCCTTGACTCGCTCCAGCCCTACCCCTTCGAGAAGCTCCGCGCACTGCTGGCTGGCGCCCAGCCGCCGGCGGAACTCAAGCCCATCGCGCTGTCCATCGGCGAACCCAAGCACCGCTCGCCCGACTTCGTGGCCAAGGCCCTGGCCGACAACCTCGACCAGTTGGCTGTCTACCCGACCACGCTGGGCATCCCCGCCCTGCGCGAAGCCATCGCCGCCTGGTGCGAGCGCCGCTTCAAGGTGCCAGCCGGCTGGCTGGACGCCGCGCGCCACGTGCTGCCAGTGAACGGCACCCGTGAGGCGCTGTTCGCCTTCACCCAGACCGTGGTGGACCGCAATGCCAAGGGCCTGGTAATCAGCCCGAACCCGTTCTACCAGATCTACGAGGGCGCAGCCCTGCTGGCCGGCGCCGAGCCGCACTACCTTCCGTGCCTGGAAGACAACGGCTTCAACCCGGACTTCGACGCCGTTCCGGCGGACGTCTGGGCGCGCTGCGAGATTCTTTTCCTCTGCTCGCCGGGCAACCCCACGGGCGCGCTGGTCCCGCTGGAAACCCTGAAGAAACTGATCGCCCTGGCCGACGAGCACGACTTCGTGATCGCCGCCGACGAGTGCTACAGCGAGTTGTACTTCGACGAACAGAACCCGCCGGCCGGCCTGCTGACCGCCTGCGCCGAACTGGGCCGCTCGGACTTTGCGCGCTGCGTGGTGTTCCACAGTCTGTCCAAGCGCTCCAACCTGCCGGGCCTGCGTTCAGGCTTCGTCGCCGGTGACGCCGAGGTGCTGAAGAAATTCCTCCTCTACCGCACCTACCACGGCTGCGCCATGCCGGTTCAAACCCAGCTGGCCAGCGTCGCGGCCTGGAAGGACGAGGACCATGTACGCGCCAACCGCGACCTGTACCGCGAGAAGTTCGATGCCGTGCTGGACATCCTCGGCGGCGTGCTGGACGTGCAGCGCCCGGACGGGAGCTTCTACCTGTGGGCGAAAACCCCGGTGGCCGATACCGAGTTCTGCCGTGGCCTGTTCGACCAGCAGCACGTCACCGTGGTGCCAGGCTCCTACCTGTCTCGCGAAGTGAATGGCGAGAACCCCGGCGCCAACCGCGTGCGCATGGCGCTGGTGGCTCCGCTGGCCGAATGCGTGGAAGCGGCCGAGCGCATCAAGCAGTACGTGCAGAGCCTCTAACCCTCTGCACTGGTCGGCCGGATAACGCGGCAGCGTTATCCGCCGTCCAGGTTCTCCGCCCTACAATCTGAACAATCCTTGTAGGAGCGAGGGGGGACGCCATCGTTATTGCTCGCGAACCGCCCAGCTCCGAATCCGTCGGGTAACTGGTTTCGCGAGCAAGCTCGCCCCTATGAAGAGCTCGTCACACCCAGCGCCCCGCCTTGCTGGTCACCCAGGCCTCCTGGTTATCCAGTTCGCCCAGCACCTCGCGCATGGTCTCGTCGTCGATCTCGTGTTCGCGGCGCATCCGATACAGCTCCAGCCGCTGCGCGCGCAGCGCTTTGATGCGTAGCGCCTGGTCGGCCAGCTCCAGTGCACGAGCACGCTCGCGGGCTTCCTTGCTGTCCGGCGCCGGGTCCAGCTCGTGGCGGTACTCGGCCATCAGCTTGGCCTTCATCTCTGCCAGCCGCGCCGTCTCATCGGCATCGCCGCCTCCTTCGCTGGCGGCCATTTCCTCGCCTTCCAGCATGTGAATGGCCGCCGCTGCCGTCTTGCGCCAGACCGCCTGGACCTCCAGCTCGCGCTGGTCGTTGCTGCGTACCGGCAGGCCGCGCAGGAGAATGGGCAGGCCGATGGTCGCCGAAAGGAGGGACACCAGGATCACCCCGGCGGCGATGAAGATGATCAGGTCGCGCTGCGGGAAGGCCGTGCCATCAAGCAGCAACAGGGGCACCGAGAGCACGCCCGCCAAGGTCACCGCCCCACGCACGCCGCCCAGCGCCGAGATGGCCGACAGCCGCAGCACCGGCTCGCCCGATTTGCCTCCCAGCTCGATGCCCCACCACTGCTCGAAGCGCACGGAGACCTTCCAGTAGCACCAGACCCAACCGAAGCGCAGCAGCAACAGCACCGCGTACACCGCCAGCACGTAGAACAGCAGCAGCGAAGAGCGCCACATCACATCGTCGGCGTGATGAGCGACGGATTTGAGGATGTCCGGCAGCTGCAACCCCAGCAGCAGGAACACCACGCCGTTGAAGGTGAACTCCAACATCGACCAGACGCTGCGGTTGAGCAGGCGGGTGTTGGTCTGCCGGGGTAGCAGGTCGACCCAGCTCTGCATCATGCCTGCCGCCACCGCCGCGAGGATGCCGGAGACGCCCAACTCCTCGGCGATCATGTAGCAGGCGAAGGGCAACAGCAGCATCAGCACCACGTGGGTAGCCGGATCATCCCAGCCGCGGCGGATCATCCAGGCGCGGATGCGCCCCAGCAGCCAGCTGAGAAAAACACCACTGGCGAGGCCGCCGACTGCCACCAGCAGGAAGCTCAGGCTGGCATCCATCAGCGAGAAGGTGCCGGTCAGGGCGGCGGCGATGGCGAACTTGAACGCCACCAGGCCGGAAGCGTCGTTCATCAGCGCCTCGCCCTGCAGCACATGCATCAGGCGCCTGGGCAGGCGATTCTGGGCGATGGCCGAGACTGCCAGCGCATCGGTGGGCGACAGCACCGCCGCCAGCGCGAATGCCGCGGCCCAGGGAACCTCGGGGATCAGCAGGTGGATGAACACGCCGCCGCCGACCACGGTGAACAGCACCAGGGCGAAGGCCAGGGTGAGGATCGGCCAGCGCATCTTCCAGAACTCGCCCTTGGGCATGCGCCAGCCATCGGCGAACAGCAGCGGCGGGATGAACAGGAACATGAACAGCTCGGGGTCCAGCCCCACGTGCAGCCCCAGGCTTGGCCAGGCCAGCGCGGCGCCGGCGGCGATCTGGATCAAAGGCAGGGGCAGCGGGATCAGCTGCGCGGCGAGCCGGGTTCCCCCTACGACCAGCAGCAGGATCAACACGGTGTAAACGGTTTGCATCGACGAACTCCAGCACAGCCATCCATTGAAGCACCCGGCGCGGGCCGGATCAGCCCCGCATCGGGCAAAAAACTGTTGCAATACGCCGGCCTCCCGGCGGCGTCCCGCAAGGCGCTGGGAAATGGCATAATCCCGCGCCTGAAAAATGTATCGAAAAGGAGTAGCGCCCCGTGAGTCAGCGGACGCTGTTTGGCATCAAGGCTTGCGACACCATGAAGAAGGCCCGCGTTTGGCTGGACGAACATGGCGTCGACTACGCCTTCCACGACTACAAGAGTAGCGGCATCGACCGCGAACACCTGCGCCAATGGTGCGCCGAGCATGGTTGGGAAACCGTCCTGAACCGCGCCGGCACCACCTTCCGCAAGCTCGACGACGCGCAGAAGGCCGATCTCGACCAGGACAAGGCCATCGAACTGATGGTCGCGCAGCCGTCGATGATCAAGCGCCCGGTGCTGGACCTGGGTGATCGCACCCTGGTCGGCTTCAAGCCCGACGCCTACGCCGCCGCACTGGCCTGAGCAACGCCACGATGAGCATCGCCTGGGCCCTGTTCCTCCCCGCCTGCTTCGCCCTGAATATGGCGCCGGGACCGAACAACCTGCTGTCGCTGAACAATGCCGCACGCTTCGGCCTGCTGCGCGCCACCGTTGCGGGCGGCGGCCGGCTGGTCGCCTTCGCCGGAATGCTGGCCCTAGCCGCTTCCGGCCTGGCGCTGGTGCTGCAGGCTTCGGCCTGGCTGTTCCTGGCGATCAAGCTGGTGGGCGCCGGTTACCTGTTGTGGCTCGCTGTACAGCTGTGGCGCGCCCCGACGGCGAACCTGTCGGTGGACGGCACCCCGGCTCCCGCCACCAGCCTGTGGCGCCTGGCTCGCCAGGAGTTCTGGGTGGCCGCTGGCAATCCCAAGGCAATCCTCATCTTCACCGCTTTCCTGCCGCAGTTCGTCGATCCGCGTCAGGCCGTGGGCGCCCAGTTCGCCCAACTCGGCGCAGCCTTCCTGCTTCTGGAATGGCTGGCCATCGCCCTTTACGGGCTCGCCGGGGTCCGCCTCGGCAAGCTGCTAGCCGGGGCACGCGCCCGGCGCCTGTTCAACCGTGGTTGTGCCGCGCTGCTGGGCAGCGCCGGGCTGGGCCTGCTGCTCAGCCGCCGTCCGGCCTGACCGAATTCGCTATTCGAGAATCTCTTTCAAGGAATCCCCCACATGTCGAAATCCCTGTTCAGCATCGCCTTCGGTGTCGGCACCCAGAACCGCCAGGGCAACTGGCTGGAAGTCTTCTACGCGCAGCCGCTGCTCAACCCCAGCGCCGAACTGGTCGCTGCCATCGCCCCGCTGCTGGCCTACGAAGGCGGCAACCAGGCGATCGCCTTCACCGCTCACCAGGCCTACCAGCTGGCCGACGCCGTCGAGACCGTCGACGCCGCCCAGGCCGCCCTGCTCAACCGCCTGGCCGAGAGCCAGAAGCCGCTGGTCGCCACCCTGCTGGCCGAAGACGCCGCCCCCAGCTCCACCCCGGAGGCGTACCTGAAGCTGCACCTGCTGTCGCACCGTCTGGTCAAGCCCCACGGCCTGAACCTGACCGGCATCTTCCCGCTGCTGCCCAACGTCGCCTGGACCAACCAGGGCGCCGTCGACCTGGCCGAACTGGCCGAGCTGCAACTGGAAGCGCGCCTGAAGGGCAAGCTGCTGGAAGTCTTCTCCGTCGACAAATTCCCGAAGATGACCGACTACGTGGTCCCGGCCGGCGTGCGTATCGCCGACACCGCCCGCGTGCGCCTGGGCGCCTACGTCGGCGAAGGCACCACCGTGATGCACGAAGGCTTCGTCAACTTCAACGGCGGCACCGAAGGTCCGGGCATGATCGAAGGCCGCGTCTCCGCTGGCGTGTTCGTCGGCAAGGGTTCGGACCTGGGCGGCGGCTGCTCCACCATGGGCACTCTGTCCGGCGGCGGCAACATCGTCATCAGCGTCGGCGAAGGCTGCCTGATCGGCGCCAACGCCGGCATCGGCATCCCGCTGGGCGACCGCAACATCGTCGAGGCTGGCCTGTACGTCACCGCCGGCACCAAGATCGCCGTGCTGGACGACCAGAACAACCTCGTGAAAGTGGTCAAGGGCCGCGACCTGGCCGGCCAGGCCGACCTGCTGTTCCGCCGCAACTCGCAGACCGGTGCAGTCGAGTGCAAGACCAACAAGACTGCAATCGAACTGAACGAGGCGCTGCACGCGCACAACTAAGCTGGGCGCCCCGCTCGCGCGGGGTACGCACTAAGCTTTGAGAAGCGGGGGCTGCGGCCCCCGTTTTCCATTCTCCACAACCGGCCGCACGCCCATGCCCATTCCCTCGCCCTGGCGCACCGACTTCCCGGCCCTCGCCGCCTTCGAGGCCGAAGGCCAGACCTACCTCGACAGCGCCGCCACCGCGCAGAAACCGCGCGCCATGATCGACGCCCTCGCCGGCTACTACGCCAACGGCGCCGCCAACGTGCACCGCGCCCAGCACCTGCCCGGCGAGCGCGCCACCCGAGCCTTCGAGGCGACCCGCACGCTGGCCGCCAACTGGCTCAATGGCGGCAGCCCGGCGCAGATCATCTTCACCCGCGGCGCCACCGAGGCGCTGAACCTGCTGGCCTACGGGCTGGAAGGCCGGTTCCGGGCGGGCGACGAGATCGTCGTCAGTGCGCTGGAACACCACGCCAACCTACTGCCCTGGCAACAACTGGCGCAGCGTCGCGGCCTGAAGCTGGTAGTGCTGCCGCTGGACGCTGACGGCCGCATCGATCTGAACCGCGCCGCGAGCCTGATCGGCCCGCGCACCCGCCTGCTCACCGTCAGCCAGCTGTCCAACGTGCTCGGCACCTGGCAGCCGCTGCCGGAACTGCTGCAGATGGCCCGCCAGTACGGTGCATTAAGCGTGGTCGATGGCGCCCAGGGCGTGGTCCACGGCCGGCACAACCTGTCCGCGCTGGGCTGTGACTTCTACGTCTGCTCCAGCCACAAGCTCTACGGCCCGGAAGGCCTCGGCCTGCTCTGGGGCCGCCCGGAAGCGCTGGAGCGCCTGGCGCACTGGCAGTTCGGCGGCGAGATGGTGCGCGTGGCGGACTACTTCGACTCGCAGTTCCACAGCGCGCCCATGGGCTTCGAGGCCGGCACCCCGCCTATCGGCCCGGTGATCGCCCTGGGCACCACGCTGGAATGGCTGGCCGCGCAGGACCGCGCCGAAGTCAGCGCCCACGAGGACTTCCTCCATGCCCGCCTGCTGGCCGGCCTGCGCGCCCGTGACGGGGTGCGCGTGCTGGGCGCCCCGGAAGTGGCGCTGGCCAGCTTCGTGGTCGAGGGCGTGCACGTCTCCGACCTCGGCCACCTGCTTACCGAGCAGGGCATCGCCGTGCGCGCCGGGCACCACTGCGCCATGCCGTTGATGAAGACCCTGGATGTCGCGGGCGCCCTGCGCGTCTCCCTTGGCCTGTACAACGACGGCGCGGATATCGAGCGCTTCTTCAGCGCGCTGGACAGCGCCCTGGAGCTGCTGCGATGAGCCTGCCCGTCGCAGCCGGCGAAGCGCTGCAGGCATTCATTTCCCTGCAGGGCTGGGAACAACGGGCCCGCCTGCTGATGCAGTGGGGCGAGCGCCTGGAGCCGCTGAGCGAAGCCGAGAGAAGTGACGAGCAGCGTGTGCAGGGCTGCGAGAGCAACGTCTGGCTGGTGGCGGATCGGCGCGACGAGCGCTGGCACTTCCGCGCCTACAGCGATGCGCGCCTGTTGCGTGGGCTGCTGGCGTTGCTGCTGGTGCGGGTAGATGGCCTGCCGGCGGACGAGCTGGCCACCATCGATCTGCCGGGCTGGTTCGAACAACTGGGGCTGGGCCGGCAACTGTCGCCGTCGCGCAGCAACGGCCTGAATGCCGTGCTGAAACGGATGCAGGAACTGATCGGAGATTTGTAGGAGCGAGCTTGCTCGCGAATCGCTTGATTCCGTAGCTGCCGGGAAACCCGTTCGCGAGCAAGCTCGCTCCTACAGATAGCTCTATTCCGCAACGCGCTCCGAAGGCCGCCGCGCCCCGGCCACGATCTTGTCCACAGCCCGCGCCGCCGCGACCATGCCGAAGGTCGCGGTGACCATCATCACCGCGCCGAAACCGCCGGCGCAGTCCAGTTTCACTCCCTCGCCGACGAAGCTCTTGGACTGGCACACGGTGCCGTCCGGCTTGGGGTAGCGCAGCTGCTCGGTGGAGAACACGCACTGCACGCTGTAATGCCGACCGGGCGTGCGCGAGAAGTTGTAGTCGCGGCGCAGCGTCGAACGGACCTTGGCGGCCAGCGGGTCGTTGAAGGTCTTGTTCAGGTCGGCGACCTGGATCTGCGTCGGGTCCACCTGCCCACCCGCGCCACCGGTGGTGATGATCTGCAGCTTGCGGCGCTTGCACCAGGCAATCAGCGCGGCCTTGGCGGCAACGCTGTCGATGCAGTCGATCACGCAGTCCAGCTCCGGGGTGATGTAGTCCGCCATGGTCTCGCGGGTAACGAAATCGGCTACGGCGTGTACGACGATGCCCGGGTTGATCGCCTTCAGGCGCTCGGCCATCACCTCGACCTTGGGCTTGCCCACGGCGCCCTGGATGGCATGCACCTGGCGGTTGGTGTTGGTGACGCAGACGTCGTCCAGGTCGAACAGCGAAATCTCGCCCACGCCGCTGCGCGCCAGGGCTTCGGCCGCCCAGGAGCCAACGCCGCCGATCCCGACCACCGCCACATGGCTGGTCGCCAGCCGCTCCAGGCCCTCACGGCCGTACAGCCGCGCGATTCCGCCGAAACGCTGTTCATCCAGTTGCATCGCCCACACCTCATCTCGAAACGGCCGGCATTCTATAACGACCGGCCTACTGTAACGACCGGGCTCCCATAACAATCAGCCTGGGCCTGCCTGCAACAAAGCCCAATTGCCGCAGTCTCAGTCACGCGCCTGCCACACATTCTAAACTGTCGGAAAATGCCCACGAACGCCCATGCGGCGGAAGGTGCCGGCAACCTGTACAGCCTCCGGAGTGCGGGGTAGGATGCGCCCCGACCGAGCTATCCCGTACAGAGATTGTCCCGGCCCCTCCCCGTTCCACCCTTTGGAACCCGATCGCACCATGCCTGCACGCAAGTTCGGCCTCAACCTGGTGGTGTTCGTTGCCCTCGCGGCACTCTTCACCGGCTTCTGGGCCCTCTATAACCGTCCCGTCAGCGTTCCCGACTGGCCGGAAAGCATTTCCGGATTCTCCTTCTCGCCCTTCCGCCTGAACCAGAATCCGCAGAAGAACCAGTTCCCCAGCGACGACGAGATCCGCTCGGACCTGGAACTGGTCTCCAAGAGCACCGACAACATCCGCACCTACTCGGTGAAGGGTTCGCTGGCGGATATCCCGCGCCTGGCCGAAGAGCTGGGCATGCGCGTCAGCCTCGGCATCTGGATCGGCCCGGACGAAGCGGAGAACGAAGCCGAGATCGAGCGCGGCATCGAGATCGCCAACAACTCGCGCAGCGTGGTGCGGGTGATAGTCGGCAACGAAGCGCTGTTCCGCCGCGAGGTCACGGTCGAGCAACTGACCGCCTACCTGGACCGCGTGCGCAAGGCGGTGAAGGTGCCGGTGACCACCGCCGAGCAGTGGCACATCTACGAGAAGTACCCGGAGATGGCCAAGCACGTCGACCTGATCGCCGCCCACGTGCTGCCCTACTGGGAATACACGGCGATGAACGATGCCATCCCGTTCGTCCTCGAACGCGCCAAGGAGCTGCGCGCCAAGTTCCCGCGCAAGCCGCTACTGCTGGCCGAAGTCGGCTGGCCGAGCAACGGCCGCATGCGCGGCGGCGCCGACGCCACCCAGGCGGACCAGGCCATCTATCTGCGCACGCTGACCAACGCACTGAACAAGCGCGGCTACAACTACTTCGTCGTCGAGGCCTTCGACCAGCCGTGGAAAGTCGGCGACGAGGGCTCGGTGGGCGCCTACTGGGGCGTCTACAACGCCCAGCGCCAACCGAAGTTCAACTTCGACGGGCCGGTGGTGAACATTCCGCAGTGGCGAGCCCTGGCAGTCGCCTCGGTGGTGATGGCGCTGCTCGCCTTGACCCTGCTGATGATCGACGGCAGCGCCCTGCGCCAGCGCGGGCGGACCTTCCTCACCGTGGTCGCCTTCGCCGGCGGCTCGGTGCTGGTGTGGATCGCCTACGACTACAGCCAGCAGTACAGCACCTGGTTCAGCATGACCGTCGGCGGCCTACTGGGCATCGGCGCACTGGGCGTGTTCATCGTCCTGCTCACCGAAGCCCACGAACTGGCCGAGACCGTCTGGGTACGCAAGCGCCGCCGGCCGTTCGATCCGGTGCTCGCCGATACCGGCTACCGGCCCAAGGTCTCGGTGCACGTACCCTGTTACAACGAACCGCCGGAGATGATGAAGAAGACCCTGGATGCGCTGTCCAGGCTCGACTATCCGGACTTCGAAGTCCTGATCATCGATAACAACACCAAGGACCCGGCCGTTTGGGAACCGGTGCGCGACTACTGCGAAGTGCTCGGCCCGCGCTTCCGCTTCTTCCACGTCGCGCCGCTGGCCGGCTTCAAGGGTGGCGCGCTGAACTACATCCTGCCGCACACCGCACCGGACGTCGAAGTCGTCGCAGTGATCGACGCCGACTACTGCGTCGAGCCGAACTGGCTCAAGCAGATGGTGCCGCACTTCAGTGATCCGAAGATCGCCGTGGTGCAGTCTCCGCAGGACTACCACGACGGCGAGGAAAACCTCTTCAAGAAGCTCTGCTACGCCGAGTACAAGGGCTTCTTCCACATTGGCATGGTTACCCGCAACGACCGCGACGCGATCATCCAGCACGGCACCATGACCATGATCCGCCGCACCGTGATGGACGAGCTGAAATGGGCCGACTGGACCATCTGTGAGGACGCCGAACTGGGTCTGCGAGTGTTCGAGAAAGGCTACTCGGCCGCCTACTCGCACCAGAGCTTCGGCAAGGGCGTGATGCCTGACACCTTCATCGACTACAAGAAGCAGCGCTTCCGCTGGGCCTACGGCGCCATCCAGATCATGAAGGGCCACGCCCGCGCGCTGTTCCAGGGCAAGGACAGCAAGCTCACCCTCGGCCAGCGCTACCACTTCATCGCCGGCTGGCTGCCGTGGATCGCCGATGGCATGAACATCTTCTTCACCGTCGGCGCGCTGCTCTGGTCCTCGGCGATGATCATCGTGCCCAAGCGGGTCGACCCGCCGCTGCTGATCTTCGCCATCCCGCCACTGGCGCTGTTCTTCTTCAAGTTCGGCAAGATCATGTTCCTCTACCGCCGCGCGGTGGGCGTGAACCTGCTGCGCTCGTTCCAGGCAGCCGTGGCCGGCCTTGCGCTGTCCCATACCATCGCCAAGGCGGTGCTCTACGGGACGTTCACCAAGACCATCCCGTTCTTCCGCACGCCGAAGATGGCCTCCAACCACGGCCTGCTGGTCGCACTGGCCGAAGCCCGTGAGGAGGTATTCATCATGCTGCTGCTGTGGGGCGCGGCGCTGGGCATCGTGCTGGTGCAGGGCGTGCCGAGCCGCGACATGATGTTCTGGGTCGCCATGCTGCTAGTGCAGTCGCTGCCCTACCTTGCCGCCCTGGTGATGGCGATGCTGTCCGCGGCGCCCAAGGCCCAGGAAGCGCCGGTAGCCAGCTCGGCGACACCAGCGGCCTGACCGCCCATCCGTAACCAAGAACGCCGGCCATGCGCCGGCGTTTTTGCTTTAAGATGGGCGCCTTTTTCCGTTCCACCCCAGGATGCCCTCAATGTCCCTCTCGCCGACACTGGCCCTCGCCTGCGAGCTGATTCGCCGTCCCTCCGTCACACCGGTCGATGCCGACTGCCAGCAGTTGATGATGCAGCGCCTGGACGCCTGCGGCTTCGCCCTGGAGCCCATGCGCATCGAGGATGTGGATAACTTCTGGGCCCTGCGCCAGGGCCGCGACGGCGCCAACGGCCCGGTGCTGTGCTTCGCCGGCCACACCGACGTAGTCCCCACCGGCCCCGAGCAGGCCTGGCAGCACCAGCCGTTCGACGCTCTGATCGACGCCGACGGCATGCTCTGCGGCCGTGGCGCGGCTGACATGAAAGGCAGCCTGGCGTCGATGATCATCGCCACCGAGCGCTTCGTCGCCGACCACCCGGACCATCGCGGTAGCATCGCCTACCTGATCACCAGCGACGAGGAAGGCCCGGCCCATCACGGCACCAAAGCCGTGGTCGAACGCCTGAAGGCGCGCAACGAGCGCCTGGACTGGTGCATCGTCGGCGAGCCGTCGAGCACCACCCTGGTGGGTGACATCGTCAAGAACGGCCGTCGCGGCTCCCTCGGCGCCACCCTCAGCGTGCGCGGCAAGCAGGGCCACGTGGCCTACCCGCACCTGGCGAAAAACCCGATCCACCTCGCCGCCCCGGCCCTTGCCGAACTGGCCGCCGAGCACTGGGACAACGGCAACGACTATTTCCCGCCGACCAGCTTCCAGATCTCCAATATCAATGGCGGCACCGGCGCGACCAACGTTATCCCCGGCGAGCTGAAGGTGATCTTCAACTTCCGCTTCTCCACCGAATCCACCGTCGAAGGCCTGCAGCAACGCGTCGCGGCGATCCTCGACAAGCACGGCCTGGACTGGCACATCGACTGGGCACTGTCCGGCCTGCCGTTCCTCACCCAACCGGGTGAGCTGCTCGATGGCGTGGCGGCGGCGATCCGCGCGGTCACCGGCCGCGAGACTACTCCGTCGACCTCCGGTGGCACCTCCGACGGCCGCTTCATCGCCACCATGGGTACCCAGGTGGTCGAACTCGGCCCGGTGAACGCCACCATTCACCAGGTGGACGAACGCGTGCTGGCCAGCGACCTCGATGTGCTGACCGAAATCTATTATCAGACCCTGGTGCGACTGCTGGCATGAGTGGACCGAACAAAGGCTTTTGCCTGGGCGCCGTACAGCCCGATACCCCGCCGCCCGCACCAGCCGCCGAGCGGCGCTATTCCCTGCGCGTTTATCAGATTGCCCAACGTCGTCGCTCCCTGCCCACCGTGCTGCGTAATGACCTGCCGCAGCCGCTGGTGCCTGCGCCGGTGACGAAGTGATGCTGATCTGTCCGCTGTGCCGCGAGGCGCTGACTGAAGTCGACAACGGCGTCGCCTGCTCCGCCGGCCACCGCTTCGACCGCGCCCGCCAGGGTTACCTGAACCTGCTGCCGGTGCAGCACAAGAAGAGCCTCGACCCGGGCGACAACGCCGCCATGGTCGAGGCACGCCGGCACTTCCTTGGCGCCGGCCACTATGCTCCGCTGGCCAAGCGCCTGGCCGAACTGGCCGCCGAGCGCGCTCCAGGGCGCTGGCTGGATATAGGCTGTGGCGAGGGCTATTACACCGCACAACTCGGTGAGGCCCTGCCGCAGGCCGACGGCTATGCGCTGGATATCTCCCGCGAGGCCGTCAAACGCGCCTGCAAGCGCGCTCCGCAGCTGACCTGGATGGTCGCCAGCATGGCCCGTGTGCCGCTGGCCGATGCTTCCTGCCAGTTGCTGGCCAGCGTGTTCAGCCCGATCGACTGGAAGGAAGCGGCTCGCCTGCTCACTCCCGGCGGCGGCGTGTTGCGCCTGGGCCCGGCGCGCGACCACCTGCTGGAACTGCGCCAGCGCCTGTACGACGAAGTTCGCGAGTACGTCGAGGACAAGCACCTCGCGGACCTGCCCGAAGAGCTGAAACTGGCGCACACCGAACAACTGAGCTTCAAGCTGCCGCTGCACACCCGCGAAGCCCGCGAGCACCTGCTGGCGATGACGCCCCACGGCTGGCGGGTCAACCCCGAGCGGCGCGAGCGCATCCTTGCCGAGCCCTTCGAGGTGACGGTCGCGGTACGCTACGATTGGCTGGAACGCCAAGAACCCTGAAGCCGGCCCCAGGCCGGCCTGCGCTCGCTCACGCGGCGTTAAAAACAAATTCAAAATGCTCATTTACTGCACGTAAACTCCGCTTTTGAATTTATTTTTGCCTAGCCTGAGCATCGCTCGGCTCGGCCTTGAACCGGCTTACGAGGACGCCATGCGCCAACCGGATATCGAGATCTACATCAAGGATGCCGACCAGGCCGCCGTCGGCGCCTGGCTGGAAAAGGCCCTTGGCCCCTGCTCCGAATGGCGCGCCCAGGGTGAGACCTTCAAGTGCACCGCCGGCAGCATTCCCGCCACCTGGCTGCCCAAGGCAGTGGGCAAGTGGAACAGCCTGTTCCTGGACAGCGACAAGACCCCGTGGGACGACGACGTCGCCTGCGCTCGCGATGCCTGCGCCGCTCTGGAAGTGGAGGTACGCTGTGCACCGGGCAGCTGGAGCGAGGATCAAGGCGAGGAAGACGCCGACCGCTGGCTGAAAGTAACCGCCGCGGGCGTCGAAGAGATTACCTGGCGCACGGGCTGAAACCGTGCCGGCAGAGAGTGAAAATCAAAGGCCCGTCCATTGGACGGGCCTTTGATTTCGGGGGCTCAGACCTTCGACACGTCTTCTGCCTGGAGGCCTTTCTGACCCTGGATCACCGAGAACTCCACTTTCTGGCCTTCGACCAGGGAGCGGTGACCGTCGCCACGAATGGCACGGTAGTGAACGAAAACGTCCGGACCGCTATCGCGTTGAATGAATCCATAACCTTTGGCGTCATTGAACCACTTGACGGTTCCGACCTCACGATCAGCCATTACCACACTCTCCAACTTGCCTATTATTTTTGGATGGCCCCCGGGAATGAGGACTTCGGCAGTCGCCGGCTGAACGCTTTCCTTATCATCCAACCCGCGCCGAAAGGCACGTAGGAAGGTAATTCGAATAACGCCCAAGGGCGACAGCGCTCCCGAGTATATAAATCAAAAGTTACAGCTGAAAAGCACTTTTTCATCAACTCCCCGCCCCTATGACCAATCAGGCCAAAGTGCCATTTTTCGGGGCCTGCAGAGCCATTTTGGTGCTCGTTACCCTGCGTAACGAAAGTGTTTCGAACGTGGACCCTTTCGCACTTTCGCGTATTTACGGCGGGTAGTTTCGTTCCCGTTCATCCGTTTTCAGCGGTATTGGGAAATGTCTTTCGGAGGCAGTCGGAATGCGCCCTGCAGTTTCTGCCGCGGCAATATGCCCAATCATCTGTCTGCTGAATTGGCAGTCCGCCAATCCATTGAGTTCAATGAACAGCGGACATGAAACAGCCCTGACCGCACCTCAAGCGTGGTCAGTCGTGCACCATCAAAGGACTCGCACGCTCAGGGGCTGACCTGATAACCCCGTCCCTGAAGGCAACCGCTGTAAGCACTAGCACTGGCCGAGCTCTGCGCCTCGCCCTGCGCGCGACGGTCCTGCCGACGATCCTGGCGCTGGCGCGAAGCGCCCACCGCAGCTCCCGCCGCCGCCACCTCGCCCGCGCGGTTCTGCCGGTACTGCTGCTTGGCGTCGTCACTCGCCCGGTCATACAACTCCTCATGTTGCTGCCCGCGAACTTCGGCGGCGACCGCACCCGCCGCCGCGCCCTTGGCTGCGCCGCGAACCCGCCCGCCGACTTTCGGGTCCGAGCTGCTGGTCGCGCTGCTGGCCGCATTGGCGGCAACGCTGTTGCACTCGCTCATGTCCTGCTGCATCTGCTGGCTGCTCTGGCCCTTGAGCGGGACGACAGTCTGGGCCGCGGCGGGCAGCACGACCGACAAGGCGAGCAGGCATCCCCAGGTGAACGTACGCATCGCGGAACCTCCATAGAATGTCATCCCCTAAATGGCAGGATAGCCTCAGTCCACGGGGTGTCTGCCCACGCCGACCAAGCGCTCGCGACTTTGCTGGCGAGGGCCTAATCCGGCAAACTAGCCGGCCTGAGCAATCGCTCGTTTTACCTACGCCAGCCATAGGGCCTGTATGCCTCGTTACCCGTTCCGCCGCTTCGGTTTTGGTGCCCTGCGCCGCCTGCTGTACCTCTGGGTGCGCTCGGAAACCATCAACCAGTCGGCCTTCAGCCTGAAGATCGACCGCAGCAAACCGGTCCTCTACGTCCTGCAGCAGCCCTCGGTGACCGACCTTGCCGTGGTCGATACCGAGTGCCGCAAGGCCGGCCTGCCGCGTCCGGTGATGCCGGTGGCAGTGGGTGAATCCATCGAGCCGGCGGCCTTCTTCTACCTGACACCCGAGCCTGACTGGCTCGGCCGCCAGGACAAGCGCGGCGCGCCGCCAGCGTTGGTACGCATGCTCGGCGCCATTGGCCAGAACGGCATCGACGATGCGCAGATCGTTCCGGTCAGCGTGTTCTGGGGCCAATCCCCGGACAGCGAGAAGAGCGCCTGGAAGTTGCTGTTCGCTGACAACTGGGCCGTCACCGGACGCCTGCGTAAACTGGCGCGTATTTTGATCCTCGGCCGCAAGACCCGCGTGCAGTTCTCCGCGCCCATCCACCTGCGCGAACTGGTGGAACAGGGCAAGGGCCATGAGCGCACCCTGCGCATGGTCCAGCGCATCCTGCGCGTGCACTTCCGCAACCAGAAAACCGCCGTGATCGGCCCGGACCTCTCCCACCGCCGCACCCTGGTCAAGGGCCTGCTGCGCGCACCGCTGGTGCGCCAGGCAATCCAGGAAGAGTGCGAGACCCAGAAGATCTCCCAGGACAAGGCCGAGGCCGCTGCCCTGCGCTACGCCAACGAGATCGCCGCCGATGTTTCCTACCCGGTGATCCGCTTCCTTGAAGTGACCCTGACCTGGTTCTGGAACAAGCTCTACGAGGGAGTGAAGGTCAACCATATCGAGCGCGTGCAGGAAGTCGCCCAGGGCCACGAGATCGTCTACGTGCCCTGCCACCGCAGCCACATCGACTACCTGCTGCTGTCCTACCTGCTGTTCCGCAACGGCCTGACCCCGCCGCACATCGCCGCCGGCATCAACCTCAACATGCCGGTGGTGGGCTCAATCCTGCGCCGTGGTGGCGCCTTCTTCATGCGCCGCAGCTTCAAGGGCAATCAGCTCTACACCGCGGTGTTCAACGAATACCTGCACACCCTGTTCAGCCGTGGTTTCTCGACCGAGTACTTCGTCGAAGGCGGCCGCTCCCGCACCGGGCGCATGCTGCACCCGCGCACCGGGATGCTGGCGATCACCCTGCGCAGCTTCCTGCGCGACTCGCGCCGGCCCATCGTCTTCGTCCCCGTGTACATCGGCTACGAGCGCGTGCTCGAAGGCCGCACCTACCTGGGCGAGCTGCGCGGCGCAGCGAAGAAAAAGGAATCGATCTTCGACATCTTCAAGGTCATCGGCGCGCTGAAGCAGCGCTTCGGCCAGGTCTGGGTAAACTTCGGCGAGCCTATCCACCTAGACGCCTTCCTCGACCAACAGAAGCCCGACTGGCGTCAGCAGGAGCTGGGCCCGGAATACCGCCCGGCCTGGCTCTCGGAAACCACCAACCACCTGGCTCGCGACGTTGCCCGTCACCTCAACGACGCAGCGGCGATCAACCCGGTGAACCTCGTCGCCCTGGCGCTGCTCTCCACCACCCGCCTGGCGCTGGACGAGACCGCCCTAGCGCGGGTGATCGACCTCTACCTCGAGCTGCTGCGCAAGGTGCCCTACTCGCCCAGCGCCACGCTGCCCGACGGCGACGGCCACCAACTGATCGAGTACGTGAAGAGCATGAACCTGCTCAGCGAGCAGAAGGACGCCCTCGGCCGCATCTGCTACCTCGACGAGCAGAACGCGGTGCTGATGACCTACTACCGCAACAACGTGCTGCACATCTTCGCCCTGCCGGCGCTTATCGCCAGCTTCTTCCAGAACAGCGGACGGATCAGCCGCGAGCAGCTGCTGCGCTACACCCGCGCGCTGTACCCGTACCTGCAGGCCGAACTGTTCATCCGCTGGAGCCTGGACGAGCTGGATACAGTGGTCGATCAGTGGCTGCAGGCCATGGTCGCCAGCGAACTGCTCAAGCAGGAGAATGACACCTTCATCCGCCCGCCGCCCAGCTCGCGCCAGTATGTGCTGCTGACCCTGCTGGCCCGCGCCATCGCGCAGACCCTACAGCGCTTTTATATGTCCATATCCCTGGTGCTCAATGCCGGACAAAAGCAGCTCACCGCCGAGGAACTGGAAAATCTCTGCACCGTAATGGCCCAGCGCCTATCGGTCCTCCACGGCCTCAACGCCCCGGAATTCTTCGACAAGAGCCTGTTCCGTCACTTCATCCAGACCCTGCTGGACGAAGGCGTGCTGCGCAAGGACGAGAACGGCAAGTTGAGCTACCACGAGTTGCTCGGCGAACTGGCCGAAGGCGCCGCCAAGCGCGTGCTACCAGCGGAGATTCGACTGTCCATCCGCCAGGTAGCCCTGGAACGGCCGCCTCAGGAAGAAAGCGCCTCCGTCGAGCCCCCGACGACCAGCCAGGGCTGATCCGCCCTCCCTGCCGGTTGCTTGACGCACCTGCACCGCGACCGATAGATTTCTGACGATCCACCATCGGTCGCGGTCAGGGACGCTCCCCGTGTTCAACAGGATTCTGATCGTCTGCGTCGGCAACATCTGCCGCAGCCCAATCGCCGAACACCTGCTGCGCGAATCCCTGCAGGACAGCGATATCGCCGTGGCCTCCGCAGGGCTCAGCGCACTGGTCGGCCACTCCATCGACAACACCGCCCTCGCCATCCTCCGCCGTCACGGCCACCATCCCCAACCGCATCGCGCCCGCCAACTCACTGCCGAAATGGTCCACGAGGCCAACCTCGTCCTGGTGATGGAGCAATCGCAGATCCAGAGCGTGATCCGCCTGGCCCCCGAGGCTCGTGGCAAGACCTTCCTGCTGGGTAAATGGCAGACCGACCAGGAAATTCCGGACCCTTATCGCAAAGGCCCGGAAGCCTTCGAGCGCGCTTACGCGCTGATCGAATCCGCAGTCACCCCCTGGGGCGACCGCCTGCGAGTTCGCCGATAATTTGGCGGAATATTTTTCTTCCGACAAAAGCGTCAGAAAACCTTACAAAGCCATGCTGAAAAAGGCTACGCTCTAGCCCAGCAAGACCATATTCAGCTGTTTGGTCTCCCAGTTACGACAAGTAATTTTCCAGGGGCCTACATCGATTTATGAAGATCCTGCACATCACCGAGTCCTTCGGCGGCGGCGTCACCTCGGCCATCAATTCCTACATCCTCAACTCCCAGCAGCATGAGCACTACCTGCTGGCCTCGGTGCGCAAAGGCGACACCACAGGCGAGGAAAGCCAGGGCCTGTTCAAGCATATGGAACTGGTGCCTCGCCGTCTTTCCAGCCTCGCCCGAATAAAGCCGTACATCGATCGTGTGCAGCCGGATGTCATCCACCTGCACAGCACCTATGCCGGCGCACTGATCCGCGCCCTGCCCTTCATTCCCGCGCAAAAGATCGTCTACACCCCGCACGGGTTTGCCTTCCTGCGTGGCGACCATCCGATGATGCTCAAGGCCTACCGCACCATCGAATCGCTGCTGGCGAAGCGGACGGCGGTGATTGCCGGCTGCGGCCTGGACGAGCAGCGCATCGCCGGGGAACTGATCGAACCGACGCATACCCTGGGACTGGTGAATGTCTGCGACGACCTGCCGGAAGTACCGGCCGTGCGCAGCCTCACCAGCAAACCCGTAGTCGGCATGGTCGGGCGCATCAGCCGGCAGAAGGGCCACGAGTACTTCCGTGCACTGGCGGAAAGCTGCGCGGACGTTGCCCACTTCAAGTGGATAGGTGGCGGGGACGCCCAAGTCATGGCGGAGATGGTCCAAGCCGGTATCGAAGTGACCGGGTGGCGCACACGCGGCGAGGTCATCGCCCACATGAAAGGGCTCGACCTGTACTTTCACACAGCGGCCTGGGATGGCTTCCCCATCTCGGTGCTCGAAGCGGCGAAGCTCGACCTCCCCATCGCACTCCGACGCATCGGCCCCTTCGTTGCAGAAGGCCTGTCCACCGCCCAGGACCTGTCGGAAGCACAGCGGCAAGTCATCGCCTTCTCCAAGGGCGACCCGACTGCCCTGGCTGAGCTGGCACGCAATAGCCAGAACATCCAGCGCCTGCACTCTGGCGAACAGCTGCAGTCTTCGCTGGAACACCTCTACTCCCGCTTCACCCCGCAACACTCCGTCAATCAGCTCGCCGCAGGCTGACATCGAGGCCTGCCCTGGCGGGCGGGCCGAGTGCCCCCCCAGCCAGGCCGACTTCATCCCTTCCTTCGCTCCTGCCACTGCTCGATCCGACGGCAGAAGCTGATCATCGATCAGCAATCGGAGACGGCATTGCGCCACCAGAATTCTCCGCCCTCATCGACTATTTGAAGGGATTCCCTTTAACCCTCCTCAGAGAATTCCTAAACCCCCGAAACGGGGGAGGCACGCATTGAATCGCCTCGGCGCGAAGATTAATTTTCGCGGCCCATAGGTAGCGCCAATCAATGCAGCGGTGGTCAGCGTGTTCAAGAACGTACTGGTTATCTGCGCAGGAAACATCTGCCGCAGCCCGACAGGCGAGCATCTGCTCCAGCAACATCTCGCCGGTACCGGCATCCGGGTCAGCTCTGCAGGCCTCACCGCGGTGGTCGGTCACCCGTTCGAACGGAACGCTCTCGAAACCCTGCAGCGTCACGGCCAACAGCCCCACGAACATCAGGCACGGCAACTGACACCGCAGATCCTGCAGGCCTCCGACCTCGTGCTGGTCATGGAGCGTCGCCATCTGCAGGACGTCATCCGGTTATCGCCCGTCTCGCGTGGCAAGACCTTCCTGCTCGGCAAATGGCAGAGCGAGCGGGAAATCCCCGATCCCTACAAGCGCGGAACGGCAGCTTTCGAGCATGCCTACGCCCTGATCGAGGAAGGCGCTGTCGCCTGGTCACGACGTCTTCAACCTCAACGCTGATTACTTCAAGAAGCCTCTCATGCAATACCCTCAAACGCCCGCTCTTCCGCCGGCCGTCAGCGATGACGACGAAATCGACCTGCTCGCCCTGTTCGGCACCCTGCTCGATCACAAATGGCTGATCGCAGGCATCACCGCGGGCTTCATGGTCGTGGGCGCCGCCTATGCCGTACTCAGCGCACCGATCTATCGCGCTACCGCGACCATTCAGGTGGAGCAGAAGAAGCCCGGCATCCCTGGTCTGTCGGACATGAGCGACCTGTTAGGTGCGCAGTCGCAGGCGGTGACCGAGATCCAGTTGCTGACCTCGCGCAGCGTGATTGGAAAGGCTGTGGATGGTCTCAAGCTGGATATCAATATCCAGCCGACCTTGTTCCCAGTGATCGGTAACTTCCTGCATCGTCGCTACAGTCCAGAAGCTGATGGAGACGTGGCGTCACCACTGCTGGGCATGAGCCGCTTCGCCTGGGGCGGGGAAACGCTGAAAATTTTCCAGCTCGATGTGCCCAATGCGCTGCTGGAGAAAAAGCTAAAGCTAGTCGCCGGCGAGAAGGGCCGATACACCCTGCTCGATGATGACGACAATGTTCTGGTGGAAGGCCAGGTAGGTCAGCCTGCTGAACACAACGGCGTTAACGTCCAGGTCGAAGTCCTGAACGCCAACCCTGGCACACGCTTCACGGTCGTCCGCGAGCGTCGGCTGAGCGCCATTCTCGATTATCAGCAGGCACTCAATGTCAGCGAGACCGGCAAGGAGTCCGGCATTCTAACCTTGTTGCTGGATGACGAAGAGCCGGATCAAGCGCTCGCCGTCCTCAACGCCATCAACCAACAGTACGTGCTGCAGAACGTCGAACGCGCCTCCGCCGAGGCGGCTTCTAGCCTCGATTTCCTGCGTGGCCAACTGCCGGAAGTACGGCATGACCTGGAACAATCGGAAAACGCCCTGAGCGGTTACCAGTCCCGCGCAAAATCGGCGGACATCAGCCTGGAAACCAAGGCCCTTCTGGACCAGATAGTCGCGCTGGACACCAATATCTCCCAGCTCAAACTCCAGCAAGCCGAGATGGATCACAAGTTCACCCGCCAGCACCCGGCCTACCAGGCCCTGATGCGGCAGATCGGCGAACTCACCAGCAAGCAATCCGGCCTCGCCAAGCGCGTGGAGGCCCTGCCGGAAACACAACAGGACCTGCTGCGCCTGACCCGCGACGTGCAGGTCAGCACCGCCATCTATACGCAGATGCTGAACAAGGCCCAGGAACTCGACGTCATGCGCGCCGGTGCCGTCGGCAACGTGCGCATCATCGACCCTGCCGACGTCGATATCACCAAACCGGTTAAACCGAAGCAGCCACTGATCGTTGCCATCGCCACGCTGCTCGGCCTGTTCTTTTCCATCGCTTTGGCACTGCTGCGCAAGAGCCTGAATCGCGGAATCGAAAACCCGACGGCGATTGAACAACTTGGCCTGCCGGTCTACGCCTCCATTCCCTACAGCGAACTGCAGAAATCGGAAGAGCAAGAACGCAATAAGAAGAACGGGAATCGTAAAGCCACCATCACCCCGGCTCCACTGCTGGCGTCCGGCCATCCAACCGACCTCGCCATCGAATCCCTGCGTAGCCTGCGCACCAGCTTGCACTTCGCCATGCTGGAGTCTGGCGACAATCGCCTGATGATCTCCGGCCCTAGCCCCGCAGTAGGCAAATCCTTCGTGAGCTCCAACCTGGCCGCCGTGATTGCCCAGGCGGGCCAGCGCGTACTGCTGATCGATGTCGACATGCGCAAGGGCTACCTGCACAAAGTCTTCGGCACCGATGACAAGCAGGGCCTTTCCGACCTGCTCATCCATCGTTGCACCTTCGAGCAGGCAGTCCGGGCCACTGATGTGGAGAACCTCAGCTTCATCTCTCGCGGGCAGATCCCGCCGAATCCGTCGGAACTGCTGATGCACCCCAACTTCACCGACCTGCTGGAGCGGGCCAGCACCAAATTCGACCTGGTAATCCTCGACACCCCCCCTCTGCTCGCCGTTACCGATGCTGCCATCGTCGGCCGGCAAGCTGGCACCAGTCTGATCGTCACCCGCTTCGGCAAGAACGCCCCACGGGAAATCGAACTGACGATTCGCCGCTTCGAGCAGAACGGTATCGAACTCAAGGGGGCGATTTTCAACGGCGTCGAGCGACGAGCCTCGGACTACTACGGCAACGGGGCGTATGCCAACTACCAGTATGAATACCTGTCGGGAAACAGCTGACACCAGCTGGGCATTCCGGAGCGAATCTATGCAAACAGTCACAGAAAAGCGCTGGTACCTCGTGCAATGCAAACCCAGGCAAGACCTGCGCGCACTGGCCAATCTGCAACAACAGCACTACGAGTGCCTATTGCCAATGCGCCAGGTCGAGCGGATCAGCCAGGGAACCCTCCAGCTCCGATCGGAACCACTGTTTCCTGGCTACCTATTCATTGAGCTCGACACGCTGCAGGACAACTGGATGCCGATTCGCTCCACTCGAGGTGTCAGCCAGATGGTTCGCTTTGACAACGAACCACTGCCCGTCCCGCAGTCGGTCATAGCAGGAGTGCGATCACACACCTCCGCCGTGATCCGGCTGCTTCAGCCAGGGGACCGAGTTCGAATCAGCACTTCAGAATCCGTCGGAGTAGAGGCGATATTCGAAGCCCGGGACGGTACCGAGCGAGTGATCCTGCTGCTCAATCTGCTGCAAAGAGATTCACGTGTCAGCGTGCCAGTCACCCACATCCAGCGGCTCGCACGCCACAGTTAGAACCAGCACGCGATAACCCGCAACGCCAGCAACTCGGCCCTGGTGGCCGATAACAACAACCCGCATCCGCGTTCTCAGGAAATCAACCAAAAATCCTGGGGCGGTAGCGTGCCGACGCCTTGATGTTGAAGCACGCGCCACGAACTCTATGCTCTATGAAAACGACCGTTCTGACTTATGGCACCTTCGATCTTTTCCACCACGGCCACCTGAAACTGCTGACCCGCCTGAAAGCCTTGGGCGATAGATTGATCGTTGGCGTTTCCACCGACGAGTTCAACGCCGGCAAGGGCAAGAAGACCATCATTCCGTTCGCCGATCGAATAGAAATCGTACAGTCAATCAAGTTCGTCGACCTGGCGATTCCAGAAACTGACTGGGCTCAGAAAGCACAGGATATCGTGACCTACGACGCGTCGATTCTCGGCATGGGACACGACTGGGAAGGGAAGTTCGATCACCTGAGTTCGCTGTGCAAGGTCGTTTACCTGCCTCGCACCGAAGGCATCTCCAGCACGCAGATCAAACAAAGCCTGGGCTACTTCGACAAGTCTCATCTCTCAGACCTGAAGGCTTCGCTCGACACCATCTCATCGATCATCGAGCGCCTGCGCTGATTCCCATGAGATCGATCACTCGGCTTGTCACCCACCCGCTGGCAGCAAACACGCTCGCTGCCAGCCTGACGCAGCTGGCCAATTTCCTGCCGTTGCTTTTGTTGCCGATCCTTACCCAGCGACTGGGCATCGCCAGTTTCGGCTCGGTCGCCATGGTGCTCTCCCTCAGCCAGTTGTCGCTGATCATCACCGACTTCGGCTACGGCCTCTCGAGCACCTACAAGATCGCTTGCCATCGTGAAGAACCTCAGCTGATTGGCCGACTGCTGGGCGCGGTATTCCTGGGCAAGCTGCCACTCGTTGCTGGAGCGTCGTTGATCAGCATGCTGGTCCCGATGCTGATTCCTGCATACCGCCAGGATACTCCGCTCTTCGCCCTGGGCCTCCTCGCCATCGCGGGCCAGGCTTATCAAGCCAACTGGCTGTTTATCGGGCTGGAACGCATGAAGGTCATCACCTTCTACAACCTTTCGACCAAAGCTCTTTACCTGTCGATCGTGCTGTTGTTCGTCCACGATGGCGGCGACGCGTGGCTAGTGATTCTCGGTTGGGGACTCGCCCAACTGGCTGCGGCAGGACTTTCAATCCACCAGATATACCGTTGCAACTTTCGTGTGCTCAGGCCACGAGTGCACGAGGTCGCGCAGGAGTTTCGCACAGCGCTGCCTTTCTTCACTTCACGAATCGCCGTGGCGACCTACACCTCGGCAGCCACGACTGTCGTCGGCCTATCCGGGCAGGTCCAGGCAGCACAGTTCTATGCCTGCCAGCAGGTCTATCGGATTGGTTCTGCCCTGCCGGTGAACCAGGTGCTCTATCCATTCATGGCCAAGCATCGCAACTGGCGGGTATTCCTGCTGGTGACTCTGGGCTCCGCCTCGGCACTCGCCATGCTGGCTGGTCTGCTTGCAGCCTTTTCCGGAGAAATACTGCAAAAAGCCCTGGGCGATGACTTCATCGAAGCCAGGAGCACTTTCATCATCATGCTCGCCGCCATGGTGGCGAGTTATCTTGCCGCCGCGTTCGGATATCCCGCCTTTGCCGCTCTGGATCGTCTGGACCACGCCAACCGCACGGTCGTGCACGCCTCGATTGCCAACATCTTCGTGCTGGCATGCCTCTATGTTTTCGACCAGATCAACGCCCGCAACGTCGCCCTGACAATCTTGGCAACCGAACTTCTGGTGCTTGTGCTGCGCATCCGCGCACTCCTGAGTTGCCGGAAATCCATTCCTCAACCAATCGCTATCGATAGCCATGCCGACCATTACTGAAATCAAACAGTCCATGCCACGGGACAAGAGCCAATATGATCGCTGGGGGAATCCGGCGGCCTATTTCTGTGCCAGGCCACTATCCTACCCCGTCACCGCCCTCTTCATCGCCCTAGGCCTGGGCGCAAATACGGCGTCTGCCGCCTCCATCGTTTTTGCCCTGCTCTCCATCGCCGCAGCGGCAATGGCGTCATCGGCCTGGCTGGTCGGTGGACTCGTGATGATGTGGCTCATACTCGACTGCGTGGACGGCAACATTGCCCGATTTACGCGTACCGGCTCCAACCGAGGAGAATTCCTCGACGCCATGGGCGGCTACACCATTACTGCGGGTCTCTACCTGGCAATTGGCTACGGCTCGGGAAATATGGAAAGCCTGGTACTGGGCGCACTGGCCAGCATTTTTTCGCTCTTTTCCCGATTGATTCTGAACAAGGTCAACGTACTCTCGGGGGGACGCCGAGACGGATCTGGGGACACCGGCTCAGGCAAGGTGGCCATGTGGCTGCTGTCCGTCTACAACCTCTCCGGAATCGGAATGCTCCTGCTGCTCCTCGCCATCCTGTTCCAGCATGAAGCAGAGTATCTCGCATTCCAGGCACTGACTGGAGCGGCCCTCACCGGTGGAGCATTCTTGCAAGGCTGGAAGAAGCTTCAGGCAAGCTGATCTCCGAACATGCCCACGCAACTCTCCCGGATGCTCTGCTGCATCGTCGTCATATTCCTCGTGGCACTTCCCAAAAGTGGCTTCTATGTAGGAAGCACACCGATCTACAGCCTTTACCTGATCGTCCTGCTGATCACCCCGATCCTGCTGATGCTTCGGCTGAGCACGCCCGTGCGACAAATCGGACCGCTATCACGCTGCACTTTGGCAATTGTGCCCTTCTGGGCAATCTGGGTTGCAACGGAGTTGATAATCGGCCACGAGAACGTCGGTTATCTGGGTGGACATATGTTCGTGTTCATCCTGATACCGACCTTCTTCTACCTGCTGTCTCTGCTTTACGACGAACGGACCCAAGCAACCATCTTTCGAACACTGACACTCTGCATTCGAATGGTCGCGGTGTTCGGAATTATCTCTTTTCTGCACGCAGTGCTGACCGGCGACTATCTCAATATTCCCTATCTGACGACTGGGGGCGGCGATGATGTGCTTTCCGTATGGCAGCGCAATAACCAGCGAGGAGAACTATTCAAGCTGGTCTCCACCTACAACAACGGAAACATCTATGGCCTTTGCATGGCCATGCTTACTCCGCTGTATTTCCGTCTAGAACAGCGATCGATCTTCAAGGTGATACTGATCGCCAGCATGATCCTCACCCTATCGCGCACTGTGTGGTTGCTCACCATCCTTGCCTTGCTAATGACATTCGGGCAAGGGCTCACACTTCGCCGGCTCATAGCCCTGGTCGCAAGCCTCTTTGTCTGCGTCACAGCCGCCATATTCCTCTCCGCCAACTACCTCGGCGGCGATCGTTTCCTGATGGATAGATCTCTGGGCAATCGTGATCAGTTCTTCTGGATGCTCAATGAGTTCCGGCTCATGCCTCAGGAGCCCATATCCGCCATCACTGAAATTCCTTATCTGTCGATCTATTACGACTTCGGCCTGATAGGCCTGGTCTGCTTTGTACTTTTCTTCATCTCGCCGTTGCTGATCGGCAATCCGAGCCCATTCAGTCTTCGGCTCCGCCCCGAACTGCGCGCGTTAAATGCAGGCGTACTGATCTATCTGTTCGCATCCTTGAGCGACTCGGCACGGCTCTTCGTACCAAGTTTCGCCTGCTTCGGATTTCTCGCATTCCTGAAACTATCCCTGTCACGCCGCCATGAACAAACTTTCCCTCCGAACCTTTAAAATCCTCCACGTTGCAGAGACCATCCAGGGTGGTGTTGCCACCTACCTGGAAACACTGGACAAGACATCGCCCCACGAAAATCGGTATCTGATCCCAGGCAGCCAGCGCGAGTGCATCGCCATAGACAGCTCGAAGCTCCAGCTGTTCAAGGGGGGCGGGCGCCTCAGCCGGGCAACTCATCTTTTCCAGGCACTTAGTAAGACACTCAAACAGGATCGCTTTGATCTGATTCACCTGCACAGTTCGCTGGCCGGCTACAGCTTCGTATTGCGGCGACTGATGCTGCTGAAGAGTCCCCCGGCGATCTATTGCGCTCATGGCTGGTCATTCCTGCGCGAAACCTCGCGCATGGAGAACCTGGCTAGCAGGTTTCTGGACCTCCTTACCGGAATGCTTTCCGACGGCATCATTCATATTTCCAGGACCGAGCAGAAACGAGCGTCGTTCATCCCCAATGCCAATCAGGCGATCATCTACAACCCGGTCGATCCGCATTACCTGTCCGAACCAGCTTGGCAAGGTCGCAAACTGGACAGTACGGTCCTGTTCGTCGGCCGACTGGACCGCCAGAAGGGATTCGACCTCCTCTACCGCGCGTTCAATAGTCCATCTCTCAAGGGTGTCCAGCTCCTGGTCGCCGGCTCGGCAGTACTGGAAGGCCGTGAATACGCCGCTACCGACAATGTTCGCTTCCTGGGATGGCAGGACAAGAACTCCCTGTCCGAACTCTATGAACGAGCAACGCTAACAATCATGCCGTCTCGCTGGGAAGGCTTCGGTCTGGTCGCCATCGAGTCCCTCGCCAAAGGCACTCCGGTACTGGTCAATCAGACTGGCTCGTTACCGGAAATCGTCGCCCCCGTGGGACTGGTAGCGGACCTTTCCAGCGAGGAAACGATGATAAGGCATATCAAAAGCGCCCTCTTGACGGGGACGACTCGATCCCCCGAGGAACTGCGCGACTTTGTGCGCCAGCACTTCGCGCCCGACAGATTCGCCCGAGAGCTCTCCGCGTTCTACGCCCGCACCCTGCGCCTCACTGTCTGAACCAATTGTCCTAGAGACTCACTCGATGAACACCTTGGACCGTGGAATTCTCCGCCCCCATCAAGCCACTATCTCCGTCCTGCAGAAGCTGCTCGATCTTTGTGTCATCTGCTTCAGTATGGAACTGGTGCTCATTGCCAACAAAGACCACTGGGACTATTCAGCGGTCATCGCAACGCTGTTTGCCCTGGTTATCTTCTATCTGCTCAGCGACTTCGGTCAGCTGTACACCTCCTGGCGAGGTGAGCGAACGCGCGAAGAACTACGCAAGGTAGCCGGCATCTGGGCAGTCAGCTTCGCGGGAGTGGCTGTCGCGGATTATCTGATTCCTGAAATCACCCTGCTCGATGCAAAAGGTCAGGTTCAATGGTTTTCTCTGGTACTGATCAGCCTCGGTGGCTATCGCATGGTGCTGCGCTCCGGCCTGCATGCGCTGCGACGTCGCGGTTTCAATACCCGCTCGATCGCCATTGCCGGGGCCGGCGCGCTGGGGCAACGCCTGGCCAGTAACATTGCCAGCGCTCCGTGGATGGGCTTGGAACTTGCCGGCTTCTACGATGATGTTCGCTATGAGCCGGTCAGCCTGGGCAAGGGAAAGGTCCAGCTCCCCATTTCCGGTGATATGGAGAAGCTGGTCGAGCAAGCGCGCGCCGGCAAACTGGATCGCGTCTACATCACCCTGCCTATGCGCAGCGAAGAGCGCATCAAGTGGCTGGTCAGGCAATTGAGCGATACCACCGTATCCGTGCACATCGTGCCCGATGTTTTCGTCTTCGACCTGCTCCACGCCCGCGCACAGAACATCGACGGCATCCCCACCATCAGCATCTTCGACAGCCCCATGGTTGGCGCTGGCGCGCTGGTGAAGCGCCTGGAAGATATCGTGCTGTCCACACTGATCCTCTGCCTGATCGCCGTACCGATGCTGCTGATCTCTGCGGCGGTGAAGTTCACCTCGCCGGGCTCAGTGTTCTTCAAGCAGAAGCGCTATGGCATCGATGGCCGCTCCATCGAAGTCTGGAAGTTCCGCAGCATGCGGGTGATGGAAAACGGTGCGAAGGTCACACAGGCCACCCGTAATGACAGCCGCATCACCCCGGTCGGCGCCTTCCTGCGCCGCACGTCGCTGGATGAGTTGCCGCAGTTCATCAACGTGCTGCTCGGCGACATGTCCATCGTTGGTCCACGCCCCCATGCAATCGCCCACAACGAGGAATACCGCGGGCAGATCAGCAGTTACATGCTGCGTCACAAGGTCAAGCCGGGCATCACCGGGTGGGCGCAGGTGAATGGCTGGCGCGGGGAGACCGACACGCTGGAGAAGATGCAAAAGCGGGTCGAGTTCGACCTCGCCTACATCAATAACTGGTCACTCTGGTGGGACCTGAAGATCGTCTTCCTGACCTTGTTCAAGGGCTTCGTTCACCAGAACGCCTACTGAACCGCCACCAGCACGCCTTAACCAGATATCCCCTTCACCAGCGTCTCTCTTTTCTGACAGCCACCTTCCAAGTCGGTTGCTAACCTGCGCCACCTCCCAGGCTCCCGCTGCCAAACGCCGCTGAGGAAGCCTCACTGTCCACTCCATTTCCTATCCTGGCTTCGTCATGATTCGTCCATTGTCCGTCGCTATCCTTACCGCCCTCGCCTTGCAAGGCTGCATGTTCTCCCCCGGCCAGTACCTGGATACAGGGCGACTGACGCAGGAAGATTCGGCTGAATCCAGCCGCGTCCAACTGGTGCAGATCACTCCCAAACTGCTCACGGTCGAAGCCGCGACGCAAAGAACGGAGTCGATCCCGACGGAGCTGACCAGCTTCCACCCCGAGAGCTATCAGATCGGCGCCGGTGACCTGCTTTACATCACCGTGTGGGACCACCCCGAGCTCACCTCTCCGGCTGGCCAGCAACAACAGACCGACGCCAACGGGCGACTGGTCCGGCCCGACGGCACGCTGTTCTACCCCTACATTGGCACCTTGCAGGTCGCCGGTCACACCATCGAAGACGTCCGCAAGACCATCAGCCTGGCGCTCTCGGCCTATGTGGAAGAGCCGCAGGTCGATATCGCCATCCTGCGCTTCGCCAGCCAGCGCGTGCTGCTCAATGGCGCCTTCATCAAGGCCGGGCCACAAGCGATCACCACGACTCCGCTGACCCTGATGGAAGCCATCGGTGCCGCCCAGCTCGACACCGTCAATGCCGACCTCTCCGGCCTGACCCTACAGCGCGACAACCAGGTCTACCCCTTGAACCTGGATGCCCTGAATACAGCGCAGGGCTCCGACCTGTACGGCCTTTACCTGAAGGACGGCGACCGCATCTATCTGCCCTACAACGACCGCAAGAAGGTCTACCTGATGGGCGAGGTCAACGCCCCGCGCGCGCTGAACTTCAAGACCCGCGACATGAACCTGGCCGATGCGCTGGGCAGTGTCGGCGGCCTGAACCAGACCACGGCCAGCGGCAAGGCGGTCTATGTCATCCGCGGAGTCGAGAACCTCGAACAGGAACGCGCCACGGTCTTCCAGCTCGACGCCAACTCGCCCACCGCGTTCATCCTGGCCCAGCAGTTCCAGCTACAGCCGCAGGACGTGGTCTACGTTGGCCCGGCCGGCGTGACGCGCTGGAACCGCCTGATCAGCCAGTTAGTGCCGTCCGCCGGCATCCTGGGCACCGGTTCAACCGTGCAGCGCAACCTCACAAACAACAACTGACCTCCAGCCATGAACGCCCTTCGCTTGCCGCTGCTGGCCTCTCTGGCCACCTCGCTGTGCGCCTGCAATCCCCTGATGCAAGGTTCCCTGAACACCCTCGGCGCCAGCCTCAGCCGCCCAGCGCCGCTGGAGCTGACCCGCGCTCAGGTCGAAGCCCTGCCCTATTACCAGATCCAGGTCACCACCGTGTATGGCTCGGCGGTGATGGCTCTGGTACGCATCCAGGGCGACCTGCAGTACTGGCGCACTTCTTCAGGCCAATTTCTGCTGCTGCAGGATGGCATCGTGGTGCGCACCCTGGGCTTCCCGAATGACCTGTTGAGCACAAGGCTCAGCGCAGATTCGCCCTTCCATCGGGGGTTGCACCAGATCACAGACGGCCAGCAGAGCCAACGCACGATCGATCTCGGACCTGATTATCAGCTGGGCGTCCTTGTCAAAGGCCACCTCTCCCACAGCGGCACCGAGACCGTACGAGTTCTCGATCAAGACCTGGCTCTCCTGCGCATCGACGAGCAGTTGAGTGCGCCTATCGACGGAATGTCGTCGACCAATCGCTACTGGGTCGATCCCAAGGACGGTTTCATCCTGCAGAGCCAGCAGCAGGTCGCACCGGGCTTGAACGTCACCATCACCCAACTGCGCCCACTCCGGGGGCAACCATGAAGTTCGCTCGACTCTCCTGCCTGGCCGCCTGCTTCCTGGCCAGCACCTCGCTCCTCGCCGCTACCCGTATCGAAGTACTGGGCTCCCTGCCCTCCCCCGGGGAAAAGCAGATCGCCGAAGGCCTGCGCCTGGGGCAGTTGCTCGGGCAGTTGCAGGTGGACCCTCTCGGTTACTGGCTCGGTGCATCCTGGCAACGTCAAAGCCTGAAGCAGGAGCAACAGCGGCTGAAGGCCGGCATCCTGTTTGATCTGATCCAGTTGCAACGTCTGGCCCGACTGCAGGACAACCCCAGCCTGGCGAACGCCGCGCGGCAGTTGAACGAGCAGGTAAGCGCACTTCCGGTGACCGGTCGAAAGATCTACCCGCTGGACCCACTGGCCGTCGAACTGAACATGGCGCACTCACCGAAGCTGCAGGGCGGCGACCGCCTGATCTTCCCGCCACGCCCGGACTACGTTCGCATCGTCGGCGCGGTATCGCAGGACTGCGCACTCCCATTCGTTCCGTTGCAGCAGGCCTATCGCTACGCACAACAGTGCCCCGCATTGGCCGACGCAGACCCGGACTACCTCTACCTGATCCAGCCCGACGGCCAGGTGACGCGCCTGGGCATTGCCCTGTGGAACCGTGAAGAAGCGGTTCCACCGGCTCCCGGTGCCGTGTTGCTGGTTCCACTGAACGCCAGCGATATCAATGCCATCGCCCCGGACCTGAACCGCGAGCTGGCCGAATTTCTCGCCACCCAGCCCTTGCCGGCGGACGCACCATGAACCTTCGCTACGGTCTTTACCCCCTGCTGGTCGTTGCCAGCCTGGCGAGCGCCGAACCCCGCTATACCCAGAATGATTTCGGCGGCGTCGGGCTGCTGCAAACACCCACTGCACGCATGTTGCCGGCCGGGGAAATCAGCATCAACGCCAGCCGCACCGATCCCTACTCACGCTACAGCTTCTCGTTGCAGCCGTTCGACTGGATGGAAGGCACCTTCCGCTATACGTCGATCAGCAACCGCAAATACGGAGTGGCAGACGAGAGCGGCGACCAGAGCTACAAGGACAAGGCCTTCGACGTCAAATTCCGTCTCCTGCAGGAAAGTCGCTGGGTACCGGAAATCGCCTTGGGCGGGCGCGACGTTGGCGGCACTGGATTGTTCTCCAGCGAGTATCTCGTGGGGAACAAGCGTGTGGGTGATCTGGATTTCAGTCTTGGGCTGGCCTGGGGTTACATCGGCAACCGTGGCGAACTGGATAATCCGCTGGGGTGGATCGATGACAGATTCAACACGCGGCCTACTTCCGAGGGCACGGGAGAGCTGAGCTCCAACAGCTACTTCCGCGGCCGCCCCTCCCCCTTCGGCGGCATCAACTGGCAAACCCCCTGGGAGCCTCTCTCGCTCAAGCTGGAATACGACGGCAACGACTACCAGCACGAACCGCTGAACAACAACCAGAAGCAGAGTTCGCCCTTCAACATCGGCATGGTTTTCAAGGCCAACGACGCGATCGACCTGACTGCCGCCTTCGAGCGCGGCAACACGGCAATGTTCGGCATCACCTTGCACACCAACTTCGCCACACGCACGGCACCGGCCAAGGTCAGCGACCCGGCCCCCGAACCCCTGGTGGAGCGCACGCCCGAGCCCGGTACCAGCTCGGCGGATTGGGCAGACGTCTCCCGCCGCGTTGAGGAAAATGCCGGCTACAAGGTCGAACGCATCACCCGCAAGAACAGCGAAGTGGTGGTCTATGGCGAGCAGACCCGCTACCTCTACCCGCCCGAAGCCGTCGGCCGTACCGCGCGCATCCTCGACAACAGCGCCGATGACGATGTCCAGTGGTTCACCGTCGTCGATACCCGCTACGGCCAGCCCATGGTCGAAACCAGCGTACCGCGCAAAGTATTCCGTGACGTGGCCAACCAGGAACGCCCGCTGGAAGACCTGCGCCGCAGCACCGAACAGAACGTACCGCTGCCGCAGCAGGAAGAGTTGCTCTACGCACAGCAACCCGACCCGTTCAGCTACAACGTCGGCCTGGGCTACAACCAGAGCATCGGCGGGCCGGACAACTTCCTCCTCTACCAATTCACCGCCGATCTCGACAGCGAATACCGCTTCACGCCGAGCCTGTGGGCGAACGGCCTGCTCAGCGTCAACCTGATCAACAACTACGACGACTTCAAGTACGACGCCCCCAGCGGGCTGCCGCGAGTGCGCACGGACATCCGTCAGTACATGACGACCTCCAACGTCACCCTGCCGACCTTCCAGCTGAACAAGACCGCACGGCTGGACCAGGACCTCTACGGCATGGTCTACGGCGGCTACCTGGAAAGCATGTACGCCGGCGCTGGCGGCGAATTGCTGTACCGCCCAATGAATCAGGACTGGGCGCTGGGCGCCAACCTTGACCTGGTGCGCCAGCGCGATTTCGACCAGCACTTGGGCTTGCGTGACTACCAGACGGCGACCGGCTTCGTCACCCTCTACTGGCAGACCGGCTTCGAAGACATCCTCGCCACCGCAAGCGCCGGCCGCTATCTGGCACGGGACTGGGGTGGCACCCTGGACCTTTCACGGCAGTTCCGCAACGGCGTCCGCTTCGGCGCCTGGGTGACACTGACCACCGCCAGCAAAGACGAATACGGCGAAGGCAGCTTCGACAAGGGCATGTACGTATCGATCCCCTTCGATGAGCTGATGAGCAGCTCCACCATGCGCCGCGCCAATCTCTCCTGGGACCCGCTGACCCGCGATGGCGGCGCAAGGCTCAACCACTACTACTCGTTGTATGACCTCACGGACGGGCGCGACCAGACGATGTTCCAGAACCTCTTCGGACGTATCGTGAAATAACTCGACGCTCACTTGGATCATGGCGCGGAAACCGAAGTCCCCCACAATGGTCTGACGCCCCTTGGTTCAAAGGAGAGCTCCATGAAGAAAACCCTTCCCCTGCTGCTGATGACCGGCCTGCTCACCGCCTGTAGTTCCAACTTCTCCGGCGACAAGGCGTCGCTGGATGGCGAAGTCTTCTACCTGCAACGCATCGCCCTGCCGCCTACCGCCCAGGTCACCGTCAGCCTGCAGGACGTATCGCTGGCCGATGCCCCGGCGGTCGATCTGGCCCAGCAGCAACTGGAGTCCGGGCGTCAGGTGCCGCTGGCGTTCCATCTGGATTACGACCGCAACCAGGTCAAACCGGGCCACACCTACGCCGTCAGCGCGCGTATCGAGGACAGCGGCCGCCTGCTGTTCATCACCACCGAGCGCCACAGCGTGAAACTCGATGGCAGCGATCCGCAGCCGCTGCGCGTCCGCGTCGACCCCGTGCGCTGATTCACCGCGCCGCCGGGTTTTCCCCGGCGGCCATCCTCCGTTAATCTCCCCCCTCCATTCTCCACCTCGGCGGTTCGCAAACCGCCGGGTTTCGCCAAGGAAGTACCGATGCTGCGATTCCCCGTTCTGCTGGCCGGCGCCCTGCTGTCCGTCAATGCCTTCGCCCTGTCCCTCTCCGACCTCAGCCAGAGCGACGCCACCGGCGGCCTGAAGGATGCGCTGACCCAGGGTGCACAGGTGGCCGTGAAGCAGCTCAGCCAGCCCGGCGGTTTCAGCAATGACCCCGCCGTGCGCATCGAGCTGCCCGGCAAGCTGGGCAAGGCCGCCAAGACCATGAAGCAGTTCGGCATGGGGGCCCAGGTCGACCAGCTCGAGGCGAGCATGAACAAGGCAGCCGAGGCCGCCATGCCGCAAGCACAGGCGCTGCTGGTCGATGCGGTGAAGAAGATGAGCGTGACCGACGCCAAGGGCATCCTCCAGGGCGGCGAGCACTCCGCCACCGACTACCTGAACCGCAGCAGTCGCGATCAACTGCGCGCCAAGTTCCTGCCGATCATCAAGCAGGCCACCGACCAGGTTGGCGTGGCCAAGCAGTACAACGCCTTCGCCAGCCAGGCCGCCGCCTTCGGCGTGGTCGATGCGAAGAACGCGAACATCGAGAACTACGTGACCGAAGAAGCGCTGGACGGCCTGTTCAAGCTCATCGCCGAGCAGGAAAAAACCATCCGCCAGAACCCGACTGCAGCGGCCACCGGGCTGGCGAAGAAGGTGTTCGGGGTGCTCTGACTTCGATCCGAACGAGACAAGGGAAAGCCCGGCAACTGCCGGGCTTTTTCGTGCCTGCTTATCTCTCCCCTGTAACAGCGCGCCGGGTCGTAAGCGATGGGTATCGCTTCGCTCCACACCATCCTACGAAGAGTTCCCCTTTCCGTAGGGCGCATAACCCGGAACGGGTTATCCGCCGTGATGGCTACGTCCGTCTCTCAGCCCAGCAAGCAGGCGGCATCGCCGAAGCGCAGCCAGACGCCGCCTTGCCACTCCAGTACCGCCAGCGGGTAACCCTGCACCTCGCGCACGGCGTGGCGGGGGACGAACCCCGGTGGCAACTGCGCGTCACGCAGGGCCGGCACGACTTCGTTGCTCAGCCACTGGCGCAGGTTGCGGTTTTCCGGATGGTAGAAGTACACCAGCAGCAGGGTGTAGAGGCCGCTTTCGCTGACCAGTAGCTCGTCCTCTTTCCCGCCTTCGAGCCGTACCCAGCGGTACTGGTCGGCGTCGAGCTTGCGCGGTACGCGGGCGGCGAAGTGGGTATTGGTCAGGCGCGCGAGGTCGCGGGCGGAGAACCAGGCCTGCCGATCAATCATCAGACCGCGCAACGGGCGATCGTAGCGCTGGAAGGTGTGGAAGCTCAGGCCGTTGTCGGCTGGGAACATCGTCGAAGGGTTCATGCGGTCTCTCCCTGTACAGCTCAGTTGGCTACAGCTGGAAAGCCGCCATCCCGGAAAGGGAGGCGGACCGTGCAAGGGTGGAAAACCGGGAGCTTTAAGCCAAAGACCGGCCGGGCCGAAGCCCGCCTCGCACGGTCCGCCATGGACAGCCAGAGTCGGCCCGGCCTTTGAAAAGGCCGGGCCATTCCCTGCTATGGCGAATGCTTAAAGCTCACAGGTTTCCACACCTGACCACGGCTGTTCCGTGGCGGAGAGAACGCTAAGCAGTGGCTTTGTAGGACCGCAACGCCGTTGATGAGTCAGGCGGTTCCCGAATGAATGTCCCGAGCCTGACGGAGTGATCCAGGCTTGGGAATCGTACTCAGGAAAGGACAGCGAGGGTGACAGGTCGAAGGGTTCGCGTCTGTCGGGTTATTCGCCTCAGAGCGTCGGACGGCGGATAACGCTGCGCGTTATTCGCCCTACATCGGGGTTCGACCTGTAGGAGCGCGCCATGCGCGCGATTCGCGGGCATGGACCGCTCCTACAGGGAGGTACTGAAGCTAGGCCTCTTTCTTCACGCGGAACCAGGCCGCATAGAGCGCCGGCAGGAACAGCAACGTCAGCGCCGTGGCAACGATCAGGCCGCCCATGATCGCCACGGCCATCGGCCCGAAGAACACGCTGCGCGACAGCGGGATCATCGCCAGCACGGCGGCCAGGGCGGTCAGCACGATGGGGCGGAAGCGCCGCACCGTGGCCTCGATGATGGCGTGCCAGGTGTCCAGGCCGTGGGCGCGGTCCTGTTCGATCTGGTCCACGAGGATCACCGAGTTGCGCATGATCATCCCCGCCAGGGCGATGGTGCCGAGCATGGCGACGAAGCCGAAGGGCTTCTGGAACACCAGCAGGAACAGGGTCACGCCGATCAGCCCCAGGGGCGCGGTGAGGAACACCATGATCATCCGCGAGAAGCTGCGCAGCTGGATCATCAGCAGGCTGAGCACCACCACGATGAACAGCGGCACACCGGCGTTCACCGAGTTCTGCCCCTTGGCCGAATCCTCCACGGTGCCGCCGACGTCCAGCAGGTAGCCGTCGGGCAGCTCGGCGCGGATCGGGTCCAGCGTCGGCGAGATCTGCTTCACCAGGGTCGCCGGCAGCGAGTCGTCGTAGATATCGGCGCGAATGGTCACCGTGGGCAGGCGATTGCGCCGCCAGATGATGCCTTCCTCGAAGCCGTACTCCAGCGTCGCCACCTGCGACAGCGCCACGCTGCGGCCACTGCTGGTCTGCATCGACAAGCTGGGCAGCTGCGAGAGGTCATGCCGGCCACGCTCGTCGCCACGCAGGAGGATCTCGATCAGCTCGTTGTCCTCGCGGTAGTAGCTGACGGTGGAGCCGGTCAGCGAGCTCTGCAGGAACTGCGAGATGTCCGAAGTACTCACGCCCAGGGCGCGGGCGCGTTCCTGGTCGATGTCGAGGAAGATCGCCTTGCTCGGCTCTTCCCAGTCCAGGTGCACGTTCACCACGTGGGGGTTCTCGCGCATCTTGTCGGCGACCTTGCGCGCCAGTTCGCGGACCTCCGGGATGTGCTCGCCGGAGACGCGGAACTGCACCGGGTAGCCCACCGGCGGGCCGTTCTCCAGGCGGCTGATACGGGTACGCAGGGTCGGGAAGTCTTCGTTCATGTGCTTGATTAGCCACTGACGAATCTCTTCACGGGACTCCAGGCTCTTGGCCAGGACCACGAACTGCGCAAAGCTCGCCGCCGGCAGTTGCTGGTCCAGCGGCAGGTAGAAGCGCGGCGAACCGGTGCCGATATAGGCTACGTAGTTGTCGATGCCCGGATGCTCGGCGAGCATTTTTTCCAGGCGGTTGACCTGCTCGGTGGTGGCGGTCAGCGAGTCACCCTCGGCCAGCTTCAGGTCCACCAGCAGTTCCAGGCGCGCCGAGGGCGGGAAGAATTGCTGCGGCACCAGGCGGAACAGCATGATCGAGCCGATGAAGGCCACCACGGTGAGCAGGATCACCGTCTTGCGGTAGCGCACACACCACTCCACCACACGGCGGAAGCGCTGGTAGAAAGGCGTCGAATACGGGTCATGGCCCTTGTCGCTGCCGCCATGTTTTTCCGCATGGCGCTTGGCGAGGTCGGGCAGCAGCTTCTCGCCCAGGTAGGGCACGAAGACCACGGCGGCGATCCAGGAGACCAGCAACGCGATGGTCACCACCTGGAACAGCGAGCGGGTGTATTCGCCGGTGCCCGACTGCGCGGTAGCGATGGGCAGGAAGCCGGCGGCGGTGACCAGGGTGCCGGTGAGCATCGGGAAGGCCGTGCTGGTCCAGGCGTAGCTCGCCGCCTTGAGCCGGTCGTAGCCCTGCTCCATCTTCACCGCCATCATCTCCACGGCAATGATCGCGTCGTCCACCAGCAGGCCCAGCGCCAGCACCAGCGCGCCGAGGGATATCTTGTGCAGGCCGATGCCGAAGTAGTACATGCAGGCGAAGGTCATCGCCAGTACCAGCGGGATCGACAACGCCACCACCAGGCCGGTGCGCAGACCGAGGGAGAAGAAGCTCACCAGCAGCACGATGATCAGCGCCTCGGCCAGCACGCGGACGAACTCGCCCACGCCTTCGCGCACCGCTGCCGGCTGGTCGGACACCTTGCGCAGCTCCATGCCCGCCGGCAGCGTCTGCTGTAAGCGTTCGAACTCGGCGTCGAGCTTCTGGCCCAGCACCAGGATGTCGCCGCCGTCCTTCATGGCCACGGCGATGCCGATGGCGTCCTCGCCCATGAAGCGCATGCGCGGAGCGGGCGGATCGTTGAAGCCGCGATGGACCTCGGCGACGTCGCCGATGCGGAAGGTGCGATCGCCGACGCGGATCGGGAAGGAGCGGATGTCCTCCACCGAGTCGAAGCGACCGGAGACGCGCAGTTGCACGCGGTCGGTCGCGGTCTCGAAGAAGCCGGTGGCGGTCACCGCGTTCTGTTCTTCCAGCGCCTTCTGCACAGCCGCCAGCGGCAGGCCAAGGGTGGCGAGCTTGGTATTGGACAGGTCGATCCAGATTTTCTCGTCCTGCAGGCCTACCAGCTCGACCTTGCCGACGTCCTTGATCCGCTGCAATTGCAGTTGCAGGCGGTCGGCGTAGTCCTTGAGCACCGCGTAGTCGAAGCCCTTGCCCGACAGCGCGTAGATGTTGCCGAAGGTGGTGCCGAACTCGTCGTTGAAGAAGGGCCCCTGGATGCCCTGCGGCAAGGTGTAACGGATGTCGTTGACCTTCTTGCGTATCTGGTACCAGAGCTCGGGAATGTCGCGGGAATGGAAGTCCTCGCGGGCGACGAAGGTCACCTGGGATTCACCGGGGCGGGAAAAGGAGACGATGCGGTCGAAGTCGCCGGTCTCCATCAACTTCTTCTCGATGCGCTCGGTGACCTGGCGCGAGACTTCCTCGGCGGTCGCGCCGGGCCAGTTGGTCTTAACCACCATGGCCTTGAAGGTGAACGGCGGGTCTTCGCTCTGCCCCAGTTTGGAGTAGGACAGCGTCCCGACTATGCCCAGCAGGAGCATGAGGTACAGGACGATGGAGCGGTTCTGCAGCGCCCAGGCGGAAAGGTTGAATTGCATCGGGCGTTACTCCTTCGCCACCAGCTTGACCGACCGGTTCTCCCGGTCGACCGGCCGTACCTCCTGACCTTCACGCAGCACCTGCACGCCCGCTGCCACCACCCAGTCGCCATCCTTCAGGCCTTCGAGCACCGGCACGCGATCCTCGGCGTAAGGGCCGATGCGCACCGGGCGGCGATGCAGGGTGGAAGTTTTCGGATCGACCACCCAGACGAACGGCTGGCCGGCTTCGGACGTCAGCGCAGCGAGCGGCACGGCGAGCGGTACGGTGCCCTCGGCATGGATGTAGACGCGGGCGCTCTGACCCAGCTCGGCCGGAACCTTGGCATCGTCGAAAGCCACCCGCGCGGCAAAGGTGCGCGACTGCGGATCGGCCGCCGGCGACAGCTCGCGGATCTTGCCGCTGAAGCGCTTGTCGCGCTGCGACCAGAGTTCGACGCTCACCGCCTCGCCGACGCGGAAGCGTTCGAAGGCATGCTCGGGGAAGCTGATCAGCACTTCGCGGTCGCCATCGGCGGCCAGGGTGAAGACGGTCTGCCCAGCGGCAACCACCTGCCCCACTTCCACCCGACGGGTGGCGATCACGCCGTCCTGGGGCGAGCGCAATACCGCGTAGCCGGCCTGGTTGCTGGCCACGTCGTACTCGGCGCGAATCTGTTTAACCCGCGCCTCGCCGGCGCGGTAGGTGTTCTCGATGTTGTCGAACTGCGACTGGCTGACCAGCTGGCGCTCCAGCAGGGTCTTGTAGCGGGCGTATTCGGAGCGCACCGTCTGCAGGTTGGCTTCAGCGGCGGCCACCTGGGCGCGCGTGGCCTCGAGCTGCAGGCGAACGTCTTCTGGATCGAGTTCCGCCAGTGGCTGGTCCTTCTTCACCCGTTCGCCCGTTTCCACCAGGCGCTTGCTGACTTTTCCGCCGATGCGGAAGGCCAGTTCCGGCTCATGGCGCGCATGCACTTCACCGGGATAGGCCTCGGTGATATCCCGCGCCGGCAGAGGCTGTACAACGATGGCAGGGCGCACCGCGGGCTTAGGCGGTTCGCCGTTACCGCAGGCGGAAAGTGAAAGGATGAAGGCAGCAGGCAGCGCGACAGACAGAGCATGGCGGAACATGATGTGTGACCTTTCGCAAAATGCGGTTGGAATTCTTATACTCGCCGGTATAGTAAAAATACAGAACCCATCAGTCCAGTATTAGAAATGTAAAGACATGTCACCAACGAACTCATCGAACGGACCGGGTCGCCCCAAGGATCCGGCCAAGCGCAAGGCCATTCTGGAAGCCGCCAAGGAGCTGTTCGTCCGCTACGGCTATGACGGCAGTAGCATGGAGGCCATCGCCGCCGAGGCCGGGGTGTCCAAGCTCACCGTTTACAGCCACTTCACGGACAAGGAGACGCTGTTCGTCGAGGCGGTGCAGTCCAAATGCGCCGAGCGGATGCCCGAGCTGTTCGCCGAGCCGCCGGCCAATGCGCCGCTGGAAAGTCTGCTGCTGAACCTGGGCCGCGGCTTCAACCAGTTGATCAACAGCCCCGAGGCGATTGCCCTGAGCCGGTTGATGGTGGCCCAGGGGGCGGGCAACCCGCACCTCTCGCAGCTGTTCTTCGAGGCCGGCCCGCAGCGCGTGCTGGACCAGATGGAGCGCCTGCTGGAGCAAGCCCGTCAGCAGGGCAAGATGAAGATGGACTGCCCGCGCCGGGCCGCCGAGCATTTCCTGATGCTGGTGCAAGGCTGCGTGCACTTCCGCCTGATGATCGGCTGCGAGAACGCTCCTACTCCGGAAGAATCCGAGGCGCATGTGCAGGAAGTGGTGGCGTTGTTCCTCAAGGCCTTTGCGCCCTGAAGCAGCCGTGGCCGGAGGATCGCGGGCATGGCCCGCTCCTGCAACAGCGCCGTACCTCGATACCCCGCGTAGGGCGCATAACGCCTGTGGCGTTATCCGCCGCCCTGGCGGATAACCCGTTCCGGGTCATTCGCCCTACGGGTGCGGGCCCCGACCTGTAGGAGCGAGCCACTCCTGCGAACCGCGCCGACAGGCGCGTCTCTCAGCCCTTCAGGCTTTTCAGCGGATAGATATCATAGCGGCTGGACTTGCCTTCCAGGCTGTAGCCGGGCTTCTGCCCCTCGATGATCGGCGCCTTGCGCGGGCGCTTGACCACCACGCGGTGGCTGGCCAATTTCAGCGCCGCTTGCAGCAGCGCCGGGGCGTCGAGGTCGTCGCCCACCAACGGGCGGAACAGGCGCATTTCCTTCTTCACCAGCGCACTCTTGTCGCGATGCGGGAACATCGGGTCGAGGTAGATCACCTGCGGCGCGTCCCCCTCCCAAGCGGTCATGCGCTCAATGGAGTTGCCCTGCAGCAGGCGCATGCGCGCGACGATGGCGCCCACCTCGAAATCCCCTGCCGCGCGGGCCAGGCCGTCCTCCAGCAACGCGGCGATGATCGGCTGGCGCTCGGTCAGGTCCATCTCGCACCCCAGCGTCGCCAGCACAAAAGCGTCCTTGCCCAGGCCGGCAGTGGCGTCCAGCACGTGGGGACGCACGCCCTGCTGGATCCCCACGGCCTTGGCGATCATCTGCCCCGCGCCGCCGCCGAACTGCCGGCGATGCGCAGCAGACCCTTCGAGGAAATCCACCCGCACCGGGCCGGGCGAATCCGGCCCCAACTGCAGCAGCTGCAAGCCGTCATCACCCAGTTGCAGGGCGAAATCGGCATCGCCCTCGCCCATCGACAGACCGAGCCGCTGCGCCCACTGCTCGGCTACGGCCTGCCAGGCAGGAGCCAGCGCCTGGACGACGATGCGCGGCGGTGTGAGGACTTCGATCATGACAGGGATCCTGGGAAAAACCGCGATTCTACCGCAGCGCGAAGCTGGCAGGCTCAACGGCAGACCTTCCAGCCGCCCAGGTCGAGATGGAAGTGATCGTGGTGCGCACGGTTGTAGTCCGGCCCGAGCACGCCGTCGAAGTTGCCGCATGCGCGGTCGCGCACGGTACGCAGGAAGCGCGCGGCGTCGCCATCCTCGCTCCAGTCTGTCGCCACCACGATGCGCCGGCCATCAGCCAGGCGGAAGGCGGTGATGTCCAGCGCATTGGCCGTGGCGTGCTGGCTGCGGCGGCCATCGGCGCGGCCATAGATATTGCGGCAGGCGAAGCTGCCCAGGTGCTCAACCGCCGATACCGACCGGCCGTAGACTTCTCGTGCGGCCGGTTGCAGGGAGTGGCGCTCGAACAGCGCAAAACTCACCGCCAGCGGGCAACTGGCGAGGAAGCTGCTGCTCAGCTTCACCCCGGCAGCCTGTACACGCCAGACGTTGTGCAACGGGCAGCCAGCGACGGGTTCGCTGTCGGCCATGGCCTGGGCCTTGAGGTCGGAGCTTTGCAGCGCCAGCCGGCACAGCTCGGCGTCATCACGCAGGCGCCAGAGCTTGTAGCGGGTTAGCAGATTCGGCTCGTCGCGCACGTCCAGTGGTGCCCAGGGATTCCATCGACTGGGTAGCTCCACCCATCGCTGCTGCACCGCCAAAGCAAAGCCCGCGCAGGCAACGAGCAACCCGAGCAGCCACCAGCGCAAGAGTCAGCCCCGGAACAATCCGTTGATGCGGTCGAATGGCATGGCGCCGTGCATGGGCTTCAGATTGCCCTTGGCCAGTGCCTCGGAGGCGCTGAAGAAGGCACCGTAAGCGGCCCGAGCCAGACAGGAGCCGACGCTGACGCGCTTCACCCCCAGTTCAGCCAGCTCATCAAGGCTCAGCTGCAGCGCCGGCGACCCCACCAGCACATTGACTGGGCGCGGCGCTACGGCGCTGACCACGGCGGCAATTTCCTCGCGGGTCTTCAGGCCCGGCGCGTAGAGCACATCCGCTCCGGCTTCGGCGAAGGCCACCAGGCGGCGAATGGTGTCGTCCAGGTCGACGCGGCCGTGCAGGAAGTTCTCCGCCCGCGCCGCCAGGGTGAAGGTGAACGGCAGCGCACGGGCGGCCTGCACGGCGGCAGCGACGCGCTCGACTGCCAACTCCAGCGGATAAATCGGCGCATCCGAACGGCCGGTGGCGTCTTCGATGGAACCGCCAACCAGCCCGCAAGCAGCAGCCAGACGGATGGTTTCAGCGCAGTCTTCCGCTGCACCGCCGTAGCCGTTCTCCAGGTCGGCAGCGACCGGCAGGGGCGTTGCCTCGAGGATCTCGCGCGCATTGGCCAAGGCTTCATCGCGGCTCACCGCGCCTTCGGCGTCGCGCCGGCCGAGGGCGAAAGCCAGACCGGCACTGGTGGTCGCCAAGGCTTCGAAGCCCAGGTGGGCGAGCATCTTCGCCGAGCCGGCATCCCAGGGATTGGGCAGGACGAACAGGCCGTCGCGCTGGTGGAGCGCGCGGAAGGCGTCACCACGTTGCTGTTGATTGGTCATGGCGGACTCCTTGCCAAACGAGGGAAGGAGCAGGTTAGTCCCCTCGCCTGCATGACGCCATGCACAGTTGGCGGCTCAGAGCAGGCCGAGCTGTTCCACTTCCGGCTTGGGCTCGAGCAGCGCTGGCAGCCCAGGCAGGCGCTCGCGCAGCAAGGCGTGGAAGCGCTTCGCCTGCTCGGCAGCACGGTGGTTGTCCGGGGTATGAAGGAAAACATAGGGCGTCAGGCCCTGTTCGATCCACTCGGCAACCTTGCCGATCCAGGGCGCGAGATGGACGAGATTGGCGTCCAGGTCCGGCCCGCCGATGAAGCGCACCTGCGGGCTGTCGCTGAAGGCTGCCGGACGCACTGGCACCTTGGGCTTCTTCGACTGGGCATGGAGCACGGCCGGATCATCGGACTGCACGGCGAACAACGCCCGCGAGTCCAGGCAGATGCGTTCGACGCCTCGGTCCAGCAGCAGGCGGTTCAGCGCCCGCTCCTCGTCGCCCTTGGCGAAGAACGCCGGGTGGCGCACTTCCACGGCGATGCGCCGCTCGGAGAACTCATCCAGCCACGTAGCCAGCTCGCCCAGGCGATCCGGGCCGAAGCTGGCGGAAACCTGCAGCCACAGCGGCGCCACGCGCTGGCCCAGCGGCGCCAGCAGGTCGAGAAAGTCTCGGGTGTTTTCCAGCTGACCGCGCAAATCGCCCTCGTGACTGATGTCGCGCGGCAGCTTGGCGCAGAAGCGGAAGGTCTCCGGCATGGTTTGCGCCCAGCGCGCGAGGGTGTCGGCATTGGGACGGGCGTAGAAGGTGGTGTTGCCTTCCACGGCGTTGAACACCTGGGAGTAGAAGGACAGTGTTTCGGCGGGACGCAGGTCGGTGGGATAGAAACTGCCGCGCCAGGCGGGCTCGTTCCATGAAGGGCAGCCCAGGAAATACGGCAAATGCATCAGGCGTAGAGGTCGAGACCGACGACTTCCTGGCCTTCGTACTGGCTGACCATGCTGGCGGTGCTGGTGTAGCTGGCGAGCGCCTGCGCCGCGCGTGAGGTCAGCGGACGCTGGTAGTCGAGGTTGTCGCGCAGGGTCGCCGGCAGGTTGTAGCTGCTGGCGTTGGAGGACTCCACGCGGCGGGTCTGCGATTGCGAGTCGAGTCCCTGGCTCGCCGAGGTCGGCGCGGGCTGCTCGCGGCGGGTCTCGACGTCGCGCTGCACTTCCCGGAACGGAGTGACAGCAGTGCCCGTGCGGGAACTGCGCTCCGTGGTCTGGGATGTGGAGGTAAAGCCGTCGATACGCATGGCGAAAACTCGGTGGGAATGCCCATCACTCTAGCGACCGCGCGCGGCTGCGGTCAATTGGCACAGGTCAGGCTTTCTTGGGGGTCGCCACGTTGTCGCGCAGGTAGACCGGCTGGGCCTGCTCTGCATCAACCGCATCGCCGCGGGCCCAGGCGAATTCGGCCAGGGTCAGCAGGTCTTCGGAGTGCGGCAGCAGGCTGGCGTCGCAGGCGGCAACCTTCACTGCCAGGCGTTCTTCGAAGCCCCAGCCAGTGCCGGAGCCGAACCACTCGCCCTGGACATCGCGCGGCAACTCGACGCGCTCCGGCGGCAGCACTGCCTCGGCGCCGGCCAGACGCATCTCGCCCTGCTCCAGGCGGTAACACCCCCAGTACACCTCGTCCATGCGCGCATCGATGGCCGCTGCCACCTGGCTTGCGCCGTGCTCGCGGTAGGCGCGCTGGGCCAGCACCGACAGGTCGGAAATCGGCAGCACCGGCTTCTGCAGCGCAAACGCCAGGCCCTGTACCACGCCGATGGCAATCCGCACGCCGGTGAAGGCGCCGGGGCCGCGACCGAAGGCAATGGCGTCGACGGCGGAGAGCGCGATGCCGGCCTCAGCGAGGATGTCCTGCACCATGGGCAGCAGGCGCTGGGCATGCAGGCGCGGGATCACCTCGTGGCGTACGAACCGGCGGCCGTCATGCAGCAGGGCGACGGAACAGGCTTCGGTCGAGGTATCCAGGGCCAGCAGCGTGGGCATGGTGTTTTCCATAGGACGTTGAGAACAGGGCGATAAAAAACGGGCGGGCATTATAAACGCCAAAGGCCCGCGTGTGCGGGCCTTTGGCTGATACGGCGATGGATCAGTTCAGAGCGCCGAGCACCTTGGAGGTGATCTGCTCGACCGAACCGACACCCTCGACGCGGGTGTACTTCGGAGTGCCCTGCGCATCCGCCAGCTTCTGGTAGAAGTCGACCAGCGGCTTGGTCTGCGAGTGGTAGACCGACAGGCGGTGACGCACGGTGGCTTCCTTGTCGTCTTCGCGCTGGATCAGCTCTTCGCCGGTCTCATCGTCCTTGCCAGCCACTTTCGGCGGGTTGTGCTCGACGTGGTAGACGCGACCCGAGGCCGGGTGAACGCGGCGACCGGCGATGCGGCCGACGATTTCCTCGTCGTCCACGGCGATCTCGACCACGTGATCGATGGAGACGCCCGCTTCCTTCATGGCCTCGGCCTGGGGAATGGTGCGCGGGAAGCCGTCGAACAGGAAGCCCTTGGCGCAGTCGGGCTGGGCGATACGTTCCTTGACCAGGTTGATGATCAGGTCATCGGATACCAGGCCGCCGGCGTCCATTACGCTCTTGGCCTGCAGGCCGAGCTCGGTGCCAGCCTTGACCGCTGCACGCAGCATGTCGCCGGTGGAAATCTGCGGAATGCCAAACTTTTCAGTGATGAAGCGAGCCTGGGTACCTTTGCCGGCACCGGGCGCCCCGAGCAGAATCACACGCATCGATATGCTCCTTAATACTTGTTAAGCGAAATCACGGATCCGCCTCGTGGGGCCAATCTCATCATGCTTGGAATGGCGCAGAGGTGCGCCGAAAGGTTGCTCACGATACACAGCGGTCCCACACCACACAAGCCAGCCATGGGGACTGCGCACGCCGATCCCGGGCCGTTTCCGCACCCAGGATCAGCCATCAAATTAATCTCATCTGGCGGCTCGGCAATCCACCTTTGGTGGGGGGTGGTAGTGCCTCAGCCGGTATTTCGCAACCCGGCTGCAATCCCCGCCACCGTCACCAGCATGGCTTGCTCCAGACCGCCGCAGGCGTCGCCCGTGCAGCGCCGCGAGCGCGCCAGCAGCTCGGCCTGGAGCAGGTGCAGCGGGTCCAGGTAGGTGTTGCGCACGCCAATGGATTCACGCGTCTCGGCGGCGTGGGCGAGCAGCTGCGATTGCCCTGTAAGCCCCAGCACCACTCGCACCGACTGCGACAATAGGTCGCGTAAATGCGCACCTAATGGTCGCAGTTCCGATTGCACCAGTCGCTCGTCGTAGAGTTGGGCAATTTCCCGGTCGGCCTTGGCCAGTACCATCTCCAGCATGTCGATGCGCGTGGTGAAAAACGGCCACTCCTTGCGCATGCGTCCCAGCAGTGCGCCTTCGCCGCGTTCGATGGCCTTGAACAGGGCGTCTTCCCAGCCCAGCCAGGCCGGCAGCATCAGGCGCGTCTGGGTCCAGGCGAAGATCCAGGGGATCGCCCGCAGGCTTTCCACCCCGCCCTCGCGACGCTTGGCCGGGCGGCTGCCCAGCGGCAGGCGGCCCAGTTCCTGCTCCGGCGTGGCCTCGCGGAAGTAGTCAACGAACTGTGGGTTCTCCCGTACCACCGCGCGGTAGGCGAGCACGCCGTCGGCGGCCAGGCGGTCCATCTCCTCGCGCCAGGCCGGCTCGGGCACCGGTGGCGGTTGCAGGGTCGCCTCCAGCACGGCGGCGAGGTAGAGGTTGAGGTTCTGCTCGGCGATGTCAGGCAGGCCGAACTTGAAACGGATCATCTCGCCCTGCTCGGTGGTGCGGAAGCGCCCGGCCACCGAACCCGGCGGTTGCGAGAGGATCGCCGCATGGGCCGGACCGCCGCCACGCCCGACGGTGCCGCCGCGGCCATGGAACAGCAGCAGTTCGATGCCATGGTTGCGGCAGATGTCCACCAGCGCCTCCTGGGCGCGGTACTGTGCCCAGGCCGCAGCCAGGGTCCCGGCGTCCTTGGCCGAGTCGGAGTAGCCGATCATCACTTCCTGCGGACCGGCCAGGCGGGTGCGGTAGCTGTCCAGGCTGAGCAGGCGGTCGATGCAGGGGCCGGCGTTGTCCAGGTCATCCAGGGTCTCGAACAGCGGCACCACGCGCATCGGCCGCTCCAGCCCGCATTCCTTGAGCAGCAACTGGACGGCGAGCACGTCGGACGGCTGCCCGGCCATGGAGATGACGTAGGAACCCAGCGAGGCGGCCGGCGCCTGCGCCACCACGCGGCAGGTGGCGAGGACTTCGGCGGTCTCGGGCGTCGGAGCGTAGTTCGCCGGCAGCAAGGGCCGGCGGCTGGCGAGTTCTTCCAGGAGAAATTCCTGCCGCACGCTTTCGTCCCACTCGGCGTAATTGCCCAGGCCCAGGTACTCGGTGATTTCGCTCATCGCCTTGGCGTGGCGCGTGGAGTCCTGGCGCACATCCAGCCGTGCCAGGAACAGCCCGAAAGTGGCTGCTCGGCGCAAGGTATCGAGCAGGTCGCCCTCGGCGATCACGCCCATGCCACAGGCCTGCAGCGAGCGATAACAGAGCAGCAGCGGCTCCAGCAGTTCGCGGTTGTCCTGCAGCACGTCAGCGCCCGGCTCCTCGCCGGTGTGGATGGCACGCTCGGCCCAGGCGCGGGTAGCGCGCAGGCGTTCGCGCAGTTGCTTGAGCAGTGCGCGGTAGGGCTCGGCGAGGTCGCCGACTTCGGCGCGTAGCTCGTCGCTGGCCTGCTGCATGGAGAGTTCGGCGGCAAGGCTGTCGACGTCACGCAGATAGAGGTCAGCCGCCATCCAGCGCGCCAGCAGCAACACCTCGCGAGTGATGGCGGCGGTGACGTTGGGGTTGCCGTCACGGTCGCCGCCCATCCAGGAGGCGAAGCGAATCGGCGCGGCGCTCAGGGGCAGGCGCTCGCCGAGGGTTTCCTGCAGGGTTCGATCAACGTGGCGGAGGAAGGCCGGCAAGGCGTGCCAGAGGGAATGCTCGATCACCGCGAAGCCCCATTTCGCCTCGTCCACCGGGGTCGGGCGGGTGCGGCGGATCTCGTCGGTGTGCCAGGCCTCGGCGATCAGGCGCTGGAGTTTTTCCTGCACCGCCTGGCGCTCCTCGGGCAGCAGGTCGGAGTGGTCACCGGCGGCCAGTTGCGCAGCGATGGCGTCGTACTTCTGGATCAGCGTGCGGCGCGCCACTTCGGTGGGGTGCGCGGTGAGCACCAGCTCGATTTCCAGCTCCGCCACCTGGCGCGCCAGGCCCTCGGCGCCCAGGCCGGACTTGCGCAGGCGGCCCAGCAGTTCGGCCAGCACACGGTTCTCGAAGGGCTCCGGCTCCTTGGGCGTGCGCCGGCGGATGCGGTGGTACTGCTCGGCGATATTGGCCAGGTTGAGGAACTGGTTGAAGGCGCGAGCCACCGGCAGCAGCTCATCCTCGCCCAGGCCGTCGAGGGTCGCGGTCAGCTGTTTTGCGCCTTCGGCTGAGCCGCGCCGGGCAGCCTTGGCGCCGGTGCGGATGAGTTCGATCTTGTCGAGGAAGCCCTGCCCGTACTGGGCACGGATGGTCCGCCCGAGCAGCTCGCCAAGCAGGTGAACGTCCTCGCGCAGGCGCGCATCGATATCCGGCATCGCAGTCTCCTGGATCAGAGAGAGAAAGGGCATCGCAGGGTTTTACAGTGCCGCCGGCCGGGCCGGCAGGCAAGCGCTCGACGAACGCCCGCAATCCTGCTCGGACAACGTCTAGGCTGAAAGTTATCCCCATCGATGGGAAAACCTGCGGCGACCTCACGAGGGCCGACCGCCACGTAACGACCCTAGAGGTGAATATGAAAATCCGCGAGCTGGTACGCCATTGGGAAAAGAACGCCAGGGGGCGCATGACCAACCACCAGTACAGCATTCCGCTGGACGTCGAGACGGCCGCGCGTCTGGCCGCGCTGCACGACATGTACCCCAAGCGCAGCGTCGAGGAGCTGCTGGGTGAACTGGTCAGTGCGGCGCTGGAAGAGCTGGAGGCGAGCTTCCCCTACGTGCAGGGGACCAAAGTAGTGGCGCAGGACGAACAGGGTGACCCGATCTATGAGGACACCGGCCCTACGCCGCGCTTCCTGGCACTGTCGCGCAAGTACCTGCACGAGCTGACGGAGGCCGAGCACTCCTGAACGAAACGCCCCGGCAAGTGCCGGGGCGTTTCGTTTGGCACTTCTTGTAGGAGCGAGCTTGCTCCTACGAATGCGATCAATGCCGGCCATGGACGCCGGGCACGTGCAAATGCCCCGCTTCCGCACAGGATTCCGGAATCACCGACGGCTCCGCCGGCTGCTCCAGCTCGCGCAGGATGCCGCAATCCTCGCTGCTGCCCTCTCCCTGGCACTGCGCGCGCAGGTCGCGCAGTTGCTGGCTGAGCGACTGCAACTCGGCGATGCGCACTTCGACGTGGTGCAAGTGCTCGTCGATCAGCCGGTTGGCGGTGCCGCAGTCGGATTCAGGGCGGTCGCGCAGGCCGAGGAGGATGCGGATTTCCTCCTGGGTCATGTCCAGCGAACGGCAATGGCGAATGAACGACAGCCGCTCGACGTGGCTGGCGTCGTACTGCCGGTAGTTGCCCTCGCTGCGCGACGGCGCGGGCAGCAGGCCTTCGCGCTCGTAGTAGCGGATGGTTTCCACCGGGCAGCCGGTCAGTTTCGCCAGTTCACCGATCTTCATGTGCGACTCCTCGCCAACGGATGCTTGACTCTGTAGTTGCTACAGGGTGTGCAATCGGCAGCAACTCGTCAAACAGGAACGGACGACATGACTGCCAATCGCCAGGGGCCGACCATCCACGGCCCTGTACAGGACCGTGAACATGACGCCGCCGACTACTGCGGCTGCGACAAAGGCGCGCAGCTGCGCGCCCCGGCTGCCGAACCTGCCCCGCACAAGCATGACCACGGCCATGATCACGATCACGATCACGATCACTCCCATGATCAGGACGAAGATCGCAGTGCGCGCGCAGAAAGTGCCGCCACGGCCGCCGCCGGCTCGGCCAGCGGCGAGCTACGCTGGACGAGTCTGCGCATCGAAGCCATGGACTGCCCCACCGAGGAACGCCTGCTGCGCGATGCGCTGGGTCGCGTGTCCGCCGTGGAAGACCTGGACTTCAACCTCATGCAGCGCCTGCTGCGTGTGCAGCATCGCTTCGACAGTACCGAGCCGCTGCAGAAGCTGGTGGCCTCCCTCGGTATGCAAGCCGAGCCGGTAGACGAAAACGCCCCCGTCTCGGCGCAGCCCGCCCAACAGAAGCCCTGGTGGCCACTGGCTCTGGCCGGCGTCGCAGCGGCGGGCGCGGAGTTTTTCGAATGGTTCGCCATCGGCCCGCACTGGCTGGTGGCAGTACTGGCCATCGCCGCGATTGTCGGCGCCGGCCTGCCAACCTACCGCAAGGGCTGGATCGCCCTGAAGAACCGCAACCTCAACATCAACGCCCTGATGAGCATTGCCGTGACCGGTGCCATGCTGATCGGCCAGTGGCCGGAAGCGGCTATGGTGGCGGTGCTGTTCGCTATCGCCGAATTGATCGAGGCCAAGTCGCTGGACCGCGCGCGCAACGCCATTCGCGGCCTGCTGCAGCTGGCTCCGGAACAGGCCACGGTGCAGGTGGACGGGCAGTGGCAGGAGGTTCCCGCCAAGTCCGTCGCCCTCGGCGCGCGGGTGCGGGTGCGCCCCGGCGAGCGCATCGCACTGGACGGCGAGGTGCTCGATGGCCGCTCCAGCGTCAACCAAGCCCCCATCACCGGTGAAAGCCTGCCAGTGGAAAAGCAGGCCGGTGATACCCTGTTCGCCGGCACCATCAACGGCGAAAGCGCACTGGAATACCGTGTCACTCGCGTGGCCGACGACAGCACCCTGGCGCGCATCATCCACGCCGTGGAAGAGGCCCAGGGCTCGCGCGCACCGACCCAGCGCTTCGTCGGCCAGTTCTCGCGCATCTACACCCCGGTGGTGTTCCTCATTGCCATCGCCACCGCGCTGCTGCCCCCGCTGTTCTTCGGCGGCGCCTGGCTGGACTGGGTGTACCGCGCGTTGGTGCTGCTGGTGATCGCCTGCCCCTGCGCGCTGGTGATCTCCACCCCGGTGACCATCGTCAGCGGCCTGTCGGCGGCGGCGCGCCTGGGCATCCTGATCAAGGGCGGGGTGTTCCTGGAGATGGGCCGTTCCCTGGAATGGATCGCCCTGGACAAGACCGGCACCCTCACCGAGGGCCGCCCGCGCCAGACCGACTTCACCGCCCTGCGCGAAAGCGCCGCCGGTGATGTGCGCGCCCTGGCCGCCAGCCTTGCCGCCCGCTCGGATCACCCGGTATCCCACGCCGTGGCCCAAGCCGCCGAGGCCGACAATATCGCGCTGTATAGCGTAGGCGAGCTGACCGCCCTGCCCGGCCGTGGCGTGAAAGGCGAGATCGACGGCCGCACCTACCACCTGGGCAACCACCGTCTGGTGGAGGAACTGGAGCTGTGCTCGAAGGAGCTGGAAGCCCGCCTCGACGCTCTCGAGCAACAGGGCAAGACGGTCATCGTGCTGCTCGACACCGAAGGCCCGCTGGCGCTGTTCGCCGTGGCCGATGGCGTCAAGGAAACCAGCCGCGAAGCCGTCGCCCAGTTGCACCAACTGGGCGTGAAGACACTGATGCTGACCGGCGACAACCCGCACACCGCCAACGCCATCGGCGCCCAGGTGGGCATCGACCAGGCGCTGGGCAACCTGCTGCCCGAGGACAAGCTGCGCGAAGTGAAGCAGCGCCAGGCAAGCGGCAAGCGCGTCGGCATGGTCGGCGACGGCATCAACGACGCCCCGGCCCTGGCCCGCGCCGACATCGGCTTCGCCATGGGTGCGGCAGGTACCGACACGGCCATCGAAACCGCCGGCGTCGCGCTGATGGACGACGACCTGCGTAAGCTGCCGTCCTTCATTCGCCTGTCGCGCCAGACCCATCGCGTACTGATCCAGAACATCACCCTGGCGCTGGGCATCAAGGCGGTGTTCCTCGCCCTCACTTTGGCCGGCGAAGGCACCTTGTGGATGGCGGTGTTCGCCGACATGGGCGCCAGCCTGCTGGTGGTGTTCAACGGCCTGCAGTTATTGCGTCATCGCGTCTGATCGACGCTGCTCGCTGAAAATGCCCGCCATCACGGCGGGCATTTTTTTTGAACCCCCTGGCAAAACCCTTAGTCCCCTAAATAGATGCCCGCTGCTCTCAAGGCATGAGCCACATCGCGCAGAACCGCGCGGGAGAGCCGCCCGCATCCGCCGGCAATCGAAACGCCGAGGGAAACCCTAAGCAAACGTCAGAGGATTCACCCAATGGAACTGAAATCTCAAAGCGCTCGAACCGTCCCTGCCCTTTCCACCCGCGCCCCGCTGCGCAGTTGGCGCCTGGGGCTGCTCGCCCTCGGCAGCGCGATGCTGCTGGCCGGCTGCGCCGGTAACCCGCCCAGCGAACAGATGGCCGTCACCGAATCGGCGGTGAACGCTGCGGTCAGCAACGGCGGGCCGGAATTCGCGCCAGTGGAAACCAAGAACGCCCAGGACAAGCTCGCCCAGGCGCGCATCGCCCTGAACGACAAGGAATACGACCAGGCTCGCAACCTGGCCCAGCAGGCCGAGTGGGACGCCCGTGTGGCCGAGCGCAAGTCCCAGGCCGTGAAGGCCCAGAACGCGGTGAAGGACGCCCAGCAGGGCGTGATGGAGTTGCGTCAGGAAGGCCTGCAGCAGGCCCAGTGATCCCGCCCCCACGCCCGGTCATATAAGGAATTTCGACATGAACAAACTCATCGTACTGCCCGCCATCTCGACCCTCGCTCTGGCCCTGGCCGCCTGCTCGACGCCGCCCAACGCGAACCTGGAGAAAGCCCGTAGCGACTTCCAGGCCCTGCAGGCCGAGCCCCAGGCCACTCAGCAGGCCGCACTGGAAACCAAGGACGCTGGCGACTGGCTGGCCAAGGCCGACCAAGCCTACCGTGACGGCGCGAATCAGAAGGAAGTGGACCAACTGGCCTACCTGACCCAGCAACGCATCGAGCTGGCCAACCAGACCGTGGCCCTGCGCGACGCCGAGGATCAGTTGAAGAACACCTCCGCCCAGCGCGCCCAGGCCCGTCTCGATGCTCGTACCGCGCAGCTGAACAAGCTCAAGGGCGAGCTGAACGCCAAGCAGACCTCGCGCGGGACCATGGTGTCCTTCGGTGACGTGCTGTTCGATCTCGACCGCGCCGAACTCAAGCCCGGCGCGATGAGCAATGTGCAGAACCTGGCCGGTTACCTGCAGCAGAACCCGGAGCGCAAGGTCATAGTCGAGGGTTACACCGACAGCAGCGGCTCGTCCTCCTACAACCAGGGGCTGTCCGAGCGCCGCGCCGAGGCCATCCGCCTGGCGCTGCTCAGCCAGGGCGTGACGCCCGACCGCGTCGTCGCCCGTGGCTACGGCAAGGAGTATCCGGTATCGAGTAATGCCACCCCGGCCGGCCGCGCCATGAACCGCCGCGTCGAGGTGACCATCTCCAACGATGCCAACCCGGTGCAGCCGCGCTCTTCGGTAAGCGGCACCTACTGATCCAGCACAACGGCTCGCTCCTGCGAAGTGGCTCTTCGTAGGAGATTCTATGTCTACCCCACCGTATCGGCCGCAGTCCGATACGGTTGCTGAGTCGTCATCAGGGCAAAGGCAATCCGGGCCAATTTGCGGGCGAGGACGGTCAGCGCCTCGATCTTTTGCAG
>NZ_JACVBX010000049.1 GCF_014852585.1 Pseudomonas sp. PDM18 | reverse complement strand
TTGCCACTGATGGTCTGCTCGGCCTTGGACTCGTCGATGTTGACGATGTCGTCACCGGCGATGACGTCGATGATCAGACCGGCAATCGGTTCCTCGATCTTCACCTCGTACGCATGCTTGGCGGTGACGTCGGTGCTGTTGCCCGCGGCATCGTGGGCCACCAGGGTGGCGTTGATGCTGTTGGCTTTCGCCAGGTCGGCACCGGCTACCTGCACGCTCCATTCGCCCGCGGTGTTCACCACGGCCTGATAGGCCGTGCCGTTGAGGTCGAACTTGACCACGTCACCGGCCTGGAACTCGCCTGTCAC
>NZ_JACVBX010000048.1 GCF_014852585.1 Pseudomonas sp. PDM18 | reverse complement strand
TTGCCACTGATGGTCTGCTCGGCCTTGGACTCGTCGATGTTGACGATGTCGTCACCGGCGATGACGTCGATGATCAGACCGGCAATCGGTTCCTCGATCTTCACCTCGTACGCATGCTTGGCGGTGATGTCGGTGCTGTTGCCCGCGGCATCGTGGGCCACCAGGGTGGCGTTGATGCTGGTGGCTTTCGCCAGGTCGGCACCGGCTACCTGCACGCTCCATTCGCCCGCGGTGTTCACCACGGCCTGATAGGCCGTGCCGTTGAGGTCGAACTTGACCACGTCACCGGCCTGGAACTCGCCTGTCAC
>NZ_JACVBX010000047.1 GCF_014852585.1 Pseudomonas sp. PDM18 | reverse complement strand
GTTCGTCGAGGATCAGGCGCTGGTCGGCCTGCTGCTTGGCGCTGACGTAGCTGACGCCGAAGTCGAGCACGTTCCACACCATGGTCAGGTCGGCGACGTCGCGGTCGCGGTCCTGGGAGGTGGACGGTTCCAGGGATTGCTGGTTGGTCAGCACGCTCTTGCTGGACGACGCACTGACGTTGTTGCGCCCGGCGTAGCCGGCTTCCAGGGCCATGCGCGGCAGCATGTCGAAGGTCGCGAGGTCGACCTGGCGGCTGGCCAGGGCCTGCTCCATGACCTTCAGGCGGCCTTCGAGGTTGTACTTGATGGCACGGGCCAGCGCGTCGTTGAGCGTCA
>NZ_JACVBX010000046.1 GCF_014852585.1 Pseudomonas sp. PDM18 | reverse complement strand
CTTGACGACCATAGAGCGTTGGAACCACCTGATCCCATCCCGAACTCAGTAGTGAAACGACGCATCGCCGATGGTAGTGTGGAGTTTCTCCATGTGAGAGTAGGTCATCGTCAAGCTCCTATCCCAAAGCCCCGGTCAGCTTCGCTGTCCGGGGCTTTGCCTATTAGTGTAAGCACATAGTTTGTGCTTGCCGCTGACGAGAGCTGAGGCTCTCCGAAGCCAAGCGATTGAGTAGAAAAGAAATTTTCGAAAATAAAGCTTGACGGAAAGAGAGGTTAGCGTAGAATGCGCGCCTCGGTTGAGGCGAAAGCCTCAGCCAAACGCTCTTTAACAAGTTGAATCAAGCA
>NZ_JACVBX010000045.1 GCF_014852585.1 Pseudomonas sp. PDM18 | reverse complement strand
GCGCAGGGATGCAGAATTTCCACTTCATATCGGGTTTGCCGCGCTCGGGCAGTACGCTGCTGTCCGCCATCCTGCTGCAAAACCCACGCTTCCATGCGGGCATGTCCAGCCCCGTCGGCGGGCTGTTCACCAGCGTGCGTGAACAGTGCAGCGCCGGCAGTGAATTCGCCCCGCTAGTGAACGCGGATCAGCGCCGTCGCCTGTTGCGCGGCCTGTTCGATTCCTACTATGCCGACCAGCACGACAAGTCCGTGGTGTTCGACACCAACCGTCTCTGGTGCGCCAACCTGCCGGCCCTGCGCGAGCTGTTCCCGCAGGGCAAGGTCATCGCCTGCGTGCGCAACGTCGCCTGGATCA
>NZ_JACVBX010000044.1 GCF_014852585.1 Pseudomonas sp. PDM18 | reverse complement strand
CTGGAGCGTGCAGGTATCGGGCACCGACCTGGCCAAGGGCAGCAGCATCGACGCTACCCTGGTGGCCCATGATGCGGCCGGCAACCAGAGCAGTGTCACGGCCAACCGTCCTTACACCGTCGACGTGACGGCGCCGGACGCAACCACCACCCAACTGACCATCGACACCGTGGCCGGCGACAACATCGTCAACCAGGCCGAATCGCAGGTGCAGCAGACCATCAGCGGCAAGGCGAGCGGTGAGTTCCAGGTGGGTGATGTGGTGAGCTTCAAGCTCAACGGCACCACCTACAGCGCTGCGGTTGCAGCCGATGGCAAGTGGAGCGTGCAGGTATCCGGCGCCGACCTGGCCAAGGCCACCAGCATCGACGCCACCCTGGTGGCCC
>NZ_JACVBX010000043.1 GCF_014852585.1 Pseudomonas sp. PDM18 | reverse complement strand
ACATCGTCAACGCCGTCGAGTCGCAGGCCAACCAGTCGATCACCGGTAGCACCACCGGCGGCCGTGCCGGCGACATCGTCAAGATCGTTGTCAACGAAGTGACCTACAGCGGCACTGTCGATGCCGAAGGCAAGTGGAGCATCAGTGTTCCGGGTGCCGAGCTGGCTGCCGATGCCGATCACCGCATCGACGCCACCTTCGTCGCCACCGACATTGCCGGCAATAGCGCGAGCGCCAGTGCCAGCCACAACTACGCGGTGGACGTTACTGCGCCGGTGGCCCAGCTGACCATCAACGCCGTGGCCGGTGACGACATCGTCAACCTCGACGAATCGAAGGCCCAGCAGACCATCAGCGGCAAGGCCACCGGCGAGTTCATGGCCGGCG
>NZ_JACVBX010000042.1 GCF_014852585.1 Pseudomonas sp. PDM18 | reverse complement strand
CCGTCCACCTCCCAGGACCGCGACCGCGACGTCGCCGACCTGACCATGGTGTGGAACGTGCTCGACTTCGGCGTCAGCTACGTCAGCGCCAAGCAGCAGGCCGACCAGCGCCTGATCCTCGACGAACGCCGGCGCAAGGTGCGCCAGACCATCGTCCAGGACGTGCGCTCGGCCTACTGGCGCGCCGTCGCCGCCGAACGCCTGCTGGGTCGCATCGACAGCCTCACCGCCCGAGTCGAGCAGGCGCGCAAGGACAGCCAGAACCTCGGTGCCCAGCGCATCGGCGACCCGGTCCAGGCGATGAGCTACCAGCGCTCGCTGATCGAAGCCACGCGCCAGCTGGAAGTGCAGCGCAAGGCGCTGTCGCTGGCCAAGACCGAGCTGGCCACCCTGATCAACCTGCCGCCGGGCACCGACCTGAAGCTGGCCATGCCGGCCGACGGCTA
>NZ_JACVBX010000041.1 GCF_014852585.1 Pseudomonas sp. PDM18 | reverse complement strand
TCGACCAGGCCGCCCTGGAGGATGCTGCCACCGGCCACGGCGTTGAGGTCGTGGCTGGCGCGCAGGGTGCCGACGTTGAGCAGGTCGCCACCGGCCATGAGGTTGAGGTCGCGACCCTGGATGAGGCTGTTGCCGCGCAGGTTGCGCTCGTCGGTCTGGGCCAGGTAGACCACCGGGACGAGGACTTGCTGGCCATCGATGACGCGGCTTTCCATCCAGACGATGTCGTGGGTGAGCGCGGCGACCTGTTCGGCTGAGAGGCCGACGCCGACGCTGAGTTTCAGCGCATCCTTGGCGGCCAGGGCGTTGTCCATCAGGTACTGGAACTGGTCGTAATCGCTGGCCAGGCCGTCGATGAAGCGCTGGCCGGTCTTGGCCTGGATGGCTTCGCGGATCAGGCGGGTTTCGTAGGCGCCATCGCCCAGGCGCTTCCAGGCCTTGTCGGCGTCGAAGCCGAGCTTGTCGAGCAGGTAGCCGGAGTTGAGGAACTTGCCCAGGTCGGTGAGGGCCGGGTTGGTTTCGATGAGGTAGTTCGCGCCGGGATCGGTGGCGCGGATGAACAGGCCGTACTGGCCCTGCGGCAGGCGGAAGGTGTCGGC
>NZ_JACVBX010000040.1 GCF_014852585.1 Pseudomonas sp. PDM18 | reverse complement strand
TATAGGCATGCTCGGCCACGATAGAACCGGCGTTGCCTGCCGCATCATGGGCGACCAGGGTGGCCTTGATGTTGCTGCCCTTGACCAGGTCAGAACCCGCTACCTGCACGCTCCACTTGCCATCGGCTGCCACAGCAGCGCTGTAGGTGGTGCCGTTGAGCTTGAAGCTCACCACGTCACCGGCCTTGAACTCACCGGTGGCCTTGCCGCTGATGGTCTGCTGAACCTTGGACTCTGCGCTGTTGACGATGTCGTCGCCAGCCACGGTGTCGATGGTCAGTTGGGTGCTGGCTGCGTCCGGCGCCGTCACGTCGACGGTGTACGCACGGTTGGCGTCGACGTTGCGGACGTTGCCAACATCGTCGTGAGCTACCAGGGTTGCCTTGATGCTGCTGGCCTTGGCCAGGTCGGCACCGGCTACCTGCACGCTCCACTTGCCATCCGCTGCCACGGTGGTGCTGTAGGTGGTGCCGTTGAGCTCGAAGCTCACCACATCACCCTCGGTGAACGCACCAGTTGCCTTGCCGCTGATGGCCTGCTGGGCCTGCGACTCGGCGAGGTTGACGATGTCATCCCCAGCGATCACGTCAATGACGAGTTCTACGTCCTTCACCTTGGTGTCGACGGT
>NZ_JACVBX010000003.1 GCF_014852585.1 Pseudomonas sp. PDM18 | reverse complement strand
TCCGATGGATTCCTTATCGGCGCTTGTCGTGAGCGCGTGGGTGGGGGAAGTCTCCTACCGTCTGGCTTGCAGAAGCGGGTCTTGTCCCTCCACCCCCGACAGGTTCCTACCCTAACGCCATACAAGCGGGCCATGCCCGCGATCGCGCGCATGGCGCGCTCCCACAGGTCGACTCCGGGGACTCAATCGAGGTTATGCCCGATCCGCCAGAGCACGCCGCTCGGGTCGTGCAGGGTGAAGTCGCGCATCTTCCACGGCTGGTCTTCCAGTGCACCGAGGCGCACGCCGTAGCGCTCGGCGAGGCCGGAGTCGCGGACCTTCGCGTACCAGGCGTCGGCGTCCTCCACCAACAGGTGCAGCATCAGGTTTTCGGCGAATTCCTTGACGTAGTAGTTCTGCAGCAGGAAGGCGCAGTGATCGCCATGGTGGAAGTAGGCGAGTTCTTCGGAGTTCCACGGCGAGAGGAATCCCAGGTCCTTGTAGAACTGCTGGGAGAGTGCGAAATCGCGGGCGGGGACGAAGACTTTCAGTTCAACGCTGGCAGTGCTCATAGGCAACCTTCCTGGTTAATGCGTGAGCAGGCTTTCACGACGGCAACGGAGCAGGCCGCCTCTGGCGGGCGGCTGGCCGGGAGTCTACCTCAGAGCTGGCGCTGCATGTAGCGGTGGCTGGAAACGCCCGGCAGGGTCGAGACGCGCTCCACCTGCACGCTGAAACCCAGGCGTTCATAGAGCGTCTGGGCCTTGGGGTTGGCCACCGAAACGTCCAGCGCGGCCATGGGCAGGTTGGCATCGCGGCCCATCTGCAGGAAGTGATCGATCAGCTGGCTGCCCAGGCCTTCGCCGCGCAGCGTCGGCGTGACGCCCAGGTGCGCGAGGTACAGCGTCCGGCGCGGCGGCGGGCAGATGATCTTCTCCAGTTGCAGGCCCCGGCGGATTACCCCCGCCGAACCCAGTCCGAAATAACCGAGGATCTGCCGCGTGGCCGCCAGCAGGTAGCCCAGTGTTGCTTCGCCGCCGAACACCGTACCGGCCGCCACTACCCGGCCGTCCTGTTCGCCGACCCAGTGCTGCCGCCAGCCGAACTGCCCGCCGCCCTGGACGAAGGCGTAGCGCAGGAAGTCCTGGGCGCTGTTGCGGCCGGGGCGGGCGAAGGCGTAGTCGAAGGCGTCGGGGCCGGAGCTGTAGATCAGCGGGATGGCGGCATCGACGTCATCAGGGCGGGCGCGGCGGAAGGTCAGCGGCATGCAGGCGACTCCTGGGTGGGAGTCGAGAATCTAGCACTATGGTTCCATTAAAGGCAGCATTCAGCCTTGCGTTTCGAGCCACTGCAATGCGCCGAGCCCGGCGGCGCGGCCGCTGGCGAAGCAGGCGGTGAGCAGGTAGCCGCCGGTGGGCGCTTCCCAATCGAGCATCTCGCCGGCGCAGAACACGCCCGGCAGCGCCTTGAGCATCAGCTGTTCATTCAGCGCCTCGAAGGTCACGCCACCGGCACTGCTGATGGCTTCATCCAGCGGACGGGGGCGCACCACGGTCAGCGGGAGCGCCTTGATCAACTGGGCAAGGCGCTGCGGGTCGGTGTAGTCGGCAGCGGTGGACAACTCGCGCAACAGCCCGGCACGCACGCCATCCAGCCCCAGGCGGCCGCGCAAGTGGTTGGCCATGGACTTGGAGCCGCGCGGTTGCGCGACGGCCTTGGCGACCTGCTCCAGGCTGCGGTTGGGCAGCAGGTCCAGGCGCACGGTGGCGCTGCCGGTCTGCTCGATGCACTCACGTATGCCGGAGGACAGCGCATAGACCAGGCTGCCCTCGATGCCGCCGGCGGTAACCACGAACTCTCCCTGGCGTGGCGTTCCTCCGGCCAGTGAAAGCGCCACCGGCTTGACCGGTGCGCCAGCGAACTTGTCGCGGAAGAACTCGCTCCAGCCGGCCACTTCGAAGCCGCAGTTGGCCGGGCGCAGCGGCGATATATCCACCGCGCGTTCGGCCAGCAGCGGCACCCAGGCGCCGTCCGAGCCCAGGCGCTGCCAGCTGCCGCCACCGAGGGCCAGCACGGTGGTGTCGGCGCTGACGCTGCGCCGGCCCTCCGGTCCTTCGATCAGCAGCGCGCCCTCGGCGTCCCAGCCCAGCCAGCGATGGCGGGTGTGGATGACCACACCGGCTTCGCGCAGGCGCTTGAGCCAGGCACGAAGCAGCGGAGCGGCCTTCATGTCGGTGGGAAAGACGCGGCCGGAGGTGCCGACAAAGGTCTCGATGCCCAGGCCATGAATCCATGCGCACAGCGCCTGGCTGTCGAAGGCGTCGATCACTGGCGCGAGGGTTTGTGCACGCTGGCCGTAGCGCGACAGGAAGGGCTCGCGCGCCTCGGAATGGGTGATGTTCATGCCGCCCACGCCGGCCAGCAGGAACTTGCGCCCGACTGAGGGCATGGCATCGAACAACTCCACCGCTACGCCGGCGCCAGCCAGGACTTCGGCCGCCATGAGGCCGGCGGGGCCGCCGCCGATGACAATCGCGGTAGGGGAGGCGAGCGGGCGGAGATCGGTCATGCAGGAGGCCAGGCGAAGGAGTGCGGGAAAGGGCGCAATTCTAGCGCAGCGGTGCTACGCGCCGGTTGCTCATTTTTTGTCCAGTTCTCGCGGAGCCTGCGGCGGCGGACGCGGCAGGCGCTTTTCCGCAGCTTATCCACAGGCCGCCCCACAGTTGTCGTGGAAAAAACTCGGGAGTGGGGAAGGTGTTTTCCGACTCCTGAGCGGTAGGGGTTACGATAATTCCTACGTGGGATCGGGATTGCGCCGATGTTGGCGCTTTTGTGAATCCATCAGCATGCGGACCTCTTGCAACCTTGGTCCAACTGACGATGAAAGTCCGTGATTACCTTCGCTCTCATGAGGCCCACCTGTGGGTGGAGGGCAGCGACACCCGCGTACGGGTGAATGGCCTCGACATTGTCATCCGTAGCCTCCCCAGCGAGGAAATCCGCACTCTGCTCAACGAGGCGGTGGCCCACATGGTGGTGCGGCTGAACAAGAACCTGCAGGGTTCGAAGGTCAAGTTCGAACAACGCGTGCTGGAGCTGCTGTCGATCCAGATCGCGCTGCACAACCTGTATGTATTTACCAACTGGAGCCGCCTGCTGCCACGCTACCTGCAATATGCAGGGCCACTGCGCGCGCAGGAGCTGCTGCAGCACCACGTGCCCGAGCAGGTGATGCGCTTCTGCGAGAAGCACTACGAAGACGATGCCCGGTCGCGTGCGGCCGCGCTCCTGGGGTTCTCCGCCCATGAGCTGGCGCGCTGGGAGCAGCAACGCCTGCCGATGCGCATGGACACCAACAACTCGCGTTACCGGTCCAGCTGAAACTCGCGCGCCACCCGCGCAGCGCTGTGGTGCAGGATGCCGTGGCGCCGGGCCAGCGCGTGGCGGTCCTTGTCGTAGCCACCGCCGATCACGCCCACCACCGGGATGTCGCTGGACAGGCAGCGGCGGATGACGTGCTCGTCCCGCGCCGCCAGCCCCGCGTCGGTGAGTTGCAGGTAACCCAGGGCGTCGTCCTTGTGCACGTCCACGCCGGCGTCGTAGAGCACGATGTCCGGCTGGTACAGCGGCAGCAGATAGTCCAGCGCCTCCTGCACCACCTTCAGGTAGTCCGCGTCTCCCAGGTGCAGTGGCAGGGGAATGTCCCAGTCGCTCTGCGCCTTGCGCGCGGGGAAGTTCTTCTCGCAGTGCAATGACACCGTTACCGCATCCGGCACGTTCTCCAGGATGCGCGCGGTGCCGTCGCCCTGGTGCACGTCACAGTCGAAGATCAGCACGCGGTTGGCCTTGCCGCTTTCCAGCAGGTACAGGCTGATCACCGCCAGGTCGTTGAAGATGCAGAAGCCCGATGCGTGGTCGTGGTGCGCGTGGTGCGTGCCGCCAGCAAGGTGGCAGGCCAGGCCCTGTTTCAGCGCCAGTTCCGCGGTAAGCAGCGAGCCACCTACCGCGCGTACGGTGCGCCTTGCCAGCGCTTCGGTCCAGGGCAGGCCAAGGCGGCGCAGTTCCTCGCGCTCCATCGCGCCGCTGCAATAGCGCTCGATGTAGTCGCGGTCGTGGGCCAGGGCGAGGATATCCACAGGGCAGAGTTCCGGGCGCAGCAGTTGCGCGTCTTCCACCAGTGCGCTGTCCACCAGGTGATCGCGCAGCAGACGGAACTTCTCCATGGGAAAACGATGGTTGTCCGGAAAGGGCGGACTGTAGTCGTCGTGGTAGACCAGGGGCAGCGGCATGGCGTCGGCGGATCGGGAATGTGCTGCACAGGGTACGTCGTCGTGGCGCACAGACGAAAGGGCCGGCATTGCGCCGGCCACTTTGCATTCGGGCTCGCGTATCAGCCTTCGTGGGAGGCTGCTGCGTTGCGCTGTTCGCTGCGGCTGGTCGCCACCGACACCGACCACAGCACGAAGCCGCCGATGGCCAGCAGGCTGCCGACCCAGCCCGGCGAGGTCCAGCCGTAGCCCGCCGCCAGGGCCAGGCCGCCGAGGTACGGGCCCAGCGCGTTGGCGAAGTTGAACGCCGAGTGGTTCAGCGCTGCGGCCAGGCCCTGGGCGTCCTCGGCGACGTCCATCAGGCGGGTCTGCAGGACGGTGCCGAGGGCGCCGCCGAAGCCGACGAAGAACACGCAGATCGAGATGGTCCAGATATTCCCCGCGGTGAACGGGAAGATCGCCAGCACCACCGCGCTCCACACCAGCAGGCCACCGGCGGTGGGCATCACGGCGCGGTCGGCGAGTACCGGGATGAACAGGTTGCCCAGGGTCATGCCGATGCCGAACACCGCCATCACCAGCGGTACGATGCTCGGCGAGACGTGAGTCACCGCGCCGAGGATGTCGGCCAGATAGGTGTACACCGCGAACAGGCCGCCGAAGCCGATGGCGCCGATGCCCAGGGTCAGCCAGACCTGGCCGCGCTTGAGTGCGCTCAGTTCGCGCAGCGGGCTGGAGTCCGGCTCGGCCGGCGACAGCGGGGCGAGGATGCGCACGCAGATCATCGTCAGCACGCCCAGCGCTGCCACCAGCGCGAAGCTCCAGCGCCAGCCCACGGCCTGGCTCAGCCAGTTGGCCAACGGCACGCCAATGATGGTGGCGACGGTGAGGCCAAGGAACATCCGCCCAACCGCTACGGTGCGCCGGTGCGGCGGCACGATGGAGGCGGCGACCAGCGCGGCGATGCCGAAGTAGGCTCCGTGAGGCAGGCCGCTGATGAAGCGGAACAGCAGCATCCAGTGGTAGGTCGGCGCCAGGGCGCTGAGGCCGTTGCCGAGGGCGAACAGCGCCATCAGCAGGACCAGCAGGGTGCGCCGTGGCAGACGTGCGCCGAGCACGGCCAGCAGCGGCGCGCCAACCACCACGCCCAGGGCGTAGGCGCTGATCACGTGGCCGGCGGTCGGGGCATCGATGCCCAGCGCCGGGGCAAAGTAGGGCAGCAGGCTCATGGTGGCGAATTCGGTGGTGCCGATGGCGAAGCCGCCGACAGCCAATGCGAAAAGCACCAGGGCCGTACTGCGTTGCAGTCCGGTGGTGGAGGTCGTCATGGAAGTTCCTTGGTCTTTTTTGAGGTGCGCCCTGGCGGCGCGGCTGTCTGCGTGAGCACGGTCAAGGCAGTGACCGACAGCGAAGGTGGGAGAAAAATACCAGATGAAGTCGCCTCTGTGCTGAATCGATTGCGCCTCGTCTGACGGAGTGCGTCCTACAAGCTCGTCGCCGGGTATCATGGTGACCTCTGATGAGCCGTGATGATTCCCATGGATTTTCCCAGCCTGACCACCGAGCGCCTGCTGTTGCGGCCATGGTGCCATGACGACCTGGCGCCCTTTGCCGCGCTGAACGCCGACGCCGAGGTGATGCGCCACTTCCCGGCCTGCATGAGCCGCGAGGACAGCGACCTGCTGGCCGCCCGCATCCTGAAACACTTCGACGAGCACGGCTTCGGCCAGTGGATAGTCGAGCGCCGCGAGGATGGCGCCTTCATTGGCGTGCTCGGCCTGCAGCGGGTGTCCTTCGAGGCGCCGTTCACTCCGGCGGTGGAAATCGGCTGGCGCTTCAACACGGCCTACTGGCGGCAGGGGTATGCGCTGGAAGCGGCACGCGCGGCGCTGGCCTTCGCCTTCGAACAGTTGCGGCTGGAGGAAGTGGTGGCCTTCACCGTGCCAGCCAACGTGCCGTCCCAGGGACTGATGCAGCGCCTGGGCATGCAGCGTGACGAGGCCGGAGACTTCGAGCATCCGCGCCTGCCGCAAGGCCATCCGCTGCGCCAGCATGTGCTCTACCGGATTCGTCGCCCATGACGCCGAGCGAAGGCGTGCGCGCCTATCACGAGCTGAGCAGCCATCGCCCGGAGCGTTTCGCCCCCGGCCCCGGCCAGCTCGACTGGGCGACCCAGCCGGCGGCCTTCCGCCGCTATGCCGGCGCGCGCTGCATCGAACTGCTGCACCGGCCGCAGGAAGAGTCGCCGGGTTATGACCAGGTGTTCGCCGGCCCGGTCGGCGCGCCCGCGCCGCTGAACCTCGCCAGCGTCTCGCAACTGCTCTACGACAGCCTGGCGATCTCGGCCTGGAAAGAGGCTGGCGGCAATCGCTGGGCGCTACGGGTGAATCCGTCCAGCGGCAATCTGCACCCGACCGAAGCCTATCTGCTGCTGCCCGCCGGGGCTGTGGATAACGCCGCGCTGCTGGCGCACTACAGCGCCGACGCGCATATGCTGGAGGTGCGCGCCGAGCTGCCCGCGCCGCTGGCCGAAAGGCTCAAAGAGGCGTTGCCCGCTGGCGGATTCCTGCTGGCGCTGGCGAGCATTCCCTGGCGCGAAGCCTGGAAGTACGGCGAGCGCGCCTATCGCTACTGCAATCACGATCTCGGTCACGCGTTGGCCTGTCTCGGTATCGCCGCGGCGATCCAGGGCTGGGAAGTGCGCCTGCTGCGCGGCGTCGCCGAGGACCGGTTGGATACGCTGATCGGCCTCGACCGCGAAGGCTTCAGCGAGCACGAATTCGCCGATGCGCTGCTGTGGATAGGCCCGGCGCAGCCTGCCGAATTCCCGCTGCCGATTACGCTGCTCAAGGGGCTCGCCGAGCTGCCGCTGGCCGGTACGCCCAATCGCCTGTCGCGGGACTATCGCCACTGGCCGGAGCTGGAGCGCGTGCATCAGCTGTGCCGCGCGCCCGCGCTGCCGGCCCGTGACTGGTGGGCAACGCACGCCGAGGCGGCTGTGGATAACCCCGGCCTGCCGCTGCGCCCGATCCTGCATCGCCGGCGCAGCGCCCAGTCCATGGACGGCCGCAGCGGTATTCACGCCGACCTGTTGTATGCCTGGCTGCGCCGTCTGATGCCCGAGCTCTCGTCCGTGCCTTTCGCCTGCACCGGCGAGCCGACGCGCATCGACCTGCTGCTCTTCGTCCATCGCGTCCAGGGCCTGGAGCCGGGCCTGTACTGGCTCGGCCGCAGTGGCCGCGCGGCGGGGGGACTGCGCGAGGATTACCTGTGGCAACCGGTGGAGGAGAGCGGCGTACCGCTGTATCGCCTGCTCTCCGGCGATGCGCGCGGGCTGTCGGCGTTCCTCTCCTGCGGGCAGGACATTGCCAGTGACGGCTGCATTGCCTTCGCCATGCTGGCCGATCTCGACGCCGCGCTGACCGAGGGCGCGTGGACCTACCCGCGCCTGTACTGGGAAGCCGGACAGGTCGGCCAGTTGCTCTACCTGGAAGCCGAAGCGGCGGGCCTGTCGGGCACCGGCATCGGCTGCTATTTCGATCCGGCGCTGGACGAATTGCTCGGCGGTGGTCCGGACTGCCCGGTCAGCCTCTATCATTTCACCATCGGCCGCGCCGTGTGGGACGAACGCCTCAGCAGCCTTCCCGCTTATCCGTCGCCGCGCCGACTCCCACTTCAGCAAGACCGCAATTGAGGAAACAACGCGCATGACCCAGATCCTGGACAACCTGGTGGCTCTGCTGAGCCTGGAACAGATCGAAGAGAACCTGTTCCGCGGCACGAGCCAGGACCTCGGGTTCCGCCAGCTGTACGGCGGGCAGGTGCTCGGCCAGGCGCTGTCGGCGGCCAGCCAGACGGTGGACCCGGAGCGCCACGTGCACTCCATGCACGGCTACTTCCTGCGCCCCGGCGACGCCAGCAAGCCGGTCGTCTACCAGGTCGACCGCGTGCGCGACGGCGGCACCTTCAGCACCCGCCGCGTCACCGCGATCCAGAAGGGCCAGCCGATCTTCGCCCTGAGCACCTCGTTCCAGACCGATGAGGAAGGCTTCGAGCACCAGATCAGCATGCCCGACGTGGTCGGCCCGGAGAACCTGCCGACCGACCAGGAGCTGAAGAAGCGCAGTGCTGCGCAGTTCCCCGAGCGCATCCGCGACAAACTGCTCTATCCCAAGCCCATCGAAATCCGCCCGGTGACCGAGAACGACCCGTACGACCCCGAGGTCGGCGAGCCGATCAAGTACCTCTGGCTGCGCGCCGACGGCAAGCTGCCGGACATCCCGGCGCTGCACAAGTACATCCTCGCCTACGCCTCGGACTTCGGTTTCCTCACCACCTCGTTGCTGCCCCACGGCCGCTCGGTGTGGCAGAAGGACATGCAGGTCGCCACCATCGACCATTCCGTGTGGTTCCACCGCGACCTGCGGGCGGACGAGTGGCTGCTCTACGCTATCGACAGCCCCTGGGCCGGCAACGGCCGCGGCTTCGTGCGCGGCAGTATCTTCAATCGTGACGGCCAGCTGGTCGCTTCCTCGACCCAGGAAGGCCTGATCCGTCGCCGCGAGGACTGGGCATGACGCTGGAAAGCATCCGCCACTGGGTGTTCGACATGGACGGCACCCTGACCCTGGCAGTGCACGATTTTCCGGCGATCAAGCGCGCCCTGGGGATTCCCCAGGAGCACGATATCCTCACCCACCTGGCCGCGCTGCCGGAGGACGAAGCGGCGGCCAAGCATGCCTGGCTGCTGGAGCACGAGCGCGAGTTGGCGGTGGCTTCGAGAGCCGCGCCGGGTGCGGTGGAGCTGGTGCGAGCGCTGCATGGCGCTGGCTACCGACTGGGCATCCTTACCCGCAATGCCCATGAGCTGGCGCTGATTACGCTGGACGCCATCGGTATCGGCGATTGCTTCCTCACCGAGGATGTTCTCGGCCGTGGCGAAGCCGATCCCAAGCCCAGTCCGGACGGCTTGCTGCGCCTCGCCGCGCGCTGGGACGTGGTGCCGCAGAAGATGCTCATGGTGGGTGATTACCGCTTCGACCTCGACTGCGCCCGCGCCGCCGGGGCGCGCAGTGCGCTGGTGAACCTGCCAGAAAACCCCTGGCCCGAACTGACCGATTGGCATGCGCGCGATTGCGCGGAGCTGGGGCGGATGGCGGGGGTTCTGGTCTAAGCCCGTGGTTGTGCGGGTTCGCGAGCAAGCTCGCTCCTACGAAGAGCAGCCCGGCAAACTCCGAAGCTTCGGCGTAAACAGGACCTGCAGGAGCGAGCTTCCTCGCGAACCCATTTCCACACCGGTGTTCTGTCTGGGCGGTAGGGCGGATAACGCGCCAGCGTTATCCGCCGGAGGAGTGTGCGGCGGATAACCTGTTCCAGGTTATGCGCCCTACGAAACTGTAGTTTCGCCCTGCGCCCAACGGCCCCCTCTCCCTCCGGGAGAGAGTTAGGGTGAGGGGGCGTCAGGCCGCTTCGCTTACAGCTCCGGCGTCCAGGTCACCGCCAGCAGGGCGGTACGGCCTGGTTCGCGATACGGGCGGGCTTCGCCCATGTAGTCCGTCGGGCTGGTCGGGCGCAGGTAGTCGCCCAGGGTGTAGTCGCGGTCCAGGGCGTTATCCAGCTTCAGGTCGAAGCGAATCTCGTCGCTGGCCAGCCAGCTGGTGCGCAGGTCGAGCACGCCGTAGCCGGACAGCTCGCGGGTGTTGGCCGCGTCGTCGTAGCGCTGGCTGACTGCGCGCCAGGTGCCGCCGACGCCGAAGGCGCCGAACTGGCGATCCAGATCCAGGCTCAGGGTGCGGCGCGCGCGGTACGGCAGGGTATGGCCGGTGTCGCGGTCGCGCGGGTCGATCAGGCTCAGGCCGAGGGCGGCCTGCCAGCCGAGCACGTCGCGGGCGACGCTGGCCTCGAAGCCATTGATGCGTGCCTTGTTGATGTTCTCCGGCTGGTTGCTGGTACTGTCCCAGGCGATCAGGTCGTCGATCTCGGTGCGGTACAGCGAGGCTTCCAGGTGCGTGCCGGAGAAGTCCCCGCGCCATTGCAGCTCGTAGGTCTTCGAGGTCTCGGCCTTCAGGTCCGGGTTGCTGGCGCCGGGGTAGTAGAGGTCGCTGAAGGTCGGCGCGCGGAAGCCTTCGCCGTAGCTGGCGATCCAGGTCTGGCTGTCGCCTACCGGCAGGCTGAGGGCGGCGTTCCAGCTGTTCTGGCTGCCGTAGGCCTGGTTGTTGTCGTGGCGGATGCCCAGCTCGGTGCCGAAGTTGTCGCTCTTGAAGCTGTGCTGGGCGAAGAAGGCGCGGTTGCTGCGCTGGTCGTCGGCGAAGGCGGTGCTGCCGTCGACCTTGTCTTCGTACCAGTCGGCGCCCAGCGCCAGCTGGTTGGCGTCGTCGAGTTGCAGGCGGTTGATCCAGCTCGCCGAGTGGCGGGTGGTTTCCAGCGTGCCGTTGTTCCAGCTGTCGGCGGCGCCTACGGCCTTGTTGCGGTCGAAGCTGCGGCCCAGTTCCAGGCGGCTGTTCCACATCTTCGTGATCTGGCCGTCGAGGTAGGTGCTGTAGCTGCTGACGCGGAATTCGTCGCGGGGTGAGCCCGGCTCGAAGTTGTAGGCGTCGTCGTATTCGTTCTTGCCGCGCTGGTCGTTGAGGTTCAGGCCGGCCTTCCAGTCCTCGCTGAAACGGTGGTCCAGGTTCAGGTGCACGGCCTTGTTGCGCTGGGCGTCGTCGTCGCTGTCGGCGCCGATGTTGTCGCTGGTGCGGTCCCAGCCCTGGCTCTCGTCGAGGCTGCCACCGAGGTTGTAGCGGGTTTGCTCGTCGCCGCCGGAAAGGCTCAGGCTGCGCTCGAAGGTGCCGTGGCTGCCGGCAGCCAGGCGCACTTCGGGGTGCAGGCCGGCTTCGCCGCGGCGGGTGAATATCTGGATGACCCCGCCGATGGCATCGGCGCCGTACAGTGCGGAACGGGGGCCACGGGTCACTTCGACGCGCTCGATGCTGTCGATGCTCAGGTAGTCCAGGCGGGCGATACCGCTACTGGCCGAGGCAATGCGCTGGCCGTCCACCAGCACCAGGGTTTGCGCGGTGCTGGCGCCGCGCACGGAATAGGAAACCACGCCGCCGGAGCTGCCCATCTGCACGCCGGGCACGCGGGCGAGCAGGGCGGGAACGCTGCGCACTTGCAGGCGCTCGATGTCGGCACGGGTGAATACGCTGTTGGCCGAGGTGGCCTCGGCGCGTGGCTGAGCCTGACGTGCGGAGGTGATCACCTGGTCGGAGAGCCGGTAGATGTCGTCGGCGGCGAAGGCCAGGCCGGGCAGCAGGCTGGTGGCCAGGGCGAGTCGGGTCAGTTTCATGGAACGTCCTCAAAAGCGGTTGGATGACTTTCGAGGAGGGCGTGGCAAGGGCGGCAGACCGCACTTGACGGTGCGGCCCTCCGCAACACCTGTCGGGGCGTGTCGAGGGCGGTCTCCGGGCTGCCGACGTCACATCGCCGCCTTCCCGCATTCAGCAGTGGCGGATGGCGATGCTGCGCTCCTTAAGGGGCGCGTCGGTTACCGTTGCGGGGGCAGCGCAGGTCTTTCACCTGCTTCCCGTTACCTCGAACGAAAACGGGCGCACCTTAGTCGGTGCGCCCGTCACTGGCAATACTCCGGGGGAGGGATGCGCCGATCGGTCTCAGCGTTGGCCGAGGGCCTCCAGGCGCGCCTTCACCGAGGCTTCGATGCCGGCGGCGTCTAGCCCGCACTCCGCGAGCATCTGCGCGGGCTTGGCGTGCTCGACGTAGTAGTCCGGCAGGCCCAGGTGGAGGATCGGCTGCTGGAGGTTCTCGCGGGCGAGGAATTCGCTGACGGCGGCGCCAGCGCCACCCATTACCGAGTTTTCCTCGACGGTCACCAGCAGTTCGTGGCTGGCGGCCAACTGGCGTACCAGCTCCTCGTCCAGCGGCTTGACGAAGCGCATGTCGGCGACGCTGGCGTCGAACTGCTCGGCGACTTTCAGCGCTTCAGCCAGTTGCACGCCGAACACCAGGAAGGCGACCTTGCCGGTGTTGCCTTCGCGGCGCAGCACGCCCTTGCCGATCTCGACCGGTTCCAGCGCCGCCTCGATGGGTGCGTTGGGGCCGGTGCCGCGCGGGTAGCGTACCGCCGCCGGGCCTTCGAAATGATGGCCGGTGGTGAGCAGCTTGCGCAGTTCGTTCTCGTCGCTGGGAGTCATCACCAGCATGCCGGGGATGCAGCGCAGGTAGGAGAGGTCGAAGCTGCCGGCGTGGGTCGGGCCGTCTTCGCCCACCAGACCGGCGCGGTCGATGGCGAACAAGACGTCGAGGTTCTGCACCGCGACGTCATGGATCAGCTGGTCGTAGCCGCGTTGCAGGAAGGTGGAGTAGATCGCCACCACCGGCTTGGCGCCGTCGCAGGCCATGCCGGCCGCCAGGGTCACGGCGTGCTGCTCGGCGATGGCGACGTCGAAGTAGCGGTCCGGGAACTTGTCGGCGAAGGCCACCAGGTCGGAGCCTTCCTTCATGGCCGGGGTGATGCCGACCAGGCGTGGGTCTTGCGCAGCCATGTCGCACAGCCACTGGCCGAACACGCTGGAGTATTTCGGCCCGCCGGCCTTCTTCGGCACGGCGTGGGCGGGGGCGCCCTCGGGCTCCAGCTTGGTGATGGCGTGGTAGCCGATCGGGTCGATCTCGGCCGGGCCGAAGCCCTTGCCCTTCTTGGTCACCACATGGAGGAACTGCGGGCCCTTGAGGTCACGCATGTTGCGCAGGGTGGCGATCAGGGTCGGCAGGTCGTGGCCGTCGATGGGGCCGATGTAGTTCCAGCCCAGCTCCTCGAAGAGCGTGCCGGGCACCAGCATGCCCTTGGCGTATTCCTCGGTGCGGCGGGCGATCTCCCAGGCACCGGGCAGGCGCGAGAGCACCTTCTTGCTGCCTTCGCGCATGCTGCTGTAGGTGCGGCTGGAGAGGATCTTGGCCAGGTAGTTGGACAGGCCGCCAACGTTGTTGGAGATCGACATGTCGTTGTCGTTGAGGATCACCAGCATGTCGGCCTTCACTTCCGACGCGTGGTTGAGCGCCTCGAAGGCCATGCCGGCGGTCAGTGCGCCGTCGCCGATCACCGCCACCGACTTGCGCCCCGAACCCTGCATGCGAGCGGCGATGGCCATGCCGAGGGCGGCGCTGATGGAGGTGCTGGAGTGGCCGACGCCAAAGGTGTCGTACTCGCTCTCCGAGCGGCGCGGGAAGGCGGCCAGGCCGTCCTTCTGGCGCAGGCTGCCCATGCGCTCGCGGCGCCCGGTGAGGATCTTGTGCGGGTAGGCCTGGTGGCCGACGTCCCATACCAGACGGTCATCCGGGGTGTCGAAGACGTAGTGCAGGGCAATCGTCAGTTCGATGACGCCCAGGCCCGCGCCGAAGTGGCCGCCGGTCTGGCCGACGCTGTACAGCAGGTACTGGCGCAGTTCGTCAGCGAGGGGCAGCAGCTCCGCTTCGCCCAGGCGACGCAGCTCGACCGGCGTGCTGGCGCGGTCGAGCAGGGGCGTGGCAGGGCGCGCGCGGGGAATCTCGTGGAACGTCGTGGGCATCAGGCTGATCGTTATGAGAAGGCAAAGATGTGGAAGTTTACCCGAAGCTCTGGATTGGCCCAAGCAACGTGGGGCCAATCCTTCGGACGACCGGATGGTCGGGATGCGGTCGTCAGGCTGTGCCGAAATCGTCGTCGCTGCCGGCGATTGCGCGCAAGCGGGGCCGGGCGCGAGACTCCATGGTAGACCGATCACCGACCGGCGGCGGTTTGCCGCAGGCTTTTGTTGCAATCTGAGGAGAATGGCGTGGCCCGACTGACCCTGGATGAACTGCGCGAATTGTCGGTGGCGATCCTGCGCCACAACGGCTTCAGCGAACCCCACGTGCAGGCGGTGACCGACACCGTGCTGGCCGGCGAACGCGATGGCTGCACATCCCACGGCGTCTGGCGGTTGCTGGGCTGCATCCATACCGTGCGTGCCGGCAAGGTGGTGGCCGATGCCGTGCCGGAACTTTTCGACCCTGCGCCGGCGATTGTGCGGGTGGACGCCAAGGGGGGCTTCTCGCAATGCGCCTTCGACCTGGGCCTGCCGAAACTGGTGGAGAAGGCGCGCAGCCAGGGCTTGGCGGCGCTGGCGATCAATCATTGTGTGCACTTTTCGGCGCTGTGGGTGGAGATCGAGCGGATAACCGCCCAGGGCCTGGTCGCGCTGGCGGTCACGCCGGCGCAGGCCTATGTGGCACCGGCTGGCGGCACGCGGCCTTTGTTCGGCACCAACCCCATTGCCTTCGGCTGGCCGCGTGGCGAAAACGATCCTTATGTCTTCGATTTCGCCACCACGGTGGTGGCGCGGGGGGAAATCCAACTGCACGAGCGCGAGGGCAAGGCGATTCCGCTGGGTTGGGGGATCGATGCCCAGGGCAACCCCAGCACCGACCCGAGCGCCGTGCTCGATGGCGCCATGCTGACCTTCGGCGGGCACAAGGGCTCGGCTCTGGCGACCATGGTCGAGCTGATTGCCGGCCCGCTGATCGGCGACCTGACCAGCGCGGAGTCCACGGTGTTCGACGAGGGCACCAAGTCCTCGCCGCACCACGGCGAGCTGCTGATCGCGCTGGACCCGGCGCGCTTCCTGGGTGCGGATGCCGCGCAGCACCTGGCGCGGGCGGAGACGCTGTTCGAATCCATCGTCGACATGGGCGCGCGGTTGCCGTCGCAGCGGCGTTTCGCGGCGCGAAAGCGCAGCCTCGCCGAGGGCGTGGCGATCAGCGATTCGCTGTATGCCGATTTGAGCAAGCTGCTGGAATAACGCAAATCCCTGTAGGAGCGGTGCCTGGGCTCAACAATGAGCGGGCATAAAAAAGCCCCGGCGCAAGGCCGGGGCTGAGCATCGGCGCGGGACTGGCCGACAGTTCACTCCCGCGCCGACGAACCTTCAGCGAGTCACCGCGCCGCGAGTCGTCTCCCCATCCACCAGGCGCGCGATACCCAGCGGGTTGGCGTCCTTCAGCGCTTCGGGCAACAGCGCGTCGGGGTAGTTCTGGTAGCACACCGGGCGCAGGAAGCGGTCGATGGCCAGGCTGCCGACCGAGGTGCCGCGTGCATCCGAGGTCGCCGGATAAGGGCCGCCATGGACCATCGCATCGCAGACTTCCACACCGGTCGGGTAGCCGTTGATCAGCAGGCGCCCGGCCTTGCGCTCGAGCACCGGCACCAGCGCGGCGAAGCGCGACAGGTCCTCGGATTCGGCGATCAGCGTGGCGGTGAGCTGGCCGTGCAGGCCGTCCAGCGCGTGGCGCAGTTCGGCTTCGTCGGCCACTTCGACGACGATTGTGGTCGGGCCGAAGACTTCTTCCTGCAGCAGCTCCTCGCCGGCCAGCAGCAGTTCGGCCTTGGCCTGGAACAGCTGCGGCAACGCCTGCTTGCCCTCCTGCGGCTGGCCGGCGAGGTGGCGGATGGCGGGATGGGTGAGCAGGCGGGCAATGCCCTTTTCGTAGCTCTTCAGGGTGCCGGCGTTGAGCATGGTCTGCGCCGGGCGCTGGCCGATCTCGGCGATCAGGTTGGCGACGAACAGGCTGAACGCCGGCGAGGCGATGCCGATGACCAGGCCGGGGTTGGTGCAGAACTGGCCGCAACCCATGACCACCGAATCGATCAGCTCGCAGGCGATTTTCTCGCCGCGGGCTTCCAGGGCGGCGGGCAGCACCAGGACTGGGTTGATGCTGCTCATCTCGGCAAATACCGGGATCGGCTGCGGGCGCGCGGCAGCGAGGTCGCACAGCGCGCGACCGCCCTTGAGCGAGCCGGTGAAGCCGACTGCCTGGATAGCCGGGTGCTTCACCAGCGGCTCGCCGACGCCGGCGCCGTAGATCATGTTGAACACGCCGGCCGGCATGCCGGTGGCTTCGGCCGCGTGGGTGATCGCCTCGCCGACTAGCTCGGCGGTGGCCATGTGGCCGCTGTGGGCTTTCACTACCACCGGGCAGCCGGCGGCCAGTGCGGCGGCGGTATCGCCACCGGCGGTGGAGAACGCCAGCGGGAAGTTGCTGGCGCCGAACACGGCCACCGGGCCGACGCCGGTGCGGTACTGGCGCAGGTCCGGGCGTGGCAGCGGCTGGCGCTCGGGCAGTGCGCGGTCGATGCGTGCGCCGAGGAAATCGCCACGACGCAGGACCTTGGCGAACAGGCGCATTTGATTGGCGGTGCGACCACGCTCGCCCTGGATGCGCGCGGCGGGCAGCGCGGTCTCGCGGCAGACAGTGGCGATGAAGTCGTCGCCGAGGGCTTCGAGTTCGCTGGCAATGGCGTCGAGGAACTGCGCGCGGCGTTCCGGCGACAGGGTGTTGTAGGCCGGGAACGCGGCTTCGGCGGCGCGGGCGGCAGCGTCGACTTCGGCCTCGGTCGCCTGGAGGAATTCCTGGGGCAGGGCTTCGCCGGTGCTGGCGTCGAGACTCTGCAGGCGGACAGTGCCGGCGCCGATGCGTTGGCCGGCGATGAAGTTCTGGGCGGTCATGTTGGGCGTCTCTGATCGTCGATCGGTGCGATTGCGAAAGAGCCCCTCACCCTAACCCTCTCCCGGAGGGAGAGGGGACCGTCCGTGCCGGCTGAAACCTGGGCGTCAGCCGGCACGATCTACTCCCTCTCCCTCAGGAGCGGGGCGCGCAGCCAGGGCGGGGGTGAGGGTGGTCCAGTTAAAGACCCACATCCGGCAGCTTCGGCCGGTTCGCCAGGGCCTTGGCCATGATCGTCTCCACGTGCTCGCGGTCGGAGCCCTGCAGCGCCAGGCGCGGCGGGCGGGTGAGGGCGGTGCCGCGACCGGCGATCTCTTCGCAGAGCTTGATGCACTGCACCAGGTCCGGGCGGGCGTCGAGGTGGAGGATCGGCATCAGCCATTCGTAGATCGGCATGGCTTCTTCATAGCGGCCGGCCTTGCACAGGCGGAAGATGGTCTCGCCTTCCTGCGGGAAGACGTTGGACATGCCGGAGATCCAGCCTTCGGCGCCCACCGCGATGCTCTCCAGGACCACGTCGTCGAGGCCGGCGAAGAGGATGAAGCGGTTGCCCACTTCATTGCGCACGTCGATGAAGCGGCGGGTGTCGCCGGAGCTGTCCTTGAAGCAGACGATGTTCTCGCAGTCGGCCAGGGAGATGAGGATGTCCGGGGTGACGTCGTTCTTATAGATCGGCGGGTTGTTGTAGACCATCACCGGCAGGTCGGTGCTGGTGGCCACGCTGCGGAAGTGCGCGGCGGTCTCGTGGGGCTTGGAGGAGTAGACCAGCGCGGGCATCACCATGATGCCGTCGACGCCGACCTTCTGCACCGCCTTGGCCACCTGGGAGGCGCCATGGCTGGTGAACTCGGCGATGCCGCAGATCACCGGCACGCGGCCACCGGAGGCGTCCTTGGCGACTTCGGTGACGGCCATCTTCTCTTCGATGGACAGCGAGGTGTTCTCACCGACGCTGCCGCACACCACCAGGCCCGAGACGCCGTCGCGCACCAGGTTGGAGATCACCTTGTGGGTGGCTTCCAGGTTGACCGAGAAATCGTCGTTGAACTGAGTGGTCACCGCGGGGAACACGCCACTCCAATTGACCTTCTTGCTCATGTTTGTCTCCAATTGTCGTATTTCGTATACGAAATGTCTGAAGGAAATCCCGCAGCATTTCGTCGTCGGGTGCCGCTACGCGGCGAATCAGGGTGGAAAGGGGGTAATCAGTAACCGTTCGGCCAGGTGTCCGAGAGCCGGTAGCCTTCTGGCCACGGATCGGACGGGTCGAGCAGGTGCTGGTGGGTGCCGGTGATCCAGGCACGACCGGAAATGCAGGGATGGATCGCCGGTTTGCCGCCGACGCTGGTGAGGCCGTCGATGCGGCAGTGGAACTTGGAATCGATGATCGAGTGGCCGACGAAGCGTTCGCCGTCCTTCAACTGGCCCTTGGCGTGCAGCACTGCCATGCGTGCCGAGCAGCCGGTGCCGCAGGGCGAACGGTCGATCTTGCCGGGGCGAATGACCACCGCGTTGCGGCCGTGCAGTACGCCGTCGATGCGTTCCACCGGCGCGGTCAGCTGGCAGAAGGAGATGTGCGCCCAGTCGTGGTTTTCCGGGTGCTGGAAGCCCAGCTGCTGGTTCGCCGCCTGGGTGATCTTCAGGCCGGTGGCGACCAGGTCGGCAGCCTCCGAGGCATGCAGGGTGAAACCGAGAGAATGGGCGTCGGCGAGCACGAAGCTGTCGCCGCCGTAGGCGGTATCCACTTGCAGAGAGCCCAGACCTTCCACTTCGATCCAGGCGTCGAGCTTGTCGGCGAAGGAGGGCAGGTTGCGTACTTCCACGCGCTGGACCTTGCCGTCCTTGCAGTCGGCCACGGCCTCGATCAGCCCGCCGGGGGCTTCCAGGGTCAGGCGCGTTTGCGGCTCCTGCATCGGCAGGATGCCGCTGTCGAGCAGCACGGTGCTGACGCACAGCGAGTTGGAGCCGGACATGGGCGGCACGTCGGCCGGCTCCATGATGATCCAGGCCATCTGCGCGCGCGGGTCTTTCGGCGGCACCAGCAGGTTTACGTGGCGGAACACGCCGCCGCGCGGTTCATTGAGGACGAAGTTGCGCAGCACGTTGTCGCTGGCGATGAAGCGCGACTGCGCCCACACGGTGTCGCCCGGCGGCGGGGCGACGCCGCCGACGATGACGTCGCCGACCTCGCCCTCGGCATGGCAACTGACCACATGGATGATCTTGCTCGAACGCATTGCTGTCTCCTCGATCTGTGCCGCCTGCCTTCCCTCACCCCAGCCCTCTCCCAGAGGGAGAGGGGGGCAGGTCGTGCCGGCTGACGCTGTGGTTTTATCCTGCACCGCTCGAACCCCTCTCCCGCGTGCGGGAGAGGGCTAGGGAGGGGGGCTCCGGTCTCTTGTCTATCGACTGCCTAGTTCACCGACCTCAGGAACTCCGCCGTCTCCGCCCGCTGCGGGTTGCCGATCACCTGCTCCGGCGTGCCGATCTCGTGCACCAACCCTTCGCGGAAGAACGCCACGCGGTCGGACACGTCGCGGGCGAAGCGGATCTCGTGGGTCACCAGGACCATGGTCATGCCCTCTTCGGCGAGCAGGCGCATGGTGTCGAGCACCTCGCCCACCAGCTGCGGATCGAGCGCCGAGGTGGCTTCGTCGAACAGCATGTAGTCCGGCGACATGGCCAGCGCTCGGGCAATCGCCATGCGCTGCTGCTGGCCGCCGGAGAGCTTCTGCGGGAACACCTTGAGCTTGTCGCCCAGGCCTACGTGCCTGAGCTGCTTCACCGCCATCGCCTCGGCTTCTTCCTTGGAGAGACCGAGTACCTTGCGCGGGGCGAGCATGACGTTCTCCAGCACGGTGAGGTGCGGGAAGGCGTTCCACTGCTGGAAGACGATGCCGATCTTCTGTCGCAGCTTGTTCAGGTCGGTGGTCTTGGCGTGGACCTCGATGCCGTCGACGCGGATCTTGCCGCGCTGGATCGGCTCCAGGCCGTTGATGCACATCAGCAGGGTGGACTTGCCCGACCCCGAACCGCCGATGATCGAGACCACTTCGCCCTTCTTCACGGTCAGGCTCACGCCCTTGACCACTTCCAGGTCGCCATAGGCTTTGTGCACGTTGTCGATTTCAATCATTTTCCTGCCACCTTTGTTCCAGCCGGGCGCCGAGGCGCGCCACGACCCAACTCATGAGGTAATAGATGACCCCGGCGATGCACAGCACCAGCAGGGGTTCCTGGATGCGCGTCACGATGGTCTGCGAGGCGCGGAGCAGTTCGACGATGCCGATCCACATGACCAGCGCGGTGTCCTTCATCACCCCCAGCACCAGGTTCAGCCAGCCGGGGAAGGCCACCCGCGCCGCCAGCGGTAGCACGATGTAGCGCAGGTCCTGCCAGTAGGTCAGGCCCAGCGAGCGGCTGGCGCGGCGGATGTTCGGGCCGACGGCGAGGATGCCGCTGCGGATGATCTCGGTGCAGAACGCCGCCGCGTAGACGCCCAGTACCAGGCAGCCGACGGTGAAGGCGCTCCAGTTCAGGCCGACGATGCTCTTGAGCGAGTTGAACAGCACGAACTGGATCAGCAGCGGCACGCTTCTGAAGATGTCGAGGAACCAGCCGACCGGCATCGTGGCCCGTGGCAGGGCGGCGCGCAGCCAGCCCAGCACGAGGCCGGCGAGGGTGCCGATGAGCATGGCGCCGAGGGTCAGCTTGACGGTGACCCAGGCCCCTTGCAGCAGGAACATAAGGTCATTGACGGTGAAGCTCGTGGAAAACATGCGTGCTTCTCCTAGTAGCGGAACAACCGCCAGCTCAACAGGCGGGCGACCGCCACGATGACCTTGGCGATGATGTAATAGAGCACCGCGGCCAGGGCGAAGTACTCGAAGGTGCGGAAGGTGCGCACGTTGAAGTCCTGGGTCACGCCGGTGAGGTCGTTGTTCAGGCCCACCACCACGCCCAGCGAGGTCATCAGCACCGCCCAGACCATCTGGTTCGTCAGCGGGTAATAGACGATGCGCAGCAGCTGCGGAACGATGATCATCCGGTACGCCTGGAAGGCGCTCATGCCCAGCGAGCGCGCGGCGCGCATCTGGGTGTCCGGCACGGCCTTGAGGCCGCCGCGGAAGTTCTCCGCGAGGTAGCCGGCGTTGTTGAAGGTGATCCCCGCCAGCAGCGCCACCCAGGAGCTGACGTGCAGGCCGAAGGAACCCAGGCCGAAGTAGAGGATGTAGATCTGGAACAGCGACGGGGTGTTGCGCGCGATGGACACCCAGGTATCGGCGAAGCCCTTGAGCAGCGGGTTCTTCATCTGCCGCATGACGGTCAGCAGCAGCGCGATGAGCACGCCCAGGATCATCGACAGCGCGGCTGTCTCCAGGGTCACCCAGGCGCCGCCGAGCATGTCCGGCAGGGCCTTGAAGGCGGAACGCCAGTGGAAGCTGTAGTTGAACATCAGCGTACCCCCTCGCTCAGCCAGCTGGGCACGCCGCCATCGGCGCGAGCGCTGCAGGCCGCCTCGACGCACGCGGCAAGGCTGCCGAAATGCACCTGGCGCCCGGCCAGGCCCGGACCGTAGTGGGCGTACTTCGCCGAGTTGGTCATCAGCGTGGTGCAGGCCGGCGGGATCACCGGTTCGCCGATCATGCACCAGCAGGTGTCGTTGAGCAGTTGCGCGCCGAAGTCTTCCAGCACCTTCACGTCACCGGCGGCGCGGGCATTCTCCTGCACGGCGCGGCCCAGCGTGATGACCAGCGCGACGCCCGGATGCTTGCGGCGCCCGGCGACCAGTTTCGCCAGGTCCGCGCATTCGCTGGCGGAGAAGTGCGGGTTGCCCAGCGAGACCAGTTGCACGGTCGGTTCGCTGGCGTGGTCCAGTTCACGCCAGGAGGCGACCAGGTCTGCCGGGGTGACGCGCAGGTGCTGCAGCGGCGCCTTGTTGCCCAGGGCGGTGGCGGCGTCCGGCGCTTCCGGGGTGACCCCGGCAATATGGAACATCGGCGCGGCGGAGGTGGTGGCGAAGGCCGCGCCGAAGGCTTTCAGTGCATCGCTGTCCGGCGCCAGCGGCTGCAGGCCGTCGACCACCGGGATGCGCGAGCCGCACAGCTCGCCGATGTGGTAGCCGAGCAGTGGGAAGATCGATTCGTCGTGTGCGGCCGGCAGTTCGACATCAATCTGCAGCGTCGCCAGCCGGCCTTCGTCGCGGTGGCTGCCGACGTTCGGCGCGCGGCCGGTGAGGGCGATGCAGATATCGAGGTAATCCGGGTACTTCAGGGTCCGCGCGCCAAGCACGCTGTTGGCGTACACCACGGCGTTGGACTCGGCCCAGACCACCTGTTCGCCAAGGCTCGGCTTGCTGTCCAGCAGGTAGGGCGCGCAGGTGTAGCTCATCTGCGCGCCCATCTCCATGTAGGCATCGCCCAGCGCAGCGGCGGGTTCGCCGAAGGCCTTGTCGACGCCTAACTCGCGCCAGCGGCGGTGATCCACGGAGATGGAATTGAGGGTGGTCGGCACTTTCACTTTGCCGCCCCAGTCCGCCAACTGGCGGGCGAAGCGCAGGCTCGCGGGGCCGGTATAGATGCAGCCGTCGATGTGCGCCTGGGCGACATCGAGCAAATCCTTCGCGCCTTGTAGCGCGGCCATGCGCAGGACGATCTGCATGGCGGCCTGGGCGGCCTTGCCGTGCTTGCCGTCCAGCAGCTCGTGGTCGCCTGCATTCAACGCCAGGCCTTCCGGTATCGGGCCGGCATCGCTGGCCATCACGCCCTGCCAATCATCGGCAGGACGCTCGGCGCTGAGTATTACCTGACCGTCTTCGACACGGGCCCAGCCACCCGCGGACAACTGCTTGAAACCTTCGCGACCCAGGCACAGCACCGGGATAGAGCGGCCGAACAACACCTGAGCCACCAGCACGCCGAGGGTGAGGATCTCGTCCGGCTCGGCCAGCAGCAGCGCTGCCGGCGCGTGGCCGTTGAGCAGTATCTCCAGCATCACGCTGCTGCCGGTACAGGAGCCGCGTCCGCTGGGAATCGCCAGCACCCGGCCGGGCAGGAAGCTGCCCGACAGCGGATGGTGGCGGTCGATGACCTCGCCCGTGAAAGGCTCGACGCCTCCCCAGAAGCTCAGCCCGGTGTCGGCGGACAGTAGCGCCCCTTCGGCGCTACCCCCCATCAGGACCCGCCCGGTAAGGCGTGAGTCCTGCACCCTTGAAGCCTGCATCGAAGACATGTCGCACCCGCTGTCAGTAGTACACGTGGGGAACGGTGAGATCGACCGGGGCGCCGCCGACCCACTTCTCGTACAGCTCGGCGTAGCGGCCGGTGCGGACCTGTTGGTTGACGAAGAGGTTGAGGTAATGGATCAGGCCGTACTCGTTGCGCGCGGCGGCCAGCGAGACGTAGTCGATCACGTAGGGCGCGTTACCGACGACCTTCAGGCCCTTGTACTTACCGGACTTGAGCGTGGAAGCGGCGACGGTGTTGGTCACCACGGTGGCGTCGATGTGCCCCTGGGCGACGGCGAGGATGGTGTCGTTCTGGCTCTGGTAGGCGCGGAAGCTGCCCTTGCCGCCCCACTTCTTCACGTCCTTCTCCAGAGCGATGGCTTCGTAGGTGCCGCTGGTATTTCCTACCGGGCGATCCTTGATGTCCTCGTACTTGGTGATGCCGGTGTCTTCGCGGGTCAGCACCACCATCTGGAAGGCGAAGTAGGGGATGGTCATGGCGACCGTCTTGGCGCGCTCCAGGGTGTCGGAGGTGGAGGCGACGATCACGTCGGCGCGGCCGGAAACCAGCGCGGGGATACGATCGGGGAAGGGCGTCTCGACGACTTCGGCGGTCACGCCCAGCACTTTCGCCAGATCGTTGCAGTAGTCCACGTCGAAGCCGACCGGGTTGTTCTGCGCATCGCGCGAGCCCATCGGCGGGAAGTCCAGGGTCACGGCACAGCGCAGCTTGCCCGATTCGATGATGTCGTCGAGTTTGTCAGCCTGGGCCTGACCGACGATGAACACAGCGGTGAGGGCTAGAGCAATTCGGGAGAATTTCATTGGGGCCTCTCTGAGTCAGTGTTGTGCAGCAGTTTTGTATTATGGATTTCGTATACGATATTTTTTAGAGCAAGGCATGTGCCAGAAATCACTCGGCGTGACCCGTGGGTCGCAAAGCCCGGTGTTTGAAGGGATTGGTCAGCGAGAGCGTTCCCAAGAGGTCGTAGGCGAGTTCCGAGTGCTGTTACCGAATGAAGCACCAGCGTGTTTCGCTGCCCCTTATGGGAGCACTCGGCGAGCTTTCGCTGAGTGGGGAGGAAAAGCGTTCGCGAGCAAGGGCTAGGCGCCCCCCTCGGTCCTACGAAGAGCGCCGGTGCAAACCTGTAGGAGCGAGCTTGCTCGCGAAGCGCCCAGGCACGTGCGCAGGGCGTTCGCCGCATCGCCTCCGTAGGGCGCATAAAGCGGCACGCTTTATCCGCCCTACGGTGTCCAGTCAGTTGGTAGCGGATTGGGACTCGCGATACTGCGTCGGCGACAGCCCGGTTAGCGCGCGGAACTGCCGGCTGAAGGCGCTGTGGTCGGTGTAGCCGCAGCGCAGGGCGATCTCGGTGATTGGCAGGTCTTCACCCAGCAGGCGGGTGGCCGCGCCCAGGCGCGCCTTGTGGATCATCTGCCGTGGGGTGAGCTGGAAGATGCGCTTGCAGTGGCGCTCCAGCTGGGCGACGGACAGCCCCGCCAGCTCGGTCAACTCGCCGAGGTTGATCGGCTTGTCGAAATGCTCGCGGATGTAGGCATCCACCGCCGCCAGGCGCTGGTACGCCGGGTGCGTGGACTGCGCCGCCTGCAGGTCGCTGGAAATCCCCGCCATGCCGATCACTGCGCCGTCCGCATCGCGCAGCGCCAGCTTGTGGGTCAGGCACCAGCCGGGCTGGCGGCCGGGGTAGAGGTGCAACTCCAACTGGTCGCTGAGCTGGCCGCCGGTTTCCAGCACGCGGCGGTCTTGCTCGGTGTAGATCGGGCCGAAGCGCGAGGGGAAGACGTCCTCGGCGGTGCGTCCGAGCAGTTCGCTGGCGTCCTTCACGCCACAGCGCCGTGCCAGGGTCTGGTTGACCAGCACGTAGCGCGCCGCGGTGTCCTTGATGAAGAACACCACGCCGGGCATGGCATCGAGCAGCGGGGCTATCTGCCGGAAAGTCTGCAGCAGGCTGTCCAGGTCGCGGGCGCCCTGGGGGATCAGGTCGTGCATCGGGAAGCGGGTTGGCTGTCGGAACATGGAGAATACGGGGCGAAGGGCCTTCGTGGTAGGGCGAATAACGCCCCGGGCGTTATCCGCCGTCTTTCAGTCTTCAGCCAGCTGCAACAAGGTCTCGACCCGTGCCGGGCTGAACGGCGGGCGCGGCGCCGGTGGTTGCCAGCCGAACAGCTGCTTCGCCGCCGCGCCGCACACGCGGCCCTGGCAGGCGCCCATGCCGCAGCGGCTGGCGAGTTTGGCGGCGGTCCAGTCCGGTTTGCCGGCCAGCGCCGAGTAGGGCACGTCTTCGCAGCGGCAGACCAGGGTGTCCGGCTGGGCCAGTTGGTTCAGGCGTGGGTCGAGGGCGAAATCGCGCTTCAGGGCGTCGGCGAAGCCCTGCCAGCGCTGGCGCTGCGACCAGAGCTCGCGGGCGCGGTCGTGCTCACCGACCGCCGCGTGGCCGGCGATGCGGCCTTCCACCAGGGATTTTTCCGACCCGCCGAAGCCGGTGCATTCGCCCGCCGCGTAGATGCCATCGCGACTGCTCGCCTGCCAGGCATCCACACGGATCGCGCCGTCGTCCACCGTGCAGCCCAGCGCCTGGCCGAGTTGCACGTTGGGGATCAGGCCAAAGCCGCAGGCCAGCCGGTCGCAGGCGATTTCCGTCAGCTTGCCGCCCTGGCTGATTCGTACGGCTTCCAGGTGATCGCTACCCAGGGCGGCGACCACATGGCTGTCGGCGCGGTAGGCCGGGTCATACAGACCGAAGGACTGCAGCAGCTTGTTCGGCCAGCGCGGCAGCTTCATGGCGAAACGCGCGAGCGCAGGCCAGGACGCCTGTTCGGAAATGCGCAGGATTTTTGCGCCGTTGGCGCGGGCAGTGGCGGCGCTGGCGAGCAACAGCGGGCCGCTGCCGGCAATCACCACGCGCAGCCCATCGACCGGCACGCCGCCTTTGACCAGCGCCTGCAGGCCGCCCGCGCCGGTGACGCCGGGCAGTGTCCAGCCGGGGAAGGGCAGCAGCAGTTCGCGGGCGCCGGTGCTGAGGATCAGCTTGCGGTAGTCCAGGCGCCAGCCGCGCTCGAACTCTTCCAGCAGCAGGCCGCGCTCGCCGGCCAGCGCGACCACGCGCGTGCCGTTGTGAATCCTGATGTTGGCGCAGGCGGCCACTTGCTCGCGTAGCTCGGTGGCGGCGCGCGGCAGGTGTGCATTGGGCCCGTCGCGCCAGATCTGCCCGCCGGGCAGCGGGTTATCGTCGAGGATGACGATACTGGCGCCGCTCGGCGCGGCAGCGAGGGCGGCGGACAGCCCGGCCGGGCCGGCGCCGATGATGACGATATCGGCCGCAGCGTTCATGGGCGGGTCTCCACCTGCATGCCGTCGCGGCAAAGGGTCTGGCAGGCCAGGCGGCGCTGGCCGTCGATGTTCACCCGGCATTCCTGGCAGACGCCCATGCCGCACAGCGGCGCGCGACGCTGGCCGCTGACCGAGGTGCGCGTGGTGCCGTCACCGCCCAGGGCGAGCGCGGCGGCGACCGTGGTGCCGGCAGCGACGCGCAGCGGGCGGCCGTCGAGGATCAGCTCAGGCATGGACGTTGGCTCCGAGGAAGCGGCGCGGGGAATAGGGTTCGGCCGGCAGCGGCAGCGGCTCATCGCACAGCTGCGCGGCGAGCAGGTCGGCGGTGCCGGGCGCGGTGGTCACGCCGAGGCCTTCGTGGCCGACCGCCAGCCACAGGCCGGGGCGCTGCGGATGTTCGCCCACCAGCGGCATGCCGTCGGGGCTGGCGGCGCGGAATCCGGCCCAGCTGCGGATCACGTTGAGGTTGGCCAGGCCGGGCATGTAGTCCACGGCGCGGCGCAGCATCTTCGCCAGCATCCAGCCTTCCACCTGCGGGTCGGTGGTGCCGAACTGCCGCGACGCGCCGATGAACAACTGCCCGGTGGGGCGCGGCTGGATGTTGCAGGCCACCGAGGGGCCGCTGGCGTTGTGTGCGCTGGTCACGTAGCCCAGCTCGACCAGGGTGCGGCGCACCTTGCCGGGGTAGCGGTCGGTGATCAGCAGGTGGCCCTTCTTCGGCTCGATGGGCAGGCCGGGGCACAGCTCGCCGGCCTGGATGCCGTTGGCCAGGACCACGGCCTTGGCGCTCAGCCACTGGCCGTTGTCGAGGCGCACACTGGGCTCGTCGATTTCCACCACTTTCGCCTGGCGCTGACGGATCGGCTTCAGCGCCGATTCCAGCAGCCAGGCGGCGGCGCGCGGTGCATAGAGAATACCGTCGCCGGTGATCTCCAGCCCGCCGTGCAGGTCCTTGCGCAGCTCGGGTTCCTCCTGCTGCAGCTCGGCGCTGTTCAGCAGTTTCGCAGCGACGCCGTGCTCGCGCAGCACGGCGAACTTGCGCTCGGCTTCGGCCATCTCTTCGTCATTGGCGGCCAGCCACATCGTGCCGTTGCTGCGGTAGGCGCACTCGGCGGGCATGTCGTGGCCCCACTCGCGCCAGCGTTGCAGCGAGTAGTTGCTCAGTGCCAGTTCGGCGGCGTTGTCGTCGAGCACCAGCAGGTGGCCCATGCCGACGGCAGTGGCGCCGGGCAGGCGCGCGTCCAGCACCAGCACGTCCAGCCCGCGGCGGGCCAGGGCGTGGGCGCAGGCGGCGCCGACTATGCCGGCGCCGATGACGATGATGTCCGCATCGCTCACGGGCGGATGCCCCAGGCGAAGGGATCGTCCTCTTCCAGCAGCAGGGTGGCCTCGGCGCTGACGTTGGCGCGACCACGGATGGTCGGGATGATGCGCCCTTCGGCCGGCTCACCGAGCCACTCGAAGCGGCCCTCGAACTGGCTGCCGATCACGCTGGCCTGGCGCCAGGCGGCGCCGGCGGCGAGCTTGCCGTCGGCGGCCAGGCAGGCCAGCTTGGCGCTGGTGCCGGTGCCGCAGGGCGAGCGGTCGTAGGCCTTGCCGGGGCAGAGCACGTAGTTGCGGCTGTCCGCTTCGGGGTCGTCGGCGAACAGTTCGATGTGGTCGATCAGCCCGCCGTCTTCGCCACGGATACCCTGGTCTTCCAGCGCCTTCTGCACGGCGACCGTGTAGGCAGTCAGCTCGTCGAGGTTGTCGCCGGCGACGCGCAGGCCGTGATCGGAGATCAGGAAGAACCAGTTGCCGCCCCAGGCGATGTCGCCGTGCACCAGCCCATGGCCAGGCACTTGCACCGGCACTTGCTTGCGGTAGCGGTAGGAGGGGACGTTGCGCACGCTCACCGAGCGGTCGTCGTGCAGGGTCGCTTCGACGGTGCCGACCGGCGTCTCGATCTTGTGCGTGCCGGGGCCGATGCGTCCCAGGTGCGCCAGCGAGACCACCAGGCCGATGGTGCCGTGGCCGCACATGCCCAGGTAGCCTGTATTGTTGAAGAAGATCACGCCGGCGCAGGCGCTCGGGTCCACCGGCTCGCAGAGCAGCGCGCCGACCAGTACGTCGCTGCCGCGTGGCTCCAGCACGGTCGCGGCGCGCCAGCTGTCGTGCTGTTCGGCCAGCAGCGCGCGGCGTTCGGCCATGCTGCCCTTGCCCAGGTCGGGAAAGCCGTCGAGCACCAGGCGAGTGGGTTCGCCGCCGGTGTGGGAATCGAGAACCTGGATGCGTTTCATGCTGCCACCTGGGGTGTCTTGTTGTTGACCCTAGGGTGGCGCGAGGAGGGGATTGCAGCTTGAGGGTTTTCCGCTGGGCCGATGATGAAATCGGCACAGCGGACAGTTTTGTCTAACTCGGCGTCGGCCGGTTCGGCAGGTGCTCGTAGAGCGTGCGGCAGACGCCGTTGATGTGCTCTTCCAGCAGGCGCGCTGCCAGCTCGCCATCGCCGGCACGGCAGGCGTCGAGGATGTCATGGTGCTCGTGGTCGGCGCGTTCCTTGCCGGAGGACAGGCTCATCTGCATGCGCAGGTAGCGCTCCAGCTTGTCGTGGATCGAGCGGATCAGGCCAACCAGGTAGGGACGCTGCGCCGGCTCATAGAGGCAGGCATGCAGTTCCCAGTTCAGTTCTGCCCAGCGGCCGACATCGTCCTCGCCGACGAACTCGGCACAGATACGCTCGGCGCGCTCGAACGTCTCGGCGGTCATGTTGGGCACCGCGAGGCGGATTGCCTGTGCTTCGAGGACGACACGCACCTCGAACATCTGCGCTAGTTCCGGCTCGGAAATCTTCGTCACCAGCGCGCCCTTGTTGCGCTGGAACTCCACCAGGCCTTCGGCTTCCAGGCGCTTGAGCGCTTCGCGCACGGGGATCTTGCTGACGTTGAAGATCTGCGCGATGTCGTCCTGGCGAATTGGCTCGTTTTCCGCCATCTGGCCAGAAATGATCGCCTCGCGCAGGTGCTTGGCAATGGTCTCCGAGGCGGAGGGGACGATACCCAGGTTGGGGGCGTTGCGTAGCGGCACGATGCAGTCCGGTCAGGTGGATTTTGTCGGATATGGTATACGAAATCCCGCTAATGCAGTGAAGCACCGGCGAGCGGTCATCGCAATGGGCGATTCACGGGATTTGCACACGCAATGCGCGTGCCGAGGAGATCAGTTGCGGCGTTCGACTATATAGCGGGCGAGCGCGCGCAGCGGCTCGGCGCTGTCGCCGAAACCTTCCAGTGCGGCCAGCGCCTGGTCGCGCAGGGCCAGGGCGTAGGCCTTGGCGGCGTCGAGACCGAGCAGAGCGGGGTAGGTCGGCTTGTCATGGGCCTGATCCTTGCCTTGGGTCTTGCCGAGGGTGGCGGTATCGCTTTCCACGTCGAGGATGTCGTCCTGCACCTGGAACGCCAGGCCCACGGCCTCGGCATAACGGCGCAGGGCTTCCAGGGACGTGGCGTCGGCGCGGCCGCTGGCCAGGGCGCCAAGCTGCACGCTGGCTTCGATCAGCGCGCCGGTCTTGTGCCGGTGCATGGTTTCCAGCGCCGCCTGGTCGATCCTGCGGCCCACGGATTCGAGGTCGATGGCCTGGCCGCCGACCATGCCGGCGGAACCGGCGGCGCGGGTCAGGGCCAGCAGCATGTCCAGACGGGTCTGGGCATCCTGCGGATTGAGCCGGGCGTTACCGATCACCTCGAATGCCAGCGCCTGCAGGCCGTCGCCGGCGAGGATCGCGCAGGCTTCGTCGAAGGCGATGTGGGTGGTCGGCTGGCCGCGGCGCAGGTCGTCGTCGTCCATGGCCGGCAGGTCGTCGTGCACCAGGGAGTAGGCGTGGATCAGCTCTACCGCGCAGGCCGCGCCATCGGCGCGTTCGGCCTCGCCACCCAGGGCTTCGCAGGCCGCGTAGGCCAGCAGTGGACGCACGCGCTTGCCACCGTTGACCACGCTATAGCGCATGGCGGCGTAGATACGCGTGAGTTCTTCACGGGGGGCGACGAAGAGTTTTTCCAGCGCAGCATCGACACGCGCCGTACAGCGCGCTTGGTACGCGGCGATCATGCGTCTTCGCCTTCCGGATCGAAGGACGCTTCGCTCAGCTCGCCGTCGCGTTCCAGAAGGATCTGCACCTTCTGCTCCGCCTGGGTCAGCGCTGCCTGGCAGTCGCGGGTCAGGCGGATGCCCTGCTCGAAGGCACCCAGCGAATCCTCCAGCGACAGCTCGCCGCTTTCCAGGCGCTCCACCAGCGTTTGCAGCTCGGCGAGGGACTGTTCGAAGTCGAGGGAAGCTTTCTTGCGGGCCATGCGGACATCTCGGCGGGGGTATTCGGAAACCTCGCGACACTAGCAGAGACGGGCTTTGCGGGCAAATCTTCGGGCACGCAGCGAGCTCCGCCGCCAGCCTTGCCCGCACTACTGTCGGACCAACTTGCTAGTAGCCGCCGTCGCGCACGCCCTGGTGTTCCGCCACCACTTTCAACATGCGCAGCGACTCGAACGGCGCATCCACCACGAACTGGTTCGCCAGCCACGACGGCACGCTGCCGCCCGGTTCGCCGCGCATTTCGTAGGTGACTTCGGTGAGCTTCGGGCCCTTGGGAACCATCTGCCAAGTGCCCGAGACGCTGGGCACGCGGATGCGGTCCTTCACCGGCGGGAGGTAGTCTGGCGCGGCCTGCAGGTGGCGGATCATGCCGCCGTCCGGGGTTTCCTCGGTGCGCACCTTCAGCACCAGGTCGCGCGGGGCGGCGGGCCAGGGTAGCTTGGTATCGAGGTAGACCCAGATGGCTTCGTCGCTGTACTTGAGCAGGCGCATCTGAGCACAGGAGTACAGCCAGGCACAGGAGACGCGCAGGTTTTCCTGCAGGTGGCCGAGGGTGGCGACGTCGGCCTTCACCAGGGTGACGCCGCGAAAGCTCTTGTAGCGCGAGCCGGGCACCTCGCTCAGGTAAACCTGCACGCCGTCCTGGTTCTTGGCCAGCGTCCACTCCGCCGCCTGCGCCTGCGCCTGGGCAAGCGCGGGGGAAGTCAGCAGCAGGGCAAGCAGCAGGGATGGAGAGCGTTTCATGACAGCGGACCGGGGGGGAATAATTCGATCTTATGCCTGGCCGGTGACAGCAGCGCATTGGCCGGCGAGCGGTCTGGCGGGGAATCGCGCAGGCTGCGCGGGCCAAATCGCAGGCATTAAAAAAGCCGGCTTGTGGCCGGCTTTCAGGGGGTGGTCCAACCTTACTTCTGGTAGGGCGGACCGCCTTGATTCTGTGGCAGCGCAGCGGGCTGCGTGCGGGGGCGCAGATGGTAGCAAAGTCGGGACGAAAAGCCTAATCCCGGTCATGAAAAGGCCCCGCCAGGGCGGGGCTCTTCACGGCGCGGTCACCCGCGCCACCATCACTTGGCCTGGAAGGCGGCGACGGCCTTGGTGATGTAGTCGTGAGCCTGGGCGGCGTCGCCCCAGCCTTCGACCTTCACCCACTTGCCCTTCTCGAGATCCTTGTAGTTCTCGAAGAAGTGCTTGATCTGCTCCAGCAGCAGGGCCGGCAGGTCGGTGTATTCCTTCACGTCCTTGTACAGGACGGTCAGCTTGTCGTGCGGTACGGCGATCAGCTTGGCGTCGCCGCCGGCTTCGTCGCTCATGTTCAGCACGCCAACCGGACGGGCGCGGATCACGGAGCCCGGAGCGACCGGGTACGGGGTCACGACCAGCACGTCCAGGGGGTCACCGTCGTCGGCCAGGGTGTTCGGGATGAAGCCGTAGTTGGCCGGGTAGAACATCGGGGTGGCCATGAAACGGTCGACGAACAGGCAGTCGGTGTCCTTGTCGATTTCGTACTTGATCGGCGCGTGGTTGGCCGGGATCTCGATGGCGACGTAAATGTCGTTCGGCAGGTCTTTGCCAGCCGGGATGCTGCTGTAGCTCATGGACGACTCCAGATAGTGGTCGGGCCGAAAAAGTGCGGCGGATTATAGGCAGATTGCCGTGTCCAAGCCACAGACATCGCCTAGTGGGCCTGAGTTTCCTGATATTCGGGGTGCTCGGCCTGCAGCCTGTGCAGGCGCGCGAGGGGATCTTGCCGGTAGAACAGCGAAAGCTGTTCATAGACTTTGGGATAGGCCGCCTGAAGGAGGTCCGGAGCGGTAAAGAAGTATTCGCTGGTGACGGCGAAGAACTCTGCCGGATTCTCCGCCGCGTACGGGTCGATGGCGGTGTGCGCCTGCGGGTTGTGGTCGAGCTGGCGGTTCAGGTCGTCGTAGGCGGCCTGCATCGCGGTGGCCCAGTCGGCGACGCGCATGTCGCGGTGCAGCGGTGGCATCCCGTTGGCATCGCCATTGAGCATGTCGAGCTTGTGCGCCAGTTCGTGGATCACCAGGTTGTAGGCTTCCCAGCCGCCGCCGCTTTCCACGCCAGGCCAGGCGAGGATCACCGGGCCCTGCAGCGAGGTTTCACCGGCGCGCTCGTCGTCGAATTCGTGCATGACGCCCGCGGGGTCGCGGTGCTTCTGCGGGCTGACGAAGTCGTCGGGGTAGAGCACCAGCTCATGGAAACCGCCGTACCAGTTCAGGTCCGGCAGGTGCAGCAGCGGAAGCTCGGCCTGCGTAGCCAGCAGCAGGCGGCGGTAGTCATCCAGTTCGATGCCCGGCAGCGGCGAGAGGCGCTTGTCGCGCAGGAACAGCAGCGCCCGCTCGCCGAGCCGGCGCAGCTCCTCTTCGCTCAGACCGTCGAGGATTGGCAGGTGCCGGCGCACCTGCGCCCATAGCTGTGCATCGAGCGGATAGCGGGCGAGGAAGCGCCGGCGGTGCCAGGCGCTGAAGGACCACATGGGGGATCAGTGCTCGCCGGGCTGGGCCTTGGCCGAGGGGCGCAGCTTGTGGCGGATGAAGCCGATCAGCATGGGCACCAGGGAGAAGGCGATGATGGCGACGATCATCACCGAGAGGTTCTGTTTGATGAACGGCACGTTGCCGAAGAAGAAGCCCAGGGTCACCAGGCCGCCGACCCAGGCGATGCTGCCGGCCACGCTGAAGAACAGGAAGCGTGCGTAGGGCATGTAGGCCATGCCGGCGACGAAGGGGGCGAAGGTCCGCACGATGGGCAGGAAGCGCGCCAGGGTCACGGTCTTGCCACCGTGGCGTTCGTAGAAGGCGTGGGTCTGGTCCAGGTAGTCGCGGCGGAAGACCTTGGAGTTCGGGTTGCTGAACAGGCGCTTTCCCAGGGTTCGGCCGATCACGTAGTTGGTGCTGTCGCCGCTGATCGCCGCGAGCAGCAGCAGGCCGCCGAGCATCCACGGGTCCATGCCGCCGGTGGCGCAGATGGCGCCGGCGATGAAGAGCAGGGAGTCGCCCGGCAGGAAGGGCGTCACCACCAGGCCGGTTTCGCAGAAGATCACCAGGAAGAGGATGGCGTAGATCCAGGTGCCATAGTTGGCTACCGCCAGCGACAGGTAGGAGTCGAGGTGGAGAATCAGGTCGATCGGGTTGAATTCCATGAGAAGCCTGTCTGACAACAAGGTGAACGGCCGGGCCGCCTATTATAAGGCTCGGCCAGGCTGCCGGGGGCGCGCTCCGTCGTATCCTGCGAGGGAGGTCCGCGGGAGGATATTACAGCTTCTGCGTGAAAATCCTGTCGCTGTGAGCGCGGCAACGCCTTGTGACAAATGCCGGCGCAGCGCCTTCTGGGACGTCAGAGCAGGCTTGCCTGCCAGCTCAGCAGGCTCGTCTGGGTCCGAGGCGAAAGTGCGGCGCCGTGTTGGTTGCTGGTCGCTGGCAACTGCTCGGCCAGCGGATGCGCGGCGACTTCTCGGGTGTTCATTGCGTTTTCCAGGCGGGCCTCGGCAATCAGTTGCTGAAGGCGGCCACTGCGGCGCAGGGTGCGCAGGCCGCGGTCGAGGCTGGCGGCCAGGGCTTCGCCTTCTGCGCGCTTCTTCGGCACCAGCACGTAGAGCGGCTTGACCTCCAGCGGCGGTTCGACGAACTCCAGTTGCTCACGCAGCGCCGGGGCGTTCTGGCTGAGCAACTGGTAGCCGGTGTAGCGGTCCACCACGGCCAGGTCGATGCGCCCGCGCAGCAGTTTCTCCAGGTTCTGCCAGTCGCTGCTGACCACGTCCTTGTTGAGGAAGTCGGCGTCGTCGAAGCTTTCCTGATTGACGTAACCGCGTACCACGCCGATGCGGTAGGGGCGCAAGGTGTCGAGGTCGCGCGGGTTGATCGGCAGGGCGCGGTCGCGACGGCGGAAGAAGCCGAGCTGGGAGTCCAGCAACGGCATCGAGGTGTAGAAGTCCTGGCTGCGGTCCGGCGACAAATAAGCCGGCATCAGTGCGTCGAAACGGCCTTCGCGGGTTTCGTTGAGGGCTCGTTGCCAGGGCAGGAAGACCAGTTCGGCTTTGTCGCCATTGAGCGCCAGGGCTTCGCTGAGTATGCGGCTGGCCAGCCCGTTGCCCGGCAGGTCGCTACCGACGTAAGGGGCCCACTCCAGGGTGGCGACGCGCAGGGTCTGGGCCTGGGCGTTGGCGCCCAGGATGGCGAAACAGAGACAGGCGGTGCGCAGAACAAGCAGGGAAATACGCATGTGATCCCTTCAAGCGGAGGCCGCAACAAGTGCACTGATGGCACTTTAATGCGCCCGGCCCGCCGATGCCAGCGGGCCGCCCCGCACCTTGGAGCTGGGCCTCAGTTGAGGTCGTCGCTGATCGGCAGGATGTAGTTCTTGAACTCGCTGTCCTCGCGGAAACCGATGGACTCGTAGACCTTCTGCGCCACCTCGTTGTTGACGCTGGTGGACACGCGCATGCGCACGGCCTGGGTCTCGCGGGCCATCTGCCGGGCGGTCTGCAGCAGGTGGTCGGCGACCAGTTGGCGGCGCGCCTCTTCGGCGACGTAGATGTCGTTGAGGATCCACACGCGCTTGAGCGACAGCGAGGAGTAGCTCGGGTAGAGCTGGCAGAAACCCAGCAGCTTGCTGTCGTCGTCATCCGGCAGGGCCAGGTAGATCACCGATTCCTTGCGGCGCAGGCGCTTCTCGAGGAATTTCCGCGAGGATTCGGGGTAGGGGAGCATGCCGTAGAACTCGCGGTATTTGACGAACAGCGGCGCGAGCAGATCGAGGTGGTCGAGCGTGGCTTGCACGATGCGCATAAGCGGGCCTCGGCGGAGGTGGATGGGCTGGTATGGCAATGCAGGGGCTATGCCAGCGGATAGCCATTGGTCCGATGCTGCACCAGAAATTGTGGAAAGCGCAATCCAAGCGAGCGTTTGATCAGCGCCAGCAGCTGTCGACGCTGCCCACGCTGACGCCGCGGGTGCCGCGCTCGTCCAGGGTGAAGTCGCCGCAGTCCGGGTCGCGCAACTGGGCGCCCCGGCGTCGGGCAGTCAGCCGGTAGCGGCGTGTATCGCCGTCGGGATGTTCGGCGGCCAGTTCGTACAGCTGGTGCGTCGAGAGTCGCTTGCCGTCGGCCGTGAGCGGGTAGGTGAACGCCAGCTTCGCGGGATCGTCGGTGTACTTGCTGTATTGCGCCAGGTAGCGCTCCTGCTGGGCGGCGGCATCGCGCAGCAGGGTCTGCGCCTCGCTGCGGTTGGCGCGCAGGATGAACTGGCGGTAGCTGGGAATGGCGATACCGGCGAGCAGGGCCAGGATGGAAACCACCACCATCAGTTCGATCAGAGTGAATCCGCCAGCTTTCAGGGTGTGTGGCGCGGGTACCGAAGGCAGGGTTCTCATGGGTAACTCACGGGCAGGTTGTAGTTCATGATCCGCCAGTTGAAGCGACCCTGATTCACCGGGTTGAACAGTTGCACGGGGAGGCGGCTTCCATCCGGTGTGTAGAGGCTGTCGCCGATGCGGGTCACCGGTCCGTCGATGCGCATGCCGCTGGCGGTCTCGCTGAAGGAACCGTCGCCCACCAGGTCGAACACGTTGAAGTCCAGCGCGCCGCCGGTCTTCGGGTTCACTGCCAGCAGCCAGTAGGTGATGCCGGCGCTGCAGGGGTCGGCGTTGGGTTGGCCGACGGTGACGAACAGCACGTCGCCGAGCATGAAGGGCTGGTCGAGGACTCGCTCGCCATCGGCCAGGTCGAAGTACCAGCCACGGATTCCAACGCCGCGTTTGCCACTGCTGTCCCAGGCCACAGGGATGCTGCTCAACTGGCGGACCTCGCTGGTGCCGGCGCTGTGGGTGACGGTTTCCAGGGTCAGCGTCTGGGCCTGCAGATCAGAAAGTTTGCTCAGTGCGGTAGGCGCGCCGGCTCCGTCGACGTGGGCGAGGTAGTCGGTCTGGTCCCAGAAGCCATAGAGGGACTGGCGGCTGACGGCGCCTTCCTTGTCGCCTCCCTCGAAGTACTTGCCGGTGCCGGCGATCACCAGTTGCCCGCCGCGTGGATGCTGGGTGACTTCCGCGGCGGCGCTCAGCGGCTGGTTGCGGCTGGCGGGAATGCTGGCGAGCAGGCTGGAAGCGCGGTCGAGGCCGGTTTGCCGGTAGAGCTGGCCCTGCAGGCTGCCGTAGTAGCGCTGGGCGAGTTCGCCGGGACTGTCGGCGCGGGTCCAGGTGACCGTGCTGCCCACCTCGCCATCGCCGGCGGCGGACTGGCTGGCAGCGCTGATGCGCCCATCCTCCAGGCGGATCGACAGCGAGTAGCCCTTGGCGGTGTCGTATCCATTGCCGGTGAGCACATAGGCAACGCCGTCGGAGATGGTGATCACCGGCCGATCGAGTATGTAGCCGAATTCGATGTCCTTGCCGTTCTCGCTGCTGGCGCTGCCTGCGTATTCCCAGAGCAGGCGGGGTTGGTCGGCGTTGGTGATGTCCAGGGCGAACAGGCCGCGCCCGCCGCGCCCGGGCGCCATGACCAGCACGGTGTGCCAGCTGCCATCGAAATGCACGTCGCGGGTGACCGCGCTGCCGTCGACATAGAAGCGGTGCAGGCTGTTGGTGTTTTCCTCTTCCGAGCGCGCGGCGTAGCGGGTGTCGGAGAGGTAGTTGAGCTGCCCGAACACGGCGGCGGGAATGAAGGCCCAGCGTTCCCGGCCGGTCTCGTCGAAGGCGTGCAGCATGCCGTCGTTGGCGCCGACGTAGAGGCGACTCTCGCGATTGGCGCTGGCCTGTCGGAAGGCGTCGTAGCCGGTCGCACCGGAGGCCTTCTCCAGGTAGTAGGTGACGGCGGACGGCGGGCCGACGACCACGGGCGAGGAGTAGATGATGTCGCCCAGCAGATGGTTGCGAGCGCGGAAGGTGTCGCCTTCGTCACTGCGGTCGCCGCGCAGCCAGGCGACGCGCTTCTCTCCCAGATGGTCTTCACGCTGGGTACCCGGAGCGCGGTTGAGCAACTGTTGTTGCTGGGCCGCCAGGTTGCCCCAGGTAAACGCCTGCAGGTGGCCCTTGGCACTGTCCGACGCGGTATTGGTGTAGATGCTGCGGCTGGTCGGTGAGCGCTGGTTGAGCTGGTTGCGGAACGACAGCGCGGAGTTCGCCTGGGCATTGCCCTTGGCGTCCAGGCGGTATTGCAGGATGTCGCCGCTCCAATCGGTGGGTTGGTAGCTGGCGCGATAGAGATGGGTGTCGGTGCTCAGCGAGGTGGAGCTGGCGCCGGCAGCGGCCACCGCTAGCTGGTTGCTGGAGATGCTGCTGACGATGGCCTGGAAGGCCTTCACCAGTTCGCTGGTGGAGTCGGCGCTGAAGAACTCGCCGCGGGAGTTGAGGGCTCCGTGCCAGAGTGCAGCCACCTTGCCTTCGTTGGCGGTGACGGTCATGCCGTCGAGGCTGGTGCTGGCGCTCGGGTTTGGCCAGCTCCGGGTGCCGTCGAGCAGTTGCGGATAGGAACCGGAGTAGGTGTCGCCGTCCCACTGCAGGTACTTCAGCGTCGGGCCGAGCCCCAGGCCCACGGTGTAGGTGGTGATGTGCTGCCAGGTGGCCGGGTCATTCTTCGGGTTCCAGTAGTCGTTGCCGTCGCGAAAGCGCGGCGGAACCTTGTTTTCCAGGTCGGGACGGGCATCGGTGGCCCAGCCGAGGAAGATATTGTCGGCAAGGGTGTTCGACCATTTGTCCTGATAGGGCGCCGTTGCGGCGAAGGCGGTGCCGTCGGGCAGGGTTCGCGCTGTGCCGTCGGCGTTGCTGCCGCCGGAGCCGTCGCCGAAGCCATCGGTCATCAGCAGGTGGTAGCTGGGCCGGCAGGCGTATTCGGTCTTAACGTCGCGGGGGCTGCCCGGCGCGCGGGCATAGGGGTTATAGGCGGTGGTGTTGCTCAGGTAGTTGTTGACCCGATTCTGCGCCGTTCCCAGGGGCGTGCCGCCACTGGCTGCGAGGCGGCTGGTGAAGTTGAAGAAGTCCGCCTTGTGCTGGCCGGCGAAGGTCGCAAGGGTCTGGTTGCCGCAGGCCGTGGAGCTCATGTTGAAGTTGGTGTTGTAGCAGCTGTTCAGCGCCTGCCAGGTCACCCGGATGTGCTCGGGCAGGTCGAATAGCGCCAGGTTGGCGGCGGTGCGCGTGGCGAGCTGGCGGGTACGGTAGAAGGAAAACCAGTTGGCGTAGTTCTGCTTTTCTTCCGCCGTGCTGACCCAGTGCGGGGTGAAGCAGGTGCGGGTGCAGGCGTTGGCACTGGTGAACGACGAGTCCGCCGCGCAGTTCTGCACGGCACTGAGGCTGCTGGTGGCCACATTGCGCGCATGCGTGCAGGACGCGTTGAACTGGTAGTAGTGGGCGTAGCGCTGGTAGCTGTCGGTGCTGTTGACCGCCTGGGTTGCGTTCTGGCTGTAGCCGTTGCCGGTATTGCGGTTCAGGTCGACGGTGCCGGTCTGGTTGGTGAGAAAGCCATCGTAGTAGGCCTTATCGAAACTGGTGACGTAGCGCTCGCTGACGATCCGGCCGCCGCTGAAGGTGACCTTCCACGGTGCCTCGTAGGTGATGTCGGGGTTGTAGTACATCGGGTTGTAGGCGGTGGAACGGTTGGCGATGCTGTAGGAGCTCATGCCATCCGGGGTGTAGGCGCTGGTCATGCTGCCGGAGTCGTCGAGGGTGACGATCAGGTTGGGCGAGACGCCTTCCACCAGGAACAGCGGCGCCTGGCTCGGGGCTGCGGCTTGCGCCCCCGCGCCAGTGAGCAGCATCGCCAGGCCGGCCAGCGCGGCGAGACGGGGCGGCGAGCGGAACGGGTCAGCGCTGGACACGGGCGTACTCCTGTAGTCGGACCAGGGCCTGGTCGGTGATGCCGGTGGACAGGGCATTCATCTGCAGCAGCAAGGTGCCGTTGCCCGCCAGGCAGTCGGCCATGGCGCTTGAGGAGCGGCTCTCGCATTGCGCGGCGACGTACCAGCGCGGCGCGCTGCTCAGTTCCGCCAATTGGTCGGGATTGGCCAGGTCGTTGCCTCGGTAGGTGCGCGCCCGTGTCAGCAGTGCGCTGCTGGCGGCATTGTCTGGTTCGAGCCAGAGTCGGTCGCACAGCAGTATCTGTTGCTGGCTCTGCGCGGTGCTGATGCAGGTGTCGGCCTCGCCCACGGCCATCGTCGGGCTGTAGCGGGTCCGGTCCAGGGCTTCGCTGATCGCCGAATCGGCGCCGCCCAGCGCCGCCTGGTAGTCCCTTGACTCGGCCAGGCTGTTGTCCAGCAGCAAGCCGCTGCGCAGGTTGCCCAGGGTCAGGATGCTCAGCGCCAGTAGCATGAGCAGGGCGATCAGCAGAGTCTGGCCGCGTTGCCGGTTCATGGCTGATTCCTCAGGTAGAGCGTCTGCGTGAAGGCGCTGCACAGGCCGCGCGCGCCGGTGCTCTTCGTCGTCGCGGGGTTCAGCGGGTCCTGGTAGGTGCAGATTTCGGGCAGCAATGCACGGGTCGAGGTGAGCACCAGGCCGGCGCGGAGCTGGTTGGTCGAGCCGACTGCGAACATGAGGTCGTGGATGCCGTTGGCAAGGGCGACCTCGCCGGCGGACAAGGCGTTGTTGGTCTTGCACAGCAGCTCGCCGTCGACCAGGCGCAGATGGCTGACCAATACCTGCGGATTGCCCGCGTCGTCATCGCTGTAGAGCGAGGCGCCGGTGCAATCCTGGTGGACCTGCGCATCGCTGCGCTGGGGGCGCTGGTAGCGCAGGCACAGGCCGCGTCCGCCGGCATCCAGGCTGGCGACCTTGCCGGCGCCGAAGATGCAGCCGGTGGCCGTGTCGGTCAGGGCGGGGAAGGGCCCCTCGCGGTCGATGACGAAGTCGTACTGCTGCGCATCGGCATCGGTGGCGTGGCGCACCCAGGCGCTGTAGCCGGCCTGCCCGCTCTCGCGCTGCAGCAGGTCGAGGATGAAGCGGGCATTGGCCTGGTTCTGCTGCTGGGCATGGTTGAAGGCGGCGTGGTCGCTGCCCGACAGGTAGATCTGCAGCACGCCCAGCAGCACCATCACGCCCAGCGCAATGGCGACCATCAGCTCGATCAGGGACAGGCCGCTCTGGCGATGCAGGGTCATGGCTGGAAGCTCAGTCGGTAGCGTTCGACGCCGCCGGCATCGCTGCCGGAAAGGCAGGCCGCGTCGTCATCGTCAGCGGTGGTCGGGCTGCCGGCCTGGCAGTTGCGGCTGTGCCAGGCCAGCTGGATCAGCAGCAGCGGCTGGCGCGAACCGGCGTCGCAGGCCTTGCCGTCGCGGCTGGGGCAGATGAAGGTGGCATCACCCAACAGCGCATCGTCGGTGTTGAGCTTCAGGCGTAACTGTTCGACCCAGCAGGCCAGTTCGCGCTTGGCCCGGTCCGCCTTGCCCAGGCCGCTGGTGGCGCAGCTCTGGCCGCTGCCGAGGCTGGGGAAGCTGCTGCCGGCCGGGACCAGGTAGGCCGCGTCGGTACTGAGCTTGCCCTTGCTGACCAGCGCCTCGCGATTGGCCTGGATGCTGCGGGCGAGGTCGGCGGCCAGCAGCAGGGCGTTCTGCCGCTGCTGGCTGTCGTGGCCATAGGCGATGCTGCGGCTCTGCAGGGCCAGCAGGCCGAGCAGGGCGACGCTGGTGAGCATCACTGCCACCATGACCTCGATCAGATAGAAGCCCCGCTGGGCGGCATGGGATCGGCGCGTCAGTCGCATGGCCCCACCGCTCCGCCGCGTTGCAGGCAGACCTTGCTCGAGTAGCTGCCGGCAGTGAGGGTGAAGACCCGCGGGAAGTTGCCGCCGCCGGTAGCGATGCCGTTGCCGTCGAACTCCAGCGCAACGGTCGGCTTCTGGGTAATGAGCACCTTTGCGGATTCGTCGAGTCGGGTCCTGCGCAACTCTATCTCTCGATGGCCCTGCAGGTCGCCGCCGCGCAGTCGACCGACGCTCAGCTCCGAAGTCCAGTCGCCGCTGCTCTGCGGCGTCACCCGCACCGGCTGGTGCCCGATCTGCGCCTGGGCGCGGGCGTACTGAAGCACCGCGACCAATTGCTTACCGGTACTCTGCGCGCGGTTGCGATTGATCAGCAGGTCGAAGGAGGGCACCGCGATGCCCAGCAGGATCGCCAGGATCGCGATGGTCACCATCGCTTCGATCAGGGTGAAGCCACGCTGAACAGGTTGGGGGCTGACACGAGCATGCAACTGAGTCTTGGGTGAGTCCATCGTCTCGCCATCGTCATGAAACGCCATGCGCTGGCGCTTCCTTTCGTGCGCCAGGCACGGTCCTTGATGGCCTGGTTTTTATCGCGACGGGTGGCGGGGGTGATTTAAGACGATTCTTAAAGACGGCGACCCGCTGCGCGGCATGTGGTCGCGTTCACGCTGCGGGCGTTGCGGGGCGGCCGGGCTCAGCCGCTGATGAGGAAGTTGCCCGGTGTGCCGAGGTTCTCGCCCTCCAGTGCCGGGAGCTCCGCCTCGTCCTTCAGGTTCACCCCCGACAGCTGCCGGCGACAGGCTTCGCGCATCAGGTAGAGCAGGCGGTGTGTGGCAAGGCCATAGCTCAGGCCTTCCAGGCGCACGTTGGAGATGCAGTTGCGGTAGGCGTCGTTCAGGCCGACCTTCGGCGCCCAGGTGAAATACAGGCCCAGGCTGTCGGGCGAGGACAGGCCGGGGCGTTCGCCGATCAGGATCACCACCATCTTCGCCCGCAGCAGCTCGGCGACTTCGTCGGCTACCGCGACCCGGCCCTGTTGCACCAGCGCCACCGGCGACAGGCTCCAGCCTTCGTTGCGCGCCTGTTCTTCCATGCGTTCGAGGAAGGGCAGGCTGTGACGTTGCACGGCCAGTGACGAAAGACCGTCGGCAATCACCACGGCCAGGTCGTAGCCCTGCGGGTGGCGGTCGGCGTGGCGTCGCAGGATGTCCGCCGATTCTTCGTTCAGCCGGCGGCCCAGGTCCGGGCGTTGCAGGTAGGTGTCGCGGTCGGCGGCGGCGCTGTGCAGCAGCAAGGTTTCGCGGCCGCGCTCGGCCAGTTGCGCGGCGAGGCCGTCGCGGTCGAAGGGCAGGTGCACGGCATCGCGCGCCTGGGCGTGGGCGAACTGGAAGTCCAGCTGCGCGCCGGTCGGCAGGCTGGTGCCGGCGCGGCCGAGGGCGATGCGCGCGGCGGTCAGTCGACGCAATTCCTGCCAGGGGTTGGGGGTGAAGCTGTCGCTCATCGAAGACTCCTCAACTTAGGACAGTTGCGCGAGCGCATGGCGGAAGGCGCCGGGCAACTGGCTGGCCATGTGTATCCGGCCGTCCTGCTGGCGGAGGATTTCCATGCGCGCTAGCCACGCCTCGAATTCCGGCGCCGGGCGCAGGCCCAGCGTCTGTCGCACGTAGAGCGCGTCGTGGAAGGAGGTGGTCTGGTAATTGAGCATCACGTCGTCGGAGCCGGGGATGCCCATGATGAAGTTGATGCCGGCCACGCCGAGCAGGGTCAGGAGCATGTCCATGTCGTCCTGGTCGGCCTCGGCGTGGTTGGTGTAGCAGATGTCGCAACCCATGGGCACGCCGAGCAGCTTGGCGCAGAAGTGGTCTTCCAGGCCGGCGCGGATGATCTGCTTGCCGTTGTACAGGTACTCCGGGCCGATGAAGCCGACCACGGTGTTCACCAGGAATGGCTTGAAGTGCCGTGCCACTGCATAGGCGCGGGCCTCGCAGGTCTGCTGGTCAACGCCGTGGTGGGCGTTGGCCGACAGCGCGCTGCCCTGGCCGGTCTCGAAGTACATGAGGTTGTCGCCCAGCGTGCCGCGTTTCTGCGACAGCCCGGCTTCGTAGCCTTCCTGGAGGATCGACAGGCTCACGCCGAAGCTGGCGTTGGCCGCTTCGGTGCCGGCAATGGACTGGAACACCAGGTCCAGCGGCGCGCCCCGGTTGATCGCCTCGATGGAGCTGGTGACGTGGGTGAGCACGCAGGACTGGGTGGGAATCTCGTAGCGCTGGATGATCGCGTCGAGCATCTCCAGCAGGGTGCAGATCGACTGCAGGCTGTCGGTGGCCGGGTTGATGCCGAGCATGGCGTCGCCGTTGCCGTAGAGCAGGCCGTCGAGCACGCTGGCGGCGATGCCGGCGGGGTCGTCCGTCGGGTGGTTGGGTTGCAGCCGCGTGGACATGCGCCCGCGCAGCCCCAGGGTGTTGCGGAAGCGGGTGACCACGCGGATCTTCTGCGCGACCAGCACCAGGTCCTGCACGCGCATGATCTTCGACACTGCGGCTGCCATTTCCGGCGTCAGTCCAGGCGCCAGGGCGCGCAGGCTGGCTTCGTCGGCGGCATCGCCGAGCAGCCAGTCGCGCAGGCCGCCCACCGTGAGGTGGCTGACCGGCGCGAAGGCCTGGCGGTCGTGGCTGTCGATGATCAGTCGGGTGACTTCATCGCTCTCGTAGGGGATCAGCGCCTCGTCGAGGAAGTGCTTGAGCGGGATGTCGGCCAGCGCCATCTGCGCGGCGACGCGCTCGGCGTCGCTGCCTGCGGCGACCCCGGCGAGGCGGTCGCCGGAGCGCGCCGGGCTGGCCTTGGCCATCACCTCGCGCAGGCTGTCGAAGCGCCAGGTCTGGCCACCGACACTGTGGACGAATCCGGACATGGCGCTTCTCCTCAACCCTGACTGGCGAACGATGCGTCGGTGCCGCGATTGAGGCTGATGACGATGCTGCAGACGGAGCAGCCGCCGATCATCAGCACCAGGAACACCGAGGCGATCACGCTATTGAACCATAGCATCGCAGCCAGGCAGACCAGCGCCAGGACCAGCGCGATGGCCGGCACCACCGGGTAGCCCGGCGCACGGAAGCTGCGCTCCAGGTCCGGCTCGCTGCGGCGCAGTTTGAACAGGCTGAACATGCTCATGATGTACATGACGATGGCGCCGAACACGCTCATGGTGATCATCGCCGCGGTCAGGGTCATGCCCTGCAGGCTGATCAGGCCGTCGCTGAAGATCGCCGCGATGCCCACGGCGCCACCGGCGAGGATGGCGCGGTGCGGGGTCTGGAAGCGCGACAGCTTGGCCAGGCTGCGCGGCAGGAAGCCGGCGCGGGCCAGGGCGAAGAACTGCCGCGAGTAACCCAGGATGATGCCGTGGAAGCTCGCCACCAGGCCGAACAGGCCGATCCACACCAGCATGTGCATCCAGGTCGAGTTGTTGCCCACCACCGCTTTCATGGCCTGCGGCAGCGGGTCGTTGATGTTCGACAGGGCGCGCCAGTCGCCCACGCCGCCGGCGAAGATCATCACGCCGATGGCCAGGGTCACCAGGGTCAGGATGCCGGCGATGTAGGCGCGCGGGATGGTGCGTTTCGGGTCTTTCGCCTCCTCGGCCGCCATGGCAGCGCCCTCGATGGCGAGGAAGAACCAGATGGCGAACGGGATCGCGGCGAAGATGCCGGCCATGGCGGTGGAACCGAATACATCCGAGCCGGCCCAGCCGTTGAGCACGAAGTTGCTGAAGCTGAAGCCCGGTGCGACCACACCCATGAACACCAGCAACTCGGCTACCGCCAGCACGGTCACCACCAGTTCGAAGGTGGCGGCGATGCTTACACCGAGGATATTCAGGGTCATGAAGATGAAGTAGGCGCCGGTGGCCGCCCACTTCGGATCGAGGCCGGGGAACTGCACGTTGAGGTAGGCGCCGATGGCCATGGCGATGGCCGGCGGGGCGAAGACGAATTCGATCAGGGTGGCGATGCCGGCGATCATCCCGCCGGTCTTGCCGAAGGCCCGCAGGCTGTAGGCGAAGGGGCCACCGGCGTGGGGGATGGCGGTGGTCAACTCGGTGTAGCTGAAGATGAAGCAGGTGTACATCACCGCCACGATCAGCGTGGTGACGAGGAAGCCCAGGGTACCGGCGGCGGCCCAGCCATAGCTCCAGCCGAAGTACTCGCCGGAGATCACCAGTCCCACGGCGAGGCCCCACAGGTGCAGGGTGCCAAGCGTTGGTTTGAGTTGTGATGCGCTCATTGTTGTTATTCCTCTCTCCGCAAGGGATAGGCCGCAACTAGGGCGGGCCGCAGGGCGTGGACGGATACCTGAGACCCGATGGTAGTGGCGTACTGCCGCGCAAGACTTGACCGCTGGAACCGGCTTTCGCCGTGCAGGGTCAACTGGTTGTTACCCATCGCCCCACCGCGCGCACGGTGCCCGCTTCTGGTGCCGGAAATCGCCTCTCTGCCCCGTGCTGTGGCAGCTGCAGGCCAGGCGCGGCGCCGTGTCGGGGTTGTTGGTAACGGACCGGCGAGGCACGGGATTTGCTTTGTTTTTTCGTCCTCTGTTCCTGCGTGCGACGTGCCTCGAGCGCCTCATAACAAGATCGGTAACCGACATGAGCCAGCCTCTGTTTTCCCCGTCCGGCCTGAGCCTGCCCCTGGCCAGCAACATCGGCGTGCTGTCCGCCGCCGCCAGCGGCCTGGGTCGCTTCATCGGCGACCAGGGCGGCGACATCGACCGCGTCTTCGGCCGCGCCGGCATCGACCCGGAGCGCCTGCTGCATCCCACCCTGAGCCTGGCGCTGACCAACTACTGCCAGGTGCTGGAAGAGGCTGCGCGACAGTCGGGGTGCGACAACTTCGGGCTGCGCTACGGCGAGCAGTTCCGCCCCCGTGAGCTCGGCCTTCTGGGCTACGTCGGGTTGTGCTCGGAGACGCTGGAAGAGGCGCTGAAGAACTTCGCCGCCGCCTTTCCCTATCACCAGCACGACACTCTGATCCGACTGGTGGATTGCGGCGAGTGCTATCGCTTCGACTATCAGGTTCGCCATGGCGCCATCCTCGACCGCCGCCAGGATGCCGAGCTGACCCTGGGCATGGCGCTGAACCTGATGCGCCACGCGCTCGGTCCCGAGTGGGCGCCGCGCGCGGTGAGCTTCGAGCACGCGCGGCCTGAGGGCTGGCAGGAGCATGGCCGGGTGTTCGACGCGCCGGTGCTGTTCCAGCGCGGCTGCAATTCAATGTTGATTCCCAAGCGCGACCTCTACGGCCGGCAGATGCCCGAGCGCGACGCCAACCTGCTGTTCCTGGTACAGGACGTGATCCGTCGCCTGGGCGAACAGGGCGGCGCGCCCAATCTGGTGGAGGACGCCGGTACGCAGATTCGCCTCGCGCTGGCGGACGGCGAGCCGTCGCTGGAGATCATCGCCGAGCAGCTGGAACTCACCACCGCCGGGCTGCAACGGCGCTTGCGCGAGGCGGGGCTGAGTTTCAGCCAACTCGTGGAAAACACCCGCCGTGAGCTGGCGCTGCACTACCTGCGCCAGCCGCAGCGGCCGATCTCCGAGTTGGCGCCGCTGCTGGGATATTCCGAGACCAGTGCGTTCTCCCGCGCCTTCCGCCGGTGGTTCGGGGTGAGCCCGCGGCAGTGGCGCAGCGACGCCAGCTGAGCTGCTTTTCGTAGGAGCGAGCTTGCTCGCGAACTGATTTCCTGGCAGATCCGGAGCTGGGCGGGTTCGCGAGCAGGCTCGCTCCTACAGGCTTCGCTCCGTGCTCGAGTCCGCTCCTACGAAATCCAACCGCCGGTAGCGTTTTCCCGGACATAAAAAAGCGCGGCCCGCAGGCCGCGCAAAGATCGATGTGAGGAGGTGCCCGGCTCGCGCCGGGCGGGTGGCTCAGAACAAACTCAGAAGAAGCCCAGCGGGTTGATGTCGTAGCTGACCAGCAGGTTCTTGGTCTGCTGGTAGTGATCGAGCATCATCTTGTGGGTCTCGCGGCCCACGCCGGATTTCTTATAGCCGCCGAACGCAGCGTGCGCCGGGTACAGGTGGTAGCAGTTGGTCCACACGCGGCCGGCCTTGATGCCACGGCCCATGCGGTACGCGCGGTTGATGTCGCGGGTCCAGACGCCAGCGCCCAGGCCGTACTCGGTGTCGTTGGCGATCGCCAGCGCCTCGGCCTCATCCTTGAAGGTGGTGACGCCCACCACCGGCCCGAAGATTTCCTCCTGGAACACGCGCATCTGGTTGTTGCCCTTTAGCAGGGTCGGCTGGATGTAGTAGCCGGTGGAGAGATTGCCGTCGAGCTTTTCGACCGAGCCGCCGACCAGGATCTGCGCACCTTCCTGCTGGGCGATGTCGAGGTAGGAGAGAATCTTCTCGTACTGCTGCTGCGAAGCCTGGGCGCCGACCATGGTGTCGGTGTCCAGCGGGTCGCCGCGCTTGATGGCCTTCACCTTCTTCATCACCACGTCCATGAACTGCGGGTAGATGGACTCCTGCACCAGCGCGCGGGACGGGCAGGTGCACACCTCGCCTTGGTTGAAGAAGGCCAGCACCAGGCCCTCGGCTGCCTTCTCGATGAAGGTCGGCTCGGCCTGCATGATGTCTTCGAAGTAGATGTTCGGGCTCTTGCCGCCCAGTTCCACGGTGGACGGAATGATGTTCTCGGCGGCGCACTTGAGGATGTGCGAGCCCACCGGGGTGGAGCCGGTGAAGGCGATCTTGGCGATGCGCTTGCTGGTGGCCAGCGCTTCACCGGCTTCCTTGCCGAAGCCCTGGACAACGTTGAGTACGCCCTTGGGCAGCAAGTCACCGATCAGTTCCATCAGCACGCTGATGCCCAGCGGCGTCTGCTCGGCTGGCTTGAGCACGATGCAGTTGCCGGCGGCCAGGGCCGGGGCGAGTTTCCAGGCGGCCATCAGCAGCGGGAAGTTCCACGGGATGATCTGGCCGACCACGCCCAGCGGTTCATGGATGTGGTAGGCGACGGTGCTGTCGTTGATTTCGGCGGCGCTGCCTTCCTGCGCGCGGATGCAGCCGGCGAAGTAGCGGAAGTGGTCGGCGGCCAGTGGGATGTCGGCGTTGAGGGTTTCGCGGACCGGCTTGCCGTTGTCCCAGGTCTCGGTGACGGCCAGCAGCTCCAGGTTCTGTTCGATACGGTCGGCGATTTTCAGCAGTACCAGCGAGCGGTCCTGCACCGAAGTGCGGCCCCAGGCATCGGCGGCGGCGTGGGCGGCGTCCAGCGCCTTGTCGATATCCTCGGCGGTGGAGCGGGGGAATTCGGCGATGGGCTGGCCGTTCACCGGCGAGGTATTGGTGAAGTACTGACCCTTCACCGGCGGGACGAATTCGCCGCCGATGTAGTTGCCGTAGCGCGCCTTGAACGAAACGATGGCGCCTTCGCTACCGGGATGGGCATAACGCATGGTCGGATCTCCTGGGTCTTGTGCTTGTTGGGGAGGACGTTGATTCAGCGTAGAGCAAGGGCCGGGCCATGCCAGTGAAAGGCGCGCCGCCCGTGGGCTGGGCGGATTTCCGCGGTGCGCTGGAAAGTGCGCTGTCACGCCCCTGGCGCAGTGCCTCGTGACACTTTGTCCCGTAAACGTGACAGTCGTGACCTGACGGTCGGCCAAGCGTTGCATTGGGCGGGCGCGTGGGGGATGCTGTCCTGCGTTCTTGCGAATTGTCCTACAAACATTCGCTGGAACCCGGGGCTGCCTCCCCGTCCCCCAAGCGGAGAACAACAAGAATGCGCGCCAACGATTTGAGCCGCCACGCCCGCCAGGTCATGACCGTGGCCGAGGGCAAGGCCCCCGCCGGTGCCCCCGGTGCGGACCCGTCGATCGCCCGCTCCTGGATGCGCTGCCTGGAGCAGTACCACCTCGACCCGGCGCAGCCCATGGCGCCGGCCGTGTTGGAACACGCGCGCATGCTCGAAGTCCGCGAGCGCCACCGGCAGGTGCTGGAGATCGCCAGCGACGAGATGAACAGCCTGCACCAGCAACTGTCCGGCGCCGGCCATGCGGTGCTGCTCACCGATTCCCGTGGGGTGATCCTCAACTGCGTCAGCGAAGCCGCCGAGCGGCGCACCTTCGAGCAGGCCGGGTTGTGGCTCGGCGCCGACTGGAGCGAGGCACGCGAAGGCACCAACGGCATCGGCACCTGCCTGGTGGAGCGCCAGGCGCTGACCATTCACCAGGACGAACATTTCCGCAGCCGCCATACCGGGCTGACCTGCTCGGCCAGCCCGGTATTCGACCCGCAGGGCGAACTGCTGGCGGTGCTCGACGTTTCCTCGGCGCGCCGCGACGTGTCGCGGCAGAGCCAGTTCCACACCATGGCGCTGGTCAACCTGTCGGCCAAGGCCATCGAGAGCTGCTACTTCCTGCGCCATTTCGAGGACCAGTGGCTGCTGCGCTTCCACCTGCAACCCGACGGCCTCGGGCTGTTCAGCGAAGGCATGCTGGCCTTCGGCGGCGACGGGCGCATCCGCGCGGCGAACCAGAGCGCCATCAACCTGCTCGGCAGCCGCCGGGAAAGCCTGATCGGCCGCTCGCTGGAGCAGTGCTTCGATTGCCGGCTGGACGACCTGTTCAGCCGCGCCGACCCGCATCCCAACGCCAGCTGGCCGCTGCGCACCCACGCCGGGCGCACCCTGTATGCGCTGCTGCGCGGCAAGCGACCCATCGCCGCCGCGCCGGTCCTGCCGCGCGCGCCCCTGGCGAAAGGCCTGTGCATCGACGACCCGCAACTGGCCCACGATTTCCGCCGTGCGCTGAAGGTCTACGCCCACGACGTGCCGTTGCTGCTGCAGGGCGAGACCGGCACCGGCAAGGAGGCTTTCGCCCGCGCCGTGCACCTGGGCGGCGAGCGCGCCGGCAAGAGCTTCGTCGCGCTGAACTGCGCGGCAATTCCCGAAACCCTGATCGAGAGCGAGCTGTTCGGCTATCGCGGCGGCAGCTTCACCGGCGCGCGCAAGGAAGGCATGCGCGGCAAGCTGCAGCAGGCCGACGGCGGCACGCTGTTCCTCGACGAAATCGGCGACATGCCGCTGGCGCTGCAGACCCGCCTGCTGCGTGTGCTGGAAGAGCGCCAGGTGGTGCCCATCGGTGGTGAGCCGCAGGATGTGGATATCCGCCTGATCAGCGCCAGCCACCGTGACCTGGAAGCACTGGTAGCCGCCGGGCAGTTCCGCGAAGACCTCTACTACCGCCTCAACGGCCTGGTGGTGGCGCTGCCGCCACTGCGCGAGCGCGAAGACCGCGGCGCATTGCTCGACCACTTGCTGGCCGAGGAGAGCAAGGGCCGCAGCGTGCGCCTGGATGACGACGTACGCCGGCACCTGCTGGACTTCCCCTGGCCGGGCAATGTGCGCCAGTTGCGCAACGTGCTGCGCACGCTCTGTGCGCTGTGCGACGGCGGCCGCATCCAGATGGCCGACCTGCCGCCGGACCTGCGCCGTGCGCCGGCTGCCGCTGCGGCTCCGGTCGCCTTGGCCGAGGAGGGTGGTGACACCCTCGGTGTGGCCGAGCGCAATGCGCTGCTGGAGGTGCTCGAAGCGCAGCGCTGGCACATCAGCCGCGCGGCGCAGCAGCTGGGCATCAGCCGCAATACGCTGTACCGCAAGCTCAACCGCCATGGGTTGAGCAGGAAGCAGCTGTCGTAGGGGCGCACTCCGTCCGCCATTGGCCCGGTGCCATGCCATGCGGTTCGCGAGCAAGCTCGCTCCTACGAAAAGCGCATTCGCCGGGCCTGTAGGAGCGAGCTTGCCCGCGAACGGTGCTTGGGCGTTGGGCAGGCGCTTCGATTGACTCCGCCCCCTCTCCCTGAGGGAGAGGGCTGGGGTGAGGGGGACGTGCAAGCACGGAGATCCCCATCGATCACCGCCGACTTGAAACGCATGACGATGATGGAAAAGTGAACGCCTTCCCCCTCCACCGGGAACCGCCTCCCCACCTCGTCGTCTGATGCCCCGGCGGCGGGCCGCGCGGGGGCGCGCTGTGCTACTCTGCCGCCCATTCGAAGCGCCTTCAAAGGCTTGATTGCAGGAGTCTGCATGCATATCCACATCCTCGGCATCTGCGGCACCTTCATGGGGTCGCTGGCCGTCCTGGCCAAGGAACTGGGCCACCGCGTGACCGGCTCCGATGCCAACGTCTACCCGCCCATGAGCACCCAGCTGCAAGCCCAGGGCATCGAGCTGATGCAGGGCTACGATCCCGCGCACCTGGAGCCGGCACCGGACCTGGTAGTGGTCGGCAACGCGCTGTCGCGCGGCAACCCGGCAGTGGAATACGTGCTGAACAAGGGCCTGCCCTACGTCTCCGGCCCGCAGTGGTTGGCCGACCACGTGCTGCAGGGCCGCTGGGTCCTGGCGGCCGCCGGCACCCACGGCAAGACCACCACCAGCAGCATGCTGGCCTGGGTACTGGAGCACGCCGGCATGAGCCCGGGCTTCCTGATCGGCGGCGTGCCGCAGAACTTCGGGGTCTCCGCGCGCCTGGGCGGCACCCCGTTCTTCGTGGTCGAGGCCGACGAGTACGACAGCGCCTTCTTCGACAAGCGCTCCAAGTTCGTCCACTACCATCCGCGCACGGCGATCCTGAACAACCTGGAGTTCGACCACGCGGACATCTTCCCCGACCTCGCGGCCATCGAGCGGCAGTTCCACCACCTGGTGCGGACCATCCCCGGCGAAGGCCTGGTCATCCATCCGACCTCCGAGACCGCACTCAAGCGCGTGATCGACATGGGCTGCTGGACGCCGGTGCAGACCACCGGCGAAGGCGGCCAGTGGCAGGCGCGCCTGCTCAGCGAGGACGGCTCGCACTTCGAGGTGCTGTTCGACGGCAAGGCCCAGGGCATCGTGGACTGGGAACTGACCGGCCAGCACAACGTCGCCAACGCCCTGGCTTGCCTCGCGGCGGCCCGCCATGTCGGCGTAGTGCCTGAGCTGGGCTGCGCCGCGCTGTCGGCCTTCAAGAGCGTCAAGCGGCGCATGGAGAAGGTCGCCGAGGTCAAAGGTGTGACCATCTATGACGACTTCGCCCACCACCCGACCGCCATCGCCACCACCCTCGACGGCCTGCGCAAGCGTGTCGGCGCTGCCAAGGTGATCGCCGTGGTCGAGCCGCGCTCCAACTCCATGAAGCTCGGCGCTCACCGCGATGGCCTGCCGGAGTCCGTGGTGCAGGCCGACAACGTGTTCTGGTACGCGCCGCCGAACCTCGGCTGGGACCTGGCCGCCACCGTGGCCAGTTCCACCGTGCCCACGCAAGTGTGCGATTCGCTGGAAGCCATCATCGCGGGCGTGAAGGCGATCGCTGCGCCGGGCACCCAGGTAGTGGTCATGAGCAACGGCGGATTCGGCGGCCTGCACGGCAAGCTGGCCCAGGCGCTGGAGGGCTGAATATGGCCGGAGCCGAACGCGTCACCCTTGCCATGACCGGCGCCTCGGGCGCCCAGTACGGCCTGCGCCTGCTCGACTGCCTGGTACAGGAAGACCGCGAGGTACACTTCCTGATCTCCAAGGCCGCGCAACTGGTGGTGGCTACCGAGACGGACGTGACCCTGCCGAGCAAACCGCAGGCGATGCAGGCTTTCCTGAGCGAATACACCGGCGCCGCGCCGGGTCAGATTCGCGTCTACGGCAAGGAAGACTGGATGGCCCCGGTGGCCTCCGGTTCCGGCGCGCCGAGTGCGATGGTGGTGGTGCCCTGCTCGACGGGGACGCTCTCGGCCATCGCCACCGGCGCCTGCAACAACCTCATCGAACGCGCCGCCGACGTGGCGCTGAAGGAGCGCCGCCAATTGATCCTGGTGCCGCGCGAAGCGCCATTCTCCAGCATCCACCTGGAGAACATGCTCAAGCTGTCCAACCTGGGCGCGGTAATCCTGCCGGCCGCTCCGGGCTTCTATCACCAGCCGCAGACAGTCGATGACCTGATCGACTTCGTCGTCGCGCGCATCCTCAATCAACTGGGCATTCCCCAGGACATGCTGCCGCGCTGGGGCGAACACCATCTTGTCAGTGACGAATAAGCTCCTCGCCGCCCTGCTGCTGTTGCAACTGGGCGGTTGCGCCACCGTGAAGACCCTCAACGACAGCCGCCCCGGCGACCCGCTGATCTATGCCGGCACCCGGCTGGACTGGTATTCGCTCAATGGCGGCTGCTGCCCGAAGGACCACTTCGGCACCGACGCGCCGGCCTACCCTGGCCTCGACCTGCCCGGCAGTGCGCTGCTGGACACCTTGCTGCTGCCGCTGTCGATTGCTGCAGAGCTGGGCGTCGGTTTGCAGGTGTGGGGCGGCAAGTGAACTGCCTCACGCTGGACCTTCCCCTGTAGGAGCGAGCTTGCTCGCGAACTGGCGCGTCGCTGAACAGCTGCACATCCAGGGGCTTGGGAGGTTCGCGAGCAAGCTCGCTCCTACGAAAAGCAGGCGCATCGGCGCACAACCGCGGGCGGTTGTACGCCCTGCGTCTGCGGGAGGTTATTTACCCAGCTTGCGCAGTTCGTCCGACTCGACGATGCGGGTGCCCTTGCCGGTTTCCAGGGCCAAGCGCCAGAGCGCGCGGGCCAGGGCGATGGCTTCGATGCCGTGCAGCTTGCCCGGCAGGATGCGCGAGAAGGGTGCGGCGAGCAGTTCGGCCAGGCGGACTTCCTCCCGCTGGCCCAGCAGCAGCGACGGCCGAGCAATGGTCAGTTGCTGCCAGCCCTGTTGGCGCAGGGCGTCTTCCAGCTCACCCTTGGTCCGGCTGTAGAAAATTGACGATTTGCTGTCCGCTCCCAGCGCGCTGACCACTATGTAGTGCCGCGCGCCGAGGGCCAGGCCGCGCTCGCCCAGGGCTAGCGGCAGGTCGAAATCGACGCTGCGAAACGCCTCCTCCGAGCCGGCCTCCTTGAGCGTGGTACCCAGGCAGCAGAACACCGTGTCTACCGGCTGGAGCAGGTGCGGGATGAGTTCGGCCAGCGGACCGACCGGGTTTTCCAGGCGTGGGTGCTCCGCCAGCTTCCTTCGGGCCGGGGCGATGACGCGCTTGACCGTGGGCTCGTTGAGCATGCGGTCGAGCAGATGCTCACCGGTCAGGCCGGTGGCGCCAGCTAGCAGGATATTCGTCGGTTTCGAGTACATCTGTGTTTCCCCTCTGACACACCTTCCAGCTTAGTTCTCGCCCTGTCCTTTTGCCTGCGCATCGTTGCTGCCGAGCGCCAGGGCTCCGTGCGTCTGTTGCGCACGCAGGGCCTGCCAGCGAGTAATGACCGCATCCGGCGCCCAGAGTTGCGGCTCCGATGGCTCGAACTCTTCCTCCTTCTCGCGCTTGGCCACGGTGGCGCTGGCCAGCTTGAACGCCTGCCTGAGGTCGTCGGTCTGCTGGAAGGCCTTGGCAAAGAGCGCATCGCCGAAGTAGGTGAAGTCGGCCTCCTCGGAGCAACCGAAGGACACCCGGTCGCTGCGTGCGGCGGTCATGATCAGGGTCTTGTCGTCCTTGAGCGCGGGGATGAAGCCGCCGCTGTAGCAGGCGGAGATCACCAGCACCTTGGTGCGGTCCTTGAGCGGAGCGAGCAGCGTGGCCAGTTCGCTGGCTGGCAGGTCGTCGAGTTTCAGGCCGGGCATGTCCAGCACCAGTTGGTGGTCATGGGAGCCGTGGCTGGTCAGGTAGATGAACACCAGGTCTTCCGGGCCGCTGCGCTGCGCGATGGTGCGCAGGGTGCGGGCGAGGGTTTCGCGGGTGGCCATGGGACGGTCGGCGAGGTGATCGCGGTGGTTCACCAGGCGCACCACGCCGCGCGCACCAAAGCGGTCACCGAGCAGGTTGGCGACGTAATCGGCCTCGCGCAGGAACACGCTCTGCTTGCCGTCGCCGCCCAGGCTGACGCCGTAGAGCTCGATTGCCGGGGTGGACTGCGGGACGGCGGCCAGGGCTTTCTCCAGCATGGCGCCCTGTTCCAGCAAGCCGACTTCCAGCGGATTGGGCAGTGTTTTGCCGGCGGCGTCCTGGCGCAACTGGCCGGCGCTCCAGGTGCCTTTCTGCACGCTGCCGTCATGGCGGGTGAGGGTGCCGGCGCCGGAGTACTCGCCACGGGCGAAGCCGCCGCTGTAGGTCTGGCCGTCGGCCCTGGTCAGGGTGCCCTGGCCGTCGAAGCGCCAGAAACGGAAGTCGCCCTTGTAGCGGCTGCCATCGGCGCCGATGAACTCGCCCGGCCCGCTCAGCGCGCCGGCCTTGAAGCGGCCGAACCAGACATCGCCGTCAGCGTTCTGGAAACGTCCGGTGCCGTCGAACTGGTCGTTGCGGAACTCGCCGGCGTACTGGTCGCCCGCGTCGTCGCGGAAGATGCCCTTGCCTTCGAGCACGCCGTTCTTGAACGGGCCGCTGTACTGGTTGCCGAGGCTGTCGCGGCGGGCCCCTTCACCGTTGGCTTCGCCACGGGAGAAGGCGCCCTGGTGGCGGGTGCCATCGGCTTGTTCGAGGCTGCCCAGGCCCTCGTAGCGCCCCTTGCGGAAGCCGCCGCTGTAGGTGGTGCCGCCCTGGGAAATCCGCCCTTCGCCGTCGAACTCGCCGCGCTTGAACTGGCCCTCGTAGAAGCTGCCGTCGGCGTACTGCAGGCGGCCACGCCCTTCGAACAGGCCGTCGCGGAACTCGCCTTCATAGCTCGTGCCGTTGCCGTCGTTCCACTTGCCCTGGCCGCTCTGCAGGCCCTTGTCGAAGCCGCCCTCGTACCAGGCGCCGTTGCTGTAATCCAGCCGCCCGGGCCCTTGCAACTGGCCGTTCACCAGCTCGCCACGGTAGCGCGCGCCGTCGGGCAGGCGGGCGTCCGGGGGCGTCAGCGGTTCGCCTTCGCCGCAGGCAGTCAGGAGCAGGGCAAGGCTCAAGGGCAGGAGTTGGCGTGGCATCGGGACTCTCGAATCGACGGTGGGGCGCAGAGTGAGTGTGACGTAAAAAAGCCCGCGGACGCGGGCTTTTTTCTCAGCGCTGTGCCAGAGCCGTCAGACGAAGCACAGGCTCAGCGATTCGGCGATGTAGGCCGGCTTGGGCAGGCCTTCGATCTCCAGGGTGCAGCGGGCCTTGATCAGCCACTGGCCGGGGTTCTTCTCGGTGATGTCGGTGATGGTCACCTGCAGGCGCACGCGCGAATCCACCGGTACCGGCTGGATGAAGCGCACGCTGTCGAGACCGTAGTTGACCACCATCTTGGGGTTCTCCGGCAGGACCAGCAGGCCCTCGCAGAGTTTGGGGATCAGCGACAGCGACAGGAAACCGTGGGCAATGGTGCCGCCGAAGGGCGTCTTCTTTGCCTTCTCCGGGTCGACGTGGATGAACTGGTGGTCCTCGGTGCACTCGGCGAACTGGTTGATGCGCTGTTGATCGACGGTGATCCACTGCGAATGGCCCAGGTCCTTGCCGATGTAGTCCTTCAGTGCGCTTACGGGTACGAATGCCATGTTTCCTCCGGGGATATCGTTGTTCTTCTAATGCGGCCTGCGTAAGAGTCCGACAACAGATCAGCATGGGGTCCGCGGCCGGTCAAGCCGCAGCGGCATTCATGCTTTGGGCGAATGCCGAGCCATAGCGGTCGCCGGGCGGGCATAATGGCGGCTCCTTGCGCTGGAGATGTTCCCTGATGTTGCTACGCGGCCTGACCTGGCTGGTGCTGTTCCAACTGCTCGGCACGGGCCTGAATGCTCTCATCCTGCACATGATTCCCGGCCCCATCATTGGGCTGGTGCTGCTGTTCGCCTTCCTGGTGTGGAACGGCGAGGTGAGCAAGCCGGTGAACGAGGCGGCCGCCTCGCTGCTGCGCTACCTGCCGTTGCTGCTGGTGCCGGCGGCGGTGGGCGTGATGGCCTACGCGAAGCAGATCGCCGCGGACTTCTGGGCCATCGCCGGCGCCCTGGCGCTGTCGCTGCTGGTGTCCTTCGTGTTCGCCGGCTGGCTGATGCAGAAGCTCATCGACCGCCAGCGCAAGCAGAAGGAGGGCGCGTGATGTTCGACTGGCAAGGCGCGCTGAACTCCGTCATCCACCATCCGCTGTTCTGCGTCGGCGTCACCCTGGGTGCCTACCAGCTGGCCCTGGCCGCCTACGAGCGCACGCGCTGGGTGTTCCTGCAGCCGGTGCTGGTGTCGATGCTGATGGTCATCGCGGTACTGCTGGCCTGCGGCATCGACTACGCGGAATACAGCAACAGCGCCAAGGTGCTGACCATCCTGCTCGGTCCCGCTACCGTCGCGCTGGCGGTGCCGCTGTTCCTCAACCTCAAGCGCATCCGCCAGCTGTTCTGGCCGACCCTGATCACCCTGCTGGTCGGCGGCCTGTTCGCCACCGCACTGGGCATCGGCCTGGGCTGGCTGTTCGGCGTCGACCACGAGCTGCTGATGAGCCTGGCGCCCAAGTCGGTGACCTCACCGATCGCCATGCTGGTGGCCAGCCAGATCGGCGGCGTGGCGGCCCTGGCGGCGGTGTTCGTGCTGATCACCGGCGTGCTCGGCGCCATCCTCGGCCCGGAGCTGCTGCGCCGCTGCGGTGTGCATCACCCGGCTGCGCAGGGTATGGCGCTGGGCATGACTGCCCACGCCGTGGGCACCTCCCGCGCCCTGCAGGAGGGCGAGGAATGCGGAGCCTTCGCCGCCCTGGCCATGAGCCTGATGGGCGTGGCCACCGCTGTGCTGCTACCGTTGGCGGTAGCGCTGATCGCCTGACGAATCGACGGAGTGTCCATGAGTTTCCCGCTGTTCCCCCTCAACACCGTGCTGTTTCCCGGCTGCCGCCTCGACCTGCAGATCTTCGAGGCGCGTTACCTGGACATGATCGGCCGTTGCATGAAGCAGAACGGCGGATTCGGCGTGGTGGCCATCGTCGAGGGTGAGGAGGTCGGCGATGCGCCGGAGCGTTACAGCCTGGTCGGCTGCGAAGCGCATATCCGTGACTGGCAGCAACGCCCCAACGGCCTGCTGGGCATCCGTGTCGAAGGTGGGCGGCGCTTCCGCGTGCTCTCCGCCAACGTGCAGACGGACCAGTTGACGGTGGCCGAAGTGGAGTGGCTGGACGAGCAACCCGATCAGCCGCTGACCAAGGAGCACGACGACCTTGCCGCGCTGCTCGAGGCGCTGTCCATGCACCCGATGGTTTCCGCGCTGGAGATGGGCGGGGAGGTCAACGGCCAGCAGGCACTGGCCTGCCAGATCGCCTACCTGCTGCCCTTCGAGCGCGACCAGAAGCAGGTGCTGCTGGAGATGGACGACCCCACCGTGCGCCTGGCGCGCATCCAGGTACTGCTGGAGCAGTTGCAGGGCGACTTCGTTGCCTGACACGTCGGCTCACCCTGCACTCCGCTCCTACAGGGATACATCGGCGCGCCGATTGGTCCGCAGAAGCACAAGGCCCGCGAATGCGGGCCTTGTGCTTTTACGGGCAGAGCGAGCGCTTAGAACGAATCGCCCGGCACCCGAACCCAGCCTTCCATGAGGATGCGCGAGCTGCGGCTCATGATGGCCTTGGTCACGGTCCATTCGCCGTTCACCTGTTTCGCCTCGGCGCCTACGCGCAGGGTGCCGGAGGGGTGGCCGAAGCGCACCGCGCTACGCTCGCCACCGCCGGCGGCAAGGTTCACCAGGGTGCCGGGGATGGCAGCGGCGGTGCCGATGGCCACGGCGGCGGTGCCCATCATGGCGTGGTGCAGCTTGCCCATGGACAGCGCGCGTACCAGCAGGTCGACGTCGCCGGCTTTCACCTGCTTGCCGCTGGAGGTCACGTAGTCCTTGGCCGGCGCGACGAAGGCGATCTTCGGCGTGTGCTGGCGGGTCGCGGCTTCTTCCGGGGTCTTGATCAGGCCCATGCGCAGGGCGCCGGCGATGCGGAATTTCTCGAAGCGCGCCAGTTGCTCGGGGTCGCCATTGATCGCTTCGCGCAGCTCGGCGCCGGTGTAGCCGATGTCCTGGGCGTTGACGAAGATGGTCGGGATGCCGGCGGTGATCATGGTCGCCTTGAAGGTGCCGATGCCGGGGACTTCCAGGTCGTCCACCAGGTTGCCGGTGGGGAACATGGCGCCGCCGTCTTCACCGTCGTCGGACGGGTCGAGGAACTCCAGCACGATCTCGGCGGCGGGGAAGGTCACGCCGTCCAGTTCGAAGTCGCCGGTTTCCTGCACCTGGCCGTTGGTGACCGGCACGTGGGCAATGATGGTCTTCTGGATATTGGCCTGCCAGATACGCACCACGCAGGTGCCGTTGTCCGGGATGCGCGACGGATCGACGAGACCTGCGTGGATGGCGAAGGAGCCGGCGGCGGTGGAGAGGTTGCCGCAGTTGCCGCTCCAGTCGACGAAGGCCTTGTCGATGGAAATCTGCCCGTAGAGGTAGTCGACGTCGTGGTCCGGCTGGGTGCTTTTCGACAGGATCACGCACTTGCTTGTGCTGGAGGTCGCGCCGCCCATGCCGTCGATGTGCGCGCTGTACGGATCGGGGCTGCCGATCACGCGCATGAACAGCTTGTCGCGCGCTTCGCCCGGCACCTGGCAGCGCTCGGGCAGGTCCTGCAGGCGGAAGAACACGCCCTTGCTGGTGCCGCCGCGGATGTAGGTGGCGGGGATCTTCACTTGGGGTACGTGGGGCATGGGGTACGTCCTGACAGATCAGTTGTAGGAGCGGGCCATGCCCGCGACATCCCCGCGCGGAGGCCGATCGCGGGCATGGCCCGCTCCTACAGGGTTCGATCCGACACGCCGAGAGGCGTGCCGGAGCCGTTACGTCACGCCACGGACGACTCGAGGAAGTCCTTGGCGAAGCGCTGCAGCACGCCGCCGGCGTTGTACACCTTCACTTCGGCGGCGGTGTCCAGGCGGCAGGTGACCGGGACTTCGACCACTTCACCGTTGCGGCGATTGACCACCAGGGTCAGGTCGCAGCGCGGCGAGATGTCGCCCTTGATGTCGTAGGTCTCGGTGCCGTCCAGGCCCAGGGTCAGGCGGGTGGTGCCCGGCTTGAACTCCACCGGCAGCACGCCCATGCCCACCAGGTTGGTGCGGTGGATGCGCTCGAAGCCTTCGGCCACGATCACTTCCACGCCCGCCAGGCGAACGCCCTTGGCCGCCCAGTCGCGGGACGAGCCCTGGCCGTAGTCGGCGCCGGCGACGATGATCAGGTTCTGCTTGCGGTTCATGTAGGTTTCGATGGCTTCCCACATGCGCATCACCTTGCCTTCCGGCTCGACGCGGGCCAGCGAGCCCTTCTTCACTTCCCCGTTGACCACGGCCATTTCGTTGACCAGCTGCGGGTTGGCGAAGGTGGCGCGCTGGGCGGTCAGGTGGTCGCCGCGGTGGGTGGCATAGGAGTTGAAGTCCTCCTCCGGCAGGCCCATTTTCGCCAGGTATTCGCCGGCTGCGCTGTCCAGCAGGATAGCGTTGGACGGAGACAGGTGATCGGTGGTGATGTTGTCCGGCAGGATCGCCAGCGGACGCATGCCCTTGAGCGTGCGCTCGCCCGCCAGCGCGCCTTCCCAGTACGGTGGGCGACGGATGTAGGTGGACATCGGGCGCCAGTCGTACAGCGGGCTTTCCGCTTCCTGCACGCTGCCCAGGTCGAACATCGGGATGTAGACCTGCTTGAACTGCTCGGGCTTCACGCTTGCCGCGACGATGGCGTCGATCTCTTCGTCAGACGGCCAGAGGTCCTTCAGGGTGATGGGGTTGCCTTGACTGTCGGTGCCCAGCGGGTCCTGCTCGATGTCGAAGCGCACGGTGCCGGCGATGGCGTAGGCGACCACCAGCGGCGGCGAGGCGAGGAAGGCCTGCTTGGCGTAGGGGTGGATACGCCCGTCGAAGTTGCGGTTGCCCGAAAGCACGGCGGTGGCGTACAGGTCGCGGTCGATGATCTCTTTCTGGATCACCGGGTCCAGCGCGCCGGACATGCCGTTACAGGTAGTGCAGGCATAGGCGACGATGCCGAAGCCGAGCTTCTCCAGCTCCGGCAGCAGGCCGGCTTCCTCCAGGTACAGCTTGGCGACCTTCGAACCCGGCGCGAAGGAAGTCTTCACCCACGGCTTGCGGATCATGCCCAGCGCGTTGGCCTTCTTCGCCACCAGGCCGGCGGCGATGACGTTGCGCGGGTTGGAGGTGTTGGTGCAGCTGGTGATGGCGGCGATGATCACCGCGCCGTCGGGCATCAGGCCCTGGGCTTCTTCACCCTTGCCTTCCTGTAGCTTGGCTTCGTCGGCGATGCCGCGCTCGGCCAGTGCCGACGTCGGCAGGCGACGGTGCGGGTTGGACGGGCCGGCCATGTTGCGCACGACGCCGCCCAGGTCGAACTCCAGCACGCGCTCGTACTCGGCGGTTTCCAGGGCGGTGCTCCACAGGCCGAGGGTCTTGGCGTAGTTCTCCACCAGCTCCACCTGCTCGGGCTCGCGGCCGGTGAGCTTGAGGTAGTCGATGGTCTGGCCGTCGATGTAGAACATCGAGGCGGTGGCGCCGTATTCCGGGCACATGTTGGAGATGGTCGCGCGGTCGCCGATGGACAGGCTGTCCGCCCCCTCGCCGAAGAACTCGACGTAGGCGCCGACCACGCGCTCCTTGCGCAGGAACTCGGTGATCGCCAGGACGATGTCGGTGGCGGTGATGCCCGGCTTGCGCTTGCCGGTGAGCTTCACGCCGACGATGTCGGGCAGGCGCATCATCGACGGGTGGCCGAGCATCACGGTCTCGGCTTCGAGGCCGCCGACACCGATGGCGATCACGCCCAGGGCGTCCACGTGCGGGGTGTGCGAGTCGGTGCCGACACAGGTGTCGGGGAACGCGATGCCGCCGCGCGCCTGGATCACCGGGCTCATTTTCTCCAGGTTGATCTGGTGCATGATGCCGTTGCCGGCCGGGATCACGTCGACGTTCTTGAACGCGGTTTTCGTCCAGTCGATGAAGTGGAAGCGATCCTCGTTGCGGCGATCCTCGATGGCGCGGTTCTTCTCGAACGCATCCGGGTCGAAACCGGCGGCTTCCACGGCCAGCGAGTGGTCGACGATCAGCTGGGTCGGCACCACCGGGTTGACCTTGGACGGGTCGCCGCCTTGCTCGGCGATGGCGTCACGCAGGCCGGCGAGGTCGACCAGCGCGGTCTGGCCGAGGATGTCGTGGCAGACCACGCGCGCCGGGTACCAAGGGAAGTCGAGGTCGCGCTTGCGGTAGACCAGTTGCTCAAGCGAGGCGGTCAGGTCCGCCGGCTCGCAACGGCGCACCAGCTGTTCGGCCAGCACTCGGGAGGTGTAGGGGAGCTTGTCCCAGGCGCCGGCCTGGATCGCCTCGACCGCCTCGCGGGCGTCGAAGTAATCCAGCGCGGTGCCGGGCAGGCGCTTGCGGAATTGGCTGTTCACGGTGGCGTTCATAGTTATTTACGGTCCTTGAGCGGCACGAACTTCAGGTCTTCAGGGCCTGTGTAGTTGGCGCTCGGGCGGATGATCTTGCCGTCGATGCGTTGCTCGATGACGTGGGCGGACCAGCCAGCGGTGCGGGCGATGACGAACAGCGGGGTGAACATCGCGGTGGGCACGCCCATCATGTGGTAGCTCACGGCGCTGAACCAATCGAGGTTGGGGAACATCTTCTTGATTTCCCACATCACGCTTTCCAGGCGCTCGGCGATGTCATACATCTTGGTGTTGGACTGCTCGTTCGACAGCTGGTGAGCGACTTCCTTGATCACCTTGTTGCGCGGGTCGGACACGGTGTAGACCGGGTGGCCGAAACCGATCACGACTTCCTTCCTCTCGACGCGGGCGCGGATGTCAGCCTCGGCTTCGTCCGGATTGTCGTAGCGCTTCTGGATCTCGAAGGCCACCTCGTTGGCGCCGCCGTGTTTCGGGCCGCGCAGCGCGCCGATGGCGCCGGCAACGCAGGAGTAGATGTCCGAACCGGTGCCGGCGATCACGCGGGAGGTGAAGGTCGAGGCGTTGAATTCGTGCTCGGCGTACAGGTTCAGCGAGGTGTGCATGGCGCGCACCCAGGACTCGCGCGGCTTCTGACCGTGCAGCAGGTGCAGGAAGTGGCCGCCGATGGAGTCGTCGTCGGTCTCGACGTCGATGCGCTTGCCGTTGTGGCTGAAGTGATACCAGTAGAGCAGCGCGGAGCCCAGGGAAGCCATCAGCTTGTCGGCGATGTCGCGGGCGCCAGGATGGTTGTGGTCATCCTTCTCCGGCGACAGGCAGCCGAGCACCGACACGGCGGTGCGCATCACGTCCATCGGGTGGGCCGACGGTGGCAGGGTTTCCAGGGCGGTCTTCACACCGGCCGGCAGGCCGCGCAGGGCTTTCAGCTTGGCCTTGTAGCCGGCCAGCTCGGCGACGTTGGGCAGCTTGCCGTGGACCAGCAGGTGGGCGATTTCCTCGAAGTCGCAGCGGTTGGCGAAATCCAGCACGTCATAGCCACGGTAGTGCAGGTCGTTGCCGGTACGGCCGACGGTGCACAGGGCGGTGTTGCCAGCGGCGGTGCCACTCAGGGCCACGGACTTCTTCGGCTTGAAGCCGGTGGTGGTTTCTGCGGTAGCGCTCATCGCGTGTCTCCTCATCAAATCCGGTTGCTTGTTCTTGTTCCGCCAGCGGAGGCCGTGCGGTCGGTTCGAATCTGGTTGGCTGACCCCCGCGCGGGAGGTCGGCCCTGGCGTAGGGCGAATAACGCGAAGCGTTATCCGCCGTCACAGCCAATGGTGGATAACGCCTGGGGCGTTATGCACCCTACGGTTCTTTCGGGCTCGTTCGCTTACTTCTTGCCGGCGGCGAACAGCGCGTCGAGTTTCTGCTCGAAGGCGTGGTAGCCGATGCGGTCATACAGCTCGGCACGGGTTTGCATCAGCTCGATCACATTCTGCTGGTGACCTTCCTCGCGGATCGCGGTGTACACGGCTTCAGCGGCCTTGTTGGCGGCGCGGAAGGCGGACAGCGGGTACAGCTGGATGGCCACGCCGACCGAGGCCAGCTCGTCGCGGGTGAACAGCGGGGTGGCGCCGAACTCGGTGATGTTGGCCAGGATCGGCACGTTCAGCGCATCGACGAAGCGCTTGTAGGTCGGCAGGTCGTAGGCGGCTTCGGCGAAGATCGCATCGGCGCCGGCCTCGACGTAGCGCTGGCAGCGCTCGATGGCGGCGTCCACGCCTTCGGCCTGGATGGCGTCGGTGCGGGCGATCAGGAAGAAGTTCGGGTCGGTCTTGGCATTGGCGGCCGACTTCACGCGATCGACCATCTCCTGGGTGGAGACGATTTCCTTGCCCGGACGGTGGCCGCAACGCTTGGCGCCGACCTGGTCTTCGATGTGGGCAGCGGCGGCACCGGCCTTGATCAGGCTCTTCACGGTGCGCTCGATGTTGAAAGCGCTGGGGCCGAAGCCGGTGTCGATGTCCACCAGCAGCGGCAGGTCGCAGACGTCGGTGATGCGGCGCACGTCGGTGAGCACGTCATCCAGGGTATTGATGCCCAGGTCCGGCAGGCCGAGGGAACCCGCCGCCACGCCGCCACCGGAGAGGTAGATGGCCTTGAAGCCGGCGCGCTTGGCCAGCAGGGCGTGGTTGGCGTTGATCGCGCCGATCACCTGCAGCGGCTTTTCTTCGGCGAGGGCATCACGGAAACGTTGGCCGGCGGTCTTGTAGCTCATTGTTCACCTCGTTCGTTGGCGGTCTTGGCTTGGGCGTCCAGGTAGTGACGCTCCATATTGCGTTTCGAGGCGCCGATGTGACGGCGCATCAGCAACTCGGCCAGCTCGCCGTCACGATCGGCGATGGCATCGAGAATCCGGTGGTGCTCGGAGAAGGCCTGGCGCGGGCGGTTGGGCGTCGCCGAGAACTGCAGGCGGTACATGCGCACGAGCTGGTACAGCTCGCCGCAGAGCATGCGGGTGAGGGTGCGGTTGCCGCTGCCCTGGATGATCCGGTAGTGGAAGTCGTAGTCGCCTTCCTGCTGGTAGTAGCCACGGCCGGCCTGGAAGGCTTCGTCGCGCTCGTGGGTGTCGAGCACCCGACGCAGCTCGTCGATCTCGGCCTGGCTCATGCGCTCGGCGGCCAGGCGGCAGGCCATGCCTTCGAGGGATTCGCGGATCTCATAGAGCTCCAGCAGCTCCTCGTGGCTGAGCGAAACGACCCGCGCCCCGACGTGCGGTACGCGCACCAGCAGCTTCTGGCCTTCCAGGCGATGGATCGCCTCGCGCAGCGGGCCCCGGCTGATGCCGTAGGTGCGCGCCAGCTCCGGCTCGGAAATCTTGCTGCCGGGGGCGATCTCGCCCTTGACGATGGCCGACTGGATCTTGCGGAACACGTGTTCCGACAGGGTCTCGCCGTCGTCGCTGGCGGGGGTGGGCAGAATCAGGCTATCGCTCATGGTGTCGACAATCTTCTTGGTGTGCGGCGAAAGCTACCCCCGGAAACCCTCTGGGTCAATCAAGTTCTGATGAATTGTCGACAATCGTCTAATGGTCCGGTTTTCTTATACCGGGCTGCGACGCACTCCGGGGAGCAGGGCCGCAGACGTGAGAAGATGCCCGCCAGAACGATCAGGGAGTTTGCCGTGCGAGGAAGGGAGCGGATGAAACGAATGCTGGCCAGCGTGGTGGGATTTCTCCTGCTGGGCTGGGGACAAGGGCTGTGGGCCTTGCATCCGTATCGGGAGAACCTGACGGCAGACGTACAGTCGATCGGTCTGTGGCGAGAAATGACGCCGCTGCTGCTGTTCTGGGCGCTGTGGGTCGCGCTGGCGGCCTGGCCGAATCGAGCAGCGGCTTGCTGGCAAGTGGCGCTTTCGTCGGGAGTTGCCCTGCTGGGCTGGTTCTGGGTGGATCTTTGCCTCTATGACAGCCGGGTGGCGAGCTGGAGCACCTATTCCCTTGCCGAGCTGGCGGCGGAGGTGGCCCAGGTCTGTGGTTGGCCGCTGCTGCTCGCCGTTCTGGCCTATGGTGGAGGCTGGGCCCTGGTGGCCCGGAGGAAGATCGATGATCCGAAGCTGGTATGACCGTCATGCGTTGCCCCGGCTGATCGACTTCGCCTGCGGCATGGGTGATGTGATGAAGCAGCGCTCGCTGCTGGTGCCCCGCGCGCGCGGCCGCGTGCTGGAGATCGGCATGGGCACCGGCCTGAACCTGTCGTTCTACGATCCGGCGAAAGTGTCGACAATCGTCGGAGTCGACCCGGCGGCGCAGATGCAGAAGCTCGCCCGCAGCCGTGCCGAGGCGATTGGCATCCCGGTGGACATGGTGGCGCTGGAGCTGGGGCAGATCCGTGCCGACGCCGGCAGTTTCGACAGCATCGTCTGCACTTTCACCTTGTGCAGCATCCCCGATGCGGTGGCGGCGCTGAAGGAAATGCGCCGGGTACTCAAGCCCGGGGGCGAGCTCCTCTTCTGCGAGCATGGCCTGGCGCCGGATGCCGGCGTGCGGGCCTGGCAACACCGGCTGACCCCGGTATGGAAGCCGCTGGCCGGCGGCTGCCACCTGGACCGGGACATGCCGGCGCTGATCGAATCCGGCGGCTTCCAATTGCGCGAACTGATCCAGGACTACCTGCCCGGTCCGCGGCCGATGACCTACGTCTACCGTGGCATGGCCGACTGACGAGCGGGCAGGCGGTCGAGCACCTCGATGCTGAGGATGTAGGTGCTACGCACGTAGATGTCCTCTGGGCGTTCGAGCAGTCCCATGTCGGACTGGCAGTCATTCATGCGCACCACGAAAGGTGCGGCGCCGTCGCACAACGCCGAGTAGTCCCCACGGCTGATCCAACCCTGGAGCACAGAGGACTCGCGGTTGTGCGCGCGAACCACGACTTCGACCTTGAGATGTTCGTTCATTGCCACGTCGCTCGACGGAAGGTGAGTAGAGGTGGCAAACCTTAACGTCCGTCCCGTGTGGCCTCTGTCAGGTTCCTCTGATTGGCCTGTGGGACTATCCCCCCAAGTGTCCGACCCTCGTACTTCAGGCCACCCGCTCGGCCGGGGTGACATTGAGGATATGCGTGCCGCTGAGGAACAGGTCCTGCACCGGGCCGGTGGGGCAGTGGCGGCTCTGGCAATCGCCCAGGCGCACCTCGAAGGGAGTGCGGCCGTCGCGCAAGGCAAGGTAATCCTCGCGACTGATGCGGCCGTGGAGAATGCGTTGGGGGCGGTAGGGAGACCAGGTCTCCACATCGACCCAGAGACTGTCGGGAGCGTGGTTCATGGCGGTGGTCCGGCCGTTGGTAAAGGGGCGAGTACTCTAGACAGCGGACCAGCGCCAAATTCATCAGGACCCTCTGAGATATTTGTAGGAAATTATGTTGGCCTGACTGGCGGTGCCGTCCTAAGGCAAAGCGCGGTAGGCCTTGGCCCAGTCCTGGGCGAAGTCCTCGAAGGGAGTCGCCGTGGTATTGGCCGGTGAGCGCGCCTCCTGCGCCCGAACCCGTCCGCTGCTGATCGCCTCGCCCAGTTCGGCGTAACACGCGGCGACGCTGGCGGAGCAGCCCGCGTCCCGCAGCGCGCCCTCCAGTTCCTGCGGCGATACCGGCACGTAGGGCAGGTCCGGTCGGCCGATGGCTGCACCCAGCAGCCGGGTGGCCTGGGCATAGCTGATGTCGCGCTGGCCGAGCACTTCGCGGATTACCACGCCCTGCCAGTCGTGCTCCAGCAGGGCACGGCTGGCGGCGTCGGCAACATCCCGGGTGGCGACCATCGGCACCGGCACATCCGGCGCCACCGCGTCGCTGTAGCAGTCATAGGCGCGGACAATCTCCAGCGCGCCATAGAGGTTTTCGAACAGCGCGCCGGAACGCAGCATCAGCACGTCCATCTCCGGCGGCAACTGGCGCAAGCGCTGCTCATGGTCGTGCATGCTGATGATCGGTCCGGTGCCGGATGGCACCTCGGCGCCCACGCTGCTCAGGAAAACCACCCGGCGCACGCCGCTGTCGCGGATCGCGGTGAGAATCGCCTCGCCCTGGGCGGCCTGCTGTTCGCGGTAGTCCTCGGTGTCCGGGCCGTAGGCGAGCAGGGTGTAGACCGCTTCCGAGCCGCGGAACGCCTCGGTGAGAAACGCGGCGTCGTGCGATTCGCCCACGGCGATCCGCGCGCCGGCGGCAGCCAGCGATGCAAGGCGCTCGGCATTGCGGCCCAGGGCACAGACGGCCACGCCGGCCTCCAGCAGGGTCTGGCAGATTCTCGAACCGGTGCGGCCGGTGGCTCCCATTACAGTGATCATGGCGGTGTCCTCGCTGCTGGCCGTCCCGCGGCGCCCGCCGTGGGTTCGTTGGCCTGGGTTCAGTCTCCTGTCAGATCGCTGGACGGTTAATGCCTGGGAGTCGCCGGTTCATGCTCTTTCGTCCAGAAGTGCTGGACGTCGCCAGACGGCCGGACCAGTCTCAAGGCCATGAACGCTCCTACCGCCATTCCGGACCTGACCGACGCCTGGGCCTCCACCGATCCCCTGGGGGAGGCGCTGCATTTCCTGCGCATGAGCGGCACCTTCTATTGCCGCTCCGAGTTCAGCGCGCCCTGGGGGCTGGACCTGCCGGCTATGCCGCAGTGCCTGATGTTCCATGTGCTGACCGTCGGCGAGTGCTGGCTGGAAGCCGAGGGCGACGAGCCGCGCAGGCTGGCGCCAGGCGACCTGGTGCTGGTGCCCCATGGTGAGGGCCACCGGCTGGTGAGCGCGCCGGGCGAGACGGCGGCCAGCTTGTTCGACCTGCCACGCGCCTACGCCAGCGACCGCTACGAAGTGCTGCGTCAGGGCGGCGGCGGGGAGCCGACGGCGATGATCTGCGGCGCCGTGCGCTTCGACCATCCCGCCGCGCTGCAACTGGTGCGCCTGCTGCCGCGCGTGCTGGAGGCGCAGGTGCGCGACCCCGGTCAGCGCGATTGGCTGATGAGCACCCTGCAACTGATGGAGAACGAAGCGCGGGCCATGCGCCCCGGCGGCGAAACGGTGATCACCCGGCTGGCCGACATCCTGGTGATCCAGGCCATCCGCGCCTGGATCGAGCAGGACCCGGCCGCCCAGACCGGCTGGCTCGGCGCCCTGCAGGATCGCCAGTTGGGTCGCGCGTTGAGCCTGATCCACCGCGACCCGGCGCGTGACTGGAACCTCGCGTCGCTAGCCGGCGTGGCGGCGATGTCGCGCTCCGCCTTCGCTGCGCGCTTCGCCGAAAAGGTCGGCATGCCAGCGATGCATTACGTCACCCGCTGGCGCATGCACGTGGCGCTGAGCTGGCTGCAGGAGCGGGAGATTGCCGTGGCGGACCTGGCGGAGCGGCTGGGCTATAAGTCGGAGGCGGCGTTCAGCCGGGCGTTCAAGCGGTTTATTGGCGTATCGCCCGGTAGCGTGCGGCGCAGCTAGGTTGTGCTGAGCCCCCTAGGGCGCATAACGCGTCAGCGTTATCCGCCTCGAGGCTTCGGCGGATAACTTGTTCCAGATCTCCGTTTCTGCCGGCGGCAGGAAGGGGTCAGAGCTGGATGTCGTCGCGGATCAACACGCAGGTGCAGCCGTCGTCGTCTTCTCGCCAGTCGTGGAGGAAGTACATCTGGATCTTGCCGCCGTCCATCACCGCCAGGTAGTCGCCCACTTCGGGGACGAAGAAGCCCGAGCTGCCCGGTTGGGCTTCGCATTCGATGCGGACGCTGAAGAACAGCGCCGGGTCGGCGTCGTCGAAGAAGTCCTCGCGCTCGGCGGCGTCCCACTCGACGGGGGCTTCGAAAGGGCCGAGGAACAGCACCTTGGCATCGCCCATGTCCAGTTCTTCGGCGTCCGGGTCGTTGTCGTCCGGGCGGTAGACGGTCGCGTCGAGCGCGCTGCTGTCGGCGAGGATGGCCTGACGTGCGGCCATGCGCTGCTGCGGGTCGACGCCGGCGTCGGCGCAGAGCTGGTTCCAGAGGGTTTCGGCTTGGGTGGACATGATGGCTCCCGCTCGTGCGGCCGGTTCAAAGGCCGATAGTGTCCGGGACGGCGGGGCAGAGATCAACGCCCAGCGTCAGCCCGACCGAGGCCGCGCTGACGTATCATGATTCGCTCAGCGCGCGCTGATGCGGGCGCGCATCTGTTCCATGCGTTCGATCAGGCTGTCGACTTCCTGCTTGAGCAGGTCGAGGAAATCGCTCTGCTCGCAGCTTTCCACTTCGTAGCCGTCGTACAGCGTCAGGCTGCCATCGGCGCGGAAGCCGTAGTAACGCGGATCGCTCTCGACCTTGAGCACCGGCGCGAAGTCTTCGATGCCCTGGCTACGGATTTCGGCCAGCTGCACGCTCAGGCTCAGCCACTCGGGGATGTCCTCGGCTAGCCCGAACACCAGCAGGCCGCGCCAGAAGGTCCAGGCCGGGCCGACGTCGAAGGCCTTGGCGGCCGGCCAGGACTCTTCCCGTGCGGTGATATACAGGCCGCCGAGCTTGGAGAGCGTCAGCAGGCGGAAGACTTCCGGGAGGGCGAAGCCCAGGTCCGCTTCATAGCGCTCCAGGGCGGCGGCCTCGGCTTTGCCGGCCACCACCTCGAAGTATTCGATCTCGATGGGTTCGAGGATCTTCCAGAGGTCTTGCAGCAGGGCTTCTTCAGTCATGGCCAATCCTTTTCCGAGTGACTGTCAGTTGTATGCGGGGCCCGTCGTTACAGGCCGTACTTCTTCACCTTGTCGAACAGCGTGGTCTTGGCCATGCCCAGGGCGTGCGCGGCCTGGCTGAGGTTACCGGCGTGGCGCTCCAGGGCAGTGGACAGCAGGCTCTTCTCGAAGGCTTCCACGGCCTCGGCGAAGCGCGGTTCTCCGGCTTCCGGGCCGAGGTTGCCGCCGGCCAGCACCGGCAGGCCGAGGGCGAAGCGTTCGGCGACGTTGCGCAGTTCGCGCACGTTGCCCGGCCAGTCGTGGGCCATCAGGGTGGCGGCGGTGGCGTTGTCGATGGCCGGAGCCGGCCGGTCGAAGCGCAGTGAGGACTGCTGCAGGAAATGCTCGAAGAGCATCAGGATGTCTTCGCGGCGTTCGCGCAGCGGCGGCAGGTTCAGGGTGATGACGTTGAGGCGGTAGTAGAGGTCGCTGCGGAAGCTGCCTTCGCGGCCCATGGCGGCGAGGTCGGATTTGGTCGCGGCAATCACCCGGCAGTCCACGCGGATCAGTTCGTTGGAGCCCAGGCGTTCCAGCTGCTGTTCCTGCAGCACGCGCAGCAGTTTGATCTGCAGGTTCAGCGGCATGCTCTCGATCTCGTCGAGGAACAGGCTGCCGCCGTCGGCGTGCTCGATCTTGCCGATCCGGCGCTTGCCGGCGCCAGTGAAGGCGTGGGCTTCATGGCCGAAGATTTCGCTGTCGATCAGGCTTTCCGGCAGGCCGCCGCAGTTGAGCGCGACGAAGGGCTTGGGCTGGCGCCGGCTGGAGTCGTGCAGGCAGCGCGCGACCAGTTCCTTGCCGGTGCCGGTCTCGCCTTCGATGAGCACGTTGGCGGAGGTGTCGGCGACGTTGGCGATCAGTTCGCGCAGCGCCTGCATGGCCGGCGAGCGGCCGATCAGGCGGCTTTCTAGGGCCTGCTTGCCGGCGAGCTGGCGGCGCAGCTGGCTGACTTCACGGGTCAGCGCGCGCTGGGCGAGTGCACGGCGCGCGGTGTCCACCAGCTTCTCGGGCGAGAAGGGTTTCTCCATGAAGTCGTAGGCGCCGTCGCGCATGGCCTTTACCGCCATGGCGATATCGCCGTGGCCGGTGATCAGCACCACCGGCAGGCTAGGGTCGAGCGCCTTGAGTTTCTCCAGCAGTTGCAGGCCGTCCATGCCGGGCATGCGGATGTCGCTGACGACGATGCCGGGGAAGTCGGCACCGATCTTCTTCAGCGCTTCCTCGGCGCTGCCTACGCTGTCGGTCTCGATGTCTTCCAGGGCCAGCGCCTGCTGGCAGCCGAGGCGCACGTGGGGGTCGTCCTCGACGATCAGGACGCGCAGGGATGGGGCGCTCATGCGGGGGTCTCCATGGCGGGCAGCAGCGGCAGGTGCAGCTCGAAGGCGGTGCCGCCGGCCTCCGGGTAGGCCACGCCGAGGCTGCCGCCGGCGGCGGTGGCGAGGCTGGCCGAAAGGGTCAGGCCCAGGCCCAGGCCGAGTTCGCCGGGCTTGGTGGTGAAGAAGGGTTCGAACAGGTGCTGGCGCTGATCCTGCGGGATGCCGGGGCCGTTGTCGCGGACCACCAGGCGGTAGTGGCCGTCGCTTTCGATGCGGCCTTCCAGCCACAGGCGACGGTCGTCCTGCGGGCGCATGGCGTCGAGGGCGTTGGCGATCAGGTTGACCAGAATCTGCTCCAGGCGCGTCTGGTCGATGGCCAGCTGTGCGTCGGGGTAGTCGCGGTGCAGGGTCACCGGCACTTCGGCGAGGCGCACCTGGAGCACCATCACGGCGGCGTCCACAGCCTTGCTCAGGGTGGCCTGGCCGTGGTCGTCGGCGCGCCGGGCAAAGGCGCGCAGGCTGGCGGTGATGCGGCCCATGCGGTCGACCATTTCGGCGATGGCTTCGAGGTTGCTGCTGGCGACGTCGAGCTTGCCGCGTTCGAGGAAGCGCACGCTGTTGCTCGACAGGGTGCGCAGCGCCGCCAGCGGCTGGTTGAGTTCGTGGGCGATGCTAGTGGACATCTGCCCGATCACCGCCAGCTTGCCGGCCTGGACCAGCCGGTCCTGGGCCTTGCGCAGGGTGTCTTCGGCCTGTCGGCGTTCGCGGATCTGCTCGCGCAGGTGCTGGTTGCTGGCGCGCAGGTCGGCGGTGCGCTCGGCGATGCGCCGCTCCAGGGCGTTGTTGGCCTGCTCCAGCGCCTCACGGGCGGCGAGTCGGGTGGCGATGACCTTGCGCCGCTCGTTCCAGGCGATCAGCAGGAAGGCGAACAGGGCGAAGCCGACGGCGGCCAGCACGCCGTGCATCAGCGCTTCGCGGCGCAGGTCGGCGAGCGGGGTGAGCAGGGTGAAGTTCCACGGCGTGTCGCTCAAGCTGCGCGTCTGCATCAGGTAGCTGAGCGGCTTGCGGCTGTCGGCGTGCTCGCCCGGCGGGAAGCTGATTTCTTCGACGCCATCGCCCAATGGTTTGCGCGACAGCGGCTGCCATTCGTTGAGCGCCCACCAGTAGTATTGCAGGCTGCGCGCGAGGCGTTCCTTGTCCTGATCGCTGAGCGGGCGCACGGCCTTCAGGCGCAGGGCCGGGTCGCTGGAGAGGATGATGATGCCGTTCTCATCGCTGACGAAGGCTTGCAGGCGTGCCTTTTCCCAGCGTTCTTCGAGGGATTCCATGCGCACCTTGACCACCGCCACGCCGACGATCTTGCCGCCGTGAACGAGGCCGTGGGCGAGGTAGTAACCGGGCTCGCCGGTGGTGCTGCCGATGCCGTAGAAGCGTCCGGGGCGGCCGTTCACCGCTTCCTGGAAATAGGCGCGGAAGGACAGGTCTTCACCCAGGTAACTGTCGGCGTCCTGCCAGTTGCTGGTGGCCAGCACGCGGCCGGAGGTGTCCAGCAGGTACACGGCGCGGCTGCCGGCGCGGCGGTTGAGGCCTTCCAGGTAATGGTTGACGCGGTCGCGGTGCAGCGGCGTCGGGTCCACCAGCAGGCGGCTGACGCTGCCTTCGAGTTCCAGCAGGCTGGGCAGGTAGGTGTAGCGGCTGATCTCGCTTTCCACGCCACGGGCGTGCAGTTCGAGCTGGCGTTCGCCGGTCTCGATCAGGGTGCGGGTGCCGGCGCCTTCGCTGATCAGGTAGCCGCCATAGCCGAAGCCCAGGGTGAGCAGGAGCAGGAGGAAGGGCAACAGGTAGTTGCGCACGAGGCGTGGCTTCACGGTGAGCGGCGGCGGCAGTGGGCTGGAAGCGCATTGCAGCACAGTCGCCGGGGCCGAGCCAGCCCAACGCCGGGGGGCGGCGATGGACTGGCTCGGGTACCACACGGTGCGTCTGCCGGGGCTTAGGGTTTGACCACCATCCCGATGCCGCGGCCGCGCGGATCGGAGGCGGTTTCCAGGGCCTTGCCGTTGACACGGATGGCCTGGATGTCACCCATGTTCCAACCCTGGTCTTCCAGGGTGTAGCCCATGGCTTTGAGCTCGTCGGCAACCTTGCCGTTGAGCGGCGCGTAAGCGTCGTAGTAGATGGTGTCCTTGGGCAGCAGCTGGTGGTGCACACGCTGTGCGGCGACGGCCTTCTCCAGGGGCAGCTTGTAGTCGTAGACGTTGTTCAGCACCTGGAAGATCGAGGTGAAGATCCGCGAGCCGCCGGGGGTGCCCAGCACCAGGCTGACGTGGCCGTCGCGGGTGACGATGCTCGGGCTCATGGAGGAGAGCATGCGCTTGCCCGGCTCGATGGCGTTGGCGTCGCTGCCGACTACGCCGAAGGCGTTGGCCACGCCCGGCTTGGAGCTGAAGTCATCCATCTCGTCGTTGAGCAGGAAGCCGGCGCCCTTGACCACCACGCCGCTGCCGAAGTCCCAGTTGAGGGTGTAGGTGTTGCTGACGGCGTTGCCGTCCTTGTCGACGATGGAGAAGTGCGTGGTCTGGTGCGGTTCGAGACCAGGGCGGACTTTCTCGGTGGCCGAGATGGCGTCCGGGTTCACTTCCTTCGCGCGCTTGGCGATGTACTTCGGGTCGGTCAGCTGGGCCACCGGCACCTTGGAGAACTGCGGGTCGCCCAGGTAGTCAGCGCGGTCGGCGAACACGCGCTTCTCGATTTCCGCGAGCAGGTGGATGTACTTGGCGGAGTTCAGTTCCACGCCCTTGAAGTCGGCGGCGCGCTGTTCCTTGATGCCGATCAGCTGGGCCAGGGCGATACCGCCGGAGCTGGGCAGCGGCGCGGTGTAGAGGGTGTTGCCCTGCCAGTCGATGCGCATCGGCTCGCGCCACTTGGCTTCGTAGCTGGAGAGGTCGTCGGCGCTGATCAGGCCGCCGTCCTGCTTCATCTGCGCGATCAGCAGCTTGGCGGTCTCGCCCTTGTAGAAGTCGTTCGGGCCCTTGTCGGCAATGCGCTCAAGGGTCTTGGCCAGTTCGGGCTGCTTGAAGGTCTCGCCCGGTTTCATGGTGCCGAAATAGTCGCCGAAGTTGGTCTTGCCGTTGAACAGCGCGATGGCATCCTGACGGTACTGGTACTGCTGGTCGGCGACCCGGAAGCCGCTCTGCGCGTAGCCTATGGCCGGGGTCAGCAGTTCGCTCCACTTCAGTTTGCCGAAACGCTTGTGAGCTTCCCACAGGCCCATCACGGTACCCGGTACGCCGGCGGCCTTGGCGCCGACCAGGCTGAGGTTCTCGATCACCTCGCCCTTGTCGTTCAGGTACATTCTCTTGGTCGCGGCTCTGGGGGCGATCTCGCGGTAGTCGAGGAAATAGGGTTTGCCGTCGACGTACAGGGTCATGAAACCGCCGCCGCCGATGTTGCCGGCTTCGGGGTAGGTGACCGCGAGGGTGAAGGCGGTGGCGACCGCGGCGTCGACGGCGTTGCCGCCTTTCTTGAGGATCTCGGCGGCGACTTTCGCGCCGTACTGGTCGGGGGAGGCGACCGCGCCGCCGTCGAGGGTGACGGCGAACACCGAAGAACTCGCCGCGAGGATCGCGACGCCCAGGGGCAGCTTGCTGAAGTGGAACACGCGCATGGGACTTCCTTATTTATTCTTGTACTTGCGGTGAGGTTGAAGGCCCCGGCGAACCGGGGCCTTCGGGTAAAACAACAGCGGGATCAGTGCGGCAGGATCTTGGCGAGGAACTGCTGGGTGCGCTCCGCACGGTTCTGCAGGTCGCCGAAGAATTCTTCCTTCGGGCAGTCCTCGACGATCTGCCCGCGGTCCATGAAGATCACCCGGTCGGCGACCTTGCGCGCGAAGCCCATCTCGTGGGTCACGCACATCATGGTCATGCCTTCGTGGGCGAGCTGGACCATCACGTCGAGCACCTCGTTGACCATCTCCGGGTCGAGCGCCGAGGTCGGTTCGTCGAACAGCATGACGATCGGGTCCATGGCCAGCGCGCGGGCGATCGCCACGCGCTGCTGTTGGCCGCCGGAAAGCTGGCCGGGGTGCTTGTGCGCGTGAGCCTTGAGGCCGACGCGGTCGAGCAGCTTCATGCCCTTGTCCATCGCCTCTTCCTTGCTGCGCCCCAGCACCTTGCGCTGGGCGATGGTGAGGTTCTCGGTGATGGTCAGGTGCGGGAACAGCTCGAAGTGCTGGAACACCATGCCAACGCGCGAGCGCAGTTTCGGCAGGTCGGTCTTCGGGCTGGCGATGGAGGTGCCGTCGACGGTGATATCGCCCTTCTGGAAGGGCTCCAGCGCGTTGACACACTTGATCAGGGTCGACTTGCCCGAACCGGACGGCCCGCAGACCACCACCACTTCACCCTTGGCGACCTTGGTGTTGCAGTCGGTGAGAACCTGGAAGTCGCCGTACCACTTGCTGACGTTATCGATGGAGATCATACGGTTAACCTTTTCTGCAGGCGCTTCACGCCGAAGGACGCGGCGAAGCTGATGACGAAGTAGACGAGACCGGCGAAGATCAGGAATTCATGGGGCTGGCCGATGATGTCGCCCCGCGAGCGGGCGGCGTTGAGGAAGTCCATCAGGCCCACCGAGTAGACCAGCGAGGTGTCCTGGAACAGGATGATGCTCTGCTGCAGCAGCAGCGGGGTCATCTTGCGGAACGCCTGGGGCAGGATGATCAGGCGCATGGACTGGCCGTAGGTCATGCCCAGTGCGTAGGAGGCGCCGATCTGCCCTTTCGGGATGGCCTGGATGCCGGCGCGGACGATCTCGCAGTAGTACGCCGCCTCGAACATCATGAAGGCCACCAGGCACGAGGTGAACGCGCCCACGGGGGTGTCCTGGCCGGTGATCCAGCGCAGGATGAACGGCACCGCGAAATAGAACCAGGTGATCACCAGCAGCAGCGGGATCGAGCGGAAGTAGTTCACGTAGAAGCCGGCGATGTTCGACAGCAGCTTGCTGCTCGACAGCCGCATCAGCGCGAGGATGGTGCCCAGCACCACGCCGCCCAGTACACCGAGCGCCATCAGTTGCAGGGTGGTGAGCATGCCTTCCCAGAGGCCGGGGAGGGCGGGGACGATCTGGCTGAAGTCCATCATTTACCTCCCACGGAGATCAGGCCCGGCACGGCGACTTTCTTCTCGACCATGCGCATGATCAGCATCAGGCTCATGTTCAGGGTGAAGTAGATCGCGGTGGCGAGGGTGAAGGCCTCGAACAGGTTGGCGCTGAATTCGGCGGTCTGCTTGGTCTGCGCCAGCAGCTCCATCAGGCCGATCAGCGAGGCCACCGAGGAGTTCTTGAAGACGTTGAGGAATTCCGAGGTCAGCGGCGGGATGATGATCCGGAAGGCCTGCGGCAACAGCACGTGGCGGTAGATCGACGGCAGGCGGAAGCCCACGGCGCTGGCGGCGGCGAGCTGGCCCTTGGGCAGCGCCTGGATGCCGGTGCGCACCTGTTCGCAGACCCGCGCTGCGGTGAACAGGCCCAGGCACACGACGACGCTGATGAAGGCCGAGGTTTCCGGGGCGATGCCCAGCTTGAACCAGTCCTGGATCGGCTGCGGCAGGTAGTCGGGTACGAAGAAGTACCAGAGGAACAGCTGCACCAGCAGCGGCACGTTGCGGAACAGCTCCACGTAGGCCGTGGCGATGCCCGACAACCAGCGGTTGGGCAGGGTGCGCATCACGCCCAGCAGTGAGCCGAGCGCCAGGGCAATGACCCAGGCCGCGAGCGAGACGGCGATGGTCCAGCCAAGGCCGGTGATGTACCAGTCCAGGTAGCGTTCGTCGCCGATCCCGGTGGACTTGAAGAACACGCCCCAGTCCCAGTTGTAATCCATGACGGGTTTCCCCTCGATTGCTTTGTTCGGTACGGGGCCGGATGCGGGCACAAGGCCGCCCGCCACCCGCGGGTAGCGGGTGTTCCGGCATCGTCATCAGGAAGAAGTGGGCCGGAAGCGCATGGCGTGCGCTTCCGATCCCCCGCGCAGCTACGCCTTGTGGGCGCAGCCGCGCGCGACCGTTACATCTGCTCGGCAGACTTGTCGGTCGGATTGGCGATCAGCTTCTTGAGCTCATCACTCATCGGGAAGTTGAGGTTCAGGTTCTTCGGCGGGATGGGCTGCATGAACCACTTGTCGTAGATCTTGTTCACTTCACCCGAGGCGAAGGTGTCGGAGATGGCCTTGTCGACCACCTTCTTGAACGGTGCGTCGCCCTTGCGAACCATGCACGCGTAGATCTCGTAGGACTGCGGCTTGCCGACCACGTGCCAGTCGTCGGGCTTCTTGGCCTTGGCCATTTCGCCGTAGAGCAGCGCGTCGTCCATCATGAAGGCCACGGCGCGGCCGGATTCGAGCATCAGGAAGGACTCGCCATGGTCCTTGGCCGAGATGATGTTCATGCCCATCTTCTGGTCGGCGTTCATCTGCTTGAGCAGGCGCTCGGAGGTGGTGCCGGCGGTGGTCACCACGTTCTTGCCCTTGAGGTCCGGGAAGTCGTTGATGCCCGAGCTGGTCTTGGTCAGCAGGCGGGTGCCGACCTCGAAGATGCCGACGGAGAAGTCGACCTGCTTCTGGCGCTCAAGGTTGTTGGTGGTGGAACCGCACTCGATGTCCACGGTGCCGTTCTGCACCAGAGGGATACGGGTCTGGGAGGTCACCAGGTTGTAGCGCACTTTCAGGTCGGGAACGTTCAGCTCTTTCTTCAGGGCTTCGACGACCTTGATCTGCAGGTCGTGGGAATAACCCTCCGGCTGACGCGGATCGCTGCCGAGGTAGGAGAAGGGGATGGAGGCGTCACGGTGGCCGAGGACGATGGTGCCGGAGTCCTTGATCTTCTTCAGGGTACCGGTGAGTTCTTCGGCGACGACGGGAGTGGCGAGCAGGGCTGCGACAATGGCGACGCCCAACGCACGGGGTGCGAAACGCATGGAGACTACCTCGACTGGTTGTGTTTGTTATTCAGTCCTGCGCCGGCGAGGCTCACTCCAGGCCGGTCGCATGTTCGAGGTGGAGCAGAGCAGGCTCCGTGCCAAGCTTCTCTTGTTTGGGTAAATTATTGAATTGTAAGGATTAATTGGTTTCCTGTGGGCGTGAAAAAACGACGCCTCGTTCGGTCATCCGGATATTCGTCGAATTATCGTTCGGAAATCCGAACGAATCGCCCGCTCAGACGTCCGGATGGCCGGCCCACTGGCCGCGCTGATACGGCTGGTCGCGATCGGCCAGGTGCGCAGCGATGCGCTCCAGCAACTGATGCGTCGGGGCGCGCACGCCGGTGACCGTCTGCGCCATGCTTACGGCCAGCACCAGCGCGAGCAGCGCCGGGCGAAAGGCCGGCAGGTGGATACGCGTGGCGCCGAGGAAGGCCGCGCTGGTGCCCAGGCCCAGCGCGAGGCCGGCACAGACCTCGGCCGGCGAGTGCACGTTGAGCGCCAGCCGCGAGAGGCCCACCAGCACCGCGATGACTGCCGCCAGCCCAGCGGCGACAAGACCGGCGCGGCGCGAGCTGAACAGTTGCGCGGCCAGGGTCGGCAGCACGGCGCCGGACATCATGCTGTGGCCGGAGATGCCGGTGAAGTTCAGGTTCGGAATCCCGATTCCCCAGCCCATGAAGGCCAGCTTCGAAGCCACCACCACCGCGGTCGAGAATCCGAACAGCATCGCCCATAGCCCGGCCTTGGCGGTCTCGCGGCGGTACAGCAGCCAGCAGAACACGAACACGGCGGTTGGTGCCAGCAGGGAGCTGTCGCCGAGGCGGGTGATCAGGGGCCAGAGATTCATGGTGGTGGTTCGGAAGGGGCGGGGAAAAGTCCGCCAACATAGCACGGCGCCCCTGCGCGCCGTGCGTGACCGGGGTCAATCCGCCTCGGCGCGCTGACCGGCGGCATCTTCCTCGCGGCGCAGTAGTTCGCGCTTGCGCGGCAGCCCCCAGCGGTAACCGCCTTCGCCGCTGCCGCCGACTACGCGGTGACAAGGCACCAGCAGGCCGACGTTGTTGCTGGCGCAGGCGCGGGCGATGGCGCGCGGGTGGGTGCCCAGTTGCTCGGCCAGCTCGCCGTAGCGCCGCGTCTCGCCGCTGGGAATGCGCGTGAGTGCGCGCCAGACGCGCAGCTGGAAGGCGCTGCCATGCAGGTCCAGCGGCAGGTGCGCGGCCTGCTCGGGCTCTTCGAGCTGGGTGATCACTTCGCGCAACCAATCGCCCAGGCCCGCGTCGTCGCGGCTGCGTTGGGCGGCAGCGAAGCGTTCGGCCAGTTGGCGTTCCAGTTCGTCGGCCTCGTCGGCAAACAGCAGCGCACACACGCCCTTGTCGGTGGCCGCCAGCAGCACCAGCCCCAGCGGGCAGGGCGCGATGGCGTAGCGCAGCCGCTCGCCGGCACCTTTCTGCCGACGTTGCGCGGGGCTCAGCGGCGTTGCGCTTTCATAGAGGGCGCGAGTGCCGGAATAGCCGGCCTCCAGCGCGGCATCGAGCACCGAGCGCGCTTGCGGCAGGGCGGCGGCCAGGCGTTGCTCGCGGCGGGATTCCGCCCAGGCCCGTGGCGTCAGCCCGGTGCGGGCCTTGAAGGCGCGGGCCAGGTGCGAGGCGGAGAGGCCAATGCGCCCGGCCAGCTCCTCCAGGGTAAGCGGCTTCTCGGCCTTGTCGAGCAGCTCGCAGGCCGCGGCTACCAGCGCGTCCAGCTGTTCGCGCGGGCTCGGGCCACGCGGCGAGCAGCGTTTGCAGGGGCGGAAGCCGGCGGCCTCGGCCGCTGCGGGGGCGGTGTGGAAGGCCACGTTTTCCCTTGATGGCCGACGTGCCGGGCAGTTCGGCCGGCAGTAGACGCCGGTGGAGCGCACGCTGAAGACGAAGCGCCCCTCGTAGCGCGCATCGCGCTCGCAGACCGCCTGCCAGCAGCGCTCGGGGTCAAGTCGGGAAGTCGTCACGGCAGCTCTCCGGGGCAATGGCTGTTGGGGCGATTGTCCGTCCCGACACGAAGTGCAGCAATCCGCATCGCGTTTTCAAACTCGAAGCGCGGAGGCAAGGGCTACGCTTGCTGGGGTATTCCTTGAATAAGACCCCATGCCCTTGCGCCGATTATGCCTGTGCTGCCTTCTGCTGCTCCTCGCGCTGAGCGCTCCGACCCGTGCCGCGAACCTGGCGCTGAGCGAGCAGGAGCGAGCTTTCATCTCAGCCCACGAGCCGATCCGCGTCGGCCTGTTCCGCGCCGGCTGGCCGCCGTTCGAGGTGATCGACGAGTTCGACCAGTTCCACGGCATCAGCGCCGATTACCTGCAGTTGCTGTCCGAGCGCCTGGGGATGAAGGTCCAGCCGGTGCTCTACAACACCTGGGAAGAGGTACTGGCGGCGGTGAAGGCCGGCGAGGTGGATCTGCTGCCGTCCATGGCGGCTACCGATGAGCGCCAGCACTTCCTGAGTTTCACCCAGCCCTATGTCACCACCAGCAGCCTGATCTTCGCCCGACGCGACAGCACTATTCGTACGCTGGACGACCTCTCCGGACGACGGGTGGCGGTGGAGCATGGGTACGCCGTCCACGAGTTGCTGACCAAGGCGGTGCCGGGGATCGACTTCGTGCTGGTCGAAGACTCTCCCAGCGCGCTCAAGGCGGTCTCCACCGGGCGCGCCGATGCTTATGTCGGCAACCTCATTACCACCACGTTCCTGATTGAGCAGCTCGGCCTTTCCAACATGGAAGTGCGCGGCGACAGCGGGCTGGGCAACAGCCAGGTGCGCTTCGCCCTGCGCAAGGAGCTGGAACCGCTGGTGCCGCTGCTGGACCGCGCCCTGGGCAACATCACCCGCAGCGAGCAGGAAGCAATCGAGGCGCGCTGGCTGCCGTCACTGGATGTCTTCGACTGGATGAACCTGCTGCAGATCGCCTGGCCGTGGGTGGTGGGCTTCCTTGCCCTGCTGACCTTCGTGCTGGTGTGGAACCGCCGGCTGTCGATCCAGGTGGCCGAGCGCGCCCGCGCCGAGGCTGAGGAGCGGCGCCAGCGCAGCACCCTGCTGGCGCTGATCAACTCGATCCCCGACCCGATCTGGTTCAAGGACACCCAGGGGCGCTACCTGGGGGTCAACCAGGCCTTTGCCGACTGCCTGGGGCGCTCGCCGCAGGACATAGTCGGGCGCAGCGACCAGCAGATGTTCAGCCGCGCCGCCGGCGCCGGACGCCAGGAGCGCGACCGGCAGGCTCTGACCGAGCGCGAGCCCTACGCCAGCGAAGGCTGGGTGGTCTATCCCGATGGCCGGCGGGTGCTCTTCGACACCCTGCGCAGCGCCTTCCACGACGACCAGGGCCGGTTGCTCGGCCTGGTCGGCGTCAGCCGCGACGTCACCGCGCGCAAATCCACCGAGCTGGCACTGGCCGAGGCCCGCGACCTGGCCGAGGAAGCGGCGCAGCTCAAGAGCGACTTCCTCGCCAACATGAGCCATGAGATTCGCACGCCGCTGAACATCATCATCGGCCTGGCGCACCTGCTGCAGGAAACCACCCTGGACCCTCAGCAGGTGGACTACCTGGGCAAGATCCAGGGGTCGGGCCAGTACCTGCTGGAGCTGATCAGCGACATCCTCGACCTGTCCCGCGTGGAGGCCGGCAAGCTGGAGTTCGAGCACATCGGCTTCGACCTGGAGCGCCTGCTCGGCGAGCTGTTCGACCTGTTCAACATCCGCGCGGCGAGCAAGGGCCTGGCGGTGCGCTGCGAGATCGACCCGCGGGTGCCCGCCCAGGTAGTGGGGGATTCGCTGCGGCTGCGGCAGATCCTGATGAACTACGGCAATAACGCGCTGAAGTTCACCGAGCAGGGCGAGGTGGTGCTGATTGTCCGCCTGGAAGACGAGGACGAAGACAGCCTCCAACTCTACTTTGCCTTCCGCGACACCGGCATCGGCATCACCGAGCTGCAGCAGGAGCGCCTGTTCGAGTCCTTCCAGCAAGCGGACAGCTCGATCACCCGCCGTTATGGCGGCTCCGGCCTGGGCCTGGCGATCTGCAAGAAGCTGGCGGAGGCAATGGGCGGCAGCGTCGGGGTGGAAAGCGAGCCGAACCGCGGCAGCCTGTTCTGGTGCCGGCTACCCATGGGCCGGGTGGACGACTCGGTGAGCCTGAGCCTGCAGAACATCAGCCACGAGCCGCTGCCGGTGCCCATGCTGCCGGCGGCCTCGGCCGCTCCGGCGCTGCTGGAAAGCGGCAACGTCGCCGAGGTCGAGCAAGTCTGCCGGCGCCTGGCGCACCTGCTGGCTGCGGACGACCCGCGCGCCGGACGATTGCTCGGCGAGCGTGCAAGCCTGCTGCGCAGCGTCTTCAATGAGGGCTACGAGGGCATTGCCACGAGCGTGCGGCGTTTCGAGTTCGAACGAGCCCTGGAAAGTCTGGTGAATCTCGCGAGGGAGCGCGATATCCGGATCTGACCGGGCGGATAGGCAAGAAAGGTGCGATAGGAACACGCGGACAGTGCCGTGGTCCGATCACCCATGGCATGTCACGAATCTGACCGATGCGAGGAGTTGCGATGGATAGCATGCTGGACCGGCCGGAGCAGGAGATGATCCTGGTGGTGGACGATCAGCCGGACAACCTGATGCTCATGAGCGAACTGCTCATGGACCGCTATCAGGTGCGCGTCGCCTCCAGCGGGCCGAAGGCGCTGCGCCTGATGCAGAGCGACCCGCGCCCGGACCTGGTGCTGCTCGACATCATGATGCCGGAGATGGACGGCTACGAAGTCTGCCGCCAGCTCAAGGCCGATCCGCTGACACGCGATATCCCGGTGATCTTCCTCACCGGCATGGTCAGCGCCGCCGACGAGCAGAAGGGCCTGGACCTGGGCGCGGTGGATTACCTGACCAAGCCGATCAGCCCCCCGGTGACCCTGGCGCGCATCCGCGCGCACCTTAACCTCAAGGCCAACTCCGACTTCCTCCGCGACAAGAGCGAGTATCTGGAGCTGGAGGTACGCCGACGCGCGCGCGAACTGCAGGCCATCCAGGATGCCACCCTGGAAGCCATGGCGACCCTTTGCGACCTGCGCGACAACCCCCACAGCAACCATCTGGTGCGCATCGAGCATTACATGCGCCTGCTAGGTAGTGCGCTGTCCCTGCACAACGAGTTCGCCGCCGAGCTGTCGGTGGAGAACATCGAGCTGCTGGTGCGCTCGGCGCAACTGCACGATATCGGCAAGGTCGCCGTGCCCGACCGCATCCTGCACAGCCCCGGCCAACTGGAAGAGGCCGATCGGCTGATACTCGAAAGCCACACCACCGTTGGTCGCGACGCCCTGGCGGCGGCCGAGCGCAAGCTGGGCTCGCCGGCGGAATTCCTGAGATTCGCCAAGGAAATTGCCTACAGCCACCACGAACACTGGGACGGCAGCGGCTTCCCCGAGGGGCTGGCCGGCGAGCAGATTCCCCTGGGCGCGCGGATGCTGTCGCTGATCGACTGCTATGACGAACTCACCTGCCGCCACGCTTACCGCTCCTCGCTGAGCCCGGGCGAAGCCGCCGAACGTATCAAGGCTGGCGCTGGCAGTCAGTTCGACCCGCGCGTGGCCGAGGCTTTCAGCGAGGTCGCCGAAGGCTTCGCCAACATCGCCCAGCGCTACGCTGACAGCGACGAGGCGCTCGGGCTGGAACTGCAGCGGCTGGAAGACGCGGTGGTGGAAAGCATCGAGCTTACGCCGCCTGAACCTTGATCGCGCTGGGCGGTTGCCGAGGATTGCCGTATAAGGAGCGCAGCGCCCCAGAGAGGTACGCCAGGAAGCCTGATGAAAACCCCGAAACGCCTGGAGCCGTTGATCGAAGACGGCCTGATCGATGAAGTATTGCGCCCGCTGATGAGCGGCAAGGAAGCAGCGGTCTACGTGGTGCGCTGCGGCGCCGAGCTGCGTTGCGCCAAGGTCTACAAGGAAGCCAACAAACGCAGCTTCCGCCAGGCCGCCGAGTACCAGGAAGGCCGCAAGGTGCGCAACAGCCGCCAGGCCCGCGCCATGGCCAAAGGCACCAAGTACGGCCGCAAGGAACAGGAAGACGCCTGGCAGAACGCCGAGGTGGCTGCGTTGTTCCGCCTGGCCAACGCCGGCGTGCGTGTACCCAAGCCGTACGATTTCCTCGACGGCGTGCTGCTGATGGAGATGGTCGCCGACGAAGAGGGCGACGCCGCGCCGCGCCTGAACGACGTGGTGATGGAGCCCGAGCTGGCCCGCGACTTCCACGAATTCCTCATCCGCCAGATCGTCATGATGCTCTGTGCGGGCCTCGTGCATGGCGACCTGTCGGAATTCAACGTGCTGGTCGGTCCGGACGGTCCGGTGATCATCGACCTGCCGCAGGCCGTGGACGCCGCCGGCAACAACCACGCCTTCCGCATGCTCGAGCGCGACGTGGGCAACATGGCCGCGTACTTCGGCCGCTTCGCCCCGGAGCTCAAGTACACCCACTACGCCAAGGAAATGTGGGCCCTCTACGAGGACGGCAAGCTGCAGCCGGACACCCCGTTGACCGGGCACTTCGACGATCCGGAAGATGAGGCGGACGTGGATTCGGTGCTGCGGGAAATCGCCGAGGCCATGCGCGAGCAGGAGCGCCGCGAAGCCGGCCGCGCCGCCCAGGACGCCCCGCCGCAACGCGACGAGCCTCCGCCCCCGCCGTGGGAGCAGGCCTGAGCCCATTGCCCGGCGAGTCGGAGCTTCTGGCACTGATCGCCGGGCAACCCGAACGCCTACATCTGCTGCGCGTGGTGCGCGATCACGGCCCGGAAGGCGCCTGGATCGCTGCCGGTTTCGTGCGCAACGCGGTGTGGGACGCTTTGCACGAATACAGCGAGCCGACGCCACTCAGCGATATAGACGTGTTGTATTTCGCGGCCGACAACCTGGAGCCCGAAGCAGACTACGCCTGGGAGCGCCGGCTGCTGGAGGCCTGCCCGGACGCGCCTTGGTCCGTGCGTAATCAGGCGCGGATGCACTTGCGTAACGGTGATTCGCCCTACCGGAATTGCGGAGATGCAATGTGCCACTGGCCGGAGGTCTGCACGGCGGTAGCGCTGCGCTTGCGGGGGGATTCGCTGGAACTGCTGGCGCCGTTGGGCATCTCGGAAATCTGGGAACTGCGCGTCCGGCCGACCGAGCATTTCCGCGCCAAGCCGCACCTCTACCGCGAGCGTATCGCCGCGAAGAACTGGTCGGCGAGCTGGCCGAAGCTGCGCATCGAGACCCTGTAAATCCTCTTCGCCGATATTGCCGTCATGCTCTGCGTGGGATGGGTGGAGCGCAGCGATACCCATGCTGATGGTTTCCCGGGATTGATAGGTATCGCTTCGCTCCACACCATCCTACACACGGTTCCTGTTTTGGCCTGGGTTGGATTCCCGTCTGGTCTTGCGAAAGAACTGTAAGCCCTCAACTGTATCCATACATTTCAGACGCGGGCTGTTAGTTTTGCCTGATCCTACCCCGAGCGCTCTGCCATGCCCCTCCGCCACGTTCTCCTCGCCCTGCTGGTCACCCTGATCTGGGGCGTCAACTTCGTCGTGATCAAGGTCGGCCTGCACGACTTCCCGCCGCTGCTGTTCTGTGCCCTGCGCTTCGCCCTGGCGGCGCTGCCGTTGATCTTCCTGCGCGGCCCGCTGCCGGCGCCGTTCTGGCGCATCGTGCAGATCGGCGTGCTGCTGGGTGTGGTCAAGTTCGGCCTGCTGTTTGTCGGCATGCACATCGGCATGCCGGCCGGCCTGTCGTCGCTGGTGCTGCAGAGCCAGGTGTTCTTCACCGTACTGATTGCCGCCGCCTTCCTCGGCGAGCGCCCCAGCCCTCGCGCGCTGATCGGCCTGGCGCTGGCTGCCGGCGGCCTGCTGCTGATCGGCCTGGAGCGCCCGATGGGCGACAGCCTGGTGGCCTTCCTGCTGGTGATCGCCGCCGCGCTGGCCTGGGCCTTCTCCAACATCGCCACCAAGCGCTCCGGCGCCAGCGACATGTTGCGCCTGATCAGTTGGGTCAGCCTGATCCCGCCGCTGCCACTACTGGTGCTGTCGTGGATATTCGAAGGCCAGGAGGCCATCGAGCACGCCGTGCTGAATATCAGTTGGGGAGGGGCGGGGGCGCTGCTCTACATCGCCTTCCTCGCCACCACCGTCGGCTTCGGCCTGTGGAGTTTCCTGCTGCGTCGCTACCCGGCCAGCCAGGTCACGCCCTTCGCCCTGGCCGTGCCGGTGTCGGGCCTGCTGTCGGGCTGGCTGTTCCTTGGCGAAGACCTCACCACCCAGGACTGGATGGCGTGCGTACTGGTGTTCGTCGGCCTCGCCGTGACCGTGCTGCCGGCTTCGCTGTGGCGTCGCCGCGCAGTGGCCAGCGCGTAGGGCGGATAAAGCGGAACGCTTTATCCGCCGTTATCCGATATGGCGGATAACGCCTGCGGCGTTATGCACCCTACGGGATGGAATAGCCTTCAGTGACAGCAATTCCCCGACTCCAGGTCCTTGAGGATCGGGCAGTCCGGGCGGTGGTCGCCCTGGCAGTGGTCGCTCAGCTCCTGCAGGGTGTCGCGCAGGCTGCTGAGTTCGGCGATCTTGCGGTTGAGTTCGTCGATGTGCCGGGCGGCCAAGGCCTTCACATCGGCGCTGGCGCGGGCGCGGTCCTGCCAGAGGGCGAGCAGTTGGCCGACTTCCTCCAGCGAGAAGCCGAAGTCCCGCGAGCGGCGGATGAACGCCAGGGTGTGCAGGTCCTGCTCGCTGTAGTGGCGGTAGCCACTGGCGCTGCGGCCGGCGGGGGCCAGCAGGCCGGTGGATTCGTAGTAGCGGATCATTTTCGCGGTCAGACCGCTCTTCTTCGCCGCTTCGCCGATGTTCATGCCGATCTCTCCTGAGCGAACGCCCGCGCTCTTTCGGCGCGGGCGCGGGCTTATTGGTGGTCCTGGGGTTTCCAGCGCTTGAGCAGCAGGGCGTTGCTCACCACGCTGACGCTGGAGGCGGCCATCGCCGCGCCGGCGACCATGGGGTTGAGCAGGCCGAAGGCAGCCAGCGGGATGCCCACCAGGTTGTAGATGAACGCCCAGAACAGGTTCTGGCGGATCTTTGCGTAGGTGCGCCGGGAAATATCCAGCGCCGCCGGAACCAGGCGCGGATCGCCGCGCATCAGGGTGATGCCAGCGGCGTGCATGGCGACGTCGGTGCCGCCACCCATGGCGATACCCACGTCCGCCGCGGCCAGTGCCGGGGCGTCGTTGATGCCATCGCCGACCATCGCTACGACCTTGCCTTGCTGGCGCAGTGCGCCGACCACGGCGGCCTTGTCGCCGGGTAATACCTCGGCGTGCACGTCGTCCAGGCCCAGGGCGTCGGCCACGACCTTGGCGCTGCCACGGTTGTCGCCGGTGATCAGGTGGCTGGCGATGCCGCGCTCGCGCAGGGCGTCGATGGCGATCTTCACGCCTTCCTTGAGGCTGTCGCCGAAAGCGAACAGGGCGATCACCCGTGCCTGCGGCTCGCGCTCGATGAGCCAGGACAGGGTGCGGCCTTCGGCTTCCCAGCGCTGTGCCGATCCAATGAGTGCGCCGGGCTGCAGCTGGGCTTCGTCGAGCATCCGGCGGTTGCCCAGGGCGAGCAGACGGCCGTTGATGCGGCCCTGGATGCCTCGGCCGGTCAGAGCCTGGGTAGCCTCGGCAGCGGCAGGGTTCAGGCTGCGTTCGGCGCAGGCGTCGAGCACGGCGCGGGCCAGCGGATGCTCGCTGCCGCGTTGCAGGGCGCCGGCCAGGGCGAAGGCCTCGGCCTCGTCACCGTTTGCCGCGAGGTTAGTGACGCGCGGCTGGCCTGAGGTGAGTGTGCCGGTCTTGTCGAAGGCCACGGCAGTCACCGCGTGGGCGACTTCCAGCGCCTCGGCGTCCTTTATCAGGATGCCGTGTTTCGCCGCCACGCCGGTGCCCGCCATGATCGCGGTCGGGGTGGCGAGGCCGAGGGCGCAGGGGCAGGCGATGACCAGCACGGCCACGGCGTTGATCAGTGCCTGTTCCCAGCCGGCGCCGGCGATCAGCCAGCCGACCAGGGTGACCAGGGCGATGCCGATCACCACCGGGACGAATACGTTGCTGACTTTGTCCACCAGCTTCTGAATGGGCGCCTTGGCGGCCTGGGCGTCTTCCACCAGGCGGATGATTCTGGCCAGCACGGTCTCGCCGCCCAGCGCAGTGGTCTTCACGCGCAGCACGCCTTCGCCGTTGATAGCTCCGCCGGTGACAGGATCTCCGACGTCCTTGGGCACCGGCAGGCTTTCGCCGGTGATCAGGGCTTCATCGGCGTGGCTCTGCCCGGCAAGGACTTCGCCGTCCACCGGGAAGCGTTCGCCGGGGCGTACCAATACTTCGTCACCCAGGCGCAGTTCGGCGATGGCGACGTCCTCCTCGACGCCGTCCCGAACGCGGGTGGCGCGCTCCGGGCGCAAGGCCTCAAGGGCGCGGATGGCAGCGGCGGTCTGGCGCTTGGCGCGGCTTTCCAGGTACTTGCCGAGCAGGATCAGGGTGATGACCACGGCGCTGGCTTCGAAGTACAGGTGCGGCATCTGCCCGGGAGCGGCGGCGTACCAGAGGTACAGGCTCAGGCCGTAGCCGGCGCTGGTGCCCAGGGCGACCAGCAGGTCCATGTTGCCGCTGCGGGCGCGCACTGCCTTGTAGGCGGACACATAGAAGCGTGCGCCGATGAGGAATTGCACGGGGGTGGCGAGGAGGAATTGCACCCAGGCCGGTAGCATCCAGTGCTGCCCGATCCAGTCGCCCACCATCGGCAGCACCAGCGGCAGGGACAGCAGGATAGCGGCGGCCAGCCACCAGCGCTCGCGCGCCAGACGGGCAACCGCCGGGTCCACGGCGGGCTGGTCGGGTTCGATGGGGCGGGCCTTGTAGCCGGCCTTGTCGACGGCGGCGATCAGCGCGCCGGCATCCACTGCGCCGAGCAGTTCGACGTGGGCGCGCTCGCTGGCCAGGTTGACGCTGGCCGAGCGCACGCCGGGAACCTTGTTCAGGGCGCGTTCGACGCGGCCGACGCAGCTGGCGCAGGTCATGCCTTCGATGCTCAGTTCCAGGCTGTGGGCCGGTACCTGGTAGCCAGCCTGTTCGACGGCGGCCACCAGCGCCGGCAGGGTCTCACCGCTGGATGGCGCGGCGAGCTGCACGCGGGCCTGCTCGCTGGCGAGGTTGACGCTGGCGTCCTGCACGCCGGGCACTTTGCGCAGGGCGCGCTCGACCCGGCCTGCACAACTGGCGCAGGTCATCCCGGAGACGGGGAGGTCGAGTTCGATGGGGTTGGCGCTGTTCATGGGGCTTCTCCCTGAAGTTCCCCGATAGCATCAACCTTGACACGAGGGCAAGGTCAACCCTCGTTTGCTGTCATCTTGTCGCAGGTCAAAGCCGAGGCCGGGATCAGCTGCCGCTGGAGACCGGCATGAGATACAGCCCGCTCTCGCTGTTGGCGATGCGGAACTTGCGCACTTCGCCAGCGTGCAACTGCACCGACTGTGCGCGCAACGGCTGGATGCCACTACGGCAGAGGCCGGAGTTGGCGGTCTGCAGGCGCAGGGAAACCTCGCCCGGCGGCAGGTTCAGGGCGATTTCACCTTCGGGCTGCAGGCGCGAGACCTTTTCGTCCTGCACATATAGGTCGATGTCGCAGGCGGTGCCGGTATCCAGCCGCTCGCGGCTGACGATCAGCACGGCATAGGCGACCGGCTGGGCGTCGGGCACCGGCCAGGAACCGGGCGTGCTTGGCGGTGGCGTGGCCGGGGAGGTGGGTACGGCCGGCGCCGAGGGTTCCTCGGGCATGCCGTCGGCCCAGGCACTGAAGGGCAGGCTTGCGAAGGGCAGGGCAGCGGCGAGGCCGGCGGCAATTAAAAGGGAACGGCGCATGGCGTTCTCCGACGAGTCAGCTATTTCCGCAGCTTGGCTGAGAGGCTGACGTAGGACAAGTGCAAGGAGAGGGCAACGCGAGAGGCTTGACCTTGCCACGGTGGAAAGGTTGAGACTGCATCCAACGCTTCAATCCATTAGAGGAGAGATTCCATGCACACCTTCAATGTCAAAGGCATGAGCTGCGGACACTGCGTGCGCGCCATCACCCAGGCTGTACAGGCGCTGGACGCGGCGGCGGACGTGCAGGTCGACCTGGGCGCCGGTGAAGTCCGCGTCGCCAGCCGGCTGGACGAACCCGCGATCCTCGCGGCGATCCGCGAGGAAGGCTACGAGGCCGAGGCGGCCTGAAGTGTCATCCCTTCCGGGCCGGCGTCCTGCCGGCCCCTTATGCCTGCGCCGGGTGCCAGTCGCGTATCAGGCCACGGAACACGGCGTCGAACAGCTCGCGGGTTTCCTGTAGCGGGTCGAACAGGGCCGGGTCGCGCAGCCAGTCGCTGAGCAGGCCGAAGATCATCGCATGCACCGCGCGCGAGGCAATCTTGGGCGACACGCCGGGCATCAGACGCGTGCGGCAATCCTCGCGGTTGAACAACTGCTCGCAAAGTTCGATGAATTGCCGGACGAACTGGTTGTGGCGCTCCTCGGCGTCGCGCAGTTCATCGGTGAACTCGCAGCGCTGCAGGAGGATGGTGAGGATGCGCCGACGCTGTTCATCGCGGGCGAGGTTCTCGACCACTTCCACGCTGAGCTGGAACAGCGATTCGATCGGGTCGTGACCATCGCACCCGGACAGCCGCTGTGCCAGTTGCTCAGGCGGCAGGCGAACCTGGTTGAGCATGTCGTTGAACAGGTGCGCCTTGTTCTGGAAGTGCCAGTACACCGCTCCGCGAGTGACGCCAGCAGCGCGCGCGATCTCTTCCAGGCTCGTATTTGAGACGCCTTTCGCAAAGAAAAGGCCTTCAGCCGAGTCGAGAATCGTCTGACGGGTTCGTTCCGAATCTTCTTTAGTTCTTCGCATGGCGCTTGGTGGTATACAGGCTAGGATCACTGGGTGACCGGCAGTTTACTGATTTTATTGCGCTAACAGTGCTTTACAGACACTGGCGTAGGTAAAAGTCACACAGTCGTCGTCTTTTGGGGTTCCGCAGTCAGTCATTTCCATGGAGAGGTTACATGCCGTTTGCCCGTCGTTTGCCCGTCGCACTTGCTGTCGTTGGGTTGCCAGTCCTGTTTGCTGCCTGGGCCCAGGCCGAGGACAAACCGGCTACGGCAGCGCCGCCGCCCCCGGCAGTGACGGTCGAAGTGGCCAAGAGCGCCCCAGTACCCCTGACCTTCGAGTACGCCGCGCGGACTGCGGGCTACCGCGAAGTGGAAGTGCGCGCTCAGGTCAGCGGCATCCTGCAGCGCCGCACCTACGAGGAAGGCCGGCCGGTGAAGGAGGGCCAGGTGCTGTTCCGCATCGACCCTCGTCCCTACCAGGCCTCGCTGGGCCAGGCCAAGGGGTCGCTGGCGCAGACCCAGGCTCGCTATCGGCAAACCGAGCGTGACCTGAGGCGGATTCGTGAACTGCAGGCCAAGGGCTTCGCCAGTGAAAGCGAACTGGACCGCTACACCTCCGATTTCGAACAGGCCAAGGCCGACGTCGAGGCCGCCCGCGCCAACGTCCAGGCCAAGCAGATCGACCTCAACTACACCACTGTGACCGCGCCGATCTCCGGCATGGCGAGCAAGGAAGTGCGCTCCGAAGGCAGCCTGGTGGTGGCCAGCGACCCGAACTCCAGCCTGCTGACCAAACTCACCCAGCTCGACCCGGTGTACGTCAACTTCGCCTACCCCGACACCCAGGCGACGCAGATGAACGACGGCGTGAAGAGCGGCCGCTACATCCTGCCCAAGGACGGAAAGTTGACCGCCGAGCTGCGCTTCGGCGATGGCAGCAAGTACCCCATCGAAGGCGTCGTCGACTTCACCGACAGCTTCGTCAACACCGGTACCGGCACCGTGAACGCCCGCGCCGTGGTGCCCAACCCGCACAACCTGCTGATCCCCGGCCAGTTTGTGCGCATCCTGATCACCGGGATCACCCAGAGCAACGCCGTGACCCTGCCCGAGCGTGCCCTGGCCCAGGGCCCGCGCGGCACCTTCGTCTACGTGGTGGACAAGGACAGTTATGCCCGCGTGCGCCAGGTCACCACCAGCAAGACCGTGGATGGCCGCTGGATCATCGACGCCGGTGTGGACGATGGGGATCGGGTGATTGTCGATGGCATCCTCAAGGTGCGCCCCGACCAGCCGGTCAAGGCCGTGGAAGGTGGCGCGCAGGAATCTGCAGCCGGCTCCGCCTCTACCCAGTCTTAAGGAGCGCCTATCGTGATCTCGCGCTTCTTCATCGAACGTCCCGTGTTCGCGATGGTGATTTCCATCGTGATCCTGCTCGCGGGTCTGGTGGCCATGCGTGCGCTGCCCATTGCCCAGTACCCGGAAATCGTGCCGCCGGAAGTGTCCGTGACGGCCTCCTACCCGGGCGCCAGTTCCCAGGTCATCGCCGAAACCGTGGCCGCTCCGCTGGAGCAGGAAATCAACGGCGTGGAGGGCATGATCTACCAGTTGTCCAACTCTGACGCCAGCGGCGCCATGAGCCTGACCGTGTACTTCGAGGTCGGCACCGACCCCGACCAGGCAACCATCGACGTCAACAACAAGGTGCAGGCCGCGCTCGCCAAGCTGCCCGAGGAAGTGCGCCGGCAGGGCGTGAAGGTGGAGAAGAAATCCTCCGACATCCTGCAGGTGGTGACGCTGTTCTCGCCGGACAACTCCCGCGACCCGATCTTCATCAGCAACTACGCGCTGATCAACGTGATCGACGACCTCAAGCGGATCCCCGGCGTCGGCGACGTCAGCCAGTTCGGTTCCAAGGACTACGCCATGCGGGTCTGGCTGCGCCCGGACAAGTTGGCGCAGTACAACCTGACGCCCACCGACGTGGTCAACGCGATCCGCGAGCAGAACTCGCAGTTCGCCGCCGGCAGTTTCGGCCAGCAGCCGATGAAGGAGCCGCAGGACTTCACCTACATGGCTACCGCGCAGGGGCGATTCACCGATCCCAAGGAGTTCGAGAACGTCATCCTGCGCAGTGACTCCACTGGCGCCAGCCTGCTGCTCAAGGATGTGGCGAGGGTCGAACTGGGCGCGCAGGACTACTCCCTGGTCACGTCGCTCAATGGCCAGCAGAACGCCGCCTTCGGTATCTACCTGCAGCCGGGCGCCAACGCGCTGGATACCGCCCAGGCCGTGCGCGATCACATGGACGCCATGTCCAAGCGTTTCCCGCAGGGCATCACGTACAAGATCCCGTACGACACCACCACCTTCGTGAAGGTCTCCATCGAGGAGGTGATCCACACCTTTATCGAGGCGCTGATCCTGGTGATGGTGGTGGTCTTCATCTTCCTGCAGAACCTCCGCGCGACGCTGATCCCGGTACTGGCGATCCCGGTATCGCTGGTCGGCACCTTCGCCGGCATGTACCTGATGGGCTTCTCGATCAACCTGCTGTCGCTGTTCGGCATGGTGCTGGCGATCGGCATCGTGGTGGACGATGCCATCGTGGTGCTGGAAAACGTCGAACGGGTGATGCGCACGGAGAAACTCAGCCCGAAGGAAGCGGCGATCAAGGCCATGGAGGAGGTGACCGGGCCGATCGTTGCCATCGTGCTGGTGCTCTGCGCTGTGTTCATCCCGGTCGGCTTCCTCGGCGGCCTGGCCGGGCAGATGTACAAGCAGTTCGCGATCACCATTGCGGTATCGGTAGTGATCTCCGGCATCGTCGCGCTGACCCTGTCGCCAGCGCTGTGCGCGCTGATCCTCAAGGCCGAGCACAAGGAACCGGCCGCGCCGTTCCGCTGGTTCAACCGTACCTTCGAACGCATCACCAACGGTTACGGCGCCGGGGTGCAGTTCTTCCTCAAGCGTGCGGCCCTCGGCCTGCTGCTGTTTGGCGGCATGATCGCCCTGCTGGTCATCCTGTTCGGTCGCGTGCCCGGCTCACTGGTGCCCGACGAGGATCAGGGCTATGTGCTCAACGCCTACTTCCTGCCGCCGGCGGCCTCGCTGAGCCGCACCGAGAAGCTCACCAACGACGTGACCCACCAGCTGATGAAGCATCCGGCAGTGCAGGACGTGGTGACCTTCGCCGGTTTCGACATCCTCACCTTCGGCACCCGCAGCAACGCAGGTGTGTCCTTCGTGCCGCTCAAGGACTGGAAGGAGCGTACGACGCCCGAACTGGACGCGCGCAACCTGACCCGCGAATTCATGAAGATGGGCGCCGGCCAGGAGGACGGGGTGGTAATGTCCTTCAACCCGCCACCGATCACTGGCATGAGTACCACCGGCGGCTTCGAGGCCTACATCCAGGACCGCAGCGGCGGCACCTCCGAGCAGCTCGAAGAGGTGACCATGAAGTTCCTCGCAGCCGCGGCCAAGCGCCCCGAGCTGGCGGGGGTCAACACGACCTTCAACGCCAACGTGCCGCAGTACTACGTCGACCTGGACCGCACCAAGGCGCGGTCCCTGGGCGTGGCGATCAACGACGTATTCACGGCCATGCAGTCCACCTTCGGCAGTTACTACGTCAACGACTTCACCCTCTACGGGCGGACCTGGCAGGTCTCCCTGGAGTCGGAGCCGGAGTTCCGCCGCAAGCCGGACGACCTCAGCCAGGTCTTCGTGCGCTCGTCCACCGGCGACCTGGTGCCGCTGACCACCCTGGTGTCGGTCAAGCGCATCCTCGGCCCGGACTCCTACGCGCGCTTCAACGTATTCCCGGCGGCCAAGCTGCTCGGTGGCCCGGCGCCGGGCTACAGCTCCGGCCAGGCGCTGGCGGCCATGCAGGCGGTGGCGGATGAAGTTCTGGGCGAGGAATACTCGCTGGCCTGGATCGGCTCGGCCTACCAGGAGCTGGCGACCCAGGGCTCGGGCAGCACCGCGTTCATCTTCGGCCTGATCCTGGTGTTCCTCATCCTCGCCGCCCAGTACGAGCGCTGGACTCTGCCGCTGGCGGTGGTCACTGCCGTGCCCTTCGCAGTGTTCGGGGCGATCCTGGCGATCTGGCTGCGCGGGCTGGATAACGACGTGTACTTCCAGGTCGGCCTGGTGACCCTGATCGGCCTGGCGGCGAAGAACGCCATCCTGATCATCGAGTTCGCCGTGCTGTGCCGCGAGGAACAGGGTATGGGGCCGGTCGAGGCGGCGCTGGAGGCGGCCAAGCTGCGCTTCCGCCCCATCGTGATGACCTCGCTGGCCTTCATCCTGGGGTGCGTGCCGCTGGCCATCAGCACCGGCGCCGGCTCCGCGAGCCGTCACTCGATCGGCACCGGGGTGATCGGCGGCATGCTCGCCGCGACCCTGCTGGCGACCTTCCTCATCCCGATGTTCTACATGCTGGTGGAGTCGGCCGCGGACAAGCTCAGCGGCCGCAAGGCCAAGGCGAAGCCCGCACCAGAGGGCGTCCACGAGGCCTGATGCTGCAACAGGCCCGGCCAGCGCGGCCGGGCCCGCTCCTCGCTTTATGTGGGGAGTTGCTTAGGGAGCTTGCTAATTTTCCGCCGCTCGCCACAATGCATGGCTTCGCTGCGCCTTTCCTGTGCGCCAACTCGTTATCCACACTGACCTGCCTGCGGCCCCAGCCGCCCTTCGGCGGACGCGTGTGACCAGGTGATCCATGAATCTCCGCATCCTGCTGATCCTCGGCGCGCTGAGCGCCTTCGGGCCCATGGCCATCGACTTCTACCTGCCCAGCTTCCCAGCACTGGCGCAATCCTTCGGTACCGACGTCGAACACATCCAACTGAGCCTGTCGGCCTACTTCGCCGGTCTCGCCATCGGCCAACTGCTCTACGGCCCGCTGGCTGATCGCATCGGCCGGCGCATCCCGTTGCTGCTGGGGGTGAGCATCTTCACCCTGGCGTCGCTCGCCTGCGCCTTCGCGCCGAACCTGGAATGGCTGATCGGCGCGCGCTTCGTCCAGGCGCTCGGTGGTTGTGCGGGGATGGTGATCTCGCGGGCGGTAGTGCGTGACCTGTGCGACCCGATTGCTGCCGCCAAGGCCTTCTCGCAACTGATGCTGGTGATGGGCCTGGCGCCGATCCTCGCGCCACTGGGCGGCGGGCTGCTGCTGAGCCTGTCCGGCTGGCAGTCGATCTTCTATTGCCTGACGCTGTTCAGCGCCCTGGCCGGTGTCGCCATCGCGCGATGGCTGCCCGAGACCATCCCGAGCGGGCCGCGCCCACCGTTGCGCGGCGCACTGAAGCAGTACCGCGCACTGTTCCGCGACCGATCCTTCATCACCTACGCGCTCACCGGCGGGGTCGCCATCGCCGGGATGTTCTCCTATATCGCGGGCTCGCCCTTCGTCTTCATCGAGCTCTACGGCGTGCCGGCCGAGCACTACGGCTGGATCTTCGGCAGCAACGCGGCGGGCTTCATCCTGATGGCGCAGGTCAATGCGCGGCTGTTGCGTTATCGCGGTCCGGGGTTCTGGCTGCGCCGGGCGGTGTGGGTGTACTTCGGTTGCGGCGTGGCGCTGCTGGCGATCACCCTGGCCAAGCCCGACCACCTGTGGCCGCTGCTGGTGCCGTTGTTCGGCGCCATCGCAAGCCTGGGTTTCCTGCTGCCCAACTCGTCGGCCTGCGCCATGGCCAGCCAAGGCCGGCACGCGGGCAGTGCTTCGGCGCTGATGGGCAGCCTGCAGTTCACCGTCGCGGCCGGCGCTTCGGCGCTGGTCGGTGCATTGCACGATGGCTCGGCACTGCCGATGGCAGTGGTCATCACCGTCTGCGGCCTGGTGGCTGCCGTGCTCGGCTGGCTGAGCGGCCAGATCAGCGAACGCGCGGCCTGATCAGCTGGCGGCGCCTTGCACCTGTTCGGGTAGTCGGTGCGGGGCCTTCAGTCGGGCCTCGAGGGTAGCGACGAAACTGCGCGCCTCGAGCTCGCTGCGGAAACCCACGGCCTGCTGGTCGAGGCAGACTTCCCATGGCTGGTCTTTGCGCAAGTGGGACGGACGGACGAGGATGTTCACGGTACTCACCCCTGTGCTGTCAGGTGAAAAGGGACTTTCAGTGTAGTCCCGTCACATGGTGGTAGAAGGTGCGACTTGTGGTCGCCGACATGCGGTGGCGGCGCTACCGGAAACTCTCCAGCCACCATTCCAGAGCGCTCTATCCACCGTCGCGCCGCTTCGCTGAAAAATCCTGCAAAGCAATACTGCCGGCCCGCTTCCGCGGCGCGCGGCAGGACTACGACCAAAGGTTGATGGTGGGGTGGCGATCCCCGTCCATACTCGTTGTTCGACCTCGATAACAACAATAAGAGGCAGTGACGATGAGTTACCGGCAGTCCCATGACCGCTCCATCGCGGAGCCTTCCGCCTTCTGGGCCGAGCAGGCCGGCCGTGTGGCCTGGTACCGCGCGCCGCAGGACGCCCTGCAGGCCTTGCCTGACGGCAGCCATCGCTGGTTTGCCGATGGCCGCCTGAACACCTGCTACCTCGCCCTCGACCGGCAGATCGAACTCGGCCGCGGCAAGCAGGCCGCGCTGATCTACGACTCCCCTGTGACTGGCACCCAGCAGCGCTTTAGCTACCTGGAGCTGCGCGATGAAGTCGCGCGTCTGGCCGGCGCCCTGCGCGCTTTGGGTGTGGGGAAGGGGGACAGGGTGATCATCTACATGCCGATGGTGCCGCAGGCAGCCATGGCCATGCTTGCCTGCGCCCGGCTCGGTGCGGTGCACTCGGTGGTCTTCGGCGGCTTCGCGCCCCACGAGTTGGCGCTGCGCATCGACGACGCCAGGCCCAAACTGGTGCTCACCGCCTCTTGTGGGCTGGAGTTCGAGCGGGTGATCGAATACAAGCCGCTGGTGGACAAGGCCCTGGAACTGGCCAGCCACAAGCCGGCCCACGTGCTGGTGCTGCAACGCCCGCAGGCGATGGCCGAATTGCAGGCCGGCCGTGACCTCGACTGGCGCGAAAGCCTGGCCCGTGCGCAACCGGCCGACCCGGTGGAAGTCGCCAGTGGCGACCCGCTGTACATCATGTACACCTCCGGCACTACGGGGAAACCCAAGGGCATCGTGCGCGACAATGGCGGCCACGCGGTGGCGTTGAGCTACGCGCTGCCGACCATCTTCGGCCTGCAGCCGGGGGATGTCTGGTGGGGAGTTTCCGACGTCGGCTGGGTAGTCGGTCACTCGCTGATCGTCTACGGACCGCTGATGAATGGCTGCACCACGGTGTTCTACGAGGGCAAGCCGGTGCGCACGCCCGACGCCGGCAGCTACTGGCGGGTGATCGAGGAGCACAAGGTCAACAGCTTGTTCTGCGCGCCCACGGCAATCCGCGCGATACGTAAGGAAGATCCGCAGGGCGAGTTACTCAAGCGCTACGACCTGAGCTCGCTGCGTCACCTGTTCCTCGCCGGCGAGAAGCTCGACAGCAGCACCCAGCACTGGCTGGAGGAACTCACCGGTAAGCCGGTGCATGACCACTGGTGGCAGACCGAGACCGGCTGGCCGGTGACCGCACCTTGCACAGGCCTGGGCGACCACGATCTGCGTGCGGGCTCTACCAATCGCGCGGTACCTGGTTATCACGTGCAGGTGGTGGATGACGAGGGCCGGCTGCTCGGGGCGAACGAGCAGGGCTCCATCGTCATCGCCCTGCCGCTGCCGCCCGGCTGCGCGCAAACGCTGTGGAACGACCACCCGCGCTACCTGCAGGCGTACCTGAAGACCTACCCCGGCTACTACCACACCGGCGACGGCGGCTATGTGGACGAGGAGGGCTTCGTCTACATCATGGGCCGCACCGACGACGTGATTAACGTCTCCGGCCACCGCCTGTCCACCGGCGAGATGGAAGAGCTGCTGGCGCTGCACGAGTCGGTCGCCGAGTGCGCGGTGATCGCCGTGCAGGACGACCTCAAGGGCCATGTGCCGCTGGGGCTGGTGGTACTCAAGGATGGCGCGCAGGCGACCGAGGCCAACCTGCAGCGCGAGTTGGTGGCGCTGGTGCGTGAGCGTATCGGCGCGCTGGCCTGCTTCCAGCGTGCGGTGGTAGTCAAGCGTCTGCCCAAGACCCGCTCGGGCAAGATACTGCGAGCGGTGCTGCGCAAGATCGCCGACGGCGAGAGCTATGCACCACCGTCCACTATCGACGACCCGGCGATCCTCGGCGAGATCGCCGAGCGCCTTGGTCAGGCCGGGCTCGCCAAGGCAGGCTGATATTCCACGACGTCGGCACTGCCGGCGTATTTCCAGGGCCGCACTTGTTGCGGCCCTTTTTTTGCGCCGCGCTCGCTGGGCGATGGGACTAAAGGCTCATTGCCATCTAGACTGCTGGCATCGGGCCTCTATCTGCGGTGTGGCATCCATGATCAGTCGTGTCGTCCTCGATGAGGAGGAGCTCGAAGCGCTGCGCGAAGTCACCGCGCAGGCGCCGCGCAAGCCCTTGGTGCTGGTGGTCGACGATGAGCGCGAGGTGCTGGCCGAGATGCGCGAGTTGATCGAGGGCGCGAATTTCCGCTGCCTGACAGCCGGCAGCGCAGCCGAAGCGCTGCGGCGTATCCGTCGCGACGAATCCGATATCGACCTGCTGGTGACCGACCTGCGCATGGAGCACGAGGGCGCGGGGCTGGAGCTGATCCGTGAGTTGAACGAGGTCGGCACATTCCTGCCGATAATCGTCCTTTCCGGCCAGGCGAACGCCCGTGACGTGATTGAGGCGATGCGGCTGAACGTGCTGGATTTCATGGTCAAGCCGCTTGATCCGGGGTACTTCCTGGACCTGCTCAGGCGTTATCTGTAGGACTGGGCATCTGGCGGTCCGCGAGCATGAATCAGGTTTCCCCCTCGCTCCTACGGCCACGCCCGGCGCCGTAGCGCTCTCTGTAGGAGCGAGCCTGCCTGCGAACCCGATAAAGACGTTACAGCGTCTGCGCTTTGAAGGTATCGCACTTGCCCGGTGCGCCGCTCTCGAAGCCGATCTTGAACCAGCGCACGCGCTGCGCGGATGAACCGTGGGTGAAGGAGTCGGGCATCACCGTTCCGCGCGCCTGGCGCTGCAGGTGGTCGTCGCCGATGGCGTTGGCGGCGTTCAGCGCTTCTTCCACGTCCCCCGGCTCCAGCCAGTTCAGGCGCTGCTGGGCGTGGTTGGCCCAGACGCCGGCAAAGCAGTCGGCCTGCAGTTCCTGGCGTACCGACAGCCCGTTGGCGCCTTCCATGCGCGCGCCGCGCTGGCGGGCAGCGTTGATCTTCGCGGAGATGCCCAGCAGGTTCTGCACGTGGTGGCCAACTTCGTGGGCGATCACGTAGGCCTGGGCGAAGTCGCCAGCGGCGGAGAACTTCTGTTCCATCTCGCGGAAGAAACCGAGGTCGAGGTACACGCGGTGGTCGCCTGGGCAGTAGAACGGCCCGACCGCCGAGGAGGCGAAGCCGCACGCCGAGTTCACCCCGCCATTGAACAGGATCAGCTTGGGCTGCTCGTACTGCTGGTTGCTGCGGGCGAAGATCTCGCCCCAGGTGTCCTCGGTGTCGCCGAGGATCGAGCGGACGAAGTCCACCTGTGGATCGTTGCCGGTGGCCGGCTTGCCTTGCGTCGGCCGCGCTGGCGCCTGCTGCTGGGAGACGTCCATCTGGCCGAGCAGCGAGCCGAGGATGGTCATCGGGTCCTGCCCGGAGAGCAGGCCGATCACCACCACGATGGCCACGCCGCCCAGGCTCAGGCCGCGACCGCCGATGCGCATGCCTCCGCCACCGCCCATGCCACCACCGCCGCTGTCATCGCGGGCATCCACTACGTTGTCGCTGCGTCGTCCTTTGTGCCATTGCATGGCGGCATCTCCATCGAACAGGTGGGTTCAGTGTTGTCGCGGGTGGGGCTGGCCGCCAGCCCGGTCGTCAGGCGAAACGGTGCAGCAGTTCGGCGCGGGCGAGCAGTTGCACGTCGCCGCCGACGCGGACCTCGTCATCCTGGCCGACCTGCACGTCGAGCCGGCTGGGGCGACCGACGAAGCGGCCCTGAGCCAGCTGGAACAGCTCGCCGCGGCGTGCCTTGCCCAGTTCCACCAGGTAGGCGGCGACGGGGCCGGCGGCGCTGCCGGTGGCGACGTCCTCGATGATCCCGGCGCCGTCCCAGGTGCGGCCTTCGCGATTATCCACATCCAGCACGAAAACGAAGGCGGCGTTGAGTTTGGCCAGTTCGGTTGCCAGATCCGTGCGCTGGCGCACGCGGCCCAGGGCCTCGCTGCGTACCGGCAGCAGCAGGTAGGGCAGGCCGGTGCTGACCACGGCGGCGGGATAGTCGGCGAGATCGCTGGCGCTCAGCGAGAAAGCCTCGGCGAACCAGCGGCGCGCGTCATCGTCGAGCACGCTGCCGAAGTCGGCCGCGCCCTGGTTCATCTCGGCGTGGAAGCCAGCGCCACGGCGGCGCGTGGCCACCTTCACGGCCTTGGCCGGCAGTTCCAGCGTCCAGAGCTCCTCCTCGCCGCGCTGGTGCAGGTGGTGCAGCAGCGCGGCCGCGCCCAGCACCGGGTGGCCGGCGAAGGGCAGTTCCTCGTCGACGGTGAAGATGCGTGCCGAGTAGGTGTCCAGCGAGGCGGACGGGAACAGGAAGATCGACTCGAACTGGCGCAGCTCCTGGGTCAGCGCCAGCAGGGTCTGGGCGGGGATGCCGCGGGCGTCGGGGAACACCGCCAGGCCGTTGCCGGTGAGCGGTTGGTCGGCGAAGACGTCGAGTTGCCAGTACTGTTGCGCGGACATGGGCCTCCAGATGCCGCCCTTGAGCGGCGCAAAGAAAAACTCGACAGCCAGCCTAGCGAGCTATATGTTCGCCGACAAGAAAGCGCAGCTCACAGCGCCGCGCTTTCCAGGCCACCGCAGTGGCCGGCGTCGCTCGGACGGTTCCGGGCGCCTACGTTCATCAGAGGACACCATGACTGAACCCCGTTCAGCTCGCCGCTTTGCGCGCATCGATCGCCTGCCCCCCTACGTTTTCAACATCACCGCCGAGCTGAAGATGGCCGCCCGCCGCCGTGGCGAGGACATCATCGACCTGTCCATGGGTAACCCGGACGGGGCCACGCCGCCGCACATCGTCGAGAAACTCTGCCAGGTCGCCCAGCGCGAAGACACCCACGGCTACTCCACGTCCCGTGGCATCCCGCGCCTGCGCCGGGCCATCTCGCACTGGTACCGCGACCGCTACGAGGTCGAGATCGATCCGGAATCCGAGGCCATCGTCACCATCGGCTCCAAGGAAGGCCTGGCGCACCTGATGCTGGCCACCCTGGACCACGGCGACACCATCCTGGTGCCCAACCCCAGCTATCCGATCCACATCTACGGCGCGGTGATCGCCGGTGCCCAGGTGCGCTCGGTGCCGCTGGTGCCGGGGATCGACTTCTTCAACGAGCTGGAGCGGGCGATCCGCGAATCCATCCCCAAGCCGAAGATGATGATCCTGGGCTTCCCCTCCAACCCCACCGCGCAGTGCGTGGAGCTGGACTTCTTCGAGCGCGTGGTCGACCTCGCCAAGCGCTATGACGTGCTGGTGGTGCACGACCTGGCCTACGCGGACATCACCTTCGACGGCTGGAAGGCCCCGTCGATCATGCAGGTGCCCGGCGCCAAGGACATCGCGGTGGAGTTCTTCACCCTGTCCAAGAGCTACAACATGGCGGGCTGGCGCATCGGCTTCATGGTCGGCAACCCGGAGCTGGTCTCGGCCCTGGCGCGGATCAAGAGCTACCACGACTACGGCACCTTCACCCCGCTGCAGGTGGCCGCCATCGCCGCGCTTGAAGGTGATCAGCAGTGCGTGCGCGATATCGCCGACCAGTACCAGAAGCGCCGCGACGTGCTGGTGAAGGGGCTGCACGAGGCCGGCTGGATGGTGGAGAACCCCAAGGCCTCCATGTACATCTGGGCGAAGATTCCCGAACCCTACGCCCACATGGGATCACTGGAGTTCGCCAAGAAGCTGCTCAAGGACGCCAAGGTCTCGGTGTCGCCGGGTATCGGTTTCGGCGACTACGGCGACGACCACGTGCGCTTCGCCCTGATCGAGAACCGCGACCGCCTGCGCCAGGCCGTACGCGGGATCAAGGCGATGTTCCGCGCCGATGGCCTGTTGCCGGCCAAGTCAGAATGACCGGGTTCAGATAATAGAAAAGGGCGGCCAACTGGCCGCCCTTTTCGTTTTGGAGTCCCTCACCCCATCGGGCTCGCGGAGCCATGTCGCGCGGGAACCTGGAGAGTGCCCCGCGCGCCGGAAGCCCCATCCCACCTCCGCTCGCACTCAGGGGTGAGGGAGTGCCTCGATGTATGGCGTCAGTGAGCGGGATAGTCCGCCAGTACCTCGCGCTGGCCGGCTTTGTTCAGCCCGACCACCTGGTAGGCGTCGTGCTGGTCGCCCATCTCCATGCCCGGTGAGCCCATCGGCATGCCCGGTACGGCGGCGCCGACCAGATCGGCACGCTCGCGCAGCTTGAGGACATCGGCCGCTGGCACGTGGCCTTCGACGAATTTTCCGTCGATCACGCCGGTGTGGCACGAGCCCATGCTGTAAGGCACGCCAAGTTTGGTCTTCACTGCACTCATGTCCGCCTCGACGTGGTCGTTGACGGTGAAGCCGTTGCTTTCCAGGTGCTTGATCCAGTCCTTGCAGCAGCTGCAGTTGGCATCGCGGTGCACGTCGATGGTCAGCGGCTCGGCGGCCTGGGCGGCGCCGGCGACAAGGGCGGTGAGCAGAAGCAGGGTGCGCATGGTCGGAACCTCGAAATACGAACGCGGCCGAGCATACTCCCGAGCGTCTTCAGCCCCCACCCGGTGTTTGTTTCCCCATATGACGCGGCTGCCCGAACTTGCCGCGCCGTGCGGGGTCTCTAGCTGATCGGTGGTGCGTCCGCGACTGTCAGTCGCAGGGTTGGACGCTCGGCAATGGCTGCAAGGCCAAGGAGAAATCGGATGCTCTTCGCCCGTCTCGTCCTGCTGGTCCAGGCTCTGGTCTGGGGTGGCCTGGGACTGCTCTACTGGATTCGCCCCTACGAGATGGCCAACCTCAGCGGCATGCTGCTGATGGAGCCGTCGTCGGTAAGCGACGCCCGCGTCTTCTATGGCGGCCACCAGTTCGCGCTCGCGCTGTTCCTCGTCTTTGCCCTGCGTCGGCGCCTGCTGGTGCGGCCGGCGCTGATCCTGGTGATCCTGGTGCAGCTGACCCTGACGCTGTCGCGCCTGCTGATCGCCTGGACCGAAGGTGGCATGGAATGGGACGCGCAGCTGGCCGGCGTGGTCTACCGCGGCGTGATCTCGGCGCTGGCGATCTTCGCCCTCTACTGGCTGGAGCGGCAGTCGCGCCATCGCCACGTGGTGGTGCGCGAGGAAGAGGAGCCGGAGGAGCGCAAGGCGGACTTCGAGGGGCTCTGAGCTTCGGATAAGCGGCGTGGCCTGCTGGCGGCGCCGCTGCCGGGCAACCCCCGCTCCGTGCTATCGTATTGATTTCGCGGTAGAAGCAAGGCGGAGCCAGCATGAAGTTCGTACACCAACGTGAGCACCTGAACGAAGGCGATCTGGTCGTCATCGAGTGCTCCATGACCTGCAACATCCGCCTGATGACCGATGCCGCCTTCCGCAGCTTCAAGAATGGCGGGCGCCACGTCTACCACGGCGGCGCGTTCGACCGCTTCCCGGCGAAGATCAAGGTGCCCAGCACCGGCAACTGGAACATCACCATCGACACCGTCACCCGCCGCGCCATCAGCGTCACGCGCAAGGCCGACTTCAAGTACAGCATCAAGTTCGTGCGCAAGTCGCCGTCGAACTACAGCTGATCCTCAGTTCCCCGCATGCACGGGGAAATCCCTGAGCAGGCGGGCGATGCCTTCGTCCACGGCCTGCTGGGTGATCTTCGGATCGTGCAGCTGGCGCGCCACCTGCGCCTGATAGAGCACCTGTCCGCTCGCCTCGTCGAGAATCTGCAGCGCCAGGCGCGCCTGTTCCTGGTCGGTGATCTGTGTCTGGGTCATCACACCCGCGCCGGTCACCACCGGGCGCTGGACGATGCCGGTCTGGCTATCCAGGCCGACGGCGTAGATCACCCGCAGCTCCCCTGAATTGTCCTGGTAGCGGTAGCCCTTGGCTTCCAGTGCGCGACGCACGGCGAGATCGAAGCGATCTTCCAGGTCCTCGCGGTGGCCCTGGGCGCGCACAGCCTGGATGAAGAAGGTGCTTTGCTGGCCGTTGGCCGCGGGGGAGACACTGATATTGGCGGGGTCGGTGCCGGCGCAGGCGGCCAGCAGCAGGCAGAGCAGGGGAAGGATCAGGCGGGACATGGACGTGCCTCTTGTCATTGTCCCGCAAGCGTAGCCGCCTTGCGCTGACACGCCGCCCAACCCTTGGTTGGGCGGCGGTGCAGCAAGGTTTCAGCGGCGGGTCAGCAGGACGCCGGCTTCCATGTGGTGCGTATAGGGGAACTGGTCGAACAGGGCGCAGCGGCTCACCTGGTGGGTGTCGTGCAGTTGGGCGATGTTCTGCGCCAGGGTCTCCGGGTTGCAGGAGATGTACAGGATGTTGTCGAAGCGCCGGGTCAGCTCGCAGGTGTCCGGGTCCATGCCGGCGCGTGGCGGGTCGACGAACACGCTGCCGAACGCGTAGGACTTCAGGTCGACGTCGGCCAGGCGGCGGAACGGGCGCACGTCATTCAGCGCCTGGGTCAGCTCCTCGGCGGAGAGGCGCACCAGGGTGACGTTGTCCACGGCGTTGTCGGCCAGGTTCGCCAGGGCGGCGTTCACCGAGGTCTTGCTGATCTCGGTGGCCAGCACCTTGCGCACGCGGGTGGCCAGCGGCAGGGTGAAGTTGCCGTTGCCGCAGTAGAGCTCCAGCAGGTCGTCGTCGCGCTGGCCGAGAGCTTCGTAAGCCCAGTTGAGCATCTTCTGGCAGACCTCGCCGTTGGGCTGGGTGAAGGCGCCCTCCGGCTGGCGGTAGCGGAAGGTGCGGCCGGCAACGGTCAGTTCTTCGCTGACGTAGTCACGGCCCACCACTAGGCGCTTGCCGCGCGAGCGGCCGACGATGCTCACGCCCAGTTCGGTGGCGAGCTTCTCGGCGGCGGTCTGCCAGGCGGCGTCCACCGGACGGTGGTAGCAAAGGGTGATCATGGCGTCGCCGGCCAGGGTGGTCAGGAACTCCACCTGGAACAGCTTGTGGCCCAGCGTCGGCTCGGCCCAGGTGGCCTTCAGGCGCGGCATCAGTTCGTTGATGCGCCGGCTGGCGATGGGGAACTCTTCAATCAGGATCGGCGTGTGCTTGTCGCCCTGCTCGAACATCGCGTAGTGGCGGGCCTCGCCCTCGCGCCACAGGCGGAACTCGGCGCGCAGGCGGTAGTGCTCGCGGGGCGAATCGAACACCTCCGGCTCTGGCGCGGCGAAGGGCGCCAGCAACTCGCGCAGGCGCGCGGCCTTTTCGGCCAGTTGGCTGTCGTATTGGGAGGGATCGAAACGCGGACTGCTCATGGGGCGGGTAACTCGTGTGGAGGCGGCGGCATTTGATGGGTATCGCTTCGCTCCACACCATCCTACATCAGTGTCACTTGTAGGATGGGTGGAGCGCAGCGATACCCATGCCGGGAGAATCAGATCAGGCGTTGAACCAGCCCAGCTTGATCACGAACAGGATCGACAGGATCACCAGCGCCGGGTTCAGCTCGCGGAAGCGGCCGGACAGCAGCTTGCAGGCGGTCCAGGTGATGAAGCCGAAGGCGATGCCGTTGGCGATGGAGAAGGTCAGCGGCATGGCCAGTGCGGTCACTACCACCGGGGCGGCGACGGTCAGGTCGTCCCAGTCGATCTCGGCCAGGCCCGAAGCCATCAGCACGGCGACGAAGAACAGCGCCGGTGCAGTGGCGAAGGCCGGTACGTTGCCGGCCAGCGGGGCGAAGAACAGCGCCAGCAGGAACAGCACGGCGACCACGATGGCGGTCAGGCCGGTGCGGCCACCAGCGGAAACGCCAGCCGCCGACTCGATGTAGCTGGTGGTGGTGGAGGTGCCCAGCAGCGAACCGACCATGGCGGCGGAGCTGTCGGCGATCAGGGCGCGGCCCATCTTCGGCATGTGCCCGTCCTTGCCCATCAGGCCGGCGCGCTTGGCCACGCCGATCAGGGTGCCGGAGTTGTCGAACAGGTCGACGAAGAGGAAGGCGAAGATCACGCTGAACAGGCCGATGTCCAGCGCGCCCTTGATATCCAGCTGCAGGAAGGTCGGCGCCAGTGACGGCGGCATCGACACCACGCCACCGAACTGGGAAACGCCGATGGCGATGGAAATGAAGGTCACCACGAGGATGCCGATCATCACCGCGCCGGTCACGCGGCGGGCTTCCAGGGCGACGATCAGGATGAAGCCGAGGATCGCCAGCAGCGGCGCCGGCTTGGCCAGGTCACCCATGCCCACCAGGGTGGCCTGGTTGGCGACGACGATGCCCGACTCCTTCAGCGCGATCAGCGCGAGGAACAGGCCGATGCCGGCAGCGATGGCCGAGCGCAGCGCCAGCGGGATGCTGTTGATGATCCATTCGCGGATGCGGAAGATCGAAATGATGAAGAACATGCACGCGGAGAGGAACACCGCACCGAGGGCCACCTGCCAGGTGTGGCCCATGTGCAGGACCACGGTGTAGGTGAAGAAGGCGTTCAGGCCCATGCCGGGAGCCAGAGCGATCGGGTAGTTGGCGATCAGGCCCATCACCGCCGAGCCGATGGCGGCCGCCAGGCAGGTCGCCACGAAGATCGCGCCCTTATCCATGCCCGTCTCGCCGAGGATGCTCGGGTTGACGAAAAGAATGTAGGCCATGGTCAGGAAGGTAGTGATACCCGCCAGGATCTCGGTGCGCACAGTGGTGTTGTGCGCCTTGAGTTGGAACAGCTTTTCCAGCATGTTTGGCTCCCCGTGACGCTCTTGCGCCGTTATCGTTCTGGCCGGGAAAAGCAAGGTGCATGCCCAGGTGGGCCGTGCGCCTTTTCTTGTGACCGGCAAAAGGCGCGCATGATACCAGCTCGTCCTGCGCCGGAGAATTTCTGACCGGACCGCCAGCATCCGTTCGTCTGCAAGCTTAGACGCGAGCGCCGACCAAGGGAGTGCAACTTGTGCGCTGTGGGTGGTCTGACTGTTCATGACCTTGGCAATAACCCTGGCCTGACCGGGCCATCCTGTCCGATTCTCCGTCGATGAAACGCTCTATTCCGATCCTCCTTGCCTCATTGTTGGGCGCCTCTTTGCTGGGTGCGTGTGCCGGTGCGCCGCCGTCGGCCCCGCAGCATACGTTCGATGTCCATGCCGTGGCCGAGAAGCCCACGGCCAGCACCCGCACCCTGGCCGATCCGCAGGGCAAGGCTGTGCTGGTGACCACTAATCCCGCCCTGACCCAGCGCGACGTGCAGCGCGCCGAACTGGCCAGCGTGGCCGACGGCAAGCCGGCTGTGCGCGTGCTGTTCACCCCCGAGGCCAACCAGCGCCTGGCGAAACTGACCCGGGAAGAGCAGGGCAAGGCCTTGGCGGTGGTCATCGACGGGCAGCTACGCCTGCTGCCCAAGGTGACGCGGGTGGTGACCGACGGGCAGGTGATGCTCAAGGGCTTCGCCAGCCCGCAGGAGGCGCAGACGCTGGTGCGTCGGCTCAACGAGCTGCGTGGTGTGCCGGTGCAGCCGGAGCAGAAGTCCGGTGGGCAGCCGTAGCTTCCCAATAAAAAGGCAGAGTGGCTCTTCGTAGGAGCGAGCTTGCTCGCGAACCGCATGACAAGGCGCTGACCTGGAGACCGTTCGCGAGCAAGCTCGCTCCTACAGGGTTGGCCTGAATCCTGGATATGGCGCCCATGAAAAAGCCCGGCATCTGCCGGGCTTTTTCCTTTCGCGGTTCGCGGGTTCGGCTTAGGCGCCGTAGACCGGGAACTTGGCGCAGATGGCCTTGACCTTCTCGCGCACGCCGTCCACCACGGACTCATCGCCCATGTTGGTCAGGATGTCGCAGATCCAGCCGGCCAGCTCGCGGCACTCGGCTTCCTTGAAGCCGCGGGTGGTCACGGCGGGGGTGCCGATGCGCAGGCCGGAAGTGACGAACGGGGAGCGCGGGTCGTTCGGTACGCTGTTCTTGTTCACGGTGATGAAGGCACGACCCAGGGCGGCGTCGGCGTCCTTACCGGTGATGTCCTGCTTGATCAGGGACAGCAGGAACAGGTGGTTCTGGGTACCGCCGGAAACCACGTCGAAGCCGCGCTCGATAAACACGCTGGCCATGGTCTGGGCGTTCTTCAGGACCTGCTGCTGGTAGGCCTTGAACTCAGGCTGCAGGGCTTCCTTGAAGCACACGGCCTTGGCGGCGATTACGTGCTCCAGCGGGCCACCCTGGGCGCCCGGGAAGACAGCGGAGTTCAGCTTCTTCTCGATCTCTTCGTTCTTGCGAGCGAGGATCAGGCCGCCGCGCGGGCCGCGCAGCGTCTTGTGGGTGGTGGTGGTGACCACGTCGGCGAACGGTACCGGGTTCGGGTAGACGCCAGCGGCGACCAGACCGGCCACGTGGGCCATGTCGACGAACAGGTAGGCGCCGACCTTGTCCGCGATGGCGCGGAAGCGGGCGAAGTCCAGGACCTGGGAGTAGGCGGAGAAGCCGGCGACGATCATCTTCGGCTTGTGCTCCACCGCCAGGCGCTCGACTTCGTCATAGTCGATCAGGCCGGCGTCGGTGATGCCGTACTGAACAGCGTTGTACAGCTTGCCGGACGAGGAGACGCTGGCGCCGTGGGTCAGGTGACCGCCGTGGGCCAGGCTCATGCCCAGGATGGTGTCACCGGCCGACAGCAGGGCCAGGTAGACAGCGGCGTTGGCCTGGGAGCCGGCGTGCGGCTGGACGTTGGCGTAGTCGGCGCCGAACAGTTCCTTGGCGCGGTCGATGGCGAGTTGCTCGACAACGTCGACGTACTCGCAACCACCGTAGTAGCGCTTGCCCGGGTAGCCTTCGGCGTATTTGTTGGTCAGCACCGAACCCTGGGCTTCCATCACCGCCGGGCTGGTGTAGTTCTCGGAGGCGATGAGCTCGATGTGCTCTTCCTGGCGCTGGGCTTCCTGCTCCATCGCGGCGAAGAGTTCGGCATCGTAGCGGGCGAGGGTCAAATCACGGCTGAACATGGCGGTCCTCTTAAGGATCGGGTGCTGGGGAAAGGCGCGCATTCTAACCCAAGGTGCCGGTGCTGGCACATGAAAGGCGGTCATGTGCCTGACAAGCGGGGTTCAAGGCCAGCAAGTGCGCGGAGTTGGGGACGGTCCGGCGACCGATACGTGGTTTTCGGTTCCCTGTAGCAGGGATCAGCCCAGCAGGAATATCGCGTTGCTGGCGAACAGCGCGGCGAACTGGTCCGCCGGCACCGGACGGCCGAAGAGGAAGCCCTGCACCTCGTCGCAGCCGTGTTGACGGAGGAACTCCAACTGCTCGTAACTCTCCACGCCCTCGGCGATCACCATCAGGTTCAGGCTGTGGGCCATGGCGATGATGGCACGGGCGATCTGCGCGTCCTGCTCGCCGTGGGGCAGGCCGTCGACGAAGCTGCGGTCGATCTTCAGCACGTCGATGGGGAACTGCTTCAGGTAGTTGAGCGAGGAGTAGCCGGTGCCAAAGTCGTCCACCGCAATCGCCAGGCCGAGGCGCTTGAGGCCCTGAAGTATCTGCATCGCCTGGGAAACGTCGCTCATCAGGATGCTTTCGGTCAGTTCCAGCTCCAGGCACGCCGGGGCGATGCCGGTGTCCTCGAGGATGCCGGCGATGCGCTCGCCCAACTGGCCGTCGGCGAACTGCCGGGCCGAAAGGTTCACGGAAATCTTCGGCACCCGCACCTTGTCGCGGTGCCAGGCACGCAGCTGCAGGCAGGCCTGCTCCAGCAGCCAGTCGCCGACCTGGGCGACCAGGCCGAGTTCTTCCAGCACGGGGATGAACTCCGCCGGTGGGATCAGCCCGCGCTTGGGGTGCTGCCAGCGCAGCAGTGCCTCGGCGCCAGTCAGGCGGCGGCCGTCGCCGGTGAACTGTGGCTGGTAGTGCAGGACGAACTCGTGCAACTCGATGGCGCGGCGCAGGTCGCTTTCCAGCTCCAGGCGCTCCAGGGCGCGGGCGTTCATCTCGGCCTGGTAGAACTGGAAGTTGTTCTTGCCCATCTCCTTGGCGTGGTACATCGCCGTGTCGGCGTTCTTCATCAATTGGCTGAGCTCGGCGCCGTCCTGCGGCGAGAGCGCCACGCCGATACTGGCGGTGACGAAAAATTCGCGGCCTTCCAGGGTGAAGGGGCGGGCGAGGCTGGAGAGGATCTGCTCGGCGACCTGGATTGCCTGGCGCAGCGCCTTCTCACGATTCTTCTGGCCGGGTAGCAGCAGGGTGAACTCGTCGCCGCCCATGCGCGCCACGGTGTCGTCGTCGCTCACGCAAAGGCTCAGGCGCTCGGCCACTTCCTTGAGCATGCGGTCGCCCGCGGCGTGGCCGAGCGAGTCGTTGATCGGCTTGAAGCGGTCGAGGTCGAGGAACATCAGCACTACCCACTGCTGGTGCCGTTCGGCCTGCAGCAGGGCGGTGTGCAGGCGGTCCTGGAACAGCGTGCGGTTGGGCAGGTGGGTCAGGGCGTCGTAGTAGGCGAGACGGTGGATGCGCCGTTCGCTGGCCTTGCGCTCGCTGATGTCGCTGAAGAAGCAGACGAAGCTGACCAGGTCGCCTTCCTCGTCATGCACCGCGGTGATGCCGACCCAGCTCGGGTACAGCTCGCCGTTCTTGCGCTTCTGCAGGATCTCGCCTTCCCAGCTGCCGCTCTTGAGCAGGCTTTCCATCACGTGCTTGAGCTGGTTGGCTTCCTGGCGGTCGGCGGTGAGCAGGCGCGGCAGTTGGTCCAGCACTTCCTCGGCGGAGTAGCCGGTCAGGCGGCTGAAGGAGTCGTTGATCTGCACGATGTAGCCGGCCGGGTCGGTGACCATGATCGCCGCCGTGGAGTGCTCGAATACCGTCGCCGCCATGCGCATCTCGCGCTCGGCCCGGCGCTGCTGGCTGATGTCGCGGGCGACGCCGAGCAAGCCTTCGAAGCGGCCGTGGTCGTCCCACATCAGGGCGATGCGCAGCTCCACCGGAATCTTGTGGCCGTCGGCGTGCAGGCAGTCGAGGCTGAACAGCTGTGGCTCGGCGTTCTCGCGAAGTTCGGCCAGGCGCTTGGGCTCGCCGATGGCGCCCTGCACGCGGTTCAGCAGTTCATCCAGTCGCTCCAGCTGCGCGGGATTGGCGGCTACCTGCTGGAAACCGTTGGACAGCACCCACTCCGGGCTGTAGCCAAACACCTGCTGGATCGACGGGCTGATGTAGTTGAGCTTGACCTGGGCGTCGGTGGAGAGGATCACGTCGCTGATGCTCTCGGCGAGCATGCGGTAGCGGCGGCCGCTCTCACGCAGGGAGTTGTGCGCCTCCACCGTGTCGGTGATGTCCTTGGCCACGCCGATCAGTCGCGCCACGCGGCCGGAAGCGTCGCGAGTGAAGGCTTGCTCGCGGATGTCGAACCAGTGCCAGGTGCCGTCGCGGTGGCGCCAGCGCAGCTGGCTGTCCAGCAGCAGGCCGTCGCCCACCACCTGTTGCAGGTTGCGCACGCGCCAGTAGTACTCGACGTCGTCGGGGTGCAGCACCTTTTCCCAGAAACGCTCGCCCATCTCGCGCAGCTCGTCGCTGTCGTAGCCGAGCTGGTGGCCGAGGTTGTGGTTGCTGAAGATCACCCGGCGCGCGGCAATGTCGTGGATATAGAGGGTGTCGGGCACCGCGCGCACCGCGTCGGACCAGAACTTCTCGCGCTCGATCAGTGACAGCTCGACCTGCTTGCGGCTGGTGATGTCCGACAGGCTCAGGGTGACGGCGTGGAAGTCCTGGATCATCTCCGGCACGCGCAATTGCAGCCACAGGTGGCGTTGCTCGCCCTGGCGGGTATGGATGCAGGCTTCCAGCTCGACCATGCCGTGGCCGTGCAGCACGGCTTCGAGGACCTTGCTGCGCACGCCGTCCGGACGCATGCCGGCGCTGCCGACGAGAATCTGCCAGGCCTGCTCGGTGGTGCCCACGCCCATCAGGCGCTTGGCGACATTGTTGATCTCGGTGATGCGCACCTGGCGCAGCAGCCAGGGCAGGCGGTCGGGTTGCGAGGCGATCCAGTCGCGCAGGTCGCTCTGGCGACGCAGGTTGAGGTCCACCAGGCTCTGGCGCAGGGCAGAGAGATCGAGCACACAGAGCGCGACGCCGACGCCGTCGAAGATGTCCTGGTAGCGCCGGCGGGTCTCTTCCAGAATGTGCAGCGCCTGCTGTTCCTCGGTGACGTCGCGCAGCACCCAGACCTGACCACCCTGGGGCAGGTTGCCGCGCAGCACCCAGGTCTGTTCCGGCGACAGCGGGCTATCGTCCAGGGAATGGTGACTGACGGCGAACAACCGGGCTTGGCCGGTATCGTTGACGCGCACCAGTTCCGAGCCATTTTCCGCCACGGCATCGCTGCCATGCAGCAAACCGCCCAGGCCGGGCAGCAGCTCCAGCAGATGATGCTCGCCAGCCTTGTCTGCGGTGATACCGAACAGTTGCTCGGCCTGCGCATTGAGGTAGGCGAGGCGACCGTCGGCGCGGGTTACCAGCACCCGCTCGTCGATCGCGCCGAGGGCCTGCGCGGCCTGGCGCAGGCTTTGCTGCGACTCCACGGTCAATGCGCGCAGGTTCTGCTGTTCGCGTTGCAGGCGCAGCAGGGCGGCGCCTGCGATGCCCGCCAGCAACAGCAGCAGTGCCAGCTCGCCGCCCAGGCGCGGCAGGAGGGTGGCGCGGATCTGCCGGTCATCGAATTGCGGGCGCAACTGCCAATCGGTGTTCTGGATGTCCAGGCCGTCCAGGCTCTGCGCCTGTTCCAGCGGCGAGGCGGCGGACAGCGGGCCGGGGCGATAGCCGCTGGAGCGGCCGATGACCTTCTGCTGGACATCGTCGACCAGGATCCAGCCCGGCGACTCGGGGTGGATCTGCTGCGCCCAGCCCTGGCGGGCGATCTTTTCGTCGAGACGGATGACACTGTCGCCTTCGCCCGCCTCGGTGGCCTTCAGCCAGACGTAGAAATGGCCGCCGTTTTCCTCGCTGAACGCATAGTGATAGCTCTGCTGCGCGCTACGCTGGCGCAAGGTTCTGATGAACGCCGCATCCTTGATGCCGCTGGCGGTGTCTCGCACGGGCCAGCCGTCGGCGTCCAGGCGGGCCAGGCTGTGGAAGGACGGGTAGATGTGCTTCAGGCCGGTAATCAGCGGCGCGTGCATGTCACCGGGGGCGCGGTCCTGTTCCTGCTGCAGCAGGGCCTGGGCTGCCACGGCCTTGAGCTCCAGGGTCAGCGCGATTCGCTGCGCCATCTGTTCGCCGTGCAGCACCACCCGCTCACGCTCGAAGCGCTCCTGGCTGCGGAGTTCCTGGTGCAACTGCCAGCCCAGCAGGCCGAGCATGAACAGCACCAGTAGCACCAGCGCGGTCCGGCTCGCCACGCGGCCAGGCCTGGCCAGGGCGTCCGGAGGAGTACGGGGGAAAATAGACAAGGACTTAAGGACCTGGGGCGATACGGCTGAATTCGGCGCAGGCTAGGATGCCCGGAAAGGCGGCGAAGTGCCAGTATGGCCGACGAGCGTCGTTTGCCCTTCCTGGCTCATTCCGGTAGCTTTGCCGCACGCGCGCGTGGTGTGGGTTGCATAAAGTACATCCGCGCAGAGTCCCGCGCGAAGGGCCGTCCATCGGCCGTTCGCGCCCGCCGGCAGCCCGCTCGCAAGCGTTCGAGCGCTGCCGCTCCGGCCAGTGAGCCGGCGTCCCGGAACCTGCCGTCGTCCGTTCCGGCCATCCCGATCACAATTCATCCCAGAAGTCAGGTATCCATGGCTCAATACGTCTACACCATGCACCGGGTCGGCAAGGTCGTGCCGCCCAAGCGTGAAATCCTCAAGAACATCTCCCTGTCGTTCTTCCCCGGCGCCAAGATCGGCGTACTCGGCCTGAACGGCGCGGGTAAATCCACCCTGCTGCGCATCATGGCCGGCGTCGACACCGAGATCGAAGGTGAAGCCCGCCCGATGCCGGGCATCAATGTCGGTTACCTGCCGCAGGAGCCGCGCCTTGACCCGCAGGCCACCGTGCGTGAGATCGTCGAAGAGGCCGTCGGCCAGATCAAGGCTGCCCAGGCGCGCCTGGACGAGGTCTACGCCGCCTACGCCGAGCCGGACGCCGACTTCGACGCCCTGGCCGCCGAGCAGGCCAAGCTGGAGGCCATCCTCCAGGCTTCCGACGGCCACAACCTCGAGCGTCAGCTGGAAGTCGCCGCCGACGCCCTGCGTCTGCCGGCCTGGGACGCCAAGATCGAGCACCTCTCCGGTGGTGAGAAGCGCCGCGTGGCCCTGTGCCGCCTGCTGCTGTCCGCCCCCGACATGCTGCTGCTGGACGAACCGACCAACCACCTGGACGCCGACTCCGTCGCCTGGCTGGAACACTTCCTCCACGACTTCCCGGGCACCGTGGTAGCGATCACCCACGACCGTTACTTCCTCGACAACGTCGCCGGCTGGATTCTCGAGCTGGACCGTGGCCAGGGTATTCCGTTCGAAGGCAACTACTCCGGCTGGCTGGAATCCAAGGCCAACCGCCTGGCTCAGGAAGCCAAGCAGGAAGCCTCCCACGCCAAGGCCATGAAGGCCGAACTGGAATGGGTTCGCCAGGGCGCCAAGGCTCGCCAGTCGAAGTCCAAGGCTCGTCTGCAGCGTTTCGAGGAACTGCAATCGCAGGAATTCCAGAAGCGCAGCGAGACCAACGAGATCTACATCCCGGCCGGTCCGCGCCTGGGCGACAAGGTCATCGAGCTGCACAACGTCACCAAGGGCTACGGCGAGCGCGTGCTGATCGACAACCTGTCGCTGAGCATTCCCAAGGGCGCCATCGTCGGCGTGATCGGCGGCAACGGCGCGGGTAAATCCACCCTGTTCCGCATGCTGACCGGCAAGGAGCAACCGGACTCGGGCAGCATCGAGATCGGCGAAACCGTGCAGATCGCCAGCGTCGACCAGAGCCGCGAAGTCCTCGAAGGCAACAAGACCGTCTGGGAACAGGTGTCCGACGGCTTCGAGCAGATCAAGATCGGTAACTACGAAGTCCCGTCGCGCAGCTACGTCGGCCGCTTCAACTTCAAGGGCGGCGACCAGCAGAAGTTCGTCAAGGACCTCTCCGGTGGTGAGCGTGGCCGTCTGCACCTGGCCCTGACCCTGAAGCAGGGCGGCAACGTGCTGCTGCTCGACGAACCGTCCAACGACCTCGACGTGGAAACCCTGCGTGCGCTGGAAGAAGCGCTGCTGGACTTCCCCGGCGCCGCCATCGTGATTTCCCACGATCGCTGGTTCCTGGACCGCATCGCGACTCACATCCTCTCCTACGAGGACGACGGCAAGGTGGTCTTCTTCGAAGGCAACTACACCGAGTTCGAAGCCGATCGCAAGAAACGCTTGGGCGACGCTGCCTCGCAGCCGCACCGCGTGCGTTACAAGAAGCTGGCGTAAGCCGCTTCGCAGGGAAAACGGGGCCTTCGGGCCCCGTTTTTTTTCGCAACTCCTTGAGTATCAGCGGCTGCGCTTGAGGTCGTCCAGGGCGCGGCGCTGTTCCTCCAGCTGGCGCTGCAGTGTGTCTATTTGCCGCGCCTGATCCTGCAGGGTGCGTTGCTGGTCTTCCAGCTGGCGCGACATGCGCTCCAGGTCATCGGTGCTGAACTTCGACTTGTGGATCACTTCGCTGTCGAATGTATCCGCCACCACCAGTGCGCCGGATTCGGTGAAGTTGCCCAGTTTCATGGCCCCATGGGCGGGCAGGGCGAGAGTGCAGGTGAGGGCGGCGAGAAGCGCGAGCGGGCGTGCGAGCATCGTGGGCGTCCTGGAGGCATGAGTTGTTGGGTGCAACTGGATATTGATTTTGTATACAACAATCTGCTTTTCTGCCGGTCTGGCAGACGTGGAATTTATATTTTTTGCACCATAAAGATTCATAAAAGCGTCACGCTGCACTATCTCGGGGCGGCGTGGATTGTTAGAGTCTGCCGGCAAAAAAAGCATCACATAATCAGAAAAGTACCGGTGTAGACATGACGCAATCCGTTGACTCGTTCCTCGAGCGCCTCAAGCGGCGCGACCCCGATCAGCCCGAATTCCACCAGGCGGTGGAAGAGGTGCTGCGCTCCCTCTGGCCCTTCCTCGAAGCCAATCCGCACTACCTGCAGGCCGGCATCGTCGAACGCATCGTCGAGCCCGAACGCGCGATCCTGTTCCGCGTGCCGTGGGTGGATGATGCGGGACGAGTGCGGGTCAACCGCGGTTTCCGCATCCAGATGAGCAGCGCCATCGGCCCGTACAAGGGCGGCCTGCGCTTCCACCCCTCGGTGAACCTGGGCGTGCTGAAGTTCCTGGCCTTCGAGCAGGTCTTCAAGAACTCCCTGACCTCGCTGCCCATGGGCGGCGGCAAGGGCGGCTCGGACTTCGATCCCAAGGGCAAGAGCGACGCCGAAGTCATGCGCTTCTGCCAGTCGTTCATGAGCGAGCTGTTCCGCCACGTCGGCGCTGACCTCGACGTGCCGGCCGGCGACATCGGCGTGGGCGCCCGCGAGATCGGCTACCTGTTCGGCCAGTACAAGCGCCTGTCCAACGAGTTCACTTCGGTGCTGACCGGCAAGGGCATGTCCTACGGCGGCAGCCTGATCCGCCCGGAAGCCACCGGCTACGGCTGCGTGTACTTCGCCCAGGAGATGCTCAAGGCCCGCGAAAGCGGCTTCGACGGCCAGCGTGTGGCCATCTCCGGCTCCGGCAACGTGGCCCAGTACGCCGCGCAGAAGGTCATGGAACTGGGCGGCAAGGTGATCTCGCTGTCCGATTCCGAAGGCACTCTGTTCTTCGAGGCCGGCCTGACCCTGGAACAGTGGGAGGCCGTGATGGAGCTGAAGAACGTCCGTCGCGGCCGTCTCAGCGAAATGACCGGCCCCGGCCTGCGCTTCATTGCCGGTGAGCGCCCCTGGTCGCTGGCCTGCGATATCGCGCTGCCCTGCGCTACCCAGAACGAGCTGGATGCCAACGACGCGCGCACCCTGCTGGCCAACGGCTGCATCTGCGTGGCCGAAGGCGCGAACATGCCGTCGACCCTGGAGGCTGTGGATATCTTCATCGACGCCGGCATCCTCTACGCACCGGGCAAGGCTTCCAACGCCGGCGGCGTCGCCACCAGCGGCCTGGAGATGAGCCAGAACGCCATGCGCCTGCTGTGGACCGCCGGTGAAGTGGACCAGCGCCTGCACGGCATCATGCAGAACATCCACCATGCCTGCGTCGCCTACGGCGAGGAAAATGGCCGGATCAACTACGTGAAGGGCGCGAACATCGCCGGCTTCGTCAAGGTCGCCGATGCGATGCTGGCCCAGGGCGTGGTCTGATCGCTCCCTGTAAATGAAAGACGGGCCCGATGGGCCCGTTTTTCTTTGTGGCTCGTGCAGGCTTTTCGTAGGAGCGAGCTTGCTCGCGAATCGGTCTGGCTCTCCTGCTCGGCTCGATCGCGAGCAAGGCTGGGTGCCCCTCGGTCCTACAGGCCTGTCGTTAATCCACCGGTTTGGGCGTGGTCGCAGTGCTCGGCGGCAGCAGCGGGTATTCCACCTTCGGCTGCTTGCCGGTGGCGGTCTTGAGGAAGGCGACGATGTCGCCGACTTCCTCGGCGTTCAACTGTTTGCCCAGCTGCGCGGTACCCATGATTGCCACTGCTTCCTCCAGGTCCCAGACCTGCCCGCTGTGGAAGTACGGTGCGGTTAGAGCGATGTTGCGCAGGGGCGCGGCGCGGAACACGTACTGGTCGTTCTGCGTCTTGGTCACTTCGAAGCGGCCCTTGTCGCCGGTGGGCAGAATCTTGCCGTCGGGCTTCTTCACCAGGCCGAACGGGAAGTAGGCCTGGCCGCCCATGTTCACGCCGTTGTGGCAACTGATGCAGCCCGAACTCATGAAGGTCTGCAGGCCCTTTTTCTCCTTGGCATCAAGGGCATTGTCATCGCCCTTGAGGTAGAGGTCGAAGCGCGAGTCCGGGGTGATCAGGGTCGACTCGAAGGCCTGCAGCGCGCGGGCCATGTTGTCGAAGCTGACCGGTTGCTTGTCGCTGGGGAAGGCCTTTTCGAAGGAGGCGACGTACTCCGGCATGCTGCGCAGCGTGGCCTCGACGTTCTTAGGCGTGTTGTGCATCTCCACCGGGTTCTGCACCGGGCCCTTGGCCTGTTCCTCCAGATCCTTGGCGCGGCCATCCCAGAACTGCGCGACGTTGAATACCGCGTTGAAAACGGTGGGCGAGTTGCGCGCACCTTTCTGCCAGGCGTGGCCGCTGGAAGCGGGCACGTTGTCGGCGCCGCCAGTGCCGATGTTGTGGCAGGTGTTGCAACTGATCACATGGCTGGCGGACAGGCGTGGCTCGAAGAACAGTTGCCGGCCCAGTTCAACCTGGTTGGGGTCGAGCTTGTCGCTGGCCTGCTCGGGGATCGGTTTGAAGATGCTGTTGGCTTGGTCGCGCAGGGTGTCGGCATCGGCGTGGGCTGCCGCCGTGCTCACGGCCAGCAGCAGGCTGCCCAGGGCCAGTTTGATGGGCTGCATGTGGAGTCTCCTTGTCTCAGGCTTTGGTTTCTTTCTTCTGAGTTCAAGGAGAGGGCAGCGGGAGGATTGGCGGCTTGACCGAAATCAAGCGGGTGCTCCGGCGTGGGTGTGGATGGTTGCCGCAGCGATCAGTTGCCGCGCAGGGCGCGGGATAGCGCGCGGTCTTTCTGTTGTTCCCAGTCGCGGTCCCGGTCGCTGTTGCGCTGTTCTTCGTACTGCTGGCGCTCCTGGCTCACGCGCATGGCCTGGCATTGCTGGAAGCCGTCGTTCCAGCCCAGGGCGTATTTCGGCTCGCCGAGGTAGCGCGGCACGTTCTTGCGGAATTCGCCGGTGATGGCTCCGGCCGCCTGGCGACCGCTGCCGCAGCCGTCGTCATAGCCGTCGGCATAGGCGGGCGGGTAGCCCTGGGCGATGAGAGTTTCGTGGGTGGTTTCGCAGCCGGCGAGCAGCGCGGCGCAGAGCAGGACGAGGGCGGCGCGGTGCGCCATGGAGACTCCCGTGTGCCGATAGGGCGGGCACACACGCCGGAAGATGAGGCGCCACTCTGGGTGACGTGGCGCCAATCTAGCCAGCGGCTCGTGAGGAAAGCGTCAAGCCGGCGTGATGCGGATGTGCTGGCCAGCTGCCGGCCTCGTCGCGCAATCGATCCGAACCGTTAGGAAAGCTTCGATCACCGCGCGATTGCTCAGCAGATGATCGCTCAGCGTCGACGTGGTGAAACTGCCGCCGCCGGCCAATGCCATGGGCAGCAACAACTGGTCGGCAAGGTGTTCGTCGACGCTGGTGCCGCTGCGGCGCCAATCATCGGCCTGGCGCAGCGCCTGGCTGGCGACGCGCTCGGCGCTGACACCGGATTGACCGAAGGCGCAGAACACCAGAGTCAATTGCTCGCACTCGATTTCCAGCAGCAACGCGTTGCCCGGGCCCTGGTCTTCCGGAAGACGGACGACCTGAGCGGAGGCTGCGTGCCAGTCCTGATGTCGCTTCACCTTCTCCAGCTCGCGGTCACCCACATGGCCGGGAATGGCCGCCAGCAGGGCGCGGGCCGAACGCGAAAGCACGGCGCCGGCTTCCGGCAGATGCAGTGGCTGCAACTCGCCAGGCTCCACTTTTACCCGCAGTTCGCCACCGCCCGCCGGCATGAAGCCATGGCGCAGCAGCTCGAAGTCGACCTTCGCGCCCATGCGCCGCAGCAACGGCAGCCAGCTGCGCTGGATGAAGTCCGCAGGCGGCGCCAGCGGGTTATGCGTGCCGCCGCTGATTGTCAGGTTGCTCGGCCCGTCGGCGAACAGCAGGGCCGGAAGAAGCGTCTGCAGCACCAGTACGGCGCTGCCCGCGCTGCCGATGGCGAAGCGGTAGTCGCCGCCGCGAATCGCGCCGGGGCGGAAGCTCAGGCTGCGCGAACCCAGCTCGTCGCCTTCCACTTCCGCGCCGCAGATTTCCGCCGCCGCGCGCACGGCCGTCAGGTGCTGGCGCAGCAGCCCCGGCCGCGAGCGGCGGCCACGGATGTTGACGATGTGCAGCGCCTTGCCAGTGATCATCGACAGGCTCAGCGCGCTGCGCAGTATCTGGCCGCCACCTTCGGCGCCGTCGAGTTCGATCAGGTGTCTGTTCATCTGGCGTATTTCCTCACTTGCTCGCGCAGGAAACGGTCCAGGCGCTCCGTGTCGTGGCAGCCGCCTCGGCTTGCGCCGAGGGTTTCTGCGCGTTGCAGCTCATCCTCGATCAGCCGGTGCAGGGCCGGGCGCGCCGGGCCGTACTCGGCCTCGACCGCCTGGCGCTTGAGCACCAGCAGTTCCTCGACTTCGGCGTGCTGCTCGGCGTCGTCGAGGGTCGCTGCCATCAGTGTCTCGAAGACCATCGGCGGCATGCCGAGGCCCTGGTCGATCCAGCGCACCGCCAGCAGCGGGCGCAGCACGTAGAGATACTTCTTGTAGCGAACCTCTTCGCCCTGCAGATAGCCGCGGAAGTTCTTCTTTGCCATCGACAGGTAGTGCGCCCTTGCGGCGGCGGGCGAGTAGAAGTCCTGCGCCAGCTGGCGCAGGCCTTCGGTCGCTGCTGGTTCGCTGCGGTACACCAGCGGCGAGTCCAGCCACTCCAGCAGCGTCGGGTTGGATTTACGCAGCAGCCGCAGCGTCTTGCGCAGTTCCCAGCCGCTGAGGTCCAGTTCGTCGGTCAGCGGGCGCTCCAGCACGTCGCGCGGCTCTTCTACGCGCAGGTACCAGTCCGGCTGGTGCACGTAGACGAAGCGCACGTCGTAGTCGCTGTCCGGTGAGGCGAAGCCCCAGGCGCGGCTGCCGGATTCGCATGCGTAGAGCACGGTCACGCCGCGCTCCTGTTCCAGTCTTGCCAGTTCTTCCAGTACCCGTTCGCGCATGGCGGCGGGGAGTGGATGGCGCTCGTCCCTGTTCATCGGGTGTTCCTTGTTCTTTCAGTCCGTCGCGCTGGCGGCCAGCGCGGACAATGTTCGTCGTCGCGGGTTGTACAGGGTGAGGCACCAGATGCCCCACCACTCCTTGCCGTCGTCGAAGTAGATGCTCCAGTTGCTGCGGTGCGGTTCGGCATCGCCGTCGCCAACCCAGTCGAGCACCTGCAGGCCTTCGTCCGGATACAGCCGCAGTGCCTGCAGCCATTCGCGGAAGTCCGCGACCTGCAGCTGGGTGCCATAGGGCGGATCGCGGAAGGCGCGGCACAGCGGGCCGTCGTCGCGGTTCAGCTCGCGTATTTCCTCGATGCCGAGCGCCTGCGGGCGGGCCTGGGCCAGGTCCGGCGTCAGGTCTGCCCACTTGTGGTTGGCGTACTGCGGGTGGTGGGCGATGACTTCCGCCTGCCACTTGCGCGCGCGTTCCTGGATGGAATCGAACAGCAGCTGCAACGCCAGGCGATGTTCCACCTCGCCGGGCGTGGCGGTCGGGTCGAGTGTCAGCACACGGAAGTCGAAGACGCAGCGCTCCTGTTCCAGGCGGCTGCGCAGGGCCTGTATGCGCTGGTTTTCCATGGGTTGCAGCATGTCTTCACTTCATCCTTTCACGCACACCACCTGGCGCAGGGTATGCAGCACTTCCACCAGCTCGCGCTGGGCGTCCATCACGGCGTCGATGTCCTTGTAGGCCATCGGGATCTCGTCGATCACGTCGGCGTCCTTGCGGCATTCGACGTGGGCGGTGGCGCGTACCTGGTCCTCGACGCTGAACAGCTTCTTAGCCTTGGTGCGGCTCATGGTCCGCCCGGCGCCGTGGCTGCACGAGCAGAACGCCTCTTCATTGCCCAAGCCGCGGACGATGAAGCTCTTCGCACCCATCGATCCCGGAATGATGCCCAGCTGACCCTTCTGCGCAGACACCGCGCCTTTGCGCGTCACCAGAACCTCTTCGCCGAAGTGGCGTTCCTTCTGTACGTAGTTGTGGTGGCAGTTCACCGCTTCCAGGCTCGCTTCGAACGGCTTGCGGATGATCTGCCGCGCCGCCGCGATCACCGAGTGCATCATCAGCTCACGGTTCTGCCGGGCGAAGTCCTGGGCCCAGCCCACGGCTTCCACGTAGTCGTCGAAGTGCTGGCTGCCTTCCTCGAAGTAGGCCAGGTCACGGTCTGGCAGGTTGGCGATGTGCTGGCGCATATCGGCCTGGGCCAGTTCGATGAACAGGTTGCCGATGGCATTACCCACACCACGCGAACCGCTGTGCAGCATGAACCAGACGCGGTTGGCCTCGTCGAGGCAGACCTCGATAAAGTGGTTGCCGGTACCGAGGGTTCCCAGGTGCTTGCGGTTGTTGGTTTTCTCCAGTTTCGGATGCTTGTCGGTAATCACCTTGAAGCGGCCGGCCAGCGCGCGCCACGCGTCGTCGGCGTGCTCGGGCACGTTTTCCCAGGCGCCTTTGTCGCGGCCTGCCCGGGTGTTGCTGCGGCCGTGGGGTACGGCTTTCTCGATGGCAGTCCGCAGGCCGTGCAGGTTGTCCGGCAGGTCCGCGGCCATCAGCGAGGTGCGCGCCGCAATCATTCCGCAGCCGATATCCACGCCCACGGCCGCCGGGATGATGGCGCCTTTGGTGGGAATCACGCTGCCGATGGTCGACCCCTTGCCCAGGTGCACGTCCGGCATCACGGCCAGGTGCTTGAAGATGAAAGGCATCTTCGCGGTGTTCATCAGTTGCTGCCTGGCGTCGTCTTCCACCGGCACGCCCTGGGTCCAGAGCTTGATCGGTTTGCCGTTGGCGACTTCCAGCAGTTGGAAGGTCTTGGTGCTCATGTTTCGACTCTCTTCATTTGCTTGGCGGGCTGGCCGGCAGCGGGTTGTGCCCGGCCATCGCGAATTCGTTTGTTCAATCGACAGGCGCGGCAGCGTATCGCCGTGGAAAACACCTGTCCCTTACAGTCTTCGTACCACCACTTCTGCTGGGCGGCGGTCCAGGTCTGCTCGGCGCCGCAGTCGTGGCAGGTGAAATCCCGGTCCTCGTACCAGCCACGGCGCACGAACAACGGGTCGCCGTAGCTGTTGTAAGGCGCCAGGTTCGAGCGGTTGACAGGGACGCTGCCGGGCGGAGCGACCTGGCCCGAAGGATGCCAGGCTGGCGCGGCCTTCTTCGCCTTGCGTTGCTCGCGCGCCTGGCGGATTTCCCGGCGGCGTTGCTTGTTGCTCTTCACCGTGCTGTCTCCTGCGCCGGGCTGGCCTGTGTCAGGCCTGCTTCAGCGTTACCAGTCCATTCAATACCTGATCCAGGCCGCCGAATACCGAGATGCGGTCGATTCGTTCGGCTACCCGCTCCAGGGTTTCCAGTTCCTTCAGGCGCAGGGCAGTGGGGTTGTCCTCCATCACCTTGGCTGTGTTCAGCAGCGAGCGGGTCGCCGAGGTTTCTTCGCGACGACGGATCACGTTCGCCTGCGCGGCCTTCTCCGCTTCCACAACCTGGGCCAGCAGGGTCTTCATCTCGCCCGGCAGGATGATGTCGCGTACGCCCAGGCCGCTGACCTCGATGCCGGTGCCCGGCAGGCGCTCCTTCAGGTAGGCGCTGACCGAGTCGTCGATGAGCTGCTTGTTTTCCAGGAGCTCATCCAGCGAGCGGGTGCCCACCGCCGCGCGCAGGCCGAATTGCAGCTCGCGGTAGAGGTGTTCCAGCGGCTTGGACAGGCTGGAAAACGCCGTCAGCACATCGCTGTAACGCCAGTTGGCGGCCAGGTTCAGGCGCAGGCTCACCTTGTCGCGGGTGAGGATTTCCTGGCCGCTGACTTCCAGCGCCTGGATCCGCGTATCGATCAGCTCCACGCTGACCTGGCGGTTGTAGCGCCAGAAACCGTACTGGCCTGCCGGCAGCAAATCGATCACCGCGCCGTCGACCTTCAGCACGCCGACCTGGTAAGCCGGTACCAGATTCACCAGCAGCGCCTCGACGCCGACCACGCTGCGACCGCGCAGGTTGCCCTGCATCTGCTGCAACAGCGCCGGAGCCACGCGGTACTCCTGGCTCAGGTCGATGCGCTCCAGGCGCTGGTCGGTCTGGCCTTTCCAGTACAGCCGGCGGCTGCCCGGCGCGAGGATTTCTGCGAGCACGCCGTCCTCGAAGCGCAGGCCGGCCTCGTTCTCGGCCAGGTCCATGCGGGTAAAGTAGCGTTCGACCAGCGCCGGTTCGGACTGGCGCAGGTAACCGGCCAGGCGGTGCTCGAACAACGGGGTGTTCAGGCTGAAGGTTTCCACGCTCAGGCGGTTGTACAGGTCCAGGTGGCGGTGGATGCCCGGCTCGAGGATCGCCAGGAAATCGCCCTCGGAGTACAGCAGGCCGCGTTCGTTCTTCTTCACGGTAAAGCGCTTCAGCAGTTTCATCTCTCTTCCTTCTTCTGTTGTGCGTGCTTCTTGTTGTGCTGGGTGCCGGTGTCCGCCAGCCCGTCGGGTGGCGAGGCGGGGCCTGCGAGAGCCAGGTGCTGCGGACTGCCTGTCCATTGCGCCGAATCCATCGGCCAGCACTTGTCTTGTCGCGGGCCCGGTCCTCGTACCGGGCGGGCCGGCGGTGGCTTCGGGTCTCTGGCGTATTCGGCCTTCCTGGCCTGTTTGCGCCTGTCCCGTCGCCCACCGGCGGGGTGTTGCCTACATGAGTAGCTGCCTTAACAGGGCAGTGTTCGAGCGGGAGTCGAACCCGCGACAGGCCATTTCGTGGATGGCTGCTCTACCGGACTGAGCTATCGAACGGCGCGGGCAGGATTCGAACCTGCGACGGCTCCATCAAAGTGGAGTGCTCTACCGGGCTGAGCTACCGCGCCATCGACCGTGACTGCTGCAGCGGCATGCACGAAGCCGACACCAGGGGTGGGCTCGGGCACCGGCGGGAGTTGAAGTCCCTGCCCGTGGGCTGCATCAGCGATGCGGTCGAAGGAGATATAGCGAGGGGCGTGCCAAGGTTGCTTTCTGGTTATCTTGTTTTATTTCAACTCATTGATAGATAAGGATTTAAATTTGTTTTTAGTGTGAATTTCCGGATCTTCGGATTGGCCGGTTTATTGATTTGTGGATATTCTTGGATCGTTATTTATCTTTATGGATAAAAGATGAAAGCCAAGAAAACCGTCGCCATCGGCTTCCTCGGTTCGACCCTGGATCGCGTCGGCAAGGGCGCAGCGCGCTGGCAGAAATGGCGACCCACGGTCAGCCTGTGCCAGCAGCAGGACCTGTTTGTCGACCGCCTGGAGCTGATCCACGGGCTGGATGCGCGGGATGTCGGGCTGGCCGAGCGTATTGCCGCCGACGTGCGGCTCGTTTCCCCGGAAACCGAGGTGCGCCTGCAGCCCATGGCGCTGCGCAACCCGTGGGACTTCGAGGAGGTCTACGGCGCGCTGCACGATTTCGTCGGCGGCTACGCCTTCGATACCGAGCACGAGGACTACCTGGTGCACATCACCACCGGGACCCACGTCGCGCAGATCTGCTGGTTCCTCCTGACCGAGGCGCGCTACCTGCCGGCGCGACTGGTGCAGGCTTCTCCGTCGCGGCGCAAGGACGAGGCGCGGCAGCCGGAAGGGACGGTCACGGTCATCGACCTCGACCTGTCGCGCTACGACCGCATCGCCACGCGCTTTCGCCGTGAACAGGAAGAAAGCCTGGCCTTCCTCAAGTCCGGCATCGCCACGCGCAACGCCGACTTCAACCGTTCCATCGAGCAGATCGAGCGGGTTGCCGGGCGCTCCCGCGCACCGATGCTGCTGATCGGCCCGACCGGCGCCGGGAAGTCGTTCCTTGCTCGCCGCGTGTATGAACTCAAGCGCGCACGGCACCAGTTCCAGGGCCGCTTCGTCGAGGTGAACTGCGCGACCTTGCGCGGTGATGGCGCGATGTCCGCGCTGTTCGGCCATATCAAGGGCGCTTTCACCGGTGCGCAGAACGCCCGCGAAGGCCTGCTGCGGGCGGCGGATGGCGGCATGTTGTTCCTCGACGAGATCGGCGAGCTGGGCCTGGACGAACAGGCCATGCTGCTCAAGGCCATCGAAGAGAAACGCTTCTTCCCGCTGGGCTCGGATCGCGAGGTGGGCAGCGATTTCCAGTTGATTGCCGGCACCCACCGCGATCTGCGCGAGCGCGTCGCCGAGGGGCTGTTCCGCGAGGATTTGTTCGCTCGCATCAACCTCTGGACCTTCGACCTACCGGGGCTGGCCGGGCGCCGTGAAGACATCGAGCCGAATATCGATTTCGAGCTGGAGCGCCACGCCCGCGAGCAGGGGCGACTGGTGCGTTTCAATCGCGAGGCGCGCACGCGCTACCTGGCGTTCGCCAACTCGGCGCAGGCGCTGTGGAGCGGCAACTTCCGCGAGCTGTCGGCATCGATCACGCGCATGGCGACCCTGGCCGACAACGGGCGCATCGACGAGGCGCTGGTGGGGGAGGAAATTGGCCGGCTGCGCCGCTCCTGGGGCGCTACCCAGGCCGAGAGCCTGCTGGATGGCTTGCTGGGGGAGGGCGCCGAAGCGCTGGACCTGTTCGACCGCCTGCAACTGGAGGCGGTGATCGGCGCCTGTCGCCAGGCGCGCAGCCTGTCCGATGCCGGCCGCCAGCTGTTCGCCGTCTCGCGCCAGGACAAGCAGAACCCCAACGACGCCGACCGCCTGCGCAAGTACCTGGCGCGCTTCGGCCTGGATTGGGCGTCGTTGCGGGACTGAGACGCGCTGCGCCTCAGTAGTGGTACCAGCGCAGCTCCAGCATTACTTCACTGCGCGGGCTGGCCTCATGGCTGAACTCGCGCTGGGCAGACAGGCGCAGGCCGAGGTTGCGCCCCAGCTCCACCTGCTGGCCGAAGCTCAGGGTGCGGCGCACTTCGCCATTGTGGAAGTAGTCACCCTTGCCCTCGAGGCTGAGGTTGCCCAGCGGGTTGCTCCACAGCACGCCGGTGTCGAAGCCCATGGCCGGGGCGATGGTGGCGGCGAAGTCCGGGTTGTTTTCGATGCGCGCGGTGCCCAGGGCGTAGGCCTGCAGGTCGTCGGTGAGCTTCCAGCTGCCGCCGGCGCCGCCATTTAGGTGGCCGACCAGGGTGTCGTGGTCGTTGTCGCTGTGCTTGCCGATCACCCGCTCCCAGCCACCAGCGACCTGCCAGGACAGCGGCTTCAGCAGCTCGTTGCGCGGCGTCATCGAGCGGATGGTGACCAGGTCCAGTTGCTGCAGTTGCCAGCGGTTGCCTTCGTACTGGCGCAGCTTGAGCTGGCCGATCTCGATCTGCGCGCCGAGGGGGAAGCCGTAGGCGTTGTCGTCGAGGTCGTGGTAGGCCATGCGCAGGCCGTATTGGGCGAAGGCTTCGCCGTCGCGGCTGCCCGCGCCAACCTGCCAGGTGCGTGACTCGTGGCCGTTCTCCGGCTGGCCGGGGCGTTCCACGTCCAGTGCCGGCGGCGGGTTGCGGTTGATTGCCTTGAGCAGGTTGTAGCTGCGCGAGGCGGTGGACTGATCGCGTTCCTGGCCGGTGGCGCGGTAGCGCACCAGGCGGAAGGCGGTGTCTTGCACCAGCGCCTGGCGGTCGGCAGGCAGGGCGGTGAACGCGGGGCTCTGCAGCTGGCTGTCATCGTCGGCGATGTGGCGGGCCAGCACCTTCTCGTCGTGGCTTAGCGGTTCGCCGCGGGCCAGCAGTTCGCGCTCGCGGGAGGGGCGGTAGTCCACCCGGTCGATCAGCCCGGCGTCCTTCACTGCGCGCACCGTGTCGGTGGGGATGGCGGTGAGCGGGAAGTGGTCGGTGAGCTCGGTGCCGGGGCGGGCGATCTCCAGCAACTCCAGCAGGCGGAACGAGCAGTTCTCGTCGAAGAAGTAGTACTTGAAGCGGATCTGCTTCAGCTCCCAGACGTGCTCGACCATGCGCGCGGTTTCTTCCGGCGTGAGGTTCAGGCGGTATTCCCAGAGGTCGCGGTTTTCCAGGCGGCTGTATTCGGAAAGTTTCTCGCGGTAGGGCACCAGGGCGAACAGGCCGGGGTAGCCGCCCATCAGGCCCTTCCAGGCGTAGAGGATGCTGTTGTCCATGCCCTCGATGTAGGCGCCGAAGTTGAGCGCGTAGCTGAGCAAGGCGGTGTTGTCGGAGTCGACATCGGCCTGGTCGATGCGCAACAGGGTGTGGCCGAACATCGAGGACGGGCTGTTCAGGTAGGCGGCCGGGAACACCAGCACGGCGCTGTGGGGGTTGATGTCCTGGTACCAGGTGGTGAATTCCTTGCACTCCACCGTCGGCAGGTCATCGAGCTGCAATTGCTGGCGCAGCCAGCGGGTACGCGCCGGGTAGACGCATTGGGCGTGCTTGTCGCCGAGGCTGGCCGGGGCGTAGAGGGCTTTCACGGATGCGGCCAGTTCGGATTCCGGGTGGCGGTCTCCGTCCTTGGAGAGGAAGAACTTCGGGTCGTCGACGAAGCTGCGCCAGCCACCGAGCTTGGCGTGTTCGTAATGACCCAGGGCCAGCCAGTAGGGCTCGTTGGCCAGGCTCTGCAGGCGTTGTGGGTCGATCGCCGGCGAGGCCAGCAGGGGAGTGCAGGCGCACAGCGCCATCCAGGGCAACAGGCGTTTGGGCATCGAGTGGGCTTACTGGAGGGGAAGGATGAGCCCGCCGCAAGGCGGCGGGCTCGCGTGGCCGTCAGGCCTGTTCGGCGTACTTGGCCAGGGTGCTGTCCTGCTTCAGGACTGCCTGGGTGTTGGCGTAGACGTCCTCGGCGGTGACGTCGGACTTGTTGAAGATCTGCGCGAAATGCTCATGGGTGACCTGGGCGAAGTGCGCACGGTCCTCGGGCTTCACGCCCAGCACGACGGCGTAGGTGGTCAGCGCTTCGCCGTCACCCTTGGCCATGTCTTCGGAGAGTTCGTCCATCATGCTGCTGAGCACGATCATCGGCTTGCCGCCGTAGGTCAGTGCACCGTTGGTGTGGCAGCCGTTGGTGCCGGTGGTCATGCCGAAGGTGTTGTTGCCGCTGGTGCCGTTGGTGGTTGCTGCCAGGACGTGGGTGGCGGTGCCGCGCTGGCCCTTGAACAGCATGTTGCCCCAGCCGCAGCCGTCGCTGCCGGGTGCATCGGCGAGGGCGCTCAGGGAGGCGGTGGCGAGGAGGGTACCGAGCAGAATCCTTTTCATCGTTTTTCTCTCTTTATGAGGTCGTGGACCATTGAACAGTCGCTGACAGCAAAACAGCGCCTGGCCAGAGCTTTTCTCCAATGCCTTGCAGGTGTCAAGGCAACCGCTGCCTTGATCAGTATGGCCGGGGCTGGCGAGAGGGTCTCGGATGACCGGCAATTGATCGGTATCAGCGGCGGAAGTCTTGGAACCGACCACACTTGAATCAGTTCCCCTTGCGAGGAAGTAGTCATGGGCGATTTCGATCCACGGCCAGCGCTGGACCAGTTGGCAGCCGAGTATTCCAAGCGCGCCGAAGCCATCCGCCGCGACCTCGGCCGCAGTCATTCGCCGGACTTCGCCGAACAGGCCCAGCAGCGGCAGAACGACGACGTACTGCGCGCGCTGCTGGCCGAAGCGGAGGCGGGCATGCGCCTGGTGGGCTTGGCGCGCCTGCGCCTGGCCGACGGCACCTACGGCGAGTGCGCGCGTTGCGGCGAGGCCATCGAGGAGCGCCGCCTGCGCGCGCTGCCGGCTGCCGAGCACTGCCTGCGTTGCGCCGATGCGGTGGACTGAAACTGTCACCAATACTGCCTTGCCAGTGGCGCGCGGGCGGCGCGAGAATGCGGTCGAATCTCCGCGGCCTCGCGCCGCTCGAAGCAAGGACCTCCAATGCCCGATTCCGTTGCTGCCGGCCTGCGCCTGGCGCCCGATGAACTGACCCGCCCCTTCACCCCCGAACAGTTTCCCTTCAAAACCACCGAAGAACTGGAGCCTTTCCTGGGCGTGCTCGGACAGGAGCGTGCGGTCGAGGCGCTGCAGTTCGGCGTGGCGATGCCGCGTCCGGGTTACAACGTGTTCGTCATGGGCGAGCCCGGCACCGGCCGCTTCTCCTTCGTGCAACGCTATCTGAAGGCTGAGGGCAAGCGCCTGCCGACGCCAGCCGACTGGGTCTACGTCAACAATTTCGATGATTCGCGCGAGCCGCGCGTGATCGAGCTGCCGCCGGGCAGCGCTGCCGAGTTCGGCACCGATATCGACCACCTGATCGACAACCTGCTGTCCACCTTCCCCTCGGTGTTCGAGAACCCGGCCTACCAGCAGAAGAAGAGCGCCATTGACCGCGCGTTCAACCAGCGTTACGACAAGGCTCTGGACACTGTCGAGCGCCTGGCGCTGGAAAAGGAAGTCGCCCTTTATCGCGACAGCGCCAACATCGCCTTCACCCCGATGAAGGACGGCAAGGCGCTGGACGAAGCCGAATTCGCCCAGCTGCCGGAAGAGGAGCGCGAGCGCTTCCATGCGGACATCGCCGATCTGGAGGAGCATCTCAACGAGGAGCTTTCCAGCCTGCCGCAGTGGAAGCGCGAGTCGAGCAACCAGCTGCGCCAGCTCAACGAGGAAACCATCACCCTGGCGCTGCAGCCGCTGCTGGCGCCGCTGGTGGAGAAGTACAACAACAACTCCGGTGTCAGCGCCTACCTGCAGGCCATGCAGCTCAATCTGCTGAAGACCGTGGTCGACCAGTTGGTGGATGCCGAGCGCACCGACCCGCAGCGCAAGCAGAGCCTGGAAGAGCAGTACGCGCCGAACCAGGCGATCGGCCACCATGCCACCAGCGGCGCACCGGTGGTATTCGAGTCGCACCCGACCTACGACAACCTGTTCGGCCGCATCGAGTACGCCTCCGACCAAGGTGCGCTCTACACCAGCTACCGCCAGCTGCGCCCCGGTGCTCTGCACCGCGCCAACGGCGGCTTCCTGGTGCTGGAGGCGGAGAAACTGCTGAGCGAGCCGTTCGTCTGGGATGCCCTCAAGCGCGCGCTGCAGTCGCGCCAGCTGAAGATGGAATCGCCCCTGGCCGAGCTTGGCCGCCTGACCGCCATGAGCCTGACGCCCCAGGTGATCCCGCTGAACCTCAAGGTGATCATCATCGGCTCGCGGCAGATCTACTACACGCTGCAGGACCTCGATCCGGACTTCCAGGAGATGTTCCGCGTGCTGGTGGACTTCGACGAGGACATCCCCCTCGCCGAGGACAGCCTCGAACAGTTCGCCCAACTGCTCAAAACCCGCACCTCCGAAGAGGGCCTGGCGCCGCTCAGCCGTGAAGCCGTGGCGCGCCTGGCGACCTACAGCGCCCGCCTGGCCGAACACCAGGGCCGCCTCTCGGCGCGCATTGGCGACCTGTTCCAGCTGGTCAGCGAAGCAGATTTCATCCGCCAGCTGGCCGGCCAGGAAGTGACTGACCTGGGCCACATCGAGCGCGCCCTGAAGGCCAAGGAAACCCGCACCGGTCGCGTGTCGGCGCGGATTCTCGACGACATCCTCGCCGGCATCATCCTGATTGACAGCGAAGGCGCGGCGGTAGGCAAATGCAACGGCCTGACCGTGCTGGAAGTCGGCGACTCCGCCTTCGGCATGCCGGCGCGCATCTCCGCCACCGTGTATCCGGGCGGCAGCGGCATCGTCGACATCGAGCGCGAGGTCAACCTCGGCCAGCCGATCCACTCCAAGGGCGTGATGATCCTCACCGGCTACCTCGGCAGCCGCTACGCCCAGGAATTCCCCCTGGAGATTTCCGCGAGCATCGCCCTGGAGCAGTCCTACGGCTACGTGGACGGCGACAGCGCCTCGCTGGGCGAGGTCTGCACGCTGATCTCCGCCCTGTCGCGCACGCCGCTGCGGCAATGCTTCGCCATCACCGGCTCGATCAACCAGTTCGGTGAGGTACAGGCGGTCGGCGGGGTCAACGAGAAGATCGAAGGCTTCTTCCGCCTCTGCGAGGCACGTGGCCTGACCGGCGAGCAGGGTGTGATCATCCCGCGCGCCAACGTCGCCACCCTGATGCTCGACGAGCGTGTGCTGCAGGCGGTGCGCAACGGCCAGTTCCACATCTACGCCGTGCGCCAGGCCGACGAGGCACTCAGCCTGCTGGTCGGAGAGCCAGCCGGTGCGCCGGATGCCAAGGGCCACTTCCCCAAGGGCAGCGTCAACGCCCGCGTCGTCGAGCGCCTGAAGGAAATCTCCGAGCTGGGCATGGACGAGGAGGATAAGGAAAAGCCCGCCAAGGAGGCCGCCGCCAAGCCAGCCAGCAAGCCTAAGGCGGATAAGGTGCCGGTCGAGAAGGCTCCCGTCGAAAAGGAGCGCGCCCGCAAGAAGAAGGACGCCGATTGATTGACGTCAGGACAGGGGCGCCGCCACGGCGTCCTGTCCGCGCGTTTTTCACTCCGTTGTCTGCAAGATGACGGAATAAATCCGCGCTTTCGCGTGTCGGAACCTGGGTGTAGTCTCGAACTCAGGACAACCGCGAGGGTGCCGCTATGCCGCGTAACCTCTGCCTTATCCGCCCCTGTCTGGGGCTGACCACGCGCATCGAGTGCGAGATCAGGCCGCTGGCCGGAGAGAATGGACTCTGGACCTTGTTGTGCGCTGCCGGCATGTCCGGCGCGCAGCCCACCGCCATCAAGGCGCAGGGCCCGTTCTGCGGGCCTTTTGTGGCTGAAGGCGTTCTCGAGGCGATCTCCGACTGCCTGGCCCAGCAGGGCTACATCGTGGCGGAGGATCCCCCCATCTGGCAGTTGCACCTGCAGGGCGAACTGCGCCGCCTGAACGGCGAACGCTCGCGCCATGTCGGCAACTTCCAGTTCCGCCCCGAAGGTTGACGGCCGCTTGTGCAGCCCCCGCACAATCCGCTGAACGCTACGGGGTTCCTGGTCGCTACGGTTTCGTGCCGTGGCGCCCCGCCTGTTTATCCACAGACATATTTATCCATAGAAAGCCGGGATAACTCGCAAAAGCCATCCGCTATACTGCGGCGGCCCTTTCCCTAGATATTTCCCACAATCACCATGGAACGATTCGTCGAAAACTCGTTGTACGCCGCGCGCTGGCTGTTGGCGCCGATCTACATCGGCCTGTCGCTGGCCCTGCTGGCGCTGACCATCAAATTCTTTCAGGAAATCTTCCATATCCTGCCCAGCATCTTCAGCATCGCCGAGGCAGACCTGATCCTGGTGCTGCTGTCGCTGATCGACATGGCGCTGGTCGGCGGTCTGCTGGTGATGGTGATGTTCTCCGGCTACGAGAACTTCGTGTCGCAGTTGGACATCGATGAAGGCAAGGAAAAGCTCAGCTGGCTGGGCAAGATGGACGCCAGTTCGCTGAAGAACAAGGTGGCTGCTTCCATCGTGGCGATCTCCTCGATCCACCTGCTGCGCATCTTTATGGACGCTAAGAACATCGAAGACAACAAGCTGATGTGGTACGTGATCATGCACCTCACCTTCGTCCTCTCGGCCTTCGCCATGGGCTACCTGGACAAGGCCACGCGCCACGACCACTAAGGCGTTGCTGCGTCATTCCCGCCGCCCGCTCGTTGCAAAACGGACGGGCGGTTGCGTTTTCGCCTTGCGGTGGGCGGCTGCTGGTCAAGACTTCTGCGTGGATCAATCCGCAGGAGGTGCAGCATATGAATCTGCAGGAACTGACCAGCCGCTCCGTTGCCGGCGATATCGATGAGATCAACCTCGTGTCGCTGGAAGGCGATATCTACGTGCTGGAGGCTCGTATGGGCGCGCGCTTCTACCCGGTCCAGGACGAGGCAGGGCATGTCATCAGCGTGCGTTCGGTCGCTCATGCGCGCGAGGTGCTCAAGGCGCTGCCCAACGTTCCGTTCCATCTGGTGCACGCGGTGGTGCATGACGAAATGTGCGGTATGGACGACGAGCGCGACATCGGCGCGGGCGTGACCATCCCGTTGCACTGAGTCTGTTGCATGGCGCGCTGCGCGAGGCTCGCGCGGTGGGGGAGGCGGTGCATCTGTGCTAGGCTGGCGGCCCTTTTTTGACCCCCAGCGGAGCGCCGCCATGAGCGAACTCAACCTTTCCACCGACGAAGCCCGCGTCAGCTACGGCATCGGCCGTCAGCTGGGTGACCAGCTGCGCGAGAACCCGGTTCCGGGCATGACCCTCGACGCAATCCTGGCCGGCCTGTCCGACGCCTACGCCAACGTGGAAAGCCGCGTTCCGGGCGAAGCCCTGTCCGCCAGCTTCCAGGTGATCCGCGAGCGCATGCAGGCCGAAGCCCAGGCGAAAGCCGAAGCCGCCGCCGGCGTTGGCCGTGAGTACCTGGTGGAAAACGCCAAGCGTGAAGGCGTGACTGTCCTGCCGTCCGGCCTGCAGTACGAAGTGTTGACCACCGGCGAAGGCGCCAAGCCGTCCCGCGAAGACACCGTGCGTACCCACTACCACGGCACCCTGGTCGACGGCACCGTCTTTGACAGCTCCTACGAGCGCGGCCAGCCGGCCGAATTCCCGGTAGGCGGTGTGATCGCCGGCTGGGTCGAGGCCCTGCAGCTGATGAACGCCGGCAGCAAGTGGCGGCTGCACGTGCCGAGCGAGCTGGCCTATGGCGGCCAGGCCGTCGGCAGCATCCCGCCGCACAGCGTGCTGGTGTTCGACGTCGAGCTGCTGGAAATCCTCTGATTCCCGAAGGTTCGCTGCGCAGTGCCATCCCTGGCGACTGCGCAGGAAAAGGGGCGCTCAGGCGCCCCTTTGTGCGTCCGCCTCCCGGGCGGCGGAGCACCGACGGCGCTTCCTGCGCCATCGTAAAGTGCGCCTAGCGCAATGCGCGGGCGTAACAGAACAGGAAGAGGTTGCGCACCAGCTCCTTGAGCACGCCCGGCTCGCTGGTGGATAGCTCCGACAGTTCCAGGCCGCCCTGTTCGCGCAGCTCGTCCAGGGCTTCTTCTTCCAGCACCGCGCAGACTTCCCCGGTGTCCCGATGCAGGATGCGCAGGTAGGGGTGCGGGCGATCCAGCCAGGCATCGATCATGTAGGTCATGGCGTGTTCCTCCGTGCAGACCGTTTAATGAGAATAATTCTTATTATCTCAATAGCAAGCCTGAATTGGAAAAAATTTCGCGCAGCCGACGATCTGTTGTTCCCGGTCAAAAGACAGGCAACAAAAAGCCCGCCGCGGTGAACCGGGGCGGGCTTTGGCGAAACGGCGGATCAGTGCGTGCGGGCGACGGCGAACTCGGCCAGTTCGATCAGCGCGGCGCGGTATTCATTGTCCGGCAGCGCCTTCAGGCAGTCGACGGCGCGGGCGGCGTACTCGCGGGCCAGGTTGGCGGTGTAGTCCAGCGCGCCGGCGGCTTCCACGGCGGCGCGGATGCCCTCCAGATCCTGGCTGCCACCCTGCTGGATGGCCTTGCGTACCAGTGCGGCCTGTTCCGGGGTGCCGTCGCGCATGGTGGCGATCAGCGGCAGGGTGGGCTTGCCTTCGGCGAGGTCGTCGCCGACGTTCTTGCCCAGGCTGGCGGCGTCGCCGCGGTAGTCGAGCAGGTCGTCCACCAGCTGGAAGGCGATGCCCAGGGCGTCACCGAACAGGCGCAGCGCCTCGGATTGTTCCGGCTGGGCGTTGGCCAGCGCGGCGGCGCTGTGGGTGGAGGCTTCGAAGAGCATCGCGGTCTTGCCGCGGATGACTTCCATGTAGGTTTCTTCGGTGGTGCTGGCGTCGCGGACCTTGGACAGCTGCAGCACTTCGCCTTCGGCGATCACGCGGGTGGCCTGGGAAATGATGCGCATCACCGGCATGGAGCCCAGCTCGACCATCATTTCGAAGGAGCGCGCATAAAGGAAGTCGCCCACCAGCACGCTCGGCGCGTTGCCCCACTGAGCATTGGCGGTGGCGCGGCCGCGGCGCAGGCCGGAGGCGTCGACAACGTCGTCGTGCAGCAGGGTGGAGGTGTGCAGGAATTCGATGGTGGCGGCCAGTAGCTTCAGGTCATCGCCCGAATAGCCCAAGGCCTTGCCCGAGAGGAGCACCAGCAGTGGGCGGAGGCGCTTGCCACCGGCGGAGATGATATAGTCGCCGATCTTTTCCACCAGGGGAACGCGGGAAGTGAGTTGGCGACGGATGATGCCGTCGACGGCGGTGAAGTCGTCCGCCACCACGCGATAGAAAGCCTGGGGTTGCATTAAAGACAGCGCTCCTCGTAGATTGCCGCGGCATGCTAGGTGCCGCTGTTTGGGCTGTCAAGGCAAGGCCCCGTGGGGCTTGATCCGCACCAGGGGTTTGCGTACAATCGCGGCCCCGAACTTCCCTGGCATATCCTGCCTTACGCAATTGCACGGGCGTCCTTTCCGGCCCCATGCAGCCATGCCGACCGATTCCTCTTTCTATAAAGCGTCGGGTGAGCAGGTCTAACGGAGACATCCAGATGTACGCAGTAATTGTTACTGGTGGCAAGCAATACAAAGTCACCGAAGGCGAATTCCTCAAGGTCGAGAAACTCGACGTTGCCACCGGCGAAGCGATCAACCTGGATCGCATCCTGCTGGTTGCCGACGGCGATGACGTCAAGATCGGCCTGCCGGTGGTAGAAGGCGCGAAAGTGACTGCAGAAGTGGTTTCCCACGGTCGTCACGATAAAATCCGCATCATCAAGTTCCGCCGCCGCAAGCACCACATGAAGCGTCAGGGCCACCGCCAGTGGTTCACTGAAATCAAAATCACCGGCATCCAGGCCTAATTTTTTAGGGCTGCTTCCTGTTTTAGGAGAATTGACTCATGGCACACAAAAAAGCTGGCGGTAGTACCCGCAACGGCCGCGACTCAGAAAGCAAACGCCTTGGCGTGAAGCTGTTCGGTAGCCAGGCTGTGAAAGCAGGCAACATCATCGTGCGTCAGCGCGGTACCCAGTTCCACGCTGGCTACGGCGTTGGCATGGGCAAGGATCACACCCTGTTCGCTAAAGTCGACGGCGTGATCAAGTTCGAAGTGAAAGGCGCCTTTGGCCGTCGCTATGTAAGCGTCGTCGCTGCCTAAGCGAGCTCTCACTGAAAAAGCCCTGTCTCGCGACGGGGCTTTTTTGTTTCTGGCGTTTCCAGGCGAGGTGCGGTCGGTTCGGGCGTTTGCGCGGACTTGGCTGTATCCTATGCTCCTTTTCTTATTTTCAACCCGCAGCTGCTGCGGGAGGCGTTCGCAATGAAATTCGTCGACGAAGTATCCATCCACGTGAAAGCCGGTGACGGCGGCAACGGCCTCATGAGCTTCCGCCGCGAGAAGTTCATCGAGAAAGGCGGTCCCAACGGCGGTGACGGTGGCGACGGCGGCTCGGTGTACCTCGAGGCCGACGAGAACCTGAACACCCTGGTGGACTACCGCTACACCCGTCGTTTCGACGCCCAGCGCGGCGAGAACGGCGGTAGCAAGGACTGCACCGGCGCCAAGGGTGACGATCTCGTCCTGCCCGTGCCGGTCGGCACCACCATCATTGATGCCAATACCCAGGAGATCATAGGTGACCTGACTGCTGCCGGTCAGCGCATCATGGTTGCCCAGGGCGGCTGGCACGGCCTGGGTAATACCCGCTTCAAGTCCAGTACTAACCGTGCACCGCGCCAGACCACTCCGGGCAAGCCCGGCGACGCGCGTGACCTCAAGCTGGAACTGAAGGTCCTGGCGGACGTCGGTCTGCTCGGTCTGCCGAACGCCGGCAAGAGCACCTTCATCCGGGCAGTGTCCGCCGCCAAGCCGAAGGTCGCCGACTATCCCTTCACCACTCTGGTGCCGAACCTGGGCGTGGTCAGTGTGGGGCGCTTCAAGAGCTTCGTAGTCGCCGATATCCCTGGCCTGATCGAGGGTGCCGCCGAAGGCGCCGGCCTGGGCATCCGCTTCCTCAAGCACCTGGCGCGCACCCGTCTGCTGCTGCACGTCGTCGACATGGCGCCGCTGGATGAGAGTGATCCGGCCGATGCCGCGGAAACCATCGTCCACGAGCTGGAAAAATTCAGCCCGGCGCTGACCGAGCGCGACCGCTGGCTGGTGCTGAACAAGATGGACCAGATCCTCGAGCCCGAGGAGCAGGAGCGTCGCAAGCAGGCCGTAGTCGAGCGTCTGGGCTGGGAGGGCCCGGTCTATGTGATCTCCGCCCTGGAGCGTGAAGGCACCGAGAAGCTGAGCCAGGACATCATGAAGTACCTCGACGAGCGCACCCTGCGCATCGAGGAGGAGCCGGCCTATGGCGAAGCCCTGGCGGCCCTGGATCAGCGCATCGAGGACGAGGCCCGTGCCCGTCTGCAGGCCCTGGATGATGCTCGTGCACTGCGTCGCTCCGGTCTGAAGAATGTCGACGATGCGGATGACGATGATTTCGAGGATGACGAAGACGACGGCGATGGGCCGGAAATCTTCTACGTGCCTTGATCGGAACGGCGCCCGCCGGTCCGGATGAAACGTGTGAAGCCTGACTTCTAAGGTTGAGGGTATGCGTGAGAAGGTCACTGGCGCCAAGCGCTGGGTAGTCAAGATTGGCAGTGCGTTGCTGACCGCCGATGGTCGCGGTCTGGATCGTGATGCCATGGCGGTATGGGTCGAGCAGATGGTCGCGCTGCATTGCGCGGGCGTTGAGCTGGTTCTTGTGTCCTCGGGCGCCGTCGCGGCGGGCATGAGTCGCCTGGGCTGGGTTTCCCGACCTAGTGACATGCACGAGCTGCAGGCGGCCGCCGCGGTGGGGCAGATGGGCCTGGTCCAGGCCTGGGAGTCCAGCTTCGGCGTGCATGGCCTGCAGACCGCGCAGGTGCTGCTGACTCATGACGACCTGTCCGACCGCAAGCGCTACCTGAATGGGCGCAACACCCTGCGCACGCTGGTCGATCTCGGCGTGATCCCGGTGATCAACGAGAACGATACCGTCGTCACTGACGAGATCCGCTTCGGCGACAACGACACCCTGGCGGCGTTGGTGGCCAACCTGGTCGAGGCTGACCTGCTGGTGATCCTCACCGATCGCGACGGCATGTTCGACGCCGACCCGCGCAACAATCCCGATGCCGAGCTTATCTTCGAGGCTCGCGCTGATGATCCTGCCCTGGATGCGGTGGCTGGCGGTACCGGTGGTGCGCTGGGTCGTGGCGGTATGCAGACCAAGCTACGCGCTGCCCGTCTGGCGGCGCGTTCCGGTGCGCACACCGTTATCGTTGGTGGTCGTATCGAGCGTGTGCTGGATCGCCTGCGTGTCGGTGAGCGGCTCGGCACGCTGCTGACTCCCGAGCAGAGTCGCAAGGCGGCGCGCAAGCAGTGGCTGGCGGGGCATCTGCAGATGCGCGGCACGCTGGTGCTGGATGATGGCGCAGTGAAGGCTCTGTCGCAGGATCACAAGAGCCTGTTGCCGGTCGGCGTGAAGGCCGTACAGGGCAGCTTCCGTCGCGGAGAGATGGTGGTCTGTGTGGATCAGCGGGGTCGCGAGATTGCTCGCGGCCTGGCGAACTACAGCGCTCTCGAGGCGCAGAAGATCATTGGCCAGCCGACCGATGCCATCGAAAGCCTGCTGGGCTATGTAGATGGTCCGGAGTTGGTGCACCGCGACAACCTGGTGCTCGTCTGAGGAGATTCGCCATGCGCAAGGGATTGATCGCCGCACTGCTACTGCTGCCGGCGCTGGCTCGGGCCGACGTGGTCGGTGAGGTGTCCACTGTCTTCAAGTGGGTCGGGCCGAACGACAAGATTGTCGTCGAGGCTTTCGATGACCCGAAGGTGCAGGGTGTCAGTTGCTACCTGTCTCGCGCCAAGACGGGTGGCGTGAAGGGTGGGCTGGGGTTGGCGGAGGATCGTGCCGAGGCGTCGATCTCCTGTCGTCAGGTCGGGCCGATCCGCTTTGCTGGCGAGTTGAAGGATGGCGAGGTAGTCTTCCAGCAGCGCACTTCGCTGGTATTCAAGACCATGCAAGTGGTGCGCTTCTTCGACAAGAAGCGCAATGCGCTGGTCTATCTGGTCTACAGCGACCGAGTGATCGAAGGCAGTCCGCAAAATGCGGTGACGGCAATTCCGATCATGCCGTGGCCTGAAAAGTAAGAAAGAAAAGGGCGGGTGACCGCCCTTTATTTTTGCCTACGGCTTTTCATCGGCAGGGAGGGGTGTCTGTGGATAGCGGTGCGCTGGGCAAATCGCAGGCAATAAAAAACCGGCCCTGGGGCCGGCTTTTCAAGAACGGAACGCTTACGCGGTGGCCAGGGCCTTCACGTGGGCGTTCAGGCGGCTCTTGTGACGAGCGGCCTTGTTCTTGTGGATGATGCCTTTGTCGGCCATGCGGTCGATGACCGGTACGGCAGCAACCAGAGCGGCCTGGGCCTTCGGCAGGTCCTTGGCGTCGACTGCTTTGACTACGTTCTTGATGTAGGTACGAACCATAGAACGCAGGCTGGCGTTGTGGCTGCGACGCTTCTCAGCCTGTTTGGCGCGTTTTTTGGCGGAAGGTGTGTTGGCCACCGTCGAGCTCCTCGAAAAAAACTTGGGATGTTGCGAATAAATTAAGGCCGCGAATAATGCCGTTGCATCAGGGCCTTGTCAAGGGTGTGCGCGGCCTCCGACGAGTGGTGCGACGGGCACACGCGGTCCGGCGGATGGGGTGATTTATTCGCCCCGCGGCCCTACACTGCTGCGCTTCGCCTGGCAGTCGAGCAATCGCTCTAGGCCAGGGCTGCCCCCTGCAGGGGCGGCCATTCTACCAGTTCTGGACGCTATGAACCTACTCAAGTCGCTGGCCGCGGTCAGCTCGATGACCATGATCTCGCGGGTGCTCGGCTTCGTGCGCGACACGATCGTTGCGCGGATGTTCGGCGCCGGCATGGCCACCGACGCCTTCTTCGTCGCTTTCAAGCTGCCCAACCTGTTGCGCCGCATCTTCGCCGAGGGAGCGTTCTCCCAGGCTTTCGTGCCGATCCTGGCCGAGTACAAGACCCAGCAGGGCGAGGAGGCGACGCGTACCTTCATTGCCTATGTATCGGGTCTGCTGACCCTGATCCTCGCGCTGGTCACCGCGCTGGGCATCCTCGCCGCGCCCTGGGTGATCTGGGTGACGGCGCCCGGCTTCGTCGATTCGCCGGAGAAGTTCGAGCTCACCAGTTCCCTGCTGCGGGTGACCTTTCCTTATATCCTGCTGATTTCGCTGGCGTCCCTGGCGGGGGCGATCCTCAATACCTGGAACCGCTTCTCGGTGCCGGCATTCGTGCCGACCCTGCTGAACGTCAGCATGATTCTCTTCGCGCTGTTCCTGACGCCGTACTTCGATCCGCCGATCATGGCGCTGGGCTGGGCCGTGCTGGCCGGAGGTCTGGCGCAACTGCTCTACCAACTGCCGCACCTGAAAAAGATCGGCATGCTTGTGCTGCCGCGGGTCAACCTGCGCGATACCGGGGTCTGGCGCGTGATGAAGCAGATGGGGCCGGCGATCCTCGGCGTATCGGTCAGTCAGATTTCGCTGATCATCAACACCATCTTCGCTTCCTTCCTGGTGGCGGGCTCGGTCTCCTGGATGTATTACGCGGACCGCCTGATGGAATTGCCCTCCGGCGTACTCGGCGTGGCGCTGGGCACGATCCTGCTGCCGTCGCTGGCCAAAACCTATGCCAGCGATGACCGCCATGAGTATTCACGGCTGATGGACTGGGGGCTGCGCCTGTGCTTCCTGCTCGTGCTGCCGTGTTCCCTGGCCCTGGCGGTGATCGCCGAGCCGCTGACCGTCGCACTGTTCCAATACGGCAAGTTCGATGCCCACGACGCTCTGATGACCCAGCACGCACTGGTCGCCTACGCGGTTGGCCTGCTCGGCATCATCCTGGTGAAAGTGCTGGCACCGGGCTTCTATGCCCGTCAGAACATCAAGACGCCGGTAAAGATCGCGCTGTTCACCCTGGTGTCCACCCAGCTGATGAACGTGGTGTTCATCGGCCCGCTCAAGCATGCGGGGTTGGCGCTGGCGATCAGTCTGGCGGCCTGTCTGAACGCGGGCCTGCTGTTCTGGCAGTTGCGCAAGCAGCGGTTGTTCGAGCCGCAGGCGGGTTGGGGCAGGTTCATCGCCAAATTAGTCGTAGCTGTACTGGTGATGTGCGCGGTGCTGATCGGCATGATGCACTTCATGCCGGCCTGGGATCAGGGCGGTATGCCGATTCGCCTGGTGCGCCTGGGCGCGCTAGTGGTGGCCGGTGTGGTCGCCTATTTCGGTATGCTGGCGATCCTTGGCTTCCGCTTGCGGGACTTCTCCCGCCGCGCGGTGCTGTAACCTTCGCCGTACAAAGCATTGCATCCGTTTTCGGCGACGGCATTTTGCCTGTCGCATGGCAGCGGGTGCAGGTATAATCGACCACTTTCTGAGCAATACGCGCGCTATGCAGCTGCTTCGAGGCCTTCACAACCTGCGGCCCCTGTCCGGGGGCTGTGTCGCCACCATCGGTAACTTCGACGGCGTCCATCTCGGCCACCAGGCGATCCTGGGGCGTCTGCGCGAGCGTTCGCTGGAGCTGGGTGTGCCCAGCTGCGTGGTGATCTTCGAGCCGCAGCCGCGCGAATACTTCGCTCCCGATGCGGCGCCGGTGCGTCTGACCCGTCTGCGCGAGAAGCTCGAACTGCTGCGCCGGTACGGCGTCGACTTCGTTCTCTGCCTGGCCTTCAACCGCCGTCTGCGCGAGCTGTCGGCCGCCGAGTTCGTCCGCCAGGTGCTGGTCGAGGGCCTGCGTGTCCGTCATCTGGAAGTAGGCGACGATTTCCGCTTTGGTTGCGACCGTTCCGGCGACTTCGCCTTCCTGGTCAACGCCAGCGCGGAACAGGGCTTCACCGTCGAGGCCGCGACCACCGTGGAGGTCGACGGCATGCGCGTGAGCAGCTCGCGTATCCGCAAGGACCTGGCCGACGGCGACCTGCACATGGTCGAGCGCCTGCTGGGTCGCCCTTACAGCCTGAGCGGCCGCGTGCTGCACGGGCAGAAGCTGGGCCGTACGCTGGGCTCGCCCACCGCGAATATCCAGCTCAAGCGCCGCAAGGCGCCGCTCAACGGCGTTTACCTGGTCAGCACGATGGTGGCTGGTCAGCGTCAGAACGGGGTTGCCAACATCGGCACCCGACCGTCCGTGAATGGCGACGGCCGGCCCCACCTGGAAGTGCATCTGCTGGATTTCGCCGGCGATCTGTACGGCCAGCACCTGGATATCACGTTCCACCAGAAGCTGCGTGATGAGCAGCGTTTTGCCTCCCTTGAGGCACTCAAGGCGGCCATCCTCGCCGACATCGCCGCCGCCCGGGCCTATTGGCTGGGCCAACCGCTTGATTGAAGATCCTGAACAGGCCCTGAGATGACCGATTACAAAGCCACTCTGAACCTTCCCGAAACCGACTTCCCGATGAAAGCCGGCCTGCCGCAGCGCGAGCCGCAAACTCTCAAGCTCTGGAACGACATTGGCCTGTACCAGAAGCTGCGGAAGATTGGCGAAGGTCGCCCGAAATTCATCCTGCACGATGGCCCGCCCTACGCCAACGGCAGCATCCACATCGGTCACGCGGTCAACAAGATCCTCAAGGACATCATCGTCCGCTCCAAGACCCTGGCCGGCTACGATGCCCCCTACGTGCCGGGCTGGGACTGCCACGGCCTGCCGATCGAGCACAAGGTCGAGACCACCCACGGCAAGAACCTGCCGGCGGACAAGACCCGCGAACTGTGCCGCGAATACGCCGCCGAGCAGATCGAAGGGCAGAAGGCCGACTTCATCCGCCTGGGCGTGCTGGGCGACTGGGACAACCCCTACAAGACCATGAACTTCTCCAACGAGGCCGGGGAAATCCGCGCCCTCGCCGAGATGGTCAAGCAGGGCTTCGTGTTCAAGGGCCTGAAGCCGGTGAACTGGTGCTTCGACTGCGGCTCCGCCCTGGCAGAAGCCGAGGTCGAGTACGCCGACAAGAAGTCCGACGCCATCGACGTCGCCTTCCCGGTGGAAGACGCTGACAAGCTGGCCGCCGCCTTCGGCTTGGCCAGCCTGCCCAAGCCGGCTGCCATCGTCATCTGGACCACCACCCCTTGGACCATCCCGGCCAACCAGGCGCTGAACGTCCACCCCGAATTCACCTACGCACTGGTGGATGTCGGCGATCGCCTGCTGGTGCTGGCCGAGGAGCTGGTCGAGTCCTGCCTGCAACGCTATGGCCTGGAAGGCAAGGCCATCGCCACCGCCCAGGGCGAGTCGCTGGACCTGATCCGTTTCCGCCACCCGTTCTACGAGCGCTTCTCCCCGGTCTACCTGGCCGAGTACGTCGAGCTGGGCGCCGGCACCGGCGTGGTTCACTCCGCCCCGGCCTACGGTGAGGACGACTTCCGTACCTGCAAGCAGTACGGCATGAGCAATGACGACATCCTCAGCCCCGTGCAGAGCAATGGCGTCTACGTGGCCGACCTTCCGTTCTTCGGTGGCCAGTTCATCTGGAAGGCCAACCCGAATATCGTTGCCAAGCTCGATGAAGTCGGCGCACTGCTCAAGCACGCCAGCATCAGCCACAGCTACATGCACTGCTGGCGCCACAAGACTCCGCTGATCTACCGCGCCACCGCGCAGTGGTTCGTCGGCATGGACAAGCAGCCGCAGACCGGCGCCACCCTGCGCGAGCGCGCGCTGGAAGCCATCACCCAGACCGAATTCGTGCCCACGTGGGGCCAGGCGCGCCTGCACGGCATGATCGCCGGCCGTCCGGACTGGTGCATCTCGCGTCAGCGCAACTGGGGCGTGCCGATCCCGTTCTTCCTGCACAAGGCCACCGGCGAGCTGCATCCGCGCACCGTCGAGCTGATGGAAGCCGTGGCTCAGCGCGTCGAGAAGGAAGGCATCGAGGCCTGGTTCAAGCTCGACGCCGCCGAACTGCTGGGCGATGAAGCCGCGCAGTACGACAAGATCAACGACACCCTGGACGTCTGGTTCGACTCCGGCACCACCCACTGGCACGTGCTGCGCGGCTCCCATGCCGAGTTGGGCCATGCCAGCGGTCCGGCCGCCGACCTTTACCTGGAAGGCTCCGACCAGCACCGCGGCTGGTTCCACTCCTCGCTGCTGACCGGCTGCGCCATCGACGGCCACGCGCCGTACCGCCAACTGCTGACCCACGGCTTCACCGTGGACGAGTCCGGCCGCAAGATGTCCAAGTCCCTGGGCAACACCGTGGTGCCGCAGACCGTGATCGACAGCATGGGCGCCGACATCCTGCGCCTGTGGGTCGCGTCCACCGACTACTCCGGTGAGATCGCTGTTTCCCAGACCATCCTCCAGCGCAGCGCCGACGCCTACCGTCGTATCCGCAATACCACGCGCTTCCTGCTGTCCAACCTGTCCGGCTTCGACCCGGCCAAGGACCTGCTGCCCAACGACCAGCTGCTGGCCCTGGACCGCTGGGCCATCGACCGCGCGCTGCAACTGCAACGCGAGCTGGAAGAAGCCTACCGCGACTACCGCTTCTGGAACGTCTACTCCAAGGTGCACAACTTCTGCGTGCAAGAGCTGGGCGGCTTCTACCTGGACATCATCAAGGACCGCCAGTACACCACCCAGGCGGACAGCGTCGCCCGTCGCTCCTGCCAGACCGCGCTGTTCCACATCGCAGAGGCCCTGGTGCGCTGGATCGCGCCGATCATGGCCTTCACCGCCGAGGAAATCTGGAGCTTCATGCCGGGTGAGCGCGCCGAATCGGTGATGCTGACCACTTGGTACGACGGCCTCTCCGAGCTGCCGGCCGACGCCGAGCTGGACCGCGCCTACTGGGACGAAGTCATGGCTGCCAAGGCTGCCGTGAACAAGGAACTGGAGAACCTGCGCAGCGCCAAGACCATCGGCGGCAACCTGCAGGCCGAGATCACCCTCTACGCCGAAGACTCCCTGGCCAAGCGCCTGGAGAAACTGGGCAACGAGCTGCGCTTCGTGCTGATCACCTCCGCCGCCACCGTCGCGCCGCTGGCCGATGCGCCGGCCGATGCGGTCGAGAGCGAACTGCCGGGCCTGAAGCTGAAGGTGGTCAAGTCCGCCCATGCCAAGTGCGGCCGTTGCTGGCACTTCCGCGCCGACGTGGGCAGCCACGCCGCGCATCCGGAGCTGTGTGGTCGCTGCGTCGAGAACATCGATGGCGCGGGCGAGGTGCGTCACTATGCCTAACGCTGATCGCCTCGGCCGCCTGCCCTGGCTGTGGATCACCGTGGTAGTGTTTGTTCTGGATCAGGTCACCAAGGCCTTCTTCCAGTCTGAGCTGACCATGTACCAGCAGATCGTGGTCATTCCCGACCTGTTCAGCTGGACACTTGCCTACAACACCGGCGCCGCGTTCAGCTTCCTGGCCGACAGCTCGGGCTGGCAGCGCTGGCTGTTCGCGCTGATCGCCATCGTGGTCAGCGTCGTGCTGGTGGTCTGGCTCAAGCGCTTGAAGCGCGGCGAGACCTGGCTGGCCATCGCCCTGGCCCTGGTGCTGGGCGGCGCGCTGGGCAACCTGTACGACCGCATGGTCCTGGGGCACGTGGTGGACTTCATCCTCGTGCACTGGCAGGACCGCTGGCGCTTCCCGGCCTTCAACCTGGCCGACAGCGCCATCACCGTCGGCGCCATCATGCTGGCGCTGGACATGTTCAAATCGAAGAATTCCGGAGAGACCGCCAATGGTTGATTCCTCTGACACCATTCAGCGCATCGGCGGCGACTCGAAGGTCACCCTACATTTCGCCCTGAAACTGGATGACGGCAACGTCGTCGACAGCACCTTCGACAAGCAGCCGGCCACCTTCAAGGTCGGCGACGGCAACCTGCTGCCGGGCTTCGAGCAGGCGCTGTTCGGTCTCAAGGCCGGCGACAAGCGCACCCTGAGCATCGAGCCGGAGCAGGGCTTCGGCCAACCGAACCCGGCCAACGTGCAGGTGATGCCGCGCGACCAGTTCGAAGGCATGGAGTTGGCCGAGGGGCTGCTGGTGATCTTCAACGATGCCGCCAAGACCGAGCTGCCGGGCGTCGTGAAGGAGTTCGACGAGCAGCACGTCACCATCGACTTCAACCATCCGCTGGCCGGTAAAACGCTAGCGTTCGAAGTCGATATCATCGACGTACAACCAGCCTGATTGGCTGCACGGCCCGCCGCTGGCGGGCCGTTGCGCTTGAGGCGAAGTATTCCTATCGGCCCCTCGTGGGCCGGCTTGCGTAGCACCCGAGGCCACCATGCAAATCAAACTCGCCAATCCCCGCGGCTTCTGCGCCGGCGTCGACCGGGCGATCGAGATCGTCAACCGCGCCCTCGACGTCTTCGGCCCGCCGATCTATGTGCGCCATGAAGTGGTGCACAACAAGTTCGTGGTGGAGAACCTGCGCAACCGCGGCGCCGTGTTCGTCGAGGAGCTTGACCAGGTGCCGGACGACACCATCGTCATCTTCAGCGCCCACGGCGTTTCCCAGGCCGTCCGCAAGGAAGCCGAGAGCCGCGGCCTGAAAGTCTTTGATGCCACCTGCCCGCTGGTGACCAAGGTGCATCTGGAAGTCGTGCGCTACAGTCGCGACGGCCACGAATGCATCCTGATCGGCCACGAGGGTCATCCGGAAGTGGAAGGCACCATGGGCCAGTACGATGCCTCCAATGGCGGCACCATCTACCTGGTGGAAGACGAGGCAGACGTGGCGGCGCTGGAGGTGCGTAATCCTGAAGCGCTGCACTTCGTCACCCAGACAACCCTGTCGATGGACGACACTTCCAAGGTGATCGACGCCCTGCGTGCGAAATTCCCGAACATCCAGGGCCCGCGCAAGAACGACATCTGCTACGCCACCCAGAACCGCCAGGACGCGGTGAAGGAACTGGCCGACCAGTGCGACCTGGTGCTGGTGGTCGGCAGCCCGAACAGCTCCAACTCCAACCGCCTGCGCGAGCTGGCCGAGCGCATGGGCACCCCCGGCTACCTGATCGATGGTGCCGAGGACATGCAGAAGGAGTGGTTTGATGGCGTGCAGCGCATCGGCATCACCGCTGGTGCCTCGGCTCCGGAAGTGCTGGTGCGCGGCGTGATCCAGCAACTGCGTGACTGGGGCGCGGAGCCTGAAGTCGAGCTGGATGGGCGCGAAGAGAACATAACCTTCTCGATGCCCAAGGAGTTGCGGGTGAAGGCGATCTGAGCCGTTTCCCGAATAATAAAAAACCCGCGAAAGCGGGTTTTTTATTGGCAGCAGAGGTCAAAGATTGCTGCAGGTGTTCCAGGCGTTGATCAAAGTTCCTGTTCCGATCCGAGCTCCGGAAGAGTTCAGTTCTAGCTCGTCACCGCTGGTGAGGACGCCGTCGGCCGTGGCGGTGGCTGTCAAGGTGTAGCCGGTATCAGTCAGGTCGCTCAGCGCGATATCGAAGTTCTTGCGGCTGCCGTCGATAGGGGCGTGCTGGTAGGCGCCGAGGTCCGCCGCAGTTGCCGACGAATAGGTGTTGTTCTGGGCACGGTAGCGCTCCATGACGTTAGCCGCTCCCAGCAGTACACCTTTGCCGTCCTCGCAGGCACCGCGCCTTATATGGGCCTGGTAGCTGGGAAAGGCGATCGCCGTGAGTACGCCGACCACGATGACCACGATCATCAGTTCTACCAGAGTGAAACCTTGTTCCTTGTGCATGCTTGCAACCTGGGTTGTTGGGCTCATGGGGTCTGGTCGATCCAGAACGAGCGGGGATCGTTGTCCAGCAGGACTCGCTTGAACTGGCCGGTGGTGCTGCCATTCTGGCCAACGACCGAATAACCGGTACCTGCGGCGTTCACGTAGCAGCTCGAGCCCTGGCAGAAGACTACCGGGTCAGGAGCGAGGCCGCCGTTAGCCAAGCTGTTCTTGTAGCGGTCCGACGGGTCGCTGCTGTTCACGATGGTCGGCGTCGCATCGAGGATATTTACCTCGTAGGAGCGGTTCAGGCCGACGGCAGCCTGGCAGGAGTTGGAGACTGCAGTGGGCTGGTAAGTGTTGAAGAACAGCTTGCCATTGAGGGTCACGGAGCGGGTAAGGACCTTTTCCCCGTCCTGGCTGTTCATCTTGATATACCAGCCCTTAGCCGCTTTCAGAGAGGCCAACTGAGCGGCTTTCTCGTCCTCCGTACCCTTCTGCACCAGGTTGGCAGAGGCGTCGTATAGGTCGCCCTCAGTGATGGTGCCTTCATTGCCGCTGGCAGGCTTGGTAATGTTCTGCGTGCGGAATGAGTAGAAGCGGTCCTGGGCATTCTTGTCCAGCGGGTGGCCGCGATAGCCGGAGCCCACGTTCACCGCGAGCGCCAGGGTACCGCTGTCGTTGAGCAGGGCGACGTCCACTTCGTTGTAGAAGCGACGCAGTTTGGCCTTGCGGTCGGCAGCGGTCTCGCTGGTGGTATCGGCCGGGACGATGTTGGCGAAGACGCCGTCACCGCTGTTGCCGCCAGGGGTTACCAGGTTGGTGCCAGAGCTTCCGTTGTTGATGTAGAAGCGCCAGACCTGCCCACCGAGGTCACCGATGAATATCTGGTCGGCCAATTGCTGGCTGTCCGAGATCAGTGCTCCCTGGGTGTTCTTCTGCAGGTCGAGGACCCGTACGCGCCCTGGCATGCTGTAGTTCATCTTGGTCAGCGTCTTGGTGGCCGAGCTGTCGTTGCTGGCCGACCAGATCAGAGCGCCGGTCTTGGCATCGACGATGTACAGGGCGTTGCCCTGGTCATCGCTGGTGCGGACGCTGGCGTTGTCCTGGTCGACGTCATAGCCGCCAGCGAAAATCAGGACATCCTTCGGCGGGTTGCTGTCGCTCGCCGTACCCACCTGGATCTGGGTCTTCACGGGGGCCGACCAGGTCTGACCGAGCTTGCTGAAGCCGGTGGTGGTGCCGCCGAGGATCTGCCACATCAGGCGCGGTGCGCTCCGGTCGGTAATATCCAGGGCGTACACGTCACGGCCGCCACGGCCCATGGTGACGTAGGCATAGACGAATTCGCCGGTGTTCAGGCCGCTAATGTCGTTGCCAGTCAGCGGGTCCTTGCCGCCATAGATCACGCCGTTGTTGTTCGCGTCGTTGACCCACAGGGTGACCGTGTTATCGAGGCCATACGGGCGTGGTTTCTGGCTGGTCGAGCGAGTGTTGTTGTAGAGCGGCTTGATATTGCTCAGCAGGGCCTTGGGCATGAAGGCCATCTGCTCGACACCCGTCTTGGAGTTGATAACATGGAGGAAGCCTTCGTTGCTCGCCACGACCACGCTCTGGTCGGCATCGCTGCAGCTGCCATCGCTCGACAGTGCAACGTTACAAGACCAGGTCGCAAGGCGAGGCGAGGAGTGCAGCGGATCGCCCATGGCTTTGCGCTGGGTGCTGTCGGCGGGGTTGATGCCGCGGATATAGCTGATCAGATTGGTCCGTTCGGTGGCGTCAGCCGCACCGAGCATCTCCGCGGTGAGGGTCGTGTTGACAGTATCGAGCAGGTTGTTGTTGCCAGTGCTCAGCGTTACCGGAGCGCTCGGCGAGGAGCCGGTGTAGGTGTACAGGTGACGCGAGGCGGCCAGCGGGAGCACTGCAGCAGCGCCGCCTGCGGCGGTGTTGTTACCGTCCGCCGTGGCACTCCAGAAGCTGCGTGCCGTATTGCGGAAGAAGCCGGTGTTGGCATCGATGGCCGGAGTGCCGTCGGCGTCGACGATCTGCGCGATGGAGGTGTCGCCGTTGCTCGGTGTAGCGAAGCGGTAACGCTTGACGTTGCCCGCCCAGCGATCGTTTTCCGAGGGTTTGAACAGTGAGTAGTACAGCTCGTCCTTGTTGTCCGCGCGGTTGAATGAGTTCACCGGTGCGCTGACGCTGACGAAGGTGGTGTCGGTAGCTAATACCTGTTGGATGATGGCATTGAATGCCGCCGAAAGCTGAGCCGCGTCGGTAGCCGTATAGAACGATCCCTTGCCCTGGCTGGCCACATCGCGCAGGAAGTTCTTGATGTTAGTGCTGGCCGTGCCGCCGCTGGCATCCAGGGCGAAACCGACGGTGTGGGTGATGAAGTAGTTGTCGCCGTCGAATGCGGACTGGTCATTTGCGGACAGCCAGCCGGCCAGGGACCTTGCGCAGCGTTCGCCATCGTCGCTGGCATCGCCGGTGCAATTCTTGCCGATCAGGCTGCCAATCGCATTCTTGGCATCGCTGGTGTTGTTGTTGGCCTGACCATCGGTGAGTATCACGACGTGAGTGGCTTGGCAGGCGCTGGTCATCGGCGAGCTGTAACCACTGCGCTCGCCCCGCAGATACTGCGTAGCCTCGAGGTAAGTCGGCACGATCGGCGTACCGTCCTTGGCAGTCATGTTCTGCACGAGAGCGTCGAGATGGTTGCGCACTGTGTTGGTGCTGACTCCGAGCCCGCCGTTTGCCACCTTGATGCGCAGCTTGATCGACTGCGACGGGTTGGTTTCATAGGCGCGTACGCTCAGGCTGGTATCCGAGCCCTGGTTGAGCAACAGCGTGACGGCGTTTCCTGGTTGCCAGCCATTGCGGTTGACCACCGCTTGCAGTGAAGTCTTGATCGCTGCGTCGCGGCAGATATACGGAGTATTGGCAGTCCATCCGCCGCCCGCATTGTTGATATTGCATGTGGCGGTGCTAGTGCGATTTCGGTTGCTCAGGTTGCTGGTGTCGGAGGTAAAGGCCGCGGAGTTGTCCGCCGCCTCGAAGCTGATCGTGGTCGATGCGTTGGGCGAGTTGGAGGACGAAGCCGGGGTCAGGATCACCCGGGCGTCAAGGATGTTGGCGTTGCGGTTGAGCGCCAGGCCCTCATAGCGTGCGCCGACATAGGCACGGTTCAGCGTTAGGCTGTTGCCGGCGAGGTTCATACCTCCGTTTCGGTTCTCATAGGCGTCGTTCTTCTGGTCAGTAACCCGGGCTTCCAGAATAGGGTTGAGACAACCGTTGGTCCCGCCGGTGTAGGAGATGGTCAGGCGCGGCTGAAGGCCGGTGCCACCGTCATAGCTATAGGCGGTGCGCGATCCCGTTCCCGTACTCGGGGTGAGGAAGAAGGCCATCGCGTTGTTGCCGCACCAGCCTGTCTGGTTTACGACCTCTTGCACCTGTCCGGTGACATCGGGGCCGTCCACATAAACGGGCGGGTTTTCAGTGATCCACTCCGGCGCCTGCCAGTTGGTCAGCGCGGTGGTCTTGGTGCGGTTGGCAAAGTGCTCGCCGGTGCTGAGTACTGGCGCGTCGCTGCTCAGCTGCGCCTTGACTTGGAAGGTCACAGCCTGGCTGCTGGAGGAGGCCGGTACAAAGTCCAGGCGGGCAGAGGTGACGGTGGCGCCCTGAGGAATCGAGACGTTCTCGAAGCGCATCGCACCTACACGGGTCTGTGTCTGGGTGGTCGGCGTGGTGTAATTGATGATCAGGCGCGGCGCCGAAGCAGTCGGGCAGCCCGAGGCACAGAAGGTGTAGTCGTTGTTCTGGCTGGCGCGGAAGGCCAGCAGTACGTCGCCGATAGGGTCGGCTACGGGGTTCGTCGCCAGGATGTCGGTGATCAGTGGCAAGACGTTGAACTGGACGCTGCTGCCATTTTTCCAGGTGGTCGCCGTGACCCTGGTTGCGGTGGTGCTGAAGGTGCGGTTGCTGCCGAGTTTCTGATCGTCGTTGAGGTCTGCCGGCGTCTTGCTTCGCTGGGCGCGAATGCTCAACTGCGGCGGAGTGCCGTTATTGCTGTTGGTCGGCGTCAGCTGCAGCACGGCGCTCTGAATCGTCGCATTCGGAGGCAGGTTGACGCCCTTGATCAGCAGCAAAGCCGTCATACCCGCCGTGGAGTTGCGGACGTTCATGCTGGTGACCGCTTTGCAGTTCGTGCGATTGCTGGTCGCTGCGACGTTGCAGGCGTAATCCGCCGCAGCCGGTGCGGTGTTATACGCAGTGCTGCTGAAGAAAGCGTTGGAACCAGTGAGCGGCACATCCTTCAACCCAGGGGTGTCGATGTTAACCCCCACGTAACCCATCACCAGGCTGGGGTCGTCCAGTACAGGTGCGCTGCTCACGTCGGTACGTTCGGTGCCGTCGCCCACGCTGTCGAGCAGTTCAGGGGCGTTGGCTACCTGGGTGACCGAACTGGGCATGATGTCGTCGATGTTTTCCACCGGGAACACCATGCGCGTACCGTCGTATTCGGTACGCGAGTTCAGCACCATCACGCCGGCGTTGATGCCCTTGACGCTCTGAATGATGTCGGAGAAGGCGCCCTTGAGGATCGTCATCCGCGAGGACTGGCCGCCCGACGGGTTGTCGTTGCTGTCGGTCCGCCAGGCCATGGAGCCGGAATTGTCCAGCACGAAGAGCACGTTGGGGCGGATACCACTGTCGATGGCTGGGCCGCCGAAGAAGATCTCGGTGTCGTCGGCATAGCTCAGGGTTGCCGAGGACATCAGGCCGGTCGCGAGCATGCCGATCAGCAGGGAGCGGATTTTCGGGGTTCTGTTCATGGGCGCTCCTGTTACTTGACCCGGCGTTGTTCGTAGCCCTGCATGTGCTTTGCACGCGCATGCCCGTTGTCCGTCGCGGGATCACAGGCACTGGAGTCGCTGCCGCAGGCGACAGCAAGGCTGGTAATGGGGTAGGTGCGGAACTCGGGGTTCTCGGTGCCGATGGAGGCTCCGACGCCTGGGGGCAGGATGATCGGATCGGAAGAGGACACAGCGAACTTTGCCACCACTTCGTCGTTTTCATCATCCTTAAGTGGTTCCTCGGTGGTTACGAGGGGGATGCCAGTCTTCACGTAATGGGTGATCCATGCCGCCAGGCCACTCTCCGACGCCTGGAAGGCGACGTTTTGGTTCTGGCTGTTGATCGCCATGCGCTGTTGCACGGAGGACATGTTGGCGGCGCTGATGGCGATTACCGTCAGCAGCAGCAGGAGCATCAGGCTGACCAGCAGGGCCATGCCTCGTTGCGGGGTGCGGGAAGTCATTGCGAGCGATTCCTGATCATGACCGTGGAGCTGAAGTCGCGGGTGATCTCCTGCTTGGTATCGGTCGCACGAACCGAAACCTGGAGCGCGGTGGTACGGGGGAGATCCTCAGCCACAGGGCTGTCCTTCCAGGTAACCGAGGTTCCTGCCTTGTTTGGCACGCCATAGCGGATCGCGCTGATGGTGACATCGGCCGTGAGCTGGGTTGCCGCTCCCCCGTTGCTGGTGACGCAGATGCCCGCCTGGTTGCCGGAACAGTTGGCGTAAGTGACTTCGTGCAGATACAGCTGGGAGTTGTCGCAGTCTTTCTGCGGGAAGCTGGTGCCCGTGTTGTCGCGTGAGGCATAGCGCAGGGTCACGCCAAGCGGGTTAGTCTGTGCTATCACCGTGTCGTCAGGGAAAGTGACGTTGCCGACCTTGGTCAGCGTGAGCGGGTTGATGCAGCCCTCGAATCCCGCTCGCCAAGTGTCCTGGCGGATGAGTTCGAGCACCGTGCGACCGCTCTCCTGCACGCGGGCCAGGGCGGAGTTGGTGCGGTCGGTCGCTGCCGAGTTCGAGTAGAGCTGGGTCACGCCTAGGATCAGCAGGCTGGCGAGGACGATCGCCACCATCAGCTCGATCAGCGAGAAGCCTTGCTGCCGAGGCATCGCTAGCTGTGGATACGCGTACGTCATAGGTCGGTTCTCAGTTTGTAGGTCAGCGTATCAGGCGTGGTGCCGGCGCCCCGAGCCGATGAGGTTTCCTTCCAGCTCAGGTTGATCTCGTAACTTCGTCCGGTTATCTGGGTGACCGTGGCGGTGGCACCGGGAATGCTCGTCTGCATGTCAGCCCACCATTGCGCCATGTCCCAGGCGGCCATTTCCGACGGGCTGCAGCCGTTCTGCTGGCAGTCCTTGGCGCTGGCGGCCGGGCTGCCGCTGGCGAGCACGTAAGGGGAGCTGTCCAGCTCTGCCTGCGGACGGTTGGCACGCATGCGTTCGACTATGTCGTAGGCCAGCACGGTGGCCTGGGCGCGGGTATAGGCGCCCTGGTTGTTCTGCAGGCTGGTGATCATCAGGCTGGCCATACCGAGCAGGCCGATGGCCAGGATCAACATGGCAATCAGTACTTCGAGCAGGGTGAAACCGGCGGACTGGCGTTTCATGGGCATTGCCCCGCAACGATGGTGGCGTGGCCAAGTAGATTGACGTCAATCTGTCGCGCGACGTGGCCGCTGCTGTTGCAGATGCCGAAGGAGGTGGCGGCGCTGATGGTGCCGTTAGCATTGAAGGTCAGACTGCTGACGCTGTTCGCCCCACTGCTGGCGCTGACCGAAGTGCCGTTGCTGATGTCCGGCACTATCCGCACCGGGGTGCTGCTGCCGTTACGCAGTGCGATCATGCCGTTGTTCCAGGTGGCGCCTTGGGTGCAGGTGGCCTGGTCGGTGCTGGGGCAGACGGTCACCGTCCGCCCCATGGTCATCGCTTCGCTGCGGGCGAGTTGCAGCAGGCCGAGCAGACTGTTGGAGGTGGACGTCACTCGATTGCTCGCGAGCGTGCGTTGAAAGCTCGGAAAGGCAATGGAGGCGAGGATTGCGATAATCGCAATCACAGTGACCAGCTCCACCAGCGTAAGCCCGGCTTGCTCCTTGGGGCGCGACATGGCGCATTCCTCACATTTTCGATAGCGGCAATGCTGCCTAGTCGTGTGGGAAATGTCTTTTTTCTATGGATGACCGTTCGTATTACGGCGATGTTCGGTCATGCCCGCCGAGGTTCTGTGAACACCGTCGCGCAAGGGGTGAGAAGTCGGTCAGCGGGGGCAGTAGTCCTCGGTGTTTCCTGCCTCGGTGCGGATGCGTCCCGCCTTGTTGAACACGATGTGATAACTCGTTCGGCCCGCGCCGCAGAGCGTCAGCGTGCCAGCGTGGAAAGCGCCTTTGGGCTGGATTGCGTTGCCGCGCGGGGTGAAGTGGAGGTAGCGGCGCGAGGTGCTGTCGGTGCGGATGCTGATACCGCTCAGGGGGCCGTGGGCCGCAAGTGGCTGTTGCTGAGGGGGGCGGACGCCGCTATTGGCGGAGTCGGCGAAAACCTCCCAGCCGGCAGCCCAGTCGCCATGGGTCGCGGCGATACTGATCGGTTGCCCGCTGTGCACGGCCGATTCGCGGGCGAAGTTCAGGGCATTGCGCAGTTCCTGGGTGGCTGTGCTTGCCCGCTGGTTATGCAGGAGTTCGCTGAAGTCTGGGGCTGCGATGGAGAGTGCGATCGCCAGTATCGCGAGAGTGAACAGCAGCTCGACAAGGGTGAAGCCCTGCTCACTGATAGTAGATTGCTCCTTGGCCATGGTTCGCTTCCGGGCAGTTGAGGAGCGGGAAGTATTGGTTGCCGGATAGCCTGCGCCTGCCAGCGAGTTGGACAGGCGCTGTAGGAGCGGTCCGATGCCGCACTGACTTCCATCGTGCTCCGTCGTCAGCCCATGCCCGGTATAGTGTGCGGCCGGCGATGGGCCGGTGATTTTCCTGTGATGTGGGGCGTGGTATGCCGGACGTGATCGTGGTGGGCGGTGGGGTGGTCGGGATGCTGACTGCCTGGACTCTGGGCCAGGCAGGGGCTGCGGTGGTGCTGCTGGAAAAGGGCGAGACCGGGCGCGAAGCGTCCTGGGCCGGCGGCGGCATCGTCTCGCCGCTCTATCCGTGGCGCTACAGCGCGGCGGTCGCCAACCTGGCCCACTGGTCGCAGGACTTCTACCCCCAGCTGGGCGAGCGTCTGCTCGCTGATACCGGGCTCGATCCGGAAGTGCACGTCACCGGTCTCTACTGGCTGGACCTGGACGACCAGGCCGAAGCCCTGGCGTGGGCCAGGACCCATGGCCGCCCGCTTTCGGAAGTGGAAATCGGAGCCGTGCGTGAGGCTGTCCCGGTGTTGGGGCAAGGCTTCGAGCGCGCGGTGTACATGTCGGGCGTGGCCAATGTGCGCAACCCGCGCCTGGCCAAGTCGCTGCGCCAGGCGTTGGTGCAGCTGCCGAATGTGAGTGTGCAGGAACAGGTGCAGGTGACCGGCTTCCTCAAGGACGGCAGCAGCGTAAAGGGCGTCCGCACGGCGCAGGGTGATTTCACTGCCGACTTTGTGGTGCTGGCGGCCGGCGCCTGGAGCGGCGATTTGCTGGCAAGGCTGGGGCTGGAACTACCGGTCGAGCCGGTGAAGGGGCAGATGATTCTCTATCGCTGCGCCCCGGATTTCCTCTCCAGCATGGTGCTGGCCAAAGGTCGCTACGCGATTCCGCGTCGCGACGGGCACATTCTGGTGGGCAGTACGTTGGAGCACGCCGGTTTCGACAAGACCCCGTCGGACGAGGCTCTGAGCAGCCTGCGTGCATCGGCGGAGGAGTTGCTCCCCGCGCTCAAGGGCATGGCGCCGGTGAAGCACTGGGCCGGACTGCGTCCGGGCTCGCCGCAGGGCATTCCTTTCATCGGCGAGGTGCCCGGTCACCGTGGACTGTGGCTGAACACCGGCCATTACCGCAACGGCCTGGTGCTGGCGCCGGCGTCCTGCCAGTTGCTGGCGGACCTGATGCAGAAGCGTCAGCCGATCATCGAAGCGGCACCCTATGCGCCAGAAGGGCGCCTGGTGGCGACGCCCATTGTCTGAAAGCGGACGGGGATCAGTCGATCCCCAGTTTCTTCAGGCGGTAGCGCATGGAGCGGAAGGTCAGGCCCAGGCGCTGCGCCGCCGCTGTCCGGTTCCAGCGCGTCTCTTCCAGCGCCTGCATGATCAGCTTGCGCTCGATGTCCTCGAGGTAATCCTCAAGGTTGTCGATCTGCGCCAGGCTTGCATCACCACCGCTGTCCGCCGTGCTGGTTTCGGCCAGGCGCAAGTCGTGAGGCTGGATGACGTCGTCCTCGCAGAGCGTGTAGGCGCGCTCCAGCATGTTTTCCAGTTCCCGAACGTTGCCGGGGAAGCGGTAGCTCTTGAGCTTCTCCAGCGCATCGGGGCTGACCGTCGCGGCAGCCAGTCCGTTGTCCCCGGCCAGGCGCTTGAGGACGCGGTCGGTCAGTAGCGGGATGTCTTCGCGGCGCTCGCGCAGCGGCGGAACCCGCAGTTCGATGACATTCAGTCGGTAGTAGAGGTCCTGACGGAAGCGGCCAGCTGCCACTTCGGCGGCCAGGTCCTTATGGGTCGCGCAGAGGACGCGCACGTCCACCGCGACCTCCTGCTGTCCGCCCACGGCGCGCACGGCCTTTTCCTGGATGACGCGCAGCAGCTTGACCTGCATCGGCAGTGGCAGGTCGGCGACTTCGTCGAGGAACAGCGTGCCGCCGTTGGCCGCCTGGAACAGGCCGAGCTTGTCTTCCACGGCACCGGTGAAGCTGCCTTTCTTGTGGCCGAAGAATTCGCTCTCCATCAGTTCGGACGGGATGGCGCCACAATTGACCGGCACGAAGGTCTGGCTCTCGCGCGGGCCCTGCTCGTGGATCAGTCGGGCCACCAGCTCCTTGCCGCTGCCGGATTCGCCGCTGATGTACACCGGCGCCTGGCTGCGGGCGAGTTTGGCCACCTGGTTGCGCAGGGTGCGCATGGGTGGCGAATCACCGAGCAGGCGGCTGTCCACCGGCGCTTCCTCGGCCTCCGGCGAGCGCAGACGCAAGGCGGAATTCACCAGCTCGCGCAGGCGGGCAAGGTCGACCGGCTTGGTCAGGAAGTCGAAGGCGCCGGCCTTGAGAGCCTGCACCGCGGTGTCGAGGCTGCCGAAGGCTGTGATCATCGCCACCGGCATCTGCGGATGGCGCTGCTGGATGTACTGCACCAGGTCCAGGCCGGTGCCATCGGGCAGGCGCATGTCGGTGAGGCAGAAGTCGAAGGGTTCGCGGGCCAGGAAGTCGCGGGCTTCCTTGACGTTGCGGGCGCTGCGGGTGTCCAGCTTCATGCGGCCGAGGGTGATCTCCAGCAGCTCGCGGATGTCGGGTTCGTCGTCGACGATCAGGGCTTTTTGACGGCTCATGCTCTTTGCGTCTTCTTAGCTTTGTTTGCGCGGGTGGGCGAAGGTGAGGCGGAAGCAGCTGCCGCCTTCGTCACGCGTCTTGTAGTCCAGCCGGGCCTGGTTGCTTTCGCACAGCTCGCGGGAGATGTACAGGCCAAGGCCGGTGCCCTTGCTTTCAGTGGTGAAGAACGGCTCGAACAGCTTCCCCCGCTGTTCGTTGGCGATGCCGGGGCCGTCATCGAGGACTTCGAGTACGGGCAGGTCGGTCTCGCTGTCGCGGAACAATCGCAGCCATACCTGGCCGGTGCCGTTCTTCTGAGTGCTGTACCGTAACCCATTCTGTACGAGGTTGGTCAGTACCTGCGTCAACTGGTGCGGGTCCATGCGCGTCTGCACGGTGCCCTGGCCTGTTTCCACGTGAATCTGCTGGCCTTCCCGAAGGCCTTCGCGCATCTCGCCGGCATAGCGATGCAGCCAGTACTTCAGGTCGAGCAGTTGCGGCTCGGCCTGGCGCCGGCGCGACAGCTGGAGGACGTTCTCGATGACCAGGTTCATGCGCCGCGACTGGTCCTGGATGATTTGCGCCAGGCGCCGGTCGGGCTTGTCCAGCTCTTCGGACTCCAGCAGCAACTGCGCCGCATGGCTAATGGCGCCCAGCGGATTGCGGATCTCATGGGCAATGCCCGCGGTGAGGCGGCCCAGGGCGGCAAGCTTGAGTTGCTGGGCTTGCTGGGCGATCTGCGAGATGTCTTCGAGGAACATCAGGATGTGCTGTTCGTTGTCCCGACGCAGCGGGATGAAGCTTGGCTGTACGGTCGGGCCGGATTCCACGGGTTGCAGGCTTGGCGGGCGCAGCGCGGGGTTCTGTTGCCACTGCTGCAGGCTGGAGACCAGGGGCGGGCTGTACTCGGCCAGCGAATGGCCGGGAAGGTCGTGGCCACCCAGCAGGGTGGTGGCGCTCTGGTTGGCCAGCAGTACCCGGTGGCGATCGCCCAGGACCAGGATGCCGGTGCGCATGCGCTGCAGGATCAGCGCGTTGAGCTCTTCGAGGTTGGCCACCGTGGTGGCGCGTTGCTCGGCGATGCTCTCGACGATCTGCTGGCGCCGCGCCAGGGCCTGGATCAGCAGGGCCGAGGCGAAGCTCAGGGCGCCCAGCCCGCCTGCCTGCACGTAATGATTGATGGCTGTGGGTTGGCTGAGGCTCAGGTAGAAGGTCAGGTAGATCAGGCCGATGGCGGCGATCGCGGCGATAAGCAGGCCGATGCGGCCCCGCAACAGGATGTTGGCGATGGCTACGGCAACCACCATCAGGTTGCCGATGCCGCTGGGAATGCCGCCTGCGGTATAGAACAGGGCGCTGAGCAGGAGTATGTCCAGTGCCGCCAGGAGGAAGATTGGCAAGAGTTGTCGCGGTGTTGGCATCAGCACCGCGATCAGAATGTTGAGGACCAGGTAGATCCAGCAGCCGACGTGGAACAGTTCGGGGTGGGCCAGCTTCAGCAGCTCATCGTCCAGGCTGCTGGAAATAAGCAGCACCAGCACCAGCCCTATGGTCAGGCGATACAGGTGATACAGGCGCAGGACCCGCAGGCCCTGCCCCGTGAGCGAGATGCCTTCAGCGACCACGGTCGGTGCGGTCCTGTTCGAGATGTGTGCGGCTGCAGTACCACTGGTTCTCGTCCTGCAGGGCATGGCTCTGCGGCACATGCACGCCGCACTGCGCACAGCGGACCATCGGCGCGGCCGGGGCGTCGCCCTTGGACTTCTCGACAGGACGGGCCGGCCGGGTAGCTTTGCGCCACAACCACCAGCCGAAGGCGAAGAGGGCGATCCAGAACAGCAGACGGGTCATGGCAATCCCTTGTGCACAAAGAGTGGCAGTTTATCCAAGCCACGCGGCGCCGCACAGTGAGCCCGTGCGCGCACCCGCCTGGGGATGGGTAAAGCGTCCGTGCTTTGCGCCAATGAAAAAGGGAGGCCGAAGCCTCCCTTTTTCGTCGAACCTGCCGGTATCAGTCGAAGATGCCGAAGGTCATGTAGCTGAACCAGGAGCGGTCGCTACCGCCAGCGTTGCCTTCGGACTCGTGCTGTTCTTCCTGCACGTCGCTCTGGTTCTCGGGCTTGAGTTCAGCCGGAATCTGCTGTTCGGCGTCTTCGTACTGCTTGATCACGTCCTTGGATGCCTGGGTTTCCATGTGCGGCGGGGCATCGTTGGTTTCGATCAGGCCCAGGGTGGCCTTGGCCAGCCAGGAGCGGTTGTCGGCTTCGTCTTCACGCGGAACGAACTGGCCATCCTTGAGGCTGGCGTTGTCCGGGTAGTTCGCCTTCAGGGTTTCCAGGCTGGAATCGGCCAGGTCGTTCAGGCCCAGGCGCTGATAGGCCTCGACCATGATCGCCAGGCCATCGCCGACGGCCGGGGTTTCCTGGAAGTTCTCGACCACGTAGCGGCCACGGTTGGCGGCGGCGACATACGCCTGGCGCTTCAGATAGTAGTGGCCGACGTGCACTTCGTAGGCCGCCAGCAGGTTGCGCAGGTAGATCATGCGCGCCTTGGCGTCCGGGGCGTAGCGGCTGTTCGGGTAGCGGCTGACTAGTTGGGCGAACTCGTTGAAAGAGTCGCGGGCGGCGCCTGGGTCGCGCTTGGTCATGTCCAGCGGCAGGAAGCGCGCCAGCAGGCCACGGTCCTGGTCGAAGGACGCCAGACCCTTGAGGTAGTAGGCGTAGTCGACGTTCGGGTGCTGCGGGTGCAGACGGATGAAGCGCTCGGCGGAGGCGCGGGCGGCCTCGGGCTCCATATTCTTGTAGTTGGCGTAGATCAGTTCCAACTGGGCCTGCTCGGCGTAACGGCCGAACGGATAGCGGGACTCCAGCGCCTTCAGCTTGGCGACGGCGTTGGTGTAGCTCTTGTTGTTGAGGTCGTCCTGTGCCTGCTGGTACAGCTGGCTTTCGCTCAGGTTCTCATCCACCTTCTCGCCCTTGGAGGAGCAGGCGGTGACGAAGGCGAGGATGGCGATCAGCAGCAGGTGTTTCACTTGCATGGCGAGTTGCGTCCCTGGACGGTCGGCTGTCGCGGCCGCAACCGTCTGTTATGATTGGCGCCCCAGGGATACCCCTGGGACAAAGGCCCCGTATTTAACCACAGCGTGCAGCCGAACCAAAAGGCCGCGCGCCCTTCGTGTCCCGTCATGTCCAATATCATCCAACTCGCGGCAGAAGTGCCGTTCGACCTCGGTGGTCAGCGTCTCGACCAGGTCGCCGCCCAGCTCTTCTCCGACCACTCCCGCTCGCGCTTGGCTGGCTGGATCAAGGACGGCCGTCTCAAGGTCGATGGCGCTGTGCTGCGGCCGCGCGACATCGTCCATTCCGGCTCGCGCCTCGAACTGGATGTCGAACTGGAGGCCCAGGGTGAATGGGTTGCCCAGGACATCGAGCTGGACATCGTTTATGAAGACGACCAGATCCTGGTCATCGACAAGCCGACCGGCCTGGTGGTTCACCCCGCCGCCGGCCACCAGGACGGCACCTTGCTCAACGCATTGCTGCACCACGTGCCGCACCTGGCCAACGTGCCGCGCGCCGGCATCGTGCACCGCCTGGACAAGGACACCACCGGCCTGATGGTGGTGGCCAAGACCCTGGAAGCGCACACCAACCTGGTCGCCCAGTTGCAGGCGCGTAGCGTCAGCCGCATCTATGAAGCCATCGTCACCGGCGTGATCGTCGCCGGCGGCACCGTCGACGCGCCCATTGGCCGTCACGGCGTGCAGCGCCAGAAGATGGCGGTGATTGAGACCGGCAAGGTCGCCATCAGCCATTACCGCGTACTGGAGCGCTTCCGTGCGCATACCCACACGCGGGTGAAGCTTGAAACCGGGCGTACCCACCAGATCCGCGTCCATATGACGCACATCGGCCACCCGCTGGTAGGCGACCCCACTTACGGCGGGCGTTTCCGCATTCCGCCGGGGGCCAGCCCAACCCTCGTCGAATCCCTGCGCGATTTCCCTCGCCAGGCCCTGCACGCGCGCTTCCTGGAGCTGGATCACCCGGCCACCAACGTGCGCATGAAGTGGGAGTCGCCGCTGCCGGATGATTTCACTTGGCTGCTGAGCCTGCTGCGGCAGGACAACGAGTCTTTCGTATGAGTCCCTGGCTGGCGCCTGACTGGCCGGCCCCGGCGAACGTCCGCGCCTGCGTGACTACTCGTGCCGGCGGCGTCAGCGTCGAGCCTTTCGACAGCTTCAACCTCGGTGACCACGTCGGCGACGAGCCGGCCGCCGTCGCCGAGAACCGCCGCCGCCTGACTGCCGAACTGGGCTGCCAGCCGGCCTGGCTGAGCCAGGTGCATGGCATCGATGTCGTCGAGGCCGATCCTTCCGTCGTCGCCACCGCGGATGCGAGCTGGAGCGCCGCGCCCGGCATCGCCTGCACCATCATGACGGCCGATTGCCTGCCGGCGCTGTTCTGTGACCGCGCGGGGACCCGTGTCGGTGCTGCCCACGCCGGCTGGCGCGGGCTGGCGGGCGGCGTGCTGGAGGCGGCCGTGGACGCCATGGGCGTCGCGCCGGCGGAATTGCTGGTCTGGCTCGGCCCGTCCATCGGCCCGCAGGCCTTCGAAGTCGGCGCGGAAGTGCGTGAAGCCTTCCTGGCGGACCACGCCGAAGCCGCACGCGCCTTCGTGCCAAGCGCCAATGCTGGCAAATTCATGGCCGACATCTATGAGCTGGCGCGCATCCGCCTGGCGGCGAAAGGGGTGACTGCCGTCTATGGTGGGGATTTCTGCACCTTCACCGACACCGAGCGTTTCTATTCCTACCGCCGCAGCTCCCGCACCGGCCGACTTGCCAGCCTGATCTGGTTGGCCTGACAGTCTGTTTGTAGGAGCGAGCTTGCTCGCGAACAGCTGGATACCTTTGTGTCAGGCGAGGTTCGCGAGCAAGCGCGCTCTTACAGGTTCAACTCCATTCCTGAGGTCCTTTCGAAGGCACTAACTGACGGGTGTCATGGCCAAATGGCTTGAACCGACCAAAATCGTCCTTATCTATCTGACATCCCGGCGGGTTAGTCGTGACCAGGGGCACTCATCGCTCCGGCCCGCTATAGAAAGGAAGGACGACCCTCATGCGAATCGACCGTTTGACCAGCAAGCTCCAGCTTGCACTCTCCGATGCCCAGTCCCTGGCCGTTGGACATGACCACCCGGCCATCGAGCCTGTGCACCTGCTGTCCGCGCTCATCGAGCAGCAGGGTGGCTCCATCAAGCCCCTGCTGATGCAGGTCGGCTTCGATATCCCTGCGCTGCGTGCCTCCCTCAATAAAGAGATGGACACGCTGCCGAAGATCCAGAACCCCACTGGCGACGTGAACCTGTCGCAGGATCTGGCGCGCCTGCTCAACCAGGCCGACCGCCTGGCGCAGCAGAAGGGCGACCAGTTCATCTCCAGCGAACTCGTGCTGCTCGCCGCTATGGACGACAGCACCAAGCTCGGCAAGCTCTTGACCAGCCAGGGCGTCTCCAAGAAGGCCCTGGAGAATGCCGTGGCCAACCTGCGCGGCGGTGAAGCGGTCAACGACCCGAATGCCGAAGACTCGCGCCAGGCGCTGGACAAGTACACCGTCGACATGACCAAGCGCGCCGAAGACGGAAAGCTCGATCCGGTGATCGGCCGTGACGACGAAATCCGCCGGACCATCCAGGTCCTGCAGCGCCGCACCAAGAACAACCCGGTACTGATCGGCGAGCCCGGCGTCGGCAAGACCGCCATCGTCGAGGGCCTGGCCCAGCGCATCGTCAATGGCGAAGTGCCGGACGGCCTGAAGGACAAGCGTCTGCTGGCCCTGGATATGGGCGCGCTGATCGCCGGCGCCAAGTTCCGTGGCGAGTTCGAGGAGCGCCTGAAAGCCGTCCTCAACGAGCTGTCCAAGCAGGAAGGCCGGATCATCCTGTTTATCGACGAACTGCACACCATGGTCGGCGCCGGCAAGGCCGAAGGCGCCATGGATGCTGGCAACATGCTCAAGCCGGCCCTGGCCCGTGGCGAATTGCACTGCGTGGGCGCCACCACCCTGGACGAATACCGCCAGTACATCGAGAAGGACGCCGCCCTGGAGCGCCGCTTCCAGAAAGTCCTGGTGGATGAGCCGAGCGAGGAAGACACCATCGCCATCCTGCGTGGCCTGAAAGAGCGCTATGAAGTGCACCACGGCGTGACCATCACCGACGGCGCGATCATCGCCGCGGCCAAGCTTAGTCACCGCTATATCACCGACCGCCAGCTGCCGGACAAGGCCATCGACCTGATCGACGAAGCCGCCAGCCGCATCCGCATGGAGATCGACTCCAAGCCGGAGGAACTGGATCGCCTGGATCGCCGCCTGATCCAGCTGAAGATCGAGCGCGAGGCGTTGAAGAAGGAAGATGACGAGGCCACCAAGAAGCGCCTCGCCAAGCTGGAAGAAGACATCGCCAAGCTCGAACGCGAGTACGCCGATCTCGAGGAAATCTGGAAATCGGAGAAAGCCGAGGTCCAGGGTTCCGCGCAGATCCAGCAGAAGATCGAGCAGGCCAAGCAGGAAATGGAAACCGCGCGGCGCAAGGGCGATCTGGAAACCATGGCCCGTATCCAGTACCAGACAATCCCGGACCTGGAGCGCAGCCTGCAGATGGTCGACCAGCACGGCCAGACCGAGAAGCAACTGCTGCGCAACAAGGTGACCGACGAGGAAATCGCCGAAGTCGTCGCCAAGTGGACCGGCATCCCGGTGTCCAAGATGCTCGAAGGCGAGCGCGAGAAGCTGCTGCGCATGGAAGACGAGCTGCACAAGCGCGTCATCGGCCAGCACGAGGCCGTGGTGGCCGTCTCCAACGCCGTGCGCCGTTCCCGTGCAGGCTTGGCGGACCCGAATCGCCCCAGCGGCTCGTTCCTCTTCCTTGGCCCGACCGGGGTGGGCAAGACCGAGCTGTGCAAGGCCTTGGCCGAATTCCTCTTCGATACCGAGGAAGCGCTGGTGCGCATCGACATGTCCGAGTTCATGGAGAAGCACTCCGTGGCTCGCCTGATCGGTGCTCCTCCGGGCTACGTCGGTTATGAAGAGGGCGGTTACCTGACCGAGGCCGTGCGCCGCAAACCCTACTCCGTGGTGCTGCTCGACGAAGTCGAGAAGGCCCACCCGGACGTCTTCAACGTGCTGCTGCAGGTGCTCGAAGATGGTCGCCTGACCGACAGCCACGGCCGTACGGTGGACTTCCGCAACACCGTGGTGGTGATGACCTCGAACCTCGGTTCAGCGCAGATCCAGGAACTGGTCGGCGACCGTGAAGCCCAGCATGCGGCCGTCATGGACGCGGTGAATTTGCACTTCCGTCCGGAATTCATCAACCGGATCGACGAAGTGGTGGTGTTCGAGCCGCTGGCCCGCGAGCAGATCGCCGGCATCGCCCGCATCCAGATGGGCCGTCTGCGCAAGCGTCTGGCCGAGCGTGAGCTGAGTCTGGAGCTGAGCGAGGAGGCGATGGACAAGCTGATCGCCGTGGGCTTTGACCCGGTATATGGCGCGCGGCCGCTCAAGCGTGCGATCCAGCGCTGGATCGAGAACCCGCTGGCGCAACTGATCCTGGCCGGCCGGTTCAACCCTGGCACCCAGATCCACGCCAAAGTCCAGAACGACGAGATCGTCTTCTCCTGATCCATGCCCCACGAAAAAGCCCGCCAATTGGCGGGCTTTTTCTTTGGCTATTTGTAGGACCGAGGGGGCGCCTAGCCCTTGCTCGCGAACCGCAGGACACGGCGCTCCTACAGGTGTTTCGGCGGTCAGCCGGTTTCACGGGCTCCGCCCAGCATGACCAGCAGTTGCTCGATCAGTTCGGCCTGATCCTCGGCGATATCGATGATGTGGAAACCCGCCCAGCCCAGTTGGCCGTCGGTGCCGGCGCGGCTCCACAGGCAATCGGCGCCGAGCTGGATTTCGCCGATCTCGTCCAGCGGCGGTGCCGGCACGAGCAGGCAATCCCAGACGGAGTCGGCCTCCGGAACCTCAACGCCACAGAGCATGAACCCTTCGGCGGACAGGTCGGCGAGCCGACCGAGGCTGCGCCTGGAATGGCGGTCGAAGACTTCCACGGTCAGCCCGGTCTGCTGCCGGCTGTGCTGGCGACGCTCACTCATCGACTGCTCCTTCAGGTCTGGGCCGGGCTGCGCCCGGAGGTAAAGCGTTGCAGGACCCGGTAGATCGCATTCAGGGCACGATCCATCAGCGGGGCGGACTGTTCCGTCGGCACCAGGCGGACCTTGCCCGCTTCCATCTCCTGGGCCAACTGCACTATCGGTTTGACCGCCACCCGCTGCCCGGTGTGGTCGACGAACATGTAGTTGCGCGTGGTCGGGCTGAACCATGAAAGCTTGAGCCGGCGTGCCGGGGTGGTGTCGCTGAACTCGAACCAAGTGCCGAATTCCAGGTGACTGAGTTCCTTCATCAATACCCGCACGCGTTCGGACAACGCTTCGCCGTTGGGTTTGACCAGAGTGTGCCCCTCGGCGCCGAGCATGGCGCCCAACGGGCTTTCCGGCAGGTCCTGCTTGAGCTGCGCAGCGACCTGGGGCTGCTGCGCCTGGATTGCGTGCTGGCAGGCGACCAGGTCCTGCAGCAACCGGCGGATGCCGTCCTCGTGGTAACCACCGAGCACCTCCAGGCCCTTGCGCAGCTCTTCCAGCAGCGCCAGGCGTATCGCCTGGAGGTGCTCGCGGTCGGCTGCGTCCAGCGGCGTCACGCTCCAGGCCAGCTGTTCGCCGACTTCGCAGGCGCGCTTCCATTCTTCGCTGTGCTCACCGCTGCGTAGCACGATGAACGTCAGAGCATCGCACCAGCTCATTTCCAGGAAGTTGCGCACCAGCTCCGGCAGGTCGCGGTCGTGGGTCACCTTGGCGATGGTATCCAGCGCCTGCTCCCGCGCCGCCAGCAGGCGATCGCGGCCGCGCGCGGCCTCCATGGCGCGGCGTTCGCGCAGCTCGACCTTCTGCCTCAGGTTGGTGACGTATTCGTTGAAGTCGCCCAGCAGGGTGTCGAACAGCGCCAGGTCACCGACGAAGTCCTGGATCACCCGTTCGACAATCCAGTGCATCTTCGCCAGCAGCGCGCGCTCCTCTCCCTCGCCGCCATACAGCACGCCGGCCTGGGCCATGGCGTTGAGCAGCTTGCGCGCAGGATGATGATGTTGGGTGAACAGCTGCTTATCCAGCAGCGCCACCTTGAGGAAGGGCGTATGCAGGTGGGAAAGCGTGGTCTTGCAACTGTCGGGCAGGTTCTCGTCGTCGAGAATGAAGTCGAAGACCATGCCCACCAGGTCGATGACATCGGCTTCCTGGTCGGTCAGTCGGGTGTTGTTCGGTTGCGCGCTGCCGGCTTCCAGCTGGCGCTGCAGGTCGGCCTTCAGCGCATCGACAGGCTGCGGATGGCGCAGCCGGTGGGCCAACTCTTGGGCAGACTCGCGCTGCAGTCGGTTCAGCGCCTCCAGCAGCTCGTTGGCGCTGTAGGTTGTGGTGGCCGAACGCGGTCCGAAGCTGACGATGCTCTGGGTGCTGCCGAACAGCGTGGCCTTGTCGCCGCGCCGGCGGTGTTCGGCGAGCAGCACTGCGAGGCCGCCGAACAGGGCGTTGCGGTCTCCCGGAGGCATATCCGGCAGGTCGCTCGCGGCGTAGGTCGGTGGTGCCGCCGCTCCGCCGCTCGTCGTCGCGGTGTTTTTCTCGGCCACAGCCGGGCGCGGCGGGGGTGGGGAGGTCTGTCGCTGCGCTTGCGGACGGTACTTCAGGTTGGGTAGGACACCGCCCTCGGCCAGGCGCTTGTTCAACTGCTCATATAAAGGTTGCAGATGCTGCATGACCTGCTGATCGAACAGCACATAAAGGATGGTCTTGATCCGCAACGGGAAGGCACTACGCGCCAGGATGTCGCGAAACGCCTGGGCAATGGCCTGCGGGCCAAAGGGATTGCGGTCCTCGCCCAGCTTGCTGCCATTGTTGAGTAGCGCTAGGCGCTGATCCAGTGCGAACAGTTGCTGGGCGCAGTGGGCGCGCACCTGGTTGACCATGTTGGTCACCAGCAGCGTTTCTTCATATTCGTCGTTGCCGACCAGGGTCAATTGGTCGATATCCAGCTCTTCCAACGGCTCCGCGAGAGGCAGTTTGCCCTCGAGGAAGTCGCTCAGGCCCTGGGCGATGCGCTGGTGGTAGAAACGCTCGAGGTTCGGGCGCTCGCGGCGAACTTCGCGCATGGCGTCGAAGAACAGTGCCTGGACCTGGTTGTTCTCGGCTTTCTCGGCGCATTCGAAGAGTGTGTCGTCCACCTGAGCAAAGACATTACCCAGGAGCTCGGCGAGGTGATTCATCGCCAACTGACGGCAGCCCTGCACCAGCTCGCCGAAGCGCGGCTGGATCATCCGGCTGGCGATGGGGGAGGGTGGTGGGGTGTCCTTGTTGCTCATGGCCATCCTGTGCGTGATCGTTCCGTTAGCACCCGCGGTGGATCACTCGAATTTATCCATGCAGATATAGCAATCAGCCCGGCCCGCTGCAAAGCAGAGAAAAACTTTTTGGATCAGAGTGTTGACAGGCGTTTCGATATACGTAAAATGGCGCGCCTCTGATACGGGAATCCGGTGAAGCCGGAAGAAAGTAGAGGAGATTGAAAGGCTTGTTGTTCCGCGATAGCTCAGTCGGTAGAGCAAATGACTGTTAATCATTGGGTCCCTGGTTCGAGTCCAGGTCGCGGAGCCAACTTTCAAACGGGGTATAGCGCAGTCCGGTAGCGCGCTTGCTTTGGGAGCAAGATGTCGGGAGTTCGAATCCCCCTACCCCGACCAACATTTGGGTCGTTAGCTCAGTCGGTAGAGCAGTTGGCTTTTAACCAATTGGTCGTAGGTTCGAATCCTACACGACCCACCATATTCAAGGCATCAGCATTGCTGAGTGCCTGAAGCGGTCCCCAAGCCGCTTCTAGCAAAAAGCCCACCTCTCGAGGTGGGCTTTTTCGTTTCCAGGCCTGATTCGATCCTTTGCCCCTTTCCTCCCTACGTCCGGGTCCTCCCGGTCTTCGTTGAAAGTATCCCTCAGTGAACGGCCGCGCCAGGGCGGAGTAATTTGTTCCGCGCAGACGGCGAAGGTTAGCTATCGAGTAATGCCCTCGCTGCCGGTTGGGGCTGTGGTTTCGTGGGTATTGGGTTGGCGGTGCGCAAGATGTCGCTCCCTGCGTCGCACAAACTCCCGTAATACACCGAGGTACCGCGAGCGGCTGGCCAATCAGGCTCGGCCGAATGGAACGTTCAGCTGGCGCTCGTCTGTCCACACCTGCATGACTCCCCGAGTCGCGCTTGTGATGGGCGCTCAGAACGGCGTTTTGCGGTGTCTGCCAGCTCCTTCCTGCTGCCGTACAGTGCCAATTGCTCGGTGAAGGAAAGGTACGTCAGGCCAATCAGGCTTTTCTGATGCCGCGCTCAGCGGTGCATTTCTAACATGCGCACAGCTTTCCCCTCTTACGAAGGTGTGCACATGAATTCCTCCTCTGCGCCCGCGACTACTGAAGTCGAACTGGGCATTTCATCACAAAGTGACAGCCTGCTTGCAGGCGTGCGCTGGCTGTGCACCCATTTCGAGCGGAACACGACTCTCGAGTCGCTCTATGCCGGCCTGCCGCGCGATCGCAAACTGCGCCCCAGCCTGGTGGCTCGGATGCTCGAGCAGGCCGGCATCGGTGCCGGCTGGGTCAAGCGCAGCCCTGCTGAGTTGTCATCGTACCTTTTTCCTCTGCTGCTGCTGTTCCGCAACGGCGAAGCTCGCATTCTAGTTGCCCGTCGTGGCGAGGAATTCGAACTGGTGGTGCCCGAGGCCGGCGGTGGGAGCATCACCATGAGTGCGGCGGAGCTGCAGGAGAACTACCTGGGCTATGCGTTGCTGGCACGTCCCAAGGCGGCTCCCGATGCTCGCACTGAAGTGCCCAGATCGGAGGGAAAAGGCCACTGGCTGTTCTCCACTCTCTGGAACTACCGCCGCTTCTATTACAGCGCGGCGCTGTCGACCGTTCTGATCAACATCCTGGCACTGGCAAGTACCTTCTTCATCATGAACGTGTACGACCGAGTCGTACCGAACCAGGCGTACGTGACGCTCTGGTCGCTGGCCATCGGCGTGATGGTGGCGATCGGCTTCGAGTTCACTTCGCGTCAGGTCCGTGCCTACCTGATCGACAACGCCGGCAAGAAGGCCGACCTGATCCTGGGCTCGATCCTGTTCCGTCAGTTGATGGAGGTCCGGCTCGAGCACAAACCGCCGTCCGCGGGGTCCTTCGCCAACCAGTTCCGCGAGTTCGAGTCGGTACGTGACTTCATCACCTCGGCGTCGCTGGCAACGCTGGCTGACCTGCCGTTCTGCCTGCTGTTCGTCTTCGTGCTCTTCGTGATCGGCGGACCGCTGGCGCTGGTGCCGCTAGGGGCGATGATCGTTCTTCTCGGCCTGTGTGCCTACATCCAGTGGCCACTGTCCAAGCTCATGAAGGTGAATCTTCGCGAAGCCTCGCAGAAGCACGGCCTGCTGATCGAGGCTATCGAAGGCGTTGAGACGCTCAAGGCGGTCCGTGCCGAGGGCAGCATGCTGCGCCGCTGGGAAGACTTCAGCGCGCAACTGGCCGCCTCGGGGATCAAGACCAAGGCGCTGTCGAACATGGCCGCGAACTCGGTATCGCTGATCACACAGCTGACCACGGTGATCACCGTGCTCTGGGGGGTTTACCGGATAGGCGATGGCGACATGACCCAGGGCGCGCTGGTTGGCATGGTGCTGCTCAGCGGCCGTGCCCTGGCGCCACTGGCTAGCTCGGTAGGTCTCGCGGTGCGCTACCAGCAGGCGAAGACAGCATTGAATTCGCTGAACCAGTTGATGGAAATCCCCACGGTGCGCGACAGCAATCGCCGTTATCTGGATGTCCCGAAGAGCGCGACACTGTCGCTGCGCAAGCTGAAGTTCTCCTACCCCGCACCGCCGATGCAACCACGCCCCACGGTACTGAACAACATCAGCCTGAGCATCAAGCACGGCGAGCGCGTGGCCATTGTCGGCAGCATCGGCAGCGGTAAGTCGACCCTGCTGCGAGTGATGGCCCGCCTGTACCAGCCGGTGGAGGGACGGCTGCTGATCAACGGCATCGACGCCGAACAGATCGACCCGGCGGATTGGAGCTCCACGGTGGGCTTCGTCGGCCAGGATGCGCGGCTGTTCTTCGGCTCGCTGCGCGAGAACCTGATGATCGGCAACCCGGCGGCGAGCAGCGAAGAACTGCTGCACGTGATGCGCCTGACCGGGCTGGACGCCGTGGTTGCCAACCACCCACTGGGTTTCGACCGCCCCGTAGGTGAAATGGGCCAGGCCCTGTCCGGTGGGCAGCGTCAACTGCTCGCCCTGGCTCGCACGCTGTTGCTGCATCCGCAGGTGCTGCTGCTGGACGAGCCCACCAGCGGCATGGACATGCAGACCGAGCGCCTTTTCCTGCAGCGCCTGGAAGCGGCCACGCGTGACTGCACAGTCGTGGTGGTCACCCATCGCTTCTCGGTGCTGGAGCAGGTCGACCGCTTAATCGTCGTGGATGCCGGGCAGATCGTCGCCGACGGCCCCAAGGACGAAGTGCTGCGAGCCCTGCAGGCCAACAATTCTCAAGCGCCTGGCAAGGCGCCGGCCACTACTTGGTGAGTAGGTCATGACTGATACCCCCAACCCGCAGGCGGCTGTCCCCGCCGTCGTCGAGCCCTCGAAGGCGCCGGCGCCTCAGGTCTCGCCCTATGCGAAGGAAGTGGCGCGGCTGCGCGACAATGACATTGCCTATGTCTCGGACCTTCAGGCTGCGCTGATTTCCCAGAAAACCACGGCGAGCACGGTGGTGCTGCTGCTGATCGCGGCGGTGTTCTCCGGCCTCATCGTCTGGGCCTACTTTGCCCGAGTCGAAGAGATCACCAAGGGAGAGGGCAAGGTGATTCCCTCCAGCCGCGAGCAGGTCATCCAGAGTCTGGAGGGCGGCATCCTCGAGCAGATGAACGTCAAGGAAGGCGACGTGGTGGAGGCGGGGCAGGTTCTCCTGAAGATCGATCCGACCCGCGCTGGCGCCAGTTTCCGTGAGGCGCAGTCCAAGACGCTGGCGCTCAAGGGCCAGTTGGTGCGCCTTCGTTCGGAGGCGTATGGCAAACCGCTGGTGTTCCCACCGGATGTGCTCGCCGTGGAATCGATCGTGGAGGCCGAGACCGAGGCCTACAACGCCCGCAAGCATGCGCTGGACGAAGGTGTTGCCGGGCTGCAGAAGAGCCTGTCGCTGGCCCAGGGCGAGCTGAATGTATCGGAGCGACTGGCCAAGCAAGGATTGATCTCGGACGTCGAGATCCTTCGCATGCGCCGCCAGGCAAACGAATTCAACCTGCAGATCAGTGAGCGCCGCAACAAGTATCGGTCGGAAGCCAACGCCGAGCTGACGCGGGTCGAGAGCGAGCTTGCGCAGGCGTTGGAAAGCGCGGCGGGTCGCGAGGATGTGATGAAACGCACCATCATCACTGCACCGCTAAAGGGCATCGTGAAGAACGTGCGGGCCAACACCATCGGTGGGGTCATCCAGCAAGGCCAGGACATCATGGAGATCGTCCCGCTGGAGGATCAGTTGCTGGTGGAGGCGAAGATCCGCCCGGCTGACGTGGCGTTCCTGCGCCCCGGTCTTGCCGCCACCGTGAAGATTTCGGCCTATGACTTCGCTATTTACGGCGGCTTGAAAGGCAGGATCGAGCTCATCAGCCCCGACACTATCAAGGACGACGAGATGGCTCGCCAGGGCCGCCCGGATACCTCCTTCTACCGCGTGCTGATTCGTACCGACCAGGCCGATCTGACCATGGGCGACAAGCATTTCCCGATCATTCCCGGTATGACCGCGACCGCCGAGATCCGCACCGGGGAAAAAACCATTCTGGATTACATACTCAAGCCCGCGCTGAAAGCGCGTGAAGCGTTCCGTGAGAGATAATTGAAATGAAAAACCGTAAGCCTTACGCAACTAGCAAACGTTGGCGCTTCGGCCATTCGGCCATGGTGCTGACGATGGCTTCACTCAGTTCCTTGGCCAAGGCGAATGACCTTGGCAGTTCACTGAGCTTCTACTCCAAGCCCCAACAGACCGCTGTCGACGTGGCCGCTCCAATGCCTCGTGACGCTCAAGCTACCTCCATGAACCAGGACCGGCCGTCAGCGGCCCCGCAAGCCGAACTCGGATTGCGTGCTACCACAGCCAGCGCCGTGCCGGTCGCCAAGCCACAACCGGCCAAGCGGTCTTCCGGGCTAGATCTGAGCCTGCCGGCGGAGCTGAAAACGGAGGTGTCGGCGTCGAGCCTGGGGCAGGGGCAGTCGTCGCTGGCCTATCTGCGTGAACTGGTGGGCACAGCGCTGAACATCAGCCCCGAGCTGAAGCAGGCGGATGCCGGTTGGCAGGCTGCCAAGGGTGATGTGGAACAGGCCAAGGGCGCGCGCTGGCCGCAAGTTCAGATCAGCGCCAACTCGAAGCAGTTGCAGAGCGGCGGCAGTAAGTATGACAACGGTGGCACTACCTCCGTGCAGGTGGTGACGCCGGTCTATGACTTCGGTGCGATCCGGCACACGATCGACAGCCGCAGCAAAACTGCCAATGCGCAGGAAGAGGCGAAAGGGCAGACCGAGGTGACGGTTGCCTACAACACCGCTTCGGGGGTGCTGGAACTGGCTCACCAGCAGGAAGCGTTGGACATCAGCGATCGCTATGTCATGCGCATGCGTGAGCTGGTGAATATGCTCGGGCAGATCGCTGAGACCGACCCGGGTCGCCGTAGCGAGCTCGTTCAGGCTCGAGCTCGTTTGTTGCAGGCGGAAACTGCCCGCGATCTGGTGCAGTCGAAGCTGCAGGAGCAGAAGACCACCCTGGCCAAGCTCGTGGGGAAGGACGTGAGTGTGCCGGCGAACGCCAAGTGGGACTGGGCACCGATGCCTTTGGATCGGGCGCTGGAGCTCATGGGCGATCAGCCCGCTCTGCGCCAGGCGCGCTGGGAGAAAGACGCCGCACTGGCCAATGCCGAATCCGTGAAGTCTTCGCGCATGCCGAAGTTGAACTGGGTCGTCGGTCGTAATACAGGCGACAATATGTTCGACAACGAAGAGCCATGGTCGACCGGCCTCGCTGTGCAGTGGGCGGCGTTTTCCGGTGGTTCCGCATCGGCCGCGCAACGCGCCGCCTATGCCCGAGCTGATGCGGCGGAGCAGAAAATGGAAGCTACCCGTCGTGAGTCGGAGTATCGCATTCGCAACCTGGTCGAGCAGCGCGACCTGTCGACTGCCCGTGTTGGCGATTACACCGCCCTGTTGGCGGAGTCTGATCGGGTACGCAAGATGTTCTATGACCAGTGGTACCACCTGGGTAAGCGTACCCTTCTGGACGTGTTGATTGCCGAGAACGACTACTACTCGCAGCAGATCGCGGCAGCCGATACCTACTACAGCGCCAAGGCGTCCGATTTGCGCATCCGAGCGGAAGCTAGCGATCTGATGGCGTGGCTGTCGAACTCTGGCGAAGCGGCCAGCTTCTGATCCTTGCGGGCAGCGTAACTAGCGTCCCGCCACTCTTGTCTCTTTCTTCCCGGCATGCCCGCTTCGGTGGTCGTGAAAACCATGCTCGCCTGTTCATCGAGGCGAGCATGCCGCGGAAAGCTTCCCCTGTGCACTCTGCACGATCGTCATAATTTGAATGACTTTGCCTCTTGCCAAAGTCACTGTGCGTCGATGTGTCGCAGGGTGCGCAGGGGGAATACGCGACTTTCGCAAAGGATCTTGATCGCCATCATGGCAAGGACTTTGCCGAAGGCGTTGAGGTCGCTTTTCGGATCTGGGGAAGCGCGCTGAAAGCCCCGTCGTTCATGGTTCTGACACATTCCCATGGCGCGCCTGTGCAAGCCCCTGGCAGGGAGGGAATAACCCTGCACAATTCCTGTGAATTGGTTGTTTTGTGAGCGAATTTGCACGGGACTGTTTCTCTGACTGAGAAAATATCTTGTTAAAAATGGGCGGAATGGGCCTTGAAAGGGGTTTCTGAAATGCTTTGTAATACCCGCCGTCCATTTCCTACCCCCAAATCGCTGAGTCGCACTGACGTAGATCAAAGCCAGTGCTCACCCTTCGGTGCAGCGGCATAACAACAGGGGGCTGCCATCGGTGGGCTCCTGTCATCAAGACGAGTCGGGCAATCCGCTCGTGCATCCGGTGTGCGACGCGCGCGCTTCAACGAGCCGCCAGTCCAGACACCACACGCTGAATAACACGGAACGAATCAGCTGACGAAATCGGTTTCGCATCGCGAAGACCGGGCGACCTCCCTTTGCCTGGAATCCGTGCGGCCGCGTTCGTGAATCCATGACAGCCCTGGCAGGCGGCTTGGAAAAGTCGCGGGTAACGAGTCGTCGAGCAGTGCGTGGCGAAGGCTCGTGGGCGGTGAAGCGATTTTCATCCACTAAGGCCGCAAGATGAAAAAAGAGCAGTACACAGGAATTTTGAAGAGACTTGCGTGGCTGCCGATGCTGATGCTCGGTGGTTGCAACATGGCGCTGTTCGACCCGAAAGGGCAGGTCGGCGCTGACGAGAAGTCCCTGATCATCACGGCAACCCTGCTGATGCTGATCGTGGTGGTGCCGGTCATCCTGATGACCTTCGGGTTCGCTTGGAAATACCGGGCTTCGAACACCAAGGCCACCTACATGCCGGACTGGTCTCACTCGACCAAGATCGAGCTGGTGGTATGGCTGGTTCCCTGCCTGATCATCGCCGTGCTCGGCTGGATCACCTGGGAGAGCACTCACAAGCTGGACCCGTACCGTCCGCTGGACTCCGAGGTCAAGCCGGTGACCATCCAGGCCATCTCGCTGGACTGGAAGTGGCTGTTCATCTACCCGGAACAGGGTATCGCCACCGTCAACGAAATCGCCTTCCCGAAAGACACCCCGGTGAACTTCCAGATCACCTCGGATTCGGTGATGAACTCCTTCTTCATTCCGCAGCTGGGTAGCCAGATCTACTCCATGGCCGGAATGATGACCAAGCTGCATCTGATCGCCAACGAAGAAGGCGTGTTCGACGGCATCTCCGCGAACTACAGCGGCGGCGGCTTCTCGGGCATGAAGTTCAAGGCCATCTCCACCTCCGAGCAGGGCTTCCAGGATTGGGTCGCGAAGGTCAAGGCCTCGCAGCAGACCCTGAACCTGGATCAGTACCCGGAGCTGGTCAAGCCGACCGAGAACGTCCCGGCGACCTACTTCGCAACCGTCAGCCCCGAGCTGTTCTCCCACGTGCTGAACAAGTGGGAACACGCTGGCCACGCGATGGCCAAGGCCCACGAAGCCAAAGAACAGGCCGAGAAGGGCGAGCACGGCGAAGCAGCGCATGACGAGACCGCCATGGCGGGCCACGACATGAGCAACATGCAAGGCATGCCTGGCATGCAAACGAATCCGAGCCAGGAGTAACTGCAGATGTTCGGGAAACTGACACTGTCGGCCGTGCCGTATCACGAGCCGATCATCGTCATCACGCTGGCCGTCGTCGCCCTGTTGGGCCTCGGTGTGTTCGGCGCGATCACCTACTACCGCAAGTGGACCTACCTGTGGACCGAATGGCTGACGTCCATCGACCACAAGAAAATCGGCGTGATGTACATCATCGTCGCCCTGGTCATGCTCCTGCGCGGCTTCGCCGACGCCATCATGATGCGCGGCCAGCTCGCGCTGGCTGAAGGTGCCAACCACGGCTACCTGCCGCCGGAACACTACGACCAGATCTTCACCGCTCACGGCGTGATCATGATCATCTTCATGGCCATGCCCTTCATGACCGGTCTGATGAACCTGGCCGTGCCGCTGCAGATCGGCGCGCGCGACGTGGCGTTCCCCTTCCTGAACTCCCTGAGCTTCTGGCTGCTGGTCGTCAGCGCCATGCTGGTGAACGTCTCGCTGGGCCTGGGTGAGTTCGCCCGTACCGGCTGGGTCGCGTACCCGCCGCTGTCCGAACTGGCCTACAGCCCGGGCGTGGGTGTGGACTACTACATCTGGGCACTACAGATATCGGGTATGGGTACCTTGCTCACGGGTATCAACTTCCTGGTTACCGTGTTCAAGATGCGTACCCCCGGCATGAAGCTGATGCAGATGCCGATCTTCACCTGGACCTGCACCTTCGCCAACATCCTGATCGTTGCGTCGTTCCCGATCCTGACCGCGGCCCTGGGCCTGCTGTCGCTGGACCGTTACTTCGACATGCACTTCTTCACCAACGAGCTGGGCGGCAACGCCATGATGTACATCAACCTCTTCTGGGCCTGGGGCCATCCTGAGGTGTACATCCTGATCCTGCCGGCTTTCGGTATCTTCTCCGAAGTCACCGCGACCTTCGCCGGCAAGCGCATGTTCGGCTACACCTCGATGGTGTGGGCGAGCGCCGCGATCACCTTCCTCGGCTTCACCGTGTGGCTGCACCACTTCTTCACCATGGGTTCGGGCGGCGACGTCAATGGCTTCTTCGGCGTTGCGACCATGCTGATCTCCATCCCGACCGGGGTGAAACTGTTCAACTGGCTGTTCACCATCTACCGTGGCCGCCTGCGCTTCGACACCCCGATCCTGTGGACCCTGGGCTTCATCGTCACCTTCACCATCGGTGGCATGACCGGCGTTCTGCTGGCCATTCCGGGTGCTGACTACCTGCTGCACAACAGCCTGTTCCTGATCGCTCACTTCCACAACACCATCATCGGTGGTGCGGTGTTCGGCTACCTGGCCGGCTTCGTCTTCTGGTTCCCGAAAGCCTTCGGCTTCAAGCTGGACGAGAAGTGGGGCAAGCGTTCCTTCTGGTGCTGGCTGGTCGGCTTCTACATGGCCTTCATGCCGCTGTACATCCTCGGCTTCATGGGCATGACCCGTCGCCTGAACCACTACGAAAACCCGATGTGGCAGCCGTACATGGTGGTGGCGTTCTGCGGCGCCGTGCTGATCTTCTTCGGTATCGCCTGTCAGCTGATCCAGCTGTTCGTGTCGATCAAGAACCGCGAGAAGCTGGCCGACCTGACTGGCGACCCGTGGGGTGGCCGTACCCTGGAATGGTCTACTTCCTCGCCGCCGCCGTACTACAACTTCGCCGAACTGCCGAAGGTCAACGACATCGACGCGTTCCACGACATGAAGCAGACCGGTACCGCGTACCGCAAGCTGCCGGCCTATGCGCCGATCCACATGCCGAAGAACACCGCCGCTGGCTTCTCCATCGCCGTGTTCGCCTTCCTCTTCGGCTTCGCCGCCATCTGGCACATCTGGTGGCTGGTGGGTGTTGGCTTCGTCGGCATGATTGCTTCGGTCATCGTGCGCAGCTACGTCACCGACCTGGACTACTACGTCCAGCCGGATGAGATCGAGCGCATCGAAAACGCCAACTTCCAGAAACTCGCCACCGCGCAGCAGGTATAAAACCATGTCGACGGCAGTACTGAATCAACACCTGGTCGATACGCACGAAGCGGCGCATGACCATGACCACGCCCACGACAGCGGCGGTATGACGGTCTTCGGCTTCTGGCTGTACCTGATGACCGACTGCATCCTGTTCGCGAGCGTCTTCGCCACCTACGCCGTGCTGGTCAACCACACGGCCGGCGGCCCGAGCGGCAAGGACATCTTCGAACTGCCCTACGTGGCCGTCGAAACCGCGATCCTGCTGATCTCCTCCTGCACCTACGGCCTGGCCATGCTGGCTGCGCACAAAGGTGCCAAGGGCAAGGCCATCGCCTGGCTGGGCGTGACCTTCCTCTGCGGTGCCGCGTTCATCGGCATGGAACTCAACGAGTTCCATCACCTGATCGTCGAAGGCTTCGGCCCGAGCCGCAGCGCCTTCCTGTCGTCCTTCTTCACCCTGGTCGGCATGCACGGCCTGCACGTAAGTGCCGGCCTGCTGTGGATGCTGGTGCTGATGGCGCAGATCGGCACCCGTGGCCTGACCGCGCAGAACAACACCCGCATGATGTGCCTGAGCCTGTTCTGGCACTTCCTGGACATCGTCTGGATCTGCGTATTCACCGTCGTCTACCTGATGGGGGCTCTGTAATGACCGCTGCTGCACATCATCACGACTCCCACGGTGCCGGCCACGGCGACCACGGCGCCGGTCACGGCAGCCTGGGTTCGTACGCCATCGGCTTCGTGCTCTCGGTGATCCTGACCGCGATCCCGTTCTACATGGTCATCGACGGTGGCTTCTCGCGTCACGCCACCCTGCTGACCATGGTGATCCTGGGCCTGGTTCAGGTCGTCGTGCACCTGATCTGCTTCCTGCACATGAACTTCAGCTCCGAAGGCCGCTGGAACGTCATGGCATTCATCTTCACCGCCATCATCATCCTGCTGGTGGTCGGTCTGTCGCTGTGGATCATCTACACCGCAGACACCCTGATGATGCCGATGCCCTGAGGGCCGATGCCGTGAAACTCAAGCGTTATCTCCTGGTCGCCAAGCCGGGCATCATCTTCGGAAACCTGATCGCGGTGGCGGGAGGATACTTCCTCGCCGCTCGCGGCAGCGTTGACCCGATGCTGCTGCTGGCCACCGTGATCGGCCTGTCCCTGGTCGTTGCCAGCGGTTGTGTGTTCAACAACTGCATCGACCGCGACATCGATCGCTTCATGGAGCGTACCCGCAGCCGTGTCACCGTGACCGGGCAGATCTCGCTGAAGGCCGCCCTGGCCCACGGCCTGGTCCTTGGCGCGGCGGGCTTCGGCCTGTTGGCATGGAAGACCAATGTGCAGGCGACCCTGCTCGCCGCGTTCGGCTTCTTCGTCTACGTCGTGCTCTACAGCCTCTGGCTCAAGCGCAGTTCGGTCTACGGCACGCTGGTCGGCAGCCTCTCCGGAGCCATGCCGCCGGTGGTGGGCTACTGCGCCGCCAGCGGTCACTTCGACATGGGCGCGGCGGTGCTGCTGCTGATCTTCTGCCTCTGGCAGATGCCGCACAGCTACGCCATCGCGATCTTCCGCCTCAACGACTACCGCGCCGCCGGGATTCCCGTGCTGCCGGTGGAGCGGGGCATCGACGCGACCAAGAAGCAGATCCTGTACTACGTCGTGGCCTTCGGCCTGGCGACCCTGCTGCTGACCGTGACCGGCTTCGCCGGCTACGGTTACCTGGTGGTGGCGCTGGCCGTCAGCGCCTGGTGGCTGTTCATCGCGGTGAAAGGCTTCAGTGCCGAAGATGACCGCCGCTGGGCCCGCCAGCTGTTCGCCTTCTCCATCATCGCGATCAGCGTGCTGAGCCTGATGATGTCCATCGACTTCCAGGCCCTCCCGGCTCAGTCGATGCTGGCGGCGCTGTAAGGCTGCTTTGCTGCAACGAAAAAGCCGCCCCTCGGGGCGGCTTTTTTGTGCCTGGTATTTATCGGCGATACAGCTCGCTCCTACAAGGGGCAATTCCCGCAGGAGCGGACCTAACCCGCCATTGCTACCCGATCAATGCAGCTTCAAGCGCGGCTCGGTACTGCGGCCGATGCGGTCCGCGATCATCAGCAGCGCGGTGCGGAACGGTCCGTACAGCGCCATCTGGTGCATGCGGTACAGCGACACGTAGAACATCCGCGCCAGCCAGCCTTCGAGCTTCACGCTGCCCATCAGGTTACCCATCAGGTTGCCCACCGCGCTGAAGCGCGACAGCGAGATCAGCGAGCCGTAGTCGGTGTAGCGATACTCCGGCAGCGGCTTGCCCTCCAGCCGCGCGACAATGGCCTTGGCCAGCAGCGAGGCCTGCTGGTGCGCAGCCTGGGCGCGCGGCGGTACGGTGCGTTCGCTGCCATCGCCCATGGGGCAGGCGGCGCAGTCACCGAAGGCGAAGATGTCGTCGTCGCGGGTGGTCTGCAGGGTAGGGCGGACCACCAGCTGGTTGATGCGGTTGGTCTCCAGGCCGTCGATCTCCTTGAGCAGGCTCGGCGCGCGGATGCCCGCCGCCCAGACCTTCAGGCTCGCCGGAATGAACTCGCCCACCGCCGTGCGCAGGCCTTCTGCGGTCACTTCCTGCACCGCCGAACCGGTGAGCACGCGCACGCCGAGCTTCTCCAGCGTCTGGTGCACCGGGCGGCTGATGCGCTCGGGTAGCGCCGGCAGCACGCGCGGGCCGGCCTCGATCAGGGTGATGCGCATGTTCTGCGGCTGGATGCCGGTCAGGCCGTAGGCCGACAGTTCCTGCGCGGCGTGATGCAGCTCGGCGGACAGCTCGACGCCCGTGGCGCCGGCGCCAACGATGGCGACGCTGATCTGGTCGTCCTTGTCCTGCCCGGCATGGGCTCGCAGGTAGTGGGTCAGCAACTGCTTGTGGAAGCGCTCGGCCTGCTCGCGGGTATCCAGGAAGATGCAGTGGTCCGCGGCGCCCTGGGTGCCGAAGTCATTGGTGGTGCTGCCGATGGCCAGGACCAGGCTGTCGTATTCGAGTCCACGCGCCGGCACCAGTTCTTCGCCCTGCTCATCAAGCGTGGCGGCGAGCTGGATGCGTTTGCTCGCGCGGTCCAGGCCGCAGAGGCGGCCGAGCTGGAATTCGAAGTGGTTCCATTTCGCCTGGGCGACGTAGTTCAGCTCATCCTCGGAGGAGTTGAGCGAGCCAGCGGCGACTTCGTGCAGCAGGGGTTTCCAGATGTGGGTGAGGTTGGCGTCGACGAGCGTAATGCGCGCCTTGCCCTTTTTACCCAGGGTGCGGCCGAGACGGGTCGCGAGCTCCAGCCCGCCGGCGCCGCCGCCGACGATCACGAAACGATGGGACATGGTGCATTCTCATAGCTTAAGGAATCCTGTATCGGCCCGTGGCGGCACGGCGCTCACGCAAGGTAGGCCAGGAGGCGGCTCAGCAAACCCAGGGCGATGACCACAGCGAGCAAGGCTCCCATCATCAGCCAGGGTTTGAACGGCGCGCGTTGGACCTGGTGGACGGGAGAGCTGAGGTACTGATCGACCTTCTGCTGGTCTTCGGGGCTCAGGCGACTGGGCATGGGCGGCCTCCGTTTATAATGTCGAGCATTCTAGTAGGGCTTGGGCGGCCTCTCAATGCGCCGCCGATCAATGCAGCTTTGCGCCGGCGCCTATTTACAGGCCGACGCCCATGTCGAAAAGGATGCTGCGGCCCAGGCTGCCGCGCAGGAAGTCCGGCGCATCGCTATGGGCGAAAAGCACGCGGGCGAAGGTCGGCCCGACCACTGACAGCGAGCGCCAACCCTGGCGCAGGTACTCGGTGGGTGGCGGAAACGGGGTATTGAAGTCAGGCGTCTCGCGCTTGAGGCTGACGAAGGCGAGCAGGTCCAGCTCGCGCGGGTCGATGCCGCGCTCGGTGTAGTTGTGCGCCTTCTTGCGCAGCGTCGGTGCCAGGCGCGCCTGCAGTTCGGCGCAGGGAATCCGTCGCGGCCGCTGCTCGCGGCGGATCAACTGATTCAGGCTCTGGGCCATGCGCCGGCGCAGCAGTTCTTCCTTCCATTCCTCGTTGAGCCGGCGGCCCTGGTCGAGCACGAAGAACACCTCGAAGGTGGCGTCGCGGAACAGCACATCCGGCGGCTGCTGCGTGGGCGCAACGAAGTCTTCCTGGCGATACGGCACCTTCAGCGCCTGCAGCAGCCGCTGGCAGGCCCAGCACTCCCGTTCCCACTTGCGGGCATTGGAGAGAAAGTCGTTGGCTTGTTCCGCCTGGCGCGTCAGCAGGCGCAGATAGTCAGACTCGTTCATGCCTCAAGCATAGTTGCTGGCAACCGCAGGCGGGCGACGGCGGCGGTGTAGACTGTTGCCAATCATTGGCGGTTCCTGGCAAGGGGGAAGCGTGAGACGAGTGCTGAGCGGGATGCTGTTGATGGTACTGGCGAGCCTGGCGGTGGCGCAGGAGTCGCCGGCCACCGGCTGGACGCTGCTGGATCAGTTCGACAACCCCTACACCGCGAACACTGACCTCAAGGTGCTGCTGGTCGCGCACGACATGGCCGGCTCGAAGCTGGTGAAAACGGTTCTGACCGAGCGCCCGACAGGCTACCTGGAGTCGCGCCATGCGGCCTTCGTCGCCGACATCAGCCGCATGCCCCCGCCCATCTCGAAGCTGTTCGCCATTCCCTCCATGCGCGACTACTCATACCACGTGCTGCTCGACCGCGAGCCACGCGTGGCCAACCGCTTCCCGGCCCAGGCCGATGCGGTGACCTGGCTGCAACTCGAGCAGGGCAAGGTTGTCTCGACTCATCAGTTCGATTCCGTTGAGGCTTTGCGTCAGGCGCTGGAGCGGGGCGCGCCGTGATCGCCTCGCAGCTGCTGTCCGCGGAAACCCTGGAGCTTGGCTGGGCGATCTACTTGCCCGTCGTCGCCTGGGCCATCTGGCGCGCGCCGTGGCTGGAGCTCGTCAGCGACTTCCGCCGCCAGCACCTGGTGTTTGGCACCATGCTCGGGCTGTTCCTGCTCTGGTTGGTGCGGCGCGACTTCGCCTCCGGGGTGTCCTTCCACTTCATCGGCATGACCGCCGTGACCCTGCTGCTGGACTGGCCGCTGGCGGTGCTGGTCGGCCTCGTCGCGCAACTGGGACTGTGCGCCATTGGCCGGCAGGACTGGGCGGCCATCGGCGTCAACGGCATCCTGCTGGTGCTAATTCCGGTGGTCATCACCGAACTGGCGGCGATCTTCGTCGAGCGACGGCAGCCGCGGAACCTGTTCGTCTACATCTTCTGCTCGGGCTTCTTCCCGGCGGCGCTGGCGGCGGTCTGCAGCCTGCTGCTGGGCCTCGGCCTGCTGTGGATGGACGGGCTGTTCCCGATGCCGCCGTGGATCGAGGACTTCATCGGTTACCTCTGGCTGATCATGTTTCCTGAAGCCTTCATCAACGGCACCATCGTCACCGGGCTGGTGGTCTTCTATCCAGACTGGCTGGAGACCTTCAACCGCACGCGCTACCTGCAGGCGCCGTGGAAGGATGACGATGAGCCCCGCTGATGTTCGGCCATCTGCGAGGCCCATGGCTGTGGCGGTTTGATCCAGATCAGTTCGGAAGACTCCCGGGATCGGGGAAGCTTGGCCCCCATTCGCAAGGAGATCGCCGATGAGCATTCACAGCTGGGCTGAACAACGCCTCCACGAGCTGCTGATCGAAGCTGAAGCGGGCGGGCAGGACCCGCAACTGGTCGTGCGCGCGCTGCTCAGCGCGGTGGTGCAGGCCAACGCGCAGGTGCGCACGCAGGAAGACCTGGGGCATGAACTGCATTTCCTCGCCGACAACCTGGATGAGGAACGGGACTACGCCTTCATGCGTCCCTGAATGAAAAAGGCCCGCAGATGCGGACCTTTTTCATTCCTGTAGGAGCGAGCTTGCTCGCGAACTCTCTTTTCGGCTGGCTAACCTGCAACTCGGACGGTTCGCGAGCAAGCTCGCTCCTACGAAAAGCCCATCCGTCGCGCACAAAAAAGCCGCCCAACGGGGCGGCTTCATGAGTGGGCTCAATGCCCGCGCGGCTTCTCCAGATCGCCGGAGAACAGCTCGTCCTCGAGATTATCGCCGGGGATGGCGTGTTCTTCCGCCGCCCAGGCGCCGAGGTCGATCAGCTTGCAGCGGTGCGAACAGAAGGGGCGGAACTCGCTCTTTGCGCTCCACTCCACGGGGGCGCCGCAGGTGGGGCATTCCACGGTCAGGGGTTGGCTCATGGTTGTCCTCCACGCAGGCCTAGATAGAACTGATGCAGACGCTCGACCTGCTGGTGCAGGTGGTCGAGGTCGCCATCGTTGAGCAGCACGTCGTCCGCGTGCTTGAGTCGGTCGTCGCGCAAGGCCTGGGCCTTGAGAATCGAGCGGACCTGTTCTTCGGACACCTGGTCGCGGCGCATGGTGCGCTCCAGTTGCAGGTGTTCCGGGGTATCCACCACCAGCACGCGCTGGGTCATGCGGTGCTGCCCGGACTCCACCAGCAGCGGCGAGACCAGGATGGCGTAGGGCGATTGCGCCTGCGCCAGGTTGCTGGCGATCTCCTGGCCGATCAGCGGGTGCAGCAGCTGTTCCAGCCAGCGGCGTTCGTCTTCCGCCTTGAAGATGCGCTCGCGCAGGGCGGCGCGGTTGAGCTGGCCGTCCGGAAGCAGCATGGCTTCGCCGAAGCGCTCGACGATCTTCGCGAGGGCAGGGCGGCCGGGTTCCACCACCCAGCGCGCAGCGTGGTCGGCGTCGACCATGTGGATGCCCAGCGAGGCGAAATGCTCGGCGGCGGCACTCTTGCCGCTGCCGATGCCGCCAGTAAGGCCCAGAATCCAGGGTTTCATCGTTCTCCTTTCAGCCGGCCCGGTGGCCGTCCAGATGCGCCGACAAGAATCGGCGCGGGAGAAGGCTAGCGGAAACCGGCGAACTGCAGATAGGTCGCGGTTATTTGATCACCCCAGAGCAGCGCAATCCAGCCGGCGATGGCCAGATAGGGGCCGAAGGGGATGGGCGTACTGGTTTCAGCATTGCGCAGGCGCAGCATGATCACGCCCAGCACAGCACCTACCAGCGACGAGAACAGGATGGTCTGCGGCAGCACCTGCCAGCCACCCCAGGCGCCGAGCATGGCCAGCAGCTTGAAATCGCCGTAGCCCATGCCTTCCTTGCCGGTGATCAGCTTGAACAGCCAGTACACCGACCACAGGCTCAGGTAACCGAACACCGCGCCCCAGAGCGCGTCGCCCAGGCTGGTAAAAAGCCCGAAGTGGTTGACGATCAGCCCCAGCCAGAGCAACGGCAACACCAGGGCGTCCGGCAGCAGCTGATGATCGACGTCGATCATGCTCATCGCCAGCAGACCCCAGGTCAGCAGCAGCATCGCGCCGGACTGCCAGCCGAAGCCGTAATGCCAGGCGATGAAGGCCGACAGTACGCCACAGGCCAACTCGACCAGCGGGTAACGCTTGCTGATCGGCGCCTTGCACGACGAACACTTGCCACCCAGCGCCAGCCAGCTCACCAGCGGGATGTTCTCCCACGGCTTGATCTCGTGGGCGCAATGCGGGCACTGGGAGTTGGGCAGGACCAGGTTGTAGGTCGGGCGCTTCTCACCCTCCGGCAGGCCCAGGGTTTCCCGCGCCTGCTGCTGCCAGTCGCGTTCCATCATTCGCGGCAGGCGATGGATCACCACGTTGAGGAAGCTGCCGACCAGCAGGCCGAGAAGGGTGACGCATGAAACAAAGGCCAGCGGGGTGCTGGCCAGGAGGTCGAAGAAGAACATTAAACGACGGAGCCCAGTTGGAAGATCGGCAGGTACATTGCGATGATCAGGCCACCGACCAGCACACCCAGGACCGCCATGATCAGCGGCTCCATCAGGGTGGTCAGGTTATCCACAGCGTTGTCGACCTCTTCTTCGTAGAACGAGGCCACCTTGTCCAGCATCGCGTCGAGGGAGCCGGATTCCTCACCGATGGCGGCCATCTGGATCGCCATGCTCGGGAACACGCCGGTGGTGCGCATGGAGAAGTTCAGCTGGGTACCGGAGGATACGTCCTGCTTGATGCGATAGACCGCATTGCGGAACACCACGTTGCCGGCTGCGCCGGCTACGGAATCAAGCGCCTCTACCAGGGGAACACCCGCGGCAAAGGTGGTGGCGAGCGTGCGGGCGTAACGGGCTACGGCGGATTTGTAGAGGATGTCGCCGATCACCGGAATCTTCAGCAATCCACGGTCGAGCGCGTCGCGGAATTTTTCGGATCGCTTGTGAAACTCACGGAAGCCGAAAGCGAAGCCGAACATGGCGATCAGCACAACAAACCACCAGGTCTGTAGCGCTTCGGAAATATGGATCACGAACATGGTGAAAGCCGGTAGTTCCGCGCCAAAACCTGCGAAGACGGATTGGAACTGTGGCACCACCTTGATCAGCAGGATCGCGGAGACGATGACTGCAACCACCACGACCGCGATCGGATAGGTCATCGCCTTCTTGATCTTGGCTTTGAGCGATTCGGTCTTTTCCTTATAGGTCGCCACGCGATCCAGCAAGGTTTCCAGCGCACCGGATTGCTCACCGGCATCGACCAGGTTGCAGTACAGGTCGTCGAAGTACTGCGGCTTCTTGCGCAGGGAGTTGGCCAGGCTGTTGCCGGCGGCGACTTCCTGCTTGATCTCCTCCACCAGCTTGCGCATGTTGGGGTTGTCGAAACCCTCGCCGATGATGTCGAATGACTGCAGCAGCGGCACGCCCGAGCCCATCATGGTTGCCATCTGCCGGGTGAACAGCGCGATGTCCATGGGCTTGATCTTCTTGCCCGCGCTTAGCAGGGACATGCCCTTCTTGCGCACCTTGGTCGGGTTGATGCCCTGCTTGCGCAGTTGCGCCTTGACCAAGGCGGTGTTCATGCCGGAAAGCTCCCCTTTGACCTTCCCGCCCTTGCGATCCGTACCTTCCCAGGTAAAGACGCCCATTTTTGCTGCTTTATCCGCCATGGATTAATCCTTGGTCACGCGGTTGACTTCCTCGAGGCTGGTGATGCCTTGCATGGCCTTGAGCAGGCCCGAGGTACGCAGGTCATTGAAGCCTTCTTTGCGGGCTTGCTCCGCGATCTGAATGGAGTTGCCTTCCTCCATGATAATGCGTTGCAGCGCAGGCGTGATTTTAACCACTTCATAAATACCCAAGCGGCCCTTGTATCCACCTTTGCAATTGTCGCACCCGACTGGCGAATAGAGCTTGAAGCTGCCGATCTGGTCCGCAGGGAAGCCTTCGTGCAGCAGGGCTTCCCGTGGAACGTCGTGTTCTTTCTTGCAGTGCGGACAGAGCTTGCGCGCCAGGCGCTGGGCAATGATCAGGTTGGTCGAGGTGGCCAGGTTGAACGAGGCGACCCCCATGTTCAGCAGGCGCGTCAGGGTTTCGGCTGCGCTGTTGGTGTGCAGGGTGGACATCACCATGTGACCGGTCTGCGCCGCCTTGATGGCGATCTCGGCGGTTTCCAGGTCGCGGATCTCACCAACCATGATCACGTCAGGGTCCTGGCGCAGGAAGGCGCGCAGGGCCTGGGCGAAGTCCATGCCCTGGCGCGGGTTGACGTTGACCTGGTTGATGCCTTCCAGGTTGATCTCCACCGGGTCTTCGGCGGTGGAGATATTGATGTCCGGCGTGTTGAGGATATTCAGGCCGGTATAGAGCGATACCGTCTTGCCCGAGCCAGTCGGGCCGGTCACCAGAATCATGCCCTGCGGTTGCTTCAATGCATCGAGGTAGAGCTGCTTCTGCGCTTCTTCGTAGCCCAGCGCGTCGATCCCCATCTGCGCGCTGGAGGAGTCGAGGATCCGCATCACGATCTTTTCGCCCCACAGCGTGGGCAGGGTGTTGACGCGGAAATCGATGGACTTGGTCTTGGACACTCGCATCTTGATACGGCCGTCCTGGGGCTTGCGGCGCTCGGAAATATCCAGACCGGCCATTACCTTCAGGCGTGCGGAGATACGGCTGGCCAGCTGGATCGGCGGCTTGGCGGTTTCATGCAACATGCCATCGGTACGGAAGCGGACGCGGTAGATCTTCTCGTAGGGCTCGAAGTGCAAGTCGGACGAGCCGCCCTTGATGGCGTCGAGCAGCATCTTGTTGACGAAGCGCACCACCGGCGCGTCGTCGGCGTCACCGCCAATGGGGTCGTCCTTGGGTTCGGTGTTGCCGTGCTCGATGTCGAGGCCTTCGAGGTCGACATCGCCAAGGTCATCCAGCCCGCTGTTGGCGCTTTCGAACAGCTTCTCGATGGCATCGCCAAGCTTGTCGTCCTCGACCAGGATGGCCTCGGTGGTCAGGCCAGTGCTGAACTGGACGTCGGTGATCGCCTGGTGGTTGGTCGGGTCGGACAGACCCACAAAAAGCTTGTTGCCCCGGCGCCACAGCGGCATCACGCGGTGCTGGCGCACCAGCTTTTCGCTGATCAGCTCCTTGGGCAGGCTGTCCTTGTCGATCGAGGAAAGGTCCAGATAGGCAATACCGAACTGGTCCGCCGCCAGCTCGGTCAGCGGCTTGCTCTTGACCAGCTTGTTCTGCACCAGATAAGTCACCAGCGACAGATTGTTGCGCTGGGCCTGTAGCTGCGCCTGCTGGGCGCTCTTTTCATCCAGCAGCTCGGCAATCACCAGTTGGCGAGCGAGCCCGGACAGCACGACTTGATCGTTCATGGAGTATGCCTGGCAATGAATAGGGTGCCTTATATCGCAGATGCCCACCTCTGCCAAATTGACATCAGTGGGCTGTCAAATTTTGTCACTTCCTGCGTAATTTTCTCTCAAGAAACATTGCGTTTTCCTACAGAGTAGCGGTTTTCAGGGTGTAGGAGATTTGGCACGGAAGCTGCTTTGAAGGACTCAGGTCCAACGACCTTTCTACAAATCCTGGAGAGAACTATGAAGGCTCAAAAAGGCTTCACCCTGATCGAACTCATGATCGTGGTTGCAATCATCGGCATCCTGGCTGCCATCGCCATCCCGGCTTACAGCAAGTACCAGGCTAAGGCGAAGATCACTGCGGGTCTGGCCGAAATCTCCGCTGGCAAAACTGCTTTCGAAACTCGCATTAACGAAGATGAGGACGTGACTTCTGCAGCTGATATCGGCCTGCAGGCTACTACCTCCAACTGCGGCATCGTAGCTACCAAGGCTGGCGGTATCGTTTGTACTCTCGCTAACGCACCGACCCAAGTGAATGGTAAAACCATTTCCTGGACCCGTAACGGCACCAGCGGTGAGTGGACCTGCTCCAGCAACGCAGATCCTGAGTACAAGCCGAAGGCTTGCCAGTAATCTCCGGAGCTAAAAAATGGACCGCCTAGCGGTCCATTTTTATTTGTACTTCAAGGGTGTGACTCTGAAACTCAATCGTTCCCTTACCGTGGCCGCTCTCGTCTGGGGAGTTTGTCTATATCTGGCCTACTCTCTAGGGTTGCCCGGTACGTTCTATTACGACGATATCCGTCCATTATCTGGCTTAACCGCAGCTCATGATCTTTCCTCTGCAATGATCTATGCACTGGGGGATATATCCGGCCCGCTCGGGCGTCCGTTGAGCATGTTCAGCTTCCTGCTCAACCAGAGTGATTGGCCAAATAACGTTTCCGACTTTCTACGCATCAATATCGCGGTGCATGTTGTCAACACAGCATTGGTGCTATTGCTGACTCGCACCCTCTTGATACTCAAGGGCGTTGCGCCTGCCCGTGCGAGTTCTACAGCTCTTCTGGTGACTGTTCTCTGGTCTGTGCTGCCGATTCAGGTGACCACCTCGCTGATCACCGTCCAGCGTATGGCCGGACTCTCGGCTGTCTTCGTATTTCTTGGCGTGTTTGGCTATCTGCGAGCCCTGCGCTCGCTGGATAAGCGAAAATTCGTCAGCACTCTTTACCCCTTGGCTGTGTTGGGTTGCGCAACCATCCTGTCGATGTTTGCCAAGGAAAACGGGGCACTACTGCCGGTTTTCGTTTTCGTACTGGAGTTGACGCTGCTGGCGGGTGTCCCGGAGGTCGCGCCATGGCGGAGGTTGCGCCTGTCACTTACCGGCGGTACGACCCTGTTGCTAGTGGCGTATCTGGTCATTAGAAGCCTGTCCAGTACTGACTACTCGGGTCGAGACTTCACCCTTGAAGAACGCTTGTTGACTGAGTCGGTAGTGCTGTTCGACTACCTGCGCGCTGCATTTCTGCCCGACCCATTCGCAATCAGTCCCTTTCATGATCAATATCCAGTTCAGCGGATGCTCGGCTGGGGCAATGGGCTGGCAATTCTGGCGCTGATTGGTGGCCTGCTCTTGGCCGTTACTTTGCGTCGTCGCGCTCCTGTGTTCGCATTCGCTGTGCTGTGGTTCCTCGCTGCCCATTTGCTGGAGTCGACGGTGGTTGGCCTGGAGTTGTACTTTGAACACCGCAATTACGTCGCGTTGTTTGGTCCTTGCCTCGCAATCGTCTGGGGAGTATCTGGCCTAGCAGACCGTTATCGAAAAATCGCTCTTGGCGTAGTCGCCGCCTATTGCGTAGGGATGCTCGCGATTCTGTGCCAGGTGACTTCTTTGTGGAGCAAGCCTCTGGACGCGGCGCTGGTGTGGTTCGATACGGCGCGTGGATCTTCCCGAGCGGCAGAGCATCTCGCACTGATGTTCCTGGGCAAAGGAAAGGTCTACGAAGCCGGGCGCGTGATGGAGATGCAGACCGAGCGTTGCCCCGACTGCGTCGGATCGGCGGTACAGGCCATGTTGTTGTCTTGCATCGAAGGGCGAGACGCTGATGTGCGCCGTCATTACGAACAGGCGCTGAGCCTTGCGGCAAGACCTGATCTGGGCAGTGCTCCGTCAGCACTGACCAGTATGTTCAAACAGATCGAGTCCGGCCAGTGCAAGGCGCTGGGCTTGGACGATCTACAACACTTGCTGGCAGCGATGGCCTCAGCCCAGGAGAAAGGCGGCGCCAATGGCTATCTGCTGCACCTTTATTCCAATCTCCAGCGTCTGGCTGTGGAGCGCGGTGATGATCAGACGGCGATGCTTTACCTGCAAAAGGTCTGGGCCATCAAGAATGACCCGGGGGTAGCGGAAGTTCTCCTGGGGTACTGGGTGCGCCAGCAGAAATTTGATGAGGCCCGCCAGTTCGTCGGCACCGAGATGTGCCGGAACCTGCCGCGTAATCCCTGGTTGGCCGATGCTCGGCGTGAGCGTTGTGCGGCGGCAATGAAGTACGTCGAGAGAGAGTCTGCGAAGCGGAAGGAGGGGTAAGTGGAAAAAAGCGGGAGAGACATCTCGATCATTTTGCCGGCGAAGAACGAGATGCAGGGCCTGTCCTTGGTGTTGCCGGAGTTGAGGCAGTTGTATCCGCAGGCGGAAATCATCGTGGTCGACGATGGCTCCACTGATTCAACCTCCGCCGTAGCCGCGGAGTTCGGCGCGAAGGTGGTTCGCCACCCTTATAGCAAGGGTAACGGTGCGGCGATCAAAAGTGGTCTGCGCAGTGCCAGCCGAGAAGTAGTGGTGTGCATGGATGCGGATGGGCAGCATCGTCCTGCTGATATCGAGTTGCTGCTGAGTAAGCTCGACGATGGCTATGACCTGGTCGTTGGCTCTCGCTCTGGCACCGCCCAGGCAGGCGTTCATCGTGGTATGGCTAACGCTTTCTACAATCGCCTCGCAAGCTGGATGGTGGGGCAGCCTGTGGCGGATCTGACCTCTGGATTCCGCGCTATGCGCCGTGCATTGGTCGAAGAATTCATCTGCCTGCTGCCCAATGGTTTTTCCTATCCGACTACCACGACCATGTGCTTCTTCCGAGCCGGTCACTCCGTGGCCTATGTGCCCGTCGACGTCAAGCCGAGGCTGGCGGGGACACAAAGCCATATCAAGCTGGTTCGGGATGGCATTCGTTTCCTAATGATTATTTTCAAGATCGGCACGCTGTATTCGCCGCTGAAGATATTCCTGCCAATCAGTGCCAGTCTGTTTACGTTGGGCCTGGGGTACTACCTCTACACCTTCATCGAGTATTCGCGCTTCACCAACATGAGTGCGTTGCTGTTCACGACATCCATCATGGTCTTCCTGATGGGACTCGTCTCCGAACAGATCACCAACCTGCTCTATAGTCGTACCGGGGACTGACATGATCTACGTCGTGCTGGGCACCAAAGCACAGCTGATCAAGATGGCGCCGGTGATGATGGAGCTTCGTGATCGTGGTGTGGAGTACCGGTTCATTTCCACCGGCCAGCACAAGGACACCACGGACGATATCCTGGCGAACTTCCAGTTGGCCGGACCGGAAGTATTTCTGCATGAGGGGCAGGATATCGTTTCGATCCGGCAGATGCTGACCTGGTCGCTCAAGGTGATGTTTCGGGCGTTCCGCACTCGTCGTAGCTTGTTCCCCGTGCGTAATGGGATAGTGCTGGTTCACGGTGATACCGCCTCCACGCTGTTGGGAGCGTTCATTGCCAAAATAGGTGGACAGCGAGTCGGCCATGTAGAGGCCGGTCTGCGCTCTTTCAACTATTTCCATCCGTTTCCCGAAGAGCTGATCCGCATCGTGGTGGGGCGCATGGCCGATATTCGTTTCTGTCCTGGGGGGTGGGCGCTCGGCAACGTGGTGGGATATCGAGGTGGCCGAAACATTGATATCGGCGGCAACACGCTGCAGGACTCGCTGCGGATCATGTTGAGTCGCTCGCAGGACTTCGATCTTCAGGTGCCTCCAGGGGACTTCGGAATTATCAGCATTCACCGCTTCGAAAACCTCAAGGACAAGAACGCCCTTCTGCGTATCGTCGAATTGATTGAGTTAGTCGCGGGGCAGTTCCCCTTGCTCTTCATCCTGCACAAGCCGACCGAGCGTAAGCTGAGGCAGTACGGGCTGTTCGATCGCTTGTCGAAGCTACCAGGACTCGAGTTGCGCCAGCGCTACGATTATTTGCGCTTCATGCATCTAGTGCGGGCTGCACGATTCGTTGTGAGCGACGGCGGCAGTAATCAGGAGGAGTGCTATTACCTGGGCAAGCCGCTCTTGTTGTTGCGGGCGGCGACAGAGCGCAAAGAGGGCCTGGATGACAACTGCACCTTGTCCGAGTACCAGCCGCAGCGTGTTCTGGCGTTCATGGCATCGCTGAATGACCGGGCTCCCAGAGCGCCCCTGGTGTCGGAAGCTTCGCCTTCCGCGCGGGTGGTTGACAGTTGCCTGGAGAGTCCTGCCACGTGACGCGCCGATATGCCATTCGCCTGGATATCGATACCACGGTTTGCGCCCGTCGGCTCGCTGAGGTCGTTGCGCTGGGTGACAGTTTGGGTGTTCGCTTCACCATCTTTGCCAACATGGGGCGTTCGGTCAGTGTCCCTGCTGCACTACGCCGACGCCTCACTAGAGGTGCTCTCCACACGGCCTCCGCGAGCGCTCCCGCCAAACTGTCGATCCGCAGCAAAATCGGCTGGCTGGGCTTGTTCGAAAGCATTCTCCTCAATCCCGAATTGCAACGATTGTCTGGGCCTGCTCTGAGGCAGGCGCAAGAGCGAGGCCATGAAATTGGCCTGCATGGCGGCCTCAACCACAGTTTGTGGCATTACGCCGCATCCACCATGTCTACTGCGCAGATGCACTCCTTTCTCGTGCCTGCCATAGAGCGCTATCAGCAATTGCTGGGGGCTGAAGGCTTCGGATTCAGCAGCCCGGGTTTTGCAGTGAGTGAGCCTGCTTATGAACTGCTTGCCGAGGCGGGATGCCGCTATTTATCCGACTTCATCGACATGCGCGGAGTGATTCTGCGGCGCCAGTGTGGGCTGCCCGATATACCCGTGACGCTGGCGGCGGCCAACACCGTGGACTATCTGGAATGGTTGGTGGCATCTGGAGGGCGCAGGTCGATGGAAGATGCAGTAGCGCAGAGCATAGGAGAGTCGGGGTTTGGCGTGTATTACTCGCATCCCTGCTTTATTGCGGGTCGAGGGAAAGGAGCATTCATTGCTTTCGTCCAGGCACTCAAGGAGCAGGCTTCGATCGTCACCATGCAGGAGCTGCTCTCATAGCTACGGCGGCGAAAGGCGCTGCAGAGATAGTGAGAAGATGGCCGCCAATGACAGTGTCAGGCCTAGCTGGATTGCCCTGTCGAGCATGAGCGCTGCCAGTAATGGTCCTTGCTCCAGACCGAGCCAGCTCCCCAGCAGTGTCAGGGAAAGTTCTTTGTAACCCAGGTTGCCTGGTGTTAGCGATACGATGGAAAGCAATACGCTGGCGGTGGCGATGAGGATGCAATCGGTCAGCTCGAAGACAAGGCCGGCCCCTTGAAACAGCACATAAGTAATCGCCGTGGAGAGCGTGATCTGTATGCTGTTCAAGCTCAAAAGCTTGAAGGCATCCATGCCCCGTAGTACCTGGAAGGGGCCCGCGAGTTCTTGCATCCAGGATGCATTCGAGCGGCTGAGTCGGGGTAAGTAAAGACAGGTTGCCATACCCCCCAGTGTTGCGAGACCTGCCAAGGTTAGTAGCAAAGCGTTGGGGACTGCTTGGGGCTCAATGAACAATATCAGTAGGGTTGCAGCGACGTTGCAGATGACGTTGAAGATCGAGGCAATGCTGAATTGCGCGGCGCTCTGACTAATCGATATTTGCAGGTGCTTTTTTAGCAACAGGGCGCGGCTGCCAAACTGCGCCAGGCGCAGAGGCGCTACGTAGTTCCAAGCGCTCGATATCTGATTTACCCCGACGAAGAACAATAGGTTTCCGGCTGGATTGATCTTGTCGCTCAACTGCTTTAGTACCAGAGCATTGGTCAGGTGGAAGAGCAGATAGAGCGCGACGATACAGAGGAGGCTGTCTGGCGGGAATGACGTGAGGTTCCTGAAGGCTTCCTTGTGCAGATAACAGAAAGCTAGAAAAAGGATCGCCGTAAGCGGCGCGATGGCCTTTTTAATCAGTTTGCCAGTTTGCATTTTATGAATTCAATGAATGGCATATAGTCTTTGCGATTGAAGTGAGCGAAGATCCATTGACCCTTGCCGAACATGGTTTTGATGGCATCTATCTTGGAAGCGCGGGAAGCTTTCAAAAAAGCAACTGGCATGCCCTCATGAATCCACACGACCTTGTCGGCATTTAGTGTAGAAGAGGCAGGCACATTGCCGAGCAGTGCCTCTGCGTAAGCCCTTGAGAAATTTACTTTCCGATTACTGCCCATGGCGTGTTGCAGCCAGAATCGACCATTTATCTCAAGCAGCCAGAGTTCGCCCTCCTGGAGAATAGCCTCCAGTTCGAATATTCCTTCATAGTCTAGGTGCCGCAGTGCTTGTTGGGCGAGGACTTCGAGGCGAGCTATGAGTTCCTTTGAGTCAATGGTCGAGACCATAACTGCCGTTCCGCCAGGATGTGGATACTCAAGGACTTTCCTAGTGCAGATGCTGGCAGTGAGTGATCCATCCAGGAACAGGCCAGAAATAGACAGATGATTGTGCAGGTCTGAATTCAGTCGTTGTTGTCTGATGTGGGTGCTGGAGAGGCCTGGAGCGTTGCTGCGGAATCCTTTCTGGGAAAGCTTCCCGCCAATGAATGCCCGGCGAGGTTTGACTATTTCCGTTGCGGACTCTGCAAAGCCTTCTGCTGCTTCGGTGTGAGGCACCTGAAACCTGCGGTTCATCACTTCGAAGAATTTCAACTTGTCGAGCAAGATTTCCGCGCAATCACACGACTTCTGGAAGAAAAGAAAGCCGTTTTCCCGCAATGTTTGAGCATGCTGGGAAATGAACTCCAACCAGAAGTCACTGGTTGGATAAAGAATCCGAGGCTGCTCGGATGGCAGGTCGAGGAGCGTTCTGAGAATATCCTCGGCGGCATCGGATGTCAGGGTGACGGACTCTGTGTAACGGGTCCGGTGAGCTGGCGCCCGCTCCTGAACGTCCACCAGAACGGTGCCAGGCGAGTCCAGTTGCCTGCAAATCGCAAGTGCGTTTGCACTGCCTCCCAAGACGACATGTCTCATGGCGTAATGATCAAGACCAGTTCATTGGCCAGCGCTTTGATACGGTGCAGCCTCAGGAGCCTCACGGTGGGCAGTAGCCAGGGAACATTCCTGCTGACGAAATTTTCCAGCATGTTGTCGTACGCCACGATCTCGAAGGAACAGCCTGTTCGCTCGCCAATGGCTTGCAGATCGGCAGTAGTGAAACGCCTGAATGTGAAGATCCTTTTTCCGGCGATCCGCTTCAACAGGCTGGCGAGATTGTCCACTCGGTTGTGCTGATTATGAGCAAAAACAAAGGCAATCTTCGCGGTGACCCTCAATTGCTCTTCTACGATACGAATCGCCTCTTCGTTATGGAAAAGCACGATGAGGCCGGAGTGAAAGGTTACCGAAAATTGTCGATCTGAAAACGGAAGTTTGAATGCATCAGCCACGCATGAGCTCACCTGTGAATGCGCAGCGCCTTTCATCGCTGACTCATTGAGGTCGGTGGCAATGCAATATTTTCCGCGAAATCTCTCGGCAAGATAGATCGAGTCCTTTGCACTGAATGAGCCTTCTTCGAGAAAGCTCTCTATTTGCTCGTGAAGTCCTGTCCGAATCAAGTGGTCGGCTATAAAAATGCCGCGCTTGGGTCGGCCTTTCTGATACGAGCGAATATTGTTTTCGTACAAGTCGCTCCAATTCATATCACGGGTGTCGGGCATATTGGCTATCACGCTTGGACGGCTTTTTTAGAAGGGAATACACCTCTGGTGTCGATAATCAAATGTGCATGCAGTCCTAGCTCCTCATAGTCGAATCCATCATGGTCCGTGGTCAGCACGACGCAGTCGAAACCTTTGATCGAGTCGGGTGTCAGCTCAACACTGGTGCGATCAAATGAATAGTCGCGCTTCTTGGGGAATACCGGAATATGTGGGTCGGAGTATTCGACGTCGGCGCCTTTGTTGGTCAGCAACTGCATGATTTCGATGGCCGGAGATTCCCGCGAGTCATCGATGTTTTTCTTGTAGGCAATGCCCAGCACGAGAATGCGGCTCCCTTTAACCGCCTTGCCCAGGTTGTTCAGGGCGTCCATTACTTTCTGTACAACCCACTTGGGCATGTAGTGGTTGATCTCGCCCGCCAGCTCGATGAATCGGGTATTGACGCCGTACTCCTTGGCCTTCCAGGTCAGGTAGAACGGGTCGATCGGAATGCAGTGGCCGCCCAGCCCCGGACCGGGGGTGTAGGGCACGAAACCGAACGGCTTGGTGGCGGCGGCGCGGATGACTTCGTGGATGTCGATGCTCATCTTGTCCGCAACGATTTTCATCTCGTTGACCAGGCCGATGTTCACCGCGCGGTGGATGTTCTCCAGCAGCTTGGTCATCTCCGCGGCGCGGGGGCTGCTCACCGGGACCATGGTATTGATCGCATGGGCGTAGATGGCGCTGCCCAGCTCCAGGCAACTGGCGGTCATGCCACCAATGACTTTCGGGATATCACGGGTGCCGAAGCGCGGGTTGCCCGGGTCTTCTCGTTCCGGAGAAAACACCAGTGCGCAGTTCTCTCCGGGAATGAAGCCGTGCCGGGCCAGGCGCGGAGCGAGTTCTTCCTCCGTCGTGCCCGGCCAGGTGGTGCTTTCCAGGCTGAGCAACTGGCCTTCGCGGAAGTGCGGCAGGATGGCTTCAGTGGTGTTGATCACGAAGCTCAGATCCGGCTCATGGTGGCGGTCCAGAGGCGTGGGGACGCAGATGATCAGGACGTCCGCTTCATGGCTGCGGGAGAAGTCGCGGGTCGCTTCGAATCCCGTGGCCCTGGCGGCCTCGATCAGCTCAGGCCCCAGGCGCTCGATATAGCTGCGGCCCTCGTTCAAGGCGCTGACCTTGGTTTCGTCGATGTCGAAACCGATCACCTTGATGCCGACTTCGGAAAAACGCAGCGCGAGGGGGAGGCCGACATAGCCCAGCCCATAGATGCCCACGACGGCGGATCCGGCGGCGATCCTGGTGCGGAGTTGGTCGAGTGCGCTCATCGAAATGTCCGGGCAAAAAAGAGTCCGGCCATTCTGTCGAGTTTTACTGGTCGTGGGAATTCTCTGAAACGCAGGTGAGACAATATGTGACTGAACTCTCGCCCATTGCCCGCAAAAGCGGGGCAATTGCCTAGATGGGAGTGTGGTGGTAGCTTACGCCCGCCGCCGGTGTAGCTCAGTCGGTAGAGCAGCTCATTCGTAATGAGAAGGTCGGGGGTTCGATTCCTCTTACCGGCACCATCTTCAGCAAAAAGCCCCGCTTTCGAGCGGGGCTTTTTGTTTTCCGGCCAGTGAGAAGTAGTCAGGCGTAGCCGCTGGGATTCTGGCTCTGCCAGTTCCACGCATCGCGGCACATGTCTTCGATGTCGCGGGTGGCGCTCCAGCGCAGTTCTGCGCCGGCGAGGGTCGGGTCGGCGTGGTAGCTGGCGATGTCGCCGTCGCGGCGGGGCAGGAACTGGAAGGGCAGTTCGCGGCCGCAGGCCTTTTCATAGGCATGGATGATTTCAAGCACGCTGTAGCCGCGGCCGGTGCCGAGGTTGAAGGTCTTTGCGCCGCTGGCTCGGTCCAGCCAGCGCAGGGCGCTGAGGTGAGCGTTGGCCAGGTCGACGACGTGCAGATAGTCGCGTACGCCAGTGCCGTCCGGGGTGGGGTAGTCGTTGCCGAAGACGCGGATGAAAGGCTGCTTGCCGGTGGCGACCTGGGAGATATAGGGCATCAGGTTGTTGGGGATGCCGTTGGGGTCTTCGCCGATGCGTCCGCTGGCGTGGGCACCCACCGGGTTGAAGTAGCGCAGGATGGCCATGGTCCACTGCGGGTCGGCGTGGGCTATGTCGCGCAGGGCGATTTCCGCCATCAGCTTGGATTGGCCGTAGGGGCTGGCCGGGCCGGTGGGGGCGTCCTCGCGGATCGGGCTTTCGGCTGCCAGGCCGTAGACCGTGGCTGAAGAGCTATAGATGAAGCGCTTCACGCCATGGCGTTGCATGACCTGGCAGAGGGTGACGGTGCCGGCGAAGTTGGTCTGGTAGTAGGCGATGGGATCGGCGACCGATTCGGCGACGGACTTCAGGCCGGCAAGGTGAATGGCGGCATCGATCTCGTGTTCACCAAACAGTCGGTCGAGGACGGCCTCGTCACGGACATCGCCTTTCACGAAAGGGATTGCCTGGCCGGTGAGTTGCTCGATGCGTTGCAGCGGGATGGGCGAGCTATTGCTGAGGTTGTCGAGGACGATGGGGTGGAAGCCCTGCTCGATCAGTTCCAGGCAGATGTGGGAGCCGATGTAGCCACAGCCACCAGTCAGCAGAATCCTTTTCGTCATGATCGCGCTCTTGCTCTCTTCGCTGTTTGCCGATTCGTGAGCGTCTGAGTATGTCAGAGGCACAGGAATCGGCACTATCAGGGGCGGCGTGAACGCGAGTAGGAAATTTTACAGGCTCAGCCGCATCGACAGATCCAGCGCCTTGACGTCCTTGGTCAGGGTGCCGATGGAGATGTAGTCCACGCCGGTCTCGGCGATGGTGCGCAGGCTGCTCTCGGTGATACCGCCTGAGGCTTCCAGCTTGGCGCGGCCTGCGGTGAGGGCGACGGCGGTGCGCATGTCGTCCAGACTCAGCTCGTCGAGCATGACGATATCGGCGCCGGCCTCCAGTGCCTGGCGCAGTTCGTCCAGGTCTTCCACTTCGATCTCCACCGGCTTGCCGGGGGCGATCTGCTGGGCCGTTGCGATGGCCTGGGCGATGCCGCCGCAGGCAGCGATGTGGTTTTCCTTGATCAGGAAAGCGTCGTACAGGCCGATACGGTGGTTATGGCAGCCGCCACAGGTGATCGCGTACTTTTGCGCCAGGCGCAGGCCGGGCAGGGTCTTGCGGGTGTCGAGCAGCTTCACGCCGGTGCCATCCACCAGATCGGCATAGTGGCGGGCGCGGGTCGCGGTGCCGGAGAGCAGCTGGAGGAAGTTCAGCGCGCTGCGTTCGCCGGTGAGCAGGGCGCGGGCCGGGCCTTCCAGGGTGAACAGGGTCTGGTCCGCGCTGACCTGCTCGCCGTCGCGGACCTGCCATTTCACCTGCACGCGCGGGTCGGCCTGGCGGAATACCTCGTCGACCCAGGCGGTGCCGGCGATGACGGCGTTCTCGCGGGTGATGATGCGGGCGCTGGCGTCGCGCTCGGCGGGGATCAACTGGGCGGTGATGTCGCCGCTGCCGACGTCTTCGGCCAGTGCGGCGCGGACGTTGGCCTGGATTTCCCCGGAAAGCTCGGCGAGGGTGAGGTTCGGCATGGAAGGCTCCTGTTCGCAGTGGCGCGATTATACGGGCGACAGCGCGCGGCGTGCAGGGCAGGGTGTTTTTTTGGACCTCCGTGCGAACTGTCGGACGGACGGCGGGCGCTTCAGTGTGAATTTCTTCAAGAATGCGTGAAATGTCTCTTGGTTGTGTAGGAAGCTTCCCTATAATGACGTTGAACCTTTCCGCTTTTTGACGCCACTAAATTGACGTTACGGATGACGCTTCGATGACTGTTGGTGCCGCCAGACAGGTCTGACGGCAGGAGACTTGCGATGCAGAACGACGCGAACGTAGTGCCGCTGAACAAGCCGGCCACGGAGCCCTCGCAGAATTCGTTCGCTGGACGCATTCCGGCGGGGCTCGTCGCTGTCCGCGATAAGGTCGCCGTCCAACTGCGTCATGCCATGCAGGCCCTGTTCGACAACGCCGATGACACCCTGTTCGAGATGGCCGATCGCGCCGCCAACAACGCCGAACAGAGCGCCTACTTCGAAGCCATGCGTGACCTGCGCCTCAAGCGCAAGGGGATTGAACGCGGCTTCCTGCAGAAAGTCTTCGAGAATTTCGCCAACCTGAACCAGTACGAAATCGGCCGCGCGCCGGTGCTGGACACGGTGTCCTACGAGAATCTCACCCTGGTGCAGAACGACGAGCTGGAAGAGTCTGTCGCCCTGGACGCCATGGTTGCCAAGGTGATGAGCCGCGACGGTGTCGCCCTCACGCACCTCACCACCCGTATCAATACCTTGGTCAGCAAGAAGGTCGAGGACAAGAGTAACCCGCTCGGTCCGCGCCAGCTGTGCGAGGCTTTCCTCGATGCCTGCCGTGGCCTGGGCGTGGAGATCAAGGTCAAGCTGATCATCCTCAAGCTCTTCGAGAAGTACGTGCTGGCCGACGCCGAGCACCTGTACGCGGAAGCCAACCAGACACTGATCGCCCTGGGCGTGCTGCCGGAGCTGAAATCCGTCCCGCTGCGTCGCCCGCCGCAACGTACCGTGGCCAGCAGCCAGGGTGCCGCGCCCGCTTCCGCCGCCGCCGCCGAAACGGGCGAGCAGGTCGCTGGCCAGTATATGGACGCCGACAGTCAGGCCGCCTTCTCCGCCTTGCGCGATCTGCTGTCCGAAGTCCGCGGCAGTGCCGCCCCGGCACGCCCGATGCCGGCCGATGCGGTGCCGATCTCCAGTAACGACCTGATGCGCCTGCTGTCCCACCTGCAGTCGCACCTGCCGGCGCAGAGCATCGACGAGATCGACGTGCGCCAGCACCTGGATCACCTGCTGACCCGCGTCAGCAGCAAGAGCGGCCGTTCCCGCGTGGTCGGCCAGGTGGACGAGGACGTCATCAACCTCGTCTCCATGCTCTTCGAATTCATTCTCGATGACCGCACCCTGCCGGACTCGCTCAAGGCGTTGATCGGCCGCATGCAGATCCCGATGCTCAAGGTTGCGGTCCTCGACAAGAACTTCTTCAGCCGTGGCAGCCACCCGGCGCGTCGCCTGCTCAACGAGATCGCGTCGGCCGCCCTGGGCTGGGCCGAGCAATCCGATGGCCAGCGCGACCACCTGTACCAGAAGATCGAGCAGGTGGTGATGCGCCTGCTGAACGACTTCGTCGATGACCCGGCGATCTTCTCCGAGCTGCTCGACGAGTTCATCTCCTTCACCGGCGACGAGCGCCGTCGCAGCGACCTGCTGGAGCAGCGCACCCGCGATGCTGAGGAAGGCCGTGCGCGCGCCGAACTGGCCCGCCAGGACGTGGAAGGCGTGCTAAATGAGCGCCTGCTGGGTCGCACCCTGCCCGAAGTGGTGGTGCGCCTGCTGCAGGAGGCCTGGAGCCAGGTCCTGCTGCTGACCTGCCTGAAGCACGGCACTCACTCCAGCGAGTGGGAAGCTGCGTTGGCGACCATGGATGGCCTGATCTGGAGCGTGGAGCCCCACGAAGATCCGGATTCGCGCCTGCGCCTGCTGGAAATGGTTCCGCAACTGCTCAAGTCGCTGCGCGAGGGTCTGGCTTCGGCCGCCTTCGATCCGTTCTCCACCGGCGAATTCTTCAGTCGCCTGGAGGGGCTGCATGTGCAGGCCTTCCAGCGCTACAAGCAGGTCGAGGAATCTCCGCTGCTCGATCTGGAAGACGACCTGCCGCTGCTCGACGACCCGCTGGATGCGCCGGCAGCCGTCGCGCCTGCTGCTGCACAGCCGGCCATGGTTGCCGTAGTCGAGGAGATTGTCCTCGCCTCGCCGGAGCCGACCTCTGCCCTAGAGCCTGAGGAGGCCTTTGCCGACGACGATGAGTCGCTGCGCAAGGTCGACGACCTGCGCGTCGGCAGTTGGGTGGAAATTCAGGAAGACGAAGAGCACAAGCTGCGCTGCAAGCTGGCTGCGGTAATTCGCCCGAGCGGTCGCTACATCTTCGTCAATCGCACCGGCATGAAGGTGCTGGAGAAGACCCGCATGAGCCTGGCCGTCGAGTTCCGCCGCAACGCCGTGCGCCTGCTCGACGACGCGCTGCTGTTCGATCGCGCCCTGGAGTCGGTGATCGGCAACCTGCGGCGCCTGAAGAACGCCTGAGAACCTGCTTGCGATCTGCTGCGCGTCGCCAACTGCGTTGAAATCGGTCTCGTTCTGCTCTAGCTCGCGAGATCGTAAGCAGGCTCTGAGCCCGCTGGCCGCGTGCCAGCGAGTTCATTTCCCCCGTCGCCTGCTTTAGAGTGGGGCTCTGCCAAGGAGTCTCCATGCAGATCGACCCCGAATCCGGCTGGTGCCTCGAAGCCCAGCGCTGCCCCTCGCCGAACTTCAACGCGCGCCCCGACGGCGAGGAAGTCTCGCTGCTGGTCATCCATAACATCAGCCTGCCGCCCGGCCAGTTCGGTACCTGCAAGGTGCAGGAGTTCTTCCAGAACCGCCTGGACGCCGATGAGCATCCGTACTTCGCCAGCATCTGCAGCCTGACCGTCTCGGCGCATTTCCTCATCGAGCGCGATGGTTCGCTGTTCCAGTTCGTTTCCTGCAACTCGCGCGCCTGGCATGCCGGCGTGTCGCGCTTCGACGGCCGGGAGAACTGCAACGACTTCTCCATCGGCATCGAGCTCGAAGGCACCGATACCGAGCCTTACAGCGAGCGTCAGTACGAGGTGCTGGCTCAGCTGACACGGCAATTGCGCAAGGTGTACCCGGCTATCACCCCGGAACGCATCCAGGGCCACTGCGATATTGCCCCGGAGCGCAAGACCGACCCGGGCGAGGCGTTCGACTGGACGCGCTACTTTGCCGATATTGGCGCCGGCCTGAAGAAGGAGCCGACATGAGTTTCCTGGTGCTGTTGCTGGTCCTGCTGGTCGAGAAGTTCTCCGGTTGGCGCGCAAAGGTTCAGCGCGACGGCTGGTGGCTCGGCTGGCTGGATGCCGTGGGCGGCGTGAAGTCGCTGGTGGCGCAACCCTGGCTCGGCCTGCTGGTGGCGGTCCTGCCGCCGCTGCTGTTGCTGGCGCTGCTGCTGACCCTTCTCGAACCGGTCGCCTATGGCCTGCTGGCGCTGCCGGTGCAGTTGCTGGTGGTGGTCTGGAGCCTGGGGCGCGGCGACGTGCTGCGGGCCATCGGGCCGTTCCGCGATGCCTGGCGCCGCGAGGATGCCCAGGCCGCCTATCACGTCGCCGAGCGCGACCTGGGCGTGCAGGTGCAGGCAGACGGTGACGACGACCTGCTGGCCGTGGTGCAGGGCACGCTGGTGTGGGAGGCCTACCAGGCCTTCTTCGCCGTGATCTTCTGGTACGCGCTGCTCGGCCCGGTGGCTGCGCTGGCCTACCGCCTGCTCGCCATCGCCGCCGAGCAGGCGCGCCAGCCGGAACTGCGCGAGCGCACCGTGCAACTGCGGCATGCCTTCGACTGGTTGCCGTCGCGCGCGCTGGTGCTGAGTTTCGCCCTCGTAGGCAACTTCGTCGCGGTGACCCGCACACTGCTGCATGACCTGCTTGCCTGGGACGTACCTGCCGCTCGTCTGCTGGCCCGCGCCGGCTATGTGGCCGAAGACTTCAACGAAGGTGGCCTGGGCGCCAAGGGCGTCGCCAGCCTGGATGCGCTGTGGCAGCTGCTGGTGCGCTCTGCCGTGCTCTGGTACGCCATCTTTGCGGTGTGGACGCTGCTGCTCTGATCCCGCGAATCGGGCCGGCGCCCGCCGGTCCGATGATGGCATTTTAACCTTAAGTTACAGAACTCCCCGCCGATATCAGGTACACATCGCACTCGAAGCGTGAGGTGACGGCCGCTGCACGACAGTGGCCGCTCTGGTGAGCGCGCGCGGCGACGACCCGTCCAGGGGCGCGCTGCACCATCCCCGACAAGCAACATAACAATAACGGGAACAGGAGACGTCTTTCGTGAGGACCGTGCTCTATCCGGCCATCGCGCTGATGAACCGTCTGAGCTTCGGTATGAAGTTCAGCCTGATCAGTGTGCTGTTCTTTCTGCCGATGCTGATTACCAACTTCTACCTGGTGCGCGACTCCTACGGGCAGTTCGTCAGTACCCGCGCCGAACTGGAAAGCCTGTCGCTGATCAGCGACGGCCTGAAGATTCGCCGCCACCTCGAGTCCTACAACGACCTGTTGCAGATCAATGGGATTCTCGGACAGTCCAACAAGTCCGCCGGCATCGATTCGCGTATCGGCCAATTGCACAAGGACCTGCAGGCACAGATCGGCGCTTTGCAGCCGGTCACGCAGGACGCCGAGCAGATCGCCGAGTTCAATGCCAAGCGCGACGAACTGCTGGCCAGCTTGAAGGGTGTGGACGCCGAGGGTTCGCTGCAGAGCAAGTCGGCCATGGCCGCGCGCCTGCTCAGCGAAGTGCAGGTCTTCAACAAGCTGCTGGTATCCCAGGCCGGCCTGAGCCAGGACGACGCCCGCGACCTGCGCCAGCTCGCCGAGCTGATCACCTCCGGTACCCCGCAGGTTACCGAAACCCTCAGCCAGGGGCGCACCATGGGGGCCAGCGCGCTGGGGCAGGGTTTCCTCAACTCTTCCACCAGCGGCAAGCTGGATGACCTGCTGCAGGAGCTGGAGAAGCTGCACGCCGAGTACGGGCTCAAGCTGCAGGAAGCCCTGGGCGCGAGCCCGGCGGCGCAGAGCGCGCTGTCCGACGACGCCCAGGCGAGCCGCGAAACGATCAAGAGCATGGGCAAACTGTTCGAGGACAAGGTGGTGATGGCCGACACCCTCGACACGCCGTGGCTCGACTTCTACGAGCAGGTCAGCAAGGCGATGGATCAGACCTATCGCCTGGATGACCATGTCCTGCAATTCTTTGATGGCCAGTTGCAGTCCCGCCTGGCCAGCAAGCAGCGGCAGATGGTGCTGCTGGTCGTCGCTCTGCTGGTGGTGTTCGTCTCCATCGTCTACCTCTACGGCGGCTTCTACGTTTCCACCCGCACCACCCTGAAGAGCCTGGGCAAGATGATGGAGCGGGTTGCCGCTGGCGACATGACCGTCAATTTCCAGGCCCAGAGCCGCGATGAGTTGGGTGAGCTGGGCGATGCTTTCAATCAGACCGTTTCGAAGATCCACGACCTGATCGAGCAGGTCGGTCGCACCGTCAGCGAGGTGGAGCGGCAGACCGTGCGAGTGGAGTCGGTGTCCGCTGAAAGCAACCAGGCGGTGGCCGGCCAGCGCAACCAGATCGAGCAGGTCGCCACGGCGATGAACCAGATGGCCGCGACCGCCCAGGAGGTCGCGCGCAGTGCCGCCGTGGCGGTGGGTAGCGCGCACAACGTGAACCTGGAAACCACCAGCGGCCGTGCCCTGGTGGAGTCCCAGGTGGGCAGCATCCAGCGCCTGGCTGGCGAGATCGACGAGTCGGTGGCGGTGATCAACCAACTGGCCGCCGACAGCGCCTCCATCAGCCGTGTATTGGACGTGATCAAGGGCATTGCCGAGCAGACCAACCTGTTGGCGCTCAACGCTGCCATCGAGGCTGCGCGCGCCGGTGAGCAGGGCAGGGGCTTCGCGGTCGTGGCCGACGAAGTACGTACCCTGGCCAAGCGCACCCAGCAGTCCACCGAAGAGATCGAGCAGATGATCGCGCGCCTGCAGAACGGCGTGGGCGCGGCGGTGAAGGCCATGGGCAGCAGTCACCAGACCGCTGACGGTACCGTCAGCCAGTCGGCCCAGGTACAGCTGGCGCTGGAGAACATCCTCCAGGCGGTGGGCGCCATCGTCGACCAGAACCAGCAGATCGCCGCCGCAGCCGAGCAGCAGACCGCCGTGGCCCATGACATCGACCAGAACATCGTCGAGATCAACCAAGCCGGCGAGCGCACCTCCGAAGGCGCCAGCGAGACAGAGCGCGCCAGCCGCGAACTGGCTGGGCAGGTGGTGGAACTCAAGCGACTGATCGGCGCGTTCCGCGTCTGATCGTCACTGACTCCGGGGCGGATGCTGTGATCCGCCCCGTTACCAGGTTTTCGCCAGCAGGCCGATGTCCGTGGGTCGCACGGATGCACCCCATCTCACGGGCATCGGTTTGTCGGTGAATCCGCTTGCCGGCTTCCTGTAGGAGCGAGCTTGCTCGCGAACAGATTCGGCAGGTCACTCCATCCTCGTGTGGTTCGCGAGCAAGCTCGCTCCTAAGAAGAGCAACCGCTCAGCTCCAGCCAAACAATTCCATCGCATTGCGCGTGCTGGCGCTGGCCAGTTCATCCGCGCTGACGCCCTTGAGCTCCGCCAGCGCCGCGCAGATCTCCGGCAGGTGCTCCGGGCTGTTGCGCACGCCGGGGTACATCGACGGCGCCATGTCCGGCGAGTCGGTCTCCAGCACGATGGACTCCAGCGGAATCTCCGGCACCACCTTGCGCAGGCGGTTGGCCTGCGGCCAGGTCGGCGCGCCGCCCAGGCCCAGGCGGAAACCCAGCTTGAGGTATTCGCGGGCTTCCTCGCGGCTGCCGGCGAAGGCGTGGATGATGCCCTGGCGCGCGGGCCTGTAGCGCTTGAGCGTTGCGATCATCGCTGCATGGGCGCGGCGTACGTGGAGCAGCACCGGCAGCTCGAAATCGATGGCGATGCGCAGCTGTTCCTCGAAGATGGCCTGCTGGCCATCGCGGTCGAGGTCTTCCAGGTAATAGTCCAGCCCGATCTCGCCGACCGCGCAGAGCTTCGGGTGTCCGGCCAGGCGCTGCAGCCACTCGCGGAGCGCTGTCAGATGTTCCGGCCGGTGCTGTGCCAGGTAGATCGGGTGCAGTCCGAGGGCGGCGTACAGGTCAGGCTCGGTTTCCACCAGCGCCCAGACGTCCTCCCAGTTCTCGCGGAACACTCCCAGTAGCACCTGTCGCTCCACACCCAGCTCGCGGCTGCGCTGCAGCACGGCGGCGCGGTCCTGCTCGAAGTCCGGGCAGTCGAGGTGGTTGTGGGTATCGATCAGGCGCATCGGTTCACTCCGTGCGCAGCTTGAGGTTGCGCGGGATCGGGTGGACGCCAGGGGTGTAGCTGTTCTGTTCGATGGCGGCCAGCGCCAGGTCCAGCGCGCGCTCGGCGATCAGCGCGTGCTGCTGGGAAATGGCGTTGACCTTCAGCGGCACGAAGTCCAGCAGTTGGGTATCGCCGAAGGTGGCGATGCGCAAGTCCGCCGGCCAGCCGTTGGGCAGGGCCTGGAGCACGTCGAAGACGCCCTCGAGCAGCACGTAGGAGGTGGTGATCAGCGCGTCGGGCAACTGCCCCTGGCCGGCCAGCAGCTCTTCCATCAGGCGGCGGCCGCAGGGGCGGCTGAAGGTCTCGCCGTGCTCGATCAGCACCTGGCCCTGGTAGTCGCGCAGCGCACTGCGGAAGCCTGCGGCGCGCTCCTGGGAGATGATCAGCTCCGGTCGTGCGCCGAGCAGGGCGATGCTGCGCGGCGCCGGCTTGAGCAGGCTGGCAGTGAGACGCTGGCTGGCGTCGCGGTCGTCGCTCACCACCGAGCAGAAGCGTTGCGGGTCGAGTTGGCGGTCCACGGCAATGATCGGCACGCCGTCGGCCTGCAGGCGCGCGTGGCTGTCGTCCACACTGGGCAGGCAGCTGGCGACGATCAGTGCGTCGCAACGTCGCGCGCGGAACAGGTTGAGTACCTGGCGCTCGGTGTCCGGTTCGTCGTCGGAGCAGGCGATCAGCAGCTGGTAGCCGCGTGCCCGGGCGCCCTGTTCGAGCAGCTTGGCGAGCTTGGCGTAACTGGGGTTTTCCAGGTCCGGCAGGATGAAGCCCAGAGTGCGGGTCTGCCCGCGGCGCAGGCTGGCGGCCTGCTGGTCCGGGTGGTAGCCGTGCTCCTCGATCACCGCGCGCACGCGCTCCACCGTGGCGGCGCTGATGCGACGCTGGACGGCCTTGCCGTTGATCACGTAGCTGGCGGTGGTGACCGAAACACCGGCCAGGCGGGCGATATCAGTGAGTTTCAACGCGGGATGCTGCCGACAATTGGGGGCTTCAAGGATCACGCATTATCGAGTAACGTGCCAGTCTCAATAGGTGAAACGATTCAGCATTGCGCACGCAGTATTGCCTGAACCCTGTTCCTGCGCCGCAACCTCTAAGCTGATCACCGTACAAGCGGATAACCGCCCCAGCGCCGGCGCGTGCGAACGCCGGTGAGGAGACAAGCGATGCTCGAATTCAACGCGCAGCAGGTCCGCATGGGCCAGCGCGCTGCCGACAAGCAGGCCGCCCTGGCCATGCTCGGCTCTGCCCTCGAAGACGACGGCCTGGTTGCTCCGGGCTACCTCGCCGGGATACAGGCCCGCGAGGCGCAGGGCTCCACCTACCTCGGACAGGGCATCGCCATCCCCCACGGCACTCCGGACACGCGCCATCTGGTGCAGCGCACCGGCGTGCGCCTGATGCACTTCCCCGAGGGCGTGCAATGGGGCGACGGGCAGACCGTTCACCTGGCTATCGCCATTGCCGCCAAGTCCGACGAACACCTGCGCCTGCTGCAACTGCTCACCCGTGCGCTGGGTGACGGCGAGGTAGGTGCGGCGCTGCGTGCAGCGCAGAAGCCCGAAGACCTGCTGCAGTTGTTGCAAGGTGGGGCGTCGCAGCCGTTGTTGTTCGACGAGCAACTGGTCGGGCTCGGTGTCGCGGCCGAGGATTTCGACGAACTGGCGCTGGTCGGCGCCCGCCGCCTGAAGAAGGCCGGCTGCGTCGTGCCCGGCTTCGCTGCCGCGCTGCACGGCCAGGAAGCCCTGCCGCTGGGCGCCGGGCTCTGGTGGCAGGACAGCGAGCAATGCGTCACGCGACCCGGCCTCGTCTTCGTCACCCCCATGCGCGAGCTGAGCCACGCCGGCCAGCCGGTGCACGGCCTGTTCTGTCTGGCTCGCCAGGGCGATGCCCATGAAGCGGTATTCGCGCGCCTGTGCGACCTGCTGGTGGATGGCCGTGCCGGCGAGCTGGCGGGTACCACTTCCGTTCGCGCGGTGCTTGAGGCCCTGGGCGGCGAATTGCCGGTGGACTGGCCGAGCATCCGTGTTCCGCTGGCGAACCCCCATGGTCTTCACGCCCGCCCGGCGCAGGTGCTGATGCTGCTGGCGCGGGACTTCAGCGGAGATATCCGCGTGCGCATCGCCGAGGGCGACAGCGCCCCGGTGTCGATCCGTAGTCTGAGCAAGCTGCTCAGCCTCGGTGCGCGACGTGGGCAGATGCTGGAGTTCTTCGCCGAACCGGAGATCGCTGACGCTGCGCTGCTTGCCGTCCGCGTGGCAGTGGAACAGGGGCTGGGCGAAGAGGTCGAGCCGCTGCCGGAATCCCTCGAACCGGTCGTCGAAAGCGTCCAGTTGGACGAGCAGGAATTGCAGGCCGTGCGGGCTCCCGAAGCGGGCGCGCAGCTCCAGGCCATCCCCGCGTCGCCGGGGATTGCCCATGGCCCGGCCTACGTGCAGGTCGCCCGTGCCTTCGAGTTCGACGCGCGCGGCGAGTCAGCGGAAGCCGAACGCCGGCGCCTGGACGAGGCGCGCACGGCCATCAGCCGGGAGATCGAAACCCTGGTCGAGCGCAGCCAGGTCAAGGCGATCCGCGACATCTTCGTCACCCACCAGGCCCTGCTGGACGACCCCGAACTGCTCGCCGAGGTGCAGGCGTGGCTGGTCGAGGGCGCCAGCGCCGAAGCGGCCTGGAGCCAGGTGATCGAGCGCGTGGCCGGCGAGCAGGAGGCTCTGCGTGACGCGCTGCTGGCCGAGCGTGCGGCGGACCTGCGCGACGTCGGTCGGCGGGTGCTGGCGCGCCTGTGTGGCGTCGAGAGCGCCGTGGAACCCGACGAGCCCTACATCCTGGTGATGGATGAAGTCGGCCCGTCCGACGTGGCGCGACTGGACCCGGAACGCGTGGCTGGCATAGTCACCGCGCGCGGCGGTGCGACTTCGCACAGCGCGATCATCGCTCGCGCGCTGGGCATTCCCGCACTGGTAGGCGCCGGGGCAAGCGTGCTGGCGCTGGAGTCCGGCACGGCCCTGCTGCTGGATGGCGAGAAGGGCGAGCTGAGCATCGCGCCGGATGCGCAAACGCTGCACGCCGCTGCCGCCCAACGCGACCTGCGCCAGCGCCGCGCCGAACAAGCCGAGGCGCGCCGTCATGAGCCGGCAGTCACCCGCGACGGCCATGCCGTGGAAGTCTGCGCCAACCTTGGCGACACCGCCGGTGCGGCGAATGCCGTGGAGTTGGGGGCGGAGGGCGTGGGCCTGCTGCGCACCGAGTTCGTCTTCATGGACAACCCCCAGGCGCCGGACCAGGCGACCCAGGAGCTCGAATACCGGCGCGTCCTCGACGCCCTCGACGGCCGCCCGCTGGTGGCACGCACACTCGATGTGGGCGGCGACAAGCCGCTGCCGTACTGGCCGATCCCCGAGGAAACCAACCCCTACCTGGGCATCCGTGGCGTGCGCCTCACGCTGCAGCGCCCGCAGATTTTCCGCACCCAGCTGCGCGCCCTGCTGACTGCCGCCGCCGGCCGCCCGCTGCGCATCATGTTCCCCATGGTCGGGCAGGTGGAGGAGTGGCGGCAGGCCCGTGATCTCACCCTCGAACTCTGTGCGGAGCTGGGCGGCGAGCATGATCTCCAGCTGGGCATCATGGTCGAGGTGCCGTCCGCCGCGCTGCTGGCGCCGGTGCTGGCGCGCGAGGTGGACTTCTTCAGCGTCGGTACCAATGACCTGACCCAGTACGCGCTGGCCATCGACCGTGGCCATCCGAGCCTTTCCGCCCAGGCCGATGGCCTGCACCCGGCGGTGCTGCAACTGATCGACATGACCGTGCGTGCCGCCCATGCCCACGGCAAGTGGGTGGGGGTGTGCGGCGAGCTGGCTGCCGACCCGCTGGCGGTGCCATTGCTGGTCGGATTGGGAGTGGACGAGTTGAGCGTCTCGGCGCGCAGTATTCCCCTGGTGAAGGCGCGGGTCCGCGAGCTGGACCTGCCGACTTCCCGCGAACTGGCGCAAGCTGCCCTGACCCTGTGCTCGGCGGCGGACGTTCGCCAGAGTGTCGCCCTCGCGCTGCCGGAGGTGCACTGATGGCCCGCATCCTGACCCTGACCCTGAACCCCGCACTGGACCTCACTGTGTGTCTGCCGACGCTTGCGCCCGGCGAGGTGAATCGCAGCGAGTCGGTGCTCAGCCAGGCTGCCGGCAAAGGCGTGAACGTCGCCCAGGTGCTGGCCGACCTTGGGCATTCACTGACCGTTGCCGGCTTCCTTGGCGCGGACAACGCGCAACCCTTCGAAGCGCTGTTCCGCCGTCGCGGCTTCATTGATGCCTTCGTCCGCGTGCCGGGCGAAACCCGCAGCAACATCAAGCTTGCCGAGGGCACCGGACGCATCACCGATATCAACGGGCCCGGTCCCGAGGTCGGTGAGGCGCAGCAGGACGCGCTGCTGGATCGCCTCGACCTGATCGCCGCCGACTTCGAGATCGCCGTGGTCGCCGGCAGCCTGCCGCGCGGCGTCGATCCCCAGTGGTTGCGAGAGCTGTTGCTGCGCCTGCAGGGGCAGGGCCTGAAGGTCGCCTTCGATTGCAGCGGCGCGGCCCTGCGCGCCGGCATCGAGGCCGCGCCCTGGCTGATCAAGCCCAACGACCAGGAGCTGGGCGAGGCCTGTGGACAGCTCGCCGGCAGCACCGAGGAGTTGGCCGCGCAGGTCGAATCGCTGCGAGCTCGTGGCATTGAGCAGGTGGTGCTTTCCCAGGGCGCGGAGGGCGTGTGCTGGTTCGGCCCGCAGGGCGTCTGGCAGGCTGTGCCGCCGAAGGTGGAGGTGGCCAGTACGGTGGGCGCAGGTGATTCCCTGCTGGCCGGCATGGTCCATGGCCTGCTCGCAGGCTGGCCGGCCGAGCGCGTGTTGCGCCAGGCCACGGCGGTGGCGGCGCTGGCGGTCACTCAATTCCAGTTCGGCATCGGCGATGCGCAGCGGCTCCAGCGCATCGAAGACGCGGTGCAGGTTCAGGGGCTGGCTCCTGTCCAGTCCTGAGCGATAGAACAACAAGAGGTATGACGATGAACCTTGCCCTGATCACGGCCTGCCCCAACGGCCAGATTTCCAGTGTGCTCAGCGCTCGCCTGCTGCGTGCGGCGGCCGAGCGCCTGGGCTGGTCGGTGTGCGTCGAACAATGCGATCCGCAGCATCCGGAGCGCCAGTTGAGCGACGGCCAGATCGCCGCCGCCGATTGGGTGCTGGTGGTCAGTACGCAGCCGCTGGAGCTTTCGCGCTTCGCCGGCAAGCGCCTGGTCCAGGCCCGGCCTGCCGAGGCGCTGGCCGAGCCGGCCAGCTTCCTGCAGCGAGCGCAGGAAGAGGCGCAGGTCTGGCAGCCCGGTGAGTCTTCGAGCGCGCCGGCCGTAGCAGAGCGCGCAGCGAAGATCGTTGCCGTGACCGCCTGCCCGACGGGTGTGGCGCACACCTTCATGGCGGCCGAGGCGCTGCAGCAGACGGCGCAGCAGATGGGCATCGAGCTGCGGGTGGAAACCCAGGGCTCGGTGGGCGCGCGCAACCCGCTGACCGCGGAAGAAATCGCGGCCGCCGATGTGGTGCTGCTGGCGGCCGATATTGAGGTCAACCCCGAGCGGTTCGCCGGCAAGCGCATCTTCCGTTGTGGCACTGGCGTTGCGCTGAAGCAGCCGCAGGCGACTATCGAAGGCGCATTGAAGGAAGCGACGGTGGAGTCCGCTTCATCTGCCGGCAGCAGTGCGGCGCCAACCAGGAATGAGGCGCGCGGGGTCTACAAGCACCTGCTCACCGGCGTGTCCTTTATGCTGCCGATGGTGGTAGCGGGCGGCTTGCTGATCGCGCTGTCATTCGTCTTCGGCATCGAGGCCTTCAAGCAGCAAGGCACCCTGGCGGCGGCGCTGATGCAGATCGGCGGCGACGCGGCGTTCAAGCTGATGGTGCCGATGCTCGCGGGCTATATCGCCTGGTCCATCGCCGACCGTCCGGGCCTGGCGCCGGGGATGATCGGCGGGCTGTTGGCGAGCACGCTGGGCGCGGGCTTTCTTGGCGGCATAGTCGCCGGCCTGCTCGCGGGCTATTCGGCGCGGGCGATTGCCCAGTGGCTTCCACTGCCGACAAGCGTCGCGGCGCTCAAGCCGATCCTGATCATCCCCTTGCTGGCCAGCCTGTTCACCGGGTTGGTGATGATCTACGTGGTGGGTTCGCCGGTGGCGGCGATGATGGGTTCACTCACTGACTTTCTCGCGGGCATGGGCACCACCAACGCCATCCTGCTCGGCCTGCTGCTGGGCGGGATGATGTGTGTAGACCTGGGCGGGCCGATCAACAAGGCGGCCTACGCGTTCTCGGTGGGACTGCTCGCGTCGCAGAGTTATGCGCCGATGGCGGCGGTGATGGCTGGCGGTATGGTCCCGCCCATCGGCATGGGTATCGCCACGCTGCTGGCGCGGCGCAAGTTCGCCCAGAGCGAGCGTGAGGCGGGCAAGGCGGCGCTGGTGTTGGGGCTGTGTTTCATTTCCGAGGGGGCGATTCCCTTCGCCGCTAAGGACCCGCTGCGGGTGATCCCGGCGAGCATCGCCGGCGGTGCGCTGACCGGTGCGCTGTCGATGCTGTTCGGCTGCAAGCTGCTTGCGCCCCACGGGGGGCTGTTCGTGCTGCTGATCCCCAATGCGATCAACCACGCGTTGCTCTACCTGCTGGCGATTGCCGCGGGCAGTGTGGTGACCGGGGTGCTCTATGCGCTGCTCAAGCGCGGCGAGGCGGCGCCGATGATGGCGATGGGGCAGGTGTAACGGAGCTTGCACTGACGCAGGAGCGGACGAAGTCCGCTCCTGCTGGTTCAGCTTGGGTCAGGCGCTGCGTCGGTGACGTTGCTCGGCGGCCTGCGCCGGCACCGGCAGGCGGTGCGAGTCGCCGCGGCCCATGGGGAAGTACTCGAAGCCATAGCGTGCCACGCGCTCGGGGTCGAATAGGTTGCGCCCGTCGAAGATCACCGGCGTCTTCAGGCGGCTGGCCACCAGCTCGAAATCCGGTGCCTTGAACTGCCGCCACTCGGTGCAGATCACCAGCGCATCGGCGCCGCCCAGGGTGGCTTCCGGCGTGCCCATCAAGGTCAGGCGTTCATCGTGGCCGTACAGGCGCTGCGCTTCGGGCATGGCTTCGGGGTCGAAGGCGCGGACCTTGGCGCCGGCTTCCCATAGGGCCTCCATCAGGGTGCGGCTGGGGGCGTCGCGCATGTCGTCGGTGTTGGGCTTGAACGACAGGCCCCAGAGCGCGAAGGTGCGGCCCTTGAGCTTGCCGCCGTAATAGCTGCGGATGCGCTCGAACAGCTTGCTCTTCTGCCGCTGGTTCACTGCTTCCACCGCGCGCAGCAGGTCACTGGAGCAGTGGGCTTCCTCGGCGCTCTGGATCAGGGCCTGGACGTCCTTGGGGAAGCACGAGCCGCCGTAGCCGCAGCCGGGGTAGATGAAGTGGTAGCCGATGCGCGGGTCGGCGCCCATGCCCTGGCGTACCGCCTCGATGTCGGCGCCCAGGTGCTCGGCCAGCTCGGCGATCTGGTTGATGAAGCTGATCTTGGTGGCGAGCATGCAGTTGGCGGCGTACTTGGTCAGTTCCGCGCTGCGCAGGTTCATGCTCAGGATGCGGTCGTGGTTGCGGTTGAACGGCTCGTAGATCTCGCGCATCACGTCCAGCACCTCGGCGCTTTCGCAGCCGATGACGATGCGGTCGGGTTTGCGGCAGTCGGCCAGCGCCGAGCCTTCCTTGAGGAACTCGGGGTTGGAGACGATCTCGAAGTCCAGGCTGCGGCCTGCTTCGGCGAGCACCGCCAGCACCTTGGTCTTCACGCGGTCGCCAGTGCCCACCGGCACCGTGGACTTCTCGACGATGATCACCGGTTGGGTGCGGTGGCGGGCGATGCCTTCGGCCACCGCCAGTACGGCGCGCAGGTCGGCCGAGCCATCGGGCAGCGGTGGGGTGCCGACGGCGATGAACTGCACGCGACCATGGCCGGCGGCCTCGGCGACGTCGCTGGTGAAACGCAGGCGGCCGGCTTCCAGGTTGTCCTTTACCAGCTCGGCGAGACCCGGTTCGAAGATGCTGATCTGGCCGCGCTTGAGCTTGGCGATCTTGTCTTCGTCGATGTCCATGCACAGGACGTCGTGGCCCACTTCGGCCATGACCGCGGCCTGCACCAGGCCCACATAACCGATTCCGAATACGCTGATTTTCATGTTGTGCTCTCCCGGATAGGGACTCGAAGCGGGATTGGGGTCAGTCGAACTGCGCGCGCTCGGAGCGAGCGTCGCTGGGTTTGATGACGGTTGTTCTGTCAGGGCGGCGTGGTGCGTTGATTGCGATCACGCCGGCAATCACCAGGGCGACACCCAGGGTGCGCTGCAGGCTCAGGGGCTCGCCGAAGCCCGGCAGCAAGGCGGCGCCGAGGTAGACGAACGCATAGCTCAGGCTCAGCAACGAATAGGCGCGGCTCAGCGGCAGGTGTTTGAGGGCGAGCAGCCAGCTGAGCATCGACAGCGCATAGGCCAGGACCGCGCCGGCCAGCGCCGACAGGGCGGCAAGGTCCAGTTGCGCGAGGTCGAACGGCCAGTGCGACGGCAGGCGCGTCATGCTCCAGCGCATGCCCAGCTGCGCGCCGCTCACCAGCAGTACGCTGCCCAGAGCGAAAGCGATGCCGCGCTTCACGAGTGCATCCCCAGAAGGGCGACGCCGCCGACGATCAGCGCCACGCCGAACCAGTGGCGCGCATCGATGCGCTCGCCGAACAGGCGGCTTGCCAGCAGCGTCACCAGCACGAAGTTCAGGCTCAGCATGGGGTAGGCGACGCCCACTTCCAGGCGCTGCAGGACCAGCAGCCAGAGGAGCAGGCCGACCCCCAGGCAGGCGACGGCCAGCAGCAGCCAGGGCGAGAAGAGTTTCGCAGCCATGCTTGAAGGAGCATCGCGCCAGCTTTCCACCGCGAATTTCTGCGCCAGCTGGCCCATGCAGGTGAGCAGGCAGACTCCGGCCAGCAGCAGGGCGGTCATGGCTTGGCCTGCGGAATCAGCAGGACCACCAGGTGGTTCTGCCGGTAGCTGATGGCGTCGCTGGGCAGCATGGCCAGTTCGGCTTCGTCGCTGGCGCTGTTGACCCGCATGATCACGCCGATGGGGCCTTCGGCGCGCTCGCGCTCGATCCAGGCGTGGATGTCTTCAGGGGCTATGCTGCGGCCATGGCCTTCGGGATAACCCAGGCCGAACTTCAGCTCGCCTTCGGTGTTGAACAGCGTGATATCGCTGCGCTGGGTGCGCCAGGCAAGTGCGGTCGCGGCGCCCAGGTCGTTGCTCATGAGGCTGTGAGCGCCCTTGAGCTGCTCCAGGTGCTCGGCGATGAACTGGTCGGGCATCTTGCTGTTGACCATCTTGTTCGGCAGCGCATTGGGGACCAGTGCCACCAGCAGCCAGGCCGCAAAGGCCGGCGCCGCCCAGTAGCGATTGGGCTGCAGCAGCTGCAGCAGGCCGGCCAGCAGCCAGACGACGCAGACCAGGGCGATCATCAGCACGCTGGGCAGTTCGTCGTGGTACTGCGGGTGGCGAGCCTGCATGAACACCAGGCCGGCCAGCGCGCTGCTGCCCAGCAGCAGGTTGAGCGCGCCGTTGAGTTTCAGCGCGATCAGCCTGCGCTGCTGCAACGCACGGCCGATGGCATCGGCCATCAGCAGGGCGAGCGGGGCGAAGCAGGGCATGATGTAGGTCGGCAGCTTGCCCTTGGCCAGGCTGAAGAACAGGAACGGCATGACGAACCACAGCAGCAGGAATACCAGCTTGGAGTCGCGCCACCCCTGCATGCCGTTGCGCAGCGCCGGGATGATCAGCACCGCCCAAGGCAGTGCGCTGGCGAACAGCAGAGGCACGAAGAACCAGATCGGTCGACCGTGCTGGGCGTCTTCGGCGGCGAAGCGGCGAATGTGCTCGTTCCAGAAGAAGAAGTTCCAGAAGTCCGGCTCGCGGGCGTGGATCATCAGGGCCCAGGGCGCGCTCACCAGAATCGCTACCAGAACGGCCAGCAGACCGTAGCGCAGCAAATCGCCAAAGCGCTTCTGCAGCAATGCGTATGGAAGGCCGACGATCACCGGCAGCAGGAAGGCGAGGAAGCCCTTGGTCATGAGGCCGAAGGCACAGGCTGCGCCGATCAGGCTCCAGGCGGCGAAGCGTCCACGGGTGGTCCTGGCGTCGAAGGCGAACCACAGGGCACCGAGGCTGAGATTCACGCAGAAGGTGAACTGGGGATCGAGGTTGGCGTAGCCGGCTTGCCCGGCGATCAGCCCGAAACTCAGGTAGAACAGGCCCGCGGCCCAGGTGCGACGCGGGTCGTTCCACAACCGGCGGGCGATCAGGCTGACCAGCAAGGTGCTTAGGGCGGTGACCAGCGCCGAGCCGAAATGCACGCCGAAAAGGTTCTGGCCGAACACGGCCTGGCTGGCAGCGGTCAGCCAGTAGCCGCCGGTGGGCTTCTCGAAGTAACGCAGGCCAAGCAGATGCGGGGACACCCAGTCGCCACTCTGCAGCATGGCCTGGCTGATCTGCGCATTGCGCGACTCGTCGGGAATCCACAGCCCGTGGAAGGCCATCGGCAGCAGGATGCACAGTACGAAGGCGGCTAGCAGGGACGGGTAGGCCAGGCGCTTCATGCGTGCTGCACCCCCAGCCAGCCTTCGCGGCCGGCCAGTTCGCCGCGCACCAGGCTGGCGACGGGCAGGGTGGTCGGGTCGTCCGGCAGCAGACGGCCCAGCGGAACGAAGCGGATGCCGCCGGCCCGTGCCTGGGCCAGCAAGCGGCGGAAGTCGTGGGCCATGAGAATGCCTTCGACCTCGGCGTGAATGGTGTACACGTTCAAGGCGTCCATGTCGAAACGGGAAAGGATGTAGTCATTGAAGGCGGACGGCGCGACCTGCGGACCGACGACTTCGTCGAAGGTGGGCATATCCACCGGGATCTGCGGGGTGCCGGCGCGGCCGTCGGCCAGGCGCGGGCGGAACAGAGAGCTCCCGCGGCAATCGCTGTTGTAGCGAAAGCCGAAGCGCTCCTTGGCTTCCACGGTGCGCTCGTCGGCGCGCCAGCCGGCCACCGCCGAGCACTCCACCGGGTTGCCGAGGATGTCGGCGAGGGTATCCACGCCACGGCGGATCTGCTGCTCCAGTTGCTGCGCGCTCCAGCGGCCGGCGTTGGCCTGCCAGCCATGGTGGTCCCAGGCGTGCAGGCCGACTTCGTGGCCGGCGTCCTGGGCGCGCCGCATCAGGTGGCCCAGGTCGCGGCCGATCGGCTTGCCCGGCCAGGCGGTGCCGGCCAGGAGAATGTCCCAGCCATAAAGCCCGGCGGCGTTGGAGCGCAGCATCTTCCACAGGAACTGCGGGCGGATCAGGCGCCATAGGTGGCGCCCCATGTTGTCGGGGCCGACGCTGAAGAAGAAGGTCGCCTTGACGTCGGCTTCCTCGAGCATGTCCAGCAGCCGCGGCACACCGTCACGGGTGCCGCGGTAGGTGTCGACATCGATGCGCAGTCCTGCCCGCATCAGGCGATGCTTTTCAGCGGGACGGCGTGAGGCTGGCCGCCGACGCGCTCGGCCAGGGCTTCGCGGAGGAAGAAGTCCAGGGTCTTGCCGATGGTCTCGGACAGCTCGACGGTGGGCTGCCAGTTCAGCAGGCGACGGGCATTCTCGATGCTCGGCTTGCGGTGCGACACGTCCTGGTAGCCGTCGCCATAGAAGCTGCGGCTTTCCACTTCGCGGAAGCCGGCGAAGGGCGGGAACTGGTCGCGCAGCGGGTGGGCCTCGAACTGGCGCAGCAGCTCTTCGCCCAACTGGCGGATGCTGGCTTCGTTATCCGGGTTGCCGATGTTGACGATCTGCCCGTCGCAGCGGCCGCCTTCGTTGTCGATGATGCGTGCCAGCGCCTCGATGCCGTCATCCACGTCGGTGAAGCAGCGCTTCTGCTCGCCGCCGTCTACCAGGCGGATCGGGGTGCCTTCCACGAGGTGCAGGATCAGCTGGGTAATGGCGCGGGAGCTGCCGATACGGGCCGAGTCCAGGCGGTCCAGGCGCGGGCCCATCCAGTTGAACGGACGGAACAGCGAGAACTTCAGGCCTTTCTGGCCGTAGGCCCAGATGACGCGGTCGAGCAATTGCTTGGAGACCGAGTAGATCCAGCGCTGCTTATTGATTGGGCCGACGATGAGGTTGGAGGTGTCCTCGTCGAAGTTGGCGTCGGTGCACATGCCGTACACCTCGGAGGTGGACGGGAAGATCACGCGCTTGTTGTACTTCACGCAGTAGCGGACCAGCTTGAGGTTTTCCTCGAAGTCCAGCTCGAACACGCGCAGCGGGTTGCGGGTGTATTCGATGGGCGTGGCGATGGCCACCAGCGGCAGGACCACGTCGCACTTCTTGATGTGGTACTCGATCCACTCGGTGTGGATGCTGATGTCGCCTTCGACGAAGTGGAAGTCCGGGTTGCCTTTCAGGCGCTCGATGGCGTCGGAGCCGATGTCCAGGCCATAGACCTCGTAGTTGCCGTCACGCAGCAGGCGCTCGGACAGGTGGTTGCCGATGAAACCGTTGACGCCGAGGATCAGCACGCGGGTCTTGCGCTTGGGCTTGCCGACGGCGCCGTGCAGGCGCGAGCCATCCACCAGGCCCATCTCGCGGGCCAGTTGCGGGCCGGCGAGGAACAGGCCGCTGTCATTCTGCTGGCCGGAGAGGATTTCCAGCGAGTCTTCGCCGCAGGCGATGCGCAGGGGATCGACCGACAGCACCGAGCCGGGTGCCATGCCGTTGTTGCCGGCAGCGACGCGCGAGCTCCAGACGATCAGCTTGCGATCGCCCACCGGGGCGAAGGCGCCGGGGTAGGGCTGGGTCACGGCGCGCACCAGGTTGTGCAGTTCGCGGGCCGGGCGTTTCCAGTCGAGTTGGCCGTCCGCCGGGGTGCGGCGACCGAAGTAGCTGGCGCGGGATTCGTCCTGGGCGACTTCCTGCAGCTCGCCGCGCGCCAGGCGCGGCAGGGCGGAGGCGAGCAGCTCGCGGGTGGCTTCGCGCAGCTTGCCGTGCAGCACCAGGGCGGTGTCGTCGGCGCCGATGGCAACGCTCTGCTGGGCGAGGATGCCGCCGGCATCGGCGCGCGTGACCATGCGGTGCAGGGTCACGCCGGTCTCGGTCTCGCCGTTGACCAGCACCCAGTTGGCCGGGGCGCGGCCACGGTAGCGCGGCAGCAGCGAGCCATGCAGGTTGTAGGCGCCCTTGGCGGCGCAGGCCAGCAGTTCTTCGCTGAGCAGGTGGCGGTAGTAGAAGGAGAAGATGTACCGCGGCTGCAGCTCACGGATGCGTGCGACCCACAGCGGGTGGTTGACGTCTTCCGGGGCGTGTACCGGGATGCCCAGGCGCGCGCAGAGCTGCGCTACGGAGCCATAGAAGCGGTTTTCCTTGGGATCGTCGGCGTGAGTGAAGACGGCGTCGATCTGGTAACCGGCGGCGAGCAGCGCTTCGATGCCGGCGCAGCCGAAGTCGTGGTAGGCGAAGACGATGGTCTGCTGGGTCATGGCTGGATGGACTCGAGAGAAGGGGAAGAAGTGGTGATCTGGGCGCGCGGTGTCTCGGTGCGGACGATGCGCTCGATGAAGAAGCGGGGACGGGCTCGCACGTCGTTGTACATGCGGCCCAGGTACTCGCCGAGCAGGCCCATGCCGACCAGTTGCACGCCGGTGAACATGAACAACACGGCGAACAGCACGAACACGCCGTGGCCGGCCCAGGCGGCGCCGAACAGCAGGCGCAGTACCAGCAGCATCAGGGCAAAGGCGAAGCCGGCCACCGCCATGCCCCCGCCGACGAAGGACAGCAGGCGCAGCGGCGAGGTGGTCATGCAGGTGACCAGGTCGAACATCAGGTTGATCAGGCGCAGGAAGTCGTACTTCGACTCGCCGTGCTCGCGCTCGGCGTGGGCGACGAGGATCTCGCTGGTGTGGCGGGCGAAGCTGTTGGCCAGGATCGGGATGAAGGTGCTGCGTTCGCGGCAGGCGAGCATCGCCTTGACGATGCTCGAGCGATAAGCGCGCAGCATGCAGCCGTAGTCGTTCATCGCCACGCCGGTGGAGCGCTGCACGGCGAGGTTGATCAGCTTCGACGGCCAGCGGCGCAGGGCGGAGTCCTGGCGTTTCTGGCGCACGCTGCCGACGACGTCGTAGCCCTTGGCGGCTTCGGCCACCAGGCGCGGGATTTCTTCCGGCGGATTCTGCAGGTCGGCGTCGAGGGTGATCACCAGGTCGCCCTGGCACTGCTCGAAGCCGGCCATGATCGCCGCGTGCTGGCCGTAGTTGCGGTTGAGGATCACCGCAACCACGTGGCTGCCCGGCGCCTGTGCGGCTTCCTGCAGCAGGTCGGCGGAGCTGTCGCGGCTGCCGTCGTCGATCAGCACGATCTCGTAGTCGCGGCCCAGCTGTTCGCAGGCGGCGGTGGTGCGGCGCAGCAGCTCGGGCAGGCTGGCCTCTTCGTTGTACACCGGGATGACGATGGACACACGATTGATCGGATAGGGTTTCACGGTGGCGTTACCGGAGCAGGGTTTCGATGGCGTCGACCACACGGTCCTGGTCGGCCTGGGTCATGTCGGGGAACAGCGGGATGGAGACGATCCGCGAGGAGTTCCACTCGGTGTTGGGCAGTTGCACGTGCGGGTAGCGCTGGCGGTAGTAGCTGTGCAGGTGGCTGCCGATGAAGTGAATGCCGCTGCCGATGCCGCGTTGCTGCAGGCCCTGCATGAAGGCTTCGCGGTCGATGCCGCAGCGCTCCTGGTCGATGCGCAGGACGTACAGGTGCCAGGCGTGATGCTGCGGGTAGTCCGGCACCACCAGCGGTTGCACGGGCAGGTGCGCCAGGCGCTCGGCGTAGCCGGCGGCCAGTTCGGCGCGGCGGGCGTTGATCGCTTCGAGCTTGGGCAACTGGACCAGGGCAATGGCGGCGTTGATGTCGGTGAGGTTGTACTTGAAGCCCGGCTCCACCACCTGAGCCTGCGGCTTGCGGCCGTGGGTCAGGCGGTCGTAAGCGTCGACGCCCAGGCCATGGAACTTCAGGGTGCGTACGCGATTGGCCAGGACTTCGTCATCGGTGACGAACATGGCGCCCTCGGCGCAGGTGAGGTTCTTGATCGCGTGGAAGGAGAAGATCGCGGTGCCGCGCTGGCCAACCGGGCGGCCACGGTAGAAGGTGCCGGCAGCGTGGGCGGCGTCCTCGATCACGGGGATGCCATGGCGCAGGGCGAGTTCGTCGATCGGGTCCATGTCGCAGGCGGCGCCGGCGTAGTGCACCGGGATGATGGCGCGGGTACGCGGGGTGATCGCGGCCTCGATGCGCGCGGCGTCGGTCATCAAGGTGTCACGGTCGACATCGACGAACACCGGCGTGGCGCCCAGCAGGCTGATCATGTTGACGGTGGAAACCCAGGTTTGCGACGGGGTGATCACCTCGTCACCTGGGCCGATGCCCAGGGCCAGCAGCGCCAGATGCATGCCGCCGGTCGCGGAAGACAGTGCCACGGCGTGGCGGCAGCCGATCGACTGGGCAAAGCGTTGTTCCAGTTCGGCGTTCTTCGGTCCGGTAGTGATCCAGCCAGAGCGCAGGACTTCATTGACTGCCTGGATCTCCTCCTCGCCGATGCTGGGGCGGGAGAAGGGGAGGAAGGGCATTTCCATGTGGTGTTCCAAAGGCCGTCACGGCTCTGTCAGGGGGTGAGAGAACGCTACGGGGGAGATCGTTAAGAAGCCGTTAAGTGGATGTCGTGATTCCGTTCGTCGGTCGAACTTGCGACACGCAGTACCCGAAGAATGAGCGGGAGGCGTGAGAACGGTCTGAAAACGACATGGCTGATGTCGGAAAACGCTGTTGAACACTCGTTCATCCTTGGCTATGGTGGCCCAACGCTCCTGCGGACCCTTCTGCAGGACATTCCGTCATTCGGATGAGGCCCTTGCATGCGTTATTCGTCGCTTGTGGACAGGATGGTCGGACCCGGCGTCGCCGCCTGGGACATTCACTACGCCGCCATCGCTGCCCAGCGAGCCGGCCGCGACGTGATAGTGCTCAGCGTCGGCGACCCCGATTTCGCTACTCCGGACTTCATCACCGATGCCGCCGTTTCCGCGTTGCGCGATGGCGACACCCATTACAGTGATGTAGCCGGCAAACCCGCACTGCGCGAGGCGATCGCGGCTTTACATGAACGGCGTTTCGGCCAAAACGCAGGGCCCGAAAACGTCATCGTCGTCGCCGGTGCTCAAAACGGCCTGTTTGCTGCCGCGATGTGCCTGCTGGAGCAGGGCGACGAGGTCATCACCTTCGACCCGGTCTACGTCACCTACGAAGCCACGCTGAAAGCCACCGGCGCCGTGCTGGTCGGGGTTCCGACCCGCCCGGAAAACGGCTTCCGCCCGCTGGCCGGAGATATCGCCGCAGCGATCACCGCACGGACCAAGGCGATCTTCCTCGCGAATCCAAGCAACCCCACCGGTGTCGTGCTGGACCGCGACGAGCTACTGGCCATTGCCGCGCTGGCGGAGGCCCATGATCTCTGGGTAGTAGTGGATGAGGTCTACGAGGGCCTCACCTTCGAGCGCGAACACCAGAGCTTTGCGGCGCTGCCCGGCATGGCCGAGCGCACCCTGAGCATCGGCAGCCTGTCGAAATCCCACGCCATGACCGGCTGGCGCGCCGGCTGGATCGTCGCCAACCCGACGCTGGTCGGGCACCTGGAAAACCTCGCGCTGAACATGTTCTACGGCCTGCCGGGCTTCGTGCAGGAGGCCGCCCTCGCGGCGGTGGAGCGTCACGACGAGGTTGTCACGACAATGCGCGAGATCTACCGCCGCCGCCGAGACCTGGTGGTTGCCGCGCTGAGCGATTGCCCACGACTGAAGGTGCTGTCGCCCGAGGCCGGCATGTTCGTCATGGTCGATGTGCGCGACACCGGCCTCAGCTCGCTGGACTTCTCCTGGCAGCTGTTCCACGCCACCGGCGTCTCGGTGCTCGATGCGGCGGCCTTCGGCCCGCAGGCGGAGGGCTTTGTGCGGCTGTCCTTCGGGTTGAGCGACGAGAGCATGGCGGAGGCCTGTGCGCGGATCATCCGTTTTGTCGAAACTCTTCCGGCGAAGGCCAACGCCGTAGGAGCAGACTCCGTCCGTGATGTGGCCCGTGTCGAGGCGGGTCGCGGCCATGACTCGCTCCTACAAGAGCCGCAAGCGCAGTCCAGGCCGGTCATCGAAGTGCGCGATATCCACAAGCGCTTCGGCGACTTCGAGGTGCTCAAGGGCGTGTCGCTGTCGGCGCGCGAGGGCGAGGTGATCTCGCTGATCGGCGCCAGCGGCTCGGGCAAGAGCACCCTGCTGCGCTGCATCAACATGCTGGAGATTCCCAACCAGGGCTCGGTCACGGTCAATGGCGAGACCATCGGCCTGACCCAGAACCGCCACGGCGAGCCGATGGTGGCCGACCAGAAGCAGCTCACCCGCATCCGCTCACAGCTGGGCATGGTGTTCCAGAGCTTCAACCTGTGGCCGCACCGCACCGTGCTGGAGAACCTGATCGAGGCGCCGACCTTTGTCCTCCACGAGAGCAAGGCCGAGGCCCGCGAGCGCGCCGAGGCGCTGTTGGAGCGCGTCGGCCTGGCTGAGAAGCGCCACGAGTACCCGGCCTTTCTTTCCGGCGGCCAGCAGCAGCGCGTGGCCATTGCCCGCGCGCTGGCCGTGCGGCCGAAAGTGATGCTGTTCGACGAGCCGACCTCGGCGCTGGACCCGGAGTTGGTGGGCGAAGTGCTGAAGGTGATCCGCTCGCTGGCGGAGGAGGGGCGGACCATGATCCTGGTCACCCACGAGATGGCTTTCGCCCGCGATGTGTCCAGCCATGTGGCGTTCCTCCACAAGGGCCTGATCGAGGAGGAGGGCACCGCCGAGGAGGTCTTCTCGCGGCCGCGCAGCGAGCGCTGCCGGCAGTTCGTCAACGCGCACCAGAATCGCTGACCGATGCCGCGCTGTCGGCGCATCGATGAGCGTGACCCAACACTAAATAAAACAATGCAGGGGATCACGATGAACAAGAAAGGTCTGTGCAATCTGATGGTGGGTGCGGCGATGCTGGTGGCCGGCGTGGCGAGCGCCCACGCAGAGACGATCCGCTTCGCCCTGGCCGCCGAGCCCTATCCGCCGTTCTCGCAGAAGCAGCCCGATGGCAGCTGGGTCGGCTTCGAGCCGGACCTGATCCGCAAGGTCTGCACCGAGATGAAAGCCACCTGTGAGATCGACGAGGTGGCCTGGGATGGCATCATCCCGGCGCTGCTGGCGAAGAAGATCGACGTGATTTTCAACTCCCTGTCGATCACCGATGAGCGCGAGAAGCAGATCGCCTTCAGCCGCCCCTACTACGACACCCCGGTGGCCGTCGCCGCGCCCCAGGCGGTCGACGTGCAGATCAGCCCCGAGGGCCTGAAGGGCAAGACCATCGGCGTGCAGATTTCCACCGTCAGCTCCAACTACCTGAAGAAGTACTACGAGAAGATCGCAGACGTGCGCTACTACGACACCCAGGACTCGGTGAACGCCGACCTGGTGGCCGGGCGCATTGACCTGATGATGGCCGACGGCATCGCCGTGGCGTCCTTCGTCAAGTCGCCGGACGCCCAGGCGGCCGGCATCGTCAACAAGGGTGAAGTGAAGTACGACCCGCTGTTCGGCCGCGGCGTCGGCGCCGGTATGCGCAAGGGTGATACCGAGCTGAAGGCGAAGATGGACGAGGCCATCGGCAAGCTGCTCGCCAGCGATGACTACAAGGCGCTGTCGGACAAGTACTTCGGCATGAGCGTCGCGCCCAAGCAGTGATTCCGGCGTGAGCCGGACCCGTGCCCGCTGCGGGCACGGGGATGACCCTGAGCCTCCCACCCTGGAGACGGCCATGCAAAGCATCTTCGACCTGATCGGCTTCGGTCCCACCGGCTGGGGCCCGGCCCTGCTCAAGGGGTTGCTGGTCACCCTGCAGATTTCCGTCGGTGCCTTTCTCGTCGGCCTGCTGATCGGCCTGGCCGCGGCCAGCGCCAAGATCAGCGGACCGCGCCCGCTGGCGATGCTCGCGCGGGGCTACACCACGCTGTGCCGGGCGGTGCCGGAGCTGCTGCTGATCCTGCTGCTGTTCTACGTTGGCTCCATGGGCCTGAACCAGTTCTTCGAATGGCTCGGCTACGGCCAGGTGAAGCTCAACGGCATGATGGTGGCCATTGCCGTGCTCGGCCTGGTGCAGGGCGCCTACGCCTCGGAAATCTTCCGGGGCGCCATCCAGTCGATTCCCTATGGCCAGATCGAAGCGGCGCGCGCCTACGGCATGCACGGTTTCGGCCTGTTCCGCCGGGTGACCCTGCCGATGATGGCGCCCAACGCCCTGGCCGGCATGGCCAACCTGTGGGTCAACCTGATCAAGGACAGCGCGTTGATCAGCGTGGTGGGCACCAACGAGCTGCTCTACACCGCCAAGCAGGCTGCTGGCTCGACCCGCCACTACCTGACCTTCTACCTCACCGCGGCGGCGCTGTATTACGTGCTCACCGTGCTTTCCAACCTGTTCGCGGGCTACCTGGAGCGGCGCTTCCGCCGCTGGATTCCGGCGGTCTGAACGAGGCGCGGCGATGAACGAACACTGGCTATTCGTCTATGCGGCCCTGCTGCTCAAGGGCTTGGGCACCACCCTGGTGATCCTGCTGATTTCCGCCACGCTGGGCTTCGTGCTGGCGCTGGGCGTGGCGCTGGCGCGGATGTCGCGCAACTTCCTGGTCTCGCGCCTGGCGCTGGCGTACACCAGCGTGATTCGCGGCACGCCGCTGCTAGTGCAGATCTACATCTTCTACTACGGCCTGGGCAGCCTCTTCGCGCAATTCCCGCTGATCCGCGGCAGCTTCCTCTGGCCATACCTGCGCGATGGCTTCTGGTACATCGTGATCGCGCTGATCCTTTCGGTCGGCGCCTATGTCGGCGAGGTGGTTCGCGGCGGCCTCAAGGCGGTGCCGCGCGGCGAGCTGGAGGCGGCTTCGGCATTCGGTATGAACCGCAGGTTGGTGCTCTACCGCGTGTGGCTGCCGCGCGCGATTCGCCTGCTGCTGCCGACCCTGGCGGGGGAGAGCGTGATGCTGCTCAAGTCCACCGCGCTGGCTTCTACCATCGCCGTGGTCGACCTGCTTGGCGCGGCCAACGTGGTGCGTGCGCAGACTTTCCAGGTCTATGAGCCACTGCTGCTGGTGGCGGCGATCTACATCTGCCTGACCTTCATCATCGAGGCGCTGTTCGCCTTGCTGGAGCGCGCCACGCCGGTGCGCCGCGAGGCGCAGAAGACGACGCAGCGTTCATGGCTGGCTAAGCGCCGTGCAAGGACGGCAGTTTGAGATTTCATTACTCGCCCAACGATATCCAGCCAACGCGCGGCAGATCCTTGCCGTACCTCACGCGTAGGCGCCGCGGCGGAGTCCTTCCACCCAGCAGCGGCTGAGTTCCAGGCCATCGGCGGCGCTGAAGTTGGTTGGGTTCAGGCACCACTCCAGCCACAGTCCGTCGAGCATGGCGGAGAGTCCGATGGCTGCCAGGCGCGGGCGCGCCACGCTGAAGCCTTCGGCGCTGGCGAGTTCGCTGATGAGTTTTTCCAGGATGGCGAGATAGCTGTGGTAGCCGCGCTCGTGCGCCTCGTTCACCGGCGGTGAATGGCGGATCAGGCTCCAGAACACTACCCAGGGGCTGAGCAGGTCGGGGTCCAGCACCTGGGGCGAGAAGGAGCCGGTGAGGAAGGCTTCCATGCGTGCGGCGGGGTCGTTGCCGACTGCGTCGACCTGCTGGTAGAGCGCCTGGGTGACCTCGCTGGCGAGGGTTTCGTAGGCCTGGGCGACCAGCGCGTCGATGCTGCCGAAATGGTGATTCACCAAGCCCACGGCGACGCCAGCCTCCTTGGCGATGCGACGCACCGAGATGCCCGCATGGCCATCGGCGACCAGGCACTTGAGGCAGGCGCGCACGAGGTGATCGCGGCGTTCCTCGGGGGTGGCACGCTGGGCTTTCTGGCGGGGGATATCCAAGGGGGCGTCCTGTGTTGCGTGGTGCCGGCGAGCGGCGAACGGTTTCGATACTAGGAGGCGACGAGGAAGATTTCCACGGGCCTTTTGGATAGAGGGCAGACAGAGGCCAGACAGAGGAGAGAAGACAGATGATCGAGGACGTATCCTTCGCCGTACCCGGTGATTCCGGTGCCGAACTGCGTGTGCGCGCCTGGCGTATCGACGGCGGCAGACCGGGGCCGAAGGTGCACCTGCAGGCCGGCGTGCACGCCGATGAAATCGCCGGGATGCTGGTGCTTCACGAGCTGCTGCCACGCCTGCGCGAAGCCGCCGAACGCGGTGCGCTCAATGGCAGCGTGACGGTGGTGCCGCAGGCCAATCCCATCGGCATCGGGCAATTCCGCCAGGGACGGATTCTCGGTCGGAACCACGACGCGACCTCCCGCAACTTCAATCGTGGCTTCATCGCCTCGGCGGCTGCCAGCGGCACCCTGGACAGCCTCACGCTGTGGCAGAAACGCCTGGCCGAACTGGCCGCGCCGGCGGACATCGTGCTCGACTTGCACACCGACGACGAGGCGCTGCAGTACGTCTACATCCACGAGTGTTTCTGGCCTGCCGCGCAGGACCTCGCCGCTGCGCTGTGCGCGGAGCTGGCGATCATCTGGGAAGGCGATGGCGACGGCGCGTTCGAAGAGGTGGTAATCGCCCCGTGGCAGGCCGAGCAGCGCTTCGCCGGACGCCTGGTGGCGACCGTCGAGCTGCGTGGCCAGGGCGACGTGAGCGACGCGCTGGCGCAGCAGGATGCCGACGGTCTCTACCGCTTCCTGGGAGCCCGTGGCGTGGTGAACGATGCCGGGCCGTTGCCGGAGTGGAAGGGCATAGCCACGCCCATGGGCTTCATGGAAACCGTGTTCGCCCCGGCGGCCGGCGTGCTGGTTTTCGAACGCGAGCTGGGCGAGTACATCGAGGCGGGCGAGCGCTTCGCGCGCATCATTGCCCGTCCCGGCGATGCCAGCAGCGAGCACATCCTGCGCGCACCGCAGAGCGGGCTGCTTGCCACACGCTATCGCGACCGGCTGATCCCGCTGGGCGCCATCGCCGCCAAGCTGACCGGCAGTGCGACGTCCAGTACCTGGAGTTCGGGCGCACTTGATCCGTAACGCAGAATTGCTCCTGCGAGAATCCGATCGGCGCAAATGAAAACGCCCGCACAAGGCGGGCGTTTTCGGGAGCGGCGAACTCAGTGGTGTTCGCGGGTGGCGCGGAAGGTGATGTCCGGCCAGCGCTCTTCCATCAGGCTCAGGTTGACGCGGGTCGGGGCCAGGTAGGTGAGGTGGCCGCCGCCGTCCACGGACAGGTTCTCGAAGGCCTTGTCCTTGAACTCCTTGAGCTTCTTCTCGTCCTTGCACTCGATCCAGCGCGCGGACCAGACGTTGATCTGCTCGTAGGCGCACTCGACCTTGTATTCCTCCTTCAGGCGGCTGGCGACGACGTCGAACTGCAGCACGCCGACGGCGCCGAGGATGATGTCGTTGTTGCGCTCGGGGAAGAACACCTGGGTGGCGCCTTCCTCGGCCAGTTCCTGCAGGCCCTGGCGCAGCTGCTTGGACTTGAGCGGGTCCTTCAGGCGCACGCGGCGGAACAGCTCCGGGGCGAAGTGCGGGATGCCGGTGAAGCCCAGCGCCTCGCCTTCGGTGAAGGTGTCGCCGATCTGGATGGTGCCGTGGTTGTGCAGGCCGATGATGTCGCCGGCGAAGGCCTCTTCCAGCTGCTCACGCTCGCTGGAGAAGAAGGTCAGCGCGTCGGCGATCTTCACGTCCTTGCCCAAACGCACGTGGCGCATCTTCATGCCCTTCTCGTACTTGCCAGAGCAAATGCGCATGAAGGCGATGCGGTCGCGGTGTTTCGGGTCCATGTTTGCCTGGATCTTGAACACGAAGCCGGAGAACTTCTCCTCGGTCGGCGCCACGGTGCGCTCGTGGGCGCCGCGCTCCAGCGGTTGCGGGGCCCAGTCGACGATGCAGTCGAGCACCTGGTCGACACCGAAGTTGCCCAGCGCGGTACCGAAGAATACCGGGGTCATCTCGCCTTTGAGGAAGGCGTCCTTGTCGAACTCGTGGCAGGCGCCCTGCACCAGCTCCAGTTCTTCGAGGAAGTTGTCGTAGAGGTCGCCCAGGTGCGCGCGTGCCTCGTCGGAATCGAGCTTGTCGATGACCTTGGTTTCGATGCGCTCGTGGCCGTGGCCCGGCACGTAGACGATGATCTTGTCCTGGGCGAGGTGGTACACACCCTTGAAGTCGCGGTAGCAACCGATCGGCCAGGTGATCGGCGCGGCCTTGATCTTCAGCACCGCTTCGATCTCGTCGAGCAGCTCGATCGGGTCGCGGATGTCACGGTCGAGTTTGTTGATGAAGCTGACGATGGGCGTGTCGCGCAGGCGGCAGACTTCCATCAGGGCAATGGTGCGCGGCTCTACACCTTTACCGCCGTCGAGGACCATCAGTGCCGAGTCCACCGCGGTCAGGGTGCGGTAGGTGTCTTCGGAGAAGTCTTCGTGGCCGGGGGTGTCGAGCAGGTTGATCATGTGCTCGCGGTAGGGGAACTGCATCACCGAGGTGGTAATGGAGATGCCGCGCTGCTTCTCCATCTCCATCCAGTCGGAGGTGGCGTGGCGGTCGGATTTGCGCGACTTCACGGTACCGGCGACGGCAATCGCCTTGCCCATCAGCAGGAGCTTCTCGGTAATGGTGGTCTTACCGGCGTCGGGGTGGGAAATGATCGCGAACGTACGGCGCTTCGCGACTTCGGCGGCTTGGATGCTCATGGATGGGTGCCTGGTCGATTCGGTGAAGACGGGCGGCGAGCGGCCCGAAAAGCGCGGGATTATAGCGTAAACAGCAGCGTCGCCGGCAGACCCGGCGACGCAAGGCGCTTGGCCTTTGAAGGGGCCGTCAGTGGTGGTTGTCGGCGTCGGGCTCGGCGCCCTTGTAGATGCGCCGCACCAGCGGGCCGATGGACAGGCCCTGGAGCAGGATCGACACCAGCACCACCACGTAGGTCAGGCTGAGGATCAGGTCGCGCTGCTCGCCCAGCGGCAGGGACAGTGCCAGCGCCACCGACACGCCGCCGCGCAGACCGCCCCAGACAAGGATGCGGATGGTGCCGGCAGGCACCTGGCGGCGGCCATTCTCCCGCTGGCGCAGCACCAGGATGGCCGGGGCCACGGTGAGCAGGCGCGAGATCAGCACCGCTCCGCCGAGGGCGAAGGCAGCGACCACGTGTAGCCAGTTGAACGGCAGCAGGAGCAGCTCCAGGCCGATCAGGGCGAACAGCAGGGCATTGAGGATCTCGTCGATCAGCTCCCAGAACTTGTCGATATAGCGCCGCGTTTCGTCGGACATGGCGTACTGCCGGGCCTGGTTCCCGATGATCAGGCCGGCCACCACCATGGCGATCGGCGCCGAGACATGCAGCCGCGCCGCCAGTGCCGCGCCGCCGATCACCAGGGCCAGGGTCAGCATGACTTCCACCTGGTACTGGTCGATGCCGCGCATCATCAGGAACACCCCGTAGCCCAGTGCCGCGCCGAACAGGATGCCGCCAATGGCCTCCTGCACGAACAGCCAGGCGATGGTGGATGCGGTGGGTGTCTCGCCGGCCAGCAGGATGCCCAGCAGGATGGTGAAGACCACCACGGCGGTGCCGTCGTTGAACAGCGACTCGCCGACGATGGTGGTAGCCAGCGGCTTGGGCGCGCCGGCGGACCTGAGAATGCCCAGCACCGCGATGGGGTCGGTGGGCGAGATCAGCGCGCCGAACAGCAGGCAGTAGATGAAGTCCACGTGCCAGCCGAACAGGGCGAAGGTGTAGTAGGCCAGGTAGCCGATCACGGTGGTGGCGATCAGCACGCCGAAGGTGGCGAGCAGGCCGATGGGCCACTTGTAGTTGCGCAGATCGGCGAGGTTCACGTGCAGCGCGCCGGCGAACAGCAGCGCAGGCAGGAACCAGGTCATCAGCACGTCGGAGAAGTCGATGCGGCTGATGATCTGCTGCATCTCGACTTCCAGGACCGGGTAGCCGAGCAGCGACATGCCCTGGGCAATGAAGGAGAACACCAGGGCGGTGGCCATGACGCCGATGGTCGGCGGCAGGCGGATGAAGCGGTAGTTGACGTAGGTGAGCAGGGTGGTCAGCGCGATGAACGCCGCAGCCAGATCAAGCATGGTGAAGGATCTCCGTGGTAGGCAAGACGCCGGCCCCGAGTGACCTATCCATGGGTCGGGGGCACGCGAAAGGAACCCGATGATAACCGCTGAGCGAAACCCCGTGCGTCTTCGCCGGGCGCATTCGGCGTTGGGCAAGTTGTGAGGGGCGATGGTTCAGCCGCACCGACGGTTTTTTCAAAAAAAAATTGTCGGCCGCAGCCCCCGGACCATGGGGGCTGACGCCGATTTCGCCAGCGTGCGATGGCACAAGGATGGCAATTTTATTGAACGGATGGACACGGACGGGGGTCCATCCCTTCGCGACGGTAATCCGCAAACGCATTCGCAAGTGCTTGATTCCCGTCGCGTTTAATCGAGGTCCAGATGGGTTTCTGGACGGGATCGAGCGTCAAGTGAGCGGGGCGATGCCAGTCGCCGCGCACCCGAAGGGAGTTCCCCAACCATGGTGAAAACCACCACGGGCAAGGCCCTGTTCGGCGTCTGCCTTGCAGTCGTTGTTCTGGCTTTGCTGATCCACTGGATCACCCCTGCCACCTTGTGGCAATACCGCGAAGACCTGCTGTTCTACCTGCAGGCGCACCTGTTCCTGGTGTTCGTGTCCATGCTGGCCGCCGTCGCGGTCGGTATCCCCGCCGGCATCCTGCTCAGCCGGCCCGCCCTGCAGGGGCAGGCCGAACGCCTGATGCAGGTGTTCAATGTCGGCAACACCATCCCGCCGCTGGCTGTGCTGGCCATCGCCCTGGCGATAGTCGGGATCGGCAATGGCCCGGCGATCCTCGCGCTGTTCCTCGCCTCCTTGCTGCCCATCGTGCGCAACACCTACGAAGGTCTGCGCGCCGTGCCGGCCTCGCTCAAGGAAGCGGCCACCGGCATCGGCATGACGCCGCGCCAGGTGCTGCTGCGGGTCGAGTTGCCCAACGCGGTGCCGCTGATCATGGGCGGTGTACGGATCGCCCTGGCGCTGAACGTCGGTTCCGCGCCGCTGGCTTTCCTGATCGGCGCCAACAGCCTGGGCAGCCTGATCTTCCCCGGCATTGCCCTGGACGATCAGTCCAAGCTTCTGCTCGGCGCTGTGTGCACCGCGTTGCTGGCGCTGGTGCTCGATGGCCTGGTGGTGCTGTTCAGCCGCACCCTGCTGGAACGGGGGCTGACGCAATGAAGGGACTGGATTTCAAAGGAGCCGGCATGAAACGTCTGCTTGGCGCGCTGGGCCTGCTGCTCGCCGCCGCCACGGGAACGGCGCACGCGGCCGACGTGATCCGCATCGGCGGCAAGCCGTTCACCGAACAGCGCATCCTCACCGCCATCACCGCGCAGTACCTGCAGAGCAAGGGCTACGACGTGAAGGTCACCAACGGCCTGGGCAGCACCCTGGCGCGCAGCGCCCAGCAGAGCGGCCAGCTTGACCTGGTCTGGGAGTACACCGGCTCGTCGCTGATTGTCTACAACAAGGTCAAGGACAAGCTCGATGCCCAGCAGTCGCTGGCCAAGGTCCGCGAGCTGGACGGCAAGAAAGGCCTGGTCTGGCCCAAGCCCGCACCGTTCAACAACACCTACGCCCTGGCGATGCCCGAGGAGCAGGCCGAGAAACTCGGCGTGCGCACCCTCAGCGACCTGGCGCGGGTGATGAAGGAACAGGGCGCGAAGCAGACCCACCTGTTCGCCATGGACCCGGAGTTCGCCGGGCGCCCCGACGGTCTCGGACCGATGAGCGAGCTTTACGGCTTCCACTTCACCCGCGATGACGTGCGGCAGATGGATGCCGGGCTGGTCTACACCGCGCTGAAGAATCGCCAGGTGTTCGTCGGCCTCGTCTACACCACCGACGGCCGCCTGAAGGACTTCAAGCTGCGCGTGCTGGAAGACGACAAGCACTTCTTCCCCTTCTACAACGCCGCCCCGGTGCTTCGCGCCGATGCGCTGGAAAAGCACCCGGAGCTGAAGACCCTGTTCGAGCCCATCTCCGACCTGCTCGACGACAAGACCATGCAGGCGCTCAACGCCCAGGTAGACATCGAACAGGAACCGCCGCAGCGCGTGGCGCAGAGGTTCCTGCGCGAGCACAAGCTGCTGGGCGACAAGGGCCAATCTGTCGGGGAGGAAAACTGACATGGACTTCATGACCGTGATCTCCCGGCTGGACTGGACCCAGGTCGGACAACTGACGCTGCAGCACCTGATGCTGGTGTCCATCGCCGTGGGCCTGGCGATCATCGTTGGTGTGCCGCTGGGCGTGCTGATGACACGCTTCCGCTGGCTCGCCGGGCCGCTGCAGGGTGCCGCCACCGTGGTGCTGACCATCCCGTCCATCGCGCTGTTCGGCCTGATGCTGCCGCTCTACTCGAAGATCGGCCAGGGCCTCGGCCCGCTGCCGGCGATCACCGCGGTGTTCCTCTATTCGCTGCTGCCGATCCTGCGCAACACCTACCTCGCCCTGACCAATGTCGAGCCCGGCATTCGCGAAGCCGGCAAGGGCATCGGCATGACCTTCTGGCAGCGCCTGCGGATGGTCGACATCCCCATCGCCGTACCGGTAATCCTCGCCGGCGTGCGCACCGCCGTGGTGATGAACATCGGCGTGATGACCATCGCCGCGGTGATCGGCGCCGGTGGCCTGGGCGTCCTCATCCTCAATTCCATCAGCCAATCCAACATGCCCATGCTGGTGGTCGGCGCGGTGCTGGTGAGCCTCTTGGCCATCGCCGCCGACCTGCTGCTGCAATGGCTGCAGCGTGCGCTCACCCCGAAGGGCCTGCGCCCGCAGACAGGAGACTGAACATGATCGAACTCGACCAACTGACCAAGACCTTCACCCTCAAGGATGGCAAGGAGTTCCGCGCCGTGGACAAGGTCAGCCTGACCGTGGAGAAGGGCGAGATCTGCGTGTTCCTCGGCCCCTCCGGTTGCGGCAAGACCACCACGCTGAAGATGATCAACCGCATCATCCAGCCCACCTCCGGGCGCGTGCTGATCGATGGCCAGGACACCGCCGAACTGGACGAGGTGACCCTGCGCCGGCAGATCGGCTACGTGATCCAGCAGATCGGCCTGTTCCCCAACATGACCATCGAGGAAAACATCATGGTCGTGCCGCGGCTGCTCGGCTGGGACAAGCAGAAGTGCAAGGACAAGGCGCGCGAGTTGATGTCCATGGTCAAGCTCGAGCCCAAGCAGTACCTGTCGCGCTACCCGCGCGAGCTGTCCGGCGGCCAGCAGCAGCGGATCGGCGTGATCCGTGCACTGGCGGCGGATGCGCCCTTGCTGCTGATGGATGAGCCCTTCGGTGCGGTGGACCCGATCAACCGCGAGTCGATCCAGAACGAGTTCTTCGAACTGCAGCGCAAGCTGGGCATGACCGTGATCATGGTCAGCCACGACATCGACGAGGCGATCAAGCTGGGCGACAAGGTGGCGGTATTCAAGAGTGGCCGCCTGCTCCAGTTCGACCATCCGGACACCTTGCTGGCGCACCCGGCGGACGAGTTCGTCAGCGCCTTCACCGGCCAGGACAGTACCTTGAAGCGCCTGTTGCTGGTGCGCGCCGAGGATGCGGCCGACAGCAGCATCGTCACCGCCAGCCCGGACACGCCGGTGGCCGAAGCGCTGGAGAGGATGGAGGAGGACGACCGACGTTACCTGGTGGTGGTGGATGCCAACGGCAAGGGCCTGGGTTACGTGCGCCGCAAGGAGCTGCGTCGCCAGGACGGAGTATGCGGCAACTTCCTAAATGAATTCCGCGTGACGGCCAGCCATGACGAGCACCTGCGCATCCTGTTGTCGCGCATGTACGAGTTCAACAGCTCCTGGCTGCCTGTACTGGATGCCGAAGGGCAGTTCCTCGGCGAGGTGACGCAGGAGTCGATCGCCGATTACCTGAGCTCGGGGCGCTCGCGTGGGCGCAAGACCAACATCGTGTCGCCGGCGGAGGTTGCTCAGGCTTCCTGACTTTACAGGTGAAGGTTGGGCGTCTGATTCTTCGGTGCGAATGCTGATTTCGCTGCGGATGGCTGCCCTCTCCCTTCAAGGAGAGGGCACACCCAGCTCACACCCAGCTCCGATTTTCCCCACTGCACTCCTCACGAAATCACCTCCCGCGCCACCCATCCCGAAACGCTGAACTCCCCCCTCTGTCACCGGTCGTTAACTCAGTAGGCCGATGATGCAGAAACGCGTCGAAAGCCCCGTTCTGTGCGGTATTCCGTGCATTTTGTTGAGTATCCGAAACAGTCAACCGGCAGTGCGACAAAGGGATGTAAAAAAGCGGCAATTCAGGGTTGAACTCACGAACTTCAGGTCCTAAAGTTCGCGCCCGAACGTCCATGCTGGAAACGATCCATCCGGCTCAAGTACTGACGACGAGAGGCACCGGCGCCATTGACCGGTACCGGTGATACTCGGCGACATGCCTTGGGAAGTAGGCGAACCAAAGTGGGGAAACGGATTCGACGTTCAGCTTCACCCCTACGAATAACCTGTTCTGCCATTTGGAGTCCCAACCATGTCCATCAAGGTCGAGGATTACTTCGCCCCCGAAACCTTCCAGCGAATGAAGGCGTTTGCCGACAAGCAGGAAACCCCCTTCGTTGTCATCGACAAGCAGACCATCGCCGACGCTTACGACCAACTGACCGGCTGCTTCCCGTTCGCCAAGATCTACTACGCGGTGAAGGCCAACCCGGCCACCGAAATCACCGAGCTGCTGCGCGACAAGGGTTCGAACTTCGACATCGCCTCCATTTACGAGCTGGACAAGGTGATGAAGACCGGCGTGCGCGCCGAGCAGATCAGCTACGGCAACACCATCAAGAAAGCCCGCGACATTCGTTACTTCTACGAGAAGGGCGTGCGCCTGTTCGCCACCGACTCCGAAGCCGACCTGCGCAACATCGCCAAGGCCGCGCCGGGCTCCAAGGTCTACGTGCGCATCCTCACTGAGGGCTCCACCTCGGCTGACTGGCCGCTGTCGCGCAAGTTCGGCTGCCAGTCCGACATGGCCATGGACCTGCTGGTGCTGGCCCGCGACCTGGGTCTGGTGCCCTACGGTGTGTCCTTCCACGTGGGGTCGCAGCAGCGCGACATCGGCGTGTGGGACGCAGCGATTGCCAAGGTCAAGGTCATCTTCGAGCGCCTGAAGGAGGAAGACGGCATCGAGCTGAAACTGATCAACATGGGCGGCGGCTTCCCGGCCAACTACATCGCCAAGACCAACAGCCTGGAAACCTACGCGGAAGAGATCATCCGCTTCCTCAAGGAAGACTTCGGCGACGAGCTGCCGGAAATCATCCTGGAGCCGGGCCGCTCGCTGATCGCCAACGCCGGCATCCTGGTCAGCGAAGTCGTGCTGGTGGCGCGCAAGTCGCGTACCGCGGTCGAGCGCTGGGTGTTCACCGACGTAGGCAAGTTCTCCGGCCTGATCGAAACCATGGACGAGTCCATCAAGTTCCCGATCCACGTGGAGAAGGCGGGCGAGCTGGAAGAAGTGGTGATCGCCGGCCCGACCTGCGACAGCGCGGACATCATGTACGAGCACTACAAGTACGGCCTGCCGCTGAACCTGGCCGCTGGCGACCGCCTGTACTGGCTGTCCACCGGCGCCTACACCACCAGCTACAGCGCGGTGGAATTCAACGGCTTCCCGCCGCTGAAGTCCTTCTACCTGTAAGCCTCGCTGTGCTGAAAGAGCCCCGCTGATGCGGGGCTTTTCTTTATCTGCCGGCGGCGCTTTTCGTAGGGCGAATAACCTGGAACAGGTTATTCGCCGCTGCCTGAGCGGCGGATAACGCTGGCGCGTTATGCGCCCTGCAAACTGAGCCATCGGGTCAGAGCAAAGCGAAACGCAACCTGTAGGAGCGAGCTCGCTCGCGAACAGCATGCCCTGCAGGTCGGTGGATTCGCGAGCAAGCTCGCTCCTACAAAAAGCCACGCTCATTCTCGATAGGCACAATGAAAAACGCCCCGCAGGGGCGGGGCGTTTCATGGCATCACGGGAGCCTCAACCCTCCTTGGGTTTCATCTGCTCCGGTGCCTGGGCTGTGGCCGGGGCGTTGGCATCTTTGGCGATTTCCTGCGGCGCGGGCTGGTCCTGCGGCAGCTGGTCGAACTCGTGCAGGCCGTCCTTCTTGTACGGGTCGCCGATCCAGCGCGGGGCAACGGCGAACTGCGGGCTCACCAGGCTCTTTGCCGGCTCGTAACGGTCGTAGCTCAGGCCGGCTAGGTCGGACAGGGTATGGATCAGGTGTGAGCTGCTGTAGGCGCGATCCGCCACCGCCTTCAGGTCGCGCGGGTGCTCGGCCTGCCAGCTTGGCGCGGTCCAGACCATGAATGGGATGGTGTACATCGGCCGGGTCGGGGCCATTTCGTTGCGGCCCAGGCGGTCGTGGTTGCCCGAGCTGTAGACGTCCTCGCCGTGGTCGGAAAGGTAGACCATGAAGCCGTTGGCGTTGGACTCGGAGTAACGCTTGATCAGGCTCGACACCACGAAGTCGTTGTAGCGCACCGCGTTGTCGTAGAAGTTGTAGGTTTCCACCTGGTCATCCGACAGCGCCGAGGGCACGCCCTGGCGGTCCTTGAAGTAGGCGAACTCGTCCGGGTAGCGGTAGCGGTAGTCCATGTGCGTGCCCAGCAGGTGGATCACGATGAACTTCTTCTGCGCCGGGTCCTGGAGGGCCTTCTCGAACGGCGCCAGTACCACGCCGTCGTACTGGCTGGCGTTCTGGTTGCGCTGGTTGTTCAGGTACACCGGCTCGTCCGTCTGCTGCGAGAAGGTGGTGAGCATGGTGTTGCGCTTGGTCATCGTCTGCTGGTTGGTGATCCAGAAGGTCTTGTAGCCCGCCTGTTTCATCAGGTTGATCAGCGACGGATCGGTGAGGAACTTGTCCGGGTTCTGCTCATCGCCGAAGGTGAGGATCTGCTGCATCACCTCGATGGTGTAGGGACGCGGCGCGACCACGTTCTGGAATACCGTCAGGCCCTGGCCGCTGGCCGCGAGGGCGTCGAGGTTCGGCGTGGTGTCGCGGCCGTAGCCGTACAGGTGCATGTGCTGTCGGGTGGTGGATTCGCCCAGCACCAGCACCAGGGTGCGCGGTTCGTCGCCGCTGCTGTCCTTGAGGTTCTGCAGGGGCGGCAGGGAGGCGTTCTGTTGCAGCAGCTTCTGCATATTGTCCAGCTGCTGGCGGTACTGGACGTAGCCCACCACCAGTTGCCACGGCACCGCCGGCTCCATGCGCGACTGCACCTTTTCCAGCGCCTGAGCGAAGGTACGCTCCTGGGTGACCATCTGCTTGTAGAAGGGGTAGAACAGGTTCAGCACGACCAGCAGCACGGCCAGCGGCACGCGGGCATAGGCCGGCATGCTGATCGGGCGAATGCGCTTCCACAGCACCACGGCGACCACGCTGTAGGCCAGCAGCGCCAGGCACAGCCAGAGGCTGAAGTACTGGCTGAAGTACTCGCCGGCTTCGGCGGTGTTCGACTCGAACATCACGAAGATGACGCTCTGCGAGAACTCCTGCTTGTAGATGCCGAAGTAGCTCAGGCCCACCAGCGAGGCGCCCCAGAGCACCAGGCCGATGACGGCGGCGATACCCTTGGTGAAGCGCGGCAGCAGCAGCGGCGGTGCGAGCCACAGGCTGCTGAGGAAGAATGCGTCGCGGAAACCGGCAAAGCCGGTGGTGCCGCTGAACAGGATCAGCGCCTGGGTAACGCCGGAGAAATACCAGAAGAACAGCAGGAGCCAGCCCAGGGCGGCCCAGTCCACGCGTTTGCGCGCTACGGGGGATGTGGTGTTCGACACTTGCGCCTCGTCGTTACGTGGCGGCTGCCGAACACTCCGGCAGCCAGGGTAGCCGGCGAAGCTAGCAAAGCGGGCGTGAAAATTACGTCAAGGGGCGTCAGGCGACGCCCATCTGCTCGGCGAGGTGACGCAGGTCCGACTCGTCGCCCAGTTCGGCGGCGCGCTGGAAGTAGGCCAGGGTCAGCTCGCGTAGGCGCGGCGGCATGGAGGCGGCGAGTTGGTGGCGGGCCACGCGCAGGAAGTTGAGGTTGCCGCCTTCCAGCGCGCGTTCCAGCCAGATGCGCGCGGCTGGCAGGTCGCCGCGCTCGGCGAGCACCGAAGCGTGGCTGAACTGACCACGGAAGTCGCCGGCCTCGGCCGATCGACGGTACCACTGGCGCGCCGTCTCTAGGTCGCGCGGCACCACCAGGCCCTCCTCGTGGAAGCGCCCGACCAGGTTCATCGACTTGGCGTGACCCAGCGTCGCTGCGCTCTGGTACAGCGCCAGTGCGCGGGCGTCGTCGCGTTCCACGCCACGGCCGGTGGAGAGCAGGTTGGCGAGGTTGTACATCGCCCAATCGAGTTTCTGCTGCGCAGCGATGGCGTAATGACGGGCGGCGCCGGCCTCGTCCTTCGCGCAGCCCCAACCATGCTCCAGGCAGCGGCCGAGCATGTTGCGCGCCATGGCGTGGCCGCGCTCGGCGGCAATGCCGAACCAGGTCAGGGCGAGGTCGACATCCTGCTTGATGCCGTGGCCGTCGAGGAGGATCTGACCAAGCAATGCCTGGGCTTCGAGGTCACCCTCGCGGGCGCCGGTCACGATCAGGCGGGCGGTCTGTCGCGGGTCATCGGCAAGCTGGCCGGTGAGGTCTTCGACGTTGATTTCTTCGGTGCGACGCAGGACGAAACTCATGGCGGGTCAGACGTCCACCCAGCGGCGCAGCAGGTTGTGGTAGGTGCCGGTCAGCTCGATCAGCGCCGGATGGTCCGGCACGTCGCGGGTCAGCGCCTGGATCGACTGGTCCATCTGGAACAGCAGGGCGCGCTGGCTGTCCTCGCGCACCAGGCTCTGGGTCCAGAAGAACGAGGCGATGCGGGCGCCACGGGTCACCGGGTTGACCTTGTGCAGGCTGGTGGCGGGGTAGAGCACCAGGTCGCCGGCCGGCAGCTTGACCTGCTGGGTGCCGTAGGTGTCCTGGATCACCAGTTCGCCGCCGTCGTAGTCCTGTGGGTCGCTGAAGAACAGGGTCGAGGAGACATCGGTGCGCACGCGCTCGCGGCCGCCCTGGGTGTCGCGCACGGCGTTGTCGATGTGGAAGTCGAACGAGCCGCCACCGGTGTAGCAGTTGAACAGCGGGGGGAAGACCTTGTTCGGTAGCGCGGCCGACTGGAACAGCGGGTTGTTCCATAGGCGTTGCAGCATGGCCTCGCCGATCTCGCGGGCCAGCGGGTGGTCCTGCGGCAGTTGCAGGTTGTGCTTGGCGCGGGACGACTGGTAGCCGGCGGTGACCTTGCCATCGCCCCATTCGGCCTGTTCCAGGGCGGCGCGGATGCGCGTCACCTCATCGCGGGTGAACACGCCAGGGATGTGCAGCAGCATGGGCCGGTTCCATCTGATTCGATAATTTGCCAATGATAATGATTTGCAACATTCCGGTACAACCGCCATACCCCTGCTTCCGACAGGGCGAAAGTGTAAAAGTTGTAAATCATGTGCGTATGGTAATGAATGTGAATTGATACAAATTCTCAATTGCAATAAATTGCGCGGCCTTCATGAACCCCTGGGGAGGGAGTTTCGATGTCGCGTCAATCCACCGAGTTCACCGGCAGCAAGCCGCGCCTTCTAGTCAGCGCTGTCGGCGTGGCGATCAGCGCCATGTCGGGCACTCATCTGGCCCACGCCGCCGAGGCGTCGCCGAAGCAGTCCGGCGAGGACGTGCTGTCTTTGGACGCCGACACCGTGTTGGGCACCCAGCAGCAGGACCCGACGACCTACAACGTCGAGAAATCTTCCAACGAGAAGTACACCGCGCCGCTGTTGGAGACGCCCAAGACTGTGACCGTGATCCCGCAGCAGGTGATCAAGGACACCGGCGCGCTGACCCTCCAGGACGCCCTGCGCACCACGCCCGGCATCACCTTTGGCGCTGGCGAGGGCGGCAATCCGGCGGGAGACCGTCCGTTCATCCGTGGCTTCAACGCCGAGAGCGACACCTTCCTCGACGGCATGCGCGACGTGGCTTCGCAGACCCGCGAGATTTTCAATATCGAGCAGATCGAAGTCAGCAAGGGGCCGGGTTCGGCGTACACCGGCGCCGGTTCCACCGGTGGCAGCCTGAACCTGATCAGCAAGACCGCCAAGCAGGCCGACTTCAACGACGCCAGCATCGTGCTGGGCTCCGACCAGACCCGCCGCACCACGCTGGACGTCAACCACCGCCTGGGCGACAACGCGGCCTTCCGCCTGAACCTGATGAAGCACGATGCCAACGTCGCCGGTCGAGATGAGGTCAACGTCAGCCGCTGGGGCGTCGCGCCGACCGTCACCTTCGGCTTCGACACGCCGACCCGCGCGACGCTGTCCTACTACCATCTGTCCACCGACGACATGCCTGACTACGGCATCCCGCTGACCCTGGCCGGGCGCAGCGAGCGCAACCCGAGCAAGCCGGTGTCGGTCGACAAGAGCAACTTCTACGGCCTGAACGACCGCGACTACCGCAAGAGCACCACCGATACCGGTACCTTCCGTATCGAGCACGACCTGAACGACAACCTGACCCTGTCCAACAGCTTCCGCCTGGTGCGCACCACCCTCGATTACATCGCCACCAACCCCGACGACAGTCGCGGCAACGTCGCCAACGGGCTGGTGTATCGCTCCTCGAAGAACCGCAACTCCACCTCCAAGGGTTGGGTCAACCAGACCGACCTGAAGTCCACCTTCGATACCGGCTTCATCGGCCACACCCTGGTGACCGGCATGGAGTTCAGCTACGAGGACGTGCACAACCGTCCCTATGTGATCACCCCAGGCGGTGGCGCTGGCAACCTCTGCACGCCGTCGCTGATCGCCAGCGGCGACTGCACCAGCCTGAACAAGCCGACGCCGGGTGACCACTGGACCGGCCGCATCACCGACAGCGCCGCCTTCACCGACACCGACACCAAGACCGCCTCGGCCTATGTGTTCGACACCCTCAAGCTCAGCGAGCAGTGGGACCTCAACCTCGGCCTGCGCTACGACGACTTCGAGACTCGCTCCAGTGGCTACTCCACCGGCGGCCGTGGCTCGCCCGCCGGCGATTTCGACCGTCAGAACAACTCGCATTTCTGGAACTACCAGCTCGGCGTGGTCTACAAACCAGCGCCCAACGGCAGCGTCTACGCCGCCTGGTCCACTTCCAGCAACCCCAGCGGCGAGACCGCCGGTGAAGGTGGCGGCGACTTGGCGCTGGCCAATGCCAACCTTGATCCGGAGCGCAACCGCAACTACGAGATCGGCACCAAGTGGGCGTTCTTCGACGAAGCGCTGTCGCTCAACGCGGCGATCTTCCGCACCGACAAGACCAACGCCCGCGTCGCCTCGCCGGATGACTCCACCGTGCAGGTGCTCGATGGTGAGCAGCGCGTGCAGGGCGTCGAGCTGGGCTTCAGCGGTGCACTGACACCCAAGTGGAAGGTCTTCGGTGGCTACACCTACCTGGACAGCGAGATCCTCAAGTCCAGCGTGGCCAGCGACGAAGGCAATCGCATGCCGCAGACGGCGCAGAACAACTTCACCCTCTGGTCGACCTACGATGTGCTGCAGAACTTCACCGTGGGCGGCGGCGCCACCTACGTCGACGAGCAGTTCGGCAACACCGCCAACAGCACCATGATCCCGTCCTACTGGCGCTACGACGCCATGGCCAAGTACGTGATCAGCAAGAACGTCGATCTGCAGCTCAACGTGCAGAACCTGACCGACAAGCGCTACTTCGACCAGGTCTTCAGCACCCACATGGCGCACGTGGCCCCCGGCCGCACCGCGCTGCTGGGCGTCAACCTGCACTTCTAAGGGGGCGCATCTGGCGACCCGCCCCGGCCGATGCTCCTCGGCCGGGGCTTTTCTTTGTCCGGGGGCAGGGGCCTCTTCGGCGAAGGTCCGGCCAGAGTAAAGATTGTTAAATCGGCTGCGTTTGCGAGCCATTCTCATTAAAATGCCGCCCTGCGTGATGGGTGTCCTAAGGTGAAGCCGCGGTGTTGAAGAAAGTCCTGTTCCAGTTGCATTGGCTGTTCGGTATCAGCGCAGGTCTGGTGCTGGCGCTGATGGGCATCACCGGGGCGATGCTGTCGTTCCAGGATGAAATCCTTCGCGCCATCAACCCCGAGAGTCTGGTGGTGGAAAAGCGCGCCGAAGCCGTGCTGCCGATGGACGAACTGATCCGCCGGGTGGAGAGCGCCGAGCCGGGCAAGAAGGTTTCCTTCCTCTGGCTCAAGACCGAAGGCGTTGAGTCCGCACGCATTTTCTTCACCCCGCCACCGGGCCAGCGCCGTGGCGAATCGCGCTATGTCGACCCGTACACCGCCCGGGCGCTGCCCGCGCCCGTGGGCGAGGGCGCCTTCCAGTTCGTCATGCAACTACACCGCTTCCTCGCTGCCGGCGAAACCGGGCAGAAGATCACCGGCGCCTGCACCCTGATCCTGATCTTCTTCTGCCTCTCCGGGCTCTACCTGCGCTGGCCGCGCAAGGCGCTGAGCTGGCGCACCTGGCTGACCTTCGACTGGCGCAAGAAGGGCCGCGCCTTCAACTGGGACCTGCATGCCGTGGCCGGAACCTGGTGCCTGGTGTTCTACCTCCTGGCCTCGCTGACCGGCCTGTACTGGTCCTACGAGTGGTACCGCAACGGCCTGTTCAAGCTGCTCGACGACGCCCCCGCCGGCCAGGCCAAGGGCGGCCAGCGCGGCGGCGGCAAACGCGGCCCGGCGCCGGAAGGCCCGCCGCCGGTGGTGGACGCCACCGCCATCTGGAACACCATCCAGCAGACCGGGGGCGCCGCCATGACCGCCTACAACCTGCGCCTGCCGCCGGTGAAGGGCCAGCCGGCCACCGTGTTCTATCTCCTCGATGACGCCGCCCACGAGCGCGCCTTCAACGAGATGACCATCGACCCGGCCAGCGGCAAGCTGCTCAAGCACCGTCGCTACAACGACAGCAGCGCCGGCAAGCAACTGCTCACCAGCGTCTACGCCCTGCACGTGGGCAGCTACTTCGGCCTTACCGGGCGCATCCTGATGATGCTTGCCAGCCTCGCCATGCCGCTGTTCTTCATCACCGGCTGGCTGCTTTATCTCGACCGCCGCCGCAAGAAGCGCGCCGCGCAGGCCGCCCGTGGCGAACTGGACCACAACGCCGGTGGCGCCGACTCCTGGCTGGTGGGCTACGCCAGCCAGAGCGGCTTCGCCGAGCAACTGGCGTGGCAGAGCGCCGGCCAGCTGCAGGCCGCCGGCCTGCCGGTGCGTGTCGAGCCGCTGGGCAAGCTGGATCGTGCGCAGCTGGAGCAGACCCGCAACGCGCTGTTCGTGGTCAGCACCTTCGGCGAGGGCGAGGCACCGGACAGCGCCCGTGGCTTCGAGCGCCAACTGCTGGGCCAGGCCCTCGGCCTCAATGATCTGCGCTTCGCCATCCTGGCCTTGGGCGACCGCCAGTACGAACACTTCTGCGGCTTCGCCCGACGCATGCAGGGCTGGCTGCAAGGACAGGGCGCGCGCCCGCTGTTCGACGGCGTGGAAGTGGACAACGGTGATGCCGCTGCGCTGCGAGCCTGGCAGGTCCGTCTGGGCGAACTCTCCGGCGCCGCGCCGCAAGTCGCGTTCACTGCACCAGCTTTCGAGGTCTGGACGCTGAGTGATCGCGAGCACCTCAACCCCGGCAGCCAGGGCGAATCCACCTGGCTGCTGCGCCTCAGCGCGCCGAGCGATTCGCAGATCGACTGGTCCGCTGGCGACCTGGTGGAAATCGTTCCGCGCCAACCGGACTTCCTCGTTGCCCGCTGGCTAGAACGCCTCGGTCTGGATGGTACCGCCCAGATACAGGCCGATGGCCTGGCCCTGCCATTGAAGGACGCCCTGGCCGGCTGCCTGCTGCCGGGCAACCTCGAACACCTGGTCGGCCAGCACGGCCAAGCGGTTTACGATGCGCTGATCAAGCTCTCGGTGCGCCAGTACTCCATCGCTTCGTTGCGCAGCCGCGGCCCCCTTGAGCTGATCGTCCGCCAGGAACAGCACGCCGACGGCTCGCTGGGCATCTGTTCCGGCTGGCTGACCGAGTACCTGCCCGAGGGCGGCAGCCTGCTGCTGCGCCTGCGGCGCAACCGCAGCTTCCACCTGACCGAGGAGGATCGCCCGCTGATCCTGATCGGCAACGGCACCGGTATCGCCGGCCTGCGCGCACTGCTGCAGGCGAGTGTGGCCGAGGGCCGTTCGCGCAACTGGTTGCTGTTCGGCGAGCGCAACATCGCCCACGACTTCTACTGCCGCGCGGAACTGGAAGGCTTGCTGGCGCGCGGTGAACTGCAACGCCTGGATGTTGCTTTCTCTCGCGATCAGGCTGAGAAGGTCTACGTGCAGGACCTCCTGCGTGCCAGCGGCGAAGTCCTCGCCCAGTGGCTTGACGACGGCGCGGCGATCTACGTCTGCGGCAGCCTGCAGGGCATGGCCGAAGGCGTGGACCGCGCCCTGCGCGAGATGCTGGGCGACGCCGAGGTCGAGGCGCTGCTGGAGAGCGGGCGCTACCGCCGCGATGTCTATTGATCCTGCGTCAGGGGGAGCCCACCGCGCTGGCCTGAACCTGTAGCGGGCCATGCCCGCGACCCGCCGGCACCGCCGGCGTTGGCGTTCCGCACCGCCGTCGCCGGTACCTGCGGATTTCGCGGCCAGCGATGCACCTGCAAACGGATCGGTCCACAATGTCTTGAACGGTCCGCAAACAAAAAGGCCCCCGCGAATGCGGAGGCCTTTTTGATTTCAGGCGCGGCTCATATCCATAAGAACAGTGCCAGCACCGCCGCAAAGAAGCCCCACTTCTGCAGGTAATACAGCTTGCGGTTGCGCTTCTTCAGGGCCTTGCCCTGCAGGCGGATCTTGTACAGCGAAGCGAAGGCGCGGTTGATGCCGCCGGTCTTGTCGCCTGCGTCGTTGGGTGAGGCCGCCGCGGCCATTACGTTGCGGCTGAACCAGCGGTTGAACGCCGTCACCCAGCCGTATTTCAGCGGCCGCTCGATGTCGCAGAAGAGGATCACCCGGTCGTGGTCCGTAGTGTTCTCGGCGTAGTGGATATAGGTCTCGTCGAACACTACCGCCTCGCCGTCGCGCCAGTGGTAGCGCTCGCCGTCCACTTCGATGAAGCAGCCCGGATCATTGGGCGTCAGCAGACCCAGGTGGTAGCGCAGCGAACCGGCGTAGGGATCGCGGTGGCGGACCAGGCGCGAGCCCGGCGGCAGCTCGGCGAACATCGCCGCCTTCACCGACGGAATCTGCCGCAGCAGCTCGGTGGTCTTCGGGCACAGCGCGTCGGCGGACGGGTGGCTGTCGTCGTACCACTTCAGGTAGAAGCGCTTCCAGCCGGTCTTGAAGAAGGAGTTGAAACCCACGTCGTTGAGCTGGTCGGAGCGCTTGATGCTGCCGGCGTCGCGCAGGTGCAGGGCTTCGCTGCGGATGGCTTCCCAGTTCTCGGCAAGCAGGCGCATCTCGGGGAATTGTTCGGTCGCCAGGTACGGGCGGCTCGGCACCTTGGAGAACAGGTACATGAGACAGTTGATCGGCGCCAGGAAGCTGGAGTGGTCGCTCAGCTGGCGCGTGAATTTGTGGCGCACCCGCCCACGCAAGTGGACATAAACGATGCTCAGGCCGAAGGCGGCCAGGATGGCGGCTTTGATCATTCGGGGGAAGGTTTCCACGGGTCTAGACGCGGAATGGTACTCCTCCTGAACGGGACTGAGTATTCTCCGAAGGCCAAAGGCCACTTGCTGCTTTAACCTGTAGGAAATCTGGAAGGACGGCGACATCGATGACCGAGCCCACCCCGCGAATCCTGCTCAACTGCGACATGGGCGAAAGCTTCGGCGCCTGGCGCATGGGCGACGACACCCACGCCATGCCGCTGATCGACCAGGCCAACCTCGCCTGCGGCTACCACGCGGGCGACCCGCTGACCATGCAGCGCACCGTTCGCCTGGCGGTGGAGCAGGGCGTCAGTATCGGCGCGCACCCGGCCTACCCGGACCTGGTCGGCTTCGGCCGCCGGCACATGAGCTGTTCGCCCGAGGAAGTCCACGCGCTGGTGCTGTACCAGATCGGTGCGCTGGACGCCTTCTGCCGCGCCGCCGGCACCCAGGTGGCCTACGTGAAGCCCCATGGCGCGCTGTACAACGACCTGGTGCGCGATGACGCGCTGCTTGCCGCGGTGCTCGATGCCTGCGCCGCCTACCGCAAGCGCCTGCCGCTGATGGTGCTGGCCCTGGCCGACAACAACCGCGAGCTGCAACTGGCTGACGCCGCCGACGTGCCGCTGATGTTCGAAGCCTTCGCCGACCGCGCCTACCTGCCCGATGGCCAGCTCGCCCCGCGCCGGCTGGCCAACGCTGTGCACCACGAGCCGCAGCGCATCCTCGACCAGGCCCTGGCCATCGCCCGTGGCGAGCCTTTCCCGGATATCGACGGCAATCCGCTGCGCCTGCGCGCCGACAGCCTCTGCGTGCACGGCGACAACCCCGAATCCCTGGCGGTGCTGCGGCGCCTGCGTGGCCTGCTGGACCAGGCATGATTCGCGTCGAGGCCTTCGGCGCCACGGCGCTGCTGATCACCCTCGCGGAGCAGCCCGACGATGCGCTGCCGCTGCGCATCGCCCGACTGGCCGAGCGCCTGCGCGCCGAACTGGGGACGGCGCTGACGGATTGCGTCCCCGGCTGGACCACGCTGTTGCTGCACTACGACTTGATGTGCATCGACCTGCCGCAGTTACAAAGCCGCGTGCAGGCTACGTTGGCGGACTGGCCCGGCGGCTTCCAGGCGAACGACGCCGGGCGGCTGCATGAAATCGCCGTGTGGTATGCCGGCGAAGACCTCAGCGATGTCGCCCGGCTCTGCGGGCTGACTTCTGCTCAGGTGATCGACCTGCACGCCGGCCGCGACTATCGCGTCGGGGCCATCGGCTTCTCTCCAGGCTTCGCTTACCTCGGTGAACTGGACGAACGCCTTGCCCTGCCGCGCCGGGCCACGCCGCGCACGCACGTGCCCGCCGGCAGCCTGGCTATCGCCGAACGGCAGACGGCAGTTTATCCACAGGCCTCGCCCGGGGGCTGGCATCTGCTCGGACGCACCGCGCAACGCCTGTTCGATCCGCACCGGCAACCGCCTTGTCCGTTGGCGGTGGGAGATCGCGTGCGCTTCGTGTCCATCGATGAGACGGCTTATCGCGCGGCCGGGGGCGAGCCATGAGCCTGAAAATCGTCGCCTGCGGCCCGCTGTGCCTGCTGCAGGACGCCGGCCGACGAGGCTGGCAGCACCTGGGTGTATCGCCCGGCGGCCCTGTGGATAAACACGCGGCGGCCTGGGCCAATCGCCTGCTCGGCAATACGCCCGGCGCACCTTTACTGGAAATTGCGCTGGGCGGGGTGGAGCTGGAAGTGCAGGCGGATACCTGGCTGGCGCTGACCGGCGCCGAGTTGCCGGCGACGCTCGATGGTGGGCTGCTGCCGGGTTGGTCGCGTTTTCGAGTGCGGGGTGGGCAGCGCCTGAAGCTGGGCTTCGCTCGCACTGGACAACGGGCTTATCTCGCCGCTGCCGGAGGCTTCGAAGTGGAGCCCATACTGGGCAGCGTCGCGACCCAGGTACGGGAAAAACTCGGCGGTCTTACCGGCAATGGCCGGCCGCTCGCCGCCGACGATCTGCTGGAATGTGCGGCCCATGACAAACGTTTCACTCGTGGCGCCAGCGTGCCCTGGCCTTATCGGCCGGACTACCGCGAGGCCCCGACTTTGCGCGTGCTACCCGGCCCGGATGCCTTCAGCGAGGAACAGCGTCAGGCTTTCTTCGAGCAGCGTTGGCAGGTCAGCCCGCAATCCGACCGCATGGGCGTGCGACTGCGCGGCGAAGCGCTGAGCGCGCCTCGCCGGCAATGGTCGTTGGGGATAGTGGAGGGCGCCATCCAGGTGCCGCCGGATGGCCAGCCGATTGTCCTGCTGGCCGACCGCCAGAGCATGGGCGGCTACCCGCTGCTGGGCGTGCTGCACCCGCTGGACATCGGTCGACTGGCGCAGTGCCCGGCGCACAGCGAAGTGCAATTCGTTCGAGCAAGCGTGGAACAGACGCAGGCGGACCTGCGCGCGTTCCTGCGGTTCTTCTCAGGCTGATATCAGCCCTCGAAGCGTTCACCGCGAAACACCCGGCGCGGATTGCCGCGTTCCAAGTGGTGATGCACCAGCCGGCGTTCGGCGCGCAGCGCGCTGCTTGCCTGCTCCGCGCGTTCCTCCAGCTTGCGGGCGATCAGCAGCAATGCCAGACGCTTGTTGGCGTGCTGGCTGCGTTCGCTCTGCACCTTCACGCTCAGGCCGCTGGCTACGTGGGTAGCGCGTACCGCCGAGTCGGTGGTGTTGACGTGCTGCCCGCTGGGGCCGGAGGAACGCAGCGTCTCGAAGCGCACTTCACCTTCGAGGCTGGCCGGCGGCGCGCTGAAGCGCGCGCCGCCGAGGTACCAGTTCTTGCGCCCGTGGTTGGGCCGGTAAGGGCTGGCGCAGACCCATTGCAGGGTGCCGCTCCAGTCCTCGGCCAGCGCCGCCGCCGAGTCGCCTTCCAGCGCCAGCAACACCGAGAGCAGGGTGCCGCGGCGCGGGCCGGCTTCTTCCTCGATCACGCGCACCTCGACACCGTTGGCCTCGGCCTCGCGTAGCAGACGCTGCAGGGCCTTGGCCACGGCGAAGGCGCATTCGTCCGGGCCCTGAGCGGCGGAAAGTTGCAGCAGGATCATCAGCAGCACTCCCCGCGGGTCTTGTAGGTCAGCACCGGCTTCAGCCGCGCCAGCACCCGCAGCAACCCTGCTTCACGCAACGCACCGACCACCGAGTCGATGGCCTTGTAGGCTTCCGGTGCCTCCTCGTAGATCAGTCCGCGATCGCCGCAGATCACCCGGCTGCCCAGCGCTGTACGGGCCAGTTGCTCGACGCGGTAGCGCGCCGAGAGACGGTCCTTGCACTCGCTGCGCATCCACTTGCGCCCCGCGCCGTGGGCGAGGGAGAAGAGGCTGCGCGGATCGGCGATCGGTTCCACCAGGTAGCTGTAGTCGCCACGGGAGCCGGGGATGACCATCACCTCGCGATCCGCCGGCGTCGCGCCCTTGCGATGCAGCCAGCCGTCGACGCCGTCGACCTGCGCCGGGCTGACGAGGTTGTGGTTCACGTCCAGCACCTGCGCACCGTCCGCCCGCAGGCGGTCGAGCATGCGCAGGGCGATCAGTTGGCGGTTGGCTTCGGCGAAACGCAGCGCGCCGTCGTGGCGAGCCAGGTAATGTGCGCACTCGTCGGTGCCTTGTTCCAGGCCCTGGTGGCTGAAGCGATCGACCTGCTCGCGCAGGATGGCTTCGCCCAGGCCACGCGAGCCGCTGTGCACCAGCAGGAGCAGGTGACGGCGGTCGAGGTCGAGGGCTTCGACGGCGACTTCGTCGTAGAGCTGATCGAGTTGCTGCAACTCGGCGAAGTGGTTGCCGCCGCCGATCGTGCCCAGCGAATGCTCGTGACCGCAGGGCGGCAGGCCGAAGCTTGCAATGCGCTCGCTCCAGTCGTCCTCCAGCGGGCCGTCGAGGTTGCCCAGGCGCTTTTCCAGCTTGTCCAGGTTCAGTTTGGCGGTGGCGATATCGGTGCGCCACAGCGCCATGCCGCAGCCGATGTCGTTGCCCACCAGCGCCGGGTACAGGCGGCCGGTGGAAAAGAACGCCGCGCCGATCGGGTAGCCGCGACCAGGGTGCAGGTCCGGCATGCCGGCGACACGCTGCATGCCCGGCAGGCGGGCGGTGGTTTCAAGTTGCTGGATCGCTTTACCTTCGATCCAGGTGTCGTCCGCGGCGATCAGGGTGATGCCGTCGGACAGATTTTGGATGCAATTGCCCATTGTCCAATCCCATGAGGAATGAAACGAAAAAAGAGGATGGGGGCAGGCCGGAGCCGGGCAATGCAATGCCGCCAAAGGGGCGGCGGGGAAGCGATTACGCCAGACGCGACCTGCAAAGGGTGATCAGTGCTTGCATGATGTCTCCTTTGCTGTCGGTGGATGGGAAGGTGGCGAATGATAGGCGCACGGTCGCCCGCGCGCAATCCTGCTATTTCGGCAGGTGGCGCAGAGGCAGCGGCGCCGACTCCTTCACCGTCTGGATGGCGAAGTTGCTGCGGATATCGCTGACGCTCGGCAGCTTGAGCAGGGTGCCGGTGAGGAACTGCTCGTAGGCGCGCAGGTCCGGCAGCACCACTTGCAGGAGGAAGTCCGACTCGCCGCTGACCAGATGCACCGAGATGACTTCCGGCAGGTCGATCACGGCCTGGCGGAAGGCGGCGGCGCTGGTGTCGCTGTGGCGCTCCACCTTCACCCCGACGAACACGGTCAGCCCGAGGCCGACTTCGTCGCGGCCCAATTCGGCATGGTAGCCACGGATCATCCCGGCTTCTTCCAGCAGGCGCACCCGGCGCAGGCAGGGGGAGGGTGAGAGGCCGATCTCCTCGGCGAGCTGCACGTTGGTCAGCCGGCCATCGCGCTGCAGGGCGGCGAGGATGCGGTGGTCGTAGGCGTCTAGTCTTGGGTTTGGCATGAGTGGCTAGTGTTTGAACTTGAGACTGGCAGAGTATGCCAATTGTTAGCGTCAGGCTGGCTGAATACGCAAGCACCTGCCTCGGCCTTCAGGCATAGAATCCCTATCCGCAATGACTTATCTGGAGTGGCTCTTGTGGATATCGGCGTCTTCCTGCTGGCCCTGGCGATGGTCTACCTGCTGCCGGGGCCGGACATGATTCTCCTGCTGCACACCGGTGCCCGCGACGGTTGCTGTGCTGCCCTGGCAACCGCCCTGGGTCTCGGGCTGGCCCGTGGCTGCCACGTCGCGCTGGCGGCGACAGGACTGGCGCTGCTGTTTCGCACCGCGCCATGGACCTTCGATGTGGTACGCATCGGTGGCGGTCTCTACCTCGCGTGGATCGGCCTGCAACTGCTGCGCGCGCCGGTGGGTTTGCCGGTGGCGACCGGCGCGGCTGGGTTATCCACAGTCAGCTATCGGCGCGCCTTTCGCCGGGGCCTGCTGACCAATCTGCTCAACCCCAAGGCGCTGCTGTTTTGTTCGGTGCTGTTGCCGCAGTTTATCCATCCGCAGAACGGCCCACTGGCGTTGCAGTTCGCGCTGCTGGGCGGCGTGCTGGTGGTGGTCGGGCTGGGGTTCGACAGCTTCTACGCCGTCAGTGGCGAGCGCATGGGGCGCTGGCTGGCGCGGCACCGGACGATGCAGCGTGTTCAGCAGTGGGGCTTCGGCGGCATTCTGCTGGGGTTTGGTGTGCGCCTGGCGCTGATCCGCGATTTATAGAAGCGCGGATCAGAGGTCTTCCGGCTGGATTTTCCACAGCCGTGCCACCGAGGGTTTCTGCGGATTGCGCGCGACCACCAGCAGGCCCAGGTCCTTGCCGCGCAACTCATGCAGCAGTTGTGCGCCCTTGCGTTGTTGCAGGCTCTCGGCGAGATGCCCGAGGGCGATGGCCGCTGCTGCCGGGTGCGTGGCGACCGGCACATAGCTGCCGCCGTCCATGTCCAGCACCACATGCTTCTCGCCGGGTTCCGGAGTGGGGATGTGCAGGCTGGTCTTGAGCAAATGCGCCATGGCTTCGTCGCGCTGGGCGGCCGTCAGTTGTCCCGGTGGCAGTGCCCGTTCCAGGGCGAAGAATTCGTCCTGCGGTTCGACTTTCGGCTTGGCCTCGGCTGGCGGCTGCGTGGGGGCCCTGGTACGAACAGGAGCGGGCGGCGGCATTGGTGCTGGCGGGGGCGGCGCGCTGAAATCCAGTTCTTCCTGGTCGAGTCCGTCCCAGTCGATCTCGTCAAGATCGACTTCCTCCGCTGGCGCCTTCTTCTTCGGCGCCGGTTTCTTCCGCGATTTCACGGCTGCGCGCACGTCCATCCGGCGCTGACGTTTCCACCTGTGCAGTTGCACGTTGGCGACGATGGCGGTGACGAGGATGAGCAGGAGGTAGAACAGCAGCATGGAAGATCGTGGCCCTGTGGATAACGGCCACGGCGTGCAGGCGGTGGCGGGGTGCCACCCTGGCGGGATTGTCTGGCTCAGGCGATAGGCCTGTTCCGGCTGCGTTGTAGGACGCTGCTGTTTCCGAAAGAGGGGCCGGCCTATGACCGGCCCGTTTCGTATCAGTTCAGGAACTGCTCCGCATGGTGGCAGGCCACCTGGCGCTCATCGAGCAGGCGCAGCTCCGGCACTTCGGTCTTGCAGCGCTCGGTCGCATAGGGGCAGCGCTTGTGGAAGGCGCAGCCGCTGGGCGGATTGAGCGGGTTGGGGAGTTCGCCCTGGATCTTGATCTTGGGCTTGTCCGGATCGGGGTGGATGGCCGGGGTCGCCGAGAGCAGCGCCTGGGTGTAGGGGTGCAGCGGGCGCTCGTAGAGCTTGTCCGCCGGCCCCATCTCCGCCGGGCGGCCGAGGTACATCACCAGCACGTCGTCGGCTACGTGGCGGACCACGGCGAGGTTGTGCGAGATGAACACGTAGGCGGTGCCGAATTCCTGCTGCAGGTCCATGAACAGGTTGAGCACCTGGGCCTGGATCGACACGTCCAGCGCCGAGGTCGGCTCGTCCGCTACCAGCACCTTGGGCCGCAGCATCATGGCGCGGGCCAGGGCGATGCGCTGGCGCTGGCCGCCGGAGAACATGTGCGGGTAGCGCTGGTAATGCTCGGGGCGCAGGCCGACCTGCTTCATCATCGCTTGCACGCGCTCACGGCGTTCGACCCGCGACAGGCTGGTGTTGATCAGCAGTGGCTCGGCCAGTTGGTCGCCGATCTTCTGCCGTGGGTTGAGCGAGGCGTAGGGGTTCTGGAAGACCATCTGCACGTCACGGCGCAGTTGCTTGCGGGTGTCTTGGTCGGCGCCCTTCACTTCGTGGCCGGCGATCTGCAGCGAGCCGGAGGTGGGTTCTTCGATCAGCGTCAGCGCGCGGGCCAGGGTGGACTTGCCGCAGCCGGACTCGCCGACCACGGCGAGGGTCTTGCCGGCCTGCAGGTCGAAGGACACGCCGTTGAGCGCGCGGACCAGGGCGTGCGGCTTGAACAGGCCCTGGGAGATTTCGTAGTGACGGGTCAGGTCGCGGGCGGTCAGGACGGCGCTCATCGGGCCACCTCGGTGTTCAGGTTGAGCGGGTAGAAGCAGCGCACGGCGCCGCGCTCATGGGTTTCCAGGGCCGGGCGCACGCTGCGGCAGTTGTCCTGCACGTAGGGGCAGCGCGGTGACAGCAGGCAACCCTGCGGGCGGTCGTACTTGCCGGGGACGATGCCGGGCAGGGTGGCCAGGCGTTCCTCGCCGGCGCTGTGCTCGGGGATCGCCTTGAGCAGCGCCTCGGTGTACGGGTGGGTCGGCAGGTCGAACAGTGCCGGCACCTGGCCGATCTCCACCGCCTGGCCCGCGTACATCACGCAGACGCGCTGGGCGGTCTCGGCGACCACGGCGAGGTCGTGGGTGATCAGGATCAGCGCCATGCCCTGGTCGCGCTGCAGGTCGAGCAGCAACTCCATGATCTGCGCCTGGATGGTCACGTCCAGGGCGGTGGTGGGTTCGTCGGCGATCAGCAGCTTGGGTTCGCCGGCAATCGCCATGGCGATCGCGACGCGCTGGCTCATGCCGCCGGAGAGCTGGTGCGGGTAGGCTTCCAGGCGCTGGGCGGCGCCGGGGATTTCCACCCGTTCGAGCAGTTCCAGGGCGCGCTGGCGCAGGGCCTTGCCGCGCAGGCCGAGGTGCAGCTTGAGCACTTCCTCGATCTGGTAGCCGACGGTGAAGCTGGGGTTGAGGGCGGTCATCGGGTCCTGGAAGACCATGGCGATGTCCTTGCCGACAATGCGCCGCCGCTCGCGGCCCTTCAGGCGCAGCATGTCGGTGCCGTCGAATTGCATGGTGTCGGCGGTGATGATGCCGGGGGCGTCGATCAGGCCCATCAGGGCCATCATGGTCACCGACTTGCCGGAGCCGGACTCGCCGACGATGGCCAGGACTTCGCCCTTGTCCACCGAGAGGTCGAGGCCGTCCACCACCGGGATGGCGTTGCGGTCGCCGAAGCGCACCGAAAGATTGCGCAGGTCGAGGAGGCTCATACGGCGGTCTCCATCAGGCTTTTCTTGTTGTCGTTGGCGATCTTGAGGCTGAGCATGGTCACTGTCCTCACGCCGCATTCTTCAGCTTCGGATCCAGCGCATCGCGCAGGCCGTCGCCCATCAGGTTGATTGCCAGCACGCTGAGCAGGATGGTCAGGCCGGGCAGCGAGACGACCCACCAGGCGCGCTCGATGTAGTCGCGCGCGGAGGCCAGCATGGTGCCCCACTCGGGCGTCGGTGGCTGTACGCCCAGGCCGAGGAAGCCGAGTGCTGCGGCGTCGAGGATGGCCGAGGAGAAGCTCAGGGTGGCCTGCACGATCAACGGCGCCATGCAGTTGGGCAGCACGGTGACGAACATCAGGCGCAAGGTGCCGGCGCCGGCCAGGCGCGAGGCGGTGACGTAGTCGCGGTTCAGCTCGCCCATCACGGCGGCGCGGGTCAGGCGCACATAGGCCGGCAGCGAGACGATGGCGATGGCGATCACGGTGTTGATCAGGCCCGGGCCGAGGATGGCGACGATGGCCACCGCCAGCAGCAGCGAGGGCAGGGCCAGCATGATGTCCATCAGGCGCATGATCACCGGGCCCAGGCGGCTCGGCGAGAAGCCGGCGAGCAGGCCGAGGAAGATGCCGGGGATCATGGAGATCAGCACCGAGGTCAGGCCGATCATCAGCGACAGCCGTGCACCGTGCATCAGGCGCGAGAGCAGGTCGCGGCCCAGCTCGTCAGTGCCCAGCAGGAACTGCGAATTGCCGCCTTCGAGCCAGAGCGGCGGGGTGAGCAGGAAGTCGCGGAACTGCTCGCTGGGGTCGTGGGGAGCGACCCAGGGGGCGAACAGCGCGCAGAACACGATGACCAGCATGAACAGCAGGCCGCCGACCGCGCCCTTGTTGCGCGAGAAGGCTTGCCAGAATTCTTTCAGCGGGGACGGGTAGACCAGGCTCGGGTCGCTGGCGGGAGCTTTGGCGTTGGCATTCATGGCGTCGGCTCCGGTTAGCGTTGGTGACGGATGCGTGGGTTGGCGAGGCCGTAGAGGATGTCCACGATGAAGTTCACCAGGATCACCAGGGTCGCCACCAGCAGGATGCCGTTCTGCACCACCGGGTAGTCGCGGCGGCCGATGGCGTCGATCAGCCATTTGCCGATGCCCGGCCAGGAGAAGATGGTCTCAGTCAGTACCGCACCGGCGAGCAGCGTGCCGACCTGCAGGCCGAACACGGTGAGCACCGGGATCATGGCGTTGCGCAGGGCGTGCACGAACACCACGCGGGCCGGCGACAGGCCCTTGGCGCGGGCGGTGCGCACGTAGTCCTCGCGCAGTACTTCGAGCATCGAGGAGCGAGTCATCCGCGCAATTACCGCCAGGGGGATGGTGCCCAGCACGATGGCCGGCAGGATCAGGTGGCGCACGGCGTCCATGAAGGCGCCTTCTTCATCCGAGAGCAGCGTGTCGATGAGCATGAAACCGGTCTTCGGCTCGATGTCGTAGAGCAGGTCCAGGCGCCCGGAAACCGGCGTCCAGCCCAGGGATACGGAGAACAGCATGATGAGGATCAGGCCCCACCAGAAGATCGGCATCGAGTAGCCGGCCAGGGAGATGGTCATCACCCCGTGGTCGAACAGCGAGCCTCGCTTCAAGGCGGCGATCACCCCGGCGAGCAGCCCGAAGACGCCGGCGAACAGCAGGGCGGCCAGGGACAGTTCGAGGGTCGCGGGGAAGAGGGTGAGGAACTCGTGCCAGACGCTGTCGCGGGTGGTCAGCGATTCGCCGAGGTTGCCTTGGGCGAGGTTGCCGATGTAGTCGAGGTACTGCTGGTAGAGGGGCTTGTCGAGCCCCAGGCGGTGCATGGCCTCGGCATGCATCTGCGGATCGACGCGGCGTTCACCCATCATCACTTCCACGGGGTCGCCCGGAATCAGGCGGATCAGCGCGAAGGTCAGCAGGGTGACGCCGAAGAAAGTCGGGATCAGCAGACCGAATCGGCGTGCGATGAAACTGAGCATGATGGTTGGGGGCTCCTCACCGAGCGGCTACCCATCGGATCACGACGGGCGCCGGTTTCTTATGACTTTGCCGGTTACTGGATCTGAACGTCGGCGAAGTTGTTTTTTGTCAGCGGGCTGATGGTGTAGCCCGAGATATTGCTGCGGCGCACATTGAACAGCTTAGGATGTGCCAGGGGAATCCATGGGGCCTGCTCGTGGAATATGGATGTCGCCTTTTTGTAAAGTTCCGCCCGTTTTGCGTTGTCGCTGGTCTGGCGGGCTTCCTGGATCAGCGTTTCGAAGCCCTGATCGCACCAGAAAGCATGGTTTTCGCCTGATTTCGCCGCAGCACAGCTCAGGTTGGGTGAGAGGAAGTTGTCCGGGTCGCCGTTGTCGCCGGCCCAGCCGCCGTAGAGCGAGAGATCGTGCTCGCCGGCCTTGATGCGCTTGATCAGCTCGCCGAACTCCAGTGTGCGGATGTCCAGCGTGATGCCCACCTTGGCCAGGTCCGACTGCAGCATCTGTGCCATTTGCGCTGCATTGGGGATGGTCGAGGAACTGCCGTTGCGGGTGAACAGGGTCAGCTTGAGGTTCTCCACGCCCGCTTCCTTGAGCAACGCCCTGGCGCGCTCTGGATCGTGGGGCCAGTCCCGGATGTCGTTGTTGTAACCCAGCAGGGTGGCGGGGTACGGATTGATGGCCGGCGTGGCCGCGCCGGCCCCGTAGACGGCATCCAGCATGGCTTTCTTGTCGAACGCCAGATTGATGGCCTGGCGCACTCGCACGTCGTCCAGCGGTTTGTGCCGGGTGTTCAGGGCGACATAGGTCGTGAGCAGGGCGTCGATGCTGTCCACTGCCAGGTTCTTGTCCTGCTCCAGACCGGGGACGTCCGATGGCTTGGGGTAGAGCGCGATCTGGCACTCGTTGCGGCGGATCTTCTGCAGCCGGACGTTGGAATCCGGGGTGATGGCGAAGATCAGGTTGTCGATCTTCGGCTTGCCGCCGAAGTAGTCCGGGTTGGCGCGGAAACGAACCTGGGCGTCCTTGGCGTAGCGGTTGAAGACGAAGGGCCCGGTGCCGATGGGCAGGTTGTTGAGCTGCCCTTGTTTACCGGCGGCCAGCAGCTGGTCGCCGTATTCGGCCGAGTAGATGGAGGCGAAGTCCATCGCCATGTCGGCCAGGAACGGCGACTCCGGGTGGTTCAGGGTGAAGCGCACGGTGAGGTCGTCGAGCTTTTCCACCGACTTGATCAGTTCGCGCATGCCCATGGCGTCGAAGTAGGCATAGCCGCGTGCGGACGATGCATGCCAGGGGTGCTTCGGGTCCAGCGGACGCTCGAAGGTCCAGAGCACGTCGTCGGCATTGAGGGCGCGCGTGGGCTTGAAGTAGTCGGTGGTATGGAACTTCACGTCCGGGCGCAGGTGAAAGGTGTAGGTCAGCCCGTCGGGGCTGACCTCCCAGCTTTGCGCCAGCGAAGGCACCACTTCGGTGGTGCCGGGGCGGAAGTCGGCCAGGCGATTGAAGACGGTCTGGCCGCTGGCGTCGGCGGTGACCGCGCCGGTGTACTGGACGATGTCGAACCCTTCCGGGCTCGCCTCGGTGCAGACCACCAGGTTCTGCGCCAGGGCGGTGCCGCTGCCGAGCGCGAGCAGAAGGGGGAGCAGACGCGGGATGGGCATGCCGGTTCTCCTTACAGCAGGTTGAAGGGGAAATTGCTGACCAGACGGATCTCGTTGACGTTGCCGTCCGCCTGGTTCTGACTCGCCAGGTGCTTCATGTAGGTCACGCGGAAGCTGCTGCTCTTGAGCGGGCCGTCCTGCAGTGTGTAGCCGGTGGAGAGGCCGAGCTCGTGGTGCTTCTCGTCGTCCATGTTGCGCACGTTGTAGCCGCTCACGCCGTTGCGGTCGCCGTCGTAGTGGGTGCCGTCGATACCCCAGCCCTTGGCGTACCACGCCATGGTGGTCAGGCCGGGCACGCCGAAGGCCGCCCAGTCGGTGCTGTAGCGCAGTTGCAGGGACTTTTCGTTGGGACCGTTGTAGTCGGAGAGTAACGAGTTGGCCAGGTAGATGGCCGCGGTCTCGTGCACGTAGTCGAAGTACTCGTCGCCACGGATCTGCTGCCAGCCCAGCAGCACGGCATGGGCGCCGTGGGTGAGGGTGAAGGCCAGGCTGTAGGCATCGTTGTCGATGTAGCCTGCCTTGCGCTCGCCGGTGTCGCCGGTGTGGTAGTAGTTCAGGCTGGTGTTCAGCGCCAGGCTGGCCGGGTCGCCGAGGTCGTGGGAGGCGCCGAAGTAGTACTGGTTCCAGATGTCCTCGAAGTGCGCGCCGTAAGCGGTGAGTTTCAGCTCCTTCATCGCCTGGTAGCTGCCGCCCAGGTAGCTGAAATGGCTGCCGGTGAAGTCCTGTGAACCGTATTCGGTCGTCAGGCCTTCGGAGCCGGCGCCGGTACGCGGGCTGGCGCGGGTGAAGCTGCCGGCCTGTACCTGAAGGCCTTCCAGCTCTTCGCTGAGGAGGCTGACACCATCAAAGGACGACGGCAGGGCGCGGTTGTCGTTGATGTTGAAGACCGGGGTCTCGGTCTGTTGGCGGCCAGCGCGCAGTTCGGTGTTGGAGGCGCGCAGCTTTACGTTGGCCACGCCCATCTTCGACCACTGCGGCACGGCATCCCCGTCGCTGTCGGTCAAGGTGCGCGTGCCGCCGCCAGCGATGCGTCCGTGGCCGCGCTCCAGGGCGATCTCGTTGAAGGCGGAGGCGTCCAGGCCGACACCCACGGTGCCCTGAGTGAAGCCGGAGCTGTACTTGAGCTGGCTGCCCTGGGTCCAGGTGTAGCGGCTGTGGGTCGGCTCGGTGTAGCCGTCCTTCTTGATGTTGAAGTGGAAGCTGTCCTTCATCTGCTCGCGGGCGGCGAAGTTGCGGGTGCTGAAGGTCAGGCTCTGGCCTTCGACGAAGCCCTTCGCGCCGGCCTGGCCCTTGACCATCACTTCGCTGTCGCGGCGGGTTTCGTCTGGCGGCAGATCGTCTTCGTCGGCGAATGCCTGGCCCAACGTGGCGCTACAGACCGCGAGCGCCAGAAGCGTGCGGGTGAGTACGTGATGCTGCATGAGTTGCTCCTTGTTGTTGTCGGTTTTCCTAGCAACGAATGCATCCCCTCCACCCATTGACGTGATGGGGGAGCCGGCAGGCGGAAGGGAAGGCGGGGTGTGCCGCCCGGTCTGTGCCGGGCTGGCGTTCAGGCGGCCGTGGCCGCCGCTGTCCTGTCGGCGATCAGCGCTGGTTGGCCACGCCGTAGAAGGAATTGCGCCCGAAGGGGCTGATCAGGAAGCCCTGCACCGACTTGCGCATGGGCTGGTAGACCGTGGAGTGGGCGATGGGGCTGATGGGTAGCTGCTGCGCGAGGAGTCGCTGGGCATGCTGGTAGAGGGCCACGCGCTGGTCGTGGTCGGTGGTGGCCTTGGCCTGGTGCACCAGCTTGTCGTAGTCGGCGTCGCACCACTTGGAGACGTTATTGCCGCTCACCGAATCGCAGCCGTAGAGGGTGCCCAGCCAGTTGTCCGGATCACCGTTGTCGCCGGTCCAGCCGAACAGCATCGCGTCATGCTCGCCAGCATGGGCACGCTTGATGTACTCGCCCCACTCGTAGGTGACGATCCTGGCCTTGATGCCGACTTTGGCCCAGTCGGCCTGGATCATCTCGGCCATCAGCTTGGCGTTGGGGTTGTACGGGCGTTGCACGGGCATCGCCCACAGGGTGATTTCGGTGCCTTCGGCGACGCCGGCTTTCTTCAGTAGCGCCTTGGCCTGCTCCGGATCGTAGGCTTGGCCCTTGATCGATTCGTCATAGGACCACTGGGTCGGCGGCATCGCGTTCACCGCCAACTGGCCGGCGCCCTGGTAGATCGCGTCGATGATCGCCTGCTTGTTCAGCGCCATGTCCAGCGCGCGGCGCACATCGGTCTTGTCCAGCGGGGCGTGGGTGACGTTGTAGGCTAGGTAGCCCAGGTTGAAGCCCGACTGCGACGGCATGTTCAGGTTCGGGTCCTGCTTCAGCGTCTCGAGGTCCGCCGGGCGCGGATTCAGGGTGATCTGGCATTCGCCGGCCTTGAGCTTCTGCATGCGCACCGAGGCGTCGGTATTGATGGCGAAGACCAGGTTGTCGACCTTCACGTCCTCGGGCCTCCAGTAATCCTTGTTGCCCTTGAAGCGGATCATCGCGTCCTTCTGGTAGCGGCTGAACACGAACGGACCGGTGCCGATGGGCTTCTGGTTGATCTCGCCGGGCTTGCCCTGTTTGAGCAACTGGTCGGCGTATTCGGCGGACTGGATCACCGCGAAGTTCATTGCCAGGTTCTGCACGAAGGCCGCGTCGACCTCGTTCAGGGTGAAGGTCACGGTGTGCTCGTCGACCTTGCCGACCCTGGCGATGTTGCGGCCCAGGCCCATGTCGGTGAAGTACGGGAACTCGGTTGGGTACGCCTTGCGGAACGGCTGCTCCTTGTCGAGCATGCGGTTGAAGGTGAACAGCACGTCGTCGGCGTTGAATTCGCGGGTCGGCTTGAAGTAGTCGGTGGTGTGAAACTTCACACCCGGGCGCAGGTGGAAGGTCCAGGTCTTGCCGTCGGCGGAGGTTTCCCAGCTTTGCGCGAGGGCCGGCTGGGCTTCGGTGCCGCCGCGCTGGAACTGCACGAGGCGGTTAAACAGGGTTTCCGAGGTGGCGTCGTAATCGGTGCCGGTGGTGTATTGGCCGGGGTCGAAGCCTGCCGGGCTGCCTTCGGAGCAGTACACCAGGCTGGAGGCCGCCTGGGCTGTGGAACCGGCGAGGAGCAGCCCGCCGAGGGCGAGTGCGTGCAGGGGATTACGTCGCATCTTGCGCATTGCCTGACCTCATTCTTGTTTTTCTGAGGGGCCGGCGAACCGATGGGGTTTGCAGCCGGCCTGGTCGGACTGGTCCGGATAAGGCCTATCCATTCATGGTCGGGCTGTGCACGGCCATGCCGCGCCGAAGTTAAGTCAGGCTGAAATTAACTTCAACTTAAAATTCAGTGGCACTGAAAATTTTGCCGATCTGTGAATCAACTGGCGGGATGTTCGCCGAACAGCGGAAGAGTGGTGACGGTGAGCATTTCCGCCACGCTGTCACCGACATTGCGCAGGCAGTGACGCTTGCCGGAGTCGAAGTGTACGGAGTCGCCGGGACCAAGCGGATAGCTGTGGCCATCGATGTCGTAGGCAATGCGCCCGCTGAGGACGTAGGCGAACTCCGAGCCGTCATGGGTGATCAGTTCGGATTCGTAGCCCACCGGGACCGTCACCTTCACTGCGTTCAACTGGTTGCCGGGGAAGCTGCTGGACAGCCGCTCGTAGCTCAGCGGCTGGCCTTCGATGGTGTAACGCACGCGCTCGCCTTGGTGCGAGTCCGGTGGGATTTGCTGCGGAGAGTCGAAGAGGGCGTTGAGCGGCACGTCCAGCGCCTTGGCGATGCTGGCCAGGGAGGATAGCGAGACGCCGGTGAGATTGCGCTCGGCCTGGGACAGGAAGCTGGCGGTCAGGCCGGACTCGGCGGCTACCTGGGTCAGGGTCTTCTTCGCTGCGCGCCGATAACGGCGCAGGCGTTCTCCGATACGATCTGCGGACATTGGCAAGGCTCTTGTGGGACGCCGGCAGCATACCAGTGTCGTCGGCCGGTGAAAGCATCGAGCCATCAGCGGACGGAAAATCGGCCGCAAGAAGGCAGGACACCGAAAAGCCTTTGACCGGGAATTTCAGTGCTGCTTAAATTTCGGGTCGTTTCATTCCATTCCTCGGGAGAGTCGCATGACATTGGGAGTTGGGGGCGTGAGCCCCGAGCAGGCGCTGGCGAAATTGCAGGTCATGACGGCCGGCGCTCGCCCCATAGCGATCGAGGAGTACCAGGCGCGCATCGCACAACTGCAGCAACTGATGCAGGCACGGGATATCTCGGCGGTATTCGTCGATGCCGGCAGCACGCTGGTCTATTTCACCGGCCTGAAGTGGAGCCCCAGCGAACGGCTGGTGGGCGCGCTGGTGCCGGCGCGGGGCGAAGTGCGCTACATCGCCCCGGCTTTCGAAGAGGGCACGGTGCGCGATCTGCAGGTGCTGCCCGGCAGCATCAGCGTGTGGGCCGAGCATGAGAGTCCGTTCGCCCTGCTGGCTGGAATGCTGGCGGAGATTGAAGTGCGTGAGGGCGCGCGGGTCGGCCTTTCCCACAGCCTGCCGTTCGGCATGTTCGAGCGCCTGCGCCAGGCGACGGGCAAGCTGCAACTGGTGGACGCCGGTGCGCTGATCGAGCAGTGCCGTCGCTGCAAGTCGCCGGCGGAGCTGGCGCTGATGCAGCGGGCGAAGGAGATGACCCTCGAAGTGCACAAGGCCGCTGCGAGCATCCTGCGCGAGGGCATCACCACCACCGAGGTGACGCGCTTCATCGAGGCGGCGCACCGGCAGGTCGGCGCGCCGGGTTCGACCTTCTGCATCGTGCTGTTCGGCGAGGACAGCGCCTTCCCCCACGGCGTGCGCCAACCACGCCCGTTGCGTGAAGGCGACATGGTGCTGATCGACACGGGTTGCCAGTTGTTCGGCTACAACTCGGATATCACCCGCAGCTACGTGTTCGGCTCGCCCAGCGCTCGCCAGCGCGAGCTGTGGAACCTGGAGAAGGCCGCGCAGCAGGCTGCGTTCGATGCCGCTGTACTGGGTGAACCCTGCGAGCAGGTGGACGCCGCCGCCCGCCGTTGCCTGGAGGCCGGCGGCCTAGGGCCGGATTACGCGCTGCCCGGATTGCCGCACCGCACCGGCCACGGTATCGGTCTGGATATCCACGAGGGGCCGTACCTGGTACGCGGCGACAGCACGGCGCTGGACGTCGGCATGTGCTTCAGCAACGAGCCGATGATCTGCGTGCCGGGGGAGTTCGGTATCCGCCTGGAAGACCACTTCTACATGACGGCGGAAGGTCCGCGCTGGTTCACCCAGCCGAGTCATTCAGTGGACGATCCGTTCGGCCTGGGTGCCTGAAGTTTGGTTTAGGAGCGCGCCATGCCTGCGATCGCGCGCATGGCGCGCTCCTACAGTCAGGGCGCGAGTTCAACCCGCGAGAAGTTGTTCGACCCCAGCGGGCTCAGGGTGAAGCCGCTCACGCCCGGCCGCACCACGGCGAACTGCTTCGGGTAGGCCAGGGCGATCCACGGTGCCTCGCGCTGGTAGATCGCCAAAGCCTGGCGGTAGAGGCCCGCACGGGCTTCCTGATCGGTAATGGCGCGGGCCTTGCGCAGCAGTTCGTCGAACTCCGCGTTGCACCAGCCCGCCTGGTTCTCGCCACTCTTGGCGGCGGCGCAGGACAGGTTGGGCGTCAGGAAGTTGTCCGGATCGCCATTGTCGCCGGCCCAGCCCATGAATATCAGGTCGTGCTCGCCCTGCTTGGCGCGTTTGATCAGCTCGCCCCATTCGAACACTCGGATGTCCGCCTGGATGCCGATCTGCCCCAGGTCGTTCTGCAGCATCTGCGCGCCGATGCCGGGGTTGGGGTTGGTCGGCCCGCCGCCGGGGCGGGTCCAGATCGACAGTTTCAGACCGGGCTTGATGCCCGCTTCGTCCAGCAGCTGTTTCGCCCGCGCCGGGTCATGCGGCCAGACCTTGAGTTGCGGGTCGGAACCCCACAGCGTCGGCGGGTAGGGCGCCACGGCCAGGGTGGCGGCGCCCTCGCCGAACTGGGCGCGCAGGTAGGCATCGCGGTCGAAGGCGAGGTTGATCGCCTGGCGCACGCGCACGTCGTCCAGCGGCTTGTGCCGGGTATTGATGCCGACATAGGCGACCAGCAGCGAGTCCAGTTCCTCGACCTTCAGCTTCGGGTCCTGGCGCAGCGCGGGCACGTCGGTAGGCTTGGGGTAGACGGCGATCTGGCAGTCGCCGGCCTTGACCTTCTGGATACGCACGTTTGGATCAGGAGTGATCGCCAGCAGCAGGCGGTCGATCTTCGGCTTGCCGGCCCAGTAGTCGGGATTGGCGTTGAAGCGCACCTGGGCGTCCTTCTGGTAGCGCTGGAAGACGAAGGGGCCGGTGCCGATGGGTAGGTTGTTCAACTGGTCGGCCTTCTCTGCGGCCAGCAGCAGGTCGCCGTATTCGGCGGAATAGATAGAGGCGAAGCCCATCGCCAGGTCGGCGAGGAAGGGCGCCTCGGGATGCCTGAGGGTGAAGCGCACGTGGTGGTCGTCGAGCTTTTCCACCGCGCTGATCAGGCCGGGCAGGCCCATGGCCTCGGCGTAGGGAAAGCCGCGCGGGGCCAGCTTGTTCCATGGATGTTTCGGGTCGAGTTGGCGCTCGAAGCTCCAGAGCACATCGTCGGCGTCGAAGTCGCGGGTCGGGGTGAAGTAGTCGGTGCTGTGGAATTTCACGCCCTGGCGCAGGGCGAAGGTGTACTGCAGGCCGTCGTCGCTGATTTCCCAGCTCTGGGCCAGCGCGGGTACCACGCGGGTGCTGCCGGGGGCGAACTGCACCAGGCGCTCGAAGACCGTTTCGGCCGAGGCATCGGCGGTGGTGGCGGCGGTGTACTGGGTGATGTCGAACCCTTCCGGGCTGGCCTCGGTGCAGACCACCAGGGATTGGCCGAATGCCGGCGCACAGCCGAGCAGGCTGGCGAGGGTCAGGCGGATGAGCGCTTCGCGCACGGCGGCTGCCGAAAGAAAGGGCCGCCGGGAAACCCGGCGGCCGCTGGCCTTACTTGCCGACGCTGACGCCGTAGAACGAGTTCAGCGCGAACGGGCTGATCTTGAAGTCCTGCACCGTCTTGCGCATCGGCTGGTATACGGTGGAGTGGGCGATCGGCGTGATCGGCACCTGCTCCTTGAGGATGTGCTGGGCCTGCTTGTACAGCTCGGTGCGCTTGGCCTGGTCAGAGGTCCGCTTGGCATCCTTGATCAGCTTGTCGTAGGCCGGGTCGCACCATTTGGAGAAGTTGTTGCCGTCCACGGCGTCGCAGCCGTAGAGGGTGCCCAGCCAGTTGTCCGGGTCACCGTTGTCACCGCTCCAGCCGATCAGCATGGCGTCGTGCTCGCCGCCCTTGGCGCGCTTGATGTACTCGCCCCACTCGTAGGTGACGATCTTCGCCTTGATGCCGACCTTGGCCCAGTCTGACTGCAGCATTTCGGCCATCAGCTTGGCGTTGGGGTTGTAGGGGCGCTGCACCGGCATGGCCCACAGGGTGATCTCGGTGCCTTCGGCCACGCCCGCCTTCTTCAGCAGTTCCTTGGCCTTCTCCGGGTTGTAGCCGGCGTCCTTGATGGTGTCGTCGTAGGACCACTGGGTTGGCGGCATGCCGTTCACGGCCAGTTGGCCGGCGCCCTGGTAGACGGCGTCGATGATTGCCTTCTTGTTCACCGCCATGTCCAGCGCCTCGCGCACTTCGAGCTTGTCGAACGGCTTGTGCAGGACGTTGTAGGCGATGTAGCCGAGGTTGAAGCCCGGCTGCGACGGCATGTTCAGGTTCGCATCCTTCTTCAGCGCTTCCAGGTCGGCCGGGCGCGGGAAGAGGGTGACCTGGCACTCGTTGGCCTTGAGCTTCTGCATGCGCACCGAGGCGTCGGTGTTGATGGCGAAGATCAGGTTGTCGATCTTCACCTCGCCCTTGTTCCAGTAGTCCGGGTTGGCCTTGAAGCGGATCATCGCGTCCTTCTGGTAGCGACTGAACACGAACGGACCGGTGCCGATCGGCTTCTGGTTGATATCGGCGGCCTTGCCCTGCTTGAGCAGTTGGTCGGCATATTCACCGGACTGGATCGAGGCGAAGCTCATGGCCAGGTTCTGGATGAACGCGGCGTCGACTTCGTTGAGGGTGAACTTGACGGTGTGGTCGTCGACCTTCTCCACCTTGGCGATATTCGCGTCCATGCCCATGTCGGTGAAGTAGGGGAATTCGGTCTGGTACGCCTTACGGAACGGGTGGTTCTTGTCGAGCATGCGGTTAAAGGTGAACAGCACGTCGTCGGCGTTGAACTCGCGGGTCGGCTTGAAGTAGTCGGTGGTGTGGAACTTCACGCCGGAACGCAGATGGAAGGTGTAGGTCTTGCCGTCATCGGATACGTCCCACTTTTCCGCCAGGCCCGGGATGACCTGGGTGCCGCCGCGCTCGAACTGGGTGAGGCGATTGAAGACCGTCTCGGCCGAGGCGTCGAAGTCGGTGCCGGTGGTGTACTGGCCGGGGTCGAAGCCCGCGGGGCTGCCTTCGGAGCAGTAGACCAGGTTGTTGGCGGCGTGGGCGAGCGGGGCGCTGGCGATCAGCCCAGCGGCAATCATGGAGCGGATGACGGCGTTCTTACGCATACGGACCTCTGTTTATTCTGGTTGTCATCGAGGGGCAGCCTCGTGAGCTGCGTTGCGTGAAGCTATGCACGGCACATGCCGGGCGCAAGCGGTCGACCGGGGTGAGTGTAGAAGTTGTGACGCGGGTGCAAGGGAATGTCGCAATTTCGACAATGGGAACCGCGCGGTCGGGTGGCGGCGCCCCGGTCCGAAGGAGGCGCCGCGCTGGAGGAGACCGCAGGTGTTACGGCATCTGCACCTCGATCGTGCCGTCGGCGCTGACGGTGACCTGGCTGGTGCCCGCCTCGATTTCCTGTGCCGGGGCGCCGCCGTAGCTATCGGCCTTCATCGCCGCCATGCGCATCACCGGCATCGGGCGCGGCGCGCCGGAGGTGTTCAGGTTCAGGCTGACCAGCTTGTAACCCTTGCCGCCGAGCGCGTCGGTGAGCACCTGGGCGCGGGCCTTGAAGGCATCCACGGCGCCTTTCATCATCGCGTCCTCGTTCTTCGCGCGGGTGGCGTCGGCGATGCTGAAGTCCATGCTTCCCATCTTCAGCTTGCCCAGCAGGTCGGCGGTGAGTTGGGAGAGGGCGGCGAAGTCGGTGCTTTCCAGGCGGATTTCCGCGCGCTCTCGCCAGGCAGTGATTTTCTGCCCCTTGTCGTCATACACCGGATAGCTGCTGCGGCTGCCCAGGCTGACGGTCACGCCTTTCACCTTGCGCGCCTGCTCGACCGCCGCATTCATCGCGGTGGTGGTCTCGGCGGCCAGCTTCGCCGGGTCGGTGCCCTGGCCTTCGCTGAACAGGGTGACGTGCATCAGGTCGTGAGCGACTTCCTGGCTGACCTCGGCGCGCAGCGAAACCAGGTTGTAGCGAGGTTCGTCTGCCAGGGCTCCCAGGCTGGTGGCGCACAGGGCGATGGCGGCGGCGATGGCGGTGAAGGGTTTCTTCAGTACAGACATGGATGACTCCTTGATCCAGAAAGTGTCCGGGCCACAGCTTAGTAGAGGCGGTGGCGAGGACTGTCAGACCCTGTGACGGACATTTGTTCGCAAGCGGGTTAAGCTCGGATGTCACCAATTGTTTCGGGCTGAGACCGCCGTCACAGGGTGCTGTGGAGTATGCTGTGGCGCTATGCCGCATAAAGGGGAGGGGGCTCTTGGCTATACTCGCGCAAATTCCGGAATTCACCATGCGCCCACCGGTTTTCCAGCTGTCCGCCAGTCGTCAGAATCTTCTGCATCTGACGCTCATCCGTATTCTCGTCCTTGCCGCCCAGGCCGGTTCCGTCGGGCTCGCCTACAAGGCCCAGCTGATCCAGCTGCCTTGGCTTGCGCTCGGCGTGACCATCGGCGTCTCCCTCGTACTGTGCCTGGGTACTGCGCTGCGCCTGCGCGGCCCGTGGCCCGTCACAGAGCTGGAGTATGCCGTCCAGCTTGCCTGCGACCTGGTCATCCACAGCGTGCTGCTCTATTACTCGGGCGGCTCCAGCAATCCCTTCGTCTCCTATTACCTGGTTCCGCTGACCATCGCTGCGGCAACCTTGCCGTGGCTCTATACCATTGCCCTGGCGGGCCTCGCGTTGGCCAGCTATACGGTGCTGCTGGTGTGGTTCCATCCGCTGGAGATGGCTGCCGGGCAGCGCGACAACCTGCTGATCTATGGCATGTGGCTGAGCTTCGCGCTCGCTGCCGCATTGATCACCTTCTTCGTCGCCCGCATGTCCGAATCGCTGCGTCGGCAGGAGCAACTGCAGGCGCAACGCCGCGAGGAAGGCATGCGCGACCAGCAATTGCTGGCTGTCGCCACCCAGGCCGCCGGTGCCGCCCATGAGCTGGGTACGCCGTTGGCGACCATGAGCGTATTGCTCAAGGAATTGCGCCAGACCAATGCGGACCAGCCGATGTTGCAGGAAGATCTCGCCCTGCTGCAGGAGCAGGTCAAGCTCTGCAAGACCACTCTTCAGCATCTGGTGCGCGCCGCCGAGGCGGATCGTCGCCAGGCGGTGGAAGAACAGGGTGCCAACGAATGGGTCGAATCGGTGCTGCGTCGCTGGCACCTGATGCGCCCCGAGGCGAGCTATCGCTACCAGACGCTGGGCAAAGGCAAGGCGCCGCGGATGACGCCGCCGACCGACCTGAGCCAGGCGCTGCTCAACCTGCTCAATAACGCGACGGACGCCTGTCCGGACGATCTGGACATCCGCCTGGACTGGGATGCCGGTGAAATCTGCCTGAGCATCCGCGATCAGGGCCCAGGCGTGCCGCTGGCGATTGCCGAACAACTCGGCAAGCCGTTCTTTACCACCAAGGGCAAGGGTTTCGGCCTGGGGCTGTTCCTCAGTCAGGCCAGCGTGACCCGCGCGGGTGGAACGGTGAAGTTGTATAACCATGAAGATGGCGGCACTCTGACCGAGTTGCGTCTGCCCAGAAGCTATGGCGTGGCCTGAGGGCCGCGCCCGCGAGGAAGTACCATGAGCGAAGAGATCCTGTTCGAAGGCGAAGAGCAGCCCCACCTGCTGCTGGTGGACGACGATGCCACCTTTACCCGCGTCATGGCCCGCGCCATGACCCGTCGCGGGTTGCGGGTGTCGGTCGCCGGCTCCGCCGAAGAAGGCCTGGCCATGGCCAAGGAAGATCTGCCCGACTACGCCGTGCTCGACCTGAAGATGGATGGCGACTCCGGCCTGGTGTTGCTGCCCAAGCTGCTCGAGCTCGATGCCGAGATGCGCGTGGTGATCCTCACCGGCTACTCCAGCATCGCGACCGCGGTGGAGGCCATCAAGCGCGGCGCCACCAACTACCTGTGCAAACCGGCCGATGCCGACGACGTGCTCACTGCACTGTTGTCACAACATGCGGATCTGGAAACCCTGGTGCCGGAAAACCCCATGTCGGTCGACCGCCTGCAGTGGGAACATATCCAGCGCGTGCTTGCCGAACATGACGGCAACATCTCCGCGACCGCCCGAGCGCTGGGTATGCACCGGCGCACATTGCAACGTAAGCTGCAGAAACGCCCGGTGAGGCGTTAAGCGATCGATAAGACAAAGGAGCGCCAATGAGCGCTCCTTTTTATTTCCAGCCGTGCGAGCCGAACCCATGACCGACAGCGCCGAATACCGGGCCGCGAACGACGCCGTTCGCAGCCGCTTCTTCCACCGAGTCTGGCAACTCACTGCGCCCTACTGGCGCAGCGAAGAGAAGGGCATGGCCTGGTTGCTGCTGATCGTGGTGATCGCCCTGTCGCTGGTCGGCGTTGCCCTCAGCGTCTGGCTCAACAGCTGGTACCGAGACTTCTACAACGCCCTGCAGAACAAGGACCTTAAGAGCTTCATCCACCTGATGCTGATGTTCTGCGGCATCGCCGCGGTGTTCATCCTAACGGCGGTGTACCGGCTGTACCTCACGCAGATGCTCACCATCCGCTGGCGCCGCTGGCTCACGGAGAAGCACTTCGCCGCCTGGCTGGGCGACAAGAACTACTACCGCCTGGAGCAGCGCGGCCACACCGACAACCCCGATCAGCGTCTTTCCGAAGACCTCAACAGCTTCACCGACACCACCCTGACCCTCGGCCTGGGGCTCATCCGCAACATCGTCAGCCTGGTGTCCTTCTCGGTCATCCTATGGGGCGTGTCCGGCAGCATCGAGCTCTTCGGCATCAACATTCCCGGCTACATGTTCTGGGCGGCACTGCTCTACGCCGCAGTGGGCAGTTGGCTGACCCACCTCATCGCCCGCCGCCTCATCGGCCTGAACAACCGCCAGCAACGCTACGAAGCGGATCTGCGTTTCGGCCTGGTGCGGGTGCGCGAGAACGCCGAAAGTATCGCCCTGTATAACGGCGAGGCCAACGAGAGCAACCGGTTGATGGGGCGCTTCCGCAACGTCTGGAGCAACTTCTGGGAACTGATGAAAGTGCAGAAGCGCCTGACTTTCTTCAGCTCCGGCTATGCACAGATCGCCACCGTATTCCCCTTTATCGTCGCCGCGCCGCGCTATTTCTCCGGACAGATCCAGCTGGGCGAGCTCATGCAGATCAACTCCGCCTTCGGCAACGTGCAGGACGGCCTGAGCTGGTTCATCGACGCCTACGCCAGCCTCGCCAGCTGGCGCGCCACCTGTGACCGTCTGCTGAGCTTCCGCGAGACCATGGACGAGACGGCCCATGAGTCCGCCAACATCGATGTGCGCAAGACCGGCGACAACCTGCAACTGCACAACCTCACGCTGAACCTGGGCAACGGCCGCGAACTGCTGCAGTCCACCAGCCTGGAGTTGAACCCCGGCGAGCACGTGCTGATCGGCGGCCCTTCCGGCGGCGGCAAGAGCACCCTGTTGCGCGCCATGAGCGGCCTGTGGCGCTACGGCAGCGGCGTGGTGCAGATGCCCGACGCGCGCAGCCTGTTTGTCCCGCAGAAGCCCTACCTGCCCATAGGTTCCCTGGCCGAGGCTCTTTGCTACCCGGAGGCAGGCGACCGCCATACCCCCGAGCAGATGAAGCAGGTGCTACACCTGTGCCGCCTGGACTCGCTGGTACCGCGCCTGGATGAGGCCGATCACTGGCAACGCGTGCTCTCTCCGGGCGAACAGCAGCGTCTGGCCATCGCTCGCGCGCTGCTCTTCGCACCACAGTGGCTGTTCCTCGACGAAGCCACCTCGGCGCTGGACGAAACCGACGAGGCCGTGCTTTATCAAGTGCTGCTCGACCAGTTGCCGGGCGTGACCCTGGTCAGCATTGGCCATCGGGTCAGCCTGAAGCTATTCCACCCGCGCCAACTGCGTCTGGAGGAGCATCGTTTGCAGGAGATCGAGTCCGTTTTGCCAGCGTAGTGGCAGTTTGATTCACTGGGATAATGTGATCGCGTTAGTGGGAAACATCTGAAAGTCTTCTCAGGCGGGATGATTTCTTCTTATTTATTTACATTTTTCAGTGTTTAGCCGCTGCGAAGTTTTCAAGAACAGGTACCCTGTGCACCCGGCGGCCATCCGCCGGGTCGAATGCATTCCAACGGTACCGTCATGAAATCCCTTTCCCCCTCACGGCAAGCCCTGACCCGCTCGGACCTGCGCCTGGTCGACACGCGCCGGTATGTGCTGGGCGCCGCCTGCGCATCGCTGGTCCTCGCCGCGGTCGCCTTCGCTGGCGGGTTGTGGCTCGGGCGAGGCCAGGCCGAGCCGGTGATGGTGCCGGTGACCCAGGCCGACGAAGCGCCGGATGAGTCCGGCGAGCGTTTTGCCGCCGAGCGCATCGGCGAGCTGACCGGCCGCCTGCAGGTCCTGGAAAAGGACGCGGACTACCTGCTCAAGGCCGTCGACAGCCACGAGGAGATCGCCCGCAAGCTGTCCAAGGTCGACCCGGAGCTGGTGCCTGCGCCCAAGTCCAAATCCGACTCCACTCGCAACGAGGGCGGTATCCTGCTGCCGCCGCGAGCCTGCGTCGACCCGTTGCCCGCATCGGCTGCCGATCTCGAGCGCAACGAACAATCGGTCAAGTGCCTGCGCCGCGTCTTCGACCTGCTGATGGACCAGGTGGCCCGCCGCAATGCCGCCTTCATGGCCATCCCCGCGCGTCGTCCGATGGAGCAGGCGCGACTGGGTTCGCCTTTCGGCAATCGCGTCGATCCGTTCAACCGCCATCTCGCCTTCCATTCCGGGCAGGACTTCTCGGCGCCTTCTGGCAGCCCGATCCATGCCGCCGCTGGCGGCCGGGTAATCGTTTCCGGCCGGCACGCTTCCTATGGTAATCGCGTGGAAATCGACCATGGCAATGGCCTGGTGACACGCTACGCCCACGCCTCGAAGCTGCTGGTGAAGGTCGGCGACGTTGTGTTGCCGGGGCAGGAGATCGCCAGGGTCGGCTCCACCGGACGCTCCACCGGCCCGCACCTGCATTTCGAAGTGCTCTACCACGGCGAGTTCGTCGACCCGCAGAACTTCCTATCCTTGGGCGGCATGGAGATCGACAGCGATGGCCTGGCCACGGACTAAACGGCCCTCTACCCGCCAGCTGCTGCGCGCCGAGCACCGCCCCCACGTTCCCTGTGGCTTCGCCTGGCTGGGCTGGACGGCGCTGGTGCTCGTCGTGCTGACAGCCCTCGCGCTAGGTGGCTGGCAACTGCGTGCCCGTGACGACGGACAGGTGCGCGAACGCATCGATGCGCTCGAGGCGCAGAACGCCGAGCTGACGCAGGAGCTGGAAGAAAAGCGCCTGCAAGCCGAAGAGGAGCGCGCCAACCGCGAGCAACTGATGCTGCGGATCGACGCGATGTCCGCCGAAATCAAGAAACTCAAGACCGAGCTGGCCTTTTTCCGCCAGCAGAAACCTGGCAAGTAGTACGCGCGAGGAATTGCGATGTTCAGCAACAGCAAGAAGAAAGGCCCGCAGGTGTCGGTGGACAAGTTCTCCAGCCTGCTCTCGGGCAATGTCGATCTGGTCGGCGATATGCAGTTCCAGGACGGCCTGAAGATACTCGGCACGGTGAAAGGCAACGTCAGCCACAAGCCCGGCGCGGCCAGCCTGCTGGCGCTCAGCGCGGAAGGGCGGATCGAAGGCAACGTCAGCAGCTACGACGCACTGATCGACGGCACCATCATCGGCGACCTCTATGTCGAGCACCTGCTGGAACTGCACTCCAACGCGCGGGTGGTCGGCAACATCCAGTATCGCCAGCTGAGCATGGAAAACGGCGCCACCGTGGACGGCAAGCTGACCCGCCTGGCCGACGGCGAAGCCCCCAAGCCGCTGGAGCTGCCGGCTCCGGTGCGCGAAGAGGTAACTGACGCCTGATTTGCCCCGTCGCGGTGGGTACTTAGCTTGCTATGATTGTCGCTCCTCCCGCCCAGACCCTCCCGCGCCATGCTCGCACTCCTGCTCCAGACGTTCAGCATCACCGCCCCGGTCTTCGCCATGCTGTTCCTCGGAGTGCTGCTGCGCCGCGTGGGGGCGATCAACCCGGAGTTCATCCAGACGGCGTCGGCGCTGGTGTTCAACGCCACCATGCCGGCGATGCTGTTCCTCGGCATCTACCACTCCGACCTGCACAGCGCGGCGCGCCCGGAAGTGCTGCTGTACTTCTGCGCGGCGACCCTGGTGGGCTTCCTTCTGGCCTGGGGCTGGTCCGTCTGGCGGGTGCCGCGCGAGGAGCGGGGCGTCTATGTGCAGGGCTCGTTCCGCGGCAACAACGGCATCATCGGCCTGGCGCTGGCCACCAGCCTCTATGGTGACCATGGCTTGGCGCTGGGTTCGGTCCTCGCTGCCTTGGTCATCCTCTGCTACAACACGCTGTCCTCGGTGGTGCTGGCGATCTACAGCCCGAGCATGAAGTCCGACCCGCTGAGCATCGCCCGCAACGTCATCTGCAATCCGCTGATCATCAGTGTGCTGGCCGCGCTGCCGTTTTCGTGGTTCGGTATCGACCTGCCGAAGTGGCTGCTGACTTCCGCCGACTACTTCGCGCAGATGACCCTGCCGCTGGCGCTGGTGTGCATCGGCGGCACCCTGTCGCTGGCCTCGCTGCGCGAAAGCGGCGGGCTGGCGATCAGCGCGAGCCTGATGAAAATGGTCTGGCTGCCGCTGATCTGCACCTCCGTCGCCTGGGCATTGGGCTTCCGCGGGGCTGAACTGGGCGTGCTGTTCCTCTATTTCGCCAGCCCCACGGCAGCAGCCAGCTATGTCATGGCCCGTGCGGCCAATGGCAATCACGAGCTGGCGGCGTCGATTATCGTCATCACTACCCTGGTGGCGACGCTGACGACCAACATCGGCATCTTCGTCCTGCAGTGGGGCGGCTGGATGTGACTTGGGGGAAGTCGAGATTCTTCCAATGGGTGTTGCGAAAAAAGGCTATTCGGCTTGTAGGAAATTTCTGAAAGATTGCCCTGAGTCGCAACGCCGCGCGAACGCCGTTCCGCGCGTCGACAAGACCGGTTACATTTGGCTCCCCCCGCTATGCACGATCAAGGAATGTTCATGCAGCTCACGCGTCGGATGGTTCGTGCCGTCTTTTTTCTGTCAGCCAGTCTCCTGGCTGCGACGGTCGCTGCCGAGCCGAGTGCGGACCTCTCCAGTCCCACCGCCGGCTGGCGCTATTCCGGCCTGACCGGTGATCCCAGCGTGCCCCGCGTGGCCTATCCCACGCCCCCTATCGACCGGGGTGGTTCCCGTGGCCGCAGCCTGATCGAAGGCCACCTGCGCGAAGTGGCCGGCGTCGACCGCGCCCAGCGCCTGGTGGTCAACGGCAACCCGCTCCCTCTCTATACCGACGGCGAAGGCAGGTTCGTCCGTCCGTACAACTTCGGCGCCGGCAGCAACAGCGTCGAGGTGGCCAGCGCCGAGGGCAAATCCCTCAAGCGCATCCAGTTTTATGAGGCCAACAACCACCGGGTCGCGCCGCGCTTGCGCCTGGCGCTGGGCTGGAACGACCCCAAGGCCGAGCTCGACCTGCATATCGTCACGCCCGATGGCCAGCATGCCTTCTGGGCGCGGCCGCGCCTGAGCAATGGCGGCGGCCTCGATCCGGACGGCGTCGATGGCCCCGGCCCGGAAATGTTCACCATGGCCGCGCCGCTGCACGGCACCTATCTGGTCTACGTGAACTACTGGGGCAACTACAACGCCAGCCAGGGTTACAACTTCCAGGAAGACAACCACGAGCAGGACGTGATCACCGCCGAGATCAACCTGGTGTTCAACGAAAATACCGTCAACGAGAAGCGCGAGACCTTCGTGGTGCCCATGCGCACCATCGGTGATCTGGTGCTGGTGAAGACCTTCAACTACTGAATTCGCCCCTCGCAGGGATGACACGGGACAAGCGATCCATGAGCGACAATACGCCCTCCAGCAGCCAAGACAGCACCCCCACGCCGACGCCGGCCCAGGCCCCGAGCCGTGGTCCGCTGATCGCCATCGGCGCGCTCGCCGCCGCGCTGGTCGCCGGCGGCCTGGCCCTGGCTTTCGGCTTGATCCCGGCTTTCCATTCGGCGCCGGTGGGTACCCTGGAAGCGCCGGAAAGCCCGGAAGTGGTCCGCGACCTCAAGCGCCCCGACGCGCTGATCGAAAGCGCCTCCCTCAGCCAGTTGCCCAAGGCCGTGTTGGAAGTGCCGCTGCTGCGCGACGTGCTCACCGAGGACTTCGTCTTCTACTACGAGAACAACGCCGACCGCCTGGGCCTGACCGGCACCCTGCGGCGCATCGTCTACGAACACGACCTGACCCTGAAGGACAGCGTGATCGAGGAGCTGCTCGACCAGCCGGCCCAGGTTGCCCTGTGGCGCGGTGCCGATGGCCGTCTGCGCGACTTCATGGTGGTGCTCAAGCGCGGCGGTCTTGCCAAGGTGCTGGAGCCGCTGGCCAAAATCGCGGCCGATGACAGCCAGTTGAAGAAGGTCGCGGAAATCCAGGTGAAGGGCAGCGCCACGCCGGTCTACAGCCTGCGCTATGGCGCCGAGAAGACCCTGCTGTTCGTCTCCCGCGGGGACCAGATGCTGGTTCTGTCGAACCCGAAAATGCTCTTCCCCAACCCGGATTACGACAACCTGGGCGAGCCTGATGCCGCCGTCGTCAAGGACCTGGGCAGCGCGCTGGAAGGCGAGCCATTGTTCGCCAAGGACTTCGCCCTGGAGCCGCGTGGTGAGCTGAAGCAGCGCATCACCCTGGGCGCCGGTGTTCTCGCCATGGGCTACCAGCGCTTCATCCCGACCTTCGCTGGCGTGCGCTTCGAACAGGGCAAGGACGGCTGGCACAGCTACCTGGCGCTCAACGAGGTTGCCCGCCAGCCGGACCTGGACTTCACCCCTGTCTGGCAGGCCATGCCCATGGGCGCCAGCGCCTGCGTCGCGCTGCCGGTCACGCCGGGCCTGTACGACAACATGCTGGTGAAGCTGGGCGCCGAGCAGAAGATGGCCGCCGCCTTCTCCGAGCACCTCTCCGGCGCTGCCGGCCTGTGCTGGTACCCGGACTCGCGCCTGCACTCGCCGCTGCTCGCGGTGAAGCTCGACGCGCCGGCCAGCCCCGAGCTGGACGAGCAACTGGGCAAGCTGTTCGGCAGCATGATCGGCGCCTACGAGGCCAACGTGGAGGCCGGCGCCTTCGAGGTTGAAAGTCGTGCCGAGGGCGAAGGTCGCCTGTGGCAGCGTCAGGTCAGCTCGCGCTTCGGCCAGTACCCGGCCAGCGAGGCGGAGAATCCCGACCAGGTCAGCGGCAACGGCTTCTTCCGCGTCAGCCTGCTGCGCGATGGCAACACCCTGCTGTTCTCCATCGACGACAAGCTGCTCGACAAGGCCCGCAACACCCTGGCCAAGCGCTACCCGCCGCTGGCCGACGTGCTGCCCAAGGACGCCCTGGTGCCCGCGTACCTGGCGCCCAAGACGCTGTCCGCACTGCTCCAGCGCGAGACCCTGGACAGCCTGCCGCAGGACATCGAGCCGGTATTCCGCAACGCCGCCGATACGCTGCTCCTGCCACGCCTGAAGACCCTCGCCGGCAACGGCTCCTACGCCCTGACCCTGCCGGCCGGCAGCGAACCCAGCGGCGAATGGGAGTGGCTGCCGCTGGAATGGAAGGCGCTGTGATCCGCAAACCCCACATGCTGCTGGCCGGTCTGCTTTTCGCCACGCTGGCGCACGCAACGGAGCCGGCGCTGGATGCGCAGCAGACCCAGGTGTTCCGCGCCTGGTTCGTGCGCATCGCCGAGGAGCAGCTGCGCCGCGGTCCGAACCCGCGCTGGTATCAGCAGGACTGCGCCGGCCTCGTGCGCTTTGCCGCCAACGAGGCGCTGAAGGTGCATGACGCCAAGTGGCTGCGCGCCAACGGCATGTCCAACCGCTACCTGCCGCCGGAGCTGGAACTGTCCGACGCACAGCGCAATCTCGCGCAGACCTGGCAGCAGGGCGGCGGCAAGACCGGCCCCTACGTCAACGCGATCAAACTCATTCAATACAACAGCCAGCTCGTTGGCCGCGACCTCAACCAGGCGCGCCCCGGCGACCTGATGTTCTTCGACCAGGGCGATGACCAGCATCTGATGATCTGGATGGGCCGCGACATTGCTTATCACACTGGAACTCGTACGGCGACCGACAACGGCATGCGCTCGGTCAGCCTGCAACAACTCATGACATGGAAGGACACCCGATGGATACCCGACGAATCCAATCCCAACTTTATCGGCGTCTATCGCTTGTCCTTCCTGACCCGATGAACGTGCTGCGCGGCATTGCCGCTGCCCTGGCCTGCGCCGGCCTGTTCGCCGCCGCGCCCGCGATCGTGCAGGCGGACGACGATGTCCCGGTGAGCGGCTACACGCCCATGGCCGGCGAGTCGTTCTTCCTGCTCGCCGACAGCAGCTTCGCTTCCGACGAGGTGGCCAAGGTGCGCCTGGAAGCGCCGGGCCGCGACTACCGTCGCTACCGCATGGAGCCGTATGGCGGCGCCGACATCCGCGTCTACCGCATCGACCAGCCGCTGGACTTCCTCAAGCGCCAGAAGAACCTGCACCGCGTGCTGTCCGAGGGGCAGTTCAAGGGCGAGGGCCTGTCCAATACCCTGGCCTACCTGTGGGACAACTGGTACCGCAAGTCGCGTCGGGTGATGCAGCGGACCTTCTCCTACGAATCGCGCCAGCAGGTCACCGAAGTAGTGCCTGAGCTGAAGATGGGCAACGCGATCAAGGCGCCGACCCCCTACGACGCGCAGCCGCAGTACGCACCGATCCCCGGCCTGCCGATGGTCAGCCAGTTCCGCTACCCGCTGTGGGATGCCAAGCCCATCCAGCCGCCGAAGGAAGTCACCCTGGCCGGTTCCTCCAGCGAGTTCATCAACGTCGCTCCGGGCAACGTCTACGTGCCGCTGGGCAAGCTGAAGCCGGGCCTCTATCTGGTCGAGGCGCTGGTCGGCAAATACCGCGCGACCACCGTGGTGTTCGTCTCCAACAGCGTCGCGGTGAGCAAGATTGCCGGCAACGAACTGCTGGTGTGGACCGCGCGCAAGCATGAAGGCACGGCGGTGAGCGGCGCCAAGGTGCTGTGGACCGACGGCCTGGGCGTGATGAGCAGCGGCAGCAGCGATGCCGACGGCCTGCTGCGCCTGCAGCACGTCAGCCCCGAGCGCTCCTTCGTGATCGGTGAGGACGAGGAGGGCGGTGTCTTCGTCTCCGAGAACTTCTATTACGACAGCGAAATCTACGACACCAAGCTCTACGCCTTCACCGACCGCCCGCTGTACCGTCCGGGCGACTGGGTATCGCTGAAGATCGTCGGCCGCGAGTTCAAGAATTCCCGCGAATCGCAGGCGCCGCAGAGCGCGCCGCTGCGCCTGTCGGTGATCGACGCCGCCGGCACCACGCTGCAGACCCTGGACCTCAAGTACGACGCCAAGAGCGGCACCAACGGCCGCTTCCAGCTGCCGGCCAACGCCGTGGCCGGCGGTTACGAGCTGCGCTTCGACTACCGCGACCAGACCTACAGCAGCGCCTTCCGCGTCGCCGAATACATCAAGCCGCACTTCGAGATTTCCCTCGACCTGGCCAAGCCGGACTTCAAGACTGGCGAGCCGGTGAAGGGCAACCTGATCCTCCTCTACCCGGACGGCAAGCCGGTGGCCAACGCCCGCCTGGAGCTGAGCCTGCGCGCCCAGCAGCTGTCCATGGTGGACAACGAACTGCAGTACCTCGGCCAGTTCCCCGTTGAATTGAGCAGCGCGCAGATCACCACCGACGAACAGGGCCGCGCCGCGCTGGATCTGCCGGCAGCGGAAAAACCCAGCCGCTACATGCTCACCGTGTTTGCCAGCGATGGCGCGGCTTACCGGGTGAAGACCAGCAAGGAAATCCTCATCGAGCGCGGCGCCGCACGCTACCGCGTGAGCGCACCGCAGCGCTTCAGCGCCGCCGGGGACAAGGTCGAGTTCAGCTACGCCGCCGAACAGCAGACGCAGATCCAGCCCACCGCCTATCGCTGGCTGCGCCTGGAAGACCGCAGCAGCGGCGACGGCGCGGTGGCCGACGGCAAGTTCGCGATCACCTTCGACAAGCCCGGCACCTACAGCGTCGAGCTGCGCGACAAGGCTGGCCAGCTGCTCGGCGGCACCGGCCACTCGGTCAGCGGCGATGGCGTGAAGGCCGTGCCGGGCACCGTGGAAATCGTCCTCGACAAGCCCGAGTACAAGGCCGGCGAAGAAGCGCTGGCGCTGATCACCTTCCCCGAGCCGGTGGATGACGCGCTGCTGTCGCTGGAGCGCGACAAGGTCGAGGCCACCGCGCTGCTGTCCAAGGGAGGCGACTGGCTGAAGCTGGAGAAGCTCAACCCGACCCAGTACCGCGCGCGCATCCCGGTGAAGCCGGAGTTCTCGCCGAACCTGACCTTCTCCGTGCTCTACACCCGCAGCGGCGACTACAGCTTCCAGAACGCCGGCATCAAGGTTGCGGTACCGCAGGTAGAAATCGCCGTCAGCACCGACAAGGAGCGCTACGAGCCGGGCGAGACGGTCACTGTCAATCTCGACACCGCCTACGCCGGCAAGCCCGTCTCCAGCCACCTCACTGTCAGCGTGGTCGACGAGATGATCTACGCGCTGCAGCCGGAGATCGCCCCGGGCATCGACCAGTTCTTCTACCACCCACGCCGCAACAACGTGCGCACCAGCGCCAGTCTCGCGTTCATCAGTTACGACGTGGCGCTGCCCGGCACGCCCAGCGCGCCCGGTCGCGCCAACCGCAGCGAGCGCGGCGTGAAGGTGCTGGAACGCCCGCGCCGCGAGGAAGTCGACACCGCCGCCTGGGAGCCGGAACTGGTCACCGACGCCAACGGCAAGGCCCAGTTCAAGTTCCGCATGCCCGACTCCCTGACCCGCTGGCGCATCACCGCCCGCGCCATGGATGACCAGGGGCAGGTCGGCCAGAAGAAGCAGTTCATCCGCTCCGAGAAGCCGCTGTACCTGAAATGGAGTGGCCCGAAACGCTTCCGCACGGGCGATGTGCCGGACCTCGGCCTGTTTGTCTTCAACCAGGGCGAGCAGGACACCAAGGCCGAGCTGCTGATCCGGGCCAACGGCGCGGAGAAGACCCAGGCGCTGGAGCTCAAGCGTGGCGTCAACTACATCGCCTTGCCGCAACAGCCGCTCAATGATGGCGAGTGGAGCGTCGAGCTGCGCCAGGACGGGCAGGTACGCGACAGCCTCGGCGTGCACTTCAGCCTGGTGGCGGACAGCTGGCAGGTGCTGCAGTCCCGGCCGCTGCAGGTCAACGCACAGAACACCCCGCTGCAGCTGCCGGCGGATGCCCGCGACGTCAGCCTGCGCCTAGATGACAGCGCCCAGGCCCTGCTACGTGGCAACCTCGACTCGCTGCTCAATTACCCCTGGGGTGGCGTCGAGCAGACCGCCAGCCAGCTGCTGCCGCTGAGCGTTGCCTACCCGATGCTGGCGAATGGCGAACCGCGCGTGCGCGATCGCCTGCGCCTGATCATGCAGACCAGCCGTCTGCGCCTGGTGCAGATGGCCGGCCCGGATGCCTACTTCACCTGGTGGGGCGGTGAAGACAACGACGCCTTCCTCACCGCCTACGCCTATTACGCCGACTGGCATGCCAGCCGCGCGCTGGAAATCCAGCTGCCGCCGGACCACTGGCAGCGCGTGCTGGAACTGTACTCGGCGCGTGCCAGTGCCACGCCATTGCTGCAACGCGCGCTGATCCTGGCTTTCGCCCGCGACATGAAGTTGCCGGTGCAGACCCTGGTCAGCGGCCTGCTCACCGACCTGGAGAATACCGGCAGCGGCGAGGCGGCGAAGTCGGTGAACGATTTCGACAGCGAGGACAGCCTGGTCATGGGCCAGCCGGACTCCGAGCTGGGCCTGGCGGTGGCGCGCGTGCTGACGGCCAGCCTGGCCGAGCAGAACAAGATCGCGCTACCGCAAGGCTTCGCCAAGCAACTGGATGCCGCTCGTCTGAAGCTCAACACCAGCGACCAGCCATTCGCCCGCGCTGTGCAGCTCTATAGCGGCAGCGTGGATGCCAGCCGCGCCCGCGCTCTGCTGCAGAGCCTGGCGCCGCAGCAGTCCACCCTCGAACGCGCCCTGGCGCTGACCTGGATGCAGCGCGCCGTGGCCGACGCTCCGGCTGCCGAGCTGCCCAAGCCGGTCGCGGACTGGAAGGAAAGCCACAGCACCACCGGCGATGCCTTCTGGCGCTGGCAGGGCAAGGAGGTGCCGGCGCAGCTGGACCTGAGCGCCGCGCCGTCGCGTCCGCTCAATGCTTCCGTGAGCTTCCGCAGTGCCGAAACCCCGGCCAGCCAGCTGCCGGTCACCATCAAGCGCCGCCTGCTGCGCCTGGTGCCGGGCGAAGACGCTTTCGCCTTCAGTGCGGAGGCTCTGGGCGACAAGCCGCTGTCCAGCGACGAGCTGTACCTCGACGAAGTGACCCTGACCACCGAGCAGGCCCAAGCCCTGCGCTACGGCATGCTGGAAGTGCCGCTGCCGCCGGGCGCGGATGTCGAGCGCACCACCTGGGGCCTGCAGATCAGCGGCCTGGGCGGCGTCGAGGCGACCAGCCTGGAGCGTGCGCGCAACGAGCCGGGTGACCTGTTCTACGGCGTGCCGGTGGATACCCTCAGCGGCGAGCTGCGCTTCCGCCATCTGGTCCGCTTCTCGCAGAAGGGCGAGTTCGTCCTGCCGCCGGCGCGCTACCAGCGCCTCTATGCGCCGCAAGAACAGGCGCTGGAGCAGCAGCCGGCCCTGGCGAAGATCAAGGTCCAGTAATCCATGCGTGCGCGTCTGGCCGGGCTGATCCTGCTGTTGCCACTGAGTGCCCTGGCGGCGCCCGGCTCGCAAGAGCCGGCGCAGCTCGCCTGGCGTACCGCGCAGGGCGACGAATTGCTGCGGCTCGGGCCGCAGCAGGTGCTCGACCGCCAGCCGTTGCCGGCCGACCTGCAGGCTCCGCTGGGCAGCCTGTGGAAGCTGTTCGTCTATGCCTGGCTCAGCGATACCGGCCAGCAGGAGCCGGCCTACTCGTGCCGAGGTGAAAGCAGGGAAGAGGTCTATTGCTGCACGGCCGGGCAGAGCATCGAGCGCGACGCCGCGCTGGTGAAGTCCTGCGGTCTGTACTTCCAGCCGCAGCGCCTGGGCATCGACGGCTCGGTCTGGCAGCAATACTGGCAGGCGCGCCACGCGCCGGCCTGGATCGCCCAGCTGGACAAGCTGGCGCCGCAGACCGAAGTTCCGGTCGCCGAACTGCTCGATCAACTGCAGCACCTGCCGGCCCAGGAGCAGGCGCGCAAGGTGCTGCTGGATGTCAGCCTCGCCGCCGACGAAGGCCGCGCTCCCGCCGCCCTGGGTGGACGCCTGCGGGTGAAGACCTGGAGCTGGGACCAAGGCGGCGAGCGGGAGGGAGGCTTCGCCGGCTGGCTGGTGGATGGCACGCCGCTGTGGGCGCGTGGGCCGGGCACCAGCAAGACGGTACTGGCCAAGTACGGCAACGCCATCGGCGCTGCGCTGCCGGCGCCGTGGCCCAGCGATGCGGGGCGATGTGTGGAGGTCGGGCTGTTCAGCCGCTATCCATTGAAAGAGGTCTACGACGCGCGCAATCAGCCGGCGGTCGAAGGCTTGCTGGCCGGCCGGCAGAATGTGGTGTTCGCCAATGGCGTTCGACTCGACGTGAACAGCAGTGGTGACCTTTTCTTTGAGCGCGGTGCGCAGGGGCCACGCCTGACGGCCCGTCTGTCCCGCGAAGAATATGTCGCCCGCGTGCTCGACCGCGAAGCCTCCGCCACGCCAGCGGAAGCGGCCAAGGCGCTGGCGGTGACTATCCGCACCTACCTGTTGCAGAACGGCGCCCCGCGCGGCGACTGCCTGAGCATCGATGACAGCAGTCAACGCCAGCGCGTGGCGCCGCGTCCGGCCAGCGAGGCGGCACGCGGTATCGCGGCCTGGACTGCCGATCTGGTGCTGGCCGGCGGCACCGTCACCTACCACTCGGACGAGGCGGGGCAGTCGAAGCTGTCCTGGCGCGACGCCCAGGAGCAGGCCGCCAAGGGCCTGCGCTATGACGCGATCCTCGCCCGTGCCTTCCTGCGCACCAGCCTCAGCCGCTGGAGCAATCCGATTGCCGCCTGCCAACCATTGCCCGAGGCCGAGCGCTGGCTGAAGGTGCAGCGCCGCGACTGGCGCCCGCGCCTGGAAACAGAGGCTGGTTATGAAGAATTGCAATCCTTCGCCGTGTGCCGCCTGAGCAGTGGCCGGCCCTACGTCGACCGCGAACGCCAGCGCATCTATGTGCGTGGCCTGTATTCCCAGCAGGACCGCCTCGACCTGGCTCATGAATACCTGCACCTGGCCTTCCAGGCGCACCCCAATGGACAAGACGAGGGCTACGTGGAAAGCCTGGCCCGTCGCCTGATACTGGAATGATCAGCATGAAACTCGCCCACGCGCTCCACCTGTCCCTGCTCGCCAGCCTGATCCCGCTGGGCGCGCAGGCCGCCGAATCGCCGATCAGCCTGGACACCCCGCTGGGCGGCTGGCGTTCGGGCGATGGCGACAAGGCCGACTTCCGGCAGACGGTGAACTACCCGGCGTCTTCAGTGAACGCGCGGGAGGACCAGTCCGATACGGCGCGCATCCGTGGCGAAATCCGTGGCCTGCCCAAGGACAGCAAGGAGCCGGCGCGCCTGGTGGTCAATGGCGTGGCCATGCCGATGCGGGTGGAGAGCGACGGCAAGTTCGACCGTCCGTTCGCCTTCCCGGCGGGCCCCAACAGCGTCGAAGTCGTCAGCCCGGACGGCCAGCAGCGCAAGCGCGTGCAGTTCTACCACGGCGGTGGTGGCGGCGAGGTGGCGGCCAAGCTGCGGGTCATGCTGTCCTGGGATTCGGACAACACCGACCTTGACCTGCACCTGGTGACGCCCGATGGCGGGCACGTCTGGTACGGCAACCGGTCGCTGCCCAATGGTGCTGCCCAGGATGTCGACGTGACCACCGGCTACGGCCCGGAAATCATCGCCAGCCCGACTCCGCTCAAGGGGCAGTACCTGGTCTACGTGAACTACTACGGCGGCGGCTGGAGCTCGGATGAAAGCTCGGGCGACGTGAACGCGGCCAAGCCGCTGACCACGGCGCAGGTGACCATCGTCACGGAAGAGGGGACGGTGAACGAGAAGCAGGAGTCCTTCCTGATCCCGATGCGCCAGCCGGGGGAACTGACGCTGGTTAAGCGGTTCAGTTACCCGTAAGGCTGAAATGCCGTGCACTCGGTGATTGTGGAAGCACAGGATATTTGCTTCGGATGAGGTCTTTCTGCGCCGCGTCGGCATGCACGCGGACTTCTCGTTTCGCCCCCTCGGGCGACCTACTTTGGCAAACGACGGATGGCCGCCCCACCCAAAGTAGGCAAAGGTCTTGTCCCTGCCATCCAGCTTTTCGCTTCGCGAAAAGTACCCTCGGTTCTTCGGAATTTCAGGGGGCCGCCGCGAAGGGCCATCCCTGGCCAGTCGCGGCTTCCGCGGCATCCATGCCGCTCTCCCCCTGAAATTCCGATCACCTTCGGCCTCCTGAAAGGGGCACTTCGGCGCGCGCGGATGCTTCGCTGGAAGCCCTCAAGGCAAGAGCAACGGCGTGCAACGCACTCATAGGAGCAGGCCACGCCCGCGAACAGCGCCTATTGGCGCTGCTGACAATCAGACCTTCTGATCCGCCTGCCACGCGTCGATCACTTCCTGCGCCGCACGGAAGGCATCGATAGCTGCCGGAACACCGGCATAGACCGCGCAATGCAGCAGCGCCTCGCGAATCTCTTCCAACGTGCAGCCGTTGTTCAGCGCGCCGCGCACGTGGCCTTTCAGCTCCTGCGGGCACTTGAGCGCGGTCAGCGCGGCCAGGGTGATGAGGCTGCGGGTCTTGAGCGGCAGGCCGTCGCGGTTCCACACGCCGCCCCAGGCGTGCTCGTTGACGAAGTCCTGCAGTGGCTGGGTGAACTTGGTGGCGTTGCCCAGGGCGCGGTCGACGAAGGCGTCGCCCATCACTTCGCGGCGGACCTGCTCGCCGGCCTTGCGGTTGTCGTTGCTCATTCTGGCTCCTTCAGAGACCTTCCAGGCGCACCGGCGCGGTGCCGGAGCGCAGCATGTTGAGTTGTTCGGCAGCGGCCTTGGAGACATCGATGATCCGCCCACGGCCAAATGGTCCGCGGTCGTTGATGCGCACCACGACGCTGCGCCCGTTATCGAGGTTGGTCACTCGCACCCGCGTGCCGAAGGGCAGGGTGCGATGCGCGGCGGTCAGCGCGTTCTGGTTGAAGCGCTCGCCGCTGGCGGTGCGCTTGCCATGGTGTGCCTTGCCGTAATACGACGCGGTGCCTTCGGCGCGGTAGCCGCGGCCGGAAACCTCCGAGTCGCTGTCGTAAGACGTGGTGCTACAGCCGGCCAGCAGGGCCAGGCAGCCGACGAGGGCCATGGGGCGCAGCATCGATCCTCCGGACGAAAAAACGCCGGGCAAGCCCGGCGTCGTTGAAGTGTGGGCTCAGGCTTCGAGCTTCTTCTTCAGCAGTTCGTTCACTTGCGCCGGGTTGGCCTTGCCCTTGGCGGCCTTCATGGCCTGGCCGACAAAGAAGCCGAACATCTTGCCGCGCTTGGCTTCGTCGCTGGCGCGGTACTGCTCGACCTGCTCAGCGTTGGCCGCCAGCACGTCGTCAAGCAGCTTCTCGACGGCGCCCGAGTCGGTGTTCTGCACCAGGTCCTTGGCCTTGATGATCTCGTCGGGCGAGCCTTCACCTTCGGCCATGGCGGCGAACACGGTCTTGGCCGCCTTGCCGTTGATGGTGCCGTCCTTCAGGCGCAGGATCATGCCGCCCAGGTGCTCGGCGGAAACCGGCGACTGCTCGATCTCCAGGTTGTCCTTGTTGAGCAGGCTGGAGAGCTCGCCCATCACCCAGTTGGCCGCCAACTTGGCGTCGCCGCAGATGCTCTGGACCTGTTCGAAGTAGTCGGCCATCTCGCGGCTGGCGGACAGCACGCTGGCGTCGTAGGCGGACAGGCCGTACTGGCTCTCGAAGCGCTCGCGTTTCTGGTCCGGCAGTTCCGGCAGTTGCGTGCGCAGTTCTTCGAGGAAGGCGCGCTCGATCACCACCGGCAGCAGGTCCGGGCAGGGGAAGTAACGGTAGTCGTTGGCTTCTTCCTTGCTGCGCATGGAGCGCGTTTCGTCCTTGTTCGGGTCATACAGGCGGGTTTCCTGCACGACCTTGCCGCCGTCCTCGATCAGCTCGATCTGGCGCTGCACTTCGTGGTTGATCGCCTTCTCGATGAAGCGGAAGGAGTTCACGTTCTTGATCTCGGCACGGGTGCCGAACTCGGCCTGGCCCTTGGGGCGCACCGAGACGTTGCAGTCGCAACGCAGCGAGCCTTCGGCCATGTTGCCGTCGCAGATGCCCAGGTAGCGCACCATGGCGTGGATCGCCTTGACGTAGGCGACGGCTTCCTTGGCGCTGCGGATATCCGGCTCGGAGACGATCTCCAGCAGCGGAGTGCCGGCGCGGTTCAGGTCGATGCCGCTCATGCCGTGGAAGTCTTCGTGCAGGCTCTTGCCGGCGTCCTCTTCCAGGTGCGCGCGGGTGATCCCGACACGTTTGACGGTGCCGTCTTCCAGGGTGATGTCCAGATGGCCCTTGCCAACGATGGGGTGATCCATCTGGCTGGTCTGGTAGCCCTTGGGCAGGTCCGGGTAGAAGTAGTTCTTCCGGGCGAAGACGTTGCGCTCGGCGATTTCGGCGTTGATCGCCAGGCCGAACTGACAGGCCATGCGCACGGCTTCCTGGTTCAGCACCGGCAGGGTGCCGGGCATGGCCAGGTCGACCAGGCTGGCCTGGGTGTTCGGGGCGGCGCCGAAGGTGGTGGCGCTACCGGAGAAGATCTTCGATTGGGTGGAGAGCTGTGCGTGGATTTCCAGCCCGATCACGGTTTCCCATTGCATGTGTGTCGTCCTCAGAATCCAGCCGGTGCTTGTTTGTGCCAGTCAGTGACCAGTTGGTACTGGTGCGCGACGTTGAGCAGGCGGCCTTCCTGGAAGTACGGCGCGAGCAGCTGGACACCCACCGGCAGGCCGTCGACGAAGCCCGCCGGCATGGACAGGCCCGGAATGCCGGCGAGGTTGGCCGTGATGGTGTAGATGTCTTCCAGGTACTGGGCGACCGGGTCGTTGTTCTTCTCGCCCAGCTTCCAGGCCGGGTTCGGCGTGGTCGGGCCGAGGATCACGTCGACTTCGGCGAAGGCGCTGGTGAAATCGTTCTTGATCAGACGGCGAATTTTCTGAGCCTTCAGGTAATACGCGTCGTAGTAACCGGCGGAAAGCGCATAGGTACCGACCATGATGCGGTTCTTCACCTCAGCGCCGAAGCCTTCGGCGCGGGAGCGCTTGTACAGGTCCTGGAGGTCTTTCGGGTCCTCGCAGCGGTAGCCGTAGCGCACGCCGTCGAAGCGCGAGAGGTTGGAGCTGGCTTCTGCGGGCGCGATCACATAATAGGCAGGGATCGCGTGCTGCATGTTCGGCAGGGAGATCTCCTTGACCACCGCGCCAAGCTGCTTGAGCTGCTCGACCACCTTCATCACCGCGTCGGCGATGCGGCTGTCCAGGCCGGCGCCGAAGTATTCCTTCGGCAGACCGATGCGCAGGCCGGTCAGCGGCTTGGTCAGGGCGGCCAGGTAGTCGTCCACCGGTTGGTCGACGCAGGTGGAGTCCTTCGGATCGAAGCCGGCCATGGCGCCGAGCATCAGTGCGCAGTCCTCGGCGGTGCGGGCCAGCGGGCCGCCCTGATCGAGGCTGGAGGCGTAGGCGATCATGCCCCAGCGCGATACGCGGCCGTAGGTGGGTTTGATGCCGGTGAGGTTGGTCAGCGCCGCCGGCTGGCGGATCGAGCCGCCGGTGTCGGTGCCGGTGGCGGCCGGGATCAGGCGCGCGGCCACGGCGGCGGCGGAGCCACCGGAGGAGCCGCCCGGTACGCGGGAGGTGTCCCAGGGGTTCTTCACCGGGCCGTAGTGGCTGGATTCGTTGGCCGAGCCCATGGCGAACTCGTCCATGTTCAGCTTGCCCAGGCTCACGGTACCGGCGTCCGCCAGGCGTTCGACGACGGTGGCATCGTAGGGCGAAACGAAGGCGTCGAGAATCTTCGAACCGCAGCTGGTGCGCACGCCCTGGGTGCAGAACAGGTCCTTGTGGGCGATCGGTGCGCCCAGCAGGGCACCGGTCTCGCCTTTGGCGCGCCGCTCGTCGGCCGCCTTGGCCTGTGCCAGGGCGATGTCCTCGGTGACGGTGATGAAACTGTTCAGCTGCGGGTCGAGCTGCTGGATGCGCGCGAGCAGGGCAGTGGCCAGTTCCTGGGCGGAGAATTGCTTGTCGGCGAGTCCCCGAGCGACTTCGGCGAGGGTCAATTGATGCAGCATATGTCCGTGTCCTTAGCGCTTACTCGATGACTTTCGGGACGAGGTAAAGGCCGTCTTCCACGGCCGGCGCGATGGCCTGGTAGGCTTCGCGGCGGTTCTCCTCGGTGACTGCGTCGGCGCGCAGGCGCTGCGTGGCTTCCAGCGGGTGGGCCAGGGGCTCCACGCCGTCGGTGTCGACCGCCTGCATGGCGTCGATCAGGCCGAGGATGTTGTTCAGGGTGTCGGTGGTGCGCGAAATGTCGGCTTCCTCCAGGCCCAGGCGGGCGAGGTGGGCGATCTTTTCCACGTCGGAGCGTTCAAGCGCCATCGGGGTCTCCAGCTAGAGCGGCCCGGTTCGAACTGGACCTGGCCGGAAGGAATTGAGGGGGCAGGGAACAGAACCCGCGGCAGACGGTCGAAGGCCGCTGGGACGGGCCGGCAGGCCCGAAAAACGAGGAATCTAGCATAAATTGCCGCCTTGCCCAAAACCCCCGTCATTGTTAGAGTTTGCCGCACTTTTTTACCCGCGCACTTTTCACCCACGCGCCACCTATGGGTTTCTTTCCAATGTTCAAAAAACTGCGTGGCATGTTCTCCAGTGATCTGTCGATCGATCTGGGCACTGCCAATACCCTTATTTATGTGCGCGAGCGCGGCATCGTCCTGAACGAACCGTCCGTGGTCGCCATTCGTAGCCACGGCAGCCAGAAGAGCGTGGTAGCGGTCGGTACCGAAGCCAAGCGCATGCTGGGCCGTACCCCGGGCAACATTGCCGCCATTCGTCCGATGAAGGACGGCGTGATCGCCGACTTCAGCGTCTGCGAGAAGATGCTGCAGTACTTCATCAACAAGGTGCACGAGAACAGCTTCCTGCAGCCCAGCCCACGCGTGCTGATCTGCGTGCCGTGCAAATCCACCCAGGTGGAACGCCGCGCCATCCGTGAATCGGCCCTGGGCGCTGGCGCCCGTGAGGTGTACCTGATCGAAGAACCGATGGCCGCAGCCATCGGCGCCGGCCTGCCGGTGGAAGAGGCCCGTGGTTCCATGGTCGTCGACATCGGCGGCGGCACCACCGAGATCGCCCTGATCTCCCTCAACGGCGTGGTCTATGCCGAATCCGTCCGCGTTGGCGGCGACCGCTTCGACGAAGCCATCGTCACCTACGTGCGCCGCAACTACGGCAGCCTGATCGGCGAATCCACCGCCGAGCGCATCAAGCAGGAAATCGGCACCGCCTTCCCGGGCGGCGAAGTCCGCGAAGTCGACGTCCGTGGCCGCAACCTGGCCGAAGGCGTACCGCGCAGCTTCACCCTGAATTCCAACGAAGTGCTCGAAGCACTGCAGGAATCCCTGGCGACCATCGTCCAGGCGGTCAAGAGCGCCCTGGAACAGTCCCCTCCGGAACTGGCTTCGGACATCGCCGAGCGCGGTCTGGTGCTGACCGGTGGCGGCGCGCTGCTGCGCGACCTGGACAAGCTGCTGGCCCAGGAAACCGGTCTGCCGGTGATCGTCGCCGAAGATCCGCTGACCTGCGTCGCCCGTGGCGGCGGCAAGGCGCTGGAAATGATGGACCGTCACTCGATGGACCTGCTCTCCACCGAGTAAGGCGGAGATTCCTGTCAAGGTCGGTTGACGTTTGTTCGCCTGGGGCGACACTTCAACCGACCCCAACAGCTAGGAGCCGGTCATCAAACCGATATTCTCCAAAGGGCCCTCGCTGGGCGCGCGCCTGCTGGTGCTCGCTGTCCTGTCGGTCGCCTTGATGGTGGTCGATGCCCGCTTCGATTATCTGAAACCGGTACGCAGCCAGATGGGCCTCGTGCTGAGCCCCTTCTATGGCATCGCCGACTTTCCCGTTCGTGCGTGGGAAGGCGTGCGCGACCAGTTCACCAGCCGCAGCGAGCTGCTGGCCGAGAACGAGCGCCTGAAGGCCGAGCAGCTGCTGATGCAGCGCCGCCTGCAGAAGCTGGCGACTCTCACCGAACAGAACGTGCGCCTGCGCGAGCTGCTCAACTCCTCCGCCCTGGTCGATGACAAGGTGCTGGTGGGCGAGCTGATCGGTGTCGACCCGAACCCCTTCACCCAGCGCATCCTCATCGACAAGGGCGAGAAGGACGGCGTGTTCCAGGGGCAGCCAGTGCTCGACGCCAGCGGCCTGATGGGCCAGGTGGTCGAGGTCATGCCCTACACCGCGCGCGTGCTGCTGCTGACCGATACTACCCACAGCATTCCGGTTCAGGTGAACCGCAATGGCCTGCGCGCCATCGCCGTGGGCACCGGCAACCCCGAACGCCTGGAACTGCGCTACGTCGCCGATACTGCCGACATCAAGGAAGGCGACCTGCTGGTCAGCTCCGGCCTTGGCCAGCGTTTTCCGGCCGGCTATCCGGTGGCGGTGGTGAAGGAAGTGCTGCACGACACTGGCGGGCCTTTCGCCACCATTCGTGCCGTGCCGACCGCCAAGATGAACCGCAGCCGCTACGTGCTGCTGGTCTTCAGCGACAGCCGTACCCCCGAACAGCGCGCCACCGATGCCGCCGAAGCCCAGGCCGAGGCTGACCGCAAGGCCGCCGAGTCCGGCATGCCTGCGCCGGGCGGCGCTCCCGCCGCTCAGCCTCATGACGGTGCGCAGCCTGCTGCTCCCGCCGCGCAGCCTGCCCATCCGGCCGGCACCAATGGCGCGGCCCCTGCTGCGCCGGCCGGTGCGCCCGCATCGCACCCGGATGCAAGGACCCGTCACTGATGGCGGCCCAGGGCTCGAACAACGGCTGGGCCATCTGGCTCACCCTGTTGGCGGCGCTGCTGCTGTCGGTGGCGCCGATGCCCAGCTTCATGGAGATCGGCCGCCCGCTGTGGCTGGCGATGTTCCTCACCTACTGGGTGCTCTACCTGCCGCACAAGGTCGGCATGCTGACCGCCTGGGTGCTGGGCGTCGCCGAAGATGTGCTCTACGGCAGCCTGCTGGGGCAGAACGCGCTGATCCTCAGCCTGATCATTTGCCTGGTGCTGTCGCTGCATCAGCGCCTGCGTATGTTCCCCATCTGGCAGCAGTGCCTGGTGTTGCTGGTGGTCTTCGGTCTCGCACAATTGGTCCAGCTGTGGATCAGCGCCCTGACCGGCAACCGCCCACCGACCCTGGTGTTCCTCCTGCCGGCACTGGTCAGCGCCTTGCTCTGGCCCTGGGTCTACACACTGCTGCGGGCCCTGCGGCTGCGCCTGAACATCAACTGATCGCCCCCCTTGCGGGGGAATCGCCGGGCCCGCGTTGCGCGGGCCCGCTTCGGAGTCCCTGATGGCCCAGCTGTACCTCGCCTCCAGTTCGCCGCGTCGCCGCGAGCTGCTCACCCAGATTGGCCTGCCGTTCCACATAGTGCCCGCGTCCATCGATGAAACGCCCGAATCCGGCGAGCCGGCGCGTGCCTATGTCGAGCGCTTGGCGCGCGGCAAGGCGCTGGCCGGGCTGAACTTCCTCGCCCAGCGCGCCGACGTCTGCGTGCTCGGCGCCGATACCGCCGTGGTGCTGGACGGCCGTATCCTCGGCAAACCGGTGGATCGCGACGACGCCCTGGCCATGCTGCAGGCCTTGTCCGGCCGCGAGCACGAGGTGCTGACCGCCGTGGCGGTAGCTGATCGGGATCGCTGCGAGGCGCGCGTGGTCAGCAGCCGTGTGGTTTTCCGCGAGGTCTCCGCCGAGGAAGCCGAGCGCTATTGGGAAACCGGCGAGCCGCAGGATAAAGCCGGTGGCTATGCTATCCAGGGGCTTGCGGCGGTCTTCGTCAGCCGCGTCGAGGGCAGCTACAGCGCCGTGGTTGGCCTGCCTCTTTGCGAAACCTCGGCATTGCTGGCTGACTTCTCCATCTCCAGCTGGCAGTCTTGATCGGAAAGTAGCGCTGGCACGACTCCGGGCGCGATAAGGAAGGGCGCATGAGTGAAGAGATCCTGATCAATATCACGCCGATGGAATCGCGCGTGGCGGTGGTGGAGAACGGCGTCCTGCAGGAGGTCCATGTTGAGCGCACGCTGCGCCGCGGGATCGTCGGCAACATCTACAAGGGCAAGGTCGTGCGTGTGCTTCCCGGCATGCAGGCGGCCTTCGTCGACGTTGGCCTGGAGCGCGCGGCCTTCATCCACGCCGCGGAGATATCCACCCGCGAGGGCAGCGCCGTGGAGAGCATCGGCGCGCTGGTCCACGAAGGGCAGAGCCTGGTGGTGCAGGTCACCAAGGACCCCATCGGCACCAAGGGCGCGCGCCTCACCACGCACCTGTCGATCCCCTCGCGCTATCTGGTCTACATGCCGCGCACCAGTCATGTCGGCATTTCCCTGAAGATCGAGGACGAACACGAGCGCGAGCGACTCAAACAGGTGGTCGCCAAGTGCGTCGAGGCCGAAGGCATCGTCGAGCGCGGCGGGTTCATCCTGCGTACTGCCGCCGAGGGCGCTGGCGAGGACGAGATCCTCGCCGATATCCGCTACCTGCGTCGCCTGTGGGACCAGATCGACGCGCAGATCCAGACCGTCGGCGCGCCGACGATGATCTACGAAGACCTTTCCCTGGCCTTGCGCACCCTGCGCGACCTGGTGAATCCGCGCATCGAGAAAATCCGTGTCGACTCCCGGGAGAACTTCCAGAAGATCACGCAGTTCGTCGAAGAACTGATGCCGGAAATCGCCGACCGCCTGGAGCACTACCCAGGCGAGCGGCCGATCTTCGATCTCTACGGCGTCGAGGACGAGGTGCAGAAGGCGCTGGAGCGCAAGGTGCTGCTCAAGTCCGGCGGCTACCTGATCATCGACCCGACCGAGGCGATGACCACCATCGACGTGAACACCGGCGCCTTCGTCGGCCATCGCAACCTCGAAGAGACCATCTTCAAGACTAACCTCGAGGCGGCCACCGCCATCGCCCGCCAGCTGCGCCTGCGCAACCTGGGCGGGATCATCATCATCGACTTCATCGACATGGAAGACGAGGAGCACCGCCGCCAGGTCCTGCGGACCCTGGAGAAGCAGCTCGAACGCGACCATGCCAAGACCAACATCATCGGCATCACCGAACTGGGTCTGGTGCAGATGACCCGCAAGCGCACCCGCGAAAGCCTGGTGCAGGTTCTCTGCGAGCCCTGTCCGAGCTGCCAGGGGCGCGGCATGCTGAAGACGCCCGAGACCATCTGCTACGAGATTTTCCGCGAAATCCTCCGCGAGGCGCGCGCCTACCAGGCCGATTCCTACCTGGTGCTGGCGAACCAGAAGGTCGTGGACCGTCTGCTCGATGAGGAGTCGGGTAATGTCGCGGATCTGGAGCTGTTCATCGGTCGCCCTATCAAGTTCCAGGTCGAGGCCATGTATTCCCAGGAGCAGTACGACGTGGTCCTGCTTTGAGCGGCGGATCGCACAACGCGGGGTTCCGGCAGGAGGCCATCGTGCAATGGGAGTTTTTGGAGCTTTGCCTGACGCACACTGTCAGACCTGGTTCGACATTGCCTGGCTGGGAGGCCGCTCGATGACCCTACGCTCCACTTCACAGGCAGCCGACTGACATGGAACGCGCCGGTCGCCTGTTCGCCACTTCCCTGCGCATCGTCCTGGCGCTTCTGGCGCTGGGACTGGTGCTGCTCGCGCTGTACGTCAGCCTCGGCCGGCAACTGGTGCCGCTGGTGGCGGAGTACCGTGACGAGCTCGCGCAGAAGGCCAGCGAGCAACTGGGCCTGCCGGTAGCAATCGGCGCCCTGGAAGGGCACTGGCACGCCTTCAGCCCGATCATCGTGGTGCGCGATATCCAACTCGGCGAAGGCAACGATTCGCTGCGCCTGGAGCGTGTGCGCCTGACTCCGGACATCCTCGGCAGCGTGATGGCGCGCCAGCCGCGAATCGACAGCCTGGAGCTGGAAGGCCTGCACTTGACCCTGCGCGAAGACGAGGATGGCAAGTGGCATGCAGACGGTCTGCCCAGCCGCGGCGGTGATACCGATCCGCGCAAACTCATCGACCTGCTGCTGACCCCGCGTCGTCTGTCGCTGATGGACAGCCAACTGACCGTGCTGCCGCAACAGGCCAACCCGTTGTCGCTGACCTACGTCGGCATGACCTTGCGCAGCGGCAGCCGCCAGCGTCTCGAAGCACGCCTCAGCCTGCCCGGCGGCGAGCCGGTGGCGGCGCGTCTGGAAACCCGCCTGAACCGTGATGACTGGGCGAAGAGTTCAGCCGAGCTTTACCTCAGCCTGCCCCAGGCCGACTGGGCCAAGTGGCTGCCCGAGCGCCTCACCGGTGCCTGGAGGCTGTCCCAGGCCAAGGCCGGCGGCGAGCTATGGGCGACCATCAACAAAGGCGTGCCGGTATCCGCGGCGGCGCGCCTGAATGCGCCGAAGATCGACGCGGCGCTGGGCGATCGCAAGCCAGTGAGCCTGAGTGACTTGGGCGTCAGCCTGTTCTTTGAGCGCAATGGCGACGATCTGAACCTGCGCGTCGCCGATCTGGCGGCGAGCATCGGCGATACCCGCTGGGGCGAAGTCGAGCTGGATCTGACTCGCCGGATGAAGGATGAGGAACACTGGCAACTGCGCGCCGACCGTCTCGACCTGGCCCCGTTGGGGTCGGCCATTACCGCCCTGGCACCGCTGCCGGACAAAGCCATCGAGTGGCTAGACGGCCTAAAGCCGCAGGGCGTACTGCACAACGTCAACTTCGATTACTGGCCGCAGCGTGAGGGTGCTGAGCGCGTTGCCTATGCCACCAACCTGGAGAAGGTCGGCGTCCGAGCCTTCCATGATGTGCCTGCGGTGGCCAATGTTGATGGCACCCTGCGCGGCAACCTGGAGGGAGGCACGCTGGATGCCAACGCCCAGGATTTCATGCTTCACCTGGCTACTCTCTTCCCGGAGCCTTGGCATTATCGCACTGCGCACACGCGCATGTTCTTCAAGCTCAACGACGAAGCTTTCACCCTCGGCAGCCACCTGATGCAGGTGGAAGGCGAGGAGGGCACGATCGCCGGCGACATGCTGATCCGCCTGATGCGCGACCCGGCGCTGGAGGACTACATGGACCTGCGTGTCGGCATGAGCAATGGCGATGCGCGCTACACCGGCAAGTACCTGCCGACCGTCATTCCGCAGATGAGCAAGGACCTTGCCGCCTGGCTGAAGGGTTCGATCAAGAGCGGTCGCATCGAGCAGGGCTATTTCCTCTGGCAGGGCTCGCTGCAGAAGGGCTCGGCGCCCGAAGCCCATGCCATGACCCTGTATTTCAAGGTCCACGACGGCGTGCTCGACTATCAACCCGGCTGGCCCGGCCTGAGCAAGGCCGAGGGCGAGGTGCGGGTCGAGGACACCGGCGTCAGCATCAACGCCAGCAGCGGGCAGATACTCAACAGCCAGGTGCGCGATGTGTCGGTGGAGATTCCCCATTCGGACCCGGGCGAAGTCGCCCACCTGCATGTGAATGGCGACATCGACAGCAACCTCGTCGATGGCCTGAAGATTCTCCAGGATTCGCCGATCGGTGCGACCCATACCTTCGCCGGCTGGGAAGGCTCCGGTGACCTGAACGGCCACCTCAACCTCGACATTCCCCTGGCCAAGGGCGAGGCGAGCAAGGCGCGGGTGATAGTCGACTTCGACACCGACAAGGCGAAGTTGAAGATCGCCAAGCCTGAGCTGAACCTCGAACAGGTCAAGGGGAAGTTCCGCTACGACACCGACAGCGGCCTGAGCGGGCAGAACATCGCGGCGCAGGTGCTGGGCGCCCGCGTCACCGGCAGCATTCGCGCCGAAGGCCGCAACGGCGTACCGCGCACGCGGGTACTGGTGGGCGGCCAGGTGCCGGTCAAGTCCCTGCTCGACTGGGGCAAGGTGCAGAAGCAGTTGCCGGTTGACGGGAGGATTCCCTTCCAGCTCAACCTCCTGCTCGACGGCAAGGACAGCCAGTTGCAGGTCGCTTCGAATCTGCAGGGCGTCACCATCGACCTTCCAGCGCCGCTGGGCAAGTCTGCGCAGGAAACTCGCGAGAGCGAGTGGCGCATGACCCTGGATGGCGCCGAGCGGCGCTACTGGGCCACCTACGGTGACCGCGCCAGCCTGGCTTATGCCGCGCCGGCGGAGCAGCCGCTGGCCGGCCGTGGCGTGCTGCGCCTGGGCGGCGACCCCGCCGTGCTGCCGAACTGGAGCGGTGTGCAGGTGCGCGGCAAGATCGACGAAGTCGACGCCGATGCCTGGATGGCCGTCGCCAAGAAATACTCCAATACTGGGGTTGAAGGTGCGGCTGGCCTGTTGCGCGGTGCAGACCTGCAGATCGGCCGTTTCAAGGGCTTCGGCCAGACCCTGGAGAACCTCACACTGGATGTGGCGCGCAGCGACAGCAGCTGGCAGGTCGGGCTGGTCAGCTCGCTGGTTTCGGGCAAGGTCACATTGCCCGACAGCAAGGTGAAGCCAATCCAGATTGCCCTGGACCGCATCGACCTGCCCAAAGGCGAGGCGATCGACTCCGAGAAGGCGGTGGTAGCGCCGGACCCGCTGGCGAAGATCGACCCGCGGACCCTGCCGCCGATGGACGTGAGCATTCGCCAGGTGCTGAAGGCTGGCAAGCCGGTTGGTGCCTGGAGCTTCAACGTGCGCCCGACCCCTACCGGCGTTGGCTTCAACGACGTAAATCTGGACCTGCGCGGCCTCTCGGTGAAGGGCAACCTGCGCTGGGACGGCATGGAGGCCAGCGCGCGCAGTACCTTCCAGGGCCAGCTCGAAGGCAAGAACCTGGGCGACGTGCTCAAAGCCTGGGACTTCGCCCCCAGCGTTACCAGCGAGCGTTTCCGCGTGGACATCAACGGCAACTGGCCAGGCTCCCCGGCGGCGCTGAACCTGCGGCGTTTCGGCGGCACCCTCGACGCAAGTCTGCGCAAAGGCCAGTTCGTCGAAGTGGAGGGCGGCGCCAATGCCCTGCGCGTATTCGGCCTGCTCAACTTCAACGCCATCAACCGCCGCCTGCGCCTGGACTTCTCCGACCTGCTCGGCAAGGGTCTGAGCTACGACCGCGTGAAGGGCGTGCTCACCGCCACCGACGGCGTCTACTTCACCCGCGAACCGCTGCGCCTGGACGGGCCGTCGAGCAACCTTGAGCTCAACGGCACCCTGGACCTCGCCCATGACGAGATCGACGCCAAGCTGCTGGTGACCCTGCCGGTGACCAACAACCTGCCGCTGGCGGCGCTGATCGTTGGTGCGCCGGCCATTGGTGGTGCGCTGTTCGTGGTGGACAAGCTGCTGGGCGACAAAGTCGCGCGCTTCGCCAGCGTGCAGTACAGCGTGAAGGGCCCATGGCAGAGCCCCACCATCGCTTTCGAGAAACCTTTCGAAAAGCCTCATTGAGCCCCTCAATCGAGCAGAAAGGCCGGGCTTCAGTTAGCATGAAACCCAGACACCGACGGAGCTCAGCATGTCCCTTGCCGTCATCCAGATGGTCAGCCAGGACGATATCCTGGCCAATCTCGCCGCCGCCCGTCGCCTGCTCGAGCAGGCCGCCGAGGGTGGCGCACGCCTCGCCGTATTGCCGGAGAACTTCGCTGCCATGGGCCGCCGCGACCTCGCGGAGATCGGTCGCGCCGAAGCTCTGGGGCAAGGCCCGATCCTGCCCTGGTTGAAAAGTACTGCCCGCGACCTCAGGTTGTGGATAGTCGCCGGCACCCTGCCGCTGCCACCCGAAGGCCAGCCGGACGCCAAGGCCAATGCCTGTTCGCTACTGGTGGACGAGCGCGGTGAAGTGGCGGCGCGCTACGACAAGTTGCACCTGTTCGACGTGGATGTCGCCGACGCCCGTGGCCGCTATCGCGAGTCGGACGACTACGCCTTCGGCCGACGTGTGGTAGTGGAGGATACTCCGGTCGGGCGCCTGGGCATGACGGTCTGCTACGACCTGCGTTTCCCTGAGCTATACACCGCGCTGCGCGAGGCGGGCGCGGAGCTGATCAGCGCCCCCGCGGCCTTCACAGCAGTGACCGGCGCCGCGCACTGGGAAATCCTCGTCCGCGCCCGCGCCATCGAGACCCAGTGCTACCTGCTGGCGGCCGGGCAGGGCGGCACCCACCCCAAGGGAAGGGAAACCTGGGGCCAGTCGGCCATCGTCGACCCCTGGGGGCGTATCCTCGCCGAACAGGCCAAGGGTGAGGCCGTGCTGCTGGCCGAGCGCGACAGCGAGGAACAGTCGGCGGTCCGGCACCGCATGCCGATTGCCCGGCACAGAAGATTTTTCCCGCCGGTCGAACCACGACCGGCGCGTACGGAGTGAATATGAGCGAACTGTTGTCATCCGTCAGTCAGCACCTGCTGGCCCCCGGTGGTCTGGATATCGACCAGCTCTCGCCGATCCTGCACGAGCTGAGCGGTCCCGGCATCGACGCCGCCGATCTGTACTTCCAGAGCCAGGTTTCCGAGTCCTGGATGCTCGAAGACGGGATCGTCAAGGAAGGCAGCTTCCACATGGACCAGGGCGTCGGTGTGCGTGCGCAGTCCGGCGAGAAGACCGGCTTCGCCTACAGCAACGCGATCAACCATGAAGCGCTGATCCAGGCCGCCCGCGCTGCCCGCTCGATCTCCCGTGCCGGGCAGAACGGCAAGGTGCAGGCGTTCCAGGCCGTGCTACCGACCCGCCTGTACGCCGGCGAGAATCCGCTGGATGTGATGAGCCGTGCCGAGAAGGTCGAGCTGCTGCAGAAGATCGACGCCGCCACCCGTGCCCTCGATCCGCGTATCCAGCAGGTTACCGTCAGCCTCGCCGGCGTCTGGGACCAGGTACTGATCGCCGCGGCGGACGGCTCGCTGGCCGCGGATATCCGCCCGCTGGTGCGCTTCAATGTCAGCGTCATCGTCGAGCAGAACGGCCGCCGCGAGCGTGGCGGCCATGGCGGCGGCGGGCGTACCGATTACAAGTACTTCCTGCAGGAAGACCGCGCCATGAGCTACGCCCGCGAGGCACTGCGCCAGGCCCTGGTCAACCTCGAAGCGGTGCCCGCGCCGGCCGGCAGCCTGCCGGTGGTGATGGGCGCAGGCTGGTCCGGCGTGCTGCTGCACGAAGCCGTGGGCCACGGCCTGGAAGGCGACTTCAACCGCAAGGGCAGCTCGAACTACAGCGGGCGCATCGGCGAGAAGGTCGCTTCCAGCCTGTGCACCATCGTCGATGACGGCACCATTGCCGGTCGTCGTGGTTCGCTGTCGGTGGACGACGAAGGCACGCCGACGAACTGCAACGTGCTGATCGAGAACGGCATCCTCAAGGGCTATATGCAGGACAAGCTCAACGCCCGCCTGATGGGAGTGGCGCGCACCGGCAACGGTCGCCGCGAGTCCTACGCGCACCTGCCGATGCCGCGCATGACCAACACCTACATGCTGGCCGGGCAGAGCGATCCGCAGGAAATCATCGCCAGCGTCGAACGCGGTATCTACTGCGCGAACCTGGGCGGCGGCCAGGTAGATATCACCAGCGGCAAGTTCGTCTTCGCAACCAGTGAGGCCTACCTGATCGAGAACGGCAAGATCACCCGCCCGGTGAAGGGCGCGACCCTGATCGGCAACGGTCCGGAAGTGATGAGCCGGGTGTCCATGGTCGGCAACGACCTGGCGCTGGACAGCGGCGTGGGCACGTGCGGCAAGGACGGCCAGTCCGTGCCGGTCGGTGTCGGCCAGCCGACCCTGAAGATCGACGCGATCACCGTTGGCGGCACGGGCGCCTGAGGCCGTTGCCGGTGGGGCTGGAAGGGAAGGGCGCGGCTGCTCAGCGCAGGCCGCGTTTCATTTCGTCCAGCTCGCGGATGTACTTGAAGATCTTCCGTGCTGCGGCAGGAGGCTTGTTGTGAGCGGCCTCGTGCTGGGCATGGCGGATCAGCTGGAGCAGATGCTGACGGTCGCTTTCCGGGTATTCGCCGAAGAAGGCCGACAGCGCCGCGTCACCGCCGGTGATCAGGTGGTCGCGCCAGCGCTCCAGAGCGTGGAAGCGCTCGTTGTACTGACGGGTCGAGGTATCTACCTGCTCCAGCAGGGCGAGGATGGCCTCGACGTCCTGGTCGCGCATCAGCTTGCCGATGAACTGCCGGTGGCGTTTCTTGGCGGCGTTGGCCTTGTGCTTGGGAGCTTCTTCCAGTGCGCGGCGCAGCGGATCGGTGAGCGGCATGCGGTCGAGCATGTCGGCCTTGAGCGTGGTCAGGCGCTCGCCGAGTTCCTGCAGCGCGTGCATTTCGCGTTTTACTTGCGACTTGCTCTTCTCATCGAAGGACGAGTCGTCATCGTGAATTTCAGCCATGGCGGGGGTCTCGTTGAAAACGCCGCCATGATAACGAGTCAGGGGCCGCTTGTCCGGCCCGCGCCGGTCGCCGCCGCCTGATGGCGGGGGCCGGACCATGAACAGGAGAGGCATTCAATGAGCGAACACAACCCGGCAGTGAGCCCGGAGGTCCTTCCCGAACTGCGTGAGCAGGTCGAGCGGATCATCGCCGAGGCCACCCGGCAGGGCGCCAGCGCCTGCGAGGTGGCGGTATCGGTGGAGCAGGGGTTGTCGACCTCGGTGCGCCAGGGCGAAGTCGAGACCGTCGAGTTCAACCGCGACCAAGGCTTCGGCATCACCCTCTACGTCGGCCAGCGCAAGGGCTCCGCGAGCACCTCGGCCACCGGCGCGGATGCTATTCGCGAGACCGTGGCGGCGGCGCTGGCGATTGCCAAGCACGCTTCCGAAGACGATTGTGCCGGCCTGGCGGACCCGGCGCTGATGGCGCGCGACCTGCCGGACCTGGACCTGTACCACGGCTGGTCGATCACCCCCGACCAGGCCATCGAGCGCGCGCTGGCCTGCGAGGCCGCTGCGTTCGCTACCGACAAGCGCGTCACCAAGGCCGACGGCACCACGCTGAATACCCACCAGGGCTGCCGCGTCTACGGCAACAGCCACGGCTTCGTCGGCGGCTACGCCAGCACCCGCCACAGCCTGAGCTGCGTGATGATCGCCGAGCTGGAAGGGCAGATGCAGCGCGACTACTGGTACGACGTGAACCGTCGCGGTGAGTTGCTGGCCACTCCCGAATCCATCGGCCGTCGCGCCGCCGAACGCGCCGCCAGCCGTCTCGGTGCGCGCCCGGTGCCGACCGCCGAAGTGCCGGTGCTGTTCGCCCCGGAAGTCGCGGTCGGACTGTTCGGCCATTTCCTCGGTGCCATCTCCGGCGGCAGCCTGTACCGCAAGTCGTCGTTCCTCGAGGGCGCGCTGGGCCAGCGGCTGTTCCCGGAATGGCTGACCCTGGACGAACGCCCGCTGCTGCACGGCGCGTTGGGCAGCGCCTCGTTCGACAACGATGGTCTGGCGACTTACGCCAAGCCCTTCGTCGAGGGCGGCGAACTGGTGTCATACGTGCTCGGCACCTACTCTGGGCGCAAGCTGGGCATGCCCAGCACGGCCAACTCGGGTGGCGTGCACAATCTGTTCGTCAGCCATGGCGACGAGGACCAGGCCGCCCTGATCCGCCGTATGGGACGTGGCCTTCTGGTTACCGAGCTGATGGGGCAGGGTGTCAACCTGGTGACTGGCGACTATTCCCGTGGTGCTGGCGGGTACTGGGTAGAGAACGGAGAAATCCAGTTCCCGGTGCAGGAAGTCACCATCGCCGCAAACCTGCGCGACCTGTTCCGCAGCATCGTCGCCATTGGCAACGATGTGGAGTACCGCGGCAACCTGCACACCGGCTCCGTGCTCATCGAAAAGATGATGGTCGCCGGCAACTGAGCCTGCACGCCGCGGCTAGTCTGGCCGCGGCTTCCAGATTTTCTCGCTTCACGTCTTCGAGCTGGCGCGCTGGCCAGAGCTATCGCCAAGGGCTATATGGACGGGAGTCTTCCGAGAAGTGGCGGTGCGAGCACGCGGCTCAGGCCGTGCAGGGCTGAACCGCGGAGCTGCTGGATAAGAGGGGAGGGCTCGATGTGTAGCGGGGCTGATAGCCCGACGCGTCACTCGCCTTCATCGAAGTAGTTGTTGATCAGGTCGACCAACGCTTTGATCGCTTCGTCTTCCTGCTCACCCTCGGCGGCAAGGTGCAGATTGGTGCCCTTGCCGGCGGCCAGCATCATCACGGCCATGATGCTTTTGCCGTCCACTGTACTCTCCGGATTGCGACCCACGCGAACCTGGCAAGGGAATCGCCCTGCGACGCCGACGAATTTGGCCGCCGCGCGGGCGTGCAGGCCAAGCTTGTTGATGATGGTGACTTCGAGGGCGGGCATCGCGAGGGGCTGTCCTTTTGTTGTCTGTCGCTGCTTAGCTCAGGTCGCGGTGGCGAATCTGTACGTTGGTGAGGGTTTCCTTGAGGGCCTGACCAATACGCTCGGCAATGTAAGTCGAGCGGTGCTGGCCACCGGTGCAGCCGATGGCGATGGTCACGTAGGCCCGGTTGCTCGCGGCGAAGCGCGGCAGCCATTTGTTCAGGTAGGCGAGGATGTCATGGTACATCTCTTCGACGTCCGGTTGCGCCGCCAGGTACTCCTGGACTTCCGTTTCCAGCCCGGTGTGCTCGCGCAGTTCGGGCTTCCAGTACGGATTGGGCAGGCAGCGCACGTCGAATACCAAGTCGGCGTCCACCGGCATGCCACGCTTGAAGCCGAAGGATTCGACCAGGAAGGCGGTACCCAGTTCGGGCTTGTTCAGCAGGCGCAGCTTGAGCACATCGCGCAGCTGGTAGAGGTTCAGGTTGGTGGTGTTGAGCTTGAGATCGGCCAGGTCGGCGATCGGCGCCAGCAGGTTCGACTCGTCGCTGATGGCCTCGGCCAGGGAGCGGGTGTCGGTGGTCAGCGGGTGGCGTCGGCGAGTCTCGGAGAAGCGCTTGAGCAGCGTCTCATCATCGGCATCGAGGTACAGCACGTCGCACTGGATGTGCTTGTCGCGGGCTTCCTGCAGCAGCTCGGGGAAGCGCTGCAGTTGGCTGGGCAGGTTGCGCGCGTCGATAGACACGGCGACCTGCGGGTGCAGCAGCTCGGTGTGCAGCAGTGCGCGCTGGGCCAGGTCCGGGAGGAGACTGGCCGGCAGGTTGTCGATGCAGTAGAAACCGTTGTCCTCGAGCACGTTGAGCGCGGTGCTCTTGCCCGAGCCGGATCTCCCACTGATGATGATCAGGCGCATGATCAGTGCCCGTTGTTCTGAAAGTCCACGACGATCCGGTACAGGTCCTCGCCGTTGGCGGCGTGACGCAGGCGGTCGCGGACGTCGGAGCGGTCGAGCATGGAGGCGATCTGCCGCAGCAGTTCCAGATGCTCCTCGGTGGCTGCTTCCGGCACCAGCAGCACGAACACCAGGTCGACCGGCGCGCCGTCGAGGGCGTCGAAGTCTACCGGGTGATCCAGGTGCAGAATGGCGCTGATGGGCGACTGGCAGCCGGGGAGGCGGCAATGCGGAATGGCGATGCCATTGCCGAAGCCGGTGGAGCCCAGGCGTTCCCGGGCCACCAGGCTGTCGAAGATGTCTTGGGAATCAAAACCCGGCAGCTCGCGAGCCACCAGGTTGGCGATTTGTTCGAGGACACGTTTCTTGCTGCCGCCCGGCACGTTCACGAGGGAACGGCCGGGGGTCAGGATTTGCTCAAGTCGGATCATAGGGAGGGGTTAACGGACACCAACACCTTGCTGGCGTTCGAGGTATTTTTCCTTGTGCTTGATCAGTTGGCGGTCGAGCTTGTCGGTGAGCAGGTCGATGGCCGCGTACATGTCTTCATGTTCGGCGCAGGCCACCACTTCGCCGCCGGCGATGTGGAGGGTGGCTTCAATTTTCTGCTTCAGCTTCTCGACCTCCATGATGACCTGAACATTGGTGATCTTGTCGAAGTGGCGCTCCAGTCGGCCAAGTTTCTCGCCGACATAGTCGCGCAGGGCGTCGGTCACATCCAGTTGATGTCCACTGATGTTGACTTGCATACCGCTTTCTCCTTGTTGCCCGTGTGTAAGTGGCAGGTTATGGGGCCTGCCGCCGGAACACCTTGGCGTGGATCAACGTCACACCAGCCGCTTGCGCTCGCTCGAGGGAGAGATTCCTAGGGACTCCCGGTACTTGGCGACGGTACGACGTGCCACTTGAATGCCCTGTGCCTCCAGTAAACCAGCGATCTTGCTGTCACTCAATGGCTTTTTCGGACTTTCCGCCGCGACCAGTTTCTTGATGATGGCGCGAATCGCGGTGGACGAGCATTCGCCGCCTTCGGAGGTGCTGACGTGGCTGGAGAAGAAGTACTTCAGCTCGAAGATGCCCCGCGGCGTGTGCATGAATTTCTGCGTTGTGACGCGGGAGATGGTCGATTCGTGCATACCCACCGCCTCGGCGATGTCGTGCAGGACCAGTGGCTTCATCGCCTCCTCGCCGTACTCGAGGAAACCGCGCTGGTGCTCGACGATCTGGGTCGCCACCTTCATCAGCGTCTCGTTGCGGCTCTGCAGGCTCTTGATGAACCAGCGCGCTTCCTGCAGCTGGTTGCGCATGAAGGTGTTGTCGGCGCTGGAGTCGGCGCGGCGCACGAGGCCCGCGTACTGCGAGTTCACGCGCAGGCGCGGCACCGCTTCCTGGTTCAGCTCCACCAGCCAGCGGTCGTTATGTTTCCGCACGATGACATCCGGGACGACGTACTCGGCTTCGCCGGACTCGATCTGCGAGCCGGGGCGCGGGTGCAGCGACTGGATCAGCTCGATGGTTTCGCGCAGCTCGTCTTCCTTGAGCTTCATGCGCCGCATCAGCTGGCTGTAGTCGCGGCTGCCGAGCAGATCCAGGTGGTCGCTGACCAGACGGATGGCTTCGGCCAGCAGGTAGGTCTTGGTGGGCATCTGGCGCAGCTGCAGCAGCAGGCATTCGCGCAGATTGCGCGCACCGACGCCGGCGGGTTCGAGCTGCTGCACGCGACGCAGGACGACTTCCACTTCATCCATCTCCACCCCCAGTTCGGGGTCGATGGAGGCGAGGATGTCGTCGAGGGATTCGTCCAGGTAGCCGTCGTCGGTGATGCCATCGATGATGCTCAGGGCGATCAGGCGGTCGGTATCGGACATCGGCAGGAGGTTGAGCTGCCACAGCAGGTGGCTCTGCAGGCTTTCGCCGGCGGAAGTGCGGGAGGTGAAGTCCCACTCGTCGTCATCGTTGCTGGGCAGGCTGCTGGCGCTGGTCTGGTAGATGTCTTCCCAGGCGGTATCGACCGGCAGCTCGTTGGGGATGCGCTCGGCCCACTGGTCTTCGTCGAGGCTGTCGGCGTTGGGCGTGCTGCTTTCCTGGAAGTTATCCTGGGAATTGCTGCTGGTGCTGTTGGCGCCCGACTCGGCACCATCCGCCATGGGATCGCTGTTGTCGAAATCCTCGCCTTCTTCCTGGCGCTCCAGCATCGGGTTGGACTCCAGGGCTTCCTGGATTTCCTGTTGGAGGTCCAGCGTGGAGAGCTGGAGCAGTCGGATGGCCTGTTGCAGCTGCGGAGTCATCGTCAGCTGCTGGCCCATCTTGAGGACTAGCGATGGTTTCATGGCTGGAACTAGGCACCTTGTTCGCTGGCGCGAAGCGCGCCATATCCACGACTACGGACACCGGGGTGCCGCGAGGAAGCAAATTATATGCCTGAGTTTGGACGCTTTGCCTAGGGGCTGTCGACCTTTCGTTACAACCCGCTTGCGCCAGGGCAGCCCAGGCAGCCGGGTACGTCGCGGAACGGCCGACGAGCCGCGCCACGCTTGGGGGAGAGGTGGAGCTGCTGCGCCCTGGAAAGGGCGCGGCGCAGGGGCTTAGAGGCGGAACTCGTGGCCCAGGTAGACTTCCTTCACCAGGTCGTTGGCGAGGATGCTCTCGGCACTGCCTTCGGCGATCAGCTGACCGTCGTTGACGATGTAAGCCGTTTCGCAGATATCCAGGGTCTCGCGGACGTTGTGGTCGGTGATCAGTACACCGATGCCCTTGGCCTTGAGGTGATGGATGATCTGCTTGATGTCGCCCACGGAGATCGGGTCGACGCCGGCGAAGGGTTCGTCCAGCAGGATGAACTTCGGCGAACTGGCCAGCGCGCGGGCGATTTCCACGCGACGTCGCTCACCACCGGACAGGCTCATGCCGAGGTTGTCGCGGATGTGGTGGATGTGGAACTCCTCGAGCAGGCCTTCCAGGGCTTCCTGGCGACCGGCGCGATCGAGGTCGGTGCGGGTCTCGAGGATCGCGCCGATATTGTCCGCCACCGACAGCTTGCGGAAGATCGAGGCTTCCTGCGGCAGGTAGCCGATGCCGGCGCGGGCGCGGCCGTGCATGGGTAGGTGGGTGACGTCCTGCTCGTCGATGCGCACGATGCCCTGATCGGCACGGACCAGGCCGACGATCATGTAGAAGCAGGTGGTCTTGCCCGCTCCGTTGGGGCCGAGCAGGCCGACGATCTGCCCGCTCTCGATGCTCATGCTGACGTCGCGGACGACTTGCCGGCTCTTGTAGCTCTTGGCGAGGTGCTGGGCGGTTAGCGTAGCCATTACTGCGCTTGATCCTGCTTTTTCTTGGGCTGGATGACCATGTCGATACGCGGGCGCGGCGTGGTCACCTGGGAGCCGGTGGCGCGGCCTGCGTTGACGATCTGGCGCTGGGTGTCATAGACGATCTTCTCGCCTTCGAAGGTGTTCCCTTCCTGGATCACCTTGGCCTGGTCGATCAGAACGACGCGGTTCTGCGAGACGAAGTACTGGATGGTCAGGCCGTAGGCCTGGGTGATCTGCTTGTCCGGCGCCGGCTTCTGTTCGAAGTAGGCGGGCTTGCCAACCGAGGTGACGACCTCGATTTCGCCGTCCTTGTTCTGCTTGAGCGTAACGGTGTTGCCAGTCAGCTTCATGCTGCCCTGGGTTACCACCACGTCGCCGCGATACACGGCCACGCCCTGCTTGTCATCCAGTTCGGCGCTGTCGGCCTGGACGCGGATCGGCTGTTCCCGGTCGGTGGGAAGAGCCCAGGCGGCAGTGCTGCCGATAGCGGCGGCGAGGCTGAAAAGAAGGGGGAGGGTGTTAACGAGCCTCATGCTGACCTCTTACGTTGGACAGCAGGAGCATCCGGCTGTCTTTCAGATACGCTTTCATGCCAACTGCCGTGGTTACACCGTTGGGTTCGGTGATCTTCACGGGCTGGTCAGTCTGCGCATAGTCCTTGTCTGGGAACACCGTCATGCGCGAGGTGTTGAGCAGGAGCGTGCGCTGCTGCGCGTCGGTGCGCGCGACGCGCACATCGTCGATCAGCTCGACCTGCTTGCCTTCGGGGGCCACTTCGGCGCGAACGCTCTGGACGTGCCACGGCTGAGGCTCATTCTCCCTGTGGAAGTAGAGGTCGGGCGTGGTAACCAGGGTCACGTCGCTTGCTTTCAGGTGTTCGAGTTTGTCGGCCGTCATCTCGTAGGCGAGGGAGCCGTCGACGCGGTACTGAACGCTCTTGGCATTCACCACGTAGAAATCGATCGCGTCGCTGGTCTGCGACTTGAGTTGCCGCTCGTTGAAGTCCAGGCGCACGTTCCAGTAATAGCCGAGGGCGATCAGCCCGATGGCGATCAGGGCGAACAACAGCTTCTGTTGGAATGTCTTGGGCATGTTCGGCTCTAGAGATACGCGTTCTGGGCAGCTTCGAGGTTGCCCTGGGCGCGCAGGATCAATTCGCAGAACTCGCGGGCGGCACCTTCGCCACCACGGGCCTGGGTTACACCGTCGGCGTGCTGACGGACGAAAGCGTCGCCGCTGGCGACTGCCATTCCGAGGCCTGCACGGCGAATGGCTGGCAGATCGGGCAGATCGTCGCCCAGGTAGGCGACTTCTTCATAGCCTAGACCCAGTTCGGCGAGCAACTCGTCGAGGGCGACCAGCTTGTCCTCGCGGCCCTGGAACAGGTGGTTGATGCCCAGGTTCTTCGCCCGGCGCTCGACCACCGGGCTCGAGCGGCCGGTGATGATCGCGGTGCGCACGCCGGAGTTCATCAGCATCTTGATGCCTTGGCCGTCCAGGGTGTTGAAGGTCTTGAGCTCACCGCCATCGGGCAGGAAGTAGAGCTTGCCGTCGGTGAGCACGCCATCGACGTCAAACACCGCCAGGCGGACCGCTTTTGCGCGTTGCAGCAGGTCGGCGGTCATTCAGATGACCCCCGCGCGGGTCAGGTCGTGGACGTGCAGGACGCCGACCGGGTGATCCTTGTCGTCGACCACCACCAGTACGTTGATCTTGTGGTCGTCCATGATCTTCAGGGCTTCGGCGGCAAGCATGTCCGGGCGGGCGGTCTTGCCGTGCACGGTCATCACCTGGTCGATGGTCACCTGGCGCACGTCCAGGCCCTTGTCCAGGGTGCGGCGCAGGTCGCCGTCGGTGAAGATCCCGGCCAGGCGGCCGTCTTCGCCGAGCACGATGGTCATGCCCAGGCCCTTGCGGGTCATTTCCAGCAGCGCGCCACTGAGCGAAGTGCCGGGGGAAACCTGCGGCAATGCTTCACCCACGTGCATGATGTTTTCCACTTTCAGCAACAATCGCCGGCCCAGTGCGCCGCCTGGATGCGAAAAGGCGAAGTCTTCGGCGGTGAAGCCGCGGGCTTCCAGCAGGGCAATGGCAAGCGCGTCGCCGATCACCAGGGAGACCGTGGTGGAAGAGGTCGGCGCCAGGTTCAGCGAGCAGGCTTCATGTTCCACGCTGGCGTCCAGGTTGACCTCGGCGGCCTTGGCCAGCGGCGATTCGGCGTTGCCGGTCATGCTGATCAGGGTGATGCCCAGGCGCTTGATCAGCGGCAGCAGGGTGATGATTTCGGCGGTGGAGCCCGAGTTTGACAGGGCGAGGACGACGTCGTCCTTGGTGATCATCCCCATGTCGCCGTGGCTGGCCTCGGCTGGGTGCACGAAGAAGGACGGGGTGCCGGTGCTGGCCAGGGTGGCGGCAATCTTGCGGGCAATGTGCCCGGACTTGCCCATGCCGACCACAACCACGCGGCCCTTGCAGGCCAGCAGCAGCCCGCAGGCCAGGGAAAAATCGGCGCCAATGCGCGGCAGCAGAGCGTCCACCGAGTCACGCTCGAGGCGGATGGTGCGTTGTGCCGACTGGATGAAATCGTGTTTCTGGCTCATGTTCGAAAGGCGCGGGGCAAAATGAAGTGCGAGATTATAACGGGAAAGCGGCAAAGGCTTCATCACTGGCATCTCAATGTTGAGCGCATTTTGCTGAACTGTGCCTTAACGGTGGCTTAGCAGCCCTTGGGGCGCGGCTTCGCGGGGTGTTATAGTTCGCGGCCGTTCGGCCTGCCGCGCCGTGTTTCTACCGTGTGACAGACGGGGCAACGGACAGCGCCGTGATGAAAGGAGTTCTATGAGCACCAATGACCAATACGCGGTCGAGCTGAAGGGCCTGAGCTTCAAGCGTGGCACGCGTAAGATTTTCGATAACGTGGACATCCGCATTCCACGCGGCAAGGTCACCGGGATCATGGGACCGTCGGGTTGTGGCAAGACCACCCTGTTGCGACTGATCGCCGCCCAGCTGCGTCCGGCGAGCGGTGAGGTATGGGTCAATGGCCAGAACCTCCCGACGCTGGGCCGCAGCGATCTGTTCGACATGCGCAAGCAGTTCGGCGTGCTGTTCCAGAGCGGTGCGCTGTTCACCGACCTCGACGTCTTCGAGAACGTGGCTTTCCCGCTGCGCGTGCACACCGAGCTGCCCGAGGACATGATCCGCGACATCGTGCTGATGAAGTTGCAGGCCGTGGGCTTGCGCGGGGCGGTCGATCTGATGCCCGATGAGCTGTCCGGCGGCATGAAGCGCCGCGTGGCGCTGGCCCGCGCCATCGCGCTGGACCCTCAGATCCTGATGTACGACGAACCGTTCGTGGGCCAGGACCCGATCGCCATGGGCGTGCTGGTGCGCCTGATCCGCCTGCTCAATGATGCCCTGGGAATCACCAGCATCGTGGTGTCCCACGACCTTGCGGAAACCGCGAGTATCGCCGACTACATCTACATCGTCGGCGACGGCCGCGTGCTCGGTCACGGAACGCCGGCCGACCTGCAGGGTCTCGATGATCCGCGGGTTCGTCAGTTCATGAAGGGTATCCCGGATGGTCCGGTGCCGTTCCACTATCCTGCTCGCGATTACCGCGCCGACCTGCTGGGAGAACGTTGATGCGCAAGACTTCACCGCTCGAGCGCGTTCGCCTGCTCGGGCGCGCGGGCCTCGATGTCCTTGAGTCGCTGGGTCGTTCGACCCTGTTCCTGGTACACGCCATCTTCGGTCGTCGCGTGCACAGTGGCGCGTTCCAGCTGCTGGTCAAGCAGTTGTACTCGGTGGGTGTGCTGTCCCTGGCGATCATCGTCGTGTCCGGTCTGTTCATCGGCATGGTGCTGGCCCTGCAGGGCTACAACATATTGGCCAGCTATGGCTCCGAGCAGGCGGTCGGCCAGATGGTCGCGCTGACGCTGCTGCGTGAACTGGGGCCTGTGGTGACCGGTCTGTTGTTCGCCGGGCGCGCGGGTTCCGCGCTGACCGCGGAGATCGGCAATATGAAATCCACTGAGCAGCTGTCTAGCCTGGAAATGATCGGCGTCGATCCGCTCAAGTACATTATCGCTCCGCGTCTGTGGGCGGGCTTCATCTCGATGCCGCTGCTGGCAGCTATCTTCAGTGTCGTCGGCATCTGGGGCGGAGCCCTGGTCGCCGTGGACTGGCTTGGTGTGTATGACGGTTCGTACTGGTCGAACATGCAGAACAGCGTGCAGTTCACCAAGGACATTCTCAATGGCGTGATCAAGAGCGTGGTGTTCGCCTTCGTCGTGACCTGGATCGCCGTTTTCCAGGGGTATGACTGCGAACCGACCTCCGAAGGGATCAGCCGCGCCACCACCCGTACCGTTGTGTATGCCTCCCTGGCCGTGCTGGGGCTGGACTTCATCCTGACCGCCTTGATGTTTGGAGACTTCTGATGCAAACCCGCACCCTGGAAATCGGTGTAGGCCTGTTCATTCTGGCCGGCCTGCTGGCCCTGCTGCTGCTGGCCCTGCGTGTCAGTGGACTGACCATCGGCAATTCGGGCGATACCTACAAGTTGTATGCCTATTTCGACAACATCGCCGGCGTCACCGTGCGTGGCAAAGTCACCATGGCAGGCGTCACCATCGGCAAGGTCACTGCGGTGGATCTGGACCATGACAGCTATCGTGGTCGTGTGACCATGGAGATCAATCGCCAGGTCAACAACCTGCCGGATGACTCCACCGCTTCCATCCTGACCGCCGGCCTGCTGGGCGAGAAGTACATCGGCATCAGCGTCGGTGGCGATGAAGAGCTGCTGAAGGAAGGCGATACCATCAAGGACACCCAGTCGGCACTCGTGCTGGAAGACCTGATCGGCAAGTTCCTGCTGAATTCGGTCAACAAAGACGACTCGAAGAAATGAGGATTCACTCCATGTTGAAAACCTTGCGCCGTGGCTTCCTGGTTCTGCTCGCGATCCTGCCGCTGTTCGCCCAGGCCGAGCAGACCGCCCAGCAGGTCGTGCAGCAGACCGTCGACAGTCTGCTGTCGGACCTGAAGACCAACAAGGCCAGCTACAAGGCCAATCCCCAGGCGTTCTACGACACCCTGAACCGCATTCTCGGCCCGGTCGTGGATTCCGAGGGCATCGCCAAGGGCGTGATGACCGTCAAGTACTCCCGTCAGGCGACTCCGGAGCAGGTCAAGCGCTTCGAGGAAACCTTCAAGAACAGCCTGTTCCAGTTCTATGGCAACGCGCTGCTGGAGTACGACAACCAGGACATCCGCGTGCTGAACAGCGGCAAACAGGATCAGGACCGCGCTTCGGTGAACATGGAAGTGGTCGGTGGCAACGGTGCCGTCTATCCGGTCCAGTACACCATGGTCAACCAGGGCGGCACCTGGCGCCTGCGTAACGTGATCATCAATGGCATCAACATCGGCAAGCTGTTCCGCGACCAGTTCGCCGATTCCATGCAGAAGAACCGCAACGACCTGGAAGCCACCATCGCCGGCTGGGGCCAGGTGGTCGCCAAAGCCAAGGACGCTGCCAAGGGCCATCCGGAAGGCGGCGCAGAATGAGTCAGGGCAGTATCACGGAGCGTAGCGAGGGCGAACTGTCCCTTGCTGGCGTGCTGGACTACAGCACCGGCCCGGCGCTGCGTCAGCAGGGCGCCCGGTTGATCGCTTCCAGCAAGGCCGGCGCGCTGCGTCTGGACTGCTCGGCGGTGGAGCACTCCAGCAGCGTCGGATTGTCGCTGCTGCTGTCCTATACCCGTGATGCGCGCAAGGCCGGCAAGACGCTGCAGATATCCGGCCTGCCCAAGGACATGCAGGAAATCGCCAAAGTTGGCGAGCTCCTGGAGATCCTGCCGTTACAGCATTGAGACACTAAAAGGGCCCTCCGTCCGCGACTTCCCCTGCCGGGGTTCGCAGGCGGGGGGCTTTTTTGTATCATGGCCGACCCGCGCGCGTAGGGCGCCGAACGAGGTTGAGCATGCAGGCCGTAGAAGTCAAAAACTTCCTGGAATCGAAACTCCCAGGTACCCAGATCGAAGTGGAAGGCGAAGGCTGCAATTTCCAGCTGAACCTGATCAGCGACGAGCTCGCCGGCCTGAGCCCGGTCAAGCGCCAGCAACAGATCTATGCCCACCTGAACGAGTGGATCGCCTCCGGCGCCATCCATGCCGTCACCATGAAATTCTTCAGCCGCGCCGCCTGGGCCGAGCGTTCCTGAGCCCACGGGGAAAATAGCAATGGATAAACTGATCATTACCGGCGGCACTCGTCTCGATGGCGAGATCCGCATCTCCGGCGCGAAGAACTCGGCGCTGCCGATCCTTGCCGCGACCCTGCTGGCGGACACCCCGGTGACCGTCTGCAACCTGCCGCACCTGCACGACATCACCACCATGATCGAGCTGTTCGGTCGCATGGGCGTGCAGCCGATCATCGACGAGAAGCTCAACGTCGAAGTCGATGCCAGCACCATCAAGACCCTGGTGGCGCCGTACGAACTGGTCAAGACCATGCGTGCGTCGATCCTCGTACTCGGCCCGATGGTCGCCCGCTTCGGTGAAGCCGAAGTCGCGCTGCCCGGCGGCTGCGCCATCGGCTCGCGTCCGGTGGACCTGCACATCCGCGGCCTGGAAGCCATGGGCGCGCAGATCGATGTCGAAGGCGGCTACATCAAGGCGAAGGCTCCGGCCGGCGGCCTGAAGGGTGCGCACTTCTTCTTCGACACCGTGTCCGTGACCGGTACAGAGAACATCATGATGGCCGCGGCCCTGGCCAATGGCCGCTCCGTGCTGGAAAACGCCGCGCGCGAGCCCGAGGTCGTCGACCTGGCGAACTTCATCAACGCCATGGGCGGTGACGTGCAAGGCGCCGGTACCGACACCATCGTGATCAACGGTGTGAAAAGCCTGGGCGGCGGCGCCAAGTACAGCGTCATGCCCGACCGCATCGAGACCGGTACCTACCTGGTCGCCGCGGCGGCCACCGGTGGCCGCGTCAAGCTCAAGGACACCGATCCGACCATCCTCGAGGCCGTGCTGGCCAAGCTGGTCGAAGCCGGAGCGCACATCACCACCGGCAGCAACTGGATCGAGCTGGACATGAAGGGCAACCGGCCGAAGGCAGTGAACCTTCGTACCGCGCCGTACCCGGCATTCCCGACTGACATGCAGGCCCAGTTCATCTCCCTGAACGCCATCGCCGAAGGCACCGGCGCGGTCATCGAGACCGTGTTCGAGAACCGCTTCATGCACGTCTACGAGATGAACCGCATGGGCGCGCAGATCCTGGTCGAGGGCAACACCGCCATCGTCACCGGCGTTCCGCAGCTCAAGGGCGCACCGGTCATGGCGACCGACCTGCGCGCTTCCGCCAGCCTGGTGATCGCAGCCCTGGTGGCTGACGGCGATACCATGATCGACCGCATCTACCACATCGATCGTGGTTACGAGTGCATCGAAGAGAAACTGCAACTGCTCGGGGCGAAGATTCGCCGCGTGCCGGGCTAGGGCTGAGCCAGACAATGCTGACGATTGCCCTGTCCAAGGGCCGTATCCTCGACGACACCCTGCCGCTGCTCGCAGCGGCGGGCATCGTGCCGACCGAGAATCCGGACAAGAGCCGCAAGCTGATCATCCCCACCACCCTCGATGACGTGCGCCTGCTGATCGTGCGCGCCACCGACGTGCCGACCTATGTCGAGCACGGCGCTGCCGACCTCGGCGTCGCGGGCAAGGACGTGCTCATGGAGTACGGTGGCCAGGGCCTCTACGAGCCGCTGGACCTGAAGATCGCCAACTGCAAGCTGATGACCGCTGGTGCGGTCGGCGCGCCGGAGCCCAAGGGCCGCCTGCGCGTGGCCACCAAGTTCGTCAATGTCGCCAAGCGCTACTACGCCGAACAGGGCCGTCAGGTCGACGTGATCAAGCTTTACGGCTCCATGGAGCTGGCACCGCTGGTCGGCCTCGCCGACAAGATCATCGACGTGGTCGACACCGGCAACACACTGCGTGCGAACGGCCTGGAACCCCAGGAACTGATCGCTAACATCAGCTCGCGCCTGGTCGTGAACAAGGCCTCGATGAAGATGCAGCACGCGCGCATCCAGGCCCTGATCGACACCCTGCGCGAAGCAGTGGAGTCTCGACACCGGGCGTAATTCATACCGCGGCTTCGGTCGCGGCCGCCTATCCGTGTCATAGCCAAATTTTCTCGGGTGCCCGCACGGAAGGCTTGATAGTCTTGCGGCGCCCGAGATCATGCCAATTAAAGAGGCCAGCTATGACCGCACCCTTCGCTATCCGTCGACTCAACGCCGCCGATCCGGACTTCGCGCGTCATCTGGACCATCTGCTCTCCTGGGAAAGCGTGTCCGACGAGTCGGTGAACCAGCGCGTCCTGGACATCATTGCCGACGTGCGCAAGCGCGGTGATGCTGCCGTGGTCGAGTTCACCCAGCGCTTCGACGGTGTCGATGCCAAGACCATGGCCGACCTGATCCTGCCGCGCGAGCGTCTGGAACTGGCCCTGACCCGCATCACCCCAGCCCAGCGCGAAGCTCTGGAAACGGCTGCCGAACGTGTGCGCAGCTACCACGAGAAGCAGAAACAAGACTCCTGGCGCTACACCGAAGCCGACGGCACCGTGCTCGGCCAGCAGGTTACCCCGCTGGACCGCGCCGGCCTGTACGTGCCGGGCGGCAAGGCGTCCTATCCGTCTTCCGTGCTGATGAACGCCATTCCAGCCAAGGTCGCCGGCGTTAACGAAGTGGTGATGGTCGTTCCGACCCCGCGTGGCGAGATCAACGAGATTGTCCTGGCCGCCGCTTGCATCGCCGGGGTCGACCGCGTCTTCACCATCGGTGGCGCCCAGGCCGTGGCCGCGCTGGCCTACGGCACCGAGAGCGTGCCGCAGGTGGACAAGATCGTCGGTCCGGGCAACATCTATGTCGCCACCGCCAAGCGCCATGTATTCGGCCAGGTTGGCATCGACATGATCGCTGGCCCCTCCGAAATCCTCGTGGTCTGCGATGGCGGCACCGATCCGGACTGGATCGCCATGGACCTGTTCTCCCAGGCCGAGCACGACGAAGACGCCCAGTCGATCCTGGTCAGCCCGGACGCGGCCTTCCTCGACAAGGTTGCCGCCAGCATCGAGAAGCTGCTGCCGACCATGGAGCGCGCCGAGATCATCCGCACTTCGCTGACCAACCGCGGCGCGCTGATCCTTGTCGCGGACCAGGAGCAGGCCTGCCAGGTCGCCAATCGCATCGCCCCGGAGCACCTGGAGCTGTCGGTGGAAGACCCGGAAAGCTGGCTGCCCAAGATTCGTCACGCCGGTGCCATTTTCATGGGCCGTTACACCGCCGAGGCGCTGGGCGACTACTGCGCCGGGCCGAACCACGTGCTGCCGACTTCCGGCACCGCGCGCTTCTCCTCGCCACTGGGCGTGTATGACTTCCAGAAGCGTTCCTCGATCATCTTCTGCTCCGCGCCGGGCGCTTCCGAACTGGGCAAGACCGCTTCGATCCTGGCCCGTGGCGAGTCGCTGACCGCACATGCGCGCAGCGCTGAGTTCCGTATCCTTGACGGCAAGAGTGAGTAATCGATGAGCAAATTCTGGAGTCCCTTCGTCAAGGAACTGGTGCCCTACGTTCCGGGCGAGCAGCCGAAGCTGGCCAAGCTGGTTAAGCTGAACACCAACGAGAACCCCTACGGCCCGTCGCCGAAGGTGGTCGCCGCGATCCAGGTCGAGCTGAACGATACGCTGCGCCTGTACCCGGACCCGAACGCCGACCGCCTGAAGCAGACCATCGCCGAGTACCACGGTGTGAAGACCTCCCAGGTCTTCGTCGGCAACGGTTCGGACGAAGTCCTGGCCCACGCCTTCCACGCGCTGTTCCAGCACGGCAAGCCGCTGCTGTTCCCCGACGTGACCTACAGCTTCTACCCGGTCTACTGCGGCCTCTACGGCATTGACTTCGAAGCGCTGCCGCTGGATGAGCAGTTCCAGATCCGCGTCGAGGATTACGCGCGCCCGAACGGCGGCATCATCTTCCCCAACCCCAACGCGCCCACTGGTTGCCTGCTGCCGCTCGAGGCCATCGAACGCCTGCTGCAAGCGAGCCCGGACAGCGTGGTGCTGGTGGACGAGGCCTACGTCGACTTCGGTGGCGAGACCGCGATTTCCCTGGTCAACCGCTACCCGAACCTGCTGGTGGCGCAGACCCTGTCCAAGTCGCGCTCGCTGGCGGGCCTGCGGGTCGGGTTCGCGGTGGGCCACGAGGACCTGATCGAAGCGCTCGAGCGGGTGAAGAACAGCTTCAACTCCTACCCGCTGGACCGCCTGGCGCTGGCTGGCGCGGCGGCGTCCTTCGAGGACCAGGCCTACTTCGAGCAGACCTGCAACGCAGTTATCCACAGCCGCGAGAAGCTGGTGGCCGAGCTGAACACCCTGGGCTTCGACGTGCTGCCGTCAGCGGCGAACTTCATCTTCGCCCGTCACCCGCAGCGCGACGGCGCCGAGCTGGCCGCGGCCCTGCGCGAGGAGGGCGTGATCGTGCGTCACTTCAAGCAGCAGCGGATCAACCAGTTCCTGCGCATCAGCATCGGCACCGAAGAGCAGAACCAGGCTCTGATCGATGTTCTGCGGCTTAAGCTGTGACGCTGTCGCTGCAAATGAAAACGGCGCCCTCGGGCGCCGTTTTTTATGGCTCTCGAAAAGCGAGCCGCATCAGTTGGCGTTAGGTGCGGGCGGCGGGCGCAGGCCGACTTCTGCGTTGAGCGTCACTGGTTTGCCGTTGCGCAGCACTTCGATGGTGATCTTCTCGCCCGGCTTGGTGCGCGCGACCTGGTTCATCGAGCGACGGCCATCGCTGGCGGCCTCGCCATCGATGTTCAGGATGATGTCGCCCGGCAGCAGTCCGCCCTTGGCGGCGGGGCCGTCGCGGTAGACGCCGGCGACGACGATGCCGGCCTTGTCCTTGAGGTCGAAGGACTCGGCCAGTTCCGGGGTCAGCGGCTGCACTTCGACGCCGAGCCAGCCGCGGATCACCTGGCCGTGCTCGATGATCGACTGCATGACTTCCAGGGCCAGCTTGGTCGGGATGGCGAAGCCGATGCCCTGGGAGCCGCCGGACTTTGAGAAGATCGCGGTGTTGATGCCGATCAGGTTGCCATTGGCATCCACCAGCGCGCCGCCGGAGTTGCCCGGGTTGATTGCCGCGTCGGTCTGGATGAAGTCTTCGTAGGTGTTCAGGCCCAGCTGGTTGCGGCCGGTGGCGCTGATGATGCCCATGGTGACGGTCTGGCCGACGCCGAAGGGGTTGCCGATGGCCAGGCAGACGTCGCCGGTGCGGATGCCGTCGGAGCGACCGAGCATGATCGAGGGCAGATCCTTGAGGTCGATCTTCAGTACCGCGAGGTCGGTCTCCGGGTCGCTGCCGACCAGGCGGGCGATTGTCTCGCGGCCGTCGCGCAGGGCCACGACGATCTGGTCGGCGCCGGAGGTCACGTGGTTGTTGGTCAGCAGGTAGCCTTCGGGGCTCATGATCACCGCCGAACCCAGGCTCGATTCCATGCGCTTCTGCTGCGGCAGGTTATCGCCGAAGAAGCGCCGGAACAGCGGGTCGTCGAGCATAGAGTTGTTTGGCTTGCTGACCATCTTGGTGGTGTACAGGTTGGCCACCGCCGGCGAGGAGCGGGTCACGGCATCGGCGTAGCTGACCGGGCCCTGTTGCAGTCTACTGAGCAGCGGGGCCTGTTGCAGGTGCACTTCCTGCTGCGGAAGGCCGACCCATTGCGGGTTATGCTGGATGATCAGCAGCGCCAACAGGACGCCAACCAGCACGGGCCAGCCGAGGAAACGCAGGGCCTTCAGCATCGAAGAAAATCCTTGGGGTTGCTTGGCCGGGGGATGGCCGATAGGGTGGCGGCCATTATACGGGCGGCGAGCCAAGAAAATAGACGCTCGCAGCCGATGTCGGAGGAATTTCGATGGCAATCGCACTGAGCACGCTGGTCGAGGAAGCGGACCGTTTTCTCGACGCGGCGAAGATCCAGGATTACTGCCCCAACGGCCTGCAGGTCGAGGGTCGCCCGCAGGTGCGCCGCATCGTTTCCGGTGTCACCGCCAGCCAGGCGCTGCTGGATGCTGCCGTGGAAGCGGGCGCCGATGTGGTGCTGGTCCACCACGGCTATTTCTGGAAGGGCGAGGACGCCCGCGTGGTCGGCATGAAGCAGCGTCGCCTGAAGACCCTGCTGAGCCACGACATCAGTCTGCTGGCCTATCACCTGCCGCTGGATCTGCATCCTGAGGTGGGCAACAACGTGCAACTGGGTCGCCAGCTCGGCTTCGAGATCGAAGGGCCGCTGGAGCCGGGCAACCCGCGCTCCATCGTGCTGGTTGGCTCGCTCGCCGAGCCCATGCTGCCGAGTGATCTCGCGCTGCATGTGCGCGACGTGCTGGGCCGCGAGCCGCTGCTGGTGGATGGCGGTCAGCCGATCCGCCGCATCGCCTGGTGCACCGGTGGTGCCCAGGGTTACATCGACCAGGCCATCGCCGCCGGCGTCGATGCCTACCTGACCGGTGAAGTCTCCGAGCAGACCGTGCATAGCGCGCGGGAGAACGGCATCAGCTTCATCGCCGCCGGCCACCATGCCACCGAGCGCTACGGCGTGCAGGCGCTGGGGGATTACCTGGCCAAGCGCTTCGCCATCGAGCACCTGTTCATCGATTGTCCGAACCCGGCCTGACTCTTCGGCGCCATGAAAAAAGCCGGCTCAATGAGCCGGCTTTTTTGTACGCGCCTCAGCGGTAGCCGTGGCGCTGGCGGTCGACTGCCTTGCCCAGCTCCCACACCGCCATTGCGTAGTGCGTGCTGTGGTTGTAGCGGGTGATCACGTAGAAATTCGGTAGACCGTACCAGTACTGGTAGGTGTTGCCCATGTCCAGGCGCAGCAGGCTGGCGCTCTGATGGTTTCCCAGCGAGCCCTGCGGGCGCAGGCCTGCGTTGGCCAGCACGCTGATCGGGTACTGGGTCTTGAAGCCGTCTTCCAGCGAGCGGGCCTGCCCGGTCGCCGGGATTGCCACCGCGTCCCCAGTCACCCAGCCGTGTTGCTTGAAGTAGTTGGCCACACTGCCGATGGCGTCGCGCGGGTTCCACAGGTCGCGGTGACCGTCGCCGTCGAAGTCCACCGCGTATTTTGTGAAGGAGGAGGGCATGAATTGCCCGTAGCCCATGGCGCCGGCGTAGGAACCGCGCATCTCCAGGGGATTGTCGCCTTCCTTGCGCGCCTGAAGGAGGAACTGCTCCAGTTCGCCGCTGAAGAACTCGGCGCGGCGCGGGTAGGAGAAGGAGAGGGTGGCCAGCGCGTCGATGATCCGTGTTTTGCCCATCACGCGGCCCCAGCGGGTTTCCACGCCGATGATGCCGACGATGATTTCCGGCGGTACGCCGTAGGTGCGCGAGGCTCGCTGTAGGTCGGCTTCGTACTGGTCCCAGAACTGCACGCCCTTCTGCACGTTGTCCGGGGTGATGAACTTCTTCCGGTAGCGTAGCCACGCGCCATTCGGGCCGCTGGGCGGAGTGTAGGTCGGCGCCTGGCGGTCCATCAGGCGGATCACCCAGTCCAGCTCGCGGGTCTGGGCGAACAGATCCTGAAGGTCCTGGCGGTTGAAGTTGTGCTGGCTCACCATGCGGTCGATGAAGCGCTGGGCACTGGCGTTGCCGGCGAAGTCGCCGCGCAGCGGGGTAATCGGCTGCACCGAGCCGAACGCCGGATGGGCGCTGGGCGTGATCAGGGTCGGCGTCTTCGGCTTCTGGGCCGGCTGCGGAGCGGGAGTCGGTTTGCTGCTGCACGCGGAGATGAGGACAAGCAGAGGCAGGGCGAAAGCGATGCGGCGCATGGGGAATCTTCTGGGACAGGAAAACGTGCCGCTATGCTAGCGCAGTGCCGGCCGGGCACAAGCCGGGAGAGCATCGTAGAAGCCGCTGACTCTGTTGCAGGAAAAGTCCCGAGGTTGTTTCCGAGATGGCATTTGGGCCTTTGCTGCGCCTCGGTCGAGCGCCTCGGGAGCGGTCCTTCAGACACCGGTTGAAAGCGGTGTTCGCACTGAGCGCGTATGGCTATATCAGTATATTTTTTCGGTATAACCGGCCCGCCGGTTAGAGCCTTGCGCTGTGATAGAGTGCGCGCTCGTCTACGGCCCGCCGGCCGTCCATAAGCAATTCCGTGAGTAGCCATGGTCGACAAACTGACGCATCTGAAACAGCTGGAGGCCGAGAGCATCCACATCATCCGCGAGGTCGCCGCCGAGTTCGACAACCCGGTGATGCTGTACTCGATCGGCAAGGACAGCGCGGTGATGCTTCACCTCGCGCGCAAGGCCTTTTTCCCCGGCAAGCTGCCTTTTCCGGTGATGCATGTCGACACCCGCTGGAAATTCCAGGAGATGTACAGCTTCCGCACCAGGATGGTCGAGGAACTGGGCCTGGACCTGATCACCCACATCAACCCCGATGGCGTGGCTCAGGACATCAACCCGTTCACCCACGGCAGCGCCAAGCACACCGACATCATGAAGACCGAGGGCCTCAAACAGGCGCTCGACAAGCACGGCTTCGATGCCGCCTTCGGTGGTGCCCGCCGCGACGAGGAGAAGTCCCGCGCCAAGGAGCGCGTCTACTCCTTCCGTGACAGCAAGCACCGCTGGGACCCGAAGAACCAGCGTCCGGAGCTGTGGAACATCTACAACGGCAAGGTGAAGAAGGGCGAGTCGATCCGCGTCTTCCCGCTGTCGAACTGGACCGAGCTGGACATCTGGCAGTACATCTACCTGGAACAGATCCCGATCGTGCCGCTGTACTTCGCCGCCGAGCGCGAAGTCATCGAGATGAACGGCTCGCTGATCATGATCGACGACGAGCGCATCCTCGAGCACCTCACGCCCGAGCAGAAGGCCAGCATCCAGAAGAAGATGGTGCGTTTCCGTACCCTGGGCTGCTACCCGCTGACCGGCGCGGTGGAGTCCACCGCTACTTCGTTGCCGGAAATCATCCAGGAAATGCTGCTGACGCGAACTTCCGAACGCCAGGGCCGGGTCATTGACCACGATGCCGCCGGTTCGATGGAAGAAAAGAAACGTCAGGGCTACTTCTAAGGTTCTCGCACCATGTCGCATCAATCCGATCTGATCAGCGAGGACATCCTCGCCTACCTGGCCCAGCACGAGCGCAAGGAACTCCTGCGCTTCCTCACCTGCGGCAACGTCGACGACGGCAAGAGCACCCTGATCGGGCGCCTGCTGCACGACTCCAAGATGATCTACGAGGACCACCTCGAGGCCATCACCCGCGACTCGAAGAAAGTCGGCACCACCGGCGATGACGTCGACCTGGCGCTGCTGGTCGACGGCCTGCAGGCCGAGCGCGAGCAGGGCATCACCATCGACGTGGCGTACCGCTACTTCAGCACCGCCAAGCGCAAGTTCATCATTGCCGACACCCCCGGCCATGAGCAGTACACCCGCAACATGGCTACCGGCGCGTCCACCTGCGACCTGGCCATCATCCTGATCGACGCCCGCTACGGCGTGCAGACCCAGACCCGCCGGCACAGCTTCATCGCCTCCCTGCTGGGCATCAAGCACATCGTCGTCGCCATCAACAAGATGGACCTCAAGGGCTTCGACCAGAGCGTCTTCGAGCAGATCAAGGCCGACTACCTGCAGTTCGCCGACAAGATCAACCTCAAGACCAACTCCCTGCACTTCGTGCCGATGTCGGCTCTGAAGGGCGACAACGTGGTCAACAAGTCCGAGCGCTCGCCGTGGTACACCGGTCAGTCGCTGATGGAAATCCTTGAGACCGTGGAAGTTGCGGGCGACCGCAACCTCGACGACATGCGCTTCCCGGTGCAGTACGTCAACCGTCCGAACCTGAACTTCCGCGGCTTCGCCGGCACCCTGGCGAGCGGCATCGTGCGCAAGGGCGACGAAGTCATCGCCCTGCCGTCGGGCAAGGGCAGCAAGGTCAAGTCCATCGTCACCTTCGAAGGTGAGCTGGAACAGGCCGGCCCGGGCCAGGCCGTCACCCTGACCCTGGAAGACGAGATCGACGTCTCCCGCGGCGACATGCTGGTTCACGCCGACAACCGTCCGCAGGTCACCGACGGCTTCGACGCCATGCTGGTGTGGATGGCCGAAGAGCCGATGCTGCCGGGCAAGAAGTACGACATCAAGCGCGCCACCAGCTACGTGCCGGGCTCCATCCCCAGCATCACCCACAAGGTCGATGTGAACACCCTGGAAGAGACCGCCGCCAGCGAGCTCAAGCTCAACGAGATCGCCCGTGTGAAGGTCAGCCTGGATGCACCGATCGCGCTGGACGGCTACGACCAGAACCGCACCACCGGCGCCTTCATCGTCATCGACCGCCTGACCAACGGCACCGTCGGCGCCGGCATGATCATCGCTGCACCGCAGTCGAGTCACGGCACCGTCGCCCACCACGGTGCGAATGCCCACGTAGCTCGTGAGGAGCGCGCTGCACGCTTCGGCCAGCAGCCAGCTACCGTGCTGTTCAGCGGTCTCTCCGGCGCTGGCAAGAGCACCCTGGCTTATGCCGTGGAGCGCAAGCTGTTCGACATGGGCCGCGCGGTCTATGTGCTGGACGGCCAGAATCTGCGTCATGACCTGAACAAGGGCTTGCCGCAGGATCGCGCTGGTCGTACCGAGAACTGGCTGCGCACCGCTCATGTGGCACGTCAGTTCAATGAAGCCGGACTGATCAGCCTGTGCGCCTTCGTCGCTCCGAGCGCCGAGGGGCGCGAGCGCGCCAAGTCGCTGATCGGCGCCGAGCGGCTGGTCACCGTCTACGTCCAGGCCTCCCCGCAGGTCTGCCGTGAGCGTGATCCGCAGGGCCTGTACGCCGCCGGCCAGGACAACATCCCAGGCGAGTCCTTCCCGTTCGACGTGCCGCTGGATGCCGATTTGGTGATTGACACCCAGAGCCAGTCGGTGGAAGAGGGCGTCAAGGCAGTCCTCGACCTGCTCCGCCAGCGCGGCGCGATCTGATCGCACAGCGCTGAACGGAAAAAGCCCCGCACCTGCGGGGCTTTTTCTTTTGCTTTCTGTGGGAGCGAGGGCTCTCCCACGAACATCCCGAGGCGTCCGCGAAGATTCACTGGCAGATGGCTATTGCCGGCAACCAGTACCCTGCTTAATAATGAGACTGATTATTATTTGACAAATTGCAGGTGCGGTGGTGTCGCTACTGAGTCGTACACAACTCGCGGATCACGACATGTGCCGCCTCTACGCCGAGCACCATTTTTGGCTGCAGAGCTGGATCCGGCGCAAGACGGGCTGCTCGCAGCGCGCTGCCGACCTTGCCCAGGACACTTTCCTGCGTGTGCTCACGGTGCGTGCCAAGGGCGTCGCAGTGTATCTCGACCGGCCGCGCACTTACCTCGCGACCATTGCTCGCGGCCTGGTGATCGACCAGTGGCGCCGCCAGCAGTTGGAGCAGGCGTGGCTTGAATCCCTGGTCGCGCAGCCCGAAACGGTGCAGTCGTCTCCCGAACAACTGGCGCTGATCCTGGAAACCCTGCACCAGGTGGACGCGATGCTGCTGCGCCTGCCCGCCAAGGTGCGCCTGGCCTTCCTGCTGGCGCAGATCGATGGCTTGCCGTACCGCGAAATCGCCGTGGAGCTGGGGGTGTCCGAGCGCATGGTGAAGAAGTACCTCGCCCAGGCCTTCCTGCATTGCGCGGTACTGGAAGCCGAGCTGGACGGAGTGCTGGTGGAGTGAACGGCTACGACGACAAACTCAGCCACGCGAGCCTGCAGCAGGCGGCGAACTGGTACGTACTGCTGCAGGATGAAAATCCCAGCGCGCAACTCCACGCACAATGGCGCCAGTGGTTCGACCTGCACGCCGAGCACCAGGCCGCCTGGCATTACGTCGAGCGCATAGGCCAACGCTTCGCGCCACTACAGGGTGAAAGGCAACTGGCGGGACGGGTGCTCAAGACCAGCGGTGAGCGCCAGCTCTCGCGCCGCCAGGGGCTCAAGAGCCTGCTGGTGCTCAGTGGCGGCCTGCTGCTTGGCTTGGGCACCTGGCGCGGCACTGCTCTCCCGCGGCTGGTGCAGGGCTGGAGTGCCGACTACAGCACCAGCACCGCCGAGACTCGCGAGACGATCCTCGCCGATGGCACGCATCTCTGGCTGGCGGCGATCAGTGCGGTGGATGCCGATTTCGGCCCGGACCAGCGCCTGCTGCGGTTGCGCTTTGGCGAGGTGCTGGTGGATACCGCGACGGATGCCGCGCATCGGCCTTTCCTCGTCGACACCGATCAGGGGCGGCTGCGCGCGCTCGGTACGCGCTTCGCGGTACGGCAACTGGGCGATGCTACGCGCCTAAATGTCTACCGCGGCGCTGTGGAGGTCCGGACGGCGGACAGTGGCGAGAGGCGGGTGCTGGAGGCCGGCCAGCGCGTCGATTTCACACGTCTTGCCATCGGCGAGGTGTCGGCAGCACAGCCGGCGGGGGAATCCTGGGTTCGCCATGTGCTCACCGCCGAGAACATGTCTCTGGGCCAGTTGGTCGAGGAGCTGGGGCGCTATCGCCACGGCTACCTGGGTTGTGATCCGGCTGTCGCCCAACTGCCGGTGATGGGCGCCTTCCCGCTGGACGATAGCGACCAGGCACTGCGACTGCTGGCGGCGGCATTGCCGGTGAAGGTCCAGCGCCTGACGCCCTGGTGGGTCAGCATCGAGTCCGTCTGACGTATCGCAAAAAACTTTTCGTTGCGGTTCCCTTTTCTCTTTCCCGTTCGGTCATTCCACAGAAACGCACTTTTACCCACTGCACCGAACCAGGGAATTCCATGCACTCGCCCACTTCCTCCTCGCGCCGCTTCGCCCGGCGGCCGCTGGCGCTGGCCATCTCGTTGTCGCTCTGCAGCGTCGCTGCGCTGCCCCTGAGTTCGCCCGCGCGGGCGGCTTCCGGCGCGGAACAGGCCGCTCTGCGCGAATACCACATCGCGCCGGGTGCCCTCGCGGCCTCGCTCAACCAGTTCAGCAGCCAGGCCGGAATCTACCTGGTCGGCCACAATGACTTGACCGCCGGCAAGTCCAGCAAAGGCCTCGATGGGCGCTACAGTGTTGAGCGCGCCTTGGCGTTGCTGCTCGATGGCACCGGCCTGCAGGCGGTGCCGCAGGATTCCGGCGGCTACGTGCTGCAACCGGATCCGAATGACACTGTGCTGCAGATGGATTCGACCTCGATCATCGGCACTGGCGCTGCTGGGGCGCAGCAGGATGGCAACGGCTACAACGCCAAGGTCAGCTCCACCGCAGGCAAGACCAGCACTTCACTGGCGGAGACACCCCGCTCGATCTCCGTGGTGACTCGCCAGCGCATGGAGGACCAGCAGTCGCAGACCCTGACCGATGTGCTGGGGTACGTACCAGGCATTTTCGCCCCGCCGTTCGCTGCCGGTGATGGTCTGGCCGGCGACCTGTTCTTCATTCGCGGCTTCAACGCCACCGACTGGGGCTACGGCCTGCTGCGCGACGGCCTGCGCGTGCAAGGCAATCGCTACGACACCACCAGCGAGCCTTACGGCCTGGAGCGCGTCGAGGTGTTTCGCGGCCCGACCTCGATCCTCTACGGCGAGAACGCACCCGGCGGCATCGTCAATCTGGTCAGCAAGCGCCCGACCGTCGATCCGCGCGGCGAGTTCCAGCTCACCTACGGTTCCCACGACCGCAAGCAACTGGGTGTCGACGTCTCCGGCCCACTCACGGAGGAGGGCAATATCCTCGGCCGCGTGGTCATGCTAGGTCGCGACTCCGGCACCCAGGTCGATCACCAGCCAGACGATCGCCTGTATATCGCTCCGTCGATGACCTTCAACTTCGACGATGCCACCACGCTGACGCTGCTCTCGACTTACCAGCGCGACCGCACGCTGATGGAACTGGGCTACCCGGCCGCCGGGACCTTGCTGCATAACCCCAACGGTAAGATCGATAAGGACACCCTGTCCGGCAACCCGGACTGGGACAAGTTCGAGCGTGAGTCCTGGACACTGGGCTACGAGTTCAGCCATCAGTTCAACGACACCTGGCAGTTCCGCCAGAACTCGCGCTACATGCAATCTCGCATCGATCGCCGCGAAATGTGGCCGGGCAGCCTGAACAACGGTGGCTTCGGCACCAACGTCAATAACACCGCCTACGACCGCTACAACAAGTCGATGACCTACTCGCTGGACAACCAGTTCGAGGGGCACTTCCAGTCCGGCGAGGTGGCCAACACCGTGCTGGTGGGCGCGAGCTTCGACCGTACCTCGTTCAATCAGGACTGGGAGGCGGGCGCCGGTGGCTCGGTGAACGTGTTCGATCCGGTGTGGACAACCAGGCCGACCACGCCGATCCACGTGCAGGACGCACTGCTGGAGCAGAAGATGTATGGCCTCTATGGCCAGCTGCAGACGCACTACGACAACTGGATCGCCTTGTTAGGCGGGCGCCTGGATGAGGTCAACAGCCAATACCGTAACCGCGCCGGTACCACCAACGGCCTGGCCGACCTCGACTACTGGGACCACGACTTCACCTGGCAGGCCGGCCTGATGTACCAGTTTGACAATGGCCTGTCGCCCTACATCAGCTATTCCACCGCATTCGCCCCGACCCAGCAGACGTCGAGTAAATCCGGCACCCTCGACCCTACTACCAGCGAGCAGTATGAAGTCGGCGTGAAGTACGAGCCCAAGGGTTGGAATACCTCGATGACTGCCTCGGTCTACGAACTGCGCAAGACCGACGACGTGATCTACGACAGCACTGTGGGCGACTACCGGCAGGTGGGTGAGAGCCGTTCCAAGGGGCTGGAGCTGGAGGTCAACAGCGACATCACCGAGAACCTCAGCCTGACCGCGTCCTACACCTATACCGACTCGCGGATCACCAAGGATTCCCCCGGCTCGCTGCTGGAGGACCACCAGATGACTGGCGTACCGCGCAACCAGGCGTCGGCCTGGGGCACCTACCGCTTCCTCGATGGCTATCTCAAAGGCCTGCGCGTGGGCGGCGGCGTGAGGCACTTCGACAGCACCTTCGCCTACACCCCGGCGTCGCTGTACGGCAAGCTGGATACCGGCGACGTGACCCTGGTGGATGCGCTGGTCGGCTACCAGCTCGACGAGCACTGGTCCGCCGAGGTGAACGCGAAGAACCTGCTGGACAAGGAATACGTCGCCGGTTGCAACAACGCCGGGCGCTGCTACTGGGGCGAGGAGCGCACCTTGCTGGGCAGCGTGACCTTCCGCTGGTAAACCTGTCAGCCTGAATGAAAAAGCCCCGCATCGGCGGGGCTTTTTCTTCGGCGCGAGGGATCAGTACTTGCTCTTCAGCCCGTACGTCTCGTCCAGGGTGCCCGGACCGTCGCCGGTCTTGGGCGCATAGTCGCGCGGCGCTTCGTTGTTTGCCGGCGGGGTCAGGCGCTCGCGGCGCTCGGGGTACTCGTCGGCGTGCAGGGCGGCCAGCAGGCGCTGCTTGGTCTGTTCGTCCAGGGCCAGGCGCTCGGCGCCTTCGGACAGGTGTTCCTGCACATCCTGATAGCTCTGGGTGAGCTTCTTCATCAGGCTGGCGGAGGTGCTGAAGTGGGTCACCACTTCGCGCTGGTAGCTATCGAAACGATCCTGCATGTCGTCTACCTGACGCTGCAGCTTGTTGGGCGCGGCGTTGGGCAGAAGGCGGGCGATCAGAAAGCCGATGCCGACCCCGACGATCAGGGCGAGTAGCGGCAGCAACCAGGTGGTGAGGGACTGTTCCACGCGAATCCTTCCTCTATAGACGGCTTTGCTTTACGTTAGCGGCTTGCACCTGTGCTTGTATACCGTGGCGAATGCTTCGCCGCCTGCGCAGGTATTGAGCTAGACGAGACGACCCGCCACGGGGTCACGGAGCTGTTGTTTGACCACCCGCGAAATTCCCCTGTTCCTCGACGGCCCCGACGGCCAGCTGGAAGCCCTGCACCTCGCCACGCCCGACGCCAGGGGCGTCGCGCTGATCTGTCATCCACATCCGCTGTTCGCCGGCACCATGCAGAACAAGGTGGTCGCCACCCTGCAGCGCGCCGCACGGGATGCAGGATACGCCACCCTGCGTTTCAATTTTCGTGGCGTGGGTCAGAGCGCCGGCAGTTATGCCGAAGGCCGTGGCGAGATCGACGACGTGATGGCCGTCGCGCACTGGGTCGCCGAACAGCATCCGGGCTTGCCGCTGACGCTGATGGGCTTCTCCTTCGGCTCCTGCGTGGCCGGCAACGCCGCCGAGCGCCTGGAAGAGGAGGGCGCTGACCTTGCGCAACTGTTCATGCTGGCGCCGCCGGTGGAGCGTTTTGACGTCGACCTGCCCGAGCGCTGCCCGCTGACGGTGATCCAGCCGGAAGCCGACGAAGTGGTCACTCCCGAGCGTGTGTATGCCTGGAGCGCCGAGCTCAGCAAGCCGCACGAACTGATCCGCATCCCCGAGTGCAGCCATTTCTTCCACGGCAAGCTGATCGAGCTCAAGGACCTGATACAGGCCCGGCTCGCCTAGGTCGGCCAGCCGCGTTACCATCCGGCCCGCCATTTCATTTGTGTTGATTCCTGGATTCCCATGACGACCCGTATCCTGACCGGCATCACCACCACCGGTACTCCGCACCTGGGCAACTACGCCGGCGCCATCCGCCCGGCCATCGTCGCCAGCCGCGATCCGCAGGCAGATTCCTTCTACTTCCTGGCCGACTACCACGCGCTGATCAAGTGCGATGACCCGGCGCGCATCCAGCGTTCGCGCCTGGAAATCGCCGCCACCTGGCTGGCCTGCGGCCTGGATGCTGACAAGGCGACCTTCTATCGCCAGTCCGACATTCCCGAAATCCCCGAACTGACCTGGCTGCTCACCTGCGTCAGCGCCAAGGGTCTGCTCAACCGCGCCCACGCCTACAAGGCCTCGGTGGACAAGAACGTCGAGGCGGGCGAAGACCCGGACGCCGGCGTCACCATGGGCCTGTACAGCTACCCGGTGCTGATGGCCGCGGACATTCTGATGTTCAATGCGCACAAGGTGCCGGTCGGCCGCGACCAGATCCAGCACGTAGAAATGGCCCGCGACATCGGCCAGCGCTTCAACCACCTGTTCGGCAACGGCAAGGAGCTGTTCACTCTGCCCGAGGTGGTGATCGAGGAAGACGTGGCGACCCTGCCGGGCCTGGACGGTCGCAAGATGTCCAAGAGCTACGACAACACCATCCCGCTGTTCGGCAGCGCCAAGCAGCTCAAGGACGCCGTCGCGCGCATCGTCACCGACTCCCGGGCGCCGGGTGAGCCGAAGGACCCGGATAACTCGCATCTGTTCACCCTTTACCAGGCCTTCTCCACCCACGAGCAACAGGCCGCGTTCCGCGCCGAGCTGCTCGGTGGCCTGGCCTGGGGCGAAGCCAAGCAGCGCCTGTTCGAACTGCTCGACAACGAGCTGGGCGAAGCCCGCGAGCGCTACCATGCACTGATCACCCGTCCGGCCGACCTGGAGGACATCCTCCTGGCCGGTGCCGCCAAGGCCCGCCGCATCGCCACCCCCTTCCTCGGCGAGCTGCGCGAGGCCGTGGGCCTGCGCTCGTTCCGCGAGCAGGTACAGGTGGTGACGGAAGGCAAGAAGAAGGCCACCAAGGCCGCGCGTTTCGTCAGCTTCCGCGAGGACGACGGCTTCCGCTTCCGACTGCTGGATGCCGCTGGTGAGCAACTGCTGCTGTCCATCTCCTTCGCCGACGGCAAGGCCGCGGGCCAGGTGACCAAGCGCCTGCAAGCCGAGGAGCTGGACCTGCACGCCGAGCTGAATGCCTTCAGCGTGCGCCTGGATGGCGAGGCCGTGGCGTACAGCCCGGAATTCTCCACCGACGCGGAGCGCGACGCTGCCATGCAGCGCCTGCGTGAGGCTCTCGCTCCGCAGGAGTGAGGGTTGGCAGGCCGGTCCGACTACCGGCCAATTGCCAAGCAACGGGGGCGCCGCTAAAGTGTGCGCCCCCGTTTTCGTTGCCTTGCTACCGATCATGACGCCTCTTCAGCGCTACCAGGAAGACCTCAAACGCCCCGATTTCTTCCACGACGCCGCGCAAGCGAACGCCGTGAAGCACCTGCAACGCCTCTACGACGACCTGGTCGCCGCGGATAAAGGCAAGACCGGCCTGTTCGGCAAGCTGCTGGGCAAGAAGTCCCAGGAGCCGGTGAAGGGCCTGTATTTCTGGGGCGGCGTCGGCCGCGGCAAGACCTACCTGGTGGATACCTTCTTCGAGGCGCTGCCCTTCAAGCAGAAGATGCGCACGCACTTCCACCGCTTCATGAAGCGCGTCCACGAGGAAATGAAGACCCTCAAGGGCGAGAAGAACCCGCTGACCATCATCGGCAAGCGTTTCGCCGACGAGGCCCGGGTCATCTGCTTCGACGAATTCTTCGTCTCCGACATCACCGACGCGATGATCCTCGCGACCCTGCTGGAAGAGCTGTTCAAGAACGGCGTCAGCCTGGTGGCCACCTCCAACATCGTGCCGGACGGCCTGTACAAGGACGGCCTGCAGCGTGCCCGCTTCCTGCCGGCCATCGCGCTGGTCAAGCAGCACACCGAAGTGGTCAACGTCGACAGCGGCGTGGACTACCGCCTGCGCGCCCTGGAGCAGGCCGAGCTGTACCACTGGCCGCTGTCCGAGCAGGCCGAGCAGGCCATGACCCGCGACTTCAAGGCCCTGACACCGGAGTGCGCCGCGGCCACCCGCGACGATGCACTGATGATCGAGAATCGCGAAATCCGTGCGCGGATCACCTGTGATGACGTGGCCTGGTTCGAGTTCCGCGAGCTGTGCGACGGCCCGCGCAGCCAGAACGACTACATCGAGCTGGCGAAGATATTCCACGCCATCCTGATTTCCAACGTCGAGCAGATGGGCGTGGCCAAGGACGACATGGCGCGCCGCTTCATCAACCTGGTGGACGAGTTCTACGACCGCAACGTCAAGCTGATCCTCTCCGCCGAGGTCGAGCTCAAGGACCTGTATACCGGTGGCCGCCTGGAGTTCGAATTCCAGCGCACCCTGAGCCGCCTGCTGGAAATGCAGTCCCACGAATACCTGAGCCGCCCGCACCGTCCCTGATGGTCCGGTGAATGAAAAAGGCTGCCCTTGGGCAGCCTTTTTTGTTTTTTGCTCTTCGTAGGAGCGAGCTTGCTCGCGAACCGCCCAGCACCGGAGCTGCCGGGAAATGTTCGCGAGCAAGCTCGCTCCTGCAAGTGGTGACTCAGCGCTGCGCCATCTCCTGCTGCGCCTTCTTTAGCAATTGCTGGGCGTGGGCGACTTCCAGCGCCTCCATGGCGTTGATCGGCTTGATGGCTACAGCCTTCTTCAGCTGATCCAGCGCCTTCTGCTCCTCGTCCTCGCCATACACGTAGCCCAGCGCGTTGGCGTATTCGTAGTGGCCGATGGGCAGGTCGTCGGAGGCGCGGAAGGAGCGTGCGAAGTACTGCTCCATCTTGTCCGCACTGACCCCGTAGGTCATCTTGCCCACCAGCTTGCCAACCTTGCGGATCACGCCGGCTTCATAGCCGCCGTAGAGCGCCAGGGCGAACGGCTGGTTCGGCTGCTTGGCCAGGAGGGCGTCCAGTTCCTTGGGGATGTCGCCGGTGTAGCCGCGCTTGAGCACCACCGGCACCGACAGGTCCTCGGCCAGGCGGGCCTTGGCGTAGGCGCGGCCGAACTGGGCGATTGGGTCGGCGTTGAGCAGCGGACCGGCCTCGTCGGTGTAGCTGATGACTTCCTCCAGCAGGCGCTGCTTTTCTTCCTGGTTCGGCGCGAGGAACATGGCGTAAAGAACCTGGGCGAACATGCCCGGCACCTGCCCGCCGACGCCCAGTGCCAGGCCGTCCTTCTTGGCTCGGGCGAAGTCGCCGCGGAACACCTTGCGCCACACGTCCTGCAGCTTTTCGGCGTAGACCTGCGCCTCTTCCGGCTTGCCGCTGAAGCCGGTGCCGGCGGTCACGGTCTTCTCAAGGGCGTCGGGATGCCGGGTGGCCATGGTCACCACCCAATCCGCATCCGGGAACGGGTAGTTGGCGCCGAAGCCGCGTGTTAGTCGCGGCCATGCCGCGCGCAGCTTGTCGCCGCTGTAGTCGAAGGCGCTCTGGTCGTAGGGGAAGGGTTTCCAGGTGTCGTCCGCCACAGCGTTCAGGCTGAAGACGGCCATCAAGGCAAGCAGAAAGCGGCGCATGGCGATATCCCGTTGGGTTCTTGTTGTCGATTGCTGCCCTGATCATAGGGCGGCACCCGAGTCCGTGAACCCATCCTAGGGATGGCCTGTTTCAGGCTTCCTTCTGTTCGTACTGGCGCCGGTAATGATTCGGTGACAGCCCAGTGTGCTGTCTGAACAGGCGCGCGAAGAAGCTGGCGTCGTCGTAGCCGACTTCGTAGCTGATGGTCTTGATGCTCTTGCGGCTGGTGGACAACAGGTTGCGCGCGGTCTCGATGCGCAGGCGCTGCAGGTAGTGCAGCGGCTTGTCGCCGGTGGCCGCCTGGAAGCGCCGCATGAAGTTGCGGATGCTCATGCCGTGCTCGCGAGCCACGTCTTCAAAGCGGAACTTGTCGCAGAAGTGCTCTTCCAGCCAGTGCTGGATCTGCAGGATTGCCGGGTCGTGGTGCAGCTTCTGGCCGCCGAAGCCCAGGCGGCCGGGCGTGTAGGTGCGCTGCACTTCATAGAGGATGTCGCGGGCCACGCCCTGGGCAACGGCGGCGCCGCAGAAGTGCTCGATCAGGTAGATGTACAGGTCGCGCACCGAGGTCAGGCCGCTGGCGCTGTAGATGTTGTCGGCGTCGGCTATGTGCTTGTCCTGGTTGAGCAGCACCTTGGGGTAGCGCTCGGCGAATTCGCGGAAGAAGCGCCAGTAGGTGGTCGCTTCCTTCCCGTTCAGTAGTCCTGCTTCGGCCAGCCAGAACACCCCCGAAACCTCGCCGCACAACACGCAGCCAGCTGCATGACGGTCGCGCAACCAGGGCATCACCTGTGGATAGAGGGTCAGCAGTTCGTCGAAGTCGCCCCAGAAGGCGGGAAGAATGACTAACTCCGGTTCGTCCAGGGCACCGTGTACCGGCAGGAGATCGCCGCTGAAGGTCATCACCGGCTGGCCGTCGGGACTGACGATGCGGGTCTCGAAGCTGGGCTGCAGTCCAAGGCCCTGTTGGCGACCATGGCGCAGGGCGGCCATGTGGAAGAAGTCCTTGGCCTGCATCAGGGTGGAGCCGAACACGCCGTGGGTGGCGAGGATGCTGACGCGGCGCAGCACACGGGAAGCTGGATTGGGCATCGGTTCTTGTACTTCTTATGGATGTCTTTGCATGACGCTAAAGCGGTCATGATGCGGCTGGATCGTCTTATTTTTTGGCGAAAGTGTCCAGTGCAGAGCGGTTCGTGCTTGGCCTACAGTCGGCCTTCCAATAATTCCTACAACCGATCCGCAGGTGCAGCGCATGATTCCAAGAACCCTGTTCAGTTCAGACCACGAGCTGTTCCGCGACAGCGTCCGCAAGTTACTCGAACAGGAGGCAGTGCCCTTCCACGCCCAGTGGGAAAAGGACGGTCACGTCGATCGCCAGCTTTGGAACAAGGCCGGGGAGGCCGGGATGCTCTGCTCGCATCTGCCCGAGGCCTATGGCGGCATGGCCGCGGACTTTCTCTACAGCGCCGTGGTGATCGAGGAGATCGGTCGTCTGGGTCTGACCGGCATCGGCTTCTCGCTGCATTCGGACATCGTCGCGCCCTACATCCTCCATTACGGCAGTGAAGAGCTGAAGCAGCGCTACCTGCCCAGGCTGATCTCAGGCGAGATGGTCTCGGCCATCGCCATGACCGAGCCGGGCGCCGGCTCCGACCTGCAGGGCGTGAAGACCACCGCCGTGCTGGATGGCGACGAGTACGTGATCAACGGCTCGAAGACCTTCATCACCAACGGCTGGCTGGCCGACCTGGTGATCGTGGTCGCCAAGACCGACCCCAAGGCCGGCGCCAAGGGCACCAGCCTGTTCCTGGTGGAGGCCGGCACGCCGGGCTTCAGCAAGGGCAAGCGCCTGGAAAAAGTCGGCATGAAGGCCCAGGACACTTCCGAGCTGTTCTTCCAGGATGTGCGCATCCCCAAGGAAAACCTGCTGGGCAAGGACGGGCAGGGGTTCATTTACCTGATGCAGGAACTGCCCCAGGAGCGCCTGACCGTAGCCCTCGGCGCGCTGGCCTCGGCCGAGGCGGCGCTGAAATGGACGCTGGACTACACCCGCGACCGCAAGGCCTTCGGAAAATCCGTTGCGGACTTCCAGAACACGCGCTTCAAGCTCGCGGAAATGGCTACCGAGATTCAGGTCGGTCGCGTCTTCGTCGACCGCTGCCTGGAGCAGCACCTGGAAGGCAAGCTGGATGTGCCGACCGCGGCGATGGCCAAGTACTGGACCACCGACTTGCAGTGCAAGGTGCTCGATGAGTGCGTGCAATTGCACGGTGGCTACGGCTTCATGTGGGAGTACCCGATCGCCCGTGCCTGGGCCGATGCACGCGTGCAGCGTATCTACGCCGGGACCAACGAGATCATGAAGGAGATCATCGCCCGCGCGCTGTGACCGGCACGGATGAAAAGCCCGGCATTGCCGGGCTTTTTCGTTTGCGCAGCGATCAGGGGGCCGGGTTTGGCTGGTCCTTGTGGATCGCCTCGATGCCTGCGAGCACCTCGTCGGAGAGCTTCAGCTCGAAACTGGCCAGGTTGGCTTCCAGTTGCTGGAGGTTGGTCGCACCGATGATGTTGCTGGTCACGAACGGTTGGCTGGTGACGAAGGCGAGGGCCATCTGGGCCGGATCCAGGTCGTGCTCGCGGGCCAGGGTGACGTAGCGGTCGCAGGCGCTGGCGGTCTGCGGGTTGGTGTAGCGGGTGAAGCGGCTGAACAGGGTGATCCGTGCATTGGCCGGGCGCGCGCCGCCGAAGTACTTGCCCGAGAGCATGCCGAAGGCCAGGGGCGAATAGGCCAGCAGGCCGATCTGCTCGCGGATGGCGACTTCCGCCAGGCCCACCTCGAAGCTGCGGTTGAGCAGGTTGTAGGGGTTCTGGATCGACACCGCGCGCGGCCAGCCGCGCTCCTGGGCGATCTGCAGGAAGCGCATGGTGCCCCAGGGCGTCTCGTTGGAGAGGCCGACGTGGCGGATCTTGCCGGCGCGAACCTGCTCGTCCAGGGCCTCCAGGGTGTCTTCCAGCGCGGTGAAGCTTTCTTCCTTGTGCTGGTAGCCCAGTTGGCCGAAGAAATTGGTGCTGCGCTCAGGCCAATGCAACTGGTAGAGGTCGATCCAGTCGGTCTGCAGGCGCTTGAGGCTGCCGTCCAGCGCCGCGACGATGTTCTTGCGATCAAGCTTTGGCTGGCCGTCGCGGATGTGGCTGATGGAGTTGCCGGGGCCGGCGATCTTGCTGGCGAGTACCCAGTCAGCGCGATCGCCGCGCTGGGCGAACCAGTTGCCGATGATCTGCTCGGTGCGGGTGTAGGTTTCCGCGCGCGGCGGCACCGGGTACATCTCGGCGGTATCGATGAAATTCAGACCGGCGGCCTTGGCCCGTTCGATCTGGGCGAAAGCCTCCTCCTGGGTATTCTGTTCGCCCCAGGTCATGGTTCCCAGACAAAGGGCGCTGACTTTCAGTTCGGTGCGGCCGAGCGGGCGGTACTCCATGCAGGTCTCCTCATGAAAACAAGTGCGTCATACAGTTGAAAATTCTGCCGGAATCTGCATAATTTCGCAGCCTTTCATCGGTGGGGGATGCCAAAGCCTGCCGATTGATACATCTAGTCGTTACGGACGCACACCGACCCGAGCCCCAATTCGTGTCTGTCTTCGGCTGTCCTTGACTTGTCAAGGCAACCACTGTCCAGTAAGATTCGCCGTCTTATTTTCAGGCGGCCCCTGAGGCTATAACGAATGAAAACTTATACCGCGAAACCAGAAACTGTTAAGCGCGACTGGTTCGTCGTCGACGCTGCTGGCCTGACCCTGGGTCGTCTGGCTACCGAGATTGCTACCCGCCTGCGCGGCAAGCACAAGCCGGAATACACCCCGCACGTTGACACCGGCGACTACATCGTCGTCATCAACGCCGAGCAGGTTCGTGTCACCGGCGCCAAAGCTACCGACAAGATGTACTACCATCACTCGGGCTTCCCGGGCGGTATCAAGTCGATCAACTTCGAGAAGCTGATCGCCAAGGCTCCTGAGCGTGTTATCGAGACTGCCGTCAAAGGCATGCTGCCGAAAAACCCGCTGGGCCGCGACATGTACCGCAAGCTGAAAGTGTACAAGGGTGCCAACCACCCGCACACCGCTCAGCAGCCTCAAGAACTGAAGATTTAACGGGATAGCTCATTATGTCGGCGACTCAAAATTACGGCACTGGCCGTCGTAAGACCGCTACCGCTCGCGTCTTCCTGCGTCCGGGTACTGGCAAGATCTCCATCAACAACCGCTCCATCGAGCAGTTCTTCGGTCGTGAGACCGCTCGCATGGTTGTCCGTCAGCCGCTCGAGCTGACCGAGAACACCGAGAAGTTCGATATCTACGTAACCGTCGTTGGCGGTGGCGTAAGCGGTCAAGCTGGTGCGATCCGTCACGGTATCACCCGCGCTCTGATCGAGTACGACGAGACCCTGCGCAGCTCGCTGCGTAAAGCCGGCTACGTCACTCGCGACGCCCGCGAAGTTGAACGTAAGAAAGTCGGTCTGCGCAAAGCGCGTAAGCGTCCGCAGTACTCCAAGCGTTAATACGACGCTTCGAAAAAAACGCCCAGATCCTTTGGACTGGGCGTTTTTTTATGTCTTCAATAAGTTCGTGCGGCAAGGTGTCGCATCCGCGCAAGCCGCGCGGCGCAAGGGTTCCAGGGGTTGCGTAACAGGCTATTACCTTGTCATCACAAGGGCTTTTCTTTACCATTTGGCGAATTTTTTGCGCGGCTCGAATTTTTACTTAAAAGCCTGATTTGAACAGGCTTGAAGCTGATGGGAGACGACTGAATGAGTAATGACGGCGTGAATGCAGGCCGGCGTCGCTTCCTTGTCGCGGCCACCTCGGTGGTAGGTGCGGCAGGAGCGGTCGGAGCTGCGGTCCCGTTCGTGGGGTCATGGTTCCCCAGTGCCAAGGCGAAGGCCGCTGGCGCGCCGGTGAAGGTCAACGTAGGGAAGATCGAGCCGGGCCAGCAGGTTGTGGCCGAGTGGCGCGGCAAGCCGGTATTCCTGGTGCATCGCACCAAGGAAATGCTGGATGCGCTGCCGACCCTAGACGGGCAGCTGGCCGACCCCGAGTCGAAGGCATCGGAACAGCCGGCCTACGTCGATCCCAAGCTGCGTTCGATCAAGCCCGAGCTGGCCGTGATCGTCGGTATCTGCACCCACTTGGGCTGCTCGCCGACCTTCCGCCCGGAAGTCGCTCCCGCGGATCTCGGTCCGGACTGGAAGGGTGGTTACTTCTGCCCGTGCCACGGCTCCCATTACGATCTTGCCGGCCGCGTTTACAAGGGGCAGCCCGCGCCCCTGAACCTGCCGATTCCGCCCTATACGCTGGATGGTGATGAGTTGACCATCGGTGTGGACCAGGAGAAAGCCTGATGAACAAGTTCATGGCTTGGGTCGATGCCCGCTTCCCCGCGACCAAGATGTGGGAAGACCATCTGAGCAAGTACTACGCCCCGAAGAACTTCAACTTCTGGTACTTCTTCGGTTCGCTCGCACTGCTGGTCCTGGTTAACCAGATCCTCACCGGTATCTGGCTGACCATGAGCTTCACCCCGTCGGCGGAAGAGGCTTTCGCTTCCGTCGAGTACATCATGCGAGATGTAGATTACGGCTGGATTATCCGCTACATGCACTCCACCGGTGCGTCGGCGTTCTTCGTGGTCGTCTACCTGCACATGTTCCGTGGCCTGCTGTACGGTTCGTACCAGAAACCGCGCGAGCTGGTGTGGATCTTCGGCATGCTGATCTACCTCGCCCTGATGGCCGAGGCTTTCATGGGCTACCTGCTGCCCTGGGGCCAGATGTCCTACTGGGGTGCCCAGGTGATCATCTCGCTGTTCGGCGCCATCCCGGTAATCGGTGAAGACCTGTCCCAGTGGATCCGTGGTGACTTCCTGATTTCCGGCATCACCCTGAACCGCTTCTTCGCCCTGCACGTGATCGCGCTGCCGATCGTCCTGCTCGGCCTGGTGGTGCTGCACATCCTGGCGCTGCACGAAGTCGGCTCGAACAACCCCGATGGCGTGGATATCAAGAAGAAGAAGGACGAGAACGGCATTCCTCTGGATGGCATCCCGTTCCACCCGTACTACACCGTAAAAGACATCGTCGGTGTCGTGGTCTTCCTGTTCGTCTTCTGCACCGTGATCTTCTTCTTCCCGGAAATGGGCGGATTCTTCCTCGAGAAGCCCAACTTCGAGATGGCGAACCAGTTCAAGACCCCGGATCACATTGCCCCGGTTTGGTACTTCACACCGTTCTACGCCATCCTGCGCGCCGTTCCGGACAAGCTGATGGGCGTTATCGCCATGGGCGCCGCCATTGCTGTGCTGTTCGTGCTGCCATGGCTGGACCGTAGCCCGGTTCGCTCGATCCGCTACAAGGGCTGGCTGAGCAAGATCTGGCTGGTGATCTTCGCGGTTTCCTTCGTGATCCTCGGCTACTACGGCTCGCAAGCGCCGTCGCCGCTTGGCACCACGCTGTCCCGCCTGTGCACCATTCTGTATTTCGCCTTCTTCATCCTGATGCCGTTCTACACCCGGATGGAGAAAACCAAACCGGTTCCGGAAAGGGTGACTGGCTGATGAAAAAGCAATTCGCTGCATTTGTTCTGGCTCTGCTGCCTGTCTTCGGTTTTGCCGCCGAAGGTCATGGCCCGGCCCTGGATCGCGTCGATATCGACCTGACCGATAAGGCCGCCATGCAGGATGGCGCGCGCACCTTCGCCAACTACTGCATGGGCTGTCACAGCGCCAAGTTCCAGCGTTATGAGCGTGTCGGCCGTGATCTGGGTATCCCGGAAGAGCTGATGATGAGCCACCTGGTGTTTACCGGTGCGAAGATCGGTGACCACATGGACATCGGTATGAAGCCGGCTGACGCCAAGGTTTGGTTCGGCGCTGCGCCGCCAGACCTGACCCTGGTAGCTCGCGTTCGTGGTACTGACTGGCTGTACACCTACCTGCGTTCGTTCTACGAAGATCCCAAGCGTCCGTGGGGCGTGAACAACAAGGTCTTCCCGAACGTCGGCATGCCGAACGTGCTGGTCAGCCTGCAGGGCCGCCAGGTCGTCGGTTGCAAGCAGGTTCAGGTCGTCGAGGATGGCAAGAAGCAGTACGATCCTCTGACCGGTACCCCGCTGACCCACGAGGCCTGCGACCAACTGACCATCGTGCCGAAATCCGGTCAGCTGACCGAGGCTCAGTTCGACGAGAAGGTGAAGAACCTGGTGACCTTCCTGGCTTATTCGTCTGATCCGAACAAGCTGGACTCTCACCGTATCGGCACCTACGTCCTGCTGTTCCTGGCCTTCTTCTTCGTGTTCGCCTACCTGCTCAAGCGCGAATACTGGAAGGACGTGCACTAAGCACCACCAGTCGTAGTAACAAGCGCGCGCCCTACGGGGCGCGCGTGCGTTTTTCTACCTCCCACAAGAAGATCCTGCGAGGAGGCGCGCGGCATGGCCGCAATCAACAAGCTCACCTGCTTCTCCGACCCTTCCTGCCACTACAGTCACCGCGTGCGTCTGGTGCTGGCCGAGAAGAGCGTTGTCGCCGACATCATCGACGTACCTGCCGGCAACATCCCGGCCAAACTCGCCGAAGTGAACCCCTATGGCAGCCTGCCGACCCTGGTGGATCGCGATCTCGCGCTCTACGAGTCGACGGTGGTCATGGAGTACCTTGATGAACGTTATCCACATCCGCCGCTGCTTCCGGTCTACCCGGTAGCTCGCGCCAACAGCCGCCTGCTGATGCACCGCATCCAGCGCGACTGGTGCAGCCTGGTGGACCGTATCCTTGATACCCGCCGCAAGGATGCCGAACGAGCCTTGGCGCGCAAGGAGTTGCGTGAGAGTCTGACCGGGGTGTCGCCGCTGTTCGCCGACAAGGCGTTCTTCCTCAGTGATGAGCTGAGCCTGGTGGATTGCTGCCTATTGCCGATCCTCTGGCGTCTGCCGATCCTGGGCATTGAGCTGCCGCGGCCGGCGAAGCCTCTGCTGGACTACATGGAGCGGCAGTTTGCGCGGGAAACTTTCCGTGCGAGCCTGTCCTCTATCGAACGTGATATGCGCTAAGGAGCCTGATGATGAACTCCAGTCGTCCCTATCTCGTGCGAGCCCTCTATGAGTGGATCGTCGACAACGGCTGCACGCCGCATATCCTGGTGAACTCCGAGTATCCGGGTGTGCGGGTGCCGCCGGGTTATGCCAGTGATGGCCAGATCGTGCTCAACGTCTCGCCGACCGCGGTGCACCACCTGCAGATGGACAACGAGGCGGTGAGCTTCGAGGGTCGCTTCGGTGGGGTCGCCCAGAGCCTTTATGTCCCGTCACAGGCTGTGATGGCCATCTATGCGCGGGAGAACGGCCAGGGCATGGTTTTTGATTTGGAGCCGCCGGTGCCTACCGATGACGAGGATCTGCCCGATGACGGCCCCTCCGACGAGCCGCCTCGCCCCAGTGGTCGGCCAAGTCTCAAGGTGGTGAAGTAATAAAAAGGCGACCCGAGGGTCGCCTTTTTCATGCCTGCAATCGAGTGATCAGTCGATGTACTCGAACAGGCGGACGATCTTCTGCACGCCGTCCACGCCTTGCACCACCTGGGTGGCCAGGTCGCCTTCCTTGCGGGTCACCAGGCCCAGCATGTAGACGATGCCGTTCTCGGTCAGAACCTTGATGCGGGTGGAGGGCACGTTCGCGTCAGCGAGCATCTGGCTCTTGATCTTGGTGGTCAGCCAGGTGTCGTTGCTGCGGGCGGCCAGGGAAGATGGCTGCAGGATCTGCAACTCGTTGTGCACGGTCTTGACCTTCTGCACTTCCTTGGCGGCTTGTTCGGCCTTGTTCTTCAGGTCGGCGCGCGGCGTCTGGCCGGCCAGCAGCACCACGCCGTTGTAGCTGATCACCACGACGTGGGAATTGCGATCGAGATCCGGATCGGCCTTGGCGACGTTCACCGCCACCTTGGTCTCGATCAGCGAGTCGTCGATCTTGCTGCCAAGGGTACGGGTGCCCTTGTCATCGTCGATCGGCTTGTCGCGGGTGGCGCTGACGAAGCTGCTGCAGCCACCCAGTGCCATGGTCACGGCCAGTGCGGCTGCGATCAGAGGGGTACGGGTCATTCTTCACTCCCGAACAGTTGACGGTCGATTAGGTCGCACAGGCAGTGGATGACCAGCAAGTGGACTTCCTGGATGCGTGCGGTGACCTTGGCCGGAACGCGGATCTCCACGTCTTCGGGCAGCAGCAACGATGCCATGTTGCCGCCGTCGCGGCCGGTCAGAGCTACGACAACCATTTCGCGATCATGTGCGGCCTGGATCGCTTGAATGACGTTCGCCGAGTTACCGCTAGTGGAAATCGCCAGCAGCACGTCACCCGGTTGGCCCAGGGCGCGGATCTGCTTGGAGAAAACTTCGTTATAGCTGTAGTCGTTGGCGATCGAGGTGATGGTGGAGCTGTCGGTGGTCAGGGCGACCGCCGGCAGGCTCGGACGCTCGCGCTCGAAGCGGTTCAGCAGTTCGGAGGAGAAGTGCTGCGCATCGCCGGCGGAACCGCCGTTGCCGCATGAGAGGATCTTGCCCTCGTTCAGCAGGGCATTGACCATGACCATGCTGGCCTGCTCGATATGCGGGATGAGCACCTCGGTAGCCTGTTGTTTGGTCTCGATGCTGGCATGGAAGAGCTGGCGGATACGGGATTGCATGTCCATCAGGTGTGACCTTTCGTCGGGCGTCTGATCAGGTGTCAAAAGCGTTGGGAATCCAGTTCAAGTGCCCTGCGGAGCCTGGGCCGCGCGCGTCGATGGCGACGATGTCGAACCGGCAGGGGTGACTGCTCCAGCGGGCATTCTGTTGCAGGAAGAGTTCGGCGGAAATGGCCAGGCGCTGTTGCTTGCGCCAGTCCACGCTCTCCAGTGCTCCTCCCCAGGCCGAATGCCGGCGGGAGCGAACTTCGACGAATACTACTGTATCGCCGTCCAGCATGACCAGATCAAGCTCGCCGCGGCGGCACGTCCAGTTCTGCGCCAGGAGGCGCAATCCATGCTGTTCCAGGTAAGCCAGGGCGGCGGCTTCGGCCTGCCGCCCGGCTTTCTGGGTCGGGCTGTTGCCGATCAAATACCGCTGCTCTCCAGTGGCTGCACCTGGCCATTCTTGAACTCGGCCCAGGGCAGGCGGCGCTCGACGCGCTGGCCGGCGCTGACGCTCAGAGTGCCCGTCAGGCCGTCTACCTGCATGCTCGGCACGGCCTTGAGCTCCGGCAGGCGCGGGGCCAGCTGGTAGGCGTCGGCGCCCATGGCGTACAGGCGACCGAGGCTGCCGTTGGCGGCCGGCCACTGGGCGGCGACCTGCTGGCGCAGGGCGTTGTTCGGATTCAGCAGCCACGGGGTCTCGCAGAAGCGGATGCCATTCAGGTCCTGGTCCTGCGCCGGGTTGTTTACGCCGGTGTACAGGTTGGAAGTGGCATAGACCGGCAGGTCGCCAGCGTACTGGAAGGCCAGCGTTGGCTTGATTTGGCGGGCTTGCTGCGGGGTGGCGGCGAGGAAGATGAAGTCGATGTCCTGACGGCGCGAGGGTTGGGTGTCGACGCTGCTGTCGAGTACGCCCTGCAGGCGCTTGGCGCGGCCTTCGCTCTGGCGCAGTTGCAGCAGGTCGGCGATCTGGCGGGCCAGCTCCACCGGCTGGTCGACGTGCTCGGCGGCGATCAGGGTGCCACCGGCCGCTTGCCAGTTGCGGCTGAAGGAGGCGAGTACGCGGTCGCCCCACTCGCCGCGCGGTACCAGGGCCACGGCGCGGCGCATGCCGTCGTTCCAGGCACGGTTGGCGACTTCTCGGGCTTCGTCCTCGGCGGACAGGCCGAACTGGAACAGTTGGGCCGGGCCTTCCTGGTTGCCGTCTGCGTAGTTCAGCGCAAGGGTGGTAATCGGGAGTTGCGGCTGGCTGCTCATTTGCTTGACCAGATTCTTTTCCAGTGGGCCAACGACCAGCTGTACGCCGTCGGCCTGGGCCTGGCGATAGAACTCGTCCAGCGAGCGCACCTGGCTGCTGTCGTAGAGCTTGATCGCCGGTTGTGCCTGGCCGCTTTGCTGGGCCTGGTAGTGGGCGGCGAGGAAGCCGTCCTGCAGGGCGCGAGCGACGGAGGCGAGCTGGCCCTGTTGCGGTAGCAGCAGGCCGATCTTGTTCAGCGGCTGGGCGGCTAGGGACTTCAGCTTGGTCAGGGCGTCCGGCAATTGCTTGGCAGCCGGATGGTCCGGGTTCTGCGCGACCCAGTTGTCGATGTTCGACTGCTGTTCCTTAAGGGTCGAGGAAGACTTGGTGATGCGCGCCAGCTCCAGCCAGCCGTTCAGGTCGCCTTCGTTGCTGCTGGCCTGCATCTGCTCAAGGGGCAGGCTGGACGCCAGCTTCCAGATTTCCTCATGGTTGGCCTTGCTGGCCTCGGCATTAAGCAGCGGATCGATGAACACGCGCTCGCGGGCGGCGCTCAGTGTTTGCCCGTCAGCGGCCAGGGCCAGGGATTTGACCATGCCGGTGCGGGCCTGCAGGTCGACCGGCATTTCGCTCAGACGCTGGAAGTTGGGGTTGTCGAAGGCCTTCAGGGCCGCTTTGGTCTTGTTGCGGGCCAGTTCGAGCTGGGCACGCAGGGTGCTGGCAAAGACCTGCTGGGCGGGCTTCAGGCTGTCCATCGGAATCTGATCGAGGATCTGCGTGGAGCGGCCGAGATCCTTCTGCTTGTACGCCAGATCGGCAGCGGACAGGCGCAGGACGGCGGCTTCGTCCGGCTTGGCGGTGGAGGCCTGCTGCAGCAGCTGTTCGATGCTGGCGTCCGGGGTGCGCGGCAGTTCGCCGAGATTGGACGACGGGGAGGACGCACAGGCGGCGAGCATGCCAGCCAGGAACAGAGCGGATAGCGGACGCAGGCGAGCGATCATATCGGGCTTCTCGTGACGCATTCAAAGAGCTGCCGATTGTACCCAAGCGGCGAGGGTGACGCGATGGCGGCTGCCGGAATCGGGATACAATGCGTCTTTTCCGACACTTTCGGTGAGGATCTCCCGCGTGACCCTAGGCACTCTCTATGTGGTGGCCACTCCCATCGGCAACCTGGATGACATCAGTGCCCGTGCGCTGAAGGTGCTGGCCGATGTGGCGCTGATCGCCGCTGAAGACACCCGCCACTCCGTACGCCTGCTGCAGCATTTCGGAATCCAGACGCCACTGGCGGCCTGCCACGAGCACAACGAGCGGGAGCAGGGTGGGCGCTTCCTCACCAAGCTGCAGGCTGGCGAGGACGTTGCGCTGATTTCCGATGCAGGCACGCCGCTGATTTCCGATCCGGGCTACCACTTGGTGCGCCAGGCGCGCGCAGCCGGCATCGCCGTGGTGCCTGTGCCCGGGGCCTGTGCGCTGATTGCAGCGCTTTCCGCTGCTGGTCTGCCGTCGGATCGTTTCGTCTTCGAAGGCTTTCTGCCCGCCAAGGTCGCCGGTCGTCGTGGGCGCCTGGAGGCGCTGGTGGATGAACCGCGCACCCTGATTTTCTACGAGGCGCCGCACCGAGTGCTGGAGTGCATCGAGGACATGGCTGCGATCTTCGGCGACGAACGGCCGGCCCTGCTGGCCCGTGAGCTGACCAAGACCTTCGAGACCCTGAAGGGGCTGCCGCTGGGCGAGTTGCGCGAATTCGTGGCCTCCGACAGTAATCAGCAGCGGGGTGAATGCGTGCTGCTGGTGGCTGGCAAGCCCGCACCGGAAGGCGATGAGGTTGTGGATGCGCAGACTCTGCGGGTGCTTGATCTGCTGCTGGCGGAACTGCCGGTCAAGCGCGCCGCAGCGCTTGCTGCGGAGATCACCGGGGGGCGCAAGAATCAGCTTTATCAGATCGCACTGGAGCGCCAGGGCAAGGCTTGAGCTTGTCCTGAGCGTCGTCAGCCGCTAACCTTGCGGACTGAGAGTCGATTGGACAGTCGCTGTTCCGTGGTGTTCCACCACGGGGTGGAGGAAAGTCCGGGCTCCATAGGGCAGAGTGCCAGGTAACGCCTGGGAGGCGCGAGCCTACGGAAAGTGCCACAGAAAATAACCGCCTAAGCGCGCAAGCGCCGGTAAGGGTGAAAAGGTGCGGTAAGAGCGCACCGCACGGCTGGCAACAGTTCGTGGCTAGGTAAACCCCACTCGGAGCAAGATCAAATAGGAACCCATTGGCGCGGCCCGCGTTGGGTTCGGGTAGATCGCTTGAGGCATGCAGTGATGTATGTCCCAGAGGAATGGCTGTCCTCGACAGAACCCGGCTTACAGATCGACTCTCAGCACTTTTCCTCCACTTCTTTCCACATGACCATTTGTCGCTGACCGGAAGAAGTTACAAACTTAAGAAATCACTTTAAGTATGAAAGCCCAGTGTTTTGAAAACACTGGGCTTTTCTCTTTTCTGGCGCGTCAAATCCCCTCCCCGAACATCGCAAAAGCACGCTAAATCTCGGTCCTGTAAGGATTTTTCCCCTCCAGCTCGCCTTGACGGTGGGGAGCGCGGATTTCTATAGTGTGCGGAAGTGGTACGAAGTGGGTAAAAGTGGGATCAACAGGCATGGATAGCCAACCACAGGGGAAGCGCTGACGTGTTTCGCGGAGCTAACGCCATCAGTCTCGACGCCAAAGGGCGCCTCGCGATGCCGAGTCGGTATCGTGACGAGCTCGTTTCGCGTTGCAATGGCCAGCTCATCGTCACCATCGATGCCGTCGACACCTGCCTCACCGTTTACCCCCTCCCTGAATGGGAACTCATCGAAGCCAAGCTGCGCGAACTGCCCTCGCTGCGTGAAGAAACGCGGCGCCTGCAGCGTTTGCTGATTGGCAATGCCGTTGACCTGGAGCTGGATGGCGCTGGGCGTTTCCTCATTCCGCCGCGCCTGCGCGAGTACGCCGGCCTGGACAAGAAAGCGATGCTGGTCGGCCAGCTGAACAAGTTCCAGTTGTGGGACGAAGATAAATGGAATGCGGTTGCCGAGGCCGATCTCGCAGCCATCAAAGAGCCCGGCGGCCTGCCGGATGAATTGCGCGACCTTATTCTGTGAGCCTGCCTGTGACCAGTACCTTCCAACACATCACCGTTCTGCTCGAGGAGGCCGTCGAAGCGCTGGCCCCCCTGGAGGGCGGCCGCTATGTGGACGGAACCTTCGGAAGGGGAGGTCACAGCCGGGCCTTGCTCGGCAAGCTCGGCCCGGGCGGTCAACTGCTCGGGTTCGACAAGGACCCGCAAGCCATCGCGACGGGAAAAACACTGGCGGCCGAAGACGGCCGCTTCGTCATTGTGCAAAGGTCCTTCGCCGAGATGGCGGAAGAGTTCTCCGCGCGCGGCCTGCAGGGCAGCGTGAATGGGGTTCTGCTGGATCTGGGCGTGTCCTCGCCGCAGCTGGATGACCCCGAGCGCGGCTTCAGCTTCCTCAACGACGGCCCGCTGGACATGCGCATGAATCCGGACCAGGGCGTCAGCGCTGCGCAGTGGATCGCCACCGCCGCGGAAGACGAGATTGCCCGTGTGTTCAAAGACTACGGCGAAGAGCGCTTCGCCAAGCGCATGGCTCGCGCCATCGTGCAGCGCCGTGCAGAAGCGCCGTTCGAGCGCACCGCCGATCTGGCGGCCGTGATCACCGAGGCCAATCCGGCCTGGGAGAAGGGTAAGAATCCGGCTACCCGAGCCTTCCAGGGCTTGCGCATCTTCATCAACAACGAGCTGGGCGATCTGGAGCGTGGCCTTGAAGCCGCGCTGGAAGGCCTGGCCGTGGGCGGTCGCCTGGTGGTGATCAGCTTCCATTCGCTGGAAGACCGCATCGTCAAACAGTTCATGCGCAAGCAAGTGAAGGGCGAGGCGGACAATCTGCCGCGCAACCTGCCTATCCAGGTCAAGCCTTTTGATCCGCGCATGAAGTTGATCGGCAAGCCTATCTATGCCTCCGAGGCCGAACTCAAGGCCAACCCGCGCTCGCGCAGCGCGGTCATGCGCATCGCGGAGAAGCTCAGATGAGCCGGCTCTTCTCCAAGCGCCTGCCGACCGGCAGTTTCTTCATGCTGCTGCTGTTCATCGGCGTGCTGCTGTCGGCCATCTCCGTTTCCTACAGCGCGTACTGGAACCGCCAGCTGCTCAACTCGCTGTACACCGAGCTCAACATTCGCGACAAGGCGCAGGCCGAGTACGGCCGCCTGATTCTCGAGCAGAGCACCTGGACGGCCCACAGCCGCATCGAAGGCCTGGCGACCGACCAGCTGAAGATGCGCGTACCCGATCCGACCGAAATCATCATGGTGGCGCCATGAGAGACCTGGCCGGCGCTCGCTATCCCTGGCGCTTCCGCGTCGTCATCGCCCTGCTGCTGGCGATGGTGGCGGCGATCGCCTGGCGGATCGTCGACCTGCACGTCATCGACCACGACTTCCTAAAGGGCCAGGGCGATGCTCGCAGCGTCCGGCACATCACCATTCCCGCGCACCGTGGCTTGATCACCGACCGTAACGGCGAACCGCTGGCAGTCAGTACCCCGGTTGCCACGCTCTGGGCCAACCCCAAGGAGCTGGTGCTCGAGCGTGAAAAGTGGGGCTTCCTCGCTGACGCCCTTGGTCAGCCCAAGGCGGCGCTGTCCGAGCGCCTGGATGCGAACGCCGACAAGGAGTTCATCTATCTGGTCCGTGGCCTGACCCCGGAGCAGGGCGAGGCCGTAATGGCCCAGGTGAAAACCCATCGCATCCCGGGCGTCTATTCGGTTGAAGAATTCCGCCGCTTCTACCCGTCCGGCGAAGTTGCCGCTCAGGTAGTGGGCTTCACCGACGTCGACGACCGCGGTCGTGAAGGTGTGGAACTGGCCTTCGACAGCTGGCTGGCCGGCGTGCCGGGCAAGCGCCAGGTCCTCAAGGACCGCCGTGGCCACTTGATCCGTGATGTCCAGGTTACCCGCAACGCCAAGGCCGGCAAGACCCTGGCCCTGTCCATCGACCTGCGCCTGCAGTACCTCGCCAACCGCGAGCTGCGCAACGCGCTGGTGGAGAACGGCGCCAAGGCCGGCAGCCTGGTGATCCTCGATGTGAAGTCCGGGGAAGTGCTAGCCATGGCCAACCAGCCGACCTACAACCCGAACAATCGTCGTAACCTGCAGCCGGCGATGATGCGCAATCGCGCCATGATCGATGTGTTCGAGCCGGGTTCGACCATGAAGCCGTTCTCCATGAGTGCAGCGCTGGAAACCGGTCGCTGGAAGCCCACTGACAAGGTCGAGGTCTACCCCGGCACGCTGCAGATCGGCCGCTACACCATTCGTGACGTGTCCCGTACCGAGGGGCCGGTGCTGGACCTGACCGGCATCCTGATCCGCTCCAGTAACGTGGGGATGAGCAAGGTCGCCTTCGATATCGGCGGCGAAGCCATTTACAGCCTGATGCAGAAGGTCGGCCTCGGCCAGGACACCGGCCTGGGCTTCCCCGGCGAGCGAGTTGGCAACCTGCCGAACTACCGGGAATGGCGCAAGGCAGAAACGGCGACCCTGTCCTACGGCTACGGGCTGTCCGTCACCGCCATCCAGCTCGCCCATGCCTATGCAGCGCTGGCCAACAATGGCCGCAGCGTACCGCTGACCATGGTCCGCGCTGACCGTCCGGCCGAAGCCACCCAGGTCATTCCCGAGCCGGTTGCCAAGACCATGCAGGGCATGCTGCAGCAAGTGATCGAAGCGCCGAATGGCGTTTACCGCGCCCAGGTGCCGGGATACCACGTGGCTGGCAAGTCCGGTACCGCGCGCAAGACCGCGACCGGCGCCAAGGGCTACGCCGAGAATTCCTATCGCTCCCTGTTCGCCGGCTTCGCGCCAATGAACAACCCGCGCTACGTCGCCGTGGTGGTCATCGATGAACCCAGCAAGGCCGGCTACTTCGGTGGCCTGGTTTCCGCGCCGGTGTTCAGCAAGGTGATGTCTGGCACGCTGCGCCTGATGAATGTGCCGCCGGACAATCTGCCGGCGACCCCGCAGCAACAAGCTGATGCTGCGCCCGCTGCCAAAGGAGGGCGTGGCTGATGCCGATGAGCCTGAATCAACTGCTGCCGCAAGCCGAAAGCGGCGAACTGATCCGTGAGCTGACCCTGGACAGCCGTACCGTCAAGCCGGGCGACCTGTTCCTGGCTGTGCCGGGTGGTCGTCAGGATGGCCGCGGGCACATTGCCGCCGCGCTCTCCCAGGGCGCTGCCGCTGTCGCCTATGAAGCGGAAGGTGCTGTTGATCTGCCGCCCAGCGACGTGCCGATGATCGCCATCAAGGGCCTCGCCAAGCAGTTGTCCGCCATCGCCGGACGCTTCTACGGCGAACCCAGCCGTGGCGTCGAACTGGTTGGTGTGACCGGCACCAATGGCAAGACCAGCGTCAGCCAGTTGGTGGCCCAGGCGCTGGACCTGCTCGGCGAGCGCTGCGGCATCGTCGGCACGCTCGGCACCGGTTTCTATGGCGCGCTGGAAAGCGGTCGCCACACCACGCCTGACCCGCTTGCCGTGCAGGCGACTCTGGCACGCCTGAAGCAGGCTGGCGCCAGGGCCGTGGCCATGGAAGTGTCCTCCCACGGTCTGGAGCAGGGCCGCGTCGCGGCGCTGGGCTTCGACGTGGCGGTGTTCACCAACCTGTCCCGTGATCACCTTGACTACCACGGCTCGATGGAAGCCTACGGCGCCGCCAAGGCCAAGCTGTTCGCCTGGCAGGGCCTGCGTTGCCGGGTGATCAACCTGGACGATGACTTCGGCCGCCAGTTGGCCGCCGAGTCCCACGAATCCCGCCTGATCGGTTATAGCCTGATTGACCCGTCGGCCTACATCTATTGCCGCGAAGCCGCTTTCAGCGACGCCGGTGTACAGGCGCAGATTGTCACTCCTCAGGGTGAAGGCCTGCTGCGCAGCTCGCTGCTGGGCAAGTTCAACCTGAGCAACCTGCTGGCCGTGGTCGGCGCGCTGCTGGGCCTGGACTACCCGGTGGGCGACGTGCTCAAGGTGCTGCCGCAACTGGAAGGCCCGATCGGCCGCATGCAGCGCCTGGGCGGCGGTGAAAAGCCGCTGGTGGTCGTCGACTACGCCCACACCCCGGACGCGCTGGAAAAAGTGTTGCTCGCCTTGCGTCCTCACGTGCACGGCCAGCTGCTGTGCCTGTTCGGTTGCGGTGGCGACCGTGACAGCGGCAAGCGCCCGATCATGGCGCAGATTGCCGAACAGCACGCGGACCGTGTACTGGTCACCGACGACAACCCGCGCACCGAGAAGAGCGAGGCGATCATCGCCGACATCCGTGCCGGTTTCGCCAAACCTGACGCGGTCGAGTTCGTGCCCGGTCGAGGTGAGGCCATTGCTCGCCTGATCGCTTCTGCCAGCGTTGATGACGTCGTATTGCTGGCCGGCAAGGGGCACGAGGATTACCAGGAGATCGACGGCGTTCGTCATCCGTTCTCCGATCTGGAACAAGCCGCCAAGGCGCTGGCTGCCTGGGAGGTGAAGCGTGCTTAAGCCCCTTTCGCTCAACGAAGTCGCTGCTGCGCTGCAAGGCCGTGTGATCGGCGACGACGTCAGCTTCGACGCCGTGAGCACCGACAGCCGCGCCATCGTGCCCGGCCAGCTGTTCATTGCGCTGACCGGTCCGCGTTTCGACGGCCACGACTACCTGGCCGACGTCGCCGCCAAGGGCGCGGTTGCTGCCTTGGTCGAGCGCGAAGTCGCCGGTGCGCCGCTGCCGCAACTGGTCGTGGCAGATACCCGTATCGCGCTGGGCCAGCTCGGCGCGCTGAACCGCGCTGCCTTTACCGGTCGCGTGGCCGCCGTGACCGGCTCCAGCGGCAAGACCACCGTGAAGGAGATGCTCGCCAGCATCCTGCGGACCCAGGGCGAAGTCCTGGCGACCCGCGGCAACCTGAACAACGACCTTGGTGCGCCGCTGACCCTGTTGCAACTGGCCCCTGAGCACAAGAGCGCCGTCATTGAGCTGGGCGCCAACCGTGTCGGCGAAATTGCCTACACGGTCGCGCTGACCCGCCCGCAAGTCGCCATCATCACCAACGCCGGTACCGCCCATGTGGGTGAGTTTGGCGGGCAGGACAAGATCGTCCTGGCCAAGGGTGAGATCCTCGAAGGGCTGGATGCCGACGGCGTGGCCATCCTCAACCGCGACGACAAGGCTTTCGACACCTGGCAGGCTCGCGCGGCCGGTCGCCGTATTTCCAGTTTCGGCCTGCACGACGCTCGCGCCGATTTCCGCGCCAGCGACATCAAGCGTGATGCTCGTGGTTGCCCGGGTTTCACCCTGCAAGGCCCGGCCGGCGAGGCTTCCGTTCAGCTGAATCTGCTGGGTGAGCACAACGTCACGAACGCACTGGCCGCCGCCGCCGCCGCTCACGCCCTCGGCGTGCCGCTGGTCGGGATCGTTTCAGGCCTGCAGAACCTGCAGCCGGTCAAGGGTCGCGCCGTAGCCCAGCTGGCGACGAATGGCATGCGTGTGATCGACGACAGCTACAACGCCAACCCGGCTTCAATCTGCGCGGCGATTGATATACTCGCCGGCTTTTCCGGCCGGACCGTCCTGGTCCTCGGGGACATGGGCGAGCTGGGTGCCTGGGCGGAATCTTCCCATCGCGAAGTGGGAACCTACGCCATTGGCAAAGTCACCGCGCTCTATGCCGTCGGACCGTTGATGAGCCACGCCGTGCAGGCGTTCGGTTCCGCGGGCCGGCATTTCGCTGATCAGGCCAGCCTGATCAGCGCCCTGGCCGACGAAGCATCGACCACCACCATTCTGATCAAGGGTTCCCGCAGCGCGGCGATGGACAAGGTCGTCGCGGCGCTGTGTGGTTCCTCCGAGGAGATTCACTAAATGCTGCTGCTGCTCGCCGAGTACCTGCAACAGTTCTACAAGGGCTTCGGCGTCTTCCAGTACCTGACCCTGCGCGGCATCCTCAGCGTGCTGACCGCGCTCGCACTGTCGCTGTGGCTGGGCCCGTGGATGATCCGCACCCTGCAGATCCGCCAGATCGGCCAGTCCGTGCGCAACGACGGCCCGCAATCGCACCTGTCCAAGAAAGGCACGCCGACCATGGGTGGCGCGCTGATCCTCACCGCCATCGCCATCAGCACCCTGCTGTGGTCCGACTGGTCGAACCGCTACGTCTGGGTCGTGCTAGCCGTGACCCTGCTGTTCGGCGCCATCGGCTGGGTGGATGACTACCGCAAGGTGATCGAGAAGAACTCCCGTGGCCTGCCGAGCCGCTGGAAGTATTTCTGGCAGTCTGTATTCGGCTTGGGCGCGGCGATCTTCCTTTATATGACTGCCGAGACGCCGGTCGAGACCACCCTGATCGTGCCGATGCTGAAGAACGTCGAGATCCCGCTGGGCATCTTCTTCGTGGTGCTGACCTACTTCGTGATCGTTGGCTCCAGCAACGCGGTGAACCTGACCGACGGCCTCGATGGCCTGGCGATCATGCCCACCGTGATGGTCGGCGGCGCGCTGGGGATCTTCTGCTACCTGTCGGGGAACATCAAATTCGCCGAATACCTGTTCATCCCGAGCGTGCCAGGGGCGGGCGAGCTGATCATCTTCTGCGGTGCGATCGTCGGCGCTGGGTTGGGCTTCCTCTGGTTCAACACCTATCCGGCCCAGGTCTTCATGGGTGACGTCGGCGCGCTGGCGCTGGGCGCCGCGCTGGGCACCATCGCCGTGATCGTCCGCCAGGAAATCGTGCTGTTCATCATGGGTGGCGTGTTCGTCATGGAAACCCTGTCGGTGGTGATCCAGGTTGCCTCCTTCAAGTTGACCGGCAAGCGGGTGTTCCGCATGGCGCCGATTCACCACCACTTCGAACTCAAAGGCTGGCCGGAGCCGCGCGTGATCGTGCGCTTCTGGATCATCACGGTGATTCTCGTGCTGATCGGCCTGGCTACGTTGAAACTGCGTTGAGGACTGATCGAGCATGAGCCTGATCGCTTCCGACCAATTCCGCATCGTTGTCGGCCTCGGCAAGAGCGGCATGTCCCTGGTGCGCCACCTGGCGCGCCAGGGCGTACCGTTTGCCGTGGCCGATACGCGCGCGAATCCGCCGGAGCTGGCGACCCTGCGTGAGCAGTATCCGCAGGTCGAGGTGCGCTGCGGCGACCTCGATGCCGATTTCCTCTGCCGCGCCCAGGAGCTCTATGTGAGCCCCGGCCTGTCGCTGCGTGTCCCGGCGCTGATCGAAGCTGCCGCCCGTGGCGTGCGCATGTCCGGCGACGTCGACCTATTCGCGCGTCACGCGAAGGCGCCCATCGTCGCCATCACCGGTTCCAATGCCAAGAGCACCGTCACCACCCTGGTGGGCGACATGGCCAGGGCTGCCGGCAAGCGTGTCGCCGTTGGCGGCAACCTCGGCACACCGGCGCTGGACCTGCTGGCCGATGACGTCGAGCTGTACGTGGTGGAGCTGTCCAGCTTCCAGCTGGAAACCTGCGAGCGGCTGAACGCCGAGGTCGCTACCTGCCTCAATGTCAGCGAAGACCACATGGACCGCTACGACGGCATGGCCGACTACCACCTGGCCAAGCACCGCATCTTCCGCGGCGCCAAGCAAGTCGTGGTGAACCGTGCCGACGCGCTGAGCCGCCCGCTGATCGCCGACAACGTGCCGTGCTGGACCTTCGGCACCAACAAGCCGGACTTCAAGGCTTTCGGCCTGATCGAGGAAGACGGGGAGAAGTGGCTGGCCTTCCAGTTCGAGAAACTGATGCCGGCCCGCGAGCTGAAGATCCGTGGCGCGCACAATCAGTCCAACGCCCTGGCCGCGCTGGCGCTGGGCCATGCCGTGGGCCTGCCGTTCGAACCGATGCTGCAGACCCTGCGTGAATTTGCTGGTCTCGCCCACCGCTGCCAGTGGGTGCGCGAGCGCAACGGCGTGAGCTACTACGACGACTCCAAGGCCACCAACGTTGGTGCCGCCCTGGCGGCCATCGAAGGCCTGGGCGCCGACATCGACGGCAAGCTGGTGCTGATCGCCGGTGGCGACGGCAAGGGCGCTGATTTCCATGACCTGCGTGACCCGGTTGCGCAGCATTGCCGCGCCGTAGTGCTGCTGGGCCGTGACGCGGAGCTGGTGAGCGCCGCCCTTGGCAACGTAGTGCCCAAGGTCCGCGTGAATACCCTGGACGAAGCCGTCGAGCACGCTGCCGACCTGGCCCTGCCGGGTGACGCCGTGCTGCTGTCGCCGGCCTGCGCGAGCCTGGACATGTTCAAGAACTACGAAGAACGCGGACGCCTGTTCGCCAAGGCCGTGGAGGAGCTCGCCTGATGTTCTCCTTCCTGCGCCCCTATCCGTCCCCGCTGATCAGCCGCAACGGCATCGACATCGACTTCCCGCTGCTCGCGGGTTGTCTGGCGCTGCTCGGCCTCGGTCTGGTGATGGTCACTTCGGCATCCTCCGAAGTCGCCGCGGCGCAGTCCGGCAACCCGCTGTACTTCTCGGTCCGCCACCTGATCTACCTCGCCATCGGCTTCGTCGCCTGCGGCGTGACCATGATGGTGCCGATGGAAACCTGGCAGCGCTGGGGCTGGAAGCTGCTCGCCGTGGCCTTCCTGCTGCTGGTGATGGTGATCACCCCCGGCATCGGCCGCGAGGTGAACGGTTCCATGCGCTGGATCGGCTTCGGCCTGTTCAACATCCAGCCCTCGGAGATCGCCAAGGTCTTCGTGGTGATCTTCATGGCCGGCTACCTCGTTCGTCGCCAGGAAGAAGTGCGCGAGAGCTGGCTGGGCTTCTTCAAACCCTTCGTGGTGCTGCTGCCGATGGCCGGCCTGCTGCTGCGCGAGCCCGACTTCGGCGCCACCGTGGTGATGATGGGGGCGGCCGCCGCGATGCTGTTCCTCGGCGGCGTGGGCCTGTTCCGCTTCGGCCTGATGGTCGCGCTGGCGGTGGGCGCCGTGGTCCTGCTGATTCAGACCCAGCCTTACCGGATGGCGCGCCTGACCAACTTCACCGATCCCTGGGCCGACCAGTTCGGCGCGGGCTACCAGCTCAGCCAGGCGCTGATCGCCTTCGGTCGTGGCGGCTGGACCGGCATGGGCCTGGGCAACAGCATCCAGAAGCAGTTCTACCTCCCCGAGGCGCACACCGACTTCGTGTTCGCGGTGCTCGCGGAAGAGCTGGGCATCGTCGGCGCCATGGCCACCGTGGCCCTGTTCGTCTTCGTCAGCCTGCGTGCGCTGTACATCGGCATCTGGGCCGAGCAGTCGAAACAGTACTTCTCCGCCTACGTCGCCTACGGGCTGGCTTTCCTGTGGATCGGCCAGTTCCTGATCAACGTGGGCGTGAACGTCGGCCTGCTGCCGACCAAGGGCCTGACCCTGCCATTCCTCAGCTACGGCGGCAGCTCCCTGGTGATCTGCTGCGCCCAGCTGGGAATGCTGCTGCGCATCGAATGGGAACGCCGCACCGTGATGGGCAGCGAGGAATATGAATTCAGCGAAGAGGACTTTGCCGATGAAAGGTAACGTCCTGATCATGGCAGGCGGCACCGGCGGACACGTGTTCCCTGCTCTGGCCTGCGCCCGTGAATTCCAGGCGCGCGGTTACAGCGTGCACTGGCTGGGCACCCCGCGCGGCATCGAGAACGACCTGGTACCCAAGGCCGGCCTGCCGCTGCACCTGATCAACGTCAGCGGCCTGCGCGGCAAGGGCCTCAAATCCCTGCTGCGCGCGCCGTTCGATCTGCTCAAGTCGCTGTTCCAGGCCCTGGGCGTGGTTCGCCAGCTCAAGCCGGTCTGCGTGCTCGGCCTGGGTGGCTACGTCACCGGCCCAGGCGGCCTGGCTGCCAAGCTGTCCGGCGTGCCGCTGGTGATTCATGAACAGAACGCCGTCGCCGGCACCGCCAACCGCAGCCTCGCGCCGCTGGCCAAGCGTGTCTGCGAAGCCTTCCCGGATACCTTCGACAGCAGCGCCAAGCGCCTGACCACCGGCAACCCGGTGCGCGTCGAGCTGTTCCTGGAAGAGGGCGCCCGCGCGCCGCTGGCCGGCCGCCGCGTCAACCTGCTGGTGCTGGGCGGCAGTCTGGGCGCCGAGCCGTTGAACAAGCTGCTGCCCGAAGCGCTCGCGCAAATCGGGGCCGAGATACGCCCGGCCATTCGCCATCAGGCCGGTCGTCAGCATGACGAAATTACTGCGGAGCGTTATCGCGCTGCGGGTGTCGAAGCGGACGTAGCTCCGTTCATCGCCGACATGGCCGCCGCCTACGCCTGGGCCGATCTGGTGATCTGCCGTGCCGGTGCGCTGACCGTGAGCGAGCTGACCGCCGCCGGCCTGCCGTCCTTCCTGGTGCCGCTGCCCCACGCGATCGATGACCACCAGACCAAGAACGCCGAATTCCTGGTGCGGGAGGGCGCGGCCCTCCTGCTGCCACAGAAATCTACCAGCGCCGCCGAACTGGCCGCGCAGTTGTCCGAGGTATTGATGCATCCCGATTCCCTGACCCGCATGGCCGCTCGCGCACGCAGCCTGGCCAAGCCCGAGGCTACCTGCACGGTAGTCGATGCCTGCCTGGAGGTGGCCCGTGGTTAAAGAACCCACCGGCGTCACCCGCACCATGCGGCGCATCCGCCGCATCCACTTCGTCGGCATCGGTGGCGTGGGCATGTGCGGTATCGCGGAAGTGCTGCTCAACCTCGGCTATGAAGTCTCCGGCTCCGACCTCAAGGCGTCGCCGGTTACCGAGCGTCTGGAGAAGTTCGGCGCAGAAATCTTCATCGGCCACCGTGCGGAGAACTCCGACGGCGCCGACGTGCTGGTGGTTTCCAGCGCGGTGAACAAGTCGAACCCGGAAGTCGCTGCCGCGCTGGATCGCCGCGTGCCGGTCGTGCCGCGCGCCGAGATGCTCGCCGAGCTGATGCGCTATCGCCACGGCATCGCCGTCGCCGGTACCCACGGCAAGACCACCACCACCAGCCTGATCGCCTCGGTATTCGCCGCTGGCGGCCTGGATCCGACCTTCGTCATCGGCGGCCGCCTGAACGCCGCCGGCACCAACGCGCAACTGGGCACCAGCCGCTACCTGGTGGCCGAGGCAGACGAGAGCGACGCCAGCTTCCTGCACCTGCAGCCGATGGTCTCGGTGGTCACCAATATCGACGCCGACCATATGAGCACCTACGGCGGCGACTTCAACAAACTCAAACGTACTTTCGTGGACTTCCTCCACAACTTGCCGTTCTACGGTCTGGCCGTGCTCTGCGTGGACGACCCGGTGGTACGCGAGATCCTGCCGCAGGTCGCCCGCCCGACCGTAACCTACGGCCTGAGCGAGGACGCCGATGTCCGCGCCATCAACATCCGCCAGGAAGGCATGCGCACCTACTTCACCGTGCTGCGCCCCGAGCGCGAGCCGCTGGATGTCTCGGTGAACATGCCCGGCCTGCACAACGTGTTGAACTCCCTGGCGACCATCGTCATCGCCACCGATGAAGGTATTTCCGACGAGGCTATCGTCCAGGGCCTGTCCGGTTTCCAGGGCGTCGGTCGACGCTTCCAGGTCTATGGCGACCTGCAGGTGCAAGGTGGGAGCGTGATGCTGGTCGACGATTACGGTCACCACCCGCGCGAAGTCGCGGCAGTGATCAAGGCCGTGCGTGGCGGCTGGCCGGAGCGCCGTCTGGTGATGGTCTATCAGCCGCACCGCTTCAGCCGTACCCGCGATCTGTATGACGACTTCGTGCAGGTACTGGGCGAGGCCAACGTGCTGATGCTGATGGAGGTCTACCCGGCCGGCGAAGAGCCGATTCCCGGCGCCGACAGCCGTCACCTGTGCCATAGCATCCGCCAGCGCGGCCAGCTCGACCCGATCTACCTGGAGCGTGGCGGTGACCTCGCTTCGCTGCTCAAGCCGCTGCTACGTCCGGGCGACATCCTGCTCTGCCAGGGCGCCGGCGATATCGGCGGGCTGGCTCCGGCACTGATCAAGAATCCGATGTTCGGCGCCGCCGCTGCTGGCGTCGAGGGGAAGAAGCAATGAGTGACGCCCTCAAATCCGCCCTCGAGCCCCGCGCCTTCGGTCGCGTCGCCGTGCTGTACGGCGGCAAGAGCGCCGAGCGCGAGGTGTCGCTGAAGTCTGGCGCCATGGTCCTGCAGGCTCTGCAGGGCGCGGGCGTGGACGCCTTCGGCATCGACGTGGGCGACGACCTGCTGGAGCGTCTGATCCGCGAGAAGATCGACCGCGCCTTCATCATCCTCCACGGTCGTGGCGGTGAAGACGGCACCATGCAGGGGCTGCTGGAAATCGCCGGCATTCCCTACACAGGCAGCGGTGTGCTGGCCTCTGCGCTGGCCATGGACAAGCTGCGCACCAAGCGCGTGTGGCTGAGCCTCGGCCTGCCGACGCCTGATCATGCGGTGCTGGCCAGCGAGGACGATTGCCGTGCCGCTGCCGCGAAGCTCGGCTTCCCGCTGATCGTCAAGCCGGCCAGCGAAGGTTCGAGTATCGGCATGGCCAAGGTGAGCGGCGTGGAAGAGCTGATCTCCGCCTGGGCTGCTGCCGCGAAGTTCGACCCGCAGGTGCTCGTCGAGCAGTGGATCAGCGGCCCCGAGTACACCGTCGCGATCCTCCGTGGCCAGGTGTTGCCGCCCATTCGCCTGGGCACTCCGCACACTTTCTACGACTACGACGCGAAGTACCTGGCCAACGATACCCAGTACCAGATTCCCTGTGGCCTCGATGCCGAGAAGGAACAGGAACTCAAGGACCTGACCGCGCGCGCTTGCGATGCCCTTGGCATCCAGGGCTGGGGGCGGACCGATGTGATGCAGGACGCCCAGGGGCGTTTCTGGCTGTTGGAAGTGAACACTGCACCGGGCATGACCGACCACAGCCTGGTGCCCATGGCCGCACGCGCGGCCGGCCTGGATTTCCAGCAACTGGTGCTGGCGATCCTCGCCGACAGCGTCGAGGCAAGGGGGTAAGTCATGAACGGCGCGCAGCTTCGTCACCAGAATCCCGGAATCGGCCGTGCCCCGGCACGCAAGCCGGTGCCGCGCGGCGCCAGCCGTCTGGTGGCCAAGGAGCCGCTCAGCGCCCGCATGCCCAAGCCCAGCTTCGGCTTCCTGAAGGTGCTGCTGTGGCCTCTGGTGCTGGGCGCGCTCGGCGGGGGCGCCTACTACGGTGCCCAATACGTGCTGCCCTATGCGGACCGGCCGATCGCCAAGGTCAGCGTGGAAGGCGACTTGAGCTACATCAGCCAGGCGGCGGTGCAGCAGCGGATCAGCCCCTACGTCTCGGCCAGCTTCTTCACCATCGACCTGGCCGGCATGCGCCAGGAACTGGAGCACATGCCCTGGATCGCCCACGCCGAAGTGCGTCGCGTATGGCCCGACCAGGTGGTTGTCCGCCTGGACGAGCAATTGCCCATCGCACGTTGGGGGGACGAAGCGCTGCTGAACAACCAGGGTCAGGCTTTCGCCCCGCGTGAAGTGGCCAACTACGAGCACCTGCCGCGCCTGTCCGGGCCGCAGCGCGCTCAGCAGCAAGTGATGCAGCAGTACCAGATTCTCAGCCAGATGCTCCGCCCGCTGGGCTTCACCATCGCAAGCCTGGACATGAGTTCGCGCGGCGCCTGGACCCTGGGTACCGCACAGGGCGTGGAGATCATGCTGGGCCGCGATCACGCGGTAGAACAGATTCGCCGGTTCGTGACCATCTACGACAAGGCGCTGAAAGACCAGATTACGAAAATCGCCCGCATCGACATGCGTTACCCCAACGGTCTGGCCGTTGCGTGGCGCGATCCGGTGCCGGAAACGACGGTGGCCCAGACCACCGCCGTGCAGTGAGTTGAGGAGACTTCTATAAACATGGCAAGCGTGCAGAGCGGCAAAATGGTCGTCGGCCTGGACATCGGCACCTCCAAGGTGGTGGCGCTGGTGGGTGAGGTAGCGGCCGATGGCAAGCTGGAAATCGTCGGCATCGGGACGCATCCGTCGCGCGGCCTGAAGAAGGGTGTGGTGGTGAACATCGAATCCACCGTGCAATCGATCCAGCGCGCCATCGATGAAGCCCAGCAGATGGCTGGCTGCCGTATCCACTCGGCCTTCGTCGGCATCGCCGGCAACCATATCCGCAGCCTGAATTCCCACGGCATCGTGGCGATCCGCGACCGCGAAGTGAGTGGTGCAGACATCGAGCGTGTGCTGGACGCGGCCCAGGCTGTGGCCATCCCGGCCGACCAGCGTGTGCTGCACACCCTGGCCCAGGACTACGTGATCGATAACCAGGAAGGCGTGCGTGAGCCGCTGGGCATGTCCGGCGTACGCCTGGAAGCCAAGGTGCACGTGGTGACCTGCGCGGTGAACGCTGCGCAGAACATCGAGAAGTGCGTGCGCCGCTGCGGCCTGGAAGTGGACGACATCATCCTCGAGCAACTGGCCTCGGCCTACTCCGTGCTTACCGAGGACGAAAAGGAACTGGGCGTGTGCCTGGTGGACATCGGCGGCGGCACCACCGACATCGCCATTTTCACCGAAGGCGCCATCCGCCATACGGCTGTGATCCCGATCGCCGGCGACCAGGTCACCAACGACATCGCCATGGCGCTGCGCACGCCGACTCAGTACGCTGAGGAAATCAAGATTCGCTACGCCTGTGCCCTGGCCAAACTGGCCGGCCCCGGCGAAACCATCAAGGTGCCCAGCGTCGGGGATCGGCCGCCGCGGGAACTGTCGCGCCAAGCGCTTGCCGAAGTGGTCGAGCCTCGTTACGACGAGCTCTTCACCCTGGTCCAGGCCGAGCTGCGCCGCAGCGGCTACGAGGACCTGATTCCAGCCGGGATCGTGCTCACCGGTGGCACCTCCAAGATGGAAGGCGCCGTCGAACTGGCCGAAGAGATCTTTCACATGCCGGTGCGCCTGGGCGTACCACACAGCGTCAAGGGACTGGCCGACGTTGTGCGTAATCCAATCTATTCCACCGGCGTGGGGCTGCTCCTGTACGGACTGCAAAAGCAGTCCGACGGCATCTCCATGTCCGGCAGCAGCTTCAGCAGCGACGAACCCAAGACACCGGTACTGGAAAAGCTTAAACGCTGGGTCCAGGGCAATTTCTGATTTACCACCGCGGTAAACGTAGGCAACACAACTAGAAAGGAAGGAGAGGGGAAATGTTTGAACTGGTAGATAACGTCCCGCAAACAGCAGTCATCAAGGTTATTGGCGTAGGTGGCGGCGGCGGCAACGCCGTGAACCACATGGCCAAGAACAACGTTGATGGCGTCGAATTCATTTGCGCTAACACCGATGCGCAGGCGCTGAAGAACATCGCCGCGCGCACCGTGCTGCAGCTCGGCCCGGGTGTGACCAAGGGCCTGGGCGCTGGCGCCAACCCTGAAGTGGGCCGCCAGGCCGCCATCGAGGACCGCGAGCGTATCGCCGAAGTCCTGGAAGGCGCCGACATGGTCTTCATCACCACCGGCATGGGTGGCGGTACCGGTACCGGTGCTGCGCCGATCATCGCCGAGGTTGCCAAGGAAATGGGCATCCTCACCGTGGCCGTGGTCACCCGTCCGTTCCCGTTCGAAGGTCGCAAGCGCATGCAGATCGCCGACGAGGGCATCCGCTCGCTGGCTGAAAGCGTCGACTCGCTGATCACTATCCCGAACGAAAAACTGCTGACCATCCTGGGCAAGGACGCCAGCCTGCTGGCCGCCTTCGCCAAGGCTGACGATGTACTGGCCGGTGCCGTTCGCGGCATCTCCGACATCATCAAGCGCCCGGGCATGATCAACGTCGACTTCGCCGACGTGAAAACCGTCATGAGCGAAATGGGCATGGCCATGATGGGCACCGGTTGCGCCAGCGGCCCGAACCGCGCTCGCGAGGCTACCGAAGCCGCGATCCGCAACCCGCTGCTGGAAGACGTCAACCTGCAGGGCGCCCGCGGTATCCTGGTGAACATCACCGCCGGTCCGGACCTGTCCCTGGGCGAGTACTCCGACGTGGGTAACATCATCGAGCAGTTCGCTTCCGAGCACGCCACCGTGAAAGTGGGCACCGTGATCGATCCGGACATGCGCGACGAACTGCACGTCACCGTGGTCGCCACCGGTCTGGGCGCTCGCCTGGAGAAGCCGGTCAAGGTCGTCGACAACACCGTTCAGACCCAGGCCGTCAGCACCCAGGCGCCGGTTCAGCGCGAGCAGCAGTCGGTGAATTACCGCGACCTGGATCGTCCGACCGTCATGCGTAACCAGAACCACGGCGGCGCAGCCACCGCGGCCAAGCTGAACCCGCAGGACGATCTGGACTATCTGGACATCCCGGCCTTCCTGCGTCGTCAGGCCGATTGAGTCGATTTATCAGGAGTATCAATGTGATTGGTGTTCAGCAAAGGGCGGTTCTGCTATCATCGCCGCCCATTGTTGACAACAGTTCGCAACTTGCGCGAAAGCGGCCAAAGCCATGATCAGACAACGCACCTTGAAGAACATCATCCGGGCGACCGGTGTCGGCCTGCACTCCGGGGAAAAGGTTTACCTGACCCTGAAGCCGGCTCCCGTCGATACTGGCATCGTGTTCTGCCGGACCGATCTCGACCCTGTGGTGGAAATTCCCGCACGGGCCTCGAACGTCGGTGAAACCACCATGTCGACCACCCTGATCAAGGGTGACATCAAGGTGGATACCGTGGAGCACCTGCTCTCGGCCATGGCCGGCCTGGGGATCGACAACGCCTATGTCGAGCTGTCCGCGTCGGAAGTACCGATCATGGATGGCAGCGCAGGTCCCTTCGTATTCCTGATCCAGTCCGCTGGCCTGCAAGAGCAGGAAGCGGCCAAGAAGTTCATCCGCATCAAGCGCGAAGTGACGGTGGAAGAGGGCGACAAGCGCGCTACCTTCGTTCCGTTCGACGGCTTCAAGGTGAGCTTCGAGATCGATTTCGATCACCCGGTCTTCCGTGGTCGCACCCAGAAAGCCGTGGTGGATTTCTCCAGTACTTCCTTCGTGAAGGAAGTCAGCCGCGCCCGTACCTTCGGGTTCATGCGCGACATCGAGATGCTGCGCTCCCAGAACCTGGCTCTGGGTGGCAGTGTGGAGAACGCCATCGTGGTCGACGAGTATCGAGTGCTCAACGAAGACGGTCTTCGTTACGAGGACGAGTTCGTCAAGCACAAGATCCTGGACGCCATTGGTGACCTGTACCTGCTGGGTAACAGCCTCATCGGCGAGTTCATCGGCTACAAGTCCGGTCACGCCCTGAACAACCGTCTCCTGCGTACCCTCATCGCAGACAAGGACGCTTGGGAAGTGGTGACCTTCGAGGACGCCAAGACCGCGCCGATCTCCTATATGCGACCCGCTGCGGCCGTATAAGGAAACCTCCTCCTTTCAGCTACAAATTTCAAAGGCCACCCTCGGGTGGCCTTTTTTTATGCCTGCTCTTTTATTCCTGATCCGCTTCGGGCGGTTTGCGGCTGCGGCTGGCGAGGCGCTCGAGGGCGGCCTTGAGTTGTGGATTGCTGATGCCTTCCGCGGCTTCGTGCAGGGTGGCGGAGGCGGACTCGGTAATGCGGTTGGTATTCACCCGGGTGGGCGCCTGGATCAACGGTTGTACTTTGAACAGGATGCGTGCCAAACCCCTGAATTCCTCGAACGCGGCCAGTTGCCGCAGCAGGCGGTTCTGCTGGTAGCGCAGGCGCGTGGCCCAGTGACCGTCGGTGACGACCAGCAGCAGGCTGCCTTCACGCCAGGAGGCGACACGGCAGTAAGGGCGCGCGGCGGGCTGCAGCTGCGAGTCGAGCAGTTCCTGCAGGCGCGAGAGGCGCTGCGCCTGGGCGAACAGCGACTGCAGCGGCTTGGCTTCGCGCAGCAACTTGGTCATCGCCTTGGCGGGCAGGGGGCGGAAGGCCATCGAGTGCAACCGGGAGTGAATGAAGAAGGATGTTAACAGATGTGCTCAGGGCCAGATGCCACCGTCCACCCTTGAAGTTGCCCGTCTGCGTCACCATATCACTCACTCGGATTCAAAGTTGTCTGCCCATGCATTGCCCCCAAGCTCGCAGAATGCGAAGCTTCGGAGGATGACTTCGGCACTTTTTTCCCGATAGTTTCCGGGTAGAATGCCCGCTTCATTGCCGTTCCGCGCCGCGGCCAGCCAGTCGGGCAGCCCTCCAATTCTCCAGTTCGGATGACCCAGTCGATATGTTTGCGCCTTTGTTGAAAAAACTCTTTGGAAGCAAGAACGAGCGCGAAGTGAAGCGCATGGCCAAGCAGGTCCAGGCCATCAATGCACTCGAGCCCCAGATGGTCCCGCTTTCCGATGAGCAACTGAAGGCCAAGACCGAAGAGTTCAAGGCACGGGTCGCCAAGGGTGAGACTCTCGACCAGATTCTTCCCGAAGCCTTCGCCGTGGCCCGGGAGGCCGGCAAGCGTGTGATGGGAATGCGTCACTTTGACGTCCAGCTGATCGGTGGCATGACCCTGCACGAAGGCAAGATCGCCGAGATGCGTACCGGTGAGGGCAAAACCCTCGTGGGTACCCTGGCTGTCTACCTGAACGCCCTGTCCGGCAAGGGCGTGCACGTGGTCACCGTGAACGACTACCTGGCTCGCCGGGACGCCAACTGGATGCGTCCGCTGTACGAGTTCCTTGGCCTGAGCGTCGGCATTGTCAGCCCGTTCCAGCCGCCGGAAGAGAAGCGCGCTGCCTACGCCTCGGACATCACCTACGGCACCAACAACGAATTCGGCTTCGACTACCTGCGCGACAACATGGCGTTCAGCCTGGAAGACAAGTTCCAGCGTGAACTGAACTTCGCGGTGGTCGACGAAGTGGACTCCATCCTCATCGACGAGGCGCGGACTCCTCTGATCATCTCCGGCCAAGCCGAAGACAGCTCCGAGCTGTACATCAAGATCAACAAGCTGATCCCGCGCCTGAAGCGCCACATCGAGGAAGTCGAAGGCCAGGTGACCCAGCAGGGCCACTACAGCATCGACGAGAAGACCCGTCAGGTCGAACTCAACGAGCAGGGCCATGCCTACGTCGAGGAGCTGCTGACCCAGAACGGCCTGCTGGCCGAGGGTGAGAGTCTCTACTCCGCGCACAACCTCAGCCTGCTGACCCACGTCTACGCAGCGCTGCGCGCCCACACTCTGTTCCATCGCAACGTGGAATACATCGTCCAGGGCGACCAGGTTCTGCTGATCGACGAGCACACCGGCCGTACCATGCCGGGCCGCCGCCTCTCCGAGGGCCTGCACCAGGCCATCGAAGCGAAGGAAAACCTGCCGATCCAGGCCGAGAGCCAAACCCTGGCCTCGACCACCTTCCAGAACTACTTCCGCCTCTACACCAAGCTGGCCGGCATGACCGGTACCGCGGACACCGAGGCCTTTGAATTCCGCCAGACCTACGGCCTGGACGTGGTGGTGATCCCGACCCACCGTCCGGTTGCCCGTAAGGACTTCAACGACCTGGTTTACCTGACCCAGGACGAGAAGTACGCCGCAATCATCACCGACGTGCAGCAGTGCCAGGCGCTGGGCCGTCCGATTCTTGTGGGTACCGCCTCGGTCGAGACCTCCGAATACGTCTCGCAGCTGCTGCAGAACGCCGGCATCGAGCACAAGGTACTGAACGCCAAGTACCACGAGAAGGAAGCCGAGATTATCGCCCAGGCCGGTCGTCCGGGCGCCGTCACCATCGCCACCAACATGGCCGGTCGTGGCACCGACATCCTGCTGGGCGGCAACTGGGAAGTGGAAGTCGCCGCGCTGGAGAACCCCACCGACGAGCAGGTCGCGCAGATCAAGGCCGACTGGCAGAAGCGTCACCAGCAGGTCATCGAGTCGGGCGGCCTGCATGTGATCGCCTCCGAGCGCCACGAATCCCGTCGTATCGACAATCAGCTGCGCGGCCGTGCCGGCCGTCAGGGCGACCCGGGCTCCAGCCGCTTCTACCTGTCGCTGGAAGACCACCTGATGCGCATCTTCGCCTCCGACCGGGTGAAGAACTTCATGAAGGCCCTCGGCATGCAGCCGGGCGAGGCGATCGAGCACCGCATGGTGACCAACGCCATCGAAAAGGCGCAGCGCAAGGTCGAAGGCCGCAACTTCGATATCCGCAAGCAACTGCTGGAGTTCGACGACGTCGCCAACGAGCAGCGCAAGGTGATCTACCACATGCGCAACACCCTGCTCGCGGCCGACAACATCGGCGAAACCATCACCGAGTTCCGCGAAGAGACCCTGAACAACACCGTCAGCGAACACATCCCGCCGCAATCGTTGCCTGAACAGTGGGACATCACGGGTCTGGAAATGGCGCTGTACAGCGACTTCGGCTTGAAGCTGCCGATCCAGCAGTGGCTGGATGAAGACGAGAAGCTCTACGAAGAAACCCTGCGCGAGAAGATCCTCACCGAGCTGGTAGCGGCCTACAACGAGAAGGAAGAGCTCGCCGGCGAAGAAGCCCTGCGCACCTTCGAGAAGCAGATGCTGCTGCGCGTGCTGGACGACCTGTGGAAGGACCACCTGTCCACCATGGATCATCTGCGTCACGGTATCCACCTGCGCGGCTATGCGCAGAAGAACCCGAAGCAGGAGTACAAGCGCGAGTCCTTCAACCTGTTCCAGGACCTGCTGAACTCCATCAAGCGCGACACCATCCGTGTTCTGTCCTTCGTCCAGGTTCGCCGCGAAGATCCGGCCGAGGAAGAAGCCCGCCTGCGCCGCGAAGCCGAGGAAATGGCCAAACGCATGCAGTTCCAGCACGCCGCCGCACCGTCCTTGGACCAGGTGACCGGCGAGCCGGAAGAAGAGGGTGAAGTACCGGCCGACAACGTGGTGCCGATGGAACCCATCCGCAACGAACCGAAGATCGGCCGCAACGAGCCGTGCCCTTGCGGTTCGGGCAAGAAGTACAAGCACTGCCACGGTCAGGTGGAATAAAGCCTCCCGACCTTGATACCAACGCCGCGACCGGCCCTGCCGCTCGCGGCGTTTTTCACATCTGATCCACTGATTCGTCTTACTGACTCGATTCACTGACTAGATAGGAGCGCGCCACATGGCTGTTGGTCTCGGCCCCATGTCCACCCTGCACCCGGTCCCCGGTTTCGAACTCGGCATCGCCTCTGCCGGCATCAAACGACCCGGCCGCAAGGACATCGTGGTGATGCGCTGCGCCGAAGGCTCCACCGTGGCCGGTGTGTTCACCACCAACGCCTTCTGCGCCGCCCCGGTAATCCTCGCGCGCAAGCGCTTCCTGGGGCCGGTGCGCTACCTGCTGACCAACACCGGCAACGCCAACGCCGGCACCGGCGAGCCCGGCCTGGCCAATGCCACCCGCACCTGCGCCAAGCTGGCCGAGCTGGCTGGCGTACCGGAAAACGCCGTGCTGCCGTACTCCACCGGCGTGATCGGAGAACCGCTGCCGGTCGAGAAGATCGAAGCCGCACTGCCGGCCGCGCTGGCCAACCTGTCTGTGGATAACTGGGCCGACGCCGCTGCCGGCATCATGACCACCGACACCCTGCCCAAGGGCGCCAGCCGCCAGTTCCAGCATGACGGCGTGACCATCACCGTCACCGGCATCAGCAAGGGCGCCGGCATGATCAAGCCGAACATGGCCACCATGCTCGGTTACATCGCCACTGACGCCAAGGTTGCCCAGGGCGTGCTGCAGGACCTGTTGCGCGACGCGTCGAACAAGTCTTTCAACCGCATCACCATCGATGGCGATACCTCCACCAACGACTGCTGCATGCTGATCGCCACCGGCCAGGCCGCGCTGCCGGAAATCACTGCCGCCAGCGGCGCGCTGTTCGCCGCGCTGAAGCAGGCCGTGCTGGAAGTTTCCATGGAACTGGCCCAGGCCATCGTCCGCGACGGCGAAGGCGCCACCAAGTTCGTCACCGTGCAGGTGAATGGCGGCGCGACTCACCAGGAGTGCCTGGACGTCGGCTACGCCGTGTCCCACTCGCCGCTGATCAAGACCGCGCTGTTCGCTTCCGACCCGAACTGGGGGCGTATCCTCGCGGCCGTCGGCCGTGCCGGCGTGCCTGACCTGGACGTGAGCCTGATCGACGTGTTCCTCGATGACGTGGCCATCGCCAGCCGTGGCTGCCGCGCCACCAGCTACACCGAGGACCAGGGCGCCAAAGTCATGGCCCAGGAAGAGATCACCATCCGCATCGATCTCGGCCGCGGCACCTGCAGCGAGACCATCTGGACCACTGACCTGTCCCACGAGTACGTGAAGATCAACGCGGAATACCGTACCTGATCGACGCGTGAGCGCTGGCACCTCGTTGCCCTCGCATTCCCGATTTTCATCGAAGGATGAAAATCGGGAATTTGTTTTCATGACGGCAGCACTCTAAGGTCTCCTGACTGACCTTCAAGAGCATCGCGTCCATGTCCCTTACCCTGATCATCGGCAGCAAGAACCTCTCCTCCTGGTCCCTGCGCGGCTGGCTGGCCATGCAGCTCACCGGCGCCGAGTTCGAGGAAATCCTCATTCCCCTCGGTGGGCAGGACATCTCGCGGCGCATCCGCGAGCACTCGCCCAGCGGCAAGGTGCCGGCGCTGAAGTGCGAGCACGGGCTGATCTGGGATTCCCTGTCGATTGCCGAATACCTCGCCGAACGTTTCCCCGAAGCTCACCTCTGGCCCCGTGGCGAAGCGGCCCGTGCACTCGCACGGACAGTCTGCGCAGAGATGCACAGCGGCTTCATGGCGCTGCGTTCGCACATGCCCATGGACATCCAGCGCAACCAGCCGCTGACCAACGTGCCCGACGCGGTGGAGGCGGATATCGCCCGTGTCGTCGAACTCTGGGCGTTGTGCCGCCAGCAGTTCGGCCAGGACGGTCCGTTCCTGTTTGGCCACGCCAGCATCGCGGATGCCTTCTATGCGCCTGTTGCCACGCGCCTGCACAGCTACTGCGTGACCCTGCCGATCGAGGCGCAGAACTACGTCGATGCGATCTATGCCTGGCCGGCCTTCCGTCCCTGGCTGGAAGCGGCGATGGTCGAACGCGCCTGAACCCGGTCGCCAATGACGGTAGAATGCCCCTCTGCGCGGGCCCTGCCTGAATCGGATTGAGGAGTAGCACTGTGAAACGAGTACATGTCGCCGCCGCCGTGATTCGCGGACTCGATGGCCGGGTGTTGATCGCCCGACGTCCGGACGACAAGCACCAGGGCGGACTCTGGGAGTTTCCCGGTGGCAAGGTGGAAGAGGGTGAAGCAGTGCAGGTCGCCCTGGCCCGCGAGCTGAAGGAAGAACTCGGCATCGACGTCGAGCAGGCGCGCCCGCTGATCCGGGTGCAGCACGACTACAGCGACAAGCGTGTGCTGCTGGATGTCTGGGAAGTCTCCGCTTTCTCCGGTGCGCCCCATGGCGCCGAGGGCCAGCCTCTGGCCTGGGTCGCCCCGCGCGACCTGCCGGACTACGAATTCCCGGCAGCCAACGAGCCCATCGTGCAGGCCGCGCGCCTGCCGGATCGCTACCTGATCACCCCCGATGGCCTGGAAATCCCGCAACTGGTGCAGGGCGTGCGTGCCGCTGTCGCCAGTGGTATCCGTCTGATCCAGCTGCGCGCGCCGAACATGTACAGCCCCGAGTACCGCGACCTCGCCGTCGACGTGCAAGGCCTGTGCGCCGGCAAGGCGCAGCTGATGCTCAAGGGGCCGCTGGAGTGGCTGGGAGACTTCCCGGCGGCCGGCTGGCACCTGACCTCCAAGCAACTACGCAAGTACGCGCCCAACGGCCGGCCGTTCCCCCGTGAGCGTCTGCTGGCGGCTTCCTGTCACAGCGCCGAGGAACTGGAGCTGGCAGCGCGCATGGGCGTGGATTTCGTCAACCTGTCGCCGGTGCAGCCCACCGAGAGTCATCCGGGTGAGCCGGCACTGGGCTGGGAAGCGGCGGCAGAGCTGATCGATGGCTTCAACCAGCCGGTGTTCCTGCTCGGTGGGGTCAGCCCGCAGGACGTCGAGCGTGCCTGGCAGGCCGGTGCGCAGGGCGTGGCGGGTATTCGTGCGTTCTGGCCGAAAAGCGAAGGCTGATCGGCACTTTGCGCGGGGCGGCGATGTGTATCGCTTCGCTCCACGCCATCCTACGAAACTGATTCCGGGCTGTCGGGCAACTTCGGTGCTCCCTGTAGGAGGTATTTCCCTGCGTGTGAGTGGGGAACCCTCAATGCCACAGCGAGGCCTGCATCGTCGATCAGGCAGGCTTTTCGGCTGCCTGCCAGAGAATCTCTTCCACGCCCTGGCGGCGGGCGATGAAGCGTGCGGCGACGAACAGCAGGTCGGATAGCCGATTCAGGTAGCGCAGGCCTGCGCCTTCCAGTGGCTCCTCCGCATTCAGTTGCTGGCAACGACGTTCGGCGTTGCGCGCCTGGGCGCGGCACAGGTGGGCGAGGGCGACCAGGCGTGAGCCGCCGGGCAGGATGAAGTTCTTCAGCGGCCCGAGTTCCTCGTTCCAGCGGTCGATCACCTGCTCCAGGCGCTCCACTTCGGCATCGTTCAGCGCGCGGTATTCCGGCATCGCCAGCTCACCGCCCAGGTCGAACAGGCGATGCTGGATCGGCGCCAACACACCGATCACTTCTTCGAGCGCGCTGCTGCGCGCTTCGTGCAGCCCGGCCAGCAATAGGCCGAGGTGGCTGTTCAGCTCATCCACTGCGCCCATGGCTTCCACGCGCGGATGGTGTTTGGGCACCCGCCGGCCGTCGGCCAAGCCGGTTTCTCCGGCATCGCCGGTACGGGTGTATATCTTCGACAGGCGATTGCCCATGGCTCAATGCTCCTTGTCGCCTTGTGCCAAGAGTGGCAGCGGCGGGGAAATCTCGGCGGCCAGCGGCAGACGGATGGTGAAGCAGGTGCCCACGCCCAGTTCGGACTGCACCTCCATCTGCCCTTTGTGGTTGTTGGTGACGATGAAATACGAGACCGACAGGCCCAGCCCCGTGCCCTGGCCGACTTCCTTGGTGGTGAAGAAGGGCTCGAAGATGCGCTTGCGCACGTTCTCCGGCATGCCGCAGCCGTTGTCTTCCACGTGGATTTCCGCCCACGGTGGGTTGAGCCGGGTGCGCAGGGTGATGCGGCCGTATTCGCCTTCCTCTTCGTCGTCGCGCAGGTGGATGGCCTGGGCGCCGTTCTTCAGCAGGTTGAGCAGGACCTGTTCGATCTCGTTGGCGATGACTGGCACTGGACCCAGTCGCGGGTCGTACTCGTGGACGATCTCCAGTGACTTGAAGTCGAAGCCGCCGGTGAGGTCGAAGTCGTTTCCGGCAATCTCCACCGCCTGTTCCAGTAGCGCTGGCAGCTCGCAGGCTGCCATCTGGCGGTGGCTGCGGCGGCTGAAGGAGAGCATGTGGGTGACGATCTTCGCGGCGCGAGAGCCGGCGTACTGGATGCCATCCATCAGCTTGGGAATCTCCCGCGCCTCCAGGTAGTGGTTGAGGTCGTCCAGGCGCACGCCCACTTCGCCGGCCACTTCGAGGTTCTTCGGCAGGTCCTGAGACAGTCGCCGGCGGATGTTCTGCACGTTGTGCAGGATGGCGCCCAGCGGGTTGTTGATCTCGTGGGCCATGCCGGCGGCCAGGCCTCCGACGGAGAGCATCTTCTCCGACTGCACCATCATCTCTTCCATCCCAAGGCGGTCGGTGATGTCGTCGATGCGGATCACCGCGCCGCGGCCGGTGCCGCCCATCAGTGGGTAGAAGGTCAGGGCGTAGTGGCGCGGCGCATCGGTAAGGGCCCAGGTGACGCGTTCGACGCGCTCGACCTTGTGCTGCTCGGCAGCGCGGGTGAGCTGCGGCAGGAAGGGCTTGAGCGACGGAAAGGCCAGGAACACCGGCTGGTTCACCGCATCGTCCAGGCTGGTGCCGGAGAGCTGGCTGGCTTCCTGGTTCCACTGGGTGACGTAGAGCTGCTCGTCCACCGCGATCAGCGCCGAAGGCATGGAGTCGATGATGCTGTTGAGGTAGTGCTGGAAGCCGGTGAGCTTCTTCTCGATCTTGCTGCGCACCTGGACTTCCAGCTCCAGCTTGCGGTTCGAGCGGCGGGTTTCCTCGGCCAGCGACTGGGCCTGTTCCACGGCTTCCTGGGCGTCGTCACGGGCGCGCTTGAGCTGCTGCTCTCGGGCCTCGATGCGGGTCAGCATGGTGTTGAAGGCGTCAGCCAGACGGCCGATCTCGTCGGCATTGCCGCGCTCGGCGCGCAGGGCGTAGTTCTCTTCGCGGGTGACCTGGCGCGAGAGCTCTTCCAGGCTGCGGATAGGCCGGGTGATCAGGCGGCGGATCTGCTGGGCGATGAGCAGCCAGAGCAGCACCGAGACCGCGAGAATGACCAGGCTGGCGGTCAGCGTGCCGGTGTAGAAGGCGCCAGGCAGCTCGCTGCTCGCCACCAGCAGCAGGTAGCCGCTGTTGCGGCCGGCCTGGGGCAGCTCGAATAGCGCGTTGAGTCGGTATTCGTGCTGGCGCCAGCGCTCCAGGTGGTCCAGGCGCTCGGGCAGGGCCACCGGGCCGTTGCTCGGCGTCTGCGCGATGCGCTCGCCATTGCTGTCGTAGAGCGCGGCGGCGCGCAGCGGCTGGTAGTCATCCAATTGACGCAGCAGCACCTGTGCCTGGGTGGGCGAGGACAATGCCGGCTCGCTGAGCGCCGGGTTGGCGATCAGTCGGCCGATGGTCTGCAAGGCCTGGGGCGCGACGCTGTCCTGGGATATCCAGTAGGCCGCGCTGATGAAGGCGAGGTTGGCTACCAGCATCACGGTCGCCAGCAGCACCAGCAGGGCGGCGAGGATTTTCTGGCCGACCGGCAGGTCTTCCAGGCGCTGGCGCAGGTTCATGGGTGAAGGCATGGGCGCGTCAAAGAGAAAAAACAGGGGAGGCGGGCAGGGTAGCCCGCCGTCAGTTGTCGGGCAATCCGCGGGCCACCAGGTAGGCCCGCAGACGCTCGTGCAGGGCGCGCAACTGCGGCAGTGCGAGGTGCCGGCGGTCGCCCTCTTGGCAGGCGTGCCCGAGCAGGTAAGCGATCTCGCTGCGCCGGCCCTTGGCGACGTCCTGGTACATGGACGAGAAGTTCGCTGCGGTAGCGGCGATCACCCGCTCCACGTCCCCCTGCAGCTCCCGTGCGGCGGCGGAGTAGCCGGCGGCATGAAGCAATTGGCCCAGCTCGTCGCAGAGCCCGGCGACTTCGCCGGGATGGCTGGCCAGCTCACCATTGCGGCATTGGTGCAACACGGTGAGCGGGTTGATCGCGCAGTTCAGCGCGACCTTTCGCCATAGGCGTTCGAGTATGTCGTCGCTCCACTGCACGGGAATCTCCGCGCGGCGTAGGTCGGCCAGCCATTCCGGCTCGGGGCCGGCCTGTTCGTCGCCCAGCCAGGTCTGTCCCTGACCTGCGAACACTACGCGGAAGTCGGCTTCGCGGTAGGCACCTTCGGTGCTGGATGCATACAGGCAGCGGGCACGGGGCAGGTGGGCGCTGACCGCCTGCTGGCTCCCCAGGCCGTTCTGCAGCAGGATCAGTTCGGCGCCCGGGGCCAGGCGCGCGGCCACGCTGGCGGCGGCGGATTCGGCGTCGTAGGCCTTGCAGGCCAGCAACAGGCGCTGGATCGGCGCGCCCTGGGCGGCGGTTTCCGCCGGAATGGGGTAGAGGCTCTCGCGGCCGTCTTCCACCAGAGTGACGCCGCCGAGGGCGCGGTAGGCATTGAGGCGCTGGCGGTCACGCAGCAGCAGGCGCACCGGCAGGCCGGAGCGGGACAGGCGGGCGGCCCATAGGCAACCGAGGCTGCCGGCGCCGAGGATGGTCCAGGTCATGGGAGGAACTTCGCGGATTCGGGGGCTTACCGCGAAGTTTAGCGCAGGCCGGTCAGGCGGCTGGCGTTGATTCGCCCGCTGGCAAAGGCATCGGGCAGCAGCGCGCGGCCTTGCTGCATCAGGTGCTCGACCTCCAGCGGCAGCGCCTTGGCGTCCAGGCCCACCAGGCTGATGCCGGCCTTGAGGGTGATGAAGCCCTCGCTGGTCTTGAACGCCTTGAGGTTCAGGCCTTCGTGCAGGCGGCGGAAGCTGCTCGGCGAGCATTCCTGCAGGTCTTCGAGCAGGGTAATCAGGGCGAAATGCTGGCCATCGATGCGTGCCAGGACATCCAGCGGCCGCACCAGTTGCTGCAGGCGCCGGGCGACGCCATGGAGCAGTTCGTTCTGGAACGACTGGCCGTGCTTCTGCCCCAGTTCGGCCAGTTCCGGCAGGCCGATCAGCATGTAGCAAACCGCGCCGCCACGGGATTCCACCTGGCGGATGCTGTCGGCCAGCTTTTGCTTCAGGTAGCGCTGGTTGCCCAGCCCGGTGGCGCTGTCGACCAGGTTGCGCTCCTCCAGGCTGGTGATGTTCTCAGTGAGGAGGCGGTTTTCCATCAGCAGGCGCTGCAGGGTGTTGCTCAGGCGGTCGGCGGCCAGTACGCGGGGCACCAGTTGCTCGTTCATCGCCGACTTGCTGACGAAGTCATCGACGCCGCGGTCGAAGGCTTCGGCCAGGGCGTTGTCGCCCTCCTTGCCGGTGAGCAGGATGATGTAGGTGTAGTGGTCGCCGCTCTCGTCGAGCTGGCGTACCCGCGCGGTCAGCTCCAGGCCGTCCATCTCGGGCATCAGCCAGTCGGCGAGCAATACGCTCACTGGCTCCTTTTCCAGCAGGTCGAGCGCTTCGCTGGCGCTGCTGGCGAAGCGTACGTTCTGATAGCCCGCCTGGCTCAGCGCGCGGCCGATCATGGCGCTGGAGAACTTGGCATCGTCGACCACCAGAATGCTGAGATGGTTGGTTGGCATGGAAAGGAATGTCTCGCAAACGGGTGGGAAATGCCGACTCTCAGTGTCAGAGGCCGGGCGCGGTCTTGTCTGTCAGTTATAATGACCGCGCATTTTTATCGTCAAGCCAGGCTCGATGCTGACTGTGAACCGCATCGCGCCGTCCATCTGGAGAGATGTCATGCCTTCGTTCGACGTGGTGTCCGAACTGGACAAACACGAACTGACCAACGCCTTGGATAACGCCACCAAGGAACTGGACCGCCGTTTCGACCTGAAGGGCAAGTGCAGCTTCGAGGCCAAGGAAAAGTCCATCACCCTGACCGCCGAGGCGGATTTCATGCTCGAGCAGATGCTCGACATTCTTCGCTCCAGCCTGGTCAAACGCAAGATTGACGCACAGTGCATGGAAGTGAAGGACTCCTTCGCCTCCGGCAAGGTGGTCAAGCAGGAAGTCGACTTCCGCGAGGGCATCGACAAGGATCTGGCGAAGAAGATCGTCGCCCTGATCAAGGACAAGAAACTCAAGGTACAGGCCGCCATCCAGGGCGAGCAGGTACGTGTCACCGGCAAAAAGCGCGACGACCTGCAGGAAGCCATCGCGCTGCTGCGCGGCGAGTCCCTCGGCATGCCGCTGCAGTTCAACAACTTCCGCGACTGATGCGCGCTGCGACGAAAAGCTGCGGAACCTCACCGCCCGCCTGACGTCGCAGTAAGAGAGTCGCCCGGCGAACTCCCGACCGCCATGGCTTGCCATGGCGGTTTTGTTTTTGGAATGGCAATAGACAAGGGGCCTGTATCCATGGATATGAATTACGAGCAGATCATGAACAGCGCGGAGGCCTGGACACCGGTCGTCCTCGCCTACCTGGGCAATGCCACACTGGCGCTGCTGACCCTGCTGATCGGTTGGTGGGTGATCAATCTGTTCACCCGTCGTGTAGGCGGGGTGATGTCCACCAAGCACGTGGACAAGACGCTGCAGGGCTTCATCGGCAGCATGGTGAACATCATCCTGAAGATCCTGCTGATGGTCAGCGTGGCCTCGATGATCGGCATCCAGACCACCAGCTTCGTCGCCGCCATCGGTGCGGCTGGCCTGGCTATCGGCCTGGCACTGCAGGGCAGTCTGTCGAACTTCGCTGGCGGAGTGCTGATCCTGCTGTTCCGTCCGTTCAAGATCGGCGACTGGATCGAAGCGCAGGGTGTTTCCGGCACCGTGGACAACATCATGATCTTCCACACCGTGTTGCGCACCGGTGACAACCGCACCGTGATCGTGCCCAACGGCGCGCTGTCCAACGGCATCATCACCAATACCTCGACCCAGACCTCGCGCCAGGTGATCTTCGACGTGAAGCTTGCCTACGACGCCGACCTGGACGGCGCACGCTCCATCCTCAAGGAGCTGGCGGACGATCCGCGCGTGCTCAAGTCGCCGGCGCCGGTGGTGGTAGTCGCGGGCCTGGGCGAGAACTCGGTGACCCTGTCGCTGCGCCTGTGGACCGCTAATGCCGACTACTGGGGCGTGACCTTCATGCTCAACGAACAGGTGCGCCTGCGTCTGCGCGATTCCGGCATCGACCTGGCGCCGAACAAGGTGGTGCGCGTGGTCAAGGGCGAAGAGGACACCGTTCTGGCGGACTGATCCAGCCCGAAGGAACGAAAAAGGCCGGCAATTGCCGGCCTTTTTCATGGGCGCTGATCCATTCTCGAGGGTCAGTGACGTTCCGCGCTGGGCTGTTGCGCTGGTGCCTCCGTGGCTTCCTCGGCTGCACCGTTGACGATGTTGTTCTTGCGGCGCAGCCACAACCAGCCGATCAGCAGCAGCGTGGGGATGCCGAGCAGGGCGGTGAAGAAGAAGAACCGCTCGTAGCCCATGCTCTCGACCATGGCGCCGGAGTAACCACCGATGAAGCGCGGAAGCAGCAACATGGTGGAGCTGAGCATGGCGTACTGGGTTGCGGAGAACTTCAGGTTGGTCAGGCTCGATAGGTAGGCGACGAAGGCCGAGGTGGCGAGGCCGCCGCTGAAATTGTCGAGCATGATGGTCACCACCAGCATGGTGACGTGGGGTTCCAGCACCTTGAGCAGGGCGAAGACGTTCTGCCCCATCAAGTGCGGGTCGTCGATCGCGCCCATCTGCGCCAGCATGGCGAACAGCAGGTTGGTCCCGGCCGAGGCCGCGCCTCCGATGAAGAGGATCGGCAGGATGCTGAAGCGGGCGATCAGCACGCCACCGGCCGCAGCACCCACCAGGGTCATGACCACGCCGAACAACTTGCTGACGGTGGCGATGGTGTCCTTGGAGAAGCCCATGTCGATGTAGAACACGCTGGCCATGGTGCCCATGACGGTGTCGGACATGCGGTAAGTGGAGATCAGCCCGAGCAGCAGCAGCGCCTGCCAGCGGTAGCGGCGGACGAACTCGGTGATGGGCGTCAGCACCGGTGCCATCAGCAGGCGGCCGGGAGCGGAAATACAGCTCAGGGCGATCAGCAGGTACAGGATGGCGAGCCACCACTTGCCGGCTTCGGCCATGTTGATGAAGGCGGCACCGGTGACCAACAGAATGATCAGTACGATCACCGATACGGCCTGGTGGACGAAGTCGAACTGCGGCAGGCCCCGTCCGTGCACGGCCAGCAGCAGCGGGCGACGTACCTTCGATAGCAGATCGCGGACCGGGCGGATCTGCCGGCGGCCGTGGGGCGTCATGCAGATGCCGATGAAGATGCCGTACAGCGCGGCCCGCGGCCAGGCCTGGGCGGTGAGGGCGGTGAGCATCGCCGGCACGGAGATCAGCAGCACCAGCAGGGTCAGCACCGAGAGCAACTGGTGATTGAAGGCGAAAGCCGAACTGCCGGCCTGCGGCTGCACGTTCACCGGCGGCTCTTTCATCAGCAGCGTGGTGATCAGGCCGGGCAGGATGGCCAGTGAGCACACCGCGTAGGTAAGGGCCCAGGCCGACTGGCTGTAGTGCAGGGCGCTGGAGCCGGCCCACTCGGCGAGGAACAGCACGCCAGCGGTGGCGAATAGCACCGCGACCCGGTAGCCGGTCATGTAGCACGCGGCCAGAGCGGCTTGGCGGGTGTTCTCGGCGATCTCCAGGCGGTAGGCGTCGATGGCGATGTCCTGGGTGGCCGAGGCGAAGGCCACTACCATCGCCAGGGCGATCAGCCAGTTCAGGTGCGCCTGCGGGTTGCACAGGGCCATGCCGAGGAGGCCGATGGCTATCAGCCCCTGGGAGAACACCAGCCAGGAACGACGGCGCCCCAGGCGGCCGATGAAGGGCAGGCGCCATTGGTCGAGCATGGGCGACCACACCCACTTGAAGGCGTACACCAGCCCGATCCAGCTGGCGAAGCCGATGGTTTCCCGAGCGACACCCGCTTCACGCAGCCACACCGAGAGGGTGGAAAGCACCAGCATGTACGGCAGGCCGGCGGCGAAACCCAGCAGCAAAAGCGCGAGGCTGGCGGGAGACTTGTAGGCAATCCATGCCTCGCGCCAGGAATGCTCTTTCATGGGGGGTGTTTTCCAGCAGGACGAAAAATTACGCGAACTCTACTAGGACTGCTCGCCGCTAGGCCAGCCGTGCCGACGTATGTCCACCCGATCGTTATGGATTCTGACACCCTCTGCACGCAATCGTGCGCGCTGTTCGTTACCCGAAACGGTGCCGATTGGCAGGCTGATGCGCCCACCGGCGGCGATCACCCGATGCCAGGGCAAGCGCGTGCCTTCGGGCAATTGGCTGAGGATACGTCCTACAAGCCGCGCGGAGCGGCCCAGGCCTGCGAGGCGCGCTACATCACCATAGGTGATGACGGAGCCTTCGGGCACCTGGGCAATGACCAGGAAGATTGCTTCGCGGCGCACCTGCAGGCTTTCCAGGCCGAGGTCAGTCACCGGTGCGCTGGCTGGGGGCTTTGGCTTGGGCATCGAATGCACCGCAATAGAGGGGCTGGCGCTCAGCATATCGGCTGGTGCCGCCCTGACAAGTCGGCTCGTTTGTCAGACCCATCTGTCAGTCATTGTGAACTCACTGCAACTGGGTCGGTCAGTCGTTGCTCTAGTGTCGGGTATCTGGATAATGCCCGGCTTTTTGCCCATTCCATCCAGTTGAATTCGACTCATGTTCTCCAGAAACCTGCTCTGTGTTGCCCTCGCATCCTGTTCCCTTTCCGCCTTTGCCGACACCGTCTGGCTGAAGAATGGCGATCGTCTCAGCGGCACCATCAAGCTGTATGACGGTGGCAAGCTGCTGCTGGCGACCGACTACGGCGGAGAAATCACGCTCAAGGCGGACAAGATCAAGACGCTGGAGACCGATCAGAACCTGCTGGTGAAGTACGACGAGGAAACCGGCGAGCACTCCAAGGGCCTGAAGGCGTCCGACCAGGGCAAGGTCACGCTGGTCAATGGTGAGGCGCGTACGGTGGAGTTGGCGAAGATCGAGCAGATGATGCCGCCCAAGCCGATCCTCGAAGATTGGGTGTGGACCGGCAACGTCGACTTCTCCCTGGACCACAAGCAGGCCGAGAACGATGTCGAGGATTACGACATCGACTTCAAGACCAACGCCCGCCACGGCCGCTGGCGCCACAATTTGCAGGGCGAGTACAACCGCGAGAAGAAGGACGATCAGGTCAGTACCAACAATTATTCCGCGCAATACGCGCTGGACCGCTTCCTCGACGAGCACTGGTTCTGGCAGGGCCAGGTGCAGTACAAGCGCGACTGGATCGAGGACCTGCAGAAGAAACGCACCGTCGGTACCGGCCCGGGCTACCAGTTCTGGGACAACGAGCTGGGTGCGTTCTCCCTGGCGACCCTGGTCAACCGCAACGACTACGAATTCGTCGACGACGAGAAATCCCACTTCTACAGCACCAGCTTGAAGTGGGACTACAACCGTTACCTGCTGGCCAAGCAGTTCGAGGTGTTCACCAACGGCGAAGTCAGCAAGCCGCTGGAGTCCAACGTGGAGTACGAACTGGAGAGCGAGGCGGGCATCCGCTACAAGCTGACCTCCTGGGCGTCCCTGAGCTTGAAGGCCGAGTGGGACAAGCTCAGCGGCAACGACGGCGACGTCAACGAGCGCCGGTACACCCTCGGCCTGGGTGTGGGCTGGTAACTCTTCGCCTCGACCGGCTCCGCTCTACAAGAACGGCAATAAAAAGCCCCGCACCTGGCGGGGCTTTTTCATGGGCGGGCGGATTACAGACGCAGGCCGCCGTCCAACTCCAGCACGCGGCCGGTGTAGTAGTCGTTCTCGAGGATGTAAGCCACCGAGTGGGCGATTTCCAGCGGCTTGCCCAGGCGCTTGAGCGGAATGCCGGAGGTCATCTTCTCCAGGGCCTCTGGCTTCATGCTGGCGACCATGTCGGTCTCGATGAAGCCAGGAGCCACGCCCGCCACGCGGATGCCGTAACGTGCCAGTTCCTTCGCCCACACCACTGTGTCGGCGGCGACGCCGGCCTTGGCCGCGGAGTAGTTGGCCTGGCCCATGTTGCCGGCGCGGGAGATGGAGGAGATGTTGACGATCGCGCCTTCGTTCTTCAGCTCGATCATCTTCGCCGCCACTTCGCGGGTGCAGAGGAACACACCGGTCAGGTTGACGTCGATCACCGCCTGCCACTGGGCCAGGCTCATCTTGCTCAGCTCGCCGTCCTTGACCTTGATGGTCAGGCCGTCACGCAGGATGCCGGCGTTGTTGACCAGGCCGTTGATGGCGCCGAAGTCGCTGGCGACCTGGGCCACCATGTGGGTAACCTGTTCTTCATTGGCGACGTTGCACAGATAGGCGCGGGCGTCACCGCCGGCGGCCTTGCAGGCAGTCACGGCTTCGTCCAGTTTTTCGGCATTGAGGTCAACCAGCGCGACGCGCGCGCCCTTGCCGGAGAGGTATTCGCCCATGGCGCGGCCCAGGCCCTGGCAGCCACCGGTGATGATGATGACTTTGTCTTTCAATTGCATCGGAACAACCCCACGAACAGTTTCTGGTGGAAGGCCTCGCCGGCAGCTGTGCACAGAGTCAGTCCTGCCCGTCCGTTTACGACGGATTCTTTACGAGGAGTCATAAGTTGAGCGTGAAAGCTGCCAAGCATGCCCGAGAACTGCTGCTCAAGGAATACCGCGGCGTCCTCTCCACCCACTCGAAGAAGTGGCGCGGATTTCCCTTCGGCTCGGTGGTGCCGTATTGCCTGGACGAAGCAGGCCGCCCGCTGATCCTGATCAGTCGCATCGCCCAGCACACCCATAACCTGCAGATGGACGGCAAATGCTCGCTGCTCATCGGCGAGCGCGGCGTCGACGACATCCAGGACGCGGGCCGCCTGACACTGCTGGCCGAGGCGCTGCTGATCGAAGATGTCGACGCCATCGCCGGCGCCGCCGAGCGCTACTACCGTTATTTCCCCGGCTCGCAGGACTACCACATCGTCCACGACTTCGATTTCTGGGTGCTGGAGCCGGTGCAGTGGCGCTACATCGGTGGCTTCGGCGATATCCACTGGTTAGGTGCCAACAGCGTGCCGCTGGCCAATCCCTTCGTCGGCGAGGTGGAGAAGAGCATGGTCGAGCACATGAACAGCGACCACGCCAATGCCATCGAGCACTACGTCGAGCTGGCCGGTTTGCCTGCCGGGGCGGCTCCGCAGATGTCGGGAATTGATACTGAAGGTTTCCACCTGCGCATCGGCCAGGGCCTGCACTGGCTGCCGTTCCCGGCGCCCTGCGGCAACGCCGGCGCGGTGCGCCAGGCGCTGGTGCAACTGGCCAAGGCGGACGTCTGGCCGGGCAACGAGGTGATCCAGGCCTGATCTGTCTCTCGGCTCATCCCTTGAAATCGGTACGGGGCGTCGCCACCTAGCTTTCTACCCGGGCAATGACCCCGCCAAGGATTCATCGATGCGAGTTCCCCTGTTTCTGATTCTTCTGTTCCCGCTGATCGAGCTGGCCGTGATGATCAAGGTCGGCAGCGTGATCGGCGTGGGCTGGACCCTTCTGCTGATCATCGCCGGCGCCTTCATCGGCGCCGCGGTGCTGCGCGTGGCCGGCGTCGCCACCGCGCTGCGTGCCCGCGAGCGGCTGAACCGCGGCGAGCTGCCCGAGCAGGAAATGCTCGAAGGCCTGGTCATCGCCCTGGGCGGCGGCCTGCTGATGCTGCCGGGCTTCATCAGCGACGTTGTCGGTCTGTTCTGCCTGATTCCCTTCACCCGCCGTCTGATGCTTGGCCGCGTGCGCCAGCGCATGCAGGAGCAGGCCGAGCGCCGTCGCGCCTTCGCAGACGACCCGGCCGCCCAGCACCGCAGCGGCCCCAGCGTGATTGAAGGCGAATACCAGCGCCGCGAGGAAGATCGCGACCGCCTGCGTTGAGAGTGGGGCGGTTTCGCTCGCCTGAAGCACCCGCCGTTAGCAAAAATTTTTTCGTCACACACTTGAAATGCCTTGTAGCGACCTTATGTACCGGTCACCGCAAGGTCCCTGTCGACGACAGGCTGCTCTTTTCGCGACTCGCCCGTCGGGTCGCAAACCGGCACCGCCGGATTCAATAAAACCTGCCGGACATCGATCCGGCCGTTGGAAATCACAGTTTGGGAGAGTTACGACTATGAAGCTTCGTCCTCTGCATGACCGCGTCGTCATCCGTCGCAGCGAGGAAGAGACCAAGACCGCAGGCGGCATCGTGCTGCCGGGTTCCGCCGCCGAGAAGCCGAACCGCGGTGAAGTGGTCGCTGTTGGTGCCGGCCGTGTCCTGGACAACGGCGAAGTTCGCGCCCTGGCCGTGAAAGTGGGTGACAAGGTGGTCTTCGGCCCGTACTCGGGCAGCAACGCCATCAAGGTCGACGGTGAAGAACTGCTGGTGATGGGCGAGTCCGAGATCCTCGCCGTCCTGGAAGACTGATTCCGCGTCCTATCCAACCCACTGAATTCGATTTAGAGGAAACAGAACATGGCTGCTAAAGAAGTTAAGTTCGGCGATTCCGCCCGCAAGAAAATGCTGGTCGGCGTAAACGTCCTGGCCGACGCGGTTAAAGCGACCCTCGGCCCGAAAGGCCGTAACGTCATCCTGGACAAGAGCTTCGGCGCTCCGACCATCACCAAGGACGGCGTTTCCGTCGCCAAGGAAATCGAACTCAAAGACAAGTTCGAGAACATGGGCGCCCAACTGGTGAAAGACGTGGCCTCCAAGGCCAACGACGCTGCCGGTGACGGCACCACCACCGCTACCGTCCTGGCTCAGGCCATCGTCAACGAAGGCCTGAAGGCCGTCGCTGCCGGCATGAACCCGATGGACCTCAAGCGCGGCATCGACAAGGCCACCATCGCCATCGTTGCCCAGCTGAAGGACCTGGCCAAGCCGTGCGCCGACACCAAAGCCATTGCCCAGGTCGGCACCATCTCCGCCAACTCCGACGACTCCATCGGCAACATCATTGCCGAAGCCATGGAAAAAGTCGGTAAAGAAGGCGTGATCACCGTTGAAGAAGGCTCGGGCCTGGAAAACGAACTGTCTGTCGTAGAAGGCATGCAGTTCGACCGCGGCTACCTGTCCCCCTACTTCATCAACAAGCCGGACACCATGGTGGCCGAGCTCGACGGCCCGCTGCTGCTGCTGGTCGACAAGAAGATCTCCAACATCCGCGAAATGCTGCCGGTCCTGGAAGCTGTCGCCAAAGCCGGCCGTCCGCTGCTGATCGTGGCTGAAGACGTCGAAGGCGAAGCCCTGGCTACCCTGGTCGTCAACAACATGCGTGGCATCGTCAAGGTCGCGGCCGTCAAGGCTCCGGGCTTCGGCGACCGCCGCAAGGCCATGCTGCAGGACATCGCCATCCTGACCGGCGGTACCGTCATCTCCGAAGAAGTCGGTCTGAGCCTGGAAGGCGCCACCCTGGAGCACCTGGGCAACGCCAAGCGCGTGGTCCTGAGCAAGGAAAACACCACCATCATCGATGGCGCTGGCGCTCAAGCCGACATCGAAGCTCGCGTCCTGCAGATCCGCAAGCAGGTCGAAGAGACTTCCTCCGACTACGACCGTGAGAAGCTGCAAGAGCGTCTGGCCAAGCTGGCTGGCGGTGTTGCCGTGATCAAGGTTGGCGCTGCCACCGAAGTCGAGATGAAAGAGAAGAAAGCCCGCGTTGAAGACGCCCTGCACGCTACCCGCGCTGCAGTGGAAGAAGGCGTGGTGCCTGGCGGCGGCGTCGCCCTGGTGCGCGCTCTGCAAGCCATCGAAGGCCTGAAGGGCGACAACGAAGACCAGAACGTCGGTATCGCTCTGCTGCGTCGCGCCGTTGAAGCTCCGCTGCGCCAGATCGTTGCCAACTCCGGCGACGAGCCGAGCGTAGTGGTCGACAAGGTCAAGCAGGGTTCGGGCAACTTCGGCTACAACGCTGCTACCGGCGTGTACGGCGACATGATCGAGATGGGTATCCTCGATCCGGCCAAGGTCACCCGTTCGGCTCTGCAAGCTGCTGCCTCCATCGGCGGCCTGATGGTCACCACCGAGGCCATGGTTGCCGAAGTGGCTGACGACAAGGCTGCTCCGGCCATGCCGGACATGGGCGGCATGGGTGGCATGGGCGGCATGATGTAAGCCACCCGGCACCTGCTGTAAGAAAAAGCCCCGCCTAGGCGGGGCTTTTTCATGGGCGTCGGATATGCCAGACTGCGCGGCAGGAGATGGCATTCCTCCTTCAACCGCCCTTGTGGCTGATGATGCCTACGCATAGACCTGGAAAGGCGCGTAGGCGCTAGCCTGCAGCCTGTCCAAGACACCTTTCCCAGGACAGGACCATGTGGAAATCCATTCTCGCCGTCTCCCTCGGAGCCGCCCTTGGCGCACTGCTGCGCTGGGTGCTCGGGCTCAAGCTCAACACCCTCCTGCCGTCCATGCCGCCGGGCACGGTGGTCGCCAATCTGGTCGGCGGCTACATCATCGGCGCGGCCATCGCCTTCTTCGCCAACTCCCCCGGCCTGGCGCCAGAATGGCGGTTACTGATCATCACCGGCTTCTGCGGTGGCCTCACCACCTTCTCGACCTTCTCGGCGGAAGTTGTCGTGCTGTTGCAGCAGGGGCGGCTGGCCTGGGCGATGGGAACGATTGCCACGCACCTCGCCGGCTCGCTGCTGATGACCCTGGCCGGGCTCTGGTCGGTGCAGGCATTGATGGGGCGCTAGGCGGTTCGGCAGCAGGACGCCACCCATCAGGCCGGACCTGTGCGGGCGGCTTGATGAAATCGACGGATCAAATGTGAAAAATCCGTCAAAGGCGCTTAAGTTCTATTTAAGCTGTTTACGCTAGGATGCATCGCGTTCGAGGAGAGCCTATGCGCATTTTGTTGGTTGAAGACAATCGGGACATCCTAGCCAATATGGCCGACTACCTGGGCCTGAAAGGCTACACGGTAGATTGCGCCCAGGACGGCCTGTCCGGATTGCACCTTGCGGCGACGTCCCATTACGACCTGATTGTGCTGGACGTGATGCTGCCGGGGCTGGACGGCTTCACCTTGTGTCGCCGCCTGCGCGAAGATGCACGCCGCGACACCCCGGTGATCATGCTCACCGCCCGCGATCAGCTGGACGATCGCCTGCAGGGCTTCCGTTCCGGCGCCGACGATTACCTGCTCAAGCCCTTCGCGCTCTCCGAGCTGGCCGCACGCATCGAAGCGGTCCTGCGCCGCAGTCAGGGAGGCGGTCGTCGCGAGCTGCAGGTCGCCGACCTGAGCTACAACCTCGACACCCTCGAAGTGAACCGTGCCGGCAAGCCGCTCAAGCTCAACCCCATCGGCCTCAAGCTGCTAGCGGTGCTGATGCAGAAGAGCCCCCATGTAGTCCGCCGCGACGTGCTCGAGGAAGCCGTCTGGGGTGATGACTGCCCCGACAGCGACAGCCTGCGCAGTCACGTTCACCAGTTGCGCCAGGTGATCGACAAGCCCTTCGGTTCCTCCCTGCTGCACACGGTGCATGGCGTCGGCTACAAGCTGGCGGAGGAAACGCATGGAGTATAAGCAGAGCCTTTCCCGACGGATTGTCTTTGCCTTCGTACTCATGACCGCCGCCGTTGGTGGCCTGTTTTCGGTAGGAATCGTCGGCGTCGTCCACATCGTCGAAGAACGCCTGATCTCCCGCGACCTGGGCGGCGAACTGGACCGCATCATCAATGAGGACCTGGGGAACGGCCAGGCTCCGAAACTCGATCCCGGCATGCGTTTCTTCATCAGTGATGGCGCGGGCGTCTATGCCATGCCGCCGGCACTGCGCAGGCTGGAGGAAGGCTTCCACGAAGTCTTCGACGGCGAATTGTCCTTCCATGCGCTGGCGCGCGACGTCGATGGTCGCCGCTTCGTCCTGCTACAGGACCAGAGTGACTTCGAGGCGCGTGAGCAGATCCTCTACGCCTCCGTGGTCACCGGTTATGTGCTCAGTCTCGCCTTGTCCGGAGTGCTGGGCTGGCTGTTGGCGCGCAAGGTCATGGAGCCGGTGTCGCGCCTGGCGCGCCAGGTCCGTCACCGAGACCAGTTGCTGGAGCTGGCGCCGCCCATGTCGCCGGATTATGCCAACGACGAAGTGGGCGAGCTGGCAGCGGCCTTCGATTACGCCATGGGTCGGCTGCACGACGTGCTGACCCGGGAGAAGCTTTTTACCAGCGACGTCAGCCATGAGCTGCGCACGCCGTTGATGGTGATTGCTACCAGCTGCGAACTGCTCGCGGAAGAGCCTGGGCTGGGGCCGCGGTCACGCGCCCAACTGGCTCGGATGAGTAGCGCGTGCGAGGAAATGCGTGATCTGGTGCAGACCTTCCTGATGCTTGCCCGCGCGCAGCGCAAGGACATGGCCATCGTGCCCCAGGCCGGATTGAGGGAAATCGGTGACGAATTGGTCGCGCAGTGGCGCGGTCCCATCGAGGCGAAGGGGCTGACCCTGGAATACAACGTCCACCAGGAAATGCCCGGGCAGTTCAACGCGCCGTTCCTGCGCTCGGTAATGAGCAATTTACTGCGCAACGCCATGCACTACACCGAAAGCGGCAGCATCCGCTTACAACTTGGCCCGAACGGATTCTGGGTCGAAGACACCGGCGCCGGCATCCCGGAAGAACAGCGCGAGCGCGTATTCCAGCCATTTGTGCGCGGCCAGAACCCGCGTGGTGAGGGGCTTGGGCTGGGGTTGTCGTTGGTCAAGCGGATCTGCGCCTCCGAAGGCTGGGACGTCACGTTGCGTCCAGCCGAACCCCATGGCTGTCGCTTCGAAGTTCGCCTAGCCGTCGTTTGACAAAAACTTCACAAGTGCGTGACCCGGCTGTGACAGGCTGGTTTGTATCGTTCGCCCTGAATTCGGGAAAGGTAAATATCCGATGACTGAAAAACCCGTCGACCTGGAGTTCTCCCAAAAGTACGACCGCCAGCACGCAGAGCGTTACCTGCGCAAGCACCAGGCCGGACTCTCCAGGAAACTTTCCCACTGGCGCGATGTCCAAATCGCCCGCCAGGCTCTCAAGCTTGCCGGCCAGCCCAATCTGGTGCTCGACCTTCCGTGCGGCGCCGGGCGCTTCTGGTCGATGCTGGCCGAGAAGGAGAACCGGGTGATCATCGGGGCGGACAATTCCCCGGACATGATCGCCGTTGCCTGCGCCGGTCAACCGAATGAGGTTGTAAAACGCGTCCGACCTTTGCAGACTTCGGCGTTTGCCATTGATCTGCCCGACAATGCCGTCGATAGCATCTTCTCGATGCGCCTGATGCACCATATCGGCGAATCTGACGATCGTTTGACGATGTTGCGCGAATTTCACCGCGTAACTCGCGATTCGGTGATCCTGTCGATGTGGGTCGATGGCAACTTCAAGTCCTGGAAACGTGCGCGCGCCGAGTCAACTCGCAAGAAACACGCCTACCAGAACCGCTTCGTGATTCCTGCCAAGACCATCGAGGCGGAGTTCCGCCAGGCTGGTTTCAAGGTCCAGGATCACATTGATTTCGTCCCGCTCGTTCATATGTGGCGGGTCTACATTCTGCGTAAGGAGTGATGGATGGCCGTTGATCTGGCATCGCTGCAGCAAATTTCCGGTGAGAACGCCATCGACCGTTGGCTCCAGGTGCCCGGCAAATGGGTCGAGGAACCCAACCGTCGGCGCGGTGGCGAAAGCGGCGTGCAGCGAGTCCTGACCTCCGACGGCCGGATGCTCTATCGCAAGCAGCAGATGGGCCACATCTACCGTGACCTGCTGCACCCCTTCGGCTACCCCACCGCTATCCGCGAGCGCAATGCGCTGAAAGCCGCCGAAGCGCTGGGTGTGAAAGTGCCGACCCTGGTCTACGCAGGCTGCCGCAAGGTGGATGGCGAATGGCAGGCCCTGCTGGTCACCGAGTCCCTGGACGGTTTCAGCAGCCTGGAAGACTGCTACGCCCGTGGCGACCAGGAGCGTTGGGGCGAAGCCCTGCACCAAAGAATTCTGCAACATTACGGTAGTACCCTTGCAAAGCTTAATGCCGGCCGTTGGCAGCATGGCTGCCTCTACCTGAAGCACGTGTTCGTGAAGGTGGATGGCGACAAGATCGAAGTGGCTCTGATTGACATGGAAAAAGCCCGCCAGCGCTTCAGCGCCCAGCGCGCCGCCCGTCACGATCTTCGCCAAGTAAAACGCCGCTCGTCGTGGACAGAGGCGCAATGGCAGGCCTTTGTCTATGGTTACCAAGCGGCGTTTGGCAGCGCCATCAAAGGGTTGCAGACATGAAGTTAGAAATTACGCGAGGTTTGCTCCTCATCGGCGCGCTCGGGGTGGCGACCCTGGCGGCGGCGGCCTGGCATGAGCCGGGGCCTTCGGTCATTTCCGGAAAAGGCGGCTTGGACAGTTGCCCGATGCCGCCCAACCTGCGCGCCAAGCAACAGGACATCCGTCCGGATGACGACCTGCTGCTTTTCCTGTTCGGGATGTCGCAGAGCAAAGCACGCTGATTTCTGGTTCCAACTCAAAACCCCGCCTCGGCGGGGTTTTTTGTGGGCGACGGGTTTAGACTGCCGGTTCAAGCCTGCAATGAGACGAGCATGAGCGACAGCGCATTTTCCCGGCGGATCGTGCAGAACCTGCTGGATACCGATTTCTACAAGCTGAGCATGATGCAGGCGGTGCTGCACAACTACCCCAACGCCGAAGTCGAATGGGAGTTCCGCTGCCGCAACGAAGAGGACCTGCGCGCCTACCTGGACCCGCTGCGCGAGCAGATCGAGCAGCTGTCGGAGCTTTCCTTCGCATCGCAGGACCTGGCCTTCCTCGAACGCATCCCCTTCTTCAAACCTGACTTCATCCGCTTCCTCGGCCTGTTTCGCTTCAATCCGTGCTATGTGCAGCTGGGCGTAGAGAACGAGGAGCTGTTCCTGCGCCTGAAAGGCCCCTGGCTGCATGTGATTCTCTTCGAGGTGCCGCTGCTTGCGATCATCAGCGAAGTGCGCAACCGCCACCGCCATCCTGGCGTGACGCTGACGATGGTTCGCGAACGCCTGCAGGAGAAGTTCCACTGGCTGCGCAAGGAGGCAAGCGCCGAAGAGCTGGCTGGTTTCAAGATGGCCGACTTCGGCACCCGCCGACGCTTCTCCTATCCGGTGCAGGAAGCCGTGGTACGCGACCTGCGCGATGGATTCCCCGGCCATTTCGTCGGCACCAGCAACGTCCATCTGGCGCGCGAGCTGGGGGTGAAGCCGCTGGGTACCATGGCCCACGAGTGGCTGATGGCGCATCAGCAGCTCGGCCCGCGGTTGATCGACAGCCAGGCCGCCGCCCTGGACGCCTGGGTTCGCGAGTATCGAGGCCAGCTGGGTATCGCCCTGACCGATTGCATCACCATGGATGCCTTCCTGGCGGACTTCGACCTGTACTTCGCCAAGCTCTTCGACGGCCTGCGGCATGACTCGGGCGACCCGCTGGAATGGGCAGAAAAAGCCATCCGGCATTATGAGCACCTGGGTATCGACCCGCTGACCAAGACCCTGGTGTTCTCCGACGGCCTCAACCTGCCGCGCGCGCTGGAAATCTACCGGGCGCTGCGTGAGCGCATCGACGTCAGCTTCGGCATCGGTACCCATTTCACCTGTGATGTGCCGGGCGTGCAGCCGATGAACATCGTGCTGAAGATGACTGCCTGCAACGGCCATCCGGTGGCGAAGATTTCCGATGCGCCGGGCAAGACCCAGTGCAAGGACGAGAACTTCCTGCACTACCTCAAGCACGTCTTCAAAGTACCGGGGTAGCCGATTGCGCGGCGCGCCGGGACGCGCCACTCTTGTTCAAGCAGCGAACGCGACAGGCGCTCTGGCGCGAAAGGCACACTGAAGGGGAACAACGGATGTCAGCCACCAACGAACTCATCATCGGCGCAGGTCCTGACGGGCAGCCGGTCGGCCAGTCCTGGAAACTCGCCAACCGCCACGGCCTGATCGCCGGCGCCACCGGCACCGGCAAGACGGTGACGCTGCAGCATCTCGCCGAGTCCTTCAGCGACGCCGGCATCGCGGTGTTCGCCGCCGACATCAAGGGTGACCTGTGCGGCATCGCTGCCGCGGGCAATCCACAGGGCAAGGTGGCCGAACGCATCGCCAGCATGCCCTGGCTGAACCACAAGCCCCAGGCCTACCCGGTAAGCATCTGGGACGTGGCCGGGAAGACTGGCCACCCGCTGCGCACCACGCTGTCGGAGATGGGCCCGCTGCTGCTGGCCAACCTGCTCGAGCTGACCGAGAGCCAGCAGGCGGCGCTGTTTGCCGCGTTCAAGGTGGCTGACCGCGAAGGCCTGCTGCTGCTCGACCTGAAAGACCTCAAGGCGCTGCTCAACCACTTCAAGGAAAACCCGGACATCCTCGGCGAAGACCGTGCGTTGTTCACCGGCGCCTCGTCCCAGGCACTACTGCGGCGCCTGGCACTGCTGGAACAGCAGGGCGCCGAGGAGTTCTTCGGCGAGCCTGCGCTGCAACTGGAGGACCTGCTGCGTCCCGAGCCTGACGGCCGTGGCCGCATCCACCTGCTGGACGCCAGCAAGCTGGTGCATGACGCGCCCAAGGTCTATGCCACTTTCCTGCTCTGGCTGCTGGCCGAACTGTTCGAGCAATTGCCCGAGCGCGGCGACGCGGACAAGCCCATCCTCGCGCTGTTCTTCGACGAGGCGCACCTGCTGTTCAACGGCACGCCCAAGGCCCTGCAGGATCGCCTGGAACAGGTGGTGCGGCTGATTCGCTCCAAGGGCGTGGGCGTCTACTTCGTTACCCAGTCGCCCGGCGACCTGCCTGACGACGTGCTGGCGCAACTGGGCCTGCGCATCCAGCACGGCCTGCGCGCATTCACCGCCAAGGAACAGAAGTCCCTGCGCGCCGTGGCCGACGGTTTCCGGCCCAACCCGGCTTTCGACACCTTGAACGTGCTCACCGAGCTGGGTATCGGCGAAGCGCTGGTGGGCACTCTGGAAGAGAAGGGCACGCCCGCGATGGTGCAGCGCGTGGCTGTGGCGCCGCCGCAGTCGCGTATCGGCCCGCTGACCGATGCCGAGCGCGCCGACGTCATCCGCCGTTCGCCACTGGCCGGTCGCTACGATCAGCCGATCGACCGCGAGTCCGCCTACGAGAAACTGACCGGCCGCGCCGATAACAAGATGGCACCGACCGAGCGGAAGGAAGAGAAGGGCAGCGGCACCGATTTTGGTGACATGGCCGGTGAGATTCTGGGTTCACTGGCCAGCCAGGTTAGCAAGACGGTGGTGCGCCAGGCGGCCAACCAGATCGGCCGGCAACTGGTGCGCGGGTTGATGGGCGCGCTGCTGGGCGGTAGCAAGCGGCGGTGAAAGCCTGGGGCGTGTAGAGCACCCATGGCGGATAACCCGTTCCAGGTTATGCGCCCTTCGTCCTCCCTGTTGGCGGTGGACTCTGTGTGAAGCGGTTCGCGAGCAAGGACTAGGCGTCCCCCTCGGTCCTACGAAATGCTGCGGTTCCCTGTAGGAGCGAGCCTGCTCGCGAACAAAAAAGGCGCCCGAAGGCGCCTTTTTCGTGTCCGCAGGAATCAGATGCGGAAGCTGTCCACCAGATGACGCAGGCGCCCAGCCTGGTTCTCCAGGTCGGCGCAGGCGCGCAGGGTGGCCTGGAGGTTTTCCACACCTTCCTGGTTGAGGGTGTTGATCTCGGTGATGTCCATGTTCAGCGAGTCGACCACGGCGGTCTGTTCCTCGGTTGCAGTGGCCACCGACTGGTTCATCGAGTCGATCTCGCCGATGCGGTGGGTGACGCTGGCCAGGCGCTCGCCGGCGCGGTTGGCGATTTCCACGCTTTCCAGGCTGTAGCGCTGGCTCTCGGTCATGGTGTCCACGGCTTCGCGGGCGCCGATCTGCAGTTCTTCGATCATCTTCTGGATCTGCTGCGCCGATTCCTGGGCGCGGTGGGCCAGGTTGCGTACCTCGTCCGCCACCACGGCGAAGCCACGGCCGGCTTCACCGGCGCGGGCGGCTTCGATGGCGGCGTTCAGGGCCAGCAGGTTGGTCTGCTCGGAGATGCCCTTGATCACCTCCAGAATCTGCCCGATGTTCACCGTGCGGCTGTTCAGTGCTTCGATGTTGGCGCAGGCGGAGCTGATCTTGTCGGAGAGCAGGTTCATTGCGCTGATGGTCTGTTCGACCACTTGGCGGCCGTCGCCGGCCTGATGCGAGGCATCGGTGGCGTGGTGCGAGGCATCGGCGGCGTTGCGCGCGATCTCTTGGGCGGCGGCGCCCAGTTGATTGATCGCCGCGGCCACGCTGTTGGTACGGTTGGCCTGCTCGTCGGAGTTGCTCATCGAGGAGTTGGAGGCATTCACCACCAGTTGCGAGACGTCATGCAACTGGCGCGCAGTAGAGGCCACTTCGCGGATGGATTCGTGGATGCGTTCGACGAAGCGGTTGAAGGCATTGCCCAGCACGCCGAACTCGTCGTTGCTGGCGACCTTCAGGCGCTTGGTCAGGTCGCCTTCGCCCTGGGCGATGTCCTGCATGGCGCGGCCCATGGTGGTAAGCGGCTGCATCAGTACGCGGATCAGCATGCCCAGCAGGAGCAGGATAGCGACGATGGCAATCGCGGCAGCGACGATGGCCGAGGCGCGGAATTTGCTCAGCATGGAGTACGCCGCGTCCTTGTCGATGGACAGACCGATGTACCAGTTCACCGACGGCAGGCCCTTCACCTGGGTGAAGCTGAGGATGCGTTCGTGGCCGTTGAGTTCGGCCTCGCTGAAGCCGCTGCCGATCTTCGGCGTGTTCTGCGGGTAGATGTCCGCCAGCGTCTTCATGATCTGGTTTTTGTCCGGGTGCACGAGGATCTTGCCGTCGCCGCTGACCAGGAAGGCGTAGCCCATACCGCTGAAGTCCAGCGAGTTGATGATCTGCACCAGGGTCTGCAGGCCGAGGTCGCCGCCGACCACGCCCAGGGTCTTGCCGCCGGCGCGCGCGGGGGTGGCGACAGTCATGATCAGCTGCTGGGTGGCTGCATCGATGTAGGGCTCGGTCAACGTGGTGCCGCCGGCCGCGACGGCATCCTTGTACCAGGGGCGGGTGCGCGGGTCGTAACCGTCCGGCATGGCGCTGTTGGGGCGCATGGTGAAGGTGCCGTCTTCCTGGCCCAGGTAGGTGAAGTTGAAGGTCTTGCGCAGGGTGTCCTGCTCCAGCAGGCCGGTCAGGTGCTCGGGCGAGCTGTCGCGGGCGAGGGTCTGGGCGGTGCTTTCGATCAGCAGCAGGCGGCCGCTCAGCCAGTTCTGGATGTTGCTGGCGCTGACGTCGCCCATCTCCCGCAGGTAATCCTCGAGGTCCTCGCGGATCGCGTTGCGCTGCAGGTAATCGTTGTAGAGGGTGAAGAGGGCGAATGCCGAGAAAACAACAAGAGAAGCGGCCAGGAGGATCTTATGGCTGAATTTCAGGCTCTTGATCATGCTGCGTCGAGTCCGGAGGTAGTGGGATGCCTGAACGGCGTTGGTCCGGGCGACAGATCCGGTGTCGCCGCAGAACGTCCGTCCCCGTGGTGTGAAACGGACGGCGCCGGCGCGGCGGATAGCCGTGCGGGCGTGGCCGGAACTCCCTTGTGCCGGCGGTGATGACAGGCCGGTTTGTTGGTTGGTATCAAAGGCCTTCACCCTTGATTTCGGCGTATCCGAGGGAAGCTTGAGGGAGTCGGACGAACGGTAGGAGTACCCCTGCGGCGGGTGTTTCAGCGGTGATACAGGTAGCCGTTCAGAGCGGGATTCACCGGTGCCATGCGGGCGTGGATGACGACGGGAGGCGATGACGATCGGGTGTAGGAGCGATGACGTGTCGTAACCAGCCAGCAACCAATGAAAAAGGCGCCCGAAGGCGCCTTTTTCGTGTCCGCAGGAATCAGATGCGGAAGCTGTCCACCAGATGACGCAGGCGCCCAGCCTGATTCTCCAGGTCGGCGCAGGCGCGCAGGGTGGCCTGGAGGTTTTCCACGCCTTCCTGGTTCAGGGTGTTGATCTCGGTGATGTCCATGTTCAGCGAGTCGACCACGGCGGTCTGCTCCTCGGTGGCGGTAGCGACCGACTGGTTCATCGAGTCGATCTCGCCAATACGATGGGTCACGCTGGCCAGGCGCTCGCCGGCGCGGTTGGCGATCTCCACGCTTTCCAGGCTGTAGCGCTGGCTCTCGGTCATGGTGTCCACGGCTTCGCGGGCGCCGATCTGCAGTTCTTCGATCATCTTCTGGATCTGCTGCGCCGATTCCTGGGCGCGGTGGGCAAGGTTGCGCACCTCGTCCGCCACCACGGCAAAGCCACGGCCGGCCTCACCGGCGCGGGCGGCTTCGATGGCGGCGTTCAGCGCGAGCAGGTTGGTCTGCTCGGAGATGCCCTTGATCACCTCCAGAATCTGCCCGATGTTCACCGTGCGGCTGTTCAGCGCTTCGATATTGGCGCAGGCGGAACTGATCTTGTCGGAGAGCAGGTTCATTGCGCTGATGGTCTGTTCGACCACCTGGCGGCCGTCGCCGGCCTGATGCGAAGCATCGGTGGCGTGGTGCGAGGCATCGGCTGCGTTGCGGGCGATTTCCTGGGCGGCAGCGCCCAGTTCGTTGATCGCCGCGGCCACGCTATTGGTACGGTTGGCCTGCTCGTCGGAGTTGCTCATGGACGAGTTGGAGGCATTCACCACCAGTTGCGACACGTCATGCAGGTTGCGTGCGGTGGAAGCCACCTCGCGGATCGACTCATGGATACGCTCGACGAAGCGGTTGAAGGCGTTGGCCAGCACGCCGAATTCGTCGTTGCTGGCGACCTTCAGGCGCTTGGTCAGGTCGCCTTCGCCCTGGGCGATATCCTGCATGGCGCGGCCCATGTCGGTCAGCGGTGCCATCAGCACGCGGATCAGCATGCCGAGCAGGAACAGGATGGCGACGATGGCAATGACGGTGGCGATGATCGCGGTATTGCGGAAATCGCTGAGCATTGCGTAGGCCGAGTCCTTGTCGAGCACCAGAGCTACATACCAGGTTACGCCTGGCAGGCCCTTTACCGGCGTCATCGAGACCAGTTGCTCCTTGCCGTTGACGCTGACTTCCTGCACGCCCGGCTGCACTTTGGGTGCGCCCTGCTGGTAGACCTCGCCGAGGCTCTTGAAGATCAGGCTGCTGTCCGGGTGCAGGAGGATCTTGCCGGCATCGCTGACGAGGAAGGCGTAGCCGTCGCCATCGAACTTCAGCGAGTTGATGATCGCGGTGATGGTTTCCAGCTTCATGTCGCCGGCGGCCACGCCGACCAGCTGGCCGTTGCGCATGACCGGCATGGACATGGCGAGGATCTGTTCGTTGGTGCCGGCATCGAGGAAGGGCTCGGTGACGATCAGCCGGCCGGCGGCCACGGCGTCCTTGTACCAGCCGCGGGTGCGCGGGTCATAGCCGTCGGGCATCGGGGCATAGGGGCGCATGGTGAACACGCCGCTGGCGGCTTCACCGAGGTAGACCGATTCGAAGTTCTTCTGGAACACCTGCTGCTCCAGCACGTGCTGGATGCGCTCGGGTGTCGGCTCGCCGTCGGCCAGTTGCGCAGCTTCCGCTTCCACCAGCTGGATGCGACCTTCCAGCCAGCTCTGGATGTTGCTGGCGGTCAGGCTGCCGACCTCGGAGAGGTAGGATTCGGTGTCGGAGTGGATGGCCTGGCGCTGGCGCAGATCGTTGAAGAAGATGAAGCAGGCGAAGGCGAAGGTGACCACGAGGGAGGCGGCGAGGAGGATCTTCCTGGAGAAGGACAGCGAACGAAGCATCGGTAAAGCATCCTGCTGTAAAACTGGTTTGAGCAGGTTGTATCGGCAGTACCAGGAAAAGCTTTAGTTCAAAAAATACAAACCGCACTCCCACACTTGTTGTGGGAATGCGGAATTAATAGGGGTGCAGCGGAAACAGGTCTTCCGCTTTACTTGATCTCGGTAGAGACCTTTGTGAATACGGCGCTGATGTCAGTGCCCAGGATTTTTGCCGCGCCAACGATGGCAACTGCGATAAGACCAGCAATTACCGCATATTCAATCGCTGTAGCGCCTTCCTTTTCGGCCGTAAATGCCTTGGCCTTGCAATACAGTTTCAGAGACAGGTTTTTTATTGTCAGGTCCATCGCAGGTGCTCCCTCGAATACCACGGGGCGGCGCCCCGACTTCATCGTCAGGCTAGGCGTCGTATGGCCGAATGCAATTGTTCAAATAGCGCTAATACCAAAGTTATAACCCTCTCGGCATATAAATAATTGCAGATCGCAAATTTAATCGGCGTGGTTGACGCTCCAAACGCAGCTACTAGATTCAACCATGGCACAACAAAAAACTGATTATGAGGAATAGTTCTTATCGAACTTCCTAGCCTGGCCGAAACAACAATAAAGGTCTGAAGGACAAACCCCGGTGCTGCCGGAAACGGACTTCTTACGACAAGGCCGCGGACCTTCCGGTCCGTATTTCCGAGATCGCCCAAGGATGTGGTCATGAATAGCAAGGTGCTGATGGTATTCGCCGGGCTGTTGTTGGTATGCGCCGGTGTGGTGGGGTATCTCGGACTCGAGGTCGGCAAACCGGCCGCTCCGGCTGTCGGTGTGGTGCAGGAGGTAGCGCCGGCGGCGCTGGCCGAAGCGGACAAGCTGCAGCGCACCGCCGTGGTGGTGGCCGCCCGTGATCTGCCGGCCCTGGCGGTGATCGGCAAGGACGATGTCAGCGTGGAAATGCTGCGCACCGCTCCCGCCGGCAGCTTTCCCAAGCCTGAAGTCGTGATCGGCCAGCGCGTCTGGGTCGCCGTTCCGGCGGGCAATATCCTTACCTCCGCCGTGACCGAACCGGGTGGCCCTCTGGCTCGCACCATCCGGCCGGATGAGCGCGCCATGGCGATTGCCGTGGACGAGGTCATCGGTGGCGGCGGCTTCGTGCTCCCCGGCGATTACGTCGACGTCATGCTCTTCGTCCAGGACCAGCAGAGCACCGAGCGCAGCGTCAGCGCCCAGGTGGTGCTGCCCGGTGTGCGCGTGCTGACCTACGGCGAGCAGATCGCCGTTTCCACCGACGGCCAGGCGCGCAACGCCGGCGATCCCAAAGACAAGACCCCCAAGCCGCCGCGCACTGCCGTACTGGCAGTGCCCGCCGAGGCGGCAGCGCGCCTTATGCTCGCCAGTCAGGCCGGCTCCTTGCGTCTGGCGGTGCGCAGCAAGGACGAGAACCTCTACGAGAAGGAGCAGCAGGGCCGCTACATCCAGGCCTCGCTCGGCTCTGCCGGCAGCCAGCCGATCACCCTCGAACAACTCATCGGCAAGCCGCGCCAGTCGCCGGCCCCCGCCGTGCGCCAGGTTTCCGCTCCGCAGGTAGACGCCGGCGTGGTGGTCTACCGAGGCACCACCGTTACCCGTGAAGCACATTGAGCAAGGAGTGCGTCGATGTCCAAGCGCTTCATCCTTTCCCTGGTCGCCATGCTGGCTTGCGCCGTTCACTCTGCGGCGCAGGCCGTACCGAGTGCCTGCGCAGGTTTCGCTGACCAGCAACTGAATCTCGATGTCGAGCAGGGTGCGCAGCGTGACCAGCAACTGCCGGTGCCGATCAAGCGCCTGGCCATCGGCGATCCGAACATCGCCGACGTGCAGGTGCTGGACAAGCGCGACTTCCTCGTCACAGGCAAGGCCGAAGGCCTGACCAGCCTGCTGATCTGGACCGCCTGCAGCGACCAGCCGATGCGCACCGTAGTACGGGTTGGTGCGCGCGCCGTAGGCGACGTGGCGGGTGCAACCGGCGTTGGCGCTGGCAGCCTGCCCAACCAGGTGCAGACCGACATTCGATTCGTCGAAGTCAGCCGCAGCAAGCTCAAGCAGGCCAGCACCTCGCTGGTCCGGCGCGGCTCCAATACCTTCGTGCTGGGCTCGCCTGGCAGCCTGGGCAACCTCACTGTCGATCCCATTGGCAACCTGGACGGCACCTTCGGCAACGCCAATGGCGGCTTCAACATCATCTGGGGCGGTGGCAGCAGCAAGTGGCTGGGCTTCATCAATGCCCTTGAAGGCAGTGGCTTCGCCTACACCCTGGCGCGGCCCAGCCTGGTGGCCACCAGCGGACAGACGGCGTCGTTCCTGGCCGGCGGCGAGTTCCCGATCCCGGTGCCCAATGGCGATAACAACAACATCACCATCGAGTACAAGGAGTTCGGCGTACGCCTGACCCTGACCCCGACGGTGATGAACGACAAGCGCATCGCCCTGAAGGTGGCACCGGAAGTCAGCGAGCTGGACTTCTCCAGCGGCATCCGCACCAACGACATCGCCGTGCCCGCGCTGACCGTGCGGCGCACCGATACCAGCGTGATGCTCGCCGACGGCGAGAGCTTCGTGATCAGCGGGCTGATCAGCAGCAGCACCATCAGCAACATCGACAAGTTCCCCTTCCTCGGCAGTATCCCGGTGATCGGCGCGCTGTTCCGATCTTCGAACCTGGACAAGGACGACCGTGAACTGCTGATGATCGTCACCCCGCACCTGGTACAGCCGCTGGCGGTCAATGCCGCGCTGCCCAAGCTTCCTGGCGAAGGCCTGCGTGACTACGACCCGGGCTTTGGCGAGTTCTACTTCCTCGAGGACGGCCGCTTCGACAAGCGCAAGGCCAGCAGCGGGATGTCGCATTGATGGAAACCTATGAAGCGCTGACCCGCCAGAGAGCGGGAGGCAAGGCAAAGCAAGGGAGCACGGGCATGAGTCAGACTTTCGTGGCGCTGGTCCAGCATCCCGGTGAGCAGGAGTGGCTGCAGAGCAGCCTTGCCGGTTGCGGGCAGGTGGTCCTGGCCAACAGCGGGACGCTGGAGGAGCTGCTGTCGCTGCTGGATGTCACCGGCGCGACGGTGCTCTTCACCAGCCTGAACAAGGCCAACCTGGTCTCCCAGGGCTCGCTGATCGAGGGGCTGGTCTCGGCGCGGCCGCTGCTCTCGGTCGTCGCCGTCGGCGATGGCCTGGACAACCAGTTGGTGCTGGCCGCCATGCGCGCAGGAGCCCGAGACTTCGTCACCTACGGCGCCCGTGCCAGCGAGCTGAGCGGACTGGTCCGCCGTCTCGGCGGCCGCCTTCCCACCGTACCGGTGAGCGCCACCCAGCAGGGCGAGCTGATCAGCCTGATCAGTGCCCGGCCGGATGCAGACGGCGCCTTCGTTGCCTTGCACCTGGCCCTGGCGCTGCAACGCCAGGCGGAGCACCGCGTGCTGCTGGTCGACATCGGCCAACCCACCGGCGAGGCGCTGGCGATCCTCGGCATGGAGCCGTCATTCACCTTCGCTGATGCGCTGCGCAATCTGCGCCGCCTGGACCAGACCCTGATCGACAGTGCTTTTGCCCGCCATGAATCCGGCCTGCGCGTGCTCAGCCTGTCGGACGAACCCGGCGTGCTGGAGCGCATCACCACCGCCGAGCTCTACCTGCTGCTGGGCAACCTGCGCAGTGCCTTCAGCCATATCCTGATCAACCTCACCGGCGTTGCCGAAGGTGAACTCAGCGGCCAGCTGCTGATGCAGGCCAACCGCGTGCTGTGGCTCGTGGACCAGAGCGTGCCATCGTGCAAGAAAGGACTGGAGCGCCTGCGCCGCTTGCGCGAACGCACGCCTGCGCTGCCGCGTATCGAGCTGCTGATCGAGCGTTACTGGGCCTCGGTGCCACCGGACGCACCGGCGCTGGGCAAGATGTTCGGCCTGGAACTCTTCGGCGTGCTGCCGGCCTCGCCCGAAGCCCGCCTGCGTGCCAAGAACGTCGGCCAGAGCCTGTTCGACCTGGCTCCGCGCGACCCGCTGACGGTGAAGCTGCGCGACCTGGCGGAGGCGCTGGGCGCCGGCGTGGCCGAGAAGCGCGGATTGTTCAGCTGGATCGGCCGGGTGAAGGCCGCGCGCTCATGAGTCAGCACTACGGCGGTGGTCACGGCCGCCACGACCAGGACCTGCAGACGCTGAAGATGCGCCTGCACCGCTACATCATCGACGAGATCGACGAAGACGGCATGAACCTGCTGGAGGGCGCGCGGCCGGCGGTGGCGCAGTACGTCTCCGAGAAGGTCTGCGAGTACGCCTCGCGCCGCCAGCTGGCGATCTCTCGCTACGAGCTGGACCGCCTCGCCGAGGAGGTGGTCGACGAACTGACCGGCTTCGGTCCGCTGGAAATCCTCCTGCGCGATCCGGGCATCTCGGAAATCCTGGTCAACGGCCCGGACCGGGTGTTCATCGAGCACGAAGGCCGGCTGTACCAGAGCGACCTGCGCTTCATCGATGACCACCATGTGCAGCGGGTGATCCAGCGCATCCTCGCGCCCCTGGGGCGGCGCCTGGACGAGTCCAGTCCGATGGTGGACGCGCGCCTGCCCGATGGCAGCCGGGTCAACGCGATCATCCCGCCGGTGGCGCTGGACGGGCCCTGCCTGTCGATCCGCAAATTCAGCAAGGAGCTGCTCAAGAGTGCCGACCTGCTGGCCTACCAGAGCGTCGACGAAGCGATGCTGGCGTTCCTCCGCCAGGCGGTGGCGAGCCGCTGCAACATCCTCATCAGCGGCGGCACCGGCACTGGCAAGACCACGCTGCTCAACGTCATGAGCAGCTTCATCGACGAGCGCGAGCGCATCGTCACCATCGAGGATACCGCCGAGCTGCAACTGGGCCACGACCACGTGGTACGGCTGGAGACCCGTCCGCCGAATGCCGAAGGCTTCGGCGAAGTGACTGCCCGCGACCTGATCCGCAACGCCCTACGGATGCGCCCGGACCGCATCATCCTCGGCGAGATCCGCGGCGTCGAAGTGCTCGACGTACTGCAGGCGATGAACACCGGTCACGATGGCTCGATGAGCACCGTGCACGCCAACTCGGCCATGGATTCGCTGCTGCGCCTGGAGATGCTGGTGGGGCTCACCGGCCAGCGCGTGCCGGAGCAGACCTTGAGGCAGATGCTCTGCTCGGCGCTGGACATCATCGTGCAGATCACCCGCCTGTCCAACGGCCGCCGCTGCGTCAGCGAAATCCTCGAAGTGCTGGAGGTGCGTGACGGTGTCTACGTCACCAACTCTCTGTTCAGCCTGGATCGGCGTGGCACCGGGCAATTCGTCCGCACGGCCCAGCCGGGCGGCATCAAGTTTCGCCAGGTGCTGCTATGAGCGGCGCGCTGCTGATGAGCCTGTCCAGCCTGCTGCTGGCAATTTTCGGCGTTTTCGTTGGGGCGTGGAGTTGGCGTGCGCGACACAACGAGCAAGTCATGCGTCGTCTGACCGGGGAGGCCCAAGCGGCGAGTGCCGCACGGGGGCGCAGTAGTCACTGGCTGGCCCGCCGCATGCGCCGCGCAGGAATTGCCGAAGCACGGCGCTGGTGGCTCGGCTGCGCTGTCGCGGCAGTGCTGCTGTCGGTGCTCGGCCTGCGTCTTTTCGGCCCGGGGGGCATGCTGGGCGGCTTGCTGCTGGTGGGCTTCGGATTTCACCTGATGCTCAACGTGCTCTATCGCCGAAGACTGCAGAAGATGATCCGGCAAATGCCCAACTTTCTCGACCAGGTGGTGCGCAGCTTGCACTCCGGACGCACTCTGGGCGATGCCATCACCCAGGCGGTGAGCGTTGCCGATGATCCTCTGCGGGAAATCTTCGCGCTGGTGAACAACCACGTGCTGCTCGGCATCAGCCTGCCCGAGGCGCTGCAGGAAGTGGCTGAGCTCTACGACGTCGAAGAACTCCATGTTTTCTCCCTCGGGGTAGCGGTGAACCATCGTTATGGCGGCAACACCACCGACCTGTTGGAGAACATCATCAGGGTCATTCACGAGCGGGAGAAGCTTGGGCGCCAGCTGCGCGCCATGACCGGCGAGACGCGCATGAGTGCCCTGGTGCTGGCGATCCTCCCGGTGAGCCTGGGCGGGTACATCCTGTTCACCAACCCCGGTTATCTGATGAACATGTGGCTGGATACTGGCGGTCGCTGGCTTCTGCTGACGTCCCTTGGCTTGCAGGTGCTGGGCTGCTTCACGCTCTGGCGCATGCTCAAGAGTATATGAGGAGGCGGACATGCCCTTGCTCTACGGTCTGATGGCACTGATCCTCGCTCTCGCGGCGGTCCTTCTGTTGCTCTCGCAAAGCCGCGCAGCGGGGCGTGAACTGCGCCTGATCGAGCAACGCCTCGGGGGCGAAACACTGCAGCGCGAAAGCAACCTGCGTATCGCTCGGGTGCTCGACCGCATGGGCGGAAATGGTTTGGGCCGCCGCTTGCAGCTGCGTGACGAGGAGGTCCGGCTGCTCCTGAACCAGGCCGGCTGGAGTGGTAACTCGCCGCGCAGTCTTTACATGGTGTCGGTGGTTCTCTCCCCCTTGTTGCTGATCGCCATCGTGCTCGTGGTCCTTGCCACTCCGGCGCATGCCAACACCTCGCCACTGCTGCCGGTGGCGTTCGCCGGCGGTATTGGCTTCCTCTTGCCCAAGCGAGTATTGGCCTACTTCGCCGGTCAGCGCCGGCAACGGCTGGCGGATGAGGTCATCCTGTTCATCCAGCTGATCCGCATCCTGTTCGACTCCGGCCTCACGGTGGAGCAGAGCCTGCGTGTGGTCTGTCGCGAAGGGCGGAGCATCGTGCCGGTGTTGGTGGAGGAACTGGATGGTGTCCTGGCCCATGCCGAAAGCGGCCTGGACCTGGCCGACGAACTGGAGCTGCTGAGCAAGCGATTGGCGGTGGTGGAGCTGAGCGATTGCTGCAATGTGCTGCGCCAGATGGTGCGCCAGGGCGGCAGCGTCCGCGGATCTCTGCTGACGCTCAAGCAATTGTTCGAGGACCGGCGCCTGACCGGCCTGCAGGAAAAGGTCAGCAAGCTTTCGGCGAAGATGAGCCTGGTGATGATGCTGCTGCTGTTCCCGGCGCTGCTGATCATCCTCGCCGGGCCCGGCTTCCTCGCGATCACCAAGGCCCTGGGGAGAATGGGATGAGAAACGCGTGCTTGATCGGCCTGCTGGGCCTGACCCTCGGCGGCTGCGCCAACCTCGATACCCTCGGAGGGCCGAGCGTCGGTCAGAACTGCGACGAGAAGCTCGGCCAGGCGGTGGAGCTGCAGCTCAACCTGGCCCGCGAGATGCTGGACAACGGCCGCGCCCACGCCGCCCTGGCCAACCTGGAAACCCTGCCGCCGAACTCGCTGGAAGTGCGCGAAAGCAAGGCGCTGGCCCTGCGCCGTATCGGTGATCCCAAGGCGCGCATCGTCTACGAAGGACTGCTGGGCACTTGCAAGTCCGCCGAGGCCCATCATGGCCTGGGCCAGATCGCCATGCGCGGCGGCAATACCGTGGAAGCCGAGCGCGAGCTGCGTGAAGCGGCGCGGCTGCAGCCCACCGACAGCGCGCTGCGCAACGACCTGGGTTACGTCCTGCTGCGGCGCGGTGAGCTGGAGAAGGCGCGCTTCGAGTTCATCACCGCCATGGAACTGAACGAACACGACAAGCTGCCGGCCACCAACCTGCTCAGCGTCATGTTCATCCAGGGCGAGAACAGCGAGGCCAGCCGGTTGATCCAGAGTGTCGGGCTGTCCGCCGATCAGGTCCGCGCGGCCCAGGACCAGGCGAGGGACCTGCGCCCGGCAAGCCCCGCCAGCCCGGCCAGCCAGCCGGCGGTGCAGGCCGAAAGCGTGAGTTACGTGGACGATGCGGTGGAAGACGCGCACCCCGCGCTGGTCGAGTCGACCCCGGCGGTGGCGCGGGACGCCAAGTTGCTGGTCAAGGCCCGCTGAGGTGGGCAGGGAGGGAGGGATGAAGACATGGATTCTGGCCGGCGCACTGCTGGCGACGCCGATGCTGGCCCAGGCGGTGGAGACTACCCACACCGAAGCCGGCACCACCGCTCGTGACCAGCAGGAAGTGCTGACCTGGCTGGACCTGCAGAGCAGCGGCAAGGCCGCCTCGGCCCACCGACAGAGCGCCACGCCGGCCGAGCGCGACCGTGCCTACCAGCGCTACCTGAAGAGCTATACCCACGAGATTCCCGAGTACCTGCTCGACGACAACAACGGCTTCAGCACCGACAAGAACTGATCCCTTCCGGAGGCTGCCATGGGACGTGAAAGGCAGCGAGGCGCAATCGGCGTCATGGCGGCGGGAACGCTGCTGTTGGCGCTGATCTGCCTGGCCCTGGTGATCGACACCGGGCGCCTGTACTTCGAACAACGCAAGCTGCAGCGCGTGGCGGATATGGCTGCGCTTGAAGCGGCCACCCAGGGCGGCATGTGCGGCTCGCAACTGGCCGCCGACATCCAGGGCTACGTCACCGCCAGTGCGGCGAAGAACGGCTTCGTGCCTGGTGCCGGCGACACCCTGGTGGGGACGTTGGGCAGCGTCAGCTTCTCTGCCGGTTACGGCAGTGCCGACTCCAAGCGGGTTTTCAGCGCGGGCGGCAACCTGGCGGACTCCGTTCGCGTGCAGGCCACCCACAGCGTTCCCTCCAGCCTGGTGCTCAACGTCGCCAGTCTGTTCAGCGGTGCTTCGAGCACGACGGTGCTCAGCGCCCAGGCCGTGGCGCGGCGCTCGGCGATGGCGGGGATCTCTGCCGGTAGCGGGGTGCTGAGCCTGGATTCGACCAACTCGCCGTTGCTCAATGCCCTGCTTGGCGGGCTGCTGGGCACAAACCTCAACCTGGACGTAGTGACCTACCAGGGCATCGCCGGGGCCAACGTCTCGCTGCTCGCCCTCAGCCAGCAGCTCAAGGCCGCCGGGGTGAACCTCGAACTGGGCAAGATCGACAGCCTGCTGGGCGCCAACGTCACCGCCGCGCAGTTGCTCCAGGCCATGGTCAATGCGGCGGACTCTTCACAGCTGGCCGGGGTGAATACGGCGCTGCTGCGCACTGCGCTGGCCATCATCAACGTGCCGACGGCGCAGCTGACCCTGGGACAGATTCTCAGCGTGGTGGCGCCGGACAGCGTGCGCGATACGGCGCTCAGTGCCGGGGTCAACATGCTCGACCTGCTGATGGCGACGGCGCTGGTGGCGAACAAGAACAATGCGGTGACCATTCCCACCCAGAAGCTCGCCGTGCCTGGGCTGCTATCGCAGAGTCTGACTCTGTCGGTGATCAATCCTCCGCAGATCGCCATCGGCTATCCCGGCCGCAATGCCGATGGCTCCTGGAGGACTCAGGCGCGTTCATCGCAGGTCAATCTGACCGTGAAGGCTAACGTGGACCTGTTGAATCTCGGTCTGGTGAAGTCGGACGTGACCCTGGTTGCCGCTGTCGCCCCAGGTTCTGCTGCGCTGGAGAGCATCCAGTGCGGAGGTGTTGGCAAGCCGGTGACGGTGGGTGTCCAGGCGCAGCCAGGCATCGCTTCCCTGAGCCTTGGCGCCTCGGTCAATCTGGTGAGCCTGGGGTCGGGTTATCTTGCCAGTGTCGACATCACCACTCCTTCGGGGCCCGTGACAATTGCTACTTCAGCCCCGACTGCGATGACCTTCACCGTTGCCAGCCCCAGCGATCTGCCCAGCGCCGTTCAGCGTGCCCAGAGTCCACTCGGGGCGTCGCTGGGCGCGGGCTTGGCGAGTCTGAGCAACGGTCTGAAGATCGACGTGAGTCTGGGCTCGCAGGGACTGCTGTGCAACCCGTTGCTGGGCTGGCTGCTGTGTGACCTGGGCAAGCTGGTGGACAGGGTCGCCGGTGCCGTCATTAACTCCGCCACCGACTTGGAGAGGCTCCTGACCAAGGCCCTGGCGGACCTGGTCACGGCCTTGGGCAACGCCCTCATCGACCCGCTGCTCAAGCTCCTGGGCATCCAGACCGGCATCCTCGACGTGCGCCTGATCGACCTCCAGACCGGCGGCTCCGAGCTGCTGATCTGAAGGCCGTCAGAGGCTGAGGTGGACTCAGTGCACCGCGCTGCTCTGCGACGCGCTGGGGGAGATGGCGAGGGCGAGCTGGGTGCGGTTGTGCATGTGCATCAGCCGCAGCACCTGGGAGACATAGAGCTTCACGGTGTTCTCGGTGATCCCCAGATCGTAGGCGATCTGGTAGTTCGTCAGCCCCTTGCTCACCAGGCGCGCCACGGCCTGCTGACGCGGCGATAGCTTGTTGAACAGCGGGTTGTTGACCACCGGCGTCATCTGCTCGGCGTTGCTCGGCGCTGCGCTGGCCGCCGGCTCGGGCTGTTCCTGCTTGAGTGCGCCGCTGCTGGCCGGCTGGCCGCCGCTTCCATGGACCTCATACTTGATCTTGTGGATATCCCGCGAGATCGAGTTGAGCGATTCGGCGAGGTATTCCAGGCGCTGGTTCACGTGACTCAGGCTGAGCTGGCTGCGGATGCGTTCGTGCAGACGCGCCTCTAGGCGCTCCAGGCCCTTGAGCAGGTCCATCGGCGCCACCGGCTTCTGGTAGTAATCGGCGACGCCGACGCGCATGGCCTCGATCACTTCCTGGCTGCCTTGCTGGCCGGTGAGGATGATTGTTTCGAAGAACCGTGTCGCGCCGGCTACATCCTTAAGCGCCTCGACCACGCGGATGCCGTTGTCGCGACCCAGGCCCAGGTCGCAGATCACCAGGCCGATCGAGGTGTCATCGCGGAATTTCTGCAGGGCGCTGTCCTTGCTGTCGCTGACCACGCAGCGGTAGCCGCTGTTCGCCAGCAATTCGGAAAGCTCCGCGGTGACCTGAGGCTCGTCATCGATGACCAGCACGCTGAAACGGCGATTGGCCGTTTTTTCCATGACTGCACGCTCCTTGAAGGATTACTTCCATTATTTTTATCGTCCGGCCGTTCAAATACCGTAGCCGGATCGTCCCATCAGGCGATGGATGGTATTAACCCTTAGCATATAGTCGTTAAGTTTGGACTCCGCCAATTGTCGGAATCTTTTTTATTGGAGGAGCGACAGGGTCGTCAGAAGACCGGCGAACAGCGCGAAGATGAAGGGAAATGACTTGAACTTTGACGGTTGCAGTTTGGCTAATTGCGATTTGCAATTAGCCGGTACTTTATCCGAATCAATCAAAAGTTTGCTGGCGGACATCAACGCCACACAGAACAGGCAGGCCAGCGCCAAGGTGTACAGAACCGTCTGTGGGTCGCTGGCCAAGCCCAGGGCGATCAGCAGTTTCACGTCGGCTGCACCCAGCTTTCCCAGCCAGTAGCCCGGCACGCTGAGCAGCGCCGCCAGCAACGCGGCGACCCCCGCGGCAAGCGGCGCATAGCCCGTCAGCGTATGTCCCGTGACCCGCAGGAACAGCAGGGCCGCCAGCGCCCCGCCCAGCGTCAGCCAGTTGCTGACCTGCAGCCGCGTGAGGTCCTGGCTGGCACACACGGCGAACCATCCCAGCAGGCAGAGTTTGAACAGCATTGAGAATGTCCTTATCCCGGAACGGCGACTTCGAAGCAGATTAGTGGAGTTTTAAGGTATCCCGCACTCTGGCGCCATATTGCAATTGAAGCCAAGGCTAATCGAGTTTGGCTCGAAACGTTATTCCGATAGGCCAGGAGGGCGAATCGTCGAAGAGCGCCTAGTATTGCTGGGGAGCGGTATTTATCCGACGGCGAGTATCTTCAGTAAAGTTCCGCTGTGCCGACAAGTTGAACGATCATTCAAGTTGGAAGTTGGTCCGGGAGTATTGCGCATGAACGGAGTCGGCGGACGTTGCACTCAACGAGGCGCGGTGGCTATCGAGTTCGCCGCTGTATTTGTCCTGTTCTTCGCAGTTCTCTATGGACTGCTTGGTTATTGCGTGCCACTGCTGATGTTGCAGTCGTTCAACGATGCGGCGGCGGCGGGCGCGCGAGTGGCCGTCTCGGTGAATCCCCAGGCCGCGGGTGGCTACAGCGCCGCCCTGAAAGCGGCTGTGGATAATGCCGTGACCCAGCGCCTGAGCTGGATGCCGACGAGTTGGCGCAACGGCTGCTACAGCGGGCAATTCATGGACACCCCGGTGACCGAGACGGTCTCGGGTCGCCAGTACACGCGCGTCCGGGTGTGCGTCAGCTATCCCTACGCCACCTCGCCCATCGTCCCGCTCCTGACCCTGCCGGGGATCGGCACGGTGCCGCGCCTGCCCGATGTGCTCAGCGGCACCGCCAGCGTCCTGCTCTGAGGCATCGGATGTTCGATTTCTGGCGCTCCAGGCCTCGCGGCCAGCATGAGATGAACGACAACCCGGTGCCGAGCCGGCCCCTGGCGGCACGCCGGCGTCCGGCGCTGCCGGTGGAGGAACTGGCCGAGCCCGTGGTGACTGGCCACTGGGACCTGTGGTTGGAGCTGGACAGTCGCGATCGCGTCATCGCGCGTGGCGGCAGCCAGGCACACCGTCTGCTGCCACCGGTGCCGGGCAACGGCGAGCTGCCCGGGCTAGGGGACTATCTGGACCGGCGTATTCCCGGCGGCATGCAGGTTTCCAGCCTGCGCGGCGGCGAGCGGCTCGACCTGGTGCTGCGCAGCTCCGGCGACCTGCCGCTGGTCTGCCGCTTCCGGGCGGTCCTGCAGCCCAACGAGCACTGTCTGCTGCTGGGCACGGATATCTCCGACCTGAACTGGCAGTCCGACAGCCAGCAGCACAAGCTGCAATGCCTGAGCCTCAGCAAGTTGCTGCTGGCGCGCCTGCGCCACAGCTCGCAACGCCGCCTCGGCGAGGCCGTCGGTGAGGTACTGGAGGCATTCTGCAGCAACTTCCACATGCGCAGCATGGCCCTGTTGCTGGAGGCGCCGGACCAGAGCCTGCGGGTCTTTGCCTGCTATGTGCAGCCCGGCTTCGACAGCCTGCTGCGGGAAAACCTGACGGTGCCCGGCGATGAGTTGCGGACCGCCAGCGGTGCATGCCTGCTGGGGGCCGATGGCAGCCCGTCGGAGCTGCTGCAAATCTTGTGCTGCGCCCAGCTCTACCTGATCCCGGCCCCCGTGCGCGGTGGGCGACTGGCCGGGTTGCTGGCCGAGCCGATGGAACATGGCGGCAGTTGGCCGGGGCTAGCGCCGAGCGACTGGCAGTACCTGGCGGAGATCCTCACCAACCTGGTCCACGAACGTACCGAGCTGCACAGCCTGCGCGACAGCAGCCGGCGCCTTAACCTGCTGCAGGACATGGTGGGCGGTGGCTGGTGGCGGCTGCACGTCGACGAGGGCCTGTTCGAACTATCGCCCGCAGTGGCGGCTAGTCTGGGTTTGCCCGCCGGGCAGCTGCAGCTGCCGCTGGTTGACCTGCTGAGCCAGTTGCACCCCGCCGACGCCGATGAACTCAGCCTGCGCCTGCGCAACCTGCAACCGGGCGGGCGGCTGGTCCAGGACCTGCGCCTGCGCGGTGCTTCGTCCACCCAGACGAGGCGCTGGCTGCGGCTCCAGGGCCGACGGCAGGCGCGCGCCGGTGACCAGTTGATGGACGGCGTGCTGCTGGATATCAGCGAGGGCAAGCTGCAGGAGGAACAGGCTTTGGCGGCCCACGCACGGCTGCGCAACCTGATCGACAGCGCCCCGGTGGTGATCTACGTGCAGCGGGTGGAGGAGGGGCACCTGATCCCCGAGTTCTACAGCGAGAGCGCCGGCAACCTGCTCGGCCTCGACCTGCAGGGCCAGAACTGGCAGGCGCTGGCCGAGCGCGTGCATCCCGAAGATCTGGAAGTCTTCCTCGACCGTGGCCGCGAGCTGCTGCGCGAAGGCCGCGTGCGCACCGAGTACCGCCTGTGCGACAGCGCTGGAGAGTGGCACTGGCTGTACGACGAGGCCAAGCTGCTGCGCGACATCCAGGGCATCCCGCAGGAGGCCGTCGGCCTCTGGCTGGATGTCACCGAGCAGCACCTGGCCGCATTGCAGATCGCCGAGAGCGAGGAGCGCTATCGCGTGCTGGTCGAGGACTCTCCGGCGCTGATCTGCCGCTACGACCCCGACCTGCAGCTGACCTTCATCAACCACACCTTCGCCCAAGTGCTGGGCGAGACGGTGGACGCGCTGCTCGGCCGGCGGCTCGACGAGTGGCTGTCCGAGCAGGACTGCAGCGCCTTGCGTGCACGTCTGGTCGGCGGCGGCCAAAGTGTGGCGGACGATTCCTGGGAGCTGCGTTTCTGCCTCCCCGGCCAGCGCAACCTCTGGCTGATCTGGTCGGACCGGCCGTTGCTGGATGCCGAGGGGCGGCTTGTGGAAATCCAGGCCGTGGGCCGCGACAACACCGCTGTGCGCCACGCCCAGCAGCAACTGGCCCAAGGCGCGAAGATGGCCAGCCTGGGCGAGATGGTCAGCGGCATGGCCCACGAGATGAAGCAGCCGCTGCACGTCATGCGCATGTCCCTCTACAACGCACGGCAGAAGCTCGGCGAACCGGAGTACCTGAAGGAAAAGCTCGAGCGAGCCGACGCGCAGATCGAGCGGCTCTCGCGGGTGATCAGCCATATGGGCGTATTCAGCCGCAAGTCGGAGCTGGAGGCCGCGCCCTTCGATCCCTATGACGCCTGTGAAGGTGCCGTCGCCTTGCTGGGGGAAAGTCTCACCCAGCAGGGCATCACCCTGGAATGCCGGCCGCCGGCGCAACGGGTGGTGGTGCGGGGCTATTCCGACCAGTTGGAACAGGTGCTGATCAACCTGCTGGCCAACGCCCGTGACGCCTTGCTTGGACGAGGAAACGAGGGCGCGCGCTGGGTCGGCGTGTCGCAAGAGCCCTGCACGGACCCCGGCTGGGTTGAACTGCACGTGCGCGACAACGCCGGCGGCATCGACCCGGCGGTGATCGAGCGCATCTTCGAGGCCTTCTTCACCACCAAGCCGATCGGCAAGGGTACGGGGCTGGGGCTGTCGGTGAGCCACGACCTGATCCGCAACATGGGCGGCAGCCTGTCTGTGGATAACTTCAAGGGCGGTGCGCGTTTCGTCATCCGCCTGCCGAGGCAGACCATCACCGTTTGAGCGAGCGGAAATGAAAAACGCCTGCGGATGCAGGCGTTTTTCGTGGTGCGCGGCGCGGGATCAGCCGATGAAGCGCGAGGACAGCCAGAACAGGCCGGCGGACAGCGCGATCGACACCGGCAGGGTCAGCACCCAGGCCATGAGGATGTTGCGGATCGTGCTGCCTTGCAGGCCGCTGCGGTTCGCCACCATGGTGCCCGCCACGCCCGAGGACAACACATGGGTCGTGGACACCGGCAGGCTGTAGATGTTGGCCATGCCGATGGCGGCGGTCGCGGTAAGCTGGGCGGCGATGCCCTGGGCATAGGTCATGCCCTGCTTGCCGATCTTCTCGCCGACGGTGAGCACCACGCGCTTCCAGCCGACCATGGTGCCGATGCCCAGCGCCAGGGCCACCGCGATGATCACCCAGAAGGGCGCGTATTCGGTGGTGCTGGTCAGGTCCTTGCGCAACTTCTCGAGGTCCGCCTTCTCGCGGGACGGCAGCTCGGACAGCTTGCCGACCTTCTTCGCGGTGTCATCCAGGCACAGCAGGTAGCGGCGCACCTGGACGCGCTCGTCGTCATTCAGGTCGTTGTAGCTGGAAACGCCGTGCAGATCACTCAGCAGGCCCTTGAGGGTCGCTTCGGTCTGTTTCGGCTCGCAGCGGTACAGGTCAGGCATGTCCGCTTCGCCGGCCTTGCCCAGGGCGAGCATCTCGCCGAGGGTATCGGAGTGGCGGTTGTAGAACTGCTGCAGGTGGATGGCGGCGTCGCGGGTGCGCTCGATCTGGTAGGTGGTGCTGTTCAGGTCGAGAACGAATTTCGCCGGGACGATGCCGATCAGCACCAGCATGATCAGGCCGATACCCTTCTGGCCGTCGTTGGAGCCATGCACGAAGCTCACGGTCATGGCCGAGATCACCAGTACCAGGCGGTTCCAGAATGGCGGGTGCTTCTTTTCGTCGACGTCGCGGCGGGTTTCCGGGGTCTTGTGCATCTTCGACAGCGGGTACAGCCACTTCAGGCCGATCAGCAGGGCGCCGGCGACGACGAAGCCGGCCAGCGGCGAGAAGATAAGCGACAGGCCGATGTCGATGGCCTTGCCCCAGTTGATCCCGTCGGCCACCGGTACGCCGTTGATCAGGGCGTTCGCCAGGCCCACGCCGAGGATCGAGCCGATCAGGGTGTGCGAGCTGGAAGCGGGGATGCCGAAGTACCAGGTGCCCAGGTTCCAGGTGATGGCCGCGGCGAGCAGCGAGAACACCATGGCCAGACCGTGGCCGGTATTCACGTTGATCAGCAGCTCCACCGGCAGCAGGTGGACGATCGCGTAGGCGACGCCAACGCCGCCGAGCAATACGCCGAGGAAGTTGAAGATGCCGGAGAGGATCACCGCGCGGTACGGGGACATGGCCTTGGTATAGATAACCGTGGCCACCGCGTTGGCGGTGTCGTGGAAGCCGTTGATGAACTCGAACGCCAGGACGAATGTGAGTGCCAGCACCAGGCTGACACCCACCCAGACATCGAGTCCGCTGAAGAGATCGAACATGAAAATTCTATGACCGGTCGGAGACGGGGCGGCGATTATGCCAGAAGCTTGGAGCACCGTATTTAGCCTGAAACGGTTTCTCCAATTTGCGCGACGCCTCGTCGCACGGCGCTTTCAGGCAGGGTGGAAAAAGTTTGCAATGCTTCCACGCGGGCCGCCGGCCCATCGGATGAGTGTTTGCAGGCCAACTGGCGGGCTCCCCCACGGAGCGCTGCTCGCCCATCGCTTCAAGACTCCCCACAACGGATTCGGGCGGGTCTTTCAGCCTGGGGCCGTACCTGCGATTTAAACGGAAGCGCCTTCCTGATCCTTTTTCTGTCGTTCTTCTTCGATTCTTTCCAGTTCCCGGTCGAAGGCCTTGTCCTGCACGCTGGGTCGCTTGCGCCAGGGTTTCTTGCCGGGTTCGGGCTGGGCGGCATAAAGGGTCACTTCGCCGCCCTGTTCATCCTTGAAACGTTGCTCCTGGCGCTCCAGTTCCGCGCGCAGTTCGTCTTTGGTCACGATCATTCCTGATGACTGAAAGCTGATGACTAAAAGCTGATGATTTGAAGAGGGTGACTGGCAGCCGATGACGATGTGCCGTTTGCTGGCCGTCGACGTCCCGCCAGGGCGGCACCCTGGAAGTGTAGACGCTCAGCTTGCACTGGCGTGCGGACTGCAAAAACGGCGCGGATTATAACCTTTCGCGGGGGGAGGTCGGGCGGGGATCGCCGACGGACGGTTTCGCCCCCCAGCTGGCGCGGGCTGAGCTCACCTCAGCCGGTGCGGCTGAGGTTCAGTTCGCCGATCTTTTCCAGGCGTGCGCGGACGATGTTGCGGCTGATGCCCAGCAGACGGCCGGTCTGCAACTGGTTGCCATGGCAGAAGTGGTAAGCGGTGCGGAACAGCACTTCCTCGACGTGCTCGTAGAGGTCGGGCTTGTTGCTTTCGAACAGTTCCAGCAGCGCCTGCTCCAGGGTGGCCTCGACGCGGGGAGCCAGGGCGTGGGGGAAGGCTTCGTGGCGCAGCGAGTCATGGCGTGGCGCCGATGGCAGCTCGGCGAGTTGCAGGTCGCCCGGTTGTACCTGCTGGTTACGGCACACCAGCAGAGCGTGGTGAATGGCGTTCTCCAGCTCACGGATGTTGCCCGGCCAGGTGTGGCCCAGCAGCTTGCGCTCGGCCTCGGGGCTCAGGGAGGCACGGTTGTAGCCCAGGCGCTGGCAGTGCTCTTCCAGGAAGAATTCAGCCAATGGCAGGATGTCGCCGGGCCGCTCGCGCAGCGGCGGCAGGCGGATGGTGGCGACGTGCAGGCGGTAGAACAGGTCCTCGCGGAAATGTCCGGCTACTACGGCGTCGGCCAGGTTGACGTTGGTGGCGGCGACTACCCGCACGTTGATCGGCACAGGCGTGCGCGATCCCAGTCGCACGACTTCGCGTTCCTGCAGCACGCGCAGCAGCTTCACCTGCATGTTCAGCGGCAGGTCACCGATCTCGTCGAGGAACAGGGTGCCGCCGTTGGCCGATTCGAACCAGCCGGCCTTGCTGCTGGTGGCGCCGGTGTAGGCGCCTTTCTCGTGGCCGAACAGTTCGCTTTCCACCAGCGTCTCGGAAAACGCACCGCAGTTCACCGCCACAAAGGGCGCACCGCTACGGCGGCTGAGCTTGTGGATATGTCGCGCGACCAGTTCCTTGCCGGTGCCGGTCTCGCCAATGATCAGCGCGTTGGCTTCGCTGGGCGCCAGGCGCTCGATACGGTTGAGCAGCTCCTGCGAGCGCGGGTCCTTGAACACCAGCACCGTGGCGCGGACCGACTTGGTTTGCTCGCGGGCATTGGGAAGGGTCAACAGCGACATGGCAGGTTCCTGGCGTACCGAATGAGTGGCAGCGCCATACTGCGGCATTTTTTATATTTCAAAAAATTATCAATTCGAATTTATATATAACCACTTTATTTTTTTGCCGTGTGCGAATCAACGCGGGCCGGGCGGGATGACGTGTAGGATCGCGTCGCAGCCCTCGCGAATACTGGGCTGCAAGCTACGCTCAGAGTGGCAATTCCACCCTGGGAGACCACTCCATGACCACCGTTCGGATTCCGCTGCTCGTCCTGGCTCTGCTTTTTTCGGCGCAAGGCTTTGCCGCTACCGCCGCGCAGACCGCGCAGCAGGAGAAGATGAAAACCTGTAACGCCGATGCCACCACCAAGGCGCTCAAGGGCGATGAACGCAAGGCGTTCATGAGCACCTGCCTGAAGGCTGGCGGCGGCGAAACCAAGGCCACGACGGCGCAGCAGGAAAAAATGAAGACCTGCAACGCCGATGCGACCAAGAAGGCGCTCAAGGGTGACGAACGCAAGGCGTTCATGAGCACTTGTCTGAAGAAGTGAGGACGGAGCGCGGCAGGGCCGCGCGGGGTACGAAAAAGGGCAGCCATGGCTGCCCTTTTCAATGGTGTCTGTCTCCTCGGCCCGGCATTACAGTCCCGAGAACACCAGCCAGGCCGCGGCCATGGCGTAGAGGACGATCACCGCATCCATGCGCAGCGCAGGCGGGAGTCGCCGCACAAGGTTCATTTCTTGGCCACCGCGGACCAGAAGCCCTGGGCATTGCGGAAGGGCTGGCGGGCCATCTGTTCGGGGCGAGTGATGCCGTCGGCACGCAGGGCGTTGACGAGGGCGGAAAAGGACTTGGCGCTGTAACTCATGATCGGGCTCCCGATGCTTTCTCTCCTTGGGGTGGAGCTATGAAAACACCCGGGCCGCAATCGACGGAAATGGATCGTCTTAAGGGTGACCATCGATGAAATTGATGGAAGGCCAGGTCAGTTCCAGCTGGCTCCTGAAATGCCGTGCCTCACCGGTTATCGGGTCGACGAACTCCAATTGCCGGGCCAGCAGCTTCAGTGGCTTGTCGAAGTCTTCAGCTGGCCGCTCGCCGCGCGGCGGCAGCGTTGGGTAGAGCGGATCGAAGCACAGCGGCGCGCCCAGGCTCGACATGTGCACGCGCAACTGGTGACGTTTGCCGGACACCGGATGCAACCCGTAGCGCCAAAGCTCGCCGCGCTGCTCCAGCACCTCGATGCGCGTTTCGCTGTTGGGCTCACCGTCCACTTCCTGCATGCGGATGAAGGGATCGCCCTCAACCATCCGCGAGCGATGCACCAGCGGGAATTCCTGATGCGGCAGCGCCGGGGCGATGGCCTCGTACATCTTGTCGATACGCCGTTCGCGAAACAGCGCCTGGTAGGCATCGCGGTTATCCGGATTGGCGGAGAACAGCACCAGCCCGGCAGTGAGCCGGTCAATGCGGTGCAGCGGCGCCAGCTGCGGGTTGCCCAGGCGCCTGGTGAGTCGGGCGAGGAGGGTTTCCTCGACGTATTGGCCGGCGGGCGTCACCGGCAGGAAGTGCGGCTTGTCCGCCACCACCAGGTGTTCATCCGCATACAGGATGCTCTCCTGGAAGGGGATCGGCGCTTCCTGCGGCACCTCGCGGAAGTAATGGATGCGCAGCGCTTCGCGGTAGGGGTGGTCGGGGCCGATGGGCTGGCCGTCGTTGTCCAGCACCTTGCCGCGCGCCATGCGGTCCAGCCAGGTGTCGCGGCTGATCGCCGGGAAGCGTGCGCACAGGCAGTCGAGCACCGTCGTCCAGGGGCCGGCGGGCAGGTGCAGGATGCTGGCGCGTTGCTGGGCGGTGGAGAAGCGGGAGCTGGACATGCAGGCAGGCGACCGGGTTCGACAGGCTGCGCATTAGGCCGCAGCGGCGTGGCGGCCGTCAAAGCCGCCACGACTTCCGGTCTTTTAATGGGCCGTCCTCAGGCGGGAATCAGGTTGATCTCCACGGTGATGTGCGCCAGTTCTTCGTGGACCTGCAGGCGCTGGCGCACCAGCTCGGGCGTCAGTTCGCCGCTGCTGGCGAGGCTGACGATACAGGCGTAGCGCGACTTGCCCACGCGCCACAGGTGCAGGTCGGTGATGCGCGCCGGATAGGGCAGCTCGGCGACCACCTCGCGGATTTCCTCCACCACCGGGTCGTTCATTTCCGCGTCCAGCAGCACCCGCCCGCTCTGCTTGAGCAGGCCCACCGACCATACAGCCACCAGCACCGAGCCGATCATACCCATCAGCGGGTCGAGCCAGGCGGCGCCCCAGATCAGCCCGCCGATCAGGGCGATGATTGCCGCCACCGAGGTGGCTGCGTCGGCCAGCACATGGAGATAGGCGGCGCGCAGGTTCAGGTCGTGGCCATGGTCGTGATGGTCATGCCCGTGGTGGTGGTCATGACCATGAGCGTGATCATGGCCGTGGTGATGATGCTCGCCGCGCAGCAGCCAGGCGCAAGCCAGGTTCACCAGCAGACCGATGACCGCAATGGCGATGGCCTGCTGGTAATGGATCGGCGAAGGGGAGAGCAGCCGTGCGACAGACTCGAACATCATCAGCGCCGCCACGCCCAGCAACAGGATGGCGCTGGTGTAGCTGGCGAGAATCTCGATCTTGAAGGTGCCGAAGGCGAAGCGCGCGTCGCCCTTGAAACGCCGCGCCGCCACATAGGCGAAGAACGCCAGCCCCAGCGCCAGGGCGTGGGAGCTCATGTGCCAGCCGTCGGCGAGCAGGGCCATGGAGTTGAAGAGCCAGCCCCCGGCGATCTCCACCACCATCATCACCACGGTCAGCAGCGCGGCGCGCAGGGTGTTGCGTTCGGCCAGGGGATTGCCTTCATGGAACTGATGGTCGTGGCGACCGTCTTGCGGGTGGGCAGCGTGCTGCATGATGATGGTCCGTAGGATCAGTCTGGATACTATACCCCAGTATACCTTTGGAGTTTTGACGTGGGACATACCATCAAGGACCAGAAGAAGCTGCTGACCCGGGTGCGGCGCATCAAGGGCCAGAGCGAGGCGCTGGAGCGGGCGCTGGAGGCGGGCAGCGAATGTGCGGCGATCCTGCAGCAGATCGCCGCCATCCGCGGCGCGGTGAACGGGTTGATGGCCGAAGTGCTCGAAGGCCACCTGCGTGACCACCTGGGCGCCGAGGATCGTACCGCGGCGCAGCGCCACGAAGACCTGGAACAGGTCATGGGCGTGCTGCGCTCTTATCTGAAGTAGAGCCGCTGAACGGGCGCCGCCGCGGGGCGCTCAGTCGGACAGCCGCACCGCCAGTTCGTCTGCCTCCTCGGTCCAATCCGAATCCTGCTGTAGCGCCTCGCGCAGGAACTGCGACTGGGCGGCATTCCAGAATGGCGCGTCCGGCAGTTTCTGGCCCTCGGCGAGGCGGTGGCTGCCGAGGAATGCATCGATTTCCTGGCGCCCTTCTGGCAGGCCCAGTTGCTTGAACAGGGCGCTCAGGCTGTGCTGGCTGGTATCCATGGCGATCTCCTGGGTTGAAGTGGAGCGCGCCGCCACGGCGCGCGGCATTGGAACAACTATAGGAGCCCCTGCCGCCGAGCAAGGTTCGGATTGGCAATTGCGGCGGAAATAGATAGCCTGCTTTCAATCGTCCCCGAACACGCTCCGCCACCCACCGCCAGGCCCGTCCATGAGCTCGTCCGAGCAGCGAACCGCCTCCGTCACCCTGCGCATCCTCGCGACCGTCTTTTTTACCTTCGTCCTGTTCCTGAGCATCGGCCTGCTGCTGCCGGTGCTGCCCGGCTTCGTCCACGAAGGCCTGGGCTATTCGACGGTGATCGCCGGCGTGGTGATTGGCCTGCAGTACATCGCCACCCTGCTGTCCCGCCCGCTGGCGGGCTACGTAGCCGATACTTATGGGGCCAAGCGCGCCGTGCTCTACGGCCTGGGCGTTCTGGGCGCCGGCGGCGTGCTGGTGCTGGCGTCCACCAGCTTCGAAGCCGTGACCCGGGTGAGCCTGATCCTGCTGCTCGGCAGTCGCCTGCTGTTCGGCCTGGCGCAGGGGCTGCTGGGCATCGGTACGGCGAGCTGGGGCATTGCGCTGGTGGGCACGCAGAACACCGCCAAGGTGATTTCCTGGAACGGCATCGTCAGCTACGGCGGCATCGCCATCGGGGCGCCGCTGGGGGTGACCATGTCGGCCTCGCTGGGCCTCTGGAGCCTGGGCGTAAGCATCCTGGTGCTCACCGTGCTGGGCTGGCTGGCAGCCCGTGGTCGTGCGGAGGTCCCGATCATCCCCGGCGTGCGCATGGCCTTTCACGCGGTGCTCGGCCGCGTGCTGCCCTACGGAATGTGCGTGATGCTCGGCTCCATTGGCTTCGGCACCCTGGCGACCTTCATCACTCTCTATTACGGCAGCCAAGGCTGGGCGAACCCGGCCTGGTGCCTGACGGCCTTCGGCGTCTGCTTCGTCGGTGCGCGGCTGATCTTTTCCGGCATGGTCAATCGCTTCGGCGGCTTTGCCGTCGCGGTGGTCTGCCTCGGCGTGGAGGTCTTCGGCCTGCTGCTGCTCTGGCAGGCGCCGGGGCCGGGCTTTGCCCTGCTAGGCGCGGCGCTCACCGGTTGCGGTCTGTCGCTGGTCTATCCGTCGCTGGGCGTCGAGGCGGTGCTGCGCATCCCGGCCAGCAGCCGCAGCGCGGGACTGGGCGCCTACGCGCTGTTCTTCGACCTGGCGATGGGCATCGCCGGCCCGCTGATGGGGCTGGTTGCCGCCCGTCACGGCTACGCGTCGATCTTCCTGGTCGCCGCCGGGCTGGCGCTCTGCGGCTTCTTCATCTGCTTCGGCCTGCTGCGCTTTACCCGGCAGCAGCACGAGGAGTTACCCAGGGACTGATAGGGTTGCCCGGGGCCGGGGCGCATCACACCGGCGGGAAGGCCTTGAAAACGTCCAGCGCTTCGGCCTGTTGCGTCCAATCGCGGACCGCCGGATAGCTCTGCGCCGGGATGTCTTCGGAATGCAGCAGCTGCACGAAGGTCCAGGCCACCGCGATGCTCAGCCCGGCCTGGTCCAGCGGTGCGCCGACATCCAGCGACATCTCGCGCAGCTCGCTCTCCAGCTGCGCCAGGGCGGCGTGCAACTGCTGGTCGACCCGTTCCTGCCAGGTGGCGAGCTGCTTTTCCTGCGGCCGCTGCTGCTCGTAGTAGCGCTGCACCGACTTTTCCATGACCGCCAGGGCCAGGCCCAGCAAGCGCGTGGCGCGCACCCGTGCGGCGGGCTCGGCAGGCATCAGGCTGCGCCCGGCCAGGTGTTCGAGACAATCGATAATCAGGGTGGAATCCATCAATACCTGGCCGTCGCCCAGCACCAGGGTGGGCGCCTTCACCACCGGGTTTATGCCGCGGAATTTCTCATAGGTACTGAACACAGACAGCGACTGGTGGCTGAACTCGATGCCGAGCAGGCGCAGGGTGATGGCGACGCGGCGCACGTAGGGCGAGTCGAGCATGCCGATCAGGTGCGGAAGCTTCTGTTGCATGGGCACATCCTGTTAGTGGAAATTGCATCGTGGTTGGCGCGGCTGTCCGCTAAGTGGCCATGAATCTAGCGGCTTTGGCAGCTGGGAAATAGCGACGATTAGTGACCAATTTGGTTAGGAAAACTTACATGAGTGCATTGCCGCCGCTTTCAGCCCTGCGCAGTTTCGAGGCCGTTGCCCGGCTCGGCAGCGTGACCCTCGCCGCCAGCGAACTGCACGTTACTCATTCGGCCATCAGCCAGCAGGTGCGCCAGTTGGAAAGCCTGCTGGGCATCATCCTATTGCAGCGCGAGGGCCGGGGCTTGCGCCTGAGCGAGGAAGGCCGCCTGTATGCCCTGCAGATTCGCGGCGCGCTGCGCGATATCGCCGAGGCGACCCGTCTGGCAAAAGCGCGTCCGGGTGAGGATGAGCTGGTGGTGGCGCTTACCCCTTCCTTCGGCCAGAAGTGGCTGCTGCCGCGCCTGCCGGGCTTCCGCGCAGCTTATCCACAGTACCGCCTGCGCCTGCTGGCCAGCCTGGAAGTGATGGACTTGCGCCAGGGCTTGGCCGATGTGGCGATCCGCATCGGCCAGGGCCACTGGGAAGGGCTGGCGCAGGACCATTTGTTCGAGGACGAAGTGGTGGTCGTCGCCGCGCCGGACTTCAATGGCGGACGTCTGCCCCGGACGCCGTCGGAGATCCTCTGCTGCCCGCGCGTCACAGGCTTCGAGTCCTGGCTGGGCTGGTGCCAGGCGGCTGGCGTGGCGGTGCCCCAGGAGCCGGCGGAGTTCGTGGTGAACGACTCCAACCTGAGCATCGAGGCGGTGCGCATGGGGCAGGGGATTGGTCTCGAACGGCGCAGCCTGGTGGCCGGGGCGCTGGAAAGTGGCGAGCTGGTGGCGCTGAGTGATCTGCGCGTGCCGTATGGCTTCCCCTACTGGCTGGTATGGCCCGAGCGCCAGGCTACCCAGGCCAAGGTGGCGGCGTTTGCCGGTTGGTTGTCTGGCGAGGTGGAGCGTTATCTTGGCGCCATTGCCTGAGCTTGCTCGCGAACACAGCCGCTGGAGCGCCTGAAAGTACGCCTGCCGCTTTCTCTTGCTGGTTCGGCGTGCACCCCGGCCCCAGGTCAAGGTGCTCCGGGGGCGTGCCTGGCGATTGATCCAGGGCCGGCGGGCGCCGGCCCCGGTTGGCCTCAGAAGACCTCGTCAATGTAGTGGATGGGATAGTCGGGGCTCTTGTACTTGCCGATCTTGCCGCGCCGGGGCAGTTTCACCTCGTCCTGCGGGATGGTCTTGTACGGAACGTGCTTGAGGATGTGGTTGATCACGTTCAGACGCACGCGCTTCTTGTCTTCAGACGGCGCCACGATCCAGGGTGCCCAAGGCGAGTCGGTGGCGGCGAACATCAGGTCGCGGGCACGGGTGTAGTCGTCCCAGCGAGTGAAGGACTTCAGGTCCATCGGCGAGAGCTTCCAGGTCTTGCGACCGTCGGTGATGCGGTCCTTCAGGCGGCGCTCCTGCTCCTCGGGGCTGACCTCCAGCCAGAACTTCAGCAGGATGATGCCGGACTCGGTGAGCATGCGCTCGAACAGCGGTGTCACGGCGAGGAACTTGTCGGCCTGTTCCTCGGTGCAAAAGCCCATCACTCGCTCGACGCCGGCGCGGTTGTACCAGCTGCGGTCGAAGATCACCACTTCACCGGCGGACGGCAGGTGCTTGATGTAGCGCTGTGCGTAGAGCTGGGACTTCTCACGCTCGGTGGGCGTGGGCAACGCCACCACACGAAACACCCGCGGGCTGACTCGCTCGGTGAGCGCCTTGATGGTGCCACCCTTGCCGGCGCCATCGCGGCCTTCGAAGATGATGCAGACCTTCAGGCCCTTGCTCACCACCCACTCCTGCAGCTTGACCAGTTCGACCGAGAGTTTGCGCAGGTGCTCCTCGTACTCCTTGTTCTTCATCTTCCCGGCCTGCTCGGGGGCCGGGTTCTTCGCCTTGCTCTTCTTTCCCATCTCTTCCTCCATGGCTGGCCTGGAACGGCCGTCGAATCAGCATAGCCGCTGGTCGGTGGAACGAACGGTGATGCGGTCTTTTTCGAAAATGTCGGAGAGGCCCGGTTGTGGGCCCGTTTGTGTAAATGAAGAGGTCGGGCGTTTCGCGGTGGTGGGGAAATCCTCCCGCCAGGTGGGGAAAAAGGCTGCTCCGGCGCGCGGTTTTTGGTGAAATGCCCGTCATCCCCGGCGGGCACCCCAAGTTGCCCGCTCCGCATCAGGAGACACGATGAGCGAGCAGCGACTGACCCCCGGCCTGATGGTGATCCATGGCAACCATCCGGAAGCGCTGCGCGACCTGCTGGTGCAGTGGATGAGCCTGCACCCACTGGCGCCGCTGGAGAACGAAGTCATCCTGGTGCAGAGCAACGGCATCGCCCAGTGGCTGAAGCTGGCGCTGGGACGCGATGTGCAGGACGGTGGCTGTGGCATAACCGCCGCGCTGGACGTTCAACTGCCCGCGCAATTCCTCTGGCGCGCCTACCGGGGTGCGCTGGGCTGCGATGAAATCCCCGAAGTCTCGGTGCTCGACAAGGCCCCGCTGACCTGGCGCCTGATGCGCCTGCTGCCGACGCTGCTGGCGCGCGACGAGTTCGCCACCCTGCAACGCTTCCTCGCCGACGACGCCGACCTGCGCAAGCGCCACCAGCTGGCCGAGCGCCTGGCCGACCTGTTCGACCAGTACCAGGTCTACCGCGCCGACTGGCTGGAAGACTGGAGCCGCAACGTCGATCAACTGCGCTTGGCCAACGGCAGCGTGCGCGAGCTGGACGCCGACAACCGCTGGCAAGCCGCCCTGTGGCGCGCACTGCTCGACGATGTCGGCCCCGAAGGCCTGGCCACCAGCCGGGCCGGCGTACACGGGCGCTTCATCGAGAAACTCAAGGCCGCTGACAACCTGCTGCCGAACCTGCCGCGCCGCGTGGTGGTGTTCGGCATCTCCGCGATGCCTGCGCAGACGGTAGAGGCTCTCGCCGTACTGGCGCGTCACGCCCAGGTGCTGCTCTGCGTGCACAACCCCTGCCGCCATCACTGGGCCGACATCGTTGCCGACAAGGACCTGCTGCGCCATGAGTACCGCCGCCAGCGCCGCCGCGCCGGCACCCCGGAGCTGCTCAGTGACGACCAGCAACACCAGTACGCCCAGCCGCTGCTGGCTGCCTGGGGCAAGCAGGGCCGCGACTACATCAACCTGCTCGACCAGTACGACGACCCGGAAACCTACCGCGCGCGCCTGGGTGCGGTGAGCAATGGGCGCATCGATCTGTTCAGCGAGGTGGAGCCGGGCAGCCTGCTCGGCCAGCTGCAGGACGACATCCTCGAACTGCGACCGATCAACGAGACCCGCGAACACTGGCCGGCGGTCGACCCGCAGGTCGACGACTCGGTGCGCTTCCATGTCGCCCACAGCGCCCAGCGCGAAGTGGAGATACTTCACGACCAGTTGCTCGCGCGCTTCGACGCCGACCCCACGCTGCGCCCGCGCGACGTGATCGTCATGGTCCCGGACATCAACCCCTACGCGCCGCACATCGAAGCCGTGTTCGGCCAGATCCCCCGCGACGACAAACGCTTCATCCCCTACACCCTGGCGGACCAGGGACAGCGCGGCCGTGAGCCGCTGCTGGTAGCGCTGGAACACCTGCTGCGGCTGCCCGACAGCCGTTTCGCGGTGAGCGAAATACTCGACCTGCTGGACGTCGCCGCCGTGCGCGCGCGCTTCGGCCTGGCCGACGCCGACCTGCCGCTACTGCGCCGGTGGATCGATGGCGCCGGCGTGCGCTGGGGCCTCGATGGCCAGCAGCGCGAACGCCTCGGCCTGCCCGCCGCCGCCGAAGCCAACAGCTGGCGCTTCGGCCTGCGGCGCATGCTGTTGGGTTTTGCGGTGGGCGAGGGCGAAGCCTTCCAGGGCATCCAGCCCTATGCGGAAATCGGCGGTCTCGACGCCGCCGCCCTCGGCCCGCTGGCCGGCCTGCTCGGCGCGCTGGAAAAGGCCTGCGACCTGCTCGCCGAGGAAGCCGATGCGGTGACCTGGGTGCAGCGCCTGCGCAACCTGCTGGAAGACTTCTTTCAGGTCACCGACGACCATGACGAACTGCTCCGCCAGCAACTGCTGGACCTGCTCGATGATTGGCTGAAAACTTGCGAGTACGCCTGTTTCACCGACCTGCTGCCGCTCTCGGTGGTGCGCGAGGCCTGGCTCAGCGGCCTGGATGCCGGTGGCCTGAATCAGCGTTTCCTCGCCGGCGCGGTGAGCTTCTGCACCCTGATGCCGATGCGCGCGATTCCCTTCCAGCTGGTCTGCCTGCTGGGCATGAACGACGGCGACTACCCACGCCCGCAGTCGCCGCTGGACTTCGACCTGATGCGCAACGACTACCGCCCCGGCGACCGTTCGCGGCGCGAGGACGACCGTTACCTGCTGCTCGAAGCGCTGCTTTCCGCGCGCCGCCAGCTCTACGTCAGTTGGGTTGGACGAAGCATCCGCGACAACAGCGAGCGCCCGCCATCCGTGCTGGTCGGCCAGCTGCGCGACCACCTCGCCGCCGGCTGGCAGGGCGCCAACGGTAGCGACCTGTTGCATGGACTAACCCTGGAACACCCGCTGCAACCCTTCAGCCGCGCCTATTTCGACGCGCCCTCGGCGCAGGGTATCGATGGCCTCTACACCTACGCCCGCGAATGGCGCGACGTGCACCGCGAGCATGACGGCGAGGCGAATGATGCGCCGCTGTCGCCACCGGTGCTGGATGCACCCATCGGCCTGCGCGTGCTCTCGGACTTCCTCGCCAACCCGGTCGGCGCCTTCTTCCTGCAGCGCCTCAAGGTGCGCTTCGGCGAGGAACAACTGACCGGCCAGGACGAAGAGCCCTTCGAGCTGAATGGCCTGGATGTCTGGCAATTGCAGCTCGAACTCTGCGAGCGCTTGCGCCCGTGGGTGGAACAGCATTGGCAGGATGATCAGCTGGGAGCGCAACTCACCGCCCAGGTCGAGCGCCTGCGCCGCGAAGGCCGGCTGCCGCTGGCAGCCTTCGGCGACTTCTCGGCCCAGGCGCTGGTGGCGCCGCTGCACGACCTGCTGGCGCGCTACCGCGAACAGCTGGAGCACTGGTCGCAGGTGGAAGACGAGCAGCGCGAACTCAATCACGAACACGCCGGCATCGAACTGGCCGACTGGCTCGGCGGCCTGCGCCGCAATGCCGACGGCCAGCTCGCCAGCCTGCACCTGGTCAGCGGCAAGCTGCATGAAGGCAAGGGCTACAAATGGCATGGACTGGTGCGCCCGTGGGCGCGTCACCTGGCGTTGCAACTGTGTGGCGAACCGGTGACCAGCGTGCTGGTCGGCCTGACCGGCACCCTGGAATTCCCGCCGCTGCCGGCGCAGGAAGCCCGCGCCGAACTGGATGCGCTGCTGGATGCCTGGTTCCAGGGCATGAGCCGCCCGCTGCCGGTGGCCTGCAAGGCGGCGTTCGCCTGGCTGTCTGCTGGCGATGACGAAGACCGTGCAGCCCGCGAAGCTGCCAAGCGCTACGACGGCGGCTTCAACCTGAGCGGTGAGGTGGCGTCTTCGGCGGCGCTGGCGCGGGTCTACCCGGACTTCGCCGCGCTCAACGCCAGTGGGGAATTCGCGGCCTGGGCGCAGAAGCTGTACGGACCGCTATTTGCGATTCTGCAGCGCAAGGAGGCCGAACAATGAGCGCCGTCGAGCTCAATCCTCTCGACTTCCCGCTGCACGGTAGCCGGCTGATCGAGGCCAGCGCCGGCACCGGCAAGACCTTCACCATCGCCTTGCTCTACGTACGCCTGGTCCTCGACCACGGCGGCGAGCAGGCTGCGTTCGGACGGCCGCTGAGCCCGCCGGAAATCCTCGTGGTGACCTTCACCGAAGCCGCGACCCAGGAACTGCGCGAACGTATCCGTGCGCGCCTGGGCGAAGCCGCGCGCTGCTTCGCCGAGCCCGAGCAGAAACACGACGGCCTGCTGGTGAAACTGCGCGACAGCTACGCCGCCGAGCGCTGGCCCGGCTGCGCGCGCCTGCTGCGGCTGGCCGCCGAATGGATGGACGAAGCCGCCGTCTCGACCATCCACAGCTGGTGCTACCGCATGCTGCGCGAGCACGCCTTCGACAGCGGAAGCCTGTTCACCCAGGACCTCGCCGCCGACCAGAGCGAACTGCTCGCCGAAGCCGTGCGCGACTACTGGCGACGCAACTTCTACCCGCTGGGCGTGGCGGCGGCCAATGCCGTGCGCCATTGTTACGCCGGTCCCGAAGCGCTGGCCCGCGCACTGCAACCGCTGCTTTCGACGCAGGAAGCCGGCTTCCGCTTCGCCGACCAGCCGCTCACGGCCCCGGCTTCGCTGGCCGATCTGCTGGAGGACACCGGCCAGTTCTACGATGAACTCGCTGCCGCCGAAACCCGCGCCCGTGAAGCCTGGGCGGCGGATCGCCAGGGCGTCGCCGAACTGCTGCGCAACCTTCGCGGCGATCTCAACGGCAACAGCTATCGCGGCAAGGATGACGACGCCGTGTTCGCCGGCTGGATCGAAGCGCTGGATGCCTGGAGCGAAGGCGCCGACGCACCGGACAACCTCGCCAAGTTCGGCCAGACGCGGATCAAGGTGAAAGCCAAGGCGGTGGTGCCGGAACACCCGGCGCTGCAAGCCATCGATGTGTGGGTCGAGCGTTCCGAGGGGCGCCCGGAGATCGCACCGCAACTGCTGCTTCACGCTCTGGGCGAAGTGCGGCACAACCTGGAAGTGGAGAAGCAGAAGCGCGCCGAACTCGGCTTCGACGACCTTCTGGTGCGCCTCGACCGCGCCCTGGCCGGCAATGGCGGCGAGCGCCTGGCCGAACGGATTCGCGAGCAGTTCCCGATTGCGCTGATCGACGAATTCCAGGACACCGACCCGCTGCAGTACCGCATCTTCGAGCGCGTCTACCGCATCTCGGAGAACCCCAGAAACCTCGGTCTGTTCATGATCGGCGACCCCAAGCAGGCGATCTACGCCTTCCGTGGCGCCGATATCCACACCTACCTGCGCGCCCGTGCCGCCACCGCTGGGCGGCACTACACGCTGGGCACCAACTACCGCTCGACGCTGGCCATGGTGAACGCCGCCAACCGCTGCTTCCTGTTTGCCGAAGCCCATCCGCGCGGCGCCTTCCGCTTCGCGATGGAGGGTCAGGAAAACCCGGTGCCGTTCCTAAATGTCGAGGCGCGCGGCCGTGACGAAACGCTGCTGCTCGAAGGCAGCGAAGCGCCGGCCATGACCTTCTGGCAACTGGACAACGACGGCCAGGTCTGCGGCTCCACGCTGTACCGCCAGCAGATGGCCGAGCGCAGCGCGAGCGCCATCCAGCGCTGGTTGAGTTCCGCGCAGAGCGGCTTCCGCGACGCCGATGGCCAGTGGCGCGCCCTGCGCCCGGCAGACATCGCCATCCTCGTGCGCGGTCGCAGCGAAGCCGAAGCCGTGCGCGGCGAACTGGCGAAACGCCGGCTTGCCAGTGTCTACCTGTCCGACCGCGATTCGGTGTTCGACAGCCCCGAAGCCGTCGACCTGCTGCACTGGCTGCGCGCCTGCGCCGACCCCGGCGACGATGGCGCGCTGCGCATCGCCCTGGCGACCCGCAGCCTGGCACTGGACTGGGCGACCCTGGAGCGGTTGAACCAGGACGAACGCTTCTGGGAAGACATGGTGCTGCGCTTCCGCGACTACCGCGTGCTCTGGCAACAGCAGGGCGTGCTGCCGATGCTGCGTCGACTGCTCGCCGACTTCGCCCTGCCGGCGCGTCTGCTGCGCGAAACCGATGGCGAACGCAGCCTGACCAACCTGCTGCACCTGGCCGAGTGGCTGCAGCGCGAAGCGGTGGAACTGGACGGCGAACACGCGTTACTGCGGGTGCTCGCCGAGCAACTGGAGAGCCCGTCCAGCGAGGAAATCCTCCGCCTGGAAAGCGACGCCGACCTGATCAAGGTGGTGACCATCCACAAGTCCAAGGGCCTGGAGTACCCGCTGGTGCTGCTGCCCTTCATCTGCACCTGGCGTGAACTGGACGGCAAGAGCGGCATGCCGCCGAGCTTCCAGTCCGGCGAATCGCGGGTGGTCGAACTGTCCCGCGACAAGGAACTGGCCAAGGCCGCGTTCCAGCAGGCTAACGACGAGCGCCTGAGCGAGGATATGCGCCTGCTCTACGTGGCTCTGACCCGCGCGCGCCACGCCGTGTGGCTGGGCATGGCGCCGCTGGTAATGAGCAACAGCAAGAACCCCGAACTGCACAAGGGCGCCATGGGCTACCTGCTCGGCGGCGGCAACGCACTGAGTGTCGAGGACGTGGCCGCGCGCCTGGGCGACTTGCAGGCCGGCCAGGCGGAAATAGCCCTGGAGCCGGCACCGGAAGTCGGTACGCAAGTCTTCGTGGGTCAGCAGGCCGGCGAGCTGGGCGCGGCCCGCGAACCGCGCCGTCGGGTGGCGGAAAAATGGTGGATCGCCAGCTATTCCGCGCTGGCGGCGCTGGCTACCGAAGACGACAGCGAAATCGCCCCGGCACCGGCCGCCCACGAACCCATCAGCGCCGGCGAAGACCTGCTGCGTGAAAGCAGCCTGGAAGAACACCGCGAGCTGGAATCTGTGCCCGCACCCTTCAGTCTGCACGCCTTCCCGCGCGGTGCGAACCCCGGCAGCTTCCTCCACGGCTTGCTGGAGTGGGCCGCCGACGAAGGCTTCAACGTCGACGAAGAACAGCTGCGCGACCAGATCGCCCGGCGCTGCGCCGTGCGCGGCTGGGAAGAGTGGATCGAGCCGCTCGCCGGCTGGCTCGGGCAGTACCTGCGCACGGCGTTCCGCGTGCCCGATGCGGCGCCCGTCAGCCTGGCCGGGTTGACTACTTTCCAGAAGGAAATGGAGTTCTGGTTCTCCACTCGTCACGTCGATACCCAGCGTCTCGACGCTGCCGTGATCCGTCATACGCTCGACGGCGTGGCGCGTCCGACGCTGCAGGTAAACCTGCTCAACGGCATGCTCAAGGGCTTCATCGACCTGGTGTTCGAGCACGAGGGCCGCTACTACGTGGCCGACTACAAATCCAACTGGCTGGGCGCCGACGACGAGGCCTACACGCAAAGCGCTCTACGCGAGGCTTTGCTGGAACACCGCTACGACCTGCAGTACGCACTCTACCTGTTCGCCCTGCACCGGCTGCTGCAGGCGCGGCTGCCCGACTATGACTACGACCGCCATATCGGAGGCGCGATGTACCTGTTCCTGCGCGGCAGTTCCTCGGCGACCCAGGGCATGTACCTGGAGCGCCCGCCAAAGGCGCTGATGGACGAGCTGGACCGGTTGTTCCGCGCGGAGGTGCCGGCATGAAGAGCACCGCGCAAATGCTCGAGCTGATCGGCCGCTGGGCCGAGCGCGGCTGGCTGCGCGAGCTGGACCGCGCCTTCGCGATCTTCCTGGTCGAACGCGCGCCGGACGCCAGTCCGTTGCTGATCCTCGCCGCCGCGCTGGCCAGTCACCAACTCGGTCGCGGGCACGTCTGCCTCGACCTGGAGGCGACGCTGGCTGACAGCCGCTTTGCGCTGTCGCTGCCGCCCGAAGGCGACTCGGCCAAGGACGCCCCGGAGTTGCCCGGCGTACTGCTTGACGGCTTCGACCTCGACGCCTGGCGTGCCGTGCTGAGTGATCCGCGACTGGTCGGCGAAGGCCCTGGCGATACGCCGTTGGTGCTGTCCGGCCGTCGTCTCTATCTGCGTCGCTACTGGCAGTACGAGCGTGAAGTGCGCGCTGGAATCGACCAGCGTCTGCGGCAGGGCGATACGCTGCGTGCCGCGCTTCCCGCTGCCCAGCTGCGTCAGGCCCTGGATGCGCTGTTCCCGAAGAAGCCCGGCGCGCCGGCGGACTGGCAGAAGCTCGCCTGCGCGCTGGTCGCCGGCAACGCCTTTGGCATCGTCACCGGGGGGCCCGGCACCGGCAAGACGACCACCGTGGTCAAGCTGCTCGCCCTGCTGCAAAGCCTGGCGCTGGGGGAGGGAGGGCGGCCTCTGCGCATCCGCCTCGCCGCTCCTACTGGCAAGGCGGCTGCGCGACTGAACGAATCCATCGCTGGCGCCGTGCAGCGCCTGGACCTCGCACGGCTGGCCAATGGCGAGGCTGCGCGCGAGGCGATCCCGACCGAGGTGACCACGCTGCACCGCCTGCTCGGCAGCCGGCCGGATAGCCGCCAGTTCCGCCACCACGCCGGCAACCCTCTGGCGCTGGAGCTGCTGGTGGTGGACGAAGCCTCGATGGTCGACCTGGAAATGATGGCCTCGCTGCTCGCCGCATTGCCGCCGCGCGCGCGGCTGATCCTGCTGGGCGACAAGGACCAGCTGGCCTCGGTGGAAGCCGGCGCAGTGCTCGGCGAGCTGTGCAGCCGCGCCCGCGAAGGTCACTACCGCCCGGCCACCCGCGACTGGCTGGAGGCCGTGACCGGCGAATCGATTGACGCCACGCTTCTGGACACATCTGGCACCGATCTCGACCAGGCCGTGGCGATGCTTCGTCATAGCCACCGTTTCAGCGCCGACAGTGGTATCGGCCAGCTGGCCGAGGCGGTCAACGCCGGCGATATCCCGGCCCTGCGCCAGGTGTGGAAGGCGCAGCACGAAGACCTCGCCCGCATCGCGGTGGACGCCCAGGAAACCCGCAGCCTGCGGGATCTGGTGATCGACGGCGGGCGCGGTGGCGACCTGTTCGGCCCGGTCGGCTACGCCCACTACCTGCGCGTCGTCAGCGGTGCGCGGCCAGCGGACAACGCCGCTCAGTCTGCGCTGGATGGCTGGGCCAGGCAGGTGCTGGAAGCCCACGGTCAGTTCCAGTTGCTCTGCGCCTTGCGCCGCGGGCCCTGGGGCGTGGAGGGGTTGAACAGCCTGATCGGCGACCTGCTGCAACGCGAAGGCTTGATCCCCACGGCTAGCGGCTGGTTCGCTGGTCGCCCGGTGCTGGTCACCCGCAACGACTACGGCCTGGGACTGATGAACGGCGACATCGGCATCACCCTGGCACTGCCGCAGGCGGCCGACGACGGCTCGGTGCGTTGGGTGGCGCGAGTGGCCTTCCCGGCGGGCGACGGTACCGACGCCATCCGCTGGATCCTGCCCAGCCGCCTGCAGGCGGTGGAGACGGTATTCGCCATGACCGTGCACAAGTCCCAGGGCTCGGAGTTCACCCACGCCGCGCTGCTGCTGCCCGACAGCCTCAACCCCATCCTCACCCGCGAGCTGGTCTACACCGGCATCACCCGCGCGCGCAAATGGTTCACCCTGGCCAGCGCCGGTCGCGGCTGGCAGGTGCTTGAGGCCGCGACGGAGCGGCGGGTGCAGCGGGCGAGCGGGTTGCTCGATGGTTAACCCGACGCGCTGAGCGACCGCTCGCATTTCCCCACTTTTTAGATTTATCTGATCCCCACTTTTTAGATTTGTCTGATGTCCGCCTGGCAAGCTTTTCGCCAGGCTGGCGGCCATGAAACTCAAGCAGTTCCTTCGTCGTCAGGATTCGTCCTTTTCCACCCCGAAGGCGGCCCGAAAGCTTCTTCGTCTGCTGGCCGGGGTGGTGATCGCCTGCCTTTTCTTCACCCTCAGCCTGTTCCTTGCCGCGAGCCTCAATAGCGAAGTGTCGCAGTTGCGTCGGCAGATGAACGCGGCCATGTACGAAGCCCAGGATTACCTCGGCCAGCGCGAATCGCTGCTGGAGCACATCAGCCGGGGTGTGACCTGGAAAGTGCGTGAGCCGATGGTGCAGTGGCGCCAGTTGAGCGTGCCGGTGCCGCCCCACGAGCAGATTTTCGTCACCCTCGGCGAGCCCGGTTCCAGCTGGAGCCTGGCGCTGTCCGGGCGCGACCTGGAGGAGATGGAGGCCAAGCGGCTGAACCTGATCTATGTCTCCCCCGAAGACGATCGCACGGTGACGCGGTTGTACGGGGCGCCGGCGCTCAACGCCGTGGTGCCGCCGTCGGTGCTCGAAGCGCTGGCGCAACCTGGTACGCCGACGGAAGAGCGACAGGTGCGCTGGCTCGCCGACCCGACCGACCCGCAGGCGCGGCAGTACCTGTTCACCCGCGTGACCAGCGAGCAGGACAACGGCTGGCTGGGGCTCGAGCTGTTCGGCGCTGACCTCTCCGCGGCCTTCGGTGTGCCCGAAGCCGGGCGCTTCCTGCTGCTGGACCGTGAGCACCGGGCGATTCTCGGCAGCGCGGTCACACCGCAACTCGGCCTGCAGTTCAGCGACCTGTGGGACGGCGACAACTTCGCCTTCAGCGGGCCCGGCCTGCTGCCCAGCCACCTGGCGCTGCTCAAGCACCTGGGCAGCTCCGACTGGTCGCTGATCTACTACTTCAACCTGTACGACCTGCTGCTGCCGATGTGGCCCAGGATCCTCGCATCGCTGGCCTTCCTGCTGGGCTGCTCGCTGCTGGTATGGGGCATGTGCCGACGCATCAACCGGCGCCTGATCGGCCCGGCGCAGCACCGTCTCGATGCGCTGGTGGAGAACGAGGGGTTCTCCCGCGCGATGATCCAGACCGCGCCGGTGGCGCTCTGTGTGCTGCGGCGCAGCGATGCCGAGGTGGTGCTGGAGAACCGCCTCGCCCAGCAATGGCTGGGCAGCGGCGATGAGCGTCGTTACTGGAGCCATGGCTGGCTGGAGCGCGGCTTCAGCAGTGGCGAGGAGGGCGGCTCGGAAGAGGTGGATACCCATACCGGAAGGCATCTGTACCTGAGCTACACGCCGACCCGCTACAAGGGCGAGGAAGTGCTCTGCTGCGCCTTCAGCGATATCAGCGCGCGCAAGCAGACCGAGGCGGCGCTGGCTGAAGCCAAGCGCCTGTCGGACACTGCCAACGAGGCGAAGACGCTGTTCCTGGCGACCATGAGCCATGAAATCCGGACACCGCTGTATGGCGTGCTCGGCACCCTTGAGCTCCTCGGTCGCACGGCGCTGGATCACCAGCAGTCCGGGTATCTGCGCGCCATCCAGCGCTCGTCCTCGACCCTGCTGCAATTGATCAGTGATGTGCTCGATGTATCGAAGATCGAAGTCGGCCAGCTGGGCCTGGAGCCGGTGGAGTTCTCGCCGCTGGAACTCACCCTCGACAGCGTCCAGTCATACGCTGCGGCGGCTCGCGCCAAGGGCCTGCAGATCTATGCCTGCTGTGACTCGCAGATGCCCGAGCGGGTACTGGGCGACGCCACGCGTATCCGCCAGATTCTCAACAATCTGCTGAGCAACGCGGTGAAGTTCACCGATAGCGGACGCATCGTGCTGCGCGTGCGCGCCGAGACCGGCGAGGGCTGGAACGACACCCTGCACTGGCAGGTGGCCGATACCGGCATCGGCATTCCCGAGGACCAGCAGGCGAACCTCTTCGACGCCTTCTACCAGGTCTCCGGCCAGGCGCGCATGGCCGGTGGTACCGGGCTCGGACTGTCGATCTGCAAGCGCCTGACCGAGCTGATGGGCGGGCAGTTGCGGGTGGTCAGCGACGTGGGGCTGGGCAGCAGCTTTTCCCTCAGCCTGCCGTTGCAATGCGTGGATCGGCAGTCTTCCAGCGCCCCCAGGCTGTGCAACTCGATGGTGTGGGTGCACGCTCCGACCCGTGAACTGGCCGATAGCCTCTGCGGCTGGATTGCCCGCTGGGGCGCGCGGGCCCAGGTGGTGGCCTGTGACCAGCCGGTGGAGGAGGATGCTTCCAGTGTCCTGGTGGACCTGCGCTTCAATCCCCATGACCGCAAGCCGCTGCCCGGCTGGCGGGGCTGCCGGGTACTGGTGACCGACCTGGGCGGCGAGCAGCCACGCCAGGAAGGCTGCGACTGGCATGTGGGTCGCTACAACCTCGAAGGACTGCGTCGTGCCCTGGCAGCAGCGCAGGGCTGCGCCAGCAGCGAGGCCGCGCGTCTGGCCGAGACCCTGCCCGATATCGGTCTGGGCCTGCGCGTGCTGCTGGTGGAGGACAACCCGATCAACCAGCTGATCCTGCGCGACCAGCTGGAGATGCTCGGTTGCGCAGTCGAACTGGCCGCCGATGGCCGGCAGGCGCTGTCGCGCTGGCAGCCCGATGCCTTCGACGTGGTGCTCACCGACGTCAACATGCCCCATCTCAACGGCTATGAACTGGCCCGTGCGCTGCGCCAGCGCGGCTATCGTGGGCCGATCGTCGGCGCCACGGCTAACGCCATGCACGAGGAGAACGAACGTTGCCTCGCTGCCGGCATGAACCTCTGCCTGCTCAAACCGGTGGACCTGCGCACCTTGCGCCAATGCCTGACCAGCCTGCCCGCGGAGGTGCCGCCATGCGACATCAGCGAATCCTGATCGTCGAAGACCAGCCCTTCCAGCGCGAATACCTGATCAACCTGTTCCGCGAGCAGGGTGCCGTGCAGCTGCGCGCCGCCGAGGATGGCGCCGAGGCGCTGCGCTGGCTGGAACGGGAACGCTTCGACCTGGTGGTCAGCGACCTGATGATGCCCGGCCTTGACGGCGTGCAACTGATCCAGCGGCTGGCCGCACTGAGCCATCCGCCGCTGCTGGCGATCATGAGTTCGGCTTCGCGCCCGCTGATGGGCAGTGCCTGCATGGTGGCCCGCGCCCATGGCATCACCGTGCTCGAACAGATCGCCAAGCCCGCCCGCGCGCCGGTGATCCGCCGCCTGCTGGAGAAGCTCGTGACACGCCTGGAGCGCGAGGAGCAGCGCCGCGCACCGGATATTCCAGTGCCGACTCGCGAGGAGCTGGAACAGGCTCTGGAGCAGCGGCAGTTCTGTGCATGGTTTCAGCCCAAGGCTTCGCTGATCGACGGCCGCATCGTTGCGGCGGAGGCTCTGGTGCGCTGGGAGCACCCTGGTTATGGTGTGTTGCAGCCGGGCAGCTTCATGGCGGCGCTGACTGCCGCCGGGCTGGACGATGCGCTGCTGTGGGTGGTACTCGAACAGGCGCTGCAGGCCCAGGCCGACTGGGGCAAGCTGGGCTTTCATCTGACGGTGGCGGTCAACCTGCCGACTCATCTGCTGGATGATCCGGACCTGCCGGATCGGCTCGCAGCCTTCGTCGCTGCCCGTGGCGGAGTGCCGGCGCACATCGTTTTCGAACTGCTCGAATGCAGCAGCACGGCAACCCCAGCGAACTACTATGCTGGCACCTGCCGCTTGCGCATGAAGGGTTTTGGCCTTGCCCAGGACGATTTTGGCCAGGGCTACAGCTCGCTGTACAACCTGGTTTCGACCCCCTTCACGGAGCTCAAGATCGATCGCGCGCTGGTGCACGGGTGCGTCGACGACGATGGGCTGGCAGCGGCGTTGGAGAGCATCGTCAAGCTCGGCCGGCAGCTTGGGCTGGAGGTGATTGCCGAAGGCGTGGAGCACCCGGACGAGCTGGCGCTGCTGCGTCGGCTGCGGTGTGATTGCGCCCAGGGCTTCCTGTTCTCCGAGGCGGTGCCGCCTGCCGTATTCACCCGCCAGTTGCTCCAGGAACGCTCCGCGATGGCTCGTTGATCCACGGCAGAAACATCGCAGATGTCAGGGCGGTCGTCGGCCTCCAAGGGGCCGACGGGTCGCCTAATGCCTGACTCACATCTACAGTCTGCTGGTATCCGGCGGGCCCTCCGCCGCCACTTTCCGCGACACCGGATGCTTCGCATGAAGGAACATGACAACGGCTCGATTCGTAAACTGGCGAGCACCTCGCTACGCCTGAATATCGTCTTGCTGTGTGCCGTCTCCCTTGCGCTGATACTCGTTGGCGCCTGTTACTGGGCGCTTGGCCGGCTGGTGCAGGAAGAGCGTGACAAGGTGCATTTCCATTTCAGCCGGCTGGTCGGGGACCTCCACGAGCACGAGGCTTTCCTCAACCGCATCGCCCAGCAGAGCGACGCTTCCACCCAGCGCCAGGACCTGGACGTGATCCCCCTGCAACGTCGAATGCTGGTCAGCGAGCACGGTATGGAGATCCACGAAGGACGGGAGTTCTCCTTCGCCATGCCTTTCACCCTGGCACAGCAGGTGCGTGGCGGCGGCCCACAGACGAGGGCCGGGACTTTCTCTTTCGGCGTGATGCTGGCGAATTTCTACAGCAGTTATTGGAGCACCTCATCCTTCCCGTCGCCGCAAGTGCTGGTGCTCGACCTCAACGGGCCGACCAGCCTGGCGGTGCCCGCCATCGGCAACTTCCGTGATCTTCGCCCAGTGACCCGACGCACCTACCTGCCGGTGATCGAGCAGGTGCGCCAGGTGCTGGAAACACGTTCCCCCCAGCGCAGTGACAGCCGGGTGCACTGGGCCAAGGCGCAGAACTACACCGGAGGCAGTCGCGAACTGCTGGCCTATGTCAGCCTCGACCTGCCCGATGAGCTCTGGTGGGATTCGGACCTGGACCGCAGAGTGGTGGCGGTATCGCTGCTGGATCTGGGGCGGATCAATGACATGGAGCAGATACTCGATCGCCCGGTTTTCGACGAACTGGAGCTGATCACCCCACAAGGTAACGTGCTGATCGATGTCCCCGGTTCGGAAAAGGACTATGCGGATGGGCTCAACATCGACACTGACGGTCTGGTATTCAAGATTCGCAGCGAGTTCGACGGTGGCTGGACCGGGCTCTATCACCTGAGCTATCGCAGTTTCTTCCGCTATGCCAAATGGGAGTTCTTTGGTGGCCTGGCGCTGATCCTGGGCAGCCTGGCGGGTGGCTGGCTGGCGATCTCCTGGTATTCGCGTCGCGTGATCAGGCCAGCACGCCAGGCGCACCTTGATCTGGTCGAGAGCGATGCCTTCAGTCGCGCGGTGATCCAGACCGCGCCGGTGGCGCTATGCGTGCTGCGCCATGGCAGCCACCAGGTGGTGATGCAGAACCGCTTGGCCGAGCAATGGCTGGGCGATGGCGAGGCCATCACCCGCATCAGCCGCGACTGGGACCTCAGCGGACGGGTTGGCGAGGGCAACGGCGAGCTGGTCTTCGAAGTGGAAGGACGCGCGCTGCACGCCAGCTTCGCGCCGACCCGCTACCGGGGCGAGAATGTGGTGCTCTGCGCCTTCAACGACATCAGCGCGCACAAGCAGGCGCAGCAGATGCTGGCCGACGCCAAGCTCACGGCGGATGCCGCCAGCGAGGCGAAATCGGTGTTCCTCGCCACGATGAGCCATGAAATCCGCACGCCGCTCTATGGGGTGCTGGGCACCCTGGAACTGCTCGGCCTGACCGAATTGACCCCGCAGCAGCGCGACTATCTCGCCACCATCCAGCGTTCGTCCTCGACCCTGCTGCAACTGATCAGCGACATCCTCGATGTGTCCAAGATCGAGGCCGGGCAGATGGCGCTGGAGGCGGTGGAGTTCAACCCACTGGAGCTGGCGGAGGGCGTGGTCGCCAGCTATGCCGGCGTAGCCGAGGGCAAGGAGCTGCAGCTCTACGCCTGCATCGACACGAATGTTCCGGGCCTGGTGCGCGGCGATGCTGCGCGTATCCGGCAGATTCTCGCCAACCTGCTGAGCAACGCGCTGAAGTTCACCGACATCGGTCGCGTGGTGCTGCGACTGCGCATCGTGGCCGGCGAAAAGGGCGAGGCGGCCCTGCAGTGGCAGGTGACCGATACCGGCATCGGTATGTCCGACGCGCAGCAGCAGCGGCTGTTCGAACCCTTCTACCAGGCTCACGGTCACGAGCACACGGTCAGCGGTACCGGCCTGGGCCTGTCGATCTGCGCGCGACTGAGCGACCTGATGGGTGGACAACTGCGGGTAGTCAGCGAAACCGGGTTGGGCAGCAGTTTCACCTTTACCCTGGCGCTGCCGGTGTTGGAGCACGCTCAGCCATCGGTTGCCGACGCGCCGCTGCTACCACAACCGGTCTACGTGCGGGCGCCGGTGAAGGAACTGGCGCAGAACCTGGCCGCCTGGGTCGACTGCTGGGGCGGCTCGGCGCTGGTTCAGGAAGAGCTGCCGCCGGACGTTCCGCCCGGCGCGGTGCTGCTGGACCTGCTCGAGGCCAGTGGCGAGCAGCTGTGGAGCGGTGCGCGGGTAAATGCTTTGACCGAGGGCAGTGTGCAGCCACAGGCTTCAGCCCAGGGTTGGGAGGTCAGCCTCTACCATCTGTCCGGCATCGCCCAGGCTTTGCGCCTCGCGCAGCAGGGCGGAGGTGGCGAGGCCCGCCAGACTCCCCGTGTCGCCCGATTGGGCAAGCTCGGCTTGCGGGTCCTGGTGGCCGAGGACAACCCGATCAACCAGGCGCTGCTCAAGGAGCAGCTCGAGGAGCTGGGCTGCCGCGTCACCCTGACCAGCAACGGGCGCGAGGCCCTGCAGCGGTGGGCGCCCGGAGCCTTTGACGCGCTGCTGACTGATGTGAACATGCCGGTGATGAACGGCTACGAACTGGTCGGCGAGCTGCGCCGCCAGGACAGCTGGCTGCCGATCATCGGCGTGACCGCCAACGCCCTGCGCGAGGAGGGCGAACGCTGCATGGCAGTGGGGATGAACGCCTGGCTGGTCAAGCCGATGAGCCTGCGCACATTGCACGACGGCCTGCTCAAGGTCTGCGGCCATGTGACGGCCGAACCACCGCAAAGCCAGCAGCAGGAACAGGCGCCGGCGCAGGACCGGATCGAGGTCTCGGAGAAGATGCGCGATCTGTTCCTGCGCACCATGCGCCAGGACATGCAGGGGGTGACCGATGCTCTGCAGTCCGGCGACCTGGCGACCGTCCGCCAGCAGGTACACCGCCTGCGTGGCGCGCTGGCGGTGGTCCGGGCCCATGGCCTGAGCGATGCCTGCGGCTCGGTGGAGGAGGCGCTGATTGCGCAGCCCGCCGGGCCGGAACTGTCCGCGGCGGTGAACGCGCTGCTGGGACGAATCGAGGCGGCCCTGGTCAGCCTCTGAGAGCCTGTTCGGTAACCGGGGCTACTCTGGAAGAGTGGCCGTGCCTCTGTGGCCGGCCGACGATCGCAAATGTTGGGACTCAAGAAACTCATGGAAAAAGTCAGAGTGGCACTAGCGGACGACCATCCCATCGTCCTGATGGGGGTTCGCGAGGTGATCGAACGGGACGATCGCTTCGAGGTGATCGGTGAGGCGCACAACTCCAGCGAGCTGGTGGCGCTGTACCGTGAGCAGCGGCCGGCCATCGTCATCACCGACTACAACATGCCGGGCGACCAGACCTATGGCGACGGAATCAAACTGATCGAGTTCCTGCTGCGCAACTTCCCCGACACGCGGATCCTGATCCTCACCATGCTGTCCAACCCGCTGATCCTCTCCAGCCTTTACGACCTGGGTGTGTCGGGGGTGATCCTGAAGAACGGCGACCTCAACGAGATCCTCGTGGCGCTCAAGGCATTATCCCAGGACCGCATCTACCGCGGGCCGGGCATGCAGTCCTCGAACAGCGTGCTGTCCAGCGGGGATGATGTGGAGGGACGCATCGCCAGCCTGTCGGTGAAGGAGTACGAAGTGCTGCGCCATTTCGTGTCGGGGATGAGCGTGCGGGACATCGCGCTGCTGCTGAACCGCAGTGTGAAGACGGTGAGCGCGCAGAAGATCTCCGCCATGCGCAAGCTGGATGTGGATACCGACCAGGCATTGCTGACGTTTTGTGTGATGGCCAATCTGTTCCAGTAGGCATGACGCCGCGCTCCCCCTGTAGGAGATTCTATGTCTACCCCACCGTATCGGCCGCAGTCCGATACGGTTGCTGAGTCGTCATCAGGGCAAAGGCAATCCGGGCCAATTTGCGGGCGAGGACGGTCAGCGCCTCGATCTTTTG
>NZ_JACVBX010000039.1 GCF_014852585.1 Pseudomonas sp. PDM18 | reverse complement strand
TTATCTCCTGGTCGTAACGTCGGATGGTGCTTTGCAGGGTCTTGATGGCATTTTCCAGGCAATCCCGGACAAAGGCTTGGCTAGCCTGCGGCAACCGGCGGCGCTCATCATCGCGCTGGCAGACCAATTGCTCGCGGCGCTGGACCAGCGCAAGCAGCCGCTCGCGCGCTGGCGAGGGCGCCTGGCTGGGCGATTCTTCAAGAACCTGGGCCAGGTGTGCCAGTACCGAAGCGTCAATCGGATCGGTTTTGGCCAGCTTGCCCATCGCTGTAGCGAATGCTCGTACTCGAGTTGGATTCAGGCGGGAAACGACATGGCCTGCCCGCAGCAGGGCAAAGAGCACACCTCGCTCATACCCGCCCGTGGCCTCCAGAACGATCCGCCCCGGCTTGTCCTGGGCAAAGAGCTCCAGCAATTGCTGATATCCCGTTGCGTCATTGGAAACGCTGACGAGTACACCTTGTGGCCGGATCCAAACGGCGAGTGAATCCTTGGCAACATCGATACCTACCCAAGCTGTTGTCATGAGCCAATCCTCGTAAACTGTTCGACGAGAGCACTCTGACTGCCCACGCTTGTGGTTCGAGGTTCACTCGTTCAACTGTTCGGGCTAGGTCAGAGGACGGCGGGAGGCAGCTTGGGCTCCTACTCGTGCGACCAACACCGCGGACCTGCAGCTTGCCTCCCGTCGCTCTCACCTTCGAGCTTATCGAGCTTTGCAGACACAAGCGG
>NZ_JACVBX010000038.1 GCF_014852585.1 Pseudomonas sp. PDM18 | reverse complement strand
ACCGCCAAGCATGCGTACGAGGTGAAGATCGAGGAACCGATTGCCGGTCTGATCATCGACGTCATCGCCGGTGACGACATCGTCAACATCGACGAGTCCAAGGCCGAGCAGACCATCAGTGGCAAGGCCACCGGTGACTTCAAGGCCGGTGACAAGGTGACCTTCACCCTCAACGGCACTGCCTACAGCGCCGACGTAGCGGCCGATGGCACCTGGAGCGTCAAGGTAGCCGGTGCCGACCTGGCCAAGGGCAGCAGCATCAACGCCACCCTGGTAGCCCACGATGGTGCGGGTAACGCCACCGAGGTACTCAGCAACCGTCCGTACAGTGTCGACCTGGCTGCACCGGTCGCGACCCTGACCATCAACGCCGTGGCCGGTGACGACATCGTCAACGCCGCCGAAGCAGCCATCCAGCAGACCATCAGCGGCAAGGCCGGTGGCGAGTTCAAGGCCGGCGATCTGGTCAGCCTCGAGCTCAACGGCACCACCTACAGCGCTGCTGTAGATGCTGCAGGTAACTGGAGCGTCGAGGTAGCCGGTTCCGACCTGGCCAAGGCCACCGGCATCCACGCCACCCTGGTGGCTCACGATGCGGCTGGCAATGCGAGCAGCATCGAAGCCGATCGCAGCTTCACCGTGGACGTCACCGCACCGGTCGCCACCCTGAGCGTCAACGTGATCGCCGGTGATGACATCGTCAACGCCGCGGAAGCCGCGACCAACCAGACCGTCAGCGGCAAGGCCGGTGGCGAGTTCAAGGCTGGCGACCTGGTGACCTTCAGCCTCAATGGCACTGCCTACAGTGCCCAGGTAGCGGCCGATGGATCCTGGAGCGTGCAGGTATCGGGCACCGACCTGGCCAAGGGCAGCAGCATCGACGCTACCCTGGTGGCCCATGATGCGGCCGGCAACCAGAGCAGTGTCACGGCCAACCGTCCTTACACCGTCGACGTG
>NZ_JACVBX010000037.1 GCF_014852585.1 Pseudomonas sp. PDM18 | reverse complement strand
GCCGACCAGCACGACAAGTCCGTGGTGTTCGACACCAACCGTCTCTGGTGCGCCAACCTGCCGGCCCTGCGCGAGCTGTTCCCGCAGGGCAAGGTCATCGCCTGCGTGCGCAACGTCGCCTGGATCATGGACAGCCTGGAAAAGCTGTTCCGCGCCAACCCCTTCGAGAACACCAAGCTGTTCGCCGACGCCAACGAGCGCAACACCGTCTACAGCCGTGTCGAGACGCTGGCCCAGCGCAACCGTCTGGTGGGCTTTTCCTGGAGCGCGCTGAAGGAAGCCTTCTACGGCGAACAGGCCGACTCGCTGCTGCTGATCGACTACGACCTGCTGGTGCAGAGCCCGGAGAAGGTGCTGCGGCTGGTCTACCAGTTCATCGACGAACCCTGGTTCGAGCACGACTTCGACAACCTCGCCTACGACGCGCCGGATTTCGACGCAGCACTGGGCGTGAGCGGGTTGCATCGCGTGCGACCGAAAGTGTCGCTGCAGGAGCGCCGCACGCTGCTGCCGCCGGATCTGTTCGAGCAGTACAGCAAGCTCTCTTTCTGGGAAGACGGCAGCGCCAGCGCGGCCAACGTGATTCGCATCAAGAACAACTGACAATAATGGTCGCCGCGGCCGTCAGCCGCGCGGAACCAAGAGGTGCATTGCATGCAGTGGATCAAGCGCGTGTTCGGCGAGGCTGCGCGTCGCCAGCAAGTAACCGGGATTTCCCAGCCGACGCTGATCATGGCGCTGGAGCCGCGCATGATGTTCGACGGCGCGGTCGCTGCGACCGCCGTCGAAGCGGCCAAGCCCACTGACGCCCAGGATGCCGCCGCGGCCGACAAGGCCGGCGCGAGCAGCGCCAGCAAGGACAACGCCGACTCCCATGCCGCCACCAGCGACGCCCGCAGCGATGCGGGGCAGGGCGCGGTAGCCGGCAGCGGGCGCAACGTAGTGTTCGTTGATTCGCGTGTGCAAGATGCCCAGCAACTGCTCCAGGGCGTGGCCGCCAACACCGACGTGGTGTTCCTCGACAGCCGCGGCAACGGCGTGCAGCAGATGGCCCAGTACCTGGCCGCGCACCCTGGCGCCGCTTCGGTGCAGATCATCGCCCACGGCAACGCCGGCGACCTGTGGCTGGGCA
>NZ_JACVBX010000036.1 GCF_014852585.1 Pseudomonas sp. PDM18 | reverse complement strand
GTTTCGCCCCCTCGGGCGAGCAACCGTGTTCGGCGTCAAGCTATTTTGGGCCGAAAAGGTGCCTGGTCACGGAGCATTGCGTTGAGGATGGTGAGCAGCTTGCGCATGCAAGCGACCAAGGCCACTTTGCTGGGTTTACCCTGATCTTTCAGGCGTTGGTAGAAGTTGCGCACCACCTCGTTGTGGCAGCGAATGGCAGTCAGAGTGGCCATGTACAGGACTTTCCTCACCTCAGCCCGCCCGCCCCATACCCGACGGGTTCCCCGGTACTGGCCACTGTTTCGGTTGAAGGGGGCAACCCCAGCCAGGGCGGCAATTTGTTTTCGGTTCAACTGGCCTAACTCTGGTAGTAAAGCCAGCAGAGTTAGCCGGCAAACAGGACCGATGCCTTTGACTTCGGCCAGCAAATCATCCTTGGCTCGCCAGATCGGTGACTTTTCAATGGCATCGTGCAAACCCGCATCACTGGCCCTGAGGCGTTTCTCCAGCCACTGAATGTGAAGCTTGATATCACGGCGAAGAGCTTTGCCAGTGGCTTGCTGCAAACGCAGCTTCTCCGCCACCAGCATGTCGACCAACTGGCGCCGCCGCCCAAGCAAGTCGGCCAACTCAAACGTTTGCGCTTCAGGCAGTGGCCTGATTGCTGGTCGAACAGCCAGGCCGAAAGCAGCAAGAATTCGAGCATCCAGAGCATCAGTCTTAGCTAGTTGCCCAGACGCTTTGGCGAAGTCTCTGACTTGTCGTGGATTGACCACGACCAATGGCAGATTCTGTGCTGCCAGTTCCGCGATCAACAGGCGCTCCAGACCTCCCGTCGCCTCAGCGACAATCAACTGCGGGGCCAGTGCCAGGAGATCGCAGGCAAGCTTGGCTCTGCCAGGAACATCGTTGGCGTAACGCTGCAACGAAGATTGGGTACTGACGAACACGTCAAGAAAGCTTTTCGAGATGTCGATTCCAACGACCGCTGACTCTTGCTCCATGATTTCACCTCCAACCCTGACTTGCAGAAACGGGCTTTGAGCCCAGGCAACCGTTCGGGTTTATCAGGAAGACCCTGCTCCGACCCTCGCTCGCCCACGATCTGGAAATCTAGTCACTGGCGGTCTGAAGCAGGTGAAAACAACTTACAAGTC
>NZ_JACVBX010000035.1 GCF_014852585.1 Pseudomonas sp. PDM18 | reverse complement strand
GTAGGAGATTCTATGTCTACCCCACCGTATCGGCCGCAGTCCGATACGGTTGCTGAGTCGTCATCAGGGCAAAGGCAATCCGGGCCAATTTGCGGGCGAGGACGGTCAGCGCCTCGATCTTTTGCAGTCCGCGTGCCAGGTAGCTTTGATAGACCGCCTGCCACCTTTGCGTGCGGGCTGCAGCCATGGCTGCGTTGTGCAGCAGGCGGCGGATTTCAGGGTCTCCCTGCTTGGTCAGCTTGCGCCGACCGCTGTAGCGGCCCGATTCCTTCAGACGTACATCCAGACCTATGAAGGCGATGAATGCATCGCTGTTGCGGAAATATCCGCGCAGGAACGCCATGTTCAAGGCGGCGGCCGTCAGTGGGCCGATACCCTCGACCTTTTGGCAGCGCTTGCTCTGAGCGGTCAGGCCTGCATCCTCCAGCACGGACTGGATAGTCGCTTCCAGCTTCCTCTCCAAGGCGGCCATGCGCTGGAGAACTGGCTTTAGCGCACTCGCCAGCTGCCGGTCCTGAGAAAAACTCTGGCGCAGAGACGTCGCACTACGAACGACCACGGCTCGGCGATGCAGCATGGCCTGCAGGCGGCAATACACCTTGCTCGGCGGCTGCCAAGGATCCAGCTGCGCCTGCTCATGGGCCAGGTAGCGGGCCAGCAGTTGGGCATCGCTGCGATCATCCTTGTTTCGCCCGCCAATACCCTTGCGGTAGTTGCTCAGGCGATAGCCGTTGATGACGTAGATCCGACAGCCACGGGCATGGGCCAAGGTGGCAACCAGGACGTGGTAGATCCCCGTCGCTTCAATGGCGATGGAGCAGCCGGGCGGCAGGGTCTTGAGCCAGTTCCTGATTGAGCACGCCTCATTGCGTAGCTCGAATACTTCGCCCGTTCGAGCATCGCAGACACTCAGCGAATCCTTGGCGACATCAATTCCGATCACCGCAACCTGGCTTGTCATGGGGCTCTCCGACGTTGAAGATGGAACTGCCTGTCGGGGGCTCACAGTGGCGCAGGCTTGCCGGTATCGTCGGTCTGGGGGGCTACCCAGTCCGATGGATTCCTTATCGGCGCTTGTCGTGAGCGCGTGGGTGGGGGAAGTCTCCTACCGTCTGGCTTGCAGAAGCGGGTCTTGTCCCTCCACCCCCGACAGGTTCCTACCCTAACGCCATACAAGC
>NZ_JACVBX010000034.1 GCF_014852585.1 Pseudomonas sp. PDM18 | reverse complement strand
CTGAACGCCAAGAGCTGGCTGACCGAAGCGCCGCTGCGCATGCTGATGAACAACCTCGACCCGGAAGTTGCCGAGAACCCCAAGGAGCTGGTGGTGTACGGCGGCATCGGTCGCGCCGCGCGCAACTGGGAGTGCTACGACAAGATCGTCGAGACCCTGAAGGAATTGAATGAAGACGAGACCCTGCTGGTGCAATCCGGCAAGCCGGTCGGCGTCTTCAAGACCCACGCGAATGCCCCGCGCGTGCTGATCGCCAACTCCAACCTGGTGCCGCACTGGGCCAACTGGGAACACTTCAACGAACTGGATGCCAAGGGCCTGGCCATGTACGGCCAGATGACCGCCGGCTCGTGGATCTACATCGGCAGCCAGGGCATCGTTCAGGGCACCTACGAAACCTTCGTCGAGGCCGGCCGCCAGCACTACGACGGCAACCTCAAGGGTCGCTGGGTGCTCACCGCCGGCCTGGGCGGCATGGGCGGCGCCCAACCGCTGGCCGCGACCCTGGCCGGCGCCTGCTCGCTGAACATCGAGTGCCAGCAGAGCCGCATCGATTTCCGCCTCGCCAGCCGCTACGTCGACGAGCAGGCCAAGGACCTCGATGACGCCCTGGCGCGCATCGCGAAGTACACCGCCGAGGGCAAGGCCATCTCCATCGCCCTGCTGGGCAATGCCGCGGAAATCCTCCCGGAACTGCTCAAGCGCGGCGTGCGCCCGGACATGGTCACCGACCAGACTTCCGCCCACGACCCGCTCAACGGCTACCTGCCGGCCGGCTGGACCTGGGAGCAGTACCGCGACCGCGCGCAGACCGACCCGGCTGCCGTGGTGAAAGCCGCCAAGCAGTCCATGGCCGTGCACGTCAAAGCCATGCTGGCGTTCCAGAAGCAGGGCATCCCGACCTTCGACTACGGCAACAACATCCGCCAGATGGCCAAGGAAGAGGGCGTGGCCAACGCCTTTGACTTCCCCGGTTTCGTCCCGGCCTACATCCGGCCGCTGTTCTGCCGTGGCGTGGGTCCGTTCCGCTGGGCCGCGCTGTCCGGCGACGCCGAGGACATCTACAAGACCGACGCGAAGGTGAAGGAGCTGATCGCCGACGACGCCCACCTGCACCGCTGGCTGGACATGGCTCGCGAGCGCATCAGCTTCCAGGGCCTGCCGGCGCGCATCTGCTGGGTTGGCCTGGGCCAGCGCGCCAAGCTCGGCCTGGCGTTCAACGAAATGGTCCGCAGCGGCGAGCTGAAGGCACCCATCGTGATCGGCCGCGACCACCTCGACTCCGGCTCGGTGTCCAGCCCGAACCGCGAGAC
>NZ_JACVBX010000033.1 GCF_014852585.1 Pseudomonas sp. PDM18 | reverse complement strand
CGAAAGCCTCAGCCAAACGCTCTTTAACAAGTTGAATCAAGCAATTCGTGTGGGTGCTTGTGATGTAAGACTGATGATCGACTGATTATCAGCAGCGCAAGTAACACTCGTGAATTCGAGAGTTTTAGCTCTTTAAATAGAGCATGCGATTGCTGAGCCAAGTTTAGGGTTTTCTCAAAACCCAAGCAGTATTGAACTGAAGAGTTTGATCATGGCTCAGATTGAACGCTGGCGGCAGGCCTAACACATGCAAGTCGAGCGGATGATGGGAGCTTGCTCCCGGATTCAGCGGCGGACGGGTGAGTAATGCCTAGGAATCTGCCTGGTAGTGGGGGACAACGTTTCGAAAGGAACGCTAATACCGCATACGTCCTACGGGAGAAAGCAGGGGACCTTCGGGCCTTGCGCTATCAGATGAGCCTAGGTCGGATTAGCTAGTTGGTGGGGTAAAGGCCTACCAAGGCGACGATCCGTAACTGGTCTGAGAGGATGATCAGTCACACTGGAACTGAGACACGGTCCAGACTCCTACGGGAGGCAGCAGTGGGGAATATTGGACAATGGGCGAAAGCCTGATCCAGCCATGCCGCGTGTGTGAAGAAGGTCTTCGGATTGTAAAGCACTTTAAGTTGGGAGGAAGGGCAGTAAGTTAATACCTTGCTGTTTTGACGTTACCAACAGAATAAGCACCGGCTAACTTCGTGCCAGCAGCCGCGGTAATACGAAGGGTGCAAGCGTTAATCGGAATTACTGGGCGTAAAGCGCGCGTAGGTGGTTTGGTAAGATGGATGTGAAATCCCCGGGCTCAACCTGGGAACTGCATCCATAACTGCCTGACTAGAGTACGGTAGAGGGTGGTGGAATTTCCTGTGTAGCGGTGAAATGCGTAGATATAGGAAGGAACACCAGTGGCGAAGGCGACCACCTGGACTGATACTGACACTGAGGTGCGAAAGCGTGGGGAGCAAACAGGATTAGATACCCTGGTAGTCCACGCCGTAAACGATGTCGACTAGCCGTTGGGATCCTTGAGATCTTAGTGGCGCAGCTAACGCGATAAGTCGACCGCCTGGGGAGTACGGCCGCAAGGTTAAAACTCAAATGAATTGACGGGGGCCCGCACAAGCGGTGGAGCATGTGGTTTAATTCGAAGCAACGCGAAGAACCTTACCTGGCCTTGACATGTCCGGAACCTTGCAGAGATGCGAGGGTGCCTTCGGGAATCGGAACACAGGTGCTGCATGGCTGTCGTCAGCTCGTGTCGTGAGATGTTGGGTTAAGTCCCGTAACGAGCGCAACCCTTGTCCTTAGTTACCAGCACGTTATGGTGGGCACTCTAAGGAGACTGCCGGTGACAAACCGGAGGAAGGTGGGGATGACGTCAAGTCATCATGGCCCTTACGGCCAGGGCTACACACGTGCTACAATGGTCGGTACAGAGGGTTGCCAAGCCGCGAGGTGGAGCTAATCCCATAAAACCGATCGTAGTCCGGATCGCAGTCTGCAACTCGACTGCGTGAAGTCGGAATCGCTAGTAATCGTGAATCAGAATGTCACGGTGAATACGTTCCCGGGCCTTGTACACACCGCCCGTCACACCATGGGAGTGGGTTGCTCCAGAAGTAGCTAGTCTAACCGCAAGGGGGACGGTTACCACGGAGTGATTCATGACTGGGGTGAAGTCGTAACAAGGTAGCCGTAGGGGAACCTGCGGCTGGATCACCTCCTTAATCGAAGATCTCAGCTTCTTCATAAGCTCCCACACGAATTGCTTGATTCACTGGTTAGACGATTGGGTCTGTAGCTCAGTTGGTTAGAGCGCACCCCTGATAAGGGTGAGGTCGGCAGTTCGAATCTGCCCAGACCCACCAATTGTTGTGGTGTGCTGCTGATCCGATGGGGCCATAGCTCAGCTGGGAGAGCGCCTGCTTTGCACGCAGGAGGTCAGGAGTTCGATCCTCCTTGGCTCCACCATTAATCGTCGAAAGCTCAGACATGAATGTTCAGGTTGAACGAACATTGATGTCTGGTCTTTGTGCCAGAACCGTTCTTTAAAAATTTGGGTATGTGATAGAAGTAGACTGAATAATCTCTTTCACTGGTGATTATTCAAGTCAAGGTAAAATTTGCGAGTTCAAGCGCGAATTTTCGGCGAATGTCGTCTTCACGTTCGAGACAATAACCAGATTGCTTGGGGTTATATGGTCAAGTGAAGAAGCGCATACGGTGGATGCCTTGGCAGTCAGAGGCGATGAAAGACGTGGTAGCCTGCGATAAGCTTCGGGGAGTCGGCAAACAGACTTTGATCCGGAGATCTCTGAATGGGGAAACCCACCTAGCATAAGCTGGGTATCTTGCACTGAATACATAGGTGTAAGAGGCGAACCAGGGGAACTGAAACATCTAAGTACCCTGAGGAAAAGAAATCAACCGAGATTCCCTTAGTAGTGGCGAGCGAACGGGGATTAGCCCTTAAGCTTCTTTGAATCTAACAGAACGCTCTGGAAAGTGCGGCCATAGTGGGTGATAGCCCCGTATGTGAAAGGTTCTTTGAAGTGAAATCGAGTAGGACGGAGCACGAGAAACTTTGTCTGAATATGGGGGGACCATCCTCCAAGGCTAAATACTACTGACTGACCGATAGTGAACCAGTACCGTGAGGGAAAGGCGAAAAGAACCCCGGAGAGGGGAGTGAAATAGAACCTGAAACCGTATGCGTACAAGCAGTGGGAGCCTACTTTGTTAGGTGACTGCGTACCTTTTGTATAATGGGTCAGCGACTTATATTCAGTGGCGAGCTTAACCGTATAGGGAAGGCGTAGCGAAAGCGAGTCTTAATAGGGCGTTTTAGTCGCTGGGTATAGACCCGAAACCGGGCGATCTATCCATGAGCAGGTTGAAGGTTAGGTAACACTGACTGGAGGACCGAACCCACTCCCGTTGAAAAGGTAGGGGATGACTTGTGGATCGGAGTGAAAGGCTAATCAAGCTCGGAGATAGCTGGTTCTCCTCGAAAGCTATTTAGGTAGCGCCTCACGTATCACTCCAGGGGGTAGAGCACTGTTTCGGCTAGGGGGTCATCCCGACTTACCAAACCGATGCAAACTCCGAATACCTGGAAGTGTCAGCGTGGGAGACACACGGCGGGTGCTAACGTCCGTCGTGAAAAGGGAAACAACCCAGACCGTCAGCTAAGGTCCCAAAGTTATGGTTAAGTGGTAAACGATGTGGGAAGGCTTAGACAGCTAGGAGGTTGGCTTAGAAGCAGCCACCCTTTAAAGAAAGCGTAATAGCTCACTAGTCGAGTCGGCCTGCGCGGAAGATGTAACGGGGCTCAAACCATACACCGAAGCTACGGGTGCATCGTAAGATGCGCGGTAGAGGAGCGTTCTGTAAGCCTGTGAAGGTGAGTTGAGAAGCTTGCTGGAGGTATCAGAAGTGCGAATGCTGACATGAGTAACGACAATGGGAGTGAAAAACTCCCACGCCGAAAGACCAAGGGTTCCTGCGCAACGTTAATCGACGCAGGGTTAGTCGGTCCCTAAGGCGAGGCTGAAGAGCGTAGTCGATGGGAAACAGGTTAATATTCCTGTACTTCTAGTTACTGCGATGGAGGGACGGAGAAGGCTAGGCCAGCTTGGCGTTGGTTGTCCAAGTTTAAGGTGGTAGGCAGAGATCTTAGGTAAATCCGGGGTCTTAATGCCGAGAGCTGATGACGAGTCATCTTTTAGATGATGAAGTGGTTGATGCCATGCTTCCAGGAAAAGCTTCTAAGCTTCAGGTAACTAGGAACCGTACCCCAAACCGACACAGGTGGTTGGGTAGAGAATACCAAGGCGCTTGAGAGAACTCGGGTGAAGGAACTAGGCAAAATGGCACCGTAACTTCGGGAGAAGGTGCGCCGGCGAGGGTTAAGGATTTACTCCGTAAGCCCATGCCGGTCGAAGATACCAGGCCGCTGCGACTGTTTATTAAAAACACAGCACTCTGCAAACACGAAAGTGGACGTATAGGGTGTGACGCCTGCCCGGTGCCGGAAGGTTAATTGATGGGGTTAGCGAAAGCGAAGCTCTTGATCGAAGCCCCGGTAAACGGCGGCCGTAACTATAACGGTCCTAAGGTAGCGAAATTCCTTGTCGGGTAAGTTCCGACCTGCACGAATGGCGTAACGATGGCGGCGCTGTCTCCACCCGAGACTCAGTGAAATTGAAATCGCTGTGAAGATGCAGTGTATCCGCGGCTAGACGGAAAGACCCCGTGAACCTTTACTGTAGCTTTGCACTGGACTTTGAGCCTGCTTGTGTAGGATAGGTGGGAGGCTTTGAAGCGTGGACGCCAGTCTGCGTGGAGCCATCCTTGAAATACCACCCTGGCATGCTTGAGGTTCTAACTCTGGTCCGTTATCCGGATCGAGGACAGTGTATGGTGGGCAGTTTGACTGGGGCGGTCTCCTCCTAAAGAGTAACGGAGGAGTACGAAGGTGCGCTCAGACCGGTCGGAAATCGGTCGTAGAGTATAAAGGCAAAAGCGCGCTTGACTGCGAGACAGACACGTCGAGCAGGTACGAAAGTAGGTCTTAGTGATCCGGTGGTTCTGTATGGAAGGGCCATCGCTCAACGGATAAAAGGTACTCCGGGGATAACAGGCTGATACCGCCCAAGAGTTCATATCGACGGCGGTGTTTGGCACCTCGATGTCGGCTCATCACATCCTGGGGCTGAAGCCGGTCCCAAGGGTATGGCTGTTCGCCATTTAAAGTGGTACGCGAGCTGGGTTTAGAACGTCGTGAGACAGTTCGGTCCCTATCTGCCGTGGACGTTTGAGATTTGAGAGGGGCTGCTCCTAGTACGAGAGGACCGGAGTGGACGAACCTCTGGTGTTCCGGTTGTCACGCCAGTGGCATTGCCGGGTAGCTATGTTCGGAATAGATAACCGCTGAAAGCATCTAAGCGGGAAACTAGCCTCAAGATGAGATCTCACTGGGAACTTGATTCCCCTGAAGGGCCGTCGAAGACTACGACGTTGATAGGTCGGGTGTGTAAGCGCTGTGAGGCGTTGAGCTAACCGATACTAATTGCCCGTGAGGCTTGACCATATAACACCCAAACAATTTGTGTGTTGTACGGTGAAGACGTAACGAACCGAAAGTTCGTGTGAACCGCAAATTACCTGTCACATACCCGAATCTGGATGAGCGTGTGCACTTGCCACGAGCGTCCATAAAGAATTGCTTGACGACCATAGAGCGTTGGAACCACCTGATCCCATCCCGAACTCAGTAGTGAAACGACGCATCGCCGATGGTAGTGTGGAGTTTCTCCATGTGAGAGTAGGTCATCGTCAAGCTCCTATCCCAA
>NZ_JACVBX010000032.1 GCF_014852585.1 Pseudomonas sp. PDM18 | reverse complement strand
AGCCGGAGTTGAGGAACTTGCCCAGGTCGGTGAGGGCCGGGTTGGTTTCGATGAGGTAGTTCGCGCCGGGATCGGTGGCGCGGATGAACAGGCCGTACTGGCCCTGCGGCAGGCGGAAGGTGTCGGCAGCGGTCGGGTCGACGGCGGCGAAGGGCACGCCGGTGTAGTCGACGGGGATGAAGCTGATCTGTTGGCTGCTGTCAGGGGCGGTGCGAGTGACGGTCTCCGATGCGCAGTCGTTGTATCGGGCCGAGCATGAACGGAGGGGGTTCGGGCGGTAGGGAGTTACAGCGGTAGAAACAAATAGCCCCGGCAGTGCCGGGGCTATTTATGTGCCTCGCTTTATGGCTTTGTATTCCACGGGGAACGCATTTGAGATAGCCCTTTCTCCAAATTTCCCGCTTCATAAAGCTCTTTGAAGATAACTTCTGCTACTGAGATGTCAGTGCAAACCATTCGAGAGTCGAACTCATCATCACCAAAATTGAACCGTACCTCTAAAAGGTGAATCCGCTAACTCCCACCACTCAAGGTATTCCTCCTTGGGGTTAAGCGAGCGAGTTAGAACATCCAGCCTGAATCTCCCCGGCAAAGAATCCATAGTTAACTGTTTAGTGAAAGAGGAGACTGGACTAATAACTCCAATCGCACATAACCGCCCAGCTCAAATGAGCCTTTAATTGCGTGCACGATGGTCCCCCAAACAGGATCATCCACGACATTTCCCAGCAGTGGCATTGACTTGTCTCGATAGCTCAATCTCAAAGAGGTCGAGAAATTCTCATCATCAATCATCACTTCCAACCATCAGTGCCGCGCACCCATGTAAATATTCTGGCAGTTTCCGCTTCCACCAAAGTCAAACTATTCAATCCAGAACGCTCAGTGGCTGCCAAGAGATTATTAGATAAAGTGCAGTATGAGCACGCTCTCTCACCTCGAACAATAATTGACATGTTCTGCCCCTGATTTAGTCCCACATCGTATGATCGCTGAACCACTGCAATTTCGGCATGAGCATTAGCCATCGTTGAGTTCGGTTTCTCTGGCGGAATCAAATTCGCAATAAGCGTCGGCTTATTAGGATCAGCAACGATGGTAGAGCGAGCTGCCTGGAATACTTTCCCACCAACACTACCTTCAGCAGTAACGGTAACGGGAGCCTTCGCAGCTGGCAAAGTAGTGCCAATGAGTTGGTCTTTTGCTTGAACTGCTCGAAGGTCGTTGTATAAGCTCGCTCGTGCAATTGCAGAAGTAGCGGGTATCTCAGCCGTCCCAGCCCCTTTTGCAACCTTTAATCAATCATACTTCTATTAAAAGACAACCCATCAAAATCCCTAATCGCGTAAATACTTTCATATTGAAACGACAAAACAAAGCCGCACTCAATTTTCAATGACAACTCATGAAGAAATGATTTTATATCAACCCAGCTTTCAGAAAGATTACCTCCTCGACAATGAAACGCCCCTCTTAAACCAACCATCCAACTCATGGAGCACCCTTCGGCCACGATCCCCTCAGGCTGCTCCAAACAACGAACTGAAAATTGGCAACCTGAACTGTCGAAGCTTGCATCCAATCTAGTATCACCCAGACTGCAGCTCTCCCCCAAAGACGACAGAGCGCTAGCTATATCCTCTAAGGTAGCTCCAACTTGAATCTCAAGCGCCATTGTTATGCTCATCGCCCAACCTCAATCACCTTAAACTCACCATCCTTCAGAAGATACAAACTCTTCAAACCATCAACTGGCTTAGCGCTCAGTGCATTTTCTACCTGCTTGAAGGTCAATGGTGAACCAGCCAAATTCACTACACTGTTCTTAGCCTGCTTCTCGATTTTTTCGGCCACAGTCATTAGCACTGAAACCGGACTATTGGTCCTGGACGAAAAAAGGGGACAGCTTTATATTCAGAACTCTAATCCTGACTTGCCAGCCAGCTTTAGAGTAGAAAAATAAATCTTTCTCCTTTATCCTCTTTACGACCATTTCCAGAGTTGTTATTTTTTCACCACAAAAACAATATACAACCATAACCCAAATGAAGTAGGCAGCCCCCCTCCTAAGCTAGCCTTTATAATATAAACAAAGGCCGAATACGAATAACTAAACCTCACCCCACCATCGTACTCAACCGTATTAATAAAATATATTAACGAAAGACCCAGGAACATTGTAAAAAAAACAATAACGAACAAAGAAACCAGAAATAGCAGACGCCGCATACTAATCTTTCCTGCCAGCATTTTTGAGTGCCGCACTATTAGCCGCCTCAGAAAAAGAGTTGCCAATTATAGAACCCAAAATACCAGGAACGGGGCTCATAGGCGTTTCTTTCAACAGATACGACCCCGGGAAGCTCGAAATCTCTGAATACTTCAGTGCATTTACGCTGTTCCCTGAAAGCCCGAACAGACTATTAACGTAGCTCTTCTCAAGATTCCCTGTAATTACGGAACCAACACCATAGCCTAAACTCGAGCCAATCACTGCACCCATCATTGCGTCAACAGAGTTCTGCCCACTCAACTGGCTAGCGATATATGCTCCTCCCACGTTTGTCTGAACAGTTGGAATAAGAGTTTGCCCGGCAGACATCCCTCCCGTGACACCAGCGGCCATGAAGCCTACCCAATCAAACTTATCACCAGTATTACCAGTCGCAAGTTGGACACCTCCATTCGCGGCCATACCCAATCCCGTACCAGTGATTATTGATTTCCCCGATGCGTTGGTCAAATTGGCCAGCCCACCGAAAAATAACATGGCATTTTCAGACTGCGAAGCAAATACCAACGCCTTGGACAAGGTATCTGTATTCGAATTTATATATTGCAGATCCAAGCCATTCTCATACTGAATCATCATCCTGACATTTTCGTTCTCAATTCCACCGAAGAAGGTTGGTCGAGAAGGGTCGACCCTGTTCAGACCTGTGTTGACCAAATCTTTCATGTAATCACCACAAACCCAAGGCTTCTCAGCGCAGGTCGCCTGCAGCATCTTGCGATTCTCGTCATTCAAGGCGACGTATTTATCGATGACTTTGCCGCAGTCTCCGGCCTTGGTGCACTCCTGCATTTCTTGATCAAACGCTTTGACCTGGTTTCCACTCAAGAAGTTGTTTTCAACCGCCGTCTTACCAGCCCCGGCCGCTGCCACAACGCCAGCGCTATCTCCCGTCGCCAAGCCGCCCACCATCCCCGCCGCCAGCGTGGAAAGCGCCGAAACAATCTGGCGTTCATTCTCCGTCAGGTCTTGAGCGCTCTTGCCGGGATACAAGCTCGCCGCAATCAGCTCACCCGTCGCAGCACCCGCCGCTCCCGCCACGCCAGAGTTGCCCTGGGCGTTCGCCACTATGGCGCCGAGTACCGCCTGTGCCATGATGCGGGCGGTGTCGTTGTCTCCAGCTTGGTCCTTGATCAGTTTCGCGACGTAAGGCGCTGAAGCGCCCGCCACGGCCCCACCGATATCGCCGCCGGCCAGGTACTGAAGCGCTGCGGTGACAGCCTGGGCAGCCTGCTGGTAGTTGCTGCCCGTGCCGTACTCTCGCATTACATCCTGGTAAGCCTTGGAGTTGACCAGGGCCTCGTTGTACTTCTTGATCTCATCGGCCGAAGCGCCTTCACCCGGTGGGTACTTGCCGTCCTTCTCCAGCGCCTTGCGCCCTTCCTCGTTCGCCTTGATCTCGCCGTTGGTGCGGATGATGTCCATCGACTGGCTGCCGATCTGGGCGATCAGCTGCACTTCCTGCAGGCGGCGCTGTTCCTTCTCCTTGTCGAAGATGGGACTGATGCTGCCGTTGGCGTGCTCGACATCGCGGCTCAGGCTGGCGACGTCCTGCTGCTGGGCTTCGCCATTGCGGATATCGATGGTGCCGGCGCTGATGGCCGAGCGGGTGGTGCCACTGTCGCTATCGCCATGGGTGTAGGCGGTAACCATGCCGTTGGGCATGTTGCCGAAGAAGGCGCTGCCTTCGTTGCCGCCGGTGCTCGCGCTGATGCCCTGTTGCTGGGTCTTGTAGTCGGCCTCGTTGCGAATGTCGCGCCAGCCGAGGGTGTCGGTGCTCAGGCGGTTGTTGTCGGCGCTGGCGGTGCTGGAGATGACGGCGCCGTCGAGCTGGGTGTGATTGCCCACCTCAATGTCGAAGCCGCCCTTGCCGGCGTAGAGCCCGGTCTGCTCCTGCACGCTGTCGTAGTTGGAGTGGATCTTGCTCTTGTCGACCGAGACGTAGCCGCTGCCGGTCATGGTGCCGAGCGTGAAGCTGGCGCCGCCGCTGACATTCTTCTGCTCGGACTTGTACTCGTCGGTGTCCTGCAGGCTTTGCAGGGTGAGGTCGCGGCCGACTTTGGCGGTGATCTGCTCGCCATTGACCTGTGCGCCGATGAGGTTGGTGTCACGGCCGCTGATCAAGGTGACCTGGCGGCCGGCGTCGACGGTGGCCTCGGTCCAGGTGGTACCGTTGCCGTGTTCGAAGCCGGTGCCTTTGTTGCCGTTGGCGAAGATGCTGATGCCTGCACCGCTGGAGCCGAAGCCGATGCTCGCGCCGATATTGCCGCCGCTGCTGCTGTTCTTGCCGTCGAGCTTCTGGGTGTTGGAGGCGGCTTCGAGAACAAGATCGCGGTTGGCGGCGAGCATGACATCCTGGCCGGCCTTGAGCTGGCTGCCCTGGATGCGGATGTCGCCGTCTTCACCGACCTTGCCGGCACCAGTGGCGAGGATGTTCAGGTTGTTACCGGCCGTCAGGGTGCTGCCCTGGGCGACGCTCTGTTCCTGAACGGTTTTCGACTTGGATTGTTGAGAGCCCAGGGAAATGGCGATGCCAACGAACTGCCCAGCAGTGTCGGCACTCATGCCGCCCCCTTGCTGGGATGCCTGCCACGCCTGATAACCGGTCAGGCCAGACTGGATGCCCTTGAGAGCAGCCAGACGGCTGTCGTCTTCGTGGCGCGCTTCCTTCGAGGATTGGTAGGCGGTATTCACCGCGCTACCGACGCTACCGGAAAGGGCCAGGGTCAGGCCGCTCTTCTTCTGCTCGCGGGTCTCCTCGCTGCGGTTCTGGTTCTGTGCCTCGAGGATGCTGACGTTCTGCCCGATGAGGTTGATGTCCTTGCCGGCAATGACGTCGGAGCCACGGATGGTGAGGTCTTTGCCAGCCTGGATATCGACGTTGCCGAGCACGCTGCCGATGGTGCTGCCGCGGGTTTGCTCAGTGTGGTTGGTGTCGGTGGCCTTGCTGCTGGCCGAGCCGATGGTGAAGCCGATGCCGCCGCTGCTCATCACGCCGGATTTCTTTTTCGATTCGGCATGGCTGGTGTCGGTGCTTTCGGTGGCGCCGTCGATCAGGACGTTGCGCCCGGCGAGCAGGCTGGTGCCGTTGGTGGAGGCGACGTCGCTGCCACTGACGCCGATGTCCTGGCCGGCGCGAATGGCGATCTTGTCGGCGCTGACCAGCGAGCCAGCCTGGGTGGTGTAAAGGCTGCTGCCTTCGGTTTTCTTCTCTGAGCTGGAAAGCAGCCCACTGCTGCGCTTGGTCTTGCTGAGCGAGTGGCTGTCCGTTTCGGCTGCCGACTGCAGATTCACGTCACGGGCCGCGTAGAGGTAAGCCTCGTTGCTGGCACTGATGGTGCTGGCGGTGAGGTTAAGGTCCTGCCCCGCCATCGCCAGCAGATCGCCACCGGAAACAAGTTCAGCGCTGGTTTGCCGGGTTTGCCCTGTCTGCTCCTGGGTTCGGCTGTTGCTTGTCTTGCTGCGGACCTCGACGTTGGCGCTGTCTTCGACGGAGCGCAGGTTGATGTCACGGCTGGCGCTGGCGGTCAGGTCGCCCTTGGCGCTGGCCTTGCTGCCAATCACGTTCAGGTCACGCCCGGCATCAAGGGTCAGGCTGCCGCCCGCACTCAGGCTGGAGCCGTGGTTCTGCTCGACGGTGGTAGTGGTGACATGGTGGCCGCCTTTCTGCACGTCACGCAGGCGGCTGGCGTCGGTGACGGCTTCGAGGTTGATGTCGCGGCCGGCGCTGACGTAGGCATCACCTCCGCTGCTGAGGGCGCCGCGGTTGGTGATGTCGCGGGCGGCGTCCAGGCTCAGGTCGCTGCGAGCGGTGATGCTGGCGCCGGCGTCGAGGAAGCTCTTGTATTCGCTGCCGCCGATGCTGGCCGTGACGGCGGTGCGGTCGTTGACGATATCGCCGCGCAGGGCGGTGAGGTCGATCTGGTCGCCGCGGATCTGCCCGGCGAGGGCGTTGCGGATGCTGTCGCCGGCCAGCAGGCTGACGCGCTCGCCCGCATCGACCAGGCCGCCCTGGAGGATGCTGCCACCGGCCACGGCGTTGAGGTCGTGGCTGGCGCGCAGGGTGCCGACGTTGAGCAGGTCGCCACCGGCCATGAGGTTGAGGTCGCGACCCTGGATGAGGC
>NZ_JACVBX010000031.1 GCF_014852585.1 Pseudomonas sp. PDM18 | reverse complement strand
GCGCCGAGAACATCGCCGACTACGGCAACTCCCTCAGCCAGCTCGGCGCCAGCATGCATGCCGGCGGCGACATCCTCATCTATGCCTGCAACACCGCCCAGGGCGAGCGCGGGCAGGCCTTCGTCAACGAACTGGCCAGCCTGACCGGGCGCGATATCGCCGCTTCGGATGACCGCACCGGTAATGGCTCGGACTGGGACCTGGAAGTGACAACCGGCGCCATCGAGGCGCGGCCGGTGCTGTCGGCTACCTCCGAAGCGGCCTACCTGCACAGCCTGGCGATCCTCACTGTCACTACCAACGATGACAGCGGCGCCAACCTGACCTTCGGCGCCAACCAGGCGGCCGACCTCGCCGACGGTGGTGGCCTGTCGCTACGTGAAGCGATCAACTGGGCCGTAAATGGCGACACCATCCAGTTCGCGCCGGCACTCAGTGGCACCACCATTGCTCTGAACGGTCATGCCTCCGGCGACTCCCTGCTGGTGATCGACAAGAGCCTGACCATCCAGGGCGACACCAATAAGGACGGCACGGCCGACATCGTCCTCGATGGCCAGTACAACGGTCGGGTGCTGGAGATCAAGTCGGGCACGGTGAACCTCGACGGGCTGATCATCGCTCGCGGCCTGGTCTCCGGTAACGGCGGTGACGGTGGCTCGACCCCTGGAGTCAATGGCAGTGCGGGCGGCGACGCATTGGGCGCCGGTATTCTGGTCAGCGGTGGCACGACGAACATCAGCCACTCGGTGATTCGCTACAACTTCGCGGCCGCCGGTGGCGGCGGTAGTGGATACTCCGGTTCGCAGCCGACCGCCTATGGTGGTGGCGGTGGCTCGGGCTACGGTGGCAAGGGCGGCGGTGCGGGCGGTGCCGGTTACGGCGTCGGCCAACCCTCCAGCGGTATTGGCGTTGGCGGCGACGGTTTCGGCGACCCCCTGGGCGGCAAGGGTGGCACCACCTCTGGCGGCGCGGGCGGCGACTACCCGTCGACACCGGGTTACGACTACTTCAAGGGCGGTGACGGCGGCAAGGCCACCTTCGGTGCCAGATCCATCGGTGGTGGTGGCGGTGCGGGCGGCTATGGCCTGGCCGGAACGTCGCTTGCGGGCAAGGGTGGCAGCGCTGCCGGCGGGATGGCGATTGCCGCAGGCGCCACGGTCAACATGACCAGCACCCTGTTCATCGGCAACCTGGCGGCGGGCGGCGGTGGTTCTGCCGGTAGCAGCGCCACGGCAGGTACGGCGGGCGGTGACGCCGCCGGTGCCATCCTGGTTGCCGGTAACCTGAATTACCAGTCGAGCACCGTCAGCTTCACCGGCAACGTTGGCGTGGGTGGCGGGGGTGGCGCAGGCAGTAGCGGTAATGCCGACGCCGGTGATTCGTTGAACACCCTTGGCACTGCCAGCGACACGTCGGGACAGATCGGCGCCTTCAGCCCGGCGCCCACCGCCACCATAGTGGTTGGCAATACCGCCCAGAACATCGGCAATAGCGCTACGGTGACCATCACCTTCAGCGAGGCGGTAACCGGCTTCACCAACTCTGATCTGACGGTCGCCAACGGTACCCTGAGTTCGGTGAGCAGCAGCGACGGCGGCATCACCTGGACGGCGACCTTCACGCCGAATTCGGGGGTCACCAGCGCCAGCAACGTCATCACCCTGGACAACACGGGCGTCACCAGTGTGGCGGGGAGTGTGGCGGGGTCCGGTACCAGCACCTCCAACAACTACAGCATCGATACCGTACGCCCGACCGCGAGCGTGGTGGTCGGCAACTCTGCACTGAATGCTGGCAGCTCGACGACGGTGAACATTACCTTCAGCGAAGCGGTAAGCGGTTTCAGCCTGGCCGATATCACTGCGTCCAACGGGACGCTGAGCAACCTGAGCACCAGTGACAACATCCACTGGACCGCGACCTTGACGCCGAACGCCGGCAATAACAGCAGCGGCAACGTTGTCGTCCTCGACAACACCCTCTACACCGATGCCGCGGGCAACGCCGGCAGCAGTGTCACCTTGTCCAACACCTACTCCGTCGATACCCAGCGACCGACCGCGACCGTTGAGGTCAGCAACACGTCGCTGAACGTCGGTGGCTCCTCCCAGGTGACCATCACCTTCAGCGAGGCGGTGAGCGGCTTCACCCTGGATGACCTCACCGCCAGCAACGGCACGCTGAGCAACCTGACCACCAGCGATGGCCTCGTCTGGACCGCCACCCTGGTGGCGAATTCGGGCATTACCCAGTCCAGCAACGTCGTCACCCTCAACAACAGCGGCTATACCGACGTGGCCGGTAACACCGGCCTCGGCACCACCACGTCCAACAGCTACGCCATCGACACTCAGCGGCCAACGGCGACCATCGTGTTCTCCAACCCGAACATGGGTATTGGCCAGACTTCGTTGGTGACCATCACCTTCAGCGAGGCGGTGACCGGTTTCACCAATGCCAACCTGGACCTGTCCGGTGCCAATGGCACCCTGAGCGCGGTGAGCAGCAGCGACGGCGGTGTCACCTGGACTGCCACCTTTACGCCGACGGCGGGTATCGACAGCGCGACCAATGTCATCACCCTGCAGAACGTCGGGGTGAGCGACGCATCGGGTAACGCCGGCAGTGGTATCACTACGTCCAACAACTATGCAGTCGATGGCGTGCGCCCCACCGCGACCGTGGTCCTCGACAAGAGCTTGCTGATCATCGGCCAGACGGCGCAGGTGACCATCACCTTCAGTGAAGCAGTGAGCGGTTTCAGCAACAGCGACCTGACGGTGGCCGGCGGCACCCTGAGCGCGTTAAGCAGCAGCGACGGCGGCATCACCTGGACGGCGACCTTCACGCCGGCCGGCAACATCACCAACGCCAGCAACGTCATCACCCTTAACAACAGTGGCTATACCGACGCGGCCGGCAACACCGGGACCGGCACCAGCGTGTCGAACAACTTCGCCATCGATACCCTGCGCCCGACCGCCACCATCGTCGTGTCGGACACAACGCTCACCGCCGGCGAAACCAGCCTGGTGACCATCACCTTCAGCGAGGCGGTCAGTGGCTTCACCCAGGCCGACCTGAGCGCCAGCCACGGCAGCCTGAGCAACCTGAGCAGCAGCGATGGCGGCATCACCTGGACAGCGACCCTCACGCCCGACGCCAATACCCACAGCGCGACCAACGTCATCACCCTGACCAATTTCGACATCGCCGACCTGGTAGGCAACGCCGGCGTGGGCACTACCAGTTCGGCGAACTACAGCATCGATACCGTGCGCCCGAGCGCGTCCATCGTGGTCGGCAATCCCGCGCTGGCGATCAACGCTACTTCGCCGGTGACCATTACCTTCGACCAGGCGGTGACCGGCTTCACCAACTCCGACCTGACCGTGGTGGGCGGTACCCTGAGTGCGGTGAGCAGCAGCGACGGCGGCATCACCTGGACCGCTACCTTCACCCCGGCCGGCAACATCACCAGCCCGAGCAACCACATCACCCTGGACAACAGTGGCATCCAGGCGGCGGCTTCGGGCAACTCCGGCGTGGGCCTCACCTCCTCTAACAACTATGCCATCGACACCCAGCGGCCAACGGCGACCATCACGATGGCCGATTCGGCTCTGGGTATCGGCCAGACCACCACGGTGACCGTCACCTTCAGTGAAGCGGTTACCGGCCTTAGCCTGGCTGACCTGAACGTGCAGAACGGCACGCTGTCCGGGCTGATGACTACGGACAACGTCACCTACACCGCGACTTTCACCCCCACGGCGGGAGTGACCGACACCAGCAATGTCATCGTCCTAGATAACACCGGGGTGTTCGATGTGGCAGGCAACACCGGCAGTGGCACCACCAGTTCGGCTAATTACGTGCTCGACAGCACGCGACCGACGGCGACCATCGTCGTGAGCGACCCGACGCTGACCGCTGGTGAAACCACCCTGGTGACCATCACCTTCAGCGAGGCGGTAGTCGGCCTCGACAACGGCGACTTCAGCGTACCCAACGGCAGTTTGAGCGCGCTCAGCTCAAGCGATGGCGGCATTACCTGGACGGCGACCTACACGCCCAATACCAACACTCGTGACTTGAGCAACGTGCTCACCCTGAACAACACCGGCTATATCGACCTGGCCGGTAACGCCGGCGTCGGCGTGACCAACTCGGCCAACTTCACCATCGATACCGTGCGCCCGACCGCGACCATCGTAGTCGCCAGCCCGGCGCTGAATGTCGGTTCCACCTCGCTGGTGACCATCACCTTCAGCGAGGCAGTGACCGGGTTCACCAACGATGACCTGTCAGTGTCTGACGGCCACGGCACCTTGAGCCAACTGGTCAGCGAGGACGGCGGCATCACCTGGACCGCCACCTTCACGCCGAGCGCGAACATTACCGACACCACCAACCTCATCACACTGGACAACAGCGGTGTGCAGAACGCGTCGGGCAATAGCGGTAGCGGCACCACCACGTCGAACAACTTCGCGATCGATACCCAGCGCCCCGGCGCGACCATCACCGTGGCGGACGCCAGCCTCGGCATCGGCCAGACCACCACCGTGACTATTGCCTTCAACGAAGCGGTCACCGGGTTCGACCTGTCCGACCTGAGCTTGGCCAACGGCACCTTGTCCAACCTGACCAGCAGCGATGGCGGCAAGACCTGGACCGCCACCCTGACGCCGACCGCCGGGATCAGCGATCCCACCAACCTCATTATCCTCGACACCGCTCTGGTCACTGACATGGCGGGGAATATCGGCTCAGGCGTGGCGATCTCCAACAACTACGTCGTGGACGGTGTGCGGCCCACGGCCAGCATTGTCGTGGCCGATGATGTGGTGGGTATCGGCGAAACCAGCCTGGTCACCATCACCTTCTCCGAGCAGGTGAGCGGGCTGGACCTTTCCGACCTGGTGGTCAGCGGCGGCGTGCTGTCCAACCTGGCTACCGGCGACGGTGGCAAGACCTGGACCGCCACCCTGACGCCGAGCGTTGAAACCACGCAGAGCGGCAACCTGATTTCCCTCGATACCTCGCTGGTGCAGGACCTCGCCGGCAACAGCGGTGCCAGCAGCGCCAGCTCCAACGCCTTTGCCGTCGACACCCAGCGCCCGACCGCGAGCATCGTGGTGGCCGACAGCGCATTGAAGGCCGGCCAGTCCACCCAGGTGACCATCACCTTCAGCGAAGCGGTCAGCGGTTTCGACCACAGCGACCTGACGGTGAACAACGGCACCCTGAGCGCGGTCAGCAGCAGCGACGGCGGCATCACCTGGACCGCAACCTTCACGCCCGCCGCCAATGTCACCGACGCGACCAACCTGATCGTGCTCGACAACAGCGCGGTCAGCGACCTGGCCGGCAACACCGGCAGTGGAAGTACCGCTTCGAACAACTACGCCATCGACACCGCGCGCCCGACCGCGACCATCGTGGTCGCCGAGCCGAGCCTGGCGATCGGCCAGACCAGCCAGGTGACCATCACCTTCAGCGAGGCGGTGAGCGGCTTCGACAATACCGACCTGAGCGTGGCCAACGGCACGCTGAGCGCGGTGAGCAGCAGCGATGGCGGCCTGACCTGGACGGCGACCTTCACGCCGAACGCCAACGTCAGCGATACCCGCGCCGTCATCAGCCTGGACAACAGCGGCTATACCGATGCTGCCGGCAACACCGGCAGCGGCACGACCCTGTCCAATGGGGTGGCCATCGATACCGCACGCCCGACCGCCAGCATCGTGCTGGGCGACAGCGCGCTCAAGGCCGGCCAGACGACGACGGTGACCATCACGTTCAGCGAGGCGGTGAGCGGCTTCAGCAATGCCGACCTGAGCGTTGCCGGCGGCACCCTGAGTGCCGTGAGCAGCAGCGATGGTGGCGTCACCTGGACTGCAACATTCACCCCGGCGGCGAACCTCACCAGCACCGGCAATGCCATTGTCCTGGACAACACCGGCTACACCGACGCGGCCGGCAACAGCGGCGTCGGTACCACCAGCTCCGGCAACTATGCCATCGACACCCAGCGCCCGACGGCCACCATCGAAGTCGCCAGCACCGATCTGCGCCTGGGCCAGTCATCCCAGGTGACCATACGCTTCAGCGAAGCGGTCAGCGGGCTGGATCTCTCCGACCTGAGCGCCAGCAACGCAACGCTGTCCGGCCTGAGCTCCAGCGACGGCGGCCGCACCTGGACCGCGACGCTGACGCCGCTGATCAACGTGGTCGGTTCGAGCAACGTGGTGACGCTGAACAACCTCGGCTACACCGACGCCGCTGGCAATACCGGGCTCGGCGTCAGCCAGTCGAACAGCTACGCGATAAACAGCATCGCCCAGGAAGGCGACCCGCAATACCGCACCGAACAGGGCGTGCGCCCGGTGGTGGCGAACAGCGGCTTGCCGAGCAATGCGCCGCAGGTACCGTCGCCGCTGGTCAACGCCGGCCCGCCGACCCTCGGCCAGGTCC
>NZ_JACVBX010000030.1 GCF_014852585.1 Pseudomonas sp. PDM18 | reverse complement strand
GACGTGGTGTTCCTCGACAGCCGCGGCAACGGCGTGCAGCAGATGGCCCAGTACCTGGCCGCGCACCCTGGCGCCGCTTCGGTGCAGATCATCGCCCACGGCAACGCCGGCGACCTGTGGCTGGGCAGCAGCTACGTCAGCGCCGAGAACATCGCCGACTACGGCAACTCCCTCAGCCAGCTCGGCGCCAGCATGCATGCCGGCGGCGACATCCTCATCTATGCCTGCAACACCGCCCAGGGCGAGCGCGGGCAGGCCTTCGTCAATGAGCTGGCCAGCCTGACCGGGCGTGACATCGCCGCTTCGGATGACCGCACCGGTAATGGCTCGGACTGGGACCTGGAAGTGACAACCGGCGCCATCGAGGCGCGGCCGGTGCTGTCGGCCACTTCCGAAGCGGCCTACCAGCACAGCCTGGCGACCATCACCGTCACCAGCAATGCCGACAGCGGCGCCGGCACCCTGCGCAACGCCATTGCTGGCGCCACGGCGGGCGACACCATCACCTTCTCCACCCCCGGGATGACCGTCGGTCTGACCACCGGCCAGTTGGTTATCAACAAGAACCTGACCATCGACGGCGATCTGAACGACGATGGTGTGGCCGACGTGACGGTGGATGCGAATTACCGCAGCCGCGTATTCAGCATTACCGGCGGCACGGTCAAGCTGGATGGCCTGGTGATCACCCGTGGCCTGGTCAGCGGCGCCGGCGGCGACTTCAACAGCGTTGATGGCAAGGATGCGCTCGGCGCCGGCGTCAGCATCACCGGCGGCACACTCACTCTCCTGCACTCGTCGATCACCGGCAACGTCGCAGCGGCCGGCGGCGGCAATGGCGGTGGCAGCGGCTACGGTTACGGCGGCGGCGGCGGCGCTGGTTTCAACGGCGTCGGCGGCGCACGCGGAGGTAACTACTCGCTGGGATATGCCGGCCAAAGTGGCGGCGGCGGTAGTGGCGGCAACGGCGGCATGTATTCCGCCATCGCCCAGACCGGTAGGGGCGGTACCACCGTGGGTGGCGCCGGCGGCAGCACGGCGCCGGGCTTTTCGTCAGGCGGCGCCGGCGGCAGCGCGGGCTCCGCCGGCATCGGCTTCATCGGTGGCGGTGGCGCGGGTGCGGCCGCATCGCTGGCGAATGCCGTTGGCAAGGGTGGCAACGCGGCGGGGGCCATGTTCATCGGCGCCGGTGCCACGGTCTACATGGCGTCCACCACCATCACCAGCAACCTGGGCGCGGGCGGCGGCGGTGCGGGCTCGTCTCAGATCGGCGGCGTCAACGGAGCGAATGGTGGCGACGGCGTCGGCGGCATCCTGAACCAGGGCACGCTCAAATACGAAAGCAGCACCGTCAACCTGGTCAGCGGCCAGAACAACTACGGCCGGGGCGGCGGCGGTGGCGGCAACCAGAATGGCAACACCGCCGGCATCGCCGGCTATGGCACCAACACCGGCAACGAAAACCTGCGCAACAGCGGCACGGGTACGGCGGATTCCTCCTGGAGCTCTAACGCCGTGCCGGTGATCGCCAACCTCAATGGCGACAGCGTCAACTACACCGAAGGCGCAGCGCCTGTGTTACTCGACGCGGGCGGCAACGCCAGCGTCACCGACAGCGATTCCGCCGACTTCAGCGGTGGCAGCATCACCGTGGCGATCACCGCCGGCCGGGTGACCACCGAAGATCTGCTCGGTGTGCGCAACCAGGGCACCGGCGCCGGCCAGATCGGCGTCAGCGGCAGCAATGTCACCTATGGCGGCGTCACCATCGGTACCATCGCCGGCGGCAGCGGCAGCAACAACCTGGTGATCACGCTCAACGGCAGCGCCACGCCGATAGCGGTGGCAGCGCTGCTGCAGAACCTCACCTACAGCAACAGCAATGGCGGTGATATCGGCACCGGCAGCCGCACCGTCAGCGTCAGCGTCAACGATGGCGACGGCGGCACCAGCACCGCCGCCGTGGTCACCGTCGGCATCACCGCCGTAAACGACGCACCCACCCTGAGCACCACCGGCGGCACGCCCACCTTTACCGAGAACGGCTCGGCGGTTGGCTTGTTCAGCGGCACCACCCTCGACACCATCGAAGCCGGCCAGACCATCGACCGCCTTACGCTCACTGTCAGCAACGTCGCCGATGGCAGCGCCGAGGTGCTGCGCGTGGACGGCAGCAACGTCTCCCTGACCAACGGCAACTCGGTCATCACTACCACCAACGGTATGACGGTTACCGTCAGCGTGTCGGCCGGCACCGCCACCGTGGTCATCGCCAAGACCGGTGGAATCTCCGGCAGCGCCGCCGCCACGCTGGTTAACGGCCTCACCTACAGCAACACCAGCGACGCCCCGACCACCACTGCGCGCACGATCACGCTTACCGGCATCCGCGACAATGGCGGCACCGCCAACGGAGGCACCGACACTACCGCGCTCAGCGCGGCCGCCACCGTCTCGATCATCGCGGTGAACGACGCGCCTACGCTGTCCGGCGGCCCCTATACCTGGGCTGGCACCAATGAGGACACCGTCTCGAATGCGGTCACCGTCTCCGGCCTTCTGGCCAGCACCACCTATGCCGATGTCGATGGTCCGGCCAGCGGTATCGCCATAGTCGCCAGCAGTGGCGGTGGCACCTGGCAATACTCCACCGACGGTTCCGCCTGGACCGACATCGGCACCGTCTCGAGTAGCGCCGCTCTGCTGCTCTCTAGCACTACCCAACTGCGCTTCGTGCCCGACGGCCAGAACGGCAGCGCGGCCAGCCTCACCTTCCGCGCCTGGGACCAGAGCGCCGGCACCGCATCCACCAACGGCACACGCAATACTGCCGACACCAGTACCAACGGTGGCAGCTCCGCGTTCTCCACCGGCACCGCACAGGCCACGCTCACCGTCAGCAGCGCCAACGATGCGCCGGTACTGATGCCTGCCAGCCCCACGCTCACCGGCCTGACTGATTCCGACGTCAACAACCCCGGCATGGCGGTTTCCGGCTTCGCCACTGGCGGTATCACTGACGTCGACACCGGTGCGGTCAAGGGCATCGCCGTCACCGGTCTGACTTCCGGCATCGGCACCTGGCAATACAGCACCAATGGCGGCGCCAGCTGGCAGGATATCGGCCCGGTCGCCGACAACGCGGCGCTGCTGCTGCGCAGCACCGACCGCGTCCGCTTCGTGCCGGACGGCGTCCACGGCACCGTCGCCACCCTGACCTATCACGCCTGGGACCAGACCGGCACCACCGCCGGCCAGCAGGGCACCAAGGTGGACGCCTCCGTCACCGGCGGCAGCAGTGCGTTCTCCGTCGTCGGCAATACCGCCAGCCTGACCGTCACCGCCATCGACGACGCCCCGACGCTCACCGCCAGTGGGGGCAGCAGCGCCTTCGTTGAAGGTAACAATGTAGCCTCCACGCCGGTGGCGATCGACAGCGGCATCACCGTGACCGACAGCGATTCGCCGCAGCTTTCCCGCGCCACGGTGGCGATTACCGGCAACCTCCAGCTCGCCCAGGACGTGCTGGCCTTCACCAACAACCCAGCCACAATGGGGGACATCAGCGCCAGCTACGACAGCAGCACCGGCGTGATGACGCTGACCTCGGCTAGCGGCGCCACCGTCGCCGAGTGGCAGGCGGCGCTTCGCTCTGTCACCTACACCAACAGCTCGGATACGCCGAACAACGCGACTCGCACAGTCAGCTTCCAACTAAACGATGGCACCAGTGATAGCAACGTGGTAACCCGAACGGTGACTGTGACTGCCGTCGACGACTCACCGGTGAACACAGCATCGGGCGGCACCACCGCCTTCTTCGAGGCCGGCGGTGCCCCCAGCACACCGGTGGTGATCGACAGCAACTTCACCGTGATCGATGCGGACAGCACCACACTGGACCACGCGACTGTAGCCATCACCGGCAACTTCCGATCTGGCGAGGACGTACTGAGCTTCACCAACACCAACTCCTCCCTGTTCGGCTCCATCACCGGTAGCTATGACTCCAGCACCGGCAAGCTGACCTTTAGTAGCGGCGCTCCGGCCACACTGGCGCAATGGCAGGCGGCGCTTAGTGCGGTGGTCTATGTCAATACCTCGGACAATCCCAGTACCGCTACCCGCACCATCACCTTCAACACCAATGATGGCAGCACCGACGGTAATGCCGTGACCAAGACGGTGAGCGTGACTGCGGCCAATGACGCACCACAAATCAGTGCGCCTGTATCGATTGGCGTCACCGAGGACACGGCGAAGGCACTCACCGGCATCAGCTTCAGCGATGTCGACGCAGGATCGGGCACAGTCAGCGTGCAGTTCAGCGTCGCGCCCGGCAGCGGCAGTCTGAGCGCTTTCAGCGGTGCTGGCGTCAGCGTTCTGGGCTCGGGCAGCGGCACTCTGCATCTGGCGGGCACGCTCTCCGACATCAATGCTTTCATTGCAAGCGGCGGCGTCAGCTTCATCACCGCGGCCAACGCCACCGGCAACGTGGTGCTGGACATATCGATCGACGACAACGGCAATGGCGGCAGCGGCGGTAACCAGACCGACCACGCCACCGTCACCCTGACCGTCAATGCCGTCAACGACGCGCCGGTCAACAGCGTGCCGGGCATCCAGAGCGTATTGCAGGACGGCACTCTGGTGTTCAGCAGCGGTAACAGCAACGGGATCTCGATCAGCGATGTGGACGCTGGCGGCAGCACCGTGCGCGTCACCCTCACCGCCAACAACGGACTGATCACTCTGGGCGGATTCAGCGGCCTGGTCTTCACCGTGGGCAATGGCATCAGCGACGGTACCGTCACCTTCGAGGGCACCATCGCCGATATCAACAATGCGCTGGCCGGCCTCACGTTCACGCCTACCCCGGGCTACAACGGCTCGGCATCGCTACAGATCACGACCAATGATCTTGGCAACTCGGGCAGCGGCGGTAATCAGACTGACACCGATACCATCGTCATCGAGGTGGCCAGGCCGATTCCACGGATCACCGACGTCAGCGCGGCTGTCGCCAACGGGACCTATAAAGCTGGCGATACGATCACACTGACGGTGAGCTTCGATCGGAGCGTCACCGTCGATACCACCGGCGGAACGCCGAGCCTGCAGTTGGAAACCGGCCTTGTCGACCGCCAGGCTACCTACGTGGCCGGCTCGGGCAGCAACGTCCTGACCTTCTCCTACGTAGTGCAGGCCGGCGATATCAGTGCCGACCTCGATGTCAGTTCCAACGTCGCACTGTCCCTCAATGGTGCATCCATCAGGAACTCCACCTCCGGCGACATTGCCGACCTGCAGATTGCCGCGCCCGGCAGTGCTGGTTCCCTGGGCACCAACAAGGACATCGTGATCGACGGCGTGGCGCCCAGCGTGAGCAGCGTCAGCGTGCCCGGCAATGGCACTTACATCACGGGCCAGAACCTCGATTTTGTCGTCAACTTCAGCGAGTCCATGCTCGTCGACACCTCCGGCGGCACGCCCTACCTCGATGTCGCCCTGGATACCGGCGGCACCGTGCGGGCGCAGTACCTCAGCGGCTCCGGCACCTCGGCGCTGACCTTCCGCCTGACGGTCGCCAGCGGCCAGCTCGACAGCAACGGCGTCAGCCTGGGGAGCAGCCTTCAACTGGGCGGTGGCAGCATTACCGACATCGCCGGCAACGCTACCAGTACCAGCCTCAACAGCGTCGGCAGCACCGCCGGCGTGCTGGTCGATGCCGTAGCGCCCGCCGCTACCAGCATCGGCCGCGTCGACGTCACCCCGAACAATGGCAGCACGCTGAACTACACCGTCACCTTCAGCGAGGCGGTCAGCGGCGTGGATACCAGCGACTTCACCCTGAACTCTACCGGCAGCGCCGTCGGTGCCATCAGCTCGATCGTGCAGATCGATGCCCGGACTTACCGTGTGCAGGTCTCCGCTGTCAGCGGCGACGGCACGCTGAGACTGGATGTCAGGAATGGCGCGACCATCAACGACAGCGCCGGCAACCTGTTGTCCGGCAGCCTGCAGGGCGAGGTCTATACCGTCGATCACAGCGCCCCGCAGGTGGCATCGACCAGCGTACCGACCAACGGCGACTACAAGGCGGGTGACGTGCTGAGCTTCACCGTCAACGCCAACGAGGCAGTGCAGGTGGATACCACCGGCGGTACGCCGCGCCTGGCACTGGATATCGGCGGACAGACCGTTTACGCGAACTATGTTTCCGGTTCCGGCGGCAGCGCCCTGGTGTTCCAGTACAGCGTGCAGGCCGGCGACAACGACGGCGACGGTATTTCCGTGCTCTCGCTGCAGGCCAATGGCGGCAGCCTGCGCGATGCCGCCGGCAACGATCTGCAACTGGCGCTGCATGGCGTGGCGGATAGCAGCCGGGTACTGGTCGATACCCTGGCGCCCACCGTGACCTCGATCACCCGTGTCGATGCCTCGCCGAGCAATGCCCAGGCGCTGGCGTTCGACGTGAACTTCTCCGAGAGCGTCTCCGGCCTGAGCGTCGCCGACTTCTCCCTGCAGGCTACGGGCAGTGCGCGCGGCAATGTCCTGTCAGTGGTGCAGACCGGCGCCCAAACCTGGCGCGTCAGCGTCGGCGAAGTGGCTGGCGACGGCAACCTGACCCTGGCAATGAACGCCAGTGCCGGTGTGCGCGATGGCGCCGGCAACAGCGTGCAGACAGGCCTTGTCGGCGAGGGCTACCTCGTCGATCACAGCAGCCCGCAGGTCAGCGGCGTGACGCTGCCCGCCGATGGTCGCTACACGCCGGGGCAGACTCTGAACTTCGTTGTCGATTTCAGCGAGGCCGTGATGGTGGACACCAGCGGCGGCGTCCCGCGCATCGCCATCGCCCTGGATCAGGGCGGCACCGTATATGCGGACTACGTGTCCGGCTCGGGTACCCAACACCTGATGTTCGCCTACACCGTGGGCGCCGGTCAGGCCGACAGCAATGGCATCCAGCTGGGCGACAGCATCCTGGCCAATGGTGCCAGCCTTGCCGATGCGTTGGGCAACGCCGCGCAACTGTCGCTGGCAGGCCTGCCGTCGACTCGCGGCCTGCTGGTGCAGGGAGGCGTCAGCGATGGCGACCCGCAATACCGCACCGAACAGGGCGTGCGCCCGGTGGTGGCGAACAGCGGCTTGCCGAGCAATGCGCCGCAGGTACCGTCGCCGCTGGTCAACGCCGGCCCGCCGACCCTCGGCCAGGTCCCGCTGCTCGACAGCAGCAACCGTGGCGCGGCGCAATCGGCGCTGGGTAGCGTGTTCCGCGAAGGACCGAGCCAGACGCAGCTTGCGCTGATCTTCTCGAACAACGGCAACAGCGCCTTCGGTGACGGCAGCGGTCATGGCTTCCTCGGCTTTGGCGGCGGTGATGGCGGTGTCTTTGGCAGCAGCACCATCGGCGCGATCTTCAGTGCCGCCCGCGAGGGAGACGAGCAGGCGTTGTCGGCGTTCGGTCAGCGCCAGGGAGATATCGCTCAGGGGCTGCGGGGCGTATTCGGTTCTGCCGGCCTCGGCCAGCAATTGCAGGAAATGAATCAGCGCGAGCAGCGCCAGGTCACCGACCTGGCGCGGGCTTTCGGCGAGCTGGGCCAGGAACGGCCGGCCGGTTGAAGGTGACAGGGCTCGAAAACTTCAGAAGCCGTACAGGGGGCGGCTCGATAACAATGAACAAGCATTTTCGATTCTTCAGCGTCAGCCTGCTGGCACTCGCCATCAGCGGCTGTGCCGTGACCAGCGAGCCGATCAGCCGTGCCGACAGCGAACAGCGTGCGCGCGATGACCTGGCCGGCATGTTCCGTGCCCAGGAGCCGCTCAGCGGCGAGTTGACGCTCAACGACGCGCTGGCCCGTGCCATCAAGTACAACCTCGAAGGCCGCCTGAAGGTCATGGAGCAGGCCCTGGCCAGCCGCCAGGTCGACCTCGCGACCTTCGACATGCTGCCGCGCATGGCGCTGGAAGCCGGCTATGCCGGGCGCAACAACGTCAGTGCGTCGTCCAGCAAGAGCGTGCTGACCAACCAGCAATCCCTGGAGCCGTCCACCTCCCAGGACCGCGACCGCGACGTCGCCGACCTGACCATGGTGTGGAACGTGCTCGACTTCGGCGTCAGCTACGTCAGCGCCAAGCAGCAGGCCGACCAGCGCCTGATCCTCGACGAAC
>NZ_JACVBX010000002.1 GCF_014852585.1 Pseudomonas sp. PDM18 | reverse complement strand
TGATCGAAGCCACGCGCCAGCTGGAAGTGCAGCGCAAGGCGCTGTCGCTGGCCAAGACCGAGCTGGCCACCCTGATCAACCTGCCGCCGGGCACCGACCTGAAGCTGGCCATGCCGGCCGACGGCTACCCGCTGCCGGAGCTGAAGGTGAGCATGGACAGCCTGGAGCGCGAGGCGCTGGCTTCGCGGCCGGAACTGCGCGAGCAGGACTACCAGAGCCGCATCAGCGCCGCCGAGACCAAGAAGGCCATGCTGCGCCTGCTGCCGGGCCTGGAGTTCTCCGCGGGTGGGCACTACGACAGCAACTCCTACCTGGTGAACCAGAGCTGGGCCGACTACGGCGTCAAGGTCACCTGGAACCTGTTCAACGTGATTTCCGCGCCGGCGGCGATCAAGGTCGCCAAGGCCGGCGAAGACGTCGCCGCGGCGCGCCGCCAGGCGCTGTCCATGGCGGTTCTGGCGCAGCTCTATGTTGCCCAGGCGAACTACCAGGAGGCGCGCCGGCAGTTCCAGACCAGCGAAGAGCTGGCCAGCCTCGACGGGCAGATCACCCAGGAACTGCGCAATCGTCACCAGGCCCAGGGCATCGGCGAACTGGAGCTGATCCAGGGCGAGCTGAACAACCTGCAGGCTGACCTGCAGCGCGACCTGGCCTATGCCGAGCTGCGCAACGCCTACGGCCAGGTGTTCGCCAGCGTGGGCCTCGACCCGCTGCCGGCACAGCTGAAATCCGACTCGCTCAGCGACATCGGCCAGGGCCTGGCCAGCCGCGAGGAACAGTGGCAGCGCGGTGAAATCGCCAATCCCTGACGGCCCGCCCTGAATGAAAAAGCCCCGGCATTTACCGGGGCTTTTTCATGAGTACGATTGTCCGCACATGGATTCCCCCTCCAGGGAATCATTTATCTTGACCCGAAATCCGCGGGTCTTTGGCTACCGCGAGTTGACCCTGCCGGCCATCAAGATTTAACGCGGGACGTGTGCAGCGAATATTCTGTACTAGCTATTTGAGTCGTACGGATTTTGGCGACTCGAGCGGCGGGCGATTAAAGCTCCAAGGCACCGCTTAGCATCAATCGCAGCCTCCGTGCGCCGAGGGCCGGACTGCTTCCCAGGGCCACCATGGGCACCCCCGAAGAGGCGCTGGCGATCCTCTCGGCCGCTTCGCCGATCAAGGCCAGCGGACATTCGATCGCCATCTGCAGTCGATCCAGACGTTTGATCGCATCCGCCGACAAGTCCACGTGGGCGACCAGTACGAGTGCAGCCGGGCGCATCGCCGCGCCAACCAGCGGCAGCTCGTCCAGTGGCGCGCCCGGCAGAACTTGGACGCGCAGATCGTCGCCGCCCAGCAGCAGGCCTGTGGCCAGCAATTCGAATTCCCGCGTGGTACCGGCAGCATCGGCCAGCAGCACCCCGGCGCCAAGCGCACGGCTCATTTGCAGGCGCAGCAGCACTCGGGCGCGCAGGAAGGCGTCAAGAAAGCCCCACTGGCTGCGGGCGCCATAGCCGTTGAGCGTCAGCAGGGAACGCCACAGCGGCAGGAGGATGTCCTCCAGCAGTGTGGCGCTGGGAAAGATGCTGTAGGCCTGACCGTAGAGGCGGTCGAGTTCGCTCTGGTCGAATGCCGCAGCGGCCCTGGAAAAAGCTTCACGCCACTGCAAGCGCTCATCGTCGGGCTGGGCCGATTCCTGCCGCTGGCGTTGGGCAAGCAACTCGCCGATCTTGCCCACCGGCATGCCACGACCGGTCCATAGCAGGATGTCCTGGATGGTCTGCAGATCCCGGGGGGTGTACAGCCGATGGCCGCCATCGGTGCGCAGCGGGCTGACCAGGCCGTAGCGGCGCTCCCACGCTCGCAGGGTCACCGGATTGACGCCAGTGAGGCGCACGATCTCGCGCATGGGCAGGAGGTCGCTGGGGGCGGTATCGGACAGGTCGTTCATAGCGCGGCCAGGCGGCAAGGGAACACGGATTGTAAACCAGCCGCAAGGTTTGTGGCCCAGCTAGGAAGTACCCGGCCACCCGACTACCCTAGGCGGATCGCAGCGAACCGAAGGGAAAACCCATGATCAACGCCAAGCTCCTGCAATTGATGGTCGAAGCTTCCAACGACGGCATCGTGGTGGCCGAGCAGGAGGGGGAGGACAGCATCCTGATCTATGCCAACGCAGCGTTCGAACGCCTGACCGGCTTCGCCGTAGATGACATCCTCTATCAGGACTGCCGTTTCCTGCAGGGCAGCGAGCGGCAGCAGGCGGGTTTGGCGGCCGTGCGCGAGGCGATCCGCAGCGGGCAATCCTGTCGCCAGGTGCTGCACAACTTCCGCAAGGACGGCACGCCTTTCTGGAACGAGCTGTCAATCACGCCGGTACGTAACGAAGCGGACCAGCTCACGTACTTCATCGGCATCCAGCGCGATGTCAGCCGCGAAGTCGCGGCTCAGGAGCGCGTGCGCGAACTGGAGGCGGAGGTTGAGGCGCTCAAGGAGCAACTCGGCGCGCTGAACCGTAACCAATGACCTGCACTAAAAATTGTACAAGGTGACTTGATTTGTACAATTAATGCCGTAGGCTTCGCTTATATCTGTACAGAAATATTTGGCTGTACAGTATTTTTCGGAGCCTGCCATGTCTTCGTTTCTGCAATCCTTCGCCAGGCGTTTCGCCGAGCTCGACGCTGCGAGTCTCCATCGCCTGGACGAGTTGTACAGCCCAGCCGTGCGTTTCCAGGATCCGTTGCACCGGGTGGACGGCCTCGCCGACTTGCGCCGCTACTTCGCGTCGCTTTACGCCAATGTGCAGGGGCTGCGCTACGACTTCCACGGATTCGACGAGGTCGCCCCCGGGCAGGGCTACCTGCGCTGGACCCTGCTTTACCGCCACCCGCGCCTGGCCGGCGGCGCGCTTATCGCCGTGGATGGGTGCAGCCATCTTCGCTGGGGCGAGCGCGTCGAGTTTCACCGGGACTACTTCGATGCCGGCGCGCTGCTCTATGAGCACTTGCCCGTCATGGGCGGCGTCATCGGTTGGCTGAAGCGGAGGCTGGCATGAGCCGCATCTGGCTGACAGGGGCCAGCAGTGGTATTGGCGCCGCCCTGGCCGAGCAACTGCTCGATGACGGCCATAGCCTGGCAGTGACGGCGCGTCAGGCGTCAGCGTTGCAGTCCCTGGCCGAGCGTTACGGTGAGCGGGTGCTGGTGGTTCCTGGCGATATCTCGGACGCCAGGCAGGTTGACCTCATCGCGCGACGCATCCAGCAGGCCTGGGGCGCACTGGATCGTGTCGTGCTGAATGCTGGAACTTGCGAGTACCTGGAACCCGGACAATTCGATGCGACACTGGTGGAGCGGGTGGTGAAAACCAACCTGCTGGGTACCGCGCATTGCATCCAGGCATGCCTACCGCTGCTGCGCCAGGGGGGACGCCCGCATCTGGTGGTGGTCGGCAGCTCAGTGTCCTGGCTGGCGTTGCCCCGCGCCGGCGCCTACGGAGCATCCAAGGCGGGGCTGCGTTATCTGCTTGAATCGCTGCGTATCGACCTGGCAGGCGAGGGTATCGACACGACGCTGGTGAGCCCTGGTTTCGTGGATACACCACTGACCCGGCGTAACGATTTCCCCATGCCAATGGTTTGGCCGGTAGAGCGAGCAGCCCGGCACATCGTCCAGCGTCTTGACGCCCGGCCGCTGGAGATCGCCTTTCCCCGACCTTTCATCCTGATGCTGCGGCTGCTGGGGAGCTTGCCTGCCGGTTGGCGCCTTGGACTCGGTCGCCGCCTGGCGCGCCGCGCCGCGGAGGCCTGAGCCATGCGCATTGCGATCATCGGCAGCGGCATTTCCGGTCTGACCTGCGCCCACCTGCTGACCCGCCAGCACGAGCTCACCGTCTTCGAGGCCAGCGATTGGATTGGTGGCCACACCCATACCGTGGATGTCGACTGGCAGGGCAAGCGTTACGCTATTGATACCGGCTTCATCGTTTTCAATGACTGGACCTACCCGCGCTTCATCCAACTGCTGACGCGTCTGGGCGTCGCCTCCCGGCCTACTGAGATGAGCTTCTCGGTGCACGATCCGGCCAGTGGGCTGGAATACAACGGCCATAACCTCAATACCCTGTTCGCCCAGCGGCGCAATCTGCTTTCGCCCGGCTTCTGGGGGATGCTGCGCGACATCCTGCGCTTCAATCGCGAAGCGCTCGAAGACCTCGCTGAGCAGCGTATTCCGCCGACGCTGACGCTGGGCGACTACCTGCGTGCCGGCGGATACGGTGAGCGCTTCGCCGAGCATTACATCGTGCCCATGGGCTCGGCGATCTGGTCGATGTCGCGCGCCCGCATGCTGGATTTCCCGCTGCAGTTCTTTGTTCGCTTCTTCGTCAACCATGGGCTGCTCTCGGTGAATGAGCGGCCGCAATGGCGGGTAGTGGAGGGCGGCTCGCGCAGCTATGTGGCGCCCTTGACAGCGGGCTATCGCGAGCGAATCCGCCTGAACTGCCCGGTGCACCGCGTCAGGCGGGATGGGCAGGGTGTGGAGGTATTCAGCGCCGCGGGAAGCGAGCGCTTCGACAAGGTCGTTTTCGCCTGCCACAGCGACCAGGCCCTGGCCCTGCTCGATGCCCCCAGCGCAGAGGAGCAGGCGGTGCTCGGCGCGCTGCGCTATGCCAGCAACGAAGTCATCCTGCACACCGACACCCGCCTGCTGCCGAGCCGCCGACGCGCCTGGGCGAGCTGGAACTATCGGCTCGGCGGCCCGCCGCAGGCACCCGCCGCGCTCACCTACGACATGAACCTGCTGCTGGGGATCGAGGCGCCGGTCACCTTCTGCGTCAGCCTGAACCAGACAGAGCAGATCGATCCGGCCAAGGTGCTGGCGCGCTTCGTCTACGCCCACCCGCAGTTCAGCCTTGCCGGCATCGCGGCGCAGGCCAGGCGCGGCCTGTTGCAGGGGCGGCAGCATAGTTATTTCTGCGGAGCCTACTGGGGCAATGGCTTCCACGAGGACGGCGTGGTCAGCGCCCTGGAAGTCGCCGGGCATTTCGGGGAGCGGCTATGAAGAGCAGCCTGTGCCGTGGCTGGGTGATGCACCGGCGCCTGCTGCCAAAGGTGCATGCCTTCCGATATCCGGTCGGCATGGTTCTGCTGGACCTGGCCGAACAGCCGTCCTTGATGCGGCTTTCGCCGCTGCTGCACGCCTGGCGCTTCGCCCCGCTGAGCTGGCGGCAGAGCGATTATCTGCCCGCCTGGACGGGGCGGGGGATGCCACTGGACGAAGCGGTGCGCTGCCTGCTGCGCGAAGCCCTGGGCGAGTCGCCCGCCGGCCCGATTCTTCTGCTCACCCAGCTGCGCAGCTGGGGCCTGTGGTTCAACCCGGTCAGTTTCTATTTTTGCCACGACCATGACGGCCGGCTGGCCGCGATTCTTTGCGAGGTGCGCAACACGCCCTGGCGCGAGCGCTTCCATTACGTGCTGCCGATAAAGCCCGGTGCGCCCCAGGAGCTCGCGGTCGCCAAGGCCTTCCATGTGTCGCCATTTCTGCCCAGGGAGATGGAATACCGCATGCGTTTTCTCATCGATTCGGCCCGCGTGCATGTGCACATGGAGAACTGGCGTGACGACCGTCTGGTGTTCCTCGCCCACCTCGATCTGCAGCGCGAGGCGCTGGACGGCACATCCCTCCGCCGGCACCTGCTGGCGTTTCCCTGGATGAGCCTGCGCACCGTTGCGGCCATCTACTGGCAGGCCCTGCGCCTGCTGTTCAAACGCGTCCCTGTTCACGACCACCAGGCCAGCGAACATCACCTGGCGGTCGGTCATTGCGCCGTCGAGGAGCCCGATCATGTCAGAACCCACCCTGAGCGCTGATAAGGCCGGCACCGCCGCGCCGCGGATCGGCAACCTGTTCCGTCACGCGGTGATCGCCCGCCTGCGCCAGCTGCGGTACGGCTGGCTTCAGGTGCGCCGTGGCGAGAGCCTGCTGGATTTCGGCGACCCGCTCAGCCCCCTGCGCGCGGTGATCGACGTGCACGACGATGCGGTCTGGGGCATGGTTGCCTGCAACGGTTCGATCGGCGCCGGGGAGGCCTACATCCATGGCTACTGGAGCAGCCCGGATCTCGCGGCGGTAACCCGCCTGTTCGTCGCCAACCTGTCGGTGCTCGATGCCATGGAAGGCGGCCTGGCACTCTTGGCCAGGCCCGCGCTGCGCGTGCTGCACTGGCTCAACCGCAACAGCCGCAGCGGTTCGCAGCGCAACATCAGCGCCCATTACGACCTGGGCAACGACCTGTTCGAGCGCCTGCTCGATCCGACGCTGATGTATTCCTCCGCCATGTTCCAGAACCCTTCGCAGAGCCTGGAGCAGGCACAGTTGAACAAGCTCGACGTCATCTGCCGCAAGCTGGACCTGCAGCCGCAGGATCACCTGCTGGAGATCGGCACCGGCTGGGGCAGCCTCGCGCTCTATGCCGCCACCCACTACGGTTGCCGCGTGACCACCACCACGTTGTCGAAGGAGCAGTACGCCTGCGCCCAATTCCGCATCCGCAAGTTCGGCCTGCAGGATCGAGTGACCCTGCTGCTGGAGGATTACCGCGAACTACGCGGGCGCTACGACAAGCTGGTGTCCATCGAGATGATAGAAGCGGTCGGCCATCGCTACCTGCCCGAGTATTTTCGCCGTTGCGCGGCCTTGCTGAAGGATGACGGCCTGATGCTGCTGCAGGCCATCACCATCCGCGACCAACGCTACGAGCAGGCGCGGTGTTCCGTGGACTTCATCCAGCGCTACATCTTCCCAGGCGGCGCGCTGCCTTCGATCACCAAACTGCTGCAGACCGCCACCGAGCACACGGAGCTCAGTCTCGTCCACCTGGAAGATTTCGCCGGGGACTATGCGCGCACCCTGCGGCATTGGCGCGACAACCTGCGGCAATCGCGCGCCTCTCTGCTGGAGCTGGGCTATGACGAAAGCTTCCAGCGCCTGTGGGAGTTCTACCTGTGCTATTGCCAGGGCGGCTTCGAGGAGCGCGCCATCGGCGTGGCGCATCTGCTCTGGGCTGGGCCCGCGGCGCGCAGGTCGAGTCTGGCGGATCAGCTGGACGCCTGATGGACCGCGGACTGCCGCTGCTGGTAAACGCGGTCTGGCTGCAACTGGGATGGTGGGGTTGTGTGCTCGGTGCGCGGCATCAGGCTTTGCTGGCCGCGGTGGCGGTCGGGTTATTGCTGCACCTCAGCTTTTGCCGGCAAACGAAAGAGGAGGGGCAGGCGATACTCACTGTTGGCCTGTCCGGTTGTCTGCTGGACACCCTCCTGGGCTGGCTTGGGCTGTTTAATTTCGAGGGTGAGCTCCTGCCGGGCTGGCTCGCCCTGCTGTGGCTGGTCTTTGCCAGCGGGTTGCGGCACAGCCTTGCCTGGGCCGCGCGACCGATGTGGCGGGGTGCCTGCGTGGGCGCCTTGGGTGGCCCGCTGGCCTATTGCGCCGGCGCTCCGCTGGCCGGAGTCGGTCTTCCGTTGGGCTTGGGTTTCACGGCGCTGGCACTGGCACTGCTTTGGACGGCCTGGCTACCGCTGATGCTGCGCCTCGCGCTTGGCCGGTGAGCGGCGGCAGCGCTGCGAGCAGTAGCGCACCTCATCCCAGCAGCGCGCCCAACGCCGCCGCCAGCTGAACGGACGGCCGCAGACCAGGCAGGTCTTCTCCGGCAGGTGCGTTTTTTTCACAGCGCTTGTCCCGCATCCAGCCGCGCCAGCAAAGCCTCGCCGCGCTGCCTCAGGGCGAGGCTGCGCTGCTCGTCCATGCGTTGCAGGTTGCGATACGCCATGGCCAATCGCGGATTAGCGCCGAGCCGCTCGCGGTGCCGCATGAGGAAGTGCCAGTACAGCGCATTGAAGGGGCAGGCATCCTCCCCGGTCGCCTGGTCGACCCGGTAGCGGCAGGCCCCGCAGTGGTCGGACATGCGCTGGATATAGCGCCCGCTCGCGCAGTAGGGCTTGGAGCCCAGGTAGCCGCCATCGGCGTGCATCACCATGCCCAGCGTGTTGGGCAGCTCCACCCACTCGAAGGCATCCAGGTACACGGCCAGGTACCAGTCGCAGATGGCCGGCGGAGCGATGCCCGCCAGCAGGGCGAAGTTGCCGGTGACCATCAGCCGCTGGATGTGGTGCGCGTAGCCGAATTCCAGTGTCTGGCCGATGGCCTGGGCCATGCAGCGCATGTCGGTCCGGCCGGTCCAGTAGAACTCCGGCAATGGCCGGCGATTGCCCAGCGCGTTGAGCTGCGCGTATTCGGGCATGCGCAGCCAGTAAATGCCGCGCACGTATTCCCGCCAGCCGATCAATTGACGGATGAAGCCTTCGGCGGCGTTCAGTGGCACGAGTCCCTGGCGATAGGCCAGCTCCACGTCGCTGGCCAGCTGGCGCACGTCCAGCAGGCCGATGTTCAGCGCGGCGCTGATGCGGGCATGGAACAGGAAGGGTTCGCCCTCGGCCATGGCGTCCTGGTAATCGCCGAACGCTGGCAGGGAGAACTCCAGGAAGTGTTGCCAGAGTTCCTGGGCCTGAATGTGGGTCACCGGGTAGTCGAATCCCTCCAGACGACCGTAGTGATCGTCAAAACGCTTGCCGACCAGTTGCATGACGTCGCGGGTGATACCGTCCTGCTCGAAGCGGGCGGGGAAGGGGCCGTGCAGCCCGCGCGGCAGGGGCTTGCGATTGTCCGAGTCGAGGTTCCAGGTGCCGCCGACGGGACGGCCATCGGGTTCCATCAGCAGCCCGGTGCGCTGGCGCATCACGCGGTAGAAGTGCTCCATGCGCAACTGCCTGCGCGCTCCTGCCCAGCGCGCGAACTCATCGCGACTGCAGAGAAAACGGTGATCTTCATGCCAGGTCAGCGACACCTTGCCGCTGCGCAGCGCCTGCTCCAGACGCCATTCGCCGCATTCGGTGAAATGAACCTCGGGATAACCCAGAGTGACGTGCCAGCGTTCGACTTCGCCGACGATGTTGCCACTGTTAGCGGGATCGTCCAGCGTCGTGTAGATCACCCGCCAGCCCCGTTCTCGCAGCGCCTGGGCGAAGTGGCGCATGGCGCTGAAGATGGGCACGATCTTCTGCGGATGATGAGGCACGTAGCGGGCTTCCTGGTCCACCTCGGCCATCAGGATAGCGTCCCGCTCAGGGTCCAGCGCGTCGAACAGGGACAGCTCGAAGCTGAGCTGGTCTCCCAGCAGCAGACCCAGCCGGCGCGGCTTGTACGTCATGCGCGGGGCTCCAGGGAAAGCGGCACGCGCAGCGGCTCGACCGCCGTCGGATGCGAGGCGCAGATTTCGTCATGGGCGCAGTGCTGGACCAGTTCGCACGGCAGCGAGGCCCATTCGCCCAGCGCCTCGCGCACCTGGGTGGTGGAGCGCAGGTGCAGGACCTGCCCGCTTTCATCGCGAATCGGCCGCAAGCCCTCGGCCAGCCGAGCCTGCAGGACGTAGAAGCCGCCCTCCAGGGAAATCACCTCGAAACCCTGGATACGCCCGGCGGCTACGGCATGGGCGAGGTCTTGCAGTGTCATGGTTGGCTCCTGGCCGGCAGCGCGGCTGATAAATGAGGTGGGCGCCTTGCTCAGCTCCTGCCGGGATTCCCGGCGCCCTCGCGGCGGAAGAACAAGGTCACCTGGCCCAGCTCGACGCCGAATTTGCGCATGCTCGACCGGTTGATCAGCGTGTCGTCGTCCATCAGGTACATCCAGTCGTCGAAGCTGACTTTCCAGGTGCCTCCGTCCACGTCCAGATTCAGGTCGTAGCGCCAGCGCAGTGCGTTGCCGGCTATCTCTCCCACGGCTTCGCCGACCACGTCGGCGGCGCGCCCGCGCCAGCGGTTGGCGCCGTCCGGCGTCAGGGTCCAGATACGTTGCTGGCGAGTGCCATCGCTATAGCGGAAGCGCTCGTCAAGGATCAGCCGTTCACCTTCGCGGCGGCTGGTGATGTCCACCTCGAAGCGCTTGACCACTTCACCGGATGGCTTCTGGAAGATGCCCCAGGCTTTCACCGGCCCGGCGAAGAATGCGGGCAGGTCCAGGGTGGGACGCTCATGGGCGTAGTGCTCGACGCCGACATTGCCGCAGCTGCCCAGCAGCAGGCAGAGGGCGAGTTGGAACAGGCGCAGGGTCAACTTCATTGCGGGTCTCCGTTCAGGCCCAGCAGATCCCGGCGCAGCTCTGGATTGCGCGTGCGCGGGTCCAGCCAGATGGAAAAGAACGCCCGGGCGAAGCGGGTATCAGCGACCACGTGGCTCGGCTTGCCGTCGACATAGAAGCGGCAGCCCTCGTCGGGCAGGTAGACGCCGGTGATTCGTTGCCCAGCCTTGACATCGACGAAGGCCCGGCGCATCTCACCGGCCCAGGAAGCCAGCAGGGTTTCGTCGACGCTGCCCTGGCGGCGCATCTCGTCAAGGCTGGCCTGTACCAGGGTGTCCCGGGACAGCTCGCGGCGATAGACCAGTTCCAGGGCGAAGGCATGCGCCCAGTCAGGTGTGCGTGCTGCGCTCCACAGGTGTGCCTCGTAGACAACGAAACCGAACCAGCTGAACTGGCCCTGGCCGACCTGCGTGGCGCCGGGAATCTCCCCCCGCCAGTCCGCGCAGCTCGGCTGCGCCCAGAGGCCGCAGAGCATGACGATGCTCAGGGAGAGCGGGCAGAAAGTGGTGGTTGCGCGCATGAATCGAGCTCCAGATACCTATCCTGATACTTATACAAAAATAAATTAATGTACAGATATCGGATGAATGGCCGGAAAGCAGGGCGACGCATCGCTTATCGGATCCAGCGGATAAATGGGGGTGGGTCTTGGCGTCGGAGAGCGGTCCGGTCCACCGGGATCAAGTCGGTGATGATCACATCGCTGCATACAACTGTTGCATTAAATTGTGTGCATGCTTTGTTATTTGTATAGATAATGATCGCGTTCTGTCGCCACTGCAGCGATGCCCTTGGCCCGCCGATGACGAGACCATGCCAAACGACCCTGATCTGACTCGAAACCAACGCTTGCTTCGCGGCGTCGCCATTGCCGGCGTCCTCTCCGGTGCTGCCGGCCTCTTCGCCTGGAGCGCCGGCTGGCTCGGCGCCTATCCGCTCACCAGTGCCCAGTTGATCGAGCGCATGGAGGCCAACGCCGGCGTCCATCCGGGATACCGCCGCGCCCATCCGCGCGGCATCTGCTTCAGCGGCTACCTGGAGATGAATGGCTCCCTGGCGCCGCTCTCCCGAGCGTCGTTGCTGGAACCGGGACGGGTGCAGGTGCTCGGGCGCCTGTCGGTAGGCGCGGGCAACCCCCACGCCGCCGATACTAGCGTGCCGGTGCGCAGCATGGCGCTGCTGGTGCGTCAGCCGGACGGGCAGCAGTGGCGCATGGCGATGAACAATCCGCCGGTGCTCGCCGTGCGGACGCCGGAGGACTTCTACGAGCAGTTGGGGGCGATGCGCCCGGACCCGGCGACCGGCAAGAGCGACCCCGCGCGCGTCAAGGCCTTCTTCGACGCACACCCCGAAAGCGACGAGTTCCGCGCCTGGGCGGCGTCCTACCGGCCGAGCGACAGTTTCGCCAGCACGGCTTACAACAGCATCAATGCCTTCCTGCTGGTCGATGCAAAGGGCCAGCGCCAGGCCGTGCGCTGGTCGATGGTGCCGCAGCTGGCCGCCACACCGCTGGGCGCTGCGGGCGTAGCCGACGATGCACTGCAGCAGGACCTGCTGCTGCGCCTGCAATCGGGGCCGTTGCGCTGGACGTGGCGCTTCGTCCTCGCAGGTGCCGACGATGATGTGGATGACCCGACCCATTCCTGGCCGGCCGAGCGCAGGCAGGTCGAGGCCGGTACCCTGGTGGTGGAGCAGGCTCGCGCGCAGCTGGAGGGAGACTGCTACGGCTTCAACTTCGATCCGCTGGTCCTGCCCCAAGGCGTCGAACCCAGTGGCGATGCCATCCTGCGCGCCCGATCTTCGGCCTACGCGCAGTCCTACCGGCGGCGGACTCTCGAAGGCCAGCCGTCCAGCCAGCACCAGGGAGCACAACCGTGAACGCGCCTGTCGAGTCCTTCCATCCGCTGCTCCGCCTGCTACATGGTCTGATGGCCGTGCTGGTGATCGCCACGCTGTTCGTTGGCGTCACCATGGTCGCCAGCGTCGGTGGCAGCCAGCCGCAGCTGGTCGCCTGGCACAAGCAGTTGGGGCTGGCCTTGCTGGTGCTTCTGCTGGTGCGCCTGCTGGTTCGCGCTGTCACGGCGCGCCCCGCGCTGCCGGCTTCGGTGACGCCCTGGCAACGGCGCCTGGCATGCGCGGTGCATTTCGCGCTGTATGCCCTGTTGCTCGGGCAGATCCTGGTTGGCTGGGCCATGCAGGGCGCCGCGGACTTTCCGCTGCGCTTCGCGCACTGGCTTGTACCGGCGCTGGTCGGTGCCAATCCGGACCTCTACGGCATCCTGCGTTGTGTTCACGCCTGGATCGCCTACGGTCTCTTTGCCCTGATCCTCCTGCATGCCGCCGCGGCGCTGGTCCATGCTCTGCTGCGTCGCGACGGTGTCTGGTCGAGCATGTGGCGGGTTCGTTCTCGCAGGAAAGAGCAGGGCAACCCGGCGCGCTGACTGGGCCTAGCTGCCGGCTTGCCGCGCAATCAGTTCTGCCAGGGCTTCGCCGATGAGTTCGTTGTTCGCTTCGAGAACCAGCAGATGATGCCGGACAGCTTGCGAGGTGTCCGATGCGCCGCTGGCGTCCGCCCAGTCGGCGAGCTCGCGGATGGCGGCGCTGGTGGCATTGATGTTCTGGTTGATGCGGCAGACCAGCGAGGGGAGGGGGTTGGTGTTCATGATGACCTCCGCAGAGACGTCTGAGCACTCAAGAAGCAAGAAAGGCCGTATCTGTCGATACGGCCTTGGGGCGTGCGGCTGCTGCTCTCCAAGCCGCACGACAGGAGAAATCTACCAAAAATCGTTGCGGATTCAAGCCCTGCCAGAGGCAAGCCTGGGCGAAGGCAAAGCCGATGCCCGTTGATCCTGCTTACGGGGATTTGGGGCTGTCTGGGCGCGGCGCCGAAGCATAAAGCGCAAGCAGCGCGGACAGGCCAAGGCTCAGGGCGATGCCCAGCAGCGCGGCGATAAAGCCTCGGCCAAGCGTGGCCGGGCTGTGGGTGGGTGCGCTGACGGCATAGAACAGGCCGCCGAACACCGCTACGCCGAGAGCGGCGCTGATCTGCAATGCCGAATTGACCAGGCCGGAAACCATCCCGGAGCCGCCGGAGGGCGCGCGGTCGATCACGCTTCGAATCAGGGTCGGCAATGCCCAGCCCTGACCAAAACCCAGCAGCCCGACTCCCGTGATCAGCGGCACCAGGGCGGGCCGCTCGCTCGCCGCAGAAAAACCTACTGTGATGGCCAGGATCAGGCATCCCAGCGCCTCGAGCAGCATTCCCAGGGTTGGTACCCAACGGCCGAAATAGCGTATGGCAATCGGGGTGGTCAGCGGACCGACCAGAAAGCCAACCCCAAAGGGCACGAACATCAGGCCGGTGACCACGGGCGAAGCGCCAAGGGCGTCCTGCAGGTACACCGAAAAGGTCAGAAAGAACGCCGACACCACGTAGAAAAACAGCGCGCTGAGCAGACCCGCCAGCAGGCGCGGCGACCGCACCAACTGGGGGCTGAGCAGCGGTGTGCCGCCGCTTCGCTCGAGGGCTGCCTCATGACGCCAGAAACCCAAGGTAACCAGGGGCGCGCTCAACAGCATCAGGCACAGCCACCACGGCCAGCCCAGCTCGCGGCCCTGCACCAGCGGTACCACCAGCAGCGCCAGCGTCAGGGCGCAGAGCAGCACGCCGGGACGATCCAGCGATGCCGGGGTGGCGCTGCGGGTGTCAGGCAAAAAGGGCATGCCGAAGAGGAATACGGCGGCCACGATGGGCAGATTGATCAGAAAGATCGCCCGCCACTGCAGCCCGAACACGTCGGCTGCAATCAGCACGCCGCCAAGGACCTGAGCGGCCACGGCGGCAAACCCAAGTGCCGCACCATAGACCGCCAACGCCCGCGAGCGCTCCTGCTCGGGAAACAGGGCATGGATGGATGCCAACCCCTGCGGCGCCATGGCGGCGGCGCTCAGCCCCTGCAGCACCCGGCCGACAATCAGCACCGACGGCGAGGGCGCCAGCCCACAGATCAGCGACGCCATCCCGAAGCCTGCCATGCCCGCCAGAAACACCCGGCGCCGGCCAAACAGGTCGCCCAGGCGCCCACCGGTAATCAGAAAAACCGCGTAGGTGGCCGCATAGGCCGCGATCACCCACTCAATCTGTGCCGGCGTCGCCCTCAGCCCCTGGGCAATGGACGGCAGGGCCACATTGACGATGAAGAAATCCAGTGGGGGCAGGAATGCACCGGCCAGCAGCACCGCGAAGGCCAGCCAGCGCCGGGATGGTGTGGCGGTGGCTGAGGCAGGGATGGAAAGAGTCATGGCAACACCTCCGGAAACGACGCCTGGCCGCCAGGTCGAATAGTCCCTGGCTGGGCCAGCGCAGCGCTACGTACACTATTGAACGGCGTCGAATTGGCCTGGCAACGCTGCCAGGCTGGACGTAGGCGCAGTTTGAAAGCCGGAAGGCGTTGGCGGGACTGCCATTGCTGCACATTGCACGTTCATTTTTGTAAGGGGGTGGCGGGGTGGAATGGGACGACTTGCGGTTTTTCCTGGCGATAGCCCGTGCCGGCTCTCTGGGGGCTGCGGCCAGACACCTGGGTGTCAGCCACCCCACCGTGGGCAGGCGCCTGCAGGCGCTGGAGCAGGCCAGCGGCCAGGCTTTCTTCCGGCGCACCAGCGAAGGCCTGGTGCCGACCGCGATGGGCGAGGGCATCCTGAATCTTGCCGAGGAAATGGAAAGCAGCGCCCTGGCCATTGCCCGGCGTATCGATGGCAGTGAGCAGCCCGAAGGCATCCTGCGTATTTCCTCCGCCGACTGGTTTGCCGGCTACGTGCTGGCGCTGGTGCTGAGCGAACTGGTGCGCCGCTACCCCGCCGTGGTGCCCGAGGTGATGGCGGGACAACGGCTATCGGACCTCTCCCGTCGCGAAGCGGACATTGCCTTTCGCATCATCCCTTTCGACCAGCCGGACATCGTGCAGCGCCGGTTGATGACGATGCCCTACGGCCTGTACACCAGCGCCGCCGTGCCCTTCGAGCCCGGCCCGGATGGCGCGGGCTGCAAGTTGATCCTGATGAATACCGCGCAGGCCTATTACCCCGACGTGTTGTGGCTCCAGCGCATGCTGCCTGCCGCGCCCACGGTGTTCACCAGCAGCAGCCGCACCGTGCAGGCGCGGATGTGCGCGCAGGGCCTGGGGGTGGCGGTCCTGCCGCGCTCGCTGGGCGACCAAGTGCCGGCCCTCATTCGTATTGAACTCAGCGAAGCACCGCCATCGCGTGATATCTGGATGGGCTACCACCAGGACATGCGGCGCCTGGACCGCCTGCGCGCGCTGGCAGAATTGGCCAGCGACATGCTGGGCAATCCCTGAGCGGGCGCCATTGGGTTTGCGCCAGTGTGATTTCTTCGGCGCCACCTGCGTCAAGAATGCTGCCCCGCGCTGTCCTCTGGGGTCTGATAACGGGGCCATCCATGCAAACGCTGTTGAACGAGATTCTCGAAGAAGTACGTCCCTTGATTGGCAAGGGCAAAGTGGCGGATTACATTCCCGCGCTCGCCGATGTGCCGGCGCAGCAGTTAGGCATCGCGGTCTATGGCAACGATGGCAGCTATCACTGCGCGGGCGATGCGTTGGTACCGTTTTCGGTGCAGAGCATTTCCAAGGTTTTCAGCCTGGTTCAGGCGATTGGCCACTCCGGTGAAGCGATCTGGGAGCGGTTGGGCCACGAGCCCTCGGGCCAGCCGTTCAATTCACTGGTGCAGCTGGAGTTCGAGCGCGGGCGCCCGCGCAACCCGTTCATCAATGCGGGGGCGTTGGTGATCTGCGATATCAACCAATCGCGCTTCGCCGCCCCCATCCTGTCGATGCGCGACTTCGTGCGACGCCTGTCGGGCAATCCCCACGTATCGATGGACGCCCGTGTGGCCGACTCGGAGTACCAGTTCCGCGCGCGCAACGCAGCCATGGCTTACCTGATGCAGTCCTTCGGCAACTTCAATAACGAGGTCGAGACGGTGCTGCGCAGTTATTTCAGCTACTGCGCCTTGCAGATGAACTGCCTGGATCTGGCGCGCGCCTTCTGCTTCCTGGCCAACGATGGGTTCTGCAAGCACAGCGGGGAGCAGATCCTGACCCGGCGCCAGACCCAGCAGGTGAACTCGATCATGGCCACCAGCGGGCTGTATGACGAAGCGGGGAACTTCGCCTACCGCGTCGGGCTGCCGGGCAAGAGTGGCGTTGGCGGTGGGATCGTGGCGATCGTGCCGGGGCAGTTCACCGTCTGCGTGTGGTCACCGGAGTTGAATGCAGCGGGTAACTCCTATGCCGGGATGGCGGCGCTGGAGTTGCTCAGCTCACGGATCGGCTGGTCGGTGTTCTGATCCGCGAGCGTGCCCGCGGCGGGCCAGTTCGTTCAGCTTGCCGGCCGCACATAACCGCCAGGCCACGCTGATCATGGCTCATCCGAGCGAAAACGAGCCTTTCGGTTGATTGATAAATTTTATGCATCAATGGATGCAAACATAGCACTTATCGTTTCAAAGTGTGTCGAGCAGAATCCAGCGACCTTAAGCGCCAACAAGCCTAAATAAGATCGCTGGAGAACTCCCTATGCATGCCTCCTCCAACCCAGGTGCGCAATCCGCCCGCTCCAAGGCGGGTGCCGTGTTCCGCGTCACCTCGGGCAACTTCCTCGAACAGTTCGATTTCTTTCTCTTTGGCTTTTATGCCACCCAGATCGCGGCCGTTTTCTTCCCCGCATCCAACGAATTTGCCTCGCTGATGATGACCTTCGCGGTCTTCGGCGCGGGCTTCCTGATGCGCCCGCTGGGAGCGGTGATTCTCGGGGCCTACATCGATGATGTGGGCCGCCGGAAGGGGTTGATCGTCACGCTGTCGATCATGGCCAGCGGCACCTTGCTGATCGTCCTGGTGCCGGGCTATTCCAGCATTGGTGCCTGGGCCCCTCTGCTCGTACTGGTGGGACGCCTGCTGCAAGGCTTTTCCGCCGGCGCCGAGCTGGGAGGCGTCTCGGTCTACCTGGCGGAAATGGCGACTGCCGGGCGCAAGGGCTTCTATACCAGTTGGCAGTCGGCAAGCCAGCAGGTGGCAATTGTCGTTGCGGCAGCCCTGGGTTACGGGCTCAACCAACAGATGTCCCCGACGATGATTGCGGATTGGGGCTGGCGGATTCCCTTTGCGATCGGCTGCCTGATCGTGCCGTTCATCTTCGTGCTTCGTCGTAGCCTGGAGGAAACCGAGGAGTTCGCCCGGCGTTCACAGCGCCCGACCATGAAGCAGGTGTTCGCCACGCTGGGGGAGAACTGGCGCGTCGTCCTGGCCGGCCTGCTGATGGTGGCGATGACGACCACGGCGTTCTATCTGATCACCGTGTATGCGCCGACCTTCGGCAAGACAGTCCTGAACCTCAGCACCACCGACGCCTTGCTCGTGACGCTGCTGGTCGGCATCTCGAACTTCATCTGGCTGCCCATTGGCGGGCACCTGAGCGATAGATTCGGGCGCAAACCGATGCTCGTTGCGATGACCTTACTGGCCATCTTCACCGCTTATCCCGCATTGTCCTTCCTGGCCCAGGCCCCGAGTTTCGGGCACATGCTGCAGGTATTGCTCTGGCTTTCGTTCATCTATGGCCTTTACAACGGGGCGATGATCCCGGCCCTCACCGAAATCATGCCGGTGGAAGTCCGCGTCGCCGGTTTCTCCCTTGCCTATAGCCTGGCGACAGCCGTATTCGGCGGATTCACCCCAGCCATCTCCACCTGGCTCATTCATCTGAGCGGCGATAAAGGCGCGCCAGGCTATTGGATGACATTCGCCGCAGTCTGTGCGCTTTGCTCGACCCTGGTGCTCTACCGCGGAAAGTCCTCGCGTACCCCCATTCCTGCCTGAACGAGGAATCTCTTCAATGAAAGCGCTCCAAAAGCACCTTGCCGTCCTGGCAGTCGGCCTTTGCACACTGGCCACCACTGTCCATGCAGAGCAGCTGAACGTCATGACCTCCGGCGGCTTCACCGCGGCCTTCCAGCGGCTGAGCCCGAAGTATGCGCAGGCCAGCGGCGACACCGTCCAGACCATTCTCGGCCCCTCCATGGGCAAGGCCCCTGAAGCCATCCCCAACCGCCTGGCGCGGGGGGAGAATGCCGATGTGGTGATCATGGTCGGCTACGCACTGGATGAACTGATCAAGCAGGGCGTGGTGGATCCGGCGTCCAAGGTGGATCTGGCGGATTCGCGCATCGGCATGGTGGTCAAGCAGGGCGCTGCCAAACCGCAGATCGATACGGAGGAGGCCTTCAGGAAAACCTTGCTGGACGCCGGCTCGATTGCCTACTCGGACAGCGCCAGCGGCGTCTACATCCAGAACAGGCTGTTCAACCGACTGGGGGTGGAGCAGCAGGTCGGCTCTAAGGCCAGGATGATCGAGCGCATACCGGTTGCCTCGGTCGTCGCCTCGGGGCAGTACGAGATTGGTTTCCAGCAGGTCGCCGAGTTGCTGCCGGTTCCCGGGGTGACCCTGGTCGGCAAGATTCCCGAAAGCCTGCAATCGGTGACCCGCTACTCCGCTGGCATTCCGCGCAATGCGAAACACCCGCGGCAGGCGAAGGAACTGCTGTCCTATCTCGCGTCCACGACAGCGCAGCCGGTGGTGCAATCCACGGGGCTGGACTCAATCCCCAAGTGATTTTACCGGGGTACTTCTGACCAGCCTTTCCAGCTCAAGCGCAGCAGGCGTCAGCGTTCGCCCGCTGCGCTTGATCAGGCCGACGTTGCGCACCACCGCCGGCTCATCCAGGGGAACGGCCTTTAGTAGGGGGTGACTGGTGCGGGGCATGGCAATGGACGGCACGGCAGCCACTCCCACGCCTGCTTCCACCAGCCCGATCGCGGTAGTGACGTGTCGCGTCTCGCAGATGCTGTGTCTGGACGGGACTACGCGCTTCAGCGCCTGGCTCAGGATCAGTCGGTTGCCGGATGACTTGTCCAGCGAGATGTAGTCGTGCTCGTACATCTCGGACCAGGTTACCGAGGTTCGATCCGCCAGTGGGTGGTCGCGTCTGCAGGCCATGACATAGCGCTCTTCGAGCAACAGTTCGAAGGTCATTTCCGGGCTCAGGTTTCCGCTGAAGGTGACCCCGAAATCGGCTTCTCCACTGGCTACGGCAACGTTCACTTCATGCGCGCTGGAATCCACCAGCATGATCTTGATGCGTGGATACAGGCGATGGAATTCGCTGATCACGTTGGGCATGAAGTAGTACGCGGCCGATGGCACGCAGGCGATGGTGACGCGCTCCATCCTGCTGGAGGCGACATCGGCAATGCTCATCAACGCAGTGTCCAGTTGGTCGAGTACACGCTCCACTTCCGGAACGAAGGCTCGTCCCACGGCTGTCAGGCTTACCTTCCGGGTCGTCCTCTCGAACAGTCGTACGTTCAAGGCTGACTCCAGCTTCTCAATACGCCGGCTCAGCGCAGGCTGGGTAATCTTGACCGCCTCGGCAGCCTTACGAAAACTGCCGTTTTCCACGATTGCCCGGAATGCCTGGAGGTCGTCCAGATCGAAATTGATGCTCATCGGGTTCACCGGGAGATTGATAATCAGACGGCATCAATACCACCTTCACTCGCAGTCGGGAAAGCCTGAATGGCGGGTAGCGAGGCGACAGCCCCTGCTTTGCCGGTTCGCGAGCTGTCGCTGAGGCGAGAGACCGTACTGGCGTGGCGTTGATTGCCGGGGCCGGGGAAACGCCCTCGACTTTACGTGGCGCGAACCGTGGGCGGAGCCACTGTTCCTTAAGCCGCCTGAAGACGATTGCGGCCCAGTCTCTTGGCGGAGTAGAGCGCGGCATCGGCGCTGTCGAGCAACGATTGCCAGCCATCCAGTTCTGCTCCCGACGCAGAGGCAATGCCAATGCTCACGGTGACCCGTCCGAACGGGCTGGAGCAATGGGTGATGGCTTTCTCGTCCAATCGGTCGATCATCATCTGCGCCACCACTGCCGCACCGGCTTGATCGGTGAGCGGGAGCACTACAGCCATCTCCTCACCGCCATATCGCGCGACCAGGTCAGTAGGGCGGCGCACACAGCTCGCGAGCAGCTTGCCGACCTCCTGCAGGCAGGCGTCTCCGGCAGGGTGGCCGTAGGTGTCATTGAACAGCTTGAAGTGGTCGATATCGACCATCAGCAGCGCGAGCGAGGTTTTTTCGCGTTGTGCCCTGCGGACTTCCACCTCCAGCGTCTCGTTGAAACAGCGACGGTTGGCGAGGCTTGTCAGCGGATCGTTCAGCGCCAGGTGCGCGAGCCGCTGGTTGCTGTCGAGCAACTGCTGCTGTGCCACGCGCAACTGGCTTTCGACCGCCACCCGCCGACGAATGTCGCGAATCAGCATCCACCCGACGAACCCGGTGAGCATCAGCAGGCCGGACACCACCAGCAGCGACAGCAAGGCTTCGAACCGCCAGGCCGCGAGCGCCTCGTTCTTGCCCAGTGCGACCGTCGTCACCAGCGGTAGCTTGTCGCTTTTGCGGAAAGCATAGAGACGCTCCACGCCGTCCAGGCTGGAGGTAAACGACGCGGTGCCAACCGAGCGATCGACCAGATACTTGGCATAGATCGGGGATTTGGAAAAGTTGCGCCCCATGTCCTGTTCCCGGAAGGGGTAGCGCACCAGCAACGAACCGTCGGTATAGGACAGGCCGATAGCGCCTTCCCGACCGATATCGAGCTGGCCGAAGAGTCGCAGGAAGTTCTCGATCCCCAGGGTCACTGCGACGACGCCAGCGAATTCTCCGCTTGGGCTATCGAAACGGCGGCTGATGGTGATCACCCATTCCTGGTTCGAGCGGCTGCGAATCGGTAAGCCAATGAAGGGCTCGCGAGAGGGATCGTCGCGGTGATGGATGAAATAAGCTCTGTCACTGCTGTTCGCCCCGGCGGGAATCGGCCTGTTCGATGACATCAACCAGCGGCCATCCCTGTCGTAGACCGTCACTCCACTCATCTGAGACATCAGTGACTGTTGGCGGCTGACCAGTTGCTGCAGCCTCTCCATCTGCGCGGGTCCGCTGCCTTCGGTTTCGAGCCTCTCGACCAGGCCGAGCAGGATCAGCGAGCTTTGCCGGACGATGCCTTCTGAATAGGTCGACAGCGCCTGCGTCAGGTTGAGGCTATGGGTATCGATGTCTTCCAGCACCTGCTTGCGGGAGGCCATTACTTTCCAAAGCGTCAGCGACGCGAGCGAGCAGCCGATGATCAACAGCAACAGAAAGACCAGGTGGATATCGCGCTTCACTGCGGTAACCGAAGAGGCATCGCTTTTCCATAGGGAAGAAATTCGCAAGATATTTCCTTATCAACAGCGCTCCAGCCCTGTGAGCAATCAAAGTCTCGGCCTTGCGCGCCATCAAGCGAATCCATCAAGCCTTCGGCGATGGAGTTGAGCGGCAATTATCCCTCAAAGGACACCCGCGCATTGCAGGCGGGGGCGGTTTTTCACGCCGGTAAAATGGGGGGCGGCCGCGTTCGCGGCCAGGGTGATTGGCGAGTACAGCACGGATAAGGACTACTGCGCCCGACTGCCGGCTCTCGGCGAGGCTCTCCTGGTGACAAACTGTTGAGGCGATTTGGCCCCCACTGGAAATCAACCTCGCAGGAGATGGACGACGAGCCCTGCGACGGCACAAGCCAGCAGCACCTGAATGACACCGCGCTTGAAGCGGAACAGTGCCACCGCTGCTGCGATGGCGATCACCGCGGACGGCCAGTCGAACGCACCACCAAATCCTTTCGGCCAGAGGACGTGATAGCCAAAGAACATCGCCAGGTTCAGGATTACGCCCACGACAGCTGCGGTGATGCCCGTGAGAGGGGCGGTGAACTTCAGCTCGTTGTGGGTCGACTCCACGAGCGGGCCGCCTGCCAGGATGAACAGGAAGGATGGCAGGAAGGTAAACCAGGTCACCAGGCTCGCGGCTACCGCGCCGGCGAGGAACGGGTGATCGGCACCGAACATCGGGTGCACGTAGCCGCCTACGAATCCCACGAACGCTACCACCATGATCAGCGGCCCCGGCGTGGTTTCCCCAAGGGCCAGCCCATCGATCATCTGCGTGGGCGTCAGCCAGCCGTAGTGACCGACAGCACCCTGATAGACATAGGGCAGCACCGCGTAGGCGCCGCCAAAGGTCATCAGGGCTGCCTTGGTGAAAAACCATCCCATCTGGGTCAATGTGCCGGCCCATCCGAAAGTCGTTGTCAGCAGCGCCATGGGCAACAGCCAGAGTGCCGCCCCGATGAACAACAGGCGCAACAGGTGCCCCCAGTGGAACTGGGCGTGCTCGGGAGTCGGCGTGTCATCGTCGATCAGTGCCGGGCCGTAGCTGGCCCTGGAAGCGCCATGTCCACCGCCAATGACGAACTTGCCGGGCAGGACTCGACCGCCGACATACCCCAGTATCGCCGCCGCCAGCACGATGATCGGGAACGGCACATTGAGCGCGAAGATAGCAACGAAAGAGGCCGCGGCAACCGCCCAGAGCCAGCCATTCTTCAGCGCGCGCGAACCAATGCGGTGCGCTGCGTGAACAACGATTGCTGTCACCGCAGGCTTGATGCCATAGAAGATTCCAGCCACCAGGGGCACTTCACCGAAAGCGACATAGATCCACGACAGAGCAATCAGAATGAATAGCGATGGCAGCACGAAAAGCACACCGGCGATCACTCCTCCCCATGTCCGGTGCATGAGCCAGCCGATGTACGTTGCCAGTTGCTGCGCTTCCGGGCCGGGCAGCAACATGCAGTAGTTCAGCGCATGGAGAAAGCGCCCCTCGCTGATCCAACGACGGCGCTCAACCAACTCCTGGTGCATGATGGATATCTGCCCGGCGGGTCCGCCGAAACTGATGAAGCCGAGCTTCAACCAGAACAGGAAGGCTTCGAAGAGGCTGACGGGTTCGCCAGTGGCGCTCACCTTTTCAGCAACAGGCACGCTGGATTCAGTCATTGTTTATCTCGTCGCTCGCGAAAGCGCTGAAGAGGCCATTGAAAATACCGCTGGCTGCCTGAAGCAACAGGTCGTCATCCGTGATGCTTTCTCGCAGCCCGGCAAGAACACGCTCGATACCTGAGGCCTCGACGGGCTGGCTTCCGCCGATGTCGAGGTAATGCACCACGGCGCCGATGCGATGGAGGGGTGGGTTGTCGAGCTGGAAGCTGGCCAGCAGGGTTTCGAATGTGACGCGCGCGCCGACGTGGCTGAAGGTCGCTCCGTCGAAGTCGAAGCCCAGAGCGTCTTCCGGACAGTCTTGCGGGCTCTCCAGCCAGAGAATCTCTGCCGCCGGATCGATGAACCGGCGAATCAGCCAGGCGCTGGCGAGCCGGTCGACCCAGGGACGTTTCCGCGTAGCCCAGCGGCGCCCCTGAAATTCCTGCGCGTCCAGCGTCGTGATGGGTTCGTCCTGGCTGCTGGGCTCATCCGCCGAGAGGGCGCGGCTGATGGCGGATTCCGCGGCCTGGAGGGCCGATTCGGTCACCTGGCGGGCGTCTGCGGAAAAGAAGTCGATGGCGGCCAGCTGGCTGAACGCCTTGCGCAGCTTGCGGACCTGCCTTGCCGTTTGCAGGGCGTTCTCGCCGCTCAGATCGTCCGTGCAACTGGCGATGTCCTCTCGCAGCTTGCTGTAGTCCTCGCTCCGGTCGAACAGCGGGGCGAATCGCTCAATGGGCTCATCGATCGAGAACAGGTACGCCGTACCATTGATTGCAAGCACGTCCCGTTCGATCTCCTCCAGAACCACCCGGCCTTCGCCACGTTCCGGCAGGAGATAGACGCCATCGCGCAATACGGCCGCGCCGCAGGACTTGAGCGCGCGCCAGGCTCGCATGCGCTCGGTCGCGTTCGCGGTGGGCAGTCCCAGCACCAGGAGATGCCATTTCATTGTGTAGAGCTCGCAACCTGATTTGTTGAGTACTCTACTCCAGAATTTTCCTGTGTAAACGGTGTTCGGTGCAGGCTGGCAGCAACACTGGCGGCTGGCGCCCGCCCTCGGAAGGGCGGGCGAGCACTCGTGTATCAGATCACGAAGAAGCCGTGGGTGCCGTCACGGCCCAGTTGCTCCACGAGGCCGAATTCCCAGTCGAGGTAGCCCTGCATGGCCTCGCGCGGGTTGTCGGTGCCTTCGTAGGGGCGGCGGTAGCGATCGATGCGCGGCGCCGCCAGCAGGCTTTCGCCTTCCTCGGTCGGCTGGCCGGCGGCGACCCAGGCGCTGGTGCCGCCCTCGAGCAGGAACACCGGCTTGTCGGTCAGGGCCGCCACGTCCGGCACGGCAAAGCCTGCCAGCAGGCTGGTGCCGCAGGTGAGCACGTAGCGGTCAGCGTCACCCAGCGCGGCCAGTGCCTGCCGCAACTGGCTGCGCAGCGCCCAGGCGGCGCCGGGGATGTGGCGCTTCACATAGTTGGCGCTGGCGGTGAAGTCGAGAACGGCAGTGCCCGGCGCTCGCAACCAGTCGGCCAGGGTCTGCGGGGTGATGGTCTCGGTCTGCGGCTTCGCCGGCAGCGGAGCGCTCCAGGCGCCTTGCTCGCTGAAGTCGACAGCGCCCACGCCATCGAGCACCGCCACCTGCCAGCCCATCTGGGCGAGCCAGGAGGCGCTCATGTTGGCGCGCACGCCATCGTCGTCCACCAGCACCAGGCGCGCGCCACGAACGCTGGCGACATGGTCGGTTTCCTGCACCAACTGGCCGCCCGGCGTGGAGCGCGAACCCGGCAGGTGGCCGGCTTCGTACTCTTCCGGGGTGCGCACGTCGAACAGGTAGGTGGTGCGGACGGCGTCGGCCTGCCACTGGCGCAGGCCGGCGAGGTCGATGCGTGCGACTTGCGCACGATCAGCCACGGCGCGGGCGCGCTGGGCGGCGGACTGGCGGGTGGCGGCGGAAACCTCGGCGAAGCGTCGCGCCTGGCCGTGCTCCAGCTGCTGCCCGGCGAGGGTCCAGCCGATGGTGCCGTTGCGCAGCGCCGAGACCGGGTTGGGGATGCCGGCATTCACCAACGACTGGGTGCCGATGATGCTGCGAGTACGTCCTGCGCAGTTGACGATGACGCGGGTCGCCGGGTCCGGCGCCAGCTCGGCGACGCGCAACACCAGTTCGGCGCCGGGCACGCTGATGCCGCCAGGGATGCTCATGGTCTGGTATTCGTCGAAGCGGCGGGCGTCCAGCACCACCACGTCAGCCTGCTGGTCGAGCAGCGCTTTCACTTCCTCCGCCGCGAGCGACGGGGTGTGGCGCTCGGCTTCCACCAGCTCGCCGAAGGATTTGCTCGGCACGTTGACGTCCTTGAACAGCTCGCCGCCGGCAGCGCGCCAGCCGGCGAGGCCGCCCTTGAGCAGGGCGACGTCGCTGTAGCCCAGGTCGAGCAGGCGTTGCGCGGCGACCTCGGCCAGGCCCTCGCCATCGTCATAGACGGTGATCGGCGTGTCGCGGCGCGGCACGCGGGCGTAGACCTCCAGCTCCAGCTTGGACAGCGGGATGTTGGCGGCGAACAGCGGGTGCTCCTGGGCGAACGGGTCTTCCTCGCGCACATCCAGCAGCGCCAGCTCCTGGCGGGCGAGGAGGGCGGAGCGAATGTCGTGGAAGGAGCGGCGGGTGATCTGACTCATGCGGGGTTCTCTTTCGACAGGTCCCAGATATTGGGCAACTGGCTGTTGGAATAGCCGGAGATGAAGGGTTTCTCTTCACCGTCGGCGCTGAATACGGCCCGTCGCACCGCGCCAATGTTGGCGCCGTAGACGTGGATGCTGATGGAGGCGCGGTCGCTGAAGGCATTGCTCACCTGGTGGATATCGCCGATGCGCGGCGACACCGCTTCCACTTCACCCGGCTCCAGGCGATGCGCCTCGCCGGCCTCCCGCAGGCTGCCGTCGGCGGCGAAGGCGAAGGGCTGCGAATACTCGGCGCCGCGCAACATGCCGATCAGGCCCCAGACGCGGTGGTCGTGTACCGGCGTGCGCTGGCCCGGCCCCCAGACGAAGCTCACGACCGAGAAGCGCTGCCGTGAGTCGGCGTGCAGCAGGTATTGCTGGTAGCGCTGTGGATCGGGGCGGGCGTAGTACTCGGGCAGCCAGTCGTCGTGGCGCACCAGGTCGGCCAGCAGCGGGGTCGCCTGGGCGAGCAGCGCGGCTTCTTCGGGTTGGCTATCGATGAGGGCCGCGAGGTCGCCGATGAACTGGCGCAGGCGGTCGAGGCGCAGAGGGGCTGACATGCGAAAAGATTCACTCCGATCGGGTTTGGCGCTACGGTATCAAACGGTTTTTTATTCCTGAAATGCATTTTGAATCTAAGCTAATATGCGAGAAATGCAATTGGTGCCCGTTTCATGAAAATCGATGACATCGACGCCTTCGTCGCCGTGATCCGCAACGCCTCCCTCAGCCAAGCCGCCGAAAGCCTGGGTTTGACACAGTCGGCAATTACTCGCCGGGTGCAGAGCCTGGAGGAGTCTCTCGCGGTGGAGCTGCTCGACCGCAACACTAAGCCGCTCAAGCCCACTGCTGCGGGGCGCCGGGTGTTCGAGCAGTGCCTGCGGGTGCTGCGTGAGGTGGACGGCCTGCGCGAGCTGGTGGCCAGCGATAGTGCCCCCAGCGGCGTGCTGCGCCTGGGCGTGCCGCAGAGCATCGGCGAAGTGGTGCTGCTCGGTGCCCTGCGCCGCCTGGCCGGCGAGTATCCGGAGCTGCGCGCGCAGGTCAGCAGCGGCTGGGGCAGCCACCTGTTGGCGCGGTTGGAGAATGCCGAGCTGGACGCGGCGGTGGTGCTGTTCCCGCCGAGCAAGGTGTTCCCCGATGACCTCGGCGCCACGCCGCTGGGGCGCGTCGAACTCCGTGTGGTGGCAGCGAAGGACAGCGATGTGCAGGCCAGTCGCCTGCTCGATTGCTACCAGCACGGCTGGGTGCTCAACCCGGACGGTTGCGGCTTTCGCGCCGGCCTGCAGCGCGCCCTGGCCGATCAGGGCCTGGGGCTGCAACTGAACCTGGAAACCTTCGGCAGCGAGCTGCAACTCGGACTGGTGGCGGAGGGCCGCGGCCTGGGCCTGGTGCCCGCGCCAGCCCTGGAGCGCAGCCGCTATCGCGAGCAGTTGCGGGTGCTGCAACTGGAGGACTTCCAACCGATGATCCAGCTCTGGCTGGTGCGCCCGCGCCTGCTGGGTAACCTGGAGACGCCAGCGCAGCTGTTCGGCGCGGCGGTGGCCCGGGGGCTGGATATCGCTGCGGCCTGAATCCGCCCATCACCTCGCGGCGGATAACGCTGGGGCGTTATGTGCCCTACGGTCTGCGGTCAAGTGACGCCGCGGGTGGGCCCGTAGGAGCGAGCTTTGCTCGCGAACCCCTTCGCTCGCTGGTTCACCCGGATGGTGCCGTCGCGGTCCCGTTCGCAAGCAAGCTCGCTCCTACAAACAGCGAAAAGCTCGGCGCGCAAGTTGGTCACGGCAAAATATGCGCAAATAGCATATTAGGATATGACAAAAATGAATTTCCATCATGACGAACTTGCCTATAGCTTCTAAGAACAGCGCCACACAAGGCGTTTTTCTTATAACGGAAGCCGCCGGTGCTATACCGCGGCCCAGGCGAGGGCAACACAGTGAGCGTGGAAATTCTCGGCATGATCACCGCCACCCCGAGTTCCGAGGTGGATCAGCCGTTGGGGGAGGCGGTGGATTCCGGATTCGTCCGGCGTTTCGCCCAGGCCCATGAGGACGCCGGTTTCGACCGCGTGCTGGTCGGCTATTTCAGCAATGCCGCCGAGGGTGCGGTGGTCAGCTCCTTCGTTGCCGCCGCTACTCGCCGGCTGGGCATCCTGCTGGCCTACCGGCCGGGTGTGATCGCGCCGCCGCTGGCGGCCCGCCAACTCGCCACCCTCGACCAGTTCAGCGATGGCCGCCTGGCTCTCAACGTGGTCAGTGGCGGCAACGATGAAGACCTGGCGCGCGACGGTGACTACCTCGATCACGATCGCCGCTACGCCCGCACCGACGAATACCTGCAGGCTCTGCGGGAGATCTGGACTGCCGACACTCCAGTGGATTTCAGCGGCGAGTTCTATCGCTTCCAGGGCGCCTCGCCGGCGGTGCGCCCGCGCCAGTCGCCACACATCCCGATCTACTTCAGTGGCTCCTCGGACGCCGCCATCGAAGTCGCCGCCCGGCATGCCGACACCTACATGCTCTGGGGCGAGCCGCTGGCGGCCGTGGACGGGCACATTCGCCGCGTGCGCGCCGCCGCCCAGGGGCAGGGACGCGACCCGCGCTTCTCAGTGTCCTTCCGCCCGATAGTCGCGGACACCGAAGAAGCAGCCTGGAAGCGTGCCGCCGAGATCCTCGACCAAGTGCGCGAGAACCGCACGCGCCTGGGCCTGCCGCTCAACGACCACCAGCCTGAAAACGTTGGCTCCCAGCGCCTGCTGGCCGCTGCTCAGCAGGGCGACGTGCTCGACACCCGCCTGTGGACCGGTGTGGCCCGCCTGACCGGCGCGCGCTGGAACTCCACTGCCCTGGTCGGCACGCCCGAGCAGGTTGCCGCTGCGCTGGGCGAGTACTACCGCCTGGGCGTTTCCACCTTCCTGATCCGTGGCTTCGACCCGCTCGGCGATGCCGTGCGCTACGGCCAGGGCCTGATTCCCGCCATCCATGAACAGATCGCCCGCCTGCCGCAACTGCGGCGCGCCGGCTGAGGAGCTTTTCGATGAACCTGAAGCAACGTCTGCGTGCCACATTTGCCGCGCTGATCCTGGGGGCACCGCTGGCCCATGCGGCGGAGCTGCCGACCCTGCGGGTAGGCGACCAGAACTACTACAACGTGCGCGCCTCGATGGAGGCTTCCGGGGTGCTGGAAGGTGCGCCCTATACCGTCGACTGGAAGCACTTCCAGTCCGCCGCGCCGGTTGCCGAAGGCCTGCAGGCCGGTGCGCTGGACCTTGGCTTCCTCGGCGACTCGGGCTTCATCTTCCTCGCCGCCAAGGGCGCGCCGGTGAAGCTGATCGGCATCTCCCGGCAGAACCCCGACACCATCGCGCTGCTGGTGCCCAAGGACTCGCCGGTGAAGACCATCGCCGACCTCAAGGGCAAGAAGGTCGCCTACTGGCCCGGCGCCTGGAGCCAGCAACTGACCCTGCGCGCGCTGGAAAAGGCCGGCCTGCCCAGTGACTACGTGGAGTTCGTCAAGCTGATGCCGATCGACGCCGCCGCCGCGTTGCCGCGTGGCAGCATCGACGCCTTCCCGGTGTGGGAGCCGTACATCTCGCAGCAGATCGTGTTCTCCGGCGCGCGCCCGATCCTCACCGCTCGTAACCTGATGCCGGGGCTGTCGAGCATCGCTGCCAACGCCGACTCCATCGAGCCCAAGCGTGCGCAGATCGCCGACTTCCTCGCTCGCCTGCAGAAGGCCCGTGCCTGGGTCGAGGCGCACAAGGAGCAATACGCCGACATCTGGGCGAAGAAGGCCAACCTCGACCAGTCCGTCTCGCGCCACTGGATCGGTCAGGCGGCGATGAGCGTCGGTCCGGTTGACCAGCAGGCGGCTGCCGATTACCAGGGCACCGCCGATTTCCTCCTGCAGACCGGGGCACTGCCCAAGGCCTTCGATACCTCCAGCGTGATCGACGCCTCGTTCGCCGGCTCCTTCCACTGAGCAACGAGCTCACCACCCAAAAGCGACCCGCGTGCAGGGGGCCATGTCCCGTTTGGCGCGGGTTGCGTATTGGCCAGGCAGTGCCGGCGCCGGCATTAGTTAAGAACCAGAAATTCTTTATTCGTTGTTTTTTATATCTGTAATCTCGAGCGACCGGACCACCGGAGTCATCCCGTCTTATCCGACCTGTCCTGTGGTCCGCCCTCGCTCAGCGAGCGGCCACGCCGTTTCCGAGGAGCCGTATCCATGTCCCGCCCGCTTTTCCTGCGCCGTTTAGCCATAGGCCTGAGCGCCTCCGCCGTCCTGTTCGGTGCCCTGACCGCGCACGCCGAAGAGACCCTGCGCATCGGCTTCCAGAAGTCTTCCACGCTGCTCACCATCGTCAAGGCGCAGGGCAGCCTGGAGCGAGAGCTGGGCAAGCAGGGCATCAAGGTCACCTGGCATGAGTTCCCCAGCGGCCTGCCGCTGCTCGAATCGCTCAACGTCGGCAACGTCGACCTGTCCGCCGACGTCGCCGATACCGTCCCGGTGTTCGCCCAGGCCGCCGGCGCGCAGCTGACCTACTTCGCCCGCGAAACCCCGTCGCCTACCGCGCAATCGATCCTCGTCCCGCAGGACTCGCCGCTGAAGTCGCTGGCCGACCTCAAGGGCAAGCGCGTGGCGGTGACCAAGGCGGCTGGCAGCCACTACCTGCTGATCGCTGCGCTGCAGAAGGCCGGGCTGAAATTCTCCGATATCCAGCCGGCGTACCTGACTCCCGCCGACGGCCGCGCCGCCTTCGAGAACCACAAAGTCGATGCCTGGGTGACCTGGGACCCGTACGTCGCCAGCGCCCAGCGCCAGCAGAACGCCCGCGTACTCGCGGATGGCAAGGGCCTGGCCAGCTACCAGCGCTACTATCTGGCTTCCACCGCCTATGCCAAAGCGCACCCGGAAGTGCTCAAGCAGGTCTTCGCCGAATTGCAGAAAACCGGCCGCTGGGTGAAGGAACACCCGACCGATGCCGCCAAGGTGCTCGGCCCGCTGTGGGGCAACCTGGATGTCGCCACTGTTGAGCAGGCCAACGCCCGCCGCAGCTACGACGTGCAACCGGTGCGCGCCGACGGCCTCGACGAGCAACAGCGCATCGCCGACGCGTTCTTCGCCGAGGGCCTGCTGCCCAAGCCGGTGGACGCCCGCGCGGTGCCGGTCTGGCAGCCGGACGTAGCGAGCAACTGAGTGCGGGGTCGCTTTCGCAAGGGCGAGCACAGCCTCGCTGTGACCAGGCGCGGCCAGATCTTCATCCGCTAGACGCAGTGAACTGCAGGGTGACATGCCGCTGACTGTCCAGCCGACGGCGGGGTTGCCGGGATCACGCCTGGATTGCCAGCGCGACAAAGCAGCAAAGTGGTGTGCCCCGTCGGGTCAGGGGCAGCATTTCCAGTATTCGAAGGCTGGCCGGCAACCTCACCTGCCATCGACTCGACGCGACCGGCCGAAAATCTTCAGGCACGCTGCGCTCGCAAGAGGGCGCGCGCCTGGATAGAACTGCGCGCCTTCAAATCTGCGGGTATTCCGTCAGAAGCAGAAACGCCCAGCCTGCTACATCAGCCGTGACGGGAAGTCCGCCTGCACGGCCACGGACACCGCATCCGGCCGCCAGAATTCCTGGTCGAACTCCACCAGCAAGCCATCCTCGACGTAGTTCAGCCGCTCCAGCACCAGGTTGCTGGCGCCAGAGGCCAGTTGCAGCAACTCGGCATGGTCGTCGTTGACCGTGCCCAGGCGCAGGTTGAGCGTGCAGCGCGTCTGCACCTTGCCGAAGCGTTCGCGCAGCACGGTCGTCAGTGAGCGATCCAGGCGCGCGTCGAGCAGGTCCGGGCACCAGCTGGCGAGCAGGGTGTTGATCTCCACCAGCACCGGGCGGCCGTCGATCAGCCGGCGGCGGTGCAGGCGGAAGACGGGTTCGTCCGGTGATGGCAGGTTCATCCGCGCCGCCAGCCAGGCGCCGGCGCGGCGGCGTTCGGCGCTCAGGCACTCGGTGAGGGGCTCGCGGCCCTGCAGGCGCACGTAGTCCATGAAGCTGACCAGCCGTGTCGGGTCGTAGTCGATGCGCGGCGGGCTGAGGTACCAGCCGCGGCGGTTCTCGCGGTAGATCAGCCCCTCGGTTTCCAGTTGCTGCAGGGCCTGGCGCAAGGTCACGCGGGTGCACTCGAAGCGCTCGGCGAGGTCGCGCTCGGGCGGCAGTTTCTGGCCGGCGAGGAAGCGGCCCTGGGCGATGTCCGCGGCCAGCTGGTCGCGGATGCGCGCGTAGTGCGGCGGGATGGCCTGGTAGAGCATGGCGATCCTCAGGAATGGCCGGCCGCGAGTGCCGGAGGTTCGTCATGCAGCTCACGCCGCCACGCCAGCAGGCCGTAGATCGCCAGCACCACGAAGCCGGCGTAGAGCCCGGCGGTGAGGTACAGCGACTTGTAGAGGAACACCCCGGTGTAGACCACGTCGAGGATGATCCACAGCCACCAGCTGGCGACGTACTTGCGTGCGGCCCAGAAGCTCGCCACCAGGCTGAAGGCGGTGAGCGCGGCGTCCAGCCAGGGCAGGGCCGCGTCGGTGTGGGTGTGCATCGCCCAGCCCAGGGCCAAGGCGCCGACTGCGCCGGCTAGGCAACTGGAAATGGCGGTGGAGGAGGGCAGGCGTTCGACGCGCACCTTGCCGTGGTCGCTGCCGCCCTGGCTCCATTGCCACCAGCCGTAGAACTGCAGCACCACGAAGACCAGTTGCAGGAGCATGTCGGAATAGAGCTTCACGCTGAAGAAGATCCACGCGTAGAGCAGCACCGCCACCACGTTCACCGGCCAGCACCAGCGGATGCGCCGGGCGGTGAGCCAGACGCCGAGCACGTTGACGATCACCGCGATGATTTCCAGAGTAGACATACGCGCTTACCTCAGAAGTTGACGCTCGCCGTCAGGCGAGCCGTGCGCGGCGCACCCTGGAACAGGTAGCCGTCGCCGAAATATTCACCGACATCGCGCCAGTAGCGCTTGTCGAACAGGTTGTCGACACTCAGCCGCAGCGTGGTCGGGTAGTTCCCGATCCGTGTGCTGAAGCGTGCGCCGGCGTCGTAGACGGTGTAGCCGCCGACCTCCACCGCGCCGTCGCGGTCGGCGTACTTGGCGCCGCTGTAGCGCGCCGCGCCAAGTAGCGACAGTCCCGGCACCGCGGCCAGCGCGTAGTCGGCCTGCAGGCTGGCGCGCAGGCGCGGGACGTTGATTGCCTGGTGGCCTTCGTAGTCGTCCGTGTCGCTGCCCACCACCCGCGAGCGGATGGCCGCGACGCTGCCGCTCAATTGCAGCGCGGAGGTTACCCGGCCACTGGCGGACAACTCCAGCCCGCTGTTCTTCTGCTGGCCCTGCTGCACGTAGGTGAAGGTGCCGTCGCCGTTGGGCCGGGCGAACTGGTAGGCCTGGTGGATCTGGAACAGCGCGGCGCTCCAGTCGAAGCCGGGCAGCTCCTGCTTGATGCCGAACTCGACCTGGCGCGAGGAAGTGGGCGCCAGGGTATCGCCGGCGTTGCTGGCGAACCAGGGCGCCTCGCCGCCCAGCGACAGGCCCTTGCTGTAGCTGCCGTAGATCGAGATGTCCGCGCGCGGCTTGAAGATCAGCGCGCCATTGGGCAGGAACTCCGAGCGCTGGGTATGGCGGGTGGTGTCGCCGTCGCTGTCGAAGGTGCGTTCGTCCAGGCGCACCTGGCGGCCGCCGAGCACCAGCTGCCACTGTTCGCTCAGGCTGATGCGGTCGCTGGCGAACAGGCCGTACTGGCGGCTGTCGAGGTGGCGGTAGCTGTGACCGGGCTCGCCGTCGAAGGGCTCCACGGGGCCGATGCCGGTGTAGATGTTGCCGGTGCCGACCCATTCATTGAGCTCCGGGCGGCTGTCCAGCACGCGGCGGAAGGCCGAGGTGCCGACGGTCAGCTCGTGGCGCAGCCAGCCAGTGGCGAACTGGCCGTGCAGCGCGGCCTCCAGTTCGTCGTTGCGGCGGGTGTCGTCCGGGCTGCGGAAGTCGTAGAGGTCGTAGTCGCCTTCGGGGCTGAAGTAGTTCGGTACGGCCGAGTCGGCACAACTGGCGGCGCCGTAGCAGCCCCAGGGGAAGGCGCTGTAGTCGTCGATCACCACCTTGCTGCGCGAGGCGCTGAGGGTGCCGGTCCAGGCGTCGTCGAAGCGGTACTCGAAGCGCGTATTGAGATTGAGCGATTCGATGCGCACCGGGTCGGCCCAGCTCTGGTAGCCGAGGCGGTCGCGCGGGTCGATGCCGTGGGGCAGTTTGCTGCCGCCAAGCAGTTGGTAGCCCGGCGCCGAGGGCTGGCGACGGTTCTGGTATTCGGCGTCGAACTGCCAGAGGGCGTTGGGCGAGAGGTTCCAGTCCAGCGCCAGGGAAGCGAAGTCACGCTTGCCATCGGTATGGTCGATGTAGGAGCGCAGGTCCTCATGGGCGAGGTTCACCCGCACGCCGACGGTTTGCTCGGAGTCGAGCCAGGCGCCGACGTCGGTGGCCAGGTAGCGACCGCCTTCATCGTCGGTGCCCAGGGTCACCGAGCGCACGTCCTGCGGCCGCTTGGTGACGTAGTTGATCACCCCGCCGGGTTCGGACACGCCGCTCTGCAGGCCGGACAGTCCCTTGAGCACCTCGACCTGTTCCTTGTTCTCCAGCGCCACGTTCTGCTCGCCGGTGATGGTGCGGCCGTTGATCTTGTAGCTGCTGGCTGCGTTGAGCGAGTAGCCGCGGATCTCGAAGTTCTCGTAGTAGCCCACCGGCGCGTAGGCCTCGCCGGTGGAGGCGTCGTTCTTCAGCACGTCGCTGAGCAGGCGCGCCTGCTGGTCCTTGAGCAGCGCCTGGTTGAACACCGAGATGGAGGCGGGCGTGTCCAGTAGCGGCGCCTCGCCGAAGCCGCCGACCGAGGCGCGGTCGCTGGCGTAGCTTCCTGTGTCCTGGCCGATCACCGTGACGGTATCCAGGGTGGTGGCTTCCTCGGCGTGACCGGGGCCGCTGGCCAGCAGCACGGCCAGGGTCAACAGGCTGAGGGGAAATCGCGTGCGCGCTTGGCGCGGCAGGTACTGCATGGAACGCTCCTGAATATTGCCGGGGCGTGCGCCGGGAATGTGCGGGGCATAGCCCCTCCCGCGCGAAACGGATGGCCGTGGATGTAAGACGTGATTGCCCGCGGGCGGGCTGTCAGACCGGAGCTGCTCCGGTGGTCAATGGCAGCGAAGGCTCTGCGGCCCACTCCTGCAGCGAGCCGTCGTAGATCGCGACCCGTGTTTCCCCGGTCATTGTCAGCGCCAGGGCGAGGGCGGCGGCGGAGATGCCGCCGCCGCAGTACAGCAGCAAGGGCGGTTCGGCCTGGCGCAGCCCGGCGAGGGTTTCGTCCAGCGCCGCGCCACGCCGGTAGCAGCCGTCGTCGTCAAACAGGCTGCGCGCCGGCAGGTTGCTGCTGCCGGGGATGTGCCCGCGACGTGCGTAACGGGTGACGGCGCTGCCGTCGAACAAGACGGCGGACAGGGCGCAGACCAGCGTGCCGTCCGCTTTGCCGGCCACGACCTTCTCGACGTCGTGACGGTCGATCCAGAAGCCGTCGCGATACTGCGCCGGGGCCGACAGAGCCGCGCTGCTGATCGCGGGCGGCGCGCCTTCGTCGAGTGGATAACCGGCGGCGATCCAGGCACGCAGGCCACCATCGAGTACCGCCGCATCGATGCCCAGGCTGCGCAGCATCCACCACAGACGCGCGGCCCAGAAGCCGTCGCTGCGGTCGTAGATCACGATCAGCGCATCGTCATGGATGCCCAGCTTCCGCAATGCATCCAGTGCCGCTTGTGCCTCCGGCAGGGCGAAGCTGAAGGGCGCGCTGGCATCCGCCAGATCGCCCAGCAGGTCGGCATGCCGCGCGCCGCGAATGTGCCCGGCGCGCCAACCGGTGTGGCCGCTCTGCACGCGGTAGTCGCCGTCGAACTGCGGGGCGGCCAGTTCGACGCTGGCGTCGAGCAGGCACAGGCGTGGGTCGTCCAGCAAGGCGGCGAGCCCATTGGCGCTGATCAGGGGGGCGCTCATCTCAATCCACCTTCGCCGCCAGTTGGCGCACATGGTTCAGCAAGCGCTGGCCTTCGCTGCCGAGGAACCAGCGGGTGTGGCCGATCAGGTAGTTGTCGTAGGCCAGCGAGGCGCTCTCGGCCGAGCCAAGGATGCCGTGGAAATAGATGACCTCTGACAAGGCGAAATCCGCATGCACCAGCGGCAGCAGAGCCGCCAGAGCGAGCAGATCGTCGCGGCTCAGCGAGCGAACGCTCGCGTAGCCAGCGAGCAGTGCGTCGAGGGCATCGAGATCGGCCTCGGCGGCGCGACCCTGGTCCAGCTCCAGCCAGGGCACGAGGTTGCGTTCGATGGCAGTGGCCAGGTCGAACAGCGCGAAACTGCGGTCGCTCAGGCCGAAGTCCAGCACCGAGACCACCTGTGCCCGCGGGCCGCTCTCGCTCCACAGGAGGTTCGAGGCGTGCCAGTCGTTGTGGGTCCATAGTGCGGGCTGGCGCTGCAGGTAGGGCAACAGCGTGCGCTGCAGCGGCAGGTGCAGCTCGCTCAGAGTTTCCTTCCACGGGCGCGCCTGCAGATAGTCGGCGAGGGCGGGCGCCAGGGGGAAGGTCGCCTCGATGGCGGCGAGCGGGTCCGCCGCGCCGAACAGGTTCAGGTTGCTGAGCAGCACGCCCGCGCTGCGCGAGGGGGCGTCGAAGCCTTCGGCGGCGCGGTGCAGTTTGGCCAGCGCGGCGCCGGCGGCGAAGGCGTGGGCGTTGTGCTGGAAGGGCGTCCAGGATAGCGCGTCGCGGTACAGGTCCAGGCCTTCAGCCTTCTCGTGGACTTCGTAGGTCCAGCCGTCCCGTTCGATGGCGCTGCGGCCCTGGTCATCGCGCAGAACCCGGGCAACTGGCGCACCTCGTCGGGCCAGGTGATCGAGGAAGGCGTGTTCTTCTGCCAGCCAGCCAGCGTTGCGTACGCTGGGGTGGTGGCGCTTGACGAACAGCGTGCCGCTGGCGTTCTCCACCAGTGCGGCGGCGGAGAATGGCCGGGGGCTGTGCCAGCTCAGACGGGCCTCCGCGCCCTGCGGGAAGTCAGCCAGCAGAGCAGCGACCTCCGCTTCGGTCAGCGCCGGCCAGTCGGCTTCCACCGCTTCCAGGCCCATGCCGTGGCTCAGGCGTTTGGTCATGCTGGGTTCTCCACTTGCCAGGCATTGCTGGTGGCGCCGCGCCAGATTTCCGGGTCGCGCAGCACACCATATTCATGCAGCCACTGGGCGTAGGGCTGCAGCAGTTCTTCGCGCTGTTCGCCCCAGCAGCCCTGATGCAGCCAGCTGGGCGCGATGCGCCGCAGGGATTCTGCCAGCATCTCGCGGGGAAAGTAGGGAATGGTGCGCTCGTAGACCGGCAGAGCGGCTTCCGGCTCGGCCGCGGCGGCGAGGAAGCCGCGTGCGGTGACGGCGAGAAAACGCCGCGCCACGTCCGCATTTGCGTCGAGCCAGTCCTCGCGAGCGCCCAGCAGGTAGCTGTGGTAGGGCGGTGCGCCGATCTCGTCGACCGGCAGCACCACGCGGCGATCTTCGGCGATGGGGCTGGGCAGCAGCGCTTCCCAGGCCCAGTAGCCGCCGAAGCTGGCATCGGCGAGGCCGGCGGCCAGGTCTTCCGGGCGCAGTTCGCGGAAGCCGGCATCGACCAGCTCCACCGCATCCGGATCGCCGCCATCGCGGGACACCAGGTGGCGCACCATAGCCAGGCCGCGCGGCGTCGGGTTCAGCGCGAGGCGCTTGCCCTGCAGATCACGGGGTCGGCGGATGCCGCTGTCGGTGAGCGTCTGGATCGACTCCAGGCCGCGATGGTTGATCGCGGCCACACCGATCAGAGGCTGGCCCAGCTCGCGGCGCACCAGCAGACGGTTGCTGGGGAACACGCCGAACGCGGCGGCACCGCGCGCCAGGTGCTCCAGGGTGTCGCCGTGATAGGGATCGTGCACCACCAGCTCCACGTCCAGCTCCGCGTCGCGGTACCAGCCGCGTTCACGGGCGAGGTAGAAACCGGCCGAATTGGGCCAGGGATGGAAGTATTCGAGCATGACCCGCAAGGCAAACATGAAACCTTTCTCCGATACGGCCAGCGGCCGGCGACTGCGATGGAGCGTATTGAAGGGGAGAGTATTTGGTATATACCAATATGAATTTCACTGGTTTTTATAATCGCATGGAATAAAAGACCCGTCGGCAAGCTGGAGTCACGCCAGCAGGAGGCGAGAACGGGGAAATTCACTCAAATCGCTCTGGCACGGGCGTTACGGGTTATGAACTCATGCGATTTGGATATTTATGGTTATAAGAAGTAGAAGATAAAGTAACGGCTTCATCTAAGGCAGGTTGCAAGCAGGACCCATGAGCCAATCACCCTGGGGCGCGACTCCCGTCCTGACCTTGCCGCAGGGCGAGAAGCAGCCGCTGTCCATTCGCGCCAAGGCGCTGGTGTTCGCCGATCCGCGCTCGCGCCAGTTGCTGGAATTCCTCGACCGCGTCGGCCCCAGCGAGGTGCCGGTGCTGATCAATGGTGAGACGGGCACCGGCAAGGAGCTGGTGGCGCGCTACATCCACAGTGCCAGCGGGCGCAAGGGTGCGTTCGTCGCGGTGAACTGCGGCGCAATCAACGAGAACCTCGCCGAGAGTGAGCTGTTCGGCCACGAGGCCGGGGCCTTCTCCGGCGCGACCGGACGCCGTGCCGGTTGGTTCGAGGAGGCCGACGGCGGCACCCTGTTCCTCGACGAGATAGGCGACCTGCCGATGCCGCTGCAGGTGAAACTGCTGCGCGCCTTGCAGGAGCAGGAGATCGTCCGCGTCGGCTCGCGCAAGCCGATCAAGGTGGACATCCGCCTGGTCACCGCGACCAACGTCGACCTGGAGCAGGCAGTGGATGCCGGCAATTTCCGTCTCGACCTGTTCTACCGTATTAACGTCGCCCAGGCCCGCGTGCTGCCGCTGCGCGAACGCCCGCTGGACATCATGCCGCTGGTAGAGCACTTCCGCCGTATCTACGCCCAGCGCCTGAAGATCGCCGAGCCGATGTTCTCCGAGGCTGCCGTCAGCGCGCTGCTGGACTACGCCTGGCCAGGTAACATCCGCGAACTGGAGAACGTCGTGCACCTGGCCCTGCTGGTGGCGGGGGAGAAGGCGGTGCGACCCGAGCACCTGAAGTTCTCCGCCGCGCTGTCCGCTCAGCGCATGGGCGCGGGAGCGCCGACCGGATTACCGCAGGAGATCATCCGCGACCAGTTGCAGCGCCTGTTCGAAGTGCCGGGGGAGACCCTGCTGCATGATATCGAGGACCTGATCGTCCGCGAGTCCTTCGCCCACTGCGGCTTCAACCAGCTGCGCACCGCGGCGCTGCTGGGCATCAGCCGCAACGCCATGCGCACGCTGCTGGTCAACCACGGCCTGCTCAAGGGCCGCGCCAAGGCCTGATCAGTCGCGGCTGCGCTGGCGGGCCTTGGCAGCGGCGGCGTCGCGGCGCAGCAGGGGCAGCAGCTCCTCGCCGAGGTGGATCGCCTCTTCCAGGTGCGGGTAGCCGGAGAGAATGAAGGTATCCACGCCCAGTTGGTGATACTCCTCGATTCGCTCGGCGACTTCTGCGTAACTGCCCACCAGCGCCGTGCCAGCGCCGCCGCGCACGAGGCCGACGCCTGCCCACAGATTCGGTGAGACTTCCAGGTCGCGCACGCGATGCGCGCGGCCCTGAGTCAGGCTGATCTGACGTGATTGCCCCACCGATTCGTAAGCCGCCAGTTGCTGCTGGGCGCGCTCGATGGCGTCGCGGGGAATCTCGTCCAGCAGGCGCCCAACGTGCGCCCAGGCCTGCCGCGAATCGGCGGCGGCGAACACGTGCAGGCGCAGGCCGAAGCGCAGCTCGCGGCCGTGGGCGGCGGCCAGTTCGCGCATGCGCAGAATGCGCTCGCGGATCATCGCCGGTGGTTCGCCCCACATCAGGTAGGTCTGCGCGTGACTGGCGGCGATGCGCTCGGCGACGTCCGAAGCGCCGCCGAAACAAATCGGCGGCAACGCCGCCTCCCGGGGAATCGGCACGGGACTGCCGGTGCGGTAGTGCCGCCCGTGGTGCTCGCGCCCGGCCCAGGTGGCGCGGAATACGTCGAGAAATTCGGCACTGCGGGCGTAACGCTCGTCGTGTTCGAGGAAGTCGCCCAGGGCGCGTTGTTCGAAACGGCTGGAGCCGTTGACCAGGTGCAGCAACAGGCGGTTGTCGCTGAGCTGTTGCAGGGTGGCGGCCTTGTGCGCGGTGTAGGCGGGCAGTTCGACACCTGGGCGCAGGGTCAGCAGGAACTTCAGTCGGCGCACTTCCTGGACCATCAGCGCGACGATCAGCCAGGGGTCTTCGAAGCCGCTGGCGGTGGGCACCATGATGCCGTCGAACGCCGCCTGCTCGGCCGCGCGCACAACCTGGCGCAGGTAATCGAGGGTCGGCGCGCGCTCGCCCTGCTGGAACAGCCCGACCTTGGGCAGGCCGCTGCTGGTGAGGTGGTGGCCGTCGCCGTTGGTGGGCAGGAACCAGTCGATCTCGAGGGGTCGGCGTTTGGGTTCAGCGGCCAATCCGGGTGTCCTTTTCAGCTTGTTGGCGCAGCAGCGGCAGGACCCGTTCGCCGAAGCGCAGGACCTCGCGCACCGAGTTGGGCGCATGCAGGATTATCTGGTCGAGGCCGGCACCGTGTAGCTCACGCAGGCGGCTGGCGACCTGGTTGTAGGTGCCCACCAGCACGGGCGACTCGCCGGGGGCGGGCAGCCACAGGTTCGGATGGATCTCGCGGCGTCTGGCGGGGTGCTCGGCGCGTTCGGCGAGCAGCTCGACCACGCTCGCCTCGGCGCGGCGGCGCTTGCTCCTGGCCGGTGCGGCGAAGGCCTGCGCCTGCCTTGCGGCCTCATCCCAGGCCTCCTCCTCGCTGTCGCGGGCGATGATTCCGAAGCTGGCGACATGGCCCAGCGTGCGCCCGGCAGCCTGGGCGGCTCGGTTCAGGCGCGTGATGGTTTGGCCCAGCTGCGCGACGTCGGTGGCTGGAACAAAGCAAAAATCGGCGCGGTTGGCGACGCGTTCGGCGCCCAGGCTTTCGTCCAGCAGCAGGAGCGCGGGCGGCAGGTCGCGCAGGCCCAGGCCGGCGTTCTCCAGGTGGAAGTAGCGGCCGTTGTGGTCCAGCGGTGTGGCGGGGGCGTGCAGCAGGCGTTGCAGGATGTCGAGGAACTCGTCGATGCGTTCGTGGCGCTGATCGCGATTGAGCACTTCGCCGAAGGCCCGGCGCAGGCTGCCGCGATCACTGTCGGGCAGGTGCAGGCGTACCCGTCCGGCGGACAGCGATTGCAGGCTTTGCAGGGTAGCCGCCAGTGCCGCCGGGAGCATGGCTTCCGCCGGCAGGCTCAGGGTCAGACCGAGCAGTCGGGTATGTGCGCACAGGGCGGCAGCGACCATCAGGCTATCCGGCTGGCTGGGGCCTCCGGGCAGGTAGAGGTCGTCGAAGCCTGCGTATTCCACGGCCTGGGCCAGCTGCACCCATTCCGCCGGCTGCGCCTGCCAGTCCAGCCCACCCCTTGCACCGCTCGCGCAGAGCTTCCAGGCGAAGCGCAGGCTCATCCGGCCACCGCGAGCGCTTGGCCGGCGGGCGTCCAGCCCAGCGCCGGGGCGATGTCCCGGGCAAGCTGTTCCAGGCGCCGCAGTACCTGGACCTGGGTGGAGCTTTCCGACTGCACCACGGCAATGAAGTAATCCGCGTAGGGCAGCAGCGACGGGTCGTTGCGCACGCTGGCGATCACTTCCTCAGGATGGCCGTGGTGCACGTTGAGCAGTCGCAGGTGGCTTTCCAGGTCGGCGGCCTCGTCGATCAGTCCCTCGCGGATCAACCGCGGCACGTGCAGTTCGATGTCCGGTGCGAGCTCCGCGCGGGACTGGTTCTTGTCCTGCGCCGGGAACACCGCGCGGACCACGCCGATACGCGGCCGCCGGGTTTCGTCCTGCCAGGCGCTAAGGTAGGCGTCGGCCAGCGGCTTCTGCACCGTCAGCGGATCGTGGGTAGCGGTGCCCAGCAACAGTCCGTTGCCTTGTTCGGCGGCGTACACCGCGCCGGCCGCGCTGCCGTGGGAATGCCAGAGCCGTTCCCGCAGCCCGGCTGCCGGCGGATGCAGGCGCAGTTGCGCCTCACCCGGCAGCGGCGCGCCGAGCAGGGCGGCCTGCAGGGCGCGCTGGGACCGCTGGAAGTCCTCCTGGCGGCGCTGGGCGTCGCGGTTGAAGGCGCTGAACATGTCCAGGTTGGCGCCCCCGCTGCCCAGGCCCAGTTGCAGGCGGCCAGCGGACAGTGCGTCGAGTACGGCGGCGTCTTCAGCCAGGCGCAGCGAGTCTTCCAGCGGCAGGGTGACCACTGCCGTGCCCAGTTCGATGCGCCGGGTGCGCGCGGCGATGTTGGCGAACAGCAGCAGCGGCGAAGGCAGTTGGCCGAAGCCGCCGCTCAGGTGGTGCTGGGCGATCCAGCCGCCGTCGAAGCCCAGCGCCTCGGCGAACTCGAACTGCTCCTGCAGGTCGCGGTAGACCTGGCGTGGGTCGCTGCCGAAGGCGTGGGTGAGGAAGCCGAGCTTGAACGGCTTCTGCGGTTTCACTGCGCTCATGCCGGGATCTCCTGTGCGGTGGCACGCTGCTGGCGCGGTTGCCAGCCCAACGCGGGGGCGATGTCGCGGGCGACGGTTTCCAGGTGGCGCAAGGCTTCGCCGAAGCCGGTCGAAGTGGTCTGCACCTGGACGATCAACTGGTCATTGGCACCCAGCGGTGCATCCGCGCGCAGCTGTTCGGCGATCTTCGCCGGGTCACCGTGCAGCACGCCGAGGGCGTCGAGCACCGCTTCGAAGCCCTGTGCCGGGTCGGCGTGGCCGATGCCGATTCGGCGCTGGCGCTCGACGTAGGTGAGGATGTCCTGGCGCAGGGTCGAGCCGGCTGCGGCAGCGTCGGCACCGGGGAAGACTGCGCGCACCAGGGCAACGCGGGGCGCTCCGGCGTGGGTGGGATTCCACGCCTGGCGGTAGCGTTCGATCACCTGCGAGCGCGGCTCGGCACCGGCGTTGGGGTTGGGCGCGAGGATCAGTCCGTTGCCGCGCGTGGCGACCTGTTCGACGCGGGACGTCGCCTCCCACAAGCGTTGTTCAAGGCCATTGGCGGCGGGGCGCAGCACGCGCCCTTCGGCATTCAGCGGCTCGCCGGCCAGCGCCTGGCGCAAGCGCTCCAGGCGCTGGTCGTACTGCGTGTGGCGGCCCTCCAGGCGCTGGCCGAAGGCGGCGAAGCTGTCCGGGTCGAAGCCGGCGCCCAGGCCCAGTTGCAGGCGGCCCTGGCTGAGCAGGTCGAGCACCGAGGCGTCCTCGGCCAGGCGCAGGGCGTTCTCCTGGTTGAGCACGACGATGCCGGTGCCCAGCTGGATATGCCGCGTGCGCTCGGCCGCCGCGCTGAGCAGTACCAGCGGCGAGGGCAGGCGGCCGTTCTCGCTGGCGAAGTGGTGCTGGGCCAGCCAGCCGCTGTCGAAGCCCAGCTCCTCGGCGGCTTCGAACAGCTCCAGGGTCTGCTGGTACAGGCGCGGCTCGAACTGCGGGGCATACACGCGGTTGAGGAAGCCCAGGCGGAAGGTGCGGTGGTGAGTGGGGGGGCTCATGGTTGGCGCTCCTAGTCGATCTGCCCGAGCAATGGCGCCAGCGCGACGCCGAGGCCTTCGCTCGCGGCTGGCGCGCCGGGCAGGGCGTTGAACGGGCTGAGGGTGAGGTAGCCCTTGGCGACCCACACCGCTTCGTCCTCGGCGTTGCTGGCGTCCGGTGGTGGCGACCAGGCGAAGCCGATGCCCGGCTTGCCGGCCAGCTTCGCGTCGAGCTTGCCGAGATCCTCGGTGTAGAGGGCGTGGAAGGGCACGTAGCTGCCGATGCGGGTCAGCCGCGCGCCCTGGAGTTTTTCCAGCGGCGGCAGGTTGAGGTTCAGGCCTACGCCTTTGGGTAACAGCGCACCGCCGGCTTGTCGGTGCTTATCCAGCGCGTCCACCAGACGGGTGACGATGGCGGCGATGCGCGCGCTGTCCTGTTCCTTTAGGTCGGCGCTGACGGCCAGGGCGGGCACTCCAGAGAGCACCGCGACGCTGGCGGCGTTGAAGGTTCCCGAGGCGCTGTTGAGAGCGCCGAGGTTGTTGCCGGGGTTGGGGCCGACTATGACCAGGTCCGGATGCGGCACCACTTTCTCCAGCCCCAGCAGCACCGCCATCACCGGCGTGCCGCTGATGCGGATGTCCACCTGCTGGCCCGCGCAATTAGTGCTTTCGCACTGGCCCTTTTCGGTGGTGGTCAGGTAGTAGCTGTCCGGATAGGCCGGGTCATCGTCGCGCCCCACCTGCGTCTCGCGGCCGAAGAAGAAGGCGCCGCCGCGCGCGCTCTGGTCGCTGTAGGGCGCGGCGATGCGTACGGTGTGCCCGTCGGCCTTCAGTGCGGTGTACAGCGCGCGGATGTTCGGGTGGCGGTAGCCGTCGTCGTTGCTGAGCAGGATGTTCAGCGCGAACGCCGGCTGCGCAAGGGCGCAGCCGGCGGCCAGCAGCAGGACGGCGAGCCTCATGCCGCGCTCCCGGCGAAGCGGTTGGCCGGGCGCGCCAGGCCGAGGTTCTCGCGCAGGGTCGCGCCCTCGTACTCGCGGCGCAGCAGGCCGCGCTCCTGCAGCAGCGGCACCACCTCGTCGACGAACACCTCGATGCCGCCCGGCAGGTACGGGAAGAACACGTTGAAGCCGTCGCAGGCGCGGGCCTGGAACCAGGCGTCGAAGGTGTCGGCGATGTCCTCGGCAGTGCCGATCACCGGGTTGCCGCCGGCCAGGCGCAGGTACAACTGGCGGATCGTCAGACCCTCGTTGCGCGCCAGTTCCAGCACCTTGTCGCGGCGGCTGCCGCGCTGGCCGACCGGGGTTTCCGGCAGCGGGCCGTCGAGGTCATGGACGGAGAGGTCGATGTCTTCGCCGAGGGTATCGGCCAGCAGGCGCAGGCCGAGCACCGGGTCCACCAGGCTCTGGAATTCCTCGAACAGCTCGCGGGCCTCTTCGCGGGTGCGGCCGATGAAGGGGGTGACGCCGGGGAGGATCTTGATGCCGTCCGGGTCGCGGCCCAGCGCGGCGGCGCGTTGCTTCACGTCGCTGTAGAAGGCCTGGGCGGCGGGAACTGTCTCGGCCATGGCGAAGATGACTTCCGCCACACGCGCGGCCAGCGCCTTGCCGGCATCCGAGGCGCCGGCCTGCACCAGCACCGGGTGGCCCTGCGGCGGGCGCGCCACGTTGAGCGGCCCACGCACCGAGAAGTACTCACCCTTGTGATCGAGCACGTGCAGCTTGGCCGGGTCGAAGTACTGTCCACTGGCCTTGTCGCGCAGGAAGGCGTCGTCTTCCCAGCTGTCCCACAGGCCCTTGACCACGTCGTGGAATTCCTCGGCGCGGCGGTAGCGTTCAGCGTGGTCAATGTGGGCTTCGCGGCCGAAGTTCCAGGCTTCGTCGGAGACCACCGAGGTCACCAGGTTCCACGCGGCGCGGCCCTTGGACAGGTAGTCGAGCGAGGCGAACTTGCGAGCGATGTGGTACGGCTCGTTGTAGCTGGTGGTGGCGGTGGCGATCAGACCGATGCGGCTGGTGACGGCGGCCAGCGCGGCCATCAGGGTCAACGGCTCGAAGTGCTCGCCGCGCGCGGTGCGGCTCAGCGCGTCGAGGTGATGGCCCCAGAGGGCGACCACGTCGGCGACGAACAGCGCGTCGAAGCGGCCGCGCTCGGCGGTCTGCGCAATCTGCTTGAAGTAGTCGAAATCCAGGCTGGCATCGGCCTGGGCCTTGGGGTGGCGCCAGGCGGCGACGTGGTGGCCGCTGTTGGCGAGGAAGGCGCCGAGCTTGAGCTGGTCGGTGCGGCGGGTCATGTCTTGTCTCCCGTTCGGGCGGGCGCCGCGTGGGCGCCCGCTGGCTTGCGCCAGGTCAGAAGTTGTAGGCCAAGCCCGTGTACCAGTAGCCGCCGGTGGTGCCGTAGGGCGAGAAGTTGCCGTACGGGAAGGCCCCGGAGGTGCTGGGCAGGTTGGTGCGGTCGGGGTAGACGTTGAACAGGTTGTTCGCCCCGGCGGTGAGGGTCAGGTTGCGGGTCAGGTGGTAGTCGACGTTGAGGTCGGTGATCCACTGCGGGTCGAAGGTGCGGTCGTAGACCTCGGCCGTGCCGTACTGGGTGTACTCGCCGTAGCGGGTCAGGTTCAGGCTCACGTCGAACTGGCCGATGCTCCAGTCGGCGCCCAGCAGCAGACGCGATTCGGGCTGGCCGTGCTTGAGGTTGCCCTGGCGCTGGCGGTCGTAGCCGCCGTCCGGGCCGAGGGCGGACTGGGCTACGGAGGAGGCGTGGATCTTGTCGATCTCGGTAGTGTTCCAGTTGAAGCCGGCGTTGTAGCGGATGCTGCCGTAGGCGCCCAGCTGCTGGCGGAAGTCACCGACGATGTCGACGCCGCGGGTGGTGGTGTCCAGGGCGTTGGTGAAGTAGGTGACGGACTGATTGGGGTTGAGTCCGGCATCGACGAGGATTCCGCGTATGTAGTCGGTGCCGCCCAGGTAGCCGGTCTGTGCGATGCGGTCGCGGATCTTGATCTGGTACGCGTCGATGGTCAGGCTGCTGGCGGGGGTCGGCTGCAGAGTCAGACCGACGCTGTAGTTGGTGGATTTCTCCGGCTTGAGCGTGGACGCGCCCAGGGCTTTGGCCACGTCGGAATTCACCGCGACGTTGCGGTAGTCGATCAGGTTGCCGTTGACGCTGCTCTGCGACGTCGAGCTGTAGATCTGCTGGGCCAGCGAGGGCGCGCGGAAGCCGGTGCTGGCGGTGCCGCGCACAGCCAGGATCGGGGTCAGCTGGTAGCGCGTGGAAAGCTTGCCGTTGGTGGTCACGCCCGAGCCGTCGTTGTAGTGCTCGTAGCGCCCGGCGAGGTCGACATGCCATTTGTCGGTGAAGTCCTGGCCGATCTCGCCGTAGCCGGCGTAGCTGGTGCGACCCTTGGAGGCAGCGTCAGCCGGCGTGGTGCCGGCGCCGGAGATGGTGCCGGGGGCGATCAGCGCGCCGTTGGCGCCGTACTGGTAGTCGCCGTAGCCGTAGGAGGCGTACTCGCCCTTGCCGATCTTGTAGTTCTCGTAGCGATGCTCCAGGCCCCAGGAGATCTGCGTGGGCTTGGCCAGGCCGAGGTCGAAGGCGCGGGTCAGGTCGAGGTTGCTGGTCCACTGACTGAAGGTCTTCACGCCGGTGTCGACGTTGGTCGGCGAGTCCGCGCCGTAGCTGAGGTTGTAGGTGTCGGTCAGCGTGGCACGGGCGTGGTCCTGGCCGTAGGTGGTGGACAGGTCGTAGTCCCAGCCGGCCGCCTCGCCCTTGCCGCCGAAGGCGAACTGGAAGTCGTTCTCGATGAACCGCAGGTTGTCCTCGATGCCCTCGGGGTAAGGGGTCGGGATGCCGTTGAAGCTCGCCGGCTGATGGAACGCCAGCGGCTTGGAGGATTCGCGGTTGGTGTAGGTGGAGAAGGAGTACAGGGTCAGCGCGTCGTTCACCGGCAGCTCGGCGTTGTAGCCCAGGCTGAAGTTCTCCACCTTCGGCAGGCCGGTGCCGTAGTAGGTGTGCTGCAGGCTGGTGTTGCCGGCGGAGTCGGTATAGGGCGCGTTGTCGGAGCGGTCGGAGACGTTCTGGTGCTTGTAGTCCAGGGCGAAGTTGACGAAGCCCTCGTTGCCCAGTTCGAAGCCGATGTTGCCGCTCTGGCGGGCGGTCTCGCCATCGCCATTCTCGTAGTTCTGCCCGTAGGTGGTGGCCAGCCGGCCGCCGTGGTCGGTCTGCTTGAGCACCACGTTGATCACCCCGCCGATGGCGTCGGAGCCGTACTGCGCGGAGGCGCCGTCACGCAGCACTTCGACGTGGTCCACCAGGGCGGTGGGAATCATGTCCAGGTCCACCGGCTGCGAGCCGGAGTTCAGGTAGGTGCCGTTGTTGAGCAGGGCGCTGTTGTGCCGGCGCTTGCCGTTGACCAGCACCAGCACCTGGTCGCCGTTGAGGCCGCGCAGGCTGATCGGGCGCACCACCGAGGTGGAGCCGAAGCCGGACGACGCCGGCAGGTTCAGCGAGGGCAGCACGCGGCTCAGGGCGCGGGTCAGGTCGCCCTGGCCGGTGGCCTCCAGCTGCTTGCTGGAGATGACGTCCACTGGCGCCGGGCTGTCGGCCAGGGTGCGCGCCTGGCCACGGTTGCCGACCACCACCACGGTGCTCAGGCGGTTGTCGGTGGTGCTGCCGTTGGCGCTGGCATCGGCATCGGCGGCGCGCGCCGGCAACGCCTGGGTAACGGCGAGGAACAGAAGGCTGTGGGTGAACAGCGTGCGGGCGCTCGATGCGCTCCGGGCACGGGTGACTGCGGTCATGGTTACGCTCCAAGGTTTGCTCCCGGCTGGCGCCCGTCTGGGTGGCCGCTGCGGGTTATCGTGTCGACGGCATCGGGGCCGCGTTGGCGAACGGCTTGTTGCTGGGAGGGACTGGTCGCGTTCAGTCGGAAGGCAGGCTCAAGCTCATGGTGCTGACAAGGCAAGCGCTGTGCCAGTCTGCAAAGGCCTTGTTTTTCATGGGCTTGCACGGGGCGCTGAAAATTCCCTGCTGGGTTTGCAGCAGCGCCGATCCAGGCTGTTGCTTTTCTCCCAGCCACGGGCGAGGCGGGATTGGACGATGACGCGATGCTGCATTTGCAGCACAAGGCATACAGGCTGTCCCGGAGGTCTGGCAGTCCGCTGGCACAGGCCTTGCTCCGGCGCTGCTTTCCCTTATCTGCCTGGAGAGACGCATGCCCAGACCCGGCCCGCGCAACCTGATCACCGATATCCCCGGCCTGTTGGTCGGCCACGCCACCGATGAACGTGTGCGCACCGGCGTCACCGTGCTGCGCCCGAATGGCGTGTGGACCGCCAGCGTTGATATTCGCGGCGGCGGCCCGGGCGGACGGGAGTCTGCCGCGCTGGAGCCGGAGAATATGGTGGGGCAGCTGCATGCGCTGGTGTTTTCCGGTGGCTCGGTGTTCGGCCTGGGCGCGGCGGATGGCGTGAGCGCGGAGCTGTCCGCACGCGATATCGGCCTGCACCTGAAGGCCGGCGCACCGGCCATTCCCATCGTGCCGGCGGCCGTGCTGCACGACCTCGCCAATGGCGGCGACAAGGTATGGGGAATCGACCCGCCGTACCGCGAACTGGGCCGTGAGGCGCTGGCCAACCTGGATGTGGAGTTCGCCCTCGGCGCGGTCGGCGCCGGGCGCGGTGCCATGGCCGGCGTGCTGCCTGGCGGTCTGGGGTCGGCCTCGCTGGACCTGGGCGATGGCCTGGTGGTTGGCGCGCTGGTGGTGGCCAATCCCATCGGCAGTGTCTACATGCCTGACGGAGAGACGTTCTGGGCCTGGCCCTGGGAGCAGGGCGGCGAGTTCGGCGGGCGTGCGCCGGCGCAGCGGATGGATTGCAGCGAGCCAATGCCGGAGCTGTCGCGGCTGGATTCCATGGGACGCCTGCAGGCCGGGGCCAACACCACGCTGGCGGTGGTGGCGTGCAATGCACGGCTGACCACCGCCGAGTGCAAGCGCCTGGCGATCATGGCCCAGGATGGCATCGCCCGCGCGGTGCGCCCGGCGCACCTGCCATTCGATGGCGACAGCCTGTTTGCCATGGCGTCAGGCGATGTCGAGCTGGTGGATGGCCAGCGCCGTCAGGTGGAGCTGTCGCGCATCGGCTCGGCGGCTGCCGACTGCGTGGCGCGGGCCATTGCCCGTGGCGTGTACCTGGCCCGTTCCCTGTAGGAACGGGCAATGCCCGCGATCGCGCCCACGGGCGCTCAGTGACTGGGCAAGTACGGATTCTCGCCCAGTACTCGCGCCACCCGGCGGGCCGCGCGAGCGGCTTCCTGGGGGAGGCCGAGGGCGCTATAGACCCGCTCGAGATGGCGGTTGCCAGGCACATCCTGGGCGTCGTAGCGGCGCCGCAGTTCCAGCGCCTGTTGCGCCGCCAGCCATTCCCCGGCGCGCAGTTGCGCATCCAGTTCGATCAGTGCGAACAGGTCGCGCTGGGCATGGCTGCCGCCGATCTCGCCCAGGCGCGGCAAAGCCTGGCCCAGTCGTCGCACCGCCAGTGCGTACTCGCCACGGGCATGGGCGTACAGGCCTTCGGCGGCGGGCAGGGTCACCTCTGCCCAAGCTGCGCGGCTGAAGTCCGGTGCCTGGCGTGCCTGCTGTCGCAGCGCCTCCAGTAGCTCGCCGGCTTCTTCCTGACCGGCGCGGGCCAAGCCGTAAAGGTACTGCAGGCTGAGGAACGGCTGCACGACATCTGCCCGGCGTTCGCGCAGGTAGGGCAAGAGCGCCTCCCAGCGCGGGCCGACGTCGATGCCGGCGAACTCCAGGCGGGCCAGCAGCGAGACGGCGCCGATCTGGTCCTGGGAATACTCGGGAAAGATGCCCCATACGTGCCGGTCGTAGATTTCCAGCACGCGCTGCTGATTGCCACGCGCCAGGTGGAAGAGCGCCAGGTGCCACCAGTTGTGGGTGTACATGAAGGAGTTGAGCCCCTGCCAGCCGGCGCTGGCTTCTTCGAGGAACTGGGTGCCTTCCTCAATGCGGCCGCGTGTCAGCAGCACGTGGGCGAGGGCGTGTTGCGCCCAGGGCTCGCCGGGCAGCAAGTGCAGGGCATAGCGCGCTGCCGCTTCGGCTTCCTCCAGTAGGTGGCACTGCTCGTAGGCGAAGGCCAGCATGCCGTATGCCTGGGGTACTTCCTCCGCGCCTTTCACGGCCTTCAAGGCGATGCGCAGCATGGCCGGCGAGTTGCCGCGGTTGAACTCGAAGTACTGGTTGAGCTTGGCCGCCAGCAGGTCGCGCGGGTGCTCATCGAGCAGCAGTTCGCTCAGGCGCAACGCCTCGGGCAGGTCGTCGGCGCTCCAGGCGGCGAGCAGCGCGGTGTAGCGTTCGGCGCGGGGAATTCCGGGGCCCGCTGCCCAGGCCCGCTGCAGGTAACGCGCGGCCAGGCTGGGCGCCTGCGGCGATTCGGCGAACATCATCAGCAGGCCGGCGAAGGCGTTGGCCAGCACCGAGGCCGGGTCCGCTTCGGCGCCGGCGAGGATGTTTTCCGCGCGGGTCTGGTAGGCGAGCACGCCGCCGGTGAAGTCATCGATGGCCTGGCGGGTGTCTTCGCGCTCGCTGTCGATGGGGTTGCCGAGATAGTCCTGGCTCATGCGTTACTGCTCCAAGTAGAAGATTCAGCCTAGTCGCAAAGCCTGTGCCAGTCGCGCAGGCTCGGTTTGCCCAAGGCCTGCGCCCGTTCGCCGCAATACGCCGCAGCGCCCGCTCTGCGTAGGAGCGAGCTTGCTCGCGAACCGCCGTCCTGCGCTCCTTCAGCTCCGTCATGGAGGACCGGCGTCGCGCGCTTCCGCTGCGAATGAACACTCGCAACGGAGGAAGTGCTGCTTTTCAGGCAATGCGCCGCCCTCACTGTGTGATTTGCACCAGCGGCCTTGCACCCGAACGCCGCGAACCCCACAGCGGCGGGGCTGCGGGGCCATGGCACAGCGCTTGCTCAAGTCCCTGCAAAGCCGATTCGCGGCGTGATCCAGCAGGAGCCTCCATGTCCAGTCCCACCTTCCGCCTTGCGCCCCGACGTCCTCGACACGCCCGGCTGCTCGCCGGCCTGCTGGCGGCCGGCCTGGCCATGGCCGGCGCCGCCGTGGCGGAGCCGACCCGCGGCGGCCAGCTCGACCTGGTGGCGCAGCCCGAGCCGCCATCGCTGTCCCACGCGGTGGTCAGCCACGTCGCCACCCAGTATGTCGGCGGCAAGATCCTCGAAGGGCTGATCACCTTTGACACCGACCTCAAGCCGCGGCCGGTGCTGGCCCGCAGCTGGACGGTGTCGCAGGACGGCCTGACCTACACCTTCGCTCTGCAGCCCGGCGTGAAATGGCATGACGGCCAGCCCTTCAGCGCCGACGACGTGGTTTTCAGCTTCCAGGACTTCTACCCGGAAGTGGACAAGCGCATGGCGAGCATCTTCGGAGAGTACGTGCAAAGCGTGCAGGTCAAGGGCGCCGACCAGGTGGTGTTCCAGCTGAAGAAGCCCTTCTCGCCGCTGCTTTCGGCGCTGGGCAGCGGCCTGCGGCCCATCGTGCCCAAACACCTGTATGCCGGTACCGACTACCGCAGCAATCCCTACAACCTGAAGCCCGTGGGCACCGGGCCATTCGTGTTTCAGGAATGGAAACGCGGCGCTTACATCCGCCTGACGCGTAACCCGGATTACTGGCACAAGGGTCTGCCATACCTGGACGGCATCGTCTACCACGTCATTCCTGACGCCGCAGCCCGCGCGGCTGCCTTCGAGCGCGGGGAGGTGCAGGTGCTGCGCAGCGGCGATGCCGATTTCGCCGACCTCAAACGCCTTTCTCAGTTGCCGGGCGTCGAGGCGTCGGAGAAGGGATACGAGCTGTATCCAGGGCTGGCCTTCCTGCAGATCAACACCCGCAAGCCGGGCCTGGACAACCCCAGGGTGCGCCAGGCGATCCTCTATTCGCTGAACCGCCAGTTCATCGTCGACAACATCTTCTTCGGCACCGGCCGCGTGGCCACCGGGCCGTTCCTTGGCGCCTTCCATGACCCGAAGTTGCCGCAGTACGGCTATGACCCGGCCAGGGCCAAGGCGCTGGTCGCCGAATCCGGCGTGGACGTGAGCAAGCTGCGCGTGCGTCTGCTCAATGGCGAGAAGGGCGGCGCCTGGGAGCGCCTGGCCGAGTACACCAAGCAGGCGTTGCAGCCGCTGGGCATCAAGGTGCAGGTGGCGACCTCGGACGCCGCCACCTGGTACCAGCGCGCCAGCGACTGGGATTTCGACCTGACCTACAACTTCATCTTCCAGATCGGCGATCCCTATCTGACCACCGCCTACCTCTATCGCACCGACTACATCCTCAAGACCTCGCCCTTCGCCAATATCACCGGCTACAGCGACGCCGCCGCAGACGCGCTCTGGCAACGCGTAGCCAACACACCGGAGGGCCCGGAGCGCCAGGCCGTGTATGGCGAGTTGGAGCGCAAGCTCAACGATGACCTGCCGATCGCGCCGATCTCCGAGATGCGCTTCCCCACCCTTTACCAGCAGCGCGTGCACAACCTGATCCGCAGTGCCACCAGCCTCAACGACAGCTACGCCGAGGTCTACCTGGAGCCCGCCAAGCAATGAATGTGCTGCTGTACGCCAGTGCGCGCCTGGGGCGCGCACTGGCCCTGATAGTCGCGGTGCTGGTCGGCGCCTTCCTGCTGCTGCGCCTTGCACCGGGCGACCCCGCGCTGCTGATGGCGGGCGAGGCGGGCAGCGATGACGCCGACTACATCGCCCGGCTGCGCGGCGAGATGGGCCTCGATCTGCCGCTGCCCGTGCAACTGTGGCGCTACCTTGCGCAGATTGCCCACCTCGACCTGGGCTACTCCTACCGCAACCAGGAAAGCGTCTGGCACCTGATCGCCGAGCGTCTGCCGGCGACGTTGCTGCTGATGGGTTCGGCCTTCGCCGTGTCACTGACCTTGGGCGTCGCTCTTGGTGTGTTGGCTGCACGCAGCCAGCAGGGCAGTGGCCGCCTCGACCGCTTCATTGGCCGCGCCGTCTGGGTGCTGTTCGCCACGCCGCCGTTCTGGCTGGCTCTGTTGCTGGTGCTGCTGTTCTCGGTGCAGCTGGGCTGGCTACCGGCCTTCGGCATGCAGAGCATTGGCGCGGACCTGAGCGGCTGGGACTGGTGGGCGGATCGCCTCGGCCACCTGCTGCTGCCATGCCTGTCGCTGAGCTTCCTGTCGCTGGCGATGTACGTGCACCTGACCCGCAGCGCCATGCTCGACATCCTGCCCCAGGAACACGTGCGCCTGGCCCGCGCCAAGGGGCTGGGCGAAGGGCGCATCCTGCTCGCCCACGTGCTGCGTAATGCGCTGGTGCCGGTGGTGACCTTCGCCGGCCTGCAACTGGGCCAGCTCGCCAGCGGCGCACTGCTGATCGAGGTGGTCTACGCCTGGCCGGGCATTGGCCGGCTGCTCTACGACGCGCTCAGCCAGCGCGACTATGCGTTGCTGCTGGGGGTATTCCTGGTGATCTCCTGCCTGGTGGTGGCGTTCAACTTCCTCACTGACCTGCTGTGCCGCCTGCTGGACCCGCGCATTGGCGCGGCGGGGGAGGCGCGATGAGCCTGCGCCGCGCGTTTAACCGCCCCGGGGCGTTGCTCGCTGCCGGTTTTCTGATCCTGCTGGCGGCGGCAGCCATCCTGGCGCCCTGGCTGTGCTCGGCCTCTCCTTGGGAAATGCTGGCGCGGCCGCTGATCCCGCCCTTCAGCGATGCCAGCCACTGGCTGGGCACCGACATGCTTGGCCGCGACATCGCCACCGGGCTCCTCTACGGCGCCCGCACCTCGCTGACCGTCGGGCTGCTGGCGACGCTGGCGACCCTGTTGCCGGCACTATTGATCGGCGCAACCGCCGGCTATTTCGGCGGTTGGATCGACGAATTGCTGATGCGCGTCGCCGAGTGCTTCCAGATCATCCCGCAGCTCGTTCTGGCGGTGGTGCTGGTGGCGCTGCTGGAACCTTCGGTGGGCTCGGTGGTGCTGGCCCTGGCGCTCGTAGCCTGGCCGCCGGTGGCGCGGCTGGTGCGCAGCGAATTCATGAGCCTGCGTCAGCGCGAATTCGTCCAGGCGGCGCTGGTACTTGGCCAGCGGCCGGCACGCATCGTCTTCGTGCAGATCCTGCCCAACGCGCTGTCGCCACTGCTGGTGAGCCTGACCTTCATTCTCGCCGCCGCGATCCTTACCGAAGCCGCGCTGGCCTTCCTCGGCCTGGGCGATCCCGAGGTGATGAGCTGGGGCTACATGATCAACGCCTCGCGCAACCTGCTGCGCGAAGCACCCTCGATGAGCCTGCTGCCGGGCGTGGCGATCCTGCTCACGGTGCTGTCCGTGCAGCGTGTCGGCGAAGCCCTGCGCGAAGCCGTGCAGGCGCCTGGAAACCAGGGAGGACGCCCATGAGCGAGAAACTGCTGGAGGTGCGTGACCTGCGCATCGACCTGCCGCCGGGCGGCGACCGTGCCAGTGCGGTCAGCGACCTGTCCGTCGACCTGGCGGCCGGTGAAGTGCTTTGCGTGGTCGGTGAGTCCGGCTCGGGCAAGTCGATGCTCGCCAATGCCATCCTGCGCCTGCTGCCGGGGCACCTGAACCCGGTGGAAGGCAGCATCCGTTATCGCGGCGAAGACCTTGCCCGGCGCAGTGAAGCGGGCATGCGCGAGCTGCGCGGCAAGGACATTGCGATGATCTTCCAGGAACCCATGAGCGCGCTCAACCCGCTTATGAGCATTGGCCGGCAGATCGATGAAAGCCTGCGTGCCCACGGGGTGACCTCAGCGGCGAAGCGCCGCGAGCGGGTGCTCGACCTGCTCGGATACGTCGGCCTGCCGGAGCCGCAAAGCCTCTATCACAGCTATCCCTTCCAGCTCTCCGGCGGCCAGCGCCAGCGGGTGGTGATCGCCATCGCCCTGGCGCTGGAGCCGGCGCTGCTGATCGCCGACGAACCGACCTCGGCGCTGGACGTCAGCACCCAGGCGCAGGTCCTCGAATTGCTGCGGCGCATCCGCCGCGAGAAGGGCATGGCGGTACTGCTGATCACCCACGACTTCGCTGTGGTGGAGGCCATCGCCGACCGCGTGCTGGTAATGGAGAAGGGCCGCGCCGTCGAGCAGGGCCCACTGCGCCAGGTACTGGATGCCCCGCAACATCCCTATACTTGCCAACTGCTGGCGGCGCTCAATCACGGCCAACGCGCCCCGCGCCGTTTCGAGGCGGACGCCGCGCCTTTGCTGGAAGTGAGCGGCCTGCACAAGCACTACGACAGCCGCCAGAGTTTCTGGCGCCGGCGCCGCGTTACCGCCTTGGCCGACGCCTCGTTCAGCCTGCGTCCGGGCGAGTGCTTGGGCATAGTCGGCGAGTCCGGCTCTGGCAAGACCACCCTGGGCCGCGCGCTGGTCCGTCTGCTGCGCCCAGACGGCGGGCAGATTCTGCTGCACGGCCAGGACCTCGCGTCGGTGTCTCAGCGCCGACTGCGCCCGCTGCGCCAAGAGGTGCAGATGGTCTTCCAGGACCCGTTCGCCTCGCTCAATCCGCGCCAGCGTGTCGGTCGGCAGATCATGGCCGGACCGTTGGCCCACGGTGTTTCCGCCGCCGAGGCGGAACGCCGAGCGCGCGAGTTGCTGCAGCAGGTCGGTCTGCCGGAAGCTGCCTTTGAGCGCTACCCACGGGACTTCTCTGGCGGCCAGCGGCAGCGTATCGGCATCGCCCGTGCGCTGGCCCTGCAGCCCAAGGTGCTGGTGGCCGACGAATGCGTGTCGGCGCTGGATGCACTGGTGCAGCAGCAGGTGCTGGAGCTGCTGGAAAAACTCCAGCGCGAACTGGGCCTGAGCCTGGTCTTCATCACCCATGACCTGCAGGTGGCCGCGCGCCTGTGCGATCGCATCGCGGTCATGCAGGGCGGGCACATCGTCGAGCTGGGGGAGGCGCAGCAGGTATTGCGCGCCCCGCGACATGACTACACACGCCGGCTGCTGGCCTCGCATCCGCTGCGCGACGTGGAGGAGCCTGCATGACGGCGCCGCGACAGATGGCGCTCGGCGCGTTTCTCATGGCCACCGGACATCACCTGGCAGGCTGGCGGCATCCCCGCGCGCACGCTGCTGGCGGGCTGGATGTGGCGCACTACCAGGCACTGGCACGCACCGCCGAGCGTGGCTGCTTCGATGCGATATTCCTCTCCGACACGCTGGCCATGCTGCCTGGCAAGCTGGATGCGCTGAGCCGCATGGCGCGCACCGAGCACTTCGAGCCGCTGACGCTGCTGGCGCATCTTGCCGTCAGCACCCGGCACATCGGGCTGGTGGCGACCGTCACCTCCTCGTACAACGACGCGGCGAACGTGGCCGACACCTTCGCAACCCTCGAATCCCTCAGTGGCGGGCGCAGCGGCTGGAACCTGGTGACCTCGAGCAACGCCGAAGAAGCCGGCAACTTCGGCCGCGACCGACACTTCGACCACGCCTGCCGCTACCGCATGGCTGAGGAGTTCCTCCAGCGCGTGCGCGAGCGCTGGGCGGCCCGCGGCGTGGCACCGGTGCAGGTTCTGGCCGGCGCTTCGGAAGCCGGTCGGGAGCTGGCTGCTCAGCGGGCTGAGGTGCTGTTCACCGCGCAGCCAGAACTGGCCGGCGCCCAGGCTTTCTTCCGTGACATCAAGCAGCGGGCGGCACGCCACGGGCGTGACCCGGATGCGCTGAAGGTAATGCCCGGCGTTCTGCCGATCCTCGGCGCCAGCCGCGCCGAGGCCGACGAGCGCCGCGCACAGCTGCAGGAGCTTGTACAGCCGGTGGTGGGATTGTCCCTGCTCTCGGATGTGGCCGGCGGCTTCGACCTGTCGCGGTTGCCGCTGGATGGCCCATTGCCGGAGCTGCCGCCGACCGAATCCGGTGTGAGTCGCCAGCACCTGCTGCTGGAGCTGGCGCGGCGCGAGGGCCTGAGCATCCGCCAGCTCTACCAGCGCATCGCCGACGCCCGTGGCCACCGCGTGGTCGCCGGCACCGCCGTGGACATCGCCGACCAGTTGCAGGAATGGTTCGAGTCCGGCGCAGCGGACGGTTTCAACATCATGCCGCCGTACCTGCCCGGCGGCCTCGACGATTTCGTCGCACAGGTAGTACCGCAATTGCAGCACCGCGGCCTGTTCCGCCGGCGCTACAGTGGCCGGACCCTGCGCGATCACCTGGGCCTGGCCCACAGCATGGAGACTGCCGAACATGGCTGAACACTGGACGCAAGCCCTGCCGCTGGTACGCGGCGCGCGCGTGGAAATCCGCCCCGGCCGACACATCAGCCTGGCCCACAGCAGGGGGCATAGTCACCCGCAGACCGTGGTGTTCTTCGCCCACGGAGGCGGCGGCAACAAGGACCAATGGCGCGAACAGTGGCGCGAGCTGGAGAACGAAGGCTACAGCCTGGTGGCCTGGGACCTGCTGGGCCACGGCGCCAGCGACAAGCCCCGGCGCAAGACGGACTACGCCTGGGACGAGCTGGTGGCCGATCAAGTCGCGGTACTGCGGCGTTACGCCGGTGAGCGCAACATCCTCGCTGCTCACTCCTTCGGCACCGGCCTGAGCGTCAGCAGCCTGCTCAAGCTTCAGGCCGAAGGGCAGGGCGCGTTGATCGACGCGTCGCTGCTGTTGGGTACCCAGCTTGCGCGGCCATTGGGGCGCGGCGGTCTGCTGTCGTTGCCGGCGTGGCTGCTGGAGTGGTTGCGGCCTGTCCTGTCGAAGGGCTTTCGTGAGCGCGCTTGGCACGCTGACGCCGACCCGGAGTTGGTCGATTACGAAGAGCGGTTGACCCGCAGCAACCGCCTCGATGTGTTCAAGGCGCTGGTGAGCCAGGCTTCCTGGCTACCGGAAGCGGAACTGGATCGCCTGCTGCTGCCGGTACGGATCGTCTCGGGCGACAGCGACGGCCTGACACCCGCCGAGCGTGCCCGGTCCCTGCACCAGCGGCTGCCCAATTCGCACTTCGAAGTGCTGGAGAACTGCGGCCACCAGTTGATGCTGGAAAAGCCGCAGGCCATCAATCAGCACCTGCGCGAGTTGCTGGCACTCTAAAGCGAGGGCGGCGAGTGCCCATCATTCATCGGCTGTGGCACGGACCGGGAAACTGGCGAGCCGCTTGCCGAAGCCGCGTACTCAGTTGGCCGCTCGACGGAAGGCTCCGGGCTGCTGCCCAGTTGCCTTACGGAAGGCACGGGTGAAGGCGGCGATGGACTGGTAGCCGACAGCCGCGGCAACTTCCGCCACTCTCTGGTCGGCTTTCAGTAGCCGGCACGCCTGGCCCATGCGCAGGGCCAGCAACACCTGGCCAGGCGACTGCCCGGAGGTTTCGTTGAAGCGTTTGAAGAAGGCCGAGCGCGACTGCCCGGCACAGGCCGCCATGTCCTCCAGGGTCCAGGGCAATTGCGGCTGCTGGATCATCTGCTCCAGCAGGCCGGCGAACTGCGGCTGGCGGGCGAGGGCGACCAGTCCGCCCAGGGATGGGTTTGCCACCACCTGCTGGCGCAGGACGTAGAGGAACAGCAGGTGGCTCAGGCGTTCGAGCATCTGCTGGGACGGCGCAGGCTGTCGCTGGCACTCTTCCAGGATCAGTTCGAACAGGCTGCGCGCTGCGCGCTGGGACGGTTCCCCGGCACGCAGCACGAGGAAGGCAGGCAGGGCGTCGATGATCAACGCCGACAGGCCGGAGTCGAAGTGGAAGAAGCCACAGACCAGACCAACGCCGTCCTCGGCCTGCCACTCCAGCGCAGTCATGCTCTGGCGCGGCTGGCAGGCAGCGTCTTCGGCGCTGGCCTCGCTGGACAACCGGTAAGGAACGTCGCGCAGGATGAACACTGCGTCACCGCTGTCCAGGCGGCAGGGCGGCTCGTTCTCCAGATGCAACCAGCAATGTCCCTGCACCACCAGGTGGAAGCTCGCCCGTGCCAGACCGTGGGTAGAGGCGTGCCAGCCGCCGCAATAGCGCCCCACATGGAACAGGCTCGCGCTCAGTTCAAGGCTGTCTAATAACCAATCTACCAGGGGGCTGGACGAAATCATCTAATGGAAAGACTCATGAGCAAGTGATAGCGACTTTAGAATATTGAATGGATTTCTTATTACCAACAGACTTTTTCGACACCCCATTTCCCCGGAGTCGAACCATGTCCCGCCTGCCCATCCAGACCCTCGACAGCGCCCCGGAAGCCGCCAGGCCCTTCCTTGAGAACGCCCTCAAGGGCTCCGGTTTCATCCCCAATCTGCTGGGAGTTCTGGCCAACGCACCGGCCGCCCTGGAAACCTATGTGACCGTTTCCGGCCTCAACGGCAAGTCCGACCTGGGCCTGCCGGAACGCGAGGTGGTCCAGTTGATTGCCGCCACCACCCACGGCTGCGACTTCTGCGTCGCCGGGCATACTGCGGTGGCCTACAACAAGGCCAAGCTGCCTGAGGAAGTCATAGCCGCCCTGCGCGAACAGCGCGAACTTCCCGATGCCCGCCTGGAAGCCCTGGCCGCTTTCGCTCGCGAGTCCATCGCCACCCGGGGCGCAGTCAGCGATGCGAGCCTCGCGGCTTTCCGCGCCGCCGGCTTCAGCGACGGCAACGCTCTGGAAGTGCTGCTGGGCATCAGCCTGGCGACCCTGTGCAACTTCGCCAATGTGCTCGCGCAGACCCCGCTGAACCCGGAGCTGGGCCGCTATCGCTGGGAACAGGCCGCCGTCTGATTTCGTGTGACCGGCGGCCCGCGCCGCCCCTGCAAGGAGAGCACCATGCTCGACCCGATCCTGAGCCGCTGGCTCGACGAGCACGCCGAGGGCCTCGACCTCGGCCATTCCGATCCGCAGAGTGTACTGCCGCAACTCGCCGCTGCCGGCCTGTTCGCCATCGGTGTGCCGACAGAACGCGGCGGCAGCGGCGGCACTGTGCTTGATGCGATCGACGCCATCGCCGAGGTCGCCAGCCATTCCCTGACCGCCGCTTTCGTCTTCTGGGGCCAGCGCGCCTTCATCGAATACCTGCTGCAGAGCCCCAATCGCGAACTGGGCGACCGCCTGCTGGGCGAATTGCTCGATGGCAGCCTGGCCGGCGCCACCGGGCTTTCCAACGCCATGAAGTTCCTCTCCGGCATCGAGAACCTGCAGGTGGCCGCCACGCCCGCCGGCGATGGCTGGACGCTGGACGGCCGCCTGCACTGGGTCACCAACCTGCGCAAGGGCCGCTTCGTGGTGGCCGCCGCCATCGAGCGGCCGGGCGCGGCGCCGCTGGTGGCAGCCATCGCCTCCGATAGCGACGGCCTGACCCGTTCGGACGATCTGCAACTGCTCGGTCTGCAATCGAGCAACACCGCGGCGCTGGATTTCTCCGCCGTCGAGCTGCCTCGCGAGTGGCTGCTGCACGACGATGCCCGCCAGTACCTGCCGACCGTGCGCCCAGCCTTCCTCGGCCTGCAATGCGCGATGACCATCGGCCTCACCCGCAAGGCCCTGGAAACCGTGCGCAGCCACTTGAGCGACCGGCGTTCAGTGCTGCGCGAGGAAGAACAGCGTTTGAGCGAGGAGCTCGACGAGCTCATTGCGCAGCTGCGCGACGGGCTGCTGAAAGGCGTCTTTCTCGGCGAGCCGGCGAAGCTGTTCCGCATCCGCATCGGCCTGGCTGAAGGCGCGGCAGCGGCCGTACAGCTGGAGCTGCAGGCCAGCGGCGGCAAGGCCTATCTCAGCGAGTACGGTGCGGCGTTCGCCCGTCGCTGGCGCGAGTCGGCCTTCGTACCGATCGTCACGCCCAGCCTGGTGCAGCTGCGAGCCGAACTGCAGAGGCAGGGACGGGCATGAGCGAGGTGATCCTGCAGGCCAGCGACGTTGCCCTGGGCTACCCCGGCAACAACGGCTGGCGCAGTGTGCTCGAAGGCTTCGCGCTGGAGCTGGCGCCGGGGGAGGTGGTGTCCATCCTCGGCCCCAGCGGCGTCGGCAAGTCCAGCCTGCTGCGCGTGCTCGCCGGATTGCAGAAACCTGCCGCCGGCAGCGTGCGGTTGCTCGGCCAGCCCATCGATGGCCCGCACCCGCGCGTCGCCGTGGCCTTCCAGGACCCGAGCCTGCTGCCTTGGCTGAGCCTGGTGAAGAACGTCGCCTTCGGCCTCGACTTTACTCGCCAGCCGAAACTCGACAAGGCCACGCTGCAACAGCGCGTGGACGACGCCATCGCCGCGGTCGGCCTGAGCCACGCCCGCGACTTCATGCCCGCGCAGCTGTCCGGCGGCATGGCCCAGCGCACCGCACTGGCTCGCTGCCTGGCGCGGCAACCGCAAGTGCTGTTGCTCGACGAACCCTTCGGCGCGCTGGACGAAGTCACCCGCGCCGACATGCAGCAACTGCTGCTCGGCGTGATCCACCAACGGCGCACCGCCGCCGTGCTCATCACCCACGACATCGACGAAGCCCTGCTGCTTTCCGACCGTATCCTGCTACTGGGCGACACCCCGGCGCGGACGTTGGGCGAGTGGCGCATTGACCTTCCGCAACCCCGTGCGGACCTGGTCGAGGAACTGGGCGCGCTGCGGGTCGAGATACTCCTAACCCTACGGCGGGCAAGCCGCACCCACGCAAATATCCCTTCTGCGCAGGAGCCTGCCCATGTGCCTGGACGACCCCACACACTCCCGACGTGACATCCTCAAACTCGGCGCGCTGCTTTCCGCCGCCGGTGCTTTGCCACTGCTGACCAGCCTGCAGGCGCGCGCCGCCAGCGAGCCGGATGCGCCGGTGCGCATCGGTTACCTGCCGATCACCGACGCTACGCCGCTGCTGGTAGCCCACGCCAATGGCCTGTTCGACGCCGAAGGCATCAAGGCCGAACGCCCGGTGCTGCTGCGCAGCTGGGCACAGGTGATCGAGGCGTTCATCTCCGGCCAGGTCAACGTCATCCACCTGCTGTCGCCAATGACCGTCTGGGCGCGCTACGGCAGCAAGGTGCCGGCCAAGGTCGTCGCCTGGAACCACGTCGGCGGCTCGGGCCTGACCGTGGCTCCGGACATCAGTGACGTGAAGCAACTGGGCGGCAAGACCCTGGCGATCCCGTTCTGGTACTCGATCCACAACGTGGTATTGCAATCGCTGCTTCGCGACAACGGCCTGCAGGCGGTGAGCAAACCGGCCAACGCCGCACTGGCCGCCAATGAGGTCAATCTGGTGGTGCTACCGCCGTCGGACATGCCGCCAGCGCTGGCGTCCAAACGCATCGCCGGGTACATCGTCGCCGAGCCCTTCAATGCCCTGGCGGAAAACCTCAAGGTCGGGCGCATCCAGCGCTTCACCGGCGACGTCTGGCGCAACCATGCGTGCTGCGTGGTGTTCATGCACGAGCACGACCTGAACAACCGGCCAGAGTGGTCGCAGAAGGTGGTCAACGCCATCGTCAAGGCGCAGCTGTGGACGCGCGACAATCGCGCCGAAGCGGCCAGGCTGCTGTCCAAGGACGGGGAGAATCGTTATACGCCCCATGCCCCCGAAGTGCTCGGCCGCGTGCTGGCCCCGGCGGTCAGCGAACGCCAGCAGTACCTGGCAGACGGGGCGATCCGCCATGCCGACTGGCACGAGGAACGCATCGACTTCCAGCCGTATCCATTCCCCAGCTACACCGAGGAACTGGTGCGCCGCCTGAAGGACACGCTGATCCAGGGCGACAAGAGCTTCCTCGCCGCGCTGGAACCCACGCAGGTGGCGAAGGACCTGGTGGACGACCGCTTCGTACGCCAGGCGCTGGCCGGCGTCGGCGGACTGGGCGCCTTCGGCTACCCGGACAATTTCGAACGCCGCGAGGAGATCACCACGTGACACCGGTCGTGCTTTCCACGCGCAGCCACTGGGCGCTGGGCCTGGCCGGGCTGCTCGCGCTGCTCGGCCTGTGGTGGCTCGGCGTACGGATGTTCGGCGGCGACGGCCTGGGGCAGCTGTTTTCGCCCCGGACCACCTTCACCAGCCTGGGCGAGCTGCTGGCTCGCCCTGAGCTGTACGAACACGTGTTGGTGAGCCTGAAACGGGTGCTGATCGGCCTGCTCCTGGCGTTGGCCGTGGGCGTTCCGCTGGGGTTACTGGTGGGGGCGTCCCGCCAGTTGGAGGCGGCCACCACGCCGGCGTTCCAGTTCCTGCGGATGATCTCGCCGTTATCCTGGATGCCCATTGCAGTAATGCTGATGGGTGTGGGTGACTCGCCGATCTATTTCCTCCTGGCCTTCGCCGCCGTCTGGCCGATCCTGCTCAACACCGCCGCCGGCGTGCGTCAGCTCGACCCACGCTGGCTGCAGCTGTCGAAGAGCCTGAGCGCCACGCCGTTCGAGACGCTGCGCAAGGTCATCCTTCCCGGCGTGCTCGGCCACGTGCTGACTGGCGTGCGCCTGGCCATCGGTATCCTCTGGATCGTCCTGGTGCCCTGCGAGATGCTCGGCGTCAGCGCCGGGCTCGGCTACTACATCCTCGACACGCGGGATCGCCTGGCCTACTCGGAGCTGATGGCCATGGTGCTGCTGATCGGCGTACTGGGCTTCGCCCTGGATGCGCTGGCGCGCAGCCTGTACCGGCGGCGCGGGTAGTTGGAGATGCACAGGCGGCCCAGGGGAAGACGTTAGGGAAGGCCTTGAAGGCGGCCGGTGACCTGGGTGTGGGTCTTGCCGCCGATCCAGATATGGCCCGCGCTATCGCGTGATACGTGGACCCGCCCGTGCAGGCCGAGTCGGGTTCCCTGCGCGGCGACATAGGCCCCATCGATCACGCCGGTGGAGAACAGCCACTGCGCCAGGGAAGCGTTGAGGCTTCCCGTGACGGGGTCTTCGACGATGGTGCCCAGGTGATTGTTGAAGAACGCGCGGACCTCGACGGCGGCATCGCCCTGGAAGTGCGGCCCGACCACGCCGATGTCGATCCTGCGCGGCCAACTGCGTTGCGGGGCCAGCGCCAGCACTTTTTCCGCCGAAGCCAAGCGGATTCCCAGCCAGCCCGGACCGTTGTCGACCCACGCGGCATCGACAATCTCGCCTGATTCTATCCGCAGGAATGCAATCGCTTCACTCAACTCTTCCTGCGTGGGGCAGCCGCTGCGCATGAGCGGTGGCGCGGCAAAGGAGAGAAGCTCGGGCTCACGGCGAATCGTCACCAGGCCAACGCCGCACTCCTGGACGATCTCCGTCGCTTTCCTCGCGGCGCGCCCGGTGGACAGCCAGGCATGGCAACTGCCGAGGGTAGGGTGCCCTGCAAACGGCAACTCCCTGTCGAGCGAAAATATCCTCACCCGGTAGTCCGCCGCCGGGCGGGTGGGCCGCATCAGGAAGGTGGTCTCCGATAGGTTGAGCCAGCGCGTCAGGCGCTGCATCTCCCCGGTCGTAAGCTCATCGGCGCCCAGCACGACCGCCAAGGGGTTGCCGGACAGAGCCCGGGTGCCAAACACATCGATCATCTGAAATTCATGGGTCACGACACCGCTCCTTGCCTGGGTACGGTTGGATGGGGATCGATTAGGAGCCTCAGTTGGGCGCGACCAGAAGCTTCACGCCCGCGACGGCGAACAGCGTCGAGAAGAGCCCCTGAATCCAGCGGCCGAGCCTGGAATAGACAGCGATCATCCGGGCGGTCGAAAACAGGAGGGCGTAGCCACCGAATATGCAGATCCCGAGCACGGCACAGCCGCCGATGATCGTCGGCAAGGTGCCGCTGGGAGCGCCTTGCTGAAGTCCCAGCGACATGATTGCCAGCCAGGACATGATCGCCTTGGGGTTGCTGATGTGCATCAGCACGCCCTGGCGGTACAGAGGTACATAGCGCGGAGGCGTTCGTGGCGCATCGGCGCGGGTGAAAGCTTCGATCGGCCGGAGGGCTGACCTGCCGGCGCGTACCGCCAGGTAGAGCAGGTAAAGGCCGCCCAGCACCTTGATGACGATGAGCGCCTCGGCAAAGGTGGCCAGCAAGGTGGAGAGACCGGTCGCCGCCAGCCCTGCCCAGGTGAGCGAGCCCGTCATCACCCCGCACGCGAGGACGAGGGCGGGAAGGCGGCCGTCGCGCATTGCCGTGGCCATGATCGCCATGTTGCTCGGCCCCGGACTGGCCGCGGCCAGGAAGTAGGAGCAGAAGGCGAGGGCGATGGTGCTGCTGATCATCTGGCCTCCGTTGCCTCGCCGTGCCAGCGAGGCTGTGGTGGAACGGTTGAATGTCGCCAATCACCCTAATGCACGTTACACTTTTGATCTATTTAAATAGTGTCACGCAACACTATTAATCACTCGGGACACCCAACATGCTTCTTCGATCGCCCTGGACGCCGCGCCTTGCTCAGATTGACGCAAGCGCCGCCGAGCGACTGGTAATGGCGCTGGCCGATGACATCATCGAGGGACGCCTGCGGGGCGGCGACCGCCTGCCGGCCCATCGCGATCTCGCCTGGCAGCTGGAAATCGGCCTGGGCACGGTGACAAAGGCCTATGCGGCTTTGGAGCGGCGGGGGCTGGTGCGCAGCGTCAAGGGCCGCGGCATGTTCGTGGCGATCCGACAGGCCCATGAGGACCGGGTGATCGATCTATCTTCCAACGTGCCGCCGGCGATGCTCTCGGCGCGTCTGCTGGCGCGCACCCTGGCCGGCGTCGCACGGAAGATCGATGCCGATCATCTGAATCTCTACTCGCCTCCCGCCGGCCATCTGGAACACCGGCGCCTGTTGGCCCGCTGGCTCGAGTCGCTGGGGATCGAGGTGGACGCGGCGAATCTGGCGCTGACCAGCAATGCCCGCCAGGCGATTTCACTGGCGTTCGATCTCGCCTGCGGGCCTCAAGGAGTGATTCTGACCGAAAGGCTCACCTATCCCGGCGCCATCGCGCTGGCACGACGCAAGGGTTATCGGATGCGGGGCGTCGCTATCGATGCCGAAGGCATGGTGCCGGAGTCGCTCGCGCAGGCACTGGACGGTGTTGCTTCCGGCACCAACACGGCGGTCTACCTCACACCGACACTGCACAACCCGACCACCGCCACCATGGGCGCGGCGCGCCGGCAGGCGATTGTCGAGGTATGCCGGCAGGCCGGAGCCTGGATCATCGAGGACGGCGTCTACGCGCTGGGGCCGCCTGCACTGCCGGCGCTGGTGACGCTGGCGCCCGAGCGTGTGCTGCACGTCAATGGACTGTCTAAGTCGATCGGTCCCGGCTTGCGCATCGGCGTGCTAGCGTTGCCAGCGGCAATGACCGGCGTGGCCCACGACGTGCTGCAGGACATCCCGATGGCCCCATCGCCGCTGTCCTGTGCCGTCGTCGAGGAGTGGTTGTCCAGCGGTGTCATCGCCTCCATCCCGCAGGACTTACGCCATGAAGCAAGCCGGCGGTCGAGCCTGGCGGTTTCGCTGCTCGGCGCGACCGAACTCGTCGCGCATCCAGACGCCTATCACCTCTGGTTGCCGATGCCCCTCGAGGCTGCCGATCAGCTTGCCGCAGCGGCTGCTTCGGTGGGCATCCGAGTGACGCCGCCTGAATCGGTCATGGTTGACCCGTGCGACCCGGCATCAGGTATTCGCCTTTGTCTCGGCGGTCCATCGCTGGAGGAGGTGAGGGGAGGGCTGGCGCTTCTGGGAAGAATCCTGCAGGACAGTCAGCGCTCGGCCATGTGACGACACACGGGCGCTCGACCTGGGAATATCCAGACGACACGCCCGTGTGCCGCCTGGATATTTCGCCGTCAGCTGGCGAGGAAGGCGCGCTGCTGCGCCTCGTCCTGCTCGGCCTGACGCTCCAGGCCGATGAAGCGCATTATCCGCTCGCCGCAGTCGCCGTTGCGAATGCGCGCCGGCGCCGCGTCGACCTGCACCTGACCGTGCTCCATGAAGATCACCCGGTCGGAGATCGACAGGGCAAAGTCCATCTCATGGGTGACGATCACCATGGTCATGCCTTCCTTCGCCAGATCGCGGATCACGTTGAGCACATCGCCCACCAGCTCCGGGTCCAGCGCCGAGGTCGGTTCGTCGAACAGCATGATCGCCGGCGCCATGGCCAGCGCGCGAGCGATGGCCACGCGCTGTTGCTGGCCGCCGGAGAGCTGGTGCGGGTACTTGTTGGCATGGGCCAGCAGGCCGACCTTGTCCAGCAGCGCGAGGGCCTTCTGCTCGCAGAGGTCGCGCCCGGCCAGGCCGTGGAAGCGCGGCGCCAGGGTGACGTTGTCGAGGATGGTGCGGTGCGGGAACAGGTTGAAGTTCTGGAACACCATGCCGATGTGCTGCACGCCGTCGCGCAGGCGCGCCGGGTCGGGCTTGCCGGCTTCTATATAGGGCTTGCCGAACAGCGCGGTGGCGCCGCCGTCGATGCCTTCCAGGCCGTTGACGGTGCGAATCAGCGAGGTCTTGCCGGAGCCGGACGGGCCGATGATCGACACCACTTCGCCGTTGCCGACGCTCAGGTCGACGCCCTTGAGGACTTCGTGGGTGCCGTAGCTCTTACGGATGCCCTTGAGCTGCAGCGCGGGCGGGGCACCGGCGGGGGCGGCCTCGCGGCTGGCCACGGGAGTTGCCGGGAGGGTCTTGCGCAAGCTGTCCAGGCGCTCGTCCGCCAGGGTGTCCGGTTTGCGCGCGTTGAGGTCCAGACGGTGCTCCAGGTACTGCAGGCCCCAGCCGAACAGGGTCACGATCAGCACGTAGTAGATGGCCACCGCCGAGAGGGTTTCCATCACCAGGAAGTTCTGCGCATAGAGGCGCTCGCCGACCTGCAGCAGTTCGGTGAGGGAGATCACCGAGACCAGCGAGGTCAGCTTGACCACGGTGACGTACTCGTTGATCAGCGTCGGCAGCGAGATGCGGAAGGCCTGCGGAATGACGATCAGGCGCTGGATGCCGATGCTGCCCATGGCCAGGGCGCGGCCGGCTTCCTTCTGGCCCTTGGCCACGGAGATCAGGCCGCCGCGATGGATCTCGGCCATGTAAGCCGCCTCTGTCAGCACCAGGGCGAGCAGGCCGGAAATGAACGGGTTGGACAGCAGGGCGCCGCTGGCCGGGAACAGCTGCGGCAGGTTGTAGACGAACACCACCAGCACCAGCAGCGGCACGCTGCGGAAGAACCAGATGTAAAGCCCTGTCGGCACGCGCAGCCAGCGCGAGCCGGAGAGCTTGGCACAGGCGAGGAAGAAGCCCAGGACCATGCCGATCAGCCAGGTCAGGGCGCTCAGCTCGATCACCGTGACGCAGGCCTTCCAGAAATCCGGCAAGGAGAAGAGGGAGAAGAAATAGGACCAGTCGAACTGCATGGGCACCTCGGCGAGCGGGGTCAGGCGCGAGGCCAGCCCCGTCTTTCATGTTGCGTTAAAGCGGATCACTCGGTCGCCGGAGCTTCTTCGAGAGCGTACTTCTTCAACAGGGCAGCGAATTCGCCGCTGTCCTTGGTCTTCTGGAAGGCGGTCTTGAGTGCGTCGTACAGCTCCTGATTGCCCTTCTTCACATACATGCCCAGGGTTTGCTTGTAGATCAGCTCGCTGGAGCTGACGACCACGCGGCCCTTTGAACGCTCGGCGATCATGTGCGCAGCGCCGGAAATCTCCACCTGGGCCTGGACGTTCTTCGACAGCAGCGCCTGGGTCACTTCCGGTGCGGACGGGTACTCGCTCACGCTGATCGCACCCTTGCCATTAGGAACGCAGTAGGTCTTGGACAGCTCCTCGAACTTCGGTACCCAGGTGGTACCTTTCTCCAGGCCGATCTTCTTGCCGCAGAGGTCTTCGGGCTTTGCCGGGCGCTCCGCGCTGTCGGCCGGGACCATGATGGCTGCGCCCGTCTGCGCGTAGGGGATCGCCAGGGCCTGGGCGGCGCGCTCGGGGGTGACGTACATGCCTGAGATCACCGCGTCGAAATGACCGGCGTTCAGGCCCAGAATCAGCCCGGAGAACTTGGTGTTCACGAAACTCGTCGTGAGGCCCATGTGCTTGGCCAGCAGCTCTGCCAGTTCGGGGTCCGAGCCGACCACCTTGTCGCCGTCATAGGACTCGAAGGGCGGGTAGGTGATTTCCATGCCGACCTTGAACTGCCCCGGCGTGGCGGTCAGGGCGGCGCTGGCGGTCTGCAGGGTGCCCAGGAGGGCTGCGCCGGCGAGGGCGGCAGCCAGGAGGGTGCGGGTGGTTTTCAGCATCGTGATTGCTCCAGTCTAGGGTTGCGCGCGGCTTCAGGAAGGCTGCGTCTGTTTTTTCAGGTGGCCGAAGCTGGACGGCTTGCGCGCCCGCTCCGGCAGTGCCAGCTCACCGTCGGCGACCTTGCGGCGCAGGTAGCTGTAAGTCTGCAGCGCCTGGCTCCACATGTGCTCGCCGATGGCGATGGTTTCGTAGTCCTGGCTGCCGTTGTCGAACTGCGGCAGCGGGCGGATCTGCGTGTGGTAGTCGCAGGCGTAGAACAGCGGGAACGAGTAGCGCTCCTCGCGCACCGTGCGGACGCGGTGCGCGGTGGCCACGAAGGCACCGTTGGTCATCACCTCCAGCATGTCGCCGATGTTCACCACGAAGGCATCGGGCACCGGCGGCGCGTCGATCCACTCGCCGTCCTCGTTCATCACTTCCAGGCCAGGCTGCGTGGCGTGCAGGATGGTGAAGCACTCGTAGTCGGTGTGAGCCCCGATGCCTGGTGCATCCTGCGCAGCGCCATCGAAGGGGTAGTGGATCAGGCGCAGTTTCGACGGCGGCCGGCTCACCAGCGGGTCGAAGTAGCCTTCCTCCAGGCCCAGCGCCAGGGCGAAGCCATCGAACAGCTTGCGGCCGAGGGCGAACACCGCCTGGTAGTAGGCGCTCACCTGTTGCTGGAAACCGGCCACCTCCGGCCAGCGGTTGGGCCCCAGTAGCGGCGTGCCGGCTAGCACCAGCGGATCGTCGGCGGCTACTTCGAAGCCGACGTCGAAGGCCTCCTTGTGGTCCGGCTTGCCCTTGGCATAGACCTCTTCACCTTCCGGGACGAAGCCCTTGTGGCTTTCAGAGACGCCGATGTAGTGGCGCATCTTGGCGTCCAGCGGCTGGGCGAAGTAGGCCCGTGCGGCGGCTTGCAGGCCCTCGATCAGCTTCGGGTCCAGACCGTGGTTGCGGATGTAGAGGAAGCCCACTTCACGGGCTGCCTTACCCAGTTCGACCGCCACCGCCTGGCGCTCGTCCAGGCGTTCGCTGAACAGTCCGCCGATGTCGATGACGGGAATGGAGGTGAAGGCCCTGCTCGCTTGCTCCTGCATGTTCGATGGCTCCAGTTCGGATTCAGGATTGGAGGAAGCGCTGGAAGTGACGCCGTTCTTCTTCGGCTATCCAGCGGTTCAGCGCCCACAGATCGGCGATCGGGGCATTGGTGAAGGGCAGGTGGTGCAAGTAGCCGTCCGGGCCGAATTCCGGAGTCAGCGTGGTGATCTGCTGGCCGCGAGCCTGCTGGGCGCGCCAGACGGCTTCCCAGTGCTTCTGGTGGAAGGCCAGTGCGTTGGCGTATTCCGGCGCGCCGGGATGCGGCACTTGCGGTCCCTGGTCGTAGCCGACGCGGGCCTGGATGTGCTGCACGCGCTCGACGAAAGGCGTGAGGTCGTCGGCGGGGTCGTCGAGCAGACGCTCGCAGACCACCACCCAATGGCTGATGTCGGTGGTGAAGCGCAGCTCGGGGACCTGGCGAATTAGCTCCAGGGTCACCCAGGGGCTGTACAGCGAGCGGGCGCGGTGGATTTCGAAGAGGCAGGTCAGTTCCTGCGCGGCGGCGAGCTCGAGGGCGCTGCCGAAGAAGTCGACCTGCGCGGCCAGTGGCCAGCGGTCGTTGCCGGCCAGGGTGTTGACCAGCCGGGGCGACAGCTCAGCGGCATAGCCAAGCTTGCACCGCAGGTCGTTCAAGTGCACCTGCGGGCTGGCCGACTGGTCGGGCAGCACATCATGGGCGGTGAACAGGGTGGCGATGTAAGGCACATCCTCTGCGGCCAGCAGCTGTGCATACTCGGCGCGCTGGGCAGGATCGAGGGGCAGGCGCGCTTCCAGGCCGTCGAAGCCGGCCTCCCGCAGTTCGGAAATGGCCTGCGGCCAGCCACGGGTATAGCCCCACAGGGTGCGGAAGATCTCGAGTCGCATGAACGAACTCCGGACAGAGTGAACCGCGCCGTCGGGCACGGCGAAGGATTCGGCAGGAGGTTCAGCGCACGGGCGCGGCGACTGAAGGCGTCAGGCGACGAAACGAATCGGCGGACGTGGGGGAGGGTGTCGAAGGGGAGAACTGCACACGCATGGACATGGTGGTATTCCTCTGACAGACCTCTGCTTCGCGGGTCTGTACTCGCCGATTGTTGTTGTATGCCGGGCGTGTTGCCGCCGGGCTTTGGCAGTAAGGAACAACAGCACGGCCGGAGCTTTTCGGGCGCTCCGGTCCGCGTAGACCAAGACCTCTGCGGCTTGGCGTGGATGCAGTTGTCGCAGCTTGATGCGCTGGAAAAAATAGTCCGACGCAAATAATTACTTCAGGCTTTTCTAAAGTAAATCTCCCTGTAAGGACGGGATACTCGCGCCATCGATAGCCAGCCCATGGCGCGGTCGCATCGTCGCCGCGGGTGTCTGGCGACCTGCGGGACATCAACTATCGGCCTCAAAAGGTAAGCCGGCTCCGCTGGCCTGGTCGCCTGCCGCAAAAGTCAGTCGATCGGCTTGCGCAATTGCGGCGAGGTCTCGCGGCTTTCGGGATACACGGCCCGTATCTGCCGTAGCCACTCGGCGCTTTGAATTGCAGCAATCTGAACGGAGTGATGGAGCGTCAGCGCATTACGCAGGGTCTTGCTCCAACTGCAACGATAGGCGGGGCGCAAGGACATGAGAGTCTTGCAGAACTACAGATAACCCTGGATAGCTGCCAGATCGGCCATATGTTATTTAACATAATATACATTATGCGAAGCCTAGGGTAATCCCAACGGCCACCAACACCGGCAACCAGAAGCTGGTGTCGCCGCTTTTTAAAAAATGGATTTTCGTTTTTTGAAAAATGGACTCTTTGATTTCAGAGACTTATGCGTACTTTCGCCGCCGCAGAGCCGTGTCTGTTTCAGTCTCGTTTTTAAAAAACGAGACTGAAACCTTATCAGTGCCACTGACCTAGGAACCTGCGCGCCGAATCTCTAAATGCAGAAATCGGCAGGCAAACGGGTGCAAATGATTTCGCAGTGCGAAATGCGCGAGTTATGGCTCTCACTCCCCGCTTGCCCATACCCGTAGTGAATCAATGCATCCTTGCTGTGAGAGTCCAAACCTTCCGTCACACGGCAGTAAATGGTGTCTGGCCTCAACTGGCCAGCCTGCAGTGTCGTCATCAATAGCAAGCCAACCGCTCAGTCTCGCTCGTGCTGCGTGACGGCAAATCTGTTCGTATCGTGACGCTCCATCCCACCAGCTTTGATCTGCTGAGTTGCGAGCCATTGTGCTGTGCCATGTGGCACTGATTACTCGGTCCCGAATGGCTTCTGGGAGATATCCCCGTGTGCGATGGAAGCCAAACTGGCGAACCCAGCTAGTGCTTAGAACAATACTAACCTGCGGCTGGTCCGCCAGAGCCCGCATCAAAAAAGGGGTCCACATGAACAGTTGGCCCTCGCCGCGAAGCTGCAAGCCTTATAGCCTCGCAGCCACGTCTCGATTTCCATGCCTCAAAATCCCCAGCCACTGTTCGACACCTTTGCCCGCTTTCATGAACTCAGTTTCCTGGGGCTTAACTCAGAGCTTCCTGTCGTTCTCGGCTTCCTGCGGAATTTGCCTGACCAAACCATGGCAATTGACAGCTACCTGGCCGTGCGCGGATTTCTGAAGTCCTACGCAGGCAATGAGGCTACTTACAACTCGTACCGCACCCACGTTGAACGCCTGCTTCTCTGGTCAGCTCTGGTGGCTGAAAAACCATTGATTGATCTGCGTCGAAAAGATGCCGAGGCCTTCATGGAATTCTGCCTCAATCCTCCTGCCGACTGGATCGGCCCTGTGATCAAGTCGCGCTTCGTGCGGGTCGGCGGTCGCAAGAAGCTGGAGTCCGACAGCTGTGTCGTCAATCCAGACTGGCGCCCCTTCTCCAGCACCCTGGCCAAGCGCGAACGCAAGCTTGCTGCCGAGATGCTGAGCGAGTTGCCCGAGCGTCCTTATCGCATGTCCCAGGGGTCGGTGGCGCAGGTTTTCGCAGTGTGCGGCAGCTTCTTCCAACACGCTATGGACGAAGGCCTGACCGAGGTGAATCCGTTCCGCGCGGTCAAACAGAAGTCCATTTATAAGCAGCGCAATACCCTCGACGTCGCCTCCCGCTCGCTGACCCAGTTGCAATGGAACTTCGTCATCGAGACAGCCGAACTGATGGCCGCGGAAGATCCGCAGCACGAACGCACGCTGTTCGTCATTGCCACGCTGTTCTCCATGTACCTGCGTATCTCCGATCTCGTCGGTCGCGATAACTGGGAACCGACCATGGGTGATTTCCGCCGCGATAGCACCGGTAACTGGTGGTTCCACGTGGTCGGTAAGGGCAATAAGGCCGCCAAGATCAGCGTGCGTGACGACTACGTGCAGGACTACCTGGTGCGCTACCGCCGTCACCTGCGACTGCCTCCCCTGCCCTCGCCCCAGGATAAATTTCCATTGCTCACCACCCTGAGAGGACGCGCCGGCCTCTCTGATCGCCACATCCGGCTACTCCTGCAGGAAGTCTTCGATCGATCGCTGAGGCGCATGGCCGCCGAAGGTTGGAGTGACGATGAAATCGACCAGCTACGCTCCGCCTCGTTGCACTGGCTGCGCCACACCGCTGCAACCTTCGATGCCCCCCACCGAGATATGAAGGACTTACAGGCTGATCTCCGCCACAACAGCCTCAGCACCACGCAGAACACCTACTACAACTCGCTCGACGAGCAGCGGGCTCACTCAATCAAGGGATTAAAGGTATAGCGCTAGTGGCGCACTCTGGGTGCTTAGTCTATCCATCCGAGACATTCAGTTGACTCGTGCAGGTGCAACTTCCATGGCTTTGTTGGATATTTCGCGAGATCAGACCTCCAATTAGCTTTTGCACCTTTAGGCCGCCCTGGATCGTTCACTGAGATATTGCGTACCGCTCCTTCTGCTTTGGGCTCCTGCCGCACGGCCACGCCAGAGTGACTCATGCAACCCTTCAAAAAGACAGGAGCAGCACCGGCACGCTCGGCTTGCGCTTGAACGTGCCAGCCGCTCATCTGCTCCTGCGTAAAACGGTATCCGCGGGCTATTGGGCTCAGATGGCCTTTTCCAGCTCCGGCACGAGCTCGAACAGATCGCCCACCAGGCCGTAGTTGGCCACCTGGAAGATCGGCGCCTCTTCGTCCTTGTTGATGGCCACGATGACCTTGGAGTCTTTCATGCCCGCCAGGTGCTGGATGGCGCCGGAGATGCCCACCGCTATATGTTGCTCCTGAGCGGTATTCGGGCCGACCGAAACCACCACCACTTCGCTGGCGACGCCCTACTCTTTCAGGCGCACCGCTTCTTCCACGGCGATTGCACAGAACGGATTGAGGGCCATCTTCACGTTGGCGAGGTCGACGCCGCTGTCGTCCGCCTTGACGCGAACCTTGACGTTGAAATCGACCACGCGCTCGACTGCGACGAGGATATTCATCGGGGAAACGGGCCACGTGCGGCCCGGACCAAGGAAAGGCGCTGGCGGGTTTACTGGGCGGCCGGCGGTGCCGGCGGCGCGGTCAGATTTTGCAGGCGCATCATCGCCTGCTTGGCCGCCAGGCTCTGGTAGTTGATGTTCGCCGGGTTGAGATTCTCCCCTTCCTGGAACGGGTACTGAGGGATGGTCGCCATGAACTTCTGGATCTCCGCCCGGATCGGCACGAACAGCCAGAGCTGGTCGGCGCGCCAGCGCATGGCCATCTGCGAGTCGTTGTTGGCGGTCTCGAAGGGGTCGGCTTTGAGGTTGGTGATGCGCGGGAAGTTGGTCACCTTGCGCGTGCCCGAGCCGATATCGCCGTCGACGCTGGCGAAGCTGACCTTCCAGTCCTTCCAGCGGATGGCGTTCAACTCGCCGCCCATGCCGAAGTAGAAGTACTCCTCACGCGGGCTGTCCTTCGCCTCGCCCTTGAAGAACGGCAGGAAGTTGTAGCCGTCCAGGTGCACCTTGAATGGCTTGCCATTGAGGCTGGAGCCCTTGGCCATCTCCGCCACCAGATTGGGGTCGCCGGCCGCGGCGGCCAGGGTCGGCATCCAGTCGTTGTGGGCGATCATGTTGTTTAAGCGGCTGCCCGGCTTGATCACTCCCGGCCATTTCACCAGCAACGGCACACGGTGGCCGCCCTCGTAGGTGGTGCCCTTCTCGCCGTAGAACGGCGTGGTGCCACCGTCCGGCCAACTGACTTTCTCGGCGCCGTTGTCGGTGGTGTAGATGACGATGGTGTTGTCGGCGATGCCGAGGTCGTCGAGTTTCTTCAGCAGCTCGCCGATCTGCCCGTCGTGCTCGACCATGCCGTCGGGGTACAGGCCGATGCCGGTCTTGCCTTCGGATTCCTTCTTCAAATGGGTCCAGACGTGCATGCGCGTGGAGTTGAACCAGACGAAGAAGGGTTTGTCGGCCTTGTGCGCCTTGTCGATGAAGTTCTCGGTGGCCTGCACCAGTTCATCATCGATGGTTTCCATGCGCTTGCGGGTCAGCGGGCCGGTGTCCTCGATCTTGCCGTCGGCGTAGGAGTGGATCACCCCGCGCGGGCCGTACTTCTTACGGAACTCCGGGTCCTTGGGGTAGTAGTAGGTCTCGGGCTCCTCCTCGGCGTTCATGTGATAGAGGTTGCCGAAGAATTCGTCGAAGCCATGTTTTGTCGGCAGGTGGTTGTCACGGTCGCCCAGGTGGTTCTTGCCGAACTGCCCGGTGGCGTAGCCCTGCTGCTTCATCACATCGCCGATGGTCGGCGCCCAGTCGGGAATGCCGTGCTCGGAGCCAGGCATGCCGATGGTCAGCAGGCCGGTGCGGAACGGATGCTCGCCCAGGGCGAAAGCGGCGCGGCCGGCGGTGCAGGACTGCTCGCCGTAGGCATGGGTGAACAGCGCGCCCTCCTTGGCGATCCGGTCGATGCTGGGCGTCTCGTAGCCCATCATGCCCTGGTTGTAGGCACTGAGATTGAAGTAGCCGATATCGTCACCGAAGATCACCAGGATATTCGGCTTGTCGGCAGCCATCGCCGCCAGCGACGCGCCCAGCAGGGTCGTCGCCAGGGCCACGCCTGGCAGCAGCTTACGCAGAAGGTTCATGACAGCTCTCCGGTTTGGTCTTGTTGTGTGTCGAGCGATATGTGCAACGTTGCCTCAGGCGTCCTGCATCAGCGTGCTGTAGGCCTGTAAGTGATAATCGTCGTCACCGAACTGGCGGGCGATCATCAGCAGATGTTTGGCGTGGTGGGAGAACGCATACTCCCAGGTCAGGCCGATACCGCCGTGCAACTGGATACCCTGGTCGGCGATGAAGCGCCCGGCGCGACTAATGATGTACTTGGCGGCGGCCAGGGTCCGGCTGCGGTCGTCGCTGTCCGCCTCATCGGCCACGCATGCCGCCAGCAACGCCATGGAAGTGGCCTGTTCCAACTCGATGCGCATGTCGACCATGCGGTGCTGCAGGGCCTGGAACTTGCCGATCGGCTGACCGAACTGCTGGCGCACCTTCAGGTAGTCGAGGGTCAATTGGCAGGCCGCCTCCATGCTGCCCAACGCTTCGCCGCACTGCGCCGCGATGGCCCGCCCCTGTTGGTAGTACAGCGCCGGCAAAACCTTGCCCTCTCCGCCCAGCAAGGTCGTATTGGCGACGAACACGTCCTCCAGGTACAGGTCGCAGGCCTTGCGCCCGTCCGTGGTCGGGTACTCGCGTCGGCGCACGCCGGTACTCTGCGGGTCGAGCAGAAACAGGCTGACGCCCGCCGCGTCGCGTTCGGCGCCGCCCGTACGGGCGGAAACCAGGATCAGCCCGGCGCTATGCCCACCGAACACCGCGGCCTTGTGGCCGTTCAGGCGCCAGCCGCCGTCGACCTTCTGCGCGCGGGTGCGCAAGTCATGCAACTGGTAATGGCTTTGCGGCTCCTCCAGGGCCACCGCAAGTTGCAGGCTGGCGTCGGCCACTCGCGGCAGCAACGCTTCGCGTTGCGCCGCGCTGCCCAGTTGGGCCAGCAGGCCGCCGCCGAACACCACCGAATGCAGGAAGGGTTCCAGACACAGGCCACGGCCCAGTTCCTTGGCGATCAGCAGGATGTCCACCCCGCTCCCGGCGAAACCGCCATATGCCTCGGCGAAGGGCGCGGCGGTCAGGCCGAGCGCACCCAGTTGCTGCCAGGCATCGGCGCTGAAGCCCAATGGGCTGCGCAGGAAAGTCTCGCGCTGCTCGAAGCTATAGGTGTCGCGAACCAGGCGGGCCGCGGTGTCCTGCAGCATCTGCTGCTCTTCTGTGAGTTTGAAGTCCATGTTCGGGGCCCCTTACAGCTCGAGGATCATCTTGGCGATGATGTTCTTCTGGATTTCGTTGGCGCCGCCGTAGATCGAGGCCTTGCGGGTATCCAGGTACTGGTAGGTGGCGGCACTGCTGTCGGCGTTGTGCAGCAATGCCTGGCCATCGCCGTAACCGATTTCCTCGTCGAGGAAGGGCAAGGCATAGGCGCCCACCGCCTTGCTGATCAGGTAGGCGATCTGCTGGCGCAGCTCGGTGCTCTTGATCTTCAGGATCGAACTCTCGGCGCCGGGCGCACCGCCATCGCGGGCGGCAGCCAGGGTGCGCAGATTGCTCATCTCGGTGGCCATCGCCTGCATCTCGACGTCGGCGATCTGCGCGCGGAACAGCGGGTCCTCGAGCAACGGGCGGCCATTGCGCAGTTCACGGGCGGCCACCCGCTTCAGGCGTTGCAGCATGATTTTGGTCATGCCGATGGCGGCGATGGTGGTGCGCTCGTGGGTGAGCAGGTACTTGGCGCAGGTCCAACCTTCGTTCTCGCGGCCGACCAGGTTCTGCAGCGGCACCCGCACGTTGTCGAAGAACACCTCGTTGACTTCGTGCTCGCCATCCAGGGTGATGATCGGGCGAATGGTGATGCCGGGGGTTTTCATGTCGATCAGCAGGAACGAGATACCGCGTTGCTGCTGCGCTTCCGGGTCGGTGCGGACCAGGCAGAACATCCAGTCGGCGTAGTGCGCCAGGGTGGTCCAGATCTTCTGGCCATTCACCACGTAGTGCTCGCCATCCCGCACGGCGCGGGTCTTCAGCGAAGCCAGGTCGGAGCCGGCGCCCGGCTCGGAGTAGCCCTGGCACCACCATTCGCTGCTGTCGAGGATGCGCGGCAGGAAGCGCGCCTTCTGCTCCGGCGTACCGAACTTGATCAATACCGGCGCGACCATCTTGGCGCCAAAGGACACCACTTTCGGCGCCCCGGCGACAAAGCACTCCTCCTCGAAGATGTGCTTCTGCACCAGGCTCCAGCCGGTGCCGCCATATTCCACCGGCCAGCCCGGGGCCAGCCAGCCGCGCTGGTTCAGGGTGCGCATCCAGGCCACCTGGTGCTCCTTGCTCAGGCGCTTGCCCTGGAGGATGCGCGTGGATATCTCGGCCGGCAGCTCGCTGCGCAGGAAGGCCCGAACCTCCTCGCGGAAGACGATTTCCTCGGGCGTGAAATGTATGTCCATCGGGTAGTTCCTTGGGTATCCGTCGGCGGCGAGGCCGGGTATCGGCTGGGCAGCCCTCGCGGCACCGGGCCGCGAGGGCGATGGCTCACTGGTCGAAAACGATCACCGAACGCGCCAGCTCGCCGCGGCGCAGTTCGTCGAAGGCCTCGTTGATCTGCTCCAGGCGGATGCGCTGGGAGATCATTTCGTCGAGTTTGAGGCGCCCCTGCAGGTAGAAATCCACCAGCCGCGGCAGGTCCACCGGGAAGCGGTTGGAGCCCATCAGCGAGCCTTGCAGGCGGCGCTCGTTGAGCAGTTGGAAGGGGTCGACCTCTATCTTCAGGCCCGGCTTGATCATGCCGATCACTGTTGCCGAGCCACCGCGCGCGAGCATGGCGAAGGCCTGTTCGGCGGTCTGCTTGAGCCCGATGCACTCGAAGGAGTGGTCGACGCCGCCACGGGTCAGTTCGATGACTTGCTTCACTGCGTCGCCGCCCGAGGCATTGACCACGTCGGTGGCGCCAAACTGGCGGGCCAGTTCCAACTTCGAATCGAGCATGTCGACCGCGATGATCCGCCCTGCCCCGGCCAGCGCCGCACCGTTGATCGCCGCCAGGCCGATGCCGCCGCAGCCGAGCACCGCCACGGTTTCACCCGGGCGCACCTTGGCGGTGTTGAACACCGCGCCGGTGCCGGTGGTGACGGCGCAGCCCAGCAATGCCGCGCGGTCCAGCGGCATGTCGCGGCGGATGGCGACGCAGGCGTGCTCGTGCACCAGCATCTGCTCGGCGAAGCCGGAAAGATTGACGAACTGCGGCATCGGCTTGTGCGCATAGGTCATGCGCGGCTCTTCGCCCTTGCCGCGACGGGTTTCCGGCGACACGCACAGCGCCATGTGTCCGGTGACGCAGTGCGGGCAGTGGCCGCAGTAGACGGTCAGGCAGGTGACCACGTGGTCGCCGGGCTTCACCGTGCGCACTTCCGAACCCACCTGCTCGACCACCCCCGCCGCCTCATGGCCCAGCACCATCGGGCCGGGATACGGGAAGGCCCCTTCGATGACGTGCAGGTCGGAATGGCAGACGCCCACGGCATGGGTGCGGATCAGCACTTCACGCGGGCCGGGCTTGCTGATGCCGACTTCCTCGATGCTCAGGGGGGCGCCGACTTGATGGAATACCGCAGCTTTCATGAGTTTTCTCTCGCAACAGGACAGGAAGGCGCGGCGGACCACCGCCACCGCGCTCGTGGAGATACGCAGGGCGAACCTCAGCCCGCGCGCAGCACGGCCTTGGCGTGGCTGAAGGTGCGGAAGCCGTCGATGCCGTGGTAGGCACCCATGCCACTGGCGCCGACGCCACCGAACGGCAGGCTTTCCATCGCGGCGTGCTGCATCACCTCGTTGAGGGTCACGCCGCCGGAGCAGGTGGCGTTGAGCAGCAGCGCCTCTTCGCCGGCGTCCTGGCCGAAGTAGTAGAGGGCCAGCGGGCGCGGCCGCGCGTTGATGTAGGCGACCACCTCGTCGAGGGATTGGTAGGGCTTGATCGGCAGCAGCGGACCGAAGATCTCGTCCTGCATGATCCGCAACTCGTCGCCGGGGTTCAGCAACAGGGTCGGCGCGATCTTGCGCAACGCGGCATCGAGCACTTCGGCGGCCGGGTTCAGTTCGACCAGCTCGACGCCGGCGGCGCGGGCTTCGTCGAGGTAGCCTTGCAGCCGCTGGTAGTGGCGCGCATTGATGATCGCGGTGTACTCGGGGTTGTCCGCAAGCTTCGGCAGGAAGCCGGCGATGGTCGCCTTGGCCACCGCGACGAAGGCATCCAGCGATTCCTCCGGGACGAACACGTAGTCGGGGGCCACACACAGTTGCCCGGCATTGAGCACCTTGCCGACGACGATCTTGGCCACCGCTTTCTTGAAATCGGCGGAGCGGGAAATCACCGTCGGCGACTTGCCACCCAGCTCCAGGGTCACCGGCACCAGATTCTCGGCGGCGGCGCGCAGCACGTGCTTGCCGATGCTGCTGGCGCCGGTGAACAGCAGGTGGTCGAACGGCTGGCTGCAGAAGGCCTGGCCAACCTCGGCGCCACCGGTGATGACGGCGACTTCGTCCTGGGCGTAAGCCTCGGCGATCAGCCGGGCGAACAACTCGGAGGTCTGCGGGGTGTATTCCGAGGGCTTGAGCATGACCCGGTTGCCCGCCGCCAGGGCGCCGGCTAGGCCGTTGAAGAACATGTTCCCAGGCACGTTCCAGGCGGTGACGATGCCGACCACGCCCAGCGCCTGGTACTGCACCCAAGCCTCGCCGCGGGGCACCTTGCGCGGTTGCGGCTGCATCCACTCGGCCAGTTCGTCACGGGTCTGTTTCAGTGTCGCCAGCGGCCCCAACACTTCGCTGAAGCGCGAGAACATCGGGCTGCGCTGGCCGAAATCGGCGGTCAGCGCATCGATGATCGCCTGTTCGTTGCGGACCAGCAGGTCGATCGCTCGATCCAGCAGTTCGATGCGCTGTTCGGCGCTCCAGGCGCCGGCGGCGCGACTGGCGGCGCGTTGCTTATCGAGAATGGCGCGAATGGCGGCGTGGGGCGAAGAGTCAATGGCGCTGGTCACAACGGCTCCTATTGTTCTGATGTCATCGGGCATGGCGCAGCCATCCGTGGTCCGTCCTGGGGGAGCGAAAGGTAGATGGCTGGCCCCGCAGCGGGTTTTCGCCATCTTTGAACCTTTTTTGCAGGAGGGCCCCACCCGCCTCAGGTGGTAAGGAGGGTCGCTGCACCCGCGCCTCAGATCAGCCCCATCGCCTTGGCGAAGACAATCGCCTGGGTGCGCCGGGTGCTGCCCAGCTTGGCGTTGATGTTCTTGGCGTGGTACTTCACGGTGTTCACCGAGAGGAACAGGCTGTCGGCGATCTCCTGGTTCGACATGCCGCGCGCCAGCAGCGTCAGCACCGCGGACTCACGCGGGGTCAGGTCTTCCAGGCGGGCGCAGAAGCTCGCCTCTTCCGCCACGTCCGGGCTGGCCTTGAGGGGGCTATCGAACGATGCGGCGACAGTCTTCTCGGCAACCTCGGGCAACTGCCTGAGCAGCGCCCGCGCCTCGCGCTCAAGCAGGCGCAAGCGACGGCTGGCACAGTCCCCGGCCAGGGCATTCAGGCGCAGGCGCGCCTGTTGCGGCAGGCCCAGGGCGATTTCCGCTTGCGCCACGATCAGCTCTATTTCCTGCGGCAGGCTGGGATGCAGCAGCGACGGCTGGCATGCCTCGGCACTGCCGGCGCGGCGCAGCAGCGTGCGCCACTCGCCACGGCGGGCGAGCACGCGCAGCGAGTGCAGCAGCACCGATCCGCCGTAGCACTGGCTGTCGATACGGCCGCAATGCATGCGCCGCTCGGTCTCATGCAGATGCAGCAGCGCCTGCTCATGCTGGCCGGTGCGGCTGGCCGCTTCCGCCAGCAGCAGGTGGCCGAACTGGATGTACGGCGCCGAACTGTGCTGCGCGTGAGCCAGCCCCGCGCGCAATGAATCCTCCGCCGCCCCGACGCGGCCACGGAGCAGGTGCAGTTCGCCCTGCAGGAACAACAGGCGAGCCAGCAGCGGATCGCGCGGGATATGCGCCGACGTTCGCCACTCCAGGGTTTCCGCCAGCAACGCCTCGGCGATCGAGACTTCATCGAGCAGTATCAGCAGGCGCAGGCGATCGGTGTTGATCAGTACTTCGCTGTCCAGGCAGCCCTCGCGGCGCGCCAGTTCCACGGCTTCGTCCAGCAGCTCGCGGGCCTCGGCGAGTCGGCCGCCGGCCATGGCCAGCCGGGCCAGTGTCGAATAACACACGACGATGGAGATCCAGTCTCCCGACGGCAGATGGCGCAAGGCTTCCTGACAGGCCTGGCACGCCTCCTCGGCCTGCCCCCGTGAGGCCAGGCCGAGCCCCCGCAGCGCCTGCCAGTTGGCACGCAGTCGCACGTCCAGTTGCGGGTCGGCGCAAGGCAGGAAGCGTTCCAGTTTCGCCAGGCACTGATCGGCCTCGCTCAGGCGCCCGCTGCCGTACAAGGCCAGGGAGCACAGATAGATCAGCCGCGGGGTGCTTTCGAGCAGATAGCCGGGCAACTGCTCGCGCCACTCCAGCAGGCGGTGCAGGTTGTGCTCGGCCAACTGCCAGCTCGGCAGCAGCTTCTGCATGTAATTGGCGGCCACTTCCGGCTGCTCGGCTTGCAGCGCCTGCTCGATGGCTTCGTTCAGGTGACCGGCGATGCTCAGCATCCGGCACGAGTGCAGGCGCAAACGCGACAGCTCGGCCGCCTCGACCCGCTCCTGCAGCGCTTCGGCCACCACCGGCAGCACGCGGAACCAGGCGCCGCGCGCCTCCAGCGGGAAGATGAAGGCCTGGCATTGCAGCAGCCGCCGCAACACCTGGCGGCCGCCGTGCTCCTCCCACAATTGCGCGCAGAGATCGGTGGAGAACCTCGGCAGGTGGGTCAGCCCGTAGAGAATATTGCGTTCGGCATCGCCCAGGCGGGCCAGCAGTTCATGCTCCAGGTAGTCCCGGATCAGCCCGAGGCCTTTGCCGGGATCGCTGTCCGCGCCGCCGCTGAGCAGCAGTCGGATACCCGCCCACCAACCTTCGGCACGCTGCCAGAGGTGCTCGCGCGCGGGCGCCGGCAAGGGGCTGGAAGAAACCTCGAGCAAGCGCTCGAACTCTGCGCGGGTCATCGCCAATTCGGCGGCATCCAGCTCCAGCAACTCATTGCGCAGCATCAGCCGCGGCAGGTTCCAGTTCGGCCGCTGGCGGCTGCTGACCCACAACTGCAGGTGGCTGCTGGGCAACGCCAGCAGGTGGTCGAACCAGTTGTTCAATTCTATCGACAGCTCACCGGGCAGATCGTCCAGCACCAGCTTGAGCGGTGCCGGATGGGTGGCGAAATACCTCAGCAAAGTGGCCGGCCCGGCGCCCTGAGGCAGGTTCAGATCGAGCTCCAGGGCGATACGCGCGGACAACGCCTGCAGCGATTCGACCTGTCCGCCCAGGCTCAGCCAGACCACCTGCTCACCCGCTGCAAGCTGCGCCAGGCTCTCGCCGAGCAGAACGCTCTTGCCGTAGCCGGCCGGTGCGCAGAGCAGGCACAGACGCTGGCGGCTGCCACGTAAACGCGCCTGCAACTGTTGCCGGGGAACGTGCCCTGACGGCAGGGCCGGCAGGCAAGCCCAGCGCCCATTGGCGTGCGGAAGAGTGGCACCCAGACCTTGCATGACATACCTCGATCTATGGCGTTAGACGAAGCGATCACTCCAGCCAAGGAACGCAATCGCGCTCCTGTGCTGCATTGGCAAGCATCTTGGAAGTGCCGGGAGGCGCGGACGCCCCCCGTATCAGGTGGCCGCGGGAAGTCCCCGCCGCCCTTTGATGCAGAGCAAGGTTCTGAGCGTTCGGAAAGTGCGGCGGCGCGCGCGGCGGCCGCCGCACTGGCTCAGCGGATGCCGGCGTTGCGCAGGGCCGCCGGGGTGAAGTCGTTGTTCTTGTACTGCTGATCGAACTGCGGACCGCGCTTGGACTCGTTGATCATGTTCATCGCCATGTAGCGTCCGGCGATCAGGTCATAAAGAGTCTGTACCGCGTAGGCTGCCTGGCCGTGCTCGTAGTCGTTGACCTGATGGCCCTCGGCGACGCGCCAGAGCTGGCCACGGCTGTCGTAGTGGTCGATCTCGACCAATGCCCAGGTGTCTTCGTCGAAGTACATGTGGCGCTTGGCGTAGATATGCCGCTCGCCCGGCTTGAGGGTGCCTTCGACTTCCCAGACGCGGTGCAGCTCGTAGCGCGTCAGGTCCTGGTTGATATGCCCCGGCTTGATGATGTCGGCGTACTTCAAGGTGGGCGACCACAGCTTGTAGCTGTTGTACGGGATGTACAGCTCCTTCTTGCCGATCAGCTTCCAGGTGTAGCGGTCCGGCGAGCCGTTGTAGAGGTCGGAGTTGTCGGCGGTGCGCATGCCGTCGGCGGCGCTGCCGGGGCCGTCGTAGGCTACCTCGGGGGCGCGCCGCACGCGGCGCTGGCCGGCGTTGTAGGTCCAGGCCTGGCGCGGCTCCTTGAGCTGGTCGATGGTCTCGTAGGCCAGGTTGACGGTGCCGGTCAGGCGCGACGGGGCAACGATCTCCTGCTTGTAGTAGTACATGATGTTGCCGGTCTTGCTCGGGTCGTTGTCGGCGATGTACTGCGGGAAACCGAGGTTCTCCTTGAAGCCGACCACGGTGAAGTCACCGTTGGTCTGCGGCACCGCCTGGGCGCTGAAGCGTTCCATGTTGGTGCCGCGATAGCGGGTCTCGTGGTTCCACACCACTTCCACGCCACTCTTGGGGATCGGGAACGGGTAGTAGTGGGTGTTGAAGTCGGCCAGGCCGTTGCCATCGTTGATCAGCTTGACCACGGTAGCGCCCTTCTTCACCGCGTCGTAGACCGCCTGGGGAGCGGCGGCCGTGCGATGGGTCGGATACACCGGGATCTTGTAGCTGTTCGGGTAACGCTTGAACAGCGCGAGCTGGCCAGGGGTGAGCTTGTCCTTGTACTGCTCGGCGTTGGCCGCGGTGATGGTGAACAAGGGCTTCTCATCGGCGAACGGGTTGCCCAGGAAGCCATTCTGCACCGGCGCGGCGCCGGGCTTGAGCCCACCGGTCCAGGCCGGAATGCTGCCATCGGCGTTGCCGGCCTTCTCGCCACCCAGCGGGGTCAGGGTGGTGCCCAGTTGCTCGGCTTCCTGGGGGGTGACGGCAGCCATCACGCTGGTGGCCAGCAACGACAGCGCCATCGCGCCAGCGCGCAGCATAGTACTTCTGATCATGTCGATTCTCCGCTGTTACTGGTTAGAAGTTCACGCCCAGACTCAGCGAGACGTAGTCGCGGTCGGTCATGGTGTTGTATTTGCCGTCGAAGAAATTCGTGTAGTTCAACGCGGCGGTGTAGGTGTTCTGGTAGTCGGCGTTGAGGCCGAGGCTGACGGCCTTGGCGCCTTCCTCGAAGTTCGGCCCCCAGCCATCGACGTCGTGGGACCAGGCCAGGTTCGGCGCCAGGTTCACCCCGGCGAAGACGTTGGGATAATCCAGTTGCGCGCGGACCCGATAGCCCCAGGAACTGGTGGTGTAGAAACCGTGGCTGTTGCACTGCTGCGCCGGATTGCTGGCGTTGGGCTGGCCCACCGCGCTGCCCTTGCAAGAGGCCAGCCCGGCGGCGCCGGGGAGGATGCCGGAACCATAGGCCGGGCTGCGGCCGAAGCGCAGGTCGGTACCATCGGAATCGCCCAGGCCGTTGATGCGGTTGTAGCCGACCTCGCCGACCAGGGTCAGGCGGTCCGACCCCCAGACCTGGTTGAACAGCTTGGTCGCGGTCAACTGCGCCTGCAGCACCGGCATGCGCTCGTAGCCATTGATCACCCCACCCGGCGTGGTGGTCGCGAAACCGCTGGTGAGCAGCGGCGAGTTGGCGGTGCCGACCGTGGCGCTGAGCAGATCGGGGGTGCTCAGTTGCAGCGGCATGTTCGGCCGGTAGCTCAGTTCCCCGCCCAGCGAGGTACCAGCCACGTTGGCGGCGAAGCTGAGACCGTAGAGGCGGATATCTTCCGGATAGTCGATGAAGTACTGGGCATTGCGCGGCACGTTCAGCGCGCTGGGTGGGGTGCCCGCTCCGGTGGTGCGGATGGTGCTCAGGTACGGGTTGCGGCTGTGGTAGTTCATCGCATAGGCGCCGAACTCGGTGTCGTTCAACTCCGGCACGAACCAGCGCAAGGCAATACCGAACTGCCCGCTGTTACGCGGATCGTTGTCCTTGGCGCGGGGGATGTAGACATCGTCGAGACCAGCGGCGATGGCCGCGGCGCCGCCCTTGTTGGTCGCCACCCCGGGGGCCAGGTCGGGGCCGCTGACCACCAGACGGTCGTCGCAGCCCTGGGGTACGCCGTCGCTGCCGAAGAAGGTGCCGCAGTTGTCGACGATGGTCTTCTCCCAGGTGATCTGGTAGAAGGCCTCGGCTGTGAGGTTGTCGGCCAGGCCCTGGGAGACATAAAGCATGTTCTCCGGGATCAGCCCTTCCTTGACTTCGGAACCAGGACGGCGCACGGCGGCGACGTCGATCGGATTGATCACGTTGATGCCGTTCTGGATGAAGGTGCTCTCACCCCAGCTCACCACCTGCTTGCCCAGGCGCACGTTGCCCGGCAGGTCGCCGAGGTTGTAGTTGTGGTAGACGAAGCTGTCGAGGAACATCGCCCCGGACGACTTGGCCGCCTGGTCGCGCCCGGCGTCGTCGATGTCATAGAAATGCTGGTGACCATCCTTGAGCTCGAAGTCGTACCAGTATTTGCCGCGCACGAACGCGCCGCTGTCGCCGTAGCGCAGTTCCAGGTCATGCAACCCCTTGACGATGGTCGAGATGTTTTCACCGCTCTTGAAGTTCAGGCGGTTGTCATCGACCGTGCGCGACGACGATTTGCCGCCGCGCACGCCCATCGAGTTGAAGTTGGAGATGAACTGCTTGTCGGGGGAGCTGGTGGCCCAGCTGCTGCCGAAGGTCAACGATGAGTCGAACTTGCCCTCGATCTCCCCGAAATTGAAATCCACGGCATCGGCGTTTGCACTGATGCCCAAGGCGACGGCTGCAGCCAGCAGTTGCGGCTGAAAGACTCCGCGCTTTGTTGTTGTTGTCATGCGGCGCTCCAAAGAAGGGTGAACGGTGTTGGAGCGCTCATGCTATCCAGGCTCCCTGTTCTCCTATTCACCCGATCGGGTAATTCTAATTACCGCACTGCATGGCGCCTCGATGATTCGCAATCCAGCGTGGGAAAATGGCGTTACCGTGCGTTACACCGCGCCCACATCGGTGCGCGAGGTATCACGCAAGCCCGGCGGATTGGCCATGAAGGTTCCCTTGGCGCGTACCACCTGCCGCTCTCCATCCATCAGGCTGAGGCTGGCGCGGCAGAGGTTGCGGCCGAGCTTGTGGACCTCGATGTGCGCTTCGATCCAGCTATCCAGCCGGGCCGGCCTGAGGTAGTCGACGCTCAACTCGATGGTCACCGGCGGCTGCGGAAAATCGCCGGCCAGGCGCAGCAGCGCACCGAAGGCGGTGTCGGCCAGGGTGGCGAGAAAGCCGCCGTGGGCGATGCGCAGCGCATTGAGATGCACCGGCAGCACGCGCGCCGCGACGATCCGGCGCTCGCTGTTCAGGTAGATCCCCTGGCAATGCTGGACGAAACCTTGCTGACCATCGGGCCGGCGCATCGGTTCGAAGCCTTCAGGGATGGAAAATGCAGACAGATCGGAGGGTGCATCGCAGGCGCTCATCGGAGTGTTCCTTGGGGGGGCGGACCAGCGCGGGAACAGTCGATGGCGGGGTGCTACGGCTGTCGCCGCGAGGCTGGGGTAGTGGCGGTATTGCGCGGGGTTAGGGAGGAATCGGGCCACCCGAGGGTGGCCCGGTTGCGGTCAGCGACCGCCGTCGACGATCAGCACCTGGCCGGAGATGTAGTTGGACTCCGGCGCGCACAGCAGGTAGACGCTGCCGGCGGCCTCTTCCGGGGTGCCCGCGCGGCCCAGGGGGATGATCGAAGCGGCGTTCTTGGCCATCTCCGGACGGATGCCGACCTTGATGTCATGGCCGTCGATGGTCAGCACCGTGTTGTCCTCGGCGGAGACTTCGGTCAGGCGGGTCTTGATGAAGCCGAACGCCACCGCGTTGACGTTGACCTTGTAGCGGCCCCACTCGCGGGCCAGGGCCTTGGTCAGGCCGTTGACCGCGGATTTCGCCGAGGAGTAGTTGGCCTGGCCGGCACCGCCGCGCACGCCGGACACCGAGGAAATGTTGACCACCTTGCGGAAGACTTCTCTGCCCTCCTCGGCCTCCTTTTTCGCGCACTCGCGGAAGTGCGCGGACGCGGCGCGGAGAATGCGGAACGGCGCCTTGACGTGCACGTCGAGGATCGCATCCCACTGCTCGTCGGTCATTTTCTGGATCACATTGTCCCAGGTGTAGCCTGCGTTGTTGACGATGATGTCGAGGCCGCCGAAGGCGCTCAGCGCGGTGCCGACGAAGCGCTCGGCGAAGTCGCCATCGGTGACGCTGCCGACGCAGGCCACGGCCTTGCCGCCTTCGCTGACGATCTGCGCGACCAGCTCTTCGGCTGGCGCGGCGTCGAGGTCGTTGATCACCACGGCGGCGCCTTCGCGGTGCAGCTTCAGGGCGATCTCACGGCCGATGCCACGGCCGGAGCCGGATACGATGGCGACTTTGCCTTCGAGGTTCTTGCTCACGTTTGTCTCCTTGTTGGTCACGGGTTCGCCTGCCGCGCGGTCAATTGACCGCGCGCTGCTGGTCTTTCCAATACGGGCTGCGCAGGTCGCGCTTGAGGATCTTGCCGGCCGCCGACAACGGCAGCGCTTCGCGGAACTCGACGGTCTTCGGGCACTTGTAGCCGGCGATGAAGCGCCGGCAGTGCTCGATGATTTCCTCGCCCTCGGCGCTGCTGCCGGGCTTGAGCACAATCACCGCGTGCACCGCCTCGCCCCACTTCGCATGGGGAATGCCGATCACCGCGCTGAGCGCTACCGCCGGGTGGCTGGCGAGGGCGCCCTCGACTTCCGCCGAGTACACGTTTTCGCCGCCGCTGACGATCATGTCCTTGACCCGGTCGACGATGTAGATGTAGCCCTCGTCGTCCATGTAGCCGGCGTCGCCGGTGTGCATCCAGCCGCCGCGTTTGGCCTGGGCAGTATCTTCCGGGCGGTTCCAGTAGCCGAGCATCACCGAATCGCCGCGCAGGAGAATCTCGCCGACGACACCGCGCGGTACCTCGTTGTCCTGCTCGTCGACGATGCGCGCCAGGACGCCCACCGCCGGCTGCCCCGCCGCGCGGATGCGGCCGTTGGCGACGCCCACGGCACTGTGGTTGGCCGGGCCGTTGAACACCACCCCGCTGGTGGTTTCGGTCATCCCGTAGCCCTGGGTGAACTCCAGCTCCGGCAGGTGCTCCAGGGCCAGCTCCATCAGCGCCGGGGAGATCGGCGCGGCGCCATAGACCATCATTTTCAGGCTGCTGAGGTCGTAACGCGGGAACTGCGGGTGCATCAGGATCACCTGCAGCATGGTCGGCACCAGCAGGGTCTCGTGGACCTTCTCGCGCTCGATGGTCTGCATCAGTTCCAACGGTTCGAAGGTCGGAACGAACACGTGCGGCTGGTCCAGCACCAACTGCACCATCACCCCGCCCAAGGCCGCGCCATGGAACATCGGCGCCACATGCAGGGCCGGCGCATAGCCTTCGGCCGGGGCGCGACCGGCCAGGCGCGACATCAGCAAGGACCAGAGATTGTGGTGCGACTGCATCACTCCTTTCGGGTGTCCGGTGGTGCCGCCGGTGTACATGATGTTGGCAAGGTCGTCGCCGCGCCGTTCGGCGTCCGCCACCGGCGCGGTGTCGCGCAGCAGTTGCTCGTAGCAGAGCATGCCCTCTGGCGCCGCGCCGTCGCCGACGTGGATCAGCAGCGGTGGGTGCTTGGCGGTGCGCCGGATATCCTCGGCCATGCTCAGGAAGTTATCGTCGACCAGCAGGATGCGGGTGTCGCAGTCGTCCAGCGAGTAGACGATCTCCGGGACGCTCCAGCGGGTATTGACGCCATTGACCACGCCACCGCCCCACCAGGTGCCGAGGATGTATTCGAAGTACCAGTCGGAGTTCAGGCCGAGCATGCCGACCCGGTCGCCGGGCTGCATGCCCAGTTGCTGCAGAGCACCGGCGAGACGTGCGACCCGCTCGACCAGTTGCCGGTAGCTGCGCCGACGGTCACGGAAGATGGTGACTACGGCGTCAGGATGAAGCGACAGGGCGCGATGCAGAGGTTGCGTCATATTCATTGTTGTTTTACCTCGTGGGTATCACCGATGGTGCTTCGCTTGCGGAGCGCCGGAACAAGGCAGCGGCAAAAGACTCCGGACAATCGATACGCTTGCCGTCAGTGGCCCGACGCTAACGTCGGACCATCAGCCAGGATTCAGAAGTTTCCACCGGGGCCGCCACCGCAGTACAGGGTTTGCCCGGAAACGAAGTCCGAGCCCGGCAGGCACAGCAGTACCACGGCACCGGCGGCTTCCTCGGGCTTGCCCGGGCGGCCCAGGGCGATGGCGCGACTGGCGTTGTCGATGTAGGCCTGCTGGATGCCGACCTTGATTTCGCGGCCCTCGATGTTCACGGTCTTGCTCTCGTCGCCGGCCAGCGCCTGGGTCAGGCGCGTCTCGATGAAGCCGAAGGCCACGGCGTTGACGTTGACCTTCAGCCGGCCCCATTCCTTGGCCAGGGTCTTGGTCATGCCGAGGATGCCGGCCTTGGCCGCGGAATAGTTGCTCTGCCCGGCGTTGCCGCCGGCGGCTCCGGAGGAAATGTTGACCACCTTGCGCAGCACTTCGCGGCCTTCGGCGGCTTCCTTCTTGGCCAAGGCGCTGATGATCGGCTGGGCGGCGCGGAGGATGCGGAACGGCGCGGTCAGGTGGCAGTCGATGATCGCGTACCACTGCTCGTCGCTCATCTTCTGGATCACGTTGTCCCAGGTGAAGCCGGCGTTGTTGACGATGATGTCGATGCCGCCGAAGTGCTTCACCGCGGTCTGCACGAAACGCTCGGCGAAGTCCGGCGCGGTCACGCTGCCGACGCAGGCCACGGCCTCACCGCCGGCGGCGCGGATTTCCGCAACCACTTCGTCGGCCGGCGCCTGGTCGAGGTCGTTGATCACCAGGCGGGCGCCCTCTTCCGCCAGTTGCAGGGCCACGCAGCGGCCGATGCCACGACCGGAACCGGTCACCAGGGCCACTTTGCCTTCGAGTTTCTTCATGGTTCTTCTCCTCAGTACTGGGCGCAGCCAGGCCGCACGGCCCGGCGCGCGGGGTGGGTTCAACCGGTGAACACCGGCGTGCGTTTATCGATGAAGGCCGCCACCGCTTCCTGGTGATCGGCAGTCTGGTGTGCCAGCACCTGATAGGCGGCGGACATTTCCAGCAGAGTGTCCAGGCGCGTGTGCAGGGCCTCGCGCATCAGGCGCTTGGCCAGGCGCACCGCATGCGGAGGATTGGCGGCGATCGCCTCGGCGATCTCGCGGGCGCAGGGCAGCAGTTCCTCGGCCGGCACCACGCGCGACACCAGGTTCCAGTCAAGTGCCTGGCGGGCGTCGATGGTCTGCCCCGTCAGGGTCAGCTCGCTGGCCCGCGACAGGCCGATGATCCGCGGCAGCAGCCAGGCGCCGCCGTCACCGGGAATGATCCCCAGCTTGACGAAGCTCTCGGCGAACTTGGCCTGCTCGGCGGCCACGCGGATATCGCACATGCAGGCCAGGTCCAGCCCGGCGCCGATGGCGTGGCCGTTGATCGCGGCAATCACCGGCACTTCCAGGTTGAACAGCGCCAGCGGCACCTGCTGGATGCCCAGGCGGTACTCCTGGCGCAGGGCCATGCTCGGCATCTTCGCGTAGCGCTGCATGTCGCGAACGTTGCCGCCGGAAGAGAACGCCGTGCCGGCGCCGGTGAGGATCACCGCGCGCACGCTGCTGTCGCGGTGGATGCGATCCAGGGCCTCGAGCAGCGCTTCGACCATGCCATTGCCGGTCAGCGGGTTGCGTCGCTCGGGGTCGTTGAGGGTCAGGGTGACGACGTGGCCATCCTGCTGGTACTGGAGCAACTCGCTCATGCCGATTGTCCTTCTGTGAGGGGGGTGGCCAGGCGCACGAATTCGCTGCTGCCGGTGCCGCTCAGGGCCAGCAGCGCGGTGCCGACGAGACGGTTCCAGTAGCCCTCCGCGCCTTCGGCCAGCCGCCACTCGTGGAGGCGGCGGCTGTACAACTGCAAGTCGAACTCCTCGGTCACGCCGATGGCCCCGTGCAGTGCGTGGGCAGTCGCCGCCACCAGCGGTACCGCCATGCTGCCGCGGGCCTTGGCGATGGCCGCCGGGATCGCCTGGGGCACTCGTACGCCAGCGCTGAAAGCCATTTCGGCGGCAGCGGTGGCGGCGGCCACCTGTTCGGCCATCACCGCCAGTTGATGCTGGATGCTCTGGAATTTGCCGATGGCCTTGCCGAACTGCACGCGGTCGTTGCAGTACTCCAGGGTCTTGTCGATACACCAGGTCATGGCGCCGGCGATGGCGGCAGCGTGTAGCGCCGCGCTGAATACGCGCAGTGCCTCGCCGCGTCCGGCCAGGGTCGCCAGCGCTTGCCCGGCCGGCCAGCGCAGGGTGGCTTCGAGGCTGCCGTGGACGCCGGAGGGCGAACGCTCGGCGGCGGCGCCATCGAGCAGCAACAGGTCGCCATCGACATTGGCCAGGACGAACTCAGCGAAGCGCCCGCAGGCCACCAGCGGCGCAACCAACGCACCGTCGGCGTCGCGCCGGGCATTGCCGCACAGGCTGAGCATGCCAGCCGGGGCCGCCACCCCGCTGCCCTGCAGCAGGGCACGGGCGGCGATGCTCTGCGCCGCCGGCAGCGGCAGCGCAAAGCGACCGAAGGCCAGCAGAATGGGGAACAGCGCGGCCAGGTCGAGGCCGGCGCCGCCCTCTTCCTCCGGGGTCAGCAGTTCGAGGAAGCCGCTGTCTTCCAGCAGGCGCCATAGCGCGCTGGGTGTTTCGCCGCCCTCCACCGCGCGGATCAGCGCTGAGGTGCAGTGATCGGCCAGGAGCTTTTCAATTGCTTCAGTGAACATCTTCGAGGAGTCCTGTTCAGAGGCGGTCAACGCAGGCCGAGGCCGCGGGCGATCATGCCGCGAAGGATTTCGCGGGTGCCGCCGCGCAGCGAGAAGGTCGGCGATATCTGGCTCAGGTAGGCCAGGGTGCGGTACAGCTCGGCGTCCACCGGGGCATCCGGATTCGCCCCGATGGCCGCGGCGATGGCCACCGGGATCGACTGTTCGAACTCGGTGCCGAGGTCCTTGACCAGCGCCGCCTCGATCACCGGGCTCTCGCCGCGGGCCAGCTTGGCGGTCAGCGCCAGCGACAGGCAGCGCAAGCTCGCCAGTTGGCTGATGAAGGCACCCAACTGGCTGGCCTCGGCCTCGCTGTGGCCTGCACGGCGCAGGTGTTGCAGCCAGAGATCGAGCAGCACCACGCTGGAGTAGAAGCGCTCCGGCCCGCTGCGCTCGAAGGCCAGCTCGGCGTTGACCTGCTGCCAGCCGCTGCCCTCCGCGCCGACCAGCGCATCGGGGCCGAGCAGGACATCGTCGAAGGTCACTTCGCAGAAGTGCGAGTCGCCGGCGAGGTCGGCGATCGGCCGCACGTTCACCCCCGGCTGGCGCAGGTCGATGATGAACTGCGACAGGCCCTTCTGGCGGTCTTCCGGCGCGCCGGAGGTGCGCACCAGGGCAATCATGTAGTGGGCGTGTTGGGCGTTGGTGGTCCAGATCTTCCGCCCGTTCAGCCGCCAGCCACCTTCACAGGGGACGGCGCGGCTGCGCACGCTGGCCAGGTCCGAGCCGGAATTCGGCTCGCTCATGCCGATGCAGAAGAACGCCTGACCGGCACAGATGCGCGGTAGGTAGAAGTCCTGCTGCGCCTGGCTGCCGAACTTGAGGATCAGCGGCCCGCTCTGGCGGTCGGCGATCCAATGCGCGGCCACCGGGGCACCCGCGCAGAGCAGCTCCTCCACCAGCACGAACCGGCTGAAGGCGTCCAGGCCGGCGCCGCCGCAGCTTTTCGGCAGGGTCAGGCCGACCCAGCCGCGCTCGGCCAGCTTGCGGCTGAAGGCGGCGTCGAAGCCGGTCCAACTGCGCGCGCGGACGTCCGCCGCGACCGCCGGCAGGTGCTCGGCGAGGAAGCCGCGCACCTCGCTGCGAAAGGCTTCGGCGTGGGCCGGCAGCGCCTCCAGGCGGAAGGCGTCGAGCAACTGGCTCATCGGGCGACCTCCGGGTGATCAGGGGTGCCGGACGCGCCGGCGATTGGCAGGTGTCGCATGTCTTGCGTCCTCGTGGCGTACGGGCGGGCACCGTGGCCCGCCACGGCGCGTTCAGTTCTTGCCGTACAGGGTGACCACGCAGGCACCGCCCAAACCGACGTTGTGCTGCAGCCCCAGGCGCGCACCGGCGACCTGGCGCGCATCAGCGTTACCGCGCAACTGCTGGGTCAGCTCGTAGCACTGGGCCAGGCCGGTGGCACCCAGTGGGTGGCCCTTGGAGAGCAAACCGCCGGACGGGTTGATGACGATGCGCCCGCCATAGGTGTTGTCGCCGTCGCGGACGAAGCGCTCGGCGCCGCCTTCGGGGCAGAATCCCAGGGTCTCGTAGCTGATCACTTCCATCTGCGCGAAGCAGTCGTGCAGCTCGCACAGGTCGATGTCCTCTGGACCGACGCCGGCCTGCTCGTAGACCTGGCCCACCGCGGCGCGAACCATGTGCGAGCCGACCCAACTGAGCATCGACGGCGGGTCGAAGGATTCGGCGGTATCGGTGGTCATCGCCTGGGCGAGAATCTGCACGTCGCTGCGCAGGCCGTGCTGCTTGGCGAAGCGTTCGGAAACTAGGATCGCCGCGGCGCCGCCACAGGTCGGCGGGCAGGCCATCAGGCGCGTCAGCACGCCGGGCAGGATCACCGTGTCGTTCATCACGTCCTCGGTGCTGAGGACCTTGCGGAAAAGCGCCAGGGGATTGTTCGCCGCGTGGCGGCTGGCCTTGGCGCGCACCGCGGCGAAGGTGTCCATGCCGCAGCCGTACTTGGCCATGTACTCGCGCCCGGCGCCGCCGAAAGTGCGGATCGCCTGGGGCATGCCGTCCATGTCCGGGGTCTGGCCCCAGAGCACCGGCAGGAAGCGTTCGCGGGTCGGCGGACGGTCGCTCCATTGCGACTTCAGCGCGCCCGGCTGCATCTGCTCGAAGCCCAGCGCCAGCACGCAGTCGGCCGAGCCGGACTCGATGGCCTTGCGCGCCAGGTACAGCGCGGTGGAGCCGGTGGAGCAGTTGTTGTTGACGTTGACCACCGGGATGCCCGACATGCCCACTTCATAGAGGGCGGTCTGGCCGCAGGTGGAATCGCCGTAGACGTAGCCGGCGTAGGCTTCCTGCACCCGCTGGTAGCCGATGCCGGCGTCGGCCAGCGCGCGGCGCAACGCTTCGGCGCCCATTTCGGTATAGCTGGGGCTGGCCCCCGGCTTGCTGAAGGGAATCATGCCGACGCCGGCAACCAGGACTTTCTCGCTCATGCTTTCACCTGAATTCGGAAGGATGGGATCAAAGCTGGCGGGCGATCAGTTCGCGCAGCACTTCGCTGGTGCCGCCGAAGATGCGCGTCACGCGCATGTCGACGAAGGCGCGGGCGATGGGGTACTCGAGCATGTAGCCGTAGCCGCCGTGTAGCTGGACCATGTCGTCAATGCATTTGCACAGCGTCTCGGTGGCGAACAGCTTGGCGATCGCCGCTTCCTGCAGGGTCAGGCGACGGCGCATGTGCTCGCCCAGGTAGTAATCGACCATCAGTCGCACGGCGGTGGCCTGGGCCTTGATGTCGGCGAGCTTGAACTTGGAGTTCTGGAAGTCCCACACGGTCTGGTTGAAGGCCTTGCGCTCCTTGACGTACTCCAGGGTCAGCTCGAGCATGCGTTCCAGCTTGGCGGCGCTGTACACGGCGATCACCAGGCGCTCTTGCGGCAGCTCCTCCATCAGGTGCATGAAGCCCTTGTTCTCTTCGCCGAGCAGGTTGCCGACCGGCACCCGGACGTTGTCGAAGAACAGCTCGGAAGTATCCGCCGCGGACTGGCCGACCTTCTCCAGCTTGCGCCCGCGGCGGAAGCCCTCGCGGTTCGCCTCGACCATGATGATGCTGCAGCCCTTGGCGCCGGCGGCCGGGTCGGTCTTGCAGACCACCGCGACCATGTCGCACTGCAGGCCATTGCTGATGAAGGTCTTGCTGCCTTTGATGACCCACTCGTCACCGTCGCGCACGGCGCTGGTACGGATCGACTTGAGGTCGGAGCCCGAGCCCGGCTCGGTCATGGCCACGGCGAGCACGGTCTTGCCGGCGCAGATGTCCGGCAGCCACTTACGCTTCTGCTCTTCGGTGCCCAGACGGACGATGTAGGGCGCGACGATGTCCGAGTGCACGCCCAGGCTCCAGCCGGAAATACCGGCACGGTGCAGCTCCTCGATCAGCACCGCGGAATGACCGAAGTCACCGCCACCGCCGCCGTATTCGGTGGGCACGGTCAGACACAGCAGGCCTTCGCGGCCGGCCTTCAGCCAGGTCTCGCGGTCGACCTGGCCGGCGGCGTCCCAGGCGGCCTGGCGCGGCACGCATTCGCGTTCGAAGAAGCGTCGCGCGCTCTCGCGCAGCATCTCGTGGTCGTCACGGTAAACGGTACGTTGAATGTGCATCGGATTCTCCAGATGGCCAGGGGACGTCGCGCGCCCAGGCTGTTGTTGTGTCAACGAATCTAGAGAGGAAGCCGGCGCAGACGGCCCCCCGCGTCGGGTGGCGAAGTCCGCGGCTTTTTGCACGCTGAAACGGGACGCAAAAAAGGCGCCCGCGGGCGCCTTTGCAGGAGTCGCTGAGCGACTCAGTTTTCGTCGATGAACGACAGCCCACGGCTGCGTAACGCACCGATCTGCTGCTCATCGAAACCCCAGTCGCGCAACGCCGCGCCGCCATGCTGGCCACGGCGTGGGGCCGGCCTCGGCTGGGCCGAAGGGGTGCCCTGGAAGCGCGGCGCCGGGCCGGGCTGGACGATGCCGTTGACCTCGACGAAGCTGCCGCGCGCGCGGTTGTGCGGATGCTCGGCGGCCTCGCTGAAGCCCAGCACCGGCGACACGCAGGCATCGCTGCCCTCGAAGAGCTTGCTCCACTCGTCGCGGGTGCGGCCGAGGAAGGCGCGGGTAAAGGCATCGCGCAGCTTCGGCCAGCCATCGCGGTCGTGCTGTCCGGGCAACGCGGCGTCGGCCAGGCCAAGCTTTTCCAGCAGCTCGGCATAGAAGCGCGACTCCACCGGGCCGATGGCCATGTAGTGGCCGTCCAGGGTGCGGTAGGTGTCGTACCAGGGCGCGCCACCGTCGAGCAGGTTGCTGCCGCGCTGTTCGCGCCAGTTGCCGCTGGCCACCAGGCCCCAGAAAATTGCTCCCAATTGCGCCGCGCCTTCGGTCATGGCGGCATCGACCACCTGGCCCTGGCCGCCGCGTTGCACATTCAGCAGCGCGGCCAGCACACCCATGGCCAGCAGCATGCCGCCACCGCCATAGTCGCCCACCAGGTTCAGCGGCGGCACTGGGCGCCCGCCGGCCGGGCCGATGGCCGAGAGCACGCCGGACAGGGCGATGTAGTTGAGGTCATGGCCGGCGTTCTGCGCCAGCGGGCCGGTCTGCCCCCAGCCGGTCATGCGCCCATAGACCAGCTTCGGGTTGCGTGCCAGCGCCACCTCCGGGCCGAGACCCAGGCGCTCCATGATCCCTGGGCGGAAGCCTTCGACCAGCACATCGGCCTTTTCGATCAGCTCCAGCGCGCACGCCACGCCTTGGGGCGTTTTCAGGTCCAGGGTCAGCGAGCGGCGATTGCGCCCGATCAGGTCCAGGCGCGGACCGTCCAGCTTCGGCCCCAGGTCGCTGGCGGCCACCGGCCGATCGATACGCAGGACATCGGCGCCCATGTCGGCGAGCAGCATGGCGCCGAATGGCGCCGGCCCGATCGCTTCGAACTCCAGCACGCGAATCCCTTTGAGAACACCCATCTACAGCCCCCTGGCCCGACCGCGCGGTCGGTTCGATTGTTCGGATCGCCCTCACCCACGCCGCAGCCGGCCGGGAGTGGCACGCTTTGGCGGAAAAGTAGAGCAACCCCCACCGGGCCACGACCCCCCGCGTCGGGTGGCCACGAACGGTGCAACGCAGCAATTGCGCGGGCTCGCGGGCGGCGCGCGAGCCCGCCGACGACCAGCCTCTGGTGAAACCTCGCCAGTTTGCTTCATGCTGTCGAACTAGACTGAATGCCGTTCGGTACCACCTGCCCTGGATCACCCATGGATACCCGACCTACAACAACAAATCAGTCGCCTGCCGTCCTCAATGCGAATCCGAGTTTCGATTCCGTCGACAGCAGCAAGCTGACTCCCCCACGCAACAGCGGACGCGTCGTCGCCCGCGAACGCCTGCATGCCCAACTGCAGGAAGCCCGGCGCAAACGCTGTGTCGTCCTCAAGGGGCCCGCCGGCTGCGGCAAGACCACCGCGCTGGTCGCCTGGCGCCAACTGCTGCTGCCGCTGGGCTTCGACGTGGCCTGGTTGACCCTGACCAGCGACGATAACCACCCGATGCGCTTCCTTGACTACCTGCTGGCGAGCCTGGCCCAGGTGGAACCGGCGATGGTCCGCGACGCCGCGCTGCTGGAAGGCTATGGCAACGATCGCGACGCCGCCGAGAACACCGTCATCACTCTGGTCCAGGGCATCGCCGCGCACTCGCGCGAGCTGGTGCTGATGCTCGACGACCTGCATGCGCTGACCGACCCGGACATCCACCAGACCTTGCAGTGGCTGATCGACTATGCGCCGAGCAACCTGCACCTGGTATTGGTCTCGCGCAGCGCCATTCCGCTCTCCCTGGCGCGCCTGCGCAGCCATGGGCTGGTGCTCGAACTGGACCTGCGCGACCTGCGCTTCACCCCGGCCGAAGCGGAGATCTTCCTCAAGGCGCAGCTGGGCGAAGTCAGCACGCAAGAGATCCAGAGCATCTATGAGATGACCGATGGCTGGATCGCCGGCCTGCAATTGGTCGCGGCCAGCCACAAGAAGAGCCGCCAGCGCCTGGCGGGCCCGGGCCGCCCGGCGCTGCTGCCGCAGGAACACCTGAGCGACAACCAGGCGTTCGCCCGCTTCTTCGAGACAGAAGTCCTTTCGCACCTGTCGCCCACCGCCCTCGAACTGCTGCTGCACACCGCCGTATGCAGCCGCTTCTGTGCGCCCTTGTGTGCCACGCTGGTCGGCCGCCCGGAGGCCACCGGCGAGGCGCGCGAACTGCTCAAGCGCCTGGAGAACGACAACCTGTTCCTGATCGCCATCGACAGTGGCGAACAGGAAGACTGGTACCGTCTGCACCCCTTGCTGCGGGAACTTCTCCTGCAACTGTTCGCCGCTCGCGCCGAAGCGGATCGGCTCGCCGTGCACAGCCGCGCCTGGAACTGGCTGCGCGACCACGACCAGTTGCACGAGGCGATCCGCCACGCCGTGGTTGGCGGCCAGGCGGCCGCCGCTGCGGACCTGGTGGAGCAGCGTGTCGACGAGCTATCGGCACGCGGCGAGATTCGCTTCCTGATCGACCTGGCCAGGCAGTTGCCTCTGGAGCACCTGCAACCGCGTATCAGCCTGCGCCTGGTACTGGCCCGCATGCAGTTGTACTCGCGCGACCTGCCGGCGAGCGCCAAGACCCTGGAGGAACTGGAACGCGACGTACCCAAAAGCGACCTCGCCACACGCTTTCGCATCACCGTCCTGCGGGCGGCGGTGGCGGTTCAGCACGACGATACCGACCAGGCCATGGCCTACCTGCCGGAGCTGCTGTCGCCGCCCGAGGAAGCGGACGGTTTCACCGTCGGCGGTGGCATCAATATCCTCTCCTGGCTGTACATGCACCGTGGCGAGTTCGAGCGCGCGCGGCGCCTGCAGATCGACCGACCGACCATGCTGGTGGATGGCTCGCCGTTGCGCGGCACCGCCTCGGGCACTCTCCTGGGCCGTAGCCTGATCGGCCTGAGCCTGGCCATGGAGGGCCAGATGATCCAGGCCGAGCGCATCTACCGCGAGGTGATCTACGAAGCCGAACGCGGCGGCCGGCCCTGTATCGACGCGCTGTTCCTGTCCACCGCGCTGCTCGGTGAAGCGTTGTACGAAAGCAACGACGCGGAGGCCGCCTACCAGTTACTGGCCGATCGCATCGACGCCTTCGAACGTATGTCGATTCCCGACTCGGTGCTGCGCGTGCTGGAAGTGCTGGGCAAATGCCAGTGGCTGGCCGGCAACCATCGCGAAGCCTTCGCCTACCTCGAGCGCCTGGACGAGTACGCCCAACGCCTGGGGCTCGACCGGCTGCAAGCACACAGCCTGCAAGGGCAGATCCTCTGGCACCTGCAACTGGGCGAACTGGTCGCCGCGGAAACCAAGCTGGCGCGTTTGGAAGACATCGCCGCACGCCATGTCGGCAGCGGCCCCGGTGCCTCCCGGGAAATCCACGTGCTGGCGCAGAGCGCGCGAATCCGCTGGCAACTCGCCGAGGGCGATCTGCTGGAGGCGGCGCGGCGGCTGAACCAGCTCGTCGAATTCTGCGACTCCGGTGGTCGCCAGCTCGACGTCACGCGCCTGAAGATGCTCGGCGCCATTCTCGATGAGCAGCGCGGCCTGCAAGAAGCCGCGCGGGAAAAGGTGCTCGCCGCCCTGCGCGCCGGCCACCGCTACGGCCAGGTGCGCAGTCTGCTGGATACCCATCCGCGGGCGGTGGAGCTGATCGACCAGGTGGCCCAGGGGTCGACGCTCGACCCGGTGCTGCGTTTCTATGTCGAGCGCCTGCAGACCATCCAGCAACAGGCCGCCCAGCCGCAGAGCGGCAAGCCGGTCGCCGCGCGCCGGCCGGCAGCCACAGCGACCGAGCCACTGAGCGAGCGCGAGATGGAAGTCCTGCGCCTGCTCGCGCAAGCGTTGCCGAACAAGAAAATCGCCCGCGCCCTGGGGCTGTCCCACGAAACGGTCAAATGGCACTTGCGGCATATCTACAGCAAGCTCGGCGTCAGCAGCCGCGACGAGGCGGTGGCCCGCCTGCGCGACATGGAGTCCGCGGTCTGAGCACTCCCCGGCACGCCGGGGAGCCAGCGCGAGTCAGCCGATAGGCTGGGGTCGGCCAGCCCTGAATGGCTCGCGCGGTGCGCGCTGGAGAACCTTGCCGGCAGCGCTCAATGGCAGTGAGTCGCGGAGCTCGACGGGGTTCGGGTATGGGTGGCCGGCACTCGCCTCGCGGCAATGAGCACCTACCCATTCCTCGTCGAGTACGGCCGCGCTTTGCGCGCCATCACCATCACCTCGCCCCGATGCGTCCCCGCACGCCTTAGCCACGGCGCCGTCAGTAGAACAACCATCGCCCAGCCCTGACCACCCGCTGCGGGTTGCGCGCCACAGCGGCTGCAAGCCGCCGGCCAACCCGCCACCCAGCGCGGGTGGCGGCCCCTTGCTGGCACGCCCCTACCGTAGAGCCTGGACCAACAAGAACCAGTCGTGCCGTGGCCTAGCGCCCCAGGCACCGGACCAGGAGTCATCCGTGCATATCCAACGTAACGTCTTCCGTGAAGACCATGAGATGTTCCGTACCACCGCGCGCCGCTTCTTCGAGCGCGAATGCGTGCCGCGCCAGGCCGCCTGGGACGCCGCCGGCCAGGTCGACCGCGAAACCTGGCTGAAGGCCGGGCGCGAGGGCTTGCTGGGGATCACCCTGCCGGTGGAATACGGCGGTGGTGGCGGCGATTTCGGCCACAGCGTGGTGTTCAACGAGGAGTTCGCCCGTACCGGGGTGAGTGGCGCCTACTTCTCCATGCACTCGGATGTCATCGCGCCTTATATCGCCCGTTGCGGCAACGAGGAACAGAAACAGCGCTGGCTGCCGGGCGCCTGCAGCGGCGAGATCATCCTCGCCATCGCCATGACCGAACCGGGCACCGGCAGCGACCTCAAGGCAGTACGCACCACCGCCATACGCGACGGCGACGAGTACGTGATCAACGGCAGCAAGACCTTCATCAGCAACGGCCTGACCGCCGACCTGGTGATCGTGGTCTGCAAGACCGACCCGGAGGCCGGCGCCAAAGGCATCAGCCTGATTGCCGTGGAGGCGACGCGCGCCGGCTTCCAGCGCGGGCGCAAGCTGGCCAAGGTCGGTCAGCCGGCCGCTGACACCGCCGAGCTGTTCTTCGACAACGTCCGCGTGCCGGTGGGCAACCGCCTGGGCGAGGAAGGCCAGGGCTTCGCCTACCTGATGGGCGAGCTGCCCCAGGAACGCTTCACCATCGCCGTGTCCGCCGCCGCGCGACTGGAGGTCTGCCTGGAGCAGACCCTGGAGTACGTGAAGAGCCGCAAGGCCTTCAACCAGACCGTGTGGGACTTCCAGAACACCAAGTTCAAGCTCGCCGACATCAAGGCCCAGGCCGTCGCCGCGCGGCTGATGGTCGACCACTACCTGGCCGAGCACCTGCGCCGCCGCCTGACCCTGGAGGAAGCGGCGATCGCCAAGCTGTTCACCACCGAGACGCTGTGGAAGTGCCTCGACGACATGGTCCAGTTGCACGGCGGCTACGGCTACATGCTCGAGTACCCCATCGCCCGCGCCTTCGTCGACATGCGCGTCAACCGCATCTACGGCGGTACCAGCGAAGTCATGCGCGAACTGATCGCGCGCAAGCTCTGACCCCTCCCAGCACAGGAAACCTGACATGAGCAACAAAGTGTTCGTCGCCGGCGTCGGCATGATCCAGTTCAAGAAACCCGGTACCAGCGACAGCTACGACGTCATGGGCGAGCAGGCCATCCGCCTGGCTCTGGCCGATGCCGGCCTGGACTTCGCCGCGATCCAGCAGGCCTATGCCGGCTACGTCTACGGCGATTCCACCTGCGGGCAGAAGGCGATGTACCGCGTCGGCATGACCGGCATCCCGCTGATCAACGTCAACAACAACTGCGCCACCGGCTCCTCCGCCCTGTTCCTGGCGCGCCAGGCGGTGCAGAGCGGCATGGTCGACTGCGCCCTGGCGTTCGGCTTCGAGCAGATGAACCCCGGCGCGCTGAAGTCCGCCTGGAGCGATCGCGCCCCGGCCACCGAACGCGCGCTGCAATTGACCAACGAGCTGATCGGCCAGCCCGACCTGCCCACCGCCATCCGCCAGTTCGCCGGTGCCGGCTACGCGCACATGCAGAAGTACGGCACCAAGCTGGAGACCTTCGCCGCGATCCGCGCCAAGGCCAGCCGCCACGCCGCGCGCAACCCGCTGGCGGTATTCCGCAACGTGGTCAGTACCGAGGAAGTGATGGCCGCGCCGATGCTCTGGGAAGGCGTGCTGACGCGCCTGATGGCCTGCCCGCCTACCTGTGGCGGCGCCGCCGCCATCGTGGTCTCCGAGCGCTTTGCGAAAAAGCACGGCCTGCGCACCGACGTGATGATCGCCGGCCAGTCCCTGGCCACCGACCTGCCGAGCACCTACGAGGCCCGCGACATGATCCGCGTGGTCGGCTTCGACATGACCCGCCTGGCTGCCTCCCAGGCCTACGAACAAGCCGGCGTTGGCCCGGAGGACGTCCAGGTGGTGGAACTCCACGACTGCTTCGCGCAGAACGAGCTGCTGACCTATGAAGGCCTGGGCCTGTGCCCGGAAGGCGGCGGCGAACAGTTCGTCCTCGATGGCGACAACACCTACGGCGGCAAGTGGGTGACCAACCCCTCCGGTGGCCTGCTGTCCAAGGGTCACCCGCTGGGCGCCACCGGCCTGGCGCAGTGCTTCGAGCTGACCCATCAACTGCGTGGCAGCGCCGGCGATCGCCAGGTCGAAGGCGCGCGCATCGCCCTGCAGCACAACCTCGGCCTGGGTGGTGCGGGCGTGGTCACGATCTACCAGAAAAACTGATCGGCGGAGACAGCCCTGATGATCGACAAGAAACACATCGGCAAGCAGTTGCCGACCTTCTCCGCCAAGGCGGAGCTGGGCCAACTGCGCTTCTTCGCCAAGGCCATCGGCGAAACCAACCCGATCTACACCGACGAGCAGGCCGCTCGCGACGCCGGCCACCCCGGCGTACCGCTGCCGCCGACCTTCCTCTTTTCGCTGGAGTTCCTCATCCCGTCGAACGCCTGGCGCGACGAGCTGGGCATCGTGCCGACGCGCATCCTCCACGGCGAGGAGTCGTTCAAATACCACCGCATGGCCTACGCCGGCGACACCCTGACCTTCGACGTGCGGATCGCCGACATCTACGACAAGAAGGGCGGCGCCCTGGAGTTTGTCGTGCGCGAGGCCCGCGTGACCAACCAGCGCGGCGAGCACGTGGCGGACCTGCGCAGCATCCTCGTGCAGCGCAACGGCTGAAGCGGAGACTACTGATGAGCCAACTCAACTTCGAATCGATCCAGGTCGGCGAGCTGCTGCCACCGCTGACCCTGGCGCCGATCAACCGCACGACCCTGGCGCTGTTCGCCGGCGCCTCCAACGACCACAACGCGGTGCACATCGACATCGACGTGGCGCGCAAGGCCGGCATGCCGGACGTGTTCGCCCACGGCATGCTGTCCATGGCCTACCTGGGTCGCCTGCTGACCCAGTGGGTGGACCAGCGGCAGATCCGCGACTTCGCTGTGCGCTTCACCGGCATCACCCACCTCGGCCATGTCATCACCTGCTCCGGCAAAGTGGTGGAGAAGTTCGAGGCCGAAGGCGAGCGGCGGGTCAAGCTGGAGATCCAGACGGCCAACCAGTATGGCGAGGTGAAGATCCTCGGCGATGCGGTGGTGGCGCTGTAACCGCTCCTGGCGTTGCAACACAAGCCCCGCCTCGGCGGGGCTTTTTCGTAGCGCCAGTGCAGGCCACAAGGCTGGACGCCGGACTGGCCACTGGCGTCCCACCCCACCGCCTGATTCGGGTGGTGTGACGACCTGGAGGCGACCGTATCGTGCCCGCAGGACTTATTCGCTGCGCACATGGATCGTCGGAGGACGCCCCCTTGAAACAACCGGTCCCTCAGCTAGCCCCGTTGCTCCCCACGCCCCCCGGGCTGATAGCCCCGCGTCCTTCCGGCGAGGGTCTACCGCAGGTCTGCCGGGCCGCCGCGCCGGACCGCGATGCGCGGGTGTTTCTGCGCATGCTCAACCTGGCCACCCGCGTGCGCCCCATCGAACACTATTCGCTGTCGGAGATTCGTAAGGTCTGGCGCCTCACCGCGCAGGCGCTCGGCCGCCGCCTTCCGGTGGCCTCGGTCATGCACCTGGAAATCGACGGGCCGGGCGGCCCCCTCGCCCTTCGTGTCTTCACCCCACAGCGTAGCGAGCAGGCGCTTCCGGCCTTCCTCTGGTGCTATGGCGGCGGTTTCGTGGTGGGCGACCTGGACACGGCGGACAGCATCTGTCGCAACATCGCCGTCGCCGCCGGCTGCATCACCATCGCGGTGCGTTATCGTCTAGCGCCCGAGCACGATCTCAAGGCCGGGCGCGTGGACTTCCTCGCCGCCCTGGAATGGGTTGCCGAACATGGCGCGGAGTTGGGTATCGATACCCGCCGCCTGGCCATCGGTGGCGACTCCGCCGGCGGCAATATCTCCGCCGCGGTCGCCCAGGAATGCGTGCGCCGCAAGGGGCCGAAGCTCAGCCTGCAAGTGCTCGCCTACCCCGCCACCGAACTGGTGCTGGCATTCCCCTCGCTGGCGGAAAACGCCGACGGCTATCTGATCACCGACAGCCTGCTCAGCCAGATTCAAACGGTCGCCGCCAGTGCCATCGAAGGGCTCGACCCTAGCGATCCCTGGCTGTCGCCCCGGCGCAACCCGCAGTTGGCGGGGCTGCCAGCGGCTCTGGTGGTGAGCGCGGGCTTCGATCCGATCCGCGACGACGGCCTCGACTACACCTGCCGCCTGCGCGCCGCCAAGGTGCCGGTGCAGTTGCTGCACTATGCCGGGCAGTTCCACGGCTTTCTCAATTTCGACGCTGTCGTCGGCGCCGGCCAGGATGCCCTGCAGCGCATCGGCGCGGCACTGGCCCAGGCCTTTGCGGGTGAAGCTGCCAGTGACTGCACCGTCGAGATCGCCGATGCAAGCGCCCAAGGCAGCGCGGCTGGCGAAGTCGCCCGTACCGCGCTGACGGTGTGGAGCGCCACCGATGGCTGGCGCGACACCCTGCTGCGCCAGGTGTCGCCGACGCTCGCCGGCTTCACCCACTGGATGCTCACGCCTTGCCTCGCCCCGGCCAACCTGATGCGTCGGCAACTGGACGGGCATCTTGAACAACGCATCGCCATCCAGACCTATCCCGCTCACCCCTGAATCCTGGAGTCAGCCATGGCCTTCTCGCTGTTTCCCGATCCTTTGCAACTGTGTCGCGATGCCATTACCCGGATGGAGAACGGTATCAACGACTTCGCCGCGCGCAACATGGACTCGAAGGAGTTCTCGCAATTCCTGGCCCGCTACACGCAGGTATCCCTGGGGGTTCAGTTCGCCATGGAGAAGTCCCTCGCCTGTGTCCTGGAGCGCCTGGACCTGCCCAGCCGCGGCGAAGTCAGCGAACTGGCCGCGGCAGTCCAGCGCGTCGAGGAAAAGCTCGATCTGCTACTCGGCGAGAATGCCATGCCAGCGTTGGCCCCGCGCCCGCCGCGCAGCCGCCGGCCGCTGACCCTGGAGCCGGAGCAGGCATTGGCCGAAGCCCGCGCGCGCGCCAAAGCCGCACCACACAAGACCGCCCCCCGGCCCGCGCGGCGCCGGCCCAAACAGGAGCAGTAAGCATGCCTTTGGATCGTGGCCTGCCAGGACGCTTGCGCAGCGAAGCCAAGCGGATGCTGCAGCGCCGGCTGAACGCCCTCGACTATCTCAGCTCGCCCAGGCCGGCGGTGGGCATGACCCCGAAGACCCTGCTGCATCGTCGCGGCACCCTGAACCTGTACCACTACCACGCCACCGCGGACGAGGTGTACCGCGTGCCGCTGCTGCTGGTCATGGCCACCACCAACAAGGCCTACATCTTCGACCTGGCCAAGGGCCAGAGCCTCATCGAGTTCCTCCTGCATCGCGGCTATGACATCTATGTGATGGACTGGAGCCCGCCGACCCAGGCAGAGCGCCACCTGAAGATCGAGAACTACGTGCTCGACTTCATCCCCGACTGCCTGCGCCGGGTCCAGGAGCATTCCGGCAGCGAAGACGTCTCGCTGCTCGGCTACTGCATGGCGGGCGTTCTCGCCAGTATCTACACCGCCCTGCACCCCGATGGCCCGGTGAAGAATCTGCTGTGCTTCACCACCCCCATCGATTGGTCGCAGGTGGCCTGGCAACGGATCGTCGCCAACCCCGACTACTTCGACGTCGACCGCCTGGTGGACCGTCTGGGCATCATTCCGCCGCGAATGATCCAGAACGCCTTCGACATGCTCCGCCCGGCCGGGCGCCTGGCCGGCCAGTTGCGCCTGTGGGACAACCTGTGGAACGCCGAGTACGTCAAGGGCTACCGCATCATGAACGGCTGGGGCGACGACACCCTACCGCTGGCTGGCGATTACTACCGGCAGATCGTCAAGGAGCTGGTGTGGAAGAACGGCCTGCACAGCGGCAGCCTGCGCATCGGCGGGCGCCCGGTCGATCTCGGCCGGATCAGCGTGCCGCTGCTGCACGTCATCGCTCAGTACGACACCTTGGTGCCCCCCGCCTGTGCCCGTCCCCTGCTGGAGAAAGTCAGTTCGACGGACAAGGAAGAACTGGTCCTGCCCGGCGGCCACGTCAGCCTGGTGGCCGGCCCCTCGGCGGTGAAACGGCTGTGGCCGGCACTCGATCAATGGTTAGGGAGACGCTCCGTATGAAGAAACCACATCCGCGCAAATACCCGCACAGCCTCACGCTCGATGGCTCGAGCGTGGAGCTGCGGCTGATGACCGCCGCCGACGGCCCCGCGCTGAGCGAGTTCATCGGCCGTCTGCCCGTCCACGACCTGCTCTTCGTCCGCCGTAATATCAGCCACCCACGGGTGATCGCCGCCTGGCTGGCGGCCCTGGGCGAGCGCATCACCAGCCTGGTGGCCGTCGCCGAAGGCGAAATCGTCGGCTGCTCGGCGGTCGTCACCGATGCGCTGTCCTGGTCACCCCACGTCGGCGACCTGCGCATCCTGGTCAAGCCGTCCTGGCGCGGCTGCGGGCTGGGCCGGGTGCTCACCGAAGAAAGCTTCGCCCAGGCTCTCGCCATGGACCTGGAGAAGCTCACGGTGCAAATGACCGTGGACCAGAGCGCGGCCATCGCGGTGTTCGAGGACCTCGGCTTCCGGCCTGAGTCGGTGCTGCGCAACCACGTCAAGGACCACGACGGCAAGACCTACGACCTGGCCTTGCTCAGCCTGGAAGTGAGCCAGCTCTACCTGTGCTCGCGGGCGCGAGGGATGTCCTCGGCGCTCAATGAATGATCCGTCGCTGCCGCGGCGAACCGGCATGGGCGCCACGGCAGTTTCACACGCGCGGACAGCGCGCTGTCGAGCGCTCTCAAAGAACAAAAAACACGGAGTTGCGTATGAAGAAGTCCTTCCAGATTCTGCCCCCTTCCCTGCTCGCCCTGGTCGTCGCCGCCAGCCTCAGCCAAGCGCTGCCGGCGGCCGAAAGCCGTGATGGCGAAGCGGCCAGCGCGAGCACCGTCGCCAAAAATGCCGAGGTCATGCAGCACCTGCCGTTCACCGACCGCACCGATTACCAGTCGGTCACCCGCGGACTGGTGGCGCCCTTCGACGGGCAGATCAAGAACGCCGACGGCAAGGTTATCTGGGATGCCAAACGCTACGCCTTCCTGGACGCCGACAAGGCGCCGGACACCGTCAACCCCAGCCTCTGGCGGCTCGCGCAACTGAACAACCACGCCGGGCTGTTCCAGGTCGCCGAGCACATCTACCAGTTGCGCGGCATGGACGTGTCCAACATGACCATCGTCGAGGGCAAGGACGGTCTCTTCGTGATCGACCCGCTGACCTACGCCGAAACGGCCCGCGCCGCGCTGGAGCTCTACTACCAGCACCGACCGAAGAAGCCCATCGTTGGCGTTGCTTACAGCCATAGCCACCTCGATCACTTCGGTGGCGTGCGCGGGGTAGTCGATGAAGCCGATGTGAAAAGCGGCAAGGTGAAAATCTTCGCGCCCTCCGGCTTCACCGAACATGCCATCAGCGAGAACATCTTCGCCGGCACCGCCATGAGCCGCCGCGCGCAGTACCAGTTCGGGAGTTTCCTGCCGCGCAACGAACGTGGCCAAGTGGATGTCGGGATGGGCAAGGCGGTGCCGTCCGGCGGCACCTTCACCCTGATCGAGCCGACCGACCTGATCAAGGACCACTACGAAACCCGCACGGTCGGCGGAATCGACATCGAATTCCAGCTCACCCCCGGCACCGAAGCTCCGGCGGAAATGAACTTCTACTTCCCGCAATTGCGCGCGCTGTGCATGTCCGAGAACAGCACACAGATGATGCACAACATCCTCACCCCGCGCGGCGCGCTGGTGCGCGATGCCAAGGCCTGGTCGCAGTACCTGGATGTCAGCCTGGAGCGCTACGGCGACAAGACCGACGTGATGTTCGTCTCGCACAACTGGCCGACCTGGGGCGGCGAACGCGTCCGCACCCTGCTCGCCGACCAGCGCGACATGTATGCCTTCCTCAACGACCGCACCCTGCACCTGATGAACCAGGGGCTGACCTCCACCGAGATCGCGCAGAAGATGGACAAGCTGCCCGGCGCCCTGGAGCAGAAGTGGTACACCCGTGGCTACTACGGCTCGCTCAGCCACAACTCCCGCGCGGTATACCAGCGCTACCTGGGTTACTACGACGGCAACCCGGCCAATCTCGACCCGCTCACCCCGGAAGAGGCAGCGACGCACTACGTCGACGCACTGGGCGGCGGCGCCGCGGTGGAGAAACTGATGCGCGCTGCGATGGACAAAGGCGACTACCGCTGGGCGGCGACACTGGGCAACCACCTGGTCTTCGCCCAGCCACAGAACCAGCAGGCCAAGTCACTCCAGGCCGATGCCCTGGAGCAACTGGGCTATCAAACGGAAAACGCCCTCTGGCGCAACATCTACCTGACCGGGGCCATGGAGCTGCGCCACGGCGTGCCCACCTATGACTCCAGCGCCACCAAGGTCGACCTGGTGAAGAACATGGAGCCGAGCCAGTTCTTCGACTTCCTGGCGATCCGCCTGGACTCGGACAAGGCGCAGGGCCACGACATGGTCATGAACTGGGTTTTCGAGGACCTTGGCCAATCCTACGCGGTGACCCTCCGCAATGGCGTGCTGACCCACCGTGACAATCAGACCAGCCCCAGCGCGAACGTGACGATCAAGCTGGCCAAGTCGACCCTCGACCAGATCAGCCTGCGCAAGCTGGACTTCCCCACCGCGATCAAGCAGGGCGAGATCAAGCTCGAAGGCGACGGCAAGATGCTGGGCGGCTTCCTCGGCATGCTCGACAGCTTCCCGCCGCAGTTCAACATCGTTACCCCCTGACCGTGCCGCCCTGCTACGGCAGTCGATTTGAACAGGAGCTTCGCCATGAGTGACTACACCGCCCCGCTGCGCGACATGCAGTTCGTTCTGGGTGACCTGCAATTGCTCGATACGCTTAACCGCCTGCCCGGTCAGGAAGAGATGAACGGCGAGCTGGTCGACGCCATTCTTAATGAAGCCGCGCGCTTCGCCCAGGGCGTCCTGGCGCCGCTCAACGTCATCGGCGACCGCCAGGGCGCGCGCTGGGAGGCCGGCGAGGTGCGCACGGCCGACGGCTGGCGCAAGGCCTACCGGCAGTTCGTCGAGGGCGGCTGGAATGCCCTCTCCTGCTCGCCTGAGTTTGGCGGCCAGGGCGTGCCGCGGCTGGTCTCGGCGCTGGTCGAGGAAATGTGGAACGGCGCCAACGTCTCCTTCGGCCTGTGCTCCATGCTCACCCGTGGCGCCATCGAGGCCATCGAGCTGCGTGGCTCCGAACCACTCAAGCGAACGTGGCTACCCAAGCTGGTGAGCGGTGAGTGGACCGGCACCATGAACCTCACCGAACCGCAGGCCGGCTCGGATCTCGCCGCCGTGCGCAGCCGCGCCGAGCCGCAGGCCGACGGCAGCTATAAAGTGTTCGGGCAGAAGATTTTCATCACCTATGGCGAGCACGACCTGACGGACAACATCGTCCACCTGGTACTCGCCCGCGTCCCAGGTGCACCGGACGGCGTGAAAGGTATCTCGCTGTTCGTCGTGCCAAAGTTTCTGCTCGACGCCAACGGCCAGCCTGGGGTGCGCAACGATGTACGCTGCGTGTCCATCGAGCACAAACTCGGCATCCACGGCAGCCCCACCGCGGTACTCGCTTTCGGCGACCAGGGCGGCGCCAGCGGTTGGTTGGTGGGTGAAGAGAACCGGGGCCTGGAAACCATGTTCATCATGATGAACGCCGCGCGCTTCTCGGTCGGTATCGAAGGCATCGGCCTGGCCGAACGCGCCTACCAACGCGCCCTCGCCTACGCCCGCGAGCGGGTACAGGGCAGCGCGCCGGGTAGCCGCGAGAAAGTCGCGATCATCCGCCATCCGGATGTGCGGCGCATGCTGCTGTCGATGAAATCGCGCATCGAGGCCATGCGCGCGCTGGCCGCCGAGGTGGCCCTGGCGATGGATTACGCGCATGCCCACGACGACGCCGAGGAACGCCAGCGCAACCAGGCTTTCGTCGACCTGATGATCCCGGTGATCAAGGGCTGCGCCACCGAGAACGCGGTGGACATCGCCTCCCTGGGCGTACAGATCCACGGCGGCATGGGCTTCATCGAGGAAACCGGCGCCGCCCAGCACCTGCGCGACGCCCGCATCACCACCATCTACGAAGGCACCACCGGCATCCAGGCCGCCGATCTGGTGGGGCGCAAGATCGCCCGTGACCAGGGCCGTGCCATCGACGCGCTGATCGGGCGGATGAGCACGGTCGAACAGCAGTTGCGCGCCGCCGACGCGGCGTCTCTGGCGTCCCTCGCCGATGGCCTGGGCCGGGCTATCGCGGCGCTGAAGGACGCGGTGGCCTACATCGTCGCCGGCTTGGACAGCCAGCCCCAAGCGGTGCTGTTCGGTTCGGTGCCCCTGCTCGAACTGCTCGGCCTGGTCGCCGGCGGCTGGCAGATGGCGCGCTCGGCGCTGGCGGCGCAGCAGCGACTGGCTCAAGGCGGCAGCGACGCCGCCTTCCTGGACGCCAAGCTGGCGACCGCGCGGTTCTACGCCGAGCACCTGCTGGTGCGGGCTCCGGCGTTGGCGCAGGTGGTGCGGCACGGCGGCGACTCGGCGCTGCGGCTGGACGATGCGCAATTCTGACCCACCCCCCCCGGCCCGGGGGGCCCATCCGGCGCGCCGGGTGCGCTATCTATGGGGCGACAAAGCCATCCCGTGAGGGGGAGACAAGCGGTGAGCGTGCGCAATCGAATACTCGAGCTGGAACGGTCGCTGGCGCTTGCCGTGCTGGGCCAGGGTCGGGCCATCCGGCAGATCCTGCTGGGCCTGCTGGCCAACGGTCACCTGCTCCTCGAGGGGCTCCCCGGCCTGGCCAAGACGCGCACGGTAAAGGCACTGGCCCGGCACCTCGATGCACGCATGAGCCGCATCCAGTTCACACCCGACCTGCTGCCCTCGGACATCACCGGCGCCGAGGTGCTGCACCAGGCCGAAGGCCGCCAGGACATCCGCTTCCAACCCGGCCCGCTGTTCGGCAATCTGATCCTCGCCGACGAGATCAACCGCGCACCGGCCAAGGTCCAGTCGGCCCTGCTGGAGGCCATGGAAGAACGGCAGATCACCGTCGCCGGGCACTCCCACCGCATGCCGCCGCTGTTCATGGTGCTGGCCACGCAGAACCCGGTGGAACAGGAAGGCACCTATCCCCTGCCCGAGGCCCAGCTGGACCGCTTCCTCATGAAGGTCCTGCTCGACTATCCCGAACCGCGGGACGAGGCGCAGATGCTGCGCCTGTTGCGCGAGGAAGAGCAGGCGCTCGAGGGCGCCGCGGCTTCCCGGCAGGACGAACCGGCGCCGCTGGACCCGGAGGTGCTGTTGCAGGCGCGGCGCGAAGTCAGCGGTGTGTATGTGGCGCCCGCCATCGACGACTATCTGCTCGACCTGGTGAGCGCCACCCGGCATCCCGACGCCTACGATCCGCAGCTGCGCCGCTGGCTCGCGGTCGGCGCCAGCCCGCGCGGCACGCTCGGCCTGGATCGCGCCGCGCGCGCCCACGCCTGGTTGCACGGGCAGGCGTTCGTCACCCCGGACAACGTCCGCGCCATGCTCCATCCGGTGCTGCGCCATCGACTGAGCCTGTCCTTCGATGCGCTGGCCGACGGGGTCGATGCCGACCAGGTACTCGATCGCCTGCTAGACCTGGTGCCGATTCCCGCATGAGGGGCCGGTCATGCCGCTGAGCAGTGATATCGACGGGCTGGCGTACGTGTCGCTGGCGCAGTTGATCGGCCATCAAGCGCATGCCCGCGGTCTCGGCTTCTGCGTCCCACAGCGCGCCGGCAGCCGGCTGGTCGGCCATCACGGCTCGCGCCTGCGTGGGCGCGGCCTGAGTTTCGAGGAACTGCGCCACTACCAGCCCGGCGACGACCTCCGCCAGGTGGACTGGCGCCTGACCCTGCGCACCGGCCACCCGCACGTGCGCAGCTACAGCGAAGACCGCGAGCGCCCGGCGCTGATTCTGGTCGACCAGCGCATGAGCATGTTCTTCGGCAGCTGCCGCAGCCTGAAGTCCGCGCTGGCCTGCGAGCTTGGCGCGCTCTGCGGCTGGATCGCCCTGTACGGCGGCGACCGGGTCGGCGGCCTGCTGTTCAACGACCAGCGCATCGACCTGATCGCTCCGCGCCGGGGCCGCCGCCAGGTGGAGCGCCTGTGCGCCGGCCTAGTCAGGCAGAACCATGAGCTGCACGCCGGCAACCCAGCTATCGACAGCGCGGCGCGCCTGGACGAGGTCCTGCTCGAATGCCTGAAGCTGGCTCGCCACGACCAGTTAATCTGCCTGGTCAGCGACTTCGCCGGCGCCGGCGAGCGCACTGGCCTGCTGTTGCGCCAGCTCGCCGCGCGCAACCAGCTTATCGCCCTGCAGGTCTATGACCCGCGAGCGCTGGCGCCGATCGTCCGCCAGCGTCTGCGGGTGACGCAGGGTGAATCCGCGCTGGACCTCCCGCTGGGTAATCGAGCCGTTCGCCAGGTGCTCGCCGAACTGCTCCGCGCACGCCTCGATGCGGTCGGCGAACTGCTGTGCCGGAGCCGGGTGCCCAGCCTGCGCTTCAGCACCGCCGATCCGGCCCTCGCGCAGTTGCGCGGGCAGCTTGGCGCACAAGCAGGGTGGCAAGGATGACCATGGCCAGGCTCGCGCAGTTGCGCGAACTGCCGTTGCCGGCGCCGCCACCCTATTCCCGCAGACCTGGGGCTGGCTGCTGCTCGCCGCGCTGCTGGGCGCCGCCCTGCTCGGCCAACTGGCGCGGCGCTACCGGCGCTGGCTTCACGACGCTTACCGCCGCGAAGCCCTGGCGTGCCTGGTGTACGTGGAACGAGCACAGTGAGCCCGCTTTAGCCTGGCGGGGCACTTCGGCCCCGAAGGCTGGTACCTGGACGGCGTCGTGCAGTTCAACCGCTTCGACCTTAAGGCCCGCGCCAACGACGCCGGCTCGCTGAACACCCGTGGCCATGGCGTTATCGCATCGCTGGAAGCCGGCTAGGGCAGCAATCGGCTGTGGATTTAACCGGTGAACGCAACACACTGAGCCCTGTGTATGCAGGGGGAGTGTTGCAGATGAAGCAAAGACCTCGGATCTACTACACCGAAAGCCAGAAGGCGTTGATGTGGGATCGCTGGAAGGCAGGTGACTCGCTCCAGCAAATCGCGCAGCTGTTCGATAGAAACCACTCTTCGATCCAGCGAATTCTTGCGGAGACAGGAGGCATCCGCCCAGCTGCACGACGGCGCGCTCCAGGTTGTCGCTGACACTGGTTGAGCGCGAAGAGATTTCGCGAGCGCTTGCTGCTGGCCAGTCGATTAGGCAGATAGCACAACGTCTGGAGCGCGCCCCGTCCTCTATCAGCCGTGAGATCAGCCGTAACGGTGGTCGTTGTTCTTACCGCGCCAATCAAGCTGAACAGGCAGCCTGGGACAGGGCCCTGTGTCCCAAGCGTTGCAAACTTGCCCAGTCCCCGAAGTTGGCGCAGCTTGTTGCCCAGAAGCTTCAGATCCAGTGGTCGCCCGAGCAGATCGCAGGATGGTTGAAGCGTACTTAGCAGGCGAGTCGTCATCCAGCGGTTTGCAGTGCAGGATCGTCAAGGCGTTCTCACCTTCTGATACCTGCAGATCATCCCCTGGGGCAAGGTAAGTGCTGAACGCCTCCTTCCCATTGGCCCAGCTTGCAACTATTCGTGGATTCCCCCGAGTGACTCCTTTCATTTCGTCATCTGGGCGCTCTATCTTCTGCGAATATATGCTGATGTGCACCCCTGATAGCGAGCATTGAATCGGATCGCCCTGCGCCATCCCATACATCTGGCCAAACACATACAGATTTCGCTTACGTTCCAGCCTCTGCAGAGCTTGCTCGTGAAGCGTCCAATTCGCCTTAAGCCACTTGGCCCGGTCGTCTTGAATAGGCGCATTTGGCCAAATCTGCTCCTGGATGTTCCAGATGGCCACCGACGACACTCGCAACGTGCGAAGCTCCGGCATGCACTCGATGGAGAAGAACTCGTAAAGCTCATCGGCATTGGTGGCTGTCGCAAATGAGCAGGCCAATGCCATCGCCAACCACTTATTGATCTTCAATTGCCATCCTCCCTGAATGAGCTTTCCGCTATCGGAGCCGACCAACGTCCTCGGTGCCCCTTTAGTGGGGCGTTGCAATCCTAGTGCACGTCTTTGGTCGAGCCCAGGAGGTACTAGGAATTATCTCTGCGCTGGCAGCCGGATGGTGCTTTGATAGTCCGCTATGGGTCGGTCTCAGCCGGTCGTGGCTGGCGGAAAACGGCCACTAGCGGACTGTCGTAGCAGCTCATAGCTTCTTCTGCGGCGTAGCTGGTGATGATTTTCCGATGCTGAGCTATGTTGAAAAGGCTTTGGTCGTTGTAGACGCCGCAACCGTGGAAGACCAGCCCAAACAATCGCTTAACTTTCATTTTTGCTTCCGGACAGCAGTCATGAAAGACACCGAACGTGAAATGATCGAGCTCGCAATCCTAGCCTTCCTAGAGCTGACTCCCTCCTTACGCGAACAGATCAGACTGCTAATTCCTGCTTCGATGTCTCGCGAGGAGGGTGGGTCCCTCTTTCGGCATAAGGTCTGGTCAGAGCTGTGCCATGCGGCAAAGCAAGCAGGCATTCAACCAATGAATTAAGCGAGCCAGGTGATAGAGCTGTATCGTCGTGACCTTGCGCAGAACAGACGGCTGCCCCCCGAGGAACTACTCAAACTACTTGGATAGGCGCCCATGCGATCCACTCGCTTAGTGTGGAAGAGCAAGAGCCTCTTTTACTGTGGTCATGAGTGCCGTGAGATCAAATGGTTTGTCGAGAAAGCGGTAGGCCGGGAAGTCTCTACTCCAATAGCCGCCTGACATAATGATAATGGGGATGCTTGGGGATCTCTGCGCAATTTGGCGCGCTAGCTCCAAGCCGTCAATTTCTCCTGGCATTGAGATATCAGTGAGCAAGAGGGCAAGTTGACTTGGATTTGCATTGATCCACGCGAGTCCATCATCAGCACTTCCAAGAACGATGGCGGGGATTCCGTAATCTTCCATCGCCAGCCCCAGGACTCTGGCAAGAGTCGAATCATCATCAAGAATGAGTACGTATGTGACGCATTCTGTGGGTGGACCTCGGAGCGTTTCCATGCCTAATCTCCTGCGTGTGCAGCGGTAGAAGGCACTTCCTCGCCTACGTTCACATTATTCGCGTTACCCGTTTTTTATCCGACGCACGGTGGAGTTGATGGGTAGCTCAGCCAAATCAGGTTTACGCCAGTACTCTGACCTCTCGCTGCGAGCCATCCAGAGCTGTGGGTAATTTCAGGCTGCTTTTGAATGCCAGGTGAATGCCCGTGACTCGCTTGTAGGCTCTCCAAAATAAATACGCAGCACTCAATGTTGCGCCGAAGCTCGTTGAAGCGCTGAGCAGAAAAGGGGGGATCAGATGGGGCGGCTTCTGTAGAGAGCTCATCCGCCAACATCCTCAGAAAGCACGTAGCGATGTTTAGACCAGAGGTGAATCGTCGATCATCCATACCGTCCTCGGCTGACGACCGAACGGGGGAAGGGATTTCCGCCAAAACTCGGGCGCTATGAGGTCACACTCCCCCCTTATCTCTGATTCTGCAATCGATTTGGTTGAACACAGGGCCTAAGGGCGTGTCACCTAGTACCTGTCGATATCAGCTATGGTTCGCTAGCTGACTCAAAGAGGCGCCGGCTCGAAACCCGGCGCCAACCTGGAGAAAAGGTCAAACCTCAGTTTGCTCCGCCATTTCTAGAGCGTCGTCCACCTCAATCCCGAGGTATCGAACGGTGCTCTCCAGTTTCGTATGGCCTAGCAGCAGTTGAACCGCACGCAGGTTCTTCGTTCTGCGATAGATCAGCGATGCTTTGGTTCTACGAAGGGTATGGGTTTCGTAGAGCGTGGGGTCGAGACCAATTGTCGTTACCCAAGCTTTCACTATGCGGGCGTACTGCCTCGTGGATATGTGCGCCGAATGTCGAGCACGACTGGGAAAAAGGAAATCGTCGTTGCGACGGTGGGCGGCACTGATCCAAGCTTCAACTGATGCTCTCGTCTGGGCGGTGAATTCGAACTGGACCGGCCGCTGGGTCTTCTGTTGCATGACGATTGCACGCGTCGATACATGATCACCGTGAGCGATGTCTCTGACGCGCAGCTTCGTTAAATCGCAGGCTCGCAATTTGCTGTCGATGGCGAGGTTGAACAGCGCCAGATCACGTTCCTTGTTTGCGATTTCCAGTCGCACTCTGATAGCCCAAATGTCCCTGAGTCTCAGCGGTGCTTTCTGGCCGACCAGTTTGCCCTTGTTCCAAGGTTCGAAAGCTTTCGTTTTGTGTGTGGCCATGATTCGTCCTCCACATGAGTGAAGGAATAGGGTGCATCGCTCCTAGCTCCAAAAGAGCTTCGGCCAAGCCCTATGGGTGGAATGCCCTTATAACGCGCGTGCTGGATATTTCGTTTCCACCGCCGCTGGCTCTCAGCGACTTCAGACTACTTTCAGATTCGCCGCTGATACTCCCCTCATCGATCGCCCCTGGGGTAATCAGCATGACCCAGCAAGAATGGAGCGGCCTGTTTCCATTCCAGTTTGGGTCCGTCGTCGAGCGAAAAGCTCACCATTCCCAACCAAACCTCGGTACCCAAGGCCTACCTGGAGTTCGACGACGCGGGGGTGCGAAACCGTCGGCTTACTACGATAGCGTGGTGGACGTCATGGAAAAACTGGTGAAGTTCACCCTGCTGCGTAATAGCCAGGGCTTCCTGGCGGATCGTTATTCGGAACGCATGGAGAGCGCCTAGCAACTTTCCGCCCACCTGAGTCAGCGCCCAATCTGAGGCCGCCATGAGAATCGAAATCAGAGACGCCGGCCCCGAGGACGCTGCGGCTATCCAGGCCATCTGTGCTCCGGTTGTGACCGGCACGGCGACCCCCAGAGGAGCTGCCGCCGAGCGGCGAGGAGATACGGGAGCGCGTCGTCACGCCACAGCAGACCTACCCTACCTTGTCGCGGAGCGCGATGGGCGTCTGGTTGGCTAAGCTTGCGCCAGCCAGTACAGGGCCCGAGCAACACACCGCTCGGAAGTGGATGTCACTGTCTATAATTGCGGAGAGCGAGCGACGCGCGGAGGTTAGCCGCGACCTCTACAGCAAGCTACTTCACATACTCGCCAAGCAGCGATTCAACGCTGCCTCTGTCGACATCGCGCTGCCCAACGCGGATTGCGTCGGTTTGCATGAGCGGCTGGGCTTCCGGCACATCGGCACCTTCCAGTAAGTCGGTTTCAATCTGGGCCAATGGCACGACGTCGGCTATTGGCGACTGGATCGTGGTGATCCGGGCAACTCGCCCGAGATTCCTCGTCGATACTTCGAGATTGTTGGGGAATGACAGCTCAATCGGCCGGGCTTCATATAAAGCATGTATATCCCGCCCCATGTCGGGCCCTGCATGTCCGGCCAATCATCCTAGTCGAACCTCGGTGCGCTGCTGAGGCGGTCTTGGTCAACATCAAGCACGAAGCGCTTGTTCACCGTATCCAGCCTCAAGAGACTCCATGGAATTGCAAACTGTTTTTCTCCCATCTCCAGGAATCCGCCGAACGACAGCCCGGCGCAGGCAACTTACCTACTTTGCGAATACAGCATAATTTTCTTGAGGCCGCCAAGACCTTCGTCCTCGAAGTTGCAGATGTCACTCTCGATGAGCGTATCTGCGCTCAGCAATTGGGGGCCGAGACAGGAATGGTCATCGGCGGCTACGCCGTTATGGCCCTCGTACATACTGAAGGAATCGCCATCTTCAATGTTCATGGAAAATCCCTGAAAAGATGCGATGACTTGGTCTTACAAAGCGCCAGATCAGCATCCGCCGCCGCAAGCTCCAGACTGCGCGCCAGCGGAAGCCCGGTCTGTGCGATAGGGAACGTTGCACCACCGGTAAAGGCCTGAAACTGTATGCTCGAGTAGTCGCGATACGCCCCGTGAGGAGGCCGCCATGCGAGAAACTCCCTCCCCCGCGCAGAACCATTTACTGGCCGCACTCCCCCGAGAGGTTCAGGAGCGCCTCTTCCCCCATCTGGAGCTGCAACGTCTGGAACTGGGCAAGGTGATCTACGAACCCGGTGATGCGATGCGTTACGTGTTCTTCCCCACCGACTCCATCGTTTCGCTTTTGTACGTGATGGAAAGTGGTGCATCGGCCGAGATATCCGTGGTCGGTAACGAGGGGCTGGTCGGTATAGCCGTCTTCATGGGCGGCGAGAGCACCCCCAGCCGCGCTATCGTGCAAAGCGCCGGCAGCGTTTACCGGCTCGCAGGGCAACGAATGAAGGACGAGTTCGGCCGCCACGGCGACATGCTCCAGTTGTTGCTCCGCTATACCCAGGCATTGATCACTCAGATGGCCCAGACGGCTGTCTGCAACCGCCATCACTCCATCGACCAGCAACTCTGCCGCTGGCTGCTGCTGTCCCTCGACCGCCTGCCCGGCAACCAGCTGATCATGACCCAGGAGCTCATCGCCAACATGCTCGGTGTGCGGCGAGAGGGCGTCACCGAAGCGGCCGGCAAACTGCAGAAGCAAGGTGTGATCGAGTACAGCCGGGGGCGGATCACCGTGCTGGACCGCCCGCGCCTGGAGGCATTGAGTTGCGAGTGCTACGCGGTGGTGAAGGCGGAAACCGACCGCTTGCTACCCTACGTTCCCCGTCGTCCAGGCCATACGGCGGGGTGACACGCGTTTACAGGAACAGCTCGAGGCGATGCTCGCCAACCGCCAGCGGCACCCGCACAGGGCTTTCGCCGCAGACCAGTGAACAGCCATTCAGAAGCGCGCGCTGGATGCCGCGGCAGTGCTTCCCGGCCGAGGTCAGGACGATGCTGTAATGGCAACCATCCACCGTTACGCTGGCGTCGAACCCCGGCCAGTCCAGCGGGATACACGGATCGATGACCAGACTTGCACCCTCGCGCCGGAGCCCCAGGATTCCCTCCACCCCCGCTCGGTACATCCAGCCAGCGGAGCCGGTATACCAGCTCCAGCCACCACGCCCGACATGGGGGGCAATGGAATAGACATCGGCGGCGACGACATAGGGTTCGATCCTGTAGCACTCAACCTCTGCCGCCGTGCGCGTGTGGTTGATCGGGTTGAGCAGGGAGAACAGCCTGGCCGCCTTGTCGCCCTGACCGAGACGGGCAAACGCCAGGATGCTCCACATCGCCGCATGACTGTATTGCCCGCCGTTCTCGCGCAGGCCCGGCGGGTAGCCTTTGATGTACCCGGGATCATGTGCTGATTGATCGAAGGGGGGAGTGAACAGCAAGGCCAACCCCTCATCCTGACGGATCAACCAGCGCTCCAGCGACGCCATGGCAGTGGCTGTACGCTCGGGATTCGCACCGCCGCAGAGCACTGCCCAGGACTGGGCAATGGAATCGATCCGGCATTCGTCGCTGGCCGCCGAACCGAGCCAGGTGCCGTCGTCGAAGGTCGCCCGGCGATACCACTGGCCGTCCCAACCATGCTCCTCCAAGGCCAGTTGCAGCGCCGCCGAATGTTTTCGCCAGCGCACGGACCGTACCTCATCCCGCCCCTCGGCCAGGGCAGCGAAGCGCTCCAGGGTATGCAACAGCAACCAGCCGAGCCACACACTTTCGCCCTGGCCACCGACGCCCACACGGTTCATTCCGTCGTTCCAGTCTCCGCTCCCCATCAGTGGCAGGCCGTGGGCGCCGGTCATCTCCAGGCACCGGTCCAGGCCCCGAGCGCAGTGTTCGAACAGCGAGGCGCTCTCCTCCGCAAGCATCGGCTGGAAAAACGTATCGCTCTCGCCAGGATTCAGCTGTGGCCCTTCGAGGAAAGGCAGCATTTCGTCGAGCACCGCAAGGTCTGCGGATGACTCGATGTAGCTGGCACAGGCATAGGCCAACCAGACCCGGTCATCGGAGATTCGCGTGCGCACTCCCTGCCCCGTCTGTTCCAGCCACCAGTGCTGCACATCGCCCTCGACGAACTGGCGCCCGGCGGCCCGCAGCAGGTGGTGGCGGGTCAGCTCTGGGCAGGCGAACGACAACGCCAGAGCATCCTGCAACTGGTCACGGAAACCATAAGCACCGCTGGCCTGGTAGAACGCCGATCGGGAATGGATGCGGCACGACAGGGTCTGGTAGAGCAGCCAGCCATTGAGCATCAAGTCCATGGCGCGATCGGGCGTGCGGACCTGAACCGCGCCAAGCCGTTGTTCCCAATACCGGGTCACGTCGGCCAACACTGCATCGAGATCAAGACTGCGGTAACGCAGCACGAGTCGACTAACATCCTCGTTCGATCCGGCCTGCCCCAGCAACGCCAGCACTTCCACGGACTCGCCGACGCCCAGCTCGACGATGCATTGCAGGGCAGCGCAAGGATCGAAGCCAGCGCCGCTGGCGCCCGACAACGCCGTGGTGCCGAGCAGCGCCCGAGGAGCCGACAGGCTACCGGCAGGACCGATGAATTCGCTGCGATCGGCGGTCCAGCTGCTCTGCCGCCCGCCCAGGTCTGCGAAAGCCAGCCGCTCGGAATAAGCGATGCTCCATGGGTTACGTGCCAGTAGCGCGCCGCTGTCGACATCCACCCCCGTCAGGATGAAAGGGGCACAGGCTCCGCGCGCGGTACCCAGTACCCATTCCACGTAAGCTGTCACCGATAGCCGGCGCGGCCGGCCGGAGGTATTGCGCAGTGTCAGCCGCGATATCTTCAGCGGGTCTTCCAGCGGCACGTACTGCAGCAGCTGCGCCTCGATACCGTGAGCCGTGTGGCTGAACCGGCTGTAGCCGAAACCATGGGCGGCGCGGTACAAGCCTGCGTCGCGGATCGGCTGGGCGGTAACGCCCCAGACTGCCAGACTTTCTTCGTCGCGCAGGTAGAAAGCCTCACCTGCAGGATCGATGACCGGGTCGTTGGACCAGGGGCTAAGCTGATTGTCCCGACTGTTGCCGGCCCAGGTGTAGCCGCTGCCTTCCGCCGAGACCTGGAAGCCGAACGCTGGATTGGCGATCACATTGATCCACGGCGCCGGGGTCATGTGGCCATTGTTTAGAGCGATGTGGTACTCGCGCCCGCCCAGCGCGAAGCCGCCCAGGCCGTTGAAAAACTCCAGCGGCTCATCACTGCTCGCTCCCTCGGTCGCGGGCACCAGCGGCAAGGCCACCGGTGAGTGCAGGGCGGCAGACGGCCGCGGCTGGGCCAGCGGCAGGCGCTCCAGGTGGGCAGCGATGGAGCCGCGGCGCGCCAGCAGGTTGACCCGCGCCACGGCGTTCAGCAGTGCCCTTGCCTCCACGGTCATCAGGTCGGCACGCAAAGTGTACACGGCACCCCGTAAGGCCTCGCCCTCCCTGCGTTGACGCGAGGGGCTGCTGCGTACGGCCGTTTCGATAGCTGTCTGCAGATCCTGGACATAGGACGAGGCTCGTTCGTTGACGATCACTAGGTCGACGTCCAGGCCCTTCATCCGCCAGTACTCGCGAGCACGCAGGAGTTGCCGCAGCAGCGACAGATCGTCGACTTCGTCGATGCGCAACAGCACGATCGGTAAATCTCCGGAAATCGCCAGCGGCCAGAGCCCGGACTGGCGCCCCGCCCCGCGCCGGAGGGCTTCCTGCGGTGCCCGCCAGCGATAATCCGCATAGAGAATCGGCGCCGCCAGGCGCTGGAAATCGGCGGCCTCCTCCGCATCGATCCCCAGGTCGCGCAATTCCACCTGGGCCTGGGTCCAGGCTAGGGTCTTGGCGCGTTCGAAGGCGTTGCGTTCGTGATGCTTGTCGATCAGGTCAAGCAAGGCGTCCCGGGTACTGGCTACCAGTGTCCAGAATGCGACCCGTGCAACCTTGCCCGGCGCCACCCGCAGGCGCTGGCGAAGGGAGAAGATCGGATCGAGCACGCTGCCCTGGGAGTTGCCCAGGGCACGGTGGCTCAGAACTGCCTGCGCCTCCCGCAGGGTTCGGCCGCGGCCGAGGAAGCGAGCGCGGTCGGACTCATACTGCGTCTCGCCGATCACCTCGCCCTCGACCACTGCGAAATGGGCCGCCCATATCGATGGATCGTCCGGCGAGCGCAGGCGCCGCGTGGCGATCAGGGCGCCGAACTCGGCAAGGTATTCTGTCTGTACGAACATCCGCGAGAACACCGGATGCGCGGCATCGGCTGCCGGCGTTGCCAGCACCACTTCGGCATAGGAAGTCAGTTCGATTTCGCAGGCACGGCGACCATGATTGGTCAGCGACACCCGCCGCACCTCGCCGTCGTCCTCCCCGGACACCAGTACCTCCAGGTTGGTCAGCAGCGAGGCGTCGCGCTGGATGAACTCGGCGTGGTCCTCGTCGAACAGTACCTCGCCATTCTCCACCGGTTGTCCGCCAGGCTGCGCCGTGGTCGACCACAGTGCGCCGCTCTGCAGGTCGCGCAGGAAGATGAAACTGCCCCAGTCGTCGCAGGTAGCATCCTCGCGCCAGCGCGTCACTGCGATATCGCCCCAGCGGCTGTAGCCGCCACCGCTGGCAGTCAGCATCAATGCGTAGCGGCCGTTGGACAGCAGATGAGTGATCGGCGGCCCATCGAGCATTGCATCGACTCGGCGCAACGTGGACGCATCGGCAATGGTGTCACTGGGCGCTACCGTAATTTCCTCGGCGCGGGGATGCCCCAGCGCCACGTCGCGCGGGACGCGCTCCTGCAACAGCAGTTCGCTGGCCTGGATCATCGGCTCGCGATGCAGGCGGCAGCGCATGCGCCCGTGCTGCAGGGTATTGGCGATGGCGACGATGCTCATGCCCTGGTGGTGGGCCATGAAACTGCGGACGATGGCGGCGCTTTCCCCATCCTGCAGGCGTGAGCGGGTGAAGTCCAGAGCCTCGTAGAAGCCATAGCGGCCGAGCGCACCGACGGCCGTCAAGTGATCGAAATTGCGCTGCGCCCCTTGCGCATCGACCATGGTCGCCAGCGCCGTGGCATAGGGAGCTATGACAACGTTCTCGGCCAACCCGCGCTTGAGACCAAGACCCGGCACGCCGAAGTTCGAATACTGGTAGGTGAATTCCAGATCGCGGGCGTTGTAGGCCGATTCGGAGATTCCCCAGGGGATGCCCAGCGCGGCGCCATAGGCCTGCTGCCGCGCCACGACAAGGCGGTTGGTCTGTTCCAGCAGGCTGCCGGCCGGCGCCCGCATGACCAGCGAGGGCATCAGGTACTCGAACATTGAGCCGGACCAGGAGATCAGCGCCGAGCCACCGGGCACCGGCGTGGCCGTGCGGCCCAGGCGGAACCAGTGGCGGGTCGGCAGGTCGCCCTTGGCGATGGCGAACAGGCTGGCCAGGCGTGCCTCGGAGGCCAGCAGGTCGTAGCAACTCGGGTCCAGGCAGTTGTTGTCCACGCAATAGCCGATGGACAGCAGCTGGCGCTCCTGGTTGAGCAGGAAACCGAAATCCATCTCCAGTGCCAACCGCCGTGCCGTATCGGCCAGGGCCTGAAGGCGACGGTCCACTGTCTTTTCATGGCCATGCCGTCGGTCTCGGCTGTGCTCGGCAAAGGCCCTGCGCAGTGCGTCGAACCAGAACGACAGGTCGTCGCCCTCCTCGCCAGCCGGCGCGAGGCCCGCGACGCAACGCACGGCCTTTTCCGCGCGGTGCCCGAGGGCGGGCAGCAAGGCGTCGAGCGATTGTGGGCCGGTGAGGGCCCGGTGAATCACCCGCACGTCCTCCTTCACCTGCAGCAACGCGACATCTTCTACCAGCGGAAGCCTTGCGACGGCTTGCCGTGCCAGATGCAGGGTGTCGAGCAGGCCCTGGCGCGCTTCCACCACCAGCGGGCTGGCGCGCCACTCCTCGCACGCGTTGGCCAGCACGATCAGGTGCCCAGCCAGGTTGCCGCTGTCCACCGAGGACAGGTACCTCGGTTCGAGGGCACGCAGGTCGTGGGTTCCGTACCAGTTGAAGAAATGGCCGTGGCTGCGCGGCAGCTTCTCCAGCACCGCCAGGGTGCCTTCGAGGCGCTCCAGCGTCTGCAGGCCGCCGGCCCAACCGAAATCGCGGGCGGCCACCGCGGACAGCAGGTAAAGGCCAATATTGGTAGGTGAAGTGCGGTGAGCCAGCACAGGCCTGGGCTGCTCCTGGAAGTTGTCCGGCGGCAGCAGATTGTCCGCCGGTGTGACGAAGGTCTCGAAGAAGCGCCAGGTCCGCCGTGCGCCCAGGCGCAGTGCAGTTGCGTCATCCTCTTCCAGGCCTGAACGGCGCGCCGGCTGCGTGGGCCTGCTGCTGTAGAACGCGAGCAGAGGCGCGCCTAACCAGAGCAGGGTCAATGGCAGGATCAGCAACCAGTTCGCCGGATGCAATACCAACCCGGTGATGCCGGCCGATGCGGCGAGGGCCGTCCCGCCGGCCATCTGCCGATAGCTGCCGAGCCAGCCGGGGCGCGGCTTGCGTGAGGACTGTGCGGCGGTGGTCCACTCCAGCAGGTTGCGCTGGCTGACGTACATCCGCCAAAGCGTGCGCAAGATGGCATCGACCATGCTCCAGGCATCGTTTGCCAGAAAGGCCAGCGACAGCAGGATCTGCAGCAACGCACGACGGAAGTCGGCACCGAGCATGGCGAAGTGGCTGCGTATTCGAACACCCGAGCGCGCTGGCAGCAATGCGCAGTAGATCGGCAGTAACGGGGGGATCGCCTGGGTCAGAATGACCAACATCGCGGCCAGCAGCGCCTGGGGCAATGGCAACCACCAGCAGAGCAGAAGGCCGGACAGGGCGAAGGGCGCGACCAGCGATCGTCGCAGATTGTCGAGCATCTTGCAGCGGCCGATCAACGGCATCGCCTGCGGCCCGCGCCAGTGGCCGAGCATCCACGGCAATAGCTGCCAGTCGCCGCGGGTCCAGCGATGCATGCGCCTGCTCGCCACATCGAAGCGCGACGGCGACTCTTCAACGACCTCGACATCCGACACCAGCCCTGCGCGGGCGAAGATGCCTTCGAACAGATCATGGCTGAGCAGTCGATTGTCCGCGACCCGACCGGCCATCGCGCGCTCGAAGGCATCGACGTCATAGATCCCCTTGCCGGTGAAGGAGCCTTCGCCGAACAGATCCTGATAAACGTCCGACACCGCCGCCGCGTAGGGGTCCATCCCTGCCGGGCCGGAAAAGACGCGCTGGTACAACGACCCCTCCCCGCCCATCGGCAGCGATGGCGTCACCCGCGGCTGGAGTACCGCGTGGCCGTTGATCACTCGCTGCTGCAAGGCATCGAAGCGCGGCTGGTTAAGCGGGTGGCCCATCTTGCCGATAAGGCGCAGAGCCGCCTCGCGGGGCAGGCGGGTATCGGCGTCGAGGGTGATGACCAAGCGTACCTCGCTCGGCACTCGCGGCGGCTCTCCGGCAATCGCCACGAAGCTGGTATCGGTGGCGCCGCGCAACAGCCGATTCAGTTCATGCAATTTTCCGCGCTTGCGCTCCCAGCCCATCCAACAGCCCTCGGCAGAGTTGAAGCAGCGCCTGCGAAACAGCACGAAGAAGCGCTGGCCGCCGGGCCCTGGGCCGTAATGCTGATTCAGGCGGTCGATGGCCGCAGCCGCAGCATCGAGCAGCGGTGCATCACTGGGCAGGACCTCCTGTGGCGCGTCGACGCCATCGAGAATCAGCACGAAAGTCAGGTCACCGCCGATACCCGCCAGATGGTGGACCTCCAGCCGCTCGATCTGCTCCAGCAGATCGGCCTCGGTGGTCAGCAAGGTCGGCACCGCCACCACGGTGCGCAACGCCCGTGGCACGCCGGCCAGGAGTTCCAGCGCAGGCAGCGTGATCGCGCCAAAGCTCCAGGTCACCAAGCGGTTGATGAGTGCCGTGGCCACTTCGGTCACCGGAACGAAAAGGCAGGCCAGGAAGGCCAGCATCCAACCCCAGGAGAACGCAGGCTGATTCAGCAGATGCGATACGAATCCCAGCAGCACCAGGCTGAGCAGGCCGATGGCACCGATGTAGCCGCCCATGCCCAGGCGCACGCTGAAGCGATTCAGGCGCAGGTGCAGCGTCGGGCTGAAGCAGATGGCGCGCTCCAGCGTCGGGCGACCTTCAGCAATCAGATGAAATCCGGGATCGAATTCACGGCGGGAGTCTTCGCCGTCCGGATGTTCGGCAACGGCCTGACGGCAAGCCTCCAGGGCGTGATCGACCACCTGGAGCTCGTCCAGACACGAGCCGCGCGCCAACTGTTCGATGGCGCTGCGATAGAGGTTACGAGTGGGAAAGTCCATGGCAGCGAAGTTGCTGCCGTCGCGCAGCCGCGCGTCGACCAGACTGACATTCTCGAACAGCTGTGCCCAGTCGATATCGGAGATCAGGCGCATGCTAGTGATCACATTGCGCACAGTGACATTGGAGGCGCCCAGGCGCTGCTGCGCATGCTGGACCGCCGCCTCGACGCTGACACCCTGTTCGTGCAGGCGGTCTTCGAGCCAACCCAGTGTCGGTGTCGTGCGCGGGTCCTGGTCGCGCATGCGTTTGGCCAGTTGGGCCGAGAACACCTCGGAAAGCGGACCGGTCGAGCGCGCGGCGATATCCGCCTCCAGTGCCGAACGAGCGTGCCCTGGCGAGAGTAGACGCTCGGCCAGGGCATCGGCATCGGCACGGGCTATGCGCCCGGCACTGATCTGCTCGGCCAAGCGCCGCAGGTTCTCGATCAGGACGATGCGCAGGGTAATCGCTACCGCCCACAGCTCGCCAATAGTCAGCGGCTGGACCCGCTGGTAGGCATGGATGTAGCGCTGCAGCAGTTCAACATCGAGGTGGCTGTCGGTGTGCGCCACGAAGGCCCAGGCCAGCCCGAAGACTCGCGGGTAGCCGGCGAACGGCCCATCGGCCAGCTTGGGCAACTGCCGGTAGTAGCCAGGCGGCAGGTCGTCGCGGACCTCGCGGATTTGCTCTTCGACAATGTGGTAATTGTCCAGTAGCCACTCGGCAGCCGGTACCACACCATTGCCCCTTTCCAACTCGACAGCGCTAGCCCGGTAGGCAGCCAGCAGGACACGGGAGTTGTCATCCAGGCGCACATGCAACGGCAGTACACGCTTTGGCGTATCCGTCACTTGTTGTGCCAGGGCCAGGCTCTGCGCGTGCTGTTCGAGCCGTTCGATGCCGAAGAGTTCTTCTCGAACCGGTGCCAGACTGTCCCAGGGAGGCTTTGATCGGTCGCGGCGCAAGGCCCGGAAATGGAGCGACATCATGGCATTGCTCCGGAAGTGCAGCGGAAACCTGGCCGGTCGACACGAGCGTCAGGGGGGCACGTACAGAGAAAGCCCCCTCTGTCGGTACCCGGCGAGTCCTGAAGAAGCTGCCTGTATCACCGCAAGCCGTGGGGCATGTCTGACTGCAACCTTCGCAGACCAGGACTACGACGTCGGTGCGGTTGCGCACTTAAGGTAAGGGCCGTTTGATGCTCGGCTCTGGTGACCTCCATCGGAACCGGCAGTTGCACGATCAACGACGCGGCTTGCGCCGAACCACCGGCGTTTCTTTCACCCTGATCCGGCGATTGACCTGCGGCACGGAGTGTGTCGTCATGGACAGCTGACGCCATGCCCTCTTGCAGAGAATCACCGCATGCCGCCATTGGCGCCGGAGACCCGCCGCCACACTGCGCGCTCTGTAGTCATCCGTCGATGGCGCATCACTGCTCATGAACAGCTCCGGCGCGGCTGGGCTTCGTGCCCTTCTCCGGTCGATGGATGGGATTTCCAGCAGAATCGACCTCCAGCGATTGCTGGAGTACCACTTCCGCTCTGGTCTTCGGATTGGCGTCGTTATCTGAGCCCGGCAGACGCGGCGCTTCGCTGCGCCTGCCGGGCGGATGAGTCTTCCCCTTGGGATCAGCGGCCCCGCCATGGGGGGCTTGCTTGCCTGTCTGGTTCATGGTCGCCTCGCCGCGCTTGCCACTCCTGCACCATGCAGAGTGTGGAGGGAGCGACAATGACAACCTTTCACCAGGTTGTCGGTGCGGTAGCCCACTTGCGCTGGTCATCCAATAACGGGCACCGGTACGTGCGGTAACAGACGGACCGACGCCTTGGCTTCGCGGATGCTGGAAACTGGTTCGAAAGGTCGCATGCCAGGAGAGCAACCATGACCCGCTACTGCCATCAGGTCTCAGGTGTGTTCAACCGACGATCACAGGCCGATTGCGCAAAACAGGACCTGTTGGGGTTGGGCATTCGTCTGGACCGAGTGCGCATATTCGACAACCATGAACTGGTGCCCTCCGGGCGCCTGCGCGCGAAGCGGCGCCCCTTCAGGCAGGTCATCAAGGGCGTTGCCGTCGGGACGCTGTTCGGCCTGCTGGTCAGTGCGCTGTTCGCATTCGCCATGACGAACGCCGGAGCAGGCCTCTTCGGCGGCTCGCCGCTATTCGAAATGCTGGGCTGGGGTGCTGTCGTGGGAGGGCTGGCGGGCGCGGCAATCGGCGCGTCGGCGAACGTCAGCCAGGACGACCATCCCTTCGGGTACACCCTCCTGCCAGGAAATGTTGTTCTGCTTGCCGAGACCCGCTCGGCGCGCGAAACCCTGCGCGCCTTCGACATCATCGAAAGAGCACCCGGAGTCGGTGCGCACATGGACATCAGCCTGGTCTGAGTTGGCACATGACGACGCAGCGGCCGACTCCGGGCAGCGGACGGACAACAGCGTCAGGATGGCCGTCGTCCCTGGAGCATACGCATCACCACTATTGCTACTGCCGCGATCAACAGAACATGAATGAAGCCGCCCAGGGTGTAGGCGGTGAACATCCCGAGCGCCCAGAGGATGAGCAAACAAACAACAACGGTTTCCAGCATGATGATTTCTCCTGCTGCGGCTTGCGGCACTCGATGACCTGATTCGCCAGCCAGGCCTGATAGCCGTCCGTGCGCCATCGCACGTTCGGTGGGGACTACTCCTCCGAGGGATCGACCGGAGACTGGTGCGGAGCCTGTGATGGTGCTTCGGCCGGGTTAACCGATGGAGGCAGCGTCGGCTGTTTCTTGTCGCGATCTCGAAATGAATATCGCTCGGCGGGAGAGCCATATTCACCGCCCGGCAGTGTGGGCCTGACACCACCACCGGCTGGCGATGGGCTGTCCGGAACTGTTCCCGGTTGTCTTTTCATGGCGACCTCTGGTGAGCCGATCACTGCTGGTCGCCAGGACGTACCGAAACACCAGGCCAGCTCGCTGTCGACGGAATGCAACCATGGCAGGTCGCAGCTCCTGGCGTCGGTGCGCAAGCGCGCTTAGCCCATCACAAAGACCGGCAGTGCTCGCGGGGACCTTCCCAACGGACCGCTCCAGTGGTCTAGCGCACAGACAGACGAACGCCTCAGGCGCAATCTTCAAATGAGCGTTGCACTTGAATGCAGGAGGACACTATGAACCCCATCACCCTCTTCATTGTCATGGTTCTGACAGCCATGGGGGCCGTCCTCATCTACTTTGGCCACACGGTTGTGGGCATCGTTGTGCTGGTGTGCGCACTGGTCGTCTCGCTGTCCCTCAAGATGGCCAATACCTGGCAGAAATTCGTCGTGTTGCGCGCAGGCAACCTGCAAGGCGTGTGCGGGCCCGGACTGTTCATGATCATTCCGGTCCTGGACAGCGTCGTCGCTGTGATCGACGAGCGAATCCAGACCACGGCATTCAATGCCGAGCAGGCACTGACCCGCGATACAGTGCCGGTGAACGTCGACGCCATCATCTTCTGGCACGTGCACGACGCCCGCAAAGCGGCACTGGCGATCACCGACTACCGGCAGGCCATCGACCGGGTAGCACAGACCTCTCTGCGGGAAATGATCGGCTCGTCGATGCTGGCCGCGCTGCTATCCGATCGACGCAGCTCCGATCAGCAGTTGTGCCGCGAGATTGGTGAAAAGACTCAGGAATGGGGTGTCACCGTCGGCTCGGTGGAGATCCGCGACGTGGCCATCCCGGTAGCATTGCAGGACGCCATGTCACGCCAGGCGCAGGCCGAACGCGAGAAGCAGGCGCGAATCATCCTAGGCTCCGCAGAGGCGGAAATCGCCGGACGTTTCGTGGAAGCGGCCACTATCTATGCCGGTCAGCCTACTGCCTTGCAGTTGCGCGCAATGAACATCATCTACGAGACCACCAAGGAGCGCGGAACCACCATCCTCATTCCCAGCGCCATGATCGACAGCATGAATCCGACCGTTGCCGTCGCCACAGCCGTGGCCACCCAGGCCGGTGCGATTGATGTCGGCGACGAACCTTCGTATAAGAGTCCGCGAGTCAATGCTGCAATAAGGGGAAAGGTGTAAACCTTATTCAGGACGGGGCATTGGAAAAAAAAACCCCGCATTTGCGGGGCTTTTTATTTGCGCAGATTACATTGCTTGCACTTGATCAGCCTGAGGACCTTTGGGCCCGTTGGTCACGTAAAAGCTGACCTGCTGACCGTCATCAAGCGTTTTGTATCCGCTGCTTTCGATCGCGCGAAAGTGAACAAAAACATCTGCGCCGTTTTCGGGGGTTATGAAACCGAAACCTTTCTCAGCGTTGAACCATTTAACGATACCAGTTTGACGAGTAGTCATGATGAATCTCCAAATAATGATCATGCCATGCGATATGCGAGACATGACTGGATGCGAAGTGAAGAGGGGCCGCAAAGATGGAGAATCCAGAAGACAAAACATCAATCGGTGCCGCTAAACCGAGCAGGCAGGAGACTCACCATACAGGTTCTGCAAGGAATAGATAGGCAATTTAAAAAAATATGCAGATATCTGGCAGACGGTCGGGGATGAGCACGAGATATGCGTATAGTGAATGCTAGTCACCAACCTGGTGGCTCATCGCCTGAGGTGACATGATGTCTTATTCAATGTTAGAAACTGCGCGCTCGGATCTGGAGAAGAAAATCGCAGCGTTCCTTTCCAAAGGCGGAGAAATCCAAGAAATTCCCGCCGGTAGGCATGGCCGTAAGGAGCCATACAAACGGAGCGAGTGGACGATTGGCAAGGCGAAAAATTCAGCCGCCTGATGTTTTTGAAAAAAACCGCATCGGAAGATGCGGCTTTTACCGTGTGACCGCTACTCCTCAAACCATTCGGCATCACCAGATCCCAGCCGGTTTGCAAGTCCTCGACCTGCACCGCCAAGCCCGCACATCGCTCTTGGTCTTCGCCTCCCTCGCAATCAATTCCGCCAATCCATTCGCGATCAGGTCAGCATTGCTAACCAGCACATCGAGATGGCTTTTAGCCGCCAAGGCTGTTTCGGTGGAACCGCGTTGCTCGATCCAGATTGCCAACTCCTCTGCTGCTGCACCGATGGCGTTGATGTTCTCATTGAGGCGATAAAGCAGCGCCGAGACAGTAGTATCGGTCATGCCGGTCTCCTAAGTGAAAGCTCTCTTAGGGCGGGAACTAAAAGCCCGCGGGGACCTGCGGGCAGGGAAGACAGCTTGCGACTGTATGCCCCTAAGCGGAGCTATTGGTAGGTTGCGTCAGCAATCTGGCGAGCTGAATACCGGCTCGCCGTGGCGATTGATGCGCGTGATCTTTGCCAGAGCTTTTTCTGCTGCGGCAAACGCTTGGGACATCACACCAAAGCAGGACAACCCATAGACCAAGTGAAAACTCGGCGTCGAGCCCTCATACTGGTCCTGCACTGCGATAAAGGCTAATGCGTGGTCGCCATTCATCTTGGCTAGGCTCCACGTGTCGTAACCGGGGAATGCACGTTCGTTCATGGGAGCCTCACAATTTCAGGGGATAACCCACTATCCTCCTGATACCGCTGAATAGCTCTCAATGGTTCGGTTATTCGACCAAGGGTCGAGAACGCGACAGACACTGATCTCCCTACCCTTCGCTGACCGCACTGACTGCCGATAACTGCTCGGCAGATCCATCGGCGTTGTCACGCGCACGCGAGCTGTTCGCTCAGTGTTGAGGCGCTAGAGCCTCTTCTACAGTGGTCATGAGCGCCGTGAGATCAAATGGCTTGTCGAGAAATCTATACGTTGGGAAGTCTCTGCTCCAAGAGCCGCCGGACATGATGATGATAGGGATGTCTGGGAATCTTTCTGCAATTTGACGCGCGAGTTCTACGCCGTCGATTTCTCCAGGCATTGAGACGTCAGTAAGCAAGAGGGCCAGTTGGCCAGGATTAGCATTGATCCAGTCGAGCCCGTCATCGGCATTTCCAAGAACGATCGCGGGGACTCCATAGTCTTCCATGGCTAGACCCAGAACTCTCGCCAGAGTCGAATCATCATCGAGGATGAGCACGTATGTGACGTTTTTCGTGAGCGGGCCTCTTAGCGTTTCCATGCCTAAACTCCTCTGTGTGCAGCGGTAGAAGGCACAATCTCGCGTACGTTCACCTTATCCGCGTTACTCGTCACTTTGCCGACGTGTGGTGGAAATAGTTAGGGTTTCCACCATCAGCCGCTTGCCGTCTTGGAGCGATTGACGCCCATCTAAGATGGCGGTCTCTCATCCGAGCCTAGGGGCTCAGAAGATGACGCCTGAGATGTCTAAGTGAAGGAGCAAGTAACTCGTGGGTAGCTCAGCCAAATCAGATGTGGTGGACGTGATGGAGGAACTGGTGAAGTTCACCCTGCTGCTGCGCGATCGCCAGGACTTCCTGGTGGATCGTTATTCGGAGCGCAAGGAGAGCGCCTAGCAGCTTTCCGCCCGCGTGACTCAGCGCTCGATCTGAGGTCGCCATGCCCATCGAAATCAGACAAGTACGCCCTGAAGACGCGCCGGCAATCCAACTCATCTACTCCCCCATAGTGGCGAATACGGCAATCTCCTTCGAGGAGATACCGCCGACAATCGAGAAGATGCGGCAGCGCATCGTCACGACGCTGCAGAACTACCCGTACCTTGTTGCAGAGCGCGCTGGACGCCTGGTTGGCTACGCCTACGCCAGCCAGCACAGGGCGCGCGCCGCATGCCGATGGACAGTAGATGTGACCGTCTACATAGCAGAGGGTGAGCAGCGTCGTGCTGGAGTGGGTCGCAGTCTCAACGCAGCGCGGCTTCCCATTCTTGCCAAGCAGGGATTCAACGCTGCCTATGCCGGCATCGCGCTGCCCAACGCCGGAAGCGTTGGCCGGCATGAATGGCTGGGATTCCGGCACATCGGCACCCTCCCGCAGGTCGGTTTCAAGCTGGGCCAGTGGCACGACGTGGGCTATTGGCGACTGGAACTCGGTACGCCGAGCAACTCGCCCAGCGATCCCTGGCGATACCCGGAAATCACCCGCTGAGCGGCAGCAATGGGTCGGTAACTGACGTAATCAGCGAACAATCAAATCCTGCGGCCGCTAGCAAACAGCATGTTGCGCATTGCACATCTACTAAGGTCAAAACCGCCTCAGGGCCTAACGCAGCACCCCCAACATGACCCACACCCTGCGAGCCTCCGCGTCGGCATGGACCAACTCGTCCATCAATGCGCTTAGCGGCATGCCGCCCCACTCCACCGCCCTACGAATGATATAGGGCACCGGGCTGTGCGGTTCGGTGCGCGCGAGGTACTCGGCGATGGCGGTGAGCTGTCGGTAGGCTTCTTCACGGTTCTGCGGAGCACCGCCGGCGGGAAGCGATCCGGAAGCAACCAAAGGAGCCGGCTCCGGCTCGGAAGGCGCTTCCGATGATGCGCTGGGTACGAACTCTTGCGGGGCCATGGCTTTGCATCCTTGGATGATGTTGCTGAAAGCGTCGATGGACACTGCGAGTTGGTGCAGGCTCGGTGCTGCATCGCCGAGCTGCAGGTCACACCAGGCATCCAGACGTCGCAGATGGCCGGCCGCGCTGTCCAGCTGGGCCAACGTCGCCGCCCAGCCATTCACCGCGCCACTGCGAATCGATTCGTTCAGCCGTTTCTGCTCCTGGCGTGCGTTCTCTGCAGCAACCTTGTCGACTTTATTGTCGCTGACCTGCACCTGCCGCCTCTGCAGCTCCTGCCAGCCGTGCAGTGTGGTTTGCGGCCAGCCGCTGCACAGCGGGACGCGGGTGAGCAGGAGTTCGTTGTAGCGCCGCGACACCCAGGCAAGCGGTGCAGCGCGCCACTCCTGGTCGCCATCTGTGGCCTGCGGGTGCAGTTGTTCGGGAAATGCAATGCAAAGATCGGCCAGCAACCTCAGTGCTGCGGCGAGACCTGCTGGGCCGTGGGTGACGATCCAGGCCTCACCTAGATAACCTGCGATGGTCAGGTCTTTGCTTCGCTGTTTCAGTACCTCTTCGGCCAGTGCAGTCAGGGCCAGCCAATCAGCACGCTTAGGCTCAGCTTTCCAAACGCCAGCCGGCAGCTCGGTATCCTCCTCGCGCCGCAGCTCACGCAGGCGATCCATCACCGGATCATGGCGCAGCGACTCTCCGCACGGCGACTCGCCCGGCAGAGGTTGCAGGAGCGCCTGCAGCGCCTCGTCTGAAATCATGGCAACTCCTGAGCGCCGGCAAGGTTCGCCACGCCGATACCGCTGAAGGGCGTGCGCGGCGCGCGTACAGGTAAGGGCTGGACGGACAAAGGCTGTTTGGCGTCCTGGGTCATCAACGAAATGCGCAGGAACATCCGTGCCTCGGGTTCGCGGCTGTTGGGCGCTCTGACCGGTACCTGCAGCGCGAGCGGAAAATCGGTGTAGTCGGCGCTGGGCTGGCGCTGCAGGATCAGGTGCGAACGCAGCAGGCGCATCAGTGCCCACGGGCCGCCGTATTCCCAGCCCACTTCCAGGTCCGCCACGGCCATGCTTGCCTGTTGCGGATCGATGTCCGGCCGTTGCGGGCTGTCTTTCGCCCAGCGCAGCATCAACTTCATCGGCTCGCCGACGTTCCAGTGCAGACGCTGGCTGTCGCTGCCGGGGAAGCTCAACGGGCGGTCCGCTGCGTATAGCGTCCAGGCGATCACCTGGTCGGCGCCACGCTCGGCTTCGCGGTCGGTGCGCCAGCGCACATCGAGGTCGACCCCCTGCGAACCGCCCTTGTCGCGCTGGAACAGCGGCCCCATCCAGGCCCTGGCCAGCTGCAGGCGATGGAGGAAGTCCGCGGCAGCGGCCCGATCCATCGATTGGCTCAGCTTGAGGCCTTCCTGGGCCCGCTCCAGATTCTGGTCGAGCAGCTCTACCAGGTGTTGCACCCGCGCGGGGTCAGCATCCTCCGCCTGCAGGCTGTAGGCGAAGGGGAAGCGGTTGGCCAGGTACTGGTTGAAGTAGTCGGCGATGGCGGCCCAGGCTTGGGCCGCATCCTTCTGCTGCAGTTCCAGGCAACGCTGCTGCGCCTGGCTGTGCAATCCGCGGGTGAAACGTGCCACGTCGCCTTGTCCCGGCACGAGCGCGGAAGTGCTCAGAATCTTGCCACAGCTAGCGGCGTCCATTTCCACGAAGTCGCGGGTCACCAGTTGGTCGAGCAGCATCGGCGAACTGGTCGGGTTCTGCGCCTTGTACTTGACCAGCTCATCGCTGAGGTCGGTAAAGCGCCGCACCTTGTCCTGGTCCGTGGAGCCGAGGTTTCCCCGGTCACGCAGCCAGGTCAGCGCCGGCGCATGCTCTTCGCTCAGGGCGAGCATGGTCTCGAACTGCTGGGCGAGATTGCGTTTGAGGTCCTGGGTGTCGGTCGAGCGATACAGCTGCAAGCCGAAGTTACGTGTGCCATCCCAACCAGAAGGCTCAGAACGAACCCGGAACAGTGGCAACGCATCGATAGACTTCAACACTTCGTCGACGTCGGCCAGCGCACCACGGGTCAGGTGAATGTCCAGCGCGTTCGCCAGGTCGCTTCGCTGCACGGACTCCAGGGCCGAACGGACCTGCTCGGCTTGCTCCAGCGGAACATCGAAGGTGTTCTTCGCAGGCGCGCCGCTGGCCGAAACGGATTGCGTCAGGCTGCTCCACATCGCGCTGGCGGCAGCGGCCGCGGCACTCTCGGCGAGAGCATCGCGGTACTCGGCCGGAATCCGCGCCTGCTCCTGCTCGCTGTACTTGCGATAGCTGGCGTAGTACGCCAGGGCAGCATTCAGCGAGTGGGCATCGAGATTGCCCAGGCCGCGCGGATCAATGTCCTGCGTGCCCTTGCTCAAGGCGGTACCGGCGAAGTCCTGGCGCAACAGCGAATCGATGGTGCTGCCCAGCGCCACCACATGCTCCTGTAACGCGAGAGTACCTCCGGGCTGCAGTTGCAGCAGGTTGTCACGGGAACCGGCGGCGGAGATCCACTGGTCGTGGAAGGCCCGCTGCAGCTTGCTGGCCTGGCTGGTTACCCGGGCCTCCGCCGAGGGGCCGAGCAAGTAGGACTGGCGTATGTCGTCGAGCATCGCACGAAAGCCCGGCACGATTTCCTGGGCATTGCCGTGGCTCCAGGCGGCGTTGGTCAGTGCCACCATATTGCGTAGCGCGTCGATCTGCGCCGCGGTCTCTTCCAGCTCCTCGAGGCTGTTGCCCTGCCGTGCCTTGAGTTCGTTCAGGTGCAGCCGCAGGAAGCCGGCCGGGCGCACGAAGTTGTCGGCGAGGAAGAACTGGTCGAGCCAGAGGTTCATCAGGTCGTCGAAGTTGCGCGCCAACTGGCCCTCGCGCGGGCCGGGGTCGACTGGCGCCGGAGCATCGGGAATGCCCTGGCCGAGCACGGACTGCAGGTAGCCTGCATTGCGCAAGGAGCCCGGTTCCAGGGTCAGGCCGTAGGCCTGTCCGCCCAGTTTGCCGAGGGTTTCCAGAGCGTTCTTCGAGGTGCCGGCACGCAGCTCGGTGTACCAGCGGTTGCGCTGCTCGAAGGCCAGTACGCCGTGCGCCAGGTCGCGGGCAGCGACGAAGTTCGGCCATTGCTCGGGGCTGTCGCTCTGTACGTTGGCGCGGCGCTCGCTGCTACGGATGGCGCGCAGCCGGACCAGCTCAGCGGCCTGCGCCTGCTGCAGGGGCACCAGCACTTCCCGGCGGGTCAGGTCGCGCAGTAGTTCATCCATGTGCTCGTCGAAACCGGAGAACCAGGAACTCGGATACACCAGTGAGCTGAAGTGCCAGCGCGGCGCAGCCTGCAGCAGCGCCCAGTAGGCCTGCAGGCGTTGTCGGGCGGCTTCCTCCGGCGATGCGCCGGCCGCCTCGCCTTCGCCCTGCCCACGCTGCATGGCCAGGATGCGCTGCCCCAGCGCCTGCGCCTCGCGGGAATCCACGTGCCACACCCAGAGCATCCCCAGTAGCCAGCAGACGCCAATCACACCAGCCACAGCTCCCAGCACGCGCTGCGAGCGCTGGCGCAGGCGCAGAACCCGTGGCACGGCCTGGGCCAACCCGCGCTCGGCGAGCAGGCGCGATTGCCAGAGATGCTGGGTGAACAGCAACTGCGCGGGTGCCTTCTCCCGCGCCGAGAGCGCCCAGTCGTCACCACTGGGAGCCATGCGGTACGCGCCGCTGAAGTACAGGCCACGCAAGCGCGGTGCTTCACCCAGCGCATTGCCCTGGAAGACCGGTTCCAGTCGCTGGCGCAGACCTTCGCGCAGACTCTCCAGCGCCTGCGGGAAGCGATACAGCTCCTCGCTCAATTGCCCCTTGAGCACGCCCGCTTCGAGTATCGCCGCCTGCAACGCCTGCAATACCTGGTCGAAGCCGCGCTCCAGGTGCTCGCCCTGCCAGGCCGCATCCGCCTGCAAGGGCGAGGCCCAGCCCAGCGGTCGCTCGCGAACCTCGGCAGGCAGCGCCGCGCGCAGTTCGGCGATTCCATCGAGTTCTTCCAGCCCGGTCACCACCACGTAGACCGGCAGGCTAAGCCCCAGCCGCTGCAACAGGTCGTTGAAGCGTCGACGCAGCTGGATGCTTTCCTGGGCCAGGCTGGCCGGGTCCAGCAGACGCTCCGCCGGCACCGCCCAGATCACGCCATCCAGCGGGCGACGCGGGCGCATCCGCAGCAGCAGGCCGAGCAGACGCCGCCAGGGCTGCAGTGACGACGGCACACCCTCTTCCGGCATGAACAGGGTCTGCGGCACGGCCAGCACGGCCCCGTCCTGATCGGCCCACCAGCGGCCGAACCAGGCCGGGCGGTTCACCGGGGCCAGGCTCCAATCTGCAGCCAGGCGCTCGCCCAGCAGCGGGTCGCCCAGCAGGAGATACCAGGACACGTCGTAGCAATCGGCGACATCGTGGTCCTGCTCCATCTGCCGCACGGTCAGGTAGAAGGCGCGTACCGCTTCGCCGCCCTTGCTGCGCAGCCAGAGGAATCCCGCGACCGCCAGCGCCACCAACAGCAGCAACAGCAGGGCCAGCGCCAGCCAGCCGCTCAAGCCGCCAGCTCCGGGAATGTAGCCGCCCAGGCGAGGTCGAGCAGGGGCGCCAGTTCACCGCGAACGTCGCTCCAAAGCCAATGGCCGAGGACGATGAGCAGAAGGACGCCGGCGACAACCATCAGCGTCAGGCGCAGGCCGTCGGGCAAGGCGCGCCGCAATGGCAGTCGCAGCGGCGCTGCAGCGGCCGGATGCGCCAGGGTCTCCAGCAGCGCTGGCACCTCGGCGTCACGCTGCCAGGCATGGGCGAACAGCGCATGCCGCCACTTCTCATGGAGCGCTTCGCCCTTCGGGCCGCGCAGCTTGCCGTGGAAGCCCAGCAACAGGCATTGCAGGTAGACGTTGGCAAGATCACGAGTGCCCGGTGCGCGGGTGTCCAGCAGGCGATGAATCGCCTGGGGCACGCGCTCGCCGGCATTGCGCGTGCCATACAGACGGGATTCCAGCGGCCGTTCCTGCCACCCGGACTGGCCATTCCAGGGGTCGAACAGCAGGCTTTCGTCGAGCAGTGCGACGAAGGCGTAGACCATGCCTTTGACCTGATCGCCGGCGGCATCGCCGACGCTGGCATTGGCGCTGCGCCACAGGCGACGCACTACCGCCTGAGCTTCGTCGGCAACCCGTTCGAGGGTCGCGCTGTCGTCGCCGGTGGATTCGCGCAGGTCTTCCCAGCGCCTGCGCCACTCCAGCCAGGCGCCCTGGAAAGCGCCACTCAGGGGTGCCTCGCCGAACGACGGCGGATAGATCGCCTGACTCCCTTCAAGCATCTTCGCTTCCCTGCCTCAGGCGCCGCTGGCGCCGTCCACGATGAACAGCACGACCTGCCATGGACTGCCACCGCCACTGCCTGCCGCGGCGGCGCGCAGGCACAGGCGCTGGGCGGGATCGAACCAGTCGCCCTCGGCCTGCACCACGAACAGGTGGGTGTCCTCCCCTACGCTGTAGGCGATCTGCTCGGCGCGGCTCATGGGCAGATGTTCCAGGCCGGACATACGCTGCCTGCCCAGTATCGCCAGGCTGGATTCGGAGGCGACGATGCAGCGTGACAGCCACTCGTGCGCCTGCTCCTCGCCACAACCGGGCGGCATGCGCAGGCCGATGACCAGACGCTGTACCGGCGATCGCAGGTCCGGCAGGGCCAGCACGAAGTCATTGCCGACCCGTTCAAATGCCAGACTACGATAGCCCGCGCGCACCCTGCCAAGGGTGACTTCCAGCCACTCGATCACCGGGTTGAAAGTCCGCAGCAGTTCGTTGAAATCGAAGGTCGGGAAGGCCGGAACGCCGCCCAGCGGATTGAGTACGCTCCAGCTGCCGGCCATACCGCACAGCAGGCCATGCAGTTGTGCCGGGCTCGCTGTACCGCTGTAGAGCGAAGCCTCCAGCTCCGGCAGGCGCGCCCACAGCGCCGCCAGCTGGCGGCGGATTTCCTGGCTGTCCTCGGTGTTTTCCGCCTGCTGCGCCTGGCGCAGGCGGCCAGCGAGAAACACGCATTTCTCCCGCGCATGGGCGCACAGCGCCACCAGCGCCTGCCCCAGCATCGACGCCGGTGCGATTCGCGGAGTGGGCGCCACGTAAGGCAGGCTGACGAAGCCACCGGCGTCCTTGCCCACGCGCAACAGCGGCAGGCACACCGAGTCGGCGCGCTGGGCTTCGGTCACCAGCCGCAGGGCCGGACGCCAGACGACAACGGGTTCCGGATTCTCGCCACTGGCCAGGTCCGGCACGGCCGGCCCGCTCAGGGATTGCAGGCGACCCTTGAGCGGCAGCACCTGGCCGCCACGGGCGAGCGGGCTGAGTGCGAGGTAGAGGGTGATGCTGGCATCGGGGGAGGCGGCGATGGCGGTCGTTGTGTCGAAGATCAGGGTATCGCCCGGGCTGAGGCTGACCGGCAAGCCATCGGGCAGGATCGCCTCCAGCGCGAGGATACGCACCACGCCGGTGCTCAGGGCGGAAGGCTCCAGATCCAGGTGTTCGAGCCCCCAGAACCAGGGGTTGGCCGCATGGGCCAGGCGCGCGGACAGCACCTCGGCGCGCAGTCCCTGGAGCTGGAAGTGCTGGGGAAGCAGTTGCATCCCTTCGTGCCAACAAACTGCGTCAGGCAGAACTCTCACACCACTCCCCCTTCGACGTCCTGGATTGTCATGGGCCCGCCTGGAAAGGCGGTGGTTCAGTGCTCCTCGGCACTCAGCAGGCGCATCTCCCTGCTGTCGAAACGCAGCCATACGTTGGGCTGCTGATCCAGGCGCATGCGATGGGCGCCGGGAGTGTTATAGCCGGCAAAGACCAAAAGTCCAGAAGCCGGCTTGCCGGCCAGGGGGAAGTCCCTGGCCTCCATGAACTGCCCGGGCACCAGCTCGAGGCTCCACACCGAGAGCTGCTTCTGGTAGTCGCGGCGGTATTGTTCGCGGTCGCTGAACCACTGTTTGGCGCTCATCGCCGAGAGCAGCTTGAGCAGGTCCGCATCCTGTACCGCGACGAAGTCCACGGCGATGGGCGAATCGCCATTGGCCTTGCTCGCGACATCGAGGGTCAGACGGTCGACATCGACCTTCGGGCCGAACCAGGAACAGCCTCCGAGAACTGCCAGGAGCACAGCACAGAGGCAGGCTTTCGTCGACTTCATGAAACGTCCTTGTGGGATGACTGTCAGAGATTAGTTTCGGATTTGCGTTTTCACCAACCTGATCTAGCGTGCTTGGTTAGCTCGTCGATAAACGAGTTCAGATGGGATCGCCAAGGACAGGCCTGTATCGCATTTCCCCTTCCTGTCGTGTGGTCCAGCCAAGGAGCGCGACGACAGCGAGCCCCGCTGCGGCGTGCCCGTCTCCTACGCAGTGGAGTTCGCCAGCATGGCAGAAAGCACGCAGCACAAACTGGACCGAGTGCGTCCGCCTCGGGTCCAGATCACCTACGACGTGGAAATCGGCAACGCCATCGAGAAGAAGGAGCTGCCGCTGGTCGTAGGCATCCTCGCCGACCTCTCCGGCAAGCCCGTCACTCCCCTTCCAAAGCTCGGCGAGCGCCGCTTCACCGAGATTGACCGCGATAACTTCAACGCCGTGCTCTCGTCCATCGGACCGCGCGTGGCGCTTCAGGTCGACAACACGCTGAGCAACGACGGAAGCCGGCTCAATGTCGAGCTGAACTTCAAGCACATCGACGACTTCGACCCGGTCAGCATCGTCAATCAGGTCGTGCCCCTTCGCCGTCTGTTCGAAGCTCGCCAGCGCCTGCGCGACCTGCTCACCAAGCTCGATGGAAATGATGAGTTGGACCAGCTGCTGCAGGACGTGGTGAGCAACACCGAAGGCCTGCAGGAAATCCGCGCAACCCATCCGGTGACCGCCGATGCCGGTGCCGCCAACGACACCGCCCAGGCCGCCGCCGACGAAGGCGAAGCGCCTGCCGAACCGCAAGCCTGATCCCGCCGCCAGGAGAGCACAGCAATGGCCAAACCCAGCTCCGCCGCGGCGCAAGGCGCCGAAGGCAACACCCAGACCCTCGACCTGCTTGACCGCATCATTGCCGACGGCCGCATGGCCCACGACGACAGCCAGCAGGAATACGCCCGCGACATGCTCGCGGAGTTCGCCACCCAGGTCCTCGACGAAGGCATGGCCGTCAGCAAGGACACCGTGGCCATGATCAACGAGCGCATCGGCCGAATCGATGAGCTGATCAGCGCCCAGCTCAACCAGATCCTCCACCATCCGGAGCTGCAGCAACTTGAATCCTCCTGGCGCGGCCTGCACCAGCTGGTGCAGAACAGCGAGACCGGCTCGCGCCTCAAGCTGCGCCTGCTCAACGTCAGCCAGCAGGACCTGCAGAACGACCTGGAGAAGGCCGTCGAGTTCGACCAGAGCGCGCTGTTCAAGAAGATCTACGAAGAGGAATACGGCACCTTCGGCGGGCACCCGTTCAGCCTGCTGGTAGGCGACTACTCCTTCGGCCGCCATCCGCAGGACATCGCCCTGCTGGAAAAACTCTCCAACGTCGCCGCCGCGGCCCACGCGCCCTTCATCGCTGCGGCCAGCCCTCGCCTGTTCGACATGGGCAGCTTCACCGAGCTGGCGGTGCCGCGTGACCTGAGCAAGGTCTTCGAGAGCCTGGAGCTGATCAAGTGGCGCTCGTTCCGCGAGAGCGAGGATTCGCGCTACGTCTCCCTGGCCCTGCCGCGCTTCCTGGTGCGCCTGCCCTACGGCCCGGAAACCCTGCCGGTGGAAGGCATGAACTTCGTCGAGGACGTGGACGGCACCGACCACGCCAAGTACCTCTGGGGCAACGCGGCGTGGGTCCTGGCCCAGCGCATCACTGAAGCCTTCAGCAAATACGGCTGGTGCGCGGCGATCCGCGGCAGCGAAGGCGGCGGCGCCGTCGAAGGCCTGCCGGCTCATACCTTCCGCACCCAGGCGGGCGACCTGTCGCTCAAGTGCCCGACCGAAGTGGCGATCACCGACCGCCGCGAGAAGGAACTCAACGACCTGGGCTTCATCGCCCTGTGCCACAAGAAGAACACCGACCTCGCCGTGTTCTTCGGCGGCCAGTCGACCAACAAGCCGCGCCAGTACAACACCAACGAGGCCAACGCCAACGCTCGGCTCTCGGCGATGCTGCCGTATGTGCTGGCGGCCTCGCGCTTCGCCCACTACCTGAAGGTGATCATGCGCGACAAAGTGGGCAGCTTCATGACCCGCGACAACGTGCAGACCTACCTCAACAACTGGATCGCCGACTACGTGCTGATCAACGACAACGCCCCGCAGGAGATCAAGGCGCAGTACCCGCTGCGCGAGGCGCGCGTGGATGTCAGCGAGGTCGCCGGCAAGCCCGGGGTCTACCGTGCCACGGTGTTCCTGCGCCCGCACTTCCAGCTCGAGGAACTGACCGCCTCGATCCGCCTGGTCGCCAGCCTGCCGCCGCCGGTCGCCGCCTGAGCCAGGGGGCCGCCCTTTCGGGCGGCCCCTTCACCTGATCCCCCTCTTTCAAGCTGCGGAGTTTTCCAACATGGACGCGATACTTCTCGACCTGGGCGACGACATCAAGGGCGACAGCCTGCTGGCCGGCTTCGAAAACAAGATCGAAATCATGTCGTACAGCCACAACGTCGCCATGCAGGTGACCAACGATGTCAGCAACTCGGAGCGCACCTCCGGCAAGCCGCACATCGGCGAATTCACCCTGACCAAGTTCGTCGACACCTCGACCCCGACGCTCAACGAATACTGCTGCTCCGGCAAGGCCATCCCCTCCGCCACCCTGACCATCGGCCGCAACGCCGCCGAGGGCGACGGCAAGATCATGCCGTTCATTACCTACACCCTGGACAACGTCGTGCTGTCGAACGTCAGCGTCAGCGGTGGCGCCGGTGGGAAGCCGGTGGAAACCCTGTCGCTGAACTTCACCAAGATCAAATGGGAGCTCACCGCGCAAAAGGACGACGGCAGCAAGGAAGGCACCGCCGCGTCGACCTGGGACCTGGCCGCCAACAAGCTGGCCAGCTAAGGCAGCCCGGCCTTGCACGGCATCGCACGGCCACCGTTGCTGGACCGCCTCTCCGAAGCCGGAGAGGCGGAACCGGCCTTCGACCAGCGCGCCCTGGCGGCTTCGGTCGCGCAGGAACTGTCGCGCCTGCTCAACAGCCGCAGCCCTGCCGGCAACGGTGTTGGCATCCTGGCCTACGGCATTGCCGACTGGACGGCCCTGCAGGCCCGCCGCGAGGCTGACCGCCTGCACCTGGCACGGGAAATCCGCCGGGCGGTTGCTCGCTTCGAGCCGCGCCTGGGGCTGAGCGAAGTGGTGGTCGACGCCGATCCGCAGCATCCGCAGCGCCTACGCGTGCGCCTGCTCGGCAACCTGCGCCAGGGCGCCGACCGCGCGCCATTGCTGTTCGAACTCATCCCCGTTGGCGGAACACTGGAAGTACGCCATGAGCGACTCGATTGATGCCGAACTGCTGGACTACTACCAGCGCGAACTGACCTGGTTGCGCCACGCCGGCGCCGGTTTCGCGGCGCGCTACCCCAAGGTGGCACGGCGGTTGGAACTGGGCCCCGGTGAGTGCGGCGACCCCCACGTCGAGCGTCTGCTGGAAGGCTTCGCCCTGCTTGCCGCACGGCTGCAGAGACGCCTGGACGACGACTACGCGCAGTTCAGCGACGCCCTGCTGGAGCAACTCTATCCCCTTGCCCTGCGACCCCTGCCCTCCTGCGCCGTGGTGCGCTTCGAGCCGGACCCGGCCAAGGGCAAGCTGAGCGCCGGCTTCCACCTGCCGCGCGGCACCCCGTTGTTCGTCAGTGTGCCGGGCCAGGAGCGCATCGAACTGCCTGAAGAACTTCGCGGCCAGACCCTGCACTGGCGCACCACCGACGAAGTCACCCTGTGGCCATTGCGCATCGAGGAAGCGGTGCTGCTCGGCGCCGAGGAAGCCCAGGCCGCCACCGGCAGCGCCGGCGTGCGTGGCGCCCTGCGACTGGACCTGCGCTGCCTCGACAAGGACGGCTGGGCTGCACTGGACATCGATAGCCTGCGTATCCACCTGGCCGCCAACCCCATCGCCAAGGCCGCCCTCTACGACCTGCTCGGCGCCCATGCCTGCGGCCTCATCGCCGAGGCCGAGGGCGCCGAACCGCAACGCCTCCCCGGCCTGCCGCAACGGGTCGGCTTCGTCGCCGAACAGGCCCTGCTGCCGGAGGATGAGCGCGTGCATCCCGGCTTGCGCCTGCTCGCCGAATACTTCGCCTTCCCCGACAAGTTCGCCTTCTTCGACCTGCCGCTCCAGGGCCTGCGTGCCAGCGGCGAGCAGCTCTACCTCTACATCCTTTTCGACCGCCCCGCGCCCGCCCGCCTGACCCTGCAAGCCAGCGACCTGGCGTTGGGCTGCGTACCGGCGATCAACCTGTTCCCACGCACCTCCGAGCCGCTACGGCCGGACGGCACGCGCAGCGAGTACCGCCTGATCGCCGACGCCCACCGCGAGAACTCGGTGGAGATCCACAGCATCCGTTCCCTGCGCGCCAGCACCCCCCTTGGCGTGGTCGAGGTCGCGCCCTACCACGGCACCCAGCACCGCCCCGGCGCGCTCGGCCTCTACTGGCACGCACGGCGGGTCGAGGGCATGACTCCCAACCGACGTGGCAGCGACCTGTTGCTGACCCTGGTAGACGCCGGCCTGCAACCCCTTGAAGAAACGCCCCAGTACAGCCTCAGCGCGGAGCTGCTGTGCACCAACCGCGGCCTGGCCGAGTACCTGCCGGCCGGCACCGAGCTGGCCTTCGAGCGCCCCGGCCCGGTGGCCCGCGCCAGCCTGCTGCGCGCACCGAGCCGGCAATGCCAGCCAGCTCTGGATGGCCCTTCACGCTGGCAGCTGGTCTCGCAGCTCACGCTCAATCACCTGTCGCTGGTGGAAGGCCCGCAAGCCCTCGATGCCCTGCGGGAAATCCTCGCGTTGCACGAATTCAGCGAAGACAAGCTGGCCGCCCGGCAGATCGAAGGGCTGGTCCGGCTGGACTGCGCGCGCGTGGTCGACCACGTCGGCAGCGATGCCTGGCGCGGTTGGCGCAACGGCTTGGAAGTTCGCGTGCACCTCGAACGCCAGGCCTTCGTCGGTGCCAGTGCGGTGCTGTTCGGCACCGTGCTCGCGCAGTTCTTTTCGCTCTACGCCAATGCCAACCGCTTCGTGCGTACGGTGCTGGTGCAATCGGACCAGGAGATTTGCCGATGGCAACCCCAGGCCGGCCAGCCCATCACTCTCTGAGCCGGCGCCTGCGCGCCGAGCCGCACCGCTTCGAGTGGCTGCAGGCCCTGCTGCTGCTCGAGCATGAGCGGCCCCAGGCCACGCCGCTGGGCCACGGCAGCCGCCCGGACGCCGAAGCGCTGCGCCTGCGCGGCCCGCTGACGCCAGTATTCGCCCCCAGCCAGATCGACGCACTGGAAGACGAGGACGGCCGGCCGCTGCTGAGCACCTCCATCTTCGGCCTGGGCGGAGCCGACGGCGCCCTGCCCTACGCCTACCAGGAATGGCTGCAGCAACGCGCCCGGCAGAAGGATCACGCGCCCGCCGAATTCCTCGACCTGTTCCAGCACCGCCTGCTCAGCCTGCTCTACCGGGTATTGCGCAAGCACCGGCTGGCCGTGGGCTTCCAGCCCCCCGCCGCCGCGCCCCTGCGCCGCCCGTTGCGTGCCCTGGTGGGCCTGCTGCCAGCAGGCCTGCATGAGCGCGGTGCGCTGCCCGATGCCAGCGTGCTCGCCCGCAGCGCGCACTTCTCCGGCAGTCGGCGCTCGCTGGCCGGCTTCGCCGCCATGCTCCGCGAGCAATTCGGCCTCCCCGCCGAGTGCGAAGCCTATGCCGGCGCCTGGCGCGAGATTCCCCTGGCCCGCCGCAGCGTGCTGCAACGCGGCGGCGCCAACCTGGGCCTTGGCCGTAACGCCATCGCCGGCACCCGTGTGTGGGACGAACACGCCGGTTTCCATCTGCGCCTCGGCCCGCTGGACGAAGCCGCGGCTCGGCACTTCTTCCCGGACGGCATCGCCTATCCGCTGCTGGCCCACCTCTGCGCATTGTACTTCGGCCCCGACCTGGACTGCCGGCTACGTCTGCTGGTGCGCGCCAGCGGGCCGCTGGCCCTGGGACGTGGCAATGGCCCGAGACTGAACTGGAACACCGGCCTGCGTCGCAGCGGCGGCGCCGTACAACCCATCGACCTGACCCTGCGCCACGCGGAGATGCCCTGATGGACCTCGCCAGCCTGATCGGCCGCCTCAATCCCGAATCCCGCCGCGCCCTGGAGCGCGCCGCACAGCGCTGCCTGCAACGCACCCACCACTACGTCGAGATCGAACATCTGCTGCTGGAACTGCTGGACATCGACGGTGGCGATCTCTCCCGGCTGCTGCCACGCTTCGGCCTCGAGCGCGACCAACTGGTGGGCGAGATCAACACCGCGCTGGAGCTGTTCCGCATCGGCAGCACGCGTACCCCGGCGCTGTCGCCGCAGACCATCGGCCTGCTGGAAGACGCAGTGGTGCAGGCCAGCGTGCTCGGCCAGCCGGCGATCCGCTCCGGGCTGCTGCTGCTCGCCCTGCTCGACCGCGAGGAGCGCCGCGCCCTGCTGCTCAACAGCGCCTCGTCGCTGCTGCGCATTCCCCACGAGACGCTGCGGGAGAAACTCCTAGAGTGGACCGAAGGCTCCCGCGAGCAGCCCCCCGGCGCACGCACCCCGGCCAAGGCCGCACCCAACAGCGCACCAGTCCAGGACAGTGTGCTCGACCAGTACACCCTGGACATCACCGCCGACGCCCACGCCGGGCGCATCGACCCCATAGTCGGGCGCGACGGCGAGATCCGCCAATGCGTGGACATCCTCCTGCGTCGCCGGCAGAACAACCCGATCCTGGTCGGCGCACCCGGTGTCGGCAAGACCGCCGTGGTGGAAGGCCTGGCCCTGCGCATCGCCGCCGGCGAGGTGCCGCCGCCCCTGCAAGGCGTGGTGCTGCGCGTCCTCGACCTCGGTCTGCTGCAGGCCGGCGCCGGGGTCAAGGGCGAATTCGAACAGCGTCTGAAAGGTGTGATCGACGCGGTGCGCAGCAGCGAGCAGCCGATCATCCTGTTCATCGACGAGGCCCACACCCTGATCGGCGCCGGCGGCTCGGAAGGCGGCAGCGACGCCGCCAACCTGCTGAAGCCGGCGCTGGCCCGTGGCGAGCTGCGTACCCTGGCCGCCACCACCTGGCTCGAATACAAGAAGTATTTCGAGAAGGACCCGGCACTGGCCCGGCGCTTCCAGCTGGTGCAGGTCGAGGAGCCCGACGAGGCCACCGCCGTTGACATGCTGCGCGGCGTCGCCGCCAAACTCGAACAGCACCACGGCGTGCAGGTACTGGACGTGGCCATCCAGGACGCGGTGAAGCTCTCGCACCGCTACATCTCCGGCCGCCAGTTGCCGGACAAGGCCATCAGCGTGCTGGACACCGCCTGCGCCCGCGTCGCCCTGGCCCAGCACGACGTGCCGCCGGCCCTGGAGAACCTGCGCCACCGTGAATTGGCAGTGGAGGAAGAGCTGCAACGCCTGCGCCGCGAACAGGCCACCGGCCTGGACCACAGCGCGCGCATCACCGGCCTGGAGCAGGAGTCAGTGGGCAACCTTTCGGCCATCCGCGCCCTGGAAAAACGCTGGGGCGAGGAGCGCGAAGCCGTGCGCGAGCTGCTGCAATCACGCCGCGAACTGCTGACCCTGAGCGAGAGCGCCGACGCCGCCAAACCCGACGAGGAACTCGACGGCCGCATCGACCACCTGGCCGCCGAACTGGCGCGCCTGGAAGCCGGCCTCGATGCCATCCGCGAGGACGATCCGCTGGTGCCCGAGCAGGTCGACTCGAAGACCGTCGCCGCAGTAATCGCCGGCTGGACCGGCATCCCGGTGGGCAAGATGCTCGCCGACGAAGCCCACGCCATCCGCACCCTGGCGCAGCGCATGGGCCAGCGGGTGATGGGCCAGGAAGCCGCGCTGGGCACCATCGCCCAACGCATCCAGGCCTACCGCGCCGGGCTCACCGATCCGGCCAAGCCGGTCGGCGTGTTCCTCCTGCTCGGCCCCACCGGCGTGGGCAAGACCGAGACCGCCTACGCCCTGGCCGACGCCCTCTACGGCGGCGAGCGCAACCTCATCAGCATCAACCTTTCCGAGTACCAGGAAGCCCACACCGTCAGCCAGCTCAAGGGCGCCCCGCCAGGCTACGTCGGCTACGGCACCGGCGGCGTGCTCACCGAAGCCGTGCGCCGCCGCCCCTACTCGGTGGTGCTGCTGGACGAAATCGAAAAGGCCCACCCGGACGTGCTGGAAGCCTTCTACAACGTCTTCGACAAGGGCGTGATGGAAGACGGCACCGGCCTGGTGGTGGATTTCAAGAACACCGTGATCCTCGCCACCAGCAACGTCGGCGCCGAGCTGCTGCAGGACACCCCACCCGAACAGATCGCCACGCCCACCTTCGACGAACGTCTGCGCAAGGTGCTCCTGCAAGCCTTCCGCGCCGCCTTCCTCGCGCGCATGACCGTGGTGCCCTACCGGCCGCTGGAGGAAACGACGCTGGAAGGCATCGTGGTCGCCAAGCTGGAGAAACTGCGCGAGCGCTACAAGGCGGCGACTGGCAAGCAATTCGATTTCGACCAGGCAATCGTCAAGGCAGTGCTCGCAAAGTGCAGTTCAGCGGGAGCGCGGGATATCGAGAATGTGTTGATGGCGGAAGTGACAGGGAAGTTGGCGGAGTGGGTGTTGGAGTAGATCAAAATAGCCAATAACGCGGCGCGAAAAAGAACATTCAAGACAGGAGAATAGACATGCCTGGCTACGACATCATCAAGGAACTAAATTTCCTTCTCACCGAGAAGAAAAAGGATCAGCCACGCGAAATATTGGTCAACAAGCAACAACTGGAAAATGACCGACATGACTACGGCATCATCTATGATCTACTCGAAAATCGAGATGCCTTTATCACTGCCATCAACGAACTTTCAAAAGAGCTCTGGACCAATTATCGGATCATCACAAATCAGGTCACTCGATTCTATCAGCCCATCAACTGCCCTCCAGGAAATCTATTTACCAGGGCACTGGGAATGACCGCCCGAGCCTGCAACTTCACTTTTCAGCAAGGATTATCGGCGGATACCGACTTTAACTCGGTCCCCATCGGCGTGAAGTTGACCGGCGGCGACCCTTATATTGGCTATCTGATTCGACGGAAGCTATTCTGGAAAGACAGTATATCGGCGGATCATGGCGAGCACAGCCACAGCATACAGTGGCTAGCTATAGCAAGGCGACTCAACGGACAAACAATCTCTCCTATCGACGACCTCTACTCCAGGGTTGTCGATTACTGGACAATGAAAAAGACGGACAATATCAATCTTTGGCAATTTCTTGTGGACTGCTTCCCCCTTGATGGAGGTGGCGCACGCGACCCGGACACGCGACTCGTCACAAACAGCTTTAGATCACCGAATAACATTACGCGACACCTGATAAGCTACCCTCGCTTTCAGCCAAGGGAAAACCACTTCATTTCAAATTACCTATGCATGCGCTATGCAAATCGAAATTGGGCAACAGCAGTAAATCAAAACACCCCTACTGCAAAAGTAAAATTTGCAAATATCAAGGTAGACGACTCAACCCAGACAGACTGGAAACGAAGTGAATTCGCCACGGCCAGGCTCATTCGGAAAAAAATAAGCGACGACAACCGCTTTTCAGATCGAACACTTCATGAAGTGGTTTTTCACGACACGCCTGGATATCTTTACATGACATCACCCTAATACCACACGCACAAGAGCAACAACACACTGACAAAGGCATGCCATGACAGTAAAACAGGTGATATTCGACAAATCGCAAACTTTTGACGTCATGATCAACGACAACTGTTTCACTTACGCGTGTGCACTTTTCGGCTTTCTACCCGGCGACTATGAAAGCCAAGCACACACGGTCAGACGAGAGTGCATATCTACAGCCATGCTAATAAACTGCAGCTACCAGTGCCAACGCCCGGCCAATGCGAACGCCGCCTACGACTTGGTCATTGGCAACGCTCTGGGCAGCACACCCAATCGCTACATAGATTTAAAAACTGAATATGTAGGGAAATACTTGCTTTCCGAAGATGAGAATAATGACATCGACATACTTAGCGAATCATCCGAAGGCCAACTCGAATACTCTATAACAACCGCCATTTCCAAAGAGGAAAGAGACAACATAATCTGTTTATTTGACATCTCCTACCTATTCGAATCGCACAAATCATTTGCCAAAGAAATCATCGCCAATCGTGCAATGGTCCTCAACTACGACCTGATCGGAGAAACCATAAGGCTCTGCGATTTTGGCACCTATTTGAAGATTAAAAAATCATAAAACCGTGCAATTCATAACTTTCCCTCCAAGAGCACAATATGAGCAAGAAACTTACAATGGAACACAGCGACTCGTTCAGACTCTCGACGCTCGGCCTTTCCGAATTCAGCAACTGATCGAGATACGCCATGCCTAGTCCCATTGATGCCACCACCAGCCTTCTATTCAAGGCGTCGGTGCTGTCGGACCTCTATCCGCAAATGGTCACAGGACGGGAAGCGTTGAATGAATTTTTCCACTTACAACTAATGGGCATCAGCAGCACCTCACTCAGCCTATTCGGCGCCGTAACCTCCCACATCACCACCAGCCTGCGCCACGACGACCAGCAGCGCCCCCTCGACGCCCTCGTCGCCGCAATCCACCAACTCCCCGCCGACGCCACCGCCGAGCGCTACCAGCTCGTCCTCCGCCCCTGGCTCTGGTGGCTGACCCTGGCCAGCAACAACCGCGTATTCCAGAACCTCGCCACCAGCGACATCGTCACCACGATATTCAAGGCCCATGGCTTCACCGACTTCAAGCTGTCGCTGACCGGCAGCTATGAGCCCCACGAGTACTGCGTGCAGTACGCCGAGAGTGATTTCGCCTTCGTCTCGCGGCTGCTGGAGGAGGAAGGCATCTTCTGGTTCTTCACCCACGAAGAGGGCAAGCACACGCTGGTGCTGGCGGACAGCAACGACGCCTTCCCGCCCATCCCCAACGGGCCGAAGGTGGCGTACGTGGGCCAGGAGATCGGCGTACGCGAACTGCATGGCATTCGCTCGGCACAGTACTGCCTGCAGGCGGTGGCCGGGACCTACAGCGCTACTGACTATGAGTTCACCACACCCGCTACTTCGCTCTATTCCCAGGCCCAGGCGGAAGCAGGGCCACGCGCGCAATACGAACACCCCGGGGGCTATACCGCCAAGGCGCGGGGCGATGCGCTGACCAAGCAGCGCGTGGACGGCCTGCGCAGCCAGGAGAAGCGGCTGATCGGCGAGAGCGACTGCCGCTGGCTGGTGCCGGGGCACTGGTTCACCCTGACCGGACATGACGACGCCAGCCTGAACATCGACTGGGTGCTGACCTCGGTGACCCACGAGGCCGACCACGAGCATTACCGCAATCGCTTCGAGGCCATCCCCAAGTCCACTGCCTACCGTCCTCCCCGCACCACGCCCAAGCCGCGCATGCACACCCAGACCGCCAAGGTGGTGGGCAAGGCCGGCGAGGAAATCTGGACCGACCAGTACGGCCGCATCAAGATTCAGTTCCCCTGGGACCTCGACGGCAAGAACGACGAGGCCTCGTCCTGCTGGGTGCGCGTGGTGCTGCCCTGGAGCGGCAAGGGCTTCGGCATGCAGTTCATCCCGCGCATTGGCCAGGAGGTTATCGTCACCTTCATCGATGGCGACCCGGACCGTCCGCTGGTCACCGGTTGCGTCTACAACGGCGACAACGCCCTGCCCTATGCGTTGCCGGACAACCAGACCCAGTCCGGCATCAAGACCAATTCCTCCAAGGGTGGCGGCGGCTTCAACGAGCTGCGCTTCGAGGACAAGAAGGACGCCGAGGAAGTCTTCCTGCAGGCGCAGAAGGACATGAAGGTGAACGTGCTCAACGACAGCACCGCCACCATCGGCCACGACGAGACGCTCACGGTGCAGAACGCCCGCACCCGTACGGTGAAGGAAGGCGACGAAACCATCACCCTGGAAAAGGGCAAGCGCAGCGTGACCATCCAGACCGGAAGCGACACGCTGGACGTGAAGGACACGCGCACCGTGAAGGTCGGCGCCGACCAGACCCACAGCACTGGCGGTAACTACAGCCACCAGGTGAGCGGCAACTTCGAGCTGACGGTGGACGGCAACCTGACCATCAAGGTCAGCGGCACCCTGACCCTGCAGAGCGGCGGCAGCCTGACGCTGAAGACCGACGCCGATCTCGCCGCCCAGGCCGGCACTTCTGTGACCAGCAAGGCAGGCACGACCCTGACCAACCAGGCAGGCACCTCGCTCACCAACAAGGCCGGCACCACCCTGACCAACGATGCTGGCGTCAGCCTTACCAACAAAGCCGCCGCCGAGCAGACGGTGGACGGCGGCGGCATGCTGACCCTCAAGGGCGGCCTGGTGAAGGTCAACTGAGGACAACGACATGGCCAACAGCGGAACCCTCGACCTCAAGCGCGGCGACAGCACCCTGCAGGGCCGCCTGCAGGACGGCGGGCTGGAAGGCCCGCTGCGCATCAGCGAGCGTGGGCGCCCGCAGGCCAGCCTGGACTACCGCGACGGCGAACTGCACGGCACCAGCACGCTCTACTACCCCAACGGCCAGGTCAGTGCGCAGTTGCCCTACGTACGCGGGCGCCTGCAGGGCGAGGCGCGCTTCTTTGCGGCCGAAGGCTGGCTGCAGCGCAAGGTGGGTTACCACGACGGGCTGATGCACGGCGAGGCCTGTAGCTATCTCGCCGACGGCACGCTTGCCGAGCAGGCCTTCTACCGCGAGGGTGTACAGGAGGGCCCGTTCCGCCGCTTCCACGGCAACGGCCAACTGGCGCAGGAGGCACGCTACGTGAAAGGTGCGCCACTGGATCAGCCACGCGCCTATGCCGAGGACGGTCGCCCGCTGGACGAAAACGGCAAACCCATTTCGCGACTGCGCTGGTGGCTGGGCAACCGCGGCGAGGCCAGCGAGGCCTGATCCGAATCAGGGAATCAGCATCTGCACCTGGCCGGGAAACACCACCTTGATCGCCCCGCCCCAGGTGCACATTAGCGTTCCGTTGGCGTCCAGCGCAGGCATGCCGCCCAGCAGCATCGTAGGCGGACCGCCAGGTATCCACGGCGCTGCGGTGGCCGGTATGCAGGGCATTGGCGTCAGTACCCCGAGGGCGGCTGCAGTAGCGGCGGCCACCGTCGGGTTGGCTGGGCTGGAGCACATATCGAAGGGCAAGATATTCAGCAGAGGGATGTGATCCTGCAGGTTGGCTGCCGGCATGCCGCCGGTCAGGGTGCGATTGACCGGCAGTACGTTGAGCACCGACGGAGCAACACCGAAACTGCATTGCAGCGTCGCGCCGCTGCAGACCTGGGGACAGCCCATGGAGTCACCTCGCCTGCCTTCGCCTGGCAAGCCTTCCTTCGTGTCGCAGTTGAGGATGAGTGGGTCAAATATAGCCCTTCCAAGCGCCAACGCTTGCGACAGATAGATTAGCTGGCGCTATTGCATGACGGCAGATGTGGGTCGGTAGCGGCTTCTCGCCAGGGGCAGCAATCGGCCGATTCTGTTGAAAAAGGCGGTTCTGCGGCAGCCAGCCGGGCAACTGAGCCCGCTTTCGAAGTGGCTGCAAGCCACTTCAAGTTGCCTTTCGGCGTTGCACTGAGCGTTCGGGCTCAGGTTTGAGGGTTAATTCGAGGGTTTCTGCTCGCAGCAGGCGTAACTAGCCTGTGAGCGGTGGCCCTTGAGGCAAAAGCTTGGCCATGCGGCGCAGATTCTGCACTGTCGCGGCCAAGGTGAATTCGTCAGTCGCTCCCGTCAGGCCACGCAGTCGTAAACGGTCGAGTTTCATGATCCGTTTGAGGTGGGCGAAAAGCATCTCCACCTTCTTTCGTTCGCAGCGAGAGACGAGGTATTCCGGTGTCTTGGCGATGCGTCGAGCTACGTCACGGGCGGCCTCATGGATGCTGCGAACGATCTTCCGATTCGGTGTGTTGGGGCAGCACTTTTCTTTCAACGGACAGGTGGCGCAGTCGGTTTGGCTGGAGCGGTAGATGATGGTGTTGGCCTTGGTCACGCGCGACCTTTGCTGAGTGAAGGCGCGCCACTGACTGCGTAGCGGTTTGCCGGCTGGGCAGCGGTATTCATTGGCCTCCGGATTCCAGAGGAAGTCGTTACTGGAGAGGCTGTCGTCCTTGCGCTCGGTCTTGTCCCACACCGGCACATGCGGCTCGATGTTCTTTTCTTCGACCAGCCAGGCCAGCATCGGGGCAGTGCCGTAGGCGGTGTCCCCGATGAGGCGTTCCGGCGTGAGGTCGAACTGCGCTGCGACACGCTCGACCATCATCCTGGTCGAATCGACTTCGGCGGTACGGTGCGCCGGAGTCGCCTCCACATCCATGATCACGCCGTACTCAGTATCGATCAGGTAATTCGTGGAGTAGGCAAAGAAGGCTGGGCCGCCTGGTGCAGCAGTCCAACGGGACTGAGGATCGGTGAGAGAGATTTTCTTGGGAAGAGCTTCAGCCAGCGCCTCGTGATCAAGGGCTTCGAGGTACTCACGCACGGCGCGGCTGCTGAGCTTTGGATCGCTCCAATCGACCTCATCACCCGCCACCCCACGTTGCCGGCTGGCATCAGCCTTGATGATGCTGGCGTCGACAGCGAAGCCTTCGCCTTTGATCAGGCCGGCCGCCATGCAGCGCCGAAGCACCTCATTGAACAACCAGCGGAATAGGCCACTGTCACGAAAACGGCCATGGCGATTCTTCGAGAAAGTCGAGTGATTGGGTACTTCGTCTTCCAGACCCAGCCGGCAGAACCAGCGATAGGCCAGGTTTAAATGCACCTCTTCGCACAGCCGTCGCTCGGAACGGATGCCGTAGCAGTAGCCAACGACCAGCATGCGCACCATCAACTCCGGATCGATCGAGGGGCGTCCGATGGGGCTGTAGAAGTCGGCCAGGTGGGCACGCAGATCGCTGAGATCCAGGCACTGGTCGATGCTGCGCAAGAGGTGTTGGGACGGAACGTGGTCTTCCAGATTGAACGAGTAGAACAGGCGCTGCTGTCCACTCGGTAGCTGTCCCATCATGCTGTTCGCCCCCGCGCTCGCTGACAGAGCAATTCTGCCGGCGACGTAGGTGGGCAGCTACTTTTTCAACAGAATCGGCTGATAGCCATCGGCCAGGCGATCTTCGGCGACAACCTGTTCGGTGCTCGCATCGCCTCCGCCGCGACAACCGCCGCTACCCTGGGCTTGATATCCCTGCTGGCCCGCCGCTTGTGGAACGACCCCTGGAAAACCTGGACGGCGTGCCTGCTCTATATGAGTTACGGCCTGGCCGCCGGACAGGCGGGTTACGCCAACATCGATCCCCAGCTCACTCTCTGGATCACGCTCAGCCTGGCCTCGGCCTGGTATGCGCTGGAGGGCGAAAATCCGCGCGAGCGCTGGACGGGCTGGTGCCTGCTGGGCGTGGCCTGCGCCATGGGCTTCATGACCAAGGGTTTCCTGGCCTGGCTGCTGCCGGTAATCGTGGTGATGCCCTACGCGATCCTGCAACAGCGCTGGCGCGAACTGCTCAAGGGCGGACCGCTGGCAATTCTGCTGGCCGTCTTGCTCAGCCTGCCCTGGGCGCTTGCGGTGCATCAGCGCGAAGCGGATTTCTGGCAGTTCTTCTTCTGGAACGAACACATCCGCCGCTTCGCCGGCACCAAGGCGCAGCACGCCGCGCCCTTCTGGTTCTTCGTGCCGATGCTGTTCGCTGGTGCCCTGCCCTGGACCCTGCTCGTGGCGCCCAGCCTACGGCGCGCCTGGCGCGAGAAAAAGGAGCGGCGCAGTGCCTTCCTCTCCCTCTGGTTTGCCATGCCTTTCCTGTTCTTCAGCCTCAGCAAGGGCAAGCTGCCGACCTACATACTGCCGTGCTTCGTGCCGTTGGCCCTGTTGATGGCCAACACCCTGGTCGACAAGCTGCGGCAAAGGGATGTGTTCGCACTCAGCGGCAACGGGTTGTTCAACCTGGTCACGGGCTGCCTGGCCTTGCTCTGCCTGCTGATCGTGCAGGTCGTGCATCCGATTTATATCGGCCAACCTCTGCAGCTGACGCTGGCAGTGCTGGTCTGCACAGCATGGGCCGCCTGTGGCTTCGCCCAATGGATGCGCCCGACGCGGCACTGGTTCGCGCCGGCCCTGGGGTTGTGGGTGCTGATCGCCCTGCTGCCGGCGGCGATGCCGTTGTCCGTGGTCGATAACAAGATGCCCGACCAGTTCATCGCCCGGCATCTGAGCGAACTGAAGGGCTCGAAGAGTCTCCTGAGCAATGAACTGGTGGCCGCGTCGGCACTGGCGTGGCGACTCGATCGCAGCGACGTGACGCTGCTCGATGTGCAGGGTGAGCTGCAGTACGGCCTGTCCTATGCCGACGCCGAGGATCGCAAGGTCACTTCGGAGGCTGTCGGACGCTGGCTGGCCGAGCGCTCACAGAAAGGCCCGGTCGGGATAGTCCTGGATCTGTCCGGCAAGTCCGGGGGCGCGGCACCCTCCTGGATTCCGCCGGGTGCCGACGTGTTCCGAGAAAACAACCTGCTGATCGTCATTACCCGGCCCTGACGGCTCAAAGCACCCATGGCACGGGGCTTTCAGACGTATATCGGCATGAAATCATGGAAGTCAGCGTAACGCGTTACCATTTCTCGACATCATTTAAGGTAACGCGTTATGGGACGTTTCCGCGCTGGAGCCCCGCAGCGCCTAGTCGGCCAGATCCGCCAGAACGACCTTCAGGCGCTCCAGGATTGCCGGCGTGCACGCCTGCATCGGCTCTCGTACTTCATTGGCGATCAAACCCTGCAGGGCCAGCGCGCCTTTCACCGCCGCAGGATTCGGCTCGGCAAAAGCAGCCTGCATCCACGGCAGGAGTCGGTAGAAAGTGCGGCGCGCGGCGGTCACATCTCCCTGCCCCATCTCCCGGTGCATCTGCACATAGAGATCGGCGCGAACGTGGGATGACGCCGAAATTGCCCCGGCACCGCCCAGGCAGAGGTTAGTGAATATCTGCAGGTCTTCCCCGGTGAGTACCGCGACCTGGCCGTCGGCGATCAGCGCCAGGGTCGTTTCCACATCCCCCGCGCAATCCTTGATCGCTACGATGTTCGGGTGGCGCACGATGCGGCGCAGCGTCTCGCGCTCGATGCGCACGCCAGTGCGGTACGGGATGTCGTAGAGCACGACCGGGACACTGGCGGCGTCGGCAACGGTGCGGAAAAAGGCTTCCAGCCCAGCCTGGGACGGTCGGATGTAGTACGGCGCCGGCACCAGCACGCCCGCCAGCGGACGGCGCTGGATGTCCTGCAGGAAGGCAAGCAGTTCACGCTGATTGTTGCCCGCCAGCCCCATGATCACCTGCTGCGCGGGCACCCACTGCAAAACGGCGTCGAGCACTTCGAGCTGCTCTTCATGGCTCAGCGCGGCAGCCTCGCCCGTGGTGCCGCAAACCACGAAGCCCGCGACGCCCTGTTCCAGCAGCTGCGCCACCACCCCCTGCAGCGCCGGGTAATCGACTGCGCCATCACGAAAGGGTGTGACCAGCGCCACCCAGATCCCACGAAAATTCGACATGCAAAAACTCCTGTTGGCTGACCGTCGGGTCGCCGTCAGGGAGGGTGCGGGAATCAAGCGGGAGGGAGGTTCGACCTTGCGCCTTGTGTCCTGTCAGCCCATCTGACGGGACAGCGCCCCGGTCAAATGAGCGACTGTTTCTTCGATTTCTTCGCAACGACAACGCACGCGCAGGCCCGGGCAAGGAAGCCCGAAGCGAAAAGCGAGTGGTTGAAGATGGAAAACATGAAAGCTCTCTTATCCAAGATAAGGTTGCGTGAAATGTCTGACCGATACTGCTGAAGGAACGGGAGAGCTGTCAACTCCCCCGCTTCGCTTTGCGTGTCCGCAGGCGTTGCTGATCAATCCTTTCCGCAGCGGCTCTCATCGTGCTGCAGGCTGGCCTGGCTCACCTGACTGCCCGGTGGAACACTGCGGGTCAGCCAGACATTGCCGCCAATGGTCGAGCCCTTGCCGATGGTCACGCGGCCAAGAATGGTGGCACCAGCGTAGATCACCACGTCGTCTTCGACGATCGGGTGACGCGGCTCGCCCTTGTGCAGTTGGCCCGTTTCGTCGGAGGTAAAGCGCTTCGCGCCCAGGGTCACCGCCTGATAGATGCGTACCTGTTTACCGATGATCGCGGTTTCTCCGATCACCACGCCGGTGCCATGGTCGATGAAGAAACTGCTGCCGATCTGCGCGCCTGGGTGGATGTCGATGCCAGTCGCCGAGTGCGCGAGCTCCGAGATGATCCGCGCCAGCAGCGGCAGACCGGCGTTGTAAAGGTGATGCGCAAGACGGTGGTGAATGATCGCCACCACGCCCGGATAGCACAGCAGGACCTCGTCCACGCTGCGCGCAGCCGGGTCGCCCTGGTACGCCGCAAGCACGTCGGCATCGAGCAGCCTGCGCATCTCCGGCAGCGCGCGTGCGAAATCGCGAACCAGCACCACCGCGTGTTCATCGATTCGGCTGTCCACCACATCACCGCGCTGCCGCGCGCTATAGCGCAACTCCAGGCGGGCCTGTACCAGCAGTGCATTGAGCGCGGCGTCCAGGGTGTGGCCGACGAAGAAGTCCTCGCTCTCTTCACGCAGATCGTTGGGACCTAGACGCATAGGGAACAGCGCGCTGGCCAGGCGTTCCACCACTTCCTCGACGGACTGCCGCGAAGGCAGCTCGCGACCGCCCTGCTCCGGGTGCCGGCCCGTTCGGCTGCGCCATTCACTGCGTGCGCCACGCAGGTCCTCGACGATCTGCGCCAGTTGCCAGTTCACTGGGCCATTCTCGTTCAGTCGGTTGGCGTCGTTCATCGCTTGCTGTGTTCCTTGATCCACGGGGGCTTTCAATCACGATTGCCTATCCTGATCGGTCGCGCCGCGCAGGACAAATCGCCGGAAGGCATAACCTAATGCCTTTTTCGTAGCACGACATGTTTGCCGAGCAACAGCGAATCAACAGTGCTGTTGCCGCGCAAATACTTTCTTGCCTTCAGATGCCCGAAAACTGCTGTCTCCCGCTCTGGCACAGGCCTTGCTGCAGAGCAGTGCCCGCCATGATGCCGCCCTCTGCTTGCTGCCTGACCAAGCGCACCGACAAAGACGGCTGCCGGGCCCGAATTCCAATGAAGACTTGCCACGCGTGCACCGACGGGGCAGCGCCCCATTTCGACGATGGCAACGAGGACACTCCATGAGTCTCGATATTTTCTGGTTCCTGCCAACCTCCGGCGACACGCGCTATCTGGGGCATTCCAGCAGCGGTCGCCCGGCCACCAACGAGTACATGCGGCAGATCGCAGTCGCCGCCGACCAACTCGGCTATGACGGCCTGTTGATCCCAACCGGCAGCAGTTGCCTCGATCCGTGGGTGACCGCCGCCAGCCTGGTGCCGGTGACCCAACGCATCAAGCTGCTGGTGGCTCTGCGCACTTCGCTGGGCAACCCGACCGCCTCGGCGCGCCAGGCGGCGACCCTCGACCAGGCCAGTGGTGGCCGCCTGCTGCTGAATGTCGTCCCAGGTGGCGACAGTACCGAACTGGAGGCTGACGGCGTTTTCCTCAGTCATGACGAGCGCTACGCCGCTTCCGACGAATTCCTGACCATTTGGCGACGCCTGCTGACAGGTGAAACCGTGGACTTCGCAGGCGCACATCTGAAGGTCAACGGCGCGCAGAACTTCTTCCCGCCCGTACAGAAGCCCTATCCGCCGCTGTACTTCGGCGGTTCTTCCCCCGCAGCCCACGACCTGGCCGCCAAGCACGTGGACGCCTACCTGACCTGGGGCGAGCCGCCCGCCGCCGTGGCCGAGAAGATTGCCGACGTGCGCGAACGCGCTGCGCGCCTGGGACGTACGGTGCGTTTTGGCGTGCGCCTGCATGTCATCGTCCGCGAGACCAACGAGAAAGCCTGGGCCGCCGCGGACGAACTGATCAGCCATCTGGACGACGCCACCATCAGCGCCGCGCAGTCCAACTACGCGAAGATGGATTCTGTCGGCCAACAGCGTATGGCCGCGCTGCATGGCGGTGATCGCAACAAGCTGGAAGTGGCGCCGAACCTCTGGGCCGGTGTCGGCCTGGTGCGCGGTGGCGCCGGCACCGCACTGGTGGGCGACCCGCAGACCGTTGCCGAGCGGCTGCTGGAGTACGCCGCGCTGGGCGTCGACAGCTTCGTGCTGTCGGGTTATCCGCACCTGGAAGAGGCTTATCGTTTCGCTGAGCTGGTGTTCCCGCTGCTGCCCGGCAAGGGGCGCGTGACGGTCGACGGCGTGCTCACCGGCGGTGCCTTCGACGGGCGCGCCGGGCGCGAGAAATCGAGCGAAGCCGCCGCTTGAGGCCCAACCCAGAGCGGGCGGCCGATGGCCAGCATTGCCCCTGAATAATCTGGGGCTATTATTCTTACAGCCCATACTGCAGGTCGGCTCTGCCAAGGAAGCAGAACGACCATGCAGTGGCTGATCGAGTATCGATTCAATGGCGAGGACCGCCATCTGCTCATGCGAGCGCGAACCATCCCTCACATCAAGGCCATCGCCTTCTCCGTCTATGTTCGTGAATTCCCCGACCAGCCGCGACCGTTGCACGCCAACACCGAGGTTGAATCGTGGCTGTGCGCCTGCGGCATCACCATCACTGACGTACGTCTCGCCTGCGCGCAGGCCTGAGGCAGCTTCCTAGTCGCCAGCGCCCATGGCGCGAAAGGAAACGTCCTGTACGTTGTGCGCTTCCACGTGGCGCCGGATGGTGTGGTAACGCTTCTGAAACCCGCGCAGGTCGTGGGTCGGGATGTGCAGGTGGCGCGCCACATGGCTCCACGCCCGCGCCTCGCTCATGGCGTCGTCCTCGGCTTCGAATTCGAACTCCCGCCCCTCTCTCACAAAGCTGACGTGGTAACGCTTTGTCAGGGATTCGTCCTGCATGGCGCCTCCGGGTTCTAGCTGTATTTCAAGCACTGACCGGGCGCCGGCGCCGGTGGTTCAAAGAGACTGCTGGCCAGGCTATCGGCAAGCAGCTCAGTCCATTACGACCAGGGTGATCGTGCCGCTTTCGGCAGGGGCATGGTGCAGGACAAGGTCGATTCGGTGGGCAGCGTGAAGCAGGGTTTCGGCGTCGTGTTCCAGCAACAGCGCGGCCGCCATCAGCGCGGTTGCCGTATCGGCAGTGCTGGCCTTGAGTGCAGCCTCACGCAGCACCTGAACGACGCAGGTCTCGTTGAAAGCCGAGGCCATCAGTACCTTTCGCAGTCGTTCCACGTCAGCCTCCCGTCCTTGTGAATGCGTGCCTGTGGGTGTGCATTGCAGGAATAGCCCGGTTTTGCCTTGCTCATCGCGCCAGCCGACGATTGGCGAGGCTTGCAGCGGTAGCTATGATAAGTAACGCGTTACCACAAGGCCGCATGAATAACAGTAACGCGTTACTCTACTACCAAGGAACCCCGATGAAAGACGCCAAGGACAGAGCCACCCGCGACGCCTTCGAAGCACCGCGCAAAGGACGGCCTCGCAAGGAAGGCGCCATGACCAACGCCGAGAAACAGGCCGCATATCGCAAACGCCGGGCGGAGTCCGGTGGTGGCGCGGTGATGCTCAACAACGAGGAAATCTGGCTGATCTGCCATGCCCTGGACGGCAAGGTCTGGGAAGCCGACGCTGAGCAGCGGCAGAAGCTTATCGCCCGGTTGCGCAAAAGGGTCGTCTGAAAAGCCTTACATCAGACCGCAGATCAGTTCCATGCCAAGGTCCCTCACCTGTCGATCCGTGCGCAGCTCACGTCCGTGAATACCGATCACGTTGGTTCGTGGCGTGGAGGTGTAGCGACTCTGGAGACTGATCAGATAACGGCCGTCTTCCTGGCGGTCGCAGGTGAAGTCGAACAGTGGGTAGCTCCTGTGAAGGAGGTCGGCGACGTCGTGACAGCTTGGCGGGTTCATCAGCTTCTCCTGCATTTCTGCGCCCATCTTGCGCCGCTGCGCCAGGAATGAAACCGCAGCCATTGGCCACTACCGCCGGCGCCGCGTTCGTTGCTGAACCTGCAAAGGTCAAGGATTTGAGCGGCTTGAACCAAGTGCAACAGCAATTCTCCGGCATCGCCAATAAACCACCCCGGACCGACGGCAAGACTTTACATATAACGGCTTTTCGTCGGAGCCATGACGGATCGTTCTGAAAAAGGGTCGAACCCGCCTGCGCAATATGTCTCGGATGAAGGGAGTGCACGACATTCGCCTGTCCAATTCTTACGGACATTTCCCACGCACATTGCCCACGGAGTAGTTCTCATGGCCGAACATAGAGGCGGTAAAGGCAACTTTGCAGAAGACCCCCAGCGTGCTTCCGAAGCCGGCAGAAAAGGCGGTCAACACAGTGGCGGCAACTTCAAGAATGATCCGGCTCGCGCATCCGACGCGGGCCGCAAGGGAGGTCAGCGCAGCCAAGGCGGCCACTGATCGCCGAGTTGGCGAGGCGCATCGGCACTCGCCGGCTCACCGCACATCGTTGATTCTCCGCAATAACGAAAACGGCGCCGAAGGATCGGCGCCGTTTTTCATGAAGTGCCATGCCGACAGTCTGGTCACTGGGTGCAGAGCACCTCGCTCACCTGGATATCCGAGCGCGAATCGCGCCCGACCGGGCCATGCAGCGCACGGACGAACTTCTGTGCCTGCTCGCGACTCAGGCTTTCCTGTCGCAGCACAGTGCTCATGGGTTGGCCGTTGCGGCTATAGCGGATCAGGTATGCATGCATGGTGCTTCCTCCCCGGTTAAGACGGCCATTCCGCTGATCGGACGGCCTTTGGCGCAAGAGTCTAGTTCAGCATCCACGGTTGTACGGGCGGGCTGAGCAACGTGCGCTGAATGGCGCCTTGCAGTTCGTCAAGGTCCGCCGACTTTGGCAGCACGGGGTACGGTGCGCCCTCCTCGCCTTTCTCCGCCCAGGGCGAGAGCACCAGCACGCGCATGCGCGGCCGTAGCGGAAGGCAGGCTTCGATCAGCGCGGCTCCGGACAACGGCCCGGTGAGTTGTTCGTCGATCAGGAACAGATCGATGACCGAGGACGACACCAGGTGTTCGATGGCTTCTTCTTCACTGAGGGCGCTGAGCACCGCATGCCCCTGGCCGAGCAGATGATCTTCCAGTCGCTGGAGTTGCTCGGGCCTTTCCTCGAGGACCAGCACCATCTTGCTGTCGAGTGTTTGCATATCGTGCTCTCCCTTTTCGAGTGCGGGCTTTCGGAGTCGATCATGCAGCAAGTTCCGCGCCTGTCTGGCATTGATGGCCAGAGGCCTGGCGCAGAGCCGTTCGTGGGCAGGGTGATCGCACGGTGCTAGCAGCAGAAAGCCCGAATGAGGGGTTTGGCTCGATGCAGAATGCCCGGTCGGAGCGGGCTGATTTCCGGGCAAGGCATTGCCAAGCTTGACGGAACATATGCCCTCAACTGAAACGGTCTATCGCCACGAGTTGCTTGGCGCGACAGCGCAGGCTGTCAGGGTAAAGGCACTTTCCAGATTTTCCCCTGGTCCCTTTTCGACGGGGCCTTTTTTATCCTGCCGATACAATCTTCCGTGCCTTCCACACTGTGCGCCCTAACCCGCCGCTGGCGGCGTTTTCACCAGCAGGCGAGCCAGGCTTTTCCGGTCAACCGCTTCGCTGAACAGGAATCCTTGCACTTCGCCGCATTGCTCGTCTTCGAGGATGCGCAGCTGATCTTGGGTTTCCACCCCTTCGGCGGTGACGGCGAGGTTCAGCGCCCTGCCCAGCCCGATGATGGCCTGGACGATGGAGCGGTCTCGGCCGGTGGTATCGAGGGTGGCGACGAAGCGGCGGTCGATCTTGATGCTGTCGAACGGGTAGGCGCGAAGGTAGCCCAGGGACGAGTAACCCGTGCCGAAGTCGTCCATGTTCAGCTTCACCCCTAGTTCCTTGAGCGCCTGCATGGTCAGCAACGCGCCTTCCACGTCGCCCAGCATGGTGTTCTCGGTGACCTCCAACTCCAGCCGTTCGGCAGCCAGCCCGGAATCCACCAGCGCCCCCTTCACCTGGCTGACGATGTCCGCGTGGGTGAACTGACTGGGCGAGATGTTCACCGACACCAGCATCGATTCGGGCCAGCCGGCGGCTTCGCGACAAGCCTCGCGCAAGACCCACTCGCCGATATCGACGATCAGGTCACTCTCTTCCGCCAGCTTGATGAACTCATCCGGCCCCACCAGCCCGCGCGCAGGGTGATTCCAGCGCAGCAGCGCTTCGGCGGAGACGATCGCGAGGTCGCCAACCCGGTAGCGCGGCTGGTAGTAAAGCTCCAACTGCCCCTCGCGAAGGGCTTCGCGCAGTTCGGTCTCGCTGCGTTTGCGCGCCTTCAGTTGCAGGTCCATGTGCTCGGAATAGAAGCGCCAGGCGTTGCGTCCGGCGGTCTTGGCCTCGTACATCGCCACGTCCGCACAGCGCAGCAGGTTCTGGGCATCGCCATGGGCGTCGCCCGAAAGCACGATGCCGATGCTGGTGCCGATGTGCAGGAGGTTGCCGTTGTATTCGATGGGCTGATTGATGATGTCCACCAGGCGCCGGCAGAAAGCCTCGGCGTCAGCGCGCCCCTGGGACTGACTGTCGACGATGACGAATTCGTCGCCACCCAGGCGCGCCACCAGGTCCTCGCCGCGAATCGAGTCGCGCAGGCGCTCGGCAACTATCTGCAGCACGGCATCGCCCGCCGGGTGGCCGAGCGTGTCGTTGATGGGTTTGAAGCGATCCAGGTCTAGCATCAGCACCGCCAGCTGTTCCTCGCGACCGCTGCCCAGCAGGTCATCCATGAAGCTGGCGAGCTTGGCGCGGTTGGGCAGCCCGGTCAGGGCATCGTGAAGCGACAGGTGCTGGATGCGCGCGTGGGCCTCGACCTCATGGGTGATGTCCGCGCTGGTACCGCGATAACCGAGCCCGCCCGCCCCGGAGGCGGTGAACTTGCAGATGCGCCGCAGCCCGTGGGCGTCTCGGAACCCGCAGGTCAGGGTGGTGGAATGGCCTTGCTGGGGGACTTTCTCCAGCCAGGCGACCAGGCTCGTCGTGTCGCAGGTGATCAGATCGTCAATGCGTCGGCCCAGCCAGTCGTTGATGCGGTAGCCGGTGAGAGTTTCGAAGCGCGCGGAAAGATAGCTAAGGCGGAAGTTCTCGTCGATTTCCCAGATCCAGTCGGAACTCGCCTCGGCGATTGCCTTGAAGCGCTGCTCGCTGGTCTCCAGCGCCTGGTTGCTGGCCTTCAGGCTGCGCTGGTAATGATCCACCACCCGGGCATTGGCCATGGAGGCGCGAACCAGCCAGACCAGGAAAACCAACAGCAGCAGTACCACCACCGCCCAGCTGCCGGCCAGGCGCTGCAGCATGTCGCTGCCGGGCGTGGGTGTGTGCCAGCTCAGTTCGAAGCCCGAATTACCCAGGCTGACGGCACTGCCGTCGCTGATCCGCGCGTCGTCGGCGCGTACCTCCAGTACGGCCAGGCCGAAATCCCGCGCCACTTTCTGAAGTTTGGCGGGGGTGAGCCGGTCGACGAAGATCATCAACGGACCGTCCAGAGGCGGGTCGGCTCGGGTCGGTCGGACCAGCGCAGCGGTGGCAATGGCTGGCTGACCGCCCAGGGTCACGTAACGCGTTACCACCGCATCATGCCGCGCGGCCTCCGTGGCGGCTTCGCGCAGTTCATCGAGGTTCACCGGCATCTCGCCGGCGCAGTGACTGCGAGTCGGCTGGCCGTCGAGCATCACGTACTCCTCGCCCGCCTGGTTGAGTACGCAGACCAGTTCGTACTCGTTGGCGGTGTACAGCAGCGGGCCGACGTTGTCCTCGCGGTAGGCCCAGTCGGTGTTGAGCGGCGGATTGAGGTAGCGGTAGGCATCGTTCCAGAAGGCGTAGGTGCGGATCAGCGATTCAGATGCGGCGATGCGGTTCTGCAATGCCTTGCCAGCGTAGAAGCGCGTTTGCTCGCGAGCCATCTGGTCCTGCAGCGAGGCAATGCGCCCCATCACCGCGCCGCTTACTCCCAGCGCCCCGATCAGTATCAGGATGAACAGCGTCAGGTGCCAGGTGACGGTGCGCTGGGCGGATATCTCGCGTGGCGCGGCGTGCCGGGTGACGTGGGTATTCATCGGCGTCTCTTCTGGGAGGACTTACCACTAGGAGTAACGGGGCGGGCCGATGTTCAAACCGAAGGAGCGACGGCGCGCCGACCGTTCGCGCGGAATTTCCGAACCATCGGCCATCCCCTCACTCACAGCCCAGGCAAGCCACCCATCCTTTGGAGGCTCCATGACTGGGAATCGCGCACCGTCCATGGCGGCACAGAGTATTCGCCTGATCCTCAACGGCGAGGAACGGCAGCTTCAGGTGCTGCCCTGGACCACCACCCTCGACCTGCTGCGCGAGCAGCTGCAACTCACCGGCAGCAAGAAAGGCTGCGATCACGGCCAGTGCGGCGCCTGCACGGTGCTGCTGGACGGCCGCCGGGTTAACGCCTGCCTGTTGTTGGCCGTGATGCTCGGCGGCCACCGGCTGACCACCATCGAGGGCCTGGCTCGCGATGACGAACTGCATCCGATGCAAGCCGCATTCATCCGCCACGACGCCTTCCAGTGCGGTTACTGCACGCCAGGGCAGATCTGCTCGGCGGTCGCCCTGGCCAGGGAACCGGTGCCCCACGACCGCGACGACCTGCGCGAGCGCATGAGCGGCAATCTCTGCCGTTGCGGTGCCTACCCGAACATCCTCGACGCCATCGAGGATGCCCTGCCCGCCAGCCGCCTGGAGGACCTATGACTCCCTTCGCCTACAGCCGCCCCGCCGGTATCGACGAGGCCGTGGCACTGGCCGGCCCGCGCAGCCGCTTCATCGCCGGCGGCACCAACCTCGTGGACCTGATGAAGGAAGGGGTGGAACGCCCCGAGCGGCTGATCGACATCAACGCCCTGCCCCTGCGCGAACTGCGTGACACGGAGGCCGGCGGCCTCTACGTCGGCGCCTTGGTGGACAACGCCACGCTCGCTGCCAGCCCGCAGGTGGTCGAGCGCTACCCGCTGATCAGCCGCGCCATTCTCGCCGGCGCCTCGCCGCAGCTGCGCAACATGGCCAGCACCGGCGGCAACCTGCTGCAGCGCACCCGCTGCCACTACTTCTACGACCGCGCCGTTCCCTGCAACAAGCGCGAGCCCGGCAGCGGCTGCCCGGCGAAGGACGGCCTGAATCGCCAGCACGCCATCCTCGGCGCCAGCGAGCAGTGCGTGGCGGTGCATCCGTCCGACCTGTGCGTGGCACTGGCCGCGCTGAATGCCGTGGTCCACGTGCGCGGCCCGCAGGCGCAGCGCTGCCTGTCCTTCGAGCAGTTCCACCGTCTGCCCGGCAGCCGCCCGCAGGAGGACAACATCCTCGCCGACGACGAGCTGGTGCTGGGCATCGAACTGCCCGGCGAAGGCTTTGCGCAGCACTGCGCCTACCTCAAGGTGCGTGATCGCGCCTCCTATGCATTCGCGCTGGTGTCGGTGGCGGTTGGCCTGCTGCTCGACGGCGACGGGCGCATCGCCCAGGTCAACATCGCCCTGGGCGGCGTGGCGCACAAACCCTGGCGCGATGCCGAGGCGGAGGACCTGTTGCTGGGCAACCCTCCCGAGACGACGCACTTCCAGCGCTGCGCCGAGCACTTTCTGCGCAAGGCCAAACCGCTGAGCGACAACGCCTTCAAGGTGGAACTGGCGCGGCGCAGCATCGTCCGCACGCTGCAGCAGGCAGCCGGAGGTGCGCAATGAACAGCCCACTGCCCCGCCCCATCGGCATGCCGCTGGATCGCGTCGACGGCCCGCTGAAAGTCACCGGCGCCGCGCGCTACGCCGCCGAGTACCTCGCAGATGGCCTGCTGCATGGCGCGGTGGTCAGCAGCAGCATCACCCGTGGCCGCATCCTCGCCATCGACAGCCAGGCCGCCAGCGCCGTGCCCGGCGTGCAGCTGGTGATGACGCACCTGAACCGGCCGCCGCTGGCCGCCGATGACGACAGCTATGAAGACCAGGATTCCGCCGACGGCTCCTCCTTCCGCCCGCTGTTCAACGACCGCGTGCTGTACAACGGCCAGCCGGTGGCGCTGGTCGTGGCGGACAACCTGGAGGCCGCCCGGCATGCCGCCGCGCTGGTGCAGGTCGAGTACGAGTCGCAGCCTCACTCCACCGATCTGCGCAAGAACCAGGCAGAAGCCATTCCCGCACCTGCCGAGCTGCCGGGGCCGCGCGGTGATGCCGATGGTGTGCTGTGTAGCGCGCCGGTACGCATCGAGGCCGAATACGAGCTGCCGGTGGAGCACCACAATCCCATGGAGCCGCACGCTTCCACGGTGATCGTCCAGAGCGACGGCAGCCTGCTGGTGCACGACAAGACCCAGGGCGCGCAGAACAGCCAGAGCTATCTGTGCCACGTGCTAAAGCTTGCGCCCTCGCAGGTACGGGTGCAGGCGGCCTTCGTCGGTGGGGCCTTCGGTTCCGGTCTGCGCCCTCAGTACCAGTTGCCGCTGGCGGCCATGGCAGCGCTCAAGCTGAAACGCTCGGTACGTGTCGTGCTGACCCGCCAGCAACAGTTCACCTTCGGTTACCGCCCGCGCACCGTCCAGCGCCTGACGCTAGGCGCGGATGAAACAGGACGGCTGCTGGGCCTGGTGCACCAGGTGACGGGGCAGACCTCGCGCTTCGAGCAGTTCACCGCGCATGTCGCGGAGTGGTCGGGGATGCTCTATCGCTGCGACAACGTTCGTCTCACTTATCGACTGGTGCCACTGGACGTCTACACACCGCTGGATATGCGCGCTCCCGGTGCTGCAGAGGGGGTCCATGCGCTGGAATGCGCGATGGACGAACTGGCCTGGGCCGCCGGGATCAATCCGCTGCACCTGCGCCTGATCAACTTTACCGACACCAACCAGAACCTCGGCAAGCCCTATTCCAGCAAGGCGCTGCGCGACTGTTACAGCGAGGGTGCTCGGCAGTTCGGCTGGCCGGCGCAAATGCCCGCACCCGGCACCTTGCGCGAAGGCGACCAGCGCATCGGCTTCGGCATGGCCACTGGCGTTTGGGAGGCGTTGCAGATGCCCGCCAGCGCCAGCGCCGCCCTGACAGCCAACGGCGGCGTGGTGGTCGCCAGCGCCACCACCGACATTGGCACCGGCACCTACACCGCCATGACCCAGATCGCCGCCGAAACCCTCGGCCTGCCGCCGGAGAAGGTGCGCTTCGTGCTGGGTGATTCCTCATTGCCGCAGGCACCGCTGCAGGGCGGCTCATTCACCGTGTCGTCGGTGGGCAGCGCGGTGCTCGACGCCTGCCTGGCGCTGCGGCAGAACCTGTTGGATGCGGCGCGACAGCTGCCCTGCGGCCCCTTCCAGCATTTCTCCGACGGCCAGGTGCAGTGCCGCGACGGCCAATTGCAGGCGAAGACCGCCGAGCACCGTGTCAGCTTCACCGAACTGTTCCAGCGCTACGGCAGCTTGCAGGCCAGCGCTACTGCGCACCCGTCGCCCCTGCGCCAACGCTACACCACGGCAACCCACTCGGCGGTGTTCGTCGAGGTCGCGGTAGACGAAGCGCTGGGCACGGTGCGCGTGCGCCGCGTGGTCAGTGCCATCGCGGCGGGCCGGGTGGTCAACCCGAAAACCGCGCGCAGCCAGATCCTCGGCGGTGTGGTCTGGGGTGTGAGCATGGCGCTGCACGAGGCCAGCCTGATGGATCATCGCCTGGGGCGCTTCATGAACCACAATCTCGCCGAATACCACCTTCCAGTGCAGGCGGATATCGGCGATATCCGGGTGCTGTTCGTCGACGAGCCGGATGCCGTGGTCAACCCGCTGGGCTCCAAGGGCGTGGGCGAAATCGGCATTGTCGGCGTGGCGGCAGCGGTCGCCAACGCCGTCTACCATGCAACCGGTAAACGCATCCGCGAGCTGCCCATCACCCTGGACAAGTTGCTGTGACTCGCGAAAGGAGGGGTCAGATGCCCAGTCCGCGCTATACCAACCGTCGCCACGCCGGAATCGCCCTGGCGATGGTCCTGCGCGACATGCCCCTGGTCGCCCCGCTGATCCTTGCCCTGCCCCGTGGCGGCGTACCCGTTGCCAAGGAGATCGCCCGCATCCTCGGTGCCCCGCTGGACGTGCTGCTGGTGCGCAAGATCGGCGCGCCGGGCAACGAGGAGTTCGCCCTTGGCGCCATCGTTGACGGCCCCGAACCGAACTGGGTGGTGGACGAGCAGATGATCGAGCGCTTCGACCCGCCGCCGGAATGGTTCGAGCAGCAGGTGCTGGAGCAGATCCGCGAGCTGGAGCGCCGCCGCGTCCTCTACCGCGGCGTGAAGGCCCCGGCGCAGCTGGAGGACCGCGACCTGATCGTGGTCGACGACGGGCTGGCCACCGGTAGCAGCATGCGCGCCGCGCTCAAGTGCCTGCGTGCACAGCATCCGCACAAGGTGGTGCTCGCCGTGCCGGTGGGGCCGGCGGAAACGGTGCAGAAGCTACGCGATGAGGTGGATGCGCTGGTCTGCCTGGACACCCCATCGCCGTTTCGCGCGGTGGGCGACCATTACCGCGATTTCCATCAGCTCAGCGACCAGGAAGTGATCGACCTGCTGACGAAGTAACCCAGCCCGTGTGGCTTTTTTGTAGGAGCGAGCTTGCTCCTACAGGGGCATCAGGTTATCAGCCGCTCTCGCGCTCCAGCACCCGGCAGCCGAGCAGGTTCAAGCGCTCCACCGCGCCCTCCAGCGGCAACACGCCGATCGACTGCAGCACGCGCAGCGCGGCGATCTCACCGATCTCGCGGGCCGGTGGCTTGATGGTCGATAGGCTCGGCAGCAGCATCGGGGCAAAGGGATAGTCGCCAAAGCCCAACACCGCGCAATCCTCGGGAATCTTCAGCCCGGCGCGCTGGCCGGCAAGCAGGCCGCCGGCGGCGAGGTTGTCGTTGGCGAAGATGATTGCCTCCGGCCGCTGCACTCCTCGCGCCATCAACGCCTCCATGGCCTGCCGACCGGCGTCGAAGGGCGCGCTTTCGGTAGGCACGAACATCCAAGGGGCGCCGCCCAGCTCGCGCAGGGTATCGGCGTAACCATCGCGGCGATCCAGCGCGCTGAAGTCGCCGGGCGCGCTGTTCTGCACGAAGGCGATTCGCCGGTAGCCCTTGCCGTGCAGGTAGCGCACTGCGTCCACGCCAACCTGGTGGTGGGAAAACCCGACCTGGATCGGCGCGCGCCCGGGCTGGTAGTCCCAGACCTCCACCACCGGCATGTCCGCGCCGGCAATCAGCTTCTCGGTTGCGGCACTGTGAAAGTGGCTGGTGAGCACCAGCGCCGCCGGGTTCCAGCCGAGGAAGGCGCGCACGGCGTTTTCTTCCTTGTCCTCGGAAAAGTAGCTGGAAGCCAGCAGCAACTGGTAGCCGTGGGCGGCCAGGGTGTCGCTGAAGGCCTGGATGGTGTCGGCGAAGATCGGCCCGGAAATATTCGGCACCACCATTCCCACTATCCTGCCCCTCGCCGAAGCCAGGCCTCCAGCCACCTGGTTGGGCACGTAGCCCAGCTCCTTCACCGCTGCACCGATGCGCTCGCGCAGGTCGTCCGATAATTGTGCCGGCTGGTTGAAGTAGCGCGACACGCTGATGGCGGAAACGCCTGCGAGTTCGGCGACCGCTGTCAGCGTCACGCGTCCTGCGCCACGGCGTTTGCGGGGTGTCTGGTTGGCCAACGCGGCTCTCCTGCTGCTCGGTGCTGGAATTCTACTTAAGGAATATAAACGTAATTTTTAATTATTTGACGATCTATCTGGCGATTCAGGATACTCGCCGATGTTAGCGCTAACAACACAAACTGTCCGCAACGAATCCAGCCACTCGCACGAGCGAGCGCTCGTGACAGTCCCGCAGATAAAGAGCGCCCCGGCACGAACCGAGGGCGGACCAGGGCACGAAGGAGTGGCTATGCAATCGCAACATCGGGGGACGCTCGGCCGTCCGCATTACACTGGTCGGCGCAGCGCGCTGGCCCTGGGCATCGCCAGCGTGATCGGCGCACTGGCCTGCAGCGTGCAGGCAGCCGAAACCGCCAATGGCGACGGCCAATCCGCCGACTCTGCGCCGACATTGAAAGCGGTGACCGTTACCGCCACGCGCCGTGAGGAGTCGCTGCAGAAGGTCCCGGTGGCCGTCTCGGTGATCGATGGCGAGCAGTTGGAGCGCGACAACCGCAATAACGTGTCGAGCATCGTCCAGCAGGTGCCGACCCTGAACTTCCGCACCGGCGCCTCGAACAAGGACACCTCGCTGTTCGTCCGGGGCGTGGGCACCATCTCCACTTCCCCGGGCGTCGAGCCGAGCGTCTCCACAGTGATCGACGGCGTGGTGCTCGGCCGTCCCGGCCAGGCGACCCTGGACCTGCTCGACGTCGAGCGCATCGAAGTGCTGCGCGGCCCGCAGGGCACGCTGTTCGGCAAGAACGCCTCGGCCGGCGTGCTCAACGTGGTCACCCGCGAGGTGCCGGACGAAACCAGCGGCTACATCGACTATTCGCATTTTGGCGGCGGCAACGAGAACCGCACCCGCTTCGGCATCGGCGGCACGCTGATCCCTGGCAAGCTCAAGGCCAGCGTCACCACCCTGCTGGGCAGCTACGACGGCAATGTGAACAACGTCTACAACGGTCATGAGGTGAACGGCTACAACCGCGCCGGCGCGCGCACGAAGTTCGAGCTCACCCCCAGCGACGACCTCAAGGTCACCCTGATCGCCGACTACATGCACGGCAACGACGACAGCCCCAGCGGCGTCATCACCAGCACCACCAGCCCGGCCTTCGCCAACGCGCTGCGGCCGGTGACGCCAGACAGCGACAACCGCAAGATCAACAGCGACTACCGCACCCACGTCGACGACACCAACAAGGGCCTGTCGGCGCAGCTGGACTGGAACCTGGGCGACTACACCCTGACCTCCATCAGCGCCTGGCGCGGCTGGGACAACACCCAGTGGCAGGATGGCGATCGTCTGTCCCAGGTCACCGCGAGCATCCCCAGCTCCCACGACAAGGGCGAGCTGAACTACGACCAGTACTCCCAGGAGCTGCGCCTGGCCTCACCCAAGGGCGAGTTCCTCGAATACGTCGGTGGCCTGTACTACATGCACGCCGTGGACGACGAGACCTACCGCCGCGTCGTGACCTCCACCACCGCGCAGAACACCGGCGTGGCCGACTACGGCACGCGCAGCGACACCTACGCGATCTTCGGCGAGAGCACGCTGAACTTCACCGACGACTTCCGCGGCATCGCCGGCCTGCGCTATACCCACGACGAGCTGGAGTACGACCACCGCCGCCGCTCCACCTCGGCCACGGCGGTAACCGGCATCCAGCCGTCCACCTCCAGTTCCGGCTCCACCGACGAGGACGGCTGGTCCGGCCGCCTGGGCCTGCAGTACGACCTCAGCGAGCAGCTCACCAGCTACCTCACTTACTCGCGCGGCTACAAGGGCCCGGCCTACAACGTGTTCTTCAACATGCAGCCGCGCGACACCGAGGCGCTCAAGCCGGAGACGTCCAACTCCTGGGAAGCGGGCCTGAAGGCCACCGCGCTGGACAATCGCCTGACCGCCAACCTCGCGGTATTCCACACCGTCTACGACAACTACCAGGCGAACTTCTACGACACCGTCGCCGGGCAGGTGGTGACGCGCCTGATCAACGCCGGCAAGGTGAAGACCGAGGGCGCCGAGCTGGACTTCAGCTACCAGGCCACCCGCCAGCTGAAGCTCTCCGGCGCCGTCGCCTACACCAAGGCGCGCATCGACAGCTTCGCCTGCCCGGCCGGCGCGGCGGCGGCATGCAACGTCAATGGCAAGCCGCTGCCCTTCTCGCCGGACTGGAAGAGCTACGTGCGCGCCGACTACAGCATCCCGCTAGACAACGGTCTGGATGTGGAACTGGGCACCGACTACAGCTGGCAGGACAAGGTGCAGTACGACCTCAGCCAGAACCCCGATACCATCCAGGGCGCCTACGGCCTGTGGGGCGCCAGCATCGCCCTGGCCGACTACAACGACGGCTGGCGCGTCGCCCTGCTGGGCAAGAACCTCACCGATAAGTCCTATTCGCCCCTGCTGGCCACCGGCGGCAGCTACGTCTATCGCATGGTGCCGCGCGACGACGGCCGCTACTTCGGCGTCGAGCTGCGCAAGGATTTCTGATCGTTTGCAGCAAGCGGCGCCGGCTCGCCCCGGCGCCGCCGACAACAACACCCACGCCGCCTTGCGTCCAACAACCCGACGGACACACAGGAAAACCGACATGACACGCACCCTTTCCCTTGGCGCCTTCCTCATGGCCACCGGGCACCACGTCTCAGCGTGGCGTCACCCGGACGTGCCGGCCAACGGCGGCCTCGACTTCCGCCTCTACAAGCGCCTGGCGCAGGTGGCCGAAGCGGCGAAGTTTGACGCCGTCTTCGTCGCCGACAGCGTTGCCGCGCCCACCGGCGACATCGCCAGTCGCATGGCACGCTCTGATCACTTCGAGCCGCTGACCCTGCTCTCGGCACTGGCGGCCGTGACCGAGCGCATCGGCCTGATCGGCACCGTGACCACCAGCTACAACGAGCCGTACCACGTGGCGCGCAAGTTCGCCTCGCTCGACCACATCTCCGAAGGGCGTGCGGGCTGGAACCTGGTGACCTCCGACGCCGCCGCCGAGGCGTTGAACTTCAACCGCCAGGAACACTTCGGCCACGCCGAGCGCTATGCCCGCGCGCGGGAATTCCACGAAGTGGTCACCGGCCTGTGGGACAGCTGGGGAGACGACGCCTTCACTCGCGACAAGGCCAGCGGGCAGTACTACGACCCGGCCAAGCTGCATGTACTGAACCACGAGGGCGAACACTTCCGCGTGCAGGGCCCGCTGAACGTCGCGCGCTCGCCACAGGGCCGCCCAGTGATCGTCCAGGCTGGCAGTTCCGAGGCCGGCCGCGAGCTGGCCGCGCAGACTGCCGAAGTGGTATTCACCGCGCAGACCTCGCTGGCCGCCGCCCGCGACTTCTACAACGACCTGAAAGGCCGCCTGCCGCGCTTCGGCCGCAGCGCGGATGAGCTGCGCATCATGCCCGGTGTGTTCGTGGTGGTCGGCCAGAGCCAGGCCGAGGCGCAGGAGAAGTTCGAGGAGTTTCAGGAGCTGGTGGAACCGCAGGTCGGCGTCGCGCTGCTGTCGCGCATGCTCGGCAACTTCGACCTCTCCGCCTACCCCCTGGATGGCCCGTTGCCCGAGCTACCGCTTACTGACAGCGGACAGCGCAGCCGCCAACTGCTGCTCACCGAACTGGCCGGGCGCGAGAACCTCACCCTTGCCCAGTTGGGCCGGCGCATCGCTGGCGGTCGCGGGCACTACAGCCTGATCGGCACGCCGGCGCAGATCGCCGACGAGCTCCAGGCCTGGTTCGAAGGCGGCGCCGCCGACGGCTTCAACGTGCTGGTGCCGCACCTGCCCGGGGGCCTGGAAGACGTTGCCAACTACGTCGTGCCTGAGCTGCAGCGACGCGGACTGTTCCGCCTCGAGTACAGCGGAAGCACCCTGCGCGACCACCTCGGGCTCAAACGCCCAGCCAACCGCTACAGCATCTGACGATTCACCGGCCGCCCCCTCTGCGGCCCGTTTACCAAGGAGTTTGCATGACCTACCTCGCGCACCCCGACCGCTACCAGCGTGTCCCCTACCGCCGCGTCGGCCGTAGCGGGCTGGTGCTGCCCGCCCTCTCCCTGGGCCTGTGGCACAACTTCGGCGACAGCGTACCGCTGGACCGCCAGCGCGCCCTGCTGCGCACCGCCTTCGACCTGGGCATCAACCACTTCGACCTGGCGAACAACTACGGCCCGCCCTATGGCAGCGCCGAGATCAACTTCGGCCGCCTGCTGCGTGAAGACTTCGCCGCTTACCGCGACGAGCTGGTGATTTCCACCAAGGCCGGCTGGGACATGTGGCCCGGCCCCTACGGCCAGGGCGGCAGCTCCCGCAAGTACCTGCTCTCCAGTCTCGACCAGAGCCTTAAGCGGCTGGGCGTGGATTACGTGGACATCTTCTACTCGCACCGCTTCGACCCGGACACGCCGCTGGAAGAAACCGCCGGCGCGCTGGCCAGCACGGTGCAGCAGGGCAAGGCGCTGTACGTGGGCATCTCATCCTATTCCGCCGGCAAGACCGCCGAACTCGCCGCGCTGCTGAAGGAATGGAAGGTGCCGCTGCTGATCCACCAGCCGGCCTACAACCTGTTTAATCGCTGGGTAGAAAAGGACCTGCTGGCTACCACCGACGAACTGGGCGCGGGCGTCATCGCCTTCACCCCACTGGCCCAGGGGCTGCTCACCGACCGTTACCTACACGGCGTACCGGCCGATGCGCGGGTCAACCAGCCGGGCGGCGCTTCGCTGCGGCCGGAGCACCTGTCCGAGGACAATCTGCGCCGTGCCCGCGCACTGAACGAAATCGCCCAGCGCCGCGGCCAGAGCCTGGCGCAACTGGCGCTGGCCTGGGTGCTGCGCGATGCCCGTGTGACCTCCGCGCTGATCGGCGCCAGCCGGCCGGAACAGATCGTCGAGAATGTTGCCGCGCTGGACAACCTCGTGTTCAGCGCCGAGGAGCTTGCGGAGATCGATCGTTACGCCGTGGAAGGCGGGATCAACCTCTGGGAGAAACCTTCCCATGACTGGAAGGATTGAGCCTGTGAGACTGTTCAATCGACTGCTCGCCGCTCTGCTGCTGATTGCGACCGGCACGGCCCAGGCGCAGGACCAGACGCAACTGCGCATCGGCTACCAGAAGGCCTCGGTCAGCCTGGTGCTGGCCAAAGAGCGCGGCCTGCTGGAGAAGCGCTTCCCGCAGACGCAGATCCAGTGGATCGAATTCCCCGCCGGGCCACAAATGCTCGAAGCATTGAACGTCGGTAGCCTGGATATCGGCTCCACCGGCGACATCCCGCCGATCTTCGCCCAGGCCGCCGGTGCCGACCTGCTCTACGTCGGCGTCGAACCGCCCAAGCCGCAGGCGGAAACCGTGGTGGTGCCCAAGGACAGCCCGATCCGCAGCGTCGCCGATCTCAAGGGCAAGCGCGTGGCATTCCAGAAGGGCTCCAGCTCGCACAACCTGCTGCTGCGCCTGCTGCAGAAGGAAGGTCTGAGCTTGAAGGACATCCAGCCGCTGTACCTGACGCCCGCCGATGCCCGCGCCGCGTTCGAGAGCGGGCGGGTGGATGCCTGGGCGATCTGGGACCCTTGGTATTCGGCGCTGTTGCTGGACGGCCATGCGCGCTTGCTGGCGGACGGCTCGGCAGTCGGCCTGAGCGGGCCGTTCTACCTGTCCAGCCGCGAGTACGCGGGCGCCAACCCGACGTTCATTCACAAGGTACTGGACGCTCTCAACGAAGCCGAGGCGCTGACCCGCAGCGACGAAGCCGGCAGCGTGGCGATCATGGCGCGCGTGACCGGGCTGGCGCCGGCGGTGATCGAGGAAACCTTCAAGCACCGCCCGCCCTCGCCCATTCAGCCGGTGGGTGATGCGGATATCGCCGCGCAGCAGCGCACGGCCGACCTGTTCCTAGCAGAGCGCATCCTGCCGCGCGCGGTGGATATCAGCGCTGCGCGCTGGAAACCCTGAACCAAGGGTATCGGTCACGTAGGAGCAACTGTCTTTCCCCGGAAATTTCGTGCTGTGCTTTCCCCTCCCTCCAGCCCTCTCCCTCAGGGAGAGGGGGCAGATCGTGACGTCTGACGCTGCGGTCTCATCCTGCACCCAACGGTACCCCTCTCCCCTTGGGAGAGGGCTGATCCGAGCGCAGGACTAGACCGTAGGGCGCATAACCCGGAACGGGTTATCCGCCGATTGACTCGTTCCTCGCGGCGGATCGCGCTGGCGCGCTATGCACTCTACGAATCTGGCTCGCGAACAAATCCCGAGCCATGCGGTTCGCGAGCAAGCTCGCTCCTAGAGGGTTGCTCCGGTCAGTGGCGGTGCAATCACTGCAAAACGGTTATCTAAACTCTTCCTTTATATTTCTTCAGGTTATTAGCTAGACGAATTCATTCCTTCTCCCCGCCACCGCTGCGCTGCCACACTCGGCACCGCCGGTGGGCCATCCCCGCCGCTCTGGAACGGGCCTTTGACACCCTCGAAGGCGCGTAATCGATCATCACGGGAACCCGTCGCACGAACGGGGCCCGAGAAGGAGCTGGATGTTCATGAAGAAACTCACTGCCGTTACCGCCCTCGCCCTGGCCGTCCTCTCCGGACTGGCCCATGCCGACCGTCTGGAAGACATCAGGAAAGCCGGCGTGCTGCGCGTCGCCGCGTTCGACAGCAACCCGCCGTTCGGCTTCGTGGACGGCAAGAGCAAGCAGATCGAAGGCCTCGACGTGGATTACGCCAAGGCCCTGGCCGACAAGCTCGGCGTCAAGCTGCAAGTCCTGCCGACCAACCCTGCCAACCGCATCCCGCTGCTGACCGCAAACAAGGTCGACCTGGTGCTGGCCAACTTCACCATCACCCCCGAGCGCGCCGAGCAGGTGGATTTCAGCATCCCCTACTTCTCATCCGGGCAGCAGTTCATCGTGCGCAAGGGCAGCCTGAAGTCGCCGGAAGACCTGAACAAATGGCGCGTGGGCGTCGACAAGGGCACGGTCAATGAAGGCGTGCTGCGCGAGAAATTCCCCGGCGCCAAGGTCATCGCCTACGACGACACGCCCTTCGCCTTTACCGCCCTGCGCAACGGCCAGGTCCAGGCCATCACCCAGGACGGTCCGAAGCTGATCGGCCTGCTGGCCAACGTGCCGGACAAGGACAAGTACGAGGTGCCGCCCTTCACCATTTCCAATGATCTGATCGGCGTCGGCATTCCCAAGGGTGAAAAAGCCCTGGGCGAGTTCGTCAACCAGAGCCTCACCGAGCTGGAAGCCAACGGGCAGGCGCAGAAGATTTACGACACCTGGTTCGGCCCGACCACCAAGACGCCCCTGGCGCGCCTGTACAAGATCGGCGACAAGAGCTGATCCCCGCCCCGCGCAGCGCACCACCGCACGCCCCACACCCGTGGGGCGTTGCCTTTCCTGCCCTCTGATGGACTTTCACGATGTTCGGCGAACTGCTCGCCCCGACCTACCTGAGCTGGCTGCTCGACGGCTTCCTGCTCACCCTCGGTATTTCCCTGTTCTGCTGCGTGGTCGCCACCCTGCTCGGCGCGCCGCTGGCGATTGCCCGGCAGGCGAAGTCGCGCTGGCTGTCGTGGCCGGCGCGGGCCTATCTCGCGCTGTTTCGCAATACGCCGCTGCTGGTACAGCTGTTCTTCTGGTACTTCGGCGTGCCGGCGCTGCTCCCGGAGGACTTCGTGTTCTGGCTGAATACGCCCCATGAGCTGGGCGCTCTGGCGTGGCCGTCGTTCGAATTCCTCGCCGCCGCCTGGGGCCTGACGCTCTACACCACAGCGTTCATCGCCGAGGAATTCCGCGCCGGCATCGCCTCGGTAAGCGAGCAGCAGCGCGACGCTGGCATGGCGCTGGGCCTGCGCCCAATCCAGGTGTGGCGCTGGGTAATCCTGCCGCAGGCGCTGCGCACCGCGTTGCCACCGCTGATGGGGCAATACATGAACGCGCTGAAGAACTCCTCGCTGGCGATGGCCATCGGGCTGGCGGAGCTGTCCTACGCATCGCGCCAGGTGGAGACGCAGACCTTCAAGACCTTCCAGGCGTTCGGTGTCGCCACCCTGCTCTACATCGGCGCCATCGCGCTGATCGAGGCGCTGGGCCAGGCGCTGCAGCAGACCCGCCGCTACCGCCAGGGAGCCTGACATGGACTTCTCCGTCATCCACGACAACCTCTCCTATTTCCTCGTCGGCGCCTACCCCGACGGCCCGCTGGGCGGCGCCGCGCTGACCATCCTGCTAGCGCTGGCCTCCGGCATCGTCTCTGCGGTCATCGGCCTTGCGCTGGGCATTGCCTTGTCAGTGTTGCGCGGCAAACCGCGCCTGCTGCTGGTGGGCTTCCTTGGCTTCTTCCGCGCGATCCCGGTGCTGATGCTGATCTTCTGGACCTACTTCCTACTGCCCATCGTCTTCCACTTCGACGTGCCGGCGCTGGGTACGGTGGTCTGCGCGCTCTCGCTGATCGGCGGGGCCTATCTGGCGCACTCGGTGCACGCCGGCATCGAAAGCCTGCCCAAGGGCCAGTGGGACGCCGCCCGCGCGCTGGGCCTGCGCCCGTGGCAGGTGCTCACCCTGGTGATCCTGCCGCAGGCGCTGCCGATCATGCTGCCGTCCTTCTTGAATCAATGGGTCTCGCTGATCAAGGACACCTCGCTGGCCTACGTGATCGGCGTCGGCGAGCTCTCCTTCGTCGCCACCCAGGTGAGCAACCGGGTAATGGTCCATCCCACGGAAATATTCCTGTTCGTCGCCCTACTCTACTTCCTGCTGTGCTCGGCGCTGGACCTGGCCGCAGCACTGCTGGCAAGGCTGCGACCGGATTACCGCAAGGCGGTGTGAGACTTAATACTCGTCGTGCCGGCGCCACCAGATGCCCTGCTCGTTGCGCCCCAAAGGCGCACGGTCGAGCCACTGGAACAGCCCCCAGAGCGCGTCCAGCCCGCGTGCGTATGTGGAGTAGCAGTGATAGATGTTGTCGCCTTCACGCACGAAGCTGCTCATCCCCGGCAGGTCGCGGGTGAAGGTCGCCACGTCGGTGCCGCAGCAGGCGGCGATTTCCACCACAGGCGCCGGCGCAGGACCTGCAGCGGGGCCTGCGCGGCGGAAGTTGTAGTCGACCTCCCCACCGCGCTGCTGCGCCTCGGTGAAAGACACATTGAAGTCATAGTTGAACCCGCTGCCGTGGGATGACGCCCACGGGAAGCTCCAGCCCATGCGCCGACGGTAGACCAGCAATGTCTCCAGCGGTGCTCGGGAGACGGCCAGCAGGCTCACATCATGGTTCGCCAGGTGAGTTGCGTAGCCATCGAAGCCATCGGCGATGTTCGAGCAGGACGGGCAGCCGGCACGGTAGTCCGGGCCGAACATGAAGTGATAGACCAGCAGCTGCGAACGGCCGGCGAACAGGTCGGCAAGGCTCGCCGGGCCCTGCTCGGTGTCGAAGCGGTAGTCCTTGTCGACCAGCACCCAGGGCAGCGCCTGGCGCTTGAGCGCCAGTTCGTCGCTGCGCCGGGTCAGAGCCTTTTCCTCGACCAGCAGCTCCAGGCGCGCGGCCAGCCATTCTTCGCGGGTAGCGGTGGGATGGGCAGTCATGACAGTTCTCCTCCGCCAGCGGCGGCTCGGTGGGCATGGCTTAGACTAAGCAGCGTGCCGTGCTCGACGGGAGTGACAAAGTTGGCAGGATTTCCATGGATTCGCTGATCACGGCAGCAGCTCGTGCCCTGGCCACGGGCGACCCGCTGGGCGCGCTGAACCGCGTGGCGCTGCGCGAAGACCCGCCGGCGCTGGCCCTGCGCGGCATCGCCATGGCCCAGCTGGGCGATTTCCCGCGTGCGCGCGCCCTGCTTCGCCGCGCCGCCCGCACCTTTGGCGCCCACGAACCGAGGGAGCGCGCCCGCTGCCTCGTGGCCGAAGCGGAAGTGGCGCTGGCCAGCCGCGAACTGAACTGGCCGACGGTGCCGCTGGAGCAGGCGGCGCGGGTGCTGCAGTTCCATGGCGACAGGGTCAACGCTGCCCATGCCCATTACCTGCTGATCCGCCGCGCGCTGCTCATCGGCCAGCTCGATCAAGCCCATGCCGCCCTCACCGAGCTGGAGCCCGAATCACTACCCGCGCCGCTACGTGCTGTGCATTGGCTGATTTCGGCCGGCATCGCCGTTCGCCGGCTGCACGCGCATGAGGCTCGGAGCGCTTTGCGCAAAGCCGCCGAGGCTGCTGCCGCTTCGGGTATTCCTGCCCTGCGTGCGGAGGTCGACCAGGCGGCGCGCATCCTCGATGCGCCGGCGGCCCGGCAGATCAGTCCCCCGCACACGCGCCTGCTGTCGCTGGATGAAGTGGAAAACCTGCTGCGCTCCGATGCCCTGGTGGTGGACGCCTGTCGCAACCGCGTGGGCAGCCTCGCACTGGGCAGCCGCCCGGTGCTCTTTGCCCTTGCCCGCGCACTGGCCGAGGCCTGGCCCCATGACATGGCGCGTTCCGAGCTGATCGGCCGGGTGTTCCGCACCCGTCACCCGGACGAAACCCACCGGGCACGCCTGCGCGTGGAAATCGGCCGCCTGCGGCGCCTGCTGCAACCCCTGGCCGGTATCGAGTCGACGCCTCGCGGTTATCGGCTGGTCGCCGCCAATCCGGTGGTCCTTGCGCCTCCGCTGGAGGAAGCCAACGCTGAAGTGCTGGCGCTGCTCAGTGACGGCCAGGCCTGGTCCAGTTCGGCCCTGGCATTGGCGCTGGATACCAGCCAGCGCAGCGTGCAGCGCGCCCTCGAAACGCTGTCCGAAGCCGGCTTGGTGCAGGCCCTCGGGCAAGGGCGCGCCCGACGCTGGATGCTGCCGCCAGCGCCGGGATTCGCGACGACCTTGTTACTCCCCGCTCCCTTCGGTGTCTGAATAGGCTGAAGGCTCCCACCCTTAACGTGCAGGGCAACACCATGACTACCCACTACAAGCAATCTCCCGCGCAGGTGCTGGAGGAGTACGGTCCGTTCCCCGGCGTCGAAACCGTCGCCGGTGTGACCTTCGACGGCCGGCACGTCTGGATCGCCACCGGCGACAGTCTGAGCCGGCTCGACCCGCAAAGCGGTCAGCTGGAAGCGTCGATCCCGGTTCCGGCCCACGCCGGCACCGCCTTTGACGGCAAGCACCTGTACCAGATCGGAGAAAGCATCATCCAGAAGATCGACCCCGCCAGCGGCAAGGTGCTCTCGACCATCCCCGCACCGGGCAATGGCGGCGATTCCGGCATGGCCTGGGCGGAAGGTTCGCTCTGGGTCGGCGAGTACCGCGCCCGGAAGATTCATCAGATCGACCCGGAAACCGGCGAAATCCTCCGTACGATTGATTCAAATCGTTTCGTCACTGGGGTGACCTGGGTCGAAGGCCAACTCTGGCATGGCACCTGGGAGCCGGAATCGACCTACAGCGAGCTACGCCGCATCGATCCGCAGTCCGGCGCGGTTCTGGAGCAACTGGACATGCCCGAAGGCGTACATGTTTCCGGCTTGGAGGCCGACGGCGGCGAGCGCTTCTACTGTGGTGGCGGCAACAGCGGCAAGGTTCGGGCGGTACGCCGGCCGCGCTGAAAACGGCAATCTGGGCTAGTGTAGGCACCTCACTGGAGAAGGCCGCACTGGCCCGGAGACCGAGCATGGATTGGCTGGAACACCGTATTCCCCCGCCCCTGGTGGCGATCATTACCGCCGTGCTGATGTGGCTCGCGGTGCGCCCGATTGATCCGCTGGGCAGCCGGCTGTGGCTGACCCTGCTGGTAATGCTGGCCGGGGTCGCGGTCTGCCTGGCCGGAGTCGCGTCGTTTCGCCGCGCGCGCACCACAGTCAACCCGCTGAAGCCGGAGTCGGCCTCCTCATTGGTGGTCGCCGGTATCTACCGGCATACGCGCAACCCCATGTACCTGGGTTTCGCGATCGTCCTGCTGGGGTGGTGCGTGTTCCTCGGTTCGGCGCTGGCGGTGCTTGGCGTCGCGGCTTTCGTGCTGTTCATCGGGCGCTTCCAGATCCGCCCGGAAGAACGTGCCCTGCGCGAGCTGTTCGGTTCCGAATTCGACGCTTACTGCGGCCGAGTGCGACGCTGGGTCTGAGGCCATTTCTGACAGGTGCACGGCAGATCGCCATTGCCTTCTGACAGAAATGGGTGAGATAGTTGCAAATAGTAAATATTCTCATCAAGGCCTGCTGTGTCCCCTTCGCTCTTGCTGGTGGAAGACGATTCCCGTCTTCGCCTGGACCTCGAACGTCATTTCTGTGAGCGCGGCTTTGCCGTCACTACTTGCGCGAACGGTGACCAGGGGCTGGTGGCCGTCCACCAGAACGATTTCGATTTGGTCCTGCTGGACATCATGCTGCCCGGCGTCGATGGCCTTTCCTTGCTGGATACGCTGCGCAACGCGCGCACTACACCGGTGATGCTGATGTCCGCCCTGGGCGCGGAACAGGACCGCATCACCGGCTTCACCCGCGGCGCCGACGACTACCTGCCCAAACCGTTCAGCCTGGCGGAACTGGATGCGCGAATCGATGCGCTGCTGCGTCGGGCCAACCTGGATCGAGCCCGCACCGCGCAGAGCGAGCCTCAACGGCAAAGCTCTTTGCAGTTCGACGATGAACTGCAGGACGTTTCCCGCAACGGTGAACACGCCGGCCTGACGAATTCCGAGTACCGCCTTTTGGCGACGCTGAGCGCCCATGCCGGCGAAGCGCTGAGCAAGAGCTTTCTCTACCAGAGCGTCCTGCACCGCACTTACACGCGCCTCGACCGGGGGCTGGATGTGCACGTCTGCAACCTGCGCCGCAAGCTTGCCGCCATCGGTGCGCAGCAGGTGCAGATCCAGGCCGTGCGCGGCCAGGGTTACATCCTGGTGGATGCGGAACGTCACTGATGCGCCGTCACCCGCTGCTGTGGAAGATTGCCGCGCTGCAGGTCGGCTTCTGCCTGCTGCTGACCTGGCTGATCTGGACCTGGGGCCTGTCGCTGGAGCGCAGCACCTATTTCCTCGGCACCGAGGACCGCGACTACCTGGCACGCTACGCAGAACAAGCGGAAACGGTCTGGGAGCACCAGGGCGCCGAGGGCGTGGAACGCTTCCGCCAGCAGCTGTCCGCCGCCGAAGACACCTGGGTCGCGGTGATCGGTTCACACCTGCAGAGCCTGGGAAGCACGGCGCTGACGGCGGAGGAATCCAGCCACCTCACCTTCATGCGCAAGCTTGACTGGCCGATGAGCCGGCGCCTGCAGGACGAGTTGCCCTACGTCAGCATCGAATTCCCCCGACATCCCGAGCGCGGCCGGCTGGTCATGCAGTTGCCCGAGCGCCTGCTTCCGGGCGGCCTGACGCCCTGGACGCACCTGTTCAGCCACGGCGTAGTGCCGACCCTGCTGGCCGCCCTCCTCGGCTTGCTGATCTATCGCCACCTGGTGCTGCCGCTCAATCGCCTGCGCGCCCGCGCCGATGCCCTGCGCGCGGACGATCTCGACCGCGAGGGCCCCGGCACCCCGCTGGCCCATCGCCGCGACGAGCTGGGCGAACTGGCGCTGGCCTTCGACCACATGGCTGACCGCCTGCGGCACAGCCTGGCGCAGCAACGCCTGCTGCTGCGCACGCTGTCCCATGAGTTGCGTACTCCGCTGGCGCGCCTGCGTATTGCCCACGACAGCGACCTGCCGGCGGACCAGCTGCGGCAGCGCCTGGACCACGAGATCCAGGACATGCAGCGCCTGCTGGAAGACACCCTCGACCTCGCCTGGATGGACACCGAGCGCCCGCAACTGGAACGCGAGCCGGTACTGGTGCTGTCGGTCTGGGAAGCGCTGCGCGAGGACGCCTGCTTCGAAAGTGGCTGGGAGCCCGAGCGGCTGCCCTGCTCGCTGGGCACCGACTGCGTGGTGCAGGTACACCTGGACAGCTTCGCCCAGGCCATCGAAAACCTGCTGCGCAATGGCATCCGCCACTCCCCGCGCGGTGGCAGCGTGCGCCTGGGCGGTTGGCGCGAGGGCACATTCTGGCACCTGTGCGTCAGCGACGACGGTCCCGGCGTCGCCGAAGCAGACCTCGAACGCATCTTCCAGCCCTACCAGCGGCTGCAGCCGTCGGAGTCCAGCGGATTCGGCCTTGGCCTGGCCATCGCCCGGCGCGGCGTCGAGCTGGCGGACGGGCGCTTGTGGGCCGAGAACGGCTGCGACGATGGTAAGGCCGGTCTCTGCCTGCACCTGTTGCTACCGGCCGTTACGGCCCAACAAAACGGCGCAAGTGTTTAGAAAGTTAATGCGCTTTACTTGCAAATAGCAGTAATTATCATTTGGCGATCTTTCAGTTGCCGGAGATCACCGATGCCGTCCCGTCCGACGCAGTTCCTTCCACCCTTCCTGCTGCTGTCCAGCTGCTTGCTGTCCTTTGCCGTACAGGCCGCCAGCGCCGATTCCGATGTCGTCGAGTTCGACAGCGAGACCATCGTCGCCACCGCCGCCGAGGAAGCCAAGCAGATGCCGGGCGTGTCGATCATCACCGCCGAAGACATCAAGAAGCGCCCGCCGGCCAGCGACCTGTCGCAGATCATCCGCACCATGCCGGGCGTCAACCTGACCGGTAACTCCACCAGCGGCCAGCGCGGCAACAACCGCCAGATCGATATCCGCGGCATGGGCCCGGAAAACACCATGATCCTGGTGGACGGCAAGCCGGTCTCCAGCCGTAACGCCGTGCGCTACGGCTGGCGTGGCGAGCGCGACTCGCGCGGCGACACCAACTGGGTGCCGGCCGACCAGGTGGAACGCATCGAAGTCCTGCGCGGCCCGGCGGCGGCGCGTTATGGCAACGGCGCGGCGGGCGGCGTGGTGAACATCATCACCAAACAGGCGGGCAAGGAAACCCACGGCGACGTCACCGTCTACAGCAACTTCCCGCAGCACAGCGACGAAGGCGCCACTCAGCGCATGACGTTTGGCCTTAATGGCCCGCTGACCGATACCCTCAGCTACCGCGTGTACGGAAACGTCGCCAAGACCGACTCGGACGACTGGGACATCAACGCCGGCCACGAATCCAACCGCACCGGCAACCAGGCCGGCACCCTCCCCGCCGGACGTGAAGGCGTGCGCAACAAGGACGTCAACGGCCTGCTCAGCTGGCACCTGACGCCCGAGCAGACGTTGGATTTCGAGGCCGGCTTCAGCCGCCAGGGCAACATCTACACCGGCGATACGCAGAACACCAACAGCAACGCCAACGTGAAGTCCATGCTCGGTCACGAGACCAACCGCATGTACCGCGAGAACTACTCGATCACCCATCGCGGTGAGTGGGACTTCGGCAGCTCCATGGCCTACCTGCAGTACGAGAAGACCCGCAACAGCCGCATCAACGAAGGCCTGGCCGGCGGCACCGAGGGCATCTTCAGCAACACCGATTTCTACACCGCCACCCTGCGTGACCTCACCGCCCACGGCGAAGTGAACCTGCCGCTGCACGCCTGGCGCGACCAGACCCTGACCCTGGGCAGCGAATGGGTGCAGCAGAAACTCGACGACCCCAGCGCCAACACCCAGACCACCAGCGAAGGCGGCTCGGTGCCGGGTCTGACCAGCAGCAACCGTGACACCACCTCGCAGGCGCAGATCTTCTCGCTGTTCGCCGAAGATAACATCGAGCTGATGCCCGGCACCATGCTCACTCCCGGCCTGCGCTGGGACCACCACAGCATGGTCGGCGACAACTTCAGCCCGTCGTTGAACCTGTCCCACGCGCTGACCGATACCGTCACCCTGAAGGCCGGCATCGCCCGCGCCTACAAGGCGCCGAACCTCTACCAGCTCAACCCCGACTACCTGCTCTACAGCCGTGGCCAGGGCTGCTACGGCCAGAGCACCAGCTGCTACCTGCAGGGCAATGAGGACCTCAAGGCGGAAACCAGCGTCAACAAGGAGCTGGGCATCGAGTTCCAGAAGGACGGCCTGATCGCCGGCCTGACCTACTTCCGCAATGACTACAAGAACAAGATCGAGTCGGGCCTGTCGCCCATCGATCAGGCCAGCGGCGGCAACGGCAGCTACGCCAACGCGGCGATCTACCAGTGGGAGAACGTGCCCAAGGCGCTGGTCGAGGGCCTGGAAGGCACCCTGACCATCCCGCTGATGGAGCAGCTGAAGTGGAGCAACAACTTCACCTACATGCTGCAGTCGAAAAACAAGGAAACCGGCGACGTACTCTCAGTGACGCCCAAGTACACCCTGAACTCCATGCTCGACTGGCAGGCCACCGACGCCCTGTCGCTGCAAGCCAGCGTCGCCTGGTACGGCAAGCAGACGCCGAAGAAGTACGACTACCACGGCGACCGCGTCACCGGCAGCGCCAACAACCAGCTCTCGCCCTACGCCATCGCCGGGCTGAGCGGCACCTATGTGTTCACGAAGAACCTGAGCTTCACCGCCGGGGTGGACAACGTCTTCGACAAGCGCCTGTTCCGCGAGGGCAACGCCCAGGGCGTGAACGGCATCGAGGGCGCCGGCGCCGCCACCTACAACGAACCGGGCCGCACGCTGTACACCAGCCTCACCGCGTCGTTCTGATTAGAGAAAAAACCTGATGAGACTTCGCCTCCTCCTGGCACTGGCGTTCGCCGTGCCGGGGCTGGCAGCGCACGCCGCGCCTGCCCCCGACCAGAAAATGGACACCCATCTGCTGCAACGCAACGACCTGGCGTACCGCTTCAGCGAGCTGAAGCTGGATTCCGCCGACGGCCAGCGTCACTACCAGCTGTGGATCGCCCGCCCGAACCACCCTTCCCCCGCCGCCGGCTACCCGGTGGTGTGGATGCTCGATGGCAACGCCGCCATCGGCGCGCTGGACGAGAAACTGCTGAGCGAACTGAACGACGGCAAGGCCCCCCTGCTGATTGCCGTCGGCTACCAGACGCCCCTGCGCATCGATCGCAGCGGCCGCACCCGCGACTACACCCCGCGTCGCCCGCAGCTTGCCGAGCAGAAAGACCCGCTCACTGGTGATCCCAGCGGCGGCGCCGACGCCTTCCTCGATCTGATGCGCGACCGGATGCTCCCGACGGTAGCCGCCCAGGCGCCCATCGACCGCTCGCAACAGACGCTCTGGGGCCATTCCTACGGCGGCCTGCTGACGCTCCACGCGCTGCTCACCCGGCCGCAGCAGTTCAGCTTCTACGCTCCGGCGAGCCCTTCACTGTGGTGGGGCGACGGCGCGATCCTTAAGGAGCAGGACGGCTTCGCCCAGCGGCTGGCCGGCCACTCTGCGCAACTGTTGCTGATGCGCGGCGGCGAGGAACCCTTCCGGCCGCGTGAAGGCATTACTCCCAGCGCGCCCCGCGCCGCCCAGCAACTGGTGGAAGATGTCGCCAAGGTGCCCGGCATGCAGGCGCGGTTCCATGCCTTCGACGGCCTGAGCCATGGGCAGACGCTGGCCGCTTCGCTGAAGTACCTGTTGCGGACAAAGTTCGCGGACTGACTGGATATTCCACCGCAGGCTGAATCCCCTCACCCCAGCCCCCCAAAGGGAGAGGGCTAGGGTGATGGCTTGCCCAGGACCAGTTCCCCTCCCGTAGGAGCGAGCTTGCTCACGAGCCGCCCAGGGCAGAAGCCAACCTGTCGGATCGCGCGTGAATACTTCCTCAAGTCACCGCGCTGGCAATCTGCTCCCGCAACCAGCGATGTGCCGGGTCGCGGTGCGAACGCTCGTCCCAGAGCATCGACATCTCGTACCCCGGTACCGCCACCGGCGCCTCCACCACCCGCAACGCCGGGTTATCCCGCACCAGCCGCGCCGGCACCATGGCCACTAGGTCACTTCTGGCGAGCACCGAGATGACGACGAGGAAGTGCGGCACCGATAGCGCTACCCGCCGGCTCAGGCCGACCGCCGCCAGCGCCTCGTCGGTCACGCCGCTGAAGCCGCCTCCGTCGGGGGAGACCATCACATGCTCCAGCTGGCAGAACTGCGCCAGGCTCGGCTTGCGCTTCAGTTTCGGGTGCCCGGCGCGCCCGGCCAGTACATAGCGCTCGCTGAACAATGTCCGTCGACGCATGCCTGGTGGGCTGCCCTCGGTGGTGTGGAAAGCCAGGTCGATCTCGCCCTGCTCCGCCTGTCGAGCGATGCGCTGCGGTGATAGCTCCAGCAGCGCCAGACGGGCGCCCGGCGCACTGCCGCGAATGGCGCTCAACGCCGGCAGCAGAATGGTGGATTCGCCGTAGTCGGTGGCAGCGATGCGCCACGTGTTGTCCGCTTGCGCCGGGTCGAAGGGCGCTGACGGCGCCACCGCCTGCTCCAGCGCTTCCAGGGCGATGCGCAACGGTTCGCGCAGGGATTCGGCCCGCGCCGTCGGGCGCATGCCGCGCGGGCCGGGCAGCAGCAGCGGGTCGTCGAAGATGTCGCGCAGCTTCGCCAGGTGCACGCTCACCGAGGGCTGCGAGAAATTCAGCCGCTCCGCAGCGCGCGTCACGTTGTGCTCGGAAAGCAACACATCCAGGGTCACCAGCAGGTTGAGGTCGAGCCTGCGCAGATTATTCATTCATATACCTGGGATACCGGATATTCATTTCCACTATACCTGTGGCAATCGCATCCTGCGCACACCCCCTCTCATATGGAAACCGCCTCCATGAACGTACTGATCGTCTACGCCCACCCCGAACCGCGCTCGCTCAATGGTTCGCTGAAGGACTTCGCCGTGCGCCGCCTGCAGGCCGCCGGCCACGAGGTACAAGTTTCCGACCTCTATGCGATGAACTGGAAAGCCACGCTGGACGCCTCCGACAGCCTCGACCGCGATCCCGAGGCGCGCTTCGATCCGTCCCAGGATTCCAAACGTGCCTACGCCGCCGGCCGGCAGAGCAGCGACATCGCCGCCGAGCAGGAAAAACTGCGCTGGGCCGACACGGTGATTCTGCAGTTCCCGCTCTGGTGGTTCACCATGCCGGCGATCCTCAAGGGCTGGTTCGAGCGGGTCTACGCCTATGGATTTGCCTATGGCGTCGGCGAGCACTCTGATGCCCGCTGGGGCGACCGCTACGGTGAAGGCAACCTGGCCGGCAAGCGCGCCATGCTGATGGTCACCACTGGCGGCTGGGAGTCGCACTACAGCGCTCGCGGCATCAACGGGCCGATCGAGGATCTGCTGTTCCCGATCCACCACGGCGTGCTGCACTACCCCGGCTTCGACGTACTGCCGCCCTACCTGGTCTACCGCACCAGCCGGGTGGATGCGCTGCGCTACGCGCAGATCGAGCAGGAGCTGGGCGAGCGCCTGGACAACCTCCAGACCACCGCGCCCATCCCCTTCCGCCGGCAGAACGGCGGTGATTACGACATCCCTGCGCTGACCCTGCGCGAGGAGATCGATCCGCAGGCCAGTGGATTTGCGGCGCATCTGGAGTGAATGCGGTTCGCGAGCAAGCTCGCTCCTACAAGCAGCGCTGCTCTTCGTAGGGGCGAGCTTGCTCGCGAACCGCCCAACAGCGGACTCAGGGACGAACCCGCGGCTCCGCTTCGAAGGCACTGCGCAGCAACTCGACGAACTCCGGCGCAGGGGGAAGTTCCACCTCGCCGATGCGGCTCACCGGCACCGCCGGCGTCCAGGAGTTCATCACCACCGCGCCGGCCAGGCGCGGCAGGTCCTGCTGATCGATGCTCAGCGATGACTGGCGCGCGCCGAGCCTGTCCAACTGGCGCTGGAGGATGCCCATGGTGGTGCCGGCGAGCATCCTCGCCCGCGGCCAGATCACCGTTTCGCCGTCCCAGAACGCCAGGTTCCAGATGGTCGCCTCGCTGAAGCGACCACGGTGGTCGGTGAACACCGCATCATCGAAACCGGCAGCCACCGCCTCGCGCAGGTACCAGGTCTTGGCGATCTCGCCGACGTGCTTGATCTCCGGCAGCACCCGCTCGTGCCCGGCGATGGCCAGCGACAACGGGCCCTGCGGACCATCCGACGGCGGCGCGGTGCGCACCAGCAGCTCGGGCCGGTGCTCGGGCCCTGCGACAGTGAACTCCCCGGCGGGCGAGTACACCGTCGCCATCAGCGAAGTCTCCGCAGGCGCCTGTTCCAGCGCAGCACGCAAGGCAGCGCGGATTTCCTCGTCGGCGTGGCTCCGGCCGAACAGCCGCAGCGAGGCATTGCGCAGTCGCTCGAGGTGCAGGTCCAGACCACGGATGCCGCCGCCGCGCACCTGCATGGCAGTGAAATGGGCATAGCCGGCGAAGGCCAGCGGTGCGAGATCGTCGGCACTGGCGGGACGGGCGTTGCGTTGGGTGATGTAGGCATGAATGGCGACTGACATGGCTTTGGCTTCCTCTGCTCGGTGTTTCACTGCCTGGACATCTGCATATCCCGCATCAAGTGGAATCACTATCGGCCTTTGACGAAGCCAGGAGAAACGAGTATTTCTCGATGGATCATCAAACAGGATTTGAAGATCGATGAGCCGTTCCTTTCCCGGTATCCGCTCGCTGCGCACCTTCGAGGCTGCCGGCCGTCACCTGAACTTCACCCGCGCCGCAGAAGAGGTCGGCCTCACGCCAGCGGCGGTCAGTCACCAGATCAAGGAGCTGGAAGACCAGCTCGGCCTCGGCCTGTTCGTGCGCACCAGCCGCAGCATCCAGCTGACCCCGGCGGGCGCCTTGCTGCTGGAAGCGGCGGCGGAATCCCTCGGCCTGCTGCATCGCGCCACCGTGCGGGCGCGGCGGCTGGCGCGCACTTCGGAGCAACTGCGGGTCTCGCTCACCGCGCGCTTCGCCACCCACTGGCTGCTGCCGCGCCTGCCGAAATTCCGCGCGCTGCATCCGGGGCTGAAGCTCAGCTTCGACGTCAGCGACGAGCTGCGCGACTTCGCCGTCGACGACATCGACCTCGCCATCCGATTCGGCAGCGGGCGCTATCCCGGACTGCTGGCGGAGCGGCTGTTCGACACGCAGATCGTCCCGGTGTGCTGCCCAAGCCTGCTGGAAGACGGCCCGCCGCTGCGCGAGCCGCGTGACCTGCAGGCCCACACGCTGTGCCACGTGGTTTGCGAAACCGAAGGCGCGCCCTGGCCGGACTGGTCGCGCTGGATGGCGGCAGCCGGCGTGGAGAACTTCGACGCCAGCGGCTGCGTTACCTTCGAAGACACCAGCCACGTGGTGCAGGCGGTGCTCGAAGGCGGCGCGGTCGGGCTGGCCGACCACGCCATGGTCGCCCGCGAGCTGGAACAGGGACTGCTGGTGCAGCCGTTCGAGCTGGGCGTGCGGGTCGCCGAGGACTATGCCTACAACCTGGTCTACCCGCAGGCCAGCGCGGACGAGCCGCGCGTCAAGGCCTTCCGTGAATGGATTCTCGGCGAGATGGCGGTCTAGGCCCGCCGCGCCATTCACCCACGGAGGTATTGCCGCAGGATCTTTCCCGTCTACGCTGTGCGGCGACGGAGTCCACGGACTCGGATTGTTCAGCGTACCGATAGGGAAGATTCGCCTATGACAGATAACATCGATACTGCTGCTGCCTTTGGTGCTCCCAAGGAAACCGCCCGCGAAGGCCGGCTCGGCTACCTGCCGGTCGCCCTGTTCGGCTCGGTGATGGGGCTCGCGGGCCTGTCGTCGGCCTGGAGGCTGGCCACGCTGATCTACGGCGCACCACAGTGGGTGTCGCAAACCATCGGCCTGCTGGCGCTGCTGGCTTTCTTCGCCGTTGGCATCGGCTACGCAATCAAGGCCGTCACCGGCCCCCATTCAGTGAAGACGGAATTCCTCCACCCTATCGCCGGCAACCTGTTCGGCACGCTGTTCATCAGCCTGTTGCTGCTGCCCATTCCCCTGGTCGACTACAGCCTGTTCCTGGCGCGCGCCTGCTGGCTGATCGGCACGGCCGGCATGCTGCCGTTCGCCTGGCTGATCATTTCCCGCTGGCTCGGCCAACGCCAGCAGGCAGCCCACGCCACGCCGGCGTGGATTGTCCCGGTGGTGGGCCTGGCGGATATCCCGCTGGCGGTGCCGCTGCTGCAATGGCCGGGCGCGGCCGACGTCGCCTTCTTTTCCCTGGCAGTGGCGCTGTTCTTTGCCGTGCCGCTGTTCACCCTGATCCTCTCGCGGCTGCTGTTCGAAGAGCCGCTGGGCGTCGGCCTGCAACCTTCCCTGCTGATCCTGCTGGCGCCCTTTGCGGTGGGCTTCTCCGCCTATGTCAGCATCGTCGGCGAGATCGACCGCTTCGCTAGCGCGCTGTACATGCTCACCCTGTTCATGCTGGCGGTGCTCACCGGGCGCCTGCGCCACCTGGCGCGCAACTGCCCGTTCCGGCTGGCCTGGTGGTCGGTCGGTTTCCCGCTGGCCGCCGCAGCCGGTTGCGCGCTGCGCTACGCGGGTCATGCGCCCGGCCCCTTCACTAACGGTGTGGCGCTGCTCCTGCTGGCAGCCGCAACGGTCGTCATCCTCGGCATGGGCCTGCGCACGCTGATCGGCGTGGCGACGGGCCAGCTGCGTAACCTCGCCACCTGAGTCGCACGGCTTGCCATTGCCGACGAATCCTGCGAAAACGCACGCCCTCGCGGCGCTCGTGCCGCACCCGCATCATCGGAGAACGCCATGAGCAGCGAACTGCAGATTGAAGATATCGTCGTTGGCGACGGCAAGACCGTGGTCAAGGGCGCCCTGATCACCACCCAGTACAAGGGCACCCTGGAGGACGGCACCGTCTTCGATTCGTCCTGGGATAAGGGCCGCCCGTTCCAGTGCGTGATCGGCACCGGCCGGGTAATCAAGGGCTGGGATATCGGCCTGATGGGCATGAAGGTCGGCGGCAAGCGCAAGCTCTTCGTGCCCGCGCACCTGGCCTACGGCGAGCGCCAGGTCGGCGCGCACATCCAGCCCAACTCCAACCTGCTGTTCGAGATCGAGCTGCTGGAAGTCCTCACCCGCGACGAGTGATCGGCCTCTTCGGACTCAGGCCGGCGCGGTTTCCACGTTGCGCCGCAGCGCCAGGATCGCCGTGGGCCCCCGGGCCTTGCGGGTGAACCAGAAGACCCGGCTCACGCCACGGGTGATCGCCACATAGGCCAGGCGCAGCTGCTCGTCCTGCTGGGCCTGGTCGTAGCTGCTGGCGAAAAACCCGCAGGCCGCGTACAGCGCGCTGCGCAGCGGGTGTTTCTCCGGCGGCGCGCAGTCGTCGACGATGATCGCCACTTCCGCCTGCAGGCCCTTGGCGCGGTGGATGGTCATACCCTTCACCGGCAGCTTGCGGTCCAGCTCGCCGAGGATGGTCTGCAACGTTTCATTGCGCCGGCTGAGCAGCAGCACGGCGGTTTTCTCCCGCGAGCCGCGCGCGGCGACGTGTTCGCACTGCTTGCGGATCTCCTCCAGCAGGAGTGGCAGGCTGTTGCGCGCGTCGAAGCGCTGCACCAGTTTCACCCCGTGGTCGCCCGCCTCTGCCGACTTGAAGGCGCGGCAGGTCTTGGCCTGCTTGTTGGTCACTCCCACCAGCACCCGCTCGCCGTCGCGGATCACCGGGTCGATGCTGCGGTAGTTGGTCTCCAGCAGCAGCACGCGGCTCCTGAGCCGGCCCTTGCTGGGGAAATGCCGGTCGAAGTCCATGAACAGCTCCGGCGAGCTGCCGCGCCAGGCGTAGATGGACTGCCAGTCATCACCGATGGCCATCAGGCTGACGGCCTCGCCGCGCTTGGCGAGGTCGCGGTGCAGCGCCTGCAGCCATTGCACAATCTGCGGCGAGACGTCCTGGAACTCGTCGATCAGCAAATGCTGGAACGGCGCAAGCGCTTCGGCCGGCAGCTTGCCGTCACCGAGCTGGTCGGTCAGACGCTGGAAGGCCAGGTTGAAGGTCAGCAGGCCCTGCTCCTGCAAGGCGGCATCGAAGGCCGCCCAGAACATCTGCAGTGCCTCGATGAACTGGCGCTCACGCGGAGGGCAGGCGAGTTTCTGAGGCTGTAACTGGTCGATGCGCAGGCCGATGCTCTCGATGAAGCCGGACTGGGCGTAGAACGCCTCGAACAGCGGCAACGCGGTGAATTCGCCCGGCAGCTTGAAGGCATCCAGCGGCGCCTTGCCGATACGTGGCGGCTTGCCGTCTTCGCCCGCTTCCGGCGGTGGCGGCAGCTCCAGCAACTGGTGCACCAGCGTGCGGAACGCCGGCTGCTCGGCGTAGCACTGCTGGTAGACCTGTTTGAGCAGGCGCTGCTGCGCCGGGCGCAGGCGGCCGGCGAGCAAGGGGTTGTCCAGTTCGCTGGCGGGGTCGCGTTCGTCCAGTTGCTCGAACCAGCGCGGGTTCTTCAGCGCGACTTTCGCCAGGGTACCCATGGCCGAGTGGAAGGTGCGCACACACTGCCGCGCCTGCGCCGCATCGAACGGATGTCCCCAGTAGCCAAGCACCTTCACCAGCTGCTCGCGCAGCTGTGCGCAGGAAGCGTTGGTGAAGGAAATCACCGTCACCTTCTCGGCATCTATCCCCAAGTGGCAGAGCATGTAGACCACCCGCAACACCAGCGTGGTGGACTTTCCGGAACCGGCGCCGGCGAAGATGCGGGTCAGCGGTTCCGGCGCTAGGATCATCGCCCACTGCTCTTCCGATGGCAGGCTGAGAATTCCGTGGGCAGCGGCCTGGGCCACGCGCTGGCGCATGTCCATGGCGTGCTGTTCATCCGGGGCGCTGGCGGTGCCGTAGATACCGGCAGCCGCCTGAGCGCGCGGGCGTTTGGGCGCAGGCGCGTCGCCGTCTTTCCTCGCCTTGGGGCTGCGTTTGGCCGGCGCCTTGCTCGCACCTTTTGCCTTGCCCTTCGCCTTGCCGCGCGCGCCGGCCTTGGGTTGCGCCGCCTCGCGCTCGGCGCGCAGGTATTCGGTGGTACGGGGGAAATAACGCGCAAGGGCTTCGGCAACCAGCCGCTTGTAGCGTTCGACAGCAGACTCCATGGGCCCTACCAGATCAGTTACAGCGTTGAATCATAAGCGGTTTGCGACAGTGACAGGCAATCAATCCGACGGTTCCGCAGCGCCCTGGAAAATTGATAACCATTAGCAATTGGATTAGAGTCGGGCTCCCGCTTTTTCCGGCCACGCCGCCACTACGGATGACCCCATGTTCGAACTGGAAAATGTCAGTTTCAGCGTCCCCGGTCGCACGCTTCTGCAACCGCTGAGCCTGCAGCTGGCCGACGGCAACATGATCGGCCTGATCGGTCACAACGGTTCGGGCAAGTCCACCCTGCTCAAGCTGCTGGCACGCCAGCAGCAGGCCAGCGGCGGCAGCATCCGCCTGGACGGCAAGCTGCTGCAGGACTGGGGCAACCGCGGTTTCGCGCGGCAGGTGGCTTACCTGCCGCAGCAACTGCCGCAGACCGACGGCTTGACCGTGCGCGAGCTGGTCGCCTTCGGCCGCTATCCGTGGCACGGCGCGCTGGGCCGCTTTACCGGCGAGGACCGCCAGCAGATCGACCGCGCGCTGGACCTCACCGACACCCTGGCCTTTGCCGATCGCCCGGTGGACCTGCTCTCCGGCGGCGAACGCCAGCGCGTCTGGCTGGCCATGCTGTTGGCGCAGAACAGCCGCTACCTGCTGCTGGACGAGCCGACTTCGGCGCTGGACATCGCCCACCAGGTCGAGGTGCTCTCCCGCGTCCACGAACTCAGCCGCGAACTGGGCCTGGGCGTACTGGTAGTGCTGCACGACATCAACATGGCGGCGCGCTACTGCGACCACCTGATCGCCCTGCACGGCGGCCGCCTGTTGGCCCAGGGCTCGCCAGCGGAACTGATGCGCGGGGAGACGCTGGAAGGCATCTATGGGATTCCCATGGGCGTGCTGAACAACCCGGTGGATGGGTCGCCGATCAGTTATCTGCGCTGATATCGGCGTTCCTACAGGTAAACGCGTGCGACGCCGACGCAGGGTGCGTTACAGATCGCTCACTTCCGGCGGCGGCTCGTCGATCAGCGGGCAGTTGTCGCAATGGCCGATGGTACCCAGCCGATAGCGAATGCAGCAGGTCCGCCGCTGCCGCCAAAGCCCGTTGGCCCGCTGCTCGCACGAAACCTCGACATACTGGATCGGCTTGAACAGCGGGTTGCGCATGCCGTCCGGACGGCGCTCGGTCTCCAATAGCTCGCGGCCGTGGCCGAGCATCGAGGCCAGGGGCGGCCGCTTGGCCATCTCGCCGATGAACCATTCGAAGTAGTTGCCAGCGTTGCTCCAGAGCACTCTGGGCGAGAGCCGCGCCTCCGTTGCCAGTGTATGGATGAAAGGCTGCAGGTGCCCTTCCAGCAGATGGGCAAAGCGCTGGAACGGATCGCCTGGCGGCGCGGCAAAAGGCCCGCCCTCGTCCGGCAACTTGAATGCCTCAGGAATGCCCTGGGCATCCAGTACCACTTCCACCTCATCGAACCCCAGCGGCAGTGTGCGACCGAGCACCAGCGCGGCAGCCACCACCGGTGGAATGAGGCGCACCAGGTACCACTTGGACCACTGCGAAGCCAGCGCGCGGCGGTCGCCATCGGCGTGGGGTGGGTCGAAACGGCGCAGCACGCTGTCGAGCATCTCCCGTTCCAGCAAGGCACACGCCGGGATCGATGGCCGGGGATCGTCGCGAGTCACCAGCACCTCGCGGTAGCTGGCGAACTCACCGAAATACAGGGGAGCGAGTGCTGCGATCACCGGGAGCCCTCAGGCACGCAACGAACCGCTGTCAGCACAGGCCGCAACGCTCGAAGAAGGTTTCCCGGCTCTGCACCATCAACGCGGCGCGCTTGTGCGGGAAGTTGAATTCCTTCTCGCACCAGAAGCCCAGGCGCTGCATGTGGCCGATCATCTTCGCGTTGTCGGCGCGCGGCTCAGCGACGATGCGCTGGGTGCGCGGTTCGTCCAGCAGCAGGTAGTGCACCAACGCAGTCATCCAGCTTTCCACCTTGTGCGGACCACGGTGGCTTTCCTCGCCCACCAGCATATGGATGCCGCGGTCGTAGTCGCCCACGTCGTAGAACGGCGCGATGCGGTCTTCCTTGGCCCAGTAGGCTTCGTAGTAGGCGAACGGCTCGTCGTCGATGCAGCCGATGAGGGTGGTGGTGTGCGGGTCGGCGGCAGCTTTTTCCAGGTAGGCGCGGTGCTGCTCCAGGGGGCCGCCCTCCTGCCAGAACTCCAGCACGCGCGGGCTGTTCTGCCAGCGATTGAAGCGTTCCAGGTCCAGTTCGATGTCGAGGGTGCGCAGGGAAATCCACTGGCCCAGCTTGGCGTCGAAGCGGCGATAGACCTCACCCTGCGGCTTGGGTGCGCGCAGCGGATGGCGGCGGCCGCCGCTCATGCGATAGACCTGCGGATAGTTGGCGCTGGCCAAGCCCCTGTGCCAGGCGGCGGGCAGTTGCCAGAACGCGGAACGCTCGATCTGCAGGCGCCCGCCAACGTCGTCGAGGCTCACCAGGCCTTGCTCGAAAGCTTCGACCGGGACATTGGCGGCAGCGAATTGCACGCGATCGCTCTGTGCATCGCCAGCGAAGGTCCAGTAGGCCAGCACCCACAGCGCCTCCGTGGTTGGTGCTGAACTCAGCTGCCAACACTCACCTTCGCGTTGCGCGCTCAACAACGGCTGGCCGTCCAGCAGCAGGGTCAGGCCATGGGTTCCGAGATCGGCGGAGAGCTTGCGGCCATCGGGCAGCGGCAGGGAAAAACTGGGCGTCATAGTGGGTTCCCTTTCGTGAATGCAACGACCCCGCTCGTATGACGAGCAGGGTCGGCAGAAATTTACTCGACCCGGACATCGATTCCGGGCCTTGCGGGTCAGGCGCTTTCCGCAGTCAGCGGGCGCGTCGGCTTGTGCGCGGTCTCGTGCGGCGGCAGGTGCTCGAACATCGACGCGGCGATTTCCTGCGCGCGCATCGGCAGCACCGACAGCAGCGTATCGCTCAGGCCGTGGCTGTCCTGGGTGAAGCCCTGCAGGTAGATGCCGGCGTGCAGGCGCTTGTCAGCCAACACGCGGTAGTCGCGGCCCACTTCGAAGTCACCCAGGTACTCCTGCAGCGGCGCAAGCAGTTCGCGGTGCGACTTGCGCTCGTAGCCGGTGGCGAGGATCACCGCGTCGTAGCGATGGGTTTCCACCGCCCCGGTGGCGCTGTCGCGCAGGGTCAGTTCGATACCGTCGGCGTCAGCCTTGGCCGCCTCCACATTGCGGCGGCAGAGGAAGGCGTGGCGATCCACGCCGGCCACTTTCTGCCGGTAGAAGATGCCGTAGATGCGCTCGATCAGGTCCAGGTCCACCACCGAGTAGTTGGTGTTGTGGAATTCCTGGATCAGCTTCTCGCGCTCGGCCTTGGGCTCGTTGAACACCAGGTCGGTGTAGCGCGGGGCGAAGATTTCGTTGACGAAGGGGCTGTCGTCGGCCGGCTTGAGCACCGCAGCGCGCAGGACCATGTCGACCTTCACCGAGGGGAAGCTGTCGTTCAGGTCGATGAAGGCTTCGGCCGCGCTCTGGCCGCCGCCAATCACCGCGATGCGCATCGGCTCGTTCTGGTTGCAGCGCTGCTCGGCCATGCATTCCAGGTAGCGGGCGTGGTGGAACACCCGCGGGTCGTCGCGCAGGTGATTGAAGGCGGACGGGAAGCGCGGCGTGCCGCCCGTGCTCACCACCACGCTACGCGCCAGACGGAAACGTTCATGGCCACGGGCATCAGTGGACAGCACCTTGACCAACTCGATGCCGTCCGGGCCCTGCACCGGCTCGACGCGGCTGACGGTTTCGCCGCAGACGCGCTGCTCGGCGAACTGCTCACTGACCCAGCGCAGGTAGTCGTTGTACTCCATGCGGCACGGATAGAAGGTGCCCAGGTTGGTGAAGTCGATCAGCCGGCCCATCGCATGCAGGTAGTTGACGAAGCTGTACGGGCTGGTGGGATTGCGCAGGGTCACCAGGTCCTTGAGGAAGGAGATCTGCAGTTCGCTCTGCGCCACCAGGGTGTTGCCGTGCCAGCGGTAGTCGGCCTGCTTGTCGAGGAACAGTGCGTGGTAGTGGCGACCCTCGCGTCGCGCCTGCTCCTGCAGGGCGATCGCCAGCGCCAGGTTGGAGGGGCCGAAACCGATGCCGAGCACGTCGTAGGTCGGGGTGATCATCTGGGTCATGGTGCCAATGTCCTGTATCGCGATGGCCGTGGGGCATGACCACGCAGGAGTCGGCGGCTTACTGCTCTGCCTGGAGCGCTCCGCCAGCCGACGGTCAGCGCTCACTCCTGCGTGTCGCCCATGATTTGCGCTGTCGTTAGCGCGTTATCTGGAGAGACGAGACAGGCCTGGCGAAATTTAGAATGATTCTCACTAAGTCATGAAAATTTCAGAGTGACGAGCGGGCGAAAACGGCAGGGATCCGTGCGCAGGCCGCATGGGACTAAATCCTGGTGCATGCCATGCGTCTGTGTATGTAAATGCGGTTCGCAGTCGCCGGCGAACAACAACGCTGTCAGCCCTGCCCGCTCCAGGCTTTCAGGCGCAGCCGGCAATGCCTCATCGCATTGACGATGTGCTTCTCCACCATATCGCGGGAAATACCCATGGCCTGCGCGATCTCGACATGGCTGCAGCCCTCGACCTTGCGCAGCACGAAGGCGCGGCGACAAGCCTCGGGCATTTCGCCAAGGGCGCGCTGGAGCAATTGCAGTTGCTGCTGATGGCTGGCTTCTTCCTGCGGGCAGCGCTCGTCGATGCAGCCTTCGCGGTCGAGGGTTTCCAGCTCTTCGGCGCGGCGCACGCGGCCTCGCCGATGCAGGTCGATGCTGAGGTTGACCGCCGTGCGGTAGAGAAATGCGCGGAGTTGTTCGATATGCTCGTCACCCTTGCGGTCGAGCAGGCGCAGGAAGGCCTCCTGCGTCACATCGGCAGCCGTCTGGCGGTCGCCAAGGCTGCGATTGAGGTACAGGACCAGCTCCTTGTAATACCGGATGAACGCGCTTTCCACCCCGTCGGGCATCCTATGAAAAACAGTCGAGGCTGTAGGCGCCTACTGACAGTCCGAGTCAGGCTTATTTATAATCACTCGCATCAACGCGAAAAGAAAGTGTGATATCGGCCGCAAATGGCCTTACCGAGATTCCCGATGACCAGCTCCCCTTCCCCGTTCGACGATGACCGCATCAGCGCCGAAGCTGCGCACTGGTGCGCGCGTCTGCACGACGAAGAGTGCAGCGAGGCCGAGCGCGCCGGGTTCGCGCAATGGCTCGCGCTCGACGCACGGCACGAGGTCGAATACCAGGCGATGCTGGAAATCTGGCAGCTCTCGGAACTGCTGACGCCAACTCCGCGAATCGCACCCGCCCCCATGGCAACGCCAGCACCAGCGCCACTGAGCGGCCGCCGCAGCAGCACCGCTCGCCGCCCTCGCAGCGGCAAGCGCATCGCCGCTGTGGCCGCTGGAGTGCTGGTGGCCATAGGCGCCGTGTGGTCGGCAGGTTGGTCAGCCGGCTGGCTGCCTTCGAAGGTTGGCTATTACGCCGCGCAGCCCGGCGCACGCGAGGTGGAATTGGCCGATGGCTCGAAAGTCGAGCTCAACAGCAACTCGCAACTGTACTTCGCCGACTTCCGCGATCGCCGCAGCGCCTGGTTGAAAAGCGGCGGCGAGGCGTACTTCCGGGTGACCCACGACACCCTGCAACCCTTCTCGGTCTACACCGACAACGGCAGCGTGCGGGTCACCGGTACGCGCTTCAACGTCTGGACCGACCCGCACCAGATGCTGGTTACCCTGCTCGAAGGCTCGGTGGTGGTCAGCCCACCGGACAGCGTAGACGGCAACAGCGCCCAGCTCACGCCGGGCATGCAGGCGCGCTACAGCCAGGGCAGCCAGCGCATCGAACTGGCCCAGGTCGCGCCCGCCGGCGCCATTGCCTGGATCGAGGGCAAGCTGGTGATCGATGACCTCACCCTGCAGACCGCCCTGCCGCTGATCAACCGCTACCTCCGGCAGCCGGTATTCGTCGGCGACACCACCGCAGCGGCGATGCGCATCGGCGGCATCTACCGCACCGACGACCTGCAGGCGCTGGTGGACTCGCTGCCCAAGGTGCTGCCGGTGGAGCTGAACACGGACAGCCAGGGCCGCATCGTGCTGGCCAGTCGGTACGTTCCGCTCTAGCCGGGCTGGCGGATAACCTGTTCCGGGTTATCCGCCCTACGTCCCTGGCGTGCCGTGCGGGTTCGCGAGCAAGCTCGCTCCTACAGCTCACCCTGACCTCGGAATGCTCTTCGTAGGACCGAGGGGGACGCCCAGTCCTTGCTCGCAAATTCCTATGCGGCGGAGTTCGAGATCACCGGCGAGCAGCCCTCGCCTGCCAGCCATTTCTTATTTGCGAGAAATTCGCAAATTCTCTTCAGTTTTTTCCAGCTTCATTCGTCTTGATAGGAACGATTCGGATTTGCCGATGATTTCCTGATTCGCGCACCGTCTCGCCCCGTTGTGCGGCCTGCCCCCTGGCAGGCCGGGTCCAGGAAAAGACGATGCAAACTCCCGCTCCAAGCGCCTTTCGCGAGATGCTCAAACTGCTGCGGCCACACTGGCTGCCGCTGACCGCCGCCACCCTGCTGGGAATTCTCGGTGGCTCTGCTATCACCGCGCTGCTCGCCACCATCAACTACAGCCTGCATTCGCCAGGCGGCATGCCGGCCGGCCTGCTGCTGGGGTTCGCCGGGCTCTGCACCTTGGCGCTGCTGGGCTCGATCATTTCCGACATGGGCACCAACTATGTCGGCCAGCATGTGATCGCGCGGCTGCGCAAGGACCTGGGCAGCAAGATCATCTCCGCGCCCATCGAGCAGATCGAGCGCTACCGCAGCCACCGGCTGATCCCGGTGCTGACCCACGACATCGACACCATCAGCGACTTCGCCTTCGCCTTCGCGCCGCTGGCGGTCGCGCTGACCACCACGCTCGGCTGCCTGGGCTACCTGGCGTGGCTGTCGCCGCCGATGTTCCTCGCGACCGCCATCGCCATCGTCGTCGGCAGCGCCGTGCAGTACGTCGCGCGGGCCAAGGGCATCAAGGGCTTCTTCGAGGCGCGGGACAAGGAAGACGAGCTGCAGAAGCACTACCGCGCCATCGCCGAGGGCGCCAAGGAACTGCGCATCAGCCGCCCGCGCCGCTTCCAGCACTATAGCGAGCGCCTGCAGGGCACCGCCGACGAAATCTGTGACATCCAGCTGCGCTCGATCAACCTGTTCAATGTCGCCAAGGGCTTCGGCTCGACGCTGTTCTTCATCGTCATCGGCGTGGCACTGGCCTACCAGTCGCTGTGGCCGAGCACCGACCAGGCCACCCTGTCCGGTTTCATCCTGGTGCTGCTGTATATGAAGGGGCCACTGGAAGGCCTGATCGGCCAACTGCCAGTGGTGACCCGCGCACAGGTCGCGTTCCGCCGCATTGCCGAGCTGTCGGTGCGTTTCTCCTCACCGGAGCCGAACCTTCTATTGGCCGATGACGGTCGCCAGCCGCTGGACTTCCAGTCCATCGAACTGCGCGACCTGGCCTATCACTACCCCACCGACGACGGTTCCCCTGGCTTCGCCGTCGGCCCGCTGAACCTCACGGTCAGCCGTGGCGAAATCCTTTTTATTGCCGGCGAGAACGGCTGCGGCAAGACCACCATGATCAAGCTGCTGCTCGGCCTCTATGCCCCGCGTGGCGGCGAGCTGCTGCTCAACGGCGAGGTGGTGACCGACTCCAGCCGCGACGACTACCGACAGCTGTTCACCACCATCTTCGCCGACTACTTCCTCTTTGAGGACCTGCTCAAGGGCAGCCAGGACATCCCGGTCGAGGCCGGCCGCTACCTCGAACGCCTGGAGATCGCCCACAAGGTCAGCCTTGAAGGCCAGGAGTTCTCCACCACCGACCTCTCGACCGGACAGCGCAAGCGCCTGGCGCTGGTACAGGCCTGGCTGGAGAAGCGCCCGGTGCTGGTGTTCGACGAGTGGGCGGCAGACCAGGACCCGGAATTCCGCCGGATTTTCTACACCGAGCTGCTGCCCGAGCTTCGTGCCCAGGGCAAGACACTGATCGTGATCTCTCACGACGACCGCTATTTCGACGTCGCGGATCGCCTGCTGCGCATGCGCGCCGGGCAGATCGTCGAGATCGAGGACCACCGCACTGCAGCGTCACGAGGTGGTTCCGGTATAGCCATGCACTGACGGCCCGGTGGCCGACCTTTCACCCGGTCGTCGCTCAGCAACAAAAAAAGATCGAACGGATTTTTCCGGTTTTTTCCAACCGGCGCGTCACATAAAGCTGAATCATTCTTATTAGAAACTGCATTACAAGATCATACCTTCAAGGTTAAAGGAGCTAAACAAGTGAGTCGCACCCGTACTGCGCTGCAAACCCGGCACAAGGTAAAACCCCTGGCCCGTCTGGTCCGCGCCACCGCCCTGGGGATGGTCCTGGCGGCTTCCGCCGTCGAGGCTGCCCCGGTCCGCATCGACATCCCGGCCCAGTCCCTGGCTTCCGCGCTCACCAGCCTGGGCGCGCAGTCGAACCTGCAGATTGTCTTCAACCAGAGCCAGGTGCAGAACCTGCGCGCCCCCGGCGTGCGCGGCGAGATGGAGCCCGCCCAGGCGCTGGAGCGCCTGCTGCAGGGGACCGGCATCAAGTACCAGCTCGAAGGCAGCCGCGTGACCCTGCTGGGCGCCGACTCCGCCAGTGGCGACACCCTGAACATGTCCGCCCAGGTCATCACCGGCGCCGTCGAAGGCGAAGACAGCTATGTGCCGCGCACCTCCAACAGTGGTAGCAAGACCGACACGCCGCTGTTGGAAATCCCCCAGTCGATCTCGGTGATCACCCGCAAGCAGATGGATGCCCAGGGCGCGCAGACCGTGACCGAAGCACTGCGCTACGTGCCCGGCGTCAAGGTGGAAGCCTATGGCCTGGACCCGAAAGGCTTCGACTGGCTGTACATCCGCGGCTTCAACGCCCAGGCCACCAGCGACTACCTCAACGGCCTGCGCCAGCAGAACAACAGCTACGCCTTCTTTCGCAGCGAGCCCTATGCCTTCGAGCGCATCGACGTGGTCCGTGGCCCGTCCTCCAGCCTGTTCGGCATGGGTGACGCCGGCGGCATCGTCAATCGTGTGAGCAAGAAGCCCACCGCCAACCACATCAACGAAGTCGAACTGACTGGCGGCAACCATGACCGCAAGCAGGGCCAGTTCGACCTCGGCGGCGCGCTGGACGACCAGAACCAGTTCCTCTACCGCGTGGTGGGCCTGGCCCGCGACGCCAACACCCAGGCCGAATACGACGACGGCCATGAGGTCGAGGACGACCGCTACTACATCGCCCCGTCCTTCACCTGGGCGCCGGACGAAGACACCAGTCTGACCGTGCTCACCGACTTCCTGCGCGACCGCAACTCCGGCTCGATCTTCGACTACAGCGTCAACGGCCACCCCACCGGCACTCTGCTCGGCGACCACAATTACAACCACTTCGACCAGGACCAGTACACCCTGGGCTACGAGTTTCGCCATCGCCTCAACGACATCTGGGAATTCCGCCAGAACGCGCGTTACGGCCAGGTCGACCTGACCTTCGCCAACCTGCTGCCGCAGCTGCAGGTCGGCAGGAACATCATCCGCACCGCGGACCGCTTCGACCAGCACATGGACACCTTCAACCTGGACAACCAGTTGCAGGCCAACTTCGATACCGGCGCAATCAAGCACACCCTGCTGATGGGCGCAGACTACAGCTGGCAGGACGCCAATATCGCCCGCTGGCGTACCCTCGGCCCGTCGCTGAACCTGGATAACCCGGTTTACGGCCAGAGCGTTCCGCGGCCGACCAAGGACACCACCCTCGCCGGTCAGGCCATCGACTACGACCAGAACATCGAGCAGATCGGCGCCTACCTGCAGGACCAGATCAAGTTCGACGACCACTGGATCCTCACCGCCGGCGGCCGCTACGACTACGTGCGCAATGACCTGGACAACCACGTGGGCGCCCACACCATGCAGAAGGACAACGCTTTCACCGGCCGTGTCGGCCTGACCTACCTGACCGACTTCGGCCTGGCGCCTTACGTCAGCTACTCCGAGTCGTTCGTGCCTAACACCGGCATCACCTCCGACGGCGGCGCCTTCAAGGCCAGCGAGGCCCACCAGTACGAAGCGGGCGTGAAGTTTCAGCCGGACGAAACCCTGCTGATCACCCTGGCCGCCTACGAGCTGACCAAGGAAAACATCCTCACCAACCAGCTGAACGCCAACGGCGTGCCCACTGGCTTCAGCGAGGCCACCGGCGAGCAGCGCTCGCGCGGCATCGAGGCCGAATTCAAAGCCAAGCTGGACCAGAACTGGGACCTGCTGGCCTCGTACACCTACACCAAGGCCAAGATCACCAAGAGCAACGACGCCAACGAGGGCAACCGCCCGGCCAACGTGCCCGAGCACATGGCCAACGGCTGGCTGAATTACACCTTCCACGAAGGTGCGGTCGACGGCCTCTCCATCGGCGGCGGCGTGCGCTACACCGGCTCGCTCTACGGCAACAACGCCAACACCTACCACGTCGACAACTACACCCTGTTCGACGCTGGCGTGAGCTACCCGCTGAACAAGAACGTGACCCTCTCGGTGAACGCCCAGAACCTGCTGGACGAGGAGTATGCCGCGACCTGCGACAGCCCGATCTCCTGCTACCCAGGCCTGCGCCGCACCGTCATGACCAGCGTGAAGTACAGCTGGTAAGCCGCTGGCGGAGGCGGCCGTGCGCTACTTCCGCCTGCTGTTTCCGGGCTCCCTGTTCGCAGGGAGCCCTTTTGCCGTTTCAAAGGCGTGTTGTTTCAAGAGCCCCGATTCACGCGAGGAGTAGTGCATGTCCCTCACCCGTCGCCACCTGCTGCAAGGCCTCGCCATCGGCGGGCTGGCCTGCGCCTCCGGCCTGCCGGTGTTCGCTGGCGAGCGCCTGACGCGGATCATCGCGCTCAACTGGGTGGCCGCCGAGACGCTGCTGACCCTGGGCATACCGCCCCTGGCGATCTCCGACGACCGCTACTACCGGGTGCGCATGCCTACTCAGCCGCTGCCCGAGAGCGTGCGTGACGTGGGTCCCTACTGGGAACCGAACCTCGAACTGATCCAGCAGCTGCAACCGCAACTGATCCTCAGCGACCCCATGACTCCAACCCTGGAGCGCCGCCTGAACGGCATCGCGCCCACCGAGCGCGTGGCCATCTACCCGGCCGCCAACGGTGCCTGGCGCGCCACCACCGAGTTCATGAGCAATCTCGCCCGCCGGCTCGGCGTCGAACAGGTTGCCGCCGACTACATCGCCGCCGGCGAGCAGCGCCTCGCTGAACTGCGCGCGAAACTGGCGGGCCACGCGCTGCCGCCGGTGTGCGTTGCGGTGCTCAACCAGGATGGCCGTCACGCGGCGGTCTACGGCAAGAACAGCATGGTGCAGGACGTGCTCGACCGCCTCGGCGTCGAGAATGCCTGGCAAGGCCCGGTGGGCCCGGTGGGACTGGCCATGGTCAGCATCGAGCGCCTGGCCGAGCGCCCCGATGCACACCTGGTCTACGTTGACATCCCCACCACCTCGGCGCGCCTGCAGAGCCTGCGGCAGCCCAACGACCTGTGGGCCAATCTGCCCGCCGTGCGCCGGGGTCACACGCTGACGCTGCAGCGCTTCTATCCCTACGCTGGCGCCGCCTCGGTGCTCGACCTCGCCGAACGCATCGCGACCTACCTGGACAGCGCCACGGAGCTCGCCCATGTCTGAATCGACGCTCGGCCTCGTCGCCCCTCGCCGTGGCTTGGGCCTTGGCCCCGCGATCTGCACCTTGGCGCTGGCGATTCTCGCTGGCCTGCTGGTGTTCCATGGCCTGCAAGGCGCCCTTCCCCGCGACCTCTGGTGGCAGGCACTGTGGTCGCCGGACCTGGACGACGTGCGCCAGGTGCTGCTGCACTTCAGCTTCTTCCCGCGCCTGGCGGTGAGCCTGATGGCCGGCGCCGCCCTGGCCCTGGCTGGCACGTTGTTCCAGCAGATCCTGCGCAACCCACTGGCAGAACCGGTGACCCTCGGCGTGTCCGCCGGCGCCAACCTCGCGCTGTCGGCCGCCACCATCTTCGCCCCGACCCTGCTGGTGCACGGCCTGGAAGCCGTCACCCTGGCCGGCGCGACCCTGGCGGCCTGCCTGCTGTTCGCCTTCGCCTGGGGCCGCACCCTGTCGCCGCTGCGCTTCATCCTCGCCGGCATGGTCATCAGCCTTTACTGCGTTTCGCTCAACGCGCTGCTGGTGCTGTTCAACCACGACTACCTGATCGACCTGCTGCTCTGGCAGGCCGGCTCGCTGAACCAGAGTGGCTGGGACGGCGCGTTTTACCTCGCCCCGCGCCTCGCGGTGGCCATGGTCATCGCGCTGCTGATGGTGCGGCCGCTGGCCGCGCTGGGGCTGGAAGACGAAGGGGCCGCGGCGGTGGGCGTGAACCTGCTGCGCACCCGCGTAATGGGTCTGGCCGTGGCTGTGGCGCTGAGTGCGTTCGTCACCAGCGCCGTGGGCATGCTGGCTTTCGTCGGCCTTGCCGCACCGGCCATTGCGCGGCTGTGCGGTGCGCGCACGCTCAAGCAACGCCTGATCTGGGCGCCACTGCTGGGCGCCGCGCTGCTCTGTGTGGTGGACCAGATCGCCCGCGAACTGTCGCGTTTCGCCGGGGAAATTCCCGCCGGCATCCTCACCGGCATCTTCAGCGTACCGCTGCTACTGTGGCTGCTCAGCCGCCAGCGCAGCGGCGGCATCGTCCCGCGTCCGACGCCGGCCAGGCCGCAGCGCGAACACCCGTGGCGGCTGATCGTCGGCGCGGCGATCCTGCTTGGCCTGCTGACGTTGCCGGCGGTCTTCTTCGCAGTGGACGCCAATGGCTGGCACTGGGGCGACGCCGGCCTGAACGATGCCATCGCGCAATGGCGCCTGCCGCGTGTACTCGGCTCGCTGGCTGCCGGCGCCATGCTCGCCGTGGCCGGCCTGCTGGTGCAGCGCCTGACCGGCAACCCCATGGCCAGCCCGGAAGTCCTGGGGGCCACGTCCGGTTCGGCGATTGCCGTGCTGGTGCTATTCCTGGTGATGCCGCAGCCGCAGGCCTACATGGTCCCGGCTGCCAGCGTCGGCGCGCTGCTGACCCTAGGCCTGCTGCTGTGGTTCGCCTGGCGCAAGACCTTCAATGCCGAGCGCCTGCTGCTGACCGGCGTGTGCCTGACCACCTTGCTGCACTCGCTGAGCACTTTGCTGCTGGCCAGCGGTGACCCGCGCATGACGGCGATGATGAGCTGGATGACCGGCTCGACCTATCAGGTGGACGTGGTCTCGGCGAGCACCGGGCTACTGGTCGGCGCAGTGATGATTGGCGTCAGCCTGCTGCTGACGCGCCCGCTGGACCTGCTGACGCTGGGCAATGACACGGCGACAGCGCTGGGGCTGCGGCTGCGGCTGAGCCACCTGGCGATCCTGCTCACTGCCGCGGTGCTCACCGCCACCGCGACCATCATCGTCGGCCCGCTGAGCTTCGTCGGCCTGATCGGCCCCCACATCGCCCGCCACCTCGGCGTGCGCCGCGCCGCGCCGCAAGTGCTGCTGAGCGCGGTGGCCGGGGCGCTGATCATGGTGGTGGCGGATTGGCTGGGACGGAACATCGCCTATCCCTGGCCGGTGTCGGCGGGATTGCTGGCAGCGTTCATCGGTTGCCCGTACTTCCTCTGGCTGATGCATCGGGAGCGGCGGGGCTGAGCGGAGTGTTTCCGAATGCAGCGGACTTTGTCCGCTGTTCGCGGGCATGGCTCGCTCCTGCAAGGAGCGCGCCATGCCCATCCTTACAGGAGCTGGCCATGCCTGCGACAGCCCCAGCGCGCAGCCCGTTTAGGGGTTCTCGTAGGAGCGAGCTTGCTCACGAACCCACCCAGCACCGGAACGGCCGGATAGCTTGGTTCGCGAGCAATAACGATGGCGTCCCCCCGCGCGCCTGCAGGGTCACCACCGCGTGAGAATCAGGCTTCCTGCAGTGCGCGAGGACGGTTGCTGCGGTCTTCGGCATCGGCGGAAACCGCCTGCTGCAACTGGAAGTCGAACTCGATCTCGGCGAAGCGCCCTTCCACACCGCGCGCCTTGGCGGCAGCAGCATCCTCGACAAAACGCACCTCGCCGATCAGTCCGTCACGGGTGGCATAGGCGAAGTCGTCCCACAGGTATTGGTCGCCGGCGAGGTTGATCTGCGTGGTCAGGTGGCGATGCCCCGGCGCGGAGATGAAGAAGTGGATGTGCGCCGGGCGCTGGCCGTGGCGGCCAAGCTGATCGAGCAGCTCCTGGGTCGGGCCGTCCGGCGGGCAGCCGTAGCCGCTGGGTACGATGCTGCGGGCTTTGTAGCGACCTTCCGCATCGGTGACGATGCGACGGCGCAGGTTGAACTCGGACTGGGTGCTGTCGAAGTACGAGTAGGTGCCCTTCGTGTTGGCGTGCCAGAGGTCGACTACGGCGCCGGCCAGCGGCTTGCCCTGCGGGTCGAACACCCGGCCGGAGAGGAACATCACGGTGCCCGCGTCCCTGCCGTCGTCCATCCGCGCTTCGCCTTCGGACAGCGGCGCGCCGGCCACGTACAGCGGGCCTTCGATGGTGCGCGGGGTACCGCCGCCGATACCGGCCGCTTCATCCTGGGCGTCCAGCAACAGGTCGAGGTAATGCTCGATGCCCAGGCCGGCAACGACCAGGCCGGCTTCCTGGCGGGCGCCGAGGCGGTTGAGGTAGTCCACCGCCTTCCAGAATTCGTCGGGGGTGACGTTCATGTCTTCGATCAGTTTCGCGGTGTCCTGCAACACCCGAAGGATCAACTGCTTCATGCGCGGGTTGCCGGCGTCATTGAGCGCGCCGCTGGCTTCCTGGAAGAACTTCTGGATATCGGCAGTCTGGGAAATCTTCAGGGTCACGGTGATTACCTCGTTCTTGTTGTTAGATAGGGATCAACTGGCGCAGCGCACGGCCGCGCGGTCGACGCGGTGGAACACGCGGTTGAAGTACACCAGGCTGTCCTGGCGCTCGCGCACCGCGACGTTTTCCAGCTCGACGAACATCACGGTGTGCGAACCGACTTCCTTGCAGTCGCTGATCCGCCCCTCCAGGCTGACCAACGCCTGGCGCAGCACCGGCAGGCCGGCGTAGCCGTCGTCCCAGAGGTCCCAGGTGAAGCGTTCTTCCATGGAGACCTTGGTCATCCCCGCGAAGTGCTTGGCCAGCTCTTCCTGCTCGCCGCACAGCACGTTGACGCACAGGTGGCCGTTGCTGCGGAACACATCGTGGGTAGCGCTGCCGCGGTTGACGCAGACCAGCACGGTGGGCGGCGAATCGGTGACCGAGCAGACCGCGCTGGCAGTGATGCCGCAGCGGCCTTCCGGGCCATTGGTGGTGATGATGTTCACCGCCGCGGGCAGCTGTGCCATGGCGTTGCGGAAGTCGATCTGGGTCTGGCTGAGGGTGTTGGCCATTTCTTCGCTCCTATTTGCCGGAGTGGCATGTGCTGGAGTGGCCGGCACGCCCGGCCTTTCTTGTATGGGGCCAGCGTAGGGCAGCGCGGCGGCGCGCCATATTCAGACGATCACCACGCGTTGAGGGGCAGGCCGCTAGTCATCTAGGTGGTTTCTTTATCGTCAGCACCGGCGACTATGGGTATGCTCCGGGTCATGCCATTCCGACGACCGCGGCAAAAGCCCGGCGTACGCGGCCTACGTGCAGCTTCACAACGATAAGAAAGAAAGTGGCAACGCCTGATGGAAGCTAGAAAACCCGTGGTCTACATCGTCGACGACGACAAGGACCTGCGCACCTCCCTCGCCTGGCTGCTCGAATCGGTCAGCATCGAATCGCTTTGCTTTGGCGGCGCCGAGGAGTTCCTGCGCGAATACGACCCCAGACTCCCCGCCTGCTTGGTGCTCGACGTGCGCATGCCCGAGACCAGCGGCTTCCAGCTGCAGGAGATGCTCAACGACAAGGGCATCAACCTGCCGACCATCTTCGTCACCGCCCACGGCGATATCCCGATGTCGGTGAAGGCGATGAAGAACGGCGCGCTGGATTTCGTCGAGAAGCCCTATAACCCGCAGCAGATGCTGGACCGCATCCAGGCCGCGCTAAAGAGCGCCGTGCAGGTGCATGCGGGCCAGGAGCAGAAGCAGAACCTGCAGCACAAGCTCGACCTGCTCACCGGGAGGGAGCGGGAAATCCTGATGATGGTGGTGGACGGCAAGGCCAGCAAGGTCATCGCCCGCGAGCTGAACATCAGCGTCAAGACGGTCGATGTACACCGCACCAAGATCAAGGAAAAGATGGGCGTGAGCAGCATCGCCATGCTGGTGCGCGAGGTGCTCAACGTGCCGGTGGAAGAAGCGCGCCCCTGAGCGGGGCGCGTTGTTTTTCAGCCAGTCAATCAGTCGATCAATCGACGCGCTCGCCGCACAGGTCGAGGACGAATAGCCGCTCCACTTCCGTAGCCGGCAGGCCGCAACCCAGCAAGCTGAACAGCTTGCCGAGCGCCGCCTCGCGGGTCATGCCACCACCGGATACCAACCCGGCATCGCGCAGGCGGCTGCCGGCGGCATAAACGTCGAAGGCCACGTGGCCCTGGGGGCACTGGCTGATCGCAGCCAGCACCACGCCGCGGGCGTGGGCTTCGCGCAGCGCAGCCAGCAGGTCTTCGTTGTCCGAAGGGCCGGTGCCACTACCGAAACACTCCAGCAGCAGCGCCTGAACGCCGCTACCCAGCAACGCGCGCAGGTGTTCGGCGCGTAGACCGGGGAACAGCGGCAGAACCGCGAGGTTCACCGCCTGGCGTGGCTGTCGGTAGCTCAGTTCGGCTGGCAGTGACTCGGCGCGCACACCCTGGCGCTCACGCGGCAGCACGGCGAAAGCATCGAAGGCATCGCTGCGCAGCTTGGTCACGCGGGCGCCATGCATCAGCTCGCCATTGAAATACAGCCAGACACCCGGCTCGATGCCGGTTTCCAGCGCCTTCAGTGCGCCCAGCAGGTTGCCCAATGCATCGCTGCCCGGCGCGCCCATTGGCTGCATGGAGCCAGTCAGGATCACCGGAACGTCCAGCCCCAGCAGCAGGAACGATAACGCCGCGGCGCTGTAGGCCAGCGTGTCGGTGCCGTGCAGCACCAGCACGCCGTAATGGCCGCCCTGCTCCACCGCATGGACGATGGCGTCGCGCATGGCCAGCCAGTTGGCCTGGGTCATGTTGGCGCTGTCGAGCAGCGGTTGCAGCTCGGCGAAGGACCAGTCGAGGCGAATCTCGCCATGGCCTTGCAGTTGTTCGCGCATGCGCGCTTCGAAACCGCCAGCCGGCGCCAGGCCCTCGGCGGTCTGCAGCATGCCGATGGTGCCGCCGGTATAGAGGACGAAGAGGTTCTTCACGCGACGCATGCCAGTGCTCTTGCAGGAAAGTTCACAGGATAAACCGCAAGGCCGGGAGAAGTCCCGGCCTTGCGTGTCAGACCTTGATCCTGGGATCAGGCCCCGAGGATCGGGTCAGCGGAGTGTCAGCCCTGAGCCGGCAGGCTGCCGTGGGCCGGAGCGGTCGAGTTGATCTTGTGCGCGTCGCGCCAGGCGTCGTGGTCGATGTCCAGGTCGGCGAACTTGCTGGCGTCGAACACTGGCCGCTCGATGCCGGCGGCGCGCTGCTCGTCGTAGTCGCGCATCACGCGCAGGCCGGTCTTGATCAGCATCGCCAGGGCCACCAGGTTGACGAAGGCCAGGCAGGTCATGGTGATGTCGGCGAAGGCGAACACGGTGCCCAGGTTCTGCATCGAGCCCCAGAGGATCAGGCCCAGCACCAGAACGCGGAAGGCGATCAGCGCGGAGCGGCTGCGGCCAACGATGAACTGCAGGGCGTTCTCTCCGAGGTAGTAGTTGTAGGTGATGCAGGTGAACACGAACAGCGACAGCGCGACGCTGACGAAGATGCGGCCCCAGTCACCGACCACCGCGGCCAGCGAGTTCTGGGTCAGGGTGATACCGTCGCCTTCGAAGCCGGGGGTGTAGAAGCCCGAGAGCAGGATCAGCAGCGCAGTGCAGGTGCAGATGACGAAGGTGTCGAGGAACACGCTGAACGCCTGGACCACGCCCTGGGACGCCGGGTGACGCACGGCGGCAACGGCAGCCACGTTCGGCGCACTGCCCAGGCCGGCTTCGTTGGCGAACACGCCACGCTTCACGCCCATCACGATGGCCGCGCCCAGCAGTCCGGCGAAGGCCGGTTCCAGGCCGAAGGCACTCTTCACGATGGTGGTCAGCATGCCCGGCACCAGTTCGATCTGGGTGACGATCACGTACAGGGTCACGGCGATGTAGGCCAAGGTCTTGACCGGTACCAGCAGGTCGGACACGGCGGCGATGCGCTGGATGCCGCCGAAGAACACCACGGCCAGCAGCACGGCCAGGGCGATGCCCGAGTACAGGACCGGGATGTCGAAGGCGTTCTGCAGCGAGTGGGTCACGGTAAAGGCTTGCAGGCCGTTGAAGGCGAAGCCGTAGGTGACCAGCAGCAGGACAGCGAAAGTCATGGCCATCCAGCGCAGCTTCAGACCGTGCTGGATGTAGTAGGCCGGGCCGCCACGGTACAGGCCGTCGCCGTCGCTGCGCTTGTAGACCTGGGCCAGGGTGCACTCGAAGAAGCTGCTGGACATGCCCACCAGTGCGGTGACCCACATCCAGAACACGGCACCGGGACCACCCAAGGTCACGGCGATGCCGACACCGGCGATGTTACCAGCGCCCACGCGGCCGGCGAGGCTCAGCATCAAGGCCTGGAACGAGCTCAGCTGGCCGGATTGGCCGCGGATCGACTCCTTGAACACGCCGAACATATGGCCGAAATGGCGGAACTGGACGAAGCGGGAGCGGATGGTGAAGTACGCACCGAGTCCTACGATGAGGACGATGAGGACTTTCCCGGAGAGGAAATCGTTGATCGCGTCGAGCATGTGCTGGGGCCTCGATTGTTATTGTGGGAGCACGGACCTGGGGCTGGCCCGCTCACTGGGGGCGCATGGTTGCGCCCGAAGCGTCTCGAAACAATTTCGCGGCTTGTTACGAATTGATGCTAGTTGACGCTATAATGGCGCCACTCGCATCACCTGGACCTGGCACGAATGTCCGAAAATCTCGGCCCAAACCTCAAGCTGCTATGCGCTCACTACCGCTCTATCTCGGAGGTTTGCCGCAAGCTCTCGATCAATCGCGCGCAGTTCAACAAGTACCTTGGCGGGCAGAGCCAGCCCACGGCTTACAACCTCAAGCGCATCGGCGACTTCTTCGGCGTCGAGGACTACGAGCTGCAATTGCCGCCGGATCAGTTCACCCGCCTGATCGGCGCACGGGGGACCTCGACGGCCAACGTGCAGCGCGACGACCCGCTGATGGAAATGCTCCGCCCGCTGCGCGACCACGCGGGAAACTTGTCGCGTTACTGCGGCTACTACTTCGAATATTCCAACTGCATGTCGGTGCCCGGCTCGATCCTGCTGTCGCTGGTGCATCTGTACGAGCAGGACGGCAACTTCCTCTTCGAGCGCCAGGAGCGCCAGGAACGCTCCAGCAGCACCGACGTGCAGGCTGAGGACTGGGTGCGCTGCCGCTACCTGGGCGCGGCCTTCCAACTGCAGGATCGAGTGTTCCTGTTGGACTACGAGTCGCTCACCATCAACGAAATGAGCCAGACCATCCTCATCCCCAGCTTCAAGAGCCGCATCACCCGCCTCAACGGGCTGAAGACCGGCGTCTCCAGCGGCGACCGGCGCACTCCGGCCTGCACCCGGGTGGTCTGGGAATACCTGGGCCCGGAGATCAACCGCATCAGCGCCTATCGCCAGGTGAAGCTTTACCAGCCGGACGATCCACGCATCGACGATGACGTGCGCCAGCGTCTACAGGTCGGGCCGATCCGCCATGGTCTGTTCGAAATCGAGTAGCAACGGCTCGCTACTGCAGGGTTTACCTTTTGCGGCTCTGCAACCACGCCGCCGCCAGCCCGCTACCGCAGATCACCGCGATACCCAGCAACGCCGACGGCTCCGGCGTATGGCCGAAGATCACCAAGCCCAGCAGTCCCGCGAAGACAATCTGGCAATAGCTGAACGGCGCCAGCAGCGCCGGCGCGGCATGCTTGAAGGCCTGGGTCAGGAACAGGTGCGCGGTCATCCCGCAGGTACCCAGGGCCAGCATCATCAGGCCATGCACCAACCCCGGCCATTGCCAGAAGAACGGCACCAGCGCGCTGACGATCAGGGTGTTGCACAGCCCAGCGAAGAAGTTGCTGGTGGTCGGGCTGTCCACCTGGCTGAGCTTGCGCGTCAGCAACTGGTAGAAGCTGAAGCACAGCGCCGAGCCGAACGGCAGCAGCACCGCCGGGGTGAAGAGATCGCCGCCGGGGTGAACGATGATCAGCACGCCGACAAATCCCACCAGCACCGCAGCCCACTGGCCAGCGCTGACACGTTCGCCCAGCAGCGGCACTGAAAGCGCCGTCACCAGCAGCGGCGCGAGGAAGTTCACCGAGGTCGCCTCGGCCAGCGGGATGTACTGCAGGCCGGTGGTGAACAGGAAGCTGGTGCCGAGCAGGCACAGCGCGCGGGCCGTCTGCAGGAATGGATGGCGCGTACGCAGCACAGCGAGGCCGGCGCGCGGCAGGAAGATGCCCGCCATCAGCAGCGTGTGCACCACATAGCGCGCCCACACCACCATGACGATGGGATAGATGCTCGCCAGGTACTTGGACAGCGCGTCGTGGCTGGAGAACAGGAAGGTCGCCAGGACGATGAGCAGGATGCCCTTGAAGGGCTGGTGGACGCCGGACAACGGCGATTGGCTGGTACTCATCGACTCACGGATTCAATCGGCAGATGCGGCTGGCGCGGGGAGTTCGAAAGCCTAGCAGGACGCACCGGAGAAAGAATCCGCCACGCCGCGCCGGGAACACCTCGCGGGTCCGCTGGAAGGCCGGGCAATAAGAGTCCCGCACGGCGTTGTTGCAGGCATCCTAACCGCAATGCTGGCGGAGAAATGTTCCGTTTGGTTAATTCATGTTCGAACAGCGAACAATTAAGCCTTGGGTGAATTGCGGCGAGCCGTCACGGACCACCACTATGGTCCAAGCCGCCGCCTCGATGCGGCGCCAACAACTATAAGAAAGGACCGTTCACATGCTCATGCTCTCCCTGGCACGCCTGCGCGCGTGCATCCCCCATACCGACCCTCCCCCCATTCCCGTCGCGCCTGGCTGATCGCCTGATCCACGCCAGCTGATCACCATCGTTCAGCATCCGCCGCTCCCGACAGAGCCGCGCGGAGGACCCCGTTCGCCTAGAACAACGACAAGAATGCCGAGGGAACACCCATGCTCCGCCACCTGCCCCACTTCACCATCAGCGCCTGCCTTCTACCCACCCTGCCCGCCCTGGCCCACGCCGAGGAAGGCGGGTTTCTCGAAGACGCCAAGACCAGCCTGCTGCTGCGCAACTTCTACATGAACCGCGACTACGTCGGCACAGCCCGGCAGAACAAGGCTGAGGAGTGGACCCAGAACTTCATCCTCGACGCCCGCTCTGGCTACACCCAGGGTACGGTCGGGCTGGGCCTGGACGTGCTTGGGCTGTACAGCCTGAAGCTCGACGGCGGCAAGGGCACCGCCGGCACCCAGTTGCTACCAACCCACGGCGACGGTAGCCCCGCCGACGACTTCGGTCGCCTGGCGGTCGCCGGCAAGGCCAAGGTCTCGAAGACCGAATTCAAGGCTGGTGAATGGATGGTGGTACTGCCGATCCTGCGCTCGGACGACGGCCGCTCGCTGCCGCAGACCTTCCAGGGCGCGCAGGTCACCTCGAAGGAAATCAACGGCCTGACCCTCTACGGAGGCCAGTTCCGCCAGAACAGCCCGCGCAACGACGCGAGCATGGAAGACATGGCACTCTTCAACCGCCCGGCCTTCACCTCGGATCGCTTCAACTTCGCCGGCGGCGAGTACCGCTTCAACGGCGACCGCACCCTGGTCGGCCTGTGGAACGCGCAACTAAAGGACATCTACCAGCAGCAATACCTGCAACTGCAGCACAGCCAGCCGCTGGGCAATTGGGTGCTCGGTGCGAATATCGGCTACTTCTGGGGCAAGGAGGATGGCAGCGCCCGCGCCGGCGACCTGGACAACCGCACCTTCTCCGGAATGTTCTCGGCCAAATACGGCGCGAGCACCTTCTATCTCGGCTTGCAGAGGGTCATGGGCGAGGACGAGTGGTTCCGCGTCAACGGCACCAGCGGCGGCACCCTGGCCAACGACAGCTATACCGCCAGCTACGAGAGCGCGAAGGAGCGCTCCTGGCAGTTGCGCCATGACTACGACTTCGCCGCGTTCGGCGTTCCAGGCCTGACCCTGATGAACCGCTACATCCAGGGCCGGGATGTGCACAACGCCAGCACCGACGACGGCTGTGAGTGGGGGCGCGAGAGCGAGCTGGCCTACACCGTGCAGAGCGGCACCTTCAAGACGTTGAACGTCAAATGGCGCAACTCCACGATGCGCCGCAACTGGGGCAGCACCAACAGCTTCGACGAGAACCGGCTGATTATCAGTTATCCGCTGTCGCTGCTGTAGTCACCGCCGATTGCCGTCCGTAGGGCGGATAACGCTGGCGCGTTATGCGCCCTACGAACCTGTCCTACAGGTAAATCCGTGCCCATGAAAAAGCCCCGGCATGCCGAGGCTTTTTCCGTTCAGTTGGCGGCTTATCAGCCGGCCGGCTTTTCCGCGTCTTCCGCCTCGATCTCTTCCAGCGCCAGTTCCAGCCCCCAGCTGGAGGCCTCCACCGGCTGGGCGGCCATGGGAGGTGCAACCGGAGCCGGCGCGGCTGGCTTGGCTGCTGCGGGAGTGACAGCACTACCGACGCTCCCCGGGTTGTCCTTGTACAGCTTGAGCTTCAGACGCAGGTTGTTCGCCGAGTCTGCGTTCTTCACCGCTTCTTCCTCGGTGATCGCCCCTTCCACCGCCAGGTCGAACAGCGCCTGGTCGAAGGTCTGCATACCGAGGGCACGGGACTTGTCCATGATCTCCTTGATCGAGCTGAAGTCGCCACGCTTGATGATGTCGCTGATGGTCGCCGTGCCCAGCAGCACCTCTACCGCAGCGCGGCGCTTACCGTCCTGGGTGCGCACCAGGCGCTGGGAAACGAAGGCCTTGAGGTTGTTGCCCAGGTCGTTGAGCAGTTGCGGCCGGCGCTCTTCGGGGAAGAAGTTGATGATGCGATCCAGCGCCTGGTTGGCGTTGTTTGCGTGCAGCGTGGAGATCGCCAGGTGCCCGGTATCGGCGAAGGCCAGGGCGTGCTCCATGGTTTCGCGGTCACGGATCTCTCCAATCAGGATCACATCCGGCGCCTGGCGCAAGGTGTTCTTCAGCGCGGCGTGGAAGCTGCGGGTGTCCACGCCTACTTCGCGCTGGTTGATGATCGACTTGCGGTGCCGGTGCACGTACTCGATGGGGTCTTCGATGGTGATGATGTGGCCGCCGCTGTTGCGGTTACGGTGGTCGATCAGCGCCGCCAGGGACGTGGACTTGCCCGAGCCGGTGCCGCCGACGAAGAGGACCAGGCCGCGCTTCTCCATCACCACCTTGAGCAGTACTTCCGGCAAGTTCAGGTCGGCGAACAGGGGGATGTCCAGCTTGATGTTCCGCGCGACGATGGACACTTCATTGCGCTGTTTGAACAGGTTGATACGGAAACGACCAACGCCGGGGACGGAAATCGCCAGGTTCATTTCCAGTTCACGGTCGAATTCCGCGCGTTGTTCCTCATCCATCAGCCCATAACCGATGCGGGCCACATCGCCAGCCTTCATCGGCTCGTTGGTCAGGGGCTTGAGTACCCCGTTGAACTTGGCGCAAGGCGGCGCACCGGTGGAGAGGTAAAGATCCGAACCATCCTGGGTGGCCAGGATCTTGAGCATCGCTTGGATATCCATTGAACTGCATCCGTACGCAAGGTGGCGGCGGACGCCGTCTATCAGCAGCGCCCTGTAATTAAGAATTGACTTATTGACTCTATGGAGCGCCCCTGCGCCAGACAATGCAACCCATTGCGAAATGCGACCTGCATCACTGCTGCCGTACAATGCCGCCCCAGACGCTTTCATTTAAGGACACGAACCAATGCCCGTCGCCATGGCACGCCACATTCTGGTCAGGACCGCTGCCGAAGCCGAGCAGATCAAGCAGCGCCTGGCCAAGGGCGAGGACTTTGCCGCCCTGGCGCGCAAGCACTCCACCTGCGCTTCCGGCAAGCGCGGTGGTGACCTGGGCGAGGTACGGCCCGGCCAGATGGTCCGCAGCATCGACCAGGTGATCTTCAAGAAGCCGGTCGGCGTGATTCACGGGCCGGTAAAAAGCCAGTTCGGCTACCATCTGGTCGAGGTTTATTTCCGCGATTAGCCAACGGCACGACTGACCGAAGGAACGTACGCCATGACGCCGCAACAGATCGCCGGCTTCTGCCTGGACCTGCCCGGCACCCGCGAAGACATCAAGTGGGGCAGCAATCGGGTGTTTTCGGTCGCCGGCAACAAGATGTTCGCCATCCTCGACTTTCTCGACAGCGGCAACGGCGGCCTGGCTTTTAAGGTCGGCCCGGAGCTGTTCCTGGGCTACGTCGACCGCCCTGGCATCCGCCCGGCGCCCTATCTGGCGCGGGCCTTCTGGATTTCCATGCAGCGCCCCTACCCCATGGGCGACGCCGAGTTGCGCGAAGCGCTGACCCGCTCGCACCAACTGGTGGTCGCCCGCCTGCCCAAGCGCCAACGCCTGGGCCTCGTGCTGGAGACTTCCTGATGCGCACGCTCGACTGGGAAGGCATCTGGCACGCGCCGACGGCCAGCTGGGAATCGCTGCAACTGGGTGAGCGGCGCGCCGAGAGCCAGTTGCGCGCCATTGATGAGGCGGGAGGCCCTTCCTATCAACTTGATTACCGGTTGGACTGGGACGAGCAGTGGCGCCTGCGCGAAGCGCGCTTCAAGGTGGAAAGCGCCCGCGGCACGCATGAACTGCACTTGCTGACCGACGGCGAAGGGAATTGGCGCGACTCCGACGGTGCCTTGCCGGAGCTGGAAGGCTGCCTGGATATCGACATCTGGCCTTCGCCCTTCACCAATACCTTCCCGATACGCCGCCTGGGACTGACCGAAGGCGAGCGCCGCGAGCTGGCGGTGGTCTACCTGGAAGCTCCCACGCTCAAGCCTGTTCGGATGCGCCAGGGCTATACACGGGTCGATTCCCATCACTATCTGTACGAGAACCTCGAAGGCACCGATTTCAGGGCGCTGCTTAGCGTGGATGATGATGGCCTGGTGATCGATTACCCCACCCTGTTCCGCCGAGTCTGACCCCATTGTTTCCTGTAGGAGCGCGCCATGCGCGTGATCGCGGGCATGACCCGCTCCGCCAATAAGTCGGCAACTGAAGGTGCCTGCGTAGGGCGCATAACCTGGAACAGGTTATGCGCCGCCCCAAACAACGGCGGATAACGCTGACGCACTATTCGCCCTACGGACGGAGGATATTTCAGGTAGTTCGTTAGCTAGCTTTCCTACACGCCACACCCGGTCCATCATGTAGGACCACTCGCCGTACCGAACCGCAGCAGATGTCCGCCGATTCCCGTTCGTCCTCGTCCACCACCCTGCAGGTGGTGTCCGTCGTCCTTTTCACCTTCATCGCCTACCTGACCATCGGCATCCCGCTGGCCGTGCTGCCCGGCTACGTGCACAGCGACCTGGGCTTCGGCTCGGTGATGGCCGGCCTGGTCATCAGCATCCAGTACCTGGCCACCCTCCTCACCCGCCCGTACGCCGGCAAGGTCATTGATACCCTCGGCCCCAAACGCGCCGTGCTCTACGGCATGGTCGGCTGCGCCGGCAGTGGCGCGCTGATGCTCGGCTCATGGGCAATGCAGGGCCTCCCATTGCTCAGCCTCGGCCTGCTGATGGTCGCGCGCCTGGTGCTGGGTACGTCGGAAAGCCTGGTCGGCAGCGCGTCGATCGCCTGGGGCATCGACCGCGTCGGCGCGGCAAACACCGCAAAAGTCATCTCCTGGAACGGCATCGCCAGTTATGGCGCCCTGGCCATCGGCGCGCCGCTGGGTGTGCTGATGGTCGGCCAACTCGGGCTGGCCAGCCTGGGCGGCAGCGTGGTCCTCCTGGCAGCACTCGGCTTCGCCCTGGCCTGGCCCAAGCGTGCTGCCGCCCTGGTGCATGGCGAGCGAATGCCCTTCCACCACGTGCTCGGCCGGGTATTCCCCCACGGCATGGGCCTGGCGCTGGGCGGCATCGGCTTCGGCACCATCGCCACCTTCATCACCCTCTATTACGCCAGCCTTGGCTGGAAGGACGCGGTCTACTGCCTGACTGCATTCGGTGGCTGCTTCATCGGCGCACGTCTGCTGTTCGCCAATGCGATCAACCGGCATGGTGGCTTCCGAGTCGCTATTGCCTGCCTGTCGGTGGAAAGTCTCGGCCTGCTCCTGCTGTGGAGCGCCCCGACGCCCTGGATCGCCTTGGCCGGCGCGGCACTGACGGGCTTCGGATTCTCCCTGGTGTTTCCTGCACTCGGCGTGGAAGCCGTGGGTCTGGTGCCCGCGTCCAACCGCGGCGCGGCGCTGGGCGCCTACTCGCTGTTCATCGACGTATCCCTGGGTGTCACCGGGCCGCTGATGGGCGCGGTCGCCAATGGCTTCGGCTTCGGCTCGATCTTCCTCTGCGCAGCGCTCGCGGCATTCACCGGCCTGATTCTAAGCCTGTGGCTCTATCAGCGTTCCTTCACTCTCGCGTGATCGCCCTTGCGCGGCAAACAGCCGCGATTGCGTCCATTTGCCGTCGAGCCGCCGCGATCCAGCGCCCATCACCGTTGATCAGATCGACATGACAGCAGCGTGACAGAGGCTGGACGAAAAAGTTCGAACCTCTGCTATCATCCCGCGGCGCCGGGGCGACCACGCCCCGAATACAACCAAAAGAATAGGCCAGCACAGGACTCCACCTACCCCGATCACGCACTTCGGGGCGGAGAGCTTTTTTCTTTCTGTTCGCTGGCGCTGCACCATTAAGGAAATCAAGATGCTGAACCACCGGATCAGTCTGCTCGCACTGGGGATCCTCGCGTCGACCGCTGCCATGGCCGATGACCAGTCCGCCGCTAAGGGCTTCACCGAAGACAGCCACCTGGACCTGTTCTTCCGCAACGCCTACATGAACCGCGACTACAAGCATGGTCGTGACGACAAGGCCGAATGGGGCCAGGCCGCCACCGCGACCTTCACCTCCGGATTCACCCAGGGCACCGTAGGCTTCGGCGTTGACGCGTTCGGCATGTACGCCCTGCGCCTCGACGGTGGCCAGGGCAAGAGCGGCGCCGCCGGCATCGACTTCTTCAAGCAGGGCGACAGCGGCGAAGCCGCCAACGACCTGGCCCGCGCCGGTGGTGCTGTGAAGGCTCGCTTCTCCAACACCGTGATCAAATACGGTGACCAGATGCCGGCCCTTCCGATCCTGAGCTACGACAATTCCCGCCTGCTGCCGGAAAGCTTCACCGGCACCCTGATCACCTCCAAGGAGATCGAAGGCCTGGAACTGAACGTCGGCCGCTTCACTTCGGAAACCCGCAAGAGCGCCGAAGGGCGTGACAGCGGCGGCCTGAAGCGCATCGACGTGTTCGGCGGCAGCTACAAGTTCACCGACAACTTCAGCGGCTCCCTGTACGGCTACGAGAGCGAAGACGTCGCCCGCAAGCAGTACATGAACCTGAACTACGTCATCCCGGTGGCCGACAAGCAGTCCCTGACCCTGGACTTCAACGGCTACCGCACCCGCGTGAACGAAGACTTCGCTGCCGACCACGACATCAACGGCACCAAGAACACCATCTGGAGCCTGTCGGCCGCCTACAACATCGGCGCCCACACCTTCATGGTCGCGCACCAGCGCAACAACGGCGATTCCGGCTACAACTACGGCTGGTACCAGAACGAAGGCGGCCTGGGCGACGGCGGCACCACCATCTGGCTGGCCAACTCCTACTGGTCGGACTTCAACGGTGAGGACGAGCGCTCCTGGCAGGGCAGCTACAGCCTGGACTTCTCCGAATACGGCGTCCCGGGCCTGAGCTACACCGTGGCCTACGTCTACGGCGACAACATCAAGACCGCCGAGACCAGCAACGGCAAAGAGCGCGAAATCTTCAACCAGCTCAAGTACGTCGTACCGAGCGGCCCGGCCAAGGACCTGTCGGTCAAGCTGCGCGGTTCCTGGCTGCGCGTGTCCAACGACGCCCGCTCCTACAACGACGACGGCAACGAAGTGCGCGTCTTCGTCGAGTACCCGGTCAACATCTTCTGATGACCTGATCAGGCTCGAAAGAAAACGCCCCGCGGCAGCGATGCCACGGGGCGTTTTCATTCCAGCGTCTTTTCTATTCCAGGCTGCGCCGACTGGCGAGCCACGGCATCGGCGGCAGCGCCATGCGCAGGATGTGGAAGCACAGCAACAGGATCAGCGCACCGGCCACGAAGGAGCCCAATCGCTGGGCCGGTTCGAGCGTGTCATTGAGCACATTGAACAGCAACATCGCGCTGCCGCCCAGCATGCAGGCCAGCAGGAACACAGAGAGGATGTAGATCTTCAGCGTCAACAACCGCCAATGCCAGCGCATACGGCGGCGGACGGGGACTTCATCGGGGGGAAGTTGCGGCATGGTCCATTGCCTCCTGACAGGTTTCTGACGGGCTCACGCAATTGCAGCATGCGACGTCGAGATACTGGCAGGATGCTAGCCATCACGGTGCAGAATGCCAAGCTGCGCAGCGTGCGACCGTCGGGTCACAGGCTACGCGCCGATGAATGGCTGCTCAGCGCACCACGCTATTGATGTCATGGCGGTTGAGCGAAGTGCGCATTTCCTCATACCACTCCGGAATCACGTCCTTCAGGCGCTCACGTGCGTCTTCCAGCTTGAACGGCTGGGTATAGCGCTTCTTGCGGTAGGAGTAGATGTAGTAGGTGCCATCGCGGTAGAGAATGCGGTCGAAGGTGTAGAAGCCGATGTGCGTGCCGTTGCAGCGTGCGGTCAGCACCATGTCGCCCTCTTCGTAGGGCAGCACGCCCTCCGCGCATTCATAGGTGAAGAACTCGCGCACGTCATCCCAGGCCACGCCGTCGCTGCTGGCGCGCAGGAAGGCCTCGGCCTTTTCCTCTGAATCGTCGGAGTGGTCGCTGTACCAGATGAACAGCGGGATGCTCTGGTTGGTCTCGTCCCCCAGCCAGCTCTCGCCGTCCAGGTACTGCGCACTGCGCGCCAGGCTCGCCTGCACGCGGCGATGGCTCTGGCGGTACTCTTCCAACTGCTCATCGAAGGCCGGCGAGTCCTCGCCCAGCACCACGCCTGGCATGCCCTTGATCTCGGCCACGCGCGCCAGATACTCGGCGTAGAGTGCCGCATCCTGGATCACGGTGCAGGTGTCACGGGTGAGGCTCAGGCCGATCTCGGTGAAGTTGGCGCTGCCCAGCACGACCACGTCCGGCTCGATCAGGATCAGCTTCCAGTGCACGCTGTTCTGCGCGCGGAAGTCGACGTGCAGGGTGACGCTGGCGCCTGCATCGCGGATGCAGAAATCGATGAAGTCCGGCGAGGTGAAGGAGTTGATGGTACCCACCAGCAGGTCCAGGCGATTGCCCTTCTCCACCAGGGTTTCGATCAGTGACTCGGTTTCACTGGCGGAGGCCGAGACCACGGTGATCAGCTTGCCGCTGAGCTGCTCCAGGTACTGCTTGAGCGTTTTTTGAGCGTTAAGGATTTGCATACAGCCCCCACCAGAATTCTGAACACCGAATTCTGATGCAGGACCATGAGGGGTTTCAACTGTCTGATATCGCCATAAGCCCGCATCACGGGCGCTGCAGCGGCAAAGCATGCAGCTCGGGCCGGGCTGTGGCATAATGAGCGGCTTTGCCAGGCGCCTGTCGGCCATCTTCGACAGCGCCAGCCTTCCCTGCCCGCCCGCGCCGCTCGCGCCCGGCGCGCACCATGTCCAGCCAAGGGTCAGTCAGTTGATTTCCACCGCCAATATCACCATGCAGTTTGGCGCCAAGCCGCTGTTCGAAAACGTTTCCGTCAAATTCGGTAACGGCAACCGCTACGGCCTGATCGGCGCCAACGGTTGCGGCAAGTCCACCTTCATGAAGATCCTCGGCGGTGAGCTGGAGCCTTCCGGCGGCCAGGTAATGCTGGAAAACGGCGTGCGCCTGGGCAAGCTGCGCCAGGACCAGTTCGCCTACGAAGACTTCAGCGTGATCGACACCGTGATCATGGGCCACGAGGAACTGTGGAAGGTCAAGGCCGAGCGCGATCGCATCTACTCCCTGCCGGAGATGAGCGAGGAAGACGGCATGGCCGTGGCCGAGCTGGAAGTCCAGTTCGCCGAGTTCGACGGCTACACCGCCGAATCCCGCGCCGGCGAACTGCTGCTGGGCCTGGGCATTCCGCTGGACCAGCACTTCGGCCCGATGAGCGCCGTCGCTCCCGGCTGGAAGCTGCGCGTGCTGCTCGCGCAGGCGCTGTTCTCCGATCCGGACCTGCTTCTGCTCGACGAGCCGACCAACCACCTGGACATCAATACCATCCGCTGGCTGGAAAACATCATCACGGCGCGTAACAGCACCATGATCATCATTTCCCACGACCGTCACTTCCTGAACAGCGTCTGCACCCACATGGCCGACCTGGACTACGGCGAACTGCGCCTGTTCCCGGGCAACTACGACGAGTACATGACCGCGGCCGAACAGGCCCGTGAGCGCCTGCTGTCGGACAACGCCAAGAAGAAAGCCCAGATCGCCGAGCTGCAGACCTTCGTCAGCCGCTTCTCGGCCAACGCCTCCAAGGCCAAGCAGGCCACCAGCCGTGCGCGCCAGATCGACAAGATCCAGCTGGAAGAGGTCAAGCCGTCCAGCCGCGTCAGCCCGTTCATCCGTTTCGAGCAGCACAAGAAGCTGCACCGTCAGGCGGTGACCCTGGAGAAGGTCAGCCAGGGCTTCGATGGCACCTCGCTGTTCAAGAACCTGAGCCTGCAGGTGGAGGCTGGCGAGCGCATCGCCATCATCGGCCCGAACGGCATCGGCAAGACCACCCTGCTGCGCACCCTGGTCGGCGAGATGGCGCCCACCGCCGGTGAAGTGAAGTGGACCGATAGCGCGGACGTGGGCTACTTTGCCCAGGACCACGCCGAGGACTTCGAGGACGACTATAACCTGTTCGACTGGATGGCCCAGTGGACCCAGGGCGGCGAGCAGCTGGTGCGCGGCACCCTCGGCCGCATGCTGTTTTCCAACGACGACATCAAGAAGTCGGTGAAGGTGATCTCCGGTGGTGAACAGGGTCGCATGCTGTTCGGCAAGCTGATCCTCAAGCGCCCCAACGTGCTGGTGATGGACGAGCCGACCAACCACCTGGACATGGAGTCCATCGAATCGCTCAACCTGGCGCTGGAAAACTATCCGGGCACCCTGATCTTCGTCAGCCATGACCGCGAGTTCGTGTCCTCCCTGGCCACCCGCATCATCGAGCTGTCGGAAAACGGCATAACCGACTTCAGCGGCACCTACGATGACTACCTGCGCAGCCAGGGCGTGATCGTCTGATCACCGCCACGCTGCGACGAAAAAGCCCCGCCAAGTGCGGGGCTTTTTCTTGGGCTCTTGATCTTCTCCGTAGCAATCAGCGCGCAGATGTCTGCATCGTCGCGCCGCCCAGGCTGACGTCGAAGAACTCCGCCGCCGAAGCGGCCAGATCACGGTGAATGGCCTTGCGATCCACACCCTGGGTGTCAGTACACAGGTCAGGGGTGGCTTCCACCTCTTCCTCCGAACAGGGCGACATGAAGACGAAGTGCCCTGCCCCATCCAGCACCCGCAGGTCCGCCTGCTGTGGCAGTTTGCGAGCCAGCGCGCCGGCGTTCTTCTTCCAGTCAAGGATCTGGTCCTCGTTGCCGGTGTAGAGCAGCACTGGCACCTGCACGTCTTCCAGTTCATGGACGCCATACATCAGGCTCAGCGGCGCCAGCAGCAGCAAAGCGCCGATGCGCGGATCGGCCATGGGCACGAGGTCATTTCGATCAGCGCGCACCTGGCCCTTCTCGCTGCAGGCGTCGGCGTCGCCCGGGCGCTCCTGGCAATACTTGATCAGCCGCTCCAGGCGCGGCTGGGCGCCGGCCAGGATCAGCGCGGTTTCACCACCGGCCGAATAGCCGATCACCCCGACCTTGCGCGGATCGGCAATAGCCGCGACTTTGGGATCGAGCAGCGCCGCACTGATGGTTTCCGATACCTGTAGCGGCCGTCCGTAGAGGTTGCTCTTGGCGCCGAGGCGGCTGTGGTCATGCAGGTTGTCACCGGGGTGCAGCAGGGTCACGACCACGAAGCCCTTGCGCACCAGCGCCTCGATCAGGTCGCGATGGGCCAGCGGGGTGCCGTAGTTGCCGTGGGACATCACCAGCAGCGGGAAGCGACCGCTGGCGGTTTGCCCCTCGTAGGCGACGTCAAGGATGAAGTTACCCAGATGAAGAGGCTGTTCGGGCGCGCGCGTGGGGTAGAAGGCGATGGCCTTCATCGGCTGCTGGTCCAGCGGGTCGCTCACCTGCAGGCGGTGAAAACCCACATTCCAGCCCTGAGCCGCCCAACTCGCGGTACTGAAGGTAACGAGCAGCAGAAACCAGAACAGGCGCCTCGCCATGGTGCAATTCGCTCCGATTTGTCTCCAGATCAGGCGCCACAAGGCTTGTTGGTGAATGCAGAGGCCACCGGGCGCCGCCTGGAGGGAACCCTTGCATACTACGCGCCAGTGCGACGCGCTCCGTGCCCGCAGACAGGCGGTACCGCCCAGGCACAAAAAAGCCCCGCATGAGCGGGGCTTTTTCTTTTCAGTGCAACGATCAGGCAGCGGCGAACTGGCTGGCGATGCTCGCCTTGGCGCCGGCGATGGCGTTGCGGCGCGGTTCGTCGCCGTAAGCCAGACCTTCAGCGCGAACGACCTCGATGTCGGTGATACCGAGGAAGTTCAGCACCAGCTCGAGGTAGTTCTCATGGGCGATGCCACTCGGCTGGCCGGCGTGGATGCCGCCCGCGGTGGACACGATGATCACTTTCTTGCCACCTGCCAGTCCTTCCGGGCCGTTCTCGGTGTAGCGGAAGGTCTTGCCGGCGACGGCGATGCGGTCGATCCAGGCCTTCAGCTGGCTGGGGATCGAGAAGTTGTACATCGGCGCGCCGATGACAATGGCGTCGGCGCCGAGAAACTCCTCGATGCTCTTCTCGCCCAGGTCGGCTTCGTGCTTCTGAGCAGCGTCGCGCAGTTCGGCCGGAGTACCGGCAGCAACCAGGCTGGCGGAGGACAGGTGGCTGATAGCGTCGGCGGCCAGGTCACGGTAGGTGACTTCGACGCCCGGCTCGGCGGCGACCCAGGCGGCGACCAGTTCGGCGCTCAGTTGGCGGGAAGCGGAGTTGTCGCCAAGGATGCTCGAGTCGATGTGCAGCAATTTCATGTGTGTTCTCCAGGGAAGGTGCCAAGTGGTTTGGCGGAGGAATTCGTCGTTGGAGGCAAGACTACGCATGTAGCCAATCTTCGATAAGTCAGCAAAAATGCAATGATTCGTCTCACCGGCAGGACAATCCCATGCAGGACCTCAATGACCTCTTCTATTTCGCCAAGGTGGTGGAAGCCGGTGGATTCGCCGCCGCTGGGCGCCTGTTAGGCCTCCCGAAGTCGCGCCTGTCTCGACGTGTAGCGGAACTGGAAGCACGCCTGGATGTGCGCCTGCTGCAACGCACGACCCGAAAACTGGCGCTCACCGACCTGGGCGAACGCTATTACCGGCATTGCCAGGCGATGCTCGTGGAAGCTGAGATGGCGGACGAAGTCGCCGCGCAATTGAGCGCCGAACCGCGGGGCCGGGTGCGCCTGTCATGCCCGGTGGCGATGGCGGAAACCTCGCTGAACGAGATGCTGCCGGGCTTCCTGGCGGCCTATCCGCAGGTGAACCTGGAGTTGCTGCTGACCAACCGCCGCGTCGACCTGCTCAATGAAGGCGTCGATGTCGCGTTGCGCGTGCGGGCCCCCGGGGATGAGGACCTGTCGCTGATCTCGCGGCGCCTGCGCCGGGCCAAGACCGCGTTGGTGGCTGCGCCCTCGCTGCTGCAAGGCGTCGATCTGCGCCTGCCGGAGGACCTCGCCGCCCTGCCCGTTCTGGGGGCCATCGACAACGACCGCCGCGTACACATGAAGCTCATCGGCCCGCAAGGCGAAGTGAAGGAGATGGCCTTCGAGGCGCGGTTGGCCGTGGAAGATTTCAACCTTCGCAAGAACGTAGCGCTGGCGGGGTTGGGCGTAACGTCACTGCCACTGCATTACTGCACCCAGGAGCTGGAGGAAGGTCGTCTGGTGCGCGTGCTGCCCGCCTGGAGCGAACCGGAAGCGTACCTACAGGCGGTATATCCGCACCGGCGCGGAATCCTGCCGGCGGTGCGGGCGCTGCTCGACTACCTGGAGGAAGGCTTCTCGAAAGACGATTGGCCGGTCTGATCGGCACTTAGGCCGAAGCGGTGACCAGCCCCATCATGGTGCCGATCCAGCTCAGCAGACGGCCGCCGCTGAGCCAGTCGACCCAGAACAGCTGGTGCAGCACCACGATGGCCCAGAAAACCAACTGGAAGGACAGCTTGCGGGTCTTGTGGCGGAACACCTGCTGGGCGAGGAAAGCGCCCGGCCAGCCACCGAGCAGTTCCAGCAGGTGCAGGCTCTGTTCGGGAGTACGCCAGTCGTTGCGCTCGGCGCTGCGTTTATCACGCCAATAGGCGAAGAAAGCCAGCACGCTGAAGACCGGATAGAGCAGCAGGAACCAGACGAAGTAAGCATCCTTTAGCCAAAGCACCGAACCGATGACGGGCAGCGCCAGCAGCACAGCGAGGACCACCAGCGCCTTGCCCAGCGAGCGTTTCGGCGCACTGGGGAAGGCGACTTCGCGGCCGCTGCGAACCCGCTCGCGGGTGGCAGCGGTGACGGGCTTACGGCGGATTGCCGGGGTATCGATGGCCAATCCGGCGAGGCGGGCATGCTCGGCGCGCGGACGACCGTCCTTGCCAGTGCCTTCGACGTAACGGACCTGGTCGCCCTCTTCCGGGCGGCGGTCGCCACGGAAGTCGGAGATGTGCAGGAAGACTTCCTTGCCGCCGGCCTGGGGGCGGATGAAGCCGAAGCCCTTGTCATCGTCCCAGCGGCTGATGGTGCCGTTCTTTTCCACGTTCACTCGCTATCGGATCAGGGTTTGACGCTGCTCCAGTCGATCAGGGCGAACTGCCAGGTCGCCAGGATCAGCAGGCCGAAGACGATACGGTACCAGGCGAAAGCCGCATAGCTGTGATTGGCGATGAACTTGAGCAGGCCGCGTACGGCGATCATCGCGAAGATGAACGAGGTGACGAAACCGATAGCGAATACCGGGAGGTCCGCCGGCTGGAAGATATCCCGGTACTTGTAGCCCGAGTAGACCGCGGCGCCGACCATGGTCGGCATGGCGAGGAAGAACGAGAACTCCGTGGCCGCCTTGCGCGACAGGCCGAACAGCAGGCCGCCGATGATGGTGGCACCGGAGCGCGAGGTGCCCGGGATCAACGCCAGGCACTGGCAGCAGCCAACCTTCAGCGCTTCCTTCCAGGTCATGTCGTCGACGGTCTCGGCGTGGACCACGTGCTGGCGTTTCTCCGCCCAGAGCATGATCACGCCGCCCACCACCAGCGCCACGGCCACAGTGATCGGGTTGAACAGGTAGTGGTGGATGTAGTCGGCGAAGGCCACGCCCAGGACCACCGCCGGGAAGAAAGCGATCAGTAGGTTGATGGTGAAGCGCTGAGCCTTGCGCTGGGTGGGCAGGCCGACGACGATCTCGAGGATTTTGCGGCGGAACTCCCAGACCACGGCCAGGATGGCGGCCAGTTGGATGATGATGTTGAAGGCTTCGGCTCGCTCGCCGCCAAAGCCGATGAGATCCGCCACGATGATCTGGTGGCCGGTACTGGAGATCGGCAGGAATTCGGTAAGCCCCTCGACCACGCCAAGAATGAAGGCCTGAAAGGCACTCCACAGATCCATACTACTTCCCCCGCGAGGCACGCTGGCTCGCACGCTTCTAATGATTTTGTCCCGCTGCCTGCTCCTGGCGCGCTAGCGCCGCAACGGCGTCGGCATGCTAATGCATTGCCTGCGATTCGCTACGAAATTCACAAAAATTTCTCTTCCAAGGCGCGAGCAGAGGAAGCGTTGGCAGTTCAGCAATAGGAGCTGCCTTTCATCGCCAGGAAGATGCAGACAATCGCGATCCGCACGGGTTCGCGCCATCATGCAAAATGCCTAATTCATTGAAAATCCTGCAGTACTTCCGTGCCAGAAAGTCTACAAACCACCCGATTCTGTAAACAGGGCGAAACACTCGAAACGCTGCAAACGCTGACGGGCCATGGCTCGCGCCCTCCCACCCAAAGTTGTGTATCAGGGGCGCAACAGAATTCGCTTCTACCGTGAGACGCGCCCCGTTCTAGGGGCCGCGCGGGGCTTTCGTACGCTCGTTCTGTATCAACGCCGAGACATCTGCTCCGTGATGGCTCACGTGGCCTTACGCCATGTCATTGATTCTCAATAGCTGATTAAAAGCGGCACGCCCCCTGCTCCACCCTGGTACCGCTGGTTAGGGCTCAGCGCACCAAGAAGGAACCGCCATCATGGGGACCATCGACTCACGGATAGTCGGCATTCTCGTCACGCTCGCTTGCGGCGCGGCCAGTGTTCCGCTGTGCCCGGTCGCACTGGCCGGCGACGGCACCATCGTCCTGCAACGCCAGGTGCAGCCACGCGTCGCCACCCGGCCGACCGATATTCCCGATCCGAACCCGATCACCGTCAACCCGAACATCTCCGAGCAGGTCGTGCGTCAGACCGGCAACGCCGAGCTGAGCGACAGCGACTTCGCCGGAGTCACCAGTGGCTCGAGCCTGCAGCGGCATATCCTGCCCGGCGGCCAACTGGTCGGCATGGACAATGGCGCCAATCAGACCCTCAACGGCAATGGCATGGGTGCTGGCGCGGCCGGCGGCGGCGCCGGTATCTCCAACTCGGTGAACCGCACCGTCCAGCAAGGGCTCTCGCCCCTGCGCATGCTGACGGGGGATCGCTGAGATGGACGCCCGCCTGCTCGCTCTCCCGCTCCTGATCTGCAGTGCCACGGCTCTCGCCGCTGATCCTTCGACGGTCAACAACGCCAGCATCGACAGCGCCGTGCGCAACTACCGCGGCGTGGCCAGCGTGAACCAGGCCGCCGGCGACTCCCAGCAACAAGCCAACGGCCGCGCTATCGCCATCGGCAGCAATGCCCAGGCTACCACCCAGTTCCGCCAGACGGTCAACGCCAGCGTCGATCTCAACCAGGCCGCGTCCGCCAGCATCACCGGCAATGCCTTCACCAACGGCAACGGCGCACTGGGCGTGAACCAGGCCGCCGGGGCTGCCAACCAGCAAGTGAACGCCATGCGGATCAGCGTCAGCGCCGTTCCGCAGAGCGTCGATGACAGCGTGCTTTCCCAGCAGAACGTCGCGCTGCCAGTGAACTCAGGCTCGAAGGACTCCACCACGGGTAGCCGGCAGGTCGTCACCAGCGACCAGGCCTTTGCCGGCAGCCGGGGTGTCGTGCAGATGAGCCAGAGCGCCGGGGTCGGCAATCGCATTGCCAACACCCTGAGCATCCGGGTCGCGGATTGACCCAAGCCAACTCCAATAACACTAGACACGCCAAACAAAGCAAAGGAGATACACCATGAAACCAAGAATGGCTCTGAAGCCTCTGGTTTTCGCTGTTGCAGCGGTCATGGCTGTAGCAGTGCACGCGGATAACCGTAACAACAACGGGCATGGTCACGGCCACGACAATGGCCACGGTCATGAGCAACATCAACCCAAGACCCCGTACGATCCCTATAAGGACCCGCGGATCGAGGCCGGCGCCAGCGCAACGGTGGAAGACACCCAGGAAAGCAGCGACAACACCGTGGTAAACATGGGCACCAAGAACACCGCGACAGTCGACGGATCGTTGGGGAACGCATCCGGGAACGTGGGCGTCAACGTCGCCGCCGGCGATATGAACCAACAGGCCAATGCCGCCGCCCTGGCGACTGCCGATGAGAAATTCATCTTCGGTACCGCATATGCATCGACTGAAGTGACCCAGAACAACACGGACAACCAGGCCTGGAACTTCTCCACCACCAACAAGGCGTCGCTGAACAACTCCGGCAGCAACTCCTCGGGGAACATCGGCATCAACATCACCTCGGGCAACTACAACCAACAGAAAAACGACATGGCAGCCGCCGTGTCCGGTGGTCGTAGTGCCGACTCCCACAGCGGTGCCACCCAGACCTCCACTGGCAACACCGTGGGCAACGTGGCCTTCCTGACTTACGAGAAGGAAACCTTGCGGTCCACCTTCAGCGCCCATGGCACCTACAAGGGCGCAGGCGCGGGCTACGTGGTGGACGAGTCGGGTCGTGACGGTCATGACAGCCGTAACAGCGGTGGCAGCAAAACCGACAAGGATCCGCTGTTCTTCGTCGAGGCTGGCACTGTTGACCTCAGAGGCCAGGCCACCTATCAGGTGCTGATCCCCACCGGCTGGAAAGACCCGGTGCGCAACGATGCCTCCATCAACAACTCGCTCAACAACGTCTCGGGCAACCTGGGCGCGAACGTTGCGGCTGGCGTAGGCAACCAGCAGAGCAACTCGCTGTCCATCGCCGCAGGCTGCAAATCCTGCCTGTAAGCGAAACGGCGTAGCACCAGGAGGCTCCGGCAACGGAGCCTCCTTCTCCGCAAGCCACCCCAAGGCGTCACGATCATGCGTACGTCCGCTCTGCTTTTGCTCGCCCTTTTCAGCCTCACGACGCAGGCCGCGCAACTCCCCTTCGCCATCCTTCCCGGCGGGTCGATGGCCTACAAACACGTCGAGAGCATCCGCGAGCGCAAGTTCAGCAATCTGGTCCAGCAAAAGACCGACTTCAGCTGCGGCGCCGCCGCGCTGGCGACGATCCTCCGCCAGGCCTACGCGCTGGACGTGGACGAGGAATTCGTGATCAAGGGGATGCTGGTCCGGGCCGACCCGGACCTGGTGCGCACGCAGGGTTTTTCGATGCTCGACATGAAGACGTATCTCGAAGGCATCGGCATGCGCGCACGCGGGTACCGAATCCCGCCGGCGTCTCTGGAGAAGCTGACAATCCCGGTGATAGTGCTGATGGATATCCGTGGCTACAAACACTTCGTCGTGATGCAGCGTGCCTATAAAGGCTACGTCTATATCGGCGATCCAGTGCTGGGCCACAAGCGCTTCACCCAGGAAGATTTTCTCAAAGGCTGGAACGGCATCATCTTCGCCGTCATCGGTCCGGGCTATGAACAGGCCAACGCCCTGATGAACCCGCCCGACCCACTGACGGCCAGGGACCGAATCAATGCGTTCAGCCCGGTCAAGGATGCAGAGCTCATGGAATTCGGTTTCATCCAGAGCGACTTCCTCTAAGACCGCACAAGAATGGAAGGCAGGAATCCTTCCGGGGAGAACCCTAATGAAAGTGATCCCACTGCTTGCCGCCACCTGCATAGTGGCCTGCCTGCCGGTCCAGGCGGAAAGCGTCTTCAAGCCGATCGAACTGAAGGATCAGGAGTTGGCCCAGCTTCGCGGCAAATACGTGATGCCGGGCCGGGTCATCAGCTTCGGCATCGTCATGAGCAGTACCTGGAAGAACGCCGTGGGCGACAACATCGGCGCCAGGGTCAGCATGCAGATCCAGGAATCCACCATCAAGCCGCAGTTCTATGTCACCACCATCGACGAGAAAGGCACCGGCGCGGCACCGGCCGCAGGCACCGGCACCGTCACCGGAGGAGCCGGCCTTAATCAAACACAGGGCGTTACCCAGAGCGTCCGGGCTGCCGGTGACTACAACACGGCGTCGAACAACGTCAGCATCGACGTGAAGGAAGCTAACCAGGCTCCCGTCTTGACCCAGGAGGGCACTCCGCTGAACGGCTCGCCTGTCAGCGCCAGCAACGGCGCAGGAACCGTCAGCGTGACGCCGGGAAATGGCGGCATACAGCTGGCCATCAACGCCAACGGCCAGGGTGTCGCCATGCAGCAACTCGCCGCCGGCGGACTGCTCCAGGCCGCGCAGATGGTGGGTGGAAATAATGCCGTCAACAACCTGGCACAGCTCAGCGTAGTGCTCAAAAACAACCTTCCGTCGACTGGAGCGCTGGACTGCAATCTTGACCAACTCAAAGGGCTTCGCACCATGGGTATGTGATCTACGCTCCAGTGCGACTGTGAGGTCCAACCTATAAGAAGGACAGCGCGCCATGCACCGATCGCTATCGCTAGGAACTGCAATCTGTGTATCCGCTTTACTCCCCTCGACCTACGCCGCTGCGGCGACGGAAGCCGAGGTGGAGGCGTTGAAGCAGGAGCTGCTGGAACTCAAGCAGCGTTATGAATCCCAACAGAAAGCCCTGATGGTGCTCGAGCAACGCGTCAGACAGGTTGAGGAAGCACCGGCCGCGCCCGCGCAGCCCAAGCGCCTGGTCACCTCCACTGGCAAGCCGACACCGCCCGGAACCGGCAACACCGTTGCCTCCAGCGGCAGCTCCTACGGCGAGTCGCTCAAGGACGACGCCAGTCCGCCCAAGAGCGTGGAGAACCTCTACGACGAAGCCAGCGGTTTCTTCGGCAACGGCGCCTTCAGCTTCGAGACAGGCATCACCTACACCCATTACGACACCAAGCAACTGATCCTCAACGGCTTCCTGGCGCTGGACACGATTTTCCTGGGCAACATCGGCGTGGACAACATCAACGCCGACAACTGGACCCTGGACCTCACTGGCCGCTACAACTGGAACAACCGCTGGCAGTTCGACATAAACGCCCCTGTGGTTTACCGCGAGAGCACCTTCGAATCGGCCGGCGCCGGCAACTCCACGGCGCAGTCCACCGACGAGAAGGTCACCCGCGACCCGACCCTGGGCGACGTCAACGTAGGCATCGCCTACAAGTTCATGGACGAAACCGAATCGCGCCCCGACGCGGTGGTCAGCCTGCGGATCAAGGCCCCCACCGGCAAGGAACCCTACGGCATCAAGCTCAAGCGCGCTTCGGACAACGACAACCTCAACGTGCCCGAGTCCCTGCCCACCGGCAACGGCGTCTGGTCGGTCACCCCCGGCATCTCGCTGGTCAAGACCGTCGACCCCGCCGTTCTGTTCGGCAGCTTCTCCTACACCTACAACCTCAAGGAGTCCTTCGACGATATCAGCCCTACCCAGGGCGTGAAGCAAAAGGGCGAGGTCGACCTCGGCGACTGGTTCCAGATCGGTGCGGGCGTAGCCTTCGCCCTCAACGAGAAGACCAGCATGTCGTTCTCCTTCTCCGACCTGATCGCCCAGAAGAGCAAGATCAAGGCCGACGGCGGTGACTGGACCACCGTCACCGGCAGCGACGCCAACGCGGCGTACTTCAACTGGGGCCTGACCTACGCGTGGAGCCCCAACCTGACCATCGTGCCGAACCTGTCTATCGGCATCTCGCCGGATGCGCCGGATTTCAGCTTCAGCGTGAAGTTCCCGTATTACTTCTGACGGCTCGGCTGTCCTAACGCAAAGGCCCCTTTTCGGGGCCTTTGTCATTCCTGCTAATGCGGCTTCGGTAGAGACGGCGGAGCCAACCTGTAGGAGCGCGCCATGCGCGCGAATGCGGGCATGTACCAGGTGCCCCGCCCGTCCAACAAGGGGAATTCGAAACGCGGAGGAAATGCGGTAGGCAGGCGGGACGAATCCGCGTCCGCCCGCCGTGCCGACCACCCTGCCCTAGCGCAACTGATGCTTGTGCAACAAGCGATAGAAAGTCGGCCGCGAGATGCCCAGCATCCGCGCCGCCACGCTGAGGTTGTCACCGTGCCGGGCCAGCGCATCGCACATGGCCTGGCGCTCGGCGCCGAGCTTGTATTCCTCCAGGGTCACCAGCGGCAGATGCGCCGAACGCCCCTTCTCCCGCTCCAGGCCCAGATCACGGGCCTCGATCTGTCGCCCTTCAGCCAGCACCAGGCCACGACGCACCCGGTTGGCCAGCTCACGAACGTTGCCCGGCCAGCTATGCTCGGCCATCGCCGCCAACGCATCGTCCGAGAAACGCCGCGGGCGGCGTCCGGTCTCGACGCTATAAAGGTGGGCGAAGTGATTGGCCAGCAGCGCCAGGTCGCCATTGCGCTCGCGCAGCGGCGAAGTGGAAACCTGCAGGACGTTCAGCCGGTAGTAGAGATCCTCGCGGAACGATCCGGCGCGAATCGCCTGTTCCAGGTCGACATGGGTCGCTGCCAGCACCCGTACATCGACATCAATGGGCTGGCTGCCGCCGACACGCTCGATCTGCTTCTCCTGAAGCACCCGCAGCAGGTTGGCCTGCAACTCCAGCGGCAGGTCGCCCACCTCGTCGAGGAACAGCGTGCCGCCGTTGGCCTGTTCGAAGCGACCGATCTTGCGCTGGTGCGCCCCGGTGAACGCACCCTTTTCGTGGCCGAACAGCTCCGATTGGATCAGCGCCTCGGGCATCGCCCCGCAGTTGATCGCCACGAACGGCCGGACCGCCCGCCGCGACTGGCGGTGCAGCGTACGCGCCACCAGCTCCTTGCCGGTGCCGCTCTCACCGCGGATCAGCACAGGCGACTCGGTCGGCGCGAACTTCGCCAGCAGCTTGCGCAGCTCGCGCACATCGCGGCTCTCACCCAGCAGCTCGTGCTCATGCTCATCGCTGTGCACGCTGCCACGCCCGCGCAGGCGCGCCATGCCGAACGCGCGGCCGAGGGTGACCTGCACCCGCGCCACATCGAAGGGCAAGGTATGGAAATCGAAGAACCACTCACTGACGAAATCGCCGACTTCATTGAGCGGCAAAGTGTCCAGGCTAAGGACGGCTATCCACTCCGTACCGCTGCGGCTGATGAGTTCCTTGACGGACTCCCGGCGTTCGAGATGCCGGGGTTGAAGGCGCAGCAGGCCGACGTCACAACCGCGATTGCTGGCATTATCCAGCTCGCAGCTGTCTACGTCCCACCCTGCTGCCCGTAGTCCGGGTAATAGCCTGCGGCAGTCGTCGCACGGATCGACCACCAGCAGGCGACGAAGATTCGTGGCTGCCTCAAGCATGCTCCCTTCCTTGGCGCCATTATTTTGAAAAACTTTAAAAAACAGTTGGTTGGCGCTCCAATTTGTAACGCTAGCAATATCTTGACGCAGCCCATCGACCGTTTTCCTATAAGGTCAATGCCGAATCGTTCTCACCACCCGCGACCACGCCGCTTGACTTCCAACCTCCGCACGAATTCCTCGAGCACCAGCTTGTAGAGATCGTCTCCCAGGTAGACGTCCTCCACCCCACAGTCGATGTTCGGGTTGTCGTTCACCTCGATGACGACCACGCGGTCCCCGGCCTGCTTCAAATCCACGCCGTAGAGCCCGTCGCCGATCAGGTTGGCGGTTTTCACCGCCAGTTCCACGACCTTGCGCGGCGCCTCATGGACCGCCATCGTGCGGAAATCTCCGCTCACTTCCGCTGCGTCCGGGCTGTGGTCGTAGATCTGCCAGTGGCCCTTGGACATGAAGTACTGGCAGGCGAATATGGGTTTCTGGTTCAACACGCCGATCCGCCAGTCGTATTCGGTATAGAAGAACTCCTGGGCGAGCAGGAGCACCGAGCGCTCGAATAGTTCGGCACTGGCCTTGAGCAGCTCCTTCTGGTTGGCCACCTTGATCACGCCGCGGGAGAAACTGCCGTCGGGGATCTTCAGCACCAGCGGGAAGCCCAGGCGCTCGCCGACCTTCTCCAGCTCCTGCGGGTTGTCCTTGTAGAGGATTTCGGTGGCCGGCATGCCCAGCTTGTGGCTGCGCAGCAGGTCGGCGAGGTAGACCTTGTTGGTGCAGCGCAGGATCGACACCGGATCGTCCATCACCACCATGCCCTCGCTCTCGGCTTTCTTGGCGAAGCGATAGGTGTGGTCGCTGACGCTGGTGGTCTCGCGGATCAGCAGCGCGTCGTACTCGGCCAGGCGCGAGTAGTCCTTCTTTTCGATCAGCTCGACGTCGATGCCAAGGCTGCGGCCGATGCGGATGAAGTTCTTCAGCGCCTTGCGGTCAGACGGCGGGAAGGCTTCTTCCGGGTCGTGCAGGATCGCCAGGTCATAGCGATATTGCTTGCGCGAACGCGGCTTGCGCCAGATCTGTCGGCTGAAGCCATCCAGGGCATTGGCAAACTGTTCTTCCTGGTCCTCGCGCAGCTTGTGGATGTTCCCAGGCCTCACGCCTTCGATGTGCCAGCCGCGGTTCTTGCGGAACTCCACCAGCAGCATCGGACACGGCAGCGCCTCGAACAGCTGGCGCGCCAGGTCCTGCAGCGGCTCGATGTCGGTGCGGCCGAAATACAACGTCAGGGTGAAGCCATCGGTACTGCCGTAAGGGTGATCCGCCAGCGCCTTATCGAGGGTCTTCTCCAGGTCTTCCAGCGCTAGGCTGTAGAGCGACTTCTTCGCCAGCTCGCTGATGCTGCGCACCGACGGGATCACCTTGTGCCCGCGCGCTTCGGCCAGCAGCGAGCAGTAATAGCCGTGGCCCAGGTACTTGTAGTTGCGGCACAGGTTGATCACCTGCACGCGCTTGCCGTTGTCGTCGTCGATGGGCATCTCCAGGTATTCCTGGGCGGTGACCACGTCGTCGCTGGGATAGTACGAGGCCCAGTCTTCCTTGCGTTCCACGATGATGAACAACTTGCTCACGACACCTCCGAAGCTGGCTGGCGCGCTTGCCGCGCCCTGCCCCTGGGACAATACTTGTTGAGCTTCGACCGCACGACGCAACGCCCGTTCGCAGCCAGCACCGGACAAGGTGCGCCCCGCAGATTAACGAATGCTTACTCTATGAAACTCCAGTTCCGCGCCGCTTCAGCCGATGACCTGCATGCACTGGTCGAGATGGAAAACCGCTGTTTCGAACACGACCGCCTGTCCCGCCGCAACTTCCAGTGGATGATCAGCCGCGCCCACGCCAGCCTGACCGTCGCCGAGTCCGACGGCCAGTTACTGGGTTACGCGCTGGTGCTGTTCCACCGGGGCACCTCCCTGGCGCGCCTCTACTCCATTGCCGTGGACGAACGCGCCCGCGGCATCGGCCTGGGCCAGAAGCTGCTGGACCGCGCCGAGGCCGAGGCGCTGGAGAACGACTGCGCCTACCTGCGCCTGGAGGTGCGCCCGGACAACCGTGGCGCCATCGCCCTCTACAAGCGCAACGGCTACCGCCCGTTCGCCACGGTGCGCGACTACTACGAAGACCATAGCGAGGCCCTGCGCTTCGAGAAGCGCATCCGCCACATCAACGAGCGCACTCACCGCCACGTCCCGTACTACCGACAGACCACCGAGTTCACCTGCGGCCCCTCGGCGCTGCTGATGGCCATGGGCGCACTGGAGCCCAAGCGCCGCCTGGAGCGCCGCGAGGAGCTGCGTCTGTGGCGCGAGGCGACCACCATCTACATGACCGCCGGCCACGGCGGCTGCAGTCCGCAAGGCCTGGCGCTGGCGGCAATGCGCCGCGGCTTCCGCGTGCGCCTGTTGCTGTCAGAAGACGGCCCGCTGTTCCTCGACGGCGTACGCAGCGAGGAAAAACGCGAGGTGATGCGCCTGGTTCACGAGGATTTCAGCGCCGAACTGGCGCAGAGCGACGTCGAGCAATTGCTGGTCAGCCAGCTGGATATCGAGGGCGCGCTGGAAGCCGGCGGCCAGCCGCTGGTGCTGATCAGCAGCTACCGGCTGACCCACTCCAAGGCGCCGCACTGGGTGGTGGTCACCGACTGCGACGAGGACTTCGTCTACCTGCACGACCCCGACGTCGACCACAGCCAGCACCGCGAACCGCTGGATTGCCAGCACATCCCGGTGAGCCACACGGAATTCGAGCAGATGAGCCGCTTCGGCCGCAGCAAGCTGCGCGCGGCGGTGATCCTCTACAAGCGCTGATGCTAGCCGGCCAGCGCCTCACCGCCGACCCGCAGCACGCCGGCGTCAATCGCCAGGTGTACCAACTCGGCGTGGGACACCACCTGCAGCTTCTGCTTGAGCAGGGTGACGTGGTTCGACACCGTCTTCGCGCTGATGCACAGGTGCTCCGCGACCTGCCGCACCGGCAGGCCGCGGGCGAGCATCACGAAGATTTCGAACTCGCGCTGAGTCATGCCTTGCAGCCGTGGATCCTGGCCATTGGCGCCCTGGGGCCTGCGCGCCAGCTGGGTGGCCAGCGGCTGCTCAATGTAAGCATGGCCGGCAAGGATGCGCCGCACCGCCTCCACCAGCACCGCCGGTGACGCGCTCTTGGTGATGTAGCCCGCTGCGCCGGCATCCAGCGCCTGACGTACCAGCGGCAACTCGTCGTGCATGCTGAAGAACAGCACCCGCAGCTGCGGCAGGCGCTGGCGCAGCCGGCGGGTGACTTCCAGACCGCTGATGCCAGGCAGACCGATATCCAGGATCACCAGGCTGGGCACGCTGCGCTGCACCGCCTCCAGCGCAGCTTCGCCATCAGCGGCCTCGCTCACTTCCACTTCCGGGATCAGCCCGCGCAGCAGCGAGGCGATGCCATCACGCACCACGAAGTGATCGTCCACCAGCAGAATCTTCACGCCCTCTCTCCTTTCATCAGGCTTTCCGCCAAAGGCATCCACAAGCGCAATGCCAGGCCGCCACCGGGGCGGCGACGCAGGTGCAGTTCGCCACCCAGGCAGCGCGCGCGCTCATGCATGGAGCGCATGCCGATACCGGCGCGCGGCAACCCATGGCAGCCCCGGCCGTCGTCACGCACCCAGAGGAACAGGCGCCCCTCGCGTCGCCGCAGGACCACCCGCACCTGGCGAGCGCCAGCGTGCCGGGCGACGTTGGTCAGCGCCTCCTGCAACAGACGGTACAGGTGGGCCTTGGCGGACGTCGGCAGAGCCGGCAGTTCGTCCAGCCGCAGCCGGCAGGCCACGCCCTGACTGGCCTGCCATTGTTCGATATGCAGGCGTAGCGCCTCCTGCAGGCTTACCCGTTCCAGCACCACCGGATAGAGGTCACGCACCAGCGCGCGGAAGCTTTCGTTGAGGCCCTGGCAATGCTGTTCAAGACGATCGAGCGTGGCGAAGGCGACGCCGTCCTGGCGCTCCAGGCTGCGCAGCAGGAACACCTGCGCGCGGATACCCGCGAGGTACTGGCCGATGTCGTCGTGCAGCGCCTGCGCGAGTTGCTGGCGTTCACGCTCCTGCACCGCGAGCAGCGCGCGGGTCAGCTCGGCGTTCTCCGAGCAGGCATGCTCCAGCGTCGCGGCCATGTCATTGAAACCGCTAGCCAGGCGCTGCGCCTCGGGCAGCGAGTGATCCGGCAGGCGCGCCTGGAAACGGCCACGGGAAACGTCTCCCAGCGCGTCATGCAACTGCTCCACCACTCGCAAGCCGCCGCGCACCGCCCAGCGGATCGCCAGCAGGCTGGCCAGCAGCGACACGCCGAACAGCACCAGCAGTTGCACCAGCGAATCGCGCACCTCATCGATCTCGTCGCGCGGATCGAGGCTCAGTTGCACGCGTCGGCCATCGGCTAGGGTCAGCAGGGTCGGCGCTGGCAGGTTGGGGTACAAGCGCGTCGCCAGCCAGTCATCCAGCCCCGAGCGCGGCGCGGGCGCGGGACTGTCCAGCCAGTGCACGCGTACATGGCGCAGGCCGGCGGTGAGGTCCGGATCGAGGCTGGCGGGATCGCGCTGCGCGGCCTCGCGCAGGTAATCGAGCACGCCACGGGCAGCATCCATCTCGCGGCGCACGTCGTCGTTGCCCTGGTGCAGCAGCACGGCAAGGCACACGGCAGCGAGCAAGCCGAAGAACAGCCCGACCAGCAGGTTTATCCGCCAGAGCGCCGACATCTACGGCGCGCTGCGACAGGTCGTGAGGCACCCTGCCGGGGCCACCGGCACGCGCAGTTCCGCCGCCGGCAGGTAGCCGTTGCGGGTATAGAGGAAATCGAAGCCGAACAGGCTGAGCATCAGCAGAATCGGCAGGGCGAGAGTGACGGCGATACGCATGGCGACGCTCCTCTTCTGGTTCTTGTAGCGCCATCCTAGGACGTGGGCGCGGCGCGCAACCTACTACCTTGGTACTGCCCCAACCGGTACTTTCTGCATATTTGCCGCACCCCAGGCGCTTCCTATGCTGGCCGCACAAGAACCAGCCGGCCCGAAAAAGGAGTCGCCCCCATGCGCCAGTTCGTCCTGCACGGCGTCGCCTACCTGCTCGCGGTTGCGTCCGCCGCTGCCTTCAGCCTCGACGTGCGCGCAGAGGAAGCCCCCGCACTGGCAGTCCGCATCGGCTACCTGGGCTATACACCCGATCCCGGCCCGCTACTGTCCAACGTCATCCCCGAACCCACCGACGCAGGCCTGCGCGGCGCGGAGCTGGCGATCACCGATAGCAACAGCACCGGGCGCTTCCTCAAGCACCGCTATAGCCTGGAAGCTGCCAGCACCGACAGCCCTGAAAAGCTGCTGGCCGAAGCCCACCGCCTGCACGATGCCGGCCTGCGCCTGTTCGTGATCAACGCCCCGGCCGACACATTGCGCCAGGTAGCAGCCGAGCTACCGGACAGCCTGCTGTTCAACGCCGGCGCCGCCGATGACGAGCTGCGCGCCAGCCAGTGCGCGATCAACGTGCTGCATACCCTGCCCAGCCGGCTGATGCTGACCGACGCTCTCACCCAGTTCCTGGTGCTGCGCAAGTGGACGCGCTGGTTGCTGATCGTCGGCCAGCGCCCGGAAGACGCCCTCTACGCCAACGCCCTGCGGCGCTCGGCCAAGCGCTTCGGCGCGAAGATCGTCGAGGAAAAGCCCTTCACCTTCGACAACGACCAGCGCCGCAGCGCCCAGGCCGACATGGCTCTATTCACCCAGTCCAGCGAGGACTACGACGCCGTGCTGGTGGCCGACGAACACGGCGACTTCGGCGAATACGTGCCCTACAACACCTGGCTGCCGCGCCTCGTCGCCGGCACCCAGGGGCTGGTCGCCACGGGCTGGCACAAGACCGTGGAAACCTATGGCGCCGCGCAGTTGCAGAAGCGCTTCGAGGAGCACGCCGGGCGCTGGATGAACGACCGCGACTTCGCCGCCTGGATCGCCGTGCGCAGCATCGCCAGCGCCGTCACCCGCCTGCGCGACGCTGACCCGATGGCGATCCGTACGTTGTCGCTGTCCCCCGACCTGCCGCTGGACGGCTTCAAGGGCTACAAGCTCGGTTTCCGTCCCTGGGACGGTCAACTGCGCCAGCCGATCCCGCTGGTACAGCCGCGCGCCCTGGTCAGCACGTCGCCGCAGGAGGGTTTCCTGCACCCCGCCAGCGAACTCGACAGCCTCGGCCTCGACGCACCGGAAAGCCAGTGCCACCTCGCCGACGCAACGCCATAAGAAGAACTATCCATGAGGACTCTGCCCATGCCCCGCCTGCTTGCCCTCTCCTGCCTCAGCCTCGCGCTCGGCCTGGTGCCCACGGCCTTCGCGGCCACCGCCTACGTCTCCAACGAGAAGGACAACAACCTCAGCGTCATCGACCTGGACACCCTGACCGTCACCGGCACCATCGACACCGGCAAGCGCCCGCGCGGGCTGGCGCTATCCCATGACAACAAGCTGCTGTACATCTGCGCGAGCGACTCGGACACCGTGCAGGTGCTTGACCTCGCCACCCGGAAGATCATCAGGCAATTGCCTTCGGGCGCAGACCCCGAGCAGTTTGCCCTGCATCCCAATGACCGCTGGCTGTACGTCTCCAATGAGGACGATGCGCTGGTCACTGTGGTCGACACGCAAACCGCCCAGGTGCTCGGGCAGATCGACGTCGGCGTCGAGCCCGAAGGCATGGCGGTGAGCCCGGATGGCAAATGGGCAGTGAACACCAGCGAGACCACCAATATGTTGCATTGGATCGATACCTCGACCCAGAAGCTGGTGGACAGCACCCTGGTGGACCAGCGCCCGCGCCACGCCGAGTTCACCCACGACGGCTCGCAGGTCTGGGTCTCGGCGGAGATCGGCGGCACCGTCAGCGTGGTCGACACCGCCAGCCGCAAGATCCTCAAGACCTTGCGTTTTGCTATCCAGGGAGTACACCCCGACAAGGTGCAGCCGGTGGGCGTGCAACTGACCAGCGACGGCAAGCTGGCCTTCGTCGCCCTCGGCCCGGCCAACCATGTGGCGGTGGTGGATGCCGAGACCTTCGAGGTACTCGACTACCTGCTGGTGGGCCGTCGCGTCTGGCACCTGGCGTTCACCCCGGACGAGAAGACCCTGCTGGCCACCAATGGCGTCAGCGGCGACGTGTCGGTCATCGATGTGGCCTCGCGCAAGGTCACCAAGTCGATCAAGGTCGGCCGCTATCCCTGGGGCGTGGTGGTGACGCCATGAACGCGCTCACCGTCCGCGACCTGAGATTTGCCTACGGCCCACGGCGCGCGCTGGACGGCCTGGCCTTCGAGCTGCCGGCAGGGCGCTTCACCGCCCTGCTGGGCCCCAACGGCGCCGGCAAGTCCACACTGGTGGCCCTGCTGACGCGCCTCTACGACCTGCAGCAGGGCGAGATCGACGTGCTCGGCTGCAGCCTGCGCCGCCAGCCGCGCCTGGCCCTGCGCAAGCTGGGCGTGGTGTTCCAGCAGAGCACCCTGGACCTGGACCTGAGCGTGGAGCAGAACCTGCGCTACCACGCCGCCCTGCACGGCCTGCCACGCAGCGTGGCCAACGAGCGGATCGACGCTGAACTGGCCCGTCAGCAATTGCAAGAGCGCCGCCGCGACAAGGTTCGTGCGCTCAATGGCGGGCACCGCCGCCGGGTGGAGATCGCCCGTGCGCTGCTGCATCGCCCTCGCCTGCTGCTGCTTGACGAAGCTAGCGTCGGCCTCGACCCGGCAGCGCGCCAGGCACTCAATGAGCACGTACGCCGGCTGTGCCGCGAGGACGGGCTGGCTGTGCTCTGGACCACTCACCTGCTGGACGAGGTGCGCAGCGAGGATGCGCTGCTGGTGCTCGATCGCGGCCGGCTGGTGGCCCGTGGCGAGGCGCGGGACATCTGCGCGCCCGACGCCGGCAACCTGGAGCGCACCTTCGACCGACTGACCCGCCTGGAGGTCTGCGCATGAGCGCCCTGGAAAGTCCGCGCTTCGGCCCCGCCGCCTACTGGCAGTGCCTGCGCGGCATCGTCGTGCGCGAGTGGCTGCGCTTCGTCCTGCAGCGCTCACGCTTCTTCAGCGCGCTGGTACGGCCGCTGCTCTGGCTGCTGGTGTTCGCCGCCGGCTTTCGCGCCGCGCTGGGCATCTCGATCATCGAGCCGTACGACACCTACGTCACCTACGAAACCTACATAGTGCCGGGGCTGTGCTGCATGATCCTGCTGTTCAACGGCATGCAGGGCTCGCTGTCGATGGTCTACGACCGCGAGATGGGCAGCATGCGCGTGCTGCTGACCAGTCCGCTGCCGCGTGCCTTCCTGCTCGCCAGCAAGCTGCTGGCCACCGCGCTGGTGTCGCTGCTGCAGGTCTACGCCTTCCTGCTGATCGCCTGGCTGTATGGCGTGCAGCCGCCGCCCATAGGGCTGGTGGCGGCGCTGCCGGCGTTGCTGCTGGCCGCTCTGCTGCTGGGCGCGCTGGGGCTGCTGCTGTCCAACGGCATCCGCCAGTTGGAGAACTTCGCCGGGGTGATGAATTTCGTCATCTTCCCGCTGTTCTTCCTTTCCTCCGCGCTCTATCCGCTGTGGAAGATGCGCGAGGCCAGCCAGTGGCTGTACTGGCTGTGTGCGCTGAACCCGTTCAGCCATGCAGTGGAACTGGTGCGCTTCGCCCTCTACGAGCGTTTCAACCCGCTGGCGGCGAGCGTCTGCCTGGGGCTGACGCTGCTCTTCTCCGGCGTGGCCGTGCTGACCTTCAACCCGCAGCAAGCCGCCCTGCGCAAGGGGTGAAACCTACTACTTTGGTACTGCTTCATCCCTCCTGACGTCGAATTTCCAAAGCCGCACAGCCGGCATCTAATGGCCACTACAAGAAGAACCAACAGAGATACCGCCATGCCTCGCCTTGCGATTGTTGTGCCCGGCTGCCTGGCCGCCTGCCTGCTCAGCCTGTCCCTCACTCTGCCGACCGCCCTGGCCGAGGATGCGCCGCTGTTTTCCGCCGACGGCTACCGCCAAGCCCAGTACCGCAGCCCGACGCCATCTTCCGCCGACCACGCCACCACCCTCGACACCCCTGCCTTACAGGCGCTGCTCCAGCGCGAACCGCAGACCCGGCTGGTGGACGTCTACCGCCGCACCTTCCTCAACGGCCAGTTCGTCGAGGACGAAAAGCACCGCAACCTGCCTGGCAGCCTTTGGCTGGCCAACGTCGGCACCGGCTCCCTGGAGCCGCGGTGGCAGGCCTACCTGGAGCAGAATCTCGCTCACCTCACCGACGGCGATCCCAAGCGCCCGCTGGTGTTCTACTGCCGCTCCGACTGCTGGATGAGCTGGAATGCCATCCGCCGCGCACATGCGCTGGGCTATGCCAGCCTCTACTGGTACCGTGATGGAATTGACGCTTGGGAGCAGGCAGGACTGCCCCTGCAGGATGCCCAACCGCAACCCCTTCCGTGACACCTGCTTTCGTGACACATGCAGTAGCCTGCGACCGCAAGCCGCTCGCCACCCATAACGACAACAACGAGGTGTAGGCCATGTACAAGATCCTGATCGCCGACGATCACCCGCTGTTCCGCGAAGCCATCCACAACGTCATCGCCGACGGCTTCCCCGGCAGCGAAGTGATGGAGACCGCCGACCTCGACAGCGCCCTGGGCCTGACCCAGGAGCACGATGATCTCGACCTCATCCTGCTCGACCTGAACATGCCCGGCATGCATGGCCTGAACGGACTGATGAGCCTGCGCAACGAAGCCCCGACCATCCCGGTAGTGATCGTCTCCGCCGAACAAGACAAGCAAGTCGTCCTGCAGGCCATCACCTACGGCGCCGTGGGCTTCATCACCAAGTCGTCGCCGCGCCTGCAGATGACCGAGGCGATCGAGCAGATCCTCAACGGCAACGTCTATCTGCCGTCGGACATCATCCGCACGCAGAAATCCTCGCCGCGCCGCAGCGGCCAGGAAGACCACAGCATTCCGCCGGAACTGCTGCAGGCCCTGACCCGCAAGCAACTGCTGGTGCTGGAGCGGATGACCAAGGGCGAATCCAACAAGCAGATCGCCTACAACCTGGAAATCGCCGAAACCACAGTGAAGGCCCACGTCTCCGCCATCCTGCGCAAGCTGAAGGTGCACAACCGCGTGCAGGCCATCCTCTGCGCGGGCGATATCGACTTCGCCGCCTATCTGCGTCGTTGAGACGAGGCGTCATTGATCCATAAAGTGCCGTTGCGACCGCTACCGGGAACCACTCGATGCCCTCCGCCCGCACCCTGAGCCTCACCGGCCTGGCGATGGTCGCCTTCGCCGGCAATTCCATCCTCTGCCGCCTGGCCCTCAAGGCCACCGGCATCGACGCGGTGAGCTTTACCGGCATCCGCATCTTCTCGGGCGCGCTGATGCTCGCGCTGCTACTGCAACTGCGCCGCCGCGTGGCCGGCGAGGGCGGCAACTGGCGTGCGGCAGCGGCGTTGTTCGTCTATGCCGCGGCCTTCTCCTACGCCTATGTACAACTGGATGCCGGCACCGGCGCGCTGCTGCTGTTCGGCGCGGTGCAGGTGACCATGATCCTGGTCGGCTTGCTGCGCGGCGAAAGCCTGCGGGGGCAGGCGTTGGTGGGCTTCCTGCTGGCCCTGGGCGGACTGCTGGTGCAGTTGCTGCCCAGCGCCAGCGCGCCGCCTCTGGCGGGGGCGCTGCTGATGCTGCTGTCAGGCGTGGCCTGGGGGCTGTACTCGCTGCTCGGGCGCAAGGGCAGCGATCCGCTGGCGATCTCGACGGGCAACTTCATGCGCGCCATTGCGTTTGCGGCCCTGCTGGCAGTGATCTTCCATGCCGATCTGCGGGTGGACATGTCGGGCATCGCCTATGCCGTGCTGTCCGGCGCGGTAGCCTCGGGAATCGGCTATGCGATCTGGTACAGCGCGCTGTCGGGGCTGTCGGCCATCCAGGGCGCTTCGGTGCAGCTGAGCGTGCCGATTCTCGCCGCTCTGTCCGGCGCGGTGCTCCTGGGCGAGACGATCAGCCTGCGCCTGGCGCTGGTATCGCTGGCGGTGCTGGGCGGGATTGCTCTGATTCTGCTAGCCAAAGTCCGCTCCCCCGCCGCCCAGCAAGCCTGACCTCGTCTTGCTTTTCGTAGGAGCGAGCTTGCTCGCGAACCTGACCCCCCAGCGGAGTCTGTTCGCGAGCAAGCTCGCTCCTACAGGTTCTTCTGCATTCCCGGATGACGGAGTAACCCTGCAGGAGCGGACCTTGTCCGCGAATCCTTCTTCGCGATCAACGTGCGCTATCGATCAGATGGCACAGCGCCGTCTTCAGCTTCATCGGCCGCACCGGCTTGTGCATCAGCGTGTGCCCCAGCTCGCGGACCTGCTGCTTCAGCTCGTTGCTGTAGTTGGCAGTGATCATCAGCGCCGGTAGCGGCGTGCCGCGGCGGGCATTGATCGAGGCAACCGCGTCGACGCCGTTGAGCCCGTCGTCGAGGTGGTAATCGACGATCAGAAGATCCGACTCGGCGTGGAAGTTGTCCACCTGCCGCGCCAGGTCCTCCTCCGACAGCGCCGTCACCACCCGGCAGCCCCAGGTTTCCAGCAGCGTGCGCATGCCGGCGCAGATCGAGGCGTCGTTATCCAGCACCCACACGCGGGAGCCGCGCAGGCGCTCCACCAGATCGTCGGCGGTGCGTTCGGGCTCCGGTGCGCTGCGAGCCACGCGGCGCGCGAGCGGTACTTCGATGGCGAAACGCGAACCCTTGCCCGGCACCGATTCCACGTGGATACGGTGACCGAGCATGCGCGCGATCTTCTCGACGATGGCCAGGCCCAGTCCCAGCCCGCGGTCCTGATGGAAGCGCTGCACATCCCCGCGCTTGAACTCCTGGAATATCTCGCCGAGCTTGTCGGCGGCGATGCCCACACCGGTGTCCCAGACCTCGATCCACAGGCTGTGCCGGCGTCGTCGGCAACCCAGCAGTACGCGGCCGGAGGGCGTGTAGCGAATGGCGTTAGTCAGCAGGTTGCGGAGGATTCGTGCCAGCAGTTGGATATCACTGCGCACCTGGGCACCGCAGGGCACGAAGTCCAGCGCCAGACCTTCGCTGGCCGCCACCTGGCTGTACTCGGCAGCGAGGTTGCCGAGCAGCTCGCTGACATCGAACGAGGCGATGTCCGGCTTGATCACCCCTGCATCCAGCTTTGAGATGTCCACCAGGGTGCCGAGCAGCGTCTCCACGTCTTCCAGCGACTGGCTGATATTGCGCACCAGCGCTTCGCCGCTGCGCTCCTGCAACGCACTGGTGAACAGCCGCGCGGCGTTCAGCGGTTGCAGCAGGTCATGGCTGACGGCGGCGAGGAACTTGGTCTTCGACAGGTTGGCCTGCTCCGCCTCGCGCTTGGCTTCGCGCAGGCGCCCCTCGACCTGGCTGCGCTCGTCGATCTCGCGCTTGAGCTGGTCATTAAGGCTGGTCAGCTCGGCAGTGCGTTCGCGCACCCGTTGTTCCAGGTTCTGGTAGGCCTGGTGCAGCGCCTCGGCGGTGCGGCGGCGCTCGGTGATGTCGCGGATCAGCACGAACAGCCCGCTCACCGTGCCATCGGACTGGCGATTAGGTACGTAAGAGCGCTGCATGTAGCGCTCCTGCCCGGCGAGGTTGGTCTCGGCGATCTCGAAGGTGACGCTCTCCCCCGACAGCGCGCGCTCGAAATAAGGCTCCAGACGCTGGCAATGCTCGGCGCTGTGGACCTCGCGCAGGTTGCGCCCGAGCATCGAGCCGCTGGGCCAGCGGTACCACTCCTCGTAGACCTTGTTGGTGAAGTCGTAGTCGAGGTCGGCGGTCAGGTAGGCGATCAGCGCCGGCACCTGGTCGGTGATCAGGCGAATCCAGCGCTCGCTTTCACGCAGCGCCTCGGCATGCCGGTAGCGCTCGGTGATGTCGGTGAAGGTATTGACGAAGCCGCCGGTGGGTAACGCGTGGGTGCGGATTTCCAGCATGCGCCCGTCGAACAGGCGCTGCTCGATCACCCCTTCCGCTTCGCCCTTGCGCGGCCGGCTGCGTGGCGTCAGCAGCGGCAGCTCGCTGTCGGCCATGACTTCGGCGAAGGGCCGATGCGCCTCGATTGGCGCCAACCCGCAAAGCTCCAGGAAGCGGCGGTTCCACAACTCCAGCGCGCCATCGGCACCGACCATCGCCACGCCCTGGGACAGGTTGTCCACGGCGCGCTGCAGCAGGTGCGACTTCTGCGCCACCGCCTGTTCGCGGCGGGCCATTTCGCTCTGTTTGATCTCGGTGATGTCGCTATAGAGCACCACCAGCCCGCCGTCGCGTGTCGGCCGCTCGGTGACGCGCACCCAGCGGTCGTTGCGCAGGCGATAGAGGGTATGTTCGTCATCGCTGCTGCGCTGTTCTTCGACGATCAGCCCGCTGCTCTGCGCCAGCCGACGCACCTCGGTGAGGCGAGTCCCCGCGCCGACGCGAGCGCGGGTCTGCGCCCAGAAGGCACGGAAGCGCTCGTTGTACAGAACGATGCGCTGCTGCGGGTCGAACAGCACGAAGGCGTCGGAGATGCTCTCGATGGCATCGAGCAGGTGCTGGTGTGCGGTCTCCGCGCGCAGGCGGGCATCGCTGAGCAGTTGGTTACTGGACTTCAGCTCGACCATCGCCTCGCTCAGCGCATCGGTGCGCTCGCGTACCTGTTCGGCCAGCACAACCGAATGCTGGAAAGCGCCGTAGGCGTTGTCGCCGCGGGAAGTGGCCGATTCGACACGCTCGATCAGCGCCGCATTGATCCGCTGCAGCTTGTGGTTGTCGCGCTCCAGCTCGTCGATGCGCGCACGCAGCTCAGCGTCCGGCGTTGCCCCGAGGACGGCCAATGGCGACACCGGTGAAGGTCTGGTTGATATGCATGCCATTGAATTGTTCCCCGTAGGTGTTGAAGCCGATCACCTGCTGGCTGCGGAGAAACTCGGCGGTGGGCTCCGTATCGCCGGCCACCTCCAGCTCCAGGCGACGCAGGAAGCAGTCGCAGCCGATGGTCAGCAGCGGCGGGCCGAGGCGTTCGTGCAGGCGCTGGAACTGCGCCTGCAACCCAGGCAGCAGCGGGCCAGTGCGCATGGCGGTCAGGACGATGCCGTTCTCCACTGCGCAGTAGAAGGTCAGGCTGAGGTCATCGTTGACTTGCTGGATCGAGCGCACGTAGTACTGCTCACGCACCCGCACCGCCAGCGGGTGTGCCGGGAACAGCGAGAAGTCCAGCTGTTCCAGCGGCACCCCGACCAGTCGGGCGAATTCCAGTGCGGCCGGCTCGGCGTTGAGCTCCAGCACGCGGCGACTGTCGCTGTCGGCGCGAGTGACCACCAGTTTCTCCTCGCTGGGCAGCACGTGGTGGGTGGTGAACACCTCGAAGTCCAGCCAGGTGTTGAACAGCACCACCACCGCCGCGCCCGTGTGGAACTGGCCCTGGTAGTAGACGTGGGTGTGGGTCAGGTGGTTGTCGTCACCAGCCGAACCGCCGAAATGTGGGATAGCGCCCAGCGCAGCGCTGAGCGCGGCGAGCACCACTTCCTCGCGGCTGGAGAGCCCGTCGAGCAGGGTCAGGGCGAAGCTGTGGTCCTTGATCGGCGCCAGGCCGGCGCTGCGGCAGTCCGCCACCAGCGACTCGACCATCTGCTGCGCGTCGATCAGGCTGAAGCGCTCCATCTCGTCGACCAGCGCGCAGGAGATGGCGAAGCTGCGCAGATCGAAGCCCACGGCGGTGACGCAACCACGGCCGTAACCCTGTGGGGTGATTTCCCCGGCGGTGGTGCAGCCGGCCAGGTCGATGCCGCCGAAGTACTGCTCCAGCGCGCTGGCGAGCGCGGGCAAGTCGTATTCGGCGGAGCAGAAGAACAGCACGAAGCCGAGGTTGGGGTGCAGCAGTTGACGCGCCAGGTCCTGGGCGACCGCCTCGACGTCGCGGGCACTGGACATGCCGCGAACGACTCCTTGTGTTTCATGCATGGCGTACGCCCAGTCAGGATATCGACGTTGGCATTCTACGAAGCGGCCGGGGCGCGCCCCATGCTACTTGGGTCGCGGCGGGTCTATCCGAAAGTAGCGGGATATCTGTAGGAGATTCCGTCAGTTCGTAGGGCAGCCGGCCAGAACAGCAACGTCAACACCAGCATCCCGGCATAGAAGCCCGTCTCCAGCGTCTCCGTCCACGGCTGAATCCTGCGCAGCGCGCCATAGATGTGCACCACTACCATCAATCCCGCCACCGCAGCCAGCACCTCGAAGGTGGTCGCCAGCGCCTCCCCGGTCAGCGCCGCGCGCAGCATCAACCCTTCGACGATGAGGATGAAGGCCCCCAGGCAACGCCCGAAATACACCGCAAGATCAGTGTGCTCCGGCAGTTGCCACTGCATCACCCTCGCCCACGACAAGGGCATCAGGAAGATGGGCAGGGCGAACACCAGGGTGGTGGCGATGGACAGAACCAGCAGGTAACTCTGCGCCTGCGCGCTCCACATTCCGATCATGACAAATCTTCCTTGAGAGCAAGAAAAAAGGCGGGCGACACACCGTGCCGACCCGCCGAATTGGAGCCAAAGGAGTTGGGGAGACTTACCAGTTGAGCACGGCGCCCACCGCGAAGGTGTCGGTGTCTTCGCTGACTGTGGAGCCCTTGCGGCCATCGATCTCGTAGACGTTGTACTCGGCCACCAGCTTCAGGTTGTCGTTGATGGTGCGGAAGTAAGCGATGCCCTTGGTGGAGTAGTCCGCCGCGCTGCCCAGGCCGTTGCCGTCGTCGCGGGTCTCGCCGGTGGACAGCGCCACACGGTTCTTGCCCCAGCTGTAGGAGCCCTGCAGCAGCACGCCGCGGCTGTCCACTTCACGCAGCGCGGCTTCGCCGGCGTTGTTGGTGAAGAACGGGTTGATGCCCTTGGCGGTAAAGCCCGAGCCGGTCAGCGAGAAGCCGCCCATCTTCGCCTGGAGGCCATAGCCCAGGCCCTTGGAGGTCACGCTGTCGACTTCGTCGTTGGTGTTCTTCGAGGTCTGGTAGGCGCCGTTGACCCAGCTGTAGATCTTCGCCCCGCCGACGTCGAACTGGTAGCTGATCTCGCTCTCGTAGCGCGGGTTGTCCTGGTAGGCCTTGTCGTCGAGGCCGTCGCTGGCGTCCTTGTCGATCTGGTTGGTGTCGATCGGGTCCATGATGCCCACCGCGACGTGCAGGCCGTCGACGAGGCTGTTGTTGCGGTAGGTGATCTGCGAGGTCGGGAACGGGTACGGGTAGCCGGTGCCGATGTTGCCGAATGACACGCCCTTGCCGTCCACCAGGCCCAGGGTATCGCTGGAATTGCCGAAGCCGGCGAGCAGTTCGTCGAGGAAGATGTTGGAGCGCGAGAACAGGCCGAAGTCCTTGCCGATCAGCACCTCGCCCCAGTCACCGGCGACGTTGCCGTAGAACTGGCGGACGTCGATGGCAGTATCGGTGCCGTCCTGCTCGCTGTCGTTGATGGTCACCCAGAAAGAGGAACGCCCGGTGAGGGTCAGTCCGTCGATCTTCTTGCCGAAGTTGAAGCCGATGTAGTTGGGCAGGAAGCCCATCTTCACCCGCGACTGGCGGCGGTCGTAGGTTTCGCCGTTGCGGTCGACATCGCTGTTCACATAGAAGGCGTTGAAGTAGCCGTCGGTGGAGAAGGTGGTGTCGTCCTTGTCGTACAGGGTGATATCTGCGCAAGCCGGGCCGGCCAGGGTGGCGAGTGCCAGCGGCAGCAGCTGGCGGCGGACGGCGATCTTGTTCTTGTTCATGGCGCTCTCCGGGTGGGGGATCGACTGCGGCTCAGTCGTGTCGGAGGCGATTATCGAAACGCCAGGGGCCTTGCCATACGCTGCTTTGGCCCTGGTTCCGCAGGTCTTGCAGGCGTCTTGCGGGAGCGCTGCGCAAGGCTCTGCGACCATCGCTACCTCGGGCGCGCGGCAATGGTCGAGGGTAGTCGCGACCACCGGGCAGCTACCTTGGGCCAGCACACCCGACGTAAGGCAAAAGTCGGCCGTGGCACCACCTTGCGGACGGCACCCCGGGTCGAAAGTATGAGGATCAGGCGCGGCTGAGCAGCAGCCAGTGACCGCCCTGGGCAGAGCTGAGCGTCGAATGCGCGGCGCGCAGGTCGGTGGCGCAGAGATTGCCGAGCGCCTGGACCATGGCCTCGCGGTGCGACGACGCGACGCCGGCCAGCTGGTCGTTCCAGGCCTGATGCAGGCGCTCGGCGAAGTCGCCCGGCGCGCGCGCCAGCTCGGCGACCAGCGGAGCGCACAGGCTGTCGACTCGTTGCGGGTCGATCCGCAACAGGGCCTCGCCCTGGCGGTAGAGGAAGCTGTCGACCTCGGCCTGCAACTCCACCGCCGACAGCAACGGCGACTGCACCGCGAAGAGAATGCCGCGGCGCATACCCACCTGTCGGAAACCGCAGTAAAGCGCATAGGCCAGCTGCCGCTCACCGCGCAGCCAGTGGAAGAAGGCCGGTTCCAGCACGCGGGCCAGTAAGCGCCACGCGGCTTCATCCGCCGCCGCGCGCGACGCCAGCGGGCAGTACAGCAACAGCGCCGCTTCGCCCGGCAGCTCCAGCACCTGGCGATGCCGCCCGGCCGGGCCGCTGCGCGGCGGCAACGCGCTGGTGGTGGAATAGCCCGCAAGGGTGTCCGGCAGCTCAATGCCGTGGGTCAGGTCGTCCCAATGGGCGGCCGACCAGTCCGGTGAGGCGTCACTGTCCCCGGCCAGCATCTGTGGAAGCAGGTCGAGCAATTGGCGGATCGGCATTTCCCCTTCGCGCCGACGGCGCTCCGCTGCGTGCAGCCGCGCGCCCTGCCCCAGCACAGCGGCGGCAGGATGCTGAAGCGCATGGATCGCGCACTCAGCCAGCTCGGCAAGGTGGTTTTTCGCCCCCGACAGCATCAGCGTCCAGTCACTTTCCATGGCCTCCAGGCGCAGGCTGGTGCCCTCGTGCCGCGCCGCGCCCGCCAAGGGGCGCAGCGCCTGCCGGGCGCAAAGGAATGCCTGTCGGCCGGGTGTCTGCGGGAAGCGCCAGCGCAGGTAAAGAGCAGCGGGGTCGCCTTCGAAGGCCGATTGCGTCGGGGTGAACGCCCATGGCTCGCCCCGCAGCGCTTCAATGCTGCGCTGCGGGCTGCGGGCGACGTCGAGGATGAAGCCGGCCGAGGTCAGGGACTCGCCGATGACCGATTCGCAGGCGAGCAGGCGGATCATGCGCGATGTCACCAGTTGGCCCAGCCAAGCCGATGGATTGGCGCTTCCCGCGCGGCGCAGCAACTGCTCCAGGACACCCGTTGGCTCATCGACTGGAGCGGCGGCGTAGATGTCCACCGGCAGCTTGCGCAGCGCCTCCAGCCAGGAGAGGAAGGCCGACTCCACGAGATCGGCGGTGGCGGCTTCGGCCAGTTCGAAATCGAACCGCAGCAAAGCCTGGCCATTGGCGAAGCGGCTTAGTCGCGCACGGGCGCTGTCGGCGAGGCCGTTCTGCCCCAGGCAGGCCAGCAGCGATCCGGGCGCCTCGTCGGCCAGCCAGCCCTGCAACTGTTCCAGCAGTGCACCACCCTCGCCCGCCATGCCGTCCAGGGCGAAGGCCAGGACCAGTCGCGGCGCACCGGGCAGACGCAGCTTCAGTTCCTGGCCGGTCAAGGGCAGCAGGGATTCTGCGCAGGTGGACTCGGCCAGCGCGCCGGGTGGGAAAACGGCGGCTTCACACTCGACCAGCGCCGCCAACTCATCCAGCGATTGCGGCCCTTGCAGCCAGAGTTCCAGCGCACCGCCAGCCTGGCAGGAGCGGATGAAATCACGCAGCGCCTGCTGGAACGCGGCGCTGTCCACCTTGAGGCTGTCGCGCCGGCCCGCCACGAAGCGTCCCAGCGAATGCCCCGGCGCCACTGCCAGGGCCAGGGCGGCATCGATCAGGGTGTCGGGATCGCGGCTGCGGGCGAGGAATTCGGCTTCCAGCACTTCGCGCTCGGCGACCTGCACCGCTTCGTCCAGCCACGGCCGCGCCAGCATGTCCACCAGCCGCGCCAGCCCGTCACCCAGATCGTCGGCCGGCACCTCGAAGAAGTAATCCGTCTGCCGCGCGCGGGTGCCGGCGTTGAGTCGCCCGCCGCGAGCCTGCACCCAGGGCATCAGCCGTTCACCTTCGACGAAGCGCTCGCCACAGAGGAACAGCAGGTGCTCGACGAAATGCGCAAGGCCGGGGAAGGCCTGCGGCTCGTCGTGGCTGCCACGGGCGATCCGCAACAGTGCGGCGGCGCGGCTGGCGCCAGGGGCCTGGACGACGGTGGCGCGCAGGCCGTTGGCGAGGGTCAGGGTCTTGGCGGGAAGGTTGTTCATCGGCATCCGGTCCGGTTCGTGAAAGTCACCTTCGCCGCTGCAGCAGAAAAGGGAAATACGGCTTTGGCAGCAACGGCTTGCCGACATTGGCCAGCGGCACCGGGCCAGCTACCATTCCCTCCTCCCCTCGAGCCTCGGAAATTTCTCGCCATGAGCACCGCCCTGCTGATCATCGACGTCCAGTCCGACCTGTGTACCGGCGACTACGCCTGCTTCGACATCGACAATGTGCTGCAGCGCATCAATGGCCTGAGTCGCGCGGCGCGTGAGGCCGGCGTGCCGGTGGTGCTGGTGCAGCACGAGGACGATGACCTGCAGTATGGCAGCGCCGGCTGGCAGCTGGAAACGCGCCTGCTCACCGACAGTGCGGATCTCAAGGTGCGCAAGACCACCCCGGACTCCTTCCTGCGCACCGACCTCGCCGACCTGCTGCAAGCGCGAGGCATCGATCATCTGGTGGTCTGCGGCCTGCAGAGCGACTACTGCGTCGACACCACCACCCGCCGCGCCCTCGCCCAAGGCTATGCGGTGACGCTGGTGGGCGATGCCCACTCCACCGTCGACAATGCCGTGCTCAGCGCCGCGCAGATCAGCGCGCACCACAACGCGGTACTGGGCAGCATCAGCAGCTTCGGCAAGCGCGCACGGGTCGTCCCTGCCGCCGACGTGCAGTTCTGAGGCACATGAGGAGATCGCCATGAACTTCGACTGGAACGACATCCCGATCCTCCTCGCCCTCGCCCGCCACGGCAGCATGAGCGCCGCCGGGCGCGCGCTGGGCGTCGACCCCTCGACCATGAGCCGGCGCCTGGTGGCGGCGGAAAGCGCGCTGCAGACCCGCCTGTTCATCCGCGACAACGCGGGCTACAAGGCCACCGATGCCGGTACGGCCTTTCTCGGCTATGCCGAGCGCATCCTCGGTGACGTGCAGAGCATGCTGCTGGAAACCCGCAACGAAGCCAGCGCCATCAGCGGCTCGGTGCGCATCACTGCGGTGGACTTCCTCTTCAGCCACTGGCTGGTGCAGCACATGCCGCAACTGGCGCGCACCTATCCCAACCTGCAACTGCAGCTGATCCCGGCGAACCGTGCGCTATCCTTTACCCGCCGCGAGGCCGACTTCGCCCTGCGCCTGGCACGCCCGGCCGAAGACGCCGCGCTGGTAATGCGTAAGGTCGCCGACATCGGTTTCGCCATCTACGCCGCCACGCCCTTCGCCCAGGTGCCGCCTGAGCAATGGCCGCAGCAGCCCTGGCTGGGCTACGGCGAAGACCTCGATGACACGCCGGAGATGTGCTGGCTGCGCCGATTCGTCCCCGATGCCAATTTTGCCCTGCGCGCGAGCAGCGTGACCACGCTGATCCACGCCTGCGAAAGCGGCCTGGGCATGGCGCTGCTGCCCTGCTTCCTCGGCGAGCGCGAAGGGCTGGTGCGCCTCTCCGGCGCGGTGGTCGTGCGGGAAATCTGGCTGCTCGCCCACCGCGACGCCGGCCGCATCGGCCGCTTCCAGGCGGTCAGCGACTGGCTGCGCGAAGTGTTCGACCAGGACGCCGCGCAGCTCAGCGGCGAGCACCTGGACGGCCGCGCGCTCGGCGCAGTGGGCGTCAGCCGGGGCTGATCGCATCCCGCATCCCAAAGAAAAAAGCCCGGATGTCGCGAGACAACCGGGCTTTTTGCCGTAGGGGCCGAAGGCGTGGTTACGGCTGGACCGGCGGGAGGTACTGCAGGGTGGTGCCCAGCGCCCAGAGCAGGAACAGCACCAGGGGCACGTGGACCAGCAGCTGGACGAAGCTGAAGCCGATCAGGTCGCGGGCTTTCAGGCCCAGTACGCCCAGCAGCGGCAGCATGTAGAACGGGTTGATCAGGTTCGGCAGCGCCTCGGCGGCGTTGTAGATCTGCACCGCCCAGCCCAGGTGGTACTGCAGCTCGTTGGCCACCTGCATCACGTAGGGCGCCTCGATGATCCATTTGCCGCCACCAGACGGGATGAAGAAGCCCAGCACCGCCGAGTAAACGCCCATCAGCAGCGCATAGGTGTCGTGGGAAGCGATCTGCACGAAGAAGGTAGAAATGTGGTGGGCGATGGTCGAGCCGTCGCCGCCCTTCACCGTGGTGAGGATCGCCGCGATGGAACCGTACAGCGGGAACTGGATCAGCACACCGGTGGTGGTCGGCACGGCGCGCGCCACGGCGTCGAGGAAGTTGCGCGGGCGCCAGTGCAGCAGCGCACCCACCATGAGGAACAGCAGGTTGTAGGTGTTCAGCCCGGAGATAGCGGTGATCGCCGGCTTGGTGCTGAACTCATGGACCAGCCAGCCGGCGGCCAGGGCGACCAGCATCAGGATCAGCAGCGGGCTGTGTTCCAGCCATTCGCCGGGGCGGGTCACCTTCGGCGCACTCGGCGGGGTGAAGCTGACGTCCACACCGCAGGCCTTGGCGTCACGGGCGCTGGCCGCGCCAGGAGCGGTCATGTAGGCGATGACCAGCGACACCAGCACCAGGGCCAGCAACATGACGCCGGACTGCCAGAGGAAGATGGTCTCGGTGAACGGGATGACGCCGGTGATCGCCAGGATCGACGGCGGCAGGCTGGCCGGGTTGGCCTGCAGCTGCGCGGCCGACGACGACAGGCCCAGCGCCCAGACGGCGCCCAGGCCCAAGTAGGCGGCGGCGCCGGCGGCGCGGTAGTCCATCTTCAGGTCTTCGCGACGGGCCAGGGCGCGCACCAGCAGGCCGCCGAACACCAGGGACAGGCCCCAGTTGAGCAGCGAGGCAACCATGGAAATGACCGCGACCCAGGCAACCGCCGAGCGGCCGTTCTTCGGCACGCGGGCGAACAGGTCGATGAGCTTGGAGGCCGGGCCGGAGCTGGCGACCACATAGCCGCCGATGACCACGAAGGCCATCTGCATGGTGAACGGAATCAGGCTCCAGAAGCCGTCACCGAAGGCCTTGGCGGTTTCGGTGGCCGGCGCGCCGATGGCCAGCGCGGCAACGCTGACGATCAGCACCGCGAGCGCGGCGAAGACCCAGGAGTCGGGGAACCAGCGCTCGGCCCAGTTGGAACAAGCCATGGCGAAGCGCGCCGAGCGGCTGTCCTGAACGGCCGTGCCGGGGGTATGCACGTGGGAAGTCATAATGGTCTACCTCGTTGTTCTTGTAATGGTTCATCGTCGAACGGGGCTTGTGGCAATGCCCGTTCTGGAATGAAAAACCGCCCGGCCTGCGTGGGGCCGAGCGGTGACGCAAGGGTTTGCCGGCGCCGGGGGACGCCGAAAAACCGCGGCAGGATGTTCGTCTGTCGGTGTGCCCACCTACCATCCCGCCTGCCGGTACGACATGGCTACATGCCGGCCGGCGCTCGCCAATCAATCGTTGGTCGGATGGCCTCAGTCGCGCACGAGGGCCATCGCCACACCCTGGCCGCCGCCGATGCAGAGGGTCGCCAGACCCTTCTTCGCATCACGGCGGAGCATTTCGTGAAGCAGCGTCACCAGCACACGGGCGCCCGAGGCGCCGATCGGGTGGCCGAGGGCGACGGCGCCGCCGTTGACGTTGACCTTCTCGGCGTTCCAGCCCAGCTCCTTGCCGACCGACAGGGCCTGCGCGGCGAAGGCTTCGTTGGCCTCGATCAGCTCGACTTCATCGAGGTTCCAGCCGGCCTTTTCCAGGCAGAGACGGGTCGCGGTCACCGGGGCGATGCCCATGATCGACGGGTCGACGCCGCTGCTCGCATAGGCTTGGATGCGCGCCAGAACCGGGAGGTTCAGACTGCGTGCGCGTTCGGCGCTCATCAGCAGCACTGCAGCGGCACCATCGTTGAGGGTGGACGCGTTACCGGCGGTGACGGTGCCGTCCTTCTTGAAGGCCGGCTTGAGCTTGCCCAGGGATTCGGCGGTGGTGCCGGCGCGCGGCTGTTCATCGGTGTCGAAGGACAGCGGATCGCCCTTGCGCTGGGGAATCAGCACCGGGGTGATCTCGTCCTTGAAGCGGCCAGCCTCGATGGCCGAGGCGGCTTTCAGCTGGGACTGCGCGGCGAAGGCGTCCTGCGCCTCGCGGCTGATGCCGAACTTCTCGGCCAGGTTCTCGGCGGTGATGCCCATGTGGTAGTCGTTGAAGGCGTCGATCAGGCCGTCGCGCAGCAGGGTGTCCTGCAGCTCGGCGTGGCCCATGCGCAGGCCGGTACGCGCCTTGGGCAGCACGTAGGGCGCGAGGCTCATGCTCTCCTGGCCGCCGGCGATGATGGCGTCGGCATCACCGCAGCGGATCGCCTGGACGCCCAGGAACAGCGCCTTCAGGCCCGAGCCGCAGAGCTTGTTGATGGTCATCGACGGCACTTCCACCGGCAGGCCGGCGCCGATGGCGGCCTGGCGCGCGGGGTTCTGTCCGGCGCCAGCGGTGAGCACCTGGCCGAGGATGACTTCGTCGATCTGGTCCGGCTTCACACCGCTGCGTTCGAGCAGCGAGCGGATGACCAGGCTGCCCAGTTCATGGGCGGGTATGTTCGCCAGGCTGCCCTGGAAGGCGCCGATGGCGGTGCGGGTGGCGGCAACAATGACTACGTCTTGCATGATTTCACTCCAAAGCTGGCCTTTGCCCTTGTAGGAGCGAGCTTGCTCGCGAACGCTCTTGCCCCGGAGTCCGGGAAGGTTCGCGAGCAAGCTCGCTCCTACAGGGAGAATGGGATCAGAAGGTCATTTCCTTCACATCGTCCGGCACGATCAGCCGGCCGGCGGTCTTCTCGGCGATCTCGGCGACGCTGACGCCCGGCGCGGTCTCGCGCAGGATGAATGCGCCGTCCTCGATCTCCAGGTAGGCCAGGTCGGTGAGCACCTTGCGGATGCAGCCGGCACCGGTCAGCGGCAGCGAGCAGCGCTCCAGCAGCTTGGATTCGCCGTCCTTGGAGGCGTGGGTCATGGTCACGATGATGTTGTCCGCGCCGGCCACGAGGTCCATGGCGCCGCCCATGCCTTTCACCAGCTTGCCGGGGATCATCCAGGAGGCGATGTTGCCCTGTACATCCACCTCGAAGGCACCAAGCACGGTGAGGTCGACGTGGCCGCCACGGATCATCGCGAAGGATTCGGCGGAGGAGAAAATCGACGCGCCCTTCACGGCGGTCACGGTCTGCTTGCCGGCGTTGATCATGTCGGCGTCTACCGTGTCTTCGGTGGGGAACGCGCCCATGCCGAGCAGGCCGTTCTCCGATTGCAACATCACGTCCATGCCCTCGGGCACGTAGTTGGCGACCAGGGTCGGGATGCCGATACCCAGGTTCACGTAGAAGCCGTCCTGCAGCTCGCGCGCCACGCGCTGAGCCATCTGTTCGCGGGTCAATGCCATCTTCTTGTCTCTCTTGTCCGGTGGGCTCAGGAACGTACGGTGCGTTTTTCGATACGTTTTTCGAAGGAGCCTTGAATGATGCGGTCGACGTAGATGCCGGGAGTGTGAATCTGGGTCGGGTCCAGTTCACCCGGCTCGACGATTTCCTCCACCTCGACGACCGTGATGCGGCCTGCGGTGGCGACTACCGGATTGAAGTTCTGCGCGGTGTGGCGATAGATGACGTTGCCGTAGTGGTCGGCCTTCCAGCCTTTGACAATGGCGAAGTCGCCGGTGATGGCGCGCTCCATCACGTAGTGACGGCCATCGAACTCGCGCACTTCCTTACCATCGGCGACCGGAGTGCCGTAGCCGGTGGCGGTGAAGAAGGCCGGGATGCCGGCGCCGCCGGCGCGGAGTTTTTCCGCCAGGGTGCCCTGCGGGGTCAGTTCGACCTCCAGTTCACCGGACAGCAGCTGCTGCTCGAACAGCGCGTTCTCGCCAACGTAGGAGGCGATCATCTTGCGGATCTGGCGGTCTTCCAACAGCACGCCGAGGCCGAAGCCGTCGATGCCGCAGTTGTTGGAGACCACGGTCAGGCCCTTCACGCCCAGCTTGCGGATGTGCGCGATGAGGTTTTCCGGGATACCGCAGATGCCGAAACCGCCCGCCAGTACCGTCATGTCGTCGGTGAGCCCGGCGAGGGCTTCCTCGTAGCTGCCTACACGCTTGTCGAGTCCTGCCATGTTGCTGCTGCCTCTTGTATTTGGAATGTCCGACCAGCCGGTCAGAGAGCGATTGCAGCTTCACCGCCCAAGACTGATTTGTTAAGTTTGTTTTTCCAATCGATTAATCTGGTTTGCTTATTAATATGACCGTCAAGCAACTGCGCGCCTTTCTCGCCGTCGCCCAGACCCTCAGCTTCGCCCAGGCCTGCGAGCGCCTGCACTTGTCGCAACCGGCGCTGAGCCTGGCGATCAAGAGCCTGGAAGAGTCCCTCGGCGGCCAGTTGCTGGTCCGCACCACGCGCAGCGTGGCGCTGACGCCAGAGGGCGAGACGCTGCTGCCCCTGGCGCGCCGGCTGCTGGCGGACTGGGACAACGCTGAGGAAGTGATGCACCAGCACTTCACTCTGCAACTGGGCAAGGTTTCCATCGCCGCCATGCCCTCCTTCGCCGGCAACCTGCTGCCCGCCGTGCTGCGCACCTTCCGCGACCGCCACCCGAAGGTGAACGTGGCGGTGCACGACGTGATCAACGAGCAGGTGCTGGAGATGGTGCGCAACCATCGGGTGGAACTGGGCATCGCCCTGGAGCCGGACAGCCTCGATGGGCTGACATTCACGCCTTTCTACACCGACCGTTTCGTCGCGGTGCTGCCGGCGGATTCAGCGTTGGCGAATGAATCCCGGATCACCTGGGAGCAGTTGCTGGAAGACCATTTCATCACCCTGCAGCGCCCTTCGGCCGTACGTCTGCTGCTGGAAGACCGGCTGCAGGGGCGACTGCCGGTGGCGTTCGAAAGCCACCAGTTGGTGACCGTGGGCCGGATGGTGGCCGAAGGACTGGGCGTGAGCGCCGTGCCGCGCCTGTGCCGGCAGCAGATGGAAGAACTGGGGGCGCGTTGCGTGGCGCTCGACGAACCGCGTATCGAGCGCCGGGTGGGGCTGTTCTGCCTGGCGCAGCACCAGCTCTCCAGCGCCGCACAGGCGCTGAGTGATGTGCTGGTGAAAGGCACGGATTGGGCGGGGATGGAGAAGTAATTGTAGGAGCGAGCTTGCTCGCGAACCGCCCCCGCTGCGGAGCTGTTCGTGAGCCGGCTCCCCCCTGAAGGGAGAGGGCTGGGGAGAGGGCACGCCCGAGCACCGAAGCCTCAGACAGTCAAACCTCTCCGCCCATCCGCAAACTCACCTCCCGTGCCATCCCCAGCAGCGCCCGCGCCGCCTCCCCTTGAGGCTCGGCGGCAAAGCTCGCCTCAGAACCCACCACGGTAATCACTCCAGCCAGCTCCCGCCCGGTCTTGAACAGCGGCACCGACAGCGCATTCACCCCCGGCATCAAAAGACCATGGATCGCATACAGGCCTTCGCTGCGAATGCCTTCCAGCACCGCCAGATCAGCGCCCTCCTCCAGCCCATCCTTGTAGGCCGCGAACACCAGCCCGGTGGACGAACCGTGCAGCGGCAGCACGGAGCCGACCTGGGTCACCAACGTGACCATCCCCTGCGCCGGCTCGACCTGCACCACCGTCGGCCCGTGGCTGCCCCAGATGGCGAGGAAGCAGGTCTGCCCCAGCACATCGCGCAACTCCGCCAACACCGGGCTCGCAACCTTCACAACGTCCAGCCGACGAATCGCCGCCAGGCCGACATACAGGGCCTCACGCCCCAGGCCGTAATGGTTGGTCAGCGGGTCCTGCTCGGCGAAGCCGCTGGCAATCAGCGCCTGCAGGTAGCGGTGGACCTTGGCCGCCGGCATGTCCAGATACTCACCCAAGGCCTTGAGCGAAGTGCTCGGCGCGAGGTCCGCCAGGGCCTTGAGTATCTGCGTGCCAACTTCGGCGGATTGCACTTTCGCTCCCTTCGTCGGGACGGAGTCTTCGGCGTCGTTCATGGTCTTCAACTTAAAGGAGCTCCCAGACGGACTTGACGTCCTGTCGACACGAAATTACGTTAATCGTAATTCAATTACGATAACAAGAGAAAATCCACCATGACCGCCTCTCCTGCCTACCAATCCGGATTCGGCAACGAATTCGCCAGCGAGGCCCTGCCAGGCGCCCTGCCCGTGGGCATGAACTCGCCGCAGCACGTGCCGCTGGGGCTTTACGCCGAGCAGTTCTCCGGCACCGCCTTCACCGTCCCGCGCAGCGAGGCGCGGCGTACCTGGATGTACCGCATCCGGCCGTCGGCCGCGCACCCGCGCTTCGAGCGCCTGGAGCGGCAGATCACCGGCACCGCCCTCGGCCCGGTCACGCCCAACCGCCTGCGCTGGAACAGCTTCGCGACGCCCGAGGAGCCTACCGACTTCGTCGACGGCCTGCTATGCATGGCCGCCAACGCCGAAGCCGAGGCCTGCAGCGGCGTCAGCCTATACGCCTACCGCGCCAACACCTCGATGCGCCGGGTGTTCTTCAACGCCGATGGCGAACTGCTGATCGTGCCCCAGGCCGGCCGCCTGCGCCTTGTCACCGAGCTGGGCGTGCTGGAGCTGGAGCCGCTGGAGATCGCCGTGATCCCCCGCGGCATGCGCCTGCGCGTCGAACTGCTGGACGCCGAAGCCGCCGGCTATGTGGCGGAAAACCACGGTGCCGCCCTGCGCCTGCCCGACCTCGGCCCCATCGGCAGCAATGGTCTCGCCAATGCCCGCGACTTTCTCGCCCCGGTGGCGCACTACGAGGACGTAGATGGCCCGGTTCAGTTAGTGCAGAAGTTCCTCGGCGAGCTCTGGGCCACCCAGCTCGACCACTCGCCGCTGGACGTGGTCGCCTGGCACGGCAATAACGTGCCGTACAAGTACGACCTGCGCCGCTTCAACACCATCGGCTCGATCAGCTACGACCACCCGGACCCGTCCATCTTCACCGTGCTGACCTCGCCCAGCGACACCCACGGCATGGCCAACATGGATTTCGTGATCTTCCCGCCGCGCTGGATGGTGGCCGAAAGCACCTTCCGTCCGCCGTGGTTCCACCGCAACCTGATGAACGAATTCATGGGCCTGATCCAGGGCGTGTACGACGCCAAGGCCGACGGTTTCGTCCCCGGCGGCGCCTCGCTGCACAACTGCATGAGCGCCCACGGCCCGGACAACGCCACTACCGCGCAGGCGATTGCCGCCGACCTCAAACCCCACAAGATCGACAAGACCATGGCCTTCATGTTCGAGACCGGCCGCGTGCTGCGCCCCAGCCGATTCGCCCTCGACTGCCCGCAGCTGCAGCGTGACTACGACAGCTGCTGGAGCGGCATGCAGAAGACCTTCGACCTGTCCCAGGAGCAGTAACATGAGCGCCGCCCACAACGCACAAAGCTGGATCGAATCGGCCAACGGCCACCCGGACTTCCCCCTGCAGAACCTGCCGCTGGGAGTATTCAGCCCGCCGGGCGACTCGCCCCGTGGCGGCGTCGCCATCGGTGACTACATCTTCGACCTGAAGACTGCCTGCGAAGCCGGCCTGTTCCACGGCGCCGCGCACCAGGCCGCGCTGGTGGCCAGTGGCGACAGCCTCAATGCTTTCTTCGCCGCCGGCCCCACCGCGCGTCGCACCCTGCGCGACGCGCTGATCCACCTGCTCAGCGAAGGGTGTGGCGAACAGAAGCGCATGGAAGCCCTGGGCGCCGCGCTGCTCAAACCCCAGGCTGCGTGCCGCATGCACCTGCCGGCCAAGGTGGGCGACTACACCGATTTCTACGTCGGCATCCACCATGCGCAGAACGTCGGCAAGCTGTTCCGCCCGGACAACCCGCTGCTGCCCAACTACAAATACGTACCCATCGGTTACCACGGCCGCGCCTCCACCATCGTGCCTTCGGGCACCGAAGTGCGCCGCCCAAACGGCCAGACCCTGCCGGCCGGCCTCGACGTACCGGTGTTCGGCCCCTGCGCGCGGATGGACCTGGAGCTGGAACTGGGCATCTGGATCGGCCAGGGCAATGACCAGGGCAAGGCCATCCCGATCAACGCCGCCTCCGGCCACATCGCCGGCTTCTGCCTGCTCAACGACTGGTCCGCGCGCGACGTGCAGGCCTGGGAATACCAGCCGCTGGGCCCGTTCCTGTCGAAGAGCTTCGCCACCACGGTCTCGCCCTGGGTGGTCACCTCCGAGGCGCTGGAGCCTTTTCGCGTCGCCCAGCCGGCCCGCCCGGAAGGCGACCCGCAGCCGCTGCCGTACCTTTACGACGAAGGCGACCAGCAGCGCGGCGCACTGGATATAGAGCTGGAAGTCCTGCTGCATACCGCGCGCATGCGCCACGAGCATCAGGGCCCGGAGCGCATCGCCCTGAGCAACACGCTGAACATGTACTGGACCGTCGCGCAGATGGTGGCGCACCACAGCGTCAACGGCTGCCGCCTGCAAGCGGGCGACCTGTTCGGCTCCGGCACCCTTTCCGGGGAAACCCCGGAAAGCTTCGGTAGCCTGCTGGAAATGACCTTTGGTGGAAAGCAGCCGGTAATACTGGCCAACGGTGAGGAACGGCGCTTCCTCGAAGATGGCGACGAGATCATCCTGCGCGCCCGCTGCCGCCGCGAGGGGTACGCGTCCATTGGCTTCGGCGAGTGCCGCGGGCGGATTCTGCCGGCGCACTGAGGCCGTCGACCGTAGGGCGGATAACGCGCCAGCGTTATCCGCCCTACGCCTCTGAGTTTGCTCTTCGTAGGAGCGAGCTTGCTCGCGAACAGCCGATGACAATGCGGCTGGGCGGTTCGCGAGCAAGCTCGCTCCTACAAGTTGCCGCTGAATTCCGCGCAAAAAAACGGGCCCGAAGGCCCGCTGCTAAACGAGGGTGTTGCTCTCTCTATCAATCAATGCGCGATGCACACCGACTTGATCTCGGTATAGGCCTCGACCACGGCGCGGCCGAACTCGCGGCCCATACCCGACTGCTTGACACCGCCGAAGGGCATGCTCGGGTCCAGCAGCACGTGCGCGTTGACCCACACGGTGCCGGACTCGATGCGCGGAACCATGTTCATTGCCTTGGACAGGTCGTTGGTCCACAGGCTCGCGCCGAGGCCGTATTCGCTGTCGTTGGCCATGGCGATGGCCTCGTCGTCCTCGTCGAACGGCAGGACTGCCAGCACCGGACCGAACACTTCGTCACGGGCCACGGCCATCTGCATGGTCACATCGGCCAGCACGGTGGGCTGCACGTAGAAGCCGCTGCCACCGACCTGCTCCCCACCGCAGACGATACGCGCGCCCTGCTCGCCGGCACGGGCGATGTGGTCGAGCACGCTGCGCTGCTGCTTGGCGGAAACCAGCGGATTGATCTGCGCGGTCGGGTCCATGCCCTCGCCCAGGCTCATGCTGGCCACGGCGGCGGCCAGTTTCTCGACGAACTCGTCGTAGCGCGAGCGGTGCACGTAGAAGCGCGAAGCCGCGGCGCAGACCTGGCCGTTGTTGAGCAGGCCGCCCAGCAACGCGCCCTGCACGGCGTTGTCGATGTTGGCGTCGGCCAGCACGATCATCGGGTTCTTGCCGCCCAGTTCCAGGGCGAAGCGGGTCATGTTCTGCACGGCTGCCACGCCAACGCTGCGACCCACCGCGGTGGAACCGGTGAAGGAGACCTTGTTGACCAGCTTGTGGCTGGCCAGGCCGCCACCAATGCGCGGACCGTCGCCGGTCACCAGGTTGAACACGCCGGCCGGCACACCGGCCTCGAAGGCCAGTTCGGCCAGGCGCAGGGCGGTCAGCGGGGTTTCCGAGGCCGGCTTGATCACCACGCTGTTGCCGGTGGCAAGCGCCGGGATCAGCTTCCACACGGCGATCATCAGCGGGAAGTTCCAGGGCACGATGCCGGCCACCACACCCAGCGGCTCGCGGCGGGTGTAGGCGGTGAACTTGGCGCCAGGCGGCAGCGGGATGGAGACGTTCAGCGACTGTCCTTCGATCTTGGTCGCCCAGCCGGCCATGTAGCGCATGAATTCGACAGTGGCGCCGACATCCAGCATGCGCGAGATGTTGATCGACTTGCCCTGGCTGAGGGTTTCCAGCTGGGCGAGTTCCTCGCCATTGGCTTCCACCAGGTCGGCGAAGCGCAGCAGGATGCGCTCGCGGTCGGCCGGGCGCAGATCAGCCCAGACGCGGGACATGTAGGCCGCCTGGGCGGATTTCACGGCGCGGTCGAGAAGGTCCGTATCGATGTCGGCGACGCTGGAGATCGCCTCGCCGGTAGCCGGATTCAGCACGTCGGTGCGGGCGCCCTCGGGCACCACCCAGGCGCCGTCGATGAAGCAGCCATGCTTGCGCTGCAGGAAGGCCGTGACCTTGGGCAGAGTCTGTGTGACGTTCATGGTCTCTCCTGATTGATCAGTGCTGCTGGCTCAGCCAGCAGGTGAGCGCCCGCCGCTCGGCCGCATCGGCCAGGCCTGCGAAGGGCATGTAGGTTCCGGGCACTGCGGCCTGGGGCTGGCTGACGAAGGCGTCGAGGTTGTCGCGCGACCAGGCCGCGCCCTTGCCTTTCATCGCCTGGGAATAGCTGAAGCCGGCGAGCGAACCGGCCATGCGGCCGACCACGCCATGCAGGTTGGGGCCCATCATGCCGGGGCCGTCGGCTTTGGCGGTGTGGCAGATCGAGCATTCGCGGGCGAAGACGGTTTCGCCCTGCTGGGCGTCGTTCGCCGGGCAGTCACCGGCGAACGCCAGGACCGGTTGCAGCAGCGCACCGGCCAGGAGCAGGCCGAAGGCGCGGAATCGGAGCTTGTTGCGGAACATCGGGGAATCACCTTCGAGTACAACTTGCGGCCGAATGGCGCGCGTCATCGAAGGTGATTGTTGCCAGCGGCGTCGGGGAGGGTCTTTTCCTCTGTGCCAGACGTGTTGGCGGGAGTGCCAGGATGGCGTTCAGGTGATGAGGGTCATGGTTCCGGAGCGTTCGCGAGCAAGCTCGCTCCTACAGCCTCCGGATACGCCGCAGCCGCTCTTCGTAGGAGCGAGCTTGCTCGCGAACCCGCCTGGCGTATGAGCCGGCAACAGGCAGCGATACCCATCAATCAGCGGCACACAGCCGCCAGGTATCGCCATCCACCAAAAGAATCAGTTGGCGTAACGCTTGCGGTACTCGCCCGGCGACACCCCGAAGCGGCCCTTGAAGGCCGTGGAGAAGTAGCTCGAATCGGAGAAGCCCCAGGCATAACCGAGCGCCGACAGCTTCTGCTCGAACTGGGCGTTGCGCAGGGTCTCGGCGCAGAAGTCCAGGCGGCGGTTCTTGATGTACTGCGCCACCACCAGGCCCTTCTTGGCGAACATGCGGTACAGGCCGCGCACCGAGATGCCTACCTCACGGGCGATCAGCTCGGGGCAGAGCTCTTCGGCGCCGATATGCTGGTCGATGAAGACTGTGGCCTTGCGGAACATGCGCTCGTGGTTGTCCTGCTCGACGTCCTGGCTGGCCAGTGCGGGGCGCAGCAGCGTCACCAGGGCGTCCAGGGTCGCCTCGCTCTCCAGCATGCCGAGGCTTTCCTGCTGGCTGGTCTCGACGATCAGGCGGTTGGCGAGCACGGCAATCGGCGAGCTGGCGGGGATCTTCGATGCGCAGGTCACTTCCGACATACGCAGGCCACGCTCGATCACCTGGCGCGGCAGGATCAGCGAGAGCTGCCGGGATTCCTCCAGGTAGGTCATGTCGCTGGGGCGGCTGGCGTCGATCAGGCTGATGTCGCCACGCGACAGTTCCACGCGGTTGTCGCCCTGCTCCAGGCGCGAGCGCCCTTCGAGCTGGAACACCGCGTAATAATGCCCGCCGGCACTGGCGCCGACTTCCTTGCTGGTCCGGTACAGATGCACCTGAGCCATGTCGACCACGGAAAGCTTGATCGCACCGCCCTGGTATTCGCGCAACCGTCCATGGAACTGGGGGCCGAGAGTGCGCGCATCGAAACGACCGCACGCCCGGTTGACCTGTCCCAGCCACGCCTCGAAAGCGTCATCCCTCAATGTCGATGAAGAATTCATGACCTGCAAAGCCTCACACGCATTGTTTGTTGTTATTCAGCGACGGCCTCCAGGGCCTGTCGTCATCGTTCGCAGCGCCCGCCCATCAGGAAGGTCGCTTTGCGCTGTCTCCGCCCGGCAACCGGAGCGTTGCAAGGCGAGAGGCATTTTTCACGCCAACTCCTGTCAGTTCAATCCGCCGAAGCGCTTGTAGAAGCTCTCGCCGACGTCCGGTAGCGGGCCGTCGGCAGTCTCCAGGTTGCGATTCAGCCAGTCCTCGGCCTTGGCGTGGATCAGTCGGTAGATGTTGCGGCACAGCTGCCGCGCCGCGCGCCCCTCCCAATCGCCCGGCAGCAGTTCGTCGGGCAATTGTGGGTCACGCAGGAGCAGCCGGCGGTATTCGTGGATCAACAGGGTGCGCGCCAGGAAGCAGTCCTCGGGGCGTAGCTGATCCTGCTCGCGCAGCGCTTGCCAGAGCGGACGGAACAGCTGGATGAATTCGCTGTAGTGCTCGCCGAGCTCGTCGATCTTCCAGCTCTCGCGCACCTGCATGCGCATGGCGCGGGAGGCCAGCACGTCCTGGGCGCGGGTTTCGAAGACGATGCAGTCATCGGCCACGTCGAGATCCTGCAGGGTCGCCATGACATCGCTGCGGTCGGCGCGCGGACAAGCCATCACGGTCGGCGAAATGGCGCCGAAGCCTTGCCATTCCAGCTCCTCGCGGACCTGCTTGCGCTTGTCAGCGGCGATCTGCGAGAGCATCACCAGGGTCCAGGAACCATCCCAGGCCGGCAGGCTGGAGCTATAGACGCGCTTGAAGGCCTTCTCGAAACGCCGCCGGCCGGTGCCGGTCAGGCTGTAGTAGCTGCGCCGGCCGACCTTCTCGGCGGTCAGCCAGTCTTCCTTGGTCAGGCGGAAGATGGAGGTACGGATCAGCCGCTCGTTGATGCCGAACGGCTCCAGCAGATTGATCAGGCTGCCCAGCCAGACGGTGCCGCCATGGGGTTCGATGGCATCGCCATACAGGGTGATGATCAGCGAGCTGGCGCGGATCGGCGTCTGTTCCTGGAAGCGATTGATCAACTGGTTCAGCGGTGCTAGAGCGGTCATGGCACGTTGCGCAGGCGAAGGAGCGGCGACTATACCTGCCCGCCGCACCGCCTGGCCATTGGAGCGAACCCCAGTACTCATGCGCCCTTCCCTACCCCTGCCCCTGCCCCGGCCTTGGGCCGAAAACCGGAGTCACCCAGGCGCGGGCGCTCTTCTTCTATTTCCGCCAGCGGCTGGCATTCCACCATGCTTTCGATGCAGCGCCTGGCCAGGGCTTGGTATTCCTCGGTGCCGCGGCGCTTCCAGGCGATCTCTTCGTCGCTCAGGCTGCGCTTGACGCTGGCCGGCGCGCCCATCACCAGGCTTTGCGGCGGGCAATCGAACTTGGCCTTGACGAAGGCGGCGGCTGAAACGATGGAGCGTGCACCGATCTGCGCGTAATCCATCACCACGGCATTCATCCCCACCAGGGCATCCTCGCCGATACAGCAGCCGTGCAACACCGCGCCATGGCCGATGTGGCCGTTGCGCTCAACGACGGTGTCGCTGTCCGGGAACCCGTGCATGACGCAGGTGTCCTGAAGGTTCGCGCCTTCTTCGAGGACGATCCGTCCGAAGTCGCCGCGTAGCGCCGCCAATGGGCCGACATAACAGCCGGGACCGACAATGACGTCGCCGATCAGCACGGCGGTGGGATGGACATAAGCGGTCGGATGAACGACCGGGCGCACGCCTTCGAGGCTGTAGCAGGGCATCGGGTTCTCCTGCGGCGCTGCCAGCGTTCGGCATCACCGCACAAAGCGATCTGTTCTTTTGAAAATCTTGTATCACATCGATGCAAGCACCTCCAATCTAAATCTGACGTATCACTTCCGAATAACGTTGCCAGGACGACGAAAAGGCTTATAAAACCAGTAAATACGCTGCATTGCAGGTATTCCTCAGCCACCCAACTGCCCACTCGGTGGCACCGGCAGAAATATTTTAGACACGCGATCCAACTTTTGTAGTTGTTTTTCCGTATCGCTTTAGGCCTATACTGCGAGAAGGCCGGAGACGGGCAACGCCTGCCTCCCATAATTCCAATACAGCCGGCCATGCAGCCGCGCGTGCAGCCTGAGGACGATGTCATGCCTCGCACCCTTGCCGTTCAGATGCCTGAAGCGGGCGTCCGCCTGATCACCCTGCAGCGCCCCGAAGCGCTCAACGCCCTGAACACCGAACTGCTCGGTGAGCTGGCCGCCGAACTCGACGCCGCCGAGCAGGACAGCGAAACCCGCGCCGTAGTCCTGACCGGCAGCCGCAAGGCCTTCGCCGCCGGCGCCGATATCAAGGAAATGGCCGAGCGCGACCTGGTCGGCATCCTCAATGACCCCCGCGTCGGCTACTGGCAGCGCATCGCCGCCTTCTCCAAACCGCTGATCGCCGCCGTCAACGGCTTCGCACTGGGCGGCGGCTGCGAGCTGGCAATGCACGCCGACATCCTCGTGGCCGGCGAAGACGCGCGCTTTGGCCAACCGGAAATCAACCTCGGCATCATGCCCGGCGCCGGCGGCACCCAGCGCCTGCTGCGCGCCGTGGGCAAGCCGCTGGCGATGCAGATGGTGCTCACCGGCGAAGCCATCGACGCCCGCCACGCCCAGCGCGCCGGCCTGGCCAGCGAAGTCACCCAACCCGAATTCACCGTCGAGCGCGCCCTGCAGATCGCCCGCAGCATCGCCGCCAAGGCGCCGCTCGCCGTGCGACTGGCCAAGGAAGCGCTGCTCAAGGCACAGGACACCGATCTGGCCAGCGGTCTGCGCTTCGAACGACACGCCTTCACCCTGCTGGCTGGCACCGCCGACCGCATTGAGGGCATCCGAGCCTTCCAGGAAAAACGCCAGCCGGCCTACGAAGGTCGCTGAGCACCACCCCTTTCTGCCCATTGTCTGCCCTTTGATGGAGCGAGCCCGCCCATGAACTTCGAGCACATCCTGTTTTCCATTGAGGACGGCGTCGCCCTCCTCAGCCTGAACCGCCCGGAGCAGCTCAACAGTTTCAACGCCGCCATGCATGGCGAAGTGCGCGAGGCGCTCAAGCAGGTCCGGCAGAACCCGGATGCCCGCGTCCTGCTGCTGACCGGCGAAGGCCGCGGCTTCTGCGCAGGGCAGGACCTGTCCGACCGCAACGTCGCTCCCGGCGCCGAAGTGCCGGACCTCGGTCAGTCCATCGAACAATTCTACAACCCGCTGATCCGCACCCTGCGCGACCTGCCGCTGCCGGTGATCTGCGCGGTCAACGGCGTGGCCGCCGGTGCCGGCGCAAACATCCCACTGGCCTGCGACCTGGTGCTGGCGGCGCGCTCAGCCAGCTTCATCCAGGCCTTCTGCAAGATTGGCCTGATCCCCGATTCCGGTGGCACCTGGACTCTGCCGCGCCTGGTCGGCATGGCCCGCGCCAAGGCGCTCGCCCTGCTGGGCAATCGCCTGAGCGCCGAACAGGCCGAGCAATGGGGCCTGATCTACCAGGTGGTGGATGACGCCAACCTGCGCGAGGAGGCCCTCAAGCTCGCCCGCCACCTGGCGACCCAGCCGACCTACGGCCTGGCCCTGATCAAGCGCAGCCTCAACGCTAGCCTGAACAACAGCTTCGACGAGCAGCTGGAGCTGGAGCGTGACCTGCAGCGTCTGGCCGGCCGCAGCGAGGACTACCGCGAGGGCGTGTCTGCCTTCATGGAAAAACGCACCCCCAGCTTCAAGGGCCGCTGATCCATGAGCGCACTTTCGAAAGACGCAAAAGTCGCGGTGATCGGGGCTGGCGCCATGGGCGCGGGCATCGCCCAGGTCGCCGCGCAAGCCGGCCACCCGGTAAACCTATACGACAGCCGTCCCGGCGCCGCCGCCCAGGCCATCGACGGCATCGACCGCCAACTCGGCCGCCTGGTCGAGAAAGGCAAGCTCGACGCCGCTGCCCGCAGCGACATCATCGCCCGCCTGCAACCGGTGGACGCCATCGAGACGCTGGCCGATTCCAAACTGGTGATCGAAGCCATCGTCGAGAACCTGGAGGTCAAGCGCGGCCTGTTCCAGCAGCTCGAAGCGCTGTGCGCCGAGGACTGCATCCTCGCCAGCAACACTTCGTCGCTGTCCATCACCAGCCTCGCCGCCGGCCTCGAACGCCCGCAGCAGGTGATCGGCATGCACTTCTTCAACCCGGCGCCGCTGATGGCGCTGGTGGAAGTCGTCTCCGGCCTCGCCACCGACCCGGCGCTGGCCGACAGCCTGTATGCCACCTCGCTGGCCTGGGGCAAGAAGCCGGTCCACACCAAATCCACACCGGGCTTCATCGTCAACCGGGTGGCGCGCCCCTTCTATGCCGAAAGCCTGCGCCTGCTGCAGGAAGGCGCCGCCGACTGCGCCACGCTGGATGCGCTGATGCGCGATGCCGGCGGCTTCCGTATGGGCGCCTTCGAGCTGACCGACCTGATCGGCCATGACGTCAACTACGCCGTCACCTGCTCGGTGTTCGCCGCCTACTACGGCGACTTCCGCTTCCAGCCCTCGCTGATCCAGAAGGAGCTGGTGGACGCCGGCCGCCTCGGCCGCAAGAGTGGCCGGGGCTTCTACGACTACGCCGAAGGCGCCGAGCGCCCGCAGCCGACGAGCCTGAGCAGCTGCGCCAGCGTCACCGCTTGTGCACTGGAAGGTGATCTGGGCGTCGCCCAACCGCTGGTGCAGCGCCTGGAAGACGCCGGCATCGAGATCACCCAACGCGCCGGTAGCGGCCTGCTTCGGCTCAGTGACGTGGTGATCGCCCTGTCCGACGGCCGCCTCGCCAGCCAGCGCGCCAGGGAAGATGGTCTGCGCAACCTGGTACTGATCGACCTCGCTTTGGACTACAGCAAGGCTTCGCGACTGGGCATTTCCGCCTCGGCGGACACCACGCCCGCAGCACTGGATCAGGCCGTCGCCCTGCTCGCCAAGGCCGGCATTGCCGCCACCCGCCTGAGCGACACGCCCGGCCTCGCCGTGCTGCGCACCGTCGCCATGCTCGCCAACGAAGGCGCCGATGCGGTGCTGCAAGGCGTGGGCAGCGCAGGTGATATCGACCTCGCCATGCGTGCCGGCGTGAACTACCCGCAAGGTCCGCTGGCCTGGGCCGGGCAGATCGGCATTGGCAACGTGCTGCGCGTGCTTGACAACCTGCAGGCCGCGTACGGTGAGGATCGCTATCGCCCGTCCCTGCTGCTGCGCCGCCTGCACGCCGAGGGGAGAAGTTTCCATGACTGACGCCTCCCAACTGGCCCGCGACTGCGCCGAGGCCATGTACGAGCGCGACCAGGCCACCCGCCGCATGGGCATCCAGCTGCTGGATGCCGGCCCGGGCAGCGCGAAGCTGTCGATGCGCGTGCGCGAGGACATGATCCAGGGCCACGGCACCTGCCACGGCGGCTACCTGTTCGCCCTGGCCGACTCGGCCTTCGCCTTCGCCTGCAACAGCTACAACGACGCCACCGTCGCCATCGGCTGCAGCATCGATTACGTGGCGCCGGCCCGCGAAGGCGACGAGCTGATCGCCAGCGCCTTCGAACAGAGCCGCAGCGGCCGCACCGGCAACTACGACGTGCGCATCGAGAATTCCCAGGGCCAGCTGATTGCCCTGTTCCACGGCAAATCCTACAAAGTGCGCGGCACCGTGCTGGCGCAGGAGACCTCCGAATGAGCGATATGACCGACGCCCTGATCATCGACGCCGTGCGCACGCCCATCGGCCGCTACGCTGGTGCCCTGTCCAGCGTGCGCGCCGACGACCTCGCGGCGATCCCGCTGAAGGCCCTGATGCAGCGCCACCCGGAGCTGGACTGGAGCGCCATCGACGACGTGATCTTCGGCTGCGCCAACCAGGCCGGCGAAGACAACCGCAACGTCGCCCACATGGCCTCGCTGCTGGCCGGCCTGCCGGTGAGCGTGCCCGGCACCACGCTCAACCGCCTGTGCGGCTCGGGCCTGGACGCCGTTGGCAGCGCCGCGCGCGCCCTGCGCTGCAACGAGGCCGGCCTGATGCTGGCCGGCGGCGTGGAATCCATGTCCCGCGCGCCCTTCGTCATGGGCAAATCGGAGCAGGCCTTCGGCCGCAGCGCGGAAATCTTCGACACCACCATCGGCTGGCGCTTCGTCAACAAGCTGATGAAGAACCAGTTCGGCATCGACTCCATGCCCGAAACAGCGGAGAACGTCGCCGAGCAGTTCAACATCAGCCGCGCCGACCAGGACGCCTTCGCCCTGCGCAGCCAGCACAAGGCCGCCGCCGCCCAGGCCAATGGCCGCCTGGCGAAGGAAATCGTCCCGGTGGAAATCCCCCAGCGCAAAGGCCCGGCCAAGCTGGTCGAGCAGGATGAACACCCGCGCGGCGATACCACCCTGGAGCAACTGGCCAAGCTCGGCACGCCATTCCGTGAAGGTGGCAGCGTCACCGCTGGCAACGCCTCGGGCGTCAACGACGGCGCCTGCGCCCTGCTGATGGCGACCCCCGCCGCCGCAGCACGCCACGGCCTCAAGGCCCGCGCACGCGTGGTGGCCATGGCCACTGCCGGCGTCGAGCCGCGGATCATGGGTATCGGCCCCGTACCGGCGACCCGCAAGGTGCTGGAGCTGGCCGGCCTGTCGCTGAACGACATGGACGTGATCGAGCTGAACGAAGCCTTCGCCGCCCAAGGCCTCGCGGTGCTGCGCGAACTGGGCGTGGCGGACGACGACACGCGGGTGAACCCCAACGGCGGCGCCATCGCCCTCGGTCATCCGCTGGGCATGAGCGGAGCACGCCTGGTCACCACCGCCCTGCATGAGCTGGAGGAACGCGGCGGCCGCTACGCGCTGTGCACCATGTGCATCGGCGTCGGCCAGGGCATCGCCCTGATCATTGAGCGAATCTGATCCATCGGCGGGACCGGACCCCGCACCGCCAGTCGCCTCCGTGCGGCGACTGACACGCAGAGCAAAGTCTCTGGCAGGGGTTCGAATCCTTCCGCGAACGGGGGCGGTATGCTGCTCCCATGACACTCGCAGCCCCCACCGGCTGGCGTACAAGAACAAATCGAGTGAACCCATGAACATGTACCATGATGCCGAACGTGCCCTGCTTGACCCGATGGAAACCGCCAGTGTCGACGAGCTGCGCCAGCACCAGCTGGAGCGCCTGCGCTGGAGCCTCAAGCATGCCCACGACAACGTCCCGCTGTACCAGAAGCGCTTCGCCGAGGCTGGCGTGCACCCGGACGACCTGACCTCCCTCGACGATCTCGCCAAGTTTCCCTTCACCGGCAAGACCGACCTGCGCGACAACTACCCCTACGGCATGTTCGCCGTGCCGCAGCAGGAAATCGTGCGCCTGCACGCCTCCAGCGGCACCACCGGCAAACCCACCGTGGTCGGCTACACGCAGAACGACATCGACACCTGGGCCAACGTGGTCGCCCGCTCTATCCGCGCCGCCGGCGGCCGCAAGGGTGACAAGGTGCACGTGTCCTACGGCTACGGCCTGTTCACCGGCGGCCTGGGCGCGCACTACGGCGCCGAGCGCCTGGGTTGCACCGTGATCCCGATGTCCGGCGGCCAGACCGAGAAGCAGGTCCAGCTGATCCGAGACTTCCAGCCGGACATCATCATGGTGACCCCGTCCTACATGCTCAACATCGCCGACGAGATCGAGCGCCAGGGCGTCGACCCGCACAGCCTCAAGCTGCGCCTGGGCATCTTCGGCGCCGAACCCTGGACCGCCGAACTGCGCCGCGCGGTCGAGGAACGCATGGGCATCACTGCCCTGGACATCTACGGCCTCTCGGAAATCATGGGTCCGGGCGTAGCCATGGAATGCGCGGAGACCAAGGACGGCCCGATCGTCTGGGAAGACCACTTCTACCCCGAGATCATCGACCCGGCGACCGGCGCCGTGCTGCCCGACGGCCAATACGGCGAGCTGGTGTTCACCTCCCTGTCCAAGGAAGCGCTGCCGATGATCCGCTACCGCACCCGCGACCTGACCCGCCTGCTGCCGGGCACCGCGCGGCCGATGCGGCGCATCGACAAGATCACCGGGCGCAGCGACGACATGCTGATCATCCGCGGCGTCAACGTGTTCCCGACCCAGGTCGAGGAGCAGGTGCTGAAGATCAAGCAGCTCGCTGAGTGCTACGAGATCCACCTGCACCGCAACGGCAACCTCGACTGCATCGACATCCACGTCGAGCTGCGCCACGACCTGCAAGGCCTCTCGGCGGATGAGCAGAAGGCCATCGGCAGCGAACTGGGCAAGCAGGTCAAGACCCACATCGGCGTCAGCGCCCGTGTGTTGGTGCAGCCCTCGCATAGCCTCAAGCGCTCGGAAGGCAAGGCCTGCCACGTGTACGACAATCGGCCCAAGGGCTGAGTCTTCGCGTGATAGAAAAGCCCCGCTTCGGCGGGGCTTTTTGTTTTTCGTAGGAGCGAGGGGGACGCCCAGTCCTTGCTCGCGAACCATCCAGCTTCAGTGTCACCTGGTGCCCCCTCTCCGGAATTACCCGCCACACCGACCGCCCGTCGCCCCACCACCCTTCCCTGTCGATCCTCCATCCCGCCCTTCGACTATTCCTCAAAAGCAGGCGGCATCCGGCCGCCTGCCCACCCGCAGGAGATGAACGATGAACTATGTCGATGGCTTCCTCGTACCGGTGCCCACCGCCAGCAAAGAGCGCTACATCGAGGTCGCGCGCAAGGCAGCGGCGATGTTCAGGGAGTACGGCGCACTCGGCGTCGTGGAGTGCTGGGGCAACGACGTGCCCGAAGGCAAGGTGACGTCCTTCCCCATGGCGGTGAAGCTCAAGGAAGACGAGACCGTCGTATTTTCCTGGATCACCTGGCCTAGCAAGGCCGCGCGCGATGAGGGCATGAAGAAGTTCATGGAAGACCCGCGGATGAAGACCGAATTCGCCGACATGCCCTTCGACGGGCAACGCATGATCTTCGGCGGCTTCGACGTCATCGTCCAAGCCTGACCCACACCGCTCCTGCAGCCCCCCTGCAGGAACGGGCCACGCCCGCGATCCGCCGGCAAGGCCCGCGCCAAGCCGTTACGCAGCTCCTCAAGCCCCACCCTACTGCCTTACTTACTCACGTAAAATAACAATTTACGTATCACTTCGTCGCCTTACGAACCCATTCCCAGCGCATCCGCGCACCGCAATAGAACATAGCAATTTCCCGAACCTTACCCTCACATTCATCACATTTATCAGATTTAACCCTGCTAGATGCACCTTTTCGCGCCTGCAGAAATCCCTTGGAATCCGCCAAAGCGATACCAAAACCAATTACGACACATCATTTAGTGTTAGACATTCATTTCTGTATCATTTAAAAATACAGCCATGGCCAAGGCCGTCCTACGAACACGACAAAAGGCTGGAGACACAGCATGTACGCACAACTGGTTGAGACCGGCGTGAAGCGCATCAAGGCGCTGGAGGAGATGTCCCCCGAGGAACGCGCCTTCCAGGAAAAGATCGATGCCGAGGTGAAGATCGAGGCGAAGAACTGGATGCCCGACGCCTACCGCCAGACGCTGATCCGGCAGATTTCCCAGCACGCCCACTCCGAGATCGTCGGCATGCTGCCCGAGGGCAACTGGGTCACCCGTGCACCGACCTTGAAGCGCAAGCTGCAGCTGATGGCGAAGATCCAGGACGAAGCCGGCCACGGCCTCTACCTCTACAGCGCCATGGAAACCCTGGGCGCCGACCGCGACGCAGAGATCGCCAAGCTGCATTCGGGCAAGGCCAAGTACTCGAGCATCTTCAACTACCCGACGCTGAACTGGGCCGACATGGGCGCGGTCGGCTGGCTGGTGGACGGCGCCGCCATCGTCAACCAGGTGGTGCTCCAGCGCACCTCCTACGGCCCCTACTCCCGCGCCATGATCCGCATCTGCAAGGAAGAGAGCTTCCACCAGCGCCAGGGCTACGAAATCCTCCTGACCATGATGCGCCACGGCAACCAGGCGCAGAAGGAAATGGTCCAGGACGCCATCAACCGCCTCTGGTGGCCCGCCCTGATGATGTTCGGCCCGAGCGACGCCGACTCCCCCAACAGCGCCCAGTCCATGGCCTGGAAGATCAAGCGGCAGAGCAACGACGAGCTGCGCCAGCGCTTCGTCGACCAGACCGTGCCGCAGCTGGAACTGCTCGGCTGCACCGCCCCGGACCCGGACCTGAAGTGGAACGAGGAGCGCGGCCACTACGACTTCGGCGACATCCAGTGGGAAGAATTCTACGAAGTGCTCAAGGGCAACGGCCCGTGCAACACCGAGCGCGTCGCCACTCGCCGCAAGGCCATCGAAGACGGCGCCTGGGTCCGCGAAGCCGCGGTCGCCTACGCCCGCAAACAACAACACAAACGCGACGCCGCCTAATTCCGCCTCTGAGCCAGCGAGCTAGAGCAGAACCAGGCGGAAACAGGCGCGGGCGCGGAGTTTACGGTTGTAAATGAGCAAGCCCGGGCCTGTTTCCAACGACGTTATGCCGACGCGCAGCAGCTCATGCCCAACGATCAGGAGAACACCATGAGTGAGTGGACCCTTTTTGAAGTTTTTGTCCGCAGCAAGCACGGCCTGAACCACAAGCACGTTGGCAGCGTCCATGCCGCCGACGCCGCCATGGCCATCGAGAACGCCCGCGAGCTGTACACCCGCCGCAACGAGGGCGTGAGCCTGTGGGTCGTGCCCTCCGCGCTGATCACCGCCTCCTCCCCCGACGAGAAGGACCCGTTGTTCGACCCGTCGCAGGACAAGGTCTACCGCCACGCCAGCTTCTACGAGCTGCCGCCCGAAGTCGGCCACATGTGAGACACGTGCGATGAACCCGAACTCCGACAAGATCGAATACCTGCTGCGCCTCGCCGACAGCGCCCTGATCCAGGGCCAGCGCCTGTGCGAATGGTGCGGCCACGCCCCGGCGCTGGAAGAAGAACTGGCGCTGATGAACGTGGGCCTCGACCTCGTAGGCCAGGCGCGCAACTGGTACGAGTACGCCGTGGAACTGCTGGATGACGGCCGCGACGCCGACGCCCTGGCCTTCCGCCGCGACGAGCGGGCCTTCCGCAACCTGCTGCTGGTAGAGCAGCCCAACGGCGACTTCGCCGTGACCATCACCAAGCAGTTCCTCTATGACGTCTGGCACTTCCACGTGCTGCACGCCCTGAGCGCTTCCTGCGACGAGCGCATCGCCGCCATCGCCGCCAAGGGCCTGAAGGAAGTCACCTACCACCTGCGCCGCTCCGGCGAGTGGATGCAGCGCCTGGGCGACGGCACCGAGCAAAGCCACGCGCGCATGCTCGCGGCGATCCCGCAGGTGTGGCGCTTCACCGTCGAACTGTGCAATGCGGACGACATCGAGCAACGCCTGTTCGCCGAGGGCGTCGCGCCGAACCCGGAAGACCTCGCCGCCGCCTGGAAAGCCAAGGTCGCCGACATCTTCGCCGCCGCGACCCTGCCGCTGCCCGAGCCTGCGGTGAACTTCTACCTCAGCGGTCGTCGCGGTGTGCACACCGAGCACCTGGGCATCCTCCTGGCCGAGATGCAGTTCCTCCAGCGGGCCTACCCCGATGCAACCTGGTGAGCTGATCACCAGCGACCGCGGCGCGCGCGCAGGCTCCGCTGACGACCTCAGCCATGCCTGGAACGTGCTCGGCGCGGTGATGGACCCGGAAGTGCCGGTGGTCAGCGTGGTCGAGCTGGGCATCGTGCGCGGGCTCGACTGGCAGGACGGGCACCTGCACGTGGTGGTCACCCCCACCTACTCCGGCTGCCCGGCCACCGAGGTCATCGAGCAGGACATCCAGCACGCCCTGGAGCATGCCGGCTTCGCCGCGCCGCAACTGGAGCGCCGGCTGAACCCGGCCTGGACCACCGACTGGATCAGCGACAGCGGCCGCGAAGCGCTGCGCGCCTACGGCATCGCCCCGCCAGCCGGCAGCACCAGCAAACGCAGCCTGCTCGGCGAAAGCCCGGAAGTCTGCTGCCCGCAGTGCGGCAGCGCGCACACCGAGCTGCTCAGCGAGTTCGGCTCGACCGCCTGCAAGGCGCTGTACCGCTGCGTCGACTGCCGCGAGCCGTTCGATTACTTCAAGTGCATCTAGGAGGACGAAGACAAACTGCTGCGCTCGGCCACGCGTCGTTGGAAACGACTTCGAAATGCTCCTTCACAGATGTGAACGCCGCTTCCGAAGCCGCTTCCGCCTCGCCTGACCTTCGCTCGCGACGTTTGTATTCGCCCTCCGCGCGGTAGAACCGCAGGAGAACGATAATGAGCAAGTTCCACAGCCTGAAAATCAAGGAAGTGCGCGCGGAAACCCGCGACGCCGTGTCCATCGCCTTCGACGTCCCGACGGACCTGGCCGACAGCTTCCGCTTCCAGCACGGCCAGCACCTGGTCATGCGCACCCAGCTCGACGGCGAGGAAGTGCGCCGCTCCTACTCCATCTGCAGTGGCGTCAATGACGGCGAACTGCGCGTGGCGATCAAGCGCGTGCCGGGCGGGCGTTTCTCCGCCTATGCCAACGAAGCACTGAAGGTCGGCGCCAGCCTGGAAGTCATGCCGCCGGCCGGCCATTTCAACGTCGAACTGGACCCGGCGCGCCATGGCAACTACCTGGCGGTCGCCGCCGGCAGCGGCATCACGCCGATCCTGTCGATCGTCAAGACCACCCTGGAAACCGAGCCGCACAGCCGCGTCACCCTGCTCTACGGCAACCGTTCCAGCAACGCCGCAATGTTCCGCGAGCAGCTCGAAGACCTGAAGAACCGCTACCTGCAGCGCCTCAACCTGATCTTCGTGTTCAGCCGCGAACAGCAGGACGTGGACCTCTACAACGGCCGCATCGATGCGGACAAGTGCGGCCAGCTGTTCAGCCGCTGGCTGGACGTGAAGAGTCTCGACGCCGCCTTCATCTGCGGCCCTCAGGCGATGACCGAGACCGTGCGCGACCAGCTCAAGGGCAATGGCATGCCGGCCGAGCGCATCCACTTCGAACTGTTCGCTGCCGCCGGCAGCGAGAGCAAGCGCGAAGCCCGCCAGGCCGCCGCTGCAATTGATAGCGCGAAGAGCCAGATCACCGTGATCAGCGATGGCCGCGAGCTGTCCTTCGAGCTGGCCCGCAACAGCGTCAGCGTGCTCGACGCCGGCAACGAGCACGGCGCCGAACTGCCCTACTCCTGTAAGGCCGGCGTGTGCTCGACCTGCAAGTGCAAGGTGGTTTCCGGCGAGGTGGAAATGGACAGCAACTTCGCCCTGGAGGACTACGAAGTGGCGGCCGGCTACGTGCTGAGCTGCCAGGCGTACCCGATCAGCGACAGCGTGGTGCTGGATTTCGACCAGCTCTGACCTGGCTTTTCGTAGGAGCGAGCTTGCTCGCGAACCCGCACGCTGCCGATTTCCGGCATGAAGCGGAACCCTGATCGCGGACGGAGTCCGCTCCTACGCGGGGTTCGACATTGGGTAGGAGCGGACTCCGTCCGCGATCGGCCCCGCCCCACGACGAATCGTTCATGTTCCACCGCCAGTGCCCCACAAAGACTCTGGCGGACCTGATCCGGCGGCCCCGTCCCGCCATTTTATAAAGTGCCGCCAACGCCCACCCGGCGCGGCGGACACCGGCAGCAGCCGGCACCCTTGCGTAGCGATCCGGAGGAAGACAACCATGGCCCAAGAGCCAATCCTGCAAAGTTTCATCGGCGGCCGCTGGGTCGGCCAGCACGGCGCCCAGGCGCTGCGTAGCGCGCTCAACGGCCAGACCGTGGCACGCACCCACGAAGAGGCGCTGGACTTCGCCGAAGCCGTCGCCCATGCCCGCGAGCAGGGCCTCAAAGAACTGATGTCCATGGACTTCCAGCAGCGCGCCCAGCGCCTGAAGGCCCTGGCGCTGTACCTGACCGAGCGCAAGGAACAGCTCTACGAGATTTCCCGCCACAGCGGCGCCACCCGCGCCGACAGCTGGATCGACATCGAAGGCGGCGCCGGCACCCTGTTCGCCTATGCCGGCGTTGGCGGCCGCGAACTGCCGTCCGGCAACGTCGTCCACGAAGGCCCGGCCATGCCGCTGGGCAAGACCGGCAAGTTCGCCGGCAGCCATATCCTGGTGCCGCGTGGCGGCATCGCCGTGCACATCAACGCCTTCAACTTCCCCATCTGGGGGATGCTGGAGAAGTTTGCGCCGAGCTTCCTCGCCGGCATGCCCTGCATCGTCAAACCGGCCACCGCCACCAGCTACATCACCGAAGCCGCCGTGCGCGTCATGCACGAGTCCGGCCTGCTCCCGGCTGGCAGCCTGCAGCTGATCATCGGCGGCACCGGCGACCTGCTGGACCGCCTGCAGGGCCAGGACGTGGTGACCTTCACCGGCTCGGCCGACACCGCCGCCAAGCTGCGCGTGAACGCCAACCTGATCCGCAACTCGGTGCCGTTCAATGCCGAAGCCGACTCGCTGAACTGCGCCATCCTCGCGCCGGACGTCACCCCGGACGACGAAGAGTTCGATCTGTTCGTCAAGGAAGTAGCCCGCGAGATGACCGTCAAGGCCGGGCAGAAATGCACCGCCATCCGCCGTGCCATCGTCCCCGCCAAGCACGTCGACGCCGTCGCCGAACGCCTGCGTGAGCGCCTGGCCAAGGTCGTGGTCGGTGACCCGTCGGTGGAAGGCGTGAAGATGGGCGCCCTGGCCTCCCATGCCCAGCAGGCCGACGTCGCCGAGCGCGTGGAAGCCCTGCTGAAGTCCAGCGAGCTGGTGTTCGGCGCGAAAGACGGCTTCGCCCCACGCGGCGACGGCGTGGCCGAAGGCGCGTTCTTCGCCCCGACCCTGCTGCGCAGCCGTGATCCGCACGCCGAAGGCGGTGCCCACGACATCGAGGCCTTCGGCCCGGTGACCACCCTGATGGCCTACGACGACATCGACGAGGCAGTGGCCCTGGCCGCACGCGGCAAGGGCAGCCTGGTGGCCAGCCTGATCACCCGCGACCCGCAGGTCGCCGCGAAGGTCGTTCCGGTCATGGGCGCGCTGCACGGTCGCCTGCATATCCTCGACCGCGAATCCGCCGCCGAATCCACCGGCCACGGCTCGCCGCTGCCGGTGCTCAAGCACGGCGGCCCCGGCCGCGCCGGCGGTGGTGAAGAACTGGGCGGCCTGCGCGCAGTGAAGCACTACCTGCAACGTACCGCCGTGCAGGGCTCGCCGAGCATGCTGATGGCCGTTACCGGGGAGTACGTGCGCGGCGCCAAGGTCTACGAGACCGAAGTGCACCCGTTCCGCCGCTACTTCGACGACCTGAAGATCGGCGAGTCGCTACTGACCCACCGCCGCACCGTCACCGAAGCTGACCTGGTCAACTTCGGCTGCCTGTCGGGCGACCACTTCTACATGCACTTCGACGAGCTGGCGGCGAAGGACTCGCAGTTCGGCAAGCGCATCGCCCACGGCTACTTCGTGCTCTCGGCGGCGGCCGGCCTGTTCGTCTCCCCGGGCGTCGGCCCGGTGCTGGCCAACTATGGCCTGGACACCCTGCGCTTCATCAACCCGGTGGGCATCGGCGACACCATCCAGGCGCGACTGACCTGCAAACGCAAGATCGACCAGGGCAAGAAGAGCCCCAAGGGCGAACCGCAGGGCGTGGTGGCCTGGGACGTGGAAGTCACCAACCAGCTCGGCGAGCTGGTGGCCAGCTACGACATCCTGACGCTGGTACTCAAGCGCGACTGATGCCGGGCGGCTTCAGCCTCCGTTTCATCTTCAACCGGCCCCAGGGCCGGTTTTTTCATGCCTACTGATAATGCGATCTGTCCATAGGAACATCAGCCTTCCTCCGAAGACGCGTGCCAGCGCCTCCCGTCCCGATGGGAGAGGGGAAGACTCTCGCGAAGAACTTCGCGCAGGAAGGGCACGCGACCATTACCGGCGCGCCGCGAGAAATTCCGCGACGCGCTGGTAATAGCCCTCCACCTCCGGCACCAGATTGACCATGCGCAGGAAATCATGGGTCATCCCGCAGCAACGCTCCGCTTCCACTTCCACGCCCTGCTCCACCAAGGCGCGGGCGTAGGCCAGACCTTCGTCCAGCAAGGGATCGAATTGCGCCACGAACAGCAGCGCCGGCGCGCTGCCTTGCAAAGCAGCGCCAGCGTGGACCGGCGAGCAACGCCAGTCATGCCGCTGCGCAACCTCAGGCACATACTGCTGATAGAACCAGTCCAGGCTGGCCGTTTCCAGAAGATAGCCCTCGGCGAACAGTTCCTGGGATTCGCTGCGCACACTGGCGTCCGCTGCCGGATAGAACAGCAGTTGGGCACAGGGCTGCTCGGCGCCCTCGCCCGCCAGCTCCGCGCTGAGCACGGTAGCCAGCGTGGCGCCCGCACTGTCGCCACCAACCGCAAGGCGGCGCGGATTCAGGCCGAGGTTGGCGGCGGACTCCAGCAACCAGTTCCAGGCATCACGGGCGTCATGGGTCGCTGCCGGGAACGGTGCCTCCGGTGCCAACCGATAACCCACCGAAATCACCGCACACTCGCAGTGCTTCGCCAGCCATCGGCACAGCCCGTCATGGGAGTCCAGACTGCCGACCGTGTAGCCACCGCCGTGGAAATACAGGATCGCCGCGTCGCCGGACTCTACCGGCCGATACAGGCGCACCGGCAATTTCCGGCCCTCTCGCGCCTGGATCAGCAGTTCTTCCACTGGCATCGACGGCGCACCGGCCTTGAGCGATTCCGAGGAAGCCTCGAAGTCCTGCCGTGCCTGCTCCAGCGGCTGTTCGTGCAGCGCCGGGCGACCGCTGCCGCGGCGGTCATCGACCATGTCCAGGAAGGCGGAAATCTCCGGATGCAGCATGCCAACCTCTTTCATCATTGCGTTCATACCGTGGCTTGCTCCTGGCGCGCGCCGCTTTCTACCTGGGCGCAGCAATGGCCGATCACCCCTTCCAGTTCCGTGCGCAGCTGCGCCATCAGCGACTCGATGCGCGACGGGCGGAACACCCGGCGGCTGAACATGCAGCGCAGCGTCAGCTCGCCGTCATAGACCTGGCCGACGATCTCCAGCCAGTTGTTCATCGGCGTACTGGCGGCGTAGGTGTCGCCGGGCTTCTCCTGCAACGGCACGAGCAGTGCCTTGTCGTCGAAGCTTTGGTCGAACTGGCCGAGGTAGTTGAAGGTAACGCGCGGCTCGGCGCGAGCGGCGAGCTGGCGGCGCAGCGCGCTGTCACCCAGATAGCGCAGGGCGCCGTAGCCGATGCCCTTGTCCGGCACCGCGCGCAGTTGCTGGCGGATCGCCGGGATGGCCTGGGCGTAGTCGCCCTGCCCCGGCGTCAGGCGCAGCGGGAACAGGCTGGTGAACCAGCCCAGGGTGCGGCTGTGGTCGACCTCGTCGAGGATATCCTCGCGGCCGTGGCCTTCCAGGCCGATCAGCACCGAGTCGCTGTCGCACCATTGGCAAAGCGTGCGCCCAAGAGCAGTCAGCAGCAGGTCGTTGATCTGCGTGCGATAGGCCTCGGGCGCCACCTTCAGCAGGCGCTGGGTCTGCTGGCGGTCCAGGCGCAGGGACAGCTGCTCCAGGTGCGTCATGCGCTCGGCGCCGCGCGGGTTGTCGCGTTGCGGCTCGCCGAGACCGGCGGGTTCGGTCTGCTCCAGCCAGTACGGCAGGTCGCCTTGCGCCACTTGGCTGTCGGCGTAGTCGCGCAGGCCTTCGGCCCAGGCGCGGTAGGCGCTGGTGCGCTCGAAGCGCGGCACCGCCTCGCCAGAGAGCTGCGCAACGTAACGCTGCTGCAGTTCCTCCAGCAGGATGCGCCAGGACACGCCGTCCACGCCCAGATGGTGGATCACCAGCAGCAGGCGCTGGGTGCCGTCGGCCATGTCGGTGAGCACACCGCGCAGTAGCCGGCCTTCGCTCAGGTCCAGGCTGCGTTGTGCCTGGTTGGCGATCAGCAGCGCTTCCTCGGCGTTCGCCGCCTGCCGCTGCCAGAGCAGCGCCCCGGTGATCTCGCTCGCTTCGCGGTAACGCTGGCGCCACAGGCCGTCAGCCCCACGGGCGAACGACAGGCGCAGGCTGCCATGCTCGGCCAGCAGGCCTTGCAGCGCCGCTTCCAGCGCCTCGGCATCGAGGCGCTGGCGGCACTCAAGCAGCACCGCCTGGTTGAAGTGACTGGGCTCCTCCAGCTGCTGCTCGAACATCCATTGCTGGATCGGCACCAGGCCGAAGGACTCGCCGTCGTCCGCCACGGCCACGGCCGCTGTCGGCGCCGCCTCGGCCACGCTCTCGGCGCGCTCCAGCAGACCGGCGATGGTCTGGTACTGCAGCAGGTCGCGCAGGCGGATTTCCACGCCCTCGCCCAGCGCCTGGCGGGCGCGGGAGACGATCTGCAGGCTGAGGATGGAGTCGCCGCCCAGATCGAAGAAGTTGTCGCGGATGCCGACGCGCTCCACCTGCAGCACGTCCTGCCAGATGACCGCCAGCGCCCGCTCGCGCTCGTTGCGCGGCGCCTCGTAGGCCTCGCCCTGCCACGTCGGCTCAGGCAGCGCCTTGCGGTCGATCTTGCCGTTGGGCGACAGCGGGAAGCGCTCCAGCCGGAGAATCTGCGCGGGCACCATGTAGTCCGGCACCTGCTCGCGGAGGAAGCTGCGCAGCGCATCGCCTTCCGCTTCGCTGACCACGTAGCCGACCAGCTGCTTGCCGCTGATACCGTCGCGCGCCACCACCAGCGCCTCGCTGACCTGCGGGTGATCCTGCAGGCGCGCCTCGATCTCGCCCAACTCGATGCGGAAGCCGCGAATCTTCACCTGATGATCGATGCGCCCAACGTAGTCGATCACGCCATCGGCGCGGCCGCGCACCAGGTCGCCGGAGCGGTACAGGCGGCCACCGCTCGCATCGAACGGATCGGCAACGAAGCGCTCGGCCGTCAGCCCGGCGCGCTCGTGGTAACCGCGCGCCAGGCCGTCGCCGCCGATGTACAGCTCGCCGGCCACACCCAGCGGCACCTGACGCAGTTGCTCGTCAAGGATGTACAGCTTGCGCGCACCGACGCCCTTGCCGATTGGCGCATAGGCCGCATCGCAGGATGTCGCGCGGTCGGCCTTCCACAGCAGCGGCGTGACCACGGTTTCCGTGGGGCCGTAGCCGTTGATCAGGTGCTCGGCCCGCAACGCGCGCTTGGCCAGCTCGAAGCTGGCGTTGGGCACCGCGTCGCCGCCGAAACAGTAGATGCGCACGGGCGGCGGGTTGCCGTCACGCAGCGCGTGTTCGGCCAGTTGCTGCAGGTAGACCGGCGGGAAGGCCGCCACGCTCACCTGCTTGTCGTGCAGCACGCGGTAGGTCTGCTCCGGCGTCCACAGCTCGTCGCCGCGCAGCACCAGGCTGCCGCCGTGCACCAGCGTGGTCAGCCAGCGCTCGTGGGCGCCATCGAAGGCGAAGGACATGAAGTGCAGCTCGCGGGTCGCTGCATCCATCCGGTACAGCTCGCCGATGGCCGCGCAGTGCATCGCCAGCGGGCCATGGCTGACCGCCACGCCCTTGGGCCTGCCGGTGGAGCCGGAGGTGTAGATCAGGTAGGCGAGGTTTTCCGCCTCCAGCGCCACCACCGGCAGGTCACTGTCTTCGTCGGTCAGATCAAGGCCGTCCAGCTCCAGGCAGGTCACGCCCGGCGGCACCGGGAGGCGCTCGCGCAGGCGGCTGTCGGTGATCAGCAGCGCAATGCCGGCATCGGACATCTGGAACTCCAGGCGCTCGCGCGGGTACTCGGCGTCCAGCGGCACGTAGGCGCCGCCAGCCTTGAGCACCGCCAGCAGCGCCAGCGGAATGCACACGCTGCGCGGCAAGGCTACGCCGACGCGAACTTCCGGGCCGACACCCAACGCCATCAGGCGATGGGCCAGGCGGTTGGAGTCGCGCTCCAGCGCCGCGTAGTCGACTTCCTCGTCGCCACAGATCAGCGCCACCTCATCGCCACGCAGCGCAGCCTGGCGGGCGATGGCCAGGTGCACCGGCTCGGCCGGCGGCAGCGACTGGTGCGGGCCACAACAGGCAGCCAGGGCCGCACGGTCGCTGGCGGACAGGCATTGCACTTCGCCGATGCGCTTGCCGGCGCCGTGCAGCAGGCTGTCCAGCACCTGTTCCATATTGCCGCGCAGGCGCGCCACGGCGGCTGCGCTGAAATGCGCGCGCAGGTACTGGTATTCGATTTCCAGCCGCTCGCCGACACGTACGGCCAAGTCCATGGGGATGCTGGTCTCGTCCTTCGACTTCAGCTCGCCGAAGCGCGGCCCCTGGGCGCTGCGCAACACCTGGTCGACCGGGTAGTTCTCGAACACGATGATGCTGTCGAACAGCGCCTGCCCGGCCTGGCCGGCCCAGCGCTGGATGTCGTACAGCGGCGTGTGCTCGAACTCGCGCACGTCGAGGTTGTAGGCCTGCAGCTCGCGCAGCCAGTCGCCGAGGTCGGCGTGCTCGGCCGGCGCCTGGACGATGGGCAGCGTGTTGATGAACAGGCCCAGCAGGCTGTCGGCGCCGGCCAGTTGCGCAGGACGCCCGGCCACGGTGGCACCGAAGGCAACGCGCTGCTGCCCGGTGTAGCGCTGCAGCAGGAGAATCCACGCCGCCTGCACCAGGGTGTTGAGCGTCACCCGCTGGCTACGGGCGAAGGCCTTCAGGCGTTCGGTGGCCGCCGCGTCGTAGCGGCTGTATTCCAGGCCGTGGCCGCTGCCTTCGACCGGGCGCGCCAGGCTTTCGGCGAGTACGGTGGGCTGGGCAAAGCCTTGCAGGCGACCGCTCCAGAAGTTCTGGGCCTGCTGCTGGTCCTGCACCTGCAGCCAGTGGATGTAGTCGCGGTAGCGGCCCTGCTCGGCGATGCTCTCGCCGTTGTAGCGGCGCAATGCTTCGGCGAACAGCTGGGCGTTGCTCCAGCCGTCGAGCAGGATGTGGTGGTGGGTGTAGATCAGCTGGTGGCTGGCCCCGGCGCTGCGCACCAGCACCAGCCGCAGCAGCGGCGGGCGTTCCAGGTCGAAGCTGCGGCTGCGCTCGGCGGCGGCCAGTTCGTCCAGCGCCGCCTCCATGTCCTCGCGACCGCGCCAGTCGAGCATCTCAAGCGGCAGCTCGACGTGTTTGTGCACGGCCTGCACCGGTTGATCCAGCCCCTGCCAATGCACACCGGCACGCAGGTTGTCGTGGGCATCCAGCGCGGCCTGCCAGGCGGCACGGAAGCGCTCCACGTCCAGGTCCTGCACCTCCACGCGCAGCTGGTTGACGTAGACACCGCCCTCACTGCCGTCCACGCCGTGGAACAGCATGCCCTGCTGCATCGGCGACAGCGGGTAGAGGTCTTCGATCTGCTCGGGATTAAGACCGAGTGCGGTCAGCTGTGCGGCGTCCGGCGCCTCGAAAGCGGCGACGGCAACCGGGGCATCGGCCGCTACGAAGTCACCGGCCACGCGGGCCAGCGCCTGCAGCGTCTGGTGCTGGAACAGGTCCTTCGGGCTCAGCTGCAGGCCGGCGGCGCGGGCGCGGCTGGCCACCTGGATGGAGACGATCGAGTCGCCGCCCAGCTCGAAGAAGTTGTCATCCAGCCCCACCCGCTCAAGGCCGAGCACGGCGCACCAGATGGCCGCGAGGGTCTGTTCGCGCTCGCTCTCGGGCGCGCGGTAGGTCTTCTGCAACAGGCTGAAGTCCGGCTCCGGCAGCGCCTTGCGGTCGAGCTTGCCGTTGGGGGTCAGCGGCATGCGCTCGAGCTGGACGATCTGCGCGGGAACCATGTAGTCCGGCAACTCTTCCAGCAACGCGGTGCGCAGGTCGCAGTCGATGTGCCCGGTGACGTAGCCCACCAGTTGCTTGACCTGCCCCGCATCGCGGGCGATCACCACCGCCTCGCGCACGCCGGGCTGGCCGAGCAGGCGCGATTCGATCTCACCCAGTTCGATGCGGAAGCCGCGAATCTTCACCTGGTGGTCGATTCGGCCGAGGTATTCCAGCACGCCGTCTGCACGCCAGCGCGCGAGGTCGCCAGTGCGGTACATGCGCGCGCCGGATTCCCTACCGTAGGGATCGGCGATGAAACGCTCGCAGGTCAGCTCCGGGCGCCCGTGGTAGCCGCGCGCCAGGCCGTCGCCGGCGATATACAGCTCGCCCGCCACGCCGATCGGTGCGGGTTGCAGCTCGCCATCGAGGATGTACAGCTGGGTGTTGGCGATGGGCTTGCCGAGCAGTGCGCGGGCGCCCTTTTCTATCTTCCAGGCCGCCGACCAGATGGTGGTTTCGGTAGGACCGTAGAGGTTCCACAAAGCATCAGTTTGTGCGGTCAGCTTGTCCGCCAGCTCGGCGGACAGTGCCTCACCGCCGCAGAAGAAGCGACAACCGCGCAGGCGCGGGAAGTCTTCGTGGCCGCTGAGCAGCGTCCAGGTGCTGGGGGTCGCCTGGATCACCGTCACGCCTTGCTCCAGCGCCACCCCGAGCAGACGTGTCGGGTCGCGGGCGACATCGCGGTCGACCAGCACCACGCGGCCGCCGACCAGCAGTGGCAGGTACAGTTCGAGCGCAGAGATATCGAAGGACAGCGAGGTCAGCGCGAGCACGCGGTCCCCCGCGTCCAGGCCCGGCTCGCGGGCCATGCTCAGCATGAAGTTGACCACGCCGCCGTGGCGAACGGCGACGCCCTTGGGCTTGCCGGTGGAGCCAGAGGTATAGATGACGTAGGCCAGATCATCCGGCTTGGCGAGGTTTGCCAGATCGTTGTCGGCGTAACCGTCGAGCTGCGCCCAGTCGCGGTCCAGGCAGAACGCGCGGGCGCCCGTCTGCGGCAGCTCGCCGAGCAGGTGCTGCTGGGTCAGCAGCAGGCGCACGCCGCCGTCTTCGAGCATGTGCGCCAGGCGTTCGGCGGGGAATTCCGGGTCCAGCGGCACGTAGGCGCCGCCGGCCTTGAGCACCGCCAGCAGGGCCACCGGCAGCTCCACCGAGCGTTCCAGGGCGACGCCGACACGACGGTCCGGGCCGACGCCCTGCTCGCGCAGCCAGTGCGCGAGGCGGTTGGCGCGACGGTTCAGCTCGGCGTAGCTGAAGCTGCGCTGGCCATCGGTGAGCGCCACGTCGGCAGGCGAGCGCTGCACCTGCTGTTCGATCAGTTGGTGCAGACAGGCATCGCGCGGGAAGTCCATCGCGGTGGTATTCCAGCCGTAGAGCAGTTGCTCGCGCTCGCTGCCGTCCAGCAATGGCAGGCGCCTCACCGGGCATTGCGGGTCGCGCACCAGGGCCTGCAGCAGGTTGAGGAAGTGCCCGCCCAGGCGTTCGATGGTCGCCGCGTCGAACTGGTCGGTGGCGTACATGAACTGCCCGCGTATCTGGCCGTCGCGGCTCTCCTCGGTGTTCAGGGTCAGGTCGAACTTGGCGATGCCGCTGTCCAGCTCCAGGCTTTCCAGCTGCAGGCCGCCGGGCAGCTCGCGCAAGGCGTCGCGGCGGCTCGGCTGGTGGTTGCAGGCCACCTGGAACAGCGGGTTGTAGCTCAGGCTGCGCTCGGGTTGCAGCGCATCCACCAGTTGCTCGAACGGCAGGTCCGGGTTGGCCTGGGCGCCCAGCACGGCTTCGCGGGTGCAGGCGAGGAAGGCGTTGAAGGATTCGTCGCCGTTGATGCGCGCCGACAGCACCTGGGTATTCACGAAGAAGCCGATCAGCCGTTCGCTCTCGGCGCGGCCCCGACCGGCGATGGGCACGCCGACGCGCAGCTCGCGCTGGCCGCTGTAGCGCGACAGCAGCAGCTGGTAGGCCGCGAGGATCAGCATGAACAGCGTGGCGCCCTGCCCCCGCGCCAGTTCGCGCAGGGCGTCGCAGAGCGCGCGGGGCAGCTCGAAGTCCAGCGTCGCGCCGCGGTAGCTCTGCACCAGCGGGCGCGGCCGGTCGCCCGGCAAGGTCAGCAGCAGGGATTCGTCGCCCAATTGCTCCTTCCAGTAGGCCAACTGCCGCTCGCCCTCCCCGGCCGCCAGCCAGAGGCGCTGCCAGCGGGCGATGTCGCTGTACTGGATCGGCAAGGCGCCCAGCTGGGCCTGGGTGCCTTGCACCTCGGCGCTGTAGAGCGCAGCGAACTCGTCAATCAGCACGCCGATGGACCAGCCGTCGGCAACGATGTGGTGCAGGTTCACCAGCAGCAGCGCTTCGCCCGGCAGGCGCGCCAGGTGCAGGCGCAGCAGCGGGCCTTCGGCGAGATCGAAGGAGCGCTGGGCGCACTCGTTGAGCCATTGCCGCGCCTCGGCTTCGCTACTGAAATCCTTCGCCTCCAGATGCGCCGGGCCGGGAGGCAGGATGCATTGCAGCACCTCGCCAGCAGGTTCCCGTAGGGCGGATAACGCGCCAGCGTTATCCGCCGAGGAAGCGTGCCCAGACTGCGCCGCGCGGAACACCGTGCGCAGGCTTTCATGGCGCGCGATCAGCGCGGCGAAGGCGCGCTGGAGCGCACCCTCGTCCAGCGCGCCGCGCAGGCGCACGGCAGCGGGAATGTTGTAGGCGGCGCTGTGCGGCTCCATCTGCCAGAGGAACCACAGGCGCGCCTGGGCCGCCGAGAGCGGCGCGTGCTCGCGCCCCTCGCGGAGGATCGGCAGGCGCGACAGGCTCACGCCCTTCTCTCGCAGCTGACGGAGGAAAATGATCTGCTTGTCCTCGGACAGCGCACCAAGGCGCTCCGCGACCTGTTTCAGCTGGGCGTCCATCGGCTGGTTCATTCCCCCACTCATCAAAGATTCTCCAGCTCGCCGAGCAGTTCGTCCATCAGGTCCAGTTCCTCTTCCGCGCTGGCGGCGCCTGCCCGCTGGGCTTCGATCCAGGCAGCCAGCGCCTCGATGTTGCTCAGCTCGAACAGGCGGTGCAGCGGCAGTTCCAGGCCCAGGCCCAGGCGCTGACGCAGGGTCAGGCCGACCTGGGTGAGCAGCAGCGAATGGCCGCCCAGTTCGAAGAAGTCGTCGTGCAGGCCGACGCGGTCCACCTGCAGCACGTGCTGCCAGATGCCGGCCAGCTCGACTTCCAGGTCGCTGCGCGGCGCCGTGTACTCGCGCAGGCTGTCACCCAGTTGCGGGTCTGGCAGGGCCTTGCGGTCCAGCTTGCCGTTGGGCGACAGCGGCATGGCATCGAGGGCGATGATCCGCGACGGCACCATGTAGTCCGGCAATTCGCCTTGCAGTGCCTGGCGCAGGGTCTCGGGTTCGGCGCTGGTGACCACGTAGGCCAGCAGCACACCGTCCTTGGCCACCACGACCGCTTCGCTCACCTGCGGATGGGCCTGCAGGCGCGCCTCGATCTCGCCCAGTTCGATGCGCAGGCCGCGAATCTTCACCTGGTGATCGAGACGGCCGAGGTATTCGATGGCGCCGTCTTCGCGCTGGCGAGCCAGATCGCCGGTACGGTACAGGCGTTCTCCACTGCCGAACGGGTCGGCAATGAAACGCTCGGCAGTCAGGCCGGGACGAGCGTGATAACCGCGTGCCAGACCGACTCCGCCGATGTACAGCTCGCCGGCCACGCCTTGCGGCACCGGTTCCAGGCGCTCATCCAGCAGCACCAGGCGCAGGTTGTCGATGGGCCGGCCGATGGGCACGACCTGCCGCGCGTTGTCCTCGTCACCGGCCCAGAAGCTGACGTCGATCGCCGCTTCGGTCGGGCCGTAGAGGTTGTGCAGCTTCGCACTGCTGCGCTGGCGGAACTGCTGTTGCAGCTCATAGGACAGTGCCTCGCCAGAGCACATCACCTGCTGAAGCGACGGGCAGCGCTCCAGTTCACCGGAGGCGACGAAGGCCTGCAGCATCGACGGCACGAAGTGCAGCGTGGTTACCTGCCCCGCCTCGATCACCTGACGCAGCGCCAGCGGATCGCGATGCGCGCCGGGCGCGGCGACCACCAGGGTGGCACCGGTCAGCAGCGGCCAGAAGAACTCCCACACCGACACGTCGAAGCTGAACGGGGTCTTCTGCAGCACGCGGTCGGAGGCATCCAGCGCATAGGCCTTCTGCATCCAGTTCAGGCGATTGACCAGCGCGCGATGGCTGTTGCCGGCGCCCTTGGGCTTGCCGGTGGAGCCGGAGGTGTAGATCAGGTACGCCAGGTTCTGCGGGCTGCCGGCGATGGCCGGGTTCTGCTCGGAGGCCGTGGCGATTTCGCTCCACTGGCTGTCCAGGCAGATCATTGCGGCATTGCTCGCCGGTAGACGATCCAGCAGATGCTGCTGGGTCAGCAGCAGGCTCACGCCGCTATCGGCCAGCATGTGCTGCAGGCGTTCCTGCGGATAGTCCGGGTCCATCGGCACGTAGGCGCCGCCGGCCTTGACGATGCCCAGCAGGGCCACCACCAGTTCCACCGAACGCTCGGCGGCCACACCGACCAGTACGTCCGGGCCGACGCCCTGCCCACGCAACCAGTGCGCGAGCTGGTTGGCACGGGCATTGAGCTGGGCGTAGCTCAGGCGTTCGTCGCCGAACTGGAGAGCCAGCACGTCCGGGGTCGCGGCGACCTGGCGTTCGATCAGCTCCTGCAGCTGCACGTCGGCCGGGAACTGCGCCTCGGTGTCGTTGAAGCGTTGCAGCAGTTCGTTGCGCTCGGCGTCTGCCAATTGGCTGATCCGGCCCAGCGGGCGCTCGGCATCCTCCACCAAGGCCAGCAGCAGGTGCTCGAAGTGGCCGCGCAGCTGCTCGATCTGGCTCGCGCTCAGGCGGTCGGCGCGGTAGGTGTAGCGCACGTCCAGCTGTTCGCCGGCGCTGGCCACCAGGGCCAGAGCGTAGTTGGTGCCGTCCACCGGGTGGTGGCCGAGGATGCGCAGCTCGTCCTCGCTGGACGAGGACAGCGCCGCATCCATGGGGAAGTTCTCGAACACGATGATGCTGTCGAACAGCGCCTGCCCGCCACGGCCGGCCCAGCGCTGGATGTCGTACAGCGGCGTGTGCTCGAACTCGCGCACGTCGAGGTTGAAGGCCTGCAGCTCGCGCAGCCAATCACCGACGCGCTGGGCGTCATCCGGCGTTTGCAGGATAGGCAGGGTATTGATGAACAGGCCGAGGCTCTCCTCCGCCCCCGGCAGCGTGGCCGGGCGCCCGGCGACGGTGGCGCCGAAGGTCACGCTGCGCTGCCCGCAGTAGCGTTGCAGCAGCAGCGCCCACGCGCCCTGCACCAGGGTGTTGAGGGTGATGCGCTGAGCCTGGGCAAAGCGTTGCAGCGGCGCGCTGTCGAGGCGGCTGTGCAGCTCGCGCAGCGGCTCCTCGCGGAAACCGGCGTTGCAGGCGGTGGCCAGCAGGGTCGGTTCGTCGAAGCCTTTCAAACGCTCGCGCCAGAAGCTCTCGCCCGCCGCGCGGTCCTGGGCATGCAGCCAGCCGATGTAGTCGCCATACTGCGCCGCTGGCGCCGGCAGTGTCTCGCCACGGTAGAGCGCGAGCACTTCGCCGATCAGCCGCGCGCTGCTCCAGCCGTCCAGCAGCAGGTGGTGGCAGGTCCAGATCAGGTGGTAGCGGCGCTCGCCCAGGCGTACCAGCGCCAGGCGTTGCAGCGGCGGTTTGGCCAGGTCGAAGCCGAGGTTGCGCTGGGCGTCAGCGACCTTTTCAAGCTGCTGTGCGCTGACCTGCTGGTCGCGCCAGTCGAAGGACTGCACCGGCAACTGCACGTCGCGCAGGACGAACTGCAGCGGCGCCGCGTCGGCACTGGCGAGGAAGCCGGTGCGCAGGTTGGCGTGGCGGGTGATGACCGCGCGCCAGGCATCGAGGAAACAAGCCTCGTCGAGGCCGTCCAGATCGACGCGCAGTTGGTTGACGTAGAGCGAGGAGCCCGGCACGTCGAGGGCGTGGAACAGCATGCCCTGTTGCATCGGCGACAGCGGATAGAGGTCGTCCACCCCAGCCGGCAGCGGCAATGCGTCGAGCTGTTGCTGGTCGAGATCGAGCAGCGGCAGATCATTTGCGCCGAGCTTGCAGGGATGGCTCAGGCACCAAGCGACCAGTGCTTGCAGCTCGGCGCGCAGCAGCGCTTGCAGCTCATCGATGTCCGCCGCGTCGAACATGGCGCTGCTGTAGGTGACCTCCAGGCTCAGCTCGCCGCCGAGCACGCGGCCGGCGTAGACCAGCGCGTTACCCAGCGCAGCGTTCAGCGGCTGGCTGCGGCCCACGCCTTCGAAGGCCGGCAGGAAGTCGGCGTCGGCGAAAGCCTGGTCGAGCTGGCCGAGGTAGTTGAAGGTCACCTGCGGCGCCGGCAGGTCACGCAGGCTGGCGGCGTGCTGGCTGAGATAGCGCAGCTGGCCGTAGCCGATGCCGGCGCGCGACAGATTGCGCAGGTGTTCGCGGGTGGCGCGCAGGTCCGCACCCGGCTCGCCGCCGGCTTGCAGGCGCACGGGATAGAGCGCAGTAAACCAGCCCACGGAGCGGCTCAGGTCCAGCGCTGCATCGCCGTCGAAGGCGTCGCGACCGTGGCCTTCCATCTCCACCAGCGCAGAGCTTTCACCGCTCCAGGCGCACAGGGCGCGGGCCAGCGCGGTCAGCAGCAGGTCGTTGATCTGCACGCGTTGCGCCTTCAGCGCCGGGCCGAGCAGTTGGCGGGTGGTCTCGGCGTCGAGGCTGAAGCGCGCGTTGGCGGCTTCCTTCCAGGTGGCCGGGGCGCCGCTGCGGGCGCGGGTCAGACGCGGCGCATGGCGCAGCTGGGCCTGCCAGTAGTCCAGCTCGGCGGCCACTTCGGCACTGTTCGCCGCCGCCTGCTGGCGGGCGCTCCAGGCCTGATAGCTGTCGCTGCGCGGCAATGCGGCAGGCGTGCGGCCGGCGCGTAGTTCGCGGTAGGCGTATTGCAGGTCTTCCAGCAGGATGCGCCAGGACACGCCGTCCACCGCCAGGTGATGGATCACCAGCAGCAGGCGCTCGCTGCCATCCTCCAGGCCGACCTGCATGGCGCGCAGCAGCGGGCCATTGGCGATATCGAGGCTGGCCTGGGCGTCGTCGCACAGGCGTTCCAGGGTACGGGCGTCCGCCGCGCGGCGCCGCCACAGCAGCGTCATATCCAGCGGGCCGTGTTCGGCGTAACGCTGGCGGTTGCCGTCGAAACGCAGGCGCAACGCATCGTGATGGTCGACCAGCCAGTGCAGCGCGCGGGCGAGGACGTCGCCGTCCAGCGCTTCACGCGGTTGCAGCAGCAAAGCCTGGTTCCAGTGGTGACGCTGGGCGCTCGGCACGCGCTCGAAGAAGCGCGCCTGCACCGGCGACAGCGCCACTTCACCGCTGACCGCAGCAACCGGCGCGGGTGCTGCCGGCGCGGCCGGAGCGCGGTTTTCCAGCCACTGCGCCAGTTGGCGGACGCTCTGCCGCTCGAACAGCTGCTTCGGGCTGAGCTTGTAACCGAGTTTGCGGATGCGCGCGATGATCTGCAGGCTAAGGATGGAGTCGCCGCCCAGCTCGAAGAAGTTGTCTTCGGCACCGACGCGCTCGACCTTCAGCACCGCTTGCCAGATATCAGCGATGCGCTGCTCCAGTTCGCTAAGCGGTGCGCTGTCCACGGCCTTGGCGACCGCCTCGGCGCGCGGCAGCGCCTTGCGGTCGACCTTGCCGTTGGCGTTCAGCGGCAGGCGCTCCAGCAGCACCAGCTGAGCCGGTAGCAGGTATTCCGGGACGGCAGCGACCAGGGCTTCGCGCAGGCTTTCCACACTCTGCACATCAGTCACGGCCCAGGCCAGCAGCCTCATCGGGCCGTCGTTGTCACGCTCGGCCAGCGCCACGGCATCACGCACGCCGGGCAGACGCTTGAGCGCTTGCGCCAGTTCACCCGGCTCGACGCGGTAACCACGGATCTTCACCTGATCATCGACGCGGCCGAGGAATTCCACGACGCCGCGACGGCTCAGCCGCACGCGGTCGCCACTGCGGTACAGGCGCTCGCCCTCAATCGCCACGAAGCGCTCGGCGGTCATTTCCGGCAGGCCGAGGTAACCCAGCGCCAGGCCCGCGCCGCCGATGTACAGCTCGCCGGGCACGCCCGGCAGCAGGTCGCGGCCGTTCTCGTCGAGCACGCGAATGGCACTGTTGGCCAGCGGCGTACCGATGGGCAGGCTGGCTGCCGGCAGGTCGTCCAGCAGCGACCACTCGTGGGTCAGCACGCCCACGGTGGATTCACTGGGGCCGTAGTGGTTGACGATGCGCAGCTTGGGCGCAAGGTCGCGGATCGGCTGCAACAGCGCGCGGTCGCAGGCTTCACCGCCGACCACCAGCAGACGCCGCGGCAGTACGGCGGCGGCGTTGGGTGCGGCGGCCAGCAGGCCGGCGAGATGACTGGGGACGATCTTCAGCACGTCCACGTCCTGTATGAACGCGGCGAAGCGCTCGGCATCGGCCACGGCCTGGGCATCCGCCAGGTGCAGGCGACCGCCGCCGCACAGCGCACCGAACAGCGTGGTGTGGCCGAGGTCGGCCGCCACCGAGGAAACCATCGCCATGCCCAGGCCCTGGGCGCGGCCCTGGTCCAGTTGCAGGCGTTCGAGCACGGCCTGCACATAGTTGGCCAGCGCGGCGTGGCTGATGCGCACGCCCTTGGGCTGGCCGGTGGAGCCGGAGGTGAAGATCACATAGGCAGCCTGTTGCGGATCGATGCTCCGAACAGGTGCGACGGTGCTGCCCTGCTCCGGGCCACCAGCCGGGATCAGCATGGCGGCGGCGCCGAAGGTTTCCAGCAGAGCGGCATCACTCACCAACACGCGGCCGATACCGTTGTCGGCGAGCAACTGGCGCAGGCGCTCGGCCGGTTGCGCCGGGTCCAGCGGCACATAGGTGGCCCCGGCCTTGAGCACGCCCAGCAGCAGGAGCACCCACTGCGCGCTGCGCTCCTGGCAGAGGGCGACGCACTCGCCCTGCTCCACGCCGCTGGCGATCAGCGCGTTGGCCAGGCGGTTGCTGCGCTGGTCCAACTCGGCGTAGCTGTAGCGGATGCGGTCGTCCTGCACGGCAATGGCGTCCGGCTGCGCAGCGACCTGCGCGGCGAACAGGCCGAGCACGTCCTGCTGCGGCCACTGGCGGGCTTCGCCACGACGGAGCGAGGCGACCGGGCGCGGCAGTTCGCCGAGGGCGCGCTGCGGCTCGGCGCACAGCTGGCGCAGCAGCGCTTCGAACTGCCCGGCGATGGCGGCGACGCTGTCCTCGTCGAACAGGTCGCGGGCATAGACGAAGCTGCCGCGCAGCTCATCGCCCGGCTGGCCGCTGGCGTCCAGCGCCTCGGCCATGTCCAGCGCGAGGTCGAAGCGCGCGCCGTACTGTTCCTCGCTGAATAGTTCCAGCTTGAGCGCACCGGCATCGGGCAGGCGGCTGACGTCGAAGCCGAAGTTGAACTTCACCTGCACCAGCGGGTTGTAGGCCAGGCTGCGCTCGGGCTGCAGGGCTTCCACCAGCTGTTCGAACGGCAGGTCCTGGTGCGCCTGGGCGCCCAGGGCCAGCGGCTTGAGACGAGCCAGCAGCGCGGCGAAGGATTCGTCGTCGCCGAGGGCGAACGGCATGACCTGGGTGTTGACGAAGAAGCCGATCAGCCCTTCGGTTTCCAGCTGCTGGCGGTTGGCGATGGGCACCGCGACGCGCAGGTGGCGCTGGCCGCTGTAGCGCTGCATCAGCACCGCGTAGGCACCGAGCAGCAGCATGAACAGGGTGACATCCTGCTCGCGGGCCAATTGCTTGAGGCGGCTGCCAAGTCCGGCGTCCAGGCTGAAACCGAGGCTGCCGCCGCGGTAGCTCTGCACGGCCGGGCGCGGGCGGTCGGCGGCCAGTTCCAGCACGGGCGATTCTTTTTCGGAATCAGCACGGCTCAGTTGCTCGGTCCACCAGCTCAGCTGACGCTGGCCCTCCTCGCCCACCAGCAGCTCGCGCTGCCACTGGGCGTAGTCGGCGTATTGCACCGGCAGCTCCGGCAGTTGCAGTTCTTCGCCTGCTGCGAAGGCGCCATAGAGGCGGCTGAACTCGTCCACCAGCACGCGGATCGACCAGCCATCGGAGACGATGTGGTGCATCGTCAGCAGCAATACGTGGTCGGCGTCGGCCAGCTTGAGCAGGGTCAGGCGCAGCAGCGGGCCGTTGCGCAGGTCGAACGGACGCTGTGCTTCTTCCTCGGCCAGCTTGCGGGCGGCGCTTTCTGCATCTTTTTCAGCGGACAGGTCGACCCATGCCATATCCAGGGGCTGCGCCGGCTGGATACGCTGGAAGGCCTGGCCGTCCACTTCATCGAAGGTGGTGCGCAGGGTTTCGTGGCGCGCCACCAGGACGTCGAAGGCACGGCGCAGTGCGGATTCGTCCAGCTGGCCGCGCAAGCGTAGCGCGCCCGGCACGTTGTAGGCGGCGCTGCCCGGTTCCATCTGCCAGAAGAACCACAGGCGGCTCTGGGCAGCGGACAGCGGCAGGTCGCCGTCGCGGGCCACGGCTCGCAGTGCCGCGCGAGCGCTGGGCGCAAGAGCCGTCAGCCGTGCAGCAAACTCGTCCAGGCGGCTGGCTTCGAACAGGTCGCGCAGCGGCACTTCGCAGCCCAGGTCACGGCGCAGTCGGGAAATCACTTGCGTGGCCAGCAGCGAGTGGCCGCCCAGCTCGAAGAAGTCGTCCTCGCGGCCCACCGCGGGCACGCCGAGTACTTCGGCCCAGACGGCGGCGACGCGGCTTTCCAGCCCGTCGCGCGGGGCTTCGGTGGTGCTGGCGGTTTCCTGCGGGTCGGGCAGCGCCTTGCGATCGATCTTGCCGTTGGCGTTGAGCGGCATCTGTTCCAGCACGAGGATGCGCGACGGCACCATGTAGTCCGGCAGCTGTGCGCGCAGGGCGGCTTTCAGGGCGTCCTCGGCGAGGCTGTCACCACAGACGTAACCCAGCAGGCGCTTGTCGCGTTCGCTGTCGCGGGCGATCACCGCCGCTTCGCGCACGTCGGGCAGCGCGCGCAGGCGGGCTTCGATCTCGCCCGGCTCGATACGGAAGCCGCGAATCTTCACCTGCTGGTCGACGCGACCGAGGTAGTCCAGCGCACCGTCTTCACGCCAGCGCACGCGGTCGCCGCTGCGGTACAGTCGGCCCGCCTGGCCGTATAAACAGAAAGGGTCGGCGACGAAGCGTTCGGCGGTCATGCCGGCGCGCTGGTGGTAACCACGGGCCAGGCCGTGGCCGCCGATGTACAGCTCGCCGGCCACACCGCGCGGCAGTGGCTGCAGGCGGTCGTCGAGGATGTACAGGCTGCGTTCGCCGACCACTTCGCCGATGGGCGCGTAGGCCGCGCCGCAAGTCGTGTGTGCGTCCGCTTTCCACAGCATGGGGGTGACCACGGTTTCGGTCGGGCCGTAGCCGTTGATCAGGTGTTCGGGTTTGAGCGCCCGGTGCGCCAGGTGATAGGCCGCCTCCGGCACTGCATCACCGCCAAAGCAATAGATGCGCATGCTCGGCGCGTGACCGGTGATCAGAGCTTGCTCAGCCAACTGCTGCAGGTAGGCCGGCGGGAAGGCGGCGACCGTCACGGCATGGCGGCGCAGCTGTTCCAGGGTCTGCTCGGCGGTCCACAGCGCGTCATTGCGGATCAGCAGGCTGCCACCGTGGGACAGCGCGGTGAGCCAGCGTTCGTGGGCACCGTCGAAGGCAAAGGACATGAAGATCAGCTCGCGGTCCGCCTCGCTCATGGCGTAGCGCTGGCCGATGGCGCGGCAGTGCGCGGCAATCTCGCCGTGGGCGACGGCAACGCCCTTGGGCTGGCCGGTGGAACCGGAGGTGTAGATCAGGTACGCGAGGTTCTGCGCCTGGATGCGCACCAGCGGACGCACGGCCAGGGCGTTGCCGAGGTCGGCCTCTTCCAGCACCAGACGCTCAACGCCTTCGGGCAGCGGCAGGCGTTCGGCCAGCTCGGCGTTGGTCAGCAGCAGGTCGACGCCGGCGTCCTGCATCAGCCAGGCCAGGCGCTCTTCGGGGTAGTCGATGTCCAGCGGCAGGTAGGCGCCGCCAGCTTTCATGACGGCCAGCAGGGCCAGCGGGATGTCCACGCCGCGCGGCAGCGCCACGGCGACTCGGCGCTCGGCGCCGATACCACGCTGGATCAGGCGTTGCGCCAGGCGGTTGGAGCGATCCTCCAGCTCGGCGAAATTTACTTCGCGCTGCTCGTCGAGCAGCGCGACCTTGGCCGGATGGCGGCGGGCCTGGGCGGCGATGGTCTCGCTCAGCGCCTCGAAAGCCGGCGCATCACCGGCCACGGCGATGCTCCAGTCACTGGCGGGCAGCCAGTCGCGGGCGTCCAGCACGGCGTCGGCATTGAGCTGCGGCAAGGCGCGCAGCAGGTCGAGGAAGTGCCCGACCAAGCGCTGCATGCCGGCGGCGGCGTAACGCTCGCGGGCATAGCAGAAGCTCAGACGCAGGGTCTGTTCGCCCTCGCGGACTCGCAGCACCAGGTCGAAGGGTGTTTCCAAGTCGAGCTGTTCCAGGGCTTCCACGCTGACGCCGGGCAGGCCGTTGCCGGCGCGCGGCTGCCACTGGTGGTCGAAGGCGACCTGGCACAGCGGGTGGCGACCGTGGCCGCGCTCGGGTTGCAACGCTTCCACCAGTTGCTCGAACGGCAGGCCCTGATGCGCCTGAGCTTGCAGAAGGTCATCGCGCAGCTGGCGGAGCACGCCGCGCAGGGTGGCGCCTTCGGGCAGTTCGCTGCGCAGCACCAGCAGGTTGACGAAGAAGCCGACCAGGCGCTCGCTGTCGAGCTGCTCGCGGCCGGCCTGGGTCAGGCCGATGCGCAGGTCGTGCTGGCCGCTGTAGCGCTGCAGCAGCAGGTTGTAGGCGCTGAGCAGGAGCATCGGCAGGGTCGCGCCGTGGGCCTGGGCTAGGCTGCGCAGTTTCGCGGTCAGCTCGGCGTCCACCTCGCGCTCGACCAGCTCGGCGCTCTGGCCTTTTTCACCCGTCGTGAAAGGCAGCTCCAGCGGCGAATGCTGAGTGCCCAGGCGCTCGCTCCACCAGTCCAGCAGTTGCGCGCCCTCGCCCGCTTCCAGCTTGTGCTGGTGGGCGGCGGTGAGGTCGAGGTACTGGCGCGGCAGTGCCGGCAGCACGGGCTCGCGCTGTTCGACGATGGCGCGGTAGCACTCGGCGAATTCGTCCAGCAGCAGGTTCAGCGACCAGCCGTCAGCGATGATGTGGTGCACGCAGAGCAGCAGCGCCTGGCGGCCACCGCCGAGGTTCTGCAGGCGCAGGCGCAGCAGCGGTCCGCTGGCCAGGTCGAAGGGCTGTGCGGCGAAGGCATCGGCATCCTCGCGGGCGGCGATGTCGCGGCGGGCGTTGCCCAGGGAGCTGAAGTCGCTCTCGGTCAGCTCCACTTGCGCGGCATCGGACAAGCTCAGCGACACCTCGCCATCGGCCTGTTCGATGAAGCGGCTGCGCAGGGTTTCATGGCGGCCCAGCAGCACGGCGAAGGCCTGCTCCACCGCCGGGCTGCGCAGTTCGCCGCGCAGGTTCATGCGCCCGGCGATGTGGTAGACGGCGCTTTCCGGCTCCAGCTTCCAGAGGAACCACAGGCGGCGCTGGGCCGGCGACAGCGGCAGCAGGCCGTCACGCGGAACCTGCGGCACGCTTTCGACTGCAGCAGTCGGCAGGGCTGCCAGGGCGGCGGCGAAGGCGCCCAGCTCCGGCGCTTCGAACAGCAGGCGCAATTCCACGGCGCGGCCAAGACGCTCGCGCAGGCGCGCCATCAGCTGGGTGGCCTTGATCGAGTTGCCGCCGAGGGCGAAGAAGTTGTCGTCGCGGCGGATCGCCGGCAGCTCCAGCACTTCGCTCCACAGCGCGGCGATGGCTTGCTCCTCGGCCGACAACGGCGCCACCGGCTTGGCGCTGGCACCATCGCTGATCGGCTCGCCAGCGCGCTGGATGGCGTAGGCCTGCAGGCTGCCGTCGAGCAGCTGGGTGCGGCAGGCCGAGCGTTGCAGCTTGCCGCTGGAGGTCTTGGGCAGTGCGCCCGGTTCCAGCAGCGCCACCACCAGCGGCGCTTCCTGGAAGGTTTCCGCCACGGCGGCAGAAATGGCCTTGGCCAGTGCCTCGGCGGAGATCAGCTTGCGCACGCTGCGCCCGACTTCGGCGGCGATGCCGATGCCCTCGCGGCCCTGATGCTCGATGGCGAAGGCAGAGACGCGGCCCTTGCGCACCAGGTCCACCTCTTCCTCGACGCAGCGCTCCAGGTCCTGCGGGTACAGGTTCTGGCCACGGACGATGAGCATGTCCTTGAGGCGGCCGGTGACGAAGAGTTCGTCGTTATGCAGGAAGCCCAGGTCGCCGGTGCGCAGCCAGGTGCGACCGTCCTTCTCGACGAAGGTGCGTGCGCTGGCCACCGGGTTGCGCCAGTAGCCGAGGGCGACGCTGGGGCCGCTGCTCCAGATTTCGCCGACGCGGTCCGGGCCGAGGCTTTCGCCGCTCAGCGGGTCGACCAGCTGGATTTCATGATCGGGCTGGGCGCGGCCGCAGTTGATCAGCGAGGTGCCGCGACCCGGACGGGCGATGTTCTCGCCCAGGGCATCGAGGTCCACTTCCAGCTGGCCGATGCCGTCGCCGCGTACGCCACCGGTGACGAACAGGGTCGCTTCGGCGAGGCCGTAGCAGGCGTAGAAGGACGAGGCGTCGAACTGAGCCGGGGCGAACCAGGCGGCGAAGCGCTCCAGGGTGTCCGGGCGGATCGGCTCGGAGCCGGAGAAGGCCACACGCCATTTGCTCAGGTCGAGACCTTCCATGGCCGCCTCGTTGACCCGCTCGCAGCACAGGCGGTAGGCGAAGTCCGGCCCGCCGCTGACGGTGCCGCCGAAGCGGGCGATGGCCTCCAGCCAGCGGCGCGGGCGTTCGAGGAAGTAGCGCGGCGACATCAGTACGCATTCGATTCCGCTGTAGATCGGTTGCAGCAGGCCGCCGATCAGGCCCATGTCGTGGAACAACGGCAGCCAGCTGACGATCACGTCGTCGTCACCGATGCCGAAGCCGTGGCGGATCAGGCGCTCGTTGGCCACCAGGTTGCCGTGGCTGACCTGCACGCCCTTGGGCGTCGAGGTGGAGCCGGAGGTGTATTGCAGGAAGGCGATGTCGTCGTCGGCCAGCTCGGGCATCTGCCATTCGACGGCCAGCGCCGGGTCGGCCTGGTCCACCGCCAGCAGCAGCGGGCTGTCGCCGTTCTCGCGCTCGCAGGCCGGGCGCAGGGCGTCGATCAGCGTGGAATCGGTGAGCACCAGGCTCGGTTCGGCGTCATCGAGGATCGAGCGCAGGCGCGCCAGGTGCTGCGGGCGCACGGATTCCGGCGGGTAGGCCGGCACGGCGATGATCCCCGCGTAGAGGCAGGCGAAGAACGCGGTGACGTACTCCGGGCCGCTGGGCAGCAGCAATACGGCGCGGTCGCCGTGCTGGCCGTGGCGCAGCATCCAGGCAGCCATGGCGCGGGCGCGCTCGTCCAGCTCGCGGAAGCTGATGGGCTGTTCGAGGTCCTCGGCGATGAATCGCAGGGCGGTCTTGCGCGGCATTTCGCAGGCGCGTTGCAGCAGGGCCTCGACCAGGTTTCCTGCGGCTTCGTAGCGGTCGTTCATGACATCACCTGTTCTGTCGGCGAGCGCGTGGGGCCCGCCGGAGGGAAATTCGTGGGTTCAGCTGTTTTGCGCTTTTGGGATCGGAGAGCCGAACTGCTGACTCGCTCCGACCGGTCCCCTCTCCCCCTGGGAGAGGATTAGGGTGAGGGTGCTACCGGCGACTTCTGTGCTCGGCCACTTCCCTCACCCCCCGCCCTCTCCCAGAGGGAGAGGGAGCTATCCGTGCCGGCTGAAAGGTCCGGCGTACTCCTGGTATATCCATCCACTCCGATCAGTCCCCTCTCCCCCTGGGAGAGGGTTAGGGTGAGGGTGCTACCGGCGACTTCTGTGCTCGGCCATTTCCCTCACCCCCGGCCCTGGCTGCGCGCCCTGCTCCGAAGGGAGAGGGAGCTATCCGTGCAACCTTGAGGCTTACGCGTCAGCGCCATGCCCTTCCGCCATCGCCACCACCACCTTTCGCGGGCCGCTGAAAGGCGAGCGCGCGTGGGCAGCGAGCATGTTGTCGAGCATCAGGACGTCGCCGCTGGTCCAGGGGAAACTCACCTTGGCCTCCTCCAGCACGCCGCGGATTTCGTCGAGCACCGAGGGCTCGATGGGGCTGCCGTCGCCGTAGTAGACGTTGCGCGGCAGGTCTTCCTCGTCGACGATTTCCAGCAGGCTTTCGCGCACTTCCGGCGGCAGGTTCGAGACGTGGAACAGGTGCGCCTGGTTGAACCAGACCCAGTCGCGGGTGACCGGATGCTGCGCCACTGCCTGGCAGACCTGGCGGGTACGGAGTTCGCCGTCTTCCTTCCACTCCCAGGCGATCTTGTGGGCCTTGCAGTAGGCCTCGACCACCGCCGGATCGGCGCTGTTGAACACCTGTTCCCAGGCCACGTCCAGGCCGTTGCCAAAGTTGCGGGTGTACATCAGCCCGCGCTCGGTGAAGCGGCGGCGGATGCCTTCATCGACCCGGCGATAGATCTCACGGCTGTCGGCGATCGGCGTTTCGCCGCCGCTTTGCGCGGCCTGCACGCAGTAGAACCAGATCTTCATCGGCCACTCGCGGGTGTAGGCCTGCTCGTTGTGCAGCGGGATGTGCTGGTGCGGCGGGTACTCGGTGGAGGTGTAGATGCCGCTGGTGACGTTGCTGCGCGGGGTGGAGCCGAACTCGTAGTTGAGCAGCGGATGGCCGAAGCCGGCGGCGAACTCGCGGAAGCGCTCCGGCGCGCCGACCTGGAAGCCACGGAAGAGAATGCCGGCACAGACCGGCAGGCGCTCATCCACCAGCGGGCAAAGTTCGGCCAGGGCGTCGAGCAGGTCGATGCCGTCGCCGCGGGCCTGCACCAGCAGTGGCAGACCACCGCGCGCTTCGGCCAGGGGAGCAATGTCGAACAGAGTGGAGGTGGGCATCTGGATCTCCGCTTGAATCGATCAGGCCAGCGCTGCGCTGGTCGACTGGCCGGGCTGGCGCAGGTGGCCGAGCAGCAGCTCGAGCAGGCGCGCCTCGCCGGCATTGAGGAAGAAGTGGCCGCCGTCGAGCATCTCCAGGGAGAAGCCAGCGCTGGTCTCGTCCTGCCACGCGGACAGGGACTCCACCGAGAGCCGGTCGCCCTTGCCGCCGAACACGTGGATCGGGCAGGCCAGCGGCGCGCGGCGGCGGTAGTCGTAGAGGCCGCAGAGGAGAAAGTCGGCGCGCATCACCGGCAGGGTCAGGCGCAGCATTTCCTGGTCGGCGAACACCGCTTCGGACGTGCCGCCCAGGCGGCGCATACGCTCGATCAGCTGGGCGTCGCTCTGCTCTTGCGCCAGCTCGCGATGACTGTCGCGGCGCGCCGGTGCGGAGGCCGCCGAGGCGAACAGCGCCTGCGGCATCGGCAGACCGCGCTCACGCAGCGCATGGGCCAGCTCGAAGGCCAGCAGGCCGCCGAGGCTGTGGCCGAAGAGGGCGTAGGGCTGGTCCAGGCGTGCGGCAATTTCATCGGCCAGTTGGCTGGCCAGGGCGCGCAAGTCGGTCTGCAGGCTTTCGGCGAAGCGCCGGCCACGGCCGGGCAGCTCCACCGGGCAGACGTCGATCCAGCTCGGCAGCTGGCGCTTCCAGCGTGCATAGACCATGGCGCTGGCGCCGGAGTACGGCAGGCAGAACAGACGCAGCATGGGTTACTGCCCCTCGGCCATCTTCTGCCGCAGGCTGAGCGGGCGCATGTCGGTCCAGTTGGCTTCGACGAAGGCCAGGCAGTCGGCCTTGCTCCCCTGCTTGCCGGCTTCGCGCCAGCCGGCCGGAACTTCCTTGTACTGCGGCCACAGCGAGTACTGCTCTTCACCGTTGACCAGCACCTTGTAAACCGCATCTTCGCGATCGAACGCCATCGCCCTTCTCCTTCCGCTGTATGGGATGCCGGCCACCGGCCATTACCGATGTTTTCCAGCTCTGCCATGAAGACGAGGGAGACAATGAAATAGTTAGTGTTCTCGGATGCGATTAATTCTCATAAGATATGCACCGGCGAAATTTCCTGGCTTGCCCTTTACCCGAGTGCCGAGAGATCTGACGAATGGATGCGAATGAAAAATCTTCACACTTGTGTGGGAACCCTGTCGCAGAGCGATAGTCGGAGTCTCTCGAATAAATTGATAATAATTATCATTTGATCTAGATTGGCCGCCTCAACCCATGTGGACGTCCCCGCCTCCGCCGCCGCATAGGAAACCTTGCATGTCCAAGCCAATGCCCGCCGAGCCGCGCCCCGCTCTCCACGAGCTGTTCGCTACCCACCGGCAGACCTTCATCAATGCGGCCGCACGCATCCTCGGCTGCCGCAGCCATGCCGAAGACGTGGTCCACGATGCGTACATCAAGCTCAATGCGAGCGACCTCACTCCCGGCATCCAGTCGCAGAGCGGCTACCTGATGCGCGTGGTGCGTAACCTGGCCATCGACCTCTATCGCCGCCAGGCGCTGGAGAAGCGCTACTCGGGTAGCGAGGAAGAAGGCATGCACATCGCGACGGCGTCCGCGTCACCGGAGATCGAGCACGAGGACCGGCAGACCCTCGAAGCCATTTCCAGCGCCCTGCAGACGCTGCCCGAGCGCACCCGCTACGCCTTCGAGATGTACCGCCTGCACGGCCGCACGCAGAAGGAAATCGCCGAGGAACTGGGCGTCTCCCCGACCCTGGTGAACTTCATGGTGCGCGACGCGCTGATCCACTGCCGCAAGACCCTCAAGGGGCTGGAGGACGGCAAGGTCTGAGAGTCCGCTCTGAGCCTCAGCCTCCCGCCAGGGCGCGGAAGGTCGAGCGATACTGCTCCGGCGTGGTGCCGGACAGCCGCCGGAACATCGCGATGAACGCCGAAGGGCTGCTGTAGCCCAGGTTGAAGGCGATCTGCTGTACCCCTTCCCCCGATGCCAGTGCCTCGATGGCGGCGAGAAACCGCAGGCGCTGACGCCATTCGCCGAATGACATCCCCAGTTCACGCTGACAGGCCCGCGCCAGGGTGCGCTCGGTACTGTGCACGCGCTCGGCCCATTGAGCCAGTGTGCGGTTGTCGCCAGGCACGGCCTGCAGCGCGGCCAGAACTTCGCCCAGGGCGCCACTGCTGGCGTACGGCAGGTAATCGTCGTGGGGCTGCGCGGCCTGCAGCTGGTCGATCACCACTTCGGCCAGTCGCTGGTCGGCGGCGCTCTGCGGGATGTTTACCTGGCGTGCGGCGAAGTCGGAGAGGATCGCCTTGAGGATGTCGCTGATCGCCAGGGTGCAGGGGCTCTGCGGCAGCTTGCGCGCCAGTTCGGCGGATACGTAGAGCGAGCGGTAGATGATGGCCTGGCGGTTGTAGCAGCTGTGTTCGAGCCCCGGCGGCACCCATACGGCGTACTGCGGCGGCGAGAGAAAGCGCTGGCCGTCCACCTCCAGCTCCATCACCCCGTGGGACGCGTAGTTGAGCTGGCCCCAGGCGTGACGATGGCTGGGGGAATGGGTTCCAGCGTCGAACTCGTCGTAGCGGAAGTACAGGTCGGCGGGCAGCTGGTCGATGTCGGGAAGCGGGAGCGGCAGTGCGCGGGTCATGTCCGAATGCCGGGGTGGATTGTCCGGTTTTCATTATACGTCTGGTTTCGGACGAGCGGACAATACGCTCCGTTATCCCCGGAAGCGTTCCTTCATGAATTACCTGTTCCCCCTGCTGGCCGTGGTCATCTGGTCCGGCAACACCGTCGTCAACAAGCTCGCCGTGGGGCAGATCGCCCCGGCGGAGATCGGCTTCTACCGCTGGGTGCTGGCCGGCGCACTGCTGACGCCCTTCCTGCTGCGCGCCACCCTCGCCCACTGGCCGGTGATCCGCGCCAACCTGGGCAAGATCATCACCCTCGGCCTGCTCGGCATGGCCGTCTACCAGTGCCTGGCCTACTACGCCGCCGCGCTCACCTCGGCGACCAACATGGGCATCATTCTCTCGCTGATGCCGCTGATGTCCCTCGCCCTGGCCTCGGTGCTGCTGCGCCACAAGCTGAGTGCTGCCGCCGTGCTGGGCGCACTGGTCTCTCTGGGCGGCGTGCTGCTGGTGATCACCCAGGGCAACCCGCAGCAACTGATCAGCCACGGCGTGAACCTGGGTGACGGCATGATGATCATCGCCACCCTCGCCTACGGCGTGTATGGCGTGCTGCTGAAGAAGTGGAACCTGCCGTTACCGCCGCTGCTGATGCTCTATCTGCAGGTGCTGGTGGCCATCGTCGCGCTGGCGCCGCTGTACCTCGCCTCACCGCGCCACGGCCTGAACGCCGCCAACCTGCCGCTGGTGCTGTATGCCGGACTACTGGCGTCCATCGTCGGCGCGCTGGCGTGGATGCAGGGCGTGCAACGCATGGGGCCGAGCCGCATGTCGCTTTTCTTCAACCTGTTGCCGGTACTGACCGCCGCCATCGCCGCCGTAGTGCTGAACGAGCAACTGACCAGTTATCACCTGGTGGGTGGCGCGCTGACTCTGGCCGGCGTGCTGCTGGCCGAGCTGTGGCGTCCGCGGGAGAAGCCCGCAGCCGCCGTCAGCGCCCGCTGACTCGGATGCTCTTGCAGGAGCGAGCTTGCTCGCGAACCGATTGGCCCTGATGTCGCCGGAAAACTGTTCGCGAGCAAGCTCGCCCTACTGGTTGGCGCCGCCACGGAAGCCTCGTAGGACGCATAACGCGCCAGCGTTATCCGCCGCGAATGAGCCGGCGGATAACCTGTTCCAGGTTATCCGCCCTACGCCTGGCTCCTACCGCTCTACGCTGCCGCGGAATTCGGCCATGAGGGTCAAGACCAGCTCCGCCGCCGACATCTCCCGCGACAGCGGCGCGCCCTGCCCGGCCCATTGCACGGCGAAATCGCTGTTGCCCCTGGCCGTGGCTGCAGCCGTCAGTGCCTTGGCCGCATCGTAGGTGATGGGGTAGTCGGGCAGCGCCGGCGCATCCGCACTGCCCACGTCAGTGAATAGCCGATTGACCATCCCCCGCGCGGCACGACCGGAAATCGCTGCCGTCACTTCGGTGCGTTCCCCGCGCTCACCGCGCAGCGCCGCCTTGAACGCCGCGTTGGCCGAGGATTCGTCGGCAGAAATGAATGCCGTGCCCATCTGCACCGCCTGCGCACCCAGTTCGAACACCGCGCGCATGCCCTGCCCGTCCATGATTCCGCCTGCCGCAATCACCGGCAGCCCGGCACCCTTCACCAACGTCCGGACCAACGCAAAGGTGCCGATGCGCGCGTCCTTCTCCGGTTCGAACACACCACGGTGCCCGCCTGCTTCATAGCCTTGCGCGACTATGGCATCGATGCCCGCCGCCTCGATGGCGCGGCCTTCCGCCAGGCAGGTGGCGGTGGCCAACAGGCGGATGCCCGCAGCTTTCAGGCGACCGATCCACTCCTGCGGCGGCAGGCCGAAGTGGAAGCTGACCACGGCCGGGCGCGCCTGGATGAGGAACTCCAGCATCTCGGGATCGTCCAGGAAGCTGCGATAGATCTCGGTGATCTGCGTCGGTGGTTGCGCATCGAACTCGGCGAATAGCGGACGCAGGTGTTCCAGCCATGCGGCCTCACGGACCGAGTCCGCCGTGGCCGGACGGTGGCAGAACAGATTGAGGTTGAGCGGCTTGTCGGTCAGAGCGCGAGTCTGCTCCAGCAGGGCGCGGGCCTGTGTCGCATTGCTCGCGCCCAGGCCGATGGAACCCAGCCCGCCGGCATTGGACACCGCCGCCGCAAGCGCCGGGGTGGACACGCCGACCATGGGCGCCTGGATGATGGGATGCTGGATGCCGAGCAGTTCGGTGATGGGCATGACGGGTCCTCCAAGTCGGGCCGGCGATTGCCGCGCCTGGCTGATTTGCACTTGACCAACAATCTCACAAAGAGAATATTGTCGGCAACTTGTTCTCCAATGAAGATCAAACATGGATCTCTCCAGCCTGGAAATCTTCCGCTGCGTGGCCGAGGAGCAAAGCGTCACCCGCGCCGCGGCACGCCTGCAGCGCGTGCAATCGAACGTCACCACACGCATTCGCCAGCTCGAGGAAGACCTCGGCGCAGCGCTGTTCCTGCGCGACGGCAAGCGCATGACGCTGACCGACCAGGGCCGTGAATTCCTCCGCTACGCCGAGCAGCTACTGGCCCTGGCCAACGAAGCGCGGCAGTCGCTGCACCCGCAAAGCGCTACCGGCAGCTTGCGCCTGGGCAGCATGGAGGCCGCCGCCGCCAGCCGGTTGCCGGAAATCCTCGCGCGCTTTCACCGCACCTATCCGGAGGTGGAACTGCACATCAGCACAGGGCACAGCCAGAAGCTGATCAATGAGGTGTTGGAGCGCCGACTGGACTGCGCCTTGATCTCCCACCCGGACATCCTCCACGCCGAGCCGGGCTTCGAATCGCTACTCGAGCGCGGCCTTTGCGCCGAACCGGTGTTTCGCGAGGAGCTGCTGCTGGTGTTGCCTGGGGACCACCCGCCGGTAACCCGTCCCGAGGATGTGCAGATTCGCACCCTGGTGGGCTTCGCTCGCGGCTGCACGTACCGGCAATTGCTCGAACGCTGGTTGAAGGGAGCCTCGCTCGCCGTGCAGGAAGTCGGCTCTTACCACGGCATCCTCGCCTGCGTGAACGCCGGTTCCTGCTTTGGCGTATTGCCGCGCTCGGTGCTGGAGCTGCAACGGGAAATGCCGGACCTGCAGGTGGTGCCGCTACTGGAAGTGGACACCCTGCTGATTTGGCGCGACGGCTACGCCACCGGCGCCTTCCAGCGCTGGCGGGAAGCCCTGGAGGCACGCCCATGAGCCGCATTCGTCGCCTACCCGCCGCGCTGTCGGCGGCACTCATCCTGGCCGTCGGCATGGGTTTCGGCCGTTTCGCCTTCACCGGGCTCTACCCGCTGATGGTGAGCGACGGCGTCCTCAGCGTCACCGGCGGTTCCCTGGCCGCCTCGGCCAACTACGCCGGCTACCTGCTTGGCGCGCTAGTGCTGGCGCGCAGCCACGAACGGCATGCCGCACGTATCTGCGTGATCGCCCTGGTCGGCACCCTGGCCACACTGGCCGCCATGGCCATTCCAGCTCCAGCCTGGTTCGCCATCGGCGTGCGCCTGCTGGCTGGCGTGCTCAGCGCCATGGCCCTGGTCAGCGCCGCGCAATGGCTGTTGCAGAGCATGGGCGAAAGCCACGGCGCGCCGATAATGTTTGCCGGCGTGGGGATCGGCATCCTGGTCTCGGCGGAACTGATCGCCGCCGGCAACGCCTTCGGCCTCGGCAGCGCAGCGATCTGGTGCGTGCTGGCGCTAGCGGGGCTGGTGTTGTCGCTGCTGGCCGCGCCCGCGCTCAGCCGGGAAGCGCCGGCCGCGCCGCACCAGGCCGCGGGCGGCACGGGGCCGGCGGCCGAATTGTCCGCGCCGATCATCCTGCTGGTCTACGGGGTGGCCGGCTTCGGCTACATCATCACTGCCACCTACCTGCCGCTGCTGATGAAGAGTGGCCTGGGCGCCATCGACCCGTTGCAGGTCTGGGCCGCGTTCGGCCTGGGCGCTGCGCCATCGTGCTTCCTCTGGCACCGCTTACACCTCAAGCTCGGGGGTCGGCGTGCATTGGCGCTCAACCTGCTGGTGCAGGCGGTAGGCGTGATGCTGCCGGCGCTGGGCGACTCGGCCTTCCTTTATCTGGGCAGCGCGGTGTTGGTGGGCGGCAGCTTCATGGGGACGGTGACCATCGCCATGCCGGCGGCCCGCATGGTCGCCGCGCAGGTACGCTTCAACATGCTCGCGGCGATGACCGCACTGTATGGCGTCGGGCAGATCGTCGGGCCGCTGGCGGCGAGCGCTCTGCGTGGGTTGACCGGCAGCTTCATCCCGGCGCTGGGAGCTGCGGCCAGCGCGTTGCTGGTTGGGGCGTTGTGCTGTTTGCCGCTGCGCAGGACTGAGACGCTTGGCCGGCCGTTGTAAGGGCGCGCTTTGCACCGGGCAAGTCCGTGCGCGTGCATCCCCTCACCCCAGCCCTGAGCGCAGGAGTTCCAGCACGCAAGGCGCAACTCACGCAGTCGGTTGCTGGCGGAAGGACACGCCCAGGCGGTTCCAGACGTTGATCGCGCCGATGGCCACGGTCAGGTCCACCAGTTCGCGCTCGCTGAACTGCTCGCGGGCCAGTTCGAAGACCTCCAGCGGCACCTTCGACTCGGACAGCAGCGTCACCGACTCGCACCAGGCCAGCGCCGCCCGCTCGCGTTCGCTGAAGAACGGCGACTCGCGCCAGACGCTGACGGCGAACAGGCGTCGCTCGGTCTCGCCGTTGCGCCGGGCTTCCATGGCGTGCATGTCGGCGCAGAACGCACAGTTGTTCACCTGCGACACCCGCAGACGCACCAGCTCCAGCAGCGGCTTCTCCAGCGACAGCTCGAAGATGGCGGCTTCCAGCGCCAGCACCGCCTTCAGCGCTTCCGGCGAGGCGGTGTAGTAATCCAGACGCGGCTCCATGACGGCACTCCAGTAGATGACCCGGCCATTGTGCGCCCCGCTTCACCAGCACACGGTGACCAATCCGCGGAATTTCCACCGCGCAACTTCACCGTACCAGCCGTCGACGCTACGCTTGCGCCACTGCCCAGAAGCTGCGGAGTTCGTCCTTGGAACTGCACCTGATCATCCACGGCCAGAAGGATCTCGCCGGGCAACTCTATCGCCAGCTGCGCGAAGCCATCGACTCCGGTCGCCTGGCAGCCGGCACCCGCCTGCCGCCCAGCCGGCTGCTGGCCGAGCAGTTGGGCATCTCGCGCAAGACCATCTCCGACACCTACGCCCAACTCACCTACGAAGGCGTGCTGGTGGGCAAGATCGGCAGCGGCACCTTCGTCAACACCCACCTGCCGCGCCACGACAGGCGCCAGGACGGCGTGCGCTTCGCCAGCCAGGACAACATTGATCACTGGGCCAACCTCGACACGCGCCTGCGCCACCCCGGCGCAGGCACGGCGAAGGCCGACTTCATCGGCGGCGCCACCACCCAGTTACAGTTCCCCCAGGAGGAATGGCGGCGCTGCGTAAACCATGCCATGCGCCGGATGACCGGCTTGCGCGGGCATTACAGCGCGCCCGAAGGCATCGCCCCGCTAAGGGACGGAATCGCCCGGCACATCTCCTATGCCCGTGGAGTGAACTGCCAGCTGGACGACGTAATGGTCTGCAACGGCGCGCAACAGGCGCTGGACCTGCTCGCCCGCGTCATGCTCCGCCCCGGTGACAAGGTGGCCATGGAAGACCCTGGCTATACCCCGGCGCGACTGATCTTCCAGACCCTCGGCGCCGAGGTGGCCTGCGTGCCGGTGGATGCCGAGGGTATCTGCGTCGAACTGATCCCCGAGGGTACGCGGATGATCTACACCACACCCTCGCACCAGTTCCCGCTGGGCATGCCGATGAGCCCGGCACGCCGCGAAGCGCTGCTTACACGGGCGCTGGAACTGGGCGCGCTGGTGATCGAGGACGACTACGACAGCGAGTTCCGCTACGAAGGACGGCCCACCGACGCGCTGCAAAGCCTCGATCGCCACGGCGTGGTGGCCTACATCGGCACCTTTTCCAAGGTGCTGCTGCCGGAGTTGCGCCTGGGTTACCTGATTCCGCCGCCCAGCCTGTTCCCGGCGCTGGTGCGGGCGCGGCAGATTTCCGACTGGCACAGCTCGACGCTGCCGCAGTGGGCACTGGCCAAGTTCATCAGCGAGGGCTACCTGCTCAAGCACATTCGCCGCTGCCACGTCATCTACGCTGGCCGCCGCGAGCGCATCCTGGCTCGGCTGGCGAGCGACCTGTCGCCCTGGCTAAAAACGGTGCCCTCGGTGGCCGGCTTCCACCTCACGGCTCTCCTGCGCGAGCCGCTCAACGTGGCGTTGCTCTGCGAGCTGGCGCGCAAGGTCGAGGTCGGCCTCTACGGGCTGGCGCCTTTCCACCATCAGGTGCCAGTACGCGACGGGCTGTTGCTGGGTTTCGGCGCCATCGACACGCTGGACATCGACCCGGCGCTGGACAAGGTTCGCGACCTGTTGCAGCAGTTGGCCTGAGCCGCACGGCTAAAGGATATGGACTGTGGGAGCGAGCTTGCTCGCGAACAGCCCCTGCTGTTGAGTGGGTTCGCGAGCAAGCTCGCTCCTACGAAAAGCGGCCCGTACCGATAGGCGGTCGCGGGCTCTGCTGGGTGAGTTCAAATCACGCGTATTGGCCCTGTGGTTTTCCCCGGAAGTGGCTGTTCAGCCGCCGCCAGCGGGCACGTAATCTTCCAGCATCGGTTTTGAAAGCCGGTTCCGGCCTTTACCGGGCTTCAGCTTCAGCGCCCAATGGCCACCCCAGCACAAAGGAGCCCCGCCATGTCCCCGTCCGCCATCGCCATCGTTCGCGTCCAGGCATTCCCCGGTCAGGCTGCCGCGCTGGGCGAGCACCTCAATCAACTGGTCACCCAGGTCCGCCAGCAACCCGGCTGCCAGGGCAGCGAGTTGCAGGAACTGGCCGCCGACCGCTGGCAGGTGCTGACCCGCTGGACCAGCCAGGCCGAGCTGGAGGCGCACCTGTCCGGCCCGAAAGCACAACAGTGGCTCGGCCGGCTCGGCTGTGGCGACCTGGCGCTAGGACTGGAATTCGAAAGCCGCAGCGCCGAGTGACTCAGAACGCCGTGCGCACCAGCCCGCCATCCACCCGCAGCGCCGCGCCATTGGTGGCTGAGGAAAGCTCCGAGCAGACGTAGATCACCAGGTTGGCAATCTCCTCGGGGCGGGCGAAGCGCTGCAGCAGCGAGCCCGGCCGCGCGGTGCGGAAGAACTCCGCCTCGAATTGCTCGAATGGCTGGCCGCCGGAGAGCTTGTCGACGAAATCACCCACCCCCTCGGAGGCGGTCGGCCCCGGCAGCACGGCGTTCACCGTCACCCCGGTACCCGCGCAGTATTCGGCCAGACCGCGGGACAGACCGAGCTGGGCAGTCTTGGTGACGCCGTAATGGATCATCTCAAAGGGAATCTGGATACCGCTCTCGCTGCTGATGAATACCACCCGCCCCCAGTTCTTCTGCTTCATGCCCGGCAGGTAGGCACGGGACAGGCGCACGCCGGAGAGCAGGTTGACGTCGAGAAAGCGCAGCCACTCCTCGTCGGCAATCTCCTCGAAGGGCTTGGGATCGAAGATACCCAGGTTGTTCACCAACACATCTACCGCCGGATAACGCTGCACCAGCGCGGCAATCTGCTGCGGGTCGGACAGATCACCGGCGAAGCCCTCGACTTTCGCATCGGCCTGCTGCGCGCGTATACGTGCCAGCGCCTGGTCCACCGAGGACTGGCTGCGGCCATTGAGGATCACCCTCGCCCCTTCGCGGGCCAGACCCTGGGCGATGGCGAAACCGATGCCCTTGGTCGAGCCGCTGACCAAGGCGAGCTTGTCTGACAGGTACAGGTTCATGGTGCCTCCAACGGTGGGAATGACAGAACCCCCGCAGTGAGCCGGGGAGCGGAGAAAGGAATGAGAATAGGCGCTGGTTTCCACCGGCTGCCAGTTGCTCCCGCACTACGCTGCAGAAAAACAGCGCCTGTTGGGCCTGATCACTGCGCGCCGCGCTCGGCACAAACTCGCACAGGCTCTAAATCGGGCAATTCGCCCGACTCCTCTCCAGATGCTTTGTCTGACAGGTGTTTTGCCATGCCCCTGTAGGATCGCCGTTACATTTCCGCGACATTTTCGGCGCCAGTGTGTCGGTTATGTCCCTGTTCTGCTGGCGAAAATTCCAATCCCGACTAGCGTCAATTCCGTAAGCAGATATGCGTAGGACTGCTTTTCTCTGGGGAATTACTAGCCGGAATTAGGGAAATGCAGGCCAAATACCGCTCGAAGCTCTTCCAGCCAGTCGCCCACGCCCTGGCGCTGGAACAACGTATCCTTTTCGACGGTGCCGCGGCCGCGGCGGTCGATCAGCAACATCACGACAGCACCGCCGCCGAGGCGAAGGATACGACCAAGCCGACCACCGCCGTCGAGGCTCGCGCACAGGCAGCCGCTCCCACGCAGGCGGCGCCGCGCAACCTGGTGGTGATCGATGCCCGTCTGGAAAACCGCGATCAACTCGCCGCCAACTTGCCGGTAGGCACCACCGCGCTGGTGGTGGACGCAGGGCAGGACGCGATCGCGGCTATCAGCAACGCGCTGACGCAACTGGGCAAAGTCGATTCGATCCAGATCTTCTCCCACGGCGCCACCGGCCAATTCACCCTGGGTAACCAGACCTTCACCAGCCAGAGCGTCGACCAGCTTGGCGATCGCCTGAGCGCCTGGCGCGGCGAACTCAACGCAGGTGCGGACATCCAGCTCTATGGTTGCGATGTCGGCGCGGGCAGCGCCGGACAGGCGCTGGTCAACGAGCTGGCGCGCTGGACCGGCGCGGAAGTCGGCGCTTCCAGCAATGCCACCGGTTCCACTGGCGCGGGCGGCGACTGGAACCTGGAGGTGCGCGCGGGCGACGTGGACAAGTCAATCGCCCTGAGCGCCGATACCCTGGTGAGCTTCCAGGGCCTGCTCGCCGATGCCAGTCCCACCGTGGCCATGGGCAGCGGCGGCGCGGCAGTTCGGCTGGGCGATACCTTCACCTTCGACGTCATCTTCAGCAACCCATCCAGTCAGGTTGGTTTCGCGCCGTACATCGATCTGTTCATGCCCGCCACCGGGCGCGACGGCAATGATGGAGCGACCTTCGTCTCCGCCACGTACCTGGGCCAGGCGGTCACCAGCTACGTGATCACGTTCGACGCCAATGGCAACGCCACCCACCCGCTGGCCAAGGACGCCAACGGTAATGCCCTGGTGATCAACGCCGCCAGCGTCGGCATGAAGCCCGGCGACCAGATGGTGGTGCTGCAATTGCCCTACGCCAGCGTCACCAGCGGCCAGCCGGCCATCGACATTCAGGTCACCGCGCAGCTGAGCAACCTGGCCGACACCAGCTATTCCGACGGCGCACCCAACCTCACCATCAACGCCCGCGGCGGCTTCGAATACGGGAACGATTCGCTGAACAACCCAGCCCAGGACCCGACCCTGGTGGAAGCGGCGCTGCACAGCTTCGTGGTCACCCCGACCCTGCTGTCGGTGACCCAGACGGTGGACATGCCTGAGGGCGAGACCGTCACCGGGCCGAACTTCACCCGCACCGAGACGGTCACCGTGACGCCAGCGCCCGGCCAGACCCTGACCAACGTGACCGTCACCCAGACGGTGCCCGACCAGGTTCACGTCAGCTCCATCACCCCCGGCGCCGGCGGCACCCTGACTTCGATCACCCTGCACGATGGCACCGTACTGACCAATCCGACGCTAATCGCCGCGGCGCTGAACAACCCCAACGCCTTCGTCGCCAGCTACACGATTCACTACGACACGCTGAGCGCAGCCAGCACCACCACGGTCGGCTTCTACGTGCCGGAGATCGACGCCGCCGGGCGACCGGTGCTCGACCCCGCCACGGGCAACCCGCGCACTATCACCTTCGGCACCGCTACCGTGAACGGCGACTGGAACCCGCTGGACGTGCGCGATCGCCCGACCGACCCGGACGGTTATCCCTTCACCGTTACCGGCAACGGCGCGGGCGTCACCTTCGTCGCCAAGTCGATCACCCTGCTCAAGACGGTCAACCTGCAGACCGATGTCGGCACCCCCGGCATCACCCCCGGCGATACCCTGCGCTACACCATGGACGTGGCCATCTCGGACTTCTACGCCTTCGGCAAGAACATCCTCGGCCAGGGCCGCTTTACCGTCACCGACTTGCTCAGCGACGGCCAGACCTTCTCCGCCGCCAATCCGCCGAGCATCGTCATCCAGCAACACGGCGCGTCGCAGGTCATCCCGGTGATCTACACCGCCACGGTGAACGCCGATGGCAGCACCACCCTGATCTTCGACATCGGCGCTTCCATCGCCGCCGCCGTCCAGGGGCCGGGACTCTACGCGCTGTTCGGTGATCTGTGGGATGGCGACGTGCAGGAAGGCGCGACGCGCCTGACCCTGGTCTACGACGCAACCATCGACACCGCCTACACCTCCGACCACCCGCCCCACGACCCTCTCAACGAAGGCGATAGCGTCAGCAACAACGCGGTGGTAGATGCCAGCGTGCTGCGCGATTCGCTGAACATCGGCGGCGAGCAGACCGATGGTTCGAGCACCACCAGCACCATCAAGACCTCGCAGATCGATATCAGCCTGACCCAGGTGAACGGCGGCGCGCCACCGGCCAACAGCGAGCTGCGCCCTGGCGACGTAGTGACCTTCACCATCACCTACGACCTGTTAGTGGCCGACTACGAGAACTTCACCCTCACCGCCTACCTGCCACTGCCCCTGCTGGCAGCCCCGGGCGTCAACTGGGCACAGGGCACAGGTGTGGGTCAGTGGACCTTCGGGGCCGGCAACAACATTGCCGACATTCCCGACAGCGTAAGCACCGGACCGGGCAACTCGATCATTTTCAATTTCGGCAACTTCACCTCCGGCGGCCTCAACGGTGGCCGCGTACAGGTGCAGTTCACCATGGTCGTGGGTGACCAGCCCTTTGCGGACCAGCGCGAACTCGACGTGCTGGCACAGTCCAGCCAGACCACCACCATCGACAAGACGGTGCTGATTTCCTCGGACGTGGCGGTCATCGAATCGGTCGCCGAGCCAGTGCTGGACATCAAGCACGGCGTGGTCTCCACCACCAACGGCACGGTCACCGGCACCACCGGCACCTGGGCCCAGCCAGGCACCACCGGCACACCTTTCAGCGGCAGCGTCACCAGCCTGGCGGCGGTGGACGGCAACGTCAGCGGCATAGACGGCGCCGACACCCTGCGCCTGGCTACCGCCATCAAGAACAGCGGCGGTGGCAACGCCTACGATGTCGCCACCAGCATCACCCTGCCGGCGGGCCTGGCCTTCGTCGGCGGCAGCCTGTCGACCGCCAACCTGCAGATCCATCGCGGCGACGGCTCTCTGCTGGTGCAGGGCGTCGACTACAGCGTCAGCGGCAACAGCATTACCTTCCTCGATGCCAACAACCAGGGCACCCTGCTCGCCGGCCGCGCCGGCACGGCCAACGACCTCTCCGGTGCCAACGTCGTGGTGATCACCTACGATGTCACCGTAGACAACGCCATCCTCGCCTCACGCACCTTGCAGAGCAGTGCCGCGCTGACCCACTACGCCAGCGTCGAGGGCGGCCAGGACTTCACGCCGGTGGACATCGTCGAAGTCGCCAACCAGCAGGTGGCCGCGCCGACCATCACCAAGACCTACCAGAACGGCAGCCTCACCGACGACGACTCCAGCGCCGGGCACACCACCGGCAGCAACCTGGTGATCGGCGAGAAGATGACCTACGACATCGTCGTCACCCTGCCCGAAGGAAGCACCGCCAACCTGCGACTGTCCGACCTGATTCCGCCGGGTCTGCGCCTGGATCTCACGGCCTTCGGCGGTGCGGGCTACCAGATCATCACCACGGTCGCCGGCAGCGGCGCGCTGGGCCAGGATTTCGGTGGCAACGTCTCGGTGCTGACCTTCAGCGGCGACGGCAGCGATGGCGGCGACCTGAACCTGCTGTTCAGTGCCGCCGGCTCCACGGCGGACAACAACATCGGTAACAACGCCTTCGTCATCCGCCTGGTGCTGGTGGCGAGCAACGTGCAGGGCAACCAGCAGGGCGTCGCCCTGAACAACGGCGCGCAGCTGACCTACAGCGACCCCGACGGCGATACCCCCAACGGCGCCACGGCGGTGGACCGCACCGTCGCCAGCCCGCAGCAGCCTTCGGTGACCATCGTCGAGCCGACCCTGACGGTGAGCCAGCAGGTCACGGCCACCCCCACCTACGGCGGCTTCGACGAGGGCGACACGGTCACCTACACCATCACCATCAGCAACACTTCCGGCACCAATGCCTTCGATCTCAGCCTGCTGAACATACTGCCCACGCAGATGGACAACATCGTGATCACCGGCAAGGTCTACAACGGCGCCACCAACAACGGCGGCGTGGACTTCATCATCCAGAACGGCCAGCTGGTCACCGCCAACGGCGCCAACATCGATATCGCCAATGGCGGCAGCATCATCATTTCCCTGTCGGGCGTGGTGAACGCCTCGGCAGCCGGCCAGGCGGTCATCACGAACAACGTCGTGGTGCGCTGGACCAGCCTGGACGGCCTGAGCAACACCACCGACACCCTCGCGGGCGAGCGCGGCGGCGACGACGGACTGCTCAATTCCGGGGTGCTCAACGACTACCGGCAGATCAACACACTGTTGATTCCCGTCACCAACGGCATCCAGGTCTCCCGCGTCGGCGGTCTCGACGCCACGCCGCCAGCGACCAACTCCTCGGGCGCCACCGATACCGCCGGCCTGCAGGAAACCGTGGTGGTCGGCGAGATCGTCCGCTACCGCGTGGCGATCGTAGTGCCCACCGGCGACAACCCCAACTACCAGATTCGTATCGAATTGGCCCCCGGACTGGAATTCATTCCCGCCGACCTCAACAACATTCTCATCGCGTTGGGTTCCAGCACGGGCGGGCTCACCACGGACGCCACCAATCTGATCAGCGGCGGCTCGCTGACCATGATCGGCAACCAGAACAGCGACGTCTCGCTGCCGATCCATCCGGACCTCTCCGGTGACAAGCCCACCGGCATTTTCAATATCAACAGCGGGCGCCTGCAGATTTCTCCTGACGGCCGGACCATCACCTTCAACCTCGGCAACCTGACCAACACCGAGGTGAACGACGGCGACATCGAAGGGGTGATCCTCGAGTTCAACGTCCGTGTCGCCAACATCGCCAGCAACCAGAGCGGCGCGCAGCTGAGCATGAATGTGTTCGAACATGTCGGCGACGGCGCGGGGGTCGACCGCGGCCACAGCGCCACGATCTTCGAGCACGTCGTGGAACCGAGCTTCACCGGCATGGACAAGTCGGTGATCGACATCGCTGCCGGCAGCGTCGCCGGCACCACCAACGCGACAGTCTCGGTCAGCTTCACCCAGAACGGCGAAGTACCGGCGTACAACGTCGTGCTGCGCGACCAGTTCCCCAACGGCAGCGACTACGCGATCCAGAGCATCGTCATCAACGGCACCAACTACACCACCGGCAACCTGCCGGCAGGCGTCACCGCCAGCGTGGTGGGCGGTCAGGTGGTGCTCAACTTCGACCAGTTGAACGTCAACGACAAGGTGCAGGTGATCTACAGCGTCACCCTGCCCAACACCACCGTTCCCGACGACGTCACCAGCTCCGCGGTCCTGACCTGGACCAGCCTACCCACCAGCTTCGAGAACGCCGGCTGGGGCGGCTCGCTGCCACTGACCGCCGGCGGCGCCGACGGCGAGCGCACCGGCCAGGACGGCGTCAGCGGGCTGAACAACTACATCCTCAGCGACGGCGCCGGCATGGGCGTGGTGCAAGGCACCCTGTGGGATGACACGAAGTCGGCCACCGATAGCGTGACGCCTGACGGCCCTGGCCTTGGCGGCATCGACGTAACCCTGACCTGGGCCGGCGACGACGGCGTGTTCGGCAACGCCGACGACCGCACCTTCAGCACGGTGACCGCCGCCGACGGCACCTACCAGTTCGCCATCCTGCCCTCGGGCAATTACCTGGTGGCGGTGGCGCAGAACTTCGCCCAGGCGAGCAACAACCGCTTCCACGTGCGCGTCGACTCCGACAGCGGGACCTCCACCGTCGGCCTGGGCAACATCAACCTGAACCTCGCCGAAGGGGCCATCGGCATCGCCGATGCCGGCTACGTGCATCTCAACGAAGCGCCGATCAACACCGTCGCCGACCAGCACGGCCAGGAAGACACGGTGCTGCACATCGTCGGCCTCGCCACCAGCGATGTCGACGTCAACGCCGGCAATACCGACGGCGTCATGACCGTCACCCTCAGCGTGGTGCACGGCGTGCTCTGGCAGAGCGCAACGACGCCCGGCGCCAACGATGCACCTCCGGCCGGCGCCGGCCGCACCCTGGTGCTCACTGGCACCCTGCAGCAGATCAACGTGTTGCTCAGCCAGATTTATTACAAGGGCGACCAGGACTTCAACACCGCCCGCAATGCCGAAACCCTCACCATGGTCACCAACGACCAGGGTAACTTCGGTGACGCGGACGGCGATGGCATCCCCGGCGAAAACCCCGACGACGCCCTGAAAGACACCGACACCCTGAACATCGTCATCGACCCGGTGAACGACGCGCCCATCGCCCGTCCCGACATTGCCATCGCCATCGAAGCCGGCGGCTCGAACAACGCCACGGTCGGCGTCGACCCCACGGGCAACGTGCTGGACAACGACACCGACGTGGACATCGCCACCAACGGCGACATCCTCAAGGTCACCCGCCTGGAGAATTCCACCGGCGGCTTCGTGGTGGTGCCCGCTGCCGGTGTCGTCAGCCTCGCCGGCCGCTACGGCACGCTCTACATCACCGCGACCGGCGGCTTCCAGTACGTGGTCGACAACACCAATGCCGAAGTCCAGGCGCTGCGCACCGCGGGCGACGTACTGCGCGATTCGTTCGGCTACTTCATCACCGACACCGGCGGGCTTTCCAGCTCCACGTCCCTGACCATCGACATCCACGGCGCCAACGATACCCCCGTGGCGGTGCCGGATACCGCCACGGCCATCGAGGCCGGCGGCACCAACAACGGCACGCCGGGGCAGGACGCCACCGGCAATGTACTGACCAATGACACCGACGTGGACTCCGTGGCCCTGGGCGAAACCAAATCCGTCACCCTGGTGCGCTTCGACGGCACCGGCGGTGGCGCTATCCTCCCGGTCGCCCCCGGCTCACCGACCACCGTCGCCGGTCTCTACGGCAGCCTGACGATCAACGCCGACGGCACTTACCGCTACGTGGTCGACAACAGCAACCCCGTGGTCCAAGCGCTGGCTCCCAGCGATCCTCCACTTACCGAACAGTTCACCTACCAGCTCACCGACAAGGGCGGCCTGAGCGCCATCACTACGCTGACCCTGAGCATCCAGGGCGCCAACGACGCCCCGGTGGCGGTGGACGATCACGGCAACGCCACGGCCGGCGCCAGCGACGGCAGCCCGGCAGCGGTGAATGCCAGCGGCAATGTGATCACCGGTAACGCCGGGGTGGGCACCGACACCGATGTCGACACTGTCGACCGGCCCAACGCCGACAAGCTCAAGGTCGACGGCGTGCGCTCCGGGCTGGAAACCGCCGGTGGCACCCTGACCGGCGTCGTCAACGGCATCACCACCAACATCACCGGCACGGTCGCCCGGCTGTCCAACGGCAGCATCATCAGCGGCAACTTCGGCCAGCTCAGCCTGAACGACGACGGCACCTACACCTTCGTGGTCAACAGCGCCGACCCGGCCATCCGCGCACTCACCGCGAACCAGAGCCTGGACGTGATCTTCACCTACCGCATCCATGACACGGGCGGGCTGACCGACCAGGCGCAGCTGGTAATTACCGTGCTCGGGGTCAACGACCCGCCCATCGTGCAGCCCGTCGTCATCCACGCCACCGAAGCCGGCGGCCTGCTCAATAACGTCGCAGGGCTCGACCCGACCGGCAGTATCCGAGGCTCCTATACCGACCCCGATGGCGATGTCCTCACCATCACCGCCGTGGTCAACCCCAACGGCGTCAGTGGCAACGTGGGCACGGACCTGGCCGGAAACTACGGCGTGCTATTGCTCAACGCCGACGGCAGCTACCGCTTCGTAGTCAACAACCTGGATCCGGCGGTGCAGTCGCTGCGCACCTACAACGATACGCTCAGCGAAGTCTTCACATACAGCGTCAGCGATGGGAACGGCAAGACCGTCACTCGCACCTTCACCGTCATCATCCACGGGCAGAACGATACTCCCATCGCTGCCGACGACACGGGGGCCGCCATCGAGGCCGGCGGCACGCTGAACACCACGCCCGGCGCGCCCGCCACCGGCAACGTGCTGCCCAACGATCTGGATGTGGACGGCGCGGCTTACGGAGAAACCCATGTGGTCGACGCTGTGCGCACTGGCACCAAAGGCGCCGGCGGCACGCTGATCGACCTGACCGCCAGCGGCGGCGTGATCGCAGGGACCTACGGCACCCTGACCCTCAACGCCAACGGCACCTATACCTACACCGTCAACGACAGCCTGGCCGCCGTGCAGGCGCTGAAGAACGGCGACTCGCTGACCGAAGCCTTCACCTACCGCATGCACGACACCGCTGGCGCCACTTCCATTGCCCAGCTGACCATCACCATCGAAGGCCGCTACGACGCCCCGGTGGCCAACGACGACATCAACTACGCGGTGGCCAACCTCGACGGCAGCGGCGGGCGCAACCCCACCGGCAACGTGATCACCGGCCTGACCGGGATCTTCGCCGGCATCGGTGCCGACACCGATGTCGATGCCGGCGATCACATGCGTGTCACCACCATCGCGGTGGGCCCGGAGGGTGCGCAGGTGAACACCGTGGTGGTGACACCCGGCAGCCCGCAGACCATCGTCGGCGCGTTCGGCACCCTGGTGATCAATGCCGACGGCAGCTACCAGTACTTCGTCGACAACTCCAACGCGGACATCATCGCCCTCGGCCCGCTGGCGTTCGCCCTGGAATCCTTCACCTACCAGGTCACCGACGATGGCGGCCTCAACGACCAGGCCACGCTGATCATCCTGATCCGTGGCCAGAACCAGCCACCGGACACCGCGCCGGACTTCGGCACGGCGGTCGAAGACGGCGGCCTGCACAACAACGTGCCGGGCAGCAATCCATCGGGCAACGTGCTGGCCAACGACACCGATCCGGACACCATCACCACCATCCCGCAGGATGTGATGCACGTCGTCTCGTACTGGGCCGGCGACGGCCCCGTTCCGCCCGATGCCACCGTTCCCGGCCAGAGTCTGCGCGGCCTGTACGGCACCCTGACGATCAATTACGACGGCAGCTGGAGCTACGAGCTGGACAACTCCCTGCCGGAAGTCGAAGCCCTGCGCGCCAGCGGCCAGACCCTGCAGGACAAGTTCACCTACCTGAGCGCGGACATCTGGGGCGGCGCCACGCCAGGAGTGCTGACCATCACCATCGACGGGCGCAACGACACGCCGATTGCCAGCGACGACAACGCACTGGCCGTGGAAGCGGGCGGGATCAACAACGGCACGCCTGGTTTCGACCCGCGCGGCAACGTGCTGGACAACGACACCGATGTCGATGGCGTGCAGTACGGCGAAACCAAGTCGGTGGTGAACTTCACCAACCAGAATGGCGCCACGACCAATGCCGGCAACGTGCTGCAAGGTCTCTACGGCAAACTGACGATCAACGCCGACGGCAGCTACGAGTACCGCGTCGACAACGACAACCCCACTGTGCAGGCCATGCGCAGCGCCAACGAGAAGCTGCAGGAAGTCTTCACCTACCGCATGCGCGACACCGCCGGCGCTACCTCCGACGCGCGCCTGACCGTGGTCATCCAGGGTGCCAACGACAATCCGGTGGCGCGCGACGACAGCAACAGCGCCACCGACCAGACGCCGGCACCGCAGGCCACCGGCAACGTGCTGCCCAACGACAGCGACGTGGATGGCGGCGACTCGCTGACCGTCACCGGTATCCGTACCGGCCAGGAAACCGGCAGCGGTACTGCTGGTGTGATCGGCCAGCCGATTGCCGGGCGCTACGGCACGCTCGTCCTCAACGCGGACGGCAGCTACACCTACACCATCGACCTGAGCAACCGCGAAGTGCTGGCGGCGGCCGGGCTCGGGCAGGTGCTCAAGGACTACTTCACTTACACCATCAGCGACCTGGCCGGCGCCACCGACGATGCCGTGCTGACCATTACCCTGGACATCGCCACGCCGTACATCCCGCCGGGCCCGCATTTCGACCGCTTCGGCGACGACGGCTACCCGCGTGACCGCCTCCCGGACGTGGACCCGGCGATCTTCGTGCAGCCGGTGGTCGAGCGCATCGACGATCGCCTGTCGCTCTCCAACTGGGGCGCCGACGGCAGCAACATCGACATCTTCGCCACGCCGGAAATCGAGAGCCCGTCGCTGGGCGCGCAGCTGGGCCAGGTCAAGGGCCAGTTCGTCGCCCGCGCCGTGGCCGAAAGCCGCCGCGCGGCAACGCTGGACAAGAACTGGGTGGACGGCCGCCACGGCGTCATCAGCCTCAGCGCCGACGGGCTGCTGCCCGACCCGTCGCTGTGGGCACCCTTCCCCGCCGACATGGTCGGCAAGGCTGACAAGGCGCAGAACACCCAGGGCTTCCGCGCCCAGCTGCGCGAGGCCGCCCAGCGCCGGAGCGGCCAATGAGGAACTCGCGACTTTTTAGGATCGATCAAGGACAGACTATGCCTGCCTACGCACTGAAATGCCTGAGCGCCACCATCACCGTCAGCCTCTTCCTCAGCGCCTGCTCGGCGTTCGAGCCCAAGCCCTACACCGAGGAGGAAATGCGCCAGCGGGTGATCGACGACCAGGCGCGGATGTACAAGGAGCAGGAGCCGGTCAGCGGGCCGATCACCTTCTACGAAGCCTCGGCGCGCGCCCTGAAATATAACCTCGACTACCGCCTGAAACTGCTGGAAAGCGCGCTAGCCTCCGACCTGCGCGATGTCACCAGTCACGAGATGCTGCCGCGGGTGGTCGCCTCCGCCGGCTACGCCGGGCGCAACAATGATTCGGGCGGCACCTCCATCGGCATCGAGGACCGCCAGGTCAGCCTGCGTCCGTCCACCTCGGAAGAGCGTTACCGCCAGCTCTACAGCCTGGGCCTGTCCTGGAGCCTGCTGGACTTCGGCGTCGCCTACTACCGCACCCAGCAGAAGAACGACCAGATGCTGATGGCCGAAGAGCGCCGCGAGAAGGTCGCGCAGAACGTCCTGCAAGACGTGCGCAACGCCTACTGGCGCGCGCTGGGCGCCCAGCGCCTGCTGCCGGAAGTGGACGGCCTGCTGATGCGCACCCACCGCGCGCTGACCTCCGCCCGCGAGGCCGAGGGCAAGGGCCTGCTGCCGCGCCAGGACATCCTCGCCTACCAGCGCGCCCTGCTCGACTCGGTGTATATGCTCACCGTGCGCCGCCAGGACCTGGAATTCGCCCGCGCCGAACTGGCCGCGCTGATGTCGCTGCCGCCGAACACCAAAATGGTCCTGGCCGACATCGGCGAGCAGGCGTTGCCGCTGGTGACCAACAACGTCGAGCAACTCGAACGCCTTTCGCTGGAGCGCCGCCCGGAAATCATGGAGGAGTGGTACCGGAAGCGCGTCGACATGAACGACCTGAAGATCGCCAAGGCCCAGCTGTGGCCCAACGTGAGCTTCAACTACGGCTACGAGTACGACTCCAACAAGTACCTGTACAACAACGACTGGAACCAGACCGGCATCAACGTCTCGATGAACCTGCTGCGCCTGGCGCAGTACCCGGACATCAAGGCCGCCGAGGCCAGCCAGGAAAAGACCGACGACATGCGCCGCACCGCGCTGTCCATGGCCATCCTCACCCAGGTTCGCGTCGGCCTGCTGCGCTATCAGCTGGCCAGGCAGGAAGTGGAGTTCGCCGACGAGAGCCTGCGCGTCGACCAGAGCCTGCTCAGCTATGCCCAGTCCGCCCGTGGCGCCGCCCTGGGCAGCGAGTTGGAGCTGATCCGCGCCGAAGGCCGCTTCCTGCTCTCGCGCTACCAGCGCGAAGCCGCCTACTCCGACGCCCAGGCCGCATGGGGCCGGCTATACAACTCGGTGGGCTTCGAGGTGATGCCCAAGGAAATCGAGAACCACGACGTGAAGACCCTGGCGCGGGAAATCCAGCGCACGCTGGAACAACAGACCAGTACCAACCTGCTCGCCAGCAGCACCTCCAGTGGCACAGAAGGAACCGCCAATGCCGCGCAGTAAGCCGTACCTGCTCCTCCCGCTCTGCCTGATGTTGCTCCAGCCGGCGCTGGCCGATGACGCCCCCGACGGCCTGCCGCCGCTGCCGGACAACCAGGACCCCGGCGCCATCCGCGTGCTGCTGGTGTCCAACCTGGAAACCACCCTTTCCGCGCAAATGAACGGCACCCTCGGCGCGCTCAAGGCGAGCCTGGGCGACAAGGTCGCCAAGGACGCCGAGCTGGCCCAGCTCAACTGCGTGGAGGTCAACGCCCGCGCCAAGGTCGCCGCCGCCGAACTGACCATGGCCCGCTCCAACCTCGCCGCCAAGCAGAACCTGCGCAAGCTCGATGCCGTGGGCGACCTCGAAGTCGCCATGGCCAACACTGAAGTGCAGAAGGCCGACGGCGCCCTCACCCTGGCCCGCGCCCAGGCCGGCTACTGCCTGGTCGATGCGCCCTTCTCCGGGCGTATCGCCAAGGTCTACGTCAAGCCGTACCAGACGGTGACCGCCGGCACGCCGCTGTTCGACCTGGTCAGCGACGGCGCGCTGAAGGTCCGCCTCAACGTGCCCTCGTCCATGCTGCCCAGCCTGCGCCCGGACATGCCGCTGGAAGTGGACATCCACGAAACCGGCAAGCACTACCCGGCCAAGGTCAGCGTGATCAACGCGCGGGTCGACGCCGTGGCGCAAACCGTCGAGCTGGAAGCGAAGCTGGACGCCAGCTACCCCGAACTGATCGCCGGCATGAGCGGGGTCGCGCGCTTCCCCGAAAGCCATGAGTGAGCTGCTGCCGCCACCCCAGCTGCTGCTGAGCCTGGCCAATGTGCGGGACAAGGCGCTGACGGCCGACTCCCTCGGAGGCCTCGCTTTCAGCATCGCCAATGACCTGTTCCCGCTGCTGCGTTTCCACCAGGCGCTGGTGTTCGCCTGCCATGAATCGCGCAACGAGCTGCTGGCGGTGTCCGGCCTGGCCAAGCCCACGGAAGACTCGCCCTATCTGGTCTGGCTGGAACGCGCCAGCCGCTGGGTCGCCGGACAACTACCCGACGCCACACCCACCTGGCTGGCCCGCGACGCCATCGAGCCGCCCGCCGACATCGCCGAGGGCTGGAGCGAATGGTGGCCAGCCGGACTCTGGTGCGTGCCGCTGCACGACCGCGCCGGCAAGCGCCTGGGGCTGGTGCTGTTCCTGCTCGACGAGCCGCCGGCGCGCAACCTGCAACCGCTTCTGCAGGGCATCTGGCAGACCTGGGCGCACGCCTGGGCGTCGTTCGGGCCCCGCACCCGCCTGCGCTACTGGCGACCGAGCACGCGCCAGGTAATGGTCGGCGTCATTGCATTGGCCGCGCTGCTGCTGATTCCGGTGCGACAGACCGCCCTGGCGCCGGCGGAAATAGTCTCACGCAACGCTCAGGTGATCAGCTCGCCCATCGACGGCGTGATCGTCAAGATGCTGGTGCGCCCGAACCAGAGCGTCGAGGTCGGCACGCCTCTTTTCGAGCTGGACGAAACCACCCTGCGCAGTCGCGCCGACGTGCTGGCCAAGGAAGTTGCCGTGGCCGACGCCGAACTCATGGCCGCCAGCCAGCGCGCCTTCGACAACCCGCAGAGCAAGAGCGAACTGTCGGTGCTCGACGGCCGCTCGCGACAGCGCCGCGCCGAACTGGCCGCCGTGCAGGCGCAACTGGCGCGCACCCGCGTACTCGCGCCGCGCACCGGCGTGGCCGTGTACAGCGACCCCAACGACTGGCTGGGCAAGCCGGTGGTGACGGGCGAGCGCATCCTGCAGATCGCCGACCCGAAGGCACCGGGTATGCGCATCCAGCTGCCGGTGGCCGATGCCATCGCGCTGGAGCCGGGGGCACCCGTGGCGCTGTTCCTCACCGCCTACCCGCTCGACCCGCTGCACGGGGAAATCCTCGACACCAGCTACCAGGCCAAGCCCAGCGATGAAGGCGTGGCCTCCTACCGCCTGCTGGCCAGCGTGCAGGACGCCCCGCCCCATGCCCGCCTCGGCCTGCACGGCACGGCCAAGCTGTATGGCGAGCGAGTGATGCTCGGCTACTACCTGCTGCGCCGCCCGCTGGCATCCCTGCGCGCCTGGACCGGTTGGTAGTAGCGATGGACATCGCCGCCGAAGACCTGCCCACCCCGCCGCTACGCGACGATCTGCGCCTGGACGAAGCCGCGCCCGGCCCGGATGGCGAGCCGGTGTGGGTGATCCAGGACAGCGTGCTCAACCGCTTCTACCGCATCGGCTGGCTGGAGTTCGAATGTCTGCTGCGCTGGGAGCAGACGCCCCGGCAGATCAGCGAGCAGATCGCCGAGCAGACCGCGCTCAAGCCCGATGCCGAGCAGGTGCTGGGCTTCCGCCAGTTCCTCGAACACCACCAGCTGCTGCGTCCCGGCCCCGAAGCCCTGGCGCGCCTGGCCGCGCGCAGCGAAGGCAAACAGTGGACGACCTGGAACTGGTGGCTGCACCACTACCTGTTCTTCCGCATCCCGCTGTTGCGTCCGCAGCGCTTCCTGCGCGCCATCGCCGGCAGCCTCGACTGGTTGTTCAACCGGTACGTGGCCATCCTGGTGCTGCTGCTCAGCCTTACCGGCATCGTGCTGGTGGCGCACCAGTGGGACACCTTCACCCACGACGTGGTGGAGTCCTTCTCCTTCGAAGGCCTGCTCAGCTTCGCCGCCGCGCTGGTGGTGGCGAAGACGTTGCACGAGCTGGGCCACGCACTGGTGGCGACGCGGCTGGGCTTGAAGGTCGCGCACATGGGCATCGCTTTCGTGGTGATGTGGCCGATGCTCTACACCGATACCGGCGAGAGCTGGAAGCTGCGCAGCAACCGCCAGCGCCTGGCGATTGCCAGCGCCGGGATCATCACCGAGCTGGGCCTGGCCGGGCTGTCGACGCTGGGCTGGGCGCTGGCCGATCCCGGTCCCTTGCGCAACGGGTTGCTGTACCTGGCGACCACCAGCTGGGCGCTGTCGCTGGCGCTGAACGCCAGCCCCTTCATGCGCTTCGACGGCTACTTCATCTTCTCCGACCTGCTGGACTTCCCCAACCTGCATGAACGCGCCGGCGCCCTCGCACGCACCACGCTAAGACGCAACCTGCTGGGACTGGACGAGCCCTGGCCGGAGCACTTCCCCACCAGCAAGCGCCGGGCGCTGGTGGCCTTCGCCTTCGGTACCTGGGTCTACCGCCTGCTGCTGTTCCTCGGCATCGCCGTGGCGGTCTACTACTTCTTCTTCAAACTGCTGGGGATCTTCCTGTTCGCCGTGGAAATCAGCTGGTTCATCGTTCAGCCCGTGTGGCGCGAACTCAAGGTCTGGTGGCAGCGCCGCGCGGAAGTGAAACCGCGGCGCAAGCTGGTGTTTCTCGCGCTGCTCGGCGCCATCGTTCTGCTGCTCGCCATCCCCTGGCGCACCCAGGTACATGCCATGGGCGTGGCCCGCGCGGCGCAGCAACTGCACGTCTACGCCCCCTTCCCCGCGCTGCTGCGCGACCTGCGCCCCGGCGGCGAGGTGAGCAAGGGCGAAACCCTGGCGGTGATGGAAGAGCCCGATATCGCCGCCAAGGTGGCCGGCAGCGAGGCCAGCATTCGTGGTTATCAAGGGCGCCTGGCCGGCATGCTGGCCGATCCTTCGGGTCTCTCCGAGGAAGCCGTTACCCGCCAGCGCCTGGGCGTGGAGTACCAGCAGGCCCGCGCCGCGCGCAACGAGATGGCCCGCCTCAACCTGCAAGCGCCGTTCGCCGGGCGCTGGATGGACGTCAACCCCGACTGGAAGCCCGGCCAGTGGATCAACACCCGCGAACCCATCGGCGTGCTGGTGGACCCGCAGCACTGGCTGGTGGACGCCTACGTCAAACAGGACGAAGTGCAGCGTCTCACCGACGGCGGCCAGGTGCGCTTCTATCCCGAAGGCGTGCCGAACCCCATCGACGGCCAGGTGGTGCTGATCGGCACCACACGCATCAGCCAGCTGGAACAGCCGATGCTCGCCTCGCGCTACGGCGGCCCGCTGAACGTCAATCCGCAGGGCGAGGCGCTGGTGCCCAACCCGGCGCTGTTCCATGTGCTGGTGAAACTCGACGGCGCACCACCTGGCCTGCACGAAACCCGCGGCCACCTGCAGATCGAAGGCGCCCGGCGCAGCTGGCTGGGCGAAGGGTTTACGCGATTGCTGGCGGTGGCTTTGCGGGAGAGTGGGTTTTAGCTCCCAGCAGATACTCCTGCGCTCGGATCGGCCCTCACCCTCTCCCAGAGGGAGAGGCGACTGTGCGGTGCCGGTTGAAACCCCAGCGTCAGCCGGCACGATCTGCTCCCTCCGGGACCGTTCGGGGCAGGATGAAACCATGGTTCCCACCGGCACGATCCGCCCCTTCTCCCTGAGGGAGAGGGCTGGGGTGAGGGGGAAGCACAAACACGGAGCTAACGGGGAAGGACAATTGCTCCTGCAGGAGCCGTTCAGCGTTGGGCGGTTCGCGAGCAAGGACCAGGCGTCCCCCTCGGTCCTACGAAGAGCCCACCGATCCAGCTTTGGCTTTGACTCTTAAGTCTTCCAGGGAAATGACCGCACACTCCGACTGCCCCGTTCAGGAGGCCTCGTTGAAGCGGAGTTTCAGGGGTTGAGCGACATGGATGTCGCGAGAGCGTTGTCGGGCGAGGGATGGCCCGTCAACGCGGGCCCCTTAAACTGCGCTTCAACGAGGGTATTTTTCGCCCCAAGCGAAAAACCGGATGATTGGGGCAAGACCTTTGCCTTCTTTGGGTCGTTTGCCAAAGAAGGTCGCCCGAGGGGGCGAAACCAGAAGTCCGCGCGTACGCCGAAGCGGCGCTGGAACACCCAGCCCGAGGCAGCATAATTGCAGCTCAGGAGGTCAGGAGGTCAGGAGGTCAGGAGGTCAGGAACACTGCCAGCAGACCGCGGGCATAACCCTCTCCAGCAGGTTCAGCGACGCTCTACGCCACCTCACTCTCCACCCCCGCATCGAGATCCACCAGCAACTCGATCATCGCCCGCGCCGCCGCCGAAAGGCGGTCGCCGCTGCGGGTGACGATGCCGCAGCGCGCCTGGAGAATATCGACATTCTGCGGCAGGTTGCGAAAGTGCAACCTGACCAGCTCTCCGCGCGCCATCGGTTCGCTCAGCGCCTCCTCCACGGCGATGCCGATGGCATCGGTCTGGCCGACGATGCGCACCAGCGAGGCCATGTCCTCGCACTGCACATTGGTGGTGATGTCGATCTTGCCGCTGAGGTTGGCAAGCATCTTCCTCGCGCTGGGCGGAATCAGCGTAGCCGCCAGCGGATAGGCGAACATGTCGTTGGTGGAGAGGCTTTCCTTGGCCAGCAGCGGGTGCCCCTCGCGGCAGAAGAACAGCCCGCTGCGCGGCTTCAGCGCGCGGGTCTGGAAGTTCGGGTCGGCTTCGAAATGGCGGATGTCGGCGACGAAGAACTCGATCTCCTCGCGGCTGAGGCTGCGCGCCAGGCGCTCCCAGTTGTCCACGCCGAACTGGATGTGGATGCGCGGGTAGCGCTGGACGAACCGTGACACCGCGTCGGAGACCAGCTTCTGTGCCGGCGCCGGACCGCTGCCGAATCGCAGCTCGCCAGAGTCCAGCTTGTTCAGACGGGCCACCGCGTGGCTCAGGTTATTGGCGCCCTGCACCAGGCTCAGCGCATGCTGCAGCACCACCTGGCCCTCGGGGGTCGGGCGCAGGTCCTTGCTGCCGCGATCCACCAGACGGCAACCCAGCTCCTGCTCCAGGCCCTGGATGCTGCGGCTGAACGCTGGCTGGGTGATGCCCATGGCATCGGCGGCGCGAACGAAGCTGCGGTGTTCGTTGAGGGCGATGAAGTAGCGGAGTTGGCGCAAATCCATGATGCATTTCCGGCATAGAAAATAGTGGGCAAAGGCATTTGCCGCTGGGTATGCGCTGGTTTTAAATGCAAGCTCTTATTCCGTCAACGAAGAATAAAGCAAGCATCTATTCTTTTATGAACTAAGAATATAGCTCAGACCAGGAGTCGCCCGATGCCAGCCTTGCACCTCCTTTCCTCGCGAATGTGCCTGTCCCGCTGTCGCTGACAGCAGAAGCCGCTTCAACCCCACCGAAAACGTCGTTCGCCACTGCTGCGTGGCGCGGCCCCGTTTTGCCCGCGATTGGCGCCGGCAGATAAGGACACAGCATGATTTCGAGACATTTGCCCTTCCCCTTCAAACTCCACCGGCTGCGCTACGCCATCGTCCTGCTGGCCCTGGGCGGCGCGCTACCGGCATTCGCCGAGGAAGCCGAGGACGGCAGCACCACCGGCGAAACCAGCAAGCCCGTCAGCGCCGCGCCGGCCAAGGCCGATGCCACCCTGGGCAAGGTGACAGTCACCGCCCGCCGCCGCGAGGAGGATTCGCAGAAGGTGCCCACGCCGATCACCGTGGTCGGCGGCGAAACCCTGGAAACCCAGCGCGTCTACAAGGTGCAGGACCTGCAGCAGATACTGCCCAGTGTGAACGTCGCCTTCATCCACGCGCGGCAGTCGAGCATCGCCGTGCGCGGCATCGGCAACAACCCGGCCAGCGACGGCCTGGAAGGCAGCGCGGGGGTCTACCTGGACAACGTCTACCTGGGCCGCCCAGGCATGGCGGTGTTCGACCTGCTGGACATCGAGCAGCTGGAACTGCTGCGCGGCCCGCAAGGCACCCTGTTCGGCAAGAACACCACGGCCGGCGTGCTGAACATCAGCACCCGCGCACCGACCTTCAGCCCCGAGCGCAGCGTCGAGGTCTCCGGTGGCCAGGACGGCTACTTCCAGGGCAAGGGCACCGTCTCCGGCGCGCTGACCGACACCCTGGCCGGGCGCGTGTCCGCCTACCGCACCCGCGACGACGGCTACATCAAGAACGTCCACGACGACAACTACCTGAACGGCGGCGAGCGCCAGGGCATCCGCGGGCAACTGCTGTTCAAGCCCAACGAGGATTTCGACCTGCGCTGGATCAACGACTACAACGAGGAGGATTCGAGCAACGGCAGCATGGTGGTCTATGGCGCCGCCGACCGCTTCTGGCAGCGTGCTGCCGCGGTAGGCGCTTCGCCGATCCGCGATCCGGACCGGCACAAGGTCAACATCAACAGCCGCCAGCACGTCAGCGTGCACCAGGGCGGCAGCTCGGTGGAGGCCAACTGGAACCTCAACGGCGGCTACAAGCTGACCTCCATCAGCGCCTATCGCTACTGGCACTTCACCCCGGCCAACGACGAGCAGCTCAACGTCTCGGCGATCAACAACACCGGCGTGGAAGTCCACGACCGCCAGTTCTCCCAGGAAATCCGCCTGGCCTCGCCCACCGGCGGCTTCTTCGACTACGTGCTGGGCGCCTATGCCTTCAACCAGAACCTGGGCAACAAGACCTTCACCGACTACGGCCCGCTGGCCGACCCGTACCTGCTGGGGGCGAACCTCAACGCCCTGAACAACACCTACTCCAAGGCCAACGGCAAGATCGAGACCGACAGCTTTGCGCTGTTCGCCCAGGGCACCTGGCACCTCACCGACAAGCTGGACTTCACCGCCGGCCTGCGCGGCACCTACGAGGAGAAGGACGCCAAGGTCGAGCGCTTCGCTCCGATCGGCGGTGCGCCGGTCAGTGGCGTCGGCGCAGTGGTTCGGCGCAACCAGTTGGGCGCCTACGACTCGGGCGACCTCAGCCTCTACAGCTTCGCGCCCTCGGCCCTGCTGAGCCTGAGCTACCAGTTCACCGATGACCTGCTCGGTTATGCCTCGCTGTCCCACGGCGAGAAGTCCGGGGGCGTGAACCTGGCCGTGGCCAGTGCGCCAACAGCCGGCGCCGACTCCCTGCTGGTCGGCCCGGAGCGCGCCAACGACGCCGAACTGGGGATCAAGACCACCCTGTTCGACAACCGCCTGCAACTCAACACCAACCTCTTCTGGACCGGCATCCATGGCTACCAGGCGACCACGCTGTACCAGCCGCCGGGTTCGACCCAGCTGGTCTCGGTGCTCTCCAACGCCGGCAGCGTGCGTTCGCGCGGCCTGGAATTCGAGGCCACCGCACTGCCCATTCGCGGCCTGACGCTGAACTTCAACGGTTCCTACAACGATGTCACCTACCTGTCGTTCAAGGACGCCCCGTGCCCGGCGGAAATCTCCACCCAGCCCGGCGCGCCCGCCACTTGCGACCTCACCGGGCAACGCGTGGTCGGCGCCTCGAAATGGATCGCCAACCTCAATGGCGAATACGCCTGGAACCTCGACGACGGCATCCGCCCGTACGTGACCGGCAGCTACTCCTACCGCTCCGAGGCCGAGGGCACGCTGGACAACTCCGACCTCTCGAAGATCGACGGCTACGGCCTGGCGAACTTCTCCGTCGGCCTGCGCAAGGACCTCGGCGACGGCCAGCTGGACGCCTCGGTCTGGCTGAAGAACGCCTTCGACAAGGACTACTACCTGGCCGCCTTTGCCAGCATCAACGGCTCCTACACCGCCTCGGTGGGGCAGCCGCGGACTCTGGGCGCGTCGGTCCGTTACGACTTCTGATCCCCATCCGCCGCGCTCCCGGGCGCGGCGCTATTGCCACAGCAAGAGGACGATGAGATGAGCACTGCAGCACAAGCCATTCAGCAAGACCTGGTACACCTGGACATCCACCCGGTAGCCGGCCGCATCGGCGCGGAAATTCGCGGCGTCACGCTTTCCGGCGATCTCGACGCCGCCACCATCGAGGCCATCCAGGCTGCGCTGGTGCAGCACAAGGTGATCTTCTTCCGTGGCCAGACCCAGCTCGACGACCAGGGCCAGGAAGCCTTCGCCAAGCTGCTCGGCGAGCCGGTGGCGCACCCCACCGTGCCGGTACAGGAAGGCACCCATTACCTGCTGGAGCTGGACGGCGCCCAGGGCCGCCGCGCCAACTCCTGGCACACCGACGTGACCTTCGTCGACGCTTATCCCAAGGCGTCGATCCTGCGCAACGTGGTGGCACCGGAGTCTGGCGGCGATACCGTCTGGGCCAATACCGCCACCGCCTACGACGACCTGACGCCGGAGCTGAAGGCGCTGGCCGACTCGCTCTGGGCCGTGCACAGCAACGAATACGACTATGCCAGCGTGCGCCCGAACGTCGACCCGGCGCGCCTGGAGGAATACCGCAAGGTGTTCACCTCCACCGTCTACGAGACCGAGCACCCGGTAGTGCGCGTGCATCCCATCAGCGGCGAGAAGACGCTGCTGCTCGGGCACTTCGTCAAGCGCCTGAAGGGCCTCTCGCAGCACGACTCGGCGCACCTGTTCGCCGTGCTGCAGAGCCACGTCACCCGCCTGGAAAACACCGTGCGCTGGCGCTGGCAGCCGGGCGACGTGGCCATCTGGGACAACCGCGCGACCCAGCACTACGCCGTCGACGACTACGGCACCCAGCCGCGCATCGTGCGCCGCGTGACGCTCAGCGGCGAAGTGCCGGTGGGTATCGATGGGCAACGCAGCCGGACAATCAAGAAGGTTTGAGCCTTTCCCCAAAGCCCCTCACCCCCGCCCTCTCCCAGGGGGAGAGGGAGTAGATCGGCGCAACGGGATGACCCGCTGCATCGGACTGCCCCCTCTCCCTCCGGGAGAGGGTTGGGGTGAGGGAAGCCCCAAACTCAGGATTCTCGAGATGACCCAATCCAACGCCGTACAACAACCCACCCCCGAACCCTTCGCCATCGTCCCCCTCGATGCCCCGCTGGGCGCCGAAGTGCGTGGTCTAGACGCCCGCGAGCCGCTGACCCCGGAACAGATCCTGGCGATCAAGCAGGCCCACCGCGAGCACCACATCCTGATCTTCAAGAACCAGGACCTGGACGATCAGCAATACCTGCGCTTCGCCACGCTGTTCGGCGCGGTGTTCCAGCCGCCGGCAGATGTGCCCGTGCTGTCCTCCGGTGCCGACGGCAAGGCCCCGGACATCGTCAAGGTGGCCAACACCGAGGACGGTGAACTGGGCAACTTCGCCCTGCCGGCCCACGTCGACCACCAATGGACGCCGGTGCCCTCCTCCGGCTCCTTCCTCTACGCCCTGGAGGTACCCAGGACCGGCGGAGAAACCCAGTTCACCAACCTCGCCCGCGCCTACGAGACACTGGATGAGGCGACCCGCGCCGAGATCGACCCATTGCGCCTGATCAACTACAACCCGTTCATCCGCCTGAAGAGCGGCGGCTACAACGGCACCTTCGTGCGCTACCGAACCCCGGACATCGAGCCCATCCAGGGCACCGAGCATCCACTGGTGCGCACCCATCCGGAAAACGGCAAGCGCGTGCTGTTCCTCTCCGTGCACACCGAGGTTGAAATCCCCGGTGCCGATCCCGTGCAAGGGGCCGCACTGGTCGAGCGGCTGCGCGAACACCTGCAGAAGCCCGAGTTGATCTACAGCCACAAATGGTCGGTGGGCGACATCGTCTGGTGGGATAACCAGGCCGTGCTGCATGGTCGCAACGCCTTCCCGGCCAGCGAGAAGCGCCGTTTGAAGCGCATCAGCCTGTCTGGCAGCCGGCCGTTCTGAGGTTATGTCCGCCCTATGGGGCGGAAATCTCCGCGCAAGGGCTTTTGACCCTGTAGGAGCGAGCTTGCTCGCGAACGGATTACCCGGGCGCTCTGGCATCAGGCAGTTCGCGAGCAAGCTCGCTCCTACAAAAAAACCTGAGATACCCCTGCTGACGACGCTTTCTATGCTTATGCGAAATCGTTTCTTGTCCTGAATCAGCTATTCCTTTTATAGTTTCGGCAACTCGTCATAACAAGTTATGAACTATGGCCGAACTACTCCCCCTCTCCCCCGTTCCCCTGTACAGCCAGCTGAAGGAAATCCTCCGCACGCGCATCCTCGACGGCACCTATCCGCCGCTCAGCCGCATGCCGTCCGAGGCCGAGTTGGGCAAGGCCTTCGAGGTCAGCCGGATTACCGTGCGCCAGGCGCTGGGCGACCTGCAGAAGGAAGGGCTGATCTTCAAGATTCACGGCAAGGGCACCTTCGTCGCCAAGCCCAAGGCCTTCCAGAACGTCAGCACCCTGCAAGGCCTGGGCGAATCCATGACCCAGCGCGGCTACGAGGTGATCAACCGCCTGCGCAGCTTCAAGACCGTGCCCGCCAACGCCCAGGTTGCCGCCCGTCTGCAAGTCGCCGAGGGCGAGAACGTGGTGCAGATCAAGCGTGCCCGCCTGGTCAACCGCGAGCTGGTGTCGCTGGAAATCACCTGGCTGCCGGAGGCCGTTGGCAAGCGGCTGGAAAAGGCCGACCTGGTCAGCCGCGACATCTTCCTGATCCTGGAGAACGACTGCGCCCTGCCCCTGGGCCATGCCGACCTCGCCATCGACGCCATCCTCGCCGATGCCGAACTGGCCCGCGCGCTGGAGGTGGAAGAAGGCTCGCCGGTGATGCGCATCGAACGCCTGACCCACACCGCCGACGGCGCACCGCTGGACTACGAACACCTTTACTACCGCGGCGACGCCTTCCAGTACCGCCTGCGCATCGACCGCCACAAGGGACCGCACCAATGACCCAGTTCGATCTCTCCCAGATCCCCGAGGAAAAGGAACTCGCCTACGACATCGTGGTGATCGGCGGCGGCACCGCCGGCCCCATGGCGGCGATCAAGGCCAAGGAAGCCAACCGCGAGCTGCGCGTGCTGCTGGTGGACAAGGCCAACGTCAAGCGCAGCGGCGCCATCAGCATGGGCATGGACGGGCTGAACAACGCCATCATTCCCGGCCACGCCACGCCTGAGCAGTACACCAAGGAAATCACCGTCGCCAACGATGGCATCGTCAACCAGGCGGCGGTCTACGCCTATGCCACCCACAGCTTCGAGACCCTGCAGCAACTGGACCGCTGGGGCGTGAAGTTCGAGAAGGACGAGGTCGGCGACTACGCGGTGAAGAAGGTCCACCACATGGGCGCCTACGTGCTGCCCATGCCCGAGGGCCACGACATCAAGAAGGTGCTGTACCGCCAGCTCAAGCGCGCCCGCATCGAGATCACCAACCGCCTGGTGGTGACCCGCCTGCTCACCGACGAAGAAGGCGCGGTCAACGGCCTGCTCGGCTTCGACTGCCGTACCGCGCAGTTCCAGGTGATCCGCGCCAAGGCCGTGGTCCTCGCCTGCGGCGCCGCCGGCCGCCTGGGCCTGCCCTCGTCCGGCTACCTGATGGGCACCTACGAGAACCCCACCAATGCCGGCGACGGCTATGCCATGGCCTACCACGCGGGGGCGGAGCTCTCTAACCTGGAGTGCTTCCAGATCAACCCGCTGATCAAGGACTACAACGGGCCGGCCTGCGCCTACGTCACCGGCCCGCTGGGCGGCTACACCGCCAACAACAAGGGCGAGCGCTTCATCGAGTGCGACTACTGGAGCGGCCAGATGATGTGGGAGTTCCATCAGGAACTCGAAGGCGGCAACGGGCCGGTGTTCCTCAAGCTCGACCATTTGGCCGAGGAAACCATCCAGACCATCGAGGAAATCCTCCACAGCAACGAACGCCCCAGCCGCGGCCAATTCCACGCCGGGCGCGGCACCGACTACCGCCAGCAGATGGTGGAGATGCACATCTCCGAGATCGGCTTCTGCTCCGGGCATTCGGCCTCCGGCGTGTGGGTCAACGAGAAGGCCGAGACCAGCGTCAGGGGCCTGTACTCGGCCGGCGACATGGCCGCCGTGCCGCACAACTACATGCTCGGGGCCTTCACCTACGGCTGGTTCGCCGGCACCAACGCCGCGCAGTACGTCGTCGGGCGCGAGTTCAGCGAAGTCGATGCAGTCCAGGTCGAGCGCGAGCGCGAACGCGTCTTTGCCCCGCTCAAGCGCGAGCATGGCCTGCCGCCGGCGCAGGTCGAGTACAAGCTGCGGCGGATGGTCAACGACTACCTGCAGCCGCCCAAGGTGACCAAGAAGATGGAGATCGGCCTGCAGCGCTTCGCCGAGATCGCCCGCGACCTCGACCAGATGAAAGCCAACAATCCCCACGAGCTGATGCGCGCCATGGAAGTCAGCGTGATCCGCGACTGCGCCGAGATGGCCGCCCGCGCCTCGCTGTTCCGCACCGAGAGCCGCTGGGGCCTGTACCACCACCGCGTCGACTACCCGCTGCGCAACGATGCCGAATGGTTCTGCCATGCGCACCTGAAGAAGGGCGACGACGGCGCGATGACCAGCTTCAAGAAGCCCATCGAGCCTTATGTGATCGCCCTGGATGAGGATGAGCAGCAGGCTTACGAGAAGCTGCGGGTGAAGAGCGAGGCGGCATAGTGGGTCGTTCGCCGAGGAGCCCCTCACCCCAGCCCTCTCCCAGAGGGAGTGGGGGTCGTTCGGCGCGAAGGGCGACAATGTCGTCAGCCGGCGAGCGCCGATTTCTTCACCGCTCAGGACAGTCCCCTCTCCCTCTGGGAGAGGGTTAGGGTGAGGGAAGACCCCGAGCACCAGTACCACCCCGGAAACACCGAACAGAATCAGCCGACCGCCAAGACGGCCGGCAAGCAACACCATGAGGACCGCGTGCAATGGCCTACCAACCCCAGGAAATCTTCTTCCGCTCCAGCGCCCCGGTGACCGTGGACGAAGACAAGTGCATCGCCGACAAGGGCTGCACCGTCTGTGTCGAGGTCTGCCCGATGGACCTGCTAGCGATCAACCCCGCCACCCAGAAGGCCTACATGGCCTTCGACGAATGCTGGTACTGCATGCCCTGCGAGAAGGACTGCCCGACCGGCGCCGTGCGGGTCGAGATTCCGTACCTGCTGCGTTGAACCCGTAGCGCCGCTGCTCTTGTAGGAGCGAGCTTGCTCGCGAACCAGGGCCGGCAGAGAGCTGTTCGCGAGCAAGCTCGCTCCTACGAAGCACCCAATAAGAAACGCCATCCGGACCCACCGCCGGACGCCTGATGCACCGCCCCTCGTTTCCCACCGCAAGGCCTGCGGCGGAGACGATTCCAACACTGATGATTCGAGGGGAACACCCATGACCTTGCGCACCACCCTGGCCGGCCTCGCGCTCGCCATTGCCAGTCTTTCCGCCCATTCGGAAACGATCCGCGTCGCCATCGGCACGCAGGACACCACCATCAACTGCGCCGCCGGCGGCCTGCTGATCCGAGAACTCGGCCTGCTCGATAAGTACCTGCCCCACGACGGCCAGTACAAGGACGCGCAGTACGACGTGCAGTGGAAGAACTTCACCAGCGGCGCGCCGCTGACCAACGAGATGCTTGCCGGCAAGCTCGACTTCGGCGCCATGGCCGACTTCCCCGGCTCGCTCAACGGCGTCGCCCACGAGGCCGCCGGCAAGCGCAGCCTGTTCATCAGCGTGCTCTCGGGCAGCATCGAAGGCAGCGGCAACGGCATCGTCGTCCCCGCCGCGTCCAAGGTGCAGTCGCTGGCCGAACTCAAGGGCCAGACCATCTCCGTGCCCTTCGCCTCCACTGCCCACGGCCTGCTGCTGCGCGCCATCGCCGCGCAAGGCTGGGACCCGGAGAAGGACGTCACCATCATCGCGCAGCCGCCGGAAGTCGCCGGCTCCGCGCTGCAGGCCAACAAGATCGCCGCCCACGCCGACTTCGTACCCTTCGCCGAGCTGTTCGAAAGCCGTGGCATCGCCCGCAAGATCTACGATGGCTCCCAGGCCAAGGCGCCGACCTTCCACGGTGCGCTGGTGGAAGCCGACTACGCGCAGAAGTACCCGGAAATCGTCGAGGCCTACCTGCGCGCGACCTTTGAGGCCAACCAACTGCTCGCCAAGGAGCCTGAGAAATACAGCGAGCTGATCGAGAAGGTCGCCGGCATTCCCGCCGAGGTGAACTACCTGTTCCACGGCCCGCTGGGCCTGCAGACCCGCGACCTGACCTGGAAACCGGAATACCGCCAGGCCGTGGCCACCGCCATCGACACCCTGAAGCTGCTGAAGAAGGCCGACCGCGGGCTGAACGTCGAGCAGTTCGTCGACGATCGTTACATTCGCGAGGCCTTCAAGGCCGCCGGCGCCGACTACGACCAAGCGCTGAAGAACTACGCGCAGCAGCCGCTGCTGGGCAATGACGCTCTGACCAACAAGCCGATCACCGATACCCGCAAGGTCGCGCAGATCTGGGTGCGTGGCGAGCCGAAGGTGCGCAGCTACGCGACTGCCAAGGAGGCGCTGGGCCAGCTGGCCGAACTCAAGCAACAGGGCAAGGACATCCGCGCGGTGTACGCCCAGGCCAGCGACAGCGGCATCAAGCTGCTCGCCGGGCAGGCGTGGTTCGTGCGCGGCAAGGATGGCGCGCTGGACGCCTTCCTGCTGCGTGAACAGGCCGCTGCCTTCGCCCGCCAGCATGGCGGAGAAGTCGCCGACTTCGCCGCCGCCAGCCAGCAGGCCGTGGCCAGCCGCTGAATCGAGGACCAGCCCCGGCGCCTGCGCGCCGGTGCTGGCGGAGACGAGCCGATGAACACCACCACCCTCACTCGCTGGAGCCTGCGCCTGGCCTCAGTGCTGGTCTGCCTCGCGCTCTGGCAGGTGCTCAGCGCGCGCCACGTGAACCTCGGCGTGGTCACCTTCGCCAACGTGCCCGGCCCGCGTGACGTGCTCGATGCCGCCTGGCACCTCGCGCAATCGAGCAAGCTCGGCCGCCACCTGGGCAGCAGCCTGCTGCGGGTGCTCGCCGGCTACCTGCTGGCGGCTTTCGCCGGCATCCTCCTCGGGCTGGTCATCGGCCGCGGCCGCTGGGCGCGCGACAGCCTGCTGCCGCCACTGGAAGTGCTGCGGCCGATCCCGGCGGTGGCGTGGATTCCGCTGGCGATCCTGATGTTCCCCAGTTCCGAGCTGTCGATGATCTTCATCACCTTCACCGGCGCGCTGTTCCCCATCCTGCTCAACACCATCCACGGCGTCGAAGCGGTCGACCCGCGCCTGCTCGCCTCCGCCCGCAGCCTCGGCGCCAGCCGCCTGGCGCTGCTGCGTGAAGTGGTGCTGCCGGGCGCCGCGCCGAGCATCGTCACGGGCCTCGCCATCGGCATGGGCACCTCGTGGTTCTGCCTGGTGACCGCCGAGATGATCTCCGGGCAATGGGGCATCGGCTACTACACGTGGGAGTCCTACACCTTGCAGAACTACCCCGACATCGTCGTCGGCATGCTGCTGATCGGCATGCTCGGCATGGCCAGCAGCCTGCTAGTACGCCAGCTCGGCACCCTGGTCACGCCCTGGCAGCGCCAGGCCGGAGGCAAGCCATGACCCTGCCCGCCAGCGCGCCCGGGCGGGTGCGCGTCGACGGTCTGTCGATCCACCTGGGCAGCGGCCGCGATGCCTTCGAGGCCGTGCAGTCGCTGAGTTTTTCCATCGAGCCCGGCGAGTTCGTCTGCGTGCTCGGCCCCTCCGGCTGCGGCAAGTCCACTCTGCTCGGCGCCCTGGCCGGGCACCTGACGCCCAGCGCCGGCCTGCTGGAAGTGGACGGCCAAGCCGTCGCTGGCCCCTCCCCCGAGCGCGGCATGGTGTTCCAGCACCACACCCTGCTGCCCTGGCGGCGGGTGCGCGACAACGTCGCCTTCGGCCTGAAGATGCGCGGCGTGCCTCGCGCCGAGCGCCATCGCCAGGCGGATGAAATACTCCGGCTGGTGGGCCTGGACGGCTTCGCCCATCGCTGGCCGTCGCAGCTCTCCGGCGGCATGCAGCAGCGTGTGGAGATCGCTCGCGTGCTGATCAACCAGCCGCGTCTGCTGCTGATGGACGAACCCTTCGGCGCCCTCGACGCGCAGACGCGGATGATGATGCAGGAGCTGCTGCTGGATATCTGGACGCGCCTGCGCACCAGTGTGCTGTTCATCACCCACGACATCGACGAGGCGCTGTTCCTCGCCGACCGCATCCTGGTGATGAGCCCGCGCCCCGGGCGCATCCTCGAAGACATCCGCCTCGACTTCCCGCGCCCCCGCCACGCCGACCTGCTCACCACGCCTGAGTTCTCCCGGCTCAAGCGCCACTGCCTGGAACTGCTGCGCCACGAAGACGGCCGCCAGCTGCCACGCCTGACACCCCTGGGCCTGCCCACCCAACAACGGATACCACGATTCGCCATATGACTACCTTCAATGTGAGCACCGACAACCCCGACATCCTCGACCTGCAACCGCGCCTGCAGGACGCCGACGCCGGCGTGCGCCGCATCGCGCTGATCGAGCTGGCCGACCTGGAAGAGCCCGATGGCCTGCCCTGGCTGGCCCATGCGCTGAACCATGACGATGCCGCCAGCGTCCGCGCCGAGGCTGCGCGCCTGCTGGAAGCCTGGGAAGAGCCCGAGGTGGTGGACGCGCTCTGCCAGGCCCTGGCCGACACGGAGGAAGACGTGCGCGAAGCCGCCGCGCAGAGCCTGAGCGAGCTGAAGACCGCCGAAGCTGGCGTGCGCCTGTTGCCATGGGCGAGTCATGCCGACATTTTCGTCCGCCGAAGCGCCCTGCGCGCCCTGCGCGAACTGCGCCTGGAAGACGCCGCCGAACCGGCCCTGACGGCGCTGGACGACAGCGACGCCGGCGTGCGCCGCGAAGCCGTGGGCATCCTCGGCTGGCTCAAGCGCACCGACGCCCTGCCGCACCTGGCACGCCTGACCCGCGACGACCCGGACGCCGAAGTCCGCCGCGCGGCGGCCGGCGCCCTCGGCCTGGCCATCGACGCCAGCGTGCTGCCAGCCTTGCAGGCGGCGCTGCTCGACCCAGCCTGGCAGGTGCGCGAGGAAGCCGCCGGCACCCTCGGCAAGCTGGCCCTGCCGGGAGCCGGTGATGCGCTGGTGCAGGCACTGGAAGACGACTTCTGGCAGGTGCGCCTGCGCGCAGCACGCTCGCTGGGCAAGCTGCGCTACCTGCCGGCGCTGGACGGCCTGAAGGTCGTGCTCGGCCATGGCATCAGCAACCTGCGCAAGGAGGCGGCGCTGGCCCTGGGCGAGCTGGGCAGCGGCGATGCCATCGACGCCCTGCGCAGCGCCGAGCATGACGGCGACCCGGAAGTCCGCAAGGCCGTGCGCATCGCGCTGGCACAACTCGGGCAATCGGCATGAACACCCCGGTCGCGCTGCATCGTTCCAGCGTCGATGGAGAGCTGCGTATCCGCTGGGACGACGGCGTCGAACAGTGCATCGCCTTCGCCCGCCTGCGCGGCGCCTGCCCCTGCTCGCAGTGCCGGATGGCGCGGCTGCAGGGGCGCATTGACCTCGTCTCGGCCGGCGTCGTCCTGCAGGAATTTAACCTGCAGGGCTATGGCGTACAGCTGGTGTTCGACGATGGCCACGACCGCGGCATCTACCCCTGGGCCTATCTCAGGGCGCTCAACTGATCGCCTGGGACAGGTGCTCGAGTACGCGTTCGACCGCACGCTCCAGGCATCCCTTGAAGAAGTGATCGGCGCCGGCGTAGAGCACCACCTCACGCTGCGCCGGGCGCGCCCAGTCCAGCAGGTTGGCCAGCGGCGCCATTTCGTCCGCCTCGCCGTGCAGCAGCAGGCAGTCAACCGGCAACTCCTGCGCCTCGTAGTCGCGGCCACCCGGCACAGTGCCCACCGGCAGGCCCATCAGCGCGATGGCCTGCGCAGGCGGAGACAATTCGCCGGCCACGCGGGCGAACACATAGGCGCCGAAGGAAAAGCCCACCAGCGCCAACGGCAGGCCGGGATACTCGCTGCGCAGGTGCGCAATCACCGCGAGCATGTCCTGCGCCTCGCCGATGCCTTCGGCGTACTCGCCTTCGCTGCCATCCACGCCACGGAAGCTCGGCCGCACGGTCATCCAACCGGCGCCACAGAGCTTGCGCGATAGAGTCAGCGGTACGCGGTGTTTCGGGCTGCCGCCAAGCAGCGGCTGCGGGTGGCTGATCAGCACCATGCCCCGCAGCGGCACACCCGGCCGATCGATCAGCAACTGCAGCTTGCCCACCGGGCCATCGATCAGTTGCGTGCTGCGCTCTTCTTCGGACATCGACTCTTCTCGCGAAACGGACACGGAGCGCCGATTGTAGCGCCCCGTCCACTCATTCCAGCATTCGCGACAGCGCGGGGCCGCAATCCGTAGGGCGCATGACCTGGAACAGGTTATCCGCCGTACGGAATGGCAGCGGCCCCCACCAGCCTTGGCGTTAGAGGATCGACAGCGGGTAGTCGACGATCAGGCGGAACTCATTGACGTCGCCTTCGGCCTGGTCGGCATTGCCCCGGTGGATCGCCTCGCGCAAGCGGAAGGAAAGATCCTTCGCCGGCCCGGACTGCACCACATATTTGGCCTCCAGGTTGGTCTCGTGGTGCTTGCCGTCCTCGCCATAGCCATAGCCGCGGTACTGGCTGTCGGCGGCCATTTTCGTGCCGTCGATGCCATGACCGTTGACATAGCGGGCCATGAAGCTCAGGCCGGGGATGCCGTAGGTAGCCATTGCCAGGTCATAGCGCAGTTGCCAGGACTTCTCCTCCGGACCGTTGAAGTCCGAATACTGGATGGAGTTGGCGAGGAAGATCGAGTCGCCGGTGTCGCCGGGGCCGTTGACGCCGAAGGCCACGTAGTCGAACGGCGTGTCGCCGTGGACCTTCTGGTAGGCCAGTGTCAGGGTGTGCGCGGTGAGGAAGGTGTACGCGGCGGCGGCGGACCAGGTGGTGTTGCTGATCTCACCGGCCTTGGCGCTGCCGTCATCGTTGGTGCGGTAGAGGTTGAAGTCGAAGTTCAGCGACTGGTCATCCGCCAGCGGCAGCGTGTAGTTGGCGTTGCCGTAGTACTGGCGCCACACGTCTTCGAGTTTGGACGCATACAGCGAGAAGTTCAGCGTGTCGTTGACCGCGTACTTGCCACCCACGTAGTCGATGCTGCTGGCCTCGACGTTGGCATAGGAGGCCCAGATGCCATGGTCGCCGTTGGTAGTCACCGGGCCGTTGCCGCCGGTGAAGTGGCCGCCGTCCAGGTCCAGCCCTTCGATTTCGCTGCTCAGCACGTTGAAGCCGGTGGCGGTCTGCGGGAACAGTCGGGTGCCGCCAGCGGCGAACACCGGCGCGGTGGGCTGCAGGTCGCCCCAGCGCAGCTCGGTCTTCGACACGCGCAACTTCACCGCACCGCCGGCGCGGCCGTACTCGCTTTCCGGCGAGCCGTCGTCACGCACCGGCAGGTTGCCGGTGCCGGAGGTACCGGCGCCGCCATCCAGGCGGATGCCCCAGTTGCCGAAGGCCTCGACGCCGAAGCCGACGGTGCCCTGGGTGAAGCCGGAGCTGTAGTTCAGCGAGAAGCCCTGGGTCCAGTCCTTGCGGTCCCGGTCTCCGGACTTGCGGTCACTGTTGTAGTAGTAGTTGCGCATCAGCAGCGAGGCGGTGCTGCCTTCGATGAAGCCGGTGGCTTCGGATTGGTCGGACACGGCGGCGGCTTGCGCCAGTTGGAACGGAATGCCGGCGAGCGATGCGCTGACACAGGCACCGAGCACGGAAAGACGGAACGCGGACATCTGCTACCCCTTTGTTGGTCTTGTCTTGGCAGGTATATCGATTGAATGCTGAACAACTTTCTTATGTTTCCCCCGCCATAGGCAGAGCGAGCGAAGAGATAACAATCCAGTGCCGCGCTCTCCAACCAGCCTTATCGATAGTTGATATCGAGACGAATGATTCAGCATTTACTCCTCTGGCCGTTAAGCTTGCGCCCCGATGAAGAACATGAGTCCCGGATGCCCGCTCCAGAGCGTCCGGAGGATTGCTCCACTTCATCATCCTTTGGTTTGGCCGCCTCCCCAGGCGGCCTTTTTTTGCCCGAAGGAAAGTGATGGAACAGCCGTTCCAGACCATTTACCGGATAATTATCCTGGCCACTTCGCGAGATATACGAACAGTACGCCCTGGTAACTTTCCCTGAACTTCAGCGGACAAGTTCCGCAGGATCGGGCAAACAGTTCGCCGGCCCCAAGTTCACCCGGTACGCCGTTCATCCCCTGCTCCTTCCCGGCCGCAAAGAGTCACTTGCGCAAAGCAAGTGACCCATTTAGATTACAACCATAATTCTTTCCGACCAGACCTTGCCTGTCGCCTCGCCAGGCCCCGTAACAAGGCGGCTCGATTAGATGACGATATTAATGCAAAGAGGTCCAACCATGCGCAGAACCAGCTTCGACCACCTGCCCTGCCCAGTCGCCCAGGCGCTGGACCTGATCGGCGACAGCTGGAACGTGCTCATCCTGCGCGAAGCCTTCTACGGCTCCACCCGCTTCGACCAGTTCCTCGCACGATTGGGCATTGCCAGCAACGTACTCACCCGCCGCCTGCGCGCCCTGGTGGACAGCGGCCTGCTGCAGCGTCGGCAATACAACGATCACCCGCCGCGCTTCGACTACCTGCTCACCGAGCGCGGCCGCGACCTGCGCCCGGTGCTGCTGACCCTGCTGGAATGGGGCAAGCGTCACGCCGGCATGGCCACCGCGGCAGAACTGGTGGACACCCGCAGCGGCCGACAGGTGCGTATCGCCCTGGTGGATGCCGACAGCGGCGAGCCCATCGGCCCGCACCACCAGATTCACCGCCGCGAGGGCGACCGACTCGTCCCCGTCTTCCCGCAAGCCGATCCCCAGAACATTCCCCAAGCCGATCACGCCTGAGCGAGGCCACCATGAACCAGCCCGTCACCCTCCCCGCCACGCCAGCCGTCGACACGGCCAAACCGAAATCCCGCAAGGCGCTCAAGCTGGCCATCGCCACGGCGGCCATCCTTGGCGCAGGCGCCTATGCCGGGCACTGGTGGCTCGACGGGCGCTTCCTGGAGAAGACTGACGATGCGTATGTCGGCGGCGACGTCACCGTCATCAGCCCGCGCGTGGCCGGCTACATCGCCGAGTTGAAGGTCAGCGACAACCAGAAGGTGCATGCCGGCGACCTGCTCGCTCGCATTGACGACCGCGACTACCGTGCCGCCCTGGCCAAGGCCGAAGGCGCCGTACATGCCGAGGAAGCGGCGCTGGGGAATGTCGACGCTCAGGCCTCGCTGCAGGATGCGCTGATCCGCCAGAGCCAGGCGGAGATCGACGCAGCCGCCGCCGAGGAAGTGCGCACCCGCGACGATCAGCGCCGCTACGCGACCCTGGTGCGCACCAACGCCGTGTCGGTAGAGGCCGCACAGCGCGCCGACGCCAGCTTCAAATCCGCCCGCGCCAACAGCGACAAGGCCCGCGCCAGCCTGCTCGCCGCGCGCCGCCAGCTCGACGTGATCCACAGCCAGCGCCAGCAGGCCCAGGCCGCGCTGGAGCAGGCCGTCGCCGCCCGCGACCTGGCGCGCCTGGACCTCAGTTACACCGAACTGCGCGCCCCGGTGGACGGCTACATCGGCAACCGCCGCGCGCGGGTCGGCAGCTACGTCGCCGCCGGTACCCAATTGCTCGCCGTGGTGCCCGCACAGGGCCTGTGGGTCGACGCCAACTTCAAGGAAGACCAGCTGGCGCGCATGCATCCCGGCCAGGCGGTCACCATCGAGGCCGACATCCTGCCCGGCAAGGTCTTCCACGGTCACCTGGACAGCCTCGCCCCGGCCACCGGCGCGCAGTTCAGCATCCTCCCGCCGGAGAACGCCACCGGCAACTTCACCAAGATCGTCCAGCGCGTGCCGGTGCGCGTGCACCTGGACGATGCCGACGGCCACCTCGGCGACCTGCGCCCCGGACTTTCCGTACTGGTGGAAGTGGACACCCGTGCCCACGAGCATGGCGACGCCGACCAGCGCCTCGCCCAGGGCACTCGGCCGTGAACCTTTCCGCCAGCACGCGCTGGATTCAGAGGCACTGGAACAGCGAAGTGGTGCCGGTGAAAAGCCTGTCCACCGGCCGCAAGGTCATCTCCTTCGCCTGCATGTGCCTGGGCATGTTCATCGCCCTGCTGGACATCCAGATCGTCTCCGCCTCGCTGCGCGACATCGGCGGCGGGCTATCGGCCGGCGCCGATGAGCTGGCCTGGGTGCAGACCAGCTACCTGATCGCCGAGATCATCGTCATCCCGCTCTCCGGCTGGCTGTCCAAGGTGCTCTCCACGCGCTGGTTGTTCGCAGCCTCGGCGCTGGGCTTCACTCTCACCAGCCTGCTCTGCGCCATGGCCTGGAACATCCAGAGCATGATCGCCTTCCGTGCGTTGCAGGGCTTCCTCGGTGGCTCGATGATCCCCATGGTGTTCACCACCGGCTTCCTCTATTTCGACGGCAAGCAGCGGGTGATAGTCGCGGCCACCATCGGCGCCATCGCTTCCCTCGCGCCGACCCTCGGGCCGGTGGTCGGCGGCTGGATCACCGACATCTCCTCCTGGCCCTGGCTGTTCTACATCAACCTGGTGCCGGGGCTGTTCGTCGCCATCGTGGTGCCGATCATGGTGCGCATCGACAAGCCCGACCTGTCGCTGCTCAAGGGCGCCGACTATCCCGCCATCGTGCTGATGGCGCTGTTCCTCGGCTGCCTGGAATACACCCTGGAGGAAGGCCCGCGCTGGAACTGGTTCAGCGACGACACAATAGTCGCCACCGCGTGGATTTCCGCACTATGCGGCATCGCCTTCATCTACCGCAGCCTGACCGCCGCGCACCCCATCGTTGACCTGCGCGCCCTGAAGGAACGCAACTTCGCCCTCGGCTGCCTGTTCAGCTTCGTCACCGGCATCGGCATCTTCGCCACCATCTACCTGACTCCGCTGTTCCTCGGCCGGGTGCGCGGCTATGGCGCGCTGGACATCGGCCTGGCGATCTTCTCCACGGGCATCTTCCAGATCATGAGCATCCCGCTCTACGCCGCCCTCGCCCGGCGCGTCGACCTGCGCTGGATACTGTTGCTGGGCATGGTGATGTTCACCCTGTCGATGTATGAATTCGCCCCGCTGACCCACGACTGGGGCGCGGCCCAGTTGATGTTCCCGCAGGCCCTGCGCGGCATGGCGCAGCAATTCTGCGTGGCGCCCACCGTGACGCTGGCACTGGGCTCACTGCCGCCGGAACGCCTGAAACTCGCCTCCGGGCTGTTCAACCTGATGCGCAACCTGGGCGGCGCCATCGGCATCGCCGCCTGCGCCACGGTGCTCAACGACCGCGCCAACCTGCACTTCCTGCGCCTGGCCGAGCACCTGAACAGCGGCAACGAAGCGCTCAACCACTGGCTCGCGCCGTCCATGGAGTTGAATGGCGAACCCTCGCAGCAGGCGCTCAAACACCTGTGGGACATGACCTGGCGCGAGGCGCAGACACTGACCTTCGCCGACGCCTTCCTGCTGGTCGGCGCGTGCTTCGCGGTGACGCTGCTGCTGGTGCCACTGATGCGCAAGATAGCCCCGCCCCCGCAGCCCAGCGCGGACAGTCACTGAGCCGCCATCAACTCCTCGAGGAAGGCGACGAACACGCGGATGCGGCTGGATTCGCGCAGACTCGGCGGATAGAGCACGTTGATGACGCCGGATGTGTTCCCGGGGTATGAGTCGTACTCAGGGAGCAGGCGCACCAGTCGCCCGGCGCGGACGTCCTCGGCCACCAACCAGTCCGACAGCAGCGCAATACCGCCGCCGGCCAGCGCGGTCTCGCGCAGCACGTCGGCGTTATTGCTCTGCAAGCGGCCCTGCACGTTGAGCGGCCAGGTGTCCTGGCCGTCGCTGCAGGTCCAGGTCAGGTGCGCGCCGCCGTAGTCGAAGCGCAGGCACTGGTGCTCCATCAGTTCCAGCGGATGAGCCGGTTTGCCGGCGCGCTGCAGGTAGTCGGGACTCGCCACCAGCCAGCGTTGGAACTGGCCGATGGGACGGCTGATGATGTCGTCGCTGGTGAGGCTCGAACCCAGGCGCACGGAGAGATCGATCTGCTGTTTCGGCAGGTCGGTGATCTGGTCGCTGAGGGACAGGCTGACCTCCAGCTCAGGGTATCGCGCCAGCAGGCGCCCCAGGTGCGGGGCGATGACCCGGCGACCGAACTCCACCGGCACGCTGACGCGCAACCGCCCTTTCGCCTCGCGGCCACGGTCGCTGACCAGGCCGTCGGCCTCCACCAGCGCCTCGAGGATTTCCACGGCCTTGTCGTAGTAAGCCTGCCCGGCGAGGGTCGGGCTGCTGTGGCGGGTGGTGCGGTTGAGCAGCGTAGCGCCCAGTTCCGCCTCCAGCGCCGCTACCTGGCGGGTCACCGAAGAAGTCGCCACGCCAAGCTTGCGGGCCGCCGCCGAGTAGCCACCGCAGCGGACGGTCTCGACGAACATCGACAGGGCCTGCAGTTTGTCCATGGCGGCACTCCGGGAGCGGGAAACCCGGGAGTGTACCCAATCACCCCTGCGCTCGCCTTGCACGCCTGTGCTCTCAGGCGTGGCTGTCGCCGCGCAGCAGGAAGAGCAAGGTGGCGATGGTCGGGATTACCGCCGCGCCGATGGCGAACGGCGTCCAGCTGACGGCTTCGTAGAGCGGGCTGGCGACCAGCGAACCGAGCGCACCGCCGACGAAGATGCTGGTCATGTACACCGCGTTCAGGCGCGCACGGCTGTGCGGGTCGAGGGCGTACACCTCGCGCTGGCCGAGCACCATGTTCAGCTGCACGGCGAAATCCAGCAGCACCGCGCACACCACCAGCCAGAAGAACCCCGCACCGGGCAGCGCGCCGAGCAACAGGGCGAACGGCGCCAGCAGCAGCGCCACCAGGGTGCCCTTGAAGGTATGCCCGGCATCGGCCAGCCGCCCGGCGATGGGCGCGGCGACCGCACCGACCGCGCCGACCAGGGCGAATAGCGCGACCTGGGTCTGGCTGAAGCCATGGTGGCGGATCAGCTCGATGGGCGCGATGGTCCAGAAGGCGCTGAACGCGGCGAACAGCAGGCCCTGGTAGAGCGCACGTTCGCGCAGCACGGCGTAGCGCCGCGCCAGAGAGAACACCGAGCCGATCAGCTGCGGGTAGGTCGCGCTGTGAGCCGGCACACGGCGCGGCAGCGCCACCGCCATCACCAGCGCGATCACCAGCATCAGCACGGACGCCGCAAGGAACACTCCGCGCCAGCCGAAGACCTCTGCCACCAGGCTGGACACCGGCCGCGACAGCAGGATGCCGAGCAACAGGCCGCCCATGATGTTGCCCACCACACGGCCACGGGCCTCCTCCGGCGCCAGGTGCGCGGCCAGCGGCACGAGGATCTGCACTGCCACCGAGGTCAGTCCGATCAGCAGCGCGCAGGCCAGCAGCACCGACGGCGAATTCGCCAGCCCGGCGCCGGCCAGGCACAGCGCCACGGCCAGGGTGAAGCCGATCACCAGCTTGCGGCTTTCCAGCAGGTCCGCCAGCGGCACCAGGAACAGCAGGCCGATGGCATAGCCGAACTGGGTCAGCGAGACGATCAGGCTGGCGTTTTCGGTGGAGAGGCCAATCGCCGGGGCGATCAGCTCGACGATGGGTTGCGCGTAGTAGAGGTTGGCGACCACTGCGCCGCAGCAGAACGCGAGCAGCACCACCATCGCCGAGGACAGGGTTGGCTGCGCGTGGTCGGCCGGGAGAGAATTCGAAGCGGGATTCATGACCATTCCTTGTGGGAAAAACAGTGGTGCCAGCCTATGCCGGCAGCTTCCCGCGCAGAATCGGTCGGGCCGGCAATACAGCGGTGCGCGAAACGCAACGCTGCCTGCCGGCGCGAGGGTTCAGGCCATGTCGCTGTTGCTGAATTCCTCGGCGAGGAAGTCGATCAGCGTGCGCACCGAGGGCAGCAGGCCACGGCGCGAAGGGAAGATCGCGTGGACGATGCCGCACTTGGGCGACCAGCCCGGCAGCAGCTCGACCAGCCGGCCGGCGGCCAGGTCCTCGCGCACCGCCACGCGCGGTACGTGGGCGATGCCAACGCCAGCGATCACGGCATTGCGCAGGGCCAGCAGGTCGTCGGTGACCATGCGCGGCTTGTGCGAGATGAGCAGGCGCTCGCCCTCCTCGTTGAACAGCTCCCACTGATACTCGCGCTGCATGCTGCCCCAGTGCAGGCTGGGCAGTTGGCCGAAGCCCAGGGGCGAGCTGTCGCCGCTCATGCGTTCGAGGAAGTCCGGACGCCCCACCAGGCACTGGGTGCTGTTGCCCAGCACCTTCATCACCATGTCGGTGTTCTCCAGCGGCGGGAAGCGCACCCGCAGAGCAATGTCGAAACCCTCGTGAAGCAGGTCGACGCGGCGGTTGGTGCTCTCGATGAACAGCTCGACCAGCGGGTACTTGAGCATGTAGCGGGTGAGCATCGGCCCGACCCAGGAGTTGAGCAGCGTCGTCGGGCAGGCCAGCCGCACCAGTCCGCGCGGCTCGGCGCGGTTGCGCTCGATGACCTCGGACGCCCCTTCCGCCTCGACGCGCATGGCCACGCAGCGCTGGTAGTACTCCTGGCCGATCTCGGTCAGCGAGCAGTGCCGGCTGGTGCGGTGTAGTAGACGAACGCCGAGGCGTTCCTCCAGCTGGGCGATGCGCCGGCTGAGCTTGGACTTGGGGATGTCCAGCGCGCGGCCGGCAGCGGCGAAGCCACCCTGCTCCACCACCTGGGTGAAGTAATAGAGGGTGTTGAGGTCTTCCATGGATCGTTCTCCGGATGGAACGCTGGCAAAGGTGCGCAGCTTACCGTATCGACTGTTGCGATACGCGCCGGAGTCTTCCTCGCCGAGGTTTTACCCTGTCGGATGCCTGACGCAGACAGGGCCCGTCCCTGCCGGGGAACACGATTCCTGGCAGGGACGAGCCGAGTCGGCGATTGGATCAAGCGGGTGTCGCCACCCGCGCTGAAGCGTCGATCAGCCCTTCGCCGCCCAGGCGTTGAAGCGCTGTTCCAGGTCTTCGCCGTGGTCCACCCAGAACTCGAAATTCACGGGTACGGCCTGTTCCAGGTTCGCCGGCGCCGTGTTCAAGCGCTCGATCAGCTTCGGGTCGATCAGCTTGTTCGTCCCCAGGTTTACCGAGCCATAGCCCAGCTTCACCGTGTGGATCTTCTGCTGCTCGGGCGACAGCGAGAAAGCGATGAAATCCTCGGCGGCCTTCTTGTTCGGGCTGCCCTTGGGGATCGCCCAGGAGTCGATGGCATACAGGCTGCCGTTCCACACTACCTTCATCGGCACGCCCTCTTCCTGCGCAGCGAAGGCGCGGCCGTTGTAGGCAGTGCTCATGACCACGTCACCGCTGGCGAGGAACTGCATCGGCTGCGCGCCGGACTCCCACCACTGGATCGACGGTTTGATCTCATCGAGCTTCCTGAAGGCGCGGTCCACGCCTTCCTTGGTGGACAGCACCTTGTACAGGTCTTCCTTCTTCACACCGTCGGCCAGCAGGGCGATTTCCAGCGTGTACTTGGCGCCCTTGCGCAGGGAACGCTTGCCGGGGAATTTCTTCGTGTCCCAGAAATCCGTCCAGCCGGTCGGGCCGTTTGCGAGGCGTTTACCGTCATAGACCATGGCCATCGACCAGACCAGCAGGCCGGCGCCGCAGTCGGAGAGGGTGCCGGGCACATAATCTTCGGCCTTGCCGAGGATCGCCGGGTCGAGCTGTTCGAACAGGCCTTCTTCGCAGCCGCGCAGCAGCTCCGGGCCTTCTACCTGGACGACGTCCCAGTTGACGCCGCCGGTGTCGACCATGGCCTTGATCTTGCCCATTTCGCCGTTGTACTCGCCGGCGATCACCTTCATGCCTTCCTTCTTTTCAAAGGGTTTGTAGAAGGCTTCGGTCTGTACGTCCTTGCTGATGCCACCGAAGGAGATCACCGTCAGGTCAGCAGCCATGGCGCCGGACGCCACGCCCATGAACAGGGCTCCCAGAATCGGGTTTTTCATTTCCACCTCTTGGCTTTGTTGTTGGCAGATGGTTCAAGCACGCAGGGGCCCGGTCTCTGCGGACCGAGGCACGGTAACAGGGTCAGGCACGCCTATTGCCATTAACTGCGGTAGGCGGCCTCACCGTCCTCGATCAGGCGCAGGGCCGATTCCCAGGCCAGCAGGTGCAGGCCGTCGACCAGCGCCTCCTCTTCCTGCATGGCAACGCGTTCGCACACGGCGTGCGGGGGGTAACGCAGCTGGCGGCCACCGGCCAACGCCTGGACCTGCGCCTGGCAGGCGCGCTCGAGGAAGTAGATCTGATTGAAGGCCTCGGCAATGCAGCGCCCGGTAGCCAGCAGGCCGTGGTTGCGCAGGATCATCACCATGTGGCCGCCCAGGTCGTTGACCAGCCGCGAGCGCTCGTCCGGGTCCAGGGCGATGCCTTCGTAGTCGTGGTAGCCCAGGCGGTTGTAGAACTTCAGCGCGTGCTGGCTGATCGGCAGCAGGCCGTCTTCCTGGGCGGACACGGCGATGCCGGCGGCGGTGTGGGTGTGGATCACGCAGGCCACATCCTCGCGGGCGGCGTGCACCGCGGAATGGATGTTGAAGCCGGCGCGGTTGACGCTTTTCGGGCCGAAGCGCGGGTCGATGACGTCGCCCGCATGGTCGACCTTCACCAGGTCGGAGGCGCGCATTTCATGGAACATTACGCCATAGCGGTTGATCAGGTAGTGGCCCGGCTCGCCCGGCACCCGCGCGGAGATATGGGTGTCGATGTGGTCGGTCCAGCGGAAGTGCGCGATCAGCCGGTACAGCGCGGCGAGGTCGCAGCGCGCCTGCCACTCTTCGGCGGAAATGCTCGACGGATCGATGTTGTAAGCTGTGTCACGCATGACGGGCTGTCCCTGTTCTTGTTGGGGGGTTCTTATTCAGGCGCTGCGGCGGTTTGCCGCTTCACGTGACCGAGTGTGCTGGCCACGCCCCGCCCGCACCATGCACAGGGACAACGCAGAAATTGCAGTGCTGTTATGGTCCGCGGACCTGTACAGATTGCCCGTCGCTCACCCACCCAAGAATCGGACCTCCGGATGCTGTTGCTCGACCCCACCTCGGACATTCCCCTGGTCACCCAGATCGTCGAAGGCATCGCCCAGGCCATCGACGAGCAGCGCCTGCGCCCCGGCGCCAAGCTGCCCTCGATCCGCAAGTTCGCCCAGGCCAATGGCGTCAGCCACTTCACCGTGGTCGAGGCCTACGACCGGCTGGTGGCGCGCGGCTGCCTGAACGCGGTGCCCAATGCCGGCTTCTACGTGCGCGGCCCGCTGATCGAAGACAGCGCCAGCAATGCGGCACCCACCGAATTCGACTTCGATGCGCACCTGCTGCTGCACAAGGTTTTCCAGCCACTGGGCATGGAGCTGCGCCCCGGCGTCGGCCTGCTGCCCGAGCACTGGCTCGATGGCGAAGGCCTGCTGCGGGGGCTGCGCAGCCTGGCGCGGGAAGAGCCGACGCAGTTCGGCAACTACGGTCACAGCAAGGGCAACCCCAAGCTGCGCGGCAAGCTGGCCGACCGCCTGGGCGATGCGGGCGTGGCCGCCAGCCCCGAGCAGATCCTGCTGACCGCTGGCGCCAGCCAGGCGCTGGACCTGACCGTGCGCTACCTGGTGCAGCGTGGCGATCCGGTGCTGGTCGACGAGCCCGGCTACCACAACCTATTCCTCAACCTGCGCCTGCAGGGCGCGCAGCTGATGGGCGTGCCTCGGAGCGCCGACGGGCTGGATCTCGATCGACTTGAGCAACTGGCCCGCGAGCACCGCCCCAAGGTCTACTTCACCCAGGCGCGCCTGCAGAGTCCCACCGGTGGCAGCCTGTCACTGGCCGCTGCGCACCGCTTGCTGCAACTGGCCGAGAAGTACGATTTTCTCATCGTCGAGAACGACATCTATGCCGACCTCGACCCCGCCGGCCAACTGTTGCTGGCCAACCTCGACCAGCTGGCGCGGGTGATCTATATCAGCAGCCTGTCCAAGGTCATCGCACCGGCGCTGCGCACCGGCTTCATCGCCGCGCATCCCGAGCTGATCGAGGAACTGGTGCCGCTGAAGATGGTCAGCGGCCTGACTAGCTCGGAACTGACCGAAACCCTGGCCCTGGACATCCTCCTGCAGGGCCGCCACCGCAAGCACGTGCGCCAGTTGCGCGACCAGCTCGGCGAAGCCCACGACAGCGTGGCGCGGCGCCTGGAAGCTGCCGGCCTGGAAATCTTCCACGAACCCCGCGCCGGCTTGTTCCTCTGGGCCCGGCACCGCGCGGTGGACGATGCTACCCTGCTCGCCGGCCGCGCCAAGGAGGCGAAGATCCTGCTGTTCCCCGGCCAACTGTTCATGCCCGACGGTCGCAGCGTGCCGTGGATGCGCTTCAACGTTGCGCACTCGCTGGATGAGCGGCTTTACACCTTCTTATCCGCCCAGGGTTGAAGTCCACCGCCCTTCTGTAGGACCGAGGGGGACGCCCAGTCCTTGCTCGCGAACCGCCCAGGCGCCCTGGCTGCCTGCAAGTCCATTCGCGAGCGAGCTCGCGCCTACCAGAATTTCCAGGCATGTTTTTGCGGCCTGGAGGGTCTGACAGTCACAAAATTCAGCGGGGCCGAGTCCAAGGAAGAACAGCCGACATTTCGTCCGGCACGTCAGGAGCACGCCGTGAAATTTCCCGCCACCGACCTGCAGCAACTGCAACGCGCCCAGCAAGGCGACCCCGCCGCCCTCGACGCGTTGCTGCTTGCCCTGCAAGCACCGGTCTACAACCTCGCCCTGCGCATGCTCGGCCGCCGGGAAGACGCCCAGGACGCCAGCCAGGAAATCCTCCTGCGCATCACCACGCACCTCGCCAGCTTTCGCGGCGATAGCCAGTTCTCCACCTGGGCCTTCCGCATCGCCAGCAACGCATTGCTGACTGCGCGTACCAAGGTCCGCGAGACACCTACCGTGTCGCTGGAAGCCCTGGCGGACAAACTCGACCTCGGCCTGCGCCTGGCAGAAGCCAATGAACGCCCACTGGAACCGGCCGACAAGCTGGCCGCCGAGCGCATCGCCCTGGCCTGCACCCAAGGCATGCTGATGTGCCTGGAGCGCGAGCAGCGTCTGGCCTACGTGCTCAACATCGCCTTCGGACTGGATTCGGAGACGGCAGCCGCAGTGTTGGAGATCGAGCCGGCGGCCTACCGCAAGCGCCTGTCACGGGCACGCCAGCGGCTGGATGAGTTCATGCAGCAGCACTGCGGGCTGGTCAACGCGCACGCCGCCTGTTCCTGCGAGCGCCAGGCCCTCGCGCTGCCGCCTGGCGCTAGCGACACCCGCGAGGCCGAGAGCGAGCTGCTCGCCCTCACCCGCCTGGCCGATGCCGCGGCGGTGTTCCGCGCCCACCCCGATTACCGCGTCCCGCATCGGGTCATCGAAACCGTTCGCGCCGTACTGCAGCAGCACACCGGAGACTGGCAATGAACGCACTCGCCGATCTGGACTACCCCGAAGGCTTCCAGCCGCTGCAGCGGCGCAACCCGTTGCTCGATCTGCTTGGCCCATTTCTGGTGCGCGGCGAAGGTGACTCACTGGAGCTGGGCCTGCTGCTGGACGAACGCCACACCAACAGCCGCGGCGGCGTGCATGGCGGCATCCTCGCGACCCTGGCGGACATCGGCATGGGTTACGCCATGGCCTTCTCCAGCCAGCCACCGCAGCCGCTGGTGACCGCCAGCCTGACCCTGGACTACGTCTCCGGTGCCCAGGTCGGCGACTGGCTGAGCATCCGCCTGCTGCACAGCCGGCGCGGCCGGCAGATGGCCTTCGCCAATGCGCTGCTGTCGGTGGGCGACAAGGTGGTGGCGCAGGCCAGTGCGGTGTTCGCGGTCCCGCGCTGATCCAGCGGATATCGCCAGCGGCCGCGCGAGGCCTTAGACTTGCCGCCCATCAGCAACCGCCAGCAAGAGATCACTATGGGCGCCCAGTGGAAAGCCAAACATAAAGAAGTCGCCGCCAACGCCAAGGGCCGCATCTTCGGCAAACTGTCGAAGGAAATCATGATCGCCGCGCGCAACGGCGCCGACCCGGACATGAACCCGAAACTGCGCCTGGTCGTCGAGCAGGCCAAGAAGGCCTCGATGCCGCGCGACACCCTGGAGCGCGCCATCAAGAAAGGCGCCGGCCTCCTGGACGGCGCCGCCACCTTCGAGCGCGTGGTCTACGAAGGCTTCGCCCCGCACCGCGTGCCGGTGATCGTCGAGTGCCTGACCGACAACGTAAACCGCACCATCGCGGAAATCCGCGTGCTGTTCCGCAAGGGCCAGCTGGGCGCTTCCGGCTCGGTATCCTGGGACTTCGATTACCTGGGTCTGGTCGAGGCCACCCCGGCCAGCGCTGACGCCGACCCGGAGCTGGCCGCCATCGAAGCCGGCGCCCAGGACTTCGAGCCGGGCGAGGAAGAAGGCGACACCCTGTTCCTCACCGACTCCACCGACCTGGACACCGTCTGCCGCGCCCTGCCCGAGCACGGCTTCACCGTCGCCTCGGCCAAGCTCGGCTACAAGGCGAAGAACCCGGTGAGCCTGTCCGACGCGGAGCTGGAGGAAGTCGAAGCCTTCCTCGATGCCCTTGACGGCAACGACGACGTTCAGAACCTCTACGTCGGTCTGGCGTAAGTCGGGCTGGAGCAAGACAGAAACGGCGGCCGATTGGCCGCCCTTTTTCATTCCGGTGGAGAGGGCAAACTCCGGCGCTGGTATTACCTTGTAGGAGCGAGCTTGCTCGCGAACCCGCTTGACGCCTGAGCTGCCGGTGAATTTGTTCGCGAGCAAGCTCGCTCCTACAGGTTGGTTCGCCCCATCAGCACATCCTGGCTTCCCTCCGCTTTCTCACGCAGGAAATCCCAGGTCGTGCGCATCCGCGCGATGTCCTTGAGCTCGGTCGGCATCAGCATCCAGAAGGTCCGCACGAATTCGATTTCTCCCGCCAGAACCGGCTGTAGCGACGGGTCTTCGGCTGCCGCGAACGCCGGCAGGATCGCCAGCCCGGCGCCCTCCGCCACCGCGCGCTGCTGGGCGAGAATACTGGTGCAGCGCAGCGCCATATGCAGCGGCCGACCGATCTCGTCGAGGTACTGCAACTCCTTGCTGTAGAGCAGGTCGTCGACATAACCCACCAGGGCGTGCTCACGCAGGTCGTCCCGATTGCGGATCGGCCCACGCTCGGCGAGGTAGTCCTTCGACGCGTAGAGGCGCAGCACGTAATCGGTCAGCCGGGTAATGATGTACGGCCCGCGGCCGGGGCGCTCCAGGGTGATGACGATGTCTGCCTCGTGGCGCGACAGTTGCAGTGCGCGCGGCACCGCCAGCAGGTCCACTCCCAGGTGCGGGTGGCGGCGGTTCAACTCCACCAGTTGCGAGGTCAACAGCGTCGAGCCGTAACCTTCGGTGGCGCCGATGCGCACCTTGCCGGAGAGGTTGTCCTCGGCGCCGGCCAGGCGTTTCTCGATGACCTTGCAGGCACTTTCCATGGCCTCGGCCTGGGGCAACAAGCCGTGGCCGGCCTCGGTCAGTCGGTAACCGGCGGGCTCGCGCACCAGCAGTTGGGCGCCGATGCTCTTCTCCAGCGCCTGCAGGCGGCGGGCGACGGTAGTGTGGTCGACGCCCAGGCGTCGCGCGGCGACGGTCAGCTTGCCAGCACGGGAAAGCTCGAGGAAAAACCGCAGGTTGTCCCAGTCCATAACTGCCTCGGCGCGGAGCATGTCTGCAAAAACGCAGAGCATACTTGCAGATCACCCCATTGAGCACATCAAAAATGCACTGCTAGGATCGTTCCAGACAACAAGAAAGCCTTCAGGCTGGGAGAACCCCGATGACTGCAACTGCCGTCCCGACCGTCAAACTCTTCCTCGACGGCAAGCCCGTCGAGTCGACCACCTCCGAATGGCGCGACGTGATCAACCCCGCCACCCAGGAAGTCCTCGCCCGCGTGCCCTTCGCCACGCCCGAGGAAGTCGACCGCGCCGTCGCCAGCGCCAAGGCCGCGTTCAAGACCTGGAAGAAGACCCCCATCGGCGCCCGCGCGCGCATCTTCCTCAAGTACCAGCAGCTGATCCGCGAGAACATGAAGGAACTGGCGGCGATCCTCACCGCCGAACAGGGCAAGACCCTGCCCGATGCCGAAGGCGATGTGTTCCGCGGTCTTGAGGTGGTCGAGCACGCCTCGGCCATCGGCAACCTGCAGCTGGGCGAGCTGGCCAACAACGTGGCCGGCGGCGTGGATACCTTCACCATCCTGCAGCCCATCGGCGTGTGCGCCGGCATCACCCCCTTCAACTTCCCGGCGATGATCCCGCTATGGATGTTCCCGATGGCCATCGCCACCGGCAACACGTTCGTCCTCAAGCCCTCCGAGCAGGACCCAATGGTGACCATGCGCCTGGTCGAACTGGCCCATGAGGCCGGTGTGCCGCCGGGTGTGCTCAACGTCATCCATGGTGGCCCGGACGTGGTGAACGCCATCTGCGATCACCCGGACATCAAGGCTGTCTCCTTCGTCGGCTCCACCCGCGTCGGCACCCACGTCTACAACCGTGCGTCCCTGGCCGGCAAACGCGTGCAATGCATGATGGGCGCGAAGAACCACGCCATCGTGCTGCCCGACGCCAACAAGGAGCAGACCCTCAACGCGATTGCCGGCGCAGCCTTCGGTGCTGCCGGGCAACGCTGCATGGCGCTTTCGGTCGCGATCCTGGTGGGCGAAGCCCATGAGTGGATTCCCGACCTGGTGGCAAAGGCACAAACGCTCAAGGTCAGCGGCGGCACCGAGGCCAACACCGACGTCGGCCCGCTGGTTTCCTGCGCAGCGCTGGATCGCGTCAGCGGCCTGATCGAACGCGGCACCCAGGAAGGCGCCAAACTGGAATTGGACGGCCGCAACCCGCAGGTGGCCGGTTACGCCAAGGGCAATTTCGTCGGCCCGACCGTGTTCTCCGGCGTCACCCCGCAGATGACCATCTACCGCGAGGAGATCTTCGGCCCGGTGCTCTGCGTGGTGTCGGTGAAGACCTTCGACGAGGCCATCGAGCTGATCAACGCCAACCCCAACGGCAACGGCACCGCACTGTTCACCCGCTCCGGCGCCGCCGCGCGGCACTTCAAGGAAGAGATCGACGTCGGCCAGGTGGGCATCAACGTGCCGATCCCGGTGCCGGTACCGCTGTTCTCCTTCACCGGCTCGCGCGGCTCCAAGCTCGGCGACCTGGGCCCGTACGGCAAGCAGGTGGTGCAGTTCTACACCCAGACCAAGACCGTCACCGAACGCTGGTTCGATGAGAACGAGGTCGGCGGCGCGGTGAACACCACCATCAATCTCAAATAAGTCAGCCTGCCCGCCCGCTCGCCCCGAGCCGCCCCGGACTTCAGCAAGGATGCTGGTCCGGGCCCGGCACCACGCGGGCGGGCACCTCCTTTCGCGCCTGCCCGACCGGGCGCCCCGAACAAGAAGAAGAGGATCAATCCATGCGCATCGGCTTCATCGGACTCGGCAACATGGGCGGCCCCATGGCCGCCAACCTGCTCAAGGCCGGCTTCGACCTGAGCGTCTTCGATCTCTCCGCCAAGGCCGTGGAAGCGGCCGTCGACCTCGGCGCCCGCGCCCTGGCATCCCCCGCCGAAGTGGCGCGCGACGATGTCGAGGTGATCATCACCATGCTGCCCGCCGCCGCCCACGTGAAGCAGGTCTTCCTCGGTGACGACGGCCTGCTGGCCAACGTGCAACCCGGCGTGCTGCTGATCGACTCGTCCACCATCGACCCGCTGAACGCCCGCGAGGTCAGCACTGCCGCCCTCGCCCATGGCAACCCGATGCTCGATGCGCCAGTTTCCGGCGGCACCGCTGGCGCCGCCGCGGGCACCCTGACCTTCATGGTCGGCGGCGAGCAGGCCGATTTCGAGCGCGCCCGCACGGTGCTGGCGGCCATGGGCAAGAACATCGTGCATTGCGGTGGCGCCGGCAACGGACAGGTGGCCAAGGTAGCGAACAACCTGCTGCTGGGCATCTCGATGATCGGCGTGGCGGAAGCCATGTCCCTGGGCGTGAAACTGGGGATGGACGCGCAGGTGCTGGCCGGCATCATCAACACTTCCAGCGGCCGCTGCTGGAGCTCGGAAGTCAACAACCCGCTCACCGGCGCCCCGGCAACTCGTGGCTACAGCGGCGGTTTCGGCACCGATCTGATGCTCAAGGACCTCGGCCTGGCCAGCGAGGCCGCGCGCCAGGTGCGCCAACCCGTGCTGCTCGGCGCGCTGGCCCAGCAGCTGTTCCAGACCTTCAGCAACCAGGGCAACGGCCAGCTGGACTTCTCGGCAATCGTGAAACTCTACGAACAGAGCTGAAACCCTGCGTAGGAGCGGACTCCGTCCGCGATGGTCTCCGGCGCGATGCGAACCTATCGCGGACGGAGTCCGCTCCTACACCTGCCCCAGCAACCCACCCATCTCGGCTATCATGCGCGCTCCGCCCCACCGGATGCCGCCCGATGATCCTCCGCCCGCAAAGCCCGACACTCTGGGTCCTGCTGTTCTCCCTCAAGGGATCGATCATCCCGGCCATCTGGCGCAAGGTGCTCTACACGGTGCTGCTCAGCTCGCTGGTGGTGGCCACCCACGGCACGCTCTACCACTACAAGGTGATCATCACCTCCACGCCCTTCACCCTCTGGGGCCTGACGCTGGCGATCTTCCTGGGCTTTCGCAACAACGTCGCCTACCAGCGTTTCTGGGAAGCGCGCACGCTCTGGGGCGAACTACTGATAGTGACCCGCAACCTGGCGCGACAGACCCGTACGCTGCTGCCAGACCTGGACAGCGAAAGCCGTCATCAGTTAGGTAATCAGCTGATCGCCTTCACCTACGCCCTTCGAGACCAACTGCGCGGCATCCCGCAAAGCGACGATGTGCGCCGCCTGATGGGTGAGGAAGCTAGCGCCCTGGCCACCAGCCGCAGCCCGACCAACGTCCTGCTCGCCAGCCTCGGCCAGCGCTTCGCCGACCGTGGCCGTGCCAGCGGCGCCAGCGACATCACCCTGGCCGCCATCGACCAGCAGATGATTCGCCTGTCGTACGTACTGGGCGGCTGCGAGCGCATCCGCAACACGCCGATCCCCTACCCGTACATCCTGATGCTGCACCGCATCGTGCACGTCTATTGCTTCCTGCTCCCGTTCTGCCTGGTGGACAGTATCGGCTGGTTCACCCCGCTGGCGGTGTGCGTGCTGGCCTACACCTTCTTCGGGCTGGATGCACTGGGCGACCAGATCGCCGACCCTTTCGATACCCAACCCAACGACCTGCCGCTGGACGCCATGAGCCGCAACATGGAAATCGCCGTGCTGGAAATCTTCGGTGAAACCGACCTACCTGAGCCGCTGAAGCCGGTGGACGGCCTGCTGCTCTGATCCGGACTTGAGGACATCTGAATGAACCACCTGAAAGACGTGCCGCTGAACAAGGCCTACCTGCTGCTCAACCACGGCCCGAGCACCATAGTCACCAGCGAGCACGAAGGTGTCGCCAATGTCATGGCCGCCGCTTGGGTCATGCCGCTGGATTTCGATCCGCCCAAGCTGATGCTGGTGCTCGACCGCAACACCTGGTCGCGCCATCTGGTGGAAGGCTCGGCCGCCTTCGTCATCCAGCTGCCGACGCGCCAGCAGGCTGAGCTGACCCTGGCGGTTGGCTCGAGCAACGGTGGCGAGGGCAACAAGTTCGAGCAGCTGGACATTCGCACTTCCCGTGCGAAGCAGGTCGAGGCGCCGATCGTCGATGGCTGCGTCGCCTACCTGGAGTGCAAGGTGATCAGCGAGCCACACAACCAGGAGAAGTACGACCTGTTCATCGCCGAAGTAGTCGCCGCCTATGCGGATGAGCGCGCCTTCTCCAATGGCCGCTGGCACTTCCCCAGCGACGAGCTGCGCACCATTCATTACCAGGCCGGCGGCGCCTTCTTCGCCACCGGCGAGGCGTTCCAGGTCAGTCGGGCCTGACCGGCTGCCAGGTTGCCGGCGCCGAGCCCAGCTCGGAGGCCGGCAGCTCCCAGTAGAGCGGCGAGCCCGCGACCTGCAGCGGCGGACGCAGGCGCCGCGCGTGCCCCCAGGGCGTTGTCTCGATGCCCGGTGCCAGATCGGCGGTTGTCTCCGCCGCCAGCTCCAGCGAACCCACCGACGAAACTCCAGCCTCCAGCAGGCATTGCGCCGTGCGCGCCAGCGATAACCGCCAACGGCTGCCACGGCCACTGCGCCGGCGCTCGGCCAAGCCGCGCAAGGCGGCGGCCGCGATCAGGTAGCCGGTGGCGTGATCGAGCGCCTGCACCGGCAAGGGTACGGGCTTGTCTTCGCCCCGCCAGACACGCCCCGCCTCGGCGATGCCGCTGCTCATCTGCACCAGGCTGTCGAAACCACGCCTTTCGCTCCAGGGGCCTGACCAGCCATAAGCGTTCAGACTGACATCCACCAGCCCCGGCGCAATGGTCCGCCGTACATCGGCACCGAACCCAAGGCGATCCAGGGCATCGGTCCGATAGCCGTGTACCACTACGTCAGCGCTCGCGAGCAGCGCCTGAAAGCGCTCGCGATCCGCTGGTTGGCGCAGGTCCAGGCGCGCGCAGTGCTTGCCCAGGGTGACTTCCGGCACCACGCCAGGCTCATCCCAATCCGGCGGATCGATGCGCAGGACCTCGGCGCCAAAGCCGGCAAGAAAGCGTGTGGCAATCGGCCCGGCCAGCACTCGGGTCAGGTCCAGCACGCGCAATCCGGCCAATGGGCGCTCGCGGTCGATCTCGATATCCAGAGAAGGCGCGGACACCAGCTGGAGATCGCGCAATACCAGCGGCTCGCGGGCAACGGCGAGGCCTTGCGGGTGCTGTTTCCAGGCGTCCCAGGAGCGCATCTCGGCCGCACAACCGCCTTCCTTCACGATCGCCAGCTCCAGTTCGCCCGCATCCCAATTCGCCACGGCGTCTGCGACCCGATCACGATCATTCTCGGTACCGAGCACCCGAAGGGCAGCGGCGCGGTGATGCGGGGCATTGGTGTGCAGGCGAACCCAACCGTCGCGGGTGCGGTAGTTGCCGGCGATGGCGTCCCACAGGTCGGGAGGAGTCCAGCCCTGGGCGCGCAAGGAAGTGGAGAACCAGAAGGAAGCCAGCCGGCGGTCCACGACCAGGGACGTGGCGGCACCGGAGTCCGGCTCCAGCCACTCGCCCAGCGCGAGCCCCGCGCTGGCGATGCTGGCGGCGGCCAATTCGGTGACGAAGAAAGCCGAAGGCAGGGAGCCTTCGCTGCGAAAGGCCAGGTGACTCAGGCGTTCGGCCTGACCGCCCAGGGCAATCCAAAGTCGCTCTGCAAGAACGCGCTGCATCTCTATCTCCGCCTTTTCCTTGGAGTTTCACCTTAGCTGCGCAGCGTCAGGCGGGCGAGCCAACCTTGGTCGACAGGCAATAAAAAGCCCGCAATCAAGCGGGCTTTTCGATGGGGAGCTAATCCCTTAGCTGTTTTCATCCTCTGCTCCCGGGTGTGAAAAAAACGTGAAGAGAGGACCGGCCGAAACATTTTGTGGGAGATCACATTGTCCGGAGACTGTAACTCAGCTCGAATAGTCCAGCGCGGTCCAGATGCGGCTGAGCCCATCGCTGATCTGGCAGCTCGACAGATCGTCCGCTGCGCCCCGCGCGGACAGGCGCACGGTGGAGTCACCCTCGCCTTCGGTCAGCCATTGCAGGCGACCGCAGTTGGGCGTGTCAATCACGTAGCTGGCAGCAATCGCCGAGCGCTCCTTCGGTAGACGGATGGCGTCGCGCACCGTGCCGCGCTCCTCGATGCGCTTGCCGTCGGCCACGAGCACGGCCCAGGCCTCCTTGCCCTCAATGATGAGGTAGGCACCATTGGCACGCGGGACGTCCGCCTGGGGCTGGGCACAGCCCGCCAGCATCGCCACACCTGCGCAAAGCATCAGTTTCTGCAGCATCGCCATTGCTCCTGTTCTCAGATAAGTGCGCGCCGGGCCAGTGGCGACGGGCACTTCAGGGTTTCTGTCAGACCGCGAGAGTGATACTAGGAGAAAATACTGTTCATGCATACAGTATTTTGCGAAAATTTTTTAAACCTCGACGAAAGGCCACAGTCCATTGGCTACGTCGATCACCTCGAATCACAGGGCATGGGCCAGAACCCCATTGAGGAGCAAGCGATGGTGAGCATCCATCAGCTGAAATACACCGTGAACCACATGGCCATCGATGAAGTCAGCGAGGCCGTGTCGGAACTGCTGCTGGAGGGATTGGTCACAGAGGGCAAGACGCCCTTCAGCCGCACCCACTTCAACGCGTGCTTTGCGGAAATCGAGGCCCTGATGCAGCGCGCCGGCTACCACCGGCCGCTGGATGTAGTGGGTTACCAGGGCCAGGCCTACGCCATGTTCGATCCCAGCCGCTGGGATGCCGTGGAAGTCCTGCGCTGGCTGAAGGAGTACGTCGAGGAATCGAAGGCGGTCAGCACCGCCTGAGCAGGCGAGCTTTTTCGCAGGTCACAATTGCGGGAGCAGCGACTTGCGAAGGCCCACCCGGCGCACTAATGTCCCATGCACTTTTTCCGCTTGCCGAATCAAGGACGATTCCATGAGCGCCCCTTCTTCCGATGACAGCTGGCTCTGGGCCTACCGCAAACTCCGTAGCTGGGATGTGGGCCGGGTCAGTTCCGCGTTTCTCGCCACACTCTTCCACTGGCGCGGCGATACCGGGCTGTTCTACAGCCACGGCGGCCTGCGCAAATCCCGCCTGACCCGCGACGACCTGATCGACTGATCCGGCCTACTGCTGCTGGTAATAGCCATTACCGCGCGGATAGACCGAGCCGTTGGGGTATTCGATGCTCTGCCGGATGCCGCCGCTGCCCTGGTCGATGATCACAGTGCCCGAGCGTGTCTCGCCGTAGCTGCGAGGTACCCGAACACCACCATAACCGTCATTGCGCTGCCAGCTGGAAGAGCTCTCCACGCTTCCGCTCGCACCCGGGCTGATGTAGATGCGCTGGATCACTGGCGGCGACTGCTGCCATTGCGGCTGACCCTGGTAGTTCTGCTGGGACTGCCTTTCCTGCGTGGAAAACTGCTGCGCGTAGACGGGAAGCGCCAGGGCACAACAGGCGATGGCCCCGAGGATTCTGAGACCGATCATGGCGATATCCCGATGATGGAAAGGCTCCAGCTTACCAAGCCTTGCCGCTCGCTGCAGAGCCATGCATCAACTCAATCTAAATTCTTATAGATCAGCTAGTTACAGCATTATTATCACGTCATAAGTACGAAACAGCCTCATCAGGGTGGTGCTCGGCGGCAAGCCCCTCGAGACTGCTTCATTCTTCACCTGAATCAAGCTGATAGCGCCGACTCTTAAAGCTTTTTATAGAATATTTTTCCCTTTAAAAACAATATGATAAATAGATATCCTAAAGTTTTTTATTAGATGACGAAGACCTGTTGCGAAGCGTTCCCAGCGGGCACATGGCGCGGTGGCCCAACCAACGCCTACGTCTGGGCAAGCCACCCCTTGCCATTCCATTGCCACGATTGGCATTTCTTTCTCAATCAGTAAGATGCAGCGACTTTCGTAAGGAACGCCTCATGTTCGGACGCTGCCTGACCCTGCTGCTGATCCTCACCATCCCCACTATCGCCACCGCTGCCGCCCCGCGCACCTTCGAAGAAGCCAAGAAGGTCGGACGCAAGCTCTACGCCCGCCAATCAGTAGAGTTCTATTGCGGCTGCCGCTACAACGGCACCAAGGTCGACCTGAAGAGCTGCGGCTACACCCCCCGCAAGAATGCAAACCGGGCTTCGCGCATCGAGTGGGAACACATCGTCCCCGCCTGGGTGATCGGCCATCAGCGCCAGTGCTGGCAGAGCGGCGGGCGCAAGAACTGCTCGCGCAATGACCGGGTGTACCAGAAGGCCGAGGCCGACCTGCACAACCTGGTGCCGAGCATCGGAGAGGTCAACGGTGATCGGAACAACTTCAGCTTCGGCTGGCTGCAGCAGAAGCCCTCGCAGTACGGCGCCTGCCCGATGGTGGTGGACTTCAAGGCGCGCAAGGCCATGCCCCGCGCGCAGATTCGCGGCATGATCGCCCGCACCTACTTCTACATGAGCGACCGCTACGGCCTGAGACTATCCAACCAGGACCGCCAGCTGTTCACCGCCTGGAGCAAGCAGTACCCGGTGGAAGCCTGGGAGCGGCAGCGAAACCAGATGGTTGGCTGCGTGATGGGCTGGGGCAACCCCTATGTCGGCCCGATCGAAACCGACCGCTGCCCGACGCCGAAAGTGGCCAGGCGCTGAAGCCTGGCGACAGCCGCAAACGCCAGCAGTAGACTCCGACAGCCGTCCCGCGTGACGAGCCCCACCTTTATCTGTCTGGAGTACGCAGCATGTCCCTCTCGATCTACCAGGCTTCCGTTCCCGTCTTCATCCGCATGCTCGGCAACCTCTCGGTGATCCTCACCAAGGCTGCCGAGCACGCTCAAGCCAAGTCCATCGACCCTTCCGTCCTTATCAACGCCCGCCTCGCTCCGGACATGTTCGCCCTGGCTCGCCAGGTGCAGATCGCCTCCGACTCCGCCAAGGGCGCTGGCGCGCGTCTGGCCGGCGTAGATGTGCCGAGCTACGCCGATGACGAAACCACCTTCGACCAACTGCAGACGCGCATCGCCAAGACCATCGAGTTCCTCAAGACCCTCAAGCCCGAGCAATTCGAAGGCGCCGAAAACCGCACCATCGAACTGAAGCTGCGCACCCGCGAAGTCAGCTTCAAGGGCTCGGACTTCCTACTGGGCTTCGTCAACCCGAACTTCTATTTCCACATCACCACGGCCTACGACATCCTCCGCCACAATGGCGTGGAAGTCGGCAAGATGGACTACCTGGGCGGCGCCTGACCGCCCCGGGCGCTGGCCTCCCCGGCGCCCTTCAGCCGCGCGGCAGCGGCAACGTGGTGGTGGACTTGATCTCCGAGAGCGCCACAATGGAGTTGATCTCCTGGACCCCCGGCACCTGGGACAGCCGTTCGAAGAAGAAGCGCTCATACGCCTCCACATCTTCCGTGACGATGCGCAGCATGAAGTCCACGGCGCCCATCAGGACATGGCACTCCAGCACCTCGGGAAATGCCTCCATGGCCTGTGCGAAATCCGTCAGGTGATTGCGCCCGTGGGCGTTGAGCTTCACCTGGGCGAATATCTGGGTATTCAGGCCGATCTTCTTGCGATCCAGCAGGGTCACCTGCTTGCGGATCACCCCTTCCTCCTTCAACCGCTGAATCCGCCGCCAGCACGGTGACTGGGACAGGCCGATACGTTCGGCGATCTCCGCCGTGGAAAGAGTGGCCTCCTCCTGCAGCAGGGCGAGGATCTTGCGGTCATGAGCATCCAGCGAAATGGGCATAGATGATTCTGCACAGATAAATTAAAAGAATCATTAATGCACAGATTTCCGCCTAATAGACAAAAAAAGGCAAATAAATCCTCGGCACGGGCCGCAGAATATCCCTCACTCCCCCTGTATCGGCCAGCCGTCATGACGCTCCCCGCACTCCATCTCGTCGAATTATCCCTGGATCAACAGGACCGTCCGGTTCCCACCGAAGCGGCCGCCGACGTGCGCTACCTGATCCGTTCTGAGATCGATGCCGACATCCTCTGCCGTCTGCTGAACCAGTTCGCGCTCCAGGGCCACATCCCGGCCGAGGTCGAGTCCTCGCGCCGGGAGGACTGGATGGACATAGCCCTGCGGGTGAACACCCTGCCACGCTACCGCGCCGAGGTAATCGCGCAGCGCATGCGCGGCATGGTCAGCGTGTGCTCCGTCGATCTGCACGTGCAAGGCGCAGAAACTGTCCTTTCAGCGACATAAGCTGACTTTCTGGCGCTAGCCGGCACATCCTCCCGGGCTTAGAGTGCGAACCTGACCCTAGCGGTCTTTCACACACAACAACGATGAGAGATGTGCCCATGGCTCGCCCACGCCTGCTCCCCGACAACTTCACCCTGGCGCTGATCGCCACCGTGACCGTTGCCAGCCTGCTGCCCTGCGAAGGCACCGCTGCCGTGATCTTCGGCTGGATCACCAACCTGGGCATCGCGCTGCTGTTCTTCCTCCACGGTGCGAAGCTGTCGCGCCAGGCGATCATCGCCGGCGCCACCCACTGGCGCCTGCACCTACTGGTGTTCGCCTGCACCTTTATTCTCTTCCCGATCCTCGGCATGGCGCTCAAACCGGCGCTGTCGCCGCTGGTGACCCCCGACCTGTACCTGGGCATGCTCTACCTCTGTGCCCTGCCCGCCACCGTGCAGTCGTCGATTGCCTTCACCTCGCTGGCGCGCGGCAACGTGCCCGCCGCGATCTGCAGCGCCTCAGCCTCCAGCCTGATGGGTGTGTTCCTGACGCCACTGCTGGTGCAACTGTTGATCGGCGCCCACGGCGACACCGGCATATCGACCCTCGACGCCATCGGCAAGATCACCCTGCAACTGCTGGTGCCCTTTGTGGCAGGCCAACTGCTGCGCACTTGGATCGGCGCCTGGGTGGAGCGCAACAAGCCGGTGCTGAAATACGTCGACCAGGGCTCGATCCTGCTGGTGGTCTACACCGCCTTCAGTGCCGCCGTGATCCAGGGCCTCTGGCACCAGATCCCGCTGCCCGCCCTGGCCGGCCTGGTCGTTGCCTGCTGCGTACTGCTGGCCCTGGCGCTGATCGCCACCAACCTTCTCGGCCGCTACCTGGGCTTCTCCCTGGAAGACCGCATCACCATCGTCTTCTGCGGCTCGAAGAAGAGCCTGGCCACCGGCGTGCCCATGGCCTCGGTGCTGTTCGCCAGCAGCACGGTCGGTGTGATCCTGCTGCCGCTGATGCTGTTCCACCAGATCCAGCTGATGGTCTGCGCCGTGCTCGCCCAGCGCTACGCGCAGCGCCAGGAAGACAGCCACGCCTCGCTGGAACGCAGTAGCTGACGACCTGACGCCCATAAAAAAGCCGGTGCATCTGCACCGGCTTTTTTATTGCTGCCTCGCCGTCAGGCGCCGACTGGCGTGCGCATGGTGACGAATTCCTCGGCAGCCGTCGGGTGGATGCCGATGGTTTCATCGAACACCCGCTTGGTCGCCCCGGCCTTCAGCGCAACGGCGATGCCCTGGAGCATCTCCCCGGCATCCGGGCCCACCATATGGCATCCCAGCACCTTGTCGCTATCGGCATCGACGATCAACTTCATCAGAGTCCGCTCCTGGCTTTCAGTGAGCGTCAGCTTCATCGGCCGGAAGCGGCTCTCGAAGACTTTCACCTTGTGCCCGGCGCTGCGCGCTTCGTCTTCAGTGAGGCCAACGGTACCAATGTTCGGCAGGCTGAATACCGCGGTGGGGATCAGTTTGTAGTCCACCGGACGATACTCCTCCGGACGGAACAGCTTGCGCGCCAGCGCCATGCCTTCGGCCAGCGCCACAGGGGTCAGTTGCACGCGGCCGATCACATCGCCGATGGCGTGGATCGACGGCTCGCTCGTGCCATAAGCCTCATCCACTTTCACGTAACCGCGGTCGTCCAACTCCACGGAGACGCTCTCCAAGCCCAGGTTGTCCAGCTGCGGTCGGCGGCCAGTGGCGTAGAACACACAATCCGCCTCCAGCACACGACCATCCTTGAGGGTGGCGGCCAGGGTGCCGTCTGCCTGCTTGTCGATGCGCGCTATATCGCTATTGAATTGCAGGTCCAGCCCCTTCCTGGTCAGCTCATCGCGCAGGTGCTCACGCACGCTGCGGTCAAAGCCACGCAGGAACAGCTCATTGCGGTACAGCAGCGAGGTTTGTGCGCCCAGACCATGGAAGATGCCGGCAAACTCCACCGCAATGTAACCTCCGCCGACCACCAGCACCCGGCTCGGCAGCGACTCTAGGAAGAAGGCTTCGTTTGAGGTGATAGCGTGTTCCTTGCCGGGAATGTCCGGAACCTGCGGCCAGCCGCCGGTAGCAATGAGGATGTGCTTGGCGCTGAAGCGTTGCCCGTCGACTTCCACGGTGTGCGCGTCCCGCAGCGTTGCATGGCCTTCCAGCAGGGACACGCCACTGTTCACCAGCAGGTTGCGGTAGATGCCATTGAGCCGATGAATTTCGCGATTTTTGTTGGCAATCAGGGTCTTCCAGTCGAAGCTCGCTTCGCCCAAGGTCCAGCCGAATCCGGCTGCCTGCTCGAAGTCCTCATGGAAGTGCGCCCCGTACACCAGCAGTTTCTTCGGTACGCAACCGACATTGACGCAGGTGCCGCCCAGGTAGCGGCTTTCCGCCACAGCCACCTTGGCGCCATAGCCTGCAGCGAAGCGCGCGGCGCGCACACCGCCGGAACCCGCACCGATGACGAACAGGTCAAAATCGAAAGACATCATGGTTCTCCGCTTGGATATGTCGGGCAGCATACCTCATGGCGCCTAACCTATCCTGCCAACTGCCGGTCCCGAAGGAGGTATCGCCATGCGCCCGACCCTGACCCACCTGGCCCTGCACGTGCCCGACCTGGAAGCCTGCGTTGCGTTCTACGAGCGATTCTGCGGCATGCGCGTGATCCACGAGCGCGACGGCAAGGGCTCGCGCATCGTCTGGATGGCGGAACCGGGCAAGGAGCACAGCTTCATTTTCGTCGTCATGCCCGGCGGGCAGCAACGCCATCTGGCAAGCGATGATTACAGCCACTTCGGCTTCGCCGTGGACACCCGAGATGAGGTCGACCGCATCGCCAAGGATGCCGACATTGCCGGCTGCCTGGTCTGGGCACCAAGGGAAGAGCCCTACCCCGTAGGCTATTACTGCGGCCTACGCGACCCAGCCGGCAACTACATCGAGTTCAGCTACGGCCAGCCGCTCGGGCCCGGCTCGGAGGCGATGCCGATTCCACGCTCGATGTAGGCCGGAAAAACGAAAAAGCCACCCGAAGGTGGCTTTCCCGAAGAGTGGAAAGGTCCGGACTTACCAGGCCTTGCCAGTCTTGTAGAGGTGTTCGTAGCAGAAGTTTGTCGCCTCGATATAACCCTCGGCGCTACCACAGTCGAAACGCTTGCCCTTGAACTTGTAGGCCAGCACGCAGCCGTCCTGGGCCTGCTTCATCAGGGCGTCAGTGATCTGAATTTCACCGCCCTTGCCCGGCTCGGTCTGCTCGATCAGGTCGAAGATATCCGGAGTCAGGATGTAGCGACCGATGATCGCCAGGTTCGACGGGGCGTCTTCGGGCTTCGGCTTCTCGACCATGGTGTTCACGCGATAGATGTCGTCGCGGATCATCTCGCCGGCGATCACGCCGTACTTGTTGGTCTCTTCCGGCGGCACTTCCTGGATCGCCACGATGGAGCAGCGGAACTGGTTGTAAAGCTTGACCATCTGCTTGAGGACGCTGTCGCCTTCGAGGTTCAGGCACAGGTCGTCCGCCAGCACAACGGCGAAGGGTTCGTCACCGATCAGCGGGCGGCCGGTCAGGATAGCGTGACCCAGGCCTTTCATCTCGACCTGACGGGTGTAGGAGAAGGTGCATTCGTCGATCAGGCGACGAATACCGACCAGGTACTTTTCCTTGTCGGTGTTGCGAATCTGGTGCTCCAGCTCGTAGCTGATGTCGAAGTGGTCTTCGAGGGAGCGCTTGCCGCGGCCAGTGACGATACCGATTTCACCGAGACCGGCTTCCAGTGCCTCTTCAACGGCGTACTGGATCAGCGGCTTGTTCACCACCGGCAGCATTTCCTTGGGCATGGCCTTGGTGGCCGGGAGGAAGCGGGTACCGTAGCCGGCGGCCGGGAACAGACATTTCTTGATCATGGGAGTCCTTCGAGAGGGACAGGGGTGCGAGTTGCGCGCAGTCTAATCAGGCTGCGCCCGCCTTACAATGCCCCGGATTGCAAGCTGCACGACTCTTGTGGAGACTTGCGAAACTAGTGGCACCCGCATCTGACCATCACTGCCCCGATTTAGTTCTCGAAGTTACTGGCAAATGGTCAGCATCCTGCTCCAACTCGCCCCAACTCTACGCTCTGGCGCCCTGCGCAACGTCGCTTCCGGAAAGCCGCTGGCGCACCACTCCCCATATTGAGAGCTCATCGCCCTCCTCGACTTTCAGCGTCGGATATAGATCGCTAGCTGCCTGCAGAGCGAACGAACCGTCCACAATAGCCAGGCGACGGATAAGCGCCTCACCGTTCAGTGCGGCCACCACAATCTGACCGGGAGCCGCCAGCTCGGAGCGGTCGACCAACAACAGATCGCAGTCGTGAATACCCGCCTGCGTCATGCCTTCGCCACATGCACGGACTATGTAGGTATGGAAAGACGCAGCGCGGGTGACTCCGCCAGGCTGCACGACATCTCGGACTTCCAGAATGGCTTGCTGCATGAACCTTCTCCGAATACTGTATATCCATACAGATAACAGATAGCCGTCGATTCGACAAGCCATTGAATGGAACCTCCAGGAAGAAATGCCGATCAACCGAAAGGACAGCGCACCGATGACGGTGGACTACCCTTAGGGAGGGGTGAGGATATCGATATGAATCCAGGCACGTTCGTCACGCTCATGATTTTCGGCTGGGTCCTGCTGGCAGTGGTTACGCTGTGGGCCATCCTTCGCGTACCGATGCGTCGGGCTCGCTTGCAGAAGCCCAAGCACAAAGCGAAAGCCGATTCCTCGCGGCACCACCCAATCCCGCATTGAAACCACCAGCCGTGCAAAATGCCACGGCATTAGCACCCCGCTATGCAAGATGCACGAGAAGCGAGGCGGGATAAAAATCTAAGTATTTGATTTTAAATTATTTTTTATTTAATCCAGATTGGTATGCACCCTGCAATGAAAGGAGAAGGATCTCCCATTCATTGCCGAGGACGACACCATGCCAATCGACCGTCTGCCTGCCACCCAATACCTTTGCCAGGTCTTCTCCGATTTCGAAGTGAGCTTCACGGCTCGACCGGACGGCAATCTGATCATGACACTGAGCAAAGATGCGGGCGAACACATCGCCTGTCGTGTGGTGCGTCAGGAAGAGCAACGCAATGAAGAGCTGCTGACCAGCCTGGTTAGCCGCATTCGCCGCGATCTCGCGACTGAGTACGGTCCGCTACAGGAGCGCGATGCCGACCACTTCAAGGAAGAGGTCCCGCTGCAGAACTTCTACGAGAGCGCCGGGCCGCTGCGTCAGCGCCGCATCGTAAAGGCTGGCGCGAAGTTGCGCTCGATAGCCAATATCGGAGCCTGAATAGGCGAGAAATAAAAAAACCCGGCCTTGGCCGGGTTTCTACTTTTTGACGTGCTCGCCTCGATTCGGAAATGCGATCTGCAACGAATCGGGAAAGACGAAGATGGTGCCCGGAGCCGGACTCGAACCGGCACGCCCAAAGGGCGAGAGATTTTAAGTCTCCTGCGTCTACCGATTTCGCCATCCGGGCGGCAGCGCGCGTTGCAGTGTTTCCAGGTGCAAGCCCGGAAAGGGCTGGACTATATACAGCCCCACTCCCCCTGCGCAAGTTGCTGAAACTCGCAATCCCTGCAGCGGGCTATTAAAGAAAAAGCCCTGTAAATCTTCGATTTACAGGGCTTTTCTATTGGAGGCTGAGGTCGGAATCGAACCGGCGTTCACGGATTTGCAATCCGGTGCATAACCACTCTGCTACTCAGCCATGACACGGATGACTCAAAGCGAATCATCAAAATCTGGAGCGGGAAACGAGACTCGAACTCGCGACCCCGACCTTGGCAAGGTCGTGCTCTACCAACTGAGCTATTCCCGCGTTGTCGTGTTGACGGGCGCCATTCTAACGATTTGGAAATGCCTGTCAACTCCTTGATTCAAAAATACTTATTTCTCTTTTGGGGTCGTGTTCAGGTGAGGCCAGGCCGCTACCAGATAGTGCAGCATCGACCACAGGGTGAGGATGGCGGCAACAATCAGCAGTGCATAGCCAACCAGTACCCAGAAAGTCATCAGCGGCGGGTTGGCCAGGAGAATCACCAGCGCCACCATCTGGGCCGCGGTCTTCCACTTGCCCAGGCTGGACACGGCGACATGTGCCCTCGCCCCAATCTCCGCCATCCACTCACGCAGCGCCGAGACCACGATCTCGCGACCAATGATGATGGCGGCCGGCAGCGTCAGCCAGAGGTTCGCGTGCTCTTCCACCAGCAGCACCAGCGCAGTGGCGACCATCAGCTTGTCAGCCACCGGGTCGAGGAAGGCGCCGAAGGGCGTGCTCTGCCCCAGCCGACGCGCCAGGTAGCCATCCAGCCAGTCAGTGGCGGCGGCAAGGGCGAACACGGCGCTCGCAGCCAGGTGGCTGGCCGGGAACGGGAGATAGAACAGCAGGATGAAGATCGGAATGAGCAGAACGCGGAGCAGTGTGAGCAGGTTCGGGATATTCATCGGGTCGGAGGGTCTGCGAGTTGAGCCGGCATTCTACTCGCTGTGCAGTGCAGCATAAATCTGCTCTGCCAGCTTTTTGCTGATACCGGGGGCTTTGGCAATTTCATCGATACTGGCTCTGCCCAGCTCCTGCAACCCGCCGAAATGCTTGAGCAGGTCACGGCGGCGCTTGGGACCGACGCCAGCGACGTCTTCTAATGTCGAGGTGCGACGAGCCTTGCCGCGCCGAGCACGGTGGCCAGTGATCGCAAAACGGTGTGCCTCGTCGCGGATCTGCTGGATCAGGTGCAGCGCGGGCGAGTCAGCGGGCAAGGTGAATTCATGTTCGGCGTCATTCAGGTACAGCGTCTCCAGACCAGGCTTGCGAGTGACACCCTTGGCGACGCCAAGCAAAGTCAACCCGACCACTGCCAGTTCCTGAAGCACTTCCTGGGCCATCGCCAGCTGTCCTTTGCCGCCATCCACCAGAAGAATGTCAGGCATCTTGCCCTCGCCTTCCTTCAAGCGGCTGAAGCGGCGGGTCAGCGCCTGGTGCATCGCGGCGTAATCGTCACCACCGGTGATGCCTTCGATATTAAAGCGGCGATAGTCCGACTTCAGCGCACCTTCCGGGCCGAAGACCACGCAGGAGGCCACAGTCGCTTCGCCACTGGAGTGACTGATGTCGAAGCATTCGAGCCGCTGCGGCGGCTCGGGAAGATCCAGTGCCTCTCCCAGCGCCTCGAAGCGCGCGGCCATGTGCTGGCGGTTCGCGAGGCGGGCGGCCAGCGCCTGCTCGGCGTTGGTCACTGCCAGCTGTTGCCAGCGCGCACGAGTGCCACGGACCCGTGGGGTGATTTCCAGCAGACGGCCACGGGACTCCTCGATGGCCGAAGCCAGGATCGGGAAGTCTTCGTGCACAGCGTTGACGATCAACTCGTTCGGGAGATCGCGCTCGTGATGGCTGAGGTAGTACTGCCCGAGGAAGGCCAGCAGAACGTCGCCTACCTCCTCCTCGATCGCCACCTGCGGGAAGAAGTTCTTGCTGCCCAGGACCCGCCCGCCGCGCACGCTGATCAGGTGCACGCAGGCGCCACCTGGAGTGACGATGGCTGCTACAACATCGACGTTGCCCGTGCCGAACTCCATGCTCTGCTGATCCTGCACGCGGCGCAGGATCTGAACCTGGTCACGCAGCTCCGCGGCCTTCTCGAAGTCCAGGCGCATCGCCGCCTGCTCCATACTGGTGGACAACTCTTCCGCCAGTACATTGCTGCGCCCGTCGAGGAACATGATCGAGTGGCGCACGTCTTCGGCGTATTCCTCCTCGCTCACCAGCCCGACACAAGGCGCCTTGCAGCGTTTGATCTGGTACTGCAGACAAGGACGCGTGCGATTGCGGTAGTAGCTGTCCTCGCACTGACGCACGAAGAAGGCCTTCTGCAGCAGCGCAAGGCTTTCGCGAATGGCGCCAGCGCTCGGGTACGGACCGAAGTAACGCCCCTTGGCCTTCTTTGCACCACGATGGATGGTCAGGCGCGGGAAAGGGTCCTCGCTCGACAGGAAGACGTAGGGATACGACTTATCGTCGCGCAGCAGGATGTTGTAGGGCGGCCGCCATTCCTTGATCAACGTCTGCTCGAGCAGCAGCGCCTCGGTCTCGTTGGCGGTGATGGTCATTTCGACCTGGGCGATCTTCGCCACCAGGGCAGCCGTCTTCGGGGCCAGGCCGGACTTGCGGAAATAACTGGAGAGGCGCTTCTTGAGATCCTTCGCCTTGCCGACGTACAGCAACTTGGCCTCGGCGTCGAACATGCGATAAACGCCCGGCCGCCCACTGCAGGTGGCCAGGAAAGCCGCCGAATCGAACAATTGCGCCATGATCAGTTGCTGGCGTCGACCATGCCGTGCCGGACAGCCAGCAACGCCAGTTCGACGTCACTGGTGATCGAGAGCTTCTCGAAGATGCGGTAGCGGTAGGTATTCACGGTCTTGGGCGAGAGACACAGCTTGTCCGAGATGCTCTGCACCTTGTGGCAGTTGGCAATCATCAGCGCGATCTGGATCTCGCGCTCGGATAGCATGTCGAACGGTGATGCGTTTCTTTCCGGTTCGAAGGATTTCAGCGCAAGGTTCTGGGCGATCTGCGGGCTGATATAACGTTGGCCGGCGAACACCTGGCGAATCGCCTGGACCATCTCGTCCAAGGCCGCACCCTTGGTGAGATAGCCGGCCGCGCCAGCCTGCATCAAGCGAGTCGGGAACGGATCCTCTTCGCACACCGTCACCACCACGACGCGCACGTCGGGCTGGCTGCGCAGCAGTTTTCGGGTGGCTTCCAGGCCGCCGATGCCGGGCATCTTCACGTCCATCAGCACAACATCGGGCTTGAGCTCGCGCGCCAGCTGCAATCCACGCTCACCGGAGTCGGCCTGCCCGACGACCTGCAGGCCGTCGATATCAGCCAGCATGCGGGTAATTCCGGTGCGCACCAGATCGTGATCATCGACCACCAGCACCTTAATCACGCAGCACCCCTTGAGCAGAATGGAATGGCGAGCCCCCGAAAAGAGACTCCGAACAATTGTCGAACCTTAACAGAAAGCGGCTCTACGACCTAGCTTGGAAGCGGTTCGCCAAAATGCAAGCGCCAGAGAAATGCAGCGCAGGCGGGATAGATGCTGACAGATGCCTGCCGGGCCGTCTAGGACGGCCGTACCGGGGAGTTCTCTGCCAGGGAGGATCGACTAATACAGGTGGAATTCAGGCTTCGACTGCATCCAGCAGGGCCCACGGCTTGTAGCCTGCGCCGCGCGCTGCCTTCTCTGCTTCGAGGATCGCCTCGGTGCGGCTCAGCGAACGCGAACGATACTCGAAACGAAACGCGGGCCCACTTTCTGCCCGCACGCTGAGGACAATCAGATAGCCCCGCATGGGGTTACTGGCTTCTCGAGTGGTTTTCACTTTCTTCGGAGCCACGCCCAGCGCTTCGCGCATCTGCCGCTCGAGATCTTCGACTTGGTTCATTCAGGGTTTTCCGGATAGAGGGACTTGAAGTTTAACCGAGCGGATCAACGTCCTACAGAATCATCTATCGGGATGACCGACTTTTCTGACACCGTTCAACTTGCGCAACGCAATTTCCATGGGTTCGATGCGTAAGAGGAAAGCAGCGCCTTATGGTCTGGCCCGTACTGAGTGGGCACAGACATAAGGGCGGTCTGCGGCGCAATAATCATTGCGGTAGCCACTGGCTGGAAACACGAGTCAACGCACAACATGCAGATAATGCAAATGCCGCTCGTACTGATCCAGGATGTCGGCAATCACGTCGTCCCGGCTCCAGCCCATGATGTCGTAATCCTGGCCACCCTCGCGCAGGTGCACCTCGGCGCGGAAGTACTTGCGGGCCTCGCCGCCATCGCTGTCGTCGAGCATCACGAAGCTCGGGCTGGTAAAGGCTCGCGGGCGAACCTCATAGCGGAAGTGCGCCTCACCTGAAGGTGAGAGATCGAGGCTGACACGGCCATCATCCAACTCCACTACGGTGACATCTTGACCCTGCTTGCGCAGTTCTGCCGCCACTTCCTCGCAGGCCGGGCGGACCACTTCGCTGATGAAGCGGGTGACATGGGAGCGACGTGGCTTCATGGCGATGCTGCGCAGACGGCGCTGCCAGCCGCCTTCGTGATGGGGTGCATGGCGCGGTGCAGGCAAAGCCTGGTTGCGCAGGCCGCGTCGCGTGGCGTCCAGATTCAGCGCGCGGAACAATCCCCAGATCGATGCCAGCAGGATGACAGAGAACGGGAGCGCGCTGGCGATGGTCGCCGTCTGCAAAGCTTTGAGGCCGTTGGCCAACAGCAGCGCCACGGCGACCACACCGATGCTCACCGACCAGAAAATACGTTGCCACAGCGGTGAATGCGAATGGCCCGAGGAGGCCAGCATATCCACCACCAGTGCGCCGGAGTCGGCGGATGTCACGAAGAACACTATCACCATCAGCACCGCCACCAGGGAAATCACCCCCGACAGCGGGAAGTGCTCCAGGAAGGCGAAGAGAGCCAGCGAGCTATCCTGGTCGACGACGGTCGCTAGGTCACGCACGCCTTCATTGAGGATCATGTGGATGGCGGAATCGCCGAACACCGTCATCCACAGCAGGGTGAAGCCGGCCGGAACGAAGAGCACGCCGCAGACGAATTCGCGGATTGTCCTGCCGCGCGAGATGCGCGCGATGAACAGGCCCACGAAAGGCGACCAGGAGAGCCACCAGCCCCAGTAGAGCAAGGTCCAGCCACCAATCCAGTCGGTCGGCTGATAGGCGTAGAGGTTGAAGGTCTTGTTGACGATGTCCGACAGGTAGGCGCCAGTGTTCTGCACGTAGGTCTGCAGCAGGAAGACGGTCGGCCCGAGCAGCAGCACGAAGAGCATGAGGATCACGGCCAGCGCCAGGTTCAGCTCGGAGAGGATGCGGATGCCCTTGTCCAGGCCGCTGGCGACCGAGAGCGTGGCCAGGCCACAGGTAACCGTGATGAGGATGATTTGCACGGTGGAGTTCACCGGCAGGCCGAACAGGTGGTGGAAACCACTGTTGATCTGTAACACCCCGTAGCCTAGCGACGTGGCGACGCCGAACACGGTGCCAATGATGGCGAAGACGTCCACGGCGTGGCCGATAGGCCCATAGATGCGCTCACCAATCAACGGGTAGAGCGCCGAACGCAGGGTCAGCGGCAACCCCTTGCGGAAGCTGAAGTACGCCAGGATCAGGCCGACGATGGCGTATATCGCCCAGGCGTGCAGCCCCCAGTGAAAGAAGGTGATCTTCATCGCCTCGCGCGCGGCAGCAACGGTACCCGCCTCACCCACCGGCGGGCTGGTGAAGTGCATGACCGGCTCGGCGACACCGAAGAACATCAGGCCGATGCCCATGCCGGCGGAAAACAGCATGGCGAACCAGCTGCTGCTGCGGTACTCCGGCTCGCTGTGGTCGGGGCCGAGCTTGATATCGCCATAGCGGCTGATCGCGAGGAACACCACGCTGATCAGAATCAGCGCCACGGCGAGGATGTAGAACCAGCTGGCGTTGACAACTATCCATTGCTGGACCCTCTCGAACTGCGCCTGGGCCTGCTCCTGGAAGGCCACGGCGTAGAGCACCAGAATGAAGATCAGGACGGCACTGGTATAGAAAACCGGCGGATTGAGGGTACTGCGGGGGCGGGAAGAAGTCTCCATCGAATGTTATCTCCTGTAACGCATCGACCGGCGCCAGTGACGGGCGCAGGTGTCGCCTAGGGTAACCGGATTTCGCCCAAGGCATGTCCGATGGATCGCTCGCGCCCCTGCGGCGGCGGCGTTGTGACCCGCAGGTTTCAGGCACTCAGGGAGCGCCCAGGAACCACCGATAGTAGGGGTTGTCGCCATCCTCCAGAGCCACCTGCCTAGCATCGCGCGCCCAGGCCTCGCGGTCGCCTCGGTAGGCGTGCAGACTGAGGTCGTAGAACTGTCGCAGCCTCCGCCAGCCATCGTTGACCGATGCCCGGACCGATGGCAGGGCGTTCTCAAGCGGGGGCGCCGTGCGCAGGGCGAGCAGGGTCGGCAGCACGCGGGCAATCTCCTTCGGACGAACCCAGGGCGCGTATTCGATGCGCGGGTGATCGTCCGTCACCGGCAGCGCATCGCCGGCGTAACGCTCCAGTCCCGCCCGGTCGGTGACCCAGGTGGCCAGCAGCGCTTCGACCGAATCGACTCCCACCTCCCCCAGCGCGGCGGCAACTTCCGGTTGTTCGAAGCGCTGGCGGATGGTCGTCACGTCCAGGTGCAGCGGCTGCGGCGAGCCCACCAGCAGCATCTCGTGGAACTCGGTAGTCCACAGCGTCGCGTAGGGGAAGACGTCGATGAAGCTGCGCACCAGCGAGCGGCTTTCCTCGTCGTTCTGCGTCGGCAGCGGCAGCCACTGGGCGACCACCCCGCCCTCCTCCAGGCGTGCAGCGGCCAACTGGTAGAAGTCGCGGGAATACAGGTTGACCACCCCGGCGGCTGAGGGAGGCGGCGGCTCCAGGGTGATCATGTCGTAACGCTCGGCGCTGCGCAGCAGCTCGCGGCGACCATCGCGCAGGCGGATGTCCAGGCGCGGATCGTGGATGGCGTCGAAGTTACCCTTGAAGCTCGGCGCCGCGGCCAGCACTTCGGGCAGCAACTCGGCCACCACCGGATGCTGCAGGTCACGGTAGCGCAGCATGGCGCCGGCAGTGATGCCGGTGCCGAAACCGATCACCAGCGCAGAGCGCGGCTCGCCATTGTGAATCAGCAGCGGCAGCAGCGCCTGGAGGCGCATGTAGCGCAGCGACGGCATGGCATCGCCGGTGTTGGAGACACCCTGGATGTAAAGGCGGTTGAAGCGGTTGTCGCCCCTGCCCTGCTCGATGACCGCCACGGTGCCGCCGCGGCCTTCGGCATAGAAGCCGATCCGCCCATTGCGTGCCCCCGGCATCAGCTCGGCCAGGTGCCGCGGCGGCGTCAGGGCGCCGATTGCCACGGCAAGCACCGCCACGGCGACGACGCCAATGCGCAGCCTCCTGCTCATACCTTCGCCGCGCCAGACGGCCAGCAGGCCGATGGCGGCGGCCAGCGTCCCGAGCACCGCCAGCGTGCGCACCAGCCCCAGCCCAGGGACGAGAATGAAGCCGGTCAGGATGACCCCGACGATGCCGCCCAGGGTGTTGAGCGCCACCACGACGCCAACATCGCGGCCCACATGGTTTCGATCAACCGACAGCCGGAGGGCGATGGGGAAAGCGGCGCCCAGCAGGGTCGTCGGCAGGAACACCACACACAACGCCGCTACCGCGAAGCGCGCGCACATCCCCGCCAGCTCGCTGCCGCCGACTTGCATCACCAGCCATTCGACTCGGGTCTGCAGGCCGATCAGCCAAGTTCCGAGACCTGCGATCTGCGCAATGGCCAGCAGCCCCGCCGCGGCGATGAGCAGACCGAACAGGCCCCAGGGATCACGGATGCGGTCGGCGCGCCGGGCATACAGGGCGCTGCCCAGTACCAGCCCGCAGAGGTAGGTGGCCAGGACCACGGCGAAAGCGAAGGTGCGAGTGCTCATGAACTGGACGATGGATTGCGTCCAGACCACCTCGTACCCCAGCGCAACCCCACCGGCAACGCAGTAAAGCGCTATGGCCAGGCGTGCCGCGCTGCTGCGCGGGCCGGCTGCCGGTGCATCCTGCGTCTGGGTCCGTGCCGCCTGCTGGCGAATCAGCAATGCCCCGCCAGCAGCGAACAGGTTGAACACACCCGCCGCACAGGCGCTGCCCAGCACACCCAGCCAGGGCAACAGCACGAAGGCAGCCAGCAGTGTGCCGGCGATCGCGCCTGCGGTGTTGGCCGCATACAGGCCACCGCCGGCGCGGCCCATCTGGCCTTCGGCGGGTTCCAGCGCGCGCACCAGCACCGGTAGCGTGCCGCCCATGAAGAACGCCGGCACGCCGACCAGAACGAACGGCAACGCCCAGGCCAGGGCGCCGAAGGCGTCTTCCAGGAAAGCAAAGGCGCTGGCGGCATTGACCAGCGCGACGGTGGCGGCTACGGCCAGCACCGCCACCAGGAACTCGAGACCGGCGTACAGCCGCAGTGGTCGCTCCAGGTGATCCGCGAGACGGCCGAAAGCCAACCCGCCCAGGGCCAGCCCGGCGAAGAAGGCACTGATTGCGGTGGTGACGGCATACACCTCCACCCCCACCACCAGGGAGAGCTGCTTGACCCACAACACCTGAAAGATCAACGCCGACCCGCCCGAAGCGAACAGCAGCAGTGCCGGCACCCAGGCTGCGAGTCCTGGCTGCGAGCGCAACTGGGTCGGTTTGACGCGACGGGTGTTCATCGGGGACGAGCTGACCGCTGAGGGCATCGAAACAACCTTGTCTGACAGTAAAGCCCCCGCGACAGCCAGGCTGTCGCGGGGGACGGGAAAGGCGCCTCGTTACAGGCGCCCCGGCTACCACTCACTACTTGGCGCCCTGCTTCATCTTCGCTTCGATCTTCGCATCCACATCCTTGCGGATCTGGTCGATGCTGAAGCTGGCCGGGCGTTGGCTCGGCGGATAATCGACAAAGGTCTGCAGGAAGGCCGCCGCCTTGCGTGTGCCCTGGAACAGCAGGTAGTCGTTCTTGGTCAGCCAGTCGTAGTACTGATCGGAGACCACGTCCGCCCGCTCGTAGGGGTCCATGCGCAGGTTGAACAGCTTGGGTACGCGCAGGCAGGTGAAGGGCTCGCTCCAGACCTGCAGGCCGCCAGGGGCGCGCTGCTCGCACCAGACGATCTTCCAGTTGTCGAAGCGCATGCCCACCAGCTCGGCCTCGTCGTTGAAGTAGTAGAACTCCTTGCGCGCGCTCTTGTCGGTCTTGCCGGTCAGGTAATCGAGCTGGTTGTAGCCGTCCAGGTGCACCTTGTAGCTCTTGCCACCTACGTCGGCACCCTTGAGCAGACGCTCCTTGATGTCGGTGTCGCCAATCGCAGCCAGCAGGGTTGGGAACCAGTCCAGCCCGGAGAACATCTGCGTGGAGACGCTGCCCGGCTTGATGTGGTTCGGCCAGCGGATCATCGCCGGCACCCGGTAGGCGCCCTCCCAGTTGGAGTTCTTCTCGTTACGGAACGGGGTGGTTGCCGCATCCGGCCAGGACCACTGGTTCGGCCCGTTATCGGTGGTGTAGACGACGATGGTGTTGTCGGCGATCTTCAGGTCATCCACCGCCTTGAGCAGCTTGCCGACGTCGCCGTCGTGCTCGAGCATGCCGTCGGCGTAGTCGTTGCCCGGCATGCCGCTCTGCCCCTGCATGGACTCGCGGACGTGGGTGAAGGCGTGCATGCGAGTGGTGTTCATCCAGACGAAGAACGGCTTGTCCGCCTTCACCTGTTTGTCCATGAAGTTGATCGCGGCCTGGGTGGTATCGTCGTCGATGGTTTCCATGCGTTTGCTGGTCAGGGCGCCGGTGTCCTCGATCTTGCCATCGGCGGTGGAGTGGATCACCCCGCGCGGTGAGGCAGCCTTGACGAAGTCCGGGTCATCCTTGGGCCAGTAAGGGCGCTCGGGCTCTTCCTCGGCGTTGAGGTGATACAGGTTGCCGAAGAACTCGTCGAAGCCATGCTTGGTCGGCAGGTACTCGTCCTTGTCGCCCAGGTGGTTCTTGCCGAATTGGCCGGTGGCGTAACCGTGAGCCTTGAGCGCCTGGGCAATAGTGACATCGCGGTCCTGCAGGCCAACCGGAACGCCCGGCATACCCACCTTCGAAAGGCCGGTGCGCAGGATCGACTGGCCGGTAATGAAGGTGGAGCGGCCTGCGGTGCAGCTGTTCTCCGCGTAATAGTCGGTGAACATCATGCCTTCCTTGGCGATGCGGTCGATGTTCGGCGTCTGGTAGCCGACCACGCCGAAGGCGTAGGCACTGATGTTGGTCTGGCCGATATCGTCGCCGAATATCACCAGGATGTTCGGCTTGTCCGCCGCACTGGCAACCGAGCATCCCATTATCGCCGTCGCCGCCAGGGCGAACCGCGATATCCATCTTCCCGTGCGCTTCATTGGTATTTCTCCATTCCAGTTACTGGTCGTTTGCCACGACTGCGTTCACTGGAGATGCCGACTACCTGGCTGGAAATCCCCGTGTCCCTGCGGTTTTGCTTGCTGGCTTGCTATTGGTCGAACGGATAGATCCGCTTCCACTCCCTTGCCATGTCCACTACTACCCAGTCCTTGCTCTTGGCCATGTCGAGCGCATTGTCCAGGCGCCCGACCTTGCTCTGCCGATCGTAGGCCCACTCGCGTTTTTCATCGGTATGGTGCACCAGGCCGGCAAAGCGCAGCCCTTTGCCCGCGGTGGTCCATTGCAGCATCTGCAGGTCGCCGTCGGAGTTGCCGAAGGCCAGGATCGGCCGACGGCCAATGATGCTGTCGATGCTCTCCGGCTTGCCGGGGCCGTCGTCGTTGTGCAGCAGCTTGGGCAGGCGCTGGATGGAAAGCTGACCGTCTCGATCCTCGAAGCGACTGCCCAGCGTGGTGCCGATCACCTGTTCGGGCGGAATGCCGTAGACCTCTTCGGCGAAGGCGCGCATGAATGCCACCTCGCCGCCGGAAACGATGTAGGTCTTGAAGCCATTGGCACGCAGGTAACCCAGCAGCTCCAGCATCGGCTGGAACACCATCTCGGTGTAGGGCTTGTGGCTGCGCGGATGCCGGGCGCTGGCCAGCCAGCGGCGGGCATTGGCAATGAACTCCTCGGTGCTGACGCCCGCATGGGTGGCGGCGACTATCTCCAGGATGCCCTGCATGCCGCTGTCGGCCAGGGCCTTGTGGTCCCCCTCGAGCACTGCCTTGAACGGCTGTTTCTCTTTCCATTCCGGGTGTTGCGGCGCCTGCCGTTTCACTTCGTCCAGGGCGAAGAGCACCTGGAAATACATCGGCTGCTCGCTCCACAGCGTGCCGTCATTGTCGAACACGGCGATGCGCTCGGCCGGCGGCACGAAGTCCTTGCCGCCCTGCTGGGTCACCGCTTCGACAAAGGCGACGATGGCCTCTCGCGAGGGGCCGTCGTTCCATGCCGGCAATGCGTCTGCCGCGCGGACCAGGAGCGGCATGCCCAGGAGCAGCAGGAGCATCCAGCGGGCCAGCGGTTGAGCGAGTGTCGAATGCATGTCACATCCTTGGATCACGGATTCAAAGGTTTGAGGGCATGGGCCGGCAAGCTCGTCGGCTCGCTCGTGCCCAGCTCCCGGCGGATGTCCGGCAATGCCTGGATCAGTTGCCCCGGCTCCGCGCCGGGCTGCGCGCCCGGGCGCCCATAACGGCCCCTGAGAAACGCTAGCAAAGGATTGACGGATTTGACGGAGCGTTCAGGAATCGCTGCACTCATTTCACGACAACCGTTCGTCCGACGAAGCCACAGATACAGCGCCCCCACCTGTGGCGGGTCGCCATCGAGCTGCTGGCGGACCTGTCGCCAAGCGTATGCAGGCGACTCCCACCAGGCCTGGCGGCGGCGTTCGACAGCGCCCAGCACGGCTACCCGCAACGGTCCACCCCAGGTGCGCAGCACATAGGCAAACGCCGCCAGTAGCATCAGCGCGACGGCCAATGCCAGCCAGTGGCTGGCGATACGCACCTGCGCCCGGCGGCCCAGTTCGCGCAGATCGTCACTGATCGAGAAAGGCGCTTCATAGACAGCCGACCCGTTGGCCGACAGCTTCAATGCGGGGGCGGAGGCCGAATGTTCTTCGCCGCTGTCCGCCGACCACCAGGGCAACTCGATGGCAGGAAGCTGGAAGTCGCCGGCGCGGGTGACCACATAGGTCACCGCGTCCATTCGTTCGCCGCCCAGCACTCCGCCACGCCCATCGCTCAGGGGCTGCACGGTCGGTGCTTGCAGGTAGCGGCGCAGGCCATCGACGTCGGTGAATGCCGGTGCGGGAATCAGCATCGCCTGTGCGCCCTCGGCGCGGACGTGCACCTTGCGCGTCACGCTGTCGCCCACACGCAGCGGTTCATGGGACTTCGTGAGTTCCTGGCTGATGGTCACCCGGCTCGCCACCAGGCGCTGCGCCGATTCGCTACCTGCGCCGGCGGGCTGGCGTGCCGTGAAGTGCAGCGCCTGGCTGTGCACCTGCACCGGACCACTGCCCTGCCCCGGCTGCACCTGAATATCCAGCGGCGGGATAGCGAAAGCGCGCGCCGACTGTGGAGTGATCTGGTAATGGAAGCGCAGACCAAAGAAGGTCTTGCCGCCGATCTTCTCGGTGAGGTGCGTGGCCTCGCTGGCCGGCTCGGAGACCACTGCGTCGACCAGTTTGAGCGGCGGCAATTGCGGCGGCTGGCTGAACCAGGTGTCCACCAGCAGGTCGAGCTGCAGGTTGAGCGTGCCGCCCACCATCACCGAATCCCCCGGCAGCAGCTGGGCGCGAACCTTTACCTCGGGTTCTGCGCCGAAGCCGAGCAACGGCAGGCACAGCAGCAGGATTGCCAACACGCGCGTCATGAGCCCGCCCCCGCCGCCGCGTCCTGCAGCATGAACTTGCGGCGCAGGAACTGTGCCGGCGAGGTGCTCAGGTTGTTCAGCCACTGCTCGTCCGACTCGGCCGCGCCTTTCTTGAGCACCACGTTCTTGCCCTTGTCAGCCGTATTGTCGAAAACCTCCTGGTCGGGCTTCTCGTCGGGTGGCCCGGCCTCCTGCTGGTCCTCACGGTCCTTCTGCAAGGCAAGCGCCAATGCCAGGTTCGCCGTGGCCTGCGGGAACTCCGGCTGCCGCGCCAGCGCTTGGCGATAAGCACCGACGGCCTGGTCGAACTTCGACAGGCGCACGTAGGTGTTGCCCAGGTAGAAGTACGCCTGCGCCGTGTCCAGCCGGGCGAAGCTGGCCAGCGCCAGCGGGTAGTCCGCCGCATGGTAAGCGGCCAGGCCTTTCCAGAAAGGATCACGGAACCGCGCCGCCGCCTGCGGGTAGTGCCCGTGCTCGAACGCCCAGCGCCCCTGCTGATCGGCAGTGAAGAAGGCATCGGCGAGCACGCCGGCGCGCGCCGGCTGCGGCAGTCCGCCCAGACTCGCGGCGAACAGCAGCGCGCTCAGCCAGTGCACCTTCCAGCCCTTGCGTACACTCAACAGCACGAGCAGCAGCAAGGGCCAGCACAACCAGTAGCCGGCGTCCTTCCAGTGCAGTTGCCGCTCATCACCCTGGGCAGCCCGGAAATGCTGCTGGGCGTGCAGTTCGATCCAGTCCAGGTCGTCGTCGTTGAGGGTCAGGCTGCCCAGCGGTGCGTCCGCGGCGTCCGCCAGGCCCTTCAGTCCTTCAGCGTCGAAAGTGCCGAGCAAGGGACGGCCCGCGGAGTCCTGCTGGCCACCGGCGAGCAGGCCGCCATCCTGGCTGCCGACTGCCAGCACCAACACCTGCAGATCGCTCCCGCGCAGCGCCTTGTCGATGGCGTCGAACTGTTGCTTGTCGGCGCCATCGGTCAGCAACACCAGCGTGCCCGGCGACTGCTCGGCGGCCAGCAGTTGCACGGCCTTCTCGATGGCGCCCAGCGCATCCTTGCCTTCGCTCTGGATCAGGCCGGGCGAAAGCGCCTGCAGGAAACTATCGAGCAGCGCCGCGTCCTGAGTCGCGGGCAGCACCAGGTGCGCGCTGCCGGCATAGGCGATCAGCGCCGTGGGGCTGCCCGGCCGGCGGGCGATCAGATCGTGCAGCTTGTGCTTGGCCGCCTCGATGCGCGAGGGCGGAACATCGTTGGCGGCCATCGACGGCGACAGATCCAGCGCCAGGATCAGCGGCGCGCGGTTCTCCAGGAAAGCCGGGCGATCTTGCTCCCAGGTTGGCCCGGAAGCGGCCACGCCGCCGATCGCCAGCAAGGCGCCCAGCAGTTGCACCGGGCGCACGCGGTGCTGGTCGGCCGGGGTGATCACCAGATGCAGCAGCAGGTGCGGCGCAATGATCCCGTCAAGGCGCCGCGCGAGGTCGTGGCGGCGGCTCCACAGCAGCGGCAGCAGGATGCCCGGCAGCAGAAGCAGCAGCCATACCGGGCGGAGGAAATGGAAGGCGCTGAGATCGATATCCATCAGCCCTCCGTTTCCTGGCCGACCTGCGCCGCACGCGGAACGGCCAGCCGCCCGGCAATGGCCGCCAGCACATGCGCCACCAGCAGCAACAGCAAGGCAGCGCCCAGCGGCAGCCAGAACAGGTCGCGCTTGGGTTGGTGGCTGAGGGTTTTCACCTGGTGCGGGGTGATCTGGTCCAGCGTCGCGTAGACTTCCTGCAACGCCTCGCGGTCGCCCGCGCGGAAGAACCGTCCGCCGGTGGTATGGGCGATATCGCGCAGGGTCTGCAGGTCCACCTTCGACTCGCCGCTGGCCTCGGGGTCGCCGATGCCGATGGTGTGCGCCACCACACCGCGCTCATGGGCCATGGCCGCGGCGTGGCTCGGCGTGATGGCACTGCCGGTGTCGTTGCCGTCGGTGAGCAGGATCAGCACCTTCTGCTGTTCCGGCGCGTTTTCCAGCAGTTTGAGGGTCAGGCCGATGGCGTCGCCCAGGGCGGTGTTGGGCCCGGCCATGCCTATGCCCACTTCGTCCAGCAGCATCAGCAGGCTGACGTGGTCCTGGGTCGGCGGCGATTGCGCGAAAGTGCCGGTGCCGAAGACGATCAAGCCGATGCGGTCATCCTTGCGCTGGCCGATGAAGTCGCGCACCACGCCCTTGACGATGCTCAGACGATCCACGCGATTGCCTGTGGCATCTCGGTAGTCGCTGGTTTCCATGGATTGCGAGATGTCGATGGCCAGCATCAGGTCGCGGATCGGCTGCACGCGCTGGATGGGCTTCTCCACCAGCACCGGGCGCGCACAGGCGAGCAGCACCAGTGCCCAGACCAGCAGGTTGAGCGGCAACTGCCAGCGCCCGCCAGCGGCGCCGCCACGGCTCGGCTCCTGGCCCGCCGCGTGGCTCATGGCGGCGAAGAACGGCACCCGCAGGGCGCTGCGCGACTCGCGGTAGGCCGGCAGGTAGCGCCAGGCGAGCCAGGGTAAGAGCAGCAGGAGTAGCAACCAGGGGTAGTCAAGCTGCCACATGGTGCACCTCGATCCATTGCCGGCAGGTCGACAGGAGGGATTGCACCTCCTGCTCGTCCATATTCGCAACCCTGGAGTCAGGTGCGTATGCCAGCAGCGTCAGTTGCCGCTGCAGATCGGCCGGCAGCGCCGTCGGGCTGCGTGCCAGCAGAAAGGCCTGCCAGTCGACGCCACCCAGAGGCGCCGAAGCCGCACCATCGGGCATCGACAGCGCGACACGCTTGACCAGAATCGGCAACTGGCGCAGCGCGGCCAATCGATGGGACGGCTCTCTGATGGCCGCACCGAGTTCATCGAGCAGGGCCAGCGCCTCGCGCCGGTAGCGATCACGCTGCCATTTCCGGTAACGCGAGAACCCCCAGGCTGCCAGGATCAGCAGCAGCACGATGGTGAGCCAGACCCAGGCCCAGGTCTGCGGCCAGTAGCTGACCAGCGGAGCCGGCGGCGCCAGCTCTTGGAGTTGATCGATGCTGGGGACGCTCATCGCGCCAGGCGCCCGAGTTCGCCGCGCAACTGCTCCAGGGCGTCGCGGCCGCTGCTGAACATCATCAGCGGCACCTGGCTGCGGCGCAGCAGCGTCGCGACATCCTTGAGCCGCCCGGAAAGAAACTCACCCAGCGGCCGGTGCACCTGGCGCCGGCCCACCTCCAGTTCGACCTGCAGCTCGCCCTGGGTAACCGTCACCCGTCCCTTATCAGGCAGCTTGATGGCGATGGGATCGAAGACCTGCAGGGCCAGCACATCGTTGTGCGCGCTCAATTGCCGCAGCAGTTGCAGCGTCTGCTCAGTGACACCGGCGAAGTCGCTGATGATCACCACCAGGCTGTCGTGGCCGGCCACGCCCAGAGACTGACGCAGTACGCGGTCCAGCTGCCCCGGTGAGTCCTCGTCACTGCGCGTGGCATGCAGCGCATGATTGTGCCGGACGATGGACGCGCACAGCGCCTCCACCCTCGACCGGCTGCGCAGGGGGCGGATGTACTCGATGTTGCGGTCGCCGAACACCAGGCCGCCGACTCGGTCGCCGGCCTGCAGCGCCATCCAGCCGCCCAGCGCGGCCAGCTCGGCGGCGAGCACCGACTTGAAGCTGCGCCGGGAGCCGAAATACATGCTCATGCGCTGGTCCACCAGCAGCAGGGTCGGCCGGTCGCGCTCCTCGGTGTAGCTGCGCACGAAGGGCTTGCCGTAGCGCAGCGAGGCACGCCAATCCAGGTGGCGCAGGTCGTCGCCGGGGTTGTACTGGCGCAACTCGTCGAAGCTCAGCCCACGCCCGCGCAGGCGCGCCGCATGGCTGCCAGAAAGGATGCTGGAAAGCGGTTGCCGCGACAGAAAGCTCAGCCCGCGCACGCGATGCTCCAGCAGCATCAGCTGCGGCAGCGAGGCATAGACAAAACCATCGGCAACCGGCTGCGATTCGGCCATGGAAACCCTCCTCAGGCCGGGATCGCCACTTTGTCGAGCAGACGGTCGATCACCTGATCGGCCGCCACGCCATCGGCAACGGCGTCATAGGACAGCAGCAGGCGATGGCGCAACACCGGGTGCACCACGGCACGCACGTCATCGGGAGTGACGTAGTCGTTGCCCGCCATCCAGGCGTGGGCGCGCGACACACGGTCCAGGCTGATACCGCCGCGCGGGCTGGCGCCGACCTTCAGCCAGCGCGCCAGGTCGGCGTCGTAGTCGGCGGGACGCCGCGTGGCATTGATCAAGTCGATGAGGTAGCGGTCGATGGCCTCTGACACATACACGTCGCCGACTTCCTTGCGGGCGGCGAACACGGCTTCCTGCGCGAGCGGCGTGATGGCCTCGGGCGCCGCGCCGGCCTGCTGGCTGCGCTCCTCGGCGCGCACCAGCTGCAATACGCGGGATTCGTCCTCGACCCGTGGATAGTCGATCAGCAGTTTCATCAGGAAGCGGTCCATCTGCGCCTCGGGCAGCGGGTAGGTGCCCTCCTGCTCAATGGGGTTCTGCGTCGCCAGCACCATGAACAGCCCCGGCATGCGGTGGGTCTGCCCGGCCACGGTGATCTGGCGCTCCTCCATGGCTTCGAGCAACGCCGCCTGGACCTTGGCCGGCGCGCGGTTGATCTCGTCGGCGAGGATGACGTTGCCGAACAGCGGCCCCGGCTGGAATTTCAGCTGGTTGCCCTGCTCCGTCTGCTGGAGGATTTCCGCCCCGGTGATGTCAGAGGGCAACAGGTCGGGAGTGAACTGCACGCGGCTCATCCGCGCATCGAGATATCTGGACAGCGCCTTGACGGTGCGGGTCTTGGCCAGGCCGGGGAGACTTTCCAGAAGCACATGACCATTGGCCAGGAGCCCCAGCAGGATATGCCGGACGGTTTCTTCCTGACCCAGTACCTGCGCCGATACGGCGGCTTCCAGACTTGCAATCTGCTCACGCGTGGACACGGTCTGTTCCTTGTTCCGTCGATTCGGATTCCTTGCCGATGGCGTGCCAGAGCTGCTCTCCCGACACACTGCCGTGCCACCGCTTGCGGAGTAACTGTAGCAACTGTGAAACGCCGCGCCATGGTGGCACCTGTCGTGAAATGAGCAGGCGCGCGTAACGGAGGCCTACCCAACCGAGGGCTGAATCCGGACCGGCTTAGTTCACCCGGAGCAGGTCAACCGGCCTCGCGCCAACGACGGCGGGCGTGCTGGTAGGCGTCCTGGTCGCCGTAGCCCAGGCGTGTAGCGATTTCGCCGGCAGTCAGCCCCTGCAACTCGAAGTGCTGCTCCAGCTCGCCACGAACCAGATCCAGCAACTGGCGGAAGCTCAGCCCCTGCTCTTCCAGCCGCCGGCGCAAGGTCCGAGCGCTCTGGTGCAAGGCCGCGGCTTGCTCCTCCAGGCCCGGCACCCGCCCCTCGGCGAGGGCCCGGCGCATGTTCCGCGCCAGCTTCCCCGCCCAGCCACTGAGTTGCCGCTGGCGCCCCAGACGACGATCCAGCTCCTGGCAGATGATCTCGAGCATACCGGCGTGACGACCCACCAGCGGCCTGGCGAGATCCTCTTTCGCGTAGTACAGGCGATTGCCGCGACTGGCAAATTCCACCGGTACGCCGAATGCCTCGGCATACTGTGCGTGATAGGCAGGGCGCGGATGGCTGAACTCCACGCGCGACGGTTTGATCACGCAGCCGGTAGCCTCGCGCATCACGGTGAGGCTCATGACGAAATAGTGCTCGACGGTGAAACGGGCGAGATCCACCGGGGCATCGATCATCACCTCCACCCCGGCACCCTGGTCGTCCTCGACGTAATCGAGCGTGTCCATGTCCGACGCCAGCCGCCCGTATCGCGCCCAGAGCTGCAGGGCCTCGCCAACAGTGGCGCAGTAGCCGGCGGAGATCGCCAGGATGTGGCGGTCCTGCGCCGTGAACTGCCCGAACAGGTGCAATCCGATGGCGGGGTCATGCTGCTGCGCCTCGGCCAGCAGCTCTTCCAGGGCAACCATGCTGTAGTCGCCCTCGCGATGCCGGCGCATGCCCAGCAGGTAACGCTCCAGTACCTGCCCCAGCGAGCCGCGATGGTAACGCTGAGGATTGGCCACTTCTCGGGGATTTCTGTCCATTTCACGCCTGACGCGGGCCGAGCCCTTGTTTTCTTATTGTGCTTGCTGCGCCCCGAGGGGCAACCAAGAAGCTAACAAGAAGAGAGTGCCATGAACTCTGAACTGCTCGCCAATAATCCAACCCCCGTGGTGGTCGCCATTTTCGTTGCCTTCATCCTGCTGGAAATGGCCTGCGCCCGCTTCCGTCAGCCCGCCTCCCGGCGCCGCGATGCCATGGTGGAAATCTTCGGCTCGGGCATCCTGCTGCTGATCACCTTCCCGCTGATCCTGTTCACCACCAATCACCTGCTGGGCCACTTCGCCCCGCAATGGCAGGGCCAACTGGCGGACCTGCCGTGGTACGCCGCCCTCGGACTGTTCCTGGTGCTCGACGACATGACCCAGTACTGGTGGCACCGCCTGACCCACCGCGTCCCCTTCCTCTACGCCCTGCACCGCGCGCACCATTCGGCGCCGTACATGAGCATCCGCATCGTCTATCGCAACAACAGCTTCTACTACCTGCTGATGCCCGGCATCTGGCTGACCAGCGCGCTGGTCTACCTCGGGCTGGCCAACTTCTATTACGGCTACCTGATCGTGAAGATGCTGGTGATCTTCGGCGCGCACAGCAGCGTCGCCTGGGACGACAAGCTCTATCGCATCCGCGCACTGCGCCCGCTGATGTGGCTGCTGGAGCGGACCATCTCCACGCCCTCCACCCATTCGGCGCACCACGGCCTGAACGCAGAGGACGGCGTGACGAACTACAAGGGCAACTTCGGCAACCTGCTGTTCTTCTGGGACGTGCTGTTCGGCACCGCGAAGATCACCCGCCGCCGTCCCCCGGCCTATGGCATCGAGGACATGCATCCGGTGAGCTGGCAACAGGAAGTGTTCTGGCCGCTGGTGCGTAATGCCCAGCCACAGTCGCAAACAAAAGAAGTACCGGAGATCGCCCGATGAACCTGAACGTCACCCTGATCGCCGGCTCCAGCCAGGCATCCAGCCAATCCTCCAAGGTGGCCCGCTACCTGGCTGCGCGCCTGCAGGCGCTGGAAATCTGCAGCACTGCCAACATCGTCGACCTCGGCCGAACTCCGCTGCCGCTGTGGCCGGCATCGATCGAAGACCAGGCCTGGGTGGAGCAGACCGGGCAACTGCAGCGCGCCGATGCTCTGGTGGTGATATCCCCCGAATGGCACGGCATGGCCTGCCCGGCGCTGAAGAACCTGTTCCTCTACGCCGGCTACGCCGAACTGGCGCACAAGCCGGCGCTACTGGTGGGCGTATCGGCGGGCCTGGGCGGTTCCTACCCGCTCTCCGAGTTGCGCGCCTCCAGCTACAAGAACTCGCGCATCTGCTACCTGCCCGAGCAACTGGTCATCCGCCAGGTCGACCAGGTCCTGAACGCCTCCGACCCCACCGGTGAAGACGACCTGCGCATCCGCCGCCGGGCCGACTGGGCGCTGCGGGTGCTGGGCGAATATGGCCACAGCATGAAAGGCCTGCGCGAGCGCATCGAGCTGGAGCACAGCGACTTCCACAACGGCATGTAGGGGCTCGGGGAATGTCCGCTCCGGTTCGGTAGCGACCAAAGAACAAGGCGCTGAACCGTGTGGCAACGAACCTGCAACGGTTAAAGAAGGTCACGAGCAAGATCAGCCAGTCGCACTGGGCGGTAACTCCTACGGGTACGATCCTTCGGGTTTGCGTTCATCCTCGCTGACCAGCTCCCGCAATGTATCGAGAAACAGCTTGATCACCGGCGAGTCGTCATCCGCACGATAGGTGGCATACAGAGGCACTTCCGGCAGAGCGGGTACCAGACGTCGAAATACCAGCCCCGCCGGCGCCATCGGCTCGATGGACGCCGGCAGCAGTGCCACACCGAAACCAGCCCGCACCAGGCTCAGCAAGGTTTGCACCTCGATGACCTGCTGGCGGATCTGGGGGGTGAACCCGGCCTTGATGCAGCACTGAAAGAGGAAGTCGGCAAAGCGCGATTGCTTGAGCTCCAGCGCCACGAAAGGCTCCTGCGCCAGATCCGCCGGCGCCACGCTGTCGCTCCGGGCTAACGGATGGTCGGCCGGCATGACCACGCGGATCGGTTCGTAGAGCAGCAGTTCATTACGCAACTGCGGATCGTCGTAACCGACCCGGAACACGCAGGCATCAATGCGCTTTTCCTTCAACGCCTTGACCTGTGCCGCGGGGGTCATTTCATGCAGGCGCCAGGTCACCTGAGGGTAGCGCTCGCGGAAGAGGTGCAGGGCCCGTGGCAGCACACCGATCATCACCGAACTGATCATGCCGATTTCCAGCTCGCCGACCTGCCCCCGGCCGGTCTGGCGAGTCAGGGCCAGCGCGCGCTCCAGCTGTTCGAACACCAGTGGCACCTGCTCCTTGAGCATCTGTCCGGCCGCCGTCAGCTCGACCCGATGGTGGCTGCGTTCGAACAGCGGTGTCCCCAGCTCCTCTTCCAGCAGTCGGATCTGCTGGCTCAGCGGCGGCTGGCAGATGTGCAGCCGCTCGGCAGCCCGGCCGAAGTGCAACTCATCAGCCAGGGCCATGAAGTACCGCAGCAGGCGCAGGTCCATGGCGGCTACCCCAGGGTCAGTGGCGTCGAGCGCTGGCGCACGCCGGTCAGGCTGAACAGGGCATTGGCGATGGCCGGAGCCACCGACGGGCTGCCCAGCTCACCAACGCCGCCGGGCTTGCCCGGCTCGCCGTCCAGCACCAGGATGTCCACGGCCGGCATGTCCGACATGCGGGTCACCCGGTAGTCGTGGAAGTTGCTCTGCACCACCCGCCCCTGCTTGATGTCCATGCGGTCGAACAGCGCGTGGCCGAGGCCCCACATCAGGCCACCATAGATCTGTTCCTCGACGCCTCCTGGCGACACCGCCAGACCGCAATCGACCACGCAGGTGAGCTTGTCGACGCTGATGGCACTGTCCTTTCGGGAAAGCCTGGCGATCACCGCAATGAAGCTGGTGTACCCCTGGTTGGTGGCGACGCCCAATGCCGTTCCTTCTGGCAAAGGCTGGCCCCAGCCGGCGCGCTCAGCGGCCTGTTTGAGCACTGCGACGTGACGGGGCCGTTCGTGCATGTTGGCCAGGCGAAACGCCAGCGGGTCCAGCCCCGCCTCATGGGCCAGTTCGTCCATGAAGCTTTCCACGGCGAACACGTTGGGGATGAAGCTCACCGAGCGATACCAGCCGCTGGGCACCCCGCTTTCATGCCGGACCCACGCTAGGTCCAGATTCGCCGGGCGATAGGCGAAATCCCACGCGGTAATGGCTTCGGTGGTGCTGTAGTCCATGTGGTCCGGGCGCTCGAAATAGCCAGGCTCCCACTGCTCCGGCGAGGCCGGCGATACCGCATTGAGCTGCAAGGCGGTCAGTTGCCCCTTGGCGTCCAGAGAGCCCTTGGCGCGGTGCAAGGTGGCCGGGTGCATGAACAGCGCGCGCATTTCGTCTTCGCGGCTGTTCATCAGCTTGACCGGCACCCCGGCCTGTTGCGCCAGATAGGCCACCTCGAACAGCCAGTACTTGGACTCACGCGCGCCGAAACTGCCGCCGGACACCAGCTCGTGGATAGTGACCTTGTCCTTGCCGATCCCGCACACTTTTTCCGCGGCCTCCAGCGCCGACGACGGCACCTGTACCCCGCCCCAGTAGCTGATGGCGTTGTCCGATACCTGGGCGGTGATGCACACCGGCTCCAGCGGGTTCTGCACCTTGTAAGGCATGCGATAGTCAACCTCGAGCAACTTCGCGGCTTTCGGCCATTGCGCCGTGACATCCCCCGCCGCCAGTGCGGTAACCCGTTGTGCGGCCTTGTCGCCAACGGCCGCTGCCTGCGCGGCCGCCAGCTGATCGCTATCGAAAGCGCCCAGGGGCGAATCGCTCCATTGCACCTGCAACAACTCGCGCCCCTGATGGGCAGCCCAATAGTTGTCGGCAAGGACAGCGACGCCCTCCTGGTTGCCCCCCAGCACATCGGGCCGGCCTGGAATCGCGATGACCTTGCGCACGCCCGGCACCTGCAGCGTCGCGCTGGAGTCGAGCTTCAGTACCCTGGCGCCGATCACCGGCGCGCGCTGGACCACCGCCACCAGCATCTGCGGCAGCGTCACGTCGATGCTGTAGGTGAAGCGCCCGCAGACCTTGGCCGCCGCATCCCGCTTGTGGCGCAACTTGCCGATGTACTTGAACTGCCGCGGATCCGTCAGCGTGACCTTGGCCGGCGCCGGCAGTTGCGCGGCGAGCCCCGCTACCTCACCGTAACCACAGCTGCGCTGACTGGAGGCGTGCAGCACCCGACCGTCTTCAGTGGTGCAGCTCTCGGGAGTGACCTTCCACCGCTTGGCAGCCGCCGCGATCAACAGCGCGCGGGCTGTCGCGCCTGCCGTGCGCAAGCGCTCGTACTCCAGCGAAACGCTGGTGCTGCCGCCCGTGGAATAGACCTTCCAGATCGGGTGAATGTAGGCCTCGAAGAATGGATTTTCCGGCGTGATCACCTGCACCATCATCGGGTTGACGTCCAGCTCTTCCGCCACGCATGCAGCCAGCGCGGTCTGGGTGCCGGTGCCGGAATCGTGCTTGTGCACCACCAGTTTCACCGTGCCGTCGGGCAGTACCCGCACCCAGGCATTTGGCTCGAAATCACCGCCTGGAGCCGGGCCGTTGGCCTGCGTCGCTGCCGCGTCAGAGGGAAGATAGAACGCAATCGCCAGGCCGGAAGCGACGGTGGCCGCCTGCTTGAGAAAACGCCGGCGCGACGGCTCGACAGTCCCGTCATCGACAAGTCTCATCACGCCTCCTTCGGCGCGGACGCCGCACGCTTGATGGCCTTGTTGATCCGCCCGTAGGTGCCGCAGCGGCACAGGTTGCCGGACATGGCGTTGCGGATCGAGTCATCGGTCACCACCGCCCCGGTGCTGAGCAGCGCGGCGGCGGACATGATCTGGCCGGATTGACAGTAACCGCATTGCGGAACATCTTCGGCAACCCAGGCCAACTGCAGCGGATGCTGCCCATTGGGCGACAAGCCTTCGATGGTGGTGATGCGGTGCCCCGCGACGGCGGCAACCGGCAGCTGGCACGAACGCACCGCGATGCCATCCAGGTGCACGGTACAGGCGCCGCACAGGCCCATGCCGCAACCGAACTTGGTGCCGGTCAGTTTCAGGTGGTCTCGCAACACCCACAACAGCGGCATGGACGGTGACGCCTCTGCCAGCTCGTGTCGTTCGCCGTTTACCGTTAACTCGATCATTGTCAGGCTCCAGGAGAGCGGCCCGTCTTTGCGCGGGCCTGGTGACCGAATAGTGGTAACCCGGGAAAATTCGGGCCAGCAACGATTTCTGCCATCGTGTGTAAGCAGGACTAACAGCATGTACAAGCGATACCCGTCGGTGCAGTCCATGAGTGCTTTCATCCAGGCCGCCCGCAGCGGCAGCTTCTCCAGCGCTGCGCGCAAGCTCGACCTCACCCACAGCGCGATCAGCCAGCAGATCCGCAGCCTCGAAGACTTCGTCGGGCAGGCGCTGTTCGTGCGCGAAGGAGGCGGCAGCAAGTTGACCGACGCCGGCCAGTTGTTCGCCAGCGTCCTGAGCGACGGCCTGGCGCAGATCGACCGGGCGCTGTCATCGGTCAAGAACCGCCGGGTAGCGCAACGACTGACGCTGGATGTGGACAGCGAACTGGCCCAGAGCTGGCTCAATCCACGGCTCCCCGAATTGCTCGATGCGCTGCCCGAGCATGAGGTGGCGCTGCTGTCGATGCCACGCACCGAGCGCGTTTCCTTCGAGCGGGTGGACCTGGCGTTGCGCTACGGCTACGGCGACTGGGAGGACTGCGAGATGACGCAGCTCTGCGGTGACCGGGTGGTGGCAGTGGCCTCTCCGGCGTTGCTGGAGCGCCATGGTTTACAGGTCCCGCTCACCCCGGAGCAGGTACTGGAACTGCCGCTGCTGGGGTACACGCGCCGCTCGTGGATTCCATGGCTGGATTCGGTCGGGATGGCGCCGATCGAGCCGGGCGCACGGATGGTCTTCGACAATGCAGCGAACCTCATCGCAGCGGCCGAAGCCGGGGTCGGCGCAGGGTTGGTGCGCGGCCTGCTCGCGGCGGACGCCTTACGCGCAGGGCGTCTGGTGGAACTGAACGAGGCGGAGATTCCAGCGCATTACAACCTGTACGCGGTATGGCCGCCAGGACAGGCGGAACGGGTAGCGCCGGTGGTGGAATTGATCAAGCGGATGGCTGCGCGAACGCAGGGCTGAACCCGCCGCGCACAGGCCGGTGGCAGGCGCAACGCCACACCGGCGAACGGCCATATCGAGCACGTATCAACTCCTCGCCCAATTAATATTGTACGAACCTTCTGCCCCCTTCCAATACTGCCCACCAAGCAGCCAGCGTCCCAGAGCGGATGCGACCGGGCGAGGGAATGCGCGAGCCTGTCGCGCATAGAAACGGCCGATTATCCGGGACGTGGTTGCTGCGAACCGCAAGGTTCCCTTCCCCGCTATCAGGAGATCGACTTCAATGATCATCGATATCAGCTGCTATCCAACTGACCAGGTCGACCTGGCCTGGAGGCATGACGGCGACCCGTTCACCGGCGAGCGTCTGCTGGAGATGATGGATGGCCCGTACGTGGTCAACGGCAAACCTCGCCGCATCGACAAAGCCTTCATCCAGCCGCCGCAAGGCAACACCATCTACACCTGGACCGACGGCGAACTCAGCGGTCGCGAATCCATCGACGCCTACATGGCCTACACCCTGAAGATGGTCCAGACCTACCCGGACCGCTTCATCGGCTGCTTCGTCTACAACCCGCGCTGCGGCGTGGAGAACGGCGTCGAAGCGATCGAGCGCTATGTCAGGGAACATGGTTTCAAGATGGTCCAGATGCAGGCCAACATGCACGCCTATCGCCCCGACCGCGCACTGGACTGGGTGCGCCCGGCCTTCGAGAAGTGCGCCGAGTTGGGCATCCCGGTCAAGCTGCACACCGGCGACGGGCCCTACAGCATCCCATCGGAATGGGTTCCGATGATCAAGGAATTCCCCAACGTCAACTTCATCATGGCCCACTTCGGCGTGCAGACCGGCGGGGTCTATGTGTTCGAGCCGATGCAATGGGCGATGGAACTGCCCAACGTCTACTGCGAGTCGGGCTGGTGCCTGCAATCGCGGATCGTCGAATTCGCCAAGGTCCTGCCGACGCACAAGATCCTCTTCGGCACCGACACTCCGCCGAACGAGCCGGGCATGTGGCTACGCCTGCTGGAAGTGCTCTGCCATGAGCCGCCCCAGGGCCTGAACCTCGACGAGGACACCCTCGAGGAATACCTGGGCAACAACACCGCGCGAATGATCGGGCTTGAGCCGACTCCGCCGCCGCGTTCCGTTTCCGAAGCCGAGGCGCAACTCAAGCGCACTGTCACGACTCAACTGGCCAGGAGCTGAACCCATGATCATCGATACCCATCTGCACCCCACCAATCTGGTCGATGAGGCCTGGCGCCACACCGGCGAACCCTTCACTGGCGAGCGCATGCTCAAGCTGATGGACGGCCCGTACATGATCAACGGCAAACCGCGCCGCATCGACATGGGCTTCATCCAGCCGCCGCCGGGCAACACCGGCTACCGCGACGGCAACCGCCGGGGCCGCGAGGGCGTGCGCGACTACATGTCCTATGTCGCCGAACTCTGCGTGAAGTACCCGGACCGCTTCATCGGCAACTTCACTTTCAACCCGCGCTGGGGCCCGGAAAACGGTGCGGCGGAGCTGGAATTCCACGTCAAGGAATACGGCTTCAAGATGCTCAAGCTGCACGCCAACATGCACGGTTATCGCCCGGACCGCGCACTCGACTGGCTACGTCCGGCAATGAAGGTCTGCGCCAAGTACAACATCGTGGTGCTGATCCACACCGGCGACGGGCCCTACACCATCCCGACGATGTTTTACCCAATCATCCGCGAGTTCCCGATGGTCAATTTCATCATCGGCCACTTCGGCATCCAGACTGGCGGCAACTACTCGTTCGAGGCGTTCTGGATGGCCATGGACACGCCGAACGTGTACTGCGAGTCCGGCTGGTGCTTCCAGTCGCGGATCGTCGAGTTCGCCAAAGACCTGCCACGCCACAAGATCGTGTTCGGCACCGACTCGCCGCCGAACGAGCCGGGCATGTGGCTGCGGGAACTGGAAGTGCTGTGCTCACCGGCACCCCAGGGCCTGGGCATCGACGAGGACCACCTCGAGGACTACCTGGGCAACAACATCGCCCGGCTGTGCGGCATCGAGCCGACACCGCCACCCAGGAACCTGGTCGAGGCAGACGCCCGTCTGCGCAAGACCTACCTGTAACACAGCGGGACTTCCAGGCGCACAGATGAACCGGTGTTCGATCGGGCAGGCCACTGGCCTTTCGATCGAACGTCGCCCTCGGCCCTGCGCGCCTGTTTTTTTCCAGGAGGTGAAAGCATGCCTGTCTCCACCCTCGGCGATACCCAGGATTTCCACGATTTCATCGACAGCTATCGCCGGCAGTATCCGGACGATGTACTCACCATCGAGTCCCCCCTTTCCGCCGACCAGGAGGTCACCGCCCTGGTCGATGCCCTGGCCGCGCAGGGCCGCGACCCGCTGCTGATCTGCGAGAAGGTCGGCTCGCTCGGCGTCCCGGTGATCACCAACCTGTTCGCCTCCAGGACCCGCATCGCACGGATCTTCGGCGTCACCCCGGCGCAGCTGCACGAAACCTTCCAAAGCCGCGCCAACCAACCGATCCCGCCGCGCCATGTGGAAACCGGCCCGGTGCTTGACGAGGTATTCGAGGGCGAAGCGCTGGACCTGGCACTACTGCCGATGCTCAAGCATTTCGACAGCGACCGCGGGCCGTACATCACCAACGCGATCATCATCGCCGAGGACCCGGTCACCGGCATCGCCAACATGAGCTACCACCGCTCGATGCGCCACGCCCGGCAGACCCTCGCCACCAGCCTGCACTCTCGTGGCCACCTGTGGCGCATGCTGCAAAGCGCCCGCGAGCGCGGCGAAGAACTGCACGTGGCCATGGTGGTCGGCGCACACCCGTTGTTCATGCTGGCTGCCGCCGCCCGGCTACCGTTCGGCAGTGACGAGCGCGCCGTGGCCGGCGGACTGTTCGGCGCACCGCTGGAACTGGTCAGGACCCCGCGTTATGGCATCGGCGTGCCGGCTTACGCCGAGTTCGTCCTGGAAGGTGCCATAGACCCGGCCGGGTATGCCGAAGAAGGCCCGTTCGGCGAGTTCAGCGGGTACTCCTCGGACCGCTCGACCAACAACGTCCTGCGGGTCGACACCCTGATGCGCCGCAAGGACGCCTGGCTGGTGGACGTGGTTGGCGGCCGCTACGCCGAACACCTGACCCTGGCGCGGCTGCCACGGGAAGCCGAGATGAGCGAGAAACTCAAGGCACGCTTCCCCTCCGTCACCGCCGTGCATTACCCCAACTCCGGCACCCACTTCCATTGCTACGTGGCGCTGGACCAGAGCCGCGATGGCGAAGCGCGGCAGATCATGCTCGCCCTGCTGGGCTGGGACCCGTACCTGAAGACCGTGATCGCAGTGGACGGTGACATCGACATCACCGATGACAGCCAGGTGCTCTGGGCGCTGGCCACGCACTTCCAGCCCCACCAGGACATCTTCGTCGTCGACGGCCTGCCTGGCAGCCCACTGGACCCCTCCTCCTCGGTCAACGGCACCACGTCGCGGATGGGCCTGGATGCCACCCGGGGTTCGGGATTCGACGGCATCAGGGCGCAACTGGACCAGGACGTCGTCGAGCGTGCCCGTGATCTTCTCAAGAGCCTTCAGTCATGAATCGCCAGCGGATGGTGGTCGGCATCAGCGGCGCGTCGGGCTTTATCTACGGCGTGCGGCTGCTGGAATTGCTCGCCGAGCTGGACATCGAAAGCCACCTGGTGATCAGCCGTGCCGCGCTGCTGACCATGGCCCACGAAACCGACTACAAACTGACGGACGTCACTACGCTGGCCAGCCACTACCACCGCGCCGACGACGTGGCCGCCGGAATCGCCAGCGGCTCGTTCCGCTGCCTGGGCATGGTAGTCGCGCCGTGCTCCATGCGTACCCTGGCGGAAATCGCGACCGGTACCTCCACCGGCCTGATCGGCCGTGCCGCCGACGTCACCCTCAAGGAGCGCCGGACGCTGGTGCTGATGGCCCGGGAAACACCGCTGACCCTGGCCCACCTGCGCAACATGACTGCCGTCACAGAGATGGGCGGCATCATCGCCCCGCCGGTACCGGCCTTCTATGCCCGCCCGCACTCCCTTTCGCAAATGGTCGATCACAGCCTCGGCCGTGTCCTCGACCTGTTCGGCCTCGACGCCGGAACCGCGCTGCGCTGGGGCGAACCCGGCCCGGCGTCCACCGGCCATTTTTCGCAATCGAAGGAGCCCGCATGAACAGCCCACTCCAGCAACCGACTCCGAACCGCAAGATTCCGGTGACCATCCTCACCGGCTTCCTCGGCGCCGGCAAAACCACGCTACTCAACTACATCCTCAAGGAAAACCATGGTCGCAGGATTGCCGTGATCGAAAACGAGTTCGGCGAAGTCGGCATCGACGGCGACCTGGTGCTCAGCTCCGAGACCGAAGAAATCTACGAGATGGTCAACGGCTGCGTGTGCTGCACCGCGGAGGTTCGCGAGGACCTGGTGCGTATCGTCCGCGAGCTGGTGGCGCGCCCCGTGCGGCTCGATCACATCCTCATCGAAACCAGCGGCCTGGCCGACCCGTACCCGGTGGCACAGAGCTTCTTCATCAACGACCCGATTTCCGAGGAAGTGGAACTGGACGCCATCGTGGCCATGGTCGACGCCAAGCACATCACCCAGCACCTGGAGGACCTGCAGCTCGACGGCGCGGACAATCAGGCCGTGGACCAGATCGTCTGTGCCGACCGGATCGTCATCAACAAGATCGATCTGGTCAGCGCTGTCGAGGTGGAGAGCCTGAGCGAAAAGATTCGCGGCCTGAATGCCACGGCGGACCTGGTGACCTCCAGCTATGCGGCGATCGACCTGACGAAGATCCTCGGAGTCGGTGCGTTCGAATCAACCCAGAAACTGATGGAAATCGGCTCTGACCACGATCACCACGCCGAAGAACATCATCACGACCACGACGATCTGGCGCATGACCACGATCCCAGTGTGTCTTCCGTCGGCATCGCCGTGGATGGCGCGGTGAACCTGGGCGCCTTCCACCGCTGGATCAGCGAGCTGCGCGTCCAGCAGGCCGACAACCTCTACCGCATGAAAGGCGTGCTGGCGGTCAAGGACCAGGATCAGCGCTACGTGCTGCAGGGCGTGCACAGCCTCGTCGAGTTCCGCGCCTCCACCTCATGGGGCACGGAACCACGCTCCAGCAAGATCGTGTTCATCGGCCGCGACCTGGACCGCGCGGCGTTGAACCAAGGATTCGCGGCCTGTCTGGCCGGCTGAGAAAAAGCATCGGCGCCGGTGGATGGCGGCTCCGGGCACGCAGAACGAATACCCCTCTCAACCCAATAAAAACAGCAAGAGGTGATTCCCCATGTCGTCAGCCGTCTCCACCGTCCACCCCGTCGACCAGGTATTACCGGTCCGGCAAATGCTCACCCTCGGCCTGCAGCACATGGCCGTCTCGTACATCGGCGCCATCGCCGTGCCGCTGATCGTAGCCAGCGCCTTGAAGATGTCCGAAGCCGATACCGTGGTGCTGATCAGCACCACGCTATTCTGCTCCGGCATCGCCACCCTGCTGCAGACCGTCGGCTTCTGGAAGTTCGGGGTGCGCCTGCCGATCCTCCAGGGCGTGGCGTTCAGCAGCGTCGGCCCGGTCATCGCCATCGGCAGCGACCCGCTGGTTGGGTTTACCGGTGTGTGTGGAGCCGTGATCGGCGCGGGAATCTTCACCCTGCTCGCCGCACCACTCGTGGGCCGATTGCGCCGGTACTTTCCACCGGTGGTCACCGGTTGCATCGTCACGGTGATCGGCCTGCAACTGTTCCCGATCGCCTACGAGTGGATCGGCGGTGGCCGCCACGCCAGTGATTTCGGCGCACCGGCCTATCTTGCCGTCTCCGTGGTGGTACTGGCGACCATCCTGCTGGTCAACCGCTACGGCACGCCAATGCTGCGCAACATGGCGGTGCTGCTCGGCATGCTGGTAGGCGCGGGGCTGGCGTACAGCCTGGGCATGGGTAGCTTCCACAGCGTACAGGAAGCGCCCTGGCTCACCCTGCCCTACCCCTTCCACTTCGGCCTGCCGACCTTCAGCCTGATTCCGATTGCGACCATGGTGGTGGTGATGATCGTGCAGATGGTCGAGTCCATGGGGCTGTTCGTGGCCATCGGCGACATCACCGAAAAACCGGTGGCCGAGAAACAGGTGATCAGCGGGCTGCGAGCCAACGGCCTGGCAAGCACCATTGCCGGAATGTTCGCAGCGTTCCCGTTCATTGCCTTCATGGAGAACGTCGGACTGGTGATTCTCACCGGTGTGCGCAGTCGCTGGGTAGTGGCAATCAGCGGGCTGATGATGTGCTCTGTGGCGCTGGTGCCCAAGGCCGGAGCGATCATCGCGTCGATGCCCACCGCCGCCCTCGGCGGCGCCGGGATCGCCATGTTCGGCGTGGTCGCTGCGGCCGGCATTCAGACCCTGGCCAAGGTCGATTACGAGCGCAATCGCTACAACATCCTGATCGTCGGCTTCACCATCGTCGCCGCCCTGGTGCCGGTGATGGCGCCGGCCCTGTTCAAGCAGTTGCCCGAGTGGTCGCAGCCTTTCCTGCACAGCAGCGTGGTGATCGCCTGCCTGGTGTCGGTGCTGCTCAACGCGACGCTCAACGGCGTCAGCGCTCCCGACAGTACGGCCAGCAAGTCCGCCTCCCACACCCTCTGACTGGAGAAGCCCATGACTCGACTTCAGAACACCCTGATCAAGAACCCGCAGGCGGTGATGACCGGCCTGCACGGGCCACTCGCCCGGGCCGGCCACGTCGACATCCGCATCGTCGACGGCCGCATCGCCGAAATGGCGGAGGGCCTGACGGCTCACCCCGGTGAACGCGTCATCGACGCACGTGGCTCAGTGGTGTACCCGGGCTGGATCAACACGCACCATCACCTGTTCCAGAACCTGCTCAAGGCGGTGCCGGCGGGCATGAACCAGGACCTTCAAGGCTGGCTGGCCAGCGTGCCCTATCCCCGCCTCAACCTCTTCACCCCGAAGCTGGCGCGGATCGCCGCGCGCCTGGGCATGGCCGAGCTGCTTTTGTCCGGGGTGACGACGTGCGCCGATCACCATTACCTCTACCATGCCAACGGCACCACCGAGACCGGCGACCTGCTGTTCGACATGGCCGAAGCATTCGGCATGCGCTTCGTCCTGTGCCGGGGCGGGGCGCTGGAGTCGGCCAGCGCGCATCCGGGCTTCTCGAAAACGGCACTGCAACCGGAGTCACTGGAACAGATGGTCGGCGACATCGAGCGACTCAAATCGCTGTACCACCAGGACACCCCGGATGCGATGCGCCGGGTGGTAGTGGCACCGACCACGCCGACCTTCTCGCTACCGCCGACACTGCTACGCGAGCTGGCCCACTCCGCACGCGGCCTCGGCCTGCGCCTGCACACTCACCTTTCGGAGACGCAGAACTACGTCAACTTCTGCCGCGAAAAATACAACTGCCTGCCCGTGGAGTTCGTCGCCGAACACGAATGGCTCGGCCCTGACGTATGGTTCGCCCATGCGGTCCATATGCAGCCGGGGGAAATCCGCATGCTCGCGCAAACGGGCACCGGCATCTCGCACTGCCCGGTTAGCAACGCACGGTTGGGCAGCGGTATCGCACCGGTGCCGCAGATGTACGAGGCCGGGGTGCCAATCTCCCTCGGGGTCGACGGCGTGGCCTCGAACGAGTCCGGCAGCATGGTCGCTGAAGCGCATGCCGCCTGGCTGATCCATCGCGCGGAGCAAGGCGCGGCAGCCACCACGGTCGAAGACGTGATCCATTGGGGAACGGCCGGCGGGGCCAGGGTGCTGGGGCTGGACTCGGTCGGCACACTGCAAATAGGACAGGCAGCTGACCTGGTCATCTACAGCCTGGATCATCCGCGCTTCTTCGGCTTCCACGACACCGCGCTGGCGCCGGTGGCCGCCGGCGAGCCGATCAGCGTGCGCTACAGCATGGTCGGCGGCCGGATGGTGGTCGACGACGGCGTGATTCCAGGGCTGGACCTGGAACGCATGCGCGCCGAAGCCTGGGACGGCGTACGGCAGCTGATACAGGTCGACGACTGATCCACCGGCTGCCTTCAGACCGGCCCTCACTTCCCCACTGGACAACTCGACAGGCGCGGCCAGCCGCGCCGTGCCGGGAGACGCGCGCCCTGCGCAAAAGCCCCACCGGGAAAAGAACCAGGAATCCCCCGTGTCAACGGCGGATGACTCACGGGATACAGAAGATGCAGAAACCTACCTTGCCCGCCTGCCACGCCCTTGCCGTCGGCGTACTGTCCTTGACCGCGGTCGTTGCTGCCCAGGCAGCCGAGTGGAGCGACAGCTCTTTCAGCTACCTGTACGGCACCCGCTTTGCCGAGCCGGGCATCGATGATTCGATCACCAAGAACATCGTCGAATTCACCTATGTCGATGGATATCAGTACGGCGGCAACTTCCTCGACGTACAGGCGCTGTTTTCCGATAGCAAGGACCCGGCTGAAGGCAGCGACGACGGCGCCACAGAATTCTACGTGGTATACCGCCATCAGCTGTCACTCAACAAGATTTCCGACCGGGACTTCAAGTGGGGCCCCGTGCGCGACTGGTCGCTGTCGGCCGGGCTCGACTGGAACACCAAGAACACCGCTTTCGCGCCGGAAAAACGCATGTTCGTCGTCGGCCCGACCCTCAACTTCGACGTGCCGGGCTTCTGGGACCTGAGCCTGATGTACCGCACCGAGAAGAACCACAATGGCCTGCCCTTCGCCCGCGAGCACGATATCCGCTTCGACGATACGTACTATGTGGAAACCGCCTGGGACACCCCGTTCCAGCTCGGCTCGGTATCACTCAAATTCAGGGGTTTCGCCAACTTCGTCCCGCCCAAGGGCAAGGACAGCTTTGGCAACGACACCGTGAGCGAGACGCTGGTACACGCGGCTGTGCTGGTAGACGTGGGCGAGCTGACGTTCGGCAGGAAGAACACGCTCTTCGCCGGGGTGGGTTACGAATACTGGAAGAACAAGTTCGGCAACAACTCCGCCAACACGCCCGGCACCGAGGCCAATACGCCGTTCCTGAACCTGGAATGGCATCTGTGAGAGGCGATGACAGTATTCGGGGGACCGCTTCGGGTCAGCAATTGCCGGAGGCGAGCGCCGACCCGAGGTCGGCGCGGTGACACGGAGCGTCAGATTTCTTCCGGGTTACTGGCGAGTCCGCCAGTCAGTAGTCTGCTCGAACGCATGGGCCGTACGGTAGATATCCGCCTCGGCGAAATGTCGACCGACCAGTTGAAGACCTATCGGGAGACCATCATGACTGGCGCAGGGAATCGACATGGCAGGATGACCGGTAGCGTCGAAGCCACAGGTATTTCCCAGCATCTCGAACGCGCGGGCCAACACTTCAGCCAGCGGTGCGTCCGGGGCCGGCAACGGTGTGGCGCGAACTGGCAGGGTCGGCATCAACAGCAGATCGTAGCTGCTCAACAGGCCGTCATAGTCAGCGCGCAGGCGGCGAGCGAGATTTTGCGCCTTTGCGTAAAAGCGGCCTCGATAGTTTCGATTGGCGTACTCCCCCAGGATGAAGGTCATCTTCACAGTGTCCGGAAGGTCATCGGCGCGATCACGCCAGCGAGCGTGGTGTTCCATCATTCCGGTCAGGTAAAGGCCGCGCCAATTGAAGCCGTGGCTGTTGCCTTTCATCATCTGCTCGGAGGCTCCTTCGGCCGCTATCGCCAGCCAGATCGCCGGCCCCTGGCTGTGAGCAGGCAATGAAACGTCCTCGACCGTGGCACCCAAAGCGCGGAACACATCCGCCGCCTGGCGTACGGCCTCATCTACGAAGGGCTCGGAGTTGGCGTGGGCAAAGCCTTCGCGCAGGACGCCGATGCGCATGCCGACAACACCGCGACCCAGCGCATCCAGATAGCCGCCAGCGGGGGCCAGCGCATTCTGCCTGGGGTCCAGGCCATCCGGACCAGCCAGCACTTCCAGCATAAGGGCATTGTCGCGCACGCTGGCCGTAATCGGCCCCAGGTGGTCCAGTGTCGATTCGATAGGCATCGCGCCGGTATAAGGCACCAGCCCATGCGTGGGCTTCATGCCGTACACGCCGCAGTAGGCCGCCGGGATGCGCACGGACCCACCCTGATCGCTGCCGATGGCCATGTCGACCTCACCCGCGGCGACCAGCGCTGCGGAGCCCGAGGACGAACCGCCCGCCGAATAGCCCTGGCGCCGCGGATTATGTACCGGGCCGCTGGCCGCCGTGTGCGACCCACCGGAGAAGCACAGCGCTTCACAGACAGCCTTGCCGGTGATGGTCGCCCCGGCATCCAGGAGCCGGCTGACCACGGTGGCATCGATCTCCGGGACGTAGCCATCGAGCGTGAAGGTGCCGTTGAGCATGGGCAGGCCGGCCACAGCGACGTTGTCCTTGATCACGACGCGCTTGCCCAGCAGAGGCCCTTCCGCGTTCCCTGGAATGAGCGCCTTGCATTGCCAGGCGCCCAGTCGCTTTTCATCCGCCGAGGGCACGCGCAGGTCCTTGCGGGGATAGCGCACGGGCGGCAGATAGTCAGGGAGACTATCGAGCAGGTCATATGCGTCGAAGTTTGCCTGAAGCAAATCCTGATATTCGTTGAGTTGCGATGGACTGAATGTCATGCCGAGGCTCTTGGCGATCTCGCCAAGCTCAGCGGAATCCGGTCTGCGTATGGCCATGTTGATGTCTCACTCTGCAGAGAAGAAAACGGGGGCGACGAGGGGCTGATATTCCGGGAAGACCTCGCCGCCCCCAAAAGCTGTTCGTCAGGCCAGGAGCAGGTAGCCGCCGAACAGGTCGACCACCACCGTGCCTGCGTCCGCCGCATCGCCCCACAGTTCCTGGGTGGTGAATTGGACGTGGTAGGTCGGCTCCAGCGGGCTGTCCCGCCCGTGGCCGACGGCGTCAGGGAATGGCCACGAATGGCGGGTGCGGTGCAGCACCACGCCACGCTTGCCGCGCACATAACCGGGCATGCGGATATGTCCGGAGACGCGCTCGTCGCGGACCACCACCTCGTCGCCAACCTGGAACGGCCGGCGCGGCGGGTTTGCCTCGCGCCCGGGGCCCATCGGCAACGCCAGCGGATAGCTCCCGCCGGCCAGCTGCGCCAGGTGCTCCTGGCTGAGCAGGCCCTTCTCGACGAACAGCGAGGCGACACCGATGACGATGCGATCGTAGTAGCCGGAGGACAGGTAATGCCGTGGCTCCATCCGCTCGATGGCGTGCCGCAGCTCATCGACGTTGAACAGCCCGAGCTCACCCGCGCCCAGGAACAGCAGGCTATAGCCCAGGTGCTCCCAGTCCTCGTGGAAGACGGGTTTGTAGCTCAGCGAATTGGCCACATGGGCGACCGGCCCGAAACCTTGCAGGCCGCCAAGATCATGAATGCCGTCCATGTTCAGCTCACCTCCTTCGTCGAATCGCTGGCTGCGGGCACTTCCGGGCGAGCAATGCCGATCAGCACATCCTTGGTCACCAGAGCGGCGAGTTCTTCCTCGCTCCAGCCTTCGGTGCCTTCCGGGCGCACCGGCAGCACCATGTAGCGAGTCTCGGCTGTGGTGTCCCAGACCCGGATAGCGACTGACTCGGGCAGGTCCAGCCCCATCTCGCGCAGTACGCTGCGGGATTCACGCACGACCCGCGCGCGGTATTCGAAGCTCTTGTACCAGTCCGGCGGCAGCCCCAGGACGGGCCAGGCGGTACAGGAGCAGAGCGTGCAGACGATGACGTTCTGCAGGGTCGGCGTATTTTCCAGGGCGACGATGTACTCGCCCTGCACCCCGGTGTAGCCGAACTGGTCGCAGGCTGCGGTGCCGTCGCGCAGAAGCAGCTCGCGATAATCCGGGTCAACCCAGGCACGGGCCACCACCCGCGCGCCGTTGGCGGGATCGAAGTCGTTCTCCATGACCTGCGTGAAGTTTTCGACATAGCCTTCAGGCACCACGCCTTTTTCTTCCAGGGCGTGCTTGAGGGCGAACGCGCGGTCGGCAGCGGTGCCTGCAGAGATGTTTGCTTTTTGATTCATGTCTGTCTCCTCGTGACTGGCCGCTCAGATGCCACGCATCAACCCGGTTCCGGGATGGCAGTTGAGGTATTCGTAGCGCTGGTCCTGAGCCCGCAGCACGCTGACTTCGTGGTAGCCCTTCCACTTGAGTTCACCCTGCAGCGACTGGACCATCCGCAGGAAGGTACCGAAGATCTCGATGTGCGTGGGATGGGACTCGGACCAGCGTTCCAGATGGGACATGGAGCGCCAGTGGCTGACGGAGAAGCTCTTTTCCTGGGGCTGCCCGTTGGCATCGATGTGCCGCAGGTAGCGGTTGCTGTAGCAGCCCACCGGCTGTCCCTGATCGCGCAGGAAGTCCATGCCGGCGCGCAGGACCGGTTCCATCTCGCCCAGATACAGCTCGCGCTCGCGACCTTGGGTCTCGCTCCAGTCCTGCCCGGAGCGGATCACCACCAGGTTTTCGTGACCGCTGACGCTGACCATGTCCGATGCATGGCTGAAGGCGAGCTTGCCCGACGGCGTCATGGCGTCCGTTTGCGAAATAGGGATGCGGTCGCGCATCGATCCCCAGTAACCGTGCTCCTGGATCTCATTGCTGCGCGAGCCCATCGCCAGCCCCACGCCTTCCATGCCCTCGGGCATGGCATACAAGGTCTCGAAGCGCTCGACGCCGGGCGTGATGACTTCGCGGAAGAACCCCAGACCGCTGCTTGCATCGAGGCGCGAAGGCCACGCCGCGCCATTGCGCTCGTCCGCTTTCCAGCGCTCGAAGGCCGCAGGATCATCCCAGTAGGCGATGGCGATCAGGTTGTCGTAGCCATCCGAATCCCGGTAATGGGCGAGATCGTGATAGCGCGGACCGTCAACCTGCTTCAGGCTCTCCACGATCATGCGCAGCGCGGAGCAGGCCGCACCGAGCTGGCTTTCGCCCTTGCTCTGCACGCCGATGTACGCCATGACATAACGGGTGATCGCGGCATCGGCGCGGCCGACCCAGGCCGGGAACGGAGGGGTGTAGTCGTCGTCGACGCGGCGCGCGCGCGAACGGGGGCAAAGCAGATGCTTGTCGATTGCTGATTCCATGGAAGCCTCACAGTTTTTTGTTGTAGGTCGCCGGCAAACCGGCGGTGGTGCGAGTGGGTCGATGCTGTGTCTGAAGACGGAGTGCCAGAAGACACGGCGTCAGAAGATGTGCGCGTAGCGCAGGTTCAGGCGGAAGTCTTCGCGCGGCCCGTTCTCCACCGCGAGGTCGCGCCCCAGCTGCAGCTGCAGCTGGTCCTTGGGGGTGACGAAATGGCTGGCGGTCACGCGGATGTTGGTCGTGCGCTGGCGGTCATCCCGATCCACACCGTCCACGCGGGTCTCCCCGCCCCACAGCTGGCCGATTCCAAGACCGAGGCTGGTTGCCTGGTCCGGCATGTAGCGGCCCATGAGTTGGGCGCTGTAGGAGGTCTTCTGCTCCAGCTTGAGCGACGCCGGGCCGTAGTCGTCGTTGTTGGCGTACCAGATGACATCGCCGATCAGGTCGACGGCCCACTTGTCACTGAAGTGCTTGATGTAGGCACTCTGGAAATCGACCTTCCAGCGGTTCTCCCCCAGATTCAGCGCATCGTTCTTGTCATAGCTGCCCGTGGGCGCGAAGAGATAGGCGTTGACGCTGAAGACATCGCGAGCATCGTTGAGCAGCACCTTGATCGGTGCGGTAAGGATGAGATCGCCCGTGCCGCTGGTATCCCCCAGCGGCGATGCGTCGCCGTTGCCCGACAGATGGCCGAACGGCAACAGCACCTGCGGATCGATGGTGACCTTGTCGCTGAGCTGGTAGACGTGCAGCAGACGCAGGATGCCGACGTCGGAGGTGATGTTGAAATCCGAGCTGACGGAATGGCCGTCGCTACGTAACGCATTGGTCGTCGCGTGTTGGTAATAGACCAGACCGATGGTTGCACCCGCTGGGTACTGCTCGTAGTCACCCGGCGCCACCTCCACCGCCAGGGAGGAGAACGACACGCCGATCAGGATCAACCCCGCGAGAGCGGAGCGTTTCAGTTCGCAAAACAGGGATCTTGTTGTTTTCATGGTTTTGCCTTGAGCCGGAGCCCCGAAGGGCATTGAAATGCATGACCGTCCTGATTACCCGCCCCTGTTCGAGGATGGCGGTCCGACGCTCTGGCCTGTCTGCCAGGTCTTCCTTGTCACGGCTCAAGCATGAAACTCAAAGCGACGCCCTTCTTGGCTGAAGCGGAACAACAACTTTGTTCGAACGGCCCTTGCGTCCGGTTTGCTGGCGGGCAGCCGATTGCTGTTGTATGAAGGAATCAAGGGCGCGACAGCCCGATAGACGAAACCTTCGAGTCGGCCTTTGCGAGCGAAGGCAACGACGGATTCATCCTGAAAAGTAATGAACAACAGGGGTGCATCGACGATGGACAACAATCAAGGGGCTGAGCCGGCGCCATCGCCTGAGCTCTGGTCCAGTGACCGCATCGAACTGGCAACGCTCAGCAACTCATTCCAGGATCGGGTCGACTACTGGCGGGAAATGATCCTGCGGCTGTTCGCCGATGTCGAAATCGGCGCCCTTCCCAATCCGGCGTTCTTCGGCCGCGTGCGCTCACAGAAGTGCGAGCTGCTGCGCGTCAGCGACGTCGGCGCTTCGGCACAGGCCGTCAACCGCCGACACCTGCACCCCCGCTGTCGCGAGGAAGACAAGTACTTCGCCGTGTTGATGCTCGAAGGCAGCGAGTGCCTTGAGCAAGGCGACAGCCGGGCGAAGATCGAGCCCGGCGAGCTTTCGATCTACGACGCCACCCGCCCCCACCACCTCAGTTTCGACAGTGACTGGCGGCAGATCATCGTCAGCGTCCCGCGGGCCAGCCTCAATCAACTGGTGGTGGACATGGAGAGCCGGACGGCTACACGCGTCTCGCTCGACAACCCGACGGGGCGAGTGCTTCGCTCCTTCCTCGAAACGCTGAGCACGCAGATTGGAGAGTTCACACCGCAGGAGATGGCCAGACTGTCGGAGTCGGCCACCCACCTCATCGCCCTGACACTGGGCAACCTGCAGAACCTCGCCCCCGATCACTCTCGCTCACAGATGCTGACGCTCACGCGAGTGAAGATCTTCATCAGCGACAACCTCCGGGACCCCGCACTGAGCGCGCAGCAGATCGCCTGTGCGACCGGCCTCTCCGCTCGTTATATCGGCAAGTTGTTCGAACGCGAGGGAAGCTCCCTGATGCGATACGTCCTGCGTCGTCGCCTGGAACGCTGCGGAGCCGAGCTGCGGAGTCCGCTCTGCTCAACACTGCGCATCTCTGAAGTCGCCTTTCGGTGGGGCTTCAATGACATGTCACATTTCAGTCGGGTTTTCCGCGACTTTTATGGTTGTAGCCCCAAGGAATGGCGCGCAGTACAGCTGCCATCGTTCGCAGCGAATACACTCTCTAGATAGGCCAAAGAAGCGTCGAGCGATGCACCTTTGTTTGCCAAGCTCCGCGAGCTCTGGGTCAGAGGCGGCCGCTCAAGTTCAACTGGGCTTGCGTCTTACATATGGAAATTCGTATATTCGCTTTTCCATATGTAAGGTGACGCCATGATCACTCCACCCGAAGTCTTCAAGAGCCTGGCCGACGAGACCCGCGCTCGCGCCACCCTGCTCATCGCCAGTCTGGGCGAGCTCTGCGTCTGCGAGCTGATGTGCGCGCTGGACGACAGCCAGCCGAAGATCAGCCGCCACCTGGCGCAGTTGCGCAGCAGCGGCCTGCTGCTGGATCGCCGCCAGGGCCAGTGGGTGTATTACCGCCTCAACCCCGAGCTGCCTGGCTGGGTGCACGAGATGCTGCAGGTCACCCTGCTGGCCAACGCGCAATGGTTGGCCGACAACACCCTCCGCCTGCAGAACATGGACGGCCGCCCCGTCCGTGATGCCGCTTGCTGCTGATCCCTTCGAGCGAGTCCTCCATGCTGGTCGCCGTTGCTGTCTTCGTCTTCACCCTCGTTCTGGTCATCTGGCAACCCAAGGGCCTTGGCGTGGGTTGGAGCGCCGCGTTGGGAACGATCATCGCCCTGGCCGCCGGCGCGGTTTCACTGCACGACATCCCGACCGTGTGGGCCATCGTCTGGAACGCCACGGCCACTTTCATCGCCGTCATCATCATCAGCCTGTTGCTGGATGAGGCCGGGTTCTTCGAGTGGGCCGCGTTGCACGTGGCGCGTTGGGCGAATGGCAGCGGCAACCGACTGTTTGCCTTCTGCATACTGCTCGGCGCTGCTGTCTCGGCGCTGTTCGCCAACGATGGCGCGGCGCTGGTTCTCACCCCCATCGTCATGTCGATGCTGCTCGCGCTGCGCTTCTCTCCCGCCACGACCCTGGCCTTCGTCATGGCTGCCGGCTTCATCGCCGATACCGCCAGCCTGCCGCTGGTGGTCTCCAACCTGGTGAACATCGTCTCGGCTGACTACTTCGGCCTGGGCTTCGCCGAGTACGCCTCGGTGATGGTGCCGGTGAACCTTGCGAGTATCGCCGCCACCCTGCTGGTGCTGTTCCTGTTCTACCGTCGCGACATCCCGAGGCAGTACGCGCTCGATGCGCTGAAGGAGCCAAAGGCGGCGATCCACGATCGCGCTACCTTCATCGTCGGCTGGTGGATGTTGCTGGTGCTGCTGGTCGGCCTGTTCGCCCTGGAGCCGCTGGGCATCCCGGTCAGTGCCGTGGCCGCCGTCTGCGCGGCCATCCTGTTTGCCGTCGCCGCTCGCGGGCACCGCATCTCTACCCGTCGCGTACTGCGCGATGCGCCCTGGCAGGTGGTGATCTTCTCCCTCGGCATGTACCTGGTGGTGTACGGCTTGAAGAACGCCGGCCTCACGGACTTTCTCACCCACTTGTTCGACCGTCTCGCCGAACAGGGGTTGTGGAGCGCCGCCATCGGCACCGGCCTGCTCTCGGCGCTGCTTTCGTCGGTGATGAACAACATGCCCAGCGTGCTGGTCGGCGCCCTGTCGATCCAGGGCAGCAGCGCGGAAGGCCTGGTGCGCGAGGCGATGATCTACGCCAACGTCATCGGCTGCGACCTCGGCCCGAAGATCACCCCTATCGGCAGCCTCGCCACGCTGCTCTGGCTGCATGTGCTGGAGCGCAAGGGCATGCGCATCACCTGGGGTTACTACTTCAAGGTCGGCGTCCTGCTGACCCTGCCCGTCCTGCTGATCACCCTTTCGGCCCTGGCGCTGCGCCTGAGCCTCTGAAGTCCGCGTCAAGCGGAGGAGACCTCCATGCGAGTCCTGTTCATGTGCACGGCCAACAGTTGCCGCAGCATCCTCTCCGAAGCGCTATTCAACCACCTGGCGCCGGAAGGCTTCGAGGCGGTCAGCTCCGGCAGTTTCCCCAAGGGCCAGGTGCTGCCGCGCAGCCTCACCACCCTGCAGCAGGCCGGTATCTCCATCGAGGGCCTGAGCAGCAAGGGTAACGACGCCTTCGAAGGCAATCCGCCGGACATCGTCATCACTGTCTGCGACAAGGCCGCCGGCGACGCCTGCCCGGTGTACTTCGGCCCGGCGTTGAAGTCCCACTGGGGGCTGGAAGACCCGTCCGATGTGGTGGGTGATGAACCCGCCATCGACGCTGCCTTCCGTGCCACGCTGGCCCGCATCGAGCTGCGCTGCCGTGCCTTCTTCGCCCTTCCTTTCGCCACCCTCGGTCGCGACGAACTCAAGCGTAAGCTGGATCGCATCGGCGCTCTCTGAGCAGGAGGAAACATGTCCGAGCAACTGCCCAATCTCGACCCTTCTCTATTCGACCTGCCGCCAGCGACAGTCCGCACCAGTGAGCACAAGCCACGCATCTTGCTACTGTACGGATCGACCCGCGAACGCTCCTTCAGCCGCCTGCTGGTGGAGGAAGCCGCGCGCCTGCTGCAGCACTTCGGCGCCGAGACGCGCATTTTCAATCCCTCCGGCCTGCCGCTACCTGACGATGTGCCGGTGGAGCATCACAAGGTGCAGGAGCTACGCGATCTGGTGTTTTGGTCGGAAGGCCAGGTGTGGTGCTCGCCGGAGCGCCACGGAGCGCTTTCGGCCGTGTTCAAGGCGCAGATCGACTGGATTCCCCTGGCGCTCGGCGCCGTGCGCCCCACCCAGGGCAAGACGCTGGCGGTGATGCAGGTCTGCGGCGGCTCGCAGTCGTTCAACGTGGTCAACCAGCTGCGCGTACTCGGCCGCTGGATGCGCATGTTCACCATCCCCAACCAGTCTTCGGTACCCAAGGCCTACCTGGAGTTCGACGACGCCGGCCGGATGAAGCCGTCGGCCTACTACGATCGCGTGGTGGACGTCATGGAGGAACTGGTGAAGTTCACCCTGCTGCTGCGCGACCGCCAGGAGTACCTGGTGGATCGTTATTCCGAGCGCAAGGAAAGCGCCGAGCAGCTTTCCGCCCGCGTGAATCAGCGCTCGATCTGAGGTCGCCATGGCAATCGAAATCAGAGAAGCCCGCCCCGAGGACGCTGCAGCCATCCAGGCGATCTACGCCCCTATCGTGGCCGGCACGGCTATCTCCTTTGAGGAAGTACCGTCGACCGTCGAGGAGATGCGACAGAGCATCGTCACAACCCTGGAGACCTACCCGTACCTTGTCGCGGAGCGCGATGGGCGCCTGGTTGGTTACGCCTATGCCAGCCAGCATCGGGCGCGTGCAGCATACCGCTGGGCGGTGGATGTCACTGTCTATATCGCGGGCGGCGAGCGCCGCTCCGGGGTTGGCCGCAGCCTCTATGCCAAGCTGCTCCCTATCCTCGCCAGGCAGGGATTCAACGCGGCCTACGCCGGCATCGCGCTCCCCAACGCTGGAAGCGTCGGCTTGCACGAGCGGCTGGGCTTCCGGCACATCGGCACTTTCCCTCAGGTCGGTTTCAAGCTGGGCCAGTGGCACGACGTGGGTTACTGGCGCTTGGAGCTAGGTGCGCCGGTTAGCTCGCCTGCAACCCCTCGTCGCTATCCGGAGATAGCCGGCTGAGCGTCAGCTACCGACCTAGGCTGTGTGAAAACGTCGAAGTGCTTACACCAGAACCGAATTTGGGATTAGCCCTCGAAAGTGCGCGCGGCTAAAGCGATTACCGGCCGTTATCCAATGACTGAGTCTCCTGAAGCGGTAGATGGCTGTTTGAGGTGAGGAGCCGCAGGAAAATGACCGACCTCAGGCCCGCAGTGCCGCCATCGCACCGGTGACGCCGAAGATGCTCATCAGCCGTTTGAGGTTGTAGGCCAGCACATGCAAGCTCATTTCCGTGCTTACGTGGTTGCGGCGGTCGCGTCTCTTGCTCATGAGAAAATCTCCATGATGCCGGTATTGGCCGTGGTCTGGCCCTCAAGCGGCTCGTTGTGCAGTGCGTGGAATAGCGCCCATGCCAGGTCGGCGTGGCCGGTGTTGTCGTTGCGGCCGGCGGTGTAGGTGAACTGACGCCCGCCCGGGGTGACGGTCTTGCGGATGGCCATGAGCGACTGGGCGACGTCGGTCCAGCCCGCGTCGAACTCCAGCCGGCCCTTGCTCACCACGTCCCACGCCTTCATCACCAGGCGCGTCTTGACCTCGGGGCTGTATCCAGCATTCCAACTCCTTCCTCAAGAAGATCAACATCATCGAGGTCGACGAGGCCGAAGGCGAAGCCATCCTGCTGGGCGTCAATGGTCCGACCGCCAGCCGCACCAACACCGCGGGCGGCACCCCGCCCAAGCTCGCCCGCAAGATGGAGCAATTCCGCGCCGGCGGCATGGATGGCCCGGTAAAGGTCGACATGGGCCACAGCGATGACGGCCTGCAACTGGAGTGGACCCTTGGCGGCTACGGCCTGATCGCCCTGCGCCAGTTCGGCGCCGTGCGCGCTGATGGCGTGATGCTGCGCTTTGCCGGCTCTGTCCAGGACGACAGCACCGGCAACGTAAGCGCCGTCGAAATCGTCACCCGTGGCCGGCATGAAGAAATCGACTTCGGCGAGGCCACCCCGGGCGAGGACACCGAGCACAAGATCACCACCGCGCTGACCTACTACAAGCTCACCGTGGACGGCGACACCATCACCGAAATCGACCTGCTCAACATGATCTTCATCGTGGACGGCGAGGACCTGCTCGCGGCCCACCGCAAGGCCATCGGCCTCTGACCCCTTCCCAGAAAGCGGCGGTACCGGAGCCCAGCTCGCAGCCCGCCGAACCTATCCAACCAAGGAGCCGCACCATGGAAAGCACCGAAGAAATCACCCAAGCCGCCAACCCCAACGAGGCGGTCGTCACCCTCGACAAGCCGTTCACCCGCGGCACCAACACCATCGACTCCCTGACCCTGCGCAAGCCGGCCAGCGGCGAGCTGCGCGGCGTCTCCCTGCTCGATCTCATGCAGATGGACGTGCAGGCGCTCAGCAAGGTGCTGCCGCGCATCACCAGCCCCAGCCTGACCACCCAGGAGGTCAGCGCGATGGACCCGGCCGACCTGCTCGCCTGCGGCGTCGCGGTATCCGGTTTTTTGCTGCAGAGGTCGGCGAAGGAGGCATCCCTCGCTGCGTAGAGGACGCCATGGCGGATATCGCCCTGGTATTCCACTGGACCCCAGCGGACATGGACCCGCTGGACCTCTCTGAACTGAACGAATGGCGGGAGCGGGCCAGAACGCGCTGGGAGCAAGGCAATGGCCAATAACCTGAAGCTCGAAGTCATCCTTCAGGCCATCGACCGCGCCACGGCCCCCATCCGCGCCGTCACCAACAGCAGCACCGGGCTGGGCCGCGCTCTCAAGGAGTCGCGCGACCAGCTCAAGGCCCTGCAGGCGCAGCAGAAGGACATCAGCAGCCTGCGCACCCAGCGCGAGGCCGTCCGCCAGACCTCCGAGAAGCTCGCCGGCGCCCAGCAGCGCCTACGCGGGCTGCGCGAGGAACTCCAGGGGATGGACGCCCCGTCGGCGCGGTTCCAGAAGTCGTTCGCCGCGGCAGCCGCCCAGGTCGACAAGCTCAAGGCCAAGCATGGCGAGCAGCGCGCAGAATTGCAGCGCCTGGTGGGGCAGATGGGCAAGGCCGGAGTCAGCACCAACAACCTCGGCCAGCGCGAGAACGAGCTGCGTCAGCGCATCGCCCAGGCCAACCAGGCCATCGGCACCCAGGAAGCCAAGCTCAAGCGCCTGGCCGTGCAACAGCGGCGCGCGGCCGCAGCCAAAGAGACCTTCGAGAAGTCCCAGGCACTGGCCGGCAGCATGGCCGCCAATGGCGCCGGCGCAGCGGCTGCCGGCACAGCAATGGGCGCCCCGGTCCTGAGCACTGTCAACAGCTACATCGACTTCGAGGACGCCATGCTTGGCGTGGCCAAGCAGGTGGACGGCGCGCGCGACGACAACGGCAAACTCACCTCGACCTATTACGAGATGGGGAGCGCCATCAAGGCCATGGCCGAGCGAATCCCCATGGCCACCACTGAGATTGCGGCGCTGGTCGAAGGCGGCGCGCGCATGGGCATCCAGGGCAAGGACAACCTGCTCATTTTCGCCGAAACCGCGGCCAATGCCGCGACCGCGTTCGAGCTGCCGGCCGACGAGATCGGCGAGAACCTAGCGCGCATCGCCAACCTGTACAAGCTGCCCATCAAGAACGTGGGCGAGCTGGGCGACGCCATCAACTACCTGGACGACAACGCGCAGTCCAAGGGCAACGACATCATCGACGTGCTCCAGCGCACCGCCGGCATCACTACCTCTGTCGGCATGAGCTTCAAGGACGCGGCCGCACTCGGCTCCACGTTCCTGAGCCTGGGCTCGTCCGCCGAGGTTGCCGCCACCGCGACCAATGCCATGATTCGCGAGCTGGCCATCGCCAATGAGCAGCCGAAGCGCTTTCAGAAAGGTCTGAAGGCCCTCGGTCTTGAGGCTGACGCCATCCAGCAGGGCATGGCAAAGAACTCCACCGCCACCCTGCAGATGGTGCTGGCGACCATCAAGAAACTGCCCAAGGCCGAGCAGCTCAGCGTCACCACCCAGCTCTTCGGCAAGGAGTTCGGCGACGACGCCGCGAAGCTGGCCAACAACCTGGGCGAGTACCGCCGGCAGCTGCAGTTGGCCAACTCCGAAGCCGGCAAGGGCTCCATGCAGCGCGAGGCGGACATCCGCGCCGAAGCCCTGTCCGCACGTCTGCAGATGGCGAAGAACCGCACTTTCAACCTCGCCGCGAGCATGGGCGAGACCTTGCGGCCCACCATCATCAGCCTTGTCGAGAGCTTCAATCGGGTGCTCGGCAAGGTCGCCGCCTGGGTCCAGACCAACCCCGAACTCACCGGCCAGATTCTGCGCATCGTGGCCGGAGTCGCCGCGCTGGCTGCTGGCTTCGGCGCCGTCACCCTGGCCATGGCCAGCTTCCTGGGGCCGTTCGCCATGGTGCGCTACGGCCTGACGCTGTTCGGGCTCAAAGGCGCCGGGCTGATCGGCACGCTATTAAACCTCGGGCGCAATGCGCTGCCCCTGGTGCTGCGCGGCGTGCTGCTGATCGGCCGCGCGCTGATGCTCAACCCCATCGGCCTGGCAGTGATGGCCATCGCTACCGCCGCCTATCTCATCTACACGTACTGGGAGCCCATCAAGGCGTTCTTCCTGGGCCTGTGGGAGGAAGTGAAGGCAGGCTTCAACGGCGGGCTCACCGGGATCGCCAAACTGATCATCGACTTCAGCCCCATCGGTCTGTTCTACCGTGCCTTCGCAGCGGTGATGAGCTACTTCGGCGTCGAGCTGCCGAGCAAGTTCTCCGACTTCGGCAGCATGCTCCTGGACGGCCTGGTGACTGGCATCCGCAACAAGCTGGGCGACGTGAAAACCGCCATCAGCGAGGTGGGTGACAGCACCGTCGGTTGGTTCAAGGAAAAGCTGGGGATCCACTCGCCGTCGCGCGTCTTCGCCGAGCTGGGCGGCTTCACCATGGCCGGCCTGGAGCAGGGCCTGACGGATGGCCAGAAAGGGCCGCTGTCGGCGGTGCTCGATCTGGCCAAGCAACTGACCACCGCCGGCGCGCTGACCATCGGCGCCGCCGGCACGGCGATGGCGCTGGATACCCGGCCGCCACTGGCACCTGCAGGGGCGCCTGCAACCGCAGCGGCGCAGCCGGCGCCAATCATCATCCAGGTGCAGGCCGCGCCCGGCATGAACGAGCAGCAGCTCGCGCGGCTGGTCGCCGCCGAGGTGGCCAGGCTCGACAGCCGCCGCCAGGTCAACGCCCGCAGCCGCATCACCGATCAGGATTGAACCCATGGCATTAATGGCATTCGGCATGTTCGTGTTCGGCCTGGAGACAGCCGCCTATCAGGACTTCCAGCGCCAGACTGAATGGCGCCACGGCAGCACCAGCCGCATCGGCACCAACCCCGCCCGCCAGTACCTCGGCCGCGGCGACGAAACCATCACGCTGCAGGGCGTGCTGCTGCCGGCCCTGGCCGGTACCGTGCTCAGCCTGGACACGCTGCGCACCATGGCCGACACAGGCAAGGCTTACCCGCTGATCGAGGGCACCGGCCGTATTTACGGCGTCTGGGTCATCGAGAGCCTGAGCGAGGGGCGCACCCTCTTTTTCGCTGACGGGGCCGCACGCCGTATCGAGTTCAGCCTATCGCTCAAGCGTATCGACGACGGCCGCGTCGACCTGCTCGGCAGCGCCATCAGCAGTGCCGGGAACATCCTGAGGCAAATCCTGTGAGCCTGCTCGACCTGGCCAACGAATACCTCGGCAGCGCAGCCGCGAGCTTTCGCGAGGCGAACAGCTATCCGCGCCCCATCTGCCGAGTCCTGGTGAACGGCGAGGACATCACCGCCGCGGTGGTGCAACGCCTGGTCAGCATCGACCTCACTGACAACCGCGGCATCGAGGCGGACCAGCTGGAAATCACGCTCAGCGACCATGACGGGCTGCTCGCCATTCCTTCGCGCGGGGCCACGGTGCAGCTGTCGCTGGGCTGGAGCGACACCGGGCTCGTCGAGAAAGGCAGCTACACCGTGGACGAGACCGAGCACAGCGGCGCGCCGGACGTGCTCAGCATCCGCGGGCGAAGCGTTGACCTGCGCGGCGAGCTGAAGAAGAAGCGCGAACGCAGCTGGGACACCACCACCCTGGGCGCCGTGGTGCAGGCCATCGCTTCCGCGCACGGCCTCACCGCCGTCATCAGCGCCGCCCTGGGCGCCGTCGAGCTGCTGCACCTGGACCAGGCCAACGAGTCCGACGCCAACTTGCTCGCCCGTCTGGGCGGCGAGCATGACGCCATCGCCACGGTGAAGGCCGGCCGACTGCTGTTCATGCCCACCGGCAAGAGCACCACCGCCAGCGGCCTGGCCCTGCCGCATGTCGTCCTGACCCGCCAGGATGGCGACCAGCACCGCTACCTGGAAGCCGACCGCGACGCCTATACCGGAGTGAAGGCGTACTACTACGAGGTCAACAGCGCCGAGAAGAAAGAGGCCATTGCCGGGGGCGGCGAGAACATCAAGGAGCTGCGCCACACCTACGCCGACCAGGAGAGCGCCATTCGCGCCGCGCGCGCCGAGTGGAAGCGCCTGCAGCGCGGCACCGCGACTCTGTCTTACACGCTCGCCAAAGGCCGCCCGGAGCTACTCCCGGACCAGACCTATACCCTTGCCGGCATCAAGGCGGAAATCGCTGCCATCGTCTGGCTTGGCGGCAACCTGCGGCACTCGTTCACGCCGGAGAGCTTCACCACCAGTCTCGACCTTGAATCGAAGCTGCCCGATGGCGACGACGTCGCTGAGCTGGCCGAAGAGTCTGCGAACTACACCGGCATCCTCGCCTGGTACCGCGACGAGAAGACCGGCAAACAACACACGATCACCGCTGGCGACCAGACCCGGCCGCGGCGCCTGCACCACCTCTACGCTAGCAAGGCGACAGCGAAGCGCGCTGTGGATCGTGAGTGGAAGCGGCTGCAGGCACGGTAAAGCCTCCTTCGCTGGAGACTGGGCAGGACTGGTGGCACACTGCCGGAAAGAGCCACAGGAAAGGACATCCCCATGCTTCAAGAGGTTCTAGCCGCTTTAAATAGCAGCCAAGCCATATCGGCCATCGCAATCGGTGTCGTCGTGTTTTTGATTAGAGGCCTAGCCATGATTGGCAAGGTATTCGACTTCCATGACAAACACTTCGTTGAAAAGCGTCATCGTCGATTGCAATCTCTCCGAGAGAGCATTAAGGGAGAGGATGCATTTGCTCGATACCTGGACCAAGCCATTAAACTCGAAGCATTTCGAATCGCTTCCGGGGTTCGGGCCAGTACGCTGAAGGCCGAGGCACTTATCACTCTCGTCACTTTAGGATACTGGGACATGGCACAAATTCGCCGCATTGCCCGATACCTACATACCTCCCCAGAGGAAACAGAACCAAAAATAAAATTTGACCTTGGCGACAAAATAAGTGCTTGGTACGGGCTTATCTCAGGCGGAGCCCTTTTTATAATTGGGTTGCTTCTTGCCATCACCCTATGGGTAAAGCCCTCTCCTATCAACTTCCTGGCAGGGTCCGTGATGTTAGCAGTGATGACACTTTCAGGATTAGTGCTTGCCAACGACTTCGCGCGATATCGTTTAGCTCAACGCATCCAACTATATTTAGCCAAACATCCAAATACCTTTTTCTCTTCTGAATCTACAGCCACGGAAATAAATCCAGGAGAAGTAGACTCTACGGATACCAAGAGCCCGCAGCTGAATACGAGCGAGACGTTTTGCAAGGAATTACTACCAGAAGACAATCTCTACCTTGCACATCAACCATCCCGGTAACCAAGCCTTGCTTCGGCGGCAAGCTGATAACTTAACCAGCTCAGCACTAGTAAGCCAATATGGAAACCGACCATGGACGAGCCTCAAACCAATTTTGAACGTGACGAGAAATATAAAGCAGCACTAGCAGATTTAGGGCTGGACGTAAACAGACTGCAAAAGCATATTTACGATGCAAGACTCAATTTCCGCAGTACTGAAGGGACACCTTTTCTGCGAAGAATTACTCGATCAAATAATCATTGCACACTGCCGAGACCCGTTACCTCTCCAAAAGATACAACTTCAGTTCAACGCGAAGCTTAAAATTGCAAGCGCGATATATGGGAATCACTTGCCCGACATAAAACTTCCTGACAATAAAATATGGGACGCCATCGACCGTCTTAATAAGCTAAGAAACGAGTTAGCCCACAAAATTGAAGGGAAAGAGGTAATCAACAAAGCTCGAGAGATGATTATCTCAGCAAACAGGCTTGACAAAGGAAACAAGATTAGCACGAAGGATATCTGCAGCGCAGACGAGGCAATAGTAGAGATAAAACGTGCCATATCCAAAATCATCGGATATCTAGATGCAATGAAAGCAGTATCACTCCTAAACAAACCGGATAGCTCAGAGCGAAGAATATTGATAGCCATGGCATTAAACATCGACCCGAGCCAAGTAGCTCGGGCCCTCTCAGTACTGGTTTTGCCTGAGAAAAAAGAGATCAGCGAATAATCTGTGCGATCACCTCCCCGACTGCGCGAACGCCTCCATAAACCTCTTCAGGTCCTGTTGCTGTTGCTCATTGAGACGGCGCAGCAGGTCCACGAAGAATTGTTCGGCCTGGGTAAGTTTTTCCATCGTAGGTACTCCATTTCCATGTGACGGGCGCCTGGTGCGTTATGCACCGCCCACTGCGCCCGGGAGTCCCCCATTCTCTGCACGTTTCCGCGTGCCACCAGCCTCCCTTAGCAAAAGACGGCGAGTTTCCGAGATCGCCTCCTACGGGCGGCCACTCCCGAAACTACGCACGTTTCTCAAAGCGCAAGCTCTGATTCGTCCTATTTTCAGGCACAAAAAAACCCAGGCTTGCCTGGGCTTTTTGCCTATATGTCGGATCATGCTTTCACACAGTGTCCAGAATCTTCGCCTTCTGCTGGGCAAACTCTTCCGGAGTTAACACACCCTTGTCGCGCAGTGCTGCAAGGCGCTCAAGCTTGCTAATCATGTCGTCTTCGGCTGCCGGCGCAATTACAGCAGCTGGCTGTTTCTTGGCGTGCATAGCGTCCCGTACCTTATTGGTGAAGGCCGTGACCGTTTTCTTCCAGACGTTGCTGATTTTCCGCTCGCTACCACCATCCTGGATCATGATGTCGCCGAACAGGAGGCCGGTCTTGCCGGATACGGCATTGATCTTGTCGAGCTCGATGGCGGCTTGCTTGAGTCCATAAAGCATGCCCTTATCTAGAAAGATCACCCGGCGATCAGTCAGAGTGATCAGCCAAGTATTGCCATCCATCATGCCGGAAGTGAACGCCAACACCTGCTCGCCGGCCGCCAGCACCTCGGGTAGATGTTTCAGCTCTTTCTTGGTGAAGAACTGGTCGTCGCCAATCTCAGCCGCAATGCGGTCGTACTCAGCCTTCAGGGCGTCCGGCGATGCATTCTTGTAGTCGAAAGCCATTTCGTTACTCCTTTTCCTCAATGCAGTGCTCAACCATCTCGTATTCCGTGCCCCACTCCCGCTCACAGGCTTTGCGGGTGGCGCCCGAGTAGTTGCGCTCGATGTTGCCCTTTGCGGCTCTGCGCTCCTTCGCGCAGTGCTCCTGCATATCGTATTCGCTCGGCCATTCACGCGCACAGCGTGCGGAAATTTCATCATTTGGCGCACTGGCGACTACCGCTTGGGAGGCGTTCTGCTCCTTTGTACAGTGCAAAGCCATCTGAAAATCCGGGAGCCACTCGCCTTCACAGCGCTGGCGATTCGGACCACTGAGTTTGGCTAGAGCTTTCATCGCCTGGCGCTGTTCGCTGACGCAAAAGGTGCGCATCTCGACATCGTTCGGCCACTCGTTTTGGCAGTGAACCTGCAGGGCAGACTCGTCGGCCAGTGCGGCCACAGGAGCCAGGGGAAGGAACAACAGAAGGGCGAGGTACAGCAAGCTGGTAGCGGGTGTGCGCACTGAAACAATCCTTGTTCAGGTTGGCTTATTGGGGCGACGACTTCGTGAGCGACAACGCCGAGGTCAGACGACTGACAGCCGCCCGATCCTGATCGGGTAACGACCTGTACTGCTCAAGGACTAGTCCCTCTTCCGGGGTCAGCGAGGATGACGGGAGCGGCGTGCGCGTACCTGTAACGACGTACAGCACATCGACACCCACAGCAGCGACGGCCGCGAGGTAGGCAGCATCAGGGCAGCGCTCGCCCTTTTCGTAGTTGTACTGGGAGTTTTTTGAGGCCCCAGCCAAAGCTGCGAAGTCCGTCTGGATATAGCCCAAACGCTCGCGCTCTTCTTTCAGGCGTTCGCCTATTCCCACAAATGTCTCCATTGCGGATTGACATTCCCACGAACAAGGGAAATACTCCGCCTGTCATCACACGAAATCACACGAACGTGAACTATGCCGAACGCCTACCCCACGGAGCAAGCCTGCGCGGCTGCCCGCAAACGCATCACCAAGCAGGGCCTGACTGTCCGGGAATGGGCCGAGAGGCATGACCTGGACGAGAGCACCGTCTACGCGGTCATCAACAGGCAGAAGAAGTGCCTACGCGGCAAAGCCCACCGGGCCGCCGTTCTGCTCGGCATCAAGGAAGGCACGGTCGAACAGTAGTTCGGTCGACGCAAGGGGAAAACGAGAACATGAAACGCCAGATTCTTGATAGCCGCCGCAAGGCCGTGATGGCCGCAGTAGGAGCCTTCCCAGGCGGCCGCGAGTGCGCAGCGACGCACCTGGGCCTGGAGGCGAAGCGCTTCGACAACCAGCTCTATGAGAACCCGGGCCATCGCCCGCTGACCGACGAGCAAGTCCGCCAGCTGGAGCGCATCAGCGGCACATCCTTCCTCGTCGACTACATCGCCCGCCTCTATGACGGCGTGTTCGTGCTGATGCCCGAAGACGGCCCCCTCGACAACCTCGACCTCTATGCGCGCTCGCTCCCCACCGACGTGGCCGAGGGCGCTGTCGACAAGATCATTGCCAAAGCGCTGGAAGACGGACGCCTGACCGAGGCGGAGATCGCCAAGATCGTCAAAGCCCACCGCATCCACATCGCCGCCAGACACGCAGAGGTCGGCGCCGTTATCACCTCGCACCGGGAAACCCCGGGAGGGAAGGAACAGCAGTAAGCGCACGACGCGCCGTTTCTTGGCTACGGCCAGCGCCGCGATGCGGCTCGGGGAGAGTAAGGATGAGCAGCTACAAACTGGTTTGCCCGCACTGCGCGTCGAGGATGCGCATTCGCACCAGCGATGGAAAACACATCTTCTTGCGGGTGGCCTACCTGCAATGCACCAACGAGGCCTGCGGCTGGGCGGTGCGCGCTGAGTTCGAAATGACTCACGAAATGAGCCCATCCGGCATGCCCAATTCTTCGGTACGCCTGCCGGCGGCGCCCACAGCCCTGCGCCGTGAAGCCATGCGTCGGCAGGGCGACAACCAGCTCGATCTTCTGGAGGCCACCGCATGAACATCGTGCCGTTCAACCAGCAGCAAGCCAACGACTATCGCGCCTTCCTGCGCACGCCCTTTACGGGGTTCTCTGTCGTGGTGATGCCCCATTCGCGGGCGATGTTGTAAATATGGCTGAACAGGGCGAGTTCCCGGTTCGCGCGAACCTTGGCCGACCGTTTGTCGCGGTACTGGGCCAGCACCTGGGAGGTGACGGCTGCAATCGGCGCATCGGTGAATACCTTGCGCAGCTGTGTAAGGGACAGCAGGTTGTCCTTTTGGGTGCGCGGGGCCTTGGTGGGAATGATTTCGCGTTCATATCTATCGAACACTTCCCCCCAGAGTCGGCAGGATTTGGGCGCAGGTTTTGCGTCTAGCCGCGCCCATTCGTGCTTCGCTATGTCAAAGTCAGTGCCAAGCGGGATCTCCATCCGCTTTCCCTGCTCATTGCGCCCGTCGTAGTAATAGCCAATCCAAAGCTTGCCGCTTTTGAGCGTCCGCACGCGGCGAATCATCCGTGGGGGCAAATCCTTGTTGCGCGGTTTTCTCGGCTGCACGTCAATTCACCTTCGAGAGGTCGAGGCTCCAGGCAGACTGGTCCGCCGTCGTCGTTTGAAGCCTTAGTCCTGCAAGCTTGCAACGGGCATAGAGCCGGCCAACAATCGGTTTGCGTGCCGCATTGAGTTCGAATTTCCAACCGCTTTCCATGAGCCACTCAATTTGCTTTCGGGTGGACTTTGCGCCTATCAGTGCCTCTAGTTCAGCGTTGGTTAGAAATTCGGGCAGGGGCTCTATTACACCCCCTGTGATAGCCTGCGCTGCGCTGACCTTGGGTTGACACACTTGCATGGTGCTTCTCCTTGGGGTTGGTCTGGCCCTGGTGGGTTGCCGCCCACCGGGGCCTTCTTTTATGCGGCGACGTAGCCGCCTGGGGTCTTGGTCTTGTGCAGCACGCCAATTTCGGCGGCCTGCTGTAGGAGCTTGGTGGCCTTGCTGCTGCCGATCCGCAGTTCCTTCGCCACTTGCCTTACCGCAACCTTGGCGCCGCTCTCTGTTCCGGCGATGAGCTGCTGCAGCAGAGTCGGCAGGCCTTCATCTGCGGCCGTTTCCGGCCCTGTTACCGAGTGTTCCTCGGTGCGTTCTTCGTGCTGTTTCCGTTTCTCGGTTACTGCTACTCCCACCGCCTTGGGCTTGCTGGTGGAACGCCTCTGCGAGCAACGCAAGGCCCGCGGCATCCTAGGCCCGTACCTGATCACCACCGAAGACGGCCGCCGGCTGACAGGGCGCATGATTCGCCTGCGCTTTGACGAAGCCCGGACACGGGCGGCGGCGAAGGCCTTGGAAGTGCAAGACGAGCAACTCGCAACTGCCGTACGGCAATTCCAGTTCCGTGACATACGTCCCAAGGCGGCATCGGAAATTGCCGACATTCGAGAAGCGTCCGCCTTACTTGGCCACTCGGATAAACGCATTACCGAAACGGTATACCGCCGCGTCGGCGAAGTCGTGAAACCAACTCGCTGACGAAACTGATGCGGAAACGATTGAAAAGATGCGGAAACGATAGGGAGGCAATCAGGGTGGAAGTTACCACCCCCAGAAACGCGAAAGCCCCGCAGTGCGGGGCTTTCAACGTTGTAATAGTGGCGGAAGCGTAGAGATTCGAACTCTAGGACAGTTGCCCGTCGACGGTTTTCAAGACCGTTGCCTTAAACCACTCGGCCACGCTTCCACATGAGCGGGCGGCAATATTACCGGATCGCAACACACTGTCAAACTCTGATGATTCAGCACGCTTTTCCCTCTGTTATGATGAGCACCACTACGGTCATGGATCCGTATCCCGCTTAACAGGAGTGTCTCGACATGCAAGAACGGCAATATCTCGACTCCGCAGCTGTGGAGCAGAAAGAGGTCAGCGGCGTCCTGCGCAATACCTATGGCCTGCTGGCCCTGACCCTGGCCTTCAGCGGCCTGGTGGCCTTCGCCTCGCAGCAGATGCGTCTGCCCTACCCCAGCTTCTTCGTGGTGCTGCTGGGCTTCTACGGCTTGTTCTTCCTCACCATGAAGCTGCGCAACAGCGCCTGGGGCCTGGTCAGCACCTTCGCCCTCACCGGCTTCATGGGCTACACCCTCGGCCCGATCCTGAACATGTACCTCGGCATGGCCAACGGTGCGAGCATCATCTCCTCGGCCTTCTTCATGACCGCCCTGGTGTTCTTCGGCCTGTCCGCCTACGTACTGACCACCCGAAAGGACATGAGCTTCCTGTCCGGCTTCATCACTGCGGGCTTCTTCGTGCTGCTGGGCGCCGTCCTGGTCTCGCTCTTCTTCCAGATCAGCGGCCTGCAACTGGCCATCAGCGCCGGCTTCGTGCTGTTCTCCTCGGCGATGATCCTGTTCCAGACCAGCGCGATCATTCACGGTGGTGAGCGCAACTACATCATGGCCACCATCAGCCTGTACGTGTCGATCTACAACCTGTTCATCAGTCTGTTGCAGATCTTCGGCATCATGGGCAGCGACGACTGATTCTCAAGCCGCCCAGGAAAAAGCCCGTTTCGACGGGCTTTTTTCATTTCCAGCAGGGCAAAAAATATGCGTTGCCGTATCATTCGGCGATACATCGCTGCAGTCAGTCCGAGCATGAAATCAGTCCGAGCATGAAATTCGTCATCGCCCTCTTCTCCCCCCCGCACTCGCCGGCAGCCCGACGCGCCCTGCGCTTCGCCGAGGCTGCATTGGCCGGCGGCCACGAAATCACCCGACTGTTCTTCTATCAGGGCGGCGTGCACAGCGCCTCGGCAAACAACGTCTTCAGCCAGGACGAACTGGACGTCGCCGCCGCCTGGACGCGCTTCGTCGCCGACCACCAGCTGGATGGAGTGGTCTGCATTGCCGCCGCGCTGCGCCGGGGTGTGCTCAATACGGAAGAAGCCAACCGCTACTCCCGCCCCGCGGCGAACCTGCAAGCGCCTTGGGAGCTTTCCGGCCTCGGCCAACTACATGAAGCAGCGCAACTGGCGGACCGCCTGGTCTGCTTCGGAGGCAACTGATGGCCAAGTCCCTGCTGATCATCAGCCGCCAGGCGCCCTGGGCCGGCCCAGCCGCCCGCGAGGCGCTGGATATCGCCCTCGCCGGCGGCGCCTTCGACCTGCCGATCTCGATGCTCTTTCTCGATGACGGAGCCTTCCAGCTCGCGCCCGACCAGCGTCCCGCAACGGTCGAGCAGAAGGACCTGCAGGCCAACCTGCAAGCTCTACCACTGTTCGGCGTGGAAGCGCTCTACACCAGTAGCCGCAGCCTCGCAGAGCGCGGACTGGACGGCACCTGCCTGATGCTGCCCGCCCAGGCGCTGGACGATGACGCCCTGCGCAACCTGCTGCAATCCCACGACCAGGTGATTACGATCTGATGGCAACTCTCCACCTGCTCTCGCACTCTCCGTTCAATGACGGCCGATTCGACAGTTGCCTGCTCCTGCTGGGGACAGACGACGGCATCCTGCTGAGCGGCGACGCCGTCTACGCGCTGCGACCCGGCAGCAAACCTGCACAGGCGCTCCAGGCGCTCCCCGCTGGCAACGCATTATTCGCCCTGCAGGAAGACCTGCAGGCCCGCGGCATGAATGGTGTGCCCTCCCGAGTCGTTGCCGTGGGTTACCCCGGTTTCGTCGAACTCTGCACCCGCTTCGACAAGGTGAACGCCTGGCTATGAGCACCCTACTGGTCAACGGCCGCTCCCTGCCGCTGGACAAGGATGGCTACCTCGTCGACCTGAACGACTGGAGCGATGCAGCCGCCGAGGCCCTAGCGCAGAACGAAGGCATCTACCTGACGCCCGAGCACTGGGAAATTCTCCTGCTGCTGCGCGAGTTCTACGGCGAGTTCCAGCTCTCGCCGGCCAACCGTCCACTTATCAAGTACGTAGCCCAGAAGCTGGGCGCGGAAAAGGGCAGCAGTCTGCACCTAAACCTCCTATTCAAGGGCACCCCGGCCAAGCTTGCCGCCAAGCTCGCCGGCCTGCCGAAGCCGACCAATTGCCTATGACCGCCGCCCCGCTCGCCCTGCAGACACCCGCCGAACACCCCTTCGCCCAGTTCGTCCGCATCCTGGGCAAAGGCAAGCGCGGCGCGCGTGGCCTGACCCGCGAGGAAGCCCGCGAAGCCCTCGGCATGATCCTTGACGACAAGGTCGAGGAAGCCCAGCTGGGCGCTTTCCTCATGCTGCTGCGGCACAAGGAGGAAAGCGCCGAGGAACTCGCCGGCTTCACCGAAGCCGTGCGCTCCCGCCTACAGGCGCCGAAGATCGCCGTAGACCTCGACTGGCCCAGCTACGCCGGCAAGAAGCGTCACCTGCCCTGGTACCTGCTGGCCGCCAAGTGCCTGGGAGGCAGCGGCACCCGTATCCTGCTGCACGGCGGCGGCGCGCATACCGCCGGCCGGGTCTACAGCGAACAGCTTCTAGAGCAGCTCGGCCTGCCGCTGTGCCGTGACTGGAGTTCCGTCAGCGCAGCACTGGACGCCAAAGGCATCGCCTTCGCCCCTCTGGTTGACTGGATGCCACGCCTGCAGCACATGATCGATCTGCGCAACACCCTGGGCCTGCGCTCCCCCATGCACTCCGCCGTACGCCTGCTCAACCCGCTGGGCGCTACCTGCGTCCTGCAGAGCATCTTCCACCCCGGCTATCAGGAAGTGCACCGCGAGGGCAGCCGTCTGCTCGGCGACTACGCCATCGTCATCAAGGGCGAAGGCGGCGAGATCGAGATGAACCCCGACGCTACCTCCCACCTCTATGGTTGCCGCGACGGTGAAGCCTGGGACGAGGAGTGGCCGGCGCTCTCGCCGCTGCGCCACGTCAAGCCGGAAACACTGGAACCGGCACATCTGGTGGCCTTCTGGCGTGGCGAAGCTGAGGACGCATACGGCGAACTGGCCGTCCGCGCGACCATGGCACTCGCTCTGCGCGCCCTGGGATTGCAGCGCGACAAAGCCTTCGCGGAAGCCGATAGGCGCTGGGCTGCGCGGGACAAATCGATTTAGTCGATACTTGGAATCCTGTTTTTGCGCTAAACAATCGAGCCACAGCCGATAGACTGGTCCCATCTCCCCCGTTTTCTGGAGCAATCAGATGGGACAGTTGATCGATGGCCGCTGGCATGACCAGTGGTATGACACCAGCAAGGACGGCCGCTTCCAGCGCGAGAACGCGCAGCGCCGCAACTGGGTTACCGCCGACGGCCAGCCCGGCCCCACCGGCGAAGGCGGCTTCCGCGCCGAAGCCGGCCGCTATCACCTCTACGTTTCACTGGCCTGCCCCTGGGCCCACCGCACGCTGATCTACCGCCAGCTCAAGGGCCTGGAATCGCTGATCGACGTTTCCGTCGTCAGTTGGCTGATGCTGGAAAACGGCTGGACCTTCGACAATGCCCTCGGCTCCAGCGGCGACAAGCTGGACGGTCTGACCTTCCTCCACCAGCGCTATACCAAAGATGACCCGCACTACACCGGCCGCGTGACCGTGCCGCTGCTGTGGGACAAGCACGAGCAACGCATCGTCAGCAACGAGTCGGCGGAGATCATCCGTATGTTCAACAGCGCCTTCGACGGCATCACCGGCAACACGCTGGACCTCTACCCCGAGCCGCTGCGCGCGCAGATCGATGAGCTGAACGAGCGCATCTACCCGGCAGTGAACAACGGCGTGTACCGCGCCGGCTTCGCGACGACGCAAGACGCCTACGAAGAGGCCTTCAAGACCCTGTTCAACGAACTGGATTGGCTGGAAGAGCGCCTTGACAAGCAGCGCTATCTGGCCGGCGAATTCCTGACCGAAGCCGACGTGCGCCTGTTCACCACGCTGATCCGCTTCGACGCGGTCTACCACGGCCACTTCAAATGCAACCTGCGGCGCCTGGCGGATTACCCGAACCTGTCCGGCTGGCTGCGCGAGCTGTATCAACTGGAGGGCGTTGCCGGAACGGTGGATTTCCAGCACATCAAGAACCACTACTACGCCAGCCATCGCACCATCAACCCGACCGGCGTCGTGCCGCTCGGCCCTCTGCAGGACTTCACCGGGCCGCACGGACGGGACCACCTGCCGGGTAAAGGGATAGCGCGCAAGGGCTGACCAGCGGCACCGCTCCTCTAGCAGTGGGCCACAACCGCGATTCGCGGGCAAGGTCCGCGCCTGCAGGAGTGCCGAGTCAGATCGGCTTGTCGATACCGTCGTAGACCTTCTGCAGCGCGTCCAGGCGTTCCTGGTAGCGCTGCTTGAGGCAGGCCTTGTTGACGCCACAGGCGCGGCGCTGCTCCAGCCAGGCGAGCTGGGAGTCCCCCAGGTTACCGCGCATGCCCATGGCAAATAGGCCACGCAGCAGGCGGTAGGTCGTCGCCACCTGCACATCCATTTCGGAAAGCTGGCGATCCGCGCAGATGGCCTTCTCGTCTGCCTGCCTGGCCTTTTTGCAGTCGAAGCTGGCCGCATGGGCCGGTAAGGCGAAGCAACCTAGGGCACACGCGGCCCCCAGGATTGCGACGCGCAGGGTTCTCACCGCTGCCCCTCGAACCACGCGAGCTTCTCGCGCAGCTGCACCACTTCCCCGACGATTACCAGGGTTGGCGCATGCACTTCATGCTCGGCCACCAGCGCCGGCAGATTGCCCAGGGTGCCGGTGAAAACCCGCTGATGCAGCGTGGTGCCCTGTTGGATGAGCGCGGCAGGCGTATCGGCGGAGCGACCGTGGCGCACCAGTTGCTCGCAGATGACCGGCAACCCCACCAGGCCCATGTAGAACACCAGCGTCTGCCCGGGAGCGACCAGATCGTTCCACGGCAGGTCGGTGCTGCCATCTTTCAGGTGCCCCGTCACGAAACGCACGGACTGCGCGTAATCGCGGTGAGTCAGCGGAATACCGGCGTAAGCCGCGCAACCGCTGGCCGCCGTGATACCCGGCACGACTTGGAACGGGATGCCATTGGCCGCCAGTTCGTCGATCTCCTCGCCTCCCCGACCGAAGATGAACGGATCACCGCCCTTCAAGCGCAGCACGCGCTTGCCCTGCTGAGCCAGTTCGACCAGCTTGCGATTGATCTCGTCCTGCGGCACGGCGTGGTCCGCACGGCGCTTGCCGACGTAGAGTCGGTCCGCGTCACGCCGACACAACTCGAGGATGGCCGGCGCAACGAGGCGATCGTAGAGCACCACGTCGGCCTGCTGCATCAGTCGCAGCGCGCGGAAGGTCAGCAGGTCGGGATCACCCGGACCGGCGCCAACCAGATAGACCTCACCACTAGACTCGGCCTGCGGCGCTTCCAGCTTGTCCGCCAGCAGGCGCTCGGCCTTGCTCGGCTGGCCGGCGAGCATGCGCTCGGCGATCGGGCCCTGGAAGACGTCTTCCCAGAATTTCCGGCGCTGCTGAAGATCCGGCAGGCGCTGCTTCACGCGCTCGCGGAAGCGGCTGGCAAGACCGGCCAGCTGGCCGTAGGTCGCGGGAATCCAGGTTTCCAGCTTGGCGCGCAGCAGGCGCGCCAATACCGGCGCATCGCCACCGCTGGAAACCGCCACCACCAGTGGCGAGCGGTCGACAATGGCCGGGAAAATCACACTGCACAGGGCCGGCGCATCGACGACATTGACCGGAACGCCACGCTCGTTGGCATCGCGGGAAACCTGCGCATTGAGCGGTTCATCGTCCGTGGCGGCGATGACCAGCACGCAATCCTGCAAGTCTCCCTGGGCGTAGGGACGCAGGAGCAACTCCCCCGCACCCTCCTCGATCAGCTCACGCAGCTCCGAATGCACTTCCGGAGCCACGACTCGCAGCACTGCGCCGGCATCGCTCAGCAGGCGCGCCTTGCGCAGTGCGACATCACCGCCGCCGACCAGTAGCGCGCGACGTCCGCGCAGGATGTGGAACAGCGGCAGGAAGTCCATCTCAGCCGATTACCTCGATGCCCGCCATGTACGGCTTGAGCACTTCCGGCACACGGATCGAGCCGTCGGCCTGCTGGTAGTTCTCCAGCACGGCGACCAGGGTGCGGCCCACGGCCAGGCCCGAGCCGTTGAGGGTGTGCACCAGCTCCGGCTTGCCAGTTTCCGGGTTGCGGTAGCGCGCCTGCATGCGGCGGGCCTGGAAGTCGCCGCAGTTGGAGCAGGAGGAAATCTCGCGGTACTTGTCCTGGCTCGGCACCCAGACTTCGAGGTCATAGGTCTTGGCCGCGCCGAAGCCCATGTCGCCGGTACACAGCGCCAGGGCGCGGTACGGCAGCTCCAGGGCCTGGAGGACCTTCTCGGCATTGCCGACCAGGCTTTCCAGGGCCTCCCAGGACTTAGACGGCTCGACGATCTGCACCATCTCGACCTTGTCGAACTGGTGCTGGCGGATCATGCCGCGGGTATCGCGGCCCGACGCACCGGCTTCGCTGCGGAAGCAGGGCGTGTGAGCGACGAACTTCAGCGGCAGCTCCTTCGCATCGAGGATCTGGCCGGCAACGATGTTGGTCAGCGAGACTTCGGCGGTCGGGATCAGGTACAGGTCCGCTTCGTCTTCGCGCTGGATCTTGAACAGGTCTTCCTCGAACTTCGGCAACTGGCCGGTGCCTTGCAGCGCCGGAGCCTGCACCAGGTACGGGGTGTAGGCCTCTTCGTAGCCGTGTTCGCGGGTGTGCAGGTCGATCATGAACTGCGCCAGGGCGCGGTGCAGGCGGGCGATCGGGCCGCGCATCAGCGCAAAGCGGGCACCGGACAGGCGGGCGGCGGTCTCGAAGTCCAGCCAGCCATGTTGCTCGCCCAGGGCGACGTGGTCCTTGATGTCGAAATCGAAGGTACGCGGGGTGCCCCAGCGACGGACTTCGACGTTCTCCTCCTCGTCAGCGCCCACCGGCACCGACTCGTGGGGCAGGTTGGGGATGTTCAGCAGCAGGCTGTCCAGCTCGGCCTGGATGGCGTCCAGCTCGCGCTTGCCGGATTCCAGCTCCTCGGCCATGCGGTTGACCTCGGCCTTCAGCGGCGCGACGTCTTCACCATTCTTCATGGCCTGGCCAATGGCCTTGGAGCGCGAGTTACGCTCGGCCTGCAGGGTCTCGGTACGGGTTTGCACGGACTTGCGCTGGCTCTCAAGCGCTTCGATACGCGCCACATCCAGGGTGAAGCCACGGGTGGCCAGGCGTTCGGCCACTTCCTGCGGCTGGGTACGAACCAGTTTGGAATCGAGCATGGTGTCTTCTCGTGTCTAGTGTCAGGCGGCGCTCGCGGGCGCCACTTCAGGATTTTCTGCGACGGCGGGAACTGGCCTTGTCGAGGCTGGCCAGGTGGCGCAGCTTTTCGCCAATCTTCAGTTCGAGCCCGCGCGGCACGGGTTGGTAATACTGGCGCGGTTCCATGGCCTCGGGGAAGTAGTCTTCTCCAGCCGCATAGGCATCCGGCTCATCATGGGCATAGCGGTACTCGTCGCCATAGCCCAGGTTCTTCATCAGCTTTGTCGGTGCATTGCGCAGATGCAGCGGCACCTCCAGCGAGCCACTCTCCGCCACGTCACGGCGCGCCGTGTTATAGGCGTTGTAGACAGCATTGCTCTTCGGCGCGCAGGCCAGGTACACGATAGCCTGCGCAATCGCCAGCTCACCTTCAGGACTGCCAAGGCGCTCCTGCACATCCCAGGCATGAAGGCACAGGGTCAGGGCCCGCGGATCAGCATTGCCGATGTCCTCGCTGGCCATGCGCACCACGCGGCGGGCGATATAGAGCGGGTCGCAGCCGCCATCGAGCATACGTGAATACCAGTACAGCGCGCCGTCAGGGCTGGAACCGCGCACCGACTTGTGCAGCGCGCTGATCTGGTCGTAGAAGGCCTCGCCACCCTTGTCAAAGCGCCGGCGCGAGTCGCCCAGCAGGTTCTGCAGCAGCTCGGCGCTGATTTCGCCGTTGTCCTCGGCGAGGTCGGAGGCGTTCTCCAGCAGGTTGAGCAGGCGCCGCCCATCACCATCAGCGGCAGCCATGAGGATGGCGAAGCTGTCGTCAGGCAGGCTCAGGTTGCGCTTGCCCAGCCCCTTCTCCTCGGTCAGCGCGCGCTCGACCAGTCGTCGCAGGGCTGCTTCGTCCAGGCTTTTCAGCACATAGACGCGGGCGCGGGAGAGCAGCGCGTTATTCAGCTCGAAAGACGGGTTCTCGGTGGTAGCGCCAATGAAGATCAGCGTGCCGTCTTCCACATAGGGCAGGAAGGCATCCTGCTGGCTCTTGTTGAAGCGATGCACTTCGTCGACGAAGAGGATGGTGCGGCGGCCGTACTGCGCCGCGTGCTGCTTGGCCACTTCCACTGACTGGCGGATTTCCTTCACACCCGAGAGCACCGCGGAGATGGTCTCGAAATGCGCGTCGGTGACCTGGGCCAGCAGCTTCGCCAGGGTGGTCTTGCCCACTCCGGGCGGGCCCCAGAAGATCATTGAGTGCAGCGCACCCTGCTCCAGTGCCTCGCGCAGCGGCTTGCCGCGGGCGAGCAGGTGCTCCTGGCCGACGTACTCGTCCAGGCTGGTCGCGCGCAGGCGCGCGGCCAGGGGCTGGGAAACGGGGGCGGAGCGGAACAGATCCACTGTCTTACCTATTACTTAAAGCAGGCGCCGGGCGCCGATCATTCCTGGATGACGTCGACGCCCTTGGGCACGTCGAAGACGAATTGCTTGGCGTCCATCGTCTCGTTCATCTTCACGTCGAAGAACAGGATATTGGTGCGCTGCCCCACGCTGTCGATCAGCTGCATGTCATTCACCACGCCGCTGCGGAAGGAAATCCGCAGGCTGTCGAACAGGGTGTCCTTGGACTTCGGCTTGAGGGTGAAGTCGACCACGTTACCGCCATCTTTGGCGGTGATGTCGAAGCTCTGGCCGATCTTCGACACGTCGCCGGAGAGCAGCAGCGCCGGGGTCTGGGTCAGGCGCTGATCAAGCTTCTGGATGGTCACCTGCTCCAGGTCCGGGTCGTACAGCCAGATCTTCTCCCCATTGGAGATCAGCAGCTGCTCGTTCGGCGCATCGGTGTGCCAACGGAACAGGCCGGGGCGTTTCAGGCCCAGGGTGCCGGCGGTTTCCTGAAGGCGGGTGCCGCTGCCGTCCAGGGTCAGCTGGGAAAAGCGCGCGGTCATTGTCTGGGCCTTGGTAAGCATCCCGCTCAGGCGCTGCGCAGCAGCCTCGTCGGCATGGGCCTGGACGCCGGCAACAGCAAGCGCAGCAACGAACAACAGGCGGATCAGACGCATCGAAATCCTCGAAGTCGAATCAATCACGGATCGGGGCCGGCGCCATTACTTCGCGCGAGCCATTGGTATTCATCGGAGTGACCACACCGGCCATTTCCATCGCTTCGATCATCCGCGCGGCGCGGTTGTAGCCGATCTTCAGCTTGCGCTGTACGGCGGAGATCGAAGCCCGGCGGCTTTCGGTCACGAAGCGCACTGCCTCGTCGTAGAGCGGATCGTCCTCGCTGCCCTCGCCACCTTCGCCGCCACCGCCACCTTCGAACGAACCGCCACCGCCCTCATCGGCGCCGGCGAGGATGTCCTCGATGTAGTTCGGCGCGCCACGTAGTTTCCACGCCTCGACGACGCGGTGCACCTCATCGTCGGAGACGAAGGCGCCATGGACGCGGATCGGCAGGCCGGTGCCCGGCGGCAGGTAGAGCATGTCGCCATGACCCAGCAGTTGCTCGGCGCCGCCCTGGTCAAGGATGGTGCGCGAGTCGATCTTGCTGGAGACCTGGAAAGCGATACGGGTCGGGATGTTCGCCTTGATCAGGCCTGTGATCACGTCCACCGACGGACGCTGGGTCGCCAGGATCAGGTGGATTCCCGCCGCACGCGCCTTCTGGGCGATACGCGCGATCAACTCTTCCACCTTCTTGCCGACGATCATCATCATGTCGGCGAATTCGTCGACCACCACCACGATGGTCGGCAGGGTCTGCAGCAGCGGCGCTTCGTCTTCCATGCTCTCGCGGCGGTACAGCGGGTCGGTCAGCGGGGCGCCGGCCTCCTCCGCGTCCTTCACCTTGCGGTTGAAGCCGGCGAGGTTACGCACGCCCATGGCCGCCATCAGCTTGTAGCGGCGCTCCATCTCGGCGACGCTCCAGCGCAGCGCGTTGGCAGCCTCCTTCATGTCGGTGACGACCGGGCAGAGCAGGTGCGGAATGCCTTCGTAGATCGACAATTCCAGCATCTTCGGGTCGATCATGATCAGCCGCGCCTCTTCCGGCGTGGACTTGAACAGGATCGACAGCAGCATGGCGTTCACGCCCACCGACTTACCGGAACCGGTGGTACCGGCCACCAGCAGGTGCGGCATCTTTGCCAGGTCGGTGATGACCGGGTTGCCGCCGATGTCGTGGCCCAGGGCCAGCGGCACGGTGGACTTGTGTTCGTCGTATTCCGGCGTCATCAGCACTTCGGAGAAGCGCACCATCTGCCGGTCTTCGTTGGGAATCTCGATGCCGACGGTGGTCTTGCCGGGGATGACTTCCACCACGCGCACGCTGATGACGGCCAGCGAGCGCGCCAGGTCCTTGGCCAGGTTGGAGATGCGGCTGACCTTCACACCGGCGGCCGGCTGGATTTCGAAACGGGTGATCACCGGGCCCGGATGCACGGACTCGACGATGACCTCGACGCCGAACTCCTTGAGTTTGATCTCCAGCAGGCGCGACATGGCCTCCAGGGACTCGGGCGAGTAGCTCTGTTTCTTTTCCGACGCCGGGTCGAGGATCGACAGCGGCGGCAGCGTGCCTTCCACGGCAGTATCGACGAACAGCGGCGCCTGCTTCTCTTTCAGCACGCGCTTGCTCGGCTCGGCCGGCTTGGTGGGCGGCGGCGGGACGTCGATCTTCGGCGCCACGCGCTTCTCGCGCTCCTGCACGCTCTTGACCAGCGCTTCCTCGCGCTCGATCAGGCGCTCCTTGACCTTGGCCTGCTCGCGGCGGTCCGCCACGATGGGCGCGGCGACTTCGGCCACACGCTCGTCGACCTCACGCAACTGGGCGACGAGCTGCTTGTGCTCGCTGCGGGCGCTCCACCAGCGGTTGGTGGCGTTATGAATGAGTTCGAACAGATCGAGGGTGATCTTGCCAGTGACGTCCATCACCTTGAACCAGGACAGGTCGGCGAACACCGTCATGCCGAACAGGAACAGCGCCAGGAACAGCAGCGTGCTGCCCTGCACGTTCAGCGCATTGATGCCCAGTTGGCCCAGGCTCTCGCCCAGAGCCCCGCCAGCCGTGGCCGGCATATGGGCACCGCTGGTGTGGAAATGGATGTAAGCCAGTGCGGAGCCGGACAGGACCAGGAACACCAGGCCGATCAGACGCCAGGAGAACAGCCAGCCGCTCCACTCCCAGGGCATGTGGCGCTTACGGAAGACCTGGTAGGTCTTCACCGCCAGCAGCAGCGGGAACAGGTAGGCGAAATAGCCCAACACCATGAACAGGATGTCCGCGCTCAGCGCGCCCAAGCGTCCGGCCGCGTTCTGCACCTGCTCGACGTGGCTGGAGTGGCTCCAGCCCGGATCGGAGGAATCGTAGGTGAGCAGCGCCATCCACAGGTAAAGGCAGAGCGCACCGAGCGCGATCAGAGCCCCTTCCTTAAGACGGTAGTGCAGTTGCTGGCGCCAGGCGGCGGCATGGCTTGCTGTGGTGTCCTTCAAAACGCTTCTATTCCTGCGCTATACGCGCGTCCGAGAGTCGTTGGGCCGCGAAATGGGCCTATTGTACGGCTTTGGCCGGCCGATGCCAGCGAACCCGGGCGTGTCCGATTGCGCTTTTGCCGGCTTTCCGGGGTTCGGTGTAGCATAGCCCAACACCGCTTTTCGGCTGCTCAATTGGAGCATGCATTCTCTTACGTGACAAAGGCTTATGGAGTCTTTTTATGAGTGAAGTCAAGCATTCGCGCCTGATCATCCTGGGCTCCGGCCCCGCGGGCTACACCGCGGCCGTGTACGCTGCGCGCGCCAACCTCAAGCCTGTTGTCATCACCGGAATCCAGCCCGGCGGCCAGCTGACCACCACCACCGAGGTCGACAACTGGCCCGGCGACGTCGAGGGTCTGACCGGTCCGGCCCTGATGCAGCGCATGGAGCAGCACGCCAAGCGATTCGATACCGAGATCGTCTACGACCACATCCACACCGCCGAGTTGCAGCAGAAGCCCTTCACCCTCAAGGGCGACAGCGGCACCTACACTTGCGACGCGCTGATCATCGCCACCGGCGCCTCGGCCCAGTACCTGGGCATGTCCTCGGAAGAAGCCTTCATGGGCAAGGGCGTTTCCGCCTGCGCTACCTGTGACGGTTTCTTCTACCGCAACCAGGTCGTCTGCGTGGTCGGAGGCGGCAACACCGCCGTGGAAGAGGCGTTGTACCTGTCCAACATCGCCAAGGAAGTCCACCTGATCCACCGCCGCGACAAGCTGCGCTCGGAGAAGATTCTGCAGGACAAGCTGTTCGAGAAAGCCAAGAACGGCAACGTACGCCTGCACTGGAATACCACCCTGGACGAAGTCCTGGGCGACAACATGGGCGTGATCGGCGTTCGCCTGAAGGACGCTGAAAGCGGCGAAACTCGCCAACTGGACCTGTCCGGCGTGTTCATCGCCATCGGCCACAAGCCCAACACCGACCTGTTCAAGGGTCAGCTGGAGATGCACGACGGCTACCTGAAGATCAAAGGCGGCGCCGAAGGCAACGCGACCCTGACCAGCATCGACGGCGTGTTCGCCGCCGGCGATGTGGCCGACCACGTTTACCGCCAGGCGATCACTTCCGCCGGTGCCGGCTGCATGGCCGCGCTGGACGCCGAAAAGTTCCTCGACGACAACTGATCGGCGCCAGGGGAGGCTCGCCCTCCCCTCCTCCCTATGATCAAGTGGCTTTCCCGCAGCAATTTCGACTTTCCGCCCCTCGATAAGGCCCTGCATGAGCCCAACGGACTGCTTGCGGCCGGCGGAGACCTCAACCCGCAGCGCCTGATCCAGGCCTACCGCCATGGCTGCTTCCCCTGGTATCAGGACGGCCAGCCGATTCTCTGGTGGTCGCCCGACCCGCGCACCGTTCTGCTTCCCGAAGAACTGCACGTCTCCCGCAGCCTCGCCAAGGTCATCCGCCAGCAGCAGTACCAGGTCACCATCGACCGGGCCTTCGAGCAAGTCATCCACGGCTGCGCGGGCCCGCGCGATTATGCGGACGGCACGTGGATCACCACGCCGATGCAGGACGCCTATTGCGAGCTTCACCGCCTGGGTATCGCTCACTCGGCAGAAGCTTGGCGCGGCAGCGAACTGGTCGGCGGACTTTACGGGCTGGCCATCGGTCGCCTGTTCTTCGGCGAATCCATGTTCAGCCACGCCGACAATGCCTCCAAGGTCGCCTTCGTCACCCTGGTGCAACGCCTGCAGGCCGCTGGTTTCGTGATGATCGACTGCCAGATGCCGACCCAACACCTGCACAGTTTCGGCGCCCGCCCTATTTCCCGCTGCGAATTCGCCAGCTACCTGCTGCGTCATCTCGACGAAACGCCATCGCAGGACTGGACTTCGCAGGCGGACCCGCTCAGCCTGTCTTAAACTTGCTTGAGGGACCTCGCAGGGGTTGAAGATGACCGAGCTCGCCCGCCTGAAGTTTTACGCCACGCAACCGCATCCATGCAGCTATCTGCCCGAGGAACAGGCCACCACCCTGTTCCTCGATCCCAGCCAGCCCATGGACGCGCAGCTGTATGCCTCGCTGTCTGAGGTCGGCTTCCGGCGCAGCGGTGAGCACCTCTATCGGCCACACTGCCAGCATTGCACCGCGTGCATCCCCGCGCGCATTCCAACCGCCGGTTTTCAACCGAGCCGCCAACAGAAGCGCATCATCAAGCGCAACGCCGATCTGGAAGTCATCCGCAAGCGCCCCGCCTTCACCGAGGAGTACTACGCCCTCTATATGCGCTACATCGAGCAGCGCCATGCCGACGGGGACATGTATCCGCCCAGTCGCGACCAGTTCGCCACCTTCCTGGTGCGCGACCTGCCGTTCAGCTGCTTCTTCGAATTCCGCCTGCACGGCAGATTGCTCGCCGTAGCAGTGACCGATGTCCTGCCCAACGGCCTCTCCGCGGTCTACACCTTCTACGACCCGGACGAGGAGCGGCGAAGTCTCGGCCGATTCGCCATCCTCTGGCAGGTGGCCGAAACCGAACGCCTGAACCTGCACGCCGTCTACCTCGGCTACTGGATCAAGAACTGCCGGAAGATGAACTACAAGACCCAGTACCGCCCGATCGAGCTTTTCGTGAACCAGCGCTGGGTGGCGTTGAACTGAAGCGAAAAACAGCCATTGGCGTTGCGAGGCGATTTCAGGCACAATGTGTGCCTTTTTTAATGCCCTGAAACTTCAGGCAACCATAGATACCGAGGGTTCTACTGCATGTCGAAAGAAGACAGCTTCGAAATGGAAGGCACTGTCGTCGACACCCTGCCCAACACCATGTTTCGCGTGGAGTTGGAGAACGGGCACGTCGTTACCGCGCACATCTCCGGGAAGATGCGCAAGAATTACATCCGCATCCTGACCGGCGATAAAGTTCGCGTTGAACTGACGCCCTACGACCTGTCCAAGGGTCGCATCACCTACCGCGCTCGCTGACAGACGGTAGGCGCCGGCAAGAAACCGGCACACAGAAAAACGCCCGGCATTGCCGGGCGTTTTCGTTTGGCCTGACGAAAGCGCGTCAGGCTGGCTCTGCTGCGATCACCTCGAACTCGAAGGCCAGCTCGCCATCCTTCAGGTCCACATGAGCCACGCCGCCGTGCTCAGCCAACTCGCCGAACAGGATCTCCTCAGCCAACGGCCGCTTGATCTTGTCCTGGATGAGCCGCGCCATCGGGCGAGCGCCCATTTGCGGGTCGTACCCCTTATCCGCCAACCAAGCACGCGCCGAATCGCTGACCTCGATTTGCACGTGCTTATCCTCCAGCTGCGCCTGCAGCTCGGTGAGGAACTTGTCGACGATGCTCTTGATGGTCTCGTGACTCAGGCGGCCGAACTGGATGATGGTGTCCAGGCGGTTGCGGAACTCCGGCGTGAAGCTCTTCTTGATCACTTCCATGGCATCGGTGGAGTGGTCCTGCTGCGTGAAGCCAATAGAGGCCCGCGCCGCGGTTTCCGCGCCTGCGTTGGTGGTCATGATCAGGATGACGTTGCGGAAGTCCGCCTTGCGCCCGTTGTTGTCGGTCAGGGTGCCGTGGTCCATCACCTGCAGCAGCAGGTTGAAGACTTCCGGGTGCGCCTTCTCGATCTCGTCCAGTAGCAGCACGCAGTGCGGCGTCTTGGTGATCGCCTCGGTCAGCAGACCGCCCTGGTCGAAACCGACGTAGCCCGGAGGCGCACCGATCAGACGGGACACGGTATGCCGCTCCATGTACTCGGACATGTCGAAGCGCACCAGTTCCACGCCCAGCGCCTTGGCCAGCTGGCGAGCCACCTCGGTCTTACCCACACCGGTCGGACCGGAGAACAGGAAGGAACCGACCGGCTTGTCCGGCGACTTGAGGCCGGCACGCGACAGCTTGATCGCGGTGGACAGCGACTCGATGGCTGCAGCCTGGCCGAACACGGTCAGCTTGAGATCGCGCTCAAGGTTACGCAGCAGCTCTTTATCGGAGCTGGACACGTGCTTGGGCGGAATCCTCGCAATTTTCGCGACGATATCCTCGACCTGCGGCACTTCGATGCGCTTCACGCGCTTCTCTTCCGGCTGCAGTCGCTGGTAGGCACCCGCCTCGTCGATCACATCGATGGCCTTGTCCGGCATGTGGCGGTCATTGATGTAGCGGGCGGCCAGTTCAGCGGCGGCACGCAGCGCCTCATCGCTGTACTCGATGTGATGGTGCTGCTCGAAGCGTGGCTTCAGGCCTTTCAGAATACCGAAGGTATCCTCGACGGACGGCTCGGTGACATCGACCTTCTGGAAGCGACGAGCCAGCGCGCGATCCTTCTCGAAGATGCCGCGGAACTCCTGGAAAGTGGTCGAGCCAATGCAGCGAATCTCACCGGACGAAAGCAGCGGCTTCAGCAGGTTGGACGCATCCATCACCCCACCCGATGCTGCACCGGCGCCGATGATGGTGTGGATTTCGTCGATGAACAGCACAGCGTGCGGACGTTTGCGCAACTCGTTGAGCAGCGCCTTGAAGCGCTTCTCGAAGTCGCCGCGGTACTTGGTGCCCGCCAGCAATGCGCCCAAGTCCAGGGAATAGACGACGCTATCGGACAGCAGGTCCGGCACCTGGCCGTCGACGATACGCTTGGCCAGACCTTCGGCGATGGCGGTCTTGCCGACGCCAGCCTCACCCACCAGCAGCGGGTTGTTCTTACGGCGACGAGCGAGGATCTGCGCGACGCGCTCAACTTCCGATTCACGACCAACCAGCGGGTCAATGCGACCTTGGCGCGCCAAATCGTTCAGGTTGCTGGCATAGGCATCCAGCGGATGACTGGAAGTGGAAGACTCGCCGCCCTCCTCGTCCTGCATCTCCTGCTCGCTGTCCTGATGCTCGGCATGGCCCGGCACCTTGGAGATGCCATGGGCAATGTAGTTGACCACGTCGATCCGCGCGACGCTCTGCTGCTTGAGCAGGAACACCGCCTGGCTCTCCTGCTCGCTGAAGATGGCGACCAGCACATTAGCGCCGGTAACTTCGCGCTTGCCGGAACTCTGCACGTGGAATACGGCACGCTGCAGAACGCGCTGGAAGCCCAGGGTCGGCTGGGTTTCGCGATCCTCGTCGTGCTGGGGGATCAGCGGCGTGGTGGAATCAATGAACTCCTGCAGGTCTCGCCGCAGTTTGTCCAGATTCGCACCGCACGCCTTCAGAACCGTTGCGGCAGCCTCATTATCAAGAAGCGCCAACAGCAAGTGCTCAACGGTCATGAACTCATGCCGCTTCGCCCGCGCCTCCTTGAAGGCGAGATTGAGGGTGACTTCGAGCTCTCGATTCAACATGACTTCACCTCGCTCCCAAACATCCGCATCAACCTTCTATCTCAATTTCGCACAACAGTGGATGTTGGCTCTCCCTCGCATATTGATTGACCTGCATGGCTTTGGTTTCCGCGACATCACGGGTAAAGGTCCCGCAGTGCGCCTTGCCCTGGGTATGCACAGTCAACATGACCTTGGTTGCCTGCTCGCGGTTCATGTTGAAGTACAGCTCGAGCACCTCAACCACGAAATCCATCGGGGTGTAATCATCGTTGAACATGATGACCCGATACATCGATGGTGCCTTCAGGGCAGGCTTGGCTTCTTCAACCGCCAGCCCCGCCCCGTCGTCTTCCAATGGATCCGGGCGGTCCTGATTGAATGTTAGTCGAATCTGGCTACTTGCATGCATGCTGGAATAAAAGCTTTGCGAGTGGGTGAATGAGTGGGCCGACCGGAGTTTGAAACACCTCCCAGGCCCAGACGACGCCGCCTTGACTAACGGCAAAAGGGTGTTACAACCAAAGGATACCCCCCGGAGGGTATCAGGAGTTCCGGACGCCAGTCTTCAGGAAAAAGGCATAGCGGAATAGTAGTGGATGATACTCCAGCGATGGAGTCCTTTGCAGAGGGATATCAGCATGCTCAGCGGTAAGGTCAAGTGGTTCAACAACGCCAAGGGCTACGGTTTCATCCTGGCTGATGGCCGAGATGAGGACCTGTTTGCTCACTACTCGGCAATCCAGATGGATGGCTACAAGACTCTCAAGGCCGGCCAACCCGTCAGTTTCGAGATCCTGCAAGGTCCGAAGGGGTTGCACGCGGTGAACATCCAGCCCGTCAACGCCAATGCATCCACCCCGTCCGCACAAGCTGCCCCGAGCAGCGAGGTAGAGAACCTCACGGCGGAAGCCTGATTCGTCACGGATCAGACGAAACGAAAAAGGCCGGCAGCAAGCCGGCCTTTTTCATGGGCGAAGCATCACCCGGTTACATCTTGGCGATGATCGCGTCGCCGAATTCGGAGCACGACAGCAGCTTGGCACCGTCCATCAGTCGCTCAAAGTCGTAGGTCACGGTCTTGGCGGCGATGGCACCATTCACACCGTCGATGATCAGGTCGGCCGCTTCCGGCCAACCCATGTGGCGCAGCATCATCTCGGCCGAAAGAATCACCGAGCCCGGATTGACCTTGTCAAGACCGGCGTACTTGGGCGCAGTACCGTGGGTCGCCTCAAACATGGCCACCGAATCAGAGAGATTGGCGCCCGGCGCGATACCGATGCCACCCACCTCCGCCGCCAGGGCGTCGGACAGGTAGTCGCCGTTCAGGTTGAGGGTGGCAATGACGTCGTACTCGGCCGGGCGCAGCAGGATCTGCTGCAGCATGGCGTCGGCGATCACGTCCTTCACCACGATATTCTTGCCGGTAGTGGGATTCTTGAACTGCATCCACGGGCCGCCATCGAGCAACTGGGCGCCAAACTCGTCACGAGCCAGCTCATAGCCCCAGTCCTTGAAGGCACCCTCAGTGAATTTCATGATATTGCCCTTGTGAACGATGGTGACCGAACTACGGTCGTTGTCCACGGCGTATTGCAGAGCCTTGCGCACGAGGCGCTTGGTGCCTTCCTGGGAAACCGGCTTGATGCCGATACCGCAGTTTTCGGTGAAGCGGATTTTCTTGACACCCATTTCCTCGGTCAGGAACTTGATGACCTTCTGCGCCTCCGGAGTGCCGGCCTTCCATTCGACCCCGGCATAGATGTCTTCGGAGTTCTCGCGGAAAATCACCATGTCCACGTCACCGGGCTTTTTCACCGGGCTCGGCACGCCTTCGAACCAGCGCACCGGACGCAGGCAGACATACAGGTCGAGCTGCTGGCGCAGTGCCACGTTCAGCGAGCGAATACCACCACCCACCGGGGTGGTCAGTGGGCCTTTGATCGAAACGACGTAATCGCGAACGGCATCCAGGGTTTCCTGGGGCAGCCAGGTGTCCTGGTCGTAGACTTGGGTGGCTTTCTCGCCCGCGTAGACTTCCATCCACGCGATCTTGCGGTCGCCCTTGTAGGCTTTCTCGACGGCAGCGTCGACGACCTTGATCATGACCGGGCTGATATCGACGCCAATGCCATCACCCTCGATGTAGGGGATGATCGGGTTCTTCGGTACATTCAAGGACATATCGGCGTTGACGGTGATTTTGTCACCGGCCGGCACCTGGATCTTTTGGTATCCCATGCTGAACTCCGCTTTTTGATTGAAACCCTCTTGCAGCCACTGAGGGTAGCTCACAAGTCGGTAATCGAACTACATCATTCCTTAGTCTAAAAAAGGGACACGCTTCACCCTGCCTTTAGGGTGGTATACTGGCCGGCATGACTTAATGGTCATCGAGGTCCGAGCAGTCTGGGACCAGACTCTCTCCTCGCAGCGGCGCACGTCCCCACCAGGATCCCGCCGTACAACGCTCTACTGGCGCCCCAATATCCCCGCGGCAAATCTCGAAGGTCGGTCAACCACTTCGTTGAACGCAAGCGTGTACCAACGCGATTCGAGACTCTGTGCGCGCCCAGCAAAGAAGAGAGTTAGAACGAGATGTCCATCCGCTCGAAGATCACCTACACCTTCACCGACGAAGCACCCGCCCTCGCGACCTATTCGCTTCTTCCCATCGTAAAAGCCTTTGCCGCCTCCGCCGGCATCGACGTCGAGACCCGCGACATCTCTCTTTCGGGCCGTATCCTGGCCTCCTTCGCTGACAAGCTCGGCGACAAGGCGATCGAAGACGATCTGGCCTATCTGGCCCAACTGGCCACCGACGCCAAAGCCAACATCATCAAGCTGCCGAACATCTCCGCTTCGGTACCGCAGCTCAAGGGCGCCATCGCCGAGCTGCAGAAGCTGGGCTACGCCGTTCCGGACTTCCCCGAAGACCCGCAGACCGACGAAGAGAAAGACACCCGCGCCCGCTACGCCAAGGTCCTGGGCAGCGCCGTGAACCCGGTCCTGCGTGAGGGCAACTCCGACCGCCGCGCCCCGGCCGCCGTAAAAGCTTACGCGCGCAAACACCCGCACAGCATGGGCAAGTGGAGCATGGCTTCGCGCTCCCACGCCGACTACATGCGTGGCGGCGACTTCTTCTCCAGCGAGCAATCGGTCACCATTCCGAAAGCCGGTGAAGTCCGCATCGAGTTCGTCGGCAAGGACGGCAAGGTCGAAACCAAGAAGACCCTGAAGATGCAGGACGGGGAAGTCCTCGACAGCATGTTCATGAGCTGCAGCAAACTGCGCGCCTTCTTCGAGAAGACCCTGCAGGACTGCAAGGAAACCGGCGTCATGTGGTCCCTGCACGTCAAGGCCACCATGATGAAGATCTCCCACCCGATCGTCTTCGGCCACGCCGTCACCGTCTACTACAAGGACGTGTTCGAGAAGTACGGCCAGCTGTTCGAAGAGCTGGGCGTGAACCCGAACAACGGCATCTCCAGCGTCTACGACAAGATCAAGTCGCTGCCGGCCTCCCAGCAGGAAGAAATCCTGCACGACATCCACGAGGTGTACAGCCACCGTCCGGAAATGGCGATGGTTGATTCGGTCAAGGGCATCACCAACCTGCACATCCCCAGCGACGTGATCGTCGACGCCTCCATGCCGGCCATGATCCGCAACTCGGGTCAGATGTGGGGCAAGGACGGCAAGCAGAAAGACACCAAGGCGGTAATGCCGGAAAGCACCTACGCCCGCATCTACCAGGAAATGATCAACTTCTGCAAAACCAACGGCGCATTCGACCCGACCACCATGGGCAGCGTACCGAACGTCGGCCTGATGGCGCAGAAGGCCGAGGAATACGGCTCCCACGACAAGACCTTCGAACTGGAAGCTGACGGCGTGATGCGCGTTGTCGATGCCGACGGCAAGGTCCTGATGCAGCACGAAGTGCAGGCCGGCGACATCTGGCGCGCCTGCCAGACCAAGGACGCCCCGATCCGCGACTGGGTCAAGCTGGCCGTTACCCGTGCCCGCGCCTCCAACACCCCGGCCATCTTCTGGCTGGACCCGGAACGCGCCCACGACAACGAGCTGCGCAAGAAGGTCGAGCTGTACCTGAAAGACCACGACCTGACCGGCCTGGACATCAGCATCAAAGGCTACAACGAAGCCATCCGCACCAGCATGGAACGCCAGATGCGCGGCCTGGACACCATCTCGGTGACCGGCAACGTCCTGCGCGACTACCTGACCGACTTGTTCCCGATCATGGAACTGGGCACCTCGGCCAAGATGCTGTCCATCGTTCCGCTGATGGCGGGCGGCGGCATGTACGAAACCGGCGCCGGCGGCTCGGCTCCGAAACACGTACAGCAGCTGGTCGAAGAGAACTACCTGCGCTGGGATTCACTGGGCGAGTTCCTGGCCCTGGCGGTCTCCTTCGAGGAAGAAGGCATCAAGACCGACAACGCCAAGGCCAAGATTCTGGGCAAGACCCTGGACATCGCCACCGGCAAGCTGCTCGACAACAACAAGTCGCCGTCGCGCAAGATCGGTGAGATCGACAACCGCGGCAGCCACTTCTACCTGGCCATGTACTGGGCACAGGCCCTGGCCGAGCAGAACGACGACGCCGAGCTGAAAGCCCACTTCGCCGACCTGGCCAAGACCCTGACCGAGAAGGAAGCGGCCATCGTCGCCGAACTCAACGGTGTACAGGGCAAGCCGGCGGAAATCGGTGGCTACTACCGTTCCGACGCGGAGCTGACCAGCAAGGTCATGCGCCCGAGTGCGACCTTCAACGCCGCGATCGACGCACTGGCGTAAGCCGCTTCGTGTGACACCAGAACCCCCGGACCTTCCCGGGGGTTCTGCTTTCTGCACCCCGCCACGTTAAACTCGCACCTTTTCGCCCCAACGAGATCATGACCATGCGCTGGCTAGCACACGTCACCGTCGCCACCATCGTCGAAGACCAGGGCCGCTTCCTGCTGGTGGAGGAAATGTCCGCTGACAAAAAGCAGGTCTTCAACCAGCCCGCCGGCCACCTGGAAGCCAACGAGACCCTGCTCGAGGCCGCCATGCGCGAAACCCTCGAGGAAACCGGCTGGGACGTGGAGCTGACCGCCGTCACCGGCATCTACCTGTACACCGCGCCGAGCAACGGCGTGACCTACCAGCGAGTCTGCTTCGCCGCGCGCCCCTTGCGCCATCATCCCGAGCGCGAGCTCGACGACGGCATCCTCGGCGCCCGCTGGATGACTCGCGAAGAATTGGCCGCACAGCCCGAGCGCTGGCGCAGCCATCTGGTGTTGCGCTGCATCGACGACTACCTGGAAGGCGAACGCTTCCCGCTGGCCCTGATCCGCGACTGAGCCAAGCCCAAATCGGCAGCCGAGCCTCTACCGCTCGGCTCTGGTAGAATCGCCCTCTTTACCTGCGTTCGTGACCCGCTGCCATGTCTGACTCACTCAAAGCCCCCCAGAACACCCGCGTCATCGTCGGCATGTCCGGCGGCGTGGATTCTTCCGTCTCCGCCCTCCTCCTCAAGGAACAGGGCTACCAGGTGGAAGGTTTGTTCATGAAGAACTGGGAAGAGGACGATGGCACCGAGTACTGCACCGCCATGACCGACCTCGCAGACGCCCAGGCTGTCTGCGACCGTATCGGCATCAAGCTGCATACCGCCAACTTCGCCGCGGAATACTGGGACAACGTCTTCGAGCACTTCCTTGAGGAATACAAGGCCGGTCGCACACCGAACCCGGACATCCTCTGCAACCGCGAAATCAAGTTCAAAGCCTTCCTCGACTACGCCGTTGCCCTGGGCGCCGACCTGATCGCCACCGGGCACTACGTGCGCCGCCGCGACATAGACCGCCGCAGCGAGCTGCTCAAGGGCCTGGACCCGAACAAGGACCAGAGCTACTTCCTCCACGCCGTGGGTGGCGAGCAGATCGGCAAGACCCTGTTCCCGGTCGGCGAACTGGAGAAGCCCGAGGTTCGCGCCATCGCCGAGAAATACGGCCTGGCCACTGCGAAGAAGAAGGACTCCACCGGCATCTGCTTCATCGGTGAGCGCCGTTTCAGCGACTTCCTCAAGCAGTACCTGCCGGCCCAGCCGGGGAACATCGAGACCACCGACGGCACCATCATCGGCAAGCACGTCGGCCTGATGTACCACACCATCGGCCAGCGCCAGGGCCTGGGCATCGGCGGCCTGAAGAATGCCGACGACAGCCCCTGGTACGTACTGGAGAAGGACCTGGTGCGCAACGTCCTGGTCGTCGGCCAGGGCAACGACCACCCATGGCTGTTCTCCCGCGCCCTGCACGCCTCGCACATCTATTGGGTCAACCCCATCGACCTGGACCAGCCCAAGCCCCTGCGCGCCAAGGTGCGCTACCGCCAGGCCGACCAGGACTGTGTGCTGGAACGCACCGAGAACGGTTACCGCGCCGTCTTCGACGAGCCGCAGCGCGCCGTCACCCCCGGCCAGTCCGTCGTCTTCTATGACGGCGAAGTCTGCCTTGGTGGCGGCGTCATCGAATCCGCTGAACCCGCGTTCGCTAAGGACCGTAAATGAGCGATCTGCACGACCAGATCATCGCCCTCTCCGGCATCTTCGAAGCCGCCTCCCTGGTAGACCGCCTCGCCCGCACAGGACAGATTCCCGAGGCGCCGCTGGGCTGCATGCTCGGCAGCTTGCTGGTGCGCGACCCGAAGACCACCCTCGACGTCTACGGCGGCGACACCGCCAACCTGCGCGAGGGCTTCCGCGCGCTGGTCAGCGCCCTCGAGCGCGACCCCAACAGCCTGCAGCGCGAGCCGCTGCGCTACGCACTGTCGCTGATCGGCCTGGAGCGCCAGCTCAACAAGCGTCCCGACATGCTCGACATCATGGGCACCCGCCTGGACCAGGTTCAGCAGCAAGTGCAGCACTTCGGCCTGGTCCACGAGAACGTCATCGCCTCCTGCGCCGGCCTCTACCAGGACACCCTGAGCACCTTCCGCCAGCGCATCCAGGTACATGGCGACATGCGCCACCTGCAGATCAACGCCAATGCCGCGCGCATCCGCGCCCTGCTGTTGGCGGGCATCCGCTCCGCGCGCCTGTGGCGACAGCTCGGCGGCAACCGCTGGCAGATGCTGTTCAGCCGGAAGAAAATGCTGAACGAACTGCGCCCCCTGCTTCGCGGCTGAAACACGCCCTTCCGGTCGTCGCAAGGGCGACCGGTTCGCGCCATTCATGTATGATGTGCGCCCTTTTCGTTGACCGACAGCTACGAGAACGCCCCATGCAGCTTTCCTCCCTTACCGCGGTATCCCCCGTTGACGGCCGTTACGGCAGCAAGACCAGCGCCCTGCGTCCGATTTTCAGCGAATACGGCCTGATCCGTTTCCGCGTCCTGGTGGAGGTTCGCTGGCTCCAGCGTCTCGCCGCCCACGCCGGCGTCCCTGAAGTCGCGCCTTTCTCCGCCGAAGCCAACGCCCTGCTGAACCAGCTGGCCGACGACTTCCAGCTGGAGCACGCGCAGCGCATCAAGGACATCGAGCGCACCACCAACCACGACGTCAAGGCCGTGGAATACCTGCTCAAGGAACAAGCCGCCAAGCTGCCGGAACTGGCCAAGGTCAGCGAGTTCATCCACTTCGCCTGCACCTCCGAGGACATCAACAACCTGTCCCACGCCCTGATGCTGCGCGAAGGCCGTGACACCGTGCTGCTGCCGCTGATGCGCCAGATCGCCGACTCCATCCGCGAACTCGCGGTGAAGTTCGCCGACGTGCCGATGCTCTCGCGCACCCACGGCCAGCCGGCCTCGCCAACCACCCTGGGCAAGGAACTGGCCAACGTCGTCTACCGCCTGGAGCGCCAGATCAAGCAGGTCGCCTCGGTCGAGCTGCTCGGCAAGATCAACGGCGCCGTGGGCAACTACAACGCCCACCTGTCGGCCTATCCGCAAGTGGACTGGGAAGCCAACGCCCGCGAATTCATCGAAGGCGACCTGGGCCTGAACTGGAACCCCTACACCACCCAGATCGAGCCGCACGACTACATCGCCGAGCTGTTCGACGCCGTGGCGCGCTTCAACACCATCCTCATCGATTTCGACCGCGACATCTGGGGCTACATCTCTCTGGGCTACTTCAAGCAGAAGACCGTCGCCGGCGAGATCGGCTCCTCGACCATGCCGCACAAGGTCAACCCGATCGACTTCGAGAACTCCGAAGGCAACCTGGGTATCGCCAACGCCCTGCTCCAGCACCTGGCCAGCAAGCTGCCGATTTCCCGCTGGCAGCGCGATCTGACCGACTCCACCGTGCTGCGCAACCTGGGCGTAGGTTTCGCCCACAGCGTCATCGCCTACGAAGCCAGCCTGAAAGGCATCGGCAAGCTGGAACTGAACGCCGCGCGCATCGCCGACGACCTGGACGCCTGCTGGGAAGTCCTGGCCGAGCCGGTACAGACCGTCATGCGCCGCTACGGCATCGAGAACCCCTACGAGAAGCTCAAGGAACTGACCCGCGGCAAAGGCATCAGCGCCGAAGCCCTGCAGGTGTTCATCGAAGGCCTCGACATGCCGGCAGAAGCCAAGGCCGAGCTGAAGAAACTGACCCCCGCGAACTACATCGGTAACGCTATCGCCCAGGCCAAGCGCATCTGAGATTCGCCCTGACTTTGCACGCCCGGCTGTGCCGGGCGTTTTTGTTTCAAGGACTTAACCATGAATCCTGCTATTCCTCTTCAGCTTTTGGGCGGCATCAGCGCCGAAGAATTCCTCCGCGATTACTGGCAGAAAAAGCCCCTGCTGGTGCGCCAGGCCATCCCCGATTTCAAGAGCCCGCTGGACCCTGACGAGCTGGCCGGCCTTGCCCTGGAAGAGATGATCGAATCGCGCATCGTCCTCGAACACGGCGACAGCCCGTGGGAGCTGCGCCGCGGCCCGTTCCAGGAAGACACCTTCAGCCGGATGCCCGAGCGCGACTGGACCCTGCTAGTGCAAGCCGTCGACCAGTTCATCCCGGAAGTTGCCGAACTACTGGAACACTTCAAGTTCCTGCCCAGCTGGCGGATCGATGACGTGATGATCAGCTACGCCGCACCGGGCGGCGGCGTCGGCCCGCACTTCGACAACTACGACGTGTTCCTGCTGCAGGGCCACGGCCGCCGCCGCTGGAAAGTCGGCCAGACCTGCGACGCCAGCAGCCCGATGCTGCCCCATGCCGACCTGCGCATCCTCGCCGAATTCGAAGAAAGCGCCGACTGGGTGCTGGAGCCCGGCGATATGCTCTACCTGCCGCCGCGCATTGCCCACTACGGCATCGCCGAAGACGACTGCATGACCTACTCGGTCGGCTTCCGCGCACCCAGTGCCGCCGAAGTGCTGACCCATTTCACCGACTTCCTCGCCCAGTTCCTCTCCGACGAAGAGCGCTACAGCGACGCCGGCATGGCGGCGATGAAAGGTGACTTCGACCAGCACCAGATCCAGCGCGACGCCCTCGACCGCCTGAAAAACCTGCTGCAAGAGCACATGAGCGATGAACGCCTGCTGCTCACCTGGTTCGGCCAGTTCATGACCGAGCCGCGCTACCCGGAACTGGTGGCTGGCGAGGAGATCGAGGAAGACGACCTGACCACCGCCATCAAGGACGGCGAAGTGCTGATCCGCAACCCCAGCGCCCGCATGGCCTGGAGCGAAGTGGACGTCGGCCTGCTGCTGTTCGCCAGCGGCCAGACCGTGGTCCTGCCGGAAAAACTGCGCGACCTGCTCAAGCTGGTGTGCTCGGCCCAGTCGCTGCATGAAGGGAATCTCGGCCAATGGCTGGCCGACGACGATGGGCGTAAGCTCATCGGAGAACTGATCAAACAGGGCAGTCTGGAGTTTGCCGATGAGTAGCAAGATCAGGGTTCGCGTCGCGGACTGGCAGAAGGATAATGCCGATCTGCGGCGCATTCGCGAGGCGGTGTTCATCGCCGAGCAATCGGTCCCGCCGGAACTCGAATGGGACGCCGAGGATGTCGAAGCCGTGCACTTCCTGGCCTTCGAAGGCGATTACGCCATCGGCACCGCCCGCCTCCTGCCGGACGGGCACATCGGCCGGGTGTCGGTCCTCAAGGACTGGCGCGGCCTGAAGGTAGGCGACCTGCTGATGCGCGCCGCCATCGAGCAGGCAGAAAGCCAGGGCCTGCAGCGCCAGTTGCTGACGGCCCAGGTCTACGCCATTCCCTTCTACGAACGGCTAGGCTTTCAGGTAGCCAGCGGCGAATTCCTCGACGCCGGCCTCCCCCACGTGGACATGGTGCGCGAGAGCGCCTGAGCAGCGACTCAAAGGAGCGACATGGAAAACGCCCCGGACCAAGACGATCTCCCGGTAGAACTGCCGGACATCGAGTTCCAGTCACCGGGGCGTTTTGCCGTCCACAACCCGCCCAGCGAAGCGCTGCCGCCCGAAGCCTTGGAGCCTGCGCCTTTCCGCCTCGGCGAGGGTGACCAGCTGCACCGTTTCAGCAAGCCGGATGACGCCCGCGCCCATGCGCTGGCACTGATCCAGCAGGCGCGCCGCACGCTCTACCTCTATACCCCCGACCTGGAGCCGTGGCTGTATCACCACAGCAGCATCCAGGAAGCCTGCACCCAGCTACTACTGGGCAATCCGCGCAATCGCCTGATGATTCTGGTGCGCGACAGTAGCCGCGCGGTGAAGGAAGGCCATCGTCTGCTGAACCTCAGCCGTCGGCTGTCCAGCTACTGCCAGATCCACCGGATCAATCCCGACTACCCGAGCGAGGAGCATGCCTTTCTGCTCGCTGACGACTGCGGCCTGCTGCTGCGCCCGGAGCCAGGCGAGTACGCCGGTTACGCGCACTACAACAACGCTGGCCGCGTCCGCCAACTGATCGCGCAATTCGAACAGACCTGGAACACCAGCGTCCTCGACCCGAACCTGCGGAGTTTCCTGATTTGAGCCAACACACCCTCGCCCTGATGCTCGTCTGCGCGATCAGCTTCGCCGCCACCGCAGCGCCGCGCACCGAGATCATCCCGCTCAACTACCGCACCGCCGAAGACGTGCTGCCGGTGGCGCAGCAGGTCCTGGGCAATGAAGGCCGGGTTAGCGCCTACGGCAACCAGCTAGTGGTGAACGCCGAGCTGGCGAAGATCCGCGAACTGCAGCAGGTGCTCGAACAACTGGATACGCGCCCGCATCAGCTGCTGATCAGCGTCGATACACTCGATGGCAGCCAGGGCAGCCAGAGCGGCTACTCGGTAAACGGCTCGGTGAGCGCCGGCAATGTGGAAATCCAGGCGGGTCGCGGCGAAGTCAACGGCCGCGACCAGGTGCGCATTATCAATCGATCCACCAACAGTCGCGGAGGCGGCACCCAGCAGGTGCGCACCACCGAGGGTTCGCCCGCCTTCATCCAGGTCGGCCAGAGTCAGCCGGTGACCAACGCCGGCATCGGCCCCTACGGCCAGGTCTACAGCCAGACCGAATACCGCGACGCCAACCAGGGCATGTACGTGACCGCCAGCCTCACGGGCAACCTGGTACACATCACCCTGAGTACCCGCAACGACCGCTTCAACGGCAATTACCAGGGCTCGATGAACACCAGTTCGGCGGACACCACCGTCAGCGGCCCCATTGGCCAGTGGATCGACGTAGGCGGCGTCAGCCAGAGCAACCAGAGCACGCAAAGCGGCTACACCCGCCAGTACAGCACCCAGGGGCGCAGCGACAGTACCCTCCGGGTGAAGGTCGAAGTGCTCGACTAATCCTTCCGTAGGTGACTTGCCAGTCCTCGTTAGACCTTCGTGTAGTAGTCCAAAAAAAACACTACAAAACGTTTGACGAACGCTCGTTTGAAAGTGCATGATGGCTTCGCTCCCGCTAACCAGAGGGTCTCAAAGCCCTCCGGACCGAGCCTGTGGCCCACCCGCCGCGCTGGTCCGTGTTGTTAAGCCCACAAGGCGGATCGACGAGGTTGCGACTGGCAAGAGGTTGTCCTGAGGGACGGGGAAGCAAGCCTTAGCAACAGTACGAAGTGACGGATTCAGCCGTCCACCATTGCCCAACGGCTGCCACGAGCCGGCAAGCGATTCTGGATGTCACCGCTGCAGTCACCCGTCTGTACGCCGCTCTACCCCCACTCCTCCAGCGTCACTCCTTCTTTTCGGTCGTACCTTCGCCATCCCGCGGCGAGCAACCCGCAGTCAATTCCGTGCAGATACGGGTTTTGAGTGGGTAGTCGGTGCTCAACCACACACATACTTTGAAGGATTGACCATGTCCGCTTATCAAAACGACATCAAGGCCGTTGCCGCTCTGAAAGAGAAAACCGGTAACAGCTGGAGCGCTATCAACCCCGAGTCGGTTGCCCGCATGCGCGCTCAGAACCGCTTCAAGACTGGTCTGGACATCGCCAAGTACACTGCGGCCATCATGCGCAAAGACATGGCCGAGTATGACGCCGACAACTCCGTCTACACCCAGTCCCTGGGCTGCTGGCACGGCTTCATCGGCCAGCAGAAGCTGATCTCGATCAAGAAGCATCTGAAGACCACCAACAAGCGCTACCTCTACCTGTCCGGCTGGATGGTTGCCGCGCTGCGTTCCGACTTCGGCCCGCTGCCCGACCAGTCCATGCACGAGAAGACTGCCGTTTCCGGCCTGATCGAAGAGCTGTACACCTTCCTGCGCCAGGCTGACGCTCGCGAACTGGATCTGCTCTTCACCGCCCTGGACAGCGCTCGCGCTGCCGGCGACAAGGCCAAGCAGGACGAAATCCAGGCTCAGATCGACGGCTACGAAACCCACGTAGTACCGATCATCGCCGACATCGACGCCGGCTTCGGCAACCCGGAAGCGACCTACCTGCTGGCCAAGAAAATGATCGAAGCCGGTGCCTGCTGCATCCAGATCGAGAACCAGGTTTCCGACGAGAAGCAGTGCGGCCACCAGGACGGCAAAGTGACCGTTCCGCACGAAGACTTCCTCGCCAAGATCAACGCCGTTCGCTACGCGTTCCTCGAGCTCGGCGTTGACGATGGCGTGATCGTTGCCCGTACCGACTCCCTGGGCGCCGGCCTGACCAAGCAGATCGCCGTGACCAAAGAGCCGGGCGACCTGGGCGACCAGTACAACTCCTTCCTGGACTGCGAAGAAGTTTCCGCTGCCGAACTGCAGAACGGCGACGTGGTGATCAACCGCGGCGGCAAGCTGCTGCGTCCCAAGCGCCTGGCTTCCAACCTGTTCCAGTTCCGCAAGGGCACCGGCGAAGACCGCTGCGTCCTGGACTGCATCACCTCGCTGCAGAACGGCGCCGACCTGCTGTGGATCGAAACCGAGAAGCCGCACGTTGGCCAGATCAAAGGCATGGTTGACCGCATCCGTCAGGTCATCCCGAACGCCAAGCTGGTTTACAACAACAGCCCGTCGTTCAACTGGACCCTGAATTTCCGCCAGCAGGTGTTCGATGCATTCGTCGCCGAAGGCAAGGACGTTTCCGCCTACGACCGCGCCAAGCTGATGAGCGTCGAGTACGACGAAACCGAACTGGCTCAGGTTGCCGACGAGAAGATCCGTACCTTCCAGCGTGACGGTTCCGCCCACGCCGGCATTTTCCACCACCTGATCACCCTGCCGACCTACCACACCGCCGCGCTGTCCACCGACAACCTGGCCAAGGGTTACTTCGCCGACCAGGGCATGCTGGCCTACGTGAAGGGCGTTCAGCGTCAGGAACTGCGTCAGGGTATCGCCTGCGTGAAGCACCAGAACATGGCCGGCTCGGACATCGGCGACAACCACAAAGAGTACTTCGCTGGCGAAGCCGCTCTGAAAGCCTCGGGTAAAGACAACACCATGAACCAGTTCCACTAAGAACTGGCTCAACCAGCCCCTCGGGGCTGGGAGACTCCGCAAGACCCCGGCCCCGGCCGGGGTCTTGCTTTTTGTGTCTGGCCGAATTGCGCTTGGCCGAACCGCCAGCAACCCCTTCCCCGCCCGCCAAGGGCAGAACCGCTTCGACGTGCCAGCCTCGGGCTTCCTTTATATGAACGGAACGCCCCATGAGCAATAAACCCAAGCGCAACCGCCTCGCCCTCGCCGCCCACCTCATCCAGCGCCTGCCAAGCCGCCTCCACGAGCCGCTGCTGAGTCGCCTGTTCTGCTCTCAGGTGCGCTTTGCCGGAACCGCCGGCGTACGCATCCAGTGGCTCTCCAATGATGAAGTGAGAATGAGCCTGGCCAACCATCGCCGCGCCCGCAATCACATCGGCGGCTTACATGCCGCAGCCATGGCGCTGCTGGCCGAGTCCGCCAGCGGCTGCATGGTCGGCATGAACCTGCCCGATCACAAGCTGCCGCTGATCAAGACCCTCAAGGTCGACTACCTGCTTCGGGCCAGCGGCGGCCTGCGCGCCATCGCCACGCTGACGCCGGAACAGCGCCGCGCAATGCGGGACGATGATCGCGGCGAGGCGCTGGTGAAGGTGACCCTTCTGGACGAATCGGGGGCCGAACCGGTGCGCTGCGAGATGCGCTGGGCGTGGATTCGGAAGGGAAATTGAACCACCCGGATGCGGGGGCGACCAACGAGTTCACAGAGGGATAATTCGAAGTCACATACCAGGCGAAATAAAAGCCGCGCCGCTTATATGTAGTAAAGTTACGGATATACGACACCGCAAATGATAATTCTTATCATTTATGGGTGCCGATTTATTGCGGATAAATACCTCGAAAGTACTATTCGACCAAAGCCGAAGTGCCGTCACACTAGGCATCCAGAGCCGCGCAAACAGGGCGCTACGGGAAATGCAAAAGGCTTTTGCCCGAAATAGAAGCATCTGTTTGTGTTGGAAAAATTTACTTGCTGAAGGCTTTGGGCATAAAATTGGAAAGATCACCTGAACCCTTAGCTCACTATCCTTGAGTTGTCGGGTTCGCAGTACTCGGGCGTTGCGCCCGAAACCCAAGACAATCGCTTTTTGTAGGAAGGAGTATCGGCATGCCCAATCCAGCTGAACTTGCAGCTCAACACTGGGGACTCGCCGCCTTCCTTTTAGGAGTGCTGGGCCTGCTCGCCTTCATGCTAGGGGTTTCCAGCCTTCTTGGCAGTAAGGCATTTGGTCGCAGCAAGAACGAACCGTTCGAATCGGGGATCGTTCCTACCGGCAGCGCCCGCCTGCGCCTGTCCGCAAAATTCTATCTGGTCGCGATGCTCTTCGTGATCTTCGACGTCGAAGCCCTCTTCCTCTTCGCCTGGTCCGTGTCCGTCCGTGAAAGCGGTTGGGCCGGTCTGATCGAGGCAACCATTTTCATAGCAATTCTGTTGGCAGGTCTTGTCTACCTGTGGCGTATCGGCGCGCTCGATTGGGCGCCGGCGGCACGTCGCGCACGGCAGGCGAAGCTAAAACAATGAGGCTTTGGCGATGCAATACAAACTTACCCGGATCGATCCGGATGCGCCCAATGATCAATACCCGATCGGCGAACGCGAAACGGTAGAAGACCCGCTCATCGAAGGGCAGGTCCACAAGAACATCTTCATGGGCAAGCTCGAGGATGTTCTCAACGGTGCGGTGAACTGGGGTCGCAAAAACTCCCTGTGGCCGTACAACTTCGGGCTGTCCTGCTGCTACGTGGAGATGACCACGGCGTTCACCGCGCCGCACGACATCGCCCGTTTCGGCGCCGAAGTGATCCGTGCATCGCCGCGCCAGGCTGACTTCATGGTCATCGCCGGCACCTGCTTCATCAAGATGGCTCCGGTCATCCAGCGCCTGTACGAGCAGATGCTGGAACCCAAGTGGGTGATCTCGATGGGGTCGTGCGCCAACTCCGGCGGCATGTACGACATCTACTCGGTCGTTCAGGGGGTCGACAAGTTCCTCCCCGTGGACGTGTACATCCCCGGCTGCCCGCCCCGTCCGGAGGCGTTCCTGCAAGGCCTGATGCTGCTACAGGAATCCATCGGCCAGGAGCGTCGCCCGTTGTCCTGGGTTGTAGGCGATCAAGGCGTCTATCGCGCCGACATGCCTGCCCAGAAGGATCTCAAGCGCGAACAGCGCATTGCGGTCACCAACCTGCGCAGCCCCGACGAAGTGTGATCCGGCCCTCCACGAGAGGCCCGTTTTCACTCCACCGTTGACCGAGTGACTTAAAGACTATGAATGCAGACTCCGCTCTGTACATCCCGCCTTACAAGGCAGACGACCAAGATATCGTCGTCGAACTGAATTCCCGCTTTGGCGCCGAGACCTTCACCGTCCAGGCCACCCGCACCGGCATGCCGGTGCTCTGGGTTGCCCGTGAGCGCCTGATCGACGTCCTTACCTTCCTGCGCAACGTGCCCAAGCCTTACGTCATGCTCTATGACCTGCACGGTGTCGACGAGCGCCTGCGCACGCATCGTCGCGGCCTGCCGGGCGCAGACTTTAGCGTGTTCTACCACCTGATGTCGCTCGAACGTAATAGTGACGTGATGATCAAGGTGGCTTTATCCGAAGGCGACCTCAATGTGCCCACCGCCACACGTATCTGGCCGAACGCCAACTGGTACGAGCGTGAGGTCTGGGACATGTACGGGATCACCTTCAATGGTCACCCGCACCTGACCCGCATGCTGATGCCGCCCACCTGGGAAGGTCACCCGCTGCGCAAGGACTACCCGGCGCGCGCCACCGAGTTCGACCCTTACGCGCTGTCCGCCGCCAAGCAGGACCTCGAGCAGGAAGCCCTACGCTTCAAGCCCGAAGACTGGGGCATGAAGCGCCACGGCGAGAACGAGGACTTCATGTTCCTCAACCTCGGCCCTAACCACCCGTCCGCGCACGGTGCGTTCCGCATCATCCTGCAACTGGATGGTGAAGAGATCCTCGACTGCGTTCCGGAGATCGGCTACCACCACCGTGGCGCCGAGAAGATGGCCGAGCGCCAGTCCTGGCACAGCTTCATTCCGTACACCGACCGTATCGACTACCTCGGCGGCGTGATGAACAACCTGCCGTACGTGCTCTCGGTCGAGAAGCTCGCCGGCATCAAGGTACCGCAGCGCGTCGACGTCATCCGCATCATGATGTCGGAGTTCTTCCGCATCCTGAACCACCTCCTCTATCTGGGTACCTACATCCAGGACGTGGGCGCGATGACCCCCGTGTTCTTCACCTTCACCGACCGCCAGCGTGCCTACAAGGTCGTCGAAGCCATCACCGGCTTCCGCCTGCACCCGGCCTGGTACCGCATCGGCGGCGTCGCCCACGACCTGCCGCGCGGCTGGGACAAGCTGGTCCGCGAGTTCCTCGACTGGATGCCCAAGCGCCTGGACGAGTACGAAACCGCCGCCCTGAAGAACAGCATCCTGCGTGGTCGTACCATCGGCGTTGCCGCGTACAACACCAAGGAAGCGCTGGAATGGGGTACCACCGGCGCCGGCCTGCGCGCCACCGGCTGTGATTTCGACCTGCGTAAAGCCCGCCCCTACTCCGGCTACGAGAACTTCGAGTTCGAAGTACCGCTGGCGGCCAATGGCGACGCCTACGACCGCTGCATGGTCAAGATGGGTGAGATGCGCCAGAGCCTGCGCATCATCGAGCAGTGCCTGAAGAACATGCCCGAAGGCCCGTACAAGGCCGACCACCCGCTGACCACGCCGCCACCCAAAGAGCGCACGCTGCAGCACATCGAAACCCTGATCACCCACTTCCTGCAGGTTTCCTGGGGCCCGGTCATGCCGGCCAACGAAGCCTTCCAGATGGTGGAAGCGACCAAGGGCATCAACAGCTACTACCTGACGAGCGATGGCAGCACCATGAGCTACCGGACCCGCATCCGGACGCCCAGCTTCCCGCACCTGCAGCAGATTCCGTCGGTGATCAACGGCAGCATGATCGCTGACCTGATCGCCTATCTGGGCAGTATCGACTTCGTTATGGCCGACGTGGACCGCTGATCATGAGTACCCTTATCCAGACAGATCGTTTCGAACTCAGCGAAACCGAGCGCTCGGCCATCGAGCACGAAATGCATCACTACGAGGACTCCCGCGCGGCGTCCATCGAAGCCCTGAAGATCGTCCAGAAGCAGCGCGGCTGGGTGCCGGACGGCGCCATTCCGGCCATCGCCGACATCCTCGGCATTCCGGACAGCGACGTCGAAGGCGTGGCGACCTTCTATAGCCAGATTTTCCGCCAGCCGGTCGGCCGCCACATCATCCGCGTCTGCGACAGCATGGTCTGCTACATCGGCGGCCACGAGTCCGTAGTCGGCGAGATCCAGAAGCAGCTGGGCATCGGCCTCGGCCAGACCACCGCCGACGGCCGCTTCACACTGCTGCCGGTGTGCTGCCTGGGCAACTGCGACAAGGCCCCGGCGATGATGATCGATGACGACACCTTCGGTGACCTGCGTCCCGACGGCGTCGCCAAACTGCTGGAGGCCTACGCATGAGTCGCCTCACCTCCTATGGCACGCCCAACCGCACCGCGCGCGCGCCTGAAACCCATCCGCTGACCTGGCGCCTGCGTGACGACGGCGCCCCGGTCTGGCTGGAGGAGTACCAGTCGAAGAACGGCTACGCCGCCGCGCGCAAGGCGCTGGCACAGATGGCCACCGACGACATCGTCCAGACCGTCAAGGACTCCGGCCTCAAGGGCCGCGGCGGTGCGGGCTTCCCCACCGGCGTGAAGTGGGGCCTGATGCCCAAGGACGAATCCCTCAACATCCGCTACCTGCTGTGCAACGCGGACGAGATGGAGCCCAATACCTGGAAGGACCGCATGCTCATGGAGCAGCTGCCGCACCTGCTGGTGGAAGGCATGCTGATCTCCGCGCGCGCCCTCAAGGCCTACCGCGGCTACATCTTCCTGCGCGGCGAGTACGTCGACGCCGCCCGCAACCTGAACCGCGCCCTCGATGAAGCCAAGGCCGCCGGCCTGCTGGGCAAGAACATCCTCGGCAGCGGCTTCGATTTCGAGCTGTTCGTGCACACCGGCGCCGGCCGCTACATCTGTGGCGAAGAGACCGCGCTGATCAACTCGCTGGAAGGCCGCCGCGCCAACCCGCGCTCCAAGCCGCCCTTCCCCGCCGCCGTTGGCGTCTGGGGCAAGCCGACCTGCGTGAACAACGTCGAGACCCTGTGCAACGTGCCAGCGATCGTCGAGCACGGCGTCGACTGGTACAAGGGCCTCGCCCGCCCAGGCAGCGAAGACATGGGCACCAAGCTCATGGGTTTCTCCGGCAAGGTGAAGAACCCCGGCATCTGGGAGCTGCCCTTCGGCCTTCCGGCGCGCGAGCTGTTCGAGGACTACGCTGGCGGCATGCGCGACGGCTACAAGCTCAAGGCCTGGCAGCCGGGCGGCGCCGGTACCGGCTTCCTCCTGCCGGAACACCTGGACGCGCTGTTCTACGCTGGCGGCGTCGCCAAGGTCGGTACTCGTATGGGTACCGGTCTGGCCATGGCGGTGGACGACAGCGTCAACATGGTTTCCCTGCTGCGCAACATGGAAGAGTTCTTCGCCCGCGAGTCCTGCGGCTGGTGCACTCCGTGCCGCGACGGCCTGCCGTGGAGCGTGAAGGTCCTGCGCGCGCTGGAGAAAGGCGAAGGCGCCCAGGGCGACCTGGAGACCCTCGAGCAGCTCGTCAACTTCCTCGGCCCAGGCAAGACTTTCTGTGCTCACGCACCGGGTGCCGTCGAGCCGCTGGGCAGCGCACTGAAGTATTTCCGTCCCGAGTTCGAAGCGGGCATTTCCCGCCAGGCTCAGGCCGTACAAGCTCCGCAGACCGTCGGCGCTTGATGCTTTGATCGCCGGGCGCTGCGCCCGGCGTTGTTTCGTTGTAGTGCCGCGGCGTGCCGCCGGCCCGATGAAACCGTGATTTCTATTAGCCACGCCCGCTGACAACGGGCCAACGAAGACTTAGACCCATGGCCACGATCCACGTAGACGGCAAGACGTTAGAAGTCGACGGAGCGGACAACCTGTTGCAGGCCTGCCTCTCCCTCGGTCTCGACATCCCCTACTTCTGCTGGCACCCGGCGCTCGGCAGCGTCGGCGCCTGCCGCCAGTGCGCGGTCAAGCAGTACACCGACGAGAACGACACCCGCGGTCGCATCGTCATGTCCTGCATGACTCCCGCCACCGACAACACCTGGATTTCCATCGAAGACGAAGAATCCAAAGCATTCCGTGCCAGCGTCGTCGAATGGCTGATGACCAACCACCCGCACGACTGCCCGGTCTGCGAGGAAGGCGGTCACTGCCATCTGCAGGACATGACGGTGATGACCGGCCACAACCAGCGCCGGTACCGCTTCACCAAGCGCACCCACCAGAACCAGGAGCTCGGCCCGTTCATCGCCCACGAGATGAACCGCTGCATCGCCTGCTACCGCTGCGTCCGTTACTACAAGGACTACGCTGGCGGCACCGACCTGGGCGTCTATGGCGCGCACGACAACGTCTACTTCGGCCGGATCGAGGACGGTGTACTGGAGAGCGAATTCTCCGGGAACCTGACCGAGGTCTGCCCGACCGGCGTGTTCACCGACAAAACCCACTCCGAGCGCTACAACCGCAAGTGGGACATGCAGTTCGCCCCGAGCATCTGCCATGGCTGCTCCAGCGGCTGCAACATCAGCCCTGGCGAACGTTACGGTGAAATCCGCCGCATCGAGAACCGCTACAACGGCTCGGTGAACCACTACTTCCTGTGCGACCGCGGTCGCTTCGGCTACGGCTACGTCAACCGCGAAGACCGCCCGCGTCAGCCGCAGCTGATGCTGAGCAAGCAGAAGCTCTCGCTGGACGGCGCCCTGGACCAAACCGCAGCGTTGCTCAAGGGCCGCAAGGTCATCGGCATCGGTTCGCCGCGCGCGAGCCTGGAAAGCAACTACGCCCTGTCCGCACTGGTCGGCGCGCAGAACTTCTACAGCGGCATTTCCGCTGACGAACTACAGCGTCTGAAACTGGTCCTGAAAGTCATGCAGGACGGCCCGCTGCCGGCGCCGACCATCCGTGACATCGAAGACCACGATGCGGTATTCGTGCTCGGCGAAGACCTGACCCAGACCGCTGCCCGTATCGCCCTGGCCCTGCGCCAGTCGGTGAAGGGCAAGGGCGAGGACATGGCCGCCGCGATGAAGATCCAGCCGTGGCTCGACGCCGCGGTGAAAACCATCGCCCAGCACGAGATGAACCCGCTGTTCATCGCCAGCCTGGATGAAACCCGCCTGGACGACGTCGCCGCCGAGTGCGTGCACGCCGCTACCGAAGACCTGGCTCGCCTGGGCTTCGCCGTGGCCCATGCCATCGATGCGAGCGCCCCGGCCGTGGCCGGCCTCGACGCCGAAGCCGCCGCCCTCGCCCAGCGCATCGCCGATGCCCTGGTTGCCGCCAAGCGTCCGCTGGTCATCTCCGGCACCTCGCTGGGCAGCAATGCCCTGATCGAAGCCGCGGCCAACATCGCCAGCGCGCTGAAGAACCGCGAGAAGAACGGATCCCTGAGCCTGGTCGTCCCGGAAGCCAACAGCCTGGGCCTGGCCCTCTTCGGTGGTGAATCCGTCGAAGCCGCTCTCGAGCAGTTGACCTCCGGCGCCGCCGATGCCGTGGTGATCCTGGAGAACGACCTGTACCGCCGCGCCGACGCTGCTGCCGTCGATGCCGCCCTGGCCGCCGCGAAGATCGTCGTCGTCGCCGATCACCAGCAGACCGCCACCACTGCCAAGGCCACCGTGCTGCTGCCGGCCGCCAGCTTCGCCGAAGGCGATGGCACCCTGGTCAGCCAGGAAGGCCGCGCCCAGCGCTTCTTCCAGGTCTTCGATCCGACCTACTACAACGCCGACAACCTGGTTCGCGAAGGCTGGCGCTGGCTGCACGCCCTGCACAGCACCCTCGAAGGCAAGCGCGTCGACTGGACCCAACTGGACCACGTGATCGACGCCGTCGTCGCTGCCAAGCCGCAACTGGCCGGCATCCGCGAAGCCGCACCGAACGCCGCGTTCCGCATCAAGGGTCTGAAGCTGGCGCGCGAGCCGCACCGCTACTCCGGCCGTACTGCCATGCGCGCCAACATCAATGTCAGCGAGCCGCGTCAGCCGCAGGACATCGACTCCGCGTTCGCGTTCTCCATGGAAGGCTACGCCGGCAGCGCCGAACCGCGTCAGCAGATTCCGTTCGCCTGGTCCCCGGGCTGGAACTCCCCGCAAGCCTGGAACAAGTTCCAGGACGAAGTCGGTGGTCACCTGCGCGCCGGCGATCCGGGCGTGCGCCTGATCGAGGCCAAGGGCGATGCCCTGTGGTTCAGCGAAATTCCTGCGCCGTTCCACACCGCCGCCAGCCAGTTCAAGGTGGTACCCTTCTATCACCTGTTCGGCAGCGAGGAGAACTCCTCGAAAGCCGCCCCGGTGCAGGAGCGCATCCCGCAGACCTACGTCACCCTGGCCAAGGCCGAGGCTGACCGTCTGGGCGTGAACGAAGGCGCGATCATCCGCCTGACCGTCAAGGGCCAGGAACTGCGCCTGCCGCTGCGCGTGAGCGAAGAGCTCGGCGCCGGCCTGGTTGCCCTGCCGATCGGTCTGCAAGGCATTCCTGCCGGTGTCATCGGCGCTGTCGCTGAAGGTCTGCAGGAGGCTGCGCAATGAGTTGGCTGACACCTGCCATCGTCGACATCCTGATCGAGGTCATCAAGGCCATCGTCATCCTGCTCGCCGTGGTCGTCTGCGGCGCGCTGCTCAGCTGGGTCGAGCGTCGTCTACTCGGCCTCTGGCAGGATCGTTACGGTCCGAACCGGGTTGGCCCATTCGGTGCCTTCCAGCTCGGCGCCGACATGCTGAAGATGTTCTTCAAGGAAGACTGGACCCCGCCGTTCGCCGACAAGATGATCTTCACCCTCGCCCCCATGATCGCCATGGGTGCGCTGCTGGTGGCGTTCGCGGTCATCCCGATCACCCCGAACTGGGGCGTGGCGGACCTGAACATCGGCATCCTGTTCTTCTTCGCCATGGCTGGCCTGACCGTGTACGCGGTGCTGTTCGCCGGCTGGTCGAGCAACAACAAGTTCGCCCTCCTCGGCAGCCTGCGCGCCTCGGCCCAGACCATCTCCTACGAGGTGTTCCTGGCCCTGTCGCTGATGGGTATCGTCGCCCAGGTCGGTTCGTTCAGCCTGCGCGACATCGTCGAATACCAGGCCCAGCACGTGTGGTTCATCATTCCGCAGTTCTTCGGCTTCATGACCTTCTTCGTCGCCGGCGTCGCCGTGACTCACCGTCACCCGTTCGACCAGCCCGAAGCCGAGCAGGAACTGGCCGACGGTTACCACATCGAGTACGCCGGCATGAAATGGGGCATGTTCTTCGTCGGCGAGTACATCGGCATCGTGCTGGTGTCCGCGCTGCTGGCGACCCTGTTCTTCGGCGGCTGGCACGGTCCCTTCGGCATCCTGCCGCAGATCCCGTTCATCTGGTTCGCCCTGAAAACCGGCTTCTTCATCATGATGTTCATTTTGCTGCGGGCCTCCATCCCACGCCCGCGCTATGACCAGGTGATGGCCTTCAGCTGGAAGTTCTGCCTCCCGCTGACCCTGATCAACCTGCTGGTGACCGGCGCTGTCGTGCTGGCCAGCCAGTAAGGAGTAGGACCATGATCAAGTACATTTTCGACGTGGTGCACGGCACCTACACCCAGCTGCGCAGCCTGGTGATGATCTTCGGTCACGCCTTCCGCAAGCGTGACACCCTGCAGTACCCGGAAGAGCCCGTGTACCTGCCGCCGCGCTACCGTGGCCGCATCGTGCTCACCCGCGACCCCGACGGCGAGGAGCGCTGCGTTGCGTGCAACCTGTGCGCCGTGGCCTGCCCGGTCGGCTGCATCTCCCTGCAGAAGGCCGAGACCGACGACGGTCGCTGGTACCCCGAGTTCTTCCGCATCAACTTCTCCCGCTGCATCTTCTGCGGCCTGTGCGAAGAAGCCTGCCCGACCACCGCGATCCAGCTGACGCCGGATTTCGAGATGGGCGAGTTCAAGCGCCAGGACCTGGTCTACGAGAAGGAAGACCTGCTGATCTCCGGCCCCGGCAAGAACCCGGACTACAACTTCTACCGCGTTGCCGGCATGGCCATCGCCGGCAAGCCGAAAGGCGCCGCTCAGAACGAAGCCGAACCGATCAACGTCAAGAGCTTGCTGCCGTAAGGAGACGTCGCGTGGAATTCGCTTTCTACTTCGCCGCCGGCGTCGCCGTGCTGGCAACCTTCCGGGTCATCACCAACAGCAATCCGGTGCATGCCCTGCTCTACCTCATCATTTCGCTGCTCGCAGTTTCGATGACCTTCTTCAGCCTCGGCGCCCCGTTCGCCGGTGCCCTGGAAATCATCGTCTACGCCGGCGCGATCATGGTGCTGTTCGTCTTCGTGGTCATGATGCTCAACCTCGGCCCGGCGATTGCCGAGCAGGAGCGCAAGTGGCTCAAGCCCGGCGTCTGGTTCGGCCCCGGCGCCCTGGCTGCCGTGCTGCTGGTTGAACTGCTGTGGATGCTCTCGCGCACTCCGAGCGGCATCGGCATTGGCCACACCACCGTGGACGCCAAGGCCGTGGGCATCAGCCTGTTCGGCCCGTACCTGCTGGTCGTCGAACTGGCCTCGATGCTGCTGCTGGCGGCACTGGTCGCCGCCTACCACCTCGGCCGCCACGAAGCGAAGGACTAACACCATGAATGCAATCCCTCTCGAACACGGACTGGCGCTCGCCGGTGTGCTGTTCTGCTTCGGCCTGGTGGGCCTGATGGTACGACGCAACATCCTGTTCGTACTGATGAGCCTGGAAGTGATGATGAACGCCGCCGCTCTGGCCTTCGTGGTCGGTGGCGCCCGCTGGGGCCAGCCTGACGGCCAGGTGATGTTCATCCTGGTGCTCAGCCTGGCTGCGGCCGAGGCCAGCATCGGCCTGGCGATCCTGCTCCAGCTGTATCGCCGCTTCCATACCCTCGATATCGACGCTGCCAGCGAGATGCGCGGATGAACCTGCTGCCCCTTACTTTCCTGTTCCCCCTGGTCGGCTTCCTGCTGCTCTCGTTCTCCCGTGGCAAGTGGTCGGAAAATCTCTCGGCACTGGTGGGTGTCGGCTCCGTGGGCCTGGCGGCCCTCTCCGCCTTCTGGGCGATCTGGAGCTTCCACAGCAACCCGCCCGAAGGTGGCGCCTACAGCCTGGTGCTGTGGCAATGGATGAGCGTTGGCGACTTCAAGACCAACTTCACCCTGTACCTGGACGGCCTGTCGGTCACCATGCTCGGCGTGGTCACCGGCGTCGGCTTCCTGATCCACCTGTTCGCCTCTTGGTACATGCGCGGTGAAACCGGTTACTCGCGTTTCTTCGCCTACACCAACCTGTTCATCGCCAGCATGCTGTTCCTGGTGCTGGGCGATAACCTGCTGTTCATGTACTTCGGCTGGGAAGGCGTGGGTCTCTGCTCCTACCTGCTGATCGGTTTCTATTACAACCACGTACCCAACGGCAACGCAGCGCTGAAGGCCTTCATCGTGACCCGCGTGGGTGACGTGTTCTTCGCCATCGGCATGTTCATCCTGTTCCAGCACCTGGGCACGCTGAACATCCAGGAACTGCTGGGCCTGGCCCCGCAGCACTTCGCCAAGGGCGACCTGTGGATCAACCTGGCGACCCTGATGCTGCTCGGCGGCGCCGTCGGCAAGTCCGCCCAGCTGCCGTTACAGACCTGGCTGGCCGACGCGATGGCAGGCCCGACTCCGGTCTCCGCGCTGATCCACGCCGCCACCATGGTGACCGCGGGCGTCTACCTGATCGCCCGTTGCCATGGCCTGTTCGAGCTCGCTCCGAACGTCCTGGAGCTGGTCGGCATCATTGGCGCCGTGACCCTGGTCCTGGCCGGCTTCGCCGCCCTGGTGCAGACCGACATCAAGCGTATCCTCGCCTACTCGACCATGAGCCAGATCGGCTACATGTTCCTGGCCCTGGGCGTTGGCGCCTGGGGTGGCGCGATCTTCCACCTGATGACCCACGCCTTCTTCAAGGCCCTGCTGTTCCTTGCTTCGGGTGCGGTGATCGTCGCCTGCCACCACGAGCAGAACATCTTCAAGATGGGTGGTCTGTGGAAGAAGCTGCCGCTGGCCTACGCAAGCTTCGTGGTCGGTGGTGCTGCGCTGTCCGCCCTGCCCTTCCTGACCGCCGGCTTCTACTCCAAGGACGAGATCCTCTGGGAAGCCTTCGCCAGCGGTCACCCGAACCTGCTGATCGCAGGGCTCGTCGGTGCGTTCATGACCTCGCTGTACACCTTCCGCCTGATCTTCATCGCCTTCCACGGCGAAGCGAAGACCGAAGCGCACGCCGGCCATGGCATCAGCCACTGGCTGCCGCTGGGTGTCCTGATCGTGCTCTCCACCTTCATCGGCGCGCTGATCACGCCGCCGCTGGCCGGCGTCCTGCCGGAAAGCGCCGGTCACGCCGGTGGTGAAGCCAAGCACAGCCTGGAAATCGCCTCGGGCGCCATCGCCATCGCCGGTATCCTGCTGGCAGGCCTGCTGTTCCTCGGCAAGCGCCGCTTCGTCACCGCCGTCGCCCAGAGCGCACCGGGCCGCTTCTTCGGCACCTGGTGGCTGCACGCCTGGGGCTTCGACTGGCTGTACGACAAGCTGTTCGTGAAACCCTATCTGCTGATCTGCCGCCTGCTGGCCGCGGACCCGATCGACAAGACCCTGGTCCTGGTCCCGCTCACCGCCCGCGGTGGTCACAAACTCCTCAGCCTCACCGAGAACGGCCGCCTGCGTTGGTACGCCGCTTCCTTGGTGGGTGGCGCCGCGCTGCTCCTCGGCGCGCTGCTGCTGGCTTAATGAATTCACGAAAGAGATTGAGCCCGACATGATTCTGCCCTGGCTAATCCTGATCCCCTTCATCGGCGGCTTCCTTTGCTGGATCGCCGAGTACACCAGCAAGACCCTGCCCCGCTGGGTCGCCCTGGGATCGATGGTCCTCACCCTGGCCCTGAGCCTGTGGGTGTGGCACACCGGTGACTTCCAGCTGGCCCCGGCGCCGGGTGGCGAGCCGCAGTGGACCCTGCAGTTCCAGGTACCCTGGATCGAGCGCTTCGGCATCAGCGTGCACCTGGCAATGGACGGCCTGTCCCTGCTGATGGTCGCGCTGACCGGCCTGCTCGGCGTGCTATCCGTCCTCTGCTCGTGGAACGAGATTCAGCGTCGCATCGGCTTCTTCCACCTGAACCTGCTGTGGATTCTGGGCGGTGTGATCGGCGTGTTCCTGGCCGTCGACCTGTTCCTGTTCTTCTTCTTCTGGGAAATGATGCTGGTGCCGATGTACTTCCTCATCGCGCTCTGGGGTCATAGCTCGGACGACGGCAAGAAGACCCGCATCTACGCCGCCACCAAGTTCTTCATCTTCACCCAGGCCAGCGGCCTGGTGATGCTGGTGGCGATCCTGGGCCTGGTGTTCGTGCACTACAACAGCACCGGCGTGCTGACCTTCAACTACGCCGACCTGCTGAAGACCCAGCTGCCGCCACACACCGAATGGCTGCTGATGCTCGGCTTCTTCGTCGCCTTCGCGGTGAAGATGCCGGTGGTGCCGGTGCATTCCTGGCTGCCGGACGCCCACGCCCAGGCGCCGACCGCCGGTTCCGTGGACCTGGCCGGCATCCTGCTGAAGACCGCCGCCTACGGCCTGATCCGCTTCGCCCTGCCGCTGTTCCCCAACGCCTCGGCCGAGTTCGCCCCGATTGCCATGACCCTGGGTCTGATCGGCATCTTCTACGGCGCCTTCCTGTCGTTCGCACAGACCGACATCAAGCGCCTGGTGGCGTACTCCTCCGTGTCGCACATGGGCTTCGTGATGATCGGCATCTACTCCGGCAGCCCCCAGGCACTGCAAGGTGTCGTCGTGCAGATGATCGCCCACGGCCTCTCCGCCGCCGCGCTGTTCATCCTGTGTGGCCAGCTGTACGAGCGCCTGCACACCCGTGACATGCGCAAGATGGGCGGCCTGTGGTCGCGCATCCCGTACCTGCCGGCCGTGGCCCTGTTCTTCGCCACCGCCTCGCTGGGTCTGCCGGGCACCGGTAACTTCGTCGGCGAATTCCTGATCCTGCTGGGCAGCTTCAAGGTCGTTCCGGTGATCACCGTGATCGCCACCTTCGGCCTGGTATTCGGCTCGGTCTACTCGTTGATCATGATCCACCGCGCCTACTTCGGCCCGGCCAAGTCCGACACCGCCATCGCCGGTCTGAACTTCCGCGAGCTCTCCATGGTGCTCGGCCTGGCGGTGCTGCTGATCGTGCTCGGCGTCTACCCGCAGCCGGTCCTCGACACCTCCGCGGCAACCATGCACGGCGTCCAGCAATGGCTGGGTGCCGCCCTCTCCACTCTGGCAGCACGGTAAGCGCGAAATGACCTTCACGATTCAACACTTCATCGCGCTCCTGCCACTGCTCATCACCAGCGCCACCCTGGTGGTGGTGATGCTCGCGGTAGCCTGGAAGCGTAACCACTCGATGGCCGCCACCCTCTCGGTGATCGGTCTGAACCTGGCCCTGCTGTCGATCATCCCGGTGCTGAAAGTCACCCCGATCGAAGTCACCCCGCTCATGGTGGTCGACAACTTCGCCTGCTTCTACATGGCCCTGATCCTGATCGGCGCCCTGGCCTGCACCACCCTCGCCCACGCCTACATGGAAAGCTTCCCGGGCAACCGCGAGGAACTGTACCTGCTGCTCCTGCTCTCCACCGCAGGTGGCCTGGTACTGGTCAGCGCGCAGAACCTGGCCGGCCTGTTCATCGGTCTGGAGCTGCTGTCGGTTCCGGTCTACGGCATGGTGGCCTACGCCTTCTTCAACAAGCGCACCCTGGAAGCGGGCATCAAGTACACCGTACTGTCCGCCGCCGGCTCCGCGTTCCTGCTGTTCGGCATGGCCCTGCTCTACGCCGAGTCCGGCAACTTGGGCTTCTCCGCCATCGGTGCCTCGCTGGCCGAAGGCACCAGCCACGGTCCGCTGCTGGCCATCGGCGTCGGCATGATGGTCGTCGGCCTGGGCTTCAAGCTGTCCCTGGCGCCGTTCCACCTGTGGACCCCGGACGTCTACGAAGGCGCCCCGGCCCCGGTCGCCACCTTCCTGGCCACCACCGCCAAGGTCGCCGTGTTCGCCGTGCTGCTGCGCCTTTTCCAGATCGCTCCGGCGGCCCTGAACAACGGCCTCCTGCATGACGCCATCGCGGTCATCGCCATCGCCTCGATCCTGATCGGCAACCTGCTGGCGCTGACCCAGAGCAACATCAAGCGCCTGCTGGGCTACTCGTCCATCGCCCACTTCGGCTACCTGCTGATCGCCCTGGTGGCGAGCAAGGGCCTGGCCGTGGAAGCAGTCGGCGTCTACCTGACCACCTACGTCGTCACCACCCTGGGCGCCTTCGGCGTGGTCACCCTGATGTCCACCCCGTACAGCGGCCGCGACGCCGACGCGCTGTTCGAGTACCGCGGCCTGTTCTGGCGCCGTCCGGTGCTGACCGCCGTGATGACCGTGATGATGCTGTCCCTGGCCGGCATCCCGCTGACCGCCGGCTTCATCGGCAAGTTCTACATCGTCGCCACCGGCGTCGAGTCCCAGCACTGGTGGCTGGTCGGCTCCCTGGTACTGGGCAGCGCCATCGGCCTGTTCTACTACCTGCGCGTCATGGTCACCATGTTCCTGGTCGAGCCGAACATGAAGCGCCACGACGCTCCCCTGGACTGGGCCCAGCGCGCCGGCGGCATCATGCTGGTAGCCATCGCCCTGCTCGCCTTCTTCCTCGGCGTCTACCCGCAACCGCTGCTGGACATCCTCCAGCACAGCGGCCTGGTAGCCATCGCCGGCTAAGGTCGACAGGCAACAAAAAACCCCGCTTAGGCGGGGTTTTTTATTGGGCGGGATTCCTGTCGTGAGGCTTTGCGGCTTCTCGTAGGAGCGAGCTTGCTCGCGAACAGACCCCGCTGTGAGGCAAGTTTCGCGAGCAAGCTCGCTCCTACAGGTGCTCCGCCCTACTCTGCCGGCTTGGCTACTTCGCCTTCGCGGCCGGTGAACAGGTCCCATGAGGCCATGAACAGCGCGGCGATCAGCGGGCCGATGACAAAGCCGTTGAGGCCGAACAGCGACATGCCGCCGAGGGTGGAGATCAGCACCACGTAGTCGGGCATCTTGGTGTCCTTGCCCACCAGAATCGGGCGCAGGATGTTGTCAACCAGGCCGATCACCACCACGCAGAACAGCGTCAGCACCACGCCCTGCCAGATCGCTCCGGTGAGCAGGAAATAAGCCGCCACCGGCACCCAGATCAGCCCCGCTCCAATCGCCGGCAGCAGCGAGAGGAAGGCCATCAGCGTGCCCCAGAGCAGCGAGCCCTGGATGCCGAGGAACCAGAAGATCAGCCCTCCCAACGCGCCCTGTGTCGCGGCGACGGCGATGTTGCCCTTCACCGTGGCGCGGATCACCGTGGTGAACTTGGCGAACAGATGCTGCTTGTGCTCCACGCTCAGCGGTACCGCCTGCTTGATGCGACGCCCCAGCGTGGGGCCATCGCGCAGGAGGAAGAACAGCAGGTACAGCATGATGCCGAAGCTGATGACGAACTCGAAGGTGTTCTGGCCGATGCTGAAGGCCTTGGTGGCGACCAGTTGGCTCGCCTGCATCGCCCCCGCCGAGAGCTTTTCCTGCAGGCTGGACAGGTCCGCCAGGTCGAAGCGCTCCAGCAACTGGTGCGCCCAGCCCGGCAGCGCGGCAACCGCCTGCTGATAGTAGACGATGAAGTTCAGCTCACCGGATTTCAGTCGCTGGTAGACGGTGGCGCCCTCCTGCACCAACGCCCCGGCGATGAAGGTCACCGGCAGGATCACTATCAGGAAGCACACGGCGAGGGATAGCAGCGCGGCGAGGTTATTGCGGCCGTTGAGCTTTACCCGCAGGCGGCGCTGCAGGGGCGCGAAGATGATCGCCAGGATGGTGCCCCAGAAGACCGCTCCGTAAAACGGCAGCAGGATCCAGCCGAAGGCAAGCGTCACCACCAGCAGCAGGGCGAGGAACGTCCGGTATTCCAGTTTCGATTCGAACATGAGCGGGTCCATGGATGGATAAAACCTGCTCATTAGTCAGCAGTTGCCCAGCCAAGTGCAACTTTCAGTGTGCGTAACGTGCGCGCGAGCGCTCTAGAGCACCATTGCGGCCACCCAGCCGAATGCCAGCAGCGGCAGGTTGTAATGCAGGAAGGTGGGCACCACGGTGTCCCAGATGTGATTGTGCTGGCCGTCCACGTTCAGGCCGGAGGTCGGCCCGAGAGTGGAGTCCGACGCCGGCGAGCCCGCGTCGCCCAGCGCCCCTGCAGTCCCCACGATGCTGACAATAGCCAGCGGGCTGAAGCCCAGATGCACCGCCAACGGCACGAAGATCGCGGCGATGATCGGCACCGTGGAGAACGACGAGCCGATACCCATGGTCACCAGCAGGCCCACCAGCAGCATCATGAAGGCCCCCAAGGCCTTGCTGCTGCCGATCCAGCCGGCAGCGCTGTCCACCAGACTGGCAACCTGCCCGGTGGCGGTCATCACCGCGGCAAAGCCCTGGGCGGCAATCATGATGAAGCCGATCATGGCCATCATCTTCATGCCTTCGGTGAACAGGTCGTCCGCTTCCTTCCAGCGCACCACCCCGGACAGCGAAAACACCAGAAAACCCACCAGCGCGCCGAGGATCATCGAGTCCAGCAGCAGTTGCACAGCAAAGGCCGCCGCGACCGCGACGCCCGCTACCACCAGGCTCATCCTGCTGTACGGGGTATCGACCCGCTCGGCCTGCTCGATACGTTCAAGGTCGTAGTCACGCTTACGCCGGTAGCTGAAGAGCACCGCGATCAGCAGGCCGCAGACCATGCCCAGCGCCGGGATCAGCATGGCGTGGGTGACATCGACGCCCTGCACATCGACGCCCGCGCGGGCCACGTTGGCCAGCAGGATCTGGTTCAGGAAAATGTTGCCGAAACCCACCGGCAGGAACATGTACGGAGTGATCAGACCGAAGGTGATAACGCAGGCAATCAGCCGGCGGTCGATCTGCAGGCGCGTCAGCACATAGAGCAGCGGCGGCACCAGCAGCGGGATGAAGGCAATATGGATCGGCAGGATGTTCTGCGAGGAGATCGCCACCACCAGCAGTAGGCCGACCATCATCCACTTGAAGCCATTGGAGCCGTTCGCGTCGTGTCGGCTGAGCATCGCCAGGGCGCGATCGGCGAGCGCATGCGCCATTCCGGAGCGTGCAATGGCTACAGCAAAGGCGCCAAGCATGGCATAGGACAGCGCCACCGTCGCACCAGCGCCCAGCCCCTCGTTGAACGCCTTGAGCGTGCCGTCCATGCCCAGGCCGCCAAGCAAACCACCGGCCACCGCGCCAGTGATCAGTGCGACCACCACGTGCACGCGACACAGGCTCAGCATCAGCATCAGGCCAATGGCGATCAGCACCGCATTCATCTTCACCACTCCTCTCAAGGGTTGCCACGGCCGGACGTGGGCAAAAGGCGCGCACTCTGCCAAACCCCATGTTGGGTGTCAAAATCTGTGTCGAATCAAGACGTTTCTGAAATCGGCTGACGGCATTTTCACCGCGCTGCGCACGCTTTTTGCCTGGCTTTCTGCCGCCTGTCGTAACGGCACGCCAGAATCGCCTGTTTTCTGGCGTTCTGCCCCGTCACGGGTCAAGAAGATACGGGAAAGGCCGATATATCGGGCATCCCAGGGCTTAGTTCAAACAAGGATTCCCCTCCATGCTGCTGCGCCGTCTCTCCATCCAGTGGAAGATCACGTTGCTTGCCGGGCTGTGCCTGCTCGGCGTCGTCTCGCTGCTCTCCGGCCTGTCCGTCTACCGCACGCAAACCAGCACCGCGCTGGTCAAGCAATCGAGCACCGAAATGCTCGATGAAGCGGCCAAGGCCCGCCTGCAATCGCGCGGTGAAGTCCAGGCCATGCGTATCCAGCGCTACATCATGGATGCCTACCAGTACGGCAAGGGTTTCTCGCGGCAAGTGCTGTTCCTGCGCGATCAGGCCCAGAAGCGTTTCCTCGACGCTTACGACCTGCGCGAAGACCTGACCCGCCAAGTGAAGACCGCGCTGGAGGGTAACTCGGAACTGCTGGGCCTCTACGTCGCCTTCGAGCCCGACGCGCTGGATGGCAAGGACAAACTCTTCGCCGGCCAGGGCGAACTGGGCAGCAACGACACCGGTCGCTTCTCCATCTACTGGTCGCAGGCCACCCCGGGCCACCTGGAATCCGAAGCCATGGCCGAGTCGCTGCTGCAGGACACCAGCCCCGGACCGAGCGGCAGCGCCTACAACGCCTGGTTCACCTGCCCCAAGACCACCGGCCAGCCCTGCGTGCTCGACCCGTACTTCGACGAAGTGGGCAAGAAGAAGATGCTGATGACCAGCATCGCCTTCCCGCTGGAGCTGGACGGCAAGGTCATCGGCGTCATGGGCCTGGACATCAGCATGGAGAAGCTCCAGGAAATCGCCGTCGAAGGTAGCCGGGAACTGTACGACGGCCAGGGCCGCGTCAGCATCGTCAGCGCCGCCGGCCTGCTCGCCGGGCACAGCGCCGATGCCTCCAGGCTGAGCAAGAACCTCAAGGAGGTCTATCCCGACCAGGGCGCCGAACTGCTGCAGGCAATTGCCAGCAACCATGAGCAGGTTTTCCGCCAGGATGACCAACTGCGCGTGGTTGAGCCGCTGCAACCGATCCCCGGTTCCAAGCCCTGGGGCGTTCTGCTGGAAGTTCCTCAAAACGTGCTGCTTGGTCCGGCCATCGAACTGCAGAACGAGCTGGATGACCAACGAGTGCAAGGCACTGTCTCGCAACTCGGCTTCGGCCTGATCGCCATCCTGATCGGCCTGTTCGCCATGTGGCTCACCGCCCGCGGCGTGACCCGGCCGATCCTCAACGTCGCCGCCATGCTGCGCAACATTGCCAGCGGCGAAGGCGACCTGACCAAACGCCTGGACTACAGCGGCAAGGACGAGCTGGGTGAACTGGCCGGCTGGTTCAACCGTTTCCTCGACAAGCTGCAGCCGATCATCCGCGACGTGAAGTCCTCGGTGCAGGACGCCCGCGCCACTGCCGACCAGTCCTCGGAAATCGCCAGCCAGACCAGTGCCGGCATGCAGCAGCAGTTCCGCGAGGTCGACCAGGTCGCCACCGCTTCTCAGGAGATGAGCGCCACCGCCCACGACGTCGCCAACAGCGCCGCCATGGCTGCCGATGCTGCACGCGGCGCCGACGGTGCGACCCGCGATGGCCTCAGCGTGATCGACAACACCACCCGCCTGATCGACGAACTGGCCAGCGACATGAGCAGCGCCATGAGCCAGGTGGAAGGGTTAGCACAGAGCAGCGAGCAGATCGGCTCAGTGCTGGAAGTGATCCGCGGCATCGCCGAGCAGACCAACCTGCTGGCGCTCAACGCCGCCATCGAGGCGGCCCGCGCTGGTGAGGCCGGTCGCGGCTTCGCGGTGGTCGCCGACGAGGTACGCAACCTCGCCCGGCGCACCCAGGACTCGGTGGAGGAAATCCGCCAGGTCATCGAAGGCCTGCAGAACGGCACCCGCGACGTGGTCGGCGCGATGAGCAACAGCCATCGCCAGGCGCAGGACAGCGTGAGTCAGGTCGAGCAGGCCGTGGCCGCGCTGAAGCGCATCGGTGACGCGGTGGGCGTGATCACCGACATGAACCTGCAGATCGCCAGCGCCGCCGAGGAACAGAGCGCGGTGGCCGAGGAGATCAACCGTAACGTCGCCGGCATCCGCGACGTCACCGAATCGCTGTCCAGCCAGGCACAGGAATCGGCGCAGGTCAGCCAGTCGCTGAACAAGCTGGCGAATCATCAGCAGGGGTTGATGGATCAGTTCCGGGTCTGAAATCCGGCAACCGTCGAAAGCCCCTCTCCCTGAAGGGAGAGGGGCCGGTTCGGAGTCGCCGGGAAGTCAGGCGCTCTTCCTGCTCCGATCGTTGTCCGCCTGACGCTGTGCTTTCCCCTCGCACCATATGGCTCCCTCTACCTTCAGGGCGAGGGCTCGGGAGAGGGCCGCCCAGACGCAGAATCCCCCCTGTAGGAGCGGAGCCTCCCCGCGAAATCCCGGCGCCAGCCGGTCACGCGGCGCTCAGACGGGTTCGCGTGCACCTACTTCCAGGAGCTGGATCAAGCCGCCCGACGCGGCAGCTCCACCACCACCCGCAATCCACCCAGCTCGCTGCTTTCCAGCTTCAGCCGTCCGCCACAGGCCGCCGCGATATCCCGCGCGATGCCCAGGCCCAGGCCATGCCCGGCCACCTGCTCATCCAGCCGCGTGCCACGCTCGAGCACGCTGTCACGCTGATTCTCGGCAATGCCGGGGCCGTCGTCGTTCACGCTCAGACGGTAGGCGTCAGCGCCCTTCTCCACCGTCAGCCGCACCTGGGCATCAGCCCATTTGCAGGCGTTGTCCAGCAGATTGCCGAGCATCTCCAGCAGGTCCTCCCGGTCATATGGCAGGCGCGTAGCGGGCGGCGCCTGCCAGTCGATCGCGAGGTGGTCGCCGTGAATGAGCTTGAGCATGTCGCACAGGCTCGGCAGCTCCGCATCGCAATCGAAGTGCGCACCGGGCAATGCTTCGCCCACCAGCCGTGCGCGCCCCAACTCGCGGGCCAGGCGCTGTTCGATCTGCTCAAGTTGCTCCTGTAACACGCGCCGTAGCTCGGGGTGCTCGCGTAGTTCCTCGCGATCGGCAAGGCTGATCAGCACGGCCAGCGGCGTCTTCAAGGCATGGCCGAGATTGCCCAGCGCATTGCGTGAGCGGCGCAAGGTGTCCTCGGTGTGCTGCAACAGATGGTTGGTCTGCTCCACCAGCGGCTCCAGCTCGCGCGGCACCTGGCGGTCCAGCTGGCTGCGCTGGCCTTCCTGCAACTGCGCGATCTGCTGGCGTACCCGCTCCAGCGGGCGCAGGGAGCGGCGGACGATAAAACCCTGAAACACCAACACCAGCAACAGGGCCAGCGCACCGGCGCCCAGGCCGATATTGCGCAAACGATTGAAACTCTTGAGGACAGGCGTGTAGTCCTGCGCGACGACGATGCTCAGGTGCTTGCCATAACGCTTGTAGTCGCCGCGAAAGACCAGCAGGCGCTGGCCCTCGGGGCCCTTTTCCAGCTTGCTGGCCAACCCCTTGTGCGAGGGTTGCTTCAGCTCGTTGTCCCACAGCGAACGCGAACGCCAGGTCTGGTCATCGAAGCGGATCACGAAATAGCGGCCGGAGAACAGCCGCTCATAGGCCGCATCGACCCGTTGGCCGTCCAGCTGCAATCCGGCCGGCCCACGGGTGATGCCCACCAGCAGGCTTTCCGCCTCGTCCTGCAGGCCGTTCACCAGGTAGCGGCGCAAGCCCTGGTCGAACAGCCAGAGACCCGCCTGGGCCAGCACCAGGCCGACCACCACAAGCACCACGCCAAGCCCGAGTCCGAGCCGGCGCTGGATCGACATCAACGGCCGACACCGTTGCCGGTGAAGCGGTAACCCTGGCCACGGCGGGTCTCGATGATCTCGCGGCCGAGCTTGCGGCGCAGGTGGTTGATATGCACCTCGATGACGTTGGAATCGCGCTCGCTCTCGCCGTCGTACAGGTGCTCGGCCAGGTGCGATTTCGACAGCAGCTGGCCGGGGTGCAGCATGAAGTAGCGCAGCAAGCGGAACTCGGCGGACGTCAGGTCGACCTCCTTGCCGCCCTGCTGCACGCACTGGCGCGACTCGTCCAGGCTCAGGCCGGCGACTTCCAGCTGGCTCTGGTTGGCCAGCCCGCGGGCACGGCGCAACAGCGCCTGGATGCGCAGCAACAGTTCTTCGGGATGGAAAGGCTTGGTCAGGTAATCGTCGGCGCCGGCCTTCAGGCCGTCGATGCGCTCGGCCCAGGAACCACGCGCGGTGAGGATCAGAACCGGTATCGAGAGCCCCATGCCGCGCCACTCCTGGAGCACTTCCAGGCCGGGACGACCCGGCAGGCCGAGATCGAGGATCACCAGGTCGTAGGGCTCGCTGGCACCCTGCACGGCGGCGTCGCGGCCGTCGGCCAGCCAGTCAACGGCATAGCCCTGGCGGGTCAGGGTCGCCAGCAGCTCATCGGCCAGGGGTACGTTGTCTTCCACCAGCAGCAGGCGCATCAGTCGTCTTCCTTATCCTTGAGGATGCGGCCGTCGCGGGCATCCAGTTCCAGTTCGCGCACCACGCCTTCGGTGGTCAGCAGTTCCACCTCGTAGATATAGGTGTCGTGCTCCTTCTCCAGCTCGGCTTCGAGCAGGCGCGAGCCGGGGTAGCGACTCAGCGCGGCGGGGAGGATTTCCTCGAAGGGGCGGATCACCCCTTCCTTGCTCAGGCGCAGGGCTTCGTCCTGGCTCAGGTCATGGGCCTGCGCAACGCCAGCAATGGCGGCAAGCGCCAGGCCGAGCAGCGCCACGCGCGGCAGAACGGTCTTCATCAGTCATCCTGGTGATCGGTGAGGACTTCGCCGGTGACCGCATCCAGCTCGACATCCCACTTCACGCCCTGGGCGTCCTTGAGGTCGACCTTGTAGAGATAGCGGCCATGTTCCAGCTCGAGCTCGCTATCGTACACCGAACCGCCGGCATGCTTGGCCAGCGCGGTGCGGTTGAGCTCCTCGAAGTTGCGGATGGTGCCGGCATCGCGCAGGCGCAGCGCCTCGTCCGGGCCGATGTCGTGGGCCGTGGCAACGCCTGCGCCCAGCAGCAGGGCGGAGAGCGCGATCAGGATCAGCAGCCATTTCATGAGCGTACCTCGTCAGAATCTTCTTACCTTCAGATTAAGGTGAAGGACTTAATTCAAGCTGAATCGGCAAGGATCATTCACCCCGTGAAGTATCCTTGCTGCCTGCGTACAGGCTCTATAATCGCGGCCTGCCAAAGCGAGGCCCGCATGACCGCCATCCAGATCAAGACCCCCGCCCTCACCCTCAAGGCCGGAAGCCGCGCGCTCCAGCGCATCCGCGAACAGGGGCTGGCCCCCGCCGACGTTGGCATCATCCCCGGCGCCGCTGGCGGCCCGAAGGCGCTGGGCATCCAGGGCCTGGACCTCGCCCTGTTCGGTGAATGGCTGCCGCGCGCACCGCGCGAACGCTCGCTGATCGGCGCCTCCATCGGGTCCTGGCGCTTCGCCAGCGCCTGCCTGCCCGACCCGGCCGCCGGCATCCGCCGCCTCGGCGAGCTCTACACCCAGCAGCGTTTCGCCCGCAACGCGAGCATCAGCGACGTATCGAAAAGCTGCGCGAAGATGCTCGACGACCTGCTCGATGGCCACGATGCCAGCGTGCTGGACAACCCCTGGTACCGCCTCAACGTCGTAGTGGTGAAGAGCCACGGCCGCCTCGCGCAGGACGGCAAGGCCAACCTGGGCCTGGGCCTGGGCGCGGTGATCCGCGACAACCTCGTCGGCCGCCGCCACCTGCACCGGCACTTCGAGCGGCTGATCATCCACGACGCCCGCCGCGCACCGCCGCTGGAGGCGCTGTCGGACTTCCCGTCGCGCTACCTGCACCTGGACCTGGCCAACCTGCGCCACGCCCTGCTCGCCTCCGGATCCATCCCCATGGTCATGGAAGGCGTGCGCGACATCCCCGGCGCCGGCCCCGGCACCTACCGCGACGGCGGGCTGCTGGACTACCACCTGGACCTGCCCTATCAGCCCGAGGGCGTGGTGCTCTACCCGCACTTCACCGACAAGGTCATCCCCGGCTGGTTCGACAAGGGCCTGCCCTGGCGACGTGGCGATGCCGGCCGCCTGCAGGACGTGCTGCTGCTTGCACCGTCGAAGGACTACCTCGCACTCCTGCCACACAGCAAGCTGCCGGACCGCAAGGACTTCCACCGCTACCTCGGCGACGACGCCGGCCGCGAGCGTTACTGGCGCAAGGCGATGGACGAAAGCCGGCGGATGGGCGACGAGTTCCTTGAACTGGTAGACAGCGGCCGTCTCGGCGAACGCCTGCAGCCGCTGACATAATCGGCGGCTTCACGCCTACGGCAAGGAATCGCTATGTCTCACTCCCGAAAGCTTCGCTCGCTTCTGGTCATTCTCCTGCTTGTCGGCACGAGCGCGCAGGCAGCCATGGACGCCAAGGCGCAGCAGGAGATCAGCCAGTTGCTGGACTTCGTCGAGCACAGCGGCTGCCAGTTCATCCGTAACGGCAGCGAGTACCCGGCCGCTGAGGCGCGCGCGCACCTGCTGAAGAAGCTGGACTACCTGGAAAACAAGGACATGGTGAGCAGCGCGGAAGACTTCATCGAGCGCGCCGCGACCAAGAGCAGCATGAGCGGCCAGCGCTATCAGGTGGATTGCCCGGCGGGCAAGCAGGACGCCAGTGCCTGGCTGGGCGACGAGCTCAAGCGGCTGCGTCAGCCCCACTAAGGCTTTCCCGCAAATTCGTAAGAGGAACGTAGGGCGCATAACCCGGAACGGGGTATCCGCCGATTGCCTCATGGCGGATAACGCTGGCGCGTTATCCGCCCTACGATCCAAGCCGGTGCGTTTGGGAGCTTGCTCGCGAACCACCCTACCCCGGCTGCCCATCCAGCCGCGGCTTCCAAAACATCGGGCCGTAGTACCAGGCGAACAACAGGAAAGCCACCACCCAGCACGCCGCCGCGATGCTCAGGCCCTCCAGTGGCCACCACATCACCAGCAGCACCCGCGCGACGACACCCAGGTTAAGCAGCGCGAAGGCCCAGGACATCGCCTTCGGCGGCTGCAGCGGCCGGCCGGTGTGGCCCAGGCTGACCCGCGCGACCATCGCCAGGATCAGCCCGCCGACGCCACCCACGGTGAGCGCGTGGATCGCCAGGCTCACGTTGAAGGTCGGCGAGAAATTCCACAGCGCCATGCCCGCCGGGGCGAGCATCATCCACAGATAGGCCAGGTGCAGCGACCAGAGCAGCGGCACGCCCCAGTAGTCCTTGTCGTACCAGCGCCACAGACGGACCAGGTGCCCCACCGCCAGCGCGGCGAACAGCAGGCCCACCAGCGGGTGCGGCGTCAGGCCGATGCCGACAGCGCTCAGCACCGCCACCAGCAATGTGCCGCCCAGCAGCGAATGGTCCAGCCAATTCCAGGCCGGCACCTGGGCAGCACGGCCCAACCCGCGCTGGGTAAAGAACGGAATTACCCGCCCGCCGATCAGGCCCATCAGCGCCGCAACCAGCCACAGCGCCCCCAGCGCGCCACCGCGCTGCCAGGCATCGTTGCCGGTCCAGACACCGGCCATCACCAGCGCATCGGCGAGTGTCAGCAGGCTCAGCACGGCGATGATCGGGTAGTTACGCTTCTGCCGGACCTGCCACAGACTGCGGCCGATGAAGAAGGCCAGCGCCGGCATGAACGCCAGCTCCAGCACGGTGACCAGCCACAGCGGAGCACCCACGAGCCAGCCTCCCCGCGCCGCGAGCCAGACCAGCGACAGCACCATCAGCGGCTTGCCGCTGACGCCGGGGCGGCCGGTCCAGGTCTGCACCGCGGTCAGCAGGAAGCCGGCGATGATCGCCGCCGCGAAGCCGAAGAGCATTTCATGGCGGTGCCAGGCCAGCCAGCCGCCCAGTGGTTGCCAGGCCGGCAGCATGCCGAGCAGCACCGCCGCCCACGCCGCAATGGCGATCAGCGCGAAGACCGCGCCGCCGAGGAAGAACGGGCGAAAACCCAGGCGCCACAGGGGCGGTATGGTCAGCAGAGCCTTTCGATCAACCAGTAACACAACAAGCCTCCCAGCCTTCCTTGCGCATCTGATGTTGGGCCACCAGCCGCAGCACGTAGCCCAGCTTCAATAGTGTCGGGCCGAGGATGGTGAAGGCATGCGCTGCGACAATGCTTTGCAGGTTCAGATGGCCATCGACGAAATAGGCTCCCACGACTCCCAGCAGCAGTAGTACGAGCCCGCCGGTCAGCAGTGACCAGGACATCGACAGATTGCGTTGCGGGCAGGCGAACAGACTTTCCATCACACACCTCCTCGGGTTGCGCCGGCCCGCCATCGGGCCGGCGCTCAGGTTCAGGCCTCCAGCGCGCTGGCCGGGCCGAAGAACTCGTAGTGGGACTGTTTCTCGGGCACACCGATCTCGCGCAGGTAACGCTTCACCTGCGCCATGAACGGCTTGGGACCGAGGAAGTAGGCGTCCAGGTCGCGGTCTTCCGGCAGCCAGTCCGCCAGCAGCTCGCGATTGAGGAAGCCTTCGACGTGGGACGCGTCCTGCGCGCGCGGCTCGCTGTAGCAGAAGTAATGCTTGAGCTGCGGATGCGCGTCGGACTGCGCCTCGACCCACTCGCGGAACGCATGGACACCACCGTGGCGAGCGCAGTGGATGAAGTGAACTTCCCGACCGGACTCAAGAGCCGGCTTGAGCATGGCCAGTGCCGGGGTGATGCCGACACCGGCAGTGATAAGCGCCAGCGGCTTGTCGCCACCGCGCAGGACGAAATCGCCCGCCGGCGGGAACAGGTCCAACTCGTCGCCCACGTTCAGGCGATCGTGCAGGTAGTTGGATGCCTTGCCTTCGGGTTCACGCTTCACGCTGATGCGGTACTCACGGCCGTTGGGCGCGTCGGACAGCGAGTAGGTGCGACGCATTTCCTCGCCATCGATCTCCAGGGACAGGCCGATGTACTGGCCGGGCTGGAAGTCCAGCAGCGGCTCGCCATCCAGCGCCTGGAAGTAGAAGGAGGTGATTTCCTCGCTCTCGGCCTCCTTGCGGGCAATGCGGAAGCGCCGCGCGCCACGCCAGCCGCCGTGTTGCTCGGCGTTCTGCTGGTACACCGACTCCTCGGCGCCGATCAGGATGTCGGCCAGTTGGCCGTAGGCGGCAGCCCAGGCGTCGAGCACTGCCTGGGTGGCGATCTCCTCGCCAAGGACCTCGCGGATCGCCCGCAGCAGGCAGCTGCCGACGATCGGGTAGTGTTCCGGCTGGATCTGCAGGGCAACGTGCTTGTTGACGATCCTCGCCACCAGCGGGCCGAGCTGCTCCAGTTCATCGATATGGCGGGCGTACATCAGCACGCCATTGGCCAGCGCCCGGGGCTGGTCGCCGGAGGCCTGGTGCGCCTGGTTGAACAGCGGACGAACTTCCGGGTACTCGCTGAGCATCATCTTGTAGAAGTGCTGGGTCAGCGTCTCTCCGCCGGTCTCCAGCAGCGGAACGGTGGCCTTGACCAGGGTACGGTGTTCGTTGGACAGCATGGGGTTCTCCTCGCGTGGGCCAGGCAGTGAGTGGGCGCCTGCGCCTTCTGCGAGAGACATTTCAGGAAGCGTGCCAAGCGAACAGCCCTGTAATCACGGGCACGCCAGCCGCACATGAGTCATAATGACCGCATGCCAACCGAGTCATAACGACTCCCAAGAGGTCAATATGACTCGAAACCCTCTACTCGCCACCCTCCTCCCGCTGGTCGCCGACCTGTCCCGCGAGCTGCCGGAAAGCGAACGTTATCGCCGCCTGCTGGAAGCCCTGCGCGGCCTGCTGCCCTGCGATGCCACCGCCCTGCTGCGCCTGGAAGGCGACCAACTGGTGCCGCTGGCCGTCGATGGCCTGAGCCAGGACACCCTCGGGCGCCGCTTCAAGATCAGCGAGCATCCCCGCCTGCGTGCCCTCATCGAGCATCCCGGCCCGACGCATTTCGCCGCCGACTGTGGCCTTCCGGACCCCTATGACGGGCTGGTGGAAGGCCTGCACGGCCATCTGGAGGTCCACGACTGCCTGGGCTGCCCGCTGCTGGTGGACGAGCAGCCCTGGGGCCTGCTGACCCTGGACGCACTGGACCCCGAACGCTTCTCCACCGCCGACCTGGACAACCTGCAAGCCTTCGCTAGCCTCGCCTCCGCCACGGTAAAGGCCAATCAGCGCATGACCGACCTGACCCAGCGCGCCGACCACGAGCAGCAGCGCGCCGACGCCTACCAGCGCGCGTCCGGCGACCAGCCCAGGGAGCTGATCGGCCAGAGCAAGCCGCATCAGGCGCTGATGAATGAAATCCAGGTGGTGGCCGGCAGTGACCTGAGCGTGCTGATCACCGGGGAAACCGGGGTCGGCAAGGAGCTGGTGGCGCAGTCGATCCACGCCAATTCGCTGCGCCGCACCCAGCCGCTGATCAGCCTGAATTGCGCAGCCCTGCCGGAAACCCTGGTGGAAAGCGAGCTCTTCGGCCACGTTCGTGGCGCCTTCTCTGGCGCGGTGGGCGAAAGGCGCGGCAAGTTCGAACTGGCCGATAGCGGCACCCTGTTCCTCGACGAAGTGGGCGAGCTGCCGCTGGCGATCCAGGCCAAGCTGCTGCGCGTACTGCAGAGCGGCCAGCTGCAGCGCCTGGGTTCGGATCGCGAACACCGTGTGGACGTGCGCCTGATCGCCGCTACCAACCGCGACCTCGCCGAGGAGGTCCGCGCTGGCCGTTTCCGCGCCGACCTCTACCACCGCCTGAGCGTCTACCCGCTGCGCGTGCCGCCCCTGCGCGAGCGCGGCAACGATGTGTTGCTGCTGGCCGGCTACTTCCTCGAACAGAACCGCCCGCGCCTGGGCCTGCGCAGTCTGCGCCTGACCCGCGAAGCCCAGGCTGCGCTGGTCGATTACTCCTGGCCGGGCAACGTGCGCGAGCTGGAGCACCTGATCGGTCGCGCCTCCCTCAAGGCCCTGGCGAATCACTCGCAGCGCTCGCGCATCCTCAGCCTGGGCGTCGACGACCTCTCATTGAATGCCCTGCACAAGAGCAAGGCAGAGGCTTCCAGCAGCGCCGAACGGGCTCCCGAGGACTCCGAACCGGTGGGTGAACTTCGCACGGCGACGGACGCCTTCCAGCGCCGCGTGATCAGCCAGAGCCTGGAACGGCACGAAGGCAACTGGGCGGCCGTGGCCCGCGAGATGGGCCTGGACCGCGCCAACCTCAATCGCCTCGCGAAGCGCCTGGCGATCAAGTGAGCCGCTGGCCGGATCGGCCGGCTCGGCAGGTGCGATGGTGATAGACTATGCGCCCATTTTCCGGCCGGCCCGTTCCAGGGCCGGCGATCGTCACAGAGCGCACCACGTGGAATTGTTCAAAGAGTTCACCTTCGAGTCCGCCCACCGCCTGCCCCATGTTCCCGCCGGGCACCAGTGCGGACGCCTGCATGGCCACTCCTTCCGGGCCGCCATCTACATCGAGGGCGAGGTCGATCCGCATACCGGCTGGATTCGCGATTTCGCCGAGATCAAGCAGATCTTCAAGCCGATCTACGACCAGCTCGACCACAACTACCTGAACGACATCCCCGGCCTGGAAAACCCCACCAGCGAGAACCTCTGCCGCTGGATCTGGCAACAGCTCAAGCCGCTGCTGCCGGAGCTGTCCAAGGTCCGCGTGCACGAGACCTGCACCAGCGGTTGCGAGTACCGCGGCGACTGATGCGCTGCAAGCCATGAAAAAGCCGGCGATTGCCGGCTTTTTCATGCCGGCGTCAGGCTCAGAACAACCCCATCTGCTTATCGACCAGCGCACTGAAGTCATCGTCCACGAAGGGCAGGATGGCGTCGGCGATGGGCCGTAGTTGCCGGCTGACGTAATGGTCGTAGTCGATGGGTGAGCTGAGCGTTTCGAGCGGCTCCGGGCCGTTGACCGTAATCACGTAGCTGATCCAGCCACCGCGCTGGTACTGACGCGGGCGGCCCTGGCGCTCGTTGTAGTCGTCGGCGATGCGCGCGGCGCGGACGTGGGGCGGCACGTTGCGTTCGTAGTCGCCGAGCTGGCGGCGCAGGCGCTTGCGGAAGATCAGCAGGTCGTCCTGTTCGCCGGCCACCGTGCGGTTCACGTAGTCGCGCACGTAGTCCCGGTATGGCTGGCGCTGGAAGATACGCAGGTAAAGCTCCTGCTGGAACTGCTGGGCCAATGGCGACCAGTCGGTGCGTACGGTTTCCAGGCCCTTGAAGACCATCTCGTCGCTGCCATCATCACGCCGCACCAGGCCGGCGTAGCGCTTCTTGCTGCCCTCTTCGGCGCCACGGATGGTTGGCATCAGGAAACGCCGGAAGTGCCGCTCGAACTGGATTTCCAGCGCGCTCTCCAGCCCGTACTCCTCGCGCAGGTGGTCACCCCACCACTGGTTGACGTGACGCACCAGCGCGTGGCCGATCTCGGCGGCAGCTTCCTCGTCATGGGCGCGGCCGAGCCAGACGAAGGTGGAGTCGGTGTCGCCGTAGATCACCCGGTGCCCCTGCCCTTCGATCAACTCGCGGGTGCGGCGCATGATTTCGTGGCCACGCATGGTGATAGAGGATGCCAGGCGCGGGTCGAAGAAGCGGCAGCCGCTAGAGCCGAGCACGCCGTAGAAGGCGTTCATGATGATCTTCAGGGCCTGGGACAGCGGCGCATTGCCGTCACGCTTGGCGGCGTCACGACCCTGCCAGACGCGCTCGACAATGGCCGGCAGACAGTGCTGCGTGCGCGAGAAGCGCCCGCCACGGAAACCGGGAATCGACGCCTCGTCCGTCGGGTCGCTCAGGCCCTCCACCAACCCCACCGGGTCAATCAGGAAAGTGCGGATGATCGACGGGTACAGGCTCTTGTAGTCCAGCACCAGCACCGACTCGTAGAGCCCCGGTCGCGAATCCATGACGAAGCCGCCGGGGCTGGCTTCCGGTGCCTTGCCGCCGAGGTTTGGTGCGACATAGCCCAGCCGGTGCATCGGCGGCAGGTACAGGTGGGTGAAGGCTGCCACCGAGCCGCCGCTGCGGTCCGCCGGCAGCCCGGTGACGCTGGCGCGCTCGAGCAGGAAGTCGAGGATGCGGGTCTTCTCGAAGATACGTGTGACCAGCTCGCAGTCCTTGAGGTTGTATTTCGCCAGTGCCGGCTTGTCCTCGGCGAAGCGGCGGTCGATCTCGGCCATGCGGTCGTAGGGGTTGTCGATGGACTTGCCCTCGCCCAGAAGCTGCTGCGAGACGCTCTCCAGGCTGAACGACGGGAAGCTCCAGAACGCCGAGCGCAGCGCCTCGATGCCGTCGATGATCAGCCGCCCCGCCGCCGCAGCGAAGTAGTGGTTGCTGGAGGCGTGCTGCCGCCAGCCCATCTCGTCGCCACCGCGCCCCAGGCGCAGGGGAATCTCCAGGCGCTTGGCGTGCTCCTGCAGCACCCGCAGGTCGAACTGCACCAGGTTCCAGCCGATGATCGCATCGGGGTCGTGCTCCGCCAGCCACTGGTTCAGGCGCTCCAGCAGCTGCGCGCGGCTGTCGCAGTACTCCAGCTCGAAATCGCGCTCGCCATCGACGCCATTGGCCGGGCCGAGCATGTACACCTGGCGCTGGCCGCAGCCTTCCACGGCGATGGAATAGAGGTCGCCACGGATGTTGGTTTCGATGTCCAGCGAGGCCAGCTTCAGCTTTGGCCGGTACTCCGGCGCCGGCCGCAGTTGCGCGGTGACGGTGCTGCCGCCCTCGCCCGGCTCGCCGCTGAAGGTGACCGGGGCGGTGATGAAGCGCTCCATCAGGTAGCGCTCCGGCGGGCGGATGTCCGCTTCGAACACCTCGACGCCAGCCTCGCGCAGGCGCTTTTCCAGGTTCATCAGCTGGCGATGCTGCTGGCAGTAGAGACCCAGTACCGGGCGTTGCTGGAAGTCGCGCAGACCCAGCGGGCGCAGTTCGGCGCCGCGCTCACCGGCCAGCAGCTTCTCGGCGCGGGCGCGCTGTTCTGCGGGCACGAAGGCCACCGAAGTCTGCGGTGGCAGCAGCACATGCCGGGGCCCTTCATCGGTAGCCAGCCAGAAGCCCACCTCGGTGCCTTCGGGCGTATCCCGCCAATGTCGCGTCAGGACGAAACCCTGCCTTGCCTCCACGCTCTAACCACCCGTCTGTCGATTCATGCCGACATTCTACCGGTCCGCCCGCGGATTCGTTGCAAGGCGTGTAAATCCGACCGATGCGTTTGACGCACGCCCCGCGTCTGCCCAAGCTAGCGGGCTTTCGTTTGCCTGCCAGGACTCGCCCGTGACCGATTTGTCCCGCCACTGGACCCGCCCTCTCCTCGCCACCCTGTGCTTCACCACGCTGCTATCCGGCTGCGGCCTGTTCGGCAAAAAGCCCGAAGAAGCCCAGGCGCCCACCTATTCCAAGGCCGACTGGTCGGACCTGCCGCAGACCGCCGACACCGATGTGCTGCAAGGCTTCAGCGCCTGGCGCTCGGCCTGCGCAGTGCGCCTGAAAAAGGATGATATCTGGGCCACGACCTGCGCCGACGCCGCCAGCGTGCCAGCCTCCGCCCCGGCGATCCGCCAGTTCATGCTGGCCCATCTGCAGCCCTACCAGCTGCGCTCGGGCGAAGGCAGCAAGAATGGCCTGATCACCGGCTACTACGAGCCCGTCTACCGCGGCAGCCAGCAGCGCGATGCCAAGCACACCGTGCCGGTCTACGGCGTACCGAAGGACCTGATAACCGTGGCGCTGGACAGCGTCTACCCGGAACTCAAGGGCAAGCGCCTGCGCGGCAAACTCGAAGGCAACACTCTGGTCCCCTACGCCGACGCCGCCGGCATCCGCCGCGATGGGGTCAATGCCCCCGTCCTCGCCTGGCTACCCGACCCGATGGACCTGCAGTTCCTGCAGATCCAGGGCTCCGGCCGTGTGGAGCTCGCCTCCGGTCGACAGTTGCGCCTGGGCTATGCCGAGCAGAATGGCCGCCCATACAAGCCGGTGGGCCGCTGGCTGGTGGAACAGGGTGAACTGAGCAAGGAAGAAGTCAGCATGGCGCGCATCCGCGACTGGGCCCGCGCCCACCCGCAGCGCGTAGACGAGTTGCTGGCGAGCAACCCCAGCTACGTGTTCTTCAGCCAGCGCCCGGACAGTAACGAAGGCCCGCGCGGCTCGCTGAACGTTCCGCTGACACCGGGCTACAGCGTGGCCATCGACCGCAAGGTGATCCCGCTGGGCAGCCTGATGTGGCTTTCCACCACTCGCCCGGACGGCGCGCCAGTCGTGCGCCCGGTAGCTGCCCAGGACACCGGCGGCGCCATCGTCGGCGAAGTGCGTGCGGACCTGTTCTGGGGCACTGGCGACGCTGCCGGCGAGCTGGCCGGGCACATGAAACAGGACGGCCAGCTGTGGCTGCTGTGGCCGAAGGACAAGACACTGCCAGGGGTGTAAGCGTCACGTAGGAAAGTAGAGGCAATTCCTACACGCCCTACAGAGCTCCCTGAATCATCGGCATCACCGCTGCTCGGACAATGGTCAGCGAATCCAGGCCCTCTGGCTTCGCTGACCCTCAACCCGAACGCGGTGACCGCCATGAAGAACAACCAGCCTCCCCTTCGCTCCCAGCGCCAGCACCGCGGCTGGCCGCCGGACTACGACGTGCTCTGCTGGATCGGCGCCATCGCCCTGATCCTGCTGTTCTTCGGTGTCGATCAATTCTTCGTGTCGAAACTACCGGGCACTGGCGTCATCGAACATCGCGGCGTTCCCCAGCGCGTCGACCTGGCGGCCACCCAGGCGCTGGCAGCGGTGAACCACAACCGCCAGTAAGCGATTCAATGGCCCTGGCGGAACTGCCTAGGCGTCATCCCGCTCCAACGGCGGAAAGCCTTGGCGAAGGCGCTCTCATCCGAGAAGCCCAAACGCTCGGCCACCTCGCCCAGCCGTGATGGTTCGCGCAGCATCTGCTCGGCCATACCATGCAACACTTGCTCACGCAGCAGCTTGAAGCTGGTGCCCTCGTCGGCCAGCTTGCGGTTGAGATGGCGCCCGCTGAGTTCCAGTTGATCGGCCACCTTCTCCTTGCCCCAGCGCGGGTTCTGCCGCAGCAGTTGCTGCACGCGCGCGGCGAGGCTCTGCGCCCCCAGGCGCTCCAACTGCGCATCGGCCAGCGCACGCAAATGCTCACGCATCAGCGCATTGGCCTGGATCAGCGGAACATCGAGATCGGCTACGGCAAAGCTCAGCGAGTTCTCGGCGCAGGCGAAATCCACCGGGCACGCCAGCAACTCAACGTAACGTGAAGGCTCACCCCGTGCGGCATGGCTCAACGCCAGGCGTTGCGGCCCGACACGGTCCCCGGTGATCCAGCGGGTCAGGTGCACCAGGCTCGCCAGCGCAGCCTCCACACGCTCCTCGCGACGCACGACATAGCTCGGCCGATAGACCAGCCGCACTTGCATCGCGTCCTGCTCGCGCTGGAACTCGCTGCCCTCGGCAATGATCGGGTAGTACTCGAGCAAGGCGTCCAGCGCCTCGCCGTAATGCTCGCAGCTCATCAGGAGCGCGCCGACCATGTCCAGGTGCCCGACCTGCAGGGCGCTGCCCAGTCGCAGGCCCAGCAGCGGATCGCCCGAAGTGGCGCATAGGGCTTCCCAGAAAGCGTCCTGGCGCTGCAGGGGGATACGCGGTTCGAGGCTGGCGGCGTGCAGATCGGCAGGCACCGGCAGCCCCAGGCGCTGGGCTGCCTGCAGGATGCCCTGGGCGTAATGAACGGTAATGGTGTGCGGCATGGTCCCGAATTAACCGGCAAAGGTCCCGATTGAGCCGTTACCGGGCGGTAACGCTCCCCTATGCTTGCCAATTACAACGATAAATACAAACAAGAGTCGCCTTGCATGCTGATTGAAACCGAAGCCGCGCCCATGCCGCCGGCTCCCGCCCGCCCGCCATTCCCCGCCCTTCCGCTGCGGGAGAACGGCGATGCCTGAAGTCCATCTCGAATTCTCCGGCGCTTCGATGATCGCGCTGAATGCCATCATCGCCCTGATGATGTTCGGCGTGTCGCTGGAACTGCGCCGCGACGACTTCACCCGCATCCTGCGCCAGCCCAAGGCCCCGGTGATCGGCATGCTGGTGCAGTTCCTGCTGCTGCCCGCCGCCACCTGCCTGCTGACCATCGTCCTGCCCATCGACCCGGAACTGGCACTCGGGATGATCCTGGTGGCCACCTGCCCCAGTGGCACCTTCTCCAACATCATGACCTGGATGGCCCGTGGCAACGTCGCGGTCTCGGCCAGCGTCACCGCCGTCTCCGGCTTGAGCGCGGGCATCTTCACGCCACTGAACTTCGCCCTCTATGCCGGATTGAACCCGGCGACCCGCGACCGCCTCACGCAGATCCACATCGATCCACTGGAACTGGTGGGCGTAGTGGTGCTGGTGCTGATCCTGCCGATGCTGCTGGGCATGGCGCTGGGCCGGCACAAGCCGCAGCTCGCGCAGCGCCTGGAGAAGCCGCTGCGGCAGTTGTCGCTGCTGGTGATGCTCGGCTTCGTCGGCATGGCCTTCGCCAAGAACTTCCAGCAGTTCATGGCCTACTTCCATCTGTTCTTCTGGCTGGTGCTGCTGCTCAACGGCACGGCGCTGCTGCTGGGCTACACCTGCGCGCGGCTGTGGAAGCTGCCGGACGCAGACGTGCGGGCGGTGACCCTGGAGAGCGGCATCCACAACTCCGCGCTGGGCATGGCGCTGATCCTCACATTCTTCCCGCAGGCCGGCGGCATGCTGCTGATCGCGGCATTCTGGGGCTGCTGGCAGCTGTTTTCCGGGCTGGTGCTGGCGCAACTCTGGGCGCGTCGCGCACCCCGCGCCACCGCGGTGACCGCGTCGTGAACGCGCCCGCCCTCGCCCTCGGCGGCTTCATCCTGCTGGCCTACACCCTGGAAGCCATCACCGGCTTCGGCAGTGTGGTGATCGCCCTGTCACTCGGCGCGCTGCTGATGCCCATCGAGACGCTGCTGCCGATCCTCGTGCCGCTGAACATCGGCATGACCGGCTACCTGTGCTGGCGCCACCGCCGCCTGATCGACACGCGCCTGCTGCTGCGCACCGTGCTGCCGGGGATGCTCATCGGCATGCTGATCGGCTACCTGCTGTTGCCGCACCTGGACCCGCAACCGCTCAAGCGCGGCCTTGGCGTGCTGATCCTCTGGTTCGCCGGCCGTGAGTTGTGGCGCCTGCGCGCCAGTGCCCCGGAGCGCGGCAGAACGCCCAACTGGGTGGTGCGCCTGGCCACCGGCGCCGCCGGGGTCTGCCATGGCCTGTTCGCTTCCGGCGGGCCACTGCTGGTCTACGCGCTCTCGACCCGCCCGCTGGACAAGACCCGCCTGCGCGCCACCCTGGTCTGCGTCTGGTTCACCCTCAACGGCCTGCTGACCCTTGCCTTCCTCCTCGACGGCCGCCTGCGCCCGGCGCTGCCCCAGGTGCTCGCCTACGCGCCCCTGCTGCTGCTCGGCGTATGGCTGGGCGAACGCCTGCACCACCGCTTCGAGGAACACCACTTCCGCCTCGCCATCCACTGCCTGCTGCTGGTCAGCGGCGTCCTGCTGCTGTCGCCCTGGAGCCTCCTGTGAGCTACGACATCATCATCAAGAACGGCCTGTACTTCGACGGCAGCGATGCCCCCGGCAGCCTGCGCCACGTCGGCATCAAGGATGGCCGCATCGACACCCTGAGCGTCAGTCCGCTGGACGAAAGCGGCTGCACGCAGATCATCGACGCCGCCGGCAAGTGGGTCACTCCCGGCTTCCTGGAAATCCACTCGCACTACGATGCCGAAGCCATCGCGGCGCCGGCACTGAAGGAGTCGGTGCGCCATGGCGTGACCACCGTGTCGGTGGGCTCCTGCTCCATCAGCATGGTGCTGGGCGAGGCCGAGGACTGTTCGGACCTGTTCACCCGTGTCGAAGCCGTGCCACGCGAGCAGGTGCTGCCGATCCTGCGTGACAAGCGCACCTGGAAGGACGCCAAAGGCTACCGCGCCTTCTACGACCAGCAGCCGCTGGGGCCCAACCTCTGCTCCTTCCTCGGCCACTCGGAGCTGCGCGTCACGGTAATGGGCCTGGAGCGCGCCATCAGCGGCGCCAAGCCCACGGAAGCCGAGCTGCAACGCATGGAGGAACTGCTGGAACAGGCGCTGGACGCCGGCTGCTTCGGTCTCTCGGTGATGACCACGCGGCTGGACAAGATGGACGGCGACCGTGCCTGGTCCAGCCCGCTGCCCTCCACCTTTGCCAGCTGGAAGGAATTCTCCCGCCTGTTCGCGGTGTTGCGCCGGCGCAACGCGCTGATGCAGGGCGCACCCAACGCGGTCACCAAGATCAACGTGTTCGCCTTCCTCTACCAGGCTCACGGCTGGTTCCGCCGCCCGCTCAAGTGCTCGATGCTCACTGCGCTGGACTTGAAATCCCAGCCCTTCATGCACCGCATCACCCGCGCCTCCGGTTGGGTCGCCAACCGCCTGCTGCGCGGCCGCTACCGCTGGCAGACCCTGCCCGCGCCCTTCGTGGTGCGCATCGAGGGGCTGAACATGAACGGCTTCGAGGAGTTCGGCGCCGGCGAGGTGCTGCGCGACATCAAGGACCCGGAAGAGCTCTACACGCGCATCCAGGACCCGGCCTTCCGCGAACGCTTCAAGAAAGACATCAAGGCCACCCTCAGCCTCGGCCTGTGGCACCGCAACCTGTCCGACTGCTGGGTGCGCGAATGCCCGGATGCCTCAATGGTCGGGCGCAACTTCGAGGACATCGGCCGCGAGCGCGGTCTGGACCCGGTGGACGCCTTCTTCGAGCTGGCCGGCCAGTACCGCAACGAGCTCAAGTGGACCACCTGCTACGGCAACCACCGCCCGGACATCATGGGCAAGCTGCTGGCCAGCCCCTGGACCCAGCCGGGCTTCGCCGACTCCGGCGCGCACCTGGCTTCCCACGCGCAGTACAACTTCCCGCTGCGCATGCTCAAGTACGTGCGCGATGCCGAACTGGCCGGACAGAGCTTCATGGACACCGGCCGCGCCATCCACCGCCTGACCGGCGAGCTGGCGGATTTCGCCGGGATCGACGCCGGCTACATCCGCGTCGGCGACCGCGCCGATCTGGTGGTGGTCAACCCGGCCGGCCTGACCGATGAGCTGGATGACGTCTGCGAAGCGCCCATGGAGATCATCGGCCTGACGCGGCTGGTGAAGCGCAACGACGATGCGGTGGAGGCCACGCTGATCAACGGGCGCGTGGCCTATCGGCGCGAGAGCGGCTTCCCGGAGGCACTGGGCAAGGAGCGTGGGTTCGGGCGCTTCCTGCCGGGGCGCGATGTGCTGAGCCGCCCGCAGGAAGTGCCGGCCGGGGAACCGGCCTTCGGCCGGTAGTTGCGGCGCACTCGATGGGCGCTGACGATGCCGGCGATCCGCAAGCAGGGCTTACGGTGCCGACGCTTGCCGCGATACCGTGCGGCTGGCCGAGATTGACGCCCTGCCGCGCACTCACTAGAGTGCGCGGTTTCCTACATCCCCCGTAATACCTGCACCATGACCCCGTTCTACCGCTTCGCCGACCCGAGCCTCGCCCTGCTGCGAGAGCCTCCGCGCGTACGCAAGATTGATACGGTGCTGCGCCGTCGCCGCAGCGTGCTGTTCGCCTTCACCTTCTCTCCGCCCTCCGGCTGCTGAGCCGGAAGCCGCGCGTTCGCGCCGGCATTTCCGCATTCCGATTCCGCCCTCCGGTAAGCGCCGGCGGGCTCGTTCGCATGTGTTCGCCCTACGGCCTGAGCGCCGGGGCAAGAGAAGGTTTCCATGAATACCCCAAGCCCCCTCAACAAACCGCTTCTCGCGGTGCTGCTGTTCGCCGTCTCCATCGTCGGCCTGAGCCTGGGCGCGACTTTGCCGCTGGTAGCGCTGCGCCTGCTGGACAACGGCGCCAGCGCGCTGCAGATCGGCGTCCTGTCGGCGGTGCCAGCGGCCGGCATGATCCTCGCCGCCACCCTGGTGGACCGCGCCTGCCAGCTGATGAGCCGGCGCCGCCTGTACCTGCTGTGCTTCGTGCTGTGTACCGCGAGCACCGCAGCCATCGAATTCAGCAGCCACTCCCTCTGGCTGCTGGCGGCGGCACGCCTGGCACTGGGCGTCGGCATGGGCATCGCGATCATCCTCGGCGAAGCCTGGGTCAACGAGCTGTGCGGCGAGAAGAACCGCGGCACCATCGTGGCCCTCTATGCCACCAGCTTCACCGCCTTCCAGCTGCTCGGCCCGACACTGGTGGCGCTGCTCGGCGCGCAGACGCCCTGGGTGGTGCTGCTGGTCAGCGCAGGGCACCTGATCGCCCTGGCCACCGTGGCCTTCGCCATGCCCGAGGAAGGCATTCACGAACACGTCGAGGAGCCACGCAGCTTCTCCCTGGCCGGTTTCCTGCGGGTGGCTCCTGCGCTGTGCATGGGCGTGCTGTTCTTCTCTTTCTTCGACAGCGTGGTGCTCTCGCTCTTCCCCGTTTACGCCTCCAGTCACGGCTACGCGGTGGGCATCGCTGCGTTCATGGCCACGGTGATCCTGCTCGGCGACATGCTCTGCCAGCTGCCGCTGGGCTGGCTGTCCGACCGCTTCGACCGGCCCACCCTGCACCTCGTCTGCGGCGTCGCAGCGATGGTGATCGGTCTCGCCCTGCCCTGGCTGATCAGCCAGCCATCGCTGCTGTGGCCGGCACTGATGCTGCTGGGCGCGGTGGCCGGAGGTGTCTATACCCTGGCACTGGTGCTGATCGGCCAGCGCTTCCGTGGCCGCGACCTGGTCACCGCCAACGCCGCCGCCGGCATGCTCTGGGGCGTCGGCAGCCTGCTCGGGCCGCTGCTCAGCGGCAGCCTGATGGACCTTGGCCCGCAGGGTGTGCCGGTGGCACTGGCGCTCGCCGCCGGGCTGTTCGTGGCCAGCGCGGCCGCCTCGCTGCGCCGCACTGCCCTGCGCACCGCCTGATGCATCAATAGAAGGCAAGGCGCATCGACTTGGTGCCGGCACGTTAAAGCCTGGCCCTCGCCCTGAACCGGGGATTTCAGCTAAGCGGTTGAAATTCCCAGTGGTTTTTCCGCCCTACGAAAACTGGCATTTCAATTGCTCTGCCCCCTGCAACGGGATGCATCACCCACGGCAAGGTAGCCACCGGGTGGGCGAACGCTGCAAGGCACACAGTGGAGTTGCACCACAGGCGAACTAGGGTTCCGGTCCTTTGCGAGAAGGGCGTCTGGTCCGAGAGTTTTCCGGCCCTAGGGACAGGGCTACACGGCGGGAGAAAAGCCCGGGAGACGTGATGTCATCCCGTGCCGATTTCCAACCGTTAGGAGCAATGCCATGACCATGCCGCTTTCCCTGCGTTCCCTGCGCAAGACCCTGCTCAGTGCCTGTCTGCTTGCTGCCGCCGGGGTCGTGCCGCTGACGCTCCAGGCCGCCGAGAAGCTCAAGATCGGCACCGTCGTCTGGGCCGGTTACGCGCCCTTCTACGTCGCCGACAAACTCGATCTCTACAAGCCCCACGGCCTGAAGGTCGAGTTGCAGTTCTTCAACGACCCAGCGCTGATTCCCACTGCCATGACCGGCGGCGCCCTCGACGGCGGCATGCTCACCTACGACCAGGTGGTCGGCGGTGTCGCCAAGGGCCAGCCGTACCGGGTGGTGATGCCCATCGACTTCTCCAACGGCGGGGACGCCATCGTGGCCGACAAGTCGATCCAGTCGGTCGCCGACTTCAAGGGCAAGAAGATCGGCTTCAACCCGCTCTCGCCGTCCGATTTCCTCCTCGCCTACGCGCTCAAGAGCCACGGCCTGAGCGACAAGGACATCAGCCCGGTGAACATGACGCCCGAGGGCATCCCCGGCGCCATGGCCTCGGGCAGCCTGCCGGTGGGCGTGACCTACGAACCCAACGTCTCGCAGATCCTCGGCATGCCCGGCGACAAGTTCCACGTCGTGTATTCCTCCAAGGACGCGCCGGGGCTGATCACTGACGTGCTGGTGTTCAACCAGGAAGTCATCGGCAAACGCCAGAAAGCGATCAGAGCGATGATCCAGGGCTACGCCGACGGCCTGGCCTACATGAAGGCGCACCCGGACGAGTCCGCCGAGATCATCGGCAAGGTGCTGGGCGTCAGCGCCGCCGAGGCCAAGGAGCAGATGGCCGGGGTCTACAACATCCCGCTGGCGGAAATGAACAAAAACTTCGAAAAGTCCGACGCCACCAGCTCGTTCTTCGGCAGCGGCGCGGTGATCGCCCAGCTGCTCAAGGATAACAGCCAGATCCCGGCGATACCCGACCTCGCCCAGACCTTCGACGCGCAGTTCGTCCAGGCCCTCGCCCAGTAAGGCGCCCATCCACCGCTCCTGCCAGGAGGGCGGGAGCGCTTACGGAGGTTCTTCATGTCCGCGTACCTGTACCGCTACGCCGATGGCCGGCTGCCCAACAGCCTCGCCCTGGCCTATGCCTTCGGTGGCTACGCTGCCGGCTTCGCCCTGCTGTTCGCCGATAGCTGGCTGCTCAATGCCGCCGGCACCCTGCTGCTGGGCCACGCGATGATCGTCGCGGCGTACCTGATCCACGAATTCGCCCATGGCACCATCTTTGCCAGGCCCGAGCACAACACCTGGGCCGGCGAGGCCTGCAGCTGGCTGTGCGGCAGCTGCTACGCGGGCTTCCAGGACCTGCGCCGCAAGCACATGCGCCACCACGTCGACCGCGCCGACGTGATCACCTTCGACACCAAGGTCTTCCTCGCCCGCAGTCCGCGCTGGGTGCGCAACCTGGTACTTGCGGCCGAATGGGCCTACGTGCCGGCCATCGAGCTGATCATGCATTACTACGTGATCCTGCTGCCCTTCATCACCGATAACCCGCGCCACCGCGCCAACCGCCGCCGCGTGGCGCTGACCCTGCTGGTGCGCGGCGCGCTGTTCGGCCTGGTGGCGGCGGTGTCGCTCAAGGCGCTGCTGCTCTACTTCGTCGCGTGGACGCTGATGATCATCGTGCTGCGGTTCACCGACGCCTACCAGCACACCTACGACGCCTTCGCGGTACTGGAGGACGGCGGCAAGATTCCCGACGACAAGGCCCGCGACCGCACCTACGAGCAGATGAACACCTACTCCAACGTGGTCTCGGTGCGCTGGCCGGTGCTCGACCTGCTGCTGCTCAACTTCGCCTACCACAACGCGCACCACGAGAAACCCGTGGCGCCCTGGTACCGCCTGCGCAAGCTGCACCACGAACTGTACGGCGAGGGCTACGCCCAGGTGCTGCCGATGCACCTGCTGTTCAAGGGCTTCCACCAGCACCGCCTGCGCCGCGTTGTGGACGACCACTACGGCGAGGTCGCGCCGGCGGGCAAGGACCGCGCCGACGGCTTCTACGGCGCCGTGGGCGTCTCCTTCCTGACGGCGGTCTGAGCATGATCGACTACCGGGGCAAACGCGTCCTCATCAGCGGCGCCGCCAGCGGCATCGGCAAGGGCCTGGCGCGGGCGTTCGCCGAACAGGGCGCGGCGCTGGAGCTAATCGACCGCAACGCCGAGGCGCTGCAAGGCGTGACGGACGAGCTGGCGGCCCTGTGCGACGTGCACAGCACCACCCTCGACCTGGGCGACAGCGATGCCATCGCCGCCTTCGCCGACAGCCGCCAGGGCGCTGCGCTGGACGTGCTGATCAACAACGCCGGCGTCGAGTACGCCACGCCGCTGGAAGGCGGCAACGCCGAGACCGACCAGCGCTGGCAGGCGCTGCTGGACAACAACGTCGCCTCGATGCTGCGCCTCACCCGCGCCCTGCTGCCGCAACTGCACGCCGGCAGCAGCGTGATCAACCAGGCGTCGATCTGGGGCCTGAAGGGCGTGCCGGGCTTCTCCGCCTATGTCGCCAGCAAGCACGCGGTGATCGGCCTGACCCGCTCGCTGGCGTGGGAGCTGGGACCACGGCGCATCCGCGTCAATGCCGTGTGCCCCGGCTGGATCGCTACCGAAGCGGCCATGCGCTCGCTGCGGGTAATGGCGCAAGCCAACGGCCGCAGCGAGGACGACGAACTGGCTCAGATCCTCGCCGCCCAGGCGGTGCCGGAGCTGCTCACGCCGGCCGATCTCGCTGGCACCTTCCTGTTCCTCGGCAGCCCGCTGGCCGCCGCCATGACCGGCCAGGCATTGTCGGTCAGCCACGGCGAGGTGATGCACTGATGAAACCGCTCGCAGGACAGACCGCTCTGGTCACCGGCGCCACCCAGGGCATTGGCCGGGCCATCGCCCTGGCGCTGGCGGAGGCCGGCGCGCAGGTGTGGATCAACCACCTCGATCAACCGGAAGCGGCCACCGCGTTGGTGGCACGCATTGCTTCCAGCGGGGGCCGCGCCTATGCCGTGCAGGCCGACGTCGCGGAGCCGGAACAGGTCGCCGACATGTTCGCCCGCGTGCTCGCCGAAGGCGAGTTGGACATCCTGGTGAACAACGCCGGGATCATCCTGGAAAAGCCCTTCCTCGACACCAGCGAGGACGACTGGGTGAAGCTGCTGGGCGTCGACCTGCACGCCGTCTACCGCTGCTGTCGCCATGCCCTGACGCACATGCAGGCGCGCGGCAGCGGCAGCATCGTCAACATCGCCTCGGAGCTGGGCCAGCTCGGCCGCGAACGCTATGCCGCGTACTGCACCGCCAAGGCCGGAGTGATCGGCCTGACCAAGGCGCTGGCGCGGGAGTTCGCCCCGCACATCCGCATCAACGGCGTGGCGCCGGGCCCGGTTGAGACGCCGATGGTCTCGGTGGAGCACATGAGCGAGGCGATGATCGCCCGCGAAACCGCCATCCCCGCCGGCCGCCTCGGCCAGCCGGAGGAGATCGCCGCAGCGGTTCTGTTCCTCGTCTCGCCCGGCGCGAGCTTCTTCCATGGGCAAGTGCTCGGCGCCAATGGCGGCGCCTGGATGGGCGCCTGATGCGCGCGGAAATCGTCCTGCTGCTGGGCGCCGCCATCTGGGGCCTGGGCTGGATGCCCCTGGCGCACTTCGCCGGCCAGGGCCTGGCCGGCATGCCGCTGGTGCTCTGCACCTACGGGCTGCTCTGCGCGCTGGCCGTGCCGCTGGTGCTGAGCCAGCGGCGGCAATGGTGGTCGCAGCGCGGCGCCCTGCTGGCAATCGGCGTATTCGGCGGCTGGGCCACGGCCGGGCTGGTGGCGGCGCTGTCCGAAGGCGACGTGGTGCGCGCCATGCTGCTGTTCTACCTGGCGCCGGTCTGGGGCCTGCTCGGCGGCCGGCTGCTGTTCGGCGAACGCCTGACGCCTGCACGGCTCGGCGCCCTGGCGCTGGCCATGCTCGGCATCGCCCTGACCCTTGGCATCAGCCTCGACACCTTCCGCCCGCTGGCCGCCAGCGACTGGCTGGCGCTCTCCGCCGGCTTCGCCTTCGCCCTCAACAACCTCGCCACCCGCGCCGCTGAAGCGGTGCCGCTGGCGAGCAAGGCGGTGGTCGGCTTCATCGGCAGCGCCACGCTGGGCGGCCTGTTCTGCCTGCTGCAAGGCACACCGCTGCCCGCCCTCGACGCCCACCAATGGCTACAACTGGCCGGCTTCGGCCTGTTCTGGCTGGCCGCCATGGGCGCTGCGCAATACGGCTTCAGCCACGTCGAGGCGAGCCGCGCCGCGGTGCTGGTGGTGATCGAACTGCTGGTCGCCGTGCTCACCGCCGCCTGGTTCGGCGACCGCGAGCTAGGCCTGCGCGAATGGCTCGGCGGCTCTCTGGTTCTGGCAGCGGCGCTGATCGCCGCGCGCCCTACTCCTGACCTTTCCCCCACTCTCTGCGAGGCCGAATCATGACTGTCCGCATGGACCAGCTCAGCTGGGTCGAATACGCGCGCCGGGTGCGCGAGCAATCCCCCGTGGTCTTCCTGCCCTGCGGCGCCACCGAGCAGCACGGCCCGCACCTGCCGCTGGGCACCGATGCGCTGCTGGCCAGTGCGCTGTGCGAAGACGTCGCCCGCCAGATCGACGGCCTGGTGGCGCCCGCACTCTCCTACGGCTACAAGTCCCAACCCAAGTGCGGTGGCGGCCAGCACTTCTGCGGCACCACCAGTCTCGACGGGCAGACCCTGATCGCCCTGGTGCGCGACGCCGTACGCGAGTTCGCCCGCCACGGAGTCACCCGTCTGGTGCTGGTGGACGGGCACTACGAGAACCAGTGGTTCGTCACCGAGGGCATCCAGCTCGCGCTGCGTGAGCTGGGGTCTTCCAGCCCGCTGGAGGTGATGCGTCTGGAGCACTGGGACTTCTGCAGCGAAGCCACGCTGAACGACGTATTCCCCGACGGCTTCCCCGGCTTCGCCCTGGAACACGCGGCAGTGATCGAAACCTCGCTGATGCTGCACTACCTACCCAGCCTGGTACGCCTGGACCTGATCCCCGACGACGGCCCGGCCGACTTCCCGCCCTACGACATGTACCCCAGCCGCACCGAGTGGGTGCCGCCTTCGGGCGTGCTGTCCTCAGCGCGCGGTTCCAGCGCCGACAAGGGCCTGCGCATGGCGAAGGACATCGTAAAAGGCATCGCCGCTGCGGTACGCAAGGAGTTCGAGCTGTGAGCGTCGCCCTGATCGTCATCGACATGCAGCGCGACTTCTGTGCCCCCGGCGGCTATGCCGACCAGGCCGGGCTGGAGATCGGCCGCCTGCGCGCGCCGATCCCGGCCATCTCGCGCCTGCTGGACAGCGCCCGTGCCCTGGGCCTGCTGGTAGTGCATACCCGCGAAGGGCACCGCCCCGACCTGACCGACCTGCACGAGAGCAAGCGTCGCCGTGCCGAACAGGCCGGCGCGCCCATCGGCGCACGCGGCCCGCTGGGGCGATTGCTGGTGCGCGGCGAGTATGGCCACGACCTGATCGACGAACTGCGCCCGCTGGCCGACGAGCCGGTGATCGACAAACCGGGCTACAGCGCCTTCGCTTACACCGACCTGGACCTGCTGCTGCGTCGGCGCGGCATCGGCCACCTGGTGCTCTGCGGGGTGACCACCGAAGTGTGCGTTTCTTCCACCCAGCGCGCGGCGGTGGAGCTGGGCTACGCCTGCACCCTGGTCAGCGATGCCTGCGGTTCGCCGAGCGCCGAGCTGCACGCCGCCGCCCTGGCCATGGTGGAAGTGGAAGGTGGGTTGTTCGGCCGCGTACTGGAAAGCCGTTCCGTGCTCGCCGAATGGGAGGAAAACGCATGCCTGGCCTGAACACTTCCGCTGTACCGCCCGCCTACCTCGGTGTCTGGCAGCGCACCCTGCTGACCACCACCGGCGGAACGCATGACACCAGCACCCGCGTGTACTGGCTACAGACCGAGCGTCTGTTTGCCGACCTGCGCATTCCGCTGCCGGCCCCCGATAAGCCGGAAGCACTGGCCGCCCAGGCCGGATTTGCCGGTCTCACCGAGATCACTGGCGATATCTGCCAGTGGCACCGCGCAATCGACTTCCAGCCGCCCAATGGCGGCGAGGACATCGGCCGCATGCACTTCGTCGACAGCGAAAAGGTGCTGGAAGACGGCCTGGACGGCAGCTACCACGAAGTCTGGGAGCGCCTGCCCGAATCCCTCGGGCGCAACCGTGGCACCTGGCTGCTGGGCGCCGACGGCCGCCAGGGTTGCCTGCTGCTGGCCGGCGACTGCTTCCTCTTCGCCGCCGGGCGGCGCCTGCCGCTGCCGCGCGCGCCATCGCTTGTCGCATTGTTCGATAGCGACAACCTCGAGCTGCTGGATTTCGAACTGAGCTTCGGCCGTCATCAGGGCGGTGTTACGCCCTGGCGCATCGAACTGAGCACCCTGCCCGCGCGCATCGGCGCACGACTGCTGCCCGCCAAAGCCGATCCCGACCACCCCGGGTTGCTGCACGACGCCCACTGGCTCAACAGCCTGGGCGCCACGCCGCCCACCGATGGCTGGCAAGCCTGCGAGCTGCCCCTGTTCCCCGCTGAGGAGGTGACGCCATGACCGCCCACCAGCCCCTGCCCCGCCCTGCCGCGCAGCCCGCCCGCCAGCGCTGGTGGGTGATCCGTGGCGAGCTGCCGCGCAGCGCCGTCTGGGCCCTGGCCGCCGCCGGCCTGCTGCTGCCATTGCTGCTCTGGTGGGCCTACAGCGCCGCCGGATTGGCCAACCCGATGTTCTTCCCCGGCCCGGACGCCGTGCTCAAACGCATCGGCCACTGGTGGACCGACGAAGGGCTGGTGGGCGACATCGCCATCAGCGTCTACCGGGTCATGACCGGCTTCCTCGCCTCGGCGGTGATCGCCCTGCCGCTGGGCCTGTACATCGGTACCTACCGCCCGGTGCAGGCCTTGCTCGAACCGCTCACCGACTTCATCCGCTACATGCCGGCGGTGGCCTTCATCCCGCTGGTGATGCTCTGGGTCGGCATCGACGAAGGCTCCAAGGTGCTGATCATCTTCATCGGCACCTTTTTCCAGATGGTGCTGATGGTCGCCGAGGACGTGCGCCGCGTGCCCATGGCGCAGATCGAGGCGGCGCAGACCATGGGCGCCAGCCGCGCAGAGACCATCCGTCTGGTGGTGCTGCCCTCGGCGCGCCCGGCGCTGCTGGACACCCTGCGCATCACCTGCGGCTGGGCCTGGACCTACCTGGTGGTGGCCGAACTGGTCGCCGCCAACTCCGGCCTGGGCTACGCCATCCTGCGCGCCCAGCGCTACATGCAGACCGACAAAATCTTCGCTGGCATCCTGCTGATCGGCGTCATCGGCCTGCTCACCGACCAGGCATTCCGCTGGCTCGGCCGGGTCGCCTTCCCCTGGATGAAGAGGTAAGCCTGATGAGCCAGAACAAGATCGCCATCCGCCACGTCGACAAGGTCTTCAGCAGCCAGGGTCGGCACGTACAGGCTCTGCAGGATGTGAACCTGGAGATTCGCGCCAATGAGTTCGTCACCTTCGTCGGCGCCTCGGGTTGCGGCAAGTCCACCCTGTTGCGCAGCATCGGCGGGCTGGAGCGCCACAGCGGCGGCGACATCCTCGTCGATGGCCGTGCCGTGGACGGCCCCGGCATCGACCGCGCCATGGTCTTCCAGCACTACAGTCTCTACCCCTGGCTGCGGGTGATGGAGAACATCAAGTTCTGCCGCCGGCTCAAGGTGGTGTCCGACACCGTGCGCGGCGACGCCGACGTGGAAGTCGCCAGCGGCCGCGCCGATGCGCTACTCAACCTGATGGGCCTGTCGGCTTTCGCCCAGGCCTACCCCAGCCAGCTTTCCGGCGGCATGCAGCAACGCGTGGCGATCGCCCGCGCGCTGATGCCCAAGCCGCAGATCCTGCTGATGGACGAACCCTTCGGCGCGCTGGACGCGCAGACCCGCGAGGTGATGCACGACCTGATCCGCCACGTGCACCGCCTGGAGAACAGCACCATCCTGTTCGTCACCCACGATGTCGACGAGGCGATCTACCTGGGCGGCCGCGTGGTGTTGATGGCGCCGCGCCCCGGACGCATCGACAGCGTCTACGAAGTGCCGCTGCCGGCCGAGCGCAATCAGGACATGAAGATGGCCCCGGAATTCATCGCCCTGAAGAAGGAAATCCTCGCACGCATCCGCGAGACCTCGGGCATGAGCACCGACCTGGAGTTGCTGGAGCAGCTGACCCGCACTGCGGCGCCGGTCTGAACCAGAGAAAAGGGAATCGGCGGAGCGGATAGCCCCGCCGTTGTACCGGGCGTGGCCCGAGACGGATTGCGCAGGAAGCGCGAGGGAAACGACCTGCCGGGAGCGGGTAGCTCCGCCCGGGGGCTGGCAGGCCGGTGGTCGCGGTGGCGGCCTTGAAGCTGGCCGGAAGCGCCCGGTGAGGCGCTTCCGGCATCGTCGTCAGCCGATGGTCATCAGGCTGGCGTTGCCGCCGGCAGCGGCGGTGTTGACGCTCAGCGCGCGCTCGATCAGCAGGCGTTCCAGCGGGATGTCGGTTTCCCCGCGGTTCAGCCCGGTGACGCCGACGATGGCGCCCTTGCGCTGGCTCGCCTGTTCGCAGACTGCGCGCAGCTGGTCCGAATCGCCGTGGTGCAGGATCGCGTCGAACACCTTGTCGGTCGCGCTCCAGTCGGCGACCAGCTCGATGCGCTGGGCGACTTCCTTCGGCAGTTCCTTGACCACGGCGGCGTTGGACTCGGCCACCAGCGGGCGGCTGCCAACGCTGAGCACCGCAGCCAGCTGCGCCAGCAGGTCGGCGCGGTCTTCCGCCAGGCACAGCACGTGCTCGCGCGGCAGCAGGGTGTAGGTGTTGCGCTCGCCGGTCGGGCCAGTCAGCACCTGCTGGGTGAAGCTCTGCGCGAGTTCGCCGTAGCCGCCGAGCAGAGTGGCCAGGGCGGCGTCTTTCTGCCCTGCCCACTTGGTCAGCGCGTCCACGGCCTGCTGGGCATCCTTCGGACGCGGCAGCGCCTGGGCACCGTCGCCCTTGAGCTGGCTGGCCACCGCATCCTGCGGGCGGGTCGACAGCAGGCGGTACAGGTACAGCGGGCCGCCGGCCTTCGGACCGGTGCCGGACAGGCCCTCGCCACCGAAGGGCTGCACGCCGACCACCGCGCCAACCACGTTGCGGTTGACGTAGAGGTTGCCGACATGGGCGGTGCCGACGACCTGGGCGATGGTCTCATCGATGCGGGTATGCACGCCCAGGGTCAGGCCGTAGCCGGATTCGTTGATCTGCGCGAGCAGCTGGTCCAGTTCAGAGCGCTGGTAGCGCACCACGTGCAGCACCGGGCCGAAGATTTCGCGCTTGAGTTCGCTGAAGCTGTCCAGCTCGATCAGGGTCGGCACAACGAAGGTGCCGCGCTTGATTTCCTCGGCATCCAGTCGGGCGCTCTGGAACACCTTGCGGCCTTTGTCGCGCATGGTCTGGATGTGCTTGTCGATGTTGGCCTTGGCTTCCTCGTCGATCACCGGACCGATGTCGGTGTGCAGGCGCTCCGGCGCACCGACGCGGTACTCGGCCATGGCACCCTTGAGCATCTGCACCACGCGGTCGGCGGCATCTTCCTGCACGCACAGCACGCGCAGCGCGGAGCAGCGCTGGCCGGCGCTGTCGAAGGCGGAGTTGACCACGTCGACCACCACCTGCTCGGCCAGGGCCGAGGAGTCGACGATCATCGCGTTGAGACCGCCGGTTTCGGCGATCAGCGGGATGGTACGGCCCTGGGCGTCGAGGCGGCCGGCGATGTTGCGCTGGAGGATGCCGGCCACTTCAGTGGAACCGGTGAACATCACGCCACGCACGCGTTCGTCGCCTACCAGGCGGGCGCCGACGGTTTCACCACGGCCCGGCAGCAGTTGCACGGCGCCAGCGGGCACGCCGGCTTCCAGCAGGATGCGCACGGCTTGCGCGGCGATCAGCGGAGTTTGCTCGGCGGGCTTGGCCAGCACGGTGTTGCCGGCGGCCAGCGCAGCGGCTACCTGGCCGCTGAAGATCGCCAGCGGGAAGTTCCACGGGCTGATGCAGACCACCGGGCCCAGCGGGCGGTGGCTGTCGTTGGCGAAGTGGGTGCTGGCCTGGGCGCCGTAGTAGCGCAGGAAGTCCACCGCCTCGCGCACTTCGGCGATGGCGTTGGCGAAAGTCTTGCCCGATTCACGCACCAGCACGCCCATCAGCGACTGGATCTCGGCTTCCATCAGGTCGGCGGCGCGCTGCAGGATCGCGCCGCGCTCGGCCGGCTGGGTCGACTGCCAGATCTGCGCGCTGGACAGCGCGCCAAGGATGGCGTTGTTCACGTCGGCTTCGCTGGCTTCACGCACATGACCTACCACGTCGCGGTGGTCAGCCGGGTTGCGCACCGGCTGCGGCTCGCCCGGCGCGGCGTCGGCCAGGCCCAGCATCGGCTCGGCGACGTAGGCGTGGTTGGTGCTCGACAGCAGCGCCGAGGACAGCGAACCCAGGCGGTGTTCGTTGGCCAGGTCGATGCCGGCGGAGTTAAGGCGACTGTCGCCATAGAGGTCGCGCGGCAGCGGGATGCGCGGGTGCGGCAGGCCCAGGGTGCCTTCCTGCGCGGCCATCTGCTCGACCTGCAGCACCGGGTCGAGCACCAGGTCCTGGAGGGAGATGCTGTGGTCGGCGATGCGGTTGACGAAGGAGGTGTTGGCGCCGTTTTCCAGCAGGCGGCGAACGAGATACGCCAGCAGGGTTTCATGACTGCCCACCGGGGCGTAGATGCGGCACGGACGGTTGAACTTGCCGTCGGCGACCTTGCCCACCACCTGCTCGTACAGCGGCTCGCCCATGCCGTGCAGGCACTGGAACTCGTACTGGCCCGGGTAGTAGTTCTGCCCGGCCAGCTGGTAGATGGCCGACAGCGAGTGGGCGTTGTGGGTGGCGAACTGCGGGTAGATGGATTCCGGCACCGCCAGCAGCTTGCGCGCACAGGCCAGGTAGGAAACATCGGTGTACGGTTTGCGGGTGTAGACCGGGTAGCCTTCCAGGCCGTTGACCTGGGCCAGCTTGATCTCGCTGTCCCAGTAGGCGCCCTTCACCAGGCGGATCATCAGGCGGTGACGGCTGCGCTTGGCCAGGTCGATCACGTAATCGATCACGTAAGGGCAGCGCTTCTGGTAGGCCTGGATGACGAAGCCGATGCCGTTCCAGCCGGCCAGCGACGGCTCGAAGCACAGGCGCTCGAGCAGGTCGAGGGAGATTTCCAGGCGGTCGGCTTCCTCGGCGTCGATGTTGATGCCGATGTCATAGTCACGGGCCATCTTCACCAGGCCGAGCACGGTCGGGTACAGCTCGTCCATCACGCGGTCGTACTGCGCGCGGCTGTAGCGCGGGTGCAGCGCGGAAAGCTTGATCGAGATGCCCGGGCCTTCGTAGATGCCACGACCATGGGAAGCCTTGCCGATGGCATGGATCGCCTGCTCGTAGGAGGCCAGGTAGCGCTTGGCGTCCTCCTCGGTCAGCGCGGCTTCGCCGAGCATGTCGTAGGAGTAGCGGAAGCCGCGGGATTCCATGTTCGCCGCATTGGCCAGGGCCTCGGCAATGGTTTCGCCGGTGACGAACTGCTCGCCCATCAGGCGCATGGCCATGTCCACGCCCTTGCGGATCAGCGGCTCGCCGGACTTGCCGATGATGCGGTTGAGCGACGAGGACATGCCGGCTTCGGTGTGGGTCGCCACCAGCTTGCCGGTGATCAGCAGGCCCCAGGAGGCCGCGTTGACGAACATCGACGGGCTTTGGCCCAGGTGCTGGCTCCAGTTGCCGTTGCTGATCTTGTCGCGGATCAGCGCGTCACGGGTGGCCTTGTCCGGGATGCGCAGCAGCGCCTCAGCCAGGCACATCAGCGCCACGCCTTCCTGAGACGACAGGGAGAACTCCTGCAGCAGGCCCTGCACCAGGCCCTGGCGGCCACCGGCGTTCTTCTGGTTGCGCAGCTTTTCGGCGATGCCCAGCGCCATCTTGCTGGCCGCGGCGGCCTGCTCTTTCGGCAGGCGGGCCAGGTCCAGCAGCATCGGCAGCGCCTCGGTTTCCGGGCGGCGGTAGGCGGCGGTGATGGCCGCGCGCAGCACGGACTGCGGCAGGATGCTTTCGGCGAAATCGAGGAAGACCTGCAACCCTTGTTCGTTCAGCGCATCCAGCGACTCTTCGCCCGCTGCGGCCGCCAGGCCGGATTGCTCGGCCGGGGTCAGACCGCCTTCCACCTGCTCCAGGTAGGAGAAGATGGCCTGCTTGATCAGCCAGTGCGGGGTACGGTCGAGTTGCTGGGCAGCCAGCTTGAGGCGCTCGCGGGTGGCGTCGTCGAGCTTCACGCCAAGGGTGGTGGTGGCCATGGGGCTTCCTGTTGTTAGAAGGTGTGCCTGAAAACGGCGCAAGGTTATACCGCCGAATCGCAAGGTGCAACCAGGTGCAACCCAATAAAAACAAGCCTTTGGTCGTACGCGCAAAACCGGTGCAACCGGTGACATTTCCCACACACGGCGCTACCAAACGGAGCACGGCCACGGGCGCGCCCGGCTGCAACCCATACGGGTCGGCCGGACGGCAGGAAGAAAGCAGTGTTCGTGCCAGAGGTGGAAAAGGTGCAACCCGGATTCTGCCGGAGTCGCTCGGCAGGAGTCAGTCCAGCGGCAGATAAAGACTGAACGCCGCGCCTTGCCCCGGCTGGCTACGCACCTCGATACTGCCGCCGTGGGCCTGGACGATCTGCTCGGAGATGTACAGGCCCAAGCCCAGTCCGGCGACGCGAGCCGCGCCGGCCCCACGCTCGAACTGCTGGAAGATGCGCCGCTGCTCCTCAACACTGATGCCGTCACCATGGTCGCGCACGCAGAGTTTGGCGCGGCCATCCGCCACCGCGACGGTGACTTCCACGGGCCGGCCGGGGCCGTAACGCAGGGCGTTACTGACCAGGTTGCTGATCACCTGCTCCAGGCGATAGGCATCCCACACACCCTCCACCACTTCGGGCGCCTCCAGGCTCAATTCGCAGCCAGCCGCCTGGGCCTGCACGGCGAAGTTGCTCAATACGCGGCGGGCGATATCGGCCAGGTTGGCCGGCTCCGGGCGGATCGACAGCTTGCCGGTGCGGATGCGCGAGACGTCGAGCATGTCCTCGATCAACCGATTCAAACCGGTGAGCTGGCGTTCGTCGCGCTCGAACAGCACGCCCAGGCGGGCCTGAGTGAAGTGTTCCAGCTTGCCCTTGGACAGGTGCAGCCGGCGCAACTGGGTATCCAGCATCAGGCCATTGAGCGGCGTGCGCAGTTCGTGGGAGACGATGGACATGAAGTCGTCGCGCATCTTCACCGCGCGCTGCAACTCGACCTGGGTCTCGCGCAGCTCGGCGAGCAGCGCGTCCTGCTCGGCGCGCGCCTGTTCCAACACCTTGCGCTGACGGTAGAGGTCGACGAAGACATTCACCTTGCTGCGCACCGCGTGGTTGTCCAGCGGCTTGTAGAGGAAGTCCACCGCGCCGCTCTCGTAGCCCTTGAAGGCATAGTTCAGCTCGCGCCCGGCGGCTGTCACGAAGACGATGGGGATGTTCCTGGTGCGCTCGGTGCCGCGCATCAGCTCGGCCAGGGCGAAACCGTCCATGCCCGGCATCTGCACGTCCAGCAGCGCCAGGGCGAATTCGTGCTCCAGCAGTAGCGACAGCGCCTCGTCCGCCGAGGACGCCTTGAACACCTCGCGCCCTTCGCCCTTGATCAACGCCTCCAGCGCCAGCAGGTTCTCCGGCAGGTCGTCGACGATCAGCAGTTTGCTTCCCTGGTTACGCAGCATGTTGGGTACCCATTCGGGTCAGGAGCGCGTGAATCTCACGCAGCGGAAGAATGTAGTCCGGGGCGTGCAGCGCAATAGCCGCCTCCGGCATGGTGGACACGGCGGCTTCGGCCGGGTCCTGGACGATACTCAGCCCGCCCCGGCGGTGGATGCGCGCCAGCCCCTCGGCGCCGTCCTGGTTGGCGCCCGTGAGCAGGATGCCCGCCAGCCCCTCGCGGTAGGCGTCGGACGCCGAGTCGAAAAGGATATCGATCGACGGCCGGGAGAAATTCCGTGGTGCCTCGCGGCTAAGGGCGAAGGTGCGCTCCTGCTCGATGGACAGGTGGTAACCGGCAGCGGCGAAATACAGCCTGCCCGCCTCCACCGGCGCCTTGTCGCGGGCCTCCTCCACGGGGATCGCCAGGCGCCGGGCGAACAGGTCGACCAACTGGCTCTCGTGGTTTTCCGGCAGGTGCAGCACCGCCACCATGGGCAAAGCGAAGTCCGCCGGCAATCCGCCGAACAGCTGGAACAGCGCGTCCACGCCGCCCGCGGAGGCGCCGATGACCACGGCCTGGACCTTCCGTTGCGCGCTCATCGTTTGCGGAACACTCGTTCACGGCGATTCACCACCTCGAACTCCGAGGCGAAGTCGGTGAAGTCCAGGCTTTCCTTGCTGCCCAGACCAAGGAAGCCCCGGTGGCACAGCGACTCGTGAAACAGACCGATGGCACGGTTCTGCAGCTGGCGGTTGAAGTAGATGAGCACGTTGCGGCAGGAGATCAGGTGCGTCTCGGAGAACACGCTGTCGGTAGCCAGACTGTGGTCGGCGAAGGTCACATTGGCGCGCAGCATCTTGTCGAACAGCGCCCCGTCGTAGGCCGCCGTGTAGTAGTCCGAAAGCGAACCCTTGCCGCCGGCGGCACGGTAGTTCTCGCTGGCCTGGGCCAGGTCGTCCACCGCATAGATGCCGCGCCGCGCCTGCTCCAGCGAGCGCGGATTGATGTCGGTAGCGTAGATCAGCGTGCGTTCGAGCAGGCCTTCTTCATGCAACAGGATGGCCAGCGAATGCACTTCTTCGCCGGTACTGCAGCCAGCCACCCACAGGCGCAGCGACGGATAGGTGCGCAGAACCGGCACCACTTCCTGGCGCAACGCGAGGAAGTAGCTGGGGTCGCGGAACAGCTCGCTCACCGAGATGGTGAGGTACTGCAGCAGCTCATGGAAGGCGTGCGGATCGTGCAGGATTCGCTCCTGCAGGGCCGAGATGCTGCGGCACTCGAACAGCTTGGTGGCATGCAGCACGCGGCGCTTGAGCGAAGTGCCGGAGTAGTCGCGGAAGTCGTAGCTGTACTTCAGGTAGATCGCCTCGATCAGGAGGCGCAGCTCGATGTCCTGGCTGCGATCAGGCATGTCAGATGCGCTCCAGCTTGGGTAGCCATACACGGATCAGGGAGAACAGGCGGTCGAGGTCGATGGGCTTGGCCAGGTAGTCGTTTGCGCCGGCGCGCAGGCACAGCTCGTGGTCGTCCTTCATCGCCTTGGCGGTCACCGCGAGGATCGGCAGCTTCTTCCAGCGCGCGTCCTGGCGGATCAGGCGGGTCGCCTCGTAGCCGTCCATCTCCGGCATCATCACGTCCATCAGCACCAGGTCGATATCGCCGACCTCGTCGAGCTTCTCCAGGGCTTCGCGGCCGTTACGCGCGACTTCCACTCGGGCGCCCTTGTGTTCCAGGGCGCTGGTGAGGGCGAAGATGTTGCGCACGTCGTCGTCCACCAGCAGGATGCGCCGTTCCTCGAAAGCCCGGTCGCGGTTGCGCGAGGTGCGCAGCATGCGCTGGCGTTCGCTGGAGAGCTGCGACTCGACCTTGTGCAGGAACAGCGTCACCTCGTCGAGCAGACGCTCGGGCGAGCGCGCGCCCTTGATGATGATCGAGCGCGAGTACTTGAGCAGCTCGGCTTCTTCGTCGCGGGTGAGGTTGCGGCCGGTGTAGACGATCACCGGCGGGAACGAGCAGATATCCTCCTCGCCCATGCGCCGCAGCAGTTCGTTGCCCTGCATGTCCGGCAGCTTGAGGTCGATGATCATGCAGTCGTAGATGTTCTGCCGCAGCAGTTCCAGGGCCTGTTCGCCCTGCTCCACGGCGGTGATCTCAACGTCATCGTCACCGATCAGGCGCGCTACGCTGTCGCGCTGCAGCGGGTCATCCTCGACCAGCAGGATGCGCTTGACCTCCTGGGTCAGCTTGGCTTCGAGCTTGCCGAACACCTCGCGCAGCTGCTCGCGGGTGGTGGGTTTCAAGGCATAGCCGATGGCACCCAGGTGCAGGGCCGCTTCGCTGCGATCCTCCACGGAGACCACGTGCACCGGCACATGGCGGGTGCGCGGATTGGCCTTCAGGCGCTCCAGGACGGCAAGGCCGGATTCGTCGGGCAGGTGCATGTCCAGCAGGATGGCGTCCGGACCGTGCTCGTCGGCCAGGCGCAGGCCTTCCTCGGCCCCCATGGCCACCAGGCAGCGGTAACCCAGCTCGCGGGCCAGGTCATAGAGGATGCGAGCGAACTTCGGCTCGTCTTCCACCACCAGCACGCAGCGTTGGCCGACGTTGAGCTGTTCGCGGTCATCGGCGAAAGCCGCGGCAGCCGGCGCACGCACCACCGGGGGTTCAGCGGCGGCCGGGGCAATCGCAACAATCGGCGCGGGCGCGCTGACCACCTGGTCCTCCGCGGGCGCCTGGTAGTTCAGCGGTAGCAGCAAACTGAACACGCTGCCCTTGCCCGGCTCGCTGCTGACGATAATGCTGCCGCCCAGCAGGTGCGCGAGGTCGCGGGAAATCGACAGACCCAGGCCGGTGCCGCCGTAGCGGCGGTTGGTGGCACCATCGGCCTGCTGGAAGGCTTCGAAGATGCGCTGCAGCTGGTCTTCGGCGATACCAATGCCGCTGTCGCGAACATCGAAGCGCAGTCCCTCGGGCGCGGCGCTCACGCGCAGGGTGACTTCCCCGCTGTCGGTGAACTTGAAGGCGTTGGACAGCAGGTTCTTGAGGATCTGCTCGACCCGCTGGCGGTCGCTGAACAGCAGCGCGGGGGCGTCCTCGGCGACTTCGGCGACGAAGCGCAGGCCCTTATTGTCGGCCTGCGGGCGGAACAGTCCTTCCACCGCTTCCACCAGGCGACGTACGCTGGCGTTCTCCGGGCGCACTTCCAGCTTTCCGGCCTCGACCTTGGAGATGTCGAGGATGTCGTTGATCAGGTTGAGCAGGTCGTTGCCGGCGCCGTAGATCGACTCGGCGAACTTGACCTGCTCGTCATCGAGATTGCCCTGCTCGTTGTCCGCCAGCAGGCGCGCGAGGATCAGCGAGCTGTTGAGCGGCGTGCGCAGCTCGTGGGACATGTTGGCGAGGAACTCGGACTTGTAGCGGCTGGCCCGCTGCAGCTCGTCAGCGCGTCCCTGCAGGTCCAGGCGCGCCTGGTTCAGCTCGGTGTTCTTGCCGTCGAGATCGTCGCGCTGGGCGGCCAGTTCCTGGGCCTGCTCGGCGAGGCGCTCGTTGGTCTGCTCCAGTTCCGCCTGCTGGGCCTCGAGATGCGCCTGGGACTCCTTGAGTACCCGCGACTGCTCCTCCAGCTCCTCGTTGGCGGTCTTCAGCTCCTCCTGCTGCACCTGCAGTTCTTCGTTGAGCTGCTGGGTCTCCGCCAGCAGGTCCTGTTGGCGCTGGCGGTACTGGGCGGCGGCAATCGCGCTGCCGAGCGTTTCGGCGACATTCTGCAGGAAGGCCTGGTCGCGTTCCTCCAGCTGGCGCAGAAAGCCCAGCTCCAGCACGCCTACCACGCCGCCATCGTTGAGCAGCGGCAGCAGCGCCACGCTCACCGGCTGGCCGTTGCCCAGCGCCGAGTTGACCTTCAGGTAATCCGGCGGCAGGCCGTCGACCACGCGCAGCTTGCGCTGACGGGCAGCCTGGGCGGTGAGGCTTTCATCCGGGGCGAAGTAGTCCTCGCCCAGCGCACTGGCGGCGAAGCCGAAGGTGCCGGATAGGCGCAGGCCGCCCCGATCATCGCGCACATAAAGCGCGCCCACCGGGGAAGCAACGAACGCACCGAGGAATTCCATCAGGCTGCGCCCCAGAGCCGACAGCGATTGCTGGCCGATCAACTGCTCGCCAAGGCGGCTCTGGCCATCGCGCAACCAGGCCTGGCGCGCCAGCGTTTCGTTATGCTGCTCCTGACGACGCAGGGATTCGGCATAGGACTCGGACAGGCTGACCAATTGCCGGCGGCCGAAATACGCGAGCAGCGTACCGACCACGATGCTGAAGACCAGATAGAGGACGATCACCCCCACGGACAAGCTGGAGGCGAACTGGTTTCGGTCATGGCGCAACTGCTGCTCAGTGTTGATCAGCGAGGAGTACTGGCCCCGGATGGCATCCATCATGCTCTTGCCGCGCCCGGCCTTTATGGCGTCGGAGGTGTCCTGGCCCTGACGACGCTGCTCGATCATCTGCTGGGCGAAGGTCATCCACTCGTCCTGCATCGAGGTCAGGCGGCCCACGCGCTCGACCTGCGGAGGGTTGTCCGCTACCAGCTCGGAGAGACTCTTGAGTCCGGAGTTGATGCGCGGGCGCGCCTGCTCCAGCGGTTCGAGGAAGCGCGGATCGCCGGTGATCAGGAAGCCACGCAGGCCGCTTTCCTGGTCCACGCTCAGGCGCTGCATCTCGTTGGCGCTGGAGATCACCCGATCGGTGTGCTCAACCCAGCCCAGCACGTCAAGCATGTACAGGATCAGGCCGATGAACAGCACCGCACCCAACAGGCAGATGCCCAGCGGCAGCGCCATGTTGCGCGCGAGGATGCGGCGGAAGGCGCTTTCGTCGGCGATGGCTTTCTGGTTCATCTACGGATTCCCTGATGGTCTTTCTTCCCTGGAGGCCCCCCGCCGGAATGACGGAGATCGCGACAGAAGCCAGGTAAGTATTTGAAGTTATTGTAAGAACGTTCTTAAAACGGCAGAAATAATACCGCCAAGCGTTGTAGGCTACACACCGACTGGCGAATTGACAGCCACTCTTGTGGGACGTTCGAACTTTTCACGGCCTGGGCCGGAGAAAAGTGGAATTATCTGTCGGCGCGCCTTTCCAACGTTCGACAAGACATAAAAGACCGATCGGTCGCAGGGTTTGCTCGATGCCAAGCTCCCCAGGGGATACCTCCCTTTCACCAGTGCAGGGCCAGGGCGACTTCCTCAACAGCAGTAGCGCCATGGCGCCGCTGATCCGCCAGTACGACTGGGCGACCACCTCGCTCGGCCCGATAGAGCAATGGCCGGTCACACTCAAGGGCATCCTCGAAGTTGGCCTCAACTCGCGCCTGCCGGTTTGCATCTACTGGGGCCCGGAGTTCATCCTGCTGTACAACGACGCCTGGAGCGTCATTCCCGGCGACAAGCATCCAGCCTGCCTGGGCCAGCCGGCACACATCGCCTGGTCGGAGATCTGGTCGATTCTCGACCCCATGTACAACGGCATCCTGCAGACCGGCGTGGCCGCCCACGAGGAAGACCGCCTGCTGCCCATGGTGCGCTTCGGCTACGTCGAGGAAGCCTACTTCACCTACAACGTCAGCCCGATCTTCGGCCAGGACGGCAAGCCCATCGGCCTGTTCAACACCGCCGTGGAGACCACCGGCAACGTCATCCAGCAACGCCGCCAGCACCTGCTGACACGCATGGCGGAACGCCTCGGGCAGGCTGACGACAGCGCGCAAATCTGCGCCCAGGCCTTCGCCCTGCTCGCCGAAGCCAGCCACGACGTGCCCTTCTGCCTGCTCTACCACGCCGGCATCCTGCTCGGCGCCTGTGGTACCGATGCCAGCGACCGCTTTGCGCCGGCGCAGCTGAGCGCGGACGATGACCCGTTGCACCTGTTCAACGGTCTCAAGAAAGCCCACCAGTCCCCTCTGGGCAGCCAGTACATGCGCGCCTTCGCGCCCTGGCCGGAGGTGCTCGACAGCACGTACGCCACCCCGCTGGAAGGCCATGCCGACAGCCTGGCAGTATTCGGCATCAGCCCGCGCCGACGCCTGGACGAGAATTACGCGACCTTTTTCAACGAACTGGCCACCTTGCTCGGCCATGCCCTGGCCTCCGCCAGCCTTCGCACACAGGAGCGCCAGCTTAAAGAGGCTGTGCAGGAAGAAGCCCGCCAGCGCACCCTGGAGCGCGACCGCGTCTGGGCGGTCAGCCAGGACCTGCTTTGCGTGCTCGATCACCGGGGCGTGCTGCGCAGCTTCAACCCGGCCTGGGGCAACCTGCTGGGCTGGAGCGAGGAACAGCTCAGCGGCCGCAACAGCGAAGAGCTGGTGCACCCGGACGACCTGAGGCCGAGCATCGACACCCGTGCCACCCTCGCCCGCGGCGAGCGCCTGCAGCACTTCGAAAACCGCATGCGCCACGCCGACGGCAGCTATCGCTGGATTTCCTGGCACGCCACCGAGGAGAACGGCTTGATCTACGGTTGCGGCCGCGATATCAGCGAACAGAAGCGCGCCGCCGAGCTATTGGAGCAGGCGCAGTCCGCCCTCGCCAATGCCCAGCGCATGGAAGCCGTCGGCCAGCTCACCGGCGGCATCGCCCACGACTTCAACAACCTGCTGGCGAGCATCCGCTTCAGCCTCGACCTGATCACCCGCCGCGCACCGGCCAACGCCCAGCCAGAGCTGAGCCATATCCTCCAGGCCGCCACCCAGGCCACCGAGCGCGCCGCCGAGCTGACCCACAACCTGCTCGCCTTCGCCCGGCGCCAGGCGCTGGCCATGCACCCGGTGGACCTTGCCCAGCAATTGCGCGACTGGCACGACGAGCTGGCCGAACGCGCCGGCCCGGACGTCGCCGTGACGCTTGCCCTGGACGACGCGCAGAGCGTACTGACCGACCGCGACCAGTTGCACAAGGCCATACTTCACCTAGTAGAAAACGCCCGCGACGCCATGCCCGGCGGCGGCCGCCTGGAGATCAGGCTGCAGCACCAGGAGATCGTCAGCAGCGAGCGTGACCTGCCGGCCGGCGACTACCTCGCTCTCTCTCTGCAGGACAACGGCCAGGGCATGAGCGAGACCACCCTGACCCACGTCTTCGACCCCTTCTTCACCACCAAGGGCATCGGCCCCAACAGCGGGCTGGGCCTGTCGATGGTCTACGGCTTCATCAAACAATCCGGCGGGCACATCCGCCTGCGCAGCGAGCCCGGCCAGGGCACTTGCGTCACACTCTATTTCCCGAGAGGCAACTCAGTGGTCAGCATTCCCGACACCCCTACCCCCCCCAACCAACCCGCCAGGCAGCAACTGTGCGTCCTTGTCGTCGAGGACAACGACCTGGTGCGCATGCTCACCGTGGAAGTGCTGGAGGAGATCGGCTACCAGGTGCTGCAAGCCGAGGACGCGGAGGAGGCTCTGCCGATCCTGCAGGGAGACACCACGATCCATCTGCTGCTCACCGATGTCGGCCTGCCGGGTATGAACGGCGAGGAACTGGCAGTGGCCGCCAGGGAAGCCCGGCCGGAACTGCCGATCCTGTTCGCCACTGGCTTCGCCGAAATCGTCCGTATCGATGGCAGCGAGCTGGCCACGCGCATGTCGATGATCGCCAAGCCCTTCTCCATCGACGCGCTGCGCGACAAGGTCAACGGCATGCTCGGGCGCAAGGACGACTGACCGCTCCCCCTCAATGGGTCAGCAGCACACTCAGCGCCGCGCGCAGCTTGCCCGGCTTCACCGGTTTGTTCAGCAGCGGCATCCCCAGCCGCTGCAGGGCGCGACGGCAGTCGTCGCTGCGGTCGGCAGTGATCATCAGCGCCGGCAGCTCGCGGCGGAAATACTCGCGCAGCCCGCGAACCGCCTCGCAACCCGTGCGACCAAGGTCGAGGTGGTAGTCGGCCAGGATCACCTCCGGCGCCTTGCCGTCCAGCGCCTGCAGCGCTTCCTCATAGCTGGTCGCCACCAGTACCTCGCAGCCCCATTGCCCAAGTAGCGCCGCCATGCTGGCAAGGATCGCTTCCTCGTTGTCGATCACCAACAGGCGCCGGCCCGGCAGCGGGTCGCCGGTCACCGGGCGCGGGCCGTTTTCCGCCAACGCTTGCTGCGGCAGGTCGCGCACCAGCGGCACCTCGAGGGAAAACACAGAACCACGCCCCGGCGCCGAGCGCACCTGCACCCGGCAACCGAGGATTCCGGCGATGCGGTCGACGATCGCCAGCCCCAGCCCGACGCCCCGGCGATTGGACGCGCGGCCGGCGTCGAGCTGGTTGAACTCGAGGAAGATGGCTTCCAGCTGGTCCGCCGGAATCCCGCGCCCGGTGTCCCAGACTTCCAGCCTGACGTTCTCGCCGCGCCGGCGCGCACCAAGCATCACGCTGCCGCGCTCGGTGTAGCGGCAGGCATTGCTGAGGAAGTTGCGCAGGATGCGTGACAGCAGGCGGTGATCGGTGCGCACTGCCAGTGAGGGAATCCGTGAGCGCAGGCGAAGCCCGGCGGCGCGGGCCACTTCGTCGAACTCCGAGACCAGCGGGCCGAGCAGTTCGTCCAGCGGGTACACCTCCAGGTCCGGGCGGATTGCGCTCTGGTCCAGGCGAGCGATTTCCAGCAGGTCGGTGAGCAGGTCCTCGGCGCCCTCCAGCGCCTGGTGCGTGCGCTCCACCAGCACCTGCTCGGCATTCGGCAGCTTGCGCTCACGCAGGGTAGAAACCAGCAGGCGCGCGGCATTCAGCGGTTGCAGCAAGTCGTGACTGGCGGCCGCCAGGTACTTGTCCTTGCTGTTGTTGGCGGCCTCGGCGGCGTCGCGGGCCTCGCGCAGTTGCTGGTTCAACCCTTCCAGCTCGCGGGTACGTTCGGCGACGCGCTGCTCCAGTTCTTCGTTCAGGCTCTGCAGGCGCTGCTGGGCCTGAACGCGTTCGGTGATGTCGGCGACGAAGCCTTCCACCAGGCCTTCTTCATCAGGCTTGATCAGCAGGTTCATGAGGACGATGACGTGACTGCCATCGCGGCGGCGCAGGCGCGTCTCGTAGCCGAACAGGCCGTCGCGCTCGCGCAGCAACGCGCGGATGCGGCGCATCTCCGCCTCGCCGCCGACGAACAGCTGGCTGGCCATGTCCTGCAGGTTCCACAACACCTGTTGCGGATCGTCGTAGCCGAGCATCCGCGCCAGCGCCGGATTCGCGGCGCGCAGGCCCTGGCTCAGGCTGGCCTGGAAGATGCCGTGGACGGCGTGCTCGAACAGCCATTTGTAGCGGTTGCGCTCGGCTTCCAGCTCGTCCAGACGCGCCACCAGCTCGGGGTAGTGGCTCTTGCGCGCGGAATGGCTGCCCAGCCCGAGCAGCCCGGCCAGGGCCTGTTGCTGCTGCTCGTCAGAGGGCCTCGCCATATACCACCTCGACGTCGCGCTGGCTGGACTCGCGAGGGTTGGTGAGGATGCACGGGTCCTGCATCGCGTGGCGCGAGAGGAATGGAATGTCGGAACTGCCCACGCCATGCAAGCCGAGGCTTTCGTGGAAGCCCACGGCGTTCTTCAGGGCAATCAGGTGTTCCACCAGGCGCTGGCGGATCTGCGCATGGTTCATGCCACGGCAGTCGATGCCGAAGGTCTCGGCGATCACCTTGAAGCGCTCGGGTGCCGCGCTGTAGTTGAAGGCCACCACGTGCTCCACCAACACGGCGTTGCACAGCCCGTGCGGCAGGTCGAGGTAGCCGCCCAGGCTGTGGGACATGGCATGCACCGCGCCAAGGATCGCGTTGGAGAAGGCCAGCCCGGCCTGCATGCTGCCCAGCATGATCTTCTCGCGCAGGGCGATGTCCGCCGGATTGGCGATCATCTGCACCAGGTTGCCGTTGATCAGCCGCATGGCCTCCAGCGCGTGAGGGTCGGTGAGAGGGCCGTGGCCGGTGGAAACGAAGGCCTCGATGGCGTGCACCAGCGCGTCGATGCCGGTGCAGGCGGAAAGGAACGGGTCCATGGTCAGGGTGGTTTCCGGGTCGATCAGCGACACGTCGGGAACCACCGCCTTGCTGACGATGGAGAACTTCATCCGTTCGTCCTGGTTGGAGATGATCACGAACTGCGAGACGTCGGCCGAGGTGCCGGCGGTGGTGGGGATCAGGATCAGCGGCGGACTGGGCACGCGCAGGGTGTCCACGCCCTCGAACTCGAGGATATTGCGGCCGTGGGCGGCGACGATGCCAATGCCCTTGGCGCAGTCCATCGGACTGCCGCCGCCGACCGCGACTATCACGTTGCAGCCTTCGCTGCGGTAGACGTCGGCGCCGCGCATGACTTCTTCCACGCGCGGGTTGGGCGACACATCGGTGTAACGGCAGAAGGAAATGTCCTGGGCGGCCAGGCTGGCCTCGATATCGGCAACCCAGCCGGCGGCTACTACACCGGGATCAGACACGACCAGGACCTTGCGGGCGCCGAAGGTTTTCACGTAATTGGCGACATTGTGCCGGCATCCGGCACCGAAAATGATCTCTGGCGAGACGAATTTGCGCAGCTGGCTGAGCTCGTGGGACATCGGGGGCTCTGTCGTTATTGTTATGGGATATTTCCGGCAGCCTACTGCATCCGTCAGGTATTGCAATGCGACCTTGGCAGACGGTTCTGGCAGCCTGCTCTGACAGCTAATTCTGATAAAAATCAGTCCGCCAGAAGTGCCTGATAGAAGCGCCACTCGGCCTCAAGCGCGTGGGCCAGGTTGGCAGCCTGGCGGAAGCCGTGGCGCTCCCCGGCGTAGCGGTGCACTTCAACCGGCACGCCGCGCTGGCGCAGGCTGTCGACCATGACATCGGTCTGTGCCGGCACCACCACCGCATCCAGTTCGCCCTGGAAGAAAATCACCGGCGCGTGAATGTGTTCGGCCTGCTGCACAGGCGTGCGCTCGCGGTAGCGCTCGGCGTCCTGTTGCGGATCGCCGATCAGCCAGTCCAGATAATCCGCCTCGAACTTGTGGGTGACCCGCGCCAACGCCAGCGGGTCGCTGACACCATAGAGGCTGGCGCCGCCGCGCAGGCCCGGCAACCGTGCCAATGCCATCAGCGCGCTGTAGCCGCCAGCACTGGCGCCGCGCACGAACACCCGCTGGCGGTCGATGCGCCCGGACTTGCCCAGGAAGTCCAGCGCCGCGCCGATGTCCTCCACTTCTACCTGCCCCCAGCCAAGGTGCAGGCGCTCGCGGTAGGCGCGGCCATAGCCACTGCTGCCGCGATAGTTGATATCGGCGACGGCGAAGCCCCGGCGCGTCCAGAACTGGATGCGCCCGTCGAACACCGGGTAACTGGCCGAGGTCGGCCCGCCATGCAGGAACACCACCAGCGGCGGAGCCCCGTCCGAGGCGTAGGGGGGATAGAAGAATCCGTGGCCACATTCGTCCTCGCCCACCGGATAGTGGAAGGCTTCGCCACGGGACAGTTCGACCTCCGGCAACGGTCTTTCGCCACCGGCCAGCACCTGAGTGGAGTAGTCTACCCGGCGGATCGCCAGCAGCGTCGGCAGGCGGTCCGGCGCAGCGGCGATGCAATAAAAGTGGTGCTCGTCAGCCGCCAGCGAGCGAAAACGGCTGTACTCCAGAGCGAGCCGGTGCTCGCCGCCATCCCCGTCATACAGCACCAGCACGCCGCGCCCCTCTTCATAGCGGGTCGCCAGCAGTTCGCCACGCGGCAACGGCAGGAAGGTGCGCCCACCCAGCTGCCAAGGCGCGCTGGCGTGGTCGGTGGCAGTACAGGGCAAGGCACCGACGATTTCATGGTACAGCTGCCAGTAGCCGTCACGGTCGCTCAGCCAGTGCAACCGACCGTCCTCGGCGAAGCGCGGTTGCTGGATGGATTCGTGCCGAGCCTGTCCCGCCAGGCAGCGCTCTTCCCCGGCGAAGGACTCGCACAGGCGGGTTCGCGTCCAGGGCTGGTGCGGCCGATCCCACTCCACCCAAGCGATGCGCTCGGCGCTGCTGTCCGCGATCGGGGATGCATAGAAATCCGCACCGGCGGCGATTATCCGACGACGGCCATCGGCGTCCAGGCGGACGATGCGGTGGACCGCCCCGCCACTGCCGTTTTCCTCCTCCACCGCCAGCAACGCGTTCCAGGCCGCCACGTAATGCAGGTCGCCGTAGCGGCACTCGTCGCGGTGGGTGATCGGCCGGGGCGCACCGCCCAGGCGCAGCCAATGCACCTGCTGGTCGCCCTCTTCCACCCAGGCCACGCCGTCGGCGGTGGCGCAGCAGGAGCCACCGCCGTATTCGTAGACGCGGCTGCGCACCGAGGCGCCCGGTGGGGTCAGCTCGACACTCTGCCCTTCACGGCTCAGGAACAGCCGACAGCGCGAGCTGGCGGGATCGAACGCGGCCCATAGCAGACCGCCGTGGGCCACGTGCAGCTCGGCAAAGTCCCCCGCGGCGGCTACCGCGCGCTCGGCGCTCCAGTCGTTGCGCTGCATCCTCAGGCCTTGCAGATAAGTTTCGAAACGCGCTCGTTGCGCAGGGTCAGCGCGCTGAGCGGCGCGGCGGCCGTTTCCGCCTCGCGACGGGCGTCGAGGATGATCCCGTGTTGGGCTGACTTGGCGCACACCGGGTCGGTTGCCTCGGCATCGCCGGTGAGCATGAAGGCCTGGCAGCGGCAGCCACCGAAGTCGCGTTCCTTCTCATCGCAGGAGCGGCACGGCTCGGGCATCCACGCGTCGCCGCGGAAGCGGTTGAAGCCGAACGACTCGTACCAGATGTGCTGCAGGCTGTGCTCGCGCACGTTGGGGAACTTCACCGGCAGCTGCCGCGCACTGTGGCACGGCAGCGCGGTGCCGTCCGGGGTGACGTCGAGGAACACGCTGCCCCAACCGCCCATGCAGGCCTTGGGGCGTTCCTCGTAGTAATCGGGCACCACGAAGATCAGCTTGCATGGGTTGCCTTCGGCCGCCAGGCGCTCACGGTACTGCGCAGTGATGCGTTCGGCGCGCTGCAACTGCTCGCGAGTCGGCAGCAGGCCGGCACGGTTGAGCTCGGCCCAGCCATAGAACTGGCAGGTGGCGAGTTCGACGAAATCCGCCTCCAGTTCGATGCACAGTTCGATGATGCGATCGATGCTGTCGATGTTGTGCCGGTGGGTGACGAAGTTCAGCACCATCGGGTAGCCGTGGGCCTTCACCGCACGAGCCATGGCGAGCTTCTGGGCGAAGGCCTTGCGCGAACCGGCGAGCAGGTTGTTCACCTCCTCGTCAGCGGCCTGGAAGCTGATCTGGATATGGTCGAGACCTGCATCGGCGAACTCTTTCAGGCGCGTCTCGTTGAGCCCGATGCCAGAGGTGATGAGGTTGGTGTAGAAGCCCAGCCCGCGCGCCGCGGCGATCAGCTCGGCGAGGTCCTGGCGCACCAGCGGCTCGCCACCAGAGAACCCCAGTTGCGCCGCGCCCATCTCCCGCGCCTGACGGAACACCTCGATCCATTGCGCGGTGCTCAGTTCCTCGCCGCCCTTGGCGAAATCCAGCGGGTTGGAACAGTACGGGCATTGCAGCGGGCAGCGATAGGTCAGCTCGGCCAGCAACCAGAGCGGTGGGCCAACCGGCGCCTCAGCGCAGCTCGATCCAGAATTGCGCATGGGCCACCTCGAGGAATGCCAGGATGTCTTCGTCGATGCCCGGCACACCGGGGAAATCGGCACGCAGGTCATCGATGATGCCGGCGACGTCGGCCTGCCCGTCGACACGGCCGAGGATCGCCCCGGCACTGTCGTTGAGCTTCACCATCCCCTCGGGATAGAGCAGCACGTGGCAGCCCTGGGCCGGTTCGAATTGCAGGCGGAACCCCCGGCGCAGCGCCGGTACGCTGTCCAGCGAAGGCAGACTCATCACAGTAACCCCCTGTGCCACATGCGCTCGGCCGTTACCGTGTGGTACGGCGGGCGCTCCAGTTCATAGGCCATGCTCATCGCGTCGAGCATGCTCCACAGCACGTCGAGCTTGAATTGCAGGATTTCCAGCATGCGCTCCTGGGCCTCACGGGTTCGGTAGTGCTCCAGGGTGATACGCAGGCCATGCTCGACGTCGCGGCGCGCCTGCGACAGGCGCTTGCGGAAGTAGTCGTAGCCGCTGGCGTCGATCCACGGGTAATGCTGCGGCCAGCTGTCCAGGCGCGACTGGTGGATCTGCGGGGCAAACAGCTCGGTCAGCGAGCTGCTGGCCGCTTCCTGCCAACTGGCGCGGCGGGCAAAGTTGACGTAGGCGTCCACCGCGAAGCGCACGCCGGGCAGTACCAACTCCTGGGACAGTACCTGCTCGCGGTCCAGCCCGACGGATTCGGCCAGGCGCAGCCAGGCCTCGATGCCGCCCTGCTCGCCGGGCGCGCCGTCGTGGTCGAGGATGCGCTGCAGCCATTCGCGGCGCACGTCGCGGTCCGGGCAATTGGCGAGGATCGCGGCGTCCTTCAGTGGGATGTTCAACTGGTAGTAGAAGCGGTTCGCCACCCAGCCCTGGATCTGCTCGCGGGTCGCGCGGCCCTCGTACATGGCCACGTGGTACGGGTGGAAGATGTGGTAGCAGGCGCCCTTGGCGCGCAGTGCCTGCTCGAATTCGGCTGGGCTCATGGCTTCGCGGATCATCGCGACGCTCCTTCTGCAAGGGCCGTCAAAGGAAGATACCCATGCCATCGAACGCTACTTCGATGCCGCGCGCGTCCAGTTCGGCGCGTTCGGGCGAGGCGATGTCGAGGATGGGATTGGTGTTGTTGATGTGGATGAGCACCTTGCGCGGCCCGTGAATGCCGTCGAGCACCTCGATCATGCCGCCGGGGCCGCTCTGGGCCAGGTGGCCCATCTCGCTGCCGAGCTTCTCGCCCACTTCGCAGACGCGCATTTCGTCATCGCGCCAGAGCGTGCCGTCCACCAGCAGGCAGTCGGCGCGGCGCATCCACGCCAGCAACTCGTCGTCCACCTGGCCCAGGCCGGGCGCGTAGAACAGCTTGCCGCCGGTGGACAGGTCCTCGATGAACAGGCCGATGTTGTCGCCCGGATGCGGGTTGCCCCGGTGCGGCGAATACGGCGGCGCACTGCTGCGCAGGGCGATGGCGGTGAGGCGCAGGCCCGGGCAGGCCGGGATGCTGAAGGGCTCGGCATCCAGCGCGATGAGCCGGTGCTTCAACCCGCCGTTCCAATGCGACAGCATGGGGAACAGAGGGAAACCGGTAGACAGGTCCTGGTGGACCATCTCCGTGCACCAGACTTCGTGCGGGCAACCTTCGCGCAAGCTGAGCAGGCCGGTGGTGTGATCGATCTGGCTGTCCAGCAGAACGATGGCGGCAATCGCCGAATCGCGCAGGCGCCGTGCCGGTTGAAGCGCCGGAAAGGACGCCAGCTGGGCGCGGATGTCGGGCGAGGCGTTGCAGAGAATCCAGTTCTCGCCGTCGTCGGACAGCGCGATGGACGATTGGGTGCGTGGCTGCGCGATCACGCTGCCGTCGCGCACGCCGCGACAGTTGCGGCAATTGCAGTTCCACTGGGGAAAGCCGCCGCCGGCGGCTGACCCGAGAATTCGGATGTGCATGACAGTGCCCCGTGGGCAGGGGCCCCGGCGGACCGGGGCCGAGTGGATCAGCGGTTGGCGAAGTACAGGGTCACTTCGAAGCCAAGGCGCAGGTCGGTGAAGCTAGGCTTGGTCCACATGGGTCTGTCCTCTTGTTGTCGGCCGGTTGAGCCCGGCTGATTGAGTTAAACACCAGGGTCAGGCACTCCGAATGATACTTTCGAAGGAGATTCCCCCCTGATTTGGTAGCGGGCACGCGACAGCTGTCGCGCCCCGCCGCTACAACTGTCCCATCGCTGCGACAGCCGTTGCCCGGTTGCGCCCGCGCCCTCTGGCGGCGAGCGCTCTGGCGCGAGGCTCGGCGCCCCGCGCGAAGTGTTTCGGCACAGGCCTTGCTCGGGCTCTCGTCGCCCGTGACCCACCGGTCTAGACTAGCCAATCCTAGGAACGGTCCTACACGGAGCCGGTCCCATACAAAAACAATGCGCCGCAGTCCGACTGACGGCCGCCGGGAGTGACCATGCAACCGCAATCCCTGGAAAACTGCCCGAACGACCTTGCCGCCTTCATCGCCGATCACTTCGGCGAGCGTGACATCCAGCCCGAGGGCGCCATTGCGCGCTCCTGGTACCGCAGCGTGATGGAGCACCATCTCGACCCACGCGCGCGGGCGGAAAAACACATCCTCACCGCCGGGGAAATCCGCGAGCACCAGGGCCTGCATCAGGACTACCTGGCGATTGCCAGCCAGGGCGTCACCGGCCTTGCCCGGCGCGTACTGCCGGCCGGCTTCGCGGTGCTGCTCAGCGACGAGCGCGGCATCACCCTCGATGCGCGCCTGCCCAGCGAGCGCGACCGCTACACCCAGGCCGGGCTGATCGTCGGCGCGCGCTGGGACGAATCCATCGCCGGCACCAACGGTATCGGCACCGCGCTGGCCGCCGGCGAGGCGCTGACCATCCACCGCCAGGAGCACTTCCTGGTGAGCAACTTCCGCCTGAGCTGCTCGGTGGCGCCGATCTTCGACGCCCAGCACCGGTTGCGCGGCTGCCTGAACGCCACCTGCCTGTACAACGACGGCCCCAAGGATGCGCAGTACCTGACCCTGCAGCTGGTGATCCTGTACGCGCGGCTGATTGAGAATGCCAGCTTCCGCCAGCGCTACCGCGACCGCCTGACCCTGTCGGTAAAGGCCCGCGACGAGGTGTCTGACCTGGCCAACGAACAGCTCATCGCCCTCGACGAGCAGGGCCGGGTGATCGGTGGCAACCACGCCGCCTTCACCGCCTGCCGCGGTGAGCTGCTGGGCAGCCGCATCGAACAGTTGCTGGAAGCGGACGTCGACCAGTTGCTCGACCTGAGCAAGGGCGGCGCGCGGGGCATCCGCCTGCGCACCCTGGCCGACCATGCCCTTGTAGACGTCGGCCTGCGCACGCCAGCCAGCCCGCCGCGCCGCAGTGCGCCAGCCGCTGGCGCAACGAAGAGCCCGGAGCACCCGGACCTCACTCGCCTCGCTGGCGCCGACTCGCGCCTGCAGGACGGCGTGCGCAAGCTGCGCAAGGTGCTCGACAAGGGCATCTCCATCCTCGTCACCGGCGAGACCGGCACCGGCAAGGAAGCCTTCGCCCGCGCCATCCACCAGGCCAGCGCACGCCATGCCGGGCCCTTCGTCGCGCTGAACTGCGCGGCGATCCCGGAAAGCCTGATCGAGAGCGAGCTCTTCGGCTATCGCGGCGGCAGCTTCACTGGCGCCAGCAAGAAAGGCATGAAGGGCAAGCTGGAACTGGCCAACGGCGGCACGCTGTTCCTTGACGAGATCGGCGACATGCCGGCGCATCTGCAGACCCGCCTGCTGCGCGTGCTGGCGGAGCGGGAAATCCTCCCGCTGGGCGCCGAAGCGCCGGTGGCGCTGGACGTTCAGGTGGTCTCCGCGACCCACCAGAACCTGGCCGAGATGATCCGCGCCAAGGGCTTCCGCGAGGACCTGTTCTACCGCCTCGCCGGCATGACCCTGCAACTGCCGGCGCTGCGCGAACGCACTGACCGCGAGGCGCTGATCGACAGCCTGCTGGCGGGCCTGGGCGGCAACCTGCACCTCGATGGCGCGGTGCGCGAGCGGCTGCGCGGCCATCCCTGGCCGGGCAACATCCGCCAATTGCTGAACTGCCTGCGCTACGCCGCCGCCCTCGCCGAGGACGGCCGCATCGACCTGGACTGCCTGCCGATGGAGTTGCATCAGGGCGCCCCCATTGTCATTGCCGAAGCACCGCCAACAGCCACCACGACCGCCCTCGCCGCCCGCCTGGACGACGACGAGGCGCGCCACCTGCTGGCGGCGCTGCGCGAGCGGCAGTGGAACATCAGTGCGGTGGCGGAACAGTTCGGCATTGCCCGGTCGACCCTGTATCGGAAGATGAAGAAGCACGGCATCGTGCAGCCCAACGCGCTGTATTGATCCTGTCCCTTTTCCCTGCGTCCGCGAATCACCCGCTTCGGGCGCAGGGAAAAAGGAGCGAGCCTCACCTGGCAAGGAAGGCCCGCCCAAGCAGAACGGTGATGTGTTTACGGGTGCGGCATTCCCTCTCCCAGGGAACTCCGTGCACGCCTTAACACCCTTTCCCCCAGCCCTCTCCCTGAAGGGAGAGGGTTAGAGAGAGGGTCTAAGCCCAGGCACGAACTGGCCCGGCTCACTCCTGCGCATAAACCACATGCGTATGCGTGTACTCATACAACCCATGCTTGCCATCCGCGCCGCCGATACCGGACTTGCGGGTGCCGGCATGGAAACCCTGCATGGCCTCGAAGTTCTCGCGGTTGATGTAGGTCTCGCCGAAGTCCAGCTCGCGGCTGGCCTTGAGCGCGGCGCTGAGGTTGCGGGTGTAGATCGACGAGGTCAGGCCGTAATCGCTGTCATTGGCCAGGGCGATCGCTTCGTCGAGGTCGTCCACCACCTGGATCGGCAGCACCGGACCGAAGATTTCCTTGCGCATGATCTCCATGTCGCCCTTGCAGCCGGCGAGCACGGTGGGCTGGTAGTGGAAGCCCTTACCGAGGTCGGCGACGGCGCCACCGGTGATGATCTGGGCGCCCTGCCCGGTCGCCGTACGAACCATTTGCGCGACCTTGTCCAGACCAATGCGATTGACCAGCGGGCCCATGTCCAGGTCCGCCTGCACGTTCGGGTCGCCGAAGCGGGTGGCGGCCATGGCGGCGGCGATCTTCTCGATGAACTGGTCGGCCACCTGGCGCTGCACGTAGACGCGCTCGGCGCAGTTGCACACCTGCCCGGTATTGATCACCCGCGAGGCCTTGATGGCGTTTACCGCCAGCTCCAGGTCGGCGTCGGCGAGGACGATGGCCGGCGCCTTGCCACCCAACTCCAGGTTCAGCTTGGTGATGTTCGGCGCGGCCGCCGCCATGATCCGCGAGCCGGTAGCGACACTGCCGGTGAAGCTGATCAGGTCCACCCCGGCGTGGCTGGTCAGTGAGCTGCCGGCGCTGGCCCCGGTGCCGCCGACGACGTTGAAAACACCGGTGGGCAGGTCGGTTTCCGCCACCAGACGGGCGAATTCGAAGCAGTTGATCGGGGTTTCTTCACTGGGCTTGATGACGATGGTGTTGCCGGTCAGCAGCGCCGGCGCCATCTTCCGGGCGATGAGGAAGAACGGGAAGTTCCACGGCAGGATGCCCGCCACCACGCCCAGCGGTTTGCGCAGCAGGAAGATGTGCTCGCCGGCACGGTCGCTGGTCAGCACTTCGCCTTCCAGGCGGCGCGCCCACTCGGCCATGTAGTCGAGGTAGTCGGCGGTGAAGTTCACTTCCACTTCCGCCAGCGCCGGCACCTTGCCTTGCTCGGCGGTGATGATCTTCGCCAGGCGCGGCGCGTTGGCACGGACCTTCTCGGCGATCTTGCGCAGGTAGCCGGCGCGCTCGATGGCAGGCTTGGCCGCCCAGCCCTTCTGCGCCGCGCGGGCGGCGCCGATGGCGCTGTCCACCTGGGCCGCGCTGGCCTCGGGGATGCGCGCCAGCAGCTCGCCGTTGGCCGGGTTGTGCACCTCGATCAGCGGCTCGCCGGCGACGAAGCGGTTGTCGATGTAGTGCTGGTAGGTTGTCACGTCAGTCATGGGTTGCTCTCCGGTTTGACGGTCACTTGGCGGCAGTCTTCTGCGCGCCGGCCAGTTGTTCCTTGAGGTCGTAGGCGCGCTTGATCAGGTACTGGTGCACGGCCTCGGCCTGCTGCAGGTCGAGGTGGCCCTGGAACGACGGCATGCCGTCGGGGATGCGGCCGCCGTAGATGATGCCGAGGAAGCGCTGGTGGTTTTCCGCGCTGAGGGTGCGCAGGTCGGGCACCACGCCGCCGCTGATGGCGTTGATGCCGTGGCACTGCGAGCAACTGGAGTTGAACAGCTCGCGACCCTGGTCGATCTGCGCGGTGGTGCCGGTCAGCGCCGGCGGCTCGGGCTTGCGGTCGGCCCACTTGTAGTTGATGTCCGGCAGCTTGGCGGTGCCGCCGAGCTTGTAGGTCAGCACCTGGGCGTTGGGCTTGACCCCGGCGCGCAGCGACAAGGCGCCGGCGAAGGTGGAGAAGGCGCCGCCCCAGCCAGCCATGAAGGTCACGTACTGCTCGCCGTCCACCTCATAGGTGATCGGCGCAGCCATCACGCCGGTGTTGGCCGGGGATTCCCAGAGCTTCTTGCCGGTCTCGGCGGCATAGGCCACCACGCGACCGTCAGCGGTGCCTTCGAACACCAGGTTGCCGGCGGTGCTGAGGGTGCCGCCGTTGAAGATGGTGCTGTAGGGGACTTCCCAGCGCTTCTCCTGCTTCACCGGGTCCCAGGCGATCAGCTTGCCGGTCCAGGTGTCGGCGATCTTGCGCAGGCCTTCGGGGTCCTCGGGCATCATCCCGGTGTTGACGTCGAGCTGGTAGATGCTCTTGAACTTGGAGCGCGGCGGCGCGCCGTCGACGTCCTGGTACATCGCCGACATGATGTGCGCGGGGATGTACACCAGGCCGGTGTTGGGGTTGTACGACATGGGCTGCCAGTCGTGGGCGCCCCAGAAGGCCGGCTGGATCAGGCGCGCCTTCTTCTCCGGGTCCTTCCAGTAGTCGGAGACCTTCTCGTTGCGGATCGGCCGACCGGTCTTCATGTCGATGCCGGTGGCCCAGTTGATCGGGATGAAGTTCTTCGCCGAGAGCAGCTCGCCGGTGGCGCGGTCGATGACATAGAAGAAGCCGTTCTTCGGCGCCTGCATCAGTACCTTGCGCTGTTTGCCGTCGATCTCCAGGTCCACCAGCATGATGTGCTGGGTGGCGGTGTAGTCCCAGGCGTCGCCGGGTGTGGTCTGGTAGTGCCAGACGTACTCGCCGTTGTCGGGATTGATCGCGACGATGGACGAGAGGAACAGGTTGTCGCCCTTGCCTTCGCTGCGGATACGCGGATTCCACGAGGAGCCGTTGCCGACGCCGATGTACAGCAGGTTCAGCTCCGGGTCGTAGGACATGGAGTCCCACACGGTGCCGCCACCGCCCTGCTTGTGGTAGTTGTCGCCGAACCAGGTCTTGGCGGCGATTTCCATGCCCTTGCCCTTGGGCATTTCCTTGGGGTCGCCGGGCACGGTGAAGAAGCGCCAGTCCTGCTTGCCGGTCTCGGCGTCGTAGGCGGTGATGTACCCGCGCACACCGAACTCGGCGCCGCCGTTGCCGATGATCACCTTGCCCTTCACGATGCGCGGCGCGCCGGTGATGGTGATGCTGCGCGACGGATCGCTGCGGGTATCGACGCTCCACACGCGCTTGCCGGTCTTGGCGTCGATGGCCTCCAGGCGTCCATCGAGTACGCCGACGTAGACCTTGCCCTTCCACACCGCCACGCCACGGTTCACTGCGTCACAACAGGCTTCGCCGGCGCGGCTGCGGTCGGACTGCGGGTCGTACTTCCACAGTTGCTCGCCGGTGCGGGCGTCCAGCGCGTAGACGATGGAGAAAGGCCCAGTGGTGTACATCACGCCATCGACTACGATGGGCGTGGCTTCCACGCCACGGTCGATGTCCAGCTTGTGGCTCCAGGCCAGGCCCAGGTTACCGACGTTGCTCTGGTCAATCTTCTTCAGCGGGCTGAAGCGCTGCTCGTCGTAGGTGCGGCCGGTGGACATCCAGTTGCCCGGTTCGCTGTTGGCGGCGGCAATGCGCTTGCCATCGACGTTGGCCGGGACTTCAGCAGCCTGGAGATTGGGGGACAGGCCGGCCATCAGCAGCGAAGCGGTCAGCAGGGAATGACGCAGGGCGGGTTGCAGGCGAACGGAAGGCACGTGCGGGCCAATCGATCTCATGGAGGTTCTCCGATTCTTGTTGGTGCCGCGGATCGTTCGCCGCGGCTTGCAAGGCTCAAAGCAACCGTTGTGCCAGGGTTTTCGAGTTGGGCTGGAGGGCTCGCCGTTCGGGGCCTCTGGCGTTTCCTGCTGACGAAGATGCCGGTATTGCAAGCGCTACAGGTGTTGCGCGGAACCGCGGCAGGTGTTGCGCAACCGGGGCGCCAAGCAAGCTTTGCAGGACGGCGCAGTCACTGCTGGTCGACGCGCGGCAGCGCCTTCTGCTCGTAGCGCGGATAGAGGTGACTGACGCTGCGGATCAGTTCGTAACGCGTCAGGCTGACGCCGGCGAAGCGCTCGGGGATGGGCGTGCGCAGGAGGTCGTTCATGTCCGCGCCCTGGGCGATGCCATCGCGCATCACGCTGTCGAGCCAGCCGAGGTAATCACGCATCTGCGCAAAGGGTGCGGCATCGGTGGCGATTGGGCCGTGGCCGGGGACGATGAGTTTCCACGGCAGTTTCTGCAGCGTGTCGAGATCGCCCAGCCAGACGTCCAGCCCCGGGCTGTTCGGCGTGGTCAGCGCACGCTGGTAGAACACGATGTCGCCGGCGAACAGCACGCCAGTGGTTTCGTCAAGGATCGCCAGGTCGGCGCCGGTATGTCCGCGCAAGCCGACCAGGCGGAATCGGTGGCTGCCCATCTGCAGCTCACCCGGCACCACCGTCTCGCTGGGCAGTACCACTTCCGTGCCGCGCATCCAGTCGCCGACCAGGCGATACATGTTCTCCGCCATGGCGTTGCCCTGCTCCTTCAGCAGCTTGCTGGTGCCGGCCAGCGCACCGTTGGGCACGTCGGTGAAGGCCTGGTTGCCCAGCACGTGATCGGGGTGGTGATGGGACAGCAGCACGCGCTTCACCGGCTTGCCGGTAGTCTGCTGGATCAGCGCACGCAGGGCTTCGCCGTAGCGCTTCGACGGACCGGTATCGATCACCAGCACACCGTCGCCGGTGTCGATAAAAGCGACGTTGACGATGGCGCCGCCATTATCCTTGGCGAAGTTGTCGGTGCCGCCTTCCACCAGCCAGGTGCCTTCGGCGATCTTCCGGGGTTCGAGGTGGTACTGCAGGTCGGCCAGTGCCGGCAGGCACAGGCAGGCCAGGGCGATCAGGAGGAAACGCATGGGCACCTCGTCAGCACAGGGCGGCGTCAGCGCAGAGCGGCCTGGAATTCGTTGCCATTGTTGTCGTGCAGCCAGAGTTCGGTGCGGGGATGGCCGCGTACCTCGAAGGTGAAGGTCGGGTTCTCGCTGACCGCCGGGAACAGGTCCAGCCGGGCTAAGACTTCCCCATCCGGCCCGCGCAGCTGGGCGTGGTCGAGGTAGAACTCGGGGATGCCGCCAACCAGTCCGTTGTCCATCGGGTGCGACACCGACAGGCGCACCCGGCTGTACTCGCCCCTGGGGTAGGAGCCGCCGTGTACCTGGCCGAGGCGGTCCTCCCAACCCGGTTGCGCGCGCACCACACTGGGCGCGGTACAGCCGCCACCAGCGGCGTCGATCCAAGCCGAGCCGACGTGCCAGACGCCCTTCTCGTCGCGCAGCGCGGCGCGGATCGGCGTGGCCTGCTCGATGCGGATGCGCACCGCCAGCAACGGCTCCAGATGCTCGCCCGGATAGAGCGTCAGCACATGGGGAATCGGGTTCAGCTCGGCCCACAGCAGCAGCCGGTCGAAGCGCCCCGGCAAGGCACGGGCATCCACTTCCACCGGGACCTGGCGGGAGTCCTCGGCGAACGGCGGCACGCCCAGCTTCACCCGCTCGTCGAAGACGTAGGGTTCGCCATTCAGCAGGCGCTTGTGGTGGTACTCCCACATCACCGAGGGCATCGGGTCGCCCTCCACCGCCGCTGCCAGCAGCGGCAGTGCGCAGATCCCGAGCAGCAGTTCGCGCCTGTGCATCATTTATCCCTCACTGCACGTCCTGATAGAGCCCCGGCAGTTCGTAGCGCACGCCGTAGGCCGCGTAGAGCTTTTGCATCTCGCCGCTGCGCACCAGTTCCTCCAGCTCGCCATCCAGGGCATTGGAGAGCTGGCGGTTGCTTTCATGCACCGCCATGCCGATGTCCCACTCGGGCTGGCCGAGATTGGGATAGGTGTTCTCGGCGTTCTTCAGGTGCTGGTCAGCGGCTTGCGCGCGCATCCAGTCCAACTCGCCGCGCAGGGCCATCACCGCGTCCACCTTGCCCGCGCGCATGCCGTCGAAGGCGGCCTGGGTGCTGGGGAAATGCACGGTCATGCGGCTGAGCTGGCCGCCCAGCACGGAGGTCAGGTAGAAGGACGGCACGCTGTCCAGCTCGACCCCGATGGGGTGTTCGCGGAAGGCGGCAATGGTGTCCACCTCGGACAGCCGGCGGTCATCGCTGACCACCTGCCAGCGTTCGCGCTGGTAGGGGCCGAACATGACTACCTGCTCGTTGGCGAACTCGCCGACATCGTTGCGCCGGTTGGCGTACTGACGGTCGTACGGCACGCGCAGCATCACGTCGGCGACCACGCCCGGGCGCAGGTAATGGCCCTTCCAGATGAAGTTGCGAAGGTCGTCATCCAGGCGTTCGCCGGGCGTGACCCAGAGGAACTCCGCGCGCAGGCCCAGGCCGCTGGCCAGGCGCTGGGCGAGATCGATGTCGACCCCGCGCGGCTGCCCGCCCTGCATGAAGCTGTAGGGCGGGAAGTTCTCGTACACGGCCACCCGCAGCACGCCGCTGGAAACCATGTCCTCGTAGGGACGAACCCCTGCCTGCGCCTGCCCCAGCAGCAAGCACATGGCCAGGCCCAGTAGCGCGCCGATCAGCAGATGGGGCTGGCGCATGGCGGTCACTCTTCCACGTGCACGCTGTCCAGGTAGGTGCGGATCGCCCAGAGGCCTTCCTGGCTGATGAAGTCGGCCATCTTCGGCATGTACACCGCACCATCACGCACCGCGCCGTTGATCACACGCTCCTTGAACCACTCGTCACCCTCGGCGCCGGCGTCGAGCATGCGCAGGTCGGGGGCGATGCCGCCGGACTTGGCTTCCAGGCCGTGACAGCGTGCGCAGTTCTGGTTGTAGGCCGACGCGCCGATCTCCACCGCCTTGGCGTGGTTGGCGTAGGGCTCGCGGTAGGGGTTGGTGTCGCGCCATTCCTTGCCCAGCGGTTCCAGCCCCGTGGTATCCACTGCCTGGGGCGTCACATTGCCGTGGGACAGGGCCAGACCCGAAACACCCAGGCCGGCCACTAACAGCAGGCCACACAGCACGTTCTTGTTGTTCATCACTTCATCCTCTCATCGAGATGCTTGGCAAGGCACGGCGCCCGGAAAGACGCCAGTGATGACGATGGTAAGAACGCAGGGCCGGCGGCCGAATCCTGCTTTGGATGCTCCCGCCTACTCCCTTCGTACTAGAACGGCGGTCGGCCCCCGCCAGCGCTTTTGCAGCAAGCCCAAGTCATGCCCGGACCGGGAAATTATCCCGGCATCGCCGGGAGCTTTTCCGTTCCCCGTCACCACGCCCTCCTCCCAACATGGATTCGCCGCGGCACGTGCAGCGGCCTGCCGCCATCCATCACGGGAAACCACCATGAGAACAACAACAGCTCCCCAGCGCCTCGCCCCCCTGCACCTCGTCTTCAGCGGTCTCGCTTGTGCCATCGCCCTCACCGCTGGCGGCTCCGCCCTGGCGAAAGACGTGACCTGGGACGACATCGCCAACGACCACAAGACCACCGGCGACGTGCTGCAGTACGGCATGGGCACCAACGCCCAGCGCTGGAGCCCGCTCAAGCAGGTCAATGCCGACAACGTGTTCAAGCTGACGCCGGCCTGGTCCTACTCCTTCGGCGACGAGAAGCAGCGCGGCCAGGAGTCCCAGGCCATCGTCAGCGACGGCGTGGTCTACGTCACCGCGTCCTACTCGCGGCTGTTCGCCCTCGACGCGAGGACCGGCAAGCGCCTGTGGACCTATAACCACCGTTTGCCCGACGACATCCGCCCGTGCTGCGACGTGGTCAACCGCGGCGCCGCCATCTATGGCGACAAGATCTACTTCGGCACCCTCGACGCCGCCGTCGTGGCGCTGAACAAGAAGACTGGCAAGGTGGTCTGGAAGAAGAAGTTCGGCGACCACGGCGCGGGCTACACCATGACCGGCGCGCCGACCATCGTGAAGGACGGCAAGACCGGCAAGGTACTGCTGATCCACGGCAGCTCCGGCGACGAGTTCGGCGTAGTCGGCCGCCTGTTCGCCCGCGACCCGGACACCGGCGAAGAGGTGTGGATGCGGCCCTTCGTCGAAGGCCACATGGGCCGCCTGAACGGCAAGGACAGCACCGTCACTGGCGACGTCAAAGCACCGTCCTGGCCGGAAGACAAAAACTCGCCCACCGGCAAGGTGGAAGCCTGGAGCCACGGCGGCGGCGCCCCGTGGCAGAGCGCGAGCTTCGATGCCGAGACCAACACCATCATCGTCGGCGCCGGCAACCCCGGTCCGTGGAACACCTGGGCGCGCACCGCCAAGGGCGGCAACCCGCACGACTACGACAGCCTCTATACCTCAGGGCAGGTCGGCGTCGACCCGAGCACCGGCGAGGTGAAGTGGTTCTACCAGCACACGCCCAACGACGCCTGGGACTTCTCCGGCAACAACGAACTGGTGCTGTTCGACTACAAGGCCAAGGACGGCAAGATCGTCAAGGCCACCGCCCACGCCGACCGTAACGGCTTCTTCTACGTGGTCGACCGGAACAATGGAAAGCTGCAGAACGCCTTCCCCTTCGTCGACAACATCACCTGGGCCAGCCACATCGATCTGAAGACTGGCCGCCCGGTGGAGAACGAAGGCCAGCGCCCACCGCTGCCGGAACCGGGGCAGAAACAAGGCAAGGCCGTGGAAGTCTCGCCGCCCTTCCTCGGCGGCAAGAATTGGAACCCCATGGCCTACAGTCAGGACACCGGGCTGTTCTACGTCCCCGCCAACCACTGGAAGGAGGACTACTGGACCGAGGAGGTGAACTACGCCAAGGGCAGCGCCTACCTGGGCATGGGCTTCCGCATCAAGCGCATGTATGACGACCACGTCGGTACCCTGCGCGCCATGAACCCCACCACCGGCAAGGTCGAGTGGGAATACAAGGATCACCTGCCGCTCTGGGCCGGTGTGCTGGCAACCGCCGGCAACCTGGTGTTCACCGGTACCGGCGAAGGCTTCCTCAAGGCCTTCGACGCGAAGACCGGCAAGGAGCTTTGGCAGTTCCAGACCGGCAGCGGCATCGTCTCCCCGCCCATCACCTGGGAGCAGGACGGCGAGCAGTACATCGGCGTGACCGTCGGCTATGGCGGTGCGGTACCGCTGTGGGGCGGCGACATGGCCGAGCTGACCAAGCCGGTGGCCCAGGGCGGTTCGTTCTGGGTATTCAAGCTGCCCAGCTGGGACAACAAGACCGCCAGTCGCTGATGCACAGGCCCGCGCCGAAACCGGTGCGGGCCTTTCTCATTTACCCAGGAGATCGCCATGCGCCTGCTCGTCTGCCTGCTCTTCCCCCTCTCCACCCTCGCCTTCGCCACCAGCCAATCCGCGCCGGAGGTGGATGACGAGGCGGCCACCGTCATCGCCGGCTGCCGCATCGAACCCGACAGTCAGTGTCCCAATGCTGACCTGCGCGGCGCCGACTTGCGCAACCAGGACCTGACGCGCATGAACCTGTCCGGCGCCGATCTCTCCGGAGCCGACCTTCGCCACGCCAAACTGGACCTGGCCAATCTGCAACAGGCCCGCCTGAACGGCGCCGACCTCACCCGCGCCAGCCTGCAGCAGACCAACCTGCGCGGCGCCGACCTGAGCGGCTCCCGGCTGGTGGCCATCCAGGCCTGGGGTTTGTTCGCCCAGGGTGCGCAATGGCAAGGCGCGGATCTGACCGCCGCCTACCTGGAGTTCGCCCGCCTGAGCGGCGGCAAGCTTCACCAGGCCACGCTGCGCGCGGCGGACCTGGAGATGACCTGGCTGTCCCGCGCCGACCTCAAGGGCGCCGACCTGCGCGACGCCAACCTGCAGGAAGCGAAGCTGGCCGAGGCCAATCTTGAAGACGCCGACCTGCGCGGCAGCCGCCAGCGCTTCGGCAACTTCCAGGGCAGCAACATGGCGGGATGCAAGGGTTGCCCCGGCGGTTGGGACTGATACCCGGCCCGGTGCCGGGATTGACTCCATTGGTCTGCCGGTATTGTCGGGAATTGGCTCTTCGAAGGTGACGGCGCGAGCGGTAACTTAGCCCCATTCCCGCACTACGGCGGGCCCCACTGGAGATCACCATGAGCGCACGTATCGAATGGGCCAAGGCCGCCCCCGACGCCTACAAGGCCATGCTCGGCCTGGAGCAGGCCCTGGCCAAATCCGGGCTGGAAACCTCGCTGCTGGAGCTGATCCGCTTGCGCGCATCGCAGATCAACGGCTGCGCCTACTGCGTGAACATGCACGCCAATGATGCGCGCAAGGCCGGCGAGACAGAGGCACGACTGCAGACCCTGAGCGTCTGGGAGGAAACCCGCTTCTTCACCGAGCGCGAGCGCGCTGCGCTGGCCTGGGTGGAAAGCCTCACCCGCCTGCCGGAAAAGCACGCCCCGCAGGACCAGTTCGACGCCTTGCGCGAGTATTTCAGCGACGCCGAGATCGCCAACCTGACCCTGGCGATTGCCACCATCAATGCCTGGAACCGCTTCGGCGTTGGGATGGCGATGGTGCCCTGATTGGCGCTCGCCGCCCGCGGCGTTGTGCGCTCCTCAACCTATCCCGCTTGCAGGATAGGTTGAGGGGCGCCTACTTTTGTAGGAGCGGACTCCGCCCGCGATGTTTCCCGGCACGCTTCGAACCCATCGCGGACAGAATCCGCTCTTAAGTAGCTGGAACGAACGGCGCCGTGTCATGCAGCCAGACTCTTGATCTCGTAGGAGCGAGCTTGCTCGCGAACCCAGGCCTCGATGCGGGGCTGTTCGCGAGCAGCTCGGTCCCACAAGTGAAACCAGTCAGACTTCGACCAGCTCCACCTTCTCCGGCTCGCGTTTCATCAGCACGCAGCCATTGCGGATCGAGTACAGCGCCTTGGTCTGCTGGCGCACCGCTTCGTAGTCACTCGCCACCCCCAGAACCAGCAGGTTGGCCGGACGCCCGGCGGCGATGCCGTAGCGCGCACCCAGGTTCAGCGCACGGGCGCTGTTGTCAGTAACCAGGTCCAGAGCACGCTGCAGGTCGTCGAAGCCCATCATGTGGCAGATGTGCAGGCCGGCGTCCAGCACGCGCAGGATGTTGCCGTTGCCCAGCGGGTACCACGGGTCCTTGATCGAGTCCTGGCCGAAGCAGACGTTCATGCCGGCGCGGTCGATCTCGGCCACGCGGGTCACGCCACGGCGTTTCGGGAAGGTGTCGAAGCGTCCCTGCAGGTGGATGCTCTCGGTCGGGCAGGAGACGAAGTTGATGCCCGAGCGCTTGAGCAGGCGGAACAGCTTCGAGCAGTAGGCGTTGTCGTAGGAACCCATAGCCGTGGTGTGGCTGGCGGTGACGCGACCGCCCATGCCGCGCACGCGGGCTTCTTCGGCGAGCACTTCGAGGAAGCGCGAGTTCGGGTCGTCGGTCTCGTCGCAGTGCACGTCCACCAGACAGCCGGTGCGTTCGGCCAGGTCCATCAGGAACTTGATCGAGCTGACGCCCTGCTCGCGGGTGTTCTCGAAGTGCGGGATGCCACCAACCACGTCCGCGCCCAGGCGGATCGCCTCTTCCATCAGCTCGCGGCCGCCCTCGTAGGACTCGATGCCCTCCTGCGGGAAGGCGACGATCTGCAGGTCCACCAGGTGCCGCGCTTCTTCACGGACTTCCACCATGGCCTTTAATGCCGCCAGGGTCGGATCGGTCACGTCAACGTGGGTGCGCACGTGCTGGATACCGTGGGCGGCCAGCATGCGGATGGTGGTGTGGGCGCGGGACTTGGTGTCCTCGTGCGTAATGGTTTCCTTGCGCTGGGCCCAGCGCTCGATGCCCTCGAACAGCGTGCCGCTCATGTTCCATTCCGGCTCGCCGGCGGTCAGGGTGGCGTCGAGGTGGATATGCGGTTCCACCAGCGGAGCGATGGCTAGGTTGCCACGGGCGTCGATGTCGTCGCCGCTGGCGGCTACGCTGCCGGCTTGCTGCACGACCTCGGCGATGACGTCGCCTTCGCAGCGGATGGTAAACAGGCCGGTCTGCTTGCGCAGCGAGGCGTTGATGATTTTCATGGGATCAAAGGTCCTCTTCAGGCTATTCGTGGCGCGGCGCATTGGACATGCGCCAGATGAGCAGCGCCACGGAGGTATTCAGGCGGAACTGCGCGTCGTCCAGGGACTGGCCGCTGAGGGCCTCAATCCGCGCGATCCGCTGGTTCAGGGTATTGCGGTGGATGCCCAGGCGCTGTGCCGCCCTGAGCGCATTGCCGCCCTCCTGGACGAGCGCGTCGAGCGTCTCGATCAGCAGGTGCGGCTGTTTGCGGCCCGGATCGTTGAGCGGGCCGAGGGTGTCCTTGACGAACTGCTCAACCACCGCGCGATCCGGGATCGCCCGCAGCAGGCGCAACACGCCCAGCTCACGGTAGTCGCAGAAGCCGGCCGGCGCCTGCATGCCTTCGGCGACGTCCAACGCCTGGCGAGCTTCGAGCAGCGCGCGGGGGAATTCGGCGCAGGAATCGGCGCGGGCAGACAAACCGAGATAGGCACGCAACGGCGCGAGTTCCTGCTGCAACCCGATGGACAAGGCGCGTAGTTCGGCGCGCTCGGCACTCCCGGAATCGCCCAGCAGCAGGACGAACAGGTCACCCTGGATCACCACAGGCAGGCGCTCTGGACGCTCCTGCTGCCAGTTCTCCAGATGATCGAGCAGGCGCTGGCGAGTCAGTTGCAGCGAGCGTTCAGCCTCCTCCGGCTCCTGTCGCTGGAACAGCGTGTCGACGCCGGAGAGCCGCAGCGCCACCAGGCGACGTGGCGTCTCCACTGGCAGTTCCAGGTGCTGTGCGCGACGGCGGACAATCTCCAGGCTCGGGTAATCGCCGCTGAGCAACTGGCCGAGGATGTCGCGACGGGAGGTCTTCACCTGGGTCATCTGCACCAGCGCCGTGCCGATCAGGTGGGTGACGATGACCATCTTCAGCGCGTAGGGCTGCTCGATCAACGGCAGACCTTCCGTCTCGGCCAGATGAACCACGGACGCAGGGATGCGCTGGATGAACTCGTCGCCGGTGAGGATGACGATGCCGGCGATGCCGCTGGCGACGCCTTCGCGCACCAGCTGCAGCAGGTTGGCCTCGTCACGGCTGTGGTTGATGCCGGTGACGAACACCAGTTCGCCGCCCATCACCCAGTCGGCGATGCCGACGTTCTCCGCCACATAGGACCAGCGCACGCTGCGATGCACGTTGCGCGCGCCGGCCCGCAGCGCAAGGCTTTCCAGCCCCGGCAGACGGAGGATTTCCTCGACGCTCAGGCTCAAGCGCGCGGCTCGGCCACCGGCGCACGGGCGCGGGTGACTTCGGTGAGAACGATATAGCAGATCGCCGAAGCGGCGATGCCCACCAGCGGAGCGATCCACGGCGAGGCGTAGGCCAGGCCGGCGCCAACTGCGTAGGACACCAGGCCGGTAACGTTGAACGCCGGGATGTGGTTGCCCACCAGCGCCGGGTATTCACCGCGGTTGCGGTACCAGTAGTCGGCCATGATCACGCCACCCAGCGGCGGGATGATCGAACCCAGCAGCACCAGGAACGGGATCAGCCATTCGTACATGCCGCCGATGGCGAGGATGATGCCGATGCCGGCGGCCAGCAGGGTCATGGTGCGGCGACGCTCGCTGCGCACCAGGTGGCAGGCGGCGGCGGAGACGTTGTAGATGGTCGGGCCCTGGATGGTCCACAGATTCAGGCAGAGCATGATCACCGCGGCGAAGGACAGGCCCTGCAGCACCATCACTTCGACGATGTCGGCGTTCTGGTAGACGATGGCGCACCAGGCGCCGGCGACGATCATCAGGCCGTTGCCGATGAGGAAGGCAACGACACTGGCGATCACCGCGATGCGCCCATTGCGGGCCATGCGAGTCCAGTTGGTGGCTTGGGTCGCGCCGCTGGCGAAGGTGCCAAAGACCATGGTCACGGCCGCAGAGAAGGTCAGGGTCTGGCTCGGTTCCTTCGCCAGCAGGCCGCTCCAGCCGCCAGCGTGCGTGGTCGCGATGACCATCGATGCCACCAGCAGGATGAACATCAGCGGTACTGACACGCGGGACATGATGTCCAGGCCCTTGAAGCCGATGATCGCGGTAATCGAGAACAGCAGGCCGAAGACCACCATCAGCGGGATGTTCAGCCACTCCGGCAGCGACAGCATCTTCACCAGCACGATGGCCACGGTGGCGGTGCCCCAGGCGTACCAGCCCAGTTCCGCGAAGCCGAGGAGAAAGTCGGACAGCTTGCTGCCGCGCTCGCCGAAGCAGAAGCGGCCCATCAAGACGGTGTTCAGGCCGCTGCGCGAGGCAATCAGGCCTAGAGAGGCAGCGTAGATGGCGAGCAGCACGTTACCGATGAAGGCGACCCAAAGCATGTCGACGAAGTCGAAGGCCATGCCGATCTTGCCGCCGGCGAACATGGTGCCGGTGAAGAAGGTGAAGCTGAACAGGACCATGGCGATGGGCAGCAGGCCTTTGCGCCCTTCCCTGGGCGTCGCGCTCAGGGGAAATTCACTGGGGGAACTCATTCAGGGGGATCTCCGCGAGGATTGGTTGAGGACTCCCGGCACAACGCAAATAGCGGGCCGGAAAAGCCAATCAGGAACGACGCGGAAATTTTGAGCATGTCGAACATTGTGAACTGTTCACAATGCACACTTCCGGTGGGTGTAACGGCGTTTCAAGATAGCTCAAATGTGCATTGTGCGGATTTCCGGGGCACGATGCAGCTTTTTCGCACCAAAAAAGACGAAACGCCTGACATGAATCACTGCCGTTCGGCAGAATTCCCGCCACGTGCGCCGCTTGCGGGCTGCACTTTCTCCCTGCGACACGCTGTCACCCCCAGACAAGGAAATGGCACGGACAACAAGTCCGCTGCAAACCGACGCAGGCAGACTCTCCTCAATGTTCCGTTCGCCGTCCGCCCTTGGCAGACGGCCTGATAACAACAGATAGCCCGCCAACAAGAAAAAGGGAGTACCCGCCAATGAGCGTCGCCAGGTTCCTCGCTCCATCGGTCCTCGCGCTGAGCACGTGCCTCGCGATGGGCGCAGCCCACGCCGAGCTGCCGACCGAGAGCATCGGTGAGACAGTCTTGCCGTTCCCGCCCTCGCCGCACCGCGCCTACATCGTCGACGTGGAGTTCGAGAACTTCATCGCCGGCCGCGTCACCGTGGTCGACCCCGAGCAGAAGAAGATGCTCGGCATGGTCAGCACCGGCTTCGTCGCTCCGTCCACCCTGAGCCACGATGCGAAGACCCTGTACTCCGCGGACACTTTCTACTCCCGCGGCACTCGCGGCGTGCGCACCGACGTGCTGACCGCCTGGGACACCTCGAACCTGCGTCCGAAGTGGGAAGTGGAAATCCCGGCCAAGCGCGCTTCGATCCTGACCCAGAAGTACGCTCTGGGCGCGAGCTCGGACGATCGCTTCGTCTACATCTACAACTTCACCCCGTCCACCTCGGTCACCGTGGTCGACACCCAGGAGAAGAAGGTCGCCAGCGAAATCGCCATCAGCGGCTGCGTCCTCAACTACCCGGTAGGCAAGCGCGCCTTCGCCTCGCTGTGCGGTGACGGCCAACTGCAGATCACCAAGATCGGTGACGACGGCAAGGAAACCGGCCGCAGCCAGACTCCGTTCTTCGATCCGAACAAGGAAAAGCTCAACGAACGCGGCCTGGCCGTGGGCGAGACCTACTTCTTCGTGACCACCGACGGCATGGTCAAGCCGGTGGACGTCTCCGGCGACAAGCCGAAGATGCTGCCGAGCTGGTCGCTGACCACCGACGAAGAGCGCAAGAAAGGCTGGGGCACCGGCGGCTGGCAGCTGATGGCCGTAGCGCCCAAGCTGAACCGCATGTACGTGCTGATGCATGAAGAGCACAGCGCCGGCAAATGGGAAGACCCGAGCCCGTTCATCTGGGTCTACGACCTGAAGACGCAGAAGAAGATCGGCACCCTGGAAGCGCCCAAGCCGGTGTGGAGCCTGCACGCCACCACCGACGACAAGCCGCTGCTGCTGGGCACCGACGTCGAAGGCGGGCTGCAGATCTTCGACCTGAAGACCGGCAAGTACAACGGCGCCATGGACAAGATCGCCAAGACGCCGATCCTGGTCCTGAGCCACTAAAACCACCTCGAGAGGTACGGATATGTTTTCCGATCCGATCCTGATCATCGCCAGTGCGGTGGCCGTTGCGGTGCTGCTCGCCAGCGCCGCCAGCCACAAGCTGCGCGCGCCGATGCGCTTCGCCCGCCAGGTCGAAGACTACGGCCTGCTGCCGGCCTCGCTGGTCGGCCCGGCGGCCCGCGTGCTGCCGGTGGTCGAAGGCGTTGTCGCCTTCGCCCTGCTGGTGCCGGCGAGCCGCCACGGCGCGGCCCTGGCCGCCACGGCGCTGATCCTGTTCTATGCCGGCGCCATCGGCATCAACCTCTGGCGCGGGCGCCGCGACATCGACTGCGGCTGCTCCGGCCCTGGCCAGATGCAACCGCTGCGCCCGGTACTGCTGCTGCGCAACGCGATCATCGCCGCGCTCGCCCTGATCGCCTCCTGCGCTCCGCAGGCCCGCGAGATGGGCGTGTTCGACGCCTTCGTGATCCTCGCCGCCAGCGCTGTCGCCCTGCTCCTGTATGCCGCGGCCGATGGCCTGCTGGCCAATCATCCCCGCCTGCTCAAACTCATCGGAAGGTGAACAAATGGAAGGTCTGATCGTTTCCAACATTCTTCTCTGGGTGCTGCTCATCGCCCTCGCCTTCACCGTCATGGCGCTGGTGCGGCAGATCGGCGTCCTCCACGGCCGCATCGCGCCGGCCGGCGCGCTGATGGTCGACAAGGGCGTGGCCGTCAACGAGCCCGCGCCGAAAGTCACCGCCGCCGACCGCCACGGTCGTCCGGTCAACTTCGGCTATGAAGGCGAGCGCGGCCAGCTGCTGTTCTTCCTCTCACCGACCTGCCCGATCTGCAAATCGCTGCTGCCGGCGATCAAGTCCATCGCCAAGGACAAGGCCGGCGAGCTGGAAGTGATCTACGTCAGCGACGGCGACATGGCCGCCCAGCAGGCGCTGATCGCCGAGCACGGCCTGGAGAAATCCGCCTACGTGGTCGGTCCGGAAGTCGGCATGACCTACCAGATCGGCAAGCTGCCCTACGCCGCGCTGATCGACAGCAAGGGCGTGCTGCGCGCCAAGGGCCTGGTGAATTCCCGCGAGCACCTGGACAGCCTGTTCGAGGTCGAGCACCTGGGCAGCGCCACCCTGCAGCAGTACATGAATGGCCACAGCCACAACGGCGTGCACACCCACGACGCCAGCCACGGCCACAGCCACTGATCACGGAGAGAACAAGAATGAAATTCCTCGACAACCTGTTCGAGCGCTCCTCCCGCCAGGTGGCCAACGTCACTTCGCGGCGCAAGCTGCTGGGCCGCTTCGGATCGCTGCTGGTGGCCGGCGCCGCCCTGCCGATCATCCTGCCGATCGACCGCACCTCCAAGGCCCTGGCCGCCGAGGCGCCCAAAGCTGGCGATCCGGGTGACCCGAATAGCTGCGACTACTGGCGCTACTGCTCCATCGACGGCTTCCTCTGCTCCTGCTGCGGCGGCACCACCACCTCCTGCCCGCCCGGCACCGATGCCTCGCAAGTGACCTGGATCGGCACCTGCCGCAACCCGGCGGACGGCAAGGACTACATCATTTCCTACAACGACTGCTGCGGTAAGCACAGCTGCTCCCAGTGCGCCTGTACCCGCAACGAGAGCGAGGAACCGCTGTACCGTCCGTTCAACAACAACGACGTCAACTGGTGCCTGGGCGCGGAATCGCGCATCTACAACTGCACCGTCACCATCATCCGCGGCGTCGCGGTCTGAAGTCGGGAGAAAAGCCCATGCGCAGTCTCGTTGTCGGCGCCCTGCTCTGCAGTCTGGTCGCCCCCATCGCTCAGGCCCGTGCGATCCCCGATCCGCACCAGCGGCCGGCGCCCGGCAACGAGGAGGTGCAGAAGCCGATCTCCCAGCAGAGCTACAGCCCGGCCACCAACTACCAGCTGCAATGCGCCGGCTGCCATCTCACCGAAGGCAGCGGCAGCAAGGCCAACGACACACCGCGCCTGCACGGCTTCGTCGGCAACTTTCTGAAGGTGGAGGGTGGGCGGCAATTCCTCGTGCGCGTGCCGGGCATGTCCCAGTCCGCGCTGAACGACGCGCAACTGGCCGACCTGCTCAACTGGCTGCTGCGCAAGGAGGGCATGGCTGGCGCCAGCATGCCCGCCGAGTTCAAGCCCTACACCGCCGAGGAAGTCAAAGCCACGCGCTACCAGGCCCTGCTCAACCTGCCGGGCACCCGCGCCGGTTTGATCCAGGAAATGCGCAAGCAGGGCATCACCATCACCGATGGGATGAGCGATGCGTACTGAGTGATTGCTTCGGCGGCTTGCCCGCCGGAGCGAAGATTTGCCTCCGCACTAAAGCCCGCAGCTCCTGCGGGCTTTTTTATGTGCAAAGGGTTTGCAGGGAGCGCTTGTGTAGGATGGGGCCCCGGCGACTCGGTGCAACCTGCAGGAGCGCGCCATGCGCGCGATCGCGGGCATGGCACGCTCCTACAGGGGAATGCCGGAGCCCCGCCCCGTAGGGCGCATAACCTGAAACAGGTTATCCGCCGCTTACCTCCAACGGCGGATAACGCTGGCGCGTTATCCGCCCTACCAGAGGAGCGGCGTGCGTCAGCTGCTCTCGCGCACCATCAATTCGAACCCCAGGTCCATCACCGGTGCATTGACCGGCTTGTCGTTGATCAGGTCCAGCAACCGTTCCGCCGCATGCGTGCCGATGGCCTTGCGCGGGGTGCGGATGCTGGAGAGGCGCGGGACCATGAATTCCGAGCTAGGCAGGTCGTTGAAGCCCAGCACCGCCACCTGTTCGGGGATGCGGATGCCGTGGCGCATGGCCTCCAGCAAGGCACCGTGGGCCAGGTCGTCGTTGCCGAAGAAAATACCCTCCACCTGCGGATGGCTGGCCAGCAACTGGCGGAACAGCTCGCCGCCGAGGCCGACCGAAGACGGGCGCGGCGTGAGGATTTCCAGCACCGGGTCATAGCAGCCAGCCTGCTGCAGCGCGCGGCGGTAACCCTCGCCGCGCAGCAGGGTGCGCTGGTCCAGTTGCGCGCCGATGTACGCAAGGCGCTTGCGCCCGCTCTTGAGCAGGTGCCTGGCTGCCGCCTCCCCCGCACGAATCTGCGAGAAGCCCACGCAATGCAGCCCCGCGCCGGGGTCCAGGTCCATCATGTAGACCGCCGGCACGCCGCTGCCCTCGATCATCCGCCGGGTGCTCTCGGTGCGGTCGAAGCCGGTCAGCAGCAGGCCGCGCGGCTGGTACGCGAGGTAGTTGCGCAGCAGGTTCTCTTCTTCGTCGCGGGAGTAGTGGTAGTTGCCGATCAGCACTTCCAGACCGCGCGGGTGCATCACGGCATGGATGGCTTCGAGGGTTTCGATGAACAACTGGTTCGACAGCGAAGGCACCAGCACCACGATGTTATGGCTCTGCTTGGAAGCCAGCGCGCGGGCGGCGGGGTTGGCCACGTAGCCCAGGTCGGCGGCGGCCTGGCGGACCTTTTCCGCCAGCTCCTCGGCCACCGTGCTCACGCCGCGCAGGGCGCGCGAGGCCGTGATGGGGCTGACGCCAGCACTGCGTGCCACGTCGTTGAGGGTGGGTTTGCCGGTGGTGCGAGAGCTTCTGTCGTTTTTCTTATCGTTCTTCTGAGCGGTCATCGGGCGGCTTGCCAAACAAAAATCGAGGCACTAAGGTAGCGCTGTCTCGCAGCCAGGGCAATTGCCTGAGGCGGCTCCCGCCGCCCCTCGCCCGCCGGTGAAGCATACTCACCGAGAGCACCGGGACACACCGACTAGAATGACAAGAATACGGAGGCAGCCGATGCTTTTCGTTACGCCCGCCAAAGATAGCGCTGTCTCAACACCGAGGCCCTGCATGCTCCCCGCCATTGATGCCGTGCTCATCATGGGTGTCGCCGGATGCGGCAAGTCCAGCGTCAGCGAGGCCCTGTGCCTGCGCAGCGGCGCGTTCGCCATCGAAGGCGACTCCTTCCACCCTGAAGCCAACATCCAGAAGATGAGCGCCGGCATCCCGCTGACCGACGAGGACCGCGCCGGCTGGCTCGATACCCTCGCCGCCCAGCTGCAGCAGGCCATCGCCGCCGGCCAGCGTCCGGTGCTCACCTGCTCCGCGCTCAAGCTGATCTACCGCGAACGCCTGCGCCGCGCCGTGCCCGGCCTGGGCGTGGTGTTCCTGGAACTCACCCCGGAAACCGCCGCCCAGCGCGTCGCCACCCGCCCCGGACACTTCATGCCGGCCAGCCTGATCGACAGCCAATTCGCCGCCCTCGAAGTGCCGACCAGCGAACCGCTAACCCTGCGCCTGGACGCCACCCGCCCGCTCGATGAACTGGCGGAAGCCGCACACCTCTGGTGGCGACAGCACTCCAACGACTGACCCGCTGGCGCCTGCCCCAGAAAGATAGCGCTATCTCGACTAATCCAAGAAAGAAGAGCCGCTCCGGCACAAAGACAACAACAGGAGAGACCCATGCTCGGCATGTCCCACGACACCTATCTGCTGCTGGACGCGGTGGTCACCATCATCGGCCTGATCCTGCTGATCACCCGTTTCAAGATCCACCCCTTCGTTGCCCTGATCATCGCCGCGGGCTTCCTCGGCCTGACCTCCGGCATGCCCGTGGCGACCATCGTCAAATCCTTCCAGGACGGCTTCGGCGGCGTGCTCGGCTTCGTCGGCATCATCCTTGCGCTGGGCACCATGCTCGGCAAGATGATGGCCGAGTCCGGCGGCGCCGATCAGATCGCCCGCACCCTGATCCGCGCCTTCGGCAAGGAACGCGTGCACTGGGCCATGATGCTCGCCGCCTTCCTGGTCGGCATCCCGCTGTTCTTCGAGATCGGCTTCATCCTGCTGGTGCCGCTGGTGTTCATCGTCGCCCGCCGCAGCGGCGTCTCGCTGATCAAGATCGGCATCCCGCTGCTCGCCGGCCTCTCCGCCGTTCACGGTCTGGTGCCGCCGCACCCGGGCCCGCTGCTGGCCATCGGCGTATTCGGCGCGGACATCGGCAAGACCATCTTCTACGGCCTGCTGGTCGCCCTGCCCACCGCCGCCATCGCCGGTCCGATCTTCGGCAAGTTCATCGCCAAATACATTCCCGGCCAGCCCAATGAAGAGTTGGTAGCGCAGATCGCCCACGAACCGGACACCAGCAACCTGCCCAGCTTCGGCGTCACCCTGCTGACCGTGCTGCTGCCGGTGTTCCTGATGCTGCTCAAGACCTTCGCCGACGTCATGCTCGCCGACGGCCACATCGTTCGCGCCTGGCTGGACATGATCGGTCACCCGATCACCGCCCTGCTGCTGGCCCTGCTGCTGTCGCTCTACACCTTCGGCCACGCCCGCGGCTTCGATTCGAAGAAGATCCTCAAGCTGCTCGACCAGAGCCTCGCGCCCACCGCCGCCATCGTGATGATCATCGGCGCCGGCGGCGGTTTCAAACAAATGCTGGTCGCCAGCGGCGTGGGCGACGTGATCGGCCACATGGCGGTGCAGGCGCAGATCTCGCCGATCCTCCTGGCCTGGCTGGTGGCTGCGGTAATCCGCATCGCCACCGGTTCCGCCACCGTAGCCACCATCACCGGCGCGGGCATCGTGGTGCCGGTCATCGACCTGATCCCCGGCGTCAACCGCGAACTGCTGGTCCTCGCCACCGGCGCGGGCTCGCTGATCCTGTCCCACGTCAACGACGCCGGTTTCTGGCTGGTGAAGCAGTACTTCAACATGAGCGTGCTGGAGACCTTCAAGACCTGGACGGCGATGGAAACCATTCTCTCGGTGGTCGGCCTGCTGTTCATCCTGCTGCTGTCGCTGTTCGTCTGATGCATTGATCGATGGGTATCGCTGCACTCCTCCCCTGGGAGCTCCCCGTAGGATGGCGTGGAGCGCAGCGATACCCATCACGCCCAGCACCCGGCGAGCACCACCAACCGCCCGCCCCGGATTCCTGCAACGAGGTATCGCCCGTGACTTCCTCCGCAACTCCGAAAGCCCCCACCCAGCCCACCTGGCCCCGCGATTTCGACATCCGCGCCCGCTACGCCGAGCAGCAGGAAATCCTGCAGCCCGCGCCCACGCCACAGCCAACCCCCTCGCACCCGTAGGGCGCATAACCCGGAACGGGTTATGCGCCGCAGCCCCGCACACCGTGAACCCGGCGGATAACCGCAAGCGGTTATCCGCCCGTTCAGCAGCGTTGCTGAATCGATTTACCTGAGCCAAGCTAGGCTCCAGGACATTCCGTACGGCGCATGACCGCAATCGGTCACGCGTCCTGAACAGACCAGTCGCCCACCTTCTCCGAGGGATGAGTCATGCCCGACAACAACAAGCTCGACCACCTGTTCCCCCGCCTCACCCACATCCCCGACGTCTGGCGCCCCGACGCGCCCGTCGAGCAGCGCGAGTACCTGGTTAACGGCGAATTGCGCCGCTGGGACGGCCCGCTGGCGCCGGTGCGCAGTCCGATCTTCCTCGCTACCGACGAAGGCGATGAACAGGTCATCCTCGGCAGCACGCCATTGCTGGATGCCGACGCGGCCCTCGCCGCGCTGGACGCCGCCGTGGCCGCCTACGACAACGGCCAGGGCGCGTGGCCGAACCTGCGCGTGGCCGAGCGCATCGCCCACGTCGAGCGCTTCCTCTCCCGCATGCGCGAACAGCGCACGGCCGTGGTCAAGCTGCTGATGTGGGAGATCGGCAAGAATCTCAAGGACTCGGAAAAAGAGTTCGACCGGACCTGCGACTACATCGTCGACACCATCCAGGCGCTCAAGGAATTGGACCGCCGCTCCAGCCGCTTCGAACTGGAACAGGGCACCCTCGGGCAGATTCGCCGCGTGCCGCTGGGCGTCGCGCTGTGCATGGGCCCGTACAACTACCCGCTGAACGAAACCTTCACCACCCTCATCCCGGCGCTGATCATGGGCAACACCGTGGTCTTCAAGCCCGCCAAGTTCGGCGTGCTGCTGATCCGCCCGCTGCTCGAAGCCTTCCGCGACAGCTTCCCGCCGGGCGTCATCAACGTCATCTACGGGCGCGGCCGCGAGACCGTCAGCGCGCTCATGGCCAGCGGCAAGGTCGACGTCTTCGCCTTCATCGGCACCCACTCCGGCGCCGCCGACCTGAAGAAGCTCCACCCACGCCCACACCGCCTGCGCGCCGCCCTCGGGCTGGACGCCAAGAACCCCGGCATCGTCCTGCCCAGCGTCGACCTCGACAACGCCGTCAGCGAAGCCATCACCGGCGCCCTCTCCTTCAACGGCCAGCGCTGCACCGCGCTGAAGATCCTCTTCGTCCACGAAGACGTGCTGGACAGCTTCCTCGCCAAGTTCAGTGCCAAGCTCGCCGAACTCAAACCCGGCATGCCCTGGGAGTCCGGCGTGGCGCTAACGCCGCTGCCCGAGCCGGGCAAGGTCGACTACCTCAACGGCCTGCTGCAGGACGCCCTGGCCAAGGGTGCCAAGGTCATCAACCCCGGCGGCGGCGAGAGCCGTGAAAGCTTCTTCTATCCCGCACTGCTCAGCCCGGTGCGCGCGGACATGCGCCTGTACAACGAGGAACAGTTCGGCCCGCTGGTGCCGGTGGTGCCGTACCGCGAGCTGGACGAGGTGATCGATTACGTCCTGCAGTCCGACTACGGCCAGCAGCTCAGCCTGTTCGGCGACGATCCCGAGCAGATCGGCCCGCTGGTGGATGCCTTCGTCAACCAGGTCGGCCGCATCAACATCAACGCTCAGTGCCAGCGCGGCCCGGACAGCTACCCCTTCAACGGCCGCAAGAACTCCGCCGAAGGCACCCTCTCGGTCCACGACGCCCTGCGCACCTTCTCCATCCGCACGCTGGTGGCCACGCGCTTCACCGACGCCAACAAGGCGCTGATCAGCCAGATCATCCGCGACCGCGATTCGAGCTTCCTGACCACTGACTACATCTTCTGACCCTAGGCAGCCGCCAGGAGCCCCTCTCCCTAACCCTGGCTGCGCGCCCCGCTCCTCAGGCGGGAGAGGGGACCGTTCGGCGCAAAGAGAACCAGCAGCATCAGCCGGCACGGTCTGCCCCTTCTCCCTTCGGAGCGGGGCGCGCAGCCAGGGCGGGGGAGAGGGAACCCTCTGCGCCGCGCCTCCATGAGAAGCACCCACCCTGCTTTCAGAAGTCCCTTTCGCAATATCGCGACCAATCCCCATCGCCAATTGAAACAACCCGGTAAGAAGACCCCACTACGCTTGCCTTAAGTCAAAGGGGTCACCCCTCAAGACTCGATAGTCTGCGCGCCTCTCGACGAGCTTGATATCCGTCGTCTGAACCGATAGTGGCAACGACCGATATCGCAATGGACGAAGCGTTTGCCACCCAATCCACGGATTCCCAGCGAACCAGGGAGCACCTACATGAGTGGCTACAACGCAGTTCTGGCACGTAATACCGACAAGGCCCCGCAAAACCTCGGCCCCTACGCCCAAACCGTCGCTTTCTCCCACTACAACAACCTTTCCGCCCAGTTGCCCGTCGACCCGAGCAGCGGCAAGCTGGTGGCCGGCGGCGCCAAGGAACAGGCCGAACAGTGCTACAGGAACCTCAAGGCCGTCGTCGAAAGCATCGGTCACAACCTGAACGACACTGTCCGCATCTCCATCTTCCTGACCAACATCGCTGACGCCGAAGCCGTCGCCAAGGTGCACGCGGCCTTCTTCCCCGACTACCTGCCGACGCTCACCACCGTCGGCGTGACCGCCCTGCCGCTGGGCGCCCAGGTACAGGTCGAGGCGCTCATCACCTGCGGCGAAGGCACCATCCCCAACGCCCCGCAGGCCGGCGACCTGATCAAGGTCGAACGCAACACCGAGAGCGCGCCGCTGAGCACGCTGTCCACCCAGACCGTCGCCTTCTCCCACTACAACAACCTCAGCGCCCAGCTGCCCATCGACCCGCGCACCGGGAAGCTGGTCGCCGGCGGCGTCGAGGAACAGACCCAGCAGTGCCTGCGCAACATCAAGACCATCCTCGAAAGCATCGACGTGCCCTTCGATGACATCGTGCGCATCACTGTCTTCGTCAAGAACCTCGCTGACATGCAGGCAGTGAACAAGGTCTACACCACCTTCTTCCCCGACTCGGCCATCGCCCGCGCCGTCGGCTACGTCCCGGCGCGCACCGTGGTACAGGCGCAAGCCCTGCCAATGGACGCCCTGGTGCAAGTCGAAGCCGTGGTCTCCCACGGCGACGGCACGCCCCCGCAAGCCGTCGAAGACCGCCACGGCATCGTCATCAAGGCCCACAACACCGACGCCGCGCCCAAATGCCCCTACTCCACCCAGACCGTTGCCTTCTCCCACTACAACCACATCTCCGCCCAGTTGCCGCTGGACGTGAAGACCGGTGAACTGGTGGCAGGCGGCATCAAGGAACAGGCCGGCCAGTGCTTCAAGCACCTCAAGGCCATCGTCGAAAGCATCGACCACGCACTGGCCGATGTAGTGAAGGTCAACCTCTACCTGAAGAACATCGACGACATCGCCGCCGTCGATGAGGTGTACGCCAGCTACTTCCCTGGCGGCGTCCCCGCCCGCCGGACAGTAGCCATAGGCGCATTGCCCAAGGGCGCGCTGATCCAGATCGACGCTGTGGTGGCCAACGCAGAAGGCACCCCGCCGACTGCCTGATTGGCGATCAAAGAGTCATGCCCTGTCCGACTAACATCAGGGCATGACTCACATCGAACGGTCCTCTCTCCCGCCGGGGCGGAGTGCGCAGCCAGGACTGGGGAAATGGCAAAGCCCAACTGGGGAATCCCCAGTCGCCTGCTATTGCAGGAGCGAGCTCGCTCGCGAACCCACACCCAACCAACAATCACTCCCTCCCTCCGCCACCATCTCCCGCGCCATCCCTCAGCCATCGGCATTTCGGCGCTGCTCCCGCGTCGGGCCGCTCAGGACCTCCTGTCGCCAGTATCTGCCCCTGCGATCTCAAGCTTTGACAGCAAGAGCCACCCCGTCCCATCCTGATCGACACGCGTGACAGCGTTCGAAACGCTCCGCCTTGTCACGTCAACAAGAACAAGCGCCTCCACGGGCCGCCCATCTGATTGCGGGCTTCAAGGCCGCGACACCTTACCGACACGATCAACGCCCGACGCCCATGCCCGACCTCTCGCACCTCCACCGTCATCTCACCGAGTGGATGATCACCCCGGTCACCAACCAGGTCGCCGGCCTCTTCGACCTGAGCGGCCGCGTCGGCGTGTTGTTTTTGCTGTGCTCCTACGCCATCGCCTACGTGCTGTTCCGCTTCCGCCGACAGCGCGGGCTGACGCAGACGGCGTCGTTCTGGCAGTTCATTGGCGGCAGCCGGGTGAATCTGCATCGCTCGGCGCTGCTGGATTACCGCTACTACCTGATGCGCGGCATCCTCAATGTGGCGTTGCTGGTGCCCATCATCGGGTTGGTCGATCCGTATATCCTGCGCTCGGGCGACTACATCACCTTCTTCACCAATCTGTGGGGCGCGCGACCGCAGGCGGGGACGAATCTCGGCCTGTCGCTGCTCTACGGACTGGGCGTGTTCCTGGTCAGCGACTTCAAGAACTACTGGGTGCACCGCGCCTTCCATTCGCGCTGGCTGTGGGCGTTCCACAAGGTCCATCACTCGGCGGCGGTGCTGACGCCCATCACCGCGAGCCGCGTACACTTCGTGGAGAAACTGGCGGCGAAGCTGGCCGGCGCCTTCGCCCTGGGCGCCTATGCAGGCATCTTCTGGTACATCTGCGGCGGGGAAATCAGCGCCTATACGCTGTTCGGCGTGACCTACATGATCCTGCTGTTCAACGTGCTGGCGACAAACCTGCGCCACAGCCATGTGTGGCTGTCGTTCGGGCCGGTGATCGAACACGTGGTGAACAGCCCCGCCCAACACCAGATCCACCACAGCGACGCGCCCCGTCACTTCAACAAGAACTTTGGCATCAACCTGTCGCTGTGGGACTGGATGTTCGGCACGCTCTACGTCACCCAGCGCGCGCCAGAGCCGATCCGGTTCGGCGCCGGGGAGCAGGATGACGAGAAGTATTCTTCGCTGTGGAGCCTGATCGTTACGCCGTTTGTGGAGACAGGCCGCAAAGTGCGGATGGCGAGAAGCCAGAGGACGCCGACTTCCGCTCGCACGGCCCGGAGCCGCTGAATCTGCGCCCTGTTCCAACACAACGGAAGTAATCTACTCCCCCGCCTGCAATTACCCGTTCAAACGCCAAGGATTCGGCATGCCTATTGGAAGAATCGGTTTCCTACTGCTCCTCGCAAACTTCGTAGTTGTTTCAGTGGTCTCTCTGCTGCCAGTGGGCGATGGCGCAATCTTCAGCGTTGCAACTGGACTGCTGTCGATCAGCTGCAACGCTGATTACTGGCTGGATAGTTCGCGCGTGATGATCCCCGCCGTGGGTATTCCGCTCATCACAGCGGGGATCGCATGTTTCCTGCTGTTGGGCACATACAGCACGAAGGAGCTGATGAGAACGCGCAATGGCGCAAGCGTATCGGCCGCATGTTGGTTGACGGCTTCGGCTGCCACTCTGCTGAGCTATTCGTTTTTCCCGTGCGGCTCGTTCTACCTTGGCTTTTCCGAAGCCGGCGGCTCATCGGCACATCGCAACGGCCATTTGCTGTTGCGTCTGCTGACGGAGAATCAGCCAGTGTTCAATCTGCTCTACGCATTCATGTTCTGCGGCATTTCGTATTGCGTTGCCTTGGGCCTGAAGCTTTTCAGAAGTAGCTTGGCTGCCTGAGCGGATCAATCAGGCAGCGCACTTCCAGCTGGCCCTGTGTCTCAGGGTCAGTTCTCATTCCCACACCCCTGCCCCCAAACCGGATACCGCAGCGAATGCCGCTGCCCGGCGCTGTCCTCGTAGGTCATCTCAACCTCGCGGATTCCGCAGAACCCAAGGTCCGGCTGTTGCACCACGCGCTTGATGTCGAGTTTCTGGCCATAGTGGTAGTCCTGCTCGGGTGGAACGCCCTGCGCGGCGAGGGCCGCGCAGGAGGTGAGGAGGCAGGCGGCAGCGAGCAAGCGCTTCATGGCCGTTCTCCGCTGGAGCTGCGCGGCATGGATGCTCCGGTCATGCTCGGGAGGACTTCGTCGCGGCGGATGAGCCCGTGGAACAGCGCGGCGGCGAGGTGCAGGAGGATGGTTGCCAGTAGCGCGTAGGCGATGAAGGAGTGGGCGCTACGCAGGATGGTATGCAGTTGCACCGACGGCGAGACCAGCGCGGGCAGTTCGAAGCCGCCCCAGAGCACGACAGGGTAGCCGCCCGCGGATTGCATGGTCCAACCCACCAGCGGCTGGGCCAGCAGCAGGCCGTAGAGCGCCAGGTGCGAGAGGTGCGCGGCGCTGCGTTGCCAGCCGGGCATGTCGCTGGGCAGTGCGGGGATGCGACTGGTCAGGCGCACCAGGATGCGTAGCAGCACGAGCACCAGCAGCGCGGCGCCCAGGGGTTTGTGGATGGCGACCAGCGCAGCATGGCGCGGCGAGACGCTGGCGACCATCCCCAGGCCGATCAGCAGCATGGCGAGCACCAGCACGGCCATCAGCCAGTGCAGCACGCGCAGGGAGAGCGGGAAGTAGATCGGTTTCATCAGTGGGTCTCCTGGGCCTGCTCACGGGTACGACGGTTGAAGGACTCCGAGTAGGCGGCCGAGCGAGCGCTGAGCAGCGGGTCATCGGAGGCGCGGATGCCGTCGGGGAGGATCAGCGGGTCGTAGTTGATGTCGCGGCAGTCGCCGCCGATTTCCGGCTGTAGGCGTTCAATCACCAGTTCGCCGGCATCCACGGTGCGGCGGCTGTCGGGCCAGGCCTGGGTGGGGTCGACGGTGCTGTCGCCGGGTTCGCCGAGGGTGAACTGCAGGCGCCAGCGCAACGGGCCGGCGGCGATTCGCTGGGCCAGTTCGGCGGCGAGGAAGTCGGCGTCACCGCGCTTCTCGGCGGCCAGCGGCTCGACCGGCGCTTCGGGCTGCACGGACCAGCGCACCGGCTGTTCCTTGCCGTCCTTGTTCACCAGGTAGAAGGCGTTGAGGCTGTAGTAGGCGCTGTTGGCGTAGCTGGAGGACGGTGTCGAGGTCTTGGCCCACTTGAGGAAGGCCTGCGTCTCGGGGTGCGACTTGAAGAAGGCGCCGGCCTTTTCCGGGTCGGGCTTGCCGGTGCCCGGCTGCGGCGCGGTGGCCTGCTGCAGCGCGTAGAAGCTGGCGACGTCGCGGACGACGAAGACCGGCATGGCGTTCATGCCGGTGCGCCATTCCTGGCCATCAGCCGGCTGGAAGCGCAACGCCAGGCTGCGGATCGGCGCGGCGCCGTCGCTGGCCTTGGGGTTGCCGCCGGGAATGGCGAGGCGCCCTACCACCGGCACGCGACCGACGGAGAACAGGCTGGCGCGGGACAGATTGGCCGCGCCGCCATTGCTGTCGAAGTGGCCGATGACGCACAGGCCCTTGGCGTGGTTGCGCCGGTAGCCGGGGTAGACGCCACCGTTGTGCTCCAGGGTGTTGATCACGCTGGCCGGGGTGAGCCGCTGCGGATCGAGCCAGCCGGCGACGTAGGCGAAGACGGCGGCCACGCCGAGCACCACGGCGCCGATGGCGGCCAGGCGCAGGGGCACGTTGGGTGCGGTGGGCGGTGTTTCTGTCATTTCCAGCTCCTCAGGCTTAGGCTGAATGCGTTGAGCCGGTACGACGCACCGTGCGACGGGTTATTCCCGCCGATGGCGAATAAATTATTTTTCCCGCGACGGGAATAGATCGCCGCTGCGTTCGTCTTTCTCGCTCGAACCCACCCATTCCTGGCGCCCCGATGCACTCACTGGACGACCATTCACTGCGCGAACTGCTGCCCCGGCTGCGGCGCTTCGCGCTGTCGCTGACCCGCAGCACGAGCAGCGCCGACGACCTGGTCCAGGCGACCCTGGAGAAGGCTCTGTCGGCCTGGACCGGCCGCCGCGACGACGGCGACCTGCGCGCCTGGCTGTTCTCGATCCTCTACCGGCACTTCATCGACGGGCAGCGTCGGGCGAAACGCTATGCGCGCCTGCTCAGCCTGTTCGGTGCGGACAGCGCGGTGAGCGCATCGCCGGAAGACATCGTCAGTGCGCGCTCGACGCTGGAGGCCTTCGAACGCTTGCCCGCCGAGCAGCGCGCGCTGCTGACGCTGGTCAGCGTCGAAGGCCTGAGCTACCGCGAGGTGGCCGAGACTCTGGATATTCCCATGGGCACCGTCATGTCCCGCCTGTCGCGCGCGCGCACGGCGCTGCGCGCGCTGAGCGAAGGACAGGCGGCGACTCCTTCTTTGCGGGTACTGAAATGAACGAACGCATTCCCGACGGCACTCCCCAGGAACAGGATCTGCACGCTTACATTGACGATCAGCTGGACCCGACGCGCCGCCAGTGGGTGGAAGCCTGGCTCGCCGCCCACCCGGACGACGCCCGTCGCGTGGAAGGCTGGCGCCAGGATGCCCAGCAACTGCGCGCGGCCTTTGCCGGGCAGGCCCGTGGTGCGCTGCCCGAGCAGCTCGATCCGGCGCGTATTCGCCGGCAGCTCCAGCAGCGGCGGCGCTCGCGCCTTGCCACCGCGGCGGCCCTGCTGATTGCGCTGGGCGTTGGCGGCATGGGCGGCTGGCAGATGCGCGGTGACGCGATGATGCGCGGCATGGTGCCGATGCAGGACGCGGTGCAGGCCTATCGACTATTTGCCGATGCCGGCCAGACGGGGTTGGACCTGCGCGACGGTGGCGATTTGCGCGGCTGGCTGTCGCACTACCTGAAGGATGCCGCCCCGCCGCCCGCGCTGGAGCAGGTCGGCTTGAAGACAGTGGGCGCGCGCCTGCTCGCCACCGAACAGGGCGCGGCGGCACTGGTGATCTACGAGGATAGCCAGGGGCGGCGGTTGACCTTCTTCATCCGCCCGCCGGGCCCGCGCCACGAGATGTTGCCACAGGGGCAGCGCACGGATGGCGACCTGTTGGCGCGCTACTGGAGCCAGGGCGGCTACAACTACGCCCTGGTGAGCCGCAGCGACGACCCGCAGGCGCAGGCCGTGGGGCAGTTGGTGGGGTTCTAGCGGGAACGACCCGGTCAGGGTGGGCTTTGGTGATTCGCGAACAGGGAGCAGGCTCTCCCGTCGCTAATCCGCGAGGAGCGCACCGATTCTCCCTGTAGCAGCGAGCTTGCTCACGAAATGCCCTTCGCCCGATCGATCCGGCGTTAAGCGGGTTCGCAAGTAAGCTCGCTCCTACAGAAGAGCTCCAGGTCGCTGCGCGAGCTTCAGAAGGCGAAGCAGGAACAGCCGAAGGCGCCCCAGAAGCCCTGGAAGTCACTCACCGGCACGCTCGACTGGCGGGCGCGTTCGTGGCTGTGGCCATGCACGCCGCAGGAACCGACGCATTGGTGCACGGCATTCTGCAGCGGAGCCTGCGGACGCCAGTGGCCGGGGACCTTTGCCACCGGGGACCAGTCCGGCAGCACCGGGATAGCGCTCGGCGCTTGGCGCTCGAAGTCGCCGCTGCCGAACACAACACGGCCGTCCACCACGGTCAGCACCGATTCGATGGCCTTGATCTCTTCCTCCGGCACGTTGAAGTAGTCCGCCGAGAGCACCGCCAGGTCGGCCATCTGCCCGACCTTGATCATTCCCTTTTTGCCCTGTTCGCTGGAGAACCAGGCGCTGCCGTGGGTGTACAGCTCCAGCGCGGTGCTGCGAGGCAGCCCTTCCGGGTACAGCTCCATCCCGCCGACGGTCTTGCCGCTGACCATCCAGTACAGCGAGGTCCAGGGGTTGTAGCTGGAGACGCGAGTGGCATCGGTGCCGGCGCCCACCGGCACGCCTTCGGCCAGCATGCGCTTGATCGGCGGCGTGGCCTCGGCGGCCTGCTTGCCGTAGCGATCGACGAAGTACTCGCCCTGGAACGCCATGCGGTCCTGGATGGCGATACCGCCGCCCAGCGCCCTCACCCGCTCGATGTTCTTCGGCGAGATGGTTTCGCAGTGGTCGAAGAACCAGTGCAGGCCGTTGAACGGGATGTCCAGGTTGACCTTCTCGAACACATCGAGCATGCGCGAAATGGACTCGTCATAGGTCGCGTGCAGGCGGAACGGCCAGCGCTGCTCGACCAGGTGGCGCACCACCGGCTCCAGTTCGGCCTCCATGGTGCCGGGCAGGTCGGGGCGGGGCTCAAGGAAGTCCTCGAAGTCGGCCGCCGAGAACACCAGCATCTCACCGGCGCCGTTGTGCCGCAGGAAGTCGCTGCCCTGGCCGTACTGGACGCTGCTGGTCCAGTTCTTGAAATCGGCCAGTTCTTCCTTGGGTTTCTGGGTGAACAGGTTGTAGGCGATGCGCACGGTGAGCTGGTTGTCTTTCTCCAGCTGCTCGATCACCTGGTAGTCGTCCGGGTAGTTCTGGAAGCCGCCGCCGGCGTCGATGGCGCTGGTGACGCCCAGGCGATTCAGCTCGCGCATGAACTGGCGGGTGGAGTTGACCTGGTAGTCGAACGGCAGCTTCGGCCCCTTGGCCAGGGTCGCGTAGAGGATCATCGCGTTGGGCCGCGCCACCAGCATGCCGGTGGGCTCACCCTTGCTGTCGCGGACGATCTCGCCGCCGGGTGGGTTCGGGGTGTCTTTCGTGTAGCCGACGACCCGCAGCGCCGCACGGTTGAGCAGCGCGCGGTCATACAGGTGCAGGACGAACACCGGGGTGTCCGGCGCGGCCTGGTTCAGCTCCTCGATGGTCGGCATGCGCTTCTCGGCGAACTGGAATTCGTTCCAGCCACCCACCACGCGCACCCATTGCGGCGACGGCGTGCGCAGGGCCTGCTCTTTCAGCAGGCGCAGGGCGTCGGCCAGGGACGGCACGCCTTCCCAGCGCAGTTCGAGGTTGTAGTTCAGCCCGCCGCGGATCAGGTGCAGGTGCGAGTCGTTGAGGCCGGGGATCGCCGTGCGCCCCTTGAGGTCGATGACGCGGGTGGCGCCGGCGCGGAAGGCCATGGCCTCGGCTTCGGTGCCGACGGCGATGAACTTGCCGTCGGCGATGGCCACCGCGGTGGCCTCGGGTTTCTCGCGGTCGATGGTGTGGAAGCGGCCGTTGGTCAGGATCAGGTCGGCGTACATGGCGAAGTTCCTCTTTCGATCAGCGGGCATTGAGCCAGGCGGAGAACAGGCGCGTGGCCCGTGGCATGAAAACGTAGACCACCAGCAGGACGATGGTCGCGACGATGAGCATGTTGGCGGGCACGAAGCTGCCCAGCAGCGGGACCTGCGCGAACAGCGGGCGCCACAGCTGCGGCACCAGCATCACCAGCGGCAGGATCACCAGGTAGGAAATGGCCGCCTGCTTCCAGCGCGGCGGCTGCTTCTGCGGGTTGTCCGGGGTGGTGAACCAGAATTCATGGGCGGTGTGCAATTCCTTCTGTTCGACGTCGAGCAGGTGCGGGTTGGCGCGCTCAATCAGCTCGTGACGCTGCGGCGAGTCGAGCCAGGCCTGCAGTTCGTTGGCGCTGGCGAAGCGCAGGACCGAGGTGAAGTGGTCGCCCTGGCGCATCACGTCCACACCCAGGTGACCGGGGAACTCGCTGGCGGCACGGGTCAGTTCGCGCAGGATGATTTCATAGGCGGCGACGCTCTCGGGGCGCGCGCGGTGGCGGATGATCAGGGTGACGGATTCTTGCTGCGTGGGCTGGCTCATCGGGATTCTCTCCAAAAAGGCCTTCAGAGAAGTGACCTCCCCCGCCCCGTGGCGAGGGAGGTAAGCGGCTTACTGCAGGTGAGCCTTCAGCTCTTCACCGGCCTGGCGCATGGCGGCCTGTACCGCCGGCACCTTGCTCACCACGTTGAGCAGACCGTAGTCGTGGATCATTCCGTTGTAGCGCACGGAAGTGACAGCCACACCGGCGGCGTCAAGTTTGCGACCGTAGGCTTCGCCCTCATCACGCAGCACATCGGATTCGGCGGTCTGGATCAGGGTCGGCGGCAGGCCCTTGAGCTGGTCGGTGGTGGCACGCAGGGGCGAGGCGTAGATCTCGGCGCGCTGTTTCGGGTCGGTGGTGTAACTGTCCCAGAACCACTGCATCATCGGCTTGGAGAGGAAGTGCCCCTGGGCGAACTGGTTGTACGAGCCGGTCTCGAAGCTGGCATCGGTCACCGGCCACAGCAGGGCCTGGAAGCGCAGCTTGGGCGTGCCTTTGTCCTTAGCCATCAGCGCGACCACTGCCGCCATGTTGCCGCCGACGCTGTTGCCGGCCACGGCCAGGCGCTTGCCGTCGACGTTGATCTCCTTGCCGTGCTCGGCAACCCATTTGGTGGCGGCGTAGGCCTGGTTGATCGCCACCGGGTAATGCGCCTCGGGGGACGGCGTGTAGTCGACGTAGACAGCGACCGCGCCGGAGTTCACCACCAGATCGTGGATCAGGCGGGCGTGGGTCGGGTAGTCACCCAGCACCCAGCCGCCGCCGTGGAAGAACATGAACACCGGCAGCGTGCCCTTCACGCCGGCCGGGCGGACGATGGTCAGCTTCACCGGGCCGACGTCGGTCTGCACGGTCTTCTCGCTGACCTGGGTGCCGGAGAGGTCGACCTTCACCGACGCCTGGGCGCCAGTCAGCACCGCACGGGCGTCTTTCGGCGAAAGGGTTTCCAGCGGCTGGCCCTTGCCGGCTTCCAGGGCTTCGAGGAAGGCCTGGGTATTGTGTTCGACGGTGGGGTTGCCGGCGGCGAAAACGTTGCCGATGGCCAGGGCGAGGGAGGCGGCGAGCAGGGATTGCTTGGCGTTCATGATTCGGTTCCTTGAAAGTGGGGGAGGTGTTCCGAAAGGACGAACGAATCTTGATCCATGCCCGCAAAGCGCGGAATAGACAGGGTTGCAGGGTCACTTTGCAGTTCTGCAAGGGCGTTCAAAACGGCGTTGCAGAAGTGCCGGAGGTGGCGGTGCGACCTGCAGGAGCGCCCGATGGGCGCGATCGCGCGCCCATCGCACGTCTAAAGAGCCGCCCGCCCCTACAGGTTTGGCGAGGAGCTGGTGGACTGGCGACCAACCGTGCCACCGCCCGGCATGCCGCGGATGCCGGCGCGGCGTTTGCCCGGTACAATGCGCGATTGCCCGTGCCGCACCTGATAAGCACACCTGACCAGCACGCCTGATAAAGAAGAAACCATGTCCTTGCCCAAACACCATCTGGAACTGCTCAGCCCTGCCCGCGATGTGTCCATCGCCCGCGAGGCCATCCTGCATGGCGCCGACGCCGTCTACATCGGCGGCCCGAGCTTCGGCGCGCGGCACAATGCCTGCAACGAGGTGAGCGATATCGCCCAGCTGGTGGAGTTCGCCCACCGCTACCACGCGCGGGTGTTCACCACGATCAACACCATCCTCCACGACAACGAGCTGGAGCCGGCGCGCGCGCTGATCCACCAGCTCTACGACGCCGGCGTCGATGCGCTGATCGTGCAGGACCTGGGCATCATGGAGCTGGACATTCCGCCGATCGAGCTGCACGCCAGCACCCAGACCGACATCCGTACCCTGGAGCGGGCGAAGTTCCTCGATCAGGCAGGTTTCTCCCAGCTGGTGCTGGCCCGCGAGCTGAACCTTGCGGAAATCCGCGCCATCGCCGATGAGACCGATGCCGCCATCGAGTTCTTTATCCACGGCGCGCTGTGCGTTGCCTTCTCCGGCCAGTGCAACATCTCCCACGCCCAGACTGGCCGCAGCGCCAACCGCGGCGACTGCTCCCAGGCCTGCCGCCTGCCTTACACCCTGAAGGATGACCAGGGTCGCGTGGTGGCCTTCGAGAAGCACCTGCTGTCGATGAAGGACAACAACCAGAGCGCCAACCTCAGCGCCCTGGTGGACGCCGGCGTGCGCTCCTTCAAGATCGAAGGCCGCTACAAGGACATGGGCTACGTGAAGAACATCACTGCCTATTACCGCCAGCGACTGGACGGCATCCTCGCCGAGCGCCCGGACCTGGCCCACGCCTCCAGCGGCCGCACTGACCACTTCTTCGTGCCGGACCCGGACAAGACCTTCCACCGCGGCAGCACCGACTACTTTGTCAGCGACCGCAAGATCGACATCGGGGCGTTCGACTCGCCGACCTTCACCGGCCTGCCGGTGGGCAGCGTGGAAAAGGTCGGCAAGCGCGACATGCTGGTGGTGACCAAGGACCCGCTGTCCAACGGCGACGGCCTCAACGTGCTGGTGAAGCGCGAAGTGGTCGGTTTCCGCGCCAACATCGCCGAGCCGAAAGGTGAGTTCGAAGAGGACGGCGAGAAGCGCTACCGCTACCGCGTCGAGCCCAACGAGATGCCCGAGGGCCTCTACCGCCTGCGCCCGAACCACCCGCTGTCGCGCAACCTCGACCACAACTGGCAGCAGGCGCTGCAGAAGACCTCCGCCGAGCGCCGCGTCGGCCTGTCGTGGGTCGCCAAACTGCGCGAAGAGCGCCTGGACTTGACCGCCACCAGCGAGGAAGGTGTCAGCGTCAGCGTCTCCCTGGACGGCCCGTTCGGCGCCGCCAACAAACCGGAGCAGGCGCTGGACCAGTTGCACGATCTGCTCGGCCAGCTGGGCACCACCCAGTACCACGCCGACCGGATCGAGCTGGATGCCCCGCAGGCGTTCTTCATCCCCAACTCCCAGCTCAAGTCGCTGCGCCGTGAGGCCATCGAAGCGCTGACCGAAGCCCGCGTGCAGGCCCACCCGCGCGGCGGCCGCAAGGCCGAGACCAACCCACCGCCGGTGTACCCGGAGTCGCACCTGTCGTTCCTGTACAACGTGTACAACGAGAAGGCCCGCGCGTTCTACCACCGCCACGGCGTGCAGCTGATCGACGCGGCCTACGAGGCCCACGAGGAAACCGGCGAAGTGCCGGTGATGATCACCAAGCACTGCCTGCGCTTCTCCTTCAACCTGTGCCCGAAACAGGCCAAGGGCGTCACCGGCGTACGCACCAAGGTGCAGCCGATGCAACTGATCCACGGCGACGAAGTGCTGACCCTGAAGTTCGACTGCAAGCCGTGCGAGATGCACGTCATCGGCAAGATCAAGGGCCACATCCTCGGTCTGCCGCAGCCGGGCAGCGAAGGCGTGAGCAACATCGTCGGGCAGATCAGCCCGGAAGACCTGCTCAAGACCATCCGCAAGCCGGCGCACTGAGGATGTCGGCTTCGGCTTCGGCGCCAAGCTTGAAACCCCTCACCCCAGCCCTCTCCCCAGGGGAGAGGGAGCCGTCCGAGCCGGCCGTGACGCTCTGAGTCAGCCGGTTGCACCGTGCCAAGCGCCCGCACCGAAACAGTCCCCTCTCCCTCCGGGAGAGGGTCAGGGTGAGGGGGCCGCAGGCCACCTACAGCCAACCGCCAAGACCTGACCCGAACTGTAGGAGCAAGCTCGCTCCTACTAAAACAAGACCGCCCCTGCGCAAACTCCCGATCCCCCGCTATGATCGGGACATGACCGCCACTCTCCCGCTCCGCCAGCAATGCCCGCCCGGCGCCTGCAACTGCGACCGGGAGCGCCTGCTGCAAACCCCCAACGCCGACCTGCGCATCCTGCTGCTCACCCGGCACGAAGAGCAGCGCCTGCTGGATCGCCTGGAGAACATCAGGGACCTGGCGGACCTGCAACGCATGCAGCACAAGCTCTTCGAGCAACTGGGCATCCGCCTGCACATTGCTCCCGGCTTCAACGAAGTGCGCACGATGCGCGGCATCGAGTTCGACTTCGACGAGCAGCCCGGCCTCTGCCGCAAGACCCGTCAGGCCATTCCCGCTGCGATTCGCCGGGGAATGGACCGGAACCCGGAAATCGCCTGGCGCCTGCTCGACTCTCACGACCTGCTCGGCGGGCTCTGATCAGAAGCCGCAGTCCAGCGGGTACTCCACGGCCACCCGCAGCTGATCGGTATTGAGCTCCGTCTGCGCGGCGTTGGCGCGATGACTGTTGTGCATCAGCACCAGCCGCAAGCCCTTGGCCCGGCCTTCCGGCACCCGGTATTGCAGCATCAGGTCACGCTCCCAGTGCTTGCCGCCCTCGCCGTAGCCCAGGTACGCGTAGCCGCCGCGCGGATCGACATGGCTGCCATCGATGTCCGTGCCACGCACATACGCCGCCGCCATCGACAATCCCGGTGCGCCGAAGGAGGCCAGGTCCAGGTCGTAGCGCAACTGCCAGGAGCGCTCATTGGGCGCATTGAAGTCCGACAGCTGTACTGCATTGGTGAGGAAGATCGCCCCGCGCGTCACATAGTCGAACGGCGTATCGCCATCGACCTGCTGGTAACCGACGCTCAACCGGTGCGCACCGACGCCGTATCCTCCGAGCAGGCTCCAGGTGGTGTTGTCGATACGCCCGGAGAACGCCTGCCCGGTGTCGCGGGTGCGGTAGAGATTGACATACAGCGACAGGTCCTGCCCCGAGCCCAGCGGCTGGCTGACGGTGCCGCCCAGGTAGTCCTGGCGCCAGCTGTCTTCGTAGCGCGAGGTAAACAGGCTCAGGCTCGCCGACTTGGCCGGCGCATAGATGAAGCCCGCGAGGTCGAAGGCATTGCCCTGGCGGGCATTGGAGTAGTTCACCACGAAGCCGCGATCATGGCTGGAGGCATTGCGGTCGGTGCTTTCGGTGAAGTGCCCGCCCACCAGCCGCAGCCCGGAGAACTCCTCGCTGGAGAGGAAGAAGCCGGTCGCCGTTTCCGGCAGCAGGCGGCTGTCGGACGAGCTGAACACCGGCGTCTTCACCCGCTGCTCGCCCCACCACAGGGTCGTCGAGGACACCCGCGTCTTCAGCGCGGCGCCGCCTCGGGCGAAGCTGTCCTTGGGATGGCCGTCGTTATCCAGGCCGACCAGTCGCGCCTTGCCGGCGCGCCCACCGCCACTGTCCAGCAGCAAGCCCTGGTAAAGGTGCGCGTCCAACCCCAGGCCGACGCTGCCCTGAGTGAAGCCTGACTGCAGGCTGCCCATCAACCCGTAGGCCCACTCCTCCGCATAGCCGTTGCGCTCGCTGCGCGGTTTGTAGGCATTGCGCGCGCCACTGTTGCGGTCGCCGTGGCGGTACTCGCGCTGGTCGAACACGGTGCGGTTGAGCAGATTCCAGCGGCTGTCCTCGATGAAGCCGCCGGACTCTTCCTGCGCCGCGCCGAACGCCGGCGCGGACAGCGCCAGCAGCACTGCGGAACTGCACAGCTTCACAGGTACTTCAGCCAGGCGATATCGCGACGACGGGCCTTGAGCCCGGCGAACCAGTGCACCGGCGGGTAAAGGGCGACGATCAGCAGCAGCGCACCAACCCAGACCGCCCACACCGAATCGAAGCCGAAGTACTGCCCGTGGTTCAGCCCGAAAACAGCCACGGCAGCCAGGTAGAGCAGCTTCAGCACGTACAGGTGCAGAAGGTAGAAGAACATCGGCGCTGCACCGAACACCGCCAGCCAGCGCGCCAGTGCACCCTGCCCGCGGCGCTCGAAGAACACCAGCAGGAGCAGGCCGAGGCCCATGGTCAGCGCCAGGAACAGCAACGACGGCGGGTACTTGGTAATGTTGAAGAAGCTCATCAGCAGTTGCAGGTCGGTATCACCATCGCCCCAGGGCTTCTGGCCGTAACCGTTGTTCAGGCGCAGGACGATGAAACCGCCCAGCGCGATGGCCGCCGCCAGCAGCAGGTTGCGTGTGCGCCGAGCAGCATCGGCCCCGCGACCGAACCAGGGCCCTGCCGCATAGCCGAGCGCGATCACACCGATCCACGGCAGCAACGGATAGGACGTGCGCAGGCGCAGCGCATCACCCACCTCGATCCAGCCGCGATCATGCAGCACCGCCCAGGGCACATGGGCCCAGTGGCCGGCGGCGAAGTGCACGCCATCCAGCAGGTTGTGCCCGGCCACCAGCGCCACGCCCATCACCACCAGCGCCACGCGCGGCAGCCAGACCAGCGCGGAGAGCGCCAGCATGCTCAGGCCGATGGCCCAGATCACCTGCAGGTAGATGACCGAAGGCGGGAACTGGAAGGTCCAGGCGAAGTTCACCAGGGTGACTTCCAGCAGCACGAGGAACAGCCCGCGCTTGAACAGGAAGGCCGAGACCGCCGCGCGGCCCTCGTGCTTCTCGCCATAGAGGAAGGCGGAAAGCCCGGTGAGGAAGACGAATACCGGCGCGCACAGGTGCGCCAGGGTGCGGCTGATGAACAGCGCCGGGTCGGTCTGGGTCACGTCCATCGGGTCGCTCACCTGCAGATGCAGGTAGAACGTCTCGCGGACGTGGTCCAGCAGCATGAAGAGGATCACCAGCCCGCGCAGGGCATCGATGGAGTGGAGTCGGGTGGCGGCCTTGGCGATTGAAGGGATTGCGGGGCTCGGTGCAGAGGTCATGGGCGGGATCGATTGAGAGTGAATTGTAATATTATTACATTCCACGCAACCGATCCGCCAACCCTTTGAAACATGCGGACATGTCTGGAACAGGCCTCACCGGCCCGGGCTCAGTCCACCGCGCGCTTCATCACCGCGGAAAGTTCGCTACTGCCGAGTTGTTCCAGCCGCTCGGCGGCGCCCAGCCGATCACGTTCTTCCTTGTTCTGGCTGAGCTTGGACTTGCCGATGATCTCGCCGATCTCCACCTCGATGCCGACGATGTTCGCCAGCATGCCGCTGATGAATCCCGGGGTGGAGTCGCTCATCTTCCACGGCTTGTCCTCGCCGGCTTCATGGGTGCGGGTCAGGCGGCCGACCACGCCGCGCACGAAGCGCTCCTCGTCCATCACCTTGAGGCGGCCGCGCACGTGCACCACCTGGTAGTTCCAGGTCGGCACCTGGCGGTGCTCCTCGTGCTTGCTCGGGTACCAGTTGGGCGAGACGTAGGCGTGCTCGCCACGGAAGATAACCAGTGCCTCCTCGCCGTCAGCCTCCTGCCAGACCGGGTTGTTGCGGGCGACGTGGGCGCGCAGCAGCGGTTGCTCGCCGGAAAGTTCCAGCTCGAACGGCAGGTGGTTGGCGTCCAGCAGGCCGTCATGGCCGGTCACCAGGATGCCCAGGGGATAGTCGCGGATCAGCCGGTGCAGCTCGTCCGGGCGGGTTTCCTCGAAATGCGCAGGTACGTACATGTAAAGCCTCGACAGCAGGTGAATACGGTCATAATGCCGCCGCATTGGCACCCTATAAAGATCCATTAGTGACCCTCGTGGCAGAGCCAATATGCAGGGACCGAAGTTTTGGTACAGCCTATGCATCGCCCTGCTGGACGCCGATGGTGCCGCACCCTACTCTAGCCTTTGGCCAGCATTCGCCCTGGATGGCAGACACAGGCTCCCACTCTCGATGACCGCACCCGAGTTCCCCGCCGCTCCTCCCCGGCAGCAGTACCAGGGGAGAATTCCGCCGCGCCTGCAGGATGCCTACAAGGCGTACGTGGTGCAGCATTACCGGCGCTTCCTGCTGGCGATCAACTTCATCGCCATGGCCGCCTACGACTCCTACGTTCTGGCGGACGCGCTGCTGATCCCGGACATGGCCAAGGAATCGCTGTTCCTGCGTACTGCCCTGAGCCTGGTCGGGCTGCTCAATATCTTCCTGGTGTTCCGCTTCAGCCGCAGCGTGCTGGTGATGGACCTGCTGATGCCGGTACACGACATCATCTCCACCATCGCCTGGTTTGAACTGCTCAAGCGCAGCGCCTCGCCGGACGTGCCCTTCTTCCTCTACGCCTCGGTGGTGTTCGTCCTATTGGGCAACCTCGGCGTACGCTATTCCTTCAAGGGTATCGCGCTGGTCTCGGCGATCATCACGGCGATCATTCTCTACAACGTCTGGCTGATCCACGACGGCGCCGCCAAGCCGCTGCTGATCTTCACCCTGGTCTACCTGCCCATCGCGCTGTTCAGCCTTTTCATCAGCTGGACCAACATCAAGGGCGTGCGCCAGGCCTTTCTCGCCGACCTTGAGGAAAAACGCCAGCGCACCGAGCTCGCCGCGCTGAACCTGCGCCTGCAGGAGCTAGCTGCCACCGACGGCCTCACTGGCGTAGGCAACCGCCGTGCACTGGATCTGCAGCTCAACGAGAGCTGGCATGGCATGCGCGCCCACGGCCGGCCCTTTGCCCTGCTCATGGCCGACATCGACTACTTCAAGCCCTACAACGACCATTACGGCCACCAGGCCGGTGACCGCTGCCTGTGCCAGGTGGCCGAGAGCCTGGTCGGCACCCTGCGCGGCGGCCGCGCCAACGTCTATCGTTATGGCGGCGAGGAGTTCGCCATCCTGTTGGAGGCGACCAGCGCCGAAGACTTGCGCTGTGTCGCCGAGCGGCTGCGCGAGCAGGTGACGAGCCTGGGCATCGAACATCTGTACCGGCCCGACAGCCTGCGCTTCCTGACCATCAGCCTCGGTGCGGCGATGGCCAACGAGGGCGGCCTGAGCGAGCCACGCGAGTTGCTCGCCCGCTGCGACCGACATCTGTACGTCGCAAAGCAGAAAGGCCGCAACCGTGTGCAACTCAGCGGCATGCCCGGCGTCTGACGAACGACACGTAACCCGGCGCATGCGGGAGGCGTCTCCCTGCTCTCCAGCCGGGCAATGCCCGCCGCGCACGGCAACCGCCACAGGGACCGACCCAACGAGGCCTGAGTGAAACGCGACATCCGCCTAGCCATCCTCCTGCTGTCGATCATCAGCCTCGCCGTGGCCGCCGCCACCGCCTGGGAACTGTGGTCGGCGCGCGAGCGTACGCTGGCGGAAACCACCACGCACAACCTCAACCTCACGCAGGCGCTGGACACCTACGTCGAAGGCATCGTCACCCAGAGTTCCATGCTGCTGCTCGGCCTGGCCGAACGCCTGGAGCACGAGGGACGTGGCGCGCCCCAACTGCAGCGACTGAACGACCTGGTGCGCAACCAGCAGCACCTGCTCGCGCAGCTCAACGGCATCGGCATCTACGATGCCCAGGGCAACTGGCTGATGACCTCCAACGGCCCCTTCCCGCCTGGCGCCAACAGCGCCGACCGTGGCTATTTCATCCACCACCGCGACAATCCCTCGCTGGACGCCTATATCGGCGAGCCGATCCGCAGCCGCGCCACCGGCGTCTGGGTAATTACCGTCAGCCGCCGCTACAACGACGCCCAGGGCAACTTCGCCGGGGTGATAGTCGCTGCTCTGGGTGTACAGGACTTCCTGCGGCTGTTCGGCAAGATCGACATTGGCAAGACCGGTGCCATCGGCGTGGCCATCAGCAACGGCCAGGTGCTGGTGCGCTATCCGTTCCGCGAGAGCGACATGGGGCGCGTGCTTTCGCGCTCACCGATCTTCACCCAGTACCTGCAGAGCAATAACGTCGGCAGCGCCACCTTCGCTTCCTCGCTGGACGGCACCGAACGCATCTACGCCTTCCGCAAGAACGATCGCTACCCGCTGGTGACCTCGGTCGCCCTGGGCAAGGACGAAGCCCTGGCCGCCTGGCGCTCGGACGCCCTGCGAACGGTGGCCATCGCCTTCGGCCTGCTGATGATCATCGTGGTCATCGGCAGCCTGCTGATCCTCGCCATCCAGCGCCGCATTGGCACCGAGCGCCTGCTACGCGACGCCCGCGAAGACCTGCTCAAGGCGAACCGCCAACTGGAAGTACTCGCCTCGCGCGACCCGCTCACCGGCCTTGAGAACCGCCGCAGCTTCGACGACCACCTGATCGCAGAACTGCGCCGCGCCCATCGCGAACGCTCGCCGCTGGGGCTGCTGCTGATCGATGTGGACCACTTCAAGCGCTTCAACGACACCTACGGCCATCCGGCCGGCGACGACTGCCTGCGGCGCATTGGCCGCGTCCTCGCTGACAGCGTGCGACGCCCCGCCGATCTCGCCGCGCGCTATGGCGGCGAGGAGCTGGCGGTGATCCTGCCCAATACCGGCCCTGACGGCGCCCTGGCCGTGGCCGAGCAGTTCATGCAGCGCCTGCAAGGCGCCAACCTCACCCATGCCGGCAGCCCGCTGGGCCGCATCACCGCGAGCATTGGCATAGCCACCCTGCCCGCCGGCGGCGACAGCAGCCCGCAGGCCCTTATCGAAGCCGCCGACCGCGCGCTCTACCGCGCCAAGGCCGCCGGGCGCAATCGACTGGAAAGCGCTCCGACGCCGCAGGAAGCCCCTCAATGATCCTCGACTCCGCGCTCGTCGATGCGCTACGCAAAGCCCGCCATGTCGTGGTATTCGCTGGCGCAGGGGTTTCTGCCGAAAGCGGAATCGCCACCTTCCGCGACCGCCTCACCGGGCTGTGGGAGCGTTTCGACGCCGCCTCCCTGGCCACCGCCGAAGCATTCCGCGCGGATCCGGCGCTGGTCTGGGGCTGGTATGAATGGCGCCGCAGCGTCGTCCACCGCGCCCTGCCCAATCCCGCACACCTGGCCATCTCCGCCCTGGCGGGCAAGGTGCCCAAGCTCACGCTGATCACCCAGAACGTCGACGACCTCCACGAGCGCGCCGGCAGCCGCAACGTCACCCACCTGCATGGCCAGCTGGAGCGCCCGCGCTGCTTCCAGTGCCAGCGCGAGCCGGATGCGCCGCTGCCGGTACCGAACGAACCCGAGGCCGGCCGCCGTGTACAACCGCCGGCCTGCGCCCATTGCGGCGGCACGCTTCGCCCCGGCGTGGTGTGGTTCGGCGAAAGCCTTCCGATGGACGCAATCACCCACGCCTTCCAGGCCGCTGAACAGTGCGACCTGCTGATCTCCGTCGGTACGTCCGGCGTGGTCTACCCGGCGGCGGAAATCCCCGAGATCGCCCGGCGCCTTCGCGCGACCGTCCTCCACGTCAATCCCGCCCCCCGCCCGCTGCTCGGCGAACGCGACTTCGCCCTGGCCAGCGCCGCCGGCGTTGCCCTCCCAGCGCTGATCGATGCGGCGTTTCCCTAACGCAGCACCACCAGGACAACCTATCCAGCGGACTGCGTCCGTGATGCTGCTCCGCATGATGTGTCGCCGGCAGGGCCGGCGTCACACCGCCGGCATCTGCAACGTCACGCAGTGAATGCCACCGCCCCCGGCGGCAATCGGGTCGATGTTCAGCTGGACGATCTCGCGATCCGGGTACAGCTCGCTGAGCAAGGCATGGCAATGCTCATCGGCCGCCGCATCGCCGAACTTCGGCGCAATCACCCCGCCATTCACCGGCAGGTAATTGATGTAACCGGCAGCGAAGTCCGGGTTGTCGCGGTTGAACGCGCTCGGCTTGGGCTTCATCGGCGGCGGTAACGTATGCACCTTCAACGAGCGGCCGTCGGCATCGGTGGCGTTCTTCAGGATCTCCAGGTGGCGGCGGGTAACTTCGTGGTCGTAGGAACGCTTGTCGTTGTCCAGGTTGACCACTACCACGCCCGGTTCGACGAAGCGCGCATAGAAGTCCACATGGGCATCGGTGATGTCCTTGCCGCGAATGCCCGGCAGCCAGATCACCTTGCGCAGCCCCAGCATGCGCTTGAGCTCCGCTTCGATACGCGGCCGCGTCCAGCTCGGGTTGCGGTTGTCGTTGAGCCAGCAGCTCTCGGTGAAGATGGCCGTGCCGTGGCCGTCCACCTCGATGCCGCCTCCCTCCCCGCACAGTTCGCTGACGATGGCTTGCGCCTCCACGTCCTCGGCCAGGGCCGCCGACACTTCACGGTCGCGCTCGGCGTGCTGCTTGCCGCCCCAGCCGTTGAAATTGAAATCGGCCAGCGCAAGGCCGCCCGGCGCATCGTTGACCAGGAAGCAGCCGCCGTAGTCGCGCACCCAGATGTCATCCACCGGCACCGGCAGGAAGTCGACGTTCTGGCCGCCGCACGCGCGCTTGGCCTCGGCCTGCTGCTCCGGCCGGCAGAGCACCGTCACCGGCTGGAACTCGGCGATCGCGCGGGCCAGCCGCGCCACCGTGGCATTGACGTCCGGAGCGATGTCTTCCCAGACGTCAGGGCTCGCCGCGTAAGCGACGAACACCCGCTCCTGCTTGCGGTGCTCGTCGGGCATGTACCAGGGTTTCGCCGCCAGGGCGACCCGGCCCAGGCCGAGCCCGAGGCCCGTCGCCAGCGTCATGCCGGCGCCGAGCAGATTCCTGCGTGTCATCATCCTCGCCTCCTCAGCCACTGGTGCCGGTCTTGAAGCTGGTCCAGGTGCGCATCCGCGCCCGCATGTCGCGCTGCGGGATGTCCTTGCCGGGGAACAGCCGCGCGTAGGCCTTCTCATCAAGATAGATGTCCGGGTTGTCACGCATGCTCGCCTCGACCATCGGCCGGGCCTTGGCATTGGACGTCGGGTAGCCGGTGGCGTTGCTGATCGCCGCCATCACGTCCGGGCGCATCAGGTAGTTGATCAGCGCGTAAGCGTACTCGGGGTGCGGCGCATCGGCGGGGATGGCCATGGTGTCCATCCACACCGAAGTGCCTTCGCGCGGCACGCGGTACTCGAAGCGCTCGGGCTTCTTCGCCTCGTCGGCGGCGCGTTGCGACTGGATCACGTCGCCGCTGTAGCCCAGCGACAGGCACAGGTCGCCATTCACCAGCTGGGTCACCGGCTGCGACTGGAACTTGCGGATGTACGGACGGATGCCATTGAGCACCGCCAGCGCATCGCTCAGGTCCTGCGGCTTGCCGCTGCGCGGGTCGCGGCCGAGATAGTTGAGCACCACGGCGAGTACTTCGTCCGGCGAATCGATCATCGAGATGCCGCAGTCGGCGAAGTGCTTGGCCAGCTCCGGCTTGAACAGCAGATCGAGGCTGTTCACCGGCGCGCCGGGCAGGCGCTGCTCGATCTTCGCCTGGTTGTAGGTCAGGCCGATGCTGCCCCAGGTGTAGGGCACCACGGCGTGCCGCGAGTATGGGTACTTGGTCTGCAGGCTCTGCAGGCCCGGCTCGATATCGCCCAGGTGCTGCAGCTTGCTGTCGTCGAGCTTCTGCAACGCACCGGCACGCATCAGGCGCTCGGCGACGGTATCGCCGGGGAAGATCAGGTCGTAGCCGCTGTGCCCGGCCATCATCTTGGCCTCCAGCGTCTCGCTGCTGTCCATCACGTCGTAGATGACGCGGATGCCGGTCTCCTTGGTGAAATTGGCCAGCGTGTCGGGGGCGAAATAGTCCGCCCAGTTGAATAGGCGCAGGACCTTCTCTTCGGCCGAGGCCAGTTGCAGGGTGCACGCCAGGGACAACCCCAGCGCGCCGATCAGCAGGTGCTTGTTCATGGTCAGACTCCTTGCCAGCGCGGGTGCAGGTGGCGGCCGTCGAGGCCGAGCAGCGGGCCGTACATTTCCGGGCGACGATCGCGGTAGACGCCCCAGGTCAGGCGCTCCTCGCGGGCCAGGTCGAGGTCCAGCTCGCGCACCAGCACGGCGGCCTCGTTGCGCCCGGCCTCGGCCAGCAGCGCGCCCTTGTGGTCGGTGATGAAGGACGAACCGTAGAAGCGCATGCGCAGCGCGTCATCGCTGGGCGCCACTTCCTCGCCGATGCGGTTGGCCGCCAGCACCGGCAGCAGGTTGGCGGCGGCGTGGCCGCGCTGGGCGGTCTGCCAGTGGTCGCGGGAATCCAGCTGTTCGGCGCCTGGCTCGGAGCCGATGGCGGTGGGGAATAGCAGCATCTCCGCGCCTTGCAGCGCCAGGCAGCGGGCGGTCTCGGGGAACCACTGGTCCCAGCAGATGCCCACGCCGATGCGGCCCACGGCGGTGTCCCAGACGCGGAAACCGGTGTCGCCGGGGCTGAAGTATTCCTTCTCCTGGTAGCCGATGGCGTTGGGGATGTGCGTCTTGCGGTACATCCCGAGCAGGCTGCCGTCGGCGTCGGCCACGGTCACCGAGTTGAAGTAGGCGTTGCCGGCGCGCTCGAACCAGCTGATCGGCAGCACCACATTCAGCTCCGCCGCCAGCCGCGCGAAGCGCTGCAGCAGCGGGCTGTCGTCATACGGCTGGGCCAGCGCCAGGTGGCGATGGTCCTGTTCGATGCAGAAGTACGGCGTGGCGAACAGCTCGGGCAGGAGGATCAGCTTCGCCCCGGCCGCCGCCGCCGCGCGCACGTGGCGCTCGGCTTCGGCGAGGTTGCGCGGCAGGTCCCAGCTGCAGGAGAACTGCAGGACCGCGACGGTCAGCTTACTCATCACAGGCCTCCCAGCGGCCAGGCCGGCTGCTGCTGGGTAATGCAATGCACGCCGCCACCACCATGGGCCAGATTGTTGATGCGCACCGGCACCACTTCGCGGCCGGGGAAGGCGTGGGCCAGCACCGCCGCGGCCTCGTCGTCGGCGGCGATGCCGTAAGCCGGCATGATCACCGCGCCATTGGCGAGGTAGAAGTTGGTGTAGGACGCACAGAAGACTTCTGCTTCCGGGTCCACCGCCGCGCTGGCTTCGAACAGCTCGATCAGTTCGAACGAACGGCCCTTGGCATCGGTGGCCAGCTCCAGTGCACGACGGTTTTCGCGCGCCACTTCGGCGTAGGTGCTGGAATCATCGTGGGTCGCATCCACCAGCAGCACGCCGGGGCGAGCGAAGGCGCACACGCCATCGACGTGGCCGTCGGTCATGTCACCAGTGACATACTGCGGGTCGCCCGGCAGCCAGATGGTCTTGGTCACGCCGAGCAGACGGCTGAAGATTTCCTCCATCTCGCGCTTGCTGACGCCGGGGTTGCGGTTGGGGTTGAGCAGCACCGACTCGGTGGTGATCAGCGTGCCCTCGCCATCCACGTGGATTGCCCCGCCTTCGTTGGCCAGCGGCGTACCGAAGCAATCGAGCCCGAGGTGGTTGAGGATGCGGCGGCCCAGGCCTTCGTCCAGGGTGTGTTCGGACTTGCCGCCCCAGGCGTTAAAGCGCCAGCTCACACCGGCAACGCCGTGCTGCGGATGGCAGATGAAGGTCGGCCCGGAATCGCGGCACCAGCTGTCGTCGATGGGCAGCGGCACCAGCTCGACGTTGGCCCCGCACAGCTCGGCGGCGCGGGCCATGGCGGACGGGTCCACCACCAGTTTCACCGGCTCGAAGCGGGCGATGGCGTTGGCAACGCGGGCAAAGTCTTCCTGCACCTGCTCCAGGGTCACGTGCCAGCCGCCCTCCCAGAGCGGACGGTTATGCGGGAATGCCATCCAGGTCGCCGCGTGGTTGACCCATTCAGCAGGCATGCGCCAGCCGTTCTGCCTATCGTCGTTGCGATGCATACTCAAGCCTTTGGTAAGTAATTTTTATCGGAAGGAAAAGGTTCAGCGGCGCCTGACGACCATGCTAAGCCTGTAAAAATGTCAGAACAAACGATAGATTTTGCGCAAATCTGATTAGGCAGACTTATCGATCATGCTCAAACACTGGCCACCCCTGAATGCCCTGCGCGGCTTCGAAGCCGCCGCGCGCCTGGGCAGCTTCCACAAGGCCGCCGAGGAACTGCACCTCACCCAATCGGCCATCAGCCAGCAGATCCGCAGCCTGGAAAGCTTCGTCGAACAGCCGCTGTTCTATCGTTCCGGGCGCAAGGTGGCGCTGACCGACGCTGGCGCCGACCTGCTCAGCACCACGCAATCCATGCTGCAGCAACTGGCCGTAGGCATCCGCCGCCTGGACCAGTACCGCAAGCCCAACCAGTTGGTGGTCAACACCACCCCGGCCTTCGCCCGCCACTGGCTGGTGCCGCGCCTGGGCGACTTCCACGCCCGCCACCCGCAGATCGACCTCTGGCTGCTGACCACCGACGAAACCCCGGACATGGCCACACAGACCATCGACATCGCCGTGCGCGACGACCTCACCGCCCAGGCCGAGTGCCGCTTCCGCGTGCTGCTGGAGGATCGCCTCTACCCGGCCTGCCATCCTTCATTGCTGGCGCAGCCGGAACCGACGCGCACCACCCTGCACGGCGAACGGGAAATGGACTGGGCGCACTGGCAACTGCAGGGCGGCGCCGACGTCGGCCAGCGCAGCGAGGGCCTGAACTTCTCCGATCCCGGCCTGCTGCTGGACGCCGCGAGCCAGGGCCTGGGCGTTGCCCTGGTGAGCCAGCTGCTGGCCGGCGATGCGCGAGAGAATGGCCTGCTGGCCCCGCTCAGCGAGCAGACCGTGCGCGGGCCGAACTGGTCGCTGCTGGTGCATCAGCAGAGCGAGCGCAATGCCCAGGCGGTAGGGTTCTGCGAGTGGCTGTCCGCCGCGCTGGGCGTCTCCCTGTAGGGCGCAAAACGCCTAAAGCGTTATCCGCCAAGCCGGCGGATTACCCGTTCCGGGTTGTTCGCCCTACGGGCAGAGCGTTCCTCTGTAGGAGCGAGCTTGCTCGCTCCTATGAAGAGCCCCTCAACCCGGTAGAGGGCACGCCCCGCTCCAGATCCATCACACAGCCCCCTTCCTCAACCGCCCCCGCTCCTTCTTCCCCTCCAGCGCACTCTCCCCCGCCGCCTTGACCAGTTTCTGGAAAGTGGGGCACTGCGCATGACTGGGCGCCGGGCACGCCGCCGCATGGCGCAGCCCCCGGCTCATCGCCCGCAGGCGTCGGATCGTGGCATCCAGCTCATCCGCCTTGGCCGCCAGCATCTGCCGGTCGATGTTGGTTCCGCCATCGCCGGCGAACATCGAGCGGATTTCCTCCAGGCTGAACCCCGCCGATTGCCCGAGGGTGATCAACGCCAACTGGTCGAGAATCTGTGGCGCAAACTGACGCCGAGCGCCGGGTTTGGCGAGCGAGACGATCAGCCCCTTCTCCTCGTAGAAACGCAGGGTCGATGCTGGCACGCCGGAGCGCCTGGCCACGTCAGCGATATCCATGCAACACCTCTTGACCTCAAGTTCGCTTGAACTTGTAGGTTCACGCCAAAGGCCGCCGAGGTCAATCCAAGCGCGGCCTTTCCCTTGCGTGCAACCTGCGGAGAAAGCATGAAAACCATCGCCATCGTCTACCACAGCGCCAGCGGCCGTACCGAGCGCATCGCCCAGACCATCGCCAGCGGCGCTCGCAGTGTGCCCGGCTGCGAAGTGCATCTGCTCAAGGCGCAGGAGTTGATCGAGCAGCCGCAAGCGCTGCTCGCCTATCACGGCCTGATCCTGGGATCACCAACCTACCTGGGCGGCGTCTCGGCGCCGCTGAAAGCCCTGATGGACGCCACCGGGCCGCTCTGGCGCCAGCAGAAGTTGCGCGGCCGCCTCGCCGCCGGCTTCACCGTGTCGGCGCTGCCCGCGGGCGACAAGCAGTCCACATTGATCTCGCTGTTCACCTTCTGCATGCAGCACGGGATGCTCTGGGCCGGCAACGCGATCCTCCCCGAGCAGCACCTGGGCGTGCCCGTCGAGGAAGCCGCCAACCGCCTCGGCTCCTGGTCCGGGCTGATGGCCCAGGCGGACAAGACCGCCGCGGACTTCTGCCCCGGCGACCTGAAGACCGCCCGGCTGTTCGGCCAGTACTTCGCCGAAACCCTCGGCCGCCTGCACCAGCCGCAGGTCGAGCACGCGCAGGAGGCCCACGCATGATCGCCCGCCGCTACGGCCCGCTGCTGTTCGCGCTGATCCTGTCCTGCGTGATGACCTTGCTGGTCTCCGGGCTCTCCACCTGGCGCGCCGTCGGCCTGGCCCCGGCCTTCGCCCAGCTCTGGCTGGATGCGTGGCTCACCAGCTGGAGCATCGGCTTCCCGCTGGTGCTGGTCGTCGCCCCACTGACACGCCGCCTCGTGGAAAGGCTGGTCCGCGCTTAGGCCCAGTAATCTCAGGGAACCTCGAACGTAGGATGGCGTGGAGCGCAGCGATACTCATCGCCTCGTACCACGCCACAGCATGCTCCATCCATCCTACAAACCAAGCTCCCTGCAGGAGCGGGCCATGCCCGCGATCGCGCGCATGGCGCGCATGGCGCGCTCCTGCACGAGGCTACCGATTACTGGCGAATCCCATCGGTAAACCGGCAGAAGCCGTCACGCACCGCGCCCTCGGTGGTGTACATGCCGCCCAGGGTGACGAAGACATAGCTTACCTTTGAGCCGGAGCCCGACTTTTCCACCACAACGTTCAACGGTGCGTTGCGGCTGCTCAGGATCACGCCCTGGTAGGCGGAGATGGTGCCGCTCTTCTCGTCGGCGTTCTGGATGGTGAAGCCTTCCTTCACCAGCGTCTTCTGCGCCCGGTCGAAGACCTTGGCCACCGGCATGTCCAACTGGACGTTGGACGTGAAGGTCTTGCCGGCAATGAAGCCACCTTCGGTGTTGAAGTTGTCTTCGCACTGGTTGCCGGTCTTCTGGTGCGCACAGCCCTGCAACAGGGCGGCAGCGAGCAGAATCATCGTCACTCGTCGCATCATCGTTCCTTGATCTCGTGGGGCCGCCATCCCTGCGGGTCTACAGCGGCGAAGGGGTTTTATAAGCCGAGGACACGAGCCCTGACCAGACTTTTCCTCGCCTTATGAGACCGCCAGCACGTAGGAAATATCCCCTCACTCGCTCAAGTACGGGCTTTCACGCCGTTCGTCTCGGAATCTCGCCGGGGTACGTTCCGGGCCTGCCTACGCAGCGCCCGGAAACTCATGAGGCGGAACCTCCCCCAATCGTCAAGACCGGGAGGCTCCAAGCCGCACTTACCAGATCGGCAAGGTGTAGCTGACGATGAAGCGGGTTTCGTCCATGTCGTTGCCGAAGCTGCTGCGGAAGGTGCTGTTGCGCAGCTTGAAGCCGACGTTCTTCAGCGGGCCGCTCTGCACCAGGTAACCGACGTCGGTGTCGCGCTCCCACTCCTTGCCGTTGCCCTGCCCGTTCAGCAGGTCGATGTTGTCGCCGCGCAGGTAGCGGGTCATCAGGCTCAGGCCGGGCAGCCCGTAGGAGGCGAAGTTGAAGTCGTAGCGCAGTTGCCAGGAGCGTTCGTCCTTGTTGGCGAAGTCGCCGATCTGCACGTAATTGACCAGGTACGGGTCGGTACCGGACAGGTAGGCGAAGCCGGTGTCGCCGGACATGCGCTGCAGGCCGAGGCCGAACGCCTGGTTGCCCAGTTTGTAGGTGAACATGGCGTTGAGCGCGCGGTTGTCGACGTTGCTGCCGCCATCGTCGGTGGAGCGTGCCCAGCGGATGTCGGACTTCAGCGACTGACCCTCGGCGATCGGCAGCGTGTGCACCAGGCTCACGTAGTGCTGGCGATAGAGGTCTTCGAGGTTGGCGTAGTGGTAGCTGGTGCTGAGCTGGTTGCTCCAGCGGTAGGTCCCGCCAGCGAGATTGAAACGGTCGCTGGTGAGGTGGCTGCCAGCAACAATGTTGCGCTTGTTACCGCGGGTCATCGACAGGTCTTCGTCGTTGGACGAATCGCGCTGCTTCACCTCGCGAAGCTGGCCGAGTTGCAGGTCGAGGTCATCGAGTTCCTTCGACTCCACCAGCGCGCCCTGGAAAGTCTGCGGCAGCAGGCGGGTGTCGTTGTACTGCACCACCGGCAGCTTGGGCAGCAGCGTGCCGACCCTCAGGGTGCTCTTGGAGACGCGTAGCTTGGCGGTCAGGCCGAGGTCGCTGTAGTCATCGGCGGCGCGCTTGTCGCTGGCGGAGTACGGCAGCAGGCCGGAGCCGGAGCGATCCGGGCTGGAGTCGAGCTTCAGGCCCAGCAGGCCGAGGGCATCGACGCCGACGCCAACGGTACCGTCGGTGTAGCCCGACTCGTAGCGCAGCAGGAAGCCCTGCGCCCACTCCTCGGATTTAGACTGGGCGGCGCCGCTCTGGCGGTAGTCGCGGTTGAAGTAGAAGTTGCGAGTTTCGATGCTGGCCTTGCTGTCGGCGAGGAAATCGGCGTGGACGAACGGGGGCAGCAGCGCCAGTCCGGAGACCAGCACGGGGAGTCGACGAGTATTCATTGTTCTTGTTTCTTTCTACTTGAGGTGTTGGCAAAACGCCGGGCCGATGACGGCTGGCCCGGCCAGGGGAATGAGCGGGATCAGATAGTCCGTTCCAGCTCCGGTACGGCTTCGAACAGATCGGCGACCAGGCCGTAGTCGGCAACCTGGAAGATCGGCGCCTCTTCGTCCTTGTTGATCGCCACGATCACTTTCGAATCCTTCATGCCCGCCAGGTGCTGGATGGCGCCGGAGATGCCGACGGCCACGTACAGCTGCGGAGCGACGATCTTGCCGGTCTGGCCGACCTGCATGTCGTTCGGCACGAAGCCGGCGTCAACGGCAGCGCGGGAAGCGCCGACGGCAGCGCCCAGCTTGTCGGCCAGGGAGTAGAGGATGCTGAAGTTGTCGCCATTGCCCATGCCACGGCCGCCGGAAACGACGATCCTGGCAGCGGTCAGTTCCGGACGGTCGGACTTGGCCAGTTCTTCGCCCACGAAGGCGGACTTGCCGGCGTCGGCCGGGCCGGAAACGGCTTCAACAGCGGCGGAGCCACCTTCGGCAGCGACGGCGTCGAAGCCGGTGCCACGCACGGTGATGACCTTGACGGCAGCCGAGGACTGCACGGTAGCGATGGCGTTACCGGCATAGATCGGACGCTTGAAGGTGTCGGCGCTGACCACTTCGGTGATCTCGGAGATCTGGTCGACGTCCAGCAGGGCGGCAACGCGCGGCAGGAAGTTCTTGCCGTTGGTGGTGGCCGGCGCCAGCACGTGGCCGAAATCGCGGGCGATGGACGCTATCAGCGGAGCCACATTCTCCGGCAGCTGGTGAGCGTAGGCGGCGTTGTCGGCGACCAGCACCTTGGCAACACCGGCGATCCTGGCAGCGGCTTCAGCCACGCCACCGACGTTCTGGCCAGCGACCTGCACGCTGATTTCGCCGCCAATCTTCTGCGCAGCGGCAACGGTGTTCAGCGTCGCCGAGCCCAGCGCGCCATTCGAATGCTCTGCAACAACCAGGACAGCCATCAGATCACCTTCGCTTCGTTCTTCAGTTTCTCGACCAGTTCGGCCACCGATTTCACCTTGATGCCGGCGCTGCGCGCGGCGGGCGCTTCCACCTTGAGTGTCTTCACGGTCGAGGCCGTGGAAATGCCCAGCGCTTCGGGCGTAACGGTTTCCAGCGGCTTTTTCTTCGCCTTCATGATGTTGGGCAGCGAGGCGTAGCGCGGCTCGTTCAGGCGCAGGTCGGTGGTGACGATTGCCGGCAGGTTCAGGGCAACGGTCTGCAGGCCGCCGTCGATTTCACGGGTGACGTTGACCTTGTCGCCAGCGACTTCGACCTTGGAGGCAAAGGTGCCCTGGGCATAGCCGGTCAGCGCCGCCAGCATCTGGCCGGTCTGGTTGTTGTCGCTGTCGATGGCCTGCTTGCCGAGGATGACCAGCTGCGGCTGCTCCTTGTCGACAATGGCTTTCAGGGCCTTGGCCACGGCGAGCGAGTTCAGCTCGTCATTGCTCTCGACCAGCACTGCGCGGTCTGCGCCGAGGGCCATCGCGGTACGCAGTTGCTCCTGGGCAGCGGTCGGGCCGACGGAGACCGCAACGATCTCGGTGACGACGCCTTTCTCTTTCAGGCGGACGGCCTCTTCCACGGCGATTTCGCAGAAGGGGTTCATGGACATCTTCACATTGGCCAGATCGACGCCGAAGTGGTCCGCCTTGACGCGGACCTTGACGTTGTAATCGACCACGCGTTTTACCGCGACCAGTACTTTCATTCGGTTGTTTCCTTGGCTTGCGCCGTCATGGATCGACGCTGCGGTTGGGATGGGTTCGCGAGCAGGCTCCCCCCCTACGAAGAGCAATGGGGAACACCCGCAGGAGCGAGCCTGCTCGCGAACGGACTCAACGAACGTAGGGCGGATAACGCTGGCGCGTTATGCGCCCTACTCTCTTGCGAGCATTGAAGCGTCAGGGTTTGCCCAGCTGCTCGATCACACCCTCGGCCTTGAGCGCCGCCAGGCGCGCGTCATCGAGCCCCAGGCGGCGCTTGAGCACCTCGTCGGTGTGTTCGCCGAGCATCGGCGCCGGGCGCTGGTATTCCACCGGGGTGTCGGACAGTTTCAGCGGGCTGCCGACCATGCGGAACGCGGGGTTCTGCGCGTGGGGAATCTCCACCAGCATGTCCCGGGCGACCACCTGCGGCTCGTCCAGCGCGCGGCCGATATCGTTGATCACGCCGACCGGCACCTTCATCGCGTGGATGCGGCGCACCCAGTTGTCGGCGGTGTCGCCCTGGAAGTGCTCGGCCAGCTTGCCGACGATCACGTCGCGGTTGCGCACGCGGTCGGCGTTACGGGTGAAACGCGGGTCCTTCGGCAGTTCGGGCAGGCCGATGGCGTCGCACAGCGAGACGAACTGGCTGTCGTTGCCGCAGGCGATGATGAAATCCATGTCCTGCGCGCTGAACACCTGGTACGGCACGATGTTGACGTGGGCGTTGCCCTGGCGGCCCGGCGAGCGGCCGGTGGCGAGGTAGTTCTGGCTCTGGTTGCCGAGCATGGCGACCTGCACGTCGAGCAGCGCCATGTCGCAGTGCTGGCCGCGGCCGGTCTTCTCCCGCGCCAGCAGCGCGGCCTGGATGGCGACCACCGAGTAGAGGCCGGTCATTACGTCGGACACGGCGACACCGACCTTCTGCGGGCTGGCGCCGGGCACGCCGTCCTTCTCGCCGGTGATGCTCATCAGCCCGCCCATGCCCTGGATGATGAAGTCGTAGCCGGGCTCCTCGGCGCGCGGGCCGGTCTGGCCGAAGCCGGTGATGGAGCAGTAGACCAGGCGCGGATTGACCTTGGACAGGCTGTCGTAATCCAGCCCGTACTTGGCCAGCGAGCCGGCCTTGTAGTTCTCGATCAGCACGTCGCACTCGCAGGCCAGGGCGCGCACCAGCGCCTGGCCTTCTTCTGTCGCCAGGTTCAGCGCCACCGACAGCTTGTTGCGGTTGGTCGACTGGTAGTACGCCGCCTCGGAGCTGTCCGAGCCGTCGGCAGCCTTCATGTAAGGCGGGCCCCAGCCGCGGGTGTCGTCACCCACGCCGGGACGTTCGATCTTGATCACTTCCGCGCCCAGGTCGGCCAGCACCTGGCCGCACCAGGGGCCGGCCAGCACGCGGCTGAGATCGAGTACGCGGTATCCGCTCAAAGCACCCATCTTCAATTCCTCGCAGGCGCGCTTACGCGCGCTCGATAACCATGGCGAGCCCCTGGCCCACACCGATGCACAGGCTGATCACCGCATAGCGTTGACCCGTGCGCTGCAGTTGTCGCGCCACGCTCAGCGCCAGCCGCGCGCCGGAAGCGCCCAGCGGGTGGCCGACGGCGATGGCGCCGCCATTGGGGTTGACCCGCGCATCGTCGAAGTCCACGCCCAGGCCGTGCAGGCAGCCGAGCACCTGGGAGGCGAAGGCCTCGTTGATCTCGATGATGTCCATGTCGGCCAGGGTCAATTCGGCGCGCGCAAGCGCCTTGTTGATCGCCTCCACCGGGCCGACGCCCATGATGCGCGGCTCCACGCCGACAGCCGCGGCCGAGAGAATCCGCGCCAGCGGCTTGAGGCCGTAGCGCTCTCCCGCCGCGGCAGAGCCGATCAGCAGCGCAGCCGCACCATCGTTGACACCGGAAGCGTTGCCGGCAGTGACCACGCCGCCTTCCGACAGCGGCTTCAGGCGCGCCAGTGCGGCTTCGTCGGAAGACGGACGCGGATGTTCATCCTGCTCGACCAGGTTCGGCGGCGTCTTGCGTCCGGTAGGCACGCTGACCGGGAGGATTTCCCCGGCGAAGAAACCAGCCTCGCGGGCGGCGTCATAGTTAGCCTGGGAACGGGCGGCGAAGCGGTCGGCCTGTTCGCGGCTGATGCCGAACTCGCGGGCCACGTTGTCGCCGGTCTCCGGCATGCTGTCGTTGCCGAACCCGGCGATGATCTTCGGGTTGGGGAAGCGCGCGCCGATGGTGCTGTCGAACACCGTCAGGTCGCGGCTGTAGGCGGCCTCGGCCTTGGCCATGACAAAGGGCGCGCGGGACATGCTTTCCACGCCGCCAGCGACGAACAGTTCGCCTTCGCCACAGGTCACGGCACGCGCCGCGTCAATGACGGCCGCCAAGCCGCTGGCGCACAGGCGGTTCACCGTCTGCCCCGGCACGGTCACCGGCAGGCCGGCGAGCAGCGCGGCATGGCGGGCGACGTTGCGGCTGTCTTCACCGGCCTGGTTAGTGTTGCCGAGGATCACGTCCTCGATGGCCTCGCCGGGCACACTGGTGCGGGCCAGCAGTTCGCGGATCACCTGGGCAATCAGGTCGTCCGGGCGCACCGGAGCCAGGGCACCGCCATGGCGCCCGAACGGGGTGCGCAGGCCGGCGTAGATAAAGGCATTGAGCATGGAAGTCTCCTTGAAAGAGGTGGACGCCGGGCCTCAGCCCAGCGCAGGCTCGGCATGGCGCAGCGACAACCCCAGCGCGGCGCGGCGGCGCAGCCAGGGGCCGGGGCGGTAGCGGGCGTCACCGGTCAGGCCGGTCATGCGTTCGAGAATGGTCAGCAGGCGCGCCGGGCCGACGCTGTCGCCCCAGGCCAGCGGGCCTTGCGGGTAACCCAGGCCACGGCGCACGCCTTCGTCGAGGTCATCGACGCTGGCAATGCGCTGCTGGACGATGTCGCCGGCCAGGTTGACGATCAGCGCCAGCACGCGCTGGGCGACGAAGCCGACGCTGTCATTGATGACGGTGACGCCCACGCCGTCAGCCGCCAGCAGCGCATGGGCGGCATCACGCATGGCCGGGGCGGTCGCGGGGTTCTGCATAAGGCAGCGGTGGCGCTGCAGGTCCAGCAGCAGGTCGATACACAGGGTGCGCGCCGGGTCGGTACTGAAGTTCTGGCACGCCGTGGTGGCGTCAACGCCATAGGGAGCCAGCAGGCACAGCGCCTCGCTGCTTGGCTGGGCGCCCTGCTCCAGGGTCGCGCCAAGCTTCTTCAGCAGTTCGCCGAGCAGTTCGCGATCCTGGTCGTTCTCCGCACCGATCCACACCGGCGGCAGGGCGGCCACGTTCGGCACCGGTTGCGGAGCGGGCGCATCGATCATCTCGCCGTCGGCATAGCGATAGAATCCTCGCCCGACCTTGCGCCCGACGAAACCGGCCTCGAGCATCTGCCGGGTCAGCGCCGCCGGGCGATAGCGTGGCTCCTGGTAGAACTGGTTGTAGATGGACTCGATCACCGGGTGCGAGACGTCCAGCGCGGTGAGGTCGAACAGCTCCAGCGGCCCCATGCGGAAACCCAGGCCTTCGCGCAGGATGCGGTCGATGTCGGCGGGCTCGGCAATGGCTTCCTTGAGCATCTGCAGCGCTTCGGTGCTATAGGCGCGGCCGGCGTGGTTGATGATGAAGCCGGGGGTGTCCTTGGCGCGGATGCCGCGATGGCCCATGCGCGCGGCCAGCGCCACCAGGCGGTCGCCGACCTGCGGGTCGCTGGCCAGGCCGTCGATAACCTCGACCACCTTCATCAGCGGCACCGGGTTGAAGAAGTGGAAGCCCGCCACCCGCTGCGGGTGCTGGCAGCCACGGGCGATGCTGGTGACCGACAGCGACGAGGTATTGGTCGCGAGAATGCAGTCGGCGCTGACCACGGCTTCCAGCTCGGCCAGCAGCGATTGCTTGGCATCCAGGCGCTCGATGATCGCCTCGATCACCAGATCGGAATCCGCCAGCTCGCTCAGCGAGCCGGCGACCAGCAGGCGCGCCAGGGTGGCGTCGGCCTCGGCAGCGCTGATCTTGCCCTTCTCCGCCAGCTTGGCCAGCGTCCGCCCGAGGTTGTCGCGGGCGCTTTGCGCGGCGCCGTCGCGAGCGTCGAAGAGTTTCACCTGGATGCCGGCCTGGGCAGCGATCTGGGCGATGCCACTGCCCATGACACCGGTGCCGACGATGGCCATGCGCTCGATGCGCTCGAAAGAAAGGGTCATGCTCATTCCCCCAGGAAACTGGCTTTGCGTTTTTCCAGGAAGGCGGCGGCGCCCTCCTTCTGGTCCTGCGAATCGAACAGCAGCTGGAAGGCCTTGCGCTCCAGGGTCAGGGCGCTTTCCAGCGGCAGGTCGGCGCCGGCGAGCATCACTTCCTTGATCTGCGCCACGGCCAGCGGCGGCAGCGCGGCGATCTCGGCGGCCAGCTCCAGCGCTCGGGGCAGCGTGCGTGCATCTTCCACCACCTCGCTGAGCATGCCGATGGCCAGGGCTTCCGGCGCCTTGATCAGGCAGCCGGTCAGGGCAATGCGCATCGCCTGGAACTTGCCCACGGCGCGGATCAGCCGCTGGGTGCCACCCGCGCCGGGCATCAGTCCGAGCTTCACTTCCGGCTGGCCGAAGCGTGCCGACTCACCGGCGACGATGATGTCGCAGTGCATCGCCAGCTCGCAGCCGCCGCCCAGGGCGAAGCCATTCACGGCGGCGATCACCGGCTTCGGGCAGCGCGAGATGGCTTCCCACAGCAGCTCGGTATGGCGGCGGTACATCTCGATGGGGCTGGCCTGGGCGAATTCGCGGATGTCCGCCCCGGCGACGAAGCACTCCTCTCCCCCGGTCAGCACCACCGCGCGAACGTCGCGGTTTTCGCTCAGGGCACGGAAGTGCTCGGCCAGCTGCTGGCGCACGGCAGCATTCAAGGCGTTCTTGGCTTCCGGTCGGTCGATGCGGACGACCGCCACACCATCGGCCTGGATATCGAGATGAACCACGCTGGTATTCATTGGAGCTCTGACCTCTTATATGTTTCGCCTGCCGAAACTACATTCCGTATTTCGATTTCATCATAGTGACACCCAATCCAGCCTGTAAACGGTGAAGATCGACACACCCTCTCAAGGCCTTTAAATACGAGGCTTTTAATATTTTTAAGGGTGCACCTGTACTATCGTTCCCAGACCTATTACAATTTCGTCTGACGAAACTGCATTTTATTTTATTGATTTTCCGTGAATAGGGGTTCTACCATGCGCCGCAACAAGACGGAGATGGATTCGGCTGCGCCGACGAAAAACGAAGGTGAGATCGGCCTGCTGGAACGGGGACTGTATGACCCCGCCACGGCACTGAGCGAAGAGGAAAACAGCGGCCAGTTCGTGACGGCCCTGGCTCGCGGCCTGGAGATCCTGCGTTGCTTCACGCCACGGGAAAACGTGCTGAGCAACCAGGACCTGGCGCGCAAGACCGACCTGCCCAAGCCGACCGTGACACGCCTGACCAACACCCTGATGCGCCTGGGTTGCCTCAAGCGCGAGGTGCATTCGGGCAAGTACCAGTTGGACGTCGGTGTGCTGGGTTTCGGCTACGCGATGCTGTCGAACCTGTCGATCCGCGCGGTGGCCCATCCGCTGATGGAAGAACTGGCCAACCACGCCCAGGCGGCGGTAGCCATGGCTGCCCGCGACCGCCTGCAGATGGTCTATGTGGACGTCGTGCAGGGCCAGGGAAACATGACGATGCGCCGGCAGATAGGCAGTTACCTGCCGCTGGCGGCGAGTTCGGTGGGCCGCGCGTGCCTCGCGGCGATGCCGGAGAACGAGCGGGAATTCCTGCTCGACCACGTTCGCCAGCGCGAACCGGAAAACTGGCCGGCCATCCGCAAGGGTCTGGACCGCGCCTTCAGGGACTTCACCGATTACGGCTACTGCCTGTCGATCGGCGAATGGCACCGCGACGTCAACTCCGTCGCCGTGCCCTTGGTACATCCGCAGTACGGGCTCCTGGCCTTCAACTGCGGCGGCCCGAGCTTCCAGCTGACACGCGAGAAGCTCGAGGACGACATCGGGCCCCGCCTGATCAACATGGTCAACAACATAGGTGCCGCCGCTCGCTGAATCTCGGGTGACGGTGCCTCGGAAGACAGGCCTGCTCGCGGGCCTTTTGAGGAGTGCACATGATCCGAGACCCAGAAACGCTGCAGATACTTCTGGACTCCATCCACCAGTTCGTCGGCGAAGTGCTGATCCCGCGGGAGAACGAGGTCGCCGAGACCGACGCAATCCCGCAGGACATCGTCCAGCAGATGCGCGAGATGGGCCTGTTCGGCCTGACCATCCCCGAAGAGTTCGGCGGCCTGGGCGTGACCATGGAAGAAGAGGTGAACATCACCTTCGAACTCGGCCGCACCTCCCCCGCCTTCCGTTCCTACATCGGCACCAACAACGGCATCGGCTCCATCGGCATCCTGATCGACGGCACGCCGGAACAGAAAGCCCACTACCTGCCCAAGCTCGCCAGCGGCGAACTGCTCAGCGCCTTCTGCCTGACCGAGCCGGACTCGGGTTCCGACGCCGCTTCGCTGAAAACCACCGCCGTGCGCGATGGCGACTTCTATGTGCTCAACGGCACCAAGCGCTTCATCACCAACGCCCCGCATGCCGGCATCTATACGGTGATGGCCCGCACCAACCCGGCGATCAAGGGTTCCGCCGGCATCAGCGCGTTCATCGTCGAGCGCGGCACGCCGGGTATTTCCCTGGGCAAGCCGGACCACAAGATGGGCCAGAAAGGCGCGCACACCAGCGACGTGATCTTCGACAACGTGCGCATCCCCGCCAGCCAACTGATCGGCGGCGTCGAGGGCGTGGGCTTCAAGACCGCCATGAAGGTACTCGACAAGGGCCGCCTGCACATCGCCGCGCTGAGTGTCGGCGCCGCCGAGCGCATGCTCGCCGACGCGCTGCAATACGCCCTGGAGCGCAAGCAGTTCGGCCAGCCGATCGCCGAGTTCCAGCTGATCCAGGCAATGCTGGCCGACAGCAAGGCCGAGATCTACGCCGCCCGCTGCATGGTGCTGGACGCCGCGCGCAAGCGCGATGAGGGCCGGAACGTCAGCACCGAAGCCTCCTGCGCGAAGATGTTCGCCACCGAGATGTGCGGCCGCGTGGCCGACCGCTGCGTACAGATCCACGGCGGCGCCGGCTACGTCAGCGAGTACGCCATCGAGCGCTTCTACCGCGACGTCCGCCTGTTCCGACTCTACGAGGGCACCACCCAGATCCAGCAGGTGATCATCGCCCGCAACATGATCCGCGAAGCCCAGTCCTGACAAACAGGCACTGAGGCACCCAATTCGGCAGCGCGTGGCCACGCACCACGCGCCTGCCGGCAGGATTCGCACGCACGCTTACCGAGGGTCGGCCAACCGCCCCGCCAACAACTACAACAGGTAATTCGTTCATGGAAAACACTGCTTCCGCAACGGCTGCAACCGCTGCCACTCAGAGCAAGACCTGGGTCCTGGTCTTCGCCTTCTGCTTCATCGGCCTGCTGATCGATGGCGCAGACCTGATGCTCCTCTCCTACAGTCTCACCAGCCTCAAGGCCGAGTTCGGCCTGAGCAACCTCCAGGCCGGCAGCCTGGGCAGCGTCACCCTGGCCGGCATGGCCTTCGGTGGCATCTACGGCGGCTGGGCCTGCGACCGCTTCGGCCGGGTCAGGACGGTGGTCTGGACCATCGTGCTGTTCTCCGTCGGCACCGCAGTGCTCGGACTGACCCACAACTACTGGCAGTTCGCCGCAGCGCGCTTCGTCGCCTCGCTGGGCCTCGGCGCCCTGTACGTGGCCTGCAACACGCTGATGGCCGAGTACGTGCCGACCAAGTACCGCACCACCGTGCTCGGCACCCTGCAGGCCGGCTGGTCGGTCGGCTACATCGTCGCCACCCTGCTGGCCGGCTGGATCCTGCCGGACCACGGCTGGCGCTACCTGTTCTACATCGCCATCATTCCGGTGGTGCTGGCCGTGGCGATGCGCAAGCTGATCCCCGAACCCGCCGCCTGGGTCCAGGCGCAGGCCGAACGCCGGCAGCGCAAGTCCGCCGGCCCGTCGAGCCAGCCCGTCGCGCCGCGGCAGAATGCCTTCCGCCAGATCTTCAGCGATCCGAAGGCCAGCCGCATGTTCCTGTTCTGGGCACTGACCGCCGGCTTCCTGCAGTTCGGCTACTACGGCGTGAACAACTGGATGCCGTCGTACCTGGAAACCGAGATGGGCATGAACTTCAAGGCGATGACCTCCTACCTGGTGGGCACCTACGCCGCGATGATCCTCGGCAAGGTGCTGGCCGGCGTCGCCGCCGACTGGTTCGGCCGCCGCACCGTATTCTCCTTCGGCGCCCTGGGCACTGCGGTGTTCCTGCCGGTGATCGTGCTGTTCCACAGCCCCGAGAACATTCTCTGGATGCTGGTGGTGTTCGGCTTCCTCTATGGCATCCCGTACGGTGTGAACGCGACCTACATGACCGAGAGCTTCGCCGCCGCCTTCCGTGGCACGGCAGTCGGTGGTGCGTACAACATCGGCCGCATCGGCGCAGCCATCGCCCCGGCGGTGATTGGCTTCCTCGCCACGCAGATGTCCATTGGCGTGGGCTTCCTTGTGATGGGCGCGGCGTACTTCATCTGCGGCGTCATCCCCGCCCTGCTGATCCGCGACAAGCAGTTCGACCCGCAACAGGAATGACCTGGGCGCTCAGCGCCCAGCCACGAAAAACGCCCGGCGCACTGCACCGGGCGTTTTTATTTGCGCGCCCGAAAGAGTCATCGGGACAAATCGCAGGTAAAAAAAAGCCCCGCCGAAGCGGGGCTCTTTCGTCAGCGATGTCGATTAGACAGCGCGAACTTGTTCAGCTTGCGGGCCTTTCTGGCCGGCAGTCACAACGAAGCTGACCTTCTGGCCTTCGTCGAGGGACTTGTAGCCGTTGCCTTCGATCTGACGGAAGTGAACGAATACGTCCGGGCCGCTTTCCGGGGTGATGAAGCCGAAGCCCTTCTCAGCGTTGAACCACTTGACGATGCCGTTTTGACGATCGGACATGATGTTGTCTCCTAAAAGAATGCTAAAGGCCGGCCGAAAGCCGACCGGCGATGAGCTGAATGCGTAGTGAAGAGGTGCCGAGGAGATGGAGCATCTTGTAGAAGAACATCAAGTCGCGGAACTCGTTACTGGGCAGGCAGCCCATGCAGAATACAAGGTTTGGCGCTAATTCATAGCTTTTTTTCACGACCAGTGGTGATTTTGACAAATGGTCGAGCTATCCCGGCCAAATTCACAAAAGACGTGTAGGCTGACCGGGCCGGTTTGGCGCCCAACGCAAAGGTGACTTCATGACTGATTCACAGCTGATTCGCGAACGTTCGGAGCTCGATGAAAAGATTGCCGCTTTCCTTTCCCAGGGCGGCGAAATCCAGGAAATCCCCGTTGGCCAACTGGCAGTGAAGGTCGAGCGAAAGTCGCAGTGGGCGAAGTCCGAGGGCAAGAAGCCGGCGCCCTGAGCATTTTGAATGCATGAAGAAAACCCCGCACGGCGGGGTTTTGCGTATCAGTGGCCCAGGTAATGGTTCGACAGCCAGTTCAGCGCCCTGCCCGGCCGCGTCAGCGCGTCGATGAAACTCGGCCCCCAGAAACGGATGTCGTTGGCCTCCAGCACCGCATACATGTCGCGGTGGCGTGCCTGGCGCTCCCTGAGGGGCATGCGCAGGGCCTTGAGCATGGCGTCGGCCAGGGCGTCGCGGTCATGGGGGTTGATGATCAGCGCGCCGCCCAGCTCGGCGGCGGCGCCCGCGAACTGGGAGAGGATCAGCACGCCGGGATCGTCCGGGTCCTGGGCAGCGACGAATTCCTTGGCCACCAGGTTCATCCCATCCCGCAGCGGCGTCACCAAGCCGATCCGTGCATGGCGCATGACCATCGCGATGTCCGCGCGCTGGTGATTGCGCGCCACATAACGCAGCGGCACCCAGGACACGGCGCCGAAACGCCCATTGATATGCCCTACCCGCGCACTCACGGCGGCATCGATGTCGACGTACTCGGGAATGTCCTGGCGGCTGCCAGGCGATATCTGCAGGCAGGTGACGCGGTTGTGCCAGTCCGGGTTGCGCTCGAGGAAGCGCTCGTAGCCGTCCAGCCGGTTGACGATGCCCTTGGAGTAGTCGAGACGGTCCACCCCCACCATCAGCGAGCGGCCGCCCAGGCTTTCGCGCAGGTCCTCGGCCGCCTGGCTCTGCGCGGCCTCCTCTGCCAGCCGGCGGAAACCTGCAGCGTCGACGCCCACCGGGAAGACACCGACGCGAAAATGCTGGTCCTCCAGGTGATAACGCCGCCCATCTGGCGTTGCCGCTCCGACCACGCGAGTCAAGTAGCGGGCAAAGTTGCTGGCGTCATTCTCGGTCTGGAAGCCGATCAGGTTGTACTGGGTCAGCGCGCGGATCAGTTCGTCGTGGTGCGGCAGCGCGGTGATGAGGTCGGCCGGCGGCATCGGGATGTGCAGGAAGAAGCCGATACGGTTGCCGTGCCCGCGCTGCCTCAAGGCGGCAGCCAGGGGGATCAGGTGGTAGTCGTGGACCCAGAGGACGTCGTCCTCCTCCAGCAACGGGCTCAGGCGCTCGGCGAAGAACTCGTTGACCCGCTGGTAACCGCCGAACTCGGCTTCGTTGAATTCGGCCAGGTCGACCCGGTAATGCAGGATCGGCCAGAGCACGCGATTGGCGAAGCCGTTGTAGTACTCATCGAAGTCCTGCGGGTGCAGGTCGGTGAGTATGTACTGCAGGTTGTCGCGCTGGACCATGGTCGGCGGGCCTGGCTCCTCGGCCTTCTCGCCGCTCCAGCCGAACCAGATGCCCTCGCGGTTGCGCATGGCGGCGTCCACCGCCACGGCCAGACCGCCCGGCGCCGGGCCGTTTTCATCGGGGATCGCGACCCGATTGGAAATCACCACGAGGCGCGGCATAGGCCTTCCTCCCAACCAATGGAAAGACGCATGGCGGAGTTGATCAGACCGGCCATGGAGTAGGTCTGCGGAATGTTCCCCCAGAGTTCGCCGGTCTCCGGGTGGAGGTCCTCGGAGAGCAGTCCGTAGCGGTTGCGCGCGGCGATCAGTTGCTCGAACAGCTGGCGCGCCTCATCGATGCGGCCGATGGCCGCCAGCGCGTCGAGGTACCAGAACTTCACCACCAGGAAGGCAGTTTCCGGCACGCCGAAATCATCCGCGGCGGCGTAGCGCAGCATCTGCCCGTTGACGTTGAGTTCGCGGCCGATGCACTCGACTGTGGCGATGAAGCGCGGGTCGTCGGCCTCGATGATGCCCAGCTCGTTCATCAGCAGCACACTGGCATCGAGGTCGTCGTGGCCAAAGGCGCCAGTGAAGCACTGCATCTTCTCGCTCCAGGCCTCGGCGAGGATGCGTTCGCGCAGGTTGGCGGCCTTGTCCATCCAACCGCCAGCTTCCTCGTCGCGCCCCAGGCGTTTGGCGATGCGCCCGACGCGGTCGCAGGCAACCCAGCAGAGCAGCGCGGAATGGGTGTGGATGCGCTGGCGACCACGGTATTCCCAGATGCCGGCATCGGGCTCGAAAGCCGCGTGCACGGCCTTGGCGGCGAGGTTCTCCAGCAGTTGCAGCATGCCGTCGCTGCTGGGGTTGGGCAGGCGCTCATCGACGAAGCTCTGCAACACCGCCAGCGCTACCGAGCCGAACACATCGTGCTGGTTCTGCTCCACGGCCTGGTTGCCGACGCGCACCGGCGCGTGGTTGAGGAAGCCGGCGAGCTCCGGCTCGATGCGTTCGGTGAGGACCTGGTTGGGGATGATCCCATACAGCGGCTTGAGTTCGGCATTTCCGCTGGCCACGGTAGTGATGAAGTCGATGTAGCCCTCCATGGTCCGCGTGGCGCCCAGGCGGTTCAGGGCGAGGATCACGAAGTAGGCGTCGCGCAGCCAGCAGTAGCGGTAGTCCCAGTTGCGCTGCGAGTCCGGCGCCTCCGGCACGGAGGTGGTGGCCGCGGCGATGATCGCCCCGGTGTCTTCGAAATTGCACAGCTTCAGGGTAATAGCCGAACGGATCACCACCTGCTGCCATTCGAAGCAGATGGCCAGCCCACGCACCCAGTCGTGCCAGTGGTTCTGGGTGCGTTTGAGGTAATCGCGGACTACTTCGCCGGGAGCGTTGTCGAGCGGTTCGTCGAAGCCGATCACCAGGCTTAACGGGTGGCGCAGGGCGAACGGCGTTTCGTGCTGGATGTAGGCCAGCGGCGCATCGGTGGTCAGGCGCAACGGCTCGTCGCCCTCCATGTAGCGGATATGGCTGGAGCCGCTGGTGCCCCGGCTGGGCTTGCCGTAGCCATGGGTCGGGCGCACGCGAAGGGTGATCTTCGGCACGCCCTCGATGGGCTCGATCAGCCGGCATAGCTGCGCCGGCCGGTAGAGGTGGCCGTGTTGCAGGAAGCGCGGAGCGAAGTCGGTGATGCGCACCGCGCCGCCGTTGTCGTCGCGCAGCACGGTGGTGATGATCGCCGTATTGCGCTGATAGTCGGACGTGCTGCTGATCTGGTTCTCCAGCACCACGTCGGCAAAGCCTTTCTCGTCATCGCCGGCCAATAGCCGGGAGAAAGCCGGATCGCTGTCGAAGTTCGGGTAGCACCACCAGACCAGCCGTGCCTGCGGGTTGACCAGGGCGGCCACCCGGCAGTTGCCGATCAGGCCCAGTTCCAGAGCACCTTCGTGCCGGTTCGTCATCGGTGATTTCCTCCTGCGGCTTGCATGAGTGCTTCACGGACTTGCTCCGCGTCGCTGAACACCGCGCTGGCACCGGGCAAGGCACGTCCGACCGAAAGGCCGAGGCCGCCCAGGGCCGGCATCAGCGCGATGGCGGGTTCGTCGGTGACGTCGTCGCCGATGTACAGCGGCAGGCGCCCGGCAAAGCCCGGCGTGCCCAGCAGTCGCTGGATAGCCTGGGCCTTGTCGACGCCTTCGGGGACGACTTCGTAGACCTGTTTGCCGTTGAGCAAGCGCAGCCCTGCGCCTTCCGGCGCCCGCAGCAATGCCTGCAACCCGGCACGCAAGTCGGCGGCCAGCGCGGGGGCGTTGCGGTAGTGCAGCGCGTAGCTGCTGCCCTTGTCCTCGGCATGGATTCCGACATGCCGGTTCGCCAGGGCGTTCAACTGCACTCGCACGCTGGCGGGCAGGTTCCTGGTGGTGCGGCGAATCGGGCTGTCGCCGCTTTCGCGCCAGTGAGCGCCGTGGCCGCCGCTGGCGGCGAGGCGCAAGGGTTGCATGAGCAGGTCGAGCTCTTCGACCGGCCGGCCGCTGATCAGGGCCAGCGCACCGTCGAGTCGGCGATGCAAGTGCGTGAGGACATCGAGCAGCCCAGGCGGTACGACGACCGCGCCGGGTGATTCGGCGATGTCCAGGAGGGTTCCGTCGACATCCAGGAACAGTGCGGTCTGCTGAGGTCGGCTGAGCCAGAGGTTCAGCAGCGCAGTGGCTGAGGCCTCGCTATGCGGGACCATGGCGGTGTCGACAGGTCCCCTTGATACGGGACGTGACATGAGCCATTTCTCCTTGTTCAGGGCGTGCCGCGCGGCCGTGGGTAGCCGCTGCGGACGTGAAAGGGAGCCCAAGGACCCTAACATGTGGGACCACGAGGGTCGACCTTGGGTTTCACTGCCTTTTCCAACCGAGAAGGCGCAGGCCAGAGCAGCCGGGAGAGACAGGCAAGTTCTCCGCACCAACGTCGATGGGATTTTCCTGACAGAAGAACTGGAATCATCCGCCTCACAGCGCGGAAGGCATTTCCGAGAATGCGTCGGACCAGTCTCACATGAGAAAACCCCATGCTTCCGCTTTCTGCCCTGGTTCTCCAGGCTTCCGGCCTGCACCGTTCCACCGCTGTCACTGCGTTGCAGCACCTGGGCTACAGCTTCCTGTCGGCAGTCTCCAGCAATGCTTTCGCGCTGGATCGGCTGCGCAGCCAGGGCGGCGTCCACCTGTTGATCTGCGATGTGCGCATCGATCCGGTCTCGCGCCTGGATCTGCTCCAGACCGTGGCCCGCGAGCGCCTCGCTCATGGCGTGGTGGTCAGCGGGGAGATGGCGCCAGGCACCTGGAGCGCCCTCTCCCACCTGTTGCAATTGCAAGGCTTGATGGTGTTCTGGCTGGGCAACGAAGCCGCGACTCTGGAGCGCTTGCGCACACTGCTCGCCGACTTCCAACCCAGGGAAGCACGGCTTGGCCTGCCGCTGAATGAAGCCGCCGCGGATGAAGTAGGCGAAGCCGCCAATCTGCCCCCACGTGGACGTCTGCGCGCGCACCTGCAGCCCAAGGTATCCGTGGCGACCGCGCAGGTTTATGGGTTCGAGGTGCTGGCGCGCTGGCAGTTGGAGGACGGAAACTTTCTGCTCCCCGGAGAGTTCCTCCCGGGGCTGCGGCGGGCCGGCAAGCTCGACGGCATGCTCTTCGAACTGATGACGCAGGCTGTCGAGGCCCTTCGCCCCCTGGGCAACAAAGAGCTGAAGCTGTCCTTCAACCTGGAAGCCGAACAGATCGCCCAGACCGACTTTGCCGCCACGGTGGAGCGCAATCTGCGACGACTGGACATCGACCCTGGACGCATCACCTTCGAGCTGACCGAGACCTCGCCACTGCGCGCGCCGCCGCTGAGCCTGGAGAACGTGCTGCGTCTGCGCCTGCTGGGCTGTGGCCTGGCCATCGACGATTTCGGCTGTGGCCACTCCACCCTGCAGCGCTTGATGGAGCTGCCGTTCACCGAGATGAAGCTCGACCGCCACCTGGTAGCGGACGCGAACAATGGCGACCCGCGCCGCCTCATCGTGCTGCGCAACGCCCTGGCGCTCGGCCGCGAACTGGGCCTCAGGGTGATTGCCGAGGGTGTGGAGAACCCCGCGCAACTTCGCCAGTTGCAGCAGCTGGAATGCGATTGCGCGCAGGGGTATCTATTCGGCAAGCCGATGGATGCCAGCCAGATCGGCACGTTCCTGCGCGGCGCGCCGCCACTGCTGAAGAAGCTGGACGCAGTTCAGGCGCTACGCCCGGCGCAGTGAGACGCGGAAAAGAAAACGGCTGTTGCGGACTTCCTGTCCGCAATAGCCGTCTGGATTGTCCTCAGCAAAGGACGCGGGAATTGTAGGCCAATGGCCATCAGCGAGTCTTCCCAATTCTCCCGCATGGACCACAAACGCGGCAAACAGCCGCTAGTTCACCGGGCGATGCCTACCCATTCCCTGCACATTCGTCCCAATATGGTCGGCTATACAACGATTGCCCCGGCGTGGCCGCACTGCGCGGCGTGACATTTGTCATGACGTTTTAGCCTAGCCCGCCGATGAACTGTCTGGTTACCATGACCTGCTGCACGCTGGATGCCAGGAAGGCATAAATCCAAAAGGATCGCCCCAGCGTTGCCCACCCTCAGCTTTTGGCAGCCGATACATGCCCCAGACTTCCGTGCGTTCGCCCCGTCGCTCGCTGATTCGCCTTGCCCTGACCGTCACTGGCACCAGTGCCTTGGCCGCCCTTGGCTTCTTCGCCTGGCAGGATTTCTACCCGGTGCAGGCCGGCAATGGCTGGTCCGTCGCGGTCCTGCACAAGAACGTGCAGAAGGCCGCGTCGCTGGTGCCGCTGCCCGACGGCGGACTGCTGGTCAGCCAGGAGCTGAAGAAGGACAAGGGCAACATCCTGCGCATTGCCGCCGACGGAGAGCGCCGGGTCATGGTCGACGGACTGTCCAAGCCTGACGGTATGATCGCTGCCCAGGGCGGCTGGGTGTTCAGCCAGGAATCCGAAGGCAAGCCGGTTCAGCTGCTCAAGGACGGCAAGGTCACTGACCTGTTCATGGGGCAGTCCGTACAGGGCCTGTGGAACGACGGTGAGAACCTCTATGCCATCGAAGACCGCCGCGACGACGGCCGCCTGCTTCGCTACCGATGGAGCGATGGCGAGCTGACCGTGCTGCGGGACAAACTGCAGGAAACCGAATCCGTTACCCGCTGCACCGACGGCAAGTTGCTCTACACCGAGAAGAAGAAAGGCCTGGTGCACCAGTTCAGCGACGACGGCAAGGACCCGGTCCTGCTCTCCGGCCTTAACCAGCCCACCTTCCTGATGTGCGACGCCCGCGGACTGTGGATCAGCGAAGACTCCACCCATCGCGCCCGTCTGCTGCTGTGGGACGGCAAGGGCGAGCCGCGCACCATCCTGTCGTTCCTCAAGGCGCCGCAGTCCATCGTGCCCGACGGCAAGGGTAACTACCTGCTCGCCGAAGGCGGTCGCGATCGCGTGCTACAACTCACTCCGGCCGAGTGACGCCCCCGGCGGCGCCCAGGCCGCCCTGCTCCTGCGCCGGCGTCTCCAGGCCGGGTATCACTTCGACCAGCGCATCGATTGCCAGCCGCACCTTGCGCGGCAACTGGGTGGTCTGCAACCAGGTCGCATGGACGTCGTAGAGGAAGCCCGGCTGCCACCGCAGCAACTCCTCCAGCGCCCCGCCGTCGATGACTTCGCGTACCAGCCAGTAAGGCAACCAAGCGAGCCCCATACCGCGCACCGTCGCGTCGGCAAGGGCTGCGAGGTCGTCGAAACGCAGCCGGGAGCTCGGCGCGAACTCCGCGGGTGGCTGCCCTTCTCGGGGGAACAGCCAGGGGTTGATTCGTCCGGCGCGGTGGTAGACCAGGACCCGATGGTCGGCCAGTTCTTCGATGCTCTCCGGGCGCCCGTGCTCCTCCAGGTACGCCGGCGCCGCGCACACCACCATGCGTTGCCGGCCGATGCGCCGCGCGATGATGCCGTCCCTGGGTTGGGGCTCTCCGGTGCGAATGGCCAGGTCGATCTGCTCTTCCGCCAGATCCGTCAGGCGGTCGCTGAAGCGCAGGTCCAGTTCCAGTCGCGGATAGCGCTCCGCCAGCTCAAGCAGAACCGGCGCCACACAGCGCCTGCCAAAATGCACCGGCATCGCCACCCGCAGCCGGCCGCGCGGCTCGGCCACTTCGCCAGCGACCAGGATGTCCGCCGCCTCCGCATCGGCCAGCAGCGCGCGACAGCGCTCGTAGTAGATCCGCCCCGCCTCGGTCAGGCTCTGTCGGCGGGTGCTGCGTATCAGCAGCTGGGCGCCCAGGCGCTCTTCGAGAGAGCGAACGTGCTTGCCCACCATGGGCGCGGACATTTCCAGAGCGTCTGCCGCCGCCGCGAATGACCCAAGATCCACCGCGCGGACGAAGACGTCCATGCTGGTCAGACGATCCATTCGAAACTCCTGATTACGACTCGATGTGTCTATACGCCATTTATCCACGAATTCCCATCGCGGATAGTGCGTTTACTTCAAATAACTTTCGTATCGGAGCATCAAATGGAAAGAGTCACCAGCCGTGCCGTCCGCTTCCACCAGATCGGCGGCCCCCAAGTCCTGCGTCTCGAGCCCGTGGAAGTGCGTCAACCTGGCGCGGATGAAGTAAGTATCCGGGTCAAGGCGCTCGGGCTGAACCGCGCCGAGGTTCTGCTGCGCACCGACCGCTATATCGAAAGCCCGCAATTCCCCTCCAGCCTCGGGCTGGAAGCCACAGGGGTGATCGAGGACGTGGGCAGCGAGGTGCGCGGGTATGCCGTGGGCGACGCGGTGAGCGTGCTGCCCGCGAGATCGATGGGGCAGCATCCGACTCACGCCGAGCGCCTGGTCGTACCGCAGACGCGCCTGGTGAAGAACCCGCCGGGGCAACCCTGGGCCGAGGCCGCCGCGACCTGGATGCAATACCTCACCGCCTATGGCGCGCTGGTTCAAGTAGCCGGGCTGCGTGAGGGGGATTATGTGGTCATCACTGCAGCTTCCAGCAGCGTCGGTCTCGCGGCCATTCAGATCGCCCGCCGCGTGGGCGCGGTGCCCATTGCGGTGACCCGCACCTCGGCCAAGCGTGAAGCACTGTTCGCGGCAGGAGCCGCCGAAGTCATCGCCAGCGAGGAGGAGGACCTGCATTCGCGCCTGGTGGAAGTCACCGGCAAGCTCGGCGCGCGAGTGGTATTCGACCCCGTGGGCGGCCCGATCTTCGAGCCGCTGACCGCCGCCATGGCCGAAGGCGGCATCCTCATCGAATACGGCGGCCTGTGCCCTGAGCCCACGCCCTTCCCGCTGTTCGCAGTGTTGAGCCGCTCGCTGATCCTACGTGGCTACCGGGTCTATGACGTGCTGGAAGACCCGGCTCGCCAGCAGCAGGCCAAGGACTTCATCTTCGACGGGCTGGCGGACGGAGCCTTGCTCCCGGTGATTGCTCGCAGCTTCGCCTTCGACGAGATAGTTGAGGCCTATCGCTACCTGGAATCGAACCAGCAGTTCGGCAAAGTCGTGGTCACCCTGTAACCATCGGACACTCTCTGCACCGAACGGCGCACGTTGGAACCGCTACAAAGTCAGGCCTGCGCGGAGGCATCGCGCAGGCCTTTGGCCGAACATCCGGCGCACCAGCACCGAGCACAACCGGCCTGCTGCTTCAAGCCAATGTCGCCAGATCGATGACGAAGCGATAGCGCACGTCGGAGCGCTCCATGCGCTCGTAGGCATGGTTGATCTCATCCATGCGGATCATCTCGCACTCCGGCAGGATGTTCTTCTTGCCGCAGAAATCGAGCATCTCCTGGGTCTCGGCGATACCGCCGATGGGCGAGCCGGCGATTCGCCGACGGCCCAGTAGCAGCGGGATGCTACTGATCTCGTCGATCGGTCCGACCTGCCCGACCATCACCAGGGTGCCGTCGATATCCAGCAGCGGCATATAGGGTTTCAGATCATGCTTCACCGGCACCGTGTCGATGATCAGGTCAAAGCTGTTGGCCGCCGCCTTCATCGCTTGCGCATCGGACGACACCAGCAGCGCATCAGCACCCAGCTCCTTGGCATCGCTGCGCTTGTCCGCCGTGCGGCTGAGCACCGTGACGGTCGCTCCCAGCCCGATGGCGAGCTTCACCGCCATGTGGCCCAGCCCGCCGAGACCGACCACACCCACGCGGCTTCCCGGCCCGACGTTCCAGGTACGCAGCGGCGAATAGGTGGTGATGCCGGCGCACAGCAGCGGCGCCGCCTTGCTCAGGTCCAGGCCGTCCGGCACGCGCAGGACGAACTCCTCGCGCACCACCAGTTGCTTGGAATAACCACCCTGGGTCGCTTCGCGGGTCACGCGATCAACGCCGTTGTAAGTCTGGGTATTGCCCTGCCGGCACAACTGCTCCTCGCCCTTGCGGCACTGATCGCATTCCTGGCAGGAGTCCACCATGCATCCCACCGCCACGGCGTCGCCGATCTTGTAGCGGGTCACCTTCGGGCCAACGGCAGTGACCCGGCCCACGATCTCGTGGCCCGGCACCATCGGATAACGGCTGAAGCCCCAGTCATTGCGGGCCTGGTGCAGGTCGGAGTGGCAGACGCCGCAGTAGAGGACGTCCATCGCCACGTCGTTGTCGCGCAGCGAGCGGCGCTCGAAGGTGAAGGGGCCGAGCGGGTCCTGCGGGTTCTGCGCGGCGTAACCAAGGGTCTTCATCGGTGTTGCTCCTGACGCTTCGGATGGATGAATTTCAACGACGGGCCGTCAGCCCTTCAATCGCGACGAAAATCCTTGAGTAAAGCCCATGTCAGACGTTTCGCCGGGAGTTCCCGCCCTTCCCGGACGTGGATTGCGCGCCAGGGTCCATCACATGCTCAACTGCAAAAGCGAGCTTGCAGGGTGAATTCCCGTCGATGGTGACTGGCAAGGCAACCTCTGGCCGCGCTGGCGTGATGCCGCCGGCCTGTTAGAAAGCCAGTTGCGCGCCTGACGTCGGGCCGGCCCTGCGGGCCCGAGGGGCGACCAGCCCTTGCTCCTACCCAAGACACGCCCTGCCTGCTTTTGGGCGCGTGACGCGCCAGCGTTATCTGCCCTACAGCCTGATACTGGAATCACCCTGCAGGGGCGCCCTATGAACAAGACCGCACCCCTATCTCATCTCTAGCGAGCGGCTTGCTCCTACAGGGTGTCCAGCGGCATCGGACGGAACAAGGGCTCGCTGGCCAGCACCTTGATGCCGGCCGGCGAACTTTCCAGCAGACGCCGCTCGCTGTCGGCCACCTGCAACACCAGGTCGAAACCCTGCCCGCCCAGGCTCTCTGCGATGGCGCGAACGGCGTCGCGGGCCCAGGGCAGGTCGGAATCGAAATGGCCGAGCAACTGGCCGTGGCGCTGGATAGTCAGGCGGTACTGGTGCATGGCGGACTCTCGTGAAGATGAAACAGGGAGTTATTGGTATCGAATCGAAACCTTGACAGAGCCTACCGTTCTGGCGGATTTTGTCCAGGTAGTTTTTGGTCGACACCATTTCCAGCCCGAGAATCCCGTCATGAGCCTCCCCGCCGTTTCCCTCGACGCCCTCCTCACCGGCCAAGCCGTGCCCTTCACCCGGCCCGGTTCGCGCAGCGCCATCGCCAAGCAACCGCGCCAGGCCATTCTGGCAGTGACCACGTTGGGGCTGGAGAGCGACGAGCAGGGCGACCTGCGCGTCCACGGCGGCATCGAAAAGGCTATCCACCACTACCCCCGCGAGCACTACGCAGACTGGGCCGCCGAGTTGGGCGCGCACCCGCTGCTGGGCCAGCCCGGCGCGTTCGGGGAGAACTTCAGCACCACCGGCTGGACCGAAGCGGACCTCTGCCTGGGCGACCGCATCCGCGCCGGCACGGCGCTGCTGGCGGTGTCCCAGGGGCGCATGCCGTGCTGGAAACTCAACGACCGCTTCGACGTGGCGCAGATGGCCCTGCGCGTGCAGGAATCGGGGCGTACCGGCTGGTACTACCGGGTGCTGGAGGAAGGCTCGGTGGCCGCCGGAGCGACGATCGAACTGATCGAACGACCCTATGCCGAATGGTCGCTGCAACGGCTCTCCGCCGTGCTGTTCGACAAGCGCGTGGACGCCGACGTGCTGCGCGAATGCCTGGAACTGCCATTACCACCGAACTGGCGCCGCACCCTGTCGCGGCGCCTGGAGAATGGTGCGGTGGAAGACTGGAGCCCGCGCCTGGAAGGCAGCCCGAAGGCCTGACTCAGGACTCCACGGCGCGCGCCGGGACCTCAGCCGGCGCACGGTGCAGGCCGATGGCCCAGAGCACGCCGACAGTCAGCAGGACGATCGCCAGCGCCTCCACCGGACCGGGCAGCCGCTGCTCGTTGATGTAGGCATAGGCGCAGGCGAACAGCGTTTCGAAGACGATCAACTGGCCACCGAGGCTCATCGGCAGGCGGCGCGTCGCGGCGTTCCACAAGCCGTTAGCAACCCACGAGCCGAAGATGGCGAGGAACAGCGAGACCCAGAGGAACACCATCCAGCGCTCCGAGGAAATACCGGTCGGCACCGCCTGCGGCGCGATCAACACGCCCACGCCTGCCAGCACCACAGCCATGACGCCGGTGACCACGCCGGTCAGGGTCGACCATTCGTGGCTGTTGAAGTGGCTGGCCTTCAGGTAGCGAGCGTTCGCGGTGGCGAACCAGGACCAGCAGACCACCGCCGAGAAGCCGCAGACGATGCCGAGGATGCGCTCGCCCGGTGTACTGCCGGCAGCCATCAGCGCCGATGGATCAAGGTTGATGCAGAGGATGCCCAGCGCCACCAGCGCCAGCGGCATCTTCATCCGCGCCAGCGGCAGCGAGTCCTGCTCGGAACGGCTGCGGTAGCTGATCGCCAGCGGCATGATGCCGTTGATCAGGGAGGCCGCCGCCACCCCGGCAAACTGCACCGCCGCCGACAGCAGCGCGAAGTACAGCAGGTTGCCGGCCAGGGACAGGCGAATCAGCATCGACAGGTCCTCGCGGCTGACCCGGCGCAGCAGGCCGAGCGCCACCGGCAAGGCGATCAGCAACGAGATGACGCCATACAGCGCGAAACGCACAGAGCTGATCAGCAGCGGGTTGAATTCCGGCACCAGCGACGGCGCGAGGATCACCCCGCCCCAGATTGCCCCTGCCATGCCTGCGTAGACCACCCCGCGCTTCATCCCCAACAACCTCGATACTTCAGTGAATGCCCATAAAGAGCCGCCACGGTAGCGGTTGTGGTAGGTTCTGACCAAGGATAAATCCGCACCGAGACATTCCCACAAGGAATGCCTCAAGCCTTTCACCGGAGAGCCGTCATCAGCCGTTACCTGCGCACCCTGCCGCCCCTGGAAACTCTCATTACCTTCGAGGCCGTGGGCCGCTATGGCAGCTTCACCCAGGCCGCCACGGAGCTGTTCCTCACCCAGAGCGCGGTGAGCAAGCAGATGCGCGCGCTGGAAGACAGCCTCAAGGTGCCGCTGTTCGAGCGCAAACCACGCGGTGTCACCCTGACCGCCGCTGGCGCGGAGCTGCTAACCACTGTCGACATGCTGCTCGATCGCCTACAACACAGCGTGCGGCGCATCCGTAATGTGCACCAGAGCAACGCCGTGTCGGTGCTGGCGACCCATGCACTGGCGCAGTTCTGGCTGTTTCCCAAGCTGATCGAATTCAACAAGGCCCACCCCGGCATCGCCGTGCACGTGCACGCAATCAACGAGATCGACGAAGCCAGCCTGGTGGATTTCGACCTGGGCATCCTCTACGGCGCCGGCGACTGGACCACGCTGAACAGCCGCTTCGTGCTGCCGGAGGTGGTCTACCCGGTGGCCCGGCCGGACTTCGACGCATCCCGCATCACCACCCTCGACCAGCTCGCCGCAGCCCCCCTGGTGCAGCTGGATACCTCGGCCTGGAGCTGCCTGGACTGGCACGACTGGTTCGGCCACTTCGGCAAGGACTACCAGCCGGCGGAGAGCGACCCGGTGTTCAACCAGCTCACCCTCGCCTACCGCGCCGTCCAGCAGGGCATGGGCATCGGCCTGGCCTGGGGCTTCATGGCCGACGAGGCGGTGGCCAATGGCGAGATGCAGCGGGTGACGGACCTTGCCATGGTCACGGAGCGCGGCGAGTACCTGGTATCCCTGCGCCACCGCCAGCTGTCGCCGGCGGCGCAGCTGTTCCATGACTGGTTGCTGGGATCACTGGGGTTGGACGAAACGCTCGCGTAGCAACTCGATCACCTGCTGGATCGATGGCCCCTGCACCACCGGCGGTATCGGCGCTTCGCCAAATTCACGCCAGACGAACAGGGTCAGTTCGGCGCCGTCGGTCTGGGTGGCCGCGTCCTCGATATGCGCAAACTCGCCGAGCAACCGATAACGCTCATCGGCCCAGAACGCTTCCTCGACCCAGGCGTAAACCGGGATGAAATGGAAGTGGATCGGCAAGCCCGGCGAATGGCCGAAACGGCCGATGTACAGCCACTTGGGATGCAGTGTTGTTTCGAGGACGCGTTGCACCTTCGCCATCAGCACGCCCATTTCCGCCAGCGCGGCTTCCGGCAGGTCAGCCAGGGAATCCACCGACTGCTTCGAACCGAGCATCAGGTAGCCCGGCAAGGCGGACGCCAGATGATGGTTGAGCAGCCAGTGCTCGGCCTGGTGGATGACGTGGGTGGCAGGAATCTGCATCGACTGGCGTCCAGCGCAAAACGGGATGCCAGCCTAGCAGAGGTCAGCTTCAGGCGAGCGCGACCCAGCCACGGAAGGCGAAGCCGACGTAGAAGGTTTCGATGCGGCCGAAGCCGGCCTCCCAGAGCAGCGCTTCGTCCTGCTCGGGCGTGAGGATGTTCAGGTGCGCATCCACGGCGCTGCGAGCCTGCTGCGCGCTGGCGGGTTCCATCCCCGCGCTGACGGCGAACTCGGCATAGCGCGACAGCCAGCGGGCCCGCTCGCCAGCGCCTTGCGGCGCGCAGAGATGCGCCATGACGAAGGCAGCGCCGGGACTCAATCGGGCGTGGATCTCGCGCAGCACGCGCAGGCGCTCCACCTCGGGCAGGAAGTGCAGAGTCAGCAGGCAGGCGCCGCCATCGAACGGCCCCGGCGGTGCGTCGTCAATGTAGCCCTGCTGCAGGTCAGCGCGCCCAGCGTTCGGCCCGAGCATCTGTGCCGCCACCGCGAGCATCTCGGCAGATGGGTCGACGCCGGTGAAGCGCCAGGCCGCCTGGGCTTCGGCAAAGGCGCGCAACTCCATGCCGCCGCCCGCGCCGAGTACCAGCAGGTGGCCGTCGTGCGGCGCCTGCTCGGCCAGCAGGATGGCTGCCATGCGATGCAGGTCGAACAGGCCGGGGACGAAGCGCGGCGGGTTTTCCGCGTAGCGCGCGGCGGCGGCGGGGTCGTGGAACGGGGCCAACAGTTCGGAGGGGGTCATGCAGAGTCCTTTCTGGTCACTCGCTGGCGAACAGCTTCTTCAGCTCCCGCTCGCTGACGGCCTTGGCCATGGCGGTGAGGAACACCTTGAACAGCAGCCCGCAGAACATTGCGGTGAGGGCGATGGTGAAGAAGGTCGCCACCAGCCAATCGACCGGCGCCCAGCCACTGGCGATCACTACCGGACGGTAGACCAGCGTGCCGGCGATCACCACCCAGTGGCTGAAGCAGTAGAAGCACTGGAACAGGTGGCCGACCTGCGGGTGGACCTTCCAGGCCAGTGCGCGCAGGGGTGCGAAGAGTTCGGTCTGGGTGACGGTCATGGACAGCGCGGAGGCGGCGATGGCCAGGGCAAGGCAGGTCCACAGCGCGCCGGCCAGCGGCGAGTTCAAGAGATCGATCATGGGAGGTTCCTGGTGGGCTTGGTATCTTTCGTTACTTTTAAAGTAACTTGATTGAGCGCACAGGGTCAACGCCGGTCATCGACCGGCATTTCAGCCAGGAATCATCAGTGGTCTTTCGGGTAAAGCGCCGTGAAGCGTTCGGCCAGATCAGCCAGGGACACGGCGCCCAGGCGCTCCAGGAGGATGGCGGTGGCCTGCTCCATGGCGTCCTGAAGGGCGGCGTTGACCACCTTTTCCACCAGGCAGTCCGGGTGCACGTTGTCGAAGCCCATGGCGAACAGGCGCTCGCTGCCCACCGCGCGGTAGACATCCAGCAGCGTCACCTGCGCCAGGTCGCAGTCCAGCGTCCAGCCGCCGCCGTGGCCCTTCTCCGAGCGCACGTAGCCGGCCTCGCGCAGGCCACCCATGGTCCGCCGCACCACGGCCGGGTTGGTGCCGAGCATCTGGGCGATGCGCTCGGAGGTCACGGGCTGGTCGTCGCGGGCCATGTGCAGCAGCACGTGGAGCATGCGCGAGAGGCGGCTGTCGGTTCGCACGATGGGTCTCGAAGGTGAAGGCGCGTGCATCATCGCACCCCGCCGCGGCGCGGTTCAAACCCGTCTGCCACTGGCATTGCCACGGGAATGGGCGACAATGGCGATCACCCGCCCTCTTCCGCCTCCCCGCGAGCCCTCGACCATGAACGATCTTTCCATCCAGCTGGTGCAGGCCGGCCCTGAGCACCAGGACCAGATCCGCAACCTCTACCAGTATTACGCTTACGAGTCGTCGGACTGGGAAGACGAGGACGTCGAGGTCGACGGCCGCTTCTACATCCACGAGGAGCACCTGGCGCGCTACTGGAGCGAGCCGGAGTGGAGCGCCAACCTGATCCTCGCCGACGGCTTCATTGCCGGCTTCCTGCTGGTGGAAGGCAGCGAGCTGCCGGGCATCGACGCGCTGGAGCTGTCGGACCTGTTCGTGCTGAAGAAGTACCGGCGCCTGGGAATCGGCCGCGCGCTGGCCAACCAGATGCTGCTGGGCAATCCCGGCCCCTGGCTGGTGCGTTTCTATTCCCAGGACGAGGTGGCGGCAGCCTTCTGGAAAGCCGTGTTTGCCGACCTGCCGCGTCCGGTGCAGAGCATCGAGCCGGGGGACGACCCGCAGCTGGTGAGCTACCTGATCAGCCCGGCCACGCACTGAAGGCGCTGTGCGCCAGGATCAGTCTTCTGTCATTTCCGATCATTGAGCGACCTGCCGGGCCGGCCGTATCGTCCTGAGTGAACAACAAGAACTCTCAGGAGGTATTCCCGTGACCGCACTGAACCTGCATCCCCAGGCCGCCGCTTCGCTGGCCAGCTGGCACCAGATGGTGGCTGCCCAGAACCTGTCCAACCTGCCGCAGCTGCTGGCGCCCAACGCGGTGTTCCGCTCGCCCATGGCGCACTCGCCCTACCCCGGCGCGCCGGTGGTCTCGACCATCCTCAACACCGTGCTGCAGGTGTTCGAGAACTTCACCTACCACCGCGAGCTGGCCACCGGAGACGGCCTCAACGTGGTGCTGGAGTTCAGCGCCACGGTGAACGGCAAGGACCTCAAGGGTATCGACATGGTCCGCTTCGACGAGAACGGCAAGATCGTCGAGTTCGAAGTGATGGTCCGTCCGCTCAGCGGCCTGCAGGCCCTGGGCGAGGAAATGGGCCGCCGCCTGGCGCCCTACCTGGCGGCAGCCAAGGCGCAGACCGCCAAGAGCTGATTGCCCGCCGCGGGGATTTCTGCTGGGATGGGCCATTACCCGTTCAAGGAAATCCCCATGGCCTCCTTCGAGGAACTCTTCTCCATCGGCGAGGGCTTCGACGCCTTCGTCGCCCACGGCCTGCCCGACGAGATCGCCGGCGTGCGCAAGGTCCAGCAGCAGTTGGCCGAGCCCGGCACGATCAGCGCCGATACCCTGCGCCGCATCCAGGCCGTCGAAGGCCGCTACCACCTGCTGATCGCTGGCGAGATGTGGTGTCCGGACTGTCAGATCAACATCACCGTGATGGACCACCTGCAACGCCTGCAACCACGCGTGGAGCTGGCGGTGATCACCAAGGGCCGCGCCGAGGACGACCTGCGCGAACGCAGGACGCTGGAGCGCATCCTGATTCCGGTGGCGCTGGTGCTCGATGGTGATTTCCAGCCGGTGGGCCGCTTCATCGAACGGCCGCTGAAGGTGGTGACAGGCGGTGAGGCACTCAAGCCTGCCTACCGTGCCGGCGAGTACCTGGAAAGCACGCTGACGGACCTGCTGGCGCTGTTCGAGAAGGCTGAAGGTCGGGCGTAAGCGCGCCTTGCCGGCGCGTTCGCGGGCATGGCCCTCCTACAGGTCCGTCATCTGCAGGAGTGTAGGGTGCATAACCTGGAACAGGCTATCCGCGGCGGATAACGCTGGCGCGTTGTGGGCCCTACGGCCCTGACGACCGCACGTGCCCCCCCTGTAGAAGCGAGCTTGCTCGCGAACCGCCCCCTACCGGAGCCGCCGGAGGATTGTTCGCCAGCAAGAACTAGGCGTCCCCCTCGGTCCTACGAAAAACAAAAGCCCCGCGATGCGGGGCTTTTTCGTTCAGGCCAGGCGGATCACATCGAGTACTTCACCGTGAACATCAGGTTGCGCGGCTCACCATAGTTCAGGTTGCCGAAGCTGATGCCGCTGTAATAGTACTTGTCGAAGATGTTGTTGAAGTTCACCCGGGTGTCGATGTTCTCGTTGACCTTGTAGCCGAGCATGGCGTTGGTCACCGTGTAGCCGCCCTGCTGGAAGCCGGTGGTGGTGTCCTCGGTCTGGCTCTGGGTTACCAGGTTGCCGCCCACGCGCCACTGGTGCAGCTCGCCCGGCAGGGTGTAGCTGGTGGCGAGCTTGAACAGGTGGCGCGGCTTGCTCGGGTCGAACGGCTTGCCGACGTTGTCCTCGTTGCTGTCGTGCTTGTACTTGGCGTCGACGTAGGTGTAGCCGGCCATGGCCTGCCAGTTCTCGGTGATGGCACCGCTGACTTCCATGTCCACGCCCTGGCTGCGCACCTTGCCCGAAGCCCGCGAGCAGTAGATCGAGGTCGGCGAGCTGGGGCACGGCGAGGGACCGCTGGTGTCGTCCGTGGCGCGGTTTTCCTGATCGATCTGGAACAGCGCGAGCTGGGTGTTCAGCGTGCCGCCGAAGTGTTCGCCCTTCAGGCCTATCTCGTAGTTCTTGCCGGTGATCGGGTCGAGAAGGCTGCCGCTGGAATCGAAGTTGCTCTGCGGCTTGAAGATGTCGGTGTAGCTGGCATAGACCGAATAGACGTCGTTCAGGTCGTAGACCACGCCGGCATAGCGGGTGACGTTGCGGGTGACCTTCTGGGTGCCGGTGTCGTTGTGCGGGTCGGCCTCGTACCAATCCAGGCGGCCGCCGAGGATGACCTTGAGCGGGTCGGCGACGTTCAGGCGGGTGGTGACGTAGGCGCCCTTCTGCGCCTGGTCGAGCTTCATGTTCCAGAGGCTCATGTCGATGTTTGGCTTCTGCACCGAACTGGGGTCCCACTTCGTCGGGTCGAACGGGGTCACCGGCGAGCCGTCGTTGTAGGTCAGGTCGCCCCAGCCGCCGTGGCCGTCGAAGCGCTCTTCGCGGTAGCTGCCGCCGAATACCAGTTCGTGCTCACGGCCGAAGGCCTGGAACGGGCCGTTGGCGAAGGCGTCGTAGCTCTGGTGGTCGTCGGTGTAGGCGTACTTGCCCGGCCCCTGGATCATGGTCGGGCAGCCTTCGGTGTAGTAGCAGCTGTTGTACAGGCCGAGCATGTCGATGCGCGCCCAGAGCTTGTCGGCGGCGACCTTCATCTGCCAGCCGTTGTCGAAACGGTGCACCACGTCGCCGAACAGGTGGGTGGTGGTGGTATCCCAGTAGGACCAGTCGGCACCGTAGTAGTCGGAGCGCTTGAGGTCCAGGTGACGACCACCCAGCGGCGCTGGCAGGCCTACCCAGTTGTCGTTCTTGTTGTCGTTCTGGTAGGACGCACCCAGGGTCAGGGTGGTGTCCGGGTTCAGGTCGGCCTCGGTGATGCCGTAGAGCACGCCACGCTCACCGCTGACCACGTCCTGGAAGCTATCGCGGGTCTCGTAGGCGGCCACCGCACGGCCGCGCAGGGTGCCTTCGCTGTTCAGCGGGCCGGACACGTCGACCTGGCTGCGGTAGCGGTCCCAGGTGCCGGCGCTGCCTTCCAGGCTCATGTGGAAGTCCTGGGTCGGGCGCTTGCGCACCATGTTGACGGCGGCGGCCGGGTTGCCCGCGCCCTGCATCAGGCCGGTGGCGCCGCGCACCACTTCGACGCGGTCGAACATCGCCAGGTCTGCGGCGGAAATCACGTCCTGGGTGTAGGTGGAAATGCTGGTGGCGAGGCCGTCGTACATGATGTTGTCGACATCGAAGCCACGCGCGGCGTAGCTCACTCGCGCCGGCCCGTACTGCTGGACAGTCATGCCGGTGACGCCGCGGATCGCGTCGTCCAGGTCCTGCATGTTCTGGTCTTCCATCTGCTGCCGGGTGACCACGCTCACCGACTGCGGCGTCTCGCGGACAGTCATGTTCAGCTTGGTGGAAGTCTGCATCACGCCGGTGGTGTAGGAGCCGGTGCCTTCGGTGGTGCCCGGCGCCACAGGGGCGGCGCCGACGACCTCGGTGGCACCCAGGTCGACGCGGTCATTGCCCGATGCGCCACCGCGCACGGCACCGCTGACCTGTGCGCTGTTGCCGTTGACCGTGCCCTGCAGGCCGCTGTCCGCCAGCAGACGATCGAGTGCCTCGCCCGGCTCCATGTTGCCCTTGAGTGCCGGCGCGCCAATCTTGGCGATCTGGGCACGGTCATAGGAAATCCGCATTCCGGTTGCGGACTGCAATTGCTCCAGGGAAGCGGCCAGGGGCTGCTTGGGCAGGTCGATGGCCACGGGGGCGGCGACCGCGGAGAGAGCAAGGGTGGAGAGACTGAGCAGGAGCGCGCCCGAGGCCACGTCTTTCATCTGCTGGAGGGGTCCTTTGGGGTTCGAGGCTTTTGCGCTCTGTTGGCGCAATGACTCGGGTTGGCGAAGGCCTGCGTGGGACGCCGGCGGGGCCCAAAGTGTATGCAGATGTAAATTCTTTGTAAATGCGAAGCTTTCGTATTTTATTTATCAACAGGACCGAGAGAAAAACTGGACGCTCCTACGCACCGTTTGGCATCGTCTCCAGCATGAAGTCGATGAATGCCCTCACCCGCGACGGCACATGTCGGGCATGCGGGTAGATCAGCCAGAATGGCCGCGTGGTCTGGCCGCAGTCCTCAAGCACTTCGACCAGCTCGCCGCGCTCCAGCTCCTCCTGCACGGTGAAGCGGTACGCCTGCATCAACCCGCCGCCGCACTTGGCCAGGGTCGCGGTGGCAAGGTAGTCCTCCAGCACCGTGAGGCTGCCGGACGTCTCGATCTCCACCACCTTGCCATTCACCCGGAACGTCCAGGGCACGCGGCGGCCGGTGCTGGGCAGCTCGAACTGGATGCACTCGTGCCCGGCTAGATCCTCCAGCGTCAGCGGCGTACCGGCACGCGCAAGGTACTCGGGCGTGGCAACCACCACGTTCTCCGCTTCCTCGAGGCGCCGCGCCACCAGGCTGGAATCCGCCGGGTCGCGGCCACGGATCGCCAGGTCGTAACCCTCATTGGCGAAGTCGATATTGCGGTTGCTGACATGCACCTCCACCTGCACCTGCGGATAACGCCGGCGGAACTCCGGCAGCCGAGGGAACAAGCGGTAATGCGCGTAGGGCGTTGGCACACTGATGCGCAGGCGCCCGGAGGCGATGCTCTGGCCGCCGCTGACCGCACGTTCGGCATCCACCAGCTGAGTCAGCGCCTGCCGGCATTGTTCGAAGTAGTTGCGGCCGTCTTCGGTCAGACGCATCTGCCGCGTGGTGCGGACGAACAGGCGCACGCCCAGGCGCTCTTCCAGCCGCGCCACCGAGCGGCTCACCGCAGCGGGCGTGATGCCGGCCCCGTTGGCGGCGGCGGTGAAGCTGCCGGTCTCCGCCGCCAGGCAGAACAGCTCGATGCTGCCCAGTTGCAGGTCGTCGAAATGGCGGGGCATGGTGCGGCTCGATTGATTACACAAGGTATCAATTCAAATGTCTTCGGCCTCATTTTTCAATCCTTGATTGCAGCCTAGATTGGCCTCCAAGACGCGGGCACACCGCCCCGCCCCACTCTCGGAGAAACCACCATGAGCAAGACCGTCATCGTCACCGGCGCCTCGAGCGGCCTCGGCTTCGCCATTGCCCGCGCCTACCTGGAGCGCGGCTACAACGTGGTCGGCAACGCCCGCACCCAGGCGCGTCTGGAGGAAGCGGCGGCCAAACTGGGCAACCCGCACAACTTCCTCGCCGTGGCCGGCGACATCGCCCAACCGGATACCGCCAGGCGCCTGTTCGCCCAGGCCATCGAGGCCTTCGGCCAGGTGGACATTCTGATCAACAATGCCGGCATCTTCATCGCCAAGCCGGTGGAGGACTACACCGAGGAAGAACTCGAAGCCATCGTCGATACCAACCTCAAGGGCTTCTTCTACCCATCGCAAGCCGCCGCGAAGCACATGGCCGCCAACCGCTCGGGTCACATCATCAGCATCACCGCCTCCATTGCCATGCAACCCAACGTGAAGGTGCCGGCGCTGCTGCCGGTGCTGATCAAGGGCGGCCTGAACAGCGCGGTGCGCGGCCTGGCCCTGGAGCTGGCGGCGTCCCACGTGCAGGTCAACGCGGTCGCACCGGGGATCATCGAAACTCCGTTGCATCCCGACGACGAAGGCACCCGAGCCTTCCTGCGCGGCCTCGCCCCCAGTGGCGAGATCGGCAGCCCGCAGGATATCGTCGACGCAGTGCTCTACCTGACCGACTCGACCTTCGTCAGCGGAACCATCCTCAACGTCGACGGTGGCTCCACCACCGGCGTCTGGTAAGCCAACCTTCACAACAACAACGGAGATCCTCCATGCCCTACGTAAACATCCAGGTCACCGACGAAGGCGTCACTGCCGACGAGCGCCGCCAGCTCATCGAAGGCGTCACCGAACTGCTGGAGCGCGTGCTGCGCAAGCCGCCGTCCACCACCTACGTGGTGATCCAGGAAATCGCCACCGACGCCTGGGGCGTGGGTGGCAAGACCGTTGCCGAGCTGAAGGCCCAGGGCAAGCACGGCAAAAGCTGACCCAGCGGGCACGCCGAGGGCTCGCCAGAGCCTTCGGCGCTTGCCATGCACCAAGTCGGTGCTGATAGGATCGGGAGCCCAACCGTTCCCACCGACAGCCGAGGCATGGAATGCTCGCCGCGCTCAAGCGTTACCCGCTACAGGTCAACCTGCTGCTGTGCGGCACCTTCCTCCTCACCATGGGCCGCGCCATCACCCTGCCCTATCTGGTGATCTACCTCTCGACCCGCTTCGGCCTGGGCGTCGACCGCATCGGCCTGATCATGGGTGGCGCGCTGTTCGGCGGCTCGCTGCTCAGCCTCTACGGCGGTTTCCTGATCGACCGGATGCCCGGCTTCCGCCTGATCCTCGGCTTCGGCAGCTGCTTCGTCGCCGCCTTCGCCGGCATGCTGCTGACCAGCCAGCTGTGGCTGTTCTTCCTGTTCCTGCTGGGTTTCAACTTCGCCTACTCGGTCACCGACGTGGTGGTGAAGACCATCTTCGGCCGCCTGCTGCCGGCCGGTGAGCAGGGCCGCGCGTTCTCCATCCGCTACACGCTGATCAACCTCGCGTACGCCATCGGCCCCTTCATCGGCGCGGCCCTGGCGCACTGGAGCCAGCACCTGCCGTTCGTGCTCTCGGCGCTTCTGGGCACCCTCTTCCTGCTCGCTTTCCTGCGCTATGGCGACCGCGGCATGCGCCCGGCCGAAGGCGTGGCGCCGCCCTCGTTCATCGCGGTGCTGGGCGTGCTGACGAAGGACCATCGGCTGATGTACTTCACCATCGGCGGCGTGCTCACCGCCGTGGTGTTCGGCCAGTTCTCCGCCTACCTGTCGCAGTACCTGGTGGCTACCGGCACGGCAGAATACGCCTACCAGGTAATCCAGACGCTGCTGGGAGTCAACGCCGTCACGGTGATCGCCCTGCAGTACCTGCTGGGCAAGCGCATCGGCAACGAGCACCTGCAACGCTGGCTGATCGTCGGCCTGGGGCTGTTCGTGCTGGGCATCGTCGGCTTCGGCCTGTCCCACAGCCTGTGGCACTGGGGGCTGGCGATGGTGGTGTTCACCCTGGGCGAGATCATCGTGATTCCCGCCGAGTACATGTTCATCGACCGCATCGCCCCGCAGCACCTGCGCGGCGTGTACTACGGCACGCAGAATCTGGCGAACCTGGGCGGTGCCTTCGGACCGATCCTGGTGGGGCTCTTCCTCTCGCTGTTTGCGCCGCACTGGGTCTTCGTCATGCTCGGTGCCTTTATCGTCGGCGGCGGGGTGTTCTATGTGCTGGGCTCCAACCTGAGCCGACGCATCGCCAGCGGGGCTTGACCTCAAGTCCACTTGAACCGGGATGCTGGTTCCATCGACTCACTCGAAGGAATCAGCCATGCCCCTCTCGACCTTCCTCACCACTATCGCCATCGGCATTGGCGCCACCCTGCTGATGGACGGCTGGACCGTCCTGCGCCGGCGCGTGCTCGGCGTGCCCTCTCTGGACTACGCCCTGGTCGGCCGCTGGATCGGCCACATGCCGCGCGGTCAGTTCCGCCACACCGCCATCGGCAAAGCCTCACCGGTAACCGGCGAACGGCCGCTGGGCTGGGCCATCCACTACCTGACCGGGATTGTCTTCGCCGTCGTGCTGGTCGCGCTGACCGGCAGCGCCTGGCTGTGCCGGCCGACCCTGCTGCCGGCGCTGCTTTTCGGCGTGGTCACCGTGGCCATGCCCTTCTTGCTGATGCAACCGGCGCTGGGCCTGGGCATCGCCGCCAGTAAGACTGCGAATCCGACCAAGGCCCGCCTGCACAGCCTGATCACCCACACGGTGTTCGGCCTGGGGCTGTACCTGAGTGCCCTCGCCCTGCGCCCGCTGGTCTGCCTCGTCTGATCAGGCGCAAGCTGGACTACCCTTGCTGCACGACCAATCCGCGCAGGAAGCCCAGGATGAGCCGCATCGTCATCGCCGACCCGCAACCCTTCGTTCGCGCCGCCCTGCGCCAGCGCCTGAACGCCGCCGGGCACGAGGTCATCGGCGAAGCCATGGACGGCCGTCATGCACACGAACTGGTGCGCCGCCTGCATCCCGACCTGCTGCTACTCGACCTCGACCTGCCGCGCCTGAGCGGGCTGGAACTGCTGCAACGCCTGCACCATGAAGTGCCCAGGCAGAAATCACTGGTGTTCACGCAACTGGCCGGCGCGCACTACCAGAGCCTGGCGTTGCGCGCGGGAGCCCGTGGCTTCGTGCACAAGAGCGACCGCCCCGAGGAGCTGGATGAGGCTGTAAGACTGGTGCTCGGCGGCCGCCAGGTGTTCCCCGCACGCCTGCCGGACGGCCTGGGCGGCGCGCCCGGATCGGACAGCCTGGGCGAACACATCACCCCACGCGAGCTCACCGTGCTGCAGTACCTGGCCCAGGGCTACCGGGTCAAGGACATCGCCGAGGCACTGGCCATCAGCGATCGCACGGTCAGTACCTACAAGACCCGCCTGCTGGAGAAGACCCAGACCGACTCGCTGATCGACCTGGTGGACGCCGCCAAGGTACGCGGGCTGCTCAGTGACGGCGTGATCGGCCACCTTTCCCATGCATCCACGCCCCCTCCCAGCAGCACCGACGAGCTCAGGCAACTGCTGGAAGTCCTGCCCAACCCGGTCAGCCTGTGGAGCACCGCAGGTACGCTGCTGTCCTGCAACCAGAGCTTTGCCGAGGTCTACCAGAAACGCCCGGACGAACTACTCGGTGCACGCGTGTTCGAGCTCGGCAAGGTCGAGCCGGCGCAGATACCCCAGGCGCAGCAGGAATTCCTCAAGGGTGCCGCAGGCGGCAAAACGTTTTCGCTGATCGTCGGCATGCGCGCGCTGGGCGAGAGTCGCACCGTGCGACTGATCGGCGTGCCATTGAAGGAAGAGTCCGGCGAGGTGATCGGTGTCCTCGCCTCTTACGTGGACATCACCGAGAACGAGCGCTACGTCGAGCGACTGCAGGAGTCCAAGGCGTACCTGGAATCGCTGTACGCCAGCCGCACTGAATTTCTCCTGAGCTCAGGCCAGGACCTGCTCGCGGAGACCGACAGCCTGGGCCACCTGCTCGCCCAAGCGCAAACCCGCCACCCCGAGGACGACGCGCTGGCCGCCGCTCACCCGCACCTGGCAACCTTGCGCGACAAGCTCGAAATCCTTCAGGAACTGATCCAGCTGGAACGCGGCACCGTGCTGGCGATCCCGCAATCCGAGGAACTCAACCGCCTGACCGAGCAGGCCCTGCGGATTACCCACCCGCAGTTGCGCTTCGAGGCCAACCCGGAGGATGTCTGGGGCTGGATCGATCCCAATCGCTACCAGCGCCTGATCAGCGTCCTGCTGCGCTGTTTCGACAAGGCCGGGATCCACCCGCTGGAGCTCACGGCCAGCGGCGCTCCCCTGCTGCATGGCGAAGTGGAATGGCGCCTAACGTTCCATGCTCCAGCCGCCGGCGATATCCGCGCCCAGCTCAGCGGCCTGGGCAGCCAGGCGCGCATTCACCTCGCCCATCGGCTGTGCCGCCTGCTGGGCGGCGAACTGGAGGTCGGCAGCCCGACCCGGGCACAGGTCGCCGCCTTGATCCAGCTCAAGCTTCCCAAGGGTAGCCCGCGCTTCTAGTGCTCCCACTACACCGCTTTCAGGCGCCCATGATGGGGACCCCAGCGGCCTGATCCGATGCTTGCGCCATAGCCCTCTCGCTATGGAGCCGCATCATGAAAAGCCGTAGAAAAACCTCTTTGTGCACCACGCCCCTCGCCCACCTGCGCCGCTCACGCCTGGCCCAGGCTATCAGCCTGGTGCTGGCCAGCCTGTTCAGCCTGCGGATGATCGAGGCCGAAGCCGAGGACAGTGTCGTCGAGGCCGACACCGAGGATCTCAACCAGCCCTCCGAGGCCGGCGCGGTGTTCGACCCGCCCGCCCCCTCCTACCTGGACCTGGCGCTGCAGGCAGCCCATGAGGCGCCGGCGGTGTTCGCCAGCCGTGCCTTGCTCGGCGCTCTGCCATCCATGGTGAACGTGGCTGCCGCCGGCGCCGTCGGGATCGTGGATGGCACCCATGACAATGTCACCGTGAAGCTCGCCGCCGCGTCCACCACAGGTCTGAAGGTCGAAGGCGGCGACAGCCTGGTGTTCGGCAACGGCAGCATCGTGAGCAGCGCCAACACCGCCCCGAACGCACTGGGTCAGGCCGGTGCGCAGGTCGGCGACAACAGCTCCCTGTCGATCGCCTCCAGCAGCATCCTGCTCGACCCGAAGACCACCACGGGTGCGGCCATTACCGCCAGCAACCTGACCGGCCTGCGCGTCGGCACCAATGGCGATGCGCGGTTGAGCAACGTCGACGTGCTGGTGGGCGGCGGCGCCAAGGGCAACAACAACCTCGGCATCGCGGTCGATGGCGGATCGCTGGCGATGGCCGGCGGCTCGATCACCACCCAGTCCTGGGGCGCCCGGGGCCTCTCGCTGGACAACAACGCCCGCGCCACGCTCGACACTGTAGCCATCGCCACCTCCGGTGCACGCAGCACCACCACTGGCGGCGCCCACGGCGTGACCCTGGGCGCGGGAAGCCATCTTGACGCCCAGGGCGCCACGATCACCACCAGCGGCGGCTCCGCGTATGGCGTGCGGGCGGACGGCGACTCCAGCGCCAAGCTGAGCCACAGTGCCATCAGCACCTCCGGGGGCAACGGCCACGCCGTGGTGGCCGACGGCGCAGGCACCCGCATCGATTTCCACGAAGGCTCGCTCGATACCACGGGCAAAGGCTCGGTAGGCATCTGGGCGCGCAATGCAGCCCAGGTGCACCTCGATAGCGACACCAGCGTCAGCACCAGCGGCGCAGCAGTGTCCTCGGCGGCGCCGGTGGATGGCGAAAAACCCTTGAGCCTCAGCCATGGTCTGCTCGCCAGCGGCAACGGTACGAGCATCGAGGCGCAGCAAGCCACGGTGCGCACCAGCGCCGGCAGCGCCAGCGCGGCGCGCGCCGAAGACGGCGCCAGGATCACGCTCGACCGCAGCGCTATCCAGGCCAGCGGCGGCGCCACGACCACCACGACAACGGCGGCCTTGCATGCCCTGGGCGGCGGCCAGATCGAAGCGACGAGCAGCGTTCTCACCGTTTCCGGAAACAACGTCGGTGGCGTGCGCGCCGAAGGACCGGGCAGCAGTGTGCTGCTCAAGGACAGCCGTGCGACGGTGCAGGGGGCCGGCGGTGTTGCCAACCCTGCCGCTGGCGCGCGGGCCATGGCAGGCGGCAGCGTGACGGTGGAGAACTCCGTGCTGGACGTGCATGGGCTGACCTACGGCCATGGCGTCTCCATCGAAGGCGCGGGCTCCACGGGCACTGTCGCGCGCTCGGACATCAAGGTAGACGGCAATCGCTCCATCGGCGTGAACATCAGCGGCGGCGGCATTGCAGCCGTCAGCAACAGCCGCATCTCGGTGGACGCCCAGCCAGGGGCTGCCGGCCCGTGGTCCCCCGGAGTGATGGTAGAAGGCGCCGGCTCCGTCCTGAAGATGACCGCGAGCGACGTCACCACCACCCCCAAAACCAGCTACGGTGTCCAGGTGCGCGAAGGTGCCGACGTCGAGATTAAGCAGGGCAGCATCACCACCTCAGGCAATTACTCCACCGCGCTGGGGGCCGGCAGTTCCTCCCTCGTCGCCCCCGGCTCAACCCTGACCGTCAGCGACGTCACCGTCAGCACTCACGGCAACGACAACGCCATGGGTATCATCGCCGACCTGGGCGCCACCGTGACCGTCCACGGCGGCTCGGTGACCACCACCGGCAACGGCTCGCCGGTCGCCAGCAACCTGACCTTCCCCCACGCCCTGACGGCACGCAATCCCGGCGCCCTGCTGGTGGCCGACGGCACCAGCGTGCTGACCCAGGGCTCGCAGGCCTACGGCGCAGCGGTGGACGATGGCGGCAGCATGCAGCTGAGCAACCTCAGCGTGAAGACCGAAGGCCAATACTCGGTCGGCCTGTACGCCGGGATCGGCTCAGCCAAACCGGGAGCCGTAAGCCTCAACGCCGATCACGTCACCGTGCAGACCCTCGGAGATCATGCGGGCGGTGCACTGGTCAGCCGGCAGCACAAGGACGAAACCGCCACGCTGAACCTGAGCAACAGCAGCATCGCCACCCAGGGCATCCAGTCCCACGGTCTGCGCGCGGAATCCGGCGCTCTGCTCGACGCCGCCAACAGTACCGTGAGCACCAGCGGCAGCCAGGCGCTGGGCGTCATGGCCAGCAACAAGGCCGAGGTGCAACTTGACGGCGTCAGCGTCGACACGCGCGGCGATCTCGGCCACGGCGTGGTAGCCAAGCAAGGCGGCCACGTCGACGCGAGCTCGGTGGTGGTCGCCGCCCACGGCCAACAATCTGCCGCCCTCTACGCCCAAGGTACCGAGGCGTTGCCCGGCCAGGTACAGATGGATCGCGCCACATTGAGCAACCGCGATGGCGCCACCATCGCGACTGCCGGCTCGGCCGACATCGCCCTCTCCCGCACCCTGGCCGGCGGCAGCGGGCAATGGCTGCACGTGGACAGCTCGGTGGCCAGCGACGGCAGCGCCATTCCCGACATGGGCACCGGCCAATGGCAAGGCGTCGGCAAGAGCGAGGATGCCGCCGGCAATGCACGCATCGACCTGTCCAGCTCGATCGTCGTCGGCTCGGCACAAACAGCCACCGGCAGTCACTCCGACGTCATCCTGCGCGACACCAGCCTGTGGCAGCTCACCGGCGACTCCAACCTGAGCAGCCTGACCAACGCCGACAGCCTGATCGACTTCAGCGCAGACGGCGGCTACAAGAAACTCACCACCAACGACTACCACGGCGCCAATGGCACCCTGACCCTGAACACCTACCTGTACAAGGACGACTCGCCTTCCGACCAGTTGGTGATCGACGGCGGCCAGGCCACCGGCGAGAGCAACCTGCGCATCAAGAATGCCGGCGGCCCCGGCGCTCTCACTGAAGGCAACGGCATCAAGGTGGTCGACGCGGTCAACGGCGGCACCACCGAGGCCGACGCCTTCCGCCTGCTCAACCGGGTCAAGGCCGGTCCCTATGAATACACCTTGCATCGCGCCAGCCTCGACGACAGCAACGCCCAGGCGTGGTACCTGCGCTCGACCCAGGACGCACCGCCAGTGGACCCTGTCGACCCTGTCGATCCCGTGGAACCGGTCATCCCCGGCGAACCGACCGACCCGCTGCCGGTCGATCCGCGCACACCCGACCCGGTACCGCAGAAGCCCAACTACCGCGCCGAGACCTCGCTCTACAGCGCCCTCCCCGCCATGGCGCTGAACTACAGCCGCGCGCTGGTCGATACTCTGCACGAGCGCGTCGGCGAGGAGCGCCGCAACGTCAACGAGCCGCTGCCCGCTGAAGCGGTCGAGGACTACGGTCCGTCACTGGGCTGGGGCCGACTGATCTACCAGAAAGGCAAGGACAGCCTGGGCAACGGCGCGGACTACGACTACCGCATCCAGGCCTTCCAGGTCGGCGCCGACCTCTATCGCCACGAAGACACCGACGGCAGCACCGATCAGGCTGGCCTGTCTCTGCAGGCCGGGCGCATCAACGGCAGTGTCGATCACAGCAACGGCCAGGACGCCGGCGACGATACGTTGCGCTCCTACGGCATCGGCGGTTACTGGACGCACTTCGGGCCCAAGGGCTGGTATCTGGACGGTGTGCTGCAACTAAACCGCTTCGACCTCAAGGCCAGCGGCAACGAAAGCAACTCGCTCAAGACCCGTGGCCATGGCGTCACCGCCTCCCTGGAAGCTGGCTACCCACTCAAGCTCGATTCGGACAAGACCCTGCACGTGGAACCACAGGCTCAACTGATCGTCAGCAAACTCAAACTCGATAACAGCCATGACGACGCCGCCGACGTGCGCTTCGATGACGTGGACTCCCTCACCGGGCGCCTGGGTGTACGCATCGACAAGGACTGGTTCCGCGAGGACGACAAGGGCAAGCAGCAACGCACCAGCGTCTGGGTTCGTCCGAGCGTCTGGCACGAGTTCAAGGGCAAGGCCAAGACCGAGTTTTCCTCGGCGGACGGCTACATCCCCTTCGGCGCCGAGATGGACGGCAGCTGGGGCGAGCTCAACCTGGGCGTGGACTACCAGCTCAATGATCGGACCAGCGTCACCGGTTCGCTCGGATATCAGAAATCCTTCGATGGCGAAGGCCGCAGCTACGAGGGCATCCTCGGTATCAAGGTGAAATTCTGAAATTTTGAATCCTCGACCGCGCAGCCGCGCTGCGCTTTCTTTCTCATTCCCCAGTACAGGAAATCGTCATGCAAAACCCTGACTTTCTCGCCCTGCGCACGGTTCGCTCCACCGCCTACAACAACGAAGTGGCCGCGGAGCTGCTGCGCGAACTGGCACCCTTCATCGCCAATGCCGAACTCAACCGCCGCCTGCGTTGCGCCACCCGCCAGCTGCTGCGCGATGCCGATGCGCTGGAAGGGGCGTATCAGCAGATGGCTGCGCCGGGGCATTGAGCCCAACCCACGCAGGCCCGCTCCTACAAATGAAAAAGCCTCGCTGACGCGGGGCTTTTGTAGGAGCGAGCTTGCTCGCGAACAGATGTCCAGACAGCTCCTGCGCTCAGGCGTGCTGCGCGCCCGCCCGCTTGAGCAGTTGCTTGCAACGCTCGGACAGATGCACCACGCGCAGGTGCTTGCCGGCCTTGGCGTAGCGCTCGCGCAGGGTCATCAGCGCGGCGATGGCCGAGTAATCGACAAAGCTCAGATGCGCGCAGTCCAGGGTAACCATCTGCGGATCGCCTGCCGGGTCGAACTGGTTCAGGAAAGGCGTGGTGGACGCGAAGAACAGCGTGCCGTGGACGCGGTACAGCTTGCTGCCGTCAGCGTCTTCATGGACGTCCGCATACAGTTCGCGGGCGTGCTTCCAGGCAAAGTCCAGCGCCGCCAGGATGATCCCGCAGAACACCGCTGTCGCCAGGTCGGTGGCGACGGTGATGGCAGTCACCGCGATGATCACCAGCACGTCGCTCAACGGCACCTTGTTCAACACTCGCAGCGAAGCCCAGGCGAAGGTCTGCTGAGACACCACGAACATCACGCCCACCAGCGCCGCCAGCGGAATCCGCTCGATCAGCGGCGAGAGGAACAGCACGAAGAGCAGGATCATCACCCCCGCCACCACGCCGGAAAGCCGGCCGCGGCCGCCGGAGCTGAGGTTGATCACCGTCTGCCCGATCATCGCGCAACCGCCCATGCCGCCGAAGGCACCGGAGACCATGTTGGCCGCGCCCAGAGCCATACACTCGCGGTCCGGGAAGCCGCGGGTCTCGGTGATTTCGTCGGTCAGGTTCAGCGTCAGCAGGGTTTCCAGGATGCCGACCATCGCCATGAGGAAGGCGTAGGGCGCGATGATGCGCAGCGTCTCCAGGTTCCACGGAATATCGGGCAACGCGAACTGCGGCAGGCCGCCGGCGATGTGCGCCATGTCGCCCAGGGTGCGGGTCGGCAGGCCGAGCAGGTAGACCGCCAGCCCGACGCCGAGGATCGCCACCAGCGCCGGCGGCACCGCGCGTGTCAGCTTCGGCAGCAGATAGACCACCGCCATGGTCAGCGCTACCAGGGCCAGCATCACGTACAGCGGGTTACCGCTGAGCCAATGCTCGCCGTCCTTGAAGTGCTCCAGCTGCGCCAGGGCGATGACGATGGCCAGGCCGTTGACGAAGCCCAGCATCACCGGGTGCGGCACCATGCGCACCAGCTTGCCCAGGCGCAGCAGGCCGAACAGCATCATCACCACCCCGCCCAGCAGCACCGTGGCCAGCAGGTACTGCACGCCGTGTTGCACCACCAGCGCGACTATCACCACCGCCATCGAGCCGGCGGCGCCGGTGACCATGCCGGGGCGGCCGCCGAACAGCGCCGTCAAGGTGCAGAGGATAAAGGCGCCATACAGGCCCATCAGCGGGTTGAGGTGGGCGACCAGGGCGAAGGCGATGCACTCGGGCACCAGCGCGAAGGACGTGGTGAGTCCGGCCAGGACATCGGCACGCAGGCGGGCGGGTTTCATTTTCTACTCGGAACGGGGACTGCGAAGGGGCCGCCATGGTACGGAAAACCGCCCTGCCCGGCCACTCGCGCTTCCCGCACGGCAACTGTGCTCCCCTCACGGCATACAGGCACTGAGCCGCGCTTTTTAGTCAGTTGCCCCGGAGCGCATTTTATCGGCAGGTCTCGTTGAGGCGGATGACAGCTAATGGTGCGCACCGTGTTATTCGCCCTGCGGGTGCCGCCATGGTCAGACGTTCAGCCCCTGTTCGCGCTCCAGGTCGATCAGCCGCGTGGTGGGGCCGTCGGCGCGCAGGCGCTCCGTGACCAGTGGCGGCCAGTTGCCTCGGGAGCGGCGTTTGGCGGCGGCATAGGTAAGGTCCTGAATCTTGAAAATCGGAAACAGCATCAGGGATAAAACAAGCATCACGAAGTCGGTGAGGCGAGGCTTCTTACTGATGCCATTGGATTCCTGGCCCCGGATAATCCGCCAATAACGTGCGGCGCTATCGGACAGACGGAACTTCCCAATCTCCACCGCTTCTTTGACGTGGGCATCTGACTCGCTGTGCTGGCCGTTCTCATCAAACCAAGGGCCGTTGTCCATATACGCCTGCAACCAGGCCCACAGCCCCTGCTGCATTTCCAGTCTCCGGCCCATGGGGGGAACCAGGGATATGAACAGCGCCTGCTCGGCATCGCCATAGCGCCGCACCACGGTTTCCAGGGTAGCGTTATCCATGCCACCACTGTGCGGCCCCACGGTCATGAACTGACAGGCCACGGCCTGTGCCTCGTCCCAGGGCATGTGGTACAGCTCGCCATCGTGGTCGTAATAGATTTCGCGGGTGCGGCGGTTGAACAGAATGGGCAAGGGTAGCGGTTGACTGATTTCCCAGAGAAAGGCGGGGACAACCAGCGCCAGACTAAAAGTCAGCATCATCCCCGCGCTCTGCCAATCGCTATCCAAGGCGAATAGCACTGTAAAGAACGACATACCCAGCGCGATAAACCCCATCACGCCCGTAGGCATCCCTCGGTAAGTCTCCCCCCCCGCCTTCAGTGCCAAGTAGTGCTCGGTATGTTCCTCGGTAACGAACATTTCCCACGGCTGCTGCCCGGTGGGCTCATTGGCCTTGAGGATGACGCCGGGAGTATTGCCGTGGCGCAGCAAGGCCTGCTGCATCAATGCATTCAGATCCACAGACGTTCCTCCACATCCAACGGGGGCAGTACCAGGCCCGGTTGCGGGCTGTAGTGCAATACGCCCGTGAGCGCCGCCAGGGTGCGTTTGCCCTCCGGGTGGTAGACGCGCCGATACAGCGGTTTGTAGGCCTTCCAGTTCAGCTCGCTATTGATGACGGCATCGAAGTCGCGCAGCGTCCAGATCACCGGCCGGGACTGCGAGTCGACGCCCGGCAGGTATTCCCAGCCTTCCATTCCGGAAAATTCCACTTGGGCGTCGTCGGGCAGGAAGGCGCCGCCGGTGTACAGCAGCAGGTAGACGGAAGAAATGGTGTCTCCGCTGTAGGGATGGGTTTCATTGAGGCGGTGCAGGCTGAGGCCGATCGGGAACAGGATGCTGTAGAGCCTGTCCAGGGTCGCCGGGCCGTTCGCCGCCCAGTCGGCCGGGTTGCGGCCAAAGCGGTTCTGCTTGAGCCAGGCTTCCAGCGGGGTGTGCTGCACGTACCTGTCGAGGAACACACCGCCAACTACCATCAGGGTCAGCGCCAGGCCCTTGGCGGCCAGGTGCGGGGCGACGCGCAGGCCGGCCTCCAACGCTCGTACTTCACCCAGCAGCACCGCCGCCCGGGCGGCGCGCAATTCACGGTACAGCTGCATGCTGTTGCGCACCAGCAAGCCCGAAGCCGCCGACTGTCCGCTCCGGATGCCGCCACTGGCATAGTCGCCGGCCAGGTAGGCCTCCAGGGCATCCATACCGTAGAGCAGTACATCGAAGGCAGCAGTGGCAGCTTGTAGAAAAGCAGTTAACGCGCCAGCCCCTAGGGCGGTGGCAAGCGTTTCCTTGGCAGACTTGGACGTCGCACCGCTGCTTGTTACCGCCTGCTCCCAACTACTTTCCGCCAGTTTCTGGAACACGGCGGAAGTAGCAGTGACTACACCTGTAAAGCCACCCGCAGCAGCGACTCCACTTTTCATATCGCGTTTTTTATAAAGCTGAATTCCAGATACGGCAAAATTCACCCCCGCCGCCCCCACCAGCACAATCTTCAACTGCGCCGCCTTGAGATTGTCGAGGTTGAGCAGCCGGCTCAGCGGTTGGCCGCCGCCCAATGGCGGGGGCACAGGCGGCAGGTTTTTCGCCGCGCTGGCTGCCAGGGGATAGACAAAGGGCAAGCCCGTGGGGCGAGGTGGCGTGACGCCCATGCGGCCGGGCGCATGGGCCTTGGCGGCGGGCATGCGGGTGCCCAGGGTATGGCTGAGCCATTCGCCGTATTGCTCGGCGCTGACGCTGGCCACGGCCAGGCGCTGGCCGCCACGCGCCAGGGCGGCGCTGAAATAACGCTGGGCGGCGCGGCTTTCCGCGCTGGCGGCCTGGCTGGCGCGCGGCGCGCCGGCAGCGAAGACGGTCGCCAGGGCATTGAACAACGTCTGGCCGGCGGCGCCGAGCCTGTCGCCGCTATGCGGCAAAAGATTGTCGGCGGCACGGTTGAGGCCCAGAGCCCAGCGCTGCAAGGCCGCCAGCAACTCGGGGCCGTCACCGATACCGCCATCGAGCAGGCCCAACAGGTTGTTGATCTCGCCAATGCCCAAGCGTCGGGTTACCCCCAGCACAGCCCAGAGCAGCCAGGGCTTGTGCTCGCCATGTTCGCGGCCCAGTTCCTCGGTGATGGCCTTGAGCCCCAGGCTGGTGGAGGCCGGCCCAAGGCACGCGGCGGCGAAGTGGGCCTGCAGGTCTTCGCGGGCCTCCTCCCGGGTGATATCGAAGTGCCCACAGGCCGAATCGAGGCTCTGCGGGCCCTGCCCGGCAAGGGTGGCGAACCCGTCTGCCCAGATCTGGCCAAGCTGGCGCAGGGCCTGTTCGTGGCGCTCCTCGGCCTGTTGCTGTTCGGCCCAGGTACGCTCCAGGCGTGGATAGTCGGTCATCGCCGGCAGGTCGCGGGCCGTCTTCGGATCATGCTCGGCGAGGGAGCGGATCAGTCCGGCGATGTGCCAGTCCTCTCCGCGAATCTGACGGATATCCTGGGCGGCTTGTTGGCTCAGGCGCATCAGTTTGGCCAGGTCGAGCTGTACTCCCCAGGGATCATCGATGATGACGTAGGCCTGTTGCTCGCATTCACGCATGTTCCTGAGCAGTTTGAGCCTGTCGGGCACGTAGTGTTCTGGGTCCGTCCAGTCGTAGTACTCCGGCTCGTGGTAGTCGGCGATGTTCTCCTTGAAGCCGGCAACCTGGCCGCCATAGGGCGCGGCGCCGGGCGTGATGTCACGCATGATGCGCTGACGCACCTCGGGCCTTTCCCGCGCGCTGAGAAACTGCGCGTCACTCCATTGGACTGGCGACCAGACCAGGCTGGCGGGCTCCCCGGCGAAGCAGATCAGGTAAGGCTTGGTGCGGGTGTCGATGGCTCGTCCACCACGGTCGGTCTGGCCCAGTTGCGCACGTTCGACGCGGTATTCGGCCAGGGCGTTCTTGTGCCATAGGTAAAGCCAGCCATCGCGCAGCAGGCGTGCGGTGTAGTTGAGGTTGCGGCCCTCCTCCGTGAGCGGCTTCACGCGGGGGCCAAGGTCTGGAAATCTGCCCTGCAGCTGCGGCAGGTTGTAGGCACTGACATCCAGGGGCTGCTCACTCGGCCCGATGGCGTAACGCAGGGGCAGGATGGCGGTCAGCAAGGGGCAGGCAGCTACGTTCAGGTCAGTTGGTGCTTGTTGGTGCACAGCGCTTACTCCGGGAGAACAGGGTTGGCGCCCAGGGCACGCAGCAATGGCCAATCGAGGGTGATCTGGGCGCTCAGGCCCGTTGTCTTCGGGGCAGCATCCAGATCGGGAGTTGGGTTGTGCCATAGGCACACGGGCTGCTGCTCATGCAGGGCCCATACGCGGGAAACCTGGTGCCAGAACCCTTCCGGCCATAGGGCTCCGGCCTGCCAGGCATGGCGCAGCGGCAAGGCATCACCCAGGCGCAACCAGAGCTCTCGTCCATCCGGTGCTGACACGCGTAAACGACGCTGCAGGTGTTGCCACAGGTCTTCCACGGCAGCAGTGGTTTCCAGCCAAAGTGCATCGGGGAAATCGCTGCCCTGTTTCCAGGCCTCGTGCACCCTTTCGCCCACTGGCGCCGCCAGGAGAATGGGCCCCGTGTCGGCGATGGCGTCATAGCTGGTTTCGTAGAACAACGGATAAGCCTTGTGCATGGCCCAATGGCGCTTCAGCCAGGCAAAGACATCTGGATAGCGTGCTCCGTCGAAGAGCAGGCAGCCGCTTTCGTTCGGGAGAGTATTCATGCGTCACCCTTCTGACGCTTGCGCGCGGCCTCGCAGACTTCACACACACCAGCGCGTGTACTGCGGAACAGATCGGCCTGTTTGAGCAGGGCTGGGGGCGCCATATCGGCTTGACGCGCTGGAAGAGTGACGAATTCCGCTGGCAACTTCGCAGGCCCAAGCAGCGAGAAATGCGCCGCCTTGATGTTGAAATCCCCCTTGGTGCCCAGCTCGATGCGGTGCGGGTCGAGGGTGATGTAGGTACCGCCAGCGTTAAAGGTGACCTTCTTTCTAGCGGTGATATGGACTTCGTCTTCGGTGCTGACGATGTCCAGCCCCTGGCGGGCTAGCAGTTCCATGCGGTCGTTCTGTGCCTGGATGCTGACCGGTCCCTGGTTGGCGAAGAACTTCATGCCCAGTTTGCGCACGAAGACGCTGATGTTCTGGCCGACGGCGGCGGTAAGGCGCTTGACCACGCTGACGTCCATGCCGCCACCTGCGTTGGCGATCAGGTTCTGTTGTGCGGCCAGCTGCAGGTGATTGCCGCTGGTGAGGGCGATGCCTTGCGGAGCGCTAAGCAAGGCGACGGCGCCTTCGATCTGGTCGAGTTGTTCGTTCATGAACGCGATCTGCGCAAGCACGTTGGCCGGATCGACCTTGACGGTCTCGGCATCGCTGGAGAGCTTCTGCATCTCGTCGCCGGCCTGCTCCAGGCGGGCGATAGCTTCCTGCATGGCCAATACCGGACCCTGCGCGCCGGGCTGCACGTCGGCACTGATGAACACGCCCTTGCCGGCGCGCACTGCGCCCCAGTCATCGGTGTGCAGTTCGAAGCCTTCGCCGCGCTGCTGCCGTTGCGCATCGACCAGATGCCCGAGATTCAGCTGGCTCTTGCCACTGTGTTCGGTGGACAGCTTGATGTGCTCTTTTCCGCGCGAATCGTCCATGCGCAGCTTGTTGTTAGCCGGTGTGCGCAGGACGTTGCGCTTGTAGTTCTTCAGGGTGACGTGGTCGGGGTGCTGGCTGTCGTGGATGGCGTGGGCGATGTAGGGGCGGTCGGGATCGCCGTTTTCGAAGGCGATGCGCACTTCGGTGCCTTGGACCAATGGGAAGTGCATCCCATATGTGTCGCCACTATAGGGGCGCGCCAGGCGGAGCCAGAGTGATTCGCGTCCGGCAGGCCACGTATCTCTGTCGAACAGGAAGTGGCACTTGTAGCGGCCTTGCATGTCGATGTGACCGTACAGGTCGTTCGGCTCGGGGCTGGTGACGCGGGCCGGAAGGGTGCCGGCGATCACCGGTTTGGCCGGCACTTCGGGGCGGAAGCAAACCTGCTCGTCGTAGGGGATGGCCTCGAACTGCACCTCGAAGCTGCGGTCGCGGGCGGCGCTGCTGTGCATGTGGATAATGACCGCGCCCGGCGCGAAGTGTTTGCCTACGCCGTCGAGTTTCACTATCTGTCCGGGAAGGAGTGTAGGACTGCTGGTGAAACCGGTCAGGCGCGTGCGCGCATTGAGGTAGCGTTCGTGGGCAAGGCGCGCGTAGAAGTAGCCGCTCTCGCTTTCCAGATCTTCATCCTGGGCGTAGGCATCGCCCAGCGTCTGATGCGGCTCGCCGTAGAGGTAGGCCTCGCCGTAGGTGGTTTTCGGCGATTTGAGCAGGTCGACGCTGGCGTCCAGTTGAGCGCCAGCGTCACGGTAGTCGTAGGCACGATTGCTGACTCGTTGCATGACCAGTCCATGGCCGCTCTGCAGGCTCCAGACGGCGTCCCGGCCGCTGGATTCCAGCGACGATAGCGGGCGCAATGGCAAGGGCGACGCGGGCAGGTAATGACGCTGGTCGTCGTGGAACTCCACCGTCTCGATGCGTAGCTCCGGGTTCATCGAGAAGCGATACCAGATGCCCACTTCGGCCGTCAGGCGCTGGATGAAGGCGAGATCATCCTCGCCGTACTGCATCACCTGCTCGCGTTGCGGATACTCGCGGGTCAGTTCGAAGAGGAAATCCTGCCCTTCGAAGTCGTTACGGCGCAGCACCTGCTCGACGATCTCCGGCACGCTCTGGTTCTGGTAAATGCGGTACTGGCGGGCGAGGCCCAGCAGCGTCAGGCGGGGTACGAAAGTCACCTCATAGCGGGATTCGTCCCTTGACATGGACAGCAGGGAAAAGCGGCTGATCGTGCCGTACAGCGTGCGCAAGGGCGGAGCGATTGGCGGCGTATAGCCGGGGATGCCCAATTGCTCGGGCGGCGCGCGCAGGCTGAAGCTGGCGTCCTTGCAAAGGAAGGTGTCGGCAGGCAGATCGCGGTGGGTACTGGTGAATTCGATGCGGTAGGTGAAGGGCTGGCTGAGGGCTTCATCGCCGCTGAAGGCCAGGATATCGAGCGGCGCATCGACGTCCCTGACCTTGAGGGTATGACGGCTGTGATCGAAGAAGTGGTGGGCGGCGTTGATGAGCATGGCGGACGTCCGTTCCAGGGGAACGGTCATCCCACCAGTTAGGCGGCAGCCTTGTCAGTCGGACCGGTCCGTAAAGGGCGTCTGATCGGTCGCGTGTCATGCCCAAGCCAGAATCCCTCCGTCCGGCCTGTTCACGAGCGATTCAGCGAAGTCTGCGCACAGCTCAGCCGCCCGCCAGAGCCCCGTGGAGGAACAGTTGCTCCAGTACCTGGGCGGAGCTGGAGCTGGCCGCGCGGCCGTAGCGCTCGGCGTCGACCATGCCGTAGAGCATGGAGAGGAACAGTTCGGTAAACACCGCGGCAGTGATGTCGATGCGCAGTACGCCGCTTTGCTGGGCGCGCAGAAAGAAGGCGTCCACTGCTTCGGTGTAGTAGCTCCAGCGCTCGGTGGTGGCGGCCATGTCGAAGTTCTCCGCGCGGTACTGGAACAGCAGGAAGTTCAGCATGTCGCGGTGCTTGAGGTGCTCGGCAATCAGCTGGCGCAGCGCCGCCAGCGGTTCGGCCTGCTGCAGCTCGGAGGCCTCGAGGATCTGCCGGATCACCACATGCCCGTAGTCCTCCAGCATCGTCATCAGCCCATCGCGGGTACCGCAGAAGCGGTGCAGCGTGGCCTTGCTCACCCCTGCCGATTCCGCCAGCTCCTTCAGCGTCGCCCGCGGGCGGTCGACGATGGCAACGGCCAGCGCCTTGAGCAGACGTTCATCGTGGGCAGAGAGAGTCATTCGGGGCCTCTTGTCAGGTGGGCAGATCGTCTCATTGTGCAGAAAGAGACCTCTCTTTTGAAAGGTCATGGCACATTTTATACGCCACAGGAGCAAATGAGACATTCTTGACTCATTTCGGATTTGAAAGGATCATACGCACCTTTCCAGATAGATGAGACCCGGGTGAATCATGGGCAGGTTGCGTGCAGTAGGGACGATCAGTGCTTTGGTAGCGGCGCTGGCACTGGCAGGTTGCGGACAGTCCGGCGAGCCGCCGGCAGCCGCTGAGACGGCGCGCCCGGTGGATGTGGTGGCGATCGCGACCGAGCCCCTCACCCTGACGTCGGAGTTGCCGGGGCGTATCGAGCCGATGCGCGTCGCCGAAGTGCGCGCGCGGGTCGCGGGCATCGTGGTGCAGAAGCGCTTCGAGGAAGGTGCTGACGTGAAGGCCGGCGACCTGCTGTTCCAGATCGACCCGGCGCCGTTGAAAGCCGCCGTGTCCCGCGCCGAAGGCGAACTGGCGCGCGCCCAGGCCGCACAGCAGGAAGCCCAGGCGCGGGTGAAGCGCTACGAGCCGCTGGTGAAGATCGAAGCGGTCAGCCAGCAGGACTTCGATACCGCCACCGCCGACCTGCGCAGCGCCCAGGCTTCGGTGCGCTCGGCCCAGGCCGACCTGGAAACCGCCCGCCTGAACCTGGGCTATGCCTCGGTCAAGGCGCCGATTTCCGGGCGCATCGGCCGTGCGCTGGTGACCGAAGGCGCACTGGTCGGCCAGGGCGACGCCACGCTGATGGCGCGCATCCAGCAACTCGATCCGATCTACGCCGACTTCACCCAGCCGGTGGCCGATGCCCTGCGCCTACGTGAAGCGCTCAAGAGCGGCAACCTCCCCGCCGGACAGAGCCAGGCCCTGAGCCTGCGCGTCGAAGGCACGCAGTACGAGCGCCAGGGCGAGCTGCTGTTCACCGATATCTCGGTGGACCGCGGCACCGGCCAGGTCTCGCTTCGCGGCACGTTCGACAACGCCGACGGCCTGCTGCTGCCGGGCATGTACGTGCGCGTTACCGCCCCGCAGGGCACCGACGCCAAGGCCATCCTGATACCGCAACGCGCCGTGCAGCGCGCCACTGATGGCACCGCCCACGTACTGGTGATCGGCGAAGGCAGCCGCGTCGAGACCCGCCAGGTGCAGACCGGCGCCATGCAGGGTTCGCGCTGGCAGATCAGCCAGGGCCTGGCCAGCGGCGACCAGGTCATCGTCGGCGGCCTCACCGGCCTGCAGCCGGGCGCCAAGGTCGAAGCCCGTCACGCCCAGGAGCAACAGCAGGCATCGCGCCAGTAAGGCGAGGATCGCCGCGAGGAATTCCCCATGTCACTGTTCTTCATCAAGCGCCCCAACTTCGCGTGGGTGGTGGCGCTGTTCATTTCCCTGGCCGGCCTGCTGGCCATCCCGCTGCTGCCGGTGGCCCAGTACCCCAGCGTGGCGCCGCCGCAGATCACCGTCACCGCCACCTACCCCGGTGCCTCGGCGCAGGTCCTGGTGGACTCGGTCACCAGCGTGATCGAGGAGGAGCTCAACGGCGCCAAGGGCCTGCTCTACTTCGAGTCCACCAGCAACTCCAACGGCATGGCCGAAGTGGTGGTCACCTTCCAGCCCGGCACCAACCCGGAGCTGGCCCAGGTGGACGTGCAGAACCGCCTGAAGAAGGCCGAGGCGCGCATGCCCCAGGCCGTGCTCACGCAGGGGCTGGAGGTCGAGCAGACCAGCGCCGGCTTCCTGCTGATCTACGCACTCAACTACAAGGAAGGCTCCGCGCGCACCGATACCACCGCCCTGGGCGACTATGCCGCACGCAACATCAATAACGAGCTGCGCCGCGTACAAGGCGTCGGCAAGCTGCAGTTCTTCTCCTCCGAAGCCGCCATGCGGGTGTGGATCGACCCGCAGAAACTGGTCGGCTACGGGCTGTCCATCGATGACGTGGGCAACGCCATTCGCGGGCAGAACGTGCAGGTGCCGGCCGGCAGCTTCGGCGCCTCCCCCGGCAGCACCGAGCAGGAGCTGACCGCCACCCTCGCCGTGAAAGGCACACTGGACGACCCGGCGGAGTTCGGCCGCATCGTCCTGCGCGCCAACCCGGACGGCTCCACCGTCAAGCTCGCCGACGTGGCGCGCCTGGAAGTGGGCAGCGAAAGCTACAACTTCACCGCACGTCTGGACGGCAAGCCCACCGTGGCCGGCGCCATCCAGCTCTCCCCCGGCGCCAACGCGCTGCAGACCGCAGCGCTGGTGAAGGAACGCCTGGCCGAGCTGTCAGTGAACTTCCCTGACGACGTCGAATACTCAGTGCCCTATGACACCTCGCGCTTCGTCGACGTAGCCATCGAGAAGGTGATCCACACCCTGCTCGAAGCCATGGTTCTGGTGTTCCTGGTGATGTTCCTGTTCCTGCAGAACGTGCGCTACACGCTGATCCCGGCCATCGTGGTGCCGGTATGCCTGCTCGGCACGTTGACGATGATGTACCTGCTGGGCTTCTCGGTGAACATGATGACCATGTTCGGCATGGTGCTGGCCATCGGCATCCTGGTGGACGACGCCATCGTGGTGGTGGAGAACGTCGAGCGGATCATGGCCGAGGAAGGCCTCTCCCCGGCCGCCGCCACGGTCAAGGCGATGGGCCAGGTGTCCGGTGCGATCATCGGCATCACCCTGGTGCTGTCGGCGGTGTTCATGCCGCTGGCGTTCATGGCCGGTTCCGTGGGCGTGATCTACCAGCAGTTCTCCCTGTCGCTGGCGGTGTCGATCCTGTTCTCCGGCTTCCTCGCCCTGACCTTCACCCCGGCGCTGTGCGCGACGCTGCTCAAGCCGATCCCGGAAGGTCACCACGAGAAACGCGGCTTCTTCGGTGCGTTCAACCGTGGCTTCAACCGCCTGACCGAACGCTACACCCTGCTCAATACTGCGCTGGTGAAACGCGCCGGGCGCTACATGCTGATCTACGCCGGCATCGTCGCCCTGCTCGGCTACAGCTACCTGCGGCTGCCGGAATCCTTCGTGCCGGTGGAAGACCAGGGCTACATGATCGTCGACATCCAGCTGCCGCCGGGTGCCACCCGCGCGCGTGCCGATGTTACCGGCCAGGAGCTGGAGCAGTTCCTCAAGTCCCGCGAAGCCGTGGCCTCGTCCTTCCTGGTGATGGGCTTCAGCTTCTCCGGCATGGGCGAGAACGCCGCGCTGGCCTTCCCGACGCTGAAGGACTGGTCCGTGCGCGACAAATCGCAGTCCGCCGAAGCGGAAACCGCAGCGATCAACGAGCGTTTCGCCGGCATCAGCGACGGCGCGATCATGGCCGTGACCCCGCCGCCGATCGATGGTCTGGGCAACTCCGGCGGCTTCTCGCTGCGCCTGCAGGACCGCGCCGGCCTCGGCCGTGAAGCGCTGCTGGCGGCCCGCGACCAGTTGCTCGGCGAAGCCAACGGCAACCCGAAGATCCTCTACGCCATGATGGAAGGCCTCGCCGAAGCCCCCCAGCTGCGCCTGGAGATCGACCGCGAGAAGGCACGCACCCTGGGCGTCAGCTTCGAGTCCATCAGCAGCGCGCTGTCCACCGCCTTCGGCTCCGCGGTGATCAATGACTTCGCCAACGCCGGCCGCCAGCAGCGCGTGGTGGTGCAGGCCGAACAGGGCGACCGGATGACCCCGGAAGCCGTGCTCAAGCTCTACGTGCCCAACAGCGCCGGCGAGCTGGTGCCACTGTCCGCCTTCGTCAGCACCCGCTGGGAAGAAGGCCCGGTGCAGCTGGCGCGCTACAACGGCTATCCGTCGATCCGCATCTCCGGCGACGCCGCCCCGGGCGTCAGCACCGGCGAGGCCATGGCGGAAATGCAGCGTCTGGTCAGTGAGCTGCCGGCCGGCATCGGCTACGAGTGGACCGGCCTCTCCTACCAGGAGAAGGTCGCCAGCGGCCAGGCCACCCAACTGTTCGCCCTGGCGATCCTGGTGGTGTTCCTGCTACTGGTGGCGCTCTACGAGAGCTGGGCGATCCCGCTGTCGGTGATGCTCATCGTGCCCATCGGCGCCCTCGGCGCGGTGCTGGCGGTGACGGTCACCGGGCTGCCCAACGACGTGTACTTCAAGGTCGGCCTGATCACCATCATTGGTCTTGCGGCGAAGAACGCGATCCTCATCGTCGAATTCGCCAAGGAACTCTGGGAACAGGGCCACAGCCTGCGCGACGCCGCGATCCAGGCCGCGCGCCTGCGCTTCCGCCCGATCATCATGACTTCCATGGCCTTCATCCTCGGCGTGGTGCCGCTGGTGGTCGCCAGCGGAGCCGGCGCCGCCAGCCAGCGCGCCATCGGCACCGGGGTGATCGGCGGGATGCTCAGCGCCACGCTGCTGGGGGTGATCTTCGTGCCCATCTGCTTCGTCTGGATGCTGTCGCTACTGCGTCGCCAACCCACACCTGCGCATCAACCCACGGAGGCCGCGCAATGACCACCCTGCGCAAACCTGCCTTTACCGTCAGCAGCCTGCTGCTGGCGATGGTCCTGGCCGGATGCTCCATGGCGCCCACCTACGAGCGCCCCGAAGCACCGGTAGCACAGAGCTGGAGCGGCCCCGCCGCCCAGCCCGGTGCCGCGGCCAGCAACCTCGACTGGCAGACCTTCATCGTCGACAGCGAACTGCGCGAACTGGTGAACGTCGCCCTGGACAACAACCGCTCGCTGCGCCAGACCCTGCTGGACATCGAGCAGGCCCGCGCGCAGTACCGCATCCAGCGCGCCGACCGCGTGCCCGGCCTGAGCGGCGCCGCCAACGGCAACCGCCAGCGGCTGCCGGCGGACCTGTCCAACAGCGGCAGTTCGGCGGTGAGCAGCAGTTACCAGGTCGGTCTGGCGCTGCCCGAATACGAACTGGACCTGTTCGGCCGGGTGAAGAGCCTGACCGACGCCGCGCTGGAGCAGTACCTCTCCACCGAGGAAGCCGCCCGTAGTGCGCGCATCGCGCTGATCGCCGAAGTAAGCCAAGCCTACCTTACCTACGACGGTGCCCAGCGCCGCCACTTGCTCACCGAGCAGACCCTGGCCAGCCGCGAGGATTCGCTGGGCCTGATCAGCCAGCGGCGCACCGCTGGCGCGGCCACGGCGCTGGACTATCAGGAAGCGCTGGGGCTGGTCGAACAGTCCCGCGCGGAACTGGAAAGCAATGCGCGGCAGAAACAGCAGGCGCTCAATGCCCTGGTGCTGCTGCTTGGCACTGCCGACGCGGCCAAGCGAATCCCGCAGGTGCCGCAGGACAAGCCGATGCTGATCCAGGACATTGCGCCGGGCACCCCGTCCGAGCTGATCGAGCGGCGCCCGGACATCCTCGCCGCCGAGCACGTGCTCAAGGCGCGCAACGCCGACATCGGCGCGGCCCGCGCGGCGTTCTTCCCGCGCATCAGCCTGACCGGGAGCTTCGGCACCTCCAGCGCGGAGATGTCCGGGTTGTTCGACGGCGGCTCGCGTTCGTGGAGCTTCGTGCCGACCCTGTCGCTGCCGATCTTCGATGCCGGCCGCAACAGCGCCAACCTGGACCTGGCCAAGGTGCGCAAGGACTCGGCGGTTGCCGCCTACGAAGGCACCATCCAGACGGCGTTCCGGGAAGTGGCCGACGCCCTCGCGGCGACCGACACCCTGCGCCGCGAGGAAGCCGCGCGCAGGGCTTTGGCCAACACCACCAACGAAACCCTGAAGCTGGCCAAGGCACGCTACGAAGGCGGCGTCGACAGCCACCTGCGCTACCTCGACGCGCAGCGCAGCAACTTCGTCAACGAGTCGGCCTACATCGAGACCAGCACCCAGCGGCAGATCGCCCTGGTGGACCTGTTCCGCGCCCTCGGCGGCGGCTGGAGCGGAGGCGTCACGGCGCAGCGCTGATCTTCTGCCCTGCAGCGGCGGATAACGCCAAAAGCGTTATTCGCCCTACGAACAACCGGCTCGGGCCGGCGCGGCGTGTAGGGCGTATAACCCGGAACGGGTTATCCGCAGCTGGGCGATCAGCCGCCGAACACCGGCCGGAAGAAACTGCGCTCGTAGCTGAGGATGCAACGGGTTTCCTCCGCATAACGGAACGCGGCCTGGCACTCGGGATCGTCCATGGACCGCTGCCGGTAGCTTTCGTACTCGGCCAGGCTGGGGAAGGTGAACATCGCCAGGGCAATGTTGCTGGCACCCTCCGAAGGCAAAAAGTAACCGTGGTGCTGGCCGCCGAAGCGTTCCACCAGGGGGATCCATAGCCGGCCGTAGTGTTCGAACTCCTTGAGCTTGTACGGGTCCAGCACGTAACGCAGGTAACAGGTGACCATCTTGCCGACTCTCTTCTTCCATTGAATGGGACGGCCACTGTACCGGGCAATGCCGTTGATCGGTACAGGGAATCGACCTTGCGCGAGTGCTCTGTCCTTTATCACCCCGTCCGGCTCGATAGCCCGGTAGACTGGCCCCACCTTCATCCTCACCGGGGGCGCGATGCCCCTTCCCACGGGCGCTGGCGCAAGGCTGGCGCGGAGCACAAAGGCATGTACTTCGATATCTTTCTCGACCTCTTCGCGGCGCTCGCCTTCGGCGCGATGATCGGCATGGAGCGCCAGTGGCGCCAGCGCTTCACCGGCGTCGCCACCCACGGCCTGGTCGCCCTCGGTGCGGCCACCTTCGCCACCCTGCCCTTCCTCATGGGCGCAGAAGACCAGGTGGTGCGAATGTCCGCCCAGGTGGTCACCGGCATCGGCTTCCTTGGCGCCGGCGTGATCATGCGCGACGGTCTCAGCGTGCGCGGCCTGAGCACCGCCGCCACCATCTGGTGCACCGGCGCGGTGGGCGTGCTGGCAGGCAGCGGATTCCTCGCCGCGGCGTTGGTCGCCACGCTGCTCATCGTGCTGTGCAATCTCACCCTGCCCTCGGTGACCCGCTGGATCCAGCGTCACGCCCCCATCGAACCGAGCAGCGAGCGCTACTACACGGTCCAGGCGGTCACCGAGGCCCATCAGGAAGCACTGGTGCGCTCCACCCTGCTGCGCCGCCTCAGCGCCAATGGCCTCACCCTGCAGAGCCTGGAAAGCCATGCGCGCAAGACCGGTGGCGACGTGGAAGTGGCGGCTCTGGTACTGGCCCCCAACGACAAGGACAGCCTGCTTGAGTCGCTGGTTGGCGAGCTGGCCCTGGCGCCCTACGTATCGGCGGCCAGCTGGTCGGTCAGCGACGGGCCGCAGTGAACATCGCGCAATGAAAAAGGGAGCCCGTGGGCTCCCTTTTTTCGTCTCGTCTCGCGTCAGGCGAAGACGAAATACTTGCGCACCGTCTCGACTACTTCCCAGGTGCCCTTCATGCCCGGCTCGATGACGAACACGTCACCGGCGCGCAGATGGATCGGCTGCTCGCCCTCGGGGGTGATGACGCAGTAGCCGTCGAGGAAGTGGCAGTACTCCCACTTCTCGTAGTTCACCTCGAACTTGCCGGGTGTGCAGATCCAGGTGCCCATGATCTTGCTGCCGTCCGCCGATAGGTAGGCGTTGAGGTTGACGGTGTGAGGGTCGCCGCCGATGCGCTTCCACTTGGTGGCGTCCAGCACGGGCGTCGGGCAGGTATCGCGCAGCACGGTGATGAAATCGGACATGACAGCTCCAGGTCGTTGCAGTGAAGGTCCGCCACCCTAGCCACGAACCGCCGTCGGCAGTTGCCTGGATTCGACATCGATATGTCTGCCAGCGCTGCCCGTCCCGCTCTCATTCCTTGCTGACAGATTTGTCATCCGCCGCTCACCTGCCCGTTATCCGCGCTCCTACACGATGCCCGTGGCCCTCGCCACGCCTGGGCGAAAACAACAACAGCAGGCGGTCACCAACCATCCTGCCCTTAGGAGCACATCATGTACCAAAGCAAATTTCCGCTGGCGGCTTCGCTGCTGGTTCTGGGGGTCGCTTCGCCGAGCGTCTTCGCCGAGGCTGAGACCAAGGAGAAAGCAGAAGGCTTCCTCGAAGGTGCCAGCCTGGAAGTCCTCAACCGTAACCTCTACTTCAACCGTGACGCCCGCCACGGCCAGTCCGTGCCGCCGCGCGGCAACGGCTACTCGGAAGTCTGGGCCCAGGGGATCGTCGGCAAGTTCGAATCCGGCTTTACCCAGGGCACGGTCGGCGTGGGCGTCGACGCCTTCGCCATGGTTGGCTTCCAGCTCGACACCGGCGACGGACGCAACGGCGCCGGCAGCTCGGTGGACGTGCTGCCCACCGACAACGACGGACGCACCGAGAGCGACTACGCCAAGGCCGGCGGTGCGGCCAAGGTGCGCCTGTGGGACACCGTGCTGAAGGTCGGCGACGTGTTCCCGGAGACTCCCGTGGTGCACTACGGCGACTCGCGTCTGCTGCCCGAATCCTTCCGTGGCTTCACCCTCCAGAACACCACTCTCGAAGGCCTGACGCTGCAAGGCGGCCGTCTACACGCGATGAGCCAGCCACAGTCGCGGCAGATGGACGACGGCTTCGCCACCTTCTATGCCGGCCCGGTGGAATCGGCCTGGCTCGCCTACGGCGGCGGCGACTACGCCATCAACGATAACGCCAGCGTCAGCCTCTACAGCAGCCGCCTGAAGGACGCCTGGAACCAGTACTACTTCGGCACCGCGCTGAACTTCCCGCTCAGCGAGGCCGTGGAACTGTTCGGCGGCCTCAACTACTACAAGTCGCAGGATGAAGGCCGCGAGCTGCTCGGCGAGTTCAACACCAACATCTGGAGCGCCAGCGCCGGCGTGCATTTCGGCGCCCACCGCATCGCCGTCAGCCACCAGCGCAACAACGGCAACAACGACTTCGACTACCTGCGCCAGGCCGACTCGATCTATCTGGACAACTCCATCCAGTACAGCGACTTCAACTCGCCGAAGGAGCGCTCATGGATGGTCCGCTACGACCTCGACATGGCCACCTACGGCGTACCCGGCCTGAGCTTCATGACCCGCTACGCCCGCGGCACCGACGCCGATTACTCCAACGCCAACGCCGTGTATATGCGTCGCGACGACAGCGGCGACCCGCTCACGGACCAGAAGCGCTGGGAGCGCGATATCGAGGCCAGGTACGTGTTTCAGGAAGGTCAGCTCAAGGACCTGTCCGTTCGCGTGCGCCAGGCGACCACCCGCGCCACAGCCTTCGAATCTGACCTGGACGAAGTGCGGCTGATCGTCGAATACCCGCTGGCGATTCTCTGATGCCCCTCGCGTGGCGGGCGGATGACAGAATTGTCAGCTGTGACTCAGCCTCCCGTTAGGCGCGCCTGCGTATAACGGAAGTCATCACCGCCCCCAAGGCTCCTGGTGATGATTTCCCCGCAGCACTGCTCCTCTCCCTGGCGCTCCACGTGCCCTTTGGGGGGAGAGGAACTCTCGGCGCCCGCATGGGCGCCTTTTTTTTGCGCCGCGAAAACGCTCCCTGCCATTGCCTTGAAGCGAGACTGTAGGAGCGAGCTTGCTCGCGAACCGCACTCTGCCCCCCTCCCCGGCAAGTACGCTTGCAGGATGGGGCGGGCGGCGTTCCACGAGCGAAGCGATACCCATCGATTCCAGCGCTCCGACTCCGACAGCATAGGTATCGCTGCGCTCCACACCATCCTACGTTCGCGCTCCGCCGTGATTTCGATGGAGCCAGTAGGGCGCATAACGCGCCAGCATTATCCGCCGCCGTGGTATCGGCGGATAACCCGTTCCGGGTTATTCGCCCTACGCAAACATCGGCTCTCGCTTTTGCTCTTGAGGTCTTCCAGAGAAATTTTCGCACACGCCGAATGCTCCGTTCAGGAGGCCTCGTTGAAGCGGAGTTTCAGGGGTTGAGCGACATGGATGTCGCGAGAGCGCTGTCGGGCCAGGGATGGCCCGTCGAGGGGGACGCCAAGTTCGGGCCCTGAAACTTCGCTTCAACGAGGGTATTTTTCGCCCCAAGCGAAAAACCGGATGTCCGGGGCAAGACCTTTGCCTACTTTGGGTGGGGCGGCCATCCGTCGTTTGCCAAAGTGGGTTGCCCGAGGGGGCGAAACCAGAAGCCCGCGCGCACGCCAATGCGGCGCTGAAACAACCAAGCCCAGGCAGCAGGCCCGTAACACCAGAGCAAAGGAAAGGGCCGGCGTCTAAGAGAGCGAGCAAGACGTCAGGCCCCCTGCCCCTCCTCATCCCGCCGATGCATCCACCGATACAACGCCGGCAGCACCAGCAGCGTCAGCGTGGTAGAGGACAGGATGCCGCCAATCACCACCGTCGCCAGTGGCCGCTGCACTTCCGCCCCCGTGCCCGTCGCCAAGGCCATGGGCACGAAGCCCAGCGAGGCCACCAGCGCCGTCATCAGCACCGGGCGCAAGCGCGTCAGGGCGCCCTCGCGGATCGCCGCGTCGAGGTTGCGCCCCTCCTCCCGCAGGCTGCGAATAAAGGAGATCATCACCAGGCCGTTGAGCACCGCCACCCCCGACAGCGCGATGAAACCGACGCAGGCGGAGATCGACAAGGGAATATCGCGCAGCCATAGCGCGACCACGCCGCCGGTGAGGGCGAAAGGAATCCCGGTGAACACCAGCAGCCCGTCGCGGACGTTGTTGAACATCATAAGCAGCAGGGTGAATACCAGCAGCAGCGCCACCGGCACCACGATCTGCAGGCGTTGCGCCGCCGACTGCAACTGCTCGAACTGGCCGCCCCATGTGGTCCAGTAACCGGCCTGCAGCTTCACCTGCTGCTCGATGTTGCCACTGGCCTCGGAGACGAACGAGCCGATATCCCGCCCACGTACGTTGGCGCTGACCACCACCAGACGCTTGCCGTTCTCACGGCTGACCTGGTTCGGCCCCTGCACCAATTCCAGGCGCGCCACTTCGCCCAGGGTGATGAAGCCGATGCGCGAGTCGGTGGCGTTGGCCGGCGCTGGCACCGGGATGAGCATGCGTGACAGCGCGTCGATATCGCTGCGCAGGTTTTCCGGCAGACGCACGATCAGGTCGAAGCGGCGGTCGCCCTCGAACAGCGTGCCCGCCTCACGGCCACCGATGGCCACGGCGACGTTTTCCTGGATGTCACCGACATTCAGCCCATAGCGCGCTGCTCGCTGACGGTCGATGTTGACGGTGAGCACCGGCAGGCCGCTTGTCTGCTCGACCTTCACCTCGGACGAGCCCTGCACCTGACGTAATACACCGGCAATCTGCTCGGCAGTCTTGTTCAGCACGTCCATATCATCGCCGAAGACCTTCACCGCCACGTCGCTGCGCACCCCGGAAATCAGCTCGTTGAAACGCAGCTGGATCGGCTGCGACAACTCGTAGGCGCTGCCCGGCACGCCGTTGGCTGCCTCCTGGATTTCCGCCTCCAGCTGCGCGCGGCTCTTCTTCGGGTCGGGCCACTGCTCCTTGGGCTTGAGCATCACGTAGGCGTCGGAAATGTTAGGCGGCATCGGGTCGGAGGCGATCTCCGCGGTGCCGGTGCGGCTGAACATGCGCTGCACCTCAGGCACCTTGTCGAGCACCTGGCGCTCGAGCCTTTCCTGCATGGCCACCGATTGCGACAGGCTGGTCCCCGGCGTGCGCAGCGATTGCAGGGCGAAGTCGCCCTCGCCCAGGCTGGGCACGAACTCGCTGCCCATACGACTGGCGAGCAGCCCGGAAAGCACCACCAGCACGGCAGCGCTGGCAATTACCAGCGCGCGACGCGCCATCACCCAGTCCAGCACCGGCTCGTAGGCGCGGCGCGCACCGCGCATCAGCAGGTTCTCCTCTTCCTTGACCTTGCCGGTGATGAACAGCGCGATGGCCGCCGGCACAAAGGTCACCGAGAGGATCATCGCGCCCAGCAGCGCCAGCACCACGGTGAAGGCCATGGGGTGGAACATTTTCCCCTCGACGCCGGTCAGCGCGAAGATCGGCAGGTACACCACCATGATGATCAGCTGGCCGTAGATCAGCGCCCGGCGCGCTTCCTTCGACGCGGCGAAGACTTCGTGCAGGCGTTCGCTGCGGGTCAGCATGCGGCCGTGGTGCTGCTGCGCGTGCGCCAGGCGGCGGATAGCGTTCTCGACTATCACCACGGCGCCATCGACGATGATGCCGAAGTCCAGCGCGCCGAGGCTCATCAGGTTGGCGCTGATGCGATTGCCGAACATGCCGGTGAAGGTGAACAACATGGCCAGCGGGATCACCATGGCGGTGATCAGCGCCGCGCGGATGTTGCCGAGGAACAGGAACAGCACCGCGATCACCAGGATCGCACCCTCGGTAAGGTTGCGTTTGACCGTGGCGATGGCCTTGTCCACCAGTTGCGTACGGTCGTAGACGGTCACCGCCTTGACCCCGGCCGGCAGCGTACGGTTGATCTCGTCGAGCTTGGCGGCGGCGGCCTTGGCGACGGTACGGCTGTTCTCGCCAATCAGCATGAACACCGTGCCGAGCACCACTTCGCGGCCATCCTCGGTGGCGGCACCGGTACGCAACTCGCGGCCGAGATCGACCTCGGCAATGTTGCGCAGGCGTATCGGCGTGCCGTCGACATTGGCCACCACGATATTGGCGATGTCCTCCAGGCTGCCCACCTGCCCCGGTGCGCGCACCAGCAACTGCTCGCCGTTGCGCTCGATGTAGCCGGCGCCGACGTTGGCGTTGTTGCGCTCCAGCGCAGCGATCACATCCGCCAGGGTCAACCGGTAGGCCGCCAGCCGGCGGGTATCGGGCGCAACCTGGAACTGCTTGGCGAAGCCGCCGATGGTGTTCACCTCGGCGACGCCGGGCACGTTGCGCAGCTGCGGCTTGATCACCCAGTCCTGGATCACCCGCAGGTCGGTCGGCGTGTACTCGCTGCCGTCCTCCTTGCGCGCGCCCGGCTCGGCCTCGATGGTCCACAGGAAGATTTCCCCGAGGCCGGTGGAGATCGGCCCCATGGCCGACTCGACGCCCTCGGGCAGTTGCTCGCGCGCCTGCTGCAAGCGTTCGTTGACCAGTTGGCGGGCGAAGAACAGGTCGGTACCGTCCTTGAAGATCACCGTCACCTGCGACAGCCCCGAGCGCGAGATCGAGCGCGTCTGCTTCAGGCCCGGCAGGCCCGCCATGGCGGTCTCCACCGGGTAGGTGACGCGCTGCTCGGTCTCCAGCGGCGTGAAGCCCGGCGCTGACGTGTTGACCTGCACCTGCACGTTGGTGATGTCGGGCACCGCGTCGATGGGCAGCTGCTGGTAGCTGGCGATACCCAGGCCGGCCATGCCGAGGACAGCGAGCAGCACGAGATAGCGCTGCTCAATGGCGAAACGAATGATGCGTTCGAACATGGTCTCGCCCCGTCAGTGCGCGTGGGACGCCGAGCCCTTGCCCAGCTCCGACTTGAGAATGAAGCTGCCTTCAGTCGCCACCTGGTCCCCGGCGACAAGCCCGGCCAGCACCTCGACGAGACCTGCGCTGCGGACGCCGAGATCGACCGGCCGCGGGTCGAAGCCTTCTGCGCTGCGCACGAAGACGCTGGGTTTGCCCTCCACCTCCTGGATCGCCAACTCCGGCACCGCGACCGGCACCTGGCGCGCACTGCTGCTCACCCGCACATTGACGAACAGGCCGGGTCGCCAGGCGCCATCGGGATTGGCCAGGGTGATGCGGGCCACCGCGCTACGGGTCTGCTCGCCGAGCAGGTTGCCGACGTAGCTGACGCGGCCGTCGACCTGCATGCCGAGGTCCGCCGCCTCCACCCGTGCCGGCTTACCCACTTGCACTCGCGCCAAGTCCTGCGGCGCCACGCTGAAGCTGGCCCAGACCCGCGACAGGTCGGACAGCGTGAAAGCCGCAGTGGTCTCGCTGACCACCTCGCCGGGCACCAGGTGCTTCTCCACCACCACGCCGTCGAAAGGCGCGCGAAGCTCATAGCGATTGCCGCCAGCGCTGGCTGACACGCCGCTCAACGCGTTGGTCTTCTGCTGCGCGTTAGTCAGGGCGATGCGCGCTTCTTCCAGGTCCTGGCGCGCCTGCAGGTAGTCCTGCTCGGCGGAAATCTTCTCCTGCCACAGCTCCCGCTCGCGTTCGAAGGTCTTGCTCGCCAGGCTCGCCCGGCGCTGGGCAGCGGCCAGCTCGCTGCGCAATTCGGAAACCTGCTGGCTGGCGATCACTGCCAGCAGCTGACCTTTGTTCACGCTCTGCCCGAGGTCTACCGCCACCGACTCCACCACGCCGGGGGTGCGCGGCACGACATGGGCGGTGCGGTCCTGGTCGAAGCCGATCTCGCCGGGCAGGCTGAAAGCTTCGTTCAGCGCCTGCGGCCCGGCCGTGGCCAACTGGATGCCGGCAGCCTGTATCTGCGCAGGGCTGAGGTGCAGGCCCTCCTCTTCGCCTTCCGTATCCTGAACGGTGTGATGCTCGCCATCGACATGGCTGGTTGCTTCGGCATGACGCGTCGGCGCGGCGTTACCGTGGTGCTCGCCGTCCGCATGGGTCGCGTCCTCGAGGTGGCTGTCACCGGCCTGTTCGCTGCCCATCCAGGCGTAGGCGCTGACGCCCAGCACGGAGGCCAGCAGAACGGCGGCGGCAAAAGGGGTTTTCTTGATCATGGAAGCTCCGGGAAATTTCCGCCGGCGCCGCGCCGCAGCGCAAGCACCGCAGGGTGATTGAGAGTGCTGAAGAGCTCGTGGACGCACCAGTGCACGGGCACGCCGGTAATGGGTGCGGCAGCCGTTGGCGTCAGGCTCAGGAGCAGCAGGCCGAGCCAGGCCCGGCAACGGTTAGTGGGCCGCGCCGACATCGCCGTAGATCCTTTCGATCCGTCCCCAGGCGTCGCTGACCTGGGCCAGCGCGCGCAGGTACTGGTCGCGGGCGGTGATCAGCGTGCGCTGGGCGTCGAGCACTTCGAGGAAGCCGAACTTGCCCATCTCGAAACCGCGCGTGGCGCTTTCCACGGCGGTCTGGGCGCTAGGCAGGATGGTCTGGCGGAAGGTATTCACCTCACCCTGGGCGGTGCTCCACTGCTGCAGCGCCTGCTGGGTTTCCTGGCGCAAGCGCAGTTCGGTGGCGTTGCGCAGGTCGCGGGCCTGATCGGCGCGGCGGGATTCGGCGAGGATGTTGCCCTGGTTGCGGTCGAACAGCGGCAACGGCAGGCTGAAACCGATCACCGCGATGCGGTCGCGTTTGCCCTCCTCGATGGCCTCCTGGCTACCCAGGCTGACGTCGAGGTCGGGAATGCGCTGGGTCTTCGCCAGCCGCACGGCGGCTTCGCCCTCGTCGATGCGCCCCTGCGCCAGGCGCATTTCCGCGCTGTCGCCGAGACGACGCAGCAGCTCATCGGGATTTGGCAGCGCGGGCAAGGACCCGGCACTTTCGGCGCGCACGCCGGTGAAGTCCGGCGAGGCCCGCCCCATCAGCGCGGCCAGCGCCTGGTTGGCATCCGCGCGCTCGCGACGGGCGCGGTCCTGCTCCAGACGTACCTCGGCCAGTTGCACCTGCGCGCGGTTGGCCTCCAGAGGCGGCGCCTTGCCGGCGCGCACGCGCCCCTCAGCGGCGGTCACGCCGCGCTGTGCCAGCTCTACGGTCTGCTGCGCCAGGCGCTCCCGCTCCTGAGCGCGCAAGGCCGTGAAGAAAACCGCGATCACCTCGCCACGCAATTGGTTGCGCCGCGATTCAAGGCCCAGCGCTGCGACGTCCTGGCCGCGCTCGGCCAGCTCCACCCGCGCGCCGCGCTTGCCGCCCAGCTCCAGCGGCTGGCTGATGCCGAGGGTGGTGGTGCGATTGCGCGACTCGGTGCCCTCCTGCTCCCAGGACAAGGTCGGGTTGCGCAGCAGGCCAGCTTGATCGCGCAGCCCCTGGGCGATGCCGATTTCCCTGCCGCTGGCGGCTAGCTCAGGATTACCGCTGGCAGCGGCCTGCAGGGCCTCCTCGATTCCGATCTCGCGGGCCTGCGCCTTGCTTGGCAACTGCCAGAGCAACAACGCCAGCAGCATTGCCGGCGCGGCCCATCCATTACGTCTTGAAAACACGGCGAACCTCGCACGGTGGAGTCAACTTCGACGGCATGCCGTCATTTCCACCGGCGAATCTAGAAGTGCCTCTCTAGCGGCAAGGTGACTGGATAATTACAAACATGTAATTGGCCATCTGCCGACTTCCCGTTGTATGTATTTAAAAAGGCCACGCGCTTCTTCCAGGTAACTTCAGGAAACAATTCAACGAACTTCGGCGAAACCCGATCACTTCTGAAATTCCTTTAAGACCAGCCACCTACAGAACTTTCAGCATTTCTTCAGCAGCAAGAAATGCGACATCGCCACCGTTGACCCTGAAGTCGCTACAGCTTCTAGACTGCGCGCCTTTCTCGTTGTCGGCCTGAACTTTCCCTACGCCTGCGGCATCACTCTTCACGCAATTACCGGGTAACTATTCATGAAAATCCTGCTTATCGAGGACGACCACAAGACGGCCGATTATCTGCAACAGGGACTGAGCGAAAGTGGCTATGTCGTCGACCGCGCCGACAACGGCGTCGACGGCCTGCACCTGGCCCGCCAGTGCGCCTACGATCTGGTCATCCTCGATGTGAACCTGCCGCAGATGGACGGCTGGGGCGTGCTCGCCAGTCTGCGCCAGCACAGCGACATCCGGGTGATGATGCTGACCGCCCGCGGCCGCCTCACCGAGCGGGTGAAAGGCTTCGACCTGGGCGCCGACGACTATCTGCTCAAGCCCTTCGAGTTCCCCGAACTGCTGGCCCGCGTACGCTCGCTGATGCGCCGCAGCGAACGCATCGACCAGCCGCAGGTCCTGCAGATCGGCGGGCTGGAGCTGGACCCCGGCCGCCATCGCGCCTATCGCGACAGCCAGCGCATCGACCTGACCAGCAAGGAGTTCGCCCTGCTGCACCTGCTGATGAGCCGCAGCGGCGAAGTGCTCTCGCGCACGCAGATCATCTCGCTGGTCTGGGACATGAACTTCGACTGCGACACCAACGTGGTGGAAGTCACCATCCGCCGCCTGCGCGCGAAGGTCGACGATCCCTTCGCCGACAAGCTGATCCACACCCTGCGCGGGGTCGGCTACGTGCTGGAGCCCCGCGTATGAAGCCAGCCAGCCTGTCGCTGCGCATCGGCCTGTGGGTCGGCCTGTTGGGTTCGGTGCTGATGATCCTGCTGCTCACCCTGGCCTATCTCGCCCTCGACCATCAGCTGGACCAACGCGCCCACCGCGAGCTGGAGGACAAGCTCGGGCAACTGCGCCACGCGCTGGAGGCCGACCCCGGCCTCGCCGCCCTCCCCCTGCGCGGCCACGCCCTGCAGGACCAACTGATGGGCCACGACAACCTCAGCGCCGCGCTGCTCGATGAACGGCGCGGGCGAGCGGCGCAATTCAGCAGCGGGCCGCATGCCGATCTGCCGATACTCGATGAGTTCGCCGGCAACGGTCGCGCCTTCGGCTGGACCGCGCCGGACGGCCGCCGGCTGCTCACCGAACGCAGCCTTGTCCGTCTGCGCGACGGCAACAGCCTGCGGGTGTTCCTCACCCTGGATCGGCGCGACGACGACGCGCTGCTCGGCGCTTTCCTGCGTTCGGCCTGGCTAGCGGTGCCACCGCTGCTGCTGCTGATCGCCCTCGGCGCGCGCCTGGTGGCCAAGCGTGGCCTGCAGCCGTTGCGCCAGTTTGGTCAGGTTGCTTCGCTGGTCACCACTCAGGACCTCAGCCACCGCATTCCGCTGCAGGACCTGCCACGTGAGCTGGGCAAGGCGGCGCGGGCACTGAACCTGATGCTGCATCGGCTGGATGGCGGCGTGCAGCAGCTCACGCAGTTCTCCGACGACATCGCCCACGAACTGCGCTCGCCCATCGGCAACCTGCTGGGCAAGGCTCAGGTGACGCTGTCGCGGCCACGGGAAAAGGAAGAGTACGAAGCGGTGCTGGCGGCGAGCACCGAGGAACTGGAGCGGGTCGGTCGGATCGTCAGCGACATGCTGTTTCTCGCCCAGGTCAGCCATCCGCGCACGCTGCTGCCGCAGGAGCCGGTGCGGCTGGAAGAGGAGGCGGCGAAGGTCGCCGAACTGTTCGATTTCAGTGCCGAGGAGAAGTCGCTCTCCATCGTCATCGAAGGTAACGGACTGGTGGTGGGCGACCGCCTGATGATCCAGCGCGCCATTTCCAACCTGCTGTCCAACGCCATCCGCCACACGCCCGAGGGCGAGCGCATCAGCGTGCAAATTCGGGACGATGGCGAAGCCGTGACGCTGCAGGTGCAGAACCCTGGCGCAGGCATTGCCGCCGAGCACCTGGAGCACCTGTTCGAGCGTTTCTACCGGGTGGACAAGGGCCGCTCGCGCGCGCAGGGCGGCACGGGCCTGGGGCTGGCCATCGTGCGCTCGATCATGGACTTGCATCTGGGGTCGACCAGCGCGCAAAGCTCGGAGGAAGGGCCGACGCGCTTCCTCTTGACGTTTCCTTCCTCACCCGACTGAACGCCATCAGTTCAGGATCAGCGGGTGGCGCGGCAGGCGACGCGCTCAGTGCGGTACTCGATGGCCTGCTCGTCGCCGAAGGAATCCTTGTAGCGCAACTGCACCGGAATCACGCCGCAGTCGTTGCTCATGGGCGTTACTGCGACGACCTCGGCGATGTCCAGGTTCATCCCATAGGTGTACTGCTTCGCCTCGGCGATCTGCGTAGGCGACGGTGCGCTCTGGCGGGCCTGCATGGCTTGCTGGCGGGCCTGCTCCATGCGGGCGAAGGTGATGTCGCCGCCACCGTCGGCCAGGGCCAGGGAGGAAGCGCCCAGCAGGGCCGCGGTCAGAAAGATGCGGGAGAGTTTCATGGCAGTCACCTCGTGGTGGTTGAAAGTGACTCCACCTTAAGAGGCCGCCGCTAACGGGAAGCTGAGGCAAGGATGACGATTCGGTTATCCGGCACACGGGCTTCCCTGCCATTACAGGCAATTTCCACCACTCATCCGTGCATTTTCTCAACGGTGAACTCTCGGCGTCCGACAACTGTCTGTGTGCTGTCGGCCCCCCGGGTGGGTTTCCTGGCCATTGGCCACCCGGTCAGTTCTCAATAAGTTTCCCGGCCGACGTTTTCGCTCCCGCAAGGCGGGTTTCGTTCCAAGTCATGTGAAGATTGCCCATGTCCCTATCGCGTCGCTTCCCCGCACGAGTTTCTTCCCTCCAGACCCGCATCCTGGGTGCCTGCCTGTTCGCCGGTCTGCTGGCCGCAGGCGCCCCGGTCAGGGCCGAGGAGCCCGCCAGCAACGCGCGCTGGGTGAACGACAGCCTGAGCACCTACGTGCGCAGCGGCCCCACCGACGGCTACCGCATCGTCGGCACCCTGACCTCCGGCCAAAAGGTCCAGCTGGTCAGCACTTCTGGCGACTACAGCCAGGTACGCAGCGACAGCGGCAGCACCGTGTGGATCGCCAGCAAAGACCTGCAGGAGAAGCCCGGTCAGGCCGAGCGCTTGCCCTCGCTGGAACAGAAGGTCACCGAGTTGACCACCCAGTTGCAGACCATCGACGACTCCTGGAAAAACCGCGTGCAGGGCATGCAGGAAACCCTGGACGCGCGCAAGAAGCTCATCGACGAGTTGCAGGCCGCGCGCAGCGCGCTGGACGCCGAGCTGAACCAGGCACGCTCGCAGCTGCGTGATACCCAGGCGCAACTGGGCGACGAGAACAAGCAGGTGTTAATGCGCTACATGGCCTACGGCGGCAGCATCGCCGGCGCCGGCCTGCTCGCCGGGCTGATCTTGCCGACCATGCTGCGTGTGCGCCGCAAGCGCAGCACCGAGTGGGTCTGACGCTTCAGTCGATGCGCAGCTCGTATTGCCGATAGCCCAGGGCGTCGCTGCCCTGCGGCTCGAACCCGGCGCGCTCGTAGAGGCGCCGCGCCGGGTTATCAGGGCGCACGCTGAGCTTCAGTCGCGTGCAGCCTTCCTGCCGGGCATCGGCGATGTAGCGCTGCAAAAGCGCCGCACCGACGCCCTTTCCCCGCCACGCCACGCTGACGCCCAAGGTGCAAAGCTCTGCACTGCCCTCCTCGGGCAACCAGAAGCTGTAGCCAATACTCTCGCCTTCGTACTCCGCGATGGTCAGGCGCTCGAAGTGCTCCAGCCAGCGCGCGAGGTGCCGGTCGAAGTCTTCGCGCCAGCGCGCCTCATGGGCGGGCTCCCACTGGCGGATATAGGCCTCTTCGCCGCGCTGCACGTAGGGGACATCGGTGATATGGGCGAGGCGGAACGAGAGGTTCATTGCGGGCGTCCATGACCTTAAACCCCACGAGACTGACGATGCCGGCCAACAGAGGCAAGCGCCTTTGCGACTCACTCCCTCGCCATCCCAAAGCAATGCCGCGCCTGTGGAAACTCGCGCCCACGCACCTCGCTGGCGAAGCGTTCGGCCGCCGCGCCGATCAGCTCGTCCACCCGCACATACTGCTGGGCGAAGCGCGGGATCTGCTCGCCAGACAGTCCCAGCATGTCCTCGGTCACCAGCACCTGCCCGGCGCAAGCGGGTGAGGCGCCGATACCGATCACCGGGATCTCCAGCCGCTCGCAGACCTGCCGCGCCACCGGCTCCAGCACGCCCTCGAGCACCACGCTGAAGGCTCCGGCGGCAGCGACCGCATCAGCGTCGCGCAGCACCCGCGCAACGCCGGCTTCCTCCTTGCCCTGTACCTTGAAGCCGCCGAGGGCGTTGACCTTCTGCGGCATCAGGCCGATATGCGCCATCACCGGAATGCCACGCTCGACCAGGAAGGCGATGGTCTCGGCCATCTCCGCACCGCCTTCCAGCTTCAGCGCCTGCGCGCCACTTTCGGCGAGCACCCGCGCGGCAGCGAGGAACGCCTGTTGCGGCGAGGCCTGGTAGCTGGCGAAGGGCATGTCCACCACCACGCACGCCCGTTGCGAGCCCCGGACCACGGCGGCGCCGTGCGCAATCATAGTGTCGAGGCTGACGGCCAGGGTGTGCGGCATGCCGTAGAGCACCATGCCCAGCGAGTCCCCCACCAGTAGCATGTCGACGTGCGGGTCTAGCAACCGCGCCATGGGCGCCGAGTAGGCAGTCAGCACGACCAGGCTGCCGGGCTCGCGGCGCTGGCGGATGTCCAGGATCGACAGGCGTTGTTGCGGACGATGGCTGCTCATGGTGCTCTCCACGGGTGGCTGATATTGACCGGGGAAAGACGCTACCATCGGCCCTCCATGACCCACTTCCGACAGTGAGACAAGCTATGCCGTCAGCGGGACAGGATGCTCTGGCACTTCCCGGCTTCACTTCGCTGCCCCGCCCGGTGTGGCTGCGCGCCTTCGACATGCCTGCCGGCCACGAGGTGGAGACCCACTCCCATCCCTGGGGCCAACTGATGTACGCCGCCAGCGGCGTACTCGAGGCGACGACCGAACAGTACGCCTGCGTGATTCCACCGCGCCGGGCGATGTGGCTGCCGGCGGGCGTTCGCCACAGCGCCCGTGCGCGCACACTGGTGGTGCATCGCAGCTTCTACCTGGCGCCGGAACTGGCGGTCGGCCTGGGGCCGTGCCGCGTGCTGGAAATCTCGCCGCTGCTGGACAACCTCATCCAGCGCGCCAGCGAGTTCTCCCGCGACTACCCCGACGGAGGACCTGAAGCCCGGCTCATGCAGGTGCTGGTGGACGAGTTGCACAGCGCGCCGGACTCCGGCCTGGCCCTGCCGCTGCCGCGTGATGCCCGCCTGCGGCGCGTCACCGATCACCTGCAGGAATATCCCGGCGAACGCCTGGGCATCGAAGACTGGGCGCAGCGCGTCGGTGCCTCGCGGCGCACCCTGGCGCGACTGTTCCGCGACGAGACCGGGCTGTCGTTCCGCGAATGGCGCGAGCGGGTGCGACTGCTGGCAGCACTGCCGAGGCTGGAACGCGGCGAGTCGGTGACACTCATTGCCGGTGAGTTGGGCTACGAATCTACTTCAGCGTTCATCGAACTGTTCCAGCGCCAGCTCCACACCTCGCCTGGAGCTCTGGCGCGGCAGATGCGCGGACGCGACGGATAGGCCGGCGCGAGAAGAAGGAATTCGCGGACAAGGTCCGCTCCTGCGGGTTAACACCAGAATGCACAGACCGTAGGGCGCATAACCCGGAACGGGTTATCCGCCGATTGACCTGCGGTTCGCGAGCTCGCTTCTACGAAGAGCCGTATCGCCGCACCCTGTAGGAGCGAGCTTGCTCGCGAACGCCCAACGCAGGCCCTGCCGTAGGGCGCCGACGTCGGATGGGTGGAGCACAGCGATACCCATCCTACAAAGAGGGACGCGATAGGTTGGCGGCTGCTTGCGCGGACGTTGCCCCCCTCCTGCAGCAAGCCAAAGCAACATGAGAATCTCTTATGTTCATCACAAGAATATTGAGTTTGTCTCATGCAGCATCCACCGGGAAAATCTCGCCATCGTTGATTCAATGGAGAGATTCACATGGCGCTGGCACACAACCTCGGCTTTCCCCGCATCGGCCGCGACCGCGAGCTGAAGAAAGCCCAGGAAGCCTTCTGGAAGGGCGAACTGGACGAAGCCGGTCTGCGCGCTATTGGCCGCGAGCTGCGCGCCGCCCACTGGCAAGTGCAGAAGAACGCCGGCATCGACCTGCTGCCGGTGGGCGACTTTGCCTGGTACGACCAGGTGCTGACCCACTCGCTGACCTTTGGTGTCATTCCGGAACGCTTCCGTGGCCATGGCGAAGCCAAGCCCACCCTGCAGACCCTGTTCGCCATGGCGCGAGGCGTCAGTACGGGGTGCTGCGGCGCGCATGCCCAAGAGATGACCAAGTGGTTCGACACCAACTACCACTACCTCGTCCCCGAATTCAGCGCTGACCAGCAGTTCGAACTGAGCTGGGAGCAACTGTTCGAGGAAGTGGAGGAAGCCCACACCCTCGGCCATCAGGTGAAACCGGTGGTCATCGGCCCACTGACCTATCTCTGGCTGGGCAAAACCAAAGGGGCCGACTTCGACAAGCTGAATCTGGTCGAGCGCCTGCTGCCGCTCTACGGTCAGATTTTCCGCCGCCTGGCCGCGCAAGGCGTGGAGTGGGTGCAGATCGACGAACCGATCCTCGCCCTCGACCTGCCGCCGGACTGGAAGAACGCCTTCGAGCGCACCTACAACCTGCTGCAGAGCGAGCCGCTGAAGAAGCTGGTGGCCACCTACTTCGGCGGCCTGGACGACAACCTGGGACTGGCCGCCGGCCTGCCGGTAGATGGGCTGCACCTCGACCTGGTGCGCGCACCGGAGCAGTTCCCGACCATCCTCGACCGCCTGCCGGCCTACAAGATTCTTTCCCTCGGCGTGGTCAACGGTCGCAACGTCTGGCGCTGCGACCTGGAGAAGAGCCTGGAAGTGCTGCGCCATGCCCATGACCGCGTAGGTGATCGCCTCTGGGTCGCGCCGTCCTGCTCGCTGCTGCACAGCCCGGTGGACCTGGAGCGCGAAGACCAGTTGGATGCCCAGCTGAAGAGCTGGCTGGCCTTTGCCGTGCAGAAGTGCGCCGAAGTCGCCCTGCTCGCCCGCGCCATCAATCAGCCCGAAGCTCCGCAAGTCCTCGCCGCGCTGGAGCAGAGCCGCACCGTGCAGGCCAGCCGCGCTGCCTCGCCGCGCATCCACAAACCGGAGGTGAAAGCCCGTCTCGCGGCAGTGAAAGCCGCCGATAGCCAGCGCCAGTCGCCCTTTGCCCAGCGCATCGTCAAGCAACGCGCCGGCCTCAACCTGCCGGACTTCCCCACCACCACCATCGGCTCCTTCCCGCAAACCTCGGCCATCCGCCTGGCGCGCCAGGCCTTCAAGCAAGGCAAGCTCAGCGTCGCCGACTACACCGAGGCCATGCACAGCGAAATCCGCCATGCCGTGGAAATCCAGGAAAACCTGGGCCTCGACGTGCTGGTACACGGCGAGGCGGAGCGCAACGACATGGTCGAATACTTCGCCGAGCAGCTCGACGGCTACCTCTTCACCCGCTTCGGCTGGGTGCAGAGCTACGGCTCGCGCTGCGTGAAGCCGGCGGTGATCTTCGGCGACCTGAGCCGGCCGAAGGCGATGACAGTGGAGTGGATCCGATACGCGCAAAGCCTCACCAGCAAGGTAATGAAGGGCATGCTGACCGGCCCGGTGACCATGCTGATGTGGTCCTTCCCGCGCGAGGACGTCTCCCGCGAAACCCAGGCGCGCCAGCTGGCCCTGGCGATCCGCGACGAGGTCGTCGACCTGGAGCGCGCGGGCATCAGGATCGTGCAGATCGACGAAGCCGCCTTCCGCGAGGGCCTGCCACTGCGCCGCAGCGACTGGGGCCGCTACCTCGACTGGTCCACCGAAGCCTTCCGTCTGTGCGCCTCCGGCGTGCGCGACGAAACCCAGATCCACACCCACATGTGCTACAGCGAGTTCAACGACGTGATCGAATCCATCGCCGCCATGGACGCCGACGTGATCACCATCGAAACCTCGCGCTCGGACATGGAGCTGCTGGAAGCCTTCGAGAAGTTCGAATACCCCAACGAAATCGGTCCGGGCGTCTACGACATCCATTCGCCACGTGTGCCGGGCAAGGACGAGATGGTCAAGCTGCTGCGCAAGGCCGCGCAACGGATTCCCGCCGAGCGCCTGTGGGTCAACCCTGACTGCGGCCTGAAAACACGTGCCTGGCCAGAAACGGAAGCGGCGCTGGTTAACATGGTCGCGGCGGCCCGCGAGCTGCGCAAGGACCTGGCACTGCTGGGCTGAGAGGGCGCTGTATGCAGGATGGCGTGGAGCCTAGCGATACCCATCCTACGGGCTGAGGGCGATGACGTCCGCGTAGGGCGGATAACGCCCCAGGCGTTATCCGCCCTACGCTGCTGCTACCGCGGCGATCCGCCAGATGAGCGCAGCGACGGACAGGCGTACTCTTGGAGCCCTTCGAACCCAGTAATGCGGAACCAGACATGAAGCAGCTGCTCATCATCGGCATCGGCGCCGGCGACCCCGAGTACCTCACCGTGCAGGGGATCAACGCGATGAATCGCGCGGACGTGTTCTTCCTCATGGACAAAGGCGCGAGCAAGGACAAACTGATCCAGCTGCGCCGCGACATTCTCCAGCGCTACGTCTCCCGCATTGATTACCGCATCGTCGAAGCCGACAGCCCCGAGCGCGTGCGCGAAGGCGACTACGCCGGGCAGGTGCGCGACCTCAACCTGGCCAAACAGCAGGTGTTCGAACGCCTAATCGCGGACGAACTGCAGGACGGTCAGTGCGGAGCCTTCCTCGTCTGGGGCGACCCGTCGCTCTACGACAGCACCCTGCGCATCCTCGATGCCGTGCTGCGCGAGGGCCGGGTGAGCTTCGACTACCAGGTGATCCCCGGCATCACCAGCGTGCAGGCGCTCGCCGCGCGCCACCGGGTGCCGCTGAACGCCATTGGCCAGTCGGTGCAGATCACCACCGGCCGCCGCCTGGCCGAGGGCTTTCCGGCCAATGCCGAGAGCGTCGTGGTGATGCTCGACGCCGAGGACACCTACCGCCAGCTGGACGACCCGGAGCTGGAAATCTACTGGGGCGCCTACGTCGGCACGACAGACGAAATCCTCCGCAGCGGGCGGCTCGCCGAAGTCGGCGCAGACATCCAGCGCACCCGCCAGGCGGCCCGCGAGGCCAACGGCTGGATCATGGACACCTACCTGCTACGGCGCGCGCCGAAGGACGCCTGAGCAGCCTGCGCAAAAGCGGCTAGAGTCATTTCGTCGTGCCGCGACGGCTGGTCGCACGCACGGCGACCTGGCCCGGGGTCCAAGCCCGGCGAGGTCTATACTGATCCCGGCGCGCAGAAAGGAAATCCTCTGGCGCGCAGCCTTCGGCGGAGGATGGTCAATGAATGCACCTGGTCCCGTTGTTCGTCCGACGATCCTCATCGTCGACGATGCTCCCGAGAACCTCACACTCCTCTCGGAGCTGCTCAAGCTGCTGTACCGCGTCAAGGCCGCGCGAACCGGCGAAAAGGCACTGCAGATCGCCCAGTCCGACGATCCGCCGGACCTCATCCTGCTGGACGTGATGATGCCCGGCATGAACGGTTTCGAGGTCTGCCGACGTCTGCGTGAAGACATCCGTACGCAGCGAATCCCGGTGATCTTCATCACCACACAGGTCGCCGCCGACGAGGAAATCCGTGGACTGGAACTGGGCGCGGTGGACTACCTCACCAAACCGATCAACCCGCCCACCGTGCTGATGCGCGTGGACAACCAGCTGCGCATCAAGGCCGCCGCCGACTTCCTGCGCGACCAGAACGAATTCCTCGAACAGGAAGTGCAGCGCCGCACCCGCGAGCTGGCGGCGATCCAGGACGTCACCATCATCGCCATGGCATCCCTGGCCGAGACCCGCGACAACGAGACCGGCAACCACATCCGCCGCACCCAGCACTACGTCAGCGCGCTGGCCGAGCACCTGCATCAGCACCCACGCTTCGCCGCCGAGCTGGACGAGGAGACGCGGCAGCTGCTGTTGAAGTCCGCACCGCTGCACGATATCGGCAAGGTCGGCATTCCCGACCACATCCTGCTCAAGCCCGGCAAGCTCACCGCCGAGGAATTCGAGCTGATGAAGAAGCACACCACCCTGGGGCTCGATGCCCTGGAGAAGGCCGAGGAGCGCCTGGGCATGGACGTGCCCTTCCTGCGCCTGGCCAAGCAGATTGCCTACGGCCACCACGAGAAGTGGGACGGCTCGGGCTACCCCGAAGGCCTGGCCGGCGACGCGATCCCACTCTCGGCGCGGTTGATGGCAGTGGCCGATGTCTATGACGCATTGATCAGCAAGCGGGTCTACAAGCCCGCGATGTCGCACGCGGTGGCGGTGGAGTACATCCAGTCCCAGCGCGGCATGCACTTCGACCCGGACATCGTGGATGCCTTCCTCGCGCTGGAAGATGAGTTCCGCGGCATTGCCGAGCGCTTCAACGACAGTGATGGCGACCCGGCCGTGGCAACTCCGGGAGCCTGAAAGGCATAACCCGCAACGCTCGCGCCAACCCCGGCCAGGAGGCGGCCCGATGGTGAATCTGCTCGGCTATCTGCAGCGCCTGAAGCTGCGTACCCGGCTGGTGCTAGGGTTCGGCGGCATCCTGCTGCTCGCCCTGTTTCTCGGCCTTTACGGCCTGCATGTGCAGCGTCAACAGATCGAACAGATCAATGTGATCTACGAGAAAGAGATGCTCGGTCTTTCGCACATCGAGGCGGCCCGCGTTGCACTGGCGGGCATGGGACGCAGCATCCGCCAGTTCGTGCTGGCCGCCGACGAGAACGGCCGGGCGCAGGCAGTCAAGCAGTTCAACGAAGTTCGTAGCAATCTGCGCGAGGAAATCGAACTGGCGCGGCCGCTTATCTACCGGACCTCCGCCCAGCAGGGGCTGGTGCGATTCGAGGCCGCCTACGAGGAGTACCAGGATCAGATCAAGCATGTACTGGAGCTCAACGACCAGCCTATCCGCCGCGGACAAGCCACCGATCTGGGGGCCATCGCCCTGCTCTCCTCCACCGCATTGCAACGGCCGGGCGAGGTCGCCAACCAGGCGCTGGCCGAGGTGGCTCAGGTCAAGCGCCAGGGCGCGGACCTGGAAGTGAATCTGGCCACGGAGCGCTTTTACCGCAGTGTCCAGCTGACCATCTGGCTTCTGGTGCTGGGCCTTGGAGGCGGCGTGCTGTTCGGCATCCTGATCAGCCAGTCGATTCGTCGGCCGGCCGACCAGTTGCGGTTCTCGGTGGATGCCCTGAGCAAGGGCGAACTGGATGTGCAGGTACCGTTCCAGGATTACCCCAACGAAGTCGGCGAAATGGCACGGGCGATCACCGCCCTGCAGTCCGAAGCGCAACAGATGGCCGACCAGCGCTGGGTGAAGACCCAGGTGGCGACGCTCAGCGGGCAGATGCAGTCGGTCGCTGGCTCCAGCGAGCTGGGCGATCGCACCCTGACCGCCCTCGCGCCCTTGCTGGCGCTGCGCCGCGCCTCGCTGCACGTCCACGCGCAGGACAGCGAAGAGCTGGTCCTGCTGGGCAGCTATGCAGCGCCGCCAGACCTGCCCCGGCGGGTGCCCCTCGGCCAGGGTCTGGTCGGCCAGTGCGCCAAGCAGCGCGCGCCGATCCATCTGCACCAGCCCGATCGGCAACACGCGGGCGAGTATGCGCCGCCGCTGTTCCTCGATGTACTCCCGCTGATCCACGGTGAGCGCCTGGTCGGCGTACTGGCACTGGAGGGCCTGGAGGTGCTGGAGCCGATCCAGAGGTCGCTGCTGGACGAGTTCGTGCCGTTGCTGGCGATGAACCTGGAAATCCTCGAGCGCAACTCGCGCACCGAGCAATTGCTCAAGGAGACCCTGAGCCAGGCGGAACTGATGGAGCAACAGGCCGCCGCCCTCCAGGAAAGCGAAAAGCGCCTGCAGTACATCCTCGACTGCAGCCCGGTCAGCGTCGCCATCGCCACCCGCGAGCACCTGCACCTGGTGAATCCCGCGTTCGTCGAGAACTTCGGCCTGAAGGTCGGCGATGCCGCGGTCGGTCTTTATGTCGAGAGGGCCGAACGCGAGGAAATCTGGAACGAGATGCTGGCAGGCGAACAGATGATCGAACGCGAAGTCCGCATGTACGACAGCCACGGTGGCGAGCGCGACATCCTCGCGACCTACCTGCCCGTCCTCCACCATGGCGAGCCCGCCGTGCTCGCCTGGCTGTACGACATTACCGCGCGCAAGCTGGTCGAGCAGCAGACGCATCGCGCCAAGGAGCTGGCCGAGGAAGCGACCCGCGCCAAGAGCGAGTTCCTCGCCAACATGAGCCATGAAATCCGCACGCCGATGAATGTGATCATCGGCATGAGCAGCCTCGCCCTGAAAAGCGGCCTCAACACACGCCAGTACAACTACGTGCAGAAGGTCCACCGCTCTGCCGAGGGCCTGCTCGGCATCATCAACGACATCCTCGACTTCTCGAAGATCGAAGCCGGGATGATGAGCGTGGAGCACGTCGAATTCCGTCTGGAAGACGTGCTTGAGCAGTTCTCGGCGCTGGTCGGCTTCAAGGCCGAGGAGCGCTCCCTGGAACTGCTCTTCCAACTCAGCCAGGACCTGCCGACCTCCCTGGTCGGCGACCCGCTGCGCCTGGGCCAGATCCTGCTCAACCTGGGCAACAACGCAGTGAAGTTCACCGAGCACGGGGAGATCGTCCTTGGCATCGATCCCGTCGCTCTCGGCCCTCAGGACGCGGAACTGCACTTCTGGCTGCGCGACACTGGCATCGGCATGACCGCCGAGCAATGCGGGCGCATGTTCCAGTCGTTCATCCAGGCGGACTCCTCCACGTCGCGCCGCTACGGCGGCACCGGGCTGGGGCTGTCGATCTCCAAGAGCCTGGTGGAGCTCATGGGCGGACGCATCTGGGTGGAGAGCGAGCCGGGCAAGGGATCGGTGTTCCACTTCCACGCACATTTCGGCATCCCCGAGGCGGCCGCGCCTCGGCGCATGCTGCGGGCGGACGAACTGCTCGGGGTGCGCGCCCTGGTGGTCGACGACAACGCCTCGGCGCGGGAGATTCTCTCCGGCATGGCGCTCAGCTACGGCCTCGAAGTGGACGTCGCGCGCAACGGCAACGAGGCGCTGGAATGGATCAGAGAAGCGGAACAGCGGCAGCTGCCCTACCAGCTTGTGCTGGTGGATTGGCAGATGCCGGGCATGGACGGCATCGAGGTGGTCGCGCGGCTGCACGACGGCCACTGCGAGAGCGTCCCGGCGGTGATCATGGTGACCGCCTTCGGCCGCGAGGAAGCGCTCGATGCCGCCCAGCAACGCGGCATCGAGCTGGGCACGGTGCTGACCAAACCCGTGACGCCCTCCACCCTGCTGGAATCGATCAACATCGCCCTGGGCAAGCAGAGCGTCGTCGAGCCGCGCAGCCGCGAACGCCAGAGCGCCGCCGACGAGGCCATGGCCCGAGTCGCCGGCAGCCGGGTATTGCTGGTTGAGGACAACGAGCTGAACCAGGAGCTGGCGATGGAGCTGCTGGGCGATGCCGGCATCGAGATCGTACTGGCCTGCAATGGCCAGGAAGCGCTGGACCGGCTGGCCGTCGACCGGCATTTCGACTGCGTACTGATGGACTGCCAGATGCCCGTGCTCGACGGTTACGCGGCGACCCAGGCGCTGCGCCAGCGCCCGGAACTGGCGCAGCTGCCGGTCATCGCCATGACCGCCAACAACATGGCCGGAGACCGCGAACTGGCGCTGGCCGCTGGCATGAACGATCACATCGCCAAGCCCGTCGACCCGCCCGCGATGTTCCTCACCCTGTCGCGCTGGATCGAGCCGCGGCAGCGCCGGGACACTGCAAACGCGCCGGCGCCGACGGTATCGCCCGCCAGCCAGTTCGACCTGCCGGGCATCGACAGCCGCGCCGGGCTGGCCACCTGCGCCGGCAAGGCGGCACTCTACGAACGACTGCTGCAGCGCTTCCGCACCAGCTACCGAGGCTTCGTCGGCGAGTTTCGTGCCCTCGACTCCACGGCCGACCCGACTGCCCGTCGCCGCGCCGCCCACACCCTGCGCGGCGCAGCCGCCAACATCGGCGCCCTGGCGCTGGCACGGGCCGCCACCGTGCTCGAGGACGCCTGCCAGGGACCTTCCCCGGAAGAGCTGATCTCACGTCTGCTGTTCGATGTGCAGGCGCAGTTGGAAACGGTGCTGACTGGCCTGGCGAATCTCGGCGCAGCGCTCCCCGCAGTGCCTCCTGCAGAAGCGCCTGCTGCCGCCCTGCCAGACGAGCAGGTCACAGCCCTCCTCCAGCGGCTACTCACCTTGCTGGAAGACAGCGACACCAGTGCCGGCGAACTGATCGCCCGGCTGGGCAACGCGTTCTCGGACCCGCCTCGGGCCGGGCTGCTGCGGGAGATAACCGAAGCCGTCGAAGGATTTGACTACGAACGTGCCCTGACGCAGCTGCAACGGCTGCTGGACACAATGCCCGAGCCGCTGCGGCCGCAAGCCTGAGCGAGCCGCCTCAGAGCGTCCTGATCGAGGTACTGATCGCCCGTGCGCACTCGATGGCCGCCGGCGCCAGGCGGCGCTCGGCGTCTTCGCGGGTCCAGCGGCTGGTGGGCGCCACCACATGCACCGAAGCGACCGGGCGGCCCTGGCTGTTGCGCACCGGCGCGGCCACCGCCATGTCCCCCAGAAACAGCTCCTCGCTGTTGATCGCATAACCCTTGCGGCGGATCTCGGCGATCTCCGCGAGGATTTCTTCCAGCGACGTCCGAGTGTACTGGGTGTGGCTGGAAAGGTCGCTGCCCTGAAGCAACTCCAGCACCTCGTCATCGCTCAGCGCGCTCAGAAAGGCGCGACCCGAGGCGGTGCAATACATGGGGATGCGGCTGCCGATGGGCAGGTGAATCGGGATGAACTTGGGGCCCACGAAGCGCGCGACATAGAGCATGTCCGTGCGCACCGGCTCGGTGAGGTTGGTGGTCTCGCCGGTGGTCTGCGCCAGCTCCGCGAGGAAGGGGTTGGCCACGTCGACCAGGGTGTCGGCGGCGAGGTAGTTGTAGCCGATCTCCATCACCTGCGGCGTCAGCTGGAAGCGCTTGGTCTGCGGGTGCTTGCTCACGTACCCCAGCGCTTCGAGCGTGTGGATCATCCGCTGCGCCGAACTCTTGGTGATATCCGCAGCCTCGGCTACCTCCGCCAAGTTCATGGTGCGGTTGCGCGCGTTGAAGCCGCGCAGCACGGCCAGGCCCTTTTCCAGTGACTGGTTGAACAGGCTGTTTTCGTTGTCGCTCATGTCTCGTCCTTGGCAGGAAACATGCCTTTATCAGGCCACAAATATCGATATGCGATATTTATAAATCTCTTTACGATTCTTGTAAATCATTTATATTGCGACCAACGCCTCCTGCCGATACTTGAGGCTATCCATAACGCATAAAGACAACAAATCCGCGTCAAATGGGAGTTCACCAATGCATCCTCGCCTCCGCGTGTTTTCCTGCGCCCTCGCGCTCGTCGCCAGCTGCGCTGCATCCTTCGCCGCCCAGGCCGAACCTCTGAAAGTCGGTGCTACCGCCACCGGCGTGCCTTTCACCTTCCTCGACGTCAAGACCAACAGCATCCAGGGCATGATGGTCGACTCCGCTCAGGCCGTGGCCAAGGCCGGCGGCTTTGACGTGGAAATCGCCCAGACCACCTTCGCCGCGCTGATTCCCTCGCTCACCGCTAAGAAGATCGACCTGATTTCCGCCGCCATGCTGCGCACGCCCGAGCGGGAGAAAGTGGTGCAGTATTCCGACCCGGTGTTCGAGTACGGCGAAGGCCTGGTGGTGCGCGCCGACGACGACAAGGCGTACACCAGCATGGATGACTTCAAGGGCGAAGTGGTTGGCGCCCAGGTCGGCACCATCTTCATCGACAAGCTCAACCAGCGCGGCATCTTCAAGGAAGTGCGCGGCTACGACTCCCTCGCCGACCTCACCCGCGACCTGGCGCTCGGGCGCATCAAGGCCGGCTTCGGCGACCACCCGATCCTCGCCTACCAGATGGCCAAGGGCAGCCTGAAGAAGGTACGCCTGGTGGACAGCTACCAACCGCAGATCAAGGGCGAAGTCTGCCTGATCCTGCGCCAGGGCGACCCGCAACTGCTCGCCCAGGTCAACCAGGGCATCGCCAGCATCAAGGCCGACGGCACCCTCGCCGCCATCATCGGCAAGTGGCACCTGGACTGACGTCCGCCGTTCTCCCCGCCGCTCCCACGACTCATCCGTACCTTTCGCCGGAGCCCTGCGCCCGGTGAAGGGTGGCGGCCGCCCTCAGTTTTCCGCTCACGGAGCCCCTATGTTTCTCCAGAATGCTCTGGACTTCCTGCCCATTCTCCTGAGTGGCGCAGTGGTCACCGTGCAGGTCACGATTGCATCGTTCCTGCTCAGCTCGCTCATCGGCCTGGCCTTCGCCCTGATGATGGTGTCGAAAATCCGCGCCGTGGCGCTGTTCGGCATCTCAGTGGTCAACGTGATCCGCGGCCTGCCGATCATCGTGCAACTGTTCTACATCTACTTCGTGCTGCCGGACTTCGGCGTGCAGCTTTCCGCCATGCAGGCCGGCATCATCGGCCTGGGCATCGCCTACTCGGCGTACCAGGCGGAGAACTTCCGCGCCGGCATCCAGGCTATACAGCAAGGACAGATCGAAGCCGCCGAATCCCTCGGCATGCGCGGCCCGATGATCATGCGCCGGGTGGTGCTGCCGCAGGCCTTCCGCATCGCCCTGCCACCCTACGGCAACACCCTGGTGATGATGCTCAAGGACTCCTCGCTGGTGTCCACCATCACGGTGGCCGAGATGACCCGCGCCGGCCAGCTGATCGCTTCCTCGACCTTCGAGAACATGACCGTCTACACCCTGGTCGCCCTGCTCTACCTGGCCCTGAGCCTGCCGCTGTCGTTCGCCCTGCGCCGCCTCGAAGCGCGCATCGCCACGAGGAAGAAAGCATGATCCGCATCCAGTCGCTGCACAAAAGCTACGGCAGCACCCGTGTCCTCGAAGGCATCGACCTGTCGGTGGAAAGCGGCCAGGTAGTGTGCCTGATCGGCCCGTCCGGCTCGGGCAAATCCACCCTGCTGCGCTGCATCAACGGCCTGGAAACCTACGAGGGTGGCGACATCCTGGTGGGCCAGGAGCGCGTCGACCGCCACGCCAACTCCATTCATGAAATCCGCACCCAGGTGGCGATGGTGTTCCAGCGCTTCAACCTGTTCCCCCACCGCACCGCGCTGCAGAACGTCATGGAAGGCCCGGTGTACGTGAAGAAGGAGCGCCCGGACGCCGCCCGCGAACACGCCCGTGCCCTGCTGGAAAAGGTCGGCCTGAGCCACCGCATGGACGCCTACCCGGACGAACTTTCCGGCGGCCAGCAGCAGCGCGTCGCCATCGCCCGCGCCCTGGCCATGCGCCCCAAGGCGATTCTCTTCGACGAGCCGACCTCGGCGCTGGACCCGGAGTTGGTGGGCGAAGTACTGGCGGTGATGCGCAAGCTCGCCGACGAAGGCATGACCATGGTGGTGGTGACTCACGAGATGGGCTTCGCCCGCGAAGTGGCTGACAAGGTCTGCTTCCTCTATGGCGGCCGCATCGTCGAGGAAGGCACCGCCAAGGATGTGCTCGGCGCGCCGAGCCAGCCGCGCACCCAGGAATTCCTCCGGCGCCTGCTCAACACCGACGGGGGCCAGGCATGAACGCCCAGCCCCTGGCGCTGCCGCCGTCGCTCTGGGCGGCCACCGCGAACGCCGGCCCGGCCACACCGGCGCTGGCTGAAGACAAGCAGGTCGACGTCGCCATCGTCGGCGCCGGCTACACCGGGCTGGTGACCGCCCTGCACCTGGCCCGCAACGGCGTGCGCGTCTGCGTGCTGGATGCCGGCGAGCCGGGCTGGGGCGCTTCCGGGCGCAACGGCGGGCAGGTGATCCCCGGCCTCAAGCATGACCCGGACGACCTGCGGCGCATGTTCGGCGGCGACAAGGCCGAACGCCTTATCGAGGTCGCCGGCGGCGCTGCCGATGAAGTCTTCGAGCTGATCCGCCGTTACGACATCGACTGCGAAGCTACCCGCAAGGGCTGGATCCAGCCCGCCGCCTCGCCCGCCGCCCTGCGCGCCATCGAGAAGCGCGCCGGGCAGTGGCGCCAGCGTGGCGTGCCGGTGGAGATGCTCGACAAGCGCAGCGTTGCCCAACGCATCGGCAGCAACGACTACCTCGGCGCCTGGGTCGACCCGCGCGCCGGCAGCGTCCAGCCGCTGAGCTACGTGCGCGGCCTGGCTCGAGCCGCATTGACAGAGGGCGCCGCCATCCACGGCCACAACCGCATAACCAACCTGCGTCGCCACGGCAGCGGCTGGCAGCTCAGCACCGATAACGGGCACAGCGTGACCGCCGAACGGGTGATCCTCGCCACCAACGGCTACACCGACGACCTTTGGCCGAAACTGCGGCAGACGGTGATCGCCGCCAACAGCTTCATCGTCGCCACCAGGCCCTTGCCGGAAAACCTGCGGCGCAGCGTGCTGCCCAATGGCGAAGTCTGCTCGGATGCGCGCCGGCTGCTGCTGTACTTCAAGCAGGACGCTCACGGCCGGCTGTTGTTGGGAGGTCGCGGCCCGTTCGCCGAGCCACGCTCGCCCGGCGACTGGCTGCACCTGAAACGCTCCCTGATGGGCCTGTTCCCGCAGCTGGCCGAGGTGGAGTTCGAGTACCAGTGGAGCGGCCGCGTGGCGCTCACCCCGGACTTCATGCCACGGCTGCATGAGCCGGCGCCGAACCTGAGCATCCTGCTGGGCTACAACGGCCGCGGCATCGCCATGGCCTCGACCCTGGGCCGTCACCTGGCAGAACGTGTGCTGGAACGCGAGAAGGACTTCCCCTTCCCCATCACCCCGGTGCGGCCGATTCCCTTCCACGGCCTGCAGCGCCTTTACCTGGGCGTGGGCATCGCCTGGTACCGGCTGCTCGACGCCATTCTCTGAGAGTGCCCGGCCTGGCGTCTTCGTCAGGCCGGACTGCCTTCCTGCAGCGCCGCCAGATAGGCGCGCGGCGGCTGCCCGGTGTGCTCGCGAAAGCAGCGATAGAACACCGATAGCGAATTGAAGCCCACCGCGAACGCCAGTTCGTCGATGCGCGCCGCCGGCTCCTCGCGCAGGCGCTCCAGCAGATGACCGATGCGCGCCTGGTTCAGGTAGCGGTAGAAGCTCTGCCCGAGCACCTGGTTGAGCAGGTAGGAAATCTGGTTGCGCGTATAGCCGGTGGCCCGCGCCAGGCGCTCCAGGTCCATCTCCGGGTCGAGATAGGGATGGGCGCTGCCGAAGTAGGACTCGATATCCAGCAGCATCTTCCCCACCTGGGCCGAGTTCAGGCCCAGGCGACGCTGCTCCTTGACGCCCTCCTCGCGCTGCTCGCGCACCGGCGTGGCGTACTCGTGGACGCGCCAGATCAGGCCGTCGCGCACGGTGATCGCCTCGCTGGCACGGAACGAGGCCAGCCGGCTGCTGCGCCGCAGGGTCAGGCGCGAGCGGTACTGGATGAACGCCGTGTCGCCATCGGCGCGAATCTGGTCGATGTGTTCGATGTGATGCTGCGGGCTGCGCGGCATGGCTGTGCGGATATAGCCGGGCAGCTCGCTGGCGGGGATTTCCAGGTCGTTGTAGAAGTCGCAGTACTGCACCTGCGGATGAAACATCGCCAGCACGCCTTCGACGTCGCGGTTCATCCAGCACTGGTGGTAGCGCGTGACCACTTCGCGGGTGCGCTCGGTTTCATCGTTCATGGTTTTCCCTCCGCCTGGGCCGCAGCGTAAGGCGTGGGCTGCGCGCTGCACAGCGCCGCGGGTCCGCAGCGGCATCGCCGATTCCGCCCGTGCACGGAAGAACGACGCAAAGCCGCGCCGCGCCTAGTTTTCGACCAGGGCCGAGAACAACAGAACAAGGCCCGTTTCCCACCTGCCGATCGCATTGGCGCCGCGCAAGCCGGCGTCCTCCAGGAGTGAAGATGAACAAGCGTGCTTTGGGTTGTCTGGCCGGCCTGCTGGCCGGTGTCGCGCTGCCGGTGCTGGCGGCGCCGCAAGAGGTGCATTTCGCCAACTGGGCCGACTACATCGGGCCGACCGTGCTGCAGGACTTCCAGAAGGAAACCGGGATCAGGGTGGTGCTCGACGCCTTCGAGTCCGACGAAGTGCTGGAGGCCAAGCTGCTCACCGGGCATTCGGGCTTCGACGTGGTGGTGCCCTCGGCGGACTTCCTCGCCCGCCAGCTCAAGGCCGGCGTCTATCGCCCGCTGGACAACGCGCTGCTGCCCAACCGCAAGAACCTCGACCCCGACCTGCTGGCCCGCGTAGCCCAGTCCGACCCGGGCAACCGCTTCGCCGTGCCCTACCTCTGGGGCACCGTCGGCATCGGCTACAACCCGGCGAAAATCAAGGCCGCGCTGGGCGCCGATGCGCCGCTGGACTCCTGGGACCTGGTGTTCAAGCCGGAGAACCTCGCCAAGCTCAAGGGCTGCGGCGTGGCCTTCCTCGACTCACCGGCGAAGATCCTGCCGCTGGCCCTGCACTACCTGGGCAAGGACCCCAACAGCAACAACCCGGCGGACTACGAGGCCGGCACCAAACTGCTGGAAAGCCTCAAGCCCTCGGTGACCTACTTCAGCTCGACCAAGTACATCGCCGACCTCGCCAATGGCAACGTCTGCGTGGCCATCGGCTTCTCCGGCGACGTGCTGCAGGCGCAGAAAAGCGCGCAGGAAGCCGGCGGCGCGGTGGATGTCGAGTACAGCGTGCCGAAGGAAGGCACGAACATCTGGTTCGACAACCTGGCCATCCCCAAGGACGCCCGCAACCCCGAAGGCGCCCATGCCTTCATCAACTACCTGATGCGCCCGGACGTGATCGCCAGGACCAGCGACTACCTGCACTACGCCAACGCCAACGTGCCGGCCAAGGCGCTGATGGACCCGAAGGTCCGCGAAAACCCGGCGGTCTACCCCAACGCCGAGCTGGTCAAGGGCATGTACGTCAGCCTGCCGCCGAGCCCGTCGATCCTGCGCCTGATCACCCGCGACTGGAGCCGGATCAAGTCCGGGGTCTGATACTCGACGCCTTCATTGCAAAGCAGCAGCCCCGGTCGCCCCTGGCGTCCGGGGCTTTCTGCATTCGAGCGGACGCCTTTTTCACGGCGATTCCCAAGCCTTGCGGAAAGTGGATAGAACGCAATCGGGACTCCCGCCGACACTAGCCTCGCCTGGCAGCAAGACGCTGCATGTGCACCCATTACAAATCCAAAAACACCCGAGGCTTGTATGACCACCCCCGCCGAGCAACTGGAGCAACGGCTGAAGCAACAGAAAATCACCGAAGTCGAATGCGTGGTGAGCGACCTCACCGGCATCGCCCGCGGCAAGATTTCCCCCACCAACAAGTTCCTCGGCGAGGGGGGCATGCGTCTCCCCGAAAGTGTTCTGCTGCAGACGGTCACCGGCGACTTCGTCGATGACGACGTCTACTACGACCTGCTGGACGAAGCGGATATCGACATGGTCTGCCGTCCCGACCCGGATGCCATCTTCCTGGTGCCCTGGGCGCTGGAACCGACCGCGATGGTCATCCACGACACCTTCGACAAGGTCGGCAATCCCATCGAGCTGTCCCCGCGCAACGTGCTCAAGCGCGTGCTCAAGCTCTATGCCGACAAGGGCTGGAGCCCAGTCGTGGCGCCGGAGATGGAGTTCTACCTGACCAAGCGCAGCAGCGACCCGGACTTCCCGCTGGAAGCACCCGTCGGCCGCTCGGGCCGCCCAGAAAGTGGCCGCCAGAGCTTCTCCATCGACGCCGCCAACGAGTTCGACCCGCTGTTCGAAGACGTCTACGACTGGTGCGAACTGCAGGGCCTGGACCTGGATACGCTGATCCACGAGGACGGCCCGGCGCAGATGGAAATCAACTTCCGTCACGGCGACGCGCTGAGCCTGGCCGACCAGATCATCGTGTTCAAGCGCACCATGCGCGAAGCCGCGCTCAAGCATGACGTCAGCGCCACTTTCATGGCCAAGCCGATCACCGACGAGCCCGGCAGCGCCATGCACATTCACCAGAGCGTCCTGGACATCGCCACCGGCCAGAATATCTTCGCCGCTGAAGACGGCTCCATGAGCCAGCTGTTCCTGCATTACATCGGCGGCCTGCAGAAGTACATCCCGAAAGTGCTGCCGATGTTCGCGCCCAACGTGAACTCCTTCCGCCGTTTCCTGCCGGACACCTCCGCGCCTGTGAACGTGGAGTGGGGCGAAGAGAACCGCACCGTGGGCCTGCGCGTCCCCGCCGCGCCGCCGATCGCCATGCGCGTGGAAAACCGCCTGCCGGGCGCCGACGCCAACCCGTACCTGGCGCTGGCCGCCAGCCTGCTCTGTGGCTACCTGGGCATGATCGAGCAGATCAACCCCAGCGCCGCCGTCCAGGGCCGTGCCTACGAGCGCCGCAACCTGCGCCTGCCGATCACCATCGAGGACGCGCTGCAGCAGATGGAAGACTGCGCCGTGCTCAAGGAATTCCTCGGCGAGAAGTTCGTGCAGGGCTACGTGGCGGTCAAGCGCACCGAGCACGAGAACTTCAAGCGCGTGATCAGCTCCTGGGAGCGTGAGTTCCTGCTGCTGAGCGTCTGATTCCGCGTCACCGACTTCACAACAACAATTCGGGAGTCCCCATGAGACTGCTGCGCACCCTTGCGCCCTTCGCCCTGGCAGCCCTTGCCTCGGCCGCACACGCTGCACCGACGGTCAGCATCTACAACTGGACCGACTACATCGCTCCGGACACCCTCGTGGGCTTCCAGAAGACCACCGGGGTCAAACCGGTGTACGACGTCTTCGACTCCAACGAGACCCTGGAAGGCAAGCTGCTGGCAGGCCGTTCCGGCTACGACGTGGTGGTGCCATCCAACCACTTCCTGACCCGCCAGGTGCAGGCCGGCGTGTTCCTCGAACTCGACCGCAGCCAGTTGCCGAACTGGAAGCACCTGGACCCGACGCTGCTCAAGCTGCTGGAACAGAACGACCCGGGCAACAAGCACTCGGTGCCCTACCTGTGGGGCACCAACGGCATCGGCTACAACGTCGCCAAGGTCAAGGAAGTGCTGGGCGTCGACAAGATCGACTCCTGGTCGGTGCTGTTCGAGCCGGAGAACATCAAGAAGCTCCAGGCGTGCGGCGTGGCCTTCATGGACTCGCCCGACGAGATGATCCCCTCGGTACTCAACTACCTGGGCCTGGATCCCAACAGCACCAACCCGGCGGACTATCCCAAGGCCGAGGCGAAGCTGGTGGCGGTGCGCCCGTACGTCACCTACTTCCACTCGTCCAAGTACATCTCGGACCTGGCCAACGGCAACATCTGCGTGGCCTTCGGCTACTCCGGCGACGTCTTCCAGGCCGCCGCCCGCGCCAAGGAAGCCAAGAACGGCATCGAGATCGCCTACAGCATTCCCAAGGAAGGCGCGAACCTGTGGTTCGACCTGATGGCAATTCCTTCCGATGCCGGTCATCCGGAGCAGGCTCTGGCGTTCATCAACTACGTCCTCGATCCGAAGGTGATAGCCGGCATTAGCGAGTATGTCGGCTACCCCAGCGCCAACGCTGACGCCAAGACCCTTCTGCCCGAGGAAATGCAGAACAACCCCGAGGTCTACCCGAGCCAGGCCGTGCTCGACAAGCTGTACATCGCCAAGGCGCCGCCGCCCAAGATCATGCGCCTGATGACCCGCAGCTGGAGCAAGATCAAGTTCAACCAATGAAACGAGAAAGTCCCATGAAGCACACCGAGGAGCACGCCGCGTCCTATTACGCCGCGACCGCCCGTGATCGTCAGCAGTACCCTTCCCTCAACGGGGATGTGCGGGCGGACGTCTGCGTGATCGGCGGCGGCTTCACCGGCGTGAACGCCGCCCTGGAGCTGGCCCGTCGCGGCCACTCCGTGGTGCTGCTGGAAGCCCGGCGCATCGGCTGGGGAGCCAGCGGGCGTAACGGCGGGCAGTTGATCCGCGGCATCGGCCACGACGTCAGCGGCTTCGCCAAGTACGTCGGCGAAGAAGGCGTGCGCTACCTGGAGCAGGCGGGTGTCGATTCGGTGGCCCTGGTCGCCGAGCGCATCGCCGAACTGGGCATCGAGTGCGACCTGCGCTGGGGCTTCTGCGAGCTGGCCAATACCCCGGCGCAGTATGCCGCCATGGTCCGCGAGCAGGAGTCGCTGAGCACCTCGGACTACCCGCACGAGACCCGTCTGGTGCCGCCAGAGCGCATGCGCGAAGTGGTCGCCAGCGATCTCTACGCCGGCGGCCACATCGACATGGGTTCGGGCCATCTGCACCCGCTCGACCTGGTGAAGGGCGAGGCCCGCGCGGCCAAGGCCTTCGGCGCGCAGATCTTCGAGCAAAGCCCGGTGCTGCGCATCGAGCATGGCACCACGGCCGTGGTGCACTGCGCCCAGGGCCGCGTGCTGGCGAACACCCTGGTGCTTGGCTGTAACGCTCACCTCGACGAGCTGGAGCCGAAGCTCACCGGCAAGGTACTGCCCGCCGGCAGCTACGTGGTGGCCACCGAGCCGTTGTCCGAGGAACTGGCAGCGCAGCTGATCCCGCAGAACATGGCGCTGTGCGACCAGAAGGTCGGGCTGGACTACTACCGCCTGACGGCCGACCGTCGCCTGCTGTTCGGCGGCGCCTGCCACTACTCGGGGCGCGACCCAGCGGACATCGGCGCCTACATGCGGCCGAAGGTGCTCAAGGTGTTCCCGCAGCTGGAGCAGGTGAAGCTCGACTACCAGTGGGGCGGCATGATCGGCATCACAGCCAATCGCTTCCCGCAGGTCGGCCGGCTGAAGAACCATCCGAACGTGTACTTCGCCCAGGGCTATTCCGGCCACGGACTGAACGTCACACACTGGTCAGCCAAGCTGCTCGCCGAAGCCATCCACCAGGGTGAGAGCAAGGGGCTGGACCTGTTCAGCGCCGTGCCGCACCTGACCTTCCCCGGCGGCAAGCTGCTACGTTCGCCGCTGCTGGCGCTGGGCATGGCGTGGTATCGGGTGCGCGAGTTGCTCGGCTGATCGCTGGCGCTGCTGTAAACGAAAAAGCCCCCGATTCGGGGGCTTTTATCTTCTGCGGCGGACTGCATCCGTGATGGTCCGGCGCGCTGGCTGTCGCAGGCACGGCCAGCTCCTACACGGAAGGTCCGTAGCTCCATAGTAGGAACGGGCCATGCCCGCGATCCGCGGACAATGTCCGCGCCCATGACGGGTCGCCGCTACCAGACCCGACCGCCCTGCTTCGCCGTGGTCTTCGGATACTCGCCGAACAGCGCGAAATACGACTGGGAAAAACGCCCCAGGTGCCAGAACGACCACTTCATCGCCACCTCGGCCACGGTCATGCCGGATTCCGCAGCGGCCAGCAGGTCGCGGCGCGCGGCGTTCAGGCGGCGATTGCGCAACCAGACAATGGGCGGAATGCCGGCATAATGCAGGAACGACTGCTGCAGCGTACGCGGAGAAACGCCCACCTTGGCGGCGAGATCAGCCATGCCGAATTGCTCGTCGGGGCAGTCGTTCACCACTTCCTTGACCCGCTGCACCACACGTTTGGCCTGGACGATGGAACGCGCGCGGCGTTCGCCATCCAGGGGCGCTTCGCACAGCAGCGAGAAACAGTGGGAGACGATGCTCTGGGCCATGCCCGGCGCATCCATTGGATCGTCACCGGACGAAGCGCCGGTGAGCAGGTTGCTCAGCGAGGTCGCCACCGACTGGCAGTGGCCCGAGCGCAGCGGCGTCAGCACCAGGTCGGCAAACGCGTCGGCCGGCTGGCCCCAATTCGCCGATTCCTTGATTACCACCGCCACCTCGCGGTAGTTCTCGGGAGTGACCCAGGCGTTGCGGGTTTCCCCGTCGAGCAGGTAGAGGGCGTTGTCGGACATGTCGAAGCTGAATACCAGCGCGCCGGGCGGGGCGTGGAATTCCTGCTCCACGCGCAGGTTCATCTGCTCTTCAAAGAGCTCGATCCCCTCGACTTCGGCGTGCAGGATGCGCCCGGCAAATCGCCCGGCGGACATCTGCGTGTACTGCTGTTCCCAACCAGGAATGGCTATGCGCTGCTGATCTACTTCTTGTGCTTCGACAACCCGGATCGCCATACCCAGCCCTGCTGGTTTTTTCAGATGGGGAAGGCTAACAACCGGCGTGATACCCGTGCAAGATCTCGAACAGCAATGGCGCGCGCTAATTACTCGCTCAGACGAGAAATCCGCCGACCGGAGCTGGCAATCAGGTCGGTCGCCCGCGCACGCAGCTGGCCGCAACCACCATCGACATCCTGCCCGGCGCTGTTGCGCACCTTGGTCAGTACGCCGCGACTGTGCAGGTAGCGGACGATCTCGACGATGCGTTCAGCGTCCGGGCGCTGGTACTGGTCGCCTTCCAGCGCGTTGAAGGGGATCAGGTTGAGCACGCCGAACTTGCCCTTGAGCAGGCGCAGGATGCCGTCGAGTTCTTCCTGGCTGTCGTTGATGCCCTTGAGCAGCGTCCACTGGTATTGGATCGGGTAGTCCGTGGCGCGCGCATAGGCCTCGCCCTGCTCCACCAGTTCCTCGGGCGTAAGCTTCGGAGCGCGCGGCAGCAGGTGCTCACGCAGCTCGGCGTTGCTGGTATGCAGCGACAGCGCCAGGGCCGGCTTGATCCGCTGCTGGGGAAGGCGCTCGAAGACGCGCGGGTCGCCGACAGTGGAGAACACCAGGTTCTTGTGGCCGATACCGCCGTCGGTGCCGAGACGGTCGATGGCTTCGAGCACGTTATCGAGGTTGTGCGCCGGCTCGCCCATGCCCATGAACACCACCTTTTTCACCGGCCGTACACGCCGTGCCAGCACCAGCTGGGCGACGATTTCGGTGGTGGAAAGCTGGCGCAGCAGACCGCTCTTGCCGGTCATGCAGAAGCGGCAGCCCACGGCGCAGCCAACCTGGGTTGACACGCACACGCCGCCGCGCGGCAAGAGCACGCTCTCCACCATCTGCCCGTCGGCCAGACGCACCAGCAGGCGCTCGGAGTTGTCGCCACCGGGATGACGCGAATGAATGGTCGCCAGGGCGTCCAGCTCGGCGGCGATCTGCGCCACGCCATTGCGCACACTCAGCGGCAGGAAATCCTCGGTCGCCTGCCGCTTGGTGCCGGCATCCAGCGGCCTGCCCTGCAGCCAGGCGCGCAGCATCCGAGCGCGGTGCATGGGCAGCGCGCCGAGGTCGGCGAGGCGTTGTTCGAGGTCACAGATTCGCATGGGGCGCGAATCCTACCACCCGGCGCCGATGCGGCGTAGCGCTGCCGGTCGAAGGCGCTGAAATATCCGTCGTAGAGGCCTCGCTATGGCAACCCCGCGCATCCTCCTTTGAGATTCGTCTTATTCAGCAACCGTTCATCGGGCCCTACAGTGCCGCCGCCCCCAATCCAATGCAAAAAGGGGCATTTGCATACAAGGAGTAAGCATGAAGAATTTCCTGAGCGCCGCCGCACTCGTCTCGGTCGCCGCACTCGCCACCGGCTGCACCAGCTACAACGTCAGCCAGCCGATCGCCCCGATCGCCGGCGCCGTCAAGACCGACCTGAAGGCAGACGTCGCCGTCGGTGGCCCGATCAGCGGCCAGTCCCAGGTCAACATCCTGTTCGGCTTCATCAAGTTCGGCGGCGACAGCCAGTATGCCGATGGCGTGACCTACGGCGCCGAAAGCGGTTCGGGCATGAGCCTGGCTGCCTTCGACCCGGTTTCCTCGGTCAAGGCTGCTGCCGCGTACAAGGCCGTGAAGAGCTCCGGTTCCGATCTGATCGTTGCGCCGCGCTACGAAGTGAACGTGCAGGATTACTTCATCTTCAAGAAGGTGGACGTCAAGGTCACCGGCAACAAAGGCAGCATCAACAACATTCGTTGATGGACGCCGGGCGGGGCACGGTGCCCCGCCTTCGGCTGGAGCGAATGCGGAGGCAATGCTAGGGTCAGCGCATTTCACTACAGGACGCCGCCATGCACAGGACCGCCCCAATCCTATTCGCTGTTCTCCCTCTCCTCGTCACGGGCCTCGCCCAGGCCGCTCCACCGGACTTTGACGCCAAGGTGAACAAGCTCGCCCAGCAGGTCATGCGCGAGCAGAACATTGCCGGCCTGGCCATAGGCGTCACCGATCACGGCGAGCAGCGCTTCTACAACTTCGGCGTGGCGTCGAAGGAGAGCAAGCAGCCGGTGAGCAGCGACACGCTGTTCGAGATCGGCTCGGTGAGCAAGACCTTCACCGCCACCCTCGCCGGCTTCGCCCAGGCCGCGGGCAAGCTCAAGCTGGAGGACAGCCCGACGCGCTATCTGAAGGAGCTGCGCGGCAGTGCGCTGGACAAGGTGACGCTGATCCAGCTCGCCACCCACACCGCCGGCGGCTTCCCGCTGCAACTGCCCGACGAGGTGAAGACGCCCCGGCAGCTCACCGACTACTACAGGAATTGGCAGCCGCAATACCCCGCCGGCAGCCAGCGCAGCTACGCCAACCCCAGCATAGCCCTGCTCGGCATCGTCACCGCGAAAGCGCTCGACGTGCCGTTCAAAACCGCGATGCAGCGCAACGTGTTCGCGCCGCTGGGGCTGAGCAACACTCACATCGACGTGCCGGTCACCCGACAAGCCATCTACGCCCAGGGATACGACAAGGACGATTCGCCGGTACGGGTGAACCCCGACCAGATCGCCGACGAGGCCTATGGAGTGAAATCCAGCAGCCGCGACCTGCTGCGTTTCGTCCAAGTGCAGCTGGGCGAGGTGAAGCTCGGCGACAAGTTGCGAGCGGCGGTGGACGCCACGCGCACCGGCTACTACCAGGTTGGCCCGATGACCCAGGACCTGATCTGGGAGCAGTACGCCTACCCACCCAAGCTCGCCGAACTGCAGCAGTACAACGGCAGCAGCATGCTGGACACCCAGCCGGTGACCGCCCTGCGCAAACCGCTGCCACCGCAGCAGGACGTCTGGGTGAACAAGACCGGCGCCACCGGCGGTTTCGGCACCTACGTCGCCTTCGTCCCGTCGAAGCAGCGAGGCATCGTCATCCTCGCCAACCGCAACTATCCCAATGAAGTGCGGGTGAAGCTGGCCTGGGACATTCTTTCGAAACTCGATTGAGCCGCCGTGCCAGCGGCGACGGCGAATAACCCGTTCCGGGTTATTCGCCCTACGAGGCCGCGCATGGTCGACCCGCTCTGCGGTGCTTTTCGTAGGAGCGAGCTTGCTCGCGAACAGCCCTGCTGCGGTGCCACGCGGTTAGCGAGCAAGGACTGGGCGTCCCCCTCGGTCCTGCAGCCCGACCGTGCTTGGGCGCCGCGCCTGTATCGATGGCGATGATGTTCTGAATCAAAATGCCGGTAATGCTCCCTGGCCGCGGAAGCGTTAGCGTGGTGCCCTGACGAAATCCGCCACCCGAGGATCAGTGCCTTGCCCCGTCTCCCACTGCAACGCGCGCCCATCGACGACTACAGCCACTCGCCGCATTACATTGCCGGGAGATTCCGCAACCTCAAGGCACGCCCGGCCGATATGCCTGAACCGAGCGCAAAAGTGCTCTGGGATGTGCTGTTCAACAAACCGAAGAACACTGTACCTCGCGCCCCGGTGCCGGTGCGCGCGCTGAGCCGCGACGAACTGGAGCAGGCGCCCGACCGCAGCCTCTACCGCCTCGGCCATTCCACCCTGCTGATCAAGTTGCGCGGCGGCTGGTGGCTGACCGACCCGGTATTCTCCGAACGCGCCTCGCCCTTCAGCTTCGCCGGACCCAAGCGCTTCCACGCGCCGCCGATTGCCCTGCACGACCTGCCACCGATCCGCGGTGTGATCCTCTCCCACGACCATTACGATCACCTCGACCGCGCGACCATCGCCGTGCTGGCCGAGCGCGCGGAGGTCTTCATCACCCCGCTGGGCGTCGGCGACCGCCTGCTCGACTGGGGCGTGCCGGCAGAGAAAATCCGCCAGCTGGACTGGTGGCAGAGCACCACGGTGGACGGCTTGTGCCTGACCGCGACACCGGCGCAGCATTTCTCCGGCCGCGGCGTGCGCGACGGCAACCGCACTCTGTGGTGCTCCTGGGTCATCGAGGACGACAGCCTGCGCATCTTCTTCAGCGGTGACACCGGCTATTTCGACGGTTTCACCGAGATCGGCCGGCGCTTCGGTCACTTCGACCTGACGTTGATGGAAACCGGTGCCTACAACGAACACTGGCCCTATGTACACATGCACCCGCAGCAGACCGTACAGGCGCACCAGGACCTCAACGGCCGCTGGCTGCTGCCGATCCACAACGGCACCTTCGACCTGGCCATGCACGCCTGGTACGAACCCTTCGAGCGCGTACTGGAAATCGCTGGCGAGCGCGGGCTCACCGTCACCACGCCGATGATGGGTGAGCGCATCGACCTCGAGGCGCCCCATCAGGGCGAGCGTTGGTGGCGCGGCGTGGTGGCCGAGGAAGCCCGTGCACCGGCGCCGCGCTGTGGCAGCCGCGCTGCACGAGAAAACTGAGTCCTTGCAGGTTGCGAAATCAGTCGCTGGCCAACTCGAATAGTTGCCAGCGCACTGAGCTGACGCCCTTCTCCAGGCTGATGCGACTGACCATGCGCTCCAACTGGCCGGCGGCACCATGGCCACCGAGCAGCTCGGCACGCACTTCCAGTTTCGCCGGGTTGGCCTGGTCCTCGCTGTGCAGCGATTGAAGGCGCAGTTCGCTGCTGTCCAGGCTGTGCAGCATCAGGCTGCGCACCTGGATCTCGTCTTCGGCGCGACAGATGATGGCGACGCCATAACGCTGCTCCGCCTCGCTGGCCGGCAGGACGTCCTGATGGTTGATGCGCTGCGCGATGTCACGCAGCAGGATGTTGGCGCAAAGCACCACCACGCTGCCCAGCGCCGCTTCCAGCAGCAACCCCATGCTGCACAGCACACCGATGGCGGCGGTGCACCAGAGCGTTGCGGCGGTGTTCAGGCCACGCACGTTCAGGCCATCGCGCATGATCACGCCACCACCAAGGAAGCCGATCCCCGACACCACGTACGCAGCGATACGCGGCGCATCGGCCGATAGCCCCGGCATGGCCTGGGTCATCAGCACGAACAGACAGGCACCGGTGCTGACCAGCGCGTTGGTGCGCAGGCCGGTGAGGCGCTGGCGCAGCTGGCGTTCGGCGCCGATCAGGGCGCCCAGAATGAGTGCCGCGGCAACCCGCAGCAGGAAGATTTTCCAATCCATACTCCACCTCGTTCGCGGCGCACGGCCGCCCCATGCGCCGAGCGATGCCGGCGCGTATTCGGGTGGTGAATTGCGAGAGGGCGAAGGGCCGGATCGGCCCCGCAGGGGAATGGTGAGACGTCATCCCGTGACGGGATGCGTATCGCCACTGTCCGCAACGCAGCGAGACAGTGGCAGGGTTCTGCCGGACGGCTCGCTGTTCAGGCCTGTCGCAATCGACCAGGGCAAGTGTCCAAGGCAGGACTCCTTCGTGAATTAAAAAAAGCGACCGGACCCGGTGTGAGCACTGCCCGGGACAGCTCCGGCCGCGAGTCGTCATCATCGCCGAGCTGCCTTAAGGTTTCCTTAGCCGGCTATCGGCCCTACCATGAGCACCCGCACGAACATCACTGGTTATCTGCATGTCGTCCACCGTCACCACCCGGGAACACTGGATCATCAGCGAGAAGGGCCAGCTGTTTGCCCAGGACTGGACGCCCACCGAAACCGTCGGCGAACCCATCCTGCTGCTGCATGACTCGCTCGGCTGCGTGACCTTGTGGCGCGATTTCCCGGAGCAGCTCGCGCGCAGAACCGGTCGCCAGGTGATCGCCTACGACCGCCTCGGTTTCGGCCGCTCCGAGCGCTATCCCGGCGCTCTGCCGCTGGACTTCATAGACGATGAGGCGCGCACCTTCATCCCCCTGGTGCAAGAGCACTTCGGTTTCGAGCGTTGCGTGGTGTTCGGCCACAGTGTCGGCGGCGCCATGGCGGTGGCCTGTGTGGCACAGCATCCGCAGACCTGCGCGGCGCTGATCACCGAATCGGCCCAGGCCTTCGTCGAGCATCGCACCCGCGATGGTATCCGCGCCGCCGAAGTGGAGTTCGCCCGCGAAGGCCAGTTTGAGCGCCTGCAGAAGTACCACGGCCACAAGGCCTTCTGGGTGCTGCGTGCCTGGGTCGATACCTGGCTTTCCGAGGATTTCAGCGACTGGAACCTGGATGCTGAACTGGCGCAGGTGAAGTGCCCGATCCTTAGCATGCACGGCGAGCAGGACGAGTACGGCTCGGCCGCACACCCGGAGCGTTTAACCTCGGTCCCCGGCGTGCCAACGATGCTCAGGCTGCTGCCCGACTGCGGCCACGTTCCGCACCGCGAGCAACAGCCGGCGGTGCTACAGGTGGTCGACGAATTCCTTCAGCGTTATCTGCCCTAGGCCCCGTCGCGCGTGGGCTACGGCGGCTACCGTCTGGCTGGAAAGTTGAATCTAATTCTGCGCGGCACAGTCACAGCGACAGACTGATTTCGCTTCGCAGGTAGGTTCGCACATGTGCCGCCTTCTTCTTCCGTTGTTGCTGCTCACCCTGTTGGCGCCCTCTTCCTTCGCCGCCTCCATCGGCACCTCCACCGACGAGAAAGCCCAGGCCGCGGTGAACAAGGCCGAAGTGCTGGAGCAGCAGGTCGCCCACCCGGCGTCGGCGGTGACCAGCCCGGCGCCCATCAGCAAATCCGAGGTCAAGGCGCTGGACCCAGCCGGCAAGGCGCCGCTGGACGACGCCATCGTCTGCCTGTCGCGGACCATCTACTGGGAAGCCAAGGGCGGCGGCAAGGCGGACATGGAGGCAGTGGCCAACGTGGTGCTCAACCGCATGGGCCACGGCGGCTTCCCCGACACCGTGTGCGGCGTGGTAAAGCAGGGCCAGGCACAGAAGCACTGCCAATTCTCCTGGTGGTGCGACGGTCGCTCCGACCAGGTAGAAGAGAAGAACCGCTATGACATTGCCAAGGAAATCGCCCGCCGGGCGCTGAACCAGCAGCTGCGCGACCGCACGCGCGGCGCCATGTACTTCCACGACCGCCACGCCTCGCCTGGCTGGGCGAAGGAATACATCCGCACGGCAGAGACCGACGAGTTCGTCTTCTACAAGCCGCGCGGCAGTAACGCGCGCTAGCCCGCAGAGCCGTCGCGCTGCGCGTCCATCCAGCGCACCAGGGCCTCGCCGAATTCCGGCGGCGCCTTGCGTCCGACACGGCGAGCCAGGTCCAGCACGGTCTGCTGGGCCAGGGCTTCTTCCATGCGCTTCTGCGCGGTGAGCATGACCGCGTGGATAGAGCAGGTGCCGCACGTCGCCCACTCCGGCGGCGAGCCTTCGAACACGGCGCAGCGGCCACGGATGTCGCGGCACTCGAAGATCAGCTTGTCGCCGTCGATGGCCTTGACGATATCCAGTACGGTGATTTCGTCCGCCGGACGCGCCAGGCGGAAGCCGCCGCGCACGCCTTCGGTGGCCGCGACCAGCCCGGCCTTGGCCAGCTTGGTGAAGACCTTGGCGAGCAGCTCCTGGGGCACCCCCTGAAGTTCCGCCAGCATCCGCACGCTGGATTCACGGCTGTCGCCCTTCTCGTCCGTCAGGAACAGCAGGCAGTGGATGCCGTACTCCACGCCCGCACTGTACAAAGCCATTACAAACTCCGACTACATCAGTCGCATTATTTTCAAGCCCTGCCGGGCCTCCGGCAAGCACTTAAGCATGCATTCTGACGATCTGTCACCCGCAGCACGCGGGCCACGACTATCCAGCGCGCCCCACCTCAGTACAGAAGCAGCGGCGGATGCCCGCCCCAACCGTGACGAATGGTCGGAGTTTGCCGCAGAAATCGGTTGCGCCGCATAACTACGACAAATATAGTCGCAGTTATCCGGGGCGAGCCAGGAAGCGAACCGCTCCGATATCAGGCACTCGGGAACCCCACCACCTGGATTCATCCTTTTCGTCGGAGAGCACCATGAAACAACGCATCCTGATCGTCGGCACCGGTTTCGCGGGCATGTGGAGCGCGCTGAGCGCCGCGCGTCTGCTCGACCTGCACCAGCGCGGCGACATCGAAGTCGCGGTCCTCGCGCCCCAGGCCGAACTGCGCATCCGCCCGCGCTTCTACGAGCCCAACGTGCACCAGATGGCCGCGCCACTGGGCGACCTGTTCGGCGCGGTGGGCGTGAGCTTCATCCAGGGCAGCGCCGAGCAGATCGATGTCGACGGCCGCCAATTGGACTACCGCGACGCCAGTGGCAAGGTCGCCACCCTGGGCTTCGACCGCCTGATCCTCGCCAGCGGCAGCAAGGTCGCCCGCCCCGCCCTGCCGGGCATCGAGCATGCCTTCGACGTGGACGACATCGACCAGGCCGTGCGCCTCGAAAGGCACATCCGCGCGCTGCACCAACTGCCGGAATCCGAAGCGCGCAACACGGTGATCGTGGCCGGCGGCGGCTTCACCGGCATCGAGACCGCCACTGAAATGCCGGCGCGCCTGCGCGAAGTGCTCGGCGCGGACGCCAAGGTGCGCGTCATCGTGGTCGACCGCGGCGCCGAGATTGGCAGCGCACTGGGCGCCACCTCGCAGTCCGTGGTGGCCGAAGCCTCCGCCGAGCTGGGCGTGGAATGGCGCCTGAAGTCCTCGGTGGAATCCATCGACGAGAACGGCGCGACCCTCTCCAGCGGCGAGCGCATCGAGGCGAAAACAGTGATCTGGACCGCCGGCGTACGCGCCAGCTCGCTGACCGAACAGGTTGCCGGCGAGCGCGACCGCCAGGGCCGCCTGCACGTGGACCGCAACCTCAAGGTGATCGGCCAGGACGCGGTGTTCGCCACCGGCGACACGGCTTACGCCGCGACGGACGAAGTCGGCAACTACGCACTGATGACTTGCCAGCATGCCATCTCTCTGGGCCGCTCGGCCGGTAACAACGCCGCCGCCGACCTGCTGGGCGTGGCGCCCATCCCTTACAGCCAGCCCAAGTACGTGACCTGCCTGGACCTGGGAGCCTGGGGTGCGCTGTTCACCGAAGGCTGGGATCGCCAGGTGCGTTTCCAGCGTGAGGAAGGCAAGAAGATCAAGACCGAGATCAACACAGTATGGATCTACCCGCCGGCCGACGATCGCGCCACCGCGCTGGCAGCCGCTGACCCGATGATTCCGGTCGTGGCCTGATGCGTTGAGCAGAGCCCCGGTTGGCGCAAGCCTTCCGGGGATTATTCATGCCCGAATCACATGATCTTCCCTGTAGGAGCAACTGTATTCTTCTGAAAGTCCGCGTCTGGGTTTTCCCTCTCCCACGCCCTGAAGGGAGAGGGTTAGGGTGAGGGGCGATCCGAGCGCAAAGCTATCTGTTAGGAACGGGCAATACCCGCGACCCGCGAGCAGAGCTCGCGAAATCCTCGCAGCCAATCTCAAGTCACCTGCGATCACCGTGATCTGACCTGAGCGCCTGCCTTGCCGGCGGATCGCGAGCGTGGCTCGCTCCTACAGGCGTTGCTTGTTTCGCGGCGCGCAGAGGGATTCAACCATCCGCGCCAACGTATCGATCACTTCCTCGCGCCCCAGCAGCGGCTGAGCCTCGCTCAGGTAGCGCGCAGTGGTGTACTGGACGGAGTTGATGACCACGAAAAGCACCGCCGGCAGGTTGTCGATCCGGTAATCGTCAAAGTGGCGCATCAGGTACTGCCGGCACACCTCCATCATCTGCCGCTCCAAGGACTGGAACACCGGCGCGGAATTGAGCCGGTGCCAGTGTCGCAGCAACTCGCGCTGCGCCGCATCGCCCTCCACCTGCTCGAAGATGCCCTCCAGCACCGCGCGGGTCACGCTGCCGATGTCTGCACCCAATAACGGCGTGACGCGCTGGTGCACCACCTTCATCAGCGTGCCGGCACGCTGCATCAGCAGGGCCTCGACGATCATCTCCTTGTTGGCGAAGTACTGGTAAAGCGAGCCGACGCTCACCCCGGCGCGGCGCGCCACGTGGTTGGTGGTCAGGCCGTCGAGGCCGCGCTCGCCAATCTCCAGCGCCGCCGCCTCGACCAGCACCGCCACCATCTCGCTGGCGCGCTGCTGCGTGGGTTGCTTCCTCATGCCTGCCTCCTGGTGCGAGCCGGATGCGAGTTGAATGCGAGCAAATACTCGCAATAGCGTAATTCGAGGCATTCGCCCGGCCACCCAACCAAGGTATGAATCGATGAGCGCAACCGCCCTGCCAACCCGCCACGGCGCCGACCTGCAGCGCGCCCGACGCACCGCCGCGCCGGTCAAACGTTTCCTCAAGGGACCAAGCGAGCCGGATGCCGCCACCTGGCAGGCCATCGGCGAATCCCTAACGGTAGGCGATGCGCCCATGGATGCGCTGGTGGATTGGATGTTCGATGTCGGGCTCGGCGCCGGTATGCGCCTGTACGAAAAGGCGCTGAGCCAGGGCATCGCCACCATCCCCGAGGCACCCGAAGCGCTGAAGACCTTCTTCGGTCAGGTCGACACGCTGCCCGCCTGGGTCGACCTGCAACGCCTCGAAGAGGGTGCCCGCGCCTGCGGCCTGTCCGGGCTCACCGGCATGCGCGTACTGCGTGACCTGGGCCTGCTGGCCGGCTACCAGGCTTCCGGGATCAACCGCACCCTGGTGCTCACCGGCGCGCTGGAGAAAGGCCCGCAGCGGCGCATCGCGGAAACCACCAAATGGTGGATCGACTGCACCCGTCCCGGCGGCATGGCGCGCGGCGCGGCGGGTTATCGCAGCACGCTGCATGTCCGGCTGGTGCATGCCCTGGTGCGACGGCGGGTTTCACGTCTGGAAGAGTGGGACTTCGCCCAGGACGGCCTGCCAGTCAACCAGGGCGACATGCACGCGACCTACCTGGCCTTCTCGGCGATCTTCCTGATCGGCCAGCGCATGCTGGGTGTGCTCCTGAGTCGGCGCGAGCGCGAAGCCATCATCCACCTCTGGCGCTACATCGCCTGGCTGATGGGCGTCGAGGAGCGCTGGCTGCGCGACAGCGAGAATGACGCGATCCGTGCGCTCTACCACAACCTGCTGTCCCAGGCGCCGCCGGACGACAGCAGTCGCATCCTCGGCTCGGCACTGGTGGACGAGCCGCTGCAACGCCACTACACCAACTTCGCCTGGCTGCGCGGACATTTGAACCGGGCCATCCACCTGAGCATCGCCGGCACCTTCATCGATGCCGACGGCCGTCGCGCCCTCGGCCTGCCCGGCGGCAGCCTGCCCTGGTACCCGCTGCTGACCGCGCCGCCGCGTTTCCTCTTCCACTGCCTGCTACGCGCAGTGCCCGGCGGCCGCGGCTGGCTGGTGCGCCACGGCCTGCAAAGCCAGGAGGACTACCTGCTCACCCTGTTTGGCGGTGCCGATCCACGGCTGGTCTCGCCGACTCACTTGGCAGCCGAAGACGCACGTCCCTGAACGCTGTACGACGAAAAATACGGCACTCGAAGCGCCCTTTCGCGCTCCATTGACGGGAAGGCCTTCGAGGAATTGCCATGAGTACACCACCGGAGCTGCTGGAACTACCGCCTGACCTGCACTACGTCGACGACAGCCTGCCAGGCATCAGCCGGCGACGGCTGCGCGGGCGCTTCGCCTACTTCGACCCCGGCGGCGAGCGCATTCGCGTGGAGGCGGAAATCCAGCGCATCAACCAGCTCGCCATTCCGCCGGCGTACATCGATGTATGGATCTGCATCGACCCGCTCGGCCACCTGCAGGCCACCGGGCGCGACGTGCGCGGGCGCAAGCAGTACCGCTACCACCCGCGCTGGACCGAGGTGCGCGACAGCGCCAAGTACGAACGCCTGCTGCGCTTCGGCGAGAGCCTGCCAGCTCTGCGCCGACGCATCGCGCAAGACCTGGCGCAGCCGGGACTGGGGGCGAAAAAGGTCATGGCCACCGTGGTCGAACTGCTCGACCGCACGCTGATCCGCATCGGCAACCAGCGCTACCGCAAGGAGAATCGCTCTTTCGGCCTCACCACGCTGAGTAATCGCCATGTCGAGGTTCAGGGCGCACGCATCCGCTTTGCGTTTCGCGGCAAGAGCGGCGTGAAGCACAGCGTGGACATCGAACACCCGCGCCTGGCGCGCATCCTCCGGCGCTGCCTGGAACTGCCCGGCCAGCAACTCTTCCAGTACCTGGATGAACAGCGTCAGCGACACATGATCGATTCCCGGGATATCAACGCTTACCTGCGCGAGCACGCCGGCGAGGAATTCACCGCCAAGGACTACCGAACCTGGGCCGGTACCACCCTGGCCCTGGAGTACTGCCGCAAGGCCCGCTGGGAGAACGAGAAAAGCGCCAACCGCCAGCTCAAGGCAATCATCCAGCAGGTCGCCAACGAGTTGGGCAACACCCCGGCGATCTGCCGCAAGTGCTACGTGCATCCACGGGTGATCGAAGCCTTCCTCGCGGGCGAGCTGGTCGGCCTGCGCAAGGCGCGCAAGCGGCAAAATCTCAGTGCCGAGGAAGCCACCCTGCTCGGGTTCCTGGCCCGGCCGCCGTCATGAGAAATCAGGAGGCAACGCGCGCGAGGGCAACGACAGCAAGATTGTTCAAGCCAGGGGCGGCGTTTTTCTGCCACGCTGACGGCACTTAACTGCCTGCAAGAAACGTCCATGCCCCAAGACCAGCTTCCTTCCCGCGCCTTCCTCAGGGGCGCCATCGACATCATGCCGCTGTCGCTCGCGGTCCTGCCCTGGGGCCTGCTCGCCGGTTCCCTGGCCATTGACGCCGGGCTTTCGCCGCTGCACGGCCAGGGCCTGTCGGCCATCGTCTTCGCCGGTGCCGCGCAACTGGTAGCCATCGGAATGCTCAAGGGCGGCGCCGGTTTCTTCTCGATCATGATCACCACGCTGTTGCTGACTTCGCAGCACCTGCTCTACGGGATGACGTTGCGCCCGGTGATAGCCGGCCTGCCGGGGCGCTGGCGCGCGGGGCTGGGCTTTCTGCTCACTGATGAATTGTTCGCCTTGGTCAGCGGCCATGACCGCAACACCTTCAACCGCTGGTACGCGCTGGGCGTCGGCCTGACGTTCTACATCGCCTGGAACCTCTTCACCCTCGCCGGCGTGCTGGTGGGTACCAACATTCCCGGCCTCGAGCACCTCGGGCTGGACTTCTCTATCGCCGCCACCTTCGTCGCGCTGATCGTGCCGGTGGTGAAGAACATCCCGACCGTGGTCTGTGTCGCCGTCTCGCTGTTCTGCTCGGTGCTGCTCAGCTACTGGCAGATCGGCTCGGCACTGGTGCTTTCCGGCCTGGCGGGGATGTTCGCCGGCTTCCTCTGCCAGAAATTCTCGGGGGTGCGCGCATGATGGCCTGGGCAGTGATCTTCGGCATGGGGCTGATTGTGTTCTTCAACCGCTACGTATTCCTCGAACCGCGCCTGCCGATCCGCCTGGGCAGCAACGTGCGGCAGTTCCTCGGCTTTGCCGTGCCGGGGATGCTCACGGCGATCTGCGGACCGATCGTGTTCCTACCCGAGCACCAGCTGAACCTGCGCCAGGACAACCCCTACCTGCTCGGCGCCATCGTCGCCGTGGCGCTGGTGCTGTGGACGCGCAACGTGCTGCTCAGCGTGCTGCTCAGCATGGGCGCGTTCTATCTGCTGCGCTGGTGGCTATAGGGGCTGGCGGCAAAGGCCCGAAAAAAAGCCCCGGCACATGACCGGGGCTTTTTCATTCAGGGCGGGCCGTCAGGGATTGGCGATTTCACCGCGCTGCCACTGCTCCTCGCGGCTGGCCAGGCCCTGACCGATATCGCTGAGCGAATCTGACTTCAACTGTGACGGAAGCGGATCGAGGCCCACGCTGGCGAATACCTGGCCGTAGGCGTTGCGCAGCTCGGCATAGGCCAGGTCGCGCTGCAGGTCAGCCTGCAGGTTGTTCAGCTCGCCCTGGATCAGCTCCAGTTCGCCGATGCCCTGGGCCTGGTGACGATTGCGCA
>NZ_JACVBX010000029.1 GCF_014852585.1 Pseudomonas sp. PDM18 | reverse complement strand
CCGACGACGATAGCCGGTCTGCGAGCGCAACCCTTCCCCCCGCATCAGGCGGGCTACGCGATGCCGGCCACAGGACTCTCCCAGCTCACGCAGGTCGTCGTGGATCTTGCGATAGCCGTAGACCCCAGTTGGCGAAAGAATTGATCGGTGATACGCAGCCAAGTGCTGGACATGACAATCACGGGGACGATCTATTCAGGACCAATAAGAAGTCGGGAATGCTTCTCGGCATTTCCAGCGACCGACGAGTTCGCGCTTTCAAAGCAGGCAGCAGAACGGTTCCCTATTGAATTCTATCCATAGAACAGGGGTGATGAGGGCACCAGTCAGCACCCCCACACAAAACGCAAGTACTCCCGCCGCAGCCACCTTCAGATGCAATTGCAACCAGCCGACGGCTGAAGCTAGCAGCCCCAAATAGACCCAAGGTGAAACTTGATGCAAAAACACAGCTATTGCAGGAATGGATTCCGCTCGTGCGTCATCCAGGGGCACAGACATGGCGATGAGCACCGCAAGTCCCAACCACGCGATCAAAGCCACAAGCCAACCGGCAGTTAGACAAACCGGAAGCTCGCTCCATCGCCAGACGGTATGGGCTTGCCAAGACGGCAATTTCGTATCCCCGAACACAGAATTCGCTGAAGATTGTTCCTTTCGCATCTATATTTTTCGCCCGTTTCTCAGTAGTGGGGAAAAACCATACGCGAACTCACACACTAGGCTTGCACGAATAATCCCACCTCGGCATAGGAATTTACCGACAATAAATCGAGACACCTACCAAGCAACAGATAGATATCGACAGCCACATAGTTCCACCTGACGCCTCTGTAATTACCTGCCACCAGGCTCAGCCCCTGTCTCTTTCGAAAACATGAAACAATTCATATTTTTAAAAAATAAAAATTAACGAGGAATAATCTGAAAGAGATGCCATCGCCAGATACTTAAAATGCATTGCGTGAGGTGTCAACCGGCCGCAAGGCCCGCCGACCGAGACATTAACTTGACTACAAGCAATCCGTTACGCGAAGCTCCATCCTATCTGCAGCACTTTGCCATAATTGCATCGACTGCAACAGCAGTCGCAGCAATTGCTCAGCTTACAGATTTAAATAATGTAAGCCCCAACTATACCTTGAATGAATTTTACACCGGGATGCCTGGCGCAGTACCTCTGCCCGGCAAAGCACTGGTCACCGCTCCAATTTCGCCTAGCGCATATAACTCTACCCAAGATCAATGGGCTGCCCACACTCGGGCGAACCTAGAGTATTACAGCCTCCCAATTTTATATCCTCCCCCCAATACCATACAGCTACCTGCCTCCTGCGCAGAACATACTTCGCCTCAGTCTCTGGCGACGCTGCAATCTGGATTTTCTGGGCCGCTATCGGACTGGAAGCGCTCGGTGTTACTCAGGCCAGCTTGCTCTCTCTCGTCAAACCCATCTAAAAATTCTCATATCAACATTGATAACAATTCAATCTTAAATTTTCGCTGGCAATCGCTTGCACGGCTCGACTTGGCTCATATTTCTATCGCCACCATATAGAGAAAACTATTAAAGGTGTAGCTCAATTGATTTCAAGAGAGTTTTATCTGACGTAACCAAGTATAGAACTGGGATCCTGTAAATATGCTGGCATATAGGCTAGGCCGCTGGATATTCAGGCACGCCCAACATCTTGCTGAACAAGTACATTGCGGCACCACCTTATGCACGGAAAACCTAAACAAAATAGTCGTAGATTCTACTACCATCTTAAAAAGCGGCTTGACATCCCATCGATAAATCGCGCCGAAAGAAATGGATTAATCAGTTCCAAGCAGGCCGAACGATTGAGATCTTGGGCTGTAGTAGAGAAAAACAAAGAGCTCACAAGAGTAACTATCCTCAGCCAAGGCGGGGTGTCTATTGGCGAGGTAATTCAAATCAAGAGTGAACTTCCATGGCTAGCTACACCACTGGGTAACGAGTGGCCGGCAGGAATGGCTTTCAAAGAAATGGATGAAGCAGTCAACTATCTTAAAACTCATGCAAAGGAAAATATGGAGCAGTAATACCACATTCCAAATCGCGCAGGTTAAAATGTGGCTTTGAAAAAGCAAAGCCACACCTTCAAAACATCTACAAAATTTTACTTAACTCTTCGTCCTGCTAAAAATATTCAACCCCATTCACCCTCTTGCATCCGGCAGAGATAATTTAAATTGAATTTCCGTCCCCACACCTACACGACTTTTTGCAGATATATCTCCGCCCATCAAAGTCACCAAACTTTTACATATAGCCAACCCCAGACTGGATCTCCCCTGCCCTACACGCATACCATCGAGATCATATGAGAAAGGTTCAAAAAGACCGATCTGGTCAGGCTCAAGAATTCCAACTCCTGTATCTTCAACGTCCATTATTACTTCAACCAGCCCCTGACCTTGCCCTCGTGCACTGAGTCGGACCAGCACAACCCCTTCTTCAGTATATTTTATTGCATTATCCAAGAGCAATTGCAGTATTTGCTGTAGACGAAGCGCGTCACACCAGACTTTTGGCTGAAGCGCCAAGTTAAAATCAGATGAAAGCTCCAACCCTTTAGCTTGGGCTTGACTTCTGAAGTTATCCAACTGGTTATTCACCAACTCCCGCAGATCAGCCTTTTCTTTCACAAGCCGTATGCGGCCTGCCTTTACTCGACAGAGAAGCTTAACCTCATCCAATATACTAAGAAGGTTAAAGGATACTGAGCGAGCGACGACCAGCGGCTTATCACGTACATCTGACTCGTCCTTTCCCAGTCTGAGATTTATCATCGCTATGATTTTTTGCAGTGGCCCCTGAATTTCCTCTGCGATCCCCCTAAGGTACTCAGTCTTTCCGTGGCTGATCACTTCGATACGAGCATTAGCGTTCCGCAGATCTCGCACCACATCATCCTGGTCCGTGACATTGACTGACCCACAGATTGCTCCTATCAGGACGCCCCTCTTATCCCGATAAGGTCGCCCCCAATGCCGGAGTACCAGGCGACCTATTTTCAATTGCACTTCCACGTCCGCCTGATAGGGTTCCCCCGCTTGGATGGCGGAAGCTAAATCTTCCCTAAGCAATTCAGCCTCGTTGGGATCAGCAAACTCTGCCAACTCGCCTACTCGTTTTCCGATAATTTCCTCCTCAGAAACTCCGAGCAGTTCTAATGTCGCCTTATTACAGTACAGAATGCGGGTATCAAGAGCCCTAATAGTAATGGGATGCGGCAGTTCATCCATAGTGCGCCTTAGAAGCTCAAGCTCCTCTAGCTGGTCCTCACTCAATTGCGGGCTTTCCGCTTTTCCGCTATCACCTTCGACTAAGCCATGTCTTCGGGAAATATCTATCAATTCCACCAGGGATTTCGCCCGCATTTTCTCCATCAGTCTGACTTTATAGGTACTTACAGTCTTATCACTTATGGCAAGTTGATCGGCGATAGCGATATTGCTCATTCCCTTAGCTAGCAATTGCAGGACACTAAGCTCCCTAACGGAAAGCTTATTGAGCACTGCTTTATCTGCGACGTTTACCGTTCCCATTCGACTGGAAGGGAAGTAGCTCAACCCTTTGGTGATTGCCCGAACGGCCAATAGAACTTCCTGAGGATCAGCCTGCTTGCTGACGAAACCCGTTGCACCGGCTGAAACGCAACGCCCCGCGAAGTACTCCGAATCCTGTGAGGTCAGCACCAACGTTTTCACGCGCGACTCTTGAGTGGCTAGGCGTTGAACGACCTCCAGCCCTCCCAGGCGTGGAATTGACAAGTCGAGGATCATGATATCCGGGTTGCAGTCACGGGCCTGCTGCAACGCGCTGGGGCCGTTGTCCGCCTCGCCGACCACCTCGTGCCGGTCATTCTCCAACAGGAGCCGCAATGCTTCCCGCGTCAAAGGTTGCTCATCGACGATTAAAATTCTGCTCATGGGGGCTTCTCTCAGGATGACTATTTTTTTTTTAGCCCATGGCATGCCATTGCGCTCGTACTGGAACTAATTTCCTTCGCTTTGACCACAGACAATCGGACAGCTGTGGACAGGCCTTGATGGCGAGAATTGAGCTATGGGCGAGGATCGACGCTGGCAGGAGTGGACTTGGTTATGAGGCGTCGTTACGCGATGAGTCCGGCGCCTCAGTTGCTGGAACTGCATCCGTTGCAAGCGGCCGATCAGCTTGCGCAGGTTACCGGCGGGAGCTGTTTTCGACGCACTGGCTAATTGGGGGGCAGAGGGCCAGGTCAGCAAGCAATCAGCGTTCGGCAAGAGAAGATATGCGCGAGGCAGGTCCGGAATCGACGAAGCAGTCGTGAACCCCGAGGTGGGCTTCTCCGCCGATTCCGATTTTAGGCCCGAAGCGCCGCAAGGCGCTTCGGGACTCATTACGCCTGGATTTACAGCGATGCTTGAGCGCCGCGAATCACCAGCTCGACGCGGCGGTTGGGCGCGTTGCAGGCGATCTGTGCGCTGCGCGAACCGCTGTTGCACTGCACCACCGGCTCGAGGCTGCCACGCCCAGTGGCCGTGAGCTGATCGCTTTGAATGCCCGCTTCCAGCAGCACCCGGCGGATCGACTCGGCGCGTTGAAGGGACAGGCGCTGGTTGGCTGCCGCAGTGCCGATGGGGTCGGCATGGCCGACGATTTCCACGCCCTGGACCTTGTTCAGATCCTGCCTGATCTCCTGCACGACCTGGCTCAGTTGGCTCCGGCCTTCTGCGGTCAAGTCCTGGTACGAGCCCTTGCCGAAGGCGAACAGCACATCACTGCGTAGGCTCAGGCGGGTTTCCGTCTGGCAGGGCACCACGGCACTGGCGCGGCTGAGTACATGGATCTGTCGGCGCATACCCTGGAGGCTGCGTTCAGCCTGCTTGCCGGTGTGTACGATGGGCGTCTTCTGGCCAATTCCGACCGGTGCTTCCAGCACGTAGGTCTGGCCGCCGGCCAGCTTGGCGTAGCTCTGCGGATTGCGCTTGCCGGTGTACAGCGGTGCGTCACCGATGTACGACTCCACCGAGTGCTCGCCCGCGGGGGTGCAGAACACGGTGTAACCACCGGGCATCAGGGCACTCTGCAACTCGCCGTCGATGTAGACGTGAGCCGCCTGCTTGCCGCCATCGTTACCACGGAACATTACGATCTGGGCCTGGGCGACCGAGACGGACTCCACCTTCTGATGGGAGTCGCCGTAAATCGAAGTGTCGATACCAGCCTCAACTTCGCCAGCAAAGCCGATAGCCAGTACTAAGGCGCTGAGGCAGACGACATTATGCAAAGGCCAGGAAGGGAAAATGCTCATGAAAATAACTCCAGAACCTCGCCGCCACGCGGAGAGGCTCCATCCTGAAATGACTAAATCGAGGGAGAAGTGTGTTCGGCCCGGCAGGGCCGAACACAGACACCTGCATCAGATGAGATTGACCTTCACCGCACTCTGGATCAGCAACTCCGCATCCAGCCCGCTGTGGTGGTAGGTGTTATAGGACTGATTGTCGACGGAGGTCTGGCCGGTTAGGGCCCAGTCGCCATAGTCAGGCCCGGTGGCACCCAGCAGGTCATCGAGATTCACGGTGTCGTTGGCATCGCCCTTTACCATCATCTGCACGGTGTGTTTACCCGAAGCTTGGAACAGGTCCACCTGACCATTCTCCAGTACATCCTTGACCGACAGCGTGAGGGTGTTGGCACCGGAAGTTGTCCCCCCCGTGGCCAGGAAACCAGTGATATCCAAGACCTCGAAACCCGTCAGCTTGCCCGCAGAGGTCGCCAGGTTCAGGTTGAAGACATGGCTGCCACCTTCCAGTTTCAAGATATCCACGCCATCTCCGCCATGGAAGCCCTTGTTACTGGTGCTCGCAAGGAAGCCCGCTGCGCTGTACTTCAGGCTCACCACATCGTACGAGGAGGTACCGTAGTAGCTATCTGACAGGTCATCGATCTTCAGCTCACGAGTATCGGTTACGTGCAGCGCCTGGGTTTCCGTATAGCTACTCATGGTCAGGCTATCGCTACCGGAAATGACCTTGAAGCTGCTTACTTCGATACCAGCCACTGCCTGGTAGCTGAATGCCTTGTATTGGTAGCCGGAGGAAGTACCGCTAACTGTCTCGCGATGGATCTCATTTCCGTTAGTGCCATAAACGATGATCTCCGCTCCGCTCTCCAAACCGGACAGCGTGAACCCAATGCGGGTCGCAGGCTTGTCCAAGGTGAACAGCATGTCTGCCATGGCCGCATCGCTCACAGTCAAACCTGCATATTTCTGGTTGGTGATCTGAGCAGTCTTCTCCAGCGATGCACCGCTGGTGGTGACTGTGAAGCCTTCGCCGTTGTAGGTGTTGTCGACCACTGTCGAAGACGCGCTGGAGAGAGAGTCACTGATGGCTTTCGTGGAGAAGCCACCCCCTATCACGTGGTAAGCCAAGGAGCTTTCTCCCGCCACGCCATTGGAGACAATACTCACCGCGACGTCGAAGTCATACAACACGCCTTGTGAGGTAGTGCCGCTGTTGGTGACGGCTTTGGGCACATTCACAACGACCTGCCCCGAATCGATGTCCAGAGCAGTTAACGTCTGGTCGAAGAGTGCGATTCCCCACTGGACATGGACAATATCCCCCGCCTTGGCGCCAGTGTTGGCCAGTGACACCGTCATTTCCACGCCAGTATTGGCCTCGGTTGCACTTAGCAAACCGTCGTCAGCCTTCGGAATGCCCAGAATGGTCGGCGCTTTGGCTGGGGCGGCCCAAGTTACCTCTTGCTCGGTCAAATAAGCCGAGTTGCCTTTACCGTCAGAGATACGGGCCTGAATTGTCCAGTCAGCGGTGTGACTGGATTTGTCCACAAAGGCCCAACTCTTACCATCTGTGGCACTCACTTGGCTCCAGGTTTTGCCTTTATCCACCGAGACTTCCAGGAAGTTTCCCGAGGCAATGGCCTGGGCCACACTGCCGGTTATATAGCGCCCGGCCCCGCCAGCAGCGCCGAACTCGCTGTCCCCACCACTTACCGAAAGGATTTCGATCGCCTCGGAAATGGTTTGGCCGAGTTCAGCCGAAACTTGCAACGTCGCCGACTGACTATGCCCCTGGCTATCCATGGCGGTGTAGCGATAATCCCAATGAGCAATATCGCCAATATTTGCGTTCAGCTCAGTAGAAGGACGCAATTGATAGAGATAGTCGCCCGCTACATAGTTGGCGTTAGCTTTCGTATACAGGGTCAATACACCCATTTCGGTATCCAGCACCAAGCGTCCAGTAAGATCGTCGTAGCTGGCCGTTACCTTGGCGCTAGGATTCTGTACCTCCAGCTTGCCACCGGTGATCCGGTAGATCGCTCCATCGTGCTCCACCTGAGCGATGACTTCCTTACCATCCTTGATGATCTTGGCGTCGTTGGACAGCAGATTGCCCGAGGAAGAGTCAACGAAGAGGTTGTTCAGCATAATGCCGGCCAGATCATCGATTGATGGCGACATAATGGTCTGGCTGGTTGTGATCTTTGACAGCTCAGAATCTCTAATACCGCTGCCCAGTCCGATGGTCGTGACTGGAATTGGCATATTCCCCCCTGGCGGATTGGCCATCAAACTTTGCCATGAAGCATACTGACTGGCAGTCGGAACAGGTAACGAATCTCCATCAGATAAAAAGAATACCTGTTTGTTCTCCACAATACCGGCAGACATTTCGGAATCTATTCTCTGAGATGCCGTACTCAACGCCTCCACATAGTTTGTTCCTCCAGTTGCAACCAGAGAATTAATCACATCCACCAGCCGGGAGTAATCCGCATCGGTGGCTTTGGCGAAGGTGAAACTACCGTGAGATTTCGTGCTCGTTGCGAAGGTAATCAGATCAAAGGTCGCTGTGCCGCCGTAATAGAGGACAGTGCTCATCATGGAAAGCAGCGCATGCTTGGCAGCCGCTATTCCTGTGCCATTCATGCTGCCGGAGGTATCGAGCACCACGGTGTAGTTGAAGACCGCCGAGCCTCCGCTAAGCATTGCCGGTTGATCGTCACCGCCGGGCACCACGCCGAAATTGAAGGGGGCAGACGGCAGGCTGGTGTTGCCGACCTTGTCCACTGCCTCCACGGTCAACTCATGAGCGCCTTCGTCCAATGGGGTCTGGGGGGTGAATTCCCACTTGCCATTATTGTCGGCGGTGGTGCTGCCGATGACCTTGCCGCCATTCTTGATGATGACAGTACTACCGGCTTCGGCGCTGCCAGTGATTACAGGTGTGTTGTCTTCGGAGTTGGAGCCTGGCAGTACTGACTGTTTGCTCTCCTCGTCATAGATCGTGTCGATGGTCGGTTTTGCCGGCGCGGTGACATCGACGGTGTAGCCATGGTTGGCGGTGATCAGGCCGGTGTTGCCAGCCGCATCATGGGCCACCAGGGTAGCGTCGATGCTGGTGGCCTTGGCCAGGTCGGCGCCGGATACCTGCACGCTCCACTTGCCATCGGCTGCCACAGTGGCGCTGTAGGTGGTGCCGTTGAGCTTGAAGCTCACCACATCACCCACCTGGAACTCACCGATCGCCTTGCCGCTGATGGTCTGCTGCACCTGCGATTCGGCCAGGTTGACGATGTCGTCGCCGGCCACGGTGTCGATGGTCAGTTGGGTGCTGGCTGCGTCCGGCGCCGCCACGTCGACGGTGTAAGGACGGTTGGCCGTGACACTGCTCTGGTTGCCGGCCGCATCATGGGCCACCAGGGTAGCGTCGATGCTGCTGCCCTTGGCCAGGTCGGTGCCCGATACCTGCACGCTCCAG
>NZ_JACVBX010000028.1 GCF_014852585.1 Pseudomonas sp. PDM18 | reverse complement strand
CCTTACACCGTCGACGTGGCGGCGCCGGACGCAGCCAGCACCCAACTGACCATCGACACCGTGGCCGGCGACGACATCGTCAACCTGGCCGAATCGCAGGTGCAGCAGACCATCAGCGGCAAGGCGAGCGGTGAGTTCCAGGTCGGTGACGTGGTGAGCTTCAAGCTCAACGGCACCACCTACAGCGCTGCGGTTGCAGCCGATGGCAAGTGGAGCGTGCAGGTATCCGGCGCCGACCTGGCCAAGGCCACCAGCATCGACGCCACCCTGGTGGCCCATGATGCGGCTGGCAACACCGGTCTGATCACCGCCAACCATGGCTACACCGTCGACACCAAGGTGAAGGACGTAGAACTCGTCATTGACGTGATCGCTGGGGATGACATCGTCAACCTCGCCGAGTCGCAGGCCCAGCAGGCCATCAGCGGCAAGGCAACTGGTGCGTTCACCGCCGGTGACGTGGTGAGCTTCGAGCTCAACGGCACCACCTACAGCACCACCGTGGCAGCGGATGGCAAGTGGAGCGTGCAGGTAGCCGGTGCCGATCTGGCCAAGGCCAGCAGCATCAAGGCGACCCTGGTCGCTCACGACGATGTCGGTAACGTCAGCAACGTCGAGGCTAACCGTGCGTACACCGTCGACGTGACGGCGCCGGACGCAGCCAGCACCCAACTGACCATCGACACCGTGGCTGGCGACGACATCGTCAACCAGGCCGAATCGCAGGTTCAGCAGACCATCAGCGGCAAGGCCACCGGTGAGTTCAAGGCCGGTGACGTGGTGAGCTTCAAGCTCAACGGCATCACCTACAGCGCTGCTGTGGCAGCCGATGGCAAGTGGAGCGTGCAGGTAGCGGGTTCTGACCTGGCCAAGGCCACGAGCATCGACGCCACCCTGGTGGCCCATGATGCGGCTGGCAACACCGGTCTGATCACCGCCAACCATGGCTACACCGTCGTCACCGAGGTGAAAGAGGTCGCGCTCGTCATTGACGTGATCGCTGGGGATGACATCGTCAACCTCGCCGAGTCGCAGGCCCAGCAGGCCATCAGCGGCAAGGTAACCGGTACGTTCACCGCCGGTGACGTGGTGAGCTTCGAGCTCAATGGCAGCACCTACAGCACCACCGTGGCAGCGGATGGCAAGTGGAGCGTGCAGGTGGCCGGTGCCGACCTGGCCAAGGCCAGCAGCATCAAGGCAACCCTGGTGGCTCATGACGATATTGGTAACACCAATACCGTTGAAGCTACCCGCTCGTACGCAGTGGACGTAAAGGCGCCGGTCGCCACACTGAGCATCAACGTGGTGGCCGATGACGATATCGTCAATCTTTCCGACTCCGTCCACGGGCATACCATCAGTGGCAAGGCCTTCGGCGAATTCCGCACCGGTGACCTGGTGACCTTCACCCTCAACGGCACGGCTTACAGTGCAAAAGTGGCGGCAAATGGTGCCTGGAGCGTCCAGGTGAATGGCTATAACCTGTCGAAGGAAACCAACATCCATGCCACGCTGAAAGCCACCGATGCGGCTGGCAACGTTGCCAATGTCGTGGCAGATCGTGGTTACACCGTGGACATGACTCCGCCTGTGGCGCAACTGACCATCTATACGGTGGCCGGGGACGATGTTCTCAATGCCACTGAAGCGAAGATGGTGCAAACCATCAGCGGCAAGGCGGCCGGTGAATACAAGGCCGGCGACGTGGTGAAGTTCGTTCTGAACGGTACTACCTACCAGACCATGGTGAATGCTGCAGGTGACTGGAGCGTGCAGGTAGCCGGTTCCGACCTGGCTAAAGCCAATAGCATCAACGCCACCCTGGTGGCCCATGATGCCGCTGGCAACAGCGCGGACATTACCGCCAGTCGTCTGTACGAAGTACAGGTAACCCCGCCCAAGGCAGACCTGATCATCGACGCCATCGCAGGTGACGATATAGTCAACAGCAATGAGTCGAAGGCTCAGCAGACCATCAGCGGCAAGGTAACCGGCGACTTCACCGCAGGCGACAAGGTTAGCTTCATGCTCAACGGCTCTCTGCACACCGCCACGGTTGCTGCTGACGGCAAATGGAGCGTGCAGGTAGCGGGTGCCGATCTGGCCAAGGGCAGCAGCATCAAGGCCACCCTGGTCGCCCATGACGGCATCGGAAACTCCATCTCCGTCGAAGCCACCCGTGCGTACACCGTGGATGTCACGCCACCGAGCGCAGCCACGACCCAACTGACCATCGACACTGTGGCCGGCGATGACATCGTCAACCTGGCCGAGTCGAAGGTGCAGCAGACCATCAGCGGCAAGGCTACTGGTGAGTTCCAGGCCGGTGACGTGGTGAGCTTCAAGCTCAACGGCACCACCTACAGTGCCGCCGTCGCCGCCGATGGCAAGTGGAGCGTACAGGTAGCCGGTGCCGATCTGGCCAAGGGCAGCAGCATCAACGCGACCCTGGCGGCCCATGATTCGGCTGGCAATACGGGCAGCATCGTGGCGGATCGTGGCTACGCGGTTGACGTCACGGCACCGGTCGCCACGCTTAGCATCAACGTGATCGCAGTTGACGACATCGTCAACGCAGCGGAAGCGGCAGCCAAGCAGACCATCAGCGGCAAGGCCACTGGTGAGTTCAAGGCAGGTGACCTGGTGACCTTTACCCTCAACGGCACCACTTACAGCGCGCAAGTCGCGGCCAGTGGTACCTGGAGTGTTCAGGTGAACGGCGCCGACCTGGCGAAGGAAACCAGCATCCACGCCACCCTCAAGGCTCAGGATGCTGCCGGCAACGTCGCCGACATCGTTGCCGACCGCGCCTATAGCGTTGACACCACCGCGCCGAACAAGCCGGCCATCACCGATATCCTCGACGATGTCGGCTCGATTACCGGCAGCATCGCCAACGGTGGTGCCACCGACGACAACAAGCCGACCCTCAAAGGCACCGGCGAGGCGAACAGCATCATTCACATCAAGGATGGCAGCACCACAATCGGCTCCACTACCGTGGGTGCCGATGGCAAGTGGACGTTCACCCCGACGACTGCCCGGAGCGATGGCAGCCACAGCTTCACGGCGGTTAGCGAAGACAAGGCTGGTAACAAGTCCGTTGCATCAGATCCGTATGTGATTGTCATTGACACGGTCGCCCCGGCGGCTCCGGTGATTACCTCCGTCTTCGATGATGTGGGTGTGGATACTGGCGATATTAGCAAGGGTGGTAGCACCGATGACTCGAGGCCGACTATCTCCGGTACGGCTGAAAAGAATTCAGTGGTTACCATCTACGACAACGGTGTTGTAATTGGTTCGACTACTGCCGATGCCTCGGGCAAATGGAGTTTTGAGCCGAGCAAGGACCTATTAAATGGAGGGCATGAGCTTACGGCTAAATCCACCGACGTAGTGGGCAATCAGTCGAGTCTGTCGGAAAGCTTCGGATTCCGTGTGAGCACGCCTATTTCTGGTACTTGGTTTGAAGATTTTAATTCGACTCCTGAACGAATTATTGCGATAGGCGAAACTGCAGTTTCAGGTACGGAGTTGTTGGTCGTTACCAATATTAGCAGCAGACCTGGAGATATTGCGCCGACTGGTTTCAAACAGCCCGAGAAATATACTGCAACAACGGGGCTGACTTTTGCGAGCGGAACGATTAGAGTGGATTTGAAGGAAGGACTAAAGGGGGACTCAATTAGTTTTGATCTTAGAGATCTTCAAACCAATAGATCATATGTTCAGTTTTATGATGCTGAGGGGGCGCTGATTCAGAAATCAATGCTGATCCCACGAACAGGTAGCAGCAGTACCGACCCAGTGCATCAATCATTTACGATGCCAGCCGGTAAGTCCTTCACCTATTTCACTATCTATTCTTCACCCGTCGGAACTGGATCCTTGAATTATGATTGGATGCATATAGATGATGTTTCAATCACCGGCACTTATATTGAGCCTGCTCCCCGGATTGCAGCAGGACAAATCGAGACTGAATCGACTGAGCAGGCGGCGGCAGCCAGCGACTTCCACCAGATCCTCGCCCTGCAATCGGGTGCGCAGCTGAAGGCCCATCAGGTCTCTGGCCTGGCCGAGACCCACTACGGTAGCGCCGACGACAGCGTGGTAACGCTGCAGTACGTCCAGGCTGAGCAGTTCCTGGCCAGTGCTGACAACCAGGGTATCCATGGTGGGGCGGGTATCGATGTGCTCAAGGTGGAAGGTTATGGCCAGGTCCTCGACCTGACCCAGAACGCCGCCCACGGCAAGGTCACCGGCATGGAGATCATCGACCTGCATGGCGCCGGCAATGCCGCCAACAGCCTGAAGCTGTCGCTCATGGACGTGCTGGATAACGGTCAGGCCGACCTGTTCCACAGCACGGACAAGCACAGCGTGCAGATGATGGTGCAGGGCGACAGCTCCGACACGGTCACCCTCGACCACCTGGGTCGCGACGGCAGCGATGTCGGCACCTGGACGGAGAAGGGCACCGTGGCCATCGGCGACGCTTCCTACCACCTGTACCAGCATGCCGGCGGCGATGCCGAACTGCTGATCCAGGAAGGCATGCGGGTCCACCTGGTCTGACGTGGCAACCAGGTGGTGGCCGGGGCTGGGCTCCGGTCACTACCTGCATTGCCCACTCTCGAATTCTATGTTTGCAACCCCGCTGCCTGGCGGCGGGGTTCTGGAGCTTTATTCATGACTATTTTCCCTTCCCGGCCTTTGCACAAGGTCACTTGCCTCAGCGCCCTGGTGCTGGCCATTGGTTTTGCCGGCGGTGTTGAAGCCGGCAGCAACAATTCCATTTACGGCGAGACCCACCAGAAGGTGGATTCCGTCGTGGCCAGCCAGGCCCAGATCGTGATGTTCCGCGGCAACGATGGCGGCAAGCAGGCCGCTCACGTCTACATCGACGGCGAGCTGCAGAGTGCCCTGATGCCCGGCGGTTACACCGTGTTCTGCACCCCCGCGGGCGAGCACTCGGTGGAGTCGTACATCGGCGATGCGCCGCTGTATACCGGCAAGCGCAACCCGCAGAGCTACGCCAAGCTGGCCGGCGGCCAGACCTACGTGCTGGAAGCACCGGTCGGCATCGGCCAGAAGACGCCCATCGTGCACACCGGCAAGGAGGCCGCGCGCAGCCTTCAAGGTATGCGCCGGCAGATCCATGTGCTCAGCCGTGCAAGTGCCGTGGTGCCCTGCCAGACGGAAACTCGCCTGAGCCTGCGCAGCGACGTGCTGTTCGCCTTTGGCAAGGGCTCGTACCACGACCTGACGGCAGAAGGCCGGAGCCAGCTGGGCCAGGTCGTGAAGGAGATCAAGCAGGATCTGAACAAGGTCCAGCGCGTGGAAATCGTCGGCCATGCCGACCCTATCGGTAATGCGGCAGCCAACCAGCGCCTGTCGCTGCAACGCGCCGAATCGATCCGCCGGGTGCTGCTGGAAGCGGGCATTCAAAGCGATCAGCTCATGGCCACTGGGCGTGGCAGCCTCGAGCCGGTGGTGCAGTGCAACAGCGGTTCGCGCAGCGCACAGATCGCCTGCAACGCGCCCAACCGCCGCGTCGAGCTGGTGATTCGCGGCGCTCAAGCATCGCTGTAGATCCAGGCGTATTAAGTCCCGAAGCGCCTTGCGGCGCTTCGGGATCCCTAAAACCGGAATCGGCGGAGAACCCCACCTCGGGGTTTTCGACTGCTTCGTCGGTTCCGGTCCCCCATTCCAGTAGCACCAGGGGAGTGCTTCTGGATCCCTAAACCGGGCCGGCGAACAAAGCCACCTCACACGACTCGCGTTCGTCGGTTCCGGTCCCAAATTCCACCCGCATCGGGAGTGCTGGTGGATCCCAACACCGGACCGGTGAAGAAGCCCACCTCGGGATTGCGACTTCTTCGTCGGCTCCGGTCCCAAATGCCAGACACACCAGGCGGTGCTTCTGGTCTCCCATACCGGGCCGGCGAAGTAAGCCACCTCACATGACACGTCTTCGTCGGTTCCGGTCCTATATTCGGGGGCGCCGAGCTTGCCACACGCGGCTTGCCGGTTCACCCAAGCCCGCATCGATGGGATCGCCTGGCGTGGAAATGCGCTACACGTTGGTATTTCCTGCCTGGCCAGTCACCTGAACCTTGGGCACAGAGGTCGAGCGGCAGTGACATTTCGCGTTATCTCCAGCCCGCTACTTACCCGCTATGAGGTGGGATCTTGCTGTCGCTTTACTGGCCAGTGCTAATGAGTGTTTTAGTGCTTGAAGTTGACATCAGCCTGAAAACAGGCGAGTGCATTTCTTAGGCTGAATCATTTGAAGTTCAATATCGTCACGCTTTGCTTTCTTGGGCTTGGATGCTTTTTGGGAAAATTCCCAATATTCAATTCATGCATATTTTGCATGTCAGCGCCGCTTGCGTTTATTTACTGGTAAGCCTGGTTTTTTAAAAAATCGACGCGCCAGATAGTTCGGAGATTTATGAGAAACCTCTGAATATTCCGTCGGTATCCATGAAAATATCCTTACCCCCTCATAAATGACCCAATTTGAGGTGGGTAGAAATGGCAATTGAAACTATCGGCTTGGTAGCTGTCACCGAGAGCGCATCTAGGAAGGTTGCAATCAAGGCGAACGGTAAGGTCAAGGCACAGGCCGGTACCAAGTATCTGCTTCAGGTCGACGGCACCGATGTCGCACCGGGAAATCTTACCGTCAAGCGCGTCGGGGACGACCTGCAGGTGTCTTTCGAAGGCAGTGAAGAACCCGACCTGACCATCCAGGACTTCTTCGCAGAAGGCATGGACAGCCAGCTCTATGGCGTGTCCGAAGATGGGCTTCTGCACGCCTACGTTCGAACCGACGGCCAAGGCTTTTATGGCAAGCTGCTGATGATGGACGGTGAGTCTGCTGCCATTGCGTTGGGCGGTGAAGGCGCGCCTTATTCGGCGGCGACGATTGATGACGCCGCTGGCTTCGCCTTGTGGCCGCTGCTGTTGGGGCTTGCCGGGGCAGGTGCCGCTACCGCCGCCATCATTCACCACAACAGGGATGACGGTAAGACCAAGAGCAAGACTTCCGAGGCGCCGACCAACCTCAAGGCAACCGACGATGTCGGTTCGATCCAGGGGCAACTGTCCAATGGTGACCTCACCGACGATGCGCGGCCGGCGGTTTCCGGCAACGGAATTCCCGGCGCAACCATTCACGTTCTCGACAATGGAGTGGAGATCGGCAGCACCACTGTTCAGCCTGACGGTACTTGGACATTCACGCCCGAGCTCACCGACGGTGTGCACACGATCGAAGTGATCCAGGCGGTCGCGGGCGCGAAGCCCAGTGAGCCCATCAAGGTTATCGACCTCATCGTCGATATCGTTGCTCCTGCGGTGGATGCTTCGCTGAATCCGGAGTCGGACAGCAGCACCAAGGGGGACGGCATCACCAACATCAAGACCCCTAGCTTTGACGGCAAGGCTGAGCCGGGCGCTACCGTGGAGGTTACTTTCGCCACCGGAGAAGTGGTCACCGTCACGGCCGATGCCAAGGGTGAGTGGTCGGTGACGCCAACTCAGCCTTTGCCCGAAGGCAAGAACGACATCACCGTCATTGCGGTTGACTCGGCAGGTAATCGCAGTGCGTCTGAGGTGCTGACTATCCTGATCGACAGCACCGCTTCGTCCGCTCCGCGGATTGACAAGGTCACTGACAATGACGATCCGACCAAGCTGATCGACGTGCCGAAAGATGGCTCGACCAACGACACCACCCCGGTGATTTCCGGTAGTGGCGCGGAGAAGGGTGACATCATCCATGTCTTCGATGGCAAGGACGAACTGGGCTCGACCATTGTCAAAGACGACGGCACCTGGGCGCTTGAAGTCCCGGCCGACAAGGCCCTGACCGAAGGCAAGCATGAGCTGACTGTCACCTCCGAAGATCCGGCGGGCAACCTCAGCGAGCAATCGCAGCCGTTCCCGCTCGTCATCGACCTGACGGCGCCGGACGCAACCACTGCCCAACTGGCCATCGACACCGTTGCTGGTGACGACATCGTCAACCAGGCCGAATCGCAAGTGCAGCAGACCATCAGTGGCAAGGCCACCGGTGAGTTCAAGGCTGGTGACGTGGTGAGCTTCCAGCTCAACGGCACCACCTACAGCGCTGCTGTCGCAGCCGACGGCAAATGGAGCGTGCAGGTAGCAGGGACCGACCTGGTCAAGGGCAGCGACATCAAGCCCACCCTGGTAGCCCATGATGCCGCAGGCAACGCCGGTTCCATCGTGGCTGAGCATGCTTACAGCGTGGACACCACCGCGCCGGTGGCGACCCTGAGCATCGACACCATCGCCGTTGACGATATTGTCAACGCAGCGGAAGCGCTCACCAACCATACCGTCAGCGGCAAGGCCACCGGTGAGTTCAAGGCCGGTGACGTGGTGAGCTTCAAGCTCAACAGCACCACCTACAGCGCTGCTGTGGCAGCCGATGGCAAGTGGAGCGTGCAGGTAGCCGGTTCCGACCTGGTCAAGGGCAGCAACATCAAGGCCACCCTGGTAGCCCATGATGCGGCAGGCAACGCCGGCTCCATCGTGGCCGAGCATGCCTATAGCGTGGACATCGACGCCCCGGTAGTCACCCTGAGCATCGACACCGTCGCCGGTGACGATATCGTCAACGCAGCGGAATCGGTCACCAACCAGACCGTCAGCGGCAAGGCCTCCGGCGAGTTCAAGGCCGGTGACGTGGTGAGCTTCGAGCTCAACGGCACCACCTACAGCGCCACTGTGGCAGCCGATGGCAAGTGGAGCGTGCAGGTAGCCGGCGCCGATCTGGCGGCTGAGTCCAACA
>NZ_JACVBX010000027.1 GCF_014852585.1 Pseudomonas sp. PDM18 | reverse complement strand
CGATTACATCGAGATGTTTTATAACCCCAAACGCCGGCACAGCAGCGCTATGCAGCTATCGCCAGTGGAGTTTGAGAAACGCTATTTCCAGAGCTTGGAAAGTGTCTAGGAAAGCCGGGGCGATTCAGACAGACCAATTAAACACCCGATCACATAAACCTATCCCCTCTCGCCAATAGTGATAATTTCGGAGCACCTCGCAGCCGGGGCATGAGATTCTTATCAAGTCAGGATAAAACTGACCTCCGTCAACAACCTCTAGAAAGATAATTCTGATTCAACTCAGAGAACTCCTATGTCTAGCGTTAATCCTTTACTGCCACTATGGACGGGCTCCAAAGGAAAACTATTAACCCTCACCAAGAACCTAATTATCAAGGACTAATCCTCAGAATGAATACTTTCAAATCCCTGTTCCTTACCTCCGCCATCCTGGCAGCAATGAGCACCCAAGTTCACGCCGCCGACGGCACCATCAACTTCACCGGTGAAATCATCGCTGCGTCCTGCGAGATCTCCGGCGGTGCCGGTGCCAACGTCAGCGGCGCTGCAGGCAATCAGGTCGTCGACGTGAATCTGGGCAAGGTCAGCATGGACTCCCTCGGCGGCGCAGCCGGTGCCGGCATTGCTGGCGGCACCGCAATCAACCTGCTCATCGATTGCGGCAACACCGCCGCCGGTCTGAATAGCGTCGAGCTGAAGTTCGACCCGATCGCCGGCTCGGGCATCGATGCCCGAAACGGCAAGCTGCTGCGTACCGAAGGCACCGCAGTCGGCGTTGGTATCGGCATCTACGACACCAACAATCAGCTGCTCAATTTGCAGGCTACCCAGCCCTTCGTCGCCGCTCTCGTTCAAAACGGCGACAACTACACCGCCGCGCTGAACATGCGTGCCGGCTACGTTGCAAACGGTGATGTCGTCGAGCCAGGTACCGCCAACGGCACCCTGCCCTTCACCCTGTCCTACAAGTAAGCGCTACCAGCGGGGGCGCAACGCCCCCGCATCACTACGAGGTTACTTATGAAAGCCATTAATCTTCTGCGTTTAGCCCAAGTGCTGGCCCTATCGGCTGTTTCCTCGGTGTGCCTAGCCAATATCCAGGTAGGCGGCACACGTATCGTCTACCCCTCCACGGACCGCGAAGCTTCTATCCAGGTACGCAACCAGAACACCACCGATATCATGATCCAGTCGTGGCTGGAACCTGCCGCCGGACAGGTCAGCAGCGATGTCCCATTCGCCCTCACGCCCTCTCTCGCCCGCCTGGGAGCCAAGAAACAGCAACTGCTGCGCATCTTCTACCAGGGCAAAGGCCTGCCGGAGAATCAGGAGACAGTCCTGTGGCTGAACATTCAGGAAATCCCCCAGGCCTCGACCAATGAAAACGGGCTGCAGATCGCTTTTCGCCAGCGCCTGAAGGTCTTCTATCGCCCCGCCAACCTGCCGGGGAGCGCCGAAGAAGCGGCCAAGTCCGTTAAATGGCATGTCCTGCACGAAAGCGGTAGAACCCGTTTGCTCGCCGCGAATACTTCCGCGTTCCATGTATCGCTGAACTCGGTGAAAGTCATAGCCAATATGAAGGAATACGAAGTCAAGTCGGAAATGCTTTCCCCCAAGGGAACCAACAAGATGACCATCGAAAAACTTCCAGACAACTACCAGGGCGATATCAAAGTGCACTGGGAAGCCATCAACGATTACGGCGCGATTACCAAGCACTCCACCACCGTGCAGTTCTAATTTCAAAAGCCACCCAAACAACCTATTCAAAGAGTCCACGGGATTTAGTTCCCAGGCCACGTTTCGCCCGGGAGGTGTCATCTTGCTCGCACGTACCTCATGTAAGCCAAACGCTTTATTCCGGCTAGCGCCGGGAGCTGGCGCTTATTGCCTGGCCGCACTGAGTCTGCTAAATGGCGCCCCGGTGATAGCTGCACAGTTCAACGCGTCCTTCCTCAAGGATAAGGGCGAGGGTGTTGATCTACGCTACTTCGAGAATGCCAACGCAGTACTCCCTGGCACTTACGATGTGGACTTGTATCTCAACCAGCGCCTGGATCGTCGTGCGGAAGTAACCTTTCAGAACGATCCAGAAGCCGAGATGGGTGAAGCGCGTCCCGTACTGCCCCTGGGGCTGCTGCGGAGCATGGGAGTCGATGTGGAGCGGCTGCAGCAGGAAGGCATCGTAGCGACTGATGCTACTGACGACGAGCCAGTGCACTTGCTGCGTATTGAAGATGCAGCCGTCGAGATGGACGTCGCCCAACTGGCACTTCAGATTAGCGTCCCGCAGGCCTACATCAAACGCAACTCCCGTGGCTACGTGGACCCCTCCCTTTGGGATGAAGGCATTACTGCGCTTTTCAGCGACTACCAAGTGAACCTCGATCGCAACAGCGATGCAGACTCCAGCAGCGATTACGGCTATCTCGGTTTGCGCAATGGCTTGAACATCGGCCCGTGGCGCCTGCGCAACGACTCCTCGATCAGGCAGGGCACCGGTATGCCGCGCACCTTCACCAGTAACCGGACCTTCGTTGAGCGCGATATTACCAGCCTGAAATCACGCTTCGCCCTGGGCCAGCTGTATACCGATGGGGACATCTTCGACAGCAGCCGAATCAAGGGCCTGCAGTTGAGCTCGGACACCGGCATGCTGCCGGACGACGAGGCCGGTTATGCGCCCACTGTCCGTGGTATTGCTGAATCCAACGCACGGGTGGAGATCCGCCAGAACGGGTACGTGATCTACTCCACCTCAGTGTCGCCTGGCGCCTTCGAGATTCGCGATATTTATCCCAGCGGATCCAACGGCGACCTGGAAATCACCATCGTCGAGGAAGACGGTCGCGAAAGGAAATTCACCCAGGCGTATTCCTACCTGCCCATCATGGCCCGGCGCGGTAGCCTGCAGTATCACCTGTCGCTGGGCCAGTACGACGGCGAACGTTCGAGCAAGCCCACCGTCCTACAGGGTACGGCTGTGTATGGCCTCGGCCATAACCTGACCAGCTACGGCGGTCTGCTGCATGCCGAAGACTACTCTGCCTTGAATGCCGGCGTTGGCGTCAACTCCTCCCTGGGCGGCATGTCCATGGACGTGACCACCAGCCGTTCGCGCCCCACTCGCGGCAAATCCACGGCTGGTCAGAGCGTGCGCTTCCTGTATTCGAAGACCCTGAACCAGACCGATACCACCTTCACCATGGCGGGCTATCGCTATTCGACTTCCGGTTATCGGACGCTGAATGAGCATATCGACGAACAGGAACGCGATCGCAACGACGAGTACTACTACTCAGGTCGCCCCAAGCATCGGCTGGACCTCACGGTAAACCAGGCCATCGGCTCCCGCGGCTCGGTGTATCTGAGCGCGGGCGAAACCAACTACTGGGACCGTACCGGCGGCACTCGGCGTCTGCAGCTGGGATTCAGCAGCAACTACAAGGATCTGAGTTACAACGTTTCGGCGTCACATACCCAGGATGTCGGACAAGCCGGCGGCTCGGACAATCAGTTGACGGTCTCGGTCAGCATCCCGTTTGGCTCGCGCGCACGCGCCCAGCGCTTCTACAGTAATGCCACCACAGCAGGCAAAGGACAGGACAGTTTGCAGGCTGGCGTCTCGGGCTACCTGAACGACAGCAACAACCTCTCCTATTCCGCGCATACCGGGCAGTTCGGCAGCGAACACAGTGCTGGCGCCGGCATGGCTTGGGATGCCCCCTCGGCGAAACTGGCCGGCAACATGTCTCGCAGCGGTACAGCCAACCACTATGATCTGACTGCCTCAGGCTCGGTGATCGCACACAGCGATGGCATCACCCTGAGCCAACCGGTCGGTGAGACTTTTGCGCTCATCGAGGTTCCCGGCGTCAAAGATGTTGGCCTGGAAAACTCACACGTGCGTACAGACCACGCAGGTTACATGGTGGCCGGCTATGTCCAGCCCTATCGCTACAACTGGTTGAATCTGGATACAAAGACTCTGGGCAGCGATGTGGATGTCGGAGAGACATCGAAACAACTGGTGCCGCGCCGCGGCGCCATAGTCAAGGCCAGCTTCGATGCCGCCTCCGGCCGCCGCATCCAGTTCGTACTTGCGCAGGCCGATGGGTCGCCCCTGCCCTTTGCCACCCAGGTGCTCGACCAAGACAACAAGCTGCTGGCGGTCGTAGACAACTTATCCCGCGCTTTGGTCTTCGGCATCCCAGAGAAAGGTACTTTGAAAGTGCGTTGGGCCAAGGGCAGTTGCGCGGTCCCCTACAAGCTGCCCGAACGCAACTCAAAACTGAAATATGAAGAAGTCAAGGCTACCTGTTCGGGAGAAATACTATGAAAACCTCCTCTCTAGCGCTTACGATCATCAGCCTTTTAGCAATGCAATCTTTATGGGCGGCAGAGGGCTGTCGCTGGTCTGATAACGGCGGAACGGAATTCAGAGTCGTGGAACGATCTGTGCCCGCCAGCATTGCACTCGCAAAGGTCAATATCGGTGGCGTAATGGCTAAGCAATACTCCGGCTCAGCTCCAGCCCAAGCTTATGGATGCCAACCTGTTAGTACATACCCAACGCTGGAGTATGGAGAGTATGTAACAACTGGCGCAAACGGGGGGCTGGCCGACGGATTCAGCAATGTATACAAAACCAACCTCAAAGGCGTCGGGGTCCGTTTCTCCCGCAATTCGACGACGATCTTGCCGTACAGTAAGGCTGTAGCCAATGCTAATAACTCGAATGTTTGGCAAACGAATTACTATATTATCGAATTCATTAGAACCGCCCGCGAAGTGGAAACAGGTACGTTGCACTACGACCATAAGCTGGAGCTTCGCGTCATGGGAGCTTCCGTAATGGAAGGTTTATTCATCGGCTCTACAAAGGTCAGCTCACCGAACTACTTTTCGGGCTGTTCAGGTGTAGAAAATCTAAACATCAATATGGGGCAAGTCCTCCTGAGGGACCTCGCAAAATTCACTCCCAAGGAATTCAACCTCGATGTTCTTTGCGAAGGATTGCCTGCAGGTACCAAGTTGCCCGTAAAAATCTATTTTGAAGGAAACTCACCCGGAGCTGGGCGCTTGAACCTCCAGCCTGGTGGAGCCGAAGGGGTTGAGATTTCCTTGACCAATGACAGAAAAGTCAAATTACCGTTCATTAAAGGATCCGCGTTGAGCATGGCCTGGACGCGCAGTGAAGCTTCCGGGGAAATCTATCGGCTTCCGATTGTGGCGCAATATGTAAAATCAGGCAGTGCCGATATAGTTCCAGGACGAGCGGATGCGATCCTAAATTACATACTGGAATATAATTAAAGCGGCGCTCAGGTCACGCAAACCTTATTCCAGTTAAGGAAAGTCTGAAGAAGACTGGTCTGACCCGGATCTGGTGGACAGGTAGTTAGAGTTATTTCTCGCATAGCGCCGCTCAAACTTCATCGGGCTGAGATAGCCCAGCGTCGAGTGGCGGCGTCGGCGATTGTAAAAGCGGATGTAATGTAGTCGAACAGGTCGGTTTTCGCCTCGTGGTAGCTGGCATAGCGCGTCAGGCACACCCGCTCAGCCTTCAGCGAACGGAAGAAGCTCTCCATCGCGGCGTTGTCCCAGCAGTTCCCGGGACGTGAATGGCTGGGCACGATTCGATGTCGCCGAAGCAAGCCCTGGTAGTCGTACGCGCAGTATTGGCTGCCTCGATCCGAGTGCAGCAGCACTTCTTCTTTCGGCTGTCGGCGTGCAATGGCAATCTCCAGCGCGGCCTGTACCAAGGCATGCTGCATGCGGTGGTGCATCGCTCAACCGACGACTGCGCGTGAATAGAGATCGAGCACGACAGCCATATACAGCCATATACAGCCAACCTTGGGCCGTCCGCACGTAGGTCATGTCCGAGGCCCAGTGCCGATTGGCGCGATCCGAGGCGAACTGGCGATCCAGGTGGTTCGGGGCAATCGGCAGAGCATGACGACTGCTGGAAACCAGCCGCCAGCGCTTGCGCGAGCGAACGCGTAGACCGGCTTCGCGCATCAGTCGAGCAACCCGGTGTCGACCACACGCATGCCCCATGGCCGCCAACTCGGTCTTGATTCGGCGATAGCCATAGATCCCATTCACCTCGTGGTGAATGGTGCGGATCTCCTTGCTCAGACGCCGACTCGCCACGTCTCTCGCCGAAAGTGGCCGCTGCTGCCAGGCATAGAAGCCGCTGCGGGATAGCGATCAGCCAACGCCTCGATGGCGCGGAACTTCACTTCGTGGGCTGCGAGAAGATGGCGAGCGTCTCGGCTACATGACGAAGCGGCGTGCAGGCAAGTACCTGGTCTACCGCCTCGCATTTAAAGGATTCGGGAAAACGTCTTATGGTCTGGATCATGAACACTCCTTGCGATGGACATTATCCACCTTAAGTCAGTGTCCACTCAGCCCGGGACAGACCAAGCTGACCTATCATTCTGCACAAGTGGAATTTAATCATTAAGAATAATCCCGGAATTCACCAATTGGAAATCTTCGCCATTTAATAGCGCCCAAAAAAAAGCCCCCGAGCGGCTTGGGGGCTGTGAAAATCCTACAAAGAGAGGCAGAGCAATCATGTACAAGCGCTCCAAGCACTGCGTTGCTCAGAGACAACAACATACTGGACGATCACTTGGAACCTATCGATAGGAACAATCCTATAAAGACATCAACATTTTTAATGCCAGCCCCAAGTGCCCGTCTTGTCTGGGCACTTGGCTAAGAAGCTGTCTTAACCAGCAACCAATTAGACTTCGCAGCAGGAGTCTTAAAGTCTCTGATCGTTCTCCGTCACTACGGCAAGCTCAAGGATTGACTCGATGGCACATTGAGTAGCGACCTCAATCACTACGCACGATTTCGAATAACATTCAGAAAATCTTATTTTTTTGCAAAAAACAGGAGAACTATATTGACTCAACAAAAAATTAACTACAAACATTAAGAACCCCTCAATAGTTAATATCGATGAAATCTAGCTCAAGGCGACTATATTGCCCACGCCGACCAAGACGAAATTTCCCAGTTCGATGGCTGGGCTTGATGTGCACTTGTTGGCGTGCACCTGGTGCAGTTTCCTCAATAAATCTACTGGGGCTGGCCCCGCTTTTTCTTGGCTTCAGCTAGTGCCTGTCGGAACCCACGCTTGCGCTACCGCATCTAAATTTGATAGGCCAAGACTTTCCCACTCGCCAGCAGGCCCACAAACACGATCAATGCTGCCGCCAAAATCCCCATCTATGCTCTTGCATGGCGATTTCTTGGAGACTTCTGTCGATTTGAGTCTTCCAGCAGTTGACCAAAGCAGCCGCGCCAGCCGGGTGGTACTGATGTTTCGCCTCAGGATTCCGCTAGCTTGTTGCCAGGTGGAGAGGACGAATTCCGCTCCCAAGTTTGAAGCCGCGTCACACTCTCTCGGAAATGACGCAGGCCTTTTCCAAGCATAACGCTGGAGAACACAAGCACTATGGAAGTCACGATCATCAGTGAGTAGCGCAAGGAGCCACCGTTACCAAAGCCGTAGTCGGATACCAGCGCAACTGCCGTCGGAGCCATCCCCAAGCCGAGCAGGCTAATCACAAGGCTGTAGATCGCTGTGGTCTGCCCTCGCATCGAGTTCGGCACAATCTCCTGCAGAGCTGCTACTGCTACCCCAAATGGCATACTCAGGCAGAAAATCGACGGAATCAGGATCATTGCCGCGAACCAGCCATTGTCCATAAGCGGGTAGATAATCACGGTCGGCAGGGCACCAATAGCGGCGTAGAAGCCTACACGCATGTTCGCATCCGTGTAGCCATGGCGGGTCATTATGTCGGCCAGCCGACCACCACAAAGCACGCCCAGGCAACCAAAGACGGCGACGAGACTGCCATAGGTGATACCGACCTGAGATGCGTCCCAACCGTAGGTGCGCATGAAGAAGCTGGGAATCCATGCACTTCCCCCATAACCCGCAAAAGCCAGGCCGGCGAAACCAAGGTTGTGGCACAGGATGGTACGGCGGTTTTGTGCGAGATACCGAGCGACATCGGCTACAGGAATCACCTGCCCCGCTCCAAGCCCCTGGCGAACGGGCTCTCGAATGGCCAATAGCAGAAGGCTGAAGGCAACACCGATGGCGCCAAGGATCAGGAAGATCATCTGCCATGGCCTCAACTCCCCCACGACCAGAAGCTCAACGTTGCCCTGCGCGGAGGCGAACTTGATAACAATGCCACCGAGCAGGAAAGCTACCCCAGAGCCCAGGTAGATCCCCATGGAGTAGACACTAATGGCCGTAGAGCGACGCTCAGGAGGGAAGCTGTCGGCAATCATCGAATAGGCTGCCGGCGTCAGGGCAGCCTCCCCGACAGCGACGCCAATCCGTCCGATGAGGAAATGCCAGTAGAGCTTCGCCACCCCGCACAAGGCAGTGGCCGCGCTCCAGAACAGAATGCCCACCGCAATCAGCCCTCTGCGGCTGCGAGTGTCAGCAACTCGGCCTAACGGGATGCCGCAGGCGGTATAGAACAATGCAAAAGCCATTCCCATCAACAAGCTCAGCTGGGTATCGGAGATGGCCAGGTCTCTTCGTATAGGATCGACCAGCAGGTTGATGATCTGCCGATCGATAAAAGACAGCACGAAGGCTGTCAGAAGGATAGCGACCGTAACCCAGGCACGAAGTCGCGAGGGATAAGGACTGTTGTTCTTACACATCGAGATTCCTCCACCTTACTCACACGGTAGTTCAAACTCCGAATGGCAAGAGCTGGTCTGTCCCGGATCTGGTGGACAGGTAGTTAAGAGTTATTTCTCGCATAGCGCCGCTCAAACTTCATCGGGCTGAGATAGCCCAGCGTCAAGTGGCGGCGTCGGTGATTGTAAAAGCGGATGTAGTCGAACAGGTCGGTTTTCGCCTCGTGGTAGCTGGCACAGCGCGTCAGGCACACCCGCTCAGCCTTCAGCGAACGGAAGAAGCTCTCCATCGCGGCGTTGTCCCAGCAGTTCCCGGGACGTGAATGGCTGGGCACGATTCGATGTCGCCGAAGCAAGCCCTGGTAGTCGTACGCGCAGTATTGGCTGCCTCGATCCGAGTGCTGCAGCGCTTCTTCTTTCGGCTGTCGGCGTGCAATGGCCATCTCCAGCGCGGCCTGTACCAAGGCATGCTGCATGCGGTGGCGCCTCGCTCAACCGACGACTGCGCGTGAATAGAGATCGAGCACGACAGCCATATACAGCCAACCTTGGGCCGTCCGCACGTAGGTCATGTCCGAGGCCCAGTGCCGATTGGCGCGATCCGAGGCGAACTGGCGATCCAGGTGGTTCGGGGCAATCGGCAGAGCATGACGACTGCTGGAAACCAGCCGCCAGCGCTTGCGCGAGCGAACGCGTAGACCGGCTTCGCGCATCAGTCGAGCAACCCGGTGTCGACCACACGCATGCCCCATGGCCGCCAACTCGGTCTTGATTCGGCGATAGCCATAGATCCCATTCACCTCGTGGTGAATGGTGCGGATCTCCTTGCTCAGACGCCGACTCGCCACGTCTCTCGCCGAAAGTGGCCGCTGCTGCCAGGCATAGAAGCCGCTGCGGGATAGCGATCAGCCAACGCCTCGATGGCGCGGAACTTCACTTCGTGGGCTGCGAGAAGATGGCGAGCGTCTCGGCTACATGACGAAGCGGCGTGCCGGCAAGTACCTGGTCTACCGCCTCGCGTTTGAAGGATTCGGGAAACGTCGTCTGGTCTGGGTCATGAACACTCCTTGCGGTGGACATTATCCACCTTAAGTCAGTGTCCACTCAGCCCGGGACAGACCAGATATCGTGTCAGCCTATCCTAGCTAAGCTCATGTATGATGTGAAAAGCTAAATGAGGAGAAACATAATGCGACTGCTTCATACTATGTTACGCGTAGGTGACCTGGATAAGTCCTTGGACTTCTATACCAGAATCTTAGGAATGACCCTACTGCGCAAGTCAGATTATCCCGAAGGTAAGTTCACGCTCGCTTTTGTTGGCTATGGTAATGAAGAAGACAGCAGTGTCATCGAACTGACCCATAACTGGGGCGTCGATAGCTACGAAATTGGCACTGGCTATGGCCATATCGCCCTTGAAGTTCAAGACGCTGCTAAAGCTTGTGATGACATCCGAAATAATGGCGGCGTCGTTACGAGAGAAGCAGGCCCAATGAAGCACGGCACAACAGTTATCGCATTTGTTGCGGATCCTGACGGTTATAAAATCGAGCTCATTCAAAAATCTACTTGACCCGCTTTACCCCAGCAGACCTCGCCTTCACGAGGTCTGCTTTGCACTTTGTCAATTCTGACAAAAGTGAAACTTCCCTAACCAACGCAGCTTCATAAAGGTCTCTGTACTGATTAAAAAGTTCACGCAGCTCTGAATCGCCCCGGTTTTCCTAGACACTTTCCAAGCTCTGGAAATAGCGTTTCTCAAACTCCACTGGCGATAGCTGCATAGCGCTGCTGTGCCGGCGTTTGGGGTTATAAAACATCTCGATGTAATCGAACACATCACTGCG
>NZ_JACVBX010000026.1 GCF_014852585.1 Pseudomonas sp. PDM18 | reverse complement strand
TGGATTCCTTATCGGCGCTTGTCGTGAGCGCGTGGGTGGGGGAAGTCTCCTACCGTCTGGCTTGCAGAAGCGGGTCTTGTCCCTCCACCCCCGACAGGTTCCTACCCTAACGCCATACAAGCGAGTTTGCTCGCGAACCGCATAACGCCGATTTCATGGGTGAGCAAGCTCGCTCCCACAGTCCTGCTTTACCTGGGAATTTCCCGCCATCCCCGTGACTTGCGGCAACGAAGCCGCACCGCAGACCGCATTCGTCGCCATTCTGGGTCGCGGTGGATGGTGCACTGTCCTACGCTTTGGCAGTTTCGCTTCATTAAGAGATTGCCTACATGCAAGAAAGGATTCCCGACGAGTCCAACCTCGCCGAGCTGACGGTTCGCGGCCTGATCCTCGGCGCGCTGATTACCGTGGTGTTCACCGCTTCCAATGTGTACCTTGGCCTCAAGGTCGGCCTGACCTTCGCCTCGTCGATCCCCGCGGCGGTCATTTCCATGGCCGTGCTGCGCTACTTCTCCGGCTCCAACATTCTCGAGAACAACATGGTGCAGACCCAGGCCTCGGCGGCCGGCACCCTGTCCTCGATCATCTTCATCCTTCCCGGCCTGCTGATGATCGGCTACTGGAGCGGCTTCCCGTTCTGGCAGACCGCCGCCATCTGCTCCATCGGCGGCATCCTCGGCGTGCTCTACACCATTCCGCTGCGCCGGGTAATGGTGGTGCAGAGCAGCCTGCCGTACCCCGAGGGCGTGGCCGCCGCGGAGATCCTGCGTGTCGGCAGCCAGGACGAGGAAGAGGAGAAGGCCGGCAAGCCGACCAAGGCCGGCGGTCCGGGCCTGCGCGACATCCTCGCCGGTGGCGTGGTCGCTGCCGCATTCAGCCTGCTCAGCAGCGGTTTCAAGGTGCTCGCCGAAGGCTTCAGCTTCTGGCTCACCGCTGGGCAGGCGGCGTTCCGCCTGTCCACCGGTTTCTCCCTGGCGCTGGTGGGCGCCGGCTACCTGATGGGCATTACCGCTGGTATCGCCATCCTGATCGGCGTGGTCATCGCCTGGGGCGTGGCCGTGCCGCTGCTCTCGGTTAACAGCGTGCTGGCCGCCGGGCAGAGCCTGCCGGAGTTGGCCACCAAGCTGTGGAGCAGCCAGGTGCGCTTCCTCGGCGCCGGCACCATCGGTATTGCCGCGCTGTGGACCCTGGCCACCCTGTTCAAACCCATGGTGCAGGGCGTCTGGTCGTCGCTGAGCGCCGTGCGCGGGCGCGGTGAAGTGAGCGACCTGCGCACCGAGCAGGACCTGTCGGCGAAGTGGATCGTCACCATCGCCGGCGTGCTGCTGGTAGCGCTGTTCGTGGTGTTCTCCTACTTCCTCGGCGAGGCCGCGCCGGACCTGCACGGCTTCGGCTTCTGGGGCCTGGTGACGGTCTGCGTGATCTTCGCCTTCTTCTTCGGCTTCCTGATCGCCGCCGCCTGCGGCTACATGGCCGGCCTGGTGGGCTCGTCGAGCAGCCCGATCTCCGGGATCGGCATCATCGCGGTGATACTGGTGTCGCTATTGATCCTGGGCGTCGGCTCGCTGGAAGCCGGCTTCCTCGACCAGCAGGGCGGCAAGCTGGCCATCGCCCTGGCGCTGTTCACCACCTCGGTGGTAATCGCCATCGCGGCGATTTCCAACGACAACCTGCAGGACCTGAAGACCGGCTACCTGGTCGGCGCAACCCCGTGGCGCCAGCAGGTGGCGCTGATCGTCGGCTGCCTGGTGGGTGCCCTGGTAATCCCGCCGGTGCTGGAACTGCTGTTCAACGCCTACGGCTTCACCGGCGCGCTGCCGCGCGAGGGCATGGACCCGAACGCCGCTCTGGCCGCACCGCAGGCGACGCTGATGACGGCGATTGCCAGCGGGATTTTCCACAATGCGCTGAACTGGAACATGATCCTGATCGGCGTGGCGCTGGGCATCGCGCTGATCCTGGTGGACGTGCTGCTGCGCCGCACCGGCAAGGCCAGCCTGCCGGTACTCGCCGTCGGCCTGGGCATCTACCTGCCGCCGACCATCGGTATGACCCTGGTAGTGGGCGCGGTGATCGGCTGGCTGCTGGAAGCCGCCCTGGCCAAGCGTGCGGCAACTGCCGGCAAGGATGTGGATAAGTTCTCCGATGAGCCCAAGCGCCGTGGCGTGCTGCTGGCCTCCGGACTGATCGTCGGCGAGAGCCTGATGGGCATCCTGCTCGCCGCCATCATCGGCGCCACGGGTTCTGCCGCGCCGCTGGCGCTGGTCGGCGACGGCTTCGAAGACACCGCACAATGGCTGGGCCTGGTGGTCTTCGTGGCGATCTGCGTGCTGTTCTACCGCAAGGTGCTGACCGGCACCCGCGCCTGACCCTTGGCCGTAATGCGAAAAAGGCGCCTGCGGGCGCCTTTTTCGTGGGTGTACGGGCTTAGCGCACCAGATGCAGGAACTGCAGGTGCCGCTCGTACTGGTCGAGCATGTCGTTGATGATCTGCTCCTTGCTATAGCCCATCAGGTCGTAGTCCTGGCTGCCTTCGGAGAGGTGCACCTCGGCGCGGAAGTAGCGACGGTTCTTCAGGTGCAGGCCGCCCATGCCGGCGCGGGCGAAGGATGGGGTGAAGTAGCCGCGCATCGACACCTGGTAGAGGAACGGATGCTGCGCGCCGTGGCCGATCTCCAGACCTATTTCGAGGTTGCTCAGGTCCAGGTCCGAATCCACTTGCAGGCCCTTCTCGCGAAATACCTCGGAAACCTCGGCGATCGCCGGGCTGACTACATCGACCATGTAGCGGTACACCTCGTCGCGGGTAGGGAAGTGCACTGCCTGGGAGATGCGCCGCTTCCAGCCGCCGGGCTTTGCCGAAGGCGGCGGTGCCAGCGAATGGGTGCGTGCACGCTGACGCTGGGACTCCAGGTAGAACGCCTTGTGCAGGCCCCACATCATCAGCAGCAGGATCAGCGAGAATGGCAGCGAAGTCAGCACCACCGCTGACTTGAGCGCATCGATGCTGCCGGCGAACAGCAGGCCGCCGGTGACCAGTGCGGTGGCCACGCCCCAGAACACCCGCAGCCACTTCGGGCCGTCGTCGTCGGCGCTGCCGCCATGGGCGGAGAGGGTGGAGAGCACCACGGTGCCGGAGTCCGCCGAGGTGACGAAGAAGACGAAGCTGACCAGCACCGTCACCGCGATCACCGCGCGGCTGGCCGGATAATTCTGCAGCATCTGGTAGAGCGCCATGGACGGATCGCTGATCGCCACCCGGCCCAGTTCGCTGAAACCGTGGTTGAGCACCTGGTCCAGGGCGCTATTGCCGAAGATCGACATCCACGCCAGGGTAAAGCCCAGCGGGATGAAGAGTACGCCGAAGACGAACTCGCGGATCGTCCGCCCACGCGAGATGCGCGCGATGAACAGGCCGACGAAGGGCGCCCAGGCGATCCACCAGGCCCAGTAGAACACCGTCCAGCCCCCCAGCCAGTCGCTGCCGTCCTTGCCGTAGGCGTAGAGGTCGAAGCTCTTGGTCGGCAGCGCGCCGAGGTAGTCGCCGATGTTCTGCACCAGGGTATTGAGCAGGTGCTGGGTGGGGCCGGCGAACAGCACGAAGAGCAGCAGCGCGCAGGCCAGCAGCATGTTGATGTCCGACAGCAGACGGATGCCCTTGTCGACACCCGACACGGCGACCAAGATTGCCGCGCCCATCATCAGCGCGATCAGCGTCATCTGCACCGGGTGGCTGTGGGCGATGCCGAACAGGAAGTCGAGGCCCGCGTTGAGTTGCAGCACGCCAAAGCCCATGTCCGCGCCCAGGCCGAACACCGTGGCGATGATGCCGAAGCAATCCACGGTGTAGCCGATGGGGCCGTTGATGCGCTTGCCGATCAGCGGGTAGAGCGCCGAGCGCAGCGCCAGCGGCAGGTTGTGGCGGTAGGCGAAGTAGGCCAGCGCCATCGCCACCAGGGCGAACACGCCCCAGCCGTGCAGGCCCCAGTGCAGGAACAGCAGCTGCATGGCCTGGCGTGCCGCTTCCGGAGTGCCGGCCTCGCCTTGCGGCGGCTGGGCGAAGTGGGTCAGCGGCTCGGATACGCAGAAGAAGAACAGGGTGATGCTGATGCCGGCGGCGAACAGCATGCCGGCCCAGGACAGGTAGCTGAATTCCGGCTCGTCGTGGTCGGCACCGAGCTTGATCTTTCCGTAGCCGGAAAGCGCGGTGACCACCACGAAGATCAGGTACAGCGTCATCGCCAGCAGGTAGTACCAGCCGACGCTGTCGGCGGCCCAGGACTGCGCGGCGAGAAGCCATTCACCTGCCTGTTGCGGCTGGGCGATGACGATCAGGGCGAAGAGAAGGATCAGCGCGGCCGCACCGTAGAAGACCGGTGGATTCATGCGCATGGCGGGGGAGGGTGTTACGGACGGGGAGGATTGTGCAACGGACAAAACGGGCGGGGTCCCTCGAAGTTTTCCTTGAACAAGCATTCAATGAAAACACGATTGAGCCCTGAAAGGCCAATCAGCGGGACCGATGGTCCCGCCGCCGGCCCTGTTCGAGGGCCGAGCGGAGCGGGTACTGCTTTACTTGCGGCGGTTCTTTTTCGCCTCACGGATTTCACGGCGTTCCGGGTCGGCCTTCGCGGGCGCGGTCAGAAAAGCGGTGGCGGCGAAGAAGTTAGCAAGAGCGGCAAAGCTGGTCACGATAGTCTCCAATGGCGCCGGGGAAAATGGGTCCCGACCGCCTGATAGCCATTTTCCCTGAAGATTGTGACAAAAAGAAGTGAATGGTCTTGATGAGCGGTATTGATGTGGTCGATGAGACTGCAATGCTGTTTTTTTGCGGTAAATAGTCCTGAAATTGACTATTTGTTCAGGATTCCCTCCTGCCGACCTGTTACTCGGCAAAGCCTTTCACTGCGACCGTTCGTCGCTAAAGGTGAAACGGTTCAGCGTCATATCTGGCTTTGCCGCGATTACCGGTTGTCAGGCGGGTGAAACAGTTCTTCGCATAGCACAGTTGCCGGAATAGAGCGGGTTGCAGTCAGGAAGCTTGAACGGGTGTGCAATTTTTCGTGAAAAACATGTGAAACGGCTATGGCGATTGACTTGCCGATTCCGTTAGTCTCCCCCCGCAAGACAAAAAACCACCAACAGGGAGTATTTCGAGATGGACTTCAAACGCATCGCCATTGCCACTGCACTCTTCGCTTCGCTGGCCGGTTGCCAGACCATGACCACCAACCAGGCCATCGTTCCGCTGCAAGCCGCCACCGCTCAAATGATTGGCCTGGCCTCTTCCGACGAACTGGTCGTCAGCGACGTCAAAGCCGGTCAGCCGGACGCCCTCGGTGCCCAGGAACTCTCCTACGTCGCCACCACCACCAAAGGCCGCGTGTTCAACTGCACCTCGCGCATGATGCCGGGCCTGCTGACCGATCCGGCCAAGCTGACCAACCCGTCGTGCACCCCGGTGGTTGCTCACTCGAACACCGCCACCAAGTAATCCCCCCAGTTGCATGCAGTCGCCTGTGCGCGGCCCTTCGGGTCGCGCTGGCGACTACAGCGCGGCCACTCAGCCGCGCTCGTGCTCCAGGCGTTGCAGCAGCGCCCGCAGCTGCACTTCGACGCCGGGCTGGCGCACCAGACGCTCCAGCGCCTCTTCGCTGGCTTCCGCCACGCTACCTGGTCCCGATACGCCCTCCGCCCCCGCCACGCCGCCTGACCCCGCCACGCCGCCTGAAAAGTTCAGGTGCTCCGGCCGAATCTCCTCGTCCGGGCTGACCAGCAGGGCAAAATGGATGACGTTCTCCAGCTCGCGGATATTCCCCGGCCACGAATAGCCTTCCAGTGCGCGCTGCGTATCCGTGGCGATCTGCGGCACCGGCAGTTCCAGCCTTTGCGCATGCACGCCGAGGAAGTATTCGGCCAGTGGCTGGATATCGCCGATGCGTTCGCGCAGTGGCGGCAGCGTGAGGTTGCCGTCGTGCAGATACTGCTGCAGCCCTTCGAGGAATTTTCCCGCTTTCACCGCCTGCCCCAGATCGATGCTGGTGGCGGCGACCAGGCGCACGTCCACCGGCACCGGTTCGCGCGCGCCTACTCGCAGCACTTCGCGCTCCTGCAGCACGCGCAGCAGTTTCTGCTGCAGCGACAGCGGCAGGTCGGCGATCTCGTCCAGGTACAGCGTGCCGCCGTTGGCTGAACCGAACCAGCCGGCGCGGCTGCCCACCGGGCCGTTGTGCGCGCCGGGCGCGTAGCCGAACAGCTCGGCGTCGGCGTAGTTGCGGCTAAGCGCGCTGCAGCTGACCGCGACGAACAGGCCGGGGCGCTCGCTGGCGCGATGGATGTGGCGAGCCAGCAGCTCCTTGCCGGTACCGGTCTCGCCGTGGATCAGCACCGGCTGCGGCAGCGGCGCCAGGCGCTCCACCTCGTCGCGCACTTCATGGGAGCGCGGGTCGAAGAACACCAGCGCCTTGGCGCGGATGCTCAGTGGGCTCTTGTCGGCGTCGGGGAAGGTCAGCAGTGGTAGCGGCGCGTGGGGTGCATTCATGGTGTTTCTCCTTCTGCTTCTACAGCGCGTCCAGCGCCTGCAGGAAGTCGCGGACGATGTCCTCGCTGTCCTCTATGCCCACCGACACACGGATGGTGCCGTCATGGATGTCCAGCGCGGTCAGGGTCTCGGCGGACAGCGCGCGGTGCGAGGTCTTGCCGGGGTGGGTGATGCTGCTGGCAACGCCGGCCAGCGATGGGGCGAAGGCAGCGAGTTGCAGCTCGCCGATCAGTGTGTCGACCTGGTCGAGGCCGCCCTTCAGGGTGAAGCTCAACATGCCCGAATGGCCTTTGCGGAACAGCCGCTGCGCCAGTTCGAAGTCCGGGTGCGAGGGTAGGCCGGGGTAGAACACACGGTCGACCTGCGGGTGCGCTTCGAGGGCTTCGGCCAGTGCCTGGGCGTTCTGCGAGTGGGCCTTCATGCGCAGGGCCAGGGTCTTGGCGCCGCGGAAGTTGAGCCAGCTCTCGAAGGGGCTGGCGCTACCGCCGGCGTTGATCTGGAAGCGCCGCGCGGCGGCGATCCACTGCGCATCGCCGACCAGCGCGCCGCCCATGGCGTCGCTGTGGCCGTTGAGGTACTTGGTGGTGCTGTGGACAACCAGGTCGGCGCCATCGCGCAGCGGCTGGTAGAGCACCGGCGAGAGGAAGGTGTTGTCCACCAGCAGCTTGAGACCGTGACGATGGGTTAGCTCGGCCAGCGCCGGGACGTTGCTGATGCGTACCAGCGGATTGGAGGCGGTCTCGGTGTAGATCAGCTTCGTGGTCGGGGTGATTGCCGCTTCCACCGCCGCCAGGTCGTTGAGGTCGAGCAGGCTGGAGGCGATGCCGAAGCGCGTCAGTTCCTTTTCGATCAGGCTCTGGGTAGTGCCGTACAGCTCACGGCTGGCGATCAGGTGGTCCCCGGCCCCAAGCACGCCCAGCAGCGCGGCGGAAATGGCCGCCATGCCGGAGGCGGAGAACAGCGCGTCCTCGCCGCCTTCCAGCTCGCGCAGCAGTTCTTCCACGGCGCTGTGGTTGGGGTTGCCGATGCGCGTGTACATGTAGTTGTCGGGGTTGCCTGCGAGGAAGTCGTCGACCTGCTCCAGCGAGTCGTAGACAAACACCGAGCTCTGGTAGATCGGCTGGCTCTTGGCACGGGTGACCATGCGCCGGTCGGCATCGTGGCCGGCATGTACGGCGCGGGTGGAGGGGCCTTTGGCGTGGTCGCTCATGGCAGGTCCTTGGAAAGAAAAACGCCGGTGGAACCTGCCCACCGGCGTTGAAGCGGGTGCACTCGAGGTGCGCCCAGCGTGGGAGTCGTTGCGCCCGGCAGTCTGCCGGGCGACGGGTCAGAAGGCTGGCACCACGGCGCCGTTGTACTTCTTCTCGATGAAGGCTTTGACTTCCGGGCTGGTCAGGGCGGCGGAGAGTTTCTTCAGGGCATCGCTGTCCTTGTTGTCCGGACGCGCCACCAGGTAGTTCACGTAGGGCGAGTTGCGGTCTTCGAGGATCAGTGCGTCCTTCACCGGGTTGAGCTTGGCTTCCAACGCGTAGTTGGTGTTGATCAGGTCCAGGTCGACCTGGTCCAGCACGCGCGGCAGCAGGGCCGATTCCAGTTCCTTGAACTTCAGGTGCTTGGGGTTCTCGGCGATGTCTTTCGGGGTGGCCAGGGCGTTGCTCGGATCTTTCAGCTTGATCACGCCGGCTTTCTGCAGCAGAAGCAGGGCGCGGCCGCTGTTGCTGCCTTCGTTGGGGATGGCCACGGTGGCGCCGTCAGGCAGCTGGTCGATGGACTTGTACTTCTTCGAGTAGCCGCCGAAGGGCTCGACGTGCACGCCGGTCACGGTGACCAGGTTGGTGCCCTTGCCGGAGTTGAAGTTGTCCAGGTACGGCTTGGTCTGGAAGTAGTTGGCGTCCAGGCGCTTCTCGGCGACCTGCACGTTGGGCTGCACGTAGTCGGTGAAGACCTTGATCTCCAGGTCCACGCCTTCCTTGGCCAGGGTCGGCTTGATCAGCTCGAGGATCTCGGCGTGGGGGATCGGCGTGGCAGCGACAACGAGCTTCTCGTTGGCGAAGGCGGAAGTGGTGAAGGCAGCGGCGAGGGCGGTCAGAAGCAGCAGCTTTTTCATTGCGATGTCCTTGTGGGGCAGATGACCGCTGGCGTCCGGGCCGGCCGGGATGGGGCCTTCGTACGGGCGGTGGATTCTTTTTTCCGCAGCTCACTCGGCAGCGGTTGCAGCGAAAGTTACCCGCACTTGTTATTCCAATAAAATATTAATTTTTCATTTTCATATTCGATTTTGTTCATAAGGGAGGTCGCGGTCTCCCCTGAGACAACCTGTCGCGCGACACCCCGTCGCGCGGCAACCCACCACTCCAGCCCGCGACCGGTGGGCGCGTAAGATCGATGCAGTTTCTTGAGCGGCGTCAATGCAGATGGTGGTCCATTCTGATTGGGCGGCAAAAAGAACCCGAACCGACGCCAGATCGGTGGCTCGAAACTGAGTCATTGGAAATACAGACATCACGCAAGAACGCCCTGCGCATGCGCATGGCAAGGTGCCCGGCCCAGGTAGTGGCGGGCGTCAGCCTGAAGAGGAATCGTCATGTTCGGATTAGAGGCGCTCGACCTGGCCCGGATCCAGTTCGCCTTTACCGTGTCCTTCCACATCATCTTCCCCGCCATCACCATCGGCCTCGCCAGCTACCTGGCGGTGCTCGAAGGCCTGTGGCTGAAGACCCATGAGGAGGTCTACCGCGACCTCTATCATTTCTGGTCGAAGATATTCGCCGTCAACTTCGGCATGGGCGTGGTCTCCGGACTCGTCATGGCCTACCAGTTCGGCACCAACTGGAGCGCCTTTTCGGCCTTCGCCGGGAGCGTCACCGGCCCGCTGCTGACCTATGAAGTGCTCACGGCGTTCTTCCTCGAAGCCGGCTTCCTCGGCGTCATGCTCTTCGGCTGGCACCGTGTCGGTCCGGGCCTGCACTTCTTCGCCACAGTGATGGTGGCCATCGGCACGCTGATCTCCACCTTCTGGATTCTCGCCTCCAACAGCTGGATGCAGACCCCGCAGGGCCACGAGATCGTCAACGGCATCGTGGTGCCGGTGGACTGGCTGGCGATCATCTTCAACCCGTCCTTCCCCTATCGCCTGCTGCACATGGCGATCGCCTCGTTCGTCGCCACCGCCTTCTTCGTCGGCGCCTCGGCGGCCTGGCACCTGCTGCGCGGCCGCGACAACCCGGCGATCCGAAAGATGCTCTCGATGGCCATGTGGATGGCGCTGATCGTCGCGCCGATCCAGGCCATGGTGGGCGACGCCCACGGCCTGAATACCCTCAAGCACCAGCCGGCGAAGATCGCCGCCATCGAAGGCCATTGGGACAACAGTGAAGGCGGCCCGACGCCGCTGATACTGGTCGGCTGGCCGGACATGGAGCGCGAGGAAACCCGCTTCAAGATCGAGATTCCGGTGCTCGGCAGCCTGATCCTGAACCACAGCCTCACCGAGCCGATCCCGGCGCTGAAGGACTTCCCGAAAGCCGACCGGCCCAACTCCACCATCATCTTCTGGTCGTTCCGCGTCATGGTCGGCCTGGGGCTGCTGATGATCCTGGTGGGCCTGTGGAGCGTCTGGCTGCGCTGGCGCAAGCGCCTGTTCGAGAACCGCGCGTTCCTCCATCTGGTGCTGTGGATGGGGCCATCCGGCCTGATCGCGATCCTCGCCGGCTGGTTCACCACCGAAATCGGTCGCCAGCCGTGGGTCGTCTACGGGCTGATGCGTACTTCGGATGCGGTGTCCAACCACAGCGTCACGCAGATGAGCCTGACCCTGGTGATGTTCGTGCTGGTGTATTTCACCCTGTTCGGCGTGGGCATCGGCTACATGATGCGCCTGGTGCGCAAGGGTCCGGTCACCCACGAAGGCCGCGAGACCAGCCACGGCGGCGCCGGTCAGAAGCGCACTCCGGCACGGCCGCTGTCGGCTGCCGAGGACGACTTCGACGACGATGACAACGCAAGCCCGGCAGGGAGGAACTGAGCCATGGGAATCGATCTTCCGCTGATCTGGGCGATCATCATCATCTTCGGCGTGATGATGTACGTGGTGATGGACGGGTTCGATCTGGGCATCGGCATGCTCTACCCGTTCTTCAAGGACGAAGGCGACCGCGACGTGATGATGAACACCGTCGCGCCGGTCTGGGACGGTAACGAGACCTGGCTGGTACTGGGCGGCGCGGGATTGTTCGGCGCCTTCCCGGTGGCCTATTCAGCCGTGCTCTCGGCGCTGTACCTGCCGCTGATCCTGATGCTCGTCGGGCTGATCTTCCGCGGCGTGGCCTTCGAGTTCCGCTTCAAGGCTCGGGCCAACAAGCGTCACCTGTGGGACAAGTCGTTCATCGCAGGCTCGCTGGTGGCGACCTTCTTCCAGGGCGTGGCGCTGGGGGCTTTCATCGAAGGTATTCCGGTGGAAAACCGCGCCTTCGCCGGCGGTTCGCTGGACTGGCTGGCGCCGTTCCCGCTGTTCTGCGGCCTCGGCCTGGTCGTGGCCTACAGCCTGCTGGGCTGCACCTGGCTGATCATGAAGACCGAAGGCCGCCTGCAGGAGCGCATGCATGATCTGGCCAAGCCGCTGGCGCTGGTGCTGCTGGCCGTGATCGGCATCGTCAGCCTGTGGACCCCGCTGGCTCACGAAGACATCGCCCAGCGCTGGTTCAGCCTGCCGAACCTGTTCTGGTTCCTGCCGGTACCGCTGCTGGTGCTGCTGACCTTCTACGGACTGCTGCGCTCGGTGGCGCGCAATGACCACGTGAAGCCGTTCCTGCTCACCCTGGCGCTGATCTTCCTGGGCTACAGCGGGCTGGGTATCAGCCTATGGCCGAACATCATCCCGCCGTCGATGTCGATCTGGGACGCCGCGGCCCCGCCGCAGAGCCTGGGCTTCATGCTGGTGGGCGCGCTGTTCATCATCCCGTTCATCCTCGTCTACACCGCGTGGAGCTACTACGTATTCCGCGGCAAGGTGAAGCACGGCGACGGCTACCACTAGAGGTGCGCAGCATGACTCACGAGGAACAGCAGAAGGCGCCGCTGCGCAAGCGACTGGGCTGGCTGGTGCTGATCTGGGCGCTGAGCGTCGCCGGCCTGGGTATCGCTGCCTGGCTGATGCGCCTGTTCATGAGCGCGGCGGGGCTGGGCACACCGCACTAGTTTCACGCAATCGATCCCATCCGGGCGCTGCTCGCAGCGTCCGTTCCCACATCCCTCGCCGGTGCTTCCGGCGGGGGATTTTTTGTCCAGCGGTCGGGATTGGTTTTTGTAGGAGCGCGCGGCGTGGCGATCAGTGCAACTTGTCGCGCCTGGCCAGCGTCGGGAACAGCTTCATCCACACCCCGGTGACCACCAGCGTGCCGACCCCGCCGAGCACCACGGCCGGCACGGTGCCGAGCCAGTGGGCGGTGAGGCCGGATTCGAATTCGCCCAGCTGGTTCGAGGCGCCGATGAACAGGCCGTTCACCGCGCTGACCCGGCCGCGCATCTCGTCCGGGGTTTCCAGCTGCACGAAGGCGCCACGGATGACCATGCTGATCATGTCCGCCGCGCCCAGCACCACCAGCACCGCCAGGGAGAACCAGAAGGACGTCGACAGGCCGAAGGCGATGGTGGTGACGCCGAAGATGCCTACGGCGAGGAACATGATCCGCCCGACGTTGCGTTCGATGGGGAAGCGCGCCAGCCAGAACGACATCAGCAGCGCACCCACCGCCGGGGCCGAACGCAGCAGGCCCAGGCCCCAGGGACCGGTGAGCAGGATGTCCTTGGCGAACACCGGCAGCAGCGCGGTGGCGCCGCCGAGCAGCACGGCGAACAGGTCCAGGGAGATGGCGCCGAAGATGTCCGGGCGGCTGCGGATGAAGCGGATGCCGGCCAGCAGCGATTCCAGGGTCGCCTTGCCTTGCGCAGCCGGCGCCTGGCGCTTGGGCAGCGTGAGCACCAGGGTGCAGGCGATGAAGTACAGCACTGCGGTGGGCATGTAGACCCAGAAGGCGCCGAAGGCATAGAGGAAGCCACCGAAGGCCGGCGCGGCGATGGTCGCGGCCTGCATCGCCGAGGCGGACGCCGCCACTGCGCGGGGGAATAGTGCGGTGGGCACGATGTTCGGCAGCAGCGCCTGGGTGGTGGGCATCTCGAAGGCCCGCGCGGTGCCCAGCAGGAAGGCCATCACGAAGATCATCTCGCGGGTCACGTTGTCGGTGCTGGCACCCACCACCAGCGCCACGGCGATCAGGCCCTGGCCGATCTGGCAGAGCGAGGCTATGCGTCGGCGGTCGTAGCGGTCGGCGACGTGACCGGTGTGCAGCATGAACAGCACGCGCGGGGTGAATTCCACCAGTCCCACCAGGCCGAGGTCGAGCACGTTGTGGGTCAGCTCGTAGATGTGCCAGCCGATGGCCACAGTGATCATCTGGAAGGCGCTGGCGGTGCAGACGCGGGCCAGCCAGAAGGCGAGGAAGGGGCGATGACGCAGCAGGGACGTGGCTTCGGCGGTCATGGAAAAGTGCTTTCGTTAGGAGGCTAAGCAAGGGCTGCGCAGCGTAGCACGCTGTAACACTTTTACGCCTGTCGTCGGCGAAATCCGCAATTGGCTAATCGTCTCGATGCGTCGACTAAAATTTTCATCGCCGCGACAAGCCGCCCGATTGACTTTGCTTCGCACTATTGAGGTGCGTTAAAGTTGACAGAAGAGTCAGGTTTTTCTGCAGGATCTTTCCTTCGGCGCCATCCCCGAGACGCCCGCGATTCCGCGTCCTCCGAACTCTCTCCCGCACAGAAAAAACGACATGGGCGGACCTTCACCGCTCAGAGGATGAACCATGTCCAACCGTGATATTTCCCGGCGCGCCTTCCTGCAAGGCGGGCTGATTGCCGGTGTCAGCGTGACCATGGCGCCGCTCGGCAGCCGGGCCTTCGCTGCCCTGATGGAGAACTCCGTCACCGTCTCCCCCCAGCAGTGGATGGGCCACGACGGCAAGGCGCGCTTCCGTAACGACGCGCTGTCCAAGGTCTGCGGCAACAAGGTGTTCGCCCGTGACATCCGCGCCAAGGACATGCCCGGCTGGCCGCAGCAGCAGGGCCACGCCATGCTGCTCAAGACCATCAAGGCCGATCGCATCTTCGACGGTATCGACCTCGCCTGGCTGGGCACCGACCTGCAGCCTGACCGCATCGTCACCGCCGAGGACCTGGACAAGGACGGCATCGTCTTCCCCGAAGCCCACGCCCCGGACCCGCTGCTGCCGCGCGGCAAGGTGCCGATGTTCATCGGCCACCCGGTGGCCATCCTGATCTGGAACGACTTCGAGCGCTTCCGTCAGGCCAAGCTGAAGATGAAGTTCAACGACAAGGCGATCCGCTACGGCGCGCAGGCCCCGCTGTACCAGGGCGACCCTTACGGCAGCTTCCGCTACGTACGTGTCGGCGGCGCGACCTCGGCCGATCCGGACGAGTTCTCCAGCCTCAAGGACTCGATCCTCTTCCCGATGATCCGCGAGCGCAAACCGGTGTGGAACCAGCAGCCCAACCAGCACGGTGATCTCACCGAGCAGGGCCTGTTCTACGCGCAGAAGATCAAGGACCAGATCGACAACCCGCCGGAGAACTGGCTGGTCTTCGACGAGCGCTACAAGACCCCGTCCATCGAACCGGCCGCCATGGAGCCGGACAACGGCAACGGCTGGTACGACCCGGCGAGCAAGACCCTGCACTTCGTGGTCGCCACCCAGTGCCCGTTCGAGGCTGCCTTCGAGACGGCGCACATGATCGCCCCGTCGCGCTTCGGCCTGGCCAAGCTGAACATGCACCCCGGCTACACCGTGGGTTACGGCTCCAAGGACCACAACATCTTCGTCTTCTATGCGGCCCTGGCTGCGCTGTATGGCAACGGTGTACCGGTGCGCCTGGCCAATGACCGTTACGAGCAGTTCCAGAGCGGCATCAAGCGCCACCCGTTCGACATTCGCTACCAGCTGGCGGTGGACAAGAAGGACATGACCTTCAAGATCTTCCGCACCGAGATGAGCGTGGACGGCGGCGGGCGCATCAACTACAGCCCGTCCGTGGCCGCTGTGGGCGCCACCGCGGCGCAGTCGATCTACTACATGCCGCAGAACGACCTGCAGGTCACCGCCTACCATTCCCGCGCCGTCGAGGCCGGTTCCATGCGTGGCTACGGCACCCTGCAGAGCATGGCCGCCACCGAGATGATGGTGGACGAGATCGCTGGCCGCCTGGGCGTCGATGCCATCGAGCTGCGCCGCGTCAACGCGCTCAAATCCGGCATGAAGAACACCCAGGGCGCAATCCCCGCCGGCGCCCTGCGCCTGCACGAGATCCTCGACAAGGCCGCCGCCCACGAGTGGTGGAAGACCCGCGACGCGCGCAAGAAAGAGATGGACGCCAAGGACCCGGATCACTGGTACGGCGTTGGTTTCGCCATCTGCCAGAAGGACTTCGGCACCGGCTCCGAAGCGCCCATGGCGAGCATCGAGTTCGATGCCCAGGGCAAGGTGCACATGCGCCATATCGGCATCGAGATCGGCACCGGCATGTCCACTTCCCAGGCGCTGGTGGTGGCCGACTTCCTCGGCAAACCGGCGGACGAGATGAAGACCGCCGAGACCGAGTGGCCGGAACTTCAGCTGCTCAGCGGCGAAGACCCCTACACCATGAACCAGCCCACCCAGGACGAGAAGCTGCGCAACCCGCGCTGGGTCGGCAAGTACGCCTCGGCGTCGTCGGCGACCAACTCGGCCTACTACTTCAGCCACGCGACCCGTGAAGCGGCGCGTGTGCTGTTCAACCACGGCCTGTGGCCGGCGGCCCTGGAAATATGGCGTCGCGGTCCTTTCAACGGCGCGGCCAACCCGCTGGTGGTGCGCCGCGAAGACGCCCACTGGGTCGACGGCAAACTCACCGCCAACGGCTTGCAACCGCTGTCGTTCGCCGAGCTGGCCCAGGTCGCCCACGACAAGGGCCTGGTTACCGGCGCCACTGTCCATGGCTTCAACCGCTGGAGCTGGGCAGAGTGCGACTTCGTCATCGACGGCGTGCGTGACCGCCTGCCCCTGGACGCCCTGGCCGTGAAATACGGCGACGGCGCTCCGGGCATGAAGAAAGCGCAGATGAACAGCGCCGGCTTCCACCTGCTGGACCGCCAGAACGTGGCCTATCCGCCGGTGCAGCTGAACAACGCCGCGGTGACCTACTACAGCCCGGTGGCGACCATCGTCGAGCTGAAGGTGAACAAGGGCAACGGCGAAGTCAGCGTGCTCAACCACCACAGCTGGATCGAGTGCGGTCGCGTGCTGGTGCCGGAACTGGTGAAAGGCCAGATCGAAGGCGGCACCGCCATGGGCATCGGTCATGCACTGCTCGAAGACATGCCGCTATACGAGGGTGGCCCAGGCGAGGGCGACTGGAACTTCAACCGCTACCGTCTTCCGAAGGCGAAAGACGTGGCCGTCTGGCAGCAGAGCTCGGAAATCCTTCCGCCTCTCTCGCCCAGCGACCCGTCCAAGGGCATCGCCGAAGTGGTGATGATCCCGGTGGTCGGCGCCATCAGCAACGCCGTGGCCCACGCCATCGGCAAGCGCGTCCGCGACCTGCCCATCACCCCCGCTCGCATCAAGGAGGCCCTCAATGGCTAACCGTCCGCTCAACCTGACCCTGAATGGTCAAACCGTCGGTCCGGTCGAGGTTCCCGAGGACCTGCCGATGATCGACTACCTGCATGAATACCAGAACCTCACCGGTTCTCGCCTGGGCTGCGGCCAGGGCATCTGCCATGCCTGCGTGGTGATCGTCGACAACCCCGACGGCACCAGCGAGGAAGTGCGCACCTGCATCACCGGCGCGCACTACTTCGAAGGCAAGAAAGTGCGCACCATCGAGGGCCACGCCAAGCGTGAGGAAGACGGTTCGGTGAAGGAGCTGAACCCGATCCAGCAGAAGTTCGTCGATCGCTTCGCCTTCCAGTGCAGCTACTGCGCACCGGGCTTCGTCAACGCCGCCACCGTGCTGGTGGAGAAGGCCCAGCGCCAGCCGTTGAAGAAGAGCGAACTGGAGTCGACCATCGAGGCGAGCCTTGGCCACCACATCTGTCGCTGCACCGGGTACGTGCGTTACTACGACGCCACCCGTGAAGTGCTGACCGATCTCGGCCTGGTCAAGGAGGGTTGAGCATGCAGCGCATTCTTTCCGGCCTCGCGCTGGCAGTCGGCTTCGGCCTGGCGGTCAGCGCACAAGCCGCTGACCAGGAGCTGATCAAGCGCGGCGAGTACATCTCCCGCGCCGCCGACTGCATGGCCTGCCACACCGCCGAGGGCGGCGCGCCGTTCGCCGGTGGCCTGCCGATCCACTCGCCGTTCGGCACCATCTATGGCAGCAACATCACCCCGGACAAGGACTTCGGCATCGGCAATTACAGCGCCGACGAGTTCTTCGCCGCCCTCACCGAGGGCAAGCGCAAGGACGGCGCCAACCTCTACCCGGCCATGCCGTACACCTCGTATCACCTCATCAAGCGCGAGGACAGCGATGCCCTCTACGCCTACCTGATGAGCCAGACGCCGGTGCATCGCGCCGCGCCGGAAACTAGCCTGAGCTTCCCGTTCAATGTGCGCCTGGGCCTGACCGGCTGGAACATGCTCTACGGCAAGAGCGTCCAGCTGGAAAACACCGAGGGCAAGAGCGCGGCGTACCAGCGCGGGCAGTACTTGGTGGAAGTGCTCGGCCACTGCGGCGAGTGCCACACCCCGCGCAACCAGATTGGCGCCCTGGAGCAGGACAAGCGCCTCACCGGCGGCCTGCTCAACGGCTACAGCGCGCCGAGCCTGCTGGCCCAGGACCTGGCCGAGCGCGGTTGGACCAGCGCCGATCTCACTGGCTTCCTCAAGCATGGCATGAGCCCACAGGGCAGCATGTTCAACGAGATGTTCCCGGTGATGCACCTGAGCACCCAGCACCTGGGTGACGAGGACCTGGCCGCCATGTCCACCTACCTGCTCGGCGAGCAGCCACCGCAGGCCAAGGTGGTCAAGGCGGTTGCCGAGGACCAGCTCAGCGACAGCGCCAAGCGTGGCCGCCAGCAGTACCTCAACGTCTGCGCCGGCTGTCACGGCAACGATGGCGAGGGCAAGCCGCACATCGCCGTGGCCATGCAGGGCAACACCACCCTGCGCCTGGCCGATTCTCGCAACCTGGCCAAGGTCATCGTCGAAGGCATCCGCGAGCAGCAGTTCACCGGTTTCGAGCGCATGCAGCCGATGCCGGGGTTTGCCGACAAGCTCAATGACGAGCAGCTCACGGACCTGATCAACTACCTGCGCCAGGCCTGGGGTGGCCTGCCGGGTGACATGGGCGTACAACAGGTCGCTCAACTGAAGGCGGAGTGAGTCGTGCAGCATCTCGATCTGCAAGTCGTCCGGCAGGCGCTCCAGTGGTCCAACGCGGGCCAGCGCGTGTGGCTGTGCAGCGTGCTCTTCACCTACGGCTCGGCGCCCCGCGCGCCGGGCTCGCTGCTGGCGGTCAACGCCAGCGGCCAGTGGGTCGGCTCGCTGTCCGGCGGCTGTGTCGAGGATGACTTTCTCGAACGCGTCGCCGAGGGTGAGTTCAGCGAACCGGTAGTCGTCGTCCGCTACGGCGACGGCACCGACACCCGCACGAATATCCGCCTGCCCTGCGGCGGCATTCTCGACGTGCTGGTGGAAAACCTCGCGGCCGATTGCGACGTGCAGGCCCACCTTCGTGAACTGGAATCAGCGTTGCTCGGCCAGCGCCGCCTGCTGCGCGAAGTGAACCTGCAGGACGGCAGCCGCCGCCTGAGCGACGACCACGAGCACGGCCCGCGAGTGGAGCGTGACGAAGCCCGGGTGCGTCTGCGCGTCGGCGCTGCGCAGCGCCTGCTGCTGGCGGGTTACTCCAGCGTTGCGCACTTCTGTGCAGAGTTCGGCAAGGGCCTGGGCTTCGAGGTGATCCTCTGTGATCCCCGCGAAGAGGCGTTGGACGGCGTGGTGCTGGACGGCATCGAAATTCGCCGCGAACTGCCGTCGATCTTCATCGCCAACGGCGGCTGCCACGCGGACACCGCCGTGGTCGCCCTGACCCACGATCCGAAGATCGACGACCTGGCGATGCTCGAAGCCGTGCGTACCGAAGCGTTCTACATCGGCGTGATGGGTTCGCGCACCACCTCCGACAAGCGCCGCGAGCGCCTGCACCGTATCGGCGGTCTGAACGACGCCGATCTGGCGCGCGTGCATGCCCCCATCGGCCTCAACCTCGGCAGCAAGACTCCGGCGGAAATCGCCCTGGCCGTGCTCGCCGACATCCTGCGCACCCGCAGCGGCATCGCCCGCGAGGCGCTGTGACTGTCGTGGCGCTGGTCCTGGCCGCCGGCCAGGGCTCGCGCTTCGGCGCAGACAAGCGCCGCGCGACCCTGCCTGATGGACGCAGCCTGCTGGCGCACAGCGTCGAACGTGCGCAGGCGGTATTCAATGAAGTCCGGGTGGTGCTGCGTGATGGTGAGCGCGCCGAAGATTTTGGCCTGCCCGCTGGCTGCCGGATTGTCCACAGCCAGGACGCCGCGCTGGGCATGGGGCATAGCCTCGCGGCCGGCGCGGCCTCACTGGGTGATTCCCAGGCTGAGGCTGTGGCGATCCTGCTGGGCGACATGCCATGGATCACCTCGCAAACTCTGCGTGCATTAGCCGAAGCGGCCGGTGCCTCGACCATTCTCTTCCCGCTTCACGACGGCCAGCGCGGCCATCCTGTGCTGTTCGGCCGCGAGTTCTGGCCGGCGCTGATGCAACTCAGCGGCGACGAAGGCGCTCGGGTAGTCGTGCAGGCGCACCGTGATCGCTGTGTGACGTTGGACGTGAGCGATTCAGGCGTTCTGCGCGACGTCGACACTCCAGCTGCACTGAACCTGTAGGAGCAACTGTCTTCACACGGCACCTGTCCTCCAACTGGTGCCGTCTCTCACCATCGCGTTGATCCGCACGATCAGTACGCGCATGCATGCCACTAATGCGACCTTCGGGCACCGCCCCTTGT
>NZ_JACVBX010000025.1 GCF_014852585.1 Pseudomonas sp. PDM18 | reverse complement strand
GAAACGGGCTTTGAGCCCAGGCAACCGTTCGGGTTTATCAGGAAGACCCTGCTCCGACCCTCGCTCGCCCACGATCTGGAAATCTAGTCACTGGCGGTCTGAAGCAGGTGAAAACAACTTACAAGTCACTTCTTCCAAACGCCGAAGAAGTAACCAAGAAGGCTTGCCCCGGACATCCGGTTTTTCGCTTAGGCGAAAAATTCCCTCGTTGAAGCGCAGTTTCTGGGGCACGCGCTGACGGGCCATCCCTGGCCCGACAGCGCTCTCGCGACATCCATGTCGCTCAACCCCTGAAACTTCGCTTCAACGAGGCCTCCTGAACGGGGCAGTCGGCGCGTGTGGATACTTCTCTGGAAGCCTCATTAAAGCCAAAGCCAAAGCCAGAGCCAGAGCCAGAGCCAGAGCGGTACTGAGCGGGCCATGCCAGCGATCCGTCGGCAGGGCCGACGGCAATCCCGCTCGCCCATGGCTGGGGCCTTACCCCTCGAACCCCTCGAACCCCTCGACGATGACGATATCCGCCTTCGCCACGCCCTGCCGGTGCGCGCAGGCTTCCTGGTATTCCGCCGAGCGGTAGCAGGCCACCGCCTGCTCATAGGAATCGAACTCGATCACCACGCTACGCTGAGGAGTAGGGCGCCCCTCGAGGGCCTCGGAACGGCCGCCACGGGCGAGGAACTTGCCGCCGTACCTGGCGAAGGCCGCCGGGGCGCGGCGGGAGTATTCGCTGTATTGCTCCGGGTCGGTGATATCGACGTGAGCGATCCAGTAAGCCTTCATGTTCACCTCTGCTTGCTGCTGTTTCGGATAAGAAATGTATTATGGTATACCAGATTTTTTCATCCACGATCCAGCCGAGTACCGCACCATGCCGTTCGACCGCATCGAAGACATCATCGAAGACTACCGCCAGGGCAAGATGGTGCTCCTGGTCGACGACGAAGACCGTGAAAACGAGGGCGACCTGCTGCTCGCTGCCGAGCGCTGCACGCCCGAGGCGATCAACTTCATGGCCCGTGAGGCGCGTGGGCTGATCTGCCTGACGCTGACCGACGAGCACTGCGCCCGCCTGGGCCTGGAGCAGATGGTGCCGGCCAACGGCAGCGCCTATTCCACCGCCTTCACTGTGTCCATCGAGGCGGCCACCGGCGTTTCCACCGGCATCTCCGCCGCTGACCGCTCGCACACCGTGATTACCGCCGTGCAGCCGGGCGCCCGCGCCGAGGACCTGGTGCAGCCCGGCCACATCTTCCCCCTGCGCGCCCGCGAAGGCGGCGTGCTGACCCGCGCCGGCCACACCGAGGCGGGCTGTGACCTGGCGCGCCTGGCCGGGCTGACCCCGGCCTCGGTGATCGTCGAAGTCATGAACGACGATGGCAGCATGGCCCGGCGCCCGGACCTGGAAGCCTTCGCCAAGCGCCACGGCATCCGCATCGGTACCATTGCCGACCTGATCCACTACCGCCTGAGCAACGAGCACACCGTCGCGCGCATCGGCGAGAGCGAACTGCCCACCGTGCACGGTAGCTTCCGCCTGGTCACCTACGAGGACCGCATCGAAGGCGGCGTGCACATGGCCATGGTGATGGGCGACATCAAGCGCGGCGAGCCAACCCTGGTGCGCGTGCACGTGATCGACCCGCTGCGCGACCTGGTCGGCGCCGAGTACACCGGGCCGAAGAACTGGACCCTCTGGGCCGCCCTGCAGAAGGTCGCCGAGGTCGGTCACGGCGTGGTCGTGGTGCTGGCCAACAACGAATCCTCCCAGGCGCTACTGGCTCGCGTACCGCAGCTCACCCAGGCGCCGCGGCAGTTCACCCGCTCGCAGTCGCGCATCTATTCCGAGGTCGGCACTGGCGCGCAGATCCTGCAGGACATCGGCGTCGGCAAGATTCGCCACCTCGGCGCACCGCTGAAGTACGCCGGCCTCACCGGCTACGACCTGGAAGTCGTGGAAACGCTGCCTTTCGAGGGCTGATCCGTTCGTCCGCTCGCCGTGCTGGCGTTTTGCCAGAAAACTTCAATGCGGGGAGTGTGAAAAAAGATTTCCTTTCCAATCAATAACCTGAGCAACACGAGGAACGGCGCGGTGTTCACCCAAGCTTCGCTGCCACGATGGCCGGTGTCGCCGGGGACTTGCGGAAAGTTTGGAATACCATAATATGACATTCCGTAGTCCTTGCAATTTCTGTCCGTCAGCGCGCCACTCCATCGCAACCTGACGACGCTCCGGCCACCTGCTCCAGACAGGCGTTCCACGAAGACCGCCGTGAACAATCACAACAATGAGGGCAAGCAAGATGGTGTTCAAAAAACGTGCGATGGCGGTCCTGACCGCTGCGTTCCTCGGCGCAACCGGCACCGCTGCCTTCGGCGCCGACAGCCTCAGCTTCGTCAGCTGGGGTGGTACCACCCAGGATGCGCAGAAGCAGGCCTGGGCCGAACCCTTCAGCCAGTCCACCGGCATCCCCGTGGTGCAGGACGGCCCCACCGACTACGGCAAGCTCAAGGCCATGGTGGAGAGCGGCAACGTCCAGTGGGATGTGGTCGACGTCGAAGCCGATTTCGCCCTGCGCGCCGCCGCCGAAGGCCTGCTGGAGTCGCTGGACTTCAACACCATCAAGCGCGACCGCATCGACCCGCGCTTCGTCTCCGACCATGGCGTCGGTTCCTTCTATTTCTCCTTCGTGCTCGGCTACAACCAGGGCAAGGTTGGTGGCAAGCAGCCGCAGGACTGGTCGGCGCTGTTCGATACCACCACCTATCCAGGCAAGCGCGCGCTGTACAAGTGGCCGAGCCCCGGCGTGCTGGAACTGGCCTTGCTGGCCGACGGCGTAGCCAAGGACAAGCTCTACCCGCTGGACCTGGACCGCGCCTTCAAGAAACTCGACACCATCAAGAAGGACATCGTCTGGTGGGGCGGCGGCGCGCAGTCGCAGCAACTGCTGGCCTCCGGCGAGGCGACCCTCGGTCAGTTCTGGAACGGTCGCATCTACGCCCTGCAGCAGGATGGTGCGCCGGTGGGCGTGAGCTGGAAGCAGAACCTGGTCATGGCCGATTTCCTCGTGGTGCCCAAGGGCGCCAAGAACAAGGACGCGGCGATGAAGTTCCTGGCCAATTCCAGCAGCGCCAAGGGCCAGGCCGATTTCGCCAACCTGACCGCCTACGCTCCGGTGAACCTGGATAGCGTCAGCCAGCTCAAGGGCGACCTCGCGCCGAACCTGCCCACCGCCTACGCGCAGGAGCAGATCACCCTCGACTACGCCTACTGGGCGAAGAACGGCCCGGCGATCGCCGCACGGTGGAACGAATGGCTGGTCAAGTGAAAATGGCTGTGATGCAGCCGGGCCAGGCAACCGGAGGCGCATCCCGCGCCGCCGGCACGCCGGCCCCGAAGGCAGAACCCATGCGACAGGATGAAGTGCTCACCCACCGCTGGCGCGGCTTCCGCAATCTGCTGCCGGCGCTGCTGTTCCTCGGCCTGTTCTTCCTCGCCCCACTGATCGGCCTGCTGCTGCGCGGCGTGCTGGAGCCGACCCTGGGCCTGGACAACTACGCCCAGCTGTTCGCCAACTCGGCGTACTCGCGGGTGCTGTTCAACACCTTCGCGGTCGGCGCGCTGGTCACCGTGATCAGCCTGCTGCTGGGCTTCCCGCTGGCCTGGGCGATCACCCTGGTGCCGCGCGGCTGGGGGCGCATGCTGCTGAACATCGTGCTGCTGTCGATGTGGACCAGCCTGCTGGCGCGCACCTACTCCTGGCTGGTGCTGCTGCAGGCCTCGGGGGTGATCAACAAGACCCTGATGGCGCTGGGCATCATCGATCAGCCGCTGGAACTGGTGCACAACCTCACCGGCGTGGTGATCGGCATGAGTTACATCATGATCCCGTTCATCGTGCTGCCGCTGCAGGCGACCATGGCCGCCATCGACCCGATGGTGCTGCAGGCCGGTTCGATCTGCGGCGCCAGCCCCTGGACCAACTTCTTCCGGGTGTTCATTCCGCTGTGCCGTCCGGGGTTGTTCTCCGGTGGCCTGATGGTCTTCGTCATGTCCCTGGGCTACTACGTCACCCCGGCGCTGCTGGGCGGGGCGCAGAACATGATGCTGCCGGAGTTCATCGTCCAGCAGGTGCAATCCTTCCTCAACTGGGGCCTGGCCAGCGCCGCCGCCGCGCTGCTGATCGCCATCACCCTGGTGCTGTTCTACCTCTACCTGAAGCTGCAGCCGGAATCCCCGGTGGCTTCCAGTAGCGCGAGGTAAGCCATGCTGCTCTCACCCAATGCCATGAGCCGGCGCATGCGCGTCGGTCTCTACCTCACGACCGGCACCATAGCGGCCTTCCTGCTGCTGCCCATCGTGTTCATCGTCCTGCTGTCGTTCGGCTCCTCGCAGTGGCTGGTGTTCCCGCCGCCGGGCTGGACGCTGAAGTGGTACGGCCAGTTCTTCTCCAATCCCGAATGGATGAGCGCCGCGCTGGCCAGCCTGAAGGTGGCGATCCTCACCACGATCTGCTCCGTCGCCCTGGGCCTGCCCACGGCCTTCGCCTTGGTGCGCGGCAAGTTCCCCGGCCGCGAGATGCTCTACGGGCTGTTCACCCTGCCGATGATCGTGCCGCTGGTGATCATCGCGGTGGCGGTCTATGCGCTGTTCCTCAAGCTCGGCTACACCGGCACGCTGTTCTCCTTCGTGGTCAGCCACGTGATAGTCGCGCTGCCGTTCACCATCATCTCGATCATCAACTCGCTGAAGCTGTTCGACCAGTCCATCGAGGACGCCGCGGTGATCTGCGGGGCGTCGCGCCTGCAGGCGGTGATGAAGGTGACCTTCCCGGCGATCCGCCCCGGCATGGTCGCCGGCGCGCTGTTCGCCTTCCTGGTCTCCTGGGATGAAGTGGTGCTGAGCGTGATGATGGCCAGCCCGACCCTGCAGACCCTGCCCGTGAAAATGTGGACCACCCTGCGCCAGGACCTGACCCCGGTGATCGCCGTCGCTTCGACGCTGCTGATCGGCCTGTCGGTGCTGGTGATGGTGATCGCCGCCGCCCTGCGCCGGCGCAACGAAATCCGCGCCTGAGCGCCGAGGTAAATGCCATGAGTGCCGTGATCCAAGAATCCCGCGAGCAGAAGACCCTGGTCAGCCTGCGCAACCTGAACAAGTTCTATGGCGACTTCACCGCCGTGGACAACATTTCCCTCGACATCCAGGACGGCGAATTCCTCACCTTCCTCGGCTCCAGCGGCTCGGGCAAGAGCACCACGCTGTCGATGCTGGCCGGCTTCGAGACGCCCAGCAGCGGCGAAATCCTGGTCGAAGGCCGGTCGCTGGTGAACGTGCCGCCGCACAAGCGTGACATCGGCATGGTGTTCCAGCGTTATTCGCTGTTCCCGCATCTCTCGGTGCGCGACAACATCGGCTTCCCGCTGGACATCCGCAAGCAGAAGGGCGCCGAGCGCGACCGCCGCGTCGACGCCATGCTCAAGCTGGTTCAACTGGACAAGTTCGCCCACCGCCGCCCGGCGCAGCTTTCCGGCGGCCAGCAGCAGCGCGTCGCCATTGCCCGCGCGCTGGTCTACGAGCCGCGCATCCTGCTGATGGACGAACCCCTCGGCGCGCTGGACAAGAAACTGCGCGAAGACCTGCAGGACGAGCTGCGCCACCTGCACCGTCGCCTGGGCATCACCATCGTCTACGTCACCCACGATCAGGAAGAGGCGATGCGCCTTTCCCAGCGCATCGCCATCTTCAGCCACGGCAAGATCGTCGGCCTGGGCAGCGGCTACGACCTCTACCAGAACCCGCCGAATGCCTTCGTGGCCTCGTTCCTCGGCAATTCCAACTTCCTCCGCGCCCGTGCCCACGGGAACGCCGCGGCGGAGTTCGAAGGCCGCGCATTGGCCATCCGCCCGACCGCGAACCTGCGCGAAGGCCAGGACATCCTGCTGATGGTGCGCCCGGAAAAAGCCCAGGTGCTGAGCCCTGCTCAAGCCGCTGCCACACCGCTGGCGGCAGGCTGGAACGAAATCCCGGCGAAAGTGGCCGAGACGGTGTTCCTCGGCGAGAGCCTGACCTGCAGCGTGGTCATCGCCAGCGGTGCGACCCTGACGCTGAAGGAGCTTTCCGGCAACACCCAGCCGCTGGCCCCCGGCAGCGAAGTCCGCGTGCGCTGGGCCGCCGCCGATGCGTGCGTGTATGACCAGTGGAACGAGAGCGACCTGACCAAGGGCGCGCACTGATTCGGTTCTGACGTTTCATCCCTTGAACCCCCGGTTTCCCTCGTGGAGCCGGGGGCTTTTTTTGCTTGGGTTTTTTGTGGGTGCCGATGGCGTCGGTATCGATCGTCGGCCGTGCCGACGGATCGTGTGCATGGCACGCTCCTACAGGAGAGTTCGGCGTCAGCGGATGAAGTGCACCTTGCCGGTGTCGTCATTGCCCATGTAGATGCCGTAGACGCCGGCCTGGCGCTCCTCGATGTAGCGTTCGAGGATCTGCCGGATCGCCGGGTAGTAGATGCATTCCCAGGGGATATCTTCCGGGGCGAAGAATTTCACCTGCAGGGTCTCGGGGCCGTGCTCGCCGGTTTCCTCGATCACGCTGGCGCGGAAGATGATGTAGACCTCGCTGATCTTCGGCACGCTGAAGATGGAGTAGGGCGAGACGATGTCGGCGCGTACGCCGGTTTCTTCCCAGACTTCGCGCAGGGCTGCCTGTTCGGTGGTTTCGCCGTTTTCCATGAAACCGGCCGGCAGCGTCCAGGTGCCTGGGCGCGGCGGGATGCCGCGCTGGCAGAGCAGGTACTTGCCGTCGTGCTCGATGATGCAGCCGGCAATGACCTTGGGGTTCTCGTAGTGGATGTAACCGCAGCCCGCGCAGATCAGGCGCTCATGGGTATCCCCCGGCGGGCACTGGCGGCTGAGGCCGCCACTGCCGCAAGCGGGACAGAAGCGCGGGGCGGGCATGGCGTCAGCGGCCTATGCGCGGCTCTTTGAGCGCGATGGGGGTGGCGATGTCGCGCACGTTGCCGGCGCCGTCCTGCTTGGAGCGCAGGTAGTCCAGGGCGACCTTGGCGGCGGCGCGGACGTGGTCGACCGAGGCCTGGTGAGCCGCGACCGGGTCGCCGCTCTTGATCGCCTCGACCATGCGCTCCATTTCCTGGTTGCTGGCGGCGCGGCGGTTTTCCTGGGACACGGAGGTGGCCCGCAGGTAGCTGATGCGCGCCTGCAGCTGGCGCAGCTGGGTGGCGGCGGTGCGGTTGCCCGAGCCTTCGAGCAGCACGTCGTAGAAGCCCTGCACCGATTCGATCACCTGCTGCAGCTCGCCGTCTTCCAGCGCCTGGCGGTTCTCTTCCAGCGCGCGCTCCAGGTTGCGGATGTCGCGGGCCTTGGCGTTCAAGGTGAAGAGCTGGACGATCAGGCCTTCGAGCACGCAGCGCAGCTCGTAGATGTCGACCGCGTCTTCCAGGGTGATGATGGCGACGCGCGGACCCTTGGCATCGGCGAACTCCACCAGGCCCTCGGACTCCAGGTGGCGCAAGGCCTCGCGCACCGAAGTGCGGCTGACGCCCAGGCGATCGCACAGATCGCGCTCCACCAGGCGGTCGCCCGGCAGCAGCTGGAAGTTGAGGATGGCGCCGCGCAGCTTGTCGAGGACGATTTCGCGCAGGGTGACGGGGTTGCGATTGACCTTGAAGCTATCGTCGAGTGGCAAGCGTTTCATGGGGTCCGCTCTGTGTTCTGGCTGTCCATAGGAAGAACGATGGAGCACCTTCGGGCGCTCCATCGTCAAGTCGGGCCAGCAATCAACCACGTTCCTCGGCGTCGGCCTCGGCGAAGGCTTCGCGGGCGAGGCGGAAACTGTCCACCGCCGCGGGAACCCCGCAATAGATGCCGACCTGCAGGAGGATCTCGCGGATCTGCTCGCGGGATAACCCGTTACGCAGAGCGCCGCGCACGTGCAGCTTGAGTTCGTGGGGGCGGTTGAGTGCCGAAATCATCGCCAAGTTTATCATGCTGCGTTCCTTGAGCGATAAGCCGTCCCGGCCCCAGACGTGGCCCCAGCAGTACTCGGTGACCATCTCCTGGAGCGGGCGGGTGAAGTCGTCGGCGTTCTGGATCGACTTGTTCACGTAGGCCTCGCCCAGCACCTGGGTGCGGATCGCCAGGCCTTTCTCGTATTTCTCGTTGCTCATCTCGTACTCCTCGCTCTCCCTGTAGGAGTGGGCCGCTTTTTAGAGAAGCCTTGTGGGCGCGCTCCTACAGGGTGCAACCCCGCCTGGCGGCGGGGACGTAGAATTAAAAAAGGCCGCTGCCGAGGGTGATGGCGAGCGGCCTTGGAAAGCGTCAGCTGGCTATCTCCGGCAGCGCGCCGAGCTTGCCGCGGTGATAGACCATCGGGGTGACCTCCTGCTCCGGCAGGATCAGGTTCTTCACCGCGCCGACGATGATCGCGTGATCACCGCCGTCGTACTCGCGCCACAGCTCGCATTCGATGATCGCGGTGGCTTTGGTCAGCAGCGGGTTGCCCAGCTCGCTCAGGCGCCACTCGATGCCCTTGGCCTTGTCCTGGCCCTTCTTGGCAAAGGCGTAGGCCTCGGCCTGCTGGTCGGAACACAGCAGGTGGATGGCGAACTGCTTGCTGTCACGCAGGACCGGGTAGGTGTCCGATTCGTAGTTGGGGCAGAACAGCACCAGCGCCGGGTCGATCGACAGCGCGCTGAACGCGCTGGCGGTGATGCCGACGATCTTGCCGTCGGCGTCCAGGGTAGTGACCACGGTGACGCCGGACGGGAAGGAGCCCATCACTTCTTTGTAGATGCCAGGTTCGATCATCTCGTCGCTCCTCTTAGCGCATCACGAAGGGATCGGGCATGGGCGCTGGCGAGAGGTTGATCCACACCGTCTTCAGCTCGGTGTAGGCCAGCACCGAATCGATGCCGCTCTCGCGGCCGTAGCCGCTGTTGTGGAAGCCGCCGATGGGCGCCATGGCGGACACCGCGCGGTAGGTGTTGACCCAGATGATCCCGCTGCGAACGCCACGGGCCATGCGGTGAGCGCGGCCCAGGTCGCGGGTCCAGATGCCGGCGGCGAGGCCGAACTGGGAGTCGTTGGCCATCGCCAGCGCTTGCGCCTCGTCCTTGAAACGAATGACCGAGGCCACGGGGCCGAAGACTTCTTCCTGCATGATCTTCATCGAGTTGCTATCGCACTCGAACAGGGTCGGCTCGTAGAACCAGCCCTCGGAGTCGATCGACGGACGCTTGCCGCCCAGGCGCAGGCGGGCGCCTTCGGCCAGGGCGTCGGCCACCAGACCTTCGACCACTGCGAGCTGCTGCGCGGTGGCCATGGGGCCCATCTCGCTCTGTTCGTCCTGCGGGTTGCCGATGCGGATGCGCTGGGCGCGTTCCACCAGGCGGGCGACGAACTCGTCGTAGATCTCGTCCTGCACCAGCAGGCGCGAACCGGCGACGCAGCTCTGTCCGGAGGCGGCGTAGATGCCGGCCACGGCGCCGTTGATGGCGCTGTCGAGGTCGGCGTCGGCGAAGATGATGTTGGGCGACTTGCCACCCAGCTCCAGCGACAGCTTGGCGAAGTTTTCCGCGCTGCTGCGCACCACGTGGCGCGCGGTGGCGGCGCCGCCGGTGAAGGCGATCTTGCGTACCAGCGGGTGGCGGGTGAGCGCAGCGCCAGTGCTCGGGCCGAAGCCGGTGACCACGTTGACCACCCCGGCCGGGAAGCCGGCTTCGGTGGCCAGGCGGGCCAGTTCGAGGATGGTTGCCGAGGCGTGTTCGGAAGGCTTGAGCACGATGGTGTTGCCGGCGGCCAGGGCCGGGGCCAGCTTGATCGCGGTCAGGTACAGCGGGCTGTTCCACGGGATGATCCCGGCGACCACGCCCAGCGGCTCGTGCACGGTGTAGGCGAACAGGTCGGGCTTATCCAGCGGCAGGGTGCCGCCTTCGAGCTTGTCGGCAAGGCCCGCGGTGTAGTGGAAGAACTCCGGCAGGTAGCCGACCTGGCCGCGGGTCTCGCGGATCAGCTTGCCGTTGTCGCGGCTTTCCAGCTGCGCCAGGTGTTCCTTGTTCTCGGCGATCAGATCGCCCAGTCGGCGCAGCAGCTTGCCGCGGGCAGTGGCGGTGAGGCCACGCCAGGCCGGGTCGTTGAAGGCGCGCTGGGCGGCCTGCACGGCGCGCTCGACGTCGGCTTCATCGGCATCGGGGAGTTCGGCCCAGGCTTGCGCGCGGGCGGGGTCGAGGCTCTCGAAGGTCTTGCCGGAAACAGCGTCGACCCACTGGCCATCGATGAACATCTGGAAGCGTGCGAGGGTCATGCGACATTCCCCTGTACGTGATTCTTGGAAACCTGCGCCTGTTGCAGGAAGTCGAGCAGCATCTGGTTGACCAGCCGCGGCGACTCCACCGGCATCATGTGGCGCTGTTCGTCGAGCACCGTCACCTTGGCGCCCGGAATGCGTTCGGCGAGCTCGGTGGCCATCTTCGGCGTCGAGCCCGGGTCCAGCTCCCCGGTGGCGACCAGGGTCGGCACCTTGATGCTGCCCAGATCGTCCACGCGGTACATGTCCTGCGTGGCGAACAGGGTATAGGTAGTCAGATAGCCCTGCGGATCGTTGCTGGCAAGGGTCTGGCGGATCGCGGCGATCTGCGCCGGATTGGCGGCCTGGTACTCGCGGCTGAACCAGCGCGACAGGGCGGCCTCGGCGTTGGCGTCCGGGCCGTGTTCGGCGGCCTGGCGGGTCCGCTCGATCACGCCGGCGCGCTGTTCGGCGCTGCGGTTGAACACGCTGTTCAACACCACAAGGCCGTCCAGGCGCTCGGGGTAGTGCAGGGCGAAGGCCCGCGCCACCAGACCACCCATGGAGAAGCCGATGACCGTGGCACTGGTCACGCCCAGGTGGTCGAGCAGCTCGCGCAGCTGGTCGGCGTAACCGACCAGCCCACAGTCCGGCTGCGGCAGCTGACTCGCGCCATGGCCAAGCATGTCATAGGCGATGACCTGGAAATGCGGGGCCAGACCGACGATCTGGCCGCCCCACATTTCCTTGTTCAGGCCGACGCCGTGGATCAGTACCACGGGGTGGCCCTGGCCGGTCGCCAGGTAACTGGTGCCGGCCGGTGTGCGTTCAGCGGTGAGCCGAATCATGGAGCGCTCCTGCACGGTATGGATCACTGAGCCTGTTCGGCGGCCAGTTCTTCCAGGTCGATGTAACGGTTGCCGATGCGCGGGTGCAGACGGCCACCGTCCGCGGCGCCCAGTACCACGACGATCTCGTCGGCGCGCGGGGCGTCTTCGATCTGCATTTCCAGGGTGATGTAGTGCGAGCGCAGGCCTTCATCTTCCTTGTGCATCATCGGGATCTGGATCGAGGTGCCCGGGCCGCCGCGCTTGTTGGTGAAGCTCAGGTAGCTCTTGGCGTCCACCGCCTGGCGGTAGTGGTTGCCGAAACGCAGGGTGTGGATGACGGCAGAGGCGTGCTCGATCTCGCCGTCGGCGCCGACCACGGCGGCTTTGCCGTAGGCCTGGATCTTGTCAGCACCACCGATGGCGGCGGTCAGGCGCTCGACCATCAGCGCACCCAGCTCGGAGCAGTTGGCCTTGATCTCGGGCTTCAAGTCTTCGACGAAGCCGCGGCCGGCCCACGGGTTCTTGATCACCACGGCCAGGCCGACCATGGTCACCGGGGTGTCGGTGGCCTTGCCGGCTTCGATGAAGGTCTGCTCGCTGTAGGTGACGATCTTGCGAATCTCGAAACTCATGGGTCGCTCCAGTTGTGACTTCGGCTGGGTTGGGGAAGGGATTCGGTATCATGGTATACCATAATACGGTTTGCGCAAGGCGTATTTGCCTTGGGGCGGAGCGGCCAAAGCCAGCCGTGGCGGGTGGTGCGTGGGAGTGCGGGAAAGGCAGGCGACAGGCGGTCGCCGGGAGAAACCGCCGTTTCGGCGGCTTCGGCGGCGCGGTATCCTTGGCGCCATCAGCCGGCGCGCATGGCGCCGGAGCCTTTGGAGAGTCGTCGAGCATGAAACAGGAAATCGCCACCGTGACCGTCAGCGCCGAGCACTGGGGACGCGAGGCCGAAGCGGTGGACAACGCCCGCGTGACGGTGACCCTCAGCGCGCCGGAAGAGGGCGTGATCGAGGTGAGCTTCAAGGGCCAGTTGGACGCGCCGGACGAGCCGACCCACGTCTGTGTGACGCTGGAGAACGGGCTTTCCTATTACGGGGAGATCCAGGGTGGCGAGGCCAACGAGGAGGGCGGGTCGATTCGCTTCGAGGGGGAGTTGATCGATCTGGAGGGGTTCTGACCCTTTCATCCGCCGGTGGTCGCGGGTCCTGCCCGCGGGTCGCGAGCATGGCGCACTCCTACAGGCCGGCGCCGATATCACCTGTAGGAACGTGCCATGCCGGTGATCCGTCGGCAGGGCCGACGCTTCTTTTGCTCGGATGTTGCAGGGCGCTGCCTTGGCTTGGCGGGGGCTGCGCCGCTTCGGCGTGCGCTGGGACTTCATGTTTCGCCTCTCGGCGAGTCCCTTTTGTCAAACGTCGGAGAGCCGCCCTCACAAAAGGAACCAAAAAGTCTTGCCCCGGACATCCGGTTTTTCGCTTAGGCGAAAAATTCCCTCGTTGAAGCGAAGTTTCAGGGGCACGCTGCGAAGGGCCATCCCTGGCCCATCGCAGCTCTCGCGACATCCATGTCGCTCAACCCCTGAAACTCCACTTCCACTCGGCCTCCTGAACGGGGCGGTTCGGAGTGCGCCGGTGTTTCTCTGGAAGTCGTAGAAAAACAGAGCCAAGGCTGGATCGGAGAAGCGGGCTCTTCGTAGGAGCGAGCTTGCTCGCGAACCGCATGGCACCCACGTTCACCTGTAGGAGCGGGCCCATGGGACGCTCCCACGGATTGCTTCGACGCGCGATCCAATCGCCCAATAAAAAACCGGCCACGTAGGCCGGTTTTTTATTGCCTGTGGATAACCCTCACTGCTGCGGGATCATCCCCTCGATGCGCTTGGCGAAGGCGTTCGCCAGTGGGCCGTCGGCGAGCAGCAGCAGGTAGTCGTGCTCGGACTTGGCCGCCGGCGCGATCTGGTATTTCAGGGTGCCCGAGGCCACCTGGCCGACCACCGGCACGGTCAAGGTGCCGACGCATTCCAGCACGCCGCTGTCCGGGTCCTTGTCGATGATGGCTACGTCCTTCAGTTCGGCCTTGCTCAGCGCGTCGGACTGGGCGGAAAGTGCGCCGGAGAGAAAGATCTTCACCAGCTGGTTCTTCACGTCGTCCGAACCGCAGACCTTGGCCTCGTTGCCTCCGCAGGCGCTCAACAGCGCGGCGGTGGCCAGCACGGCCGACAATTTCAATACGTTCATCTATCCACCCTGTGGCGTTCCATGATGGCCATTGGATAGGAAAATGCCGGAAAAATTCCCCGTCCAACCTTCCCGTTTCGCCAAGCAGTTGGCGAAACGGGAGTAGGGCAGGTCGCCGTCAGACCACGAAGCGCGCCACCATCCCGTTGAGGTCCACGGCCAGGCGCGACAGCTCCTGGCTCGCCGCGCTGGTCTGGGTGGCGCCGGCCGAGGTCTGGGTCGCCAGGTCACGGATGGTCAGCAGGTTGCGGTCCACTTCGCGGGCGACCTGGGCCTGTTCCTCGGTGGCGCTGGCGATCACCAGGTTGCGCTCGTTGATCAGTGACATGCGCTCCAGGATCACCTGCAGCGAAGCGCCGGCCTCGCCGGTGCGGCTGACCGTGCGTTCGGCGTGGGCGGTGCTGCTGAGCAGGGCGGTGACGGTGCGGTCGCTGCCGTTCTGGATGGCCGAGACCAGCTCTTCGATCTCGCGGGTCGAGCTCTGGGTGCGCTGGGCCAGCGAGCGGACTTCGTCGGCGACTACAGCGAAGCCGCGCCCGGCCTCGCCGGCGCGGGCGGCTTCGATGGCGGCGTTGAGCGCCAGCAGGTTGGTCTGCTCGGCCACGCTGCGGATCACCTCCAGCACCTTGCCGATGTCCTGCGCCTGGTTGGCCAGGACTTCCGCCTGCTGCGAGGCCTGGCCCACTTCGCCGGCCAGGGTCCCGATGGCGTTGGAGGTTTCGTCGACCCGCTCGCTGCCGCTGCGTGCGGCGTCGATGGCCTCGCGCGAAGCGGCGGAGGTGGAAGCGGCGTTGCTGGCGACTTCCTCCACGGCACTGGTCATCTGGTTGACGGCGGTGGCGGCCATTTCGATCTGGTCACTCTGCTGCTGCAGCGCGCGGCTGCTTTCTTCCATCACGCTGTGCATTTCCTCGGCGGCCGAGGCCAGTTGGCTGGCGGAGTTGCCGATGCCGCGGATGGTCTCGCGCAGGCTGTTCTGCATGGCGGCCAGGGCATGGAGCAGTTGGGCCGGCTCATCGCGGCCCTCGACCGTGAAGCGCTGGCTGAGGTCGCCGCTGGCGATGGTCTGGGCCACGCGCAGCGCCTGGTTGAGCGGCACGACGATGCTGCGGGTGAGCTGCCAGGCCAGCAGCAGGGTGAGACCGACGCTGAGCAGCAGGATCGCGCTGACCACCAGCCGGCCGCTCTGGAACTGCTCCACGGCGCGGTCGGCGGCGGCTGATGCGCCATTGCGGTTGAGGTCGATCAGCGCGGTGAGGCGCTTATTCAGTTCGGCACCCTGCTGGGCGATGCTGCCGTTGAGGATGTGCAGCGCGCCTTCGTCGTCGTTCTGGCGAACCTTCTCCACCAGTTGGTCGACGAAGCCGAGGTAGCCGTCCAGCGCCTGCTTCAGTTCATCGGTGCGCTGCTGCTCCTCGGCACTGAGGATCAGCCGGCGATAGTCGGCCAGCACCTTGTCCTTGTCCTGCCGCGCTTCGGCGATCAGGCCCAGACTGCGTTCGCGGGCGGCGCTGTCGTGGTTGACCAGCAGGCGCATGGATTCCAGGCGGATGCGGGCGATGTCGCCCGACAGCTGGTTCATGTGGTTGATGCTCAGCAGCCAGTTGCTGTCGATCTCTTCGGAAGCGGCGCGCAGGGTCGAGAGCTTGTACAGCGAGAACAGACCGAGGAACACCAGTAGCAGGCCCATGACGGCGAAACCCAGGGACGCGCGGCGGCCAATACTCATGCTTCTGAACATCGTGAAATTCCCTTTTCTTCATCCAATGTGTGGAGCCTTTGGGCCCTGCCATGCACGGTGATGGCGCTGTGATATTACTTGGCGCCAATTTTTCGCAGCAGTGGCAAAACAGGACTAGCAGACGAAAAACCTGTCCGCTTTTGAGATGGGGCTCATTCAGGCGAGCGTGAGCCAGGCCAGCACAGCGTAACGCCCGACCTTGGCGACGGTGACCAGCAGAAGGAAGCGCCAAAGCGGCTCGCGCATGACGCCGGCGATCAGTGTCAGCGGGTCGCCAATCACCGGCGCCCAACTCAGCAGCAGCGACCAGCTGCCAAGGCGCCGGTAATGGCGCTGGGCCTTCTCCAACGCCGCATCGCTCACGGGGAACCAGCACTTGCCGCGCCAGCGCTCCAGTCCGCGGCCCAGCAGCCAGTTCGCCAAAGAGCCGAGCACGTTACCCAAGCTGGCCGCCAGCAGCAGTGACCACAGCGCGTACTGCCCGCCCAGCAGCAGCCCGACCAGCACGGCTTCCGATTGCAGCGGCAGCAGGGTGGCGGCGCCAAAGGCGGAGAGGAAGAGACCGGCGTGGGCGGCGAGAGAGAGGCTCAACATCGGGTATGGGCGAAACGGCGAGTAGGGGCGGTCAGAATGAGAGGAACCGTCGTACTAAAAATTTGGAATAAAGAGAGGAGCTTCAGGCGTCTACAGATACTATATGTCCTATCTTGCTGACGATTTAGTAGGAATTTACATTCGCGCGATTGTCCGCCCGAATCCATCATCCGTCGGCACGCCACACATCTTCTGGGGAACGCTGTGAAGAATTGGACTCTACGCCAACGCATCCTGGCCAGCTTTGCCGTCGTCGTCGCGATCATGCTGCTGATGGTGGTGATTTCCTACACGCGCCTGCTGCGGGTGGAGCACAGCACCCAGCGGGTGAGTCAGGACGCCATGCCCGGCACCTACGCGCTGACCACTGTGCGTTCGGCATGGACCGACAGCATCCTGATGGCCCAGGTGCTGGTCGGCCTGAGTGATGGCAAGCCTCTGGACGATGCCCGTCGCCAGGAATTCCGCGCCAACCATGACGCACTGGTCGAGCGCATCGCTCGTTACGAGCTCACCGTCAATGACCCCCGCGATAAGGAAATGCTCGCTCACTTCAAGCAGCAGGCGAGCCAGTACGACACCTTGCTGGCGCAGGTGCTGCAGCTCTACGGCACTGACCGTGACGGCGCGCGGCGCCTGCTGCTGGAACGCCTGGAGCCGTTGTGGGAAGACGGCCGCAAGACGCTCAACCAGCTGATCTCACTGAACAAGGAAATCGCCGATGCCGCAGCGTCCGACATCGTCGACGAGGTGGCTACTGCCAAGGCGATCATGCTCATTTCTCTGTTACTGGCCATCGTCGCCGCAGCGGTTTGCGGGCTGCTGCTGATGCGCGCCATCACCGAGCCGGTGCGCCAGGTCGTGAAAGGCCTGCAGATCATGGGTAGCGGCGACTTCACCACGCGCCTGGCGATGGAGCGCAACGACGAATTCGCGGTGATCGAGACCGGCTTCAACGGCATGGCCGAAGAGCTCAAGGGCCTGGTATCGCAGGCGCAGCGCTCGGCCATCCAGGTTACTACCTCGGTGACCGAGATTGCCGCCACCTCCAAGCAGCAGCAGGCCACGGCAACCGAAACCGCCGCCACCACCACCGAGATCGGCGCCACCTCGCGGGAAATCGCCGCCACCTCCCGCGACCTGGTGCGCACCATGACCGAGGTGTCCTCGGCCGCCGAGCAGACCTCCACCCTGGCCGGCTCCGGCCAACTGGGCCTGGCGCGCATGGAAGAAACCATGCATCACGTGATGGGGGCGGCCGAGTTGGTCAACGCAAAGTTGGCGATCCTCAACGAGCGCGCCGGCAACATCAACCAGGTGGTGACCACCATCGTCAAGGTGGCCGACCAGACCAACCTGCTCTCGCTCAACGCCGCCATCGAGGCGGAGAAGGCCGGCGAGTACGGCCGCGGTTTCGCCGTGGTCGCCACCGAAGTGCGCCGCCTGGCCGACCAGACCGCCGTGGCCACCTACGACATCGAGCAGATGGTCCGCGAGATCCAGTCCGCTGTGTCCGCCGGCGTGATGGGCATGGACAAGTTCTCCGAGGAGGTGCGTCGCGGCATCTCGGAAGTCGGCCAGGTCGGCGAGCAGCTCTCGCAGATCATCCAGCAGGTGCAGGCGCTGGCGCCGCGTGTGCAGATGGTCAACGAAGGCATGCAGGCCCAGGCCACCGGCGCCGAGCAGATCAACCAGGCGCTGGTGCAGCTCGGCGAGGCCACCGGCCAGACCGTGGAATCCCTGCGCCAGGCGAGCTTCGCCATCGACGAGCTGAACCTCGTGGCCAACGGACTGCGCAATGGCGTCTCCCGCTTCAAGGTCTGACGCCGCCGCGGCGGGCAGGCTTTACCTGCAGTTCCGCCTGGGCGCGGATCGCTATGCGCTGGACGTCCACGACGTCATCGTGGTGCTGCCGGTGCCTGCGCTCAAGCGAGTGCCGCAAGCGCCAGCCTGGGTCGCAGGGCTGTACCCGCACAGCGGCGAACTGCTGCCGGTGCTGGACATGAACCAACTGGCCTTTGGGCACAGCGCGCCGCGTCGCACCAGCACGCGCCTGGTGCTGGTGCGTTACCGCGCCGTAGGCGAGGGCCCGGAGCAGCGGCTTGGGTTGATTCTCGAACAGGCGACCCACACCCTGCGCCGTGATCCTGCAGCCTTCCGTGACTACGAACTCGACAACGGCAGCGCCCGCTACCTCGGCCCTGTGCTGGAAGACGAGCAGGGCCTGCTGCAGCGCGTGGGCGTCGACCAGTTGCTCAGCGATGAAGCCCGCGCGCGCCTTCTGCAGGACGCGGGAGGAGCGCCGGCATGACCGATCCGCGTTTCGCCCAATTGCTCAAGGAGCGTATCGGCCTGGATGCCGAGTCGGTCGGCGACGCCGTGATCGAGCGCGCCGTGCGCCAGCGCTGCAACAAGGTCAGCGCTGGCAACGCCGAGCATTACTGGATGCAACTGCAAGGCTCCGCCGAGGAAATGCAGGCGCTGATCGAGGCGGTGATAGTCCCCGAAACCTGGTTCTTCCGTTACCCCGAATCTTTCGGCGCGTTGGCGGAGCTCGCATCCCGGCGCGTACTGGAGCTGGCCGGCGCCCGGCCGCTGCGCATCCTCAGCCTGCCTTGCTCCACCGGCGAGGAGCCGTACTCCATCGTCATGGCGCTGCTGGATGCGGGGCTCGCGCCGGCCGCCTTCCAGGTCGACGCGCTGGACGTCAGTCGTGCGGTGCTGGAGCGGGCGGAGGAGGGGCGCTACGGGCGCAACTCGTTCCGTGGCGCTAGCCTGGCATTCCGTGACCGTTATTTCAGCGCCGACGGCAATGACTACCAACTGGCCGAGGCGGTGCGGAAAAAGGTTCGTTTGCGCGTCGGCAACCTGCTCGCGCCGGGCCTGCTGGCCAGCGAAGCGCCCTATGACTACGTGTTCTGCCGCAACCTGCTGATCTATTTCGACCGCCCGACCCAGGAGCAGGTGGTGGACGTGCTGCGCCGGCTGGCGCGGCCCGACGGCGTGCTGTTCATCGGGCCGGCCGAGGCAAGCCTGATGTCGCGCATCGGCCTGCGTCCGCTGGGCGTGCCGCAATCCTTCGCCTTCCCCTTGCAGAATGCCGAGCCGGCGCCTCGTGCGGCGCCGCTGAACTGGACGGCTCCGCCGCCGATTCCACGCCCAGCTCCGCCCAAGCCCGCGCCGGTTCGCCCGCGCCCACTGAGCCAGCCGGAGCAACTGCCCGACGCCCCTGCCGGCAACGCGCTGGCGGAGATCGCCCGGCTCGCCAACTCCGGACAGGCCGCCGAAGCGCGCCAACGCTGCGAGACGCTGCTGGCGGAGCAGGGCCCGGACGCTGAAGTCTTCTACTGGCTCGGCCTGCTGGCTGATGCACAGGGGCAAGGCAGCGAGGCCCAGGCTTACTACCGCAAGGCCCTGTACCTGCAACCCGATCACCAGGAAAGCCTGCAACACCTGGCTGCGCTGCTCGCGGCCCAGGGCGACGCAGCCGGCGCCCGCCGTTTGCAGGAGCGCGCTGCGCGAGGAGTGAAGCGCAATGGTTGAACCTGGCTACTCGTCATTTGACGGTGACCTGCCGGCAGTGGACGACTGCTGGAACCGCATCGGCGTACGCGGCGACCGCAGCTGCCCGAAGCTGGCCGAGTACGTCCATTGCCGCAACTGCCCGGTGCACGCCGCTGCGGCCATCAGCCTGCTGGACCGCTACGCGCTGGGCAGCGAAGGCACGCACCTGGCGCCCGTCGAAGTCGCCGAAGCGGCTGCCGAGGATGGCCGCCCGCACCTGATCTTCCGCCTTGGCGATGAGTGGCTGGGCCTGCCCACCCGTGCCCTGGCCGAGGTCGCTCCGGCCTGCATGGTGCATTCCCTGCCACACCAGCGCTCGCCCGCGCTGCTGGGCGTGGCCAACGTGCGCGGCACGCTGGTGGCCTGCATTTCCCTCGGCGAACTGCTCGGCCTCGACAGCCGCGCGGCCGCCCGCGACTCCGCTCGCATCGTGCCGCGCATGCTGATCCTGGCGGCGGTTGGCGGGCCGATCATCTCTCCGGTAGACGAGGTCGAAGGCATTCATGAGCTGGACGAGAAGGCCATCGTCGAAGCCTCGTCCCAGAGCCACGCCGCCAACGATCGCTTCACCCGTGGAGTGATGCAGTGGCGCACCCGCAGCATCCGCCTGCTCGACCAGCAAGCCCTGCTCGACGCCGCCACCCGGAGCCTCGCATGACCCCGGACCAGATGAAGGACGCGTCGATGCTGGAGCTGTTCCGCCTGGAGGCGGAGGCCCAGACGCAGGTGCTGGTGCAGGGCTTGATGACGCTGGAGCGCAACCCGACCCAGGCCGACCAGCTTGAAGCCTGCATGCGCGCTGCGCACTCGCTCAAGGGCGCGGCACGGATCGTCGGGCTGGATGCCGGCGTACAGGTCGCCCATGTGATGGAGGATTGCCTGGTCGGCGCCCAGGAGGGCCGCCTGCTGCTGACCTCCGGGCATATCGACGCGTTGCTGGCCGGCACCGATATCCTCCTGCACATCGCCGATGCCCAGCCCGAGCGCGCCGAGCAGGCCCAGCAGGGCGTGCCGGCCATGGTCGAGCGCCTGCAGTCGCTGGTTTCCGGAAAGGCGCCCGCAGCGCCCGTTTCCGCCCCTGTCGAACCGGCTCCGGTGGTCAGTGAACCGCCTGCGCCGCCTTCCGCTCCCGCTGCTGCGGCCGAGCCTGCGCCCCGTCGTCGCTCCAGCGACAGCGATGAAGCCGGCGAGCGCGTGTTGCGGGTGACCGCCGAGCGCCTGAACCAGTTGCTCGACTATTCCAGCAAGTCGCTGGTGGAATCCCAGCGCCTGAAGCCGCTGCTCGATTCGCTGCAGCGCCTCAAGCGCATCCAGGCCAGCGCCAGTCGCGTGCTGGATGGCGCCCGCGATGCGGCAAGTACCGCCAATCTCGATGCCGAGGCGCAGGCCTACCTGGCCGACGCGCGCCGTCTGGTCGGCGAGTGCCAGCAACTGCTCAGCGAGCAGATCGCCGAGCTGGACGAATTCAGTTTCAAGGCCGGCCAGCGCGCCCAGTCGCTCTACGACACCGCGCTGTCCTGCCGTATGCGACCGTTCTCCGACGTGCTGTCCGGGCAGGCGCGGATGGTCCGTGACCTCGGCCGCTCGCTGGGCAAGACCGTGCGCCTGGAGGTGCAAGGCGCCACGACCCAGGTCGACCGTGACGTACTCGAGAAGCTCGAGGCTCCGCTCACCCATTTGCTGCGCAACGCTGTCGACCATGGCATCGAAGCCGCCGACGTGCGCGCACGCAACGGCAAGCCGGAGGAGGGCAGCATCCAGCTGCTGGCCCGGCACCATGCCGGCATGCTGGTGCTGGAGCTGCAGGATGATGGCGGCGGCGTCGATCTCGACCGCCTGCGCACGGCCATCGTGCGCCGCCAGCTGTCCACCGAAGAAACCGTGGCGCGCCTCACCGAGGACGAGCTGCTGAGCTTCCTGTTCCTGCCCGGCTTCAGCATGCGCGAGCAGGTCACCGAGGTGTCCGGTCGCGGCGTCGGCCTGGATGCCGTGCAGCACATGGTTCGCCTGCTGCGCGGTGGCATCCGCATGGAGCAGGTAAGCGGGCAGGGCGCGCGTTTCCACCTGGAAGTGCCGCTGACGCTGTCGGTGGTGCGCAGCCTGGTCGTCACCATCGGTGGTGAGGCCTATGCCTTCCCGCTGGCGCACATCGAACGCATGCGCCGCCTGGCACCGGACGAAATCGTCCAGCTCGAAGGCCGCCAGCAGTTCTGGCACGAGGGCCGGCACGTCGGCCTGGTGTCCGCCAGCCAGCTGTTGCAGCGCCCCGACGGCGAAGCCGCGACGGACGAAATACCGGTGGTGGTGATCCGCGAGCGGGACAGTGCCTACGGCGTGGCAGTGGAGAAATTCATCGGCGAGCGCACCCTGGTGGTGGTGCCGCTGGATGCCCGGCTGGGCAAGGTGCAGGACGTTTCCGCCGGCGCGCTGCTGGATGACGGCACGCCGGTGCTGATCCTCGACGTCGAGGACATGCTGCGCTCGGTGGAGAAGCTGCTGGCCACCGGCCGCCTGGAACGCATCGACCCCACCGGCCGCCTCCTGGGCCCGGCGCGCAAGCGCGTGCTGGTGGTGGACGACTCGCTCACTGTGCGCGAGCTGGAGCGCAAGCTGCTGCTGGGCCGCGGCTACGACGTGGCGGTGGCGGTGGACGGCATGGACGGCTGGAACGCCCTGCGCTCGGAGCACTTCGACCTGGTCATCACCGACATCGACATGCCGCGCATGGATGGCATCGAACTGGTGACCCTGATCCGCCGCGACACCCGCCTGCAATCGCTGCCGGTGATGGTGGTGTCCTACAAGGACCGCGAAGAAGACCGTCGACGCGGCCTGGATGCCGGCGCCGACTATTATCTGGCCAAGGCCAGCTTCCATGACGAGGCCCTGCTGGACGCGGTGGTCGACCTGATCGGAGGAGCGCACGGGTGAGGATAGGGATAGTCAACGACATGCCCCTGGCGGTGGAGGCGATGCGCCGGGCGCTGGCCCTGGAGCCGGCGCACCGTATCGTCTGGGTCGCCGCCAATGGCGCCGAGGCGCTGGAGATGTGCGCCGCGCACAAGCCCGACGTGATCCTCATGGATCTGCTGATGCCGGTGATGGATGGTGTCGAGGCGACCCGCCGGATCATGGCCCAGAGCCCCTGTGCGATCATCGTCGTGACGGTGGACCTGGAGCGCAACATGAGCCGCGTGTTCGACGCCATGGGCAATGGCGCGGTGGACGCGGTGAACACCCCGGTCATGGGCACCGGCGACGCCGCCGAAGCGGCCCGCCCGCTGTTGCGCAAGCTGCAGAACCTGGCGTGGCTCAATGCCCCGCGTGACAGCCGCCCGGCCATCAGCGCAGTGCCGGCGCGCAAGAGCAGCGGCGCGCGCAAGCTGATCGCCATCGGCTCCTCGGCCGGCGGTCCGGCGGCGTTGGCCGATCTGTTCGCCCGCCTGCCGGAAGATTTCCCCGCCGCCATCGTGGTCGTCCAGCACGTGGACGAAGTCTTCGCCGCCGGCATGGCCGAATGGCTCTCGACCCAGTCGAAGATTCCCGTGCGCCTGGCGCGCAACGGCGAGCCGCCGCAGCCGGGCTGCGTGCTGCTGGCCGGTACCAACCACCATATCCGCCTGCTCAAGGGCGGCGAGCTGGCCTATACCGCTGAGCCCAGCAGCCACATTTACCGGCCGTCCATCGACGTGTTCTTCGACAGCGTGGCCGAGCACTGGAGCGGCGATGCCGTCGGCGTACTGCTCACCGGCATGGGCCGGGACGGCGCCGAAGGCCTGAAACACATGCGTGAGCGCGGTTTCCTGACCCTGGCCCAGGATCAGGAGAGCAGTGCCGTGTACGGTATGCCCAAGGCCGCTGCGGCGATAGGCGCCGCGGTGGAGATCCGTCCCCTGGGCGATATCGCCCGCAGACTCGCTGAGGTCTGCGCCTGAGCGCGGGCTACGGAGCTGATTGCATGAACCCCATATCCATGAACTCAAGCCAGAGTGACTACCCCGTGACGACCCCAGGCGATACCGCAGTCATGGTGCTGCTGGTGGACGACCAGCCAATGATCGGTGAAGCCGTGCGCCGCGCGCTGGCGGACGCCCCTGGCATCGACTTCCACTTCTGCTCCGATCCCCACCAGGCCATCGCCCTGGCGATCCAGATCAAGCCCACGGTGATCCTCCAGGACCTGGTGATGCCCGGCGCCGACGGTCTCTCGCTGGTGCGTGAGTACCGCGCCAACCCGGCCACCCGCGACCTCCCGATCATCGTACTGTCGACCAAGGAGGACCCGGCGGTGAAGAGCGCGGCGTTCAGCGCAGGCGCCAACGATTATCTGGTCAAGCTGCCCGATGCCATCGAGCTGATTGCGCGAGTGCGCTACCACTCGCGCTCCTACCTCGCACTGCAGCAGCGCGACGAGGCCTACCGCGCTTTGCGCGAGAGCCAGCAGCAACTGCTGGAAACCAACCTGGTGCTGCAGCGGCTGATGAACTCCGACGGCCTCACCGGGCTGTCCAACCGCCGGCACTTCGACGAGTACCTGGAAATGGAGTGGCGCCGCTGCCTGCGCGAGCAGACCCAGCTGTCGATCCTGTTGATCGACGTGGACCACTTCAAGGCCTACAACGACACCTTCGGCCACGTGCAGGGCGACGAGGCGCTGCGCCAGGTCGCCGGGGCGATCCGCGCCAGCGCCAGCCGCCCCTCGGACCTGCCGGCGCGCTATGGCGGCGAGGAGTTCGTCATGGTCCTGCCCAACACCTCGCCCGGCGGCGCGCGGCTGTTGGCGGAGAAGCTGCGGCGCCTGGTGCAGGATCTGAATATCCGCCACGAGCTGCCGATACCCGGTTCGTCGCTGACCATCAGCATCGGCGTGGCGACCCTGATCCCCCAGGCCGGGCAGACTTGCCGCCAGCTCATCGAACTGGCCGACCAGGCGCTCTACAACGCCAAGCATGGTGGGCGCAACCAGGTGGCCATCGCCGGCTGAGCCAACGGGGAAGGGCGCCGGGCGGGCGGTGGCGATCTGTCGTAAACCTTTTTAGGGGCGACACAGTTCACGTATACTTGCCGGCTTTTCTACGCCCTTTACCCGTGAGAGATGCCCGCCATGGAAATCCAACCGATCCTCAACAGCATCAAGGACCTCTCCGACCGTACCCATTCGATTCGGGGGTATCTTTGACTACGATCTGAAACATGATCGTCTGATCGAAGTAAACCGCGAACTGGAAGACCCGGCGGTCTGGAACAAGCCCGAGTACGCCCAGAACCTGGGGCGTGAGCGCGCCATGCTGGCGCAGATCGTCGAGACCCTCGACGAGCTCACCGGCGGTTTGGCCGACTCCCGTGACCTGCTCGACATGGCAGTCGAGGAAAACGACGAAGGCGCCGTTGGCGACGTCGAAGCCGAAGTCCAGCGCCTGCGCGAAATCCTCGAGAAGCTCGAGTTCCGCCGCATGTTCAGCGGCGAGATGGACCCCAACAACGCCTACCTGGACATCCAGGCCGGCTCCGGCGGCACCGAAGCCCAGGACTGGGCCAACATGCTGCTGCGCATGTACCTGCGCTGGGCGGACAAGAATGGCTTCGACGCCGAGATCGTCGAGCTGTCCGAGGGCGAAGTCGCCGGCATCAAGGGCGCCACCGTGCACATCAAGGGCGAATACGCCTTTGGCTGGCTGCGCACCGAGATCGGCGTGCACCGCCTGGTGCGCAAGAGCCCGTTCGACTCCGGCAACCGTCGCCACACCTCGTTCACCGCGGTGTTCGTGTCGCCGGAAATCGACGACAACATCGAGATCGAGATCAACCCGGCCGACCTGCGCATCGACACCTACCGCTCCTCCGGCGCGGGCGGCCAGCACGTGAACACCACCGACTCCGCGGTGCGTATCACCCACGTGCCGACCAACACCGTGGTGGCGTGCCAGAACGAACGCTCCCAGCACGCCAACAAGGACACCGCCATGAAGATGCTGCGGGCCCGGTTGTACGAGCAGGAGATGCAGAAGCGCACCGCCGCCTCGCAGGCGCTGGAAGACACCAAGTCCGATATCGGCTGGGGTCACCAGATTCGTTCCTACGTGCTCGACCAGTCGCGCATCAAGGACCTGCGTACCGGCGTGGAACGCAGCGATTGCGACAAGGTGCTCGACGGTGACCTCAATGAATACCTGGAAGCCAGCCTGAAACAAGGCCTGTAACAGCATCCCTGCGGACGGGCCGCGTGGCCCGCTCCCGCCAGTAACCCCTATTGATCAAGACGCCAGGCAGATAGACGACCATGAGCGACCAACAACTCGACGCTACCGAACTGCAACAGGAAGAAAACAAGCTGATCGCCCAGCGCAAGGAAAAGCTTGCCGCCGTGCGTGAAGCCAAGGCCATCGCCTTCCCCAACGACTTCCGCCGCGAGAACTACTTCGCGGACCTGCAGAAACAGTACGAAACCGCGACCAAGGAAGAGCTGGAAGCAGCTGCCATCCCGGTCAAGGTTGCCGGTCGCATCATGCTCAATCGCGGCTCCTTCATTGTCCTGCAGGACAGCAGCGGCCGTCTGCAGGTCTACGTGAACCGCAAGACGCTGCCCGAAGAGACTCTGGCCGAGATCAAGACCTGGGACCTGGGCGACATCATCGGCGCCGAAGGCACCCTGGCCCGCTCGGGCAAGGGCGACCTGTACGTCGAGATGACCAACGTGCGCCTGCTGACCAAGTCGCTGCGCCCGCTGCCGGACAAGCACCACGGCCTGACCGACACCGAGCAGCGCTACCGCCAGCGCTACGTCGACCTGATCGTCAACGAGGAAACCCGCCACACCTTCCGCGTGCGCTCGCAGGTCATCGCCCACATCCGTCGGTTCCTCTCCGATCGCGGCTTCCTCGAAGTGGAAACCCCGATGTTGCAGACCATCCCCGGCGGCGCGGCGGCCAAGCCCTTCGAAACCCACCACAACGCGTTGGACATGGCCATGTTCCTGCGTATCGCCCCGGAGCTGTACCTCAAGCGCCTGGTGGTCGGTGGCTTCGAGAAGGTCTTCGAGATCAACCGCAACTTCCGTAACGAAGGCGTTTCGACCCGGCACAATCCCGAGTTCACCATGCTCGAGTTCTACCAGGCCTACGCCGACTACGAAGACAACATGGACCTGACCGAGGAGCTGTTCCGCGAGCTGGCCCAGGCCGTGCTCGGCAGCACCGACGTGCCCTACGGCGACAAGGTCTTCCACTTCGGTGAACCGTTCGCCCGTCTGTCCGTGTTCGACGCCATCCTCAAGTACAACCCGGAACTCACCGCGGCTGACCTGACCGACCTGGAGAAGGCCCGCGCCATCGCCAAGAAAGCCGGCGCAAAGGTTCTCGGCCACGAAGGCCTGGGCAAGCTGCAGGTGATGATTTTCGAAGAACTGGTCGAGCACAAGCTGGAGCAGCCGCACTTCATTACCCAGTATCCGTTCGAAGTGTCCCCGCTGGCGCGCCGCAACGACAACGACCCGAGCGTCACCGACCGCTTCGAGCTGTTCATTGGTGGCCGCGAGATCGCCAACGCCTACTCCGAGCTCAACGACGCCGAAGACCAGGCCGAGCGCTTCATGCTGCAGGTCAAGGAGAAGGACGCCGGTGATGACGAGGCGATGCACTTCGACGCCGACTTCGTCAACGCGCTCGAATACGGCATGCCGCCCACCGCTGGCGAAGGCATCGGCATCGACCGCCTGGTGATGCTGCTGACCAACTCGCCGTCGATCCGCGACGTCATCCTCTTCCCGCACATGCGCCCGCAGGCGTAAGCGCAGGAACAGGAGAGAAAGGCCGCCCTCGGGGCGGCCTTTTTCATTTCTGCGGCTGACAGATTCTCCAGGAGCGAGCAAGCTCGCTCCTGGAGAATCGGACGGTATACCATCCGACGAAATGCACGCCTCCTGCCGTGGCTCGGCCACGCTGTGGCACGTCTCACTCCCAGGCCTGATTCCCAGCCGCCTGATCTGCCTCGAGGCCCGCTCTGTGCGCCGCTGTCGCAGCTGCAAGGCGGCAATTGTTTTCCCACAGAAAAGCTCGAACAATGAGCCATCAGGTCGCGCCGCCGGAGGTAATGCCAGTGACCCAAGTTTCCCCGCGAGACAGCGCCGCGCAAGTCGCCAGCGCCATCGCAGAAAGTGTCAAATACCAGGGCCGCAAGGCCAGCCGCCAGGGCAGCGAGCAACGCCGCCAGGCGATTCTCGACGCCGCGCTGCGGATCATCGTGCGCGATGGCGTCCGCGCTGTGCGCCACCGCGCCGTGGCCGCCGAGGCCGGTGTGCCGCTATCGGCCACCACTTACTACTTCAAGGACATCCAGGACCTCATCACCGACACCTTCGCGCTCTTCGTTGAACGCAGCGCCGAAGCGCTGTCGACCTTCTGGACCAGCGTGGAAGGCGACCTCCAGGCCATGGCTGCCGGCCTCGGGCAGGACGACCCGCAGGCGCGCCGGGAGCTGACCGCCAATATCGTCGAACTGGCGATCCAGTACGTCATGGTCCAGCTAAACGAGCGCCGCGAGCACCTGCTGGCCGAACAGGCGTTCCGCCAGGAGGCGTTGCTCAACCCCAGCCTCAGCGATCTGGCGCAGCGCCATCGGCGGATTCTTTCCCTGGGCGTGGTGCATTTCTTCGAAGTGCTCGGTTCAAAGCAGCCCGAGCAGGATGCCCGGGTGTTGACGGCCATCATCCTGCAGATGGAGTATCAGGGCCTGCTGGACGGGGCTGACCACCTGCAGATCGAGGAAATGCGTGCCATCCTTAGCCGCTATCTCGACCTGGTGATGGGCCTGTAGCCCCGGCTGCTGCATTCCAACCCCGCCATCCGGCGGGGTTTTCGTGTCGGAATTCCGAGTGCCCGCGCCTGTCGCATGGGAGGGCATACGGATCTAAGGAGGGCGTGATGAAAGTCTGGCGTGCACTGCTGCTGTTGAGCATCGGCCTGCTCAGTGGCTGTCTGGTGACGTTCAAGGACCCGATTCCGGCCAACGAGCCCGCGCCGGCTCACCTGCTGGGCCAGTGGTCGCGTGTGGACGAGTACGGCGAGGAGCAGTTCCTCGAAGTCACCCGCTCCGGCTCCAACCTCTACCGCGCTCTGAGCTACGTCGATAGCAAGGACAACACCGATAGCGTCGAGGACTTCGGCTTCACCGTCGCCCACCACGGCAAGCGCTGGTACCTGTCGGCCGGTTTGCCGAAAAGCATGGGCGGTAACTTCGCCCTGGCCGGCTTCGAGATCACCGACAAGGACGAACTGGTGATCTATAACCTGGATGTCGAGCACATCCTGCAGGACATGAAGGAAGGCACGCTCAAGGGCGAGAAGGTCGACACCGAACAGGGTGCCGGCGCGCTGGTGAGCAGCCAGTTGCCCGAGGTGATCGCCTACCTCAACGATCCGGCCAACTCCGACGTGTTCATCGAAGCGCTGCGCTTTTCGCGCGTGACCCCGGGAGAAAAGCAATGACCCCACGGCGCAAGAGGTCCACGCCCAACGAGTACCAGCAGATCATCCGCGGCCTGTCCGACCGCATCGTCGAGGCGCAGACGCCGATCCGCGTGCTCGACGCCATCAAGTGGGATGACGGCATTCGCGACGATTTCCTCAAGGGCCGCGGCAAGCACGCGCCCAAGGTCGACCGCGTCTACTATGACGGCCGCCCGCTGTCCTTCGACAGCAGTGCGAAGAAGCAGGAATTCCAGAACATCGAGCGCGACATCACCCGCCACCTGGGCCAATTCAACCCGGTCGGGCAGATCATGCGGCGCATGTGCAAGGAATACCGCATGGTCATCCGCATGCTCGAAGCGCGCGGCACCCAGGACTTTGGTCTGATCTCCCAAGAGCTCTACGGCTCGGCCTCCGACGCCTTTCATGCCGGCGACCCGACCCTGGCCGACCTGGGCTTGATGCTGTCGGACTACCTGAATAACATCGCCGACCGTGGCGATCTCAAGGACGAACCCAAGACCCTCACCGCCAGCGACGCGGTGAAGATGCTACAGGAGCGCCTGAACAAGGTGTTCGACGGCAAGGAAGACACCATCCGCGTCTTCGAGTCCGACGGCATCGTCGCCGACGCCGCGGCTGGCGCCGACTACATCAAGGTGCGCGCCGACGCCATGTTCAACGAGCGCGACGTGCGCGCGCTGGAAGTCCACGAAGGCCTGGTGCACGTCGGCACCACGCTCAATGGCCTCAACCAGCCGATCTGCACCTTCCTCGCCAAGGGGCCGCCGTCCTCCACCGTGACCCAGGAAGGCCTGGCGATCCTGATGGAAGTGATCGCCTTCGCCTCCTACCCGACGCGCCTGCGCAAGCTCACCAACCGCACCCGCGCCATCCACATGGCCGAAGAGGGCGCAGACTTCCTCGAGGTGTTCCACTTCTACCGCGAGCAGAACTACAGCGTGGAGAGCAGCTACCAGAACGCCAGCCGCGTGTTCCGTGGCTCGACCCCGGTCGGCCTGCCGTTCACCAAGGACCTGTCGTACCTAAAGGGCTTCATCCTGATCTACAACTACATCCAGCTCGCCGTGCGCAAGGGCAAGCTGGAGCAGATCCCGCTGCTGTTCTGCGGCAAGGCCACCCTGGAAGACATGCGCACCCTGCGCCAGTTGGTGGACGAGGGCCTGGTAGTGCCGCCCAAGTACCTGCCGCCGCAGTTCCGCGATCTCAACGCGCTCTCGGCGTGGATGTGCTTCTCCAACTTCCTCAACCACCTCAGCCTCGACCGCATCGAGGCGGATTACGCCAATATCCTCTAACCAGTCGGTCACCGTGTAGTAAGCGGGCCATGCCTGCGATCGCGCCCATGGGGCGCTCCTACAGGTCAGTTTCCAAGGATGACTTGCCGATGATCCGTTGCTTCAAGGCCGCCGCTCTCACGCTGCTTTTCACACTCGGCGGTTGCAGCTCCCTGCTGTTCTACCCCAGCGACGATGTCGCCATCACCCCGGCTCGGGCCAAGCTCGACTACCGCGACGTCACCCTGACCACTGCCGATGGCGTGAAGCTCGCCGGCTGGTGGCTGCCAGCGAAGGCGGGCGTTCCGGTGAAGGGCACCGTGCTGCACTTGCACGGCAACGGCGGCAACATGGCGTGGCACTTGGGCGGCGCCTACTGGCTGCCGGAGCAGGGCTACCAGGTGCTGATGGTGGATTACCGCGGCTACGGGCATTCCGAGGGTGAACCGAGCCTGCCGGCGATCTACCAGGATATCGATGCTGCCTTCGCCTGGCTGGACAAGGCGCCGGAAGTGCAGGGCAAGCCGGTGATCCTGCTCGGCCAGAGCCTGGGCGGCGCCATGGCCGTGCACTACCTGGGCCTGCACCCGGAGCGGCAGAAGCAATTGCACGCGGTGGTGCTCGATGGTGTTCCGGCCAGCTACCGCGACGTGGCGCGATACACGCTTTCCACCAGCTGGTTGACCTGGCCGCTGCAGGTTCCGTTGTCCTGGCTGGTGCCCGACGGCGACAGCGCGATCCGCTCCATGCCGCGACTTTCTGGCGCACCCGTGCTGCTCTTCCACAGCATCGACGATACCATTGTGCCCCTGGCCAACGGCCTGAACCTCTACAAGGCCAAGCAGCCGCCCAAGGTCTTCCAGCTGACGCGCGGCAACCACGTGGAAACCTTCGGCGAACCCGTGTGGCGCGAAGTGATGCTGCGCTTCCTCGACGATCCGCAGCACTTCACCGGTCTGCGTCGCCTGGCTGAAGTCCCGAACTATCCTTCTCCGGCGAAGCCGCAGGCATCGCAGGCAGACCCGAAACAACAAGGCAACCCATGAACGAGCGCAACCCGATCCCCTATATCCTCACCGTCATCGCCACCATCTTCGTCTCGGTCGGCACGCTCTGGTACTACGGCTACCTGCACTTCGCCAAGCCCGAGGACGCACTGGAGCTGACACAGTTCACCATGCTCAAAAGCATCCCCGGCCAGGACACCAAGCTCTCCCTGGACCCGGCCGACCAGCAAGCGCAGTGCATCGACGGCGTGCTGGTGATGTTCGACATGAGCCAGAAGGGGCTGACCGGCGTGCTGGTCGACGGCCGCAAGCGCGCCGTGCGCTGCATGGGCGAGCAGACCCCGCAAGAGGTCAAGTGACGGCGAGCCCGCCGTCGCAGGCCAAGGGAGCAAGCACCATGAGTCATCCCGAAATCCGCGTCTGGCAGGGCGATATCACCCGTCTCGATGTCGATGCCATCGTCAACGCTGCCAACAGCTCGCTGCTGGGTGGCGGGGGCGTCGACGGCGCCATCCACCGGGCTGCCGGACCGGACCTGGTCCACGCCTGCCGCCCGCTCGGTGGCTGCAAGACCGGCCAGGCGAAGCTCACCGCAGGCTTTCGCCTCCCGGCGCGCTTCGTCATCCACACCGTCGGGCCGGTCTGGCGCGGGGGTGAGCATGGCGAGCCGGAGCTGCTCGCCCAGTGCTACCGCAATAGCCTGCAATTGGCCGAGGACAAGGGCCTCGCCAGCGTCGCCTTTCCCGCTATCAGCACCGGCATCTACGGCTATCCCGCCGAGCCGGCGGCGCAGGTCGCAGTGGACGAGCTGCGTCGGCCACGCGGGGAGGGGAGTTCGTTGAGGGAACTGGTGCTGGTGCCATTCTCGGCGGAGATGGCGGAGCTCTACCTCCGCCTGCTCGCCTACGTACGGTAGGCCCGCAGGGGCTAAGGGAACTCCTGCGCGGCAATGGGTACGCGAGCCAACTCGCTTGTATGGCGTTAGGGTAGGAACCTGTCGGGGGTGGAGGGACAAGACCCGCTTCTGCAAGCCAGACGGTAGGAGACTTCCCCCACCCACGCGCTCACGACAAGCGCCGATAAGGAATCCATCGG
>NZ_JACVBX010000024.1 GCF_014852585.1 Pseudomonas sp. PDM18 | reverse complement strand
GGCGGGAGGCAGCTTGGGCTCCTACTCGTGCGACCAACACCGCGGACCTGCAGCTTGCCTCCCGTCGCTCTCACCTTCGAGCTTATCGAGCTTTGCAGACACAAGCGGACTCCGTCCGCGATGTGTCTCCGGCCAGCTCGGAGGGGCTGGAAACGATCGCGGACGAAGTCCGCTACGCTCGCTGACGTCTCTCAACTCTTTATGCCACGCACAAAAAAGCCGGGCGCAAGGCCCGGCTTCTTGTCAGCGCTCTGTTACAGCGGATGCGTGTAATAGAGGCTGTAGGATTCGATACCGTCGTTCGGCTGGCTGATGCCGGCATTGGAGTAGTGGGTCGCGCGCACACCCAGCGCCTGGCCTTCGCCGAAACGCAGGCCAGCGCCGATGCGATCTTCAAAGTTGAACGCACCGCCCAAGTTCTGGTCGCCCACGCGCGAGCCACTGAACACGGCCACGCCGATACCGGCTTCGACGAAGGGCTTAACCGTCTCGCCAGAGAATTCGTAGACGAACACCGGGCTGAAGGACAGCGAATGACGGCCGCTGGCCTCGTCACCACCTTCCCAGTAGGTGTAACCGGCGTCCCAATAGCCGGTCAGGCGCCCAGTGGAACTTTCCCACCAGCTCTTGTCCCAGTCAAAGCCCAGGCCCAGGCGGTAAGTCATGGTGTTCTGCCCGGTGAAGCCCACAGCGCCAGTCAGGCCGGCTGCCTGAGCGGTGAACATGTGTCCAAGGGACAGGGCTGCCACGGCGGCAAGCGAGAGCAGTTTCTTCATCGAAACGTCCTTTATTAGAAAGCTGAATGAAAAATCCCCGCGAATAGCTGGCAATTATAAGGCCATTTGTCAGCATTCGCTGACAGACCAAAGTCCATAGCTAGCTATTTTTTCGATCAGCCAGGGAAATGACCGACGATCTCGTCAGATCCCCAAAGCGCCGGAAGTACGCGTTCAAGGGCTTCGACTGCGCCACTGGTCCAGAGCTCAATTTTTTTTCCCGAGGCCTCGGCCAGTAACTCACGCGATTGCAACAGTCGCTCAAGCTGGCGGGCCACGGCGGCCCCGGTGTCGATCAGAGAGACGTCCGCCGGCAGAAGTTCTCGCAGAAGCGGACGCAGGAAAGGGTAATGCGTGCAGCCGAGAATCAGCGTGTCGCAGCCCTCGGCCAACAATGGCGCGACGTAACCTTTCAGCAATTCACGGGTCTGCGGGCCGCCAAGGTCGCCCAGTTCGATGCGCTCCACCAGGCCTGGGCAGGGCTGGGTGATGACGCGCACGTCGCTGGCGAAGCGATCCAGTAGTGCAGCGAAGCGGGCGCTCTTCAGGGTGCCGGTGGTGGCGAGCACACCGACCACGCCGCTGCGGGTCGCTTCGGCCGCCGGCTTCACGGCCGGCTCCATGGCGACGATGGGCAACTGCGGATACAGCTCGCGCAGGTCCGCCGCGGCTGCGGCCGTGGCCGTGTTACAGGCCAGCACCAGCGCCTTGGCGCCACGGGACAAGAGGAATTCGGCGATGGCGCGGCAGCGCGCGCGGATGTACTCGGGAGTCTTCTCGCCGTAGGGCACGTGGCCGCAGTCGGCGAGGTAGATCAGGGATTCGTGGGGAAGCCGCGCCCGGATTTCGTGAAGGACGCTGAGGCCGCCCACACCGGAATCGAACACGCCGATCGGCGCGGCATCAGCCATGCGCGGCTCCGCACACGGCACACAGCGGATCGCGCTTGACCCGCAGTTCGCGGAAGCGCGTGCCGAGGGCATCGATCAGCAGCAAGCGACCTACCAGCGGCTCGCCGAAGCCGGCCAGCAGCTTCAATGCTTCAAGCGCCTGCAGGCTGCCCACCAGCCCCACCAGCGGGCCGACCACGCCGGCCTCGCTACAGGTCAGTTCGGCTTCGCTGCCATGGCCATAGAGGCAGTGGTAGCACGGGCTTTCGTCGCGGCGAGGGTCGAACACCGAGAGCTGCCCTTCCAGGCGAATGGCCGCGCCACTCACCAGCGGTTTCTTCGCCGCGACGCAGGCAGCGTTCACCGCTTCGCGGGTGCCGAAGTTGTCGCAACAGTCGAGCACCAAGTCGACGCCCGCCACGGCGGCGTCGAGGGAGTCAGCGTCCAGCGCCTGGCGATGGGCGATCAGCTTCACGTCCGGATTCAGCGCAGTCAGGCGGGCGATGGCAGAGTCCACCTTGCTCACGCCGACGCTGTCGGTGCCGTGGATGATCTGCCGCTGCAGGTTGGTCAGGTCGACGGTGTCGAAGTCCGCCAGGTGCAGCTCGCCGACACCGGCCGCAGCCAGGTACAGCGCCACAGGGGCGCCGAGGCCGCCGAGGCCGACGATCAGCACGCGGCTGTCCTTCAGGCGCAGCTGGCCGTCCACGTCGATCTGCGGCAGGAGGATCTGCCGGCTGTAACGCAGCAGTTCGTTGTCGGTCAGCATGTCCAGCGCCCCAGGCTGATGCGCTCGTGGCCGCCGAGATCGCGACGGCTTTCCACGGCGCTGAAGCCACGGCTGAGCAGCAGGTCGCGCACCGCATCAGGCTGGTCGAAGCCATGTTCGAGCATCAGCCAACCGCCACTTTCCAAGTGGTTCGGCGCCTGGTCGATGATCAGGCGGATGTCGTCCAGACCGTCTTGCCCCGAGACCAGCGCGCTCGAAGGTTCAAAACGCACATCGCCCTGCCGGAGGTGAGGGTCGGTACTGGGAATGTAGGGCGGGTTGCTGACGATCAGTGAGAAGCGCTCGCCCTCTACCGCGGAGAACCAGTGGCTGGCGCGGAAGGCGACGTTAGCCAGACGCAGGCGTTCGCGGTTGCGCTCGGCCAGGGCCACGGCCTCGGGAATACGGTCAACGCCCAGCACCTGCCAGCTCAGGCGTTCGCAGGCCAGCGCGAGGGCGATGGCGCCAGTGCCGGTGCCCAGGTCGAGCACGCGCGACGGCGAGGCCGGCAGCAGCGCCAGCGCGGTCTCCACCAGTAGCTCAGTGTCCGGGCGCGGAATCAGGGTGTGCGGGGCGACTTCCAGGTCCAGGCTCCAGAAGCCCTGGCGACCGAGAATGTAGGCCACCGGCTCGCCAGCCACCCGGCGGGCCAGGTAGCGGTCATAGAGGTCGTGGGCCTCGCGGCTGACCACGCGCTCGGGCCAGGTTCGCAGGAAGCTGCGCGGTTTGCCCAACGCGGCGGCGAGCAGCAGCTCGGCATCCAGGCGCGCGCTGGGCGAGTCCGGCAGTTGCGCCTCGTTGAGCAGGGTCATGATGGTTGCCATGGTCTGTCGCTCACTCAGTCGCCGAGCGCGGCCAACTGGTCGGCCTGGAACTCTTGCAGCAGCGGCTCGATGACCTGCTCCACCGCGCCTTCCATGACTTCACCCAGTGAATACAGGGTGAGGTTGATGCGGTGGTCGGTCACCCGGCCCTGGGGGAAATTGTAGGTGCGGATGCGCTCGGAGCGGTCCCCTGAACCGACCAGCAGCTTGCGCGTGCTGGCAATCGCCTGCTGGGCCGCGGACTGCTGCTGGTCGTTGAGCTTGGCCGCCAGCCAGGCCATGGCCTTGGCGCGGTTCTTGTGCTGCGAGCGCTCTTCCTGGCACTCGACCACGATACCCGACGGGATGTGCGTGATGCGCACCGCCGAGTCGGTCTTGTTCACGTGCTGGCCGCCGGCGCCGGAGGAGCGGTAGGTGTCCACGCGCAGGTCGGCCGGATTGATCTCGATGGCAGCTTGCTCGTCCGGCTCTGGCAGCACCGCCACGGTGCACGCCGAGGTGTGGATGCGGCCCTGGGATTCAGTGGCTGGCACACGCTGCACGCGGTGGGCGCCGGATTCGAACTTGAGCTTGGCGTAGACGCTCTCGCCCTCGACGCGGGCGATCACTTCTTTATAACCGCCGTGCTCGCCCTCGCTCTCCGACATGACTTCCACGCGCCAGCCTTGTTTCTCGGCGTAGCGCGAGTACATGCGGAACAGGTCGCCGGAGAAGATCGCGGCTTCGTCGCCGCCAGTGCCGGCGCGGATTTCCAGGAAGACGTTGCGGCCGTCGTTGGGGTCCTTGGGCAGCAGCATGCGCTGCAGGCGATCTTCCAGGCCGACCAGCGCAGCTTTGGCCTCGGCGACTTCCTCCTCGGCCATCTCACGCAGGTCCGGATCGCTGTCCTTGAGCAGCGCCTGAGCGCCTTCGAGGTCGGACTGCACCTTGCGGAACTCGCGAAAGGCGAGGATGACCGGCTCCACTTCCGCGTATTCACGGGAGTAGGCGCGGAACTTGGTCTGGTCGCTGATCACCTCGGCGTCGCCCAGCAGAGCGGTGAGCTCTTCGTAGCGGTCGCTGAGGATATCCAGCTTTTTCAGGAGGGAAGCTTTCATCGCTTGTCAGTGCCCTCCTCGAGGGCGAACAGTTCCTGCGCGACGGCCAGCGCATCGATGCGGCCCTCGGCGGAGAGTTTTTTCATCTGTACGCTGGGGGCGTGCAGCAATTTGTTGGTCAGGCCACGGCTGAGCTGGGCGATGACTTCCATCGGGTCGGCGCCGTTGGCCAGCAGGCGCTGGGCCTTCTGGGTTTCCTCGTCACGCAGGCGCTCGGCCTGCTGGCGATAGGCACGCAGCACGTCGACCGCGGCCAGCTCGCGCAGGCGCAGCATGAACTCGTGCACGCCGTCGCCCACCAGCTCCTCGGCGGCCTGGGCGGCGCCCTGGCGGCTTTTGAGGTTCTCGGCGACCACTTCGTGGAGATCGTCGACGCTATAGAGGTAGACGTCTTCCAGCTCGCCGACTTCCGGCTCGATGTCGCGCGGCACCGCAATGTCGACCATGAACATTGGCTTGTGCCGGCGCTGCTTCAGCGCGCGCTCGACCGCGCCCTTGCCCAGGATCGGCAACTGGCTGGCGGTGGAACTGATGACGATGTCGCTGTTGACCAGTTCGTCCGGCATGTCCGCCAGCAGGATGGCGCGGGCGCCGAACTGTTCGGCCAGCAGGCTGGCGCGCTCCAGGGTGCGGTTGGCGACCACGATGCGCTTCACGCCCTGCTCGTGCAGGTGGCGGGCGACCAGGGTGATGGTCTCGCCGGCGCCGATCAGTAACGCCTGGCTACGGCTCAGGTCGCTGAAGATCTGCCGGGCCAGACTGACCGCGGCGAACGCCACGGACACCGGGTTCTCGCCGATGGCGGTATCGGTGCGCACAGTCTTGGCGGTGCTGAAGGTAGCCTGGAACAGACGCCCGAGCATCGGCCCGACGGTGCCGGCCTCGCGGGCCACGGCGTAGGCGGATTTCATCTGGCCGAGGATCTGCGGCTCGCCCAGAACCATGGAATCCAGGCCCGCGGCGACGCGCATCATGTGGCGCACGGCCTCCTCGTCCTGATGGACGTAGGCGCAGGCGCGCAGGTCGTCGATTCCCAGATTGTGGTAATCGGCAAGCCAGACCAGCACGTCGCCGGCGTCCGGATGCTCGATTTCCAGATAGAGTTCGCTGCGGTTGCAGGTGGAGAGGATCGCGGCTTCACGGCTGGAAGTCAGCCTGCAGAGCAGTTGCAGGGCCTCGACCATCTGCTCGGGAGTAAAAGCCACGCGCTCGCGGACGGCCACGGACGCGGTCTTGTGGTTGATGCCGAGAGCAATGAAGGCCATGCAGAATCGCTGAGCTGATCGGAAAGCCCGCAATTGTCCTACTTAGCCTTGTGAAGGACAACCACCCGCGACGTATCGCACACTGCAAATCGTATACAGGCCCGTCAGCGGCGCTTGCCCATGGGATTGGCACTTTCCTTATGTCATGATGGTCCCATTTCGCAGGTCAGGCCCTCGTCCTTCCTCTATGAACAAGTCTCTTGCGCTGCTGACTGCTCTGCTGCTGCTCGGCGGCTGCCAGTCTCTTACACAGAAAAACACCGACAGTGCTTCCACCGAGAAGGACAAGGCTGCGGCTGCGCAGAAGGACCAGAAATACGGCTCCTTCAGCGAAGACACGATGTTCTCGCTGCTCACCGCCGAGCTCGCCGGCCAGCGCAACCGTTTCGATATCGCCCTCGCCAACTATGTCGAGCAGGCCAAGGAAACCCGTGATCCGGGAGTCGCCGAGCGCGCCTTCCGCATCGCCGAGTATCTGGGCGCCGACCAGGAAGCCCTGGACACCTCGCTGATCTGGGCCAAAGCCGCGCCGGACAATCTCGACGCCCAGCGCGCCGCCGCCATCCAACTGGCGCGCACCGGCCAATACGACGAATCCATGGTCTACATGGAAAAAGTCCTCAACGGCCAGGGCGACACCCACTTCGACTTCCTCGCGCTGTCCGCCGCCGAGACCGACCCGGATACCCGCGCCGGCCTGCTGCAGAGTTTCGACCGCCTGCTGAAGAAGTACCCCGACAACGGCCAGCTGCTGTTCGGCAAGGCCCTGCTACTACAGCAGGACGGTCGTCCGCAGGAAGCCCTGCACCTGCTCGAAGACAACTCCGCCAGCAAGCACGACGTCGCCCCGCTGCTGCTGCGCGCCCGCCTGCTGCAAAGCATGAAGCGCAGCGACGAAGCGCTGCCGCTGCTCAAGGCTGGCATCAAGGAACATCCGGACGACAAGCGCGTCCACCTCGCCTACGCCCGTCTGCTGGTGGAACAGAACCGCCTGGAAGACGCCAAGGCCGAGTTCTCCGCGCTGGTCGAGCAATTTCCCGATGACGACGACCTGCGCTTCTCCCTCGCGCTGGTCTGCCTCGAAGCCCAGGCATGGGACGAGGCCAAGGTCTACCTGCAGGAGCTGGTCGAGCGCGACAGCCACGTCGACTCCGCCCACTTCAACCTGGGCCGCCTGGCCGAGGAGCAGAAGGACCCGGAAACCGCACTCAAGGAATACGCGCTGGTCGGCCCGGGCAACGACTTCCTCCCGGCCCAGCTGCGCGCCACCGAGATACTGCTGGACCAGAAGCGCTATGACGATGCCTCGCGCCGCCTGGCCGAGACTCGCGACCGCCAGCCTGACTACGCCATCCAGCTGTACCTGATCGAAGCCGAAGGCCTGTCCAACCGCGACCAGGTGGACCGCGCCTGGAGTGTTATCCAGCAAGGCCTCAAGCAGTTCCCGGACGACCTCAACCTGCTCTATACCCGCTCCATGCTCGCCGAGAAACGCAACGACCTGGCGCAGATGGAGCAGGACCTGCGGCTGATCATCCAGCGCGAGCCGGACAACGCCATGGCGCTCAACGCGCTGGGCTACACCCTGGCCGACCGCACCACCCGCTACAGCGAAGCCCGCGACCTGATCCAGAAGGCCCACTCGCTGAACCCGGACGACCCCGCGATCCTCGACAGCCTGGGCTGGGTGAATTACCGCCTCGGCAACCTCAGCGAAGCGGAAACTTACCTGCGCAAAGCGCTGGAACGCTTCCCCGACCACGAAGTGGCCGCGCACCTGGGCGAAGTGCTCTGGGCCCAGGGCAAGCAGAGCGAAGCCCGCAAGGTATGGGCCACCGCCCTGCAAAGCCAGCCTGACAGCGCCGTCCTGCGCGACACCATGTTGCGCCTGACCGGCTCCGGAACCCACTGATTCATGCGTTTACGTCACCTGATCGGCGCCGCCGCACTTGCCTTGCTCGCCGGCTGCTCCAGCTTCGGCACCCACGAAGCCCTGGAAGGCCAGGGCAACGCCACCGCCTGGAACGCTCACAAAGCCCGCATCGCCACCCTCGACGGCTGGCAGATCGATGGCAAGGTCGGCATTCGCGCGCCCAAGGACTCCGGCAGCGGCACCCTGTTCTGGCTGCAACGCCAGGACTACTACGACATCCGCCTGTCCGGCCCACTCGGCCGCGGCGCCGCGCGCCTGACCGGACGTGAAGGCGCGGTGACCCTCGAAGTCGCAGGACAAGGCCGCTATGAGGCCGCCTCCCCCGAAGAACTGCTGGAACAGCAGATGGGTTGGCGCCTGCCGGTTTCCCACTTGCTCTGGTGGATTCGCGGCCTGCCCGCGCCGGACAGCAAGAGCCGTCTGACCCTGGACGGCAACAGCCGCCTGGCCAAACTGCAGCAGGATGGCTGGGACGTGGAATACACCCGCTACAGCGAGCAGAACGGCTACTGGCTGCCCGAACGCCTGAAGCTGCACGGCCAGGATCTCGACGTCACCCTGGTGGTAAAGACCTGGCAGCCGCGTCAATTGGGCGCAGGCCAGTCGAACCCGGCGGACCCGCAGTAACATGCAGGACCGCCTGACCCTGCCGGCACCGGCCAAGCTCAACCTGTTCCTGCACATCACCGGCCGCCGCGCCGATGGCTACCACGAACTGCAGACCCTGTTTCAGTTTCTTGACCACGGCGACGAACTGCAATTCGCCGTGCGCGAGGACGGCGAAATCCACCTGAACACCGAGATCAAGGGCGTTCCCCACGACAGCAACCTGATCGTCAAGGCCGCTCGCAGGCTGCAAGAGCAATCGGGCTGCCAACTGGGCGCCGACATCTGGCTGGACAAGCGCCTGCCCATGGGCGGCGGCATCGGGGGCGGCAGCTCCGATGCAGCAACCACCCTACTCGCACTTAATTATCTGTGGCAGCTGGATTGGGACGAAGATCGCCTCGCCTCGCTAGGTCTGAGCCTGGGCGCAGACGTCCCGGTGTTCGTGCGCGGCCGCGCGGCGTTCGCCGAGGGCGTCGGCGAGCAGCTCACTCCGGTGGAACTCGACGAACCCTGGTTCCTCGTCGTCGTGCCGCAAGTCTTTGTCTCCACAGCAGAAGTTTTCTCCGATCCCGAGTTGACACGGGATACTCCGCCCATTAAAGTTCGCAGCCTTCTCGGGGTGGACGGTCATAACGACTGCCAGCCGGTCGTCGAGAAGCGTTACCCGGATGTACGTAACGCACTGATCCAGCTAGGTAAATTTACCCAAGCGAGATTGACCGGCACCGGAGCTTGTGTGTTTGGGAGCTTCCCAAACAAGGGCGATGCTGATAAAGTTCGCCGCCAACTTCCGGCCACTCTGCCGAGTTTTGTTGCCCAAGGCCGTAACATCTCGATGTTGCACCGAAAGCTGCAAAGCCTGGCCTGAGAAGAAAGCAATGTAATCGGTTATACGATACAGGGGCGTCGCCAAGCGGTAAGGCAGCAGGTTTTGATCCTGCCATGCGTTGGTTCGAATCCAGCCGCCCCTGCCATTAACCCACAGGGTTACACGTACAGCGTCAACGAACACATTGCTCCGCAAGTTGTAAGCTACAGGGGCGTCGCCAAGCGGTAAGGCAGCAGGTTTTGATCCTGCCATGCGTTGGTTCGAATCCAGCCGCCCCTGCCATTTTCTTCTGGCTCAACCGGGCCTACCCTCAAGCCGACACAGGTACCGCAGCGTGTCCAAAATGATGGTTTTCACGGGGAACGCCAACCCCGATCTGGCACGCCGTGTCGTACGGCAGCTGCACATCCCCCTCGGTGACGTTTCTGTCGGTAAATTCTCCGACGGCGAGATCAGCGTTGAAATCAATGAAAACGTTCGTGGTAAGGACGTCTTCCTGATTCAACCGACCTGCGCACCGACCAACGACAACCTGATGGAACTGGTAGTGATGGCCGATGCCTTCCGCCGCTCCTCAGCGACTCGTATCACGGCAGTCATCCCCTACTTCGGTTACGCCCGCCAGGATCGCCGTCCGCGTTCCGCCCGTGTGGCCATCAGCGCCAAAGTCGTTGCCGACATGCTGACCGTCGTAGGCGTCAACCGCGTTCTCACCGTTGACCTGCACGCCGACCAGATCCAGGGCTTCTTCGATATCCCCGTCGACAACATCTACGGCTCGCCCGTGCTGGTCGACGACATCGAAGACCAGCGCTTCGAGAACCTGATGATCGTCTCCCCGGACATCGGTGGTGTGGTGCGTGCTCGCGCCGTCGCCAAGTCCCTGGGCGTCGACCTGGCCATCATCGACAAGCGTCGTCCGAAGGCCAACCAGTCCGAAGTCATGCACATCATCGGTGATGTCGAAGGCCGTACCTGCGTACTGGTCGACGACATGGTCGATACCGCTGGCACCCTCGGCCACGCCGCCAAGGCTCTGAAAGAGCACGGCGCCGCCAAGGTCATCGCCTACTGCACCCACCCGGTGCTGTCCGGCCGCGCCATCGAGAACATCGAGAATTCCGTACTGGACGAGCTGGTGGTGACCAACACCATCCCGCTGTCCGCTGCCGCACAAGCCTGTGGCCGTATCCGCCAACTGGACATCGCGCCGGTTGTCGCTGAAGCCATGCGCCGCATCAGCAATGAAGAATCGATCAGCGCCATGTTCCGCTAAGGCGGAACAGCGCTGACGTAAAGCGCCCCGTCACGTCGATGGGGCATTAGCAAAATCGCCCGAACGCTGGTCGCAAGCGTCCGGGCGATCTTGTCATTTTGGAGAGTGTGAAATGGTTGATTTTGTACTGAATGCACAAGAGCGTTCCGACCTGGGGAAAGGTGCGAGCCGCCGCCTGCGTCGTAACGAAGGCCTGATCCCGGCTGTGGTCTACGGTGGTGAGAAAGCCCCGCAATCCCTGACCCTGGAACTGCGTGAAGTTTCCAAGCTGCTCGAAAACGAGGCTGCCTTCAGCCACGTGATCACCCTGAACGTCGGTTCCGCCAAGGAAACCGTACTGATCAAGGCCCTGCAGCGTCACCCGTCCAAGGGTTTTGTCATGCACGCTGACTTCCAGCGCGTCGTTGCCGGCCAGAAACTGACCGCCCACGTACCGCTGCACTTCATCAACGAAGCCACTGCTGTTGGCGTCAAGGTTGGTGGCGGCGAGATCTCCCACGTGATCTCCGAAGTCGAAGTTTCGTGCCTGCCGGCCAACCTGCCGGAGTTCATCGAAGTCGACCTGGCCAAAGTAGAACTGGGTCAGATCGTTCACCTGTCCGACCTGAAACTGCCGAAAGGCGTAGAGCTGGTGCAACTGGCCCACGGTAACGACCTGGCCGTCGCCAACATCCACGCTTCCCGCGTAGTGAAAGAAGAAGGTGAAGGCGAAGCTGCTGCCGAGTAATCGCGCGCACCATTGCCTTTAAGGAAGGGGCCCCCGTCGTGACTGCCGTACAACTGATCGTTGGCCTGGGAAATCCAGGCCCCGAATACGACCAGACCCGGCATAACGCGGGGGCCCTTTTCGTTGAGCGGCTGGCGGACGCGCAACGCGCGAACCTGTCGCTGGACAAGAAGTACTTCGGCCTGGTCGGCAAATTCAGCCACAAGGGCCGCGACGTTCGTCTGCTCATCCCCACCACCTACATGAACCGTAGCGGCCAGGCCGTGGCGGCGCTCGCCGGATTCTTCCGTATTCCGGTCGAAGCCATCCTGGTGGCCCACGACGAACTCGACATGCCTCCCGGCGTCGCCAAGCTCAAGAAGGGCGGCGGACACGGCGGGCACAACGGGCTGCGCGACATCATCGCCCAACTCGGCAACCAGAACGGTTTCCATCGCCTGCGGCTTGGCATCGGCCATCCGGGGCACAGTAGCCTGGTCTCCGGTTTCGTCCTCGGCCGCGCCCCGCGCTCCGAGCAGGAACTGCTCGACACCAGCATCGACTCCGCCCTCGGCGTGCTGCCAGAAATGCTCGACGGGGACTGGACCCGCGCGATGCAGAAGCTGCACAGCCAGAAGGCCTGATCACACCTCTATTTCCGCCACCTGGCGCGAGGGACCTAGCATGGGATTCAATTGCGGCATCGTCGGCCTGCCCAACGTCGGCAAGTCCACCCTGTTCAACGCCCTGACCAAATCCGGCATCGCGGCGGAAAACTTCCCCTTCTGCACCATCGAGCCGAACAGCGGCATCGTACCGATGCCCGACGCCCGCCTCGATGCGCTGGCCGAGATCGTCAAGCCCGAGCGCGTAATCCCGACCACCATGGAATTCGTCGACATCGCCGGCCTGGTAGCGGGTGCCTCCAAGGGTGAAGGCCTGGGCAACAAGTTCCTCGCCAACATCCGCGAGACCGACGCCATCGCCCACGTCGTGCGCTGCTTCGAAGACGAGAACGTCATCCACGTCTCCAACAGCGTCGACCCCAAGCGCGACATCGAGATCATCGACCTCGAACTGATCTTCGCCGACCTCGACAGCTGCGAGAAGCAACTGCAGAAGGTCGCGCGCAACGCCAAGGGCGGCGACAAGGACGCCCTGGTGCAAAAAGCCCTGCTGGAAAAGCTCATCCCCCACTTCAGCGAAGGCAAACCCGCCCGCTCGCTGATGAAGAACATGGGCGATGACGAGAAGCGCCTCGTACGCAGCTTCCACCTGCTCACCAGCAAGCCGGTGATGTACATCGCCAACGTCGCCGAAGACGGCTTCGAGAACAACCCGCACCTGGATGTCGTGCGCGCCATCGCCGAAGAAGAAGGCGCCATGGTCGTACCGGTGTGCAACAAGATCGAAGCCGAGATCGCCGAACTGGATGATGGCGAAGAGAAGGACATGTTCCTCGAGTCCCTCGGCCTCGAAGAGCCCGGCCTGAACCGTGTGATCCGCGCCGGCTACGAGCTGCTGCACCTGCAGACCTACTTCACCGCCGGCGTGAAGGAAGTCCGCGCCTGGACCGTCCGCGTCGGCGCCACCGCCCCGCAGGCTGCCGCCGTGATCCACACCGACTTCGAAAAAGGCTTCATCCGCGCCGAAGTCGTCGCCTACGACGACTTCATCCAGTTCAAGGGCGAACAGGGCGCGAAAGAAGCCGGCAAATGGCGCTTGGAAGGCAAGGAATACATTGTCAAGGATGGCGACGTGATGCACTTCCGCTTCAACGTCTAACCCCCGCTAGACCCGAAAAAGCCCCGGCCACCCGCCGGGGCTTTTTTCATGGGCGCCCTAACCCGCCGCTCATCGCGAGAATCTCGCGCGACCGGCTAAACGATTGATAGATCAGAATAATATTCAAGAAAAGGGGTTGACACCCCTCCTCGATCTGCGGAAAATGCGCGCCACTCGGCTACATAGCTCAGTCGGTTAGAGCGCAGCATTCATAATGCTGATGTCCCAGGTTCAAGTCCCGGTGTAGCCACCATATAAAAGAAGGGGTTAGCGCAAGCTAACCCCTTTTTATTTTGCCTGCGTGACTACGAAGTGACTACAGGCTGTCCACTCCCTTCTCTTTCTCCTCCGATTCAGTTCCCATAGTGAATCGCCCCTAGTTTCGTAGACACCTCCAAGCCTCATAATGAGGCCCATCAGGAGGTGCCATGAGCAACCAGCGTTACCCCGAAGAATTCAAAATCGAAGCGGTCAGACAAGTTACCGACCGCGGCCTGCGCGTAGCGGATGTGGCGGAGCGTTTGGGTGTGTCGGTGCATAGCCTCTATGTCTGGATCAGGCGCTATAGCAAGCCCCAGGAACAGCGGCAGCAAGAAGGTGATCAGCAAGCCGAACTGCGTCGTTTGCGCGCCGAACTCAAGCGGGTGACCGAAGAGCGAGACATCCTAAAAAAGGCCGCCGCGTACTTTGCCAAGGAGTCCGGCTGAAGTACGCCTTCATCAGCAAGCTGTCGGTGGAGTACCCGGTTCGACGTCTCTGCCAGACCCTCAAGGTGCATCCCAGCGGTTACTACGCCTGGCTGGCCGAGCCGAAATCCGTACGCGCTAAGGAAGATCAGCGCCTGCTCGGATTGATCAAACATGCCTGGCTGGAAAGCGGTGGGGTCTACGGCTATCGCAAGATCCACGACGACCTGCGTGAGCTGGGAGAGTCCTGTGGCCGGCATCGCGTAGCCCGCCTGATGCGGGGGGAAGGGTTGCGCTCGCAGACCGGCTATCGTCGTCGGCCCGGCTACTACGGCGGCAAGCCCACGGTGGCTTCGCCCAACCGTCTGGAGCGGCAATTTACCGTCAGCGAGCCGAACAAGGTCTGGGTCACTGACATCACTTACATCCGCACTTATGAAGGCTGGTTGTACTTGGCGGTGGTGCTGGATCTGTTTTCGCGCCAGGTGATCGGCTGGTCGATGAAATCTCGGATGTGCAGCGACTTAGCTATCGATGCCTTATTGATGGCGGTTTGGCGACGCAAGCCCAAGCAGGAAGTGATGATCCACTCCGACCAGGGCAGCCAGTTCAGCAGCTCGGACTGGCAGAGTTTCCTCAAGGCTAACAACCTGATCAGCAGCATGAGCCGACGCGGTAACTGTCACGATAACGCCGTGGCAGAAAGCTTTTTCCAGTTGCTGAAGCGCGAACGCATCCGACGAAAAACCTATGCCACTCGCGAAGAAGCTCGCAGTGATGTGTTCGATTACATCGAGATGTTTTATAACCCCACACGCCGGCACAGCAGCGCTATGCAGCTATCGCCAGTGGAGTTTGAGAAACGCTATTTCCAGAGCTTGGAAAATGTCTAGGAAAGCCGGGGCGATTCATCAGGCAGTAGAGTGCTGGTATTCATAGTGCCGTCCTTGGATTTGAGTGGTTCTGACAAAGTAGCCATTGGTTTGCCATCACGCAAAGCAGCGACCTGAGTATTTGAAGCGGGCCGTCAAGAGTTCCGCCACCACCGTTCAGTGCAAGCGCGTGACGGCAGCGATCAGCTCAACCGAATCGTTCCGCACGTCATTAACCCCCAACGACACTCGATTCCCCACGAAGTCCTCACGCGAATAGAGAACCAAGTCGCCCAGCGCTTCACTGCACGTGGGAGCGGATAACCACTCCTCGAAGTTCTCCGGCGCCAGCACCACGGGCATGCGGTGGTGGATGACCTCAATGCTCAGAGCGGCGGATTTGGTCAGCAGCGCGCAGGACAGGACGGGCTCGCCGTTGGGATTTGTCCACAGGGACCAGAGGCCGGCGATGGCGATGATGGGGGCGGTGGGGCTGTGGATGAAATACGGCTGGTGCACCTGGCGGCCGGCAGGGTTGCGTAGGGTTTCCTTCTCGTTCCATTCGTACCAGCCCAGTGCAGGCATGAGGCAGCGGGTGCTACGCAGGGCTTGGCGCCAGAGGGGTTTGCCAGCGGCTTCCTCGCTGCGAGCATTGAACGAGAAGCGCGGCAGGGTGGACTCCTTCCACCAGCTGGGGATCAAGCCCCAGCGAGCAGGCAGCAGTTCGAGCTGGCCACGTTCGTCGTGGCGCAGTATGGGCACGGTCATGGTCGGGGCGACGTTGTAGCAGGCCTCCAGCCCGCGTGGCGGCGTGCGTGCGCCGATGTGCCAATAGCGTTCGATGGCGGCCTCTTCAGGGCTGACGTAGCGTCCGCACATGCCGGGGGACCTTTGGGAAAGTGGTGCCTTGAGCTTAGTTCGCCGGTGTGCCCGGCGAAGGTCATTGCGGCGAGCGGGACTGGCCGATCTGCCTGGCGGCGGTATCGATCAGGAACCAGAGCGACAGGGGCGCACCGAGGAACAAGAAGGGAATCATCAGGAACAGGCCGTGGCCAACCCAGGCGGTGATGTCCGCGCCACCGGCCAGGCAATCATGCAGATTCTTCGCCCCGCCCTGGCAGTTGGCGTAAGCGTATCCCCAAGAGCCCAATTGCCAGCCGATGCCGGTATAGACCGCAGGCAGGACAGCGAGCAGGTAGCGTACCGGCCAAGCCAGTTGCGATGCACGCCAGAACAGGAGAGCCGGAGGCACCACGAGCGCCAGGGCCAGTATCAGCAGCTTCACGCCCGTTCGGTTCCGCGATGCGCACCAACAGTGCAGGCAATACACGCCGCGAAATAGCTCAACAGGGCAATCAGTAGACTTTTTGCCCAGGCAAATACAGCCATTTTTCTGTCCAATTGGTCATTCAGCCCCTGGCTGCGAGACTCATTCGCCATACTGCTGGTCAACTCATAGATCTTTTCCTGAGCCTCGCAGCGGTATTCCTTGTAGATGCGCTTAATCTCGGTCGCATACTTCTGCCCCACTACCATCGCGGCGAAGTCGTCTCGCATGTGGTCGCGGATGGCGCTGTTTACTCCCGCCAAGAAGGCCGTCATGTAGTAAAGGCCAACGGCAATGAGAAGCTTCCGCCAGAAGGTTTGAAGAAGCGCAGGATCATCCTTGTCTACATGCGTTGAGGGATGGCGCACGCTAACACACAGGCTGGCAGCGCTTCGCGCTCTGCTGCTCAGCCCAACCGCTGCATAACACCCTGCCCGATTACCCGCGTCGTCTCCCCGCCGAAATCCACACTCCCCTCCTCCTGCAAGAACGCATCCACCGCCCTATCGATCCGCTCCGCCAGTTCCGGCAGTTGCCAGTAGTGCCGCAGCAACATGCCGGCGCTGAGAATCGCGGCCAGAGGATTGGCGCGGCCGGAGCCGGCGATGTCTGGAGCGCTGCCATGGACAGGTTCGACCAGGGCGATGCCTGCGCCGAGGTTGAGCGAGGGTGCGAGACCGAGGCCGCCGCCCCAGTGGCTGGCGAGGTCGGAGAGGATGTCGCCGAAAAGGTTGGTGGTGACGATCAGGTCGAAGGCTTCCGGGCGTTCGACCAGTTGCAGGGCGGCGACGTCGACGAGGCGTTCGTCGAGCACGTCGCTCCAACCGTCTTCGGCCAGCACGGCGCGGCAGGTGTCACGGAACAGGCCGCAGGTGAGCGGCAGGATGTTGGCCTTGTGCACCAGGGTGATGCGCCTTGCCTGGCGAAAGCGGGCGAGCTCGGCGGCGCCAGCGGCGAGGCGCTCACAGGCGGCGCGGCTGATCACCCGTTCGGCGATGGCGACGCCGTCGGATTCCCAGTGTTCGCGGCCGCTGTAGAGGCCTTCGCTGTTTTCCCGCAGGACCAGCAGGTCGATGCCGGCGCGAGGCGATACAACCGGGCGGGAACGCACGGGCCGCAGATTGAGGTTCAGCGCCAGCATCTGGCGCAGGCTAAGGATGGCGCTGCGGTAGCCCTCGACCTTGTGGCTGGGAGAGGAAACGGCACCGAACAACCCCGCGCCGCAGGCGCGCAGGCATTCGTAAGTGGCGTCGGGAACGGAGGTGCCGTGGCGCTGGAAGCAGTCCCAGCCGGCTTCGGCTTCTTCTACCTGCAGGTCGGGCAGCAGACGTTGCAGCACCGCCACGGCGACGGGCACGACCTCGCGGCCGATGCCGTCACCGGGGATGACGCAAAGGCGTCGGCTCAAGACTGGCCGAGCGGGCGCAGGCGGTATTGCGGCGGCAGTTGCTCGAGGCCGCTGACGGTGACGTTGAGGTCCTTCCAGATACCGTCCTTGATGCCGTAGATGCAGCCGTGCACGGAGATCTTCTGGCCGCGGTGCCAGGCGTTCTGGACGATGCTGGTGTGGCTGACGTTGGCGACCTGCTGGATGACGTTGAGCTCGCAGAGGCGGTCGACGCGCTCCTCTTCCTTCTCGAACTGGCCGAGGTGGTCGCGGTATTCGTAGGCGAGGTCACGGATGGTGCGCAGCCAGCCGTCGATCAGACCGAGCTGGGTGTGGTGCAACGCGGCGCGCACGCCACCGCAGCCATAGTGGCCGGTGACCAGGATGTGCTTGACCTTGAGCACGTCGACGGCGAACTGAATGACCGACAGGCAGTTGAGGTCGGTGTGCAGCACGACGTTGGCGACGTTGCGGTGGACGAACAGCTCGCCGGGCAGCAGGCCGACGATCTGGTTGGACGGCACGCGCGCATCGGAGCAGCCGATCCACAGGTATTCGGGCGTTTGCTGGCGAGCCAGTTTGGCGAAGAAGTCGGGGTCTTCCTGCTTGATCGCTTCGGCCCAGCGGGCGTTGTTGTCGAACAGTTCCTGCAGCTCGCTCATGTCCGGCTCCTCATCATTTGGCTGGCGGCACCTTACGCAGCAAGGGCGTGACTGACAAGCCGCATCAGCGCACAGCGTTCAGCCGCCACCAGCGCGACGGGCGCGGCGCCTGCTGCAGCGCCAGCTGGTGCCAGGCGTCGTGCCAGGCCTGGCCTTCGGCGGCCAGGCGCGGCCAATCCAGCGTGCGCCGATCCAGGGCGCTGAGCAACTCGGTTTCCAGCCAGCCGTGACCGGCGCGCAAGGCGTCGGCGAAACCGGGGTCGACCAGGGCGCGCTGGTGCACCGTCTCGAAGCGCCACCACAGGGAATCTTCCACAGCGTCGCTTTCGCGGCTGAGCAGCCCTTCGCCGGCGCGCTCCTCGAAGCCCAGCGGCTGGAAGATCGACAGGCACGGCGCGGAGGTGCCGGTGGCGGCCAGGCGCGGGGCATCGGCGTCGAGCCGGGCGATGAGGCTGGCGGTGGTCTGCGAGGGGCGCCAGAAGCTGCCGGCGTGCAGGCAGATCTGCCGGTTGTCGTGCAGGTGGAAGCGGTGCCCGCGGTGGCCATGGCTGCGCAGCGCGACCACCAGCGCCAGCCAGTCTACCTGGGCTGGGCAGTGGGCGAGAAAGTCTTCGTTGAGCTGGCGGCGCTGGTGCGCACCCGCGATCCACGGCAGCACGCGGCCATCGAACGCGCGGGCGAAGTGGAAGTCGCCGCGGCCGTTCCAGCAGCCGAAGCGGCGCGCCTGGGTTTCCAGGTTGGAGCTGGCGAGGTCGTAGTCGTGGCCAAGGCTCAGGGCGTTGGAGATGGCCCAGCGTTCGACCTTCTTCGCCGCCCACAGGCGCCCGGCGGTCTCCAGCACCCAGGCTTCGTCGCGGTCGGCGATCAGGTAGCTGTTGTCGTAGCGCAGGCGTTTATTGCGGTAGCCGGCCGGGCCGCCCTGGCCGTGGCGTTCCAGCAATTCGGTGATCACCGCCAGGGCTTCGCGGGCGCTGCCGCCGCGCTCCAGGCCCAGGCGCAGCAGGTCCATGCCCAGCAGGGCTTCGCCGTCGCGCTCGGTCAGTTTGGTGAACACGGCTTCGTTGCCGATGGCCACGCCCTTGTCGTTGACGCCCATTTCCGCGCCCCACAGCCAGGCCGGCCGGCTGAGGATGACGCCGTGGCGATTGGCGGTCTGGGGGATCTCCAGGTAGCTGGTGCGCACCGTGGCCGCGCTGTCGCCGTGCACGGCCTCCAGGCGGATCAGGCGTTGCGCTTCGGCGGGCTCGCGGTCGCTGTTCTTGGCGAACCAGGTGGCCCCGCCGCTACGCAATACCAAGGTGTCGCACATAATCTTCCTCCCCGTGATCTTCCCGCGCGCCGAGCACTTCCCGCGCGGCGCGTTCCCCGGCCTCCACGGCCCCGTCGAAATAGCCCATCCAGCGCGTCGCCGTTTCGGTGCCGGCGAAGTGCAAGCGCCCGTATGGTTCGCGTAGGCGCGCCGCGCCGCTGCTCCACAGTCCGGGCGGGAACAGGGCGGCATAGCAGCCCCGGGCGAAGGGTTCCTCGGCCCAGGATTTATCCACGTAATCCACCGGCCGCAGCGCCTGTTCGCCGAAGTAGCGGGCGAAGCAGTCCAGCACCTGACCACGGCGGTCGCCGGCGGGCCTGGCGTTCCACTGCCGCGCCTCATCGCCTTCGATGAAGCCCAACAGCACGCCGCGCCCGGAGTCGGGGACGCTGTTATCGAAGGTCAGGCGTACCGGGCCGGTTTCGCTGGTGGCCTGGCCTGACAGGTTGCGCTCGCGCCAGAAGGGGTTGTCGTAAAGCGCCATGCACTTGATCACCGCGCCTTGCGGCAGGCGTTGCAGGAGCTGGTCGCGCCAGCTGGGCAGCAGCGGCTCCTGGGTGATGCGCAGCAGTTGCGTTGGCGGGATGGCGAAGATGACGTGGCTGGCCTGGTGCGTGCCGCGGTCAGTCACCAGCTCGACGCGGCTGCCGTCCTGGCGCACGGCGCGCACGGGTTCGCCGGTATGGACGTCGCCGATGCGCTCGGCCAGGGTCTCACTGATCCGCTGGGAGCCGCCCAGGATGCGGTCCTGCTGGGCGCCGCCTTCGACGCCGAGCACGGTGTCGAGGTTGGTGCCGCCGTGGATATAAAAGAGGACATGGAGAAACGAGAGGTCATGGGGACTCGCTGCAAACACGGCGCCGCACATCAGCTCGAAGACCTTGCGCCCGGTGGAGGTGCGCACGTTGCGCCGCAGCCACTCGGCGAAGGTGAGGCTGTCCCACTGGGGCGCCTTGGGATGCAGGCTGGGGTCGCCCAGCGGGATCTCCCGTGCCATGCGGTCCAGGCGCACATGAGCCTGAAGGACATCAAGCAGGACGTGTGGGGGAAACTTCGGAATGGTTCCGCGATACGGCCTGAGCCGGCCGCCAAAAAGAGTGAGGTTGTCGCCCTGGTTCCATTGCGGGTAGGTCGACAGACCGAGTTCGGTCAGCAGGGAAAGGATGCGCTCCTGGGTAGGGCCGACCCACTGGCCGCCCACCTCGACCACCTCGCCAGTGGCGAAGCGATGGTTGAGGGTACGTCCACCGACGCGCTTGTTGGCTTCGATCACTTTGACCCGTTGCCCGGCTTGCGCCAGACGCCAGGCCGCGGTCAGCCCCGAAATACCGGCGCCCACCACGATCACATCGCTGCGATTCATGTTTGCGACCTTATTTTCTTGTTGTTATTGGCTTAAGGGTAAGCCAGGAATTGCCCTCGGAAAAACCCGATCAGCCGGAAATTTCGCAGCTTTTGCTGGGGATTATCGTGCGGAGGCTCTAGCCTGGGAGATCCCGCTGCGGGGCGCGCCGAGTGGCCGGTGAGCGCTGAGCGCTGAGCGGGTGCGGGTTCGCGAGCAAGCTCGCTCCTACGAAGAGCGCATCGCCGAGCGTGCGATCTGGCCTGGATGAACGGGCACGAACGATGGGTATCGCTTCGCTCCACGCCATCCTACGGAGAGGTCAGGGCGAGACTTGTAGCGGCGCTCAATCGACCAGCGTGCAGGCCATCACCAGCGCATCTTCACGACCACCCACAGCCGGGTAGTAATCGCGGCGGCGGCCGATTTCGTTGAAGCCATAGCGCTCGTAGAGGCGGTAGGCGGGGCCGTTGGAGGCGCGGACTTCGAGGAAGCATTCCACGCCGCCCCTCTCCTGGGCGCGCTTCATCAGGTGTTCCAGCAACGCCAGCCCAAGGCCACGTCCCTGGCTTTCCGGCTTCACCGTAATGTTGAGCAGGTGCGCTTCATCGAGGATCAGCTGGATCACACCGTGGCCAACCTGCTGGCTGCCTTCGAACATCACCCAGCATTCGTAGCTCTTCAGGCCGTCGGCGAAGGTGCCGCGAGTCCAGGGGTGACTGAAGGCGGCGTATTCGATCTTGAGTACGGCATCGAGGTCCGCCTCGGTCATCGGGCGGAAGGAAACAGCGTCGCTCATGCAGGGGTCTGACTCATCCAGCGTTGCCGCACTCGGCGCATGGAGCGCCACAGGTCGGCTTTCAAAGTGGGTTCTTCGGCCAGGCGCTCGAGGCCCGGCAGCGCCCAGGCAACGCCCAGGCCTTCGACCTGCAACTCGCGCAGCAGGGATTCTTCATCGCCTTCGCCGGCGAAGCGCACGGCAGGCATACCGACCAGCCACAGGCAGGAGCACGGGGCGCCCTCCTCCAGCCGCGCGGCGACGAAACCCTGGACGAACTCGCGGGCGGCTTGCGGGCCCTGGTCCATGTTGCCGCGGGAGAACAGCGGCCAGCGTACAGGCTCGCCCATCAGTTGCGGGCTGTCCGGCAGGCCGGCGGCGCGCAGCAGGTCCTTCAGCAGCAGGTAGGCCGGGTCGCGGCTGGCCAGCGGCTCCCCGGTAGGCAATTCGACCAGCAGGATGCATTCGCCGGCGCGTAGGAGTTGCAGGGCGAAGCGCGGTGGCGGGGCGACTGGCGCGCGGACGGCCGGTTCGGCTTCCGCCTCGGTCGACTCTTCGGCCTTGACCGGCGCGGCCGCCTTGGCCTGGACACCGACCTTGGGCAGCAGGCGCGCGGCAATCGAGCCAGGTTCGCCGGCCATGACTGGCGCGGGCGCGGGGGCAGCAACCGGAGCAGCGGCCTCGCGTGCAGCCGCGGCGGGCGCAGCAGCCATGGGCTCGGCGACGATGGGCGCGGGGGTTTCCAGCAGCTCCGGGCGCGACGGTGCAGCGAACGGCAGCACCACGCGCGGCAGCCAGCTGGCGACCTGCATGGCGCCAAGGTAGGCGCGGCGACGGGCTTCTTCGATCAAGGGGCGTTTACCTGTGGGTGGTGCCTGCATGGGCAGGCCGACACGACGAGGCGGGATTGTCGCGTGAAACGCGTCGGGGGGAAAGGCCGGCGGGCGGAGAGCCTGTGCGTTTCGCTTACGGAGTGCCGAAGACGTAGACGTTGCCGGTGAGCTTGACCGCGCCGGTGGCCTGGTAGGTCAGCAGGTTGGTCTGCTGCAGGCCGCTGCCGGACACCTTGCCCTGATTGGCGCCGCCCAGGGTGAACTGCAGGTTGCTGGCGCTGGCGTTGGTCAGGCCGATCTTCATGGCCTGGCGGTTGAACAGCGCGCCGTCGCCGTTGAAGCCGTTGTTGATGGTCACCATGTCGATGGACATGCCGTCGAAGCTGAAGGTGCCCTTGATGTTGTCCAGCACGATGTAGCCGGTGCTGTTGAGCGGCTGGATCGCCAGGCGCGCACCGCAGCCGCCGGCGCAGCGGGTATCGGCAGTGTTGGCGGCGAGGTTGAAGTTGACGCTCAGGCTGACACCGTCCTGGCCGCTGACGTCGGCCATTTCGCTGTCGTCCAGGCCGCGCATCTCGCCGTGGACGGTCACGGCGGCCAGCAGCAACAGGGGGGCCAGGAGTCGGCTCGAAAGGCGTACGGTTTTCACGGCGAGTCTCCTCATGCGCTAGCGCGGCAGGTTCACGGTACGAACGTTCAGGTAGTCGATGCGCAGACCGCGAATAGCCTGGGAACCGACGTCGGTGCCGCTGATGTTCAGGTTGCCGATGCTGATATTGCTCTTCTGCACGTTCTGGTAGAAGGCGTCGTGATTGGCCCAGGTGACGCCCGGCGCGCTGAGCACCAGGTCGCCGTTGCTGGCCACCGAGAGCGTCGCCGGCTGGTAGTTGGCGTCGCCCAGGTTGAGGTCGAAGTAGACGTTCTTGGCCACCACCTTGTTGCTGTCGGCGCAGTTCTCGCAGCCGGCGATGATCAGCTTGTCGGCGTACATCTGCAGGCTCATGGAGGCCTTCAGGCCAGCGGCGTCGCCCCACAGGTTGAGGTAGGAGCCGTTGAGGGTGAAGTTCTCCAGGGCGATGGAGAAGAAGTCGGTGCGAGTGGTGGTAGCGCCAGCGCTGCCGTTGCTGTTGTAGGCGGTGCTGGGCAGGGTGAACTTGGTGGCGATGCCGATATCCAGGCCCTGGATGCGGGTGCCGGAGGAGTTCTGCATGGCGCCGGCCACCAGTTGCACCGTGGCGACGTTCTTTTCGGTACGGGTGATGGTGCCGCTGACGCAGGTGGTGGCACTACCGCCTTGTGTCCCGCAGAGCTGAACGAACTTGTCGTAGTCGCTGGCGCGCTGGCTCAGGGTGACGCCGTTGCGGGTGACGTTCCAGGCGGCACTGAGGTTCTGCTGCGCAGTCGTCAGGTCGGTGGCGCTGCTGTTATAGGCATCGACCGAGTTGTTGTAGTTCTTCACTGCCGTACTGTTATTGCAGGAAATGACGACGCCGCAATCGTACTTCTGACCAAGCTCAGGACGATTGGCGCAGAAGAGGCCGCAGATCTGCGCAGGCGCTTCGTTATATCGCGCGCTCATGCTGTTGTAGTTGGTCTTCACCGTGGCCTGAGCCGTATCGACCTGCGCCTCGCGCTGGGTGACGGTAGCCATGTCGGCGTCGATGCCGCTCTTGAGCGTCACCATGTTGTTCGAATAGGTGGTCAGCAGCGTGTCGCGCTGGGTCTTCAGGGCGCCCAGCTCGGCGTTGATCTTGTTGGTTGCCTGGGCCGGGTTGGTGCAACCGGCGTCGCCATACAGGCAGCCCTGGTAGTAGGACCAGAGGCCGAACTTGTGGGTGTCGTTGATCGGGTCGGTCCAGGTCGGCGTCATCAATTGCAGCGCCTCCTGGTTGGCCGGGATGTTCAGCCCCGCCTTGTACTTCACCGGGCCGAGGGTGAAGGGGTGCATGGGCGTGCCGAGGTAGGCCTTGGTGTCCAGCGTGCCGCGCTGGCTGCCGGCACCTTTTATATAGGCGCCGGTGATGTCCACCTGCACGTCCTGGTTGGCGCTGTTCTTCACCCCGGTGATCTTCGAGGTGGCCGTCGCCTGGTCGTAGCTGAAGCCATCGATGAAGAAGCCCAGGCCCGCGCCGCTGACCTCTTCCAACTGATCGTCATCCAGCGCCTTCATGCCCAGCGCCGGCAGACTGACCAGGCAACCGGCGAGGCAGGCGAATACCGTTGCGCGCCAGCTCATGTCAGCAGCCCGCCGCTTGCGCGCCCATGCAGGTCGGCTGCCGAGGCAGGCCGCGCAAGGCGTCGTAGAGGTTGATCAGGATCGGGTAGACCGCATCCGCGCCGCTGCCCACCTTCGGGAAGTTGGCGAAGGCGCCGGACTGGGTGTTGACGAAGTTGCCGGCGTTGGCCAGGTCCTGCCAGGGCACATTCTGGTTCTGCAGGGAGAAGAAGATGCCCTGGGCGCCGGTGTTGATATCGGTGGAGCCCGGCTTACCGATGTAGATGGTCTTGTAGTTGGTGAGGTCGAAACAGGTGGTCAGGCCCAGCGCCTGGCAGTTGTTGGTGGTCGACAGGGTCGGGATCAGCGCGGCGATCAGGCCACCGGCATCCGAATGCAGCGAGTCGCCCTTGGCGATACCGATCTGCTCGGCGCGGTTGATCGGCTGGCCGTTGATGGTGGCCTCGCCGGTGCCGGCCTTGAGCAGCACCACGTCGGCATAGACCGGGGTATCGCCGGCCACAGCCAGCGCCAGGCAGTTGATGATGTTCGGGCAGCCGTTGCGGGTGTAGTAGTCGTAGGCGATGGAGGCCGGGCCGTAGATCTGCCCCTGGAGGTTGCCGGTGATCGACAGGATGTCGCCGGAGAGATCGCCCTGCGCCTTGCCGAAGCCGACCCGCGCGCCCACCAGTTGACGCACGCCGTTGTTGGTCTGGAAGGCGAACTCGACGTAAGGGTCGCGGATTTGGAACGGCACCACCTTGGCATCGGGGGAGTTGGCGTTGTCGATCCGCCCCAGCGCGAAGTTGTTGATCAAGATGTCCGCCGGCTGGCCGGAAACGGTGGTAGACCCGGTGCGGCTGTAGTTGCCCAGGCTCAGTTGGTCGATGTTGGTCAGCAGGCTGACATCGGCGCCGAAGTTGAGCCGGGTGTACTGGTAGTTCTGGTAGGTGGACGCGTCGACGGTGAGCATCGCGCCCTGGCCGGAGATCGTGGACAGCTCTTCATCGTCCATCGACTGCATGCGTGCCTGGGCGGAAAAAGCCAGCAGGCCGCCGCAGAGCAAGGCAAGGGCACGCATGAGCGGACCGGAGGACTGACGCATGGCACTCTCCTTTCCCGGAGCCCTGTCGTGCAGGGCGCCTGTTGTTATTCGTCGGGCGTATCGAGTCAGCAAACAGGTCGAGACTCGGCGCCGTGATGCCACTATAGGAATTCACCCGCCACCGCGGGCCGACCCATAGTCGAGTAAATCGCTCCGAACGATAGACGAGGAAAGGAAAGTCCGGGCCGGGTTGTTACCCATCGTCACACCCGGGTGACAGCGTCGCGCCGGCGACGGCTCACTGGTGGCGGAAAAGGCCGATCAGGTGCTCGGCGATGGCGCCCTTGATGGCGTCCAGGTTCAGCCGCGAATGGGCCTGCAGCTTGTTGATGTTCAGGCGGTGCAGGTGCAGCGAAGGCATGCGCGCCTCGTACTCGCGCAGGTCGCCCTTCACCAGTACCGGCAGGAAGATGTCCCCACGCATGCGGTAACGGTTGATCAGCAGCTTCAGGCCGTCCTGGAACGGCAACTCCCGCGAGGCCACCAGCCGGTGCTCGCCGGGGATCTTCAGGTACAGGCCGCTATAACCCATGGTTTCGCCGGGCAGGATGTGGATACCGGTGGGCTCCACCGCGTCACCGGGAATATCGTGGAAGGTGTCGAACCAGGCCTGCTCGTCCGGGAGGATGGTGATGCCGCCTTCCTGGCTCTCCGGGATCACGAAGCTGTAGTTGCTATAGAGCTTCTCGACATACGACGAATAGATGCACAAGCGATTCTCGAAGCGCTGCAGGAAGGCGATGGCTTCGTTGCGATCGGTGATCGCATCCAGGTCCCAGTCGAGGTCGTCCTGGCGTTCCAGTTCGGCCCAACGAGCTTTGGCGAGTGCGGCGTCGTAGGTCATCTGCGTAAATCAGACTCTGATATCTAGGTCTCTGGTAAGGGCTTTGGCAAAAAACTTGCCAGAAAATTCAGCCATTTAGGCCCCATTTTCCGTGAGATGCGTCACACGGGCGCTGATGGTGCAGTCGCAAACTGACGCGTTTCGTCACCCTGTCGGCCAGGGGTAGGCCTTTGCAGTACAATCGCTCCCTTTGTTCATTCCGGGCCCAACCAAGCCGATGATCGACCCACGACGCGTACTACGCGCCCTCGCCGAACACTGGGTGCTGCTCGAGCCGCTGTGCGAGCGCTTCGACGCCGGCACCCTGAGCCTGGTGGAGCTGCGCATCCAGCTCACCAGCCAGTTGCCCGACAGCACCCCGGTGGACATCACCGCCCTGCTCGACCAGTGGGTCCGCCTGGACATCCTCGTCCCGGTGGCCAAGAGCCCCAACCGCTTCGAGCTGAACGCGCAGATTCACGACTTCCTCGCCTACCTGCGCCAGGAGCATCGCCTGGGCCTGTGCCTGGAGATCGAAGCCTACCTGCGCCACCTGGAGCGCCTGGCCGGCTACATCCGCGAGGCTTTCGAGGCGCGCGACGGCAACGACCTGGCACGCCAGCTGCGCCTGCTCGACATGCGCGTGCGCGACGTGCTGAAGAAGCTCGCCAACGACGAACAGGCACTGGTCGCCGTAGCCGAGCGGGCCAAGACCCAGGACCGGCAGATTCCGCTGCGCCAGCGCTACGCGGAAGTCCTCGCGACCTGGGACGAATACGTCGAGCCGATGATCCAGCTGGTCTCCGCCGACGGCGCATTCGAACAAGGCGTGCACCGCGTGGAACAGGTGCTGCTGCGCCTGCTCAGCGAACAGGCTCGCCTCGGCCAACTGGTGGACGACGATCAGTTGCTGCGCACCCACGCGCGCATCCTGGAAATGCAGACCACCGCCCAGCTCACCCTGCGCCGCGCCCGTGAGCTGCTGCTGCCGCTGCGCGAGGAAGCGCGCCGGCACAACGCGATCACCCGAGGTGCCGCCCTGGCGCTGTCGGTCATCCGCCGCAAGGGCATCGACGCCGTGCCGCAGGCCGCGCTGCCGATGTTCACCCGCCCGCAGAGCAACTTCCTCGGCACCGCCTCGCAGGTCGAGAGCTACGTCTTCGCCCTTGCCAGCTTCCAGCCCAAGCCGGCGCACTTCCCCAAGGCCAGCGGCAATCGCAAGAGCGACGGCCCGCAGCGCTCGCCGCGCACTGCCCGGGAAATGCTCGACCGCTGCCAGGCCGCGCTGCCGCTGCCGGACCTCATGCAATGGCTGCTGGAGCAGGAGCCCGAAGGCGCCACCGACGAGCTGCTCTACTGGTTCTCGCGCCTGTCGCGCGATGCCCGCTTCCAGCGCGATCGCCTCGATCGCCGCCAATACGACACTCTCCAGCACAGCGTCAGCCTGTGCTCCTTCGCCCTGATCGCCGGCTCGACCGCTGGCAAGGACAGCAAGAGCGAATCGCATGCAGATTAATCTCACCGAAATGACCCAGCTCGCGCCGATCTTCCGCGAGCTGTTCAAGGGCTTCCACATCAGCCGCCGCGACCCGGAGCTGTACAGCCAGCTGTCCAACCAGCAGGACGCCTACCGCGCGCTGTTCCGCAGCCTGGGCTACGAGCTGGTCTGCGATACCCGTGGCTTCTACTACTTCGTGCCCGAGCAGGTCGGCGCCCAGGTGAACAAGACCGCCCAGCGCCTGGCGCTGTTCACCTTCATCCTCGTCGAGCACCTCGCCGACCAGGGCCGCGACCCGCTGGCCGTCCTCGATGGCGGCAGCATCGGCCGCGACGAGCTGCTACCGCTGCTGGAGAAGTACCGCGACCTGTTCCTGCAGGCCGAGGTGACCACCCAGGAAGAACTGGAAGAGAAGGTCATGCGCCGCCTCACCCAGCTCGGCTTCGCCGCCGAGGACAACGGCGTGTACCGCTTCCTGCCGCCGATCCACCGTTTCCTCGACGTCTGCCTGTCGGTCCAGCAGGACCGCGACCTGGCCGCCAACCTGCACGCCAGCGAAATGCAGTTCACCGCCCCCGCGCTGATGGAAGACGACGACGAGCCGGTGGTGATCCTCGAAAGCTATACCGCCGATTCCGACGAAAAGATCGTTGCCATCAGCGCCCCCGTCGAGGCTGTTGAAGCTGCCGTCGAAGCCGCTATTGAAGAAGAAAGCGAAGAAAACGCCCTCGCCCGCGCCATCGCTGAAGAACAAGCCGACATGGAGCCCCAGGCATGACCCAGGAACGCTACGGCATCCGCCGCTTCGCCCTGCTCAACACCGCCGGCTACAGCCTCGGCATCTTCCCGCTGGAACAGCCGCTGTCGGTCTACGGCGCGAACAACCTGGGCAAGTCGGCGTCGATCAACGCGCTGCAGTTCCCGATCCTCGCACGCATGTCCGATATGAGCTTCGGCAAGTACAGCCTGGAAGCCTCGCGCAAGTTCTACTTCGCCACCGACACCAGCTACATCCTCGTCGAGCTGGACCTGCCCAACGGCCGCCATGTGATCGGCGTCGGCGGCCGCGGTCCGGGCGGCGGCTTCGGCCACCAGTTCTTCGCCTATCAGGGCGAGCTGGACCTGGAGCACTACCAGAAGAATGGCACCTGCCTGCGCCTGCGCGAGCTGTACGCCAACCTTGAGCGCGAGGGCATCAAGTCCTACGAGGTCAAGCCCGACGAGCTGCGTCGCCTGCTGGTTGGCGGCCACACCTCGATCCCGCTGGACCTGACCCTGATCCCGCTGCGCTCCACCAGTGAACAGAGCCTGAAGACTTTCCGTTCGCTGTTCATCAATCTGCTGCACATGCGCGAGATCACCGCCGCCAAACTCAAGCAGCTGTTCCTCGACGCCTTCGAGCACAGCCTGCGCTCGGGAAGCGTCGACTACATCGCCGCCTGCGAGGAAGCCTTCCGCGACGTGCGCCGCATGGAGGGTGACTATCAGGCCCTGGTCGCCGCCGGCCCGCTGGTCGAGGCCCTGGCCAACGGCGTGCAGCAGCGCGAACTGCTGCGCGGCAAGATGCACCGCCTCTCGCCGCTGCTGGATAACCTGCTGGGCACCTGGGAAGACTATTCCGGCGCGCGCAAGGAAGAGCTGGTCATCCAGTCCGAGCACTACCGCCGCGAGCAGGACGGTCTACAGAACGAACAGCGCGGCAGCACCGCCGAACTGATGCGCCTGGAGCGCGAGATCAGCGAAATCCAGCGCTGGATGGGCGAACTGGCCGTGCTGAAGAACCGCTTCGCGCTGGTCGACGACGTCAAGGTGCTGGAGCAGCAGTTGCTCGCCGCCAAGGACGCCCACGACGAACTGGCCGGCGCCCTGGCGCACTCCCGGCAGTTCTCCAGCGAAGACCTGGAAGAGCGCATGCGCGACCTGGAGAAGCGCCTGAAAGGCGTTCGCCAGCAGCTCGAACATGCCGACAACAACAGCTATGCCCGCCTGCGCGAGGAGTTCTCCCAGCAGGACGTCGAGCGCCTGATGCGCCTGTTCAACGGCGCGCTGTTCAGCCTGCCGCTGGGCGACAAGGGTGTGGACCTGGATGAGGCCGGCCAGTGGGTAGGCAGTGTCGAGAAGATCCTCGATGCCTTCAAGGGCGAGCGCTTCGAAGTGCCCGGCCTGACCATCGAGCTCTCCACCATCGAGCCGCCGGCCCTGCAGGCCCTGGCCGACCGCGCCGCCCTGCGCGACCAGAAGGAGCGCCTGGAGAAGGAGCTCAAGCAGCTCAAGACCCAACAAGCCGTGGCCGCCGACCGCAACGCCAGCAAGGCGCAGGCGGACAAGTTCTACCAGGACGTACTCGACGCGCAGAAGGCGCTGGAAGACTTCCGCCGCAGCCAGACCCTGAATGCCGAGGAACCGGGCAAGCTGGAACAGCTCGCCCAGCTGGAGGCCACTCAGGACGAACTCAAGCGCTCCGCCGACGCCTTCACCGAACGTGTCCAGCAGCTCTCCGCCAAGCTGCAGCTGATCGGCCGCCAGTTGGCCGACATGGAAGCCAAGCAACGCACCCTCGACGACGCCCTGCGCCGTCGCCAGTTGCTGCCGGCCAACCTGCCCTTCGGCATCCCGTTCATGGACCCGGTCGACGACTCCATGGACAACCTGCTGCCGCTGCTCAACGACTACCAGGACACCTGGCAATCGCTGCAGCGCGTGGACGGCCAGATCGAGGCGCTGTACGCCCAGGTGCGCCTGAAGGGCGTGGCCAAGTTCGACAGCGAGGATGATCCGGAGCGTCGTCTGCAACTGCTGATCAACGCCTACGCGCACCGCACCGACGAGGCCCTGACCCTGGCCAAGGCCAGACGTGCAGCGGTCACTGACATCGCCCGTACCCTGCGCAATATCCGCAGTGACTACGACAACCTCGAACATCAGCTGGCGCTGTTCAACCGCGAGATCAACAAGCGCCAGGTGTCGAACCTGCAGAGCTTCCGCATCGTGCTGGCGCCGAACAAGGACGCGCTCAAGCACATCGACCAGATCATCCACAGCGCCGGCCAGTACGAAGAAGGCGAGAACCTCTCGGTCTTCGACCTGACCCAGAGCGCCGAGCAGGATGCGAAGAACGAGGAAGCCAAGGACTACCTGTCGCGCCTGGTGGCGGCGAACAACAACCAGCTCGGCCTGAAGGACCTGTTCGAGCTGGCGTTCGAGATCACCAAGATGGGCGGCCAGCCGATCATGCACACCGACATCGACGGCGCGGCATCCAACGGCACCACCATGACCATCAAGGCGCTGACCAACATGTACCTGTTGCTGCACCTGATGGACCGCGAACAGGCCGGCCGCATCCGCCTCCCCTACTACCTCGACGAGGCAGCGGACATCGACGAACGCAACCAGTCGGCGCTGCTGGAGACCAGCCTGCAACTGGGCTTCGTGCCGATCCTGGCGAGCGTGAAGCCGCAGGTCTCGGCCCAGGTGGCCATCGACCTGGAAGGCGGCAGCGGCCCCAACGGCATCTACATCGACGAAGCGGACTGGAAGTACATCCGCCGTCGTGACACCGAAAAGGCTGCGCACAACGATGTGGAAGCCAGCGCCGAGCCGGCGTGATGCTCCTGCAGCGATGAAGAAAATGGCCCGCGATGCGGGGCTTTTTCCTGTGGGCTCTTCGTAGGAGCGAGCTTGCTCGCGAACGGATTCCTGCTGGCCTTCGGTGTCATGCGGTTCGCGAGCAAGCTCGCTCCTACAGGGGAATCCGCTCGGGTCTCTGAAATGAAAAAGGGCCGCATCTTTCGCGGCCCTTTTCCTCGTCGACGCTAACTCATTGCGCCTTGCCCAGCGGAATCTTCGGCGCCCAGTCCAGCCACTCGTCGTTGGCCTCGTCGAACAGCGCGAAGGTCTGTCCTGACTTGGCCGGCGAGCCCATCTCGGCATTGTTCGGCGTGGCGAAGGCTACGCCCCCGGCAAGGATGGTCTCCATCGACTCGGTCCGCACCTTCACCCCCTTGAACAGGCCGGCGTCCACCCCGAACCCGCTGGTATTCCAGAACCGGCTACCGGTGCGCACCAACGCGGCGTAGCGCGGCTCGATAAGGATGTGGATCAACACGCGGTCGGCCGTTTCGCCCAGCTCGAAGGACGTCACCTTGCCTACCTGTACCTCGCGGTAGGTCACCGGCACACCAGTCTTGAGCGAGCCGCGACGGGCTGCACTCAGGGTCAGACGCAGGCCATCGGCATCCAGCAGGCGGTTCGGCTCGCCCCCCAGCAGGCTGAAGCTGGTTTGCTCCTGGCTGGGCTTGGGCGCCGGCAGCACCTCGATGTATTGGCCGCTGACAATGGTGCCGAGGTTGCTGACGCCGGACAGCCCAACCTGCGGTCCCACCACCCAGAACCGGCTTCCCTGGCGAGCGATGCGGTCTGCCCCACGGGTAAGGCGCGCCTTCAGTTGCACGCTCTGCAGATCCTTGCTCAGCTCCACCTGCTCCACGCGGCCAACTTCCAGGCCCTTGTAGCGCAGGACGGTGCCCTCTTTGAGGCCGTCGGCGGTGTCGGCACGCAGCTCGATCATCTGGCCCTTCAGGTGGGCATCGTCCTCGCTGTCGAAGAGGGCGAAGCGACGCACCTTGGTGATCGGCGGCGCCTTCGGGTCGGGTGTATCGAAGGCGATGCCGCCGGCCAGCAGGGTCTGCAGCGACTCACTCTTCAGCTTGATCCCGTCCAGCCCGCCGCTGATGGTGACGCCGCTGATATTCCAGAAGCGCGAGGAGGTGTTCACCAGCTTGGCGTATTCCGGCTCGATGTGGACACCGATGACCAGCCGCGTCGGATCGCGCCGGGACAGCTGGTAGCTCTGCACGCTGCCCACTTTCATCTGGCGATAGAGAATCGGCGTGCCGACTTCCAGCGAGCCCAGCTGGTCCGTGGTCAGCACCAGATGCAGACCGGGAGAATCGAGGTTGAGCGGCGGGGCTTTCGGGCGGATGACGAAGTCACGAGTCGGCTCACCATCGCTGGCGAAGCGCACGTTGAGGTAGTTGCCCTTCACCAGGGCCTCAAGACCGGTGATACCAGCCAGCGAGATGCTCGGCTTGACCATCCAGAACTCGGTCTTGCTGTTGAGGAACTCCTCGGTGCGTGGGTCCATGGACAGGGTGGCAGTGGCGCCGTTGAAGTCCTTGTCCATGTCGATGCTCTTCACGGTGCCGACCTCGACGCCGTTGTACATCACCGGCGTACTGCCGGGAGTCAGGCCGCTGACGTCACTGACCTTCACCTTCACCGCGAGCCCTGCCTGGGCGGCATCGAAGTCCTCATAAAGGCGGAAGGGCTTGGTGGGATCGGTGGGCGGGCTGTCCGCATAGTTCTCCGGCGTCGCAAAGGCGATACCGCCGGCGGCGATGCTCGCCAGGGATTCGGTGCGCAGCTTGAGACCACTCAGGCTGCCGGACAGGGTGATACCGCTGGCGTTCCAGAAGCGCGTGTGCTTGCGCACCAGGTTCGCGTAGGCCGGCTCGATGTGGATCTTCACCTCGATGGTCTTCTGGTCCTCGGCCAACTGGTAGCTCTTCACCTGGCCGACCTGGATCTGCCGGTAATAGATCGGGCTGCCCTGCTCCAGGGAACCCAGCCGATCAGCCTTCAGTGTCAGGTGCAGGCCAGGCAAGCTGTCGGAAAGCGGTGGCGGCTCCTTCAGCGCGACGAAATCCTTCTGCTGTTCGCCCTTCACCGGGTCGATGGCGATGTAGTTACCGGAAACCAGCGTCTCCAGACCGGTGACACCCGCGATGGAAACCCTCGGCTTGACCAGCCAGAAGCGCGTACTCTTGCTCAGGTATTCTCCGGCCTCCTTGCGCATTTCCACGACGGCGATCACGCCCAGGGTCGGCTTGTTGACGTGCATGTCTACGACCTTGCCGACGCCGATGCCCTTGAAGATTACTTCGGTCTTGTTGGCCTGGATGCCCTCGCCGCTTTCGAACTGGATCTGGATCATGATTCCCGCCTGGTCGTAGGCACGCCACGCAAGCCAGGCTCCGATCGCCAGCGCGATCAGCGGGAGAATCCAGATAGCCGACCAGTTCGTGGTCTTGCGCATCTTCGGTGTGGGGAGGTCACTCATCGTCGTCTTCCGCGTCCGTGTTATCCCAGATCAGCCGGGGATCGAAAGTCACTGCGGCCAGCATGGTGAGGACCACCACGCTGGCAAAGGCGGCCGCACCGAGATTTGCCTCGATGCTGGCTAGGTTTCCGAAGCTCACCAGCGTCACCAGGATCGCGATGACGAAGATGTCGAGCATCGACCAGCGGCCGATCCACTCGATGAAGCGATACATCACATTGCGCTGCAGCGCGGAAAGCGGCTGACGCCGCTGCACTGAATAGAGCAGCAGGGCAATGCCCACCAGCTTGAAGGTGGGCACCAGAATACTGGCGATGAACACCACGGCGGCGATAGGCACCATGTCCGCATTGATCAGCTCGACCACGCCTTCCATGATCGTCGCCGGCATGCCATTGCCGAGGAAGTTCACCGTCATGATCGGCAACAGGTTGGCAGGGATGTAGAGGATCGCAGCAGTGATCAGCAAGGCCCAGGTGCGGACGATGCTGTTGGGCCGACGTTCATGCACCACCGCCCCGCAACGGCTGCAATGGGTCTCGCCGTCCTCTGCCCGGCGGTTGAGCTGGTGACATTCGCCACAGACCAGGATGCCCGCATCAATGGCTCGCATCGTGGAACTCCCCCGACAGTTCGCTCCAGACCTGGTGGTGGGACATGGTGACTTCCAGCCAGACCTGCGTGAACAGCAGGCCAACGAAGCACGCCAGGCCGACGCTCACATGCAGCTCTGCCATGCCGATCAGTTTGACGATGGAAACGAGGATGCCCATCAGGTACACCTCGAGCATTCCCCACTCACGCAGGTGCTGGTAGCCGCGCAGCAGCAACATGCCCTGGTCGCGCAACGCCGGGTAGCGGATGGAGACCAGCACGAACAGCTGGCAGAGCAGCTTGGCCAGCGGGATCACCATGCTGCAGAGGAAGACCAGGAAGGCGACGCCCGCCATATTCGAATGATACAGGCCGACGACACCACTCCAGACCGTATCCATGCTGGTCTGCCCCAGGATGGTGATGTGCATGATCGGCAGGAAGTTCGCCGGGATATACAGGATCAACGCCGTCAACACCAACGCCAGCGCACGGCGGACCATATGGGGGCGGTGGATTTCCAGTTCATATCCGCAGCGCGGGCAAACGGAGCGGTGCCCGAGGGAAACGGGCTCGCGGCGCATCAGCAGGTCGCACTCGTGGCAAGCCGTCAGCTCTTCCAGAGGCAGGTCCTGCAAGGCGTGTCCTTCGATGTGGGGCATGTAGGAACTCAGGGGAAATTAGAAAGCTATTGTAGACGACGCAACCGCCCATCCGGTGCCCGAACACTGCCTCGAATTTCATGGAGAACCGCGGCTGCAAAAATAGCGCGCGCAAAAGCAAAACCCCCGGCCAGCGAAGCTGACCAGGGGTCTTGGGATAGGAGCTTGACGATGACCTACTCTCACATGGAGAAACTCCACACTACCATCGGCGATGCGTCGTTTCACTACTGAGTT
>NZ_JACVBX010000023.1 GCF_014852585.1 Pseudomonas sp. PDM18 | reverse complement strand
AAGTGGCCTTGGTCGCTTGCATGCGCAAGCTGCTCACCATCCTCAACGCAATGCTCCGTGACCAGGCACCTTTTCGGCCCAAAATAGCTTGACGCCGAACACGGTTGCTCGCCCGAGGGGGCGAAACCCAATATCTGCGCGTACTCACAAGCGGCGCAGAAACACCGGGCTCCAGGCAACCCACAGCTCTCCAATCTCTAAGCCGCACAGGCAAAAAAAAGCCCCACCGAAACCCGGCAGGGCAGAGAGTGTAAAACCCAGGTCGAAACCTTATTCCGCGATCCCCAGCGCCACCGGCTGGCCGACTTCGCGGGCCTGGCCGCGGGTGGCCAGGCAGTAGTACAGCGGGACGGTCACCAGCAGGCCGACCAGCCACGACAGGTCCACCCCGTCGATGTAGTTGGCGTACGGGCCGACGAACAGCGAGGTATTGGCGAACGGCAGCTGCACGATGATGCCGATGAAGTAGGCAATGATCGCGTGCGGATTGAAGCGCCCGTACACGCCGCCGTCACGACGGAAGATCGAGTTGATGTCGTAGCGGCCGCGCTTGATCAGGTAGAAGTCGATCAGGTTGATCGAGGCCCAGGGCACCAGCACGATCAGCATCGCCAGAATCAGGCCGATGAACTGCGAGATGAAGTTGGCCGAGGCGCCCAGCGCCATCAGGCAACTGCCCGCCAGCACCACCGAAGACAGCACCACGCGCACCCGCACGCTGGGCGTCCAGCTGCCGGCGAAGGTCTGGATCGAGGTGACGATGGAGAGCACCGCGCCGTAAAGATTCAGCGCGTTGTGGCTGATGATGTTGAGCAGGAACAGCAGCATCAGCACCGAGCCGAACATACCGGTGGCCTGCTTGACCGCGACCATCGCGTCGGTGCCCTCCGGGGTCGCCAGCACGGCGACGGCACCGAAGCTGAACGACAGGCTGGTGCCCGCCACCGCGCCGGCGAAGGTCGCCAGGAACGGCTTGCCGATACCGACGCTGGCCGGCAGGTAGCGCGAGTAGTCCGAGGTGTAGGGCGCGAAGCTGATCTGCCAGATGATGCCCAGGCACAGGGTGGCCAGGAAGCCGGACAGGTTGAAGGCGCCGCGGGAGAGGAAGTTCGCCGGCAGGTCGCCGCCGAGCATGATGACGAAGCCCAGCAGCAGCGCGCCGCCCATCACCCAGGTGCCGATACGGTTGAGGGTGTGGATGAAGCGATAGCCGATCACGCCGATGGCGGTGGCACTGAGTGCGCCGAGGATGATCGCCAAGGGCGTCGGGGTCGCCGGCACCAGGCCCTGGATCGATTTGCCCGCCAGCACGATGTTGGAAATGAAGAAGCCGACGTAGATCAGCGCGGTGAAGAACACGATCAGCAAGGCGCCGTAACGGCCGAACTGGCCCCGGCTCTGGACCATCTGCGGGATGCCCATCTGCGGGCCCTGCGCCGAGGCCAGAGCGAGGAACACGCCGCCGAACATATGGCCCAGGACGATGGCGATCAGTCCCCAGAGCAGGTCCAGATGGAACACCTGGATCGCCATCGCGCCGGTCACGACCGGCAGCGGTGCGATGTTGGTGCTGAACCACAGCGTGAACAGGTCGCGGGAGCGGCCATGACGCTCGGCCGGCGGCACGTAATCGACGGTATGGTTCTCGATCAGCGGAGTATCGGACATCGTTTTTGCCTTGCTTATTGTCTTTGTAAGGTCAGGTCATCCGGCGCCCTGGATCGGGCAGAAACGGCGCTACGGTGACGGCGGCAATATTATGGTATTCCAAATACCAAGCAAGAGTTTTCTACGCAACCGTTGGTCGAATGACCGCCACCGGCCTCTCTGCCAGAGTCTCAGCTTATCGGCGAAAGCCCCGTATTCCGCAGCCTCCAGCCGACGGTCGGCGCCTCGCCGCCCATCCATCGGGAAAAGAAAGGGCTTGCTTTAGAAGTATTACGGTATACCATCAGACGAAACGACCACTCCCGATGGCCGGCTCACCAGACAGGTACTCGCAATGATCGACCACGCTGCCTACAAACAAGTCATGGGCTCCTTCCCGTCCGGCGTCACCGTCATCACCACGATGGACGACGATGGCCAGGTGGTCGGCCTCACCGCGAGCGCCTTCAGCTCCCTGTCGATGGACCCGGCGCTGGTGCTGTTCTGCCCCAACTACAGCTCCGACTCCTACCCGGTGTTGATCCGCCGCAAGCACTTCGCCATCCACCTGCTGTCCGCCGACCAGAAAGGCGAGGCCTACGCCTTCGCCGGCAAAGGCAAGGACAAGGCCCAGGGCGTCCAGTGGACCCTGAGCGAACGCGGCAACCCGCTGCTGGAAAATGCCACCGCGATCATCGAGTGCGAGCTGTGGCGCGAATATGAAGGCGGTGACCACGCCATCCTGGTCGGCGCAGTGAAGAACCTGATCGTGCCGGACCAGCAGATCACCCCGATGATTTACTGCCGCGGAAAGATGGGCGCGCTGCAGGCTTTTGCCTGACCGCCGGATCTTTCGCCGTCCGGCGCAGGCCCCTTCTTGCGGGAGTGAGAAGGGGCTTTTCTTTGGCCTGACTCCCCTTTAGGAGCGCCCCATGGGCGCGATCGCGGGCATGGCCCGCTCCTACAGAAGAGCGCCCTCCTACCCCAATGAAAAAGGGCCCGCATACGGGGGCCCTCTTCCTCAGGTCCTGAACCGCGATACCAACCGGTTCAGCTCGTCCGACAGCCCGCCCAAGGTCTGCGCATCGCCCTGCGTGGCCTCCGCCAGCCCGACCACTTCTGATCTTTCGCCGTCCGGCGCAGGCCCCTTCTTGCGGGAGTGAGAAGGGGCTTTTCTTTGGCCTGGCTCCCCTGTAGGAGCGCCCCATGGGCGCGATCGCGGGCATGGCCTGCTCCTACAGAAGAGCGCCCTCCTACCCCAATGAAAAAGGGCCCGCATACGCGGGCCCTCTTCCTCAGGTCCTGAACCGCGATACCAACCGGTTCAGCTCGTCCGACAGCCCGCCCAGGGTCTGCGCATCGCCCCGCGTGGCCTCCGCCAGCCCGGCCACTTCCTGGGCATCGCGGTGGATCTGGCTGATGTGCCGGTTGATCTCCTCCGCCACCTGGTGCTGTTCCTCGGCGGCGGTGGCGATCTGGGCGTTCATGTCGCGGATCACATCCACCGATTCGCGAATCGCCCCGAAACACGCCCGCGCCTCGCGGATCGAACCCACGGTGCGCTGCGAAGCCTCCAGGCTCGACTGCATCTGCCGCCCGGTGTCATGGGTGCGGCGGGCCAGGGTGCCGAGCAGGTTGTCGATCTCCCCGGTGGACTCCGCCGTGCGCCGGGCCAGTGCGCGTACCTCGTCCGCCACCACGGCAAAGCCCCGCCCCTGATCACCCGCGCGCGCCGCTTCGATGGCCGCGTTGAGCGCCAGCAGGTTGGTCTGCTCGGCGATGGAACGGATGGTGCCGAGGATCGACTGGATATCGTTGCTGTCCTGCTCCAGTTGGCGCATGGCGTCGGCGGAATGGGCAATCTCGTCGCTCAGGCGGCCGACGCTGTCCACTGCCTCGTCGATCTGCTGCTGGCCATCGTGGGCCTGGCGCTGGCCGCTGTCGGCGGATTCCGCCGCCTGGCTGCAGGAGCGCGCGACCTCGTTGGCGGTCATCACCATCTCGTTGAACGCGGTGGAGACCATGTCCACCGCCTCGCGCTGGCGTGCGGCAGTATCGGCCAGGGCCTGCGAGGTCTCGCGGCTGCTGCCGGAACTCTGGTGGATGCTGCCGGCGGCGGCGCCGATGCTCTGCACCAGCCGGCGAATGGCATCGAGGAACTGGTTGAACCAGCCGGCCAGTTGCGCCGTCTCGTCGCGGCCACGCACGGCGAGGCGGCCGGTGAGGTCGCCGTCGCCCTGGGCGATGCCTTCCAGGCCAGCGGCCACGGCCCGCACCGGGCGCACGACCAGCCCGGCGAACAGCGAGCCGAGGCCGGCGAATGCCAGGGCGATGATCACCGCGATCAGGGCAATGCCCCAGGTCAGGCGCGTCGCCGCGCTCATCACTTCGCTTTCCTTGATCAGGCCGACGAAGCGCCAGCCCAGCGTCTCGGACGGCCAGACGTTGGCCAGGTAAGGCTCGCCGCCAATGGTGACTTCTACCAACCCCTTCTGCGCGCTGGCCAGGCGCTGGAAATCCCCGCCCAGTTCGCCCAGCTGCTTGAAGTTGTTCTCCGGGTTGTTCGGGTCGACCAGGATGGTGCCGTCGCCTTCCATCAGCATCAGGTAGCCGGATTCGCCCAGGCGGATAGCCTTGACGATATCGGTCAGGCGCTTGAGCGAGACGTCGATGTTGACCACTCCGCCCTGCGGGCCGAACTGGTTGGCGAAGGTGCGCACGCTGCTCACCAGCACCACCTTGTCCGCCGCCCAGTAGTAGGCCTTGGTACGCAAAGTCTTGCCCGGCTGGGCCATGGCCGCCTGGTACCAGGGGCGAGTACGCGGATCGTAGTTGGCGAGCTGGGCGTCGCCCGGCCAGAAGCTGTAGCCGCCCTCGCGGGTGCCGAGGGACACGTAGGCGTAATCCGGATGGCTCTGCGCCAGGCTGGTGAAGAGGTCGAAGACGCGCTTGTCCAGCTCCCCGGTGGGGTGCTGCGCGGCGTCGGCGCCCATGTACTGCTTGAGGCTGCTGTCGATCGCCGCCAGCTGCGGATGGGCAGCCAGGTAGTCGACGTTCTGGGTGATGCCGTCGAAGAAGATCTGCATGGCATTTTCGACCTGGCGGATCTCGCGACTGCTGCCATCGATGAAGCTGTCCCGCGCCTCGCCGCGCAGGTTGAGGATCACCAGCACGGCAACGAGTATCACCGGCAGACTGGCGATGGCGGAAAAGGCGAGGATCAGTTTTTGTTTGAGGTTCATCCCTACTCCCTTGGTCTGCTCGCGGCAGAAACGCCTTGCAGACATCCCGTATTATGGTATACCAATATGCAACGGATTCCCTAGCGCGGAAAACGGCCACTCATCCCGCCGCCGCGCCTGACCACCGAAAAAGCAGTGATGCGTGCCTGCGCATCTCCCGCCGGCTGCCGCGCCGGATACAAGAAAGGTTCGAGGTAAGCGATATGAAGTTTTCCCTGTTCGTGCACATGGAGCGCTACGACGACCAGCCCAGCCACCGCCAGCTGTTCGAAGAGCTCACCGAGCTGACGCTGATGGCCGAGGCCGGCGGTTTCTCCACCGTCTGGATCGGCGAGCACCACGCCATGGAGTACACCATCTCGCCGAGCCCGATGCCGCTGCTGGCCTACCTCGCCGCGCGCACCGAAACCATCCGCCTGGGCGCCGGCACCATCATCGCGCCCTTCTGGCACCCCATCCGCGTCGCAGGTGAATGCGCCCTGCTCGACGTGATCAGCAACGGCCGCATGGAAGTGGGCCTGGCGCGCGGCGCCTACCAATACGAATTCGACCGCATGGCCGGCGGCATGCCCGCCTCCAGCGGCGGCCAGGCACTGCGCGAAATGGTCCCGGTGGTGAAGGCGCTGTGGCAGGGCGATGTCGCCCACGACGGCGAAATCTGGAAATTCCCCACGTCCACCTCCTCGCCGCGCCCGATCCAGAAGCCGACCCCGCCCATGTGGATCGCCGCCCGTGATCCGGACTCGCACAACTTCGCCGTGGCCAACGGCTGCAACGTGATGGTCACGCCGCTGATGAAGGGCGACGAGGAAGTCGTCGACCTGAAGAACAAGTTCGAGGCCGCCCTGGCCAACAACCCGGCGGTGCCGCGCCCGCAACTGATGGTGCTACGCCACACCCATGTGCACACCGCCGACGACCCGGAAGGCTGGAAGGTGGGCGCCGAGGCGATCTCGCGCTTCTACCGCACCTTCGACGCCTGGTTCGGCAACAAGCAGACCCCGGTCAACGGCCTGCTGCCGCCCAGCCCGGAGGAGAAGTTCAAGGAGCGCCCGGAGTTCGAGCTGGAGAACATTCGCAAGAACACCATGATCGGCACCCCGGAAGAAATCATCGCGCGCATCCGCCATTACCAGGAACTGGGCGTGGACGAGTTCAGCTTCTGGGCCGACAACAGCCTGCCGTATGCGCAGAAGAAAAAGTCGCTGGAGCTGTTCATCAAGCACGTGGTGCCGGCTTTCCGCTGATCGTCGCTGCTCGCCACAAAAGGCGCCTTCGGGCGCCTTTTGTATTTGCGGCACCGTGCCTCCCTGTAGGAGCGAGCTTGCTCGCCCAGCTCCGGTGCCACCTTGTGGGAACCGGCGATGCCCGCGATCGCGCGCATGGCGCGCTCTACCATGGAATTCCAGCGTCAAACGAAAAAGCCCGGCATCCGCCGGGCCCTTTCACCTCAGCCGAGGCTCAATCCGCGTGGATGTCGTTGTCCTTGGTCTCCTTCAGGAACAGCAGCGAGCAGACCAGGCTCATCGCCGTGATCAGCACCGGGTACCACAGGCCGTAGAAGATGTTGCCGGTGTACACCACCAGCGCGAACGAGATGGTCGGCAGCAGTCCGCCGAACCAGCCGTTGCCGATGTGATACGGCAGCGACAGCGAGGTGTAGCGGATGCGCGTCGGGAACAGCTCGACCATCAGCGCCGCCAGCGGGCCGTAGCAGCAGGTAGCGATGAAGATCAGCGCGACGATGATCGCCACCACCATCGGCCGGTTCACCAGCGAAGAGTCAGCCACGGTCGGGTAGCCGGCATCCTTCACCGCAGCGCCCAGCGCGGCGGCGTCGAAGCCCTCGATGCGCTTCTCGCCGATGGTCACCACCAGCTCGCTGCCGGCCGGCGCGGCCACCGTGCTGTAGGGCACGCCGCCCTTCACCAGCAGGGTCTTGGCCTTGTCGCAGGCGCTGTCGAATTTGGCCTTGCCCACCGGGTCGAACTGGAAGGTGCAGGTGGCCGGGTCCGCCATCACGGTGACCGGCGCCTGGCGCGAGGCCGCATCGATCTGCGGGTTGGCGTAGTGGGTCAGCGCCTTGAACAGCGGGAAGTACAGCACCGTGGCCAGCAGCAGGCCGGTGATCAGCACCGGCTTGCGCCCGACCTTGTCCGACAGCCAGCCCATGAGCACGAACAGCGGCGCACCGATCACCAGGGAGATGATCAGCAGACCGTTGGACAGCGCCGGGTCGACCTTGAGTACCTGGGTGAGGAAGAACATCACGTAGAACTGCGCCGCGTAGAAGGTCACCGCCTGCCCGGCGTTGATGCTGAACAGGGCGATCAGGACGATCTTCAGGTTGCTCCAGTTGGTGAACGATTCCTTGAGCGGCGACTTGCTCACCTTGCCCTCGGCCTTCATCTTCAGGAACGCTGGCGACTCCTGCATGGACAGGCGAATCCAGGTGGAGATGCCCAGCAGCACGATGGAAATCAGGAACGGCAGGCGCCAGCCCCAGGTCTCGAACTCGGCGCCGGTGATCTGGCGGCAACCCCAGATCACCACCAGCGACAGCAGCAGGCCACCAGTGGCGGTGCACTGGATCCAGCTGGTGTAGGCGCCGCGCTTGTGGTCAGGCGCGTGCTCGGCCACGTAGATCGCCGCACCACCATATTCACCGCCCAGCGCCAGGCCCTGCAGCAGGCGCAGCACGATGAGGATGACCGGTGCGGCCACGCCTATGGTGGCATAGGCCGGCAACAGGCCCACCGCGAAGGTCGACAGGCCCATCAGCAGGATGGTGACGAGGAAGGTGTACTTGCGCCCGATCATGTCCCCCAGGCGGCCGAACACCAGTGCGCCGAACGGGCGGACGAGGAAGCCGGCGGCGAACGCCAGCAGGGCGAAGATGAAGGCGGTGGTGTCGTTGACACCCGCGAAAAAGTGCTTGGCGATAATGGCCGCCAGCGATCCGTAGAGAAAGAAGTCGTACCACTCGAATACCGTGCCCAGCGACGAGGCGAAGATCACCTTGCGCTCGTCGCGGCGGGAGGTCGCGGGCCGCTCGTAGGAGCTGGTCTGTGCTACATCGGTCATTACGGGCTCTCCTGCCCCTTCTGGGGGCTTTTGTTTTTGTCAGCCTCGACTGCCACGGTTTTCACACCGCGCGATACCGTTGAGTTGCTACACGCCAAATAAAAAAGTGGGCAGACGGGATCACCGTCACGCCACCGGAGCTTCCTCCTGTGTGTGCCCACTGGAAGGGATGACCTCCGCGCCACGCGCGGGTTCGCTCAAAATCATCTGCGCGGCCTTTTCCGCGATCACCAGCACCGGCGAGCAACTGTTGCCGGAGGTCAGGCTGGGCATGATCGAAGCATCGGCGATGCGCAGGCCGGGGATGCCGTGTACGCGTAGCTGGCTGTCCACCACCGCGCCCTCGCCCTGCCCCATGCGGCAGGTGCCGGCCGGGTGGAAGATGGTGGTACCGATCTCGGCGGCGGCGCGGTGCAGGTCTTCCTCGGTCTGGTAGTCCGGGCCGGGCTTGAACTCCACCGGCTGGTAGCGCGCCAGCGCCGGCGCGGAGGCAATGCGGCGGGTCAGGCGGATGGCATCGGCAGCCACGCGCAGGTCCTGCGGGTGGCTCAGGTAATTGGGCTGGATCACCGGCTTGTCGCGCGGGTCCACCGAACGCAATGTCACTGTGCCCCGACTCAGCGGGCGCAGGTCGCACACCGAAGCGGTGAACGCCGGGAAGCTGTGCAGGGGTTCGCCGAAGCGCTCCAGCGACAGCGGCTGCACGTGGTATTCGAGGTTGGCCGAACGCTGGCCGGGGTCGGACTTGGCAAACGCGCCCAGCTGGCTGGGTGCCATGGACAGCGGGCCGCTGCGCTTGAGCAGGTACTCCAGGCCCATGCCCATCTTGCCCCACAGCGTCGAGGCGATCTGGTTCAGCGAGGGCGCGCCGTTCATGCGGTAGATCAGGCGCAGTTGCAGGTGGTCCTGCAGGTTGCCGCCGACGCCGGAAAGCTCATGTCGCACGCCGACGCCGTGCTTCTCCAGAAGATCGCGCGGGCCGATGCCCGAGCGTTGCAGCAGCACCGGCGTGTTGATCGCACCGGCGCAGAGAATCACTTCGCGCTTGGCGCGCAGTTCGCGCCGCGTGCCCTGCCAGTTCACCTCCAGCCCAGCGGCGCGGCCGTTCTCCAGTAGCACGCACTGTGCCTCGACGTTGGTCAGCACGGTGAGATTAGGCCGGTTGGCGATAGGCCGCAGGAAGGCCTTCGAGGCGTTCCAGCGCACACCGGAGCGCTGATTCACCTGAAAGTAACCGCAGCCCTCGTTGTCGCCGCCATTGAAGTCATCCACCGAGCGGACCCCAGACTGCGCCGCCGCCTCGCGGAAGGCATCGAGGATCGCCCACGACAACCGCTGCTTCTCCACCCGCCATTCGCCGCCCGAGCCGTGCAGCTCGCTCGACCCGGCGAAGTGGTCCTCCATCCTCATGAACAGCGGCAGCAGGTCGTTCCAGGCCCAGCCGGGGTTGCCCTCGGCGGCCCAGCCGTCATAGTCCAGCGCCTGGCCGCGCATGTAGATCATGCCGTTGATCGACGAGCAGCCGCCGAGGGTGCGCCCGCGCGGGTACTTGATCGCGCGACCGTTCAGGCCCGGCACCTTCTCGGTGTCGAAACACCAGTCAGTGCGCGGGTTGCCGATGCAATAGAGGTAGCCGACGGGAATATGGATCCAGGGATAGTTGTCCGGGCCGCCGGCTTCGAGCAGCAGCACGCGGTTGGCAGGGTCGGCGGACAGACGATTGGCCAGCAGGCAGCCGGCGGGGCCCGCGCCGACGATCAGGTAGTCATAAGCATCCAGTGCCTGGGGCATGGAGAAGTACCTCGTCGTGCTTGTTCTTGTTATCTGAAAACCGAGCCTAGTCGTTCGTTCGTGATAAAAGAACAGTCGTTTCGAGTCAGCTGCTGTGCGTTTTCTAACAACAAGGACTGCCGCGATGTTCGACTGGAATGACCTGCGCTACTTCCTGGAGCTGCATCGCAGCGGCCGCCTGCTGACCACCGCCAAGCGCCTGGGCACCACCCACGCCACAGTGGCGCGGCATATCGAGAGCATCGAGCGCGACCTCGGCACCCAGCTGTTCGCCCAGCACACCGGCGGCTACCAGCTCACCCCAGCCGGCCAAGCACTGCTCAAGCACGCCGAGGCCATGGAGAACACCGCCCTCCTCGCTCAGGAGGAAATGAGCCAGGCCATCTCACCGCTGGGGCAGGTGCGCATCGGTGTCACCGAGGGCCTGGGCACCATGTTCCTCGCCCCGCGCCTGGGCGAACTGATGCAGCGCTATCCTGGCCTGGAAGTGGAACTGGTATCGGTGCCGCGCTTCGTCAGCATCACCAACCGCGAAGCAGACATCGCCATCACCCTGGAACGTCCCAGCGCCGACCTGGTCATCAGCCGCCTGCTCACCCGCTACCGCCTGAGCCTGTTCGCCAGCCCCGCCTACCTGGAAAACGCCCCGCCCCTGCGCGACCGCGAAGACCTCAGCCGCCACCCGTGGATCGGCTACGTCGACGACCTGCTGTTCAGCCAGGAACTGCTGTTCCACCACAGTTTCTGCCGCCACCCGCAGGTGGTGTTCCGCAGCACCAGCGTGGTCGCCCAGCAACAGGCCGCCCAGGCTGGCATCGGCATCGCCATCCTCCCGCAGTACATGGGCCTGCACGACCCGCGACTGATGCCGGTGCTGCCGGAGGAGTTCATCGAACGCGAATACTGGATGTGCACCCGGCGCGAACTGCACCGGTCGGTGCGGTTGCGCCTGGTGTGGGATTTCCTGGTGGAAGTCTGCGGGCGTGAGCAGGGGATTCTGGTGGGCGGCCAAACGACGTCATTGGCCTGACCTGTAGGGGCGAGCTTGCTCGCTCCTACAGGGGATAGCGTTATTCGGCGCGGGCCTTCTCGACTTTCTCGGACGCCGACCACAGGCGATAGCGGACCTCGATGTCCTTGGGCACGTAGATCAAGATGGGCAGCTTGCTGTTGTAGCGCAGCACGAAACCATCGCCGACCACCGGGACGAAGTCCTTGCGGGTCTTGCCGTCCGGGCAGGCCATCAGGGTGCTGGCCGGGCCGCTGACCTTGTCCAGGCGGTAGTAGGTGTAGCCCCAGCCTTCCAGGGTCTTCTCTTCCAGGCTGCCGCCAAGGCGCTGGCGGTTGCAGTCGACGGTGAGCGTCTTGCCGGCGAGGATCTCGACCTTGAAGTTCTCTTCCTGCGCCTGCTTGGGCAGGTGGATGACCTGGCGCACGAAGCCGTCCTCGGCCTTGGGATAAGGCGCAACGTCTTCCAGCTTGGCGGCGCTGGCGAAGGTGGCGGTGGCGCTGAGCAGCAGCGCGGTGGGGAGGGTGAAACGTACGAACGGCATGAAGCCTCCTTGCAGAAATGAAGAACGAACGCACCGCGTGGTGCGTTCGTCCGAGCGATCTGACCGTCAAATTGTACGAACGCTCCTACATCTGCGTGCTGAGTTGTATCAAGCCACTTCACCGCCGGCCTTGGCCTGCTGCTCCAGGTGGGCCTGGAGTTCCGGGGCGAGGTTGAGGTTGTAGGCAAGTTCGTCCAGGTAGGTGCGCTCGGTATCCTGCTGATCATCCACCAGCATCACGCTGACCAGGTACATCTCGGCGGCCACGGCCGGGTCGCCCTGGGCAGACTCGGCAACTTCAGCGGCGTCAAGCGGCTTGCGCACCTCGGCGTCGAGCCAGTCCTGCAGCTCCGGCTCATCGGTGTGGCGGGCGATCTCGGCCTGGATGGCGGCTTTTTCCTTTTCATCGATGCGACCGTCGGCCTTGGCGGCGGCGATCATCGCGCGCAGGATCGCATGGCTGTGGGCCTCGGCTTCCGGGCCAGAGAGCTGGTCCACGGTCATCAGCGACTGCTGCTGCGGCGCGGCAGCCGGGTGCTGGCGCTGGTAATTCTGATAAGCCTGGAAGGCCATCATGCCGAGGGAGGCGAGCATGGCGTAGTTGATGCCGCCGCTGCTGCCCGTGCGGCCTTGCGGGGCGCCGCCGCTGTTCATACCGCCCCCGAGCATGCCGCCCAGTACGCCGCCCAGGCCGCCGAGCCCACCGCCGGCGCCGCCGGATGAGCCGCCCAGCAACCCACCCAGCAACCCGCCGAGGCCGCCCAGGCCTCCGGCGCCGCCGCTCTGTTGTGTCGCCGCGCCTTGGCTGCCGCGCAGCAATTGTTCCAGTATATCTGCAGTGTTCATTGAGTGACCCTCGCCGGCTTGCGTGGCGCGCCGGGCGGCGTCGCCAACCTGTTGCAGCAATGAGCTCTGTCCTGCCTTGAGCAGTTGTTCGAAAAGAGAACCAGCATTCATGAGATGACAACTCTCGCTATGCGTTGGGCAACGATAGTCCCGCCACACCGATGTGCCAGCGCCGTTCGCCGGCCGGGTGTCAGGGCGGGACACCCGGGGCGAAGCCTGCCGCCGCGAGAGTTAGCCAGCCAGGCGATTGCCGCCCGGCGCCGACTTCAGCCGGCGATTGCGAGCAAGGTCACGCGGGGACGGCGTCCAGCGCCTTCTGCGCCTGGGCTTCCAGTTCGACCTTGAGGCCGGCATCAAGGCTCAACTGGCGGGCTAGCTCGTCGAGGTAGGCACGTTCCATGTAGCTGGTCTCGTCGACCATCAGCAGGCTGGCCAGGTACATCTCGGCGGCCATTTCCTCGCTGGTGGCGGCGCGGGCGACTTCGGCCGGGTCCAGCGGTTTGGCCAGTTCGCGGTCCAGCCAGCCCTGCAGTTCGACGTCGCCGGTGAGCTTGGCGATCTCGCCGTCGATCAGCTGGCGTTCGCGATCATCGATATGTCCGTCGGCCTTCGCGGCAGCGACGATGGCTCGCAGGATGGCATGGCTGTGCTGCTCGGCCTGCACCGGGGGCAGGCGGTCGACGGTCTGCGGCTCGCCGCGCGGGGCACTGGCCTGCTTCTGCTGCCAGTTGCCGTAGGCCTTGTAGGCAAGCACGCCAAGCGCCGCGAGGCCACCATAGGTGACGACGTTGCCGCCGATCTTGCGCGCCTTCTTGCTGCCCATCAGCAGGCCCAGCGCGCCCGCCGCCAGGGCGCCACCACCGGCACCGGAGAGCAGGCTGCCCAGGTCCAGGCCGCCGCCTTTGCCGGACGAAGAGGACTGCTGTGCACCGTCCTGCCGGGCCACGCCCTTGTTCTGCAGGAGGTCCTGGCCGGATCTGAGGAGCTGGTCGAGCAGGCCGCGAGTGTTCATGGCGATCTCCACTGTCTATCGAAAATTGTGGATTCCGACTCTAGTCCAGCGCGCCTCAGTGGCGCAGCGACAGTGTGCTTCCGGATATTGCGGGCTATTACCGGCGGGTCCGCAGGGCAAATGGGCCGCTTTCATTCGATTTAAAAGAATGCTCCTATATATTTTTGATAATCAACAATGAGAGGCGCCGAGACCGGCTAGACAAGGCTCTAGATCGCGGCTCCGCGCACCAGCGGCCAATCACCATGATGACGCTCCGCCAGATCCGCCACTTCATCGCCGTCGCCGAGACCGGCTCGATCTCCGCCGCTGCCCAGGCGGTGTTCATCTCCCAGTCCACCCTGACCCTGGCCATCCAGCAACTGGAGGAAGAGATCGGCGTACGCCTGTTCGACCGCCACGCCAAGGGCATGACCCTGACCCACCAGGGCCACCAGTTCCTGCGCCAGGCGCACCTGATCCTGGCCACGGTGGAGAACGCCAAGCGCAGCCTGCAGCAGAGCACCGACCAGGTGGCCGGCAGCCTGACCATCGGGGTGACCAGCCTGGTGGCCGGTTACTACCTGGCGGACCTGATCAACCGTTTCCAGCGCGCCTTCCCCAACGTGAAGACCCGCGTGGTGGAGGACGAACGCCCATACATCGAGCACCTGCTGGTGAGCGGTGAGATCGACGTCGGTGTGCTGATCCTCTCCAACCTGGAAGACCGCCACGCCCTGCAGACCGAGGTGCTGACCCACTCGCCGCACCGCCTCTGGCTGCCGGCGCAACACCCGCTACTGGAGCGCGACAGCATCGCCCTGGCCGATGTGGCGGGTGAACCCCTGATCCAGCTGAACGCCGACGAGATGGGCCTGCACACCCAGCGCATCTGGTCGCGCGCCGGGCTGGTGCCGCAGGTGACGCTGCGCACCGCCTCGGTGGAAGCCGTGCGAAGCCTGGTGGCGGCGGGTCTGGGACTGTCGATCCAGCCGGACATGACCTACCGCCCCTGGTCGCTGGAAGGCGACATCATCGAGGCGCGGCCGCTGGTGGACCTGTCCGAACCGCTCGACGTGGGCCTGGCATGGCGTCGCGGCACCGCGCGGCCGGCACTGGTGGACCCGTTCCTGACCGTCGCCCGCGAGCAGCCCAACGCAAAACGCCTTTCGATCTAGAGGCTTACAGCGTTCGATTTAATCGAACGGCGCTTTCAGTAATTAGAATTTGTCGACCCCACGCCCGGACTCTAGTCTCTCGTCCCATACCAAAGGGCCAAGTTCCGGGCACCGCCCCTACGCCGGAGCACGCACATGGCCCCCGAAAACAAGACAGATAAAAGACGAGTTCCCAAGATGACCGGCGCAACCCTGCATACCGCCTTGCTGATCGACGGCCAACTGGTCGCCGGCGAAGGCATGGCCGAGCCGATCATCAACCCGACCACGGGCGAGACTATCGTCAGCATCGCCGACGGCTCGATCGATCAGGTCGAACAGGCCATCGCCAGCGCGCACCGCGCCTTCCCCGCCTGGGCCCGCACGACCCCCGCACAACGTTCCGCCGCGCTGCTGGCCATCGCCGACGCTATCGACAAGCGCGCGAACGATCTCGCCCAGCTGGAATCGCTGAACTGCGGCAAGCCGCTGCACCTCGCGCGCCAGGACGACATCCCGGCCACCGCCGACGTGTTCCGCTTCTTCGCCGGCGCCGTGCGCTGCCAGCAGGGCCAGCTCGCCGGCGAATACGTGCCCGGCCACACCAGCATGGTGCGCCGCGACCCGGTGGGCGTGGTCGCCTCCATCGCGCCGTGGAACTACCCACTGATGATGGCCGCGTGGAAGATCGCCCCCGCGCTGGCTGCCGGCAACACGCTGGTGTTCAAGCCGTCCGAACACACCCCGCTGAGCATTCTGGCGCTGGCCCCGGCGCTGGCGGAAATCCTTCCCGCCGGCGTGATCAACATCGTCTGCGGCGGCGGCGAAGGCGTCGGTAGCCATCTGGTCAGCCACCCGAAGGTGCGCATGGTCTCGCTCACCGGCGACATCGTCACCGGGCAGAAGATTCTCCAGGCGGCCTCGCGCACCCTCAAACGCACCCACCTGGAACTGGGCGGCAAGGCGCCGGTGATCGTCTGCAACGACGCCGACCTCGAAGCCGTGGTCCAGGGCGTGCGTACCCACGGTTACTACAACGCCGGGCAGGACTGCACTGCAGCCTGCCGCATCTACGCGCAGGCCGGCATCCATGACCGCCTCGTCGCCGAACTGGGCGACGCCGTGGCGAGCATCCGCTTTGCCCGCAAGCGCGACGCCGACAACGAGATCAGCCCGCTGATCAGCGCCCGCCAGCGCGACCGCGTGGCCAGCTTCGTCGAACGCGCCCTCGGCCAGCCGCACATCGAACGCGTCACCGGCGCCGCCGTGCATTCCGGCCCCGGCTTCTACTACCAGCCGACCCTGCTGGCCGGCTGCAAGCAGCAGGACGAGATCGTCCAGCGCGAAGTGTTCGGCCCGGTGGTCACCGTGACCCGCTTCGACCAGCTGGAGCAGGCGGTGGACTGGGCGAACGACTCCGAATACGGCCTGGCCTCCTCGGTGTGGACGCAGAACCTGGACAAGGCCTTCCAGATCGCCAACCGCCTGCAGTACGGCTGCACCTGGATCAACACCCATTTCATGCTCGCCAGCGAGATGCCCCACGGCGGGCTCAAGCGCTCGGGCTACGGCAAGGACCTGTCCAGCGATTCGCTGCAGGACTACAGCGTGGTGCGCCACATCATGGCGCGCCACGGCCAGCAACTGGATTGAACCACCCGGCGGGCCACCCGCCGGCACATAAGAAACGCCCCGGCGGTACGCCGCCCGAGGGCTGTTGCTCGATTGAACTGCCCCACCAATAGAGACAACAACGAGAGGGAGACACCCGATGCGCAAGACCGCACTGCTCAGTGCCATCACCACCGCCCTGCTGGCCAGCGCCGGCGTCCAGGCCGCCGAGGCCCTGAAGGAAGTCGGCCAGGGCGAAGGCCGCCTGGACATCATCGCCTGGCCCGGCTACATCGAGCGCGGCCAGTCCGACAAGAACTACGACTGGGTGACCCAGTTCGAGAAGGACACCGGCTGCCAGGTCAACGTGAAGACCGCCGCCACCTCCGACGAGATGGTCAGCCTGATGGCCAAGGGCGGCTACGACCTGGTCACCGCCTCGGGCGACGCCTCCCTGCGCCTGATCTACGGCAAGCGCGTGCAGCCGATCGACCCGTCGCTGATCCCCAACTGGAAGAACATCGACCCGCGCCTGAAGGACGCCGCCTGGTATGTGGTCAACGGCAAGACCTACGGTGCGCCGTACCAGTGGGGCCCGAACCTGCTGATGTACAACACCAAGGTCTTCCCCACCGCGCCGGACAGCTGGAAAGTCGTGTTCGAAGCGCAGAACCTGCCCGACGGCAAGCCGAACAAGGGCCGCGTGCAGGCCTACGACGGCCCGATCTACGTCGCCGACGCCGCGCTGTACCTTAAGGCCACCCAGCCCGAGCTGGGCATCACCGACCCGTACCAGCTCGACGAGAAGCAGTACGCCGCCGTGGTCGATCTGCTGCGCAAGCAGCATGACCTGATCCACCGCTACTGGCACGACACCACCGTGCAGATGAGCGACTTCAAGAACGAAGGCGTCGCCGCTTCCAGCGCCTGGCCGTACCAGGCCAACGCCCTGAAGGCCGAAGGTCAGCCGATCGCCACCGTGTTCCCGAAAGAAGGCGTCACCGGCTGGGCCGACACCACCATGCTGCACGCCGAAGCCCAGCACCCGAGCTGCGCCTACAAGTGGCTGAACTGGTCGCTGGAGCCCAAGGTTCAGGGCGACGTGGCAGCCTGGTTCGGCTCCGTGCCGGCCGCGCCGGCAGGCTGCAAGGCCAGCACTCTGCTGGGTGCCGAGGGCTGCGCCACCAACGGCTACGACCAGTTCGACAAGATCGCGTTCTGGAAGACCCCGCAGGCCGAGGGCGGCAAGTTCGTCCCGTACAGCCGCTGGACCCAGGACTACATCGGGATCATGGGCGGCCGCTAAGGCCTGGAGCGTTCGCGAGCAAGGGCCAGGCGCCCACCTCGTTCCTACGGCGTATCCCTGCTCTTCGTAGGAGCGAGCTTGCTCGCGAACCCGCCCCGTGCACCTCGCCATCCCGGCGAGCCTCACGGCATCCATCCGATTGCATCGATTCACCCGTATCTCAGATTTACGGGCAGGGCCCGGCCGCGCCGGATTCCTGCCCCTTGGAGCGTGCACCATGACCACCCCCGCTGTTCAATTCACCCAGGTCTCCCGCCAGTTCGGCGAGGTGAAAGCCGTTGACCGGGTGTCCATCGACATCAAGGACGGCGAGTTCTTCTCCATGCTCGGCCCGTCGGGTTCGGGCAAGACCACCTGCCTGCGCCTGATCGCCGGCTTCGAGCAACCCAGCGCAGGCTCCATCCGCATCCATGGCGAGGAGGCCGCGGGCCTTCCGCCGTACCAGCGCGACGTCAACACGGTGTTCCAGGACTACGCGCTGTTCCCGCACATGAGCGTGCTGGAGAACGTCGCCTACGGCCTGAAAGTGAAAGGCATCGGCAAAACCGAACGCCTCAAGCGCGCCGAAGAAGCCCTGGCCATGGTCGCCCTGGGTGGCTACGGCGTGCGCAAGCCGGTGCAGCTCTCCGGTGGCCAGCGCCAGCGCGTGGCCCTGGCCCGTGCCCTGGTGAATCGCCCGCGCGTCCTGCTGCTGGACGAACCCCTCGGCGCCCTCGACCTCAAGCTGCGCGAGCAGATGCAGAGCGAGCTGAAGAAGCTGCAGCGCCAGCTGGGCATCACCTTCATCTTCGTCACCCACGACCAGAGCGAAGCGCTGTCCATGTCCGACCGCGTCGCGGTGTTCAACAAGGGCCGCATCGAGCAGGTCGACACCCCGCGCAACCTCTACATGAAGCCGGCCACCCCGTTCGTGGCCGAGTTCGTCGGCACCTCCAACGTCCTGCGCGGCGACATCGCCCAGAGCCTGACCGGCAACGCCCAGCCGTTCTCCATCCGCCCGGAGCACATCACCTTCGCCCATGGTGAGCGCGCCACCTCGGACATCGAGATCAGCGGCCTGCTGCACGACATCCAGTACCAGGGCGCGGCGACCCGCTACGAGATCCGTCTCGACAACGGCCAGAACCTCTGCCTCAGCCAGGCCAACAGCCAGTGGGCCGACATCGACCTCGCCCATCAGCCGGGCCAGCGCGTGACCGCTCGCTGGGCGCGCGAGGCGATGGTGGTGCTGAACGAGGGCGCGTGAGATGGAACTGACGATGAATGCAGCGCTGCCCGCGGCCGGCAATGGCCCGCTGCGGCGCCTGTCCAACCTGCTCTACCGCAAGCCGACGCTGTACCTCTCGCTGCTGCTGATTCCGCCGCTGCTGTGGTTCGGCGCGATCTACCTGGGCTCGCTGCTGACGCTGCTGTGGCAGGGTTTCTACACCTTCGACGACTTCACCATGACGGTGACGCCGGACCTGACCTGGGCCAACTTCGGCTCGCTGTTCAGTGGCTCCAATTTCGACATCATCCAGCGCACCGTGCTGATGGCGGTCGCGGTCTCCATTGCCAGCGGTGCGGTGGCCTTCCCCATCGCCTACTACATGGCGCGCTACACCACCGGCAAGACCAAGGCGTTCTTCTACATCGCCGTGATGATGCCGATGTGGGCCAGTTACATCGTCAAGGCCTACGCCTGGACCCTGCTGCTGGCCAAGGGCGGCGTGGCCATGTGGTTCGTCCAGCACCTGGGTCTTGAGCCCGTGCTGAACCTGCTGCTGGGCATTCCGGGAATCGGGGGCAACACCCTGTCCACCTCCAGCTTCGGGCGCTTCCTGGTATTCGTGTACATCTGGCTGCCGTTCATGATCCTGCCGATCCAGGCCTCCCTGGAGCGCCTGCCGCCCTCCTTGCTGCAGGCCTCGGCCGACCTCGGCGCGCACCCGCGGCAGACCTTCTTCCAGGTCATCCTGCCGCTGTCGATCCCCGGCATCGCCGCCGGCTCGATCTTCACCTTCAGCCTGACCCTGGGCGACTTCATCGTGCCGCAGCTGGTGGGCCCGCCGGGCTACTTCATCGGCAGCATGGTCTACGCCCAGCAGGGCGCGATCGGCAACATGCCGATGGCCGCCGCCTTCACCCTGGTGCCCATCGTGCTGATCGCCGTGTACCTGTCCATCGTCAAACGTCTGGGGGCCTTCGATGCACTCTGAGAAAGCTTCGTGGGGCCTGAAAGCGGCCGCCTGGGGCGGGCTGGTGTTCCTGCACTTCCCGATCCTGATCATCTTCCTGTACGCCTTCAACACCGAGGACGCGGCCTTCAGCTTCCCGCCCAAGGGCTTCACCCTGCACTGGTTCAGCGTCGCCTTCGCGCGCCAGGACGTGCTCGAAGCCATCGAGCTGTCGGTGAAGATCGCCAGCGTCGCCACGCTGATCGCCATGCTCCTGGGCACGCTCGCGGCCGCCGCGCTGTACCGCCGCGACTTCTTCGGCAAGGAAGGCATCTCGCTGATGCTGATCCTGCCGATCGCCCTGCCCGGCATCATCACCGGTATCGCGCTGCTGTCGGCGTTCAAGACCCTCGGCATCGAGCCGGGCTTCCTGACCATCGTCATCGGCCACGCCACCTTCTGCGTGGTGATCGTCTACAACAACGTCATCGCCCGTTTCCGCCGCACCTCCCACAGCCTCATCGAAGCCTCGATGGACCTGGGCGCCGACGGCTGGCAGACCTTCCGCTACGTGATCCTGCCCAACCTCGGCTCGGCGCTGCTGGCCGGCGGCATGCTGGCGTTCGCGCTGTCCTTCGACGAGATCATCGTCACCACCTTCACCGCCGGCCATGAACGCACCCTGCCGATCTGGCTGCTCAACCAGCTGGGCCGCCCGCGCGACGTGCCGGTGACCAACGTGGTGGCGATGCTGGTGATGATCGTGACCATGCTGCCGATCCTCGGCGCCTACTACCTGACCAAGGGTGGCGAGGGCGTGGCGGGGAGCGGCAAGTAAGCCAACAGAACCCCTCAGGCCCGCCGGCCCACTCGCCGGCAGGCCCCCAAGAAGAAACACCCCAACCGAATTTGCACCACGCTTCTGAACAAGAGGACCCAACCATGCAAACCAACCTGCTGATCAACGGCCAACTGGTCGCTGGCGAAGGCGAGAAGCTCGCCGTCCTGAACCCGTCCCTGGGCACCACCCTGGTGGAGATCGCCGAGGCCACTCCGGCCCAGGTCGACGCCGCCGTACTGGCCGCCGACGCGGCCTTCGACAGCTGGTCGCAGACCGCGCCGAAAGACCGCGCGATGCTCCTGCTGCAACTGGCCGACGCCATCGATGCCAACGCCGAGGAACTGGCCCGCCTGGAGTCCAACAACTGCGGCAAGCCCTACTCCGCCGCGCTGAATGACGAACTGCCGGCCGTGGCCGACGTGTTCCGCTTCTTCGCCGGCGCCTGCCGCGTGATGCAGGGCTCCGCCGCCGGCGAATACCTGCCGGGCCACACGTCGATGATCCGCCGCGACCCGGTGGGCGTGGTTGCCTCCATCGCGCCGTGGAACTACCCGCTGATGATGGTCGCGTGGAAACTCGGCCCGGCCCTGGCCGCCGGCAACACCGTGGTGCTCAAGCCCTCCGAGCAGACCCCGCTGACCGCCCTGCGCCTGGCCGAACTGATAGCCGGCATCTTCCCCGCCGGTGTGGTCAACCTGGTGTTCGGCCGTGGCCCGACCGTCGGCGAGCCGCTGACCACCCACCCGAAAGTGCGCATGGTGTCCCTGACCGGTTCGGTCGCCACCGGCAGCCGGATCATCGCCGGCACCGCCGACACCGTGAAGCGCATGCACATGGAACTGGGCGGCAAGGCCCCGGTGCTGATCTTCGACGACGCCGACATCGACGCCGCCGTGGAAGGCATCCGCACCTTCGGCTTCTACAACGCCGGCCAGGACTGCACCGCCGCCTGCCGCATTTACGCGCAGAAGGGCATCTACGCCAAGTTCGTGCAGAAGCTCGGCGAAGCGGTGGCCAGCATCCAGTACGGCGAGCAGGACGACCCGAACACCGAACTGGGCCCGGTCATCACCGAGCAGCACCTTGAGCGCGTCATCGGTTTCGTCGAGCGCGCCCGCCAGGTGCCGCACATCGAAGTGGTCACCGGCGGCAAGCGTGCTGACCGCGCGGGCTTCTTCTTCGAACCGACCGTGCTCGCCGGCGCTCGCCAGGACGACGAAGTGGTCCGCCGCGAAATCTTCGGCCCGGTGGTGTCGGTCACCGAGTTCGAGGACGAAGCACAGGCGCTGGCCTGGGCGAACGACTCCGACTACGGCCTGGCCTCCTCGGTGTGGACCAGCGACATCGGCCGCGCCCATCGCCTGTCCGCCCGCCTGCAGTACGGCTGCACCTGGGTCAACACGCACTTCATGCTGACCACCGAGATGCCCCACGGCGGCATGAAGCTGTCGGGCTACGGCAAGGACATGTCCATGTACGGCCTGGAGGATTACACCGCCATCCGTCACGTGATGATCAAACATTAAGCAGTAAGAAGTCGGGCCCTCACACGAGGGCCCGATGCTTTACGGCGCCCCGCTCGACCGGGACCGCCGCGCGGCCACGCATGCCGCAACCCCTTCCGGGCGGAAGGGTAAAACCATGACAGCCCGTGCCCCGGGCCATCACCTTGCAAGGACTTCCCATGACCATCACCCGCCGCGACTTCCTCAACGGCGTTGCCCTCACCATCGGCGCAGGCCTCACCCCGCTGCAACTTCTCCAGGCCGCCCCCTCCGGCTGCTACTACCCGCCCGCCCTCACCGGCATGCGCGGCAGCCATCCCGGCGCGTTCGAGGTCGCGCACCAGATGGGCTGGGAGAAGAAGGTATTCGATACCGATGGCCTGAAGATCGAGGAGCAGTACGACCTGGTGGTGGTCGGCGGCGGCATAAGCGGCCTGTCCGCAGCCTGGTTCTACCGGCAGAAGCACCCCAAGGCGCGCGTGCTGATCATCGAGAACCACGACGACTTCGGCGGCCACGCCAAGCGTAATGAGTTCCAGGCCGGCGGCCGGATGATCCTCGGCTACGGCGGCAGCGAAGCCTTCCAGTCGCCCAAGCACCTGTACAGCGACACGGTGAACAAGCTGCTCAAGCAGCTCAACGTCGACGTGGACCGCTTCCAGACCGCCTTCGACCGCGACTTCTACCCGAACCTGGGCCTGTCGCGCGGCGTGTTCTTCGACAAGGCCGGCTTCGGCGAGGCGAAGATGGTGTCCGGCGACCCGACGCCCATGGTGGCCGACGACATCGCCCCGGAAAAACTCAACGCCCGCAGCTGGCGCGCGTTCATCTCCGACTTCCCGCTGCACGAGGCCGACCGCCAGGCGCTGATCGACCTGCACGAAGCGCCGAAGGACTACCTCGCCGGCAAGACCCGCGAGGAGAAGGAAGCGCACCTAGCCAAGACCAGCTACCAGGACTTCCTGCGTAAGGACGTCGGCCTGAGCGAAGCCGCCACCCGCTACTTTCTCAGTCGCACCAACGACTTCTCGGCGCTGAGCATCGACGCCGTCCCCGCCGATTCGGCCTACTCCGTGGGCTTCCCCGGCTTCGCCGCCATGGACCTCTCGCCCATCAGCGAGGAAGCCAAGGCCGAGATGGAAGAGCCGTACATCTACCACTTCCCCGACGGTAACGCCTCGCTGGCGCGCCTGCTGGTGCGCGGCCTGATTCCGGGCGTGGCGCAAGGCTTGGACATGAACGACATCGTCCTGGCCACCTTCGACTATTCGAAACTGGATCAGCCGAAGAACGCCGTGAACCTGCGCCTGAACAGCACCGCTGTCAGCGTGAAGAACCGCGACGGCGGCGTGGACGTCGGCTACAGCCGCGCCGGCGCCCTGCACCGCGTGCGCGCCAAGCACTGCGTGCTGGCCTGCTACAACATGATCATCCCCTACATCCTGCGCGACCTCTCCGCCGAGCAGAGCCACGCCCTGGCGCAGAACGTGAAGTTCCCGCTGGTGTACACCAAGGTGGTGATCCGCAACTGGCAGAGCTTCATGAAGCTGGGCGTGCACGAGATCTACGCGCCGAGCCAGCCCTACAGCCGCGTGAAGCTGGACTACCCGGTGGACATCGGCGGCTACAGCCACCCGCGCGACCCGAACCAGCCCATCGGCCTGCACATGGTCTACGTGCCCACCAGCCCGAACTCCGGCATGGATGCGCGCACCCAGGCCCGCGTCGGCCGCGGCAAGCTCTACGCCATGCCTTTCGAAAAGATGGAAGAGATGATCCGCGACCAGCTGCAGGCCATGCTCGGCCCGGCTGGCTTCGACCATCAGAAGGATATCCAGGCGATCACCATCAACCGTTGGTCGCACGGCTATTCGTACTTCTCCAACAGCCTCTTCGATGATGAGCAAGAGAGCGAAAAACTGATGAACCTGGCTCGCACCAAGGTCGGCAACGTCACCATCGCCAACTCCGATGCCGCCTGGGACGCCTATGCCCACGCAGCCATCGACGAAGCCTGGCGCGCGGTGGGCGAACTGGCCTGAAGAATCCGGCGCCGCGTACCACGCGGCGCCGCACTTAACGGCCGTCCGGCCGACAACCCGCGGGCACGCCCGCAACGGAGGCAAGCATGCGTCACCTCGTCAGAGCGTTTTACCTGCTGTCGCTGTTCACCTTTGCCGGCCTCGTACAGGCCGCAGAGTCGCCCAAACAGATAGTCGACGCCTACATGGCCGCGTGGAACGCCCACGACGCCGAGAAGGCCGCCGGCTACCTGGCCAAGGATGCGGAGTACTTCGACGTTACCGTCGGCGCCCCGCAGAAGGGCCGCGATGCCGCGCGTGACAACGTGATCAAGGTGTTCGTGGGGGCCGTTCCGGACCTGAAGTGGAAGATGAACGGCAAACCGATTGTCGACAAGGACGGCATCGCCTTCCAGTGGACGTTCAGCGGCACCAACACCGGCGCCTGGGATGCCCAGACCCCGGCGACCAACAAGCCGCTGTCGTTCGACGGTGTGAGCTACGTGAAGGTCAAGGACGGCAAGATCGTCTATCAGGGCGACTACTACGACGCCCTGGGCCTGCACAAGCAGCTCGGCTGGTAAGGCCCGTGCTCGCATAAATGCCCCTCACCCTAACCCTCTCCCAGAGGGAGAGGGGACCGTTCGGCGCAGGATGAAACCAAAGCCACAGCCGACACGGACTGCCCCCTCTCCCTCGGGAGAGGGTTGGGGTGAGGGGGAAGCGCTGGCACGAAGTCCTACATAGAAACGTAGGGTGCATAACCCGGAACGGGTTATCCGCCGCCATCCTACGACCAGCGTCCTGCAAGACAGCCGCGTCTCCGGGCGCAGCTGCACAAGAAGAAGACAAGCCCTCGCCTACCCCTGCCCTCCACCGCCACTGCAGTGTCCCAAACCATGTCAATCACACTCGAACCACGGCCCGCCAAGGCCGAAGACAGCTCCAGCACCCGCTCCACCATTGACCAGGTCAAGCAACTGATCGCCGATCTGAACGTGCGCTGGACCGAGATCAGCAAGGTTTCCGAAGTCATCAAGCAGATCGCCAAAAACACCAACCTGGTGGCGCTCAATGCCGCCATCGAAGCCGCGCGCGCCGGGGAAAGCGGCCGTGGCTTCGCGGTGGTCGCCGATGAGGTGCGCCGTCTGGCGACACAGTCGGCCAACGCCACCGCCGACATCGGCAACGTCGTCGCCTCGATCAAGAGCGAGAGCGCCCGCGCCCTTGCCGACGTCGAACAGGCCGAGCACTCCAGCCTGCTGGACACCGCCCGCGTGGTGCTCGCCAGCGAGGCCCAGCGGCTGGAAGCGCGCTTCGCCATCATGGCCACCGCGCTCTACGGCCTGAAGCACTTCATCCTCGGCATGAAGAGCCGCAACCTCGGCCCGCAGCGTGAGCAGATCGACGCAGTGATGCACGAATACCTGACCCGCAACCCCGAGCTGCTGGCCTTCGCCTGCGGTTGCGAGCCCAATGCCTTCGATGGCCGCGATGCCGAGTTCATCAACGCGCCCGGCCACGACGCCAGCGGGCGTATGATGGCTTACTGGCACCGTGGCAGTGGCGTCGCCCAGCGTGAATGCCTGGTGGGCTACGACAAGGCCGACGGCAGCGGCGACTGGTACCAGATCCCCCGCGACAACGGCCGCGACGTGTTCATGGAGCCTTACGAGTACAGCGTCGGCGGCAGCACCGTGCTGATGACCTCATTCATGTCACCGATGTATTCCAACGGCCGCTTCCTCGGCATTCTGGGCGCCGACTACACCCTGCACCAGCTGCAGGAAAGCCTCGGCAAGCTGAGCCCAATGGGCAATGGCCAGTACACGCTGCTGTCCAACGCCGGCATCTATGTCACCCACCCGGACGCCAAGCGTCTGGGCGACAAGGCCGGCGAGCTGCCGCAGGAAGCACGCAACGCCATCGCCCAGGGCCGCGGCTGGGAACAGGTCAAGGGCCGCCGCGTGCAATTGCTGCATTCCATCCGCGTGGGCGACAGCGATGCGCCCTGGGCGCTGATGATGAGCTTCGAGCAGGCGCAGGCCGGCGAATAAGCGCCAGACGATGGCGTCGTTCGCGAGCAAGCTCGCTCCTACAAGGCCGGCTCCAGAGCGGAGGCAGGCTGTAGGAGCGAGCTTGCTGGCGAACCCTGGCTCGACCTACGTCCGCTGGGGCAACTCGGTGATATGGATTTCCGTCACCAGCGCCGGCTTCACCAGCGGCGTGCGCGACAGCAGCGGGCAGAAGCGCGACAACGCACCAATCAGCTCCCACTGGGTATCCAGGGATTGCGCCAGCACATCCACATCCGCCAGCACCCGCTGGCCCACGCGGTGCAGGTGCGGGTCGGGACTATGGCCGAGCTCCACCGACAACTGGGTAATCAGCGTGCTGAGGTTGGACATGTTGCGGGTGGCAAGGGCGAGGATGTTCGCCAGCAGGGCGATTTCCGATTGCGGGATGACAGCAGGCGTTGCAGATGCGTCCATGCGTGCTCCAGTGGTGCTCTAGTGGGTAGTGGCGCAATCCTTGCGCGAGCGTGGCCAGAGTAGCATCAGAACGCCACTGTGCGACAGATATCACATTTCATTTCTTTTCCTGACCTACTGGTCACACCTCCTGAACGAGCACGCCGACAGCTGTCGCAAAGCGCGACCTGATCCTCAAATTCCCACCCCGGCGACGGAATCCACCCGGCGCATTTGAGCCCTGGAAAGCGGCTTTCTATGATCCGCGGCCATTTTCGAACATTGAATGCCTGCTTCTCGTCGAACACGGCAACCCGTTTCCAGTACGAGGGCCAGGCCTTTTCTTCACCCCCTTGAAGATGCCGCCCGATGGAACCCACCGCGAAGTCTCCCCGCCTCCAAGACACCCGGACGCCTCCGGGCACTCCGCGACCCGATTCGGTGTCCATCGATTCCCTGAGCTCATGGGACGGTCCGGGCACCGCCTACACCGTCATGCCACGCCCCGCAGTCCCATCACCATCTCCCGTTCGGCCACCCCAGAAGCAGGAACCGTCCGAACCTTTGCCAGCGTCCATCCCCCGCCGCTCTGTGCCCGGAGCATTCGTGAATGGGCTGCTGATCGTCGGCGTTGCTGCCTGCGTCCTGCTGGCGGCGCTCTGGAAGGCCGGAACATTCGACAACACCTTCGTCGCCCCTGCAGACCACGAGCCAAGCATTCAGCCTCCTGCGCAAGCGCAGAGCATGGACAACCGCGAAGAAAGTACCGTGACCGTTACCCAGGAACCGATGGATGACGAGCCGGCGCTGCCCACATTCTCCGAGCCTGAGCTGGATGAACTGCCCGCCCCGGCGGCTTATGAGCGTCAGCTCTCGCCGGACGATGCCGCCGTCACGCAAGTGGCGCCCGCCACGCCGAGCATTGAAAAACCAACTCCTGTACCTGCAACGGGCCCTTCTTCAGCAAAGGATTCGGCACGCAGGCAGGTGGAACGCAAGCAACCGACGCCCCCGTCGCCCGCTGATACCGTGCGGACGATACCGTCCGATACCGCCGCCATCGCCCGCACGAGACCGACCAGCCCGGAAAAACCACGCAACACGCCGGCGCCCGCCACGTTCGGCACGCTGATCGTCGGAGTCCAGCCGTGGGCCGAGGTCTGGATCGACGGTCGCAAGCGCGGCATCAGCCCGCCGCTGTTCACGCTGCAACTGCCACCTGGTCTCTATACCGTCGAGCTGCGCAATCCCGACCTGCCCAGCTACAGCCAGAAGGTGCAGATAGCCGCCGGCCAGTCGGTGACGCTGCGACACAGCTTCCAGTGAGCGCCGGCAGGCCCCTTATCCGCAAACGGACAGCCCCATGAAGACTCTGCAAACTCTTTCGGCATCGCTGCTGGTCGCCTTTCTGGCGCTAGCGTCAGGCTGCCGGAGCCAACTCGAAGAACCGCCCGCAACGCCCACGGACGATACCCAGGCCAACGCGGAGAGCACCTTGGCCGAAGGCTTGCGGCTGTATGAGGCGGGGCACTACTACCTTGCCGAAGAACAGTTCCTCGCGCCGCCCTTGTGGGCCGGCGATACCCAGGTGAAGCTGAACGCGCTCAAGTACCTCGCATTCAGCTATTGCGTGACCGAGCGGCCGATCCAGTGCCGCTTCGCCTTCGACCGCGCCTTGCAGCTCGACCCGACCTTCCACCTGGGAACCGCAGAAGCGAGTCATCCTCTCTGGGGCCCTGTGTTCGTCCTGGCGGCGCGCCGTTGAACCTTTCCGCCGATAGCGAGGCCCCTATGTCTTTTACTCACCGGTCAGGCCGCCTTGGCCTGGCGCTGGCCCTTCTGGGCGTACTGCCGCTAACCCAGGCCGACACACATGAGAGCCTGAGCGCCGCCGTCGAGAGCCTGTGGAGTGGCGAGCAGGTTTCCATCAGCGTGCTGAGCTCCAGCTTCACCCAGCAGGTGTCGAAGGCCGGGAGCGAGTACCGCACAGAGGTGAAGAACGCACCGACCTATCTGCAAACCGCCGGGGAGTCAGCCTGGGTCATCGCAGGCAGGAAGCGTTTCAATGCCGTCGCCACGCCTTGGGGCAACTTCCCCCGGCTGGACATGCGCAATGCCCGCCTGCTGGCCATCGAGTTGCCGAAAAAGCGCTACCAGGTACTGGCCAGCTCCGGAGCTGGCCTGTTCGGCGTCGGCGACTGGCAGCGCTATGGGTTTCTCCAGGTGATCGACGTCAGCACGCCATCCGCGCCGGCCTTCTATCCGCTTTACGCCGAGGCCAACCTGGGGGAGCACGCCCTGGGGCGCCTGGCGGACTCCCCGGTGCTCAACTATGCGCGACTGGTGCCTGCCAGCCGAAGCAAGGCCGGCGAGATCATTGCTTATGAAGTCGCGCTTTACGCGCTTGGCCGCAAAGGCCCGGAGCGCGTGCTAAGGGAAGGCGTTCCGCTGGCGTACCTGCTCAGGCACGAAGGCGACGGCTGGACCATCGACAGCGTGGAGCGCACGCCGGTGACGACAGCGCTGGACGAAGGGCATCGCCCATTCACCACCCCGCTCCGCCCGCCGCTGTTCTCGGTGAGGGAAAACGACCCGCAATGAGCGGCTGCCGCACGGGCGGCGCCTGACTCATCGGTGGGAGGGAAAGGTTGAGGCACGCAGTGCTGGCCCGCGCGACCAGGTCAAACGTCAAACCTGGCCGTATGCCTTGCGCTTGGGCGTGCCGCGTTGCGCGGCGCGCAAGTACTGAGCCGGCCATGGCACCGGCTGGCCGCCCAGTTCATCAGCGGCATGCAGCGGCCAGTACGGATCGCGCAGCAGCTCACGGGCCAGCAGGATCAGGTCTGCCTGTCCGGTGCGCAGGATGTGCTCGGCCTGCACCGGCTCGGTGATCATCCCCACGGTGCCGCTGGCGACGCCCGCCTCCTTGCGTACCCGCTCGGCGAACTGCGTCTGGTAACCCGGCCCCACGGGAATCTCGGCGTTCACTGCGGTACCGCCGGAGGACACATCGATCAGGTCCACGCCCAGGTTCTTCAGACGGCGCGCCAGCTCTACGGTCTCGTCGGGGTTCCAGCCATCCTCCACCCAATCGGTAGCGGACAAGCGGACAAACAGCGGCAGCTCCTGCGGCCAGACCGCGCGCACGGCTTCGGTGACTTCAAGGAGGAAGCGGATGCGATTCTCGAAACAGGTGCCGTACTGATCGCGGCGCTGGTTGGAAAGCGGCGAAAGGAACTGGTGCAGCAGGTAACCGTGGGCGGCATGCACCTCTGCAATCTTGAAGCCGGCGGCCAGGGCCCGCTCGGCGCCGCGCACGAACTGGTGCTTGATGGTCGCCATCTGCTCTTCGCTCAGGGCGATGGGCGCGGTGTGCTGCGGGTCGAAGGCGATGGCCGAGGGCGCCACCGGCGTCCAGCCGCCTTCGCTGATCGGCACCGATCCGTGCTTGCCCAGCCACGGCGCCCAGGTGCTCGCCTTGCGGCCGGCGTGGGCCAGTTGCACGCCGGCAACCGCGCCCTGGGATTCGATGAAGCGGGTGATGCGCCGTAGCGGCTCAACCTGTTCGTCGCTCCAGATGCCCAGGTCCTCGGCGCTGATCCGCCCTTCCGGGGCGACCGCCGTGGCCTCGACTATCACCAGACCGGCGCCGCCAACGGCGCGGCTGCCCAGATGCACCAGGTGCCAGTCGTTGGCCAGGCCGTCCTGGGCGGAGTACTGGCACATGGGGGAAACAGCGATGCGGTTGGACAGGGTCAGCTGGCGCAGGGTCAGGGGCTCGAACAACTGGCTCATGGTGGCACTCCCTCTCTGGTCTTCAGATCTTGTCCTACAACTGTAGACCGGGATCGCCTAAGGATAGGCCCAGATGATAGGTGGCTCCGTCGCAGCCGCGACACCTGCAACCGGACGGAAACGCCGGCTCCCCCCTTGTAGGAGCGCGCTATGCGTGCGATCGCGGACATGACCCGCTCCTATAGGGAGATTCGCCGCTGTCAGTGCACCTCGTTGGACTTTCCCATGGCGGCCACAGCGCCCGCCGCCAGACTGTAGCGCTTGTTCGTGTCGCGCTCGATCAGGCCGGAGAGGTGCAGACGGCGCAGGGTCTGGCTGACGCAGCTGAGGGAGATGGGCAGGCCCGGCTCCTCCAGATAGGCATGCAGCTCGACCGCGGTCGCCTTGCCGCAGATCACCAGCGCATCGAGGATGTTCAGCCGCGGCAGGCTGCTGCGCAGACCGGCGTGCTCCAGCAGTTGCCGGGCCGGGCGCGGCAGACGGGGCTGCACTGGCGTACTGACTTTCATCGCAGCTCTCATTTGCGCACCTCGAAAGACAGTGTGGAAACATGGATCACGCTGTCATAGCGCTTGCCCTCGATGCTGGCGCCGCCATTGATCTGTGCGGAAACCTCCAGCACATAGCGCGCCGGGAACGGCGTGATCAGGGTCACCGTGCCGTCCGCCGCCGGTTTCAGGCTGCGGGTCCACTGCTCGGAGGTGTACACGTTGACCTGCGAGGCCGGCACTACGGTGCCTTTCCAGTGCAGGGCGAAGGTATTGCCGCCGGGCGTGGTGGGCACCAGTTCAAGATCATTCTGCGCCCGGGTTTCGGTCCGCCCCTCGCGTGCCTGATAGATGGTCAGCGTGCTGCCTTCGGCGCGCTGGGCGGCAACGCGCAGGTCGCCCGCCGGAGCGCTGCCGATCTCGAAAGAGTCGACCCCGACCTTCAGCGTTGCGGTCTTGCCCTCGCCCAGCACGAGGTGGGGGTCCTGCAACTGGGCCACCGGCAGGTGTTCTCCGGGCTGCAGTTCGCTGAAATAGCTTTTCGCGCTCTGGCCTGCACCGCGCTCCAGCCACAGGTAGTCCGCGTTGGCCAATGGCACGCAGCTCAAGGCCAGAGCCAGCAGCACGGGCTGGCGAAGGGAAACGTTCATGAGGGGATTCTCCTGTCTGGGCGCTACTGGAAAGAAACGTCGTTCGCATCCGTTGCGAATCGATCGCTTTCACATAACAAGACGGATGAGCCGCGAAAAACACGCACCGAAAATGTGTAAGGAAATGGAAAAGACCGGGAAAAACCTTCCGAAACATTTGTTTGCAACTGCACATGGCCGGTTTTTCGATCTCATCCGTCCTTACATCTAGAACACCGCAGCTCCTTTGGTGTCTTCGCGCCTCGTCGGCCCAGTCCGGCGGGGGGCCTTTTCCTTTGTCCCCTTTTGCGTGGCAGTGATTCCCCATGTCAAAGAAATCCCGCTCCAGGCTCTGGTTCCTGGTCCACAGCTGGCTGGCCCTGCCGATCTGGTTCTTCGTGTTCCTGGTGTGCATAACCGGCACCCTGGCCACAGTGAGCCAGGAGATCGTCTGGCTCACCGACCCGGCCGTGCGTGCCAACCCGCCAGACGGTGACGCCCAGCGCCTGGGCTACGACCAGGTACTCGCGGCCATGCTCCGGCAGCAACCGCAGGCCGCCGTGCGCATGATCAGCGCCCCCAGCGAAAGGCATTTCGCGCTGCGGGTCAGCGTCACCTATCCGGACAGCGCAACCGCCATGCTCTACGTGAATCCCTACACCGGGGTCATCCAGGGCAAGATGCCGCTGTTCGACTTCCGTCAGTTCACCCGCGCCCTGCACGGCTGGTGGCTGGTGCCGTTCAACCACGGCTACAGTTGGGGCTGGTACCTGGTGTCGCTGCTCGGCCTGCCGATGCTGGCTTCGCTGGTCACCGGCCTGGTGGTCTACAAGCGCTTCTGGCGCGGCTTCCTCAAGCCGACCCTGCGCCTGCGCCAGGGCGCGCGGATCTTCTGGGGCGACATGCACCGGCTGATGGGCCTCTGGTCGATCTGGTTCATCGCGGTGATCTCCATCACCGGCATCTGGTTCCTGATCCAGGCGGTGCTCTACGACAACAGCATCTCCCTCTCCAGCGAGGGCGTGCCGACCATCATCCAGCGCGACAGCATTCCACTGGGCGAGAACGGCGCCGCGCCGCCGCGCATCGGCCTGGACGCCGCCGTGCTGGCTGCCCAGCAGCGCATTCCGGGCTTTGAGCCGAACTTCTTCCGCCTGCCCACCAGCGCCTACGACCCGGTGACGATCTTCGGCAAGGCCTGGTACCCGCTGATGTCCGAAAGCGCCCAGGTGAACCCCTACGACGGCAGCGTGGCCTCGACCCGCCTGCTGGCCGACCGCTCGGGCCTCGAGTTCGTTACCGAGTCCATGCGCCCGCTGCACACCGGCGACTTCGGCGGCGTGTGGGTCAAGCTGATCTGGTTCGTGTTCGGCCTGATCCTCAGCATGATGGTGCTCAGCGGCCTGATGATCTGGAGCAAGCGCACCCTGATCGCCACCGCCAAGGAACTGAAGAAGCAGAAGGCCCGCGAGCGAATCAGCGTCGCAGCCATCCCGGAGGCCAGCCGATGAGCGGCGACAGCAAACTGCGCCGCCAATGGCTGCGCTGGCGTTTCCACCTCAGCGCCGTGCTGGTGCTGATTCCCCTGGGCTTCATGCCGCACTACTTCCACGAGGCAAAGCTCGACCGAGGCCTTCGCGGGCTGGGCGAGCGCGATATCGGCGCCGTTCAGGTAGGCCCGTGGACCGCACGCATGGCCGAGTGGGAAGTCGGTGAACCGGAGGACGAAGGTCGCGCCGGCTTCGTCAAGGCCTTCACCCTGGCCTTCTGCGACAGCTGTTATCCACAGGTGAAAGCAGCCTATCTGCGCATCGGCCAGCCCCGCAGCCTGCGTGCGGGCGGCGGCCTGTTCGCCGGTGCGCGCCATCAGCAGTTCGCCGAAGTCACCATCCCGGCCCGCGTCACCCCGGCCGATGAGCTGTGGCTGACCGTGGAAGGCTGGGACGGCGCCGTGTACCAGACGCAGATTCCCTTGGACAAGGCCTCGCCCTCGCTGGTGGCCTGGCTGGAAAAGACCCGGAGCAACCGATGAAAGCGATCCTCAAGTACAGCGCCGTGCTGCTCGGACTGACCGCCAGCGCCAGCGCCCAGGCCCACGCGCCCTACTGCGAATGCACAGCACTGGATGCGCAGACCATCCGCTGCGTCGGCGGCTTCAGCGACGGAAGCGCCGCGCCGGGCGTGACCCTGGACGTGATGAGCGCCGACAACCAGGTGCTGATCCCCGGCAAGCTGGGTGCAGACTCCAGCCTGACCTTCAAGCGGCCAAGCGGGGACTTCTACATCCTCTTCGACGTCGGGCCAGGCTATATGGTCGAGGTCGAGCCGAGCGAGATCAAAGGCAGCTGAACGGCGGCCGGGAGTTCCGCCTCCCGGCCGCAACCCATCAGGTGGTGGACGATCCGGGCAACACGATGGCGGCCGGCACGTGCCGCGGGTCATTTCTCGCCAGCAGGTAGTATGCCAGCGCCGGCAGCAACAGCCCGATCAACCAGGAGATGTCCACGCCACCGAGCACTTCCACCAGCGGGCCGGTGTAGAAACCGCTGTCGATGAAGGGCATCTGCACCAGAACACCGAAGCAGTAGACGCCGATGCCGGTCCAGTTCCAGCGACCATAGCGGCCATCGGGATCGGACAGTGCCGGAATGTCGTAGCGCTCACGCGTGATGCAGTAGTAGTCCACCAGGTTGATCGCGCTCCATGGGGTGAAGAACGCCAGCAGGAACAGCAGGAAGGACTTGAACGCGGCCAGGAAAGAGTGCTGCCCCGCCAGCGCCAGGCCGGTGGACAGGCCGACGATCAGCAGCACGAACAGCAGACGCTGCAGGCGCGACACTTCAAGATGGCCGCGGAAGCCGCTGATGATGGTGGCGATGCACATGAAGCTGCCATAGGCGTTCAGCGTGGCGATGGTGACCTTGCCGAACGCCACGCTGAAGAACAGCGCAGCCGCCATCATGCCGCTTGCCCCCAGCCCGACCACGTAGGCCACCGGCTGGCCGGAGAAAGCCTTGCCGGCCAGTGCCGCGGCGAACACACCGAGCACCATCGATGTCTGCGAACCGATCACCGAGCCCAGGCCCACGGCGAGGAACGTCTTGCGCGACGAGGTGCGGCTGGGCAGGTAGCGCGAGTAGTCCGCCACGTAGGGCCCGAAGGCAATCTGCCAGGAGGCTGCAAGGGAAACCGCGAGCAGGAAGGTATTCCAGGCGAAGTGGCGGTTCTCCAGCAGCACGCCAATGTCGTTGACCGACAGCAGGCGCACGAACAGGTAGGCGAAAGCGACGATACCCAGCACGCTGGCGGCCTTGCCCAGCAGATGGATCACCTGGTAGCCGCACACCGTCACCACGACGATGACCGCCGCGAACAGCAGGATGCCCAGCGTATCGCTGACGTGGGCCAACTGGCCGATGGCCTGGCCGGCGAGCACCGTGCCGGTGGCGTTGAAGCCGACATACATCACGCACACCAGCACCAGCGGAATGACCGCGCCAAACACGCCGAACTGCACGCGGCTGGAGATCATCTGCGGCAGGCCCAACTTGGGCCCCTGCGCGCCGTGCAGAGCCATTACCACGCCACCGAAGACCTGGCCGATGAACAGGCCGATCAGCGACCAGAACACGTCGCCGCCCAGCACCACGGCCAGGGCGCCGGTGACGATCGCGGTGATCTGCAGGTTGCAGCCGAACCACAGGGTGAACTGACTGAACAATCGGCCATGCCGCTCGGCCTCGGGTATGTAATCGATGGAGCGAGTTTCGATCAGGGACTTACCAGCCATGGGGCTTTCTCCTCGCGCACGACCGGACACCCGGCGCGCGGTTGTTGTTATGCACAGCGTTTCCTGATTCGCCGGGGCGGCCCGCGCGGCCGCCCCGTACCTGCCGTCAATGGCGGGCGGCATCCAGCACGGCGCGGGAGATGATGATCTTCTGCACCTCGGAGGTTCCCTCGAAGATCCGCAGGATCCGCGCGTCGCGCACGAAGCGCTCCAGCGGCAGGTCGCGGATATAGCCGTAGCCGCCGTGCAGTTGCAGCGCGGCATCGGTGATGAAGCCGCAGGCCTCGGCGGCGAACAGCTTGGCGGTGGCCGACTCGAGGCTGAAGCGCTCGCCGCTGTCGCGCCGCGCCGCCGCCTGCATGGTCAACAGGCGCGCCGCTTCGAACTGCGCGTGCATGTCGGCGATGCGCCACTGGGTGCCCTGGTAGGCCGACAGCGGCTTGGGCCCGATCTGCCGTTCGTCCACCCACTTCAGCGCGTACTCCATCGCTGCGCGGGCGATCCCTAAGGACATGGCGGCAACCTCAACACGGCCACGGTCGAGGACTTCCATGGCGGTGCGGAAGCCCTGGTTTTCCTCGCCCAGCAGCGCTTCGGCGGGCAGCCAGCAATCCAAGGCCAGCTCGTAGATGGTGCTGCCGCGCAGGCCCATGGTCTTTTCCGGGTTGGCGAAGGTGACGCCGGCGGTGCCCTTGGGAATCATGAAAGCGCTGATGCCACGGGCGCCAGCCTCAGGATCGGTCTTGGCATAGAGCACGATGAAGTCGGCTTCGCGGGCGTTGGTGATGTAGTGCTTGCTGCCACGGATACGCCAGCCGCCTTCTTCACGCACGGCGCGGGTACGCATGTCCGCCGGGTTGGAGCCGGCCGCCGGCTCGGTCAGGCCGAAGGCGCCCAGCAGCTCGCCCGATGCGCAGCGCGGCAGCCATTCCTGGCGTTGTTCTTCGCTGCCGCCGATGAGGATCGAGTCGGTGGCGAGGAAGTGCGCGGTGAGTGCCGAGGCGGTGGAGGCGCAGGCGGCGGACACCGCTTCGACCACCCGGCTCATGGCGAGGCTGCCGATGCCGAAGCCTCCATAGTTCTCCGGCAGGTTGATGCCCATGAAGCCCAGTTCGCCAAGGGCCTGCAGGCTTTCGGCGCAGAAGCTCTCTTCTTCGTCGTAGCGTTGCGCGTTGGCGACCAGCACATCGCGGCAGACGCGCTCGGCCGAGTCGACGATGGCCAGTTCGGTGGCGTCGATTGCAAAGTTCATTGGACAGCTCCAGCACGGTTATCGAGGCCGAACACGGCATTGGCTTCGCCCAGGCGAGGCGCGCGCGTGGCGGCATGGGGCTTGCGCCCGTTGAAGTAGACAGGTTGCGGCACCAGCGGCGACTGGCCGTCGGCCGGCTGTACCAGCAACTGGCGCACCTGCGCCTGCTCGCTACCGGTGGCCTCCGCGAGGTTCCACACCGGCGACGCCGGGACACCGGCATCGAGCAGCAGGTCGCAGGCCTGCTCGACGCTGCGCGCACCGGTCCAGCGCTCGATCTCGGCGCGCAAGGCCTGTTCGTTGCGGGTGCGCGAGGGGTCATCGGCGAAGCGCGGATCAAGCGCCAGTTCGGCGCGGCCAATGCTTTCGCAGAAGCGTCGGAACAGCTTGTCGCTGGCTACCGCGATCACCACCAGGCCATCGGCGGCGCGGTAGGTATCGAACGGCGTGGACACCGGGTGGCGGTTGCCCACCAGCCCCGGCGCGCGGCCGTGGGCGAACAGGTTGGAGAGGCCGGTCATCTGCAGGCTGACCAGCACGTCGAACATGGCGACATCGATGTACTGCGCGCTGCTGCCCTGGTGCTCGCGGGCGAACAGCGCGCTGCTGATTGCCCAGGCTGCATAAACGCCGGCGCACAAGTCACCCAGCGCCTCGCCGCTGCGGGTCGGCCCGGTTTCGGGGAAGCCGCTGACGCTCATCAGCCCGGACATCGCCTGGGCGACGATGTCGTAGGCCGGGCGGCGCGACAGCGGGCCGTTCTGGCCGAAGCCGGAGATGCTCGCGTAGATCAGCTTCGGGTTGTGCTGGCGGAGGCTGTCGAAGTCGATGCCCAGGCGCTGGGTGACGCCGGGGCGGAAGTTCTCCACCACCACATCGGCATCGGCCACCAGCTGGTAGAAGCGCTGCAGGTCCGCGGGCGCCTTGAAGTCCAGTTCGACACTGCGCTTGCCGCGGTTGATCAGGCCGAAGTAGATGCTCTCGCCATCCTTGAACGGGCCGAGGTGGCGACTGTCGTCGCCATGTTCCGGCACTTCGAACTTGATCACCTCGGCGCCGAGGTCGGCGAGCATGGCGGTGCAGTGCGGCCCGGCCAGTACCCGGCTGAGGTCCAGCACGCGCACGCCCATCAGCGGCTGTGGAGTCGGCAGTTCAGTCACGTTGTTCATGGTTTGGCCCTCAGCCGGTGATCATCGGCAGGTTCAGGCCCTGCTCCTTCGCGCAGTCGATGGCGATCTGGTAGCCAGCGTCGGCGTGACGCATCACGCCGGTGCCTGGGTCGTTGGTCAGCACGCGTGCGATGCGCGCCGCCGCTTCGTCGGTGCCGTCGCAGACGATCACCATCCCCGAGTGCTGCGAGAAGCCCATGCCCACGCCGCCGCCGTGGTGCAGCGAAACCCAGGTGGCGCCGCTGGCGGTGTTCAGCAGGGCGTTGAGCAGCGGCCAGTCGGACACGGCGTCGGAGCCGTCCTGCATGGCTTCGGTCTCGCGGTTCGGGCTGGACACCGAGCCGGAGTCGAGGTGGTCGCGGCCGATCACGATGGGTGCCTTCAGCTCGCCGCTGCGGACCATTTCGTTGAACGCCAGGCCGAGCTTGGCGCGCTGGCCCA
>NZ_JACVBX010000022.1 GCF_014852585.1 Pseudomonas sp. PDM18 | reverse complement strand
CAAAAGATCGAGGCGCTGACCGTCCTCGCCCGCAAATTGGCCCGGATTGCCTTTGCCCTGATGACGACTCAGCAACCGTATCGGACTGCGGCCGATACGGTGGGGTAGACATAGAATCTCCTACGAAAAGCACCCCGCCCCGACATCTATCACCACGGCGCAGGCCCACCAAACAGCTGCCCCTGCACGCCCTGGATGCCCATCTCCTTCAGCACCCGGAATTCCCCCGCCGTCTCCACGCGCTCGGCGATCAACGGCAGGTCGATGCTGTGCGCCGCGCGCTGCATCGCCTCGATGAACAGGCGCTTGTCGTTCTCCTGGTCGATATGGCGGATGTGGCTGCCATCGACCTTGAGGTACGCCAGCCCCAGCCGTGCCAGGTTGCCGATCATGCTGAAGCGCCCGCCGAAGTGCTGCAGGCTCAGGCGATAACCCAGCTCGCCGAGGCGGCGGGTCAACGCTTCCAGCACTGGTTGCGCCGGCAACTGGTCTTCTTCCAGCTCCAGGGTCAGACGTCCGGCGAATTGCGGATGCTGGCGCAGCAGGTCGAACACGCGGGTGGTCGCCCACTCGTCGCGCAGCAGCGCAGCTGACAGGTTCAGCGCCAGCGGGCGGTTGTGCCTGGCCATATCCGCCAGCACGCTTTCGAGCATCAGCAGGTCCAGCCGCGCAGTCCAGCCGAAGCGGTCCAGCCAGGGCAGGAAGCGCCCGGCAGCGATGCTGCCGCCCTGCCCGTCCGGCAGGCGCGAGAGCACCTTGTAATGCAGTACTACCTGCGGGTCGGCGCAGGACACCACCGCCTGGAAGTGAAGCTGGAAGCGCTTGTGCATCAACGCCTCGTCCAGCAACTGGTGCCAGCTGTGGCGCTCCTCGGCGACCGGCTTGGCGCCGCCCTGGAGGAAGGCCCAGCAGCTGTCGTTCTGCCGCTCAGCCTGCACCAGCGCCTCGTCCGCGCGCTGCAACAGCGCCTGCGCCGACTCGCCGGAAACGAAGGGCACCAGCCCCAGGCAGGCGACCGGGCTCACATCGCTGGCACCGGTGGTAGCCAGTGCGGCAAGCATTCCTTCCAGGCGCATCGCCAAGGCTGGCGCGTCCTCGGGCATCAGCCCCGGCGCCAGCATCACGAACTCACCGCCACGGCTGCGCGCCAGGGTCAGACCGGAGCCCAGGCCCTGTCCGGACAGGCGCAGCTGGTCGGCCACCGCCTTGAGCAACTGGTCGACGCGCTGGCCGCCCAGGCGCTGGTTCAGTCCCGCGAGATCGTTGACCCGCAGTACCAGCAGCACGCCGCTGCTGACTTGGTCCTCGGCACTCAGCCGATTGTTCAGCTGCATATCGAAGAAGCGCCGGTTGCCCAGTCCGGTCAGGCTGTCCTGGTAGGCCTCGTCGCGCAGGCGCTCGCTGCGCTGGGCCTGTTCCTGGAACAGTGCCTTGAGCTTCTCCACCATCTGGTTCATCGCCTGCACCACGCGGCGCAGCTCAGGGGTGCGCGGCAGTTCCGGCAGGCTGAGGAATTCGCGGCGGGCGATGGCGTGGGACTGCGCCACCATGTAGTCCAGCGGCCTGAGCTGGCGACGCAGCAGGACGGCGCCGAGCACGGCGCTGGCAATGCCACAGAGCACCAGCCAGAGCAGGCTGCCCAATGTGCTCTGCCAGAGCTTGGCGATGGCGAACATCGGGTGGCTGAGCACCTCGACCCGCGCGGCCTGGGTCCAGCCACGGCTGACGATGGCGTCGCCGCCGGCGGAGTGCAGGTCGATCAGCGAGATGAACCACTGCGGCACCTTGGCCGCCACCGCGTCGGGCACCCCGGTGCGCTCTACCATCACCTTGCCGGAGGCCAGGTCGATCACGCGGATGCTCTCGTAGTAGCCACTGTCGAAGATCGAGCTGACCATCAGCTCGACCATCGCCGGGTCATCGATGTTCGGCGTCAACGACAGGCCCAGCGCGGTGGCCGCGTCCTGGGCGTGGGAGCGCAGCTGGTTGCCGTATTGCTCGCGCGAGCTTTCCAGGCTGACCATGAAGCTGCCGCTGAAGGCGACCACCAGGAACAGGCAGATGGCGATCAATAACTGTTTGAACAGGGACATCGTGTCTCCAGGCTCCCCCCGCGGGAGCTATTCGTGTCGGTGCAGCTATTCGTTCCGCGGCTACTCATCCAGAGGGAAGCCTTCGGCCTTCATCTTCTTCAGCAGGTCCTGCCAGCGCGACAGGCGCTTGCTGTCGCCCACCTGTTTGCCGCCGCCCGCGCCATTGCCGGCGAGCCACAGGCCCTCGCCGTTGAACGCGTAGACCGGCTGCAGGTCGCTGCGCTGGCTGGCCGGCAGGATGCTGCCGATCAGGTTGTCCAGCACCAGCGGCACGGCGTCGGGCCGCGGGTAATACGTGAGCACCATATGCGCCTGGTTCAGGCGCAGCGCCTTGACGTAGGTAATGCGCAGCTTCTGTGCCGGCACGCCCAGATGTCGCAGGCTGATGTACTTGGCGATGGCGAAATCCTCGCAATCGCCGGCGCCCTTGAGCAAGGCCTCCACCGGCGTGGCCCAGTAGTCCACTTCGTGCCAGAGGCTCAGGTCATCGGTGAAGCGCAGCTGGTCGTTGAAGAAGCGATTGACCGCCTGCAACTGGTCGCGCTCACTCGCCGTGGCCTGCTGCGCGAGCAGCTTCTGCCAAGCGTCGATGCGCACCTGGCCTTCGCCCAGCGGCCCATAGAGGCGCGTGGATTGCTGGCTGATCAGCCGGAAGTCCCATTCGGCCTGCTGCGCCACCGCCAGAACGCCGAGCGAAGTCGCCAGTACCAGGGCCAACGGCCCCAGCCAGCAACGACGCAGCATCCTGGTACAACGGCTGAGCATGATCGCGACGACTCGACTGCGAGCGCCGGCAACCAGCTGCCGGCGCAGGGGTCGCATGGTGCAGACTGGCCGCGAAAAAAACAATGGCACAATGCAATCATCGCAATGTGCCATCCAGGGGAGACGCGGCCTGGCGGGGAACCGGCCGCGTAGGTGGGGAAAGGATCAGCTCTTCTGCGGCGGAGTGACGATGTCGAACCAGAAGTTGAAGTCTTCCAGCATGCCGAACAGCTTGGCCAGCAGCAGCGGGTTGCCCGAGCTCTTGAGCTTGCCCTCGAACACCAGGCGCACCGGCGAGACCTGCTTGAGCATCAGGCGGTTGAGGTCGGCGCGGTCGATGGTCACGGTCTGCCCGGCGTTCTCGCTCTGCACGCCCTTGATGTTGTTCAGGTGCGAGTTCTTCAGTTCCAGCAGGTACTGCTCGTTCTTGTCCGGCAGCACCAGGTTGATGGCGAAGTCCTCACCCTCGGCCTTCTCCGCGTTCAGGCGCACGCCGAGGTAGTCGAACAGCAGGCCGGTGTCCATCGCCGCCAGCGCGTCGGGGCTACCCGACTTCATGGTCGGCAGGTCACGCGGCACGCCATTGCGCAGTTCCTGTGCGGCGGTCAGGTAGCTGTTGCGCCAGCCGGCGTTCTCCGCCTGGTATCCGAGCTGCTCCAGGGCGTCGGCCTGCAGGTTGCGCGCGGCCTGGTTGGTCGGGTCGGCGAAGACCAGCTTGTTGACCACCTCCACCACCCAGCGGTACTCGCCCTTGTCGAAGGACGCCTTGGCCATCTGCAGCAGGTGATCGGCACCGCCCATGAACTCGACGTACTTCACCGCCGAATCCTCCGGCGCCAGCGGGTTCAGCGTCGCCGGGTTGCTGTCGTAGTAGCCCAGGTACTTGTTCACCACCGCGCGCACGTTGTGGCTGACGCTGCCGTGGTAGCCTCGGTTGAACCACTCGTTGGCCAGCTCCGGCGGCACCTTCAGGCGCTCGTGGATCTGATTGATGGTCACCCCGTTGTTGGCCAGGTGCAGGGTCTGGTCGTTCAGGTAGCCGTACATGTCACGCTGCTTCTCCAGGGTGCGGACGATGTCCTCGTGCCCCCAGCGCGGCCAGTTGTGCACCGCGAACATCACCTCGGCCTTGTCGCCGAAATGGTGCAGCGCCTCGTTGATGTACTTGCTCCAGCCCAGCGGGTCGCGGGTCTCGGCGCCGCGCAGGGTGTAGAGGTTGTGCAGGGTGGCGGTGACGTTCTCGGCCATCAGCAGCGCTTTCTGCTGCGGGAGCCAGACGTTCATCTCCGCCGGCGATTCGGTGCCGGGGGTGTTCTGGAAGGTAACGGGGACGCCATCGATCTCCATCTCCACCAGCGAGCCGTCAACGGTCTTGGTCGGCGCGATGATGCTCATCGGGCCGTGGGCGACCGCCTTGCCGATGGCCATGTCGACGTGGCCTTCCGGCCCCGGCGGCAGCATGGTGCCGTACTGGTAGGTGGCACGGCGCAGCATGGCGTTGCCGGCCAGCACGTTCTCCTTGATCGCCGCCTCCATGAAGCCCTTGGGCGCGATGATCTGCACCTCGCCCTTGTCCACCTGCTCCTGGCTGACCAGGCCCTTCACGCCGCCGAAGTGGTCGATGTGCGCATGGCTGTAGATGATTGCGCGGATCGGCTTCTGCCCCAACTCCTGGCTCACCAGGGCGTAGGCGGCCTTGGCAGTCGCCGGGGTGGTCAGGGTGTCGATGACGATCCAGCCGGACTTGCCTTCGATAAAGGTGGTGTTGGCGAGGTCGAAACCGCGCACCTGGTAGATGCCGTCGGTGACCTTGAACAGGCCGTAGCTGAGGTTCAGCTGGGCCTGGCGCATCAGGCTCGGGTTGACGCTGGCGACGTCCTTCGCGGCCTTGAGGAAATCGTAGCCACCCAGCTGCCAGGCGACCGTGCCGTCCTCGTTCTTGATCACGAGGTTCTCGGGGCGCTTGATCAGGCCCTTCTCCACCCGCTCGAAGTCGGCGCGGTCACTGAACGGCAGCGACTGACGCACCTGCTCCTGCGCAGCCTGGGTGAAGGAAGTCGGGGGCTTGGGCTGTTCGGCGGCGACCAGCAGGCCGGGGCAGAGGCTGGCGAGCAGCACGGCAGCGGAAAGACGGGACATCGGAGGGCTCCGGTATTTGTTGTTGTGCTCGCACTATGCCGGCCGTCGCGCTAATAATTCCAATGCATTCCAATTTAACAATCAATGCAGGAAGCGCATGAGCGATCTCCGCCAGCTACGCCACTTCGTCGCCCTCGCCGAACACGGTCACTTCGCCCGCGCCGCCGATGCGGTGAATCTTAGTCAACCCGCCCTGTCGCGGAGCATCCAGGCGCTGGAGGGCCAGCTGAGCTGCCAACTGGTGGACCGCAATCCGCGTGGCGTCACCCTCACCGCCCATGGCCGGCTGGTGCTGGAACACGCGCGCCGCCTGCTGGCCGGCGACCGCGCGCTGAAGAATGCGGTGCTGCAACTGGCGGACCTGGAGACCGGCGAACTACGCCTGGGCGCCGGGCCCTTCCCCGGCGCGCGGCTGATGCCGCAGGTGCTCGCACGCTACAGCAGCGCGCACCCGAAGGTATCGGTGCTGCTCTCCATCGAGAACTGGAGCGAGCTGCACCAGCGTCTGCTGGACGACGAACTGGAGCTGTTCATCGCCGACTACCGCGAACTCGAAGGCGACAACCGCCTCGACATCCTGCCGCTGCGGGTTCACCGGGGCGTGCTGTTCTGCCGGCCGGGGCATCCGCTGATCGGCAGCGCACCCTCGGTGAAGCGCGTGCTGGACTATCCGCTGGCCGGCCCGCGCCTGCCGCGCGACGCCCACGAAGGATTGGCGCGCACCCTCGGCCGCGAGCAGCCGCTGAGCGTGCAGTGCGATGACGTGCTGATGCTCAAGGAACTGGTGAAAGGCAGCGACGTGCTCTGCCTGGCGACCTGGGATGTAGTGGCCGCGGATGTCCAGGCCGGCAGCCTGGCGGTACTGCCATGGCCGGGCAGCAGCGCGGTTGCCGGGCGCGGCTCAGCCTATGCGCTGGTACGCCATGCCAGCCGCAGCCTGTCGCCTGCGGCCAGCCAGTTCGTCGAGTTGTTGCTGGAGGAAGACGCGGCGTTCAACGCCGCGTCGTGAGGCTCAACGGCGCCAGCCCTGGTAGGGGCCACCGTAATAGGCCGGCGGCGGTGCCGGACGATAGTAGTGCGGCCGGTCATGCCAGCCACCACGGTCATGGTCATGCTCGTAGACCACGCAGCCGGTCAACGGAAGGATCATCAGTACAGCAGCGAAGAAACGACGCATGGCGCCTCCATCAGGCGAGCCGGCCGCCCCGCCGGGGTGCGGGGCGTACATTCTTCCGGTCTCACAAGATCAGACATGTCTGTCAGAAGGCGGTGCCGCGTCGAAAGGTAAAGCTTGGGTAAATCAGCCGTTTACAGTTTCCAGGCGGCGCAGCTTGCGGCTCTGCAGGTGCAGCACACCGAACAGCAGCACCTGCACCTGCTCCAGCCAGGAACGCCGGCGCGCCAGCAACAGCACCTCGCCCACGTGGGCCACCAGCAGGATCACGGAGAGCCACAGCAGCGGGCGATGCAGCTCGCCGAACGGGTAGATCAGGTTGAGCACGGCGGCGACCCAGAACATGGTCAGCGCGCCCTTGGCGAAGCTCAGCAATTCGGACATGGCGATGGATTCCTCAAGGTGACGGTGACTGCAGTCTGCCGCCCGGCACGCCCCGCCCGCTCCTGCCTTTCGACTGGCCCACACGCACCAGGATGCGGCGCCGCGCTTCATTTGAGGGCGGGCAAACGCCCCGGCTTGCAGCGAAACATCCGCCCCGCTCCAGCGCAGCCCTTCTGTACCGGCACTTTCGCCAACTTGGCACGCCGCTCGCTTGGTATCGAGAGTGCAGGAACGATCCGAAGCATTCGGACAGCGGCACCACAATCCGACAATGGATGACTAGGGTTCCGGCTCGCGCAGCGAGTGACTGGTCCGAGAGTCATCGACCTCCAGCGAGGTTACACGGCGGGACAAAAGCCCGGGAGACGAGAGCGACAAGTGCCGCCCGACTCCTGCCTGCCCGACAATCGACTGGAGATGCTCCATGCGCAAGCCCCTTTTGACCGCCCTGTTCGCCGCCGGCCTCGCCGCCTTCAGCCTCTCAGCCTCCGCCGCCGCGAAGAACAGCTTCAACCTCTGCTGGACCATCTACGCCGGCTGGATGCCCTGGGAGTACGCGGCCAGCCACGGCATCGTCGACAAGTGGGCAAAGAAATACGGCATCGAGATCAAGGTCACCCAGCTCAACGACTACATCGAGTCGATCAACCAGTACACCGCGGGCCAGTTCGACGGCTGCACCATGACCAACATGGACGCCCTGACCATCCCCGCCGCCGGCGGCGTCGACTCCACCGCGCTGATCGTCAGCGACTTCTCCAACGGCAACGACGGCATCGTCATCAAGGGCGAAGGCAAGACGCTGGCCGACCTCAAGGGCATGAACGTCAACCTGGTGGAGCTGTCCGTCTCCCACTACCTGCTCGCCCGCGCCCTGGAGAACGCCCGCCTCAGCGAGAAGGACGTGAAGACGGTGAACACCTCCGACGCCGACATCGCCGCCGCCTTCAACACCGACGACGTGCAGGCCGTGACCACCTGGAACCCGATGCTCGCCGAGGCGCGCGCCAAGCCGGGCACCACCGAGGTATTCAACTCCAGCAAGGTCCCCGGCGAGATCATGGACATGATGGTGGTCAACAGCGCGGTCCTGAAAGACAACCCCGCCCTGGGCAAGGCGCTGACCGGCGCCTGGTTCGAAACCGTGGCGCTGATGCAGGGCGAAAGCGCCGAGACTCGCGCCGCGCTGGAGCACATGGCCAAGGCCTCGGGCACTGACCTCGCCGGCTACCAGAGCCAGCTCGCCACCACCAAACTGTTTGCCACGCCCAAGGAAGCCCTGGCCTTCGCCACCAGCCCGAAACTGCCGGCGACCATGGACAAGGTCGCGGCCTTCTCCTTCGCCCACGGCCTGCTCGGCGAGGGCGCTAAAAGCGCCGAAGCGGTCGGCATGAGCTTCGCCGGCGGCCTCACCACCGGTGACGCGCAGAACCTCAAGCTGCGCTTCGACCCGACCTACGTGCAGATGGCGGCGGACGGGAAGCTCTGAACTCCGCACCGTTCCCACTCGTAGGGCGAATAACCGCTTGCGGTTATCCGCCGTCCGGACGACACGGCGGATGACGCGTTCCGCGTTATGCGCCCTACGAACCGATAGGTACGCCCCATGCGCCTGATCAACCGAACCCCCGACCGCAGCGGCCGCCTGTTTCTGGTGCTGCTGCCCTTCGCCCTGCTGCTGTTCGCCTACTTTGCAGGCTCGACGGCGCGGCTGGCGGAGAACCCCAACGACAAGTTGCTGCCCAGCGCCGCGCAGATGGCCGACGCGGTAAACCGCCTGGCCTTCAGTGAAGACAAGCGCACCGGCGACGTGCTGTTCTGGCAGGACACCGGCGCCAGCCTGCAACGCCTTGGGATGGGCCTTTCCATTGCCGCCCTGCTCGGCCTGGTGCTGGGCATCGCCGCCGGCAGCGTGCCGCTGTTCGGTGCGCCGCTCTCGCCGCTGCTCACCGTACTGTCGATGATTCCGCCGCTGGCGATCCTGCCGGTGCTGTTCATCGTCTTCGGCCTCGGCGAGCTGTCCAAGGTGGTGCTGATCGTCATCGGCGTCGCCCCCTGCATCGCCCGCGACATCGAACAGCGCGCCCGGGAAATCCCCCGCGAACTGCTGATCAAGGCGCAGACCCTGGGCGCCAGCACCTGGACGCTGATCCTGCGCGTAGTGCTGCCACAACTGATGCCGCGCCTGCTCATCTCCCTGCGCCTGATGCTCGGCTCGGCCTGGCTGTTCCTCATCGCCGCCGAGGCCATCGCCTCCACCGATGGCCTGGGCTACCGCATCTTCCTGGTGCGCCGCTACCTGGCCATGGACGTGATCCTGCCCTATGTGGTGTGGATCACCGCGCTGGCCTGGCTGATGGACTGGGCGCTGCGCGCGCTCACCCGACGCGCCTTCCCCTGGTACGAAGGAGCCAAGGCATGAGCTTCATCCAGGTGAAGAACGTCTGGCAGGAATACGCCGGCAACGTGGTGCTCGAACGCCTGAATCTCGAGGTGAAAGAAGGCGAGTTCTGCACCCTGGTCGGCGCCTCCGGCTGCGGCAAGTCCACCTTCCTGCGCCTGCTGCTCGGCCAGGAGGGGCCCAGCCGCGGCGAGCTGCTGCTCGAAGGCCAGCCGCTGGCCGCAGAACCCGACCCGAGCCGTGGCGTGGTGTTCCAGCGCTACTCGGTATTCCCACATCTTTCCGTACTCGACAACGTCGCCCTTGGCCTGGAACTGCCGCGCTCGCCGCTGCTCGGCCGGCTGTTCGGCGCAGCCAAGCGCGAGGCCCGCGAGCAGGCCGCCGAACTGCTCAAGCGCGTCGGCCTCGGCCACGCGCTGCAGCAGTACCCGAGTGCCCTGTCCGGCGGCATGCAGCAACGCCTGGCGATTGCCCAGGCGCTGGTGATGAAGCCGCGCGTACTGCTTCTCGACGAACCCTTCGGCGCGCTGGACCCGGGCATCCGCAAGGACATGCACGCCCTGCTGCTGGAGCTGTGGCAGGAAACCCGGCTCACCGTATTCATGGTCACCCACGACCTCGCCGAGGGCTTCAGCCTGGGCACCCGCCTGCTGGTCTTCGACAAGGTCCGCCACGACCCGCAGGCACCCAACGCCTACGGCGCCCGCATCACCTACGACATCCCGCTCAACGCCGACCGCCGGGCCGCCCGCACCGCCCTGCCGGCCACGCTCGCGGCGCGCCTGCAACCCGCCGCCGAGCCCGCGATCACGCCGGCCTACTAAGGAGCCCGCCATGAACGAACTGCGCACCACCCTCTATGAAGAAACCGCCCCCGGCGGCGGCCACACCTCCTTCGTCCTCAAGCGCGGCCAGTTGCTGCGCCTGACCGACCTGGAAGGCGGTGGCAACGCCAGCGTTCTGCTGTTCAACGCCGCCGAGAAAAGCGAGCGGCTGAACCTGCCCGACAGCCTCAAGTGCCAGCACACCGCGCGGCTCACCGCCGGCCACTGCCTGTACTCGGACATGGGCCGCGTGCTGGCCGCCATCACCGCCGACAGCTGCGGCTGGCACGACAGCTTCGGCGGCGTGCTGAACGCCGCCGAGGTGCAGGAGAAATACGGCGCGGGCCGCTACCAGGAACTGCGCAACGGCTTCCACCGCAACGGCGTGGACAACCTGCTGGTGGAAATGGGCAAGTGGGACATGCGCCTGCAGGACCTGCTGATGTGCCTGAACCTGTTCAGCCGCGTGGACGTCGACGCCGACGGCTGCTTCCGCTTCGCCCAGGGCAACTCAAAAGCCGGCGACTACGTCGAGCTCTACGCGCCGATGGACACCCTTGTCGTGCTCACCGCCCTGCAACACCCGCTGGACCCGAACCCGCAGTACGCGCCCAAGCCCATCGGCCTGACCTGGCAGCAGGTCGCGTCCGACGGCATCAGCGTGCTCTGCCGCACTTCCCGCGCGGAGAACGGCCGCGGCTTCCACAACACCGAACGCCAGTACCTGTAAGGAGCGCGAGCATGCCCATCGTCCCCAGCGACAAACACCCCGAAGCCTGCGTCTCGCGCACCCTGATCCCGGCCGGCGAACCCAGCCTCACCGAACTCAAGGCCGGGCAGACCTTGCGCATCCTCGACCTGGAAGGCAACCAGGCGGTGGACACGCTGTTCTTCAGCGCCGCCAACCCGCGCGAGCGCTACGACGTGCAGCGCACCCTGCGCAAGCAGGGGCAGGTCTACCTCAGCGCCGGCAGCGTGCTCTGGTCCAACCTCGGCAACCCGATGCTGACCATCAGCGCCGACACCTGCGGCCGCCACGACACCCTCGGCGGCGCCTGCGCCCAGGAGAGCAACACCGTGCGCTACGCCCTGGACAAGCGCTACATGCACAGCTGCCGCGACAACTTCCTGCGCGCCAGCCTGCACGATGGCCGCCTGACCAAGGCCGACATCAGCCACAACATCAACTTCTTCATGAACGTGCCGGTCACCGCCGAAGGCGGCCTGACCTTCGAAGACGGCATCTCCGGTGCCGGCAAGTACGTCGAGCTGCTCGCGCACATGGATGTCATCGTCCTGATCTCCAACTGCCCGCAGCTCAACAACCCCTGCAACGGCTGGAACCCGACCCCGGCGGAGTTGCTGGTATGGGACTGACCGCGCGCCTGCGCCAGTGGCTGCTCGCGCTCTGCCAGAGCCGCAGCGCCCAATGCAGCCCGACGCTGAGAACCTGCAGGAGCGAGGGGGACGCCATCGTTATTGCTCGCGAACAGACCTCGCCCGAGCGCCGGAGCTAGGCGGGGCTCGCGAGCAAGCTCGCTCCTACGAAGAGCACTTCAGCGCCACGGACGACCATGGCGCGCACCGAATGACGGCGGGACGGCCCGCCACCCCATGGGGACGCCCTCATGTTCGACAAGCTCCTGATCGCCAACCGCGGCGCCATCGCCTGCCGCATCCTGCGCACCCTTCGTGAGCTGCAAGTAGAGGGCGTGGCCGTCTACTCCGAAGCCGACGCCGCCAGCCTGCACATCCAGCAGGCCGACCAGGCCATCAGCCTCGGCGAAGGCCCCGCGTCGAGCACCTACCTGGTGGTCGAGAAGATTCTCCAGGCTGCCCGCGACAGCGGCGCGACAGCGATCCACCCCGGCTACGGATTCCTCTCCGAGAACGCCGCCTTCGCCGAAGCCTGCGAGGCCGCCGACATCGCCTTCGTCGGCCCGACGCCGGAACAGCTGCGCCTGTTCGGCCTCAAGCACACCGCCCGCGCGCTGGCTCGTGAACAGGGCGTGCCGATGCTCGAAGGCACCGACCTGCTGGAAAACCTCGACGCCGCCCTGCTTGCCGGCGAGCAAGTCGGCTACCCGGTGATGCTCAAGAGCACCGCCGGCGGCGGCGGCATCGGCATGCGCGTGTGCCGCTCGGCGGACGAGCTGCGCGACGCCTTCGATGCGGTGAAGCGCCTGGGGCAGAACAACTTCAGCGACTCCGGCGTGTTCATCGAGAAGTACATCCAGCGCGCCCGCCACCTGGAAGTGCAGGTGTTCGGCGATGGCCAGGGCGAAGTGATTGCCCTCGGCGTGCGCGACTGCTCGGTGCAGCGGCGCAACCAGAAGGTGCTGGAAGAAACCCCGGCGCCCAACCTGCCCGCCGGCATGGCCGAAGCCCTGTGCGCGGCGGCGATCCAGCTGGCGAAAGCCGTCAGCTACCGCAGCGCCGGCACCGTGGAATTCGTCTACGACAGCGAGGCGCAGCGCTTCTACTTCCTCGAAGTGAACACCCGCCTGCAGGTGGAGCATGGCGTCACCGAACAGGTCTGGGGCGTCGACCTGGTTCGCTGGATGATCGAGCTGGCCGCCGGCGACCTGCCGCCCCTGGCCGAACTCGCGGCCACGCTGAAACCCAGCGGCCACGCCATCCAGGCGCGCCTCTACGCCGAAGACCCCGGCCGCGACTTCCAGCCCTGCCCCGGCCTGCTCACCGCCGTGCACTTCCCGCCGGCCGACGGCAAGGCGCTGCGCATCGACACCTGGGTCGAAGCCGGCTGCGAGATTCCGCCCTACTTCGACCCGATGATCGCCAAGCTCATCGCTTGGGCGCCGAGCCGCGAGCAGGCCAGCGCAGGCCTCGATCGCGCCCTCGGCGACAGCCAGCTGCACGGCGTGGAATGCAACCGCGACTACCTGCGGCAGATTCTGGCGGACGCTCCCTTCGCCGGCGGCTCGCCCTGGACCCGCTGCCTGGAAGGCCTGCGCTACCGCGCGCAGACCTTCGAAGTGCTCAGCGCCGGCACCCAGACCAGCGTGCAGGACTACCCCGGCCGCCTTGGCTACTGGGCCGTGGGCGTGCCACCGTCCGGGCCGATGGACGACCGCGCGCTGCGCCTGGGCAACGCCCTGCTGGGCAACTCCGAAGGCGCCGCCGCGCTGGAAATCACCATGAGCGGCCCGACCCTGCGCTTCAACACCGACGCAGTGGTAGCCATCACCGGCGCGGCGCTGCCGATCAGCCTGGATGGCGTCGAGCAGCCGATGAACACTTCGCTGTTCATCGCCGCCGGTTCCACCCTCAGCCTCGGCACCGTTGGCGGCGCTGGCGCGCGCAGTTACCTGTGCCTGCGCGGCGGCCTGCAGGTGCCGGATTACCTGGGCAGCAAGAGCACCTTCACCCTCGGCCAGTTCGGCGGCCACGGCGGCCGCGCCCTGCGCGCCGGCGATGTGCTGCACCTGGCGGAACTGGCAGACAACAGCCACGGAGCCAGCCTGCCGCCCGAGCTGCGCACCGAGCTGCCCGCCGTGCGGCAGATTCGTGTGATCTATGGGCCCCACGGTGCGCCGGAATATTTCACTCCGGCCTACATCGACACCTTCTTCGCCACCGACTGGGAAGTGCACTTCAACTCCAGCCGCACCGGCGTGCGCCTGATCGGCCCGAAGCCGGAGTGGGTGCGCGAGAGCGGCGGCGAGGCAGGCCTGCACCCGTCGAACATCCACGACAATCCCTACGCCATCGGCGCGGTGGACTTCACCGGCGACATGCCGGTGATCCTCGGCCCGGATGGCCCGAGCCTGGGCGGCTTCGTCTGCCCGGTGACGGTGATCGAAGCCGACCTCTGGCAACTCGGCCAGCTCAAGGCCGGGGACAAGGTGCGGTTCCTTCCGGTGGATATCGCCACGGCTCGCGACTTGGCGGCTCTTCGTAGGATCGAGGGGGGCGCCTCAGCCCTTGCTCGCGAACAGAGTTCCGCCTGGCACTCCAGTGACATGCGGTTCGCGAGCAAGCTCGCTCCTACAGAGCAGCCCAACTCCGCTGCCGCCGGTTCCCCCTCACCCCAACCCTCTCCCAAAGGGAGAGGGGGCAGTACGGAGCTGCCGGCGATTGCCGTGCTATCCGGCCACACGGACAGCCCCCTCTCCCGCTTGCGGGAGAGGGCGGGGGGTGAGGGCGGCCCGAGCGCCAGTCTCACCTCCCCCATCGTTCTCGACCTCGGCCAGGACGACACCCGCCTGGTCGCCCGCCTCTCCGGCGACACCCACCTGCTGCTGGAAATCGGCCAGCCCGAGCTGGACCTGGTCCTGCGCTTCCGCGCCCACGCGCTGATGCAGGCGCTGGAAGCGAAAGCCCTGGCCGGCGTAATCGACCTTACCCCCGGCATCCGCTCGCTGCAGGTCCACTACCAGCCGGAGACCTTGACGCTGCAGAGCCTGCTGGAAACCGTCGCCGGCCTGTGGGACGCCGTCTGCGCCGCGCAGGACCTCAAGGTGCCTTCGCGCATCGTGCACCTGCCGCTGTCCTGGGACGACCCGGCCTGCCAGCTGGCCATCGAGAAGTACATGACCACCGTGCGCAAGGACGCGCCCTGGTGCCCGAGCAACCTGGAATTCATCCGCCGCATCAACGAGCTGCCGGATCTGGAGGCGGTCTACCGCACTGTCTTCGAAGCCAGCTACCTGGTGATGGGCCTGGGCGACGTCTACCTCGGAGCACCGGTGGCCACGCCGCTGGACCCGCGCCACCGCCTGGTGACCACCAAGTACAACCCGGCACGCACCTGGACTGCGGAAAACTCCGTGGGCATCGGTGGCGCGTACATGTGCGTCTACGGCATGGAGGGCCCCGGCGGCTACCAGTTCGTCGGCCGCACCCTGCAGATGTGGAACCGCTACCGCGAAGTCGCGGCGTTCGATGGCAAGCCCTGGCTGCTGCGCTTCTTCGACCAGGTACGGTTCTACCCGGTGTCCGCCGAGGAGCTGCTGCGCATCCGCCGCGACTTCCCGCTCGGCCGCTACCCGCTGCGCATCGAGCACAGCGAACTGTGCCTGGCTGACTATCAGCAGTTCCTCGCCGAGGACGCCGACAGCATCGCCGCCTTCCGCAACCACCAGCGCGCCGCCTTCGATGCCGAGCGCGAGCGCTGGATCGCCTCCGGCCAGGCGCACTTCGAGAGCGAGGAAGCTGCCGTCGACACAGGCGAGGACGCCCCGCTCGGCGCCGGCCAGCACGCCGTCGAAAGCCACATCGCCGGCAACCTCTGGCAGGTGCAGGTGGAAGCTGGCGCCAGCGTGAAGGCCGGCGACATCCTGGTGATCCTCGAATCCATGAAGATGGAAATCCCCCTCACCGCCCCGCGCGACGGCGTGGTGCGCGAGGTCCGCGTGCAGCCCGGCTCGCCGGTGCGCGCCGGGCAGCGGGTGGTGGTGATGGAGGAGGCTTGAGCTGAAGTGAGCCTACGTTGCGAAGAGCCCCTCACCCTAACCCTCTCCCAGGGGGAGAGGGGACAGTTCGGAGTGAGGCTCAGCACGGGATCAACCTGAATCCACCGCTCTCTCCGCCGAGCGAGTCGTGGTTCGAACCCAACACCACGCCGGACTGCTCCTCCCCCTCGCCCTCCGGGAGAGGGCCGGGGTGAGGGCAATCCGAGCGAAGAACTGACAGGCCCAAAGGAACACCGACCATGCCCACCACCTTCGACCTCCGCCTCGCCACCCTGCGCGCCGCCTACCGCGAATGCCGCGCCTCGCCGCGCCAGCTGATCGCCGGGCTGCGCAACAAGGCCGCCGCGCTGAACCCGGACTACCACCTGTTCATCCACCTGCTGAGCCTGGAGGAGCTGGAGCCCTACCTCGCTGCGCTGGACGAGAAGTCCCCCGAAGCGCTGCCGCTCTACGGCATCCCCTTCGCCATCAAGGACAACATCGACCTCGCCGGCATCCCCACCACCGCCGCCTGCCCGGCCTTCGCCTACACGCCGAAGACCTCGGCGACGCTGGTGCAGCAACTGATCGACCTGGGCGCCATCCCGCTGGGCAAGACCAACCTCGACCAGTTCGCCACCGGCCTCAACGGCACCCGCTCGCCCTATGGCGAATGCCGCAACAGCGTGCTGCCGGAGTACCCCTCCGGCGGGTCAAGCGCCGGTTCCTCGCTGGCCGTGGCGCTGGGCGTGGCGAGCTTCGCCCTGGGCACCGACACCGCCGGCTCCGGCCGTGTGCCGGCGGCACTCAACGGCCTGCTGGGGCTCAAGCCGAGCAAGGGCCTGCTGTCCAATACCGGACTGGTCCCGGCCTGCCGCACCCTTGACTGCATCACCTACTTCACCGCCAGCGCCGCCGAGGCTAGCGAGCTGCTGGGCCTCACCGCCCGGCTCGATCCGCTGGATGGCTACAGCCGCGCCAATCCCGCCTGGAACGACACCAGCGCCTTCGGCACGCCGAAACCCTTCCGCTTCGGCGTGCCGCGTGCCGACCAGCTGGAATTCTTCGGCTGCCACGAAGGCCCGGTGCTGTTCACCGACGCCCTCGACCAGCTCAAGGCGCTGGGCGGCGAGGCTCGGGAAATCGACTTCGCGCCCTTCCTCGAAGCCGCGCGCCTGCTCTACGAAGGTCCGTGGGTGGCCGAGCGCTACAGCGTGGCGGGCGAGCTGATCGAGCGCGACCCACAAGCCGTGCTGCCGGTGATCCGCGACGTGCTGGCGAAAGCTCCCGGCGCCACTGCCGTGCAGGCGTTCCGCGCGCAGTACCGGCTGCAGGAGCTCAAGGCACAGTGCGACGTGATCCTCGCCGATCTCGACTGCGTGCTGACGCCCACCATCGGCCGCCCGGTGACCCTGGACGAGCTGCACGCCGAACCGGTGAAGCGCAATTCCGATCTGGGCTACTACACCAACTTCATGAACCTGCTGGACTACGCCGCCGTCGCCGTGCCCAGCGCGATCATGGGCAACGGCCTGCCCTGGGGCGTGACGCTGTTCGGCCGCGCCTTCACCGACCAGTACCTGCTCGGCGTGGCAGACGCCCTGCAGCGCCGGCACAACCTGCCGCTCTCCGGCGGCAACGCCATCGCACCCTCCTCCTCCGCCAACGCTGCGCGCAACGACCGCGCGCGCCTGGTGGTATGCGGCGCGCATCTAAATGGCCTGGCGCTGAACTGGCAGCTGCGCCAGCGCGGCGCTCGCCTGCTGCGCGCCACCCAAAGTGCCCCGGCTTACAAGCTCTATGCCCTGGCCGGAGGCCCGCCGCTGCGCCCCGGCATGCTGCGCGTGGCCGACGGAGGCGTGGCCATCGAAGTGGAAGTCTGGGAACTGCCCAGCGCCGAACTGGGCTCCTTCCTCACCGGCATCCCGGCGCCGCTGGGGCTGGGCAAGGTGCAGCTGGAAGACGGCAGCTGGGAGACCGGCTTCATCTGCGACCCCTGGGGCCTGGAGGGCGCCGAGGACATCAGCCGCTTCGGCGGCTGGCGGGCCTGGCTGCAGAGCCGTAGCTGATCGCGGCGGGATTTCGTAGGGCGGATAACGCGCCAGCGTCATCCGCCGCGCAAGATCGGCGAAAGGCAGGCCGCAGGATGGCGTGGAGCGCAGCGATACCCATCAACCCCGTGCACCGGCAGCATGGGTATCGCTCCGCTCCACCCGTCCTACAGTGAGCACGCGCCCATCGGCGGTGGCTGGCCCCCCCTTGTAGGAGCGGGCCATGCCCGCGATGGCGTATGACGTCACGCGTCATACACACTGCGAAGCTGCCCATGGAACCCCGCCCCGCCGACAGCTAGAGTTCAAGCATCTCCCGCCGCAAGGACCGGTCATGCCCGACCTCAGCCACCAGCAGGCGCAGCACCGCGTCGACGATATCCTGGCCTTCGACCGCGAGCTGCGCCGCCTGCACGACGAAGGCGCCCTCGTCCTCGACACCACCCAGCGCGACCGCCTGCACGACCACCAGCAACGCCTGCTCGCCGACTACCGCACACGCTTCGACATCGACCGCGACAGCCAGGACCATCGCCTCTCCCTGGGCATGCGCATCGCCTCCTTCCTCGGCGCGCTGGCCCTGGCCGCTAGCCTGTTCTTCCTGTTCTACCAGTTCTGGGGCCTGTTCGCGGAAACCGCCCAGGTGCTCACCCTCATCGCCGCATCGCTGATCAGCCTGGTGCTGACATTCTTCCTGCAACGCCGCGACGCCTCCGGCTACTTCGCCAAGCTCGGCGCCATGCTGGCCTTCGCCGGCCTGGTGCTGAACGTCGTGATGGTCGGGCAGATCTTCAACATCACGCCCTCGGACAAGGCCCTGTTGCCCTGGGCCGCCTACGCCCTGCTGCTCGCCTACACCTGCAACACCCGCCTGCTGCTGGCCGCCGCGCTGATCTGCGTGATGGGCTACGTCGCCGCGCGGGTCGGCACCTGGAGCGGCGTCTACTGGCTGGATGTGGGCGAGCGCCCGGAGAACTTCTTCCCCGCCGCACTGCTGATCTTCCTCGTCCCCTCGTTCATCGCGCAGAACCGCTTCGACGGCTTCGCCGCGATCTACCGCGTATTCGGCCTGCTCGGTCTGTTCCTGCCCATGCTGGTGCTGGCCAACTGGGGCGGCGGCAGCTACCTGCCACTGGGCTTCGCCACGGTGGAGAACCTCTACCAGGTGCTCGGTTTCATTGCCTCGGCGCTGGTCATCTGGCAGGGCGCACGCCGCGAATGGCCGGAAGTGGTGAACACCGGGCTGACCTTCTTCGTGATCTTCCTCTACACCAAGTTCTTCGACTGGTGGTGGGAGGTGATGCCCAAGTACCTGTTCTTCCTCGTGCTGGGCCTGTGCGCCGTGCTGATCCTGCTGGTGCTGCGGCGCCTGCGCCGTGCCCATGGCCTGCTGGGAGGGACTTCGTCATGAACTGGACGCGCACCCATGCCCTGGTCGGCGGAGCCGGCCTGATCCTGCTGGTCAACGCCGTGGCCCTGGGCGGTGTCGCCTGGAACCGTTCGGCCGAGCCCGAGAGCAGACTGCCCCTCAGCCAGCGCGAGCTGATCCGCAACACCACCTGGCACAACGAGAACAGCGGCCTGAGCCTGCGGCTGCGCTGGCGGACTCCCACGCGCGATGAGGGCTCGCGGCACAATCGTGGCTGGCTGCCGGCCATCGACGCGCAGAAGATGGCGAAGCTGGGCTTCAACATGCCCGCGCAAGTGGATGACGACAGTGCCCAGCACTTCGGCCGCCAGCAATCGCGCGACGCCCTGCTGGTGCTGGAGCTGGCCGGCCCGCTGTACGAGCGCGAAGTACAGCTGACGCGCAAGCGCCTCGACGAGGCTCGCCAGGCCGCCGACGCCGCGCCGCAGAATGCGCGGCTGGCGGACGAGCGCGACTTCATCCGCCGCGAACTGGACAGCGAAGAGAAAACCGACACGCGCCTGCTGCTCAAGGACGTCGGCCTGGATCTCCAGGCCCTGCGCACCCAATACCCCGACCGCCAGCGCTACCTGATCATCCATGGCCGCGTGCGCCCCATTTCCAACTACTACCAGCACATCTGGACACTGGGCGGCACCGCCAATGGCATCGGCTCCGACAGCATCAACGTGCCCTACCAGTGGCGCGGGCGCCTGGACGAGATCACGGCGCAGCCCCACCGGACGTCGGACGGCCTGCCCCAGCCCTTCGTCGCCGAAGTGGCCTTCGGCCGGCGCCTGGAGCCCTGGATCGAGCGTATCGAAATCCCCTGACCGGCACCCGCCGCGCCGATCCGAATCCGCTTGCGCGATGCGGGTCGGCGCTGCACCCTGTGCGCCCGCCTCACCACCAGCCTCCGCCCTGACCGGCCATGAACGACGCCACTCCCGATCCCAGCCGCTGCCCGCTCTGCGGCCAGTCCAACCGCTGCACCCAGGCCGATCCGGCGCTGCAGGGCCAGGACTGCTGGTGCTTCAGCACGCCCATCGACCGTGCGGCGCTGGAGCGTATTCCGCCGGAGCTGGTCGACCGCGCCTGCCTGTGCCCGCGCTGCGCCGCCGGGCTGAAGGATGCCGGGAACGCCTGATGCGCCTGGACCGTTTCATTGCCAACCTGCCTCACCTGAACCGCCAGCAGGCCCGTCAGCTGCTTGCCGAGGGCCGCCTGCGCGTGGATGGTCAGGTGGTGCGCGATGCTCGCCACGAGGTGCGCGAGTTTTCCCGCGTGGAGCTGGACGACGACGTGCTGCAGGTCGGCAAGCCGGCACGCTACTTCATGCTGCACAAGCCCGCCGGCTGCGTCAGCGCCACCCGCGACGCCGAGCACCGCACCGTGCTCGACCTGCTGGACGAGCCGGACAAGCACGAGCTGCACATCGGCGGCCGCCTGGACTACAACACCACCGGCCTGCTGCTGATCACCAACGACGGGCAATGGTCGCGGCGCATGACGCTGCCGGGGCGCAAGCTGCCCAAGGTCTACTACGTCGAGACCGAAGACCCGATCGAGGAGCGCTACATCGCGACCTTCGAGCAGGGCCTGTACTTCGCCTTCGAAGACCTCACCACCCTGCCCGCCCAGCTGCAGATTCTCGACACCCATGCCGCGCGCCTGACCCTGCACGAAGGCCGCTACCACCAGGTCAAGCGCATGTTCGGCCACTTCCAGAACAAGGTGACCCGCCTGCACCGCGAAAGCATGGGCAGCCTGCAACTCGACCCGGCTCTGCAACCGGGCGAGTACCGCGCCCTGACGGCGCAGGAAATCGCCGAGCTGGGCTGAGCCGTTCCTCCGGGCTTCGCGATCCAGGTCACGTCCTGAAACACCCTGCGCAGACCGTTCGGCCCAGCGGTTTGCAGCCCGCCTCGCCGCTTGGCTAATCTCCCAGCCATGCCCGCGATCCAAGGAAAGGTAATGAAGAAACTGTCGGTTGCCCTGCTGATCGCCCTGAGCGCCAGCGTCGCCTTTGCCAATCCGGGCAAGCCCTCGCCGCTCTCGGACCTGCAGGCCGCGCTGAAGACGCTCAAGCCCGGCCAGTTCCTCTGGTACCCGGAAATCTCCCCGGCGGGCCCGGTCACCCTGGTGGTCAGCCTCACCGAGCAGCGCGCCTACGTGTACCGCAACGGCATCGCCATCGGCGTGGCCACGGTGAGCACCGGCAAGAAAGGCAAGGAAACCCCCACCGGCGTGTTCTCCATCCTGCAAAAGAAGGTCGAGTACCACTCCGACCTCTACAACAGCGCGCCCATGCCCTACATGCAGCGCCTGACCTGGGACGGCATCGCCCTGCACGCCGGCAACCTGCCCGGCTACCCCGCCTCCCACGGCTGCATCCGACTGCCCATGGCCTTTGCCAAGAAGCTCTACGAAGTCACCGGCTTCACCTCCACCACCGTGATCATCTCCGATGCCAAGAGCTCGCCGGTGGAGGTCTACCACCCCGGCCTGCTCGCACCCATCGTCAGTGATGGCCGCGCCGCCGGCCCGCATGATGACAGCGGCATGGTGGTGCCCTTCTGGAGCGACCCGGGGGCGGAAAAGGGCCCGGTCTCCGTGCTGGTCAGCCGCGCCGACCGTCGCCTCTATGTCTACCGCGGCGGCCTGCAGATCGGCACCGCGCCCGTCGCCTTCGAACACCCGGAAGAAAGGACTGGCATCGCCGCCTTCTCGCTCATGGAGAAACCCTCGCAGGCCGAGATCGACAGCCAGAGCCCGAATCTGCGCTGGACCAGCGTGCAGGTCAGCGATCCACAGCGCGGCCTGACGCCCGCGGAGCAACTGGGCAAGTTCAGCCTCGACCGCGAATTCCTGCGCAACCTGCTCGCCAGCATGGACGTGGGCAGCACCCTGGTAATCACCGACTTACCATCCACCCGCGATATGCGCAGCAACCCGGACTTCACCGTGATCACCACCAACGACCGCAAGGCCGAGCAGAAGCCGGTCAAGAACCAGAGCGTGCAGTAACCCGATGGACCGGAGCGACGCCTGGGTGCTACAGATTTCCCCTACAGGGCCTTCATCCTTCTACTGCACCGCCTCTGGCTCGCCCCCCGCAAACTGCCTGCACTCACCACCGGACAGACGGCGTCAAGCCAGCCGTGCAAGCAGCCGAAGAATCTCGAAACACAAAGAGTCAAGGCGCCTGTCCGGGGTGAGACTCCTGCGCCTGAGCGCAGGGAAATTCACCGCCTCGCGGCGATTTATCACGCTGGAAAGTTCGTAGTTGCCGACGGGCGGAACCATACTTGTTTAAAAAACAACCACATCACTGGTCAAAAATCGCGCACAATGCGGCGTTTCCCAGAAAAAACCATATCGATTCAACGGGAATGTTGTATTCATGCTGACTTTTTTGAAGTTACGGGGGTTCTTCCGGATTTCGCTCGCCAGTACCGCGCTTTTCGCGCTCGGTAGCTGGCAGGCTGCGTCCGCTGCCGCCCTTCCCTCCGCCGAGGAACTGCACCGCCTCGCGCCGGCAACCAATACCGAAACCCTGCGCTTGGCGCTCAGCGCACTGCAGTGCGCCAGCACCCAGTTGGGCGGCCAGAACAATCTGCTGACGGTGATCGATTACTCCAAGCCGTCCCGCGACAAGCGCCTCTGGGTCTTCGACCTGAAGCAGCGCAAGCTGCTCTTCGAGGAGTGGGTCGCCCATGGCAAGAAGAGTGGCGACGACATGGCCACCTCCTTCTCCAACCGCCCGGAGAGCAACCAGTCCTCCATCGGCCTCTACCAGACCGGCCAGACCTACAGCGGCAAGCACGGCCGCTCCCTGCGCCTGCTGGGCCTGGAGCCGGGCTTCAACGACAACAGCGAAGAGCGCGCCATCGTCATGCACGCCGCCGCCTACGCCGACCCCAAGGTCGTCTCCGGCCTCGGTCGCCTCGGCCGTAGCCTGGGTTGCCCGGCCGTACGCCCGCAGGTGGCACAGAAGCTGATCGACACGGTGAAGAACGGCAGCTACGTATTCGCCTACTACCCGCAGCAGCAGTACCTGAAGACCTCGCAGTTCCTCGCCGGACAAAGCTGCACTGTGGCCAAGAACCCGCAGATCAACCGCTACGCCACCAACCTCGCCAAGCGCTGATCTGAATCCGCAAATGCAAACCGCCGGCATCAAGCCGGCGGTTTGCATTTCAGGGGATCGCGGGGGCGCCTAGGCCTTCACTCCGTCGAGGATTTCCAGGATCGCGCGCACGTCCACCGCGTCCATCTGCTCGGGATTGAGGAAACGATCACCGTACTCCTTGTACACGCCCTGGCTGATGAACAGGCGGAAGAGGTCAGAGTCGATGTGCTGGTCGCGCGCCATGAAGGCGAGGATCTTCAGCGACTCGGAGAGTGTCTTCGGGGCCTTGTACGGGCGGTCGGCGGCGGTCAGCGCCTCGAAGATGTCGGCGATTGCCATCACCCGTTCCGGGATGCTCATCTGCTCGCGGGAGAGTTTGCGCGGATAGCCGGTGCCATCCATCTTCTCGTGATGGTTGGCCGCGATGGTCGGCACGCGGCGCAGGTTGCGCGGCAGCGGCAGGGTGGTGAGCATCATCAGGGTCTGCACGATGTGCTCATTGATCTTGAAGCGCTCCTCGTCGTTCAGCGTGCCGCGACGGATGCCCAGGTTGTACAGCTCGCCATAGTTACTGGCGTAGGGCGGCAGGCGCATGTCGAAGCCCCAGATATTGCGCGGGTCGTCCTTGGCCACCGGTGGTTTGCGCTCGCCCCACATCACGCGGTGCTCGGCCTTGTCGGCGAGGAGGCATTCCTCCGCCGGCAGCGGTTGTGGCGGCCGGCCCTGCAGGCGCTCGGCCTCGTCGTGGGAGATGCCCAGGCGATCGTCGAAATAGCGCATCCAGCGGCGCTCGCCGATCTGCTGGAGGCGTTCGATGTCCTCGTCCTTCATGAACTCGCCACCGACGTTGGCCTGAGCGACGAAGGCATAGTCGTCGCGCAGCGATTCATGCAGCGCATCGCGGCGGGCGGCGAGCAGGCCGATGTCGCTGCCCTCGGCGATGCCGCGCCAGTAGTCCAGCTCGATGTCGCGCCAGATCACCTCGAAGCGCGTGCGCACTTCATGCAGCCGGTTGTACAGGGTCTCCAGCTTGGTCGCCTTATCCACCACATACTCGGGGCTGGTGATCTTGCCGCAGTCGTGCAGCCAGGCGGCGATCTGGAATTCGTATCGTTCGGCGTCGCTCATGGTGAAGCCGGCATACTCGCCGTCGTGCGAGTCGATGACCTTCTGCAGCAGCAGGTCGGCCAGTTGCGGCACGCGCTCGCAGTGACCACCGGTGTAGGGACTCTTGGCGTCGATGGCGTCGGCCAGCAGCTTGATGATCGCGTCCAGCAGACGTTGCTGGGCCTCGATCAGTTGGCGTGTTTCGATGGCCACGGCGGCGGCGCCGGAGAGTTCTTCGACGAAGCGCTTGAACGGCTTGCGCGGCTGTCGACTGTGTACGCCTTCCTGGGCCAGTTGCAGGACGAGAATACCCAGCAGCTCATCCGAGCGGTTGCGCAGGGATACCTCCAGGTACTGCCCGCGATTGGCCAGCGCCAGGTCCACCCGCTCCGCCAGCTCAGCCTCGGTGAAACCTTCGATCAGCATGGATTGCGGGTACTGCTCGCCGTTTGCCGAGCAGGCCAGGCGCAGTCGGCACTCCTCGTCGTCCAGCAGGTAGACCGCCCCGCCCATCACGCCAGTGGCTTCGACCAGGCGCGAGAGCACGCCGTCGAGCATGCTCTCCAGGCGGGTCTCGCGGCTCAGGGTGAGGGTGATCGCCTGGAAGTTGTGGATGGTGCGCGACATGCTGCCCATCACGCTGCTCAGATCGCGGACCTCGGCAATCTTCGACTCCACACCCACCGGCCGGGCGAAGTCGAAGGCTGCCAGCGCACCGACCTGATCGGCCAGCGCGGTCAGCGGGCGGGCGATGCGCCGGCCGATGTACCAGCCGATCAGCAGCAACACCAGCAGCAGCGTGCCGCTCCACAGGGCCTGGTTGAACAACAGTTGCCGCGCACCGGCCAGCAGCTCGACGGCGGGAATCGCGATCAGCACCTTCACCTCGTTGCTGGTGAAGTTCGACAGCGGCACCCAGATGCCGTACCAATCCTCGCCGTTGACCCGGTAAGACTGGGCAGTACCGGAAGGCACCTTCTCGGAGTTGAGCTCGCTCAGTGCCGGCACCTTCAACTCGGCCAGCGTGGCCAGGCGCAATTCCTTGCCTTCGTGGATCATCAGCCTCGACAGGTCCGGATAGGCGATCACCGTGCCCTTGCCATCGACCACCGCCAGCTCGGTATTGGCGGTCTGGCGCAGATCGCCCATCTCGCCGCCCAGGTCATTGACCGAGGCATCCATGCCGATCACCGCAGCGCCGTCGACGCTGCGGTGCGCCAGGGTCAGGCCGATCTCGCGCGTGGTGAAGAACACATAAGGCTGGGTCAGCACCGTCTTGCTGGTGAGGCGCGCCTCGTTGTACCAGGGACGCTGACGGGGGTCATAGTTATAGTCGGGGCGCTCCTGCACGCGCAGCAAACGCAGCTCGCTGTCATAGAAGCGCCACTCGCCGAGCAGCCCGCCCTGGCCGTTGAGAGTCTGGCTCTGCACCAGGTACTTGGCTGCGTCCGGCGCCTGCAAGGTCTGCCTCACCTCCGGCACACGCAGCGCGCGGATCAGAAGAAACTCACCGTTCGGATAACCGATGTACACCGCACTCAAGGTGCGATTGGCGCGCAGGTTCTCCACCAGCATCGGCAGGCGATCGAGGCGCGCCGGCAGGTTGTCGGTCTGCGAGATGGGGTCGTGGGTCAGCAGGCGCAGCGCGCTTTCCGCCGGATCGATCAAGCGGCGAATCCGTTCGTTGATGGTCGCGCCCAGTTGGCTGGCCGATTCCCCGGCAGCCGTCACCAATGCCCCTTCCACACCGCGGTATCCCTGGATCAGCAACGCGCCCGCCAGCACCAGCATGCTGGCAATGATGGCTCCGGCCACCAGCAGTTGCAGCGGAATACCCCGTTCGAATGCCTTCATCCTTTACCAGCCTCTGTCCGTGGAGCTGTAGCGATATCCGCTGTCGAGCAGTCCTTCCGCCACTTGCGGCGGTGCATTCTTACGCATGATCCGGGCCAGGGTTCCGTCCAGCCACAACGTCTCCAGCAGGCGCATCCACTCGGCACTTTGCGCCGGGGTGAAGCGCTTGCGCGAGAGCATCAGGTTGTGGGGTGTCGCCGGTCCGGGCATCACATCTATCACATGGAAGCGTTCGCGTTGACGACGATCGCTTACCGCCCCTTGAAGATTCATCTCATGGCCGATCACCCCCTCTACATCGCCATTGAGCAACGCGCTGAACCGGGTCGCGTCGTCCTTGTATTCCACTACCCGGCCTTCGGAACGGAGGATGCGCAGCATGCCGTCGATGAAGGCGCCGTGGCGGTATCCGGCGATCACCCCAAGGCGCGCGCCGGGCATGTCGTGGAAGGCGTCCAGGGTGTTCATCTCGCCCAGATCGTCGCGCACGATCAGCTTGTTGCGCATGTAGAGGTAAGGCAGCAAGTAGCTGTAAGCGCGGCGCTGCGGCGTAGCGACGCCACTGGTGCCCATCTGCAGGTCACCGCTTTCGAGCATGCGCCATATTTCGTCGCGCGGGCGGATGGACGTTTCGAACTGGCAGCCGGTGCGCCTGCCGAGTTCGGCGATCAGGTCCGGGTCGATGCCGACGTCGTCATGGAAGAACACCACGTTGCGGGTGTAGGCGACGGTGACCGGTTGTTCGCAGCCATAGCGATCCTCGGCCATGGCTTCCGCACACAGCCATGCGGCCGGAGCCAGAACCAGCAGTGGGACGAACTGTCGGTGAAGTGCCATGGAACCGCTCCGCACGCGGTATCGGCCTCAGGGGGAGCACGGCGAGATCGCTCGTCTTCGGCAGGGGGCGTTACAGCTATCACAAGAGTGTAATCCGGCTTATCCAAAGCGCCGGACAATCGCGCAGAGAAATGTCATTTCGTCGGATTTAGACAAAACGATGTGACTCAAGCGCTCAACGGCGGTTGCGGGTAACGAACCACCCTGCTTAACTCTGGCTCAAGCGTGACCGCCGAGTCACGCAGCGTAGCCAACAATGATTTTCGCGGCAGCCGTTCCCCCAGCCGCGCCTTCCACGCCTGATCAAAAGCCCGCATCCACACCTTCAACGTGTCGGACGGCTTGTCTTTTGATGTCATAACCAGTTGAAAACCAAGAGATTGTTAACTTTCGTCGAGTGACATGAAGCTGTCACGCCAAGACGCTTTCCTCTGCCTGGGTACTTTCTTCGCATCCGATCTTGGATGCGCACCATGACCTGCGTCTGGAGGAATACGACATGAGGCCGGAAACCGCCGTCGTCGAGATTCAGCAACATCGGGTACACACGGAGTTTCACGCCAACAGGGAAGCGCGCCAGACCATCATCCTGGTCAACGGCTCGCTGGCGACCACCGCCTCCTTCGCGCAAACGGTGAAATACCTGCAACCGCACTTCAACGTGGTGTGCTACGACCAGCCATACGCCGGCCGGTCCAAGGCCCACAACGACTGCCGCGAGTTCATCACCAAGGAATACGAAGCGCAGCTGCTGCTCGGCCTGATCGAGCATTACCGCGCCGACGTAGTGATGTCCTTCTCCTGGGGCGGCGTCGCCACCCTCCTGGCCCTGGCCGAACGCCCGGCGCGGATCCAGAAGGCAGTGATCAACTCCTTCTCGCCGATGCTCAACGCTTCGATGCTCGACTACCTGCACCGCGGCCTGGACTACCTCTCCGCCTGCGACCGCAGCAACATCGGCAACCTGGTCAACGACACCATCGGCCGCTACCTGCCGCAGTTGTTCAAGCGCTACAACTTCCGCCATGTCGCCGGCCTCGACGAGCACGAATACCAGCAGATGCACTTCCACATCTGCCAGGTGCTCAAGCTCAGCGCGGAGAGCTACATGGAGAAGTTCGCGGCCATCGACATCCCGCTGCTGTTCATGAACGGCGAGCTGGATATCTACACCACCCCGGCCGAGGCGAAGCTGTTCCAGCAGTTGATCCCTGACTGCGAGTTCCGCACCATCCGCAACGCCGGCCACTTCATCGATGTTGAGCACAAGAAGGCCTGGCAGGACACCCAGGACGCCCTCCTGACCTTCCTCCAGCCCCAGCGCCACCCGGTTCTGGCCAATCCCTACCTGCCCAGCAGCCAGGGCGTGCCCATCGCCGCCATGGTGGGCTGATGCAGCCAGCGCACACAGCCGGGGGCCGGCCCCTGCCCCTCCGCTCCCGGTTATTTTTTGCGCAGAATTCGTAGCAGAAGCGGCACAGCCCAAGCAGCTCGCCCGTCAAGGCTTCACTAAGCCCCGCCCTTCTGGTAAAAAGGCACCCCCAAGCGGGCGTCGTATAATGGCATTACCTGAGCTTCCCAAGCTCATGACGAGGGTTCGATTCCCTTCGCCCGCTCCAGAACACCCTGCAGAACCCCTGAAATGCCTAGCGTTTCGGGGGTTTTGCTTTTCCAGGGTGGGAAAAGGTGTCGAAAAAGTGTCGGACCTTACTGGTCTGGAACCGCCACGTCAGCCACGCGCTCGACGGCCATAGCCTCCAGCAGATAGAGCTGATTGATCAGCATGAACTCACGCGCAGCCTCACGCGGATTACTGATGATCTCACGATGGGCTCGCGGGTTTCTGTATGCGAGAAAAACTGCAACGAATAGCCCTGCTTTCCCTGCTTGCTCGCCGCCATCCTGGTCGTTCCAGTGCAAGAGCGACTTATCGCCTTCGAATGCCTTCTTAAAAAGATGCGAACCGCTCTTATCGAAGATTTGCGTTCTAGACCTAACGATGTCTTCCAGTCGCCGAAAAGCAGTGCTAATCGCAAAATCAGGGTTATCGAAAAAGCCTATCGCAAGCTCAACCAAACGCTCGTCAAGCAGCCCGATATTCAGAGTTGCTGGGAAACACCGTTGCACTTCCCTGGCATCACCCTCTCGAAACAGTGCGGGGTTTCGCTGAATGTAGTCGTAAAAGCGATTAGGTCGGATAGGTCTCGCCGCTTCCAGCTTTTCAATGTCCTTCGACGTCAAGCAGCCCGCTTCGGCTCTCTGCATTGTTGAGCTATCAATCTCAAACTCATCAATGTCAACGTTGTGAAGCTGCAATATCTTCAGAGCAGTTGATAACCCTCGCGGCCCCTCCCCTGAATATCCCGAAGTAAATCCAGGCTTAATGAGAACTTGCCGCGCAGGGAAAATGCTCAGTAAGAATGCGTGGCCACCGGTGCCATCAGAATGGAAGCAGGACAGCAACCAGGCTGACTCGATCCTCTCTCCAGCGTTGATGATATGAACCAAAGCATCTATGCAATCCTGAGTAATTCCGTCGCTCCCGTGATACTCAATTCCAGCAACCTTGCTTACGTCGACTGACTTTCGCATCTTCCTTCCCTGAAATACTCGATTCATCCCATGTGCAGAGCTGGACCAAATCTTATAGCGTCCTGCAAATGGTCGGGTGAGAGGTGAGCATACCGCATCGTCATCGATAGAGAGGCGTGCCCCAGAATGTGCTGCAACGTCACGATGTGCCCGCCGTTCATGATGAAGTGACTGGCGAACGTATGGCGCAACACGTGGCTGGCCTGCCCTCTCGGGAGCTTGATCGACGTGGACAGCAGCACGATGCGGAATACGCCAAGGCAATTGGTGAACGGCCCGTGGGTCTGCCAGTGTTGGCGAATCTCTTTGGCCAACCCTTCCGAGATCGGAACCGAGCGAACACGCTTCGACTTGGTATTGGCGAAGATCACCGTGTTGCCCTTCAAGCGATCCAGGGTAAGTGCCTGTGCTTCACCCCATCGAGCACCAGTTGCGAGGCAGATGCGAGCAACCATCTTCGGATGCGGCGACGTGGTTCGAGCATCGAGCGCGGCCAGCAGCTCAGATACCTGATGCTTGGTCAGGTATGACAGCGGCTTCTCCTGAAGCTTCAGAGGGCGCATGCGTCCAACGGGATTCTCGTAGTCAATGGTTCCAAGCTGTCGTAGCTCGTTGTACATGGACTTGAGGTAGCCAAGGCGGTTGTTGGCGTACTTGCCTGACATGCCTTTAGCGACCTGCAAGGAACGCACACGGGCCACTTTCGCCGGCTCCAGGGACACCGCCACTGGGTCACCCAAATCCTTCGCAATCAGCCGCAGAATCGCCACACAGCGCTTACCGTTCGCGAGAGTCTGGCCATGCAGCTCGTACCAGAGTTCCACCAGCTCGGAGAGCTTGCGGCGGTCCTTGGGCTTGATCGTCCAGCTCGGATTCTCAGAGCATTTCTGGCGAGCATTGGCCTCGAATTGCTGCGCTTCCATCTTGGTCTTGAACCGCTTTCGGAAACGCTTGCCCTTGATCGGCTCGACATCGACGAACCAACGGCCATCGGGGAGCTTGGTGATGCTCATCAGATGGCGTATCCACGCCTCAAGTAGCGATCATTGATCAAACCGCAGATATGCTTTTCGAGGTCGCGAGTGCTGTAGCCCTTGGCCGTGTAGTGGTCTTCGATCACATGCCAGAAGGGGAGCGTTCTCCCGACCTCAAGTGCCTTTTTTGAGGGGATGCGCTCCCGCGCAATCAGGCTGGCGAACTGGCCCAGGAACATCTCGCAGTTCTTGCCGGAGAAGCCCTGTGCGGTCTTGTAGTAGCGGCGATATTCGGTGCGCTCAATCAGCGGGTCAGCCTCTACTTGGACCTTGGTATCCAGGGTGATCAGCGACCAGAACGGGTCGTACCACTTCGGGTCTTTCAGCAGGAGGCGGAAGCTGTCGCAGGCATACTCCCACAGGCCTTGCAGGTGCGGGCATAGGCCGGCATAGGTACGGCAACCGATCACCTCACCCGAGGACAATTTGGAGCCTTCAGAGAACTGCTGGACTATCGAGTGATGGAAGCGGAACTCGATACGCCACACCGTTTCCTCCGGGTTGTAGGCGGGCTCCCCATCACCAAAGGGATCGCCATTCAGTGACGCCCATACGTTGCTCCAGTAATCGAGCTTGTCGGTGGCGCGTGCCTGGAGCGTTTTGTTGTAGATGCAGAGCTGCATGCCGTTGGCCGAGCCGAACATGAAGGTCTCACCACGCCCATACACCGAGGCGTTGCCGTGGAACTCGATACGGTCGATGCCGCTGATCTGCCGCACACGAGTCGAACGACAGCGCATGCGCTCCACGATGTCCGCGGACGGCGTCCAGCCCTGCACATCCAGCGCGAGATGCACGGCGCACTGGTTCGTTTCGCAGTGAGCGAGCACGGCGCTCGCCAGGTCATCGAGCATGCCTTGCAGGATCGCAGGATCGGCTCCGTCCAAGGCGTGTGGAGACACCTCGATCTTGAGGTGCGGCCCGATGTTCTCCAGCTTCACGTTGTGATTCTTGATCAGCAGGATCAGGCCCGTATCGGCGTTCTGCAGGCGGTACTGGTAGCCGGAGTCGCGCCCTACCCTGCCCTTGACCCATTGGTAGCCAGCGAACTCCACGATGTCTTCCGGCTCATCGAACAACGCCATCACTTCCAACCGGATCATGCCGTTGTACAACTGACGGACCGTATCGACGCCGCAGCGCAGCAGGCGCACACCGGACAGATCAGTGAACTTGGCCAGCTTGTCGTCGAAGAACAGGCGCCCCTCGGGCGACTCGTAAATTTCGCCAGCGGACTTAACCGTGACACGGACTTGATGCTTTGGCTTGGTCATTGAAGTGCTCCAAATAGCTACGTAATGAAACAGTGATCAGTGGGTTATCCGACGTGTTACAGGGGCGTCGGCCGCGCCTTCGGCCTACCGCTCGTGCCTTGCGCTCCCGGCCGGCGTCGCGGCCCACGCCCGTCTCATGCTCATCAGTAGGGAAACGCCACCGCAGGCGAGGAAGAACCCAGGGCCGAGAGCGCGCCCAGCAGGTAGGCCAGCGCCACCAGCACAAGGTCATAGGTCCAATCGGGTAGTTGCATCGCGCTGCCTCCATTACCTTTTCGCAGGCATGAGTTGGCCCGGCACGGATAAACGGGCGCGCTCGCCGGTTCATCTGCGCTATTGAGGTTTTGCAGTGGGATATGGGTATTGAATCAAACAGCCGGCAGCGCGACTAATCGTTTGATTTGATGGCTGAAAGCCCGTTCTAGACGCACTGGAACGAATAGTGACGAAACGACATTCGAGGTCACGAGCAGGCGTTCCGAGTCATCAAATTCATTGATGGCTGACGCCACCAACACACCAAGGGCGCTGCCCTTGTCATCCCGCTCTTGCCGCCGAGGGCTCGGGAGCGCGGGGCGGAGAAGCTGCCCCACACTCACCGGCCGAGGCTGATGAGGGGCAAGCGTTCAAGGGTTCGCTCCGCCCGTGCTTCCGTTCGCCGGAACGGTGGAGCTGTTCCGACGAGCCGGGAGCGCGGCCCTTGAGCGCGAGTCGTCAGGGTGGGTGACGCGGCCCAGTACGTTGCCGGAACCCTGCCGGTCGCGGTACCGCATCACCCGGATCGTGCGGATGTTTTCCCAGAACGCTTCATCCGCGAATGCTTTGTCTGTGCCGAGTTTGAGAGTGAGGAAGTGCGGACCGCCGCGCAGACCTTCCGCAGGCAGGACGACGCCGACAACGCGGACCCAACGCCAGATGGGCTCCGGTTCTTCGTCCCACACCATTTCCATCAGTACGGTCTGACCCAGGTAGCGCACTGCGCTCTGAGCATCCAGGGTGATGGGAGAGTTAGTCATCGCCGTAACCTCCTGCTCTGAAGATGGTTTTTCCGCGATCCATATCGTCGCGGAAACGGGCGAGGTTGATCATGCGGAAGCACCCCATTTGAATACTGGGGACTGTGCCGTCTTCTGCCCACTGGGCCGCTTCGTCATACGTCACGCCACACATCTCCGCGAAGAGGGTTATGCCGCACAGGTCCAGATTCCATTTGTCCTTGCTCACAGTCGTTCTCCCTTTCTGTCGTTCATGCCGTCCACTCCTGTTCCAGCAGCCAGGCGCGGAGCAATGCACTGTTCACCACGCGCAGCTTGCCGAGCTTCACCGAAGGCAGGATGCCCCGGTACACCCACGCCCGGGCGATGCCGTAGCTGATGCCGTTTCGGTCAGCCCACTTTTCGATGCGCTCCAAATCTTGCTGCGGCCCTACCAGGGCGCTGGGGTTCAGCTCTTCCAGTTCCATGCTTGTTCCGTCACTATTCATTCCAATGGCTAAACATATCCAGTGAAATAATTACACTGGAGTATTGCCACTATATTTTCCAGTGAAACTATTTCACAAGAGCCTTGTTAGATCTTTATGGAATCAATACAAAGCAGAGCTAGAACATTAATATCTAAAGCAGGCATGGATAGGCTGGTGAAGGAAAGCGAAATTGGTTTCCAACGCTGGCACAGCGTCCGCTTTAAAAGCGTCCGAATGAGCACTGAGGAACTAGAGGTGCTTCAAGCTCTGTTCCCAAGTTATCGGCTGTGGCTTATTTGTGGGGATATAGCCCCGGAGATAGGACAAACAAGTCCCGAATACGACGAAGCGAATTCAAAATTGACCGATCAGCATACGGGATAGCGATTACCAAAGAAGTAACTAGACGCTGGTTTGCCCGGCGAAAGGATCGGTAAAGGCGAAAGAGCAAAGGAAATTCAAATGGAGTTGATAAAAAGAGAAGGAAGAGTCTTGAGAGGCGATCTGACAAACCAAAAGATACCCAACCCACTCGGAATGTCATTATTATATATCAACACTCGCTACCCTCGGCGCAATCTAAATCATGAAAAATGAAAACAGCAAAATACTAGCAATAGTAATATTAGCATTACTACTGCCAATGGCATTCATGGCTGGAATGGTATTAGCAAACTCTCTTCAAACTGAACTCACGCTAACTGCTGACTCTATTTCATCGTGGATATCCGCCATTGCTACTGCCGCAATAGCTGTGCTTACCTTTATTCTTGCGAAAGAAACCTGGTACTTACGCGCCGCTCAGAATCAGCAGATCGCAGAGATGCAGCGAGAGAGCATAAGACCACACATAGACCTCTCTCTGACCCACAGTATTGTAGGCATACACTTCATCGAACTAAAAATAGCAAACTACGGGAGAGGGATTGCTAAAAACATAAAATTCAAAATAATAAACCAGCACAGAAACAATAACGAACCCACTAAAAATCCAATAATTAACAGCATCCTTGGACTTGGCGCAATCTCAAATGGAATTTCGCACCTAGGAATAGAACAGGTCTATAAAACTTTTGTTTTCAGCTTTCTAGACGTCCTCTCGGAAATTGGAGAAGAAGCAGTATTCTCCACGAAGTTCTCAATAGAAATAAGCTATACAGACATGCAAGACACCCCATACAAAGACATAATCTTAATTGACATGTCCTCATTCCGAGGTGTAATTGAAATCGGTGGCGGATCTCCCAATTACAAAATTGCGACTAACATTGAAAAGATTGCAAAATGGGTAGAGTCGTTAACGAGAGGGAACAATGGCCGTATAGATGTAAACTCCTTTACGGACGAGGATCGGCAACGTGAGCGCCAAACTCTGGAGGAGCACATATTCAAACAAAATGAGAAGAATCAGTGAAAATCGAATCAGAAAAATTCAACTCAATTAGAAAATCACTTATTAAACTCATACCAAAGCAGAAGGCATTCCTCCAAAGCCTCGAACTAATCTACTCATTCCAAGAAGGCAGCACCAATCAACACAAACACACACTATCTCACACAGATTCAGAAGGAAACAAAACAGAAATAATCACCATATCCACTAACACTCCTCACGTAGAACCGTACGCAATAGAGCTAGCCAGATACGCCTTCTTATACCTTGTCGCCGACTTATTAAGCTACAGAGATTTAGCCTCATACTTCCTACAATCTATATCAGCACTTTACAAGCACTTCAGCATAGAAGGAAAAGAAGACCATACAATTATAAAGTACAGCTCAATAAAATTCGATACAACAAGTGGGATTTTCGCTACGACCCTTAAGGAAAACTCCTTAATATTTTTTTCCGACGACTTCGACGTAGATAATTTTTCATACAAACCAGACCATATCGGAAACATAACTTATTTCTGCAAAACACACAAAACATCTTTTAATCGCTACAACTTAATTTCAGCCCTCTCAATCCCTCCAGCGTTCACCCACAGCGACTTCATTTACAAGAAGGCGCTTGGCGTTAAAAAAACATCAACCATTCTAAACATAATAGAAACTCTGAATCCCGGAGAAGACTCCACGCCCTACCTACTGAAAAAAAGACTAATTGAAACGCCATTAAGTGACGGATTAGCATTTGAGAGCATCTGCGAAGAAATTCTGGCCTATATTTTCTCCTCAGCCTATGACAACTTAAAACTACGTAAACAAGTCCCTACCCACCAAGGAGTTCGTCGCAGAGACTTCATAATAGATAATATCTCTCCCAAACACCCATGGTTAGCCGACCTTAGGAAAAGCGGCGTAAAATATATACTATTCGACGCCAAAAACTATGAGAAGCCCCTCGCCACCAATGACCTAGATACGTTTTTTAGTTATATCCAAGAGCAACCAAGATTTGGAAGTTTCGGGATAATAATCAGCCGAAAAGGAGTTAAAGAAAATGCAAAAACCCACATACTCTATAGAATGCTTAGCAAGCATGATGAGATAATTGTACTAGACGAGAATGATTTGATCAGACTTATTGACTTACTAGCAATAGGGCATGACCCAATTTCTTTGCTGTCAGAAAAGCTAAGCGAATTACATCTAAAATGCTGAGCACGGCCACTCCTACAAAGCAAGGATTTATCGCTCTTGGCACGTCTGCTACTGGCCGATTGCTGCTCCTACGGAGAAACGGCATTGACGGCTTAACGGATCCTTCCGAGAGGGGAAATAGCTGGAGTGGACGCTGAGCCGCGATTTCTAAAACTACGCGAAGCTGCCTAATATTCTGTCGTAGCTAGCTCGGTTGAGATTGGCTCAGGACACTCGCATCCAGGGGGTTGCATGACGGCAAGGCATCATCACTTTCTCTCGCAATGCTATCTCCGAGGCTTCACCAATAACGGGGGTAAGAAATCAAACCTTAGGGTCATAAACGTCGCGGATGGGACCCACTTCGAAACGAAGCCGAGGAATGTCGGCGGGATACGCGACTTCAACAGGATAGACGCTGAAGGCGTTGACCAGAACATCCTTGAAAAATCGCTAGCTGATTTTGAAGGAGAAGCCGCAACAGCGATAAAGGCCTTAGTCGAAGGGGAGGATTTCTCAGGAGAAAGGCGGGAAATCGTCCTACATCTCATCGGACTGCTTGCGGTGCGCTCACCGCAGCGGCGCGAGCAGATGCGTGCATTTCAAGCACAGATCATTGAGCAGATGATGGATCTCAGCTTGGACTCGAAAGAACGCTGGGATTCTCAAATCGAAGATTTGCGAGCGAGTGGGGGAAAAGTCCTCGATAGCGTCACTTACGAAGATGTAAAACGTTTCCATGAGAGCAAGGCATACACAATCCAAGTGGCGAGGGAGCATCACATTCGAATGGAAATGGGCATGCTCCAGACCATTGTCCCTCTGCTTTCGGCACGCAACTGGTCTCTGATTCGCTCCGATAATGACAGCGGCTCCTTCATTACTACTGATCGTCCGGTCGTACTGGAGTTTGAGGAGCCGGAAAAGATCCCCGCCTTCTACCGCAGGTCTCCGGGCTTTGGCTTAGACAAGACCTACCTCTACTTCCCCGTTTCGAAGCATGTCTCCCTCCTCGGGCAGTTTTCTGAGCGTCAAGCGGAGATGGGGGCGACACGAACTATTGTGGCCAGTCTCAACTCTGCAATGTTGGGGTCGGTTTACCGCCAGGTGTACGCGCCCGGCTTAGATTTCCCAGTGATGTCAGCCGATGGCAAAGTCATAAGCGGAAAGGCGTTGGTCAAGTAAGGAGCTTCGAGATCGTTTTCGTCGCACTGCCCACTCGTCCTCAGCTGGGCGGTTCTGCATGTAGTCGCGAATGGAGGTGGTGTACAGCGCTAGATTGCCGCCGTTGCCAGCGCAGGTGAACATGTCTGGAGTACTGGAGTAGAAGCGGCAACGCTCTATCCCCCACGCGGACACGATCCGAGACCACGATGCCGGTGTTCGCCAGCACGAATTCAAGCGTCTTCGGCACCGACATCTCGAAGTATTAGTCCGCATTCAGCGTCATGCTATGTACTATTCTGGGAATAGCGCGTGTCCGTTTCTGCCCGATTGCGGTCATCCGACACTTGTCGAAAATGTGTCGAAATCAATGGCACAGAAAGGCACGGAACGAGTCACCGAAGGGACGGAAGCAGTAGCATTGGCACACATAGCGATGCATCAAAGCACTGTTCTCAAGGGTTCGATTCCCTTCGCCCGCTCCAGAATCCCAAACATAAGCCCCCGGCAACCTGAATTGCCGGGGGCTTTTGTGTTTTTGGCGTCACCAAAGCGTGTCTTGTAAACTCCGTGGCACACCTACATCCCCGGACCCGCCGCATGCCCGCCCTCGCCCCGCACCGGCAATTCCTGTCCTGGCTTCTGCTCCCTCTCCTTCTTCTGTTGCTCTGCCCAGCCTGGGCCGATCAGATGGTCGACGCTGCCAGCGTCACCACGCAGCCGCTGACACTAACCACCTACGTGTCCGTCCTTGAGGACCCAACCGGCAATCTGACGCTGGCGGACGTGCAATCCCCCGAGCAGCAGGCGCGCTTCAAGGGCGACCAGCCGCCAGGCAGTGCGTTGGCGATGGGGTTCACCCGCTCGGCGTTCTGGTTGAAGCTGCAGCTGAAAAACTCCAGTGACGCGCCGTTGCAGCGCTTGCTGGTGGTGGAAAACCCGCGCGTTTCCCATGTGCAGGCGAACATCCCGCAGGCGGATGGTTCGTACAGAACCATCAACACCGGCAGCGATGTGCCGCAGTCGAGCAAGGTCTACCCGAATCGTAATTTCGTCTTTCCGCTGAACCTGTCGGCGCAGTCCGAGCAGGTGGTGTACCTGCGTGTGGAGTCGAGCATCGGCTTGCTGGTGCCGCTGCAGCTGTGGCCGGTGAAGGTGTTCCACGCCTATGAGCGCGACGATTACACAGGCAAGGCGTGGTACTTCGGCATCGCCATGGCGATGATCCTTTTCAACCTGATGCTGCTGTTCGCGCTGCGCGACCCGATCTATCTGCTCTACGTGGCCTTCGTCGGCTGCACGGCCTCGGCGCTGGCAATCAAGAACGGCTTGGCTCCGGATTGGGCGATCTTCGCCGTGCCGCTCAACTCGAACATCGTCTATTACTCCGGCGTGTCGCTGGCCCTCGCTGCACTGTTGTTATTCGCGCGGCGGATGATGCAGCTCGAGCGCATCCTGCCGCGCCTGGACTGGGTGCTGCGCGGGATGATCGTGCTGTACCTGCTCAGCCTGGTCGCCTATGCGTTCGCACTGCCGTATGTCTCTCGCGCCGGGATAATGCTGAATTTCGCAACTGCAGTGGTGCTGCTGGCGGCGGCCATCATCTGCGCCTTCAAGCGCCAGCGCAGTGCGTTCTTCTTCCTCGCCGCCTTCGCGCTGCTGATGCTGGGCGGGGCGATGACCTCACTGCGCGCCATGGGCATCGTGCCGACCAATCTGTTCACCGTGGACGGCCTGCAACTGGGCTCGGCGATGGAGATGATCGTGCTGGCCTTTGCCCTCGCCGACCGCTTCAACGTGATGCGCCGGGAGAAGACGCGGGTGCAGGAGGAGTTGATCCGCACCCAGCAGCAGCTTGTGGATAACCTGCGCACCTCCGAGCACGAACTGGAGCTGCGCGTCGCCGAGCGCACCGATGAGCTGCGCGAGCTGAACAACCAGCTGGAAGCCATGAGCCTGACCGACGCCCTTACCGGCATCGCCAACCGCCGCCGCTTCGATCAGGTGCTGGAACAGGAATGGGTTCATGCGCGTCGCTCTGGCGAGTCCCTGGCGCTGGCGGTAGTCGATGTGGACTGGTTCAAGCGCTTCAACGACCACTACGGCCACCTGGCCGGCGACGCCTGCCTGCGCGAAATTGCCCAGGCGCTGGCGACGACGGTCAGCCGCTCGACCGATCTGGTGGCGCGATATGGCGGTGAAGAGTTCGTCTTCTTCGCGCCGATGACCGACCTCACCGGAGTGCGTGGAATGGCGAACAAGCTGCTGCAGGCGGTGGAAGCCCTCGCCCTGCCCCACGAGCTTTCGCCGTTGGGGCGGGTGAGTGTGAGCATCGGCATTGCAGCAGCGTTGCCGGGGCAGGAAGCCTCTGCCGAGGCGCTGGTGGCAAGGGCTGATGCGGCGCTATATGAAGCAAAAAAGCAGGGGCGGAATCAAGTCGTGAGCTGACAGCCTATTCAAAGGGCCCGACAAGGCAGTACCGAATCAATTGCTGCTGGACACTCTGCTTCTGCCGCAAAACCAGAATGACTGCGATCTCGCGCCGGTGCTCATGCAGTTCATAGAACACCCGGTATGGCCCCGTATTGAACTCGCGGTAATGAAGCACCCCCAGAAGACTGGCCTGCTCACTGACCGGGTAACCAACCGGCGCTTGCGGTAGCTTCTCTTCCACCTCGACGATCAGTTCGAGCAGCGAATCCAGTGCACTCTGTTGCCCTATGAAAGGAACCAGATGATGAATCTGATCCTGGATGCTTTGCTCTGCAGTATGGGTAAATCGAGCGACCAACTCGGACACGATCGATCCTCAGTCAGGCTGCGAGAACCTTTTGGCAAGCCGGGCCTTCAGATCGTCAGCTGAGCAGTGCTTACCGTCGGCATACTGCCGCGATCCCATGGCCAGGAGCTTGACCAAGGCAATCGCCTCGTCGCGCAGCTGTCGCTCGGCGTAGGACTCGACAACATAGGCAGGCACACCATTCTGCGTAACGACCATGGGCTCGCTCAGGTCCAAGTCGGCAGCATGGCGTTTCAGGTAACTAATAGTCTCGACACGCATGAGACATTCCTCCGGTGGTGAAGAGCGTCAGTCCAGGGCGCCCTCGGCCTGAACACTATAGCCTGAATTCGGTCTGAATTTAAACCAAGCCCGGCATGGCATTTCTTGGAACCTGTTCGCCAAAGAGAAAAGAGACGGATGCACCACCCGCCCCTTCGCTCACTCAGGCCCCAGCCCTCACCCCATCCCTCTCCTTCAACAACGCCTGGATCACCTGCTCCTGCTCCTCATACCCTCCCTCGCCGATCGACAGGTGGCGAATCCGCCCCTGGGCGTCGATGAAGTAGTGCGCCGGCCAGTACTGGTTCGCGAAGGCGTTCCAGATGCGGTACTGGTTATCCAGCGCCACCGGATAGTGGATGTCGTGTTGCTTCACCGCTGCGCGGACGTTGGCCGGCACGCGCTCGAACGGGTATTCCGGCGTGTGCACGCCGATCACCACCAGTCCCTGGTCGGCGTACTTCTTCGCCCAGGTATTCACGTACGGCAGGCTGTGCTGGCAGTTAATGCAGTCGTAGGTCCAGAAGTCGACCAGCACGACCTTGCCGCGCAGATCACGCAGGTTCAGTTCGGGGCTGTTGATCCATTCCACCGCACCTTGCAGCTCCGGAGCCGGGCCGAGGTCCGGCAGGCGTTCGGCTCCGTGGGCCATGTCGCCGGGCATCAGTTGGCTGACGAGCGCAGGTACGCCGTCGATGACCTTGCGTTCCAGGCTGTTCACCAGTGTGGACGAGCTGCCGGAAGCCAGTTGCGCGCTGGTGCCGCTAGCGATGCCGACCACGGCCAGCAGGGCGAGTACGCCGGTAGCGCGGCGCAGGCCTTCGATAACGGCCATGCGCGGCCGCAGGTGCTGCATCAGCCGGCGGCCGGCGAAGAGCACGACGCCCAGCACCGAGGCACTCCCCAGGCCGTAGGCGAACAGCAGCAGGCTGGTCTGCGCGCTCGGGCCTTGCAGCATGGCGCCAGAGAGAATCAGCCCCAGCACTGGCCCTGCGCAGGGCGCCCACAGCAGGCCGGCGGCGAAGCCCAGCATCCATGCAGACAATGCCGGCGGCAAGCGGCGCGATTCGCCGTGCAGACGATCACCGATCCACGCCCAGGGCTTGGCCAGTGCGTCGCTGAAACGCGGCCAGAGCAGTGCAACGGCGGAAACCGACAGCAGCGCGAGGGCGAAGTACCGGCCCCACTCGCTGGCGGCGATCACCCAATTGCTGGAGACGGTCGCCAGGCTCGCCAGCACGGCAAAGCCGCTGGCCAGACCGAGCAGCGTGACCCACGGCGACCACGCCGGGCCGCCGGCGCGCTGCAGCAATAAAGGCAGCACGGGAAGGATGCAGGGGCTGAGCAGGGTCAGCGCCCCGCCGAGAAAGGCGATGAGCAACATGGAAACCTCAGTGGGCCGATGGCCCGTACGGTCGCGATGAATGAGCGCCGGGAAAATCAGCACCGCAGCCGTCCATGGCCGCAGCCCAGGGCGATCAGCCGCCCTCGTTGCAGTTGGTGGCGAACTTGCGATAAGCCAGGCTGTGCGGCTGGCCGCTGGAATCCAGGTAGTCCATGCGGGCGTTGACGATGCCGCAGTCGAACGGCGAGGCGTTCTCTTCGTGAATGGCCAGGACGCGCTTCACGTCAAGTTTCTGGCCGTAGTGGTAAGTCTCAGTGGGCTGGGAATCGGCAGCCTGTACACCAAAGCTGGCGAAGGCGGCGACGGCAGCGAAGAGGCAAGCGTTGGCGAGTTGGATGGCTTTCATGGTGGTTCTCCTGTCCTGTGTCGGGTTTGGCCGGCGGGGACTGTGTGCCTCGCCGTCGGTGCCCATTTCACGTTCAGGAGGTATCGGGCTTGTGTCGCGCAAGGCCAGGGTTTGCCGCGCCGGGTATCGGCGGCGGCTGTAGATACAGTGGAATACAAAGCACGGCAGGCAAGCGCGGCGCGGCGCTATAAACTCGCCTCAACCCACTACGAATGAGGAACCGGCATGGACCATGTCGATCACGTACTGATCGTCGACGACGACCGCGAGATCCGCGAGCTGGTCGGCAATTACCTGAAGAAGAACGGCCTTCGCGTGAGCCTGGCGGGAGACGGCAGGCAGATGCGCACCTTCCTCGATGCCAACAGCGTCGACCTGATCGTCCTCGACATCATGATGCCCGGCGACGACGGCCTGAAGCTGTGTCGTGAGCTGCGTGTGGGTAAGCACAAGTCGACCCCGGTGCTGATGCTCACCGCGCGCAACGACGAGACCGACCGCATCATCGGCCTGGAAATGGGCGCCGACGACTACCTCACCAAGCCCTTCTCCGCCCGCGAGCTGCTCGCGCGGATAAACGCCGTGCTGCGCCGCACCCGCATGCTGCCGCCGAACCTGCAGGTCAGCGAGGCCAGCCGGTTGATCGGCTTCGGCCGCTGGAAGCTCGACACCACCGCGCGCCACCTGCTCGACGAAGACGGCACGCTGGTTGCCCTCAGCGGGGCCGAGTACCGCCTGCTGCGCGTGTTCGTCGATCACCCGCAGCGCGTGCTCAGCCGCGAACAGTTGCTCAACCTCACCCAGGGGCGCGAGGCGGACATCTTCGACCGCTCCATCGACCTGCTGGTCAGCCGCCTGCGCCAGCGTCTGCTGGATGACGCCCGCGAGCCGGCCTACATCAAAACGGTACGCAGCGAAGGCTACGTCTTTGCGCTGGCCGTCGAACTGCTCGAGCCCAACGAATGAAATCCGTCCTGCACTGGCCACGCACGCTGGCCGCGCGCCTGGCGCTGATCTTCCTCGCCGGGCTGGTGTTTGCCTACAGCCTGTCGTTCTGCTCGCAGTTCTACGAGCGCTACCAGAGTGCGCGCAGCATGATGCTGGGCAACCTGGAGACCGATGTCAGCACCGCCGTCGCCCTGCTCGACCGCCTGCCCAGGGACGAGCGCGAGGCCTGGCTACCGATGGTGCAGCGGCCCAACTACCGCTACCGGCTGGATGGTGGTGAACCGGGCGAACCGATGAATATGGCACAGGCGCCGATGGCCGCCCTGTCCATCGCCGATGTCGTCGGGCCGCGCTACCCGCTGCGCTTCGAGAACATTCCCGGCTCCATCCCGCATTTCCAGGTGCACCTGAAACTCAAGGACGGCAGCCCGCTAACCATCGACGTGACGCCCAAAGGCGTACCCGTGGCGCAGTGGTTGCCCTGGGTACTGGTGGTGCAACTGGCGCTGCTGCTGTTCTGCACCTGGATCGCCGTGCGCCTGGCGATCCGCCCGCTGACCAGACTGGCGCAAGCGGTGGATGATCTCGACCCGGACGCCCCGGCGCCGGAGCTGGACGAACGCGGCCCCAGCGAAGTCGTCTACGCCGCCCGTGCCTTCAATGCGCTGCAGGGCCGTATCGGTTCGTACCTGAAAGAACGCATGCAACTGCTCGCCGCCATCTCCCACGACCTGCAGACGCCCATCACGCGGATGAAGCTGCGCGTCGAGCAGATGGATGACTCACCCGAGCGCGAGCGCCTGTGGAGCGACCTGGAAGAAATGCAGCATCTGGTCCGCGAAGGCGTGGCCTACGCACGCAGCATGGACGGCGCCAGCGAGGCGGCGGTGAAGGTCAACCTCGACGCCTTCCTCGACAGCCTCGTCCTCGACTACCAGGACAGCGGCCAGGCCGTGGAGCTGCGGGGCATCAGCAACGCCGTGCTGGAAACCCGCCCCCACGCGCTGCGCCGGGTGCTCACCAACCTGGTGGACAACGCGCTGAAGTTCGGTGGCTCCGCCCAGGTGGAAGTCGGGCGCGATGCCCAGGGCGCTGTGTGTGTTCGTGTACTCGACGACGGCCCCGGCATCCCCGAGGACGAACTGGCCGAAGTGGTGAAACCCTTCTACCGGGTGGAAAGCTCGCGCAACCGCAGCACCGGCGGCACCGGCCTGGGGCTGGCGATTGCCCAGCAACTGAGCCAGGCGCTGGGCGGCACGCTGACCCTGTCCAACCGCACCAGCGGCGGACTGTGCGTGCAACTGGAACTGCGCCCGGCCAACTAAACACCTGTACACAGAGATACAAGACGGCCTTCCCCGGACACATCCGGGATAAGGCCCGTCGACAAGATGGCTCCATGAACAGCGGCGGCCCCCCGCCCGCCGCGTTCGCCAAAGGAGCCCGCCATGAACCGTCCCGCCGAATCTGCCCGCCTGCATGGCTGGCGCCTGTTTTCCCTGCTGTCGCTGTTAGTCCTGATCGTCACCGCGCTGGCCCTGTGGTCCCAGCCGCAGTGGGTAGAGGCTCTGCGCAGCTCGATCCGCGTCACCGCCCGCACTTCTTTCGCGCTGTTCCTCGCCACCTTCCTCGCCTCGTCCCTGGCGGCGCTGGTGCCGAGCAACTTCACCCGCGGCCTGCTGGGTGAGCGGCGCTTCCTCGGGCTGGCCTTCGCCTTCTCCCATGCGGTGCACGCGGTGCTGATCATTCTCTACGTGAAGTTCTTCCCCGAAACCTTCTGGCACGGCCGCAGTGTCGCCGCGAACATTCCCGGCTCGGTCGGCTACCTGTTCATCATCCTGCTGACCCTTACCTCCTTCCCCTACGCGATGAAGCTCCTCGGTGCCCGCGTCTGGAAGGGCCTGCACAGCACCGGCACCTGGGTAATCGCCGGGGTGTTCTTCCTGTCCTTCTACAAGCGCCTGCCGATGGGCTCCTGGTACCCGCTGGGCTTCGGCCTGATCTTCAGCGCCATCGCCTTCAAGTTCATCGCCAAGCTGGCCGTGCACCTGCGCCGTAGCGCGCGCCCGGCGCTGCCGAACGCCTGACCCCGACTTTCTCCGCCACCGGGCGCCCCCGCGTCCGGCTGCACAAAATCTTGCCCACGATCGATTGCCCCCAACCTTGCCCACGAGGTACGCCATGACCCTGCTGACCCTGAACCCGCTCAAGACCGTTTTCGACCAACTCGACCGCCTCGCCGCCTGGGGCTGGGACATCCCGCTGCGGTTGTTCCTGGCCTGGGAGTTCTTCGAATCGGGCCTGGAGAAATGGCACGGCGACAACTGGTTCGAGCAGATCCACGCCAACTTCCCCTTCCCCTTCAACCACTTCTCCGCCGGCTTCGACTGGCAGGTATCGATGTGGGCCGAGCTGATCGCGCCAGTGCTGCTGCTCCTGGGGCTGGCAACGCGATTTGCCTCGGCCTCGCTGATCGTCGTCACCATCGTCGCCATCGCCGCGGTGCACTGGCCGGCACAGTGGTCGAGCCTGGCGGAACTGGCCCAGGGCTACTCCATCACCGACCATGGCTTCGGTAACTACAAGCTGCCGCTGATCTACCTGGTGGCGTTGGTGCCGCTGATGCTCAAGGGCTCGGGCGCGTTGAGTGTGGATGGGCTGGTGCGGCGGTTAATGGGAGCTTCGCGGAACGTCTGATCGGCCAGCGATTCATCTGATCGACCCACGACGCCCTCTCCTTTTGGAGAGGGCGTTTTTGTTTGTCTGCGGGAAGTCGGTGCAGGGGGGTGAACACGGACTTTGTCCGTTGTTCGCGGGCATGGTCCGCTCCTGCAAGGCGTGCGGTTTTCCTTCCGCGCCGCAGAGCAAGCGGCGGATAACCCGTTCCGGCTTATTCGCCCTACGTGTGGCTTTGGCTTTGGCTTTGGCTTTGGCTTTGGCTTTGGCTTCAAAGACTTCCAGAGAAACGTCCGTGCGCCGAATGCCCCGTTCAGGAGGCCTCGTTGAAGCGGAGTTTCAGGGGTTGAGCGACATGGATGTCGCGAGAGCGCTGTCGGGCCAGGGACGGCCCCTCAGCGCGTGCCCCTGAAACTTCGATTCAACGAGGAAATTTGTCGCCTAAGCGAAAAACCGGATGTCCGGGGCAAGACCTTTTGGTTCCTTTTGGGAGGGCGGCTATCCGACGTTTGCCAAAAGGAACTCGCCCGAGGGGGCGAAACCAGAATCCCGCGCGTACGCCGAAGCGGCGTAGACACACCAAACCCCAAGCTAGAGCCAGAACGTCGCGGAGAAGCTCCGCTCCCACAGGGAAGCACCTCGCGCGCCGATAGGACATAAAAAAGCCCGCACACCGATGACGGTGCGCGGGCTGCGCTGTGGACAAGGGATCAATCAGGGAATCACAAACCCCACCTCGATATTGCCGCGAGTCGCCTTCGAATACGGACAGATCTGATGAGCCTCTTCGACCAGCTTCGCCTTGTCCTCGGCGTCCAACCCCGGCAGATGCACGGTGAGCTGGGCGGCCAGGGCGAAGCCGCCGTCGGCGGTGTTGCCCAGGGATACTTCGGCGTCCACCGCCACATCGGCCGGCAGGCGCACGTTCAGCTTCTGCCCGGCGCGGCGCAAGGCGCCAATGAAGCAGGCGGACCAGCCGATGGCGAACAGTTGCTCGGGGTTGGTGCCGGGGCGGCCTGAGCCGGGCGGGCTCAGGGGCAGGTCCAGCTCACCGTCGGTGGTCTGGCCGCGGCCGTCGCGGCCGCCGGTGGTGTGGGTGTGGGCGGTGTAGATCACGGTTGCCAGGGTGTCGGTCATGACGCTTCTCCTTCAGGGGCGATGCAAGGGGGGACGACGTGGAGTGGTGCAATTCGGGCGGGTGCCGAGCACAACGCCCTGTTCTTTCAGACTGCGCAGCAGGGCGATGCCCTGCCCTTCGATGGCGGCCGGTTCCACACCGGCGATTTCCGCGAGCGCCTTGAGGTGTTGGCGCCCGGTGAGCTGCCACTGTTGCAGCCACACCAGCAGGGCATGGGCCAGCGGGGCCAGGCGCGAGAAGTACACTTTCAGGTCGGTATCCCGGCGGGCCAGCAGCAGGGTCGGTTCGGCCGGCGCCTGCGACGGGATGTGCCCGGGACCGATGTGACTTACTGGCCAGGCATAGGCCAGCGGTGTAGCGAGCGCGGACAGCAGCGGCACACCCTCGAGCAGATCACCGTCCGGGTCATGGGCCGGCTCGCTGTTGTCGCTGAGCAGCAGCGAGGTCTCGATGTATTCGTAGTGCGCGAGTTCCGCAATCCAGCCAGGCTGCTCGGCGCGGCCCTCCAGGTAGTCGACGAACTCGCCGGCAACCTCGGTGAACAGCGGCGTCTGGCAGCGGAAGCCAGCGTAGAAGTCTTCCGTCAGCGCCTGCCACTGTTCGCACGGCAGGCTGGCGTGCAGCACAGGAAAGTTGCCGGCGAGCAACCCCTGCAGGTTGCCGAAGAACAGTTGCCGGTAGACCGCCAGGCGCCGCGCCTCGATGCCGGGCAGCGGTTCGTTGGCCTGCGGATCGCGGATGTAGCGGGTCATGCGCAACTGCTGTTCGCGCAAGGTCTCAGCCATGACGCACCTCCGGTTGGCGCGCGGATCTTTGCAGGTGACGGATGGTGGCCACTTCGCCGAGCAGCTCCGCCAGCGGCGGCAGGTTGAAATCGCGCTCCAGCAGGGTCGGGACGCTGCCCAGGTGCTGGTAGGCGCTGGCCAGCAGGCTCCAGACGTCGCCCTTCACCGCGGCGCCATGGGTGTCGACCTTCAAGTCCGGCGCTTCGTCGTAGTGGCCGGCGACGTGCAGGCAGACGACGCGCTCGGCCGGTATGCGGGCCAGGAAGCCGGCGGCGTCGTAGCCGTGGTTGTGAGCGTTGACGTAGAGGTTGTTGACGTCCAGCAGCAGATCGCAGTCGGCCTCGTCGAGCACGGCGCGGAGGAAGTCGATCTCGCTCAACGCCTGGTAGGGCGCGGCGTAGTAGGAAATGTTCTCCACGGCGATACGGCGGCCGAGGACATCCTGCACTTCACGGATGCGACTGGCGATGTGGCGCACGGCCTCGTCGGTGAAGGGCATGGGAATCAGGTCGTAGAGATGGCCTTCGTCGGAGCAGTAGCTCAGGTGTTCGCTGAACAGCGGCACCCTGTGCTGATCGAGAAATTCGCGGATACGGCCAAGGAATACATGGTCCAGCGGTTCGGGGCCGCCCAGGGACAGCGACAGGCCATGGCAGGACAGCGGGAAGCGCTCGGCCAGGCGGGCCAGCCCTTCGCCATAGGTACCGCCGACGCCGATCCAGTTATCCGGCGCCACTTCGAGGAAGTCCACGGCTGAATCGTCCATTGTCAGCAGGTCGGGCAGCATCGCGCGGCGCAGGCCTAGGCCGGCTCCCTGCAGGGATGCGGTAGTGGTCATGGCGATCTCCTTTGGCGAGGTGCCCTCCCCGGCTGATGGCGCGGGGAGGCATCGGCGTGGCTCAGTTCTTGGCCTGGCTCAGCTTGCTGTACAAGTCGGACGGGAAAGGCTTGCCGTTGGAATCGAACTGGTTCTTGCGGAACTGGTAGACCTCGGCCTCGGAGAGGTAGCCATCGTGGTTGGCGTCGATGGCGTCGAACTCCGCACCAGCCTTGGGTGCCACGGCCAGCAGTTCGGCGCGGGAGACACGGCCGTCGTGATCGGCGTCGGTACGGGCGAAGGAGGCATCGCCGCACTTGCCTTCACCGCACTTGCCCTCGGCGCCGGTGGCCTTAGCCTGGGCGCCGTCGGCACCGCATTTGCCTTCGCCGCACTTGCCCTCGCCCTGGTTCGCCTTGGCCTTGGTCTTGGCTTCGTTGGCGGCGCCGCACTTACCCTCGCCACACTTGCCCTCTCCGGCCTTGGCGGCGGAAGCCAGCTGGTAGCCCTGCGGCAGGGCTTCGACGGCGAAGGCGGAGGACGCGAGGTTCAAACCGCCAGCCAGTGCGACGGCGAGCAGGCCCAGTTGGGATTTCGAGCGCAGAGTACGAGTCATGGTTTTTCTCCAGATACTGTGGCGCGTTGTGCGCCGGGTCATGCCGCAAGGGCGAATCCCTGGAACGAAGCGCTGGAGGTTGCCCTGCCGAAGCGCCGTGTCGTTCGGGTAGGGCTATTTCGCCCTGGCGATGTATCGCGGGCGTATCGGCGACAGAAGGCTTTTGTATGCGTGTGTCCGCTCAGGGAGCGGCGGATACAAAGCAATACATTCGGGAGGGCCGGAGCGGGGGCGGTTCGCGAGCAAGAACTAGGCGTCCCCCTCGCTCCTACGCAGAGCAGCATGGCGTGGACCTGTAGGAGCGAGCCTGCTCGCGAACCAGAGACGTGCTCAGGTCAAAGAAGCGGAACACATAAAGAAAGGGCCGCAATGCGGCCCTTTCCTGCAGAACGGGAAGATCAGCCCGCGCGCTTCGCCGCGATGGCGGTGACTTCCACCTTCATGCCTTCGACGGCCAGCTCTGAGATACCGACGGCGGCGCGCACCGGGTAGGGCTTGGCGAAGAAGCTGCAGTACACCTCGTTGAACGCAGCGCGGTCGGCCATGCTGGTGAGGTAGATGGTCAGGTGCAGTACGTGGTCCAGGCCGCTGCCGGCCTTTTCCAGGGCCAGTTGCAGGCTGCGCAGGGTTGCGACGCTCTGGGCCTTGATGTCGCCCAGTTCCAGGCTGCCGTCCTCGAGGGTGGGGATCTGCGTGGAAACCAGCAGGCCGCCGAAGCCGGCGACGTCGGAGGAGATGGATTCGGGGTCCGCGTCGGGGATGAAGGTAGGCGTCATGGGACAAATCTCTGCTGTCGGTGAATGGGGCACGTCGCCGCATGGGGTGCGGCGGCCGGGTCGCGCAGCTTAGCCGCATCGCCCCGATTCGCGCCATGTCACCGTGCCCGCAGCCCACGGAAATAGCGACATTGCTGATATACAAGAAACTTCCGAATGCGTTATGGCAATTGGACAAAAGTCCGGATTATTACAATTTGAGACATAGACCTTTTCATAATCCGTGATTTAAACGGCGAACTCTTTCGGCATTATGACGTCGGCTCCCCCATGCTTGGAGCAATTCGTGGGGGAATACAAAGCCAGTTAACTGCAACAATGCCAACGCAACTTCCTGCGACTTTCCGCCGTGGTCAATCCACGTCCGGATTCATTGTGCCTGCCTATAAAAACGTCCGGTTCTCACGCAACTCATCGAGCCGGTCCTCCAAGACTCTAGGGGCAATATCCATGAAGCACCTCAAACGCAGCGCCATCGTGCTCGCTGTTTCCGCCGCCGCCAGCCAGTTCGCCAGCGCCGAACCCTTCGTCACCGATCAGGCCGATGCCAAGGGTTTCGTCGAGGACGCCAAGTTCGACGTCCTGCTGCGCAACTACTACTACGACCACGACGGCAAGAACGGCAAAGCCGACAACCGCGACTGGACCCAGGGCTTCCTGGCGAACTTCTCCTCGGGCTACACCCAGGGCACCGTCGGTTTCGGCGTGGACGCCTTCGGCTACCTGGGCATCAAGCTCGACGCCGGCCGTGGCCGCGCGGGCACCGGCAACCTGCCGGTCGGCAATGACGGCAAGCCGGATGACGACTACGGCAAGGCCGGTGGCGCGCTGAAGGTGCGCATCTCCAAGACCGAACTGAAATTCGGCGACATGCAGCCGACCGCTCCGGTGTTCGCCGCCGGCGGCACCCGCCTGATCCCGCAGACCGCGTCGGGCTTCAACCTGTTCAGCAGCGAAATCGAAGGCCTGGACCTGGAAGCCGGTCACTTCACCTCCGGCACCAGCCCGGTCACCACCGCCCGCGACGGCGGCCTGTGGGCGGCTTACGCCGGCCGCGAGACCAGCGACGTCGACTTCCTCGGTGGCAAGTACGCGATCAACGACAACCTCAGCGTTTCGCTGTACGGCTCCGAGTTCAAGGACATCTGGCGCCAGTACTACGGCAACCTGAACTGGGTGCTGCCGGTCGCCGCTGACCAGTCGCTGGCGTTCGACTTCAACATCTACCGCACCAACGACGAAGGCCAGGCCAAGGCCGGTGAGATCAGCAACACCACCTGGTCGCTGGCAGCCGCCTACTCCTTCCTGCAGGCGCACACCGTGACCCTGGCCTATCAGAAGGTCCACGGCGACACGCCCTTCGACTATGTCGGCTTCGGCGACGACGGCGATGGCGCCACCGGTGACTCGGTGTTCCTCGCCAACTCCGTGCAGTACTCCGACTTCAACGGTCCGGGCGAGCGCTCCTGGCAGGTACGCTACGATCTGGCGATGGACACCTACGGCGTACCGGGCCTGAGCTTCATGGCCCGCTACATCACCGGGACCGGCATCGACGGCAGCCACGCCGACGTCGATGGCAGCTACGCCGGCATGTACGGCGAAGACGGCAGCCACCACGAGACCGACCTGGAAGCCAAGTACGTAGTCCAGGAAGGCCCGGCGAAGGACCTCTCCTTCCGAGTGCGTCAGGCCTTCCACCGCGCCAACGCCGACCAGGGTGAAGCCGACAACAACGAGCTGCGCCTGATCGTCGAATATCCGCTGTCGATCCTGTAATTCAGCACGGATATCTGGCGGAATTATTGACCGGGGCAACTTTCGGATTCGTCTTAAAGTTTGCCCCGTGTCCCGGTGAGATTATTACGCCCGTGCAGAAAGTCTCTTCCCGGAATAAAGGTTTATCCCGCCGCTGCAACTTTCTAGAATTACCCCATCTTCCCGCTTCCGCACTTTCCCTGCGGAAGACAACTCCTGACGTTGATATTGTGATTGCTCCTTCGACGTCCTTCGAGCCGCTCCTCTGGAGCGGCTTTTTTTATGCCCGGCATTGGTCGTCCCAACAATCGCCTGAAAAACGATCTGAACAAAAAATGATCGAACCGCCCAGCGAAGCGGTCCTACTCTGCGACGACGCGCTGTATTCCCGCGCGAACCACGGAGGCACCTCACCATGAGCGCAATGACCCTCGAAGGCTGGTGCAAGACCACTGCCGAACAAAAGCCCACTCCACTGGAAGACATCCGCTTCTACCTGACCAACGACGATCGCCTGCACCTGGAACAGGCTGAGGTCTACCTGCAGGAAAACGGCCAGCGGGAAATGATGGTCGATGCCGATCTCGACACCCTCGACCTGCACATGCCCGAAAGCATCGGCCCGTTGGCCGACTGCATGTTCCGCGTGTATCTGGGCGGTGCCGAACGGCGCGGCCAGTTCCACCTGGTCGGCCACGCCGCCCGCGACGGCAGCCTGATCTACACCAACGCCGTGCTGATCGACCAACTCATCAACTGACGCCCTTCTCGCCCGCCGGAAACCCGGCGGGCGAGGCGCGCTCGTCGCCCGTGTCGCAGCTGGAGATTGTGGCCGCTCAACTGCCGTGATTTCATAAAGCCAGCTGCGTCCGCCTGCCGCATGTCCGGCGCGGAGCACCTTCCAGAATCACGCCCATCCTCCGTTGAAGAAGCTGCTATCGGATGCGAACTTCCAGTAATCCTGGGGTAAAGGAGTACGGGCGATACGACGGCCTGTTGCGTCTCGCCCGCCACGCGGGTGGCGATTGCGCCGTCCTGCTCATCGACATGCGCGGCCAGTTGCTCGGCCAGCTCGGCATCGACGGTGCCGGCGCCCTCTCCCTGGCCACCCTGCTATCGCTCAACGCCGCCACCAGCCCTCTGAGCCACCAGGGCCAGCTACTGAACCTGCTGGCCAGCCAGACGTTGCGCGACCAGGAAGGCTTCCCCCAGGCGCGCCTGCTCTTACTGGGCAACGGCGACAAGGCGCTCAGCCCGGAACAGCAGACGCTGCTGGCCGATGTACTGGAGCTGGGCGAGGCCCTGCTCGACCGCGCCCGCGCACCGCTGCGGGAGAACGCGCAGCGCATGGCCCTGGCGGTGGACGGCAGCGGAACCGGCATCTGGGACCGCCACGTGCCCTCCGGCGAGATCCACTATTCCAGCGCCTGGAAGTCCCTGCTGGGCTACACCGAGGAGGAGATCGGTAGCTGTATCGAGGACGCCTACACCCGTGTGCATCCTGACGATCTCGAGTACGTGCAGAACACCATGCGCGATCACTTCGAGGGGCGCACCGAGGCGTATGAGGTGGAGCATCGCCTGCGCCACAAGGACGGCCACTACCTCTGGGTCTGCAGCCGCGGCAAGGTGGTCGAGCGCGACGCCGCCGGCAACGCCGTGCGCATGCTCGGCACCACCACCGACATTACCGCTCTGCGCGGCATGGCAGAGCAACTGCGCGAAAGCGTGGAACTGCTCACCGACCTGACCAATGAAATCCCCGGCATGGTCTTCCAGTTCCGCCGCCTGCCCGACGGCACCGGCACCTTCCCCTACGTCAGCGCCGGGGTGATGGATATCTACGGCATTCCTGCCGAGCAAATGGCGCACAACTCCGTGTTCCTGCGCGACCTCATCCACCCCGAGGACCTGCCGGCCTGCCTCGCCTCGCTGGAAGCATCAGCCACCCTGCTGCAACCCTGGCGCCACGAATACCGCGTGCAGATCGCCGGGCGCGGCACGCTCTGGCGCCAGGGCAACGCGCATCCCAAGCGGATGGAGGACGGCACCCTGATCTGGCATGGTTTCATCACCGACATCACCGAACGCAAGCGCATCGAAGCCGAGTTGCAGGTCCTGGCTACCACAGACTTCCTCACGCAGTTGCCCAATCGTGGCCACTTCATGCGCCTGATCGAGGCAGAGCTTGGCCGCGTGCAGCGCTCGACGACACACCGCGCGGCGATCCTGATGTGCGACATCGACCACTTCAAGGCGATCAACGACCGCTGGGGCCACGCCGTCGGCGACGAGGCGCTGCGCCATTTCGCCTGCATCCTCGGGCGTGACATCCGCCGCGTGGATTTCGCCGGGCGCATGGGCGGCGAAGAATTCGCCGTGGTGCTGGGGGATGCCGACGTCGCCGCCGCGCAGGTCTTCGCCCAACGCCTGCAGCAGCAATTGCTGGAGCAACCGCTGATGCAGGGAGGCCAGCGCATCCCGCTGAGCATCAGCATCGGTATCGCTTCGCTGGAAGCCAGCGACGCCTCCGCCGAGGCCGGGCTGTCCCGCAGCGACAGCGCGCTCTACCGGGCCAAGCAGAACGGTCGCAACCGCATCGAGTGCCACTGAGGGCAAACCCGCGCGGCAGAGCGTGCCGCCTGCGAGGGCGTTGCCGATCCTGAACGCCTCCCATGAAAAAGCGTGCAGAATTTTTCACCATTATGACTCTGCGTTTTAAATAATGGACTTTTCAGCACGCCTGGATATTTCAATAAATCCTTTAAAAACAATTAGATAGAGGAATTGTTAGACAGGATTTCGGCCAATATTTTTGACGCCCTTCACCGAATTCGTTTGACATATTTAACGGCTCTGGCAGGCTGGTAGGCAGGTTTCGACCGGGAAACTTCGCCTTCTGTGCGCTCCCGGCAGTGCTCGGGACCTCAGGTAGCGCGCCTTTCCGCTGCGCGCCTGCACAAAAACGATGGGCTGCAGCCCGTCCAAAGGTGACATATGTCCAACAGCAACATTGGCAACAAGAAACAGACTCTCCGTAAACCCGTCGTCCTGATGTCCATGGGCAGCCAAGAGCGCAAAGGCCACGACTATCAGGTAATGACCCACAAATACATCGTGCCCCTGGTCGAACAGTCCGATTGCGTGCCGGTACTGGTACCGACCTGCTGCGGCATCGAAGACCTTGAGCAATACCTGGACATGGCCGACGGCGTGTACCTGACCGGCGCCGGCAGCAACATCGATCCGACCCTGTATGGCCAGGAGAACGAGACTCCCGGCAAAGGCCAGGACAAGGACCGCGACAACTTCGACATCCCGCTGATCAAGGCCGCCATTGCGCGGGGCCTGCCGATCTTCGGCATCTGCCGCGGCATGCAGGAAATCAACGTGGCCCTGGGCGGCGATATCTACCAGAAGGTCTACGCCGAACCCGGCTTCAACGATCATCGCGAGAATCCCGAAGACCCGGTCGACGTGCAGTACAGCCCGGCCCACGGCGTTCGCCCGAAAGCGGGCAGCTGGCTGCAGCAGCTGCTGGGTGACGAGATCCGCGTCAACTCGCTGCATGGCCAGGGTCTGAAGAACCTGGGCAAGGGCATCGAAGCCATCGCCCATGCGGAAGACGGCCTGGTCGAGGCCATCCACGCCCCGACGCTTTCCCCCTTCCTCTTCGCAGTGCAATGGCACCCGGAATGGCAGGCGGCGAAAAACCCGGACTCGGTGAAGATCTTCCAGGCGTTCGGCGATGCTTGCCGTGCGCAGGTGAAGAAGAAACAGGCTCGCGCACTCGCTGCCTGATTCACTTCCCGCGTCATGAAAAGCCCGGCATCCGCCGGGCTTTTTCGTTTCAGCTTTGTGTAGGAGCGCCCGTCATTCGCGCTGCGAATGGCGCACCCTGCACGCCCTTGAGGGCGCCTCGGGATAACCTTGGCGGTCAGCGAATTCGCTCTGATGAACAAGGTGCAGCCATGAGCAACGACCTCTTCTCTCTCGCCGGCAAGACCGTGCTGGTCACCGGCGCCTCCAGCGGCATCGGCGCACACCTGGCACGTGTGGCCGCCCGTGCGGGTGCCCGCGTGGTGCTGGCGGCCCGGCGTACCGACCGCCTGGCGCAACTGGCCGAAGCCATCCGCGCTGATGGCGGCGAAGCCCATGCCGTGGCGCTGGATGTGACCGACCGCGCCAGCGTCGAGGCCGCCTTCGACAGCGCAGAAGCGCAGTTCGGCGTGGTCGAGGTAGTGCTCAACAACGCCGGCATCGGCAACGGCCAGCGGGCGCTTGAAGTCAGCGAGGAAGACTGGCGCAGCATGCTCTCCACCAACCTGGACGGCGTCTGGCGCGTCGCCCAGTGCGCGGCGCAGCGTCTGGCCAAGTCCGGGCGCGGCGGCAGCATCGTCAATATCGCTTCGATCCTCGGCCTGCGCGTGGGCGGCGGCTATAGCCACTACTGCGCGGCCAAGGCTGGCGTGGTGCAATTGAGCAAATCCCTGGCGCTCGAACTGGCGCGCTTCAACGTGCGGGTCAACGCCATCGCACCGGGCTACTTCAAGACCGAGATGAACGACGCCTACTTTGACAGCGACAAGGGCCAGGCCTACATCCGCGACACGGTACCGATGCGCCGCCTGGGCCAGCTCCAGGAGCTGGAAGGACCCTTCCTGCTGCTGGCCAGCGACGCCGGTGCCTTCATGACCGGCGCGGTACTCGCCGTGGACGGCGGGCACCTGGTGAGCAGCCTGTAGAACGTAGCTCCAGTGACGCCGTCTGGCTGCCAGGCCGGCTGACCGCTGGAGAGTGCGCTGCAACTCAGCGGTCGAGCTCGCGAATCCGCTGCTCCAGAAAGCGCCGCTCCGGCTCCAGCTTCGCCAGTTCCAGTGCGCGTTCGTAGGCGCCACGCGCCTGCTCACGGCGCTCCAGCCGGCGGCAAAAATCGGCGCGCGCAGCATGGGCCAGGTGGTAATCCTGCAGGTCGCCACGGGCGAGGATGGCATCGACCTGCTCCAACCCCGCTTCCGGGCCATCGCGCATGGACAGGGCCACCGCGCGGTTGAGTTCGATCACCGGCGAGGGCTGCATCGCCAGCAGGAGGTCGTAGAGACCGACGATCTCCGCCCAGTCGGTGCTGGCCATGTCCGCAGCAGCGGCGTGCACAGCGGAGATCGCCGCCTGCAGGGTGTAGGGGCCGACACGCCGGGTAGCCAGCGCAGCGCCGATCAGTTGCTGGCCCTCGGCAATCAACGCACGATCCCAGAGCGCGCGGTCCTGGTTTTCCAGCAAGACCAGTTCGCCGTCCTCGCCGGTGCGCGCCTCGCGCCGCGACTCGTGCAGCAGCATCAGCGCCAGCAATCCCATCACCTCGGCTTCGGGCAGCAGTTCGAGCAATTGCCGGCCCAGGCGGATGGCTTCGGCGGACAGGTCGGTGCGGGTCAGCGAATCGCCGGCCGAGGCCGAATAGCCTTCGTTGAACACCAGGTAGATGACCCGCAGCACACTGGCCAGACGCTCTGGCAGCTCGGCGGCTTCCGGCACCTGGTAGGGAATCTGTGCGTCGCGGATCTTCGCCTTGGCGCGGACGATGCGCTGGGCGATGGTCGAGGGCGTGGCGAGGTAGGCGCGGGCGATTTCCTCGGTCTTCAGGTCGCAGACTTCGCGCAGGGTCAGCGGCACCTGCGAATCCGGCAGCAGCGCCGGGTGGCAGCAGGTGAAGATCAGCCGCAGGCGGTCGTCCTCGACGCTCTCGTCGGCCAGCTCTTCCACCGATTGCGCGTCGATCTCCAGTTGCTCGGCGATCTGTGTCAGCGAGGCATCGAAGCGCGAGCGCCGGCGCAGGCCGTCGATGGCCTTGAAGCGTCCGGCGGAGACCAGCCAGGCACGCGGGTTGGCCGGCACTCCATCGCGCCGCCACTGGTCCACGGCGGCAACGAAGGCCTCGTGCAGCGCCTCCTCGGCGAGGTCGAAATCACCCAGCAGGCGGATCAGCGTAGCCAGTACCCGGCGCGATTCACGGCGATAGACCTCGTCCACCACATCGCGCAGGGGCTGGGGGGCGTACTCGTGCATGGGCCGAAGGTCCTTGGCGTGGAGAGGTCTGCCTATCCTGCACGGATTCGCGTCGGGGTGGGAGGTGGCCGGACGGATGCGACGGGGGATCGTTGCGGGGTGTTTCGTTGGGCCGGGAATGCCGAGCTGGCGCGAGGGCAGATCAGCGCCATCGCATCAGCCGGTAATGGTGGCCTTTCGTAGGAGCGAGCTTGCTCGCGAACCTCACGTGGCACCCATGGCGTCAGGCGGTTCGCAAGCAAGCTCGCTCCTACAAGTCGAGGCCCAGGCCAGGTTTCGTGCAGAGGTCGAGGTCAGGGCTTGGCGTCGAACAGCAGTTGCCCCGTCGCCGGATCGAAGGGAATCGAGAAGTGCTCGTGGGCAATTTTCCAGTGCCCTGCCTCTCGCCGCAGCCCGACCGACACCCGCGCCCAGGAGGCGTTGTGCTGCCCCTTGTCGTCGGTGCCGCCGCAGTAGGCGAGGTAGTGCCCGAAGGCCGTATCGCCGCTGCTCTCGAAGCTCAGCTCATGGATCTCGAAAGTGGGTTCCTTGCACATCTGCGTACAGTCGCGCCAATGACTGGCGTAGGCCCCCACGCCCTTGAACTGCAACTGCTTCACCGCATCGAAGGCGAGGATGTCCTGGGTGTAGTGGCGGGTGATGCCGTCCACGTCAGAGGCGCGCACGGACTTCAGCCAGCTCTCCAGCAGCGCGTGCAGTTCACTGTGGGTGGCGTTCTTTTCAGCGGCAGTCATGAGGATTTTCCTCCGCGTCACGGGTCAGGAGCCACAGCAGCTGTGCGCCGGTGCGGCATCGTCGTATTCATCGTGGAAGCGCGTCCAGTTCATGCCCTTGCCCTGGTAATCGGGCATGCCGCCCCAGCCTTCGCCTCGTCCCAGCGGGGTGAGGTCGAGCAGGTGGTAGGTGAACAGCGGCGCCTCCAGTCCACGGCCGTAGGTCGAGTAGCTGTGGAAGACCTGGTCGCCGTCGCGCAGGAACACGCTCATGCCCGGCTGCTCGCCGCGCACGTGGTAGCCCTGGCCGAGGCGCTCCAGCTCAGCCTTGTCACGATAGTTGTATTCCACCGGGGCGACGGATTCATCGACGCTGACATGGAAGTCGTAGTTGAAGTCGCTGCCGAACGACGAGTACCAGGGGAACTGCCAGCCCATACGCGCGCGGAATGGCGCGATTTCCTCCAGAGGCGCGCGGGACACCATGGCGAAGGTGGTGCCACGGGCGTGCAGATGCTCCAACCGGCCGAGGTTGTCGATCAGGTAGGAGCAGCCCTCGCAGCCCAGCCCCGTGTCGCGGTGGAACATGAAGTGGTAGACGATCAGCTGCGGCCGCCCTTCGAACAGGTCGAGCAGGCGTAGCGGGCCATGCGCGCCTTCGAAGCGATAGTCCTCGTCGATGCGCACCACCGGCAGCTCGCGACGCTGGGCGTTGAGCGCGTCGCGGGCTTTGGTGGCGGCCTTCTCCTGCTCCAGCAGGCGGATACGCGCTTGTCGCCAGGCGGCCTGGGATACCACGCGAGGCATATCCGGGAATGAGGAATGCTGGTTGGCCAGTTTCATGTCGCACGCTCCTGGGGATGTTCCCGTTGCTCGTTGAGCCGGGCGCGGCGCTTGCCGCGCAGGCGGGTGACGGCGAAGGCACTGACGCCGCCGGCGGAAAGGACGCTGGTCACCGCCAGCGTCAGGGTCGATACGCACAGTGGGCACATGGCTCACCTCCACGGTTGGCTGCGGGTGAAATCAGCCCTTCTCGGCGAGCCCCTTGAGGTTGGCCAGGCCCGCCTCGAAGTCCTTGCCGACCATGCTGTCCACGTCGAAGAACAGGTGCATGATCTTGGCCACGAAGGGCACCGGGCCGAACATCGCCCAGGTCACGTCGGTGCCGCCGTCGCGCGGCACCAGGGTGAATTCGGCGGTGTTGCTGGCCTTGAACGGCTTGAAGAAGTCCAGAGCGATGGTCACGCGGCTGCCGGGGTCGCTCTTGAGTATCTGCATGCGCCCGGCCCCTGCCTTGCCGTTGCCTTCCCAGGCGTATACCGCGCCTGGGCCCTTGTCGGCGCCGGAAAAGCTGCGCTGCATCTGCGGGTCGAGCTTCTCGAAGGGCGACCATTGCAACCACAGGTGGAAGTCCTCGATGTAAACCTGGACCTTCTCCGGCGGTGCCTGCACGTGAAGCGTCCGTTCCACGCGGAAGGTGCCTGGCCGATTCGCAGCCAGCACCAGGACCACCGCCACAGCCAGTACCACCACCAACGCAATCCACTTGAGCATTCCATTCTCCTGACGTTGCTTTCTCTAGAAGCGCCGGGCTTCAGCGCCCGGCGAAGTATCGGTTCCAGTCGCGCACCGGGCGGACCTCCACGGCGCCGAGACGGCCGCTGGGAATTCGCTCGGCGATCTGTAGCGCCTCGTTGAGGTCGCGGGCGTCGATCAGTACGAAGCCGCCCAGGTACTCTCGGGTCTCGGCAAAGGGCCCGTCGGTGATCGAAAGCCCCGCCGCGCCATGACGCAGCGTAGTAGCGCTTTCCACCGCTTCCAGCGCCTCGGACGCCAGCACACGCCCCGCCCGGCGCTGGTATTCGTCGTTGGCGAAGCACTCATCCATCAGATGACGGTATTGCACATCGGACAGGCTCGACAGGCGCTGGTCATCGACATAGATCAGGCAGAGGTACTTCATGCTCGTCTCCCGCATCGCGCTGGCTGTTATCTCCTAGTCGAAGCGCGCGGCCAGGAATCGACAGCCGGGTGAAGATTTTTTCCTCGCAGGCTCCGGCGGTCCCTCGGACAGACGCGGCGAAACGCTCTGCAACCGTCATTTCCGCCGTTCGTCAGCGGCGCACCAGCGCTTTCAGATTCGTCTCAGAGCCTTACGGGCGGGACGTGGCGAAGATGGCCGTGGGGAAAAACCCCTGACCATGGAGCTCAAGAGAAATGAAACTTCACGCAACCGCCCTCGCTGTCGCAGCTGCCCTCGCTGTGCCGGGCTTTGCTTTCGCTGCCAACACCATCAACTTCAGTGGCGAAGTGACCGACCAGACCTGTTCGGCCGTGGTCGACGGCAACACCGACCCGACCGTCATCCTCGACAGCGTGCCGGTCAGTGCCCTGAACGGTTCCGTTGGCCAGACCACCGGCGAGACCAGCTTCACCCTGCAACTGACTGGTTGCGCCGCTCCCAGCGGTGCCGCCGAGCACTTCACCACCCTGTTCCAGGCTACCAACGCCACCGCCTCGGGCAACCTGACAAACACCGCTGCCAGTGGCGCCACCGGCGTCGCCCTGCAACTGCTCGACGGCCCGGCAGGCACCCCGGTGAACCTGGCAGGCGGCGCGGCCGTGGCCGCCGGTGACATCGTCCTCGCCGACGGTGAAACCAGCGCCAGCTACGACTACGCGGTGCAGTACATCTCCGAAGCCACCACCGTGACTCCCGGTCCGGTACTCGGCTCGGTGACCTACACCCTGCGCTACGAGTGACACCCCGCGGCACCGCCCCCCGGTGCCGCTTTTTCGCATTGCGCCGCGTCGGTCGAGGTGATTGAGCCCCGAACGATCCGGCAGGACAGGTGAACCGGATGAACGCCCTCCCACTGCGCCCGCTTCGCGCGGCGACGCTTGCGCTCGCCCTGCTGGCAGCCTTCACCGCCCCGCTCGCACAGGCCAGCGTGGTGATCACCGGCACCCGCGTCATCTATCCCGGCGATGCGCGGGAAAAGACCGTGCAGCTGACCAACAAGGACGGCTTCCCCAACGTCATCCAGGCCTGGATCGACGTCGACGACCCAGCCTCCACACCCGATACCGCCAAGGCGCCCTTCGTGGTGAACCCTTCGGTGTCGCGCATGGCACCCGGCAGCGGCCAGACCCTGCGCATTCTCTTCACCGGCTCCGGCCTGCCCCAGGACCGCGAATCGCTGTTCCATCTCAACGTGCTGCAGATCCCGCCACGCAACGCCGCCAAGGCCGACCAGAACCAGATGCTGCTGATGCTGCGCAACCGCCTGAAGCTGTTCTATCGCCCGGCAGCCATTGCCGGCAGCCCGGAGCAGTTGCCCGAGAAGCTGCGCTTCTCCCTGGTGCAGAGCGGCAGCAGCTGGAGCGTCAAGGTGGAGAACCCCACCGGCTACCACGCCTCCTTCGGCGGCGCGACGCTCAGTGTCGGCGCGCGTCAATGGAAGCTGCAGCCGAGCATGATCGCGCCCATGGGCCAGGCCCAGTGGCAGGCGCAGGAGCCTTCGGCGCTGCCCGCCGGCACGCCGCGACTGTCCGCCCTGCTGATCAACGACTACGGCGCAAGAGTGGAACTTCGCCATGACCTGTCGCGTTGACCCTCACCGTGGACCGCTGCTGCCCTTCGCCCTCGGTTCCCTCGCCATGGTGGTCGCGGGACTGGCGCAGGGGGATGCGGACTACCGCTTCGACGATAGCCTGCTGATGGGTTCGGGTCTGGCCGGCGGCAGCCTGGAGCGCTTCAACCGCGCCGATCAGGTGGACCCCGGCACCTACCACGTCGACCTCTATCTCAATGGCCAGTACGCCACCCGCGCCGAAGTGGAAATGCGCCAGCACGGCGAGCGCGCCGAGCCCTGCTTCAGCGAGCGTTTTCTGCGCCAGAGCCTGGGTGCGCGCCCGGACCCGAAGGCCGGCAAGGACGACCAGGGCATCTGTCACTGGCTCACCGAGCGCCTGCCGGACTCGACCTGGAACCTCGACACCGCACGCCTGCGCCTGGACCTCTCGGTGCCCCAGGCGCTGCTCGACATCAAGCCGCGCGGCTATGTCAGCCCGGACGAATGGGACGCCGGTACAACCATGGGCTTCGTCAACTACGACGCTAACCTGTACCGTTCCTCCTTCGAAGGCTCAGGCAGCGGCGGTGACTCGGACTACGGCTACCTGGGCCTGAACGGCGGCGTGAACCTCGGCCTGTGGCGCCTGCGCCACCAGTCCAACTACACCTATTCCAGCTACGCGGGGAACACCCGCAGCGACTGGAACAGCATCCGCACCTACGCCCAACGCGCAGTGCCGGACCTGCGCAGCGAACTGACCCTGGGCGACAGCTACACCGAGGGCAACCTGTTCGGCAGCATGGGCTACCGCGGCGTGCGCCTGGCCACCGACGACCGCATGCTGCCCGACTCGCAGCGCCAGTACGCCCCGCAAGTACGCGGCACCGCGACCACCAATGCGCGGGTAGTGATCAGCCAGAACGGCCGGAAGATCCACGAGACCACCGTGGCGCCCGGCCCCTTCGTCATCGACGACCTCTACGGAACTGCCTACGACGGCGACCTTGACGTGCAGGTGATCGAGGCCGACGGCAGCGTCTCGCGCTTCTCCGTGCCCTTCTCCGCCGTGCCCGAGTCCATGCGCCCAGGCCTGTCGCGCTACAGCGCCACGGTCGGCCAGGCGCGCCAGTACGGCGACGGCAACGACCTGTTCGGCGACCTGACCTACCAGCGCGGCCTGACCAACGCCCTCACCGCCAACCTCGGCACCCGTGTCGCCGAGGATTATCTGGCCGTGCTCGGCGGCGGCGTGCTGGCCACGCCCTACGGCGCCTTCGGCATGAACACCACCTTCTCCAGCGCCACCGTGGAGAACAACCAACGCAAGCAGGGCTGGCGCGTCGGGTTGAACTACAGCCGGACCTTCCAGCCGACCCAGACCACCTTGACCCTGGCCGGCTACCGCTACTCGACCGAGGGCTATCGCGACCTGGGCGATGCGCTCTCCGCGCGCGATGCCGACGAACACGGCGACAACTGGGATTCGAGCAGCTACAAGCAGCGCAACCAGTTCACCCTGCTGGTCAACCAGGGCCTGGGGCAGTACGGCAACCTCTACCTGTCCGGCTCCACCGCCGACTACTACGACGGCAAGAGCCGCGATACGCAACTGCAGGTCGGCTACTCCAACGTCTGGCGCCAGCTCAGCTACAACCTTTCCTACTCGCGCCAGCAGACCACCTGGTACCGCGACGTGAACGACGACTACGACCCGTCCCAACCACCGCAGTACAACCTGCAGCACGGCAGCAACCGCAACAACACCCTGACCCTGAGCCTCTCCATGCCGCTGGGCTCCACCAGCCGCGCACCGAACCTCAGTGCCATGGCCTCGCGGCGCTCCGGCGACAGCAGCGGCAGCACCTACCAGACCGGACTCAACGGCACCCTGGGCGAAGACCGCACCCTGAGCTACGCCCTCTCCGCCGGGCGCGACAGCGAAGGCCAGGGCACCGACTTCAACGGCAGCGTGCAGCAGCAGACCTCGGTCGCCACCTTCAACGCCGGCTACGCCGAAAGCTCAAGCTACCGTCAAATCAACGGCGGCATGCGCGGTGCGGCGGTGCTGCACAGCGGCGGACTGACCCTCGGGCCCTACGTCGGCGACACTTTTGCCCTGGTGGAAGCCAAGGGCGCCAGCGGCGCCGGTGTACGCGGCGGCCAGGGCGCACGGGTGGACAGCAACGGCTACGCCGTGGTGCCGTCGCTGTCGCCCTACCGCTACAACCCCATCAGCCTCGACCCGCAAGGCATCGACGAGAACGCCGAACTGGTGGAGACCGAACGCAAGATCGCGCCCTACGCCGGCGCCGCCGTGCGCGTCGAGTTCAAGACCCTCACCGGCCACCCCCTGCTGATCCAGGCCAAGCTGCCCGATGGTCAACCGCTGCCGCTGGGCGCCGACGTGCTCGACGGCCAGGGCGTGAACATTGGCATGGTCGGCCAGGGCGGCCAGGTCTACGCCCGCGCGGAAGGCGAGAAAGGCCGCCTGCGCGTGCAGTGGGGCGAACGCCCGGAAGACGGCTGCCTGCTGCCGTATGACCTCAAGGGCGCCGACGTCGACCAGGTACTGGTCCGCCTGCAGGCAACCTGCCTACCGGAGGCTTCATGACCCCTATCCTGCGCAGCCTGCCGCTGCTCGCCCTGCTACTCGCGCCGAGCGCCTGGGCCACCTGCTACAAGGTCACCAGCGTTGGCACCGCCACCACCGCCGCCACCTACCAGATCCGCCCGGGCGAAGGCGTGGCCGGAGCCTGGCCAGGGGATGGCGCCTGCGATACCTGTAACGGCTCCCTCGGCCTGCCCAGCGTGATCAACGTCAGCGACGCCAGCTTCCAGCCAGACGGCAGCATCATCGCCAGTTCGGTGGCGCCCTTTACGCAGTACGGCGCCACCGCCGGCCACGATCCGGAACGGGTGTTCTTCCGCTGCGCCCCGGAAGATGTGGTGTACGAGATGTTCTCCAGCAACGCCGACGACCTCTACAGCGGCTACTACAACGGTGGTGACAGCGTGGGCAATTCCATCGGCCTGCAGTCTGCCTACCGCACTGCCTGGCCCAACGTGCTACTGCGCCTGACCCATGTGGAAACCGGCGCGTACTTCACCGACATCTGGCGCGAACGCCAGTTGAGCGGGCTGGATATCGACTCGCGCGGCTATCAGCTGGTCAAGGCGAAGAACCTCAGCGCGGTGCGCGCCGAATTGTTCCGCGCGCCGCTGGAGAGCACCCGCTATTACTCGCCGACCATTGCCTCCCAGGCCTACCTCTACACCCAGCCGGCCGGCTACATCGCCATCAAGGGTCCCGGCCTGGCCTACCCCATCGTCGGTCAGACCCACATCAGCAACTACCCTGGCTGGCACTACAACTGGCCGGGCGCCATCGGGCTTTACAACAAGATGACGCTCAAGCGCTACCCCACCTGCGCCGTCACCAACGTCACGCCTAATGTGGTGTTCCCCTCGATCTCCATCGGCGAGATCAACGCCGGGGCCAATCGTGAAATGCCCTTCCAGGTCGACTTCAAATGCCAGACCGGCGTGATCAACAGCACCGCCGCCAACGGCACGGCGCTGGGCATCAAGGTCTCCGCCGGGGCGCTGGCGGCGTCCTCGGGCCTGGGGCTGATCAACGCCAACGGCGGCCTGTCCTACCTGGTTTCCGACCGCTATGGCCAACCCGGCGTGGCCCAGGGCGTGGGCATCCGTCTGCTGCGCGATGGCAGCGCGATGAACCTGCTGGCCAACGAAGACTCCGCCAAGGGCAGCAACGCCGCGGCCGTCGGCTGGTACCCCGCCATCGGCAGCGCCTCGAACAAGACTGGCGAGGTGAGCGGCATTTCCCAGTACACCGAGACCTTCCGCGCTCGCCTGGAAAAGCTCAGTCTCGGCACCATGCCCACCGTCACCCCGGGTCGCGTGGAAGCCACCGCGCAGGTGGTGATTCGTGTGCAGTAAACGGCTGCTCGGCTTGCTGCTCGGCCTGGGGCTGCTGGCCAGCGCGCAGGTGCACGCCGGCGTGACGGCTGAACGCACACGGGTGATCTTCGACGCAGGCCAGCGCGAAGCCTCGCTGGCGCTGGTGAACCAGAACAATTACCCGGTCATCGTGCAGGCCTGGATCGACGACGGCGATCTCGACACCGCACCACAGACCGCCGAGGCGCCGATCATGCCCCTCCCGCCGGTATTCCGCCTCAACCCCGGCCAGCAGCGCAGCCTTCGCCTGCTCTACACCGGCGTGGCCCTGCCACAGGACCGCGAGTCGCTGTACTGGCTCAACCTCTACGAAATTCCGCCGCAATCCAGCGAGCCGCTGGCCGAGGGACAGTCGCGTCTGACCGTTACGTTGCGCACGCAAATGAAGGTCATCTATCGCCCTCGCGCCCTGGTGAAAGACGCCGAGGAAGCTCCGCGCAAACTGCTCTTCCGCAGGGCCGGCAATGCGGTGCAGGTGGAAAACCCCACCGCCTACTTCATTACCCTGGCCGGCGCCGAAGCGCGCCAGGGCAACGCCGGCTCACTGCTGCCGCCCGAACTATTACCGCCGTTCTCGCAGCGCACGCTGTCGCCAACCCAGCCTCTGCCGGCAAGCGCCGGCGAAGTACGCTACCTGTGGATCGACGACGGCGGGAACAGCCAGCAGGGCACCGCGCCACTGCGCTGATGACTCGGGCTTCATGGGAAGTTCGGTGCAGGGTGGTTCGCGAGCAAGCTCGCTCCTACGAAGCCCCCAACTTTGGCCTTGGCTTTGGCGCTTAAGGTCTTCCAGAGAAATGCCCGCACACGCCGAATGCCCCGTTCAGGAGGCCTCGTTGAAGCGGAGTTTCAGGGGTTGAGCGGCATGGATGCCGCGAGAGCGCTGTCGGGCCAGGGATGGCCCGTCGAGGGGGACGCCTAGTTCGTGCCCCTGAAACTTCGCTTCAACGAGGGAATTTGTCGCCTAAGCGAAAAACCGGATGTCCGGGGCAAGACCTTTGCCTTCTTTGGGGCGTTTGCCAAAGAAGGTCGCCCGAGGGGGCGAAACAAAGAATCCGCGCGTACGCCGAAGCGGCGCGGAAACAAACAAGTCAAAGCAGCGATACAAAATCGACACAGGAGCCAAGGCAAGCGCCGGCCCTGCCGGCGGATCGCGGGCATGGCCCGCTTGTATGGCGTTAGGGTAGGAACCTGTCGGGGGTGGAGGGACAAGACCCGCTTCTGCAAGCCAGACGGTAGGAGACTTCCCCCACCCACGCGCTCACGACAAGCGCCG
>NZ_JACVBX010000021.1 GCF_014852585.1 Pseudomonas sp. PDM18 | reverse complement strand
GATTACATCGAGATGTTTTATAACCCCAAACGCCGGCACAGCAGCGCTATGCAGCTATCGCCAGTGGAGTTTGAGAAACGCTATTTCCAGAGCTTGGAAAGTGTCTAGGAAAGCCGGGGCGATTCAATGTGGCTCAGCTGCTGGGCGCTAAGATAGGCGTCCGCGCAACGGCGAGGCTTGCCGGGTGTAGCTCAACGACGGTGATGAAGATCCGAGATCGTTTGATTTAGTAGCTACACGGGAGGCAAGTATGAGGGAACACTCCGTAACAGCGGAGCCTACGTTTGCGTTTGCAGCTGACTCAGATATCGCGGAGTTCGGGTATCTCCCGAAAGCGATCTGCACCGGCCTAGGCCCGAGCTCACCGGCAAGGCACATGATAAACGGGCCCATCAGCAAAAAATGGGAGATGCCGATCCGTGTCCGAAAGGGGCGCTGACGTGCCTTACGATCAGCCCACGTGATCGGCGTAATGCTCCAGGTTTACGAAGTCCTCTTCAGAGTTTTCGTAAAAATTTACTCAATGCCCGCCATAGCTTGAGTCCTACTGGCTTTCAATTGCGCTATACCATTACTCCATCTGTGTTGACACGCCAGCAGGAATCCATCGCGCTCTTTTCTGCTTTCACCATGCTTTGATACTTCGCTGGCTAGTAAGCGGGGCAGTAGCTCAAGGCTTGCCTCCACTTCTGTTACGGGGAGCGAGGGAGGGTTTAACCAGCGGAGTAAAGGCTCGACTTGGGTGACTTCCAGCTGATTTAGAGTGGGGAAAAACTCATTCAGCACCTGGCTGCGAATGTCACTGGTGATAGCCTGCATACGGTTCAAACTTCCGGATTGCTGCTGATTGTGCACTCTATAATTTAGTAGAACTTGAGGGAGGTTTGCGAATTTTCCTCCATGGCACATAGCGTTTACAAAGAAACCGTAGTCTGCTGCACCCTTCTGATTGGGGTTGAAGTGGAGGGAGTGCTCCTCGATAAAGGATTTTCGGATCATTACGGTTGGGTTGAAGAGATTTTGCGAGGCTGGGAGAAAGTTGGCCTTGATGTCCTGGTCTTGTTGTGGGGCCCCCGTGGGCCCGTTGTCGGTGCCAAATACCAGCATTTGGCCGCTGACCATGCATATTTCGGGATTATTTTTAAGGAAGTTGGCTTGCCAGCCTAATCTTTGTGGCTTTGAAATGTCGTCCTGGTCGGCGTGGGCAATATAGTCGCCTTGAGCTAGTCGATGTCCCAGGTTGGTAGATGAAGCAGTTCCCATGTTTGTAGGGTTTTCGACATAGCGAATACGTTTATCTCGAGCTTGATATTGCTGGCAGATGTCCGAACTGTTGTCTGTGGAACAGTCATTTATCAATAGGATCTCAAAATCCTTAAAGTTTTGTGCTAGCAACGAGTCCAAGCATTCACCTAGATAGGCTGATCCGTTGTACACGGGAAGTATGATGCTAACTTTGGGCATGAAATTATCCTCTGGTACGGTGTTTTAAGGGCGGCAGAAGTTAATCTGCCGCAAGGGCGTCAACTCCATGCCGCGGCGATTACGCCTGAAAGCGCTTGCTGGTAGTTAGAGGGTAGAGTTGTCTGGCCAAGTGCCGGTGGGGAAAATGCAGCCATTGCATTTACCAATTGATCAACCTTGTTGTAAGTCAGGATCTTGCCGTCGCTGGTTTGGAATTCCTCAATGTAGCACCCGGACATATTGGTCTGCGGACTGCTATACCATGACTCGATAGAAATCTTGTTGTTTGTGCCAATTATTCCTACTGACAATACTCCGCGATCGGCTTGTTTGCTGAACCAAAGCTGATTTGAGTTAATGTCTGGCCCGAACTTCAGTACGTCGATGTCGGTTTTGGCTGCTGCGATACTACTTGATGCCTCTCGGATCAGGTCTGCGCCGTCGCCTTTGTTGAATATGTAAGTGTCGCTGCCGGTTCCACCCTCCAGAATGTCATCGCCTTTTCCGCCGATGATAGTGCTATTTCCGCGTCCCAGGGATATGTAGTTGGAAAGGTTGTTGCCCGTGATACTTATGTTGCTTCCGAGGCTTGGTGACAGGAGGTTCTCGACGTTGTCTGCTAATGTATAGGATGTAATGCTGTCTGAGCCAATTTGAATTGAATCTATTCCTTCATCCTGATATTCAATAATTGTAGCGGATGCGTCAAATATCAAATATTTATCATTTCCAGTTCCGCCAAATAGATAATCGCCTCCAATATCACCAGCTAAAATGTCATTTCCTTCGCCGCCAAAAAGGAGATCGCGCCCTCCGAATCCTTGTAAAATGTCATTGCCTGCGCCTCCTGTCAGTACATTTTCAGAATCATTGCCAAGAATAGTGTTGTTTAGGCTATTGCCAGTTCCATTAATCGCTGAGCTACCGATAAGAGTGAGGTTCTCAATATTGGCGCCTAAGGTGTAATTAACGCTGGAAATAACCGTGTCTAGGCCTTCGTCTCTGTTTTCAATAACTATGTCGTCGGGGTTGTCTACATAGTATGTATCATCGCCTGCTCCGCCAGTCATAGTGTCGGCGCCGGCTCCACCATCGAGAATGTTGCTGGCGGAATTTCCGATCAGTGTGTCGTTGTGGGACGAGCCAGTTGCGTTTTCTATGATCGTGTTGTGGGCAATAGTCAAACAGTCGCGAACATATGCTTGTCCATTCCAGAACTCCTTACCGATTTGCGACCAGCTACCGGAGTTGAGGTTGAGCAGGACGCCCTGAGTCTGGTTGCTGGCGTCCAGGGTGTCAATGCCGCCGCCGTCGTAAATGGTTTCAAATACTGAGGTATTGGCTGTCCAACTATAAATATTGTTTCCCGACTGATAGCTGGTGTTAACGCCGTAAAGGAATTGAATGGCCGCAACGTCGTTGAGCATCAGGGAGGTCGGGAAGAAATGAGTTTGATATGTCAGTGCAGGGTCTCCTGCATAGTCTCGGTAGCTCATTACGCTATACCTGAGCTGGTCCTCATTGTACGAGACCGGCGTTATGCTCTGGTGAGGATGCCCGAGCCCAAGGGAGTGGCCTAGTTCATGTAGGAATGTGCTATATCCATAAGTACCTGGGGTGGGGTCTGTGAAAAAGCTGTCATACTTTTCACCTGTCCAAATATCACCGCCAGCGCTGGTGCTATCTGGTCTGGATCCAAAGGCAGTTGGTATGATTGGGTCTGTACTGCGGGCCCAACGAATATCGCCAGCGCTAGTCGGTCTATCCTCAACTTCGGTGAAGTTTATTTGAGATATATTGGCATAGGCTTGCATGACTTGGCGAGCCGCAATAATTTGTCGATCAGTTAAGTATCTGTCCGGCATTAAAGTCCCATTATAAACTGAGTTCGGAGATGAAAAGCTATAAGTTAGATTGACGCTTTGATGCAGTTCTGTACCCCACTTTGAAGCCAGGCCATTCGGGCCAAAAATTAGACTGTCAGTCCCTGTAGCTCCGCTCTTATGAGTTATGTCAAAGCGCAATACATTGCTGCGACTGCCTGTAATTCCGTTTCCACCGCCATAAATTATTCCGCTCTCCCATCTGATGCTGGGTAACGTGTTTTTGCTAGTGTCGTCATTAGAAAATTCTACTTGATGGGTTTTGGTCATTATTAACTTCCTTGCTTGTTGTATTTAATTTATTGATAAGTTATGGCGGTCTTATTTGGCTAATTGCTTCGTCGATCCTGCTCTAAATCACCTCTCGCTCAGGCTTTCATTCACATGTTTTTTTAACGGACTTAGGAAGTAATCGATCACTCTCTGTTGATCTGTCTTGATTTCCGCACGCACGGTCATGCCCGGAGTCAGCGGCATGTTCAGGTTCCCCACCCGCAGGTGGTTTTGTTGCAATTCGATACGCAGGTCATAGAGCGGGCCGCGCTTTTCGTCGTCGACGGCGTCGTCCGAGAGGCTCAGGACCTTGCCGTTGAGCACGCCGTACTTGGTGAAGTTGAAGGTGTCTACCTTCACCGTGACGTCCTGGCCGGGGCGGACGAAGCCGACGTCCTTGTTCTCTAACTGCGCGATGACTTCCAAGGGCTGGTCGCTGGGCACGATCACCATCAACGGCTGGGCCTCGGTGGTGACGCCGCCGACGGTGTGGATGGCCAGTTGCTGGACGCTGCCATCCACCGGGGCAGTGAGGTGGGTGAGGCTGTCGCGGTGTTCGGCCTTGTGCAGTTCCTGTTGCTGCGCGGCGATCTTCTGTTCGGATTGTTGGCGCAGGTCGAGCATTTCCCGGCGGGTCTGGGCGAGGAGGGTGGCGCGGCGTTCTTCGACTTCGCGGCGCGAGGCGCTCAGTTCCTGGATGCGGCTCAGGCGTTCGCCGAGTTCACGTTCCTGGGCAAGCTGTTCCTGTTGTTTGCCCAGGTGGTGGTGCTTGGGCACCAGGCCTTTTTCGGCCAGGCGGGCATAGTCGGCGGTGATGCGGTGGGTGATGGGCAGACTCTCTTCGAGCTTGCGCGCGGATTGTTCGGCGGAGCGGATTTCGACGGTGCGTTGGGCGATCAGGGCGTCGCTTTGCGACAGGCTGCTGCGCAGTTCCTCGAACTGACCTTGCAACCACTGATCAGCAGCGCGTTGTTGTGCCGGAGGCGCTTGAGGCAGATAGGGCGCCACGCCGCCTGGCGGCTTTTGCTGGTCGATGGCATCGAGCAGGGCCTGGGCGCGGGCCGCATCGATCTGGGCGGCGAGCAGATCGCTTTTCAGGCGCTCGACGTCAGCGCCGGTCTGCGCGGAATCCAGTTCCACCAGCAGGTCGCCCGTTTTCACGACTTGTCCATCACGCACATGTATGGCTTTCACCACGGCCACTTCATGGGACTGGATCACCTTGCTGTGCCCGCTGGGTACGATGCGTCCGCTGGCGGTGGCCACCACATCCACTTGCCCCAGGCAGGCCCAGGCCAAGGTCAGGGCAGCGAAGGCCATGATGATCCACTGCAGATAGCGTGGCGCGGGATGCGGTGGTGCTTCCTGCAGGGCCAGCGCGGCTGGCAGGAACTGCACTTCGTGGGGGTGGCGTGGCGGTGGGGTGAGGCTCTTGCGCCGCTGCCAGGCATGGCGCCAAGCCTGTGAATAACGCCCCGCTAGTTGACGGCGCGGGCTTGTCGAATGGCTCATGATGGTTGTCCCTGTCCGTCATTGGCGCTGCAGGTGGTAGAGGTGGGAATACAGGCCCTTGGGCTGCGCCAGCAGTTCGGCATGGCTGCCCTGCTCGACGATCTGCCCGCGGTCTAGCACCAGGATGCGATTGGCCTGGCGCACGGCGGAAAGACGGTGGGCGATGATGATCACGCTGCGGCCCTGGCAGATGCGCTGCATGTTCTGCTGCACGATGCGTTCGGACTCATAGTCCAGTGCGCTGGTGGCTTCGTCGAAGATCAGGATGCGCGGGTTGCCCAGCAACGCGCGGGCAATCGCGATGCGCTGGCGCTGGCCGCCGGACAACGACGCGCCGTGTTCGCCGACCATCGTGTCGTAGCCCTCGGGCAACTCCAGGATGAAGTCGTGGGCACCGGCCAGGGACGCCGCCTGCATCACCGCATTCAGCGGTGCGCCCGGATCGGCCAGGGCGATGTTTTCGCGGATGCTGCGGTTGAACAGCATGTTCTCCTGCAACACCACGCCGATCTGCCGACGCAGGGACGACACCTCCGCCAGCGCCAGGTCCATGCCATCCACCAGCACCCGGCCCCGATCGGGCACATACAGGCGCTGCAAAAGGCGCGTCAGCGTGCTCTTGCCGGAACCTGAGCGGCCCACGATGCCGATGACTTCACCCGGCTGAATGGTGACACTGACGCCCCGCAGCACTTCCGAGCCGTCACTGCGGTAGCGGAAATGCACCTGGTCGAACTCGATGCGGCCACTCACCGGCGGCAAGGAACCGCGCTGGCCTGTTCCTGCCTCGCTACGGGTATTGAGAATGTCGCCCAGGCGCTGCATGGAAACGCCGGTCTGCTGAAAGTTCGGCCACAGCTGCGCCAAGCGCATGATCGGCTGCGCCACGCGCCCGGCCAGCATGTTGAAGGCGATCAACTGGCCAAGGGACAACTCCCCTTCCATCACCAACCGCGCGCCCAGCCACAGGGTCAGTACCGTGACCAGCTTGCCGATTAATCCGACCCCTTCGTTGGCTAGCGCCGACAACACCTGGGTGCGAAAACTGGCGGCTACATAGGCGGCCAACTGGTTGTCCCAGCGCCGCGCCGATTGCGGCTCCACCGCCAGCGCCTTGAGCGTGTCGATCCCGTTGAGCGACTCCACCAGGAAGGCCTGGTTCTCCGCCCCGCGGTTGAAACTCTCCTGCAACCGAGCGCGCAGCGGCGGCGTGATGAACAGCGACAGCAGGGCATACAACGGCAGCGAGAGAATCACGATCAGACTCAGCCAACCGCTGTAAAACAGCATCACCGCGATGAACACCACACAGAACAGCAGGTCCAGCATCAGCGTGATGGCATTGCCGGTGAGGAAGTTGCGAATGTTCTCCAGCTCGCGCACCCGCGCCACCGAATCGCCTACGCGGCGCGCGTGGAAGTAGGCCAGGGGCAGGGCGATCAAATGCCGATACAGCCGCGAGCCCAACTCCACATCGATGCGACTCGCCGTGTGGGCAAACACGTAGGTGCGCAGCCCACTGAGCAGACTCTCGAACAGCATGATCGCCAACAGGCCGATGCACAGCACGTTGAGCGTCGACAGGCTGCGGTGCACCAGCACCTTGTCCATCACCACCTGGAAGAACAGCGGCGTCAGCAACGCAAAAATCTGCAGGCAGAACGATGCCAGCAGCACTTCGCCGAGCAGCTTGCGGTACTTGACGATGGCCGGGATGAACCAGGTGAAGTCGAAACGCGCCAGGTCGCCGGCAATGGAGGCCTGCGAGCGCAAGAGGATCAGCCGGCCATTCCACTGGCCTGCCAGTTCGTCCAGGGACAACGTCTGCGGGCGCGGCGCACCGGGCACCTGGATCAGGGCCTGCCCCTGATCCACGCGGGCAAGAATGTAAAAGCCTCCGTCGGACGTCTCTGCAATGGCTGGCAGCGGGGTTTGCGCCAAGCGCTCCGGGCGGGTGTGTACGGCCTTGGTCAGCAGTCCCAGCTTGCGGGCGGCGAGCAACAGTTGATCGCGATTGAAAAGCTCGGAGCTATCCGCGAACTCGTGGCGCAATTGCTCGCCGCTGGCAGCGATGCCGTGAAAGCGCGCCAGGGTCACCAGGCATTCGAGTCCGCTATCGATTGAGGGTTGGGGGGCTTCCTGTCGCGGTGGGGCGTTCACGCTTTACTTCCAATCCGTGGAAGCGCTCAGATAGCGCTGCCTAGGGTCGAAAGTTAATTCCGTTCAGATTCTATTCAGCAATGCCGTGGTGGCGAGATTGCTCTAAATCGGATGTTTTAGATGGGATCGTACGGTCAAGTCAGCGTTAGGCTCAGGAATATTCACTATCTATATTAAGTAGGAATGACCCGCGTAGCGGAAAATAAGCAGCCGCTGGTTAAATCCTTCCCTGGGAGTGGAAACGGTTTAGACGTCTGACATCAGTCATTCCTTTCGGCTTCATCAGTTTTATCTGATGGGGGCGCCGGTCCTGGAGAAATAGAGTGCCCGCCATCCGAGAACGCACGAGGCGCAGCGGCAATGAAACCCAGGATTCCCCGTCAGGCCGGTGGCCGCCATCTGAACCAGCTCAATACGGCACTGACTGCGCTGGGGGAAAAGGCCAGCGCGGCCGCTGCTCGCGGCGATTACCAGACGGCGCTGCAATGTGCGCAGCAGGCCCTGCGCATGGCGCCGCAGCATGCGGTGCTGTGGTCGGACGCAGCGGTTTACGCCATCAAGCTCGAACGCTGGGACGACGCTATCCAGTACGCCAATCGTGCGCTGAAGGCCAAGGGCGATAGCCTTGCGATCTTCGACGCCCTGGCCCACGCCTGGGGCCTCAAGGGGAATGCCGAGGAGGTTCGCCGTTGGGGGATGGCCGCGCTGAATGCGCGCGAACAAAAGTTCGGCACGCTGCCGGCGCTGCCTCATGAGGTATCGCGCACCTCCCTGCCGCCGCCTTCGGCACAGACCCGCGAGAACAACCTGATTGCCTTCTCCCTGTTCGGCGCCAATCCCAAGTACTGCGAGACGGCGGTGCTCAACGTGCTGGAACAGCCGGCGGTGTATCCACACTGGCGCTGCGTGTTCTTTGTCGATGGCAGCGTGCCGGCCGATGTCGTCGAGCGGCTGCGTGACGGCGGGCGGGTGATCGAGGTGACCGAGCCGGCATTGCTCGGCGCTCCGGGTCCGATGTGGCGCTTCCTTGCCTACGACCTGCCGGACGTGCACCGGGTCATCTTCCGTGACGCCGACTCGGTGATCAGCCAGCGCGAAGCCGAGGCGGTGCAGGAGTGGATCGACAGTGGCGAGCGCTTCCACCTGATGCGGGACTATGCGACCCATACCGAGCTGATGCTCGCCGGGCTCTGGGGCGTTTGTGCCGGCGCGCTGCCGCCGATGCGTGCGCTGATGGATAGCTTCCTGGCGCAGCCGGTGTCCTCGCAGCATTTCGCCGACCAGTACTTCCTGCGCTCCTGGGTCTGGCCCTATGCGCGGCAGAGCCTGCTGCAGCACGACTCGCAATTCGGCTTCCTGGAGGCGCGGCCTTTCCCTGGCGGTGCGGTGGCTTCTGCCGCCCATGTCGGCGCGGCAGAAGGGGCTACCTATTTCAGCCTGCCGATCGACGCTGCCGATGGCGCTCCGGTGCTCTGGGTGCTGCACCAGAAGGATGCTCCGGAACGGGAAATCTGCCGCTACGAAGGCGCCGTGCGCGAGGGCTCGCTCTCGGCGCACCTGCCGGCGCGCTATGGGCGCGCCATCCAGGCCGGTGAGTTGGCTATCCGTTACCAGTTGCTTTGAAGCGTTCGCGCAGGCATACCGAGCAGGACAGCTGTTGCTCTCCGTTGCGACAGGTTCCGCTGCCTTCGCAGTGGGCACATAGTCACAAATTCGACTTGATGTCATGCATCGTCATTTTTCTTCTCTCACTACGAGTTAGGGAATGCGAATCCCCTGCGCATTCAGCGTCGGCGTATCCATGCGCCCGTTGATCGCTAAGCCGCTGTTCATCTGGAAGGACAGCAGCGCGCCGCGCGTCGTCTTGCCCAAGATCTCGTCGATTGATCCTTCGTAGTATTTGCGCACCATCAGAGCGGTCTGCATGCGAATCACAAGATTGGAAAGCTCGCCTGCTGCTGGGTATGGCGGACCTGTATTGGTCGAGGTGTCCGTACTGGGGCGACCGGAGAGTTGCTGAAGCTGTTCCCTGATCGCCTGATAATGCTGGTGCCTCCGCTATCACTCGAACTGCTCGGGGCTGTATGAGCCAGATATTAGAAATGGCCGTTCACTTTATTGCTTGGGCAGTCGGAGCGGGGGGGAGGGATGATTTTGGCTCGAAAATTTGGCGAGTATAAGGCGTCGAGAAGCTTGATTTACCAGTTGATCACGTTAACTGGCCGGGTCATTGGAGCAACTGCTGCAAATGCCAAGATTGGGATTCAGCTTTGGTAGTCAATGTGTTTCACTGCTAATTTCTATGGACAGCGGGACAAACGGTTAACCCTCTGAAAAAGCTGCCTTTTTTGATGTCCATATCCCTGGATGCTTTGGGGTAAGCACTGCTTCAAGATCGAGCTGCTGAGCCCGCAGCGCAAGGACTGATCGCGAAACGTCCTTGAAGAAACCCCGCCAATCCGGTGGGGTTTTTTCTTTTGAGGCGGTCATCAGAAAGTCATCGCAGCGTTCATACTCAAGGGGCATCGACGTCGGACGCGTCGATTGCGGAAGCAGTTTCCGCCATTCGCTTGTCACAGTCAGAAGGAGCGCGCTGCGGGCCGGAGAATCCCCGCCGCGACGCCCCCGGCAATGACGGCCGAATGGACGGCCGCATCGATTTATCGGAAAGCCGCGCGCTCAGGCGCCCGGCTTCCATCGTCAAGGAATACAGCATGTCCCCAAGACCGGTAAACAATGCCTCGGTCAGCCCCAAGGGCAGCCTCGAAACCCTCTCCCAACGTGAAGTCCACCAGCTCAGCGAAGCGGGCTCGGGCAGTACCTACAAGCTCTTTCGCCAGTGTGCCCTGGCCATCCTCAACACCGGCACACAGATCGATAACGCCAAGCACATCCTCGACGCCTACCGCGACTTCGAACTGGAAATCCACCAGCAGGACCGCGGCGTGCGCCTGGAGCTGTTCAATGCGCCGGCCGACGCCTTCGTTGACGGCGAGATGATCGCCAGCACTCGTGAGATGCTCTTCAGTGCCCTGCGCGACATCGTCTACACCCAGAACGCCCTGAACAGCCGGCGCTTCGGCCTGGACAGCTCCGCCGGCATCACCGATTACGTCTTCCACCTCCTGCGCAACGCCCGTGCCCTGCACGCCGGCGTGGAACCGAAGATCGTCGTGTGCTGGGGCGGCCACTCCATCAGCACCAACGAGTACAAGTACACCAAGAAGGTCGGCCATGAGCTGGGCCTGCGCAGCCTCGACGTCTGCACCGGTTGTGGCCCGGGCGTGATGAAAGGCCCGATGAAGGGTGCCACCATCGGCCATGCCAAGCAGCGCATCACCGATGGCCGCTACCTGGGCCTGACTGAGCCGGGAATCATTGCCGCCGAGGCGCCGAACCCGATCGTCAACGAACTGGTGATCCTGCCGGACATTGAGAAGCGCTTAGAGGCTTTCGTCCGTGTCGGCCACGGCATCATCGTGTTCCCTGGCGGCGTCGGCACGGCGGAGGAGTTCCTCTACCTGCTGGGCATCCTCATGCACCCGGACAACCAGGACATGCCGTTCCCCCTGGTGCTCACCGGCCCGCGCAGTGCGGCGGCCTATATCGAACAGCTGCACGCCTTCGTCGGCGCGACCCTGGGCGAGGCGGCGCAGAAGCGCTACCGCATCATCATCGACGACCCGGCGGAGGTGGCGCGAGAGATGAGCACCGGCCTGAAGCAGGTCAAGCAGTTCCGCCGCGAGCGCAACGACGCTTACCACTTCAACTGGCTGCTGAAGATTGACGAAGGCTTCCAGCGCCCGTTCGAGCCGACCCACGAGAACATGGCCGGCCTAGACCTGGGCCGCGACGTGCCGCCCCACGAGTTGGCGGCGAACTTGCGCCGGGCGTTCTCCGGCATAGTCGCCGGCAACGTGAAGGACCGCGGCATCCGCATGATCGAGGAGTTCGGCCCGTACGAGATCCATGGTGACGCGGCCATCATGGAGCCGCTGGATGCACTGCTGCAGGCCTTCGTCGAGCAGCACCGCATGAAGTTGCCGGGCGGGGCGGCGTATGAGCCTTGCTACCGGGTGGTGCAGCGCGCGGGTGTAGCGGTGTGATCGTGTAGGAGCGAGGGGGACGCCATCGTTATTGCTCGCAAACAGAGACTCCCGACGACTCTGTGGCTGGGCGGTTCGCGAGCAAGCTCGCTCCTACAAAAAACCAAAAACAAAAAGCCCCGCCAGGATGCGGGGCTTTTTCATGAAGGTACTTCGCTTAGGAGAAGGCTTACAGATCGAAATCGTAGTCGGACAGTTGGCGCTGCAGGCGACGCTCTTCCAGGTAGTTGTCGATGATGCGGCGCTTGGTCAGGTTGGTCTTGGCGACCTCTACTGTGGCTTCGGCGCTGTCATCGCTGTCGTCTGTGCTGACATCGTCCTCGAGTTCGAGGTCTTCTTTGTCGTTTGCCATTCGGTGCACTCCACAACACGGGGTGTGTTGGCGCCCCTTATAACGACAAAGAACCAAGCGGTAAAAAAGATTTTTTCAATCGGCCTGAAGGAATTTTCCCATAACGCTCAATCGTCCGACGTCTTGTGCTTGTACTCGCACAGGTCCTCGATTCGGCAGCTTCCGCACTGCGGCTTGCGCGCCTTGCAGACGTAGCGCCCGTGCAGGATCAGCCAATGGTGCGCATCCAGTAGGTATTCCTTGGGCACGAACTTGAGCAGCTTGCGCTCCACTTCCAGCACATTGCGCCCCGGCGCGATGTTGGTGCGGTTGGAAACGCGGAAAATGTGGGTATCCACCGCCATCGCCGGCTGTCGGAAAGCCGTGTTGAGGACCACGTTGGCCGTCTTGCGGCCCACGCCCGGTAGGGCTTCGAGGTCTTCGCGGTTCTCCGGCACCTGGCCGCCGTGCTTCTCGATGAGGATGCGGCAGGTTTCGATGGTGTTCTTCGCCTTGCTGTTATACAGGCCGATGGTTTTGATGTACTCGGACAGGCCCTCGACGCCCAGGGCGTAGATTGCCTCCGGGGTGTTGGCCACCGGGTAGAGCTTGGCGGTGGCCTTGTTCACCCCGACGTCGGTGGCCTGGGCGGAGAGCAGCACCGCGATCAGCAGCTCGAAGGGCGTGCTGTAGGCCAGTTCGGTTTCGGGGTTGGGATTGTCTTCCTTGAGTCGGCGGAAAATCTCCGCGCGCTTGGCGGCATTCATTCGATCACTCCGGTCACGCGGACGCGTTGGCGCTCGGTTGCGGGACCGTCGCCCGCTGGCACCTTGGCGCGGTCCGCCAGGCTTTCATCAATACGGTTCTTCAGGGCAATCAGCAGGCCCAGCACCAGGAAGGCACCGGGCGGCAACACGGCCAGCAACAGGCCGTGGTAGCCGGGAATCTGCAGTTTCCAGCTGGCAGCGTCGAGGCCGAACAGCAGGTCCATGCCCGCGAAAAGGGTGCCATGGCCGAGCAGTTCGCGCAGCGTGCCGATGGCCAGCAGGACCAGGGCGAAGCCCAGCCCCATCATCAGTGCGTCGAAGGCCGAGCGCGCCACGTTGTTGTTCGCGGCGAAGGATTGCGCGCGACCGAGGATCACGCAGTTGGTGGTGATCAGCGGCACGAAGATGCCCAGCACTTCATACAGCTCGTACCGCCACGCCTGCATCAGCAGTTCCACGCAGGTGGTGAGGGTGGCGATGACCAGCAGGAAGGCCGGCAGGCGCACGGCCTCGCTCAGCGTGCCACGGATCAGCGATACGGCGACGCTGGAGCAGACCAGCACGAAGATCGTCGCCAGCCCCAGGCCGAGGGCGTTGACCATGGAGCTGCTGGTGCCCAGCAGCGGGCACAGGCCGAGCAATTGCACAAGGCCGGGGTTGTTCTTCCACAGGCCTTGCAGGGCGATTTCGCGGTAGCCGGGATTACTCATGCTTGTCTCCCGAGGTCGCAGGGGCCAGCAGCTCGGATTTGTGCGCGTCGAAGTACTGCAGCGCCAGGTGCGTGGCCTTGACCACCGCGCGAGGTGTGACGGTGGCGCCGGCGAACTGATCGAACTGGCCGCCGTCCTTCTTCACTTTCCAGCCGGCCTCGGTCGGGTCGCTCAGGGAGCGGCCGTCGAAGCCATGCAGCCAGTCGCTCCTGCCCAGCTCGATGCGGTCGCCCTGGCCGGGTGTCTCGTGGTGCGCCACGACCCGCACGCCGAGCAGGCGGCCTTGTGCGGTTACCCCCACCAGCAGCTGGATCGATCCGCCGTAGCCATCTCGCGCCACGGGCTGGAGCACGACCGCCGTGGTCTGCCCCTGGAGCCGGGCGAGGTAGGCGGGCGCCGGCTCGTCGCGGCCCAGCAGCTTGGGATCGAAGGCGCTGACTTCGGTCTCCAGTGGATGGTTGTCGTAGCTGCCCCTGGGCAGCAGTTCCAGCAGGGTGCGGCCACGCGCCTCGCGCTGGGCGGTGTCGATGCGCTGGGCGGTGAGCTGATGGACGATCGACACCATGCCGGCGGCAAGCACCGCGAGCAGGCCCAGCGCCAGGACATTCTTCAGCAGGGTGCGGTTCATCGCTCACCCGCCTTGAAGCCGCGCTCGGGCTTCTTGTGCCCGTAGGTGCGCGGACGGGTGAAGTAGTCGATGGTCGGTGCGGCAAGGTTCATCAGCAGCACGGCGAAGGCCAGGCCGTCCGGGTAGCCGCCCCAGGCGCGGATCACGTAGGTGAGCACGCCGACGCCGATGCCGAACATCAGCCGGCCACGGTTGGTGGTGGCGCCGGAAACCGGGTCGGTGACGATGAAGAAGGCGCCGAGCATGGTCGCGCCACTGAACAGGTGCAGCAGCGGCGACCCGTGGGAGTCGGAGCCGGTGCCGTTCCAGAACAGCAGGCTCATGACAAACAGGCCACCGAGCATGCCTACCGGAGCGTGCCAGGTGAACAGCTTGCGCCAGAGCAGGAACAGCCCGCCGGTGAGGAAGGCCAGGTTGACCAGTTCCACGCCGCGCCCGCCAACGTTGCCGAAAGCGGGCGACTGAGCCAGCAGTTCTTCCATGGTCAGGCTGTGGTTGTTGCGCACCACGTCCAGCGCCGTGGCGCCGACCCAGGCGTCCGGCCCTGTGCTTGCGAAGCCGAAGATCTGCCGCAGGCCCTCGGCGAAACCGAGCGCGCTGTCCGGTGCCGGCCACTGGCTCATCTGCTGCGGGAAGGACACCAGCACCACCGCGTAGCCGACCATGGCCGGGTTGAACGGGTTCTGTCCGAGGCCGCCATACAGGTGCTTGCCGAAGATCAGCGCGAACACCGTGGCGATCGCGCTCAGCCACCAGGGCGAGTAGGGCGGCAGGGCGAGGGCGAGCAGTACCGCGGTGACCAGCGCGCTGCCGTCCTTGAGGAAAAAGGTCACCGGACGGTCGCGCAGCTTGAGCATGAGCGCCTCGGTAGCGAGGGCGAGCAGGCTGCACCAGAGCAGGTTGAACAGGGTGCCGACGCCGTACAGGCCGATTAGCACCAGGGCGCCCGGTGCGCAGGCGGCTAGCAGGGTCAGCATGACCTTCTGCGTGCGATTCGCGCCGGTGGCGTGGGGCGAGCTGATGCGCGGCAGCTTCATGGGCGCACCTCGCCCTGGGCGTCGGCGACGCCGCGTTCAGCCGCGTACAGGCGTTCACGGGCAACGGCCAGAGCCGCTTCGCCAGCACCTTCGCGTTCGAGCTTCTTCAGATCGGCGCGGGCGTAGGCCAGTTCGGTTTTGGCGGCGCGCAGGGCATCGGTGATCGGGCGCTTGTCGGTGCGCACCAGGTCCGGCGGCGCCTTGCCACTGGCGTCTTCGGCGGCGTGCAGGGCGGCTTCGGCGGCCCCGAGCGACTGGCGGATCGCGGCCAGTTCCTCGGCGGTAGCGCCTTCGCGCTCAGCGGCGCGCAGGGCATCGCGCTGGGCGATATAGGCCACCTTGGCCTCGCGCAGGGCGAGAACGCCGTCGACGGGATGCCCGGTTTTCAGTTCGGTCGGCATGGCGGGCCCCTGCAGTTCGTTGAGTTGGCGCTCGATGCGTTCGACGTCTGCACGCAAGGAGGCGAGGGTGGCGCGCTGCTCGTCGCTGGGCGATTCGCCGAAGGCCTTCTCGGACTTCTTCAGTTGGGCGCGCGCCATGGCGGCGTCGATCTTCGCTTTCTTCAGTACGGCTTCGTCCGCGGCCGGCGCTGCGGCGGGGGCCGGTTCCGAGCTGACGATTTGCGCTTGGGCAGCCGCCAGCGCGGCTTTCGCCTCTGCGGCGGCGCTGCGCAGTTTGGCGACCTGGGTGCGCAGTTGGTCGGTGTCGTGGGCGGCCAGTTGCTTCTCCGCCTTGTTCAGGGCGACCTGGGCCATGCTGGCGTCGATCTTCAACCGCTTGAGCTGGTCGGGTGCATTGCCCACCGCCTTCTCGGCCTTCACCCGCTCGATCACCGACTGCGCGGCTGGCGCGGCGGGCGTTTCGACCTCGGGTTGGTCATTCTGCGCGCGCGCCGCTCGCTCCTGCCGGGCGAGGCGGTCGGCAGCGCGCTGTGCTTCCTCACAGCGCAGACGCTCCTGGCGCTGCTCGAAGCGCAGGCGCGACTGCTCGGCCTTCAACTGGCGCTGTTCCAGCTCGCGTATCTCGCCCTTGGAGGCGCGATAGTACTGCACCAGCGGAATGCTCGACGGGCAGACGTAGGCGCAGGCGCCGCACTCGATGCAGTCGAACAGGTTGTGCGCCATGAGCTGCTGATGGTCTTCGGCGAAGAAGTACAGCTGCTGCGGCAGCAGGCTCGCGGGGCAGACCTGTGCACAGTCGCCACAGCGGATGCACGGCAGCGCCTGCGCAGGTGGCGGCAGCTCTTCGCGCGTGGCGGCCAGCAGGCAGTTGGCGGTCTTGATCAGCGGCACGTCCAGCGAGGGCAGGCTCTCGCCCATCAGTGGGCCGCCGAGCAGTAAGCGGTCCAGTTTCGCGTGGTCGAGGCCGGCGAACTCCAGCAGCTCGCCTACCGGTGTGCCGATCAGCGCTTCGACATTGCACGGGCTCGCCAGCGCGGCGCCGCTCAGGGTGGTGATGCGCGAGATCAGCGGCCGCCCGCGCAGCACGGCATCGGCCACGGCGACGGCGGTGCCGACGTTCACGCAGAGCATGCCGATATCCGCCGGCAGTCCGCCCGAAGGCACTTCGCGGCCGGTGAGCACCTGGATCAGCTGGCGCTCGCCGCCGGAGGGGTAGCGGGTCGGCACCGGTTGCAGGCGGATCGGCCGTTCGCCAATGGCGGCCTGCACGGCGGCGATGGCCTCGGGCTTGTTGTCCTCGATGCCGAGCAGCACCTGCTGCGGCTGGAGGATGTGCATCAGCACCTCGATGCCTTCGACCAGTTCGACGGCGCGCTCGCGCATCAGCAGGTCGTCGGCGCTGATGTAGGGCTCGCACTCGGCGCCGTTGATGATCAGGGTGTGCAGGTCGTCCTGAGCGCGGGAGGCGAGCTTGGCCGCGGTGGGGAAGCCGGCGCCGCCAAGGCCGGCGATGCCTGCCTGACGAATGCGCTGCAGCAGTTCGACGCCGGAGAGGGATACATACTCGGGCTCGGGTGTGAGCTCGATCCACGTCTGCGCGCCGTCGCTGTCGATGACGATGGCGGGCACCAAAAGGCCGGAGCTGTGCGGATAGGGTTGCTCGCCGATCGCGACCACGCTGCCGGAAGTCGGTGCATGCAGCGCAGCACTGATGGCGCTGCCAGCCTCGGCGATCAACTGGCCCTTGAGCACGCGTTGGCCGACTTCGACGCAGGGCACGGCGGGCTCGCCGATGTGCTGCTGCAGCGGCAGCACCAGGCGGCGGGGCAGCGGCGGTTGCTGGATCAGCGTGGCGGTGGATTGCTGCTTGTTGGCCGGCAACTGCAGGCCGCCGGGGAAGCGCCAGACCTGCGCGTTCATGCCGCCTGCTGCCGATCGGTCTGGATCAGCCGGCCCTTTGGCAGCGGCCATTTCCAGTCGGCGACGCGCACCGGCAGATCGCGCATCTCGATGCAGTCCACCGGGCAGGGTTCCAGGCACAGGTCGCAGCCGGTGCATTCGTCGGCTATCACCGTATGCATCAGCTTGGCCGCGCCGACGATGGCGTCCACTGGGCAGGCGCGGATGCACTTGGTGCAGCCGATGCACTCGGCCTCGCGGATATAGGCCACGCGCTGTGGCGTCTCTTCGGCGGCGTCCAGCGGCAGGGGTTCGACGTCCAGCAGTTCGGCGAGGGCGGCGATGGTCGCGGCGCCGCCGGGCGGGCATTTGTTGATCGCGTCACCCTCGGCAATGGCCTGGGCGTAGGGCTTGCAGCCGGCGTAGCCGCACTGGCCGCACTGGGTCTGCGGCAGCAGGTCATTGATCTGCCCGGCGATGGGCTCGCCTGCGAGCTTCAACCGCGCTGAGGCCAGGCGCAGCGCCACGGCGCCGCCGAGGCAAACCACGATAATCAGCAGCGCCGCGATCATGGCTTGAGCAACCCGCTGAAGCCCATGAACGCCAGGGACATCAGCCCGGCGGTGATCATGCCGATGGCCGCGCCCTTGAACGGCTTGGGCACGTCGGCGATGGCGATGCGCTCGCGCAGGGCGGCGAAGAGCACCAGCACCAGGGTGAAGCCCAGCCCGGCACCGAAGCCCTGGAAGGTGGATTGCAGGAAGCCGAACTCGGCCTTGCGCGCATTGAGCAGCGCAACGCCCAGCACGATGCAGTTGGTGGTGATCAGCGGCAGGAAGATGCCCAGCGTGCGGGCCAGCAGCGGGCTGGTCCTGTTCACCAGCAGTTCGGTGAACTGCACCACCACGGCGATCACCAGGATGAAGCCGATGGTGCGCAGGAACTCCAGGTCCAGCGGTTGCAGCACGTAGCGCTGCAGGATGTAACTCAGCGCCGAGGCGAGGGTGAGGACGAAGGTGGTCGCCAGGGCCAGCGCGAGCGCCGTCTCGATCTTGCGCGACACGCCCATGAACGGGCAGATGCCGAGGAACTGCACCAGTACGAAGTTGTTGACCAGGATGGCGCTGACCAGGATCAGGGCGAGTTCGGTCATGGCCGGCGCCCCGTGCTCGGATGTGGGCTGTTCATGCTCAGATTCCGCTGATCAGCAGGTCGATGGCGGCGATGATCTCCAGGCGCAGGTGCGCCAGACTGCCCACCGGCTCGCCCAGCTCACGGCGGGAGATACCGGCCATCTGTGGGGTCAGCAGCAGGAGCGTCTCATCGCCCACGTGCACTTGCGGCATCAGTCGATGGATGCCGGCCAGGCCCCTGGCGCGGCTGAGCGGGATCACCATACGCGTGTTCAGCGAGGCCAGCAGGTCGCTCTGTACGTCCAGCAGCAGCGGGATCGCCTCGCAGGTGCGCGGGTTGGCGTTGCGGTAGAGATCGAACTGCTTCATCAGAAGCTCCGCAATCCATCGCTAAACACGCCGGTTTCCTCGACGTGCTGGTTGTAGGTTTCGATGGCTTCGCGGTTCTGCTCCAGCCAGCGCTGGCCCAGGCGCTCCTTGACCACATCGGCCAGCGCCTCCTCCAGCACCGCCGAGAGGTTCACGTCCAGCTCACGAGCCTGTTTCAGCAGGTCACTGTTGAGGCTCAGATTGGTGGCTTTCTTCGGCGCCTGGGGGTCGTAGATCATGTGCATGAGCACCTCCACGGTAGATGCGCATAGGTTATGCGCATTGCTCAGCGGGGACAATCTTGCCGCGCTGTAAATCAGTTGCGGTGCCAGGGGCGGCCGGAGGAATATCGGCGGCTGCCGAACCTGATCGGTTCCTCTCACGGAAGTCGCGATGCGCACCCCCTTGTCCGGACGCTTCATAGCCCTCTACCTGTTGTTCTCCAGTAGCCTGGCTTCGGCCGCACCCTTCACCACCGCTGACCTAGTCGGTTGGCCGCGCATGAATCTCGCTGACTTCGCCTGTCTGCTGGAGCAGCGTACCGGCCACGCCGACGCACAGTTCAGCTGCGCCGCCAGCAAGAAGCTGAGCAACTGGGGCGATGCCTGCCACGACACTGACCTCAGCTACGCCGGCCCGCAGTTGCCCGAAGCGCTGGTGCGCCAGATCGACCCGCGCATCGCGGCGGTGGACCTGGACTGGGAGTTCGGCCGGCTGCAATCGGTCAACGTCACCTTCGAGAGGATCATGACCGCCGAGGAGGTCGCCGATATTTTCCCGCAGGTGAACCTGGAAGACCCCACTTCACGGGACAACCTGAGCAACGCTTCGCTGCAGGACTGTGCGTCGGATGCGTCGTGCCTCTACCTGGAAGGCTTCGAGCACCTGGGTGGCGGCGACGTGGACTGCGAAGACGCTCAGTAGGTCATGCACGCGGCGTTGAGCAGGCCGATGCACAGCGAGGCGCCGCCGAGGAATACGCCGTGGGCCAGGGTGTTGCTTTCGATGCCGCCCTTTAGCTCCGGCACCAGGCGCGACAGGCCGAGGAACACCAGCACCTGCACCAGCATGGCGATCACGCCCCAGATCAGCATGTCGACCAGGCTGACGCTGTGGGCGATGGCGCTGGCCAGCGGCAGGGCGAAGCCCAGCAGGGTGCCGACCAGGGCCACGGCGGCGCTGAGGTTGCCCTGGCGGATCAGCTGGATTTCCGCGTAGGGCGTCAGGCGGATGTAGAGGCTGGTGAACAGCCCGAACAGCCCGAACAGGCCGATGGCCGAGGCGAAGTAGGCGAGGAAGTTGGGCAGGGTCTGCAGCAGGTTCATGGCGGATCCTTCAGACGAAATAGTGGGGAACGAAGCGGCTGCTGTCGCGGGTGATGGCGCTGGCGTCCTCGCGGATGCCCAGGCCGGCGGCCTCGCCGTCGATCACCCAGCAGCCGAGCACGGCGTAGTTGCCATCGTTGTTGGCCAGCGGCGCATAGCCCTGGTAGATGCAGGGCGCGTCGGCGTGGGGGCCGTTGCTTTCCAGCTGCAGGTCGCCGGCGACGATGCGGATGTTCTCGCCCTCGCGGGAATACAGCGGCTTGCGTACGTAGGCGCCGGGAATGTCCTGGCGATAGCTGGCGGGCAGCAGGTTGGGGTGCTGCGGGTTGAGCTTCCAGAGGATCGGCAGCATGGCCTTGCTCGACATCAGCAGCTTCCACGCTGGCTCCAGGAAGCGGACGTCACTTCGCTCCAGGTGCTCGGCGAAGCTGTCCTGCAGCAGCCATTCCCAGGGGTAGAGCTTGAAGCAGTGGCGGATGTCCTGCTCGTACTGGTCGATGAAGGTGCCGCGTCCGGCGTGATGGCCGATGAACTCCAGCGGCAGGTAGCGTGTGGACAGGCCGGCCTGGTGCGCGGTGTCGAGCAGGTAGAGGGCGTTGCCGGTGTCTTCCTCGTGGCCGTCGATGGCAGTGAAGTGCAGCAGGCCATCCGTGGCGATGGCCTTCCAGCGCGCGATCAGCTTCTCGTGCAGCGAGTTGAACTGGTCGGCGGCCGGGTTCACGTCGTTCAGCCACTGCCACTGCACCACGCTGGCTTCCAGCAGGCCGGTGGGTGTGTCGGCGTTGTACTCGAGCATCTTCGGCGGGCCTTCGCCGTTCCAGGCGAAGTCGAAGCGGCCGTACAGGCTCGGGTCCTGGCGGTTCCAGGAGCGGATGATTTCCTCGCGCGCACCCGGCGGCAGCTGGAAGGGCTCGAAATGACCGGTACGGATCACCCATTCCACGCATTCCAGGTAGCGCTGGTGCAGGTCTTCGCTGGCGGCCTCCAGCGTCTCGATCTGTTCGAGGCTGAATTCGTAGGCCACCGATTCGTCCCAGTACAGGCCGTCGATGCTGTGGAAAGTGAAGCCGACCGCCTCGCAACGCTCGCGCCAGTCGGTACGCGGCGTCATGACCAGGCGACGCATCAGCCGCCCCCGGAGAAGCGCGCGCCGGAGTGGCCGAAACCGCCGCGGGTGACCAGTTGGCGCGATTGCACCTGGTAGGTCTGAGCGGTCCTCGGCCGCGAGCCGTCCTCGTAGCTCGGCCCGCGATAGCGCCCAGAGCTGCCGACGTAGCTGCCGCCACCGCTGCTGGTGGATTCCGGCTCGCAGGCGTTGGGCGTCGTGCCCCAGTCCTTCAGGCAGTCCTCGCGATTGGCGTAGAGATCACGGTACACCGGGTTGTGGTGCAGCACGCTGTAGAGCACCCCGCCAGTAAGCAGGGTGGTGAAGACGATGTTGGATTTCTTCATGCTTGGTTCGTGGCGCGCCGGGTTCCGAGTTTTCGCCATAGCCAGCGCAGGAGCAGGCCGGCGATCAGCAGCACGACCAGCAGTGGCAGGCCATACGCGGCTGTCTGGATGGCATTGACGGTGCCGTCGGTGAGTTCGTCGAGCGAGTTGCCGAAGGCCTTGCCGATGCGCGACCAGCGACCGCTGGGCTGGTATTCGCTGGAGAAGTCCAGGGTCAGCAGGTTGGTGGAGATGCGCCGTTGTTGCTGTGCGGCGTCCTGGCTTGCGGCGTGCAGTTGCTGCTCGACCTCGGCGGTGGCCTTCGCCAGGGCCAGCAGGTCGCTGACGCTCATGTCCTTGCGGCCCTGGAAGCCCTGCAGGGTCTGGTACTCGCGCTCCAGCCGCTCGCGCAGTTGCTGGTTGTCGCTGACCGCCTGGGCGAGGTCTTCGGCGCGGGTGCTGCGACTCTGCAGTTGCCCGCCTTCGGCTGCGAGGGCGACGAGTTTTTCCACGCCTTCGGGAACGATGCGTACGACGAGGTGCGCTCTGCGCATCTGGCTGTCGCCGCTCTGCTCGATGGCGATCAGCTCGCACTGGCCAAAGTGGCTCTGCGTGCAGGCATCGCGGGAGGCAGCCAGTTGCGCGTCGATGCGCTCGCTGGCCAGGCGGATGCCGACCTGATGTTCATAGGCGAGGAAGGAACCGGCTTTCGCCGCTTCCCCCTGGAAAGCGGCGCCGGAGCCGGCGGCGTGCTCCGAGGGAGCGCCGCAGCCGGCGAGGGCGGCGCTCAGGCCGAGCGCTGCCCAGAGGTGCAGTTTCATCGATGGCCTCCTTGCCTTGATGAGGTGCGCTTACTTGACGCGCTGGCCGGGTTTGGCGCCGCTGTCGGGGCTCAGCAGGTAGATCTCTTCACCGCCGGGGCCGGCGGCCAGGACCATGCCTTCGGAGATGCCGAACTTCATCTTGCGCGGGGCCAGGTTGGCCACGTACAGGGTCAGGCGGCCTTCGAGCTTGCTCGGGTCCGGGTAGGCGCTCTTGATGCCGGAGAACACGTTGCGCTTCTCGTCGCCGATGTCCAGGGACAGGCGCAGCAGCTTGTCGGCGCCCTCGACGAACTCGCACTTCTCGATCAGCGCGATGCGCAGGTCGACGGCGGCGAAGGCGTCGAAGTTGATCTCCGCGGCCAGCGGGTCCTTGGTCAGTTCGCCATTACCAGTGGGCTGGTTGGCGGCGGCGAGGTCTTCCTTGGAGGCTTCGATCATGGCTTCGATTTTCGCAGGCTCGATACGGGTCATCAGCGGGTTGAACGGGTTCAGTTGGTGGTTGGCCAGCAGTTGCTCGTGGTCGGCCCACTTCAGCGGGGCGACGTTGAGGAAGGCTTCGGCGGCTTCGGCCAGCTTCGGCAGCACGGGCTTAAGGAAGATCACCAACTGACGGAACAGGTTCACGCCCAGGGCGCAGATGGCCTGGACTTCGTCCTGCTTGCCTTCCTGCTTGTTCAGCGACCACGGGGCCTTGTCGGCGATCCAGGCGTTGGCCTGGTCGGCCAGGGCCATGATCTCGCGCATGGCGCGGCCGAAGTCACGGGCTTCGTAGGCGGCGGCGATGCTCGGCGCGGCAGTGCGGAAGGCCTCGACCAGTTCCGGCGCAGGATTGGCGTCCACCAGCAGGCCGTTGTTGCCCTTGTGGATGAATCCGGCGCAACGGCTGGCGATGTTGACCACCTTGCCGACCAGGTCGGAGTTGACCTTCTGCACGAAGTCTTCGAGGTTCAGGTCGAGGTCGTCCACGCCGCGGCCCAGTTTGGAGGCGTAGTAGTAGCGCAGGTATTCCGGGTCCAGGTGGTCCAGGTAGGTGCGCGCCTTGACGAAGGTGCCGCGCGACTTGGACATCTTCTGGCCGTTGACGGTCAGGTAGCCGTGCACGTTGACCGCGGTCGGCTTGCGGTAGCCGGCGCCCTGGAGCATGGCGGGCCAGAACAGTGCGTGGAAGTTGACGATGTCCTTGCCGATGAAGTGGTACAGCTCGGCCTCGGAGCCCTCTTTCCAGTAGGCGTCGAAGTCCAGTTCCGGGCGGCGCGCGCAGAGGTTCTTGAAGCTGGCCATGTAGCCGATCGGTGCGTCCAGCCAGACGTAGAAGTATTTGCCCGGTGCGTCGGGAATTTCGAAGCCGAAGTACGGCGCATCGCGGGAGATGTCCCACTCCTGCAGGCCGGAGTCCAGCCATTCGGCGAGCTTGTTGGCCACCGAGTCCTGCAGGGTGCCGCTACGGGTCCACTGCTGCAGCATGTCCTGGAAGTCAGGCAGCTTGAAGAAGTAGTGCAGCGATTCCTTGAGCACCGGGGTGGCGCCGGAGATCGCCGATTTCGGGTCTTTCAGCTCGGTCGGGGCGTAGGTCGCGCCGCAGGCTTCGCAGTTGTCGCCGTACTGGTCGGCGGTGCCGCACTTCGGGCAGGTGCCCTTGATGAAGCGGTCGGCCAGGAACATCTGCTTTTCCGGGTCGAAGTACTGCGTCACCGGACGGGTGGCGATGTGGCCGGCGTCGCGCAGCTTCAGGTAGATCGCCGAGGACAGCTCGCGGTTCTCTTCCGAATGGGTCGAGTGGTAGTTGTCGAAGTTGACCATGAAGTCGGCGAAATCGGCCATGTGCTCGGCGCGCACACCGTCGATCAGTTGCTCGGAAGTGATGCCTTCGCGCTCGGCGCGCAGCATGATGGCCGATCCGTGGGCATCGTCCGCGCACACGTACGCCGCCTGGTTGCCACGCATCTTCTGGAAGCGCACCCAGATGTCGGTCTGGATGTACTCCAGCATGTGACCCAGGTGGATCGAACCATTGGCGTAGGGCAGGGCGCTGGTGACGAGGATCTTGCGGGCTTCGGACATGATGATCGGCCGTTCCGGTTAAAACGAGGGAATCGGCAACTATATAGGGGCGGGGCGAAATTTTCATCCGTGGCCCGCTTGGCTGCAGGGGCGAATTCACCTTTGAGCATCAGGCGCTTGGGCTGTTCGCGAGCAAGAACTAGGCGTCCCCCTCGTTCCTACGAAGAGCGGCAACTCTGCATGAACCTGTAGGAGCGAGCTTGCTCGCGAACCGGGCCTACCCCCGATGACCCGAGCAAGGCCGCGGCGAGAGGCGTAAGATACCCGCCCATTCTGCTCAGTCTTTCATCGGGAGTACCCATGGGCGCCGCCAACCGAGCCACGGTGGAAAACCTTCTCCGCCAGATCAACGACCCTCATACCGGCCAGAACCTGCTGGACGCCGGCTACCTGCGCGAGCTGGACATCCAGGGCGGGCGTATCTCGCTGACCCTGGAACTGGGCTACGCCGCCGGCCTGTTCAAGAACGGCCTGGCGCAGACCGTGCAGATGGCCCTGGAAGCGCTCGACGGCGTCGACTCGGCCCTGGTCAAGGTGGAAACCCGCATCGCCGCGCACAAGGCCCAGGCCCAGGTGCCGGGCATGAGCAACGTCAAGAACATCATCGCCGTGGCCTCCGGCAAGGGCGGCGTGGGCAAGTCCACCACCGCCGCCAACCTCGCGCTGGCATTGGCCCGCGAAGGCGCCAAGGTGGGCATCCTCGACGCCGACATCTATGGCCCGAGCCAGGGCATCATGTTCGGCATCCCCGAGGGCACCCGGCCGCAGATCCGCGACCAGAAGTGGTTCATCCCGCTGGAAGCCCACGGTGTGGAAGTCATGTCCATGGCCTTCCTCACCGACGACAACACCCCGGTGGTGTGGCGCGGCCCGATGGTTTCCGGCGCGCTGCTGCAGCTGATTACCCAGACCGCCTGGAACGACCTCGATTATCTGGTCATCGACATGCCTCCGGGCACCGGTGACATCCAGCTGACCCTGGCGCAGAAAGTCCCGGTGGCCGGCTCGGTGATCGTCACCACCCCGCAGGACCTGGCCCTGCTCGACGCGAAGAAGGGCGTGGAGATGTTCCGCAAGGTCAACATCCCGGTGCTGGGCGTGGTCGAGAACATGGCCGTGCACATCTGCTCCAACTGCGGGCATGCCGAGCATCTTTTCGGAGAAGGCGGCGGCGAGAAGCTGGCCGCGCAGTACGGCGTGGAGCTGCTGGCCTCGTTGCCGCTGTCCATGGCCATCCGCATGCAGGCCGACGGCGGCAAGCCCACGGTGATCGCCGACCCGGAAAGCCAGCTGGCGATGATCTACCAGGAAATGGCCCGCTGCGTCGGCGCCCGCATCGCCCTGAGCGAGAAGGCCGCGCCGGACATGCCGAACATCTCCATCAGCGACGACTGATCTGTGACCACGCCGCCGGGCGTGCCCCTTTGCCGGGCGGCGCGCCTGCCGGTAAGATTCGCCTTCTTTTTTCAACCGCCGCACAGGACACCCGCCATGAGCATCAAATCGGACAAGTGGATTCGCCGCATGGCTCAGGAACACGGCATGATCGAGCCGTTCGTCGAGCGCCAGATTCGCGGTGCCGATGACAGCCGGGTGATTTCCTACGGTGTTTCCAGCTACGGCTACGACGTGCGCTGCGCCGCCGAATTCAAGGTGTTCACCAACATCCACTCGGCGGTGGTCGACCCGAAGAACTTCGACGAGAAGAGCTTCGTGGACATCAACAGCGACGTCTGCATCATCCCGCCGAACTCCTTCGCCCTCGCCCGCACCGTCGAGTACTTCCGCATCCCGCGCGACGTGCTGACCATTTGCCTGGGCAAGAGCACCTACGCGCGCTGCGGCATCATCGTCAACGTGACTCCTCTGGAGCCGGAGTGGGAGGGCCACGTGACCCTGGAGTTCTCCAACACCACCAACCTGCCGGCGAAGATCTACGCCCACGAAGGCGTGGCGCAGATGCTGTTCCTGCAGTCGGACGAAGCCTGCGAAGTGTCCTACCGCGATCGCGGCGGCAAGTATCAGGGCCAGACCGGCGTCACCCTGCCCAAGGCCTGATCGCGCCGCACAGAGAGAAACGGACATGACCTCGCAAGGATTGCGGGGCCTGCTTTGCGCCCTGTTGCTGGGCGCCAGCGGCCATCTGGCGGCAGCCGAACTCAACGTCACTCCCGGTGGCGAAGTGCTCGGCCTCCCGTCCAACGCTCCCCTGAACCAATTCGTCGAACGCCTGGGCGAGCCCACGGCGCGCTTGCCCATGCGCGGCGGCGAACAGGGCCTGCTCTACGGCAACGCCACGCTGCTGGTGTTCAAGGGCCAGCGCCTGACCGAGCTGCGCTGCTGGCTGCATAGCCGATTCACGCCGTCGTTGTTCCTCGGTTGGCTGGATCAGGTCGAGCCGGGCAAGGACCCGCTGACCTTCGCCGTGGATGACACGCTGCATCTGGGGCAGGAGCGCGGTGCCGCGTCCGGCTGGCTCAATGGCCACGAAGGTGACGGTGACGAGCTGTCCGATGTCCGCATGAGCGGCAACAGCGAAGTCTGGCTGGGTTATGGCAACTCCGACGACTACGGCATCCAGGGCGAGAGCCGTCAGGTCGTGGTGTCCCTCAGTGTGAGTATTCCCGAACCGCCTGCTGCCGCTGCCTCAATGGGCGTGATGAGCCGTCCCTAGGACTTCCAGTACGAAGGCCGCTCGTTCCTCCAGGCTCGCGAGTGGCAACTGCACGACGCGATACCCCAGCGCCTCGTAGACTGCGGCCATCACCGCCGCCGTTCGCCGCGCTTCGCTGAAGTCCTGCCAGCGTTCGGCGTCGTTGCGGTAGATGGCTTCCCACGCTGGTGCCAGGAACACGGTCCGCCCATAGCGCAGTGCCTCTGCAGCGGTTTCCAGCGCATTGGGAATCGGCAGCCCGCATAGCCGCGCGTATCCCAGCACATCCGGCAGGCCGCGATCGAACAGCCATAGTCCACCCGCGGCGAGCGCTTGTTCGCGGGTCGTCAGCGCATGCTCGAACATTTCCCGGCAGAAAGCCTCCCGGTTTGCCCACGGCAGTGCATCGCCGCCACGGGCCAGTTGCTCGCGGATGATCGCGCGGCCACCTTCCTCAACGATATTCAGGCCGTGATGCTGGTGCAGATGTTCGAGCAGCGTGCTCTTGCCGGCGCCAGGGCCGCCGGTGATGACGATGAGAGATTCGGACATGACGATGACTCCTGTGGGAAAGGATGCGAGGGAGTACCGGCCGGAGAAGAGTGTTGCGAAGGGAGGTGCAGCGGAAACGAAGCGGGGAAAAAAGAAAGGCACCCAGAGGGTGCCTGAATATGATCATGGAGTAAGTCGACAAATCTGATTCCGGGGCGGGGACCAAGTTCCCGGTCCCCGGAAATATTTTTCAGATCATCACTTCTCCGGCACCAGTGTCAGGCGTTTCACGCCGTAGACCTTCTCCAGGTTCTGCGACTGGAAGGGGAAGCTCATGTAGTTGCCTTTCAGCCAGGCATCAATGCCGTCCGCGTAGTGCGGACTGGCCGGATTGCCGGACTGGCCGCTGCTGTTGAGGCCGATCATCGGCTCGCTCTGGCCGAAGTCGACGACGATGCGCATGGCCGGGATCAGCCAGGTGTTGAAGTCCTGGCCCCAGTGGTAGGCCGAGACGTTCAGCGTGCTGTGGTCGCCGCCGGCCGGGTAGGGGCCGCGGTCCAGATAGCCCTTGATCGCGCCCAGGCTGGCACGGTCGCCGGCGCTCAGGTTGGGCGCCATCTTGGTGCTGTCGCTGACCCACTCGTAGGTGTGCAGCTTGCCCCACTGCCAGGCGTGGCGGTCGCTGCCCAGCTTCTGCTCGCAGAAGGCGGTGGCGGCAGCCAGGCTGCGGGCGAGGATCGCCGGCTTGTCTTCCTTCTGCGGGGTGCGTGTGTCGTCCCAGAACGGGCTGTCGTCACGGCCCAGCAGGTGGTCGGCCTGGGCCGAGTAGGAGAGGTTGGCAGTCTCGACGAAGGCCTTCCACGACGGGCTGTCTTCCGGGCCCAGTTCGTCGAGGAAGATCTGTTTGGTGCTTTCCTGCAGGAAGGCTTCGTAGAGCGCGGCGTCGCCGGAGGTGGCCGAGAGCTTGCCGTCGAATGCCATGATCCGGTCCAGCGCTTCGCGGGCGCGGGCGCGCTGGTCGGCGGGCAGGGCGTCGATGGCTTTCTTCAGCGGCTGCGCCATGCCCGGTGCATCCAGCATCGACTGCAGCTTGCCGGCGAACGGCGTGGTCTGGTCGTACTGCATGGCGATCATGCTGCGGTAGTCGTGGCTCTTGCTGCCGCCGGCGAGCTGGGCAATGCGCTCGTAGCGCTCCGGGTAGTACCAGGAGCTGGACAGCTGCGCGCCGTAGCCCGGCTGCACGCTGCGGTGGTTCGCGGTGCCGAGCCAGCCCTGCGCGGGGTCCTGGTCGGACGGGTGCAGGATCGGGTCGGCGTAGCCGTCCCAGTCATAGCGGCCGTCCCAGCCGGGGGAGGGCAGCAGGCCGCGGCCTTCCTTGCGGTTGGGGAAGCGCCCGGTGACCTGCCAGCCGATGTGTTTTTCGTCGGCGAACACGATGTTCAGCGCCATTGCGCGCACGTCGCGGGTGGCGTCGAAGGCCTGCTCGACGTTCTTCGCGCGGGACAGGTCGAAGAAGGCGTCGAGGGTGCGGTCGGTTTCGCCCTGGATGCTCTGGTAGGCGATGCCGTAGCCGCTGGACAGCGGCAGCGGTTGCAAGTCGTGCTTGCGCTCGCCCAGCGCGCTATTGAGCAGCGGGCCGTGGCGGGTCTCGTAGATGACTTCGCGGACCGGGCTCTGCCCCTTGATGAAGAAGGTCTCGTTGCGCTCGATGGTGGGCTTCCACTGGCCGTCGGCGAGGTAGTAGAGCTTGCTGCCCTGGCGCTTCACCTGCTCGAGGAAGAGGTCCTGGTTGTCGCCCATGACCATGGTCATACCCCAGGCCAGCTTGCCGTTGAAGCCAGCAACCACGCCCGGCACGCCGGCGATGGAGACGCCCGCGGCGTTGTACTTGGGCGAGCGGATCTGCACGTAGTTCCACACCGAAGGCATGGACAGCGGCAGGTGGGTGTCGTTGGCCAGGATGCTCTTGCCGCTGCGCGTGCGCTGCGGGGCGATGGCCCAGTTGTTGGAGGCGGCGACGCCCATCATCTGCAGCGAAGCAACCTGCCCGGCGGCGCGGTCGAGGGCGTCGAGGCCAGCGATTTTTCCATCCAGGCGCAGGCCCTTGAGTTTCTCGGCTTCCTCGAAGGGCAGAGCTTCGTCCGGGTAGATCGGCGTCAGCCAGGGCAGCTTGTCGGCGCCGACCTTCTGCGCGAGCACCAGGGAGGCGATCTCCTCTTGCAGGTTCACCGCCAGGCCGAAGTTCAGCAGGCTGAAGACCAGCGCGGAGTCTTCCGGCTTCCAGTATTCGGGACGGTAGCCTGACTCGGCGAGGTCCATCGGCAGCTTGTCGCGGTAGCGGTACAGGTAGGCGTTGACGCCGCGCGCGTAGGTCTCGAAGAAGCGCTTCAGGCGTGGCGAGGAGCCGGCGTAAAGCGCATCGGCGGCCTTCTTCAGGTTCACCGTGCGCATGAAACGGTCGGTCTCCAGGGCGCCGGGGCCGACCATCTCCGACAGGCGTCCCTGGGCCATCAGGCGCAGGCCGACCATCTGGCTGATGCGGTCGCTGGCATGCACGTAGCCCAGGGTGAACAGCGCATCGTGGAAGGTGCTGGTCTCGATCAGCGGCATCCCCAGGCTGTTGCGGCGGATCGACACGTTGTCCGCCAGGCCCTTGATTGGCTGCACGCCGTAGCTCGGCGGCAGGCTGCCTGCATAGCGGTCGTTGAGCCAGCCCTGGCAACCGGTGAGGCTGACAGCGGCGCTGAGGGTGGCGGCAAGGCCGAAGCTGGGAAGCCGGCGGAAGGCTCGCGGGGCCATGGGAATGTGCTCCTGCACGAAGAGGATCGCGGAAAAGGCGCTACGTTAGTGAGCCGAGGAAAGCTGCGCAAGCCGCGCGCGGCGGGATTTTCAGCGGCAGGCGAATAGTTGGGCCGGACAGCAGAAGGCCCGCGCTTGGCGGGCCTTCTTCGCAGTACTCGGGGCCTGGGTCAGGCGCCGTGGCACTTCTTGTACTTGCTGCCGCTGCCGCAAGGGCAAGGATCATTGCGGCCCACGTCCTTGAGCGGGTTACGCGCCGGCTCCTGGCTGTGGTTGCAGTGCGGGCCGTGCACGTGGCCGTGATCATGGTGGTGGTCATGATCGTGGTCGTGGTTGCAGTTCGGACCGTGTACGTGGGGTTCCTGGCTCATGGTGACGCTCACTCGGGGATGAAATCGCCGGGAATTATCTCGCCATTACGGGCGATGTGCACGCTCTGTCCGAAAAGCAGGCCGGTCTTCACCTCGCCGGTGAGGTTGTACCTGATCGGCTTGTCCGGGTCTTCCAGCAGCTTGACGATGTACTTCATGTGCCGCCACAGGTTGGTGGTCACGGGCACCTCGAAGGTTTCGTAACCATTGGCCGGCACTGTGAACCAGTTATTCGACTCGCCCTCGGCGAGATCGACATCATTGAGCTTGACCTTGTAGGCCAGGCCGCGAACCGGAAGGCTGAAGTCGTTCGGGTTGTCGATGCGGAAATGCAGGACGAATTCCTGCTCCAGCAAACGAGCTTTCACGACGTCGACTTTCTGCAGCTTCACGTCGGGTTGCTCGAAATTGCCTGACATCCAGCCGCAGCCGGAGACTAGGCCGAACAGCCAGAACAGGCTGAGAATTCTTATCATTTGCGCCTGATAATTCATGTCTACCCCTCAAGACGCCCCAGTGTACCAAGCACCTGCTCGGCCGCAAGTTGTTGTTACGTTAAAAGAAGCTGCACCATACTGGCCGAATGTAACCGGCGGGTTAACACAGGAGAGTGAAGATGAGCCGCTATGAGATTGCCTTCTCGGGACAGACCGTACCGGGTGCTCAGCTCGAAACGGTGAAAGCCAACCTGGCCAGGCTGTTCCAGGCCGACGCGCAGCGCATCGAACTGCTGTTCTCCGGCCGGCGCATGGTGATCAAGAACAACCTCGATGCCGAGGCCGCGGAAAAGTACCGCAGTGTGATCGAGCGCGCTGGCGCCGTCGTCGAAGTGGTCGACATGGACGCGCAGATCGAGGAAATCGAACTGGCCCCGCCGCCGCCCGCCGAGCCTGTCAGCGCACCCGTACAGCCTGCTGCGGCGCAGGGTCGCCTGAAAGTGGCGCCGCGAGACGAATACATGGCGGCATTCGCCGACGTGGATGCTCCGGACTTCGGGCTGGCGCCGGTGGGCACCGACCTGCAGGACGAGAAGCCCGACGCCCAGGCGCCGCGCGTGGACCTCAGCCAGTTCAGTGTCGCCCCGGTGGGCAGCGACATGGGCCAGGCCAAGCCCGAGCCTGCTGCGCCTGCGCCAGATACCAGCCACCTCAAGCTACAGGACTGATCAGTCGCCCTGGTGCGGGTCGTCCTTGTAGACGAACTTGGGCATTTCCCAACGGAAGCGGATCGCCAGCATGCGGAACAGGAAGCCGGCAAACAGGGTGATCAGCATGGCCTGCTCCTTGGGCAGGTCGATCTGCAGGCAGATCAGGTAGCACCAGGCGCTGGCGAACGACACGCTGGCGTACAGCTCGCGGCGGAAGATCAGCGGCACGTCGTTGCAGAAGATGTCCCGCAGGATGCCGCCGAATACTCCGGTAATCACCCCGCTCACGGCGGCGATCAGTAGGCTGTGGCCCATCTCCAGGCTGACCTGGCAACCGATCAGGGTGAAGGCCACCAGGCCCACGGCGTCCAGCGCGAGGAACATCGAGCGCAGGTGGCGCATCAGCGGCGCGATGAACACCGTGACAAGCGCCGCGCCGGCCGTCAGTGCCAGGTACTCCGGGTGACGCACCCAGGTCAGCGGATAGTGGCCCAGTAGCATGTCGCGCACTGAACCGCCACCCAGGGCGGTGACGCAGGCCACCAGCACCACGCCGAACAGGTCCATGCTCCGCCGGCCGGCGGACAGCGCGCCGGTCATGGCTTCGGCGGTGATGGCGATGATATAGAGAACGGTCAGCAGCATGGCGAGGTCCGGCAGGAGTAGCCGGTGCGGCGAAACACCGCCGCCCCGGAAAAAAGCGCGGATTCTAGCCCAGACACCGAACGCCCCCAAGTGGGGCGAGTTCGCGCCTTACTCGATGCTGTCTACTCAATCCAGGGCCCGCAGCATTTCTTCAGCTTGCCGCCGGCGCCGCAGGGGCACGGGTCGTTGCGTCCCAGCTTCATCGCTACGGTGGGGTCGAGGAAGTACCAGCGCCCGTCGCGCTGGACGAATCCCGAACACTCGCGGTGGCTGTGTTCGCCGCCGGCATCGTGCCAGCGTGCAATGAAGGTCACTCGTGCATGTTCCGGCTGGCCGCCGAGCACTTCATGACTCACCACTTCCAGGCCCAGCCAGGTGCTGCCCAGGCTCCAGGTACGGATCGCGTCCAGGTCCAGGCCCTGTTGCTGGGCGGGCAGCGTCGTGTCGCGCAGGTAATCCACCAGGCCCAGCGCGTAGGCGCTGTAGCGCGAGCGCATCAGCGCCTCGGCGGTGGGCGCCGCGACGCCGGCATGGAAGCGCCCGCAGCAGTCGGGTAATGGGCGGCCGCTGCCGCAGGGGCAGGTCGGTTCGATCATGGTCACCACCAGTACTTGCCGAAGTTTTCCGGGTTGGCCCAGAACTTCGCATTGAGCCAGTCCGGGACCTGTTTGTATTCGTGCAGATCGTAGGTGAACAGGGTGATCACCTGCTCGTCGCGCTGGAAGCGCTCGCAGGCCTGCATGGCCAGGGCGTAGAAGTCGGCGTCCTGCGCCTGGGCCGCGTCGAGGTCTACCAGTACCGCCACGCGGCTGCTGTTGAGGTTGCGGATGCCGCCCACCAGTTGCTGCGCTTCGCGCCGCGGCAGGTGCTCCAGGCAGTCGGCCAGCAGTGCGAGGTCGTAGCGCTGGCCGGCCAGTTCGGCGGGCAGCGCCCCGGCGTCGGCGTGAAACAGTTCGCAATCCGGATGCGCCGCGAGGAAGGCATCCACCGCCGGGATCTGGCTGGCACCTACCACCAGGAGGCGCTGCGGCGCGTAGCGATCAAGCAGGGCGGCCAGGGCTTGTTGCGGCGTGCGTGTCGAAATCATGGGGCTCGTCGAAGGCGAAAAATAATGAACGAAGACTAGCGTGTGACACCCATATGGCCTAGTGCTGGCGCATTCTGTCAGTCACGTCTTTACTCGGTAATTGTCGGTCAAGACCCGATCATTAGAGGAGACATAACTTTATGAGCATCACAAGGACCGCTTTACCCCTGCTGCTGGTAAGCACGTTGCTCACCGGCTGCGCAGGGTTGCAGAAGTCCGATTGGCCAACCTGCGCCGTGGTTGGCGGTGTCGGCGGCGCCGGTCTGGGTTCCATCGAAAGCAGCGCCTGGGCTGGTTGGGGGGCCCTGATTGGTGGCGTGCTGGGGGCGTCCTACTGCTGGGTGCATGGCGCCGCAGAGCAAGTGGCCGAGGTTCCGCCGCCTGCACCGGCTCCTGAGCCTGCTCCGGCTCCGCTGCCCAAGGAAGAGACCATCGTGGTGCGTGACCTGCACTTTGCCTTCGACTCGTCGAAGATCGATGCGCAGGACAAGGACAAGCTCGATACCATCGCTACCCGCCTGAAGGGTGAGGCCGCGACCACCGAGCTGAACATCGGCGGTCACACCGACAGCATCGGTACCGACGCCTACAACCAGAAACTGTCCGAGCGCCGCGCCAACGCCGTGTCCAACTACCTGGTCGACTCTGGCGTACCTGCCAGCAGCATCAAGTCGGTCGTCGGTTATGGCGAGAGCCAGCCGGTTGCGGACAACAAGACCAAGGAAGGCCGCGCCGAGAACCGTCGCGTGGAAATCAAGATCACCCGTCAGTAAGTCCGGCGTGATCTGTACAAAGGGGGCCTTCGTGGCCCCCTTTGTCATTCCCGGTTGCCACTGGCACAGGCGGGGGCAGAGGCGTATGTTCCCCGGCAAAGAAAAACACGGGGGCACTTCATGAAAGCGTTGTTGGGGCTGGGCAAACTGATTGCCCTGTTGTTCTGGCTGGCGGTGCTGGCGAACCTGATCCAACCCTTCGCACATCCCTTCGCGCTGCTGCTCAATGCGGCGGGGGCGCTGATCCTGCTGATCCACATTGTCGAAGTCTTGGCGCTGCGCAAGCGTCTGCAGGGCCGCCCGCATCCGGGCATGGACCGCCTGCAGATCCTGCTGTTCGGCGTCTTCCATTTCGCTACCCTGCCGCAGCCAGCAGTGGAACAACCGGCATCCGCAAAAGTAGAAGGAGATACCCATGCGTAAGTCGATGCTGGGCCTGGCGCTGTTCGCACCGCTGGTGTGTTCGGCCGCCGGCACTGTCTCGGTGGAAGCCAATACCGTGCTGCGCCTGCCGGTGAAGGGCGAGAGCCTGAGCCTGGACCGCATCAGCGTCGGCCCGGAAGGCGCGCTGCTGATTCCGTCGCGGGTGAAGGAACTGAAGATCGGCGAGCTGGACCTGGCGAAGAATGCGCGGATCGGCGTGTTCCCCGGCAACGATGCGCTGCAGATCGACGTGCAGCACGGCAACCTCGCAGACGGCAGCGTGATCGCCGCGCAAGGCAGTTCTGGCAGCTTCGACAAGCCTGCCAGCAGCGGCCGCAACCTGGTGCTGCGGTTGCAGGACGTGCAGGTGGAGAACCTGCTGATCGACGTCCGTGGCGGCGTCGGCGCGCCGGGCTATGACGGCCTGGATGGCGGCAGCGCGCAGACTTCCGGCTGCCTGTGGGGCAGCGGGAAGTCCGCCGGCGACGGCCAGAACGGTGCTGACGGCCAGACTGGCGCGTCCGGCGGCGTGGTGCGCCTGGAAGTGCCGGAGCAGTTCGACGTCGAGAAGATCAGGGTGCGCCTGGAAGGTGGCGCTGGCGGAGCGGGCGGCAAGCCCGGCAAGGCAGGCCCGCGCAGCAGTGAGAAGGGCTGCTGGTTCTATTCGGTGGCGGGCGAGAAGCCCGGCGCGGAAGGCCAGGGCGGTGCGGAAGGGGCGAAGGGCAGCGAAGGCCGCCTGGACGTGAAGCGCTTCTGAGTCGAGGTCATGAAAAAGCCCGCCTGGTGAAAATCAGGCGGGCTTTTTTTGTCCCGGCGGAGTGGCGTCTTACCAGTGCGGACGCGCGGCGACGAAAGCCACCAGCGCCATGCCGATCAGCAGGTTCAGGCCCACGGTCTTGCGGATCTTGCCCAGCGCGGCGCCGCCGGCCGGCCAGTCCTCGGCGCCCACCGCGCGGCGCAGCTCCGGCAGTTGCAGCGCCTGGATGCGCAGGAACAGCGCAAGCATCGCGACATACAGTCCCATCATCACCTGCACGTAGCGTGGCGCGCCGGCCATGCCGTTGAAGCTCAGGTGCAGCATGCCCACGCCGGTCACCGGCAGCAGGATCACCGCGGCCCACACCCAGCGGAAGAAGCGCGGGAACACCTCCAGCCACAGCTTCAGCCGGGGCGGCGCCTCCAGCGCGACGACGGCGGCCGGGCGCAGGATCATCCAGGCGAAGAACATGCCGCCCACCCAGACCAGGGCGGCCAGGACGTGCAGGGCATAGACGAGGGCAAAGGGTGTCATTCGGACGATCTCCGCTGGCGATTGAAGTCAAGCGCGCTATCATAGCCGCCGATTCGAACCACTGAAAATTTATCCAGCATCCGGATGTGTCCTCGAGGCACGCTCCGGGGCCCGGGAAGTCCATGCTCAGCACCGAACTCAAGGCCACGATCCAGGGCGCCTACTCGCGCTTCCTCGAGGCCAAGGAACTCAAGCCGCGCTACGGCCAGCGCCTGATGATCGCCGAAGTCGCCAAGGTCCTGGGGACCATCGCCAGCGACGAGGAAGGCCATCGCCTGGGCGATGCCGCCGTGGTCGCCGTGGAAGCCGGCACCGGCACCGGCAAGACCGTCGCCTACAGCCTCGCCGCCATCGCCTGCGCCAAGGCCGCCGGCAAGCGTCTTGTAGTCGCCACCGCCACCGTCGCCCTGCAGGAGCAGATCGTCCACAAGGACCTGCCCGACCTGCTGCGCAACTCCGGGCTGTCGTTCAGCTTCGCCCTGGCCAAGGGACGCGGTCGCTACATGTGCCTGTCCAAGCTCGACCACCTGCTGCAGGAAGGCCAGGCGCAGAGCGCCACCGCCCAGCTGTTCGAGGAGGAAGGTTTCCGCATCGACGTGGACGAGACCTCCAGCAAGCTGTTCAACCAGATGATCGAGCGCCTGGCGGGCAACCGCTGGGACGGCGACCGCGACTCCTGGCCCGAGGCAATCGAGGACGCTCAGTGGGCGCAGGTCACCACCGACCACAGCCAGTGCACCAATCGCCATTGCCCGAACTTCCAGCAGTGCGCCTTCTACAAGGCGCGCGAAGGCATGACCAAGGTCGACGTGATCGTCACCAACCATGACCTGGTGCTGGCCGATCTCGCCCTGGGCGGCGGCGCGATCCTGCCGGACCCGCGCGACACCCTCTATGTGTTCGACGAAGGCCACCACCTGCCGGACAAGGCCATCGGCCACTTCGCCCACTTCACCCGCCTGCGCGCTACAGCCGACTGGCTGGGTCAGGTGGAGAAGAACCTGACCAAGCTGCTGGCGCAGAACCCGCTGCCGGGCGACCTCGGCCGCCTGATCGAACAGGTGCCGGAGCTGGCCCGCGAGCTGCGCACGCACCAGCAGTTCATGTTCACCGCCTGCGAGGAAGTTGGCGATTTCCGCGCCGGCGAGGACATGGAAGGCCGCGAGCGGCCGCGCCATCGCTTCGAGGGCGGAGTGATCCCCGAGCACATCCGCGAGATGGGCATCGAGCTGAAAAAGGGCTTCTCCAAGCTCACCGACCTCTTCACCCGCCTCACCGAAGTGCTCAAGGAAGCCATGGACGGGGAGGGCAGCGTCGGTATCGCCAGCCACCAGGCCGAAGAGTGGTACCCGCTGTTCGGCAGCCTGCTGTCGCGCGCCCAGGGCAACTGGGAGCTGTGGACCGCCTTTACCAGCGAAGACCCGGAAGACAGCCCGCCCATGGCGCGCTGGCTGACCCTCGCCGAGAGCGGCACCTTCTACGACATCGAGGCCAACGCCAGCCCGATCCTCGCCGCCGAAACCCTGCGCCGCAACCTGTGGAACGTGGCCTACGGCGTGCTGGTGACCTCCGCCACCCTCACTGCGCTGGGCACCTTCGACCGCTATCGGATGCGCGCCGGCCTACCGCGCGCCGCCGTTACCGCCGTGGTGCCGAGCCCGTTCCACCATGCCGACGCCGGCGTGCTGCGCGTGCCGGACCTCAAGGCCGATCCGCGCGATGCCGCCGCCCACACAGCGGCGATCATCCGCGAGCTACCGGAGATCGTCGAAGGTTCGCGCGGTTCGCTGATCCTGTTCTCCTCGCGCAAGCAGATGCAGGAAGTCTTCGACGGCCTGGACCGCGACTGGCGCAAGCGCGTGCTGATCCAGGGCAACCTGTCCAAGCAGGAAACCCTGAACAAGCACCGTTCGCGGGTCGACGATGGTGAGCCGAGCGTGCTGTTCGGCCTGGCCAGCTTCTCCGAAGGCGTGGACCTGCCTGGTGCCTATTGCGAGCACGTGGTGATCGCCAAGATTCCCTTCGCCGTGCCGGATGACCCGGTGGAAGCGGCGCTGTCGGAATGGATCGAGGCGCGCGGCGGCAATCCCTTCATGGAGATCGCCGTGCCCGACGCCTCGCTGCGCCTGGTGCAGGCCTGTGGCCGCCTGCTGCGGACCGAGCAGGACCGCGGCACCATCACCCTGCTGGACCGCCGTGTGGTGACGCAGCGCTACGGCAAGGCCATCCTGAACGCGTTACCCCCATTCCGCCGAGAAATCGCTTGAGTGTGCGGGAGCGAGCTCCCGCGCTTGCTGTCAAACGAACGCCCGCCGTCCGGCGGGCGTGTTGCAAGGACTCGAATCCATGACATCGATGCGTTGGCATCTGCCTCTGCTGCTCACCCTGGCCATCGCCAGTGCCCCGGCCTGGTCGGCTGGCGGCAATGAAACCCTGTTCAACTTCGTCAAGCCGATGGCCGTGGTCAGCGTCACCACTCAGAACGCCGACCTGCCCAGCTCCACCGCCGAGGCCACGCCCGAAGGCGAGATCCTGCGCCGGGTGAACTTCAACCCCGCGCCGCAACCGACCTTGCGTCTTGCGCCATCCAGCGGTAGCTGGGACTGGTCCCAGGCCGACAGCATCAGCCTGCGCATCCAGAACGCCATGGACTGGGCCATCACCCTGGAAGTGGAAATCGAAGGCGTTGCCGGTGCCCCCGGTCTGCGCGCGAGCATCGCCCTGCCGCCGGGCCCGGCGCAGACCTTGGTGATCCCGCTGCACGCCATCGCCCCGGAAGACTTCGGCATGCGTGCAGGCGTGCCCATGCCCGTCACCCAGGACGGCCAGCGCCTGCTGCTGGCTAGCAAGGTCACGGGCGAGCTGAACCGCAGCCAGGTTGGCGCGGTGAAGTTGTTCCTCACCTCGCCCAAGGCAGCCCAGGACATCCTCGTCGGCCGCTTCGGCACCCGCGCCGGCAACGACGAATACCACAAGGCCTACACCGGCATCGTCGACGCTTTCGGCCAGTCCACCCGCAGCGACTGGCCGGAGAAGGTGAAGAGCCCCGAGCAACTGGCGAGCGCCTGGAAAGCCGAAGGCGAGCAACTGAAAAAGTGGCAACCGGCGCCCGGCCGCGACGCCTTTGGTGGCCTGCTGGATGGCCCTGCCTTCGAGGGCACCGGCTTCTTCCGCACCGAAAAGCGCAACGGCCGCTGGTGGCTGGTGACGCCGGAGGGGCATTCGTTCTGGTCCGTGGGCGTCAACGCGGTGAATGCCGATAGCAGCCAGACCTACGTGGAAGGCCGCGAGTACATGTTCGCCAGCCTGCCGAAAGAGGACGAGCCGCTGGCCGCATTCTACGGTCAGCGCGATGACCGCAGTGGCGTCGGCGCCCAGCAGGGCCGCGCGTTCGGCAACGGCCGCTGGTTCGACTTCTACGCCGCCAACCGCTTCCGCGCCGACGGTGGTCTGAGCGCCGAAGCCGCCGCGGTTGCCTGGCGCGAGCGCACCGTGCAGCGCCTCGGTTCCTGGGGCTTCAACACCCTCGGTGACTGGAGCGATCCGGCCTTTGCCGACGAGCCACGCATGCCGTACAGCGTGCCGCTGTCGATCAGCGGTGACTACGCCACGGTCAGCACAGGCTACGACTGGTGGGGCGCCATGCCCGATCCGTTCGACCCGCGCTTCGCCATGGCCGCCGAACGCGCCATCGCCATCGCCGCCCGCGACCACCGCGAGGACGCCTGGCTGCTGGGTTACTACGCCGACAACGAACTGGCCTGGGCCGGCCGTGGCGACGATGACCAGGCGCACTTCGCACTGGCCTTCGGCGCGCTGAAACTGTCCACCGACAGCCCGGCCAAGCGCGCCTTCATCAAGCAGCTCAAGGACAAGTACGAGGATCATGAGCAACTCGCCGAGGCCTGGGGCGTGCAGTTGGGCTCCTGGGAGGATCTCGACGCGCCGGGCTACCAGGCACCGGTCCCGAGCGAGGCGCACCCGGCCATCGCCCAGGACTACAGCGCCTTCCTGCGCCTGTACGCCGACCAGTACTTCAAGACCCTGAAGGACTCGCTGAAGTGGCACGCGCCGAACCACCTGCTGCTCGGCCCGCGTTTCGCCGTCAGCACGCCGGAAGCACTGGCCTCCTGTGCGCAGTATTGCGACATCCTCAGCTTCAACCTCTACGTGCCGCTGCCGCAGCAGGGTTTCGACGCCAACTACGTGCGCAGCCTGGACAAGCCGGTGCTGATCACCGAATTCCACTTCGGCTCCCGCGATCGTGGGCCGTTCTGGGGTGGTGTCGCCGAGGTGTACAACGAGCAGCAGCGTGGCGAGGCGTACCAGCGCTTCCTCGCCGAGGCCGCGAAGGAGCCAAACATCGTCGGCGCGCACTGGTTCCAGTACCTCGACCAACCGGTGACCGGCCGCCTGCTCGACGGCGAGAACGGCCACATCGGCCTGGTCGGCATCACCGACCTGCCGTTCACCGGCTTCGTCGATGCCGTGCGCAAGGCCAACCAGCAGACGCTCAAAGGTATCGACGAGCAAGCCCGCGCCGCCGCCAAGGTGGCGCCGGAGCTGCAGCCAAAACCCACGCCGGCCTCCGACGACAGCGGCGACGAGGAACAGGCCTCGGAGCAATGATCCGACATTCGTGAGACCGCACCCTGCCTTCGGCAGGGTTCCCAGGGGCGGGGTGCGCTGAAAGAATGGCGCCTCCCGCCCTTGTGCATTTCCGGAGCTTGAGATGACCCTGAACGGCCACTGTGATCCGCGCTTCACCCCTGTTGCCGATGCTTTCAGTGCGCTATTCGAGGACCCGCAGGAACGCGGCGCGGCGCTGTGCATCCAGATCGGCGGCGAAACCGTCGTCGATCTCTGGGCCGGCAGCGCAGGCAAGGAGCCGGGCCAGGACTGGCAGGCCGATACGCTGCTCAACCTGTTCTCCTGCACCAAGACCTTCGCCGCCGTCGCCGCGCTGCAACTGGTGGGCGAGGGCCGGCTGGAACTGGACGCACCGGTTGCGCGCTACTGGCCGGAATTCGAGCAGGCCGGCAAGCAGAACATCACCGTGCGCCAGCTCCTTTGCCATCGCGCGGGCCTCCCGGCGATCCGCGAGCCGCTGGCTCCCGAAGCGCTGTATGACTGGTCGAGCATGACCGCCGCGCTGGCCGCCGAAACGCCCTGGTGGACGCCGGGCGCCGAGCACGGCTACGCGCCCATCACCTACGGCTGGCTGGTCGGCGAAGTGATCCGCCGTGTCGACGGTCGCGAGCCCGGCGCGGCCATCATCGCGCGCACCGCCGAGCCGCTGGGGCTGGATTTTCATATCGGCCTGGATGACGCCGAATTCCACCGCGTCGCGCACATTGCCCGGGGCAAGGGCAACCTGGGCGACGCCGCCGCACAACGCCTGTTGCGGACCATGATGACCGATGCCACCGCGCTCTCCACGCGTGCGTTCACCAATCCTCCTTCGGTGCTCACCAGCACCAACAAGCCCGAATGGCGGCGCATGTCGCAGCCGGCGGCCAACGGCCACGGCAATGCGCGCTCGCTGGCCGGTTTCTACACGGGCCTGCTGCAGGGCCGGTTGCTTGACGAAGCGCTGCTGGCCGAACTCACCCGCGAGCATGCCGTTGGCGAGGATCGAACTTTATTGACCTGTACGCGCTTCGGTCTCGGTTGCATGCTTGACCAGCCGAGCGTGGCCAACGCCACCTACGGCCTTGGCCCGCAGGCCTTCGGGCATCCGGGCGCCGGTGGTTCCATCGGTTTCGCCGATCCCGAGCGCGAGCTGGCGCTGGGCTTCGTCGTCAACACACTCGGCCCCTACGTGCTCATGGACCCGCGCGCCCAGCGCCTGGCGCGTCTCGCCGGCGACTGTCTGTAGCGACGAGCGGGAGGAACCTTCCTCCCGCTGCGCCTTCTTAAGGTCGTCCGCATTTGCCGTCGCGCTGGCCGCGACGGCCTTCCCTTGCGCACAGGTATGCGCCGCTCGTCAGTTCGGGATTAAAATCTCGTTCCAACTGAGTAAGTTATGTACAACTCTTAAGCTGATTGCTGAAGTCAGGGTGCCGGGCTTGCCCGTCGCGCCCGGCCTCCCGTCATGTTCCGCCTTTATGGAATCGCTCCCATGAACCTGCTGTTCTCGAATTCGCTGAAAGTCTCCACCCTTGCGCTGTGTGTCGGTCTGTCCGCCTGCAGCCAGTTCCAGTCTCAGGCCAAGGACCCGGCGAATAGCACGGAAAGTGCGGCGGCGGCTGCCAAGCCCGGCACCGGCCACTGGTGGTGGCCGTTCGGTGGTGACGAGGCAGTGAGCGCCGCGGCTCCCGCTCCGGAGAAGAAGCCCGTCGAGGCGGCCAAGGTCGCCGACGCCGGCAGCAAGCAGCCTGGTGGCCACTGGTGGTGGCCGTTCGGCGTGAGCGAGAGCAAACCGGGCACCGACAAGGCCATCAAGCCGCAGGACACCAAGGTCAGCAAGGAATGGCTGGATCAGCACGAGAAGTCCCTGCGGGCAGCGGTGGCTGGCAGCAAGTTCACCGTCGAGCGCCGCGAGAACGCTCTGGTGTTGATCGCACCGGTGGAAGGCTCCTTCAACCCCAAGCGTCCTGAACTGCTGCTGCCGATCACCCTGGCGCCGCTGGGCAACGTGGCGAAGATGCTGCAGAACGATCCGGAAAGCGGCGTGCTGGTGCTCGGTCACAGCGACAGTTCGGGCGACAAGGCGCTCAACGACAAGGTCAGCCTGCAACGTGCCCAGGCTGTGTCCTCGATTTTCCGCCTGAGCGGCCTGGGCGCCGATCGCCTGCGCCTGAAGGGCGTCGGCTCCAGCCTGCCGCGCGCCGACAATGGCAGCGCCGAAGGCCGCGCGCTGAACCGCCGCGTCGAAGTGCTGGTGACCCAGCGAACCAGCCTGCTGGCGCTCGCCCAGGCTAACTGATCCCTTGTGCGCACAGCGTCATTCCAGCCGGAATGACGCTTGTCGTGGATCAAGCGCGAAGGCGCAACTCTGGATAAGCTTAAGGACTTCTTCTGCAGGAGATTTCCGATGGCTCAGACCCTGGCCGATATGCGCCGCGAATATACCCGTGACGGACTGACCGAGACCCAGGCACCCGCCGAACCCTTCAGCCTGTTCAGCCAATGGTTCGAGGATGCGGTAAAGACCGAGCAACTGCCGGTCGAACCCAACGCGATGATGCTCGCGACCGTGGACGCCGACGGCCAGCCGCACTGCCGCGTGCTCCTGCTCAAGGGCCTGGACGAGCGCGGCTTCACCTTCTTCAGCAACTACGAAAGCGCCAAGGGCCAGCAACTGACGGAAAACCCGCGCGCGGCCATGACCTTCTTCTGGCCGGCGCTGGAACGCCAGGTGCGCATCGAGGGGCGGGTCGAGAAAGTCTCTGTCGAAGAGTCAGTCGCTTATTACCGCGTGCGCCCGCTGGGCAGCCGCCTGGGTGCCTGGGCTTCGCCGCAGAGCCGGGTGATCGACGGTCGTGGCGAGCTGGAGCAATTGCTGGCCGAGACCGAGCGACGCTTCGCCGACAGCGCGCCGACCTGCCCGGACTTCTGGGGCGGCTACCGCCTGCTGCCGAGCCGCATCGAATTCTGGCAGGGCCGCCCGAGCCGCCTGCACGACCGCCTCAATTTCCGCAACGAAAACGGCGCCTGGGTGCGCGAGCGCCTCGCTCCCTGATTCGCTGTTTGTTTATCGTAGGAGCGAGCTTGCTCGCGAACCAAGCCTCGCTGAAGCGGTTCGCGAGCAAGCTCGCTCCTGCAAAAGCATGTCCGTCTGTTGTGCGGTGTAGGATGCCCTCCATCCTCCCGCTCAACGGACCTGCCCCATGAAAGTCGTCATCGCTCCCGACTCCTTCAAGGAAAGCCTCTCCGCCCCTGAGGTCGCCGAGGCCATTTCCCGTGGCTGGCTGCGTGCGCGGCCCGGCGACGAAACCCTGCTGCGGCCCATGGCCGACGGCGGCGAAGGCACGGTGGACGCGGTGCTGGCGGCGCGGCCGGGCGAGCGCCGCGAGCTGGACGTCTGCGGCCCGCTGGAACAGCCGGTGAAAGCCCACTGGGGCTGGCTGGTCGACGCCACGGCGGTCATCGAGATGGCGGCCGCCAGCGGCCTGCACTGGGTCCCGGAAGGGCAGCGCGACGCGACTCGCACTACCAGCCGCGGCACCGGCGAGCTGATCCGCGCAGCGCTGGATGCGGGAGCGAGGAAGATCATCATCGGCCTGGGCGGCAGTGCGACCAATGACGGCGGCCTGGGCCTGCTGCAGGCGCTGGGCGTGAGTTTCCTCGATGACCAGGGCAAGGAGCTGGGTGCTGGCGGCGCGCGGTTGGTCGAGCTTGCGCGCATCGACCTGTCGAACCTCGACCCGCGGCTGGACTCAGTTGAGGTCGAAGTGGCCGCCGACGTGAACAATCCCCTTTGCGGTCCCCACGGCGCCTCGGCCGTCTTCGGCCCGCAGAAAGGTGCGAATCCGGCGCAGGTGCAGCAGCTGGATGCCGCACTCAAACGCTTCGCTGAAGTCGCTGCGCTCGCACTCGGGCAAGATCACAGCCTATTCCCCGGTGTCGGTGCGGCGGGTGGCCTCGGCTTCGCCTGCCGGGCTTTTCTCCAGGCGCGCTTCCGTCCGGGCATCGAGCTGATCGCCGAGCTGTCGGAGCTGGAGCCGGCGCTGGCCGACGCGTCGCTGGTCATCACCGGCGAAGGGCGGCTGGATGGCCAGAGCCTGCATGGCAAGACGCCGGTGGGCGTGGCCCATGTAGCCCGGCGCGCGGGCGTGCCGGTGATCGCGCTGGCGGGTAGCGTCGGCGAAGGGCTGGCTGAGTTGCGTGAAGTGGGGATCGAGGCGGCGTTCAGCCTGGCGCCAGGGCCCATCACCCTGGCCGACGCCTGCGCACGGGCGGCGCAGGAACTGGAAAACCGCGCCGAGGCGCTGGCGCGCTTCTGGTCGCTGGCTCAGGCGGCGCGGTAGTCGTCGGCGGCGCGCTGCAGCCAGTCAGGCAGGTCGCTTCGCTTCACCTTCTCGCGCTTGGCGTCAGCCAGGCGTTGCAACAGGTAGATACGTTTTTGCGGATCATCGCCAGCCAGCGACAGCGCCAGGTCTCGGTCCATCCAGCGGCGGATGCGCCAGTAGATCCACCAATGGAAATACAGCCCGGCGGCAGTGGTGACGACGATGATGAAGTAATCCATGTAGATATCCGTGTGGGGTGCTTCTGCTGCGCGCACCAGCCTAACCGATACCCGGGTGCGAAAAACTGAGCCATGGCAGGCGTTTTCGGTGGATATGGCACAAACTGTACGAAAGCTGAATCGAGATCAGCATGTTTCATGACCTGGCGTGACAGGCGGGCTGCTGCCGGAGTCTAATAGTCGTAGCCCTACTCGGAGGTTTCCTAATGCGTAAAACTGCCCTGATCGCCGTGACTTTCGCGGCCCTGGCCATGACCCTCGGCGGTTGCCAGTCCAGCCTGACCGGCGACACCTACACCCGTGAAGAAGCGCGTACCGTGCAGAACGTGCGCATGGGTACCATTCAGGCCCTGCGCCCGGTGAAGATCGAAGGCACCAAGACTCCCATTGGCTCCGTGGCCGGCGCCGCCGTTGGCGGTATTGGCGGCAGCGCGATTGGTGGCGGCAGGGGCAGCTATGTCACCGCCATCATCGGCGCCGTGGCCGGCGGCCTGCTCGGTGCGGCTACCGAAGAAGGCCTGACCCGCACCCAGGGCGTGGAAATCACCGTTCGCGAAGACGACGGCAGCACCCGCGCCTACGTCCAGCAGGTCGACGAAGGTGCCGTGTTCCGCGTTGGCGAGCGCGTGCGCATCTTGACCGTCAACGGTACCAGCCGCGTCGCCCACTGACCGGCAACGGCTGCCCGCCCGTGGCAGCCAGCGAAACCCAGCGCGCGGCAGTCGTTTCGACTGTCGCGCGCTATCGTTTGGGAGATAGGAAAACCTGCCGTAGCCCACTGCGGGCGCGGGTCAAGCTTGCAATTTCGTAATAATTCAATCCATGACGCGTAATCGATAGATATGGATAATCGTCGCCTTTGCAAGTCGGCCGCCTTTGCGCGGTGTTGCCTGTCTGAACGCCGTCCGGCGGTGAAAAGGAGTGGGTCATGACATTGGCGCTGATCATCGCGCTGCCTTTCTTCGGGGTATTGCTGCCGCTGCTGGCCGAGCGTTTCGGCCGTACCGCTTGCGCCGCCGCTACCGGGTTGGTGCCGCTGCTGGGCCTGGTCCTACTGATGGGGCAGCGCTCGGTGCTGGGCGCCGATCCACAGGTACAGCGCCTGGAGTGGCTGCCGGAACTGGGCCTGAACCTCAGTCTGCGTCTGGACGGCCTGGGCTTCCTGTTCGCCCTGCTGATCCTCGGCATCGGCCTACTGGTAATCCTCTACGCCCGCTATTACCTGTCCGAGAGGGAACCCGCGGGGCGCTTCTTCGCCTTCCTGTTGCTGTTCATGGGCGCGATGCTCGGCGTGGTGCTGAGCGAAAACCTGCTGCTGATGCTGGTGTTCTGGGAGCTGACCAGCCTGTCGTCGTTCCTGCTGATCGGCTTCTGGGGCCATCGCTCGGACGCGCGCAAGGGCGCGCGCATGTCGCTGGCGGTCACCGGTGGCGGTGGCCTGGCGCTGCTCGCCGGTATCCTGCTGATCGGCCATGTGGTCGGCAGCTTCGAACTCTCCACGGTACTCGACGCCCGCGAGGTGCTGCAGGCCAGCCCGCTGTTCCCGCTGGCGCTGTGCCTGGTGCTGCTGGGCGTGTTCACCAAGTCCGCGCAGTTCCCGTTCCATTTCTGGCTGCCCCACGCGATGGCGGCGCCGACGCCGGTGTCGGCCTACCTGCACTCGGCGACCATGGTGAAGGCCGGCGTATTCCTGCTGGCGCGCCTGTACCCGCTGCTGTCGGGCAACGACCTGTGGTTCTACCTGGTCAGCCTGACCGGTCTTGCCACCCTGCTGATGGGCGCCTTCATGGCGCTGTTCCAGAACGACCTCAAAGGCCTGCTGGCCTACTCGACCATCAGCCACCTGGGCCTGATCACCCTGCTGTTCGGCCTGGATTCGCCCATGGCCAACGTCGCGGCGATTTTCCACATCATCAACCATGCCACCTTCAAGGCCTCGCTGTTCATGGCTGCCGGGATCATCGACCACGAGACCGGTAGCCGCGACATGCGGCGCATCAACGGCATGTGGAAATACATGCCGCACACCGCCGTGCTGGCGATGGTGGCGTCGGCTTCGATGGCCGGCGTGCCGCTGCTCAACGGTTTCCTCAGCAAGGAAATGTTCTTCGGCGAGACCCTGGCGCAGAACATGATGGGCAGCTTCAACTGGGTGATCCCGGCGCTGGCGACCGTGGGCGCGCTGTTCTCGGTGAGCTACTCGGTGCGCTTCATCCACGACGTGTTCTTCAACGGCGAGCCGATCAACCTGCCCAACCCGCATCCCCACGAGCCGCCGCGCTACATGAAGGTGCCGGTGGAAATCCTTGTGCTGATCTGCCTGCTGGTGGGCGTCATGCCGGGGGTTATCGTCGGCCCGCTGCTGGCCGGCGCCGCCGCGTCGAGCCTGAACGGCGTGCTGCCCGAATACAGCCTGGCGATCTGGCACGGCTTCAACGCGCCGCTGGCGATGAGCTTCGTCGCCACCGCCGGCGGCGTGCTGCTCTACGTGCTGCGCAAGCCGCTGTTCGACTGGTACGCCGGGCTGCCGGCGATGGACGCCAAGCTGGTGTTCGAGCAGCAGGTGCAGCGTGTGGTGCGCTTTGCCACCCGAGTGACCGGCTACCTGGAGAACGGCTCGCTGCAGCGCTACGCCATGCTGCTGGTGCTGGCTGCCGTGGTGGTAGTGTTCGCCGGCCTCGAGCCGCTGCCCGCTATCGAAGGTGATCGCGCGCAGACGCCGCTGGATGGCATCACAGCGCTGGGCCTGGTCCTGCTGGCGATTGCCGGGCCGCTCACCGTTTGGTTCCATCGCCAGCGCCTGACCGCGCTGGTGATCCTCAGCATCGCCGGGTTGCTGGTGGCGCTGGCCTTCGCCCGCTTCGCCGCACCGGACCTGGCGCTGACCCAGCTGTCGGTGGAAGTGGTGACCATGGTCCTGCTGATGCTGGCGTTGTACTACCTGCCCGCGCGCACGCCGAAGACCTCCAGCAGCCTGCGCCGCCTGCGCGATTTCGTGATCGCCATTGGCGCCGGCGTGATGGTTACGCTGCTGACCTATGCCGTGCTCACGCGCCCCTACGACAGCATTGCCGGCTACTACCTGGAAAACAGCGTTTCCGGTGGCGGCGGGCACAACGTGGTGAACGTGATCCTGGTGGACTTCCGCGGCTTCGATACCCTCGGCGAGATCACCGTGCTGGCGATTGCCGCCGTTGGCATCTTCGCACTGCTCGACGGCCTGCGCCTGCTGCGCCGCGAGGGTGACGACGAAGGCCGCGCCTGGGCGAAAGACCGCTTCCCGCCGATCCTCGCCACGCTGTCGCGACTGCTGCTGCCGCTGGCGCTGCTGGTCTCGGTGTTCATCTTCCTGCGCGGCCACAACCTGCCGGGTGGGGGCTTCATCGCCGGCCTGATCACTTCGGTGGCGCTGATCCTCCAGTACATCGCCTGCGGTAGCCGCTGGGTGAGCACGCGCCTGCCGCTGGACTACAGCCGCCTCGCCGGCCTCGGGGTGCTGATCGCCGGGCTGACCGGGCTGGGCGCCTGGTTCTTCGGCTTCCCGTTCCTCACCTCGGCGTTCGGCCACTTCCACATTCCGCTGGTGGGCGACGTCGAACTGGCCACGGCCATGCTCTTCGACTTGGGCGTGTACTTCACCGTGGTCGGTGCGACGCTGTTGATCCTCTCGGGCCTCGGTTCTGTCACTGCACCGCCCCCCTCGTTAGAGCCAAGAGAACCGCTGTTGTCCAAGGAGGCGCCCTGATGGAAGCGCTGTTCGCCATCGCCCTCGGCCTGCTGACCGCCAGCGGCGTCTACCTGTTGCTGCGTGCGCGCACCTTCCCGGTGGTGCTTGGGCTGACCCTGCTGTCCTACGCGGTCAACCTGTTCCTCTTCGCCATGGGCCGCCTGGCCGGCGACCCGGCGGTGATCGGCAAGGTCGCCAACGCCGGTGACCCGATCCCCCAGGCGCTGGTGTTGACCGCCATCGTCATCGGCTTTGCCATGACGGCCTTCGTCATCGTGCTGGCCCTGCGAGGGCTGGCGGATACCGGTGGTGATCATGTCGATGGCGGCGAAGGGGAGGACGGTCGATGAACCACTGGCTGATCCTTCCGGTCCTGCTGCCGCTGTTCGCCGGTTGCGCACTGCTGCTCGTGGGCGAGCGCCTGCAGCGCGGCCTGTCGCTGCTCGCCACCCTGGCCCTGCTGCCGCTTTCCGCCGTGCTGCTGCAACAGGCCGACAGTGGCGTGGTGCAGTTCTACGCGCTGGGCAACTGGCAGCCGCCGTTCGGCATCATCCTGGTGCTGGACCGCCTCAGCGCGCTGATGATCGCTGCCACTGCGCTGCTCGCCAGCCTGTCGCTGATCTACGCGGTGCGCGGGGATGACCGGCGCGGCAAGCGCTTCCATGCGCTGTTCCAGTTCCAGTTGCTGGGTCTGAACGGGGCGTTCCTCACCGGTGACCTGTTCAACCTGTTCGTGTTCTTCGAGATCCTGCTGATCGCCTCCTACGCGCTGCTTCTGCATGGCGGTGGGGCAGGGCGGGTGCGAGCGGGTATGCACTACGTGGTGCTCAACCTCGTCGGCTCGGCGTTCTTCCTCCTCGCGGTAGGTACGCTCTACGGCATCACCGGCACCCTGAACATGGCGCACATGGCCGAGCGCGTGGCCCAACTGAGCGCCGAGCAGGCGCCGTTGGTGCGCGCGGCGGCGTTGCTGCTGCTGGTGGTGTTCGGCCTGAAGGCGGCGCTGCTGCCGCTGTACTTCTGGTTGCCAAAAGCCTATGCCGAGGCCAGCGCGCCGGTGGCGGCGCTGTTCTCGATCATGACCAAGGTGGGTATCTACTCGATCCTGCGGGTCTACACGTTGATTTTCGGCGAGCAGGCCGGCGAGCTGGCGAACCTCGCGCAGGCCTGGCTGTGGCCGCTGGCGCTGGCCGGGATAGTCGCCGGGGCGCTGAGTGCGCTGGCGGCGACCACGCTGCAAGGCCTGCTGTCTTACCTGGTGGTGGTCTCTGCTGGCACATTGCTGGCAGCTATCGCGTTGGGCACGCCGGAGGCGCTGTCCGCCGCGCTCTATTACCTGCTGCACAGCATCTGGGTGGCTGGCGGCCTGTTCCTGCTGGCTGACCTGATTGCCCGCCAGCGTGGGGAGAAGGGTGGCCGACTGGTTCAAGGGCCGGCGCTGCTGCAACCGCACCTGCTCGGTGGCGCGTTCTTCTTCGGTGCCATTGCCGTTGCCGGACTGCCGCCGCTGTCGGGTTTCCTCGGCAAACTGATGTTGCTGCGCTCGGTAAGCGGGGGCGGCGAGGCCATCGCGCTGTGGAGCGTGGTGCTGGTCAGCGGGCTGGTGACCATCGTCGCGCTGAGTCGCGCCGGCAGCACGCTGTTCTGGCGCACCGGCCTGAGCGTGCTGGGCAGCGCCAATCGCGAGCCGGTGAAGATGCTGGCGTGCTTCGGCTTGCTAGCGAGCGCACCGCTGATGGTGGTCGCCGCGCGGCCGCTGATCACTTATGCACAGGCCACGGCAGTGCAGTTGCTGGATGCAGGCCTCTACCGTCAGGCGATCCTGCTGGGAGGTGGCGCATGATCCGGCGCATCCTTCCGCACCCGCTGCTCAGCGGCGTGCTGCTGCTGAGCTGGCTGCTGCTGGTCAACGATTTCTCACTCGGCCACTGGCTGCTCGGCGCCTTCCTCGGCCTGACCATCCCGCTGCTGTGTCGCAACCTGCTGCTGGCTGCGCCGCGTATCCAGCGGCCGGGGCTGCTGCTGCGCTTCATCGGTCTGGTGCTCTACGACATAGTCGTGGCCAACCTGCAGGTGGCGAAGCTGGTGCTGGGGCCGAAGGCGAACCTGCAGCCGGGCTTCGTCGAGATTCCCCTGGAGCTGACCGATGACCTCGCCATCAGCATCCTCGCCAGCGTCATCACCCTGACCCCAGGCACCTGTTCCGCCGACCTCTCTGCCGACCGTCGTACGCTGCTGGTCCACGGTATCGACGTGCCGGACCCGCAGGCGCTGGTGTTGGACATCAAGGCGCGCTACGAGGCGCCGCTGAAGGAGGTGTTCGCATGCTCGGCATCGTGATCCCGATCTGCCTCGCGCTGCTGGGCATCGCGGTGCTGCTCACCGTGGCGCGGCTGATTCGCGGGCCCTCGGTGGCGGACCGCATCCTCGCGCTGGACACCCTGTCGGTGGAAGCCATCGCGCTGATCGTGCTGTTCGGCATCTGGAAGGGCAGCGGCCTGTACTTCGAGGCGGCGCTGCTGATCGCGGTGATGGGCTTCGTCAGCACCGTGGCCCTGTGCAAGTTCCTGCTGCGCGGAGACATCATCGAATGAACGGCGAAATCGTTATCGAAGCGCTGGTCTGCCTGCTGCTTTTGGCCGGTAGCCTGTTCGCCCTGCTCGGCGCCATCGGCCTGTACCGGCTGCCGGATTTCTACACGCGGCTGCATGCGCCGACCAAGGCTTCGACCCTGGGGGTGGGCGGGGTGGTGCTAGCTTCGCTGCTGTACTTCAGCACCCGTGGCGAGGGTGTCGGCCTGCATGAAATCCTGATCACTGTGTTTCTCTTCATCACCGCGCCGGTGAGCGCGCACCTGCTGGCCAAGGCGGCGATGCAGCAGCGGGTGCCGGTGGAGCGGGGGACCAAGGGCTGGCCCTGGGACTGATCTCGAGCCTTGTTTGTGCTGCTTCTGGATTGGGTGTTTTGCGTCGCTTCGGTGTGCGCTGGGACTTCTGGTTTCGCCCCCTCGGGCGACCTACTTTGGCAAACTCCCCAAAGTAGGCAATGGTCTTGCCCCGGACATCCGGTTTTTCGCTTAGGCGAAAAATACCCTCGTTGAATTGAAGTTTCAGGGGCACGCCGCGAAGGGCCATCCCTGGCCCATCGCGGCTTTCGCGACATCCATGTCGCTCAACCCCCGAAACTCCAATTCAACGAGGCCTCCTGAACGGGGCGTTCGGCGCGTGCGGATGTTTCTCTGAAAGTCTTTGAAAGCCAGGGGCGGGCGAGGCATTGGCTCGCTCCTACGAAAGTTCTCCAGCCCATACAGTTTCCCCACGATTCTGTACCTGTCGGTCGCCGGTGCGGGCCTCCTATACTCCGGGGACTTTTTGACTGGAGCGTCCCGTGCAGCAATCCCGGCCGTTCGCCCTCGCGTGCCTGGTGCTGGCCATGGCGCTCTGGGGCAGTTCCTTCATCGCGCTGAAGTTCGCCTTCCAGGAAATGCCGGCCATGTGGGTGATCTTCGCCCGTATGGCGCTGGGCAGCCTGATCTTCCTCGCCGCTTGGCGCTGGCGCGGGCGCATCGACTACCGCGCCGGCGACTGGAAGTGGCTGCTGGCGCTGGCCGCCTGCGAGCCCTGCCTGTACTTCATCTTCGAGTCCTTGGCGCTGCAGCAGACCAGCGCCGCGCAGGCCGGGATGATCACCGCGCTGCTGCCCCTGCTGGTGGCGGTCGGTGCGTTCTTCCTGCTGCATGAAAAGATCGCCCGCAACACCTGGCTCGGCTTCGGTCTGGCGGTGCTCGGCTCGCTCTGGCTGACCCTGGCCAGCGAGCCGGACCGCCACGCGCCCAACCCGCTGCTGGGCAATTTCTACGAACTGCTGGCGATGCTCTGCGCCACCGGCTACACCCTGTTGCTCAAGCACCTGTCGGCGCGCTACTCGCCCTTCATCCTCACGGCCATGCAGGCGTTCATCGGCTCGCTGTTCTTCCTGCCGCTGGCGCTGGCGACCTCCGGGCTGCCGGCGGCACCCGGCCTGACCGGCTGGTTCGCCCTGGTCTACCTGGGCAGCGTGGTCACTGTCGGCGCCTATGGTCTGTACAACTTCGGCGTCAGCCGCCTGCCGGCGAGCCAGGCGACAGGCTTCATCAATCTGATCCCGGTGTTCACCTTGATCTTCGCCGCGCTGCTGCTGGGCGAGGTGCTCAGCGGCCAGCAGGCGCTGGCCGCCGGCCTTGTGTTTGCCGGCGTCGCCCTCAGCCAGTGGCGCAGCGCGCCGCCCACAGCGCCCGCCGGTGTGCTGGACTGAACCCATTGAACCGCTTGCCCTGCCAGGAGAACGACACGATGGCCACCCAGGAACGCAACTGGACCCGTGAGGCGATCCGCATCATCGAAGCGGATTTCCAGCGCAGCGCCGATACCCACTTGATCCCTCTGGAGATGCCCGGCCTGCCCGGCGTGGACCTGTACTTCAAGGACGAGTCGAGCCACCCCACCGGCAGCCTCAAGCACCGGCTGGCGCGCTCACTGTTCCTCTACGCGCTGTGCAACGGCTGGCTTAAGCCGGGCGCGCCGGTGATCGAGGCGTCCAGCGGCTCGACGGCGATCTCCGAGGCGTATTTCGCGCGACTGCTTGGCCTGCCGTTCATTGCCGTGGTACCGGCAAGCACCTCGAAGGAGAAGATCGCGCAGATCGCCTTCTACGGCGGCCAGGCGCACCAGGTCGATGACCCGACGCAGATCTACGCCGAGTCCGAGCGCCTGGCGAAGGAAACCGGTGGCCACTTCATGGACCAGTTCACCTTCGCCGAGCGCGCCACCGATTGGCGGGCGAATAACAACATCGCCGAATCGATCTTCCAGCAGATGCGCCACGAGCGCTTTCCCGAGCCGGCCTGGCTGGTCTCCAGCCCTGGCACCGGCGGCACCCTGGCAACCCTGGGACGCTTCGCCCGCTACCGCCGGCATGACACCCGCGTGCTCTGCGCTGACGCCGAGCGCTCGGTGTTCTTCGACTCCTACAAGACTGGCGACCGCGACCTGACCCTGAGCTACGGCTCGCGCATCGAAGGCATCGGTCGTCCGCGCGTCGAGGCCTCCTTCCTGCCCAATGTGCTCGACGCCTGCTGCAAGGTCCCGGACGACCTGTCGCTGGCGGCCATGCACTACCTGGCGCAGCGCCTGGGCCGGCGTGTTGGCGGCTCCAGCGGCACCAACCTGATCGGCGCGCTGCTGGTGGCGCGGCAGATGGTGGCGCGGCGCGAGAGCGGCTCGGTGGTGGCGATCCTCTGCGACGGCGGCGAACGCTACGAGACCACCTACTACAACCCGCTGTGGCTGATTTCCCAGGGCTTCGACCTCGACCCGCTGATCGAGGCCGTGCGCCAGTGCGCCGAGCAGGGCGTGGCGCTGCCCGGCGAGCTGCCCTGCATCGGGCTGGACTGACCCCATGGAGACTCGCATGAAAACCATCGGCCTGATCGGCGGCATGAGCTGGGAATCGACCATTCCCTACTACCGGCAGATCAACGAACGCATCAAGGAACGCCTGGGCGGCTTGCACTCGGCGAAGGTCGCGCTGTACAGCGTGGACTTCCACGAGATCGAGCGCCTGCAGCATGCCGGCGACTGGGACGCCGCCGGCCGTGTGCTGGCTGACGCCGCCCGTTCGCTGAAGGCGGCAGGCGCGGACTTCCTCGTGCTCTGTACCAACACCATGCACAAGGTGGCGCCGGCCATCGAGGCGGCGGTGGATATCCCGCTGCTGCACATCGCCGACCCGACCGCCCAGGCGATCCGTGCGGCGGGTGTTGCAACGGTCGGGCTGCTGGGCACGCGCTTTACCATGGAGCAGGCGTTCTACAAGGATCGCCTGGTGGACAGGTTCGGGCTGAAGGTTCTGACGCCGAGCGAAGCCGACCGCCAGGTGGTGCATCGGATCATCTACGAGGAGCTGTGCCTGGGGCGGATTCGCGACGAATCGCGGGAAGAGTACCGGCGCATCATCGCTGCGCTGGCGGAGCAGGGCGCCGAAGCGGTCATTCTCGGTTGCACGGAGATTTCCCTGCTGGTCGGCCCGGCGGATGCCTCGGTGCCGCTGTTCGACACCACTGCACTGCATGCCCTGCACGCGGCCGACGCCGCCATTTGAGAAGGACTCACCGCATGAGCTTCATCAGCCTGAGGGTACGCGCAGCATTCATCATGCACGGCTACGACGAGCAGAACCGCGAAGTGATCGAGCAGGTCGCGGACCCGGACTTCGTCGAGAAGCTGGTGCGCATCGAGCGCATCCAGTCGATCAGCGAGAAGTACGTGCTGGTGACCGCCAGCGATGGCCGGCTGGCGTACTGGGAATACGACGGGGAATTCGCCGTGCTGAAGGCGCGGCTGGTGGCGGCGGGGTTGTTGGTTTAAAGCGGGCCCGTAGGGCGAATAACGCGTCAGCGTTATCCGCCGCGGGAAACCGGCGGATAACCTGTTCCAGGTTATGCGACCTACGGCCTGAGCTTCACCGGCGGTGATCAGTCGCCGCTGGAGCCGCCCGGATAGGCGCAGCCGCGCATCACCTTGTTGTCCAGGCGCAGCTCGGCGGACAGGTTGCTCAGCGCGCCGCTCATGCTGTCCTGGCAGCGTGCCGGAGCGACCCATAACTCGACCTTCTCGCCGTTGGCCTCGCTGGAATAACTGGTGCTGCCGTCGGGCACGCCTTCGGCGATGTACGGCAGCGCCAGCGATTCCTTGCCCGGCTGCTCGATCAGCATGCCCTGGCTGTTCACCAGCACGCTCCAGCCCGGCTCGTTGCCGTGGGCGCGGACGACTGCGCGCTTGAAGTTCGGGTCGTCGCAGCCGGAACCCTCGTTCTGCAGGCGATAGACCTTGGCCACTTCCAGCTTGCCGTCGGTGCCCTGGGCGCTGCTGCCGCTGAAGCTGCCGCGCAGGTCGGCGTACAGCGAGCTGGCGCCGTCATTGAACATCTCCAGCGCGTCGCGAGGCAGGCCGGTGTTGCCGGTGTCCTCGATGCTGAATAGGCGTTGCTCGGTGCAACTGCGGAACACCAGCTTGCCGTCCTGGCGGGTCAGCTCGCCCTGCAGTCGGGTGGAGGCGTTAATATCGGTCTTGTTCGGCGTCCACACCTGGCAGGCGGCGAACAGGGGCAGCAGGCTGAACAGAATGAAACGGCTGGATCGCATGGAACGGGCTCCCTCGAAAGTGCGCCCACGTTACCCAGCGAAGCCGGCCACCTCAAGCTGACATGGAGGATTTCGGATGATTCGTTGCAAGCGCGCCTACGAGCCGGCGGCGCAGGAAGACGGCCCGAGGGTGCTGGTGGACCGCCTGTGGCCACGGGGCATTCGCAAGGAAGACCTGCACATGGAGCAGTGGGCCAAGGAGGCGTCGCCGTCCAACGAACTGCGCCAGCGCTTCCACCACGATCCGAGCTTGTTCGAGGATTTCCGCAAGGCTTACCACCGCGAGCTGAATGCCCATCCGGAACACTGGATGGGCCTGCTGGACCTGGCACGCAAGGGCCCGCTGACGCTGCTCTATGCGGCTAAGGACGAGAAGCACAACAACGCCCGCGTGCTGGCTGAGTTTCTCGAGGATGAGCTGGAGAAGCAGGGCGAGGGGAGTTCGCCGGTGTGTTATGCCGGCAAGACCGAGTAGGGGACTGTTCGCGAGCAAGGAAGGGGGCCGAAACGTCACCAGCATCGTAGGGCGAATAACGCGCCAGCGTTATCCGCCGCGATGGGGTTAGCGGATCACCTGTTCCAGGTTATGCGCCCTACGAGGACGTTCTGTTACCAGATCTTGTACACCTGCCCGCTCTGCTTGCCCTCTACGCTACGGGCAAAGCCCAGCGCGGCGTCGGCGGCCGGCACCGGCTTGAAGCCGCGGAAGAATGGCGCGTAGCCCTCCATCGATTCCACCAGCACGTTCGGGCTCACCGCGTTGATCCGCTGGCCGCGCGGCAGTTCCAGGGCGGCGCTGCGCACGAAGCCTTCCACCGCGCCGTTGACCAGACTGGCCGAGCTGCCCAGCACGATGGGCTGTTCGCTGAGGATGCCGGTGGTGAGGGTGAAGGAGGCGCCGTCGTTGGCGTACTGGCTGCCGATCAGTACCAGGTTCACCTGGCCCATCAGCTTGTCCTTCAGGCCGACCGCCATTTCCGCCTCGCCCATTTCAGACAGTGCGCCGAAGTGCACCTTGCCGGCGGCGCTGATCAGCGCATCGAAGCCGCCGACCTGTTCGAACAGTGTGCGAATCGAGGCGCTTTCGGTGATGTCCACGCGATAGTCGCCGCTGTTGCGGCCGACGCGGATGATCTCGTGGCGCGGGCCCAGTTCGTTGGCGACGGCCTGGCCGAGGGTGCCGCTGGCACCGATCAGGATGATTTTCATGAGGCACTCCAGTGTGAGGTTTGGCTGAAAGTGAATTCAGTCTAGAGTGGTCTTCTGTTTTTATAATCCAGCCAATCGATAACCTTTGGTTTTCATATGGAAACAATCGCCAGCGACCTGGAAGACCTTTCCGCCTTCGCCGTGCTGCTCGAATGCGGCAGCTTCACCCGCGCGGCGGAGAGGCTCGGCTGCAGCAAGGGCCAGCTGTCCAAGCGGATTTCCGCGCTGGAGCAGGCGTTGGGTGCGACCCTGGTGCACCGCACGACGCGGCGCCTGTCCCTGACTGCCGCAGGCGCCGCGCTGTTGCCCGAGGCCCAGGCGCTCAATGCCCAGGCTGCGCGGGCACGGCAGGCGGTGCTGGCGTTGCAGGAGGAGGCGCAGGGTAAGGTGCGGCTGAGCGTGCCGGTGTCCTTGGGCGAGACCTTCTTCGATGCCTGGCTGATGGAGTTTTCCCGCCAGTACCCGGACATCCGCCTGGAGCTGGACCTGTCCAACGAACGCCGCGACCTTGTGGCCGACGGCTTCGACCTGGCGATCCGTTCCGGCAGCCTGGCGGTGGACGAGCGCCTGGTGGCGCGGCCGCTGTTCGCCGTGCAGGAGCTGACCTGTGCCACGCCGGACTACCTGGTCGAGCACGGCGTGCCGGAAGCGCCGGCGGAGCTGGCCGGGCATTCCTGCCTGCAGAACACCCATTATCAGGACAGCGACGTCTGGCTCTACCAGCGCCACCACGAACTGTTTCGGGTGACGGTGAGCGGCCTGCTGGCGAGCAACCACTACACCCTGCTGAAGAAGGCGGCGCTGGCGGGCGCGGGGATCAGCCGGCTGCCCTCCTACATGATTCAGCAGGAATTGGCTGAAGGCAGTCTCGTCTGGCTGCTGCGCGACTACCAGACTCGGACCCAGCCGGTGTTCCTCATCCACGCCTACCAGAGCCGCCTGCCGCGCCGCACGCAGCTGCTGGCGGACTACCTGCTGCGCTGGTTCGAGCGCAGCCGGATGCAACTGGTCGCGCTGGAAGGCTGACAGCTGTCAGTAAAATCATTCAGTCGTTCAGCTTCGTTCAGCATTGGTTCAGAGAGGGTTCAGGAGGAGTTCAGGGACCGATCGTTAGGCTTTCACCATCACTTTTGAGAGCCTTCCGAGGTCAACATCATGAACCGTCCCACTCTGCTTCTGACTGCCCTGTTTGCCAGCGCCGCTCTGCTGAGCGGCTGCGCTTCCAACCTGTCGGGTTCTTCCTATTCCCGTGCTGACGCCCGCGCCGTGCAGAACGTGCGCATGGGCACCATCGAATCGCTGCGCCCGGTACAGATCGAAGGTACCAAGACGCCCATCGGCACCCTGGCCGGCGCAGCAGTTGGCGGCATTGCCGGCAACTCCATCGGCGGCGGTCGCGGCAAGGCCATCACCACCATTCTCGGCGGCGTCGCGGGCGGCGCGGCGGGCTCGGCGGTGGAAGAGGGCATCACCCGCACCCAGGGCGTGGAAATCGTGGTCCGCGAGGATGACGGCGGCACCCGCGCCTACGTCCAGGCGGTGGACGCGAACCAGCAGTTCCGCATCGGTGATCGCGTGCGCATCATGACCGTCAACGGCGCCAGTCGCGTCACTCTCTGAGCGGAGGACGCCCCATGCGCCGCCTGTTGATCGCCGCGCTGGCCCTGCTCGGCTGTGGCATCGCCATGGCCGACGATGGGGGCTTTTGGTACCTGCAGACCAGCGTCTACACCACCCACTGGAACCACGACCCGGACCACAACAATCACCAGGAGCTGATAGGCCTGGAGCGCAACCGCGCCGATGGCCTGGTCTGGGGCGGTGCGACCTTCAAGAACTCCTTCAGCCAGCGTTCCAACTATGTCTACGCCGGCAAGCGTTTCGACTGGGAAGGCACGCCTTTCTACGCCAAGGTTACCGGCGGTGCGCTGCAGGGCTATCGCGGCGAGTACCGCGACAAGATCCCGCTCAATCACCTGGGCGTGGCGCCGGCGATCATTCCCTCGGTCGGCGCGCACTACGGGCCGGTCGGCGCCGAGTTCGTGGTGCTGGGTAATGCTGCCGCGATGGTGAATGTCGGCGTACGCTTCTGACCCTTCTGCCAGCCGAAATGCAACGGGCCGCGATGAGTGTTCATCGCGGCCCGCGTCGTTCCTGAAGGATGAAAGCGTCAGGTAGTAACGTCCTTCAGCGACTTGTCCAGGCAATCGATGAACAACTCGGCATGTTCCTGCTCGAAGGCCAGCAGCGGACGGATCTTCAGGATGTTCTCCAGGGGCCCGGCGGCGCTGATCAGCACGCCGCGCTCGCGCATGCCGTTGACCACCTGGCGGGTCTGGTTGGCGGCGGGAGACTTTGACGCGCGGTCGGTGACGAGTTCGACGCCGAGGAACAGGCCCGCGCCGCGCACGTCGCCGATCAGTTCATGGCGCTCGGCCAACTGGCGGATGCCGTCGACGAGGAAGGCGCCGATGCGCTGGGAGCGCTCCTGCAGTTTTTCGTCGCGGATCACGTCGAGCACTGCCTGGGCCGCCGCGCAGGACACCGGGTTGCCGCCGAAGGTATTGAAGTAGCGCACCTCGCGACCGAAGCTTTCGAGGATTTCCGGGCGCACCACCACACCGGCTATGGGCTGGCCGTTGCCCATGGGTTTGCCGAGGGTGACCAGGTCCGGCTTAACGCCGTGGCGCTGGAAGCCCCACATGGCGTCGCCGGTGCGGGCGAAGCCGCTCTGCACTTCGTCGGCGATGTACAGCAGGCCCTCGTCCTGGGCGACTTTCACGGCTTCGGCGAGGAAGCCGGCCGGGCCGGCCAGGACGCCGTCGCTGGCGAAGATGCCATCGAGCAGCAGCGCAGCGGGTTTGATGCCGTGGGCGCGCATGTCGGCGATGGCGGCGCGCACGTCGGCGGCGAATAGCTTGCGGACGTTCTCCGCACCCAGCCGGTAGGCGTCTGGCGCAATCACGGTGCGCGCGTGGGCGGGGAGGGTGATGCCGGCGCCGAGGGACGGCGACAGCTCGGAAATGCTGCCGGTGACGCCGTGGTAGGCGAAGCGGGTGATGATCACTCCGGTGCCGCCGGTGTACTGGCGGGCGATGCGCAGGGCGAGGTCGTTCGCCTCGCTGCCGGTGCAGGTGAACATCACCTGGTCCAGGCCATCGGGGAAGGTGGCGAGCAGGTCTTCGGCGTAGTCGAGGATGCCTTCCTGCAGGTAGCGCGTGTGGGTGTTCAGCACTGCCGCCTGGCTGGCGATGGCTTGCACCACGCGCGGATGGCAGTGACCGATGGAGGCAACGTTGTTGTAGGCGTCGAGGTAGCGGTTGCCCTGATTGTCGTAGAGCCACACGCCTTCGCCGCGCACGGTGTGCAGCGGGCGCTCGTAGAACAGCCGATAGGCCGGGCCGAGCAGGCGCGCGCGGCGTTCGATCAGGCGGCGCTCCTGTTCGCTCAGGCGCTCGGCGTCGGCGGCGCTGAATCCGTTGGGCATGGTCATGGGCGGGGTTCCTCTTGATGGGCACAGGCAGCGGCGATCTGTTCCTGCGCCTGTTCCCGGCTGAGGCCGGCCAGGCCTTGCAGGCTCTGCCAGGCGTGGCGGGTATTGCGCAGGATGTAGTCGCGGTTCTCGGGGTGCAGGCTGGCGCGCCAGGCGGTGATGCTCAGGGTCATGATCAGCCGCGTGGCGATCAGGTCGGGGAGGATTTCCTGTTCCTCGGCCAGCAGCGGGCAGCGGCGATGGTAGGCGGCGATCATCTCGCAAGCGGTGGCCAGCGGTACGTCCGGCTCGCCCACCTGGTAGGCGGCGGCGACGCCGAGGTCGTTGATCAGAGGGGCGTGGACCATGTCGCCGAAGTCGAGGATGTTACGCACCTGGTCCGGGTGCTGCGCATCGACGATAACGTTGTGCGGGTTCAGGTCGTTATGGATGACCTGGGCGCGCAGCGTGGCCTGCCGCGGCAGGGCGTGGCGCTCGAAGTTGTCGAGGAAGCGCTCGACCAGGGCGCGCTGTTCGCGGTCCTCGATGTAGGTCAGCAGATTGCGCAGGCGCGACGCGTGCTTGAGGTCCCAGAGCAGTTCGTGACCGACGGTGGCCGGGTGCTCGAAACCCTTGAGCGCCAGGCCCAGGCGGGCCAGGTCGTCGCCCAGGTTCTCGCGCAGGGCACGGCTGCGTTGCGGGAAGCGGTGCAGGGGGACGCCGTCGACGAAGGAGAACAGCCGGGCAATCATCGGCTGGCCGTCGACTTCGATGGGAATCTGGTGCTCGCCATTGAGCGAGGGGTAGACGCGCTGCACCGCCAGGGACGGATCCTCGGCCTCGACTCGCAGCAGGGCGCGGGTCTGGAAATCCACGACCTGCGGGTCTTCCAGCGGGTGGGAGAGCTTCAGCAGGCGGTCGTCACCATGGCCGTGGGCGATGTGGAAGTTCAGGTCGCGCTCGCCAGCAAGGCGGTGCAGCGTGCCGTGCTGGCCGAAGTATTCCTCGGCGATGGCAGCGGCCTGTGCGTCGCTCACCTGGGCGGGGGCCGCTTCCAGCAGGTGGTCGTGGACGGGAGCGGTATTGAGGGGCACAGGTACATCTCCAGCAGGGTTCAGCGGGTGTAACAAGGTTCAGCGGGACAACGGTCATGCCATGGAGCGGTGGCGCCCGCCCGGCGCTGGGCCGAGCAGGCGCGTGGGGCTTACTTGCTCGCCCAGGCGTTGAAGCGTGTTTCCAGCTCCTCGCCGTGGTCGATCCAGAACTCGGTGTCCATGGCGCGCGCGTTCTCCAGGTTCTGCGGCGCGGTCGGCAGCTTCGGCGCAATGGCCGCATCGATCAGCGGAATGGTGTTCTTGTTGGTCGGGCCGTAGGGAATGTTCTCGGCGAAGACCTTCTGGTGCTCGGGCTTGTTGGCCAGCGCGATGAACTGCTCGGAGAGCTCCTTCTTCGGGCTGCCCTTGACGATGGCCCAGTGGTCCAGGTCGTAGATGCTGCCGTTCCACTGGATGGCGAAGTCGCGGCCTTCCTTCTGCGCGGTGGCAACGCGGCCGTTGTAGGCGCTGGTCATCACGACGTCACCGGCGGCCAGCCACTGCAGCGGTTGCGCACCGGCTTCCCACCACTGGATGTACGGCTTGATCTCGTCGAGCTTCTTGAACGCGCGGTCCACGCCTTCCTTGGTGCCCAGCACCTTGTACAGGTCGGCCTGCTTGACGCCGTCGGCTTCCAGGGCGAACTCCAGGGTGAACTTGGCGCCGCGACGCAGGCCGCGCTTGCCCGGATACTTCTTCACGTCCCAGAAATCGGCCCAGCCGGTGGGCGCGCTGGCGAGTTTCTTGGCGTCGTAGGTGAGGACCGTGGACCAGATGAAGATGCCCACGCCGCAGTCGCTCACGGCGGCGTCGAGGAAGTCCTCGCGCTTGCCCAGCTTCGACCAGTCGAGCTGCTCGAACAGGCCTTCGCTGCAACCGCGCATCAGTTCCGGGGATTCCACCTCGACCACGTCCCAGCTGGTCTTGCCGGTGTCGGCCATAACCTTGATCTTGGCCATCTCGCCGTTGTACTCGGCGCCCTGGACGGTGACCTTGGCCTGCTGCTCGAAGGGTTTGTAGAAGGCCTTTTCCTGGGCCACCTTGTTGTCTCCACCGAAGGACACCACGGTGAGTGTTTCGGCATGCAGCTGGGCGGCGCCGCCGGCCAGCATCATCAGTGCTATGGCTTTCTTGAACATGCGATGACTCCTGAGCGGGCCAATTCGGCCCATGAATAAGAGGGCAGCTTCAAGAGTGGGGCGCTGCGCCAGCCCGAGCTGAAAGGCCGGCTGATACGCCCTCGGACATCAGGGAGAAGAACGGGCGGAACGGGTGAGGTCGATCATGGGAATGTGCTCCGTTTCTTGTTGTTGTTCGGATAGCTCGTTGTAGGACCAAGCTGAGCCGATTAAAACACCTTCCAAAACATGATGCATCATGTTTTTATTGGCGACATCGCTTCACGGATGTTCACAGATCGCGCGCCCCGATGGGTGGCGCAGACAGCGGCTCAGACTTGAGAGGGAAGCACCATGAACCAGACCCGCACCCTGCTGCTCACCGGCGCCAGTCGCGGCATCGGCCATGCCACGGTGAAGCATTTCAACGCCGCCGGCTGGCGCGTGTTCACCGCCTCGCGCCAGGACTGGAGCGCCGAATGCCCCTGGGCCGAAGGGCTGATCAACCATATCCACCTGGACCTGGAGGACATCGACAGCGTCCAGGCCAGCCTGCCGATGATCCGCGAGAAACTGGGTGGCAGCCTGCATGCGCTGGTGAACAACGCCGGCATCTCGCCCAAGGGCCCGGAAGGCGAGCGCCTGGGCGTGCTGGGCAGCGACTACGCCACCTGGCTCAAGGTGTTCAACGTCAACCTGTTCTCCACGGCGCTGCTGGCGCGCGGGCTGTTCGACGAGCTGAAGGCGGCCAAGGGCTCGGTGATCAACGTCACCTCCATCGCCGGTTCCCGCGTGCATCCGTTCGCCGGTGCCGCCTACGCCTGCTCGAAGGCAGCGCTGGCGGCGCTGACCCGCGAGATGGCTCACGACTTCGGCCCGCACGGCGTGCGCGTCAACGCCATCGCGCCGGGGGAGATCGACACAGCCATCCTGTCGTCAGGCACCGAACTGATCGTCGAGCGCGACATTCCCATGCACCGGCTGGGCAAGCCGGAGGAGGTCGCCTCGCTGATCCACTTCCTCTGCACCAGCGGCGCGTCCTACGTGAATGGCGCGGAAATCCACGTCAACGGCGGCCAGCATGTGTGATCCTGCTGGCATCCGGTGCGCTCAATCCGCATCATGCGCGCCGCAAATGCCGCCGCACTCGATGAGAAAGCGATGAACTACCCGATCGAAGGCCTGAATCACTCCTATCTCGGCAGCGGCGTCTACGCGCTGCTGCGCGAGGCTTTGATCACCGGTCGCTTCAAGCCGGATGACCGCCTGCGCATCCGTGACCTGGCCCAGCAACTGGGCACCAGCGTCACCCCGGTGCGCGACGCCATCCTGCAGCTGGCCAAGGAGCAGGCGCTGGTACTGAAGACCCCGCGCGACATCCGCGTGCCGCTGCTCACCCGCGAGCAGTACCTGGAAATCCGCAGCATCCGCGTGGTGCTCGAAGGCCTCGCCGCCGAGACCGCTGCCGAGCGCGCGAGCGACGTTCAGTTGGACGAGCTGGAAGCCAACATCCGCGAGAACCTCGACGCGATCCACGCGGATGACCTGGTGCTGGCGCTCAAGCTCAACCAGGCCTTCCACTTCGCCCTGGCCGACATAGCCGGCATGCCGCTGCTGCGTGCTTTTCTCGACAGCCTGTGGATGCGCACCGGGCCGCTGATCGCCCAGGCCTACGCCGACTTCAACGAGCGCATGGCCATCGAGCACCATTGGGACGTCCTACGTGCTCTGCGCGAACGCAACGGCGCCGCCGCCCGCGAAGCGATCCACGCCGACCTGCTGGACGGCAGCGAGAAGATGCTGGAGTTCATTGCCCAGACCGAAGAGCCGGAGCAGGAAGCGGGCTGAGCCGCCGAGTTTTCTGTAGGAGCGAGCTTGCTCGCGAACCGCATTGCACGGAGCTCGCCGGTTGGATTGTTCGCGAGCAAACTCGCTCCTGCAAAGGAGAAGAGCAACCGATCAGACCGCGCCATCCTTGCGCAGCGCCGCGATGGCCGCCGCGTCGTAACCCAGTCCGCTCAGCACCTCATCCGTATGCTCGCCCAGCTTCGGCCCGATCCACTCGGCGCTGCCTGGGGTGTCGGAGAGCTTGGGAACTATCCCAGGCATGCGGAAGGGCTTGCCGTCCGGCAGCTTGGCCGAAAGGAACATCTCCCGGGCGAGGAATTGCGGGTCGCTGAACATGTCCTCGGCGGAGAAGATGCGGCTGGCCGGCACCTCGGCTTCGGAGAGCACCTTGAGCACGGTATCCAGCGATTCGGAGCGCGCCCAGCGGTCGATGATGCCGTACAGCTCGTCGCGGCGCGCATCGCGGCCGTCGTTGCTGGTCAGGGTCGGGTCGTCGGCGAGGTCGAGGCGGCCGATGGCAGTCATGAAGCGGCGGAAGATGGCATCGCCGTTGGCGGCGATCTGCACATGCTTGCCGTCGGCCGTGGTGTGCACGGAGGAGGGGGTGATGCCGGGCATGATGTTGCCGGTGCGTTCGCGGATGAAGCCGAACACGTCGAACTCCGGGACCATGGATTCCATCATGGCGAACACCGCCTCGTAGAGCGCCACGTCCACCACCTGCCCGGCGCCGCCGTTCACCTCGCGGTGCCGCAGCGCCATCAGCGCGCCTATCACGCCCCACAGCGCGGCGATGGAGTCGCCGATGGAGATGCCGGTGCGCACCGGCGGACGATCCTCGAAGCCGGTGATGTAACGCAGCCCGCCCATGGATTCGCCCACCGCGCCGAAGCCCGGCTGGTCCTTGTAGGGGCCGCTCTGGCCGAACCCGGACAGGCGCACCATCACGAGCTTCGGGTTCAGCGCGTGGATCACGTCCCAGCCCAGGCCGAGCTTCTCCAGCACGCCGGGGCGGAAGTTCTCGATCAGGATGTCGGCTTCCGCCAGCAGCTTCTTCAGCACTTCGCGGCCGGACTCGTGCTTGAGGTTCAGGGTCAGCGAGCGCTTGTTGCGCGCCTGCACGAACCACCACAGCGACGTTCCTTCGTAGAGCTTGCGCCACTTGCGCAGCGGATCACCGCCGTCGGGCGACTCGACCTTGATCACCTCGGCGCCGAATTCCGCGCACAGTCGCGAGGCGAAGGGGCCGGCGATCAGAGTGCCGAGTTCGATGACCTTGAGGCCGGCGAGGGGTTTGGCGGTGCTGTTCATCGGTCTGTCCGATCAGAGAGGAATCGCCGGACTCTAACGCTTGTGCGCCACTTCGAACAGGCCGCCGGGCAGGCGTCCGGCCACGGCGCTTTGCGCCGACCTTTGGCGCGCGTAGAGTAGCGACATCCAAGGACGTTTCTTACTCCTGCTCGCCGGTTTTCGGACAGGTACACCGTGATGCGTTTGCCCGTTTCCACACAGCCCGTTGGACTGCAGACATTCCCCGTCGAATGCGCGCAGGCCGGTGGAAAGGGGGCTGCATGACGTTGAACCTGCCGACGCTGGTAGTCGTCGACCTCTATGTACTGACCCTGGTCGGTGTGCTGATGGCTTTCGCCTGGCACAGCGGCCGCCGCGACCCCACCCTGGGCTACATGAGCGCCGCGCTGCTGCTGGGCGCCGTCGGCACCTTGCTCGCCACCCTGCGTGGCATGGGCATCGACTGGGTGGCGATCCTGCTGGGCAATGTCGTCCTGCACCTGAGTTCGGCGATGACCTGGACCGCCATGCGGGTGTTCGCCGGACGCAAGCCGAGCTGGCCTCTGATCGGCTCGGGCGCGGCGTTCTGGGTGGTGCTCTGCCTGGTTCCAGCCTTCTACGAATCTCTTGCTGCCCGCGTACTGGTCAGCACGGCGATCACCATCGTCTATTGCCTGGCGTCCATTGCAGAGCTCTGGCGCAGCCGTCGCAAGCTGGAGGTGGAGCTGCGGCCGACCCTCGTGCTGCTGATCTTCCACGCGTTGGTTTACAGCGTACGTCTGGTGGTGGACCGCGGCATGCCGTTCCAGAGCGTGGCGGACAATGGCCAGGGCTCGACCTTTTTCACCTTCCTGGTCTTCGAGACCATGCTGTTTGCCATCGGCATCGCTTTCGCCACCCTGGCGATGGTCAAGGAGCGCGCCGAACTGCAGTTCCGTAGCGCGGCCCTGAGCGACCCGCTGACTGGCGTGGGCAACCGCCGTGCCTTCATGGAGACCGGCGAGCGCCTGCTGCGCCTGTGCGAGGAGCGGGGCGAGCAGGCCTCGCTGCTGCTTTGCGACCTCGACAACTTCAAGCGCCTCAACGACTCCTTCGGCCATCCGGCCGGTGACCGCGTGCTGGTGGAGTTCAGCCGCATCACCGCCTCGCGGATGCGCAAGCACGATCAGTTCGCCCGCATCGGCGGGGAAGAATTCGCCTGCCTGCTGGTAGCGGCCGACACCGAAGGCGCCTGCCAGGTCGCCGAGCGGGTGCGCCGCGAGTTCGCCGAGCTGCCGTTCATGGCCGAGGGCCAGCTCAGCGTCAGCATCGGTATCGCCACCACGCGCGAGGCCGGGCATGACCTGCTACGCCTGCTGTCGCTGGCCGACCAGGCGCTCTACGCCGCCAAGGCCAAGGGCCGCAATCGCATTGAACTGGCCGCACCGGAGCCGGGAGCCGACCGGCGTCCACGGACATAAGCCACGGCGCCCGTGCTTTCGCGGTAGACTTGCCGCCTTCGAAAATTCGCCGGGAACCCCCATGGCCCTGTCCGCCACGCCCTACAAAGCCGATATCAGCCTGACCGACCTTGATCGTGGGGTCTACGAGACCCTGCGCTTCACCGTCGCCCGCCACCCCTCGGAAACCGAGGAGCGCCTGGCGGTGCGCCTGCTCGCCTACGTCATCTGGTACAACGAGCAGCTGGCTTTCGGACGCGGCCTGTCGGACGTGGAAGAGCCCTCGCTCTGGGAAAAGAGCCTGGACGACCGCGTGCTGCACTGGATCGAAGTCGGCCAGCCCGACGCCGACCGCCTGACCTGGTGCTCGCGCCGCTGCGAGAAGCTGACCCTGGTCGCCTACGGCAACCTGCGCGTATGGACCACCAAGGTGCTCGACAGCGTGCGCCACCTGAAGAACCTCAACGTCGTCGCCATGCCCCAGGAGGCGCTGGAGGAAATCTCCCGCGACCTGCCGCGCTCGATCAACTGGACCGTGATGATCAGCGAAGGAACGATCTTCGTGACCGACGAGCGCGGCCAGCACGAGCTCCAGGTGGAATGGCTGATGGGCGAACGCTGATCGCGCTAGCTGCGCGTCGGCCCGGCTGCGTTGGAAGTAGGCCCGGGCGTGCTCATTTACTAAAGTAAACTCCGCCGCCCGTGCCTACTTCCGCCTTGCCGTGCTCTAGCTCGCAAGGCGCGAGATAGAGTCGAAAAAGGAATAGTTGGAACCCTGATGCGCATCGAATCCCGCCCCCTCCCGCCAACCCTGCCCGACCTGGGCGACCTGCCGCCGCTGCTGACCCGTCTCTATGCAGCGCGTGGCGTGCAGAGCGCCGCCGAGCTGGACAAGGGGCTGGCGCGGCTGATCCCGTACCAGCAGCTCAAGGGCGTGGACGCGGCGGTGGAACTGCTGGTCGATGCGCTGGAGAAGGGCCAGCGGATTCTCTACGTCGGCGACTTCGACGCCGACGGCGCCACCGCCAGCAGCGTCGGTGTACTGGCGCTGCGCATGCTCGGTGCGGCCTGGGTCGATTACCTGGTGCCCAACCGCTTCGAGTACGGCTACGGCCTGACTCCGGAAATTGTCGCGGTGGCGCTGGAGAAGCGCCCGGAACTGCTGGTCACCGTGGACAACGGCATCTCCAGCATCGACGGCGTCGCCGCCGCCAAGGCCGCCGGCCTGCGCGTGCTGGTCACCGACCACCACCTGCCGGGGCAGGAACTGCCCGCCGCCGACGCCATCGTCAACCCGAACCAGCCCGGCTGCGACTTCCCCAGCAAGGCCATGGCCGGTGTCGGCGTGATCTTCTACGTGATGCTCGCCCTGCGCGCCCGCCTGCGTGAGCGCGGCTGGTTCGCCGCGCGTGGCATCGCCGAGCCGAACCTCGCCGAGCTGCTCGACCTGGTGTCCCTGGGCAGCGTCGCCGACGTGGTGCCGCTGGACGCCAACAACCGCATCCTGGTGCACCAGGGCCTCGCACGCATCCGCGCCGGTCGCGCCCGGCCGGGCCTGCGTGCGCTGCTGGAAGTCGCCGGGCGCGATTGCCGGCGGATCACTTCCACCGACCTGGGCTTCATCCTCGGCCCGCGCCTGAATGCTGCCGGCCGCCTGGACGACATGTCCCTGGGGATCGAGCTGCTGCTCTGCGAGGACGAAAGCGTCGCCCGCGACATGGCGGTGCAGCTCGACCAGCTCAACCAGGACCGCAAGGCCATCGAGCAGGGCATGCAGCGCGAGGCGCTGGCCCAGCTCAAGGAACTGCCGGTAGAGGAAATGCCCTTCGGCCTGTGCCTGTTCGACCCGGAATGGCACCAGGGCGTGATCGGCATTCTCGCTTCGCGCCTGAAGGAGCGTTACCACCGCCCGACCATCGCCTTCGCCGATGCCGGCGACGGCACGCTCAAGGGCTCGGCGCGTTCGGTGCCGGGCTTCCACATCCGCGACGCGCTGGACGCCGTGGCCGCCCGTCACTCGGGGCTGATCAGCAAGTTCGGCGGTCACGCCATGGCCGCCGGCCTGTCGCTGCCGCAGGAAAACTTCGGTGCCTTCGCCGCCGCTTTCGACGCCGAGGTGCGCCGCCAGCTGGATGAAGAAGACCTCACCGGCCGCCTGCTCTCCGACGGCCAGCTGGGTGCCGAGGAGTTCCACCTGGAACTGGCCCGCGCCCTGCGCCAAGCCGGCCCTTGGGGCCAGCATTTCCCCGAGCCGCTGTTCCACGGCATCTTCCAGATCGTCCAGCAGCGCGTGGTCGGCGAGCGCCACCTGAAGCTGGTGCTCAAGACCGAATGCGGCTCGCTGCAACTGGACGCCATCGCCTTCAACATCGATCGCGAAATCTGGCCGAACCCCACCGTGCGCTGGGCGGAAGTCGCCTACAAGCTGGACGTCAACGAGTTCCGCGGTAACGAGACCGTGCAACTGATGGTCGCGCATATCGCGCCGCGCTGAGTTCAGGGCGGCTTTTCGTAGGAGCGAGCTTGCTCGCGCACCCGGCTCCGCTGCGGCTCGTTCGCGAGCCAGAACCAGGCGTCTCATTTCTGCAGGCTTTCCCCGGCGTTTGTTGCGTAGGCGGCAGGCACGGTGGCGAGTAAACTGGCGCCTAGCCCGCTACCCGCCGAATCAGGAGCTGCCGTGTCACAAGATCATTCCTCCCTGGCCGCCTTCGCGCTGGAAACCCCGGCGCCCCTGTATGCGCGGGTCAAGGAGATCATCCTGCAGCAGATCCGCAACGGCGTCTGGAAGCCCAACTCCAAGCTGCCTTCGGAGAGCGAGCTGTTCGCCCTGCTGGGGGTGAGCCGCATGACCATCAATCGGGCCTTGCGCGAGCTGACCATCGAGGGGGTGCTGGTTCGCCTGCAAGGCGTCGGGACTTTTGTGGCGGAGCAGAAGGGCCACGCTGCGCTCTTCGAGATCCACAACATCGCCGAAGAAATCGCCGCGCGCGGCCACGAGCATCGTTGCGAAGTGGTGCTGCTCGAACCGCTGGCCGAAGGCGCGAACCTGGCCATGCCCTTCGAGCTGGAGAACGTCAGCCGCATCTTCCACTCGGTGGTGGTGCACTACGAGAACGAGGTGCCGGTGCAGCTGGAGGAGCGTTTCGTCAATGCCGAGGTGGCGCCGGAGTACCTGCAGCAGGACTTCACTCGCATCACGCCCTATGCCTACCTGATCCAGCTGGCGCCGCTGACCGAAGGCGAGCATGTGGTCGAGGCGATCAATGCCGAGGCCGCGGACTGCAAGCTGCTGCGCATCAAGCGTGGCGATGCTTGCCTGCTGATTCGCCGGCGTACCTGGTCGGCGAAAGGGCAGGTGGGGGCGGCTCGACTGGTCTATCCGGGGGCGCGCTATCGCCTCGAAGGTCGCTTCGGGCAGTAGCCTTTTTCGCCTCTTCTCCGGAGTGGAATTTTCGCTCCGGATGCACCGCTTTGTTACCTTCGCGCACCACGCTGTTACTTTTTTGCCTTTCCCTTCCGCCGCTTCGCTCGCAAACGGCAGGCCTTGAATCGTCCGTTCGGAAAATTCGAGGTTCTCTTATCTATTTGAAATAAAAGATCTTATTCCATTTCTCTGGCAGCCCAGGTGGCGCAGTGGCTGCTTCTGGCCCTCACTTTGCATTAGCTTGTATATACAGGTTGATATAAGGCCATATACATATTAGGTGACAGCAGATGACCAAGGCGTCTTCTGCCACCCGTTTCCGCCACGCCGGGATGCTCCCCGGCAATTGCCTGGCGCCACCACCCGCAACGAGGAAGACCCGATGAGCTCCACCGGACGTTACCGCGATACCGAAATCCGCGCCCCGCGCGGCACCAACCTGAACGCCAAGAGCTGGCTGACCGAAGCGCCGCTGCGCATGCTGATGAACAACCTCGACCCGGAAGTTGCCGAGAACCCCAAGGAGCTGGTGGTGTACGGCGGCATCGGTCGCGCCGCGCGCAACT
>NZ_JACVBX010000020.1 GCF_014852585.1 Pseudomonas sp. PDM18 | reverse complement strand
GCAAAAGATCGAGGCGCTGACCGTCCTCGCCCGCAAATTGGCCCGGATTGCCTTTGCCCTGATGACGACTCAGCAACCGTATCGGACTGCGGCCGATACGGTGGGGTAGACATAGAATCTCCTACAGGTGAAGTTCGAAGCGGATATAGAAAGGCCCGCATTGCGCGGGCCTTTTTCGTTGCGGGATGAATCAGACGCGGAAGCGGCTGACCAGCACCTGCAATTCGTTGCCCAGGCGCGCCAGCTCGACGCTGGAGGCGGCGGTTTCCTCGCTCGCGGCAGCAGTCTGCTCGGAGATGTCGCGCACGTTCATCACGCTGCGGTTGATCTCCTCAGCCACGGCGCTCTGCTGTTCAGAGGCGGCGGCGATCTGTTGGTTCATCGACTGGATGGTCGACACGGTACGGGTGATGGCGCCCAGACGCTCGCCGGCGCGGCGAGTCAGGTCGACAGTGCTGACGGTCAGGTCGCGGCTGGTTTCCATCATCTGCACGGCCTGCTGGGTACCGCTCTGCAGGCCGGCGATCAGCTCCTCGATCTCTTCAGTGGAGGATTGGGTGCGCTGCGCCAGGCCGCGCACCTCATCAGCCACCACAGCGAAACCACGGCCCGCGTCGCCCGCGCGGGCGGCTTCGATGGCGGCGTTGAGCGCCAGCAGGTTGGTCTGCTCGGCGACCGCCTTGATCACATCCAGCACGCTGCCGATCTTCTCGCTTTCGCGCTTGAGCTTGAGCACCGATTCGTTGGTACGGCCAACTTCACCGGCCAGGCGATCCATCTGGGTCACCGCTTCGGTCACTGCGCCTTCGCCGTCGCGGGCCTGGCGGTCGGCGGTGGAGGCGGCCTCGGAAGCCTCCTCGGCGTTGCGCGCGACTTCCTGCACGGTGGCGGCCATCTCGTTCATGGCGGTAGCGACCTGGTCGGTCTCGACCTTTTGATTGTTCACCCCGGCGCTGGTCTGCTCGGTCACCGCGGACAGCTCCTCGGCGGCGCTGGCGATCTGGGTCACGCTGTCATGGATGCGGCCGATTAGCTCGCGCAGAGACAGGTTCATGCGCTGCATGCTCTTCTGCAGTTGGCCCAGTTCGTCGCGACGGTTGGTGGGGATGTCGCGGCTGAGGTCGCCGTCGGCGATGCGCTCGGCATGGCTCAGCACGTCGCGCAGCGGATTGACGATCTGCCCGGTGATGATCCAGGCGGCAATGCTGCCCAGCACCAGGGCAATTGCCGCGGCCAGCCCCAGCAGCGTTTTGGCCTGGGCAACGCCGGCGTCGCGCTTGGCGGTCTGGGTGGTGGTCAGCTCGGCGCTGAGCTTCTCGATCTGCTGGCCGGCGTCACGCATGCGGTCGCGGGCGGCCTGACTGTCGTTGACCTCGTTGCGGTAGTTGGTCAGCGCGTTGCGGTAGCTCTCCAGCGCGTCGAGGGTGGCACGGAACTCGCCGTTCAGCTCGGCCGGAGAAGTGCTCATATCGCTCTTCACGCCGTCGATCAGTTTCTGCAGGCCGGCGAAGGCGGGCTGCTCGAGGTTCTGCGCATCGGTGCTGGTGTAGGCCATGACCTGCAGGCGCGCCTGCATGACACTGCGACCGAGGCCGGCGAGGTCCTGCAGGTGTTGCAGGCCTTCCGCGCTGGCACTGTTGACCAGCTTCTGCTCGGCCTTCTGCATGCCTTCGCTGACCGCGCCGGCAGCCTGGATCAGCACCTGCTTGGCGGCGTCGCGCTCTTCATAGGACTTCAGCAGTTGGGTATACAGCTTGCGGTACTCCACGCTCAGCTCGTGTTGCTGGTCGATGACACGACGATCCTCGGCCTCGGTGAACCGCTCGTTCAATGAACGATGGCGTGCATCGAGCTGGTCCAGCGTATCGACCACTGCCTTGGCATCCTCCGGTGCGCGGGTGGACTGGAATTTCAGGCGGGCGATGCGCAGGTCCTTGGCGATCGCGATCAGCTCGGAGATCTCGCCGAGCTTGTCGCCCCGTTCGATCACGTTGCCCAGGTTGATCCAGCCGGTCAGGGCGATCAGCAGGGTGAGCAGAAGCACCAGGCCGAAGCCCGAGGCGAGTTTGAGTTTGACAGTCAGGTTGTTGAACCAGCGAAACATGAAGGCGGCGCTCCAGCGATGAACAGGGCCGGTACGCATGGCTGAGCAGGAAATGCGCAGAGTGGGGACGACCGGTACCGCTGATATCGGCTTCGCTGCGGGGAACTGAAGGGGTTTGCGGTAATTTTCTGACTGGTGGTTCACGCTGGAGGCCGCGTGGTTACTGGCCTCTAGCCATTTCCCGTTAGTACAGGCGTGCCAAAAGCGCGGTCACGGCGGTCTCGACGCGCAGGATGCGTTCGCCCAGTTGCACGGGGTTCAGACCGGCTTCGCGCAGCTTGTCGACTTCGTAGGGAATCCAGCCACCTTCCGGGCCGATGGCCAGGGTTACCGGCTCGCTCAGCGCCCTTGGGCATTCGGGCCAGGGGCCAGGGTGGCCGATCAGACCGAGGCTGCCGGCGGCCAGCGCGGGCAGGCGGTCTTCGACGAAGGGCTTGAAGCGCTTCTCGATGATCACTTCGGGCAGCACGGTGTCGCGGGCCTGTTCCAGACCCAGGACTAGTTGCTCGCGCACGGCCTCGGGGTCGAGGAAGGGGGTCTGCCAGAAGCTCTTTTCCACCCGGTAGCTGTTGAGCAGCACCAGGCGCGGCACGCCCATGGCGGCAACGGTCTGCAGCACGCGGCGGAGCATCTTCGGGCGGGGCAGGGCAAGCAGCAGGGTGAGTGGCAGCTTGGCCGGCGGGGCCTGGTCGAAACTGACCTGCAACTCGGCCTCGTTGGCTTCCAGGCGCAGCAGGTGGCCTTCGCCCATCAGACCGCCGAGGCGGCCGACGCGCATCCGGTCGCCGTTTTCGGCGCGGTGGACTTCCTGCATATGGGTCAGACGGCGGTCGCGCAGGATCACGCGGTCCGCCGCCACGAAGTCGGCGTCGTCGAGCAGCAGCAGGTTCACGAGCGGGTGGCCGGAGGCTGGTCGCCCTTGGACTCTTCTTCCTCTTCCGGGCCGCGCTTGCGGATCAGGTGGCTGAACAGCACGCCGGCCTCGAACAGCAACCACATCGGCACGGCCAGCAGGGTCTGCGACAGCGGGTCCGGCGGGGTGAGGATCATGCCGACGACGAAGCAGCCGATGATCACGTAGGGGCGGATCTTCTTCAGGTAGGCCACGTTGACCACCCCGATCCACACCAGCAGCACGGTGGCCACGGGAATCTCGAAGGCCACGCCGAAGGCGAACAGCAGCGTGAGGAAGTCCAGGTAGCTATTGATGTCGGTCATCGGCGTCACGCCTTCCGGGGCCGAGCCGAGGAAGAAGTGGAACATCAACGGGAACACCAGGAAGTAGGCGAAGGCCATGCCGGCATAGAACAGCACGATGCTGGAGGCCAGCAGCGGCAGGGCGACGCGCTTCTCGTGCTTGTACAGGCCCGGTGCGATGAAGCCCCAGACCTGGGCGAGGATCACCGGCATGGCGAACAGCACGGCGACGATCATGGTCAGCTTCAGCGGCGCGAGGAAGGCCGACGCCGGGTCGATGGCGATCATGGTCGCGCCTTCGGGCAGGAAGCGGCGCAGCGGCTCGGAAGCCAGCGCGTAGATCTTCTGCGAGAAGTACAGCAGGCCGATGAAGATCACGAAGATCGCGACCACGCAGCGCAGCAGGCGCGTGCGCAGCTCGGTCAGGTGCGAGACCAGGGGCATTTCCTGGTCGTGTTCGGGCTGGTCGGGTTTTTCGGCGCTCATGGGGTACGCGGCGTCTCGGACGAAGCGGGTGGCTGGCTCGCGCCAGTCGGTTCAGTCGGTTGGCTCGGCTGGCCGGCTTCCGGCGCCTGCGCTGCAGCGGCAGGAGCCTGCGCGGTGGCAGGCGCGAGGCCCGCGCCCGGCAGGCTGTTCAGGCGGCTGTTGGGCGCAATGCTCGGCGCTGCGGGCGGCTCGGCAGGCGCGCCCTGGCCGTCAGGCTGGGCCGGCTGCTGCGGGTTGAAGGTTTCCCGGGCCTGCTCCTGCAGGTTGGTCAGCGGCGCCATCAGCTTCTTGGCTTCCTGCTCCATCTGCAGGATGTGCTCGTTGTGCAGCTGGCGGCGGATTTCATCCGCTCCCAGCTCGCGCTCCACTTCCGTCTTGATGGCGTTGAAGCTGCGCTTGAGCCGGCCGATCCACAGGCCGGCGGTGCGCGCGGCACCCGGCAGGCGGTCGGGGCCGAGCACCAGCAGGGCGACGAGACCCACCAGCAGCAGTTCGCTGAAGCTGATACCGAACATGAATCAGTCCTTGCGCGCCGGCTCTTCGACCTTCTGCGCCTGGGCGTCGATGGTGTGCGGCTGGTTCAGCGGCGGGTTGCCGGCAGCGGCGCCCGGGTCCTTCTTCTCGTCTTCTTCGGTGTTCATCGCCTTCTTGAAGCCCTTGATGGCTTCGCCGACGTCCGAACCGAGGTTCTTCAGGCGCTTGGTGCCGAAGACCAGGACCACGACGATCAGGATGACGACCCAGTGTTTCCAGTCAAAGATGCCCATCTTGTTTTCCTCGCAATGTTGTCGGGTTCAGGCAGACGGCTGGCGCGCGGCTTTCTCGTCGTGCCCGGAAAGGCCGAAGCGGCGGTCCAGCTCGTCCAGTACTGCCTGCGGGTGCTGGCCGAGGGCGGAAAGCATCACCAGGGAGTGGAACCAGAGGTCGGCCGTTTCGTAGATCAGGTCTGTGCAGTCACCGCTGGCGGCGGCGTCTTTGGCGGCGAGAATGGTTTCCACCGACTCTTCGCCAACCTTCTCCAGGATCTTGTTCAGGCCCTTGTGATACAGGCTGGCCACGTAGGAGCTGTCCGGTGCGGCATTCTTGCGCGCTTCGAGGACTTGCGCCAGACGGGCGAGGGTATCAGTGCTCATGGGGTTTTCCTGTACCTACGTGGGAGTAGATGGCATCCGGGTCCTTCAGGACCGGGTCGACGGTCTGCCAGGCGCCGTTTTCGAACACCCGGTAGAAGCAGCTCTCGCGGCCGGTGTGGCAGGCGATGCCACCCAGCTGTTCGACCATCAGGATCACCACGTCGGCGTCGCAGTCCAGGCGCAGTTCGTGCAGCTTCTGCACGTGGCCGGAGTCCTCGCCCTTGCGCCAGAGCTTGCCGCGCGAGCGCGACCAGTAGATGGCGCGGTTCTCGGCGGCGGTGAGGGTGAGGGCCTCGCGGTTCATCCAGGCCATCATCAGCACGCGGCCGGTTCGATGGTCCTGGGCGATCGCCGGCACCAGTCCATCGGCATTCCAGTTGATTTCGTCCAGCCAGTCTTTCATCTCGGGTTCCGTACAGCGGGCAAGTGGGATGCCCGGAGCCACTTCGTATAGCGGTCAAGTGTGCCAGCCACCGCGGCGACTGGCTATCGGCGCAGAATCAGATATAGACCGCCGGCCAGCATCGCCCAGGCCGGCCAGGCCGCGAGGCTGTGGGTGGCCAGGCCGGTCTCGGCGGCGCCGGCGACCAGTACCGCGCCTATCAGCCGCGCCGGCCAGGCGGCGGTGCCAGCGCCCTGCGTCTCGATGACCAGGCGCTTGTTCGGATCGGGGTCATGGGACAGCCGCTCCAGTGTTTCGCGGGTCATCTGAGCCAGATGCGGCAACTGTTCGATGTGCTGCTGGGCATTGCGCAGCAGGATGCCGGGGCTCATGCGCTCGCGCATCCAGCGCTCCAGATAGGGCTGCGCGGTGGTCCACAGGTCCAGCTCCGGGTAGAGCTGGCGGCCGAGGCCCTCGATGTTCAGCAGGGTCTTCTGCAGCAGCACCAGTTGCGGCTGCACTTCCATGTTGAAGCGCCGCGCGGTCTGGAACAGGCGCAGCAGCACCTGGCCGAAGGAAATGTCCTTGAGCGGCTTCTCGAAGATCGGCTCGCACACGGTGCGGATCGCCGCTTCGAAATCATTGACCTTGGTTTCCGCCGGCACCCATCCCGAGTCGATGTGCAATTGGGCGACCTTGCGGTAGTCGCGCTTGAAGAAGGCGATCAGGTTGCGCGCCAGGTAGTCCTGGTCCTCGTCGGTGAGGCTGCCGACGATGCCGCAGTCCACCGCGATGTACTGCGGGCTCCAAGGTGTGCGGGTGCTGACGAAGATGTTGCCGGGGTGCATGTCGGCGTGGAAGAAGCTGTCGCGGAACACCTGGGTGAAGAAGATCTCCACGCCGCGCTCGGCCAGCGCCTTGAAGTCGGTGCGCTGGTCGCGCAGGGTTTCCAGGTCGGTCACCGGTATGCCGTAGATGCGCTCCATCACCAGTACCTTGGGGCGGCACCAGTCCCAATAGACCTGGGGTACGTAGAGCAGCGGCGAGCCTTCGAAGTTGCGGCGCAGCTGCGAGGAGTTGGCCGCTTCACGCAGCAGGTCCAGCTCGTCGTAGATGGTCTTCTCGTAGTCGCTGACCACCTCGGCGGGATGCAGGCGGCGGGCGTCGGCGGAGATGCGCTCGGCGGTGCGGGCGAGGATGTGCAGCCAGGCGATGTCGGAACGGATCACCGGCTCCAGGTTCGGGCGGATGACCTTAACCACCACTTCTTCGCCGCTCTTCAGCTGCGCGGTATGGACCTGCGCCACCGAAGCGGAAGCCAGCGGTTCACGCTCGAAGCGGGAGAACACCTGTTCGATCTTCGCGCCCAGCTGCTGCTCGATGAGCGCCACGGCCTGTTCCGGCGGGAAGGGCGGCACCTTGTCCTGGAGGAAGGCCAGCTCCAGGGCGATGTCGTCAGGCAGCAGGTCGCGGCGGGTGGAGAGGATCTGGCCGAACTTGATGAAGATCGGCCCGAGGTCTTCCAGCGCCAGGCGGATGCGCGCGCCACGGCTGAGATCCAGCGGCTTGCGCGGCAGCCAGCGCCAGGGCAGCAGCCCGCCAAGCAGGCGCAGCCACCAGGGCAGGAAGGGCAGTTCGAGGACCATGTCGTCCAGACGGTAGCGGATGGCTACGCGCTGGATGCGCAGCAGGCGGCGGAAGGCGAGCAGCTTCATGCGTCAGGCTTGATCTTCTGGGTCAGGCGGTTGATCCGCGCGTCGAGGCGGTCGAGGGACATCTTCAACTGGTCCAGCTCGGCGAAGCGCGCTTCGGCTTCGTGCTGGCCGACCAGGCTGCGGCTTTCCTCGGCGAGGTAGTCGGCGAGGCTCAGGCGCAGGCTTTCCAGGCTGTCGCCGGCCCAGGCCATGCCGCCGCGCAGACGCGCGCCGAGCAGGTGCGCGGGCACCGGGCCGAGCCAGCGGGAAACTTCGTATTCCCAGTCCAGCTCCAGGCTCTGGAGAATGTCGGCCAGCTCCAGCAGCATCGCGCTGTCGCCGCCCATGGTCACTTCCGGGCTGTGCAGGACGCGGGTCTTGTCCTTGGCCAGGGCCAGTTGCAGCAGGCTGCCGGCGGGCGCGACCAGGGTGCAGTCGGCTGGCGCCTCATGGTGCGCGGCCAGGTGCAGGCCGTCGGCGTCGGGCAGGATGAACAGCCGCAGCGCGGGCGCCTGGCAGTCCACTTCCAGCACCTTGCCGGCGAGCCGGCCGAGACGCCGCAGGGCCACGCCGTCGAGCCGCAGCACGCGGTTGACGGTGGCTTCGGCGCTGGCCAGGGCGGCCTGCAGGAGCAGGCTCATCAGGGCTTGATGCCGCGGTGCAGGGCGACCACGCCGCCGGTCATGTTGTGGTAGGTAACGCGGTCGAAGCCGGCCTCCACCATCATCGACTTCAGCGTTTCCTGGTCGGGGTGCATGCGGATCGATTCGGCGAGGTAGCGGTAGCTCTCGGAATCGTTGGTCACCAGCTTGCCCATCAGCGGCAGCAGTGTGAAGGAGTAGGCGTCGTAGGCCTTGGACAGCAGGCTGCTGGTGGGCTTGGAGAATTCCAGCACGAGCAGGCGGCCGCCGGGCTTGAGCACCCGCAACATGGAGCGGATGGCTGCGTCCTTGTGGGTGACGTTGCGCAGGCCGAAGGCGATGGTGACCGCGTCGAAATAGTTGTCGGGGAACGGCAGCTTCTCGGCGTCGGCCTGGACGAAGTTGACGTTGCCGGCCACGCCGCTGTCGAGCAGCTTGTCGCGACCGACCTTGAGCATCGAGGCGTTGATATCGGCCAGCACCACTTCGCCGGTCGGGCCGACCAGGCGGGAGAACTGGCGGGTCAGGTCGCCGGTGCCGCCGGCGATGTCCAGCACCCGATTGCCGGCGCGCACGCCGGACAGCTCGATGGTGAAGCGCTTCCACAGACGGTGGATGCCGCCGGACATCAGGTCGTTCATCAGGTCGTACTTGGCGGCGACCGAGTGGAATACTTCGGCGACCTTCTCGGCCTTCTCGCTCTCACGCACGGTCTTGTAGCCGAAGTGCGTGGTGGGATCGGCGCCGTCCTGGCCGGCTTGGGGCTTGCGCGGTTCGCTCATGGCGTTTGTACCCTGGAAGTCAGTGGCGGGCATTCTAACAGGAAGCACGGAAAACGCCGCCCCGGTCACCCGGGCAGCGGGGTGCGGCGATACGGCGCGGCGCGTATGATCGGCAGGGTCAGTCAATCGCGGAGTTCCAGCATGTCCCGTATCCACGTCGAACGTTCCCACTCCCTCGGCCTCGAAGCCGCTCGCGCCAAGGCGGAAAAGCTTGCCGACAAGCTCGGCCGCGAGCACGGCGTGAGCAGCGAGTGGCAGGGCGACACCCTGCTGTTCAAGCGCAGCGGCGTGGATGGGCGCATTGAAGTGGGCGCGGACAAGGTCGCGGTGGACGTGAAGCTGGGCCTGATGCTCTCGGCCATGGGCGGCCTGCTCAAGGGCGAGATCGAGCGCGCGCTGGACAAGGCCCTGGCCTGACTCCCTACCGGCCCCGTTCCCCGCGGGGCCTTGCCGTTTTCGGGTGGCGCCAGTCTTCCTGCAAAGCCTGGTATGTGTTTTCTAATTTTCCCCGATACCTTGGCTCACAGTCCCGCCTGATGCGGGCAGCTTTCGACATCATCGAATCTGAACCCTGTGAGGTGCCACCATGGCCAAGGCTGTCAGCAAGAAGAAAGTCGCAGAACTCGAATCCTCCCTCTACTCCGATGCCAAGCACTACGCCCGGCAGATCTGGCTCGCCGGCCTGGGTACCTATGCTCGCGTGGGCGCCGAAGGCAGCGAGTACTTCAAGGAGCTGGTCAAGTCCGGCGAGTCCGTCGAGAAGAAGGGCCGTGACCTGGTGAGCACCCAGATCGATGCCGCCAACGACACCGTCAAGGGCCGTCTGCACAGCGTCAAGGCCAAGCTGAACTTCGAGAAGATCGAAGAAGCGTTCGATGCGCGCGTGTCCTCCGCCCTCAATCGAATCGGGATTCCCTCCAGGCGTGATGTGGAGGCGCTCTCTGCTAAGCTGGATGAGCTGAGCGCAGTGCTCGAGCGTGTCGCGAGAACCCAATAAGGAGAGCAGGATGGCTGGCAAAAAAACTACCGATAAAAAAGAGTCCAGTTGGATCGGCGAGATCGAGAAATACTCGCGGCAGATCTGGCTGGCTGGCTTGGGGGCCTACTCGAAGGTCAGCAAGGACGGCAGCAAGGTGTTCGAGACCCTGGTCAAGGACGGCGAGAAGGCTGAAAAACTGGCCAAGACCGAAGTCGAGGGTGCGGTGAAGACTTCCACCCGTTCCGCGAAGGCGCGCGTCGATGCCGTCAAGGGCGCCGCGATCGGCAAGTGGGGCGAGCTGGAAGAGGCTTTCGACAAGCGCCTGAACAGCGCAATCTCGCGCCTGGGCGTACCGAGCAGCCGTGAAGTGAAAGACCTGCACAGCAAGGTCGACAGCCTCACCAAGCAGATCGAGAAGCTCACTGGCGTCAGCGTCGCCAAACCGGCCGCCAAAGCCGCCGCCAAACCCGCAGCGAAAGCCGCCGCCAAGCCGGCCGCGAAACCCGCTGTGAAGACCGCGGCTTCCAAACCGGCTGCCAAGGCTGCTGCCAAACCTGCAGCGAAGCCGGCCGCCAAGCCCGCTGCCAAAGCCGCCGCCAAACCGGCTGCCAAGGCTGCCGCAAAACCCGCTGCCAAGCCTGCTGCCAAGGCTGCGGCCAAGCCCGCCGCGAAACCGGCCGCCAAGCCCGCTGCAGCGAAAGCCGCCGCGAAGCCTGCTGCCAAACCCGCTGCAAAACCGGCTGCCGCCGCCAAGCCTGCCGCTGCGAAACCTGCAGCCAAGCCGGCCGCGGCGAAGAAGCCTGCCGTGAAGAAGCCCGCCGCGCCCAAGGCCGCCGCCAAGCCGGTAGCTCCGAAGCCGGCAGCCGCTCCGGCCGCCACTCCGGCACCGTCGGCTCCCGCCGCCGCACCGGCTGTGACGCCGTCCGCCGCTGCTCCGGCGACGCCGCCGCCGTCCCAGGCCTGATCGGTCTGCTGCAACACCCACGCCCGGCCTCGCGCCGGGCGTTTTCATTCTCTCAAGTCAAAAGCCTGCAGGGATAAGTCAGGGCGCGAGGTAGCGCCTGGCGAGCCGCTCGGCGATCAGCTGCGAGTCCGGACGCAGGTGCGGCGCCACCAGCATCATCACCTGGAACACCACCTGGCGGACGTCACCTTCGTGGCCGAGGATGCGCTGGTAGTCGAGAGAGAACAGCAGCGTCAGGGTGATCTGCTCCACCAACTGGCCGAGGGCCTCGGTATCGCTGGCCAGCTCGTCCTGCGCCTTGAGTTGCGCCAGCAGGGTGGCCAGGGTGCGCTTGAGCTGGTTGAGCCAGGCGCGCACGCCTCGGGCGAGCTTGGGTAGGCGCCCGGCTAGGTTGGAGAGGTCCTGGAAGAGAAAGCGGTAGTGCGCCAGGCGCTCGACGATCAGGTGCAGGAACAGCCAGTAGTCCTCGGCACCCAGTCGTACGTCTTCCGGTGGGTCGAGCAGCGGCGCCAGTTCGTCCTGGAAGCGCTCGAACAGCGCCAGTACCAATGGCTCCTTGCCGTGGAAGTGGTAGTAGAGATTGCCGGGGCTGATGCCTAGTTCGGTGGCGATCTCCAGGGTTGAAACGTTGGGCTCGCCCTGCTCGTTGAACAGCTGCAGGGCGCATTCGAGAATCCGGTCGCGCGTTTTCATCCGTGTTCAGTTTCCAGCCGCAGTGGGGCTGACGATAGCTTCGCTGAGCGGTGGCCCGCAATTGCCGACGCGCAAACTTTCGAGGTGTTGGCAGGCCTGTAGGAAATCAGAACGGTGCCAGTGGGGGCGCGGAGCGAACAACCCGCAACGGGTTGCCCGCTCCATGCTGGCCTCAGCGCACGTGCACGTAGGTGCCCGGTGCGGCCTCCTTGGGCGGGTAGTCGGCGTTGCCCAGCTCGAAGTTCACCGGCCGGCGCTCGCCCGAGCGCTCCTGGATCCACTCCAGCCACAGCGGCCACCAGCTGCCTTCCTGGCGCTTGGTGTCGTAGTACCACGCGCGCGGATCGGAGCTGATCTTGCCGTTCTCGAAGTAGCAGGCCTTGGAGTTGCCCGGCGGATTGAGGATGCTCTGGATATGCCCGCTGTTGGACAGCACGAAGCGGGTCTCGCCGCCCAGCAGCTGGGCCGAGCGGTACACCGCGTCCCACGGGGTGATGTGGTCGGTGATGCCGGCGACATGGAAGTTGTCCACCGCCACCTTCTTCAGGTCGATGGCACTGCCGTTGACTTCCATCGCGCCGGGGCGGGCCAGCGGGTTGTGCTTGAAGAAGTCGAGGAAGTCGCCGTGCAGCGCGGCGGGCAGCCGCGTGTTGTCGTTGTTCCAGTAGAGGATGTCGAAGGCTGGCGGCTGCTTGCCCAGCAGGTAGTTGTTGACCCAGTAGTTCCAGATCAGGTCGTTGGGGCGCATCCAGGCGAATATCTTCGCCATGTCGCGGCCGTCCAGCACGCCGTGCTGGTAGGAGCGGCGCTTGCTGCTCTCCAGGGTCTGTTCGTCGGCGAACAGCGCGGCCGGGGTCTCCACCTGGCTGTCGAGCAGGCTCACCAGGTAGGTGGCGCTGGCGACCTTGCGCAGCTGCCGGCGCGCCTGCAGGTGGCCCTGCAGTGCGGCGATGGTCAGCCCGCCGGAGCAGGCGCCCATCAGGTTGACGCTGCGGCTGCCGCTGATGGAGCGGCAGACGTCGATAGCTTCGTCCAGCGCGGTCACGTAGGTCGACAGACCCCACTCGCGGTGGCGTGCGTCGGGGTTGCGCCAGCTCACCATGAATACCTGCAGATTGTTCTTCAGGGCGTACTGGACGAAGCTCTTCTCCGGCGATAGGTCGAAGATGTAGAACTTGTTGATCTGCGGCGGCACGATCAGCAGCGGCTTGGCATGCAGGTGCTCGCCCATCGGCTTGTACTGGATCAGTTCCAGCACCTCATTGCGGAACACTACCGCGCCGGGCGTGGTGGCCAGGTTCTGGCCGATCTCGAAGGCGCTGCGATTGACCTGGCTGGGCATGCCGCCGTTGTGCATCAGGTCGTCGAGCAGGTGCTGCGTGCCCTTGAGCAGGCTCTGCCCGCCGGTATTGAACAGCTCCTTCACTGCCAGTGGGTTGAGCAGGGTGTTCGACGGCGAGGCGGCGTCGGTGAGGATCGACAGCAGGAAGCGCGCGCGGGCGCGGTCGTCACTGTTCAGGTCGCTTTCGTCGACCCAGGCCAGCAGTTGCTTCTGCCAGGCCAGGTAGGCCTGTACGGTGCGCCGGTAGAACGGGTTCAAGCGCCAGGACGGATCCTGGAATCGTGCGTCCTGCGGGTTGGGCTGCAGCGGCGAGTCGCCAATCAGCACCTTGCCCACCTGCTTGCCGAAGGCCGCCAGGTGCTTCGCCGAATGGACTGGCCGGCGCACGCCCTGCAGCGCCAGCATGCGCAGGGTGGACAGCACGTCCTTGCCGCGCAGGCCGACCATCGCGTTCTGCGCGTTCATGTACTGGGTGGGGGCAGGGACGCTACCAGGCTCTGCTTTCTCTCGCATGAACAGCACTCCGTAAAGTTCCGACCTGTGAAGGGCGAAGCAAGGGCTGTACCGGAGTCGGGAAACTCCCGGTCCAGACGCCTGTCGCCGGTTCGAGGGGTATGTACGGGTATCGACGCGGGAGGACCACTGCACGAAAACAGGGCAGTCGATCAGCAGCGGGGTTGCCCTGCGGTCACCAGAAGGTAGCCGCAGCGCCGTTCCCGAGTCAGGCGTTACGTGTCGATACCCGTGAACACGCCTGTTTGTTGTTCGGCTCTTTAAAAAAAGTGCCTGCGCAGCGATCGGTCAAGGCAGGATGCCTAACGACTGTGACGAAGCAGTGATGCTTGAGGTGGCCTCAGCTGGCTTTCGGAGCGAAAGGTCGGGGGTGGATGATCGCGCGCTGCCGTTCCTCCTGGAGGAATTTCATGATGATCGGCGCCACGGTTTCCGCGCGGGTCACCAGGAACAGGTGGCCGTCGTCGATCACGTGCAGCTCGGAGTTGGGGATGCGCCAGGCGATCATGCGCATGTTGATCAGCGGGATGATCGGGTCGTCGTCGCCGGCCAGGATCAGCGTCGGCTGACGGATCTTGTGCAGCCAGTGGATGCTGGTCCAGCCAAGGCCGGCGAACAGCTGCCAGTAGTAGCCCATCTTGCCGGACGAGCGCACCTTGCTGGCGAAGGCCATGGCCAGCTTCGGATCGCGGCGGAAGGCGCCGCCATAGATGTCCGGGGCGATATGCACGCCATAGGATGGCTGGATATAGCGCCGCGGGCTGGCCATGCGCCAGAGCACCCGCGGCTTGCCCGGTACCATCACCGCACCGGCGGCGGTGGCGGCGAGGATCAGCTTCTTGCAGCGCTCGGGGTAGTCATGGGCGAACTGCTGCGCCAGGGCGCCGCCCCAGGACACGCCGATGGCGGTCACTTGGCCGTAGTCCAGGTAGTCGAGCATCCGCGCGGCCAGCTTCGCCAGGCCGGGGAAGCGGTAGGGCGTGCTGGGCGTGGATGAGCCGCCGACGCCGGGGACGTCGAAGGCGATCACCTCCAGATCGGGGTCCAGCGCGGCGACGAAGGGAAAGACCAGTTCCAGGTTGGCGCCGATGCCGTTGAAGATCAGCAGCGGCGTCATGTGTTTCTTGCCCGGACGCACGGCGGTGCGGATGGTCTGCCCGTCGAGTTCGATGGTGCGGAACTCGAAGGGCTGCGCCGCCGGCGCCTTGCTCGGCAGGATCTCCTCCGCGCTGGCTTTGCTGCGCGCGCGCCGGCTCGTCGGCGCAGCCACTTCCACGGCCAGCGACGATTCTGGGGTATTGGCGTCGTCCACGACGCCGGCTTGCGGGAGGAGTTCTGTTTTCATCGTTCGTGCACGTAGGTTCCGGGGGAGGCTTCGCCAGCCGGATAGGTTTTGTTACCCAGGGCAGTCGGCGCCTTGCGCGTCTTGCCCGAGCGCTCGGCGAGCCAGTTCTGCCAGTGCAGCCACCAGGAGTCGGCGTGCTTGCTGGCGTTTTCCTGCCAGGTCTTCGGATCGACCGAGAGTTCCGGGCCGGTCATGAAACGCGCCTTGGGGTTGCCCGGCGGGTTGAGGATGCTCTGGATGTGCCCGCTGTTGGAGAGGACGAATTCGCACTTGCCGCCCAGCAGGCGCGCGGAGCGGTAGCAGGCTTCCCAGGGGGTGATGTGGTCGTTGAGACCTGCCAGGCAATAGAAGTCGCACGTCACCTGCTTGAGATCGATCGGCGTACCACCCACCTCCAGCGCGCCGGAGCGGCTCAGCGGGTTGGTCTTGAACATCTCCACCAGCTCGCCGTGCAGCGCAGCGGGCAGGCGCGTGGTGTCGTTGTTCCAGAACAGGATGTCGAAGGCGGGTGGCTCGTTGCCCAGCAGGTAGTTATTGACCCAGTAGTTCCAGATCAGGTCGTTGGGGCGCATCCAGGCGAACACCTTGGCCATGTCCTTGCCTTCGAGCACACCGGCCTGATAGGAGCGGCGCTTGGCGGCTTCCAGGGTCTTCTCGTCGGCGAACAGGGCGACTTGGGTGTCCAGCTCGAAGTCCAGCACGCTGACCATCTGGGTAAAGGCATGCACTTTGTTCTCGCCCAGGGCGGCGTAGTGGCCGAGCAAGGTGACGGTGGTGATGCCGCCGGAGCAGGCCCCGAGCATGTTCAGGTCCTTGCTGCCGGTGATCTTCAGGACCACATCGATGGCTTCCTTGAGTGCCTCGATGTAGGTAGTCAGACCCCACTCGCGCTGCGCCTTGGTCGGGTTGCGCCAGCTGACGATGAAGGTCTGCACCTGGTTGCGCAGGCAGAAGCGCGCCAGGCTCTTCTCCGGCGACAGGTCGAAGACGTAGAACTTGTTGATCTGCGGTGGCACCACCAGCAGCGGGCGCTCGTGCACGCTCTCGGTGATCGGCTTGTACTGGATCAGCTCCAGCACGTCATTGCGGAACACTACCGCGCCGTCGGTCATGGCCAGGTTCTTGCCGACCTCGAAGGCGTCCATGTTCACCTGGCTGGGCATGCCGCCGTTGTTCACCAGGTCCTTGGCCAGATGGGTGAGACCGTCGAGCAGGCTCTTGCCGCCGGTCTCGAAGAAGCGTTTGACCGCAGCCGGGTTGGACAGCGTGTTGGTCGGTGCCATGGCCTCGGTCATCAGGTTGATGACGAACTGACCGCGGCTGATGTCCTGGGGTGACAGGTCGCTCTCGCCCATCCAGGTGTGCAGCTCCTTGCGCCAGGCCAGGTAGGTCTGCAGGTAGCGGCGGTAGAGCGGGTTCTGGCTCCAGGCCGGGTCGTTGAAGCGACGGTCGTCGTCCGAGGGCTTGAGTTCGGACTTGCCGAGCAGCACGTTCTTCAGCTCCAGGCCGAAATGGGTCACGTGCTTGGCACTGTGGAAGGGCTGCTTGATCGCTTGCAGCAGCACCATCCGGGCAGAAGTGAGCAGGTCCTTGCCGCGAATTCCGATCACCGGATTCAGGGCGAGTGTGTTTTCCGCGGCTTGCTGGGGTAGATCGCTGTTGTTCTTCTGGGTCATCGGCGACGCTCCATTGTCCTGAGACACATACTGGCGGGGCTCACCTTTCGTGACGTATGGCCAAGTACTTCTCGGGGTTGCGGAACGTGGAGAGGGCTCCACGCGATTCATCTACTTGGCGGTATCACTGGAAGATCAGGAAACCACGCTCTATGCACTGTAGCTCCGTACATTGCACTGCCTTGGTTACCCGAGTTTCCTTCGCCGCGCAAGCTGGTGCAGCGTGGGCCAACTCCTCGAAGTATGTCGGGAAAAGTTAGAAAACGCGCCCTAGAGCGGGGGCATCTCGCCAATCCCCTGACGGCAGCCACGCACGCGACAGTCTGCAACGGGAATGTTGCAAATGGCGTGCCCTGGAGCGATTGCCCGACGAAGGTTGGTGTGGAGGGAGAGGCGGGGAACAACTTGTAGGAGCGAGCTTGCTCGCGAACCGAACCCCTTTGCGGGGCTGTTCGCGAGCAAGCTCGCTCCTACAGAGAAGCAGTGGGCGGGGAGGTTTACAGCATGAGTTTGACGACGGACTCCGACGGGTCGCGTGACTTGCCGGCCTTCTCCAGCTGCGCCAGGTAGTCGGACCACATTTCGTCGTGGCGCACGCACAGCTCATAGAGATAGTCCCAGGTGAACAGGCCGCTGTCGTGGCCGTCGTCGAAGGTCAGCTTGAGCGCGTACTGCCCGGCCGGCTCCAGGTCGCTCAGGCCGACATTCAGCTTGCCCACCTGCAGTACCGGATTGCCGTGGCCCTGAACTTCCGCCGATGGCGAATGCACGCGCAGGAACTCGGCGGACAGATCAAAGGACTGTTCCCCGTAGGTCAGCGAAAGCTTCTTCGAGGCCTTGTGCAGCTTGATGGCGGAAGGGATGCGCATGGACGGCTCCTGAACGGCGATTCCGGCATTGTAGCGCCGGCGGAAAAACAGCGGGGCGCCCAGAGGCGCCCCGTCGCAGCGATGTGGATCGCTTAGAGAATGTAGCGGGACAGGTCTTCGTCCTGGGCCAGCTCGCCCAGGTGGCCGTTGACGTAGGCCGCATCGATCACGATGGCCTTGTCGCTGTGCTCGCTGGCGAGGTCGGCGGCGTCGAAGGACACCTCTTCGAGCAGGCGCTCGAGCAGGGTGTGCAGGCGACGGGCACCGATGTTCTCGGTCTTCTCGTTGACCTGGAAGGCGATCTCGGCGAGGCGCTTGATACCGTCGGCAGCGAACTCAATGTCCAGGCCTTCGGTCTTCAGCAGCGCGGTGTACTGCTCGGTCAGCGACGCGTGCGGCTCGCTGAGGATGCGCTCGAAGTCGCTCGGGCTCAGGGCTTTCAGCTCGACGCGGATCGGCAGGCGGCCCTGCAGTTCCGGCACCAGGTCGCTGGGCTTGGACAGGTGGAATGCGCCCGAGGCGATGAACAGGATGTGGTCGGTCTTCACCATGCCCAGCTTGGTGTTCACGGTGCAGCCTTCGATCAGCGGCAGCAGGTCACGCTGCACGCCCTCGCGGGAGACGTCGGCGCCGCCCACGTTGCCGCGCTTCGCGATCTTGTCGATCTCGTCGATGAAGACGATGCCGTTCTGCTCCACCGCTTCCAGGGCGCGGGCCTTGAGGTCTTCTTCGTTGACCAGGCGCTGCGCTTCCTCGTCGCGGATCAGCTTCATGGCCTCGGCGACCTTCAGCTTGCGGCTCTTGCGCTTGCCCTTGCCCATGTTGGAGAACAGGCTCTGCAGCTGGTTGGTCATCTCTTCCATGCCGGGCGGGGCCATGATTTCCACGCCCGAATGAATGTCGGCGACCTCGATGTCGATTTCTTTGTCATCCAGCTGGCCTTCGCGCAACCGCTTGCGGAACAGCTGGCGGGTATTGGAATCCTCGCGCGCCGGTTCGTCACCGAAGCCGGTGGTGCGCGCGGGCGGCAGCAGGGCGTCGAGGATGCGCTCTTCGGCGGCGTCTTCGGCGCGGTACTTCACCTTCTGCACTTCCTGCTCGCGGAGCATCTTGATCGCGGCATCGGCGAGGTCGCGGATGATCGACTCGACGTCACGGCCGACGTAGCCGACTTCGGTGAACTTGGTCGCTTCCACCTTGATGAAGGGGGCGTTGGCCAGCTTGGCCAGGCGACGGGCGATCTCGGTCTTGCCGACGCCGGTCGGGCCGATCATCAGGATGTTCTTCGGCGTCACTTCGGCGCGCAGCTCGGCCGGCAGCTGCATGCGCCGCCAGCGGTTGCGCAGGGCGATGGCGACGGCGCGCTTGGCATCGTCCTGGCCGATGATGTGACGGTTGAGTTCGTGGACGATCTCGCGGGGAGTCATGGACATTTGACGTGCTACTCCGGAACGACAGCGCTCAGACAGCGCTGTCGAGCTCCTCAAGGGTCAGGTTCTGGTTGGTGAACACGCAGATGGAGCCGGCGATGTTCAGTGCGGTCTCGGCGATCTCGCGGGCGCTCATGTCGTCGCTGCCTTTCTGCAGCAGAGCCAGGGCCGCCGCCTGGGCGAAGCCGCCGCCCGAGCCCATGGCGATCAGGCCGTGCTCGGGTTCGACCACATCGCCGTTGCCGGTGATGATCAGGGAGGCGTCCTTGTTGGCTACCGCCAGCATGGCTTCCAGACGGCTCAGGGAGCGATCGGTACGCCAGTCCTTGGCCAGCTCGACAGCGGCGCGCACCAGGTGGCCCTGGTGTTTTTCCAGCTGCTGCTCGAAGCGTTCGAAGAGGGTGAAGGCATCGGCGGTGGCGCCGGCGAAGCCGGCCAGTACTTCACCGTGGTACAGGCGGCGGACTTTCTTCGCGTTGCCTTTCATCACGGTGTTGCCCAGGGAAACCTGGCCGTCGCCGCCCATGACGACTTTGCCGTTACGGCGGACAGATACGATGGTGGTCAAGGGTCTTACTCCACACTAGCGGGGCGATGTGCCCGAATGCAGAGTCAGATGGGGACTGGAAAGGCGGGGTTCAAGTCCTGCGCCGGACGAGTAGCGCGCATTTCGCGCGCCGCCCGTCGGCGCAAGCCTTGGAGTGGCCGGGGTTCAGCGGGTCTGGCGCTGCTGTAACAGCAGGTTGCTGAAGCCGTTGCCGGCGAGTTGTTTCTGCGCGGCGGAGGCCTTGGCGCGGTCGCCATAGGGGCCGACCATGACGCGGTACCAGGTTTCGTCGCGGACGGTGCCGGACTCCACGCGGGCGTTCTGGCCCATCATGATGATCTGCGCGCGCAGGTGGTCGGCGTCGGTCTGTTTGCGGAACGAGCCGGCCTGCAGGTAGTACTGGGTTGCGGCCACCGCCGGTGGCGGCGTCGGCTTGGCTGGCACGGTATCGCTGGCCGGGGCCTGCGGCAGCGCCTGCTTCTGCGCGCTGGCCACCTGGGTCGCGGGCGGCGTGGCGGGCGTTGCCGGCTTGACCACTGCGGGCGGAGGCGGATTCTGCCCACTCAGCGCCGCCAGGGCGCGCTGGGTGTCGATCTTCTCGGCTTCTTCCTTGGTTGCAACCACGGTCGCCGGTTGCTGCGGCTTGGCCGGCGGCGGCACGGCTTCGGGCGGCACGGCGACTTCCGACCCCGGCAGCAGCGTGTAGAAGTCGTACTTGGGCTTCACGCCGGTGGGCGCGGCCGGTTGTTGCGGCTGCACGGTGCCGGAAGGCTTGTTGGAGCCGACCATGGTCTTGGGCGCTTCCGGCTTCTCGCGTTTGACGTCGTTGCGACCCGGCTCCAGCTTCATCAGAAACATGATGAAGCCGCCGATGGCCAGGCCGGCGACTAGCCAGACCCAGCCGGGGACCGACGTCTTCTTGGCCGGGGCCTGGTAGCGGCTGGCGCCGCGCTTGGGAGCGGGTTTCTTCTTCGCCATGGGTGCTTACATACGCTCCAGGGTTTCCAGGCCCAGCAGCTCCAGGCCCTGCTTGAGGGTACGGCCGGTCAGCGCGGCGAGGCGCAGGCGGCTTTCCTGTTGCGCCGGGTCTTCGGCGGTGAGGATCGGGCAGTGCTCGTAGAAGCTGGAGAACAGGCCGGCCAGCTCGTACAGGTAGGCGCAGAGGATGTGCGGGACACCCTTTACGGCGACGTTGTTGAGCAGATCGGTGAACTGCGCCAGCTGCGCGGCCAGGGCGATTTCCTGGGGCTGCTGCAGGTGGATGCTGCCGCCCACTTCGTCATAGGTCTTGCCCAGCTTGCGGAAGATGCTCGCCACGCGGGTGTACGCATATAGCAGGTACGGCGCGGTGTTGCCCTCGAAGCTCAGCATCAGGTCGAAGTTGAAGCTGTAGTCGCTGGTGCGGTGCTTGGACAGGTCGGCGTACTTCACCGCGCCGATGCCGACTGCATGGGCGATCTGGCGCAGGTCCTGTTCGCTGAAGTCGGGGTTCTTGCCTTTCACCAGGGTATAGGCGCGCTCTTCGGCTTCGATCAGCAGGTCGATCAGCTTCACGGTGCCGCCGTCGCGGGTCTTGAACGGCTTGCCGTCGGCGCCGTTCATGGTGCCGAAGCCCATGTGCTCAAGCTCCATGCTGGCCGGGACGAAACCGGCGCGGCGGGCGACTTCGAACACCTGCTGGAAGTGCAGGGCCTGGCGCTGGTCAACGAAGTACAGCACGCGGTCGGCGTGCAGCACCTTGTGGCGGTAGCGCATGGCGGCGAGGTCGGTAGTGGCGTAGAGGTAGCCACCGCCGGCCTTCTGCACGATCACCGGCAGCGGTTCGCCTTCGGCGTTCTTGAATTCATCGAGGAACACGCACAGCGCGCCGTCGCTCTCGACCAGCAGGCCCTTGGCGGTGAGGTCTGCAACCACCTGGGCGAGGTCGTCGTTGTAGGCGCTCTCGCCCTTCACGTCGGCCATGGTCAGCTTCACGCCCAGCAGGTCGTAGACCTTCTGGCAGTGCGACAGGGAAATGTCGTTGAAACGAGTCCACAGGGCAATGCACTTGGGATCGTTGGCCTGCAGCTTCACCACCAGCTCACGGGCGCGGTCGGCGAACTCGGGGGACTCGTCGAAGCGCTTCTTGGCGGCGCGGTAGAAGACTTCCAGGTCGTGCAGTTCCGCCTGGGCGTCCACCGGTTGTTCTTCCAGGTAGGCCAGCAGCATGCCGAACTGGGTGCCCCAGTCGCCCACGTGGTTCTGGCGGATCACGGTGTCGCCGAGGAACTCCAGCACGCGGCTGACGGCGTCGCCGATGATGGTCGAGCGCAGGTGGCCGACGTGCATCTCTTTGGCCAGGTTCGGCGAGGACAGGTCCACCACCACGCGCTGGGCGGCGCCGGCCTTGCGTACGCCGATGTGGCCGTCGGCAAGGGCCTTGTCGAGGCTGGCGGCGAGCCAGGCCTGGTCCTGGAAGAAGTTCAGGAAGCCGGGGCCGGCGATCTCGACCTTGGCCACTTCCGGGCTCTGCGGCAGGGCGGCGACCAGCTTGGTGGCGAGGTCGCGCGGCTTCATGTCGGCCGGCTTGGCCAGCATCATGGCGATGTTGCTGGCGAAGTCACCGTGGGTTCGGTCCTTGGTGTTCTCCACCTGGATGTCGGGCGTCAGGCCGGCCGGCAGGGTGCCGTCTTCGGTGAGGCTGACAAGGGCTTGCTGGATCAGGTGGCGAATCGTGTCTTTCATGGTTTTCTCCGTGCTCGCGTGCATCCGGCGCGCGCGACCGGTTATCGGGCTCAGAACCGCGCATTATCCGTGGCCGGGCATGGCTTGCCAACCGCGGAGCGCTCCTTGTTCAGTCTCGCCGCTGCGCCATCCGTCGCGGCTGATGGAAGTCAATGTAGGACGGATGCGCAAGCCCGGACGGTTTTATCCCTACGGGACATCTGTCAGAAGAGGTCGATCGGGTCCACATCCAGCGACCAGCGCACCTGGCGCCCACTGGGCATGCCTTCGAGTATTTGCAGCCAGGGCGTCAGCAGGCGGTGCAGCGGCGCGCGGGCGGTGCTCATCAGCAGCAGCTGCGCGCGGTAGCGGCCGGCACGGCGTTCCATGGGCGCGGGCACCGGGCCGAGGAGGTCGACCTCGTGGCCGAGGGTCGCCTGAAGGCGCTCGGCCTCGGCGCAGGCTTCGTCGAGGAAGCCTTCGGCCTGCCCCGGTTTGTGCGCCTCGGCGCGCAGCAGGGCAAGGTGCGAGAAGGGCGGCAGGCCGGCGGAGCGGCGCTCGGTGAGGGCCTGGTCGGCGAAGGCGAAATAGCCCTGCTCGGTGAGCTGCACCAGCAACGGGTGGTCGGCCAGGTGGGTCTGGATCAGCACGCGACCCGGTTCCTCGGCGCGTCCGGCGCGGCCGGCGACCTGGACGATCTGCTGGGCCATGCGCTCGCTGGCGCGGAAGTCGGCGGAGAACAGCCCGCCGTCGGCATCGAGGATCGCCACCAGGGTGACGCGCGGGAAATGGTGCCCCTTGGCGAGCATCTGCGTGCCCACCAGGATACATGGCTCACCTTTATTGATAGTGGCGAACAAATCGCGCATGGCGTTCTTGCGCGAGGTGCTGTCGCGATCGATGCGCAGCACCGGGTAATCCGGGAAGAGAATGCGCAGGCGCTCCTCGGCGCGCTCGGTGCCGGCGCCGACCGGGCGCAGGTCTACCGTGCCGCATTTCGGGCAGTTGCGCGGCGGCCGCTCGCGGTGGTCGCAGTGGTGGCAGCGCAGCTCGCCGCTACCCTGGTGCACGGTCATCCGCGCGTCGCAGCGCGGGCACTGGCTGATCCAGCCGCAGTCGTGGCACAGCAGGGTCGGGGCGAAGCCGCGGCGGTTCAGGTAGACGAGCACTTGTTGGTCGGCGGCCAGGGTTTCCTTGATCGAACGCTGCAGCGGCATGGAGATGCCCGAGTCCAGCGGCAGGCTCTTCACGTCCAGGCGGTGGAACTTCGGCTGGTGCGCGCCGCCGGCGCGCTGGGTCAGGCGCAGCAGGCCGTAGCGGCCGCTCTGGGCGTTGTGCAGGCTCTCCAGCGCGGGGGTGGCGGAACCCAGCAGGATCGGCACGTTCTCCAGCCGCGCGCGCACCATGGCCAGGTCGCGGGCGTGGTAGCGCAGGCCTTCCTGCTGTTTATAGGAAGCGTCGTGCTCCTCGTCGATGATGATCAGCCCCGGATTCTTCATCGGGGTGAACAGCGCCGAGCGAGTGCCGATGACGATGTCCGCCTCGCCGTCGCGGGCCGCCAGCCAGGCGTCGAGGCGCTCGCGGTCGGTCAGCGCGGAGTGCAGCAGGGCGATGCGCGCGTTGAAGCGGCGCTCGAAGCGGCTCAGGGTCTGCGGGCCGAGGTTGATCTCGGGGATCAGCACCAGCGCCTGCTTGCCGGCTTCCAGGGTCTCACGGATCAGCTGCAGGTAGACCTCGGTCTTGCCGCTGCCGGTGACGCCAGCCAGGAGAAAGCTGTGAAAACTGCCAAACCCGGCGCGGACGGCCTCGAAGGCGGCGCGCTGCTCGGCGTTCAGCGGCAGTTCCGCCTGCGCCAGCCACGGGCCGTGGTGCGGCGCCACGCTGTGGACGCGCACCTCCAGCGTGACCAGCCCCTTTTCCTGCAGCAGGTCGAGGCTGTCCTTGTTGATCTGCAATTGGCTGAGCAGGTCGTGGGCGACGCCGTGGGGATGCTGCTTGAGGATCTTCAGCGTCTCGCGTTGGCGCGGCGCGCGGGCCAGACGCGGGTCTTCCTCGCGGGCGCCGGGTTCGGCATGCCAGAAGCGCTGCTGGCGCGCCTCGGCCGGGTCGCCCTGGCGCAGCAGGTTGGGCAGCGCCCAGGAAAAGGTGTCGCCCAGGCTGTGCTGGTAATACTGCGCCGTCCAGCGGCACAGCTCCAGCAGATGCGCCGGCATCGGCGGCTCGCGGTCGAGTACGGTCAGGGCCGGGCGCAGCTTGTCTGCCGGGACCTCGGAGCTTTCCACCTTGTCCACCAGCACGCCAACCATCTCGCGACGGCCGAATGGCACGCGCAGGCGCACGCCGGGCTGCAGGCGCGCCACGTCGACCCCGCGCGGAGGCAGGTAATCGAATAGACGGCGCAGCGGCGAGGGCAGGGCGAGACGCAGGATGGACGGTGACGGCACGCGACGGATTCCGGGGCGGCGGGGAGCGTCGGATGGTAGCATGGGCGATGCGACGGTCGGTCATGCCTGATCTTGCGTTGAAAGCGTTCTCTGGTATGATCCACGCCCTTAATTTCCGTGCGGTGCCCGGTAAAAGATCCCGCCCGCGGTCCTCGATGACCGTGGCTCGGCTTCTGCCAGAGACTGGGTGGCGGCACACCACCGAGAGGAAGAGACCATGAAACCGGAAATCCATCCCGCGTACGAAGACATCGAAGCTACCTGCAGCTGTGGCAACGTGATCAAGACCCGTTCCACCCTGTGCAAGGGCATTCACCTGGACGTCTGCTCCGAGTGCCACCCCTTCTACACCGGTAAGCAGAAAGTTCTGGACACCGGCGGCCGTATCGACCGCTTCAACCAGCGCTTCGCCATGTTCGGCGGCAAGAAGTAAGATCGATTTCCGGGAAAGGCCCACGATGGTTTTTCACGGTAATTCGAAAAAGGCGTCCCTCGTGGGCGCCTTTTTTATGGCCGTCCTTTTTTCCCTGGACGCCAGCGCCGCTGCCTGCCCGAAGCCTTCGTCGCCGGAAACGGTGCGCGTGGCGCGGGTGGTGGACGGCGACACGCTCAAGCTGGCCGACGGTCGCAGCGTCCGCCTGATCGGCGTCAACGCCCCGGAACTGGCCCATCGCGGCCGCTCCGAAGAGCCCTTCGCGGTGGCAGCCCAGCGCCGTCTGCAGCAACTGGTGGCGGCCAATGACGGCGAGGTCGGCCTGGTTGCCGGCCAGCAGGGCAAGGACAAGTACGGCCGCACCCTGGCCCACGCCTATGACGCCCACGGCAACAACCTCGAATCCCGCCTGCTCGCCGAAGGCCTGGGCTACCTTGTAGCTATCGCTCCGAACACCGACCTCACTGCCTGCCAGCAGGCTGCCGAGCGGCAAGCGCGCAGCGCCGGGCTCGGCCTGTGGAAGCGCTCGCCGGTGCAGACGGCGGAACAACTTCACGAAAGCGGATTCGCAGTGGTTCGCGGACGGGTCGAGCAGGTACAACGCAATCGCGGCGGGCTGTGGATCGATCTCGACGGCCCGCTGGTGCTGCGGATCGAGGCCAAACTCGTGAAGCGCTTCGACGATGCAACCCTGCGCGATCTCAAGGGTCGACAGGTGGAGGCGCGCGGCTGGGTCATCGACCGCGCCGAGCGTGGTGGCGTAAAACCCGGACAGGCGCGCTGGATGCTGCCTGTGACCGACCCGGCGATGATGGAGGTATTGCCATGAGCTTGCGCTCGTTCGGAATTCTGACCCTGCTGGCGCTGCTGAGTGTCCTCGGCGGCTGCGCCACCAACCCGGCCACCGGCAAGTCTGATTTCGTGATGATGAGCGAGCAGAGCGAGCTGGAAATGGGGCAGAAGTACAGCCAGCAGATCGCCCAGCAGTATCCGCGCTATGAAGACGGCAAGCTGCAGGCTTACGTCCAGCAGGTCGGCGAGCGGGTTGCCCGCGCCAGCGACCGGCCGAACCTGCAGTATCACTTCACGGTCATCGACACGCCGGACATCAACGCCTTCGCCCTGCCCGGCGGCTACATCTATATCCACCGCGGGCTGATGGCCTACCTGGGCTCCGAAGCGGAGCTGGCTGCCGTACTCGGCCACGAGGTCGGCCACGTCACGGCCCGCCATAGCGTGCGCCAGCAGAGCCAGTCCAGCGCCTGGAGCATCCTCGGCCAGGCCGTGGCCATTGGCACCGGCGTCGGCGCCGCCGCGGACCTCACCAACGTGCTCGGCACTGCCTTCGTGCGCGGTTATGGCCGCGACATGGAGCTGGAGGCCGACGGCCTGGGCGCCAAGTACCTGGCCCGTGCCGGCTATGACCCGACCGCCATGATCCAGGTGGTGCGGGTGCTGAAGAACCAGGAAGACTTCGCCCGCGACGAGGCGGCGCGCAAGGGCCAGGCGACCCAGCCGGTCGGCTACCACGGGCTGTTCGATACCCACCCGGACAACGACCAGCGCCTCAAGCAGGTCATCGGCCCCGCCCAGACCCTGGCCGCCAACAGCCAGCACGAGATCGGCGCCGAGCGTTACCTGAAGGCCATCGACGGCATGCCTTTCGGCGACTCAGCCTCCAGCGGCGTGCGCCGCGGGCAGAGCTTCTACCACTCCGAGCTGGACTTCACCCTGACCTACCCGTCGGGCTGGGGCATCCTCAACCAGCCGACCGCGCTGGTAGGCTACACCGCCGACCAGCAGGCCTACATCGGTATGAAGCTGGTGCCCCGCGAAGGCCAGCTGACCCCGGCGGAGTACCTGCGCAAGGGCGCTGGCGGGCGGTTATCGAACGAAGAAAGTTTCCAGCAGGCCGGCCTGGAGGTGGCCACCGGCGTAGTGCCCGGTTCGCCGGCCCGCCGCGCTGCGGTGATCTACCAGAAGGACCACGCCTACCTGTTCATTGGTGTGGTCAAAGGTCGCGCTTCGCTGGAAAGCGAAGACGACCACTTCATGCAGGTCATCCGCAGCTTCCGGCCGATGCGCGCCGACGAGCAGAAACTCGCACAACCGCGCCGGATCGCCGTCATTCAGGTCAAATCCGGGCAGACTGTCGAGCAATTCGCGAAGGCAGAATCCGGTCCGGAATCTGACTCGATAAATCGTATACGTTTATTGAATGACTTGTATCCAACTGGCCAGCCAAAAGCTGGAGACTGGCTGAAAGTCGTACGCTAGAGGTCTTGACAGCAGGGGCTTGGGCTACCTTGGCAGGTGCGGGGTTTGTGCGTATGCTCGGACCCCCGTCTGTCCAACAAGCAACAAAAGCGGAAGTGCCCAAATGTCTGATCTCAAGACCGCTGCCCTCGAATATCACGCCCAACCCCGCCCCGGTAAACTGAGCGTCGAGCTGACCAAGCCGACCGCCACCGCCCGCGACCTGTCGCTGGCGTACAGCCCGGGCGTTGCCGAGCCGGTGCGCGAAATCGCGCGTGATCCGGAACTGGCCTTCAAGTACACCGGCAAGGGCAACCTGGTCGCGGTCATTTCCGACGGCACCGCCATTCTCGGCCTGGGCAACCTCGGCCCGCTGGCCTCCAAGCCGGTCATGGAAGGCAAGGGCGTGCTGTTCAAGCGCTTCGCCGGTGTCGACGTGTTCGACATCGAAGTCGACGCCGAGAGTCCGCAGGCCTTCATCGATACCGTCAAGCGCATCTCCATCACCTTCGGCGGCATCAACCTGGAAGACATCAAGGCACCCGAGTGCTTCGAGATCGAACGCGCGCTGATCGAGCAGTGCGACATCCCGGTATTCCACGATGACCAGCACGGCACCGCCATCGTGACCGCCGCCGGCATGCTCAACGCGCTGGAAATCGCCGGCAAGAAGCTGGAAACCGCGAAGATCGTCTGCCTGGGCGCCGGCGCCGCCGCCATCTCCTGCATGAAGCTGCTGGTGAGCATGGGGGGCAAGGTCGAGAACATCTTCATGATCGACCGCCAGGGTGTGATCCACTCCGGTCGCAACGACCTGAACCAATACAAGGCCGTGTTCGCCACCGAGACCGACAAGCGCACCCTGGCTGACGCCCTGGAAGGCGCCGACGTATTCGTCGGCCTGTCCGGCGCCAACCTGCTGAGCCCGGACGACCTCAAGCGCATGGCGCCGAACCCGATCGTCTTCGCCTGCTCCAACCCGGACCCGGAAATCAAGCCGGAACTGGCCCACGCCACCCGCGACGACGTGATCATGGCCACCGGCCGTTCGGACTACCCGAACCAGGTCAACAACGTACTGGGCTTCCCCTTCATCTTCCGCGGTGCCCTGGACGTGCGCGCCACCCGCATCAACGAAGAGATGAAGATCGCCGCCGCCCTGGCCCTGCGTGACCTGGCCAAGCTGCCGGTACCCAAGGACGTGTGCGACGCCTACGGCGTGAGCGCCATCGAGTTCGGCCGCGAGTACATCATTCCGAAGCCGATGGACAAGCGCCTGATCACCGTCGTTTCCGACGCCGTGGCCAAAGCCGCCATCGAGACCGGCGTGGCGACCCTGCCGTATCCGAAGCACTATCCGCTGCAGTCGGTGGAAGACGTCTTCAAAGGCTGATTCCGTCTGATTCGAAGAACCCCGCCTCGGCGGGGTTTTTCTTTTTCCGCTGAAGGAAACGAAGAGTTACCGATTAATGACTGAAGGCAGGGGCCTTCAGAACGTACCGGACTATCCTTCCCCGCTCATGCATTGACGCGTCCGCTGCCCTGGAGTGGGCCGGGCGCATGGGGGAGCATCATGAATCGGACTTTGCCGGCAGTCGCCACCCTGGCGGCCAGCGCCGCGCTCATCGGTTGCGCAGGGGCACCGCAAATGAGCTGGGAGAGGGTAGGGGATTCGGCGCAGCGCGCGGTCACCAGTGCCGACGTCTGGGCCCCGGTGGCCGGCGCGGCGGTGATCGCTGCCGGTGGCTGGGACCATCAGTGGCAGAAGTCGGCGAGCAACCACGACTGGTTCTTCGGCGGCGACGCCAACCAGGCGGCCGACCGCATGCTCAACCTCGCCACCGGCCTGAGCGTCGTCACCGCCCTGGTGGCTTCGCCCAAGGACGTGAGCAGCGAGGAGAAGTGGAGCTGGCGCGGGCGCAATCTGACGCTGCTGGCGGCGGACCGTTACGCGGTGACCGGCTTCGTCGAGGAGGCCAAGGAATGGTCCGGGCGTGAGCGGCCGGACGGGATTCCCGACGACTCCTTCCCCTCCAAGCACACCGCCGTGACCGCCGTGCACACCAGTTTCACCCGCCGCAACCTGGACTACATCGACATGGACCCGACCTGGCGCTACACCGCCAAGGCTGGCCTCTACACCCTTGACGGGCTGACCGCGCTGTCGCGCGTGGAAGGCGACAAGCACTATCCCACCGATGTGCTGGTCGGGATGGCGGTGGGCAACTTCTTCGCCAACTTCACCTACAACCTGTTCCTCGAAGGCCCGGAAAGCGAACGCTACAACGTGACAGTGGTGCCGGAAACCGGCGGCGGCATGAGCCTGCGCGCGGCGATGCTGTTCTGAGGTTGGCGCGACGCCGTGGGCAGCGTCTAGTCTTGAAAGCTTCTCTCTGGACGACAAACCCGATGCCGTTGCGCCTGTTGCTGATCCTCTTGTTCCTGTGCGTTACCGGCGCGGCGCGGGCCGGGGAAGTGCTGCGCATCGCGGCGGATCGCTGGCCGCCCTACGCGGATCGCCAGTTGCCCGGCAACGGCGTGGCGGTGCACCTGGTGCAGGCGGCGCTCAAGCGTGCCGGTTATGCCAGCGAGTACATCGAAGTGCCCTGGCCGCGCGTGCTGCACGGCGTGGCCAACGGTGAGTACGATCTGGTGGCGGATGCCTGGTATTCGCCGGAGCGGGAATCCTTCGGGGTGTATTCCGAGCCCTACCTGGTCAATCGTGTACGTCTGATCAAGCGCAAGGGCTCATCCATCACCTTCGCCAAACTGGCCGACCTCTACCCGTATCGCATCGCCATGGTGCGCGGATATGCCTATTCCCAGGCATTCGACAACGATCCGAAACTGCAGCGGGTACCGGTGTTCAGTTTCGTCAACGCAGCGTTGATGTTGCAGGCCGGGCGGGTGGACCTGACGCTGGAAGACGAGATCACCGCGCGAGTGCACTTCAACGGTGACCTCGCCGAACTCAAGGGGCAGCTGGATTTCCTGCCGGTGCCGCTGACCGAGAATGGCCTGCACATCCTGGTCGGCCGGCATGTGCCCGACCACGCGGCGATCATCGCGGCGTTCAACAAAGCGATCGGCGAGATGCACCAGGACGGCAGCTACGACGAGTTGATGCGCGAGCACGGGCTGTAGCGGTCGCTGCATTTCCCTGCAGGAGTGCGTCAGGCGGCTTCGATCTGTTCCGCGCCGAGGTCCTTCTTCAGCAGGTGCGCCGCCAGGGTGCGCAATGGTGTGAGCTGTCGGCAAATGAGTGCCAACTGGGTCTGCACCAGTCGGTGGGCGTCGTCCTGTTCCTCCGGCAGTTCTTCCAGGCGTTTGGCCAGCGCGTCTTCCTCGTCGCTGTAGATATCCACCGGGCGTCTCTCGTTGAGGCGCGCGGCGATGTCGTCGAGGCTGCTGGTCAGGCGTTCGGCGGCTTCGGCGATGAGGTCGTCGTTGACGTCCGGCGGCAGCTGGTTGCGGTGCGCGCCGAGGGCGGAAAGGTAGCTGAGCAGGGTGTGCGACAGCACCAGGAAGCGGAAGCCGATCTCCGCGTCCTTATGGAAGTGGCCAGGCTCCAGCAGCATGTTCGACAACGTGGTGGAGAGCGTCGCGTCGGCGTTGTGCGCGTTGCGCCGGGCGGTGCGGTAGGCGAGGTCGTCGCGCTTGCCGTTGGCGTACTGTTGCATGATTTCCCGCAGGTAGCGGCTGTTGCAGGCCAGGGTGCCGCCGACCAGGCGGTGCAGGCTGCGTCCGTGCCAGTCGGGCAGGATCAGGAATACCGCGATGCCGGCGATCAGCGCACCGAGCAGGGTATCGAACAGGCGCGGCAGGATCAGCCCGTAGCCGTCGCCCACCTGGTTGAAGCAGAACAGCACCAGCAGCGTGATCGCCTCCGTCGCCAGGGTGTAGCGGGTACTCCGCGTGGCGAAGAAGGCGACCCCGGCGACCACCGCCAGCAGCGACTGGATCAGCGGGTTGGGGAACAGGTCGATCAATGCCCAGCCAGCCACCAGGCCGACCAGCGTGCCGAGTATCCGCTGCACCATGCGGATGCGCGTGGCGCCGTAGTTCGGCTGGCAGACGAACACCGTGGTGAGCATGATCCAGTAGCCCTGGGTCGGGTGGATCAGGTGCAGCATTCCGTAGCCGGCGGCCAGCGCCAGCGACAGGCGCAGGGCGTGGCGGAACAGCAGTGAGGTCGGCGAGACCTGCAGGCGGATGCGCTCCAGCGCGTCCTTGAATGAGCGCGGCGAGCGGTCCAGCAGCGTGCTGTCCTGCTCGTCGTCGAGCATGTCGGGGTTGCTCGCGCCGCTGAGCTTGCGGTCCAGCGTGGTGAGGTTGGCCGCCAGCGCGCCGAGGGAGCGCAGCAGCCCGCGCCAGGCCGGGTTGCCCTGCTGGCGCAGGTACTCCAGCGAGGCGTTGAGGTCGGCCAGGGCCAGTTCGCTGTCGTTGTAATCGAACGGCTGGCGCAACTGGATCGCCTTCGCCAGCGCCTTGCACGCCTTGCCCTGCTGATTGAGCAGGCGCTGGCAGCGGAACAGCACGTCACTGTGGAAGAAGGCTTCGGCCAGCTGGTTGTATGGGTAGTGCGAGGAGCTGGCGCGCTCGTGGACGTCCTGGGCGATGAAGTAGAGCTTCAGGTAGCGGCTGATCTTCGGGCTCGGCCTGCCGTGGGACAGCCGGGCGAGGATGGTTTCCTTGGCCTGGTTGAGCGCCACCACGACCCGCCCGTTCTGCCGCGCCAGCGCCAGACGCTGGGCCTCGACGTCGAGCTGACGCAGCGGCTCCAGCAGGGTCGACTTGATCTTCAGGTACTCGCCCAGTTCGAGGAACAGTTTGGCGAGGCTTTGCTGCACCGGCTGATTGGCGAACAGCGCGTTCCACAGCACCGACAGCAGCCCGTACCAGAGCGCACCGGCCACCAGCAGCAGGGGTTCGCGCCAGAAGTCGGTGGGCGTGCCGCCGCGCTGGTCGACGCCGATCATGGTGTAGATCGACAGGATCAGGGTGGCCGAGGCGATCGCCGCATAGCGCTCGCCCAGGGCGCCAAGCAGGGTCATGGCGAAGGTCGAGAGCGCGAGCCCGGCGACGAACAAGTGTGGGTAGGGGAACAGCAGTTCGACCGCCAGCGCGGCGATGGTGAAGCACGCCAGGGTCACCAGCAGCGCCTGCAGGCGGCCCAGCCAGTGGTCGTCGGTTTCCGCCAGGGCGCTGGCGATGACCCCGAGGAACAGCGGGATCACCAGCTCCGGGCGACCCTGCAGCCAGCACGCGAGCATGACCCCGCTGAGGGCGACGAACACCCGCAGGCTGTAGGCGAACTTGTCCAGCGCCCAGAGGCGCCGCAGAGACTGGAGCAGTGGGGAGGAGAACATGCGCGTGGCGGGACTTCCGGGTGTCTGCCGCTCAGACTAGCGGATCGCTCCGGGCGCGGCTATCGCGAGGGCGACACGCAAGTGTCCTGGCTGCGCAGAGAGGCTTTTTCCAGGAGCTAGCATGCTCGCGAACTCCCAATTCTGGCGCTGCCGGATGGCACGTTCGCGAGCAATAACTAGGCGTTCCCCTCGCTCCTGCAGGATGCCCCAATCAAACAGGGCATCGGTGTCAGAGAATCCGCGCCTTGAACGAGCGACCCTTGATCTTGCCTTCGTTGAAATGCTTCAGCGCCTGCTTGGCGATGTCGCGCTCGACCGCGACGAAGGCCTGGAAATCGAAGATGGCGATCTTGCCGACCTGCGTGCCCTTGAGTCCGGCGTCGCCGGTCAGCGCGCCGAGGATATCGCCGGGACGCAGCTTGTCCTTGCGCCCGCCGGCGATGGCCAGGGTTGTCATAGCCGGCAGCAGCGGAGTGTCGTTGGCCTTGAGGAAATCGATGCGCTCCCAGTTCAGCGGCTTACCCTGCAGGTCTTCGATGGCCTGCGCGCGATTGGCTTCGGCGGGAGTGACCAGCGACAGCGCCAGGCCCTTTTCGCCTGCGCGGCCACTGCGGCCGATACGGTGAATGTGGATCTGCGCATCGCGTGACAGTTCGACGTTGATCACCGCTTCCAATGCGGCGATGTCCAGCCCGCGTGCGGCCACGTCGGTGGCCACCAGCACGCTGCAGCTGCGGTTGGCGAACATGGTCAGCACCTGGTCACGCTCGCGCTGTTCCAGATCGCCATGCAGGGCCAAAGCGGAAATCTTGCGGGCGTTAAGCTGCTCGACCACTTCCATGCACTGCTGGCGGGTATGGCAGAACGCGACGCAGGACTGCGGGCGGAAATGCTGAAGCAGGCGGACGACGGCATCGAGGCGCTGCTTGGGATCGATCTCGTAGAAGTGCTGTTCGATCTGGCTGTCGTCGTGCAGTGCTTCCACTTCCACGCGCTCGGGGTTCTTCAGGAACTTCGCCGCCAACTGGTCGATACCCTCGGGGTAGGTGGCGGAGAACAGCAGGGTCTGCCGGCGCGCCGGTGCCTGGCCGATGATGTCGGCGATGCTGTCGTAGAAGCCCATGTCGAGCATGCGGTCGGCTTCGTCGAGTACCAGAGTGTTCAGGCCTTCGAGCTTAAGGGTGCCGCGGCGCAGGTGTTCCTGGATGCGACCGGGCGTGCCGACCACCACGTGGGCACCGTGCTCCAGCGAGCCGATCTGCGGGCCGAAAGGCGTGCCGCCGCAAAGGGTCAGTACCTTGATGTTGTCGGCGGCGCGGGCCAGGCGGCGGATTTCCTTGGCGACCTGATCGGCCAACTCGCGGGTCGGGCACAGCACCAGCGCCTGGCAACCGAAGTAGCGCGGATTCAGCGGGCTGAGCAGGCCAATGCCGAAGGCAGCGGTCTTGCCGCTGCCGGTCTTGGCCTGGGCAATCAGATCGCGGCCCTTGAGGATCGCCGGCAGGGCGGTGGCCTGGATCGGCGTCATCTCGCGGTAGCCGAGAGAGTCGAGGTTGGCCAGCAGGTCGGCCGACAGCGCGAGGCTGGAAAATGCAGAGGTGGTCACGAAGGGAACCCGGGTGAATCCATATGGCCGCGCAGTGTAGCAGGAGAGCATCGCCAGCAGGGCTGAGAAGCCGATATGGCAAGGGTTTGAGGCCGCTCGTCCGATTTTCTCCAGGTGGTGCTCCGCGGTTTTTTCAAGAGATTCGCTTTCCTCAGATTTTTGTCGTAGAGTTTCTGCACTGTGTTTGCATGGGTCGCCGTCGATCGTGACCTGATGCGGTCGGTTCTTCCACCCCGTCCTGCTCGACTCCTTGTAACTCCTTGCAACTCAGTTCCTGGCCATTCGTGGCTAATTTCAAAAATACGTTCCAAGGAGAACACCATGTCGAATCGTCAGAACGGCACCGTCAAGTGGTTCAACGAGACCAAAGGCTATGGCTTCATTACCCCGGAAAGCGGCCCGGACGTGTTCGTACACTTCCGCGCCATTGAAGGTACCGGCTTCAAGACCCTGGCCGAAGGCCAGAAGGTCACCTTCGAAGTCGTGCAGGGCCAGAAAGGCATGCAGGCCGAGCGCGTACAGGTAGCCTAAGCGCTTCCTGGCGTCAGCCAAGAAACCCCGGGTGGAAACATCCGGGGTTTTTTATTGCCTATGTTCTGAATGCCTATAGTGCCGCCATCGTTTTTCCGGAGCCGCCATCCATGCCATCGCCCGCCTTCCGACTGCTGCTCGCCGCCCTGCTCTTCTCGGGCAGCGCCCTTGCCGCCGACGCCCCCACGCAGCCCACCACCTGGGGCTGGGTGGAAACGCTCATGCTCATGCCCGAGCAGGCGCCGCTCAAGGCCAAGCTGGATACCGGTGCGCAGACGTCGGTGATGGATGCGCGCAACATCGTCCGGATCAAGAAGAACGGCGAGCGCTGGGTGCAGTACGACGTGATGCTCACCGATCCTGCCACGGGTAAGGAGCAGCGCTTGCCCTTCGAGCGGCGCGTCGAGCGTGTGCTCAAGTTCAAGAATGAGAGCGGCGTCGAGCGCAGCCCGGTGGTGCTGATGGACGTATGCCTGGGCGGCAAGGTCTACCGCGAACAGTTCACCCTCCGTGACCGCCAGACCCTGGATTACCCGGTACTGCTCGGCCGCCGTACCCTGGAACACTTGGGCGCGGTGGACGCTTCGAAGACGCAGACTGTCGCGCCCACCTGCAAGCCCTGATCAGTGCTCGTCGACGCCATGCTCCGGCTCGACTCGGCGTGGCGTGGTACGACCGTCTTCGGCGTTGAGCTGGAAGAAGATCGCCGCCGCCAGCATCGAGAGGATGCCGACGCTGAAGTAGGTCGCGTGGAAGGCTGACAGCACGTCATCCTGCACGCTTTCCTGATCGCCAGTGAAGCCGCCCAGCAGTGCCGCCGCGCAGGCGATGCCCATGCCGATGGACAATTGCATGACCACCGAGAGCAGGCTGTTGCCCGCGCTTGCGTTGTCGTCGCGCAGGTCGATCAGCGTCAGCGTGTTCATCGCGGTGAACTGCAGCGAGTTGATCCCGCCCAGCACCGCCAGTTGCACCAGCAGCAGGATGTAGGAGGTGTTCTGGTCCACCAGCCCGAGGCTGGCGATCATCGCCCCCAGCAGCAGCGTGTTGCTCACCAGCAGCTTGCGGTAGCCGAACAGGTCCAGCAGCGGGCGCGCCAGTGACTTGATCAGCATGGCCGCCAGCGCCATCGGGATCATGGTCATCCCGGCACGCGAGGGCGAGAAGCCGAGGCCAACCTGTAGCAGCAGCGGCGTGAGGAAGGGCAGGGAGCCGCTGCCCAGGCGCGCGAACAGGTTGCCCAGCACCCCCACCGCGAAGGTGCGGGTGCGGAACAGCGCCGGCGGGAACAGCGGCGATTCGATACGCAGTGCCCGCAGCCAATACGCCGCCAGCAGCACCAGCCCGCCCACCAGCAGCAGGACCACGCGGACGTGGGGCATGTGCAGCTCGCCCAGGCCTTCCAGGGCGATGGTGATCAGCACCATGGCGCCACCGAAGAGCAGGAAGCCGATCGAGTCGAAGCGCGTCGCGCGCACGCCGTGCAAGTCCGGCATCAGGCGCAGGGCGACGATGAAGCCGACCAGCCCCACCGGCAGGTTGATCAGGAAGATCCAGTGCCAGCTGGCGTACTCCACCAACCAGCCGCCCAGGGTCGGGCCGGCGAGCGGGCCTAGCAGGCCGGGGATGGTGACGAAGCTGAGGATGCGCACCAGCTCCGTCCGCGGGTACACGCGCAGGATCACCAGGCGCCCGACCGGCATCATCAGTGCACCGCCGATACCCTGTACCACCCGCGCGCCGACCAGGGTGCCGAGGCTGGTGGAGAGCGCGCAGAGTAGCGAGCCGAGGCTGAACAGGAAGATCGCGAAGAGGAATACCCGGCGCGTGCCGAAGCGGTCGGAAATCCAGCCGGAGGAGGGGATCAGCAGCGCCACGGTGAGCAGGTAGGCGATCACCACGCCTTGCATGCGCAGCGGGTCCTCCGCCAGAGAGCGGGCCATGCTTGGCAGGGCGGTATTGAGGATGGTGCCATCCAGGGCCTGCATGAAGAAGGCGATGGCTACCAGCCAGGGCAGCAGGCGGGCCACTCGGGGCGTGAGGATGAAGGGTTCGCTCATGGTCGGTCCGTCGGGCGGGAATGGCTCTAGCTTAGGGAAACTTTGGCAGGCGTGGGGGAAATCGGCGCGCTCGCGAAACGGAAAGTAGCCGCCGTGACACCGGGAAGGATTGGACGCATGCCTCTTCATCGCCGCCATGCAGGCGCTGCGAGATCCCCCTCCTCAGGCGCTGAAACGGCTTTTCCGGCAGTTTCGTGGGGGGTACCGGATTTCTTCTGGCGGCGGCCATGGAGGAACAATGCCCTGCTCGTCCGGTCGATATGGCGTCCGGTACACCCCCAGGAGACAGCGATGTCCGTCAAACCCCGTGTCACCCTCGCACTGGCCGCCTTGCTGGCGGCTTCCTCTGCGTTTGCCTTCAACCTGGGCGACGCCGCCAAGGCGGTGTCCGGCGCGACCGGATCCGACACCTCGCGCGTTGCTTCAACGCCGCAGACCAGCGGCCTCCTCGATGCCCTGACCGGTCAGCTCGGTGTCAGTGACGAACAGGCGCTCGGCGGTACCGGCGCACTGTTGGGCCTGGCGAAGAACAAGCTGAGCACCGCCGATTATTCGCAGTTGGCGAAGACCGTTCCCGGACTCGACAAGCTTACCGGCAGCAACGCCCTGGGCGGCCTCGGCGGCCAGCTTGGCAACCTGGGCGGTGGCGCTTCCAGCGGCCTGCTGGGCAACGTCAGCAGCATGGGCGATGTGAGCAAGGCTTTCGGTGCGCTGGGCATGGACCAGGACATGACCGGAAAATTCTCCAGCGTGCTGCTGGATTACCTCGGCAAGCAGGGCCTGAACAGCAACCTGCTCGGCACCCTGGGCAGCCTCTGGGGCACCGGCGCCTGATATCCGCCGGGCGGCGCGGAACCGCCGCGCCGCGCTCCGGTCCTATCGACGATCCGGCCCCGTCCTGGGGCCGGACATCCGTTTTCCGGAGCCGTCGATGCCCCCCCGTTCCGTCGTCTTCCTGGCTGCCGCGTGGCTGGCCGCTTCCCCTGTGTTCGCCGCTACCTTCACCGACACCCGCGAGCCCGTTGCCGAGACGCAGAGCGTGCCGCCGGCGGCCAGCGCGTTGCTGGGCAATCTCACCAGGCAACTGGGCGTCAGCGAGCAGCAGGCGATCGGCGGTACCGGCGCCATGCTGGCGATGGCGATGAACAGCCTGAAGGAAACCGACACGGCGCAGCTGCAGAAATCCCTGCCGAACCTCGATCAACTCGCCGGCAACAGCTCGCTGGGCGATCTAGGCGGGGCGCTGGGCGGTTTCGGTGGACTGGGCAACGCTGCAGCGCTGCTGGGAGGGATCAACAACCTCCAGGACGTCGACCAGATATTCGGCGTACTGGGCATGGACCAGTCGATGATCGGCCTCTTCGCCGGGGTGATCCTCGACTACTTCACCGAACAGGGCCTGAGCAGCCAACTGCTGGGGACACTCGGCGGCCTCTGGGGCACTCCGATAGCCCCGCTGACGCCGGCTGCGCCGGTCGCCGGACGGGGCGCGTAGGGAGCGTCAGAACTCCTGGCGCAGCTGTTCGATTCGCGCATCCTTCTGTTCCCACAGCTGCGATACCCAGTGTTGCACGTACTGGCGGAACTCCGGGTCGTTCTCGTAATCGCCCTGCCATAGCGCGGGGTCGATCTCGCGCGCCTGGATGTCGACGATGACGCGCGGCACGCGTCCGCACAGCAGGTCCCAGAAGCCCGGTCGCGGGCCTTTCGGGTAGACCAGGGTGACGTCCAGCAGGGTATCGAGCTGTTCACCCAGCGCTGCCAGCACGAAGGCCACGCCGCCAGCCTTGGGGCGCAACAGGTTCTGGTAGGGCGACTGCTGCTGGGCCTGCTTGGCCGGGGTGAAGCGCGTGCCTTCGAGGTAGTTCACCACGGTCACCGGCATGCGCTTGAATTTCTCGCAGGCGGCCTTGGTGATTTCCAGGTCCTTGCCCTTGAGTTCCGGGTGCTTCTCCAGGAAGGCCTTGCTGTAGCGCTTCATGAAGGGGTAGTCGAGCGCCCAGAAGGCCAGGCCGAGGAAGGGCACCCAGATCAGCTCCTTCTTCAGGAAGAACTTGAAGTAGGGCGTTTTGCGGTTGAAGGCCTGCACCAGCGCCGGGATGTCGACCCACGACTGGTGGTTGCTGATCACGAGATACGAAGTGTCGCCGCGTAGCTGGGCGGCGCCGCGGATTTCCCAGACGGTCGGGGTCATCAGGGCGAAGATGGCCTTGTCGATCTCCGCCCAGGTCTCGGCGATCCACATCACCCCGCGCGAGCACGCATCCTTAGCCCCCTGACCGGGGACGACCAGCTTGAGCAGCGCGATAAGCATCATCGGCCCGATCAGGATCAGCGTGTTGAGCAACAGCAGGAGGCTGGCGATGACGCCTTTGACTGCCGGCATGGGGTCCATTCCTTGTGCGACGGTGGCGCGGCCATGATACGCAGACAATTGGTCTGGCCCAAGCGGCGCGGGTATGGCGAACCAATGGCCGCCGTGCTAGTCCTATGCGACATATTCCACCCCCGGAGATTCCGCGTGAAACGCGTCCTCGCCCTGCTTTCCCTTATTGCGCTCCCCGGCCTCGCACTGGCCGCAGACGCCAAGCTGTACGGCCGCTACGAATGGGTCAGCCTGCCTGAACTGAACCAGACCCTGCAGGCCAAGATGGACACCGGCGCCTACACCTCGTCGCTGTCGGCCAAGGACATCCAGATATTCCAGCGCGACGGCGAGGACTGGGTGCGTTTCAAGCTGGCCACCAAGGATGGCGGCGACTCGGTGTACGAGCACAAGCTGTCGCGCATCTCGAAGATCAAGAACCGCTCTGACGGCGCGGGCGATGAGGACGAAGAAGCTTCCACTCCCGGCCTAAGCCAGCGTCCGGTGATCGAGTTGCCGGTGTGCCTGGGAGGCGACCAGCGCACCATCGAAGTCAACCTCACCGACCGCAGCCACTTCAACTACCCCTTCCTGATGGGCGCCAAGGGCTTGCGCAAGTTCCACGTCGCCGTCGACTCGGGCGAGCGTTTCGTCGCCGGCAAGCCGAGCTGCTCCTGATCCTCGATTGACGCGGCGCGGGGCATGATGGACCCTTCTGCGGACCATCCCGGGAATCGGAATCCCATGCCCCACATCCTCATTGTCGAAGATGAAGCCGCCATCGCCGACACACTGCTCTATGCCCTGCAGGCCGAAGGTTTCGAGACCACCTGGCTGAACCTCGCCGGCCCCGCCCTGGAACGCCTGCAGGGTGAGGTGTTCGACCTGGTCATTCTCGATGTCGGCCTGCCCGACATCAGCGGCTTCGAAGCCTGCAAGCAACTGCGGCGCTTCTCCGAGGTGCCGGTAATCTTCCTGACCGCGCGCAACGCCGAGATCGACCGCGTGGTGGGACTGGAGATCGGCGCCGACGACTATGTGGTCAAACCCTTCAGCCCGCGCGAAGTCGCCGCCCGGGTGAAGGCCATCCTCAAGCGCACCGCGCCGCGTGAAGCGCCGGCCACGGCACCTGCCAACAACGGCCCGTTCGAGGTGGACGAGGAGCGCTTCCAGATTCGCTACCACGCCCATTCGCTGGCCCTGACCCGCCACGAATTCCGACTGCTGCAAGCATTGCTGGCGCGCCCCGAGCGCGTCTTCAGTCGCGAGCAGTTGCTCGATGCGCTGGGCGTCGCCGCCGATGCCGGCTATGAGCGCAACGTCGACAGCCACATCAAGAGCCTGCGCGCCAAGCTGCGCCAGGTCGCCCCCGCCGCCGAACCGATCCAGACCCATCGCGGCCTGGGCTACAGCTACGCGCCGGACAAGGCCTGATGCGCCTGTCGCTGCGGATCTTCCTGGTCTACTTCTTCTTCGTCGGGCTGACCGGCTGGTTCGTCCTGCGCACGGTGATGGACGAGATCCGCCCCGGCGTGCGGCAGTCCAGCGAAGAGACGCTGGTGGATACCGCCAACCTGCTCGCCGAGATTCTCCAGGCCGACGTGAAGAGCGGCACCCTCGACCAGAGTCGGCTGCCCGACATGCTCCGCGCATACGGCGCGCGCAGCCCGCAGGCGGACATCTGGGGCGTGAACAAGACCGCGGTGAACCACCGCATCTACGTTACCGACGCGCGCGGCGTCGTCCTGCTGGACTCCCTCGGCAAGGCGGTAGGCCAGGATTATTCGCGCTGGAATGACGTCTATCGGACCCTCAACGGCCAGTACGGGGCGCGCTCCAGCCGCGAGTCGGCGGACGATCCGGAGTCCTCGGTGATGTACGTCGCCGCGCCGATCCGCGACGGCGACAAGATCATCGGCGTGGTCTCGGTCTCCAAGCCCAATCGCACGCTGCAGCCCTACATCGACCGCTCGCAGCGGCGCCTGGCCTGGCTCGGCGCCGGGCTGATCGTGCTCGGCCTGCTGGTGGGCGCGGGGCTGTCCTGGTGGCTGAGCCGCTCGCTGGATCGCCTGACCCGCTACGCCCAGGCGGTGAGCGAGGGCCGCCGCGCGGAGCTGCCGAAATACCGGGGCGGCGAGATGGCGCAGCTGGCCGGCGCGGTGGAGCACATGCGCGTGCAGCTGGAAGGCAAGGATTACGTCGAGCGCTACGTGCATACCCTGACCCACGAATTGAAGAGCCCGTTGGCGGCAATTCGCGGAGCCGCGGAACTGCTCGAGGGCGAGATGCCCGCCGATCAGCGCGCGCGCTTCGTCGCCAACATCGCCGGGGAAAGCGAGCGCCTGCAGCAACTGATCGAGCGCCTGCTGAACCTCGCCCAGGTGGAGCAGCGCCAGGGGCTGGAGGAGCATGTGCCGGTGGCGTTGCATGAGCTGGCGAATGAGCTGATCGATGAGCGCATGGCTCGTGTGCAGGACGTGCAACTGGAGAATGCGATTCCACCGCAGGCAAGCGTGGTGGGTGAGCGTTTCCTGCTGCGCCAGGCGTTGGGCAACCTGCTGGACAATGCGCTGGATTTCACCCCGGCCGGTGGCGTGATTCGCTTCGTTGCGCAGCCTGACGGCGATGGTTGGCGCGTGGAGTTGTTCAACCAGGGCGAAGCGATTCCGGAGTTTGCCCTGCCGCGCCTGACCGAGCGCTTCTATTCGCTGCCGCGCCCGGTGAGTGGGCGCAAGAGCACTGGTCTTGGCCTCAACTTCGTCGCTGAGGTGGCAGCGCTGCATGGCGGTGAGTTGCGCGTGGAGAACGTCGAGGGCGGCGTGCGCGCGAGCCTGCTTTTGCCCTTGTAGGAGCGAGCCGAAGCCACATAAAACCCACACACTCTCCACACTTCGCCCCGAGCGCCCCCACGTACGGGCCCCAGGCTTGCCCCGTCGTCCACCTACGGAGAAGCCTTCGATGAATCGCCACCTCGGCATCAAGCTCGGCGCCATTGCGCTGCTGATCGTCCTCTTGCTGATACCCCTACTGATGATCGACGGCCTCGTAGACGAGCGTCAGAACTACCGCGACGAAGTCCTGCAGGACATCGCCCGCAGCGCCAGCTACAGCCAGCAGCTCACCGGCCCGCTGGTGGTCGTGCCCTATACCCGCACCATCCGTGGCTGGCGCCTGGACAAGGCGAGCCAGCAGCGCGTGCTGCAGGAGCGCGAGGTGCGCGGGCGGCTGTACTTCCTGCCGGAAGTCTTCAGCCTCGATGGGCAGATGCGCACCGAGCTGCGTCATCGTGGCATCTACGAGGCGCGGCTGTTCCACGCCGACAGCCAGGTCAGCGGCAGCTTCGTCCTGCCGGCCAACTACGGCATCACCAGCGACCTGGGCAGCTACCGTTTCGACGACCCGCTGCTGGCGGTGGGCATCAGCGACGTGCGCGGCATCGAGAACGCACCGAAGCTGAAGGTCGGTGACGAACTGCGCGACTTCCAGCCGGGCACCCAGAGCCAGTTCCTCGGCAACGGCGTGCATGCGGTGCTGCCACTCAAAGCCAGCGATCACGAACAGCGATTTGACTACGCCTTCGAACTGTCGCTGCTGGGCAGCAGCCGCCTCGACATCACCCCGGTCGGCCGCGACAGCCAGGTCAACCTGGTCTCGGACTGGCCGCACCCCAGCTTCGGCGGCGAGTTCCTGCCCACCGAGCGCAGCGTCAGCGACCAGGGCTTCAGCGCCCGCTGGCGCACCAGCTTCTTCGCCACGAATCTGGAGGACCAGCTGCGTGCCTGCACTGCGCCGGCCCAGGCGGATGTCGCCGACGCGGTCGAAGCGGTCGATGCGGATGCCTTCCGCGTCAACTCCGCCGAGTGCAACGAGTTCGGCCAGCACCGCTTCGGCGTGGCGCTGGTGGACCCGGTGGACCAGTACCTGAAGACCGACCGCGCGGTGAAGTACGCGCTGCTGTTCATCGTCCTCACCTTCGCCGGCTTCTTCCTCTTCGAAGTGCTCAAGCGCCTGTCGGTGCACCCGATCCAGTACGCCCTGGTGGGCATGGCGCTGGCGCTGTTCTACCTGTTGCTGCTGTCGCTCTCCGAGCATGTCGGCTTCGAGCTGGCCTACCTGCTGTCCGCTGGCGCGTGTGTCGGGCTGATCGGCTTCTACCTCTGCCATGTGCTGCGCAGCCTGTGGCGCGGAGCCGGGTTCAGCCTCGGGCTGGCCGGGCTCTACGGGATGCTTTACGCGCTGCTCAGTGCCGAGGACTACGCGCTGCTGATGGGTTCGCTGCTGCTGTTCGGCGTGCTCGGCGGCGTGATGGTCCTGACCCGTCACCTGGACTGGTACGGCATCGGCAAGCCCCGTGGCGATGACCTGGAATTTTCCCTGGAAGACGTGCGCGCGGCGCGCTGAGGAGAATGGATATGCCTAACCTGATGCGTTTTTCTCTGTGCCTGTTCGCCGGCCTTCTGGTGAGTGGCCTGTGCTTGCCGGTGCTGATGCTGCTCGGCCGCTTCGACTGGATCGCTCTGCTGGTGGCCACCGGCAAGCCGCTGGCGCACCTCGCGCTCTTGCTGCCGGGCGAACTGTGGACGCAACTCACCGGAGTCGAGGATGCGGCGAACAATCCCCATGTGCGCTCCTTCCTGGAGATGTGCATGGGCGTGGCACAGCTCGGCCTGCTGCTGGCGTTGCCGATCTACCGACTGGGGAAGAAGTGATGAGTGCCTGGAGCGGATTGCGCGAGGAGCGTGAAGTGGGGCGGCGGCTGGCGCAGCGGATCGCCGGGTTGTTCGAGCAGGGCTTGAGCGGCGAGTGGTGCGTGATGAGCGCTTTCAGCGACGAGTGGTGCGGCGCGGCTTGTGCGAGACGAAGTTCTGGCGCGCTGGCTATGCCCTCACCCCAACCCTCTCCCATAGGGAGAGGGAGCTGGGCGGTGCCGGCTGGAGAGTGTGGCCTTCGCCTGAACGTTCGATAGATCGAAGCTGGCGTTGTTCTCTGTAGCGGGAGCTTCAGGCCGGCACCGTGGCCTGCATCGAAGGCCGCTGGCTGACTTCGGCGAACCACTTGGACAGCTGCGGATACTCGGCGCGCCAGTCCCAGTGCGGCTGGCGGAAGTCCAGGTAGCCCAGGGCACAGGCCACGCCGATGGCAGCAATGTCGAAGCGCCCGGCGAGTTCGGCGTGGGCAGGGCCGTCGAAGTAGGCGAGGGTGCGGACGATCTTCAACTGCTGGTTGTCCAGCCATTTATCCCAGTGTTTTTCCTGTGGGCGCATGGCGGTTTCGTAGCGGATCAGCACGGCCGCGTCGAGCACTGCGTCGGCCAGCGAAGCAAGAGTGAGACGACGCCAGCGCGCTGCGCCCTCGCGGGGAATCAGCGGTTCGCCGGCGTGCTGTTGGTCGAGGTATTCGAGGATCACCCGGCTGTCGTTCAGGGTCTGGCCGTCGGCCAGGCGCAGCGCGGGAATCTTGCCGGCGGGGTTGTCGTGCAGTACGCCGGCGTCCGGCGCGATGGGCGTGTGGACGGCGGCGTACAGCTCCACGGAGTCCACCTGGCCGGTCTCGTGCAGCAGGACCATGACCTTGCGCACGAAGGGCGAAGCGGCGGCGTGGAACAGGACGGGGCGGGTACTCATCGGCAGCAACTCCTGGGGTTCGGTCATCGGTTCAATCGCGGATCAGCACCAGGCGATCGGTGCCGGATTCGGCCCCCCACACCTCGCCGGGCCGGCCAAGCAATTGGCGGACATTGGCGTTTGCGTGGTCGCTGGGGAAGGCCGTGAATGTCTCGCTCTGCGGGTCGAAGCGCAGCAGCGCATTCGCGGAAAAATCGCTCAGCCACACCTGGTCCATGGCATCGACGTAGACCGCATAAGGCTGCGGATGATCGCCCGGCAGTTTCCAGGTTTTCCACTGGTTGTCGCTGGGGTCGAAGCGTGCGAGGCTCCCGGCGTTCCACTGGCTGACCCAGAGCCGCCCCACGGAATCCGCCCACAGGCGGCGCGGGCCGCCATCCTTGCTCGGTGCATCGAAGGCGGTGGCGCTGCCCTGGATGCCGTCGATCTGGCCGATGTAATTACCTGCCAGCGAGGCGTACCAGACGCCGCCATCCGGAGCCACGGCGATGCCATACGGGCCCTTGCCGCGCGGCGCCGGCCAGACCTTCAGGTCGCGGCTGTCCGGGTTGAGACGGCCGTAGAAACCGTTCTGCCCGGTGAACCACAGCACGCCGTCGTCATCGAATACTGCAGTGTTGAGGTTGGCGTCGGCCGCCTCCTTGGGCAGCGGTATGACTTCCACCCCCAGGCGTTGTGCATCCACGTGGACGATGGCGTTCTGGCCGCTGTCGGTGATCCAGGCGTCGCCGTTGCCATCGGCGATCACGCCATGGGGACTGGAGCCCTTGCCCAGGCTGATCTGCTCGGTCTGCTCGGTCTGCCCGGTCTGCGGATCGAGCCGGCCGAGCACGCCGAGCTTCTGCGCGGTGTACCAGACCTTGCCGTCCTCGGTGGGCGCCACATCGTGCGGGCCGGAGTCCTTGGGCAGGTCGAAGTATCTCACCTCGGCGGCATGGGCGCCGGTGGCCAGCAGCAGGCTGGCGAGGAACAGCGGCAGGACGCGAAGCATGGGGCTCTCCTTGGCAGAGTCCGGATTCAGGTGAGACTGTACGCCGGTCAGTGTGGCCGACGAAACGAAGGAGAGCGGCTTGTGACGACGATTTCCGTACGTGGGGCGGCCTGCCGCCAGGGTTCGCCGGTGAACGACGATGCCATCGGCTACACCGCGCAGGCGGCCTGGGTGCTGGATGGCGCGACCAGTCTCGGGCAGGGATTGGTGGGCGGCGAGAGCGATGCGCGCTGGCTGGCGCAGAGCGCCAATGCGCACCTGCAGCGTCTGCTGGAAGAGCAACCGTTTCGGCCGACCGGCGACCTGCTGGCGCAATTGCAGGCGGGCATCGCCGCGGATTTCCAGCGCGACTCCGGCGTGGCCGCAAGCCTGGATCTCAACTTGCCCACCGCTTGCCTGAGCCTGCTGCGGGTGCTGGGCGATGGCTCGCTGGAGCTGCTCAATCTCTGCGACACCAGCATCCACCTGGCCTGGGACGATGGCCGTGTGGAGAGCTTCGGCGATACGCCGCTGGAAGAGATCGATCGCCAGTCGGTGCACCGCCTGCTGGCGCTACGCGAGGCGAATCCGGGCTGGAGCCACGCGCAACTCTGGCAGGCCAGTCGCGAATGGGTGCGGCGCAACCGCGCGCTGGCCAATACACCGGAAGGCTACTGGTGCCTCGACCCGAGTGAGCGCTGGATTCCCCACGTGCAGCGCCGGGTGCTCGACCCCGCGGGGCTGAAGGCGTTCATGCTGGTGAGCGATGGCTTCGACCGGCTGCTGGATTTCCGCCAGTACGATCTCGACGCGCTGTTCGCGGCGTTGCCCGAGCGTGGCGTGGAGGCGCTGATCGATGACCTGCGCGCGCTGGAAAGCGCCGATGACCAGGCGCTGGAGTATCCGCGGCTGAAGATCCACGACGATGCGAGCGTGGTGTGGGGAGAGGTGGTGCGCTGAGCAGGGGCCCGCATTGCGCGGGCCGTCGACACCGTAGGGCGAATAACCTGGAACAGGTTTTCCGCCGTTGTTTCGGCGGATAACGCTGGCGCGTTATGCGCCCTACGAGAGCCTGTTACGTCAGAACTTGTAATTGACGCTGGCGACCACGTTACGGCGGTCGCCGTAGTAGCAGTAGAAGCCGTCGCAGGTGGAGATGTATTCCTTATCGAATACGTTGTTGGCATTCAGCGCGACGTTCAGGCCATTGAGGCTGTTGTCGAGGCGGCCGAGGTCGTAGTGCACCGCGGCGTCGTAGACGGTGTAGGAACCTGTGTCGCCGTCCGACTTGTCACGTACGTAGCCCATGCTGCCGATGGCGATGTTGTGGGTCTCGCCGACGTAGCGGGTGCCGAAGCCCAGGCCGAAACCGTCGAGCAGGCCGTCATGCCAGGTGTAGTCGGCCCACAGCGAGGCCTGGTTTTCCGGGGTGAGCGGCAACGGACGGTTCTTATCCAGCGGGTTGGCGACCTTGGTCATCTTGCTGTTGGCGTAGGTGTAGGCGGCGGTCACCTTGAGGTTCTCGGTGACATTGCCCACCGCTTCCAGCTCGAAGCCACGGACCTGCGCCTCGCCTACCGGGCGGCTGATGAAGTCGCTGCCGGTGAGGACGATGTTCTTGCGGGTCAGGTCATAGACTGCGGCGCTGAGCATCAGGTCGGTGCCCACCGGCTGGTACTTCACGCCCAGTTCGACCTGTTTGCCGGTGCTCGGCTCGAAGGCCGCGCCGTTGGTCCCGCCGGCTTCGGTCTGGAACGACTCAGCGTAGGACACGTAAGGCGCCACGCCGTTGTCGAACACGTAGCTGAGCGCCGCATTGCCGCTGAAGTTGCTGTCGCGGCGGGTATCGGTAGCGCCATCGGCGTTATAGAACTTCGAACCGGTGTGGGCCCAGTCCTGGCGGCCGCCGAGGGTCAGGCGCCAGTTGTCCAGGGCGATCTGGTCCTGGGCGTACAGGCCCGTGTCGCGCATCTTCTGGTTGTAGTCGTTGTACGCGGTGTAGACGACGTTGCTGAAGTCCTGGCCGTAGATCGGCTTGCTGATGTTGCTGGTCGGCGCGCTGCCGTACAGCCACTTGTAGTTGGTGTTGGCGCGCTGGTGGTCCAGGCCCAGCAGCAGGGTGTGCTTGAGCGGGCCGGTGGAGAAGTCGGCCTGCAGGTTGTTGTCGATGGCGAACTGGCTGATGTCCTCGTCGACCACGTTGGCGCCACGGGACAGGGTGCCGTCATCGGCTACCGAGGTCGCGCTGCCGCCGGCGGTGATGCCCTGGAAGGACAGGTCGCTCTTGGTGTAGCGCAGGTTCTGGCGGAACTGCCAGACGTCGTTGATGCGGTGCTCGAAGGCGTAGCCCAGGGCGTAATAAGTCTTGTCGTAGAACTCCCAGTCCGGGTCACCCAGGTTCTCGTGGTACTTCACCTCGCCGGCGGGAGTCGACAGCTTGGTGCCCTGCAGCGGCAGGAACTGGCTGGTGATGCCGGTATCGTCGCGGTTGAACTGCGAGAGGAAGGTCAGCTTGGTGTCTTCGTCGAAGTTCCAGGTCAGGCTCGGGGCGATGTTGTAGCGCTTGTTGTCGACGTGATCGACCTGCGTGTTGCTGTCGCGCACCACACCGCTGACGCGGTAGAGCAGGTTGCCGGCGTCGTCGACCTTGCCGGTGCTGTCGAAGGAAATCTGCTTGTGTTCGTAGCTGCCGACCTGCAGCTGCACTTCGTGGCTGCTCTCGGCCTCGGGACGGCGGCTGGTCATGTCCAGCAGGCCGCCGGGCGGGGTCTGGCCGTACAGCGAGGATGCCGGGCCGCGCAGCAGGGCGACGCGCTCCAGGTCCCAGGTTTCCAGCTTGGGCATCACGTAGGAGCCCTTGGGCAGCGGCAGGCCGTCGAGGAATTGTGTCGGCTCGAAGCCGCGAACTTTCAGCCATTCGGCGCGGGTGTCGTTGCCGTAGCTGCTGGCGATTACGCCGGGCATGTAGCGCACCGCGTCGTCCAGGCTCTGCACGTTGCGGTCCTGCATCTGCTCGCGGGTGGCCACGGAGATGGAGCGCGGGGCTTCCAGCAGCGGGGTATCCGTTTTGGTGCCGGCGCGGGTGCGGGTGGCGAGGTAGCCGACGGCGGGGCCGTCCGGGTCTTCCTGGGTGCCGCTGATGGTGGTGGCGGACATCGACAGGGTGTCGCTCGGCACCGGCCGCAGGCTGTAGCTGCCCGATTCGCTTTCCACCAGTTCCAGCCCGCTGCCCTGCAGCGCCTGGCGCAGCGCGCCGGCGGCATCGTAGCGACCCTGCACGGGGTGCGCGCTGCGGCCCTGGGCCAGCGCCGGGTCGAGGCTGAGCGACAGGCCGGCTTGGGCGGCGATGCGGTTGAGGGTGCTGGCCAGCGGGCCGGCGGGGACCTGGTAATCACGCACGGCTTCGGCGGCGATGGCCGAAGTGGTGGCCAGCAGGATGGCGGTGGCTAGCAGGCAGGGGCGGAGCGACAGTTCGAACGGGCGGCGCATTGAAAACGACTCCTGAATGAAAACGTTTCTCGATGCCTCCTTGCCGGACGAGATTCAAAAAGTGATAGGGCTGCGTGGAAAATTTTTTCCGGATGTACGCAGTGGTTGATGCGAACGACTTTTCGTAGGATCGAGGGGGACGCCTAGTTCTTGCTCGCGAACCCGCTTGATGCCTGTGCTTCGGGGAGACTCTGTTCGCGAGCAAGCTCGCTCCTACTGGGGCATCTCAGCGACGTGGCACCACGCGGGACCACCACTGCCCGTGCTTCTCGATGCGCACCGGCAGTGTCGGCTCCAGCGAGCTGAGCGCCAGGTCGATGTTCTTCAGCGGGAAGCTGCCGGTGATGCGCAGGTCCGCCAGCGTCGGGTCCAGCGCGAGGTAGCCGGGGCTGTAGCGCGCCAACTGGTCGATCAGTTCGCCCAGACGCACGTTGTCCACCACCAGCATGCCGTGGGTCCAGGCATCGGCGGTGGCGCTATTGGCCTCCAGCGTGCCGAAGCCATTGGCGCGCACGCGCACTTGCTGGCCCTGGTTGATCACGCGTTCGTCCGGCAGTTGCTCGGGGCGTGCGGCCACGGCCGACTGCAGGACGTTCAGCAAGGTGCTGTCGCCGTCGTCGCGTTCCACCAGGAAGCGCGTGCCGAGGGCACGCAGGCGGCCTTCGTCGGTTTCGACGATGAACGGGCGGCTGTCGCCGTGGGCGGTTTCCACCAGGATTTCGCCGCTGAGCAGGACGATGCGCCGCTGCTCGGCGTCGAAGCGCACATCGACTGCGGTGCGGCTGTTGAGCACCAGCCGGGTGTTGTCCGGCAGACGCAGTTCGCGCTGCTCGCCGGTGGCGGTGACCAGGTCAGAGAAGGCATAGCGCACCGGCGTGTAGCGGTTGCCGATACCCAGCGCCAGCGCACCGACCAGCAGCAATGATAAGCCGGTGCCGGCGAGGCGGCGGACCTTGCGCCGGGATTCGCCCGACGAGCGCAGCAAGGCGTTGCGCGCGGCCTTGGGCGTGGCGCCGGCGAGGCTGCGGTCGAGCATTCCCAACTGGCTCCAGGCGCGGGCGTGTTCGCTATGGGCCGAATGCCAGCGGGCGAAAGCAGCCTCATCGTCCGGGCGCGATTCGCCGGAGCCCAGGCGCAGCTGCCAGCTGATCGCCTCGTCCAGTATCTGCAGGGAAACCGGTCCCTTCACGTCGGCTCGCCGTACAGCGCGATGTAGCACTGGCGCAGGCCCTGGGCGATGTACTGGCGCACCCGCGGTACGGATACGCCCAGTTGCTCGGCGATCTCTGCGTGCCCCAGGCCGTCCAGGCGGTTGAGCAGGAAGGCGCTGCGTGCGCGGGTGGACAGCTTGCCCAGCAGGCGGTCGATCTCGCGCAGGTCCGCAAGGATCAGGCAATGCTCCTCGGCGGAAGGCTGCACCGCTTCGGGCAGGCATTTCAGTTCGTCGAGGTAGGCCTGTTCCAGCGCAACGCGGCGCCAGTGATCCACCAGCAGGCCCTTTGCCACGGTCACCAGGAAGGCACGGGGTTCGCGCAGGGAGGGCAGCTCGCGACGACCGAGTACGCGGACGAAGGTGTCCTGGCTCAGGTCTTCGGCGCGCTGCGCACAGCCCAGGCTGCGATTCAGCCAGGCATTCAGCCAGTCGCGGTGATCGCGATACAAGGCGCCAACGAGTTCGCCGCTACCCATCTGGATGGCCGACAAGCTACTCCCCCGATGATCCCGAATGGGATCAAGTTCAAAAACGATAACTATTCGCAAATGATCGCAAAGTGCAGTCACCCGCGCAATCGGCACCCGTCGGCTTTTGCTTCCGGTCGCTCGCTTTATGGCGTCGTTCTACAATCGGACGACCTTTGTCGCGGAACGCCTCGCCATGTCCGACCCCGTGCTGATCATCGGCTCCTTCCTCTCGCCCTATGTGCGCAAGGCGCTGGTCCTGCTGGAAATGAAAGGCGTGGATTACCGCATCGACTCCGTCGTGCCATTCTTCGGCAACGAGGCATTCGAGCGCCTGAGCCCGCTTCGCCAGGTGCCGGTTCTGGTGGACGGCGAACTGGTGCTGAACGATTCCTCGGTGATCTGCCAGTACCTGGAAGAGCGTTATCCACAGCCGGCGCTGTACCCGGCGAATATTGCCGAGCGCGCCCGCGCGCGCTGGATCGAGGAGTTCGCCGACAGCCGCATGGGCCAAGTGGTGATCTGGCAACTGTTCGACCAGTTGGTGATCGGCCGCGGCGTTTGGGGCCGCGAGCCGGACGCGGCGTTGCTGGAGAAGACCTACCAGCAGGACCTGCCGGCCGTGTTCGATTACCTGGAGGCGCAGTTGCCGGAAAGCGGCTGGTTGTTCGGCGAGCTGTCCATCGCCGACATCAGCGTCGCCTGCTTCATGCGCAACGCGCAGATCACCCGCTACGAGCTGGATGCCCAGCGCTGGCCGAAACTGGCGGCCATGCTCGCGGCGGCCTTCGCGTTGCCGGCGTTCCAGAAGCTCAACCAGTTCGAGCGTGCCATCGCCCGCACGCCCATCGCGCAGCAGCGCGAGGCGCTGATCGCCGCAGGAGCGCCGGTCAGCGAGGTCAGCCACATGCGCGAACAGCCAGTGCGCGGGCCGATGAGTCGCAGCTGATCAGGCCTGCTGCAGGAAGCTCCAGAGTCGCTGCGCGACCGGGCCGTGGGCGCGGTCGCGTAGGCGCGCGGCGACCAGCTCTTCGCGACGGCCGGGCAGGTGGGGGCCGCTGAGATCGCGCAGGCGACCGTCGGCCAGTTCCTCGGCAATCAGGTGGCGCGGCAGATGGCCCCAGGCGAGGCCGTGCAACACCAGCTCCTTCTTCATCGCCTGGTCCGCCACCGTGCATTGCGGCGCACCTTCCAGGGTGAAGAAGTCCACCGGCGGCGAGTGCCGGGCGCTGTCGCGCATCACGCATTGGGTGAGCGAACGCAGGTGCTCCGGGCGGAGGTCCGTGGTGTCCGTCAGCAGCCCCGGCGCTATCACCGGGATGAAGTCCACTTCGCCCAGGTCCAGCCACTCCAGGCGCGGGTCGGCCTTGTCCACGCGGTGCAGGATCAGCTCGGCCTCGCCATCGAGCAGCCGCTCCAGCGGGCCGCTGACACTTTCGAAGTACAGCTGTAGGCGCGTACGGGGCTGAGTGGCGAAGAAGCGCGCGAGCTTTTCCAGCAGGGCAGGGCGCGGGCAGAAGTCGCCGAGCACCACCCGCAGTTCACTTTCCTCGCCGGCTGCCAGGTGCGCAGCGTGGTCTCGCAGGCTGCCCAGTTCGCGCAGCAGGCCCTGGGCGCGGCGGTGGAAGGATTCGCCGGCGGCCGTCAGGGCGACGCGATAGCCACTGCGATCCAGCAGCTCGAATCCGAGCTGACGCTCCAGGCGGGCAACTGCGGCGAAAACCGCCGGATGCGAACGGTGCAATTGCTGGGCTGCAGCCTGGAAGCCACCGGATTCGACCACCGCGTCGAAGCACTGCAGGTCGTGAAGGGTGAAATCGTGCATGTCAGCTTTCCTGACAGAGATGGTTCGCTCTTTGTAATTTCTTCCCGAGTCCGCCGCAACTAGCCTCGTTTCACCCCACTTGGAGAGAGGCTGCCATGAGCCCGCTGCACTATCTGACTACCCACGACAACGCCCGCATCGCCTATCGCCTGGAAGGCCCCGCCGAACGGCCCCTGCTGGTGCTGTCCAACTCCATAGGTACCGACCTGCACATGTGGGACGGGCAGGTCGCTGCGTTGAGCGAACACTTCCGCGTGCTGCGTTACGACGCTCGCGGGCACGGTGCCTCCAGTGTCCCCGCCGGCCCCTATTCGCTGGCGCGGCTGGGAGAAGATGTGATCGAGCTGCTCGATTCGCTCGGCGTTCAGCGTGCGCATTTCCTCGGCCTTTCCCTCGGGGGTTTCGTCGGCCAGTGGCTGGCGCTGAATGCTCCGCAGCGTATCGGGCGACTGGTGCTGGCGAACACCTCCGCCTGGCTCGGGCCGCAGGATCAGTGGGATGCGCGCATCGCCGAGGTGCTGGCAGCGGAGGATATGCTGGGCACCGCGGCGACTTTTCTCGCCAACTGGTTCCCTGCGGCCTGGCTGGATTCGCAGCGGCCGGAGGTGGAGCCGTTCCGCGCCACGCTGCTGGCGACCAACCGGCATGGGCTGGCCGGCTCCTTCGCGGCGGTGCAGGAAACCGATCTGCGCAGCGCGTTGCGCGACGTGCGCCTGCCCACGCTGGTGATCGCCGGGCAGTTCGACACGGTCACCGCCGCCAGCCACAGCGAGCTGATTGCCCAGGCGATCCCTGGCGCGCGCCTGCTCACGCTGCCGGCGGTGCACCTGTCGAACATCGAGTTCCCCCGTGAGTTCGAAGGCGCGGTGCTGGATTTCCTGCTGGCGCCCTGAACGAACAAGGCCGCCCGGGGGCGGCCTTGCGGTTTATCCACAGGCGTCAGTGATGCGCCGCATCCACCGCGATGGGCTCGCCGCAGACGTCCGCGTAGCTGCGCTTGCGGTCGGCCAGGGTGTAGTGGATCAGCGCGCCGAGCCCGGCGCCGAAGAACCAGGAAAACTGCGACAGCGCCTCGAACGCCGGCACCAGCGCCAGCACGATGGCGATCAGCGCCGCCGGGACGAACGCCGCCACGGCGCGCAGGTTCACGCCGCCGCTGTAGTGGTAGGCGGCGTCGCGGCTCTCGCTGTACAGCTCGGGTAGGTTCACCCGGCTGCGGCGCACCAGGTAGTAGTCGGTGACGATGATCCCGTACAGCGGGCCGAGCAGCGCGCCCAGGCCGCCGAGGAAATACACGATCACCGCCGGGCTGTTGTACAGGTGCCAGGGCAGGATCAGCACCGCGATGGTGGCGCTGAGCAGGCCGGCGCGGCGGAAGTTCAGCAGGTTCGGCGCGAGGTTGGTGAGCACGTAGGCCGGGGCGACGAAGTTGGCCATGATGTTCACCGCCACGGTGACGATCAGGAAGGCCAGGCAGGCCAGCACCAGGCCGAAGGTGCTGGGGATCGCGGCGACGATTTCCGTGGGGTTCTGCACCAGCTTGCCGTCGATGCTGAACTGCGCGCCGGCCAGTACCACGGCGATCAGCGCGAAGCCCAGCATGTTCACCGGCAGGCCCCAGAAGTTGCCGACGCTGATGGTGCGACGGTCCGGGCAGTTGCGGGTGAAGTCGCAGAAATTCAGGATCATGGTGCCGTACAGCGACACCCACAGCGCGGCGGCGCCCAGCACTTTCAGCCACATGGCCGAGCCGATCGGAGCGCTGCCGCTGGACCAGGCGATCGACAGGCCGGCGCGCCAGTACATCCAGCCGGCGAGGCTGGCGAAGGCCACGAGGATGATCGGGCCGGCGAAGGATTCGTAGCGCCGCACCATCTCCATGCCGTAGGCGAAGATCACCAGCTGCACGCACCAGATGCCGAGGAAGGTGATCCAGCCCAGGGTCGACAGGCCGAGGATCGAGTCCTGGTCGTAGGCCGCAAGACCCGGCGCGAGGGCGGTGAGCAGCACGCGCAGGACCACCGAGGCGAGGTAGGTCTGGATGCCGAACCAGGCGATGGCGATCACTGCGCGGATCAGCGCCGGCACCTGGGCGCCGTGGATGCCGAAGCTGATGCGGCACATCACCGGGTAGGGCAGGCCGGTCTTCTGGCCCATGTAGCCGGACAGGTTCATCAGGCCGTAGATCACCAGCGCGCCGAGGGCGAAGGCGGCGAGGATCTGCGCGCCACTCATGCCCAGTGCGAAGAGGCCGATGGCGAAGGAGTAGTTGGCGATGTTGTGTACATCGTTGGTCCACAGCGCGAACAGGCTGTAGCGCCCCCAGTTGCGGCCGGCGGACTTGGTCGGGGCGAGGTCGGCGCTATACAGGCGCGGGCTCAGGGTCGGCGCGGCAGTCTTCGCGGAAGTCGCGCCATCGACAGGTTGGACGGGGGAAACGCCGGACAGATGGGTAGGGCTGGAGTTCATGGGCTACTCGGCTTTTGTATGCACGGCTTTTGTGGTTTGTGTGCAAAGCCAATTCCATGCCAGTGCAGGAGGCTAGATTTTTTTCGGGCTCGCTGAAGGTGGGTTTGATTTGTACTTTAGCCCTTTGTTGGTGCGGCTTTGGTGGCTGTCCAAGTGGTCAGGAAATAAATTTTCCATGGCAATCATTAACTTGAAGGTCAGGTTGGCTGTGGGCCTTGGTGGAGCGTCTTGGGGATTTTGTACACAATAATTGTGCACATGCGTTACGTGCCCGAGTCCCTGTGGTGGGAATGAATCCCCGAGGGAGTCCGCGATTAGCTGGGCGTAGCGCTTGTTTCCAGCCAGCAGCCATAAAAAAACCGCCCCGGAGGGCGGTTTCTTCAACGCTTGGCGAGGTGCTTACAGACCGTTCTTGGCCTTGAACTCGCGGCGGCGGCGGTGCAGGACCGGCTCGGTGTAGCCGTTGGGCTGTTGGGTGCCTTCGAGGACCAGTTCCAGCGCGGCCTGGAAGGCCACGTTGTCGTCGAAGTTCGGCGCCATCGCGCGGTACTGGGCGTCACCGGCGTTCTGGCGATCCACCACCGAAGCCATGCGCTTGAGGCTTTCCAGCACCTGCTCCTGAGTGACCACGCCGTGGCGCAGCCAGTTGGCCAGCAGCTGGCTGGAGATTCGCAGGGTGGCGCGGTCTTCCATCAGGCCGACGTCATTGATGTCCGGCACCTTGGAGCAGCCGACGCCCTGGTCGATCCAGCGGACCACGTAGCCGAGGATGCCCTGGGCGTTGTTGTCCAGCTCGTTCTTGATCTCTTCCGCGCTCCAGTTGGTGTTCGGGGCGAGCGGAATGGTCAGGATGTCTTCCACCGAGGCCGGTGCGCGCTTGGCCAGTTCGGCCTGACGGGCGAACACGTCGACCTTGTGGTAGTGCAGCGCGTGCAGGGTGGCGGCGGTCGGCGATGGAACCCAGGCGGTGTTGGCGCCAGCCAGCGGGTGAGCGATCTTCTGCTCGAGCATGGCGGCCATCAGGTCGGGCATGGCCCACATACCCTTGCCGATCTGCGCCTTGCCCTGCAGGCCGGTGGCCAGGCCGACGTCGACGTTGTTGTTCTCGTAGGATCCGATCCACTTCTCGGTCTTCATGGCGCCCTTGCGGACCATAGCGCCGGCTTCCATGGAGGTGTGGATCTCGTCACCGGTGCGGTCGAGGAAGCCGGTGTTGATGAACACCACGCGCTCGGCGGCGGCCTTGATACAGGCCTTCAGGTTGACGGTGGTGCGGCGCTCTTCGTCCATGATGCCGACTTTCAGCGTGTTGCGCGGCAGGCCAAGCAGGTCCTCGACGCGGCTGAAGATCTCGGCGGCGAAGGCGACTTCTTCCGGGCCGTGCATCTTCGGCTTGACGATGTACATGCTGCCGGTGCGGCTGTTCTTGCGGGTCGCGCTGCCGTTCAGGTTGTGAATGGCGATCAGGCTGGTGAACAGACCGTCCTGGATGCCTTCGGGCACTTCGTTGCCCTGGGCGTCGAGGATTGCCGGGTTGGTCATCAGGTGGCCAACGTTACGCACGAACAGCAGGGAGCGGCCATGCAGGCTCAGCTCGGAACCATCGGCCTTGGTGTAGACGCGGTCCGGGTTCATGGTACGGGTGAAGGTGCTGCCGCCCTTGGAAACCTGCTCGGCGAGGTCGCCTTTCATCAGGCCCAGCCAGTTGCGGTAGACCACGACCTTGTCGTCGGCGTCGACGGCGGCCACGGAGTCTTCGCAGTCCATGATGGTGGTCAGCGCGGATTCCATCAGGACGTCTTTCACGCCAGCGGCGTCGGTCTGGCCGATCGGGCTGGTCGGGTCGATCTGGATTTCGAAGTGCAGGCCGTTGTGCTTGAGCAGCACGGCCTTGGGCTTCGCGGCTTCACCCTGGAAGGCGAGGAACTGAGCGGCGTTCTTCAGGCCGGTCTCGCTGCCGTTCTTCAGGGTCACGGCCAGTGCGCCGTTCTTTACCACATAGGCTGTGGCGTCGACGTGGGAGCCGGATTCCAGCGGGGCGGCTTCGTCGAGGAAGGCGCGGGCGAAGGCGATCACCTTGTCACCACGGACCTTGTTGTAGCCCTTGCCCTTCTCGGCGCCGTTCTCTTCGCTGATCGCGTCGGTGCCGTACAGTGCGTCGTACAGCGAGCCCCAGCGGGCGTTGGCGGCGTTCAGGGCAAAACGTGCGTTCATGACTGGGACGACCAGCTGTGGGCCGGCCATGCGGGCGATTTCGTCGTCGACGTTCTGGGTGCTGGCCTGGAAGTCGGCCGGCTCGGGCAGCAGGTAGCCGATTTCCTGCAGGAAGGCCTTGTAGGCGACCGCGTCATGCGGCTTGCCGGCGCGCGCCTGGTGCCAGCCGTCGACCTTTGCCTGGATCTCGTCGCGCTTTGCGAGCAGGGCCTTGTTCTTGGGGGCCAGGTCATTGATTACGGTTTCGACACCTGCCCAGAACTTGCCAGCGTCAATGCCGGTGCCGGGAATGGCTTCGTTGTTCACGAAGTCGAAAAGGACTTTGGCGACCTGCAGGCCACCGACTTGAACGCGTTCAGTCATTGCTTGCCTCACTCTGCTCAGGACCAGCTCTGGACACAGGCAAAACGCCTTGTAGTCCGAGCCGCGGAATACTACATGATGCCGTGGGAAAAATCAGTGGGCTAGCGTCGCGGTTAGACCAAAGTACGCATCTCAGTCACGTAGCAGGTCTTATGTTCGCAAATATCATCTGGATTGTTCCAGATAAATCTTAAAACTGTACACGCATTACCCGAATAGGTACCTGTGGCAGCCCGTCGCAGCTGGCTAACCTCGCCGTGCCTATACTGCTTCTTCCCTCCTGGAGAATCCCGCATGTCCGTGACGCTTGCCACCCCCACCGATCTGGATGACCTGGTTCTGCTGTTTTCCGGCTACCTCGATTTCTACGAGGTACCCGCGCCCCACGCGAAGATTCGCGAGTTTCTCGGAGCGCGCATCGGCAGCGGGCAGTCGACGGTGTTCATCGCGCGCAGCATCGATGGGCTGGCGGTAGGCTTCGTGCAGCTGTACCCGTTCTTCGCTTCCCTGGCGCTGCAGGCTTCCTGGCTGGTCAGTGACCTCTACGTGCTGCCGGCTGCGCGCCGCGATGGCTATGGCGAGGCGCTGATGAACGCCGCCCGCGCCCACGGCGAAGCCACCGGCGCCTGCGGCCTGATGCTGGAAACGGCGAAGACCAACCACGCTGGCCAGTCGCTGTACGAGCGGCTGGGCTACAAGCGGGACGACAAGTTCTACACCTATTGGCTGGACCTCACGGCCTAGCCCTTCGCGGAGACTGCTCATGGACCACCTCGTATTGACCGTCATCGCCCAGGACCAGCCCGGTCTGGTGGAGCGCGTGGCCAAATGCATCGCCGCCCACGGCGGCAACTGGCTGGAAAGCCGCATGTCGCGCATGGCCGGGCAGTTCGCCGGGATCCTTCGCGTAGCAGTGCCCGCCGAGGGCTATGACGAGCTGGTGGAAGGTCTGCAGGAGCTGAGCGAGCACGGCATCCGCGTGCTGCTGGCGGAGAGCGGCATCGAGCCGGCCTGCAACTGGAAGCCGATCCATCTCGACCTGGTGGGCAACGACCGCCCCGGCATCGTCCGCGATATCACCCAGCTGCTGGCCGAGCATGGCGTGAACCTGGAGAGCCTGACCACCGAGGTGCTCCCCGCGCCCATGAGCAGCGAGCCGCTGTTCCATGCCGAGGCGCTGCTGGCCGTGCCGCTGACCCTGCCGTTGGAAACCCTGCAGCAGAAGCTGGAAGAGCTGGCCGATGACCTGATGGTGGAGCTGAATTTCCACAGCGGGGAATGACGGCCTCGCTCTGAGTACGATTCTTGTGGAAAAACCTGTGGGCTCTCTGTTGATGGATAGACAGAGGGACCATTTTGCATGGGCTTCACGCCAATCCGTTTATCCACTTCCTGTTTCGCGGCTGTGCACAGATTGCGGGGATCGCGCCGTGGGCATTTTGTTGATAAGTCTCTGCATCCCGCTATTACCCTGGTCTTGGGCGATGTGGTCAGTTTTCGTACAGATGGCGCGCGGCGAATAGGGCGCTGCGGGCCAGGCAACCGCTGTGCACAAATATACTGGAAGAATCTGTGGAGAAGCCGTTCATGAAACGCTGCAGGGCACGTTAGCTCTGGGTTTCATAGGGTTGTCCACTTTCTGAGCGGGCGGCTCTGCTCCATCCACACGAAGCGGGGATCGGCCTGTGGAAAAGCCGGGGGAATATTCATGCAGGCCAGAGCTTGCGGGGCTTCCGAGGTGTTGATCAATTCTTGATCAGGGGCCGGCTCGCGCCTGGAGAAAGGGGCGGTGTGAAACGCTTGGCAGGACGGCCTGTGGAAGAGCTGGTCGTTATCCCCGCAATCGCGGGATAGAGCTGTGGACAATCTGCGGGTGAGTGCCTGCAAGCCACAGCTGGTGCGGCTTGCAGGCGGTGGATCAATTAATGATCAATCCCCGCGGGCGAGGCGGTAGCAGATATCCACGCTGTAGACGACCAGGCCGGCCCAGATGCAGCAGAGGGAGATCAGGCGCGTGGTGTCCAGATGTTCGCCGAACAGCAGGATCGCCTGCAGCAGCACCAAGGTCGGCGCCAGGTACTGCAGGAAGCCCAGTGTCGCGTAAGGCAGGTGGCGCGCGGCAGCGTTGAAGCACACCAGCGGCACCAGGGTGATCGGGCCGGCGGCAGCGAGCCAGATGGCGTCCCTGGTGGTCCAGAAGTCCGCGTGCACGCTCGGGTCGTCGGCGAACAGCACGAGGTAGCCGATCGCCAGTGGCAGCAGGATCCAGGTCTCTACCACCAGGCCGGGCAGGGCAGCCACCGGCGCCTGCTTGCGGATCAGTCCGTAGAAGCCGAAGGTTAGCGCCAGCGCCAGCGATACCCAGGGCAGGCTGCCCAGTTGCCACAGCTGCTGCGCCACGCCCAGCGCGGCGAGGCCGACCGCGACCCACTGCAGTGGGCGCAGGCGTTCGCGCAGGATCACCAGGCCCAGCAGGACGTTGATCAGCGGGTTGATGTAGTAGCCCAGGCTGGCCTCGATCATGTGGCCGTTGTTCACCGCCCAGACGTACACCAGCCAGTTGCTGGCGATCAGCAGGCCGCTGGCGGTGAGCACCGCGATGCGCTTGGGGTTCTCGCGCAGCTCGCGCCACCAACCGGGGTGTTTCCACACCAGCAGGAGCAGGGCGCCGAACACCGCCGACCAGATGGCCCGGTGGGTGATGATTTCCAGGGCGGGGATGCGTTCGAGCAGCTTGAAGTAGATCGGGAAGAGTCCCCAGATGACGTAGGCAGTCAAGCCCAGGGCGTAGCCCCGGCGGGGGTTGGCGGTGGCCATGGAACATCCTTGGTTAGGCAGCTAATGAGTGGCTGCACAATTCTAGGGCGCGTAACGGGGCTTGTCTGTGCCGCTGCGGTGGATGTCGCGACTGCGCCGGCGATTGTGCGTAACGATGGCGTTACGGTGCACTACTGGTCGCCGTACATTTCCTTGAAGGGCACTTGACGCGATGAGGTGGTTTTCCATACGCCATTGACCAGCTCCTCGGTGCTCAGCAGAACCATCTCGGGATCGCCACTGCCACCAGCAGCATCCTCTATTTCACGTTTCACCTCGACTGGCTGATTGGCCTCTACCACGTACTCGCTCTTCTCGTGGTAGCAGCAGCCGCTCTTGGCAAAGGTCGTCAGCCTCTTGCGCACGCTATCGACTTCGAAGAAGCCCAGGTTCTCCAGTGTCAGCCCACTCAACTCCGGGCTGTAGATGAAGCGCTGTCGTCTCGCATCGAAGAGAAATACGTCATAGCTCGGCCCGCCATAGGAACCGCGGTTGCCGTTCTGCACTGCAAAGTCCGGCTGGCCATCGAAGTTGAAATCGCCTGCATTGATCACGCCCTGGTAATCGTAAAGCCTCGCCGAGTTCACCAGTGGTTCGCCGTTCTCCTGCCGCGTCAGGAAAACATTGGGCAGGTAGATGGCTTGTGCGACCTCGTGGCTGCCGGTCCGCTGGATGCCGAGGTAGGCTGGCCCCTCGCAGGTCTGCGCGGTGCAAGGTTGCATGTCGAGCAGGAAGTCATAGCCCGGTGCGGCGTTACTGATCCTTAGCGCCTTCTTCCAATCGTGGCCTTGGGCGTCGCCGCCAGTCCCGGGGCCCAATTCCTCAATACGCTCGCGGTAAGCGTCGCTCAGGCAGTTGGAAATGGCGTCGTCGGCTTCACAGCGTTGTCGGGTGTTTCGCAGCCAACTGCGCTGGGCTTTCTTCAGTTGTGCCGGGTCCAGCTCGGGGCTGCCCAAATGAGCGCGGTAAGTCAGACCCAATTGCTCATCGAGCGCGGAGAGGTCATCGCTTGCACAGATGGTTTGTTCCATCGGCGTGTTGGCTTTCTGGCAGTCAAAACTGGCGGCCAGCGCCGAAGACAGAGTGAACGACAGGCAGGCGATAAAGGGCAAGCGCAGCAGTTTCATGGCGTGTCTTCCTTGAAGAGAAGCAGTGCCGAGCACTCCTGCGTCGGCACGGAGAAATCAGAACAGCCGCAACGGCTCCTCATCCAGCGCCGCCAGTTGCTCGCGCAGCACCAGCACCTGTTCGCCCCAGTAACGCTCGGTGCCGAACCAGGGAAAGCTCGGGGGGAACGCCGGATCGTCCCAGCGGCGCGCCAGCCAGGCGCTGTAGTGCATCAGGCGCAGGGAGCGCAGGCCTTCGATCAGCGGCAGTTCGCGCGAATCGAAGTCGTGGAACTCCTGGTAGCCATCGATCAGCTCGGAAAGCTGCCCGAGGCGCTCGTGGCGCTCGCCGGCGAGCATCATCCACAGGTCTTGCACGGCCGGGCCCATGCGGCAGTCGTCCAGGTCGACGACGTGGAAGGTCTCGTCGCGACACAGGAGGTTGCCGGGGTGGCAATCGCCGTGCATGCGGATGGGGTTGTACTTCACGCGGGCATACAGGTCGTCGACCTTCTTCAGCAGGTCGCGGGCCACGGATTCGTAAGCCGGCAGCAGACTTTTCGGGATGAAGTTGCCTTGCAGCAGGGTGGCGAGCGAGTCGTGTCCGAAATTCTGCGGCGTCAGCGCCTCGCGGTGTTCGAACGGGCGGTTGGCGCCCACGGCGTGCAGGCGTCCGAGCAACTGGCCGAGGCGATACAGCTGGTCGAGGTTACCCGGCTCCGGCGCACGGCCGCCGCGGCGGGGGAACAGGGTGAAGCGAAAACCGGCGTGCTCGAAGAGGGTCTTGCCCTCGTGCACCAGCGGCGCCACCACCGGGACTTCGCATTCGGCCAGTTCAGCGGAGAAGGTGTGCTCCTCAAGGATTGCCTCGGTAGTCCAGCGGCCGGGGCGGTAGAACTTGGCAATCAACGGCTCGCTGCCCTCGATGCCCACCTGGTAGACGCGGTTCTCGTAGCTGTTGAGCGCGAGTACGCGGGCGTCGCTGAGAAAACCGATGCTTTCCACCGCATCCAGCACCAGGTCGGGGGTGAGGGCGGAAAAGGGATGGGACATGGCGACGTTCCGGCAATGGTAAAGCTGCCTAGTTTACCCAGTCCGCTTCGTTTGGGTGGGCAGTTGCCTCAGCGGTCGGCGCAGTGTTTCCTCAGGTACTCGATGAAGTCCGTGGCCAGCGCCCGGCGCTCGCCCTTCACCAGGGTCAGTTTCTGCATCGTGCGCACTTTGCATTTGACCGGCTGGGCCTGGGTGTCGGCGCGTTGCAGAGGGGTAAGCAGCAGATCGTAGGGCGTGCCCTCGCGGATCTGCTCCGCAAGTTCGCTTTCCTCGCCACCGATCAGCAGGACCTTGTTGCGGGTCACGATCTGGTACTGGTCCACCATGGGTTCGAGGATCGGCATCAGCTCCTCGCTGGCGCCGACCCGCAGTACGTCGGGGCCGGCGTGGCTGGCAAGAGGCAGGAGCAGCAAGGTTAAAAGCAGCAGTGGGCGGCGCATGGTGAGGCTCCGATTAGCCATGGTTCCGTCCGGCCTGGGCGGAACGCTGTCAGCTATTGGAGCGCGGCGCAGCGCCGCGGGGCTTGATATGAAGCAGGGAAACGGGACTACAGCGGCGTGCCGAGGATTACCTGCGCCGGGGAGAACTGCGCGCGCACCGCCGACCCCGCTTGCAGGCCGAGGATTGCGATGCGCTCCGGGTCGGTCAGCGCGCAGAGCATCTGGCCGCTGGGCAACTGGATGCGCACCTCGCTGGGGCCGTCTTCGGCTTCGCGGATGTCATCGACGTGGCCTTCCAGTGCGTTCAGCCCTTCCGGGCAGGGAATGTGCGGCAGGTCGACGTAGAGCCAGCCGGCCTTCATCAGCGCCACCACTGGCAAGCCGTCGGCCAGTTCGAGCTTCTCAGTGCTCTCGCGGGTGACTCGCGCCTGGATGCGCGATCCACCGGGCAGCTCGATGCTCACCAGATCGTTGAGGCCGGACGGTTCCACCGCGCAGACGCGCCCGTGCAACTGGTTGCGTGCGCTGGTGCGCATCATCAGGCGCCCGATCAGCTCCAGGTCGGCCTGGTGCTCGACGTGCTCGACTATGTGTTCGCGCAACGCTTCCAGGCGCTGGTACAGCGCCAGCAGGCGATCGCCCTCGGCGGTCAGGCGTGCGCCGCCACCGCCCTTGCCACCGACGCTGCGTTCCACCAGCGGCCGGTCGGAGAGGTTGTTCAGTTCGTCGATGGCGTCCCAGGCGCTCTTGTAGCTCATCCCGGCGGCCTTGGCGGCGTGGGTGATCGAGCCGAGCTGGGCGATCTGCGCCAGCAGGGCAATGCGCTGCGGACGGCGGGTAACGTGTTGGGTCAACAGGCTGAGGGTGGTCATGGTTTCGCGGGTACTTATTGGTATGCCGCGAGGCTCCGTTGCTGGCGTGCAAAACGCAAGGGGCAGATGTCGGGAATGTGGCCCACCGGTCTTCTATTGCGGAGTCGGCGTGCGCGCCAGGCAATAGACATCGACCCGCCGCGCTCCCGCGCGCCGCAGCAAGCGGGCGATGCGCTCGGCGGTGGCTCCGGTGGTCAGCACGTCGTCCACCAGCGCCAGGTGCTGGCCTTCGACCACCGCGCCATCGTCCAGGGCGAAGGCGCCGCGCAGGTTGCGTTTGCGGGTGGCAGCGTCCAGGCCTTGCTGGGCCGGGGTGTCCTGCGTGCGAAGGATAATGCGGTTATCCACAGGCAGCCGTAGCGGCGTAGCCAACCACTCCGCCAGCAATTGCGACTGGTTGAAGCCCCGTTGCCGCTCGCGCCGGCGCGACAGCGGCACAGGGACCAGCCGGTCCGGGCGTGGCAATCCTTCCTCGTACGCGTGCAGCAGGTGGCGTTCGAGCAACTGCCCGAGCAGACGCCCGAGCGGCGCATTGGCCTGGTGCTTGAAGCGGGTGACCAGCTCATCGACAGGGAAGCCGTAGCGCAGGGGCGTTTCGACGCGGTGGAAGGCCGGCGGGCGGCGTAGGCACCCACTGCAGACCTGTTCGCAGATCAGCCCGGAGGCGGGCAGGGGGAGGGCGCACACCGTGCAACGCCCGGCTAGCCAGGGCAGGTCATCATCGCAGCCGGTGCAGAGCGGCAGGGCGGACTGTTCCGCCGTTGCGCCACACAGCAGGCATTGCACGCGAGGGCGCCACCAGATGGGGCGCCATTGAAGCAACCGCATTCCGCCCCTCCCTGGGCGGCGCTGCTCAATGGATCAGCCAGCTCAGTACCACCAGGCCCAGCACCGTCCAGATCAGCCCGCCGAAGATCGAGCGCCGCAAGAAGGCGCGGATGCCACTGTAGAGCAGCAGCAGGCCGATGAAGAGCAGGACGAAGCTGAAGATCGAGACGTCGATTCCCACAGCCCGCGCCAGGCCATGGAAAAAATCGTCCATGGCGCGCCACAGGCCGCCGAGCACGCCCGACAGCAGATCGACGATGAAGCGGATCGCCTTGCCGACCATCTGGCCAAGGCCGTCGAAGAATCCTTCTGTTCCCATCTGGGGTATGACTCCTGAATGTTCTGATTGCTTGGAGCGACGATTACCGACTTGGGTTCAGCGGCAACCGTAGGAATACGGATTGAGTAGATCAATAATTGATCACTTGTCGACCTGTGTCGCGAGAGTGGTTGACAGCGTCACAGCTCCACATATGATGCCTTGAGCCTGATTTCCCCGGTGGCGCGCCGCCGGGGCACCCTAGACAAGAGGCGCCCCAAGCGTCGAAGGACTTTGCCGATGAGTGCCACCGCAGCCCAAGTAACCCGCCACGACTGGACCCTTGCCCAAGTCAGCGCCCTGTTCGAACAGCCCTTCAACGACCTGCTGTTCCAGGCGCAGACAATGCACCGCGCGCATTTCGACCCGAACCGCGTGCAGGTTTCCACCCTCCTGTCGATCAAGACCGGCGCCTGCCCGGAAGACTGCAAATATTGCCCGCAGTCCGGCCACTACAACACCGGCCTGGACAAGGAAAAGCTGATGGAAGTGCAGAAGGTGCTGCAGGCCGCTGCCGAAGCCAAGGCCATCGGCTCCACGCGCTTCTGCATGGGCGCCGCCTGGAAGCATCCGGCGGCGAAGGACATGCCCTACGTGCTGGAAATGGTGAAGGGCGTGAAGAAGCTCGGCCTGGAAACCTGCATGACCCTGGGCAAGCTGACCCAGGAGCAGACTCAGTCCCTGGCTGAGGCGGGCCTGGACTACTACAACCACAACCTCGATACCTCGCCGGAGTTCTACGGCAACATCATCACCACCCGCACCTATAGCGAGCGCCTGCAGACTCTGGCGTACGTGCGCGAGGCGGGGATGAAGATCTGTTCCGGCGGCATCCTCGGCATGGGTGAGTCGGTGGACGACCGCGCTGGCCTGCTGATCCAGTTGGCCAACCTGCCCGAGCACCCGGAATCGGTACCGATCAACATGCTGGTGAAGGTCAAGGGCACTCCGCTGGCCGAGGAGAAGGACGTCGACCCGTTCGACTTCATCCGCACCTTGGCGGTCGCCCGCATCATGATGCCGAAATCCCACGTGCGCCTGTCCGCTGGCCGCGAGCAGATGAACGAGCAGATGCAGGCCCTGGCCTTTATGGCCGGCGCCAACTCGATCTTCTACGGCGAGAAGCTGCTGACCACCACCAACCCGCAGGCCGAAAAGGACATGCAGCTGTTCGCGCGTCTGGGCATCAAGCCCGAGGAGCGCGAGGAGCACGCCGACGAGGTGCACCAGGCCGCCATCGAGCAGGCGCTGGTGGAACAACGCGACTCCCAGCTGTTCTATAACGCGGCTTCGGCCTGATAGAGCCGCTTTTCTTCATGTACGAGCGAGTTTGCTCGCGAACGGCCCGGCACCGAAGTGTTCGGGAAGACTGTTCGCGAGCAAGCTCGCTCCTACAGGTCCTCGCCTCGCAGGACCACCGCCGACACGGGGTTGCGTATGCCTTTCGATCTCGCCGCCCGCCTGGCCCAGCGCCAGGCGGAGGACCTCTACCGCCGCCGTCCGCTGCTGGAATCGCCGCAGGGACCGGAAGTGGTCATCGACGGCCAGCCGATGCTGGCCTTCTGTTCCAATGATTACCTGGGCCTGGCCAATCATCCCGAGGTGATTGCCGCCATGCGTGCCGGCGCCGAGCGCTGGGGCGTCGGTGGCGGTGCCTCACACCTGGTCAACGGCCACTGCGGCCCGCACCACGAGCTGGAGCTGGCGCTCGCCGAGTTCACTGGCCGCCCGCGTGCGCTGCTGTTCTCCACCGGCTACATGGCCAACCTCGGCACCGTCACCGCCCTCGTCGGCAAAGGCGATAGCGTGCTGGAGGACCGCCTCAACCACGCCTCGCTGCTGGATGCCGGCCTGCTTTCCGGCGCACGCTTCTCGCGTTACCTGCACAACGACGCCGCCAGCCTCGCCTCCCGCCTTGATAAGGCCGAAGGCAACACGCTGGTCGTCACCGATGGCGTGTTCAGCATGGACGGCGACCTGGCCGACCTGCCCAGCCTTTGCGCGACGGCGCGGAAACAGAATGCCTGGGTGATGGTCGACGACGCCCACGGATTCGGCCCGCTGGGCGCGACCGGCGGCGGCATCGTCGAACACTTCGGCCTGGGAATGGATGACGTGCCCGTTCTGGTCGGCACCCTCGGCAAGGCTTTCGGCACCGCTGGCGCCTTCGTCGCCGGCAGCGAAGAGCTGATCGAGACACTGATCCAGTTCGCTCGTCCCTACATCTACACCACCAGCCAACCGCCCGCCGTGGCCTGCGCCACGCTGAAAAGCCTGGAGCTACTGCGCGCCGAGAGCTGGCGCCGCGATCACCTGAATGCGCTGATCGCGCGCTTCCGCGCAGGCGCTCGGGCCATCGGACTGAGCCTGATGGACAGCCCGACGCCAATCCAGCCGATCCTCATCGGCGGTAGCGCCCAGGCCATGGCGCTGTCGGCGGAGCTGCGCCAGCGCGGCATCCTCGTCGGCGCTATCCGCCCGCCCACCGTGCCGGCCGGCACCGCGCGCCTGCGCGTGACCCTGTCTGCCTCGCACACCGAAGCACAGGTCGACCGCCTGCTGCTGGCGCTCGCCGAAAGCTGGCAGCGCGTGTCGTCTAGCCTTCTGGCAGAGATCGATGCCGAGGAGGGCGATGATGCGTGACCAATTGATCCTGCTGCCGGGCTGGGGCCTGGGGAGTGCGCCACTGGAACCGCTGCGCGACGCGTTGCTGGAGCAGGCACCGCATTTGAATGTACAGATCGAGCCGTTGCCGGCGGACGCCGACCCGAATGTCTGGCTCGACGAGCTGGACGACAACGTCGCCCATGACGCCTGGATTGCCGGCTGGTCGCTGGGCGGCATGCTCGGCGCCGAGCTGGCGGCGCGCCGTGGCGAGTCCTGCCGGGGGCTGGTGACCATCGCCAGCAACCTCTGCTTCCGCCGTCGCGAGGACTGGCCGGATGCTATGGCCAATGAAGTCTTCGAGGATTTCTTCGAGGCCTTCCTGCTGGAGCCGCACCTGGTGCGCAAGCGCTTCACGATGCTGGTCAGCCAGGGCGCCCGCGACCCGCGCACCCTCGCCCGCCAGCTGCAGGTGGCGCTGCCGCAATTGAATGTCGAAGGCCTGACCGCCGGATTGCAACTGCTGGGGCAGCTGGATACTCGCGCCGCCCTCAGTCGCTATCCCGGCCCGCAGTTGCACCTGTTCGCCGCCAACGATGCGCTGGTCCCGGCCAGCGCCGCCGACGCGCTGCTGGAATGGCTGCCGGACGTCGAAGTCAGCCTGTTGCCCAGTGCCAGCCACGGCCTGCCGCTGGAACAGCCGGACGAAGTGGCGAGCGCCATCCTGAAGTTCATCCACGAGGGTGACGATGCCTGATTGCAGTACCAGCGCGCTGCCCGACAAACGCCAGGTAGCCGCCTCCTTCTCACGCGCCGCGTCGACTTACGACGCGGTGGCCGAACTGCAGCGTGCCGTTGGCGGCCGCCTGCTGGAGTTGCTCCCGGTGCAGGCCCCGCCGCAGCGCTGGATCGACCTGGGCAGTGGCACCGGCTATTTCACCCGCGCCCTGGCAGTGCGTTATCCACAGGCACAGGGGCTGTCCGTCGACATCGCCGAGGGCATGCTGCGCCACGCCCGCGAGCAGGGTGGTGCGCAGCACTTCATCGGCGGCGATGCTGAGCGGCTGCCGTTGCGCGATGGCGCCACCGACCTGCTGTTCTCCAGCCTGGCGATCCAGTGGTGCGGGGACTTGCCGGCGGTGCTGGCCGAGGCGCGCCGCGTGCTGCGTCCTGGTGGCGTCGTAGCGTTCAGCAGCCTGTGCATCGGCACGTTGGGCGAGCTGCGACAGAGCTGGGAGGCGGTGGATGGCTTCGTCCACGTGAACCGCTTCCGTCCATTCGAGCAGTACCAGCAGCACTGCGCGGGCAGCGGCCTGCAAGTGCTGGAGCTGCGCACCGAGGACCGTGTCCTGCACTTTCCCGACCTGCGCAGCCTGACCCACGAACTCAAGGCGCTCGGCGCGCACAACCTCAACCCCGGCCGGCCCGATGGGCTCACCGGGCGCGAGCGGGTGCGTGCGCTGATCGCCGCATACGAGCGCTTCCGCCAGCCCGAGGGCCTGCCGGCGACCTACCGGGTGGTCTACGCCGTCCTGCGCAAGCACTGACCCTTGTAGGAGCGAGCTTGCTCGCGAACGGGGCTCACCGGCAGCACCGGAGCTGGGCGAATTCGCGAGCAAGCTCGCTCCTACGAAGAGCACCAGAGGAAAACCATGTCCCACGCCTACTTCGTCACCGGCACCGACACCGAAATCGGCAAGACCACCATCGCCTCCGGCCTGCTGCATGCGGCGCGGCTGGCTGGGTTGTCCACGGCGGCTGCCAAGCCGGTAGCCTCCGGCTGCGAGCGCAGTCCGGAGGGACTGCGCAATTCGGACGCGCTAGCGCTGCTGGGCGAGTGCAGCGTGCCGCTGGCCTATGAACAGGTGAACCCCTTCGCCTTCGAGCCGGCGATTGCCCCGCATCTGGCCGCCCGCGAACAGGGTGTGCAGCTGACGGTGGAAGCGCTGAAAGGCCCGGTGCGGTCGATTCTGGAGCTGGGCGCCGATTTCACCCTGGTGGAAGGCGCCGGCGGCTGGCGCGTGCCGCTGGCGGGGGAGGAGAACCTTTCCGACCTGGCCATCGCCCTTGAACTGCCGGTGATCCTCATCGTCGGCGTCCGCCTGGGCTGCATCAACCATGCGGTGCTCAGCGCCGAGGCGATCCAGCGCGACGGCCTGCTGCTGGCCGGTTGGGTAGCGAACATCGTCGATCCACAGACCTCCCGTCTGGAAGAAAACCTCGCGACCCTCGCCGAACGTCTGCCCGCACCCTGCATCGGACGCGTGCCGCGCCTGCCCCACGCGACTGCGGCGGCAGTGGCCGCGCACCTGGACCTGGGCATCCTGGATTTGTAACCGGGCCTTGGCCTGGCGGACTCCGTCTGCTTGAATAGTGGCCACTTGCTGCTTTTGCTGTGGAGGCGTGTCGATGGAAGTTTCCGGTAATGCTTTCTCTGCGGGCCTGTATGGCGTGCAGAACGGCCAGCGCCGCGTCGACCGCGCCAGCACCGACATCGCCACCGCCGGCAGCGCGCCCAGCGAAGTGCTCAACGACCGCCTTGTCGACCTGCGCCGTGGCGAGCATGAGGTGAAGGCCAACGCCAAGGTCATCCAGGCTGCCGACGAAACGCTTGGCACCCTCATCGATATCCGCGCCTGACCGCGTCTCTTTCCATCCCTGATTCTGCTCAGCGGCCGGCTGTCCTTGCGACACGCCGGCCGCTCTGCCATGGGCTTTAATTAGCCTTAGGACGTCTCTGCGGATACACCCTGCGGAGGACCCTGTGAGCGTGACCAGGCGGTCGGTTTGCATGCTTGACAAGGGTATGGCGTAAACGTATGTTTCAAACGCCTGTTTGACTGTCCGGATGCGTACGCGCACCGACTGGGCGGCCGGGAATGCTCCCGCACTGCGACCGCAGCAACCGGTCGCCCATTAACCAGAACCCTTCGTAGAGGTTTACCGCTATGCCTGATTACAAGGCCCCCTTGCGTGATATCCGTTTCGTTCGCGACGAGCTGCTGGGCTACGAAGCGCACTACCAGAACCTGCCGGGCGCCGAAGACGCCACCCCGGACATGGTCAATGCCATCCTCGAAGAGGGTGCGAAGTTCTGCGAACAGGTAATTGCTCCGCTGAACCGCACTGGCGACCTGGAAGGCTGCAAATGGAGCCCGGAGGGCGTCAAGACTCCGACCGGCTTCAAAGAGGCCTACCAGCAGTTCGTCGAAGGCGGCTGGCCGAGCCTGGCCCATGACGTCGAGCACGGCGGTCAGGGTCTGCCCGAATCCCTGGGTCTGGCCATCAGCGAAATGGTCGGTCAGGCCAACTGGTCCTGGGGCATGTACCCGGGCCTGTCCCACGGCGCCATGAACACCCTGCACGCCCACGGCACCCCGGAGCAGCAGCACGCCTACCTGACCAAGCTGGTTTCCGGCGAGTGGACCGGCACCATGTGCCTGACCGAGCCGCATTGCGGCACCGACCTGGGCATGCTGCGCACCAAGGCCGAGCCGCAGGCTGACGGCACCTACAAGATCACCGGCACCAAGATCTTCATCTCCGCTGGCGAACACGACATGGCCGACAACATCGTCCACATCGTGCTGGCCCGCCTGCCCGACGCCCCGCAAGGCACCAAGGGCATCTCGCTGTTCATCGTGCCGAAGTTCCTGCCCAACGCCGAAGGCAACGTGGGCGAGCGCAACGCCGTTTCCTGTGGCTCCATCGAGCACAAGATGGGCATCCACGGCAACGCTACCTGCGTGATGAACTTCGACGCCGCCACCGGCTTCCTGATCGGCCCGCCGAACAAGGGCCTGAACTGCATGTTCACCTTCATGAACACCGCTCGCCTGGGTACCGCGCTGCAAGGCCTGGCCCACGCCGAAATCGGTTTCCAGGGTGGCATCGCCTACGCTCGCGAGCGTCTGCAGATGCGTTCGCTGACCGGCCCGAAAGCTCCGGAAAAAGCCGCTGACCCGATCATCGTGCACCCGGACGTTCGCCGCATGCTGCTGACTGCCAAGGCTTTCGCCGAAGGCAACCGCGCCATGCTGTACTTCGCTGCCAAGCAGGTCGACATCGTCCAGCGCAGCCAGGACGAAGAAGAGAAGAAAGCCGCTGACTCGATGCTGGCCTTCCTCACTCCGATCGCCAAGGCGTTCATGACCGAAGTGGGCTTCGAAGCCGCCAACCACGGCGTGCAGATCTATGGCGGCCACGGCTTCATCGCCGAGCACGGCATGGAACAGAACGTCCGCGACAGCCGCATCTCCATGCTGTACGAAGGCACCACCGGCGTTCAGGCGCTGGACCTGCTGGGCCGCAAGATCCTCATGACCCAGGGCGAAGCGCTCAAGGGCTTCACCAAGATCGTGCACAAGTTCTGCCAGGCCAACGAAGCCAACGAAGCGGTCAAGGAATTCGTTGCACCGCTGGCTGCGCTGAACAAGGAGTGGGGCGACCTGACCATGAAGGTCGGCATGGCTGCCATGAAGGACCGCGAGGAAGTCGGCGCTGCTTCGGTCGACTATCTGATGTTCTCCGGCTACGCCTGCCTGGCCTACTTCTGGGCCGACATGGCTCGCCTGGCTGCCGAGAAGCTGGCTGCCGGTACCAGCGAAGAGGCCTTCTACCAGGCCAAGCTGAAGACCGCGCGCTTCTACTTCCAGCGCATCCTGCCGCGCACCCGCGCGCACGTTGGCTCCATGCTGTCCGGCGCCAACAACCTGATGGACCTGGCCGAGGAAGATTTCGCCCTCGGTTACTGATCAGCGCGTTAGGCGGACGGCTTGCCGTCCGTCTGCTGAACAGGAAGAAGCCCGCCGCAAGGCGGGCTTTTTCGTATCTCCGATCACACAAATGCCTGCAGAAAATGCCATCATTACGCCACTGGCCGGCCGCCTGAGCGTGAGCCCGGTATCCACCCTGCGGAACCCCTTGTGCGACCCACGGCCCCCTACCGGCTCAGCCACTTCCTCACGCCTCTGCTGCTGATCCCGGCCGGCATCGCCGCCGGCTCCCTGGCCGAACTGTCCGACTTCTTCACCTCGCTGTTCAACGTCCTGCCGACCCTGCTGTTGCTGCTCGGTGGCGCGCTTTGCCTGGTCTACAACCGCCAGCGCCAGTTGTTCATGCTGACGGGCGTGTACATCGCCTACTTCCTGCTCGATACCCAGGTCGACTACTTCCAGGCCCACCGCGTGGTGATGCCCGAGGCTGCGCTGGTGTTCCACCTGTGCTGTGTACTGCTGCCGCTGCTCTATGGGATGTACGGCATCTGGCAGGAACGCATGCACCTGCTGCAGGACCTGCTGGCCCGCAGCGCCGCGCTGATCGCCGTGGCAGGTGTGGCGACGGCCCTGGCCAAGCGTTTCCCGCAGGGCCTGGCGGAGCTGCTCAGCGACACCTACTGGCCGGCGTTGCACGGTCAGTGGATGAGCCTGGCGCAGCTGTCCTACTTCGGCTTCCTCATCGCCTTCATCGCCCTGGTCGCCGCCTACGTGCGCCAGCCGCGCCCGCTGCACGCCGCGCAACTGGTTGGCCTGCTCGGGTTGCTGTGGATGCTGCCCAAGGTGTTCATCCTGCCCCATGCGCTCACCGTGATGACCAGCCTGGTGATGCTCACCCTGGCCGGCGCGGTGGCCCATGAGGCCTACCAGATGGCCTTCCGCGACGAACTCACCGGCCTGCCCGGGCGCCGCGCGCTGAACGAGCGTTTCCAGCGCCTCGGCCAGCAGTACGTGCTGGCGATGATCGACGTGGACCACTTCAAGAAATTCAACGACAGCCACGGTCACGACGTCGGCGACCAGGTGCTGCGCATGGTCGCCAGCCAGTTGCGGCGTACCGGTGGCGGTGGCAAGGCGTACCGCTATGGCGGTGAAGAATTCACCGTGGTCTTTGCGGGCAAGACGGTGGAACAGTGCCTGCCTTATCTCGATGGCGTGCGCCAGGCCATCGAGGGCTACGCGATGCACCTGCGCGATCGCGGCAACCGTCCCAGGAACGACCGCCAGGGCCGCAGCAAACGCAGTGGCAAGGATTCGCAGACCGTCTCGGTGACCATCAGCGTCGGCGTCGCCGAGCGCGATGGCGAGCGGCGCAGCCCGGAGGAAGTCATCAAGGGCGCCGACGAGGCGCTGTACTCGGCCAAGAGCGGCGGACGCAACCGCGTGGCCGTACACGGGCAATCGCGTCGCGGAGCGGTGCGCACCGCCTGACCCGGCCGGGTTATGACCCCGCATTCAGCGCGTGCAGCGTGATTGTCCAGGCGGTCACGCGCCGATAGGTTCGAGGTTTCCGCGCCACGCTGGCGCCCCGAACCGAACGGAGATTCGCGATGCCCGAGTACAAGGCCCCCCTGCGCGACGTGCGCTTCCTCACCGACGAAGTCTTCGACTTCACCGGCCGCTACGAAGCCCTCGGCGCCACCGACGCCACCCCGGACATGTTCGCCGCCATCCTCGAGGAAGGCGCGAAGTTCTGCGAGCAGGTCATCGCCCCGCTGAACCGCTCCGGCGACGAGGAAGGCTGCCACTTCGACAACGGTGTGGTGACCACGCCCAAGGGCTTCAAGGAAGCCTTCGCGCAGTACGTCGAGGCCGGCTGGAACGGCGTTTCCAGCGACCCGGAATACGGCGGCCAGGGCCTGCCGCCGTCCCTCGGCCTGCTGGTCAGCGAGATGATCGGCGCCTCCAACTGCTCCTGGGGCATGTACCCCGGCCTGACCAAGGGCGCCATGGCCGCGATCCACGCCCACGGCACCGCCGAGCAGAAGAACACCTACCTGCCGCGCATGACCAGCGCCGTCTGGACCGGCACCATGTGCCTCACCGAGCCGCACTGTGGCACGGACCTGGGCATCATCAAGACCCGCGCCGTGCCCAACGCCGACGGCAGCTACGCGATCACCGGCACCAAGATCTTCATCTCCGCCGGCGAACATGACATGAGCGAGAACATCATCCACCTGGTGCTGGCCAAGCTGCCTGACGCGCCGGCTGGCACCAAGGGCATATCGCTGTTCATCGTGCCCAAGTTCAACCTCGACGCGAACGGTGAAGCTGGCGAGCGCAACGCCGTGGCCTGTGGCTCCATCGAGCACAAGATGGGCATCAAGGCTTCGGCCACCTGCGTGATGAACTTCGACGGCGCCAAGGGCTTCCTGATTGGCGAAGCCAACAAGGGCCTGGCCTGCATGTTCACCATGATGAACCACGCGCGCCTGGGCACCGGCATGCAGGGGCTCTGCCTCGGCGAAACCAGCTACCAGGGCGCCGTGCGTTACGCCCAGGACCGCCTGCAGATGCGCTCGCTGACCGGCCCGAAGGCGCCGGAGAAGCCCGCCGACCCGATCATCGTCCACCCGGACGTGCGCCGCATGCTGCTGACCATGAAGGCGTTCAACGAAGGCAACCGCGCGCTGGCCTACTTCACCGCGCAGCTGCTGGACATCGAGCACCTGTCCCAGGACGCCGAGGAGCGCGAGCGCGCGGCCAACCTGCTGGCCTTCCTCACCCCGATCTGCAAGGCCTTCATGACCGAGACCGGCCTGGAAGTGACCAACCACGGCATGCAGGTGTTCGGCGGCCACGGCTTCATCCGCGAGTGGGGCATGGAGCAACTGGTGCGCGACTGCCGCATTGCGCCGATCTACGAGGGCACCAACGGCATCCAGGCGTTGGACCTGCTGGGCCGCAAGGTCCTCGGCAGCCAGGGCAAGCTGCTGATGGGCTTCACCAAGCTGGTGCACCAGCTCTGCCAGCAGCACGCCGAGCACCCGCAGCTGAAAGCCCAGGTGGCCCAGCTGGCGGCGCTGAACAAGCAGTGGGGCGAGCTGACCCAGAAAGTCGGCCTGGCCGCCATGAAGAACCCGGACGAAGTCGGCGCCGCCTCGGTGGATTACCTGATGTTCTCCGGCTACGTCACCCTCGGCTACTTCTGGCTGCGCATGGCGCTCGTCGCCGGGCAGAAGCTGGAGGAGGGCGCCGGCGAGAAGGCCTTCTACGAAACCAAGCTGGCCACCGCCGAGTTCTACTTCAGTCGCCTGCTGCCTCGCGCACTGTCCCATGTGGCGGCGGCGGAGGCCGGGTCCGAGGTGCTGATGCGCCTGTCGGCCGAGCAGTTCGCCCTGTAATCCCCGTGCCAGACAAGGAGGCCCGCTGCGTGCGGGCCTCCTCGTTTTTCGCTACATATTGTGACCAAACTATTGTTGTGCGGTCACAACATGACGCTTAAAGTCTGAAAAGTTGTTGGAGTAAACTCCGGCGGCGTACCTTCGTGTACCTCCTATTCTGATACCGCTGGCTGCCTGATCAGCCGTCGTTTTCGTTCGAGGATCCATCATGGCTGACTACAAAGCTCCCCTGCGCGACATGCAATTCGTCCTCAATGAAGTCTTCGAGGTCGCCAATCTCTGGGCCGAACTGCCTGCCCTGGCCGAGACCGTTGATGTCGAGACCGCTGCTGCGATCCTCGAAGAGGCCGGCAAGGTCACCGGCGGCGTGATCGCCCCGCTGAACCGCAGCGGCGACGAAGAAGGCTGCAGCTGGAGCGCCGAAGGCGTGAAGACCCCGGCCGGCTTCCCCGAGGCCTACCGCACCTACGCCGAAGGCGGCTGGGTGGGCGTGGGCGGCGCGCCGGAGTTCGGCGGCATGGGCATGCCCAAGGTGATCGGCGCCCAGGTCGAGGAAATGGTCAACTCGGCCAACCTGTCCTTCGGCCTGTACCCGATGCTGACCGCCGGCGCCTGCCTGTCGCTGCTCAACCACGCCAGCGAAGAACTGAAAGCCCAGTACCTGCCGAACATGTACGCCGGCACCTGGGCCGGCTCCATGTGCCTGACCGAGCCGCACGCCGGCACCGACCTGGGCATCATCCGCACCAAGGCCGAGCCGCAGGCTGACGGTAGCTTCAAGATTTCCGGCACCAAGATCTTCATCACCGGCGGCGAGCACGACCTGACCGAGAACATCATCCACCTGGTGCTGGCCAAGCTCCCCGACGCGCCGGCCGGCTCCAAGGGCATCTCGCTGTTCCTGGTGCCCAAGGTGATGGTCAACGCCGACGGCTCCCTGGCCGAGCGCAACGCCGTGTCCTGTGGCTCCATCGAGCACAAGATGGGCATCAAGGGTTCCGCCACCTGCGTGATGAACTTCGACGGCGCCACCGGCTGGATCGTCGATGCGCCGAACAAGGGCCTGGCCGCCATGTTCACCATGATGAACTACGAGCGTCTGGGCGTGGGCATCCAGGGCCTGGCCACCGGCGAGCGCTCCTACCAGAGCGCCGTGGAATACGCCCGCGAGCGTATCCAGAGCCGCGCGCCGACCGGCCCGGTCGCCAAGGACAAGGCCGCCGACCCGATCATCGTCCACCCGGACGTGCGTCGCATGCTGCTGACCATGAAGGCGCTGAACGAGGGCGGCCGCGCCTTCTCCAGCTACGTCGCCATGCAACTGGACACCGCCAAGTACAGCGAAGAACCGACCACCCGCAAGCGCGCCGAGGAACTGGTCGCCCTGCTGACCCCGGTGGCCAAGGCCTTCCTCACCGACATGGGCCTGGAAACCACCCTCCACGGCCAGCAGATCTTCGGCGGCCACGGCTTCATCCGCGAGTGGGGCCAGGAGCAGCTGGTGCGCGATTGCCGCATCACCCAGATCTACGAAGGTACCAACGGCATCCAGGCGCTGGACCTGATGGGCCGCAAGATCGTCGGCAGCGGCGGCGCCTACGCCAAGCTGTTCACCGACGAGATCCGTGCCTTCACCGCCTCGGCTTCCGCCGAGCTGGCCGAGTTCACCGGCCCGCTGAACGCAGCCGTGCAGAACCTGGATGAGCTGACCGCCTGGGTCCTGGACCGCGCCAAGGGCAACCCGAACGAGATCGGCGCCGCGTCGGTCGAGTACCTGCACGCCTTCGGCTACACCGCCTACGCGTACATGTGGGCCCTGATGGCTCGCGCTTCGCTGGGCAAGGAAGGCCAGGACGAGTTCTATGCCAGCAAGCTGGGTACCGCGCGCTTCTACTTCGCCCGCCTGCTGCCGCGCATCCACTCCCTGACCGCCTCGGTGAAGGCCGGCAGCGAGTCGCTTTACCTGCTGGACGCCGCGCAGTTCTAATCGGCTGATCCAAGAAGCCCCGCTCCGGCGGGGCTTTTTCATGGCGATATTTCTTTTCCGAAGGGCGATATTTCGAATCCGTGTAAGCCAAAGCTTACAAAGAGCGGTGGTAATCGGCGTCTTTCTGACAACGGCTTACAGCGGTAACCTTCTCCTCAGTCAGGACATTGCGCAGGAAGCGCCAAAGACAACACGGAAATATAGGGATTCCACCATGGATGGTGGCCTGCATGGACGTCAGGATATCGGTCTGCAAAACCCCGCTTCGCAAGAAGCGGGGTTTTTTCTTACCCGCGATTTCGCGAGCGCCTTGCTCCACTCCGCGATGGGGGCACCTGTAGGAAAATCAAACCGCCCCATCCAGCAGCGAGCGCAACAACTCCACGGTCGGCTGCTGCCGTTGCGCATCGCGATAGACCAACCCCACGCTCAGCGGAATACGCGGTTCGCTCAATGGCTTCCATAGCAGGTCCTTGTGCGCGTGCATCTGTCGCGCGCGCCCCGGCAGCACGGTGGCGAAGCGGCTCTGCGGCAGGCTGTCGAGGATGCCGCCCATATGGTTCAGCTCCGCCTGCACCCGTGGCCGCCGGCCGATGGCTGCCAGTTGCTCCTGCCAGATCTGCCGCGCGCGGAATTCCTCGCCGAGCAGCAGCATCGGCAGTTCCGCCGCCTGGGCCAGCGACACCTTCTTGAAGTCCTTCAGCGGATGGTCCGCCGGTATCACCAGTTGCAGTTCGTCCGGATACAGCTCCACCCCGTGCAGCGCCGGCTGGCGCGGCGGCAGGAAGCCGATGCCGATGTCCAGCTGGCCGATCAGCAGGCGGCGCTCGATCTCCACCCCAGAGAGTTCATAGATGCGTACCTGCACATGCGGTTGCGCGGCGTGCAGGCGCTCCACCAGATGCGGTACCAGGCTCGCGTTGACCGTCTGCAGTACGCCAATGGCCAGGCTGCGCGCACTCTGCCCACGGAAACCGCGCAACGCCTCGCGAGCCCGCTCCAGGCCTTCCAGCAGCGGCACCGCGTGGTTGTACAGCGTATGCGCGGCGGCGGTTGGCAGCAGGCGTTTGCCGCTGCGCTGGAACAGCGCCACGTCGAGGTTCTGCTCCAGCTGGCGGATCTGCTGCGACAGCGCCGGCTGGGAAATCGCCAGGCGTTCAGCGGCGCGCCCAACGTGGCCTTCCTCATAAAGCGCGACGAAATAGCGGAGCTGGCGGAAATCCATAAGGTCTGCTTATCAACGAAACTGGAAAATCGAAATGGAGTATCACCCCTCCAGGTCACTACTCTAGCGCTAGTCCGCTGTCTCAGATGGGTAGACAAAGGTGGAAAGCATCGTCATCCAGGGCGTTTTCATAGGCAAAGTCGAAGAAAGCTGGGGAGGTCTGCTCAGCGACATCGGCAAGCTGGAAACGCATCAGGAAGTCTGGCTCGGCGCCGAAGGGCTACCGGGCGACGCACGGGCCGACCTGCGCCGCGACGGCGGTCTGGACCGCGCGCTGCACCACTACCCGGCCGAGCACTACCGCCACTGGCGCAAGCAGCACCCGCAGACGCGCTGGCGACAGCCGGCCTTCGGCGAGAACCTGTCGACCTTCGGCCTCAATGAACAGGAGGTCTGCATCGGCGACCTGTTCCGCTGGGGCGAAGCGCTGATCGAAGTGAGCCAGCCGCGTTCGCCCAGCTACCGCCTGGCCAAGCGCTGGAACCTGCCCGAACTGCCTTTCGAGGTGCAGGAGCAGGGGCGCTGTGGCTGGTTCTACCGGGTGCGCCGTTCCGGCATGGTCGCCCCCGACGCACCGCTGGAGCTGGTGCAGCGGCATTACCCGCAGCTCACCGTGGCGAGCCTGCTGGACTGGTACTTCGGCCACCCGCTGGAACGTACCGGGCTGCGCCTGATGATGGCCTGCGACGCGCTCTCCCTGCGCTGGCGCAAGACCGCCGCGCAACGCCTCACCAGTGGCGTGCTGGAAGACTGGACGGCCCGCCTGGCGGGCCCCGAATGTTCGGAGCAGGGCGGCTTACAGAGCTGAGCCGCACTGTTTCGCAAATGCCCTCGCGCCCGCCCCCGGACGTCGTCTTGGTCCTGTGGGGCGGCTTTTATTGCCGCCGCCGAGCCTGTCACAGGGCTCGGCGGCGTTGTCATGCCGACGTAACACCGCATTCCTAACCTTCCGCCGATAGCTTCTACTGACAACCCGAGCCGTCAGAAAGACGGCCGCGCGGAAGGAACCATCTGATGAGCGAGCGTTTCCAGGAATTCCACGACGACTGGCCGCCTTTGACGACCAGTCGATCAACCCCTCCGGCAACGTGCCGATGAGCGAGCTCATCGATGCTTCGCGCCGCCGCCTGCTGAAGAACAGCCTGGTGCTGGGCGCGGTCGGCTTCCTCGGTGGCAGCCTGCTCCCCGGCCGCTCGCTGTTCGCCGCTGACGCTCCGGTACCGACCGGGCTGCTGGGCTTCAAGGGCGTGGCGGTGCAGCAGGACCCGAAGTTCGACCGGGTGATCGTCGCCGAGGGCTACAGCGCACGGCCGTTCTTCTCCTGGGGCGACGCCGTGGTAAGCGGCTCACCGGCCTGGAAAGGCGACGCCAGCGAGGACTGGAAAGCCCAGGAACTGCAGGCCGGCGACAACCATGACGGCATGCACTACTTTCCCTTCCCCGATGCGCCGGACAGCCACGGCCTGCTGGTGATCAACCACGAGTACATCAACCCGACGCTGCACCCAAAGGGCCAGACCTTCGAGGACCGCCCCGATGGTTCGCGCGGCCGTCCGGAAGGCGAGGTGCGCAAGGAGATCGCCGCCCATGGCCTGAGCGTGATCGAGGTGAAGAAGGACGCCGGCGGCCAGTGGCAGCGTGTCGAGGGTTCGAGCTACAACCGCCGTATTACCGGCAGCTCTCCGCTGGACCTGTCCGGGCCGCTGGCCGGCCACGACCTGCTGCGCACCGCCAGCGACCCCGAGGCCAGACAGGTGCTCGGCACCCTGAACAACTGCTCCATGGGTGTCACGCCCTGGGGCACCTACCTGGCCTGCGAAGAGAACTGGCACCAGTACTTCGTCAACCGCGACAAGGCCGACTACGCCAAGCGCGTTTCGCACAAGCGCTACGGCCTGTCCAACGGCCAGTTCAGCAATTACTACGCCTGGGAAGCGGTGGATGAGCGCTTCGACGCCACGCCCAAGGCGGACCAGCCCCACGGCGGCCACGTCAACGAGCCGAACCGGTTTGGCTGGGTGGTGGAGATCGACCCATTCGATCCGACCTCCACGCCGAAGAAGCGCACCGCCGTCGGCCGTTTCTGCCGCGAGTGCTCGACCCTCTCGCTGGGCGCCGACAACCGCATGGCCTTCTACTACGGCGATGACACCAAGGGCGAGTACATCTACAAGTTCGTCCCGGCGGGCAAGTACCAGCCGAACAACCGCGCGGCAAACGTCGACCTGCTGGACGAAGGCACCCTCTACGTCGCCCGTTTCAATGCGGATGGCAGTGGCCAGTGGCTGCCGCTGGTCCATGGGCAGAACGGACTCGCCGCCGAGAGCGGGTTCGCCAGCCAGGCCGAGGTGCTGGTCAATGCCCGCGCGGCTGCCGACCTGCTGGGCGCTACGCCCATGGACCGCCCCGAGTGGGTCGCGGTGCAGCAGACCACCCGCGAGGTCTACGTCAGCCTCACCAACAACGACGCGCGCGGCAAGAAGCAGCCGGTAGACGCCGCCAACCCGCGCAAGGAAAACCTGCACGGGCAGATCCTGCGCTGGAACGAGGCTGGGGGCGATCCGACCTCGACGACTTTCCAGTGGGAAATCTTCCTGCTGGCCGGCGAGCACAAGGGCGCCAACGCGCCGGAGAACCTGATCGGCACCATCAACGGCGACATCTTCTCCTCGCCGGATGGCCTGTACTTCGACACCGCTGGCCGCCTGTGGATAGAGACCGACTACGACGACGCCGAAGCGCCGATGCAGGCCATGGGCTGCAACCAGTTGCTCTGTGCCGACCCGCATAGCCGCGAGGTGCGGCGCTTCCTGGTCGGCCCGCGTGGCTGCGAGCTGACCGGCATCACCCAGACGCCGGATGGCCGGACGCTGTGGGTGAACATCCAGCACCCGACCCTCAGCTTCCCGGCCAGCGACGGCAAGAGCATCCCGCGTTCGACGACGCTGGTGATCACCAAGGATGATGGGGGCGTGATCGGGACGTGATGGCCAGGTCGTGATGCCTTGTAGGAGCAACTGTCTTCACACGGCACCTGTCCTCCAACCGGTGCCGTCTCTCACCATCGCGTTGATCCGCACGATCAGTACGCGCATGCATGCCACTAATGCGACCTTCGGGCACCGCCCCTTGTCCCGTAGTTTTTGGTAGCGATCAGCAAACTCCTGCTGATAA
>NZ_JACVBX010000001.1 GCF_014852585.1 Pseudomonas sp. PDM18 | reverse complement strand
TTGGTCTGCCAGCGCGATGATGAGCGCCGCCGGTTGCCGCAGGCTAGCCAAGCCTTTGTCCGGGATTGCCTGGAAAATGCCATCAAGACCCTGCAAAGCACCATCCGACGTTACGACCAGGAGATAACCAAGGCCCTGAACGACCTGGACCCAGAGCAGGTCGAGCAGCTACGCCAAGTCAAAGGCGTAGGGCCGGTCACTGTCGCAGGCTTGCTCGCCTACTTGCCGGAGTTGGGGCAACTCAATCGACGGCAGGTTGCCGCACTGGTGGGGTTGGCTCCGTACAACTGCGACAGCGGCCAAAAGTCGGGGCAGCGGCGCATCCGCGGTGGTCGCAGTGCAATACGACGTATCCTCTACATGGCGACTTGGTCGGTCATTCGTTATCAGCAGGAGTTTGCTGATCGCTACCAAAAACTACGGGACAAGGGGCGGTGCCCGAAGGTCGTATTAGTGGCATGCATGCGCGTACTGATCGTGCGGATCAACGCGATGGTGAGAGACGGAACCAGTTGGAGGACAGGTGCCGTGTGAAGACAGTTGCTCCTACGTCAGGGGGGCGTCAGTGCGAGGCGGAAAGGCTCTTGAAGGCCTCCAGCGCGCGCTCGCGAGTGGCGGAGAGATCGCACATCGGCTGTGGATAACCTTCCGCGCCAAACAGCCCGAGTCTCGACGGATCGTGCACGGTCTTACCCTGCAACCCGGAAAGCTCCGGCACCCAGTGGCGTATGAAGCGGCCGTCCGGGTCGAAGCGCTCGGACTGCGAGATCGGGTTGAAGATGCGGAAGTAAGGCGCCGCGTCGGTGCCGGTGGAAGCGCTCCATTGCCAGCCACCGTTATTCGCCGCCAGGTCGCCGTCGATCAGGTGGCGCATGAACCAGCGCTCGCCTTCGCGCCAGTCGATCAGCAGGTTCTTGGTGAGGAACATCGCCACCACCATGCGCAGGCGATTATGCATCCAGCCGGTGGCGAGCAGTTGGCGCATGGCGGCGTCGATGATCGGGAAGCCGGTGCGGCCCTGCTGCCACTCCTCCAGGCCCTTCGGGTCATGGCGCCATTTCAGCTTTTCGGTGTCCTCGCGGAAGGCGCGGTGCCGGCTCACGCGCGGGAAACCGACCAGGATGTGCTTGTAGAACTCGCGCCAGAGCAGCTCGTTGATCCAACTGACCGCGCCGCTGTTGCCGGTCTCGAACTCGCCGTGGTTGTTCGCCAGCGCCGCGTGCAGGCACTGCCGGGGTGATAGCACGCCAGCGGCCAGGTACGGCGAGAGGCGGCTGGTGCCGTCGCGTGCGGGGAGGTCGCGGGTGTCCTGGTAGGTCTTGAGGATTTCGTCGGTGAACAGCTCCACCCGCTCGTGGGCGGCTTCCTCGCCGGCGGGCCATTCCTTGCGTAGCGAATTCGGCGGCGTATCGAAGCCCTCGACCTGTTCGGGGATCTCGTCGCTGGCGATATGCAGCTCCTGCTGCGCGCGGGGGGCCGGCATCAGGCTGGGCACACCGAGATTCAGTCGTTCGTAACAGACCTTGCGGAACTGGCTGTAGACCTGGAAGTAGGTGCCGCCCTTGGTGAGGATGGTCCCCGGCGTGAAGAAGAGTTGATCGAGATGGCTGCGCAGACGGATGCCGTCGTCCGCCAGTGCCTTCTCCACGGAGGCATCACGCGCAGCTTCGTTGATCCCGTATTCCTCGTTGACGTGGACCGTCTCGACGTCCAGCTCCTGGCACAGCTGGCTGATGAGGTTCGGCGCTTCGTCCCAGTGATCTGCCGTGCGGATCAGCAGCGGAATGCGCAGCTTGTCGAGGCCGGCGCGCAGCTCGCGCAAGTTGCGTAGCCAGAAGTCGACCTTGCACGGCGCGTCATCGTGGCGCTGCCACTGCCCGGGGCTGAGGAGGTAGAGGGCGATCACCGGACCGCACTCGGCGGCGGCGTGCAGGGCGCTGTTGTCGCGCAGGCGCAGGTCGGTGCGCAGCCAGACGAGTTGGCGTTTCATGCGGTTTCCCCGTTGAGCAGAAGCAGTTCGCGCAGCAGTTCGAACGCGGCGATCGGATCGCTGGCCAGGTACAGCGGCGGCTCGGCGATGGCCAGTTCCTGCAGTGCATCGGGGTGGATGGCGGTGGCGGGTCCGGCCAGCAGGCGCGGACAGTCAATGCCGGCCAGCAGCCGGGGCAACTGCAACAAGTTCAGCGTGCGGCTGGAATAGAGCAGCACAGCGCGGGGTTGCAGGCGTTCGACCGCCAGCGCCAGCTCTCCGGGCGGCAGGGGCCAGTCGAAGAGTTCCAGCGGGCAACCGGCGCTGCTGGCCAGCCAGGCGGTGAGCCACAGGCCCGGCTCCAGCGGCAGGCCGGACTGGTTCACCAGCAGCAGCGGGGCGCCGCGTTGCTGGCGGTTGTGGTGGTAGAGGCGGGTGCCGAACTTGGTGCGCAGCCAGGTGTGGAAGAACACCCGTTCCAGCTGCGCGCCGAACTGGCCCTGCCAGCGCCGCTCAAGCTCTTCCAGCAGCGGCAGCATCAACTTCTCACAAAGGGTTTGCGCGGGGTAGATCGCCAGCGCGCCGTTGAACAGCTCGTCCAGCTGGCGCTCATTGATCCGGCCGATGGCGGCGATGCACTGCTGGCGCAGGTCGTCCCAGGGGGAGGCGGTGGCTTCCGGCGGTGGCGGCGCGTCCTCGTCGAGCAGCGCACGGATCTTGCTCACCGCCACACCCCGGCCGAGCCAGGTGAGGATGGCCTGGATGCGTGCGATCTGCGCCTCGGAGTAAAGGCGATGGCCCTTGGGAGTGCGCTGCGGCACGACCAGGCCGTAGCGGCGCTCCCAGGCGCGCAGGGTGACCGGGTTGACGCCGGTGCGGCGGGAGACTTCGCGGATCGGCAGCCAGCCTTCGGCCAGGGCCTGACGGTAGTCGTCGTCTGATTCGCGGTGAGGGTGGTCGGGGTTCATGGGCATCCTTTCTATACGTCTGAGGGCTACGTCAGATGGCATTGCGCAGGCTCAGGTCTTCGGGGTGCGGTTGCAGGTAGGCCTGGGCATCGATGTAGGGGTGCGGGTGCAGGCGGAAGTGGTGCTTGAGCAGCGTCAGCGGCACCACCAGCGGGATAACGCCTTCGCGGTACTGCTCGATCAACCGCTGCATCTCGGCCTTGTCGGTGGAGAGCAGGTCATGCTTGAGGTAACCGGCCAGGTGCTGCAGCACGTTGCTGTGGGTGCCGCGTGTGGCGCAGGTGCCCAGCGCCTGCATGAAGTCGTGGAAGTAGTCCCGGGCGAAGTCTTCCAGCGGTTGCTCGGCGATCTTCGCCAGGCGCTGGCCGAGGGAACTGTACTGGCGCGGGTTGTGGGCCATCAGCTGGTACTTGTAGCGGGAGTGGAAGCCGATTACCGCGTGGCGTGTCAGCCCATCCGCGCAGAGCTTCTGCCAGGCGGCGTAGGCGAACACGCGGGTGAGGAAGTTCTCGCGGATTACCGGGTCGTTGAGCCGGCCTTCTTCTTCCACCGGCAGCTCCGGGCGCGCGGCGCAGAAGGCTTGTGCGTAGAGACCGCGCACGCCCGGCGGGCGCAGCTGGCCGTCGAAGCGATAGAGCTTCACCCGCTGCAGGCCGCAGGAGGGCGACTGCTGCATGAAGATGTAGCCGCAGATGTCCTGCAGCAGCCCGGCCTGTTTGTGGCCGAAATCGCGCAGGGCTTCGCTGACGTCGCGGCCGCCTTCGCGCTGGATCAGCGCTCTTGGGTCATCGTGGTCGCCGACCAGGCGCAGGGTCGGCCGCGGCACGCCCAGGCCGATGGCGACTTCCGGGCACACCGGGCGGAAGTCGAAGTGGCGGCTCAGGACGTCCAGGCACAGGCGCGAGGCCTTGTGTCCGCCGTTATAGCGCACCGACTCGCCCAGCAGACAGGCGCTGATGGCGAGCTTGGGGCGTGAGGGGTTGGTGGGTTTGGCGATGGACATGGCGGCGACCGATTTCTTGTACAGGTTGGTTTCTTTGTACAACTATCGGCAAGGATAGGCGCAGGCTTGTACAAGTGCAAAGACTTGTACAAGGAAGGGGACGGGTGCGGGGATTCGACGGCCATCTCCGCAGGGAGATGGCCGTGGTCGGTCAGAGGTGTTCGAGCAGGCGGCGGGCGGCTTCCAGGCCGCTCAGCCAAGCGCCTTCGACCCGGCCGGAGAGGCACCAGTCGCCGCAGGCGTATATCCCCAGGTCGGCGTCGGCGAGGGCGCCGAACTGGTGTGCTTCCATGGGGCGGGCATAGAGCCAGCGGTGGGCGAGGGCAAAGTCGGGGGCGTGGACGGCACAGCCGATCAGCTCGGCGAAGGCGCCGCGCAGGTGCTCGATCACGCTTTCCTTGGGTAGGTCGATGTGCTGCTTGCTCCATCCGCTGGCGGCGTGCAGCACCCAGGTGTCGAGCTGCTCGTCACGACCGGGTTTTGAGTGGTTGCTGGCCAGCCAGGACAGCGGGCCCTCGTGCACGAAACAGCCCTGCACGGGCGTGTCCAGGGGCTCGCGGAAGGCCAGGGCAACGGCCCAGGTCGGCTCCATGGGGATGCTCGCGGCGGCGGCGGCCAGCTTCGGCGCACTGGCCAGCAGCGCCGCAGCCTGTGGCGCCGGCGTGGCGACCAGCACGCGGCTGAAGGGGCCGTGGGTCTGGCCTTCGGAGTCCTGCAGGTGCCAGTGCTCCTCGCCGCGGTAGACCTCGGTGATACGGCAGGTGAAGGTGACGACCTGGTCCTGCAGCAGCGCACGGGTGATCGCGCTCATGCGTGGGCTGCCGACCCAGCGTGGCTGCTCGTCGGGCGAGGGGCTCAGTTCACCGTCGCGGTACTGGTAGAGAGCCGGGTCCCATTCGGCGACCCAGCCGTGCTCGCGCCACTTCTGTATGGCATCGAGGAAACGCCGGTCTCGGGCGGTGAAGTACTGCGCGCCGAGGTCCAGGGCGCCGGCTTCGCTGCGCTTGCTCGCCATCCGGCCGCCGCTGCCGTGGCCCTTGTCGAACAGATGGACGTCCTGCCCGGCATCGCGCAGGGCGTGGGCGGCCGAGAGTCCGGCGATACCGGTGCCAATGATGGCAATGGGGGCGCTCATGACATGCCTCGTAGTCTGTTTCTTTCAGCGTAACGAGCGGAGTGTTCTTGTACAAACGAAACTATATGTACAATTACGTTTCAGCTGTCCGCGCTCGTCAACGATAGGATTTCGATCATCGGAACCTTCGGCGCCGCATCGGTTCATTCAGGAATGAGCCCGGCACCGGTTCCGGCACTTACAGCGTAGACCTCGCCGTAGAGGGAGTGTCAATGCAATCGCCTCCCTCTCGTCCAGACTGATGGAAGGTGGAACAGCCCAACAAGGAGTTCGCCATGCATATTCTCTTGACCGGCGGCACCGGCTTGATTGGCCGCCGCCTCTGCCGCCAGTGGAGCGCCGATGGGCACCAGCTCACCGTGCTGAGCCGTCAGCCCCAGCGCGTCGCCTCGCTGTGCGGTGAGACGGTGCGCGGTATCGCCGACTTCGAGGCTTACGGAGACGTGCCGCTGGATGCGGTGGTCAACCTGGCCGGCGAGCCCATCGCCGACAAGCCCTGGAGCGCCCGGCGCAAGGCCCTGCTGTGGGACAGCCGGGTGCGCCTGACCGAGCGCCTGGTGAGCTGGCTGGAGGGGCGCAGCCAGCGCCCGGCGGTGCTGATCAACGGCTCGGCGGTCGGTTGGTACGGCGACGCCGGCGAGCGACCGCTGGAAGAGAACAGCGCGGCCGCCGGCGAGGACTTCGCCAGCGAACTGTGCCTGGCCTGGGAGCAGATCGCCCGCGAGGCCGAGGCGCTGGGCATACGTGTGGTCCTGGTGCGCACCGGTCTGGTCCTGGCGCCCGAAGGTGGTTTCCTCAAGCGCCTGTTGCCGCCATTTCGCATGGGCGCCGGCGGACGGCTCGGGGATGGCCGGCAGTGGATGTCCTGGATTCATATCGACGACCAGATAGCCCTGATCGATTTTCTTTTGCGCAAGGCGGACGCGGCCGGTCCTTATAATGCGTGCGCGCCGCAGCCGGTGCGCAACCGCGATTTCACCCAGGAACTGGGCCAGGCGCTGCACCGGCCGACACTGATGCCGGTTCCGGGCTTTGCCCTGCGCCTGCTGCTGGGCGAGATGTCGACCCTGCTGCTGGGCGGCCAGCGCATCGTGCCGCGCCGCCTGCTGGACGCCGGCTTCGTGTTCCGCTTCCCGGAATTCAAGGAAGCGCTGGCGGATGTGCTGCGCGAACAGCGCTGATGGCCTGCGGCATCGGCGACAGAACTTGATATGAATCGCTGCGTGTAAACTGCGCAGCCTGCACGACGACCTCCTACCGTACCGGTTTAAGGAAACTGCATGACCCAAAACGCCCTCCTGCTGGTCAACCTGGGATCACCGGCCTCCACCCAGGTCGAGGACGTGCGCCGCTACCTCGATCAGTTCCTCATGGACCCTTACGTGATCGACCTGCCTTGGCCGATCCGCCGGCTGCTGGTGTCCCTGGTGCTGCGCAAGCGCCCGGAGGAGTCCGCCCACGCCTACGCGTCGATCTGGTGGGACGAGGGCTCGCCGCTGGTCGTGCTGAGCCGCCGCCTGCAGGAGGCCGTCCGGCCATTCTGGCCACACGGCCCGGTCGAGCTGGGCATGCGCTATGGCGAACCGTCGATCGAGAAGGCGCTGCTGCGCCTGAGCCAGCAGGGCATCACCCAGGTGACCTTCGCGCCGCTGTACCCGCAGTTCGCCGACAGCACCACCACCACCGCCATCGAGGAAGCCCGTCGGGTGATGCGCGAGCACAACCTCAAGCTGGAGCTGAAGGTGCTGCCGCCGTTCTATGCCGAGCCGGAGTACCGACAGGCGTTGGTGGACAGCGTGAAACCGTATCTGGAGCAACCCTACGATCACCTGCTGCTGAGCTTCCACGGCCTGCCCGAGTCGCACATTCGCAAGTTGGTGAAGGACAAGAGTCACGATCTCACTGCCAGTTCCAGCCGGGGCGTGCACGAGGACGTTATGGCCGTCTGTTATCGCAGCCAGTGCCTGCGCACGGCGGAGGATTTCGCCGCGGGTGCCGGTCTGCAGCACGGGCGCTGGTCGGTGTCCTTCCAGTCACGCCTGGGCCGCAACAAGTGGATCGAACCCTACACCGAGGCGCAGCTGGACAAACTCGGCAAGCAGGGCGTGAAGCGCCTGCTGGTGATGTGCCCGGCCTTCGTCGCCGACTGCATCGAAACGCTGGAAGAGATCGGCCAGCGCGGCCAGGAGCAGTTCCGCGCGGCGGGCGGCGAGGAGCTGGTGCTGGTGCCTTGCCTGAACGATCAGGAACTCTGGGCACGGGCGCTGGCGAAGCTTTGCGAGCGGTTGCCGGTGGCGATCTGATGCTGCATCGCCGCGGGACATTGCTCTCTCCCTGACCCTGGCTGCGCGCCACGCTCGGAAGGGAAAGGGCGGGGGAGAGGGGCTCCGCATTCACGTGGACTCTAGTCAGGTAGGGCGAATAACGCCTCAAGCGTTATGCGCCCTACATGGAAGCCCTGTTCTTCGCCGGATGCCGCGGCTCTCGGGTAACGGGTTCGCGAGCAAGCTTGCTCCTACATGGGCTGGGCTAGAACCCTCCGTCCAATCCCTGACCACCCATTCATCAGCCAACGGCCAACGCGCGCATTCAGAGATCTGATAGTGCGCGCGCGACGCGTTCGCAATGCCTACTCTGCGGCTTCTCCCTTCGCCTTCGCCGCGATTGGCGGCGTTTCAGGAGCCCGGCATGAACAACAACAATAACGGCTACCCCTCCAGTGCCGTGGCCTGGTCCACGGTTGCGATCCTCATGGTCGCCTACGTGCTTTCCTTCATCGACCGACAGATTCTCAACCTGCTGGTCGGCCCCATCCGCCGCGATCTGGAGATCAGCGATACGCAGATGAGCCTGCTGATGGGCCTGTCCTTTGCGCTGTTCTACACGCTGTGCGGCATCCCCCTCGGGCGCATGGCCGACAGCCGCAGCCGTCGCGGGCTGATCACCGTCGGCGTGCTGATCTGGAGCGCCATGACCGCTGCCTGCGGCCTGGCTCGTCAGTACTGGCATTTCCTGCTGTTCCGCGTCGGCGTCGGCGTGGGCGAGGCGGCCCTGTCGCCGGCCGCCTACTCGCTGATCGCCGACAGCTTCCCGGCCCAGCGTCGGGCCACCGCCATCAGCGTGTATTCCATGGGCATCTACCTTGGCTCGGGGCTGGCCTTCCTGCTCGGCGGGCTGGTGATCAAGTTCGCTTCCGCCCAGGGCGACGTACACCTGCCGATCCTCGGTGAAGTGCGCCCCTGGCAGCTGATCTTCCTGATCCTCGGCGCTGCCGGCGTGCTCTTCACCCTGCTGATGCTCGCGGTGAAGGAACCGACCCGCCGTGGCGTCGGTGCCGGCGTGGTCGTGCCGATGAGTGAAGTGGGCGCCTACCTGCGCGCCAACCGCAAGACCGTGCTCTGCCACAACTTCGGCTTCGCCTGCATCTCCTTCGCCAGCTACGGCAGCGGAGCCTGGGTGCCGACCTTCTTCGTCCGCACCTACGGCTGGGATGCCGGCCACGTCGGCGTGGTATACGGCAGCATCGTTGCGGTGTTCGGCTGCCTGGGCATCGTCTGCGGCGGCCGCCTGGCCGACTACTGGGCCAAGCGCGGGCGCACCGATGCCAACATGCGCGTGGGCCTGCTGGCCGCCTGCCTGGCCATCCCGCTGAGCCTGGTCTATCCGCTGCTGGACAGCGGCAACGCGGCGGCAGCGATGATGGCGCCCATTGTGTTCTTCCTCAGCATGCCCTTCGGCGTCGCCCCGGCGGCGATCCAGGAAATCATGCCCAACTCCATGCGCGGCCAGGCCTCGGCGATCTACCTGTTCGTGGTGACGCTGCTCGGCCTGGGCATCGGCCCGACCGCCATCGCCCTGGTGACCGACTACGTGTTCGCCGACGACATGGCGCTGCGTTACTCGCTGCTGATTGTCAGCGTTGTGGCCCTGGTCGCCGGGGCGTTGCTGCTGGCCAGTGGTCTGAAGCCGTACCGCGCGAGCCTGGAACACCTGAAGAGCTGGAGCCTGAAAGGCGAGAGCGAGAGCGGCGCGATGCAGCGCCAGCCGGCCTGATAGCTCTTCGCGAGACCGAGCCCCCGCGCAGTGATGCGCGGGGGCTTTTCTTTGCCCATGGCACAATGCGGCAGAACACGGAATCGAGGGGAGGTTTCCAGCATGGAAGGAAAGGGCATCGGTGCATGGCTGGCAGGCCTCGCGGCGCTGGCGCTGAGCGTTGCGGCCGCAGCGGATGAGCCATGGGTGGCGTTCACACAGAACGAGTTGATCGGATTCAAGGATGCGCAGGGCGTGGTGAAGATCGAGCCGACGCTCAGCCCGATGTTCACGATGGCCCGGCGCTTCGAGCACATCATCGCCACCGGTGAGGAAACGGCCGACGGTTACCGCAACTACTACCTGCTGCGCGACGGCCGCCAGGTGGCGCCGGACTCGCTGTACTTCTTCGACAATGCACCGATCTGCGAGAGCGAAAACAGCATCCGCTTCCGCGACCGTCAGCGCGACAAGGTCGGCTTCCTCGACGGCAACGGCCAGGTGCTGATCGCGGCCGAGCTGAGCGATGCGACGGCCATGCGCAACGGCATGGTGGTGGCGCTGAAGGGCGCCACGCGCAGCTGTGCCGATCCGGGCGTGAGCCTGGAGCAGTGCGAGCACAAGGGCTGGAGCGGCGGCACTGAACTGCTGCTGGATCGCCACGGCAGGACGCTGGTGCAAGGCTTCGACGCTTCGCGCGCCGAGGCGCTGGACTGGTACTCCAGGCAGGTGGGCGAGCAACCTTCCAGCGATGCGCGCCGCGTTTCGTTCAAGGCTGTCGATGGTCGCTATATCAGCTTCGTCGATATCGAGAAGGACTTTGCCGTCTGGTTCCGCGACGAGTTCCTCGCGCACCTCGATGATGCTTCTCTGAAAGCCCACAGCTACTCCCGAATCTGGAGCGGGCAGGGCGGTGAGCCGCTGGATGACTGGCAGGCCGCCACGCCGGATGAAGTGCTGCAAAAGCACGGCGCGGAGCTGCGTAAGCGGCTGGTGGCACTGCGTACCTCCGCAGGCTATGGCGTGCGCGCGGACGACATGGGCTGGCCCTTCGACCCCGAGCGTGACCCGCAGTACTTCGACGGTTGCGGCGAGTTCGCCCAGTGGAAGACGCCCAAGGTGTCGGTCATGGAACATTGGCAGCAAGGCTCGTTCGAGCCGGCCCGGCATGCCAGCTTCGACTTCATCCGTACCGCCGAGGGGTATCGGCTGGTGGCGTTTTCCATTCCCAAGCCGTGACGGTTGCCTGTAGGAGACATTGCGCCGGAGTTTTCCTGTTGTCGTAGGGCGGATAAAGCGGAACGCTTTATCCGCCCTACGGATGAATCGCAGGTGCCAGAAAAAAGCCCCGCTGATGCGGGGCTTTTTTCTTCAGTGCGCCGTGGCCAGCGCGGGGTTTTCGGCGGGCTTCTTGTCCGGCTTGGCCAGCAGCGTGTACACACACGGCAGCACGAACAGGGTGAACAGCGTACCGACGCTCATACCGGTGGCGATCACCACGCCGATGTCGAAGCGGCTCACCGCGCCGGCACCGGTGGCGAGCAGCAGCGGGATCACGCCGAGCACCATGGCGGCGGTGGTCATCAGCACCGGACGCAAGCGGATTGCCGCGGCTTCCTCCACGGCCTCGCGTACCGACAGCCCGCGCTCATGGCGCAGCTGGTTGGCGAACTCGACGATGAGGATGCCGTGCTTGCTGATCAGCCCGATCAGCGTCACCAGCCCGACCTGGGTGTAGATGTTCAGGCTCGACAGGCCGAGGAACAACGGAATCAGCGCACCGCAGATCGACAGCGGCACGGTGACCATGATGACCAGCGGATCGCGGAAGCTCTCGAACTGCGCCGCCAGCACCAGGAAGATCACCGCCAGTGCCAGGGCGAAGGTGATCATCAGCGCACTGCCTTCCTGCACGAACTGCCGCGAGGCGCCGGCGTAGTCGAAGGAGAAGCCGCGCGGTGATTCCTGCTCGGCGATGCCGCGCACGGTGTCGATGGCTTCGCCCATGCTGACCATCGGCACGCCGGAGATGATCGCCGAGTTCAGCTGCTGGAACTGGTTGAGCTGGCGCGGGCGCGCGCGCTCGTGGAAGGTCACCAGTGTGGACAGCGAGATCAGCTGGCCGCCCTGGCTCTTCACGTAGTAGTTGTTCAGCCAGCCCGGGTTGTCGCGGTAGGCGCGCTCGACCTGGGCGATCACCTTGTAGCTGCGCCCGTCGATGGTGAAGCGGTTGATCTCGCCTTCACCCAGCAGCGCCCCCAGCGCGACGCCCAGGTCCTGCATGGACACGCCCATCTGCGCGGCCTTGGCGCGGTCGATGTCGACCACCAGCTCGGGCTTGTCGAAGGCCAGGTCGAGGTCGAGGAAAGCGAACTTGCCCGACTCTTCCGCACGCTTCTTCACCCGCTCGGCCACCTGCAGCAGGGACTGGTAGTCGCTGGCGGTGTTGATCACGAACTGGAACGGCAGGCCCTCGCCGGTGCCCGGCAGCGACGGCAGGTTGAAGCCGAAGATCTGCAGGCCGGGGATCTTGTCCAGCTCGCCCTGCACCGCGTGCAGCAGTTCCATCTGGCTGCGCTCGCGCTCGTCCCAGGGCTTGAGCAGCATGCCGCCGATGCCGGTCTGCACGCCGTTGTAGCCGTTGATCTGGAATGCCGAATAGTACTCGGGGAACTTGCGGAAGATGCCCTCGAACTCGGCGGTGTACTTCGACAGGTAGTCGAGGTTCGCCGTCTGCGGCGCGTTGGCCATGAGGAAGACGATGCCCTGGTCTTCCTCCGGCGCCAGTTCCTTGTGGGTGAACATCATCAGCAGCGGGATGATCGCCAGCACCAGCAGGGCGAAGACGATCACCACCGGGCGGCTGTTCAGCGTGCCGTGCAGGGCGCGCTGGTAGCGCTGCTTGAGGCCTTCGAAGATCAGGTCCAGGCGATGGGCCAGGCCGCTGGGGTTTTCGTCATGGCGCAGCAGACGCGAGCACATCATCGGCGACAGGGTCAGGGCGACGATGCCGGAGATGATCACCGCACCGGCCAGGGTGAAGGCGAACTCCTTGAACAGCGCGCCGGTCAGGCCGCTGAGGAATCCGATGGGCGCGTACACGGCGGCCAGGGTGATGGTCATGGTCACCACCGGCACGGCGATTTCCCGCGCGCCCTCGATGGCGCCTTGAAATGGCGACTTGCCCTCCTCGATGTGGCGGTGGATGTTCTCCACCACCACGATGGCATCGTCCACCACCAGGCCGATGGCGAGCACCATGGCCAGCAGCGTCAGCAGGTTGATCGAGTAGCCCATCACCTGCATGAAGAACAGCACGCCGATCATCGACAGCGGGATGGTCACCACCGGGATGATCACCGAGCGGAACGCGCCGAGGAACAGGAAGACCACCACGATGACGATCAGGATCGCCTCGCCCAGGGTCTTCACCACCTCGTCGATGGAGGCCTGGATGAAGCGCGTGGCGTCATAGGCGATGGATACCTGCAGGCCGGGCGGCAGCTGCTCTTCCAGCTCCGGCATCTTGGCGCGGACTTCCTTGATCACGTCCAGCGGGTTGGAGCTGGGCGTGCCCTTGATGCCGATGTACACCGATGGGATGCCGTTGAACGAGCTGACCGCGTCGTAGCTCGCCGCACCCAGTTCGATGCGCGCCACGTCGCCCATCAGCACGCGACGGTCGCCTGCGGTCTTCAGCGGGATGGCGGCGAAGGCTTCCGGGGATTTCAGGTCGGTGGAGGCGTTCACCGAGGTGACCACCAGCTCGCCCTTCATCTCGCCGGCGGCGGAGAGGAAGTTGTACTGGCGCACCGCATCGGCCACGTCGCCGGCGGTGATGCCGTAGGCGGCCATCTTCACCGGGTCCAGCCACAGGCGCATGGCGAACACCTGGTTGCCGAGGATCTCGGCTTCGGAGATGCCCGGCAGGGTGGCGAGCTTGGGCTGGATCACCCGCGACAGGTAGTCGGTGATCTGCGGGTTGTTCATCTGCTCGCTGAAGAAGCTGATGTACATCAGCGCCGAGGCGTCGGCCGCTTCCTTGTCCAGCACCGGGTCTTCGGCGTCGGGCGGCAGCTGGGTCTTCACCTCGCCGATCTTCGACAGCAGCTCGGTGACCAGGCGATCGGAGTTGGCGCCGATGTGCGCGTAGATCGAGATCACCGAGTAGTTCTGCCGGCTCACCGAGGTCATGTAGTCGATGCCTTCGGCGCTGGCGAGACTCTGCTGCAGCGGCTGGGTGATGTAGCCCTGGATGGTTTCGGCGTTGGCGCCAGCATAGAAGGTGGTGACGGTGATCAGCGCGTTTTCCATCGCCGGATACTCGCGGATCACCAGCTTGCTGAAGGCCTGCATGCCGAGCAGGACGATCAGCAGGCTGACCACGGTGGCCAGCACCGGGCGACGAATAAAGGGATCGGTGAACATAGCTCAATCCTTTAATGCGGACCCTGCCGGATGACGGCGGGGTCTGTTGGCGCGCCACATCGAGCGACGCGCCGGCTATGCGATTACTGCGGGTCCTTGGCGATGGCCACGGCGGTGCCGTTGTCCAGCTTGAGCTGGCCGGAGGTCACCACCTGCTCGCCGGCCTTCAGGCCCTCGAGGATCACCACGCTGCCTTCGCGGCGTTCGCCGGTCTTCACGAAGCGGCGCTCGACGTCCAGCTTCGGCGACTTGTCGTCAGTCTTGGCGTCTTCGGCTTTCTCGCCCTCTTTGGGCTTGTGCGGCACCACCACATAGACCGAGTTGCCGTAGAGCGTGAAGGCCACGGCAGTCTCGGGCACCACCACGCGCGGCGCGCTGTCCGGCAACTGTACTTCCAGGTTGGCGAACATGCCCGGTAGCAGCTTGCCGTCGGGGTTGGCCATGCTGGCGCGGACCAGCAGGTTGCGCGTCTGGTTGTCCACGCGCGGGCTGATGGCGTCGATCTGCGCGTCGAAGCTCTGCCCCGGATAGGCCGCCACGCGCACCACGACTTTCTGCCCGCGCTTGAGCAGGGGGAAGTCTTGCTCGGGCAGGAAGAAGTCCACCTGCAGGGTCGAGAGATCCTGCAGGGTGACGATCTCCGTGCCCGGGGAAACGTAGTCCCCGACGTCCACCTGGCGGATGCCGATGGTGCCAGAGAAGGGCGCGAGGATGCGCTTCTTCGCCAGCGCCGCGCGCAGTTGCGCGACGGTGGCAGTGGATCGGTTCAACTGGGCGGCGAGGCGGTCGTACTCGCTCTTGGAAATGGCCTGGCGGCCCACCAGGCTCTTGCCGCGCTCGTACTCGACCTGGGCCAGCCCGAGGTCTGCCTCGGCGGTACGCAGGGTGGCCTGCTCGACGTCGGATTCGAGCTGCACCACCGGCTGGCCGACCTTGACCTTGTCGCCGGAGACGAACTGCACCGCGCTGACCGTTCCCGAAACCTCGGCGGTCAGGGTTACGCCCTGGATGGCGCGCAGGGTGCCGATGGCCTGCAGGCGGCTCTGCCAGTCGCGTTCTTCGGCATTGGCGGCGTTCACGCTCACCGGCGGACGCGGCGCCGAGAACATGGCGATCTGTTTCTTGATGGAGAGGTATTTCGAGCCGGCGAGCACCGCAACGATGACGGCAACTACGCCCAGCATGATCAGCATGCGGCGCAACATCTTCCTGTTCCTTGGTACGTGCCTGGCAGCAATCGGGCGCGATCGCTCGCCCACAAGTTGCCGGGCGGCCTTCCGTTCGCGCAGATATCGATCAGGCTTTGAAGCCGATACGTGGGACGCCCCATTGCGGGGCGGAATTGCGCACCTTATGCCTGAATGCGCGGAGAGTCAAAGGGCTGGGATTACAAGAGGTTTCCCACGAAAAGTAAGGTTGTTTGCGGAGGATGTGCGCTGGATCGGTGCGGAGAAGTGCGCTGGAGGGGAAGCCACGTCCATGTGGCTGAGAAGGATCAGGCGCTGAGCTTGCGGGTGACGTCGGCGAGTTCGCCGGAGAGGCCGTGCAGGTGGCGGCTGGCGCCCTGGGTGCGGACCACGTTTTCCTCGTTCGTGGCGCCGATGGCGGTGATCTCGGTGAGGTTGCGCGAGATGTCCTCGGCGACCGAGGTCTGTTCCTCGGCGGCGGTGGCGATCTGGCGGTTCATGTCGCGGATCGCTTCCACGGCATGGGTGATGCTGCGCAACACTTCGCCGGCCTGGGTGACGCGCTCCACGCCCTGTTCGCTGCGGGTCTTGCCGCTCTCGATGGCGCGCAGGGCGTTCACCGAGCCGGTTTGCACGGTGTCGATGATCTGGTGGATCTCGGCCGTGGATTCGGCGGTGCGCTGGGCCAGGGTGCGGACCTCGTCGGCGACCACGGCGAAACCACGCCCGGCTTCACCGGCGCGGGCGGCCTCGATGGCGGCGTTGAGGGCCAGCAGGTTGGTCTGGTCGGCGATGCCGCGGATCACTTCCAGCACCTTGCCGATGCGTCCGCTGTCGCTTTCCAGGCGGCGGATGACGTCGGCGGTGTTGGCGATCTCGTTGCTCATCTCGGTGATGGTGACGATGGTGGTCTTCATCACTTCGCCGCCTTCCTGGGCGTGCTGGTCGGCATCGTCGGCGGCGCGGGCGGCGTCGGAGGCGTGGCGGGCGACTTCCTGGGCGGTGGCGGACATCTCGTGCATCGCCGTGGCCACCTGGTCTGTGCGCGAGAACTGCTCACGGGTGCCTTCGGCCATCAGGGTGGCGATGGCGTTCAGCTCGCCGCTGGCGGTGTCCAGTTCGGTGGTGCTGTGTTTCAGACGGGTGAAGGTCTCGGCCAGGAAATCGCGCAGGGTGTTGGCGGCACGGGCCAGGCGGCCCAGTTCGTCGCGGCGGCTGGCGTCGACGCGCTCGCCGAAGTTGCCCTCGCTGAGCTGGGCGATGTGTTCGATCAGGCGGGCGATCGGGCCGATCAGGTTGCGGTTGACCAGCCACAGGCTGAGCAGGCCCAGCGCGATGCCCGAGAGCAGCAGGACCAGAGTGCCGCTGACAACGGTACTGTCGGCACTGGCGGAGATGCTCTTGGCTTCCTCCTGGGCGTCGTGATGCAGGCTGTCCACCAGGGCGGCCATCTGCTCGCTGGCGGCACGGTCGATGCCCTTCACCGCGACGTCACCGGCGCGCGGGTCACTGCCGGCGGCGACATAGGCGTCGCGGCCCTTGCGGTAGGCCTGGCCGAGCTGGCGATGCTCGTCGCGCAGACGGGTGACCTGGGCCTTGAGCGTCGCATCATCCGCGGCGTTCTGCTCCAGGCGCTGGAGCAGGTCCTGCACGGCGCGTTCCTGGTCTTCGAACTGGCTCCAGTACTTGTTCAGGTCCGCCGGCTGCTGGCCGCGAAGCAGGACGTTCTTCCACTCCTGCACCTGGGCCTTGAAAGCCAGGTTGGCCTGGTCCACGAGTTGCGAGGATTGCAACGGGCCGTCCAGCAGGCGCTGGTAGGCGCTGACGCTGCCGGACAGGAAATGGAAGCAGGCGAGGGCGATCAGCAGCACGAGCAGCAGGCTGCCGCCCAGCAGCGAAAGGATCTGGGTACGCAGGGAAGTATTGGGGGACATCTTGTTTACGCCTCTAAGACGCAGGGTGGGATCGGTCAGCTTTTGCATCGGCCGGGTGGGTGTCTTCCTGAGGACAGGCAGACGAGTGGTAGGGGTTTTCGGGCGCTCTGGTACGGGCGTTCTGGCCTGATGCCATGGGCTGCCGGTGTCGCAGGAGCGGATTCATCCGCGATCGCTATCCGGCGGTTCCGAGCTTGACGGTTGCACATCGCGGACGGAGTCCGCTCCTACGGGAAACTTCTGTACACGGGCCGGCCCTCACCCTAGCCCTCTCCCGGAGGGAGAGGGGACCCAATGGTGCAGGATGAAACCACAGCGTCAGCCGGCACGGTCTGCCCCCTCTCCCTGAGGGAGAGGGTTGGGGTGAGGGGGAAATGCAGGCGCCGAATTATCCGGGAGAAGACAGTTGCTCCTACGCTCGCCGGAGTCAGGCCAGGTGCAGGTGGTTGTCCCAGAACGCCGGGGGCAGGTCCAGCGGCGTGCCGGCAATGCGTTCGCCGCGGCAGTCGTAGAAGCGGCAGCGGCCCTGGCCGGAGGTGACGACGAAGCCGTCCTTCACCGCGCCGACGCCGGCGCAGTCGGGCAGCGGCGCGTCCAGGCGCACGGCGCCGGAGTCCAGGTCCCAGATGAAGAAGCGGTTGCCGCGCGGGGCGGTCAGGGCGACCAGGCGCAGGTCGTTGTGCACGGCGACGCTGGCGGTGTACTGGGTCATCGCCAGGCGCTGCTCGTCGGCCAGCGGGAAGGCCTGGAAGGCCTCGCCGGGGCGCTTGATGGCAAGCAGGTCGGCGCGATCATGGGCATCGCCCATGTACTGCTGCCCGGCGACGATGGTGCCGTCCGCGGCGATGGCCAGGTGGCGCACGCTGTTCATCGGCTGCGGCAGGGTTTCCTTGGAGATCAGCACGCCGTCGCGCTGCATCAGCACCAGGCTCGGCTCCATGGCGTCGAGGTTCATCTCAACGCGGCTTTCGGCTTCGGTACGGATGCCGCCGTTGGCCACCACCAGGGTTTCGCCATCGGGCATCCAGGACACCTGGTGCGGGCCGAGGCCGTGGGTGGAGACCTCGCCGGCGTGGCTCAGGCGCTCACCGTCGAAGCGGTATACGCCGAGCAGGCCGCGGCCCGGATCGGAGGTGTCGTTCTCGGTGGCGTACAGCCACTCGCCGTCCTTGTGCCACACGCCGTGGCCGTAGAAGTGGCGGTCCGCCTGCGAATCGACGGTCTGCAGCAGGCGGCCGTCGTTCAGGTCGATCAGGTAGCTCTGCCGGCCCGGACGACGGGCGACGAACAGCGCCAGCGGCAGGCTGGGATGCTGCACCACGTCGTGGCAGCGCAGGCCGACCTCGGTGGCGAAGGCGCAGCTGCCGTCCAGGCGATAGCCCACGGCATAGTGCTTGCCATCCGCGTCGTCACGGGCGGACAGCACCAGGGGCTCCTTGCCCTTGCGTGACAGCGTCCAGCCGCAGAAGGTCAGGGCGCCGAGCAGCAGGCTGCCCAGGCCGATCACGTGACGTCGCAACATGGTTTTCACCTCGTCCGCTCTCGATCAGTCGCCGTCGTTGGCGTTGAAGCCCAGCTGCACGCCCAGCGCCTTCGCCAGGTCGCTCTCGTGCAGGCGGTGGACGACGTTGAGACTGTCGTACAACTCATTCAGCTGCTTGAGGCCGGCGTCGTCCTTGAGCAGTTCGCTGAGCGGCTGGTTGATCGCCTTCAGCTTGCCGTGGACATCGGCATAGGCCGCGTCGATCTTGCCGGCCAGCTCTTTCTGTTCGGCCGGCAGCAGGGCGCGCAGGCCCTTCTTGTCGGTGCCGTCCCACAGCGCCTGGGCGCCGGTCAGGCTGGCGTCCAGGCTCGCCAGGGAGGCGTCGCTGCGCCAGCCTTCGGCCTGGAACGGCTGCGGGATGCCCTTGCTTTGGCGGCCCAGCGGGGTGCCGAGTTTCTTCTTCAGCATGTCCAGCGCGGTGACCTGCACGCGTAGCAGTTCGGCGATGGCCTCGTGGGCATCGGCGTAGCGCTCGTTGGGGAACTTGGAGAGCTGGGCGAGCATGCCGCCGTCCTGCTTCCACTGCGCCAGGATGCTTTCGGCCAGGGTTTGCTGGTGCGCACCGATAGCTTCCAGCAGCGGGCAGTAGCGAGCCTTGGTCTCGGCGTTGGCCAGGTCGATCTTCGCATCGAAGAGGATGTATTCGTAGGCGGTCAGGCCCTGCACCACGACGCTGGATTTATCCAGGGTCTCCGGGGATATCGCGTTGCCGCTGCTCAGCAGTTGCTCGACCTGGCGCGCCACGAGGTTCTTCTTGTCCGGCCAGAACTGTACCTGCCAGGAGCGGTTGCCCTCGGCCAGCGGGCCGACCAGCAGCGGCTGCAGCTCGGCCCAGGCCTTCTGCGCGGCCATGAAGTCGGCGCGTGCCTTGGTCAGGTCTTCCTTGCCCTGGCAGTAGGCCAGGGCGCTGGCGGCCAGCGCGCGGTCGGCGTCGACCCAGCGGCTGTAGGTCGGCAGGATCACCTGCTGGGCCAGGGTGGCGCTGGTGGTGGCCTGCGGGTCGGTGGGCGAGCAGGCGCCCAGGGCGATGGCGAGGCTGGTGATCAGAAGTCGGGGGCGGAACATGGTGGGCTCGGCTCCTTAGAGTGAGTTCAAAAACGCCAACAGGGCATCGCGCTGCCCGGCGTCGAAATTCAGTACGCGTTGCTTGGCCGCTTCGGCTTCGCCGCCATGCCAGAGCACGGCTTCGAGCAGGTTGCGGGCGCGGCCGTCATGCAGGAACTGGGTGTGGCCGTTGACCGTTTCGGTCAGGCCGATGCCCCACAGCGGCGCGGTGCGCCAGTCGCGGCCGCTGGCAAGAAATTCCGGGCGATTGTCCGCTAGTCCCTCGCCCATGTCATGCAGCAGCAGGTCGCTGTAGGGGCGGATGACCTGGTTGGCGAGCTCGGGCTCGGCGGCATTGATGCCGGTGGTGAACTTGGGCGTGTGGCAGCTGGCGCAGCCGGAATCGAAGAACAGGCCCTTGCCGGTGAGCACCTGCGGGTCGTCGACTTTGCGCCGTGCCGGCACAGCGAGGTTGCGGGCGTAGAAGGCGACCTGGTTGAAGATGTGCTGGCTGACTTCCGGTTTGCCGCCGTCGATGGCTTTCAGGCAATCGACCTGGGCCTGGGTGCAGTCATCGCTGGGCAGCAGGTCGCTGGTCAGGCCCATGTCGCCGGAGAAGGCGTGGGCGTTCTGCTGGGCGACGTTGGGTTGCCCGGCCTTCCAGCCGAAGCGGCCGAGGACTGTGGCCTGTTTCTCGTCGTCCCAGACCCGGTTCGGCCGGCCGTGGATGCCGTCGCTGCCCTTGGCCTGGAGGTCCGCGTTGGCGAGGATGTCCGCCTCGCTGATGGACTCCAGCAGGCCCAGGCCGATCATCGGCGGGGCGATGCGGGCGGAGAACAGCGTGTCCGGGTGCATCGGCCCGTAGCCCAGGTCGCTGATGCGCAACATGGGCTTGCGCAGCTCGACCACGGTGCCGTCCTTGAAGCTGACCTTCACCGGCTCGTAGTCCACCCGCACCTTGCCCTCGGGTGCCACGCCGGGGATGGCCGAGTCCTGGAACTGGCCGCCGTACACCGGCTCGGGCACCACGCCCAGGCGCTTGATGGTTTCGATGTCGGCGGAGCCGGCGGGAATCGACAGGCGCACCAGCATCGATACGGCGTTGACGTCGTTCAACTCCGGCGGATGGCCACGGCCGTCCTTGATGTGGCAGTTCTGGCAGGCGTTGGTGTTGAACAGCGGGCCGAGGCCATCGCGGGCTGTGGTGGTGCTCGGCGCAATCACCCAGGGGTTGCGGAAGAAGCTGTTGCCCACGGCGAAGTCAAGGCGGCGGCTCGGCGTGAGGTTGCCCGAGGGCATGGAGAAGGCGTTACGGTCGCTCTGCTTCACCGTAGTGGCGCCGCCAGAAAGTGCTTCGCCAGGCTCGGCCACGGCGTGCTGGGAGGTCTCCGGCTTGCATGCGGCAAGGGCGAGGGCAGACAGCAGCGGCACGAGGCACAGGGCGGTACGGCGGTGGAGCATTGGCGGGGGTTCCAGGGCGGTATATGGCAGCACGCCATGGTAGCAGGGGTGTCAAATGCAAATATGAAAAATTTGTATTTGCGAACGACATCGTTTGCCGTCCAGAAATGACAAAGCCCCGCGAGGCGGGGCTTTGCCTTGGTTTCAAGGTCGCTGCGGCGTGGAGCCGCAGCGCCTGCAACCCTTCAGGTCAGGCTGATCAGAATTGGTGATCGGCGTTGTCCGGCTTCAGGTCCTGCACGCCGACCGCGGTGGCGGCCTTCTCGATGGCGCCGGTCTGCTTGACCAGCGAGGCGATGGCGTCACGGATCTTCTGCTGATCGTCCTTGTCTTCCGGGGCGATCATCTGGTCGAAGTGCACACCGTCCTTCTCGGCACGGTCGACGATGATTTTCATCTTGGCTTCGGTGTTGGCCAGGTCATTCTTCAGATCGGTATCGGCGGCGGCGTCGACCTTGGCGACCAGGTCGGACAGGCTCGGGCCCTTCACGACGCTGCCGTCGGTGCGCTTGTATTCGCCGGTGTAGATATTGCGAATGCTCTTGGCATTGAAGAACAGGGTGTTGTGGGTGTTGTCGCTGAAGCAGTCGTGCTCGTCTTCGGTGGAGTTGGCTTCCAGCGCGACCTTCATGCGCTCGCCAGCCAGCTCGCCGAGGGACAGCGAGCCCATGCCGAAGAACATCTTGCGCAGGTTGTTCTCGGCGGTGTCGGCCTCGACCTTGGCGCGGTAGTTGTCGGCAACGCCGGCCTTGAAGTTGCCGTGCATTTCTTCCAGGTCGGAAACCAGCAGGTCGGTGACGGCCTTCAGGTAGGCGGCACGACGGTCGCAATGACCGTTGGTGCAGTCCTTGCCCTGGGCGTAGTCGGTGTACTTGCGATCGCCGGCGCCCGGCTTGGTGCCGTTCAGGTCCTGGCCCCACAGGAGGAATTCGATGGCGTGGTAGCCAGTGGCGACGTTGGCTTCGGAACCGCCCAGCTCGTTCAGGCCCTTGAGCTTCTCGCCGGTGATTTCCTTGACGTCGATCTTGTCTTCGCCAACCTGGATCTCGGTGTTGGCGACGATGTTGGCACTGGCGCCAGCGTTGCCTTCAGCGTGCTGATAGTCCTTGGCGACGTAGTCGATCAGACCTTCGTCCAGCGGCCAGGCGTTAACCGCGCCTTCCCAGTCGTCGATGATCGAGTTGCCGAAGCGGAAGGCTTCGCTCTGCGAGTAGGACGGGCGGGAAGCGATCCAGGCTTCGCGGGCGGCCTTCAGGGTTTCTTCGCTGGGCTTGGCGATCAGCGCATCGACGGCGGTCTGCAGGGCCTTGGCGGTTGTCAGGGCGTCGCCGTAGGTGGCTTCGGCGATGTCCAGGTAGTTCTTCACCACGGCCTTGACCGCAGCCTCGTCGACCTTGGCAGCCGCCGGTGCAGCGCTCTGCGTGCTGGGCGCCTGCACGGCGGGGGCTTCGGCTTTCTTGTCATCGCCGCAGCCGGCGAGGGAAATGGCGATGGCGAGCAGGCTGGCAGTGGCCCAGGGCATACGAGTCATGACGGGTTCCTTTGCATGGAAAAGAGGCGCACGTAAAAAGGACTGCGCAAGAAAATCCGCAACATAATGCGAAAGATTTGCATTTTTGAAAAGGGCGTTCGATAGCGCGGTTCGGTCGCGGGGCCAGCAAGTCGCTATCAGCGCGCAGGGAGAGTCGTTCTTTGTAGGGACGAGCTTGCTCGCGAACCTCTTGGCACCGGCGCTCGGGCTGTTCGCGAGCAAGCTCGCTCTTACAGGGAGGATTCGGCGTGAGGAGGGGCGTTTTCCACCCGAAGGGATCAATGCCGCTCGACGGACCCGCCCGGATTGCCGCCGGCCGCTTCGGCCAGGCGCCGCGCCTGCTTGAGATACAGGGTCAGCTCGCGCGCCGGCAGCGGCTTGCTGTAGAGGTAGCCCTGACCTTCGTGGCAGCCCTGGGCAATGATGTAGGCCTCCTGCTCGACCGTCTCCACGCCCTCGGCGATCACCTGCATGCCCAGGCTCTTGCCCAGCTGGATGATGGCGCGAACGATGGTGGCGTCATCGTCGTCCAGCAGCAGGTCCTGAACGAAGCTCTTGTCGATCTTGATCTTGTCCAGCGGCAGGCTCTTCAGGTAGCTCAGCGAGGAGTAGCCGGTGCCGAAGTCGTCGATGGCGATCAAGGCGCCTGCGCGGCGCAGGCTGAGCAGGTGCTGGGCGGCGGTGGAGATGTCCTCCATCAGGCCCGTCTCGGTGACTTCCAGCTCCAGCGAGCGTGGCGGCAGGCGGTGCATCTGCAACAGGTTGCTGACCACCCGCGGCAGGGCGTTGTGGCGCAGCTGCACGGTGGACAGGTTGACCGCCAGGCGCAGGTCGTCGAAGCCCTGGTCGTGCCATTCGCGCAGTTGGCGGCAGGACTGGTCGAGTACCCATTCGCCGATGCTGAAGATGCTGCCGTTCTGTTCTGCCAGCGGAATGAACAGGTCCGGCGCGACCCAGCCCTGGGTCGGGTGCTGCCAGCGCAGCAGCGCCTCGACGCCGACCACGCGGTGATCGCGGTAATCCACCTGCGGCTGATACACCAGGTGCAGTTCGTTGCGCGCCAGGGCTTCGCGCAGGTCCTTCTCCAGCTCGCGGCGGCGGCGCATCTCGCTGTCGACGCTGGCGATGTAGAACTGGTAGCGGTTGCGCGAGCGGCTCTTGGCCAGGGTCATGGTCTGCTCGGCTTTCTGCAGCAGCTTCTCGGTGGTCTCGCCGTCCTCGGGGAACAGGGTGATGCCGATGGTGGCGCGCAGGTGCACTAGGTGCTGGTCGAGCTCGAAGGGAGCTTCGAGATCGTCGAGGATCTGCTGGGCCAGCTCCGCCGCTTCGTAGGGCTGTTCGATGTCGGCCTGGACCAGGGCGAACTGGTCGCCGCCCAGCCGCGCCAGGGCGCCGAGGTGTGCGCTGCGGGTGCGCAGGCGGTCGGCGAGGGCGATCAGCAACTGGTCGCCGAACTGGTAGCTGTATTGCTCGTTGATGCCCTTGAAGTCATCCAGGCCCAGGCAGAGCACGGCGACGCGGCGTTGCAGGCGCGAGGCGCCTTCGAGTATCTGGTCCAGACGCTGTTGCAGCAGCTTGCGGTTGGGTAGGCCGGTGAGGAAGTCGTACTGGGAGATGCGCAGCAGGCTGTCTTCGGCCTCCCGGCGCAAATGGCCGTTGCGCTCGATAGAGGCCAGCAGCTGGTTGGCGGTATTCACCCATAAACCCAGCTCGTCCTTCTCGTGGCCGTCGGGCATCGGCAGCTTGTGCTGGCTGGGGCGGTCCGGGTTGATCGAGGCAAGGTGCTCGATGATCTTCGACAGCGGCTTGGTCAGCAGCCAGTGGTAGACCATGAACAGCACCAGACTCAGGGCCATGGCGCGTAGGATGCCGGAGATGAAGATGATCACCGAGGTGGCGACGAAGTCGTCGCCATAGGGGGCGGTGTCGAGGGTGATCTTCAGGTCGCCGTAGTACTCGTTGGAGCCGCCACGGCCGGCGAGGCGAATGGAGTAGTTCTGCTCGGCGCCGAGGATCGGGTCGGTCAGCCAGCGGGTGTTGGAGTCCAGCAGCGGGCGGGATTTCTCCGCCAGCATGGGTTCGTCGGGATGGCCGATGGCGGCGTAGCGCACGGCTTCGTGCTGGAACAGGCCTTCGAGGACCTGCATCGCCATGTCGCGGTCGAGGCTGTAGACGGCCTGGGTGGACGGGTCGCGGACCATCGCCAGGATGCGCTGGGCATCGTTGTGCACGGCCTGGCGGGCCTTGTGGGCGTCATAGACGATCTGGGCACAGCTGAGTACCACTCCGACCACGAGGGCCGCGAGCAATACCATTCGCAGCAGCTTGAGGGAGAGGCTGTGCCGGGGATCCAGTTTCAAGGGCTTTCCTTGTTTCTCGCCAGGGGCGAACGACTGGGGCTGAGTATTGGCAATTGGCGCAATGACGTCAAAGGGCCATCGTTGTGTTTCGTGACTGTACCGGCCTTTCAGGTTAGCTGACACGAAGGTGATACGCGTCCATTACGAAAAAACCCGGCGCAAGGCCGGGTTTTTCCTATCAAGCAGGGTGCATTCAGGCAGCGAACTGCTCAGCCACGAAGTCCCAGTTGACCAGGTTCCAGAACGCCTCGACGTACTTCGGACGCAGGTTGCGGTAGTCGATGTAGTAGGCGTGTTCCCAGACGTCGCAGGTCAGCAGCGGGGTGTCGCCGCTGGTCAGCGGGCAGCCGGCGCCGATGGTGCTGGCCAGGGCCAGGGAGCCGTCGGCTTTCTTCACCAGCCAGCCCCAGCCGGAGCCGAAGGTGCCGATGGAGGTCTTGCTGAACTCTTCCTTGAACTTGTCGAAGGAACCGAAGGCAGCGTTGATGGCATCCGCCAGGGCGCCGGAGGGCTGGCCACCGCCGTTGGGGCTCAGGCAGTTCCAGTAGAAGGTGTGGTTCCACACCTGGGCGGCGTTGTTGAAGATGCCGCCGGAAGAGGTCTTGACGATGTCTTCCAGGCTCTTGCCTTCGAACTCGGTACCCGGAACCAGGTTGTTCAGGTTCACGACGTAGGTGTTGTGGTGCTTGTCGTGGTGGAATTCCAGGGTTTCCGCGGAAATGTGCGGCTCAAGGGCGTTCTTCGCGTAAGGCAGCGGCGGCAATTCGAAAGCCATGGTCTCTCTCCTATCTCACTCAGTCTGGGCTAGCGCGACGTGCGCGCGACCGGTACACGGGGCCGGTTCGATGTTTGTCGCGGCATCCGGGCGTAGCTGCAATGCGCCCCATCAAGGGACAGGCAGCGCGCCAGTTGCGTCCGGAAGGCTCAGAGCCCGCCGGCGCCGCGAAGGTCCGATCATAGCACCCGACCTGCGGCATATCCACGCAGCAACTGTAGGGGCAAAGGCCCTGCACAGCGGCTTGCGTCGGAGCGCGACGCTCACTATGCACAGACCGGGATGACGGAACGTCGTTCGAAAAGCTTCCCTCGGCGGGCCGCAGATCAGTTGGCGAACACCAGTTGCGCGGCCATGCCCAGCATCATCACCGCGACCATCAGGTCCACCAGGCGCCAGGTCGCCGGCCGCGCCAGCCACGGCGCAAGCCACGCGGCGCCGAAGGCCAGGGTGAAGAACCACAGCAGAGAGGCGCTGGCCGCACCCATGGCGTAGGCGCCGGGCGCTGTCTGCTGGGCGCCGAGTGAGCCGATCAGCAGCACGGTGTCGAGGTAGACGTGGGGGTTGAGCAGGGTCACCGCCAGCGCTGCCATCAGCACGGTGCGACGTGAACGCGGGCCGGTTTCCTGGGCATCGGCCATGGCTTCGGGTGCGACTGCACGACGCAGTGCCTTGAGGCCGTACCAGACCAGGAAGGTGACGCCGCCCCAGCGCGCGATGGCCAGCAGCGTCGGGTTCTCGGCGAGGACCTTGGCCAGGCCGAACACCCCGGCGCTGACCAGGATGGCGTCGCACAGCACGCACAGCGCGGCCACTGACAGGTGATGTTCGCGGCGCAGGCTCTGGGCGAGGACGAAGGCGTTCTGTGCACCGATGGCGATGATCAGGCCGGCGGCGACCAGCACTCCATTGAGGTAGCTCTGCCACATGATTCAGGCTCCTTCCGGGTTGCGGGCGAGGGCGCGCAGCACGTCCAGCGCTCGCGGGCCGTCGGCGTAGGCGACGAACAGGTGGTCGTGGTACCAGGCGGCGATCACGTTGCAACTGATTCCGGCCTTGGCCAGGGCGCCGGCCACGGCAGCGGTGAGACCGACCGCCTGCAACGCCGAGTGCACTTCCAGGGTCAGCCAAGCGGCGACGTAGTCGAAGGCCAGCCCGGCTTGTTCGGCTTCGGCGCGCGACAGGATCAGCGTCAGACCCTCGCTCTCGCGGAAGCTGCCCAGCGGCTGCAGGCCGGTCGGGAGCTGGCCGTCCGGCAGGGTGCAGAAGACGTACTCGCCGTCGTTGAGCACCGGGGTCATGTCGCGCAGCAGCGCGGCCAGGGAGGTTTCGCCAGCCATGGTGGGCAGTCCATAAAGAGTGGGAATGCTGGCGATTGTCCGGCTTTGGCCTGTATAAGAAAAAGCAATACTGCTGATATCTCATTAGGGAAACTGATCATGTTCGACTACAAGCTGCTTGCCGCCCTGGCCGCCGTGGTGGAACAGGGCGGTTTCGAACGCGGCGCCCAGGTGCTGGGGCTGTCGCAGTCGGCCATTTCCCAGCGCATAAAGCTGCTCGAAGCGCGGGTCGGCCAGCCGGTGCTGGTGCGCGCGGCAAGGCCGCAGCCGACCGATCTCGGCCAGCGCCTGCTCAACCATGTGCAGCAGGTGCGCCTGCTGGAGGGCGATCTGCAGCAATGGGTGCCTGCGCTGGATGACGGCGCGGCGCCCGAGCGCCTGCGCCTGGCGTTGAACGCCGACAGCCTGGCCACCTGGTGGGCGGACGCGGTCGGCGATTTCTGCGGCGAGCGCCATGTGCTGTTGGACTTGGTCGTGGAGGACCAGGAAGTCGGCCTCAAGCGCATGCGCGCGGGTGAGGTGGCCGGCTGTGTCTGCGCCAGTCCGCGCCCGGTGGCCGGCGGGCGATCCGAGCCGCTGGGCGCCATGCGCTATCGCGGGCTGGCCAGCCCGGAATTCATCGCCCGGCACTTTCCCAAGGGCGTGAGCCCCGCCGGGCTCGTGCGTGCTCCGGCCATCGTCTATGGTCCGGACGATCAACTGCAGCACCGCTACCTGAGGGACCTCGGCGTCGATGGCCACTTCAGCTATCACCTGTGCCCGTCCTCCGAAGGCTTTGTGCGCATGACCAGCGGCGGCCTCGGCTGGGGCCTTGTTCCCGAACAGCAAGTGCGCGGCGAGCTGGAACGCGGTGAGCTGGTGGACATGCTGCCGGGGCAGGTGATCGACGTTCCCCTTTACTGGCACCACTGGCGCAACGGCGGTGAGTTGCTCACTGCGCTGACCCGCCACCTGCTGGCAAAGGCGCCGGGGCTCATGGTGCCGATCAGCCGCGAATGACGATGCTCCCGCTGCCCGGCAATTGCTCGATGCAGCGCGCGCCGAAGAGTTTCGACGGGGTGAAGTAGCCGACCGTATTGGGGTTGGCCAGCAGGTGGCGCACCGCGAAGATCACGCCGTGGATAGTCACGTCGTAGCCGTTGGCGGTTTCCAGCCGTGCAGTGCGGCGCTCGCCACGGGCGTTGCGCACTTCGCCCCAGACCCAGGTGCGCAGCTTGCTGCGGGCCAGTTCGTCAGGGCCGCGAACGCGCTTGTCTACCTGTTGCTTGAGCCAGTCCTGCACGCGGTCGCGGCCCAGCAGCGGGCGCAAACTGTCCATCACCCGCATGCCGATGGCGGCGGCCGGCGGTACGGGCAGGTAGACCTCGATGTCGCCGATACCGGTGGAGTAATAGGCCGTCGCGACGTCGCCCCAAGGAATGGTCACCGCGTGCTTGAGGCCACGGCCGAAGTCGATGTCGCGGCGCTTGTAGCCCAGCGGCACATCACGCAGACGCCCGGCCTCGCGCACCTTACCGCCCAGCTTGAGTCCTTCCACGGTGGTCTTGGCGGTGCCTGGCGAGAGACCGCTGCCGCTGTCGAAGCCCAGTGCCAGGTGCGCGGCATCGGGCATGGCTTCCTTCAGGCAGGCGGCAACGCAGTCGGTGGGGATCACATCGAAGCCGACGCCGGGGCAGATCACTACGCCCGCCGTGCGCGCGACTTCGTCGAGGCTGTGGGCGTATTCGAAGACGGAAATCTCCCCGGTGATATCCACGTAATGCGCGCCGCTCGCGATGCACGCCTCGATCATCGGCGCGGCGGTGGCGGAGAAGGGCCCGGCGCAGTTGGCGACCACGCCGACATCTTCCAGCGCGGCCAGGGCGGCGGCGCTGTCGTTCAGGTCGAACACCCGGCATTCCAGGCCCAGTGAACTGCCCAGCGCATGCAGGCTGGCCGGGTTGCGGCCGGCGAGGACAGGCTTCAGGCCCTCGCGCTGCGCCTGCTCGGCCACCAGCCGGCCGGTGTAGCCGTTGGCGCCGTAGATCATCCAGTGGGGCTTGCTCATCATGCGGCCTCGGTAGAAAGCGAAGGGTGTTTCAAGGGTAGCCGCAACCGCCCGCTGCATGTCGCCGATCGCAAGTCGTGCAACCCTGGTGCAGCGGCGCGGTCTGCAAGGATTCGTTTCTGGCGTGCAAGGCCAGAGTAGTACGGTGCGGCGCCTGCTAGAGTCGCCGGACTATAAGAACGGGAGTGGCGTGCATGAAGATTCTGGTCACCGGAGCCAGCGGGTTCATTGGCGGGCGTTTCGCCCGTTTTGCCCTGGAGCAGGGGCTGGCGGTGCGGGTGAACGGGCGCCGCGAAGAGGCGCTGCAGCCGCTGGTGGCGCGTGGGGCCGAGTTCATGGCCGGCGACCTGTCGGACCCGGCGCTGGTCCGCGCGCTGTGCAGCGGCGTCGATGCGGTGGTGCATTGCGCTGGCGCGGTGGGTGTGTGGGGCAGCCAGGACTATTTCCACCAGGCCAACGTGACCATGACCGAGTCGGTGGTCGAGGCCTGTCTCAAGCAGAAGGTGCGCCGGCTGGTACACCTGTCGTCGCCGTCGATCTACTTCGATGGCCAGTCCCACGTCGGTATCACCGAACAGCAGGTGCCCAAGCGCTTCGCCAACCACTACGGCTCGACCAAGTACCAGTCCGAGCTGGTCGCCCTCGGTGCCCAGGAGTTCGGCCTGGAAGTGCTGGCGCTGCGCCCGCGCTTCGTCACTGGCGCCGGCGACACCAGCATCTTCCCGCGGATGATCGCCGCGCACCGCAAGGGGCGCCTGCGCATCATCGGCCAGGGCCTGAACAAGGTGGATTTCACCAGTATCCAGAACCTCAACGACGCCCTGTTCGCCAGCCTCATGGCCGGGGACGAGGCGCTCGGCCAGGCCTACAACATCAGCAACGGCCAGCCGCTGCCGCTGTGGGATGTGGTGAATTACGTGTTGCGTCGCCTGGACATGCCGCCGGTGGAGCGACACATGCCCTACAGGCTGGCCTACAGCCTGGCGCTGTTCAACGAGTGTGTGTGCAAGGTCCTGCCCGGGCGCCCGGAACCGACCCTGCATCGCCTGGGCATGGCAGTGATGGCCAAGGACTTCTCCCTGGATATCTCCCGCGCCCGCCAGTACCTCGACTACGACCCGCAGAACAGCCTGTGGGATGCGCTGGACGAGTTCTGCGACTGGTGGCGGTTGCGCGGGGCCTAGCGGGCGACGTCGCTCCTACAAAAGATGCAGGCTTTAGCGAGAGGGACGGGCACCGCCGCGCAGCGGGCCGGAATACTGCTGGTCGCCGCCGCCCTGCACCGGCAGGAAACTCGGCTCCTGCACCACGCGGGGCAACTGCACGCCGCTCAGCTCGCTCAGGCGTTCGCCCAGCTGGCGCGTTTCTTCCCGCGCTGAGTCGGCGCAGGCGCGCAGCATCCGCTCGATGGCGTCGCTCTGCTGGTACTGGATCTCCAGTGCCTGCTCTTCACGCAGACGGCGGCGCAGTTCGCGCATGCAATCCAGGATGGCCTTGTTGAGTTCGATCACCCGACTTCCTCCCCGCGAAGGGCGCCAAAGCGGCGCCAAGTACCAGGAGCGAGAGCAAGGGGCGTGCCACGATGTCGCAAAGCCACTATTGGCGGGTCGCCTGGGGAACTGCGACCTCCGTCACGGGTCTTCTGTGCGCCGACGAGGTGCGTGACGCCCTGTGATGGCACGCTGCTCTCAGTCTCATGCGAACGGATATACTGCGCCCTGCGCAGGCAACACGCCGCTTTATCCCCACAGGTTCATTCCATGCGTAACGACACGTTCGACGAATTCGATGATGTGCCCCACCTGTCCACCGACGCCGCCGATCGCGACGAGTTCGGTCATCACCCGCGCCGCGTGGTCGAGCCCAACGGCCGCCCGCAGCCCCAGCCGGTGAAGCGTGGCGGCGGTACCGGAGCGCTTTGGGCATTGGTTGCGGCCATGGCCATCGCCCTGGGCGGCGTGGGCTGGTGGAGTCACCAGCAACTGATGCTCATGGAGCAGCAACTCATTGCCACCCAGGAAAGCTTCGCCAAGATCAGCGAGGAAGCCGCCGGTCGTCTGGATGACATTCGTGGCAAGTTCGTCGCCAACGAGTCCAACGTCATGACCGACCGCGAAGCGCTGAAGTTGCAGGTCAAGCAACTGCAGGGCCGTCTCGCCGAGCAGGCCAAGGCCCAGCAGGCCTCGCTGTCGGAATTCGACGGCGCCCAGGGCAAGCGCCTGGCGCAGGTCAGCGCCGAGCTCAAGGAGCAGCAGGAAAGCGCCGCGCTGCTCATGCAGCAACTGGACGTCAGGCTCAAGTCCATCACCGACGAGCAGGCCAAGTTCAAGAACGTGCAGGCTGATCTGACTGCCGCCAACCAGCAGATTCAGGCGCTGAACACCGAGATCGCCAACCTGAAGAAGCAGGGCAACCAGAGCCAGGCGATCAAGAGCCTCCAGGACGACCTGATGCTGCTGCGCGCCGAGGTTGACGGCCGCCAGGGCCAGGCCAGCAACGATACCAAGGAGTTCGACGTGTTCCGCATCCAGGTGATGCGCAACATCAATACCCTGCAGCAGCAGATGCAGAACCTTCAGCAGCAGATCAGCACTCGCTGATGGCGCTGCAAACGAAGAAGCCCCCGCACTGAAAGGTCCGGGGGCTTTTTGTTGGCCATGCCTCTTTCTGGGTAGCGACGGCAAAACTTGTCCTGAATCAGTTTCAGCGCAGGGTATCGGGCGAATAATTGCAAACAAATGAGAGTCATTCTGATTCTCCCTTGTTCGATCATCCGCCCGGAGGCACCCCATGCACGATCTTCAAGCGCAACGCCGGTACCGCATTGCCGGATACCGCCCCGGGATCGGCGCCGCCTTCCGTCAGCGACTGTTCTCCATGGGGCTATTGCCGGGCGCCGAGTTGAAGGTGCGCCGAGTCGCGCCGCTGGGCGATCCGGTGCAGGTGGATACCCGCCAGTGCAGCCTGGTGCTGCGCCGCCGCGACCTGGCCTTCCTCCAGCTCGAAGCGCAGGACTGATCCAGCATGGACGAACTGCGCATCGGCCTGATCGGCAACCCCAACGCGGGCAAGACCACCCTGTTCAACCAGCTCACCGGCTCGCGCCAGCGCGTCGGCAACTGGGCCGGCGTCACCGTGGAGCGCAAGGAAGGCAGCTTCCGCACCGCGCGCCACAATGTGCGCCTGGTGGACCTCCCCGGCACCTACTCGCTGACCACGTTGTCGACCCAGGCCTCGCTGGACGAGCAGATCGCACGGCGCTGTATCGTCGATGGCGAGGTGGACATGCTGGTCAACGTGGTGGACGCCACCAACCTGGAACGCAACCTCTACCTCACCGTGCAACTGCGCGAGATGGGGTTGCCCTGCGTGGTGGCGCTGAACATGCTCGACATCGCCCGCACCCAGGGCCTGAACATCGACCGCGAGGCGCTGTCGCGTGAGCTGGGTTGCCCGGTGGTGCCGCTGGTCTCGACCCGTGGCGAAGGCATAGACGCGCTGAAGGACGCCCTCGATAGCGTCACTGATCAGCCGCCGCTGAACGTGCCGTATCCCGCCGCGCTACACAATGTCGTCACGCAGTTGCTGCCCGCCGATGCACCGCCGACCCAGGCCTGGATGGCCCTGCTGGCGCTCGAAGGCGACCTGCACAGCGCCCGTCAACTCGAGCTCGACCCGGCGAGCCTGCTGGCGGCGCGCGATGCAATCCGCTGCGCCTGCGGTGAGGACCCGGAACTGCTGCTGGTGGACGCGCGCTACCGGCTGATCGGCGAACTCTGCGAGCGCGCCAGCAATCACCGCCAGGCCGCGCCGCATCGCCTGACCCAGCTGCTGGACAGCATCGCGCTGAACCGCTGGCTGGGCATCCCGGTGTTCCTCTTCGTGATGTACCTGATGTTCTTCTTCGCCATCACCCTGGGCGGCGCGCTGCAGCCGATCTTCGATCAGGGCTCCTCGGCACTCTTCATCGATGGCATCCAATGGCTGGGTGCCCGAGGCGGCGCGCCGGACTGGCTGACCGCGCTGCTCGCCCAGGGGCTGGGCGGTGGCATCAACGCGGTGCTGCCGCTGATCCCGCAGATCGGCCTGATGTACCTGTTCCTCGCCCTGCTCGAAGACTCCGGCTACATGGCCCGCGCGGCCTTCGTCATGGACCGCCTGATGCAGGCCCTCGGCCTGCCGGGCAAGTCCTTCGTGCCGCTGATCGTCGGCTTCGGCTGCAACGTACCGTCGATCATGGGCACCCGCACCCTGGACAACCCGCGCGAGCGCCTGATGACCTCGATAATGGCGCCGTTCATGTCCTGCGGTGCGCGGCTGGCGATCTTCGCCGTGTTCGCCGCAGCCTTCTTCGGCCAGAACGGCGCGCTGGCTATCTTCTCGCTGTACCTGCTGGGCATCGTCGTGGCAGTGCTCACCGGCCTGCTGCTCAAGCACACGCTGATGCGTGGCGAGGCCTCGCCCTTCGTCATGGAGCTGCCGCTGTACCACGTGCCGCACCTGCGCAGCCTGCTGCTGCAGACCTGGATGCGCCTGCGCGCCTTCGTGGTCCGCGCGGGGACCGTGATCATCCTGGTCAGCCTGGTGATCGGCGGCCTCAACAGCGTCACCCTTGACGGCCGCCCGGTGCAGGGCGACATCGCCGACTCGGCGCTGGCCAGCCTCAGCCACAAGGTCACGCCGCTGCTCAAACCCATGGGCGTACACGAGGACAACTGGCAGGCCACGGTCGGCCTAGTCACCGGCGCGCTGGCCAAGGAAGTGGTGGTCGGCACCTTGAACACCCTGTACACCGCCGAGCACATCCAGGGCGAAGCCTTCGATGCCGACGGCTACGACCTCTGGGGCCAGCTCAAGCAGGCCGGCGCGGATACCCTGGATGGCCTGCGTGACTCGTTCAGCCTCAGCGTGCTGGCCAACCCGGTCGCCGCGAGCATGGCCGATGGCGAGATGGAGGAGGGCTCCATGGGCACCTTCGCCGCCAAGTTCGGCAGCCCGCTGGCCGCGTACGCCTACCTGGTGTTCGTGCTGCTCTACGTGCCCTGCGTGGCGACCCTCGGTGCGCTGACTCGCGAGAGCGGCCGTGGCTGGATGACCTTCGCGGTGTTCTGGGGCCTCAATGTCGCCTACTCCCTGGCGACCCTGTGCTACCAGGTCTTCAGCTTCGCCGAACATCCGCAATACAGCACCGTGGCCATCGGCCTGGTGCTGGCGTTCAACCTGGTGCTGTTCCTGATACTGCGCTGGGTCGGTCGGCGCGGCCTGGAGTTGGACGGCGAGCGGGAGCTGCGCCCAACATCCGCAGGGAGCTGCCACTGATGGCCACGGCAATTGCGGTGCGCAACCTGCTCGGCGAGATGGGCGAGGCGGATGTACCGACCCTGGCCCAGCGCCTCGGCGCCTCGAAGGCTCTGCTCGAAGCACTGCTGGAGCGCCTCCTGGCGATGGGCGTGGTGGAAAAGGTCGAGCCCGAGCCAGCTGCGTGCGGGAGCTGCAAGGATTGCGCGGAGGCGACGCGGTGTTCGACCACTGGGTATCGGTTGGCGGGGCGAACCGTGGCCGTCCCGCTGCGCTGGAGCAATGCGTAGGGCGCATAACCCGGCACGGGTTATCCGCCACAACGGCGGCTTTTCGCAGGAGCGAGCTTGCTCGCGAACAGGCTCAGTCGCGATGCCGGGCGGTTCGCGAGCAAGCTCGCTCCTACAGGTCGGCTGCGGATTTTCAGGACAACAAAAAGGGCGCCTTCGAATGAAGGCGCCCTTTTCATTGGCGCTGGAACCCGCCGTTACAGGCGCGGGTAGTCCAGGTAGCCGACCGGGCCCTTGCCGTAGAAGGTTTCCGGGTGCGGTTCGTTCCAGGCGGCGCCTTTTTTCAGGCGGGTCACCAGGTCCGGGTTGGCGATAAACGGAATGCCGAAGGCCACTGCGTCAGCCTTACCACTTTCCAGCCACTCGTTGGCGCTGTCCTTGGTGAAGCGTTCGTTGGCGATGTACACACCACCGAAGATTTCCTTCAGTTTCGGGCCGATGCTGTCGTCGCCTGCCTTCTCGCGGGTGCAGATGAACGCCACGCCGCGCTTGCCCAGCTCGCGGGCTACGTAGCCGAAGGTGGCCAGCGGATCGGCGTCGCCCATGTCGTGCGAGTCCATGCGCGGGGCCAGGTGCACGCCGACGCGGCCGGCGCCCCAGACGCCGATGGCGGCGTCGGTGACTTCCAGCAGCAGCCGTGCACGGTTCTCGATGGAGCCGCCGTACTGGTCGGTGCGCTGGTTGGTGCTGCTCTGCAGGAACTGGTCGAGCAGGTAGCCGTTGGCGCCGTGGATTTCCACGCCGTCGAAACCGGCGGCCTTGGCGTTCTCGGCACCGATGCGGTAAGCCTCGACGATGTCGGCGATCTCTTCGGTGTCCAGGGCGCGCGGGGTGACGAATTCCTTGATCGGACGCACCAGGCTGACGTGGCCGGCGGGCTTGATGGCGCTCGGCGCTACCGGCAGTTCACCGTTCAGGTACAGCGGGTCGGAGATGCGGCCCACGTGCCACAGCTGCAGCATGATGCGGCCGCCGTTGGCGTGTACGGCCTTGGTGATGTTGGTCCAGCCACGCACCTGGTCGTCGGACCAGATGCCGGGGGTGTCCGGGTAGCCCACGCCCATCGGGGTCACCGAGGTGGCCTCGCTGAGGATCAGGCCGGCGTCGGCGCGCTGGGTGTAGTACTCGGCCATCAGCGCGTTGGGCACACGGCCTTCGTCGGCGCGGCAGCGGGTCAGCGGGGCCATGACGATGCGGTTGGGCAGTTCCAGGTCACCGATGACGATGGGGTCGAAAAGCGTGGTCATTGCGTTACTCCGGGGCGTGAGGGGGAGGATCAGTCGAGGACGGGTTGGGTTTGGTTGGGCTTGCCGCTGAAGGCGATCATCACCGCGATCAGCGCGAGTACGGAGAGCACGGCGCCGGCCAGGGGCACGCGGGTTAGGCCCAGGCCGTGGTCGATGACGCTGCCGCCGACCCAGGCGCCGATGGCGTTGCCGACGTTGAAGGCGCCGATGTTCAGGGTGGCGACGAGGTTCGGCGCGGCGCCGCCGACGCGCACCACGTTGACCTGCAGGGCGGGCACCGCGGCGAAGGCGGCTGCGGCCCAGATGAACAAGGTGATTTCGGCCGGGATCAGCGCGGCGCTGGTCCAGCTCAGGACGGTGGAGACCACTGCCATGGTGGCGAACACGCCGGCCAGGGTGGTGCCCAGGCGCCAGTCGGCGAGGCGGCCGCCGAGGATGTTGCCCAGGGTCAGGCCGAGGCCGATCAGTACCAGGCTCCAGGTAATGCCGCGCGGCGAGACCTGAGTGACTTCGCCCAGCAGCGGCGCGACGTAGGTGAACAGGGCGAAAACGGCCGCGGCGAACAGCACGGTGGTGCCCAGCGCCAGCCACAGCTGGCCGTTGCGCAGCGCGGCGACTTCCTTGCGCATGTCCACGGCTTCTTCATCGTGTTTCCTGGGCAGCACGCTCCACAGGCCGATCAGCGCGAACACCCCGATCAGGGTCACCGCCCAGAACGGCGAGCGCCAGCCGGCGATCTGCCCCAGGGCGGTGCCGGCCGGTACGCCGAGCACGTTGGCCAGGGTCAGGCCGGTGAACATCAGGGCCACGGCGGAAGCCTTGCGGTTGGCTGGCACCAGGCTGGCGGCGACCACCGAACCGATGCCGAAGAAGGCGCCGTGGCACAGGGCGGTGATGATCCGCGCCAGCATCAGCAGGCCGTAGTTGGCGGCCACCGCGCAGAGCAGGTTGCCGAGGATGAAGATGCCCATGAGCATCAGCAGCGCGGTCTTGCGCGGCAGGCGGGCGGTGAGCAGGGCCATGATCGGCGCGCCGATGGCGACGCTGAAGGCATAGCCGCTGACCAGCCAGCCGGCGGCGGGAATGGTCACGGAGAGGTCGCCCGCAACCTCGGGCAACAGGCCCATGATCACGAATTCCGTGGTGCCGATGGCAAACGCGGACAAAGCGAGGACGAGAAGCGAAGTGGGCATGTGCCTGCTCCTGGAGAGTGGAATTGTCTTGGCTGGCAGTAGCCGGTTACAGCGCTTCGCTCAGGTGGCGAACAAAGGCCTGGATGGTCTCTTCATTGCGTTTGAAGAAGTTCCACTGGCCGACTTTTCGACTGGTCACCAGGCCCGCGCGCTGGAGGGTGGCCAGATGCGCGGAGACGGTGGATTGCGACAGGCCGGTGCGCTGGTCGAACTTGCCGGCGCAGACGCCGATCTCGAAGGATTGGTGTTCCTGCTCGACGAAGAACTGCTCTGGGTCCTTGAGCCAGTGCAGCATGTCGCGCCGCACCGGGTGGGCCAGGGCCTTGAAGATTTCTTCGAGGTCGATGTCAGGATCGAGATGGGTTTGTTCAGTCATGGGGCACATCGGTATATCGCGTTGAGACGAACTATATATCGGTCAAAAACGATATGAATTCGTTTGGGGCGATAGTAATGATCACTCCCGATGATATTACCCGGGTGGCCCCGTCCCTGAAGGCGTGGATTCCTGCCGCGAAATCCTTGTAGGGCGCATAACCCGGAACGGGTTATGCGCCAATGGTCCCGCGGCGGATAACGCTGCGCGTCATGCGCCCTGCGGCCTATCCGCGAGAGACGTCCAGCGCGTTGCAGCCTGCTTTTGTAGGAACGAGCTTGCTCGCGAACCTCCCGGCGCCGAAGCGTAACCTGTTCGCGAGCAAGGACTGGGCGTCCCCCTCGGTCCTACAGGTCCGCACCGGTTCCGCGCTAAGCTGATCGGCATGAACTACCTCGCACACCTCCACCTGGGCGGCGACCGGCCCGCCCAACTGCTTGGCAGCCTCTATGGCGACTTCGTCAAGGGACCGCTGGCCGGCCAGTGGCCCGCCGAGATCGAGGCGGGCATCCGCCTGCACCGGCGCATCGACGCCTTCACCGACAGTCACGCCTTGATACACAGTGCCAAGACGCGCTTCCCCAGTGAGCGACGGCGCATGGCCGGCGTGCTTCTGGACGTGTTCTTCGACCATTGCCTGGCCCGCGACTGGGGGCGTTTCTCCGGCGAGCCGCTGGAGCACTTCACCCAACGGGTCTACGGTGTACTGGGCCGCACGCCCGGCCTGCCGGAGCGTCTGGCGCGCATTGCACCGTGCATGGCAGCGCAGGACTGGCTTGGCAGTTATCGCGAGTTCGAGGTACTGCAGGACGTGGTCGCCGGGATGTCCCGCCGCCTGTCCCGGCCGTCCCTGCTGGACGGCGCCTGGGATGAACTGGATCGTCTGTACGAACCGTTGAGCAGCGATTTCCGCGATTTCTATCCCGAATTGCAGGCTTTCGTCAGAAATCTGCCAAATGTGATGGGCGGTCCGACCTGACTTGATATGTGTCAACCGCCCGACGGCCCATCGCGTGTGCAATAGACACATCTGAAGGACGACGAGAGGAGCAGCATGATGAAGTCGTTAATGGTCGCAACGGATCTGTCCGGCCGTTCCGAAAAGGCTTTGCACCGTGCGGCAGCGCTGGCCAAGCGCTACGCCTGTCCCTGGACCGTGCTCTACGTGGTTGATGAAGACCAGCCCTCGGCGCTGGTCGAGCAGGAGCTTACCCAGGTGCGCCTGATGCTCGAGGCGCGGCTGGTGGAACTCACCGAATTGGGCGGCACCTGTCCGAAACTGCTGGTGGAGCGCGGCGATCCGAATCAGCGGATCCTCGCCGCGGCGAAGCAGCAGGACTGCGAGATGCTGGTGATGGGCGCGCACCGCAAGAGCGTGCTGCGCGACATCTTCGTCGGCACCACGGTCGAGCGAGTGCTGCGCGCCGGGCAACTGCCGGTGCTGGTGGTCAACCAGCCGGCCGGCGGCCAGTACCGCGATCTGTTGATCGCCCTCGATACCTCGCCGGCCTCGGCCCATGCGGTGGAAGTGGCCGATGAGCTGGGCCTGCTCGAAGGTGCCGTGCGCCGGGGCGTCTACGCCTTCAGCCCGCTGGCCAAGGGCATGATGCAGTACTCCGGAGTGAGCGAGGAACGCATCGACGAATTCGTCGGCAGCGAATCCCGCCAGGCGGTGGACGAGCTGAAGAAGTTCCTCCACGAGCGCCATCTGGAAGAACGCATCGACGAACAACTGGTGGCCGTCGGGCTGCCGGGCAACGTGTTGCAGCGGATGGTCGACAAGCATCGGCCCGATCTGCTGGTCATGGGTACTCGGGGTATGGGTGGGATCAAGCGTGCCCTGATCGGCAGTGTTGCCGACTACGCTCTGCGCGAACTGGATTGTGACATCCTGGTCGTGCCGCCGGAGGCTTGAGCCACCGGCGCCTGGAGACTGTTTTCAGGTTGCATCGGGCGGCTCGAGGGTGCCGCCCGGCGCAGTTTGAAAGCCGTTTCGTCAGAGTGGGAACCCGTCGGCCGTAGGTTACGGCGGGCTCCAAACCATCTCCTTACTCCCTGCCGCTTTCCAGGCAGGCTTCAGGCCGCGATGGCCGATTCTTCCTGAGCCTCACACACCACTGCGTGGATCGCGGCGTGCGCCTGCTTGGCCAGCAGGTTGCGGTCCTGGTGCGCGCTGGACAGCGCCGGCAGCAGGTGAATTTCCACGACGCCCCGGTCATGGTCGAACAGGCGTTTCAGGTGGCTGACCAGATCGTCATCACCAATGAACGGCGCCAGTTCGCACGCCCGGTCGTTGCGGCGGTAGCGCAGCGCTACCGGCTGCACCGGCACGCCGGCTTCGATGGCGCTGGCCATCAGGCGGCCATGGAAAGTGCGCAGGCCCTGACCGTCGGTGGTGGTGCCTTCGGGGAAGACTAGCAGCGAACGACCGCGCGACAGGTGCGTGGCCAGCTGTGCGTTGATCATCCGCGCATCACCCGAGCCACGGCGAATGAACAGCGTGCCGGCCTTCTCCGCCAGCCAGCCGGCCACCGGCCACTGGCGCACTTCGGCCTTGGACAGGAAAGTCAGCGGCAGCAGCCCGCCCAGCAGCGGAATATCGACCCACGACACATGGTTGGAGACCCACAGCATCGGCTGCGTGGGCAGCTCGCCGTGCACCTGTAGTTCGAAGGGCAGGGCACCAGACAGGCGTGCTAGGAACCAGCGCGTCAGGCGCTGACGCAGGGGCATACGGTCGCCAGGCAGGCGCTCCAGCAGGCTGACGAAGCTGGCCAGCGCGAGGCCCACCAGCAGCAATGACAGCAGGCGGGCGACGCGCAGCCAGGCGCGCAGGCTGCGCATCAGACCGCGGCCTTGAAGTGGCGGGCGTAGCGCGGGCAGAGCTCGTCGCGCTTGAGCAGGATGAACACGTCGGCAACGCCGAAGTCCGGGTCCCAGCAGGGTTCGCCGCAGATCTTCGCGCCCAGGCGCATGTAGGCCTTGAGCAACGGCGGCAGCTCGGCGGTGAGGTTGTCCGGCACGTCCATCGGCGGCAGCGGGGTCTTCGGCTCGGCGCGCAGGTTTTGCTGGCACAGGTAGCGGTCGCGCAGGCGCTGCATCACGGCGCGGGCCTGGATGCCGCCGTCGCGCATGGGAATGCTGGCGCAGCCCATCAGGTAGCGGTAGCCGCCTTCGTTGAGCACTTCGGCCAGCTCGCTCCAGAGCACGGCGATGGTGCCGCCGTTGCGGTAGTCCGGGTCGACGCAGGTGCGGCCGATTTCCAGCACCGGCCCTTGCAGGTCGCCCAGGCCGTCGAGGGCGAATTCCTCTTCGCTGTAGAAGCGGCCCAGGCGCTGCGCGGCGCGGTGGTCGAGCAGGCGGGTGGTGGCCACCAGCGCGCCGGTATTCAGGTCGCGCACGCCGATGTGGGCGCAGTGGCGGTCGTAGTCGTCCATGTCCAGCCCCTGGTCCGCGCCCTTGAGCTGGGCATCGAACTCGCTGCTGAACACGCGGTAACGCAGGGCCTGGGCTTCGCGCAGGGCGCGGGCGCCGCGCAGACGCACGGCCTTGAGACGGCGTTCTGCCGGGGTGTCACAGGAGAGGGCGATCTGACTCATGCGAGTGCCTCCGTGAACCGGCCATGCGGGTTGCGGCCGGTCGGCTTTGTTGTGCAAGCTCAGGCTAGGAATGACCGGTGTCACGCCCATGACGGTGCGGTGATGCTTGTATGACAAGAACGACGACCTCGAAGGAAGGAGCGCCGCGATGCCCTGGAAATGCCTGCTCGGCCCGCAGGACCGGTTACCGTCCGGCCTGGCCCTGGACGACTGGTACGCCGAATTGCTCACCCGCGCAGAGTGCGCCGGCAGCTTCGAACTGGCAGTGCTCGGTGGCCGTCTGGCGACTTCGCCGGGGTTGGCTTTTCTTGCCGGCTACCAGGCGGCGCTGCGCGCTCTCTGGCCGGCTGCCCCGCGGAGTCTCGGAGCGTTGTGTGTGACCGAGAAGAAGAGCGTGCGCCCCGCCGACTTGCAGACGCGCCTCGAAGGCCTGGTGCTGCACGGGCGCAAGGACTTCGCCACCGCCGCCGACAGCGCCGCCTGGTGGCTGGTCGCTGCGCGCGATGAGGAAGAGGGCGAGCCGCCGCGCATCGCCATGACCGTGGTGCTGGCCGGCGCCCCCGGCGCGAAGCTCGAAGCGCTGCCGGCCCTGCCGCTGATGCCCGATATCCCCCATGCCCGCCTGCTGCTCGATGGGGCCCATTGCGAGCGCCTGCCCGGCGATGGCTGGGAGGCTTACAGCAAACCTTTCCGCACCCTGGAAGACACCCATGTGCTGGCTGCAGTCTGCGCCTGGCTCTATGGCCTGGCCGTGGAACACCGATGGCCGGCGGAGCTGAGTCTGCGCCTCACCGGCGTACTTGCCGGTTGCGCCGAAGTCAGCCGGCAGCCCGCCTCGCCGCCGGAAACCCATCTGCTGCTGGCCGGTGTGTTCAGCCAGTTCGAAAGCCTCGCCGCGGCGCTGGATACCGCGTTCGCCTCCGGTGCTGCGGAGCTGGCCGCGGTATGGAAGCGGGACAAGGGCGTGCTTGCCATTGCCGGCTCCGCGCGGGCCAAACGCCTGGAGAAAGCGAGGGTGGCAATAGGCCTTGACCCACGTCAGTGAGGGCTCGGGGAGGGGACGTTAGCCTTACAGAAGTTTCTGAGATACCTAGAAATTTCCGCAGGGCTACCCACTGTTTTCCCTCCCACTGCTTTAGGAAATCCCCTCATGCGACGCGAACCCATCGTGCTGTTCGACGACGGTAAACATCAATGCCTGTGTTTCGACGATCTGGTCAGCGGCGACGGTGTGCAATCCAACCAGTTCCTCATCGTCGACCACGATAAGCGCCTGCTGCTCGATCCGGGCGGCGACCTGACCTACACCCCGTTGTCGCTGGAACTCTCCAAGCTGTTCCCGCTCCAGGACCTGGACTATATCTTCGCCTCGCACCAGGACCCGGACATCATCGCCGCGCTGGACAAGTGGCTGCTGCACACCCGCGCCAAGGTCATCTGCTCCAAGCTCTGGGCGCGCTTCCTGCCGCACCTCACGGCCAGCTACCTGGCGGTCAGCCACGGCATTTCCACCTATGACCGCGTGATCCCGCTGCCGGACCGTGGCGAGTCGGTGCAACTGGGCCGCTGCCAACTGAAGATGATCCCCGCGCACTTCCTCCACTCGGTGGGCAACTTCCAGATCTACGACCCGATCAGCAAGATCCTCTTCTCCGGCGATATGGGCGCCTCCCTGGTGGACGACGCCAGCCCGGTGCAGGACTTCGCCGCCCACGTGCCTCACATGGAGGGCTTCCACCGCCGCTACATGGCCTCGAACAAGGTCGGCCGACTGTGGGCCAACATGGTCCGTGGCCTGGACATCGAGATGATCGTCCCGCAGCACGGCCGGCCCTTCGTGGGCAAGCCGATGATCACGGCATTCCTCGACTGGATCGCCGACCTGCAATGCGGCATGGATCTCATGGGGCCGGACGACTACCAGGTTCCGCGCTAGCGCGCTCGTGCTGACACGCTCCTGTTAACAAGCACGGCGCTGACCGATTGCGCCAATCGTCCTTGATTACGGCACGATCGGCGCTTAATCCGTCATCTTCACCGTGCTAGGGTGCGGGCCGACCTGATAACAAGAGGCCCGCCGATGCCCTTTGCCCCCTTCCGCCCAGCGCTGCGCGCGCTGGCGCTGGCCACCTGCCTGCTGAGCAGCCACGCCCACGGAGCCGAAACCTGGCCCGAGGCCGACTGGCCCCACGGCGCCATGCCCAGCGGCGCCGCCGTGCAGGCGTTCGAAAACTACGCCTTTCCTACCCGTGATGACGGCACCCGCAAGGGCGTGCGCACTGACGCCGTGGTCGTCATTCGCGACGGCCAGCTGATCTACGAGCGCTACGCCGGCCCGACACGCGCCGAGACTCCGCACTTGGCCTGGTCGATGAGCAAGAGCGTGATGGCCAGCGTCCTCGGCGTAGCCTTCGGCGAGGGCAAGTTCCAGCTCGACGATCCAGTGGCCAAGCATTATCCGGCCTTCGCCGACCACCCCGACATCAAGATGCGCGACCTGCTGCACTGGGCCTCAGGCCTGGCCTGGCAGGAAGAATATGAGTACGCGCCGGTGCGCTCCTCGGTGGTGGCGATGCTCTACACCCGCGGCCGCGATGACATGGCCAGGTTCACCGCCGGTTTCCCCGCCGATGCCGAACCGGGCAAGCGCTTCCGCTACTCCAGCGGCGACAGCAACGTGCTCTCCGCCACGCTCAAGCAGATGGTCGGCAAGGACTACGCCAACTACCCCTGGACCGCGCTGTTCGAGCCGCTGGGCATCCAGTCCGCCGTCTGGGAGCGTGACGCCAGCGGCACCTTCGTCGGCTCGTCCTACGCCTACATGACCGCCCGCGACCTCGCGCGCATCGGCCTGCTGATGGAGCGCGACGGGCGCTGGAAGGATCGCCAGTTGCTGCCGCAGGACTGGCTGAAATTCGTCCTCGCGCCATTCCCCGAGTACCAGCCCGATCCGAAGAAGCCCAATGAGGCAGTGCCCGGCGGCCAGTGGTGGCTCAACCGCCCGGTGGCCGGTGCGCCCGCGCCCTGGCCGGATGCGCCCGAGGACACCTTCGCCGCCCTCGGCCACTGGGGCCAGGCGCTGTACGTGATCCCCGAGCAGAAGCTGGTGATCGTTCGCTACGCCGACGACCGCGACGGCAGCTACCAGCACGACACCTTCCTCAAGCTTGCCCAGGCGGCCTTCGCCCACGGGGAGGTGCAGCCATGATCCGCCGCCATCCGATCCTCACCGCCCTGGTCCTTCTGTTGCTCGCGTTGGTGACCACGGCCTGGCAGAACCGCATCCATCTCGCCGCCTTCCCCGGCATCATCGGCGCCTATACCGCCAAGGAGTACTGCTCCTGCCGCTACGTTATGGGGAACTCGGCGGACTATTGCCGGGCCTATACCAAACAGTACGTGCCGACCAGCGCCTTCCTCGACGACGAAGCGCGCAAGCGGGTGACCGCCCGCGGCCTGGGCAGTACGCAGACAGCCGCCTGGCTCAGTGCGCGCGAGGGATGCCAACTGATGCCCCAGGCGGACGATTTGCCCGAATCGGGCAGCCACTGACGGGCGCGCTCCACGGAGCGGGGCGACCCGCTTCGGAGGATCAATGCATTCTTTTGTAACAGGAGCTGTATGCGCGTTGCTGGTGCTGGCCAGCCCCCTGGCCCTGGCCGAATGGCAACTGGACGGCGACACCTCGCGGATCAGCTTCGTCTCGGTCAAGCGCGGCAAGATGGCAGAAGTGCAGCGTTTCGACCGCCTTTCTGGGCAGATCGACGACAAGGGCGCGGTGCGCGTGGTGGTGCCGCTGGAGTCCATCGACAGCGGCCTGGCGCTGCGCGACGAGCGCATGCGAAATGCCTTCTTCGAGATCGAGCGCTTCCCCGAGGCGATCATCAGCAGCCAGCTGGACCTCAGCCGTTACGAGGACCTGCAGGTCGGCCAGTCGCGCCAGGAAACCATCGACTTCAACCTCGACCTGCACGGCCAGCAGCGCCGACTGAAGTCCGAGGTGCTGGTCAGCCGCCCCAGTGAGAGCCGCATCGAAGTGACGACCATGGAGCCGCTGGTGCTCAAGCTGATCGACTTCGACCTGGAGGAGAAGCTGGAGCCGCTCAAGGAGGTCGCCAATGTGCCGTCCATTACTCCGGAGGTGCCGGTGTTTGCGGTGTTGGGGTTCAGTCAGGTGATCAAGCAGGCGCCTTGATACGCACGCCGTGACCTTCCAGGAGCGGATCTTATCCGCGATCCGTCGGTATGGCCGGCGCCTTGTTTTGCTCCAATGTTGCTGCTTTGGTTTGGGCACTTCGGCGCCGCTACGGCGTGTGCGTGGACCTCGTGTTTCGCCCCCTCGGGCGAGTCCCTTTTGGCAAACGCCCCAAAAGGAACCAAAAGGTCTTGCCCCGGACATCCGGTTTTTCGCTTGGGGCGAAAAATACCCTCGTTGAAGCGAAGTTTAAGGGGCACGAACTAGGCGTCCCCCCACGAAGGGCCATCCCTGGCCCATCGCGGCTCTCGCGACATCCATGTCGCTCAACCCCTGAAACTCCGCTTCAACGAGGCCTCCTGAACGGGGCGTTCGGAGTGCCGCTGAGGTTTATCTGGAAGTCTGCCAGAGCCAGAGCCAGAGCCATGCCGACATATATGGCTCTTCGTAGGAGCGAGCTTGCTCGCGAGCCGCACGGCACAGCGTCAACCGCAAAAAACAGCTGGCCTCAAGCCCGCGCCTCAATCGCCGGCACGTCGGGCTGGAAGCGAAACCCGGACCACCACGCTGCAACTGGAAGCGCCGATAACCACGAAGGTGAGCAGCAGGATAGTTTTCATGGCGACTTTCCTTTCATTCAGGATTGGACAGCCTCCAGTCTAGGCCGCTCCGTCCGATGCACACCGAAGGTCAGGAAGCTGCCCACCGCGAACAGCCAGGCGCTGATGCCGCCGTAGCCGAGTACCCAGCCAAACCCTTGAACCAGTGCGGCGCGGGCAGCGTCCGGATCGTCCGTGCCCAACCGGCCGCTGGCGATGCTCGCCGCCAGGGGCAGCTTCTCGCCACCCTCTGCGCCGTTCAGAGCTGCCGCGACGCCGGAGAGCAGGATCAGCCCCATCACCGCAATGTTGATCGCCAGGGAGATCATCCGCACGCTCATGTCGATGCCCGAGGCCATGCCGGCGCGAGCGGCCGGGACGGCGGCGGTGGAGGTGTTGGTCACCGTGGTGTTGGTCAGGCCCAGGCCGATGCCGGCCAGCACGCAGCCGGGCAGCAGGGTCAGCCAGCTGGCGTGGTCCACGCTGCAGCCCCAGAGCATCAGGAAGAAGCCGGCGCCGATCACGAACATCCCGCCGGGGATCACCCAGCCGGGCTGGAAACGGTGCGCCAGGCGCTCGGCGATCGGCGGCACCACCAGCGTCGGCAGGGTGTAGGCGAGCAGCGACCAGCCGGCCTTCACGTCGTCGTAGCCGAGCACGCCGTGGTAGTAGACCGGCAGGTAGATCATCAGCGGCCAGAAGCTGACGTTCATTCCCGCCGAGGCGAAGATCGCGCCGGAGAAAGCGCGGATGCGCAGCACCGAGAAGTCGAACATCGGGTGGGCGACGCGGCGCTCGATCAGAACGAAGGCGATCAGGCTGGCGAAACTGAACAGCAGGATTGCCAGCGCGGCCGGGCTGGCGAAGCCCATCTCGGCGCCCTGGGTGATGTAGAACACCGTGCCGAGCACCGCCAGCGACAGCGTGAGCATGCCGCCGACATCCAACTGCTCGGCGTCCGGATCGCGCGATTCCACCGCGCCGTACTGCGCCAGCGCCAAGGTGAGCAGGGCGAGCGGGCCGTGGACCAGGAACACCCACTGCCAGCTGGCGAGGGCGACGATGGCGCTGCCGACGATCGGCCCAAAGCCCAGGCCGATGCCGAACACCACGCCCCAGGCAGCGAAGGCGCGCACGCGTTCTGCCGGGTCGCTGAACTGGCTGGTGAGCACGGCCACCTGGCAGATCAGCATCACCCCGCCGGCGGCGCCCTGCAGGAAGCGCCCGGCGATCATGGTCGGCATGTCGCCCGCCAGTCCGCAGAGCAGCGAGGTCAGGCCGAACAGCGCCAGGCTGATGACGAACAGACGCTTGCGGCCGAAGCGGTCGGCCAGGGTGCCGGCGGCCATCAGTACGCTGGTGACGGCGATGGTGTAGGCGTTCATCACCCATTGCAGGTCTTGGAAGTCGCCGTGCAGCACGCGCTCCAGCGCCGGCAGGCTGGCCGGTACGCTGGAGATTTCCAGGCCGAACATCATCGAGGACAGGCACACCGCCGCCAGGGCGATGAGGTTTCTGGGGTTGTGCTGGGCAGTCATGGGAGTGGGCTCCGTTTGGCGAGCCACCATTGTCGAAAAGAACAGGGTTCCCCATTGACTCCATTTGGTCCCATCATTGGGTCTCTTCAGGAATCAACTGAGCAGGCCGATGGATGACCGATTCGATGGCATCGCCACCTTCGTCCAGGTGGTGGATGCCGGCAGCTTCGCCCTTGCGGCGGAGCGCCTGAACCTCACGCGTTCGGCGGTGGGCAAGGCCATCGCCCGGCTGGAGGCACGCCTGGGGGTGCGCCTGCTACAACGCACCACGCGCAGCCAGAACCTCACTGACGACGGCCAGGTGTTCTACGACAGTTGCGTGCGTGCGCTGGCCGAGCTGGACGCCGCGCACACCGCGCTGGAAGGCGGGCGCATGGAGCCGCGTGGGCGCCTGCGGGTCAGCGTGCCGATCTCCTTTGGTCACCTCTGCGTGGCGCCGCTGATGCTGGCGCTGGCGCGGCAGTATCCGTCGCTGAAGATCGACCTGTCGTTCACCGACCGCCGCGTCGACCTGGTGGAGGAGGGCTTCGACCTGGCCGTGCGCATCGGGCCGCTGGGCGACAGTGCCACGCTCGCGGCACGCAAGCTGGGCGTGCAGTACACCAGCATCGGCGCGGCGCCTTCCTACATCGCGCAATACGGCATGCCCGAGGAGCTGGACGATCTGGTCGGCCACTCGGCCATCAGCTATTCCGTCGCGGGCGTAACCTCCCCTTGGGACCTGCGCGACGACGACGGCCGGGTGAAACGCATCGACATCGATCCGCAACTGAGCATGGACGACCTTCAGGCCATTACCGCCGCCGCCGTGGCCGGCTTCGGCCTGGCGCGTCTGCCGTCCTGGTTGCTGGCCCGGCACGTGAAGCTGGGCGAACTGGTGGTGGTGAAGGGGCGCTGCAACCTGCCGCCGCTGGATATCCACGCGGTGTGGCCCAAGACCCGCTACATGCCTTCGAAGATCCGCTGCGCTATCGATGCGCTGGTGGCCGGAATTCCCGCGCTGCTCGCCGACTGAACCATTGGCGCCCATGTTTGCCCAATGGGCTCGCCGGTCGGCTGGTTTGCAAGCCGACGGCGGGCCGCTATCGTTGGCCGTTGATCCATCCGTTTTCCATGTAAGGGATTTCATGCGCTCGCTGTTCGCCTTCCTCTTCGCGGCCTGCTTCGCCGCTTCCGCCCAGGCTGCCTGGTACCTCGACTACGAGTCCTCGCGGCTGACCTTCGTCACCACCAAGAACGCCGATATCGCCGAGGTGAACCGCTTCCTGGTGATGCACGGCAAGGTGGAGGAGCAGGGCCAGGTGGAACTGCGCATCGAGATGGATTCCCTGAGCACCGGCATCCCGCTGCGCGATGAACGTGTGCGCGACAAGCTGTTCGATACGGAGAAATTCCCCGAGGCGCGTATCACCTCGACCATCGACCTGCGCCCCGTTACCGATCTCGCCAACGGCGTGCAGCTGGAGACGCGCCTGCCGCTGCGCCTGGAATTGAATGGCCAGGTGAAGGACTACCGCACCGATGTGCTGATCACCCGCCTGGACGAGCATCGCTTCCAGGTGGTGACCCTCTCGCCGCTGGTGATCAACGCCGCTGACTTCGGCCTTGCGCCGGGCGTGGCGCAGCTGCGCAAACTGGCCGGGCTCAAGAGCATCGGCCTGTCGGTGCCGGTGGGCGCCGTGCTGATCTTCGCCTCCCGGTGAGCGGACCGATCTTCCCCTGGCGGACGGGCAACCGTTTCGCCCTGCTCTGCGATGGCGAGCGCTTCTTCCCGCGCATGTTCGAAGCCATCGACAGTGCGCAGCGGCAGATTGAGCTGGAGCTTTATCTGGTGGAAAGCGGCAGCTGCGCCGAGGCGCTGCTGGATCGCTTGCTGGCTGCGCGCTCGCGCGGCGTGAAGGTGCGTTGCCTGTTCGACGCCTTCGGCAGCCTGAAACTCTCCAGTTCCTGGACGCGCCAACTGCGGGAGGCGGGCGGCGAGCTGCGCCACTACAACCCGCTGAACTGGAAGGCCGGCATCCGCAACCTATACCGCGACCACCGCAAGCTGCTGCTGGTGGACGAACGCATCGCCTATGTCGGCGGCACCGGCGCCACCGATGAGTTCTGGTCCGCGCGGGAGAACCGCAGCGACTGGCATGAAGTGATGGTCGAGATGACCGGCCACATCGTTGCCGACTGGCAACGGCTATTCGAGCGGCAGTGGAATGCCTGCCTTGGCGTGCGCGCCTGGAAGCCCCGCGAGGAAGTCCTGCTGACCCGCCTGCCGCCGATCCCCAACTACGGCGAAGGTCTGGCGCGGGTCGCCTATGCCGACGCCGGTCAGCACCGCGACATTCTCCAGGCGCTGGTGCGCTCGCTACGTGGCGCGCACCAGCGCGTGTGGCTGGCGACGCCGTATTTCCTGCCGACCTGGAAAGTCCGCCGCGCCTTGCGCAAGGCCGCCCAGCGTGGCGTCGATGTGCGCCTGCTGCTTACCGGGCGCCTCACCGATCATGCGCCCGTGCGCTACGCGGGCCAGCGCTATTACCCGAGCCTGCTGCGCGCCGGGGTGAAGATCTTCGAGTACCAGCCGCGTTTCCTTCATCTGAAGATGGTACTGGTCGATGACTGGGTCAGCGTCGGCTCGTGCAACTTCGATCATTGGAACCTTCGGTTCAATCTGGAGGCCAATGTAGAAGCGTTCGATCCGCCATTCACCGCGGCGGTGGCCGACTGCCTGGCCGCCGATTTCGCACAGAGCCGCGAGATCGACCTGGGCTTCTGGCGCGCGCGCCCCTGGTGGAAGCGCCTGCGCGAGCGCCTGTGGGGCTCGCTGGACCGATTGGTGGTGAACTTCCTCGACCGCCGCCGCTGATGTCGTTGTGGTTCGTCCAGCTGTCGTTCGCCTACCTGGAAGGAGAGAAGCGTGGAGAACATACAAAAAAAGGAGCGTTTCATCGGGCTGGAGTGGCTGCGCTTCCTGATGGGCCTCTACGTGGTGATCTATCACACGCTGCACAGCTACCCGGCGGAGCAGAAGTTCGCCGGCCTCGATGACCTCACCGCGTTGGGCTTCTTCGCCACCAGCACCTTCTTCGTGCTCTCCGGCTTCCTGCTCTGCCACGTCTACGTCACCGACGGGCAGCTGCGCGAGAGCCCGCGCAGCTTCTTCACCAAGCGCCTGTCCAACCTCTACCCGCTGCATATCTTCTCGATCCTGCTGACCATCGCCGTGCTGCTGGTGGTGAGCGGGTTGGGCATCGGCCCGGACCTCGACCAGGCGACGCCGCGCTTCGTCATCTATGACACCAACGAAGCCATCGGGCGGCTGCAGCCGGAGCTGTTCCACCACTGGATGAGCGACCGCGAACTGCTGTTCAACAGCATCCTCCAACTCACCATGCTGCAGGCCTGGAACCCGTATTACCTGACCTTCAACGCGCCGCTCTGGTCGCTGTCGACGCTGTTCTTCTTCTACCTCTGCTTCCCCTTCGTCGCCCCACGCCTGGCACGCCTGACGAACAAGTGGCGTTGGCTGCTGGCGCTGTGGGGGCTCTACCTGATTCCGCCGATCCTGGTGGTCGCCAGCGAGCAGTACGGCATGCCCTGGACCGGCCTGCTGCACCGCAACCCGCTGCTGCGTTTGCCGGAGTTCCTCAGCGGCATCCTCGCCTACGGGCTGTTCCGCGAGTACAAGGGTGCCGGCCGCCTGCCGGGACGCGGGATGCTGGTGGCGATGGGCGCTTTCGTGCTGGCCAATTTCCTCGTCGCCGATTACCTCTACACCCACGGCGCCAAGTACTGGTACTTCCTGCTGCATAACGGCCTGCTGCTCCCGGCGCAGCTGGTGCTTGTGTACATGAGCGCCTTGCCGCGCGAGCCGCAGAGCAGCCTGGTCCGCCACTGGTCGCCACGTCTGGGGGCGGCGTCGCTGTCGCTGTTCGCCTTGCATGTGCCGCTGTTCACCCTGTTCTCGCGCACCGAGAAGCTGATTCGCGCACCGGGAGACTGCCTGGCGGACTGGGCCTTCTGCGTGGAGTCGGCAACGCACCAGCAACTGTCGCTGTGGCTGTACCCGCTGTTCCTGCTGTTCATGGTCACCAGTTGCGTGCTGGTACAGGAGCGCTGCGTGGTGCCTGTGCGCAAATGGCTGGTGCGTCACCTGCTGCCGGTTCCGCCCACAACACCGCCGGCCACACGACGACGGGTGGTGACGGAGTCCTGAGTCGTCTTCGTCGGCCCTCCCCGCGAACTGCCTTGAAACCTGGCGCGCAGGGAGACCCTTCTGTCGCAGCCGGAACCTCGGCAGGCTTCGCGGCGCATGCTAGGTTTCGACATCGCTGCCACCTTGCCGGTGGCGGCACCTGCGGACTCCCACCATGCCCCTGGATATCCGTCTGCTCAGCGGCGACGCTCTTCGCCCGTTCATCGATGATCTGGCGCGACTGCGCATCAGCGTGTTCCGCGAGTATCCGTACCTCTTCGACGGCAGCCCGGAGTACGAAGCCGGGTACCTCGCCAGCCATGTGCGCTCGGCCTGGAGCCTGTGCGTGCTGGTGATCGATGAAGGCCGGGTGGTCGGGGCCTCGACCGGGCTGCCGTTGCTGGACGAGGCCGAGGCTTTCCAGCAGCCGTTCCTGGCGCAAGGCTGGAATCCGGAGCGAATCTTCTATCTTGGCGAGTCGGTGGTTCTGCCCCAGTACCGCAGCGCTGATCTCGACCGGCGCTTCTTCGAGGAGCGCGAGCGCTTTGCGCGTGGCCTGGATCGCTTCGACTGGTGTGCGTTCTGCGCCCTTCGGCGGCCGCCGGAGCATTCCGCGCGCCCTGCCAGCTACCGCTCGCCGGACGCCTTCTGGCTGCAGCAGGGTTTCACTCCGCAACCCTCCCTGCAGACCGAATACCACTGGCGCGATATCGGCGAGCAACAGGAGACTGCCAAGTCGCTGATGTTCTGGCTCAAGGATCTGAGTTGATACGGGTTCAGTAGCCGGCTTCGCGCTGGTGGCGGATGGCGAGGATCACCAGGGTTTCACCGTCGATGCGGTAGCGGGCGAGGTAACCGCTGTCGCCGAAATCGATCGGCCATTCGCGAAAGGTCACCGGCAGATCATCGATCAGCCGGCCTATCTGCGGATACGCGGCGAGGGCCTGGGTGGCTTCGATGATGACCCGGCCGGGGCGGCTTGCGGCGGCAGGGTTGGTTTCCCGCAGGAAACGCCGCAGACGTTCGAGGTCGCGCAGTGCTGCAGGTGCGTAGATCACTCGCATTTCGGAGTGTCTTGTTCGTCCTCAGCGCCCCAGCTGTTCAGCCAGTTCTCCACGGCCTCCGCGGTGACGTGCTGACCGGTTGCCTGGAACTCCTCCCACGCCTGCTCGGTTTCCTTCTTCAGCTTTTCGCGCTGCTCTTCGCGCACCACGTACTGGCCGATGGCTTCGCGAATGATCCAGTGCGGCGAGCGCTGGCGCAGCTCGGCCAGTTCGCGGATTCGGGCGAGCATTTCCTCGTCGAGTTTGACCGAAGTGGCCATGTTCACACCTCTTACTAAAAGGTAATACCGGATAATACTTCGCTTGCCTGGGAACAGTGTCAAACAGGAAGGGGTAGGCGGGGGCGAGGGCGCCGGTAACTGTGATGCCGTAGACCCGGACTTTCGACGGGTGGCAAGGCGCGAAGCGCTGGTTATGCTCCGGGGATAACCATAAGAGGGACTTTCCATGCTCCGAGTGGCCCTGTGCGCCTTTCTCCTGATGCTCGCTGGTTGCAGCTCGCCCGGCGCGTTCTTCGGCGCGGTGGACGGGCCGCCTTTCGGCGCGTTGCCCGCAGATGCGCAGCAGGCCACGGTGTACATCTACCGGCCGCAGAACCAGTGGTCCGACGAAGAGCTGGAGGCGCCGGGCCTGTTCATCAACAACGAACTGATCGGCAGCCTGCCGAGCAACGGCTACTTCGCCCTGAGCTTCGCCCCCGGCAGTTATCCGCTGCAGATGCGCCGCCCGTTGCTGGGCAGCTTCTGGACCTACTTCGCCGGCGGCAGCCTGGACTTCACTCTGATCGCCGGCTTCACCCTGGAAGCCCGCGCTGGCGAGGTCTACTACCTGCGCTACGACGAGACCCACACGCCGCCCAAGTACGAACACACCGCCGGCCAGGGCGCCGGCCCGCTGCAACTGGTGGGCAAGGAGCTGGGCTCGCGGGAAATCCCCGCCACCCGGCAGGTCCAGGAGCCGGTGAGCATTGCCGCCAGCGGCAAGGAAGTGGAAGGGCCGGGCTTCTTCGAGCGCATCGGGCTCTGAGATTCATCGCGCTCTGCAGTTATGAGGGCAAGTCATAACTCCTTGAGTTTTTGTGGTTACCGGGCCGCTCGGGCCCGGTGCTAAAAATCGTCGCACCAGCTCATCGACAACAACAAAGAGCGACGCGACATGATCACCTGCCTGTTTTCCCCGCCCTCGATCCGTCCTCCGTTTTCCGGCCTGTCCGGTGCCTTCGCGCACCCGTCCGACTCGCCCGTCGATTCCTGATCCCCCTTCCGCTTTCCCCCGGCGCCACTGCGCCGGTTTTGCCACGGGCCGCGCAAGCAGGCCCGGGCTTTCTTACACCCCACGGTTCCATGAGGTACCCCATGAAAAAGCTCGACCTGTACATCGGTGAAGGTTTCGAAGGCCCCGGCGTCAATGCCGCGCACATCAACATCCTGCTCGGCCCGCGCAGCGGACCGGCCGGCCAAGCCTTCTCCAACAGCCTTTCCTCGCCCAGTCAGGGGCACTGCCCATTCATGGTGATCGCGCAGCCGAACATTCCGGTCAAGCCAATGACCCTTTACGTGAACAAGGCCGAGATCAACGGCGATATGCACGCCAACGCCACCTGGGGCGCGTCCCAGGCGGGCATCGCCAAGGCCGTCACCGAGGCGCTGCTAGACGGCACGCTGCCGCCGGAAGCCGAGGACGAGTGGGCCATCGTCACCGCCAACTGGGTCAACCCCGGTTGCGACGACCTCGATGCCGTCTACCTGAACAACTACAACGCCTGCCGCACCGCGATCCGCGCGGCGCTGAGCTGCAAGCCCGAGCGCGCGCAGCTGGCCGACGTGGTCAACGCCATCGCCAACCCCTTCTACACCCCCAAGGCCTGAGGTCAGCAGCATGCAATACATCCGTCTCGGCAACTCCGGCCTGCAGGTGTCCAAGCTGTGCCTGGGCACCATGAACATGGGCACCCCGGACTGGAAACCGTGGATTTTCGATGAGGCCAGGAGCGAGCCGATCGTGAAGCATGCGCTGGATGCCGGCGTGAACTTCATCGATCTGGCCGACTTCTATTCCGCCGGCGTCGGCGAAGAAGTGGTCTGCCGCATCCTCAAGCGCCTGGTGCGTCGCGAGGACGTGGTGATCACCACCAAGGTCGGCTACGGCACCCGTCCCGGCATCAACGCCAGCGGCCATTCGCGCAAGCACATCATGGATGGCATCGATGCCTCCCTGAAGCGCATGGGCATGGATTACGTCGACATCTACATGCTGCACTTCTACGACGTGAACACCCCGGTGGAAGAGGTGATGGGCGCGCTGAACGACATCGTCCGCGCCGGTAAGGCCCGCTACATCGGCGTGTCCACCATGCTCACCGGCCAGCTGGCGAAGATCCTCATGGCCTGCGAGCGCAACGGCTGGGTCAAGCCGATCAACATGCAGCTGCAGCTCAACTGCGCCTACCGCGAGGAAGAGCGCGAGATGATCCCGTTCTGCCGCGACCAGGGCCTCGGCGTCTCGGTGTTCAGCCCGCTGGCGCGCGGCCTGCTAACCGGCGATGCGAACTCCACGCGCAACCAGACCGACTTCTTCACGCAGCAGATGTACGCCGACGAAGCCTCCTTCGAGATCGCCCGCTCCGTGCAGCGCGTGGCCCAGCGCCGCGGCGTGTCCAACGCGCAGATCGCCCAGGCTTGGGTCCTGCAGCATTCGGGCGTGGACTGCATGCTGGTCGGCGCCGACACCACCGCGCAGTTCGACAGCGCGCTGGCTGCACTGGAAACCCGTCTGGATGATGAGGAAATCCACGAGCTGGAGCGCAACTACACGCCCTGCGACGTGATCAACGACTACACCGCCGGCAAGCGCATCCTGCGTGCTGCCCGGCCCATGCGCGAAGCCTTCGCGCTGACGGAGGCGGTGGCATGAGCGAGCTGCTGAAGACCGGCCACTATATCGACGGCCAATGGGTGACCGGTGGCGCGACCTATCCGGTGCGCAACCCGGCCACCGGTGCGCTGATCGTCGAAGTCGCCCGTGGTGGCGCCGAGGAAACCAACGCCGCCATCGCCGCCGCCGAACGCGCATTGCCGGCCTGGCGCGCGTTGACTGCCAAGGAACGCAGCGCGCGCATCCGCCGCTGGGGCGAGCTGATGCTGCAGCGCCAGGACGATCTGGCGCGCCTGCTCAGTACCGAGCAGGGCAAGCCGCTGGCCGAGGCCAAGGGCGAAGTAGCCTATGCGGCGAGCTTCCTCGAGTGGTTCGCCGAGGAAGCCAAACGTGTCTACGGCGATGTGATCCCTTCGCACAAGGGTGATGCGCGCATCGTGGTCATCAAGCAGGCGATCGGCGTGGTCGCGGCGATCACTCCGTGGAACTTCCCTCTGGCGATGGTCACCCGCAAGGTCGGTCCGGCGTTGGCCGCCGGCTGCACGATGATTCTCAAGCCTTCGGAAGAAACCCCGCTGTCGGCCTTCGCCCTCGCGGTGCTGGCGGAAGAAGCGGGCATCCCGCCGGGCGTGTTCAACATCGTTTCTGGCAACGCCCCGGCCATCGGCGGCGCGCTGCAGGCATCGGGGGCGGTGCGCAAACTGTCGTTCACCGGCTCGACCCGCACCGGCAAGCTGCTGATGCGCCAGGCGGCGGAGACGCTGAAGAAGGTCTCGCTGGAGCTGGGCGGCAACGCCCCCTTCATCGTCTTCGATGACGCCGATATCGAGGCCGCCGTGCGCGGCGCCATGGCGTCGAAGTTCCGCAACACCGGACAGACCTGCGTGTGCGTGAATCGCTTCTACATCCAGGAGGGGGTGTACGAGGCTTTCGTTTCGCGCCTCACCGAAGCCGTGCGCGCCATGCGGGTGGGCAATGCGCTGGAAGGCGAGACCGAGCAGGGCCCACTGATCAACGAAGCGGCGCTGGCCAAGGTCGAGCAACACGTCGGTGACGCGGTGGAGAAGGGCGCACGGGTACTCTGTGGCGGTCGCCGCCATGCAATGGGTGGCACCTTCTACGAGCCCACCGTGCTGGCCGAAGCGAATCCGCAAATGCTCATCGCGAGTGAGGAAACCTTCGGCCCTGTCGCCGCCTGCTTCCGCTTCCGCGACGAGGCTGAAGTCCTGAATCTGGCGAACGACACGCCCTACGGCCTGTCCGCCTATTTCTACAGCCGCGACATCGGCCGCGTCTGGCGCATGGCCGAGGGGCTGGAGGCCGGCATGGTCGGCATCAACGAAGGAATCATCTCCACCGAGGTGGCGCCCTTTGGCGGCATCAAGGAGTCAGGCCTGGGCCGCGAAGGCTCGAAATACGGCATCGAGGACTACGTGGAGATCAAGTACCTGCTCATGGGCGGCCTGTCTGCCTGACGCGCCCCAAAGGCGTTCTGCCTCATCCGCCGCGCCGCCAAGGGCGCGGTGGTTCAACCTCGCGGTGTTTCCTATAACAAAAACTCGGAGACGATCATGTCGGGTCAACCAGTCAAAATCGATGACCTGCCCATCGGCAGGTTCCACATCAAGATCGCCGGCCTCACCTTCGGCGCCCACTTCACCGATGGCTACATCCTCGGCCTGATCGGCATCGCCTTTACCCTGATCAATCCGCAGATGGCGCTGACGCCGTTCTGGCAGGGCCTGATCGGCAGCTCGGCGCTGTTCGGCCTGTTCCTCGGCAGCCTGTTCTTCGGCTGGATTTCCGACCACCTCGGCCGGCAGAAGATATTCCTCATCAGTTTCGTGCTGATCACGGCTGCATCGGTGATGCAGTTCTATGTGGAAACCGCGATGCAGCTGTTCCTCTGCCGGGTGCTGATCGGCATCGGCCTGGGCGGCGACTTCAGCGTCGGCCACGCCATGCTCGCCGAGTTCTCGCCACGCAAGCATCGCGGTGTGCTGCTGGGATCGTTCAGCGTGATCTGGACCTTCGGCTACGTCGCCGCCACCTTCGTCGGCACGGCCATGCTGTCCCTGGGCGATGACGCCTGGCGCTGGATGCTGGCGTCCTCGGCCATTCCGGCGGCGATGATCCTGATCGCCCGTATCGGCACCCCCGAGTCGCCGCGCTGGCTGGTCTACAAGGGCCGCATCGAAGAAGCCCGCGCCATCGTCAGGAAGCACCTGGGCGCCAACGTGGAGATCGACGAGGAAGTCATCAATCGCAAGCACAGCGGCTACAAGGCGCTGTTCAGCGCGCAATACCGCAAGCGCACGGCGTTCAACTGCCTGTTCTTCATCTGCATCGTCATGCCGTACTTCGCCATCTACACCTTCCTGCCGTCGATCCTGCAGAAGATGGGACTGTCCGAAGGCTTCGGCACCGAGATGATGCTCAACGCACTACTGATCGTCGGCGCGCTGCTGGGTATCTGGTGCACCATCAAGTTCAGCCGCCGCGGCTTCCTCATCAACTCCTTCCTGATCCTCGCCGCTTCGCTGTTCCTGCTGGTGCTGCTGCCGGGCAGCATGGCCTGGCTGATGGTCGCGTGCTTCGGCCTGTTCACCCTGGTGCTGTCGGCGGTGAGCAACCTGGTCGGCGTCTACCCGGCGGAAAGCTTCCCCACTGAAGTACGCGCCGGCGGAATCGGCCTGGCGACGGCGGCCAGCCGCTTGGGCTCGGCACTGAGCACCTTCCTGCTGCCGGTCAGCGTGGCAGGCATCGGGCTCAACCCGACCATGGCGATCCTCGCCGGCATCCTGCTGCTGGGCGCAATCATCTCCATAGCCTGGGCGCCGGAAACCAAGTACCTGACCCTCACCGATTGCGGTCGCGCGGAGGAGGACGCTGCGGCGCCGGCATCGCCGGGCAAAGTCGCCAGCGTGGCTTGATGCAGCCAGCGCTCCCTGGGCGTTGCTGACGCTCAGGGATTGCTGACCAGACTCAACCAGTCCTGGAAGCGCTGTACCTTCGACAGGCCCTGCCGGTCAGTCGCGATATCCAGCCAGTAGCCGTAGGGACCGATCACTTCGACGGGGGTGATCGGCAGCAGGCTTCCGCTGAGAAGCTCCCGCTCGATCATCTGCCGGTCGATCACCGCCAGTCCGCCCCCGGCCAGGGTCGTGTGGATGACCTGGTCCAGGGTGCTGAACTCGATGCCGCTGGCGGCATCGACGTCGCTGCGGCCTACCGCTTCCAGCCAGTTTTCCCAAACCCGCAGGCGCTTGCCCTCATGCAGGATGTGCAGCAGCGGGTGGGCATTGAGATCCGGTGGTTGCTCTCCGTCGAACAGCTCCGGGCTCGCCACGGCGATGTGACGTTCCATCACCAGCAGCTCGCTGTGGCAGTGGACGGCCTGCTCCAGACCGAAGCGGATGCGGCAGTCCAGCTCGCCGGCATTCTCGCCGTCCAGGTGGTTGGTGACACTCAGGTTGATGTCCGGATAGCGCTTGAGGAAGCTGCGCAGACGCGGCGACAGCCAGCGGGTACCCCAGGTCGGTGGAGCGAGGATGCGCAGGCGTTGACGCAGGTTGGGCACGCGCACGGCCTGCAGCGCACGTTCGATCTGGTCGAAGGCTTCGCCCAGGTGCGGAGCGAGGGCACTGCCGGCTTCGGTCAACGTCAGCCCACGGGGTGTGCGTAGGAAAAGGCTGATTCCAAGGTATTCCTCCAACTGCTTGATCTGCCGGCTGACGGCTCCCTGGGTGACGTTCAGTGCATCGGCCGCACGATTGAAACTGCGGTGGCGGGCTACTTCTTCGAAAACGCGGAGCATGGTCAAGGGCGGCAGATTACGCATGGCGGGGCCATCCGGAAGTACGCTCGTGGCGCGGGCTTTTTTCGCTGATTCTAGCGATGGCGATGCTTTTGGAGTATGCGTTTTTCTCGGGTTTGGGTTGCGATTTAGTCGTTTGTGTGGCGGCTCGGCCAAGGGCTAGTTTCGGCCGCGCTCACGCACCGGGGAGCACCGGGCGCGGGCGACTCCCATAACGACAAGAAACCAGCCGAGGCACCTTCAACGTGGCCAGACTCCACCTGCCGTTCCTGCTTCCCGCACTCTTCGCCCTCAGCTCCACCGCCATCGCCGTACCGGTGACCGACAACCTGGACATCGGCGGCGCCGTGCGTGCGCGTTGGGATCATGACCCGGACCGCGACATCGAGAAGTTCGGCATCGATACCGCGATGCTGCGCGTCACCTACACCTCCGACACCTGGATCGGCGCGGCGCGTTACCGGTGGTACGGCAAGGACTATCCCTACCAGTACACCCAGCACTTTGGCGACGTGAACTTCGCCGAGTACGCCTGGATCGGCTACAAGTTCGATCCGGACAAACAGGTGCAGGTCGGCCTCAACAGCATTCCCTTCGGCCTGCAGCCCTACTTCGGCAGCACCTTCTACGAAACCCTGGGCAACGTTGTTGGCCTGGAAGACGTCAACGATGTCGGTGTGAAGTACATTCAGCAGCAGGGCGGCTGGAACTTTCAGCTCGGCGCCTATGCGCGGCCAGCGTGGGCCGGCAACGGCACCAGCAACGGCGCCAGCTATTCCACCGTGGTCACCGATGCCGACAGCTACGTCGCCGACGGCAACCGCAACAAGGAACGACAGATCCTGGTCGGCCGCGTGGCGCGCTCGTTGCAGCTGGGCGACTGGAAAGCCGAGGTGGGCGCTTCCGCGCTGACCTCGCGCCTGGAAAACCGCGACACCGGCAACGACGGCCGGCGCAATGCCTACGCCGTCCACTACATGGGGCAGAACGGCCCGTGGGGCGTGCAGTTGCAAGCTGCCCGCCAGCAGATGTCTCCTAGGAATCCGGGTAGCGACGAGGTAGTCACATTCGGTGGGTACGACGGTACTTTCAATGTTGCCAGCCGCGGTAACCTATACGTCGGCGACCTGAGCTACAGCATTCCCGGAAATTTCCTTGATGGTTGGGTCAGCGGCGTGAAGATCTATGGCAATTACAGCGCCTTCGATAAATCCGCCGATGACTTCAAGACCTCCGAGCGTTTCATCCTCGGCACCTCCTTCTCGGTGAAGTCGGTGTACATCGCCGTGGAATGGCTAAACGGCCGCAACGACCCGTATATCGGTGGCAGCAGTTACACCCGGAGTCTGGCCGAAGGTGGCACCGACCACTGGGAGAATCAGCTGTACGCCAACATCGGCTATTACTTCTGATCAGCGCGCAGACGAAGCCCGCACGGGGAAGGCCGGCGGGCAGGGAAGGGTGGGTGAAACGCAAGATTCCGGCGCTCAATGCGCTGAAGGCCTTCGAAGTCGCCGGCAGCACCGGGAGCTTTACCCGTGCGGCCGAGCTGCTCAACGTGACCCAGAGCGCGGTCAGCCGCCAGGTGCGCCAGTTGGAGGAACAACTGGGCGAGAGCCTGCTGGTGCGCCGGCATCATCACCTGGAGCTGACCGAGGCCGGGCGTGTACTGCTGCGCGCGCTGCAACTCTCATTCGACCGCATCGAGCTGACGGTGCGCGGTATCCAGCAGCGCCACCACCTCAACCGCCTGCGGGTCAACGCGCCGCCGACCTTCGCCCTGCGCTGGCTGTTGCCGCGTCTGTCGCGCCTGCGCGAAGCGCACCCCGACCTTGAAGTGAGCCTGACCACCAACCTGCAGGACAGCCTTGCGCAGAGCAGCACGCTGGATTGCGCGATCCGTTTCGGCAACGGCGAATGGGACGGCCTGGACAGCTCGCTGCTGATGCACGAGCGGCACATCGCGGTGTGCGCGCCCAACCTGCTGGCGCAGCGCGAGGAGCAGGACATCGACCTGCGCAGCATGACTTTGCTGCATGTGCTGGCGCGCGACGACCAGCGCTTCCTGACCTGGCGCCACTGGCTGGATGCCGCGAAGATCCAGGGCGTCGACCTGCAGGGCGGCTACGAGTTCGACCTCCTGGACATGGCCATCCGCGCGGCCATCGACGGGCTGGGCATCACTATCGCCGACCGGCAGATGGTCGCCCGTGAACTGGCGGCGGGGCAGTTGGTGCAGATGCTCGACGTCGAGGTGCAGGGGCACCAGTCCTACTGGTGGGTCAGCCGGCCGGAGCAGGAGTTACCGTCCCACGTTCAACGCTTCCATGAGTGGTTGCAGCAGGAGGTGTGGATGACCGAGCGCAACCTGGCGGGATCGGGCTCCATCATCAGTCTTTCCTGAACGAATCCATCGTCGTTTCCTGTAGGAAGTGGTGACTTTCCTACGCGCACTAACCTGCGTTTTTTGCATGTTATGGCGGTCTATTAATCGCTTGTCGTGACCTGGGCGGCTGTCGAAACTTCGGCCAACCGATAACGACAAGAGTCACCTTCCTGCCTGCGCCGCGCCGACTTGCCCGTCGCTTGCATGAGCCAGTCTGCACCTTGTCGTTGCGTGGGGCCGCCCCCGGCCCGAAGCCTTGCTAGAACGACAGGACATGACCATGCGTACAGATCGAAACTTCATCGACGGCCGCTTTGCCGAAGCTTCCTCCGCCCACATCGCCGTGTACGACCCGGCGACCGAGCAGCAGGTCGCCCAGGTGCCGGCTGCGACCGAAGCCGATGTGCGCAACGCCGTGGAAGCCGCCGCTCGCGCCCAGCGCGGTTGGGCCCGCCTGCCGGCCATCGAGCGTGGCGAGCACCTGCGCCGCTTCGCCGAAGCGCTGGAGCGTAACGCCGATCGTATCGGCGCCGCCCTGGCCGCTGAGTCCGGCAAGAGCCTGGCCGACGCCAGCAGCGAAGCTTTCTACGCCGGCCAGATCACCCGCTACCACGCCGAATGGGCGCGTCGCATCGAAGGCGAAGTCATACCCAGCGATTCCGCCGACGAAACCATCCTGCTGCAGCGCGAACCGATCGGCGTGGTCGTGGCGCTGATCCCGTTCAACTACCCGGTGTACACCTTCCTGCGCAAGGTCGCGCCGGCGCTGATCACCGGCAACACCGTGGTGGTGCGCCCGAGCAACAACACCCCGACTTCCGCCTTCGAGATCGCCCGTTGCGCCGAGGAAGCCGGCCTGCCCGCCGGCGTGCTGAACGTGCTGACCATGAATCACGACGTCGCCGCCGTGCTCTGCCAGCAGCCGCAGATCGGCCTGATCACCCTCACCGGCAGCGTCGGCGCCGGCCGTATCGTGCTCGACTACTGCAAGGCCAACATCGCCAAGCCATCCCTGGAACTGGGCGGGAAGACCCCGGCGATCATCGAGGCGGATGCCGACCTGGATAAAGCTGCCGTCGCCATCGTCGCCTCCAAGACCACCCACTGCGGCCAGCTGTGCACCGCCATTGAGCGCGTCTACGTGCAGGCCAGCGTGCATGAGCGTTTCCTCGCCCTGCTGCGCGAGAAGATGGCCGCCGTGCGCATTGGCAACCGTGCCAGAGACGCCAGCCTGATGGGCCCGCTGCAACACGCCCGCGCCCGCCAGGACGTGCACGCCAAGGTCCAGCGCGCGCTGGCCGAAGGTGCCGTGCTGGAGTGCGGCGGCGTGCTGCCCGAGGGCGCCGGCCACTTCTATCCGGCGACCCTGCTTAGCGGCTGCCGCCAGGACATGGAGATCGTTCAGGAGGAAATCTTCGGCCCGGTGCTGCCGGTGCTGTCCTACGAGACCCTCGACGACGCGCTGACCATGGCCAACGACCACCAGTTCGGCCTGTCCTCGGTGCTGTTCACCGAGAACTACCGCAACGCCATGAAGGTCGCCAACCACATCGAGGCTGGCGAGATCTACATCAACCGCACGCCCGCCGACCCCTACCAGGGCTTCCACGCCGGCTGGAAGCGCTCGGGCCTGGGCGGCGACGACGGCAAGCACGGGATGCTGGAGTTCACCCAGACGCGCCTCGTGGTCCTGAAGTTCTGATTCGCTGATCTGCTGATCCAACCCACGGGGCCCACTGCCTGGGCTCCGTCACTCCCACTGCTGTTCCGACCAGTTGCCGGCGACCGAGCCGGCTGCGAGATGCATGATGAAAAAAACAATAAGTGCAGAAGCCATGCCCATGGCCGTGCCCGCTAACGCCAACCTCACCCGTTACATCCAGCTCGCACTGCTCGTGCTCGCGGCGGGGGCGATCTACCCGATGCTGTATCTGCGCCAGGTGTATCAGAGCACCATGCTCGAGGCGCTGGCGATCAACAACAGCGAACTGGGCTACCTCTATTCGATCCTCGGCACCGCCTTCCTGCTCAGCTACCTGCCCAGCGGCTGGCTGGCGGATCGCCTGTCACCGCGCTTCCTGATCAGCTTCTCGCTGATCGGCACCGGCCTGCTCGGTATGTGGTACGCCATGCTGCCGGGCTTCGACACGCTGCTGGTGATCTTCTGCGGTTTCGGCGTCACCACCGGCCTGACATTCTGGGCCGCGCTGATCAAGCGGGTGAAGATGCTCGCCGGCGAAGATGAGCAGGGGCGCTTCTTCGGCGTGCTCGACGGTGGCCGCGGGCTGGTCGAGGCGCTGCTGGCGACTATTGCCATCGCGCTGTTCGCCTACGTCACCGAGACCCGTGGCGAGAAGAACGCCCAGGGCCTGCAACTGGTCATCCATATGTACGCGATCTTCTGCATCGTGCTGGGCGCCGCGCTGATGCTGGTGCGCGATCCGCAGAAGAACGGCAAGCAGTCCCGCGCCGAAAAGGGCAACCTGCTGGAAGACTTCCGCACCCTGCTGCGCATCCCCGAACTCTGGCTGGTCACCGCCATCGTCTTCTGCGGCTACCACTTCTTCTGGGCCACCTACAGCTTCTCGGCCTACCTGCAGGAAGGCGGTTTCGGCCTCTCCGCCACCGCTGCTGGCATCATCACCACCATCAAGCTCTGGATGCGCCCGGTGGGCGGCATCGGCGGTGGCTGGCTGGGTGACCGCTTCTCCAAGGCCGGCGTGCTGACCTGGGCGATGTTGCTCTCCGCGCTGGGCATGATCGGCCTGATCGTGCTGCCGAGCCTGCATGTGCTCGGCGTGCTGATCTTCCTGGTGATCTTCATCGGCCTGATGACCTACGCCATCCGCGGCCTGTACTGGGCCGTGCTGGACGACTGCCGCATCCCGCTGCGCGTCACCGGCCTGGCCATCGGCATCATCTCGGTCATCGGCTACTCGCCCGATGCCTACCTGCCGCTGCTCAACGGCTGGATCACTGACCGCTTCCCCGGCTTCGTCGGCTACCAGATCTATTTCTCCTACGTCGTGGTGATGGGCCTGCTGGGCGTGGTCGCCACCCTGATCCTGAACAAGCGCATCCAGAAGAGAGCGAAACAAGCATGAAGATCGTCTCCCTCGAAACCCATGTGGTCGCCGTCCCGCCGCCCCACGTCGGTGGTATGTACTGGCTGTTCGTCAAGCTGAAGACCGATTGCGGCATCGAAGGCGTCGGCGAGATCTATGCCGCCACCTTCCATCCCAAGGTCATGGTCCCGGCCATCGAGGACGTGTTCGGCCGCTACCTGGAGAACCAGGACCCGCACCATATCGAGCGCTTCTTCCGTCGCGCCTATTCGAGCGGTTTCACCCAGCGCCCCGACCTGACCATGATGGGCATCGTCAGCGGCCTGGAAATGGCCTGCTGGGACATCATCGGCAAGGCGGCGAACAAGCCGGTCTACGAGTTGCTCGGCGGCAAGGTCCACGAGCGCCTGCGCTCCTACACCTACCTGTACCCGAAGAACGCCCAGGGCGAGTACGACTACTCCGACCCGGAACTGGCCGCCGAGTGCGCCATTGAGAATATGAAGCTCGGCTTCACCGCGCTGAAGTTCGACCCGGCCGGCCCCTACACGGCGTTCTCCGGCCACCAGGTATCGCTGGAAGTGCTGGATCGCTGCGAGACCTTCTGCCGCAAGATCCGCGAAGCGGTGGGTAGTAAATGCGACCTGCTGTTCGGCACCCACGGGCAGATGGTGCCGTCCTCGGCCATCCGCCTGGCCAGGCGCCTGGAGAAGTACGACCCGCTGTGGTTCGAGGAGCCGATCCCGCCGGGCCAGGAAGAAGCCATGGGCCAGGTTGCCGCCAAGACCAGCATCCCGATTGCCACCGGCGAGCGCCTGACCACCAAGTACGAATTCTTCAAGTTACTGCAGGCCGGCGGCGCGTCGATCCTGCAGATGAACGTCGGTCGCTGCGGCGGCCTGCTCGAAGGCAAGAAGATCGCCTCCATGGCCGAAGCCTTCTACGCGCAGATTGCCCCGCACCTCTACAACGGCCCCATCGGCGCGGCGGCGAGCTTCCAACTGGCGGCCTGCACGCCGAACTTCCTGATCCAGGAAAGCATCGGCACCTGGGACGGCTTCCACGCGCAGGTGCTGAAGAAGCCGCTGCAGTGGGAAGACGGTTACATCATCCCGTCCAGCGAGCCCGGCCTTGGCGTCGAGCTGAACATGGACGTGGTGCGCGCCCACAGCCCCTACACCGGCGAGCGCCTGCACCTGCAGATGGGCCCGGACCCCGTCGACGTGAAAGACAACGCACCGGCCAAAGGCTGATGTCGGACCCGCGCGTCCTCGAAAGAGTGCGCGGGGTTTTACCCAATACCGCGGTACGCATTCCATGAAATACGACTACATCATCGTCGGCGCCGGTTCAGCCGGTTGCATCCTCGCCGCCCGCCTGAGCGAATCGGGCGAACACAGCGTCCTGCTGCTGGAAGCCGGCGGTAAGGACAGCTCGCACTGGTTCAAGATCCCGGTGGGCTTCGCCAAGCTCTACTACAACCCGACCTTCAACTGGATGTACTACAGCCAGCCGCAGAAGCAGCTCGCCAATCGCGAACTCTATGCGCCGCGCGGCAAGGTGCAGGGTGGTTCGGGATCGATCAACGCGATGATCTACGTGCGTGGCCAGGCCCACGACTTCGATGACTGGGCCGCCAACGGCAACGACGGCTGGTCGTTCCAGGACGTGCTGCCGTACTTCCGCAAGCTGGAATCGCACCCGCTGGGCAACACTGAGTACCACGGCGCTGACGGTCCTATCCGGATCACGCCCATGAAGGGCCATACCCATCCGATCTGCGACCGCTTCCTCGAAGGCTGCCAGGAGCTGGGCTATCCCCTGAGCGACGACTTCAACGGCAAGGACTTCGAAGGCGCCGGCCTGTATGACGTCAATACGAAGAACGGCCAGCGCTGCTCCAGCAGCTTCGCCTACCTGCATCCGGCGCAGAACCGCGTAAACCTGACCATCGAGCGCAACGCGCTGGTGGAGCGCGTGCTGTTCGACGAGAACAAGCGCGCCATCGGTGTGAGCGTGAAGCAGAGCGGCGTGCAGCGTGAGTTCCGCGCCGAGCGCGAAGTCATCCTCGCCGCCGGTGCGGTGGATTCGCCCAAGCTGCTGCAACTGTCCGGGGTTGCCGACCGCGAACTGCTCGACCAGCACCAGATTCCCCAGGTGCACCAACTGCCCGCCGTGGGCAAGAACCTGCAGGACCACCTGTGCGTCAGCTACTACTACAAGGCCAATATCCGCACCCTGAACGATGACTTCGGCTCGCTGTTCGGCCAGGCGAAACTTGGCCTGGAGTACCTGCTGACCCGCAAGGGCCCGCTGTCGATGAGCGTGAACCAGAGCGGCGGCTTCTTCCGCAGCGACGATCAGCTGGAGCACCCGAACCTGCAGCTGTACTTCAACCCGCTGTCCTACCAGATTCCCAAGAGCAACAAGGCCAGCCTGAAACCCGAGCCGTATTCGGGCTTCCTGCTCTGCTTCAACCCCTGCCGTCCGACCAGCCGCGGCGAGATCCGCATCGCCTCGAAGAACCCGGCCGACGCCGCACTGATCGACCCGAACTACCTGAGCACGCAGAAGGATATCGACGAGGCTATCCAGGGCAGCCACCTGATCCGCAAGATCATGAACGCCCCCGCGCTGAAGAAGATCACCGTGGAAGAAGTCCTGCCGGGCCCCGCTACTCAGTCCGACGAGCAGATGCTGCAGTACTTCCGTGAGAACTGCGGCTCGATCTACCACCTGTGCGGCAGCTGCGCCATGGGTAGTGACGCGCAGACCTCAGTGGTGGACAACCGCCTGCGCGTGCATGGTCTCAAGGGGCTGCGCGTGGTCGATGCGTCGATCTTCCCCAATGTCACCTCCGGCAACACCAACGCCGCGGTGATGATGGTGGCGGAGAAGGGCGCCGACCTGATCCTCGAAGACGCGCGCCAGGTCGCCGAACAGCGTCCGGCCGTAGAGCCGGCCCAGCGCGCGACGGTGTAGTAGCGGCGTATTACCCCGCCGGCAGCCTGACTGACTAAGCTCTCCCGCATGCCTGGCCACCACGGTCGGGCCCTGCCGGGAGATGCCCACGATGGCCGCGAAGAAGATCCTGATGCTGGTCGGCGATTACGCCGAAGACTACGAAACCATGGTGCCGTTCCAGGCACTGCTGATGGTCGGGCACACCGTCCATGCCGTCTGCCCCGACAAGAAGGCCGGTCAGAGCATCCGCACCGCCATCCACGATTTCGAAGGCGACCAGACCTACAGCGAGAAGCCTGGGCACAACTTCGCCCTCAACGCTGACTTCGCCGCTGTGCGCGCCGAAGACTACGACGCGCTGCTGATCCCCGGCGGCCGCGCCCCGGAATACTTGCGCCTGAACGCCAAGGTGATCGAACTGGTGAAAGCCTTCGATGCCGCGAAGAAGCCCATCGCTGCCGTCTGCCATGGCGCCCAGTTGCTGGCCGCCGCTGGCGTGCTCAAGGGCCGCGCGTGCAGCGCCTACCCGGCCTGCGGCCCGGAAGTGACGCTGGCCGGTGGCGAGTATGTGGACATTCCGGTGGACGCCGCCCACGTCGACGGTAACCTGGTCACCGCTCCGGCTTGGCCGGCACACCCCGCCTGGCTGGCGAAATTCCTCGACGTGCTGGGCACGAAGATCAGCCTGTAAACTGATTCCGTTAACCAGCCTGGAGGAGCCGTCCATGTGCGAACTCTACGTAAAGGCCGACCCGATTCTCTACGAGTCACGCTCGCGCTCGCTGCGCATCCGCGGCGTGGTCACCACGCTGCGTCTGGAGAACCAGTTCTGGGACATCCTGCGCGAGATCGCCGAGGTGGACGGCATGACCACCAATCAACTGATCACCAAGCTCTACGACGAGGTGATGGACTACCGCGGGGAGGTGGTGAACTTCGCTTCCTTCCTGCGGGTGAGCTGCACGCGGTTCCTCGCCCAGCGCCGTGACAACATCGTCGAGCTGAGCCGGGTGCCGCGCAGCGCCTGACCTTCAGGACCTGAATCGCAGACATGAAAAAGCCCGGCACTTGGCCGGGCTTTTTCATGGGGCGCTCATGCAGTGATTACTGCACTTCCACCGCCAGGTTCTCGGCGATCTTCTTCTGCCAGATGGCCGGGCCGGTGATGTGCACCGACTCGCCATTGGTGTCGACCGCAACGGTCACCGGCATGTCTTTGACTTCGAACTCGTAGATCGCTTCCATGCCCAGTTCGGCGAAGGCCAGGACCTTGGACTTCTTGATCGCCTGGGCGACCAGGTAGGCAGCGCCGCCCACGGCCATCAGGTAGACGGCCTTGTTGTCCTTGATTGCCTCGATGGCGATCGGGCCGCGCTCGGACTTGCCGATCATGCCCAGCAGACCGGTCTGCTCGAGGATCTGGCGGGTGAACTTGTCCATGCGGGTCGCGGTGGTCGGGCCAGCCGGGCCAACCACTTCGTCACCGACCGGATCGACCGGGCCGACGTAGTAGATGAAGCGGCCCTTGAGGTCCACCGGCAGCTCTTCGCCCTTGTTCAGCATGTCGACCATGCGCTTGTGCGCAGCGTCGCGGCCGGTGAGCATCTTGCCGTTGAGCAGGATGGTCTCGCCCGGCTTCCAGCTCTGCACTTCTTCCGGGGTGATGCTGTCCAGGTTGACGCGGCGCGCGGACGGGCCGGCTTCCCAGACGATCTCCGGGTAGGCGTCCAGGGACGGTGCTTCCAGCTCGGCGGGGCCGGAGCCATCGAGCACGAAGTGTGCGTGGCGGGTGGCGGCGCAGTTGGGGATCATGCACACCGGCAGGGAAGCTGCGTGGGTCGGGTAGTCCATGATCTTCACGTCCAGCACCGTGGTCAGGCCGCCCAGGCCCTGGGCACCGATACCCAGCTGATTGACCTTCTCGAACAGTTCGAGGCGCATTTCCTCGATCTTGTTCTGCGGACCGCGGGCCTTCAGCTCGTGGATGTCGATCTCGTCCATCAGGACTTCCTTCGCCATCACCGCGGCCTTCTCGGCGGTGCCGCCGATGCCGATGCCGAGCATGCCCGGCGGGCACCAGCCGGCGCCCATGGTCGGAACGGTCTTCAGGACCCAGTCGACGATGGAGTCGGACGGGTTGAGCATCGCCATCTTCGATTTGTTCTCGGAGCCGCCGCCCTTGGCTGCCACGTCCACTTCCACGGTGTTGCCCGGGACGATGGAGTAGTGGATCACGGCCGGGGTGTTGTCCTTGGTGTTCTTACGCGCGCCCGCCGGGTCGGCCAGGATGGAGGCACGCAGGACGTTCTCCGGCAGGTTGTAGGCGCGGCGTACGCCTTCGTTGATCATGTCGTCGACGCTCATGGTGGCGCCGGCCCAGCTCACATCCATGCCGACGCGGACGAACACGGTGACGATACCGGTGTCCTGGCAGATCGGGCGGTGGCCGGTGGCGCACATGCGCGAGTTGATCAGGATCTGCGCCATCGAGTCCCGGGCAGCCGGCGATTCTTCGCGCAGGTAGGCCTCATGCATGGCCTGGATGAAATCAACCGGGTGGTAGTAGGAGATGAACTGCAGGGCATCGGCGACGCTCTGGATCAGGTCGTCTTGCTTGATCACGGCCATGGAGCACGGTCCTCTTCAGGCAGGGTAAGACAGGCTTCTAGCCTGCTACATCAGGGTTTCGCCGACACGGCTGCGGCGAAAAAAGGCGCCATAGTATAGCGCCGCGGCCGCTTGCCGCGCACTCGCCAGTGATCCGACCTTGGTCCCAGATAACCCGCAGCTCTTATCAAAGAGCTCGCTGACCGCCCACATTCCGATCGGCTAGGCACTGGGGCGCTTTGATAGTAGAGTGAAGGCCAGGTGCCATTACGGGACGGAGCCCCATGAGCACGCTGAAACCACCTCTGAAGCAGCACGCCTTACAAAAACTACTCATCAGGCGATTCGGCATGGCCCTCGGGACCTATGCCCTGGCGCTTCTGTTGCTGTGGTTGGCCGTGTTCGGCGAGTTCTATCGCGCGCCCGTCAGCTTTGCCCTGACCTGTACGCTGCTGGTCGCCGGCAGCCAGCTGGTGTTCGCCTGGCTGTTTTTCAGCGGGCGCAACCAACGCTTCAGCGACCCGAGCATGACCGAACCGCAGGTGCTGGTGGCGGTGGTCTGGAACACATTGTTCCTGGCCAACGTCGATACCGCGCGCGGTACGCTGATGGTGCTCTATGTGCTGATCCTGCTGTTCGGCGTGTTCCAGTTGCAGCCCCGGGTATTTGCCCGCTGCGCCGCGCTGGCCTTCATTGCCTTCGCCGGCCTGAACCTCCACGAAGCCTTCCAGCAACGCCTGCAACTGCCGGCCCAGGCGGTCTTGCAACTACTGGTGCTGTTCATCGTGCTCACCTGGTTGAGCCTGTTCGCCGGCTATGTGCAGTCGTTGCGCCAACGCATGCGCCAGCGCCGCTATGCGCTGCAGGCGCACCAGGACACCCTGCGCGGCATGATGCGCCAGCTCGAAGACCTGGTGGCCACCGACGAGCTCACCGGGCTGTTCAACCGCCGCCACTTCATTCGCCTGGCCGGCCGTGCGCTGGAAGAAATGCGCCCCGGACAGCGCCACGGCCTGGCGCTGATCGACCTGGACCACTTCAAGCGTATCAACGACGTCCACGGCCATGCCGCCGGTGACCGCGTGCTGCAGACCTTCGCCGCCGTGGCGCGGGCCTGTCTGCGCGAAGGCGACGTGCTGGCGCGCTACGGCGGCGAAGAGTTCGTCCTGCTGCTGCCCAACGCCGACGCCGATCGCCTGACCACCTGCTGCGAACGCCTGCGGACGGCCTATTCGGCGGCTGAACCGGTGGGGGTGAACATCGAGACCCTGAGCCTGTCGGCGGGTATGACCCTGCTGGACGCCAACGATGATCTCGACGAGGCCTTGCAACGGGCCGACCAGGCGCTCTACCGTGCGAAACGCAGCGGACGTGACCGCTGCGATGCCGCATGGGAGTGGACGCGTGCCTGAGATACAGGCCGGATCGCAACGCTTTTCGGTCAGCCCCGGAGTCAACCTGCTCGATGCCCTGCGCGGGGCCGGCATCGCCGTGCCCTACAGCTGCCGGGCCGGCAGTTGCCACGCCTGCCTGGTGCGTTGCACTGGCGGCGAGGTACTGGATGCTTTGCCCGATGCGCTGGACTCGGCGCGTCGTGCAGAAGGTTGGCGGCTGTCCTGCCAGTGCCGGGTGATCGGCGATGTAACGGTGCAAACCTTCGACCCGCAACGCGATGGTTTACCCGCCACGGTCGCCGAGTTGGACTGGCCTTCCCTTCATGTCCTGCGGCTGCGCCTCACGCCGCAGCGTCCGCTGCGCTACAGCGCCGGGCAACACCTGATTCTCTGGAGCGCCGAAGGCGTTGCGCGGCCGTATTCCCTGGCCAGCGTGCCGGGGCTCGATCCCTGGCTGGAATTCCACATCGACTGTCGCGAACCTGGTGCTTTCGCCGATTTCGCCCGTGGCCTCAAGGTTGGCGACGTCTTGCGCCTGGGCGAACTGCGCGGCGGTGCACTGCACTACGACCCGGAATGGCAAGAGCGGCCATTGCTGCTGATGGCTTCCGGAACCGGACTTGCGCCGCTCTGGGGCATACTGCGCGAGGCGATGCGCCGGCATCACAGCGGGCCGATCCGCGTCATTCACCAGGCTCATGACAACGCCGGCCATTATCTGGCCGAGCCCCTGCAATCCCTCGCCGCCAGCCATCCTGAGCTGGACGTGACGCTGATGACCACGGCCGAGTCGGCCGAGGTTTTGGCGCAACTCCGGCTTGTTTCCCGGCGAACCCTCGCCTTACTCTGCGGCCATCCCGCCAGCGTCGATGTCTTCGCCCGCCGCCTTTATCTGTGCGGCTTGCCTCGCGGCCAAACGCTGGCCGACTTGTACCTGCCCCACGCTTGAGATCCAGTTCAACACCTGCTGCGCGTCGGCATAACTGCGTTGGAGCCAGACTGAAAAATGCTCATTTACACGATGTAAACTCCGCTTTCTCAGCCTGGTTCCGCCTTGTTCTGCTCTAGCTCGCGGTGTTGAAAAGGCTCTGAAGCGGCCCTCTCCCTTCAATAAGAACAAGGAATTGCCATGAGCGAACAGATTCTCGTCGAGCGCGAAGAGGGCCTGCTGATCCTGCGCCTGAACCGTCCGGACAAGATGAACGCGCTGACCCGCAGCATGTATGCCGGTCTCGCCGATGCCCTGGAAGCGGCGCAGGAGGACCGTTCGGTGCGCGTGGTTCTGATCACCGGCAACGCTGAGTGCTTCACCAGCGGCAACGACATCGTCGACTTCCTCCAGGAGCCGCCGAGCGGCCCGGACAGCGCGGTGTTCCGCTTCATGCGCGCGCTGATGGAATTCACCAAACCGGTGGTCGCCGCCGTCGCCGGCCCGGCCGTGGGAATCGGTACCACGCTGCTGCTGCATTGCGACCAGGTGTTCATCGCCAAGGGTGCCAAGCTGAAGATGCCCTTCGTCAACCTGGGGCTGTGCCCGGAGTTCGGTTCCAGCTTCCTGGTGCCGCGTCTGGTCGGTCCGGTCAAGGCCTCCAGTCTCCTGTTGCGTGGCGAAGGTTTCACCGGCGAGCAGGCCGTGGCCTACGGCATCGCCAATGAGGCGCTGGCAGACGGCGCGGCTGCGCTGGAGCGCGCCCGCGAGGTTTGCCAAGCCTTCCAGCAACTGCCGCCGGCCGCGGTGGCGCTGAGCAAGCGCCTGCTCAAAGCGCCCTTCATCGAAGAACTGCGCCGCGTCGTGGCCGAGGAGGGCCAGCACTTCGTGCAGCGCCTGCATTCGCCGGAAGCCCACGAAGCGCTGAGCGCCTTCACCCAGCGCCGCCAGCCGGATTTCTCCAAGTTTCTGTAACTCGCGGGTTGTCTTGGCTGGAGCGCGTGCTCTGACGCAGTGCTCACTATAAAAGTGCGCCATGCTCGCGGATGCGGGCGTGGCTCGCTCCTACAGGGAGTTCGATGTCACCGCTCCTATGCAGAGGTTGCCCACACAATCTGTGGAACGCGCTGTGGATAAGCTCTGGGGCAACCCAGCGAAGCCACGCCAGCCGTGATCTGCAGGAGATTGAGCGGTATTTGAGCGATACCCGGCAGGTTGCCCACATAAGGTGTGGAAGGTGCTGTGGATAAGCTTGGGGCCAAGGTGCCGAAGCCGCAGGGCGCCAGGCTTTCAGCCGATTGGTTGCCCTTTGAGCAACCGCAAAAGGAAAAGGCCGCCCGTGGGCGGCCTTTCTCGCTCGATAAAGAGCCCTTACGGCAGGATCAGACCAGCAGGTCGCCCACGTGCAGCACCTTCATGGTGTTGGTGCCGCCCTGGGCGGTGTAGCTGTCGCCCTTGGTCAGGATCACCCAGTCACCCTTGGTCACCACACCACGCTGCAGCAGCGCGTCGACGGCTTCCTGGCTGACACGCTCCGGCGGCAGGGCGGCCGGGTCGAACGGGATGGTCTCCACGCCACGGAACAGCGCCACGCGGGCCTGGGTTTCGCGGTGCGGGGAGTAGGCGAAGATCGGTACTGAGGAGCGGATGCGCGACATGATCAGCGGGGTGTAACCGCTTTCGGTCAGGCAGATGATCGCCTTGATGCCCGGGAAGTGGTTGGCGGTGTACATGGCCGCCAGGGCGATGCTCTCGTCGCAGCGCTCGAAGGTCTGGCCCAGGCGGTGGCTGGACTTCTTGGTGGTCGGGTGCTTCTCGGCGCCGGCGCAGATGCGCGCCATGGCCTTGACCGCTTCCACCGGATATTCGCCGGCGGCGGATTCGGCCGAGAGCATCACGGCGTCGGTGTAGTCGAGCACGGCGTTGGCCACGTCGGAGACTTCCGCGCGGGTCGGCATCGGGTTCTGGATCATCGACTCCATCATCTGGGTCGCGGTGATCACCGCCTTGTTGTAGCGGCGCGCGTGCAGAATGATCTTCTTCTGGATGCCCACCAGCTCGGCGTCGCCGATTTCCACGCCGAGGTCACCACGGGCAACCATCACCGCGTCGCTGGCACGGATCAGGCCGTCCAGGGCTTCGTCGTCGGCCACGGCTTCGGCGCGTTCGATCTTGGCCACCAGCCAGGCGGTGCCGCCGGCTTCGGTGAGCAGGCTGCGGGCGTATTCCATGTCCTTGGCGTCACGCGGGAAGGACACGGCGACGTAGTCCAGGTCCATGCTCGCGGCCAGCTTGATATCGGCCTTGTCCTTCTCGGTCAGGGCCGGCGCGGTGAGGCCGCCGCCACGGCGGTTGATGCCCTTGTGGTCGGACAGCGGGCCGCCGATCAGTACTTCGCAGACCAGTTCGTCCGCCTTCACTTCCTTGACCACCATGACCACGCGGCCATCGTCCAGCAGCAGTTCGTCACCGATGCCGCAATCCTTGACCAGGTCCGGGTAGTCGATGCCCACGATCTGCTGGTTGCCTTCGGTGCGCGGGTGGCTGGTGGAGAAACGGAAGGTGTCGCCGACCGCCAGTTCGATGCGCTTGTTGGCGAACTTGGCGATGCGGATCTTCGGGCCCTGCAGGTCGCCCAGCAGCGCTACGAAGCGACCGTGCTTGGCGGCAATGTCGCGCACCAGCTGGGCGCGCGCGCGGTGTTCGTCGGGAGTGCCGTGGGAGAAGTTAAGGCGGGCGACGTCGATCCCGGCGAGGATCAGCTGTTCCAGGACTTCGGGGGAATTGCTGGCTGGGCCGAGGGTGGCGACGATCTTGGTGCGGCGAAGGGACATGCGGGACTCCTAGGGGAAAGCAGCGGTCAGGCCGCGCCGGAGCAGGTCCGGAGCGGCCAGGGCGCCATCTTACTCTCTTCAGGTGACTCTTTCAGGTAGCTCTCTCAGGTGCGGGGCCGGATCACCAGCAGATCACATTCGACTTCCTCGAAGACCCGCTCGGCGGTCTGGCCGATCAGCGCGTTGTCGAGCTGCCCACGGGCGACGGCACCCATCAGCAGCAGGTCGATAGAATGGTCCTTCACATAGGTCGGAATCACTTCCTCGGCGAAGCCCTGGCCCAGCAGCGTGCGTTGGCGATCGATCTGCGGGTAGTGCGCGAGCAGGGCGTCGAAGGCTTCGCGGTGGTGAGCCTCGGTGCGCAGTACGTAGTTATCGTAGTCGGCCAGCAGCTCGGCGTTGAACGCCAGGGTGTGCGGCAGCGCCATGTAGGCGTGCAGGTAATGGTCGTCGAGTTGCAGGCGTTGCCCCAGCTCGCGGGCCAGCTTGATCAGTTGGTGATCCAGTGCGGCCCGGGCGTCGCCGGCGTGCAGCGGGTCGACGGCCGCACACAGGTTCTTCCCGGCCCATTCGCCGTGCTGCACCAACCACAGCGGCTGCGGGCAGTGGCGGATCAGCTGCCAGTCGTTGTTGGTGAGGAACAGGCGCTTGAGCAGGTTGTGGTGATGCGCGGACTTGAGTACCAGGTCGGGCGCGGTCTGCTCGCAGTGGAGGACGACCTGGTGGTGCAGGGATTTGCCCCAGCGCACCTGGCAGTGCACGTCGAGGCCGGCCTCGCGTAGCGGCGCCGCCAACTGCTGCAGCCAGGCCAGGCGTTCTTCCAGCAGGTTGTGTTGGGCGGCATCCAGGTCGCCGCGCTCCAGCAGCAGGGCGTTGTCCAGCGCCGGATTGTACTCGCAGGCCAGCAGCTCCAGGCGCGCGCCGCAACGCTGGGCGATCCAGCGGGCGCGGGTGAGGGCGGGCTGGTCGATGCGGCTCGGATCGATGATGACGAGCAGGTGCTGCAGCTTCATGGCGGGTCCTCGCTTGCTCTGCGCTCAATGCACAGCAAGCGTAGACACTGGCACCCGCCACGCGCCTTGACGTGGCTCAGCGGCGAGCAGGGATTACTGTCAGCCGCGTGGCGAGGTCTGGTTAAGCGCGCGGTCCAGGTGGCGGGCGCCCTTGTCGGCCAGTTCGCCGTTGGGGAACTCGGCGAGTTGACGGCGCAGGTAGGCGATAGCCTTTTCGCGGTCCGGATGTGGGTTGTCCGGCGCCATGTACATCAGTCCCAACTGGTACAGCGCCTTCTCGCGGATGTCCGCCGGGATGGCCGGATCGTTGGCGCCCAGCAGGTAGAGCTGCGCGGCTTCGTCGACGCGGCCCTTGAGCACGGCACGGCGCGACAGCAGGGTCATGTCCGGATCGAGGGTCGGTTTGTTCAGGTCGAGGTTGTACTGCGGCTGCCAGTCGGCCAGCAACTGCTTGGCGGTCTTCTGCACCGGGTCCTTGGCGCGCTGGCGGATGATCAGTTCGCGGGCGTCGGCGTGCTCAGCGGCCTTGGTGCCGGGGAATTCGCGGTCGATGCGCTGGAAGTAATCCATGGCTTTCTGATCGTCGCGCTGGTCGTTGTAGCGGCTCATGTAGATCAGGCCGATCTGGTACAGCGCGATGGCGCGCACCTCGGGGCCGTAGCGGGTGTTGTCGTAGCCGGTGAGGTAGAGCTGCTCGGCTTCGCTGCTCTTGCCATCGCGGATGGCCTGGGCGCTGTAGGTGAGGAGGTCGCCTTCCTCTTCCACGGCAGCGGTCATGCGCTTGTTCTTGAGCTGCTTGTATTCGGCAACTTCCCCGGTGGTGATCTGGGCGACGAACAGCGGCGTGGTCGGGGCGCAGGCAGCGAGCCAGGGCAGCAGCACGGCGAACGGGAGGGCAATTGAAATTGGGTATGCGAAACGCATGGCAGATCCTTTGCGCTGAGGCGAAGTCCACGTGAGTCTAGTGGCGGGCTACAGTACGGCCAAGACGGGCCGATACACTTCCCAACGGAGGATATGCCCATGCGAACCCTTTTCCTCGCGCTGCTGGCGCTGAGTGTTACCGGCTGCACCAGCTGGTCGATGAACTATCACCTGAACAACGCCTATCGCGCGTACAAGAGCGGCGACTGCCAGCGCGTGCAGCTGGAGCTCTCGGAGACCGAGCGCAAGGCCCGTGCGCGGCCGTGGATCCAGCCGGAAATCTCCATGCTGCGCGGCCAGTGCCTGGAGCGTGAGAAGTTCTACGTCGATGCGGCGCAGACCTACCAATTCATCGTCGCCCGTTACCCCACCAGTGAGTATGCTTATCGGGCCAAGGCGCGGCTGGAAACGCTGCGCCTGAATGGCCGTCTGCCCAACGACTTGCGCCTCGATACGCCCACTCCGTGATCGGCCCCCTGACCGGCGGTCGCAGGCCGACTTGAGCGGCGCACATAGCTGGCTAATCTCTTCAGTGCTTCATGCAAGGAGTTACGAATGCGCGCCCTGTGGCTCTGCGCCTTGTGTTTCCCCCTGCTGGCTTCGGCGGATATCTACCGCTGGACCGACGCTCAGGGGAAGGTGCACTTCAGCGAAACCCCACCGCCAGGGGCGCAACGCGTCGAGGTCAAGCCACAGGTCATCGAACGCGATGCGGCGACCCGCGAGCGGGAGGAACGCACTCGCCGATTCTACGACGCGCGTCGAGATGAAAGCGCCGCCGCCCAGAGCCAGGCGACGGAGCAGCAGGCCAAGCTGGAACAGCAGTGCGCGAAGTGGCGCCGTGACCTGGAGTCGCTCAGTCATGGTGGGCGGTACTTCACGCAGACCAGCAGTGGTGAAAGGACTTACTACAGCGATGCACAGCTCGACGCCGCTCGTCAGGCGCTTAGCGCACGGCTGGCGGAAGGTTGTCGTTAGGACTGGCCCTGCATGGGCGGCATCGTCATACTGGACGATATTTCATAGCGAAACGCCATTATGCGTCATCAACGACATATCGAGCGCCATCAGCTGCCCTACTACCTGAAGGTGTTCAACAGCATCACCGACAAACCGATGGGTTACCTGGGCAACGTGTCGCTGGATGGGCTGCTCCTGATCAGCCAACTACCGATGCTGGTGGGCGGCCGTTTCGAGATGCGCCTGAAGATCCCCGGACATGACGGCAAGCTGCAATTGATCGAGTTCGCCGCCACTTGCCAGTGGTGCCGCGAGGACGTCAATCCGGGCAACTACGATTCGGGCTTCAGCCTGACGGCGCCGCCGATGGAGTACGTCGAGCTGGTCGACGCGCTGCGCCGTTATTTCAGTTTTCGCCGGCAGGTGGAGTCGGTCTGAAGCGCAGGACGCGCTGACCGATCTGCACGGTGTGGGATGCCAGGGATTTGGCGTCCGGTGATGGCGCGCTGTTATAGCGAGCCAGCCTTCTTCCAGCCCAGGTAACGGCTGATCAGTTCCGGCCCCAGCTGGCTCGGCCGCGTGTCGAGTACCGGCACGCCATGGGCTGTCAGCTTCTCGTGCAGTCCCGCGCGGGCGTTCAGGTAATCCACTGCCCCGCAGTAGGCCAGGGCTTCGTCGAAACCTTCAACCGGCGCCTGGCGCAGACGGTCCAGTACTTCCTCGCGCAGGCTCGCGACCAGCACGCGGTGCTGGCGCCCGAGGCGTTTCACCGCGGCCACCAGTTCCTCGTCATCCTCGTCGCGCAGGTTGGTCACTATCACCACCAGCGCGCGCCGGCGCTGGCGCGTGAGTACGGCCTGCACGGCGGCGGGGAAGTCCGCTGGGCGCTGACTGCTGCGCAGATCGTAGACGCTGTTGAGCAAGGCGGTGAGCTGGGCGCTGCCCTTGGCCGGTGGCAGATGGCGCGGCTGGTCGCCGGCAAAGGTCATCAGGCCCACTGCGTCGCCCTGGCGTAGCGCGACGTAGGCCAGCAGCAGGCTGGCGTTGAGCGAATGGTCGAAGTGCGAAAGGTCGCCGTCGTGGCTGCGCATGCGCCGGCCACAGTCGAGCAGGAAGAGAATCTGCTGGTCGCGTTCGTCCTGGTACTCGCGGGCGATGGGGGTGCGCTTGCGCGCGGTCGCCTTCCAGTCGATCTGCCGGAGGATGTCGCCGTCGCGGAATTCGCGCAGCTGGTGGAAATCCAGGCCCAGCCCACGGCGCTGCCCGGAGCGCACTCCGATGCGGTTGAGCCAGTGGTCCACGGCCATCAGCTCGGCGCCGTAGAGGCGGGCGAAGTCCGGGTAGACGCGGGTTTCGTTGCGCTGTTCCAGGTAGCGCCGGCCCTTCCACAGGTGCAGCGGGCTGGACAGCTCGATCTCGCAGCGCTGGAAGACGAAATGCCCACGGGACAGCGGACGCACGCGGTAACCCAGTTCGGTCTGTTCGCCGGGGTGCAGCTCCACGGTCTGCGGCAGGTATTCGAAGTCCATGCCGGCGGGCAGGTGGTCGAACACCGTGATGCGTTGCAGCTGGGCGTAGCGGTGATGGAATTGCAGGCGCACCTCGCTCCAGCGGCCCAGCGGCAGGTTGCCGCTCAACTGGCGGCGCAACTCGGGCGATGGCGTGCGGCGCAGCCAGAGGGCATCGGCCAGCGCCAGCAGGATCAGCGCGCAGAGCGCACCCCACCAGAGACGACCGAGCAGCGCCGAACCTGAGTCCAGAGCCTCGGCTGCGCCCAGGGCGATGGCGATCGCCAACAGGACGCCGAGCAGCGCGAGGAGCGCGCGCGATGGCTTCATACGCGCGGCGCCGGTACCTGGTCGAGCAGCTGTTGCAGCACCTGGTCGACCGACAGACCTTCGATCTCCAGTTCCGGCGACAGGCGCACGCGATGGCGCAGCACGGCCAGGGCACTGCCCTTGACGTCGTCCGGAATCACGAAATCGCCGCTGCGCAGCAGGGCACGGGCGCGGGCGCAACGCACCAGGGCGATGGATGCGCGCGGCCCGGCGCCCAGCGCCAGGCCCGGCCAGTTGCGGGTGGTGCGGGCAATGCGCACGGCGTAGTCGAGCACCTGGTCATCGATGGGCAGGTCGGCGGCGATCTTCTGCAGGGCCAGCACGTCCTTGTCCTTGAGCAGGGCGCGCATCGGTGCCACGTCGAGCATGTCGCTGCGCGCGGAACGGGTGACCTGGCGCACCAGGGTCTGCTCCTCGGCTTCCAGCGGATAGTCGATGCGCAGCTTGAGCATGAAGCGGTCGAGCTCGGCTTCGGGCAGCGGGTAGGTGCCTTCCTGCTCGATGGGGTTCTGCGTCGCCAGCACCATGAACGGCTGCGGCACGGCCAGGGCGCGGCCCTCGAGGGTGACCTGGCGTTCCTGCATCACTTCCAGCAGCGCGGCCTGGGTCTTGGCCGGGGCGCGGTTGATCTCGTCCGCCAGCAGCAGGTGGGTGAACACCGGGCCCTTGCGCAGCTTGAACTGCTCGGTGGCCAGGTCGTACACCGCGTGGCCGGTGACGTCGCTGGGCATCAGGTCGGGAGTGAACTGGATGCGCGCGAATCCGCCGTCGAAGCAGCGGGCGAGGGCGCGCACCAGCAGGGTCTTGCCCAGGCCGGGAACGCCTTCGATGAGCACGTGGCCCCCGGCGAGCAGGGCGGTGAGCACGTCGTCGATGACCTCCTGCTGGCCGATCAGGGCCTTCTGCAGTTCGTGGCGCAGCGCCTGGGCCAGCTGGCTGGCGCGCTGGCGCTGGGCGCCCGGGTTGGGGGCGGTGCCGGCGGTGGTGCCGGGCTGTTCGGGCGTCTGTTCGCTCATAGGGCATTCCTGAGGCTTTGCAGGTGCGCGACCTGGCGGGTGAATTCGGCGACGGCCATGCGCTTTGGCGGATAGGGGCGCATGGCTTGGCTGATGGCGCTGACCGACATGCGCGTCATGCGGCCCAGAGCTTGCCATTGTTCGGCGACCGGCAGGCGGTCGAAGCCGGGCTGGCGCTGCCTCGCCCGGCGCATCACGTCACGTTGCAGGCCCTGCAGCAGGGCGAGCTGGCCGCGTTGGCGGAGGATGAAGTCGGCGCCGGCGCGCAGGTGTTCTTCCAGTTGTCGGCGGCTGCGATCCGGGTTGGGCTGCAGCGGGCCCTGGCGCAGGCCGTTGCGCCAGAGCACCAGGACCAGCAGCAGGACGGCGGCCAGCAGTGCCTGCGGGAAGTAGCGCATCAGCAGGGTCATCAGGCTGGTGCCGTCGGCGCGGTAGACCAGCGTGACGGCGCTGTCCTGGGTCAGGTACCAGAGCAGCCAGGCGTTGTCGTAGGCGTCGAGTTCGCCGTTCTGCCAGATCCAGTTGTCGGTGAGTACGGTGATCAGCCCCTGGCCTTGCTGCAGTTGCAGCAGGTGGGTGGAGTCGGCGCTGTTGGCCCAGGCATAGGCGAGGTTCTTCGAGTCGAACAGGTGGTAGTCGGTGTCGAAGTCGAAGTAGGCCGGGGCCTTCTCGTTCTCCAGGTAGAGCTTGGTCAGGTTCGGATAAGGGTCCGTTTCCGTCGCCTCGTTGTCGTGGGCGCTGGAGGCCTGGTCCGGATGTTCTTCTTCCACTTCCGGCTTGGCGGCTTCGTCCTGTTTCTGATCTTCGGACGCCTCTGCCGACTTTTCGTCGCTCGGAGCGGATTTCTCCTCCTCCTTGTCTTTCAGGTCGGAGGTGAGGAATTGCTGCACGCCCAGCTGATCCAGCAGCGCGTCGCCGCTCTTGCCCTCATTTTCGTCCCACAGGCTTTCGGCGGTGACGATGAGGTGGCCGCCGCGATTGGCCCAGTCGAGCAGCCGCGCGTTCTGCGCCGGCGTGACGTTCTCGCGGGTGCCCAGCAGGATCAGGGTCTGGCCTTTGCTCGGCAACTGGTCCAGCACTTCCATGCCGCGCGCGGTGGTGACGTGGATGCCGCGACCGCGCAGGTACATTTCGGCGGCGAGATAGGGGTTGGCGCGGGCCTCCGGGGAGGCACCGTGCTCGATGGTCTCGGTGTAGGGCTCGAGGTTGCGGTACAGGTAGTAGCCGATGCCGCCGAGCACGAGCAGGACGAGCAGCACCAGCAGGGCGAGGTTGCCGCGCTTCATGCCCGCACCTCGCTGCCGAACAGGTGGCGCCATTCGCCGCACAGCTGCTGCTTGAGTTCAGCCTGTGGTGCGCGGTGACCGTAGGCGAGCGCCTGCCACTGCTGGGTCAGGCTGCGGGCAAAGTTGTCCAGCGGCGGGTCATTGAGGTCAGCCACGCGGACCAGGACTTCGCCTTCGGTGGTCGACTCGCGCAGCGGCACGCGGAAGTCGTGCAGCAGGCGGCTGAGCAGGGCGCGGTAGAGCAGGCCGAGCGCGGCGCGGGGCTGTTCATCCCACAGGCGTTCGGCTTCGCTGGCGACGTCGCTGGGCAGGGTTTCCGGCGCGAGGTCCAGCCCGAACAGCACGCTGGGCGCTTCGCGGCGCGGCTTCTGCGGCAGGCCGATGCGCCCGACGAACAGCCGCAGCCATTCGCGGTAGTGCCAGATGACCAGGGCGACGACGGTGAACAGAATGCCCCAGAGCAGCACTTCGATGCCTTGCGCGGCGAACTTGAAGGCTTTCCAGTTACCCAGCGCCTCGAAGAAGCTCTTCAGCCGCTTGGCCTCGTCCGGGTCGGCCGACTTCGGGGCTTTCTTGTCTTCGATAAGGCGCCAACTGGTGACTTTCTCGTTGTTCTTGAAGGGCGGCGCGGCGAGGATCTTTTCCGCAGCGCCCCGCGAGTCCTCGCTGCTGAGTTTCTGCTGGGTCAGCCGCGCGCCCTGCGGGCCGTCGGGGTGCTGGTCGGGCAACGGGCAACTCTGGCTGGCCTTGCTGCCGGTTTCCGCGCCGGCAGCCAGCGCATCGTTGGCCGGCAACAGAGCGAAGGCGCCGGCCACGATCAGCAGTAGGGCGTAGGCGCTGCCGATCAGGCGCTGGCGCAGGCGGCGGAACACCAATTCGATGTCCCAGGCTTCCAGCTCGGTGCGGCGATTGAGGTAGAGGGTGAAGCCGCAGGCGACGTACACCGGTTCCCATACGATCAGCAGTAGCGCGTAGATGAGGTTGCTGACGTGTTCGAGCCACGCCCAGTCGCCCTGCGCCACGCTGATCAGCGACTGCCATTTCCAGTCGTCCACCCACTGCTGCGGCAGCATCAGGTACATCAGCGCGGAAAGGCCCAACCACAGTGCCAGTTCGAAATGCATGCCGACGATGGTCAGCCAGGTGGCGCCGCCGGCATTGCGCTGGCCGAGCACGACCAGACGCTGGCTGCGCGCCTGGCCCTTGAGGCCTTCGAGTTGCAGCACCGGCAGGTCGAAGCTGCGCGTCGGGCTCAGCCGGCGCCAGAGCAGGCTGGGCAGAAGCTGCGACTTGAGCAGGCCGGGGAAGGCCCGCAGCGCTTCCTTGAGCGTCGGCGTGTCGCCGAATAGCGAGCGTGAAAGGATGTACAGCGGCAGGCGCTCGAAGGCGGGCTTGAGCCACCAGAAGATCAGCACCGCCCAGCTGGAGTAGTTCCACAGCAGCACGGAGAGCAGCACGAACACCGGCAGGGTGACGATCGTCCAGCTGGCCATCAGCACGCCGGCGTGACGGCGCGCCAGCAGGATGCCGAGGTCCAGCGCCTCCCAGGCGCTGCGCGGGCGGATGGCAACGCTGGCGTCAGTCAGGCGCATGACGCCTCCGTCCGGCCAGGAGGAAATAGCTGCCCACCAGCAGCCACAGGCAGGCGCCGACGATGTACTTCACAGTCGCGGAGAAGTGCGTGACGGACGACCAGTAGCCCTCGACGAAGGCGGCGATCAGCAGCATCAGGATCACCCCGCCGATTAGTTGCACGGCGCGCGCTGCAGCCTGGCGCAGGGCCTCCAGGCGGCTCAGACGGCCGGGGGAGAGCAGCGCCCAGCCGAGCTTGAGGCCGGCAGCACCAGCGAAGGTGATCGCAGTCAGTTCGAAAGCTCCGTGACCGACGACGAAGGACCAGAAGGTCTCGATATAGCCGACCTGTGTCAGGTGGCCGGCTACCGTGCCGATCATCAGGCCGTTGAACAACAGGAAGAACAGGCTGCCGACGCAGAACAGCAGGCCGCTGGCGAAGGTCTGAAAGGCGATGCCGATGTTGTTCATGATGTAGTAGCCGAACATCTTCCAATCATCGCCGGCGTCGCGCGTGCTCATCGGTCCCAGGCGCGTGGCTTCCGGCGAGTACATCGACTCCATCTCGGAAACCCGCTCCGGTGCAATGACGCTGTAGACCAGGTCGGGGAAGTGATAGACCAGCACGCCCATCAGCAGCAGGCTGCCGTAGAACAGCAGGCTGGCGAGGGCGATGCAGCGCCATTCCTCGCGCACCAGACGCGGGAAGCCGGCAACCAGGAAGCCAAGGATGCGTGCGCCCAGGTGGCTGCGGTGGCGGTAGAACTGCTGGTGCCCGCGCATGGCGAGCTGCTGCAACTGGTCGATCAAGTGGCTGCTGTAGCCACGCTCCTGGGCTAGGGCGAGCTGCTGGCAGATGCGCCGATAGTCGGCGGCGAACTCCTCGGGCTTCTCGCTCGGTTCCTGGCGTTTGCCGCCCTCCAGCTGCTCCAGGCGCTTGGCGAAACGCTTCCAGCTGCCCTGGTGGCGTTGTTCGAAGAACGCCTGCTTCATGGATGGCCCGTCCCGTTGCCGAGCAGGCCGCTGGCGATGCGGTTCAGGCGTGCCTCCGCCTGCTCGGGCGCGATGCCCAGTGGTTGCGCGAGGATGGCGGCCAGCTCCTCACGGCGCGCTGCCGAAAGCTGCGTGCCGCGCTCCGCGAAGCTCATCAGGGCGCGCTGTTCTTCCAGGTTCAGGGGCCAGGGTGCGAGTTCGGGCGTGGTCTCCGGTACCTGCGGGCGGCTTGGCGGCGGATCACGGTAGATCACCAGGGTGCCGGCGGCGAGGTCGCCCAGGCGCTTGAACGCGGAGTTGGACAAGCAGCTGAGCAGCCCGAGCGTGTAGGCGAACGGCAGGATATCGGCGAAGCGCAGCAGGTTGCGCAGCAGCGAGGCGGACCAGCCGATAGGTGTGCCGTCGTCGTGCACCACGCGCAGGCCCATCATCTGCTTGCCGGGCGAGCGGCCCTGGTTGAGCACTTCGAAGAGCACCATGTACCACCAGGTCATGATGAAGGTGAGGATCAGCCCCAGCCCGGTGCCCAGCTCGCCGAGGAAGGCCAGCAGCATGAACAGCGCCACCATCAGCAGGATGCGAATCCCCAGGTCGATCAGGTAGGCGAGGGCGCGGGGGACGACACCGGCGGGACGCAGCAGCAGGTCGATACCTTCCGGGGTCTCCACGTGGTAGCGGGTATCCAGGACGGGCGCGTGGGTAGACGCGTTGGAATAGAGATCTGCTGGGCTCAAGGGAAACCGCTGTCGATGACGTAGGTGCCAGATGCTAGCCAGCGCGGTGCGGCGAGGCAACCGCGCTGGCAGGCTCAGGCCAATTTGGTTACTTGGCCGGCGGCAGCACGCCGAAGATGGTGCGGTAGAGCACACCGATGGCGACGATCAGCCACGGCAACACCCAGATCAGCGCGATGCCCAGGGTCAAGGTGCTGAGCATGAACAGCACGCCGAACACCAGCAGTAGGCCGAAGACCTTGAACCAGTGCTGGGTGATGGCCTTGCGCGAGACTTCCATCGCCGCCCAGGGCGACAGGCCGCGCTCGACCACCAGCGGGATGGCGAGCATGTAGGCGATGCTCAGGTAGATGCCCGGCAGCACGAAGAGAAAGTAGCCGATGAAGATCATGATGGTGCTCAGCAGCACGCAGACCACCACCTGGAAGGTGCGGCCGAAGTGGCTGAAGACTTCGTTGAAGCGAAGCGGCTGATCGGCCGCGCGGCGGATGCCGAGCATGTTCACACCGGCCAGCAGCGGGTAGCAGACGGCGGTGGCGATGAAGCTCAGAACGAGGGAGCCGATGAAGAACGCGACCAGCGCGCCGACTGCCATTCCGCCGGCGGCTTCGCTGTCACCGAGCAGGCCCATGCCGGCGATCCCGGCGACGCCGACCACGGTGAGGAACAGGCTGAGCACGTTGACCAGGGCGAAGATCGCCGCATAGAAAACCACGAAGCCGCCGATGATCAGGCCCTTGGCGCCTTTGGTTCGGCGCCAGGATTCGCCCAGCAAGTCGCCGATGCTGAAGTTGTAGCCGCGGGTCAGGGCCTCGACGATTGACGGTGCCGCGCCTTGGGCGGCACTCGGTTCGAGGTTGCTCTGCGGAGCGCTGTAGGGATTTTGTGCAGCGATGTCTTGCATGAGGAAAGTCCTTTCCAGTGGGTGTGTCCTTGCGACGCCCATCATAAAGGCGGGGGCTGGCTAGGTGCCAGTGAGGCGTTTTGGAAGTGTGGTCGGCCGCACTGTTAGACTGCGACGCACTCGCTCGCAGGCAAGGAAAAACGATGAACGCCAGCATCTTCTGGTACGACTACGAAACCACCGGTATCGACCCGCGCCGCGACCGCCCATTGCAGGTGGCCGGTATCCGCACGGACGAGGAACTCAACGAGATTGGTGAATCGCTGAACCTCTATTGCCGGCCCAGCGACGACATCCTTCCGCACCCGGCCGCCTGCCTGGTCACCGGCATCACCCCGGGTCGCCTGGAAGAGCGCGGTCTGGGCGAGGCCGAATTCATGACCCGCCTGCACGCCGAACTGGCGCAGCCGGGAACCTGCGTGGCGGGCTACAACAGCCTGCGCTTCGACGATGAGGTGACGCGCTACAGCCTGTACCGCAATTTCTTCGATCCCTATGCCCGCGAGTGGCAGGGCGGCAACAGCCGCTGGGACCTGATCGACATGGTGAGGACCGCCTACGCCCTCCGCCCCGAAGGCATCGTCTGGCCCGAGCAGGACGGCGTCGTCAGCCTCAAGCTGGAGCGCCTTACCGCGGCCAACGGCATCGATCACGGGCAGGCGCACGACGCGCTGTCCGACGTGCGCGCTACCATCGCCCTGGCGCGGCTGGTGCGTGACCGCCAGCCCAAGCTCTACGACTACCTCTATCGCCTGCGCGGCAAGCAGGGTGTTTTGGATCAGGTGCGCGTGTTGCAGCCGATGGTGCATATCTCCGGCATGTTTTCCGGGGCGCGGCACTATCTCTCCGTGGTGCTTCCGCTGGGCTGGCATCCGCGCAACCGCAATGCATTGATCGTCTGCGACCTGGGCGCCGATGTTTCGCCCTTGCTGGAACTGGATGCGGAAACCCTGCGCAAGCGCCTTTACACGCGTCGTGACCAGTTGGCCGAGGGCGAGCTGCCGGTGCCGCTGAAGCTGCTGCACATCAACAAATGCCCGGTGGTGGCGCCGCTGTCCGTCCTGCGCCCGCAGGATCGCGAGCGCATCGGCCTTAACCTCGACGCCTGCCTGGCGGCGGCGCGGACACTGACCGAGGCGAAGGCAATCTGGCAGGACAAACTCGCGCCCCTGTATACCGAGGAAAGTTTCGCCGGCAGTGAAGATCCCGAGCAGCAGTTGTATGACGGATTTATCGGCGACCGTGATCGCCGATTGTGCGAACAGGTTCGCCAGGCCGACCCTGCGCGGTTGGCGAAAGAGCAATGGCCGTTCGATGACGCGCGACTTCCCGAACTTCTCTTCCGTTATCGGGCACGCAATTTCCCCGAAACTTTGAATGCCTCGGAACAGCAACAATGGCAGGACTTTTGCCGTGCGCGCCTGAGTCAGGCCGAGTGGGGGGCGCCGAATACTCTGGATAACTTTGCCGCCGCAATGAGCGAGCAACTGGTCAATGTGACGCCGGCCGGCCGTCTGGTGCTGCAAGAGTGGGACAAGTATGCGCAGGTGCTGCGTGCGCGCTACAGCCTGTAGCGCCGCGCACATTTCTCACAGGCAATAAAAAACGCCAGCGCAAGGCTGGCGTTTTTTAACTCCGCAAGGCTTAGCCCAGCAGTGTGGCCCAGCCTTCTACGGCCTCGGCGCCCCACTTGGCTTTCCATTCCTTGAGGGTCTTGTGGTTGCCGCCCTTGGTTTCGATCACTTCACCGTTGTGCGGGTTCTTGTACTGCTTGACCTTGCGAGCGCGCTTGCTCACGGTGGCTTTTGCGGCACGCGGCGATTTGCTCAGCTTCGCGTCCGGATCGAGCAGGGCGATGACATCACGCAGGGACTTGCCGTAGCTGGCCATGAGTGCGCGAAGTTTCTCTTCGAACTCAAGCTCTTTCTTCAGCTTGTCGTCCTGTTCCAGGGATTTCAGGCGCTCCTGAAGTTCCTTGATGGCTTCTTCGGTAGCGCGGTACTCGTTGATCAGCGACATGTTGGGTACCTTGTTCTGGGTCCAGCGTTGGCGGAAAGTTTGTAGCAGACATAATAGTCAGCGAAGTTCTTCAAGTAAATGCTTGGGAAAAGTTTTGTCGGTAATTGTCGACTTATTTAACTAGTTCATTCGCCGGTAATTAATCGATGCACTCACAATGCACCGAACTGGCTCTCGTCGGCGCACCGCGGCAATGGCTGATCTTTTCCCCTCGAGCCGCTAGAATGGCGGCCTTCGCGATGTATCTGGAGTACACCCATGCGCACTTTCCGACTGGTGATCGCCTGCCCTGACGGGGTCGGCATCGTCGCCAAGGTGAGTAATTTCCTGGCCACTTACAACGGCTGGATCACCGAGGCCAGTCACCATTCCGACAACGACAACGGCTGGTTCTTCATGCGGCACGAGATTCGTGCCGATTCCCTGCCGTTCGATATCGACGGTTTCCGCCAGGCCTTCGCCCCGATTGCCCGCGAGTTCTCCATGGAGTGGCGCATCACCGACTCCTCGGTGAAGAAACGCGTCGTGCTGATGGCCAGTCGCGAATCGCACTGCCTGGCCGACCTGCTGCACCGCTGGCACAGCGGCGAGCTGGATTGCGAGATTCCCTGCGTGATCGCCAACCACGATGACCTGCGCAGCATGGTGGAGTGGCACGGCATTCCGTACTTCCACGTCCCGGTGGACCCGAAGAACAAGCAACCGGCCTTCGAGCAGGTGTCGCGCCTGATCGACGAACACCAGGCCGACAACGTGGTGCTGGCGCGCTACATGCAGATCCTGCCGCCGGACCTGTGCCAGAAGTACCGCCACCAGGTGATCAACATCCACCACAGCTTCCTGCCGTCCTTCGTTGGCGCCAAGCCTTACCACCAGGCGTCGCTGCGCGGGGTGAAGCTGATCGGTGCGACTTGCCACTACGTGACCGAGGAGCTGGACGCCGGCCCGATCATCGAGCAGGACGTGGTGCGCATCAGCCACCGCGACAACATCGAGGACCTGGTGCGCCTGGGCAAGGACGTAGAGAAGCTGGTGCTGGCCCGCGGCCTGCGCTACCACCTGGAAGACCGCGTGCTGGTGCACGACAACAAGACCGTGGTGTTCGACTGATCCACGCAGTCTCGTTCTAGACTGGGTACTCCGCATGCTCCCGCCGCTGTTCGGCGGCGGGCGCTGCGCTCAACGGAGATGGCCAGCATGAGTGACCCGAAGAACCCCGGTACCGCCACCCCGCCGCCCACCCTGGGCGAAGGTTGCACCAGCCGCTATGATCCCGAAGCCTTGAGCGACGAGGACGGCACCGAGTTTCCCGGCGCCGCTGAACTCTGGGACTCACTCAAGCCAAAGACGCCGTCCGAAAACGACGAGTCTTCCGGCGACTGATCCTCAGGCGCTTTCCCGCAACCCCATCAGCTTGCGCAGCAACGGCCGGCCCGCCATCAGGGCGAATACCGGCGCGCCCATCACCAGGTAGAAGTAGTAGGTCACCACGCGCCAGATCAGGATGGCCGCGGCCGCCGTGGACTTGCCCACCAGCGGGGCGAGCAGTGCGGCGCTGGTCAGCTCCGTGCCTCCTGCGCCACCGGGCAGCAGCGTGGCGAGACCTGCGGCCAGCGACAGCAGCTGGATCAGGAAGGCCCAGGCCCAGTGCAGGTCTACGCCCAGCGCCTTCAAGGTGATGTAGAGCACCGAGAAGCGCAGCACCCAGTGGCAGCAGGTAAAGAAGAAGATCAGTAGCAGCCGGCGCTTGGGCTGGCGCAGGCAGCTCACCAGTGTGTCGCGGAAATGCAGGCATTTGCGCGCCCAGTGCAGGCGCGTGCGTGGCTTCATCCCCAGACGCTTGAACAGGCGCCCGTTGGCCGTGATCACCTGGCGCTGGAAGCGTGCGAGCAGCACGACGCCGAAGAAGATTCCACCCAGCAGCACGCCGCTGGTGATCAGCGATGTCTCCAGGTTCGGGCTGACGCTGTGCGACAGCGCCCACACCAGCACCGCGGCCAGTGCGCAGAGAAAGAACAGCAGGTCGCTCAACTGGTCCACGGCGAAGATCGCGCTGCTGTGCGCCGGGCGCATGCCGCGGCGGGCGAGCAGGGCCATCAGGGTCAGCGGGCCGCCGGTGCCGCCGGGGGTCGCGTAGAAGGCGAACTCCGAGGCCATGATGATGCCCACTGAGCGTACCTTGCCGATCTCGCCGGCGCGGCCGTTGAGCAGCACCCGCAGCTTCTGCGCGTTGATCAGCCAGCACAGGCAGATCATGCCGAACATGATCAGCAACTGGTCGAGGGGGAAGGCCAGGACATGCTCGAGCATCTCCCGGCCGCCGATGGCGAGGGGGATCAGCGAGGCGCCGATCAGGCCGAGCAGCAGCCACGCGGCACGGCTCACGGGCGCACCTGCGACGGGGAAAACGGGACGAGCGAGGCGAAGCGGATGGGCAGTGCCTCCTGTCGGAATCGAACTGTCATGCTGAATGGACCGTGTTCGGCATGTGGCGTTCGCCCAACTTTACGTGGGCTTCGGCGCCGCCCTCCGGCGGCGCCGCTGCCTCACTCGGCGGGCGTGTCAGCGGAGGAGTCGCCGGCGCCTTGTTCCAGCGCCTTGTTCTCCCAGCCTTCTTCGCCGGGCAGGATCAGGTTGAGCAAAATGGCGACGATCGCGCACAGGGCAATGCCCTTCAGGCCGAAGTCGTCCGGGCCGGTGCCGGTGCCGATCAGTACGCCGCCGATGCCAAACACCAGAGTGACCGAGACGATGCACAGGTTGCGCGCCTGGGACAGGTCCACCTTATGGCGGATCAGGGTGTTCATGCCCACCGAGGCGATGGTGCCGAACAGTAGGCAGAGGATGCCGCCCATCACCGGGACCGGGATGCTTTGCAGGATGGCGCCGAACTTGCCGACGAAGGCTAGGCTGATGGCGAACACCGCCGCCCAGGTCATGATCTTCGGGTTGTAGTTCTTGGTCAGCATCACCGCGCCGGTGACTTCGGCATAGGTGGTGTTCGGCGGCCCGCCGAACAGGCCGGCGGCGGAGGTGGCGATGCCGTCGCCCAGCAGGGTGCGGTGCAGGCCCGGGGTCTTCAGGTAGTTCTTGCCGGTCACGCCGCCCACCGCGATGACGCCGCCGATGTGCTCGATGGCCGGGGCCAGCGCCACCGGAACGATGAACAGGATGGCCTGCCAGTTGAATTCCGGCGCAGTGAACTTCGGCAGCTCCAGCCAGGGCGCAGCGACGATCTTCGCCACGTCGACCACGCCGAAGGCGAAGGACAGGCCGTAGCCCACCAGCACGCCGGCGATGATCGGTACCAGGCGCAGCATGCCCTTGCCGAACACGGCGACGATCAGGGTGGTCAGCAGCGCCGGCATGGAGATGAACATGGCGGTCTTGTAGGGGATCAGCTCGGTGCCGTCACCGGCCTTGCCCATCGCCATGTTGGCGGCGATGGGAGCCATGGCCAGGCCGATGGAGATGATCACCGGGCCGATGACCACTGGCGGTAGCAGGCGGTCGATGAAACCGGTGCCCTTGACCTTCACCGCCAGGCCCAGGAAGGTGTAGACGAAGCCTGCCGCCACTACCCCACCCATGGTCGCCGCCAGGCCGAACTGGCCCTTGGCGAGGATGATCGGGGTGATGAAGGCGAAGCTCGAGGCCAGGAAAACCGGAACCTGGCGGCCGGTGACGATCTGGAACATCAGGGTGCCGAAGCCGGCGGTGAACAGCGCGACGTTCGGGTCCAGGCCGGTGATCAGCGGCATCAGCACCAGTGCGCCGAAGGCCACGAAGAGCATCTGCGCGCCGGAAATAACCTGGCGCCACAGCGGTTCGTTGAATTCATCGGCCATCTATCAGGTTTCCTTCTGCTTGGTGCCGAAGATCTTGTCACCGGCGTCGCCCAGGCCCGGCATGATGTACCCGTTCTCGTTCAGGCACTGGTCGATGGAAGCGGTCAGGATGAGCACGTCCGGATGCGCATCGTTGACTGCCTTGATCCCTTCGGGAGCGGCCACCAGCACCATGGCGCGGATGTCCTTGCTGCCGGCTTTCTTGAGCAGGTCGATGGTGGCGACCATCGAGCCGCCGGTGGCGAGCATCGGGTCGATGATCAGCGAACGGCGCTCGGCGATGTCCGGCGCGAGCTTTTCCAGGTAGGTGTGCGCTTCGAGGGTTTCCTCGTTGCGCGCCACGCCCACGGCGCTGACCTTGGCACCCGGAATCAGGCTGAGCACGCCGTCAAGCATGCCGATGCCGGCGCGCAGGATCGGCACCACGGTGATCTTCTTGCCGGCGATCTTCTCGACCTGTACCGGGCCGGCCCAGCCTTCGATCTCGTAGTTCTCCAGCGGCAGGTCCTTGGTCGCCTCGTAGGTCAGCAGGGCGCCTACTTCCTGGGCCAGCTCGCGGAAATTCTTGGTACTGATATCGTGACGGCGCATCAGTCCGATCTTGTGGCGGATCAGGGGATGGCGGATCTCGAGGACGGGCATGGACGGGTTCTCCGGACGGGCTGGCAAAAAAATTGCGGTAGCGTAATGCATCCTAGCTACCTTGGGCCACGATTGTCGGCGACATTCGTCCGCTGACCCTTGCTCCGTGGCACGCCGATAGGTACCTTTGCGCACTTTTTCACGGGAGAACCCCATGTCCGTCGATCTCGCGCACATCCGCCAAGTCATGGCCGAAGCCGACTGCCTGTACACCAACGCCGAGGTAGAGGCCGCCATCGCCCGTGTGGCCGAGGCCATCAATGGCTCGCTGGCCGACACCAATCCGGTGGTGTTCTGCGTGATGAACGGCGGCCTGATCTTCTCCGGCAAGTTGCTTCCGCTGCTGAATTTCCCGCTGGAAGCCTCCTACCTGCATGCGACCCGTTACCGCAACGAAACCACCGGCGGCGAGCTGTTCTGGAAGGCCAAGCCGGAAATCTCCTTCATCGACCGCGAAGTGCTGATCATCGACGACATCCTCGACGAAGGGCACACCCTCTCGGCGATCATGGACTTCTGCAAGCACGCCGGCGCCAAGCGCGTGCACACTGCCGTGCTGATCGACAAGGACCACGACCGCAAGGCCCGTCCGGACCTGAAGGCCGACTACGTGGGCCTGTCCTGCATCGACCGCTACATCTTCGGCTACGGCATGGACTACAAAGGCTACTGGCGCAACGCCGCCGGTATCTTCGCCGTAAAAGGTCTCTGACGATGAGCGGGCCGCGTTTTCTCGACAGCGCGCTGTTCGACGAGGTCGCGGCACGCGCCGCTGCCAGCCCCCGGCGCCGGCAGAACCACAACTTCCATGAGCAGACCGAGCCGTGTCATCGGCTGCTCAATGCGCTGCAGCCCGACAGCTACATCCCGCCGCATTGCCACCGTCATCCGGACAAGGCCGAGAGCCTGCTGGTGGTGAAGGGCGCGCTGGGCCTGCTGATTTTTTCCGATAACGGCGAGCTGCTGACTACCCGCGTACTGCGCGCGGGCGGCGATTGCGTCGGTGCGGACCTGCCGCCGGGCACCTTCCACGCCATCGTGGCGCTGGAGCCGGACAGCATCATGTTCGAAGCCAAGGCCGGCCCCTTCGTGCCGCTGGGTGAGGACGAGCGCGGGCAGTGGGCGCCCCGCGAGGGCGAGGCAGGTGCTGCAGACTATCTGGCGTGGATGCGCTCGCAATTCGCCTGAGCGATTGCTTTTCGTAGGAGCGAGCTTGCTCGCGAACCGCCCAGCTCCGCTGCGTCTGCTGAGTCTGTTCGCGAGCAAGCTCGCTCCTACAGTCCTCTGACACATCTGTCTGCATCGATGCGTGCATGGGGTGGCTCGCATTTTTGCCGATGCATGCTCCCCCTATCCTGCGACCCTCACCAGACAACCGTCCGAGGTTCGCATGTCCCGTCTCCTTTATATCGATGGCCAATGGCAGTCCGCCGACAGCGGCGCCGTCCTGCGCCCGATCGCTCCCGCCACCCGTGAAGCGCTGCCGGAAGTCGCCTGCGCTGGTGTGTCCGACGTGGAGCGCGCCGTCGCTGCCGCCAAGCGCGCCTTCGCCGACTGGAAACTAACCAGCGCCGCCCAGCGCGCCGGTTACCTGCGCGCCTTCGCCGAGCAGCTCGAAGCTCGCAGCGAAGCGCTTATCGCCCTGCAGATGCAGGCCAGCGGCAAGCCGCGCCTGGAAGCGGAAATCGATATCGGCGACGCCATCGCCACCTTCGCCTACTACGCCGAACTGGCTGACCAGCTGGACGTCCGGCAGAACGCCGAGGTGGCCCTGCCGGATGCCGGGTACCGCTCGCAGACCCGCTTCGAGCCCATCGGCGTGGTCGGCCTGATCGTGCCATGGAACTTCCCGCTGGTGACCAGCGCCTGGAAAGTCGCGCCGGCCCTGGCGGCGGGCTGCACCGTGGTGCTCAAGCCCTCGGAGATCACCCCGCTGATCGAACTGGTGCTGGGCGAGATCGCCGACGCTATCGGCCTGCCGGCCGGCGTGCTGAACCTGGTGCCGGGCCTGGCCGATGCCGGCGCTGCGCTGTGCAGCCATCCGGGCATCGCCAAGCTGTCCTTCACCGGCAGCAACGTCGTCGGCCGCAAGGTCATGGAAGCCGCCGCCGCGCGCACCCTGCCGGTGGGCTTGGAGCTGGGCGGTAAGTCGCCGATCCTGGTGTTCGAGGACTGCGACCTGGACGAGGCCGTGCAGTGGATCATCGCCGGCGTCTACTGGAACGCCGGGCAGATGTGCTCCGCCACCTCGCGCCTGTTGGTGCAGGAGTCTATTGCCGCGCCGCTGCTGGCGAAGCTGAAGGCCGCGGTGGAAGGCCTGCGCGTCGGTGACTCGCTGCTCGGCGAGACCGACATGGGGCCGATGACCAGCGAGGCGCAGTACCGCAAGGTGCTCGACTACTTCGCGGTGGCCCGCGACGAAGGCCTGGCCTGCCTGACCGGCGGCGAAGCGGCCGAGGGCTGGTTCATCCAGCCGACCGTGTACACCGACGTACCGCCGGATAGCCGCTTGTGGCGCGAGGAAATCTTCGGCCCGGTGCTGTGCGTGCGCACCTTCAGTGATGAAGCGGATGCCCTGCGCCAGGCCAACGACAGCGATTTCGCCCTGGCCGCCACCGTGTGCAGCGCCGACCTCGAGCGCGCCCAGCGTGTCGCCGAGAACCTTGAGGCTGGCAACGTCTGGCTGAACTCGCCGCAAGTGGTATTCCCGCAGACCTCCTGGGGCGGCGGCAAGCGCAGCGGCATTGGCCGCGAGCTGGGCCCGTGGGGCCTGTCGGCGTTCTTCGACATCAAGCACATCACCGCGCCGCGCTGATCGGTGTCACCCCGTGCTCCCGGCGCAGGTCCTCGACCAGCGCCTGGAGCGCTTCGTTGTGCCCGGGCTCGTCGCGCACCACCAGGCTGTGGGTGATGCCGTAGCCGAGGCTGTCCGGCAGCAGTGCGCGCATCTCACCCTGTTCGATCCAGCGTTCGGCATAGTGCGTGGGCAGGTAGCCCAGGTGAGTGCCGGCGCGCACCGCGTGGAGCACAGCTTCCATGTGCTGGGCGAAGGCCGTGCTGCGTTGTGGGTCGGCGGGCAACTGCACATCGGCCACCGCGTAGCCGTGCTGGATCCAGTCGCAGCTTTCCAGTTCTCCGGCATCTTTCACCTGCTTGTTGAACAGCGGATGCCCGCGTCCGCAGAACACCGCCACTCGCTCATGGTACAGCGGCTCGTAGCGCAGGTTCGGCAGGCGGCGGCTGAAGCAGGCGATGGCCAGGTGCAGTCTGCCACTGAGCACCAGACGTTCCAGCTCGCTGGAAGATTCGATGAGGAAATGCAGGCGCACATCCTGGTCGCGGCGGTTGAAGCGCGCCAGGGTCTGGTGGATGCGGGCGTCGGGGAGGGTGGCGATGTTGTCGGCCAGGCCCAGGTGCAGCTCGCCGACCAGACGCCCGGCCAGGGACTGCACCTGATCGCGGAAGTCGCCCAGCGCGGCGAACAGGCTCTGCGCGTAATCCAGCACCCGCTCGCCTTTCTCGGTCAGGCGGAAGCCGCTCTTGCCGCGCTCGCACAGGCGATAGCCCAGGCGCGTCTCCAGACTGGCGATGTGCGTGCTGATGGTCGACTGGCCCATGCCCAATTCGCCCTGTGCGGCGGAGAAGCCACCGCAGCGCACCACGCAGGCGAAGATGCGCAGCAGGCGCAGGTCGAGGTCGGAGACGTTGTGCAGCATGGACGTTGTCAATGTGTTGGGGTTGTTGCTTCGAAGGCTATCAATGTATCACCGGGCTCGCCATGTGCGCCTGTCGTGGCGCTTCGGGCGCGTGCTAGAGTGCTTGGCCCTGTCCCGCGGAGGTGATGATGTCCGTTCGCATGCCGGGCGCCTTGCTGGCGCTGTTGTTCTGCCTTCCCCTCGGCTTTGCCGGGATGACCATTGCCGCGCCGATGCACAGCCAGTTCCTGCCGCCGGACGACGCCGGTTTGCGCCAGGGCGAGCCGGAGCAGCAGCAACTGCTGCAAGTCACCGAATACAGCGTGGTGCTGGGCAACCAGCGCCAGTCCAACCAGCAGCCGATCCCGATCACCACGCCTTCGCTGCTGCGCCTCAAGGGCAAGCCGCTGAACAAGGGCGCGCAGATCAGCCAAGTGGTCATCAGCTTCGACGCCGAGGGCAAGAGCCTGAAGAAGCCGGCCTACGACGAAAAGACCCGCGTGCTCAGTCTGTACTACCCGCAGGCGGCTTATCCACAGCTGCTCGACCTGCTGCGCAACGGCACCGTCTACGTGCAGTTCCTCACCTACGGCAACGGCCATATTTGGGCCGACCTGCATACCGGCGCGGTGCGCGCGCGTTGAGCCGCGCACGGCGCAGGGTTAAACTGCCCGACCCGTGGTGCCCGGCCTGAGCCGTTGCCGGCCGCGATCCCCGAGACAGCCGTAGAGAGAAGCGAGCGATGCGTAAAGACAAGAAGCAGGTGATTGGCGAAGAGATCAACGACGACGCCATCAAGCTGTTCCTCGACGTGGAACCGGCCGACGACACCCCGGCGTCCCTGCACAAGCTGGTCAAGGCCTACCGCGGCCTGCGCATCGACGACTTCGAGCGCTTCGTCGGCTTCTTCGTCGAAGCCGGTTACGACCTGTCCGCCAAGGATGCCCAGGGCCAGGACTTCATCGCCCTGATCCAGGACCAGCGCCAGGCCGAGCCCTACATCGAAGTGATCAAGGCCGCTCGCGGCTGACCGCTGCGAACCGCTGAAAAGCCCGCCTTGTGCGGGCTTTTTTCTTCAGGGCGGTTCGCGAGCAAGCTCGCTCCTACGAAAAGCGGGCTCACCCTGTAGGAGCGAGCTTGCTCGCGAACAGAGCCCGCTGTGCAATCCCCGCCTAGACTTCTTCTCAGAACGATAACGACAAGGCGAGGACGAAGCCGTGCAAGTACAGCCCTATCTGTTTTTCCATGGTCGCGCCGATGAGGCCATTGCCTTCTACCAACGCGCGGTGGGCGCCCAGCTCGGAGGTTTGATGCGCTTCGAGGAAGCGCCCGGCCCATCGCCGGTGCCTGATGGCTGGCTGGACAAGGTGATGCACGCCAGCCTGCAGATCGGCGAGACGGAAGTCTTCCTGTCCGATGGCCGCGGTGAGCACAACGCCACTTTCAATGGTTTCTCCCTGCACCTGACGCTGCGCAGCGTGGTGGCGGCGGAGCAGGCATTCGCCGCCCTGGCGGAGGAGGGGCGGGTGGAGATGTCGCTGGAGAAGACCTTCTGGGCGCAGCGCTTCGGCATGCTCACCGACCGTTTCGGCGTCGGCTGGATGGTCAGCTGCCATTGACCTCTTGCGAAGACAGAAACGAAAAAGCCCGCCGGATGGCGGGCTTTTTCATGAGTGCGGCACTCAGGACGCGGCGACGATCTGCAGACGGTCTGCGGTCATCTGGTTGACTTCGCGGTACACCGCGGCGTCGGTTTCCAGCTGCTTCTCGCGGGCCGGGAAGATCTCCTTGAGCTTCGCGGTCCACTCGGCCGACTTGTAGCGCTCGGGGAAGCAGCGCTCCAGCAGGCCCAGCATGATCGAGACGGTGACCGAGGCACCCGGCGAGGCGCCGAGCAGGGCGGCGATGCTGCCGTCCTGGGCTGCCACCAGTTCGGTACCGAACTGCAGGATGCCGCCTTTCTTCGGGTCCTTCTTGATGATCTGCACGCGCTGGCCAGCGGTTTCGAGGCGCCAGTCGGCTGGGTTCAGTTCCGGGTAGAACTTGCGCAGGGCTTCGATACGCTGGTCCATGGACTGCATGACTTCCTTCACCAGGTAGCGGGTGAGGTCCATGTTGTCACGGGCCACGGCGAGCATCGGCAGCAGGTTGCTGGTGCGCACCGAGAGCGGCAGGTCGAGGAACGAACCGTGGCGCAGGAACTTGGTGGAGAAGCCAGCGTACGGGCCGAACAGCAGGGAGGTCTTGCCCTCGACCACGCGGGTGTCCAGGTGCGGCACGGACATCGGCGGGGCGCCCACTTCGGCCTGGCTGTAGACCTTGGCCTGGTGGTGCTTGACCACTTCGGGGTTGTCGCAACGCAGCCACTGGCCGCTCACCGGGAAGCCGCCGAAACCCTTGCTTTCCGGGATGCCGGACATCTGCAGCAGCGGCAGCGCGCCGCCACCGGCGCCGAGGAAGACGAACTTCGCCTTGACCTTGCGGGCGTCGCCGGTCTGGGTGTTCTTGATGTCCACCAGCCAGCCGTCGCCTGCGCGCTCGAGTCCCACGACCTTCTGGAAGTAGCGGACTTCGCTGCCTTCGCGGCTGGAGAGGTAGCTCAGCAGTTGGTTGGTCAGGGCGCCGAAGTTGACGTCGGTGCCGCTTTCCACGCGGGTCATCGCGACCTGCTCGTCGGCCGGGCGGCCGGGGATGGTCAGCGGGGCCCAGTCGGCGATCTTCGCGCGGTCCTCGGTGTATTCCATCGAGGAGAAGGCATGGTGCTGGCTGAGCAGCTCATGGCGCTTCTTCAGGAAAGGAATGTCCTTGCCACGCACGAAGCTCATGTGCGGAACGGGGTTGATGAAGTTGCGCGGCGCGCCGAAGGCATCCTTCCCGGTCAGGTAGGCCCAGAACTGCTTGGACACCTCGAACTGGGCGTTGATGTTCACCGCCTTCTTGATGTCGATCGAGCCGTCAGCCGCCTGCGGGGTGTAGTTCAGCTCGCAGAGGCCGGCGTGACCGGTACCGGCGTTGTTCCACGGGTTGGAACTCTCGATGGCTCCGGATTCCTGCAGTTCGACGATCTCGAGCTTGACGCCCGGATCTACTTCCTTGAGCAGGACAGCCAGGGTTGCGCTCATGATGCCGGCGCCGACCAGCAGCACGTCCATCGATTCGATTTCGTTCTGCGCCATTAACGCGTCTCCAAAACTATCAGCAGCCAGTTGTGACAGGGGCCTTGCGCTCGTTGCGCGAAAGCCGCATGTCCGAATTCTTCTCAGGTCGCAAAGGACCTTTCGCGGAATGTCTCGGGCCGGGATCGGAGAAAGGGAAGTGCGCACCCTCTCGGCAGTCCACGGCGGACGAATTCATCCGCAAGTGCATCCGAAAGTGGCGCTTAGGCGCGGCTTCCGGTGCCGAAAAAGCGATTCAGTGCTGCGGGGTCAGACGTCAATGGTGCTACCAACGCAAAACTCTTCATTGCTCGCCACACTCTCGTGAAGTAGTGAAAAACCTTCGATCACGCTCTTTTGGAGGCGTGAAGCTCAAAGGGGATCGTCGTCGCGGGCCGGTCCGGTCTCCATGCGGAGGGGGCGGCTGCATCCTTGCCAAGTTCTGCGCAACGAACGTACAAAGCGCGACGGCCAGTGACCGAGGCGAGTGGCGACTCTCTTTGAGGGGTGGCAGAGGCGAGACACGGTGTGTCGGCATCGTGCGGGGCCCGACCAGGAGGCGTCCTTATAATCGGGGGGCGATTATAACGGCGAAACACAAAAAAAAGCTCTGCACCTTAGACTTTTTTCCTAGTGTCTACCCCTTGATTGACCCTTTGTGCCCCCTTCCGGCGCGTCTTGCCTGCAGCTGGGTCAAGGCGGCCTATCGACGCGCGGCGAGGGAACCCTGAGAACGGGTTCCGCGTCCAATGGCCAAGCGCTATCTGACCGCGCTGCCCGCCGGTATACTGCCGGCCATCGCTTAACCCATGGAGAGATGAGCATGCTGCCTCGCCTGTTGCTCGGCTTTATCGCTGCCGCCAGCCTGACCTTGACCGGCTGCGCCCTCAGCCCGCAACAACTCAACCCGACGCCCGAGTTCAAGGGGCCGGTCGCCGCCGTTGGCCAAGGCCAGCCGGTGGTGGTGAAAGTCGTCGACGGTCGTCCGAGCACCGCGCTGGGTACCCGAGGCGGTCTGTATTCGGAAACCAGCCAGTTGACCGTGCGCAGCGAAGACGTGATCCCCAAGCTGCAGCTGCAGGCTGAAACCGCCGTGCGCCTGCTGGGCTTCACCCCGTCGGCCAACGCCTACAACGCACCGCAACTGACCCTGACCCTGGCCGAGCTGAAGTACCAGTCGCCCAAGGAAGGCATGTACGTTACCGAGGCCGATATCGGCGCCACTTTCCGCGCCGACGTGCAGAGCGGCACTCGTCGCTACAGCGGCCGCTACGGCGCCTCGACCAACCAGCGTTTCGGTATGGCGCCCAACCAGGCGACCAACACCAAGCTGGTGAGCGACGTGCTCAGCGACGCGCTGACCCGCGTGTTCAAGGACCCGACCATCGGCCAGACGCTGAACCAGCGCTGATCGAGAGGGATATGAAAAAGCCCGCCGAATGGCGGGCTTTTTCATGGGCGCTGATCGGCGGCGATCAGGCGGCCTGGCGGTACGGGTCGACCTCGAACGAACGCATGCGCTCGTCGGTTTCCGGCAGGTCCAGGTGTTCGTGGCCACAGGCCTGGGTGTAGACGAGCCAGTGGTCGTCCTGGACGTTGAACGAGAGTTCGACGACCACGGCTTCGATTTCCTCGAGGTGTTCGATCAAGTAGGCATTTTCGTGGGGGACGATGTCGAGCATGGCGAATCTCCTTGGCGAAAGACCGGGTTTGCAGAATTCCTTAAAGCCAGCAACGTGCCAGAGGGCGGGAGAGGTCTTAGACCCTTTCTCGATAACTCTTACGCTCGTCGTAAATAAGCGTTGCGCACTGGCTGCCGTGGCGGGCCAGCGGATAAAATGCGCGTCGATTGTTTCTCATCCATGACGGGCCATGCCCGTTCGTCCAGACTGACCCCCGCTTTGCTTCGAAGTCGATGGCGTGCAGTTCTGAAGCGGAGGTTGTGATGTCGCTGCAGGCGCTCTGGAGTCTTTTCCAGGCCCATCCTGGTCGTATCGTGAACGACCTGGCCCTTTTCTTCGCCCTGGCCGGAGGCTGGCTGCTGCTGGCGACCCGCCGCCGCGAGCGCCTCGCCCTGGCGCGCCTGGCCGCCGAGAGCGAAATCGCGCCGGTGCCGCTGGACAGCATCGAGCCCACCGCGCGGATGAACCGCTTTTTCTACCGTTTCGGTTTCGCCTGCATGGTGTTGGCGGTGATGGTGAGCTGGTATAGCACGCAGCTGAATCAGTAACGGATGAAATTAAAAAGGCGCCCCAGGGCGCCTTTTTTCATGCCTGCTGCTTGAGCCGGTACTGGTTCAGCACCGGGTTGGCGTACTGCAGGATCAGATGGCCGCGCTGCTCCGCGGGGCATTCGCCCAGGCGACGCTCCCATTCGGTGCGCGCGCGCTGCAGTTCCTCGGCCTTGAACAGGGTCTCGGCGCGCGGCACGTTCAGCGCGGCGTCGCGCAGGTCGGAGGCCTCGTACGCGAGGTAGTGCACCGGGAACAACCGGTAGTTGCCGAGGATCTGCCGGTCCAGCTCGGCGGCGAGCTGCTTGGTGTCGGCAAAGTCGCCGGTGATCTCTTCGCCGAAGTTGATGTGCACGCGGCCCTTGTAGCCGGTGATGCCCTGCACGATGCTGCGGTCGTCCTCGCCCGGCGCCTTCCTGTATTCGCCGGTGGTTGCGCGGGTGAACAGCTCGCGGGCCTTGGCGGCGTCGCACGGGTCGTACTCGTAGCTGATGGACACCGGGATCAGGTGCAGCTGGCGGATCACTTCGGCGAACGGCTCGTCCTTGCGGCTCATGTGGAACATCTTGAGGATCGCCGAGTCGGTACGGTCGTCACCGTCCTTGGCGCGGCCCTCGGCCTGGGCGATCCAGATCGACTGGCCGTCCTGGCAGATCGAGTGATTGATGTAGGCCGAGAGGTTCTGGTACGCCGCCAGCTTCTCGCGACGGCCGCTGATCGAGCGGTGCACGATGAAGCTCTTGTTCAGGCGCATCAGGTCGCTGACGAATGGCTTCTGCAGCAGGTTGTCGCCGATTGCGATGCGCGGCGTAGGCAGCTTGGCGTGGTAGATCGCGTAGTTGCAGAAGGCCGGGTCCACCACGATGTCGCGGTGGTTGGCGATGAACAGGTAGGCGCGGCCGGATTGCAGGCGCTCAACGCCCGAATAGGTGACGCCGTCGGTGGCGTGTTCGATGGTCCGGTCGACGTAGGGCTCGACTTTGTGCTGCAGCTCGCTGACGCTGCGGATGCCGGTGACTTCGCGGGCCAGCCGATGGGCTATAAGTGGTCTGAGCAGCCAGCCGAACGGACCGGACAGACGCGGGAAACGGTAACGCGCCAGCGCGCCGAGGAAGGCGTCATCGCTCAGCAGGCGCTGCAGGACAGCCGGGACTTCGGCGTCGTTGTACGGTCGGATGGCTTCGAACTCGCCCATCATGCTCTCTATGAATTTTGGGGAGGACGGGCCGCGAAATAGACGGCCCGGAAGGGTATGCCGTCGACTCACCGGCCAGGCGGGCACCCAAAAAGAACGCGCGATTATAAACGGAAGTCACGGGGGAACCAGCGATGCTCGAAAGTCAGGCCTATTCCTGTCCCTATTGCGGCGAGCCGGCCGAGGCGGTGCTTGACCTGTCCGGAGGCGACCAGAGCTACTATGAAGATTGTCCGGTGTGTTGCCGGCCAATCCTGTTCCAGCTCCATACCGACGGTGTGGAGTGGACCCTGGAAGTCCAGCGCGAGGACGATTGATGCAGCGAATCTACGAACCCGCCGACCTGATCGAAGCCGAACTGCTGGGCGGCATGCTGGCCAACGAGGGCATTTCGTCGCACTTGGGCGGGCGCCACCTGGTCGGCGGCATCGGCGAGCTGCCGGGCATGGGCTTGCTGCACCTGTGGGTGGAGGACGATGTGGCCGAGCAGGCGCGCGAACTGATCGCCGCGTACAATGCCGCGCAACCCCTGCCGGGAAGCGCCGATGATCACGAGGGCGGCCCTGGCGTCCTGCTCTGCTGATCCGCCTCTACGACCCCCATGAACTACGCCTCATGAACAGCCGCCCATGACCAGCCGTTACGCCCTGTTCCGCTGGAGTCGCGAGCTTGCAGAAAACGCCGGCTTCCCCGCCGACCTGCAGCCGCAGTGGAGTGTCGCGCCCGGCGCCCGCGTGCTGATGCTGCGTGAGGAGGACGGCGCGCGCCATGCCGGCCTCGCGCGCTGGGGCCTGACGCCGGCCTGGCTGAAGGACCTGTCGCGCACCCCCGCCCATGCCCGCACGGAAACCATCGCCGAACAGCCAATGTTCCGTGACGCCTTCGCCCATCGCCGCTGCCTGCTGCCAGCCAACGGCTTCTACGAGTGGCTGGGCGTGCGCAAGCGGCCGCATTGGGTTTCCGGTGGTGGGTTGATCTGCTTCGCGGGGGTGTGGGAGGCGTATCCGGTGGAAGGCCACACCTATTACAGCGTGGCGATGCTCACCCAAGCGGCGGGGGAGTTGCGCCGGCCGCTGATTCTCGATGTGCAGGAGCAGGGGCAATGGCTGTCGAACGAGACGCCCACCGCGCGGTTGCTGGAGTTGCTGCAGTTGCCCCAGGCGCGGCTGCGTGTGCAGGCGTTGGCGAATTTCATCAATGATCCGACCTGCAATGGGCCGGAGTGTCTGACGCCGGCCTGATGCCGGAATTCCCCTTGTAAGAGCGCCTATGGGCGGGATCGCGGGCATGGCCTGCTCCTACAGGGGGAACTCCTGCGTTTGGGCCAGCCCTCACCCTAACTCAGGGAGAGGGGGACGGGGCGGTAGCGGGGGCGCCAGCAACCTCGTTGCGGCGGTGACCAGCGCCCCGGCCAAGCCGATCATCGTCACACCTTGAACTGATTCACCAGCCGGCGCTGCTGCTCGGCCAGTTTGGTCAGCTCGGCGCTGGCCTGGGAGGCCTCGTCGGCGCCGCCGGCCACCTGGTTGGCGACCATGCCGATGTTGCTGACGTTACGGTTGATGTCCTCGGCCACCGCACTCTGCTCTTCGGCGGCGCTGGCGATCTGGGTGTTCATGTCGTTGATCACCGACACCGCCTGGGTGATCGACTCCAGCGCCTGGGCCGCCTCGCCGGCGTGGCGCACGCTGTCCTCGGTCTTGTCCTGGCTCTGCTGCATCACCTGCACCACTTCGCGGGTGCCGTTCTGCAGCTGCTGGATCATCGATTGGATTTCCTCGGTGGCCTGCTGGGTCTTCTGCGCCAGGTTGCGCACCTCGTCGGCGACCACCGCGAAACCGCGGCCCTGTTCACCGGCGCGGGCGGCCTCGATGGCGGCGTTGAGCGCCAGCAGGTTGGTCTGCTCGGCGATACCGCGGATAGCTACCAGGATTGCGTTGATGTTCTCGCTGTCGCGGGCCAGCGACTGCACTACGCCCACGGCGCGGCCGATCTCGCTGGCCAGCGCCTGGATCGCCGTGGAGCTGCTTTCGACGATGCGCTTGCCGTGGTGCGCCGCCTGGTCGGCATGATTGGCCGCTTCGGCTGCATGGGTGGCGTTGCGCGCCACATCCTGGGCGGTGGCGGTCATCTCGTGGACGGCCGTGGCCACCAGTTCGATTTCTGCTAGCTGCTTCTGCACGCCCTGGTTGGTGCGGATGGCGATGTCAGCGGTGTGCTCGGAGGAATCGCTGACGTGCTGCACCGAGGTCACCACCTGGCCAATCATGCCCTGCAGCTTGCCGAGGAAGGTGTTGAAGCCCTTGGCGATGGAGCCCAGTTCGTCGGCGCGGTCGCTGCTCAGGCGGCGGGTGAGGTCGCCTTCGCCCTGGGCGATGTCGTCGAGCATGCCGACCAGCTGGCGCAGCGGCCGGGCGATGCCGTGGCCGACCAGCCAGATCACGGCCAGGCCGATGGCGGCAATCAGCAAGCCGACCAGGGTCATGCCCAGGGTGTCGCTATCGCGCTGGGATTTCAGGTCGCTCTGCAACTGGTTCAGGTCACCCAGCACGGCTTCCTGCGGCAGTTGCAGCATCAGGGTCCAGCGCGCGCCAGAGTCGGCGATGGTGAAGGGCAGGAACAGCTCAATGTGGCCGTGCTCCTTGTCCATTGAGGTCAGCGGCTGGTCAAGGGTGAGCTTGGCCAGGTTGGCCACTTCGTTGGTGTCCAGCACGCTGCTGGCGGGTTCGCCGAGCTTGGCCGGGTCCTTGGTGTAGGCGACCAGGCGGCCATTGGTGGAGATCAGCGCCATCTCGCCGGCGCCGTCGTAGAGCTGGCTGTCGGCGGCCTTGAGCAGGTCCTGGATGAAGTCCAGTGACAGGTCCACGCCGACGGTGCCCTTGAACTGGCCCTTGACCATGATCGGCGCGTTGAACGAGGACATCAGCACCATCTTGCCGGCCATCTCGTAGGGCGCCGGGTCGATGATGCACGGCTGGTGCTTCTCTTTCGGGCAGAGGTAGTACTCGCCTTCGCGCACGCCGGTGGGCTGCATCTTCTGGCTTTCCAGGGTATCGCCCATGGCTTCCACGGTCAGGCCGCCATCCTTGCGGTACCACCAGGGCATGAAGCGGCCGCTGGCGTCGTAGCCGGGCAGACCGGCGTACTGGCTGTCGTTGCCCGCGAAGGCGTTGGGTTCCCAGCCGGCGAAGGCGTCGAGCAGCTTGGGGTTCTGCGCCACGGTCTGGCGCAGCAGGTTGGACATGCCGGCGCGGCCGATGCTCAGCAGCGGCTGGCCATTGGCGTCGGTCTCGTCCAGCAGGGCGTTGGTGTTGGCGAGGTCGCGTGCGACGGTGAGCGGATATTCCAGTTCGCGCTGGATCTGTGCGACCTGGCCGCGCGCGATCGCCACCAGGCGATCGTTGATCACTTGCTCGAGCAGCGCCTGGGTGCGCTCTTGCACCTGCGCCTGGGTCCGCGAGCCGGCGAACAGCGCGTAAAGCACCAGCGCCGCGACCACTGCCAGAACGCTGGCACCTGCCAACGCCACCACGGAAAACTGGATCGACTTGAATTTCATACGGGTACCCGGAATGCGCCAGAGGTCTGCGTGTCTATCTGTATCGGCAGGTCCGGGGATTTTCCTTAGGGGGCCGTTGTAATGGGTTGTAACGCGGCTGTTCGCCGCCTGTCGCAGGATTGTCGGCGCTGACCGGGAGGTCTAGCATGTGATGTCAAAATGAAATTATCTGGCCGTGGCGAGCGCCTCGACGTCCTGGTTTTCAGGGTGAAATCAGACGCTGGCTGCGGCTATCTCGCGGGTGTGGATCGCAGGTGCGATGCCGTGCACCGCGTACGCCACGACAGCCGCCCCACGGCACCTTCCGATGAGTCGGTGCGATTTCGTAAGTCACTGCTGCGCCGGCTGTTTTCTACCAGTTGCCGGGCATCGGGGGTGGGCCTACCATGCGCGCTGTCCGTGGGAGATTGCATTGTTTCGGGAGAGCAACATGCCCAAAGTATTTCGTGTCGCAGGCCTGGCCGCAGCCCTGTTCCTCACCGCTTGCCAGCAGGTGAACACCACCAGCGGCGGCGTCGTCGGTGTCGATCGCAAACAGAACATGTTCAGCATGCTGTCCAGTGCGCAGGTCGACCAGATGTATGCGCAGTCCTACCAGCAGACCCTCGGTGAGGCCTCCAAAGCCGGCAAGCTGGATGCCAGCAGCAATGACGCCAAGCGCGTGAAGGCCATTGCCGCGCGGTTGATTCCGCAGACCGGCGCTTTCCGCTCCGACGCGCCGTCCTGGCAGTGGGAGGTCAACGTGATCAAGAGCGACGAGCTCAACGCCAACTGCGGTCCCGGTGGCAAGATCATCGTCTACACCGGGCTGATCGATCAGCTCAAGCTCACCGACGACGAACTGGCCGCGGTGATGGGCCACGAGATCGCCCACGCCTTGCGTGAGCACGGTCGTGAAGCGATGTCCCGCGCCTACGCGGAGCAGATGGGGCTGGGCATTGGCGGCGCGCTGCTGGGACTGGGTCAAAGCAGCGTGGACATGGCCCATCAGGTGGTCGAATACAGCCTGACGCTGCCCAATAGTCGGCAGAATGAGAACGAAGCTGACCTGATCGGCCTGGAATTGGCAGCGCGAGCCGGTTATAACCCCAACGCCGCGATGACCCTGTGGCAGAAGATGGGCCAGGCGTCGAACGGTGAAGCTCCGCCGGAAATCCTCAGCACGCACCCGGCGGACAGTACGCGGATGGCCAACCTGCAGGCCGCCATCCCGAAGGTCATGCCGCTCTATGAGCAGGCCAAGACCCATTAAGCAGTGGTTTTGAGAGCAGGGGTTCGTGATTCTCTCGAACGGCCAGGAGCGGCGTAAGTTGCGCCGCTTTATCCAGTGAACAGGGAGCACCCGTGAAAATCGCTGTACTCGGAGCCACCGGGCTCCTGGGCCACCACGCCGCCCGCGCGATCAAGGCGGCCGGCCACCAGCTGGTGCTGATCCACCGACCCTCGTCGCAGATCCAGCGCCTGGCCTACCTCGAGCCTGAGTGCCGGGTAGCCGAACTCTTCGATCACCAGGGCATGGCCCGCGCGCTCAGTGGGCTGGACGCGGTGATCTTCAGCGCCGGTTATTACCCGGTGCGCCCGCGTCGCTGGCAGGAGGAAGTGGCCAGCGCACTGGACCTGACCAATCATTTCTACGCCGCCTGCCTGCAGGCGAAAGTGCCGCGCATCCTCTATGTTGGCTCGGCCTTCGCCATGCCCTCGCACCCGCAGGGGCTGCCCGGGCATGAGGGGCTGTTCTACGAAGGACTGCCCACCGGCAAGAGCGCCTACGTGATGTGCAAGTGGGCGCTGGACGAACAGGCCCGCGAGCAGGCCCGTGGCGGCCTGCCGGTGGTCATCGGGATTCCTGGCATGGTGCTGGGCGAGCTGGACATCGGCCCGACCACCGGGCGCCTGATCACCGCCATCGGCCGAGACGAGATGCTGCACTACGTACCGGGCCGGAGGAACGTCATCGATGCCTCCGAGGCCGGGCGCGGCCTGCTCACGGCGCTCGAGCGCGGTCGGGTGGGCGAGCGCTACCTGCTCACCGGGCACAACATCGAGATGGGTGAGCTGACTGCCACCATCGCAAAGCTACTGGGCAAGCCGGCACCGACTCCGATGCCGCTGCACCGCGCCCGTGCGCTGGCGACACTGGGCCGCTGGCGCTACCGGCTGACCGGCAAGATGCCGCTGCTGGACGATACCGCCATCGAGGTGATGGCCGGCGGGCAGTTCCTCGACGGCCGCAAGGCCCGCGAGGAGCTGGGCTTCGAATCTCATGTGCCGCTGGAGGATACGCTGGAACGGGCCATTTCCTGGTTCCACGCCAACGATTACCTCTGACTCCGGCTGTCTTTGTAGGAGCGAGCTTGCTCGCGATCCGCCCAGCACCGAGCGGCTCCGGTTCGCGAGCAAGGACTGGGCGTCCCCCTCGGTCCTACGAAAAGCTGTTACGGAGTTCCCTGCAAGAGCGCGACCAGGGTGGCAAGCAGACAAAAAAAGCCCGGCGCATGGTCGGGCTTTTTCGTTGTCAGGGCAGCGCCTTCTCGGCGAAGGGACGGTTGGGCAGTCCCATCTGCGCGCGGAAGCTTTCCATGTCGAACAGCGTGCACAGCTCCTGCACCTGGTTCTGGCTGTTGAAGGTCCAGAAGCCCATGGCGGAGATGCTGACGATGCGGTCGCTGGCCGGGTAGCCCAGCACCGGGCGGGCGATGCTGCCCATCAGGGTGCTCCAGGTGAAGACCTTGTTGCCCTCGCGGATGCATTCCTCCACGGCCACTTCCAGGTCCTCCATGCCACTGCGGATCTCCTCCACCAGCGCCCGGTAGCCGGCGTTGTCCAGCGGCTGGGCGGTGAAGGCGCTCTTGTAGATGAAGTCCGAGCTATGCAGCTGCTCGACCAGCGCCAGATGTCCCTTGTTCCAGGCGAGGTCGATGTGGTGGCGGGCGACTTTCTTCAGGTCTTTTTCCGGCATGGTGACATCCTTTGTCGTGGGAGGCTTCAGGCGCCACTGTGTATCGCGGGCGATACACAGGCATTGGCCGGCGCGCCAGCCTCCCGACGAAAGCGGCCGGTCAGAACACCCCGGAGAGCTTCAGTGCGTGGTACACGGCAGCCAGGCCGAGGATGGCGAAGGCGGCGGCGGCCAGGCGGCGGATCAGGTTCAGCGGCAGGCGCTCGGCGGCGAAGTTGCCCGCCAGGACGACCGGTACGTTGGCGATCAGCATGCCCAGCGTGGTGCCGATGACCACCAGCCAGAAGTGCGGGTACTGCGCGGCCAGCATCACGGTGGCGACCTGGGTCTTGTCGCCCATCTCGGCGAGGAAGAAGGCGATCAGGGTGGTGAGGAACGGGCCGAATTTCTTCAGCGAACCTTCTTCGTCGTCATCCAGCTTGTCCGGAATCAGGGTCCAGCCAGCGACCGCCAGGAAGCACACGGCCAGCACCCAGCTCAGCGTGCTTTCCGAGAAGAACGAGGCGACCCAGCTGCCCACGGCGCCGGCGGCGAAGTGGTTGGCCAGGGTAGCGGCGATGATCCCGGCGATGATCGGCCAGGGCTTGCGGAACCGCGCGGCGAGGACGAGCGCGAGCAATTGCGTCTTGTCGCCGATTTCCGCGAGGGCAACGATCAGGGTTGGGACGAAGAGGGATTCCATCAGACTTCCTAAGGGGGCGGGTCGACTAATCACCATGACACGCGCCACCTGCCCGCCCCGGGTCAGGTTGCTCGTGTCATAGGTCTTGTCAAACCCCGGCCTGAACGCTGCAGGCCTGGATCGTACGCGCCATGGTCTGTGGACCAAGTGTGTTGACGCGTACCGGGCGAGCAGGGCGCTCGCGGGAGACTACTCCCCTAGGACGGGGCGCATTCTGCCCAAGTCCCGGGACTTGGGCAAGCCTGCGCGTCGGATCAGTCGCGGGTCGGGCGAACGTCCATGTCCTCGTAGCGGATGAAGCGGGTGCCGTTCTTGAAGCGGTAACCCAGCCAGATCGCCAGGAACAGCGGGATGGTGATGTAGGTGGCGACCAGCCCGGCCCAGTCTACGTGCTCGCCGACGAAGGCCTGGTAGTTCTGCCCCAGGGTGATGATCAGACACAGGGTGAAGGCGAACAGCGGGCCGAGGGGGAACCACTTGGCGCGGTAGGGCAGGTCGTTGAGGTTGCCGCCCTGCAGGACGAAGCCCTTGCGGAAGCGGTAATGGGACACGGCGATGCCCAGCCAGACAATGAAGCCGCACATGCCCGAGGCGTTGAGCAGCCAAGTGTAGACGGTCTTGTCGCCGATGAAGCTGGTGAGGAAGCACAGCGCGCCGATCAGCGTCGTGGCGTAGAGGGCGTAGCGCGGCACGCCGCTCTCGGACACTTGGGTGAACAGGCGCGGCGCCTTGCCCTGGGTGGCCATGGTGTAGAGCATCCGGGTCGAAGCGTACATGCCCGAGTTGCCTGCCGAAAGGATCGCCGAGAGGATCACCGCGTTCATCACGCCCGCCGCGGCGGCGAGGCCCGCGCGCTCGAACAGCAGGGTGAAGGGCGAGGTGCTGATGTCGCTGCTGTCGGTCTTGAGCAGGTTCGGATCGGTGTAGGGGATCAGCATGCCGATGACGAAGATCGACAGGATATAGAACATCAGGATTCGCCAGAACACCTGGCGAATGGCGATGGGAATGGACTTCTGCGGGTTCTCCGACTCGCCCGCGGCAACACCGATCAGTTCGGTGCCCTGGAAGGAGAAGCCGGCGATCATCGCCACCCCGATCATCGCCTGCAGGCCGCCGACGAAGGGCGCATCACCGCTGGTGAAGTTGCTGAAGCCGGGGCTGTCGATGCCGTGCATGATGCCGATGATGCTGGCGAGGCCGATGCCGATGAAGATGACCACGGCCACCACCTTGATCAGCGCGAACCAGAATTCGCTCTCGCCGAAGCCCTTCACCGAGAAGAAGTTGAGCATGAACATGATGCCGAGGAATCCGGCGCTCCAGTACATGCCCGAGACTTCCGGGAACCAGAACTTCATCACCAGTTGCGCCGCCACCAGTTCGGCGGCGATGGTCACCGCCCAGTTGTACCAGTAGTTCCAGCCCATGGCGAAACCGAAGCCATCGTCGATGAAACGGCTGCCATAGGTGCAGAACGAGCCGGAATCAGGAATATACGCCGCCAGCTCGCCGAGGCTGGTCATGAGGAAGAACACCATCAGGCCGATCAGCGCATAGGCCAGCAGCGCACCGCCGGGGCCGGCAGTGGCGATGGTGCTGCCGGAGGCGACGAACAGGCCGGTGCCGATGGAGCCGCCGATGGCGATCATGTTCAGGTGGCGCGGCTTGAGGGAGCGCTTCAGATGATGCGGCTTCTCCTTCGGCCCCATGGCGAAAGTCAGTTCGACGTCATCTCTAATTCTTCGGTTCACGGGTGTCCTCGATAGTTCAGGGCGAGCGGCGATGCGCCGATCCGACAGGCTCGGTGGAGTGTAGTGCGAGCCTTGGATCAGCGCCGGGCGCTGTAGATACGGAAGCCGTCGGCCTCGGCCAGGATGCGGCACGGGCCCAGGTGCTGTTCGATCAGCGGCGGGTATTTCAGGAAGCTGTTGGCCACCAGGCGCAGCTCGCCGCCGGACGCCAGGTGGCGTGCCGACTGGCGCAGCAGGTGTTCGGTGGCGGCGTAGCTGGTGTGCACGCCCTGGTGGAAGGGCGGGTTGCTGACGATGGCAGCGAGGCCTTCCGGCGCGGCGTCGATGCCGTCGCCGGCGATCACTTCACCCTCCAGGCCATTGGCGGCCAGGGTCAGGCGGCTGCTTTCGATGGCGAAGGCGTCGACGTCCAGCAGGGACAGGCGGCTCTGCGGATAACGGCGCTTGAGCGTGGCGCCGAGCACCCCGGCGCCGCAGCCGAAGTCCAGCACATGGCCGGCTGGCAGCTTGTCCAGGTGTTCCAGCAGCAGCGCGCTGCCACGGTCCAGGCGACCATGGCTGAACACGCCGGGCAGGGTGATGACCTGCAGCGGGCCGTCGGCCAGCGGCAGTTCGTAGCGTTGCGCGAGGGCATGCAGGTCCGGCGCGGTCGGCGCGCCGTCGATGTGCGTGTGCCACAGCTGGCAGTGGCGGGCGCTGTCCAGCTTGCTGGCGCGGCCGAATTCACCGAGCTGCTTGCTGGCGCGTTCGATGCCGGCGCGTTTCTCGCCGACCAGGTACAGCTCGCCGTCCGGCACGCAGCTGGCCAGCGCGGCGAGCAGGTAGTCGGTCAGTTCGCGGGACTTGGGCAGGAACAGCACGGCGGCCGCGAAGTCGCCTTCCGGCGGCGTGGCGCCGAAATGGCAGCGGCCGGGATAACGACCTTCCAACCGCCGGGCTTCGCCGGCGTGCCAGCTCCAGCCCCGGGCTTGCGGGAGGTCACCGAGCAGCGCGTCGGCGGGCAGGCCGGCGAGCAGGACGCGGCCCTGGAAGCGCTCGATCTGGCGCAGCAGCACTTCACTGGTGGGGGCGTTGGACATGCGGCCTCCTGGCAAAAAAGGGCGCGAGTTTAGCAGGGCTGCCGCGGCCGAGCCTAGGCGAGGCGCACCTCGGCGTTCTTCCAGAAGTCGTCGCCGCGCAGTTCCAGCGCCCCGGCCGCTACTTGTTCGCGCAGGCGCCAGGCGGCCAGCAGGTCGCTGACGAACAGGCCGTCGACGTAGGCCATGGTGGGGCCGATCAGCGACTGCACCGGGCGCCAGGATTCGCTGGCGCTGTCCAGCAGGATGCGGTCGATGTGGGCGTAGCCGGTGCCGCTCAGTTGGCCATCCAGCCACACGCGCAGTTGGGCGTTTTCGGCCAGGGCGCGCTGCCAGTCCGCCGCCAGGCCTTGGCGCTCGGCGACGTCCACTTCGTGGCTGGCGGCCAGGGCGTTGGCCAGTTCGACGGGTTTGAGCATGGCAATGGCGTGGCGGTCCTCGCTGCGGCACTGGCCGCTGCCGGCACCGACACTGCGCAGGATGATGTTCGCCGGCAGCAAAGCACAGACGCGGCGCAGCAGGAGTTGCTCGCTGGCGCTGTCGCCATGCCAGAGGGTGACGGAGGCGATGTCCGGGCTGCGCAGCCAGTTCACCTCGGTGGCCATCTCGATGGCGATTTCCCGCGCGCGCAGGACTTCGCCGCCCAGTTCGTGCCAGAACGCGGCGCGCTGCTGGCAGGGCGGGTTGTCCACATCGCTCAGCGGGCCGACCGCGAGGTCGTCCGGCATCACGCGGATTTTCTTTTCGGTCAGCACGCCTGCCTCGACGGCCCGATGCAGGGCTTCGGCGGCGCCGTCGCCGCAGACCAGATGCAGGCTCATGGCGCCACCACTCGGCGCGGCTCGCCGGCGAAGAAGCCGGCGGCGTTCTCGCTCAACTGGCCGACGATGCGCTGCCGGGCCTCGCGGCTGCCCCAGGCACTGTGCGGGGTGAGGATGAAGCGCGGAATGTCGCCGGCCAGCAGCGGGTTGCCGTCCCTGGGCGGCTCGACGCTGAGCACGTCGAAGGCCGCGCCGCCGAGATGGCCGCGGCGCAGGGTGTCGGCCAGCGCCTGCTCGTCGACCAGTCCGCCGCGGGCGGTGTTGATCAGGTAGGCGCCGGGCTTCATCAGGTCCAACTCGCGCCGGCCGATCAGTTCGCGCGTGGCATCGGTCAGCGGGCAATGCAGGGTGAGGGCGTCGACTTGCGGCAGCAGTTCGTCCAGCGCCAGGCGATCAGGGCGCGCAGGGCGTCCAGGCAGGACGCCAAGCAGCACGCGCATGCCGAAGGCTTCGGCCAGTTTCGCCACCGCGCCGCCCAGTTCGCCGTGCCCGAGCAGGCCGAGGGTCTTGCCTTCCAGTTCGACGATGGGGAAGTCCAGCAGGCAGAACTGCGGGGCCTTCTGCCAGCGGCCGTCGCGGATCGCCGCCTGGTAGTCCGGCAGGCGCGTGGCCAGGGCGAGCAGCAGCATCAGGGTGTGCTGGGCCACCGACGGGGTGCCGTAGCCCTGGCAGTTGCTCACCGTCACGCCGTGCTGGTGCGCGGCCTGGAGGTCGACGTTGTTGGTGCCGGTGGCAGCCACCAGGATCAGCTTGAGGTCCGGGCACTGCTCGAACACTTCTGCTCCGATGCGCACTTTGTTGCTGATCGCTACCTGCGCGCCCTTCAGTCGCTCGGCGACCTGCTGCGTGTCGCTGCGCTCGTGCAGGACCAGTTCGCCAAATGGCGTGCGCAGTGGCGTGAGGTCGAGGTCTCCGAGGTCGAGGGAAGCATGGTCGAGGAAGACGGCGCGAGCAGGATTCATGTGCGATGACACCTTGATCGGAAGGGGCAGGATGAAGGGGATTCTCGGCAGAACCGCCGTCGTGGACAACCCAGTCTGCCCGCGGACGTGGACGGGGAGGCTGCGTATTGATGGTAGATGCTTGAGTGAAAAGTCTGACAGACGTTTCGGTTTTCCCTCATCTACTGTCCCGCGCCAGCTTCTTAGAGTGATCCCATCGAAATCCGTAGGTAACTGGCGATGATGGGTTGGCTTCTCTCCGGCTTCACGGCCATTCGGGCGTTCGGCGTTCGTGTCGGGCTGCGAAGTGCAGCGGTGAGTGGATATCCCCGATCCCGGCGGCGAAACTTGCTCCGCACCGCTGGCCCCGAACCCTTGCTGTGCTTCGGTGCGCTGCTGTCGCACTGCGATGCGGCCTCCGGTTTAGCGCAAGCCAACGAGTTGGTCGAGCTATGGGGTATCACCGATGCCGTAACGGCGCGCCGGACACTGCAGGAACTGATGCTCGAAGCCCAGAGTCAGTCGCTGGACGAGGAATTCCGCCGGCTGCAGCGCAACGAGCCCGGCGTCTTTGACGGTGAGCAGCGAGTGCGCTTCAAGCAGGCGAAGCGTGCCTGGAGCAAGGCGGGCCTGGCGTTGCCTATGGATATCTCCATTGCCGCCCACGACCTCGAAAGCCTCGCCTGGCTGGCGCGGCAATGCCATGCCTTTGGCTATCTCAGTGAGTCGGAAACCTTGTTGTGCCTGGCCTGGGTGGCGGAGAACGCCATCCGCAACTTTTCCGACTGGCAGGCCTATGCCGCGTCTTTCGTGCTGGGTCGGGCAATCCTGCGGCGCGACGGGACGTCCGGCACCATGGCGATCGGGGCGTTCAAGGAACTGATCGGCTGCCGCACCGACAAGGCCTCGCTGGCCGGGTTGTGGCGAACCCATCCGCTGGCGGGCATCCGCGTGAGCGAGGTGGTGTTGCAGGAGGAGCACATCCGAGAGCCCGCGGCGCATCCACCCCGCAGTGCGCTGCTCGCTTTGGGGTGTGTTATCGCCCACAGCGCAGGCGTGCGCGCCGACGATCTGGGGATTGCGCCGCAGGAGAAGGAGTTTCACCGGCTGTGGCTGGCCGAGCATTGGTGGGCTGCCGATGCCGGGCAGGTTCGTGCGCGGATGGACTGGCTGCTGGGAAGCGGCAGCCGCGAAAAGCTCGATCCGCTGCTGGGCAGGGTGGCCGATGCGCCGGTGTCTGTCGGCGGAACCGCGCTGGCGCGTTTCACGCAGGCACGTCGGGCGCTGCTGAAGGAAGGTCACGATCCGGCAATGATCGATGAGTGCCGCACCGTGTTGGCCTACGACCTGGAGCGCGCCGCCTTCGGGGCGCGAATGGCCTTCAGCGTCGGGCTGCTCGACGAGGAAAGCCTGTGGAATGCCTTGCGCCACATGGCCCGTCAGGCCCGCGCGGCATTCGATTGCTGGGAGCAATACCTGGTCTCGCTGATGCTCGGCCATGCCCTGGCCGACGAGGACCGCCTGTCGGACAAGCGGTTGCTGCGCAGCGGCATGGCGTTGCTCGACGGCATCACTCCGTTCGCCCAGCACCCTTCGCCCTGGCAGGTCTGCCCGCTGGAAATGTTGCCTGTGCTGCACCGAGTGGCACCTGTCGCTTGTCGGGGCCCTGGGGCTTCGTATAGAAACTAGGGCTTTCCTGGCGGTGGTTCGGAGGCGCGATGTACTGGGCGGAATTTCTCACGGTGGCGTTCATTCACCTGCTGGCAGTTGCCAGCCCCGGCCCGGATTTCGCCGTGGTGGTGCGCGAGAGCGTGGCCCACGGCCGCCGTGCCGGCACCTGGACAGCGCTGGGCGTGGGCAGCGCGATCTTCCTGCACGTGACTTACTCGTTGCTGGGCATCGGCCTGATCGTGTCGCAGTCCATCGTGCTGTTCAACGCACTGAAATGGCTGGCGGCGGCGTACTTGCTGTACATCGGCTTCAAGGCGCTGCGGGCGCGTCCGTCCGGCCCGGCGGCAGCCGAAACCGTTGCGACGCCGGTCGCCCGTACTGCGCGCGGAGCCTATGTCGCCGGCTTCGTCACCAATGGCCTGAATCCCAAGGCCACGCTGTTCTTCCTCTCGCTGTTCACCGTGGTGATCAACCCGCACACGCCGCTGCTGGTCCAGGCTGGATACGGCGTGTACCTGGCCTGCGCGACTGCCGCCTGGTTCTGCCTGGTGGCGCTATTATTCAGCCAGCAACGGGTGCGCGCGGGCTTCGCCCGGATGGGGCATTGGTTCGACCGGATGATGGGCGTGGTGCTGGTGGGGCTGGGGGTCAAGCTGGCGTTCACCGAGCTGCACTGATAGCTTTTCGTAGGAGCGAGCTTGCTCCTGCAAAGAGGTCCGCTGCCAGTTCTGTGGAACAAAAAAGGGGCGCCGAGGCGCCCCTTTTTCATGTCCGACGCGAAAGTCAGACCAGCTCGATCGCCATCGCAGTGGCTTCGCCGCCGCCGATGCACAGCGAGGCCACGCCGCGCTTGCCGCCCTTCTTCTGCAGGGCGTTGATCAGAGTGACGATGATGCGCGAGCCGGTGGAACCGACCGGATGGCCTTGGGCGCAGGCGCCGCCGTAGACGTTGACCTTGGCATGGTCCAGGCCGTGTTCGCGCATGGCGAGCATGGTGACCATGGCGAAGGCTTCATTGATCTCGAACAGATCGACGTCGTCCTTGCTCCAGCCAGCCTTGTTGAACAGGTTGGTCATGGCGCCGATCGGGGCCAGGGTGAACTCGGCCGGGTCCTGGCTCTGGGTGGCGTGTGCGACGATCTTCGCCAGCGGCTTCAGGCCACGGCGCGCGGCTTCATCAGCGGTCATCAGGACCAGCGCGGAAGCGCCGTCGGAGATGGAACTGGCGTTGGCCGCAGTGATGGTGCCGTCCTTGCGGAAGGCCGGGCGCAGGCCGGGGATCTTGTCCAGGTTGGCGGTGAGAGGCTGCTCGTCGTCCTTCACCACGGTCTCGCCCTTGCGGGTAGTGACGGTGACCGGGACGATTTCCGAATCCAGCGAGCCGTCCTTGATGGCGGCCTGGGCGCGCTGCAGGGATTCGATGGCGTAGGCGTCCATCTCTTCGCGGGTGACGTTGTACTTGTCGGCGGTTTCCTGGGCGAAGGAGCCCATCAGGCGGCCGGTGCGGGCGTCTTCCAGGCCGTCGAGGAACATGTGGTCCTTGATTTCGCCGTGGCCCATGCGCAGGCCGGTGCGGGCCTTCTCGATGACGTAGGGGGCGTTGGACATGCTTTCCATGCCGCCAGCGACCATCACGCTGTTGGTGCCGGCCTTGAGCAGGTCGTGGGCCAGCATTACGGCCTTCATGCCCGAGCCGCAGAGCTTGTTGATGGTGGTGCAGCCGGTGGCGGCGGGCAGGCCGGCGTTCAACGATGCCTGGCGGGCCGGGCCCTGTTTCAGACCGGCGGGCAGTACGTTGCCCATGATCACTTCCTGCACGTCCTCGGGCTGGATGCCGGCACGGGAAATGGCTTCGCGGATGGCGATGGCGCCCAGGTCGACGGCGGAAACGCCGGACAGGCTGCCTTGGAAGCCGCCCATGGGAGTACGGGCGCCGCTGACGATGACGATCTCGGACATGACTAACCTCTTCGCTCTTGTTGTAGGAGTCCGCGTAGGGCCAGCTGCGCGTCGGCATAACTGCGCGGAAACAGGCGTCGGAATGCGCATTTGCAAGATGCAAACTCCGCTCCCTCGCCTGCTTCCGCCTTGTTCTGCTTCAGCTCGCAGGCCTTACGCGGACTCCGGGTAAAGGTACCGGCCGTGAACGACCGGGCGTCAGGATTCTACCGCGTGACCGGATGTGGCCATAGAGTCATCGGCAAATCACTCTTTTGACTGATGAATGGACACACGGGGCGCTCTAGAGTCGGTCTCATCCAGATGAGATCCAGCCTTGAGAGTGCGTACGCCATGCTGAAAACTCGCGTCATCCCCGCTGCACAGAACGCCTACCAGTACCCGCTGTTGATCAAGAGCCTGCTGCTGTCGGGCAGCCGCTACGAAAAAGGCCGGGAAATCGTCTACCGCGACACCGTGCGTTACAGCTATGCCACCTTCAACGAGCGCGTTGCGCGCCTGGCCAACGTGCTGACCGAAGCTGGCGTGAAGGCCGGTGACACCGTGGCGGTGATGGACTGGGACAGCCACCGTTACCTGGAGTGCATGTTCGCCATCCCGATGATTGGCGCAGTGCTGCACACCATCAACATCCGCCTCTCGCCGGAGCAGATTCTCTACACCATGAACCACGCCGATGACCGCTTCGTGCTGGTCAACAGCGAGTTCGCCGCGCTCTACCAGGGTATTGCCGGGCAACTGGCCACGGTGGAAAAGACCCTGCTGATCACCGACGGAGCAGACAAGAGCAGCACGCTGCCCAACTGCGTGGGCGAGTACGAGACCCTGCTGGCCGCCGCCAGCCCGCGCTACGCCTTCCCCGACTTCGACGAGAACTCGGTGGCGACCACTTTCTACACCACCGGCACCACCGGTAACCCCAAGGGTGTGTACTTCACCCATCGCCAGTTGGTACTGCACACCCTGGCGATGGCCGCAACTATCGGCAGCCTGGACAGCATCCGCCTGATGGGCACCGACGATGTGTACATGCCGATCACCCCGATGTTCCACGTGCACGCCTGGGGCGTGCCCTATGTGGCGACCATGCTGGGGGTGAAGCAGGTGTATCCGGGGCGTTACGAGCCGGAACTTCTGTGCAAGCTGATCCGCGAGGAGAAGGTGACCTTCTCCCACTGCGTGCCGACCATCCTGCAGATGATGCTCAACGCCGCCAGCGCCAAGGACCACGACTTCGGCGGGCTGAAGATCATCATCGGCGGCAGCGCCCTCAACCACGCGCTGTACGACGCCGCCAAGGCCCGCGGCATCCAGCTCACGGCGGCCTATGGCATGTCCGAGACCTGCCCGCTGATTTCCTGTGGCTACCTCAACCAGGAACTCTGCGCCGGCAGCGAGGATGAACGCACCACCTACCGCATCAAGGCCGGCGTGCCGGTGCCGCTGGTGGAAGCAGCGATCATGGACGAGCACGGCCAGTTCCACCCGGCCGACGGCGAATCTCAGGGCGAGCTGGTGCTGCGCGCGCCCTGGCTGACGCAGGGGTATTTCCGCGAGCCGGAGAAGGGCGAGGAGCTCTGGGCCGGCGGCTGGATGCACACCGGCGACGTGGCGACCCTCGACGGCATGGGCTTCATCGACATCCGCGACCGTATCAAGGATGTGATCAAGACCGGCGGCGAGTGGCTGTCCTCCCTTGAGCTGGAAGACCTCATCAGCCGTCACCCGGCGGTGCGCGAGGTGGCCGTGGTTGGGGTGCCCGATCCGCAATGGGGCGAGCGCCCGTTCGCGTTGCTGGTGCTGCGTGATGGCCAGGCGCTGGACGCCAAGGCGTTGCGTGAACACCTCAAGCCTTTCGTCGAGCAGGGCCACATCAACAAGTGGGCGATTCCCTCGCAGATCGCCGTTGTTACTGAAGTTCCCAAGACCAGCGTCGGCAAGCTCGACAAGAAGCGCATCCGGGTAGACATCGCCCAATGGCAGGAGGCCGGCAGCGCTTTCCTCTCCACGGTGTGACCGACGACCGGCGAGTCACGGTTTTCGGGCGCTGTGCCAAGCAAGCGCTTGGCACAGCGCAGCCCAGTGACTACGCCACCTCGGGGCCTGCGCAAGCGTCTAGTCAGGGCCTTTGTAAGATAAATCACACTTTCGAGCGATCAAGCACCGTAGGACGCTGGCTATAGTCGCCGCTACTCATAACAAAAAACACATGGAGTAGCGTCGATGAAAACCATGCAACATATCTGGCGCCTGGCACGGTTGCCGCTGGCAGTCAGCCTGGCATCCACGCTGGCAACGCCGGCTTCCGCCGTCAGTTTCAACATCGGGGAAATCGAAGGTTCGTTCGACTCGACGCTGTCCGTGGGGGCCAGCTGGTCGACGCAGAATCCGGACAGCAATCTCATCGGCGTGAACAACGGCGGCAAGGGCCTGTCCCAGACCTCTGACGATGGTCACCTGAACTACAAGGCCGGCAAGACCTTCTCGAAGATCTTCAAGGGCATCCACGACCTGGAGCTCAAGTATCAGGACACCGGCGTCTTCCTGCGCGGCAAGTACTGGTACGACTTCGAACAGAAGGACGAGAACACCGAGTTCAAGCCGCTCTCCGACCACAACCGCAAGGAAGCCGCCCAGGCTTCCGGCGCGCAACTGCTCGACGCCTTCATCTACCACAACTACAACATCGGCGAACTGCCCGGCACCGTGCGCCTGGGCAAGCAGGTGGTGAACTGGGGTGAAAGCACCTTCATCCAGAACGGCATCAGCGTGATCAACCCGTTCGACGTTACCGCCTTCCGCCGCCCAGGCTCCGAGATCAAGGAAGCCCTGGTGCCGGTGAACATGTTCTACCTCTCGCAGAACCTCACCGAGAACCTGTCTGCCGAAGGCTTCTACCAGCTCGAGTGGGACCAGACTGCTGTCGATAACTGCGGCACCTTCTTCTCCCAGCCGGACGTGGTGGCTGACGGTTGCACCCAGAACCTCGCGGTGCTGACCAACAACGCGGCGTCGATCCGCACCCTGAACGGCCTGCTCGGCCCGAACCTGGCGGTGACCCCGTCGCCGTGGAACGAAGGCCTGGTGGTCAAGCGCGGCCCGGACCGCGATGCCCGTGACAGCGGCCAGTACGGATTTTCGCTGAAGTACTTCGCCGACAGCCTGAACACCGAGTTCGGCGGCTACTACATGAACTACCACAGCCGCCTGCCGATCTTCTCCGGCCGTGGCGCCGACGCCTCCAAGGTCGCGCAGATCAACCAGCTGATCACCAACATCGCGGCCATCAGTCCGACCCTGGCGTCTCAGGCCGGCGCGGCGGCGATGGCGGGCAACTCCAGCTACTTCATCGAATATCCCGAAGACATCCGTCTGTATGGCCTGAGCTTCTCCACCACGCTGCCCACCGGCACCGCCTGGCAGGGCGAGATCAGCTACCGCCCGAACGCTCCGGTACAGTTGAACACTACCGACATCCTGTACTCGGGCCTGGACCCGGTCTCCATCGGCGGCAACCACGTCTACGACAACGCCTCCGTGCTGACCGGCACCGCTGGCCAGGACCTGCACGGCTACCGCCGCAAGGAAGTGACCCAGCTGCAGACCACCTTCACCCACTTCTTCGACCAGGTCATGGGCGCCGAGCGTCTGACCCTGGTGGGCGAAGTCGGCTGGACCCACGTCGGCGGCCTAGAAAGCCAGAACGATGCTCGCTACGGCCGTGACCCGGTCTTCGGTCCCGGCCCGCTGAACGGCAGCCTTGGCGGCCGACCGACCTGCGAAGCGCTGAACGCCTCGACCCTGGGCACTGGTCCGCAGAACAACGTGTCGCGCAAATGTGAGAGCGACGGCTTCACCACTGCTGACTCCTGGGGCTACCGCGCTCGGGCGATCTGGGACTACAACGACGTGTTCGCCGGTGTGAACCTCAAGCCCAACGTGGCCTGGTCCCACGACGTGGACGGCTACTCCCCCGGCCCTGGCGGCAACTTCGAGGAAGGCCGCAAGGCCGTCAGCCTGGGTATCGACGCCGACTACCTGAACACCTACACCGCCAGCCTGGCCTACACCAACTACTTCGACGGCAAGTACTCCACCGTCGACGATCGTGACTTCGTCAGCTTGAGCTTCGGGGTGACCTTCTAAGCCGGCCGTTCAACCGGCAAACGGCCCGCCCTCGCGGCGGGCCATCCCTGCGGCTGGGTGACCCGGCCGCGCGGGGCAGCAGACAAAACCGCGCCCCGTCTTTGCGAAATCATCCGGCAAGGGCGGCCAGCGCGGTGGGCAAAGACTCAATGAGGACGATAAACGAATGAGAACAACAAAGATCCTGCTGCACACGGGCGCCCTGGCGCTCAGCCTCATCGCCTCACAGGTGATGGCGGCCGTCTCTGCCGACGAAGCGGCCAAGCTCGGTACCACGCTGACCCCGATGGGCGCGGAAAAGGCCGGCAACGCCGATGGCTCGATTCCGGCCTGGACCGGTGGCCTGCCCAAGAACGCCGGCACTGCCGACAGCAAGGGCTTCCTCAGCGACCCGTTCGCCAGCGAGAAGCCGCTGTTCACCATCACCGCGCAGAACATGGACCAGTACAAGGACAAGCTGACCCCCGGCCAGCAGGCCATGTTCAAGCGCTACCCCGACACCTACAAGATGCCGGTGTACACCACGCACCGTACCGCTACTGTGCCGGATAACGTGCTGGAGGCGACCAAGAAGAACGCAACCAGCACCAAGTTGCTGCAAGGCGGCAACGGCCTGGAGAACTTCCAGGTGGCCAACCCCTTCCCGATTCCGAAGGACGGCCTGGAAGTCATCTGGAACCACATCACCCGTTACCGCGGCGGCCACGTGCGCCGTCTGGTGACCCAGGCCACCCCGCAGGTCAACGGTTCCTACTCGCTGGTGTACTTCCAGGACGAGTTCGTCTTCCGTACCGACCTGAAGGACTACGACGCCAGCAAGCCGAGCAACGTACTGTTCTACTTCAAGCAGCGTGTAACCGCTCCGGCGCGCCTGGCCGGTAACGTGCTGCTGGTGCACGAGACCCTCGACCAAGTGAAGGAACCGCGCCTGGCGTGGCTCTACAACGCCGGCCAGCGCCGCGTGCGCCGTGCCCCGCAGGTTTCCTACGACGGCCCGGGTACCGCAGCCGACGGCCTGCGTACCTCCGACAACCTGGACATGTACAACGGTGCGCCGGACCGCTACGACTGGAAACTGGTGGGCAAGCAGGAGCTGTACATCCCGTACAACAACTACAAGATGGACGATCCGAAGCTGAAGTATTCGGACATCATCAAGCCCGGCCACCTGAACCAGGACCTGGCCCGCTACGAGCTGCACCGCGTGTGGCACGTGACCGCGACCCTGAAGCCGGGCGAGCGTCACATCTACGCCAAGCGCGACTTCTTCATCGACGAGGACACCTGGCAGGCCGTAGAGATCGACCACTACGACGGTCGTGGCACCCTGTGGCGCGTAGCCGAGGCGTTCAACCAGTACTACTACAACTACCAGGTACCGTGGTACACCGCGGAAACCCTGTATGACCTGCTGTCCGGTCGCTACCTGGTGCTGGGCCTGAAGAACGAGGAGAAATCCGCCTACGACTTCAACTACAGCGCTTCGGAAAGCGACTTCACCCCGGCAGCGCTTCGCCAGGAAGGCGTGCGCTGATCCCCCGATCCCCACGGGTGGTTCCGCGGTGAAAAAAACCGGCCTTCGGGCCGGTTTTTTTATGGGAGATCATCTGTCAGATGAATGAAGGGCGGAATGTAGGACGGCTTCTGGTCATGTTGTGAGCAAAGGTAACAAAATCGACTTCTATTCCCGACCGCGAGCGGCTAGGCTCGGACGGCAGTGTGACCTTCGTTGACCGCTATAAGAGCTAGAGCAAGAGCCAGGCCGATGACCGACTTCTCGACTCTGCCAAGTCTGACCGATGTTCCCCCCAGTACGGCCGGCAGCCGCTTCTTCCGACCGCCGCTGCCGCATGGCCACGTCGCCCGTTCGCGGCTGTGCCAGCGCATGGCCGCGGGGCTGCAGGGACGGCTGATACTGGTATCCGCCCCGGCCGGGTTCGGCAAGAGCTCGCTGGCCATCGAATTCTGTCAGACGCTGGAAGATCACTGGCGCAGCCTGTGGCTGGGGCTCAGTGCCCGAGACAGCGACCCCGGACGTTTTCTTGAGCGCCTGCTCGAAGGCCTGCGCCTGCATTTTCCCACCCTCGGCGAGGAAGCCCTGGCCCTGCTGAAAATGCGCCAGCGCCACCAGCCGTTCGCCTTCGAAGCCTGGCTCGACGACCTGCTCGATGAACTGGTGGACAGCCTATCGGTGGAGCGCCCCCTGTTGCTGGTTCTGGACGACTACCACCTGGCCCAGGGCGCGGTGCTCGACCGATGCCTGCAATTCCTGCTCAATCACCAGCCCGCCGGCCTGGTCGTGCTGGTCACCAGCCGCCAGCGGCCGGACTGGCACCTGGCGCGCCTGCGTCTGTCTCGGCAACTGCTGGAGTTCACCGAGCAGGACCTGCGCCTGACCGTCGAGGAAACCGCGCAGTTGGTCAGCGCCAACGGCGCGCAACTCGACGACAATGCCCTCGATAACCTGGTCGAGCGCAGCGAAGGCTGGATCGCCGGGCTGCGCCTGTGGCTGCTGGCCCACGGCGACCAGCTGGCGGCCAACGCGCCCGATCTTTCGGTGCATGGCGCCGAAGAACTGATCCGCGACTATCTGTTGGAAGAAGTGATCGACAAGCAGTCGCCGGAGGTCCAGATATTCCTGGCCCAGACCGCGCGCTTCGAACGCTTCTCCGCCGAACTGTGTGATGCGCTGCGCGATGCGCACGACAGCGCCTCGATCCTGCGGCATCTGCAGCAGCACCAGGTTTTCCTCGTGCCGCTGGACGAGCAGGGCCAGTGGTTCCGCTATCACCACCTGTTTTCCGACCTGCTGCTCGCGCGCCCGCTACCCGGCTCCGGGCCTTCGGCAGCGGCGCTGCACCTGCGCGCCTGCCGTTGGTTCAGCGCCCAGGGGCTGTTCGACGACGCGGTGGAGCAGGCCCTACGCGCCGGCCACCCGGAGGTTGCGGCGAGCCTGGTACAGAGCTTGTCCGAGGAACAACTGCTGGCCGAGCAGAACGTCGCCACGCTGCTGCGCTGGAAGATGGACTTGCCCGACAGCCTGCTGGCCAGCACGCCGCGCCTGATCGTGCTGTACAGCTGGGCGCTGGCGTTGGCCTGCCAGCTGGATGCGGCCGAAGAGCTGGCGGCGCAACTGGCGCGCTTCCTGCCCGCCGCCGATGCCACGGCCCAGCGTGACCTACTCGCGCAGTGGCAGGCGCTGGCCGGTGTGATCGCCCGGGGCCGTGGCGAGATCGACGCGGCCGAGCGGCACTGCGAAGAGGCCATGCACGGCCTCGGCCCGGAGCGCTTCGGCCCGCGCCTGCTGTGCCTGTCGACCCTGAGCAATCTGGCCATCGTGCGTGACGACCTGTGGCGCGCTCGCGGCCTCAATCGGGAAGCGCTGGAACTGGCGCAGCGCTTCGGCAACCCGCTGTTCGAGGCCATGGTGCATTACGACCGTGCCCGCGTCCTGCAGGCGCGTGGTGAGGTGCTGCGCGCCGAGGAAGAAGTGCGCCAGGGTCTGGCGCGGCTATCCAGCCTGTCTTCCCAACGCCGTTATGCGGTGCGTGGCCGCCTGATGCTTTACCAGGGCTACCTTCGCAGCCTCGCGCTGCAGCCGGACGAGGCGCGCAAGTGCCTCAAGGCCGGCATCGAGGAAGCCCGCGCCTGCCGCGACATCAGCCTGGTGATCGGCTTCTGCGTGCTGGCCAGCCTGGAAGGGCGGCTGGGCAATTACACCCGCGCTTTCGCCCACCTCGCCGAGGTCGAGCGGATGATGCATGTGTGGGACGTCCCGCCGGTCTACTACCTGTCGGCCATCACCCTGATCAAGTGCGAACTCTGGCTTGGCCAGGGCCAGGTCGAACTGGCCAGCGCCTGGCTGGAGCGCCTGCGCGACACCTACACTGGCGACGAACCGGCCACCCCGCCGGAATGCTCGCCGCAGTTGCCGCGCAATGTGGAGATGCTGCAATCCCAGCTGGAACGCCGCGAAGGCCGCCTGGCCGATGCCGAGGCGCGGCTGCGCGCGGTGGCCAGCGGCGCCCTGCAAGGCGGTGCGCAGTTGCAGGCGCGTTTCGCCCAGGGCCAGCTGGTCGCCCTGTTGCTGCAGGGCGGCCGCGAGCGCGAAGCGTCGTTCGAGTTGGGCGAATGCCTCAACGGCCTGGCCGTCGGCTTGCTGATCCCCCTGCAGGAAGTGCTGCAGCAACATCCGGAATGGCTGCGCGAGCAACTGGCGGTGCGGGCTTCTTCCCCGGCCATCGAGGCGCTGCGCGAGCGTCTGCCGGCACCGCCGGAGCGCTGCGCGGTGCTCAACGATTGCCTGAGCGGGCGCGAGCTGGCGGTGCTGGAGCTGATCGCCCAGGGCTGCTCGAACCAGGAGATCAGCGAGCGTCTGTTCATCTCGCTACACACCGTGAAAAGCCACGCTCGCCACATCAACGACAAGCTCGGTGTAGAACGCCGCACCCAGGCGGTGGCGCGGGCGAAGGAGATGGGGTTGTTGCGGTAGGGCACCCCGCTCTGAAGATCGTAGGGCGCATAACGCGCCAGCGTTATCCGCCGCGAGGCACTCGGCGGATAACCCGTTCCGGGTTATGCGCCCTACGGTCCTGAATAGCGATCCGCTGGCGCAGCCTCACATCCCCTTCTTCTTCTCCGCCTCCGGAGGCGCACTCAGGTCCAGCCCCCTGGGCACGGGCTGCCCCTTGGCAGGGGCGGCCAGCTGCTTCTGCACGTCTGCCTGGATCGCCTGCAGCACCGGCAGCAGGTCGCGCATGTTCTCGCGCACTTCCGGGTAGGCATGCTTTTGCGAGAGTTCATCCACGCGCATCAGCAGTTGCACGCGCACTTCCGGCGGCAGGTGGATGAAGAGTTCGGGCAACTGCTTGGCCAGCTCGGCGCTATAGAGCACCAGGTCCTGGCGGTCGAACTGCGCGGTGAGGCCAAGATAGTCCAGTGCGCTGCTGGTGAGCATCGAGGCGGCGGCCTTGGCTTCCTGCATGCCCTGCAGGCGCACCGGGTTGCGCTGCTCGCTCTGCGCCAGGGTCATCCAGAATTCCACCGTCAGGTTGAACAGGATCGCCTGTTCGCGCAGCGAGTAGCTCATCAGGCCCAGCGCCTCGGCGCCGTAGGGCTGCTTGGCGGCGCGGAAGTTGAAGTACAGGCGCATCAGCTCCTTGAGCTTGAACAGTACCTCGCGCGCCTCGTTTTGCCGCAGCTCCAGCGGGGCGTAGATGTTCAGCTGCGGGCGAAAATTCTCCTCGCTGACCATGCGCTGGTAGATCGGCCCGGTGAATTCGCCGCTGCGTCGGGGCAGGCCGTTGACTTGGGTTTCGTCGATCTTTTTCAGTGCATCGATCAGCATCTGGTAGTCGGCGCTGGTCCAGTTGCGCTGGATGTCGGGAATCTTCTGGCCCAGGTAATACAGGTCGGCGGACAGGGCAGGGCGGCACAGGAGCAGCAACAGCACGGCCAGCGGCCACAGCGAGCGGCGAGTGAGGATCGGCACGAACGGGCTTTCCTTGCGCGAGGGCGGGTCGGGCTAGGTTAGCGGGGCGAGCGGCCTGCGTCATCCCGTGGCAGGCCATCACACTACCTAGGTTGGGCGCGGCGGCGCGGGCGCTGTGGTGTGATTCAGCCTTTAGAACAACAAGCACGGGAGTCACTCGTCCATGACCGCTACATTGTCTGTGCAACCGCCGCTGGCCGAGGGCCTGGCCCGCTATGGTTTCGGCCCCCTGCCGCTGGCCGCCCTGAAGGCGCGCTATGCCTCGCCCGAATCCGGTTCGAAGTTCATCCACGTCGACGGGTTCGACATCCACTACCGCGACGAAGGCAGCCCGGACAAGCCGGTGCTGGTGATGGTCCACGGCGTGATGGCCTCGCTGCACACCTGGGATGGCTGGGTTGCCGAGCTTTCCGAGCACTTCCGCATCATCCGCCTCGACGTGCCCGGCTTCGGCCTCACCGGCGGCGGCCAGGACCGCGAGTACGACGGCGAGCGCCTGGTGAAGGTGTTCGGCCTGTTCCTCGACCGCCTGGACCTCAAGCACGTATCCATCGCCGGCAACTCCCTTGGCGGCTACATCGCCTGGAACTACGCGCTTGCCAACGCCCACCGTGTCGAGCGGCTGATCCTCATCGACCCGGCCGGCTACTACATGCAGAGGGTGCCGCTGATGATCGCCAGCGCGGTGCTGCCCGGCGCCGGGATCATGATGCCGATGTGGATGCCGCGCGCGCTGGTGGCGCAGGGCATCAAGGAAGTCTACGGCGATGCGCGCAAGATCAAGCCGGGCGTGATTGATCGCTACTACGACATCAGCCGCCGGCCGGGCAACCGCCGCGCGATGATCGACATCTTCCGTGTACTGGTGAAAGCCAACCGCGAGGAGCTTCCCACTACGCCCAACCGTGTTGCGGGGCTGAAGGTGCCGACGATGCTGATGTGGGGCGAGCGCGACCGCTGGATTTCGCCGCGCCACGTGCCGATGTGGCAGCGCGACGTGCCAGGCATCGAGGTGAAGGTCTATCCGGGCGTCGGGCATATCCCGATGGAGGAAATCCCCGAGGAGTCGGCGGCGGATGCGTTGCGTTTCCTGCATGCATGATGGCTGATCGCTCGGTGAAAAAGCCCGGCCAAGTGCCGGGCGTTTTCGTTCTGCCGGATCGCTCTTCGCTGGGTGGTGTGGAGCGTAGCGATAGCCATCGATTCCCTCGCGCGGACAGCATGGGTATCGCTGCGCTCCACCCATCCTACCCGGATGCTCTCGATTGCTTGGTGTGCTCCAGCAGCTCGCAGGGCGAATAGCGCGCCAGCGTTACCCGCCGCGTAGTTGCCGGCGGATAACCTGTTCCAGGTTATGCGCCCTACGGCCTGCGATGGGACGCAAACGAAACCGCCCCGACAGAGCGGGGCGGTGTTCGAAGCGCAGGGCGAATCAGCCCGCGTGCGCCAGCGGCTGCGCGTCGTACTCCTTGCGCACCTCGTACAGCACATCGAGGTTGTTGTGCTGCCAGGGGTGGAAGTCGGACTTGAAGAAGTCCATGTACTCGCGCAGCAATGGGCGGAATACGCCGTGCTTGCCCCAGGTCCACTTGAGGCCGTCGCGCCAGACGCGCCAGTTCCACAGCAATCCGTCCACCTTGAGCATGTGCACCAGCCCGCGGAAGGTATCCAGCACGAAGAAGAAGGTCGCCATGCGCATCGCACGGCGCAGCAGCTTGCGGCTGCCGCAGACCTGGTTGTAGACGTCGAAGGCCACCGCCTTGTGCTCGGTTTCCTCCAGCGCGTGCCAGCGCCACAGGCGCTGCATCACCGGGTCGGCACCTTCCATGGTGCGCGGATCGGTCAGCAGCCCGTTGGCCATGATCGCGGTGATGTGCTCCAGCGCGGCAGTCGCGGCCAGCTGACGCCTGGCCGGGAACTTCTTCTGGGTGAAACGGATGCGCGCCTGGGCGCGCTTCTCGATGGTGGTGATGTCATAACCCTGGTCGCGCAGGCGCTGGCTGTAGGTCAGGTGCTCGCGGCTGTGGTGGCCTTCCTGGCCGATGAAGCCACGGATCTGTTCCTTGAGCACCGGGTCGGTGATCTGGTCGCGGAACTGCCGCACCGAGTCGATGAAGAAGCGTTCGCCGTCGGGGAAGAGCACCGACATGGCGTCGAACAGATGGGACTTGAAGGCGTCTCCGCCGTGCCAGTGACGCGGCAGCGGATCGGGCAGATCGAAGTCCATGTGCCGGGGCTTGATCTCCAGTCCTGCGGGGGTGGTGCTGGCCATGGCGGCTCCATTGTTGTGGTTGTCCATGGTCATTACTCTGGGCTTGTAGGGAAAGCGTCACAAGGTTATTGTCTGCCAACTTTCCGGTCATATCCGGCCAGCGGTCAGCATAAGAACAACGATGAAACAACCGCTCAACTTCACCGCCGAACTGGTGCCCGTCGCCTATGCGCAGGCACTTCTCGATCTCGCCGAAGAGCTGGGCGTGCCGCGTGTGCGCCTGTTCGAGCTGGCCCGTGTGCGCCCCGAGGTACTGCAGAGCCCCAACGGACGCCTGTCTTTCATCGACTTCCATCAGCTCTCCAGTACCGCGCTGGTGCACTGCAACGAGCCAGCCTTCGGCCTGTTGCTGGGGCAGCGCTTGAACGTTTCCACCCACGGCATCCTCGGCTATGCGGTGTTGTCCAGTGCCAACCTCGGCCGTGCCATCGGTTTCGCCCTGAAGTACTACCGCGTGCTCGGCCTGGCCTACGACCTGGAGATGGTGGAGGACGGCGGCGTGTCCTACCTGCGCGCCAGCGAGTCGATTCCTCTCGGCCCCACCAGCCGCTTCGCCGCCGAAGGCCTGATGACCAGCCTGCACACCATCGCCCGCTTCCTGGTCGGCGAACCGTTGCAGGGTGTCAGCGTCGGCTTTGCCCATGCCGAGCCGGCCTACGCCGAACGGTACGCCGAGGTGTTCGGCTGCGAGGTGCTGTTCGACCAGCCATTCCACTTCATTGGCCTGCCCAGCGAATACCTGGCGCGGCCCATGGCGCTGGCCAACCCGGCCACGGTGCAGATGTGCGAGCAGCAGTGCGAGGCGCTGCTGGCCACGCTGGACGTCCAGGAAGGCTTGTTGACCCGCATCCGTCGCCTGCTGCTGGCGCGCCCCGGTGAGTTCCCCGACCTGGAAGCGGTCGCTGCCGACCTGCACACCAGCGGCCGCAGCCTGCGTCGACATCTTTCGAACCTGGGCACCACCTACCAGGAAGTGCTCGACGACGTGCGCAAGCGCCTGGCCCTGCAATACCTCACCACGACCCACTTGCCGCTCTACGAGATCGCGCTGCTGCTAGGCTTCAACGACCCGTCGAACTTCCGCCGGGCGTTCCGCAAGTGGACGGGCAAGCTGCCCACGGACTACCGCCAGGGCGACTGAACACTCGATCCATCGACTCGCCAGGGCGGGGCGGAATCGGCGAAAATACCCGCCGTGTTCTTCCGCAACCGAGCGAGTCTTCGATGAGCGAACAGCCTGCCCTGATCCGCGAAACCTTCCCCGTCGGCCCCTTGCAGTGCAACTGCACCATCATCGGCGACCCGCTGACGAAGAAGGCCATCGTCGTCGATCCGGGTGGCGACCACGAACTCATCCTGCAGCGCCTAGACGCGCTGGGGCTGAAGGTGGTCAGCATCATCCATACCCACGCGCACCTGGACCACTTCCTCGCTTCCGGGCAGATGAAGGAGAAGACCGGCGCGACCCTGCACCTGCACAAAGATGACCAGTTCCTCTGGGACAACCTGGAGATGCAGTGCCGTATGTTCGGCGTCCCCTATACGCCGGTGCCTTCGCCGGACCAATGGCTGGCCGATGACGAAGAACTGGCCTGCGGCTGCGGCGTGGCACTGCACACCCCTGGGCATACACCGGGCTCGATGAGCTTCTGGTTTCCTCAGGACAAGCTACTGATCGCTGGCGACACGCTGTTCCGTCGCAGCATCGGCCGCACCGACCTGTGGGGCGGCGACTACGCCACTATCGAGCGCTCGATCCGCGACCGCCTGTACTCGCTGGACGAAGACGCGACCGTGGTCACGGGGCATGGCCCGGATACCACCCTGGGCGACGAGATGCGGGAAAATCCCTTCATCCGTGCTTAAGGTTGCTACGGAATTATTTGCACGACCTAAGCTCTAACCTGCCGCCCGCTAATGGGTGTTTCGCTATTTCGAGGAGTCATCCGACATGTTCACCGCACGTAGTCTGTCCATGGTTGCGGCTGCCACCGCCCTTGCCCTCATGGCCGGTTGCGCCTCCCAGAACCCCTATGACCCCAACACCCAGGCCCCGCCAGCCGAGGGCGGCATGAGCAAGACCGCCAAGTACGGTGCGCTGGGTGCGCTGGCTGGCGCCGTCGCCGGTGCCGCGATCAACCATGACAACCGTGGCAAGGGCGCAATGATCGGCGCCGCCGCCATCGGTGCTGCCGCCGCTGGCTACGGCTACTACGCCGACAAGCAGGAAGCCAAGCTGCGCCAGCAGATGCAGGGCACCGGTGTGCAGGTCGAGCGCCAAGGTGACGACATCAAGCTGATCATGCCGGGCAACATCACCTTCGCCACCGACTCGGCGAACATCGCACCGTCCTTCTATACCCCGCTGAACAACCTGGCCAACTCCTTCAAGGAGTTCAACCAGAACAGCATCGAGATCGTCGGTTACACCGACAGCACCGGCAGCCGCCAGCACAACATGGACTTGTCCCAGCGTCGTGCGCAGTCTGTTGCCTCCTACCTGACCTCCCAGGGCGTCGACGGCACTCGCGTCAGCACCCGTGGCATGGGCCCGGACCAGCCGGTTGCCTCCAACGCCGACGCCAACGGCCGCGCGCAGAACCGCCGTGTGGAAGTGAACCTGAAGGCCCTGCCGAACGCGCAGACCCAGCAGTACCAGCAGTAAGCCTCTCCCATGAAAAAGCCCGCCGATTGGCGGGCTTTTTTGTGCCAGGGGGAAGGGTCGTAGGAGCGGGCTCCGTCCGCGATGATTTCCCTGCGCGCTGTGATCCATCGTTGGCGTCGCTTTCGTAGGGCGGATAACGCGCCAGCGTTATCCGCCGACAGGACTTCGGCGGATAACCTGTTCCAGGTAATGCGCCCTACGGATCGAGTCAGGCCTTGGCGGGGAACTCGCGGTGCAGCTGGCTCAGCAACTGGTCCTTGCGCTCCCACAGCTGGTTCACCCACAGCTGGAATTCGGCGCGATAGCCCTCGTCCTGGTCATAGCTCTTGCCGATGAACTGGCGGGGGATTTCCAGCTCCTCGAAGCGCACCACCACCGAGCGCAGGCGGCCGGACAGCAGGCACCAGAAGGTCGGGCGGCCGTCGGGGTAGTGGATGGTCACGTTCACCAGGGTACGCAGCTGCTCGCCCATGGCATCGAGGACGAAGGCAATGCCGCCGGCCTTGGGCTTGAGCAGGTGCTGGAACGGCGAGTTCTGCTCGTCATGCTTGGCCGGGGTGAAGCGGGTGCCTTCAAGGAAGTTGAAGATCGCCACCGGGATGCGGCTGAACTTGGCGCACGCCTTGCGGGTGGTTTCCAGGTCCTTGCCTTTTTTTTCCGGGTGCTTGGCGAGGTAGGCCTTTGTATAGCGCTTCATGAAGGGGAAATCGAGCGCCCACCAGCACAGGCCGATCACCGGGACCCAGATCAGTTCCTGCTTGAGGAAGAAGCGCAGCAGCGGAATGCGGCGGTTGAGCTGGTACTGCAGGACGAGGATGTCCACCCAGCTCTGGTGGTTGCTCGTGACCAGGTAGGAATGGTCGTAGTGCAGCCCCTGCAGGCCCTGCACGTTCCAGCCGGTGTTGCGGACCAGGTTCATCCAGCCCTTGTTGCAGGTGATCCAGCTTTCGGCGATCACGCTCATGATCTTGCTGAGCGCCAGCTGGGCGGCGTTGAAGGGCAGCAGCAGCTTGATGATCGACATGCCCAGCAGCGGAATGCACCAGCACAGCGTGCTCGTCACCAGGATCAGGGTGGCGAGGATGCCGCGCAGGGTGTGCGGGAGGAAACTCAACATCGAGGAATGGTCCTTGTACGTAGGCACCCGGTCGGCCGGGCGCGTGATGCGTTCTTGGGCACATCCCTCGTGCCTTGGGTTTCAGCCGTCCTTGCCGCTGTCCGCCTGGATCGCCGTCAGCGCGATGGTATAGACGATGTCGTCCACCAGCGCCCCGCGCGACAGGTCGTTCACCGGTTTGCGCAAGCCCTGCAGCATCGGCCCGATGCTGACGCAGTCGGCACTGCGCTGGACCGCCTTGTAGGTGGTGTTCCCGGTGTTCAGGTCGGGGAACACATACACGTTGGCGCGTCCGGCCACCGGGCTGTCGGGCGCCTTCTGGCGGCCCACGCTGGCGATGGCGGCGGCATCATACTGCAAGGGGCCGTCGATCAACAGATCGGGGCGTTTTTCCCGCGCGATGCGCGTAGCTTCGCGGACTTTCTCGACATCTGCGCCAGTTCCGGAATCGCCGGTGGAGTAGCTGATCATCGCCACCCGCGGGGTGAGGCCGAACGCCTGCGCCGAGGCGGCACTCTGCAGGGCGATCTCCGCCAGGTCACTGGCCGAAGGATCGGGATTCACGGCGCAGTCGCCGTAGACCACCACCTGGTCGGGCAGCAACATGAAGAACACCGAGGACACCAGGTTGTAGCCGGGCGCCGTCTTGATCAGTTGCAAGGCCGGGCGAATGGTGTTGGCGGTGGTGTGGATGGCGCCGGAGACCAGGCCGTCCACTTCGTCCAGGGCGAGCATCATGGTGCCCAGCACCACGTTGTCCTCCAGTTGCTGCTCGGCCATCGGCGCGTTCAGGCTCTTGCCCTTGCGCAGCTCGACCATGGGCTCGACGTAGCGGCTGCGCACCAGGTCCGGGTCGACCACCTCCAGGTCCTCGGGCAGCACGATGCCGAGCATCTGCGCGACGGCCTGCACGTCGACGGGCTTGGCCAACAGCACGCAACGGGCGATGCCGCGGGCGTGGCAGATGGCGGCGGCCTGTACGGTGCGCGGCTCGCTGCCTTCTGGCAGGACGATGCGCTTGCCGGCACGGTTGGCGCGTTGGGTCAGCTGGTAGCGGAACACCGGCGGCGACAGGCGCAGTTCGTGGGGCGCGCCGCAGCGGTCCTTGAGCCACTCGAAGTCGATGTGTTCGGCGACGAACTCGGTGACGCGCTCGGCGCGCTCGCGGTCGTCCACCGGGATTTCCTTGTTCATCCGCGACAGGTCGCCGGCGGTGTCGAAGGAGCCGGTCTTCACCGTCAGCACCGGCAGGCCGCTCTGCAGCGCACTGCGGCAAAGCTCCATGATCCGCGCGTCCGGCGCCAGTCCCGAGCACAGCAGCAGGCCGGCCAGCGGCACGCCGTTCATGGCAGCCAGGCAGGCGGCGAGGATGATGTCATCGCGGTCGCCCGGCACCACCACCAGCACGCCGGGCTTGAGCAGGTGCACGGTGTTGGGCGCGGAGGGCGCGCAGAGGATGATCTTCTGCACGCGGCGTTGCTCGTAGTCGCCGGCGTTGAGCACGCTGGCGTCCAGCAGGTCGGCCACGTCGCGGGTGCGCGGCGCGTTCATCTCGTCCTGCCAGGGAATGCAGCCGAGCAGGCGCACGTCGCCGTCGCGCAGCAGCGGCGAGTGTTCCTTCAGGCGCTCGCCGAACAACCGCGCGGCTTCCTCGGCGTCGCGGGGCATGTCCTCGCGCTCGCCGCCGCGCACCTTGTTCACGATCAGGCCGGCCAGGTGCGGGTCGCGCGGGCCGCCGAACAGCTGGGCGAGGATCTCGATGCGGTCGGACAGCTCGCTCACCGTCTCGTTGTCCGGCGCGGAGACGAGGATCACCTCGGCGTCCACGCTGCGCGCCAGGTGCGCGTTGATACGCGCGGCGTAGCTGGCGTGCTTGGTCGGCACCATGCCCTCGACGATCATCACGTCCTTGTCGACGGCGGCGCTGTTGTACATGCCGACGATGTCCTCGAGCAGCTCGTCGAGCAGGCCGTCGCCGAGCATGCGCTCGACCTTGGATAGCGATAGCGGGGTGGGTGCGTTGAGGCCGTGGGTGCGCGCGACCAGTTCGCTGGAACGCTCCGGGCCGTCGTCCCCGGCGTGGGGCTGGGCGATGGGCTTGAAGAAGCCGACTTTCAGGCCGGCGCGTTGCAGGGCGCGGATCAAGCCCAGGCTGGTGGACGTCAGGCCGACACCGAAACCGGTCGGCGCGAGGAAGAAGGTGTGCATCCGGGCTCCTTAAGCCGTGCGGGAGTGGTCTGTGCCCTTGTGGGGCGCGACCGATGAATCTTCAGTCGAGCACGGCCAGGGTGTCGAGCGCGATCTGTTTTTCCTCGTTGGTGGGGATCACCAGCACACGGGGATGGCCCGCCAGGTGGATCGGCCCGCCGACGCCACGCACGCAGCGGGCATTGGCTTCGCCATCGAGTTCGAGATTGAGCACATGCAGGTGCTTGACCGTGAGGTTGCGCACCAGCGCGGAGTTCTCGCCGATGCCACCGGTGAAGATGATGCCGTCCAGGCGCGGGAGCGCACAGGTCAGCGAGGCCAGGGACTTGGCCAATCGGTAACAGAATACTTCGATGGCCAGCGCCGCATTGGCGTGGCCCTGCTCGCGGGCGTTCTCCAGGGTACGCATATCGTTGGACAGCCCCGACAGGCCGAGCAGGCCGCTGTCGTGGTTGAGCATGTGGTCGATTTTCTCCAGGCTCCAGCCCAGGGTGCGCGCCAGGTGGCTGTGCAGGTTCGGGTCGACGTCACCGGAGCGGGTGCCCATCATCAGGCCTTCCAGCGGGGTCAGGCCCATGCTGGTGTCGCGGCTCTGGCCGTTGGCGATGGCGCAGGTGGAGCTGCCGTTGCCCAGGTGCGCGGACAGCCAGTAGCTGTCGCCCACCGCCAGCCCGCTCATCTCGGCGGCCTTGTGGCTGACATAGCGGTGGCTGGTGCCGTGGAAGCCGTAGCGGCGTACGTGCTGCTCGCGGTACAGCGGCTCGGGGATGGCGTAGCGGTAGGCGCGCTCGGGCAGGCTCTGGTGGAAGGCGGTGTCGAATACCGCGATGTGCGGCAGGTCCGGATAGAGCGCCATGGCGGCGTCGATACCGACCAGGTTGGCCGGGTTGTGCAGCGGCGCCAGCGGCGAGGTCTCGCGGATCGCGCTGAGCACTTCTTCGGTCAGGCGCGAGGCCTGGGTGAAGCGCTCGCCGCCGTGTACTACGCGGTGGCCGATGGCATGCAGTTCGCCCTGCGCGGCTTGGGCTACCAGCGGCAGCAGGCGGGCGAGGGCAGCCTTGTGGTCGGCGCCGGGAATCTCCAGTGTTTGCGGCTGCTCGTCGGTCTCGCCCTGCCAGCGCAGGCTGGCGCCATTAGCGCCGAGGCGTTCGGCCAGGCCGTGGAGGATGAAATCGTCGCGGCCCTCTCGAACCAGAGCGAACTTGATCGACGAACTACCGCAGTTGATCACCAGGATATTGCGAGCCGGCATGCCTACTCCTTGTTGCTGTCGGAATCTTTGGCGCACCAGCCGCAGGGGAAGTCGCGGCCGATCTGCGCCATGCGCTGCTGCGGGTCCAGCACCCAGGGCCGAGACTGCCAGGGCGGCTGGTGGCGCAGATGCTGGGTATGGCCGCAGGACAAGACTGCCACCCAGTGGCCGTCTTCGTCCTGATGAAAGTCAAGCAGGCGCGGCGGGGCCGCGTGATCCCGTCCGTCCGTCTTCGGGTCGCATTCGGGGGCGTCGCCGCGTAAACTTACGCGCTCAACTTCTATATCAGATAGGTTTCGAACCATGCAGATCGCGGCCAACAAGGCGGTTTCCATCGACTATACCCTGACCAACGACGCGGGTGAGGTCATCGACAGCTCCGCCGGTGGCGCTCCGCTGGTTTACCTGCACGGCGCCAGCAACATCATCGGCGGCCTGGAAAAGGCCCTGGAAGGCAAGCAGGTCGGTGACGAGCTGGACGTGACCGTCGAGCCGGCCGATGCCTACGGCGAATACAGCGCCGAGCTGGTTGCCACCCTGACCCGCGAAATGTTCGAAGGCGTGGACGAGCTGGAAGTCGGCATGCAGTTCCACGCTTCCGCGCCGGACGGCGGCATGCAGATCGTCACCATCCGCGACATCGAAGGCGATGACGTGATCGTCGACGGCAACCACCCGCTGGCCGGCCAGCGCCTGAACTTCAAGGTGAAAGTGGTCGACATCCGCGACGCTTCCGCCGAAGAAGTCGCCCATGGCCACGTGCATGGCGAAGGTGGTCACCACCACTGATTGCCGTCACTCGGTCGCCTTCGACCGGGTGCAGCCATCATTGAGCTGCTACGCTCAATCGTGAAAGGCGCCTTCGGGCGCCTTTCTCATGCAAGTCGCTGTAACTGCAAAGAATGCCAGGGCATTTTTCCCGTATCGACTGGGATTGCGCAGCACGACGGACGCGTTGTCCGCTCCCTGCGCGGGCACTTTGTGCCTACCTCTTCAAGGAGCAAGCAATGAGCGCTTTTCACGATCTGACGCTGCATGGTCTCGACGGCCAGGATCTGCCGCTGGCCCCGCTCAAGGGCAAGGTCGTGCTGGTGGTCAACGTCGCCTCGAAATGCGGCCTGACTCCGCAGTACACCGGTCTGGAGCAGCTCTACCAGCAATACAAGGATCAGGGGTTCGTGGTGCTGGGCCTGCCATGCAACCAGTTCGCCGGGCAGGAGCCGGGCAGCGAATCCGAGATCCAGTCGTTCTGCTCGCTGAACTACGGGGTCAGCTTCCCCATGTCGGGCAAGCTCGAGGTGAACGGCTCCGAGCGCCACCCGCTGTACCGTCTGCTCGCGGGCGAGGGCGCCGAGTTCCCCGGCGACATCACCTGGAATTTCGAGAAGTTCCTCCTCGGCCCGGATGGCCGTGTGCTGGCCCGCTTCAGCCCGCGCACCACGCCGGATGATCCGGCGCTGATCCACGCTATCGAGAAGGCGCTGGGCGCCTGATCTTTCCCGGCGGGAGAGGGCGCATGCGCCAATCCCGCCGGCATTTCTCCCTTTCGTCTTGTTCCACGCCGATGGTGGCGGCTTAATCGGGCGACCTGCTTCCGGAGCCCGCCATGAGCCGTTTTGCCGTCGAGTCCGCCTGCCTGCCCGCCACGCCCGATGCCTTGCGCGCCCTGATCGAACAGCGCCGCGCGGTGCGCCGTTTCCTCGACGAGCCGGTGCCGGATGTCGTGCTGCGCGACTGCCTGGAACAGGCGGTGCTGGCGCCCAATGCCTGCAACCTGCAGCCCTGGAGCTTCCAGGTGATACGCGATGCCGAGCTGCGCCGCCGGCTGGCGCCAGTGTGCCTAGGGCAGAATGCGGCGCGCACGGCTCCGGTGCTGATCGCCGTGCTGGCGCGCCCGGATACCTGGCGCGAGTCCTGCGCGGCGATCCTCGATCAGTGGCCCGAAGCTAACGTTCCGGACAAGGTGCGCGACTTCTACCAGCGCACCGCGCCCTTCCAGTACAACCAGGGCGCGTTCGGCCTTCTCGGGCTGTTCAAGCGTGCGCTCTACTCGGTGGTCGGCCTGCGCCGCGCGCTGATGCGCCAACCCAACAGCCACGCCGAGATGCGGCTGTGGGCGGTGAAGTCCACCTCGCTGGCGGCGCAGAACCTGATGCTCGCCTTGCAGAGCCACGGCTTTGCCACCTGCCCCATGGAGGGCTTCGACGAGGTGCGGCTGCGCAAGGTGCTGCAGATTCCCCGGCGCGCAGTGCCGATCATGCTGCTGGCCGTCGGGCGGGCTGCCGACAACGGCGTCTACAACCCGCGCCTGCGCTTCCCGCTGGAGCAGCGCGTCAGCTGGCACTGACCGCATCGGGGCGCGTCAGCACGCCCATGCGTCCGCCGCCGAAGGACCAGTCGTCCGCCTCGCTGGTGGTGATCTGCACCATCACGTCCTCGCTGGCCAATCCCAGTCGCTCGCCCAGCAGCGCGTTGAGCCGGCGGTAGAGTGCCTGCTTGATCTGCGAGTCCCGTGGGCGGCCAATGGTGATGGCGATCAGCACGAAGTCGTTGCTCCGCGGCCCTCCCAGGTAGTGACGGTTGAACACGAACTCTTCTGCCTCGTGCTGGTGGATCATCACGAACTGATCGCCCTCCGGCACGTTGAAGGCCTCGTGCATGGCGTCGTAGACGGTGTCGGCGAGTTCGCGGAGGTAGTCGGGCTGCTTGCCCTTGAGCAGGGAGATGCGGACGGTAGGCATGGCGCCGTTCCTCGGTGAGTGATTGACGAGTTCAGGCTAGCCCGGCAATTTGATTCGGAAAATCGGGAAATATTTGACCGATAGTTCGAATAATCAGGATGGTTGCCATGGCCCGCATCAACTTCGACCTCGACGTGCTGCGCACCTTCGTCACCGGCATCGAGCTGGGCAGCTTCGCCCGCGCGGCGGATCGCCTGGGGCGTTCCACTTCCGCCGTCAGCGCGCAGCTGAAGAAGCTGGAAGAGCAGGCCGGCACTCCGGTGCTGCGCCGTGAGGGGCGTGGCATGGCGCTGACCGAGGCGGGCGAGACGCTGCTGGCCTATGCCCGCCGGCTGCTGGAGTTGAACGACGAAGCCGCCGGCGCCTTGCGCGGTGGCTCGCTGGAAGGCCGGGTGCGCCTTGGTCTGCAGGAAGACTTCGGTGAAACCCTGCTGCCCGCCGTGCTGGCACGCTTCGCCCGCGCCCACCCCAAGGTGCGCATCGAGGTACGCACGGCACGCAATCAGCAACTCATCGAAGGTGTGCGCAACGGTGAATTGGACCTGGCGCTGGCCTGGGAAACCGGCGAACGCACGCCGCACATGGAGCGCGTCGGCGCCGTGACGCAATGCTGGATCGGTGCGCCGGACGCACTCCCATCTCCCGGCGCGGAACCCTTGCCACTGGTGATGCTGGAGGCGCCGTGCCTGCTGCGCAGCGCGGCAACGGCGGCGCTGGATCGCGCCGGTATCCCCTGGCGCGTGGCGTTCACCAGTGCCGGGTTGTCCGGCATCTGGGCGGGAGTCGGCGCCGGGCTGGGCGTCGGCCTGCGCACACCGATCGGTCTGCCGGCCAGCGTCGAACGGCTGGACGCCGAGCGCGCCGGCCTGCCGTTGATGGCGCCGCTGGGCCTGTGCCTGCATCGCAGCGAAGCCGAGCCGGAAGCAGTGGTGGAGCGCCTGCGCGAACTGTTGCAGGAAGGCTTGGCAGAGCTGCTGGAAAGCCCGGCGATTCGCTGATTCGTTTCTGGAGGAAAATCACTGCGATCAATGGTGCTGGAAAAAGCGAGACGACCGGTCATATTCTTGCGCCCATGAACAGCATCCGACTCGACAAACGCGACCTGATCCTCGCCAAGGGCTCCCTGGCGATGACCCGCAGCGGCTACCACGGCACCGGCGTACTGGACATCGTCCAGGCCGCCGGCATCCCCAAGGGCTCCTTCTATCACTACTTCGAGAGCAAGGAAGACTTTGCCCTGCAGGCCCTGGAGCACCTGTACGCACCGCGCCTGGCGCGCTACGCCGAGGCGCTGGGCAACCCGGCACTGGGCCCGCGTGCGCGCATCCTCACCTATTACCGCGAACTGCTGGCGCATTTCGCCCGCCAGGAGAAGCTCGAATACCACTGCTTCATCGGCAGCCTGAGCTTCGAGATGGCCGAACTGTCGCCGGCCATCGCCGAGCGGGTCGACGGCATCCTCCAGCAGTCCATCGACACCTTGCGTGGCTGCCTGATCGACGCCCAGCGCGCTGGTGAGCTGCCGGCAGCGGAAAACGCCGAATCCCTCGCCGAGTTCATCGGCAACGCCTGGCAGGGCGTGCTGGCACGGATGAAAGTCAGTGCCTCGCTCAAACCGGTGGAGCGCTTTATCGAACGCCTGGAGCACCTGCTTCAGGCCTGATCTGCCTGAGTCATCATTTTCCTTTCCAAAAACGAGACGACCGGTCGCCTGGTCGTCATGGAGACCTCAATGACCGCATCCGTAGACACCCTGTTCTCGCCCTTCCGCCTGGGCGGCCTGGAACTGCCCACGCGCATCGTGATGGCGCCGATGACCCGCAACTTCACCCCGGGCGGCGTACCCCATGCCCAGGTGGTCGAGTACTACCGTCGCCGCGCGGCTGCCGGCGTCGGCCTGATCGTCACCGAAGGCACCACGGTCAACCACAAGGCCGCCAACGGTTACCCGAACGTACCGCGCTTCTACGGTGAAGACGCCCTGGCCGGCTGGAAGCAGGTGGTCGACGCCGTGCATGCCGAAGGCGGCAAGATCGTCCCGCAACTGTGGCACGTCGGCGCCGTGCGCCGCCTGGGTACCGAGCCGGACGCCAGCGTTCCGGGTTACGGTCCCAGCGGCAAGGAAAAGGACGGCACCGTGCTGGTCCATGAGATGACCAGGCAGGACATCCAGGATGTCATCGCCGCCTTCGCCCAGGCCGCCGTCGACGCGAAGGCCATCGGCATGGACGGCGTGGAAATCCACGGCGCCCACGGCTACCTGATCGACCAGTTCTTCTGGGACGGCAGCAACAAGCGCACCGACGAATACGGTGGCAGCCTGGCCAACCGTTCGCGCTTCGCCATCGAGCTGATCCAGGCCGTGCGCGCGGCCGTCGGCCCCGACTACCCGATCATCTTCCGCTTCTCCCAGTGGAAGCAGCAGGACTACAGCGCCCGCCTGGTACAGACCGCCGAAGAGCTGGAAGCCTTCCTCAAGCCGCTGTCGGATGCCGGCGTGGACATCTTCCACTGCTCTACCCGCCGCTTCTGGATTCCGGAATTCGAAGGCTCCGACCTCAACCTGGCCGGGTGGACCCGCCAACTCATCGGCAAGCCGACCATCACCGTCGGTAACGTCGGCCTGGATGGCAGCGAGTTCCTCGCCTTCTTCGGCAACACTGAGGAAGTCGCCCAGCCGTCGGGTATCGACGGTCTGCTGGAGCGCCTGAACAAGGAAGAGTTCGACCTGGTGGCTGTTGGCCGCGCCCTGCTGGTTGACCCGGACTGGGCAGTGAAGGTACGCGATGGCCGCCTGGCGGACATCAAGCCCTTCAGCCGCGATGCGCTGATGTCGCTGGCCTGATCCGCGAGCGGATGTGAAAAGCCCCTGGCGCCGATGGTGCCAGGGGCTTTTTGCTCTTCGTTAGAGCGCGGCTGCTCGCGAACGGACCCCGCTGGGGGCGATGTTCGCGAGCAATCTCGTTCCTAGAGATGCGTCTCGATGATGGCGGAGTATTGATTGTCTGAATGGTCTGAAAGCACCGTCCTAGGCGTTTACAAAACTTTTCCGAGACCCACCTTTCCGCATGCTGACTTCCCAGTCCGAAACGGGCAGAGTATGAACGCGTTCACACAACAATAGGCCGGGAGACGGCCATAGGAGTAAGTCATGCGGATCGGCTTGGCAGTCGATGCAACCTGCGACCTTCCCCCCGAGTTCCTTGCTGCCCACAACATTCGCGTGCTGCCCATCGGTATCCGCGTGGGCGAGCGGCGCATCGTCGATGACCGCGATCCCGACACCACCCTCAAATTCTATTCCCAGGACCTGCCCAAGGTCGGCCCGGAGGACGGCAGCGAACCGCTGACGCCGGCGCAGACCCACGACTGGTTCCTGGAGCAGTTGGTCACCGACTTCGACTACGTGATCTGCCTGACCGTGACCAGCCAGCGCAGCCCGATCTTCGAGCACGCCACCCAGGCCTCGTTCAGCCTGCTGCAGAGCTACAAGGAGCGCCGCGCCGCCGCGGGCATCGCCGGGCCGTTCGCATTGCGGGTGATCGACAGCCAGACCGTATTCGCCGGCCTTGCCGTGCTGGCCGCCGAAGGCGTGCGCCTGCTCGGCGAAGACCAGCATCCCAACGCCGTGCGTACCCGCCTGGAACAGCTCAGCCAGCAGATGAACACCTTCCTGGTCGCCAGCGACCTGGGGCACATCCGCCGCCGGGGCTTCCAGAAGGGCGACCGCAGCAGCATCGGCGACCGCCTGCGCGGTGCCTTCCTCGGCCTGGGCTCGATGCTCGACATGAAACCGGTGCTGAGTCTGGTACAGGGCGAGGACAAGCCGGTATCGGTGTCGCCGAACTACGAGAAGTCCGCCGAGCGGCTGCTCAACTTCGCCCGTGCGCGGGTCGAGGCGGGCGAGCTGCTGGCGCCGCAGATGTGCCTGAGCTACGCCGGCGATCCTTCCGCCCTGCGCGATCTGCCCGGTTTTGCGGCGCTGGAGGATGCCTGCGAGGCAAAAGGCATCCAGGTACACCTGGCGATGCTCAGCCCCACGGGGGGCATCAACCTCGGCGCGGGTGCCATGAGCCTGTCCTTCGCCGCCGAGCCCAAGCCCTTCACCTGATCCTATTTGTGGATTTCAGGGTGCCCCAGGCCGCCGGGGTTCTTCCCCGGCAAGGCTGTGCGGCAGGCTGCCTGCAGATAGCCCTCGAAACGCTCGACCACCGTGTCCCACGCCTGATGGATGGCGTGGTGGCGCGCGTTGAGGCGCACCCGGCGCAGGCGCTCCGGGTCGCTCAGCAACCAGCTCGCCGCTTCGAAGAAGCTCTGCTCTTCCCCCGGCACGCCGAGCACGCCGTTGTGCCCGTGGCGAATGTGCTGGCCGGCGGCTGCCTGGTCGAAAGCCACCACGCCCAGCCCTGATGCCAAGGCTTCCAGGACCACGTTGCCGAAGGTTTCCGACAGGCTGGGAAACAGGAATAGGTCGCCGCTGGCGTAGTGCCGGGCCAGTTCCTCGCCCCGCTGCAGGCCACAGAAGATCGCTTCGGGAAGTTCCTTCTGCAAATGCGCGCGCTGCGGGCCGTCGCCGACTATCACCAGACGCAGCTTGAGCTGCGGGTGCGCCGCGCACAGCGCGCGGAAGCTGTTGCCCAGAAGCGACAGGTTCTTCTCCGCCGCCAGCCGACCTACATGCAGCACGGCGATGTCGCGCTCGCCCAGGCCCCATTCGCGGCGCAGCGCTTCATCGCGCCGGGCGGGGTTGAACAGTTTGCTGTCGACGCCGCGCGAGAGTTGCGCAAGACGTTCGAAACCGCGCCGTTGCAGTTCCATGGACTGGCTGGCGCTGGGCACCAGGGTCTGCTGGGTGCGGTTGTGGAACCAGCGCAGGTACAGCGTCACCAGGCGCATCAGCGGGCCGAAGCCGTAGTGCGCGCTGTACTGCTGGAAGTTGGTGTGGAAGCCGCTGATCACCGGGATCCGAAGGCGCCGCGCGGCTCGCAGGGCGGCGAGGCCGAGCGGGCCTTCGGTGGCGATGTAGAGCACGTCCGGGCGGGTGCTGTTCCAGTGGCGCAGCAGCTTGTGCAGGCAGGACTGGCCCCATTGCAGGCCGGGATAGCCCGGCAGCGGCCAGCCACGGGTGAGCACCAGCTCGCCATCGCTGTGACGGCCTTCATCGCCCTGCTGGCGCGGGCGCACGACCTGAATCTGGTGGCCAAGGCGTAACAGCCCAGAGGCCAGTCGACCCAGGGTGTTGGCAACGCCGTTGATTTCCGGCGGAAAGGTTTCGCTGATCAGCGCGATGCGCAGAGGAGTCGTAGTCATGCTCGCAGTGTCCCGGCGCGCGGTGGCGCGCCGATGACAGAGCGATGATCGATAGGTGACAGGCGCTCGGGCAGTGCCGTTGTTTACTTCACCAGCGCCTTGTCCCCGCCTTCGCGCACCCAGAACAGCACGGCGCCGGCCACGGCGGCGGGCATGGCGACCAGGTTGACCACCGGGATCAGCAGCGCCAGGTAGGTGATGCCGCCAAAGCCCATGCACGCCCAGCGCTTGCTGCGCAGCCAGGCGAGCATCTCGTTCCAGCCCAGCTTGTGGTTGTCCGCCGGGTAGTCGATGTACTGCACGGCCATCATCCACACGCCAAAGAGCAGCCACAGCGGCGCGGCGATCAGGTTCAGGCCGGGTATCAGGCTGAGGATGAACAGGCCGATGGCGCGCGGCAGGAAGTAGCCGAGCTTGCGCAGCTCGCGACCGATGGTCCGGGGCACCATTGCCATCAGCTCGCCCCAGCTGAATTCGGGGAAATCGTCGGTGCCGCGCACTACCACTTCGACCTTCTCCGCCAGGAAGCCGTTGAAGGGCGCGGCAATGATGTTGGCGATCATGGTGAAGGTGAAAAACACGATCAGCAGCACCAGCGCCACGAAAAGCGGCCAGAGGATGAACTGCAGGAAGCTGAGCCAGTCCGGCAGGCTGGGCATCAACCAGTCGACCCAATGGCTGAACTGGTTGATGGCGAAGCCGATCAGGCCGACGAACAGCAGGATGTTGATGCTCAGGGGCAGCAGGACGAACAGTCGCAGGCCGGGGCGCATCATCAGTTTCAGGCCTTCGCTGAGGTATTGCGGGCCGTTCAGGGTGGACATCGGACTCTCCAGGGTTGAACCGTAGGCGACCTTAGCAGACCCGGCGAACGGCCGGCGAGCTGTCTGTTTTGCCGGGTATGTGTTCGCGGACCGGCGTTCAGGCGGCCGTGTAGCGATAGCAGCGGTTGCGTTCCTGCTTGGCTTGGTACATGGCGATGTCGGCGGCGCGGGTGAGGGCGTCGGCGTCGTCGGCATCCTGAGGGTAGAAGGCGATGCCGATGCTGGGAGTGACGAAGTCGATCACTTGGCCGCCCAGGTGGTATTCGGCGCCGAGCACGGCCAGCAGGCGCATGCCCAGGGCTTCGGCCTGATCCGGCTCGGCATTCTCCAGCAGCACGGCGAACTCGTCGCCGCCCAGCCGGAAGGCCTGGTCGGGCTGGCGCAGGCTGCTGCGCATGCGCTCGCCGACCGTGCTGAGCAGGGCATCGCCGAGGGCGTGGCCAAAGCGGTCGTTGACCTGCTTGAAGCGGTCGAGGTCGATGTACAGCAGGGCCACCCGGTTGCTGTGCACGACGGCGCGGTGCAGTTGTTCGTTGAACGCCTTGCGGTTGCCCAGTTGAGTGAGGGTGTCGCGGTAGGCCAGGTCGATGAGCTGCTTCTGGTAGGCCACCTGGTCGCTGATGTCGCGCAGGATGCCGCGGAATCCCTGGAACTCGCCCTGGCCGTCGCGGATCGCCGAGAGCCGCGTCTCGCAGCTCACCAGCCTGCCGTCGCGGCGCTTGAAGGGCGCGGAGAAGGTGGTTTCCTGTTCGTCGTCGCGGGCTTGCTCGTAGAGGCTGCGAGCGCGTAGCAGGTCCGCTTCCTGCAGTAATATGCCGAAGTGCTGGCCGTCGAGCTGCTCGGCGCTGTAGCCGAGCATCCGGCACAGCGCCGGATTGAGCGTGCGGATGATGCCGCGGGTGTCCATCTCGAAATAGCCGTCGCGGATCGCGTCGAGGATAGCCCGGTCGCGCGCCTCGCTCTGTTCCAGGCGGTCAAGCATATGGTTCATCTCGCTGGCCAGCAGGCCCAGTTCGTCCTGCCCCTGCGGGCTCAGGCGCGAGGGGGTGTCGTCCTGGCCGATGCCCGCGACTTCGCGGTTCATCGTGGAAACCCTGCGGATGATGCGGAATTCCAGGGCCACGTAGGCGAGCAGGGTGGCGCCGCCGAGCAGCGCCAGGGTCAGGTAGAGGAACAGGCGCACTGATTGCTGGCCTTGCTGGTACAGCGGCCGCGGGCTGGTCAGTTCCAGGCGCAGTTGCGGACGGCCACGGGAGTCGAGGTAGAGCAGGGACATCTGCTGGCTATTCTCGTCCAGCAGGCGTCGTGGGCTGAGCAGGGTGGCGCCGCGCCCGGTGGGAATGTTCAGGGTGCGCCAGTCAGTGCCTTTCACCTCGTCCTGGACTAGGCGCAGGCTCGCGCCCATCTGGGTCTGCAGGCTGTACATGCGCGCGCCGTCGAGCAGCACGCCGGCGATGACCACGCCAGCCGGCTCGGCGGTTCCGGCGCTATTGCTGATGGGGTAGCTGAGCAGCAACTGGGGGATGCCTTCGATCTGCAGCAATTGGTCGAGGCTGTGCCGCGGGTCGCCGTCGATATCCAGCGCGCCCAGTTGCAGCGCGGTGGCCAGGATGCTCCGACGCAGTTGCTCGGCGTCCGGGACTTGCTGGCGGGGGAAGCGCTTGGACAGTCCATCGAGCTTCCATTGCTGGGCGAGGATGTGCCCGTCACGGTCGACATACAGCACGTAGTCGAAGCCGAGGATGCCCAGCAGGTCCTGGTCCAGGTTGTCCTCCACGAAGCGTGCCTGCGGCAGGTGCATGAACTGGTAGCTGGCGTCCCACCACGCGTAGCTGTGGACGATGTCGAGGTTGCGCTGTTTCTCGTAGGCAACGCGGTTGTGGACGATGCGCACCTCGTCGGCCAGGTGCTGGCGGTCCCCGCGATCGAAGCGGTCGAGCAGGATCATGTCCGACAGCAGCCAGACCCCGACAAGGCTCGCGATGAACAGGGGCAGACACAGCCATAGCAGGCGGGTGCGAAGGTTCATGGTGATACGGGTGACCTTTTGTTCTTGAGTCTAGCCATCCAGGCAGTGGGTGCCCGCTGCATAGGGGCAGTCTATGAAGGGAATTGAGATTGGACATTTCAGCAGGACGCAGCGGCGGCGGTAAGCTGCGCGCCATCTGCTATCGAACAAGTTCGAGGGTCGATCCGCAGCTCCCTGACTTATCTCAAAGAGTCCGGGGCGACTGCGGAAATCCCTGACTTATCTCAAGGGATTCCCGGCGTTCTGCAGGACAATGCGAATTGTGACCTGGGTCACACCGCATTGCCCACGGTCTCCGGGCCATGCGGTTCGCGCAAGAAACTTTTACGTGGAGCTGCCGCCCTCCCAACCTTCCCCCTGGTGCTTTGGCAGCTCCCTTTTCTTTGCCCGACTCATCCACCTCAGCACTGGAGACTGTCATGTCCGATCGTCACGCGCGCGTCATCATTCTGGGTTCCGGGCCGGCCGGCTACAGCGCCGCGGTCTATGCTGCCCGCGCCAACCTTAAGCCGTTGCTGATCACCGGGATGCAGGCGGGCGGCCAACTGATCACCACCACCGAAGTCGACAACTGGCCGGGCGATCCCCATGGCCTCACCGGCCCGGCACTGATGCAGCGCATGCAGGAACACGCCGAGCGCTTCGAGACCGAGATTGTCTTCGACCACATCCATGGCGTTGACCTGGCCGGCAAGCCTTTCGTGCTCAAGGGCGACAGTGGCACCTACACCGCTGACGCGCTGATCATCGCCACCGGCGCCAGCGCGCGTTACCTGGGCCTGCCCTCGGAAGAGAGCTTCATGGGCAAGGGCGTGTCCGCCTGCGCCACCTGCGACGGTTTCTTCTACCGCAACCGCGAAGTGGCGGTGGTCGGCGGCGGTAACACCGCCGTGGAAGAGGCCCTGTACCTGGCCAATATCGCCAGCAAGGTCACCCTGGTGCACCGTCGCGAAAGCTTCCGCGCCGAGAAGATCCTGCAGGACAAACTGCGAGCGCGCATCGCTGAAGGCAAGATCGAACTACGCCTGAATGCCCAGGTGGAGGAAGTGCTGGGCGACGACATGGGCGTCACCGGCGTGCGCCTGCGCCACAACGATGGCGAGGTTTCCGAACTGAAGGTGGATGGCCTGTTCGTCGCCATCGGCCACACGCCCAATACCTCGCTGTTCGAAGGCCAGCTTGAGCTGAAGGACGGTTATCTGGTGGTCACCGGCAGTCGTGACGGCAATGCCACTGCGACCAATATTCCCGGTGTCTTCGCCGCCGGCGACGTGGCCGACCACGTCTACCGCCAGGCGATCACCTCCGCTGGCGCCGGCTGCATGGCCGCGCTGGATGTGGAGCGTTACCTGGATTCCCTGTAACGGCCCGAAGTGCCGGCGTGCAGGAAGGGGCCCCGCTTGCGGGGCCTTTTTCTTTCCCGCTCAGCGAGGCGGGTGCTTTTCGCAGGTGGGGCTTTTCGTAGGAGCGAGCTTGCTCGCGAACCTCCCGGACGCTCATCCCTCCGATATTACGGCGGAGTTCGAACGTAGGATGGCGTGGAGCGCAGCGAAACCCATCGCTGGCGACGTGTGGGGCAGCATGGCTATCGCAAGCTCCACCCACCTGCGAAAAAAATTTGCCGGCGATGGCGGCAGAGTGCGGTTCGCGAGCAAGCTCGCTCCTATAGGGTGAGTCCGGCGCACAGCCCTAAGAAAAAGCCCCGCTGATGCGGGGCTTTTTCATGGAGCGGGCTAACCTCAGCCGCGGCGCGACAGCGGCTGGCGCTCGAAGTTGACGCCGGCCAGGCCCGTGACCATCAGGGCGCGGATATTGGCGTGGTCGGTGCCCTCGGGGTTCTCGCGCACGGCGCGGTAGTGCTCGCCGAACGCCAGCAGCGACTCTTCCTGGCTCAGGCCTTCGAGGATCGCGAAACCGAGGGTCTTGCAGGAACCTTCGTTCTGCCCGGCGGGGTTTTCCACGCTGCCGTTGGTGAAGGCGCTGGGGGTGTAGCTGTAGTGCTCGGCGATGTACGCCAGGGTGTCGGTGAACAGGTGCTGCTCGCTGCGCAGGCGCGAGCGAAAATCGTTGAGGGTCATCAAGGCAAACTCTTAGTGTTTCTTCGCGTGGTCGAAGGCCGCCTGTTGCTCGGGCGAGGCTTCCGTCTGGTACTTGGCCTTCCATTCGGCGTAAGGCATGCCGTAGATCTCTTCGCGGGCCTGATCCGGGCTGACTGGCAGGCCCATGTCGTCCGCTGCGGCCTTGTACCACTTGGACAGGCAGTTGCGGCAGAACCCGGCAAGATTCATCAGATCGATGTTCTGCACGTCCTTGCGGGTACGCAGGTGCTGCACCAGGGTACGGAAGGCGGCGGCTTCGAGTTCGGTGCGCTGCTCGTCGGTCAGGTTCATCGGCTCGGTCATGGCAGGTCTCTCAACAAGGGCGCATCGGAGGCGCATGGCGGGGCTGGCGAGATTCTAAGAGGCGGGCGATCTGCCAGCAACGCCCGTTGGCCGACTGGTACGGGCGTGCAAGCGAAGGCGCGGCTCAGCGCTGGGCGGCCAGGGCGATCGATACCGACTCGGCGAAGCGCAGCGCGTGGGGCTTGTCCACTTCCACCTCGGCGTAGTGCACGGCCGGATTGGCCATCACCAGGTCGAGCAGTTCCTGAGTCAGGCGCTCGAGCAGGGCGAAGCGGTTTTCCTCCACGTGGGCGATGATCGCCTTGGTGATGGTGCGGTAGTTCAGCGCGTGGTCGATGTCGTTGACCTGCACCGCATCGCCGGCGGGGTAGAGGATGGTGAGATTGATCAGCACATCCTGCTTGTTGAGGATTTCTTCTTCCTTGATGCCGATGTAGGTGCGCACGCGCAGGTCCTTGACCCGGATTCGCGCCATGCCCGGCTGCAATTGCGTCATTTCACTTGCTCCGTCCGATCAGTTGCAGGAATTCCTGGCGGGTATTGGTGGAGGCGCGGAAGGCGCCGAGCATCACCGAGGTGTTCATTACCGAGTTCTGCTTCTCTACCCCGCGCATCATCATGCACATGTGCTGCGCCTCGATCACCACCGCCACGCCGGCGGCGCTGGTGACCTGCTGGACTGCCTCGGCGATCTGCCGGGTCAGGCTTTCCTGGATCTGCAGGCGGCGGGCAAACATGTCGACGATGCGCGCGACTTTCGACAGGCCCAGCACCTTGCCGGTGGGAATGTATGCCACATGTGCCTTGCCGATGAAGGGCAGCAGGTGATGTTCGCACAGCGAGTAGAGCTCGATGTCCTTCACGATCACCATTTCATCATTGTCCGAGGCGAACAGCGCGCCGTTGACGATCTCGTCCAGCGTCTGCCCGTAGCCGTGGCAGAGGTACTGCATGGCCTTGGCCGCGCGCTTGGGCGTGTCCAGCAGGCCTTCGCGGGTCGGGTCTTCGCCGAGCCCCTGGAGAATCTCACGGTAGTGGTGAGACAGGTCTTCAATCATGGTGGGAGTTCCTCGCGCCCGCGCCGGGCGGGTCATTTGAGGTGCCGGCCGCCGTTGACGGTGAGGGTAGTGCCGGTCACGTAGGGGCTGTCGAGCAGGTAGCGCACGCTCTGGTAGATCACGTCCGGGCCCGGCTCGATGCCCATGACGGATTTCGCCAGGGTGCGGGCGCGGTAGGCGTCGTCGTCGCCTTCGTTGAACAGGATCAGTGCCGGCGCGATGCCGTTGACCTTGATGCGTGGCGCAAGGCTCGCGGCGAAGGACAGGGTGAGGTTGTCCAGGCCGGCCTTGCTGGCGCAGTAGGCGATGCGGTTGGCGCTGCCCTTGCGGGCGACGTCGTCGGAGAGGTGGATGATATCCGCTGGGGCGCCGCGCTCGGCGGCGTCGCGTTCGAGCAGCGGCGCGCAGCGCAAGTTGATCAGGTAGGGCGCGAGCATGTGCAGGCGGAACAGCGACTCGAAGGCCTGGGCCTCCTCGCCGGGCTTGTCGCCGATCCACGCCGAGGCGTTGTGGATGATCGCGCGCAGCCGGTCGGTGCAGGACTTCAGCTCGTCGATGAAGGCGAGGATGCCGGCTTCATCGGCCAGTTCGGCGTGCAGGCAGGTGGCGCCCAGTTCGCGTAGTTCGGCGATGCCGGGCTTGTCCTGGCGATAGGTCACGATGACCGGCTGGCCTTGGAGCAGCAGGCGTTTTGCGCAATGCAGGCCGATACGCTGGCTGGCGCCGGTGATCAGGATGGGGGCTGGGGTCTGGCCCATGCGCGCCTCGCGAAAATCCACTTCAGGGAGCGCCGCGGCGGACAATGTCCTAGCGGCCGGGTAGGGCAAAACTATACCAGCCCCGGCGCGGTGCGGCACGGATGGGGCATAATGGGCGGCCTTGTCTTGCCTTGTGGGAGTGAACATGAAAGTCGCCATCGTGTCCGGTTCGGTCTACGGCACCGCCGAAGAAGTCGCGCGCCACGCCAAGCGCTTGCTCGAAGCCGCCGGCTTCGAAGCCTGGTACGACCCGCGCGCCACCCTGGACGCCATGCTTGAGTTCGCTCCCGAGGCCTTCCTGGTGGTGACCGCCACCACCGGCATGGGTGACCTGCCGGACAGCTTCCAGCCGCTGTTCCATGCCATCCGCGACCGCCTGCCGGGCGAGTGGCGCGGTCGTCCGGGCGCCGTGCTGGCGCTGGGCGATTCCAGCTACGGCGATACCTACTGCGGCGGCGGTGAGCAGGTGCGCGAGCTGTACGCTGAACTGGGCGTGCAGGAAGTGGTGCCAATGCTGCGCCTGGACGGCAGCGAGACGGTGGATCAGGAGACCGACTCCGAACCCTGGCTGGCCGATTTCATCGCCGCGCTGAAGGCCTGATGCATCCCCGCGCCCGCCATCTGATCGACATCCTGCAGCTCGCCCCGCATCCCGAGGGCGGCTTCTACCGGCGAGTGTTCGAATCGGACCTGGTGGGCGCCGATGGCCGGCCGCAGTCGTCGGCCATTCTGTTTCTGCTGCCCGCCGGCACTGTCAGCCGCTGGCACCGCGTGGACGCCGATGAGCTCTGGCATTTTCACGAAGGCAGTCCGCTGGAGCTGCTGACCGCCGATCGACCCGATGCCGACGTGCACCGCGAAATCCTCGGCCCGGTGAGCGAGGGCAGCCTGCCGCAACGGGCCGTGCCCGCGCATGCCTGGCAGGCCGCACGCTGTCTGGGCGATTACGTGCTGGTGGGATGCACCGTCTCGCCGGCCTTTGAGTTCGCCGGCTTCGGGCTGCTGGCCGATGATGTCGAGGCGCAGCGGCAGTGGCCGCGCCTGATGGAATATGAGTTCAACGATCTGATCTGAGGGGCCAAGGATGATCCCGGTACCGCTGTTTTCCACGACCTTCCTGGTCGTGCTCGGAGTTTCCTCGCTGGCTGTGCTGGTGCTGCTGCTGTGGCTGCTGATGCTGGTGCTGTTCCGCTCCGCGCGACAGTGGTGGGGGCGTCATCGCCTTGCCTGCTGGAGCCTGCTGGTCTTACTGCTGGTGCTCTGTGTTCCGCAGGCCTACATGGCTTACATCTGGCATGTGGTAGGCGAGGAGATGCGGCAGGAAGAAGCTGCCCGTCATCCGACGCTCACCGAGCCCGCGCGCATCCGTGGTCTCGACGTGCCGGCTGGCACGCGTCTGTCGTTGCCCGGCTCCCATGACTGGCAGGCAGCCGAAGAGGTCGTATTCCCGGTGCCGACGCGGGTCCATGGAGTGTCCGCGCTCGCGGTGCGCTTCAGCTCGACCTGGGACGATCAGGCGCCGCCGGGCAGTTCGGTGGAAATTCCCGTCCACGAATTGCGCATCGTCGCGTTGGCCACGATCGACGGCTGGCACTGCAGCCCGCAGGCGCCCCTGCGCCTGGCGGTGCGGGCGGAATCGGAGATCCTGCTGATGGGTTGCCAGGTTGCGGAGGACAATCGTGCTGCCGACCTGGACATCCCGCCGGGCAGCGAACTGATGCGTTACACCACCTCCTACGGCGATGGCCTGCGCGACCCGAACGTCTGGCGCATAGACGTGCACGCGCCGCTGCAACTGGCGCAGCTACCGCTGTCGGGCGTCACGCTGCTGCTGGACAGCGAGCGCAAGCTGTACGGCTTCGAAAGTGCCAACCTGGCGCGAGACTTCACCCTGGGTGAGATAAGCTATCCGGCCGGGACGCAGCTCCAATCCGTCAACCGCACCCTGCGCGATCGCGCTCCAGGCGCGTGGCTGTTCACGCCCGTGGCCGGCAAGGTGGCCAGGCGCGCGGACGGCGGGACGATTGCCGAAGGCATGACCGTGGTCCAGCAACCGGACGGACGCATCGAGGGCGAGTTGCCCAACGATCAGGCCGGCGTGATCGTCTTCGACACCTTCGACTTCTCACCTGAGGATTCGGGTTCGTAGGCTGGGCAGCGTCTGAGCGAGAAGCATCCTGCGAGAGCGCATCTTCTCCGTTCTATCGGGGTAAAGGCCTTGGCGCCGATCCGCTCTTCGTAGGACCGATGGGGCGCCCAGCCCTTGCTCGCGAACTCGCCTCACTCCGATCCCGGCGGATGCAGTGGCATCTCGACCATCAGCCCCAGCCAGGCCTTCGCGGCATTCGACAGGTACGCGTCGCGACGCCAGATGAAACTGATGTCCCAGCGCAGGTCCGGCCGGCTCAGCAGCACGCGCACCAGCCCCGGTCGCTCCAAGTCCTTTGCCACCACGCGCGGTAGCAGCACCGCGCCTTGCCCGGCGGCGACCAGAGCGCCGAGGAAGTCCGCCTGGCCGCTGCGGCCGCCTTCCTTCGGCTCGAAACCGGCCTCGCGGCAGGCGCGCAGCAGGCGGTCGTTGAGGGTGAAGCTTTGTTGATAGAGCAAGAAGGGCGTGTCGGAGAGTTCCGCCAGTTCCAGGCTGTCGCGCCCGGCCAGTGGATGCGCGTCGGGCAGCAGCACGTCCAGCGGCTCGTTGCAGAAGGGCTGCCATTCGAAGCCGGAGTCATCCGGTGTCAGGCCGCCGCCCAGCTCCAGCTCGCCGCTGTAGACCATTTCTTCCATGGTCTTGCTGCCGCCCTCGATCAGGTGCACATCGATGTTCGGGTAGCGCCGTCGGTACTCGGCGAATCGTCCGGCGAACAGTGCGTCTGCGCCCAGCAGCGGCAGGCCCAGGCGCAGCTCACCGCGGTGCAGTTGGGTGAGATCGTCCAGTTCGGTATGCAGCTCGCGGCGCAGGCGCAGCATGTCCTCGGCGCGGCGCAACACCACTTCGCCTGCGGCAGTCAGGCGAATATGCGGGCCACTGCGCTCCAGTAGTTGCACGCGCAGGCTCTGTTCCAGTTGCGCGACCTGCTTGCTCACCGCCGACTGGCTGGCGTTCAGATACACCGCCGCCTGGGTGAAACTACCGTGGCGCACGACCTCGGCGAAGGTGCGCAGCTGCTTGAATTCCATTCTGGAATGGCTCCGATTCGATCTATTCGCTTTGGGGATGATAGGTGCGGGAGTAGGCTTTGCACCACACCAACCGATTTTCTTCATCCGCCCCACGCACCGAGATCGCCGCCATGTTCCGCCGTGCCGCCCGCCTGATGTTTGAACTCGCCGTGCTCGCCGCCTTCTGGTGGTTCGGCGGCTGGATCGCCACCCTCACCGGACTGCCGGTACCGGGCAGCGTCATCGGGTTGGCGTTGCTGCTGGTGCTTTTCGCCTGCGGGGCGATACGCCCGGCCCTGCTGCAGGGTGGCGCCGGCCTGCTGCTGGCGGAGATGCTGCTGTTCTTCATCCCCGCCCTGATGAGCCTGCTCGACTACGGCCCGCTGCTGCGTAGCGAGGGCTGGAAGATTCTGCTGGTGATCACCGCCAGCACCGTGATGGTGATGCTCTCCACCGCCCTGGCGGTGGAGTGGATGTGCCGCTGGAGATCGCGCCATGAGCCTCGATAAGCAAGCCCTGTTCTGGTTGGCCGTGACCCTGGGCGGTTACCTGCTCAGCCGTACCCTCTACCGCCGTTTCCAGCAGTACTGGCTGTCGCCCATCGTCTTCGTGCCGGTGCTGCTGTTCGCCCTGGCTATCCCGCTGCAGGTTCGTTACGCAGACTACGCCCGAGACACCAGTTGGCTGGTGGCGCTTCTCGGCCCGGCCACCGTGGCCTTCGCTATCCCGATCTGGCAACAGCGCGCCTTGCTTGCCCGCCACTGGCCGGCGCTGCTGACCGGCATGCTGGCTGGCTCGACCATGGCCATCGGCAGTTCCTGGGCGCTGGCCCACGCGCTGGCGCTGGACGGCCAGGTGACCCTGTCGCTGATCCCGCGCTCGATCACTACGCCCTTCGCCATGGAAATGTCCCACGACCTGGGCGGCGTGCCGGCGCTGACCGCGGCCTTCGTAATGATCACGGGGGTATTCGGCGCCATGATCGGCGGCGTGCTGATGAAGCTGCTGCCGCTGCGTTCCGCCCTGGCCCGTGGTGCGCTGCTGGGCGTTGGCGCCCATGGCGCGGGTACCAGCCGGGCCTACGAGTTCGGTGGGGAAGAGGGATCGGCGGCCGGGCTGCTGATGGTCCTGACCGGGCTGTTCAACCTGCTGCTGGCGCCCGTCCTGGTCTGGTGCCTGTAAAGGGCATTCAGCTCAGCTCGTAGGCATCGAGCATCTGTGAGGTTGCGGCGGGGGAGTTGAACATCATCACGTCGATGATCGACAAACCCGCCTCGAAGGTCGGGCGCTTTTGTTCGTAGGGCGTGAGCTTCGGCTCCTGGAAGCGCAGCGTCAGCCCGGCGGCCTCGTACTTGCCGCGGTCAAAGAAGCTCTGCCCGCCCGGCGGGTTCCAGTACTCCTCCACGCCCCCCAGCGCCTTGCAGATGTTCAGCGCCCATTCGTCCGGTGCGGTCGGTCGCTCCATCGGCAGCTCCATGCGCGACAGCACCGGCATCGTCCGTGGGAAGCCCAGGTAGGCGCAGGTGGCCTCCAGGGTGGTCTTGTTCACCGAGACGATGTCGTCGAAGGGGTGATCCAGCGACGCGGCGATCATCTCCCTCACGTCGCGGTAATAAGGCGCGACCTTGCGGTACACGTCCAGCTGGGAGAACAGGCTGCGCCGCCAGTCCTGGCGGTTGTCCAGGCGCACGTCCTTGATCAGCGTCTGGCGGTGGTGCTTGATCCGCGGCACGCGGATGTACGACCAGCCCGCCTGGTGATTGAGGATGCGGTTGCGCTCGATCCAGCCGTGGTGGATGTACTGCACGGTGTCGAACAGGACGAACAGGTCGGTGTGCTTGATCAGGCTGAAGTAGCCCAGGTACGGAAAGAAGTAGGGCTGCATGATGGCGGTTCGTTTCACGTCGGCTGCCTCGTTGGCCGAACTGGAGTCTCCTCCCGACTCCCGGGTACTACTGAGGAATGTTGCGAAAGATATTGCGAAATGTTTCCAGATGGCTGGGAGACGCCGGAAAGGGCGCCGGGGCAGGGGTGGAGATCGGGCACGCTTCCGCCAGCCCTGACGTGCGAACTGGCTGCCGCACTGTCTGGATAGCGCTTTTGGAGGGAGCCGCCGGGCGCCGGGGAAATCGAACACCGCTGGGAGCGACTACCGCCACTATAGGTGGGGAAATTGCTGACGCAAGCCGAGTTGTCGGCCTGCGCTTATAGGGGAACATTCGCCAGGCGCTGCCAGAGGAAATTGTCAGTTCAGTGACAGTCGTTACGCCGCCGCGCTGACTAGACTGCGCCATCGAACAACAACAACGAAGAGGCTACCGACCATGCACGCCGCTCACCCGCTGCCCACCGTGAACGTCAAGGACCAGGTCTCCGCTGCCGAATGGCAGACCCGCGTCGATCTTGCCGCCTGTTACCGGCTGATTGCCCTGCAGGGCTGGGACGACCTGATCTTCACCCACATCTCCGCCAAGGTCCCCGGCACCGAGGACTTCCTGATCAACCCGTACGGCATGATGTTCCACGAGATCACCGCCTCGAGCCTGGTGAAAGTGGATGCCGCGGGCAAGAAGCTGATGGACAGCCCCTACGACATCAACCCTGCCGGCTACACCATCCACAGTGCGATCCACGATGTGCGCCATGACGTGGCCTGTGTCCTGCACACCCATACTGCCGCCGGCATCGCCGTCTCCGCGCAGAAGCAGGGGTTGCTGCCGATTTCCCAGCAATCGCTGTTCGTGCTCTCCAGCCTGGCTTACCACGGCTACGAGGGCGTCGCGCTGAACCATGACGAGAAGGCGCGCCTGCAGGCGGACCTGGGCGAAGCCAACTTCATGATCCTGCCCAACCACGGCCTGCTGACTTGCTCCGGCACCATCGCCGACACCTTCCTGATGATGTTCACCCTGCAGCGCGCCTGCGAAATCCAGGTACTGGCCCAGGGCGGCGGCGCCGAACTGATCATGATCCCGCAGCAGATTCTCGATGGCGCCCGCGCCATGGCCGCCGCCGTGACCAAGAGCAAACAGGGCATGGGCGGCGCGCTGGCGTGGCCGGCGCTGCTGCGCAAACTGGACCTGCAGAACCCCGGTTACCGCGACTGATGGCGCTGGCCGGCATCGCCCTGCGCGACTGGCGCGCGCAGGGCAGCGATTTCACCTTCCGTGGGCACGCTATCCGCTACTGGAGCGCAGGCAGCGGCGCTCCGCTGCTGCTGGTCCACGGTTTCCCCACCGCTTCCTGGGATTGGCACTACCTCTGGCAACCGCTGGCCGAGCACTACCGGTTGATCGCCTGCGACATGCTGGGCTTCGGCGATTCCGCCAAACCCAAGGGGCATGACTACCGCATCCTTGAGCAGGCCGACCTGCAGCAGGCGCTGCTGGATCACCTGGGCGTACGCGAGCCGGTTCATTTGCTGGTACACGACTATGGCAACAGCGTCGGCCAGGAACTGCTGGCACGGCACGAGGAGGGCGGTTTCGCCTTGGCTTCGCTGGTGTTCCTCAACGGTGGGCTGTTCCCGGAAACCCACCGCGCGGTGTTATCGCAGAAGCTGTTGCTTGGCCCGTTCGGTTCGCTGTTTGGCCGGCTCTTCGACCGCAAGCGCCTGGCGCAGAACTTCGCCAAAGTGTTCGGCCCGCAGACCCAGCCATCCGAAGCGGAGCTGGACGCTTTCTGGGAGCTGATCCGCCACAACGATGGTCCACGGGTCATGCACCGGTTGATCCACTACATCCTCGACCGCCGCCAGCACCGCGAGCGCTGGCTCGGGGCGATGCAGCGCACGTCCGTGCCTCTGCGGCTGATCGACGGGCCGGAAGACCCGATCTCTGGCGCACACATGGTGGTTCGTTACCGGGAACTGATCCCGCAACCGGATACTGTCGAACTGCCCGGCATCGGCCACTACCCGCAGGTCGAGGCGCCCGAGCAGGTGTTGCAGCACTATCTGGTGTTCCGACAGGAACGCGCATCGTAAGTAAGGACCGATCCGCGCGCAGATTCGGAACTGCCTGATAGATCGGCCCTGAGTGGCAGCGGTAGCTTCCCGGCTTTTCTTGGCCGGAGGCCGTCGCCATGCCACTCAGATCCGTCATTCCCGTTCGCCAGCCGCAGGGTTCGTGGTTGTACCGGGCGCTGCTGTACCTGCGCCGGGACTTCGCCGCTGTCGCCATTCTCCTGCTGGTGCTGCTGGCCGTCGTCTTCGCGGCCGGTGGCTATTGCGCCTGGATCACCCAGAACTGGGTGCCGGCGGCCCTGGGCGCGCTGGCGCTGCCCCCGGCCGTCGGTCTGCTTCTGTTCTGGAGCGAGTACGATTGGTGGCTGTTCAAGCTGGGCCCACGCTCAGAGCTGAACTTGCCGATGCGCTGACGAATCATCCCTTGGCCTTATCGGACACCATTCGCCTCGGTCGTCTTGGTTGTGACCGGATCGCGACTGCTAGACACTCCGGGAAAAACCATCCTGCCTGGAGTCCCAATCATGAGTGATGCCCTGCGTTTCGACGGAAAAGTCGTGATCGTTACCGGAGCCGGTGGCGGTATCGGTCGCGCCCACGCCATGCTGTTCGCCAAGCACGGCGCCAAGGTGGTGGTGAACGACCTGGGCGGCAGCACCCATGGCGAAGGCGCCAACGCCTCGGCTGCCGACCGCGTGGTCGCGGAAATCCGTGAAGCCGGCGGCACCGCCATCGCCAACCATGACTCGGTGACTGACGGCGAGAAGATCGTCCGCCAGGCCGTCGAGGAATTCGGCCGCATCGATGTGGTGGTGAACAACGCCGGCATCCTGCGCGACAAGACCTTCCACAAGATGGAAGACGCCGACTGGGATCTGGTCTACAAGGTCCACGTCGAAGGCGCTTACAAGGTGACCCGCGCCGCCTGGCCGTTCATGCGCGAGCAGGGCTACGGCCGGGTGATCTTCACCTCGTCCACCTCCGGCATCTACGGCAACTTCGGCCAGAGCAACTACGGCATGGCCAAGCTGGGCCTCTACGGCCTGACCCGCAACCTGGCCATTGAAGGCCGCAAGAACAATATCTTCGTCAACGCCATCGCCCCTACCGGCGGCACCCGCATGACCGAAGGCCTGATCCCGCCGCAGGTGTTCGAGGCGCTCAAGCCTGAGCTGGTCAGTCCGCTGGTGGTGTACCTGGGCAGCGAAGCCTGCCAGGAAACCTCCGGCCTGTTCGAAGTGGGTGGCGGCTGGATCGGCAAGGTGCGCTGGGAGCGCAGCCTGGGCGTGGGCTTCGACCCGCGCGAGGGCTACAGCGTCGAGGACGTGGCGGCGAACTTCGCGCAGATCTGCAACTTCGACAACGCCGTGCACCCCAAGGACAACGTCGAAGCGCTGCGCGAGATGATGGCGAACCTGCAGAAATACGCCGGCTGATCCGGCCAGCCTGACCGGTGGAACGGCCAGCGGGGCTGTTCCACGGTGGTGAACGCAGTAAGGTGAAAGGGCCGGCTCAATGCCGGCCCTTTTGCTTTCCGCTTCCAGGCCCGAGGAGTTCGCCATGAGCGTGATAATCCAGAAGAACGGCCCGGTGACCACCCTGGTCATCGCCCGCCCTGCGGTGCGTAACGCCGTGGACCTGCCGACCGCCCAGGCGCTGGCCGATGCCCTGCGCGACTTCCAACAGGACGAGGAGGCCCGCGTCGCCGTGCTCACCGGCGCCGGTGGAACCTTCTGCGCGGGCGCCGACCTGGCGGCGGTGGCTGAGGGCGGCGAGCGGCGAAACCGCTTGGAAACCGAAGGCGACGGGCCCATGGGACCGAGCCGAATGCAGCTGTCCAAGCCGCTGATCGCCGCCATCGAGGGCTATGCCGTGGCCGGTGGCCTGGAGCTGGCGCTGCTGGCGGATTTGCGGGTGATGGCCGAGGACGCGGTGTGCGGAGTGTTTTGCCGGCGCTTCGGCGTGCCGCTGATCGACGGTGGCACCGTGCGCTTGCCGCGAATTGTCGGCCAAGGCCGGGCGCTGGACCTGATCCTCACCGGTCGCCCGGTAGGCGCGCAGGAAGCCTTCGCCATGGGCCTGGCCAATCGCGTGGTGCCCAGCGGGCAGGCGCTGGAGTCAGCCGAGGAGCTGGCGCGGGAGATCGCCGAGTTTCCGCAGATGTGCATGCTGGCTGACCGGGCGAGCGTGTTCGCGCAATGGGAGCTGTCGTTCGATGTGGCGCTGGCCAACGAGTTCCAGGGCGGGATGGCAGTGATCGAAAGCGGAGAGACGGTGGACGGAGCCAAGCGGTTCGCCGGCGGGGAAGGGCGGCACGGGGAGTTTTGATTCTGTCTGTAGGAGCGAGCTTGCTCGCGAACCCGCCCAGCATTGGTGTCGCCGGTGAATCCGCTTCGCGAGCAAGCTCGCTCCTACAAAGAGCAGATCAATCGCGCTCGATGATCACATAGGTCTTGCGCGTGGTCTCCTGGATGTCCCAGATGCCCAGGCTGTTCTGCGGCAGCAGGAAGGCGTCGCCGGCCTGGAAGGCGATCGGCTCGCCGCCGTCCGGGGTGAAGGTGCCGCGGCCGGCGATGAAGTGGCAGAATTCCTGCTCGACGATCTGGCGGCGCCAGCGGCCCGGGGTGCATTCCCAGATGCCGGTTTCCACGCGATCGGTGCGTTCGATGGATTCGACGCGAGTCTCCGAGATCGGCTCGCCCAGGGGCACGGCCACCGGGTTGGCTTCACCAAGTTCGGCGTGCAGGGTGTTCTTCAGGTGCGTCAGTTTCATACGGGGACTCCAGTGGGCTTTCTATTCGGGGGCTGACTGTTCGGAAGCCGGGCGGCAATCAGCCGACCCTCCAGGTCATCAGGTTTTCCATGCTGGCGGCGACCTTCTCGGCCAGCCGGCGGCGCCAGGGTGCGCTGTAGGGGTTGGCCAGCACATCGTCCTCGTGCACGAAGCTGCGGATGATGGCGTTGTAGCCCAGCCAGCGGCAGGGTTCGGGTTCCCAGCCGCGCAGGCCGTCCTGCACGCTGCGATCATTGATGACCCAGGGCTGGCGGGTGAGGGCGCTGTCCTGGCCAAGGATCAGGTCGGCGAGGGTGCGGCCGCCCAGGTTGGTGGCGCCGACGCCTTCGCCACCGTAACCGCCGGCGAGGGCGATGCCGTTGCGACGGTCGATCAGCATGTGCGGGTGGAAGCGCCGCGACATGCCCAGGTTGCCGCCCCAGGTGTGGGTGATGCGCACGTCCTTGAGTTGCGGGAACAGTTCGCTGAATAGGTAGCGGCGCAGGCCGACCTCATCCTCGGTCAGACTGAAATCGTTGCGCAGCTTGCCGCCGAAGCGGTAGCCGCCGCGGGCGCCGAAGGCCAGGCGGTTGTCCGGTGTGCGCTGGCCGTAGGTGACCTGGCGGCTGAATTCGCTGAAAGCCTGGCCCTTGTCGAGGCCGATTTCCGTCCACACCGATTCGGGTAGCGGCTCGGTGGCCACCAGCAGGCTCTGTACCGGCAGTTGGTAATTGCCCAGCGGCGGCAGGTCGGCGGCGTAGCCTTCGATGGCCGGCACCACCCAGTGAGCCTTCAGCTCGCCCCGGTCAGTGCGCAGCAGGCCGGGCGCCCAGTGGGTGACGCGGCTCTTCTCGAAAATCTGCGTGCCCTGGCGTTCCACCGCGCGGGCCAGGCCACGTACCAGCTTGGCCGGGTCGATGGTGGCGCAGTGCGGGGTGTGGATGGCGCCCAGCGAGCTGGGAATGCGCAGCTGCTCGTCCAGTTCGCTCTTGCTCAGCCAGCGGTAGTCGTCCTCGGTCAGGCCTTCGGCGTGCAGGTGGGCGAGGTACTCGCGCAGGCGGGTTTCCTGCTCCGGGTAGCGCGCGGCGGTATAGAGCACGCCGGCCTTGCGGTAGTCGCAGTCGATGCCTTCGCGGTCGAGCACTCGGGCCACTTCATCGGGGATGTCGTGCAGCAGGTCGTAGGAGGCGCGGCGCTGCTCAGGCGACAGGCCGGCGAGCAGGCGATCCTCGCCGAGCATGTTGCCCATCAGCCAGCCGCCGTTGCGGCCCGAAGCGCCGAAGCCGGCTGTCTCGGCCTCGACGATGGCGATCTTCAGCTGCGGCTCGCGCAGTTTCAGGTAATAGGCGGTCCACAGGCCGGTGTAACCGGCGCCGGCGATGGCCACATCGACGTCCAGGGTGCCCTGCAGGGACGGCCGCGGGACGAAATCATCGTCCAGTTGGTTCATCCACAGACTGATATGACGCCATGCCGACATAGACGACTCCAAAAGGAAGAGGGGGAATGTCGGCAAGCCTAGATTTGGCGCGGGGTTCTGTCGTGCGCGCGGGTACGCGAGGATTGCTCGCGTACCCGCCGGCAGGGGCGCATCAGGCCTCCTGCTGTTCCTCGCGCAGGCGCTTGAGGTACTCGCGGGGAGACTGGCCGGTCTGCTGGCGGAAGCAGCGATAGAAGGCCGAGAGCGAGTTGAAGCCGGCGGAGAAGGCCAGTTCGTCGATGCGTGAAGGCAGCGGCGGGCGCAGTTGGCTGAGCAGGTGGGTCAGGCGCGTCTGGTTGACATACTGGTAGAAGCTCAGGCCCATCACCTGGTTGAGCAGGTAGGAAATCTGGTTGCGCGTGTAGCCGGTGGCGGTGGCCACCTGGGTCAGGTCCAGGTCCGGCGCAAGGTATGGCTGGCTCTTGCTGAAATAGTCTTCCAGGTCGCTGGCCAACTGGCTGAGCTGGCGCGGCGAGAGGCCCAGGCGGCTGGTGGCCGGGCGCGGATCGATGGCCTGCGGACGGCTTTCACCTCCTTCACGGACCACCGAGGCGTATTCATTGATGCGCCAGATCAGGCCTTCGCGCACAGTGATCGCTTCGCTGGAATGGAAGGTCGCCAGGCGGCCGCTCAGGGTGACCGCGATGCGGTACTGGATGAAGGCGGTGTCGCCATCCACGCGGATGCGGTCGATGTGGTCGAGGAACTCTTCCGGGCGGCTGGGCATGGTGCTCTGCACGTAGTCGCGCAGGTCGGCGTAGCCCAGGGTGCGATTCTGGAAGAAGTCGTTGTACTGCACCTGCGGGTGATACAGCGCCAGCACCGCTTCGAGGTCGCGATGCTTCCAGCACTGGTGGTAGCGCAGCACCACCTCGCGGGTCTGCTCGGTCAGGTGGCTGTCGGTCGGGCGTTGGTCGATGGCATGCATAGGGGGCTAAGCATGCCCCAGACGGCGCTTCTCGGGTAGTGGCAAAGCACTTACAAGCGCCGGGCACTATCCATCGTCTCGATGATTCGTCATCGCCTGCGCCAATATCGGCCGCCAGAGCCTATGGCAGAGAGGGGATTCACTCTTTCGGGCGACACGCCAAATACCACCTTGGAGCGCTTACTCCCCGTCAGGTCGCTCAGTAGGGTAGCGGCACCTAGACACCGTCAGGAGAGCCGCATGACAACAAAAACAAGGCGCGGATTCTTCCAACCGCAACTACTCGCCACTGCTGTCGCCCTGGGATGCGCCACCCAGGCTCAGGCAATCAATTTCAATATCGGGGAGATCGAAGGACAGTTCGATTCCAGCCTGTCCGTGGGGGCCAGCTGGAGCACGCAGAGTCCGAAGCAGGATCTGATCGGCGCCGCCAACGGCGGCCACGGCATGACCCAGACCAACGACGATGGCCGGCTGAACTTCCGCAAGGGGGACACCTTCTCGAAGATCTTCAAGGGTATCCACGACCTGGAGCTGAAGTACGGGGACTTCGGCGTGTTCACCCGCGGCAAGTACTGGTATGACTTCCGCCTGAAGGACGAGAGCACCGACTGGAAACAGATTTCCGATGACGGTCGCAAGGAGGGCGCGAAATCCTCCGGCGCCCAACTGCTGGACGCCTTCGGCTACTACAACTATTCCGTCGCTGACCTACCGGGCACCGTGCGGGTGGGCAAGCAGGTGGTGAGCTGGGGTGAAAGCACCTTCATCGGCAACAGCATCAACACCATCAACCCCATCGACGTCTCCGCCTTCCGCCGTCCCGGTTCGGAAATCAAGGAAGGCCTGATCCCGGTGAACATGGTCTACCTGTCGCAGAGCGTCACCGACGCGCTGTCCGTGGAAGGCTTCTACCAGCTGGAATGGGACCAGACGGTGCTGGACAACTGCGGCACTTTCTTCTCTACCACCGACGTCGCCGCCGACGGTTGCAACACTAACTACAACATCCTCGATCCGGCCACGCTCAATACCCTGAACTCACCGGGGATCCACTCGCTGCTCAACTCCATGGGCGTAACCGTCAACCAGGAAGGCCTGATGGTGCCCCGCGGCGCCGACCGCGATGCGCGTGATTCCGGCCAGTGGGGCCTGGCCCTGCGCTGGCTGGGCGATGACGTGGAGTACGGCGCCTACGCCATGAACTACCACAGTCGCACACCCATCGTGAGCATGCAGAACGCCGGCCGCGCCGACATCATCAATGCACTGCGCGTGTCGGCGCTGGCCCAGCCGATCCTGCTGGGACGCGGCAGCTACTTCCTCGAATACCCCGAGGACATCCGCCTGTACGGCCTGAGCTTCTCCACCACGCTGCCCACCGGCACCGCGTGGAACGGCGAGATCAGCTACCGGCCGAACATGCCGCTGCAGCTCAACACCACTGACATGACCCCGCTGCTCGCCACCACCGTGGCCGGAGGGTTCGCCAGTGGCGGCGTCGCCGGTGCGCTGGCCCAGGCCAACGCGGTCAACCATGGCTACATCCGCAAGGAAGTCACCCAGGCGCAGACCACCTTCACCCACTTCTTCGACCAGACCATGGGCGCGGATCGCCTGACCCTGGTGGGCGAAGTCGGCATGACCTACGTCGGCGGCATGACCAATGAAGTCGGCGAGCGCTACGGGCGCGACTCGGTCTACGGCGTGCCGGAAAACGCCACCGCGCGCAACGAGTACGGCAGCGGCGGCTTCTACACCTCTTCTTCCTGGGGTTACCGCGCCCGCGCCATCTGGGATTACAACAACGTCTTCGCCGGTGTGAACCTCAAACCGAACGTCGCATGGTCCCATGACGTGCACGGCTACGGCCCGGTCTTCAACGAAGGCAGCAAGGCCGCCAGTGTCGGAGTCGATGCGGACTACCAGAACACCTACACCGCGAGCCTGAACTACACGAACTTCTTCGGCGGCGATTACAACACCATCGTCGACCGTGACTTCGTTTCGCTCAGCTTCGGCGTGAACTTCTGACCTGCCTGCTCAAGGAATCGACATGAGAACGACAAGAATCCTCCAATGCGGCGCGCTGGCCCTGAGCCTGCTGTCCTGCGGCGTGATGGCGGCGGTATCCGCCGATGAAGTGGCCAAGCTGGGCACGAGCCTGACACCCATGGGCTCGCAGAAGGAAGGCAACGCCGATGGCAGCATTCCGGCCTGGACCGGCGGCATTTCCCGCACCGCCGGCAAGATCGACGGCAAGGGCTTCCTATCTGATCCGTTCGCCGACGAGAAGCCTCTGTTCACCATCACCGCGCAGAACGCCGACCAGTACAAGGACAAGCTCTCCGCCGGCCAGCTGGCGATGTTCAAGCGCTACCCGGATACCTACAAAATCCCGGTGTACAAGACCCACCGCACCTTCGCGCTGCCTGACGACATCTACGGCGCCATCAAGCGCAGCGCCGAGTTCGTCCAGCCGATCAACGACGGCAACGGTCTGGAAAACTTCGAGAAGAGCCGCTATTACGCCTTCCCGCTGCCCCAGAACGGCGTGCAGGCTCTGTGGAACCACCTGACCCGCTACCACGGCGGCAATATTTCCCGTGTGGTAGTGCAGGTCGTGCCGCAGACCAACGGTAGCTACACGCCGATCCGCTTCGAGGAATCGATTGCGGTGCCGCAGAACATGGGTGACCAGGACGCCAGCAAGACCAGCAACATCCTCACCTACTTCAAGCAGCAGGTAACGGCCCCGGCGCGCCTGGCCGGCAACGTCCTGCTGGTGCACGAGACCCTGGACCAGGTGAAGGAACCGCGTCTGGCGTGGATCTACAACGCCGGCCAGCGCCGTGTGCGCCGCGCCCCGCAGGTTGCGTACGACGGCCCGGGCACCGCCTCGGACGGCATGCGCACCTCGGACAACTACGACATGTTCTCCGGCGCCCCGGACCGTTACGACTGGAAACTGGTGGGCAAGCGCGAGATGTACATCCCGTACAACAGCTACCGCCTGAACTCGCCGACGCTCAAGTACGACGACATCGTCAAGCCGGGCCACATCAACCAGGACCTCACCCGCTACGAACTGCACCGCGTCTGGGAAGTGGTGGGCACCCTGAAGTCCGGCGAGCGCAACATCTACGGCCAGCGCCACTTCTACCTCGACGAGGACAGCTGGCAGATCGCCGTGTCCGAGCTGTACGACGGTCGCGGCCAACTGTGGCGCATCGGCGAAGGCCACTCGATGGTCTTCTACCCGGAACTGGCCACCGGCTATGCCGCCGAATCGCTGTACGACATCCTCGCCGGCCGCTACGTGACCTTCGGCCTGAACAACGAGGAGAAGCGCGGCTACGTGTTCGGCAACAAGGCCTCCATGGCCGACTTCACCCCGGCCGCGCTGCGTAACACCGGCGTGCGCTGAGTAACACCCCGCTCCTTGGCCCCGGCATTCCTTGTGGATGCCGGGTTTCTTTTTGGGCGCCCGTTAGTAAGGCGCCGCTTCTGGTTCGGGCCTGAGAGCGGCCTGCGCTATACCGCACCATGAGTCTGGCTGATGGTCCTTTGCCCGCTCCGCCCAGGGGCATAGTCTGGCCTGCAAATGGCCGGAAGAAGCCCATGTCGACAATCGCCCTGCCCAGTCTTACAGAGCACGGTGCGGCGCTGCCTCGCCTGCCCCGCCAGCACCTGCCCCGCGAAAGGCTGCATGCCAGCCTGAGCGCCACCGAGTGCCGCCTGCGCCTGCTGGTGGCGCCGCCCGGTTGCGGCAAGACGGTGCTGATGAGCGAATGTGCGCGCCTAGCGCCCCTTGGCACTCGCGTCGTCTGGTTGGGCCTGGGTGGCCGGGCGCTCGAACCTGAGCAGTTCTGCGAACGTCTGGGCGAGGCGCTGGGCGTACCCTGGTCAGGCGAAGCGGCCCTGGCCGCCTGGCTGGAAAACGCCAGCGAGCCAGTCTGGCTGATGCTCGACGACTACCCCCGTGCACCCGATTCCGCCCTCGACGACTGCTTTGACCGCCTGCTCGCCGTGGCCTCGCCGCAGATCGGCTGGTGGCTGGCCAGCCGCCGTCGTCCGGCCTGCAATCTGACCCGCCTGTTGCTCGAAGGCGAGCTGCTGGAGCTGGGGGCGAGCACTCTGGCACTGACCCAGTGCGAACTGGATGCCTACCTGCAGACCGCCGGCTTGGAGTGGCCACAGGCCCAGCGCCAGGCCCTGCAGGATGCGACCCATGGCTGGTTCGCCGGCGTGCGCCTGCGCCTGCTCAGCCTGGGCAATGAACCCATCGCGCCCTGCGCCACCCAGGTGGTCGAGACCGGCAACGGCCTGTTGCAGGACTACCTGCAACGCGAAGTCCTGGCGAGCCTGCCGGCAGAGCTGGCGGAAACCCTCTGTGGCCTGGCGCAGATCGCCCGCTTCAATCGTGAACTCTGTGATTATCTGTTCGACGAGCCCGGCCTCGGTCTGGAAGGCCTACAGTCCTGGGGCGTGCTGATCGAGGCAGTGGACAACACCCAGCACTGGTTCCAGGTCGCGCCCATGGTCGCGGCGGCACTGGCGAGCCTGTCGCGCTGGCCGGCGGCGACCTTGCACCGGCGTGCCTGTCAGTGGTTCACCCAGTGCGGGGAAATCCACTCGGCATTCGAGCATTCCCTGTACGCCGAGCAGCCGGACGTTTCTGCCAGCCTGCTGCAACGCCTGACCGAGGAGCAGTTGCTGCACGGGCGCAATGTCGAGCGCGTGCTGCAACTGCGCGAGTCGCTACCCGCCGAACTGCTGTGCAGCACGCCGCGCCTGCTCATCCTCAACGCCTGGACCCTGCTCTTCGTCGGTCGCCTGGACGACGTGGAGGCGCTATTGACCGGTTTCGACCGCTTTCTGCCGATGCCAGGCGAACACCGCCAGCGCGCACTGATCGCCCAGTGGCAGGGCCTCAACGGCATGCTCACCCACGCACGTGGCCTGCCCGGCTCCCGCGAGCAGCTGCGCGAGGCGTTGCAGCACCTGCCGGAGGAAGCCTGGTCGCAGACGCTGATCTGCCTGTCCGCGCTGACCCAGCAGGCCCAGGCCGAAGGGCGCCTGGCCGAGGCCCGGCTGATCAACCGCGAAGCGCTGCGGCGTGCTCGCCTGCAAGGCAGCACCACCTTCGAAGCGCTGCTGGAGCTGGACCGCGCCCAGTGGCTGGAGCAGCGCGGCGAGCTGCAGCGCGCCGATGCGCTGCTGGCGCGGGTGCAGGAATACCTCGACGAGATGCGCATCACCTGCAATGCCATGGCCGGCCGCGTCGCGCTGCGTCGTGGCTGGCTATGCCTGCGCCAGGGGCGTGACGAAGAGGCCCGCGAGCTGTTCATCGCCGGCCTCAACGAAACTCGCCGCAGCCACGATCCGAGCTCGATCTACGGTTTTACCGGCATGGCCTGGCTCGATGCGCTGGACGGCGACACCGATGGCGCTTTCAGCCGCCTGCTGGAAGTCGAGCGGCTGATGCAACTGCAACATGTCCCCGAGCCCATCTATCGCGGCCCGCTGCTGCTCGCCAGCGGCGCGCTGAACCTGCGCCAGAACCGGGCGGGGCCGGCGCGGGAAGTCCTGCAGCGCGTGGCCTCGCGCTATCGCGCCGACCGCCTCAGCCCGCCCGCGGCGGCGCCGGACCAGATACTGCGGGTCGAACATCACCTGGCCCTGGCCGAACTCTATGACGGCGACGTTGACGCCGCCCTGCAGCGCCTGCTGGCGATGCTGCCGGACCTGCTGCGCCAGGGCCGCAACACCCTGGCCTGCGACGTCTGGCTGGCGCTGGCCGAAGCGCACTTCATCGCCGGCAGCCTGGACGAAGCGCGCAGCGCGCTGGATCAGGGGGTATCCCTGGCCCAGCGCTTCGGGCTGCTCTCGACGCTGCGCGACACCCAGCGCCGCCAGCCCGGCCTGTTCGGCCTGCGCCCGCATGCTGGCGAGATGGCACCGCACAACCTGCTGAGCCTGCGCGAACTCTCGGTGCTGGAGCTGATCGCCCGCGGCTGTTCCAACCTGGAAATCGGCGAGCGGCTGTACATTTCCCTGCACACGGTGAAGACCCACGCACGCCGGATCAACGGCAAGCTCGGCGTGGAGCGCCGCACCCAGGCGGTCGCGCGGGCAAAAGAGCTGGGCCTGCTGAAGGTCTGACCCGTGAGTCTCAGTGCAGCGCCTTGGGCGGCACGCTGATCTCGGCCAGACGCTGGGCCAGGCGCATCTGCTCGGCGGCGTCGTCGCTGAGCAACATGGCGCGCTCCAGGTCGTAGCGCTCCGCCTGCGGGCAATCCAGCACGTGGTAGAGGTCGGCGCGGGCGAGGTGATCGCTGGCGCTGGGCGGCCCCAATTCCAAAACGCGCTGGGCATCCTTGAGTGCCCCCAGCGGTTCCCCGGCGGCCAGGTGCAGCTGGCGCAGATTGCGCGACAGGCGCTGCAGCATGTCGGCGGCGCTGGCTGTGCGCAGGTGCTCGGCGGATAGCTCGGTGTTGATGCCCATCTGGCGCGCCAGCAGATCACGGCAGTCGCGGGTGTAGAGACGGCGGCCGGTGGCGGGGTCGAGCAGGTGGTCGGCACCGGGCACGCGCAGCAGGAAACGTCCGGGGAAGTTCACCCCGACCAGCGTGATGCCGTTGCGCCGAGCCATCTCCAGTGCGATCAGCGCCAGCGACAGTGGCTGGCCATGGCGGCGCTGCAGTACCTGGGGGAGCAGGGCGGCACGCGGGTGCAGCGGGTACTCGTCGTCCTCGGCGAAGCCCAGCTCGCTCAGCCGGCGCAGCAGGAACTGCGCGCGCTCGGCATCGCCGGTGCCCTGCGGCAGGGCCACCGCGACCTGGTGCGCGAGCGAGTCGAACCACCGCAGCGCCTGGTCCGGCGGCAGGTGCGGTTCGTGCTCGGCGGCGATCCACAGGGCCGCTTCGAACAGGGCGGGCGGGTCCTGGGCAAGACAGGCAAGGCAGGCTTGACGCGGGTCCATGGCGTTCTCCGGCTGACCCTGCGGTTGTAACCGGAGCGCCGGGCACTCGTCCAGTGGTGCAGTCGTCGCCCGTGAAGGTGTTGTGACAGGCGCTGCCTATACTGAAGAGGGTCCGCCTTCGGACCGCCGTCCACCCCCAGCAAGGGAGCGCCGCCATGTTCGACATGATGGAAGCCACCCGGCTCGAGTCGCTGCATCTCTTCCAGGACCCGGCCACGGGACTCAAGGCCATCATCGCCATCCACAACTCCCGCCTCGGCCCTGCGCTGGGTGGTTGCCGCTATCTGCCCTACCCCAGCGACGATGCCGCACTGCGCGATGCCGCGCGCCTGGCCCAGGGCATGAGCTACAAGGCGGCGCTGGCGGGCCTGCGCCAGGGCGGCGGCAAGGCAGTGATCCTGCGCGCCCCGCACGTCAACAACCGTGGCGAGCTGTTCGAGGCCTTCGGCCGCGCGATCGATTTCCTGGGCGGCGCGTACATCACGGCGGTGGACAGCGGTACTTCCAGTGCCGACATGGACTGCATCGCCCAGTTCACCCGCCACGTCACCAGCACCACCAGTGGCGGCGATCCCTCACCGCACACCGCCCTCGGCGTATTCGCCGGCATCCGCGCCAGTGCCCAGGCACGACTGGGTAGCGATGACCTGGACAGCCTGCGCGTGGCGATCCAGGGCCTGGGCAATGTGGGCTACGCGCTGGCCGAACACCTGTCGGCCGCGGGGGCTGAATTGCTGGTCAGCGATATCGACGCCGGCAAGGTACAGCTTGCCGTCGAGCAACTGGGCGCCCGGCCGGTGCCCAACGAAGCACTGCTCACGACGCCGTGCGACATCCTCGCTCCGTGCGGGCTGGGCGGTGTGCTGACATCGCATGTGGTCGGCCACCTGCGCTGTGCTGCCGTGGCCGGGGCGGCCAATAACCAGCTGTCGCACCCGGAGGTCGCTGACGAGTTGGAGGGAAGGGGCATCCTTTACGCGCCGGACTATGTAATCAACTCCGGCGGGCTGATCTACGTCGCGCTGCAACACCAGGGCGAGTCCCTGCCGACCATTACCGCGCACCTGTCACGCATCGCCGAACGCCTGACCGAGGTATACGCCCACGCCCAGGCCGATCACCGTTCACCGGCGCGCATCGCCGATATGCTGGCCGAACGGATTCTCTACGGCGAGCATTCGGGGCACTGAAGCTGCGAGGAGCGGGATGTCATTCCTCGGCGGCAGGCTCGCTGAAGATATCGCTCAACGCATCGGGCTGGTTCTTGAAGGCGCGGGCGAAGGCGTCGCGGTTCCTGGCCATGAAGATACCGATCTCCTCGACCTGATCCTCCTTCAGCGAAGGCACCGCCTTCTGCAGCACGTCGGCCAGCGTTTCCGCCAGCTCCAGCATCTTGTCGTGCCGGTCGGCCTCTGCCTTATCCATGAACAGGCGCTCCGGATCGCGGCTGCTGCGGTACACCACTTCGACGGCCATTCATCACCTCTGTGCCTTCTCTTTGATTGGGGGGTTCGAAATCACTGTCTATTTATACAGTAAAATGATCGCGCGATGCTACTGCGGCTGTGCGAATCGTTGCCAGCAGCGTAGACGCAGGAAAGGGATGTGCTTGTAGAAGGCCAGTATTGGCGGCGGCCCAAAGCAGTGCGCGCGCCCCGTAGGCGCGCGCAACGCAGCCACGTGACTGGCGCAATGAATCGTCAGTCAGATGGCTCTGTAGGAAGGAATTCTTGCAGAGGGTGCCGTCAGGACGCGATCGGCAGGCCGTTGTCGCCGCGCGTCATGGCAGCCAGCAGCTGCGGCGCCGTGCCGCCTTGCTCGATGGCGATGCCGAAGCGGATGCTCTGGATGAAGCGCTGCAGCTGTTCCGGGTCCTGCAGCTGGGTGTTGCGGATCAGCCGGCGCGCGGCGACTCCTGCCTCGGTGGAGAGGGTCAGGACAATGCTGCCGTCGGGCCGTTCAAGGCTGAAATTGACGCGGTACTGGTCCTGGAAGGCGTCGGTCAGCGTCTGAAAGGGACTTTCCATCACTCGTTCCTGCCTGTTTTGTGGCATGCCCCTGAATGGACTCGGGGCGGGCCGAAAAAGTTCGCAGTCATATTCGCGCAGCCCATCTGTGCCATGACTGCGCAAGATCAATGGCGTAGCACTTGCAGGCTTCACGCCAACAAAGCCTTGTATTGCGGAGAACCGACGAATGAAACAGAACTGGGCCGAGCGCCTGAGCGAGCGGATGCACGGCTGTGCCGAATCCCTGGGTAACCTGCTGGTGGAGGGTTTCCACTACCTGGCGCTGTTCGCCATCGGCGGCACGGTGTTCTGGTCGGCGGCGGTGGCCTTCGGCGAGATGGTCGGCAAGGGGCACGCAAGCATCGACGACATCCTGCTGCTGTTCATCTACCTCGAGCTGGGCGCCATGGTCGGTATCTACTTCAAGACCAACCACATGCCGGTGCGCTTCCTGATCTATGTGGCGATGACCGCGCTGACCCGCCTGATGATCGCCGACATCCAGCACAACCACGTGCCCGACGACGGCATCATCCTGGTCTCGGTGGCCCTGTTGCTGCTGGCGCTGGCGATCCTGGTGGTGCGTTATGCCTCCTCGCGCTTCCCTTCGCCCAGCGGCAAGCTGCGCGGTGGCGAGCACGACCTGATCAGCGACGACGAGCGCTGATCGCCCGGCGGCTTTGATCCAGAGCCGCCGCTCGGCCGGCGGATGCACTACCATCGGTGCATCCGCTGCCTGAGAAGACCACTCCATGAAGGGATGGAAGCTGTTCGCACCCTTGCTGATCCTGGTGATCATCGCCGTTACCCTTTACCTGCGCCTGCACACCCAGCCGCTGCTGCTGCAGGGCGAGGCGGACGCCACCAACGTCATCGTCGCGTCCAAGGCCAAGGGCCGGGTCGAAGTGCTGCATGTGCGGCGCGGCGACGACGTGAAGCAGGGCCAGGTGCTCATATCCCTCAGCAGCCCGGAGCTGCAGGCCCAGCTGGACTCGCTGCGCGCCGCGCGCAACCAGGTGCAGGCGAACCTCGACGAATCCCTTCATGGCACCCGCGAGGAAACCCTGCGCGCCCTGCAAGCCAGCCTGTCCCAGGCTCAGGCGGAGCTGCGCAACGCCGAGTTGGAGTACCAGCGCAACGAGGAACTGGCCGGCCGCGGCTTCGTTTCCCAGGCGCAGCTGGACCTGTCCCGCCGTGGTCGCGACGTGGCGCGCAACCGCGTCGCCGAGGCTCAGGCCAACCTCGATGAAGGCACCCAGGGCGACCGAGAGGAGCGCCGCCGCGCGCTGGAAGCCGCCGTGCGCCGGGCTGACGCCCAGATACTCGAGCTGCAGGCGCAGACCGATGATCTCAACGTGGTTGCGCCGGTTGACGGCGAAGTCGGGCCGATCCCGGCGGAGCAGGGCGAGCTGGTCAACGCCTACAGCCCGTTGCTGACGCTGGTGCGGCTGTCCGACAGCTACTTTGTGTTCAACCTGCGCGAAGACATCCTGGCTGATGTGAAGAAGGGCGATGAAGTGGCGATCCAGGTGCCGGCGCTCAAGGGCGCCGAGGTGAAAGCCAGGGTCGCCTACATTGCGCCGCTCGGCGACTTCGCTACCAAGCGCGCCACCCGCGCCACCGGCGATTTCGACCTGAAGACCTTCGAGGTGCGCCTGTATCCGGACCAGCCGGTGCAAGGCCTGCGCCCCGGCATGAGCGCGCTGTGGCAGTGGAAGCAGTAAGGCGCAACCTGCTGCGTTTCGCCCAGGCCTTCGGCAGCGAAACGCGGGTCGCCCTGCGCAGCTGGACCATCCACTGGCTCGGCTGGCTCTGGCCTTTGCTGCTGTTCGTGGTAATCAGCGGCGTGTACCAGGCGGGCACGCTGCTGGACATGCCGGTGGCGGTGGTCGACGCGGATCACAGCAGCCTGTCGCGGCGTATCGTCCGCGAGCTGGATGCTGGCTCCCACGCCAAGGCCGAGGTGCTTGGCGGCGGTCTGCAGGAGGGCCTGCACCGCCTGCGCATGGCCGATGACTATGCGTTGCTCTACATCCCGCGCGACTTCGAGGCGGACGCGCTGTCCGGCCGCCAGCCGGTCGCCGAGCTGTACTACAACTCGCTGTTCTATTCCGCCGGCTTCTACTCGACCCAGGATTTCAGCGGCCTGATGAGTTCGGTCAACGCCGAGCTGCGCCCGCGCCTGGCCACCGGCATGGACCGCGCCGTGCCGGCGCTGGCCAGCATCAGCGTGTCCTATGAAAGCCTGTTCAATGCCAGCGGCAACTACATCTACTTCCAGCAGTTCGCCGCCATCGTGCACCTGCTGCAACTGTTCGTGATCGTCGCCACCGTGCATGTGCTGGCGCGCGAAGCGCCGGAGCTGCGCGCGTCCTCGCCGCACATATTGCGTGCCCAGGCCCTTGGCGCGCGGCTGCTGGGCAAGCTGGCGCCCTACACGTTGCTGTTCAGCACGCTGCTGATGGTCGAGCTGTTCCTGCTGGTGGAGCTCAATGGCGCGCGGATCAACGGCAACCCCTGGTGGATGCTGGCGATCACCGTCTGCTACGTGGCGGCAGCGCAGAGTGTCGGGCTGATGCTGTTCATCTTCACCGCCAACCGCTACAGCGCGTATTCCCTGATCGGCCTGCTGATCGGCGTGGCGCAGACCTATTCCGGCGTGCTGCTGCCGGAACTGGCGATGCCGCAGATCGCCCGTGTCATTTCCGAGGCTGAGCCGCTGACCCACACCCTGCACGGCCTGTTCGACCAGTTCCTGCGCAGGGCGCCGGCCGAGTCCGGGCTCTACACCTGCTGCAAGCTGCTGCTCTACCCGCTGATCGCCTACATGATCGCCAAGATGCGCCTGCGCCGGCGCCTCGACCTGAGCCCGGCGTAAGGAGCTGTCATGGAGAACTTCTGGAAGGTCTTCCGCGAATCCCTGAGCGGCATGCTCGGCAAGCCGCTGTGGCTGCTGATGGTGCTGTCCGTGGCGCTGACGACCTTGCCCTACGCCCACCGCACCATGGACGACCTGCCGGTGGCCGTGATCGACATGGACCACAGCGCGGTGTCTCGCGAACTGGTGCGTCAGCTGGATGCCGCGCCGAAGATCGCCACGGTCGGCTACGACCAATTGCCCGAGGCCCAGCACGACCTGGCCTGGCGCAAGCTGTTCGCCATCGTGGTGATCCCGCTGGACTTCGAGAAGCGCGTGCTGCGCGGCGAGGCGGTGACCGTGCCGATCTTCGGCGACGCCACCAACCGCATGGCCAACGGGCAGATCCAGCAGGACATCAGCGCCACCTACACCGAGCTGTCGCTGCGCTATAACCGCGAACGGCTGATGCGCGGCGGCTTCTCCGAGGTGCAGGCGAATGTACTGCTGCAGCCGGCCATCGGCCAGCTGACCGATCTGTTCAACCCCGGCACCAGCTTCGCCGCCATCGTCCTGCCGGGGCTGGTGACGCTGATCCTGCAGCACAGCCTGCTGCTCTCCTGCACACGGGTGAACCTCAACCTGCGCGGCGGCACCCCGCGCTCGCTGCGCCAGCCGACCTCGACGCGCTTTGGCCGCTACGCCGCGCAATTGCTGATCTGGACGGTGCTGGCGATGCTCTTCTATGTGATCTGGCCGTGGATCATGGGATACCGGCAGACGGCCTCGTTCTTCATGCTGATGGGCCTGGTGCTGCCCTTCCTGCTGGCGGTGATCGCCATGAGCGAGTTCATCGCCGAACTGCTGCCCTCGGAAGAGGCGGTGTACCTGACCATGACCTTCATCACCCTGCCACTGTTCTACATGGCCGGCTTCACCTGGCCGCCCCAGGCCATGCCGCAGTGGGTACAGCTGCTGGCCGACGCGATCCCGTCTACCTGGGCGATCCGCGCCGTGGTGGAAATGAACCAGATGAACCTGCCGCTTTCCGCCGTGGCCGACCGCATCCTCATCCTTTTCGCCATGGCGGCGGCCTATGGACTCTTGGGTACACTGATCTACCAGTACCGCAACTGGCGTTGGGACCAGCTCAAGGGCTGGTGACCGCGGCGGCTGGCTCCGGGCCGTCTAGAGTGAGAGTTCCAACTTCTCGGGAGCTCTCTGATGAACGCATTGAACGGCAAGGTCGCGGTGGTCACCGGCGCGGCGAGCGGCATCGGCAAACAGATCGCCCTGACCCTGGCGCAGGCTGGTGCCGCAGTGGCCATCGCCGATCTGCAGCAGGACGCCGCCCAGCGCGTGGTCGCCGAGATCGAAGCCGCCGGTGGCAAGGCACTGGCGGTGACCATGGACGTGACCGACGAGCAGGCTGTGGACAACGGCATCGAGCGGGTAGTCGCCACCTTCGGCGGGCTCGACATCCTCGTCTCCAACGCTGGCATCCAGATCGTCAATCCGTTGCAGGACTACGCCTTCGCCGACTGGAAGAAGATGCTCGCCATCCACCTCGACGGCGCCTTCCTCACTACCCGCGCAGCGCTGCGCCACCTGTATCCGGCCGGGCGCGGCGGTGTGGTGATCTACATGGGCTCGGTGCACTCCCACGAAGCCTCGCCGCTCAAATCCGCCTACGTCACTGCCAAGCACGGCTTGCTCGGCTTGGCCCGTACCCTGGCCAAGGAAGGCGGGCCACACGGCGTGCGCTCCCATGTGGTATGCCCCGGTTTCGTGCGCACACCGCTGGTGGAGAAGCAGATTCCCGAACAGGCGAAGGAGCTGGGCATCAGCGAGGAAGCGGTGGTGAAACAGGTGATGCTCGGCGGGACGGTGGATGGCGAGTTCACCAGCGTGGAGGACGTGGCGCAGACGGTACTGTTCCTGGCCAGTTTCCCCTCGGCGGCGCTCACCGGACAGTCGGTTCTGGTCAGCCATGGTTGGGGAATGCGCTGAGCTGGAGGCGCAAGGACAATGACCCCGTCTCGTAAGGGGACGAGCGGGGTCATTGGGTCGACTTGCTTGCGCCGGCAAGAGCTCTGGTTCACCCGGGGCGTCTGCCTCTGCCGGGTCCGGGCTCGTTGCGTCGGCGCAGGTGTAGATTCCTACATGCCGGTGCTTGGCGATGTAGTGGATTTCCCCTTCGTGGTGTCAGGAGGTTCTTCACTGTAGGAGCTTTCCCGGAACGGTAATCGTGGGATTGGCCGGCATCTACGACCGAAGCGGGTTATGGGAGCGCGCCATGCGCGCCATGCGCGCGATCGCGGGCATGGCCTGCTCCTACAGCACTCGTGCAGGATCAGACCGCCTTGGGCAGCGGCGCGAACAGCGCGTCGATGTCCGCGTCGTCCAGCTGCCAGTCGCTGCCCGAGCCGTCGAGGATGCCGGCGGCCAGTGCGGCCTTGTCGCGCTGCAGCAGCTGGATCTTCTCCTCCACCGTGCCACGGGCGATCAGCTTGTAGACGAACACCGGTTTGTCCTGGCCGATGCGGTACGCGCGGTCGCTGGCCTGGTTCTCGGCGGCCGGGTTCCACCAGGGGTCGTAGTGGATCACGGTATCGGCGGCGGTGAGGTTCAGGCCTACACCACCGGCCTTCAGGCTGATCAGGAACAGCGGCACGCGACCTTCCTGGAAATCCTTCACCGGCGCGCGGCGGTCGCGGGTGTCGCCGGTGAGCAGGGCGTATTCCAGGTTGCGTTCGGCCAGCGCCTCGCCGATCAACGCAAGCATCGAGGTGAACTGCGAGAACACCAGTACGCGGCGGCCTTCGGCGAGCAGCTCTTCGAGCATGTCCAGCAGGTAGACCAGCTTGCCCGAGGTCACCGCGCGGGCGGATTTGCCGGTGGGCGGCGGCGCTTCCTTGTTCACCAGGCGGATGTCGCAGCAGACCTGGCGCAGCTTGAGCAGTGCCTCGAGGATGATGATGCGGCTGCGCGCCAGGCCTCGGCGGGCGATCTCGTCGCGCACCTTGCGGTCCAGCGCCAGGCGCACGGTTTCGTAGAGGTCGCGTTGCGCCTCGCTGAGTTCGATGTGCTGGATGAACTCGCTCTTGGGCGGCAGCTCCGAGGCGACCTGTTCCTTGGTGCGGCGCAGCAGGAACGGGCGGATGCGCGCGGCCAGGTGCGCCAGGCGACCCTGGTCGCCGTGGCGCTCGATGGGCGTGCGGTAGTCCACGGCGAACTGCCGAGCGTCGCCCAGCCAGCCCGGCAGCAGGAAGTGGAACAGCGACCACAGCTCGCCCAGGTGATTCTCCAGCGGCGTGCCGGTCAGGCACAGCCGGTGGCGCGCGCGCAGGTGCCGCGCGGCCTGGGCGGCTTTGGTGGTGGCGTTCTTGATGTTCTGCGCCTCGTCGAGGATCAGCAGGTGGTATTCGTGCTGGCCGAGCTTCTCGGCATCGCGGGGCAGCAGGGCGTAGGTGGTGAGGATCAGGTCATGCTCGGCGATCTTCGCGAACGCCTTGCGCCGCCCGGCGCCGTGCAGGGCGAGCACGCGCAGGTCGGGAGTGAAGCGCTCGGCCTCGTCCAGCCAGTTGGGAATCAGGCTGGTGGGCATGATCACCAGCGCCGGGCTGGTCAGGCGCCCGGCCTGCTTTTCCAGCAACACGTGGGCGAGGGACTGCAGCGTCTTGCCCAGGCCCATGTCGTCGGCGAGGATGCCGCTGGCGCCGACTTCGCGCAGAGTCTGCATCCAGCTCAGGCCTTCGTGCTGGTAGCCGCGCAGCTCGGCGTTGAGGCCGGCGGGAATCGGCGCCGGCTGGGCGCGGTAGTCGCGCAGGCGATGGGCAATCTCGCGCAACTGCTCGCCGCCCTGCCAGGTCAGTGGCAGCTCTTCCAGCTCGGTCAGGCGCGCGGCGTCCGGGGCACCCATGCGCAGGCGGCGCACCGGCGGCTGTTCACCGATGTAGAACTCGGACAGCGTGCCCAGCATCGGCTTGAGCTTGCCGAACGGCAGCGAGACTCGCAGCGGGCGGTCGGAGGCGGTCTGCCAGGTGTGGATCGGGTTGCGCCCGGCATCCAGACGTAGCACCAGTTGTTCATCGTCGGCATGGCGGGCAAGGGCGACCGGATCGAGCAGCGCCGGCATGCGCCGGATCAGTTCGATAAGCGCCGGCAGCAGGCTGATACGCCGGCCTTCCACCTCGATGCCCAGTTCCAGGTCGAACCACTGGCGGTCGTCGGTTTCCTCGATCTCGGCGTACCAGTTCTCCACTGGCGTGAGGTCGAAGACGAATTCGGGGCGGACATCGATTTCCCAGCCCTGTTCGCGCAGTTGCGGTAGCCCCTCGCGCATGAATTCCTGCCAGGCGTTGTCGTCGGGCAACTCGAACATCTCCCCGGCACTGTCTTCCAGGGCATCGCTGCGGCGCATCGCCGGCTTGAAGCCGAGCTCACGCAGGTCCAGGCGCCAGGCGTGCTCCTGTTCCAGTTCGCGGCTGACGCGGACGATCTGGTCGTCGCGGAATACCCGGATCTCGCGACCCGAGCGCGGCGTGACGCTGCCCGAGACCGGCATGTCGCCATACAGGAATGCCAGCGCGGCGCGGTGCCGGGAGATGTTCTGCATGCGCCCGCTGCGCAGGTCGAAGCCGCTGTGCACGTGGCTGCCCAGGGTCAGCCGTGGCCGGGGCGCGAGCTCGTCGCGCTCCACGACGGGCAGTGGAGATTCGGCGGGTGGCTTCATCCGAGTTTCCTTCCGGCAGTCCAGCCGAGTACGCAAACGCCCGATGATACCGCGATTTCTCTCGGGCGGGACGCGGAAGGAAACCGGCGGTCAGCGGGCGAAGCGTTTCGCCCCCGCTACGCACAGCACGACAGCGACGGTGGCGCCGGCCATCAGCGGGCTGATCTGCTCGTGCAGCAGCAGGCCGGCCAGCGCCAGGCCGAAGAACGGCTGCAGCAGTTGCAGTTGGCCCACCGCGGCGATGCCGCCCGTGGCCAGGCCGTGGTACCAGAAGAAGAAGCCGATCAGCATGCTGAACAGCGACACGTAGCCCAGGCTGATCCAGGCCGGCCAGCTGGCGCCGGTGAAAGTCTCCGGCTGGGTGTACCAGGCCAGCGGCAGCATCAGCGGCAGGGACAGCACCAGCACCCAGCAGATCACCTGCCAGCTGCCCAGGTGGCGCGCGATGCGTCCGCCTTCGGCGTAGCCCAGGCCGCAGACCGCCACTGCAGCGAGCATCAGCAGATCGCCGGTGAAGTTGCCCGCGCCGCTCTGCGACAGGGCGAACCCGGCGACGACGGCGCTGCCCAGCAACGAGCAGATCCAGAACGCCGGACGCGGCTGTTCGCCGGCGCGCATCACGCCGAACAGCGCGGTCGCCAGCGGCAGCAGGCCGACGAAGACGATGGCGTGGGCCGAGTTGACGTGCTTGAGCGCCAGCGCGGTGAGCAGCGGGAAACCCACCACCACGCCACCAGCGACCACCAGCAGGGGGATCAGGTCCTTGCGCGCTGGCAGCTTCTGCCGCAGCAGCAGGAGGATCGCCGCCGCCAGCAGACCGGCGATGCTGGCGCGGGCGAGGGTCAGGAAGGTCGGGTCGAAGTCGGCCACCGCGACCCGCGTTGCCGGCAGAGAACCGCTGAAGATGAGTACGCCGAGGAAGCCACTGAGCCAGCCGCCGAGGTTGCTGTTCGTGGTCAGAGTGTGGGTGTTGTTCATGGTGGGCGTCCGGCAGGAGAGCGAGCTTGCAGGTTGCGCGCGGAGGCGCCGGATGGCCAGTGACAGAAAGGTACAATTTGCGCAAACTGTCTGTAAATTATATCGGTACACCTTATTCGAGCAGGCGAGGGCAGCATGGGCAGACCAAAGAGCACGCGGGTCGATTCGGTGATGCACCACGTGCGTGAGCGCCTGGCCGCACGGGCGCTGGTGCCCGGTGAGCGGCTGCCGTCGATTCGCCGGTTAGCCGAACAGCTGGAAGTGTCCAAGACCACCGTCGTGGAAGCCTATGACCGGCTGGCCGCCGACGGCGTGATCGCCGCGCGCCGGGGTTCCGGCTTCTATGTCGCCGGCCACGCGCCGCCGCTGTCCCTGGCGGATGTCGGCCCGGCGCTGGACCGCAGCATCGATCCGCTGTGGATTTCGAGACAGTCGCTGGAGGCTGCGGATACCTCGCTCAAGCCCGGCTGCGGCTGGCTGCCGCCGTCCTGGCTGCCGGAGGAGGAGTTGCGCCGGGCGCTGCGGCAGATTGCCCGCGCGCCGCAATCGAGCTTGCTGGAATACGGCCGCCCCTACGGCCATTCCGGCCTGCGCGAGCAGCTCGCGCGCCGACTGGCGGACTACGGCGTGCCGGTCAGTCCGCAACAGGTGGTGCTCACCGACAATGGCACCCAGGCCATTGACCTGGTCTGCCGCTTCCTGCTGGAGCCGGGCGACTGCGTGCTGGTGGACGACCCCGGCTACTTTAACTTCCAGGCGCTGCTGCGTGCGCACCGCGTGCAAGTAGTGGGCGTGCCGTACACGCCGAGCGGACCGGACGTCGCCGTCATGGCCACCCTGCTGGAGCAGCACCGCCCGCGCCTGTACATCACGAACTCGGCCTTCCATAACCCCACCGGCGCGGTGCTGTCGCCACTGGTTGCCCATCGCCTGCTGAAGCTCGCCGAGGCCCATGACCTGCTGATCGTCGAGGACGACATCTTCGGCGACTTCGAGCATGAGAGCGCGCCGCGCCTGTCGGCCTTCGACGGGCTGGAGCGGGTGATCCAGGTCGGCAGTTTCTCCAAGACACTGTCGGCCTCGGTGCGCTGCGGTTATATCGCCACCAAGCCTGAATGGTGCGAGCGCCTGGTGGACCTGAAGCTGGCCACCAGCTTCGGCAACAGCCCGTTCAGCGCGGAGATGCTCTACGAATTGCTGCGCAAGGGCAGCTACCGCCGCCACCTGGACAGCCTGCGCGGGCGCCTGGCCGACGCCATGGGCGAGACGCTGCTGCGCCTGCGCACGCTGGATATCCAGCCCTGGCTGGAACCGCGCGGCGGGGTGTTCGTCTGGGCTTGCCTGCCAGGGAGGTTGGATGCCGCCGAGGTATCTCGGGCGGCCCTGGCGGACAACCTGGTGCTGGCGCCGGGCAACGTCTTCAGCCTGAGCCAGAGCGCTACCGGCTACTTGCGCTTCAACGTCGCCCAGTGCCTGTCGCCCCGCGTCTTCGAGGGATTGGAACGGGCTATGGCGCAGGTGGGCGGGCGCTGACAGAAATCGAGCTCAGAACCGGGCGGATATTCCTTTTCTTCACGCGAATCCAGAGCGTTTCCCTCTCGTGGGACCGGCAGAAAAGGATGAGGATGGGGCAATAAGCCCTGAGCCGACTGAAAAGCCTGCGGAAAGTTGAACGGCTGTACAACACGATCTGAAAAACCCACCTCACGGTAGAAAACGTACGGCGAACCGCGAACAGGCCAAACCTCTAGCATCATCGATTCAGCACCTCTACCTCGCGACAAGCGATTCGAGGTGAATCGTTGGATCAGAAAAAGAGGAAACTTCATGGCCGAGCCATGCCAGCTATACCTGAAAGTCGCCATCAGCCGCGCAAGGCTGGAAGATTTCCTGCGTCAGGAGGCAGGCTCCGCTGCGGGGTTTGATGACCTGGAGCAGTGGCTGGATCGCAATCCCCGGTTCCGTGGTGGTTTGACATGGAGCGAACTGTGCGAACTGGGGCAGGGCACGGCGGCAGAGGGGTGGGTGGATGGTTGGAGTCGGCACCTGCGCTCGCCGGCCTGGGATCATTACGATGACTGGTCCCAGACCTGGAGCCTGGGCGTGCTGGAATTTCGCGATAGCCGGGACTGGATAGTCGGTGCGCTCAATGTGCTGAGGCGTGTAGCGGAGTACAAGGACCGGCCGGGCACGGACTACCTGCTGATCTACCAATACCTCTTCGGCAAGGGCACGGTGGTGGCCGCGGTCGAACTGACCCCTGGCGCATCCCGAATCCTCCTTGAGCCGCCGCCACCACGTGTCATGGCCGAAGCTGACATGGTGATGAGCAGGCTGGTGCGCGCAATGGATGTGACCGCTAGCTATGCCGTTCAGCGAATTTTCGACACGGATACTCACAAACGACGCTGTTGAGCTCTTTTAATTGAGAATTAATATCATATAATTCCGCTTTTCAATTGCGCGCCAGGAAGTACCTGGGCTGCCCCGTCAGGATTGAGCTGCATGTGCGTTTCCTTGCGCCCGCCCCAACCGAGAATCGCCGCATGAGCGCTACCCAAGCCGGCGCCGTCGCGGCCCGCATCCTCAGCGCCGTGATCGGCGGCTATGCCCTGGCCTATGCCGCTACCGCCTTCCTCAGTGTCTACCTGCCGATGTCGCGGCCGGACCGCGTCTCGCTGTCGAGCCTCGCCTGTTTCATCGTCTGGGTGGCGGCGATCATTTACGCCTTTGGCGCCAAGAGCCCGTGGCGTGCAGTCTGGTTGCCGGTAGTGCTGAGCATCGCGCTGGGCGTGGCGGCCTTCGTGCCGGCCACATACGGAATGCGCCCATGAGCCTGCGTCAATCGATGTCCGGCCTGCACACCTGGGCCGGGCTGCTGGTCAGCTGGATTCTCTTCGTCGTGCTGTTCTCCGGCACCGTCGCGGTGTTCGACAAGGAACTCACGCGCTGGATGACCCCGCAGCTGCACAAGCTGGAACAGGTCAAGGTAGGCGCCGACCAGGTGCGCGAGCTGATCGTCCAGCGCGCACCCAAGGCCCATGGCTACTGGATGCACCCGCCTACCGAGCGCATGCCCTACTGGACGGCAGGCTGGGAGCCGGCCGACTTCAGCGAGTTCCAGTCCTTCCTGGTGGACGCCCAGAGCGGCGAGGTGCTGCCCAAGACCGTTGGCGGCAACTTCTTCCTCGAACTGCACTACGAGCTGCATGGCGGCATGCTTGGTCTCTACGTAGTCGGCGTTGCGGGTGTGTTCATGCTGGTGGCACTGGTCAGCGGGGTGATCGTCCACCGGCGCATCTTCAAGGACTTCTTCACCTTGCGCCCGAAGGCAGCGAAGCAGCGCGCCTGGCTGGATGCGCACAATGTTTTGGGCGTTCTGGGCCTGCCGTTCCATCTGCTGATGGCCTACACAGGGCTGGCGATCTTCATCACCTTCTATATGACCGCCGGCATCAAGGTGGCCTACAAGAACGACATGGAGCACTTCTTCCATGACGTGCAGGGCGCCTTCGACCGTGAGGCGCTGGGCAAGCCGGCCAAGGCGACCAAGTCCATCGACAACATGATCCTCAAGGCCCGCGAGGCCTGGGGCGATGACAGCCAGGTCGGCTGGATCAACGTCGAGAATCCGGGTGACGCCGCGGCGATGGTGCAGATCCGCAAGGCGATCGACAAGAGCATGGTCAACGACCAGCGCACCGTCTCCTTCGACTCGGGCAGCGGCGCGCTGCTGCACATACAGAAGCCCTATAAGCCGGGCTACAAGACCTACGCCTGGCTGACCGGCCTGCACATGGCGCAGTTCGGCAACGAGCTGTTGCGGGTGATGTATTTCGTCCTTGGTCTGGTGGGCTGCGTGATGGTATTCGGCGGCCTGCAGGTCTGGGTCAGCAAGCGTGAAGGGCGCGGCCACCGTGGCGTTGCGTTGGTGCGCACGCTCAACGGCGCGGTCTGCGGCGGCTTGCCGATCGCCTCCCTTGGCCTGCTGGCAGCGTCGCGCCTGCTGCCGGCCGACCTGCTCCAGCGCACGCGCTGGGAAGCCGCCGCCTTCGTGGTGATCTGGCTGTTGGCGCTGGCCCACGCGCTGCTACGCCGTGGCAGCCGCACCATGGCCCGCGAGCAGTTCGTTGCGCTGTCGGCGCTGGCGCTGCTGCTGCCGGTGCTGAGCCTGTTCGGCCCCGAACCTGGTCGGGTGACGACGCATTTCGCCAACGGCGACTGGATGATGGTCGGCATCGATCTCGGCCTGCTGTTGATCGGAGGTATTTGCGCCTTCCTCGGCTGGCGCCTGGGACAGGAGCGCATCGAGCCCGCACGCGCACGCCGCGTCCGTGACGAGGAGTACGCCTGATGCTGCTGGTATTCGGTCTCAACCTGTTAGCGCTGGCGGCGGCCTGCCTGTCGCTGTCGCGCCATCATCGAGATCTGTTCGGCGGCGCGCCGTCGCAGGCTCGCGCGCGGCTGCTGCGTATCGCCGCGCTGGTGGATGGCGCGCTGGCGCTGGGCTATTCGATTCACCGCATGGGGATTGAGCTGGGCATCGTCTATTGGGCGTGCCTGCTGATGATCGCCGGTGCCGCGCTGGTCCTGCTGCTGGCCTGGCGGCCGCGCTGGGCGTTGCCGACGGCGGCGGCGATGCCGGTGATTGGGGGCGTGCTGGCGGTACTGGGTTGAGACTTTTACTCGCGTACCAGGCCAGCGACGGAGTTTTGCGTCTCGTAGGAGCGAGGTACGCCCGCGATGTTCTTGCTTGTGGTTGGATGTTTCTGCGCCGCTTCGGCGTACGCGCAGGCTTCCTGTTTCGCCCCCTCGGGCGACCTACTTTGCCAAACGACGGATGGCCGCCCCACGCAAAGTAGGCAAAGGTCTTGCCCCGGACATTCGGTTTTTCGCTTGGGCGAAAAATTCCCTCGTTGAATCGGAGTTTCAGGGGCCCGAACTAGGCGTCCCCCCCACGAAGGGCCATCCCTGGCCCATCGCGGCTCTCGCGACATCCATGTCGCTCAACCCCTGAAACTCCGCTTCACCGAGGCCTCCTGAACGGGGCGTTCGGCGCGTGCGGACATTTCTCTGGACGACTTCAGAGCGAGAGCCAGAGCCGGGAGGAGGTGCTCTTCGTAGGAGCGAGCTTGCTCGCGAACCGTGTAAGTGCAGGTAGTCGATAGAGGATCTACTCCTCGAACGCCTGCCGATATTCCCCCGGCGTCCCGCCCACCACCGATCTGAAACGGTTGGCAAAGTGGCTGGCGCTGGAGAAGCCGCAAGCCAGGGCGACCTGGCTCAGCGGCTGGCGGGTATCGCGCAGCAGGCGCTGCGCCAAGGCCACGCGGCGGGCCAGGACGTACTGGTGCGGTGGCATCCCGAAGCTTTCGCGGAACATCCGCGCGAAGTGGTATTCCGACAGCGCCGTCTGCATCGCCAACTCCCCAAGCGACAGCGGCTGGTCCAGGCGCTGCTCGATATAGTCGGCGATGCGCCGGCGCATGGTCGGCGCCAGCCCGCCCTTGAGTTTCAAGCCTTCGCGCATCCCGACCTGGTTCAGCAGCAGGTGATCGATCAGGTCGTGGGCCAGCGTGCTGGTGCGGATGCGTTCACCCGGCTCGTGCCAGTCCAGCTTCACCAGTTGGCGGAAGCGCGCGGCCTGCTGCGGGTCGTCGAGGAAGGTGCGTTCGTGCAGTTGCAGTTCGCGCGGCTCGCGGTCGAGCAGGCGGATGCAGCCGAGCGAGAACTGTTCCTGGCCGATGTAGAGGTGGGCTAGGCGGATGTCGCCGTTAACGATCCAGGCCGATTCGGCGCCGGCTGGCATCACGCAGAGCTTGTCCGGCGCACCGGTGGTGCCGGGGGCGCCACGGCGGAAGGTGCCGGTGCCGTCGTTCAGGTAGCAGGACAGCGTGTGATGGCTCGGCGCGTGGTAGTCGCGGGCGTCGTGGCTGTTGCTCCAGATCGCCGCAGACAGCCCGTCGCCCAGCTCCGCGCAACGCTCCAGGCGGGCGTTGGGCGAGGCGTTCATCGACTGGAAAACTTCGAGCTGCGAAATGGCTGACATGGGTGTTCCTCTGTTGCCATCACTCTAACCGCGCGGGCGCGCCTTGCCAGCCCGGTTGTCGCAATAAGCGCAAGAATCTGCAAGCCGGCGCCGGGGGCGGGCGGGAGACTGTTTCCGTAGGATTTTCGGAGACCGCCATGAACCTCTCGCTTTACCTGCTCACCGTGCTCATATGGGGCACGACCTGGATCGCCATCAAGTTGCAGGTCGGCGTGGTCGCGATTCCTTTGTCCATTGCCTATCGCTTCAGCCTGGCGGCGCTGGTGCTGTTCGCCCTGCTGCTGGTTTCGCGCCGGTTGCAGCCGCTGGGACGGCGCGGGCAGGCGATCTGCTTTGCTCAGGGGCTGTGCCTGTTCTGCGTGAACTTCCTCTGCTTCTACACCGCCAGTCAGTGGATACCCAGCGGGCTGGTGGCCGTGGTGTTCTCCACCGCGACGCTGTGGAATGCGCTGAACGCGCGCATCTTCTTCGGCCAGCGCATCGCGCCCAACGTACTGGGCGGTGGCGCGTTCGGGCTGGCGGGACTGGCGCTGCTGTTCTGGCCGGAGCTGTCCGGGCACCAGGCCACGCGGGAAACCATCTATGGGCTGGGCCTGGCGCTGCTGGGCACGCTGTGCTTCTCGGCGGGCAACCTGTTGTCGAGCCTGCAACAGAAGGCTGGTCTGCGGCCGCTGTCGACCAACGCGTGGGGCATGCTCTATGGCTCGCTGATACTGCTGGCGATCTGTCTGGTGCAGGGCGTGCCGCTGACCTTCGACAGCAGCCCGCAGTACGTCTGGTCGCTGCTTTACCTGGCGATTCCCGGTTCGGTGATCGGCTTTACCGCCTACCTTACGCTGGTCGGGCGCATGGGACCGGAGCGCGCGGCCTACTGCACCGTGCTGTTCCCGGTGGTGGCGCTGAACGTCTCGGCCTTCGCCGAGGGCTACCAGTGGAGCCTGCCGGCGCTGGCCGGGCTGGGTCTGGTGATGGTCGGCAACGTGCTGGTGTTCCGCAAGCCCAGGCCGGTGCTGCAGCCGGCACAGGCCTGACGCTCCTCGTAGCTTGGTAGGGCGAATAACGCGCCAGCGTTATCCGCCGCCGAGGTGCCGGCGGATAACCTGTTCCAGGTTATGCGCCCTACGAAAAGTGCATCAGGCTTTCCAGGCTTGCGGGTTGACCAGGTTCTTCGGCCGCTCACCGCGCAGGGCGGCTTCGAAGTTGTCCAGCGCGCACTCGGCCATGGCCTGACGGGTCTCATGGGTCGCCGAGCCAATGTGCGGCAGGGTCACGGCATTGGGCAGCGAGAACAGCGGCGATTCGGCCAGCGGTTCCTTCTCGTAGACGTCCAGGCCGGCGGCGAGGATGCGCTTCTCCTGCAGCGCTTGCACCAATGCGGCCTCGTCGATCACCTGGCCGCGGGCGATATTCACCAGGATGCCGGTGGGCTTCATCAGCTCGAGCTCACGCTTGCCGATCAGCTGGCGGGTCTTGTCCGACAGCGGCACCACCACACAGACGAAATCCGCCTCGCCCAACAGTTCCTCGAAGCCGCAGAAGCGCGCGCCGAACGCCTGTTCCAGCTCCGGCTTGCGGTTGTTGCCGTGGTAGAGGATGTCCATGTTGAAGCCGAAGTGGCCGCGACGGGCGATGGCCGCGCCGATGCGGCCCAGGCCGAGGATGCCGAGCTTCTTGCCGTGCACGTCGACGCCGAAGTGCTGGGCGTCCACGGTGCGCTTCCACTGCCCGGCCTTGGTCCAGGCGTCCAGCTCGGCGGTGCGCCGGGCGGCGGCCATGATCAGGGCGAAGCCCAGGTCGGCGGTGGTTTCGGTCAGCACGTCCGGGGTGTTGGTCAGCGGGATGCCGCGCTGGTTCAGGTAGTTCAGGTCGTAATTGTCGTATCCGACCGAAACGCTGGAGATGACCTCCAGCTGGGCGGCCTGGGCCAGTTGCTTCTCGCCCAGCGGGCGGCCGACGCCGATCATGCCGTGGGTGGTCGGCAGCGCGGCGGCCAGCTGCGCATCGACGTCGCCCAGCTTCGGGTCGAGCACGGTGACATTGAACTGGCTGCGCAGGCGGTCGAGGTGTTCCGCGGCAAGGCGGCTGAAGACGAAGACGTTCTTTTTCATGGCTCTCGGACGGCGGGTAAGCGGAGGGGGCTTAACCCTACCATTGCCGAGCCAGAGCGGCGCAAGGCCTGCGTGCGCGCCGGGCGATTATCGAACGTGGGGTATGTGCGGCGGAAAAGAAGATGGGTTCGCGGGCAAGCTCACTGAACACCGGGGTAGGGAGTTACACAGTGAGCTTGCCCGCGAAACACGACGAAAAGGGGTGGTCAGGGTCCCACATCGGCGAGCCCGGCGCCATCGGCCTGGAGCACACCGGGGAGATTTTCCCGCAGGTAAGCGACCCAGGTCTTGATCTTTGCGTCCAGGTACTGGCGCGACGGATACAGCGCGTAGACGTTGAGAATCTGCAGCTTGTAGTGCGGCAGCACGCGCACCAGCGAGCCGTCACGCAGGCCGTCGATAGCCGAGTAGACGGGCAGGGCGCTGATGCCCATGCCCGAGCCGATGGCCTCGGTCATGGCGTCGCCGACGTTCACCTGGAAGGGCGAGGGGCCGAGGGTGATCATTTCCTGGCCGTTGGGGCCGTCGAACAGCCACTTGTCCAGCGGCAGCACCGGGCTGATCAGGCGCAGGCAATCGTGGTCCATCAGCTCCGTCGGGGTCTTCGGCGTGCCGCGCCGGGCCAGGTAGTCGGGCGAGGCGCAGAGGATGCTGTAGGTCTCGCCGATGCGCTGGGATACCAGGCCGGAGTCGGGCAGTTCCGAGGCGACCACGATGGCAACGTCGAAGCCTTCGTCGAGCAGGTCCGGCACGCGGTTGGCCATGGTCAGCTCGAAGGTGACGTCCGGGTGCAGTTGGCGATAGTTGGCGATGGCGCGGATCACGTAGTGCTGGCCGATACCGGTCATCGAGTGCACGCGCAGGCGGCCGGCGGGGCGGGCATGGGCGTCGCTGGCCTCGGCTTCGGCTTCCTCGACGTAGGCGAGGATCTGTTCGCAGCGCAGCAGGTAGCGCTGGCCAGCCTCGGTGAGGGCGATCCGCCGGGTGGTGCGGTTGAGCAGGCGGGTCCGCAGGTGGGACTCCAGATTGGCGACCGCGCGGGATACGTAGGCGGTGGTGGTGTTCAGCTGCTGCGCGGCGGCGGTGAAACTGCCGGTTTCCGCGACACAGGCGAACGCACGCATGGTCTGCAGTGTGTCCATTGGGGCCTCGTCAGTGGGGCGTCTGTCCCGGGTGGCGACGCCAGTGAAGCGATACGTCGTCGCCGGCAGCATGTCCTTGATGGGTGGCAATGCGCGGAGCAGAGCGGGGGCGGCCTATTGTCACATGGATGGCGACACACATTGTTTCATTATCGGTAATAAACAATCACAAATCAGCCGGCTTATCCGTTCCCTTCCCCATCCCTAGAATTCAATCGCCGCCAGTGGCTTTGCCGGCATCTCCACGCTTAAAAGCCCCACGCTGAAAAGCTAGACCACTTCCAGGACCTCCACCGTGTCGCGTCACCTCGTGAAAGGACTGACGTTCGTCGGCTCCTTTGTCATTTTTTCAACAATCGCCGGATGTATCAGCACCAACGGCATCGCCCCGCAGGAACAGCGCCTGGGCGACACCGAGCTGGCCACCGACGCCGCCATCGCGCACGCCAACCAGGAAGCTGGCTGGCCGGCTGAGCAGTGGTGGCGCGCCTATGGTGATCCGCAGTTGAATGCCTGGGTGCAGACCGCGCTGGAGGGCAGCCCGACCCTGGCCCAGGCCGAGGCGCGGGTGCGCATGGCCATGGCCATGGCTGGCATCGCCGAATCCGCCGAGTCGCCGCAGATCGGTGTCGACGCCTCGCTGACCCGCCACCGCTGGCCGACCGACTATTTCTACGGCCCGGGCGACCTCGCCGACAGCACCACCTTCAACAACAACGCCGCCCTGGGCTTCAGCTACTCGCTGGACCTCTGGGGCCGCGAGCGCAGCAACACCGAGCGCTACGTCAACATCGCCAAGATGACCGCCGCCGAGGCGCGCATGGCCCAGCTGGAGCTGGAGAACAACATCGTCCGCGCCTACATCCAGCTGTCGCTGCAATACGCCAAGCTGGACATCGGCAAGGCCATGCTGGCGCAGCAGCAGGGTATCCTGGCCCTGGCCCAGCGCCGCCTCGACGGTGGCATCGGCACGCATTTCGAAGTCAGCCAGGCGGAAGTCCCGCTGCCGGAAACCGAGCGCAAGATCGAGGCAGTGGACGAGGAAATCCAGCTGACCCGCAACCAGATCGCCGCCCTGGCCGGCAAAGGCCCCGGCGCCGGCGCCTCGATCCAGCGTCCGAGCCTGAAGCTTGCCGCAGGCCCCGGCCTGCCCAGCAAGCTGCCGATGGAGCTGCTCGGCCACCGTCCAGACGTGGTCGCCAGCCGCTGGAAGGTCGCCGCCCAGGCCAAGGGCGTGGACGTCGCCCGCGCTGAGTTCTATCCCAACGTCGACCTGGTCGCGAGCATCGGCTACAGCGCCGTCGGTGGCGGCGTGCTGGAATTCCTCAACGCCGAGAAATTCACCTACGGCGTCGGCCCGGCCATTTCTCTGCCGATCTTCGACGGTGGTCGTCGCCGCTCGCAGCTGAGCCAGGAATCCGCCGGCTACGACGCCGCCGTGGCGCAGTACAACCAGACCCTGGTCAACGCCCTCAAGGGCATCTCCGACCAGCTGATCCGCATGCATTCGATGGAGCTGCAGGAAGGTTTCGCCGCCAAGTCCGTGGCCTCGGCCCAGCGCACCTACGACATCGCCACCAAGGCCTACCGTGGCGGCCTGACTGACTACCTCAACGTGCTCAACGCACAGACCCGTCTGTTCCAGCAGCAACTGGTGGAGCAGCAGGTTCGTGCCGCGCGCCTGGCTACCCATGCCGGCCTCGTCGTTGCCCTGGGCGGCGGCCTGATGGACAAGCAGGAAGGCCCGAAAGAGGCGAAGATGGTCCCCGAGACCGTCGACGTCCGCGCGGCCAGCGAGCGCTGAGATGGCCGGCGACTCCTTCAACGGCAGCACCGCCACCCGCCAGCTCGCGCCGCTGGACGCCCTGCGTCGTGCGCTGCTGGAGTGGGGTCGCAGTGACGGCGTCACCTGGGTGTACATCGCCAAGGTGCTGCTCGCCGCGCTGCTGACCCTGTGGCTGGCGATGCGCCTGGAACTGCCGCAGCCGAGCACGGCGACCATCACCGTGTTCATCGTCATGCAGCCGCAGAGCGGCCAGGTGTTCGCCAAGAGCTTCTACCGGATTCTCGGCAGCCTGGTCGGACTAAGTGTGATGGTTGCGCTGATCGCCATTTTCGCCCAGCAGCGCGAGCTGTTCCTGCTCGTCTCGGCGCTGTGGATCGGCCTGTGCACCGTCGGCGCCGCGCGCTACCGCGACTTCCGCTCCTACGCCTGTGTCCTCGCCGGCTACACCGCCACGCTGATCGGCCTGCCCGCCACCCTGCACCCGGAAGCCGCGTTCATGTCGGCGATCTGGCGCGTGCTGGAGATCAGCCTCGGCATCCTCTGCTCCATGGTGGTCAGCGCCACGCTGTTCCCGCAGACCTCCAGTACCGCCATGCGCAGTGCGCTGTACCAGCGTTTCGGCGCCTTCGCCGGCTTCGTCCTGGACAACCTCGGCGGCGGCGAGCGGCCAAAGTTCGAGGCCGCCAATGTGGCGTTCGCCTCCCAGGCGGTGGGCCTGGAAGCGCTGCGCAGCGTCACCCGTTTCGAAGATCCGCATATGCGCCTGCGTTCCGGCCGCCTGTCGCGCCTGAACAACGAGTTCATGGTCCTCACCACCCGCTACCACGCGCTGCACCAGTTGCTCTCGCGCCTGCGTGCGCAGGAAGCCGAGGCCGTGCTGCGCGCGCTGCAGCCGTGCCTGGATGAACTCGCCCAGGTGCTCGCCCCGTGGCGTGGCCAGTCGGTCACCGACCGCGACGCCGAACGCCTCGCCGCGCAGTTGGAAAGCCACCGCACGCGGATGATGCAACGCATCCGCTCCGGTCGCGCGCAACTGCTGGAGGAGCAGGACGAGCCGTCCGCGCTGATGGACTACAACACCGCCGGCGAGCTGCTCTACCGCCTGGCCGACGACCTCTACAACTACGCCCTGACCCACGCCTCCCTGGCCGCGCACAAGCACGAGCGGGAGAACTGGAAGCACGGCTTCTCGCCCAAGGCCAACCTGGTCGCCTCGCTGGTGGCCGGCGGGCGAACCGCATTGATGGTGCTGGTGTTCGGCATCTTCTGGATCGAGACCGCCTGGCCCAGCGGCAGCACCTTCGTGCTCAACGCCGCCGCCGTCGCCGCGCTGGTCTCTGCCGCGCCAGACCCGGCAAAGATGGCCATGCAGATGGCCGTGGGCACCTTCTTCGCGGCCATCCTCGGCTTCTCGGAAACCTTCTTCGTGTTCCCGCACCTGGACGGCTTCGCCTTGCTGGCCTTCGCCCTGGCGCCGGTGTTCGCGGTGGGCGCGTTCCTCTCGATCAAGCCCAAGTACGCCGGCTACGGCCTGGGTTTGCTGGTGTTCTTCAGCTTCGGCGCGATCCCGGCGAACCTCACCGTCTACGATCCGGGCCGCATGCTCAACGAGTACATCTCCCTGGTGCTGTCGCAGAGCCTGGCGGCCGTGGTCGCCGCGGTGATCATGCCGCCCACCAGCGCCTGGCTGTGGCGCCGCCTGGAGAAGGACCTGCGCCTGCGCGTGGTGGAAGCCATCAGCGGCAAGCTCGACGGCCTCGTCTCGTCCTTCGAGAGCGGCACCCGCGACCTGCTCAACCAGGCCTACGGCGTCGCCGCGCGCAGCCCGCAGATGCAGCGCCGCCTGCTGCGCTGGACCTTCGTGGTGCTGGAGATCGGCCATTCGATCATCGAGTTGCGCGTCGAGCAGGAAGCCCTGCCGGACGAGCCCTGCTACGCCGAGTCGACGCCCTGGCGGCAGTCGATCCGCGCCATGGGCCGCGCACTGATCCGCCTGTTCGTCAAGCCGTGCGAGGCCAACCGCGAACGCGCCCTGGCCGCCGTCGAGCAGGCCATCGACTGTGTGAAGACCACCGACGAGCCGCGCGCCCCGGACTTCGAAAGCTCGCCGCTGCGCCGCGTGCTCAGCTACCTGCACTTCCTCCGCAGCAGCCTGCTCGACCCGCAGTCGCCGCTGCGCGATGGCGAAACCTCTTCTGGAAGATCGACCCATGTTGCCTGACCTGCCCCGCGAGATCGCGTTCCACGGGGTCTACATGCCGACCCTGACCCTGATGTTCCTCGTTGCTGCGGTGATCTGTTGGGGCATCGACCGCATCTTCGCCTCCATCGGCCTGTACCGCTTCACCTGGCACCCAGCGCTGTTCCGCGTGTGCCTGTTCGCCTGCCTGTTCGGCGGCCTGTCTCTCACTATCTATAAGTAACGAGCGTGCACCCATGACTCTCAAATCCATCATCAGCCTGCTGGCGACCCTGATCATCCTGGCGGTCGCCGCGTTGATCGGCCGCGCCCTCTGGGTGAACTACATGGATACGCCCTGGACCCGCGACGGCCGGGTGCGCGCCGACATCATCAATGTCGCCGCCGACGTCTCCGGCGTGGTGGTCGACGTGCCGGTGCGTGACAACCAGCAAGTGAAGAAGGGCGACCTGCTCATGCAGATCGACCCGGACCACTATCAGATCGCCGTGAAGCAGGCGCAGGCCCTGGTCGACTCGCGCAAGGCCACCCTGCAGATGCGCCTGCTCAACGCCAAGCGCCGCCGCGCCATGGACGAGGAAGTCGTCTCCCGCGAGAGCCTGGACGACGCCAGCAACACCGCCGCCGCCTCCGAGGCCGACTACCAGCAGGCCCTGGCCGCGCTGGACGCCGCCAAGCTGAACCTGGAACGCACCCAGGTGCGGGCCTCGGTAGACGGCTACGTGACCAACCTCAACGTGCACCGTGGCGACTACGCCCGCGTGGGCGAGGCGAAGATGGCCGTGGTCGACGAGAACTCCTACTGGATCTACGGCTACTTCGAAGAGACCAAGCTGCCGCACATCCGTGTCGGTGACCCGGCCGAGCTGCAACTGATGAGCGGCGAGCGCCTGAAGGGCCATGTCGAGAGCATCGCCCGCGCCATCTACGACCGCGACAACCCGGAAAGCCGCGAACTGGTGGCCGATGTGAACCCGACCTTCAACTGGGTGCGCCTGGCCCAGCGCGTGCCGGTGCGCATCCACATCGACGACGTGCCCGAAGGCGTGCTGCTGGCAGCGGGCATCACCGCCACGGTGATCGTCAACCCGCAGAGCCGCAACGCGGAACTCTCCGACGGCGCGGCTGCGGCGGCGCAGTGAGTTGATCGGGTGAATGAAAACGGGAGCTGCGGCTCCCGTTTTCGTTTCAGGTCCGTGCAGCGGGAAGCTCCGTCGCCTGGGCTGCCCTCACCCCAACCCTCTCCCGAGGGGAGAGGGGGCCGACTGTGCCGGCTGATGCCCTGGATCCCCCTGTGCCTAACAGGTCGATGGGACAGCCGCGCAGGGCGAAGATCTTCGTAGGAGCGAGCTTGCTCGCGAACAGCCCAGCGCCGGTGCCATGCGGTTCGCGAGCAAGCTCGCTCCTACAGGGATCGCTTATCCCTCGGCGTTTTCGCGCCGGCGGTTCTTGTAGCTGCCGCGGATATTCATCGCCGCCAGGCACAGCTGCAGCAGCACCAGCGCGTAGGCCTTGGCCGGCAGGCCCCAGGCAATCCACAGCGCATTGCTGACGAGAAACACCCAGAAGCCCACCTTGCGCCGTTTGCGGTCGCGCGAGCCCACCAGCCAGGCGGCGAGGACGGTGACCAGCATGGCTGGCCATTGCAGCAGGTCGATCAGTTCGTTCATGGGGGCTCGAGCTCAGGTGGATGTCCTGAACTCAGACCAGCCCCGGCGCTGCAAAGTGCGGTCGAACTGGATAGCCATCGAGCAGCGCGTTGGTTTTCTCCGCGTCCAGCTCGCCATTGAAAGGCACGCCCAGCGCCTGGCGATGGATGCCGGTGGACGCCAGCCACAGGGTATCGATGCGCGCGGCCAGCGCGCCGGGTACGTCGGTCACCAGCGAGTCGCCGACGAACAGAATGTGCTTCGCGCCGCGCGCCTCCAACTGCCGCTGGGCGATGCGGAACGCCGAGGGATCGGGCTTGCCGTACCAGTGCACGCTGCCGCCTTCCTCGGCGAACGCCTCGGCCAGGCGGCCGGCGCCAAACACCGTCTGGCCGCCGGAAACCACCACACGGTCGGGGTTGGCGCACAGGAAGGGTTTGTCGGTCGCGCTGCGCAGAGGGGCGAAGCGCTCTTCCAGCTCGTCCTGCGGGAAGCTGCCGACACCGAGGATCAGCGAGGCGGCATGGATGTCGTCGCAGAAGCGCTCGCGGATCTCCACCGGCCAGGTGGTCAGCGCATCGCCCACGCCGACGGTGTAGATACCGCCGCGCTGGAATTTACGTTCATGGGTGAAGGCGTCGATGGCCAACTGGCCGGAAGTGGTGATGCCGGCGAACAGCTCGCGGGAGACGCCCAGGCGCACCAGGGTGTCGGCCATTTCCGGGACGCTGCGCGAGGCGTTGCTGAGGAACCACACCGGCTTGCCTTCGGCAGCGCGGCGCGCGAGCCAGTCGAGGGCGCCGGGGAACACGTCGACACCGTCGATCAACACACCCCAGAGGTCGAGCAGAAAGCCGTCGTAGTCGGCGCAGAAGGCATCGAGGCCTGCATGGTCGATGTAGCGGGTGTGGGTGACGGCGCTGAAACGGGAGGAAGTCATGGCATGCCTGTGAAACGGTGAGAGTGCGCCCACGTTAGCGCACTCTCGCCATGACGGTGTGACAGATACGCCGATCAGTGCGCCGGGTGCGGCGGCCGTTCCTCGCCGAAGGTGTCCGCCAGCCAGCCCTTGAGTTGGCAGCCGGCGAGGGCCGAGGTGCTGCATGCGCCGCTGGCCAGGGCCAGTTGCAGCTTGCCGATGTCGGCTTTCTGCACGTAGGCGATGGCGTCGGTCATGTCGTCTTCGGTGCCGTAGCCACCCTCGACCATTTCCTTGAGCGCGTCTTCCTTGCTCCAGCCCTGGATCACCGTGCGGTACATGGCGGCGAACAGGCCGGTGCGATCACGCCCGTGCTTGCAGTGCATCAGCACCGGGCCATTCTGCTCGGCACTCTGCAGGAGACGCAGGACTTTCAGCACGTCGGCGTCGTCGACGCGGTCGGCGTGGGTCGGGAAGCTCACGGCCACGATGTTCTGCTGGCCGATCCAGGCGCGATCGTCGTCCTTGATGAAGCTGACCACGGTCTTCACCTTCAGTTGCTCCAGCACCGGCAGGTTCTGCCCGGAGGGCAGGGCGCTGCGGTAGAGGGTCGGCGACATCTGGTACAGGTTGAACGACTTGTCCACCGGCTTGGCCCAGTCGGCCTGCGTCTCGCCAGCGGCCAAGGCGAGCGGGCTAATGCTCAGCAGTGCAGTGCTCAGCAGGGCGGCGGCGATGGCGCCACGGAGAATCGAAGGCAGGGACATGGGGACTCCTCTAAGGTCCGCGTCACCTTAGAAGGAGGCCGGTTGTAAGCGGATGAAAAGCAGGTGAAGAAAGCGTGAAGGCGACTCAGCGTCGGTCGGCCGGCAGGAAGCGCGCGAGCACGCCGGGGCGAAAGAACCACCAGACGCACAGCGGATAGCACAGGTAGTTCAACGCGTAGATCAGCAGCGCCGCAGGGCTCGGCGTGTTCTTCCACGCAGCCATGCCGACGAGGAGGGCGTAGAGCACCGCCAGCCCACCGCCGTAAAGCGCGGTCAGCCGCCAACGCTCGGCGGTCTCCGCCAGGCGTTTGTGCCGGCGGGCGAACCAGAAGGCCATGGTGGCGGCGATCACCGCTGCCACCAGCAAGGTCGCCGGCACACCGCCGACCCGCAGCAGCCCGCGTGCCACCACGTTGAGGAAGAAGGCAGCGAGGATGCCGGCGAGGGCGAGGTAACGGATCGGGTAGGTCATCAGAGTTGCCCGTCGAGGCCGAAGCGCTTCTTCAGCACCTTGTCCAGCAGGCCGGTGGGCAGCCAGCGCGAGAGCAGCGGCAGGGCCCGGCTGCCGTTGCCGATGCGCAGCAGGCGCGGGCGCGGGGATTTCTGTGCGGCAGCCAGCAGCTCGCGGGCGAAGTCGCTGGCGGGGGTGGGTTTGTCCTGGGAGGCCGCGGCGCGCGCCTGGATGAATTGTCGCAGCGGCCACCAGGCGGAGTCTTCGCTGACCACCGCGGCCATCTCGCGGCTGGCGTTGGCGCCGAAGTTGGAGGCGATGGCGCCGGGCTGCACTTCCATCACCTCGATGCCGAAAGGGGCCAGCTCCAGGCGCAGTGCATCGTTGAGCGCATGCACCGCGGCTTTCGATGCGCAGTAGGCGCCAGCGAAGGGGGTGACCAATACGCCGGACACACTGCCAATGTTCACCACCAGCCCGCGCCGCGCCCGCAGCGCCGGGAACAGTGCGCGGGTGACGCCGACCACGGCGAACACATTGGTTTCGAACTGCCGGCGGATCGCCTGGCTGCCGCCGTCCAGCAGCGGGCCCATGGCGCCGTAGCCGGCGTTGTTGATCAGCACATCGAGGCCGCCGGCTTCGCGCTGCAGTAGTTTGGCGAGACGCTCGACGGCGGGTTCGTCGTTGACGTCCAGCAGCACGCCGCGCAAACCCGCCTGGCCGAGGGTGGCGACATCTTCATCGCGGCGGGCGGTGGCCCAGACCTGGTAACCGGCGGCCTGGAAGGCATCGGCGAGGGCGCGGCCGATACCGCTGGAGCAACCGGTGATGAGGGCGACGGGCTGGGGCATGGTGTGGCAGTCCTTGGGTTGTGGGCGGGACTACCGTACCGGATTGTGCGGGGCAGGTGAATCAATTGCCGAAGCGGCCGCTGACTCGCTCGGCGCGAAATTCCAGGGTGCTGGCGCGGTAGCCGGGGCGCAGCGGTGGCAGCGGCAGGCAGTCGTTCCAGCTATCGCCGGCGAGCAGCGCGCCGGGGCCACGGTAGCGCGGCGCTTCGTAGAGGTTTTCGGCGAGGTCGGTGGTATCGCCGGGACGGTAGGCGGCAACTTTCCAGCGCAGCTCCAGCAGCGGGCGCGCGGAGCCGTTCTTCAGGCTGACGGCCAGGGGGCGGCCAGGCTGGCACTGGTCGGGTTGATAGGCGATGCGCAATTCCAGGTGCTGGAGCTGGCGGGTGTCGCTGTTGTCCTGCCAGATGGCCACGGCGATGACCGTGGCCAGCCCCACCAGCCCGGCGCCGGAGATCGGCAGGGCGCGGGAGGGGTAGCGGATCAGCAGGATGATCCAGGTGACGATCAGCAGGATGCCGTACAGCATGGAGCGCTCCGCGCAGGGTTTCGAGCATTACCTTAGCAGGCGGCGGGATAGGGCGGGTTGATGTGGCGCGGGTGTTCCCTGTGGGGCTCGCTCGCGAACCGTCCGGCAACGGTGTATCCCTGAGGGAGTGGGCAGCTACGGGCATAAAAAAGCCCCCGCACCGGAAGGTGCGGGGGCATGGCGCCGATGGGGGAAGCGCCGGATTCTCGCGTGGAATCAGCGCACGACGGCGCGCAGCTCCACGTTCTCGGTGGTTCGGCCGTAGACGTCTTCCAGACGCTCGATGTCGTCTTCGCCCAGGTAGCTGCCCGATTGCACTTCGATGATCTCCAGCGGGATCTTGCCCGGGTTGGCCAGGCGGTGGACCGAGGCGATCGGGATGTAGGTGGACTGGTTCTCGGTTAGCAGGAAGGTATTGTCGTCACAGGTCACCTGGGCGGTGCCGGAGACGACGATCCAGTGCTCGGCGCGGTGGTGGTGCATCTGCAGCGACAGGCGCGCGCCCGGCTTAACGGTGATGTGCTTGACCTGGAAGCGGCCGCCCATGTCCACCGAGTCGTAGGAACCCCACGGACGGTAGACCTGGCAGTGGTTCTGGGTCTCGCTGCGGCCGGCAGCGTCGAGCTGGTTGACTACCTTCTTGACGTCCTGCACGCGGTCCTTGTGGGCGATCATCATGGCGTCCTTGGTCTCGACCACCACGATGTCTTCCAGGCCGACCACGGACACCAGCTTGCCGTTGCCGTGCACCAGGCAGTTGTGGCTGTCGTGCACGACCACGTCGCCCATGGTGACGTTGCCGTCGGCGTCCTTGTCGTGGACTTCCCAGATCGACGACCAGCTGCCGACGTCGTTCCAGCCGGCGGCCAGCGGGACTACGCAGGCGCGGCGGGTCTTTTCCATCACGGCGTAGTCGATGGAGTTGTCCGGGCAGCACTCGAAGGTGGCGGCGTCGATGTTGATCAGGTCGCCGTCGTGCTGGCTGCGCTCGAGGGCGAGCAGGCAGGTGTCGTAGATGTCGGCGTCGTGCTTCTTCAGTTCTTCCAGGAAGCGGCTGGCGCGGAACAGGAACATGCCGCTGTTCCAGAAGTAGCCGCCTTCCTCGACGAACTGACGGGCACGGGCTTCATCGGGTTTCTCGATGAAGCGCTCGACGCGGATGACGCCGTCCGGCAGGCCGCGCTCGTCGCCGGACTTGATGTAGCCGTAGCCGGTTTCCGGGCGGTCGGCGGGGACGCCGAAGAGCACCATCTCGCCCTTTTCGGCGGCGTTGGTGGCCAGTGCCAGGGCGCGCTGGAAGGCGCGCTGGTCTTCGATCACGTGGTCGGCGGGGAGGATCAGCAGCAGTTCGTCACGGCCTTCGGACATCAGCTTCATGGCGGCGATGGCGACTGCCGGGGCGGTGTTGCGGCCAAAGGGTTCGAGGAGGATGGACTGAGTCTTCAGGTCCAGCGCTTCGAGCTGTTCCTGGACGATGAAACGGTGTTCCTGGTTGCTCACCACCACCGGCGGCTCCATGCCCTCGAACACCAGGCGCTCCAGGGTCTGCTGGAACAGGGTGTGGTCGCCGGTCAGGGCCAGGAACTGCTTGGGATACTGTTTGCGCGAAAGAGGCCAGAGTCGCGAGCCGCTACCACCGGAAAGGATTACTGGGATCATCGGGTTTCTCCTAAAGCGTTTGCGTTCTGTTGGCCGGTCCACGTCATGCGGGCCGGCGTGCGGTTTGGGTGACCTCTCCTGTGCTTGCCGTCGTTGCGGCGCACGGGTTCTTCTGCCGGTGCTTAGCCGGTCTTGTTGTTCTGGGTGGAGCGGGGCGCGTCAGTTGCCGGTGCGCCCCAGGACCCTCCCCGAGGGAAGGGCAGGCAGTTCGTGCCGGCGGGAGGTGTGGCGCCTCGTCCGCACTCCGGATGGGAGTGGCAGTGCAGCATCCGCCGGCGCATGGATCAGTCCGCCTTCACCGGGCGCTTGACCCACACCGGGTTCAGCTTGCCGGCGTCGCCAGTGACGTAGAGGCAGACCACTTCGCCGCGCTCGAGGGTGACGGGCTTGAGGTCGCTGACCTTCTTCGCGCCGTCGAACAGCGCTAGGTTCACTTTCACCGGGTTGATCTCGCGGTCGCCGTGGCTCTGCGGGGCGACGTTGCTGACCACTTCGGTCTTACCGTCGGCGGTCTTCAGGGTGAGGGCCTTGCCGCTGAGGTTCTGTACACGGACGAGAGCCTTCTGCTTGTTCTTGAACGGCGGCTCGGGCACTAGTCGCGGCTGGCCGCCGGGCTGGCTGACGAGGGTGTAGTAGGCGTCCGGGTCGAGTTTCACCGGCAGGCTCTGGGTGCCGACCTTGGCGGTGTAGTTGCCCGGCGGGAGGAACTTGAAGTCGCTGGAGCCCAGCGGCGAGATGTCGTTGAGGGTGGCGTTGCCGACGCTGACGGACAGTTCGCCGCTGCCGGCGTTGTAGGCCCGTACGAAGGTGGAGCCTTTGGGCGCCTGCGGGCCGTACAGCGCGCCTTCACCACCGGCGAAAGCGCCGAAGGATGCGGCGCCCAGGGCCAGTGCGAGGGCGGACGACTTCAGGGTGCGAATGGTCAGTCGGTTCATGGGGTGTACCTCCGTCTACTTTTTCTCGTATGGGCACGGGTGGTGCCCTGTTCCAGCGCTCGATGCGCCGTGGATGTATCTGCTCAGTGAGCCGGGGCCTGGTTGGAAGCCAGGCGTTCGTCGCGGCTACCGGCTGCCCGCAATTGCGCCACCCAGTCCTGGTTGAACTGGCTCAGGTCGCTGTGCATCGGCAGGTAGCGTTCGGGGAATTCCCAGACCAGCAGTCGCGCCGGCTTCTGCTTGAAGCCTTCGTCCTGCAGGAGTTCGAGCATCGGTTCCAGGGGGCCCTTGCCCTCCTTGGCGTAGTTGATGACATCCGCCGAGAGCGCCTGCTTGAGGGCGCCGGCGAAGTTCCAGCGTGCGTTGGCGCTGTAGCTGGTGCCGACCAGGGCGACCTGCGGCTGGGTGCTGTCGCCAAAGAGGTCGCCGCCGCTGGTGTCAGCAGAGCCGGCGGTGTCCTCGGCCGGGTGGGTCTGGCGCTGCTGCAGCTGGTCTTCTTCAGGCAGCAGGTTGGTGAACAGCGGGTCCAGAGGCAGGAAGGTCAGCAGGTCGCCCTTGTGCGCGCCGCTCTTGCCGGCCTCGGTGACGAAGCTCTGGGTCGGCAGGTCGGCGCCCTGGCCGGCGCGGATGCTTTCGCCCAGGCGCTGGGCCACGGCTTCGGCGCCCAGCGGGGTCCAGTGGGTGTCGGTGCGCAGGAACACCTGGCCGTTGTCCTTGGCCTTTTCCATCGTCTCCAGCAGCTCGGGCGCGGCCATGCCGGCCTGGCGGGCGCGCTGCAGGAAGTCGGTGTAGAGCGAGGCGTGCAGGGCTGCGGGTTGCTCCTTGCCGACGTACTCGGGGTAGAGGCGGGTCTTGGCGGGGATGATCGCCAGCACCAGCTTCACGCCGCGGCGCTCCAGCTCCTGTTGCACGCCGCGCACCAGCGCCCAGTTATCTTCCAACTGTTGCTGGGAGGGGGCGGGCTTGAACTCTTCATCGGTGAACAGCCAGCCGTCCTTGCCGATCACCACGCCGGGGCGGCCTTCGTCGAAGACGGTGTAGTCCAATGCGGCCCAGAGGTTGGTGCCCAGGCGCTTGATGGGGAATTCGTCGTCGTAGTGGCCTTCGAAGGCGTGGGCCAGCTTGCCGTTGAGCACGGTGGTGCCCTCGGCGGCGGAGAAGCTGGGGAAGGCCTTCAGCGACCAGCCGGCCAGGCCCAGCAACATCCCGCCGAAGGCGGCGATGTAGGCGTACTGGAGGGGTTTGGCGATAGTCATGGATGCCTCGTCCGGATCAGAACTGGAAGTAGAGGAACGGTGAGTAGCTCTGCGCCGAGAGCTTGAGCACCGAGGCGGCGAACAGCAGGAGCAGGGCGATGCGCGTGGCCAGTACCGGCAGCTGGGTCATCCAGTGCGGCTGGTAGACGGCGGCGCCGCTGGGCGAGTAGGCGATCGCCGCTGGGTCCTGCTGGGCCATGGCCGGAGCGCGCGGCTGGGCGCTGGCCGGGCCGTCGGCGTCGACCTGTTCGGTCTTCGCGGCGGCCTTGGGCGCCTTGCTCTGCATCGGTTGGTTGTAGAACTGGCGCAGGCCGAAGAAGGCGAGCACGAGGTAGGCGATCACCAGGGTGCCGACCTGCAGGCCGGTGAGGCTGGCGCGGTTGAGCTCGGAGAGCTTCCAGTCGCCGAAGCTGAACATGGCTTCGTACATGCGCCAGGCCACGTGCAGGTTCTCGGCGCGGAAGATCACCCAGCCGACGATCACCAGCAGGAAGGTGAACGCCCACTTCAGCGGATTGAGCACGCGGGGTGCGGCGTTCACGCCCAGCGCGCGCTCGATGGCCAGCCACACGCCATGCCAGGCGCCCCAGATGATGTAGGTGACGTTGGCGCCGTGCCAGAGGCCGCCCAGCAGCATGGTGAGGATCAGGTTGCGGTAGGTCTGGAAGGTGGTGCCGCGGTTACCGCCCAGGCTGATGTACAGGTAGTCGCGCAGCCAGGTGGACAGGCTGATGTGCCAGCGCCGCCAGAACTCGGTGATGGACTGGCTGATGTAGGGCTGGTTGAAGTTCTCCATGAAGCGGAAGCCCATCATCAGGCCGAGGCCGATAGCCATGTCGCTGTAGCCGGAGAAGTCGAAGTACAGCTGTGCGGTGTAGGCCAGCGCGCCGAGCCAGGCGTCGCCGGTGGTCGGGTCCTGCAGGGCGAAGCAGTGGTCGGCCACCGCCGCCAGAGTGTCGGCGATGAACACCTTCTTGACGAAGCCCTGCATGAAGCGGGTGCAGCCTTCGGCGAACTTGTCGACGGTGTGGGTGCGGTGGTTGAACTGGTCGACCAGGTCCTTGAAGCGCAGCACCGGGCCGGCGATCAGGTGCGGGAAGATCGCCACGAACGCCGCGAAGTCGATCAGGTTGTGCGTGGCCGGGGTGTCGCCGCGGTACACGTCGATGATGTAGCTGATCGATTCGAAGGTGTAGAAGCTGATGCCGATCGGCAGCAGGATGTGGGTCAACACGAAGGGCTGCATGCCGAACGAGGTGATGATCTCGTTGAGGCTCTCGACGCCGAAGTTGGCGTACTTGAAGTAGCCCAGTACGCACAGGTCGACCACCACGCCAAGCAGCAGCCAGCGCTGGGCAGCCTTGGTGCGTACGCCGGCGGCGCCGATGCGCAGGCCGATCCAGTAGTTGAAGACCGTGACGCCGGCGAACAGCAGGAGGAAGTCCACCCGCCACCAGGCGTAGAAGATGTAGCTGGCGACCAGCAACAGGAGGTTCCGGTAGCGGTTCCCGCTCAGGTAGTACAGGCCGAGGAAGACCGGCAGGAACAGGAACAGGAATACGTTGGAAGAAAAGACCATTCCGCGTCTCTCTCTGGAGCTTCAAACCTTGAGTCGCTCCGGACCTTCCGGCGTCTTCGCGACGCCTTGAGGAAAGGCCGGGGCAACCCGCCAATTCCTCCCCATGTGGTGCTCAATCTGTTGCGCCCGCCCGCGTCTTTATTGCGTGGGTCGGGTGGTGTTGCCGTTGCTTCGGAGCGAGGGCTTGCCCTCACCCCAGCCCTCTCCCAGTGGGAGAGGGGGCCGTCCGGTGTTGTCGGATGGCTCGGTGTTGCCGCTCTGCTCTGGTAGGGCGAATAACGCGAAGCGTTATCCGCCGTGGTTTCGTGCCAGATCCTTCGGCGGATAACCGCAAGCGGTTATGCGCCCTACGGGAGTTCCGCTTTCAAGGAGACGGGCGCTGCTTCAGCTCCCCGCCCCCTGACGGTTGAAAACCTTGGTCACTTCACCCCCCAGACGGAAACTGTTGAACGGCTCCATCTTCTTCTTCCAGTCCTGGGTCTTGGGCGCGCAGCTGTAGAGCGCGCAGTAGGGTTCGAGCCAGGCGAACTTGCTGTTCTCCTTCAGGTCGCCCATGTCCTGGTCGTTGCCGGTCTTCTGGTCGAACGCGTCCTGGTCGTCCACGCCTTGCATCACGCGGTTGGCCAGGCGCTGCAGGGCGCCGTTATTTTCCTGGCGCAGGTCGACGCCGTTCACCTGGGCGAAGGCGGCGATCATGGTCAGCGGCGGCAGCGAGTAGTTGTGGTACGACAGCGCGCGCTGGCGGCGCTTGAGTTCGTTGGGCAGGTAGCCGTCGGCGTCGACCTGGTTGGCGGCGACCTTGAACTCCTGCACCGACCAGTCGAACAGGTCGCGGCGGTTGGTTACCACAGCGGTGGACATCACCGACCAGGCGGCCCAGTAGGAATGGTTGTTGATCTTCTTCAGCGGCAGGTCGCTCCAGTCGCGCACCACCTGGCTGCCCAGGGTGCTGAACCAGTTCTCGATCTCTTTCGACTGCTCGCCGTAGGCGGCCAGCGGGCGGCTGCTGGAGAACTTCAGGCGCATGTAGGAAGACGACAGGCTGCCCAGCGCCCATTTGCGCATGGACTTGCCGGTGTGGTTGTAGTCGCTGCTTTCCAGCGCACCGGCCCGCGCCCAGGAATCCAGCCAGTTCATCGCGCAGTCCAGGTCGCCCTTGTTGCCGCTGCGCATGTACTGGGTGATGAGCTTGGTGGCGCCGCGCTCCATGTCGGTGATGTCCTTGATCTGGCTGCGGAACTCTTTCTCCGCGTCGACGTTCAAGGTCGAGCGCGCCGAATCCGAGCCCTTGTACTTGCTGGTGAACTGCAGGCTGCCGGTGTAGGGCGTCGGCGCGGTGGGGCAGCTGTCGGCGTCCTTCTTGCTGCCCTTGTCGCCGACGGCGGAGAAGTAGCCCGGTGGCGGCATCAGGTCGGCGGCGTAGGTGGCGCTTTCGCCTCCGAACAGGGCGCCGAGCACGGCGATGGAGAGGCCGATGCGGGCGACCACGGGGGTCTTGATCTTGCGTAGGCTGGGCATGGAATTCACTCCCTCGCGTCAGTTGGCGGCCACGTCGGCCGACTTGGCTTTGGGCGTCTGACAGAGCTTGGCCTCGACTTCCAGGCCCGCCGGCATGTCTTCCGGCGCCTCGATCTCCAGGGAGAGGAACTGCTGGTTCGACCAGTCCTCGTCGTTGCGCAGTTCGAAGACGTAGCGTCCGCCGGTATCCACGGCCTTGGACTGCTCGATCTTCAGCTGCTCGCGACGACCGTTCATGTACCAGATGGTGTTCTTGAGTTCGTGCACGCCGGGGTCGGAGTAGGTGACGTCGGCGGTGTAGCTGCCCGAGCGGATCGGCAGGGCGCTGCTGTTGACCAGCACCTCGTTGCTGCCGGCGTGCAGCTTGACCTTGCGGCTGATGGCCGGCTTGCCGTCGGCGCAGCCGTTGTCCACCAGCGGCATGGCCTGGCGGTAGAAGCTCTTCTGCGCCATGTCGTAGTGGGTGGCGAACTCCCAGATGAGGATCTTCGGCGGCTTGTCGTGGAATTCCTTGCTCGTCATGTAGGCCAGCAGGGAGCTGTCGAAGCCGCCGCCGGAGACGGCGTTGTTGAGGATGTCGACCTTGCCGTATTGCTCCAGGAAGCCGGCGAAGTTGTACGCCGGGCCGCTGTTGGAGGTGCCCACCAGCGCGACCTGGGCATCGCCGCCTTCACCGAATAGATCGCCGCCGCCCGAGTCGCCCACCGGTTCGGTTTCGAAGCGGTCGACATACTGCGGCGCGTAGCTGCTGCCGCACAGTTGCGCGGCAGCCTTGTGGAAGGTGCCCAGCTTGGACAGCAGGCCCACGCGCTTGCTCTCGAATTCCTTCTTGGGAATGTCGTTGTAGGCGGGGATTTCCTTCAGGGTCTCGGCGACGATCTTCGCGCTGCGCATGGCGCCGTACGGCGTCCAGTGGTGGTCGCCCTTGAAGTAGTACGGGTGCTCTTCCTTCTCGTCGAACAGCGGCGAAAAGTCCGGCGTGTAGATACCGGCCTTGCGGAACTGGGCGATGGTCGCCTGGTAGTTCTGCTTGGCCAGCTCGAAGTTGAAGCTGGCCTTCTCCTGCGGGTTGAGCTTCTCGCGGTTCACCAGGCCACGGGTGGGCTGGTAGACCACGACCAGGTCGATACCCTTGCGCTTGAGTTCGTCGCGCAGTTGCTTGAGCTCGCGCCAGCCTTCGGCGCTGGTGCCGAAGTCGGTGCGCAGGTCGTAGGTGGTACGGAACAGCCAGTCTTCCTGGGCCGGCACCAGGTGGGTGAAGAAGCCCAGGTACTTGGTGTTGTACGCCGCGTTGTTGGCGGCGGTCGGGCACAGCCCGGCAGCCGGCTGCGCGGAGTAGCTCGGCGCGTCGGCGGCGCTGGCCTGGTGGGCGAGCAGCAGGGCGGCGGTGAGGCCCGACAGGCGCAGCAGGTTGGTGGTGATTTTATTCATGGTCGGTCCTCAGTTCTGCAGTTCGGCCTGGCTTTCGACGGGGTCGATCAGCACCGCGCGTTGCTGGCGCACCAGCAGGTCCAGGATCTGGTCCTGCTTTTCGCCGAGCACGCCGTTGAAGGAGATGCCGGATGATTTGGTCGGGCCGAGCATGGCCACCTTGTAGAGCTCCAGCGACAGCGGCGAATCCACCGACAGCGGACCCGAGCCGTTGCCGGCCAGCTTGCCGCCGACCACGATCAGCGAGACCTTGGTGTCGAAGGGGTCGAGGTCGATGTTGCGGTCGGTATCGGAGAGGTCCTTGATGTGGCCGTAGACGCCGATCAGCTTGTTGCCGGCCGCGAGGTTCTCGTAGAGGCGGATGTTCACGCTGTTACGGATGCGGATGCCGTGGCGCAGGTTGGCCAGCACCTGGTTGCCGTAGATGAGGTTGTCGCCCGACTCGTAGAGGGTGATGCCGTCGGAATGGTTGCGGTACACCTCGTTGTAGGCCACCAGATTGCGCTCGGAATTACGGTCGAGGACGATCCCGGAGAGGTGGTTGTCGTAGGTCTTGTTGTGGATGATCCAGCTGTCGTTGACCTCACGCGAAACGATGATGCCGTGCTTCTTCTTGGTCCCGTAGACGGTGTTCTCGGCGATGATCAGGCGATGCGAACGGTCGTGCGGGTCGATGCCGTAGACGATGTTGTTCTTGTAGGTATTGCCGCGTACCACCAGGTCGTCGGCCTCGTAGCAGTAGAAGCCGTACCAGGCGTCCTCGAAGGTGGAATTGAGCACCCAGCCCTGGGGCCGAGGACGCTTCATGGTCTTGTCCATGCCCGGGCTGTACTGCGAGATGGAGATGCCGTAGGCCTTGGAGGCGTTGTAGCCGAAACTGGTGAAGTGGCTGTTCACCAGGTAAGCCTCGGCGCCGCCCCAGGAGATCAGGAAGGGGCGGAATTCGTTGGGCTCCTTGAACCACGCCGGTTCCTTCTTCGCCTCGTTCCAGGCGGTGACTTTGGTGTTACGCACGAACAGCTTGCCGTCGTTGACCAGGAACGCACCGCGGTCCTGGGACAGGCGCAGTTCCTTGACCTTGCCGTCGATCTCCAGGGTGGCGCCCTGACTGACGACGATGGGCAGACGGGCCACGTAGACGCCCGGCTCGGTCTGTTCCAGGGCAGTTTTCGGCAACTTGCCCACGAGGTCGGCGAGGTTGACGTAGCCGCCGTCGATGAAGATCGCCTGGGGCATCTGGCGCTGGCGCTTCACCCATTCGGCGAGACGGTTCTTGCCGCCTGTGAATTCCTTCAGCGGCTGCTGCTGGACCATGCGTTCGATGTGGGCCTTGCCGCGCTTGTTGCGCTGGATCTTCTTCTCCACCGCCTCGGCGGTGTAGCCGGTGAGGTCGGGCAGCTTGGGCGGTTCCAGGTGCAGCGGCTCGCTGGGTGCCGCGGTCACCGTGTAGTTGCCCGATTGCTTGAGGGTCTGGGTGTGGCCCGGTTCTTCTGCCGGGGCCTGTTCGCCTTCGGCGGTCTTGCCGGTTTCGGCTTTCGCGGCGTCGGTCTTCTTCGCATGTGCGCTGCTGGCTTCGGCCTTGGCCGCGGGCTGCGCCGCCCAGGCTGGAGTGGTGGCCAGCAATACGCTGCCCAGCAGCAGGGTGGACCATTGCACGGCGCCGGACTTGCGCTGGCCTTGCGGCCCCCTCACCCCAACCCTCTCCCGCAGGGAGAGGGAGCTGTTCGGAGCGATCGGCTGGCACGGCACGCAACCCAACGCCAGAGCGTCCCCTCTCCCCCTGGGAGAGGGCTGGGGTGAGGGTGTTGGAGCGGGGAAGGGTGCTCGGATAGTCATCGCTACAGTCCTCAGAAGTGCCAGATCACATCGACGAACGCGTGGTGCATGGTCGAGTCGACGTGGCTGCCGTAGGCGTCACCAGGCTTGAATACGCCGCCACGGAAGCGGATCAGCGCCGACGGCTCGTCGATCGCCTGGCTCATCGAAGCCGGCAGCAGGCCCTGCTTGAAGTACTTGGTGACGACGAGGTCGACTTCCTGGCCGATGTCCTTGGAGTCGTTGACCAGCGGAGCGGTGATGCCGCTGCTGCCGATGTCCGAGTCGCTGTCCACGCGGCGGAACTTGTTGTAGATGACGCTCGCGTCGTAGTCGTCGCGCAGCTGCCAGGAACCGAAAAGGGTCGCAGCTTCGAGGTTCGACAGTTCGCCGCGGAAGGCCTCGCCGAAGCGGTGCGCGCGGGCGCGGGTGCCGGTGAAGTTGGAGCGGTTGCTCTCAAGGCCGGTCTGCTCGAACTGGTCTTCGCCGTTCTTGCCGCCGCCACTGCCGCGGGCGTAGGCACCGCCGACGCGCCATTGCTCGTCGATGTTCCAGCGCAGGCCCAGGTCGGCGCCGTAGGCATCCACGTCGCCACTCTGCTTGCCTGCAGCGACTCGCTCACCGTTCACCGGGACGGTGGTCAGGCGGTCACGGTTGCCGGTCAGCCAGGTAGCGCTGGCCCAGTAGTTGATGGGCATCTGCGAGCGCCAGTTGTAGCCATCGCCGTTGGCCTCGATGCCGACCCAGGTGAGGTCGCCGGTGGAGCGTTTGTCCAGCGAGTCGACGGTCTCGCCCCGGTCCGGCAGGCTGCCGCTGTCGTCGGAATGGTGCAGGCGCAGGCCGACCCAGTGCTGGGGCATCCACTGCGTGGAGATATCGCCGAACACATGGGTGCGGTCCTTGTCCTCCGGCGCCAGGTCGGTGATGTCGGTGCGGTAGTCGGAGAAGCGCTGGGCGGCGCCGAGGTGGGCGCGCAGCAGGGTGGTGTCGAAGGTCCAGTTCAGCGCTTCGATGTTGGTGTCCTGCCACATGCCGCTGTCTTCGCGCAGGCGCTGGCGACCGAAGCGCAGGTGCTCGCCGGGGTACTGGGTAAGGCCGGCGTAGTCGACCCAGAATTCGCGCAGGGCGAGGTAGGCATCGTCGGGCTCGCGCTTGTTGTCGCGGCTGCCGCTGCTGGGGTTGTTGACGTCGTCGTTCTGCAGGGTGTCGGTCTGGATGGTGTCGGTGGCGGCGACTGCCTGGCCCATCACGTAGGCGCTCCAGTCGCCCCACTGGCCGAAGGCCCAGGGGCGCAGGTCCAGACCGATGCCGTTGAGGTCGCCGCCGCGGGCGGTGCCCAGGTCGCGGTCATCCTCGGATTCGGCGGTCACCTTGATGTCGAGGCCGAAGTTCTTCGGTGGCTCTTCTGCCGCGTGGGCGAGGCTGCCGAACAGGGTGCCGGCGAGGCTCAGGCCAACGCCGAGCATGGCGGGGAACAGGCGGGCGCGGCGGACAGCGGAAGCCAGGGCACGCGGCTGAACTCCATCGACGAGAGCAAACAGCGGGGTGGTCATCGGGTCGGTGCGCTTCATAGATTTTCTTGTTCCTGATTGTTCTGCAGAAGGCTGACGGTGGCTTGCCAGTTGGCGCCGCGAGCCTGTTCTTCACGCTTGAGCAACTGCTGGGCCGCACTGCGGTCGGCCGGCTGGATCTGCGGTTCGATCTGCGCCATCAGGTCGCTCGCAGTGGGTACCTGCTGGCGCTGGGCGAGCTCGCCGAAGACGTAGGCATTGACCAGGTTTGGGCGAATGCCGCGACCCTGCGAATAGAGCTGTGCGAGGGCCATGTCGGCGCTGGCCTGGCCGGCGCGGGCGGCGATGATCAGGTGGTCCACGGCCTTCTGCGGGTAGACCTGGCCGAGGAAGCCGCGGCGGTAGATCTGGCCCAGGTAGTAGTGCGCCTGAGGCTCGGTGGCGGCGGCCTTGAGCAGGTGCTGTTCGGCCTTCTGCGGTTCCTGAGGGGCCCACTTGCCGTCGTAGTAGAGGCGCCCCAGCAGCAGTTCGGCGCGGGGCTGCGCGGCTTCCTGGCCCTTCTTCAGGTAGTCGAGCATCTGGTCGAGGTCGCCCAGGTCGGGGTTGTCGTACTGCAGCTTGGCGAGGCTGACCCAGGCGGCCGGGTAGGTTGGCGCGATCTCGTTGAGCAACGCCTGTGCGGCCTGCGGGTCGGCGGTGCCGATGTTCGGGTCGGCCAGCACGCCGGCTACTGATTCGACGCGCTCGGACGGTACGCGGCCGGCCTTCCAGCCTGCCTTGAGCGCTTCGATGTGGGCCTTCTGCTTATCTGCGTTGCCCTGCTTCTGGTACACGGTGGCCAGCTCCATCCAGCACACGTCCATGCGGTTCAGCCAGCGCTGGCAGACCTGCTCGACTTCGGTGAGGTGCTGGTCGTAGGTGCCCTGGGTGCGGTACAGGATGATCTGCGCCAGGTCCGCCTGCGGCAGACCCTGGGCGCGCCACTGGTCGATGCGCTGCTGCGGGTTCACGTTCGGCCAGGCCTGCGGGTACTGCAGGTAGAGGACGATCAGCGGAACCAGCGCGCTGTCCTCGCCTTCGTTGAAGGCGCGGGTCAGCAGCTGTTCGGCTTCGCGGTGCTCGGCGTCGGTGCCGCCGGGCTTGGCCGCCAGCCACTTGCCCAGGCGGGCGCGGGCGCGCGGGGAGCTCTCGGCCGCTTCGCGGTAGAGCTTCTCGGCGCGGGCCTGTTCGTCGGGGTCGCCGGTGGCGGCCTGCATGTCGGCCAGTCCGACCTGTGCGTCGGCGTAACCCATGGTGGCCAGGGCCTGGAAGTTGGCCTGGGCGGTGGCGATGTCGCCGCGGTCCAGGGCCTCCTGGGCCAGGCGCTGGTCGGGCAGGCCGGCGCATCCGGCCGCGGCGGCGATGGCCAATGCCAGTGCCAGGTGCGGGGCGTGTCGCAAGACAGGTCGATTCATGCGGGCAGTCCTCTTAGCGAGCGGTGGCCAGGGCCATCGCCTTGTTCAGCAGGGTGCGGCCCGGCAGGCCGCCGATGCTGACTTCAGTCGGGCGGCCAGCCATCTGGCTGTCGAGCGGCTGGTCGGGGGTGATCTGCACACGGATTTCCGAGGACAGGTCACCGTCCACCGGCGCGGTGCGCAGGATGCGGCCGCCGCGCACTTCGCTGTCGCCGGCGACCTGGAAGTTCACGTGGGTGCCGGGGGAAAGCTCGGCGGCGTTGCGGTAGGGGAAGCGCGCTTCGACGGTGGCGGTGCTGTCGCGCGGGGTCAGGGTGAAGATCACGTCGCCCTTGTTGGCGAATTGGCCGTTGGCGACGCGCTGCTCGACCACGCGGCAGTCGCACGGGCTGGTCAGGGTGCCCTTCATCTGATGGCCGAAGAGCTTCTCGATGTTGCTCGGGTTGAGCTGTTCTTCGGTCAGGTTGCCCTTGAGCAGGTCCAGCAGGTTGGCGGAGAAGGAGGCGATCGGCGCGCCCTTGGCGACTTCGGCGCCAGGCTCCACCAGGCTTTCCACCGTGCCTTCGCGGGGCATGGTGATCTGCTGGTTGGCCACACTGACCACACCCGAGTCGGCATGGGTGACGAAGTACAGGTTGTAGATCTGGTTGAGGATCACCGCGAAGGCGCCGACGCCGACCACGAAGATCGCGGTGCTTACGGTGACCGCGCGGAAGCGGCCGAAGAAGCCCATGCCGCCGGAGCCTGCACCGTGCTTGCGGGCCTTGGTGAAGTTCTCGCGCTGCAGGGTGTTGAGCATGTCGCCCACGCTCACTACTTCACCGGCCAGGTAGGAGGTGATCAGGTAGCGCAGGGCGGCGATCTCGCGCGGCTTCAGGTGCTGGAATTCGCAACCGACGCGCGCGCTTTCGCGGTCGTAGGAGCGCACCTGGAACTCCACTTCCAGGGAGAAGCTGATGCTGTCGATCTGGAACAACAGTTTGCCCTTGTGCAGGTCGCCGACCTGTACCGGCGTGTTGTTCGCGGAAGTGAAGGCGAAGCCGCCGGCGGACAGGTCCAGCAGGCGGGCGTCGACGCCCTCGCGGTGGGATCCGATGTAGCGGATACGGGCGGGCAGCTTGACCCGGGCGTGCTGGCGCTGGGCTTCGGATTCATGCACGACATTGACGTTGACGGCGGTATTCATGAGGTCGAGTCCTGTACGTAGCTAAAAAGGAGGTCAGACGATGGTCAGCAGTACGGCGACGAAAACGCTGGCCGCGGAAAAGGTCATGGCTCGCGAGGACCAGGTGTTGAACCAGCGCTGGAAGCTGGCCAGGCCGCGGTCGAGCTTGGTGTTCTGGCGGGTCCACGACTGCTGGTCGAGGCGGAAGAACACGTAGATCTTCACCAGGGCACCGACGATCTGGTTGTAATAGAGGATCGCGGGATAGGCTGGCCCGATGTGGTGGCCCGACAGCGACAGCAGCAGGGTCAGCACGAAGCGGGTGATGCCGATCCACAGCAGGTAGATGAGCAGGAAGGCGATGCTGTACTTGATGCTGGCGATGATCGCGGCGACCAGGCCGAGCAGGCAGGTCCACATCGACAGGCGCTGGTCGAACAGCACCACGCTGGTGAACCAGCCCAGGCGCTGCGGGCCGAGTGCCAGGGCGCGGGAGTTCTGCCGGAGGTTGTTGCCGTACCAGCGGAACATCAGTTTGCGGCTGGCCTTGATGAAGCTCTTCTCCGGCGGGTGCTCGACCGTGTTGATCGCCGCGTCCGGCACATAGAAGGTGTCGTAGCCCAGGCGCATCAGGCTGTACCAGCTGGACTTGTCGTCACCGGTGAGGAACTGGAAGCGGCCCAGGCGCCAGTGGTCGAGGTGGTCGCTTTCCACGTCGGTGATGAAGTCGGGGTCGGTTACCACCGCGGCGCGGAACACCGACATGCGCCCGGTCATGGTCAGCACGCGCTTGGACAGGGCCATGGAGCACATGTTGATGTGGCGCTGGGCGAAGCGCAGTTTGTGCCACTCGCTCATCACGTAGCTGCCCTGCACTTCGCAGAATTCGTTGGTGGTCAGGCCGCCGACGTTGGGGAAGAGCTTGAACCAGGGCACGGTCTTCTTCACCACGCCAGGCTCCAGAACGGTGTCGCCGTCGATCACCGCGACCACCGCGTCTTCGTCGGGCAGGTGGCGGGAGATGGCACGGAAGCCGTGAGCCAGGCCGTCGCGCTTGCCGGTGCCGGGGATGCGCACGAAGTCAAGTTCGACATGCTCCGGCGGGTTGAGCTTCTGCCACTGCTGCTTGATCAGCACCTCGTCGGACATCTCGACGATGGAGCACACCACGGTAGTGGGGTAGCCGCAGGCAATGGCTTCCTCGATGACCGAGCGATAGACCATCGAGGTGGTCAGCGCGTCGATCCGGAAACTGGTGACCATCAGGTACACGTGGGACGGGTCGGCCGCGTCGCCGAGCTTGCGCATCTTGCGGCGGTAGTGCGGATAGACCACGTAGAGGAACAGCATGCCGCGCAGAAAGTGCAGGCCTCCCATGGAATAGCGCCAGATGCCGACCGCGCCGATGAGCAGCAGGAAGTCCTTGGATTCGGCGTCGAATACGGTCGGCGGCACGAGAAGTGCCAGCAGCATCAGCAGGCCGAGAAAGACCAGCCAGCCGGTGGCCTCACCGATGATTCGTTTGTAGGTTTCCATCGTCGTCTATCCGTCTGGTTGGGCTTGGTCATCGGCCCGCCTGGGCGGGCCGGTGACCGGCGCTTTTAGGGTCTGAAGGCATGGACTCGATTGAGCGAGCTAGAGTCCGGTTAGGCGGAGAGGGACGAGGAAGCGGAGTTCACTGAAGTGAATGAGCATTTCCGAGTTCCTCTCCAACGACACCGGGCCGACGCGCAGCCAATCGAAACCCAATTACCAGCAGATGCCTTCGGCGCGCTCGTCAGTGACGCTCGGCATGAAACCGATCAGGTCGACGACCTTCTTGCCTTCAGGCGCCTGCTTCACCACGTCGACGAACAGCTCGTCACCGTTGCCCAGGACCAGGACGTCGGAGGACTTCACGACCGCGTCCAGGTCCGAAACCAGCAACGAGGAGACATGCGGGATCTTCGATTCGATGTACTCCTTGTTCGCGCCATGGACGCGGGCGTACTCGACGTTGCGGTCGAAGATCTGCAGCTCGTAGCCCTTGCCGATGAGCATCTCGGCCAGTTCCACCAGCGGGCTTTCGCGCAGGTCGTCGGTGCCGGACTTGAACGACAGACCGAGCAGGCCGACCTTGCGGCTGCCGTGGGCGGCGATGATGTCGAAGGCCTTCTGCACCTGGTGCTGGTTGCTGCGCATGATCGAACCGAGCATCGGGTGCTCGATGTCCAGCTGGCTGGCGCGGTAGGTGAGGGCGCGCACGTCCTTGGGCAGGCAGGAGCCGCCGAAGGCGAAGCCGGGCTTCATGTAGTAGCGCGACAGGTTCAGCTTGCGGTCCTGGCAGATCACGTCCATCACCTCGCGACCATCGACGCCGACGGCCTTGGCGATGTTGCCGATCTCGTTGGCGAAGGTGACCTTGGCGGCGTGCCAGACGTTGCAGGTGTACTTGATCATCTCGGCGACCTCGATGGTCTTGCGGATGATCGGCGCGTCCAGCTCGCGGTAGATCTCTTCCAGCAGGTCGCCGGTCTGGGCGTCCAGCTCACCGATGACGGTCATGGGCGGGAAGTCGTAGTCCTTGATCGCGGTGGATTCGCGCAGGAACTCCGGGTTGGTACCCACACCGAAGTCGGCACCGGCTTTCTTGCCCGAGCAGTCTTCGATGATCGGGATGACCACGTTATTCACGGTGCCCGGCAGCACGGTGCTGCGCACGACCACGGTGTGGCGCTCTTTTTTCTCGCGGATCGCATAGCCGATCTCGCGGCAGACGGATTCGATGTAGCCCAGGTCCAGGTCGCCGTTCTTCTTGCTCGGGGTGCCGACGCAGATGAACGACACGTCGGTGTCCAGTACGGCCTTCTTGAAGTCGGTGGTGCCCGACAGGCGACCGGTGCGGATGCCCTGCTGCAGCAGAGGCTCCAGGCCCGGCTCGACGATGGGCGATTTCCCGTTGTTGATCAGATCGATCTTGGTGGTGGACACATCCACCCCAACGACTTCATGGCCCCGTGCGGACAGGCAGCCGGCACATACTGCGCCAACATACCCAAGACCAAAGATGCTGATACGCATCGCATTCACCTCTTCAATGGTCGAACTGTTTAAAGTTGCCCGGTAGGGCGATTTATTCAGGTTGCCCCGAAGGGCGCTTTATTCAGGTTGAGTGAATCCCCGGAGTTCACTGTCAAAGTGTTCTCCGTACTTCCTTCCAGGCAGGCATGGGAATCGAGTGCTAAACTTTCGAGCACGGTATTGGCGCAAACTTTGGATGTTTGCCCTGTTATGTTTCAGGCAGATTGCAAAGTTGGTGCAATGTCTGCCTGGCGTGCTCCAGTCTGGTTAGATGATTGCCTCGTCATCTGAAAAGTTCAGTTATTTCATTGGGTTGCGTTTCAAGGATGAATCGACAAGAGCTGATCGAAATAACCTTGGAAGTAAAACTCCAATTTCCATCGGGGCATTTCTGTTTCGCCAACGATGCTCGTTGCGCAAATAGGATTTATCCGAAATGCGGTTAGTTCCTTCCGCCCATCCCGTCCCTGAAAGAATGTGAAATATCCAATTGATATCACCTGATGCTGCGCTAATGGCAAAACACAGGTCATTTCCGTCAATGCAAAGTGCAAGGTCGGGGAAAGTTCCATTGAAATTTTCGTTAAAAACGACCGTGTATCGTCGTCAAGACATTCGTTCAGCTGCCGTTCAGCTTTCTCTATTGCAAAGTGCAATCGTGAAATGCATGTCATGGCCAAAGGCTGTTAATGGCCAATGGATTACAGGGGAGGGGGCGAATCAGGACGATTTCCATCCTTCCGACCGGTCCTGGCGGTCGAAAAAATTTCTCACGATTAATCCTGAAGCAGACGAACGGTCATTTTGACCATTCAGCGAGTGTGGTCTTGAGGGGGTGTTTTGGACAGGAAACGTACAGAACCGCCACCCGTGACTGGGCAGTTCCATGGTCAATGGCTTACAGGCCACTTGGAATCAGCGGTGATTTTGGGCGGCGAAACAGAAGCGAAGCGGCGCGGGTAATCGTCCCCTGCAGGAGCGGACCACGCCCGCTAACCGTCCGCAGGGCCGGCGGTTGCACCCGCTTCGGTCGTACAGGGGCTTTCGTAGGAGCGAGCTGGCTCGCGAACCGCCCAACACCGGACGTCCCATCGGACGCACGGGGCGGCAGGTCCATGCACACAATCGCACCCATGGGGCGTTCCCGCAGGTTCTGCGCGGAAACGAAACGGGAGCCTCAGGGCTCCCGTTTGGTGCAGCAGGGCCGGCGAATCAGTCTTCGGCGTGGTCGCGCAGGAATACCAGCTGGTCCGCCTTGGAGTGCTCGGCGCTGTAGGCGTAGCCGGCGTAGTTGAAGTCCTTCAGGCCTTCTGGGTTGCTCAGACGCTCCTTGATCACATAGCGCGCCATCATCCCGCGGGCCTTCTTGGCGTAGAAGCTGATGATCTTGTACTGGCCGTTCTTCAGGTCCTTGAACTCGGTGTCGATCACCCGCGCATTCAAGGCCTTGCGCTTCACCGCGCCGAAGTATTCGTTGGAGGCCAGGTTCAGCAGTACGTCGTCGCCCTGCTCGGCCAGGGACTCGTTCAGCCAGGCGCTGATGCGCTCGCCCCAGAAGGCATAGAGGTCCTTGCCACGGGCGTTGGCCAGCTTGGTGCCCATTTCCAGGCGGTACGGCTGCATCAGGTCCAGCGGACGCAGTACACCATAGAGGCCGGAAAGCATGCGCAGGTGGCGCTGGGCGAAATCGAAGTCGTCTTCGCTGAAGTCCTCGGCCTGCATGCCGGTATAGACGTCACCCTTGAAGGCCAGCAGGGCCTGCTTGGCGTTGGCAGGGGTGAAGTCCGGGTGCCAGCTGCCGAAGCGCGCGGCGTTCAGGCCGGCCAGCTTGTCCGACAGGTGCATCAGCTCGGCGATCTGCGCCGGGGCCAGTTCCCGCAGGATGCCGATCAGCTCCTGGGCATCGTCCAGGTGCTCGGGCAGGGTAAAGCGCTGCGTCACCGGCGCGGTGTCGTAGTCCAGGGTCTTGGCGGGGGAAATCACCATCAGCATCGTGCGGTCTCCTACAAGCGAGCGGCGATTGTAAGGAGTCCCGGGCGTTGGCTCCACCTATGGGGACGATTAGCGTCGGGCCAGTGGCGGAGGCGACATCTATATAGGCAGGCGAGGAAGCGATGGCAGTCGGCGGCGAGTGCCGGGGTAGACGCAGCGTGCAGGGCTAAGGGACTGATCCTGCGAAAAAAGCGGACGGCGTTACGAGGGGTAGGACTCCTAAAACTAGCGCTGTCCGGAGCCCTCGCCAAGGTATTTCGTCGTACGACGAAAAAAACTTTTCTAGGAAGGAAAAAGACTTTTTATCGTCATGTTTTTTCCTGTATTTGTTGAGTCGTAGACCGCCGAACCCTGCAGACAGGTGGCGGCCCCGGCCCGGCCAGTCCCTTGTATGCAGTGCTCTCGAATCCTGTCGATCCCAGGAATCCGAGAGCCGGTGGCTCACCGCACGGCGGAGCGCTGTAAAGGCATTCCGTCGTAACGCTCCTACAAGAGGTGACCTGCGTATGGATGACCACGGACGCTCCCGCCCCACCCAGCCCACCCTGTACGTCCTCGACACCAACGTCCTGATCCACGATCCCAACGCCTTGCTGAACTTCCAGGAGCACCACGTCGCGATCCCGATGACGGTGCTGGAGGAACTGGACAAGCTCAAGACCGGAAAACACACCGTGGCCGCGGAATGCCGCCAGGCAATCCGCCTCATCGATTCGGTGCTGGGCGAGGCCTCGCCCGAGCAGGTGGAGGATGGCGTGCCCATCCAGCGCGGCAAGAGCGGGCCGTGCGGCAGCCTGTCGATCCTCATGAGCAAGCGTGCCGAGCCGATCACCTGGTTGCCCGAGCACCTCAACGACAACAAGATCATCAACCAGTTGGTTGAGCTGAAGAGTCGCCATAGCAGCAAGCGCGTGGTGCTGGTCACCAAGGACATCAACATGCGCCTGAAGGCGCGTGCCTGCGGGGTATTCGCCGAGGATTACCACACCGACCAGTTGGTCGATGACATCAACCTGCTGTCGCGTGGCTACCACTCGCTGAGCGGGTCGTTCTGGGACCGCGTCAGCAAGGTGGAGACCCGCCAGGATCGCGGCCGCACCTGGCACCGCGTGCAACTCACCGACAACCTGCCGGCGGTGCACATCAACGAGTTCATCGTCGATGAGCAGGGTTTCGTCGGCTGGATCAAGGGCATCGATCAGGACGAGCTGACCATCCTCGACCTGCACCAGGAACCGCTGCTGCACCAGGAAGCCTGGGGACTTCGTCCGCGCGATGTCTACCAGTCGCTGGCGCTGTACGCGCTGCTGGACCCGGACATCCACCTGGTCAACCTGTCCGGCGCCGCCGGCTCGGGCAAGACCATCCTCGCGCTGGCTGCCGCCATCGAGCAGACCATGGTCACCAAACGCTACAAGCGCATCATCGCTACCCGCAGCGTGCAGGGCCTGGACGAGGACATAGGCTTCCTGCCCGGCACCGAGGCGGAGAAGATGGAGCCCTGGCTGGGCGCGATTACCGACAACCTTGAAGCGCTGCATTCGGATGATGAGTGCACCCATGGCAGCGTCGACTACATCCTCAGCAAGGTGCCGCTGCAGTTCAAATCGCTGAATTACATCCGCGGCCGCAGCTTCCAGCAGAGCCTGATCCTGATCGACGAGTGCCAGAACCTCACCCCGCACCAGATGAAGACCATCATCACCCGTGCGGGCAACGGTTCGAAGGTGGTCTGCCTGGGCAACCTGGCGCAGATCGACACCCCCTATCTGTCGGCCACCAGCTCCGGCCTGACCTACCTGACCGAACGCTTCAAGGACTTCCCACATGGCGTGCACGTGACCCTGCAAGGGGTGCCGCGCTCGGTACTGGCGGAATTCGCCGAAGCCCACATGTAACGCAATCAGGGCCCGCCATTCGGCGGGCCTTTTCTTTGCGCCCTGCATACCTCTTCTTGTATACAATCCTCCCCCCAACGCGCCGTCTGCCGGACCGCCGGTTGCGCGCACCGGGAGTACACTGTCCCCCTGATTCTCCAGAGAGTTCCCACCCGTGCTGACCCATCTCGATTCCCAGGGCCGCGCCAACATGGTCGATGTCACCGAAAAAGCGGTGACGTCCCGTGAGGCCGTGGCCGAAGCCCGGGTGCGCATGCTCCCGTCCACCCTGCAGCTGATCCAGGACGGCGGCCATCCCAAGGGCGACGTGTTCGCCGTGGCGCGCATCGCCGGTATCCAGGCGGCGAAGAAGACCCACGACCTGATCCCCCTGTGCCACCCGTTGCTGCTCACCAGCGTGAAGGTCGAGCTGGCCGCCGAGGGTGAAGACACCGTGCACATCGTCGCCCGTTGCAAACTGGCCGGGCAGACCGGTGTGGAGATGGAAGCGCTGACCGCCGCCAGCGTCGCCGCGCTGACCATCTACGACATGTGCAAGGCCGTGGACCGTGGCATGACCATCGACAGCGTGCGCGTGCTGGAGAAGCTCGGCGGCAAGAGCGGTCATTACGTTGCTACAGAAAGCGTTGCGGGAGACACCCCATGATCCGCGTGCAGTACTTCGCCCGCTACCGTGAAGCCCTCGGCCTGGATGGCGAGCAGCTGAACTGGAGCCAGTCCCTGGCCAGCCTGGACGACCTGCGGCGCCTGCTGCTGGAGCGCGGCGGTGTCTGGGATGTGCTCGGCGAGCAGAACCTGATGTGCGCGCGCAACCAGGAGCTGTGCTCCCTGGACGAGCCTCTCGCCGACGGCGACGAGGTGGCGTTCTTCCCCACCGTGACCGGAGGCTGAGCCCATGGCGATCCGCGTCCAGCCGGCGGCGTTCGATCCGGGCGCCGAACTCAACGCGATGCACGCTGCCAACGTCGGCGTTGGCGCGGTGGTCGGCTTCGTCGGCTATGTGCGTGACTTCAACGACGGCCGCGAAGTGGGCGGCATGTTCCTCGAGCACTACGCCGGCATGACCGAGAAGGCGCTGGCGAAGATCGAAGTCGAGGCCAATGAGCGCTGGCCGCTGCTGCGCCTGGAAATCCTCCACCGCATCGGCCGCCTGGAGCCGGGCGAGCCCATCGTCTTCGTCGGCGCCGCCAGTGCCCACCGCCAGCCGGCATTCGATGCCTGCAACTTCGTCATGGACTACCTGAAGACCCGTGCGCCGTTCTGGAAGAAGGAAGACACCAGCGACGGCCCGCGCTGGGTCGAAGGGCGCTGCAGCGACCAGGCGGCGGCCGAGCGCTGGAAGGGCTGAAGCATCTGACTGAGGAGTTCCCCTGCAGGGGCGGGCCATGCCCGCGATCGCGCAGATTACGCGCTCCTGCAGGTTGACTCCGATGCCCCGCACGCGCCGGGGCAGTACCTCCTAGGAGGAATGGGCGGTAAGAGGGAAGGGGCGCAGGCTGGCGCCAGCCCTTTTTGCTCCGTCTCGGAGAGCCCCTCATGAGCCATCTCAGTACCGCGGAATTCCAGCCGCTCCAGATCGCCGTCCTCACCGTCAGCGATACCCGCAGCCTGCACAACGACACCTCCGGCCAGGCCCTGGTGACTTCGCTGCAACGCGCCGGCCACGCGCTCGCCGAACGCCAGCTGGTGATCGACGACATCTACCAGATCCGCGCCGTGGTCTCGGCCTGGATCGCCGACCCCAAGGTCCAGGTCGGCCTGATCACTGGCGGCACCGGTTTTACCCTGCGCGACAATACCCCGCAGGCCGTCGATCCTTTGCTCGAGCGCACCGTGGATGGCTTTGGCGAACTGTTCCGGCAGATTTCCCGTGAGGAAATCGGCACCTCCACCATCCAGTCCCGCGCCATCGCCGGCATCACCAACGGCACGCTGATCTGCTGCCTGCCCGGCTCCACCGGCGCCTGCCTGACTGCCTGGGAAAAGATCCTGGTGCAGCAACTGGACAGCCGCACCAAGCCCTGCAATTTCGCCCCCCATCTCAAGTGCCTGCCCGAGCGCCCGGTGCTGGCCTGCGGTACACGCTCGTGAGCGCCTGCGGCTGTTCCGGCACCGGCCTGCGCCCGGTGGACGAGGCCATCGCCGCGCTGATGGAGTTCGTTCCGCTGGCGCCGCCGACCGTGCGCGTCGACCTGGAATGCGCCCTGGGCCGCATCCTCGCCGAGGATATTCACTCACCCATCGACCTGCCGCTGTGGGACAACAGCGCGATGGATGGCTACGCCCTGCGCAGCGCCGACATGGGCCCGGCAGGCGCAAGGTTGAAGATCGCCGGCTACATCGCCGCCGGCGATGCCGCCCAGGTCGAACTGCAACCTGGCCAGGCCATGCGCATCTTCACCGGCGCGCCGTTGCCGCCGGGGGCGGACAGCGTGATCGCCCAGGAAGACTGTGAAGTCGATGGCGACTGGCTGCAGGTGCCCGTGGTCGGGCATGGCAGCCATGTGCGTCGCCGCGGTGAAGAGCTGTGCGAAGGCGATGCCTTGCTCAGTGCCGGGAAGAAACTGCGCGCCCAGGACCTCGGCCTGCTCGCCAGTGTCGGCCTGGACCGCGTCAGCGTCCACCGCCCGCTGCGCGTCTGCCTGCTGAGTAGCGGCGACGAGCTGCGCGAGCCCGGTGAGCCGCTGGCTCCGGGGCAGATCTATAACGCCAACCGCTTCAGCATCGGCGCACTGCTGCGCGGCTGGGGCATTGAAGTCCACGACTACGGCGTTCTCGCCGACACCCTGGCAGCCAGCCGCGATGCGCTGAGCCTCGCCGCCTCCGAATGGGACGTGCTGATTACCAGTGGCGGGGTGTCGGTGGGCGACCGCGATTACCTCAAGCAGGCGATCCGCGAACTGGGCGAGCTGCACCTGTGGAAGCTGAAGATGCAGCCGGGCAAGCCGCTGGCGTTCGGCAGCATCGCCGGCAAGCCGTGGATCGGCCTGCCGGGCAACCCGGCCGCCGCGCTGGTCACCGCTCTAGTGGTGGCGCGGCCGTTCCTCTGGCGTGCCCAGGGGCGCAGTACGGCCGATACCGTGCCGGTCACGCTGCCGGCGGGCTTCGACTGGCCCACGGCCAACTCGCGCCGCCAGTATCTGCGCGCGCGCCTGGAGCTGGATAGCGCTGGCGTCGCCCGCATCTGCCTGCATCCGCAGCAGGGCTCGGCCATGCTGCGCGCGGCGAGCTGGGCCGATGGCCTGGCGGTGGTGGAGGCCGGGCGCACGCTGCACACCGGCGAGCCGCTGCCCTTCCTGTCTTTCAGCGAACTCGGCGCCTGACGCCGTTCCCGGCTGCCGGCGGGGGCCGGCGGCCTCCGCACTGCCCGGGGGAAGCATGCAACTGGTCTGTCCGGCGGGGAGTCTGCCCGCCCTGAAATCGGCCCTGCGCGAGGGCGCTGACGCGATCTACGTCGGCTTTCGCGACGACACCAACGCCCGCCACTTCGCCGGCCTCAACCTCGATGACCGCCAACTGCTCCAGGGCGTGGAGCTTATCCACTGCGCCGGCAAGCAGATGTACGTGGCGGTCAACACCTATCCCGGTGCGGCCGGCTGGGCCCGCTGGCAACGCGCGGTGGACCACGCCGCCGACCTGGGCGTGGATGCGCTGATCGCTGCCGATTGCGCGGTGCTCGGCTACGCCGCCAGGCGCCACCCGAACCTCGCACTGCACCTTTCGGTGCAAGGCTCGGCCACCAACGTCGCGGCGCTCGCGTTCTACCACGAGCGCTACGGCATCCGCCGCGCCGTGCTGCCGCGCGTACTGTCGCTGGCGCAGGTGCGCCAGGTGGCGGCGAACAGCCCGGTGCCCATCGAGGTCTTCGCCTTCGGTAGCCTGTGCATCATGGCCGAGGGGCGCTGTCACCTGTCGTCCTACGTCACCGGCGAGTCGCCCAACCTCTGCGGCGTCTGTTCGCCGGCCAAGGCGGTGCGCTGGAACGAGGAGCCGGAAGGGCTGACATCGCGCCTCAACGGCGTGCTGATCGACCGTTACGCGCCGGATGAGCCGGCGGGCTACCCCACCCTGTGCAAGGGCCGCTTCGTGGTCAACGGCGAACGCTTCCACGCCCTGGAAGAGCCCACCAGCCTGAACACCATCGACCTGATCCCGCAGTTGGCGGAAATCGGCGTGGCGGCGGTGAAGATCGAAGGCCGGCAGCGCAGCCCGGCCTATGTCGAACAGGTCACGCGCGTCTGGCGCCAGGCGCTGGATGCCTGGCAGCGCGCCCCGCAGAACTACCGCGCGCTGACGCAATGGCAGGACGCCCTGGACAAGCTATCCGAAGGCCACCAGACGACCCTGGGTGCCTACCATCGCTCCTGGCAGTGAGGACCTTTTGATGAAACTCAGCCTGGGACCGGTGCTGTTCTACTGGGACCGCCGGACACTCCTGGATTTTTATGCGCAGATGGCCGACCAGCCGCTGGACGCCATCTATATCGGCGAAACCGTCTGCTCCAAACGCCGCGCCATGTCTCTCGACAACTGGTTGGGCCTGGGGCGCGAGCTGCAGCAGCAGAGCGGGGCGCAGATCCTCGTTTCTGGCCTGGCGCTGATCGAGGCGGCCTCCGAGCTGTCGTCGCTGCGCCGCCTCTGCGCCAACGGCGAACTGCAGGTCGAGGCCAGCGACATGGGAGCAGTGCAGATTCTCTCCGGTCTGGGCGTCGAGTTCGTCGGTGGTCCTGCGCTCAACGTCTACAACGGCCACACGCTGGCTGAGCTGTACGCCGCCGGCTTGCGCCGCTGGGTGCCGCCGGTGGAATGCTCCGGCGAGCAGATCCACGCGGTGATCGAACAGGTCCGCGAGCTGGGCATCAACGATGTGGAGACTGAGGTGTTCGCCTACGGCCATTTGCCGCTGGCCTATTCCGCGCGCTGCTTCACCGCGCGGGCGGAGAATCGGCCCAAGGACGACTGCCAGTTCTGCTGCCTGAACTACCCGGAGGGCATGTCGATGCTCAGCCAGGAGGGTTTCCCGTTGTTCACTCTCAACGGCATCCAGACGATGTCCGGCGAGGCCAGCAACCTGTTGGCGGACTACGCCTCGCTGCGTGATTGCGGCGCCGACCTGCTGCGCCTGAGCCCCCGTGCGCAAGGCATGGTGGAGGTCGTGCAGGCCTTCGACCGCGTGCGCAAGGGCGCTACACCGCCGCTGGCGGTGGAGGGTTGCAACGGATACTGGCATGGCCGTCCGGGCATGCTGCGCAGCGATGAGGTGAACCTGTGCTGACACTCGAAACAGGTGCCCTGCGCGCCGCCGACCGCCTGCTGCCGCTCGCCGCGCGTGTCCCTGCCGGATTGCAACGTGCGGTGTTGCAGCGCGCCGCCAACCGCCTGTTCGCCGAGCCGCTGGCGAACGGCGCCTTCGACATCCTCGACGGTCACTGGCTGCGTCTGGAAGTGAGCGATCTCGGTCTGGCCTGGTGCTTCACGCACGATCGCAATGGTCTGCGATTCGCCGATGCCTGTACGCCGAGCGTGACCATCCGGGGCAGCTGGCGCGATTTCCTGTTGCTGGCAGGACGGCAGGAAGACCCGGACACGCTGTTCTTCCGTCGCCGACTGGTGATCGAGGGCGATACCGAGCTGGGGCTGGCGGTGAAGAACCTGATCGACAGCCTTGATCCGGACAGCCTCCCTGCCTGGCTGTGGAGCGCCATGCGCCGCGCCAGCCGGGTGGTGCAGGAGAGCGCCTGAGCCGTTCAGCGTCTTCGATATCCGTGCTGTTTTGGCGCACCGATCGATGGGTGTCGCTTGGCTCGAAGCCATCTCGCGTTTTGGCTTCGAGCCTGGTCTGGTCGATTGACGCTTAGCCCGGGGCGCGTACGAGGAACTGCAGTTCCTCGTAGAGCATCTCGAAATCCTGCACCGGCGCGTCCTGGCCGTAGCGTTTCTTCAGGCCGTACTCGGTCAGGGTGATCTCGTGCGTGGCCTTCACCCCATGGCGCGCCAGGCAGTTCTGCACGCAGTGCAGGTGGCAGCCGTCCACGGCGATGATCGTTCGGTCTGAGCAGGCCTTCTTCACCAGCGCCGGCACGTCGCCGCCGACTCCCGCGATGCAGGACATCTCCGCCAGGCCGTCATGGTCCATGCGCAGGGCGAGGTCGTTGGCCAGCTGCGCGAGGTTCGAGCAGCCGGAACAGGAATAGACGAGGGGCAGGTGCGGCGAGGGCGGCATGGGGACCTCCAGGGTGAGTCCCGCAGTGTCCTGCCGCGACGCCTTGCCGCGACATGATCTGAATCAAGTCGACGAGTGGACTACTCCCTGTTGGGTATCGCGCTCAGGCTGTTGGCGGGTAGCGTTATGCGCCCTACGCACCTTCTCCCTTCGCACTGTGGGGGATTTCGTGCAGGAGCGGGCCACGCCCGCAACTCGCCGGCAGTGCCGGCGTTGGGCTAGGCACAGACGTTGCCGGGAGCAGCATATTAGCCGCAGCGAATGCCACAGATGTGTCCGCTTCCATGGCGGCCCGGAGTGGAATTGTGGGCGCGGACCTTGTCCTCGGTCGCGGCCATGGCCTGCTACTACAAGGGAAGTTCGGCGTTGAGCGGTTCGCGAGCAGGCTCGCTCCTACAGGGGTAAGAGCGAGCCACTCAGACTCAGGACGTCAGCCCGGGAACAGCACCTTCGCCACGTCCCCATAGCGCTTGGCAAAATGCACCGTCAGGCCTTCCTTCAGGTACTCCGGCAGCTCCTCGAAGTCGCCGCGGTTGGACTCGGGCAGGATCAGCTCGAAGATTTTCTGCCGGCGCGCCGCGATGACCTTCTCGCGCACCCCGCCAATGGGCAGCACCTGCCCGGTGAGTGTCAGCTCGCCAGTCATGGCTACGCCTTTCTTCGGCGCCTGGTTGCGCGCCAGGGACAGCAGGGCGCTGGCCATGGTCACGCCTGCGCTGGGGCCGTCCTTGGGCGTGGCGCCCTCGGGTACATGCAGGTGGACGAAGGCCTGGTCGAAGAAGCTCGACTCGCCGCCGTACTTCTTCAGGTTCGAGCTGATGTAGCTGTAGGCGATCTCTGCCGACTCCTTCATCACGTCGCCCAGTTGTCCGGTGAGCTTGAAGCCGCGGTTCAGCGTGTGGATGCGCGTCGCCTCGATGGGCAGGGTAGCGCCGCCCATGCTGGTCCAGGCAAGGCCGGTGATCACGCCGACGCCGGAAAGCACCTGCTCGGTGCGGAACACTGGCGTACCGAGGTATTCCTCGAGGTCCTTGGCACCGATCTTCACCACCGACTCGGGGTCTTCCAGCAGCTTCATCACTGACTTGCGCACCAGCTTGCCGAGCACTTTCTCCAGCTGGCGCACGCCGGCCTCGCGGGCATAGCCCTCGATCACCGCGCGCAAGGCGGCGTCGTTGATCGACAGGCGATGCTTCGGCACGCCGGCCTTTTCCAGCTGCTTGGGCCACAGGTGACGCTTGGCGATAGCCAGCTTCTCCTCGGCGATGTAGCCGGACAGGCGGATGACTTCCATGCGGTCCAGCAGCGGACCGGGGATGGAGTCCAGGGTGTTGGCGGTGCAGACAAACAGCACCTTGGACAGGTCCAGGCGCAGGTCCAGGTAGTGGTCGAGGAACTCCACGTTCTGCTCCGGATCCAGCGTCTCCAGCAGCGCCGAGGCGGGGTCGCCCTGGTAGCTGCTGCCGAGCTTGTCGATCTCGTCGAGCATGATCACCGGGTTCATCACCTCGACGTCCTTCAGCGCCTGCACCAGCTTGCCGGGCAGGGCGCCGATGTAGGTGCGGCGGTGGCCCTTGATCTCGGCCTCGTCACGCATGCCGCCGACGCTGAAGCGATAGAACGGCCGCCCCAGGCTCTCGGCGATGGACTTGCCGATGCTGGTCTTGCCCACGCCGGGCGGGCCTACCAGCAGCACGATGGAGCCGGCGATCTCGCCCTTGAAGGTGCCTACCGCGAGGAATTCGAGGATGCGGTCCTTCACGTCTTCCAGCCCGGAATGGTGGCGGTCGAGGACCTTGCGCGCGTGCTTGAGATCGAGCTTGTCGACGCCCATCAGGCCCCACGGCACCGAGGTCGCCCAGTCGAGGTAATTGCGCGTGACGGCGTATTCCGGCGAGCCGGTCTCCAGGATCGACAGCTTGTTCAGCTCTTCATCGATGCGCTTTTTCGCCTGGTCGGGCAGGGTCTTGCCTTCCAGGCGTGCACGGAATTCATCGGAGTCGGCGCTCTTGTCGTCCTTGGTGATGCCCAGTTCCTGCTGGATGATCTTCAGCTGTTCCTGCAGGAAGAACTCGCGCTGGCGTTCGCCGATCTTGCGGTTGACCTCGGCGGACAGCTCCTTCTGCAGGCGCGCGACTTCCACTTCCTTGCGCAGCAGCGGCAGTACCTTCTCCATGCGCTTGAGCATCGGCACGGTGTCCAGCACGCCCTGCAACTCGGAGCCCGGCGCGGTGGTCAGCGCGGCGGCGAAGTCGGTCAGCGGCGACGGATCGTTGGGGTTGAAGCGGTTGAGGTAGTTCTTCAGCTCTTCGCTGTACAGCGGGTTGAGCGGCAGCAGTTCCTTGATCGCGTTGATCAGGGCCATGCCGTAGGCCTTCACCTCGTCACTCGGGTCGTTGGGAGTGTGCGGATACTCCACTTCCACCAGGAAGGGCGGGCGGTGGCGCTTGATCCAGCCGCGGATGCGCACGCGCGACAGGCCCTGGGCGACGAACTGCAGCTTGCCGCCTTCGCGGCTAGCGTGGTGCACGCGCACCAGGGTGCCGTGCTCGGGCAGGCTGTCCGGGTCGAAGTGGCGCGGGTCTTCCGGCGGGTTCTCCATGAAGAACAGCGCCAGGCTGTGGTGCTCGGTCTTGGCGACCAGTTCCAGCGTCTCGGCCCACGGTTCCTCGTTGACGATCACCGGCAGCACCTGCGCGGGGAAGAATGGGCGGTTGTGGATCGGAATGACGTAGACCGTGGTCGGCAGGTTCTGCCCCGGCAACACCAGCCCGGTGTTGCTGACCTCTTCGGCGCTATGGATATCGTGAATCTCGTCGTGGTCGCTCATGAGGCACCTGACTGATTGAACATGACAGTCTAGATGGGGAAACCAGCACGGGGTTTCAATCCCATCGTTTCGAAGGATGTATCCGAAGATGTTGCAGCCGATTGTGCGCGCACGGAACTTACGTACGGATTAGCGGGCGCTGCCGTAGGAAATCGCTGGGCGGCCGGCCGAACTGACGGCTGAACATGGCGCTGAAGGCGCTGGGCGTGCTGTAGCCCACTTCCAGCGCCACACTCAGCACGCTTTCGCCCAGGGCCAGGCGCTCCAGCGCGGCCAGCAGGCGCGCCTGTTGCCGCCATTGGCCGAAGGTCAGCCCGGTTTCGGCGAAGAACCAGCGCTGCACCGTCTTGCTGTCGACATTCAGCCGGGCGGCCCAGTCGGTAAGACTGGCGTTGTCGCCGGGCTGGGCCTGAATGGCCTGGCACAACGCGCGCAGGCGCGGATGGGTGGGTAAGGGCAGGTGCAGCGGCAGGATCGGGTCTTCACGCAGTTCATCGAGCATCAGGCCGAGGACGCGACCGTCGCGGGAGTCCGGGGCGACCTCGCCGCTGATCGAAAGCGCCGCCAGGATCAATTCCCGTAGCAGCGGCGAAACCGCCAGCACGCAGCAGTCCGGCGGCAGGTGCGGGGCGCTGCCCGGTTCCACATAGAGGGTTCGCACCCGCACGTTGCCGACCATCCGCGTCCAGTGCTCCACGCCGCCGGGTATCCACAGGCCGCGGTTGTCCGGCACCACCCATTGGCCACTGGCGCTACCCACCACCAGCACCCCGCGCACGGCGTAGAGCAGTTGCGCGCGGTGATGGCTGTGCGCAGGCACCTGATGCCCATCGGGGAAGTCCAGGGCGATGGCCGCCACCGGGCTGGCTGCCCGTTCGTCGCCGTGGTTTTCCAGCAGTGGGGCTGCAATGTCCTTTTTACGCATGTGGATGCCTGTTTGTCGTTAGACGACCACTTTCATCCATCGTTAGGCTGCTGAACAGCCCCCATCTGCATCGATGATCCCGCCATGACCGACATGTCTGCTATCGCTGAACAACTGGCCCGAATCGCCCGGTTGCTCGAACAATCCCTGCCTGCGCGGCCCGAACTGGCGCTGGAAGAAGGCGCCATCGCCCACCTGTGGGAATACCGCCAGGGCCAGCCGCGCCTGACGCCGGTGATCGAACCGGCACTGATCGCCTTCAACGACCTGCGCAACGTCGACCGGCAGAAGGCGCTGATCGAGCAGAACACCCGCCAGTTCGTCTCCGGCCGCCCGGCCAACAACGTGCTGCTGACCGGCGCCCGCGGCACCGGCAAGAGTTCGCTGGTGAAGGCCTGCCTGCATGCCTTCCATGCCGAAGGGCTGCGTCTGATCGAAGTGGACAAGGAGCACTTGGCTGACCTGCCGCAGATCATCGACTTGCTGCGCCACCGCCAGGAGCGCTTCATCCTGTTCTGCGACGACCTGTCCTTCGAGGACGGCGAGACCGGTTACAAGGGTCTGAAGACCGTGCTCGACGGTTCGGTGGCGGGGCAGTCCGGCAACGTGCTGATCTACGCGACGTCCAACCGCCGCCACCTGCTGGCCGAGCGCGCCGAAGACAACCTGTCGTTCCAGCGGAGCGAGAGCGGCGAGTTGCACCCTGGCGAGGCGGTGGAAGAGAAGATCTCGCTCTCCGAACGTTTCGGCCTGTGGATATCTTTCTATGCCTTCAGCCAGGAGCAGTACCTGGAGGCGGTTGCCCGCTGGCTGGAGTCTCACGGCCTTGGCGGTATGCAGCAGGAGGTGTGGGAGCAGGCGGCGATCCGCTGGGCGACCCATCGCGGGTCGCGGTCCGGGCGGATCGCCGCACAGTTCGCCCGGGATTACGCCGGGCGTCAGCGCTAGAACATCAGAACGCGACCTTGACCCCCGCCTGAATGCCGCGCCCGCCGGCGGGCACGCTGTCGCGCAGGATGGAGCTGGCGTAGCGCACGGTCTGGTTGGTCAGGTTCTCGCCCTTGACGAAGGCCAGCCAGCGGCTGTCGCCCAGGTCGAAGCGGTAGCCGACGCTGGCGCCGAGGGTGGTGTAGCCGTCGGTGCGCAGCTCGTTCTCCGGCACGCGGTTCTGGTCGGCGGCGTATTCCACGCCGACCCGTGCCTGCCATTGCTGCAGCTCCCACAGCAGCGCGCTGTTCAGGCGCAGCGGGGCGATGCGTGGCAGGGCTTCGCCGGTGTCCTTGTTCTTGGCGCGGGTGTAGTCGCCGGAAAGTTCCAGGTCGAAGCGGCCGTAGGGGCTGTCCAGCAGGTGGATGCGGTCCTGCGCCTCGACGCCGTAGAAGTCCGCCTTCACGCCGCTGTAGAGGTATTCGGGCAGTGCCTCGTCGTCGCCGGCATCCACCACCGCGCCTTCCTCGTCGCGGTAGCGTCCGCTGGCCAGCAGGCCGATGTAGTTGGAGAAGCGGCTGTAGAACACGCCGACGCTGCCTTTGTGGCGCTCGCTGTCGAAGCGCAGGGCGAGGTCGGTGGAGACGGCTTTTTCCTTGCTGGCGTTGGCGTCACCGACTTCGAAGGTGCCGGTGGCGGCGTGGGCGCCGTTGGCGTACAGCTCGTAGAAGGTCGGCGCGCGCTCGGTATAGGCCAGGGTGCCGGCCAGCGACCAGATCGGCGTCAGCTTGTAGACGGCACCGGTGGACAGGCTGCCGGCGGTGAAACTGCGCGAGCCGTCGTTCTCGGCGAAGCGCTCGTTGTCCTTGGCGTTGGGCTTGATGCGCGTGTGCTCGACGCGGCCGCCCAGGTTCAGCGCCAGGCGCTCACTGGCCTGCCAGTTCTCCAGGAAGAACAGCGCAGCGCTGTCGGTCTCTGTATGCGGCACGAAGGCTTCTTCCCCCAGCGCGGAGAAGCGGCTGTTGGCGACCTGCGCACCGACCACGCCGTCCAGCGGGCCGATGGGCTTGTGCCGCGCCTCGATGCGCGCCTCGTAGCCGTCGTTCTTGAAGGTGGTGCCGGTCTCGCCGTCCTCGATTTCCTTGTGCTGGTACTCGGTGTAGGCGGCGTCCAGCTTCACCGAGCTGAAGGGGCCGTCGAGGTCGCGGATTTCCGAGGCGAAGGCGTAGCGATCCTGCTGCATCTTCAGGCGCACGTCGTCTTCGGCGGGCGAGCCGTAGTTGCTGTCGTAGCCGCTGTAGGACAGGCCGGCATAGCCGTGATCCCAGTGGTAGCTGCCGCCGAGGGCGCCGCTGTCCTGGCGGCCGTCGCTGTTGTTCACGCGGTGCTTGGCGTCATCGCCATCGATCTGGCGTTGGCGTGCAGAATGGGCGTAGCCGGGGATGCGCAGGTCGTTGAACTCGCGGGAGCCGGCGTCCAGGTGCAGGGCGAAGGTGCCGTCGCCGGCCTCCAGTGCGCCCGCGCTGCTGCGAGTGGTGTCCGAGCCGCCGTAGCGCAGCTCGCCCTGGCCGTGGATGCCGTCCACCGGTTCGCTGGGGATGCGGTTGTCGAAGCTGTTGACCACGCCGCCGATGGCGTTGCCGCCGTAGAGCAGGGCTGCCGGGCCGCGCACGACTTCGATGCGCTCGACCACGTTGGGGTCTTCCGGCACGGCGTGGTCGTAGGACAGCGACGAGGCGTCCAGCGCGCCCACGCCATTGCGCAGGATGCGGATGCGGTCGCCGTCCATGCCGCGGATCACCGGGCGGCTGGCGCCGGGGCCGAACCAGGTGGAGGACACGCCCGGCGTGCCGTTCAGGGTTTCACCCAGGCTGCCTTTCTGCCGCAGGGTCAGCTCGTCGCCCTGCAGGACGCTGCTGGGGGCGGCGGGGGAGGCATCACCCAGGGGGTTGGCGGTGACCACCTGGGGCTCCAGTTCGGTGGGGGCGGCATCGGCCAGCGAGGGCGCGCCGGCGCACAAGGCGAGGCCCAGCGGTGCTAAACGCCAGCGCGGACGAGGAAGGGATGGGGGCATGACGAACTCCTGGTTTTTTCTTCTGGCAAAGCGAACCCCTCCCTCGTGATCAGGGATGCGCCAGGCGGCGGAGGAGGGGGAATGGGAATGTGTTATTTGTTATAACATAACATATCTATCGGTTAGCAAGATTTTCCGGCTTAGATGCTTTAGTGCTTGCGTATCCCTGGAGTTGCGCCCGGTTGCACCTGTGCGCTGGGCAGGCCTGGTCGAATCCCGTACCATGCTCAAAATTTGATCAGCCCAGCGCCATGTTCAATACCCGCCTCGCCACGCTGTCCGACCAGACCGACCAGCACGCCCATGACCATCACCAGTTGGTGATGTCCCTGAGCGGCCGCGCGGAATTCGAGATCGGCGGCGCCGGTGGCGAGGTCTGCCGGATGCGCGCCTGCCTGGTGCCGGGTGATGTTGCCCACGAGTTCGCCGGGCTCGGCGACAACCGCATGCTGATCCTCGATCTGAACGAGGCCGGCACCGGCGAGCAGGATCGCGAGCTACTGGCGCGGTTGTTCGAGATGCCGCGCTACCCGACCCTGGATGCGGACTTCCAGCACCTGCTCAGCTACGCCGGCGCGGAGATCGCCCGCTACGGCGATGACCCATTGCTCGCCCGCGCCCTCGGCGGCGTGCTGCTGCGCGCGCTGCACCTGCGTCTGTTCGGCGAGGACTGCGCGCCGCGCCAGGGGCCGCTGGACCTGGAGCGGCTGGACGGCTATATCGCCGACCACCTGTCGCGGCGTATCACGGTGGCGGAGCTTGCGCAGGTGGCCTGCCTGAGCCCCAGTCACTTCCACGCGCAGTTCAAGGACCGCGTCGGCCTCACGCCGCACCAGTACCTTTTGCGCCAGCGCCTGGATCGCGCTGCGCGCCTGCTGCGCGAAACCGATCTGCCGCTGGTCGGCGTGGCCGGCGAATGCGGCTTTTCCAGCCAGAGCGCGCTGACCACCGCGATGCGCCGATACCTCGGCTTGACCCCAGGCAGCCTGCGCCGCTGCTGAATCCGTCGGCCTGCGCGACCTGGATTGCTGATCGAACCGTCAATTGTCGACCTTCGGGTGTCGGAGTCTTTTGCAAGAACTCCAGAGCTTTCAGCAAGAATTCCGTTGGGTGCAACCCATAGAGTCCGCCCACCGTGTTGCAGGTGCAACCCGGTCATACCAAGAACAACAGCCAGCTCGATACGCGGGAGGGGCAGCATGCCCATCACCGGTTCTGCATTTGCTTGTAGCGCGCCCGCACCTGGCTGCGCGATCGCTGTCATTGCACAGCCCGCCACGGCCCGGCCCGCAGCGCCCGCCCGTGGTCCTGCGCCGTCCGCCCTCGGACCAGCGGCGCCATTCGCTCCGGTGCTTTCTGTACAATCCGCGCCCTCGTGCGCCGGCCACCCCCTGCCGCACCTCCATGCGCGCGTGAACCCAGTTTCGAATCGCTCCGGCCTGCCGTGCCGCCTGTCCATGGGACGGCGTGCTCCGCATTGCCGGAGTGCTGGCGCCGACTCCGGCGCCTGATGGATCACCGGGCCCAGCCCGGGAAACGGCCCGCACCTCGCTTACCGGCGAAGGCGGGGCGGAAGTCGCCGTGGTGAGACGGTGGCTGCAGGAAGACGCCAGCAAGGACGAGGGCGTGCCTGCGTCGGGAGGCGTAGCGGTTCGGTGCCGGTTTGGCCCCACGCGCAACCCGGTCTGCTTGTGAGCAAGCGCTAACCGGCCGGCGTCAACCACGCCGGCTGCCAGACAAGGCCCGCGATACCCCGCGAGCCCGGATAAAAACAAGCTGTAGGGGAGTCCCCATGAGCGTCAACACGCCAACACTGATCACCTTCGTGATCTACATTGCGGCCATGGTTCTGATCGGCCTGGCTGCCTATCGTTCGACCAACAACTTCTCCGACTACATCCTCGGTGGCCGCAGCCTCGGCAGCTTCGTCACCGCGCTGTCGGCCGGTGCCTCGGACATGAGCGGCTGGCTGCTGATGGGGCTGCCGGGCGCCATCTACCTGTCGGGCATCTCGGAAAGCTGGATCGCCATCGGCCTGATCTGCGGCGCCTACCTGAACTGGCTGTTCGTCGCCGGCCGCCTGCGCGTGCACACCGAGCACAACGGCAACGCACTGACCCTGCCGGACTACTTCAGCACCCGCTTCGAGGACAACAGCCGCATCCTGCGCGTGATCTCCGCGCTGGTGATCCTGGTGTTCTTCACCATCTACTGCGCCTCCGGCATCGTCGCCGGCGCCCGCCTGTTCGAAAGCACCTTCGGCATGTCCTACGAGACCGCCCTGTGGGCCGGTGCCGCCGCGACCATCGCCTACACCTTCGTCGGTGGCTTCCTGGCGGTGAGCTGGACCGACACCGTGCAGGCTTCGCTGATGATCTTCGCGCTGATCCTCACCCCGGTGATCGTGCTGTTCGCCACCGGCGGCGTGGAGCCGACCTTCGCTGCCATCGAGCTGAAGGACGCGGCCAACTTCGACATGTTCAAGGGCGCTTCCTTCGTCGGCGTGCTGTCGCTGATGGCCTGGGGGCTGGGCTACTTCGGCCAGCCGCACATCCTGGCGCGCTTCATGGCCGCTGATTCGGTGAAGTCGATTCCGGCTGCCCGCCGCATCTCCATGACCTGGATGATCCTCTGCCTGGGCGGCGCGGTCGCCGTGGGCTTCTTCGGCATCGCCTACTTCCAGGCGCACCCGGAGCAGGCCGGTGCCGTGGGCGAGAACCACGAGCGCGTGTTCATCGAGCTGGCGAAGATCCTCTTCAACCCGTGGATCGCCGGCATCCTGCTGTCCGCCATCCTCGCCGCGGTGATGAGCACACTGAGCTGCCAGCTGCTGGTGTGCTCCTCGGCGCTGACCGAAGATTTCTACAAGGCCTTCCTGCGCAAGAACGCCAGCCAGCTGGAGCTGGTGTGGGTCGGTCGTGCCATGGTGCTGCTGGTGGCGCTGGTGTCCATCGCCCTGGCCGCCAACCCGGACAACCGCGTCCTGGGCCTGGTGTCCTACGCCTGGGCCGGCTTCGGCGCCGCTTTCGGTCCGCTGGTGCTGTTCTCCGTACTGTGGAAGGGCATGACCCGCAATGGCGCGCTGGCCGGCATCATCGTCGGCGCGGTCACCGTGATCGTCTGGAAGCAGTTCGGCTGGCTTGGCCTGTACGAGATCATTCCGGGCTTCATCCTCTCCAGCGTTTCCATCGTGGTCTTCAGCCTGCTCGGCTCCGCGCCGTCCAAGGCGATGATCCAGCGCTTCGAGGAAGCCGAGGCGGAATACGCCGAAGCCACTCAGTCGACCGGCACTGCCGTGACCAGCCGCTGAGACTTCGCTGAATGAAAAAGGCCGCGCTCCGTGAGGGGCGCGGCCTTTTTTGTGGCTCTCTTATCGGGGTGAGCTACGGGTCTCCCTGTAGGAGCGCGCCATGCGCGTGGTCGCGGGCATGGCCCGCACCTACAGGGAACACCGATGTTTCAGTGCGAGGCGTGCCCGCCGTTCATCGCCACCGCGTAGCGCCAGCAGGCGAACAGGCACAGCAGCAGGCCGACCATCGCCAGCGCGCCACCGACGTAGCCGATCCATTCTAGCCCCATACCCACCGCCACGCGGCTGCCCAGCAACGCGCCGCCGCCGATGCCGACGTTGTACAGGCCGGAGAACATCGCCATGGCCACGTCAGTGGCGTCATGGGCGAGCTGCAGCACCTTCGCCTGCAACGCCAGGCCGAAGCAGAGGATCGCCGCCCCCCAGAACAGGCTGAGGCCCAGCAGCGCCGTGGGCGAATGGGCCAGCGGCATCAGCAGCAGGAGCGAGCCGCCGAGCACGGCGATGGCCAGGCACGGGAAGGCGCGGGGGAAACGCTCGCTGTAGCGGCTGAAGAGGATCGAGCCGAACATCCCGGCGCCGCCGAACAGCAGCAGGAGCAGGGTGGTCTTGTGGCTGTCCAGTGCGGCGACCTCGCGGGCGAACGGCTCGATGTAGCTGTAGGCGGTGAACTGCGCAGTGATCACCAGCACGGTGAGTACGTACATCGACACCAGCGCCGGGCGGCGCAACAGCAGCGGCAGGCTGCGCAGCGAGCCGGAGTTCTGGCTCGGCAGCAGCGGCAGCGCGCGGGCCAGCCAGAGCACCACGACCACCGAGACGCCGGCAATCGCCAGGAAGGTGGTGCGCCAGCCCATCGCTTCGCCCAGCACGCGGCCCAGCGGGATGCCCAGCACCATCGCCAGGATGGTCCCGGTGGCCAGCAGGCCGAGGGCTTTCGCCTGTTGGCCCGGCGGCGCCACACGCACCGCGAGCGACGCGGTAATCGACCAGAACACCGCGTGGGCGAAGGCGATGCCGAAGCGGCTGATCATCAGCACCGTGAAGTTCCAGGCGAAGCCCGAGAGCACGTGGCTGACGATGAACAGGCAGAAGATCACCACCAGCAGGCGCCGGCGTTCCATGTTGCGGGTCAGCTGCATCAGCGGCAGCGAGGCCAGCGACACGACCCAGGCGTAGAGCGTGAGCATCAGCCCGGTCTGTTCGGGACGCATGTCGAAGCTCGCGCCGATGTCGCTGAGCAGGCCCACCGGGACGAACTCGGTGGTGTTGAAGATGAAGGCGGCGATGGCCAGGGCAATGACGTTCAGCCAACTGCCGGAGCGGGTTTCTTGCACGGTGGTCATGGGAATCCTGAGGTGAAGTGGGGCTCAGGCCGTGCCTGCGGATCACGCGAAAGACGTGTCCCTGGCAAAGAAGAATTGTTGTTGCGGCGGGCCTGATTCTACCCACGGGTTGCCCATCGCGCACGGCGAATGCCGCCCTGCGCGGGCGCAGCGGCAGGCTCAGGCAGCGTTGTCGATCAGCGGGTCGGCGGCTTGCGCGGCTTCCTCGGCCAGCCAGTCGAGGAACGCGCGCACCGGCGGGTGGCGCTCGCGGCCCGGCACGCAGAGCGCGGTGTAGCTGGCGCCGGGCACGTTGATTTCCGGGCGGTAGGGCACCAGCAGGCCTTTCTCCACGCTCTCGGACACCAGCAGCGAACTGGCCAGCACCAGCCCCTGCCCGGCGATGGCCGCCTGCAGGGCGTAGAACTCCTCGTCGTATTCGCGCTGCACTGCCTGGGCCAGCAGGCATTGCTCGCCGGCCACCTGGCACCAGGCCTTCCAGCCGCGCTCGTAGAGCTCGGAGTTGTGCCAGCGCACGCTGATCATCTCCGGTACTTCCACGTCGGCGGTGGCCACCAGTGCCGGCGCGCCATAGACGGCGAAGCGCTCCGCCAGCAGGAACTGGCTGTGCATGCGCGGGTAGTCGCCGAAGCCGTAGCGGATCGCCAGGTCGACGCTGGCGTCCTGCTGCAGGTCGAGCAGTTCGCACTGGCTGTCCAGGCGCAGGCGGATGTGCGGGTAGCGCGCGTAGAAGCGCCCCAGGCGCGGCACCAGCCACAGCGCGGCGAAGGCCGGGGTGGTGGAGATCGTCAGGCTGCTGGCGCTGCGCTGCGGGCGCAGGCTGTCCACCGATTGCGATACCTCCAGTAGCGCGCCATGCAGGCTGCGGAACAGCCGCTCACCGGCTTCGGTCAGGCGCACCTGGCGTGGCAGGCGCTCGAACAGCGGCAGGCCCAACCATTCCTCCAGCGCGCGCACCTGGTGGGACACCGCCGTGGGCGTGACGGCGAGCTCCTGGGCGGCGGCCTTGAAGCTCAGCTGGCGCGCGGCGGATTCGAAGGTGCGCAGGGCGGGAAGCGGCAGGTTGGCGAACATGGTGCGCTCCATGGATGAGTTGAATTCATCTGGAAGGAAATCCCCTCAGTTGTCCGGCAATACGGCTGGAAATAGCTTAGGCGGCAACAGGAGGCCAATCAGGGCTTCCGCAGTGTACACCTTCAGCAAGGAACGACAGATGAACAGGATTCTCGCCATTCACGCCAGCCCCCGCGCCGACCGCTCGCATTCCCGTCGCCTGGCCGAGGGCTTTCTCGCCGCGCTGCCGCAGGCGCAACTCACCCGCCGCGAGGTCGGCCGTGCCGATCTGCCCCACGTCAGCGAAGGCTTCATCGCCGCCGCCTTCCACCCGCAGCGAGAGCATCGCCCGGCCGAGTTGCAGGCCGAGCTGGCGCTGAGCGAGGAGCTGGTGAATGAACTGCTCGCCCACGACCTGCTGGTGATCTCCACGCCCATGTACAACTTCAGCGTGCCCAGCGGGCTGAAGGCCTGGGTCGACCAGATCGTCCGCATCGGCCGCACCTTCGACCTGCACCTGAAGGACGGGGAGGCGGAATACGAACCGCTGCTCAAGGGGCGCAAGGCGCTGATCGTCACCAGCCGCGGCGGCGCCGGCATGGGGCCGGGCGGCGAGCTGGAATGGATGAACCACGCCGATACCTGGCTGCGTGTGGCGCTGGGTTTCCTCGGCATCGAGGACGTGCAGGTGATCGCCGCGGAGGGCGAGGAGGGCAATCCCGAAGCCTTCCGCGCTTCCTATCAACAGGCCGAGCAGGCCCTGGCCGATCTCGCCGAGAGCGAGTGGGCGCGTGCGTGATGGCCTGGGCGATGCTGATGGTGGCGGCGGTGTTCGAGGTGATGTTCGCGGTGTCGATGAAGTACGCCGAAGGCTTCACCCGACCGCTGCCGACCGTGGTGACGGTGGTCGCGGTGATCGGCGGGATCTTCTTCCTCACCCTGGCGATGCGCCAGTTGCCGGTGAGCATCGCCTATCCGGTCTGGACGGCCATCGGCACGCTGGGGACGGTATTCTTCGGCTTCGTCCTGCTGGGCGAGGCGCTGACCCTGACCAAGCTGGCGTCGGTCGCCCTGATCGTGGGGGGCGTGGCCGGGTTGCGGGCCTGATCGCCTGTGGCTGATGCTTGATGGTAAGGTGCCGCGCATTCTCCACGACGGCACCGAAGATGAACGACAAACCGAAGAACCCGCTGCATGGCGTGACCCTGGAAGCCATCCTCAACCAGCTGGTGGCGCAGTACGGCTGGGACGGGCTGGCCAAGCGCATCGACGTGCGCTGCTTCAAGAACGACCCGAGCATCAAGTCCAGCCTGACCTTCCTGCGCCGCACGCCGTGGGCGCGGGAGCAGGTCGAGGCGCTGTACGTGAAGAGCGTGCAGAGTATCTGATGGCGGGGCGTGCGTAGGGGGCGGCCGGCGAGCACGGAGATTTTGTAGGAGCGCCGGTGTATGCGATCTACGACAGTCCCGCCTCCTGGCTCAGCGCCAACTCACCCGCAGATTGTCCAGCCGCTCCTGGCAGCCGGTGCTGATCCCCGGTTCCAGGTAGCTGGTCAGCAGCGGCGCCATGCCCTTGAGCACTTGCACCGGTAGCGCCGAGGTGAACTTGAAGCCGTCCGACTCGCTGCCCGCCACGTAGGCGGTGAGCGTGCCGAAGTGGCGCGGGCCGATGTAGAAGACGAAGGTCGCCGTGCGGTTCATCGCCTTCGAACTCTTCACCCAGCCACTGCGGGTGACGCTCTCGATGCGGTTGTCGCCGGTGCCGGTCTTGCCGCCCATCACCAGTGCATTGCCATCAGCCAGCTTGAAGGTGCCGGACAGACGCCGCGCAGTGCCCGCATCCACCACCTGGGATAGCGCCGTGCGCAGGGCCTGGGCCACTTCCGAGCGCATCACCTGGCGGCCATTGCCGGATTCCGGGCCGAGGGTGACTTCATAGGGTGTGGCGGCGGCGAAGTGCAGGCTGTCGATGCGCAGGGTCGGCAGGCGCACGCCATCGTTGAGGATGATCCCCATCAGCTCCGCCAGCGCCGCCGGGCGGTCGCCCGAGCTGCCCAGCGCGGTGGCCAGCGATGGCACCAGGTGGTCGAACGGGTAGCCCAGGCGCTTCCACTGTTCATGCAGGTCGAGGAAGGCTTCCACCTCCAGCATGATGCGGATGCGCTTGTCGCGGGCGTACTTGTGCCGCGACTTGAACAGCCAGCCATAGACTTCCTTGCGCTCGGCGCTGCTGGCGGCCACGGCGTCGGCGAAGGTCGCTGCCGGCTGGCGTTGCAGGTAGCCCAGCAGCCAGAGTTCCAGCGGGTGCACGCGGGCCACGTAGCCCTGGTCGTTGAGGTTGAAGGCGCCCGGCCCGTAGCGGGTGTAGAGGTCCTCGATGCGCTTGTCGGTGAGCTTGTCGCCGGCGTACTTGCCCTGCTTCAGGCGATCCTGCAGGAAGGCGGCGAAGGTCGGGACATCCGCCTGCGGCTGCAGGTAGCGGTGGATCGCCGCCAGCCGCACCGGCCAGGCGCGCAGGCCGTCGAGGAAGGTGCTCAGGCGCGCGTCGTTGTCCTTGCCCTTGTACTTCTGCCAGAAGCGCAGCAGGTAGACCTGGCTTTCCTTGTCGACGAAGCGGTCGAGGTAGTCCTGCCGGCGCGGGTCCTTGTCGTCGGCGAGCACGGCGACCTTGCTGCCCTCGTTGGCGTAGATGTCGTGACGCACCAGGTCGCGCAGCAGGCGCACGAAGGGCAGGTTGATCGACTCGCGCAGGGCGTCCTGCAGGGTCGGGATGCGGCCGTTGTCTTCCTTGCGGAAGTTGCTGAAGGTGTGGATGCCGCCGCCGGTGAAGAAGCTCTCGTAGGGGCTGGCGGAATACTTGCGCTGCAGCGCGGCGGCGAGCATGTCCGGCAGGTCGCGGTCCTTGGCGGTGATCAGGTAGTCGATGGACCAGCGGGTAAGGAAATCCAGCGGCTCCACCGGCACCTTCTTCAGCTCCGCCACGCTCATCGGAGCGTACAGCTGGTGCAGGTCGGCGATGGTTTCCAGGTAGGTGGAAAGCACGCGCAGCTTGGCGGTGGAGCCCAGTTCCAGCTTGCTGCCTTCGTTGATGTCAAAGGGTTGCTCGGTGCTGTCGGTCTGCACGCGCACGCGGTTGCCGCTGGGAGTGCGCTCGAAGAGGGTGAAGCTGTAGCGCACGTCTCTGGTCTTGTCCTTGGACAGCAGGTGCTCGCCGAACAGGCCGATCTGCTCGGCGAATTCCGGGTCGGACAGATGCCGCAGGTAACCGGTGACCTGCTCCTGCAACTCATGCTGCAGGGTGGTGGTGAAGCTCATGTCGAAGCGGTCGAGGTCATACAGCGGCACATCGAGCATGCCGGCCAGGCGGGTGCGGGCCAGACCGATGCCCTTGTTGTTCTCCAGCGGGGTGAAGCTCGGCTCGCTGCGCGGATCGCGGAACGTAAGCTTCTGCTTGAGTGCGGCGTCGCGCAGTTCGGGGGCGATCACGTTGTTCTGCGCCAGCAGGCGCAGGTAGCTGTCGGTCAGCACGGCGAGCTGTTCTCGGCCGCGCGCCAGGTACCAGGACGGCCGGCGGTGGGCGATCATCAGCGACACCACCTGGCGCAGCGCCTTGCCCTGGGCGGCCAGTTCGGCGCCGGAGCCGGGCGGGGCGTTGAGCAGCTTGTTGACCTGCTGGTAGTCGGCGCCGTACCAGATCCACAGCCCGTCCGGCAGGCCACTGACTTCGCCGTAACCGGGCTGCGCCGAAAGCGGCACGGAGTTCAGGTAGGTGAGGGCGACGTTGCGCCGCGCGGCCATATTCTCCGCGCCGTTCTGGTAGGTGCGCACGCTGGCCGAAGCCATCTGCCGCAGCTTGTCGGTGATGGAGTTGGTGCGGCCGTCCTCGGAGTGGCGGTACTTCTCGATCTGCGTGGCGAGGGTGCTGCCGCCGGGCGCGTGATTGCCCAGGCCGACCAGCTTGCCCACCTGCGCCACCGAAGCCTGGGTGAAGCGGCTCCAGTCGATGGCCGGGTTCAGGTAGGGACGGTCGGGGTCGAGCAGATCGCGGTTCTCGATGTACAGCAGGCTGTTGACGATGGCCGGCGAGATGCTCTCGAAGTTGGCGTAGAGCCGCTGCGGGTAGCGGAAGTTGTAGATCGGCAGGCCGCGGCAGTCGGCGATGTCGACGCCGGCCTGGGCCTTCTCCGGGTAGGGCGGGAACATGCCGTGGCTGGTGTACTGCATCAGCGGATCGGAGAAGCGCGCCTGGCTCAGAGTGACGAAATTGCGCTCGTGCAAGCGGCCGAGGAAGCTCGGCAGCTGCTGGTAACCCAGGCGCCGGTCGAAGGGGCCGCCCTGGGGATAGACCACGTCGCCGGTGCCGCCCTGTTCCAGGCTCCAGGTCAGCCCGGTGGCGTAGCGTGCCAGCTCGCGCGCCTGCAGCTTGGAGGTGCGCGCTTCATAGAGCAGCGCCGCGCCCATGGCGGCCAGCAACGGCAGGAGAAAGAGGAAGAGGATGAGGAAACGGTGGTGATGCACTTTCTGCGGGGAAAGGCCGGGCCCCAGACTTCCCGGTTGACCTGCCACTTGCGTACCGGAATGCTTCGAGTTGCCCATCTTCACGCCCCGCCCTTGCTTGTACGACAGCCCAGGTAGCGGACTCCGCCCACGTGATGGCCGGCGCCATCCTGGCGCCGCGAAACCCGCTTCCCCCGCGGCTTTCCTAACTTCCAGCGTAGTCGGCGGCAAAAAAACTGCGCACCGGCTGGCACCGTTCATGGCCGTGCGGATTGATTTGCCGACGGCCAGCAGGTGCAATGTACTGACTTCGACAGGAACCCTTGCCCATGCGTTCGCCTTTTCTGCCTTGCAGCCTGCCCCGTGTTCTGCCTCTGGCAGCGCTGCTGCTGGCGTCCTTGAGCGCCCAGGCGGCGCCCATGCCGTTCTACCGCTGGCAGAGCAAGCTCGATGGCGCCTACACCTGCCAGCAGACGTCGCCGGGCAGTGGCTGGCAGAAGATCGGCGGGCCGTTCCGTGACGCCGGCTGCCGTGAAGCGCTGCCGCAGACGCCGCCACCCAAGGGGTTGGCGGTGCCCAAGGTGTTGAAGCCTTTGTAGGAGCGCGCCATGCGCGCCATGCGCGCGATCGCACGGAGCAGACCATGACCGATCACGACGCCCGAATCCGCCAGAGCTGGCAGACCAACGCCGATGCCTGGACCCGTGCGGTGCGCGAGCAGCGTATCGAAAGCCGGCGGCTGGTCACTGACGCAGCGATCCTCGGCGCTATCGCCGATGGCCCAGCGCGGCGCGTGCTCGATATCGGCTGCGGCGAAGGCTGGTTGTGTCGCGCGCTGGCGGAGCGGGGCAGCGAGTGCGTCGGCGTGGATGCCTCGGCGCCACTGATCGATTCGGCGCAGGCTGCAGGCGAGGGGCGCTTCGAGGTGATGGATTACGTGGCGCTGATCGAGTCCGGCAGCAGCCTGGGCCAGTTCGACGTGCTGGTCTGCAACTTCGCGCTACTCGATGAGTCCATCGCGCCGTTGCTCGGCGCATTGCGTGAGCGGCTCAACCCCGGCGGGCGGCTGCTGATCCAGACCGTTCACCCCTGGACCGCCTGCGGCGACGAGCCCTATGCCGATGGCTGGCGCCTGGAAACCTTCGCCGCATTCGGTGGCGAGTTCCACTCACCGATGCCCTGGTTCTTCCGCACCCTGGAGTCCTGGCTGGCGCTGCTGGCCGCCAGCGGCTGGCGTTTGCGGCAGCTGCGCGAACCGCGCCATCCGGGCACCGGCCAGGCCTGCTCGCTGTTGCTGGAACTGCAGCCGCTGGCGGGCTGAACCGCTCTAAAACGGCCCTGGCCGGGCGCGTGGATGTGGCGATACGCCGCTATTCCTTTGGTCACATTGCACCTTGGTGGTGCAGACGTTTCCTACACACTTGTGTAACACTCGCCCGCGACCTCAGCCGTGGTCCTCCCGCAATGCCCACGTCCGCTTCACAAGAGCGGGCAGCCTCTTCCGGTGTGCCGTCCTGGAACTGCCAGACACTTCTCTCTCCGTGCCTCCCGGCGCGGTGGCGAAGCCTTTCCGGTGGTTCCGCACCCTGACTGCACTCAGAGTCCGCAGCTGATTACTCCCAAGAACAAAATGAGGTTGCATCACCATGTCGTCCCACGATCTCCAAAGGGATCTCAACGAGCGGCACATCCGTCTCATGGCCCTGGGCGCCTGCATCGGCGTCGGCCTGTTCCTTGGCTCCGCCAAGGCCATCCAGATGGCCGGCCCGGCCATCATGCTCTCCTACATCATCGGCGGTCTCGCCATCCTCGTGATCATGCGCGCCCTCGGCGAGATGGCCGTGCACAATCCGGTGGCCGGCTCCTTCGCCCGCTACGCGCAGGACTACCTCGGCCCGCTGGCCGGCTACCTGACCGGCTGGAACTACTGGTTCCTCTGGCTGGTGACCTGCGTCGCGGAAATCACCGCGGTGGCCATCTACATGGGCATCTGGTTCCCTGACGTGCCGCGCTGGATCTGGGCACTGGCCGCGCTGGCGAGCATGGGCACCATCAACCTCATCGCCGTGCGCGCCTTCGGTGAATTCGAGTTCTGGTTCGCGCTGATCAAGATCGTCACCATCGTCGCCATGATCCTGGCCGGCGCCGGCATGATCTTCTTCGGCCTGGGCAACGGTGGCATCGCCACCGGCATCTCCAACCTGTGGAGCAACGGCGGCTTCATGCCCCACGGCATCACCGGCGTGCTGATGTCGCTGCAGATGGTGATGTTCGCCTACCTGGGCGTGGAGATGATCGGCCTCACCGCCGGTGAAGCGAAGAACCCGCAGAAGACCATCCCCGGTGCGATCAACTCGGTGTTCTGGCGCATCCTGCTGTTCTACGTGGGCGCGCTGTTCGTGATCATGTCGATCTACCCGTGGAACGAGATCGGCACCCAGGGCAGCCCCTTCGTGATGACCTTCGAGCGCATGGGCATCAAGACCGCCGCCGGCATCATCAACTTCGTGGTGATCACCGCCGCGCTGTCGTCCTGCAACGGTGGCATCTTCAGCACCGGCCGCATGCTCTACAGCCTCGCCCAGCATGGCCAGGCGCCGGCCGTGTTCGCCAAGACCTCGAAGGGCGGCGTGCCGCGCAATGCGCTGCTGCTGTCGATCTTCGCGCTGCTGCTGGGCGTGCTGCTGAACTATCTGGTACCCGAGAAGGTGTTCACCTGGGTGACATCCATCGCCACCTTCGGTGCGATCTGGACCTGGGCGATGATCCTGCTGGCGCAGCTGAAATTCCGCCGCGGCCTCTCCGCCGCCGAAGCCGGCAAACTGCAGTTCAGGATGTGGCTGTACCCGCTCAGCTCCTACCTCGCCATGGCCTTCCTGGTGCTGGTGGTGGTGCTCATGGCCTTCTTCGAGGACACCCGCATCGCGCTGTACATCGGCCCGGCGTTCCTGGTGCTGCTGACGGTGCTGTACTACGCGCTGAACCTTGCTCCTAAAAATCTGGCTCCGAAAGAGCAGGGCAGCGTCGCCAGCCGTGCCTGATGCGCGGTTGAGCGAATGAAAGAAGGGCCTCTGCGGAGGCCCTTTTTTTCGTGCCGAATCAGGCGCTGGGCAGGCTGCCGGCCATGCGGGTCAGGCTGCGGTCGAACTCGGTGATCTCCAGTTGCAGGCCGACGGGGCGTTTTTCGATGAGCGCGGCGAGGGTCTGCTCGGCGGTGGCGAACAGCGTGTCGACGATGCGCTGGCGCAACTCCTCCGGGCGGCCGGGGGCGATGCGGACCTGGATATTGATGAAGGCTTCGTTCTTAGTGTTCGCGCCCACCTGGTATTCCCCGATGGCGCGGGCGAAGGTGCGCAGGCCGTTGATGGGGAACACCCCGAGACTCTGCGCGGCCTCGTGGAGTTTTTGCGCAAGGCCCAGCGGTGCGAGATCGTCGGCGAGGTTGGCGGTGTAGTCGATGGCGATGTGGGGCATGGAGCGCAGTCCGGCGTCAGTGGTGACGGCCATCCTAGGACGATGGGCTCGCTGGCGATATGCGGGTGACTACGTATTCGATTGCGCCGACCCATCGGCTGGGTCGGCGTTTTTTTTGCTGTGGTATTGCAGGTTCGCTGCGTTGGCTTGGGTGTTTCAGCGCCGCTTTGGCGTGCGCGTGGACTCTGTGGTTTCGCCCCCTCGGGCGACCTACTTTGCCAAGCGACGGATGGCCGCCCCACGCAAAGTAGGCAAAGGTCTTGCCCCGGACATCCGGTTTTTCGCTTAGGCGAAAAATTCCCTCGTTGAACGGGGCATTCGGCGTGCGCGGATATTTCTCTGGAAGTCTTCAGAGCCAGAGCCAGAGCCAGAGCCGGGGATCGGGAGGTTGGGATATTCGGCTCTTTGTAGGAGCGAGCTTGCTCGCGAACCGCAACGCAGCGGACCTTGTCCGCGAAATCCATCGCGGATGAATCCGCTTCTACAGGAAGCGCCCTTGTCTCGCGCCTGTGATGTTCGTAGGGCGCATAACGCGGCAGCGTTATCCGCCCTACGTGCTGGAGCGTCAGCCGGCCAACAACGGCGGCATCGGGCAATCGAGGATATCCGCCACCGCGCGCATCAGTTCGGCCTCGCCGGTGCTGATGCGCCCGTCGTGCTCGATGCAGCGCGCAAGCGCCTTGAGCAGTTGCGGCTTCTGCAGCGGCCTGAGTTGCTCCAGCTTTTTCAGAGCGCCTTCCAGGTCACGCAGGCTGCCATCCGCCGGTAAGGGGTGAGGCGGGAAGGGCAGGCCGCTCCAGGCATCGGCGAACGCCTCTGCGGTTTCCGCATCGCTGGTTTCACCGACGCGGGCGAGGAAGGCCAGCAGTGTCGCGGACTCTTCGGCAAGCTCCGCCAGCGCCACGTTGCCGATCTTTCCGCCGCCCGGCCGCAGGTTGCGTTCGACGATGCGCAGCAGGGTCCACTCCAGCAGCTTCACCTTGCCGTCCAGCTTGATCAGCAGCGCCATGTTCTCGCGCAGGGCGAGGAAGGCCTTGGCGTCCAGTTGCTTGAGCGCCGGCATCGCCAGGTCCAGCAGCGGCAGGCGCTGACCGGGATCGAGTCGCAGTAGCGACTCTTCCAGCAGGTCCAGTTGCAGCGCCAGGCTCAGGTTCAGGCGCTTCTTGATCTCTTCCAGCTGGCGCGCACGCAGGCCGGGCTCGCTGTCCAGCAGCAGGCCGTAGATCAGAGCCTCGGCACCTTCGCTGTCGTGGGCGGCGCGTTGCAGGCGCTCATCCAGGCGTTGCAGGGTGCTGCGCGCTTCCAGCAGGTGGGCAGCAGTCGGCGCGCCGACTGCTGCCACGGCCACTTCCACGGCGCTGGGCTGGTAAGGCTGGCCGGTGACGGCGGCGGTCCAGGCTTCCTTGTTCATCAGTGCCACGTCCAGGCGCGGCTCGAACTTCGGGAAGCGACCGTCCCAGCCCGGCTCGACGCGGCGGATGCGCTCCTTCAGCGGTGGGTGGGTGTCGAACCAGCTGCTGCCCACGCCATCGCCGAAGTACATATGGCTGAACTCGGCCGCGCGTGGTGCACTGAGCAGGGCGCCCAGCGGGTTGCCACCGATCTTCTTGAGCGCGCCGGCGATGGTCGAGGGATCGCGGGTGAACTGCACCGCCGAGGCGTCGGCCAGGTACTCGCGCTGGCGGCTCACCGAAGCCTTGATCAGGTGGCCGAAGAAGGTTCCGACATAACCCAGCACGTAGAGCACCACGCCGGCGCCGATCACCAGCAGTACCACGCTGCCGCCGCCGTTCTTGTCGTTGCTGCTGCTCCGGCTGCTGACCCGGATGCCGGTACTGGTTTCGCTCCAGCCGCGCAACAGCATCCCGCCGATCAGGCCGAGCAGGAGCATGCCGTGGAGCAGGGCGGTCAGCCGCGTGTTGAGCAGCATGTCGCCGTGGTGGATATGGCTGAATTCGTGGGCGATCACGCCCTGCAGCTCGTTGCGGTCGAGCTGCTCGATGGCGCCACGGGTGATGCCGATCACCGCGTCGCGTGGCGTCAGCCCGGCGGCGAAGGCGTTGATCGAGCCATCTTCCAGCACGTACACCGGCGGCACTGGCGAGCCGGAGGCCAGGGCCATTTCCTCGACGACGTTGAGCAGACGGCGTTCATCGGCGTTGCCGGCGCTGAGGTTGAGCAGGCGACCGCCGAGACTCTCGGCCACCACCTTGCCGCCTGCGCTCAACTGCACCTGCTTGTACAACGCGCCGAGGACGACCACGCCGATGATTACGGCGGCCACCGACAGGTACAGCTCCGGGTCGGGCAGGGAGGCGCGGGAGGTGAGGTGCAGCGCCGGTTCGCCCAGATGTCGCCAGAGCCAACCCAGAGCGACGCTGGTGATGGTGACCAGGCAGACCACTGCGACAGTCAGCAGCAGGACCAGGCGCCCGGTCTGCTTGCGGGCGCGGTCCTGGTGTTCGAAGAAGTTCATCGCGCTTCCTGCGCCAGGATTTTAGAAGGCGACTTTCGGCGCGGCCTGGATGACCTTGCTGTCCTCGAACTCCAGCAGGCTGGCGTCCTTGCTGTGGCCGTAGGTGGTGGCCAGGAAGTTGGCGGGGAACGACTGGCGGTAGGTGTTGTACTCCATCACCGAGTCGTTGTAGGCCTGGCGGGCGAAGGCGACCTTGTTCTCGGTGCTCGACAACTCCTCGCTGACCTGCTGCAAGTTCTGCGAGGCCTTGAGGTCCGGGTAGGCTTCCAGGGTCACGTTCAGGCGGCCCATGGCGCCGCCCAGAGCGTTCTCGGCGGCGGCCAGTTGCGCCATGCGGCCGGCGTCGCCGGGTTGCTCGGAAGCGGCCTTCAAACCTGCCACCGCAGCGTTGCGCGCGGCGATCACCGCTTCCAGCGTCTCGCGCTCGTGCTTGAGGTAGGCCTTGGCGGTTTCCACCAGGTTGGGGATCAGGTCATAGCGGCGCTTGAGTTGCACCTCGATCTGCGCGAAGGCGTTCTGGTAGCGGTTGCGCAGCGCCACCAGGCGGTTGAACACGCTGATCAGCAGGAAGATGACGCCAGCGATGATGGCGAGGGTGATGATCGAAGAAACGCTCATGGGATGTCCTTATCGGCAGGCGAATGTGGCCCGATGATAGCGGAAAGCCGGCGGAGTGTTTCGCAGCTTCTCACGTCCTGCTGCACCGGTTCGTCGGCAGTGTTACGGAGCGCTTCTGAACGAAAAGCGGCCTTCGGGGAGGCCGCTTTTGCCGAACGGGTTGATTAGCGATTCAGGTATTCGGCGGTGGAGACCACTTCGGCGTAGGCAAATGCCAGGGAGGCCATATACGCCGCATGTACCTGGGCTGCCGGAACCTTCACGCCATTGAACTCCAGGTCCAGGGTGGCGCAGGCGTCGTGCAGCACGGTCACCGGGTAGCCGAAGTCGGCGGCGGCGCGCACTGCGCCATCCACGCACATGTGGCTCATGTGGCCGACCACCACCAGCGATTCCACGCCGTGCTGGTCGAGGATGGCCTTCAGGTCGGTGTCGCGGAACGAGTTGACGAAGTGCTTGAGCACCACCGGCTCGCCGGGCAGATTGGCGACCTTGCCGTGGATCTTCGCGCCGTCGCTGCCGGGAGCGAAGAACGGGGCGTCGGCGCTTTCGAATTCGTGGCGCACGTGGACCACCAGGTCACCGCGCTCGCGGAAGGCGGCCAGTACCTTGGCTGCATGGTCGGCGGCGGCTTCGATGCCGACCAGCGGCCACTTGCCGGAAGGGAAGTAGTCGTTCTGGATATCCACTAGGATGAGCGCTTGCTTGGCCATTTCCGAATTCCTTATTGAGTGGTGAGGAAGTGCGACCAGTATGGTTCGCCGCGCGCCGCGCGGTGATCAGCCGGAACGACAATAACCGGGGGAAAACTGACAATGGCTGTGGAACGGAGCGTCGTCGAGATCGGGTTGCTGCTCTATCCCGGTGTACAGACGGCGGCGCTGCATGGGCTGACCGACCTGTTCGCGGTGGCCGAGCGCATCGCCGGCGAAGAAGCCGCGCAGCAGCTGCCGGCACTGCGCGTCAGCCATTGGTCCGGTGAGGACGGCGGTGAGCCGCGGCGTGTGTTCGACACGCATCCAGGCGCCGACAGTCGCTTGGTCGCCGTGCTGGTGCCGCCCTCGTTGTTCGGGCTGCCCGACGCCGCGCCGCTGCGCAATCTCACCGACTGGCTCGCCGCGCGCCACGGCGAGGGCGCCATCGTAGGCTCGGTGTGCATCGGCGGCCTGCTGGTGGCGGAGGCGGGGCTGCTTGACGGCCGCAGCGCCACAGCCCACTGGAGTGGTGCCGAGGCCTTCGCCGAACGCTTCCCGCGCGTGCGCCTGGAAGCGCACAAGCCGATGGTGGACGACGGCGACCTGATCACCTCCGCGGGGCTGATGGCCTGGTCCGAACTGGGCCTGCGCATCGTCGACCGCCTGCTCGGCCCGAGCATCGCCAACCGCACCGCACGTTTCCTGGTGGTCGAACACAGCGACAGCGCCCAGCAATGCGGCAGCAATTTCGCCCCGCTGCTGGGGCATGGCGACGCCGCCATCCTCAAGGTGCAGCATTGGCTGCAGGGCAACGGCGCGGTGGACGTCAGCCTCGCTGCCATGGCCGCCCAGGCTGGACTGGAAGAGCGCACCTTCCTGCGCCGCTTCCGCGCCGCCACCGGGCTCAAGCCCACCGAGTACTGCCAGCACCTGCGGGTAGGCAAGGCGCGCGAGCTGCTGGAATTCACCAACGGCACGGTGGACCACATCGCCTATACGGTCGGCTACCTCGATCCGGGCTCGTTCCGCAGCACCTTCCGCAAGATCACCGGGATGGCGCCGAGCGATTATCGCAAGCGCTTCGGGGCGAAGGTTGGCGCGAGCGCACTCAGCGATTGAGCGCAGCCTGTTTCTGCTGCATCAGCTCCATCATCAGCGGTGCCAGATCCTGGTCGGTGAGGGCAGGATGAACCTGCATGTCCAGCAGATCGTTCCACTGCATCATCCAGCGTTGTATTTCGATAGGGCTCTCGGCTTCGGCCAACCCGAAGCCGAGCATGTGCCCGACGGCATGCCAGCGGCCTAGCAGCTTTACCGCAGCATGCGGCAGTGCGCCGTTCTTGAGGAAGCGCTCGATGGCGGCATCACGGTTTTCCATGGGAATGGTCCAACTCACCAGATAGAGCATGTCGCACCTCTGGCCCGGGTCCGGGCAGTCAAGTGTCGCGGACCCGAATCGGTACCGCCGCCAGAGTCACGCCTGTTGTTTCCCAGGCGTTACAGCCGCCGGCTGGGAGCGGTTTCCTCCCGTCAGGCATAGCAGCCGTCGCCCGAAGGCGAGATGCCGCTGATCGGCGGCGCACGATGCCGTCGATCGACGGTCACACCCAGCGATCATTCTCCGCCGTGCGTTCGCCGCCCTGGTCGCCGGTGTTCAGCACCCCGCGCGGTTCGATCAGCATCACCTGCACCTCGTGCTCGGCGTAGGGCTTGTGCTCCACGCCGCGGGGCACCACGTACAGTTCGCCGGCGCGCAGGGTCAGCGGGCCGTCGCGGAAGTCGATGCGCAGCTCGCCATCCAGCACGATGAAGGTCTCGTCGGTGTCGGCGTGGCTGTGCCAGACGAAGTCGCCCTGCAGCTTCACCACCTTGAACTGGTAGTCGTTCATCTCGGCGATCACCCGTGGTTGCCAGGTTTCACTGATGCGGTCGAGCTTGGCCTGCAGGTTGATCGGTTGGCGTTGGGTCACGGTGGTGTTCTCCTTGGGATCGTTGCGTCGACACTACGACCGACCCGTCGAGCGGTCTTGCAGGAAATTGCGCTTCGATGCGGCTTACCGATTTGCTGCTGGTCGCCGCATGGCGCTGAGGGGCGAAAACGGGTGACTATGCTCAGATCATCGCGCCCGTTCTTGCTGGAGACCGCCATGTCCACGCCCGCTCCCATTGCCCGCCCCAGCGTCATCCCTTGCCTGCGCTACCGCGATGCGCCCCAGGCCATCGACTGGCTGTGCGCCACCTTCGGCTTCCAGCGGCAACTGGTGGTCGCCGATGATCATGGCGGCATCGCCCACGCGCAGCTGGCGCTGGCCGACGGCAGCGGGCTGGTGATGCTCGGGTCATTGCACGACAACGAATACGGCCGGCTGATGCGCCAGCCCGACGAGATGGGCGGCTGCACGCAGAGCATCTACGTGGTGGTGAAGGATGCCGAGGTGCTGTATCGCGCGGCAGTGGACGGCGGCGCGCAGATCGTCATCGACATCAAGGACGAGGACTACGGCGGCCAGGGTTTCACCTGCTGTGATCCGGAAGGGCACATCTGGAGTTTCGGCACCTACGATCCCTGGCACTGATCCCGCGCTTTCGCGCCAAGCCCGCAACATCCTGCCCAACCCCTGCGCTTGACGCTTTCGTCCGCCAAGTGTTCAGATTCGCCCCGTTTCAGGTGCCCCCCGCCGCCGTGCGTGGGGTGAAACGGGAAGCCGGTGCGTCGCCCTCGTGCGACCAGTCCGGCGCTGCCCCCGCAACGGTAAGCGAGCGAAGCATCCACTAGGCCACTGTGCTCAGGCATGGGAAGGCGGACGTTTCATGACCCTCGCAAGCCCGGAGACCGGCCTGGAACCTGTTTGGCAAACCCGCGGTGGGCGGGCGTGAGCCGGTTCCCGGGGCGCGCTCGTTCCGGGTGTCGCTGCGCCGCCTGCGAAATCCCGATTTCGAGGCGATCACCTTGCAACATTCTTCGTTCCTGAACCGGCGTGTCCTGCGCTGGAGTTCTGTCCTTCCTCTCTGTGTCCTTGGCTCGCAGCTCGCTGCGGCGCCGCTCGACCTGGCCGATGAAATCGTCAGCGGCCCTTCCGTGGAATCCACCACCGTGGCCGACATGGCCCGCTACGGCAGCAAGCTGGAGGTCATCGACCGCCAGCAGATCGAACGCGCCGGCCCCAGCGCCGACATCACCCGCGTGCTGCAGATGGTCGTGCCCGGCCTGTTCGTTGCGCCGAAGAACGGACCGTTCGACTACGGCACCTACTCACTGCTCGGCGGGCGTAATGACGACACGCTGATCCTGCTGGACGGCGTGCGGCTGAACAACCGCCTCTACGGCGGCATCTACATCGACACCCTGCCGACCACCGCGGTGGAGCGCATCGAAGTGCTCAAGGGCGGCCAGGGCCTGCTGTTCGGCACCCAGGCGGTGTCCGGGGTGATCAACATCGTCACCCGCAGCGCGCGGAGCCGCGAGGCGGCCGGCGAAGTGAATCTCGGCCTGGACACCTTCAAGGGCCGCAGTGGTGATGCCCGCGCCGAGAAGATCGCGCAGAACGGCCTGGGCGACCTCGGCCTGATGGCCTACGTCAGCCACAACCGCTCCGACGGCTACCAGCCCTACCGCGACCGCGACATGACCGACACGGTGAGCGACAAGCGTCGCTCCTACGACGTCAACGTATTCGGCGCCAAGGCCATCCAGGCCATCGGCGATGCCTCGCGGCTGGGGCTGTTCTACCAGTACGCCGACGCCGAGCTGGACTTCGCCCGGCCAACTTCCAACCACCACACCAGCAACAACCGCGTGCAGCAGATTGCCACGGCGACTTTCCAGCAGAGCGTCAGCGAGGACTTCAGCTGGTTCGCCAAGACCCACATCAATGACTGGGATACCCGCTACGACCGCGTCTACAACCTGCAGGGCGGCGGCACCCAGGTGCTCAATCACAACGACTACTGGGGCTTCACCGACTGGGGCGCGCAGCTCGAAGGCAAGGCGAAGCTGGCGGGCGGTCACGAGCTGGTCCTGGGCAACGACAACCAGTGGTACAAGGGCCAGGACGATGTGCTGATCATCGACAACGACAAGGCCGAGTCCCACGCGCTCTACGCCCAGCTGCGGCCGAACATCGAGGCGCTGCCCGACTGGCACCCGAGCCTGGGCGTGCGCCGCGAGGAAATCTCCGGCGGTGAAGGCGCCACCGTGTGGATGCTGACCTCGCTTTACGACCTCACGCAGCAGCTCAAGCTGCGCGGCCAGTTCGGCACCGCCTTCAAGCTGCCCACCGCCGAGCAGTTGTTCGTCAACGAGCCGGGCGATGAAGTCGGCAACCGCGACCTCAAGCCCGAGCGCAGCCGCAACGCCGAGCTGGGCCTGGACTACAACGGCGAGCTGTTCGAGCAGCCGTGGAGCGGCAGCGTCACGCTGTTCCGCCGCGAGATCACCGATCTCATCACCCTCGCGGGCGATCAGTGGGTGAACGGCAACGGCGAGATCACCGTACGGGGCATCGAAGCCAACGGTCAGTTGCAGGTTGGCCGGCACTGGCAGGTCTCGGCCGACGCCACGCGCAACCTGGTGGACAGCCGTGAGGGGGTGACGGTGAACAACATCCCGCACTTCTTCGCCCGTGTGCGCCTGGGCTATGACGACAGCCTCTGGGGGGCGGGCCTTGCCACGCGCTATATCGGCTCCATCGTCAGCGCCCAGGACGACGACTATGGCCACTACACGGTGCTCGACGGCGACGCCTACCGCTACCTCGACGCTGCCCACGCGCACCGTCTGAGCCTGCTGCTGGAGAACCTGCTGGACCGCGACTACGCCACTGGTCGCACCAGCAACGGCATCCGCCAGGTGGACAACCTAGGCCGCCCGCGCACCGCCGAACTGCGCTACACCTTCAGCTTCTGATGAAGGCCATTCTGCTGGTCGGCCCGCTGGCTGGCGCCCAGGGCGAGCGCTTGCACCGCGAGGTGTCGGCGCGTCTTGCCGGTGTCGAGTGCATCGATACCGGTGAGGGTTTCAATTCGCTGTGGGCGCGGGTGCGCGAGCTCTTGGCCGAGGAGCGAGAACTGCTGCTGGTGGACCTTGAACCGACCGGCGACGGCGCCTATCTCGACTGGTTGCGGGCTGAACTGGCTGCCTTGTTCGCGGAGCACCCGCAGGCGCCGCCGCCGAAGGTCACCGCTTCTGCGCTCGGCCGGCGCGGGCTGGATGCGGCGGCGGTGCTGGCGGCGATTGATGATCCGGCGCAACAGCTGGATTGCCAGGGCGTCGGCGAAGTGCCGTCGCAGCCGGACTGGTCCGCGCCACCGCCGCACCGGCATCACCTGCTCCTCTGCACCGGGCCGCGTTGTGTGCGGCGCGGTGCGCTGCCGTTGTGGAAAACCCTGCGTCGCGAGCTGATCCGCCTCGATCTGTACGAGAACGCCGAGGGCGCCCTGCTGACCCGCACCGGCTGCCAATTCCCGTGCAATCGCGGGCCGCTGCTGACGGTCTATCCCGAACGCGTCTGGTATGGCCTGCGCAGTGACGAGCAGGTGTGCCGGATGGTGGCGGAGCATTTGCGTGATGGCGTGTCGGTGGACGAACTGCGTGTGGACGGTGAGCCATGAAGCACAGGTTGCTCTTCGTAGGAGTGAGCTTGCTCGCGAACCGCTTGATGCCATGGGTATCCGGGCAGGTTCGCGAGCAATGACTAGGCGTCCCCCACGTTCCTACAGGCTGGCTAAGGCGCTCGGGGTGGCTGTGATGCTCAGCGCAATGACGGCCTCCGCCCAGGACTACCGCAACTGCGCCCAAACCTGGCGACTCGACCACCCGCCGCAGCGCATCCTCGCCCTCAACCAGCACGCCGCCGACCTGCTGCTGGCGCTCGGGGCCGGGGAGCGGCTGATCGGCGTGGCGTACATCGATGATGATCTCGATCTGACGAAGGGAAGCTATCGCGGCGTGCCGCTGCTGTCGCGCCAGTATCCGTCGGCGGAAGCGGTCTACGCGCAGCGACCGGACCTGGTGGTGGCGGGCTTCGCCTCGGCCTTCCGGCTGGGCAACCTGTCCCGCGAGGAACTGGCCGGCCATGGCGTCGCCAGCTACCTGCTGGATGCCGGTTGTGGCGCGTGGCAGGACGACCTGTTCAGCGGTGTCGAGACGGACCTGACGACGCTGGGCGACCTGCTCGGTGAGCAGGAGAAGGCGCAGGAACTGATCCACCGGCAACGCGCCGAGCTGGCCGAAGCGAGCCGGCTTGCGACCGGCCGCCAACTGCTGGATGTCTTCTACCTCGACAGCGCCAGCAACGGCCTGGAAAGCCAGGGTCGGCGCGGCGTGGTCACCCGGTTGCTGCACGTTGCCGGGGGGCGCAACCTGTTCGAGGACGTCGATCTGGGTGGCTTCACCGCCAACAGCGAGCAACTGCTGGCGCGCGATCCGGACGTGATCCTGCTGGCTGATGCACTGTGGTCCACGGCCGAGCAGAAGATTCGAACCCTACGTGCCGACCCGGTGCTCTCGCGCCTGCGCGCCGTACGTGAAGGGCGTTTCGTGGCCTTGCCTTTCACCCATCTGTTCCCCGGCGTGCAAAGCGGTCAGGCCGCCCGGGAGCTGGCGCAGGCATTGAGCCGATTTTGATGAGGGGCGTCCCGTCTGTTCACTGGCCACTGTTCCTACCCAAGCGCCGGAGCCCGTGTTAGAAAGCGCCCATCGATGATTCGGAGGCTGTCATGGGCAAGTTGCGCGTTGGGGTGATTTTCGGTGGGCGTTCGGCGGAGCACGAGGTGTCCCTGCAGTCGGCGAAGAACATCGTCGACGCATTGGACCGCGAGCGCTTCGAGCCAGTGCTGATCGGCATCGACAAGGAAGGCCGCTGGCACCTCAACGATGCCTCCGACTATCTGCTCAACCAGGAGAACCCGGCGCTCATCGCCCTCAACCGTTCCAACCGCGAGCTGGCCGTGGTGCCGGGCAAGGCCGAGCAGCAACTGGTGGAAACCGGCAGCCGCCAGTTGCTCGATCACGTCGACGTGATCTTCCCCATCGTCCACGGTACCCAGGGCGAAGACGGTTGCCTGCAGGGCCTGCTGCGCATGGCCGACATTCCCTTTGTCGGCTCCGACGTGCTGGGCTCGGCCATCTGCATGGACAAGGACGTGAGCAAGCGCCTGCTGCGTGACGCCGGCATCGCCATCACGCCCTTCGTCACCCTGACCCGCGCCAGCGCCGCGCGTACGCCTTTCGCCGAGGCGCAGCGCAAGCTCGGCCTGCCGCTGTTCATCAAACCGGCGAACATGGGCTCCTCGGTGGGCGTGAGCAAAGTCGAGGACGAAGCGGCCTACGACGAAGCCGTGCGCCTGGCGCTGGCCTTCGACGACAAGGTGCTGGTGGAGTCCGCCGTGAAGGGTCGCGAGATCGAGTGCGCGGTACTGGGCAACGAACAGCCGATCGCCAGCGGTTGCGGCGAGATCGTCGTCGGCAGCGGCTTCTACTCCTACGACAGCAAGTACATCGACGAGGACGCGGCGAAGGTCGTGGTGCCCGCCGATATTCCCGCCGAGACCAGCGAGCGGATCCGCCAGCTTGCCGTGGAAGCCTTCCTGGCGCTGGAATGCTCAGGGTTGGCGCGGGTCGACGTGTTCCTCACGCAGACCGGCGAGGTGCTGGTCAACGAGCTGAACTCGTTGCCCGGCTTCACCCGCATCAGCATGTACCCCAAGCTCTGGCAGGCCGCCGGGATGACCTACAGCGAGCTGGTCAGCCGGCTGATCGAACTGGCCATCGAGCGCCACGCCGCCCGCCGCAATCTGCAGACCAACCGCTGATCCACAGCCCGGCTCCTTCTTCTGCGCTACCCTGTGTGCCCGTCGCCCGGTTTCGGGCGGCCGGCCCCGTGTCCCCAATACCAGCGCAACAAGGAGCACGAGATGAACACCGTAGTATTCGCCGACGGCACCGCCGTTCCCGCCATCGGCCAGGGCACCTGGCGCATGGGCGAGGACAGCTTCCAGCGCAAGCGCGAGATCGCCGCGCTGCGCGAAGGCATCGAGCGCGGCCTGACCCTGATCGACACCGCCGAGATGTACGCCGAGGGCGGCTCGGAAGAGGTGGTCGGCGAGGCGCTGAGCGGCCTGCGCGACCAGGTCTTCCTGGTCAGCAAGGTCTACCCGCACAACGCCAGCCGGCGCGGTATCCCCGAGGCCTGCGAACGCAGCCTGCGGCGCCTGGGCACTGATAGCCTGGACCTCTACCTGCTGCACTGGCGCGGCCAGTATCCGCTGGAGGAAACCGTCGAAGCCTTCGAGCGGCTGCGCGAGGCCGGCAAGATCAAGCGCTGGGGCGTGTCCAACTTCGACCTCGACGACCTGCAGGAACTGAACGAACCGGCCTGCGCCACCAACCAGGTGCAATACAGCCTGGAGGAGCGCGGCATCGAGTGGGACCTGCTGCCCTGGTGCCAGGAACAGCGCATGCCGCTGATGGCCTACTGCCCGGTGGGGCAGGGCGGCAAGCTGCTGCGCCACCGGGTGCTGGGAGAAATCGCCGGCCGCCACGACGCCACTCCAGCCCGTGTGGCGCTGGCCTGGCTGATCCACCAGCCGGGCGTGATCGCCATTCCCAAGGCGGTGGAGCCGTTGCACATACGCGATAACGCCGCCGCGCTGCAACTGCGCCTGACGCCCGAGGACCTCGAAGCTCTCGACGCCGCCTTCCCGCCGCCGACCCGCAAGCGGCACCTGGCGGTTGTCTGATGTCCGGGCTCCGGTCGTCGCCCGCAAGGGCGAGGCCGGGGTGCGGTGCTAGCCTTGCCCCATTGGTCACCGGCCGGGAGGGCTGCAGCGATGAGCAACTACACGGCGGACAGCGCCGCCATCAACCGCGTGCTGACGGACTATGTCGAGGGCATGACCTTCGGTGACGAGGCGCGCTTGCGCCTGGCCTTCCATCCGTCCTGCAAGATCATCGGCAACTACCATGGCGCGCTGGAGTGGGCGTCGCTGGACGAGTTCATCGGCGCGATCAAGGCCGAGTCGCCGCCTTCCGAAGGCGCACCACCGCCCTGGGAGCTGAAGTCGCTGGACATCACCGGCGACAGCGCGGTCGCCAAGGTCACCGACGAGTTCCTCGGCATGCACTTCACCGACTACCTGGCCCTGCTGCGCATCGGCAACGGCTGGCAGATCGTCAACAAGCTCTATTACCTGCACGAATGACGTGGAACGCATCACCCTGCGCGGCACGCCGGAAACCCTGCTGATCACCCTGTACGCCAAGGCGAAGGAGAGCGAGCTGCCCGACAGCCTGCTGCGCGATCGTTTCTCGCGGAAGGCGGTGGAGCAGATCGACTACGACTTCGCCCGCCTGCACATCGGCCGTGCCGAGCAGGTGGGTATCGCCCTGCGGGCCTGGCTGTTCGATGACTGGGTGCGCGACTTCCTCGCGCGGCATCCGGTCTGTGTGGTCCTGCAACTGGGCTGCGGGCTGGACAGCCGGGTCTTTCGCATCGATCCGCCGTCCAGCGTGCAGTGGTTCGAGGTGGACCTCCCGGAAGTGATCGCGCTGCGCGAGCGCCTGTATCCCGCGCGGGAAAACTGCCACTTGCTGGCCAGCTCCCTGACCGCGCCGGGCTGGTGGCGCGTGGTGCCGATCGGGCGACCGCTGCTGATAGTCGCCGAGGGCGTGCTGCCCTATGTGGAAACTGACGAGGTGTTCCGCCTGTTGACTGCGCTGACCGCGCGCTTCGGCCAGGGCGAACTGGTATTCGACGGCTACAGTCGCCTGGGCATCCGCCTGTTGCAGTGGAACCCGATCATCCGGCGTACCGGCGCTTTACTGCACTGGGGCATCGACGAGCCGCAGGAGCTGGAGCAACAGGTGCCGGCCCTGCGTTTCGTCGATGCCATCGCCGCCTACGACCGTGCGCAGATCGGCCGGCTGTCCCTGGGGATGCGGCTGCTCTACGAGATTACCCTGGCTATTCCGGCGATGCGCCGCATGGGGCGACTCTTGCGCTATCGCTTCGGTCCATCGTCCTGAGCAGATGGCCGCACCGCGCCCCGGCTGCTTTACTGATGCGTCTACGACGACCTTGTTCAGGAGCTGGCGATGAAGCTCGAGCCGTTGATGGAAATGAACGTGAAGGCCAGTGTGCCGCTGGAGATCGGCCGCGTGCCGCAGGGCCAACGACTGATCTCGGCGGCCGGCGGCGGTACCTTCAAGGGACAGCGCCTGAGTGGCGAGGTATTACCCGGCGGCGGCGACTGGATCCTGGTGGACAGCGATGGCGGCTGGCACCTGGAGGTGCGCCTGGTGCTGCGTACTGACGATGGCGCGCGTATCCTGATGCAGCACAACGGGCTGCTGGTGGCCAATCCGAAGATCATTCATGCGGTCTCGCGGGGCGACAGCACCGAGTTCGGCGATACCTACTTCATGATCCAGCCGCGCTTCGAGGTCGGCGACGACCGCTACCGCTGGCTCAACCATCAGTTGGCGGTGGGCGAGGGGCGCCTGGGGCCGGGATGGGTGGAGTACCGGTTGTTTTCATTGGCCAATGGGTGAGTCGATGGCTTGTCACAAGCGGCGGGCAAAGTTGCTTCACCAGGCTTCTGGAGGCGACGCCATGGCTCTGCCCCCCAACATGCTGCCCGACGACAAGGTCGTGCTGTTCGATGGCACCTGCCGGCTGTGCAATGGCTGGAGCCGCTTCCTTCTGCGGCACGACCGCGAGCGCCGCGTGAAGCTGTGCAGCGTGCAGTCCGCCGAGGGGCAGGCGATTCTCGACTGGTTCGGCCTGCCCACCGAATACTTTGACACCATGCTCTTTGTTGATGGTCGCGCAGGCTTCGAGCGCAGCGATGCCTTCCTGCGCGTAATCGGCCAGTTGCCGGCGCCGTGGAACTGGCTGCGTGTGCTCTGGCTGGTGCCTCGGCCGCTGCGCGACTGGTTCTATGACCGTGTCGCGCTCAACCGCTATCGCTTGTTCGGCCGCGAGGATACTTGCCTGCTGCCGTCGCCACAGCACCGCGGGCGCTTCCTTGGCAATGACTAGCGCGGCCATCGCGCGCCTGGCGCTGGGCGTGGTGTTCTTCTACCACGGGCTGGTGCCCAAGCTGCTGTTCCTCAGCCCCGATGAAATCCGCATGATCGAGGCCCACGACTGGCCTCTGTCGACCCTGCGCGTTGCCCAGGTCGCCGGTGCGGTGGAGATAGTCCTGGCGCTGTGCATCCTGTTGCTTCGTCGCAGTCGCTGGCCCTTGTGGCTGGCGGCTTTCGCTTTGCTGGCGCTGCTGGTGGATGTAGCGCTGTTCGCTCCCCAGTTGCTGCTGGGTGCATTCAACCCGGTGTCCACCAACATCGCCGCTTTGGCGCTGTGCGCCATCGCCCTGCTGGGCGAGCGGGGCGCGCACCATTCGCGCCCCGTCCATCCGCGTTAGAAGCTTCTGCTCACACTCGCGACCACGGTTGCCGTGCACACGTCGCCGAAGCCGAACTGGGTGCGGCATTCGTTCTGCGACAGGTCGGTATCGATATAGCTCACCGCCCAGTCGAAGCCCAGCAGCTCGTGGCTGAGCTTGGCTTCCCACTCATGGTAGGTATCGCGCGTGCTGCCGTTCCCGGAGAGGTAGAGCGGGTCCTTGGCGTCGTTGCGGCCGTAGCGCACGCGCAGCTTGAACTCGGCTGGCAGCTCGGCGTTGTAGGCCAGGTAGGTGTAAAGGTTGGCCTGGTCTTCGCCGAAGTAGGTGGGATAGTCGTTGCCGTAGTAGGTCCCCACTTCGAAGCCGTAGGCATGGAGGATGGCGTAGGTGTCGCTCTGGTTGAACTGGCTTTCCTTGGGATAGGCGTACTTGATGTAGCCCAGGTCCAGGGCGATATCGTCGTTGGCCTGCCAGTACCAGCCGCCGTAGTAGTCCAGCTCCTGGCGGGTTTTCAGGCCGCCGCCGAAGTCGACGTTCGAGCTCCACACGCCCAGGTAGGCGCCGGAGGCGTGCTGCAGGGTGGCGCCTACCTGGACGGCAGGATCGCCCTGGGTCTGCGAGATACCGCGGGTGCGATAGTCGCTGACCAGGGCGGTGTCGATCTGCAGGGCGAAGCCCTCGCCGAGCTCCACGGCCAGGACGGAGGTGAGCGGAGCGCAGGCGAGCAGCGCGCCGACAAGCCATTGCGGGCGATTCATACGGGGGTCCCTTTGTTGTGATTGTCTGTGGGCAGATGAAAAATCCCGCGCAGCGCCGACCCTCCCGGTCAACTCGGAAAGCTGCGGCAAGAGTTGGGCTGGCGGGCAAGGCGCCGGGGGTGTTCAGGCCCCGGCGCAGGAGCCCGGCTCAGAGAGCCGGTTGGTCTTCGGCGCGGTAGATTTCGCGGCCTTCGAACAGGGTGTGGAGCACGCGCGCCTCTTCCAGTTGCTGGTCGGGCACGGTGAAGACGTCGCGGTCGAGCACCACCATGTCGGCCTGTTTGCCGGGGGCCAGGCTACCGATCTTGTCGCCCAGGCCGATGGTCTGCGCGGCGTTGCGGGTGTAGGCGTAGAACATGGTCTGGCGATCCACGCGCTCGGCGGCGTTGAGCACGCCTTCCTCACCCTGGCGGGTGACGGCCTGGTAGATGGCCTTCAGCGGGTCGGGCGTGGACACTGGCCAGTCACTGGCGCCGGCGATGGTGGCGCCGTTGTCCAGCAGCGACTTGGCCGGGTACATGTAGCGGTAGGCCTCGTCGGCGATGTAGGGCTTCACCAGCTCCACGGTGTAGGGCTCGGCGGTGGCCCAGTCCAGCTGCATCGAGGCGATCACGCCCAGCTGCTTGAAGCGCGGAAAGTCCTTGGGGTTGACCAGCTGCAGGTGGGTGATCGAGTGGGTCACGCCGCTCTGCCGGTCCTTGCGCGCCTGCGCGACGCCGTTGAGCGATTCGCGCACCGCGCGGTCGCCGATGGCATGCACGTGCACCAGCCAGCCACGGGCATCGGCGGCGCTGACCAGCTCACCGAAGTGCTTGGGATCGATCAGCAGCTCGCCCGGCTTGTGGCTGTTCTTGTAGTTCTCCAGCAGCGCGGCGGACTGCGCCGGGAATTCGATCACGCCGTCGGCGAAGACCTTGATGCCCGGCAGTGTCAGGTTGGGGATGCCCTGGAACTGCTGGCGGACCTTCTCGATGACGTCCAGATCGGCCGGAGTGCTCCTGGGGTTGACCACCTGCAGCGCGGCAACGTGGGCGGTGAGCTCACCGTCGCGGGCCAGGTCGCGGTACACCGGCAGTACACCGACGGTCTTCTCGGTGGGCTTGATGTTGAATACCGCCTCGCCCGGGGCGCCGTTGGCGGCCGGGTCCATCCAGGCGGTGATGCCCAGGCTGTTGTTGTACTTCACCGCGGCGCGGCCGGCGCGGTCCATGGTTTCGGTGCTCGCGGCGGGCATGGTCGCGGCGACCAGGTCGAAGCCCGAATCCACCAGGAAACCGGTGGGGTTGAAGGCCTTGTCGTGGGTGATGTTGCCCTGTTCCAGCGAGCTGAGACCGCGTACTCGCTGTGCGTCCAGCTTGGCGCGCTTGAGCATGGCGGCGTTGGCCCAGGCGGTGTGGTGGTCGCTGCCGATCAGGATGACCGGCACCTTCTCCCATTCGCCATGGTTCAGGCGCTCGGCCAGGCCTTCGGCCTTGGACCAGTAGCTGGAGTTCATGCCGTTCATCACCACGACGTCGCCGTTCCTGGCCTTGCCGCTGTCGCGGTCCTGCTTCAGGCGGGCGACGAAGGCGTCGAGGTCCATCTCTTCATCCTGCAGGCTGGCGGAGATCAGCTCCAGGCCGCCGAAGATGGAGTGAGAGTGGCTGTCGATGAAGCCGGGCATCAGTACCTTGCCGCCCAGGTCGACCTGCTTGCTGCCGGTACCGGCGAGCTTGCGGATGTCCTCGTTGGAGCCCACTTGCAGCACCTTGCCGCCAGCAACCGCAACGGCCTGCTGCAACGGTTGGCCAGGCTCGGCGGTGAAGACCTTGGCGTTGTACAGGATCAGGTCCGCGTTCTGTGCCTGAGCTTCAAAAGTACCCAGTGCGATGGCGAGCGCCAGCGCGCCCTTGAGCATGCCGTGCATGACTTCCCTCTGCTTTTCGGTGGATTATTGTTGGTCTGCGGCGCAGGCTACTGGCGGACCGGAGCGCGCGGAAGTCGCCGCCAGGCATAACACTTGTGAAGGATTGGCACGAATGACGATGGACAGATTCAGCAGCCTGGCAATGTTCGTCGCCAGTGCCGAGACCGGCAGTTTCAGCCGCGCCGCCGAACAGTTGGGCAAGACGCCCTCGGCGGTCACCAAGGCGGTCGGCCAGCTGGAAATCGAAGTCGGCGCGCGCCTGTTCGAGCGCACCACACGCAGCATGTCGCTGACCGAAGCCGGCCAGCTCTATCTCGATGGCGCCCGCGAGGTGCTGGCGCGGATGCGCGAGACCACTGAGGAAATCGCCCAGTTGCAGCACAGCCTGCGCGGCGTGTTGCGCATCACCGGGCCGCTGATCGTCGGCCCGGTGTTTCTCGACCAGGCCTGCGCCGAGTTCCTCGATCTGCACCCGGACGTGCGCCTGCAGGTGGACCTTTCCGACAGCTATGTCGATCTGCTCGATGGCCGCTACGACCTCGCCCTGCGCATGGGCAATAGCGACCTGCCGGGGCTGATCGCCCAACCCCTCGCCGAGAGCCGCCTGGCGCTCTGCGCCACACCCGCCTACCTGGCCCGGCGCGGCACGCCCCGGCACCCCAGCGAGATACTCGACCACGATTGCCTGGTCTATCGCCATCCGGCGCTGGATGATCGCTGGTGGTTCGACGTGGAAGGCGAGCGCTACTCCACCCCGCGCAACGGCCGCCTGAACAGCGACAACCAGGCTGTGCTGTTGACCGCCTGCCTCGCCGGCCATGGCCTGCTGCCTTGCCCGCGCTGGAGCGTGCTGGAGCACCTGCGCAGCGGGCGGCTGGTGACGGTGCTGGAGGACTACTTCTTCGAGCCGGACACCTTCGGTGCGCAGATTCTCGCGGTCTACCCGAGCAACCGCCGGGCGACGCGCAAGATCCACGCGTTCATCGAGCACCTGCGCGACTACCTGAGGCGCGACGGCATTCTCTGAGTCTCAGGCCCGGATAGTCAGAGCTCGGCGCTTTCCAGTCGGTTGCGGCCGTTGGCCTTGGCCCGGTACAGCGCCTGGTCGGCGCGTTCGAGCAATTGCGCGAGATCGCAGGCCCGCGCGGCCGAGACCAGCCCGATGCTGACGCTGACCTTCAGTTCGCCGCCCTCGCCGTCATCAATATCCAGGCGCACGTCCTGCAGGCTTTCCCGCAACCTGTCGAGGAAGTGCCGCGCCGCATCGACGTCAGTGCTGGGCAGCAGGAAAACGAACTCTTCGCCGCCGAAGCGGGCGAACAGGTCGGTGCTGCGCGCCTGCCGCCGGCACAGCTCGCTGAACTGACAGAGCACGCGGTCACCGGCGGCATGGCCGTACCGGTCGTTGATGCGCTTGAAATGGTCGAGATCGAGCACCGCCAGGCTCAACGGCGAGCCATAGCGCGCGCTACGGGCCAGTTCATGTTCGGCCTGGGCCTGGAAGGCGCGGCGGTTGAGCGCACTGGTCAGCGGGTCGAGCGTGGCGAGTTGGCGCAACTGGTTCTCCAGCGCCTTGTGGTGGCTGACGTCGCGGATTTCCGCCACTCGTTGCCCGCCTGCCAGTGGCTCGATGCTCAGCTCGGCGGCGAAGGTGCTGCCGTCGTCGCGCATGGCCAGGATGTCATGGGGCTGGCCGTCGGCACTGGTCAGCAGAGCATGCAGTTCTTCCCGTGCCTCGCCGACGAAGAGTTCGCTGAAATCCTGGCCGAGCAATCGTTCGCGGGGCCAGAGCAGCATGCGTTCGAGCATGGGATTGGCGTCCACCACCTGGCCATCGCGCAGTACCAGCATGCCGGCATTGGCAACCTGCATCAGGCGCTCGAAGCGTTCGGCGCTGGCCGAGGCCTCCAAGGCATGTCGCTGGCTGTCGGCGAGGATGCGGCGCATGGTCATCAGCGCCATGCCGACCAGTGCGATCACCCACAAGGGGACGCCGAAGTTGTAGGGCAGCAGGTAGCTGAAGGAGCGGGTGACGTCTGCGTGCTCAATGCCCTGCAGGCCGTCGTGCAGGCCGATGGCGGCGCGCGCCAGGGTGACCAGTGCGTAGGCGCCGAGCGCCACGGCCACGAAGCGGCGCACCCCGCGCAGCTCGCTTTCACCGGGTGCCCGCAGCAGGACTAGGCTCGCCTGGATCGGCAGCAGGCCGCCGATGGTGGCGTAGATGGCGATCAGGTATTCGGAATTGATCGGTGCAACCCACCAGTGCCAACTGAGTGCCAGGCTCATGGCCGCGGCGCTGGCCGGCACCGTCCACCAGGGCGGCGGCAGGCCGAGGAAGCGGTAGACGCCCAGCATCAGCAGCGCTTCGCCTGCCAGTTGGATGGCGTTGCCGGAGATGTTCAGCAGTTTGCTGCCGCTGGCCATGAAGCCCATGAACAGCAGGATGCCGAGGATCAGCGTCCAGGCGCCGCCCATCCACAGGCCGGGGCCGCGATAGGGGCGGGCGAAGTACCAGAGGCCGGTACAGGCGATGGCGCTGGCGAGCATCAGGTTGAGGCCGAGCAGCATCGGCGAGAAGTACAGGGATTCCACGGCCCCAGCCTCCTTGTGTGGTTGCCGCGGATTCTGCCAGCGCTGCCGGTCCTTTGTCAGTGTTGTTCAGAGCAGCGCACCGGCCCAGGCCGACACCAGCAGCAGGACCGCCATCAACTGGTTGAGTCGCTGCATCTGCGTGGGCGAAAGCAGGCGCTGGCTGCCGATACCCAGGCCGGCCCAGACCGCCGTGCAGGGAATCGACACGACGAAGAACAGCAGCGACAGCAGTTGCACGCGGTCCAGCCGGTCGACGCCGTGGCCGGCATACACGCTGATCACCGCCAGCGCCATCATCCAGGTCTTGGGGTTGACCAGTTGCAGCGCGGCGGCGCCGAGTGCGCCCAGGCGGGCGGCGTTGCCGTCGCGCGCAAGGTCTGCCGGAGGGCTGCGGAAGATCTGCCACGCCAGCCAGCTCAGCCAGAGCACGCCGACCACGCTCATCGCCTGTTGTACGCGCGGCAGGCTGGCCAGCACTTCACCCAGGCCGCTGCCCACGGCGAGTACCAGTGCGGCGGCCGCCGCGCAGCCGCCGAACATGATCGGCAGCGCGGCGCCCCAGCCGAAGCGGGCGCTGTTGCTGAACACCAGCAGGTTGGTCGGCCCCGGCGTGATCGAGGCGACGAAGGCGAAGAGGATGAAGGGCAGCCATTGGCCGAGCTGCGAGAAGTGCATGGCGGGAACTCCGGTAAATCCGTGGGAGCTCATCTTCGCCAGTGCGGCGGGCTCAGTCTGGAAGCTTTGAGCAGCGCTTGCGGTAGTAGGCGGGGGTTACGCCATAGGCGCGGCGGAACCAGCGGCCGAGGTGGCTCTGGTCGGCGAAACCGAGGTCGGCGGCGATGTCCGCGGGCGCCAGGCCGCGACCAAGCAATTGCCGCGCGCGGGCCAGGCGCAGCTGGATCAGGTAGGCATGGGGCGGCAGGCCGAAGGCCTGCTTGAAGGCGCGGGTCAGGCGGAAGCGGTCGCAGCCGCTGGCGCGGGCCAGGTCGTCGAGGCCGATATCGGCGGTCAGGTTGGCGTGCAGGAAGTCCCGCGCGCGCTGCGCCACCATGGGCAGATGAACCTGCGCTTCACCGCGCTGGCGCCAGTGCAGGTGGCGGGTCATGCCGTCGAGCAGCTCGTCCATGGCGGTCTGGCGGACGATCTTCAGGTCGTTGCCGTGCACCGCCTGGAAGGCGTTGTCGACGCGTCGCGCCAGTTGCAGGTCGTCGATCAGCAGCTCAGGCACGCTCAGCTGGCAGTTGCCCGGCGCCTCTTCGAACAGCGTGCCGATCTCGCGTTCCAGCCAGGGCGCGTCGAGGTACAGGGTGCGGTAGGTGAAGCCGCCTTCGGTGGGCGCCTCGCCATCGTGGATGTCGCCGGGCTCAAGGAAGAACACCTGGCCGGTGGTACTGATGTAGCGCTGGTTGCGGCTGCGGAACTGCTGGACACCCGACTCGGTGTAGCCGATCAGGTAGCTGTCGTGCCAGTGCGGGTCGTAGGCGTGGCCCTTGAAGTGCGCGCGCAGGCTCTGGATGCCGGTGTCGGCATCCTGCAGCAGGTCTATCCAGTTGTCTTTGTGCATGGGCCGCCTCCGCACCGCTTGCCCGGTCGGCCAGCATACCGCGCGTGGAGTGGCTGTCTGGAAGATTCGTGCAGCCATCGATCCGATGGCTGCACGATCAGGGGGGCGATCAGCCGGCGGCAGCCTCGAAGCTGTCGCTGCGCGCCATGCGCCAGATGCGCTCGTAGAACTCGCCCTCGATGTTGCCCGAGAGCAGTTCGCCGGGCTTGAGGAAGTAATGCAGGTGCGAGAACAGGCGGATCTCGGTGGCCGAAACGCGGCGCACCAGGTGCTTGGCTTCCAGCTGCGACGGGTGCTGGATGCCGGCGGCGGCGATCATCTCGGCCAGGCCTTTGAGCGTGTTGCGGTGGAAGTGGTAGACGCGCTCGGCCTTGTCCGGCACCACCAGGGCGCGTTGGCGCAGCGGGTCCTGGGTGGCGACGCCGGTGGGGCATTTGTTGGTGTGGCAGCTCTGCGACTGGATGCAGCCGATGGCGAACATGAAGCCGCGCGCGGAGTTGGCCCAGTCGGCGCCCATGGCCAGCACGCTGGCAATGTCGAAGGCGCTGACGATCTTGCCGCTGGCGCCGATGCGGATCTTGTCGCGCAGCCCCAGGCCAACCAGCGTGTTGTGCACGAACAGTAGGCCCTCGCGCATCGGCAGGCCCATGTGATCGGTGAATTCCAGGGGCGCGGCGCCGGTGCCGCCTTCCTTGCCGTCGACGACGATGAAGTCGGGGAGGATGCCGGTCTCGTGCATGGCCTTGGCGATGCCCATGAATTCCCATGGGTGGCCGATGCACAGCTTGAAGCCCACCGGCTTGCCGCCGGAGAGTTCGCGCAGCTGGACGATGAAGTCGAGCAGCCCCCTGGGCGTGCTGAAGGCGCTGTGCGAGGACGGCGAGATGCAATCCTTGCCCATGGGCACGCCACGGGTGGCGGCGATTTCCTCGGTGACCTTGTGCTTGGGCAGGATGCCGCCGTGGCCGGGTTTGGCGCCCTGGCTGAGCTTGATCTCGATCATCTTCACCTGCGGGTCGACCGCCTGCTTGGCGAAGCGCTCGGGGCTGAAGGTGCCGTCGTCGTTGCGGCAGCCGAAGTAGCCGCTGCCAAGCTCCCAGGTCAGGTCGCCGCCGTACTCGCGGTGGTAGGGGCTGATGCTGCCTTCGCCGGTGTCGTGGATGAAACCGCCGAGCTTGGCGCCCTTGTTCAGTGCGCGGATGGCGTTGGCACTCAGCGAGCCGAAGCTCATCGCGGAGATGTTGAACACCGAGATGGAATAGGGCTGCTTGCACTCCGGGCCGCCGACGGTGACGCGGAAGGTGCAGGGGTCGGCCACCGGGGCGGGGCGGATGGAGTGGGCGATGAATTCGAAGCCCAACTGGTAGACGTCGATCAGAGTGCCGAAAGGCTTGTCGGCGGTCTCGTTCTTCGCCCGCGAATACACCAGCGCACGCTGGGCGCGGGAGAAGGGCAGGGCCTCCTGGTCGCCTTCGAGCAGGTACTGGCGGATTTCCGGGCGGATGGCTTCGACCAGGTAGCGGATGTTGCCCAGGACCGGGTAGTTGCGGCGCACCGCATGGCGCTCCTGCAGCAGGTCGAAGACCCCGAGCACGCTCAGGGCGAAGGTGGTGAGAGTGAAGGGCCACACCCAGTCATGCCCGAGGAAGGGCAGGCTGAGCACGGTGAACAGGACGCACGCGGCGAAAAAGGCATAGCGGCTGAGCAGCGACAGGTTCATGGAATCTCCAGTCGTCGGGCTTTGATCACGGAAAGGTTGGCCGAAAGGGCCGCCACAGAGCATGGCAGGCATCGCTCGAACGTGCCTGGGCAAAGGTCAATGGGACGGGATTTCGGGTGTTTTTCTGGTTATGCGGGCTGTGACGGTAGCCCGGTGGGATAGTAAATGAAAGCTAGCTAACGATTTTCTCTGGAGTTGAGAAAACTTGTTTCGGGTGGTGCAAGAAATAGCCAGGCGATTCTCTGCGGCTACGAAAATAGCTTGCTGCGATAGGGTTGATTTCGGTGTCCTGCGCCGCTTCTGCATGTGCTGATGCCTTTTGTTTCGCCCCCTCGGGCGACCTTCTTTGGCAAACGCCCCAAAGAAGGCAAAGGTCTTGTCCCTCCATCCGGTTTTTCGCCTAGGCGAAAATTCCCTCGTTGAATCGAAGTTTCAGGGGCACGAACTAGGCGTCCCCCCACGAAGGGCCATCCCTGGCCCATCGTGGCTCTCGCGACATCCATGTCGCTCAACCCCTGAAACTCCAATTCATCGAGGCCTCCTGAAAGGGGCGGTCCGGTGTGTGCGGTTGTTTTTCTGGAAGACCAAGGGCCAGAGCACAAGCAGCTTTAGTTGGGGTGTTATGGTCAGCAGGCAATCACATTCACCGCCAGCCCGCCCTTCGCCGTCTCCTTGTACTTGTCCATCATGTCGCGGCCGGTGTCGCGCAGGGTGTCGATGGCCTTGTCGAGGCTGACCAGGTGCTGGCCGTCGCCGCGCAGGGCGAGTTGGGCTGCATTGATGGCCTTGAGCGAGGCCATGGCGTTGCGTTCGATGCAGGGCACCTGCACCAGCCCCGCCACCGGGTCGCAGGTCAGGCCGAGGTTGTGCTCCAGGCCGATCTCAGCGGCGTTCTCCACTTGTTCCAGGCTGCCACCCAGGACTTCCGCCAGCCCGCCAGCCGCCATGGCGCAGGCCGAGCCGACTTCACCCTGGCAGCCGACTTCTGCACCAGAAATGGATGCATTGAGCTTGCACAGGATGCCGATGGCGGCGGCGGTCAGCAGGTAGCGTTCGATGCCTTCGGCGTTGGCGTTGCTGTCGTAGCGCGCGTAGTAGTGCAGCACCGCCGGAACTATGCCGGCCGCTCCATTGGTGGGCGCGGTCACCACGCGACCGCCGGCGGCGTTCTCCTCGTTCACCGCCAGCGCCCAGAGGTCCACCCAGTCCAGCGCGCCGAGGGTGGTGGCGATGAGGTTGCCGCTGTCCGCCTCGTTGAGCCGACGGAATAGCATGGGCGCACGGCGTCGCACCTTGAGGCCGCCGGGCAGCGTACCTTCGGTTTCCAGCCCACGGTTCACGCAGGCCTGCATTTCATCCCAGATATGCGCAAGGCCCGCGTGGATTTCGTCGTCGCTGCGCAACGCGCGCTCGTTGGCCCACATCAGGTCGCTGATGCGTTTGAAGCCGTGCTCGTGACACAGGCGCAGCAGTTCCTCGGCGCTGTGGAAGGGGTAGGGCATGGGATTGTCCGGCAAGGCGCGGTCAGTGTTGAAGTCCGCCGCATCCACCACGAAGCCGCCGCCGACCGAATAGCAGACGCGCTCGGCCAGCAGTTCACCGTTGGCGTCCAGCGCCCGCAGGTGCAGGCCGTTGGGATGGGCGGGCAGGCTGTCGTCGTGGAAAACCAGCTGGCGCGCCGGGTCGAAGTCGATCTCCTGCACACCGCCCAGGCGCAGGCGATGGCGCAGCAGGATGTCGTCCACCTGCGGGGCGAGGGCGGCGGGGTCGGCTTCCGCCGGATCGATGCCGAGCAGGCCGATCAGGCAGGCGCGGTCGGTGGCGTGGCCCTTGCCGGTGGCGCTGAGGGAACCGTAGAGGTGCACTTCCACGGCGGCAGTGCGCGGCATCAGGCCGTGGTCGCGCAGGCGGTCGACGAACTCGCGGGTGGCCCGCATCGGCCCCACGGTGTGGGAACTGGACGGCCCGACGCCGGGCTTGAACATGTCGAAGACGCTGAGGGTCATGGGATTTCCTCCTGTCCTCAAGCATGGACCCGCGTGGCTTCGAATGCTCACCGACCGCTCGACGGCTGGGCGCTTTTTATAGGAGACAGCAGGGGAAATGCGAGCGGGGAATCAGCCCTGCGCTTGCAGGAACAGCGAGAACAGCTCCGACTGCGACTTGATCCCAAGCTTTGCGTACATGTGTTTGCGGTGGACCTTCACCGTCTCCGCGGAAATCGCCAGCTTGCGGGCGATCTCCTTGCTGGAGCAGCCGCTGAGCATCAGGCGGCCGACTTCCAGCTCGCGGGCGGTGAGCGGGGTTTCCATCTGCTGCGCAGTGGACTCCAGGCGGTTCTGCCAACGCGGCGGGGGGGGCGCTTCCTGCACTTCGCGCTCGAAGGTCATGCGCTGGCGCATCAGGCCGGCGACCCAGGGTTGCACCAGAGCGAGCAGGGCGATCTGCTCCGGGGTGAAGCGGCCCTTGCTGCCGACCGAACAGCAGAGGGTGCGCTCGCCGTCGAGTTGCACGTTGAACTGCACTTCGTCGGCGACCACGTTGAGGCTGAAGTAGCGCTGGTAGTAGTCGGTCTGCTCGAACATCTCCGGCGCCACGTCGTCCAGGCGGAACAGCCCGCTGCCGGGCGCTTCGCGGCTGGCGATGTAGAAGGGGTCGAGCAGGTAGAGACCCTTGAGGTAGTCCTGGAACAGCGGATCGGGGCCGCCATCCTCGCCCGGGCATTCGGCGAACACCTGGGGGCGGCCGTCGCTGAAGAGCAGCACGACCCAACTGTCGAAGGGCACATACTGGCCCAGCAGGCGCACCAGCGAGGTCCAGAAGTTCGGCTTGTCCAGCGCCTCGATCAGCTGCCCGACCGAGCGGTGCCAGGCGATATCCTGAAGGGAAAGGCTCATGACTCTACCCCCGATGGGTTACCACGCGGGCGTAATTACCCGGTGGTGGCGCGCCCGGCATACTCGGTGGATGCCTTGAGCCGGCGCGGTGCGCATTTTGACCCTTTTGCGCTGCACGGTCACTGGAATACAAGAATCCGAGGAAGCCCCATGAAAGTAGAACTCGTCCAACTCGCCGGCCGTGATGGCGATGTGGCCTGGAACCTGGCCCGCACCCTGGAGGCCATCCACGCCTGCGCCGACGACACCCAACTGGTGGTGTTCCCCGAGACCCAGCTGACCGGCTTCCCCACCGAGCAGAACATCGCTGCCATCGCCGAGCCGGTGGATGGCCCCAGCGTGCAGGCCGTGCAGCAGGCCGCGCGGGAGAAGAATATCAGCGTCGCCGTAGGCTTCGCCGAAGCTGCTGACGATGACCGCTTCTACAACACCACGCTGCTGATCACCCCCGAAGGCATCGCTATGAAGTACCGCAAGACGCACCTGTGGGCGTCGGACCGCGGCATCTTCACCCCCGGCGACCGCTATGCCACCTGCCTGTGGAACGGCATCCGCGTCGGCATCGTGATCTGCTTCGACATCGAATTCCCCGAGTCCGCCCGCGCCCTGGGCCAGCTCGGCGCCGAGCTGATCATCGTCACCAACGGCAACATGGACCCCTACGGCCCGACCCACCGTACCGCGATCATGGGCCGCGCCATGGAAAACCAGGCTTACGCCGTGATGGTCAACCGCGTCGGCGCCGGCGATGACGACCTGGTGTTCGCCGGCGGCAGCGCCGTGGTCGACCCCTACGGCCAGCTGATCGTCGAGGCCGGCCGCGAAGAGTGCCGGCAGATCGTCGAGCTGGACTTCGAGCGCCTGGCGCAGTCGCGCCGCGACTACAGCTACCTGGCCGAGCGCCGCTTCGTGCTGCCCGGCGAGATGCGCGAGCACGAAGGTGGCCTGCGCGAACTGATCATTCCCACCTGATTCCTTCTACCAGCCCCCACTGCAACGGGGCCGGGGCGCAGGGCCGCGCCGACACAGCGTTATTCCTCATTCGACGGGCGACTCGAGCGCCCGCGGGGCCTGCGGGTGAGCGCAGGCCAGCAACTTTGCACTGCCATAACAAACACAACGCGGAGTAAGTAGTAATGGCTCGACTCAAACGAACCCTGTCGCTGGGTTCGGTGGTGCTGTTCGGCATCGCCTACATGACCCCGATCATCGTCCTCGGCACCTTCGGCATCCTCGCCGATGTCACCCGCGGCGTAGTCCCCTCGGCCTACCTCGTCGCATCTGTCGCAATGCTCTTCACCGCGCTCAGCTACGGGCGCATGGCTGCCGCCTTCCCGGTAGCCGGCTCCGCCTATACCTACGTACGCAAGTCGATCAGCCCCAAGCTGGGCTTCCTCGCCGGCTGGGCGGTGCTGCTGGACTACCTGTTCCTGCCCATGGCCATCTGGCTGATCGGCGCGGCCTACCTGCATTCCGCGTTCCCCGCCGTGCCCCAGGCCCTGTGGGTGCTGGCGTTCATCGGCGTGACCACCGCGATCAACGTGGTCGGCCTGCGCCTGGCGAAGAACATCAACGGCGTGCTGATGCTGGTGCAGTTCCTCGTCCTCATCGCCTTCGTCGGCCTGGCCATCCACTACATCACCGGTGATGGCAGCCGTCCGCTGTGGACCCTGGAACCCTTCCTCAAGGAAGGCACCCAGCTGCCGCTGATCATGGGTGGCGCGGCCATCGCCTGCTATTCCTTCCTGGGCTTCGACGCGGTCAGCACGCTGACGGAAGAAACCCATGAGCCGCGCAAGACCATTCCGCGCGCCATCCTGCTGATCACCTTGATCGGCGGCGGCATCTTCATCGCCGCCAGCTACTTCGTACAGCTGGCGCATCCGTCGGTGGAATTCCTGAACGCCGATTCCGCCGCCTACGAAATTGCCCGCAACATCGGCGGCGACCTGTTCGTCAGCTTCTTCCTGATCGGCCTGATCGTCGGTCAGTTCACCTCCGGCCTGTCAGCCCAGGCCAGTGCCTCGCGCCTGCTGTTCGCCATGGGCCGCGACGGCGTGCTGCCGCGTCCGTTCTTCGGCCGCATCAGTAAGCGCTTCGAAACCCCGGTGAACAGCATCGTGCTGTGCGGCGTGGTGGCCCTGCTGGCGCTGCACATGGACGTCACCACCTCCACCTCGTTCATCAACTTCGGCGCCTTCCTGGCGTTCAGCCTGGTGAACCTCTCGGTGATCTTCCACTACTACCTGAACGCCGAGCGCCGCGGTTTGCGGGAGTTGGTGCTGTTCCTGCTGTTCCCGCTGATCGGCCTGCTCGCCGACCTGTGGCTGATGGTCAGCCTCGACCACCTGGCCATCTGGCTCGGCGCCACCTGGCTGGTGCTCGGCGTGATCTACCTGGCGGTGATCACCAGCGGCTTCCGCCAGCAACCGCCGGAGATGCATTTCGAGGAGGCGTGAGCCCCGCGCGGGGCTATGCTGGGGACTCCGAGCCGTGATGCCCGAGGAGACCTGCCATGCCCCGCCTCACCCTCTACCATTCGCCCCAGACACGCTCCAGCGGCACCCTGGTGCTGTTGGAAGAACTGGGCGCCGAGTACGACCTCGAACTGATCAACATGAAGGCCGGCGAGCAACGCAAGCCGGAATTCCTGGCGCTCAACCCGTTGGGCAAGGTCCCGGCGATCCGCCTCGGCGAGTCGCTGGTCACCGAGCAAGGCGCCATCTTCATCTACCTCGCCGACCTGTTCCCCCGGGCTAATCTCGCTCCCGCCCTCGACGACCCCTTGCGCGGCCCCTACCTGCGCTGGCTGGTGTTCTATGGCTCCAGCTTCGAACCGGCCATCGTCGACCGTGCCCTGAAACGCGATGCCGCCCCGCAGGCCATGAGCCCCTATGGCGATTACGACAGCGTGATGCGCGCCCTCGCCGAACAGCTGGAAACCGGCCCCTACCTGCTGGGCTACCGCATGACCGCCGCCGATGTCCTGTGGGGCGCGGCCCTGCGCTGGACCATCGGCTTCGGCGTAGTGCCCAAGCTGCCGGTGTTCGAGCGCTATGTGGAGCTGGTGACCTCGCGCCCTGCCTTCAAGCGCGTGTGGGAACGGGATGTGCAGTGGGCGGAAGAACATGCCCGCGCGGCGGAAGCGAAGGCGCCCTGATATCCGACAAAGGTCCGCTCCAGAGCCATAGAGGGGGTTCGGCTAGCCATGGCCGTCCGAGGGCGTTTTGCGGAATCGGTCTCAGGCCATGTGGGAAAGTTCTTTTTTCGTGTGACCTTGTTTTCCATCGCAGAGCGCTGGTCAATGATTGCCCCCAACGCCGCGTAACCCCCATCACACGGCGTCACTGGAACCATTAGAACCACAAGTGTTGATCGGTTATATCCCATGGCCCATCCGAAAGGATGGGCCTTTTTTATGTCGAATCGATTTTCCGTTACGCAGCTCTAAGTGCTCACTGGGACTGCACATCGGGAGCATCCCGGACCCGTGGGAGATTCGGAAATCCCCGTCAGCCCTTCGCCGCGCTGACACCTTCCAGGGTGGCGAAGGAAGTGTCCTTCGCAGTCAGTAGGAAATCACGCATGAAAGGCGCATCCAGCATATCGGCGCGAATGGCGGCGAAAAGGGTGCAGTACAGGCCTTTTTCTCCCAGGCGCTTGGCGGTCACGTAACCGCGGGAGCTGTACTCGTGCAGCGCCCAGTTGGGCAGGCTGCAGACACCGCGCCCGGACGCCACCAGTTGCATCATCATCACCGTCAGCTCCGAGGTGCGCACCTGCGCCGGTTCGACATCGGCGGGTTCGAGGAAGCGGGTGAAGATGTCGAGGCGATCACGCTCGATGGGATAGGTGATCAGCGTCAGGTTGGCCAGGTCTTCCGGGACGATGAAGGACTTGCCGGCCAGCGCATGGTGGTTGTCCACTGCCAGCAGCGCCTCGTAGGTGAACAGCGGCACGTAAGTGATGCCGGCGATGTCCACCGGGTCGGAAGTTACCACCAGGTCCAGGTCGCCACGGGCCAGCGCCGGCAGCGGGGCGAAGGAGAAACCGGAGGCAAGGTCCAGCTCCACTTCCGGCCAGGCGTCGCGGAACTGGTCGATGGTCGGCATCAACCACTGGAAGCAGCTGTGGCACTCGATGGCCATGTGCAGGCGGCCGGCGGTACCGCCGGCGAGGCGCGCCAGGTCGCGCTCGGCACCGCGCAGCTGCGGCAGCACGGCGTCGGCCAGTTGCAGCAGGCGCAGGCCAGCGCTGGTGAAACGCACCGGCTTGGTCTTGCGGATGAACAGGGACAGACCGAGGCGTTCCTCCAGCTCCTTGAACTGGTGGGACAGAGCGGACTGCGTCAGGTGCAGGCGCTCGGCGGCCTCCACCAGACTGTCGGCTTCGCGCAGGGCATGCAGGGTTTTCAGATGACGGAGTTCAAGCATGGCGCGGCCTCGCCTCACTATGAGGAAATCTTGATTAAACGATGGAACAATTGAGCTTCTCTCATGATAAGGCGGCGGCTGGCACTTCACCAACACGGTTTCGACTGTCCCGCGCTACGGACCGGAGTCACCAGCTCAGGTAGAACATGCCCTTGGCCAGCAGCACGATCAGCACCACATGGGCGAACACGCTGTAGTGGATGCGCCGGGATCGCTGACCAGTCATACGCCCGCTGCGGAAAGAGTTCATGGCAAAGATGAAATGTCCCAGGACGCTGGCGGCCAGCAGCAGCTTGAGGCTGAGCAGCATGGCGAAAGGCGATGCCAGTGGATCGGCCAGCAGTGGTGCGTAACGCAGGTGCAGCATGCCCAGGCCGCTGCCAAACAGGGCCAGGATCACCCAGGGCATCACCCGGCGCAGGCGACGGCCCAGCGCGCCCTCGACCAGTTTTATCGCCCGTGCCGGCACATGGCGGTGGACGCTTTCCAGGATCAGCACCTCGAAGAACACCGTGCCGACGAACATGATCGCCGCGAACAGGTGCAGCACCAGCAGGATGGGGTAGGCCATGAGGAAACTTCCGAGCGGGGGGTTCCTATCTTCGCCAGTGCTAGGGACGACCGCCCTTGATCCGGATCATGGGAAGGGTCGTCGATGACCGCTCGGCGCCTTTCATCAAACTGTCACGGAGCTGTGGCAGAGCGAGCGACGGAAATTCATCAGAATCGCGCTCAACTGGGGTTTTGCGTTCCGGATTTTCATTCATGCGTGCTTTCCTGCTGGCAGTCGCACTTTGCTGCGGCCTGTCCTCTCTTCCATTTGCCGATCGGGCGGTTGCCGCTGATCGTTGCGATGCGCGAGTGCCGACCGAATTGGTCGACCTGGGTGACGTGCGCCTGGCGTACCAGAGCATCGGCCGCCCCCAGGACCCGACCCTGCTGCTGGTCATGGGCCTGGGCGGCCAACTCATCCACTGGCCGGACGAAGTGGTCGAGGCGCTCTGCCAGCAAGGCTTCCGAGTCATCCGCTATGACAACCGCGATGTCGGGCTGTCTTCTTGGCGCGTTCCTACGCCCAGCGGTAACTTGACCTACGAGGTCATTCGCTATCGCCTCGGCCTGCCCGTGACCTCGCCCTACACCCTGACTGACATGGCCGGCGACGCGTTGCACCTGCTCGATGCCCTGCATGTCGAGCGCGCCCACGTACTGGGCGCGAGCATGGGCGGGATGATCGCCCAGCACGTGGCCGACATGGCGCCCGACCGGGTGATCAGCCTGACATTGGTGATGACCAGCTCCGGCGCTGAAGGCCTGCCGGCGCCCAGCGAGTCGCTGCTGAGACTACTTGCCCGGCGTGAAGCGGCCAGCCGCGAACAGGCCATCGAGCAGCAGGCCGACCTGCTGGCGGCCCTCGGCAGCCCGGAAGTGCGCGACGATCGCCAGCAGTTGCTGCAGCAGGCGGCGCGTTCCTACGACCGGGCCTTCAATCCTGAAGGCGTGCAACGGCAGCTACTGGCGATCCTCGCCGAACCGAGCCGGGTAGAGCTGCTCAATCGCTTGAACGTGCCGACCCTGGTGGTCCACGGTACCGCCGATCCGCTGCTGCCGGTTATGCACGGCGTGCACGTGGCGGCACACATCCGCGGCTCCGTGCTCAAGCTGATTCCCGGCATGGCACACCGCTTCCAGGAAGACTTCAAGGAACCGCTGCTGGGCGCGGTGCTGCCTTACCTGCGTGAACACCAGGGCGGCGGCCACGTCGCCCAGCTTTGACGCATCGCGAGCAGTAAACCTTGGGAGACGAGCTAGCTCGCCCCGCAGTCTTGGGCTTCAGCGGATATCGTTCAGGTCAGACTCACGGGTTTCGCGCAGGCACAACACAGCCAGCAGGCTGAGCGCCGCTGCCACTGAGACATAGCCGCCCACCCAGCTCAGGCCACCCATGCCCACCAGTTTCTGCGCGATGTACGGGGCCACCGAGGCGCCGAGGATGCCGCCCAGGTTGTAGGCCGCCGAAGCGCCGGTGTAGCGCACGTGGGTGGGGAAGAGTTCCGGCAGCAATGCGCCCATGGGTGCGAAGGTCACGCCCATGAGGAACAGTTCCAGCGACAGGAATACTGCCACTTCAACCGACGAGCCCTGGCTCAGCAGCGGCTCCATGGCGAAGCCCGAGGCAATGGCGGCGACGCAGCCGACGATCAGCACCGGCTTGCGCCCGAAACGGTCGCTCAGCCACGCGGAGACTGGCGTTGCAGCCGCCATGAACAGCACGGCGATGCACAGCAGACCGAGGAAGTCCTCGCGGCTGTAGCCCAGTGTGCTGACCCCATAGCTCAGCGAGAACACCGTGGAGATATAGAAGAGGGCGTAGCAGACCACCATTGCCAGCGCGCCCAGCAGGGTCGGCTGCCAGTGTTTGCTCAGCAATTCGGCAATCGGCAGGCTGGCGCGCTCGTGGCGTTCCATGGCCTTGGCGAACACCGAGGTTTCCACCAGCTTCAGGCGCACGTACAGGCCGACGATCACCAGCACCGCACTGAGCACGAACGGGATGCGCCAGCCCCAGGCGCGGAACTGCTCTTCGCTGAGGAGCATGGCCAGGCAGAGGAACAGGCCGTTGGCGGCGAGGAAACCGATCGACGGGCCCATCTGCGGGAACATGCCGAACCAGGCGCGGCGGCCCTTGGGCGCGTTCTCCGTGGCCAGCAGCGCGGCGCCTCCCCATTCGCCTCCCAGCCCCAGGCCCTGGCCGAAGCGCAGTACGCAGAGCAGGATCGGTGCCCAGGCGCCAATGCTGTCGTAGCCCGGCAGCAGGCCGATCAGGGTGGTGGAGATGCCCATCAGCAGCAGCGAGGCCACCAGGGTCGATTTGCGCCCGATGCGATCGCCAAAGTGGCCGAACAGCGCCGAGCCCAGTGGGCGGGCGAGGAAGGCGATGCCGAAGGTGATGAAGGCGCTGAGGGCCTGGGCGGTGCCGGAGGTCTGCGGGAAGAACACCGGGCCGATCACCAGCGCAGCGGCGGTGGCGTAAACGTAGAAGTCGTAGAACTCGATGGCGGTGCCGATGAAGCTGGCCACCGCGACGCGGGTGATGGAGTTGGTCTGTTCGGCCGGTTGTGCGGCTTCGAGGGTGGCACTGGTCATACGGGGAAATCCCTGGCAGTCAGGCGCGGCGACGGCTCTGGCGGTCGTGTCCGGCATTCTTCGAAGGCATCGCCATGGCGCGAGAAGCCAGCACGGCCCGGTGTCAGGGCTGGGTGGGCGCGGCTCGCGGCGGGTCAGGGCGAGGCCGGCTGCTTGGCAAGGCATCGACACAGGGTCGAGGCTCGGCGTGGCGTGCGATTGACTGGCCGGAGGACCGTCGCGGGTAGCGACGGGCGCCGGCGGGAGGCTGGGTAAGCCGACCGGATTATAGGGGCGGGCGGGGCGGCTCAGGCAAGCTCGTCGGAGTATGGCTCTTTCGGTGGTGCGCCCGGCAGCCAGGCGCGCACGCTCTTCACCCGGTTCTCACCGGATTGCAGGATCTCCAGGCGGTAGCGGCCGATCTTCAGGCAGACCGCGCAGTCGGGAATCTGCTCCAGGGCTTCGGTCACCAGGCCGTTGAGGGTCTTGGGGCCGTCGCTGGGCAATTGCCAGCCCAGGGCGCGGTTCACGTCGCGCAGGTTGGCCGAGCCGTCGATCACGTAGGTGCCGTCGGACTGGGGATGGATGTCCGGGTTGCGCAGGGTGTTCTGGTTGCTGAACTCACCGACGATCTCTTCGAGGATGTCTTCCAGGGTGATGATGCCGATCACCTCGCCATACTCGTCGACGACGATGCCGATGCGCCGCTTCTGCTTCTGGAAATTGATCAGCTGGGTCGACAGCGGCGTGCTCTCGGGCACGAAATAGGGCTCCAGGCAGGCGGCCTTGAGGCTTTCCTTGGTCAGCTGGTTGTGGGTCAGCAGGCGGGCGATCTGGCGCATGTGCACCACGCCCTCGACCTGGTTGATGTCGTTGCGGAACACCGGCAGGCGGGTATGGGTGGTATTGCGCAGCTGGCCGATGATGGTTTCCAGGTCGTCGTCCAGGTCGATGCCCTGGACTTCGTTGCGCGGCACCATCAGGTCGTTCACCGTGATCTTTTCCAGGTCGAGGATGCTCAGCAGCATGTCCTGGCGGTTGTGGGTGAGCTTCTCGCTGGAGTCGGTGACCACGCTGCGCAGCTCGTCGTTGCTCAGCGGCTTGCTGCCGCGCTGCGTGGGGTTCAGACCGCCCAGGCGCAGCAGGAAGTTGCTGATGCCGGTCATCAGCCAGAGCAGCGGGCTGAACAGCTTCTGCATCCACAGCAGCGGCAGGCTGGCGGGGAAGGCCACGCGCTCGGGACGCAGGGCGGCGTAGGTCTTGGGGGTAATCTCGCCGAATATAAGCAGGATCAGCGTCAGCGCCACGGTGGTGATGGCCACGCCAGCCTCGCCCCACAGGCGCAGGGCCAGCAGGGTCGCCAGGGACGAGGCGACGATGTTGACGAAGTTGTTGCCGATCAGGATGGTGCCCAGCAGGCGATCGGTGCGCAGCAGCAGCCAGCTGGTGCGTCGCGCGCCCCGGTTGCCCTGCTTGGACAGGTGGCGCAGGCGGTAGCGGTCGAGGCTGAGCATGCCGGTCTCGACGCTGGAGAAGAACGCCGAGCAGAGGATCAGGAAGACGAGCAGGCCGATCAGGTAGCCGGGGTGGATCTCTTCCATGCGCGCCTATCCTTCAGCGGCGCTCGGGCGCCGCCGCTTGCTTCAGATGTGCAGGATGAATTCCTTGACCAGCTTGCTGCCGAAGTAGGCCAGCATCAGCAGGCAGAAACCCGCGAGGGTCCAGCGGATCGCCTTGTGGCCGCGCCAGCCGAGCTGGTGGCGGCCCCACAGCAGCACGCCGAAGACCACCCAGGCGAAGCAGGAAAGGATGGTCTTGTGCGCCAGGTGCTGGGCGAACAGGTTGTCGACGAACAGCCAGCCGGAGATCAGCGACAGCGAAAGCAGCGACCAGCCGCCCCAGAGGAAGCCGAACAGCAGGCTTTCCATGGTCTGCAGCGGAGGGAAGTTGCGGATCAGGCCGGACGGGTGCTTGTGCTTGAGCTGATGGTCCTGGACCAGCAGCAGCAATGCCTGGACCACGGCAATGGTCAGCAGCCCGTAGGCGAGGATCGACAGCAGGATGTGGGCAAGGATGCCGGGCTGCTCGTTGATCGGTTCGATGGTGCCATGGGGCATCAGCAGCGCCAGCAGGGTGGTCAGCGCGCCGAGCGGATAAAGGAAGAGCAGCAGGTTCTGCACCGGGATGCGCAGACAGGCCAGCAGCGTCAGGCCCGTGACGGCAGCGGAGATCAGGCTGGCGGCGTTGAAGAAGTCCAGCGCCAGGCCCGCCGGCGTCAGCAGCTCCTGGCTCAGGGCATAGGCCTGGCAGAGCAGGGCGAGCAGGCCCAGCAGGAGGAGCAGCGGTTTCTGCGGCGGGGTGCGGCGGGCCAGGCTTGCGCCCTGGTAGACGGTGGTGCCGATATAAAGGACGGCGGCGATCAGGCTGGGCAGCAGAGGTTGCATAAGTCCTTGGAACAGTCCTTCGACAGGGGACCCGAAAGGACGTGAGTGTGGCACAGATCGCCCGCGCCTAGAAAGCGCCTGAGAACAGTTCGCTTCTGGCCTGCGAAGCGGTCTGTCACATCGGGATCATCGGCGGTGTTGGCGTTGGCCGCACTTCGCTATAATCGCCGGCTTGCTGACAAGCCAAACCTTGGCCCGACCGGGCCCGATTAGGATCGCGCATGTTCGAAAACCTTACAGATCGCCTCTCGCAAACGCTGCGCCACGTCACCGGCAAGGCCAAGCTGACCGAGGACAACATCAAGGACACGCTCCGCGAAGTGCGGATGGCCCTGCTGGAGGCCGACGTGGCCCTGCCGGTGGTCAAGGACTTCGTCGCCAAGATCAAGGATCGCGCGGTCGGCACCGAGGTATCCAAGAGCCTGACCCCGGGTCAGGCCTTCGTGAAGATCGTCCAGGCCGAACTGGTCGAGCTGATGGGCGCGGCCAACGAGGACCTGGACCTCAACGCCGCTCCGCCGGCGGTCATCCTGATGGCCGGCCTGCAGGGCGCGGGCAAGACCACCACCGCCGGCAAGCTGGCGCGCTTCCTTAAGGAGCGCAAGAAGAAGTCCGTGCTGGTGGTGTCCGCCGACGTCTACCGCCCGGCGGCGATCAAGCAGCTGGAAACCCTGGCCAGCGATATCAGCGTGACCTTCTTCCCGTCCGACACCAGTCAGAAGCCGGTGGCCATCGCCGAAGCCGCGATCCGCGAAGCCAAGCTGAAGTTCATCGATGTGGTGATCGTCGACACCGCCGGCCGTCTGCACATCGACGCCGACATGATGGATGAGATCAAGCAGGTCCATGCGGCGATCAAGCCGGTGGAGACCCTGTTCGTGGTCGACGCCATGACCGGCCAGGACGCCGCCAACACCGCCAAGGCCTTCAATGACGCGCTGCCGCTGACCGGCGTCGTGCTGACCAAGGTCGACGGCGACGCCCGTGGCGGTGCCGCGCTGTCCGTGCGCGCCATCACCGGCAAGCCGATCAAGTTCCTCGGCATGGGCGAGAAGAGCGAAGCGCTCGATCCGTTCCACCCCGATCGCGTGGCCTCGCGCATCCTCGGCATGGGTGACGTGCTCAGCCTGATCGAGCAGGCCGAGCAGAGCATGGATCGCGAGAAGGCCGAGAAGCTCGCGAAGAAGATCAAGAAGGGCAAGGGCTTCGACCTGGAAGACTTCCGCGATCAGCTGCAACAGATGAAGAACATGGGCGGCCTGGGCAGCCTCATGGACAAGCTGCCGATGCTCGGCGGCGTCAACCTGTCGCAGATGGGCAACGCGCAGAACGCGGCGGAGAAGCAGTTCAAGCAGATGGAGGCGATCATCAACTCCATGACCCCCGCCGAGCGCCGTGATCCGGAAGTGATCAGCGGCTCGCGCAAGCGCCGCATCGCCATGGGTTCGGGTACTCAGGTGCAGGACGTTGGTCGCCTCATCAAGCAGCACAAGCAGATGCAGAAGATGATGAAGAAGGTCACCGCCAAGGGCGGCATGGCCAAGATGATGCGCGGCATGGGGAGCATGTTCCCCGGCGGCATGCCCAAGATGTGAGGCCAGACGGCTCGCCGCCCGGCGGGCCGAGCGCGCTGCGGCTTGCGGCGCGGGGCTTTAGCTCATAGAATATGCGGCCTTTCGGGCTATGTGCCCGAGGGCTGCATTTCTTTTTTGCAAGCAAACCATAGGAACAACGTACGCATGGTAACCATTCGTCTGGCTCGTGGCGGCTCCAAGAAGCGCCCGTTCTATCACCTGACCGTGACCAACAGCCGCAACGCTCGTGACGGCCGTTTCGTCGAGCGCGTCGGCTTCTTCAACCCTGTCGCCACTGGCGCCGAAGTCAAGTTCTCGGTCAACCAGGAGCGTCTGAACTACTGGCTGAGCCAAGGCGCTCAACCGTCTGAGCGTGTTGCTCAGCTGATCAAGGACGCCGCCAAGGCTGCCTGAGATCGATGAACACGAATACTGCTCCCGCCGAGGAGATGGTTGTTCTCGGCAAGATCGTATCGGTGCACGGTATTCGTGGCGAGGTGAAGGTGTATTCCTTTACCGATCCGTTGGACAACCTGCTGGACTATCGCCGCTGGACGCTCAAGCGTGGCAACGAGGTTCGACAGGCTGAGCTGGTTCAAGGTCGCGTGCAGGGCAATGTCCTGGTCGCGAAGCTGAAGGGACTGGATGATCGCGAGATCGCCCGCACCTTCGCTGAATTCGAAATCCTGGTTCCGCGCAGCGAGCTGCCGGTGCTGGACGATGGCGAGTTCTACTGGAGCCAGTTGGAAGGTCTCAAGGTGATCGACCAGAACGGGCAACTGTTCGGGATTCTCGACCACATGCTGGAGACCGGCGCCAACGATGTGATGGTAGTCAAGCCCTGCGCAGGCAGCCTGGACGACCGTGAACGCCTGCTCCCGTATACGGATCAGTGCGTGCAATCGGTGGACCTGGAAGCCGGCGAGATGCGGGTGGACTGGGACGCGGACTTCTAACCCATGTGGATGAGAGCCCTCAGCCGATGTGGATAGGAGTGATCAGCATCTTTCCGGAGATGTTTCGCGCCATCAGCGACTATGGCATCACGAGTCGCGCGGTCAAGCAGGAGCTGATTCAGCTTCAGTGCTTCAATCCGCGAAGCAACACCGAGGACCGTCACCAGACGGTGGACGACAGGCCTTTCGGCGGTGGTCCCGGCATGGTGATGAAAATCAAGCCGCTCGAAGGCGCACTGGGCGATGCCCGGCAAGCCGCAGGCGGACCGGTGAAGGTGATCTACCTCTCGCCGCAGGGTCGCAAGCTGACGCAAGCGGCCGTGAAGGAACTGGCGAACGAGGAACGATTGATCCTGATCGCCGGGCGTTACGAAGGCATCGACGAGCGCTTCATTGAAGAGCATGTCGATGAGGAATGGTCAGTTGGCGATTATGTCCTGTCCGGGGGTGAGCTTCCGGCCATGGTGTTGATTGACGCGGTCACGCGGTTGTTGCCCGGTGCATTGGGCCACGTGGACTCCGCCGAGGAGGACTCCTTCACGGATGGCCTGCTCGACTGTCCGCACTACACCCGACCTGAGGTGTACGCAGACAAACGTGTTCCTGAGGTGCTGCTCAGCGGCAACCACGAACACATCCGGCGCTGGCGTTTGCAGCAGTCCTTAGGCAGGACCTGGGAACGACGTGCCGATCTTCTGGATTGCCGCTCGCTTTCTGGAGAAGAGAAAAAGCTGCTGGAGGAATACATCCGCCAGCGGAACGATAGTTAACGTATCGATGGCCCGCGCCGAGCGCAGGTCTTAGGAGCACGAAATGACCAACAAGATCATTCAGCAGATCGAAGCTGAACAGATGAGCAAAGAGATTCCGGCGTTCGCCCCCGGCGACACCGTAATCGTCCAGGTTAAAGTGAAGGAAGGCGACCGTCAGCGTCTGCAGGCCTTCGAAGGCGTTGTCATCGGCAAGCGTAACCGCGGCCTGAACAGTGCTTTCACCGTTCGCAAGATCTCCAACGGCGTAGGCGTTGAGCGTACCTTCCAGACCTACAGCCCGCTGGTAGACAGCATCTCCGTCAAGCGTCGCGGCGACGTGCGCAAGGCCAAGCTGTACTACCTCCGCGAACTGTCCGGCAAGGCAGCTCGTATCAAGGAAAAACTGGCCTAAGTCGCCGGTTGTTCCCGAAGAAAGCAGCCCACGGGCTGCTTTTTTCTTGCCTGAGATTTTTTCATTTGCCCCCCGGCAGCGCATTAGAAGCACAACATCCGCAGCACCGGCAGCCACCCTCATTGCATCAGGTAGCAGTGGCATGAGCCCCAGAGAACAGGAAATCCTCCGTCGTACGGAGCTTTCCGAAACCCGCGTGACCAAGGCGATCTTCCCGCCCACCACCAACCACCACAACACCTTGTTCGGCGGCACCGCGCTGGCCTGGATGGACGAAGTCTCGTTCATCGCCGCGACGCGTTTCTGCCGATTGCCGCTAGTGACCGTTTCCACCGACCGTATCGACTTCAAGCACCCGATCCCCGCCGGCTCCATCGTCGAGCTGATCGGCCGGGTAGTGAAGGTCGGCAACACCAGCCTCAAGGTCGAGGTGGAGGTGTTCGTCGAGAGCATGTCCGCCGATGGCCGCGAGAAAGCCATCCACGGGCTGTTCAGCTTCGTCGCCATCGACGACGAGAAGCGCCCGGTGCCGGTCCTGCCCGGCTTCGAGGTCTGAAACGAAAGAAGGCGCCCGAGGGCGCCTTCGCGGATCCGTACTTGTAGGAGCTTGCTCGCGAACCGCCTGGTATTGATGTGGCCGGCAAACTGGGTTCGCGAGCAAGCTCGCTCCTACTGAAAGTCCGCCAACCGTTTCAGTGACGCAGACTGATCTTCAGCGAAGCCTGGGACAGGTCGATGTTCTGCAGGCTCAGGCTGCCCATGCTTTGGGTCTTGGGCGCGCCGGCGACGCGAATGTTGTCGAAGCGTACCTCGCCGATAGAGCTGGGCAGGCGCACGTTGATCGAGCCGTCCGGGTTCAGGGACGAGGAGGCGTGCGCGGTGTCGTACTGCACGTCGTGCAGCGAGGTCTCGGCGTCGAGACTGTCGACCACCGGCATCACCAGGCGTGACAGCTGCTTGATAGCACCTACGCCGTCACCGCTCTCCGCGCTGACCAGCAGGCTCTGCAGGGTGTCGTCAAAACCCTGGGCGCTGACGTCGCTCATCTCGCGGTCGCTCAGGGGCTTGAGGCCCTTGGGCGCTTCGTGGCGGGTGATGCTCGTTGGTGCCTGGCGTTGCACATCGGCGCTGGCCAGTTGGAACGGGCTGAGCAGGGCCGCGACCAGCGTCGCCGCCAGGCGCAGGTTATTCTGCTTCTTCAGCGCGCGGCTGAGCTGGCGCTCGCTGATCCAGCCCTGCTGGATCAGGGTTTCGCCCAGGCGCAGGCCGTTGGTGAGCTGGAGCTGGATGGCCTTATCCAACTGATGGGTGGTGATCAGACCCTTGGTGACAAGGATTTGGCCGAGGCGGGAGTTCTGTTGACTAGGCATGGCTTGGGCTTCGTGGGCGCTATGATGGCGTGGTGCAATCATTGTCTTTTGGCCACATTCTGTCACCAGCCTAAAGATAGGCTGACATGGCCGGCCGTCAGGTTGTCAGGGCCTGCACGGTGTCGTTCTTACTCACGACGGTTTCTGCCTCTTCCTCGATCAATGCAATCACCGTCCAGCCGCTGGCAGGGGAGAGCGGCTGCTCAGGGCAGGCAATGTGCAGCCGGCCGCTCGGGTCGCGGGCGAATAGCAGGAGGGCGCGCTGTCCATGCTGCGCCTGGTATTCGTCCCAGCCGAAGCTGTCGCTGAGCAGCGTCGAGCGGACTTCCGCGCCGCGAGCGATCAGTCCGGCCATCTGCGGGTAGGTGACGAGACTCTGCCCCAGCGGATGACCGCGGTGGCGGTCGCTGACCCGGTGCTTCTCGCTGCGACGACTGTCCTGGCTGGAGGGCAGGATGAAGCGGTGGCGTGGACTGAACTCGTGGCGGAAGCTCATGCACATCAGGGCGTTCAGTTCGGCGTTGGGCGATAGAGCCAACAAATGGCCCAGACCGATCAGGTCGAGATGGGCTTCCGCGTGCTGCGAGGCGGGGTTGCCGAAGTAGGTCGGCAGGTGCTCCATGCGTGCCGCGCGGGTGTTCTCCCAGCTGGAGTCGGTGAGCAGCACCTTTACTCCGGCATTCTGCAGACCGGTGCCGACGGCGCGCGCCACCGGGTTGGCGCCGATGATGAGGAAGCCGGTGGGCACTGGCTCGGCCACCTTCAATAGGCGCGCCAGAGGGCGGGCGGTGGCGCTTTGCAGGATCACCGTGCCGATGATCACCAGGAAGGTCAGCGGTACCAGAACGCCGGCCTGGGCGTGGCCGGCCTCCTGCAGGCGAATCGCGAAGATCGCCGAGACGGCCGCCGCGACGATGCCGCGAGGGGCTATCCAGCTCAGCAGCGCGCGCTCGCGCCAATTGAGCGAGGAGCCGGCAGTGGACACCAGTACGTTCAGCGGCCGGGCGACGAACTGGATCAGCGCCAGCACCAGCAGAGCAATCGGGCCGAGGCCCAACAGCGCCGAGAGGTCCAGCCGCGCGGCGAGCAGCACGAAGAGGCCGGAAATCAGCAGAACGCTGAGGTTCTCCTTGAAGTGCAGGATCTGCCGGACGTCGACGCCTTTCATATTGGCCAGGCGCAGGCCCATTACAGTCACCGCCAGCAATCCCGATTCGGACATCAGCGAGTTGGAGAGCACGAACAGGCCCAGTACCACCGACAGCGACGCCAGGTTGTGTAGGTAATCCGGCAGCCAGTGGCGGCGCAGCGCTACACCCAGTGCCTGGCCACCCAGCAGGCCAGCGATGATGCCGGTGCCGATTACGCTGAAGAAGGTCAGCAGGCTGTCGGTCCAGCCCGAGCCGCTGTCACTGGCGGCGATGAAGGTGTAGACCACCACTGCGAGCAGCGCGCCGATGGGGTCGATGACGATGCCTTCCCAGCGCAGGATATTGGCGATGGTGGCGTTGGGGCGCACCACGCGCAGCATGGGCACGATCACCGTCGGACCGGTGACCAGGGTGAGGGTGCCGAACAGCAGCGCCATCTCCCAGGTGAAGTCCAGCAGATAGTGGGTCGCCAGGGCGATCACGCCCCAGGTGAGCAGGGCACCGACGGTGACCATGCGCCGCACCACCGTACCGATTTCCTTCCACTCATCCAAGCGCAGGGTCAGGCTGCCCTCGAACAGCACGAGGGCGACCGCCAGCGACACCAGCGGGAACAGCAGTGGGCCGAACAGCGCTTCCGGCGTCAGCAGGTGCAGCACCGGGCCGACGAGGATGCCGCTCAGCAGCAGGAACAGGATCGCCGGCAAGCGCAGGCGCCACGCCAGCCATTGGCTGACAAGGGAGGCGGCGCCAATACCGGCGAGAGCGTAGTAGGTGCTGTGTTCATCCATGGAGCGGCGACATCCTGCGCAAGAGTGGTGAGGGTGATGGAGTCTATGAAAGACTACTCGCGCCGTAATTTCCTTAGCTCTGGCCTGAAATGACCCCGGTTCCCCATATTCTGATCGACCGCTTCCTCGATGCCCTCTGGCTGGAAAAGGGCCTGTCCGACAACACCCGCAGTGCCTATGGCAGTGACCTTGCGCTGTTCAATGGCTGGCTCGACGAGCGCAGCGTTGCGCTGGAGTCGGCCGGTCGCGATGTGATCCTCGATCACTTGGCCTGGCGCCTGGGCGAGGGCTACAAGGCCCGTTCCACGGCCCGTTTCCTGTCCGGTCTGCGTGGCTTCTACCGTTACTGCCTGCGCGAGAACCTGATCACCGAGGACCCGACCCTGCTGGTGGAGTTGCCGCAACTGGGCAAGCCGCTGCCCAAGTCGCTGTCAGAGTCGGATGTCGAAGCCCTGCTGGCGGCGCCGGAGACCGATGACCCGCTCGGCCTGCGCGACCGCACCATGCTTGAGGTGCTTTACGCCTGCGGCCTACGCGTGAGCGAGCTGGTCGGCCTGACCCTGGAGCAGGTGAATCTGCGTCAGGGCGTGGTGCGGGTGCTCGGCAAGGGCAGCAAAGAACGCCTGGTGCCGCTGGGCGAGGAGGCGATCCGCTGGATCGAGCGCTACGTGCGCGAGGCCCGTGGCGACCTGCTTGCCGGCCGGCCGAGCGATGTGCTGTTCCCCAGCTTGCGTGGTGAGCAGATGACCCGCCAGACTTTCTGGCACCGCATCAAGCTCCACGCGAAGGTCGCCGGCATCGGCAAGAGCCTGTCGCCGCACACCGTGCGCCACGCCTTCGCCACCCATCTGCTCAACCACGGCGCCGACCTGCGCGTGGTGCAGATGCTGCTGGGCCACAGCGACCTCTCCACCACTCAGATCTACACGCACATCGCCCGTGCACGCCTGCAGGACCTGCATGCTCAGCACCACCCCCGGGGGTGAGTGGGGGTGAGCGGGGGCTCTAGCAACGCATGCGTTGCCCCGCGAACGCCCGGCCATGGATGGCCGGGCCAGGGTTGAACTTGAGCAGGTTGTCTCGACAGGGATGTCTACACCTTGTTCGATCTTTGCGCCGAGAGCTTTAACCACTACTCCCGCCGAAGCTTCCGGCTACAGCCTTTGGCTCGGTCTTGCCGGTCCGGTGTGGTAGTCTTCGCCGACTGACATCAGGAGCTTTCCATGCGTTTGTCCCGACTTCTGACTGCCGCGGCCCTTGGCCTCGTCAGCACCCTCGCACTGGCCGCCGAACCGGATCAGGCGATCCGCACCACCCTGCAGTCCCTGCAGCCTGACCTGCCCATCGAGAACATCTCCAAGGGTCCCCTGGAAGGCATCTATCAGGTGCAGCTCAAGGGCGGTCGTATCCTCTACGCCAGCGCCGACGGCCAGTTCGTCGTGCAGGGCAACATCTATCAGGTGAAGGACGGCAAGCCGACCAACCTGACCGAGAAGGCCGAGAGCGCCGGCGTGGCCAAGACCATCAACGCCATCGCGGCGAAGGACATGGTCGTGTTCCCGGCCAAGGGCGAGACCAAGGCGCACATCACCGTCTTCACCGACACCACCTGCCCGTACTGCCAGAAGCTGCACGCCGAAGTGCCGGAACTGCAGAAGCGCGGCATCGAAGTGCGCTACCTGGCCTTCCCGCGCCAGGGCCCGAACTCGCCGGGTGATGCGCAGCTGCAGGCCGTGTGGTGCTCCAAGGACCGCCAGACGGCCATGAGCGATATGTTCCACGAGAAGGAAGTGAAGGCCGCCAAGTGCGAAAACCCGGTGGACGCGCAGTTTGCCCTGGGTCAGATGGTCGGCGTGCAGGGCACCCCGGCGATCATTCTCGCCGACGGCACCATGCTGCCGGGCTACCAGCCGGCCGGCCAGATCGCCAAGCTGGCTCTGGAAGCCAAGTAAGCCGCGGCTTGCGCACTGATTGACTAATGCGGAACCGCTTCGTAATGTTCGGTTCCTTTTGACTAGGGAACAGGCAGTCCGCCTGTTCTGACATGGTGCCTGCTTCCATGCCCGCCTCGTTGCGGGCATCGGCGTCTCAGGTGCCCCGATGCTGTAATCATGGGGAGTTTCAGCGTGAAACCGGTGAAAGTGGGAATCTGTGGGTTGGGGACCGTCGGTGGCGGTACCTTCAATGTACTCAAACGCAACGCCGAGGAGATTGCCCGCCGTGCCGGGCGTGGTATCGAGGTTGCGCAGATTGCCGCCCGTCGCCCCAATCCGAAGTGTGAAACCGGCAGTACCCCCATTACTGCCGACATCTTCGACGTGGCGAACAACCCGGAAATCGACGTGGTCATCGAGCTGATCGGCGGCTACACCCTGGCCCATGAGCTGGTGCTCAAGGCCATCGAGAACGGCAAGCACGTGGTCACCGCCAACAAGGCACTGATCGCCGTGCACGGCAACGAGATCTTCGCCAAGGCCCGCGAGAAGGGCGTCATCGTCGCCTTCGAAGCCGCCGTGGCCGGTGGCATCCCGGTGATCAAGGCGATCCGCGAGGGCCTGGCCGCCAACCGTATCAACTGGCTGGCCGGCATCATCAACGGCACCGGCAACTTCATCCTCACCGAGATGCGTGAGAAGGGCCGCGCCTTCGCCGACGTGCTCAAGGAAGCCCAGGCGCTGGGCTACGCCGAAGCCGATCCGACCTTCGACGTCGAGGGCATCGACGCCGCGCACAAGCTGACCATCCTCGCATCCATCGCCTTCGGTATCCCGCTGCAATTCGACAAGGCCTATACCGAAGGCATCACCCAGCTGACCACCGCCGATGTGAACTACGCCGAGGCGCTGGGCTACCGCATCAAGCATCTGGGCGTGGCCCGCCGTACCGATAAAGGTATCGAGCTGCGCGTACACCCGACCCTGATCCCGGCCGACCGCCTGATCGCCAACGTGAATGGCGTGATGAACGCTGTCATGGTCAACGGCGATGCCGCTGGCTCTACGCTGTTCTATGGCGCTGGCGCCGGCATGGAGCCCACCGCTTCCTCGGTGGTCGCCGACCTGGTGGACGTGGTTCGCGCCACGACCTCCGACCCGGAGAACCGCGTACCGCATCTGGCCTTCCAGCCGGACTCGCTCTCCGACCACCCGATCCTGCCGATCGACGCCTGCGAAAGCGCCTACTACCTGCGCATCCAGGCCAAGGACCATCCGGGCGTACTGGCCCAGGTGGCGACCATCCTCTCCGAGCGCGGCATCAACATCGAATCGATCATGCAGATGGAAGTCGAAGAGCATGACGGTCTGGTGCCGATGATCCTGGTTACCCACCGCGTGCTCGAGTCCCGCATCATCGAAGCCATCGCCGCGCTGGAAGCGCTGGATGACGTCGTCGGCAATGTCGTACGCATCCGCGTCGAACAACTGAACTGAATCGACCGCGGCGGCGCCTGCGCGCCGCTGCCAACCCGAAGGTTTCACACCATGCGTTACATCAGTACCCGCGGCCAGGCGCCCGCGCTGAACTTCGAAGACGTGCTGCTGGCAGGTCTTGCCAGCGACGGCGGTCTCTACGTGCCGGAAAACCTGCCGCGCTTCACCGTCGAAGAAATCGCCTCCTGGGCCGGCCTGCCATACCACGAGCTGGCCTTCCGCGTGATGCGCCCGTTCGTTGCCGGCAGCATCGCCGACGCCGATTTCAAGAAGATTCTCGAAGAAACCTACGGCGTCTTCGCCCACAACGCCGTGGCGCCGTTGCGCCAACTCAATGGCAATGAGTGGGTGCTGGAGCTGTTCCACGGCCCGACCCTGGCCTTCAAGGACTTCGCCCTGCAACTGCTCGGCCGCCTGCTCGACCACGTGCTGACCAAGCGTGGCGAGCGCGTGGTAATCATGGGCGCCACCTCCGGCGACACCGGCTCGGCCGCTATCGAAGGCTGCAAGGCCTGCGAGAATGTCGACATCTTCATCATGCACCCGCACAACCGTGTGTCCGAGGTGCAGCGCCGTCAGATGACTACCATCCTCGGCGAAAACATTCACAACATTGCCATCGAAGGCAACTTCGACGACTGCCAGGAGATGGTCAAGGCCAGCTTCGCCGACCAGGGCTTCCTGAAAGGCACCCGTCTGGTGGCGGTGAACTCGATCAACTGGGCGCGGATCATGGCCCAGATCGTCTACTACTTCCACGCCGCCCTGCAGCTCGGTGCACCGGCCCGTTCCGTGGCCTTCTCGGTGCCCACCGGCAACTTCGGCGACATCTTCGCCGGCTACCTGGCGCGCAACATGGGTCTGCCGATCAGCCAACTGATCGTCGCGACCAACCGTAACGACATCCTGCACCGCTTCATGTCCGGCAACCGCTACGACAAGGACACCCTGCACGCGTCGCTGTCGCCGTCCATGGACATCATGGTCTCGTCCAACTTCGAGCGCCTGCTGTTCGACCTGCATGGCCGCAACGGCAAGGCCGTCGCCGAGCTGATGGACAACTTCAAGGCAACCGGCAAGCTGGCCGTCGAGGATGACCGCTGGACCGAAGCCCGCCGCCTGTTCGATTCCCTGGCGGTGAGTGACGAGGAAACCTGCGAGACCATCTCCCAGGTGTTCGCCGAGTCCGGCGAGCTGCTGGACCCGCACACCGCTATCGGCGTCCGCGCCGCTCGCGAGTGCCGTCGCAGCCTGTCTGTGCCCATGGTGACCCTGGGTACCGCGCACCCGGTGAAGTTCCCGGAAGCGGTGGAGAAGGCCGGCATCGAGGCGGTTCCGGCACTGCCGGCGCACCTGGCCGACCTGTTCGAGCGTGACGAGCGTTGCACCGTGCTGGCGAACGATCTGGCCAAGGTCCAGGCCTTCGTCAGCGCCCACGGCAACCGCGGCAAGCCGCTCTAAACCGCGGATCGCCGTTCGGAAAAGCCCGCCACCTGGCGGGCTTTTTCATGCCTGTGCGTGATGCCGTGACACATGCCGTCATGACCAACGGTACTGAAACCGGCGAACTTTATCGCCGAACGTGCGGTCTTTTGCTGCGTGTTTTTCATTTCGCAACAAGGAGATACGACATGGACCGGCTGAGCGCCCTGCTGACCGAGACCTTCGCTCCCTACGTTTCCTCGCTGGGCCCGGCACGCCCCGACGGCGGCCGTATCCTGACCCTCACCAACGATGATGGAGACGTGGTTCTGCGGCGTGTCATCGAAGGCCAGCACCTGGCCGACCATGAGCAGAGCGAGGAGGCGGTGCAGACTATCCGCCGCGACCTGCTGATCTCCGAGGGCCGCATGGAGGACGATGTGGTGTCCCAGTTGCGCCAGCGTGCGCAGGTGCTGAGTTACGGGACCTGATCCGCCTGGCAACGAAAACGCCGCCCCTGGGGCGGCGTTTTCGTTTCCGCGGCACTGTCTAGAGTTTGCCCAGGTACTTCAGACGCGAGCGGATGTCGACCGCGGTGCGGTCGTATTCGCAGTGATGGCAAGTCACCCTTTCGCCGGCCTCGACCCGTCGAAGTAATCCGTCTCCCTCGCCAGGGTTCGCCGGCCCGCTGGCGGCCTGGGAGCTGCCAGCGCAGGAATGGCATGGAAGAGGGCTCGGGTCGCTGTTGGTGGGATACAGCGGGGAGAACTTGCTCGCGAACGGATTTCCCTGCAGCACCATCGTTGGGACGGTTCGCGAGCAAGCTCGCTCCTACGAAAAGCAAGGCTTCGCAAAGCAAAAAAAACGGCCCCGAAGGGCCGTTTCTGATCGCGGCGGGAGGATCAGCCGCCCAGGTACGCGTCGCGCACCTTGGGGTTCACCAGCAGGTTGGCGCCGGTGTCCTGCATGACGATGCGACCGTTCTCCAGCACATAGCCGCGGTCGGCGAGCTTGAGCGCCTGGTTGGCGTTCTGCTCGACGAGGAAGACGGTCACGCCTTCCTGGCGCAGCTGTTCGACGATGTCGAAGATCTGCTGGATGATAATCGGCGCCAGGCCCAGCGACGGCTCGTCGAGCAGCAGCAGCTTGGGCTTGCTCATCAGCGCACGGCCGATGGCGAGCATCTGCTGTTCGCCGCCGGACATGGTGCCGCCGCGCTGGTTGAAGCGTTCCTTCAGGCGCGGGAAGAGCCCCAGGACCTTGTCCATCTGTTCCTGGTAATCACCCTTGCTGGTGAAGAAGCCGCCCATGGCGAGGTTCTCCTCCACGGTCAGGCGGGCGAACACGCGACGGCCTTCGGGCACGACGGCGATGCTCTTGCGCATGATCACGGAGGATTCCTTGCCGACCAGCTCTTCGCCCATGTAGGTAATGCTGCCGGAGGAGGCGCGTGGCGATCCGCACAGGGTCATCAGCAGGGTCGACTTGCCGGCGCCGTTGGCGCCGATCAGGGTGACGATCTCGCCCTGCTGGACTTCCATGCTGACGTCGTGCAGCGCCTGGATCTTGCCGTAGAAGGTGGAAACCTTGTCGAACTTCAGCATGACTCAGGACTCCCCCAGATAGGCTTTGATCACATCCGGGTTGCCGCGGATTTCCTCCGGGGTGCCGTCCGCAAGGGGGGTGCCCTGGTTGATCACGTAGATATGGTCGGAAATGCTCATCACCAGCTTCATGTCGTGCTCGATGAGCAGGACGGTGACGCCGTGCTCGGAGCGCAACATGGCAATGAGCGCCTTGAGGTCCTCGGTTTCCCGCGGGTTCAGGCCGGCCGCTGGTTCGTCCAGCATCAGCAACTGCGGACGGGTCATCATGCAGCGGGCGATCTCCAGGCGGCGCTGCTGGCCGTAGGCGAGGGTGCCCGCCGGGCGGTTGGCGATGTCCTTGAGGTTGACGATTTCCAGCCAGTGCGAGGCGTAGTCCAGGGCCTCGGCTTCCGCGCGGCGGAAGGACGGGGTCTTGAGCAGGCCGGCGAGGAAGTTGGTGTTGATGTGCCGGTGTTGCGCCACCAGCAGGTTCTCCACCGCGGTCATCTCCTTGAACAGACGCACGTTCTGGAAGGTCCGCACTACGCCCTTGTGAGCGATCTTGTGGCCCGGCAGGCCCTGGATGGGCTCGCCGCGCAGCAGGATCTCGCCACCGGTAGGCGCATAGAAGCCGGTCAGGCAGTTGAACACAGTGGTCTTGCCGGCGCCGTTGGGGCCGATCATCGAGATCACCTGTTTTTCCTGGACCTTCAGGGCCACGTTGTTGACGGCCAGCAGCCCGCCGAATCGCATGGTGAGGCCGGCTACTTCAAGAATCGGTCGGCTCATTTTCGCAACTCCAGGTGCGGGCGCTGCATGGGCAGAAGCCCCTGCGGACGCCAGATCATCATCAGCACCATGAGGGCGCCGAACATCAGCATGCGGTACTCGCTGAACTCACGCATCAGTTCGGGCAGCAGGATCATCACCACGGCGGCCAGGATGACGCCGAGCTGGGAACCCATGCCACCCAGCACCACGATGGCGAGGATGATGGCCGATTCGATGAAGGTGAACGACTCCGGGGTGACCAGGCCCTGGCGCGCGGCGAAGAAGCTGCCGGCGAAACCGGCGAAGCAGGCGCCGAGGGTGAAGGCGGAGAGCTTGATCAGCGTCGGGTTCAGACCGAGCGCGCGGCAGGCGATCTCGTCTTCGCGCAGGGCTTCCCAGGCACGGCCCAGGGGCATGCGCAGCAGACGGTTGATCACGAACAGCACCAGCAGCACCAGCAGCAGCGCGACCAGATAGAGGAACACGACCTTGTAGTTCGAGTTGTAGGCGATGCCGAAGAACTCGTGGAAGGTCTGCATGCCCTCTGGGGCGCGGCGCTCGAAGGTGAGGCCGAACAGGGTCGGCTTCTCGATGTTGCTGATGCCGTTGGGGCCGCCGGTGAGCCAGGTCATGTTGCGCAGCAGGATGCGGATGATCTCGCCGAAGCCCAGGGTCACGATCGCGAGGTAGTCACCGCGTAATCTCAACACCGGGAAGCCGAGGATGAAGCCGAAGAACGCGGCCATCAGGCCGGCGATCGGCAGGCACACCCAGAAGCCCAGGCCGTAGTAGTGCGACAGCAGCGCGTAGCTGTAGGCGCCCACGGCGTAGAAGCCGACGTAGCCGAGGTCGAGCAGGCCGGCCAGGCCCACCACGATGTTCAGGCCCAGGCCCAGCAGCACGTAGATCAGGATCAGGGTGGCGATGTCCACCGCGCCGCGCGAGCCGAAGAACGGCCAGGCGAGGGCGATGAGGATCAGCACCATGATGATCTTGCGTTGCACGGAAGCGTGGGTCAGGCGTTCGGCCAGCTTGGTATGCGGGTGCGACAGCGCCTGTTTCACGCTGCCGCCGAAGGCGAAGCGATCACGCACCAGTTGCCAGACGAACATCAGCACGGCGCAGGCGGCGATGGTCCACAGGCGAGTGGGGCTGACGTTCTCCAGTTGCAGGCCGATGCCGATCACACTGAGCTTGATGCCCAGCACCGGATAGGCGACGGCCATCACCAGCAGGGCGCTGAAGAAGGCGGTCTTGATTTTCTGGCTCATACCTTTTCCACCTCCGGGCGACCGAGCAGGCCAGTGGGGCGGAAGAGCAGGACGAGCACCAGCAGGGTGAAGGCCACCACGTCCTTGTACTGGTCACCGAACACGTCGGCGCCGAAGGCTTCGGCAACGCCCAGCACCAGGCCGCCGAGCATGGCGCCCGGAATGCTGCCGATGCCGCCCAGCACCGCGGCGGTGAACGCCTTGATGCCGGCGAGGAAGCCGATGTGCGGGTTGATCACGCCATACTGCAGGCCCAGCAGCACCGCGGCCACGGCGGCCAGGGTGGCGCCGATGACGAAGGTCAGGGCGATGATGTTGTTGGTGTTGATGCCCAGCAGGTTGGCCATCTTCAGGTCCTCGGCGCAGGCGCGGCAGGCGCGGCCCAGGCGGGAACGGGAGATGAACATGGACAGGCCGTACATGGTCAGCAAGGTGACGATGAAGATCAGCACCTGCATGTACGAGATGGTTACGCCGGTCATCTCGTCAGCGCCGATGATGAAGTTGCCCGGCAGCAGGTTTGGGATGGCCTTGTCCTTGGAGTCCTGGGCGAGCAGGACCTCGTTCTGCAGGAAGATCGACATGCCGATCGCGGAGATCAGCGGAATCAGCCGGTTGCTTCCACGCAGGGGCCGGTAGGCGATGCGTTCGATGCTGTAGCCGTAGGCGCTGGTGACGATGATCGCCGCGGCGAAGGTGCAGATGATAACGACAGGGAGACTAACGATCCCCATCATAGCCAGCCCCGTGATCACGATGAAGGCTACGTACGAGCCAATCATGTACACCTCGCCATGGGCGAAGTTGATCATGCCGATGATGCCGTAGACCATGGTGTAGCCGATGGCGATCAGGGCATAGGTGCTGCCGACGGTGAGGCCGTTGATCAGCTGTTGCAGGTAGTGATAGAGCTCAGGCATTACCTAACTCCTCGGGCGTCGCGTGAAGCGGCGCTTGTGGCGCGACGGACCCCCGGAATACTCGGATAAACAAAGCCCACTGCCGTGGGCAGTGGGCTTTGTGTGGCGGCGGGTGGCTTACTTGGCTTCGGTCTTGGTGCCGTCCTTGTGCCACTGGTAGACCACGAAGTTGAAGTTCTTCAGGTCGCCCTTCTCGTCGAAGGCCAGGTCACCGGTCGGAGTAGCGAAGGTGTTGGAGCGCAGGGCGGCGGCTACCTTGTCGGTCTCTTCGCTACCGGCTTTCTTGATGCCTTCGGCGATGACCTGGACGGCGGCGTAGGCCGGGAACACGAACGGACCGCTCGGGTCTTCGTTCTTGGCCTTGAAGGCGTCAACCAGAGCCTGGTTCTTCGGATCCTGGTCGAAGGACTTCGGCAGGGTCACGTAAAGGCCTTCGGAAGCCGGGCCGGCGATGGCGGAGATCTCTTTGTTACCCACGCCTTCCGGGCCCATGAAGCCGACTTTCAGGCCTTTCTCGGAAGCCTGGCGCAGGATCAGGCCCAGCTCCGGGTGGTAGCCACCGTAGTAGACGAAGTCGACCTTGGCCTGCTTGAGCTTGGCGATCATCGCGGAGAAGTCCTTGTCGCCGGCGTTGATGCCTTCGAACAGGGCAACCTTGATACCGGCGCCTTCGAGGGTCTTCTTCACCGCAGTGGCGATGCCTTCGCCGTACTGCTGCTTGTCGTGGATCACGGCCACGGTCTTGGGCTTGATGTGCTCGGCGATGAACTTGCCGGCGGTCGGGCCCTGCAGGCTGTCCAGGCCGATGGTGCGGAAGATCAGCTTGTAGCCGCGGGAGGTGATGTCCGGGCTGGTGGAGGCGGCGGTGATCATCAGCACGCCTTCGTCTTCGTAGATATCCGAAGCCGGTTGAGTGGAGCTGGAGCACAGGTGGCCAACGACGAACTTGACGCCATCGTTGACGATCTTGTTGGCAACGGCCACGGCTTGTTTCGGATCGCAAGCGTCGTCGTAGACCACGCCTTCGAGTTGCTTGCCGTCGACGCCGCCGGCCTTGTTGATCTGCTCAATGGCCATTTTCGCGCCAATGAACTGCATCTCCCCGTACTGGGCGACTGCGCCGGTCACCGGGCCGGCCAGAGCAATCTTGATGGTGTCGGCGGCCATGGAGAAGCTGGCAACGCCGGCCAGGGCCATGGCGGTGAACAGCTGGGAAAGACGCTGAGTACCCTTTTTCATAATGCTCCACTCTTCTTGTGTTTTCGTTTTTGTAGTCCTGGTTGCCAGCGGCTCACCGGACCGGGATTGCCCCGGACAGACCCACCGGCAACTGTACCGGTACAGTGTAGAGCGCCGCCGGACCGCTTGAAAAGCGGGTGGCGGGCAGCCGATTGTGGGCATGTCGCAAGATTGAAACAAACGTACAGAAAAACGGCGCTGTATGACTTTTCCCTGTGGGTTCCGTCACCAGCGAAAACGCCGTCCGAACCTTGCCTGGCGCGGTCCCGGCGCTATCATGGCGCCGTTCGTTTACCAGGTGAGATTCATGACTGAACAAGCTAGCACCCTCTATGCCAAGTTGCTTGGCGAAACCGCGAAGATTTCCTGGCAGGAGCTCGCGCCCTTCTTCGCCCGCGGCAACCTGCTCAAGGTCGGGGCTTGCGCCGATCTGGTAGAGGTCGCGATGGGCGTGGCCGAGGATGATCGAGCGAAGGTCGCCGCCTGGTTGGCCAGTGGTGACCTGGGCAAGGTGGACGAAAAGCTGGCGCAGGATTTCCACGACCGTGACCCGGAACTCTGGGCCGTGGTGATTGCGCCCTGGGTGCTGGTTCAAGAAAGAGTTCGAAAAGAGTCCGTGCACTGATGCGGGGCGATTTCCAATTCGAAAAGGCCGGCTAGACTGTCGGGATTCCATAGAAGGAGATTCGCCATGTTCGAACCGGGCCATCTGCATCTTCAGTCCCTGCCGGGGCTGGGGCAGCAGGAGATTGACGCTCACATCAACTATGAAGTCCGCAAGGATGTGGAAAAAGGCACCATTGTCCACTTCACCATGAAGGGCGAGATCGACGGTAATGCCTTTACCGAAGAGTGGGACATGCCCAAGGAGCAGGCCTTCAACTTTGCCAGCGATGCTACCCGCATTGCGCAGAAGCACGGCCTCCACCCGCGGTTTGGCTCGATGGTGCGCAACCACAAGGAGTACGACGCGATGTTCGAGGACATCCGCCAGAAACTCGGCACCCATCCTGGCGATCCGATCGACCTGGACAAGGTGATCCACGGCGACTCGTAAGCTACGCATTCAATAAAAAGCCCGGCCAAGTGCCGGGCTTTTTATTGTGCGTTGTCTGCCGCGGAACTTAGTGGCTGACCCAGCGCTGCCGCGCCCAGGCACTCAGGCTGTCGACGCACAGCACCAGTAGCAGCATGGCGATTATCACCGTGGCCGCCTGGGCCTGCTGGAACAGGCTGAGGCTGAAATACAGCATCTGCCCCAGGCCGCCTGCGCCGACGAAGCCGAGCACGCTGGCCATGCGGATGTTGTTTTCCCAGCGATAAAGCATGTAGGCCACCAACTGCGGCCATACAGCGGGAAGGGTGCCGTAGGCGAAGGCGGCGACGCGACCGCCGCCTGCCAGGCGTACGGCCTCTGCCGGCGCGGTCGGGGTATTCTCCAGCGCCTCGGCGAACAGTCGTCCGAGCACGCCACCCGTGTGTAGCGCCAGCGCGAGCGTGCCTGCGTTCGGGCCGAGCCCGGCGGCCAGCACCATCAGTGCACCCCAGACCAGTTCCGGCACCGCGCGCAGAGCGTTGAGCAACAAGCGCGACAGGCTTTGTGCGATCCGTCCGAAACGCCCGGCCGCCGGCAGCGCGAGCAGCATCCCCAGCAGCGCCGCGAGCAGGGTGCCGATGGCTGACATCGCCAGGGTTTCCAGGGCACCGCGACCGACTGCCGTGAGGTGTGTGGCGCCCAGGTCCGGCGAGAGAAAATCGCGACCGTAGTCGAGCATCTGGCCGAGGCCGCGCGCGTCGAACAGCCCGCCGGTGTCCATCTCCAGGTAGGCGAAGGACGCACCGATGGCGAGCAGGATCAGCAGCAGCCAGCCCAGGCTGCGCAGCAGGCCGGTCATTCGAGCCTCCCGCGCAGGAAGCGGCTGAGCAGGTCGGCGCCCAGCACCAGTACCAGGAAGGTCAGCAGGATGCTCGCCACCTCGCCCCCGGCGAACATGCGCAGCGACAGGTCGATCTGCTGGCCGAGGCCACCGGCGCCGACGAAGCCCATCACTACCGAGGCGCGGATCGCACATTCCCAGCGGTAGACGGTGTAGGAGATCAGTTCCGGCGCGGCCGAGGGCAGTACGCCGTAGGCGAAGGCCTGCAGCCGCGAACCACCGCCCAGCAGCAGGGCGCGGGTCGGGCGCGGGTCCACCGATTCGAAGATTTCCGCGTAGACCTTGCCGAGCATGCCGCCGTAGGTGATGGCGATGGCCAGCACGCCAGCGGTGGGGCCCAGGCCCACGGCGCGGACGAAAAGCAGCGCCCAGACGATTTCCGGCACGCTGCGCAGCACGATCAGCAGCCCGCGCACCGGCCAGCGCAGCGCACGCGCCCACCAGGCCGGCAGGCCGCCGCGGGGCAGGGCGGAGATCGACAGCGCGCGGGTTGCCAGCAGGGCGGCGGGGAAGGCGATCAGCCATGCCAGTGCCATGCCGGCGGTGGCAATCGCGAGGGTTTCCAGGGTGGCGCGTCCAAGCAGGGCGAGGAATTCTTCGTCATGGGCCGGCGGCCAGAAACCGCCGAGGAAGTTGGCCATGGTCCGCGCGTTGTCGCCGCTGAACAGGCCGGCGATATCCAGCTCGGACAGACGCAGGCCCGGCCAAAGTAAAGCCAGGGCGAGCAGGGTGAGTAGCAGGCGCGGCAGCGCCGCCGGGTCGCGCGGAGGGCTCTTGGAAAGCGCGGGGTTCAGCATCGCGGAATCTGCACCACCAGCGGTTTGCCCACCGGCGAGGAAGTTTCCTGCTGGCCGAGTTGCTCGTTGGCGTAGAGGGCGCGCAGGTCCTCGGGAGTGACGTTCTCCGCCGCCTTGTCGAAGGCGATGCGTCCGTCGCGTACGCCGACGATACGCGGGAAGTGCTCCAGCGCCAGGTCCACCGCATGCAGGCTGGCCAGCAGCGTCACGCCACGGTTCTGCGCTTCACGGGTGAGTACGCCGAGGGTATGGCCGGCGAGCACCGGGTCCATGGCCGAGACGGGTTCATCGGCCAGCAGCACTTCGGCCTGCTGGTACAGCGCACGGGCGATGCCGACCCGTTGCAACTGTCCGCCCGAGAGCTGGTCGCAGCGTTCGAAGAGTTTGTCGCCCAGGTCCAGGCGCTGCAGTTCGCTGCGGGCGCCGGCGCTGTCGACGGGGTAGAACAGGCTGGCCAGGCTTTTCCACAGCGGCCACTGGCCGAGGCGGCCGGCGAGCACGGCGGTGACCACCCGCTGGCGCGGTGGCAGCGGGGGCGCCTGGTGTACCAGGGCAATGCGCGAGCGCAGGCGCTGACGTGCCGAGCCGCTCAGCGCCCACGGCTGAGTGCCGAGCAGGTCGAAACTGCCGGAAGCGGGTTTCAGTGCGGTGGCGAGGATGCGCAGCAGGGTGGTCTTGCCGGCACCCGACGGGCCGATGATCGCCACCCGTTCACCGGCAGCGACGCTGAGGTCGATACCGGCGAGCGAGCGCTGGCCGTTGGCGTGGATGTGCTCCACGCCGGTCAGTTTCAGGGTCACTTCAGCAGGCCGGCGGCGCGCGCCGATTCCTCGATGCCCTTGTAGTTTTCCGGCTTGGTGTCGATGAAACGGCTGGCCGCCTGCAGGTCGAGGATTTCCTTGTCGCGCGGTTTGCTCGGGTCGAGGGCGAGGAAAGCCTTCTTGATCTTCTCCGCCAGCGCGGGGTCGAGGTTGCCGCGCACGGTCCAGTTGTAGTCGTAGTAGGTCGGGGTAGTGGCGAAGACCTTCACCTTGCTGGTGTCGACCTTGCCGCTGTCCACCAGCTTCTGCCAGACCGAGGCGTTGAGCACGCCGGCGTCGACCTTGCCGGCCTGGACCCAGGCCACGGTGGCGTCGTGAGCGCCGGAGTAGGCGACGCGGGAGAAGAACTGCTCAGGCACCACGCCGTCCTTCTGCATGAAGTAGCGCGGCATCAGGCTGCCGGAGGTGGACGACACGGAACCGAAGGCGAAGGTCTTGCCCTTGAGGTCCTGGATCGATTTCACGTTCGGGTCGGCAGTGATGAATTTGCTGGTGAACTGCTGGTCCTGCTCGCGCTGTACCAGCGGGATAGCGTTGCCGGTCTTCAGGCGCGCCTGGACGAAGGTGAAGCCGCCCAGCCAGGCCATGTCGAGGCGATCCGAAGCCAGGGCTTCGACCACGCCGGCATAGTCGGACACCGGGATGAACTTCACCGGCATGCCCAGTTGCTCTTCCAGATAGGCACCCAGCGGCTTGAACTTGCGCAGCAGTTCGGTGGGGGCTTCATCGGGAATGGCCGAGACTTTCAGTTCTTTCGGGGTGTCGGCGTGGGCGAAAACGGCGGACAGGGACAGGGCAAAACCGGCGGCGAGCGCCAGGGAGCGTTTCAGCATGGGGAGAGTTCTCCGGTTCAATGGCGGAAAAAACTCCGGGAGTATAGTGGCGGCGCGCCTGTTTGGCAGCCGTCCCGCTATCTAAAGCGTTGCCGGCCGGGGCACCTTCGCGCCTGCTAGAATGCCGCCTCCCCGTGCCCGTCCTGCTGTCGAACTGGAGATCACCCCATGTCGTCCCCTTTGCCATCCCTCGCTTTTGCCGGTCTCGGCCTGATGGGGGTACCCATGACGCGCCGCCTGCTCGCCGCCGGTTACCCGCTGGCCGTGTGGAACCGCTCCGCTGGCAAGCGTGAGCTGCTGGCCGCCGAAGGCGCCCGGGCCGTGGAAACGCCCGCGCAGCTCTGTGCCGACGCCGAGGTGGTGATGCTCTGCCTGGCCGATACCGACGCCGTGCGCGAAGTGGTGTTCGGCGCTGGCGGTATCGTCGAGAGCGCCCGCGCCGGTCAGGTGCTGGTGGACTTCTCCAGCCTTGAGCCGGCCGCCACCCGCGAGATGGCCGCCGAGCTGGAAGCGCGCACCGGCATGCGCTGGGTCGATGCGCCGGTTTCCGGTGGCACGCCGGGCGCCGAAGCCGGCACCCTGGCGATCATGGCCGGCGGCCGTGTCGAGGATATCGAGCGGGTGCGGCCGATCCTCGCCCATCTCGGTCAGCGCCTGACGCGCATGGGGGATGTGGGCGCAGGGCAGGTGACCAAGGTGTGCAATCAGATGATCGTCGCCTGCAATGCCCTGGTGATCGCCGAGGTGGTGGCGCTGGCGGAAAAATCAGGCGTCGATGCCAGTCTGATCGCCCCGGCGCTGGCGGGCGGTTTCGCCGATTCGAAACCCCTGCAGATCCTTGCCCCGCAGATGGCCGAGAGCCGTTTCGAACCGGTGAAATGGCATGTGCGCACGCTGCTCAAGGACCTGGACACCGCCGTCAAGCTTTCCCGCGAGGAAGGCTCGGCCACGCCCATGAGCGGCCTCGCCGCGCAGCTGATGCGCCTGCATGGCAGCCCGGGCAATCTCGAACGCGACCCGGCTACCCTGGTCGAGCAATACCGTCAGTCGAAGGAATTCCCCGCATGAAACTCTGCGCCAACCTGTCCCTGCTGTTCACCGAGGTCCCGCTGCTGCAGCGCATCGACGCCGCCGCCAAGGCCGGTTTCGAGGGCGTGGAGATCCAGTTTCCCTACGACGTCCCCGCACAGGACCTGAAAGCCGCACTGGACGAAGCCGGCCTGCCGCTGGTGTTGATCAACCTGCCGGCTGGTGACTTGATGCAGGGCGGTCCCGGCATCGCCGCCGTGCCGGAACGTGCGGCGGAGTTCGAAGCGGCGCTGGCCAAGGCGCTGGACTATGCGCGCATCGTGCAGCCGCAGCACATCAACGTGCTGGCTGGCCGGCTGGTCGAGGGGCAGGAGCGCGAAGTCGCGCTGCAGACCCTGGCCGAGCGCCTGCGCGCCACCTGCGATGCGTTCGCCGGCAGCGGCACCGACGTGCTGATGGAAGCCATCAACTGCCACGACATGAAGGACTTCCTGCTCAACACCCCCGAGCACTTGCAGGACATGCTCGAGCGCGTGGCGCGGAAGAACCTGCGCGCGCAGCTGGACCTCTACCATATGGCGCGCATGGGCCTGGAGCTGGTGGATTGCATCTACGCGCTGATGGGCCAGATCGGCCACGTGCAGTTCGCCGACTATCCTGAGCGCGGCGAACCGGGCTCGGGCGAGATGGAGTTCGAAGTGCCGCTGCAGGTGCTCGACGACGTCGGCTACGACGGTTGGCTGGGCGCCGAGTACCGCCCCACCGGCACCACGGCCGACTCCCTGCGCTGGCTGCCGCGCTGGCGTGCCGGCAAGTTTGATTTCTGAGCCTGGATCACGGGCCTCAGGCCTGGCTGCGCAGCAGCGCCGAGTCGCTGTCCTCGCGGTAGGCCTCGAGGAACTCCACCAGCGCGGAGAGGGGCAGCGGCCGGCTGAACAGGTAACCCTGGGCCAGCTCGCAATGGTTGTCGCGCAGGAACGCCAGTTGCTGCGCGTGCTCCACGCCTTCGGCGATCACCTTGAGGTGCAGCTTCTGCGCCATGGCGATGATGGCCTGGGCGATCTCGCTGTCACGCCTTGATTGCGGCACGTCGCGGATGAAGGAACGGTCCACCTTCAGCGCATCCAGCGGCAGCTGGCGCAGGTAGGAGAGCGACGAATAGCCGGTGCCGAAGTCGTCGATGGACAGGCTCACGCCCAGGTCGCGCAGGCGATTGAGCAGCGGGATGGCCTGGTTGATGTTGGCCATCACGGCGTTCTCGGTGACTTCCATCTCCAGGTAGCGTGCGGCGAGGCCGGTGTCGGCGAGAGTCTGCTGGACTTCATCGACCAGCCCCTCGCGGCCCAGGTTGCTGGCGCAGCAGTTCACCGCCACCCGCAGGTCCTTGTAGCCCAAGTCGTGCAGGCGGCGCAGGTCTTCGCAGGCGCGGCGCATTACCCAGGCATCCAGCGCGCCGATCAGGCCGTTGGCGGTCGCCAGGCCGATGAATCGGTCCGGCGCCAGCAGCCCGTGGGTCGGGTGTTTCCAGCGCACCAGGGCTTCGAGTTGCTCCACCTCGCCGTGCTCAATGCGCAGGATGGGTTGGTAGTAGAGCACCAGTTCGTCGTCCCACAGCGCCTTGCGCAGTTCCTCTTCCAATTGCAGTTCCTGGGTCGCCTTGGTCTTCAGGTGCGGGCTGAAGAAGTGCGTGGCGTTGCGACCGTTGCCCTTGGACTGGTAGAGCGCGAGGTCCGCATGCTTGAGCAATTCCTCGGGCTGTTCGCTGTCGTTGGGGAACAGGCTGATGCCGACGCTCATGGTCATCACCAAGCTGCGCCCGGCGATGCTGATCGGCTCCTTCATGCGTTGCATCAGGCGCTGGGCGAGGATGCGCGCCTCGTGGTCCTCGCCCAGGTCGGCGAGGATGCAGAACTCGTCGCCGCCAAAGCGCGCCAGCAGGTCGGTGCTGCGCAGTGCGCTGCGGATGCGCTCGGAGACGATGCACAGCAGTTCGTCGCCAGCGGCGTGGCCGAGGGAGTCGTTGACCCGCTTGAAGTGGTCCAGGTCCAGTAGGATGACCGCCATCCCCTGGGCCTTCTGCCGGTTGCGTTGCAAGCGAGCCTCGAACTCGTCGTTCAGCGCGTTACGGTTATGCAAGCCGGTGAGGCCGTCGAAGCGCGCCAGTTTCTGCAGCGAGGCGTTGGCGCTGTCCAACTGGTTGAGCAGGGCGTTGACCCGGCTCAGCTCGCTCACCTTGCTTTCCAGGCTGTCCTCGATCCAGGCCGCCCAGAGCCCGGCCATCACCACGGCCAGCGCCAGCAGGCCGACCATCAGGCCGAGTTGGATGGCATTGTTGCGCCCCATGTCCGCCACTGGAGCTACCCAGCTGGGCAGGGTCAGGGTCAGCGCGGCCATGCCGGTGAAGTGCATGCTGGAAATGGCGCCGCCCAGCAGCAGGCTGGCGAGAATCTGGTAGATCCACTGGCGGCCCGCCGGCTGGCGGTTGAGTACCGGCGCCAGTACCAGCGCGACGAAAGCCACCAGGACGGCCATCAGTACCGAGAGCGTGACCAGCAGCGGGTCGTAGTGCTGCATCGGCGGTGACTCGATGGCGGCCATGCCGGTGTAGTGCATGCCGGCGATGCTGGCGCCGATGCAACAGGCGGCCAGCAGGTACTGCAACGGGCTCAACCCGGCGTGGGCGAGCAGGCGCATGGCGATCACGCAGATGGCGATGGCGATGAGCAGCGAAAGCAGCGTCAGCCCTCCGGCGAAGTGCAGCGGCACCGAGGCGTGGAAGGCCAGCATGGAAACGAAGTGCATCGACCAGATGCCGCTTCCCAGGCAGATGCCACCGACCCATTGCCAGCGGTGTGCGTGTTGCGGCGCGCGGACCATGCGCGCGGCGATGTTCAGCGCGACGAAGCTGGCGACGCAGCCGATGAGGATGGCCAGGAGGACCAGTCCGGGGTTGTGAGAACACTCCAGCAGCACAGCATCGGGTACGGCGTCCTGGTGCCAGTCCATGGGCGGGATGCTCCGGATGTCGGGGGAGGAGGCAGATTGATATCACTTTGCGTCAAGTCTAGGAAGTCAGGATGACGCTGCAAGGAACTCGTTGAGTTTTCGGCGTAATGCCGGAATGCGCGCGACGTACGGTAGTACCAGGTTCCAGCCGATCACAGATCCGACCACCGGACGAAAGCTTGTAGCCAACTTGACACTTTTTTGACTAACTGCCCGCTAGAGTTGCGCCGCCGGCCGGCAGGGTCGGCCATCCATTTCCTATCCGACTATCGATGTAAGGAGTGCGCTCGATGTCCGAGGGCAAGCGCCGCCTCTTCCCCCAGGTCAGCTCTGCGCGGCTGGTCCTGCTGTTCTCGCTGGCACTGGTGCTGTTCTACAACTTCGCTACCTGGCGGGCGCTGAACAGCCTGGTGCCCATGGAAGGCCTCTGGGGCGTCGCGTTCTTCGCCTCCTTCGGCCTCTTCCTGTGGGCGGCCTTTACCCTGCTGCTGACCCTGGTGTCGTTCCGTCCGCTGCTCAAGCCCGCGTTGAGCCTGGTGGCGCTGGTGTCCGCGTCCGCGGCGTACTTCATGAACTCCTACGGTGTCGTGATCGATACCGTGATGGTGCAGAACGTCATCGAGACCAATCCTGGCGAGGCCACCGCGCTGTTCAGCGCGCGCATGGTCGGCTACCTGCTGGTGCTCGGCGTGCTGCCGGTGACGATCATCTGGCTGACGCCGGTGCGCTACAGCTCGTTCTTCCGCGGCCTGCTGAACAAGGTGCTGGTGATCTTCGGCTGCCTGGTGGTGGTCGCCGTCTGCGTGGGGGCGTTCTATTCCACCTACGCCCCGGTGTTCCGCCAGGAGGAGAAACTGACCCACTTCATCAACCCGACCAACTACATCTACGCGGTGAGCAAGTTCACCAAGCAGCGCCTGGGCATCAAGGAACACCTGGTGGTGCAGCCCATCGGCGAGGACGCGGTGATGCCGCGCAAGGTGAGCGCCGATGGCCGCAAGTCGCTGATGATCTTCGTGGTCGGTGAAACCGCTCGCGCGGACCACTTCTCCCTCAATGGTTACGCCCGCGACACCAACCCGGAATTGAAGAAGCTCGACATCCTCAACTTCACCAACGTCAGCTCCTGCGGCACTTCCACCGCGGTGTCGGTGCCCTGCATGTTCTCCAAGTTCCCCCGCGAGGACTACAGCGACAAGAAGGGCAAGACCAACCAGGGCCTGCTGGACATCCTCCAGCGCGTCGGTGTGTCGGTGCTGTGGCTGGATAACAACAGCGACTGCAAGGGCACCTGCCTGCGCGTGCCCAATCGCGATATTCCCAAGGATCAGCCCGGCCCGTTCTGCGACGGCAAGAACTGCCTGGACGAAGCTCTGCTGCAGAATCTGCAGGCGTACATCGACGGACTGAAGGACAACGCCATCATCGTCCTGCACGCCGACGGCAGCCACGGCCCGGAATACTACGACCGCTATCCCAAGTCGCTGGAGCGCTTCACCCCGGTGTGCCGCACCAACCAGCTGGGCAGTTGCAGCAGCGAGGAGCTGGTGAACGTCTACGACAACACCATCCTCTACACCGACTTCTTCCTGTCCAAGGTGGTCGAGCTGCTCAAGCAGAACCAGGAGCGCTTCGACACCTCGATGGTCTATGTCTCCGACCACGGCGAATCTCTGGGCGAGAATGGCGTCTACCTGCACGCTGCGCCCTATGCCATCGCCCCGAAAGCGCAGACCCATGTGCCCATGGTGATGTGGTTCGGCAGCGGCGCGCTGGGCGGCATGGGTGTGGATCGCGGTTGCCTGGAGAAGAAGGCCGACGGCGCCGAGCTGAGCCACGACAACCTGTTCCACTCGGTGCTTGGTCTTTACGGTGTGCACACCAGCCTGTACCAGCCGGACCTGGACATCTTCCACTCCTGCAAACGCGATATGACCGCCGCGCAATGACTGAGCCTGCCTGAACGACGGCCATGAAAAAGGCCCTGCGACGAAAGCCGCAGGGCCTTTTGTCTTTCCGGGGGCTGTTACTTCTCGCGAACCAGCAGCACCGGGCGGTTGCTGACGCGCAGCAGGCCTTCGGCCACGCTGCCCAGCATCAGGCGGCGCACACCGCGGCGGCCGTGGGTGCCCATGACGATGATGTCGGCCTTGGAGCCTTCGGCCTCGATCTCGATGCGCTCGGCGATCTCTTCGCTGGCGCGTTCCTGGCAGACCCGCTCGAAACTGGTTTTCACCGGGAATTCGGCGATCTTGTCCTTCGCCTTGGCGAGGATGTCGTCGGCGGCCTTCAGCGCTGCTTCGCGCAGCGGCTCCGGGTTGTAGTACACGGCGTAGTCGGGCAGATGGCGCAGCGGGCTGTCGATGATGGTGATGACCCGCAGCTCGCCGCCGCTCAGCTGGGCCAGCTTGGCCGCTTCAACCAGGGCTCGGTCGGAAACCGGGCTGCCGTCCACCGCTACCAGAATGCGCTCGTACATGATGTGTTCCCTCAATGAGTGGCTTGGTAGGAAAACTCTATCCCTCCAGGGCGGAGATTCCCTTGCGCAGCGTCAATGGTAGTCGGTGTGTCCGATCGTGCCGGGAATAGAGCGGCGTAACGGGGTGTTTCGAAGTCGGCCGGCGCGCCGGCCAGGCATGAAAAAAGCCGCCACCGGTTGCCCGGTGGCGGCTTCTTCATGACGCGACGGCGGGGATCAGCCAGCGACCAGTACGCGGATCGCTTCCAGGCGCAGGGAGGCCTTGTCCAGCAGCGCCAGGCTGTCGTCGCGCTGCTTGCGCAGGGCGTCCAGCTCGCTGTCGCGCACGCTGGGGTTGACGGCCTTGAGCGCGGTCAGGCGCGCCAGTTCCTCGTCCAGGGTCGCGGTCAGCTGCTGGCGGGCGGCTTCGACGCGCTCGGCATGACGCGGGGTGATCTTGATCTCGGCCTGGGCGAACTGCTTGGCCAGTACATCACGCTGCGCCTGCACGAACTTGTTGGCGCTGGCGCGCGGTACGCTTTCCAGCTGGTCGTTCAGGGTCTCGAAGGACACACGCGAGGACAGGTCGTTGCCGTTGGCGTCCATCAGGCAGCGCAGCGCCACCGGCGGCAGGAAGCGGCCCAGCTGCAGCTTGCGCGGCGCGACGGCTTCGCTGACGAACAGCAGCTCCAGCAGCACGGTGCCGGGCTTGAGCGCCTTGTTCTTGATCAGCGCCACCGAGGTGTTGCCCAGAGAGCCGGACAGCACCAGGTCCATGCCGCCCTGCACCATGGGGTGCTCCCAGGTGAGGAACTGCATGTCTTCACGGGCCAGGGCCTGGGCGCGGTCGTAAGTGACGGTCACGCCTTCGTCGTCGCCCAGCGGGAAGCTGGCGTCGAGCATCTTCTCGCTCGGGCGCAGGATCAGCGCGTTCTCGGAATGGTCCTCGCTGTCGATACCGTAGGTGTCGAACAGACGCTCCATGTAGATCGGCAGAGCGAACTGGTCGTCCTGTTCCTCGATCTCTTCCACCAGCGCCTCGCCTTCACCGGCACCGCCGGAGTTCAGCTCCAGCAGGCGGTCGCGGCCGTTGTGCATCTCCGCTTCCAGCGCTTCGCGGGCAGCGGTACCTTCGGCCAGCAGGGCCTCGAAGGCGTCGTCGTCACCGCCATCGAGCAGCTCCACCAGGCGCGGGCCGAAGCGGTGCTGCAGGGCGTTGCCGGTGGGGCAGGTGTTGAGGAAGGCGTTCAGCGCCTGGTGGTACCACTGGAACAGGCGTTCCTGCGGGCTGTTTTCCAGGTGCGGCACGTGGATCTGGATGGTGTGCTTCTGGCCGATCCGGTCGAGACGGCCGATGCGCTGTTCCAACTGGTCCGGGTGGGCCGGCAGGTCGAACAGCACCAGGTGGTGGGCGAACTGGAAGTTGCGGCCTTCGCTGCCGATTTCCGAGCAGATCAGCACCTGGGCGCCGAATTCTTCATCGGCGAAGTAGGCGGCGGCGCGGTCGCGCTCAAGGATGCTCATGCCCTCGTGGAACACGGTGGCCGGGACGCCGGACTTCAGGCGCAGGGCGTCGCCCAGGTCCATGGCGGTCTCGGCGTGGGCGCAGATCACCAGCACCTTGTACTGCTTGAGCATCTTCAGGGTGTCGATCAGCCACTCGACGCGCGGGTCGAAGCGCCACCAACGGTTGTTCTCGTCGCTATCGTCGGACTGCGCCTGGAAGCTGACCTCCGGGTAGAGGTCCGGGTGCTCGCCCAGCGGCAGCTCCATGTACTCGATCGGGTTGGCCAGCACATAGGGATGCAGCTGGCGCTCCGGGAAGCCCTGCACGGCGGCACGGGTGTTACGGAACAGCACACGGCCGGTGCCATGGCGGTCGAGCAGCTCGCGTATCAGGCGGGCGCGGGCGTCTTCATTGCCGGCCTCGACGCTGGCCAGCAGGTCGTCGCCCTCGCTGCCGAGGAAGCCGTGGATAGCCTGGCGGGCGGCGGGGGAGAGGCTGCCCTGGTCCACCAGCTCTTGCACCGCTTCGGCTACCGGGCGGTACTGGGTGCTTTCGGTGCGGAAGGCTTCCAGGTCGTGGAAGCGGTCCGGGTCGAGCAGGCGCAGGCGGGCGAAGTGGCTGTCCAGGCCGAGCTGTTCCGGGGTCGCGGTGAGCAGCAGCACGCCGGGGATGACCTGGGCGAGTTGCTCGACCAGCTGGTATTCGGGGCTGGCCTGTTCCGGATGCCATACGAGGTGGTGGGCTTCGTCGACCACCAGCATGTCCCACTCGGCGGCGAACAGCGCGTCCTGGGCCTTCTCGTCCTCGCGCAGCCACTCCAGCGCCACCAGGGCCAACTGGGTGTCTTCGAAGGGGTTGCTGGCATCGCTCTCGACGAAACGCTCGCGGTCGAACAGGGCGACTTCCAGGTTGAAGCGCCGGCGCATTTCCACCAGCCACTGGTGCTGCAGGTTCTCCGGCACCAGGATCAGCACGCGGCTGGCGCGGCCGGAGAGCAGCTGGCGGTGGATCACCAGGCCGGCTTCGATGGTCTTGCCCAGGCCCACTTCGTCGGCCAGCAGGACGCGCGGCGCCATGCGGTCGGCGACTTCGCGGGCGATGTGCAACTGGTGCGCGATGGGTTGCGCGCGGGCGCCGCCCAGGCCCCAGAGCGAGGACTGCAGCAGGCGGGTGCGGTGTTCCAGGGTGTGGTAGCGCAGGCCGAACCAGGACATCGGGTCGATCTGCCCGGCGAACAGGCGGTCGCTGGCCAGGCGGAACTGGATGAAGTTCGACAGCTGGGTTTCCGGGACGGTGTGCTGCTCGTTCTGCGCGGTGAGGCCGTGGTAGATCAGCAGGCCGTCGATCTCGTCCACTTCGCGGACGGTCATCTTCCAGCCTTCGAAATGGGTGATTTGATCGCCTGGGGCGAAGCGCACACGGGTCAGCGGTGCATTGCGCTCGGCGTACTGGCGGGTATCACCGGTGGCGGGATAGAGCACCGTGAGCATGCGGCCGTCCAGTGCCAGGATGGTCCCCAGGCCGAGTTCCGCTTCACTGTCGCTGATCCAGCGTTGACCGGGTTGATACTGCGCCATGGACACCTCCCAAAAAAAGCCGGCTATGGTACCGGAACGCGCAGCGTTCAGCGATGGCCGTCGGCGCCTCCGGTCGTCCGAATCATTGGCAGGGCCAGTTGGAGGCGCGCACTCATCGCGAATCGTGGAAAGTGTAGCGAGGCACACTCAAGTCTGTAGCACTCTGGCCGATAGCCTGACCAGAGGACTTGTCAGCGCACTTCCCCACAGGGGCTCGCCCCCAGGAACACTCGATGCTGCCGCCCATTCCCCATAGTCTGGCACCCGTCACTGCCCAGCAGGACGTGCCCAAGCCGCGACCGGATGTCGCCCCGGTGACTCCGCCTGCGCCCAGCGCGGGCAATGCCGGCGTGGAGCTGGAGCGTCGCCCTGACGAACAGGCGCTGCGCGAGGAATACCAGCGCCGGCGCAAACGTCGCCAGCTCGCCGACGGCACCCCCGAGGGCGAGGCGCTGGAAGAACTGGAGGAAGTCGAGGAACTGGGCGAAGACGTACAGGCCGCCCAGCGCAAGGGGCTGTGGATCGATGTCGAGGTCTGACCAGGCGGGGGAGTAGACTGGCCCCATCGCTGAGTAACCGAGCTTTCCATGCTGTTCGACGACGCCCCGATCCTTCTATCCGATGCCGAGCTGCGCCTGATTCCCGACTGGTGCACGCAGGTACGCGCGGCCCAGTGGTTTGAGCAATTGCTCGAACAGACGCCCTGGGAGCAGACCGTCGTGCACCTGCACGGGCGCGATTACCCGGTGCCGCGCCTGGTCAACTGGTACGGCGATCCCGAGGCTTTCTATACCTACTCCGGCCAGACCCACGCGCCGCTGCCCTGGACGCCGCTGCTGGCGGAAATCCGCTCGGCGGTGGAGCAGACCGCCGGCCAGCGCTTCAACGGCGTGCTGCTCAACTATTACCGCGACGGCCAGGACTCGATGGGCTGGCACAGCGACGACGAGCCGGAGCTCGGACGCAACCCGGTGGTGGCCTCGCTGAACCTTGGCGGCACGCGGCGCTTCGATCTGCGGCGCAAGGGACGAAATACAATCGAACACTCCATCGAGCTGGCCGGCGGATCGCTGCTGGTCATGTCTGGCGCGACACAGCATTATTGGCAACATCAGGTTGCCAAGACGCGCCGTCCGGTTGCTCCGCGCCTGAATCTGACTTTCCGCCTGGTGCACGCCCTGCCATGAGCAACGACGACAAGCTGATCGACTTCACCGCCGAGCGCGACAAGCGCATCCACGACGTGCACGAAAAGCGTCTGCAGGACGTGCGCAAGGCCTTCGAGCAGGCGCTGCCACTGGGCAAGCCACGCAAGAAGGGCAAGAACAAGCCGAAGAAGCGCTGATTTACCCCCTCCCGGGACCGCAAGGCCCCGCTCTGCGCGGCTTCCCGCCGCACCCGATACCCTCCGGAACTTGATCTGCGTCAGTGCTCCGGCCCTCCCCGGAAAGCGCCTTGTCGACCATTGATCCAGGTCAATTGGTCCCACCCGGCCGCCGGTAATCTGCACACATCCCCAGACGATGTAGGCAACAGGAGGCCAGCATCATGTTCATCGACGAAGTGGTTCTAGCAGGCGTCCTCACCGTTGGCCTCATGGTTCTGTTCTTCGGTGGGGTCGGAATTTTCATCTGGAAGGACAGCCACAAGAAGGGCTGATCCTTACGGATACACAGAGCACGCAAGGCACTTCGGGCGACTTAGGTCGCCCGTTTTTTTTGCCTCGACGAAAGTCGGGATGACATATTGTTAGCCTGCTAATAATATTATCGACAACGATTCCGTCATCCCCGTTGCCGACTATCTTTATGCGATAGATCCGGACCCTTTCGAGAGACCGCGTGCGACCTACGCTACAGGCATTCCTCGCGCCGGATACGCTGGCGCTGAAATTCGCGATCAAGACCCTCCTGGCAGGCGGCCTGGCGCTCTGGTGTGCCTTCCGTTTCGACCTCGAACAGCCGCAGTGGGCGCTGATGACGGTGTTCATCGTCTCCCAGCCGCTGTCGGGCATGGTGGTCGCCAAGGGCATCTTCCGCCTGATCGGGACCCTGATCGGCACGGTCATGTCGGTGGTGATGCTCGCGCTGTTCGCCCAGACGCCCTGGCTATTCCTGCTGGCCATCTCGCTCTGGCTAGGGCTCTGTACCGCCGCTTCCACTTCCCTGCGCAACCACGTCTCTTACGCGTTCGTGCTGTCGGGCTACACCGTGGCGATCATCGGCCTGCCGGCGATCAGCCATCCGCTGGACGTCTTCGATCAGGCTGTGGCGCGCAGTACGGAAATCTGCCTGGGGATTATCTGCGCCTCGGCGGTCAGCGCCATCCTCTGGCCGCGCCGCGTCGAGGCCAACCTGGACAAGCAGGCCCACGCCACCTGGCTCACCGGCATGCAGGCCGCGCGCAGCGAGATCGACGCCGACGCGCGGCAGATAAAGGGCCTGCTGCAGGCGCTGGGCAAGATCGTCGAAGTCGATGTGCAGCGTGACCACGCCTGGTTCGAGGGCTACCGCGGGCGGATGCGTTCGCGTGCGCTGCGGATTCTTTCCCGCGACCTGCTCAGCCTGCTGCGCACCGCGCGCGGCGTGGCCCGCCAGCGCAGCGTGCTGGATGCCGAGGACCGCGCGCGTCTGCAACCCTGGTTCGACGAACTGCGCGCTGTACTGGACGATCCGCAGGTCGATGCCATACGTTCATTGCAGCAGCGCTTGCAGGAGGCTGGTCTGGAAGAGGGCTACTCCAACGACCTGCGTTATTGCCTGACCCGCTGCGCCCTGCTGCTGCTCAAGGCGCTGAACTCGGAGAAGACCATGCGAGCGGTGGCGGACGGGCGGGTGGACGATGTCGCCACCGGCACCCTGTCCTGGCACCGCGACTGGTTGATGGCGTTGTTCTATGGACTGCGCAGTGCGCTGGCGCTGCTAGGCATGTCGGCCTTCTGGATGGCCACGGCCTGGCCGGCGGCTACGGGTGGCATGTTGCTGGCCGCGGTGATCTGCAGCCTGTTCGCCAACCGTGACAACGCAGTCGCCATCGGTCTGGGCTTCCTGCGCGGCATTCTCCTCGCCGTGCCCGCCGCTGCGGTGGTGACCCAGTGGCTGCTGCCGCAGTGGAACGGCTTCCCGCTGCTTTGCCTGGCCCTGGGCGTGCCGCTGTTCTTTGCGCTGCTGGGCATGGCGACGCCGGCGCTGGCGGGTACGGCGACATCCTTCTCGATCCATTTCATCACCCTGGTGGCGCCGAGCAACGTGATGAGGTACGACCTCGCCAATCTGCTCAATTCGGCGCAGGGCATCGTCATCGGCGTGGGTTTTGCGGTGCTGGTGTTCCGCCTGCTCACCCTGCCGGCGGACTGGCTCAACCGGCGGTTGATCCAGGCCACCTGCGAAGACCTCGGGCGGCTGACCCGGCGGCCGCTGGCCGAAGCCGAGAGCTGGTTCGGCGGGCGCATGGCCGACCGCCTGATCCGCCTGGCGCGGCACTACACCCTGTTGCCGAAGGAGGAGCAGCGGCGCTGGCAGGACGGTCTGCTGGCGCTGGACCTGGGCAACGAGCTGATCCACCTGCGCTCCTGCCTCAGCGGCGCCCAGGGACAGTTGCGCAAACGCCGCGACCAGTTCCTCGGCGCGCTGGGCAGCGTGCTGGAAAAAGGGCCCGGAGGCGGGCGCGAGCAGCGCCTGGAAAGCCTCTGCTCGCCTTTGGAAGAGGCCCTCGCGCACGATCTGCAGGGCGACAACGAACCCAACCGCTTGGCCCGTGCCGCGCTGGCGCAATTGCGCCGCACCTGGCGCCAGTGGTGCCGTCTGGAGGACGCCAATGGGACTGCATGAGTTCGGCTGGGGTGGAGTGTTCCTGAGCCCGCTGTTCATCTATGCGGTGCTTGCTCTGGGCCTGACGGTCGTATTGCGCCTGCTGCTGCAGGCCACCCCCTTCGGGCGCTGGATCTGGCACGAGGCGCTGTTCGACTGCGCGTTGTTCGTGCTGATTCTCTGCGCCATCACCTGGGCGCTCAGCGCAGCGCCTTGAGAGGAGAAGCTGTATGCGCGGATACCTTCGCGTAACCGTCACCATTGTCCTGGTCATTGTCGCCGTCCTGGCCGGCACCTGGCTGTGGCGTTACTACATGCTGTCGCCGTGGACCCGCGATGCGCGGGTGCGTGCCGACGTCGTGGTGATTGCACCGGATGTCTCCGGCTGGGTCACCGACCTCGCCGTGCAGGACAACCAGCAGGTCAAGGCCGGTGACTTGATCATGCGCATCGACCACGAGCGCTACGCGGCGAACCTGGAGCAGGCCAAGGCCCTGGCCGAGACCCGACACCAACAGTACCTGCTGCGCGTGAGCGAGGCTTCGCGGCGCAGCAAACTGGGCATCGCGGCGATCAGCGCGGAGGACAAGGAAACCGCGCAGATCAATGCTTCCATCGCCAAGAGCGAGTACGACGAGGCGCAGGCCCAGGTGCGCCTGGCGCAACTGAACCTGACCCGCAGCGAGATGCGCGCCCCGCGCGACGGGCAGATCACCAACCTGCGGCTGGCCCAGGGCAACTATGTGCAGGCCGGCCAGGCGATGATGGCGCTGGTGGACCAGAAGTCCTTCTATGTCACCGCCTACTTCGAGGAAACCAAGCTGCCCGGCATTCGCATCGGCCAGCCGGCGCGGGTGGTGCTGATGAGCGGCGACATCGCCATCGACGGCACGGTGGAAAGCATCAGCAGCGGCATCACCGACCGTAACGCGATTCCCGACAGCCAGTTGCTGGCCAACGTCGAACCGACCTTCAACTGGGTACGCCTGGCCCAGCGCATTCCGGTGCGCATCCACCTCGACAAGGTGCCCGAGGGCGTACACCTGAGCGCCGGGATGACCGCCAGTGTCACCGTAAAACCGTGAACGGGGCGTCTGCCCGCTCGCGCTGAAGCCAGCAGGACAAGGCCGCGCAGAAGATCGACGCGGTGACCAGCGAGACGCCCACCCAGGGCGTCCAGGCGATGCCGGCCAGGCTGATCACCGCACCGCCCAGCGCCGCGCCGAGGGCCACGCCCAGGTGCATCGCCGAAGTGTTCAGCGCCACCCCGGCGCTGCCGCTGGCCGGATCGCTGGCCAGCAGGTAGCTCTGCACCGCCGGCGAGATCATCCAGCTGATGGTGCTCCAGACCATCAGTGCGCTAAGCAGCAGCCACGGGCGGCCGAGGCTCAGCGGGATCGCCAGCATCGCCAGGCCGAACAGCACCGGTACCAGCAGCAGCGCGCGGCGATGGCCGAGGCGATCGCTCAGCCAACCGCCCAGATAGCCGCCACCGATGGCCGCCAGTCCGATCAGCAGCAGGGTGAGCGCGATGCTCTGGCTGTCGGTGATCCCGGCAACCTGCTGGAACCACGGGGTGATGTAGGCGAACAGGGTGAAGTGCCCGCCCAGCAGCAGGATCGATACCAGTTGTGCGAGGTTCAGCGCCGGATTGCGCAACTGGCGCCGGTAGGCCGCGCCATTGGCCGGGCTATCCAGTGTGCGGCGGGGCAGGGCGATCCGCAGCAGCGCGGCCAGTGGCAGCGAATAGAAGGCGATGGCGGCGAAGATCCAGCGCCAGCCGAACCAGTCATTGACCAGCACGCCGGCCGGCACGCCGAACACCAGGGAACCGCTGATGCCCATGAAGATCAGGCCGATGGCGCGCCCGCGCTGGGCCGGCGGCGCCAGCTCCACCGCCAGCAGGCTGGCCTGCATAATCAGCAGCCCGCAGCAGGCGGCCATACCGATGCGCATCAGCAGCAGCGAAACATAGCCGGGACTCAGCGCAGCGCCCGCGTTGAACGCGGCGAATACCAGCAGGGTGATGACCAGCAGCCGGCGGCAGTCGGCGCCACGGGTGAGCCAGCCGAGCAACGGCGCGGCGATGGCGAAGCTCAGGGAGAACAGGCTGGTGAGCTGCCCGGCGAGGCTGAGGGAGACGTGCAGGTCGGCGGCGAGCGAGGGCAGGATGCCGGTGAGGATGGCCTCGGCGAGGCCCGCGGCGAAGGTGCAGAGGGACAGCAACAGCAGTCGAAGGTCCATGGCGGCTCCGATTCCCGGTGAGGGGTTTCGGGCACGAAGCCTTCGGTTATCCCAAGTGGATGTGGTGTGACGGGGCAGGGTAGTCGAGCAGGAAACTGTATACAAGTTTCCGGGGCCGGATGGCCGGCCCCGGAACGCGCCTCAGCCGATGGTGATCGGCGGCAGGGCGGGCAGTTCGATGTTGAGCTTCTCGGTCGGCGCCATGACTTCGGCCTCGCCTTTGACCACCGCCTTGCCGTCCTGGTTGAGCACGGTAGTGCTGATGCGCACGCGGTTCTTCGGCAGCTTTTCCAGCACTTCCAGTTCTACTGTCAGTTCGTCGCCGAGCTTTACCGGGCGGGTGAAGCTCAGGTTCTGGCCGAGGTAGATGGTGCCCGGGCCGGGCAGGGTGGTGGCGATCGCCGCGCTGATCAGTGCCCCGGTGAGCATGCCGTGGGCGATGCGCTCCTTGAACTGGGTGGTGGCGGCGTACTCGGCGTCCAGGTGTACCGGGTTGCGGTCGCCGGAGACCTCGGCGAACAGCTGGATGTCACGCTCGGTGACGCTGCGCTGGAAGTTGGCCTTCTGGCCGACTTCGAGTTCTTCGTAAGGGACGTTCTGTACGGAAGTCATAGGGGCTCCTCGGTTCTCTCGACCTGCGGGACGGGGCAGTGCGCCGCCAGCCAGTCGATCAGGTTGCGGGTGACCTCGTCGCGGTTGCTCTCGTTGAACAACTCGTGGCGAGCGTCGGGATAAATCTTCAGTTGGACGTCACGAACCCCGGCCCGGGTCATCGCCTGGGCGAGATCGTTCAGGCGCTTGCCCTGGCTCACGGGGTCGCACTCGCCGCCGATCACCATCACCGGCAGGTCGCTGCGGATGCGCGACAGGTGCTCGACGGGCGTTATATCCGCCAGACCGCCGAGCAGGTCCACCCATAGCTGGTTGCTGCAGCGGAAGCCGCAGAGCGGATCGGCGACGTATTTGTCGACTTCAACGGGGTCGCGGCTGAGCCAGTCAAAGGCCGTGCGGTTGGGTTTGAAGGCCTTGTTGAACGAGCCGAAGGACAGGAAGTCGATCAGCGCGCTGCGCCCCAGCGGGCCCTGGCGCCAGCGCTCGAAGCGGGCGATGACGCGGGCGCTGTTGTACAGCGCCACCGGCTGGTAGTTGGAGCCGGACAGCACTGCCGCCGTCACGCTGGCGCTGTGTTGCATCAGGTAGGCGCTGCCGATGTAGCTGCCCATGCTGTGGCCGAGCAGGATGATCGGCAGGTCCGGGTGTTCCTCGCGCACATGCTGGTTCAGCGTATGCAGGTCGCCGATCACCTTGCCCCAGCCGCCGCGGTCGGCGTAGTGGCCCGGTTCGCCGTTCTCGGCGGTGCGGCCGTGGCCGCGCTGGTCGATGGCGTAGAGGTGGTAGCCGGCAGCGCTCAGCGCAAGCCCCAGGCGTTCGTAGCGGCCGGCGTGCTCAGCCATGCCGTGGGACAGCATCAGGGCGCCGCGGGACGGGCCTTCCGGCGCCCAGTGGCGGGTGTAGAGCGGTGTCTCGTCGCTGGCGGCAAGCCAGTAGGCGGCGTAGGGCATGGGGTCCATCCTGCTTCTTGTTCGTCGATTCTTATTGGAATGGGGCCATGGAGCGGGCCAGACGGGGCGATTCTGCCACGCCGGGACATTTTCTGTATGGATTGCCGACAGCACCCGGCCATTGGCGTGTAAGTCCCGTCCTAGGCGGCCGTCGGCTCTATCCCGCGCCATGCCGGGATGGTGGCGCAAGATTCACGCAGTCTATGACGCCGCCTGGAGTCTTTGCGATGACCAAAGGAACTGCTAGCTTCCGTCGAATGACCGCAATGACGGTTCGGTTTCGCTCAGGTATGAGGACAAGAATAAATGCAACCTGATTTCTGGAACGACAAACGCCCGGCCGGCGTGCCCAGCGACATTGACCTGACCGCCTACAAATCGGTGGTGGAAGTCTTCGAGCGCTCCTGCAAGAAATTCGCCGACCGTCCGGCCTTCAGCAACATGGGCGTGACCTTGACCTACGCCGAGCTGGACCGCCTGTCCGCCGCCTTCGGCGCCTACCTGCAGAAGCACACTGACTTGAAGCCCGGCGACCGCATCGCCGTGCAGATGCCGAACGTCCTGCAATACCCCATCGCCGTGTTCGGCGCCCTGCGCGCCGGCCTCATCGTGGTCAACACCAACCCGCTCTACACCGCCCGCGAAATGCGCCATCAGTTCAAGGATTCCGGCGCCCGCGCGCTGGTCTACGTGAACCTGTTTGGCAAGCTGGTGCAGGAAGTGCTGCCCGATACCGGCATCGAATACCTGATCGAGGCGCAGATGGGCGACCTGCAGCCCGCGCTCAAGGGCCTGCTGGTCAACACCGTGGTCAAGCACGTGAAGAAGATGGTGCCGGAGTACAACCTGCCCCAGGCCGTCTCCTTCAAGTCAGCCTTGCGCCAGGGCCGCGGCCACGGTCTGCAGCCGGTCAAGGTCGGCCTGGAAGATATCGCGGTGCTGCAGTACACCGGCGGCACCACCGGCGTAGCCAAGGGTGCCATGCTCACCCACGGCAATCTGGTAGCGAACATGCAGCAGGTGCACGCCTGCTTGCAGCAGCATGGGCCAGACGGCAAGCCGTTGATGCAGGTCGGCAACGAGGTGATGATCGCGCCGCTGCCGCTGTACCACATCTATGCCTTTACCGCGAACTGCATGTGCATGATGGTCAACGGCAACCACAATGTGCTGATCACCAACCCGCGCGATATTCCCGGCTTTATCAAAGAACTGAAAAAGTGGCGCTTCTCCGCGCTGCTGGGCCTTAACACCCTGTTCGTCGCCCTGATGGATCGTCCGGAATTCAAGGAAATCGATTTCTCCCACCTGAAGGTTACCAACTCTGGCGGCACCGCGCTGGTCACCGCCACTGCTGAGCGTTGGAAGGCCATGACCGGCTGCACCGTGGTCGAAGGCTACGGCCTCACCGAGACTTCGCCGGTGGTCAGTACCAACCCCTATGGCGACAAGGCACGCCTGGGCACGGTCGGTATTCCGGTGTCAGGCACCGCGTTGAAAGTGATCGATGACGACGGCAAAGACCTTGGCATCGGCGAGCGCGGCGAGCTGTGCGTGAAAGGTCCGCAGGTCATGAAAGGCTACTGGCAGCGTCCGGAAGCCACCGCCGAGGTGCTCGACGCTGAAGGTTGGTTGCGCACCGGCGATGTCGCAGTGATCGATCCGGATGGCTTCGTGCGTATCGTCGACCGCAAGAAGGACCTGATCATCGTTTCCGGCTTCAACGTCTACCCCAACGAGATCGAGGACGTGGTCATGGCCCACCCGAAAGTCGCCAACTGCGCGGCCGTCGGCGTACCGGACGAGAAGTCCGGCGAGGCGGTGAAGCTGTTCGTGGTGCCCCGCGAAGGCGGCGTGACCGTCGAGGAGCTCAAGGCCTACTGCAAGGAAAACTTCACCGGCTACAAGGTGCCCAAGCACATCGTGCTCAAGGACGCCCTGCCGATGACGCCGGTGGGCAAGATCCTGCGTCGAGAGCTGCGCGAAACCGCGTAAGCCGGGCGTAAACGAAAAAGGGGGCTGATCCTGGATCAGCCCTTCTTATTTATGGCTGTTTCGATTTTTCAGCCGCTAAGCGGATGGCCTCTAATTTTTGAAGCCTGGGTTCGAAGTCCCCGTTCTCCAGTATGCTCCCATCCGGGTAAGTGAATTTTGTGTAGCTTCCTTTTTCCTTGATTTTAGGGCCTTCAGAGTAAACTACGAAACTTGAGTATAGGATTGGCTCAAAATAAATTTCCTGTGCGTTAGGTGCGTTATATTTTAAATAACTGAGCCCTTCATTAGATAGGTGGAGCTTTTTTTTATGCCCGCCTAGGAAGGCTTCATCAATCCACGGGTAATAGGGTTTTTTGATTTTTAGGTTGCCATCAACTTCTATTCTAGCTCCTCCTCGAGGGGACGCGTTATCGTCGAATATCACAACAACCCCCCCCCCACTCCCTGAAGTAAGCCCTTGTCCGAAATGCTCAGGGGTTAGATAAGAGACCCCAAAAGTCACATTGCTCAATCGCCATTGGCATTCGCTGCCACCATCTTTAGGTAACTTGGCTTCATAAATATCGCTCTGACCTTGGCGTGACGGTTGAATATCCATTTGCTGATAGCCGTCACGCTGGTAAGGCTCACCATAGGCGCTGTGGTCGGTGAAAGTGCAGAGCGTTGAGCGGTACATAACTTCCATGGTTTCCGCTTTCAATTCCGCTGGCACCTTGATTCGAACGGTGACCTGCTCACTGTCTGGTGGTGGCGCCAGGCTTTGGTCCTTAGCGCAGCCGCTCAAGCTGGTGAGCATGGCGAGCAGACTGATGGATAAACGCTGCGGCATGCGGAACTGCTTTTTCTTAGCCATACGTCTTTTCCACATAAAGGTTGTCTTCCGCCACTGCTTCAAAGCGTTCCAAAGCCTCTTTGCCACCTTCAACCTCTCTGGTGGTTTCCAGGGTAGTGCCGACCAGACGCTGTAAGTTCAAGAAGGTGCGGTCGCGTACCAGTTCGTCTTCCGGCATCAGTTCGCCGTACTTGACCATTTGAGCTTCAAGCTTGCGACGGTTCTCCTGACGCTCCTGCATGCGGGTTGAGTTGATCGACTCGAGCAGCTGACCGTAGAGGTAAGGCTGGTATTCGCCCATGAAATGGTTTCGCAGGCCCCAAAGGTTGCCGCGTTTGGCATTGCGACCTTTGGGAAAGTAGCGATCCCGGCTGTCGGGTGTCAGGGACGCGTTGTAGCGCTCCTGTGCGGTACGGGCCTTTTCATCATCCGTTTCACTCAGGCTCGGAACCAGGAACAGCTTGACCTTGGCGGGAAGTGGCCGGCTGAGTGTGGTGTGATAGGGCGCGCCCAATCCCTCGCGCATCTTGTGGAAAGGGTTGTCCGAGCCACGTACGCGCATGTGCTGGCTGGTGCCATAGAAGGCCGCAATATCGCCATGGTGGTAGAACGGGTCCTGGCCTTTGATAACCATATCGGCCATTAATTGGCCTACCGACCAGACGGTGCCCAGAGTCGTCCCCAGGGGGCCGTAAAGCTTGTACAGCGAGTTTTCCAGATCGGCTTCCGGCGGGACCTCAGGAATCAGATCGGTATCGTTGACATGGCGGAAGTGCCGGACGCCGTCGAGGCATGAGACTGCTTGCAAGGTGAAAGTGCGTGGCATCCCGTACGTATACAGTAGAGGCTTCGAGTCTTTCAGGGAGGCTGCATGGATGAGTCCTAATGCGCCGCCGAGACTATGGCCGCATATGAACAGGTCTTTGTTGCTAGCAGCGCTACCAACTGTATCGCCTAGCTCGGCAACAAACTTTCTTCTAGCCAACTCATATGCGCTACGAAACCCTAAATGCACACTTCCCTTGGGCGTTAGATCAGCGCAGGGTATTTTGGGCTCGCAGTTGGCCTGGACCTCTGGTTTGACGGGGCGGAAGGTGACGTCTGTAGCCAGGTCAGGGAAAGGAAACTGCATTTCCGTGCCGCGCCAACCCACCATAACCTGCGTTTTATTGATGGCATAGAACAACTGCGTATTGCCTTCGGGTGGTGTGGCTTGCGTTGTGTCCAGCATTTCGGCCTGGGTATAGCGCTCATTGAACGGCACGTCCGTCACCACGCAGGGCGGGTTGGTCGCGCCGTCTCGCACCTTGGGTGTACGCGACAGGTCCAGGCACTGCTGGAAAAAGAACTCATCGACCGAGCCATACTCTTTGGGCTTGTCGGTGCTGTAGGCCAGCACGCTCATCAACCCAAGGTTGTAGGCGGTGACCAGGCAATACTTTGGCTGGTGATTGAGCACCAGCGACCAGGCGCGCAAGGGGCAGACTTCCAGCACATGGCGGCGGTCCAACCGCTTGTAGGGCTGACGATAGGCCACCTCACTGCCGAGGGTGTATCCAGTGAACGCTTTGTCGGGGAAGTGGTAAGGCGGTAGTGGCTCATCTTCTGCTAGTGGTGGGTCGAGTCGGGGAAGCTTGTCGCAGAGTTGGCCGATACGCAGATAGTGATAGTCATGCCCAGCCGCGAGAGCCTGCTCTTCGATTGGCGAGTGTCCTGGACGCTGCGGACTATGCAGCGGAGTGTGGTCGCCGATAGTGGGACGCTTGGGCTCGGCGCGGTTGGCGCGAAGGTGGCGGGTTTGCAGCACTTCAGCCAGTGGGTCCGCGTCGATCAGCAGCGTGAGGGGGATCGGGTTCAACCCTTCGATGCGGATCACTCCCTCGGCGTCAGCCTGCCCTCGATACTCCGGTACCACTCCTGCCCGAGTGGCGTCATTTTGTGCGCGGTACGGAAGAAAGGGGAGTGCTTTGCCCTGCTCATCGACCAGTTGGAATTCGGCCCAGTGCTGAATTTGTGCGCTGCCTTGCAGGTGCATGCCGGGGTTCAAGGTGCCCGTACGATGCGGTCGGTCGTTGTTGTCCATCATCACTTCCTTATTCCATGGATATACAGCGAAGGCGGCGGCGTTGAGCGCGCCAATGGAAGCGGTGATGGGAGCAGCTTGCGCATGGAGTGTCTGTAAGACTTGTCGGGAAATATGGCCTGATTTAGCGTCAGAGCTAACTTGGAATGTGCCGTATTGCTGCTTTGCCGTTAGGTGCAACGCACATGCTTAGGGATGATTGCCAAATTCACCGTGGCGCAGCCCTGCCGATGACCCCGGTGGGCAAGATCCTGCGCCGGGAGCTGCGCGAAACCGCGTGAGGCGAGCGTGAACGAAAAAGGGGGGCTGATCCAGGATCAGCCCCCTTTTTTATTGCTGGATGTTGGCCAGTACAGGTCAACCACCACAGCCGCCGCAGCAGCTGTTCTTCTTGCGGAGGATTTCGTAGAGATCGTCCTTGAGCTGCAGCTTCTGCTTCTTCAGCGCCTCGATGGTGTCATGGGAGGCCGGGGTGATGCCGGCTTCCATGTTCTTGATCTCCTGGTCGAGATCGTTGTGGCTATGGAAGAGCTTGGCGAAATGCGGGTCTTCGGCTTTCAGCCGGGTAATCTTTTCGCGGTATTCGGGAAACATGAGGGTTCTCCTGGAGAGTGCAGAATCACTTTGCGAGATCCCGATCCTGAAAGTGTTGAGGCAGATCATTGAAGGCGTCGCGTGGAACGGGACGAAATCGCCGGATCGAACTCTGTCGATATACCCTGTCGTGGCGACCGGCCTGACGAGCATTTCCCGTTCTTTTTTCCGATTTCATTTCCCTGAAATCCACCTTGTCGGACAATCCAACAAGGCTGCGAGCCTTCTGGCACGGGCTTTTCCGACGAGTGGAGTGTTGGTGACCGGAAAGCCTGTCTCTGGTCATTTTTCTTACGGACAAGCCTGTGTTTGGTGCTGGTCGCTGTTTCTCAAAGCTGATAATCTCGGCCCGCTTTTCGCTCCCCGAGCAGGGGAAAGCGACATAAACACAACAAAGAACCGCGAACGCGGTAAAGATGAGCTGTTGCTTAGGAGTGGGCTTCCATGACCGACAATTTCTGGAAGGACAAATACCCAGTGGGGATCGCTGCCGAGATCAACGCTGACCAGTACCCGAACATCCTCGCGGTACTCAAAGAATCCTGCCAACGTTTTGCAGACAAGCCTGCCTTCAGCAACCTGGGCAAGACCCTGACCTACGGTGAGATGTACAAGCTCTCCGGGGACTTCGCCGCCTACCTGCAACAGAACACCGATCTCAAGCCCGGCGACCGTATCGCCGTGCAGCTGCCCAACGTGCTCCAGTACCCGGTCGTGGTCTTCGGCGCCATGCGCGCCGGCCTGGTCGTGGTCAACACCAACCCACTGTACACCGCGCGGGAAATGGAACACCAGTTCAACGACTCCGGCGCCAAGGCGCTGGTGTGCCTGGCGAACATGGCGCACCTGGCCGAGGAAGTGCTGCCCAAGACCGGCATCCGCAACGTCATCGTCACCGAAGTGGGTGACATGCTGCCGCCGCTCAAGCGCTTCATCGTCAATTTCGTGGTCAGGAACATCAAGAAGATGGTTCCGGCCTACAACATCCCCAATGCGCAGAAACTCACCGATGTCCTGGCCAAGGGCCGTGGCAAGGCGGTGAAGGAAGTCTCGCCGCACAACGACGACGTCGCCGTGCTGCAGTACACCGGTGGCACCACCGGCGTGGCCAAGGGCGCGATGCTGACCCACCGCAACCTGGTCGCCAACATGCTGCAGTGCAAGGCACTGATGGGCGCCAACCTCAACGAAGGTTGCGAGATCCTCATCACCCCGCTGCCGCTGTACCACATCTACGCCTTCACCTTCCATTGCATGGCGATGATGCTCACCGGCAACCACAACATCCTGGTGACCAACCCGCGCGACCTGGCCAGCATGGTCAAGGAACTCTCGCAGTGGAAGTTCACCGGCTTCGTCGGCCTGAACACCCTGTTCGTCGGCCTGTGCAACAACGAAGGCTTCCGCAAGCTGGACTTCTCCGCACTGAAGCTGACCCTCTCCGGCGGCATGGCCCTGCAACAGGCCGCTGCCGAGCGCTGGAAGGACGTCACCGGCTGCGCCATCTGCGAAGGTTACGGCATGACCGAAACCAGCCCGGTGGTCTCGGTGAACCCGTTCCAGAACATCCAGATCGGCACCATCGGCATCCCGGTTCCGTCGACCCAGTGCAAGGTCATCAGCGATGACGGCCAGGACCTGCCGCTGGGCGAGCGCGGCGAGCTGTGCGTCAAGGGCCCGCAGGTGATGAAGGGCTACTGGCAGCGCCAGGAAGCCACCGACGAGATCCTCGACAAGGACGGCTGGCTGCGTACCGGCGATATCGCGATCATCCAGGAAGACGGCTACATGCGTATCGTCGACCGCAAGAAGGACATGATCCTGGTGTCGGGCTTCAACGTGTACCCCAACGAGCTGGAAGACGTGCTCGCCACCCTGCCGGGCGTGCTGCAGTGCGCCGCCATCGGCATCCCGGACGAGAAGTCCGGCGAGGCGATCAAGGTCTTCGTGGTGTCCAAGCCGGGCGTCACCCTGACCAAGGAGCAAGTCATGCAGCACATGCACGACAACCTCACCGGCTACAAGCGTCCCAAGTCCGTGGAGTTCCGCGACAGCCTGCCGACCACCAACGTCGGCAAGATCCTTCGCCGCGAATTGCGCGACGAAGAGCTCAAGAAGATCAGGGCTTAAGCCGATATACAAGAAACCCGCCGCAAGGCGGGTTTTTTGATGGGGCAAGGAAGCCATGTCCCTTATCTGCCTGAGGTGAACGCCTTGAACACTGCCCTCCGTTTGCGCGCCAAGGTCCTGCTCCTGGCCATCGTGCCAATCCTCCTCCTGACCCTGCTGTTATGTGCCATTTCCACCGTTGCCCTGAAGCAGCTGGCGGCCCAGCAGGAAGCGCAGATCCGCGAGAACCTCACCCAGGACCGCGAAGCCCAGTTGAAGAACTTCGTCGACGTGGCGCTGGCCGCCGTCGGCCCGGTCTACCAGGCTGCAGCGCAGGGCGATGCCCAGGCGCGCGAGCAGGGCATCGCGATTCTCAAACGCCTCGAATACGGCAAGGGCGGCTACTTCTGGGGCTACGACATCCGCTCCGTGCGTGTCTTCCAGGGCACCAGCGACGAGCGCCTGGGCGAGGATTTCAGCAGCTATCGTGATCCCAATGGCATCTACGCCATCCGCGAGCTGGTGGCAGCGGGCCAGAGTGGCCAGCACTACGTGCGCTACAGCTTCACCCTGCCGGGCGGCAACGCCATCGTGCCGAAGATCGGCTACGCCCACTTCCTGCCCAAGTGGAATTTGGTGTTCGGCACCTCGCTGAACCTCGACGACGTCGAGCGTGAAGTGAAGGAGGCCGGCGCCGCCTTCGACGCCAAGATCGATAACCTGCTGCTGCTCATGGGCGGCTCCGCGCTGGCGCTGCTGGTAGTGATCGGCGTGCTCGCCGGGCTGTTCAGCCGCACCATCGTCCAGCCCATCGTGCAGGTACGCGACAACCTCGACGACATGGCCGCCGGTGACGGCAACCTGACCCATCGCCTGAACCTCGGTCGCCATGACGAACTGGGTGAGCTGGCCGGTTCGTTCAACCGCTTCGTCGAGAAGATCCATGTGCTGGTGCAGCAGGTTGCCGGCACCACCCAACAGCTTTCCGGGTTGGTCGGCGACGTCGCCCAGCAGGCGCAGCGCTCCGAACGCGCGATGGACGGCCAGCGCCACGAAACCGACCAGGTCGCCACCGCCATCAACGAGATGACCGCCGCCGCCCAGGAAGTGGCGCGCAGCGCGCAACAGGCCGCCGATGCCGCCCAGCAGACCGACCGTGAAGGCCAGGCGGCCAAGCGAGAAGTGGACCTGTGCGTCGCGCAGATCAACGACCTGGCGGGCGAGGTGCGCAGCAGCAGCGACTCCCTCGACACTCTGCGGCAGGATGTTCAGGGCATCGTCGGCGTGCTGGAAGTGATCCGCTCCATTGCCGAGCAGACCAACCTGCTGGCGCTCAACGCCGCCATCGAAGCCGCCCGCGCCGGCGAGGCCGGACGTGGTTTCGCCGTGGTCGCCGACGAAGTCCGCGCCCTGGCCAGCCGCACCCAGCAGAGCACCGGGGAAATCCAGCAGATGATCGACCGCCTGCGCGGCACCACCGAAGGCTCGGTGAGTGCCATGCAGCGCGCCAGCGAAATGGCCGAGCGCACCCGCGGCCAGGCCAACCAGGCCGGCCAGTCGCTGGACGCCATCGCCCAGCTGATCGGCACCATCAACTCGATGAACGCGCAGATCGCCAGCGCCGCCGAAGAGCAGACCGCGGTGGCCGAGGAGATCAACCGCAGCGTGCACCAGATCGCCGGCGGCGTGGACAGCGTGGCGGACGACGCGGCCAAGGGCGCGCGTACCGCGACCGAGCTGAACGGCCTCGGCGAGCGCCTGCGCCAACTGGTAGGCCAGTTCCGCATCTGATCCGGCGGGGCGCAATGCCCCGTCAATCCGGGTCGCCAAGCAATCGGATTGGCGGCCCGTGCCGGTCTTTTGCGACAATTCCCGAATTGTCGCCATGACAGCCCATTCCAGGGACCGGCTCCGCACCTGCTCGCGCCGCTCCCGCCTGATGCCCGCGAAGCCGATGACCACAGACAGTACGCCGACCCCCGAACAGCTCCTGCAGCGCATGGATCACGCGATGATCCGCGACCGCCATCGCCTGCGCCGGCAGCTCCACGAACTGCGCAAGCACCCCGACGAGGCCAAGCTCGCCCAGTGGGCCGAGCGCTTCCAGGCCTCCTGCGCCAAGGCCGAGGCGCGTCGTGCGAGCATCCCGAAGATCCGCTACGACGACAGCCTGCCCATCGCCGCCAAGCGCGACGAGATCAAGGCCGCGCTGGACAAGAGCCAGGTGGTGGTGATCGCCGGCGAGACCGGCTCGGGCAAGACCACCCAGCTGCCGAAGATCTGCCTGGAGCTGGGCCGCGGCACCCACGGCCTGATCGGCCACACCCAGCCGCGCCGGCTGGCCGCGCGCAGCGTGGCCACTCGCGTTGCCGAGGAGATCGGCACGCCGCTGGGTTCGCTGGTCGGTTACCAGGTGCGTTTCGAAGACCAGAGCGACGACAGCACGCTGATCAAGCTGATGACCGACGGCATCCTGCTGGCCGAGACCCAGCATGACCGTTACCTCGAGCGCTATGACACGATCATCGTCGACGAAGCCCACGAACGCAGCCTGAACATCGACTTCCTGCTCGGCTTCCTGAAGACCCTGCTGCACCGCCGGCCGGACCTGAAGCTGATCATCACCTCAGCGACCATCGACCTGGAGCGGTTTTCCAAACACTTCGGCGATGCGCCAATCGTCGAGGTTTCCGGGCGCACCTACCCGGTGGAAACCTGGTACCGCCCGCTGGCAGCGGAAGTGGATGAGGACGGCGAAGCGCTGTTCGACGACCTCTCCGTGGACCAGGGCATCCTCCGCGCGCTGGACGAGATCGCCGCCCACGAGCGTGAAATCGGCAAGCGCCCCGGCGACGTGTTGGTGTTCCTCCCCGGCGAGCGCGAAATCCGCGACGCCGCCGAGATGCTGCGCAAGGCCAACCTGCGCCACACCGAAGTGCTGCCGCTCTATGCGCGGCTGACGCCGGCCGAGCAGCAGAAGATCTTCGCGCCCATGCCGGGGCGCAAGATCGTGCTCGCCACCAACGTCGCGGAAACCTCGCTGACGGTGCCGGGCATCCGCTATGTGATCGACAGCGGCACCGCGCGGATCAGCCGCTACAGCTACCGCGCCAAGGTCCAGCGCCTGCCCATCGAAGCCGTCTCGCAGGCCAGCGCCAACCAGCGCAAGGGCCGTTGCGGCCGGGTCGAGCCGGGCATCTGCGTGCGCCTGTACAGCGAGGAAGACTTCAACGGCCGCCCGGCCTTCACCGATCCGGAAATCCTGCGCACCAACCTCGCGGCGGTGATCCTGCAGATGCTCCACCTGCGCCTGGGCGACATCGAGGCCTTCCCCTTTATCGAGCCGCCGGATGGCAAGGCGATCAACGACGGCTTCACCCTGCTGCAGGAACTCTCGGCAGTGAACCGCGAGGGTCAGCTGACGCCGCTGGGCCGCCAACTGGCGCGCCTGCCCGTCGACCCGCGGCTGGGGCGCATGCTGCTGGAAGCGGCGCAACTGGGCAGCCTCCCCGAAGTGCTCACCGTGGCCAGCGCGCTATCCGTGCAGGACCCGCGCGAGCGGCCGATGGACCGCCAGCAGGCCGCCGACCAGGCCCACGCACAGTGGAAGGACCCGGACTCGGACTTCGCCGCGCTGATCAACCTCTGGCGCGGCTTCGAGGAGCAGCGCCAGGCGCTGGGCTCCAACCCGCTGCGCAACTGGTGCCGGAAGAACTTCCTGAATTACCTGCGTCTGCGCGAATGGCGCGATGCGCACCGCCAGCTGACGCTGATCTGCCGTGAGCTGCAGCTGCCCTTCGGCTCCAAGTCTGACGGCGCCCAGCGCAAGAACGAACCCGCGCGCGAACAGCCCCGGCAGCACGACAACCGTGGCCGCCAGCCGGTCGCCAAGGCGGACGAGCCAAAGGCCCGCGACATCGACTACGCCGCCGTGCACAAGGCGATCCTCTCCGGCCTGCTCAGCCAGATCGGCCAGAAGGCGGAGGAGGGCGACTACCTCGGCGCGCGCCAGCGGCGTTTCTGGATTCACCCCTCCAGCGTGATCGGCCGCAAGAAGCCGCAATGGATCATGGCCGCCGAGCTGGTGGAAACCACCAAGCTGTTCGCCCGCATGGTCGCGAAGATCGAGCCGGACTGGCTGGAGCCGCTGGCCGGGCACCTGGTGAAGAAGAACTACCTGGAGCCGCACTGGGAAAAACGCCGTGGTCAGGTCGTGGCCTACGAGCAGGTCACCCTCTACGGCCTGATCATCATCGGCCGCCGCGCCGTGCACTATGGTCCGATCGACCCCGCGGTATCACGCGAGATGTTCATTCGTGAGGCGCTGGTACGCGGCGAGATCAACAGCCGCGCCAAGTGCCTGTCGGCCAACCGTCAGTTGCTGGAGAAGCTCGACGAGTTGGAAGCCAAGGCGCGCCGGCGCGACATCCTCGCCGACGAGGAAACCCTGTTCGCCTACTACGATGAGCGCCTGCCGGCGGATATCTACCAGTCCGCCAGCTTCGAAAAGTGGTACGAGCGTGAGCACAAGCAGCAGCCGGACCTGCTGATCATGCGCGAGGAAGACGTCCTCGCCCGCGACGCCAGCGAAGTCACCGCCGGCCTCTATCCGGACCGCCTGCGCCTGGGCGACCTGCAACTGCCGCTCAGCTATCACTTCGAGCCGGGCCACGTACGCGACGGCGTGACTATTCGAGTGCCGGCGCCGCTGTTGCCGCAGCTGCCCGCCGAACGCCTGGAATGGCTGGTGCCGGGGCTGCTGGAGGCCAAGTGCATCGAGCTGGTGCGCAGCCTGCCCAAGGCCATCCGCAAGAACTTCGTGCCGGTGCCGGACTTCGTCCGCGCCGCGCTGGGCAAGATGGTCTTCGCCGAGGGCGGGTTGTCCGAATCCCTGGGCCGCGAGCTGCAGCGCATGACCGGCAGCCGCGTCCCGGAAGAGGCCTGGGCGGAAGCCGAGACCCAGGTGGAAAGCCACCTGCGGATGAACATCGAAGTGGTCGACGCCCGCGGCAAGTTCCTTGGCGAAGGCCGCGACCTCGTTGAACTCACCGCGCGTTTCGCCGAGGCCAGCCAGGCCGCGCTGGCGATCCCGCAGGCGGACAAGCCGCAGAAACCGGTGGAAGCCAAGGGCTTTGGCGAAGTCGCGGAGAAGGTCCAGCAGAAGGTCGCCGGGCTGTCGATGACGGTCTATCCGGCTCTGGTGGAAGAGGCTGGCGTGGTGAAGGAAAACCGCTTCCCGACCCAGGCCGAGGCCGACTACCAGCACCGCCGCGCCCTGCAGCGCCTGCTCCTGCAACAACTCGCCGAGCCGGCCAAGTTCCTGCGCAGCAAGCTGCCGGGGCAGACCGACATGGGCCTGCTCTACCGCGAGCTGGGCCGCGTCGAGTCGCTGGTGGAAGACATCCTGCTGGCCAGCCTGGACAGCGCCATTCTCGACGGCGAGAGCAACCTGCCGCGTGATGGCGCAGGGCTCGCCTCACTGGCCGAGAAGAAGCGCGGCGCCTGGACCGAGCATGCCGAGCGCATCGCCCGCCTGACCCTGGAAATCCTCAAGCTCTGGCACGGCCTGCAGAAGCGCTTCAAGGGCAAGGTCGACCTCGCCATGACGGTGCCGCTCAACGACGTGAAGGGGCAGTTGGCCAAGCTGGTCTGCCCCGGCTTCGTGCGCGACACGCCGCTGGAGTGGCTGAAGGAATATCCTCGGTATTTGAAGGCAGTCGAACAGCGTCTGGACAAGGTCGCCGGCCAGGTCCAGCGCGACCGTGTATGGAGCGGCGAGATGGCCGGTTACTGGGAGCAGTATTCGGCGCGCCTGGCCAAGCACGCCCAGGAAGGCAAGCGTGATCCGGAACTGGTGATGTACCGCTGGATGCTGGAGGAATACCGCGTCTCGCTGTTTGCCCAGCAACTGGGGACGAAGCTGCCGGTGTCGGACAAGCGCCTGTCGAAGCAGTGGAGCCAGGTCGAGGCCTGATGTTTTTCTCCTGTAGGAGCGAGCTTGCTCGCGAGCGAGGCGTGTCAGGCTGACACGGTTGTCCGGCGGGGCTCCAATCGTAGGGCGGATAACCTGGGACAGGTTATCCGCCGGCTCAGCGCGGCGGATAACACCGACGCGTTATGCGCCCTACGGGGCGCGGCCTTGGCTCCTACAAGGGATAAGTCCTCAGTCGCGCTTGGGAATGTTCAGCCCGCGCTGCACGGACGGCCGTGCGAGGAATCGCTCCAGCACGCGCTTCACATTGTGGAAGTTCTCAAAGCCCACCAACTCTCCCGCCTCGTAGAAACCGATCAGGTTGCGAATCCACGGGAAGGTGGCGATGTCGGCGATGGTGTAGCGCTCGCCCATGATCCAGTCGCGGCCTTCGAGGTGGCGGTCGAGCACGGCCAGCAGACGCCTGGACTCGTCCACGTAGCGCTGCAGCGGGCGCTTGTCCTCGTAGTCCTTGCCGGCGAATTTGTTGAAGAAGCCGATCTGGCCGAACATTGGGCCGATCCCGCCCATCTGGAACATCAGCCATTGCAGGGTTTCATAGCGGCCGCTGGCGCCGGGGGCGATCAGCGAGTCGGTCTTGTCGGCGAGATAGACCAGGATCGCGCCGGACTCGAACAGCGCCAGCGGCTTGCCGTCGGGACCGTTGGGATCGAGGATCGCCGGAATCTTGTTGTTCGGGTTCAGCGAGAGGAATTCCGGGGACATCTGGTCGTTGCGCTCGAAGCTGACCAGATGCGGCTCATAGGGCAGGCCGAGCTCTTCCAGCATGATCGACACCTTCACGCCGTTGGGCGTGGGCAGCGAGTACAGCTGCAGGCGGTCAGGGTGTTCGGCGGGCCATTTGCGGGTGATGGGGAACGCGGAAAGGTCTGACATGCATACTCCGGTCAGGTGAGCAGGTTCTTGAGTCTGTCCTCAGGATAGACCTCCGCGCGCCGCCGGTCATGACCCGCGCGCGACAAACCGGTATGGTTCGGGCCCACAGACAAGCAACCGGCCCGCGACGCGGTCAACAGACAAGGAACCCAGCATGAGCCTGCAAGGCACTTACGATCCGCAGAACATCTTCGCCCAGATCATTCGTGGCGAAGCCCCTTGCTACAAGCTGTACGAGGACGACGACGTGCTCGCCTTCCTCGACCTGTTCCCGCAGTCCTACGGCCATGCCCTGGTGATTCCGAAGAATTCCCCGGCGCGCAATATCCTCGAGGTCGACCCCGATGCATTGGCCAAGGTGATGCGCGTGGTGCAGCGTCTGACCGGCGTGATCGTCGAGGAACTCAATCCCGATGGCGTGCAGGTCGCCCAGTTCAATGGCGCGCCGGCCGGGCAGACGGTGTTCCACATCCATGTGCACATCGTCCCGCGCTATGCTGGCGAGGGCCTGGGCATCCACGCGGCGAACAAGGCCGATGCGGGGGAGCTGGAGAAGCTGCAGGCGCGCCTCGTTGCCCGCCTGAACGGCTGAGGCGCACCTGTGCCTGCAGTTACTCGACCGCCGGCTTGATGTCGAAACCGGTGCGGTTGTCGCTGACGATGCGGAAGGCGTTGTTGCCGCCCGGCTCCAGCGGCACCAGCAGCTCGCGGCGCAGCATGGCCTTGCTGCACAGGCCTTCGCCATCCTTGTCGCCGATGATGCCGACCACGTGCTTGCCGATCGGTACGTGGAAGCTGGCCGACTCGCCCTTGCCGATGCGCGCGGCGATCTCGTGGTCGATGGTGAAGGCGACGTAGCAGCCGCCGCCGATGTAGCCGACGTCGCGGGTGACATCGACCTTGACGCTGTCCTTGCCCGGTTGCTGGTAGGCCAGCAGGCGGTCGGTGGGGACGGGTTGGACTTCATCGCTCTGGTACGAAGCACAGCCGGAAAGCGCGAGCAGGGACAGGACGGCAAGGATCGAACGCATAGACTTCCTCCATGGACAATGCAGCCTAGGCTAGCCCATCCGACCGGTTTCCGTCGGCTGGGCTACGCACCGTAGGAAATTGGAGTAGTCTTCAGCGCATGTGTTCGGGCTGGAGTGCCCGATTGCCGCCATTCAGGCCGATCCGCCGGGCGGTCGAGCCAAGGAGCAGGGCTGATGCACCGCAACAGCGATCCCGACCATCTGTTCGACTCCAGTGCCGGACCTACCGGGCTGGAAGAGGCAGACCATCGCCTGCTGATGCGGCTGATCTTCGGTTGCACCGGAGCGACCCTGGGGTTGTTCTCGATTCTGCAGTACCTCGCCGGCAATCTCTGGCTGGCTGGCGCCGAACTGGCCACCTGCGGGCTGCTGCTGTGGGCGGCGCACCGGCTGCAGCATGTGCGCCGGCTGGTGCCGTGGATCATCGCCTACCTGCTGCCGACTTTCTGTTTCATCCTCTACATCATCGTCATGCCCAACGCCTCGGCGTCGGCTTTCGTCTGGGTCTACCTGATGCCGGTGATGGCCTACCTGCTGCTGGGCAAGTGGCGTGGCTTCCTGCTCGCCGTGCCGTTCATGCTGATCGCCACGCTGATGTACTTGCATGCCAACCACCTGCGCCTGGATGCGCCGGGGCTGATCGATATCGGCAACGGCATCTTCTGTGGCGTGCTGGTGATTGCCTTCATGCACGTCTATGAAGAGCGCCGCGCTGCCGCCTACAAGCAGCTGCGGCACCTGGCGCTGACCGATGCGCTGACCGGCGTGGCCAGCCGCGAGAGCTTCCAGCGTGCGCTGAGGCGTTGCATCCAGGAGGCGGCCCGCTACGAGACGCGGCTGGTGCTGGTGGTACTGGATGTCGATCACTTCAAGAACATCAACGACCAGTGGGGCCACGATGCCGGCGACAAGGCGCTGCAGCACCTGTGCAATCGCCTGCGCCACCGCCTGCGCGCCACCGACCTGATCGGCCGGCTGGGCGGCGAGGAGTTCGGCCTGCTGCTGCCCTTCACCGACCGCTTCGATGCCAAGCCGCTGGTGGAATCCCTGCGCCGCGACATCGACGAGGCGCCGCTGATGTACCACGGGGAGCGCATCGAGATTTCCGCCACCTTCGGCCTCGCCGAGTGGCCGGGCGATGGCCTGGATGCCGATGAGCTCTACCGCTGTACCGACCGCCGCCTCTATCGCGGCAAGGCCGAGGGGCGCAATCGGCTGGTCTACAGCGACCCGGCCTGAGTGCGCTTCGCTGCCAGCGGCTCGGCAATCCGCGCATAGGCTGTGCGCACCTGGCGGGCCATCTTCCGTTCCACCCATTCGTAGCTCAGCCAGGACAGCAGCAGGATCGCCGGCACGCTGACGCTCAGCGTCTGATAAGGCGTCAGTCCCAGTCGCTCATGCAGCCAGTAGGCGGCCAGCCAGAGCACGATCACGTGCAGCAGGTACACCGAATAGGACCAGTCGCCCAGCGCGTGCAGCACTCTGCTGCGCTCGAACAGTGGCTCCAGCGCCACGCAAGCGGCGAGCAGTGCGGCGGCGGGCAGGCCCCAGGTCAGCAGGCGCCAGGGATGGTCGGCGGGGAACAGGGCGATGGTGGCCACTGCCATGGCGGCCGTCAGCAGGGCCAGCGGCCGGGGGAGGTTCAGCCAGCCGCGCCGGTACAGCGCCGCGAGCCCCAGGCCGAGAAGGAACTCGAAGATGATCGGATTGCGGTAGAAGTTGCTGAGCCAGGGTTCGCGCGCCAGTACCTGCGCCACCAGCAGCACCAGCGCCGTCACCAGCCAGGGGCGCCAGCGCTCGGCGACCAGGAAGGAGAGGGCGAACAGGCCGTAGAAAAGCATCTCGAAATTCAGCGTCCAGCCCACCGGCAGCACCGGGTACAGGCCGAAACCACCGGGGTTTTCGCTGGGGATGAACAGCAGCGAGAGCAGCAGCGACTTGCCGCCGACGCCGTAGATCGGCATCACGTCGGCGAAGGCGTAGATGATCAGCGCGGTGATCGCCGTGTACAGCCAGTACGCCGGTGCGACGCGGGCCAGGCGCTGGACCAGGAAGGTCACCGGTGACATCGGCCGACCGGCGCTGGAGAGGTAGATCACGAAGCCGCTGAGGACGAAGAAGATGTCCACCCCGACCTGGCCACGGGTGGAGAGGAGCTTGCCGCCGAGGCTGTCGGCGCGGAAGTCGAAGAACACCTGCATGAAGTGATGGAACACCACCAGCCAGGCGGCCAGTGCCCGCAGTGCCTGAAGCGAAACCAGCATGAGTGGGCGAGTCCTCCGTCGGTGGATAAAAGAAAGGGGCGCGACTTTGCGCGCCCCTTTCCTCGACAGTAGGGTTTCGCCGATCGTTCACCGGGCCTGCTGGACGGTCGCGGCCGGCATCTCCGGGTCACGCTCCTGGCGCAGGCACAGCAGCGCCGTGATGATGGCCGCCACCGGCAGCGTGGCGCCGACCCAGGGCAGCGCGGCGAGGCCCGGGCCGTGGTCGATGGTCATGCCGCCGAGCCAGGCACCCAGGGCGTTACCCAGGTTGAAGGCGGCTATGTTGAAGCTGGCCGCGACACTCTGGCCTGCGCCGTGGGCCTTCTCCAGCACCCACATCTGCAGCGGCGGCACGGTGGCGAAACCGGCGGCGCCGAGCAGGGCGATGAAGATGACCACGGCAACCCGGTTCTCCAGCGCGAAGCTCATCAGGCCCATGACCACCGCCAGCGCGACCAGGCTGCCGAGCAGGGCGGGCACCAGTTTGCGGTCGGCGAGCTTGCCGCCCAGCAGGTTGCCCAGCACCAGCCCGCCGCCGAATACCAGCAGCACCGGCGACACCGCACTTTCGGAGAAACCGGCGAGGCGGGTCAGCAGCGGCGACACATAGCTGAACACGGTGAACACGCCGCCGAAGCCGAGCACGGTGGTCAGCAGGCCGAGCAGCACGGCCGGGCGCTTCAGCACGCGGAAGTCATCGCGCAGGTTGCCGGCGGCCGGCGGTGCGCTGTGGCGCGGCAGGTAGATCGCCAGGATCGCCAGGGCCAGCACGCCAATGCCGGTCACCACCCAGAAGGCCGCACGCCAGCCATAGAGCTGACCGAGCCAGGTGCCCAGAGGCACGCCGAGGATGGTGGCGACGGTGAGACCGGTGAACATCAGCGCGATGGCCGAGGCGCGGCGTTCGGCTGGCACCAGGCTGGTGGCGACCACCGAACCGACTCCGAAAAAGGTGCCATGGGCGAAGGAGGTCAGCACCCGCGCCGCCATCAGCGTGGCGTAATCCGGCGCCAGGGCACAGGCGAGGTTACCGAGGGTGAAGATCACCATCAGCCCGAGCAGGGTGCGGCGTTGCGGCCAGCGTGCGGTGAGGGCGGTGAGCAGCGGAGCGCCGAGCACTACGCCCAGCGCATAGCCGGAGATCAGCAGGCCGGCGGCGGAGATGGACACGCCGAAGTCATGGCCGACCTCCAGCAGCAATCCCATGATCACGAATTCGGTAACGCCGATGCCAAAAGCACCGGCGGTCAAGGCATACAAGGCAATAGGCACGAGGGTTCTCCCCAGGGGATTCGAAGAATGGCCGCCACCTTATCGCCGTGCGCATTGCTGATATAGACTGCTTGTAAGCAAATCACCTGTGAATTGAATTCAATATGGCTCGCCCCGACGTCAACCGCTTCGGCGAAATGGAAGTGTTTATCCGCGTGGTGGAAACCGGCGGTTTCACCGCCGCCGCGCAGCAGTGCGGGATGACGCCCTCGGCGGTGAGCAAGCTGGTGGCACGCCTGGAGGATCGCCTCGGTGCGCGGCTGTTCAACCGCTCTACCCGACGTCAGCAGCTCACGGCTGAAGGTGCGGCGTTCTACGAGCGCAGCCTGCGCATCCTTGCCGATCTGGATGAAGCCGAGCGCGAGGCTTCGGTCAGCGCCGAACCGCAGGGCAGGGTGCGCATCAGTTGCAACCTGCCGGTGGGCCGGCAGTTCCTCATCCCGGCGCTGCCGCTGTTCTTCGAGCGCTACCCAGGCGTGAGCCTCGACCTGCAACTGACCGACGAAGTGGTGGACCTGCTGGAGGTGCGCGCTGACGTCGCCATACGCAGCGGCCCACTGCGTGACTCGCGACTGGTAGCGCGCTCGCTGGGGGAATCCGGACACAAGGTCGTCGCCTCGCCCGACTACCTGGCGCGGCATGGTACGCCGCTTCAGCCGAGCGATTTGGTCCGGTACAACGGCGTGGGCTTCAGCTATCGACGAATCGAGCCGGACTGGCCGTTCCTCGGTGGCTCTCTGGAGCAGGCCGAACCCAACGGCAACGTGCAGGCCAGCGATGGCGACAGTGTGCGTCACCTGGCGCTGGCCGGATTGGGGCTGGCACGGCTGGCGGAATTCCAGGTGCGTGAGGATATCGCTGCCGGGCGGCTGGTGGAGGTGCTGGCAGGCTTCAATCCCGGCGACCGCAAGCCGATGCATGCGCTCTACCTGGGGAAGCCGGGACACCTGCCGGCACGGGTGCGCGCGGTGCTCGACTTCCTCGCCGAGCACGTGCGCATCGACTGACTCAGGCGGCTTCGAGCAATGCCAGGGTATCGGCCGCGCCCATCATCTTCGCCGCGGCCAGCGCCGTCAGGCCGCTGGCGTCACGGGCCTCGCGGTTGGCGCCGTGTTCCAGCAGGCAACGGACGATTTCCGGACGATTGAACATCGCCGCCATCATCAGCGCGGTCTTACCGCATGGGGATGCGCCTTCCACCTGCGCCCCACGGCTGAGCAGCAGGCGAACCATCTCCAGGTCGCCCTTGAAGGCGGCGCCAGCCAGCGGTGTCTGCCCGGCGTTGTTGCGCAGGTCCGGGTCGGCGCCGTGGTCGAGCAGCAGGCCAACGGTGTCGTGGTGGCCGTAATAGCTGGCCAGCATCAGCAGGCTGTCGCCCTTGTGATTGCGCAGGTTGGCCGGCAGGCCCTGCTGCAGCAGTTCCGTCAGGCGCGGGGTATCGCCCTGGCGGGCAAGATCGATCACCTGATTGGCGAATTCCAGGGTCTGTTCGTCCATTTCCGGGCGGTTCGCGGCACTCATCCTGAAGTCTCCTTGGCAAAGTCGGGAATGCACTGAAGGATAAGGACTGGTGCGCCTGGGCGCGCCAACACTGTGCCTATGGTGCCGGTGGAAAATTTCAATCCGTTGCTCCAGGGCAGGCGTGGCGTGATTTATGTCCATGATCTTGCGCAAATGCCGCCCTCGCACGGCGACTTTTCGGCGAAAATTGCAGCATAATCAGCGATCAGCGGTTGCACCTGGGGTGAAACCGCAAACCGCCGGGCGGGCAAAGGTGCCCACCGTCGGTGGGAGTGGCACACTGCCCTGTTGCGGGGATCGCCATCCCTAAGCCTTCGCGCCAGGACGCGGAGCGACGAATATCCAGTGCCGGCCAATGGGCGGGCACCTTGATGCCTAACCTTGCCGCCCGGCCCGGCGGCGCAGATTGAGAAGAGGATTGACCGTGCATAAAGTCGTGATCAGCGGAACCGGCCTGTATACCCCGCCGTTCAGCATCTCCAACGATGAACTGGTGGAATCCTTCAACAGCTACGTCCGCAGTCACAACGAGCAGAATGCCGAAGCCATCGCCAGGGGCGAGGTCGAGGCACTGTCCGAGTCCAGCTCGGCGTTCATCGAAAAGGCTTCCGGTATCAAGAGCCGCTTCGTGGTGAACAAGGAAGGCATCCTCGATCCGCAGCGCATGGCGCCGCGCATTCCGGAGCGCTCCAACGAAGACTGGGGCATCCTCTGCGAGATGGCGACTGCCGCCGCCAAGCAGGCCCTGCAGCGCGCCGGCCGTACTCCCGAAGACATCGACGGCGTGATCGTCGCCTGTTCCAACCTGCAGCGCGCCTACCCGGCCGTGGCCATCGAAGTGCAGGCTGCCCTCGGCATCCAGGGCTTCGGTTACGACATGAACGTCGCCTGCTCCTCGGCCACCTTCGGTATCCAGGCCGCGGTGAACAGCGTGCAACTGGGCCAGGCCCGCGCGATCCTCATGGTCAACCCGGAAATCTGCACCGGCCACCTGAACTTCCGCGACCGCGACAGCCACTTCATCTTCGGTGACGCGGCCACCGCCGTGGTCATCGAGCGTGCCGACCAGGCCACCAGCGAGCACCAGTTCGAGGTGGTCAGCACCAAACTGCTGACCCAGTTCTCCAACAACATCCGCAACAACTTCGGCTTCCTCAACCGCGCCGCGGAAGAGGGCATCGGCACCCGTGACAAGCTGTTCGTGCAGGAAGGCCGCAAGGTGTTCAAGGACGTCTGCCCAATGGTGGCCGAGCTGATCGGCGAGCACCTGGCGCAGAACGACATCCCGGTCAGCGACGTGAAGCGCTTCTGGCTGCACCAGGCCAACCTGAACATGAACCTGCTGATCACCCGCAAGCTTCTCGGCCGCGACGCCGAGGCGCATGAAGCGCCGGTAATCCTCGACACCTACGCCAATACCAGCTCGGCGGGTTCGGTCATTGCCCTGCACAAGTACCAGGACGACCTGCCCGCCGGCTCCATCGGCGTGCTGAGTTCCTTCGGCGCCGGCTACTCCATCGGCAGCGTGATCCTGCGCAAGCGCTGATCGTGCCCGCCGACGACAGTGAGCTGTTGTCACGCCTGCTGGCCGGTGACCAGCAGGCCTTCCGTACCCTGGTAGCCACCTACCAGGGCGCGATGCGCGCCGTGGCCATTGCCATCGTCGGCGCCGCCCATGCCGATGAAGTGGTGCAGGACGCCTGGCTCGCCGCTGTGCGTAACCTGGACGGCTTCCAGGGGCGCTCCAGCCTCAAGACCTGGCTGCTGACCATCACCGCCAATACCGCCAAATCCCGCCTGCGCAGGGTTCGCCGCGACGTCTCCTTGGACGACCTGCCTGCGCCTCACGGCAGCCTCGACGAAACCCGTTTCGCCGCTGACGGCCACTGGAGCCCGGCGCCGCTGGCCTGGCACGAGGACTCGCCCGAAGCCCTGCTGGCCGAGGACGAACTGCGCCAGTGCCTGGAAAAGACCCTGCTGAGCCTCTCCGACCTGCAGCGTAGCGTGTTGCTGCTGCGCGAGCGTCAGGGGCTGGAGTTGGAGGAGATCTGTAATCTGCTGGAGGTTTCGCTCTCCAATGTCCGGGTGCTGCTGCACCGTGCGCGGCTGAAGGTATTCGCCACCGTGGAGCACTTCGAGGAGACCGGGGAATGCTGACCTGCAAGGAATTGGTGGCGCGCTCGAGCGACCTGCTGGACGAACAGCTGGGCTGGCGCGAGAAGCTCGCGCTGCGCCGACACCTGCTGCTGTGCCGGAACTGCCGGCGCTACCTGCGGCAGATGCGTCTGGCCCAGGCGACCCTGCGCTTGCTGCCGGAACCGCCGCGCCCTGACTCGGAACGCCTGGCCGACCACCTCGCCGAATTGCGCCGCGATAGCGCGCGGCGATGAATCATTCGGACCTGTGCAGTCGGCGCGGGATGAACACCTCGTAGCGCTTGCCGGATACGTCCGTGCGATGACGGTCCTGCAGCCGAATCCTCAGCCCAGACTTTGCGCCCGCCACGCATCCAACCCACCCGAAAGCGCCCAGGTGCGCGGGTGTCCGAAGGCCTGTAGCCGCTCCGCCAGTATCGCCGCGGAAAGCTCGTGGGGGCAGGCGCAGTAGATCACTACGTCCTTGTCCGCCAGGCTGTCACCCAGTTCGTCCAGCGCGCCGTCCAGGCTGAAGGCGATGGAGCCGGGAATCGCCTCGTCATCGAACTGCGCACGCACGTCGAGAATCAGTGGCGGCTCGCCAGTGTCCAGGCGCGCGCGCAACTCGTCGACGCTGATGCGCGGAATCCGCGAGGTGCGCTTGAGCAGGCTGAAACGCTGCCAGAGCTTCCAGGCGATGAACAGCGCGAAGGCACCCAGCAGTGCGGCGACGCCAACGCTGGCGTACTCGGTCAGCACGTCGAGGATGCGGTCCACCGCGTTGCTGAAGATGCTCCCGAGCAGCAGTGCGGAGCCGGCCCAGAGCGCCGCTCCGGCGCAGTCGTAGGCGAGGAAGCGCGCTATCGGCGTGCGGGTCATGCCGGCCATGGTGGTGGTCAGCGCACTGGCGCCTGGGAGGAAGCGCGAGATCAGCAGGGCGCGCGGGCCGACGCGCAGGTAAAGGCTCTGGCTCTGGCGAATGCAGCTGTCCGGCGACAGCGAGACCTTGCACACGCTGCGCAGCATGAAGCCGCCATAGCGCCGGCCGGCGCAGAACCAGATCAGGTCGGCGATCAGGCACGCGCATACCGCCACCGCCAGTGCCTGGCCCAGCGGGACACCGCTACCTTGCAGCGCCAGGGCGCCGGCGACGATCAGCGCCGGGTAGGCAGGGATCGGCAGGCCCAACTGCTCGAGTAGGACGTTGAAGAACAGCAGGGTGAGGCCGTGCTGCTGGATCAGGGGCTGCAGTTCGTGCATGGGAAAGCCTGAGCGGGGAAGGTCTTCCAGGGGAGGGTGACAGCATACCGGCAAAGCGGACGTCAGAAACTGCCTGCAAGCCTAGTGGGACATGGCCTAGGACGGTTATGCCATAAGGGAATCAAAAGTTCCTTTGTAATAAAAGTTTTATCTACGAGCAACTGATCTGAAATAACCCCTCGCCAAGATTCCCAGCAACACAAACGGGGGCCGCCAGAACGGCCTGTGCGAGTCCTTGGGGGGCGCGCAGCAGCCAGGCACTCGGCGTGTTCAACGCAAATACCATTAAGGGGAATCTTCGATGATCCGTAAGCACTTCGCCGGTTACGCCGCCACTGCCCTGGCACTGGCCGTTTCCGCCCAGGCTTTCGCAGGCACAGTCACCACCGATGGCGCCGATATCGTGATCAAGACCAAAGGCGGTCTTGAAGTCGGCACCACCGACAAGGAATTCAGCTTCAAGCTTGGTGGCCGTCTGCAAGCGGATTACAGCCGCTTCGATGGTTTCTACACCAAGAACGGCAACAACGGTGACGGCGCCTACTTCCGCCGCGCCTACCTGGAACTGGGCGGCACTGTCTACAGAGACTGGAAATACCAGATCAACTACGACATGTCCCACAACTCCGGTAACGCTGACAACGGTTACTTCGACGAAGCTTCCTTCAGCTACATCGGCTTCGCTCCGGTGACCCTGAAGTTCGGCCGCTTCGACCCGGACTTCGGCCTGGAAAAAGCCACCAGCTCCAAGTGGGTCACCGCTACCGAGCGTACCTCCGCCTACGAACTGGCTGACTGGATCAACACTCACCAGGACGGCATGGGTGCCCAGGTTGGCGGCGTGGTCGCCAACATGGCTTACCTGGACGCCGGCGTGTTCGCCAAGGACGCCGACGACACCGACGGTGACAGCGTCAAGCAGTTCAACTTCCGCGGCGTGTTCGCTCCGCTGAACACCGACGGCAACGTCCTGCACGTTGGCGTGGACTACGCCTACCGTGACCTGGATGACACCGCCTTCGACTCCCGCATCCGTCCGCGTCTGGGCATGCGTGGTATCGCCACCAACGGCGGTAACGACGCTGGCGACAACGGCAACCGTGCTACCTTCGGCGGCGCCACCCTGAGCCCGGCCGGTTCCTACAAGGATGACTCCACCTGGGGTGCTGAATTCGCCTACGCCATCGGCCCGTTCTCCGCTCAGGCCGAATACCTGAAGCGCAAGCTGAAGGCTGATGCCGACGCTTACGAAGACATCAAGGCTGACGGTTACTACGGCCAACTGGCCTACACCATCACCGGTGAATCCCGCGTGTACAAGCTCGATGGCGCCAAGTTCGACACCATCAAGCCGTCCAACAAGGAAATCGGTGCCTGGGAAGTCTTCTATCGTTACGACCACATCAAGGTCGATGACCCGAACGTGGTCGTGGCTACCGCCACCCGCGACGTGGGCGATACCAAGGCCAGCACCAACACCATCGGTGTGAACTGGTACGCCAACGAAGCCGTGAAGGTCTCCCTGGACTACGTTCACGTCAGCACCGACGGCATCCGCAACGCCAACGGCGACGACGACGGCAACGGTGTCGTGACCCGTCTGCAGTACGTGTTCTAAGAACTACATCGCTACCGTTCGACTCCTTTGTGTGAACCCCGCTTCGGCGGGGTTTTTTTATGGAGTCGGAAAATTACCTTCCTACGAACACGGAAGCTCACGCTCGCGTAGGAGCGGATTCATCCGCGATCGGTGTGCCCGGCGTAGGCGGTGAGCTATCGCTGACAAAGTGCGCTCCTATGCCCCTGCTGGATCAGCGGAGTAAGGGCCCCGCCGGCCGTCGGCGAAATTCGAACTCGAGCAGTTCGTCGAACGGGTTGCCCATTTCCAGCCGTGTCCAGCCCAGCTTGATAAGGAAAGCCAGTGCCGCCAGGTTGTCCGGTCTCACGCTAGCCCGCCACAAGGGGTTGCTCTGCAGTTCCGGTCGGCCCATCACCAGCGCCATGACTGCGCGCCCAATCCCCGAGCCGCGTAACTGCGGGCGCACGGCGAGATCGGTCACGAAGTAATACGGACGCGCCGGAGTGGGCAGGCAAACTCCAACCACCGCCACCAGCTGGCCACCGCGCAGAATGCTGTACTGGGCCTTGTCCGCATCGTTCAGCACCTGTTCCAGCCAGTAGCGGTCCATCGGGCCCAGTTGCGCGTCGAGTAGTGGATCGTCGAACCAGCTTTCGTACGGTGGGATGTCATCCGCCTGGAAAGGGCGAATCTGCATGCGGGCGCTCTCCGGTGCAGCTTTGGGAAGTTTCACACTCGCATTTGCTGGGCGATTGCGTCAATCGACCCTGAGCGCTCGCGTCATTGAGGCCGCGCGCAGCCAGCACCTACCCTGCGGGCACTCAACCCACTGGGAGTCGACCATGCTGCGCAATCACTTCGAGACCGAGCACAACCTGTTCCGCGATGCGTTCCGTACCTTCCTCGACAGGGAAGTGGTGCCTCACCAGGAGGAATGGGAAGAAGCCGGCGTGGTCGACCGCAGCGTCTGGCGCAAGGCGGGGGAAATGGGCTTCCTGCTGCCCTGGGCGGAAGAGGAGTACGGCGGTACCGCGCTGAAGGATTTCCGCTACGAACAGATCATGTGTGAGGAATTGGCCGCCATCAACGAGCCGGGTTTCATGATCCCGCTGCACTCGGCGCTGTGCGGCCCCTACATCGCCGAATACGGCAACGCCGAGCAGAAAGCCCGCTGGCTGCCGGGCATCATCCGTGGGGAAAGCATCCTGGCGGTAGCGATGACCGAGCCGTCGGCCGGCTCCGACCTGGCCGGCATGCGCACCACGGCGGTGGACAAGGGCGACCACTTTGTCCTCAACGGTTCCAAGGTGTTCATCTCCAACGGCCTGTTGGCGGACTTGGTGATAGTCGCGGCCAAGACCGACCCGGTGAACAAGCACGCCATGGGCTTGTTCGTGGTTGAACGAGGCATGGAAGGCTTCGAGCGCGGGCGCAACCTGAAGAAGCTGGGCATGAAGAGCCAGGATACCGCCGAGTTGTTCTTCAACAACGTGAAAGTGCCGAAGGAAAACCTGCTGGGCGACGCCAAGGGCGGCTTCTTCTACCTGATGAACATGCTGGCTCAGGAGCGACTGACCAACGCCTGCGGCGCGGTGGCCGGCGCGGAGGCGGCACTGAACGCGACCGTCGACTACGTGAAGGAGCGCAAGGCCTTCGACCGCCCGGTGGCGCACTTCCAGAACACCCGCTTCAAGCTCGCCGAGATGCGCACGCAGATCGACGTGGCGCAGGTTTTCACCGACCGCTGCGTGATGGACCACAACCAGAAGAAACTCACCCCCGAAGTGGCTGCCGAGGCCAAGCTGTTCACCACCGAGCTGCTGTGCAAGGTGGTCGACGAAGGCGTGCAACTGCACGGCGGCTGGGGTTACATGTGGGAGTATCCGATCTGCAAGATGTACGCGAACGCGCGCATCCAGCGCATCTTCGCTGGTACGTCGGAGATCATGAAAGAGATCATCAGCCGCGGCATGAAGCTCTGAGGCGCGGCGCCCACGCATCGATTGAGCGAAACAGGAGTGCCCATGAACGGCCCGCTCGCCTCACTGAAGATCCTCGATTTTTCCACCTTGCTGCCGGGGCCGTTCGCCTCGCTGCTGCTGGCCGACATGGGCGCCCAGGTGCTGCGCGTGGAATCCCCGACGCGCATGGACCTGGTGCGCGTGCTGCCGCCGCACGTGGATGGCACCTCCGCCAGTCACGCCTACCTCAATCGCAACAAGCGCTGCATCGCGCTGGACCTGAAGCAGGCCGAGGCAGTGGAGGTGGTGAAGCAACTGGTGCAGGAATACGACATCGTACTGGAGCAGTTCCGCCCCGGCGTGATGGACAAGCTGGGCGTGGGCTACGAGGCGCTCAAGGCGATCAACCCGAAGCTGATCTACGTGTCGATCACCGGCTACGGCCAGACCGGTCCCTTCCGTGACCGCGCGGGGCATGACATCAACTACCTGGCACTGGCTGGCATTGCCAGCTACACCGGTCGTCGCGAGAGCGGCCCGCTGCCGCTGGGCGTGCAACTGGCGGACATCGGCGGCGGATCGCTGCATGGCGTGATGGGCCTGCTGGCAGCGGTGATCCATCGGCAGCAGACGGGGGAGGGGCAGCAGGTCGATGTGAGCATGACCGACTGCGCCTTCAGCCTGCACGGCATGGCTGGCGCGGGCTATCTCGCGGCGGGCGTGGAGCCGGAGATGGAAGGCCTCGCACTCAACGGTGGCAGTTTCTACGACTATTACCGCACCCGCGATGGCCGCTGGTTCTCGGTGGGCAGTCTGGAGCCGCAGTTCATGCAACAGTTCTGTGCTGCCATCGGCCGCCCGGAACTGGCCGCGCGCGGGCTGTCGCCCAAGCCGGAAGACCAGCAGGCGCTCAAGCGCGAGATCGCCATCGAGTTCGAGAAGCAGGATTTCGTCCAGTGGCAGGAGCGCTTCGCCGCACTGGACGCCTGCGTCGAGCCGATGCTGTCACTGGCCGAGGCGGTGGAGCATCCGCAACTGCGCGAGCGTGGCGTAGTCACCCAGGTGCCCAATGGCAAGGGCGGTGAGCAGCGGCAGGTGGCCTGCCCGATTCGCTTCTCCGCCGGCTTGCCCGAGCCACGTCACATAGGCGCTGCGCTGGGCGCGCACACTGCGGAGGTGATGGCGGAGCTGGGTTACACCGACGAGCAGGTCGCAGCACTCAAGGCGGCGAAGGTCATCGCCTGAGTCGCATCACTCGCGGCGGGTTTCGCCGGTGAAGATCAGCGTCGCGCGGCAACGCCGGCAGTAGTAGCGGCGGCCCTGGGCGACCAGGTTGTGGCGTTGGGCGGAGAAGGGGAATTCATTGCCTTCGCCGCAGTGGCAGCGATACAGGTAGCGGGTGGAGCGGCGGCGCTTGATCTCGTAGGTATGGCAGCGATCGGGCGGCAGGCCGTAGATGCCACGCATGATCAGTTGCCACTCCTCGCCATGCGGGCGAATGCGCGGGCCGAACATCTGGTGGGCGATCAGGTGGGCCACTTCATGGGCCACGGTCTGCTGCAGGAAGTGTTCGTGGTTTTCCCGGTACAGCTGCGGGTTGAAGCGCAGCAGGTTTTCATCCAGGTGGGCGACGCCGGCCTTCTGGCCGCGTAGCCGGAAGCTCACCTCCGGGCGGGGAAAGCGCCGCTGGAAGAAGGCTTCGGCCTGCTGGTAGCAGGCTTCGACGCGAGCGTTGAGCTGTTCAGGCATACAGTGGTTCTCCGACGGGGGCAGATTATGCCGCAGTCGGAGCGCGGGTGGAGGATTTCTCGCGGCCACTCGTCCGGGGGCGCAGGTTCAGGCAAGGCGGGCGAGTTTCGGGCAAGCACGCAAAACAAAACCGGGCCGCTAAGGCCCGGTTTTCCGTTCATGTCGTGCAATCAGGTGTATTCCGGGCCGACGCCGCTGCCCCAGAGGATGACCGACAGCGCCATCATCGCCACCAGCACCACCAGTCCTACCGCCAGCACCGAGCTGGAGAACAGGAACCCTTCATCCTTGTGAATGTTCATGAAGGTCGGGATGCCGACGTAGAGCAGGTAGACGGTGTAGCAGATCGCGGCGGTGCCGATGATCATGCCCAGCCACAGGTGCGGGTAGAGCGCCGCCAGGCCGCCGATGAACAGCGGAGTAGCGGTGTACGCGGCGAATACTATGCATTGGGTCAGCGATGGCGACGCGTCGTAGGTGCGGGCCATCCAGTGAATGAAAGCGCCCATGATGGCGACGCCGGCGAGCATTGCGATGTAGGTCATGATGGTCAGCTGGATCGCACTGGCGGCCGTCAGCTTGACCGGTCCCGCGCTTCCCAATACCCAGCCCACCTGCGTGGTGCCGATGTAGGCGGAAATGACGGGGATGGCAGCGAGGATCAGGACGTGGGTCAGGTACATGTGGCTGATGGATTCTTCCTCGCCACGGATTTCCTGCCACTCCTGATCGGGATGGGTGAAGAGCCCCCACACATGATGGATCATGTCAGCATTCTCCTCTTCTTATAGAAGGTCGCCCCCCAGCGAGGCGCCGAATGCGCGTAGCCAGCGTCATCCGGTGCCCGGCCGACCTATGCGACCTTAAGTCGCAGTATAGGAATGGCTGCAGGCCACGTCGTCCGCGGGGTTAGAGCAAATGGAAGTTTCAGGGGCGGCTGTAATAGCGCTCCAGAATTTCCATGGCCTTGTTGATCGACTGCAATCGAGTGGTGCTGCCGCCCCGATCGGGGTGGTGCTGGCTGACCAACTGGCGGTAGCGCAGCTTGATCAGCGCGTAGTCCACCGGGCCGTCTTCCAGCTCGAACAGGGCCAGCGCCGCAGCCTTTTCCTCGTTGCCCTGCATGCGCGTCCAGAAGCTTTTCAGCAGCTTCTCCACGTCGCGCTCGGTGGTTTCCTTCAGGTGCTTCTCGTTTAGGTAATAGGCGCGCAGGGCATCCTGTTCGCCGAGCGCCTGCGCGCCGCTTACATAAGGAGAGAGACGGATCTGCAACGGGCCGATCTCCAGATGAGCGGCGTTCTCTTCCCATAGCCGGTCGCGCAGGCGATACAGCGCGTTGAACACCAGGAAGTGGGTGCGGAACAGCACCAGCTTGTCGGTCAGCGGCAGGTTGGGCACATGCGTGGAATGCCGTGCCTTCAATTGCTGGATCAGCTGGAATTCGGAGATTCCTTCAGCCGCTTCCTGCAGCAGCTGCAGGAGCTGGTCCGTCAGGTCGAGGGAGGGTTCGAGATCGGGCGTCATGCTGTCAGATTAGCAGTAGGCCGATAGAGGGGCTGGGGTACGCGTCGCTTTGCGCGTAAAAAAGCTAGCTGCAAATTTTAGGCAGGCAGCAATGGATAGCACTCGATATTTCGGGGCTTGAAGTTGAGGTGTGCCTAGAATGCTTGGACAGATTTGGATAGCGATGGACTGCGATATCGACACTTTTTCGACACCTTGGTAGGGCCGGTTTTCGGTTTTCGGTTTTCGGTTTTCGGATGGTAGAAATTCGGCCATTTTCAACAAAACTGAGACAAGGCCTACACCAGCGGCACCGATTGATGTTTAATTTCGGAGGGTGGCAATGTGAAATCGCTGCATGAGAAAAGCCTATGCCTGGGCTGACCCATTGCATCTCGTCTTCGGAGTTTATAGTGCTGAGGATAAGGGGGATGCACTGCCACTACATACCATTTATTCAATAGCAGGAATATTGTTTTTTGTAATTCGCTAGTGGATTATGTCATTCGTTCGCTTTAGGTAGTGCAAGCTTGGGTTGATATTAGATATTTTTTTATTGATGCTGTGTTTTTAGGGAGTGCTGATGCGAGCTTTTCCTGAGGTGGACTTTTGGTTAGAGCAATTCAATCAGCGTCCTGATGACTATCTGCTTGCAAAAGAGCTTTTCGATAAGATTATTTATGTGGATCATTTGGATCTGAAGGTCCACTTGCATTTAAAGTTGGATCAGCTCCGTTTTAAAAGTGTTCCCTGTGCTGTTTATGTTGAAAGGGAACTTCAGAAAACTAAGGCGTTATTGCCTCCTGCAATGTACAAAGAGGAGAGAGTAAAGGTCAAAGGAAAGAAAAAGTATTCGCTCAGGGCAAGGGGCGCCGCAGCTCAGGCTGTTCAGTCATTAAAATACAAGCAGCAAGAAATTGGTAGTGAAGGGATACTTGCGCAGGTGTTGACAAAGCAGTGTGAGAAATTTCCTGAAAGTTACATGTTTCAGCCTACGGCAGAGGAAATAAGGGCTAGAAAAGTTAGAAAGATAATTGTTGTAACTGATTTTATTGGAAGCGGTGATAGGGTAGCGTCAATGCTATCGTCTCTGTGGCGTGTAAGATCAGTTAGGAGCTGGGTTTCTTTAAGGTTAATTAAGATATATGTGGTATGTGTAAGTGGTACTGATGTTGGCATAGCTGCGGTGGAGAGACACTCTTCAAAGCCGGTAGTTGTAAAGGGAATGGAATGTCCGACTATATATAATTCTTTCGATGGAGGAAGATCCTTTGAGATGTTGGATCTCTGCAACCGCTATGGTGGCTTCTCTCCTGAGCCGTTAGGTTATAAGAATGCCGCTGCATTAATAGCATTTGAGCACTCGGCGCCGAATAACCTGCCGGCGATATTTGTTAAGTCCTGTGCTCAAAAGCGAAATCACTGGGATGCATTGTTTTACAAGCGATCTACTGAGTTTCTATGGGGTATTCATGACAACATAGATCTGTGTGTCATGGAAGCCTTTCAAGCTCTAGGATTGGAAGGCATAGTTTTAAGTTGGAAGTACAAGAGTCTTGGGCAAGTTGAGAGGTATGCTGTTTTGATAACTGCTATTTCGTCTAAAGGCTATAGCACTATAAATGAGCAGATCCAATATAGTGGGATTCCTTTTAGGTGCTTTGATCTTGCTCTTTTGTACGCAGTTAAAGAGGGATGGATAGGGCCTTCGGGACGGGTTTCGAGAAAAGGTAGAGCCATGGTGAACGACCTTTCCTCAAATTTTTTAGTGGAAAACTCGCCTCCTTCATTTTATTATCCTCGGCAGCTGAGAGCTCCGTTTTAGCGGAATCTAGAATCCTCTAGTAAATAGAGGCTGTAGGAGGCAGGATATGCTGTCCGAAGGAAGAACTGACGCTTCATGGGAGGATGTGTGCCTCGAGCCTACGCAGGCGATGTCTGGCGGTCGCGAGGCGCACTTCCGCCCTTGGCGGAACCTAAGGTAGATGACTCGCTGGAGCTCTCAGCTCTACATAAAAGAAGGTAGATCAAAAGATGTGCCTCGAGATATCCTGCGGGATGCTGCTAGAACGGCAGAGCTACTAATATCTCCTGATCTACCTCCTGTATTTACTTTACGGCACATCGCTCATTTGACAGGAGTGCCGTATAACTTTCTTCGAGAAGTTGTTTCGCGTAGCAGTGATCCCTATCGGGTTTTTAAACTAAAGAAAAATAGCCCGAATTTGGTGGGTCGGTATCGTTATATTTGTGCGCCGCACCCAAAGTTACTGAAGGTCCAGCGTTGGATAAATCGTGAGATTTTGGAAAGTTTGCAGCCTCATGAAGCTAGTTATGCATATACAAAGGGGGCTGGTGTTTTAAAGGCCGCTGAGGTCCATTCGGGCTGCAGATGGATGATTAAACTCGATGTAACTAATTTTTTTGAGTCTATTCTTGAACCTCGAATATATAAGATTTTTCGAGGCCTTGGATATCAACCGTTAGTCTCGCTAGAGCTTGCGAGGTTGTGTACTCGAGTGCGGCCGTATGGTAATCCAGTTTATAGGAATAAACAGGATGCTAACCTTCCGGGCTTGCCTTATATGGTTGCAGAAATAGGTCACCTGCCCCAAGGTGCAGCCACTAGTCCGTTGCTATCTAACTTGGCAGTCTATGAGCTGGATAAAGAGTTGTCTTCATACTCCATAGAGCATGAATTAACCTACAGCAGATATGCTGATGATATGGTTTTTTCGTCTGAGGCTAAGTTTTCTAGATCAGCCGTATTAGTAATGGTTCACGAACTTTATGATATTGTTCGGAAACATGGGCTTTGGCCGAATAGAGTTAAGACAAAAATTGTATCGCCTGGTGCAAGGAAAGTTGTTCTCGGTCTTTTGGTGGACGGCAAAAAACCTCGCCTTACATCTGAGTACAAGCAAGAGGTAAGAACCCATCTTCACTTTCTTCTTCGCGAAGATATTGGAGTCGAGAAGCATTTGGTGAAGAGAGGGTTTGACAGTAGATTTGGGCTTCGCAACTTCTTGTTAGGGAAAATTGCATACGCCCAGCATATTGAGCCAAAGTGGGCGGGTGAGATGCGGAATATGCTTCACTTGGTGAAGTGGTGAGCAATTATTAATTTTTCAATTTTCTACAGGTGCTCATAGCGAAGGAAAGTGCGAGTATGAGACCAGTTTATTCTGGTCTCATTTTTTCCTATATTTGTTTTGTAAGGTGCTGGTTGTAGATATAGGTAATGCAGCCCAAGGTGAATTCAATTAATGCCTGCCAGTCCTCATTGTCACAAAGTAGCATTTCATCTGGCCAGAACTGATGAGCAACTTGATTGCGAAGGGCGTAATATTTTTCTGCGGCCTTGCTGACATAAGTAAGGCGCATGTTCTCATCATCTTCAATCGATGGGGCTAGTTCTGTTGAAAAAGGTTTGCAGTGACTAAATAATTCTATGAAGGAGCCATAATTTGACGTTGAGTATTCTCGGAATAGCTTGCTAACCGAGTCGCGCTCGACCCGCTTCCATCCAAGCTCTTTATGACAGTGTCTTGCAAAATCCAAGACTTTTATATCTAAAGTTCCACCTGCTTGGCGCAGTTGTTGAAGAAGTGACTTTGCTCGCGGTAAAACATATACAAATTCAAGTGTTCGATAAATTTCGAGGAATGCGTGCCGAAGTAGTGGAGTGGACATTGACTCGAATAAGTTATATTCGATAAGGTTCTCTTTTTCTTGTAGAAATATCTCCCTAATTAGCTCTAGTGAACGTTGAGATAGTTGGGTTTTATTATTTAAGGTAGGGTCAAAGGTGCAGAGATAGTTCGCAACATACTTACCAGAAGTGGAGCTATGAAATATGGATGCGTCGTTAAGCTTGAATACTGATATCCCTTCTATGTTCTCCTTGAGTACATCAAGCGCAACACCCTCTTTCGAAGCTGCAGGTCCGGCAATATATTCCTCGATCCAGAGAGGTTCTATATTCTTGGGTGAGACCCCTAGGCGGTTTGCGAGGAAAAGAAATATACTGCCGGGAACATCGATAACTTTAATGGTTTTTTCACTTTGATCTTCCAGGTGTTCTATTTCTTCTTCGGAGAGTGAGAAATTTAGAGCGATGCAATAAGAATTTTCATGTAAGAAATCAAAGGCTTTTGCACCGCTATGGGATTGCCAGCTGTCGCCAGCTACTATCTCTCTGAGAGCCTCGGCTTCTTCTGAAAAGTTTTCGGGTTTACTAATTCTCCCTGATACTGGATTTCCATTAGGGTCTAAAAATTTGGAGAGCAAATCTTGTGAGAGTTCAATCAAGCTTTTTGTCATTTATACGCAAACCAGCAGGGAGTTAGAGACTCAAGGCCTTCTGCGTTCGAAAACATATGCTCAAATGCTCTGAAGAATAGCTCTCGCTCGTACTCACCTATACGACCTGATCTAGCAGATATCTTCTGGTTTAGTGTTAGATAGTCGATGAACTCGTCTTTTTGAGTTGCGGAATCTATCTTTCTCACTATGTGCTTAATATTTTCCTTTAGGGTCTCTAGCTTTTTGTCCAGGTTCGCGAATTCGAAGGGATATCCGGGTTTCCCTAGTAAATGTTGGGCTGCGGCAGCCGAGAATCCGATACTTGCGGGAGCACTTGTGAAGATGTCGCGACCTTCTTTGAATCGTGTATTCGAGTCGATATATTCAGATAGCGTTGCAGTTTTCGAGAACGCGTGATCTAGCTCAGCAAGCAATTTCATTGTCTCAATAAACGCCGGAAGGACGTTTTCGTTTGCTGTAGCTTCTGTAGCCTCCATTCGGGCAAAGTCTTCGGCAACCTTTTCTTTTATCTCGATGTGTGGCTTTCTTGAGGTGAATGCAAGAAATAATTCCACTACCCGAGTAGATCTGTATTGTCCGGCTGCACTTCTACGCTCCTTTTCATCAATGTTGAAAACATCAATGCTGGGCACGTGTTTCTCTATTTCAATCAGAACCTGTTTATAAATGGTTTCTAATTGTCGTTTTATATCCCAAGGCACCTGTCCGGTGTTTAAAACCAGCATTCGATACACGAGACTGTCAATGCTTTCGGCTAGCCAAAGATCAATTCGAATAGAATTGCAATGACCGCCGGAGGGGGCGTCCTTTAAGGCAGAGTCGAGTGCTGTTGTTCTTTGCATTCCATCTATTATTGAAAGACTTTGTCTATCAATGCTTCGTACAAGCTCTGTGAACTCGTCATTTGAAGAGCAGCTCATGGCTTGTCTGAAAATTGACTTTGGGACGACCGCTCCGATAACAATAGGCGGAAGGATTGCGCCTTTTTGGATATCGTCGATCATTCTCTTTCGAATATTTATTCCAGTTTTGGTCTTAAGCGGTGCACGTTGCCCTGAAATTCCGCCGTTATCTTTGTATACGTCAGCCACTAAATTTAGATATTCATGGACGTCGAGTCTTCCAAGTCCAGAAATACATTTTACTCGTGTGTCTTCTAGAAAAATTGGTTCCATTGTTTTTTCTCTTTAGTGGTGTTCTAGTTCAGCTATGCTGACGATCATGTCGATGGGAGTGGTCTTTCTTGATTGTGTAAATAGATGTGCTCAACGGAGGGGCGCAAAGTTTCGAGACGTTTCATTTGTTGTCCTTGGGTGAGAATTTCAATTAGTGCGAAGACTAATTGCCTACAAGGCCTACCCTTTTTTTCCTTTGAACCACGTGAGGGCCGCTCTCCTTGTCAGCTCTATCCCCCGTGGGCTCCGTTTAAATGCGCCTGCGCCTCGTCGTACTCCGGACTTGTTTGCCCGGACTCGGGAATGATCTTTCCCGTATTTAACCACAGCGCGTATTGAGGATAGATCGTAACCAAGGCCTCTAGCTCCTGGGTGCTGACGCGCGTGCGCTTGTCGTATCTGACGGTACGCCACCGGGTTCCGCTGATCGTCGTTTTTCGGACCAGATCATCGATGGTGGCCTTATCGATAATTGTTCTAATACGGCTATCTATTGATTCCATAATGGTATTGTACATTACACATGTATAGCTCGCCTTCCGCACAGGCTTAGCGTATATTTCGTTTGTAGATTACAAATGGCTTATACGGAGCCATCCGCAATTTCCCATAAATTGAGTGATCGTAGCGTAGGGGGAGGTTATGGAACAGAACGGAGGCAAGGTTTCTATCGAGGCACTCAAAAGCGCTCCCGTGCTAATGCCGTGGCGAAAATTCGCCTCTTGGATTGGTATGGATGAAGGCGTGGTGGAGGGCTGGATCCGTGTGGGCTACATCCCGCGAATCAAGATCGGCAACCGCGTCATGGTGAATGTGGCGCTGTTGAGTCGCCGCCTGCTGGAACAGGAGGGCCTCTAATGAGCCTTCTTTCTCCGCTCAGTGCTCAGCGTGTTCGGGAAAAGCTCGCCGCTGCACGCCTGTTTTTCCGCCTGATGCGCAATGCTCTGGCTGATGGCTTTGTAGATGCAGCGCGCCGATTCCATGAAGAAGGGCGAATGGAGCTTGCCTCCGCACGTTTGACCGTCGAAGCCAACCGCGATGACGACATTCTTCCTTCTATGCGGTGCCTGTTCTCCCGCGCCGTGATTCATCCGCGTCTGCCGACTGATCGCGAGGTGACTTCCGATGCTGTCGAAGTACGTTCGTCAACCTCACGCCCCGGACTGCGACTGCTCTGTCTGCTGGTCCCGTCGCGAACTGGCGAAGCCCGATCGCTGCCAGTCCACACGATGCACCGAGTGCCGCCCTACGCGAGTCTTCACGGTCGTTACCACGATGGCCAAGGTCGCTGGAGTGTGGCGCTCGATCCACTCGACGTACCGGGTGGAACCGGGTTTTACCTGCGCGAAACACATGCCCGCGCTCCGTCCACCGAAGTACTGGCACGTTGTGTACGACAGCGGCGAGCCGACACCCTTCGTGCCGATCCGCGAGCCATTCGAGCTGGAGGCCTGAGTCATGCATGCTGACGCCACCTTCTGCGTAAGTTTGCTGTTTGCCCTCCTGACCTGTGTTGGCTTTCCCCTGATGTGCGTGGCCCACGAAATTTCGAAGTGGGCCGACCGCAACAAGTGCACCCAGGCCAAACCGGTCCAGGGCCGCCGCACCGGCTTGTCCGAACGCGCTTTCCCGTTCGGACAAACGGAGCGCCGGGCGAAGCGCACCCTTGACCGTCCCCCACCCTGAATAGCCTCCGCTCGGGAGTGAGGGGCAGCACCACCGCCCCGCGCTCCTGAGCCCTCGGCGGCGAGAGCGGGATGACAAGGGCAGAGCCCTTTGTGTTGACCCCACTCACCGCAAGCACCACCGCAAAACCCAGGCACCACCACACCCGCTGAAAGACGGCCACCAACGCGCCTTATTTGCAGTAGCGGGCCAACTCATGCCCGAAAAAGGCAAAAGGAGAACTACCAATGAACATGTTTGCGACCACTGGCGGAGTCGTTGAACTGTGGGTCACTCAGACCGACACCTTCACCTCGAAAACCTCCGGCGAAATCTACGCCAGCGTTCAGGCCATTTCGCCGATCCCGGATGGCGCTCGCGGCAATGCCCGTGGCTTCGAAATCACCCAGTACGACATCGAGCCGACTCTGCTCGACGGCATCGTCTTCGAGGGCTCTCCGGTGCTGTGCAAGTTCGCCACCGTTGTCCGCCCGACCAAGGACCGCTTCGGCAACACCAAGAACACCCAGGTGCTCACCGAACTGCTCGCCACCGGCAAGGACGTGCATTCCCCTGCACCGAGCCGTCAGCCCCAAGCACAAGTCCAGCGCCCAACCCAGCAGCCGGCCAGCGACAAGCCCGCCGCTGACAAACCCTCCGACAGCAGCAAGTCCTGACGGGAGGGTAGGTAGATGAAAGCGCCGCTCCGTTTCGCCTTCGGCTGGGTGCTGTACGTGGCAATTCTCTGCGCCGTATCGCCTGCCGTGCGTGCGGTGCGCGAGTTCCTCGAACCCTACCCGCTGGATTCCGTGATCGCTGTGATTGCGGCTGCGTTCGCCTTCTTCGCCCTGTGGTGGTTCGTCCTGCGCTCGTTCTGGTGCTGGTGCGACCGCCCGCGCAAGGAGGCCCGCTGACATGTCAGGCGTGGTTGCCATTCAGGTCTGCACCAGTTGGGCGTCCACGACGGACGGCCTGATGCGCTGCCAGCAGATCGAGTGGCAACAGGCCTATCTGATTCCGCCCGAGGCCGCTGGAGCAATTGAAATTCTGGTCAACGGCGGGTTCTCCCTGGAGGCCTTCAGCATCGGTGCTGCGGGCGTTCTCGGGGCATTCGTGACGGGGCTTTTAACTGGCTGGGTCGCGTCACTTCTTCGTAAAGCCAAGTAGAGAGGAAATACCCATGAAAGGCATGAAACAACAGATCGCCAAGTTCAACCCGATCCGCTCGTTCCGCAACGTCTGCATCGCCGGCACCGTCACCGCCGTGACTTCGGTTCCGGCCTTCGCCGCCAGCGTCATCGACACCAGCGCGGTCGAGCAGGCCATCACCGACGGCAAGGGCGACATGTCTAACATCGGCGGCTACATCGTCGGTGCCCTGGTCATCCTGGCCGTTGCCGGCCTGATCTACAGCATGTTGCGCAAGGCGTAAGTGCTCTGGTCGGTGTGGTTGGGGGCGTTCTTCGCCGGCGCCTTCATCACCGGGTACCGCTGCGGCGAATTCTTTTGACTGCACTGATGTGCCGAACCTGGACCCCGCTTCGGCGGGGTTCTTTTTTGGAAAGCCCGCCATGAATTTTCGGCTGATCCTCTCCGTACTCACGCTGCTCCTGGGCGGCTTGTCCCCCATGGCGTTTGCAGCCACCTACCAATGGAAGATCACCAGCACTGGCAGCATTTACAACAGCCCGCTGGAGGCCTGCGATTCCCGCTTGGGCGTCATGCAGGCAACGGGCAACTACACCGGGGAGCGCAGCGGCTTCGACCGACGCTCACCCACGCAGTACTACTGCTCCTACTGGAACAGCAGCGGCAAGGTAAACATCAGTTCGTGGCTGATTGATCGGATCGGGGACAGCTGCCCGACAGGCCAGGTCTACGACGACACTGAAGGCGTCGATAAATGTGTTGGCGAAAAACCCACTGACGCCGAGTGCATAACTCGCGGTAACTACACCAAGACCATCCAGTTCTCATACAACGAGGGTGGCGCTGTCTTTGAGGTAGACCCCGAAATCAAAGACGGCTGCATCTACGAGCCGGGCATGCCCGATAGCTGCGATGAGAACGCCTGCACGGTGGACATGATACCGGTCGGCAACGACGACATGTCCGATAACCCGGACAACCCTGACCAGCAGTTGCAGGACTACCTCGATCAGCTGGCCAAAGAGTTCGAGTGCAAGAAGACCGCGAACGGCACGGTCGGCTGCACGGGCGCGCAAACCACACCTCCCGATATCGACCCCGACGACAAATGCCCGGACGGCTTTTCGTGGTCGGGCTCGGCGTGCTTCCCCACTACCGGTGGCGGCAACGAAAACCCGGACAACCCCGGCGGCAATACCGGCGGCGGTAACTCTGGTGGCGGCGATGGCGGCACTAATCCCGGCACGGGCGGCGGGGACGGTGACGGCGATGGCAGCAACTCAGGCGGTGGCGGCGGCAATGACGGCACCAACGGCGGCAAAGGCCCGAAAGAGTCCCTGGAGCAACCCAAGCAAGGCAGCTGGGATGAAGCGCTCACCACCTGGGAAGCGAAGGTCGCCGAAGCGAAAAAGGAGTTCTCCGAGAAGATCAAAGAGAACGCCGACCAGCTCAAGGGCGTGTTCGATCTGAACCTCGGCGAGGGCGGCGGCAAGCTCCCCTGCGACACCTTCGTGGTCTGGAAAAAGTCCGTCAGCCTCTGCTTCACCGAGTACGAAGAAAAACTCTCCTACCTGCGCTACGCGCTGATGTTCATGGCATCGGTGTTGGCCGCCTTCGTCATTCTGAAGGAGTGATCACATGGAATGGCTATCCAGCTTCTTTGACCAGATCGTCCTGTTCCTGCAATGGATCTGGAACTTCCTCACCCAGGGGATCTACGACTTCATCAAGGATGGCTTCGTGGTCGCCACTCAGTGGGCCATGTACAGCGCGCTCCAAGGTTTTCTCTTCCTGCTCGACGTCAGCTACACCGTCGCCCGCGAGCTAATCGACAGCCTCGGCGTCTCCAACATGGTCCGCTCCATGTACGCCACGCTCCCTGGTCCGCTCGCGGCTGCGCTGCAATTCCTCGGCGTACCGCAGGCCCTGAACATCATGTTCTCCGCCCTGGCCACGCGCTTCTGCATGCGCTTCGTGCCGTTCATTGGGAGGTGAGTGAGTCATGTCGATCAAGATTCACCACGGTCCGAATGGCTCGTACAAAACCTCCGGCGCAATCCAAGACGATGCCGTTCCCGCGCTCAAGGACGGCCGCGTCATCATCACCAACGTCCGGGGCTTCACCCTGGAGCGGGCCTACACCGTGTTTCCCGACCTGCCGAACACCGCGCAGATCATCAACCTCGATCTGGAGTCGCTGGCCGATCTCGAAAAGATGCGCACGTGGTTTCAGTGGGCACCGCGGGGCGCGTTCCTGATCTTCGATGAAACCCAGTTGCTGTTCCCCAAGTCCTGGCGCGAGAAAGACCTCGAGAAGTTTGACTACCCAGGCGGACCCGAGGCGGCGCACGAAGCGGATCGGCCCATGGGCTGGCTCGATGCCTGGACCCGGCACCGTCACTTCAACTGGGACATCGTCCTGACCACGCCGAACATCAGCTACATCCGCGACGACATCCGCATGACCTGCGAGATGGCCTACAAGCATTCCAACCTCGCGGTCATCGGCATCCCTGGTCGCTACAAGGAGGCCCAGCATGACGCCCAGCTCAACCGACCACCCGCTGACGGCACCATCGTCGAATACAAGCGAATCAAAAAGCAGACCTTCCGCCTCTACCAATCCACCGCCACTGGCAAAACCCAGGACACCAAAGCCGGCAAGAGTCTCTTCCGGTCGCCTAAGTTGGTTCTTTTACTGGCACTGCTGGCCGGCACTATTGGCTTTGTCAGCTATATGGGACCTCTCAAGGTCGTCGGTGGCGGCGCTCAGCAAAAACCTGATCCTGCCCATCCTGAGCAAGGCACTCCGCCTCATCCTCAAGGGCCTGCTGTACCTGCTCAAGCGCCTGCTGCTGCGAATCGCGCTCTTCCTGCTGGTGCTGTTTTTGGCCAATCAGGTGTTTCGGCTCTTCCACTAGCTGAGCATCCCTTTGCGGGCCGGCAGATCGCCGTGGCGGCCCGCGTCAAAGGGCTGGTGAAGGGCATGCAGCGCGAGATGTACATGTTCGTCATCACCGATGCCGAAGGACGCCGGCTGATGCTCAATTCGTGGCAGATGGGCGAGTCCGGCTACGGCGTGAAGGCCCGTTCGGAATGCGTCGCCGAACTCACCTACGGCGAGTACCACGAAACCATCGTCTGCGCCGGAGCCTTCCCCAAGCCGGCAGCCGCTGCACCGCCCACCATCGCCGCCGCCCCAGCAGAGCCCACAGCGCCCGCTCAGACGACGCTCACTATCGTCCCCGACTCCGAATACCCCGCACGCCCCTGGAGGACCCAATGACTCTGCACGGCCTGATCAACGCCCTTGGGCTGCTCGCGTTCGCGTATGCGCTCGGATTTCTCACCGCACTGCAGGTGATGCAGCCGGTGGCGGCGTTTCCGTTTTGAGTCGGCGAGACGCGCCGCCGGCCGGGAGCGCCAGGCACGAGCGGTAGGCCGAAGGCGCGGCCGACGACCCTGTAACACGTCGGATAACCCAGTTACTCATTGGATAGCATTGGATAGGTTTGAATCATGACTAAGGCAGCAGAACACCAGATTCGCGCGACACTTCAGGAAGATGGGCAGTTCTTCGAGTCGCCCAAAGGGCGCATCTTTTTCAGCAGTAGGGCAGGGGAGTTCACCGACCTTTCCGGTGTGCGTCTGTTGCGCTGCGGCGTAGATACGGTCCGGCAGTTGTACAACGGCCTGATTCGACCCGAGGTCATGGCGATCTTCGATGAGCCGGAAGACATCGTGGAGTTCGCCGGCTACCAGTGGGCCAAGGGTCGTATTGGTCGCGACTCCGGCTACCAGTACCGGCTACAGAACGCCGATATGGGCCTGATCCTGCTGATCAAGAACCACAACGTGAAGCTCGAAAACATCGGGCCACACCTCAAGATTGAGGTGTCCCCACACGCTCTGGATGGCGCCGATCCGTCGATCCTACAAGGCATGCTCGATGACTTGGCCGCTGGCGTGCTTTCGGCCTGCGAAACCAATCAATGCGCAGTGCATCTCGCCCTCGACGTGCAGGGTTGGACGCCCCCGTCTGACTTGGTGGATCGCATGCATTGTCGGTCCCGGCGTGTTCGCCAAATCAGCGGCATCGAGCGTATCGAGTTCGATGGCAACGCCTCGGTATACGGCCGTGGTGAAACGTACATGTTCGGCTCGGCCAGCGGGCTGCAACTGTGCATCTACAACAAAACGCTCCAAGCCCGGACAACCGACAAGCTCGACTATTGGGAATGTGTTTGGGCCAACCTGAATGGCGATCCCTTCGGTGATGGTGACCCTGCTTACAACCCTCTGGAAACGGTCTGGCGTATCGAGTTTCGCTTCCACCATTCGGTGGTACAGCAGTTCTCCGAAGGCTCCACCATGACTTCTGGTGAGGTGATCGGCTGCCGTACCTACGCGGGCCTGTGCCCGCATCTGCAAGGCCTGTGGGGATACGCCTGTGAGAGCTTCCGGCTGTTGGACAGCCCGAAGGAGTTCAATCCCTTCTGGTCGCTCATCACCCTGGATACCCAGGTGCAGGTAGAGGCTGATCCGCTCATTGATCGCACCGAATACCGCCGCTACTACAAGACGGCTCAGGGCTTCTCCGGCAAGAACTGCGAGATGTTCCTGGGCCAGTTCGCTAGCCTCATTGCAAGGGAGCGCGTACCACCAAAAAAAGCCTTAGAGGTCGGGCGTACTTTGCCCTTTTGGCACGTGATCGAGGATCACTATACCGCCAAGGGCTACAGCACTCGCGACCTCGAAAGACACATCATTGGACTCATAAATGATCGGTACTTGAAGCGCGGGTACGCGATCTGATGGCGATCACCAAGCTGGAGGATGGTCGTTGGTTCGTTGACGTCGAACCCATCAAGGGGAAGCGCTTCCGCAAGCGGTTCAAGACCAAGGGGGAGGCTCAGCGCTTTGAAGCTTCAGTGCGCGCAAAGCTGGCGGTCACGCCGGAGTGGAATCCCAGGCCGAAGGACACGCGTCGCCTGTCTCAGCTCATAGAGCGCTGGTACGAGCTGCACGGGCATGCAATCACCAGCGGGAGACGTCGCAGGAACATGCTGTTGTTCATTGCTGCGAAGCTGGGGAATCCCATCGCTCAGACGTTCACCGTCTCTGCCTTGGTGGCATTGCGTAAGGTGGAGTTGGAGGAGGGGGCGCTCCCGCGCTCGATCAACGTGAGGTACTCGTACCTCAAGTCCATCTATACCGAGCTGCGCCGACTCGGTGACATCGACTATGCTAATCCCCTGGACACGTTGAAGCCGCTGAAGCCTCAGCAGGAGGTGGTTTCGTTCCTGTCGAAAGCTCAGGTCGCGACCCTGGTGTCTGCACTGCGGGACTACTCGACGTTCCCACACTTGGCGCTGATATCAGAGATCTGCTTGGCTACGGGTGCGCGATGGTCCGAGGCCCAGCGTCTGACCTGGCCGATGGTTCGTGCGGGCTGTGTGGTGTTCGCTAATACCAAGTCGAAGCGAGTGCGGACGGTCCCGATCTCCCAGGAATTGCAGGATCGGCTTGAAGCCTATTTCGCCAAGAAAAACCGTTTCCCGTTCTGTCGGGAGGCATTCGCTCGAATGGTGAAGCGCTGCAACATCGTGCTGCCGCGTGGCCAGTGCACCCACGTCCTACGCCATACCTTTGCGTCGCACTTCATGATGAATGGCGGAAACATCCTGGCTCTGAAGGAAATTCTTGGGCATACGTCGCTGAACATGACGATGCGATACGCTCATTTGTCGCCGGAGTACCTACAGGACGCAGTTCGGCTCAACCCATTGTCGATGTACGAAGGGGAGTCGTTACCCTGAGCTTGGGTGTGAGTGATGCACGGCTCGTGGCCAGAGGCGTCTGCCGTTCTCCTCATTATGTTTCTGTGACACGAAATGGCTTGCCCTTTGGGGGAAAAGGGAGGATCACTGCCTCATCCCTCCTGTTTAGGGTGGGCTTTCTGGACATCGTTGTGAAAATCCAAGACTGTAGTGCCGATGATCGGGTGATTTTTATCGTGGAGGATGAAGCAACCCTGGCATTTCTTATTCAGTTAGTGATGGAAGAGGTTGGAATTTCAGCCTTAATGTTTGGAGCGGCAGAGGACGCTCTTGAAATATTGAGGCAGGGAAAACATAACGTTCAGCTGATTTTGACTGATGTAAATCTTGCTGGAGAAATGAATGGGGTTGGATTCTCGGTGCTTTTAGCCTGCGAGTTTCCCACTCTGCCAGTAATATTGATGTCTGCTGTTCCTCAGCCCGATGCCCCGGTGGATAGGTTGTTTCTGCAAAAGCCGATTGCAATGGATGCGCTCATCAGTGCGGTGAAATCCAATATGGCCGGATGAGCGGGGATTTCATCGGTTTGATTTTGTGTGAGCGGCTGTAATTTCTAGGTGTAACAACAAGCAAAAAGCCCCGCATTTGCGGGGCTCTTGATTAGTGCAGAAGCTACATCGTTTGCACTTGGTCAGCCTGAGGTCCCTTGGCACCTGAGGTCACATAGAAGCTAACGCGCTGGCCTTCGTCCAGAGTCTTGTAACCGGAGCTTTCAATCGCTCGGAAGTGAACAAAAACGTCCGCGCCGCTTTCAGGGGTAATAAAGCCAAACCCTTTTTCAGGGTTAAACCATTTAACGGTGCCAGTTTGACGAGTAGTCATAATGAATCTCCAAAAAGTTCATGCTATGCAAAATGCGATGCATGACTGGATGCGAAGTGAAGAGGGGCCGCAAAGATGGAGAATCACGAAGATAAGTCATCGAACGGTGCCGCTAAACTGAGCAGGCAGGTGGTCACCATACAGGCTTTGCAGGGAATAGATAGGTAAATTTCAAGGGATTGAAGATATCTGTCAGGCGGTCAGGGAGGGGTGTGATATTTGCGTATAGTAGATCGGTAGCTGCCGGTTCGGCGGCTCATCACCTCAGGTGAAGTTATGTCCGATTCAGAGACGAAAGCCGCACGTTTGGAGCTGGATAAGAAAATCTCAGCATTTCTTTCCAAGGGTGGAGAAATTCAGGAAATTCCTGCCGGGAGGTACGGTCGCAAAGAGCCATTCAAGCGATCCGAGTGGACCATAAGCAAGAAAAATCCGCAGGAATAGGCCCTTAACGCTTGAAAAGGCTGTGCCCGGCTATGTGGTTTGCTTGGTCCCGTCCTGTAAGTCTGCATTGATCTGGGAAGCTGCCATTGGTTTGCAGACGTCTTTTGTAGTTTTCGACACTCTTTCGACACCTCAGAAAGGCTGGTGGGAAAAAGCCTTTGGGATCAGTGGGTTGAAGGGGCAGTGTCCGCCCTGGGCGATTTGCGCGTAAAATGACCGGCTTTTCGTCTTGCCCTTCGGATTCCAGAGCACCATGGCCAGCACCCTTTCGGTCAACCAGAACAAACTGCAGAAACGCCTGCGCCGCCAGGTTGGCGAAGCGGTCACCGACTTCAACATGATCGAGGACGGCGACAAGGTGATGGTCTGCCTGTCCGGCGGCAAGGACAGCTACACCCTGCTCGACATCCTGCTTTACCTGCAGAAGGTGGCGCCGATCCAGTTCGAGATCGTTGCGGTGAACATGGACCAGAAGCAGCCTGGCTTCCCCGAGCACGTGCTGCCGGCGTATCTGGAGTCCATCGGCGTGCAGTACCACATCATCGAGAAGGACACCTACTCGGTGGTGAAGGAGAAGATCCCGGAGGGCAAGACCACCTGCTCGCTGTGCTCGCGCCTGCGCCGTGGCACTCTCTATACCTACGCCGACGAGATCGGCGCGACCAAGATGGCGCTGGGGCACCACCGCGACGACATCCTGGAAACCTTCTTCCTCAATATGTTCTACGGCGGCACCCTCAAGGCCATGCCGCCCAAGCTGTTGTCCGACGACGGCCGCAACGTGGTGATCCGCCCGCTGGCGTACTGCAACGAGAAGGACATCGAGGCCTATTCGGTGCTCAAGGAATTCCCGATCATCCCGTGCAACCTGTGCGGATCGCAGGAAAACCTGCAGCGTCAGGTGGTCAAGGAAATGCTGCTGGACTGGGAGCGTAAGTCGCCGGGCCGCACCGAGATCATGTTCCGTGCCCTGCAGAACGTGGTTCCGTCGCAACTGGCCGACCGCAACCTGTTCGACTTCAACAGTCTGCGCATCGACGAGACCGCCACCCCGCGCTTCCTCGACGTGATGAACCTGTAAAACCTCGCAAGGACGCCCGATGCGTGATTACCAGTGGCTGTATGAATTCTGCCTGAACCGCTTCGGCTCGGTCGACGCGCTGGAAGCCCGCCTGCCGCAGACGAAATCCGCGGCGGAGCTGGCCGCGGTCGGCGATGATCGCTACCTGTCGCTGATCAGCCTGCGCATCTTCCGTGCAGGCCTCAAGCACAGCCTGGTGGACGCCAAGTGGCCGGCTTTCGAGGAAGTCTTCTTCGGCTTCGATCCGGAGAAGGTCGTGCTGATGGGCGGCGAGCGCCTGGAAAACCTGATGCAGGACACCCGGCTGATCCGCCACCTGGGCAAGCTCAAGAGCGTGCCGCGCAATGCACAGTTCGTCCTGGACATCGCCCGCGAGTACGGCAGCTTTGGCAAGCTGCTGGCCGATTGGCCGTCCAGCGACATCGTCGGCCTTTGGAAGCTGCTGGCCAAACAGTGCAATCAGTTAGGCGGCATGTCCGCGCCGCGCTTCCTGCGCATGGCCGGCAAGGACACCTTCGTGCTCAGCGATGATGTAGTCGCCGCGCTCAAGGCCCAGGAAATAGTCGACAAGACCCCGACCAGCCTGAAGGACCTGGCGCTGGTACAGACCGCGTTCAACGCCTGGCAGGAACAAAGTGGCCGTCCGCTGTGCCATATCTCGATGATGCTGTCGTACACGGTCAACCACTGACGCGCGGCCTGGCCGCGGAGGAGGGCGCATGGATTCGGCCATCGAACGCACCGGCGCGGCACTGGCTCGCGCCGAACGCATCCTGGTGATCACCGGCGCAGGGCTCTCCGCCGATTCTGGCATGCCGACCTATCGCGGCCTCGGCGGCCTTTACAACGGCCGTACGGCGGAAGGGATCCCCATCGAGGCGGCGATCTCCGGTCCGATGCTGCAGAAAGACCCCGCGCTGTGTTGGAAGTATCTGGCTGAGCTCGGTAAGGCCTGTCTGAATGCGCAGCCCAACGCCGGCCACGATACCATCGCGGAACTGCAACGTCTCAAGCCCGAATGCTGGGTGCTGACGCAGAACATCGATGGCTTCCACCGTCGCGCTGGCTCGCCGGCAGAGCGGCTGATCGAAATCCATGGCGATCTGGCGCCGCTGTACTGCCAGTCGTGCGGGCTGCAAAGCACCGAACTGGCCGGACATCTGGATGGCCCGCTGCCGCCGACATGCGCGCGCTGTGCAGGCATATTGCGCCCGCCGGTGGTGCTGTTCGAGGAGATGCTGCCGGAGGAGGCGATCGACACGCTCTATGCGCAACTGCGCAAGGGATTCGACGCCGTTCTGTTGGTAGGGACCACTGCCAGCTTCCCCTATATCATCGAGCCGGTGCTGCGCACGCGGGACGCGGGAGGCTTCACCGCCGAGGTGAATCCGGGGCTGACTGACCTCAGTTCGGTGGTCGAAGAGAGAATGGTTGGTCGAGCCTTAGACATTATGCCGCGCCTGCTAAGTCACATTCCTCGATAAAAAACTTGCATTGGCCCCATTGAGCGGGCAAATTAGCCCGCTAATAAATGGAGCTAATGAGACACGGTCGTGCCCATGCTTAAACGCTTAGCACCCCTCGTGCCCATGAGTTTCGTTCTGCTGCTGGCAGCTTGCGCCAGCCATTCGCCGGAATCGCAGCCGAACCAGGTCGCTTCAGTGCCTGCCACTCGAGCAGCGTTCCAGGTAAATCAGCACAACATAGCGCTGATGAATGAGTCGCAGGACGAGGGGGCCAAAAACGATAACGGCAGTTCGACTGCCCATGTATCCGACATTCTGGACCGCGCGTTCTCGCTGATCGGTACTCCGTACCGCTTTGGTGGGAAATCGGAGCGGACGGGCTTCGATTGCAGCGGCTTCGTGGGCTATCTATTCCGCGAAGAAGCGGGCATCAGCCTGCCACGTTCCACGCGCGAGATGATCAATATGGACGTCCCGCTGGTCTCGAAAGAAGACCTGCAACCGGGAGACCTGATCTTCTTCAACAACCGTGGTCGCGGTCGGGTCAGCCACGCCGGTATCTATATCGGTGACGGACAATTCATCCACTCTGCTAGCCGCCGCGGTGGTGGTGTGCGGGTGGATCGCCTGGACGAGAGCTACTGGCGCTTGAGCTTCATGGAAGCCAAGCGTGTGCTCGAGCCCGGCTACGAGCCGAAGACGGCGACCCGCTGAACTTAAAGTTTTACTTTAAGTATTGCGTTCAACCCATTGTTGATACAAAGTGATGGCACTCCTTGACGGGATGCCATCACATGCTCGTTTCTCAGCGCATCATTCTCCTCATTGTTCTCGCCTCGCTGGCCGCCTGTGCCAGTCGCAATCCGCCGTCGCCGCCTCCCGTGGTGAATGCGCCCGCTGCTCCCGTCTACAACACTCAGGCTGCTGATGATGTTCTGATCCGTGCCATTGGCCTGGTCGGTACTCCTTATCGCTGGGGGGGCAATACGCCAGACGGCGGATTCGATTGCAGCGGCCTGATCGGCTACGTCTATCGCGATGCCACCGGCCTGATGCTGCCGCGTTCTACCCGCGAGATGATCACCCTGCGCGCGCCCACCGTCGGCCGCGAGTCCCTGCAGAGCGGAGACCTGGTGTTCTTCGCCACGAGTGGTGGACGTGGCGTCAGCCATGCGGGTATCTATGTCGGGGAAGGGCGCTTCGTTCATGCGCCCAGAACGGGCGGGACCGTGCGCCTGGACAGCCTCGACAGCGCCTATTGGCAGAAAGCCTTTCTGGAAGCCAAGCGTGTCCTCGCCGTGCAGAATCTCGCCCTCCACCCCTGATCCTCAGGAGGGACAATGACCACCCGCACGCTGAACCTGGACGACTCGCTCTACCAGTACCTTCTTGACGTCTCCCTGCGCGATTCGCCGATCAAAGCACGGCTGCGCGCCGAGACTGCCAGCCTGCCGATGTCCCGCTGGCAGGTCGCTCCGGAGCAGGGGCAGTTCCTCGCCCTGCTGGTCAGGCTGACTGGCGCCAAACGCATCCTCGAAATCGGCACCTTCACCGGCTATAGCGCCCTGTGCATGGCCGAGGCTTTGCCGGAAGGCGGCCATATCCTTTGTTGCGATCTGCCTGGGGAGTACAACGATATCGCCCGACGCTACTGGAATGATGCTGGCGTCGATTCGCGCATCGAACTGCGCCTCGGGCCGGCGCTGGCCACGCTGGAAGCTCTGCTGGCCGGTGACCAGCAAGGCAGTTTCGACTTGGTTTTCATCGATGCCGACAAGGCCAACTATCCCATTTACCTCGAGCATGCCCTGACCCTGCTGCGTGACGGCGGCCTGGTGGTCTTCGATAACGTGCTGTGGAGTGGGCGGGTGCTGGAGACGAATCCGGAAAGCGCGGACACGCGGGCGATCCAGCAGCTCAACCTGGCGCTGAAGACGGATGAGCGTGTGGATTATTCGCTGGTGCCGATTGGTGACGGGATGAGTCTCTGCCGCAAGTGCTAGGCGCGCCAGGGCAGAAGCCTCGCCGGGCGGCGAGGCTGTTCCGGGTCAGATGTTGAGCTTGTTGAAGATCGCTGCCGGCATGTGCCGGATGACCCACATGATCAATTGCCACTTTCGCGGGGTGTACAGCGTGGCAACACCCTTGGTGCAGGCCTGGACGATGTCGCTGGCCACGTCTTCCACGGGAGCTAGGCGTGCACCTTCTCCTTTGAGATGCGCAGTCATGGGGGTGTCGGTGGGGCCCGGCTTGACCAGCAGCACCTTGACGTTGCTGCCTGCAAAGCGGTGCTGCAAGCCCTGTGCGTAACGACTTACCAGGCCCTTGGCAGCGCCGTAGACATAGTTCGACTTGCGTCCGCGGTCACCTGCTACCGAGCCGATGATGATCAACGAGCCGTGATTGCTTCGCTCCATCTTCGCGGCGAAGGCTTCCGCGAACAGCACAGGCGAAATGCCGTTAATTTCCAGCGCTTGCTGTGCGATTGCAAGGTCGTCCTGGCAGGTCTGCTGTTCGGGAAGCGAGCCGTGTGCAATCAGCACGATATCGGCGGGGCCTTTGGCCGTCAGCTCATCTACTTGCGGCTGGATGGATTGCGGGTCGGTGAAGTCTACGGTCGCGCAGTGGACTTCGCCCTTCGGGCTGCGGACCCTGAGGTCGGTGGCGATGCGCTCCAGCTTCGGAAGGTCGCGACCGACGAGCGTCATGTCGACATCCTGCGCCTGCGCCCAGAGACGGGCGCAGCGCTCGGCGATGGCGGAGGTCGCTCCGATGATGATGATGCGTTTCCTGTTCACTTCAGCTTCCTAGCAGGCGGCGGGACAGACCGGAGCTGATGCCCGGGTCGCGATAAGGCAAGAATTCATTCAGCATGGGGTAGCCGGACTCGAAGAGGTCACGCGGCATGCGTGCGTCCTTGGCTGGGTACAGGCGCCCGCCTGCTTCGCGGACGATCGCGTCGAGCCGCTCTAGCAGGCGCAAGGTTTTCTCGCCTCGGTTCGGGAAGTCGAGGGCCAGGGTCACGCCGGGTTGAGGGAAGCCGAGCATGCCCATCGAGCTGCGGGAGCCGAAGGTCTTGAGTACGGCCAGGAAGGAACCTTCGCCCGAAGACGAGATCGCGTCCAGCATGGCTTGCACGGCGTCCTGTCCACCGTTCCGTGGCACGACGCTCTGGTACTGGTAGAACCCGCGAGGGCCGTACATGCGATTCCAGTCCCGCACATTGTCCAGCGGATAAGAGAATGGCTCGTAATGGGCGACGCTCCTGCCGGCTTTGCGCAGGTTGAGGTGGTAGTAGGCGGCATTGAAAGGGCGCAGGGACAGACTGTTGACCAGCGAAATCGGCGGAACCAGTGGCATGCTCAACTTGCGGCCGCGAGGTCGCGCTGGCGGGCCGCTCGCTGCCGGATTCGCGCGCATGAAGATACCGCGACTGGCACCGCCCGAAAGGCAGTCGATCCAGGAGACCGTCTGTTCCCATTCTGCCTCCGATCCGTCGGCGAGGGCGAAGAACTCTGTCAGGTCGCCGTAGGGAAGGGTCTCGGTGTCAAGCCAGGGACTGGCGACGCGGCGCAATTGCAGTTCCGCCTCGACTATAAGTCCGGTCAGACCTAGTCCGCCAACCGTTGCACGGAACCAGTCTGTTTCCGTTTGTGGGCCACAATCCAGCACCAAACCGTCTGTTCGCAATAATCGGACGCGCTGCACATGGTCGCCGAATGAGCCGAGTGCATGGTGGTTCTTGCCGTGCACATCGTTGGCGATGGCGCCGCCCACGGTCACCAGTTGGGTGCCCGGAGTCACTGGCAGCATCCAGCCGCGCGGTACCAGCAGTTGCTGGATGTCGCGCAGCAGGACTCCCGCCTCGCAAGTCAGTCGACCGCTTTCTTCGTTGAAGCGGATTAGGCGGTCCATGCCTGTCATCAGCCAGAGCGTGCCTCCGGGGTTGAGGCAGCTGTCCCCGTAGCTTCTGCCCATGCCGTGGGCAAGACCCGGTTGTTTGCTTGCTCCTATCGCGCGCGCGGCTTGGTCTGGTGATGCGATCGGGACGACATCATGGAGTGGCGCAGCCAGGCGGCCCCAGGAATTGATGGGTCTCATGCAGTCTCCATGCGGAATACATAGCGCTTATCCAGGTGGTACTTGGTGACGTAGCCGATAGCCAAGCCGATCGCGCCGCCCAGATAGCGCATGCCATCGGACTGGAAGAGGTGCTGGAAGGTGAACTCGAAGCCCCAGAAAATGACGGTCGTTGCGAGTCCCATGATGGTATAGAGGATGAAGGTCTGTCCGTCGTGGGCCGCGCTCTGCGCACGAAAGCCGAAAATGTATCGCTTGTCGAGGATGTACTTCACTACCAGACCTACCCCGGTTCCAATCATCACTGACAGTAGGATGGAGTAAGGGCCGTTATAGGATCTGACGACAATATCCTGAGAGCCAATGTTTGCTGCGGTGGCGATTAATGCAAGAATTGTGTAGGTAAGAACCAGTTTCATGAAAAGTATCTTCTGATTTAGCTTCTCAAGGTAGGAATTTGATGCAGGAGTCGGCGATCACTCGTGTTCCGGGGGCTCAGTTGCGTGGATTGATCAAACTGATGCGCCCAAAACAATGGGTCAAGAATGGATTCGTTCTTGCACCGCTGATCTTCTCAGGCGAGTTTCTCAGCTCCGTTGCGCTGAGTCACGCTTTGCTGGCCGTGCTGCTGTTCTGCATAGCGTCGTCGGCGACTTATGTCATCAACGATATGCACGACATAGAGCGGGATCGGCTGCATCCGGTCAAGTCGAAGTCTCGCCCGCTTGCCGCTAGCGTCGTGTCGGTTCCGGCGGCGGCAATCCTGCTGGTGCTGCTCTATGGGGCACTGGTGGTGGGATGGTTCCTGGCACCCAAAGTTGTTGCAGTCATCGTGGGTTATATGCTGCTCAACCTGGCTTATACCTTCGTGCTCAAGCATCAGCCCGTGGTCGACATATTCACCATTGCCATCGGATTCGTACTTCGGGTATTTGCAGGCGCGGTGGCGCTGAGCGTCCCGGTATCGTCCTGGATGTTCGTCACCACGCTTTGTCTTGCCCTCTATCTTGCAGCTGTCAAGCGTCGCCAGGAGCTGAGCAAGAGCGGTGCGGGGGCTCGAGAGGTGCTAGGCAAGTACACTCTCTCGCTGGTCGATCGCTACGCAGAAATCTCCGCTACCGGGGCCCTGCTGTTCTACAGCATGTTCGTGATGTCGGCGAAGCCTGATCTTGTGATCACGGTCCCTCTGGTGCTGTTCGGTTTATTCCGCTACTGGTACGTGGTTGAAGCACTGGATGGTGGCGAGTCGCCTACCGATGCATTGTTGGCGGATTGGCAATTGCTACTGACCGTCATTGCCTGGGGGGGCGTCTGCATGTGGGCACTTTGGCCGGGGATGCCGGCATGAGTACCTATGCATACGCACTGACGCCATTCCTGGCGTGGCTGGTCGCTGGCTGCAGCAAGTTCGCCATCAACAGTATCAGGGCCCGCACGCCTGCCTTTGGCCTGATCGGTTACGGTGGCTTGCCGAGCAACCACACTTCAATCGTCTGCAGCATGGCGGCACTGATTGCATTCAAGCAGGGGCTGGATCAAGCGGCATTCGGCGTCGCGTTGACGCTGGCGTTCATCGTGATGCTGGATGCCAATACCTTGCGTCAGCAGGTTGGGCGGCATGCTGCGGCCATCAATATGCTTGCAGTGGATGCGACCGATCACAAGCCGCTGCGCGAACGCATGGGACACACTCGAATCGAGATCGCCGCCGGTATCCTGGTCGGTATCCTGGTGGCCTGGGGCGTTGCGGCAACCGGGATATGAGTTTTCCGTTGCCATGAAAAAGGCACGCCAGTTGGCGTGCCTTTTTCGTTACTAGTGCCTGAATCAGGCTACGTCGACCAGGATCACTTCGCTGTCTTCCAGCGCCGTGACTTTCACTACGGTCTCGTCGGTGATGGCGGCACCGTCGCGGGCCAGCAGTTCGATGCCGTTGACCTCGACCTTGCCGGTTGCCGGTACCAGATAGGCGCGGCGACCGTTGCCCAGTTCGTACTCGGCACTCTGGCCTGCCTTCAGGGTGGCGGCGACCAGGCGACCTTCCGCGCGGATGCGCAGGGCGTCGACGTCGTTCTCATAGCCGCTGGCCAGGGTCACGAAGCGCCCGGCGCGGTCGCCCTTCGGGAAGGGCTTGGCGCCCCAGGACGGCGTGCCGCCGCGTACCGAGGGGATGATCCAGATCTGGAAGATCTTAGTGACATCCTTCTCCAGGTTGTACTCGGAATGCACGATGCCCGAGCCTGCACTCATTACCTGCACGTCGCCCGCTTCGGTACGGCCCTTGTTGCCCAAGCTGTCCTGGTGGGTGATCGCACCCTGGCGGACGTAGGTGATGATTTCCATCTCGCGGTGCGGGTGCGGCGGGAAGCCGGTGCCGGCGGCGATTTCGTCATCGTTCCAGACGCGGAGGTTGCCCCAGTCCATACGCTCGGGGTCGTAGTACTCGGCGAAGGAGAAGTGGTGCTTGGCGTTGAGCCAGCCATGGTTGGCGCCGCCGAGTTGCTGGAAGGGTCTGCGTTCGATCATGACTTAGTCCTCATGGGGCGCGGCTGGCCGGTGGGCCAGTCCGCGCGGTTCATGGGGCTATCTTCTCTCGCGGGTGATCGATAAAAAAGCGCAAATATCGGCAGATATAAATCGAATAATTCGATTCTATTCGGCCGCGCGCTTCTCGCCCTGATTGAGGAACTTGCTGAGGAACTGGCGGGTGCGTTCTTCCTTTGGGTGAGCGAACAGCGCCTTGGCGTCGCCCTGTTCGACAATCACGCCCTTGTCGATGAAGATCGCCCGGTTAGCGACGTCGCGGGCGAAGCTCATCTCGTGGGTGACGATGACCATGGTGCGCTTTTCCTGGGCTAGGCCGCGGATGGTCGACAGGACTTCACCGACCAGTTCCGGGTCCAGCGCCGAGGTGGGCTCATCGAACAGGATTACGTCCGGCTGCATGGCCAGCGCGCGGGCGATGGCGACACGCTGTTGCTGGCCGCCGGAGAGACGCTTGGGGTACGACTCTTCCTTGCCGGCCAGCCCGACCTTCGCCAGCAATTGGCGGGCGCGCTCGATGGCCTGGGCGCGTGGCTCCTTCTTCACGATGATTGGGCCTTCCACCACGTTCTCCAGCGCGGTGCGGTGGGGGAACAGGTTGAAGTTCTGGAAGACGAAGCCCACATGCTGGCGCAGCTTGCGGATCAGCCCCTGTTGGCCGCTTAGCGGCTTGGACGCGTCGATGAGGATGTCGCCGACCTGGATGGTCCCGCCGTTGGGCACTTCCAGCAGGTTCAGGCAGCGCAGCAGGGTAGTTTTGCCCGAGCCACTGGGGCCGATGATCGCGACCACTTCGCCAGGCTCGACGGTCAGGTCGATGCCCTTGAGCACCTCCTGGCCGCGGAACTGCTTGGTCAGCTGGCGTACTTCGATCATGCGTCGTGCTCCTGGTCATGACGGTTGACCCGGTCTTCCAGGCGGTTCTGCAGGTGCGACAGGATGCTCGCAAGGATCCAGTAGATCAGCGCCGCCGCGAGGTACATGGTGAAGACCTCGAAGGTGCGCGCAGTGATCAACTGAGCCTGGCGGAACAGTTCCGGGACCTGGATGGTGGCGGCCAGGGCAGTGTCCTTGACCAGCGAGATGAAGCTGTTGCCCAGCGGCGGCAGGGCAGTGCGCGCGGCCTGTGGCAGGATCACCCGGCGCAGGGTCTCGGCGCGGGTCATGCCGATGCTGGCGGCTGCTTCCCATTGGCCCTTGTCGATGGAGCCGATGGCGGCGCGGAGGATTTCGCAGACATAGGCGGCCATGTTCAGCGAGAAGCCGATCAGCGCCGCTGGCAGCGGGTCGAGTTCGATGCCGGCTTGGGGCAAGCCGTAATAGATCATGAAGAGCTGGACCAGCAACGGCGTGCCGCGGAAGAACGACACGTAGATGCGCGCGATCCAGCGTACGGGAGTGAATCCGTACAGGCGCATCAGCGCCAGTACGAATCCGAGCAGCAGTCCGAAGAACATGCCGCCAACGCTGAGGACTACCGTAAAGACCGCGCCCTTGAGCAGGAAGGGCGCGGAATCCAGCGCTAGCTGCAGGCTTTCTTCGATCATTGGGTGACGTCAGCCTGGAACCATTTCTCCGAGAGTTTTTTCAGCGTGCCATCGGTCCTGAATTTCTCGATGGTCTTGTTCAGTGCTGCGAGGAGTTCCGGGTTGCCTTTGCGCAGGGCGATGCCGGCTTCCTGGCGAGCGAAGGGCGCGCCGGTCAGGGCCATGGCGCCCTTGGTCTTGTTGACCATGTCGAAGGCGGCCAGGCGGTCCACCAGGATCACGTCGATGCGGCCGCTGCGCAGGTCCTGGAACTTGGTCGGGTCGTCTTCGTAGGTACGCACGTCAGCCTGCGGCACGTGTTCGCGCAGCCACTGTTCGTAGTTGGTGCCCAGGCCCACGCCGACTTTTACGCCTGCCAGTTTCTCCGGCGCGTCGTATTTGCCTTCGTCGCCCTTGCGCACTAGCGCCTGGATGCCGGAGACGGTGTAGGCGTCGGAGAAGTCGTACTTCTTCTTGCGCTCCTCGGAGATGGTTACCTGGTTGATCACCAGGTCCAGGCGCTTGGACTCCAGCGCGGCCAGGATGCCGTCCCACTTGGTCGGCTGCAGCTTGGCGGTGACGCCCAGCTCCTTTGCGATCAGCTCAGAGAAGTCCACTTCAAAGCCGGCTAGCTTGCCGTTTTCGTCCTGGAAGCTGAAGGGCGGGTAGGTGCCTTCGAGCCCGACGCGGACTTCTCCCTTGGACTTGATCTGGGCGAGCAGGTCGTCGGCGGCCTGGGCCTGGCCGAAGAGGCCGGCGCCGAGGGTGAGAGTCAGGCTGGCAAGCAGGAAATGACGTCGCAGTGCGGAGAAGGTCATGGTGGTCCCCGTTATTGGTGTTTGTTAGCAGGTTAGTCAACGCGTGGCGACTATAGGGCTGGAATCGTTATGCAATAAAATAATAAAAAATTACATACCTAGTTCTGAATGGTATGTAGGTTACTTCGCCGAATGATAGGCGAATAGTGCCGGTGAGCCGCCGGTGTGCAGGAACAGGATAGGCCCGGGTTTAGCGAAGCGATCACGGCGGATGCCATCAAGCAATCCGGCCATGGCCTTGCCGGTGTACACCGGGTCCAGCAGCAGGCCTTCCTGGCTTGCCAGCAGGCGCACGGCCTCCAGCGTGCCGGCATTGGGTTCGCCATAGCGCGGGGAAAAATATTCGTCCCACAGTTGCACTTTCGGCAGGGGCCGCGCGTCGTGGCCGAGCAGCTCCAACGTGCGCTCAACCAGCCCTTCGACCTTCGGCCGTTGTGCCGCGTCTGTCCGCGAGACGGTCACGCCGATCACGTCCAGTTCCGGCAGGGTATCGGCCAGGGCGATCGCCAGGCCTGCATGGGTACCGGCGCTGCCGGAGGCGAGCACCACGGCCGAGAACTCCTGGCCGCTGCCGTGAATCTGCTGCGCCAGTTCCAGTCCGGCACGCACGTAGCCCAAGGCGCCCAGCGCGTTCGAGCCGCCAATGGGCACGATGTAGGGCTTGCGGCCCACGCGGCGCAGGCGTTCGCCGGTCTGGGCCAGCAACTCGTCTGCGGTATCGAGGTTGGACACGAGTTCGACCTCGGTGCCGAACAGGTCCAGCAGGAGGCGGTTGCCGTTGCTCAGGTAGTTGCGGTCATCGGTGCCGATGGGGTTTTCCAGCAACGCCACGCAGCGCAGGCCGAGTTTTGCCGCGACGGCGGCGGTCTGGCGGACATGGTTGGACTGGATCGCGCCGGCGGTCACTAGCGTATCGGCGCCGGCCTTCAGGGCATCCGCGGCGAGGAATTCCAACTTGCGCACTTTGTTGCCGCCCAGGGCGAAGGGTGTCGTGTCGTCGCGTTTCACATGGAGTTCGCGGCCCAGGTGTGTGGACAGTCGCTCCAACTTGTCCAGCGGCGTCGGGCCGCCGGCCAGGTCGAGTCGGGAAAATCGGGCGAGGGCTTCGCGAAGAGAGCTCATGGCTGGTTCTCGGAGTGACGGCGGGATGCGTCACGATAGAGCCCGCGAGGGGTGGCTGCAATGTGGCTGGCGACCGCGTGACGCCGACCTGCACGGGAATGTCGCGCAATGATTCGCCATCTCGCCGTGGGAATCTCCAGAGGCTGTGAATCAATGTGCGGACAGCGGCGTGGCGAACCGCTACGCTCCACGCTCAAGATCCGGGCAACTAACCGGGCAGATAATGAAAACTGGAAAACCAGGGCGGGGAAATCCGATGACTTCAGCAGTACTTTCACGCGCTTCGCTGCAACGCTGGACGCTTCAGCTGCTCGGCGCACTCGCCCTGATGGCGGGACTGAGCAACCCGGCGCTGGCTGCCCGGGAGCTGCCTTCGGGAATGTTGGTGGGGTTCGTCGACAGCGCGGTGTATCCGGTGATCACCCTCAAGCGGCCGAAGCCGAGCTTGCTGCGCCAGGTGATCACCATTGGTTTGTACAAGAAGACCATCAGTTATCCGCTGTCGGTCACCATCCGCATCCGTGATGAGAGCAACCGCTTCATGGTCTACGGCATGCTGCCGAAGATCGCCGGCAAGTTCGTCGGCATCAAGATGGGTTTGGACAGCCGGATCAGCCAGATCTGGGTGATGACCGAGGCCGAAGCGACCGAATACGTGACCCGCCCGGACACGCTGTTCCCGCCGAGCTGATGGCTTTGCCAGCGCGCTGAAGGCTCTGCCTGAGCCGCTCGCGCGGACGGGCAGCCGGAGCGGGGCGAGTTCGGCTATCATGTGCGCCGTTTCATACCTTTCAGAACCGGTCTACCCATGACGTCCTCTCAGCAGCCGCCCCGCGACGACAGCGCCGACAACGCGCAGGAACAACCCACTCTCTCCCTGGCCGAGCTGGCCAAGGCCGCCCTTGCTGCGCAGCAGCAGGCTAATGGCGCCTACCAGCACCGCAAGAAGCACGACAAGGCTGAGTACCGTCCGCCACACCCGCGCGGCTCGCGTCGCTCCATGGGCAAGCGCTGAGACAACCTCTCATCTGAAACTCCGTCAACCAGCGCTTTTGCGGGGAGCGCTGGCTGAACTGCGACGACCGGCTCAGGTCGTATTCGCATCCGCCGGGCCAGGTCGGCTGGCAACTTCCCGTCTCGCGAACACGTCAAGGATCGACAGTAGCGCACCCCTATGCCATGGCTGGAGGGGCGCCTCGCGTCAAAGGAGAATCAATGAAAGTCCTCGTTCCCATTTTCTCGCTGCTGGCGCTCGCCGGCTGCATCACCATGACCGGCAACTACGAGGTCACCGCTCACGATGAGTCAGGCAAGGAGCTGAGCAAGGGCAAGTTCCTCGCCCACGGCAGTGGCATCTACACCGTGCGCAACTCGCTGTGCTCGGTCTACCCGAAGGCCATCGTCACCATCAAGGACGTGGAATCGGAGCAGGAACTGGAGGGCGAGAGTCCTTACCAGTGTCGCTGACACGCCCCGCCATTTGATGACCCGATGCCGCGCGAATAACACCCCTGGCGTTATCCGCCCCACCTTCTGAAAAGTGGCGGCCTGGGCTCCCCAGGCCGCCGTGCGCTTACTGCGGCAGGCGGTCGATCTGCTGTTGAAGATGCGTCAGGAAGCCGATTTCAAAGGCCATGCGATCCAGCATATCGCTCTGCACCGTGCGCCCTCGGGCGAAGCACGTCCAGAGCGATTCTCCACCCGGTGCGAACAGCCATTGCCTTGCGACCACTGTGCCGTAGGCCATGGCCTGGTCGGATTCTTCCGGCCAGTCCGGCGGCAGTTTAAAGGTGACGGGATTGTCGCTACTGGACAGGGTGTCGCGCAGGCCCTGGTGCAGCTCTGATTCGGGGTCGTGGGTGTTGTTGTCTGAAGACATAAGCGGAACTCCAATGCAGGAAAGGAGACTGCCGGCTTCGCTGTCAATCGAAGGGAGGCAGACCACGCGGGGTTGACAGACCGGGCATCGGAACCGGCAGACCCCACGAGGAGGTCTCCCCGCGCGATCTGCCATAACGTCTTCAACCAAAAACTCTGGTCGAAACAGGGCCTGCAAAAAGCATTCGCTGCTTTTCGCATGCACCTATACGGCGCAATCGCGCCGACGCTTCGGGCTGTCAAACCCGATCACGGATATAGCCGTGACGGGCGCAGCATAGGGGCTGCGTGGTGGCGCGGCAAGAACAGGTGCTCGCGCAGAAGCGCTATCGGCCGCGTCTGACATTAATGAAGGGAGGTGGGCGCAGGACGCGGCGATTACCTACGCGCATCGCATCCCTCGGCCATGCGCGGCATAATCCCGGCTTTTTCAGATTCCCCCGGCCGCCTGGCCACCCGGAAGCCGTGCCCCAAGGACTCGCCCCCCATGAACCAACAAGCCCTTTCCGCCTTCATCTGGTCGGTTGCCGACCTGCTACGCGGTGACTACAAACAGTCGGAATACGGCAAGGTCATCCTGCCGTTCACTGTGCTGCGCCGCCTGGACTGCGTGCTGGAGAAGACCAAGGCCGCCGTACTGGCCGAGCAGGCAGAAAAGATGAAGGTGGTGACCAACCCGGAACCCTTCTTGCTGCGCAAGGCCGGGCAAAGCTTCTACAACATCTCCGAGATGGACCTGAAGAAGCTGATGGGCGACCCGGACAATATCAAGGCGAACCTCCTCAGCTATATCCAGGGCTTTTCCCTGGCGGCGCGGGATATCTTCGAGCGTTTCGAGTTCCACACTCAGATCGACCGCCTGCACAAGGCCGGGCTGCTCTACCAGGTGGCCGAACGCTTCGCTCAAATCGATCTGCACCCGGAAAAGGTCGACAACGCGCAGATGGGCCTGGTGTTCGAAGAGCTGATCCGTAAGTTCGCGGAAATCTCCAATGAAACGGCAGGGGAGCACTTCACCCCGCGCGAAGTCATACGGCTGATGGTCAACCTGCTGTTCATCGAAGACAGCGACGTGCTGGAAGCAGGACGCAGTGTGGTGCGTGAACTTTACGACCCTACGGCCGGCACCGGCGGCATGCTGTCCATCGCCGAAGAGTTTCTCGTCGAGCACAACCCCAAGGCGCGCCTGACCCTGCATGGCCAGGAGCTCAATGACGAGTCCTACGCCATCTGCAAGGCTGACATGCTGATCAAGGGGCAGGATGTCGGCAATATCAAAGTCGGCAATACCCTGAGCGACGACGGCCACGCCGGCAAACACTTCGACTACATGCTCTCCAACCCGCCGTTTGGCGTGGAGTGGAAGAAGGTGGAAAAGGTGGTGCGCCAGGAGCATGAGCAGCAAGGCTTCAACGGTCGCTTCGGCCCCGGCCTGCCGCGGGTGTCCGATGGCTCGCTGCTGTTCCTGATGCACCTTATCGCCAAGATGCGCCCGGCCAGCGAAGGCGGCAGCCGCTTCGGCATCGTGCTCAATGGCTCGCCGCTGTTCACCGGCGGTGCCGGCAGCGGCGAAAGCGAAATCCGCCGCTATGTGCTGGAGAACGACCTGGTGGAAGCCATCATCGGCCTGCCCACCGACATGTTCTACAACACCGGCATCAGCACCTACGTGTGGATACTCACCAACCGCAAACCGGCGGCGCGCAAGGGCCTGGTGCAACTGATCGACGCCTCCAGCTTCTGGCAGAAAATGCGCAAGAGCCTCGGTTCCAAGCGCAAGGAAATGCCCGACAGCGCCATCGACGACATCACCCGCCTGTTCGGCGAATGCGCCGAAGCGCGGTTGGCCACCGTGCTGGACGCCGAGGGTAAGGAAGTGGCGCGCCACATCCTGCGCAACGGTGACGCCGAACCCAGCGCGCCAGCCGGCGGCAAGGTAAAAATCGCTCCACTGTCCCTGCTACTGCGCAATGAAAGCTTCGGCTACCGCACCATCACCGTGGAGCGCCCACAGCGCGACGAAAATGGCGAGATCGTGATCGGCCAGAAGGGCAAACAGAAAGGCAAACCGCAACCCGACTCCAGCCTGCGCGATACCGAAAACGTGCCGCTGGGTGAGGATGTGGAGGCGTACTTCAAGCGCGAAGTACTGCCCCACGCGGCGGATGCCTGGATTGACCACGACAAGACCAAGGTCGGTTATGAAATTCCCTTTAACCGCCACTTCTATGTATTCGAACCGCCACGCAGCCTGCATGACATTGATGAAGAGCTGAAAGCGGTAACGGCGAAAATCATGAAGATGCTGGGGGAGTTGGCGGAATGAGTTTGCCGAGGTATTCGGGGTACAAGGATAGTGGGGTGGAGTGGATTGGTTGCATACCAGCACACTGGACATTGCCAAAACTCAAACATTTCACTCGGTTTACCGGTGGAGGCACACCGAATCGAGAAGAGCGGATGTTTTGGGGTGGAGAAATCCCCTGGGTTTCGCCCAAGGACATGAAGTCCGAGCTGATTCATGATTCTGAGGAACGGATAACAGATGCTGGTCTTGCAAACAGTTCGACCACTCTGGTCGCTCCAAATAAGGTTCTTCTGGTCGTTCGATCGGGAATTTTGAAGCACACGATTCCTGTCGCGATCAATGCTGTTCCTGTTTCTTTAAATCAAGATATGAAGGCGTTGGAGTTCAAGTCATCGACTTGTAATTCCGGTTTCTTTCTTCGCTGGGTTCAAGGACTTAATGATAGCCTCCTACTTGCTTGGGCAAAGCAGGGCGCCACAGTTGAAAGTATTGAGCATTCGTACCTATCTGACACAGTTGTTCCTCTACCGCCTTTTGAGGAACAAACCGCCATCGCTGCCTTCCTTGATCGTGAAACTGCCAAGATTGATGTGCTGATTGGCGAGCAGGAAAAGCTTATCGCTCTGCTGGCCGAAAAGCGTCAGGCCACGATTTCCCATGCCGTCACTCGCGGCCTCAATCCCAATGCTCCGATGAAGAGTTCTAACGTGGCATGGTTGGGGGAAATACCGGCGCATTGGACTGTTTGCGCTGTGCGCCGTGTTGTTGAACGTATAGAGCAAGGCTGGAGTCCTGAGTGTTTCAGTAGAGCGGCCGAACAGGGTGAGTGGGGAGTACTGAAGGCTGGCTGCGTCAATGGTGGGATATTCCGTTCGAGTGAAAACAAAGCCTTGCCTGACACACTGGAGCCTGATGCCAACATAGAGGTGCGTGACGGTGACCTGTTGATGTCTCGGGCGAGTGGATCTCCAGCGCTCGTCGGCTCGGTGGCTTACGTGTCGGAGCCACCCTCTCGGTTGATGTTGTCGGACAAGATTTTTCGGCTTCATTTGAGTTGCGACGTGGACTCTCGATTCTTTGCCATTGTCTTTAGTGCTCGCTACATGCGGCTCCAGATAGAGCAAGCTATCAGTGGTGCAGAAGGCTTGGCCAATAACCTTCCGCAGTCCAGTCTCAAAGGGTTCACGATTGCAATTCCTCCGAAGACTGAGCAAGTGGAGCTGGTTGCCATGGTGGAGGCGGAAATGGAAAAGCTGATCTCGCTCGCGGGCGAAGCCGAACGTGCCATTGCCTTGTTGAAGGAACACCGCTCCGCACTAATCACCGCCGCCGTCACCGGCCAAATCGACGTCCGTGGCCTAGTCAAGGATGAAGCCGCATGAGTGATCTCCAGCTCTTCCGCATCAGCAACGGCACCGCCAGTGAACTCCCCAGCCGCGCCGCCGCCGTGGAAAAGCAGCTGCAAGCGCTGATCGAAAACCAGATGGAAACCTTGCTCGGCGTGCGCTTTCTTGCCACCGAGTACACCACCGGCAAGACCCACAAGGGCCGTATCGATTCGCTGGGGCTGGATGAAAACGGCTGCCCGGTGATCGTCGAGTACAAACGCCACAGCAATGAGAATGTGATCAATCAGGGCCTGTTCTACCTGGACTGGCTGCTGGACCACCAGGCGGAGTTCCGCTGGCTGGTGATGGAGAAGCTGGGCAAGGCCGCGGCGGAGCAGATCGAGTGGGGCGGCACGCGGCTGCTGTGCATCGCCGCCGACTTCACCCGTTACGACCAGCACGCGGTACAGCTGATCCAGCGCAATGTGGAGCTGATCCGTTACAAGCTGTTTGGCGAGGACCTGTTGCTGCTGGAGCTGGTGAATGCTGTCAGCGCGCCCACGGCCGTGGCGGAGCCGGTAGTTGTGGCGGAGTTGAGCAAGAGCAGCAAGGACAAAACCTGGCAGGAGCAATTGCAGTCGGCCCAGCCGGAGATCGTGGCGCTGTTCGAGCAGGTCACCAGCTACCTGAACTCGCTGGGTGACGACGTACAGGAAAAGCCGCTGAGGCTTTATGTGGCATTCCGCCGCCTGAAGAACTTCGCCAGCGTGGTGGTGCAGAACAAGCGGCTATTGGTGTTTCTCAAGCTGAATCCGGACTCGATCGCACTGGTAGAAGACTTCAGCCGCGATGTTCGCAGCATCGGCCACTGGGGCACGGGCGATGTGGAACTCAGCCTGCGCACGTCTGCGGACCTGGAGCGGGCGCGGCACCTGATCGAGCGTAGTTACCAGGAAAACTGAAGCGCCCCAGGCAGCTTGCCTGCAGTAGAGTGGGGCGATATGACCGGCGGCGCCGGTATGAATTGGGAGAGAGGCCGCAATGAGCCTGCATAAGGAAGTGTCGTTCGAGAGCGAAATCTGCGAGCACCTGGCAGCCCACGATTGGCTGTACGCCGCAGGCGATGCGCAGCAGTACGACCGCGCCCGTGCATTGTTCCCGGCGGATGTATTGGCCTGGGTGCAAGCCACCCAGCCGCAAGCCTGGGCCGCACTGAGCAAGAATCATGGTGCAGCGGCGGAGGCCACGCTGCTGGACCGTTTGCGCAAGTCGCTGGATGAGCGCGGTACGCTGGATGTGCTGCGCCACGGCATCGAGTTGCTGGGGCTGCGCCAGCCGCTGCCAATGGCGCAGTTCAAGCCGGCGCTGGCGATGAACCCGGATTTGATGGCGAAGTACCAGGCCAATCGCCTGCGGGTGGTGCGCCAGGTGCGCTATTCGCTGGCCTGCGAGAATTCCATCGATCTGGTGCTGTTCCTCAACGGCATTGCGGTGGCGACCTGTGAGCTGAAGACCGATTTCACCCAGTCGGTGCAGGACGCGGAGGACCAGTACAAGTTCGACCGCGAGCCCAAGCCCAAGGGCCGCATAGAACCGCTGCTGAGCTTCCCGTCCGGCGCGCTGGTGCATTTTGCCGTGAGCAATGCCGAAGTGCGCATGACTACCCGCCTGGAAGGCGCGGCTACGCGCTTCCTGCCGTTCAACCTGGGTAACGATGGCGGTGCCGGCAACCCGCCCAACCCGGCCGGGCATGCCACGGACTATCTGTGGAAACAGGTGTGGCAGCGCGATAGTTGGCTGGAGATTCTGGCGCGCTACCTGGTGGGGCAGAAGGACAAGAAGCAGCAGCTCAAGTCGATCATCTTCCCGCGCTTTCACCAGCTCGACGCCACCCGCAAGCTGGTGGCGCAGGTGTTGGCCGAAGGGCCGGGCGGCAAGTTCCTGATCCAGCATTCGGCGGGCTCGGGCAAGACCAATTCGATTGCCTGGACTGCGCATTTCCTCGCGGACTTGCACGATGCGCAGCAGCAGAAGCTGTTCCACTCGGTACTGGTAGTGTCGGACCGCACGGTGCTGGATGCCCAGTTGCAGGAGGCGATCTTCGCCTTCGAGCGCACCACGGGTGTGGTGGCGAGCATTACCGGCGAGTCGGCGAGCAAGAGCGGCGAACTGGCTCAGGCGCTGGCGGGCGGCAAGAAGATCGTGGTGTGCACCATTCAGACCTTCCCCTTTGCGCTGAAAGCAGTGCAGGAGTTGGCCGCCACCGAGGGCAAGCGCTTTGCGGTGATCGCCGATGAGGCGCACTCGTCGCAAACCGGTGACTCGGCCGCCACGCTCAAGCAGTTGCTGTCGGTTGAGGAGATGAAGGAGCTGGTGGACGGCGGCGAGATCGCCGCTGAGGACATGCTTGCTGCGAACATGAGCGCGCGCGCCGGGGCGGGCGGTATCACCTATGTCGCCTTCACGGCGACGCCCAAGGCCAAGACGCTGGAGTTGTTCGGCCGTCGGCCCGATCCGGCGCAGGATGCCTCGGATCTGAACAAGCCGGAGCCGTTCCATGTGTATTCGATGCGCCAGGCCATCGAGGAAGGTTTCATTCTGGATGTGCTGCGCAATTACACCAGCTACAAGTTGGCCTTCAAGCTGGCGCACAACGGCGAAGAGCTGGACAGCGAGGAAGTGGATAACAGCGAGGCGCTCAAAGGCATCATGCGCTGGGTGAGGCTGCACCCTTACAACATTGCGCAGAAGGTGCAGGTGGTGATCGAGCACTACCGGGAGAATGTCCAGCCGTTGCTGGAGGGCCAGGCCAAGGCGATGGTGGTGGTTGGCAGCCGGCAGGAAGCGGTGCGCTGGAAGCTGGCGATCGAGAAGTACGTCAAGCGGCAGAACTATCCCATCGGCACGCTGGTGGCGTTCTCCGGTGAGGTGAACGATGAGGACTCCGGGCCTGAACCGTTCACCGAGACTGGCCAAGTGCTCAATCCTGGCCTGCGTGGACGGGATATTCGCGAGGCGTTTGCCGGGAGCGAGTATCAGGTGCTGCTGGTGGCCAACAAGTTCCAGACTGGCTTCGATCAGCCTTTGCTGTGCGGCATGTATGTGGACAAGAAGCTGGGTGGCATTCAGGCGGTGCAGACACTGTCGCGCCTGAACCGGGCTTACCCGCGCAAGAACACGACGTATGTGCTGGATTTCGTCAACGAGCCCGAGGAGATTCTCAAGGCCTTCCAGACCTACTACAGCACGGCGGAGCTGGAGTCGGTCAGCGATCCGTATCTGGTCTTCGACTTGCGCGGCAAGCTCGATAGCGCCGGGCACTACGATCAGTTCGAGGTGGATCGTATGGCAGCGGTGCTGCTCGACCCAACTGCACGCCAGAGCGATTTGACGGCGGCTCTGACGCCGGTGGCCAATCGCCTGCTGGTGCGCTATCGCGATGCGCAGACGGACTACCGTATAGCCGAAGCGCAGGGTGATGCTGCGGCACTGCAGGCGGCAAAAGACGAGATGGATGCGCTGATTCTGTTCAAGCGCGATATGGGGTCGTTCCAGCGGCTGTACACCTTCCTCTCGCAGATTTTCAATTACGGCAACACGGATATCGAAAAGCGCTATCTGTTCTTCAAGCACTTGCTGCCGCTGATCGAGTTCGGCCGTGAGCGCGAGGGTGTCGATCTCTCGCGCTTGGAGTTGGTGCGCTACAAGCTTAGGGACAAGGGCAATCGGGATTTGCCTTTGGTAGCAGGGGAATATCCCAAGCTGCCGCCAATGGGCGCCACCGGGAGTGGCCAGGTGCAGGAGAAGCAGAAGAAGTACCTGGAAGAGATCATCGAGAAGGTCAACGAGCTGTTCGGCGCCGATACCACCGACGGCGACAAGCTTTCCTGGCTGAACAGCCAGCGGGCCAAATTGCTGGAGTCGGATGTGTTGACGCAGCAGGCGGCGAACAATGCCAAGGAGCAGTTCGCGAACTCGCCGGACCTTTTACCGACACTGATTGACGCCTTGATTGACAGTCAGTCCGCACAAAACAATCTCAGTCTTCAGGCACTCAATTCAGAGCAATTGCAGCGTGAGTTGCTGCATTTGCTACTGGGGCCAGCCAGGCTCTATGAGGCGTTGCGAGAACGAGCGGGTATTTCATCCTGAGTGCAAGAGGCCGGCAGTTGCCGGCCTCTTGCTGTAGCGAATACGTGCACCAGTGACCCAGTATCTGTCGCTGGCGAGCCATTGGTGCGCTGGTTGCTGTTGTCCTGGGGTTAACCCTCGATCAGTTCGCCGTTGTGCTGTTGAGCTTCTGCAACTGCCCCTGCTGCAACGTCCACTCCACTACCTGCGCCGAAAGCTGATCGGCCGCCTTGCCGAAGGCGCTGACCACTTCGGGCACCTGTTTGCCATCTACCGGCTGGCTGACCTCGAAGCTGCGCGAGGCAATGATGCGCTGGCCAAGCGTGCGCACCAGGCGGGCGTCATAGCGGATGTGGATCACCGGCTTGCCGTTCTGGTATTCGCTCTGGAAGGCGCGCAGCTCTCCCGTCAAGTCGAAATCGGCCTGCAGGCTGGTCTCGTCGCTGCTCAGGGCCGGGATACTGCCACTCGCGGTGAAGGCGTCGAGCAGGCGATCACGCAGCAGGCCCGGTGCGCGGTTGCTCCAGCGCGCGCCCTGGTAGCTGCTCAGTTGGTTGCCCTGCGGGACTACGGCAATGCGGTTGCTATCCAGCGCCAGACTGGCGGTGGGCGCGCTGACGCGCAGGGACCAGTTCACCGCCGCGTTGCTGCGCACGGGTTGAAGGGTTGCCGGCAGCAGGTAGAAGTCCGGGCTTTCCGCTTCCGGGAGGATCGAGCAGGCGCCCAGCAGGCCGATCAGGGCAGCAGCGCCGAGCAGGCGGGGAGGGGCGATCATGGCTGGAACTCCTTGTTGCGCTCGCGGCCGAGCAGGTAGCCGGTGGGGTTTTCCTGCAGGCGGCGGGTGACGCCGCGCAGGTCTTCCAGGGTGGAGCGCAGTTCGCGGACCGCCGGACCAATCTCGCCCAGGCCATTGAGGCCGCCATTCACCGAGTCGTAGTTGCTGTTCAGCAACTGCTCCACGCGCTCGCTGCTGGTGCGCAGGGAAGCGAGAGTTTTCTGGGTGTCATCAAGGATGTCTTGACCCTTGCCGCCCAGGGTCTGGTTGGCCCGTTCGAGCAGCTGGCTGGCGTTGGCCAGGGTGATGCGCGCCTGCTCGCTGGCGGCAGCCAGTTCCTTGAAGGTTTGGCGGATGTCGTCGCGCTGTTCGGCGACCACGCCGGTTGCCTGGTCGATGTGGTCCAGGGTGCGGCTGATGCGGTCGACGTTCTCCTGGGAGAACATTCGGTTCACGTTGTTGATCAGGTTGTTGATGTTGGTCGCGATGTCCTCGCCGTTGGCCAGCAACTTTGCGAACGGCGAGGGGATGGTCTTGATCACCGGCACTTCGCCGTCCTTGCTGGCCAGCGGCGGGCTGTCCTGGGCGGCACTGGATAGCTGGATGATGGCCTGGCCGGTGACGCCGGTGAGGGCCAGCTTGGCGCGCGTGTCCTCGCGGATCGGCGTGCTGTCGTAGACGCGGATGCGCGCGCGGACCTTGCGCGGGTCGTTCGGGTCCAGGCGCAGGGATACCACGTCACCCACGCGGATGCCGCTGTACTGCACGGTGCCGCCCTCGGACAGGCCGGTCACCGCCTCGTTGAAGATCACGTCGTAGACCTTGTACTTCTGGTCGTTGCTCGACTGCGCCAGCCACAGGGCGAAGAGCAGCGCGCCGATCGACACGACCAGGGTGAACAGGCCGATCAGCACGTGATGGGCACGGGTTTCCATTCAGCTTTCCTCCCGCAGGTGTTCGGTGGCCTGCAGCGCAGCACGGCCGCGCGGACCGTGGAAGTATTCCTGTACCCAGGCGTCGTCGGTACGGGCGACCTGGTCCAGTGGCCCCACCACCAGCACGCGTTTCTGCGACAGCACGGCGACGCGGTCGCAGATGGTGTAGAGGGTGTCCAGGTCGTGGGTGACCAGAAATACCGTGAGGCCGAAGGCGTCGCGCAGGGTCAGGATGAGTTGGTCGAAAGCCGCCGCTCCGATGGGGTCGAGGCCGGCGGTGGGCTCGTCGAGAAACAGGATGTCCGGGTCCAGCGCCAGGGCGCGGGCCAGGGCGGCACGCTTGACCATGCCGCCGGAGAGCTCGGCCGGGTATTTGCTGCCGGAATCCGGCGGCAGGCCGGCGAGGGAAATCTTTACCTTGGCCATGAACTGCGCATCGGCGCGGGACAGCCCGGCGTGCTCGATCAGCGGCAGGCAGATGTTCTCGCTCACGGTCAGCGAGGAGAACAGCGCGCCGTTCTGGAACAGCACGCCGAAGCGCCTTTCCAGCTTCGAGCGCTCAAGGGGAGGCAGCGCCGGCAGGTTCTGCCCGAACACATGCACGCTGCCTTCGCTGGGTTGGCGCAGGCCGATGATGCTGCGCAGTAGCACCGACTTGCCGGTGCCCGAGCCGCCGACCACGCCGAGGATCTCGCCCTTCATCACGTCGAGGTCCAGGTGCTCGTGCACGGCGTGGGTACCGAAACGGTTGGCGAGGTCGCGGACGACGATGATCGGTTCGCTCACCAGCCCATCTCCATGAAGAACAGCGCGAAGACCGCATCCAGCAGAATCACCACGAAGATCGACTGGACCACGCTTGAGGTCGTGTGCTCGCCCACTGACTGCGCGCTGCCGCTGACGCGGAAGCCCTCCAGGCAGCCGATCACGGCGATGATGAAAGCGAATATCGGGGCTTTGACGATGCCGACCAGGAAGTGCTGCACGGCGATGTCGTTCTGCAGCATGTAGAGGAACATGCGTGGCGAGATATCAAGGGCGAGGGCGCAGACCACGCCGCCGCCGAAGATGCCGGAGATCATCGCCAGGAAGGTCAGCATCGGCAGGGTCAGCAGCAGGGCCAGGACGCGTGGCAACACCAGCAGTTCCACTGGGTCGAGGCCCAAGGCCTGGATGGCGTCGATTTCCTGGTTGGCCTTCATCGAGCCGATCTGCGCGGTGAAGGCGCTGGCGGTGCGGCCGGCAAGCAGGATCGCGGTGAGCAGCACGCCGAATTCGCGCAGGAAGGAGAAGCCCACCAGATCGACGGTGTATATCTGCGCGCCGAATTTCTGCAGCACCGTGGCGCCGAGAAAGGCCACTACCGCACCGACCATGAAGGTCAGCAGGGCGACGATGGGCACGGCGTCCAGCCCGGTTTCCTCCATATGCGCGGCCAGCGAGGTGAGCCGCCAGCGCCGCGGGCGCAACAGGTTACGCAGTAGCGTCTGCAGGGTCAGGCCGATGAAGCCGAGCACGCCGACCAGGTGTTCGCGGAAGGTCAGGGTGGCGATGCCGATGCGCTCCAGCACATCGACCAGGGCGTTGCCCGGCTCCGGCGCTTTTTCATCCAGGCGGCACTGGGTGATGGCGCTGCCGACGGCGCGCAGCAAGGCCTGGCGTTCGGCGGGGAGGTTGCGGGCGATTTGTTCCAGCTGACTCATGCGCGCGCCGCCGATGATCTCGGCGAGCAGCGCGGCGCCGGCGGTGTCCAGCGCGCCGAGGCCGGCAAAATCCAGCTCGGCGGGGGATTCGGCATGGCGTTGGGCGGCTACCTGGGCTTCCAGTGCGGAGAAATGCGCGAGCGTCCAGTCGCCGCTGACGTGCATCAGCGGCGGGCTGGCGGAGGTGTCGAGCTGAAGCTGGCCGGGCTGGGCGGTCATCGTCATGGTTCGCATTCTAGCGGAGTTACACAGTGCCATGATTGGACAGGTGTGTCGCATTGTAGAGCGCCTGCCTGGTGCTGGGACAAGCCCGGCGACATCCTGTTCAATTGACGCCCCAACCCGCCAGCCACTAAGCTGCGCGCCTGCTTCAGGTGCTTTCGGCGCAAGCCGCGAGTGAAACAGGGAAGCCGGTGAAATCGATGCGCAATCGACCATTCCGGCGCTGCCCCCGCAACGGTAAGCGAGCTTCGAACCGCAATCCGCCACTGTGCCATCGGCATGGGAAGGCGCGGTTCATCGACAGCCTCACGGCGTCACTCGCAAGCCCGGAGACCGGCCTGCTGCATCGCATGGCATCGCGGGAGGCGCTGCCGACGTCGGCGCTGCGCGCCGCGCGTTGCCGTCCTCCGCCTGCCCCGACTGGTCAGTGCCGCGCGGGTGAGAGCGGCGGAGAATCCTTCAGGTGCAATCCCTATTCCCCAGGTCGACAGCCTTTGCGCTGGGCGGCCTCTGCCGCATGGCGCTTGTGCGTCGCTGCGGTTCGTCCCTGCCCATTCCATTCCTCGTGCGCTGCCACCCGGGCGGCAGCCTGACGCCTGCGCATTCGCTTTCAGGAGCAACTTTCCATGACTGAATCCCCGGAAAAGGACGAGCGCCATCGCTCGCGCATGCAGCGCAAGAAGGCAGTGATCGACGAGAAGATCGCCCAGGCCCAGGGGGAGCGCGGCGTGTTCCTGGTCAACAGCGGCAACGGCAAGGGCAAGAGCAGCTCGGCTTTCGGCATGGTCGCCCGCGCGCTTGGCCATGGCATGAAGGTAGGCGTAGTGCAGTTCATCAAGGGCGCCGCAACCACGGGCGAAGAGGCGTTCTTCCGCCGCTTCCCCGAGGAAGTCAGCTTTCACGTGATGGGCGAGGGCTTCACCTGGGAAACCCAGGACCGCCAGCGTGACATCGCCAAGGCGCAGCTCGCCTGGGACGTGGCGCGCCAGCTGCTGGCCGACCCCGAAGTCGGCCTGGTGGTACTGGACGAGGTGAACATCGCCCTCAAACACGGCTACCTGGAACTGGACACCGTGCTGTCCGATATCGCCGCGCGTCCGTCGATGCAGCATGTGGTCGCCACTGGCCGTGGCGCGCAGCCGGCGATGCTCGAGGCCGCCGACACCGTGACCGAGATGGGCCTGGTGAAACACGCCTTCAAGGCCGGCATCAAGGCGCAGAAAGGGGTGGAGTTCTGATGCATTTCGTTGTGGCGGAGCGCACTCAATGACCTCGCGCCAATGCCCCGCACTGCTGATCGCCGCTCCCGCTTCTGGCCAGGGCAAGACCACCGTGACCGCCGCCCTGGCGCGCCTGCACACGCGCCTTGGGCGCAAGGTGCGGGTGTTCAAGTGCGGCCCGGATTTCCTCGACCCGATGATCCTCGCCCGCGCCAGTGACGCGCCGGTCTACCAACTGGACTTGTGGATGGTCGGCGAGGAAGAGAGCCGTCGGCTGCTATGGGAAGCGGCCGGCGAGGCCGACCTGATCCTCATCGAAGGCGTGATGGGCCTGTTCGACGGCTCGCCGTCTGCGGCCGACCTGGCGCGGCGCTTCAATGTGCCGGTGATGGCGGTGATCAACGGCCAGTCCATGGCGCAGACCTTCGGCGCCATGGCCGTTGGCATGGCGACCTACCAGAGCGACCTGCCGTTCTCCGGCGTGCTCGCCAACCGTATCGGCAGCCAGCGTCACCGCGACCTGGTGCGCGACAGCCTGCCGGAGTGGATTCGCTGGTATGGCGCGCTGCCGCGCGATACCGAAGTGGAGCTGCCCAGCCGACACCTCGGCCTGGTGCAGGCCGATGAGCTGGCCGATCTCGACGCCCGCCTGGACGCCGCCGCCGATGCCCTGGCGGCCAGCGCCAGTACCGAGCTGCCGCTGCCGGTGAGCTTCGCCGCGTCTGAGTTGCGCCGTGAGTCTTCCCGCCTCGATGGCGTGCGGATCGGCGTGGCACGGGACAACGCCTTTGCCTTCCTCTACCAGGCCAACCTCGACCTGCTGCGTGAACTGGGCGCCGAACTGGTGTTCTTCTCGCCGCTGCGTGATGACGCATTGCCGGACGTGGACAGCCTCTATCTGCCCGGTGGCTACCCCGAACTGCACCTGCAGGCGCTGGCTGGCAACCGCGCCATGGCCCAGGCCATCCACGCGCACCACGAAATGGGCAAGCCGATCCTCGCCGAGTGCGGCGGCATGCTCTATCTGCTCGATGCGCTGACCGACGTGGCCGGCGAGCGCGCCGAATTACTCGGCCTATTGCCGGGCAAGGCGCGCATGCAGAAGCGCCTCGCCGCGCTGGCGTTGCAGGCGGTGACGTTGCCCGAAGGCACTCTGCGCGGGCACACCTTCCACCACTCGCTGCTGGACAGCAGCGAGGAGCCGCTGGCCCGAGGCGTCTGCCCCAACGACAAGCCGGTGGCCGAAGCGGTGTTTCGCCGCGGCCGGCTCACCGCCTCCTACATCCACTTCTACCTGCCGTCCGACCCGGACGCTGCAGCAGCCCTGCTGAGACCATGACCGAGCACGCCTACAGCCTTGAGGAGCGCGCCGCGCTCTATCGCGCCATTGCCGAGCGTCGCGACATGCGTCATTTCAGCGGCGGTGAGGTGGCGCCGGAACTGCTCGCGCGCCTGCTCGAAGCGGCGCACCAGGCGCCCAGCGTCGGGCTGATGCAGCCTTGGCGATTCATCCGCGTCACCTCGCGGGAGCTGCGCCAGTCGATCCATGGGCTGGTGGAGGCGGAGCGCGTGCGCACCGCCGAGGCACTGGGCGAGCGTTCCGACGAGTTCATGCGGCTGAAGGTCGAGGGCGTGCTCGACTGCGCCGAAGTACTGGTGGCCGCGCTGATGGAGGGCCGCGAGGCACATGTATTCGGTCGTCGCACGTTGCCGCACATGGACCTGGCCTCGCTGTCCTGCGCCATCCAGAACCTCTGGCTGGCGTCGCGCGCCGAAGGCCTGGGCATGGGCTGGGTATCGCTGTTCGACCCCGCCGCGCTGGGCGAACTGCTCGGCCTGCCGGCGGGAGCCGAGGCCGTGGCGGTGATCTGCCTCGGCCCGGTCAGCGAGTTCTACCCGGCGCCGATGCTGGCCCTGGAAGGCTGGCGCCAACCGCGCGCGCTCAGCGAGCTGCTGTTCGAGAATCGCTGGGGAGAACAGCCATGAGCCTGGCTCTGCTGAGCGTCCTCGGCGTGGTGCTGGATGCCCTGTTCGGCGAACCGAAACGCTGGCACCCGCTGGTGGCCTTCGGGCGTCTGGCGGATCGGCTGGAGCGGCGTTTCAATCGCTCCCGCGCCGACGCTGGCAAGGACACCCTCGGCCTCGGCTGGCGCAGCCACGGCGTCACTGCCTGGATCATCGCTGTCATCCCGCTGACCCTGATCGCGCTGCTGCTCAGCCTGCTGCCCTATGTCGGCTGGGTCGTGCAGGCGCTCGCTTTGTACGCCGCGCTGGGCCTGCGCAGCCTGGGTGAGCATGCCGAGCCGGTGGCACTGGCCCTGCGCGCCGGTGACCTGAGCGAAGCGCGCTTGCGCGTGGGCTACATGGTCAGCCGCGAAACCGCCCAGCTGGACGACACCGCCGTGGCCCGCGCCGCCACCGAGTCGGTACTGGAAAACGGCAGCGACGCGGTCTACGCCGCGCTGTTCTGGTTCGCCGTGGCCGGCGCGCCGGGCGTGATGCTCTATCGCCTGAGCAACACCCTCGACGCCATGTGGGGCTACCGCAACGCGCGCTTCGAACGCTTCGGCTGGGCCGCGGCGAAAATCGACGATGTGCTCAACTACATCCCGGCACGCCTGGTGGCCTTCACCTACGCGCTGCTTGGCCACACCCGGCTCGCCCTGCGCTGCTGGCGTACACAGGCGCCGCAGTGGGACAGCCCCAACGCCGGCCCGGTGATGGCGGCCGGGGCGGGGGCGTTGGGCGTGTCGCTCGGCGGCTGCGCCCGCTACCACGGCGAACTTCACGAACGCCCGCAGCTGGGCGAAGGCCCGGCGCCGACCGCCACGGACATCTGGCGCGCGCTGACCCTGGTGCGCCAGGGTGTGCTGCTGTGGCTGGTGGTCATTTTCATTCTGGGAGTGCTCTGATGCTCGAACACGGCGGCCGTTTGCGCAAAGCGGCGCAGCAGTACGGAATTCCGCTCTCCGAGTGGCTCGACCTGTCCACTGGCATCTCGCCCTGGCCATGGGCCGTGCCCAGCGTGCCGGCGGCATCATGGATGCGCCTGCCCGAGGACGGCGACGGCCTGGAAGCCGCCGCGCGCCGCTACTACGGCGCCGAAAAGCTGCTGCCGCTGCCCGGCAGCCAGGCGGCGATCCAGTTGTTGCCGCGACTGCGTCGTCCCGGCAAGGTCGGTGTGATCTCGCCCTGTTATGCCGAGCATGCCGAGTCCTGGCGCGCCGCCGGACACATCCTGCGCGAGGTCAGCGACCAGGAAGTCCCCCATCACCTGGAGCGCTTCGACGTGCTGGTGGTGGTCAACCCGAACAACCCCACCGGCCGGCGCATCGAGGCCGGCGTGCTGCTGGAATGGCATGCGCGCCTGCAGGAACGCGGCGGCTGGCTGGTAGTGGACGAAGCCTTCATGGACTGCACGCCCGAGCACAGCCTGGCGCCCAGCTGCGCAAGCCGTCCGGGTTTGATCGTGCTGCGCTCCTTCGGCAAGTTCTTCGGCCTCGCTGGCGCGCGCCTGGGCTTCGCCTTCGCCGAACCGCGCCTGCTGGATAGCCTGGCGAAACTGCTCGGCCCCTGGGCGGTGAGCGGCCCGACGCGGTGGATCGCGCAGGCCGTGCTGGGCGAGTTCCAGGAACAGATCCAGCGCCGCCGCGACCTGCATGAGGCGAGCCGGCATCTGGCCGGGCTGCTCGGCGAACATGGGTTCGCCCCGCAGGGCGGCACGGCGCTGTTCCAGTGGGTGGTCTCCATGCGCGCCCACGCGCTGCGCGATCATCTGGCGCGCCAGGGCATCTTCGTGCGCCTGTTCGAAACGCCCGCCAGCCTGCGCTTCGGTCTGCCGCCGGACGAGAAAGGCTGGGAACGCCTGGAGCATGGCCTGCGCACCTTCAACCAGATGGAGAGCCTGCGGTGAGCACACTGATGGTGCAGGGCACGACATCCGATGCCGGCAAGAGCACGCTGGTGACCGCACTGTGCCGCTGGCTGCGCCGACAGGGCGTGGCCGTGGTGCCGTTCAAACCGCAGAACATGGCGCTCAACAGCGCAGTGACCGCCGACGGCGGCGAGATCGGCCGCGCCCAGGCGGTTCAGGCGCAGGCCTGCCATCTAGCACCGCACACTGACATGAACCCGGTGCTGCTCAAGCCCAACAGCGACACCGGCGCCCAGGTGATCATCCATGGCCGCGCGGTGACCAGCATGAACGCCGTGGCCTACCACGACTACAAGCGCGTGGCGATGCAGGCGGTGCTCGAATCCCACCAGCGCCTCAGTGCGCAATACCCGGTGGTGATGGTGGAGGGCGCGGGCTCGCCGGCGGAGATCAACCTGCGCGCCAACGACATCGCCAACATGGGCTTCGCCGAGGCGGTGGACTGCCCGGTGATTCTGATTGCCGACATCGATCGTGGCGGCGTGTTCGCCCATCTGGTCGGCACCCTGGAGCTTCTTTCCGAGAGCGAACGGGCACGGGTGAAGGGCTTCGTCATCAACCGTTTCCGCGGTGACATCGCGTTGCTGCAGAACGGCCTCGACTGGCTGGAAGAGCGTACCGGCGTGCCGGTGCTCGGCGTGCTGCCGTACCTGATGGACTTCCACCTGGAAGCCGAGGACGCCATCGACACCCGCCAGGCCGCCAAGACCGGCGAGCGTCTGCGCGTGGTGGTGCCGGTGCTGCCGCGCATCAGCAACCACACCGACTTCGACCCGCTGCGTTTACACCCGCAGGTGGAGCTGACCTTCGTCGGTCCCGGCCAGCCGATCCCGGCGGCAGACCTGATCATCCTGCCCGGCTCCAAGAGCGTGCGGCCGGACCTGGCTTTCCTCCGCGCCCAAGGCTGGGAGGAGGCGATCCGTCGCCACCTGCGCTACGGCGGCAAGCTGCTGGGCATCTGCGGCGGCTTGCAGATGCTCGGCCGTAGCCTGGCCGACCCGCACGGACTGGAAGGTTCGGCGGGGGAGAGTGACGGCTTCGGCCTGCTGGATTTCCGCACCGTCCTCGAACCGGAAAAACAGCTGCGCAACGTCAGCGGCCAGCTGGCGCTGGAAGACGCCCCGGTGAGTGGTTACGAAATTCATGCCGGCGTCACCGAAGGCCCGGCGCTAGCGCAGCCGGCCGTGCACCTGAGCGATGGCCGCGGCGACGGTGCGCTGAGCGCCGACGGACAGGTGATGGGGACTTATCTGCACGGGCTGTTCGAGTCCAGTGCATCCAGTTCGGCGCTGCTGCGCTGGGCCGGGCTGCGCGAGGTGCAGAGCATCGATTACCACGCCCTGCGCGAACGCGACATCGAGCGCCTGGCCGATCAGGTCGAGGCGCATCTGGATACGGAAAAACTGAGGCGGCTGTGCGGACTGTAGGGCGGATAACCGTTCGCAGTTGCCCGCCGTTTCTGCTTGCCAATGTTCCGGCGGATAACGCTTGGGGCGTTATGCGCCCTACGGCAGCTTTTCGTAGGACCGAGGGGGACGCCCCAGTCCTTGCTCGCGAACCGCATAACGCCGGCGTCCGGCGAGAGCGTTCGCGAGCACGCTCGCTCCTACAAATGGAGAACCCATGCTTGAACTGATCCTCGGCGGCGCCCGTTCGGGCAAGAGCCGCCTGGCCGAGCGCCTGGCGCTGCAAAGCGGCCTGCCGGTCACCTACGTCGCCACGGCCCAGGCCGGCGACGGCGAGATGTCCACGCGCATCCTCCAGCACCGCGAGCGCCGCCCTGAACACTGGGGGCTGGTGGAAGAGCCGCTGGCCCTGGCCGACGCACTCGAGCGCCTGGCGGCGCCGCAGCAGTGCGTGCTGGTGGACTGCCTAACCCTGTGGGTCACCAACCTGCTGCTCCATGAAGACGGCTGGCGACTGCGCAGCGAGATCGACGCGCTGCTGGAAACGCTACCGCAACTGCCCGGACGAATCATTCTGGTCAGCAACGAAACCGGGCTGGGCGTGGTGCCGATGGGCGAGCTCAGCCGCCGATATGTCGACGAGGCCGGCTGGCTGCACCAGTCCCTGGCCGAGGTCAGCGAGCGCGTGGTGTTCACCGTCGCCGGCCTGCCCATGGTGTTGAAGGGGGAAGCGTTATGAGTCTGCAATGGTGGCTGCAAGGCACCCAGCCGATCGACCGCGTGGCGCAGGACAAGGCCGCCGCGCGCCAGGACCAGCTGACCAAACCGCGCGGCGCGCTGGGCCGGCTGGAAGAGGAAACCGTCCGCCTGGCAGGCCTGCAGGGCCGCGAGCGGCCAACTCTGGAACACATCTGGATCGCCCTGTTCGCCGGTGACCACGGTGTGGTCGCCGAAGGCGTGTCGGCTTACCCGCAGGCGGTGACCGTCGAGATGCTGCGTAACTTCGTTCGCGGCGGTGCGGCGATCAGTGTGCTGGCACGCGATCTCGACGCGCGCCTGGAGGTGATCGACCTGGGAACCGCCACGCCACTGGAACCGCTGCCGGGTGTGCTGCATGTGATGGTCGGCGCGGGCACTGCGAACTTCACCAAAGAGCCGGCGATGACCGCGGCCCAATGCCTGATCGCTCTGGAAGCCGGCCGCGAATCCGTGCGCCGCGCGCAGCAGGGCGGCGCGGAGTTGTTCATCGGTGGCGAAATGGGCATCGGCAATACCAGCTCGGCGGCGGCTCTGGCCTGCGCCCTGCTGGACGAGCCGGCGCAGGCGCTGGTCGGTCCCGGTACCGGGCTGGACTTGCAGGGCGTCGCACGCAAGGTCGAGGTGATCGACCGCGCGCTGGCGCTGCACCGCGCCCATTGCGACGAGCCCTTCGAGGCCCTGTGCCGGCTTGGCGGTTTCGAGATCGCCGCGCTGGTGGGCGCCTATCTCGCCTGTGCGCAGAAAGGTATTCCCGTGCTGGTGGACGGTTTCATCTGCACCACCGCCGCACTCTGCGCGACGCACTTGAACCCCGGCTGCCGCGACTGGCTGCTGTTCGCCCACGCCGGCGCCGAGCCAGGGCATAACCGCGTGCTCGCTGCGCTCGATGCGCGGCCGCTGCTCGACCTCGGCCTGCGCCTCGGGGAAGGCAGCGGCGCCGCGTTGGCGGTGCCGCTGCTGCGCCAGGCTTGCCGCTTGCACTCGGGGATGGCGACCTTCGCCGAAGCAGCGGTGTCGGATCGCCCGGCATGACGCTGCGCCTGGAACTGCTGCGCCACGGCGAGACCGAACTTGGCGGCGGCTTTCGCGGCCGCCTGGACGACGCGCTCACCGAAACCGGCTGGGCGCAGATGCGCGGCGCGCTGGGCGATGAGTGCCGCTGGGCGGCGCTGGTCAGCTCGCCTTTGCAGCGTTGCGCGGCTTTCGCCGAGGAGCTGGCGGCGCGCCATGGCTTGCCGCTGGGCTTCGAGCCGGGCCTACAGGAGCTGGATTTCGGCCAGTGGGAAGGCCTTTCGCCAGCTAAGCTGATGGAGAGCGATGCCGCGGCGCTGGAGCAGTTCTGGAACGATCCATACGCCTTCCCGCCGCCCGGTGGCGAGGCCATGGGCGACTTCGAAGCCCGCGTCTTCGCGGCGCTGGAGCGCCTCTACCAAGCCCACGCCGGCTCGTCCGTGTTGGTCGTCACCCACGGCGGTGTGATGCGCCTGCTCGGCGCGCTGGCCATCGGCCTGCCGGCCAGGCGCCTGCTGGAAGTGGTGGTGGCCCACGGCGAATGCATGGCGCTGGACGTGACCCGCGACGGCGCCGGCTGGCGCATCCACAAGGCAAGCAACTGATGAACGACCCGCATCGGGACCACGAGCAAGAGGCACCCGAGCCCGCTGAGCAGAGCGGGGCGGAGGTGCACGCCCCCCACCTCAGCGACTGGCTGCTGCCGCTGGTGGCGGTGCAGTTCCTCACCCGGCTGCCGGTGCGCCTGGGACACATGCCGACGCCGGAGCAGTTTGGCCGTGCCACCTTGTATTACCCGCTGGTGGGGCTGCTGATCGGTGCCGTGCTGTTCGCCATGGGCGAGTTGCTCAGTGGCGTGCACCTGCTGTTGCAGGCGGCGCTGATCCTGCTGGTGTGGGTGGCTTTCACTGGCGCCCTGCACCTGGACGGCCTGGCCGATTCGGCCGACGCCTGGATCGGCGGCCTGGGTGATCGCGAACGTACCCTGGCGATCATGAAGGACCCGCGCTGCGGCCCGGCGGCGGTGGTCGCGCTGGTGCTGCTGCTGCTGCTGAAGTTCGCGGCGATCACCGCGATCCTTGGCAATCACCAGCACTGGGGGTTGCTGCTGGCGCCCTGGCTGGGGCGCTGCGCGCTGCCGCTGCTGTTCTTCACCACTGACTATGCGCGCAAGGGCGGGTTGGGCCAGGCGCTGGCCGATCACCTGCCGCGCGGCGCAATGCCGTGGATGCTGGCGGCCAACGCCGCCCTGATGGTGCTGGTGGGCCTCACCGGCCTGCTGGCGCTGGTAGTGGCGCTGGTGGTGTTCGTCTGGCTGCGCAGCCGCTTCATCGCCCGCCTGGGCGGTACCACCGGCGATACCGCCGGGGCGATGCTGGAAGTGATCGAGTGCGCCGTGCTGGTGGCGTTGGCGCTCTGATCTCGCCTTGCCGTTAGCCTGACCTATACATCCTAGGTTCTCGATATCCTGCGCCGCCGGAGCAATCCTGTAGGAGCGAGGGGGGACGCCATCGTTATTGCTCGCGAACCGCATAACGCCTGCGTGTCCGGTGAGATTGTTCGCGAGCAAGCTCGCTCCTACAAAAAGCGCATGCGTCAATCGAAGGCGAAATGCTCCGTCTTCAGCCCCATGATCGACCGCACCGGCTTAGCCATCGCCGCCGCATGGCCCTTGGCGCGCGGCAACAGGCGGGCGAAGTAAAAGTCGCTAGTGGCGATCTTGGCCTTGTAGAAGTCGCTCGACTCGCTGCCGCCCTGGCGCAGGCGCCTGCGCGCGGCGGACTCCTGCAGCGCCCAGGAGTACGCCAGCGCGGCGTAGCCGGAGAACATCAGGTAGTCGTGGCTGGCGGTGCTCACCAGGTCGCGCTGCTTGCGGGCAGTGAGGGCGATGCGCATCGTCAGCAGGTTCCACTGCGCGCAGAGCTTGAGCAGCGTCAGCGCGCGACCGCGCATGGCCGGCTCCTGCTTGAGCAGTTCGACGGCGAACTTCGCCACCTGCCGGGTGAAGTCGCGCACGGCCTTGCCCTGTGTCATCAGCAGCACCTTGCGGCCGAGCAGGTCCAGCGCCTGGATGCCGGTGGTGCCCTCGTAGAGCGTGGCGATCCGCGCATCGCGGACGATCTGCTCCATGCCGTGTTCCTTGATGTAGCCGTGGCCGCCGAATACCTGCATGCCGAGGTTGGCGCTTTCCAGGCCCAGCTCGGTCAGGCAGCCCTTGAGGATCGGGGTGAGGAAGCCGAGCTTGTCGTCCCAGCGGTCGTACTCGGCGTTGTCGTTGGTCAGCAGGCCCTGGATCATCTTGTCGGCGTACTGGGTGGCCAGGTAGATCAGCGCGCGGCCGCCCTCGGCCACGGCTTTCTGGGTCAGCAGCATGCGGCGCACGTCGCCGTGGTGCATCAGGCTGTCGGCGATCTCGCCCGGCTCCTTGGTGCCGGAGAGAGCACGCATCGAACGACGCTCACGGGCATAGGCGAGCGCGCCCTGGTAGGCCAGTTCTGCGGTGGCGACGCCCTGGATGGCGGTGCCGATGCGTGCGCTGTTCATGAAGGTGAACATGCACTCCAGGCCCTTGTTCGGCTCGCCGATCAGGTAGCCGGTGGCGCCGTCGAAGTTCATCACGCAGGTGGCCGAGGCCTTGATGCCCATCTTCTTTTCTAGCGCGCCGCAGGTCACGCCGTTGTGCGGGCCCAGGCTGGCGCCGTCGCCCGGCAGGAATTTCGGCACGATGAACAGCGAGATGCCGCGCGTGCCCTTGGGCGCATCGGGCAGGCGCGCGAGGACGATGTGCACGATGTTCTCGGTGAGGTCGTGCTCGCCGGAGGAGATGAAGATCTTGGTGCCGGTGATCGCATAGCTGCCGTCGGCATTGGTTTCCGCGCGGGTCTTCACCTGGCCCAGGTCGGTGCCGCACTGTGGCTCGGTCAGGCACATGGTGCCGCCCCAGCGGCCTTCGGTGAGCGGGGTGAGGTAGGTGTGTTTCTGTTCCTCGGTACCGTGCTGCATCACGGTGTTCATCGCGCCCAGCGACAGGCCCGGATACATCGAGAACGGCCAGTTGGCGGTGCCCAGCATCTCCTGCTTGAGCGCGCCCAGGCTCATCGGCAGGCCCTGGCCGCCGTACTCCACCGGGTGCGAAAGGCCTTGCCAGCCCCCGGCGACGTAGGCGTCGTAGGCTTCCTTGAAGCCTGCGGGCGTGCGCACTTCGCCATTCTCCAGATGACAGCCTTCCTCGTCGCCGCTGTGGTAGAGCGGGGCGATCACTTCCTCGCAGAGCTTGGCGCATTCGCCAAGGATGGCGTCGACCATGTCCGGCGTGGCTTCGCCACCGTTGACCAGATTCTGGTAGTGGCTGGGGAAATCGAAGACTTCGTTGAGCAGGAAGCGGGTGTCGCGCAGCGGGGCTTTGTAGACGGGCATCGGGGACCTCGGACCGTGATGCGCCCCGTCGAAAGCGCGGGGCTGGATGACCGCAGTTATACGGCCGGGGCGCGGTGGTGCCCTTGGCTGCGCCAACGCCTCGCACTGGCAGTTGGGACAATAGGCCAGATGGGACAATCAGTCGCGCCGGCCATTGACCGAGCGGGAGTTGCGGGTATATACACGTATCCATGCTGACGACCCAATGCCTTTGCACCAAACTGCGCCGCTCGGCCCGTGCCGTGACCCGCGTCTACGACGATGCCCTGAGGGGCGTCGGGCTGACCACTGCGCAGTTCTCCCTGCTGCGGCACCTTTCACGGCTGGAACAGCCGAGCATCTCCGAGCTGGCCGATGCCATGGGCCTGGACCGCAGCACGCTGGGGCGCAATCTCAAGCCGCTGGAGGCCGAAGGCTTGGTGAAGCTGGAAGAGGGCGAGGATCAGCGCAATCGCATCGTGGTGCTGACACCGACCGGGCTCGAACGCATCGTGCGCGGACGGGATGCCTGGGACGCGGCGCAGCAGGATGTGGCGGCGCACCTGGGCGATGAAAAGCGCCGTCAGCTGGAAACCTTGCTGGATGAATTGGCCGCGCTGGAGAGCTAGCCGCTGCCTGCGTACTGTCTAGAAGAACGAATAAAAGCGGGTATATACCCGTGTAGGAGCAACCGATGTCGAAGCTGTCGCGCACGGGGTTCTGGATACTGGTATCCGGCGCCCTGATCCTCGCCCTGTCCCTGGGCATCCGCCATGGCTTCGGCCTGTTCCTCGCGCCGATGAGCGCCGAATTCGGCTGGGGGCGCGAGACCTTCGCCTTCGCCATCGCTCTGCAGAACCTGATCTGGGGTATCGCCCAGCCGTTCACCGGGGCTATCGCCGACCGCTTCGGTGCCATGCGTACCGTGCTGGTGGGCGGCATCCTCTATGCCGTCGGCCTGGTGCTGATGGGCTACTCCGACTCGGCCTTCAGCCTGTCCATGAGTGCTGGCCTGCTGATCGGTGTCGGCCTGTCAGGCACGTCGTTCTCGGTGATCCTGGGCGCAGTCGGCCGCGCGGTACCGCTGGAGCGCCGCAGCATGGCCATGGGTATCTCGGCGGCGGCCGGCTCTTTCGGCCAATTCGCCATGCTGCCGGGCACCCTCGGGCTGATCGGGTGGCTGGGCTGGTCTGCCGCGCTGCTGGCGCTAGGCCTGCTGGTGGCCCTGATCGTGCCGCTGGCGGCGCTGATGCGCGATAAGCCGTTGCCAGTGCAGGGCCACGAGCAGACCCTCGGCGAGGCGCTGCGCGAGGCGGCCGGGCATTCCGGGTTCTGGCTGCTGTCCCTGGGCTTCTTCGTCTGCGGCTTCCAGGTCGTGTTCATCGGCGTGCACCTGCCGGCCTACCTGGTGGACCGTCACCTGCCCGCGACGGTCGGCACCACGGTGCTGGCACTGGTGGGGCTGTTCAACGTGTTCGGCACTTACATCGCCGGCTGGCTGGGGGGCAAGATGAGCAAGCCTAGGCTGCTCACTGGCCTGTACCTGTTGCGTGCGGTAGTGATCGTCGCCTTCATCTGGACGCCATTGAGCGTCTGGACGGCCTACGCCTTCGGCATCGCCATGGGGCTGCTGTGGTTGTCCACCGTGCCGCTCACCAACGGCACGGTCGCCACTCTGTTCGGCGTGCGCAACCTGTCGATGCTCGGCGGCATCACCTTCCTGTTTCACCAGGTCGGCGCCTTCCTCGGCGGCTGGCTGGGGGGGTACGTGTATGACCACACCGGCAACTACAACCTGGTCTGGCAGATTTCCATCCTCCTCAGCCTGCTGGCCGGCCTGTTGAACTGGCCGGTGCGCGAGCGTCCGGTCGAGCGTGCCGCGCTGGGAGCGGCGTGAAGCGCTCGCTGGTGATGGCGCTGGTGCTGGGTTTCGGCCTGGCGCTGGCCGCTCTGGCCTGGTGGGGCTGGCAGCGCGGTGGGCTGGTGCTGATGCAACTGGGTATGGGCAGTTGCTGATAGGTGGCGCGCGCGGTAGCGTGGCCTGATCACCGGAGGATTCCCACGATGCGCCCACATCTTTCCCTACTCGCCCTGACCCTGCTGCTGCCGATGGCCGCACAGGCCGCCGACTGCCCGGCGCTGCTCAAGACCCAGGGTGAACTGCCCAAGCTGCGCTCCAAGGACAGTCTCGATCTCTGCGAGCTGTACGCCGGCAAGCCGCTGCTGGTGGTGAATACCGCCAGCCACTGCGGCTTCACTCCGCAGTTCAAGGGCCTCGAGGCGGTCTACCAGAAGTACAAGGGGCAGGGCCTGGAAGTGCTCGGCGTGCCCTCCGATGACTTCAAGCAGGAAGACGCTGACGCCGCCGAGACCGCCAAGGTCTGCTACGGCAACTACGGCGTGACCTTCAACATGACGGCGGTGCAGCACGTCAGCGGCGACGAGGCGATCCCGCTGTTCAAGGACCTCGCCCAGCAGGCCGACCAGGTGCCGCGCTGGAACTTCTTCAAGTACGTGGTGGACCGCCAGGGCAAGGTGGTGGCCCAGTTTTCCAGCCTGACCAAGCCGGATGATCCGCAACTGCAGGCGGCGATCGAGAAGGCTATCGCTAGCCAGCCCTGACGGTTTGCCGCGCTCGATGAAACCGGGCTGATGCCCGGTTTTTTTGTGCGCCAGCGCAGGTGGAAAGGAAATTTTCTGTTACAGGTCCGACATTGGAGTGCGACAATTCGAGGCCGGCGACACAGCAGTTGGCCGTCGATGTCATGGATACGATTCAGGAGATTCACCCTATGGATGGCAAAGCCCTCTTCCTGGCTGCCTTGCTCGCGCAGGCCGTCGCCACGCCGGCATTCGCCGCACCCGCCGCCTCCAACCAGAGCGAAGCCCCCGCGGCGGCTGCCACCGCGTCTGCCGCTGAGTCGGACGAGGAAATGTCGCCCGAGACCTTCGTCGCCAGCCTGCACTTCCAGAAGGGCAAGGTGGTAGTGGGCGACAACCTCGCGACCTTCGACCTCCCGGACAACTTCGTCTTTCTCGACAGCAAGGATGCCGAGCGCGTCCTCGAAGCCTGGGGCAACCCGCCTAGTTCCGAACCGCCGCTGGGCATGCTGATGCCGGCCGGAGTCTCGCCCTTCGCTGCCGAGTCCTGGGCGGTGACCGTGCAGTACGAGGAGAGCGGCTACGTTTCCGACGAGGATGCGGCGAAGATCGACTACGCCGAGATGCTCAAGGACATGCAGGACGACCTCAAGGAAGCCAATCCGCAGCGCGAGCAGCAGGGCTTCGAGGCGATCCAACTGATCGGCTGGGCCGCGCCGCCGCGCTATGACGCCGCGGAGAAGAAGCTGTACTGGGCCAAGGAGCTGCAGTTCGGCGACGCCAAGGAACACACGCTGAACTACAACATCCGCGCGCTGGGCCGCAAAGGCGTGCTGGTGCTGAACTTCGTCGCGGGCATGGAGCAGTTGCCGGAAATCGAGAAGAACGTCAGCAAGGTGCTGGCGATGACCGAGTTCAATCCGGGCAGCCGCTATGTCGACTTCAACCCCAGCGTCGACAAGGTCGCCGCCTATGGCCTGGGTGCGCTGATCGCCGGCAAGGTCGCCGCCAAGGTCGGTCTGTTCGCGACCCTGCTGGTCCTGGTGAAGAAGCTGTGGATCATCCCGGCCCTGGCGATCGGCTGGATCGCTCGCCGCTTCAAGCGCAAGCCGTCGAACGAAGGTTGATTCACCGACCAGGGTTTCGAGGCACAAAAAAGCCGGGCATCTGCCCGGCTTTTTCTTGTGCGCTGAAGGATCAGCCTTTCTCGCCCTGGACGGCCTTGCCGCCCACGGTGCCTTCCTTGAGCATGATCTGGTATTCCTTGCCGTCGGACTCCTGCTGGTACAGGCGCACGAGGAGGAAGTCCCAATCCTTGGCGAACCAGAGGATGGTCTTGCGGTTGCTCTTGGTGGGGTCGCGCACGCGCTCCACCTTGATTGCGGTGATCAGGCCGGCCTGGGTGCGGACCTTCTCTTCGCCGAGTACGCGGAAGTCGTAGGTATCGGTATCGGTACCCTCGATCACCTGGTAGCTCATGGCCTTCTTGCCGACGGCCACGTCATGCTGCAGCGCAAGCTGGTAGGTGGACTTGTCCAGCTGGCCCTTGTTCAGCGGCTGGCGCACCTGGTCGCCACGGTCGCTGCCCAGCACCTGCTTCTCGGCCCAGTCGAAATCGAGCTCGGTCTGCTTGTTCTTGCCCAGGCCTTCGCGGGCCCAGCGGTAGGTCAGCGGCAGGTAGGTGTCGTTCTCGACCTTGAACGTGCTGATCTCGGTGAGGCTGGCAAGCAGCATGGACGCCTTGAAATCCAGTTCCCAGCGGCCGCCGTCGCCTTGCTTGAGGCTGCGGGAGGCGGTCCCGCTGATCGGCATCTGTTTCCAGTCGGCGGTGTAGCTGGCCTCGAACGGCTTCAGGTCGAAAGCCTGGGCCGGCAAGGTCAGTACAGCCATCAGGAACAGCAGGGCTCTACGCATCACGAATCTCCTAGGTTCGGTACGAATGGCCGGATGCGGGCAGAAGCTCCCCATCCAGCGTGGCGCCTTGTTCGCCCAGCCTCACTCGGCCTTCGGCGAACCAGCGCATGGCCAGCGGATAGATCACATGTTCCTGCACGTGAACGCGCTGCGCCAGCGTTTCCGGCGTGTCGTCAGACTCTACCGGGATTGCCGCCTGTACGACCAGAGGACCGCCATCAAGTTCCTCGGTGACGAAGTGCACACTGCAGCCGTGCTCGGCGTCGCCAGCCACCAGCGCGCGCTGGTGGGTATGCAGGCCCTTGTACTTGGGCAGCAGGGACGGATGGATGTTCAGCAGGCGACCCTGGTAGTGGCGCACGAAGTCCGCGCTCAAGATGCGCATGAAGCCGGCGAGCAGCACCAGGTCGGCGTCGAAGCCGTCGATGGCCTGGATCAGCGCGGCGTCGAAGCTTTCGCGGTCGGCGTAGGACTTGTGGTCGAGGAAGCGAGTCTCGATGCCGGCCTTGCGCGCACGCTCCAGGCCGTAGGCGTCCGCGCGGTTGGAGATCACCGCGCGGATCACCGCCGGCGTGTCAGCGCCGGCGAGGCTGTCGATCAGGGCTTGCAGGTTGCTGCCGGAGCCGGAAATCAGCACTACGACATTGCAAGGTGTGGACATCAGTGGCCTTTCAGGTTGTTCAGGACGACGCGCTCGGCGTCGGCGGCGCAAGCGTCGATGCGGCCGATGACCCACGGCTGCTCGCCGGCGTCACGCAGGGCTTTCAGGGAAGCCTCGACCTGATCCTGCGCAACGCAGATGACCATGCCTACGCCGCAGTTCAGCACGCGGTGCATCTCGGTCTCGTCGACGTTGCCTTTTTCCTGTAGCCAGTCGAAGACCGCCGGGCGCTGCCAGCTGGCCACGTCAACCAAGGCCTGGGCGTTGTCCGGCAGGACGCGCGGGATGTTGTCCAGCAAGCCGCCGCCGGTGATGTGGGCCATGGCCTTGACCGCGCCGGTCTGCTTGATCAGCTGCAGCAGCGGCTTCACGTAGATGCGGGTCGGGGCCATCAGCAGGTCGGCCAGGGGCTTGCCGTTGAGCTGGGTGGCTTCGATGTCGGCGCCGGAGACTTCGATGATCTTGCGGATCAGCGAGTAGCCGTTGGAGTGCGGGCCGGAGGAGGGCAGGGCGATCAGGGCGTCGCCGGCGACTACTTTCGAGCCATCGATGATCTCGGACTTCTCCACCACGCCGACGCAGAAGCCGGCCAGGTCGTAGTCTTCGCCTTCGTACATGCCCGGCATCTCGGCGGTTTCACCACCGACCAGGGAGCAACCGGCCAGCTCGCAACCGGCGCCGATACCGGTGACCACGGTGGCGGCAACGTCGACGTTGAGCTTGCCGGTGGCGTAGTAGTCGAGGAAGAACAGCGGCTCGGCGCCGCACACGACCAAGTCGTTGACGCACATGGCGACCAGGTCCTGGCCGATGCTGTCGTGCTTGTTCAGGTTCAGCGCCAGGCGCAGCTTGGTGCCGACGCCGTCGGTACCGGAGACCAGTACGGGCTGCTTGTAACCGGCCGGGATTTCGCACAGAGCGCCAAAGCCACCCAGGCCGCCCATGACTTCCGGACGCGCGGTGCGCTTGGCGACGCCTTTGATGCGTTCGACCAGGGCTTCGCCGGCGTCGATGTCCACACCGGCGTCCTTGTAGCTCAACGAGGGTTGCTTGTTGCTCATAAATCCAGGCCTATAGAAGGGATGATTCGTCTTGCCGCCGGGTGCGCCGTTCGCGCTTCCCGGCCTGCGCGGGAGGCGCGGGATTTTATCAGGCTTGCCCGGCAGCGGCCATCTCGCGCTGTTGCCGCTGGCCGGACGGCTGTTTAAGGTATAGGCCTTCCTTGCCAGCTCGTTGCACGCTGGCATCTTCGTTTTTGCCGCGAGAGCCCGCCATGCGCCTGACCGCCCGCCTGTTGATCCTCTGCCTGTCGCTGTTCAGCCTGCCGTCCTTCGCTGAAACGCTGGGCAACCTGTACCAGGTGCACGAACCGGTCGCTTCCCAGCAGCCGGACGAGCGCAATGCCGGCCTGACCCGCGCCCTGCAGACACTGGTGCTGCGCCTGACCGGCAACGCCTCCGCCGCACAGAGCCCGGCGCTGGCCGGCTACTTCAAGGACCCGCAGCAGCTCATCAGCCAGTACGGCTTCGAGAACGGCCCGCCCATGGCGCTGGTGGTGGACTTCGATCCGACCGCCACCGACAACGCCCTGCGCCAGGCTGGCCTGCCGGTCTGGGGTGCCAGCCGCCCAAGCGTGCTGGCCTGGTGGCTGAATGAAAGCGCCAGCGGCAGCAGCCTGGTCGGCGATAGCCAGGAAGCCTCCGCGCCGCTGAACCGCGCTTCCCAGCGCCGCGGCCTGCCCCTGCGCCTGCCGATGGCCGACCTTAGCGAACAGCAGGTCGGCACCCCCGAGAACCTCAACGCCGCCCAGCCTGATGCGCTGAAAGCTGCCTCCGAGCGCTACGGCGCCGATGCCCTGCTGGCGGTGGACGCCAAGGAAGCCGACGGCAAGTGGACCGCCACGTGGCGCGTGTGGATGGGCGACAGCCGTGAACAGGGCCAGGCCCAGGGCGACACCCCGGACGCGCTGGCCGATGCGGTGATGCTCGGTGTGTCGCAGCGTCTGTCGCAGCGTTTCGTCGGTTCGGCAGGCTCGGCTTCGGCCCAGGTCCTGCAGATCGAGGGCGCCGACCTGGCCCGTTACGCCGAGGTTTCCCGCCTGCTGGAGCCGATGGGTGCCAAGCTGGTGGAGGTGCAGGGTAACAAGCTCGTCTACCGAGTGACTGCCAGCGCCGAGCAACTGCGCGCGCAACTGGCGCTGGCTCGCCTGCAGGAAGCCCCGGCCGAGCCGGCGCAACCGGCAGTCGACGCCAATGGCCAACCGGTGCCGAACGCGGCGGTGCCGGCACAGAACACCCTGCGCTTCCACTGGTGATCAGCGCCCTGGAAGCGGGCAAAGTCCCGCTTCCCGCCCCCGGTGGCTCTGAGTCGCACATGGTAGCTGCGTTATCCTTCTGATTTGGATAAACTTTCAGTCACCAAGGCCCACCCCAAGCGATTGAAGAAACGCCGGCCCGGCATGACTCCTATGCAGCTCCCACTCAGCGTACGTCTGCGCGATGACGCAACGTTCGCCAACTACTACCCCGGTGCCAACGCCGCGGCGCTCGGCTATGTCGAGCGTCTGTGCGAGCCCGAGGCGGGGTGGACGGAAAGCCTGATCTATCTCTGGGGCGCTGAAGGCGTGGGTCGCAGCCACCTGCTGCAGGCCGCCTGCATTCGTTCCGAACAACTGGGTGAGCCGTCGGTCTACCTGCCGATGGCCGACCTGGTGGCCTACGGTCCGGAAATCTTCGACAACCTCGAACAGCGCGAGCTGGTGTGTCTGGATGATCTCGACGCCCTGGCCGGCAAGCGCGAGTGGGAAGAGGCGCTGTTCCACCTGTTCAACCGCCTGCGCGATTCCGGTCGCAAGTTGCTGCTGTCGGCCTCGGTGTCGCCGCGCGAGCTGGGGGTGAAGCTGCCGGACCTGAAATCCCGCCTGACCCTCTCGCTGATCTTCCAGCTGCACCCGCTGACCGACGACGAGAAGCTGCGCGCCCTTCAGCTGCGCGCTTCGCGCCGGGGCCTGCACCTGACCGACGAAGTGGGACGCTTCATCCTCACCCGCGGTGCGCGCAGCATGCAGTTCCTCTTCGACCTGCTGGACGAGCTGGACAAGGCCTCACTGCAGGCTCAGCGCAAGCTAACCATTCCCTTCCTCAAGGAAACCATGGGCTGGTAAGCCCCGGTTTCCCCAATTCGCGGTTTCCGATCAGGCGCTCGTCGCTTCCTGCTGAGGTTCCTGGTCCTCGCCGGCCAGTTTGCGGTCGTACTGGAAGCGCCAGCGCGTATACATCAGCGCCGAACAGAACAGCGATACGCTGAGGATGATCTCCGCCCAGCCGAAGATGGCGTGGTTGGGATCGAAGGCGTTGAGTACGCCGAGGATGAAGTACAGGTTGATCACGTAGCACGCCCAGGCGTGGCCGCGCGCGCTGCCGATCAGGATCCCCGGCGCCACCACCAGCAGCGGCAGCAGCTTGAAGCCGAGGAAGGCCCACGGTACCCAGTGCGCGCCACCGTGGGCGTCGGCAAACAGCACGTCCCAGATGACGATGAGCAGGATCAGCCCGATGAAGCTGCCGAGGGCCACCGCGCGGCTGGCGGCCAGCCGGGGTTTGAGCCATTCCATGGGCGGCAGCGGTTTGTTCTTGCGGGCCATTCAGCTCTCCAGTTTGCGGGCAACTTCGGCCAGGCGCTTGCCCAGCGCGCGGCACAGGGTGATTTCGTGTTCGTCCAGGCTGCGCTTGCCGTCGGCCGTAGCGAAGTGGCTGGCGCCATAAGGCGTGCCGCCGCCGCGGGTTTCCAGGAGGGCGGGCTCGCTGTAGGGGATGCCGGTGATGATCATGCCGTGGTGCAGCAGCGGCAGCATCATCGAAAGCTGGGTGGTCTCCTGGCCGCCGTGCAGGCTGGCGGTGGAGGTGAACACCGCCGCCGGCTTGCCCACCAGGCCGCCAGTCAGCCACAGGCTGCTGGTGCCGTCGAGAAAGTACTTGAGCGGCGCGGCCATGTTGCCGAAGCGGGTCGGGCTGCCGAGGACGAGGCCGGAGCAGTCCTTCAGGTCATCCAGGGTCGCGTACAGGGCGCCTTCGGCCGGGATGTCTGGGGCGACCGCTTCGCACTCGGTGGAAATCGCCGGCACCGTACGCACGCGGGCTTCCAGGCCGCCTTGCTCGACGCCGCGGGCGATCTGCCGGGCCATTTCGGCGGTGGCGCCGTGGCGGCTGTAGTACAGGACCAGGATATAGGGCGCGCTCAAGGCAGGATCTCCAGCGCTTTCTCCGGCGGACGGCCGATCACTGCCTTGTCGCCGACGATGACGATCGGACGTTCTATCAGCTTGGGATGTTCAGCCATCGCCGCGATCAGTTGGTCATCGCCCAGCGCCGGGTTGGCCAGGTCCAGTTCCTTGTATTCGTCCTCGCCAGTGCGCAGCAGCTGCCGCGCGCTGATACCCAGCTTGCCGAGCAGTGCCTTGAGTTCGGCGGCACTGGGCGGGGTTTCCAGGTAGCGAACGATGGTCGGCTGGATACCGCGCGCTTCGAGCAATTCGAGGGCGCCGCGGGATTTGGAGCAGCGCGGATTGTGGAAAATTGAAATCTGGCTCATGTGCCGGGACTCGCAAGGCCGATGAAGTGGCGGCTATTCTAACCGCCTCCTCGGACTGGACTGAACCGCTGTCGTTCGCCGCGATCTACGAGGACGGTTTTTTCAGTGCAGCCAAAGGACACTTCATGCACGAACGCTTGCAGGGCTTGGTCGAATTCGGCCGCTATCTGGTCCAGCGCTTCCTCGCCGACAAAGCGCCCAATAGCGCCGCAGCCTTGACCTACACCACGCTGTTCGCGGTAGTCCCGATGATGACCGTGACCTTCGCCATGCTCTCGGCCGTTCCGGCCTTCGAAGGCATGGGGGAGCGCATCCAGTTGTTCGTGTTCCGCAACTTCGTGCCGTCCACCGGCGAGGCGGTCGAGGCCTACCTGCGCAACTTCACCGTGCAGGCGCGGCATCTGACGTGGCTGGGCGTGGCTTTCCTGGCGGTCACCGCCTTCACCATGCTGGTGACCATCGAGAAGGCATTCAATGCTATCTGGCGCGTGCGCCAGCCGCGCCGCGGCGTGACGCGCTTCCTGCTGTACTGGGCGATCCTAAGCCTGGGTCCGCTGCTGCTGGGTACGGGGTTCGCGGTGTCGACCTATATCACTTCACTGTCGTTGCTCTCCGGCCCCCACGCGCTGCCGGGAGCGGCGATGCTGCTGAAATTCATGCCGCTGCTGGCCAGCGTGGCGGCCTTCACGCTGATCTACGCGGCGGTGCCCAACGCGCGGGTTCCGGTGCTGCATGCTCTGGCCGGCGGCGTTTTCACCGCCATCCTGTTCGAAGCGGCCAAGTCGCTGTTCGGCTTCTACGTGAGTTTCTTCCCCGGCTACAAGCTGATCTACGGCGCATTCGCCACGGTGCCGCTATTCCTGCTGTGGATCTACCTGTCATGGCTGATCGTGCTGTTTGGCGCGGAACTGGTCTGCAACCTGTCCTCGACCCGTCTCTGGCGTCGTCGGGCAATGCCGCGTTTGCTGGTGATACTCGGCGTGCTGCGGGTGTTCTTCGACCGTCAGCGCCATGGCCTGCCGACGCGTCTGGTGCATCTGCATCGTGCTGGCTGGCTGCTGCCCGAAGATGAGTGGGAAGAGGTGCTGGATTTCCTCGAGGGCGAGCAGTTGGTCTGCCGTGCCGGCTCGGCAACCGCTGCCTGGGTGCTGTGCCGCGACCTGGGCAGCTACAGCCTGCATCACCTCCTCAACCGCAGCCCCTGGCCGCTGCCTTGCCTGGAAGCGCTGCCGGCGGAGTTGGACGAGCCCTGGTACTCGGAACTACGGGAAACGCTGGCGCGCTACCAGTCGGATCGTCAGGAGCTGTTCGGTGGCAGTTTGGCGAAATGGTTGAAGCCGTCACATTCCGAGTGACGCAAAACGTCAGTTTGCGGCGAATCTGATGCTTTGGCGGCTTTGTACCACTTCAGAAATGCGCCATTTCTGGCTATTTCAGAATTGGCACAGTTCTGGCTATGAAGGATTCAGGACACAGGAGTCCTTCAGAAGTTCCTCCAAGGCCAGTGAATCCATGAAAAAAGACCAGAGCAACGTAGTACATCTGCACCAGCGCGATCTGACGAGCGCCCTGGAGCGGTTGAATAGAATTACTGGTCTGCACTTCAGCAGTTGGCCCGAATCGCTCCTGCCGTCCGTCTCGCAGGAAGCTGCCGAACCCGCCGCAGTAAAGCCGTCGGAAGACGACACGCTGGTGCGTCAGCTGGGCTGAATCTTCACAGGCTGGTGGCTACTGGGCGCGTTGCGCCGGCCTGCTGTTCCACCGCCTGCACGAAGACTTCCTCGGCGATCACCCGCGACACGGGGATGGCCGCGCGCAGTTTGATCTGCGCTTCCTCGATCCGCAGGGAAAACGCCAGGCGCGCCACGCCCGACAGCAGAATGCGGCTCTGCTTGTTGACCGTGCCGTGATCGATCACCACTTCCCGGCTGCGCTCGCCATCTCGGTAGCTGAGCAGCAGCGTCACCGGCAGTTCCGCCACCCCGGGCAAATGCAGCCAGACCGCGACATTGAAGTCGGCCAGTCGTCCCCCATTGGCCGCATTGGCCGGCCGCGCGCTGGCGACGATATGGCTGGGAACCTTGCTGACAAGCTGGTCTGTAGGCTGCATCGGGCTGTCCTATCGATGGAGGCTGGCGTACGTGGCGCCAGTCGCATTCTGAAGGCCGCTGAATGATCGGCGAGCGAGAGTGGTCCCGAGAGTCGGGACGAGCGTTCGAATTATAGGGAGGAGGCTTTCAGGCATTCCGGGCTTACTGCCGGTCTTGCCTGTGACATCTCTCCCAAATTCGATAATCAGGCCAGGCGCAGTGGATGGCGAGCTACCAATGGCGTGCTGAGGTTGGCGATGGGCAGCGGCAGGATGGTCTGGTTGTCGAAGCTGGCCAGTTGCAGCCACAGGTTCTCGCCTTCGACGAACTGTCCCTGGGCTACCCAAAGTCCGTGATACCAGCCATTGCCCGGTTCCGGCGTACTCTGCAGGACGCCGGGGTGACGCTGTGCGTCAGGTGCGCGGCGCAACCAGACAGGGCGGGGAAGCCCCTTCAGGTAGCGCAGGCCGAGGTGCAGCCCTTCGTTGTTGAGGTGTCGCCAGCGCACCACGGCGAGGGTTGGCGTGCCTGCGTTACCGGGTATCAGCAGCAACTGGCCGACCGGTAGTTGCCCGGCCTGCTGGCCGGTGCAGAGGATGCGTGCGCCGCCCGCGCTGGCGTCCATCAGTGTCGCTTCCCGGCAGCGGTTGGCCGCACTGTCCAGCAGGTGCTGCTGGATAGCCGGAAGGCCGACGACGACGCGGCAGGTACCCTTCTGTTCGGCACGTTCATGACGGCGCGTCTGGTGTCCGAGCCAATGGTGGCGAACGCGCTCGAGCAGCACGCCCTCGTCCAGATGGCGCAATGGCGCCGGGTCGTGCAGGGCGATTAGCAGCGCGCCTAGTTCCAGGCGACGCAGTTGTTCGGCCGGTGCGTTGGCGACCTGTTCGACGGCGAGACAGGGCTGGTCCGAGCCCAGGTCGACCACGAAGCCCTCCTGTTCCTCATCGTCCCAGGCCAGCAGTCGGCCTAGTGCGGCCAGTGGCGCCAGTGCGCTGAAGAGTTGCGGCGCCTCGCCCTCGGTCAGATGGAAGGGGTTGCTCAGGGCCAGCAGGAGGATTTGCTGATAGAGCCCACGCAGAGTGCCGGCTGGTACCGGATCGAAGGCTGCGGCCACGGGCTCGTCCAGGCAGTCCTGATGCTCGCCGATCCAGTACAGCAGGTGGCTGTCGCGCCAAAGGCTGCCCGGTGGCTGCTGGTATTGCTGGTAATGGCGCAGCAGGGCCTGGGCGAGAAAGTGTTGCGCCATGTACAGGCACCATGCCATGTGTGGGCGCGACGGCTTGTGTCCATTGAGGATCTGCAGCAGCAGGCGCTTGAAGCCGGCGGCCAGTTCGCTGCAGAAGTGCATGAAGAGTGCCGGCGGCGTCTTTTCCTGGCGGATGAGTCGTTCGTAATGCCGGTATTCTTCGCTGAGGCTTTGCAGGGCGCGTTGTCTTTCCAGTAAGGTCAGCGCGCATCGGTTGAGGCGGAACAGCGTGCCCAGGGCCCTCTGCAAACCTTCCTGCAGGGGCTGCTGCCGCGATTCCTGGAGCCTGGCCGCCAGGTTGCTCATTGCCTCGGCGTCTTCTTCGAGGATGTCCGGCACCTCCAGACGCAGGGCATCGAGCATCATGACCACCCCGCATACACGAGGATTGAAGGCATGGGAGTGCGGCTCCGTATTGTGTTGGGCTTGATGGCCGGCCTGATCCTGGCCGGTTGTTCGGCGGACTATGGCACCGATCAGCATGGACAGAAAGTACCCGCTGCGAGCGTAGATGGCCAGTGGCTAGTTATTAATTACTGGGCCGAGTGGTGTGCGCCGTGTCGCAGGGAAATTCCCGAGCTGAATCACCTGGCGGCGGAGGGCAAGACGAAGGGCTTCCGGGTGCTGGGGGTGAACTTCGACGGGCTGCGCGACGCGGACCTGGTGAAGGCTTCGCAGGACCTGGGCGTGGAGTACACCGTGTTGGCGGACGACCCTGCACCGCGCTTCAGCCTGCCGCGCAGCGAAGCGTTGCCTGTCACTTATATCGTCGACCCTGAAGGCAAAATGCGCGAGCAGTTGCTTGGTGAGCAGACCGCCGCCGGCCTGCAGGCGCGGCTGAGCGCACTGCGCGAGGAGGGGCAGTGATGGCGAGAATCTGTCTGCACGGCTACATCAGCGGCAAGGTGCAGGGCGTCTATTACCGCCAGAGCACCCAGGAACAGGCAGATCGGCTGGAGATCGATGGCTGGGTGCGCAACCTCGAGGACGGGCGCGTCGAGTTGTTGATCGAAGGTGAGGAAGATGCTGTGCGCGAGCTGGAGAAGTGGCTGGCGCGCGGCCCGGTGAAAGCCAAGGTGACTGCGGTGGAATTGAAGCCGATGACGCCTCAGGGCATCACCGGTTTCATCGTTCGCCGCTAGACGTCAGTTGCTGACGCCGGGGTCTGCTGCCAGGCGACCGGCGTCAGTCATCAGGCTGTGGAGGAATTCCTTCTGCAGCTCCGGATCGTTGCGGGTCAGCTCGATCAGGCTCTGTTCCAGCTCACTCGCTTCCTCTTCCAGGCCGAGGTCGGAGAGGCGTTTCACCCGGTGTACCCAGTGGTGCACGTCGTCACCTTCCAGGTCGTCGTAGATCAGTGCGTGGGCTTCCTGCAGCTTGCCTCGCAGCGAGCGGCTGACCAGCAGGCTGGCGTCGGCACGGGTGTCGTCCGAAGGGTCCTGGACACTGAACTGCAAGCGACCGATGCGGCTGACCTCGTCGTCGCTGAAAGGGCCTTCCAGCAGGTTTAGGCGCAGCACACCGTGGCGGTCGGTCAGCAGCTCCTGGGAGTTATTGCCGGCGGTGACCGTCACCGGGCGCTCCGACCATGGCAGGCTGGAGTACTCGGTGCGCTTGTCGCGCTGCTTCTCGTCGATCGATGCCAGGTTCTGCTCGGCGCGACCGTTGGACTCGACGTTCATGAACGGATTCATCCCGTCGATGCCATAGCGAATCCAGCCGCGGGTGACGCTTTCAGGCAGGTTGCCGAGGGCGAACACGTTGACCACGTTGGCGCCGATGCCACCGACAAAGGCGACAATGCCCAGCGGCATTTCATACACCTTGCGCCAGCCCTGATACGGCGTGTAGCGGTCGTAGCGACGGGTCACCTCGAACTCGGTGACTTCGAAGGTCTTCTGTTCCTGCACGCGGATGCGGCGCTGCGGCAGTTCCAGGGTGCCCGGTGTGCCCACGTCGATCTGCAGGCTGTGGTCGAGCAGCTTGCGCTCGACTCGCTCTTCATGCTCGCTGCGTTGCGACAGCTGGTTGGCGCAGCCGCTCAGCAGGAGGCTGCCGCACAGGGCGGCAGCCGCGAGGCTTGTGGTACTTCCGGTGGACATCGCTCTGCTCAGTTGCGGATCTTGGCCGTGATGAAGGCTTGCAGGTCGGACAGGGCGACAGGCTGCGACTCGGCGTCACGGCGGCCCTTGTACTCCAGGGTGCCTTCGTCCAGGCCGCGCTCGCTGACGACGATGCGGTGCGGGATGCCGATCAGCTCCATGTCGGCGAACTTCACGCCGGGGCTGGTCTTCTTGTCGCGGTCGTCCAGCAGCACTTCGAAGCCGGCAGCGGTGAGGTCTGCGTAGAGCTTGTCGGTGGCGGCGCGCACGGCTTCGTTCTCGTACTTCATCGGCACGATGGCGATCTGGAAGGGCGCCAGGGCGGCCGGCCAGAGGATGCCGCGGTCGTCGTAGTTCTGCTCGATGGCGGCGGCGACCACGCGGGATACGCCGATGCCGTAGCAGCCCATGATCAGGGTGACCGGCTTGCCGCTCTCGCCCAGTACGGAGAGCTTCATGGCTTCGCTGTACTTGGTGCCGAGCTGGAAGATATGACCGACTTCGATGCCGCGGCGGATGATCAGGGTGCCCTTGCCGTCCGGGCTCGGGTCGCCTTCGACGACGTTACGCAGGTCGGCGACTTCCGGTACCGGCAGGTCGCGTTCCCAGTTCACGCCGAAGTAGTGCTTGTCGTCGACGTTGGCGCCGGCGGCGAAGTCGCTCATCAGCGCGACGGAACGGTCGATGATGCAGGGCAGCGGCAGGTTTAGCGGGCCGAGGGAGCCGGGCGCGGCGCCGATGGCGGCCTTGATGTCCGCTTCGCTGGCCATTTGCAGGGGGCTGGCCACCAGCGGGTGGTTGCCGGCCTTGATCTCGTTGAGCTCGTGGTCGCCACGGACGATCAGGGCGATCAGCTTGCCTTCCTCGGCGGCGTGCACCACCAAGGTCTTGATGGTCTTCTCGATCGGCAGGCCGAACTTCTCCACCAGGGCGGCGATGGTCTTGGTCTCGGGGGTGTCGACCAGGCGCAGCTCTTCGCTGGCGGCGCCACGAGCGGTTTCGCGGGGCAGGGCCTCGGCCTTCTCGATGTTGGCGGCGTAGTCGGTGGATTCGCCGAAGACGATGTCGTCTTCACCGGAGCCAGCCAGCACGTGGAATTCATGGGAGCCGCTGCCGCCGATGGAGCCGTTGTCGGCTTGCACGGCGCGGAAGTCCAGGCCCAGGCGGGTGAAGATCTTGCTGTACGCGCCGTACATGACGTCGTAGGTTGCCTGCAACGAGTCCTGGCTGGCGTGGAAGGAGTAGGCGTCCTTCATGATGAACTCTCGACCGCGCATCAGGCCGAAGCGCGGACGGATCTCGTCACGGAACTTGGTCTGGATCTGGTACATGTTGATCGGCAGCTGCTTGTAGCTGTTCAGTTCGTTGCGCGCTAGGTCGGTGATCACTTCCTCGTGGGTCGGGCCGACGCAGAAGTCGCGGTCATGGCGATCCTTCAGGCGCAGCAGCTCGGGGCCGTACTGCTGCCAGCGGCCGGATTCCTGCCACAGCTCGGCAGGCTGGATGGCGGGCATCAGCACTTCCAGTGCGCCGGCGGCGTTCATCTCTTCGCGAACGATGGTCTCCACCTTGCGCAGTACCCGCAGACCCATTGGCAGCCAGGTGTAGAGACCGGACGCCAGCTTGCGGATCATGCCGGCGCGCAGCATCAGCTGATGGCTGATGACGACCGCATCGGAAGGGGTTTCTTTCAGGGTGGACAGCAGGTACTGACTGGTACGCATCTTTGGCCGTTTTGTCGGTTGCGAAGGGGAATATAGGCTGGGCATTGTACGGTGCAGGTCTGGCTGCGTACAGCGCGCGGCGGGTGGAGACGGAGGAGTGGTGTGAGTCGATTGAATGCAGCGCAGGTACAGGCGTTCATCCGGGCGGGATTGCCCATGGCGGACGAGATGGATTTCCGCATCGATGCCCTGGAAGGGCGTAGCGCCTTCGCGCGGATTCCCTTCCATGGAAAGCTGGTGAGACCGGGCGGGACGGTGTCCGGGCCTACCATCATGGCACTGGCGGACGCGGCGATGTACGCGGTGATCCTGGCGCAGCTGGATAACGTCGAGATGGCTGTTACTTCCAACCTGAATATCAACTTTCTCAGCAAGCCCAAGCCGGAAGACCTGCTGGCCGAGGCGAAGATATTGAAGCTGGGGCGCCGGCAGGTCGTTTGCGAAGTAGCTGTCTACTCGGTCAGCAATCCGCAGGAGTTGGTTGCTCATGTAACTGGCACTTATGTATTGCCGATGTAACAGATACGTTCGAAGTTGTAGGTAAGTTGCAATAAAAAAGCCCGGCAGATGCCGGGCTTTTTCAGTTACCTGCAGTTCGTTCTGGATTACAGAACGGACAGCGGGTAGTCGATGATCAGGCGGAATTCATCGATGTTGCCTTCAGCCTGGTCGGAGTTGGCGCGGTGCCAAGCCTGACGAGCGCGGAAGGACAGGTCTTTTGCCGGGCCGCTCTGGATGACGTATTTGGCTTCCAGGTTGGTCTCGCGGTGTTTGCCGTCCGGGCCATAACCATAGTTGGCGTAGGGGCTGGTCGGATCGATCTTGTCGCCGTCGATGTCCTTACCGTAGATGTAGCGGCCCATGAAGGTCAGGCCCGGAACACCGTACTCTTTCATGTTCAGGTCGTAGCGGCCTTGGATGGATTTTTCACCTGGGCCGTTGAAGTCGGAGTACTGAACGGAGTTGGCGAGGAAGATGGAGTCGCCGCCAGCGTTGTTGTCGCCGATCCCGATGTAGTCGAACGGGGTGTTGCCGTTCACTTTCTGGAAGGCCAGGGTCAGTGTATGGGCGCTGATGGTGTAGGCGGCGGCCAGCGAGAAGGTGTTGTTGCTGATGTCGCCGAGCTTGGCAGAACCTTCGTCGCGGGTGTTGTAGTAGTTGAAGTCCAGGCCGAGGGACTGATTGTCAGCGATCGGCAGGGTGTAGTTCAGGTTTACGTAGTACTGGTTCCACAGGTCTTCGACCTTGGCGCCGTACAGCGAAGCGGAGAACTGGTCGTTGATGGCGTACTTGCCACCCAGGAAGTCAGCGCTGTTGGCGGTAACGCCACCGTATTGGGACCAGATCTCACCGTCACGGTTGGTGGTGTCCTGGCCAGTACCGGAGTAGAAGTGACCGCCTTCCAGATCCAGGCCGTCGATTTCGCTGCTCATCAGGCTGAAGCCGCTGGCGGTTTGCGGCAGCAGACGGGTGCCGCCTACAGCGAACACCGGAGCGGTGGGCTGCATGTCGCCGAATTTCAGCTCGGTCTTGGAGATGCGGATCTTGACAGCTGCGCCGGCCTTGCCGAAGTCGTCAGCCTTGTCGCCGTCATCATGAACCGGCAGGTTGCCTGTGCCGCCGTAGCCGCTGCCACCGTCGAGTTTCAGACCCAGGTAGCCGAAAGCATCAACGCCGAAACCAACGGTGCCTTGGGTGAAGCCGGAGTTGTAATTGGCCCAGAAACCTTGGGTCCAGTCACGGGCATCGGTGGCGCCGTCTTTCTTGTTGCGATTGAAGTAGTAGTTGCGAACCAGGAAGTTCAGGCTGCTGTCTTCGACAAAGCCTTTAGCGTCAGCCTGATTGCCTACGAAGGGCTCGGCCATTGCCAGTTGCGTGGTGCCTGCAGAAACGGCCAGGGCGATGGCGCTCCACTTCATCACTTTCATTGTGATTGCTCCTTTGGTTTTGAAATTATTCGCCATCACTAATGCCGCGGTGACGGCTCTTTCTTTTTTTGTCGGCGCTAACTTATAGCACGCGTGTTCAGTTGGCGATAGTTGCCCAAATGAACACACAAAATCTTTACGGGGCTGTCGCAAAGCTGCATGACGCATGTCGCATTCAAGCAGTTCTCATGGTGCAAAAAGAGATTGCCCCCTGATTGCTTCATTGATGCTTCAGTCCTTGTGGTTCTCTATTCCATTGACCACTTCTTAAGTTCTCTCGCCTCCGCGTCCACTTCTCCAAAGGGGTGGCCGTCGGTGCGCTGTCCTTGCCTCTAGCAACAACCGTGCACAAATGCCCGGAGCCGCCTTCACAGTGTTCGTCTTGCGACGCGTTGACGCATTTCACGGCTTCCGTTGGGGATTTGCAACATCCATGAGCACGCATGTCGTTTTCTGGCATCCCGTAGTTGTAGCTGTTTAAACGGTTTTTCGCTGCTGATTGCCGGGATTGCCGTGCAGATTCCTGCACGCGCCTGTTGTCGGGATGTGTCAATTCGCGCCATGCACGATCCTGGTGCGGCGCTGCAAGGGACGTGCTCCAGCGCGATGCGTCGGTCGGGCATGTTCGCCGGAAGGGCTCTCTAGTATTCTTCGCGCCCTTCGGCTCCCCCGTGGAGCTAGGCTTAAACAAGGCTCGTCGAACAGGAGAGGTCTTATGTTCGCCCTGGATTCCCGTCTCCAGCAGGACACCGTTGCGCTGGGTGATTTCCCGCTGAGCAGCCTGCTGTTGATGAATGACTCGCAGTACCCGTGGTTCATCCTGGTTCCGCGTCGCGAAGACGTCAGTGAAATCTTCCAGCTGGATTCCGCCGATCAGCAACAGTTGTGGCGCGAAGCGACTCAGCTGGCAGAAGTGCTCAAGGACACTTTCGATGCAGACAAGATGAACGTGGCCAATCTCGGTAACGTCGTCAGTCAACTGCATGTGCATGTAATTGTGCGCAAGCAGGATGACGTCGCCTGGCCGGGGCCGGTCTGGGGCAAGCATCCGGCGGTTCCTTATAAAGAAGAAGAGCTGGCGCGGGTGCGCGAGAAGCTTCGCATGGCGCTGGGCGATGGCTTTCGCTTCAGTCAGGAGTGAATGATGGATCTGGAAACTCGAGTGATGGACCTGGAGAGCCGGCTGGCCTTTCAGGATGACGCACTGCAGACCCTAAGCGACGTGGTCTACGAGCAGGAGCGGGTGATCGAGCGCACCCGTCTGCAGATGCAGGCGCTGCTCAAGCGCCTGGAAGACCTGCAGGGCCAGGTTGGTGTGGCGGAAGATGATGTTCCGCCGCCGCACTATTAGGCCGCACTGTTAACTAGGTGCGGAAATAAAAAAGCCCGCCGATTGGCGGGCTTTTTCATGGTGCCGTGAATTAGCGGCGGTTGGGCAGGGCGGCGATCACGTCCTCCGCTTGCAGGCCCTTGTCGCGCTGCACCACCGAGAACTCCACGCGCTGCCCTTCGATCAGGATGCGGTGGCCCTCGCCGCGGATGGCGCGGAAGTGGACGAAGATGTCCTCGCCCGAGTCGCGGGAGATGAAGCCGAAGCCCTTGGAGGTGTTGAACCACTTCACGGTGCCGGTTTCGCGGTCGACGCCGGCGAAGGTTTCGATGGCGATGCTGGTGCTCGGTTTGTTCAGGCTTGCGATCCATTGCAGGACAACGGCGCCCGCCAGGCTCAGCAGCGGCAGTACGATGGCTGGCTGTTCGCCGATGAAGGGTAGCGGGGCGAGCAGGATCAGCACCTGCAGCACCACGGCCAGAACCACCAGGGCAGTGGCCAGGCCTTGCAGGGCCGAAGGCTGTTTCAGGTTGCTGCCCGGGGCGAGCAGGAGGCTGGTCAGGCCGAGCAGAGCCAGGTAAATGGCATCGCTCTGTTGCAGGTAGGGCAGGGCATCACTGCGCAGACTCGGGATAAGGGACAGCACGAGTGCGGCAACGCCCGTCACGAGATGGACGACTTTGAGCATGGCTACGGATTCACCTTGAGCGGGTAACGAAAAAAGAAGCAGCCGTCACCAGGTTCCACGCCGGATAAGAAAATGAAAGCGTGTCGGACGGCCTATGCGCTAAACGCACGGCGGTTATTTAACCGCAAACCACTTGCCTTCTCAAATCAACCGCTTAGGCCATTCGTAGGGGAAGGAAGGCCCGCCGACTGGCGGGCTTCCTTATATAAGGAGGGATCACTCGGCAAGCAGGCTGCGCAGCATCCAGGCGGTCTTCTCGTGGACCTGCATGCGCTGGGTCAGCAGGTCGGCGGTCGGCTCGTCCGCCACCTTGTCGGCCAGCGGGAAGATGCTGCGTGCCGTGCGCACCACGGCTTCCTGTCCTTGCACCAGCAGGCGGATCATCTCCTGGGCGTCCGGCACGCCTTCTTCTTCCTTGATCGAGGACAGGCGAGCGTAGGCTGCGTAGGTGCCCGGCGCCGGGAAGCCCAGGGCGCGGATACGCTCGGCGATGCTGTCGACGGCCAGCGCCAGTTCGTTGTACTGACCCTCAAACATCAGGTGCAGGGTGTTGAACATCGGGCCGGTGACGTTCCAGTGGAAGTTGTGGGTTTTCAGGTACAGCGTGTAGGTGTCGGCCAGCAGGCGCGACAGGCCGTCAGCGATGGCGGCGCGATCCTGTTTGGCGATTCCGATATCGATGTCCATGGCGATCTCCTCATCGTGCATGAATGATTTAAAGCGCTGGATTCGAGGCTATCACCGGGGAAGGTGCGAAGCTCTTGGTCTATATCAAGGCAATCGATTGAGCATTTCTATTAAAAGGCGGTGCGCCCGGCGGGCTTTTTCGCCACCGGAGCCCGGCTGCAACCTGCGGATTTTTCAGGCTATAATCGGCCTCTTTGCCGCGGGACGCGGACCCGTGGCGTTACACAGCCAAGGTGTTCCATGCCGATTTACGAGTACCAGTGCCAGTCCTGCGCGCATCAGCTGGAATCGCTGCAGAAGATCAGCGATGCGCCGTTGGTCGATTGTCCGGCCTGCAAGGCTCCCGAATTGAAGAAGATGTTGTCGGCTCCGGGCTTCCGCCTGGGCGGCAGCGGTTGGTACGAGACCGACTTCAAGACCGGAGCGAAGAAGAACCTGGCCTCCGGCGATGCCCCAGCGGCCTGTCCGGCCACCGGTTGCGGTGCCGGCGCCTGCTCCGCCAGCGAATGAGCGGTTCCCTAGAATTCAAGACTTTCGAGAAGCGAAACACACCATGATGCGCAGCCACTATTGCGGCCAGTTGAACGAGAGCCTGGACGGCCAGGTAGTCACTCTTTGCGGTTGGGTACACCGTCGCCGCGACCACGGCGGGGTGATCTTCCTCGACGTGCGTGATCGTGAAGGTCTGGCCCAGGTGGTGTTCGACCCGGATCGCGTCGAGACCTTCGCCAAGGCCGACCGCGTGCGCAGCGAGTACGTGGTGAAGATCACCGGCAAGGTGCGCCTGCGCCCTGAAGGCGCGCGCAACTCGAACATGGCTTCCGGCGCCATCGAAGTGCTGGGCCACGAACTGGAAGTGCTGAACCAGGCGGAAACCCCGCCGTTCCCGCTGGACGAATACTCCGACGTGGGCGAAGAAACCCGCCTGCGCTATCGCTTCATCGACCTGCGTCGCCCGGAGATGGCCGCCAAACTGAAGCTGCGCGCGCGCATCACCAGCAGCATCCGCCGCTACCTGGACGAAAACGGCTTCCTCGACGTGGAAACCCCGATCCTCGGCCGCCCGACTCCGGAAGGTGCGCGTGACTACCTGGTGCCGAGCCGCACCTACCCGGGTCACTTCTTCGCCCTGCCGCAGTCGCCCCAGCTGTTCAAGCAGCTGCTGATGGTGGCTGGCTTCGACCGCTACTACCAGATCGCCAAGTGCTTCCGCGACGAAGACCTGCGTGCCGACCGCCAGCCGGAATTCACCCAGATCGACATCGAGACCAGCTTCCTCGAAGAAAGCGACATCATCGAGATCACCGAGAAGATGGTTCGCCAGCTGTTCAAGGAAGTGCTCAACGTCGAGTTCGACGAATTCCCGCACATGCCGTTCGAAGAGGCCATGCGCCGCTACGGTTCGGACAAGCCTGACCTGCGTATCCCGCTGGAACTGGTCGACGTGGCCGACCAGCTGAAGGACGTCGAGTTCAAGGTCTTCTCCGGCCCGGCAAACGATCCGAAGGGCCGCGTTGCCGCCCTGCGCGTTCCGGGCGGTGCAAGCATGCCGCGCAAGCAGATCGACGACTACACCAAGTTCGTCGGCATCTACGGCGCCAAGGGCCTGGCCTACATCAAGGTCAACGAGCGCGCCAAGGGCGTGGAAGGCCTGCAGTCGCCGATCGTGAAGAACATCGCCGAACCGAACCTCAACGAGATCCTCGATCGCGTCGGTGCGGTCGATGGCGACATCGTGTTCTTCGGCGCCGACAAGGCCAAGATCGTCTGCGACGCCCTGGGCGCGCTGCGCATCAAGGTCGGCCATGACCTCAATCTGCTCACCAAGGAGTGGGCGCCGATGTGGGTCGTGGACTTCCCGATGTTCGAAGAGAACGACGACGGCAGCCTGACTTCCCTGCACCACCCGTTCACCGCGCCCAAGTGCACCCCGGAAGAGCTGGAGGCCAACCCGGCCGGCAAGCTGTCCCGTGCCTACGACATGGTGCTCAACGGCACCGAGCTGGGCGGCGGTTCCATCCGTATCCACGACAAGGCCATGCAGCAGGCGGTGTTCCGCGTGCTGGGCATCGACGATGCGGAGCAGGAAGAGAAATTCGGCTTCCTCCTCGACGCCCTCAAGTACGGCGCACCGCCGCACGGTGGTCTGGCCTTCGGCCTGGACCGCCTGGTGATGCTGATGACCGGCGCGGCGTCGATCCGCGAAGTCATCGCCTTCCCGAAAACCCAGAGCGCCGGCGACGTCATGACCCAGGCTCCGGGCACTGTGGATGCCAAAGCCCTGCGCGAGCTCAACATCCGCCTGCGCGAGCAGCAGAAGGCCGCCGAGTAAGTCGATCCAGATTGCCGCGGCGCCCGCAAACCGGGCGCCGCGTGCGAAGCAAACAAGCGATACGGAGTGAGTTATGGCTGGTCATTCCAAATGGGCCAACATCAAGCACCGCAAGGAACGTCAGGACGCCAAGAAGGGCAAGATCTTCACCAAGCTCATTCGTGAGCTGACCGTCGCAGCCAAGCAGGGCGGCGGGGTCCCGGCGGACAACCCGCGTCTGCGCCTGGCCGTGGACAAGGCGCTGACCGCCAACATGACCCGCGACACCATTGACCGCGCCATCCAGCGCGGCGTGGGCTCCAGCGAAGCGGACAACATGGCCGAGCTGACCTACGAAGGTTATGCACCCAGCGGTGTGGCGATCATCGTCGAAGCGATGACCGACAACCGCAACCGTACTGCGGCCGAAGTGCGCCATGCCTTCAGCAAGTGCGGCGGCAACCTGGGTACCGATGGTTCGGTGGCCTACATGTTCGAGCGCAAGGGCCAGATCAGCTATGCGCCGGGCGTGAACGAAGAAGCCCTGATGGATGCTGCGCTGGAAGCCGGCGCCGACGACGTGGTGGTCAACGACGATGGTTCCATCGACGTGTTCACCACTTTCGCCGACTTCATCTCGGTCAACGAAGCGCTGACCGAAGCGGGTTTCAAGGGCGAGGACGCCGAGATCACCATGATCCCGTCGACCACTGCGGCCCTGGACCTGGAAACCGCGCAGAAAGTCCTCAAGCTGATCGACATGCTCGAAGACCTGGATGACGTGCAGAACGTCTATTCCAACGCGGAGATCCCGGACGAGGTGATGGCCCAGTTGGGCTGATCCCACCGCCGGCGCTGGTCTGAAGCCGGAAGCGGGAGTGGTCGTCAGCGGCGCCTCCCGCTTCCGGTTTTTGTTTTGAAGTGCAGCTTACGGACAAGGTTTGATCGGACGGACATGACCCTGATTCTAGGCATCGACCCAGGTTCACGGATTACCGGCTTCGGCGTGGTGCGCGACACCGGCCGTGGCTGCGAATACGTGGCATCGGGCTGCATCCGTACCGGCAACGGCGAGCTGTTCGAGCGCCTGCAGATCGTCTTCCGTGGCGTGCGCGAGGTCATCCAGACCTACCAGCCGACCATGATGGGCATCGAGCAGGTGTTCATGGCGCGCAACGCCGACTCGGCGCTGAAACTGGGGCAGGCGCGCGGCGCGGCCATAGTCGCGGCGGCGGAAGAGGGCTTGCAGATAGCCGAGTACACGGCGAGCCAGGTCAAGCAGGCCATTGCCGGCACCGGCGGCGCGGACAAGCTGCAGGTGCAGATGATGGTGATGCATCTGCTCAAGCTCGTGCAAAAGCCGCAGATCGACGCCTCCGACGCCCTGGCCATCGCCCTGTGCCACGCCCATACCCGTCAGAGCCTGGTACCGCATGGCCTGGTCGGTGCCCGCCGTCGCGGCGGCCGCCTGCGCCTGTGATATCCGGAAAAATATTGAGCAAGGACAAACACCCGTGATTGGACGCCTGCGTGGCACTCTGGCGGAAAAGCAACCGCCGCACCTGATCGTCGACGTGAACGGCGTGGGCTACGAGCTCGAAGTGCCCATGACCACCCTCTATCGCCTGCCGAGCCTGGGCGAGCCGGTGACCCTGCACACCCACCTGGTGGTGCGCGAGGATGCCCACCTGCTCTACGGCTTTGCCGAGAAGCGCGAGCGCGAGCTGTTCCGCGAGCTGATCCGCCTCAATGGCGTGGGGCCGAAGCTGGCGCTGGCGCTGATGTCGGGGCTGGAAGTTGATGAGCTGGTGCGTTGCGTGCAGGCGCAGGATACTTCCACCCTGGTGAAGATTCCGGGCGTGGGCAAGAAGACTGCCGAACGCCTGCTGGTGGAGCTGAAAGATCGCTTCAAGGCGTGGGAAAATATTCCTTCCATCGCGCCATTGGTGGTGGAACCCCGACTGGTAACCGCAGTCTCAAGCGCCGAGTCCGATGCGGTCAGCGCGCTGATCGCCCTGGGCTTCAAACCCCAGGAGGCGAGCCGCGCCGTGGCCGCCGTGCAGGAGGAAGGCTTGTCCAGCGAAGAACTTATCCGCCGTTCCCTCAAGGGCATGGTCTAGGTAGATAGTGATGATCGAAGCCGATCGCCTGATTTCCTCTGTCTCCAGTCGTGACCGCGAAGAGCAGTTCGACCGTGCCATCCGCCCGCTCAAGCTGGCGGACTACGTCGGCCAGCCCGTGGTGCGCGAGCAGATGGAGCTGTTCATCCAGGCGGCTCGTGGGCGTCAGGAAGCGTTGGACCACACGCTGATCTTCGGCCCGCCCGGCCTGGGCAAGACCACCCTGGCGAACATCATCGCTCAGGAGATGGGGGTTTCGATCAAGAGTACCTCCGGCCCGGTGCTGGAGCGCCCCGGAGACCTGGCGGCGATATTGACCAATCTCGAGCCTAACGACGTCCTGTTCGTGGACGAGATTCATCGCCTGTCGCCCATCGTCGAGGAAGTGCTGTATCCGGCCATGGAAGACTTCCAGCTGGACATCATGATCGGCGAGGGTCCGGCTGCGCGCTCGATCAAGCTCGATCTGCCGCCCTTCACCCTGGTGGGGGCGACTACGCGCGCCGGCATGCTGACCAACCCGCTGCGTGACCGCTTCGGTATCGTGCAGCGTCTTGAATTCTACGGTGTGGACGACCTGTCCAGCATCGTTGCCCGTTCTGCGAGCATCCTCGGTCTTGAGATCGAGCCGGCGGGCGCGTACGAGATTGCCCGGCGCGCCCGCGGTACGCCGCGGATCGCCAACCGCCTACTGCGTCGGGTGCGGGATTTTGCCGAGGTGCGCGGCACCGGGCACATCAGTAGCGACATCGCCGATAAGGCACTGAACCTGCTGGATGTGGATGAAAGGGGCTTCGATCACCAGGATCGCCGCCTGCTGCTGACCATGATCGACAAGTTCGATGGTGGTCCGGTGGGTATCGACAACCTGGCGGCGGCCATCAGCGAAGAAAGACACACGATTGAAGACGTGCTGGAGCCCTATCTGATCCAGCAAGGCTATATCATGCGCACACCGCGTGGCCGTGTGGTTACCCGGCATGCGTACCTGCATTTCGGCCTGAACGTGCCGAAGCGGATGGGGGAGGGGGCGACGCCGGATCTGTTCGTCCCTGAAGATGGTAATTAATTGCATTTGTAGACGATTGCCGATTGGCAAAGTCTTTACTTGGTTCTAGAGTATGCGCGCGCAACACGGGGGTCAGCCGTTCCAGCAGCGGTATCGGGTCTATTACGAGGACACCGATGCCGGCGGCATCGTCTACTACGTCAACTACCTCAAGTTCATGGAGCGGGCTCGTACCGAGCGGCTGCGTGATCTGGGCTTCGCCCAGTCACAGCTGGCGGGGGAGAACCTGCTTTTTGTCGTTCATTCGGCCGAGGCGCGTTATCACGCGCCCGCTCGCCTGGATGATGAGCTGCTCGTCAGCGCAGAGGTGGAGGAGTTGAACCGTGCGAGCCTGAAGTTTCGTCAACAGGTTCGACGGGCGTCGGATTCGACCTTGCTCTGCGAGGGGCGATTCCTGGTGGCGTGCGTGCGGGCGGACAACCTGAAACCCCGCGCTATCCCAGATGTGTTGCGTGCGGCATTTGCCGGCAGTCCGGACACCCTTTCAGCAGGAGATTAACGTGGAACCGAACGTCGTCGACCATACTTCCATGTGGAGCTTGATCAGTAACGCCAGCGTCGTGGTACAGCTGGTAATGCTGACCCTGGTGGCCGCATCGGTCACTTCCTGGATCATGATTTTCCAGCGCAGCAACATGATGCGCTCGGCGAAGAAGGCCCTGGAAACCTTCGAAGAGCGCTTCTGGTCGGGCATCGACCTGTCCAAGCTCTATCGCCAGGCGGGCAGCAACCCCGATCCGGATTCGGGGGTCGAGCAGATCTTCCGTGCCGGCTTCAAGGAATTCTCCCGTCTGCGCCAGCAGGCCGGCGTTGATCCGGATGCGGTGATGGAGGGCGTTTCCCGCGCCATGCGTGTCGCGATTTCCCGCGAGGAAGAGAAGCTGGAAACCAGCCTGCCCTTCCTCGCCACCGTCGGTTCCACCAGCCCGTACATCGGTCTGTTCGGCACCGTGTGGGGCATCATGAACTCCTTCCGTGGCCTGGCCACCGTGCAGCAGGCCACCCTCGCCACCGTGGCGCCGGGTATTGCCGAAGCGCTGATCGCCACCGCCATCGGCCTGTTCGCGGCCATCCCCGCGGTCATCGCCTACAACCGTTTCGCCGCCCGCTCGGAAATGCTCATCGGTCGCTACTACACCTTCGCCGACGAGTTCCAGGCGATCCTGCACCGCAAAGTGCACACCAGCGACGATTGATCGACGACCAAGAGGTAAGCCGTCATGGCAAGAGTTCGTCACAAGCGCAAGCCGGTCGCGGAAATGAACGTGGTGCCCTACATCGACGTGATGTTGGTGCTGCTGGTCATTTTCATGGTGACCGCGCCCATGCTCAACCAGGGCGTCAAGGTCGACCTGCCCAAGGTTTCCAGCGAAGCGCTGCCGCAGGATAACGATTCCCGCGTGCTCACCATCTCCATCAAGGCCGACAAGACCTACTACTGGAACATGGGCTCCGAAGTGGACCCGGACCAGGGCAAAGCCAGCCAGACTGCCGTGGACCTCGATCAACTGGTCAACGCTGCCTCCGGCATCATGGCCGAGAACAGCCGCCAGGGTAAGAAAGTCCAGGTCTTCGTCCGTGGCGACAAGGCAGTCGACTATGGCTCGGTCATGGCCGTCATGGGCGGTCTGCAGAAGGCCGGAGTCGGCAACGTCGGTCTGATTACCGAGGCACCAGGTAGTTGATGCACCAGCTCGAGCGCTCTCAATCGGAAGGCTACTTCTGGCCCACGGTCCTGGCCGTGGCCCTGCATGTACTGATCTTCGCCATGTTGTTCGTCAGTTGGGCCAGTACGCCTGAACTGCCGCCTTCGCGGCCGATCGTCCAGGCCACCCTGTACCAGCTCAAGTCCAAGAGCCAGGCGACCCAGCAGACTAACCAGAAGATAGCCGGTGAGTCGAAGAAGACTTCGGCCAAGCAATACGAGCAGGAGCAGCTCGAGCAGAAGAAGGCTGAGCAGCAGGCATTGGCTGCTGCGAAAGCCGAGGAACAAAAGAAGGCCGATGCCGCTCAAAAAGCTGCAGATGCCGCTGAGAAGGCCGCTGAAGCCAAGAAGGCAGATGACGCCAAGAAGGCGGCCGATGCCGCTGCGGCCGCCAAGAAAGCGGCAGAGGCGAAGGCTGCCGAGCAGAAACAGCAGGCGGATATCGCCAAGAAGAAAGCCGAGGAAGAGGCCAAGAAAGAGGCCGCTGAGGAGGCGAAGAAGAAAGCTGCCGAGGAGGCCAAGAAGAAGGCCGCCGAGGATGCGAAGAAAAAAGCCGCCGCGGACGAAGCCAAGAAGAAGGCTGCCGCGGTCGAGGCTGCGAAGAAGAAGGCCGCCGCTGCGGCCGCCGCTGCAGCCCGCAAGGCAACGGAAGACAAGAAGGCCCAGGCGCTGGCCGAGCTGCTGTCGGATGACACGCAGCGGCAACAGGCCCTGGCCGACGAGCAAGGTAACGAGGTGGCGGGCAACTTCGACGATCTGATCGTCAGCCTGGTTAGCCAGCAGTGGAGCCGTCCTCCTTCAGCTCGTAACGGAATGAGCGTAGAAGTGCTGATTCAGATGCTGCCGAGTGGCGCCATCACCAACGTGAGTGTGACGCGCTCCAGTGGTGACAAGCCGTTCGACGACTCGGCGGTGGCAGCGGTCAAAAACGTGGGCCGTATTCCCGAACTGCAAAAACTGGATCGCGCCACGTTCGATAGCCTGTATCGTCAGCGCCGAATGGTCTTCAAACCGGAGGATTTAGATCTGTGAGTACCCTGATTCGCTTCGCGCTCTTCGCCCTGGCCCTGGTGGCCGGTGTCGCGCAGGCCGCCGACCCGCTGGTGATCTCCAGCGGTCGTGACTCGGCCGTTCCGATCGCCGTGGTTCCGTTCGGTTGGCAGGGCGGCAACGTCCTGCCCGAAGACATGTCGAACATCATCGGCAATGACCTGCGCAACTCCGGTTACTTCGAGCCGATCCCGCGCCAGAACATGATCAGCCAGCCGGCCCAGGCCAGCGAAGTGATCTACCGCGACTGGCAGGCCCTTGGCGCGCAGTACGTTCTGGTCGGCAGCATCGTGCCCAGCGGTGGCCGTCTGCAGATCCAGTACGCCCTGCTCAACGTGGCGACCCAGGAGCAGGTTCTGACCGGCAGCGTGGGCGGCACTACCGACCAGCTACGCGACATGTCGCACTACATCGCTGATCAGTCGTTCGAGAAGCTCACCGGTATCAAGGGCGCGTTCTCCACCAAGCTGCTCTACGTGACTGCGGAGCGCTTCTCGGTGGACAACACCCGCTACACCCTGCAGCGCTCGGACTATGACGGCGCACGCCCGGTGACCCTGTTGCAGTCGCGCGAGCCGATCCTCTCGCCGCGGTTCTCGCCCGATGGCCGCCGTATCGCTTACGTGTCGTTCGAGCAGAAGCGTCCTCGCATCTTCATGCAGTACGTTGACACCGGTCGCCGCGAGCAGATCTCCAACTTCGAAGGCCTCAACGGCGCCCCGGCCTTCTCGCCGGACGGCACCCGCCTGGCCTTTGTGCTGTCGCGCGACGGCAACCCGGAAATTTACGTGATGGACCTGGGCAGCCGCCAGCTGCGTCGCCTGACCAACAACTCGGCGATCGACACCGAACCCTTCTGGGGGGCGGACGGCTCAACCCTTTACTTCACCTCGGATCGTGGCGGCAAACCGCAGATCTACAAGATGAACGTGAACTCGGGCGCTACCGACCGCGTGACCTTCATCGGCAACTACAACGCCAACCCGAAACTGTCGGCGGACGAGAAGACCCTGGTCATGGTTCACCGCCAGGACGGTTTCACTAACTTCCAGATTGCAGCTCAGGACCTTCAGCGCGGTAATCTCCGGGTACTTTCCAACACCAACCTGGATGATTCGCCCACTGTTGCGCCAAATGGCACGATGCTAATATACGCCACCCGCCAGCAGGACCGGGGCGTGTTAATGCTCGTGAGCATCAACGGACGTGTTCGGTTACCGCTACCCACCGCTCAAGGCGACGTGCGCGAGCCTTCCTGGTCCCCTTACCTGAACTGACGGTTGCCAACTGTTTCAAATTTATACACTGGGGTTCATTAGGAGTTACATGATGGAAATGCTGAAATTCGGCAAATTTGCCGTTATCGCCCTCGCCATGGCTGTTGCCGTCGGCTGTTCGTCCAAGAAAGGCGATGCTACTGGCGAAGGCGCCAATGGCGGCGTTGATCCGAACGCTGGCTACGGCGCCAACAGCGGTGCCGTTGATGGCTCCCTGAGCGACGAAGCCGCTCTGCGCGCTATCACCACCTTCTACTTCGAGTACGACAGCTCCGACCTGAAGCCGGAAGCTATGCGTGCCCTGGACGTACACGCCAAGGACCTGAAGGGTTCCGGCCAGCGCGTAGTTCTGGAAGGTCACACTGACGAGCGCGGCACCCGTGAGTACAACATGGCTCTGGGCGAGCGCCGTGCCAAGGCCGTTCAGCGCTATCTGGTACTGCAGGGCGTTTCCCCGGCTCAGCTGGAACTGGTTTCCTACGGCAAAGAGCGTCCGGTTGCCACTGGCCATGACGAGCAGTCCTGGGCCCAGAACCGTCGCGTTGAGCTGAAGAAGTAAGACCTGATGCCGATGCGCCTGCGTTTTCTGACCTTGATCGCATGCGGACTGCCCCTAATGGCGGCAGCCGCGGTTCCGGTACAGGACGGTAATGGCGGCTATGCCAGCACACCGCCCTCGGGTTATGGCACCGCAGGCGCCGATGGCGCCTACGCCGGAGGCGGGATGACTACTCCCGTCTCCGGTCAGGCTCAGCTGTTCATGCAGCTGCAGCAGATGCAGGACGAAATGTCCCGTCTGCGTGGCATGCTCGAAGAGCAGCAGAACCAGATCCAGCAAATGAAGCAGGAAAACCAGGAACGCTTCCAGGACATCGACAGCCGCCTTTCAAGCGGTGCAGGTGCAGGAGCGGCAGGTGCTGCTGTTCAACCCAATTCCCCCGCTGCCGGCGCAAGTGCCGGAGTTGCCGCAGGCGCAGGCACTGCCGCCGCCCAGCAACAGCAGCCCGCCGCCAGCAGCGAGCCGGGTGACCCGGCAAAAGAGAAGCTCTACTACGACGCCGCCTTCGATCTGATCAAGGCCAAGGACTTCGACAAGGCCAGCCAGGCCTTCGGCGCCTTCCTGCGCAAGTACCCGAGCAGCCAGTACGCTGGCAACGCGCAGTACTGGCTGGGTGAGGTGAATCTCGCCAAAGGTGACCTGCAGGGCGCCGGCCAGGCTTTCGCTCGCGTCAGCCAGGCCTACCCGAGCAGCGCCAAGGTGCCGGACTCGCTGTACAAGCTTGCCGACGTCGAGCGTCGCCTGGGCAACAACGACAAGGCTCGTGGCATCCTGCAGCAGGTCGTGGCCCAGTATCCGGGTACTTCCGCTGCACAACTGTCCCAGCGTGACCTGAAGAACCTCAAGTAAGGATTCGCCCACAAAAAAAGCCCGCATTGATCGCGGGCTTTTTTTGTGGGCGCCGGACAGCACATGGCGAGTCGTCAGGGGCGCAACTGCTCATAGTGTTCGTCGCCGCGGATGGGCGCTTCGGCTCCATGTTGCAGTAGTGCGATGGAGTGTTCGCAATCGGTGAGGTTGTGATAGCTCTCCGAACTCATGGCGATGATTTTCGAGTTCTTCGCCACGAATCGCCAGCGCCATTCGTGGCGGATGTCCTTGTAAACATGGAAGTGCGCAACCGTCATACAGTTCTCCTTCATGGCGTGGGGCCGGTCTTGTGCGCCGGTCGGGTGACGTTAACAGCGCGGCGCGTGCCTAGGGACGGTGCTCACCGAGTCTGACGTGGCTAACGGAAAGCGATGACCCGCCATTGCATGTTTCGGACGCTCCGATCTTCGGAAGGCGAGGGCGACTTCTGGTAGAATCGTCGCCGCTCTCGGAAGCGACAGTGGTTTCAGCTCGGCTGATGTCTGCTGTGCTCCGGGCTTTGCCGGGTACTCCACCGTACCCACGACTCCAACGCAACGGAGGCGGATGGCCTGTGTAGCCGTCACGCCCGTGGCTGATATGCAACAGACCCTGCGCATTACCGAGATTTTCTACTCGTTGCAGGGGGAAACGCGCACCGCCGGCTTGCCGACCGTGTTCGTACGCCTGACTGGCTGCCCCCTGCGTTGCAACTACTGCGATACCGCCTATGCCTTCAGTGGCGGCGAGATCCAGACCCTCGACGCTATCCTCGATCAGGTTGCTCAGTACCTCCCGCGCTACGTCTGCGTGACCGGCGGCGAGCCTTTGGCACAGCCCAACTGCATCCCGCTGCTCCAGCGCCTGTGTGATGCCGGTTATGAGGTGTCGCTGGAAACCAGTGGTGCACTGGACATCTCCGGCACCGACCGCCGCGTCAGCCGTATCCTCGACTTGAAGACGCCGTGCTCCGGGGAAGTGGTGCGCAATCGCTACGAGAACATCGGCGAGCTGACGTCAAACGATCAGGTGAAGTTCGTCATCTGCTCCCGCGAGGACTATGACTGGGCTGTCTCCAAGCTGATCGAGTACCGCCTGGAGCTGCGCGCCGGGGAGGTGCTGTTCTCGCCCAGTCACCGCGAAGTGAGCGCCCGCGCCCTGGCCGACTGGATCGTCAGCGACAACCTGCCGGTGCGCCTGCAACTGCAGTTGCACAAGATTCTCTGGAACGACGAGCCGGGCCATTGAGCGCGGAGGAAACCCTGTTTATGTCCGTCAACAAGACTGTGAATGACAAGAAAGCCGTGATTCTGCTCTCCGGCGGCCTGGACTCCGCGACCGTGGTCGCCATGGCCAAGGCTGAAGGCTACGACTGCTACACCATGAGCTTCGACTACGGCCAGCGTCACCGCGCCGAGTTGCAGGCGGCCGAGCGGGTCGCTCGCCAGCAGGGCGTGATCGAGCACAAGGTGATCGGCCTGAACCTGAACGGCATCGGCGGCTCCGCCCTGACCGATAGCCGCATCGATGTGCCCGAGGCACCCAGCGAAGGTATCCCGGTCACCTACGTGCCGGCGCGCAATACCGTTTTCCTTTCGCTCGCGCTGGGGTGGGCGGAGGTGCTCGGTGCGCGGGATATCTTCATCGGCGTGAACGCCGTGGATTATTCCGGCTACCCGGATTGTCGTCCCGAGTTCGTCGAGGCTTTCGAGCGCATGGCCAACCTGGCGACCAAGGCCGGTGTGGAGGGCGACGGCTTCCGCATCCAGGCGCCGTTGCAGTTCCTTTCCAAGGCGCAGATCATCGAGGCGGGTATCGCCCGGGGCGTGGACTATAGCCTGACCGTTTCCTGCTATCAGGCTGATGATGACGGGCTGGCGTGCGGTAAATGCGATAGCTGTCGACTGCGTTCCGAGGGCTTTTGGGCCGCGGGAATTTCCGACCCGACGCGGTATTTCTGAAAAAAGTTTTCGAAGGGTGTTGTTTTTGCGTTAGAAATCAGTATTATACGCCCCACGTTGGGTCGTTAGCTCAGTCGGTAGAGCAGTTGGCTTTTAACCAATTGGTCGTAGGTTCGAATCCCACACGACCCACCAACATGTAAGACAAAAGCCCCGTGATCGAAAGATCACGGGGCTTTTGCCATGTGCCGGAAAAAGTCTGCCGTATGGCCATCCACGGTGCACCGCGTCGTAAGGCGGTGGTGATAAAATCGCCGGCATAATCAGACCGTGCCTGTTGAGGTTTTCACACGATGTCCCAGATTTCCGAACGCCTTCTGGTCCAGGCCCATCTGGCAGCCAAGCAGCCGCGGGTGCTGAGCGCGCAGGAAGAGGCCGACTACCGTGCTGCCATCGCTGCCGAGCTGAAGGCGCAGAACGCTGTACTCGTCGCGCACTACTACTGCGACCCGGTGATCCAGGCGCTGGCCGAAGAAACTGGCGGCTGCGTTTCCGACTCGCTGGAAATGGCCCGCTTCGGCAACCAGCATTCGGCGCAGACCGTGGTGGTCGCCGGTGTTCGCTTCATGGGCGAGACCGCGAAGATCCTCAACCCGGAAAAGCGCGTGCTGATGCCGACCCTGGAGGCGACCTGCTCGCTGGACCTGGGCTGCCCGGTGGAAGAGTTCTCCGCTTTCTGCGACCAACATCCCGAGCGCACCGTGGTGGTCTATGCGAATACCTCGGCAGCCGTGAAGGCGCGCGCCGACTGGGTGGTGACCTCCAGCTGCGCCGTGGAAATCGTCGAGCACCTGATGGACAACGGCGAGCCGATCCTCTGGGCGCCGGACCAGCACCTGGGCCGCTATATCCAGCGCGAGACTGGCGCCGACATGCTGCTCTGGGACGGTGCCTGCATCGTTCACGAGGAGTTCAAGGCCAAGCAGCTGGAAGACCTCAAGGCGATCTACCCGGACGCCGCGATCCTGGTGCACCCCGAATCGCCGGAAGCCGTTGTGGACCTGGCCGATGCCGTGGGCTCCACCAGCCAGTTGATCAAGGCCGCGCAAACACTGCCGAACAAACGCTTCATCGTCGCCACCGACCGCGGCATCTTCTACAAGATGCAGCAGCTGTGCCCGGACAAGGAATTCATCGAGGCGCCCACCGCCGGCAACGGCGCTGCCTGCCGCAGCTGTGCGCACTGCCCGTGGATGGCTATGAACACCCTTGAGCGCACCCTGGCGTGCCTGAAGGACGGCTCGGGCGAAATCTTCGTCGACCCGGCGCTGATTCCCAAGGCGATCAAGCCGCTCAAGCGCATGCTCGACTTTACCCAGGCGGCGAAGTTGAAGCTGGCGGGCAATGCCTGATCAGCATGCGTGAATGAAAAAGCCCGGCAGATGCCGGGCTTTTTTGTGGGCGGGAGAGGGGCTCAGCGGCCCATCATTTCCTTGAGTATGCGCTCCTGCTCGCGGAACTCCTGCTGGCGGGCATCCAGGCGCGCGGCCAGGGTGAAGTTGCCGCCGGCGCGGCGCTTGGCGAAGTCCAACTGCTCGATAGCCTGCTTGTAGTCGCCGGTGAGCGCGTAGTACTCCGCTCTGGCCTGGTATACGCCGATGGCGTTGCCGCTCAGGGTGCAGGCGTCCGCCAGGCGGTTCCACACGTCCGGGTCCAGTGGGCGGCGCTGGGACAGCTTGAACAACGTCTTCTCGGCGTCAGCTGCGCGGTTGGTCTTCATCATCAGGTCGGCATTGGCCTGGATCAGCGGGTAGCTGTCCGGGTACTGGCCGAGCATCTTCTGCACCCGCGCCTGGGCGTCGGGCAGCTTGTTGGCGGTGATGTCGAGATCGGACATGGCCAGGTTGTAGCTGATGTCGTTGGGCGCCTTGGCCAGCAACTGCTGGAGGTTGCTGCGGGCGTCGTTGAGCTGGCCGATCTTGGTCTGCGACAGCGCAAGGCCGTAGCGCGCGGCGTCGTTCTTCGGGTCTTCGTCGAGTTGCGCGCGGAACTGCTTGCTGGCCATGCCCGGCGTGTCTTCGAACATCTGCTGGACGCGGGCGCGCATCAGCTCGTAGCGCAGCGAGTCTTCCTTGCCGCCCTTGGGGTACTGCTCGGCGCGGTTGCGGGTGTCGGCGATACGCGATTCGGTGACCGGGTGAGTCAGCAGAAATTCCGGCGGCTTGCCCTCGTAGCGGTACTGGCGGGCCAGGCGCTCGAACATGTTGGGCATGGATCGCGGGTCGTAGCCGGCGCGGACCATGGTGGCAACGCCAACGCGGTCAGCTTCCTGCTCGTTCTGCCGGGAGAAGCGCAGCTGGTTCTGGATGGCCGCGGCCTGGGTGCCGGCGATAGCGGCGATGCCGGCGTCACCGGCGCCTGCTGCGGCGGCGACGATGCCGGCCAGCATGGCGGCCATCACCGGAATCTGCATGCGCTGTTGCGCTTCGATGCCACGGGCGAAGTGACGTTGGCTCAGGTGGCCGAGCTCGTGCGCCAGTACCGCGATGTATTCGCCTTCGGTCTGGGCGTAGATGAACAGGCCGCCGTTGACGCCGACCACGCCGCCGGGGGCGGCGAAGGCGTTGATCTGCTTGTCGCGGATCAGGATGAAGGCCAGGCGGTGGTCTTGCAGTTCGCTGGACTCGGCCAGGCGGTAGACGCTGGACTCGACATAGTCCTTGAGTTGCGGGTCGTTGAGCGTGTCGACCTGGTTGCGCAGCATGCTCAGCCAGGCGCGGCCGAGCTGGAACTCCTGCTCCGGGGAGACGATGGACGAGCTTGCGTCCCCCAGTGAGGGCAGGTCGTCCGCCAGGGCCGGCATGGCGAAGGCGATAGCGAGCGACAGCAGGGCAGGGCGGAGTACTTTCATGTACACGAGGCTCGTTCCGAGAAAGGCTCTACTTTAGCCGCACGCTGACGCCTATGCCTAGTTTGCAGGGAGGAAGTACGGCGCAATTCGAAACGGGTATTTCCGCTCCGTAGCCCTTTCAACCCCCGAGACTGACGATTTCATTCATGCATGGCGACTCTGCAGGGCCTGGTTACTTTTCCAACGCTTTCGGTATTCTTGGGCGCCCTGACCGGAGTTCGTTTCGATGTCCGATTCCACGCCGTCCGTCCCCGTCTGTGACGCGGAGCTGGACGCCAGCGGTCTCAATTGTCCATTGCCGCTGCTCAAGGCCAAGCTCGAGCTGAACCGCCTTCCCAGCGGAGCGGTGCTCAAGGTGATCGCCACCGACGCTGGCTCCCAGCGAGACTTCCGCGTTTTCGCCGATCTTGCCGGGCACTCGTTGCTGCGTGAAGAGGTCGAAGCCGGCGTCTATCGCTACTGGCTGCGCAAGAAGTAGCCCCCGATCGCGGGTTGCCGCGATGTTACCCCATTCGTTTCGCAGGTTTCATTGATGCTCAAGGTTTTGCAGGACTGGATGCAGCGCTATTTCTCCGACGAGGAGGCGATAGTGCTGGCGGTCATTCTCGGGCTGGGATTCACCGTCATCCTGGCCTTTGGCGGGATGCTCGCGCCGGTGCTGGCGGCGATGGTCATCGCCTTCCTGATCCAGGGCATGGTCGGCGTGCTCGAACGCCTGCGCGTGCCGCACCTGTTTGCGGTGTGGCTGGTGTATTCGCTGTTCCTCGGGCTGCTGGCGGTGTTCCTGCTGGTGCTTGTGCCGCTGCTCTGGAAGCAGTTGTTCACCCTGTTCAACGAGCTGCCCGGCATGCTCGGCGAGTGGCAGGCGACGCTGTTGATGCTGCCCGAACGCTACCCGGACATGGTCACCGAAGAGCAGGTGCTGCACACCGTCGAGGCGGCGCGCAACGAACTGGGTCAACTCGGTCAGTGGGCGCTGACCTTCTCGCTGTCGGGGCTGCCGGTGGTGGTTAATATCATGATCTACCTGGTCCTGGTGCCGATCCTGGTGTTCTTCTTCCTTAAGGACCGCCGCCGCTTCTACCACTGGTTCCGCCGCTACCTGCCCCGTGAGCGAGGGTTGATGAAGCAGGTGTGGAACGAGATGAACCAGCAGATCGCCAACTACATCCGTGGCAAGGTCATCGAGATATTCATTACCGGCGTGACGACCTACATCGCCTTCGCGGTACTGGGGCTCAACTACGCGGCGCTGCTCGCGCTGCTGGTCGGCCTCTCGGTGGTGGTGCCTTATATTGGCGCGGTGGTGGTTACTGTGCCGGTGGCGATGATCGCGCTGTTCCAGTGGGGCTGGAGCGATCAGTTCATCTACCTGATGGTTGCCCATGCGATCATCCAGGCGCTCGATGGCAACGTCCTGGTGCCTTTGCTGTTCTCCGAGGCTGTGAACCTGCACCCGGTCGCCATCATCTGTGCGGTGCTGCTGTTTGGCGGGTTGTGGGGCTTCTGGGGGGTGTTCTTCGCCATCCCGCTGGCGACCTTGGTGAAGGCCGTGCTCGACGCCTGGCCGCGGCAACCCGCGCCGCAGCCGCAAGTCAGCCCGTTGATGTGATGAAGCCGGGAAAAGAAAAAGGCCGCTGATAAGCGGCCTTTTTCTTGCGTGCGGTCACTCAGCCCTTGTTCAGTTCCTGGGCGGCAGCGAGCACGGCGTCCACATGGCCGGGCACTTTCACGCCGCGCCATTCCTGGCGCAGCACACCCTTGGCGTCGATCAGGAAGGTGCTGCGGTCCACTCCCATGTATTCCTTGCCGTAGAGCTTCTTCAGCTTGATCACGTCGAACAGCTGGCAGACGGCTTCGTCCTTGTCGCTGATCAGTTCGAAGGGGAAGCACTGCTTGGCCTTGAAGTTCTCGTGGGACTTGATGCCATCGCGGGAGACGCCGAATACCAGGGTGTTGGCCTTGGCGAAGTCCTCGATCTTGTCGCGGAAGCCCTGGCCCTCGGTGGTGCAGCCAGGGGTGCTGTCCTTGGGGTAGAAGTACAGGACGAGCTGCTTGCCCTTGAGTTCGGACAGGCTGAATTCGACGCCGCTGGTGGCCGGGGCCTGGAAATCGGCGACGGGTTTGTTCAGTTCGACTGCCATTGGAATTTTCTCCTTGAGAGCATCCTTACGGATGCTGCGGACGCCAGGGTTCGATCAGCGCGTCCAGGTTCAGCGCATCGGCGAAGTCGAGGAACTGATCGCGCAGCCAGCTGATCTGGGTGCCGGCCGGCAGCGTCACGGTGATGGTGGCGTTGAGCATGCTGGTGTTGGTGTGCGGCGCCTGGTAGGTGTCGCAGGTGAGGTTTTCCAGCTCGATGTTGTGATCGATGAAGAACTGGCATAGCTCGTTGAGGATGTCCGGACGATAGACGGCGCTGACATAGGCCACATAGGGCAGGGCCTGGGCGCGGGTGACGTGGACATTGCTGCGCGTGACGCTGAGGGTGAAGCCGTGACGCTTAGCCAGGGGCGGCAGACCGCCTTCCAGGCGGGCCAGGGCATCCCAGCTGCCGGAGATCTGCAGGATCAGCGCGCTGAACTCGCCGTGACGGGTCAGGCGGCTGCTGACCACCGAGCAGCGGTTGTCGACGCAGGTGCGGCACAGCACGCTGGTCAACTCCATCGGGTTCGGGCCCAGAGCACTGATCAGAAGGAATTGTTCACGAGGGTGAGAGGTGGACATGCAGCTTTCCTGGGAGTGGCGGCCAAGCGGGCCGCATCGACAAAGGAGAAAGGGTAGCGAAAAGCGCCGATGAGGGGAATGTCTGGCCGCTCGCGGGTCGCTGCGTCACCTTGTGCGTGGCCGGTGGCGACAGTACCATTACGGCTTTCTTTTTCCGGCAGGAGCGGTTGCATGATTGCGGGCAGTATGGTGGCGCTGGTCACCCCCTTCGATGCTCAGGGTCGACTGGATTGGGACAGCCTCGCCAAGTTGGTGGACTTCCACCTGCAGGAAGGCACCAATGCCATCGTAGCGGTCGGCACCACGGGTGAATCGGCCACTCTGGACGTGAACGAACACCTGGACGTCATCCGTCGTGTCGTCGACCAGGTCAACGGCCGTATCCCGGTCATCGCCGGCACCGGCGCCAACTCCACCCGCGAGGCTGTCGAGCTGACCGAGGCTGCGAAGTCCGGTGGCGCCGACGCCTGCCTGCTGGTAACCCCGTACTACAACAAGCCGACCCAGGAAGGCCTGTACCAGCACTTCCGCCACATCGCCGAAGCCGTGGCCATCCCGCAGATCCTCTACAACGTGCCGGGCCGCACCGCCTGCGACATGCTGCCCGAGACTGTCGAGCGCCTGTCCAAGGTGCCGAACATCGTCGGCATCAAGGAAGCCACCGGCGACCTGCAGCGCGGCAAGGAAGTGCTGGACCGCGTCGGCAAGGACTTCCTCGTCTATTCCGGTGACGACGCCACCGCCGTCGAGCTGATGCTGATGGGCGGCAAGGGCAACATCTCGGTGACCGCCAACGTCGCCCCGCGCGCCATGAGCGACCTCTGCGCCGCCGCCATGCGTGGCGACGCCGCCGCTGCCCGTGCCATCAACGATCGCCTGATGCCGCTGCACAAGTCGCTGTTCATCGAATCCAACCCCATCCCGGTCAAGTTCGCCCTGCACGAAATGGGGCTGATTCCAGAGGGCATCCGCCTGCCTCTGACCTGGCTCAGCCCGCGCTGCCACGAACCGCTGCGTCAGGCCATGCGCCAGACCGGCGTCCTGGCTTAAGGAGCTCCCTCGCATGAAGCGACTGGCAGGACTGACTGCGCTCGCCCTGGTTATCGGCAACACCTCCGGCTGCGGCTGGCTGTGGGGCCCGGAAGGCTACTTCCGCGACCGTGGCGACGACTACCTCAACGCCCGCGAAACCGCACCGATGAAGGTGCCCGAGGGCATGCAGAGCAAGCAGCTCGACCCGCTGCTGCCGATTCCGATGAACGTCGCCACCAGCACCGAGAAGGAAGGCGAGTTCGAAGTGCCGCGTCCGCAGCCGCTGTCCGGCGCCGGCGAAGTCAGCGACTTCAGCCTGCAGAAGAGCGGCGACTCGCGCTGGCTGGTTGCCCAGCGTCCGCCGGCCGAAGTCTGGCCGGTCGCTCACCAGTTCTTCCAGGACAACGGCTTCTCCATCGCCAACGAACGTCCGCAGACTGGCGAATTCAGCACCAACTGGCAGCCGCTGTCGCAGCTCTCCGCGCCCCTGGCGCGTCGCCTGAGCAGCCGTGTGTCGGGCGTCGAGCCTGACAGCGAAGCGCGCGTTCGTGTGCGCATCGAGCCCGGCGTGCAGACCAACACCAGTGAAGTCTACGTGCTGAGCGAAACCCGCCCGGCCGGCAGCACCGCCACTGGCGATTGGCCGACCAAGCCGGCCGTGCCGAGCCTGGACGCCGCGCTGCTCGACGAAATGATCGCCAGCATGGCCACCAGCGCCGAGAAGGGCGGCTCCGTCTCCCTGCTCGCCGCGCACTCGGACTACGACACCCCCGGTGCCGTCCAGCTGACCAAGGACGGCAGCGGCAACCCGGTGCTGACCGTCGACTCCGATTTCGACCGTGCCTGGGTCAGCGTCGGCCGTGCGCTGGATCGTGCCGACATCCGTGTCGACGACCTCAACCGCAGCCTGGGCGTGTACTACGTCAACATCGCCGAAGGCGCGAAGAAGAAGGACGAAGACAAGCCTGGCTTCTTCAGCCGCCTGTTCGGCGGTGGCGAGAAGACCAAGGAAGAAGAGGACGCCAAGGCCCAGCGCTACCAGGTTCGCCTGACCAGCGTGAGCAACACCGTCCAGATCACCGTCGACAAAGACATCAACACCTCCGCACCGGCTGACGTGGCGCAGGGTGTGTTGGAAAAACTCCAGGAGAGTATGCGGAATGCACTTCGCGGTCCTGGGGAGCGGAAGCCGGGGCAATTCGGCCTTGGTGAGCAGTTCTGACACCCGGATACTGATTGATTGCGGCTTCCCGCTGCGTGAAACCATCCGCCGTCTGGCACGCCTGGGCGTGGAGCCCGGGCAGCTGGACGCGGTACTGGTGACGCACGAGCACTCCGATCACATCAACGGCGTCGAACTGCTGGCCCGGCACCATCGAATACCCGTGTACCTCAGCGCCGGCACCCTGCAGGGAATGCGCAAGCCGGTGACCCCGGCGGGGCTGCTCAAATGCGGCGACCGCCTGGTACTGAAAGACCTGGAAGTCACTGCAGTGAGCGTCTCCCACGATGCGCGGGAGCCCCTGCAGTACGTGTTTTCCGATGGCCGGAAGCGCTTTGGCCAGCTCACCGATCTGGGAGCCGCCACGGCGCAGGTGCTGGAATGCTATCGTGGCCTCGATGCGTTGATCATCGAAGCGAATCACGATACCGACATGCTGGCCCGCGGTCCGTATCCCTACCCACTCAAGGTCCGCGTAGGCGGCCAGTGGGGACATTTGAACAACCGGCAGGCCGCCGAACTCGTGGCCCAGCTGGGCTGGGAAAGCTTGCAGCACCTGGTGCTGGCGCATCTCAGCGAAAAGAACAACTCGCCGCAGCTGGCCCGGCAAAGCTTCGTCGACACCCTCGGGTGCGACCCGGACTGGCTGCAGGTAGCCGATCAGCATTCTGGACTCGACTGGCGCACCATCGCCTGAGCCCACCCCCTAAGCAAGCGGAGCCCATCATGGAAAAACGCGAAGAACTCTATCGCGGCAAGGCCAAGTCGGTTTACACCACCGATGACGCCGACCGCCTCGTCCTGCTGTTCCGCAACGACACCTCGGCGTTCGACGGCAAGCGTATCGAGCAGCTCGATCGCAAGGGCATGGTGAACAACAAGTTCAACGCCTTCATCATGCAGAAGCTCGAAGCCGCCGGCATCCCGACCCAGTTCGACGCCCTGCTGTCGGACAACGAAGTCCTGGTCAAGAAGCTCGCCATGATTCCGGTCGAGTGCGTCGTGCGCAACTACGCCGCCGGCAGCCTGGTGCGCCGCCTGGGCGTGGAAGAGGGCCTGCAGCTCACTCCGCCGACCTTCGAACTGTTCCTGAAGAACGACGCCCTGGGCGACCCGTTCATCAACGAATCCCACGTCCAGGCCTTCGGCTGGGCGACCCTGGAGCAACTGGCCGAAATGAAGGCCTACTCCTTCAAGGTCAACGAAGTGCTGAACAAGCTGTTCGACGACGCCGGCCTGCTGCTGGTGGACTTCAAGCTCGAGTTCGGCCTGTTCCACGGCAAGATCGTCCTGGGCGACGAATTCAGCCCGGACGGCTGCCGCCTGTGGGACAAGGAGACTCGCAAGAAGATGGATAAGGACCGCTTCCGCCAGGGCCTGGGCGACGTCATCGAAGCCTACGAAGAAGTGGCCCACCGCCTCGGCGTACCGCTCTGATTCCACCAGTGCACGCAAGCGTCTGATACCACGCGAAAAAATCCTGAATAAGGGCTTCGCCTTCAGGCTTCAAGCTGGTATCATGCGCGCCGCACGGAGAGATGCCGGAGTGGCCGAACGGGACGGATTCGAAATCCGTTGAACTGGCAACAGTTCCTAGGGTTCAAATCCCTATCTCTCCGCCATATATAAGGGCTCCAGAGGTTTTCGCCTCTGGGGCCCTTTTCTTTTGGGGGAATTTTGGGGGAATGACTTTGCGTGACATTCCCCCATTCCCCCACTAGAGTTCGCCGCATGGCGTACTACGAAAAGCGCGGCAGCGCCTGGCGGGCGCAGATTCGCCGCAAAGGACACCCCACTCTTACTGCAACCTTCGATACCAAGGCAGAAGCCCAGCGCTGGGCGGCCGAGATCGAGGGCGACATGTCGCGCTCGCGCTTCGTCGACACCAGGGCAGCGATGCGGACAACGCTCGGCAAGGCCCTGAAGCAATATCAGGAGGAGGTGACCGAGCACAAGAAGGGCGCCGCCCAGGAGCGAGTTCGGATTGCGCGCTGGCTCGAGCATCCGCTGGCCGACAAGGCGCTGGGGGAGATCACGCCGTCCGACCTGGCCGAGTATCGAGACGAGCGCTTAAAGTCTGGTGCCGCGCCGTCTACCGTCCGTCTGAATATGGCAGTCATCAGCCATCTCTACACCATCGCCGCTAAGGAATGGCGCCTGGAAGGGCTGACGAATCCTTGCAAGAACCTGCGCATGCCGAAGAACAGCAAGGGACGCGATCGCAGGCCTACCACCAAGGAACTGCGCAAGGTCTATGAGGAGGCTGCGAAGCTGCATCCCGAGCTGCCGGTAATCATCGAGTTGGCGGCCGATACCGCGATGCGCCGTTCTGAGCTTCTGCTGCTGCGCCGAGAGCAGGTGCGCGAGAAGGTGGCGATCCTGGAGGACACGAAGAACGGAGAGCGCCGGACTGTGCCTCTGTCCTCGAGGGCTCGAGAGCTGTTCAAGTCGTTGCCCGCCAGAATCGATGGCAAGGTTTTCAGCTTGGCCCCGGACACCGTGAGCAATTACTTCGCCAAGACCTGCCAGGCGGCAGGGGTTCAAGGCCTGACATTCCACGACCTGCGCCACGAAGCCACCTCCCGACTCTTTGAGCGGGGCTTCTCGATGATGGAGGTAGCGTCGATCACAGGTCACAAGACCCTGGCCATGCTCAAGCGCTACACCCACCTTTCCCCGCATGACCTGGCCGACAAGCTCGGCTAGCTCGCCTTCAGCAGCTTCGGCGGTTCCCGCCGAGGCCTTCCCACCTTCGGAGCCTTGTGCTCTCCCGCCTCGTATTCGCGCAGGAACGTGCGCACAGTCTCCAGCCTCCAGCACACCCTCACCCCTTGTTTGAAGTAGGGCGGCAGCCAGTCCGGTCGCGCCTGGATTGCACTGCGGATAGACGATTCGGTTCGCCCGAGCAGCTTTGCCAACTCGGGGATATGGATAATTTCCGGTTCCATAGGCAATGCCTCATCACGCCGGCTGGCGCCGGCGGGTTCAGTGTTGGGGTGTAGTCATGCCTTCGCGGTGTGCTTTAGCAGCGATCGCAGCTCTTCGAGGCCTTCTCTAATTTTTCGCTCGCCGAGCTCGTTGAAAGGCTTCGCGTGCCTGTCCCATATCCGCCAGGTCATCTCGATGTCCTCGAGCAGACGGCGCGGCACCAGCACTTGGTCGGCGGGGATTGCTGCCTCATCCCGGCAACCGCCATATGGAGCGCACATCCCAGGCGTCTGACAGCGCATCATGGTCTTGCGGCAGATAAGATCACTCATGCTCCTTCCCCTCGCCGAGCGCATCGCTCAGTTCGTAGACGATCTCTTCGACGTACCGCAGGTGTTTATGCTCGCGGATAGCTTCAAGGCATCGCAGCAGAAGCCCCTCGCTCACCGCCTTGCCGTTGAGGCGCGCCAGTTCGTCGAGGCAGTCATTGAAACCACGGACGCAGCCGTCCGAATGCTCGCTGTCGCCGTCGTCATGCTGTGCACGATCAGGGATCACTACCACCCTTGCGCGCAGGGCTTCCAGGTCGCGCCTCAGTTGCTCGACCTCGCTCTGCCGGTGCTTGGTGCCCATACGGCGACCCTCGTCGTAGCCAGTCTGGTAGCTGTTGGCATCGGAGCGTAGGGCTGCGACTTCCTCCCGCGCCGCATCGCGTTCGCGCTCAAGCTCAGCAATGCCAGCCGAAAGATAGCCGTCAAGCGCCTTCTCTAGATGGCCGTCCTTTTTAGGACTGCCGACTGGCGCGCCTACTGCTTTATTGCTGGTCCACTTCCTGCGAGTCAGAAGGCCTGACTCGCTGTCGTAGACGAACATATCCAGGACATCGGAATCGGAGAGGTCAGGCATCGTTCTCTCCCTGCGCCGGCGCGGCGGCGAGCATGGCCTTGGCCGCTTCAACTGCTGCATAGGTCTGGTTGTAAACGTGGACCGATGGCGCGCGGGTCTGCACCAAGGCGCCACACTCAAAGAGCAGGTGATCCGCCCATTTGATCGCTTCGCGAAGAGCATCCGGCACCTGCCCAGCCTGGGCGACCGGGTCATCAGGGAAATTCTCGGCAAGCTTCTGACGTTCGTTGTAGAGCTTGAACCAAGCTTCCAGCTCCGCCACCCTGGCCTGGGTGGCGTCGCGCTCTACGATCAGCTCGTTGTTGCGGCGAGTCAGGTCAACGTAGGTGCTCCGAACTCGCTCTTTCCAGGCAGCCTGAATCCGCTTGTGCTGGGCTACGGTCATCAGGGGTTCGCAGGTATAGACGCCTTTCTCATCGTGAACCATGTAGCCGCTGATCTGATCGTCACGCATCCGCTGGATATGGTTAGGATCGCAGTAGCCCACCACCTCCGGTCGCTCCAGCTCCGGCGCCGGGGAGGGTTGCGCCAGGGCGACGCGGGCCTTCTCTGATTGAATGCGCAGGTAGTCATCGTCCTTGAGCATTGCAGACAGAGCGAACTGCAATCCTTCTTCGGTGATGGTGTCGCCTTCGCAGTGGTCGATCAGGTAGCCAGGGAAGCAGGACCAATCAATGCCGTCATCGAAGGCTGACCAATCCTCCCGCTCCCCCTGCGCGCCCTCTGCCTGCTCGGGGTGCTGTGCCGTGTCGTCGAGGAAGATCGCACCTTCCTCCGGGCATTCGCTGTGGTAGGCGTACAGGCCGGCCACCGGGAAGTCGTCATCCTTGGCGTGCAGTTCGATCACCAGGTTTTCGCCGAGCTGCTCGGCGCTGTTGTCCGGTGCGAGGAACTCCAGCGCGTTTCGCAGCTGGTGGCCGTTGATGATCACACCCAGCGAGTCGCGCTTGTAGGCAGGCCAAGTCGCAACCTCGGCTGCGCACTCGCTCAGATGCCGGCGGAATTCAGCGCGCTGCTCGTCCTGCTTTGAGGCGAGGAAGGCGGTCACCTTGTGCCACCAGCCCTCGCTGTGTCCGTGCTGTTCATACTCCCGTAGCAGCTCCAGAGGTGTGTTCCAATTGCACTGGGCAGCAGTGTGCCCTCCCGCACCGCAAAGGGTGCAGGCTTGTTGTTCGGTCATGGTTCAGCCCTCTACGGGGTATTGGATGGTGCCGCGCTCGCCCTGGCGGGAGTCGATTGCGGCCTGGATAAGCTGGCGGCCCAGCGCGTGGGCCTGGTCGGGATCGAGTTCGGCGCCGAGTCGTGGCAGGCCGTCGATCAACAGGTACGGCTTCCCGTCGCGGCCCTGGCGGTGCTCGACGGTCAGTTGGATGGCTTGCATGGTGCTCGCTCCTGGAGGACAGGCCTGCAGCGCAGGCAGTCGCATTCGGGGATGGGGCGGAGGGTGCGGCGGCAGAAGGTGGGGCGGGTCATGCTGTGAGCCTCGCGCGCCACCGCAGACTCTCCTGCCTCCGCTCTTCTTGCTGGCGCTTCTGTTCCGCGGCGTAGCCCTCGATCGCGCGGAGCATGGCCGGCGTACTGCGCGGGTACTTCGGCGGAATGCCGTCCTTCCAGCTCTCGTTCCCGTCGTCGTCCCAGTCAGTGGCACCCCACATGATTTCGTCGATCACGTTCCGCTCGGCGTGCGCCCAGGCGTTCGCGCTGTCGTACTCGGTGCCGCATTCGGTATGGCTCGACCACCACACCCCAGGAGTGCCCCTCAGCACGCGCATGTCACCCATGCGGTGGCGATCGCGCGGCCGGTCGAACGTGTAGCGCTCATTTCGATGCGAAGGCTTGCGGCTGGCGCCGGCGGGTGCGTATTCGGTGGATTCGTACCGATCTGTCTCCGTATACAGCTCGCCTTCGTGGTACAGACCCATGGCAACCACGCGCTTGCTCAGCTTCTTCAGGATGCGGGGATTCATGCTGCGGTCCTTGCGGGCTCGGTGATCTGGCTGGCGGTGAACACCTGCATGCCCAGTTCACTGGCGACGTGGTACTCGAGGCGGGCGCCCTTGGACTTGTCCCAGCCCGGCAGCAGGGCGATCGCCTCGCAGGTGATCAGCTTCTGCAGGTCCAGGCGCAGGTAGTCGGCCCACTCGAAGCCGTCGATCACGCCGTGGTCGGCCGGGTTCTCGACGTGGTAGCCGAGTTGACGCAGGCGCGCGGCCTCGGCGTGGAAGGCCGGGTAGTTGAACTCCGGCAGGCCGGTCATGGGGCCGGCGAGGTAAATTCTGGACATGACAAATCCTTTCGCCTGATGGCGCCTTGATGATTTGAGGATTGCTCGTCGCTATCACGGCAACTCCAGCCAAGCTGAAGCCGCTTTGGAGGCGTGATTGACTCGTTTAGGGGGAGGAGGCCAAAGGCCTGAGATATCTGTGGCGGGGCAGTGAAAGCTGAGGCAAAAGGGGAGAAATTCCCCTTCGGTAAATCTGTAACTTCTCGCTCTTTCGTCCTTTACACACCAAAGAACGAACTATCCTTGAATGCAGGTCCGAGGGGCGCAGAAATAAAAGGCCCCCAGGTGGTTGCAACACCTGAGGGCCCAAATGAGTAAGGCCATAGGAGACATCACTCATGCCCAAGCATAGGCGCTGCGTATGCAGCTGCAAGTACCTTTTCAAGAACCTCGCATTGGTCGGTCTGATCCTCATGTCGTCGGGGCAGACAGCTGATCCACCACAGCAACCCTACTGCGCAATCCAGCGCGCCTGATCCTCCATAAGCCCGGTACTGCCGGGCTTTTTTGTGCTGTAGTGGCGCAATGGCATGGAGTGGGGTAGGTTCGGATGGCCCGGCATGGGGCCGGATCAAGGAGTGATGAGATGCAGCGCACTGGCGTTTTCTATGATTTTGAGGCGAAGTACCCAACTGCTGATGTGCACGAACTGGAAGGCAACGGCCGAGTCTGCGAGATCAGAATCGGCATGCTTTATGACATCGTGGAAGAGGTCTTCGTGGGCATGTACCTAGAGGATGGCTCCTGCCGGTTTGAGGAGCGCATCCAAGAACCAGCTCTCCGTGCAGCAGCGGGCTCGATCCGGGTATTCCCAGAAACCGCGCTCGCCATTGCTAAGGAAAGAGTCGGTGGCTGGCTAGACAAGTAACTGCGCCATCAGCCTCCGCCCAATCCACCGCACCACGGGAATAGCCTTGCTGTTCCCGTTTCTCAGTCGTCCTCAGTAACCGAAGCGCAGCCGCTGTCCAGGTTGCGCAGATCCTGAATGAAGATTGTGTTCGTGCCGTCTGTTACCGACCAGTTGGGAAGTTCCAGATGTCGGAAGGTGCCGCAGAAGTGTCGATAAGCGCCCAGGGCGGCGCGACGGAATGACTTGGCTGCCACCTTGCCAACTGGCAAGTCTTTACCCCCCCCTGTCAGGCGGAGCTCGTAGACATTCAAGTCGGCGATGCGCTTGGCTGCTGCGCGGATGGTGCTTGGCGCACAGCGAAACTCTTCCGCCACTTCGCTGACCGTCTTGCCGGCGAGGGCATCAACGATCGATTGGTCACGGCCTGGATTGCGCAGGCCTGCGTAGATGACTGCTTGCATTGGGTTTCTCCAGGTAGAGCGCCGCCGCGCCGCAGGTGCAGCGGATGGCGTGGTGATGGGTTACTGGTCCTGCTGGTCGAGTCGCGCGGCTTCTTGCCGGCCGAGCCTTTCTAGCTGTCGCGCCACGAAATCCGATGGCGTGAAATCGTGGCGCGGAATGGCGAGGAGGGGAGCGGAGCCTTCTGGGCCCAGGTCATGCGCATGCATGATCAGCAGCTCTATCGCCTCGCCCTGTTCCTCGATGCCGTTCCAGCCTTGCAGTTCTGCAAGCTGTCGCCGAGGCCCAGGTCGAAGCCGGTGCCGAAGGTCTTCATCGAAGCTGGCGCCTTCTGGAATCCGCTCGCGGAAGAAATCAGCGGAGGCAATTTCTCCAACGGCGTGCGCATTCATGACAAGGAGCTGTATCGCCTCGCTCTGTTCGGGCAGGCCGTGCCAGCGCATCAGGTTCTCCAGCATGGAGCGGGTACCGCGGCGCACCCGGTGGCGCAGCTCGGTCTCGTCCAGGCGCTGGCGCTTCTCGGCGGAGGCCTTGCTGCGTTCCTTCTGGGACTTGGCCATTACTGATACCTCTTCAATGGAATGCCGTTCTCACGCGCGATCCGGCTGACGTTCCCGGCGCTGATGCCAAGGAGCTCCCCGCAGGCCCTCGTCCCAAGGTGTGCATACTCGGCGACCTTGGGTGCCAGTTCGTCGCGCTTGGCCTTCGCCTTGAGCGAGGTCTTCTCGTTGGCCGCCTGGCGATGGTCCTGGTTGTTCTTCTGGAACTTGATCTGGTGCTCAAAGCAGAGGCAGACGAACATCATCTGGCTGATGCCGATGGCTTCGCGTGCAGCCTTCTGCGTCGAACCCTCGGCCGCGAAAGCGCGGATCTTGCAAACGAGCGCTTCTTCCTCCTCGGCGGTCATCCGATGCGACTTCGGCCGAGTGCGTGGGCGCTTCAGCGGCTTGGGCGAGCGCGGGATTTCGCGCCGGGGGCGGATAGGTGCCGTGCCGGTAAAGCCGTCCACCTGCAGCACTTCCCCGCCAGCCTTCAGGAAAGCGCTTACGGCGCCGTCCAACTCGGTGCTGTCCATCAGCCTTCCGCTCCTATGTCATCGCGCTTGCGGATCGTCAGGATATCGGCGTAGGCCAGGGCCTCAGCATGGGAGCGGCGGAACCCTGCAGCCTTTTCGGTGGCGGTGTCGATGATGTGGAAGAAGCCGCGACCGGTGGGGCGGATCTGGTAGGCAGGCTTCTCCACCACCACGGTGCGGCGCTCTTCGAAGGCGGCGCGTGCGGCGGCAGTAAGCGGGAGCAGCTCGGCCAGCTGCGGGCGAATGTTCAGCTGTTGCATGGCGATCTCCAGGAGGATCAATCCTCGTCTGATTCAGGCTCCCAGCGCTTCACCTGGATGGCGAAGGCCTTCCACTTCTCACGATCCGCCTCGGCCATCTCATCCCACTTACCGGCTTCGTCGCGACCGATGATCTGGCCACCCTTCATCAGGACTGCTCCGCAGTTGGAGCCGATGTCCTCGTCCGCGTAGCGGATTTCGATCAGCGCATCCGGGTGGAGCTCGCTCAGCTTCAGCAGTACCAGCTCGGGGAAGTTCCAGGCGGTATCGAATCTGAGCAGCTCATCTTCGAGGGCGATGGCCTGGTCGCAGGCGTTCCACTTCGTTCCCCAGCAGCTGCGCCCGAAGTCAATCGAGTGCATGTGGCCGGTCTTGCGATGGTTACGGAGCAGGGTGACGAACTGCTCGAAGCTCTCATCGCCGAGGTCCTGAACCTTGGCGCGGGCGCGGTTGCCCATTTGCAGGCTGCGGATCAGCGGGTGCTCGTCGAGCGGGAGATCGAGCACCTTCTCGGCGCAGGTCTCCGCATCACCGAAAACGCCGTTCAGGAGCTCACCCTCGAAAGGGATCACTCGGTTGAAGTCGATCTTGCCGTCGGCATTGATCATCGATTCGAGAACCTGGCGCGGAGCGCTGATCTCGTTGGTGACCCAGTTGGGCATGGCGGTGTCCTCGGTTGGGTTGGCTTCCTTTGGGCAGCACTCCAGCGCGCGGCTATGCGCCGGTGGGCGCCGCGGAGGAGTGCTCTCGAAAGGGATCAGGTAGGGAAGGTGGAAAGCCCAGTTAGGGCCTGGGCTTTCCTGTGCTCACGTCCGCCTTATGTCGGTGAGCGTTTCGCGGCTCGCCCGGTTTGTTGCCGAACTACCAGGGCTGTCGGTTACATGGCTGCGTCCTCCTGCTATCCACCCGCGGGAACGGCACGGGCGCCATTGGTCCATTCCTCGCCGGCGCGCTGGGCGTCATCGAGGCTTTCGAAGTTGTCGGTGTCAGGGGTGAGGCCACAGCCTGGCTGCCAGCGACTCAGCACATGCAGGGCGCGGGAGTAGCTGCTGACTGTGGCCCAGCGCGCAGCACCTGGAGTGCCGAGACGGCTGACGTGCTGGAAGGGCTGCGTCCAGGCCTGGGCATTGGTTCCTTGCATGGTCATTTCCTCGTTTTGGCGCCCATGGCCTTAGCTCTCCCGCTGGCGTAATCTCGAGCCGGGAAGGAAATCGAGGCATTGGAATGTCTGAGCGCAGTGATGAAGCGTGGCGAAGACTCAAGGACGATCTGCTGAAGGCCCTTGAAGGTCCGCCAAAGAAGGAAAAAAAGAAGAAGGTCGCGATGAGCTCAGCCGACTACCTGAAGCGGCTTTCGGAGATCAATCGCACTTTCGAGAACCCTGGGCGATTGCCGTCTGACTCCTCAGCGCCGCTCGATAAAGCCGCGCGCCGTGCCATCAAGAAGGCTGAGAAGGCCGCGAAGGCAGCACAAGAGAAAGAAACGAAGTCCGCCGAGGCTGTTCGTGCTGCGACTGAAACCCTCCGGCGACGCATGCTCTCACCCGTGCTTCGCTGCCCCGATTGCAAGATGGAGCTACCCCGAATCGAGGGGGAGGTGAATCTGCCAAGGCTCTGTAGAAGTTGTGAAAGTCGCGCCGAGGCTTTGGCCTCTGGATTCAGGTCAAAGACTCGTACGGAGTATTCGGAAATCGAGGTGGTCCCCGGTGGCGCGCCAGGATCAGGGAAGCGCAAATGACCAAGAACAAGTCGAACGAAACGCATTTGGAGCTTATTGCGCGCTTGAAGCGAAATCTCGCGAGCCTCTATGTGCGTTTAGAGTCTTGTCCTTCTGGCCGTGGTGGCGGCCTTGTCCTTGAAATACAGGCGCTAGAGGCACGTATAAAGCGCGAAGAAATTCACGCACTATCCGGCTATCGCACCCCGCGGCGCCCTGTACCAGGTGGCGCACCAGGATCGAACCGTCGTAAATGATCCACTGTCCAGATCGCCCTGATACAAGGTGATCTGGAGAGCGGCCGGCACGCGCATTACGTGCCGGTATCTCTCTTGCTCTTGCACAGGCTGCGGTCGCTTTCCCGCTGCGGCGTTCACGGTGCCCTGGGCGCAATCCTCAGTAGCCGTTCCGTTACTCCTCGCAAAACCACCTCATCGGTGATTCCTCGCTGAGTCTTCCTGTGCCCGGCACGGAGTGTTGTCCGCTGCCGCCTACCGTTGCGCGGTAGGTCCGCTGGCTATGCATCTGCCAGCTAGGCGATCTGCGTTGTTAAAGAGCGCGGCTCTGTGGCCTGGCGCCGTAATACGCTGGCGTTGGATAAACAATACGAACACGTATTGAGCATGTCAATACGTATACGTATCGAAATTTGCAGGACGTCGGAAGTCTGGAAACCGGTTGAAGGGCGATTCGTTTCTGAATACTGTATGTGCATACAGTATTGGCAAGGAGCTATGGCAATGACGAAGCAAGCAGTCTCAGCATCCAAGGGAAGCAGCATCCATGAGCTGGACCGACTGCGCCTGCGGATCTCGGCGATGGTGGGTAGCCCGAAGGCTCAGGCGGATCGGCGCGCGGTTATCTGGCGCCTGGACAGCGACACGGACGAGGCGTGGAGCCAGGTGATGGATGAGCTGTCGGAGACTGACGGCCTGGTCGTTACCAAGCTCGAGGACGGAACTGCGGTTCTGGAGTGGCAGACTTCATGCGAGGAGAGCGAGATGGGGGGCAAGGAGATTGCTGAGGCGGAGATAGGGGGGATGCAGAGGGCTCATGAGGAGACGGCTCCATTTTAGGCGGGCCGGATGAGGTCGGGCGCCGACGCATAGTCGGCGCCCGAATTATCTACTTTGTTCTGCACTTTACATGCACAAGTACTTGTATCTTGCTTTGCTTGACTTGTGCTTTAAGGATTTTTCCGGAAATAGTCATGGTTTCTAGGAGGTGCCTGAATCCCTTTGTAAGCGCCTTGTTCAAGTATCCAATCAGTTGAGCGTTACAGTAGATAGCTATGGCGCTGCTGTCGTGAATATTTTCTGGATCTCGTTCGAACTGTACTGGTGCTTCTTCCTCTGGAAGATTTTTAGGTGTTACGTGATAACTCGCACCAGATACATCAAATATTAAGTCCGCAGGTCCGGAAATTTCCGAATAGTCAGGGCAGAGCTCAAAGCTGTCACTTTCTAGTCTGGCTCCCGTATATCCAAGAAGAGCCATTTCTGATCCGGAAAAGTTTTCAGGAAGACCATACTGCGAAAGATATTTGCCGAAGTCCGCACGCTTTCTGGGGGGGAGTCGCTTGGTGAATACATCAAGCACATCCATAAACGGCTCAGAGGAGTTCATGGTAAACGCCGGGTATCCAATGAATCCCTCCAGCTTTGCCAGCCTGAAATCTTCTGTGGACTTAGTGTATCTGAAGCAAAAGTGACTGCCGTCTTTGTATATTTCGCCGACGACGCGGCGATGCCTTGGAGAGTCATCACGTAGGTGGTGCCACACCAGAAGCAGGCGAGACGGCTCGAATGTATGATTAATGGTTGCCATTTAATGTGTCCATAATCATTTCTAATCTGCGTAATGTTAGTCTAACTATAAAATCTGCTCTGTCTTTGGTAAGTCTAGCATCTTTAGGCATCGGGAGGTCAACAAGTTTTGTCATTACGACAGAGAACTGTTCGATATCAAATTGCTTCAGCCTAAGTTGCAGTAGGTGCCTGACATCGGCGTTGTGTTTTGAGATAAATTGCATTGACTCTATATGGCCAATCTGGGTCAGATTATCCATTGCGTAGCGGAAGTGGTGGGTCCCTTTTTTAATGAAATTATCAAGCCTTGTGTTGTCCCATTGCAGGAACTTTCTGGCGATAATTTGGTATCCTAGACTTGTTCCGTTATCAAACCATGGGGCGAATTTTAGCTGGACTCTGTATGGCTCGTTTTTTCTTCTTGCAACACTCTTTGAGTACGGTAGAGTGTTTAGAAGATATCCCCAATTCTCTTGATGCCTATCGGTGTTTCCGATTAGGGAGTCAAAAAGCATCATTGACCAGAAGTCATATATCTGGTCTTTTCCGATAAAGGTTTCGTTAAGTTCTTGGGCAGTCAGTAGGTTGTGCTGAGTGCCTTTTTCTTTGTCGAATCCTTTGATGTCGCGATAAAAGAAATGGCCCGCCGCGTAGAATACATCTTCATTGGGTTCGTAGAACCACTCGCTCAATGATCCGCACTCTCCTGTCATTCTGTCAAAGCCGGCATGTGCCGGAGGGACAGGGACATCTAATAGAAGCCCTATCTGATAGGCAATGAGTTCTGACCAGAACTGCTCTGGATATTTTGGGTCCGAGAGTTTGAACATGTATTGCCACGAAGGCCGTATTATCTCCTGCAGGGGCTCCGCGGGAGATATAACGATTCTTTTGGGGCGCGCACCTTCAGGGTACGCCTCAGAGAACTCAACATGTCGCCCCCACTCTGAAATGTCAATTGGGTTTAGCTGGATCATTCTCGTCTTGATTTATTAATGTGACGGGATATTGAGTGGCCATGGTTTGAGGTTTTTAACAGCATGAGTCTGGCCGGCCTTCACTAAACCAACTGCGCATTCCAAACCAGTAATACCTTGGCATGGATATAGGTCTCATCCATCCGGATGACCCTGTCCTTGTGCTGCTTGTTGTCCGAGATCATTTCGAAGTGCTCGGCATCCTGGACCTGCAGGCGCTTGATGTAGAGGTGCCCCTGCCAGGTGAAGATGAAGATCCCGTCGCCGTCGAACTCGCGAATGTTGATGTTAACGATCATCGGATCGGCGTGCTTGATCGTGGGAGCCATCGAGTGGCCCCAGCCGTACACCATCTTCAGGTGATTCGGGTCATCGAAGGTGACGCCGAGCTTGCGCAGCTGTTCCTGGCTGACCTTCACGTCGCGCAGCATTTCCGGGTAGTCGGCCGGTACTTGGCCGTTGCCCATGGCGCCGCGGATGTCGTAGTGCGCGATGCTGATCTCGTCGCCAACCGGGCCTGGCCGGGAGAAGTCTGCGACGATGACGTTCGAGCCGACGGCCGCCTGAACGTCCTCAGCGGCTGCCTGCAAGATTTGCTCGCGCGCAGCGGCGCCGAGACCCTTGCCGTGCTTCTCCAGCATTTCCAGAACCTTGGCAGCCGAGCTGGTCGGTGCCGACCCTGATCGGCTTCCTAGGGGCGCAGTGCCAACACCGGTCCATAGCCATTCGGCCGAGCAGCCGAAGGCCTTGGCGATTGCCTCTACGTTGTCGCGCCTGGGGCTTTTCGACTCGCCTTTGATGATGCGGTGTACGGTGGGCTGATTGATGCCAGCGCGGCGGGCGAGCTCTCCCTCGCTCCACTCGAGCTTCTGCATTTCGGCTTCGATCCGTTCGCCAATGTTCATGATTTCGCCAATAGAAAAACGTATTGCCCGAGTGTATTGCTCGGATCGATACGTGTGCGTATTATCACCAATACGAAAGCGCATTGGAGGTCTCCATGACCGTCAAGGAAATGATCGCCGCGCTGGTCGAGAAGGGGCTTTCGCAGAAAGCCATTGCCGACCTAGCGGGAACTACCCAGCCCACCATCCACAGGGCATCCAAAGGCGCGGGGGTCCGGTACGAGACCGGGAAGGAAATTGAGCGGCTCTACAGAGAGCGCGTTGCCTCCGCCGCCTGACCTGTAACTACAGATTGCCAGCAGCCCAGTCCGGGCTCCACGGAAAGAATCCAGAGGATTTACGAATGCAAGAGTTCCTGAGGGCGTGCCACGACGCAGTAGAGGACGCGGGGGCCAAGGAGCTGGCGGCCAAGATGGGCTTGCCCCATGTGAGCCTGCTGCAGCGCGCGAACCCGGACAACGACTCGCACAAGCTGACCATCAACCACCTGTACCAGATCCTGCTGCACACCAAGGACCTGCGCCCGCTTCAGGAGCTGGCGCATGCCTTCGGCTTCCATCTGGTGGCGCGCGAGGTGACCCCGGCGGAGTGCCTGGCGAACGCGACCTTGGCCATGGCCAGCGAAGCGGCAGACGTGACAAAGGCAGCCATCGAGGCGCTGGAGGATGGGGTGGTTACTCGGATCGAGGCGAAGCGGATCGAGCGGGAAGGGGAGGAGGCGAAGATGAAGATCGACGTCGTAATCGCCACCGCCAAGGCGAAAGCCGGGGCCCGATAAAAACAAACCCCGGCCAGGTGTGGGGACACGGCGCCGGGGTTCAGAACACAGGAGGCAGTATGCACACCACTTCTGATATCAGCAATGCCGCGCCACGTTTTCACGTTGCGCAAAACGTGGCGCGGATGACGATGACCTCGCGCGAGATCGCCGAGCTCACCGGCCGCCGCCACGACCAGGTTCTTCGCACGGCGCGGGAACTGGTAGAGCAGGGGGTTACACAATCTGTGGAGACCCCCTACATCCACGAGCAGAACGGTCAGGAGTACCCGGAACACCTGCTGTCGAAGCGGGACAGCCTGGTGCTGGTGGCGCGCCTTTCGCCGGAATTCACCGCCCGCATCGTTGATCGGTGGCAGGAGCTTGAGGCGATGCAGGCGCCTGCGCTGGCCCTGCCGAACTTCGCGAACCCGGCAGAGGCGGCTCGCGCCTGGGCTGAGCAGTTCGAACAGCGTCAGGTCGCCGAGCAGGCCCTGATGATCGCAGCACCCAAGGTTGAGTTCGTCGACCGCTATGTCGAGACCAAGGGCTCGATGGGCTTCCGTCAGGTGGCCAAGCTGCTCAAGGCGAACGAGCACCAGCTGCGCGAGATGCTGATCAAGCGGAAGGTGATGTACTACCTGAACGGCACGCTCACCGCCCACAGCAACCACATCGCCGCCGGCCGGTTCGAGACCCGGACAGGCACCAGCGAGCACAACAGCCACGCCTACACCCAGGCGCGCTTCACCACGAAGGGCGTGCAGTGGGTTGCCAGCCTCTGGGCAGAACACCAGCTGGAGCGTGGACAGTGAGCACGATCATCATGTCGGCCTGCTGGCCGCTCCAGGGCCTTACCCCTGCTCAGAAGTCTGTCCTCATCAGCCTGGCGGACAACGCGAACGACGAGGGTGTGTGCTGGCCGTCGGTGGCGAAGATCGGCGAGCGCACCTGCCTCTCCGAGCGCGCCGTGCAGCAGGCGATCAAGGTACTCAGCGAATGCAAGGTACTGCGCATCGAGGGGCGTCAGGGTCGGTCGACCATGTTCACCGTAACCCCCGCAGCATTTGCACCCCCGCAGAAAGTGCGCCCCCGCAAGAAATGCACCCCCGCAGCAAATGCACCCACCCCCGAACCTGCTGCACCCCAGCCCCCGCAGGATTTGCACCCCACCCCCGCAGCTGCTGCACCCAGAACCGTAATAGAACCGTCAGTAGAACCAACAGGGAACCTTTTGCCGGCCGATTCCGGCCAGCCGGATGACGAGGCGATGTGCCAGGAAGCCTGCCGGGCGATCTGGGCGGCGTACTCGGCGGCGTACCACACCCGCTACGGCACAGCCCCTGTCCGCAACGCCAAGGTCAACCGCAATGTTCGTGACCTGCTGAAGCGCCTGGGGGCCGAGGAAGCGCCGGCTGTCGCTGCGTACTTCGTCGGGATCAACGACGCCCGATTGATCAATGGCTGCCACAGCATCGGTGATCTGTTGGTCAAGGCGGAGGCATACCGGACCCAGTGGGCCACCGGCGCCCAGCTCAACGGCACCACTGCTCGCCAGATCGAGCAGACCCAGGCGAACGCCAACGCGGCGCTGGCCGCGGCCAAGAACCTGCGGGGCAAGGGGGAGGGCGGCAAGAATGCTTTCCTCTGACCAGAAGGCTGAGCTGGCCATGGCCATCGTAGCCACCGCTGAGGTGCTCGGGCAGCTGATGAGCGCGAAGGCGGCCGAGATGATCGCCGAAGACCTGGCAGAGCACCCTGCCGAGCTGATCGGCAACGCACTGCGCGCTTGCCGCCGTGAGCTGACCGGGAAGCTCACGCTTGCCGCGATCCTGCAGCGCGTCCACGGCGCCGACGGCCGCCCCGAGCCAAATGAGGCTTGGGCGATTGCCATGCAGTCGATGGACGAGGCCGAAACGGTCCTGATGACGCCAGAGATTCAGAAGGCCGCCGCCGCTGCTGCGCCGATCTATCAGGCCGGCGACAAGGTGGGGGCGCGCATGGCTTTCATCTCCGCCTACGAGCGATTCACCTTCGCCGCCCGCCAGACTGCGCAGCCGCTGGAATGGCAGCTATCCCTGGGGCATGACGAGGTGAGCAGGACCAGGGCAATCCAGGAGGCACGCGTGCTGGGCCGCCTCCCTGCACCGGCCGCGACCCTGCTCCTCGCGCACCACAACCTCGAGCCGGCTGGCGCTGGCGGCAGAGCCATCGCAGGGCTGCTGACTGGCGACACCGTCCAGGCACCCGCCGCGATCCGTGGCCGTCTTGCCGCCATCCGCTCGGGGCTGGAAAGCCTCAGCCGGGAGCGCGCCCAGGAGCGCCGCGCCGCCGGCATGGACATGACCGACGAGCAGCGCACCACCCTCCGCGAGAGAGGCGAGGCCAGGTCGGCACAGCTGCTCGAGGGCCTGCTCACTGCTCAGGCGCAGGCTGACCAGCTCCTCGCCGGCGAGATTACCGAAATCACCGAACGCGCCATCAGGAGCGCCCAGGAGGTACCCAATGCGTGAACTGACGCCCCTGAAGTGGCGCGCCAAGCGTAATGCCGACGGCGACCAGATCAAGGACTGCTGGATGACCGATGCCGGCTACACCGTTGCAGTCTGCCGGCTTCCGGAGACCCGCTACACGGTGACTCGCCCGGGTGGTCGCGAACCATCGTTCTACCTGGCCACCAGCGACGAGGTGGTGGCGATCATCAGGGCCGACATGGCAGCCAGCGAGGTGCCGGCATGAGCATGAAGGGTCGAAACCCTACCGCCGAGCAGAAGCGCTGGCATGACCTACTCGTTCGCGTTGTCGGTTGCGCTGCCTGCCGCTTCGGCCATGACGAGCTGAACGACCACTGCAGCATCCATCACGTCGACGGTCGCACCAAGCCCCATGCGCACTGGTACGTGCTGCCGCTGTGCGCTGGCCACCACCAGAACGGCACGGGCCCGGCTGGCTTCCCTGGCATCCCCGTCCACCCCTTCAAGGCTCAGTTCGAACAGCGTTACGGCACCCAGGCCGGTCTGCTCGCCCGCTGCGCGAAGCTGGTCGCGGAGGAGGGCCATGACGTGCCGGCTGGCTTCCTCGCCTGGCTGGATGGTCCGGAGGTGATGGCATGAAGTCTCTTCGTCCGCTGGCGCGCAGTCCGCGCCCCCTTCGTCAGCCGAAGATCGACTGGGAGGGCAAGGAGCAGGCTGCCCTCTTCGCCATCCTCGCGGTGAAGCACCCAGAGGTGGCTCGCCTCGCTTTCCACGTTCCGAATGGTGGCCATCGCCACATCAAGGTTGCCGCCGAGATGAAGCGCCAGGGCGTTAAGGCTGGCGTCAGCGACATCATCCTGCCTATGGCGCGCGGAGGTTGGTTCGGCCTCTTCATCGAGTTCAAGGCAGCTCCGCCGAACGACTCCCGGGTCTCACCAGAGCAGAACGCTTTCCTTCTCCGCATGGAGCAGCAGGGCTACTACGCCACCGTTTGCCGCGGGATCGATGAGGCCTTGCGCGTGATTGAGCAATACCTGGCGCTGCCCAGGACGGAGGCGGTGAAGTGCTGACGCATAGCGAACTCGAGGCAATGAGCTCCGATCAGCTGGCAGCTCTTGGTGATGACCTTGCTGCCCGCTGGCGCCAGAACTTACGGGCCGAGATCGCTGCCGGTGGCACGGTGAGCAAGTCGTTGCGGGGTGGCACGAAGCGGCGCATCACGCGCGTTGCCAAGCCGAATCGCCAACGTCAGGAGAAGTTACGCGAGGAGGGCAGAGCGCTCAGTCGTGACTCAGAGATGGTTCGAGCAGAAGTGCGGAGGAGGGCGGATGCAGAAAAAGCACGGGCCTGATTTCAAGCGCGCGGTCATCCAGGTTGAAACCTGCAAGGTCTGCCGCGGTGCGGCGGTCACCCAGGGCATCAGTTACGAGCTGCCGTGCGATGGATGTTCCGGTGTTGGATGGGTGGCGAGAGGTGGTGTTGAGGCGCCAATAGAAGACATCGCCCGAGCGCTCGGTATTCGTGCTGCTAAGGCAGAGCGATCGCTGGCGGAGCGGGCGCATATCGGAAGGCTGTCTGGCGGACGCGACAGCAAATGGAACAACGGCAAGGGCCCAGGCGGCTCGCATTTCACTGGGGACTGAGGGGGAAAGATGAAGATCAAAGCGACCGAGTTCCTGATGGAGCAGTACGGCCTCTGGGTCTGGCGGGACAACGGCGTGCCGCGCTGCGCCTCGCCCTTGCTGGCGATCATGTTGCGCAACCCGGCGAACGAGAAGCGGTTCAAGTCGCCTGACCTGCTGATCAGCGATGACCGAGCTCTGAAGGTGGATGGATTCCTAGCCAGCCTGGTGAAGGATGATCCCGAGGTCGTAGAGAGCATGACCTACTACTTCGTCCATGGGCTCACCTATCGCGAGGTTGGCGACCGCATGAGCCGTAGCTACGCAGACGCGCGGATGCTCGTCCGAGCAGGTCTCTCGGCGATCACGGCGTGTTTCCTGATGGAGGAGCGGAAGGCGGCCTGAATAAATATCCAGACTGGATGTATTGACAGTGATAATCAGCGGAAGTAGAGTTTGCGGCATATTGCGGTTTTGCCGCTTCGGCGAACCTTCGCACGACATACAGCCCGACCAGTGAGTCGGGCTTTTTCTTTTTGACCCATATAGCTTACCGAAATTACGATATGTTTTTTCTTGAATCTCCCGTTCAATATGGATATATGAAGAGGAGCGCAATAAGGAGGTTCGCATGGGCAGTTTTAGAATTGGTGACGTAGTTCGTTACAAAGCAGGCAGCATGGAAATGACGGTGACTAAGACCGGGCCTATTGCTGTTGGTGGTGTGCCGATTGGCGTGACCAGCCGAGGCCTCCAGACGACTTCCAGTACCTCTAGAAATGACCTCGTCGTCTGCAAGTGGTTTGAAAAGGGCGAGGCCTGCACGCGAAAGTATCAGGTCGCTCATTTGGAGCTGGTGCGCGGCGCTGAGAGCCACCAAATCTCAGAGGGGCAGCTAGTACGTCTCGCTTCAGGTGGACCCGCGATGCTTGTACTCCAGACAGGACCTATGGAAGTCGGCGGCATGTCGATGGCGAGCTTAAGAACTGGCCTTACTAAGATTCCTGGCTCTGTAAGAAATGATCTTGCAGGCTGTGAATGGGAACACGGTAGAGAGCGAAAACGTGCGCGATTTGAACTAGCGACACTAGTTCCAGCCTAAATCCTCAACTGACACTGCTTGTCCGCAGAGTGTCAGCAGAAGCCTGGCCCCGCGCCGGGTTTTCTGTAATCGCTGTTCGACCGATAGAAGGAACTGGTCATGTGGGATTGGGAACTTGTTCGGCGACTGCTGCAGCAGGCCGAGAAGGTAGGCGAGTTCTACTCACCCGGGATGGTCGCAACCGACTATCACCGCAACCTTGTCGATACAGCCGCTGATTCGACTCCTGATTTGGATGACTTGCTCGCCGAAGCAGAGGCCGCAACGCAGGCACTTCGAGCGGCGGATTGCATGCGAGTCGGTTTCTTGAGCGATACGGAGTCGCCATCGCTTGGATCGTCTGTCCTCACTCCGCTCGGAGAGGAGCTGTATCAACGGCTGTCGAGTCGTCGTGGCGTCGAGGTCTTCCAGTCGATGCAAGCTGACATCTCTCGTGGAGAGATTGAGCGAATCCTGCACCAGTTGAGGTAGCAGATCGCTAGACGAAAAGCCCGGCTCTCGCCGGGCTTTGTCTCAAGGGAATCGAGCATAGATGCTTCGAAGAGACTCCTTGTCTTTCCTAAGTTGGCTCGCGCGCGTCGGATCACTTTTCCAGCATCCGCGCATCTGCTCGTCCTTCACCTGAATCATCTCCTGGATAAATCGCTTCAGGTCTAGCTGATCTTGCGGCGATAACGGAGTCATCAGGCTGCGGCCTTGATGCTGACGGCTAAGCGAAGGCCCAGAGCCGCGAGTGCGGCTTCAAGCTGTTCCATTTTGGACGTGTGAAGGAAGTCCACCAGGCGGTCGCCTTGGGTCTGGGCTACACCCAACAGCCTGCAAAGGTCGGCCTTGCGCATAGTGCGTTTCACCATCTCGTTCCACAGAGCGATCTTGGCCACGGTCACCGCCGGGAGGTGAACGACGTGCTCGCCGGCTTGCGGCCTGCTCGCTTCTGGGATCGCCTGGCGTTGGTCTACATAGATCGACAAGGTGGTCTCGATGGCGTCTAGAGCCTCGCGAACAGCATGCTCTTTGTCATCGCCGAAGCTGTTCAGCTCGGGCAGATCGCGGCAGAAAACGGCAACGCCAGGAGCGCTGTCGTCCTGTTCGAATCGGATTGCGTAATCGTACATAGCTGTCCCCTATCTGGGTGACGAAGTTCATCAGAGGGGGCTCTTAGAGCCCCAGTTGCTTGATGATCGCCTTGCGGGTTGGTTCAGGCATTTCCTTGGCGCCGTGGTCCGCGAAGGTCGTTGTCTTGCCGTTCGGGGCGGTGATCTTGAAGTGGCTTCCTTTGCCTGCTTCGAAGGTCACCCCTTGGGCCTTCAACCATCTTCTGAATTCGCTGAACTTCATCACCTCGTCTCATTCGTTGTTGATGGGGGCTAGATTACCACACATTTGTGGTAATACAACAGATTTGTTGTGTCTAGGTGCGCGCTACTTGCGCCTTTGCCCGCAGCACGCGCGGGCCTTTCTATTCACGTAGTGCCAGGGCTGGCCAAGCCTGGGGACACCCTCATGAGGAATCACACCATGACCGAGCCGGCCTCGACTGCAGTTGGCGGGATCGCGCTCTATAAGCTCGGAGCCTTTGGCTTCTTCGCCATTCTCGCCGCCATCCTGGTGATGGCTATGACCTTGCCCAAGACGGTACGAGAGTTCGTCGTGGCCATGACCTGCACCGTGGTATCGAGCATGTGCGGCGGGGCGTTCGTGGTCCGCTGGTTCGACCTCGGGAGCTGGGTGCAGGATGACGTCGGCATGATCGCCATCTGCGGGATCATCTTCGTCTGCGGCCTGCCTGCATGGGTGATCGTCCGCGCATGGTTCGCCTGGAGCGAGGCGCGCAAGGGCGTCGGCCTGCCCGACCTCGCGAAGGAGTTCCGCGAGCGGACGGGACTTTGACGCACCATTGTGGTGCGACGGCGGGGACCCTGGCCCACCCCCCACCCCCACGGGGGAGGCGTCGAGCCGCGCGGTAAGGCAGAATTTTTCGATTTTTAGGATGCTCCACCACAGGCCTTCTCGTGATTCGCTACAGGCCCCGTCGTTTGGGGGCTGCAGCGATTCTCCGCAAGTGGGCAGGGTGAGCATTTTGCCTCGCACCGATGTACAGGGTGAACGTCACACACGAATCGCTGTAAGCCCCGTCGCTGCTGGGCTGAATAGGAGTCTTCATGAGTGTGACCCTTGTACATTCGGGGGCGCGCTTGTGGTCCATCAGCGCACTGGCGGAGGAGTTCGGCGTCGATCGCCGGACGGTGAAGCGCCGCGTGGAGGGCATTCCGCCCGCTGGCGAGACCAACGGCCACCCCGCCTGGCGTCTTCGGGACGTTGCCGTCGCGGTGATGGGCGCGCAGGTCGCCGACGACCCCGAGGGGTATGACCCCGACAAGCTTCACCCCACTGACCGGCTGAGCCACTACCGCGCTGAACGGGAGAAGATTCGGTGGGAAGCGGAGCAGCGCATCAGCATCCCGGCCCCGGAGGTCGAGCGCGTGGTGGCGAGCGCGTTCAAAGCGCTCTCCCAGGGACTCGACACGATCCCCGACGTGCTGGAGAACGATTGCGCTCTCGGCGCCGCAGAAGTCGAGCGCACGATTGAGGTCATCGACGGAATCCGTGAGGGGCTCTATCAGCAGCTCATCGAGCTCTGCGACATGATGGAAGTGAACGATGATGCACGCGAGCCCAGCTAACATCGTCCGCAACATCGCCGAGCTGATTCGACCACCGCGCAGGGTCTCGGTCAGCCAAGCCGCCGAAGAGCATCTGGTGCTTAACGAACCGGGCGGCTATCAGGGCAAGTTCACCCTGGACGTCGCACCGTACATGCGCGAACCGATGGACCTGAAGGCCAGCCGCCGTTTCGAGGGTGTGGTCTTCGTCGGGCCGGCGCGATCGCTGAAGACGCAGGCGCTTGTCGACGGGGGCATGGCCTACACCATCACGTCGGACCCAGGGGACGCGCTCATCGTGCAGATGAGCCAGGAGTCAGCGCGCGATTTCTCGCGCACCAGGGTCGACCGCGCCATTCGCCACAGCCCGGCATTGAAGGCCCGACTCTCGGCGGGGCGCGCGGACGACAACGTCTTCGACAAGTTCTTCAAGACCGGCCAGGTGTTGAAGATCGGCTGGCCCGCAGTGTCGCAGGTTTCGTCGAAGTCTATCCGCTGGGTAGACGTCACCGACTACGACCGCATCGTCGACGACATCGAGGGGGAGGGCAGCCTGTGGTCGCTCGCTCTCAAGCGAACTCAGACCTTCAAGTCGCGCGGCATGTGCTGCGCGGAGTCATCGCCAGGCCGCGAGATCACCGATCCCACTTGGCGCAAGCAAACGCCGCATGAGGCTCCGCCTTGCACTGGCATCATTGGCTTGTACAACACTGGCGACCGCCGCCGCTGGTACTGGGCGTGTCCGTCCTGCGGTGAGTACAGCGAGCCTGAGCCGGGTATCAGCTCCTTCGCGCTTCCGAGCTTCGAGGAGCTAAAAGAGACCATTCGCAGTGCCGACCTGATGAAGCTTGCGGCGCGTAGCGCCTACTTCAGTTGTCCGCACTGCGGTGACTTGATCAGTGAGAAGCACAAGCGTGAGATGAACCGCAGTGGCCGCTGGCTGATTGAAGGTCAGCGGATCAGCCGCGGCGGTGAGATATCCGGCGAGGCCCGCCAGAGCAAGATGGCCAGCTTCTGGTTGGGTGGCATGCCGGCAGCTTTCCAGAGCTGGGAGTCGATTTGCCTGCGCTATCTGGAGGGCGTGCACGCCTACGTCACCACCGGTGACGAGACCAAGCTGAAGGGCACAACGAACCTCGACCAGGGCGCGCCCTACATGCCGCAGCGCTCAGAGTCTGTTCGATCGGCCGATGTGCTGATCGATCGCCGAGAGGAGGTGGTTAAGCACCAGATTCCCGAGGGCGTCCGCTTCATCGTTCCCTCAGTGGACGTCCAGGCCGGCGGCAAACCGCGCTTCGTCGTTCAGGTCCACGGCTACGGGGCGCATGGCGAAGAGTGGCTGGTCGATCGATACAACATCCGCACCAGCCGGCGCAAAGGGGAGGACGGGGAGCCGCTGCCGGTCGATCCGTCTGCCTACCTGGAAGACTGGGAGCTCCTGATCAGCGACGTCATGCAGAAGGCCTACCCGCTGTCCGACGGCAGCGGGCGCGCCATGCTGCCGGCGCTAGTGGTATGCGACTCGGGTGGTAAGGCAGGCGTTACCGAGAAGGCCTACGACTTCTACCGCAAACTCAAGCGGCGCAGCCTCCACCGGCAGTTCATGCTCGTGAAGGGGGGGAGCCAAGCCAACGCGCCGCGCTTGCGCGAGAGCTACCCAGACAGCGAGCGGAAGGACCGGAAGGCCAAGGCTCGGGGGGAAATCCCGGTGTGGCTGTTGAACACCACTCTGCTGAAGGATGCGGTGAACAACGACCTGCAGCGGGCGAAACCCGGTCCCGGCTACGTCCATTTGCCTGAGTGGCTGGGGGAGTGGTGGTTTGAAGAGCTGACCTGCGAGGTGCGCAAGACCCAGCGCTGGGAGAAGCCCTCCAAGGGCGCCAACGAGGCGTTTGACCTGTTCTGCTATTCCCGAGCCGGCGCGATCAAGCTGGGCTTGGAGCAGATGGACTGGGAGCGGCCGAAGCCGTTTGCCAGGCCTTGGGACGAAAACCCACACGTCCACCAGGTGAATGACGTTGAGGTGGTCAAGCCCCGGCCTCTGGAACCACCAGCCAAACCAATCAAGAAAACCGCCACCCGCAGGGTGCGAATGCAGGTGTCCCGCTGATGGCATACACGAAAGATCACCTCGCCCAGGTCGAACAGGCGATCGTGGACCTGGCGCGAGGTGAGCGCGTGGTCGAGGTTCGCTTCGGCCCCAACGATTCCACCCGCTATGCAACGGCTGAACTGCCGCAGCTCCTCGAGCTTCGCGACACGATCAAGGCCGAGGTCCTAGCCGCTGGTAATGGCCGGAGAATCCGCGGCTACCGACTGAACCACTCCAGGGGGCTGTGATGGATGAATTCGAAACCCTGGCAAATCGTGGCTTTCAAATCGATGGCCAGCCGCTGAAGCCGCAGGCGAACTACGACGCGGCGAGCTCGGGCCGCCGGCTGAAGAGCTGGACGCCCGGAAGTGCAGGCCCCACGCGGTCGGTCATCAGCCACCTGAGTACGGTGCGCTCTCGCTCTCGCGATGCGGTCCGGAACAATGGCTGGATCGCCAACGGGGTCGGCAACTGGACCGCGAACGAGATCGGCACCGGCATCAAGCCGCGCTCGGCCTGCAAGGATCGCGAGTTCGCTGCGATGGCCAACGATCTGTGGGAGAACACCTTCCGCCAGGCCGCTGACTTCGACGAGCAGCTCGACGTTTACGGCCTGATGGCCCTGGCCGTGCGTTCCCGCAAGGAAGCCGGGGAAATCTTCGTTAAGCGGCACCACCTGCCGCTCAACGGCCGGATGGTGCCCATCCAGTTCCAACTCATCGAGGGCGACCAGGTTCCGCACAACCTCAACGAGGTGCGCGGCGAGAGCGAAATTGTGGCAGGCGTCGAGTTCCGGGGCGGCAAGCGCCATGCGTACTGGATGTACCCGCGCCATCCCAGCGACACCTCGACAGGGATGACTCAGCCAGTACCGGTTCCGGCAAGCCAGGTGGCGCACCACTTCGCTCCCCTGCGGCCCGGTCAGGTGCGCGGAATCGCCGAGACCGTCCAGGCGCTGATCAAGGCGCGGGACTTCGACGAGTACGACGACGCCGAGTTGACGCGCAAGAAGACCCGCGCGGACTACACCGGTGTGATCACGCGGCAGCAGTACGACGAGGAAGATTTCAAGTTCGATCCCTTTACTGGTGAGCCACTGGGCGACGACGGCGGTGTTCCAGTAGTGAACATGCAGCCGGGATCCTTCCCTGCTTTGATGCCGGGCGAAGAGATCAAACTCTTCGACGGCGACCAGGGCGGAAACTACGGCGATTTCATGCGGCAACAGCTGCTCGGTGTCGCTGCGTCGATGGGCGGTATTCCCTACGAGCTGCTGTCCGGCGACATGCGCAACGTCAACGACCGAATCCTGCGGGCGATCCTCAACGAGTATCACCGTCGAGTTGAGCAGTATCAGTGGCTCTACACCATTCCACAGCTATGCCAGTGGATGTGGGAGAGCTTCATCGACGCCGCAGTGCTCGCAGGCCTGTTGCGCGCCCCTGATTTCGCCACGCGGCGAGACGACTACGTCGCCTGCTCCTGGCGGCCGCAGGCCTGGCGCTACTTGCACCCGGTGCAGGATGCCCAGGGCGAGCTGATGCTGATTGCTGGTGGTCTGGGCTCTCGAGAGGCCGCCGCGGCCGATCGCGGTTATGACGTCGAGGAGATCGACATGCAGAACCGGCGCGACGCTGACCGAGCGGAACGACTGGGGCTCAGCTACAGCCACGACCCCATACCGGTGAAGGACGAGCAATAACCACCCAGGCCCGCGATTGCGGGCCTTCTTCATTCTGGAGCACTACATGTCGAAATCGACCTCCTTGCTGGCTCGGCTCTTCAGCCGTGGTCAGGGCGGCCCGCTGGTGTCGCAGATCTACTCCCGCGCCATCAACCGGCCTTTGCTGGTCGAGCCGGGCATGGCAGAAACCCTGATCGACGGCTGGCTGCATGGTCGCGTCGACGCTGGCCCCGCCGGCGAGCCCCGCGAGGTGATGGAGAAGGTTGGGCACATCGCAGTGCTGGACGTCTCCGGGCCGTTGGTCTCGCGTCTGGCCGAAGCGCCCGCCTGTGGCGCCGCCCCAGTCAGCTACGAAGGCCTGATGCTCGCCTTCGATGACCTGGAGGCCGACGCCAACATCACTCACGTCGTGCTTCGGATGGAGACGCCCGGCGGCGAGGCCGCTCAGCTGTTCGACACCACTGACCGCATGGTGGAGCTGCGCAAGACCAAGACCCTCATCGCGATGGTCGACGACTACGCCTATTCGGGCGGCTACGGCCTGGCTGCAGCCTGCTCCGAAATCTGGCTAACCCGCACCGGTGGCGTCGGCAGTGTCGGCGTGGTGATCGGGCACAAGGACGTTTCCGAGAAGAACGCCAAGGAAGGGGTGAAGTGGACCTACGTCCACTCCGGCGCCATGAAGGTTGCCGGCAACCCGAACGAGCCGCTCTCCGACTCTGCGCGCACCTTCATGCAGGCGGAGTCCGATCGCATCCACGAACTGTTCACCAGCAGCGTGGCGGCGTACCGCGGCATGGATGTCTCTGCAGTGCGGGGCACCGAGGCTGGCTTGTTCTTCGGGCAGGCTGCCATCGACGCCGGCCTGGCGGATCACCTGGGCACCTTTCGTGAATTGATGGCTGAGCTGCAGGGCGGTACCTACACCCGCCGCCGAGCCTCCATGCAATCGGGCACTGCGGCCGGCGTCACCGCGCAAGAGCCTGAGAAAGAGAACGACGAAGAGTCCGCCAGCACGGCTGAAAGCGAGGGCGCAGCGGTCGACGATGATGCCGCTGGCGCTGCAGCCGCTGCTGCGGCGGCTCAAGAGCAGGCGGCTGCAGAAGCCGCAGCAAATCAGCCTCTCGACCCTGCTCTCCTAGCGGAGCAGTGCGCCTCCGCAGGCCTCGGCGACATGACCTCGTTGGCGATCCGCGAAAAGTGGACTGCGTCTCAGATGACTGCAGCTGCCGACGGCGCCAAGGAGATCCGCAACCTGTGCACCGCCGCCGGCATGCCTCAGTTGGCCACCGGCTACATCAACGCCCGAACGGGTGTCGAGGTGGTGCGCCAGGAACTGGCGAGCCGCCTGGAAGGCGGCTCCAAGATCAGCAGCCGCCAACAAGCGGATGCCAATACCGGGGCGTCTGCCTCCGGCTCCATCTATGCCGCGACCTACAAGCGGCGCAACGCGAGGTAAGAAGAGATGCCCGTACTGAATGAATCCCGCCGCGCCGGCGACTTCGTGCTTTCCGAAGCCAACGGCAACCTGTCGCGCGACTCGATCGTCATCGACACCGGCGTGCACCTGCCCGGCACCGTGCTCGGCAAGGTCACCGCCACCGGCAAACACGTCGCACTTGCGCCGGCCGCCACCGATGGCAGCCAGAACGCTGCCGCGGTCCTGCGCGCCCACGCGGACGCCACCGTTGGCGACGTCAACGCTGTGGGCTACACCCGCCTGGCCGAAGTCCGCGCCGACTTGCTCGTTTGGCCCGTCGGCATCAGCGACGAAGACAAAACCGAAGCGCTCCAGGTACTGGCCGGCGCGTTCATCCTCGCGCGCTGATCCCGCCGCGACCTGCACCCTTTCAGGAGACCGTTTACATGGCCCATATGGACATCTTCAACAACGACGCTTTCAGCGTTGCGTCCCTCACTGCCGCCATCAACCAGCAGGACTATCAGCCCGGTCGCATCGGCGCGCTGGGCCTGTTCCAGGAAGAAGGCGTCACCACCACCACCGTCACCATCGAGTACAACAAGGGCAAGATTTCCCTCGTCCCGGTTGCACAACGCGGCCAACCGGTGAAGCCGGCAGAGCGTGATGCCCGTTCGCTGCGCTCCTTCACCGTGCCGCATCTGAAAGTGGGCGATTCGCTGCTCGCCGACACCATCCAGAACCTGCGCGCCTTCGGCAGCGAAAGCGAGCTGGAGGCGGTGCAAAACGTCGTGAGCCAGCGCCTGGCGAAGTTCGGCCGCGATCTCGAGACCACCCTCGAATTCCACCGTATCGGCGCGATCAAGGGCCTGATCCTGGATGCCGACGGTGTGAGCGTCATCTACGACCTCTACGACGAGTTCGGCATTGACCAGACCGTCGTTTCCCTCGCCCTGGGCAACGCTGGTACCAACGTCCGCGGCAAGGTCATGGAGGCGAAGCGCAAGTCGGAAGACGCGCTGGGTGCCGCGATGGTGACCGGCTACCGCGCATTCTGTGGCTCCAGCTTCTTCGACGATTTCACTGACCACGCCAAGGTGGTCAAGGCCTGGGAGCGCTACAACGAGGGCGAGATGCTGCGCAACGATGTGCGCGGCGGCTTCCTCTTCGCCGACGTGCTGTGGGAGGAGTACCGCGGCAAGGTGGGCAGCGAGGCCTTCATCGGTCCGGACGAAGCCTACCTGGTGCCGGAAGGCGTCGCCGACCTGTTCATCACCCGCAACGCACCGGCGGACTACATGGAGACCGTCAACACCCTGGGCCTCCCGCTGTACTCCCGCCAGGAGCCGCTGCCGATGAATCGCGGCGTCGAGCTGGAAGCGCAGAAGAACCCGCTGAACCTCTGCACCCAGCCGGCGGCGATCATCAAGCTGACCAAGTGATGGACCGGCGGCAGCTGAAGGCTCGGGCGGCGCGGGACATCCTGCGCCGCCTCGGCGAAATCGAACGCGGCCGCTACCACGACTCCACCCAGGCACCAGTCGACGACCTGCAGCTGATCCTGCTGCATGACGTCGAGCGGGTGGGGCCGGATGGCGTGCTTTCCATTGACCAGACGCAGATCAGTGTCCTTGCAGAAGAGCTGGAGAAGGTCCGCCGAGAAGGCATCTTCACCGTGTGCGGCAAGCGCTGGGTCGTGCTCGAGCAGGTCCGCAACGACGGAACCATCGTCACCGCGGCGGTGAGGTCAGCATGAGTGGAGTTAAGGTCAGCCTGTCAGGCCTCAAGGAACAGTTGAGTCGCCTGGATGAGGTCCCGAAGAAGATCAACCGCGCTGCCCTGATGGCTCTGAACGACACCGGGGAAACATTGCGCGCCCAGATCCTTAAGGAGATGGGCGAAACGGTGAACATCAAGCGGCCAGTTCTGCGAGACCGGGTCCGCCTCACCAAGGCCCGCCGCATCGCCGACGCCGTGCGGATCTGGGCGCTGAAGCGGGGTCTGGTGCTAAGCCACTTCCCTCACAAGCAGATGTACCGCACCCGGAAGAAAGGGAAGCGCGTTCGAGCTGGCATCCGCGTCAATGTCGGCGGTACGGAGAAGAACCTGCCAGGTGCATTCATCGTGCCGTCAATGGGCTCGTCGAAGACCGACGGCCTGATCGCTCGACGCACTGGCAAAGACCGCCTCCCGATCGAAGTCCTCTACGGCCCCTCTCCATCGCAAATACTTAATACCCGTCTTCCGGACTATCGGGAGGAAGGGGAGCGGGTACTGCGTCGCGAGGTGCTTCGACAGCTTGAGCGAGCAGACCTGTGAACACGAACCCTCTCAACCAGGCCGACCAGGCTCTGCGGGACCGGCTGGCGCAGATCACCCCGTCAAACGGCTACTTCACCGATGTCGGCACGAGAGTTCGCTTCGGCTTCGCTCAGCAGGTCATCGACGACGAAGAGGCGGCCTATCCAACCATCGTCATTCAGCCTGACGAAACGCCGCCGCCGACGCTGGGTGCTACCCAGTGGGCAGTACAGCTCGGGCGAAAGGTCATCGCTCTTGCCGACCCGAGTGATCCCGACGAGACGCTGGCAACTCTCAACGACGTTTTTGCCGATCTTCTGCGCGCCTTGATGGTGCCGGAGGGGACCGTCAAGCCGTGGGGTAGTAGGGGGCCTTACAAGGTCACCTTCAAAGCTTCAAATCAGCTCCTCCCAGACACCGAACTTCCCAAGGGCGTGGTGGCGATCCCGCTGCTGCTCTGGGTTGTACTCGGCTGAATCTGCCAACCGCACCAACCATCAGGAGAAGCTCACCGATGAGCGAAGAGAAAGCCGTGCAGCTGGTCGAGGTCAAACTCGCCGGCGAGCACACCCACAAGGGCGTCGCCTACAAGGCCGGCGACAAGATCAAGGTAACCCCGCGCCAGAAGGCTTTCCTCGAGGAAACCAAGAAGGTCGATGGTGCCACCCACACTGTGAAGGAGGCCTAACCCATGGCCATTGTCAAAGAGACGGTCGTCATCGGCGGCCACCTCAAGGCGCGCGAGGTTGGCTCCGGGCTGCCTTTCCAGAAAGTCGGCCTGGTCTCCACGATCCAGCATGCCACCGAAACCAACAGCCTGACCCTGGCCGACACCACCACCCCTCAGGGCGGTGAGTACGACAGCCTGGACCGCGTCACCAGCGTGTCGCTCTCCATCAACTTCCGCGAGATCTTCAGCTGGGTGCTGGCTGCGCTGGTTTGGGGCAACGTCACCAGCGTCGCCGCGACCACCGTAACCGGTGAAGAGCATGTCGCCGATGTGGACGGCACCATTGCTCTGGCGCAGATGCCTCTCACCATCTCCAACGTGAGCAACGAAGCTGGCACCACCGATTACGACGAGTTCGATGACTGGGTGATGACTGGCTCTGGCATCGAGGTTGTCTCCGGCGGCGCACTGGAAACCGCGATCAAGGCCGCCCCGGGCACCCCCTTTAAGGTGAGCGTGGACTACAGCTCCGCCGCGGTGGACGTCATCGAGGCGCTGACCAACAGCGGCAAGACCTTCGAGTTCCTCTTCGAGGGCGAGAACGCCGCCGGCACCCAGAAGCGCGTCGAGGCTCGCTTCTTCCAGTGCCGACTCAACCTGGCGACCCAGATGGACTGGATCAACACCGAAGACTTCGGCGGATTCCAGGCAACCGCGAAGGTGCTCCGTGACTCCACCAAGGTCGGCGGCGGCCTGTCGAAGTACTTCCGCATCAAGAAGGAACTGGCTGCGGCGTAAAGAAAAAGGGTCTTCACATTGTGAAGACCCTTTGGTTCGTAGCTGACTACTCGCTGCGATATCACTGCAGCGTGCATGGACAAAAAGCCATCTGGCACGAGCCTTTCGGCATGGTTATCGTCCCTCAGGCTAGTCGTCGCTGTCCTTAACGACGCTGACGAAGTAGGGCGACTTCTTGTTGATCTGAAGACGCTTGGCTACCCGCTCAGACACTTGGCGGAGCCCGTCAATCGCCAGCAACTGGGAGCCCGACATTTTCTCGGTATCGAGGTCATTCAGTAGCGTCAACGTGAGGATTGCCTGAAGTGCGAGGGTGTCCATTAGGTCCGCTGTAAGACCAATCTTGTCGGCCTCGATGCTGCGTTCGAGCCTGGCGACGATCTCCGCGTTAAGGGAACGCTTCGACTCTTTGGCCGCCTCCTCCAGCGCAGACTTAACGTCCTCTGGGATACGGAGCTTGTATTGGGGGTCGGTCTGCTTCATGGCGCAGAAGGATGGACCATTTAGGTCTTGACGTAAATGGACCTATTAGGTTCTACTCTAAACGTACCTAATAGGTCCGCTCATGGAGGGCATATGAAACACACTGAAGCGCAATTCAAAATGAGGATGCCGCAGGAAATGAAGGCTTGGCTGGAGACAAAGGCTAAGAGTCGATTTCACAGCATGCAGGCTGAGGTCTTGGGGCTTATCGCGGAGGCAAAGCAAAGAGATGAACAAATCAAGCAGGCATAAAAAAGCCCCGGTGCGGCCAGGCACCAGGGCTTCGGATAACGTCGTCATCGATCAGGAAGAAAACGTCATGAGTGATCATAGCATATCACTGCACCGTGTAATCCCCTTCGAGTTTGGCAGGCAGCAGGTCCGCACTTTGCTCGTCGATGGCCAGCCCTGGTTCGTTGCCGCCGATGTGTCCGCCGCGCTGGATTACCGGATGGCGGCCGATATGACTCGTAATCTGGATGATGATGAAAGGGGTACGCAGATTGTGCGTACCCCCTCCAAAAACCAGCATGGCGAATTCGGATCGGTGGATCAGGAGATGCTGGTCATCAATGAGTCGGGCCTTTACTCGGCGATCCTTCGCAGTCGTAAGCCCGAGGCGAAGCGCTTCAAGAAGTGGGTGACCGCAGAGGTGCTCCCGGCAATCCGCAAGCACGGTCGCTACGAGGACGCCGGAAAGATGGCGACGCTCCTGGATGAAGTCATCGGCATGTCCGAGCTGGGCGTCATCAAGGGGGTGATCCGAGACAAGGCCCAGGCCGTCCCTGCTGACCGCCGGCAGGGCTTCCAGCTGGCCATGCACAACCGCCTGCACACTCGGTTCAATGTGCCGCGCACGGAGTTGATTCCGGCTAGGCAGTTCGAAGCCGCCTGTAACTTCATCGCCGCGTATTCCGTGTCCGGCGAGTGGCTGCCGAAGGTTGATCAGGCCTCGACTGTGGACATCTGCACCTGGTCGAACATCGCCGCCCTGATCAACAACGTCGAGCAGTCCTGGAAGATCATGGAGCGTTCCCGGCTCAGCCATCATCTCAGTAGCCTGGGATGCAGCGCAGGTATGGAGATTGCGAGCTTCCTTTATGACTCCCTCGGCTCGGCCGCCCACCTGAAGAAGCATTGTGCCAACGAGCTGGACTGGCAGGGGAGTGCACTGGCATGAGCGCTATCGAGATCGTTCAGTCGAATGGTGAGGCGCGTGTTGATTCTCGCGCCCTTGCAGTAGACCTGGGTAATCAGCACGAAAGCTCGATGAAGTTGATTACGGCGTACAGCGCTGACTTTGAGGAGCTTGGAATACTCCGATTTGAAATCGGAGAAATCGTAGGGCGCGGACAGCCTGAGAAGTTCGCCATGCTCAATGAGGACCAAGCCTACTTGCTCTTAACGTACAGCCGTAATACCAAGAGGGTCCGGGCCCTCAAGGTGAAACTGGTCAAGGCATTCCGGAGTGCAAGAGCGGGAACGGCCATCAATGACATGCAGTACCTGCCCCTCTACCGGGCTCTGCATGACGAAGTGAAGCTCCTGGCTAAGCGCGCGGAGGATTGCGGCAGCACAACGCCCGAACGCATCTTCCACATCAATGCCAACAAGGCCATCAATGCCGCGCTGGGCCTGACGAGCGGGCAGCGCACCGATCTGACGATAGAGCAGCGCCTGCTGCTGACATCGGTCCAAGCTGTGTTCCGCCGGGCCCTGCATGAAAGCCTGGAGGCCGGCGACGTCCACCGGGTGGCGGCACAAAAGGCGCGCGATGCGACGGTTGAGTTTGTCCGGCACGCCGGAGCCTTGCTGATCGGGAAGGTTGCCGCATGAGTGTCGCTTTGTGGGGTGGCGTTTCACCACCCCAAGGCTAGTCAGCGCCCGAGAGCCTAGGGATGGGCACTTGATCTTCACCCCAGCCAAGCGCTGGGTATTCGTGTTTGCTCGGTGATACATTCCACCCATTTCAACTGGGAGGGATGCCAATGTCTTCGAGAATTATTGCGGGGCTTTTGTTTGCAGTAGCGTCAGGCGGTGCGTTGGCGGAGGCGTCTTCTCAATCTGTCAGAGCTACGTTCGATGAGTGTTTGGCGACCCAGTCCAGGGTTGTTGCTCAACTAAACGTCTCTCCCTCGGACATCGTTCACATCGTAAATACTTCGCAGATGACCGTGACTCGCATCTGTACGGTGGATGGGAGTGTGCTCATTTCTTGCAGCAAGCCCGACGAAAAAATGGTGATAACCAAGTCAGATAAGTCCTGCTGACTGACCAAGTAAACAGCAACCCGCTTCGGCGGGTTTTTTATTGCCAGGAGATTGGTATGTCTGAAGTAGCGGGAAGGAAGGTCATCAAGGCGGGGCCATTCGAACTTACGGTGAAGGAGCTGTGCGTGTCGGAGATAAGGGCGCTGCTCAGCTCGGCTGAGGCGGTGAACGAGGACGACGCTCTCGGGGACTTCCTTCTGCCGGATCTGCGGCTGTGCGACCTCATGGCGTTCACCACTCTGACCAAGGACCAGGTTGAGCAAATGCTGCCCAGCCACTTGGAGGAGGTGTTAGCTGAGTGCAAGGCGATGAACCGCCATTTTTTCGAGATGGGGGCGAGACTGGCCAAGCGCCAGGCGATGCCCTGATTTGCTTGGAAAAGTCCATCTGCGCTCTGGTTCGTGTTGGGCATTCCAACGTTCTTTCGTACCCGTGGCGCCTTTTTCTGCGCTCCTTGAAGGGCTAATTCCATGACTGATGTTGAGCTCCGGCTTTCTGCGGATGTTGATGCCGCTACTCGAAACGTGGGGTCCTTTCGTTCGGAGTGGCAGAAGCTAGTTCGCGAGGTTGAGAAGCCCCTTCGCCAGGTGAACTCGTTCCGGTCATTGGAGGAGGAGCTTGATAAAGGTGCGCGGGCGGCCGAGGAGGCTCGGCGCCGAGTGCGCGATCTGGGTAATGAGCTCGCGCGCTCCGCGTCACCCAGTAAAGAACTGCAGGCCTCCTACAAAGCAGCCACCGCAGAGCTTCAGCGTCTCGACCGTGTCGAGGTGCAGCGCCGGGTGAGTCTGGCGGCCATGAGGGCTGATTTGCAGGCCGCGGGGATCGATACGCGCAACCTTGCCACTGAGCAGTCGCGGCTGCGCAGGGAGCTGAGCCAACGCATCTCTTCCGGGGCGGCCGAGGCCGATTTGAGTCGAGCCTCCCAGGCTCTTGGTGTCAATCAGATTGCTCAGGCTCAGCGCAAGCTTGTAGAGCTTCGTGAGCAGTTCCGCTTGGTCAAAGAGGCCGGGGTACTTTCCTCTCGCGACTTGGCGCTCGCCCAGGCGAACTACCGGAAAAGCGTCTCCGACACCTTGGTCCGACTCCGCGAGATGCGCTCCATTACCAAGCAGCCGGTATCACAGCGTGAACTGGCGGCCCAGGGCGTTCGTCAGCAAGCCGCTGCACTTCGCCTCGCTGCGAATGAACAGCGTCGGTTCAACATTGAGGAAGCCAAGAGCGCGCTGGGCATCGGGCGATCAAGGCAGCTTCAGACTGCAGTTGCTCAGTTGACGCAGCAGTATCAGCTATTGCGCAGCAGCGGGAACCTCAGTACGAAAGAATTGGCGCAGGCTCAGCGAGTTCTCAAGACTCGAATTTCCGAGACCAATGCGGAGCTGAAAAAGCTTTCCAAGGGTGGTGGCATTGGGGCAAATGCCCTTTCTGGTGCCACCGGCGCAATTCCGATTCTGGGTAGTCTTCGTGGTGGCGGCGCGGCGGCGGTCGGTGCTGCATCTGTGGCAGCTCTGGCGGCTGGTGTTGCTCAAGTCGCAGAAGGTGCTGACCAGGTTGGACGGATGGACTCGCGGCTGCGACTGGCGACCAAATCTCAAGAGGAGTTCAATGACGCGCAATTGGAACTTGATCGCATTGCCGACAGGACCCAGGGCGATGTCGAAGACCTGATCGGTCTCTTCTCCAGATTGCAGAGGCCGCTTCGCGACGCCGGAATGGAGCAGGACGCTGCGCTTGAAACTGTCGAGGCAATCTCGATAGGCCTGAAGGTTGGCGGTTCGTCGGCTGAAGAGACGGCGTCCGTCATTCAACAAGTCTCCCAGGCGTTGGCCAGCGGCGTTCTTCGCGGCGAAGAATTTAACTCGGTGCTTCAAGGCTCCGACCGTCTCGCTGGGGCGCTGGCGGACTCCTTTGGAGTGACCGTAGGCGAACTGCGAAAGATGTCCACAGAGGGGCAGCTGAGCACGGAGCAGGTAGTCGGTGCGCTGCGTGGCGAGTTGCCCAAGCTCCGCCAGGAGATCGACTCGTTCACTCCCGAGATCGGGGCCGCCACGGGTCGCCTTTTCTCCGAAACGAGGAAGTACTGGGGTCGCTACGCGAAAGAGTCAGGGGCCAGCGATGCCATTGCCGGCTCCATCAATGATCTCGCAAAGTCGATCAACGGCTCCCATAACTTGGTGGTCAAGAAGGAGGGTGACCTAACGGAGGCTATCCGCAGAGAGCAGCGGGCGAGAGAGGAGGCCTTCAAGAACAATCAGGGGAATCTGAAGCGCGTTCAGGCGCAGATGGTTGCGGATCTGAGCGAACAGGTCGAGAAGACCAAGGCCCTGCTAAGCCAGTCAACGAAGGACCTTCAAGCTGCTCTCGCACGACAGGTTTCCATCAAGAAGGAGTTTGCAGACCTCCGCAGCTCGCTTGGCGACACGGTCACTGGTGGTGAGGTCGATTTTGGTGACGTTGTCCAGGCAAAGGCATCTGCAAGAACGGCTCTGCAAGGTGGCGATTCCCAGAAGGCTGTCGAGGAAGCTCGCCGAGCGATGCAGGCCCTTCAGCAACTGAAGGATGCTGGCGGGAATACCTACGGGTTCGACGGGGTTGCGAAGGAGCTCGAGAGCATTGCGAATAAAGCTGCAGAGATCGAGACGGGAAACGCAAAGGCTGTCGAAGCCATCAACCAGTCTGGACTTGATGATCTGGAGCAGCGCATCAGTCGCATCCAGAACGTCGAGGTATCTTTTGGACTGAATACAGAGAGCCTCGATCTGCTCAGAGAGCAGCTGGAGCAGATTGCAGCCGGCCTTGCCCAGCAAATGATCATTCCGGTAACCCTGCAAGCTCCTTCGGAAATGCAAGCGCCAGGGACGATGAACCCTCAGGTTAGCTTTCCCGGAGCTTCAACCGGCTTCGATGTCGGGGGCTATACCGGTCCTGGCGGCAAGTACGAGCCGGCTGGCGTTGTCCACCGTGGCGAGCACGTCCAGCCACAGGAAGTGGTCAGGGAGCCCGGCGCGCTCAGCTTCCTTGAGCTGATTCGGCGCAATGGCTTCCAGAACACCATGCAGGGGCTTCGGGCCAAGCTGGGAAGTGGCTGGCGCGGTTACGCAACTGGCGGCCTTGTCGCTCCCAGGATGGTTCCGAGCATTCCAGCGCTGGCGTCGTCGCTCGTCGATGGGATGGCCGGCGGCGAAAGCCTTGGGACCGTGATCCTGAACTTAAATGGCCAGTCCTTCACCATGCAGGCGCCACGTGAGCAGTTCGAAAGCCTGCACCGCGAGTCACTGAAGAAAGGCCACCGTCGCAAAAACTGAGCCCCGCACCCGCGGGGCTTTCCTTTTCTGGAGCACCTGAATGTCTCTACCCATGGTCATGCTGGGCGGCCTGCCCATCGTGCTGCACGCCGGCACCGTGGCGCAGTCCATCACTCCGCTGGGCGGCCCGGAAATCCTACGGCTCACCAGCGGCGCGGGCGTGCAGCAGACCCACTGGCAGCGCTCGGCGATCGCGCTTAGCGGCTCCGGTTGGATGCCTCCGGGGCTGGACGGGCTCGATTACACCCAGCCCCTGGAGCTGCGCTGCACCAAGCAACTGAGCATCGTCAGCGAGGGCCGCAGCTTCCAGATCATCGGCACGCCTCGGCCGGACTTTCCTGTCTATGCGCTGGCGCTGGTAGGCAAGGAGTGGGTTGGCGCGGAAGTGGTGCTGACCGGTGCCGCGGCGGAGGTCGCCGAGGTACCTGGCGCGAGCCTCTACCAGGTGCTGTGGATGCCCATGTTCACCGTCTCGGCGAAGCGGCCACAGGGTGACATGGACCCCGGAAACGGCGCCACGCCGCACGGCTGGCAGATCACCTGCGAGGAGCTGTAGATGTTGATCAATGGCGCCGCGCTGAACACCGTCGCGCTGAACACCCTGGGCGGCGGCCAGGGATCAGCGATGGAGCCCGTAGCGGTCCCGCAGTCGGTCCTCTGGTCCTGCCGGGTGATGCTGGGGACTGAAGACGTCACCGCCAAGGTGGCGGGCAAGGTGCGAGTTGAGCGGGAGGAAGGCGCGGCGGCCATCGCCGAGTTCTCGCTCTACTTGCCCGACGATGGCGTCGACGTCGTAGGCTGGACCGGTCGTTCGGTCGAGATTTTCTACCTGGAGAGCCGGGAGTCCGGCTGGATCGAGGAGGAGCGCTTCGATGGCTGGCTGGAGCAGCCGAGCTATGACCCTCGCAACCGCATCGTGTCGTGCGCAGCGACCGACCGCCTGCAGGACCTGGTCGAGGCCATGGAGATCGATGCGATCGATACCGTGGTCGGCGGAACCTGGACGGCGGACGTATTCGAGGCAACGGAAGGCCGTAGCCGCTGGGACTATGCCACCGAGCGCCTTGCGTCCGTGGCTGGGAGTCTCGATCGGTCGGTGGGGGGCGTTCTCAGGGTGACCCCTTGGAAGGCTCAGGCGCCGCTGAAGCGCTTCGGACCGGGGAGCACCATCGACGGTTCCTTGTCGGTCGATCTGGCCAAGCTATCCGACCGCATCAACCAGGTGGAAATCACCTTCAGCTATCGCTTCAGCCGGCTGCGCGAGCGGCACCAGGCCTACAACTGGCAACACCCGGACATCCAGGGCTGGTCGGTGGACAACAGCTTCTGCATCTGGCGCGGCAACTCGACTGAGTTGCCGACCATTGAAATGGTGGAGGAAGCGCTGAACTCCGCTGGCTACAAGCTGCTCTCCGGCGCGGAGTTTCTAACCGTGCCGCTGTCCGGGGTTTACTGCGACCCGCCGCAGGCCTGGAACAACCAATTCAACAACCTACTGCTGGCGGCCAACGTGGTCGGTGGTATGCGCTGGGTTCAGCCAATCACAGAGAAGTACGTGCTCACCGTGGAGGCACCCACCAGTGTCGCCCAGGCTGGGCCGGTACTGCGCCGTGACGGCGAGGCGCTGGAAAGCGAGCTAAAGCGGTCGGAAGACTGGGAATCGGCGGAGTTCACCGACCCGGAGCCGGATGCGGTGCAGGACGCGATCGAGGATTACCTGGTGGACCTGCGCGAGGAGGATCGCCTTGCGACTGCCGCCAGTTGCCTGCTGGAGGGTGCGCGGGTTTCGATCCTGGGCGCCCACCGGGGAAACAAGGTGGCTTGGCAGGTGCCGACCACGATGGCGCTGGGGATCGACCTGGTGCACACCGTGCTGATGGAGGACCGCATCCAGGCTCAGGGCAAGGTGTTCTCCCTGATCGATGAGTTCGACCTGCAGGGGCAGACAGCGATCAGCACCATCACGCTGGCCATCAGCCGCGGCGGTGGCACGATCGACGACCCGACCACGCTGCCGGCGCCACCGGCCAGCGATGTCACCGGTACCATCCCGGCGCTGATCCAACTGCCGACCCAGCTGCGCGGGCGCGGCCAGATGACTTACGACGACACGCTGGACGGCTTCTCGGGCAACTACGACGAGTTGGACATCGGCACGCCCACCGAGGAGTTCCCGCGGCGCCACCAGACGACCGCGCCGGAAGTGCCGGCCGAGCACCGCGACGAGTTCACCGCCGAGACGGCCAAGACCTACCGGGTGGCCATCCCCAATGACTTGCTGAGGCTATAGCCATGACCCTTGCGGATGAGCGCCGCGCGATCGGAAATGGCATCACCGCCGCTCGCCAGTCACAGCAGTTGGTTAGTGACCTGCAATCGCTGGAGAGCCAGCGTCGGCAGATCGGTGCACTCAACGAGTTGGAGCGCCGCGGTGCTCGACCGGCTACGCCTGGCCGTGCCGTCTACAAGCCCCAGGCCGCCAGCTCTGGCGGTATCGCCAGCCCGCTGCAGGAATCGAACTTCACCGAGCGCACCTACCACCCGGAAATCGAGATCAAGAGCACCGACGGCCTGCTGAGCTGGAAGGTGAAGCCGATCCACGAGGTGTACATGCGCGACGCCAATAACGCCGAGGTGAAGATGATCTACGCGCAGCCGCCGACGGAGACCCCATGAACGACTTCCACCCGCTGAGCTTGGGCGAGATCAGGGTCTGGGGTAATCACCACCACGGGCTTGCGCTGATGTTCGGCGCCACCACCGGCCTGATGATCGATGCCGCGAAGTGGCCGCTGAATGAAGCCATCGCCGCCTCTCTGTTCGATGCGTCCGCCGGCATCCCGCGCGACGACGAGGGCAGCACGCACCTGATCAAGGTACCGGGGATCGGCGAGCTGGACATGACCCCGGAGGAGATCGCCGCCGAGCGCGCCGCCGGCCGAGCCTGGCAGAACTATGCACTGCTCTCCGGCAGCCCCTTGGCGCTGCTCGGTGAGCAGATGGGCGGCTGGATCTGCATCGACCCGGACGGCCAGCGTTGGTGGATCAAACCGAAGGCGGGCACGCTCTCGCCGCGCTACGGCACGGTATCGTCCTCCGGGCCGCTGACCTTCACCTTCGAGGTCAGGCCGTATGGCTACTTCGAGCAAGGCGCCGAGGAGGTCGCGCCGGTAGAGGTCGGCGTCACGCTGAACGACCTGGGCCAGGCCAACCCGTCCGGCCTGTCGCCTCCCAACGGCTCGATTCTGTCCATGCGAGTGGCCAGCGTCGCCAGCCATGGGCGGTCGGTGATCATCTCGCTGCTGCCGACGAAGACCAACCCGCCGGACTGCCGCGACCTGCCCTATGGCTTCCTGCTGCTGGAGCTGGCCGGGCCTGGGCCGGAGTTCGTGGTGACGCTGACGGTGCTGCGCTCGCGCGCTCAGTGCTTCGGCGAGTTCAGTACCTCCGTCACTGGTGGCCTGAAGCTCGCCGGCCGTATCCACATGGACCTGAATGGGACGGTACTGATCGAGGAACGCGACGGCTCCGGCAACCTGTTGCATGGCGAAGCGCTGTACGAACCGACCACCTTCACGACGCTGCAGCCAGGCGATCCTGGCTGGCAGTACGGTTACAGCACCACCTCGCTCAACTTCACCACCGGCAACAGCTCGCGCAATTACTACATGCACGACCGCCTGGTTGCGCTGACCTACGACGACCAGGATCAATTAGTCGAAGTGCGGCTGGACTGGGAGGAGGAGGATCACCTGAACTACGCGACGCCAGTGGTCACCGCCTCTGGCGGGTACACGCTGGTGACCGGCTCTGCGGTGGCGGGATCGAGGACTGGCAGTGTCCATGCGGATATCGCCTTGCACGCTGACGGGGACTTTGAGCGCCGGGTGCGGCTGAAGCGCGGCAGTGAGGTGATCTCCAGCTTCACCCTGAACACGACGACTTCGTCCGACTACACGCTTTCCGTTGACCTGCCGCTGACCGACAGTTTCATCAGTGCCTTTACCGAGCTGGCGTTCTCGCCTGTGTCCGGCAGAGCGCTGTACATGATCGGCGCCGGCGGACCGGGCGACAACATCCCCGACGGCGACTGGTGGAACCTGAACTGCTCCGCAACGATGGACGGGAAGGAGCTCTATAACAAGGCCTTCCAGAGACGGTTCTTCGAGACCGCTGACAGTTCGTTCATGCCGCTCCTGCGCCTGGATGCGGCGACCGATCTGGAGATCAGCAGCGCCGACTCGTATCGGCTCGCAATCACGGCGATGCGGCTGAGCAACCACCTCAGTGCGCTGCGCTTCGAGCAATACCAACCTGTCAGCACCTCGGCGCAGCCGACCTATGCGAAGTCGACCAAGGTCGTGCCGACGGCAGGGGTGCCTTGGGATAACACCAAAGCCACCGGCGACACCGATCCGCCGGACCGCACCCATATGACAGGCAGTTACGAACCCTTCACGCACGCGATCCACGTCGATGTCGACTGGACGGAAGGCAACCGCGAGCGCGGTTTCTGGATATAGGAGGGGCGCATGTCCCAGCTGTTCATCAACAATTTCAGCGTTGAAACGCTGTCGACCTTTGCCGCCGACGAGGGCTACGTCCTGCCCCTGTCAGGCGAGGCGATCGCTCAGCTCGCGGCGCTCATGTACGCCACGGACGACTACTTCATTCTCACCGTGACAGCGGCCGACCAGAGCTCCTGGGAGATCATTCGCTATCAGCCCGACAACACCGTGGGCCAGTACCCGATCCTGCGCGGCTACGAAGGTACTGTCGCGAAGGAGTGGCCGGCTGGCTCGATCATCAGCTGCAACCTGACAGCCAACACCCTTCTGGCGCTGACCCAGGGCCTCGGCAGAACGCGCGGCGAAGAAGGGCAGAGCCTGCAGCCGCAGACAGGTGGATGGGTGTGGGCGCCACAGGATGAGTTTCCGTTCCTGGAGCTAAACCTGAACTTTCTCTCGGGTTACATCGGGAGCCAGCCAGTGGATGCCTTCATTGAGTTGCAGAGCTGGGATGGTGCGTCGCCGACCGTTCTGCACGTTGTCGGCAGTGGGCTGAGGATAAAGGTTCCGGATGGCGCCACGGCCGAGCGGGATCCCGACAACACCATGTACATCCTGACCCTTCCGCCGACCAGTGCCGGCTACTACCGCCTACGCGTCCAGGGTTTGGGGATGCTGACGCTCGAAATCAGTGACTACAGCGAATATCTGTCGCTCGACCTGACCTGATCAGCCCCTGCTACCAAGCCCGCCAAGTGCGGGCTTTCTCGTTCTGGAGAGCACGATGCAACCAGCCTGCGCGGCGCTGCGCATTGTTCGCGGCGCCACCCTTCGCAACACCATCCGGCTGATGCAGCCGCTCCGGGAGTACCGGAACATCACCAGCATTCAGGCCTCGGCCCCGCTGCGCTTCACCGCGCCTGGGCACGGTCTGTCTGGCGACTGGCTCGCCTGGATGTCCGGAGTGGCCGGGATGAGCAGCTTGAACCGCGAGCCACCTCGGCAACTGCCCCACCGGGTCGAGGTCGTTGACGCCGACACGCTAGAAATCAACGCGATCAGCGGTGTCGGCCAGAAGCCGTCCGGTGGACAGCTCATCTATCAGGCCCCGGTCGACCTGACCGACGCCACCGCGCGCCTGGTGGTGCGCGACAAGGAGGAGGGCGGCACCGAGCTTCTGGTGCTGGCCACCGGCAACGGCATCACCGCCGGCCCGCCCGGAACTCTGGTGGTGGAGATGTCCGCGACCGATACCGCGGCTATCGGCTGGACCGATGGCTGGTACCACCTGGACGTCACGTTCTCAGACGGCACGGTAAGCCGCTTCTTCCGGGGCCAGGTCACCGTCGAGCAGTGAGGCCGCCATGACTGAAACCGAACAGATAGAGCCATGGGCCGTGGTCATCGAGGGCGATGACCAACCGCTTGTGCTCGAGCACATCAACGAATACGCGGTCACGGTCTATGCGCCGACCGAGCTGGTGATCGTCACCCTCGGCGAGCAAGGCCCGCCGGGGCCGCAGGGGATTCCCGGCCCGAGCGGAGGCAGCGCGCTGCAGAAGGTGGCCGCTGTGCCGCTCAGCGGCCACCGCATGGTGTTCTCCACCGAAGGCCTGGCCGTCGATTACGCCGACTGCGGGAACCTGGCCAACCGCGCGAACACGCTGGGGATGACCCTCGGCGCAGCCGATGCGGGTGCTCAAGTGAATGTCCAGCGCTCCGGCGAGGTTATCCACAGCGGCTGGTCCTGGACGGACGGGCCTGTGTTCCTCGGCCATGAAGGCAGCCTGACCCAGTCCTTACCGCCGACGGCGCTGTTCTCGCTGATCGTCGGCTTCGCAATGAACCCAACGACGCTTTTTCTCGACCAGGGCGTGGCGATCACGCTGGAGGCTTTATAAATGGCTGGTGACAAGTACATCACGAACAACAACGGCAACCTGCAGGAAGTGGCCGCAACCCAGACCTCTACTGGCGCCGCGAATGCCGGCGACATTCCGGCTCTGGACGCAAGCGGACGCCTCGATAGTTCGATGATGCCCGTAGGCTTGGGCGCTGACACTGCGGTGATCACTGCGAGCGAGGCACTGGCCGCCGGCGACTATGTGAACGTGTGGTCGAACGCCAGCGCCTTTGCGGTGCGCAAGGCTGATGCCAGCGGCGGCGTGGCGAAGCAGGCCCACGGCTTCGTCTTGGCGGGTGTCGCCTCGGGTTCCGCCGCCACGGTCTACTTCGAGGGCACCAACACCCAGGTCAGCGGCATGACTCCCGGTGACGTCTGGCTGAGCGCGAGCACCCCCGGGAAGGGTGTGGCCACCCCGCCGACTGCCTCCACCAACATCCAGCAGAAACTCGGCGTCGCGGTCGCGGCCGCCGCAGTGAACGTCGAGTTGGGCCAACCCATCATTCTGGCGTAATGACTCATGGCCTGGCGTAAACCCTTCTCCAACCAGGGCGGATACTCCCGCGAGTTGCCGCCTGAGGATGTGCTGGATGCCAAGATCGGCACGCTGTTTGTCGCCGGGACTAGCGGCATGCAGCGGCATGAGGACGTGGCGAGCTACACAGCCAGCGGCAGCGTAACTGGCACGCTGAAGATCACTCTCCCCGTGTCGTGGACCAGCACCATGATGCGGCTGAGGGTGATCGGGTACAACCACGTATCCCCCCAAGCGTGGGAGCTGATGCTGAGCGGCTTCAACTTCTTCAGTTCGTCTGCCTGGACCGTTTCGGGTGCGCAGCTATTCGGGCGCGCTCCGTTCAGTCAAGTCCGCTTCGGTCATGACGGTACGAGCTGCTGCATTCTGATCGGCGCTACCACTACTGCATGGTCTAACCCGAAGGCGGTTGTGCAGGAGTTCCTGGGCGCAGCAGCGGGGATGAGCAGCGACTGGGCGAACGGCTGGTCAATTACATTGATTACAGACGAGACAGGTATAACCGTGTCTCAGACGGTCAGCGGGTTGACCGGGGCAACGACCGACTTTTGGCGCGGGGACAACACCTGGCAGGACCTGGCGACCGCGGTGCGCGCAGTCTCCCTGCTGGGGTTCAGCGCGACGAACTCCAACATCGTCGCGAGCGACACAGTGCTAGCGGCGTTCGGGAAGGCGCAGGGGCAGATAGACACCCTGAGCACTGCGGTGGGCGGGAAAGAACCGACGGTCACCGGCGGTACAGCGGCGCAATACTGGAACGGGCTGAAGGCTTGGACCGACTTCGCCACCTCCGTGCGCGCTGCGGCGCTTAGTGGGCTGTCGACTGCTACTGCCACCGCCATCATCGCGACTGACTCCGTGCTGGTGGGCATGGGTAAGGCTCAGGCGCAGATCAACGCGATCAACACCGCGATGGGCGGCAAGGCAAACGCTGGGAACAACAGCGACATCACCGACCTCAACGCCTTGGCGACGGCTACTTGGAGCGCTGGAGGTCGACTCCGCGGAGACTTCAGCTCAGCGAACCCTACCGCCTTCGTCGGCAGCGCAGCAAACTCCCCTTCGTATGTCCCGGTCATACCGAACGGAACGTCAAACGACGCAGCATGGTCGTTGTACACCAATAGCAACCGCACTGGCCCGTGGGCGGCGTTCTTCACGACCGCAACCACGATGGGCATCGGAGCTAACTCTACGACGTCTACCTACCTGCCGTTCACCCTCTCGACTGGCGGCGGCGAGCGCATGCGGCTGGACACCGCGGGAGGCATTTTCTTCGGCTGTACTACCGACCCTATCGGCGCCGCAATCAGTGGCGGGGCCATGAGCAGCGGATCGCTTCGGGCGTTCCGCGCTAACGGCTCTGGCGGCTCCCCCGCCTACGTAGGCCGAGCGGACGCGGGATATCTTGTCCAGTTCGTCAAGAACTCGACTACGCAGATCGGCGCCATCACCACTGATGGAACCAACACTGCGTACGGCACGACTTCGGATCGCCGACTGAAGACCGACATCAATCTGGCTGACCCGGATAAAGCCTGGGAACGGCTGGACAAATACAAAATCCGCAGCCTGCGGTTCAAGTCAGCCCCCGACAAACTCGTCGAGTTCACCGGGGTAGCCGACGAGCTCGCACTGGCCAATCCCGACATGGTGTTCGGTGAGCAAGACGCCGTGGCCGAGTATGGCGTGCTGTACGCGATGCGCCCGGTGGGAGACTTCTACGACGCAGAGGGTCGTCTGTTGGCCTCGGAGGTAGAGGAGCCCAACGACCACAGCGGGTATTGGAACTTCACAGGCTTCGTCGAGGTGGTACAGGACGCAGACTACCTCCTACAGATGGACCCGCTGCCTGGCACACGATGGGTGAAAACGCGCGAACAGATCATCCCGCAGATCGTTGATTGGCAGCGCCCCGTTCCTGAGTTGATCCTCAACCTTCAGACCGCCAAGACGAAGATCATCGCCTTGGAAGAGCGCGCCGCCGCGCAGGACGCGCGAATTGAGGACCTGACGGAGCAACTGCTGCAATTGCTCGACCGACTGTCCGCCTGACCGCCAGCGCCATCACCCCGCCCGCATCAGCGGGTTTTTTCGTTTCTGGAGCCCCTATGAATCTGCGAGAGATACGCCGCTCGATCATCGAGCCGGCGCTGTTGCTGCTGCCTGCGAGAATGGAAAGCCCGCAGGCTGTCGTCATGCTGCTGGCGATCACGCGCCAGGAAGACCCGGACCAGCGGCGCCGACAGTGGCCGACTGGCCCGGCCCGCTCGCTCTGGCAGGCGGAGCAGGGCGGCGGCATGATCACTGGCCTACTGAACTACCGCATCCAAGGCGTGCGCGATCTCGCTGTAGGCCTGTGCGTAGGTCGTGGCGTAGTGCCGGCCGCGCCAGAGATATGGGTGGCCATCGAGCGTGACGACATCCTCGCTGCCGGCCTGGCGCGCTTGCTGCTGTACACCGACCCGGCACGCCTGCCGGAGCTTGGAGATGAGTCCGGCGCCTGGGATCTGTACCTCCGCACCTGGAGGCCAGGGGCTTACACCCGAGGCGATGCAGCGCAACGCGCAGCCCTGCGGAAGAAGTGGGCGGCGAACTACGCCGCGGCGCTGGAGGTTGTCCAGTGACTGGCGGGTGGAAGGCAGCAGCGCTGGCGCTCGCCGCGGCACTTCTGATCGGGATCGGCGCCGCCGGCGGGGTATGGCTCAGTTCTGAGCAATACGCCCCGCAACTCAAGGACCAGGGCGAAAAGCTAACGGCGTGCACTGCGGCGCGCGACAATGTGCTGGCGCTGGTCACCGAGCAGGGGGCCAAGCTTGGCGAGCTGGCCAACCAGGCCGAGCAGCGGCAGGCGAAGGCGGCCCAGGCGGTCGCCGCCGCCCAGCAGCAAGCCGGCCAGCACTACGCCGCCGCCCAGCGGCTGCAGCAGGAGCGCGCCGAGGGCGACCCGGCCGCCGTGGCCGAGGCGCTGATCGACAAGGAGTTGGGTCTATGAAGTGGCTTCTGGTGTTGGTTGTCGCGCTGGCGGGATGCGCTGGCCAGGCCGAGCCTGAGCCGCGCACGGTGCGCGTGGAGGTTCCGGTGGTGGTCCCGTGCCGGGCGCCAGCAGTCGAGGTGCCGTCCTGGGCAACGGCATCGCTGCAGAAGGGCGACAGCCTACAGACCAAGGTGCGTGCGCTGCTGGCCGAGCTGGAGCAGCGGAAGGGCTACGAGCTGCAGTTGGTCGCGGCGGTCCAGGCCTGCCGCTGAGAGGATGCCGGGTGGATCACACCCGGCGACAGTGATTAGACCGTGTTGGCAACCTTCCTGCCTTCAATGCCAATGGTGAGGTTGGAGTGACCGACCACGGTACCGTTCAAATTCAGAGTTCCGTTCTCGTAATCAACGTGGCCTTTCACGTCCAGCGCGTAGTTGTCGATCTTCACCACGGATGTGTTTCCTCCTCGCCATTTCGAAACGGTGAGCCGGGCTGAGACTTCACCCGTAGCCGCTGGGATAATGCCTTGGTAGAGGAAGTGAGCGTCTCCACCGTTGACGTGTCCATCAGTGATTACTACTAGACCGTCTCCGTGATCGCCAATGCTTGATCGAAACTGAACGTGGAAGATTCCTTGTGACATGTTGTGGCTCCTTTGGTGTGTGGCGCTTAGATCATAGTCGACGACGCCGCTTCGGTTATGATCGCCGCCTTGATCACAGGAGGTCGGCATGCTGAAAATCAAAGTGAATGGCGGGACCCGCCTTCAACTGGAGCGCTTGGTCACCAAGTCCGGCCAGTACGGCGTCTGGGACTTCCACGTCGCCGCCAACTCCGAGATGTTCAAAGGGCTTCAGGCTGGCCGCCACGCCGCGCTTTCGCCGGCCGAGCCGAAGGAAGGGCAGGAGGTTGAGATGTTCGCCCTTCTGACCGCAAGCGCTCCGCAAGAAGAGTGGCGCCCCATCGGTCGCGGAATTGCCAAGTACGAGTGAGCCCGACTTGCCGGCAACTTCGTGATAGCGTGCTGGCACAGATAGTTTCAGAGAGGGAGTTCCACAGTGAGCAAGGGCAAGGTTGTCGCATCAAAAGGCTGGCTGGCGAAAATCGGTTCAGGCGCCCTTTGGGTGCTGGATGTCATGAACGAGCCACAGAAGCGCCGCGAGAGAGCTGAGAAGGCCCGGCGGGCGAAATACAGTGGCTCCGGATCGTCGGGACAAAGCTATTCCGCTGATGAGGTTCGCCGGCTTGTAGACGGTGCTTATCAGCAAGGTGGTGAAGATCTGCGTCAGGGCGTCATCGACGAGTACAACCGTCGTTGATCTAAAGGGGTTTGATCAGCTGCGCGCCCTGGTTCCTGACGCTGCCCACCGCCGTTGATATCCGGTAGGCCTCGAAGTCCTGACGGGCGAGGGCGATGGTGTCATACGCCTGCTCGAGCGAGGTCTCCGGCGACAACCAGGTCGCCCACTGTTCCGGCGTCAGGATCACAGGCATCCGATGGTGCACGGCGGCAACCAGGCCCTCAGCCTCCTTGGTCAGCAGCGCGCATGACGTGAGCGGTTCACCATCCGGCGGCGTCCAGGTCGACCAAATGCCGGCGATCGCTAGCACGCCGTTGTCTATGGCGTGGTGGTAGTAGGGCTGGTTCACGGCGCGGCCGGCACTGTTCTTGACCGGTTCCTTCTCGTTCCACTCGTACCAGCCCGCCGCCGGCATCAGGCAGCGCTTGCGCCTGATCGCGTCCCTCCACATTGGCTTCGTTGGTGCCTCTTCGCTCCGTGCGTTGAAGGTCATCGGCGGCAACTTGTCCTTCTTCCACCAGAACGGGATCAGCCCCCAGCGGGCGGCCACTACTTCCTGCTCTCCCTTCTCGTTCAGGAGCACCATGGGCACCTGACTGGTCGGCGCGACGTTGTAAGCCCGATCAATCCAGCGCCCGGCGTTCCCCCGCCCGATATGCCAGTACCGCTCCATAGCGGCTTCCTCTGGCGTCACGTATCTCCCGCACATTCCCAGACCCTCAAACCGTAACCCGAATGAAGCCTAGCCCGGCGCACCGGGTACATTCGTCCAAAATGGCGAAGTTGGCCCGGCAGGCAGGGCAGACCCGGAATGGGCTCACTCGCGCCCGCTGCTGGAGGTGTCGCGCTCTGGCCAGGTCGCTGTCCTCGCGCGCCGCCGCCGCGGCATGAAGCACCAGCAGGAAGTCCTCGGGATCGGTGATCGCCTCGACGAATACTCCGCCATCCAGGTAGCGGCCGACCTCAACCAGGGTGAATCGCCGTCCGTTCTCCATCATCAGCGCTAGACCTTGCAGTGTGGCTGATAGGCAGTTGAATGCTGGGCCGCTAAAGGCTTGCAGTAGCCCCTCGTCGCCGTACCGGATCAGCAGCGGCCACCTTGCGCCGCTGAACAGCAGAACGCTCCGCGTTACCGTACCGACCTTGTTCCAGTCGGAATCGAAGACCTCGTAAGCGGATGACTGGTGGAACAGTTCGGCGGCGCGCTGCTCGATGGCGAAGGAGTAGGCGCCAGTGACCAGGTCGCAGAGCTCAAGCCATTCGTCAGGAGTGATCACACCCCGGGCGAGCAGACCCCGAGCACCGTCGGTCAGTGCCTGGCGGTGTTCTTCGGGATGAGACATCAGGTCACACCGGCTGTTGAGCTTAGTGTGCCACTGGGACAGTTCTGGGTTCATCGCTGATTGGACCCGGGCGGCGGCATCAGCGCGCAATAGCCGTCATGCAGCACGCCATGCGGGGGAGCGACGTACACAGGGATTCCGGCCCGACCGGCTGCATAAAGCGTCGCGCGTGTGTGCGAGCCACCAGGAAAGGCCACGACTCCGTTGGGCTGGTGCTGAAACATTTCTGCGACGCTGCTGCAGGCAATGACTTCAGCACGGGCATACCTTGCCCAGGCTCGTGCGAACTGCGCGACGCCGAGCGAACTGGTCAGGATTATCGTCCGGACGTCTCGCAATTCATGGACGTGATCGAGAGCGACGCGGACATGGTCTCGGTTCTCGTAGCGGTCGGATCCGCAGACGATGATGCGAACCGGCATTGCGGTATACCAATTGTGCTGTATGGATATACAGCTTACGTGAAGCGATCAAGGGGAGGGAAGAGGTTGCCCGGGACGGGCGGGATGGGGGAATTCTGGGGGAATGAATCCCCCAAACGTTGCATCATGGTCATGAATGAAGATGCGTGAATGCCCCGTAATTGCTGGGTCGCGATTCTGGAGAGCCCGTAAAATAAGGGTAAAAAACGGATTCGAAATCCGTTGAACTGGCAACAGTTCCTAGGGTTCAAATCCCTATCTCTCCGCCATTATTGCAATGGCTGAAGCCCCTGAAATTCTTAGAGTTTCAGGGGCTTTGTCTTTTCTGCGCTCTGAAAATCCCATCCCGTACGCCATCACCCGCAATACCCATCCATCTTCTCTCGATTCCCCTGCGTGGGATTCGCCTGGTACTGCTGCCGCCAGAATTGGCACGGCGCGCTGCTGAAGCGCTTTTCCTGCTCCGATTTCTTCACTTGTCGATTCTGCTGTTCCTGCATGGCCTGCTGGCGTTGCAGATACTGCTGGAACATTTCTTCGTTGCTGTTCGGCGGCGGGGGACTGGTGGGAGTTGCCGCGGGTGGTTGCGCGAGGCGGGAGACGACTGCGGGCGGGAGGTCGGGCCAGATTAGCCAGGCGGTCGCGGCGACGGCCAGGCAGCCGAGCCAGATTCCGGCGGCGATGGCGAAAGTGAATTTCCAGAAACCGAGAGTGGGCTGTGGCATTGGCGCAGGCTTAGATGTGTGGAGCGCCACTGATAACCCATATGTGCCGTGGAGGGAAAGGGGCAGGCCCGCGACACTTGAGGGCGTCGCGGGCGATGACTTACTTCGGAGCGGCGGCGGACTCGTAGGCTTCGAGGGCGCGCAGGGAGTAGATGTAGGCGGCGCCGGCATTGAGGGAAATGGCGGTGGCCAGGGTCTGGGCGATCTCGGCCTCGGTGGCGCCGGCCTTGCGTGCGGCTTCGGCGTGGACGCCGATGCACCCGTCGCAGCGGGTGGTGATGGCCACAGCGATGGCGATCAGTTCGCGGGTCTTGGCGTCCAGGGCGTCGCCGTCCGCGGCGGCAGCTTCCAGAGCCTGGTAGGCGGCGATCATCTTCGGGTGTTTCTTGCCCAGCGCGCCGAAGGCTTTCTTCACGGCGGGGACGTATTCGGACCAGTTGAACAGCATGGTGCTTCTCCTTGAGGCCGATAGGGATGGGGTGTGGCCTTGAAGCTTAGTCTGCGTCAGCCGGCGTGCCGGGTATTGTCTGTTCCGCTCAGATTTTTCATCGATGCTCTCGACTGCTTTGCGGCAGCCGGACGCATGGCCTGTCAGTGGGCGTCGAGGATTTCGTAGCGCTGACGAGCGCTGCCGGTGCCGACTTCCACTTCGTCGCCGGGGTGGCGATGAAGGAGGGCGCTGCCCAGTGGGGCACGGGTAGTGATGACGAGGATTTCGTTGCCTTCTAATTGCACCTTGAGGCCGGCGCCGTCCGGGCCGAGGAAGATCCAGCGCTGCTGGTCCTGCTCGTTGACCAGTTGCACGAGGGCGCTGGTCTGGATGCCTTGTTCTTCATCGAAGTCGCGTAGCTGCAGGTTCTCGAACAGCGCCAGGGCGTGGCGGATCTCCTCCACGCGGCGCGACTGGCCGGCGGCGAGGTAAGCCGCTTCCAGGCCGAGCGTGTCGTACTTGTTTTCGGCAATGTTCTCCTCGTGGGTCGCGGTCTCGTGGGCCGTTTGCGCGGCGCGCACGGCGATCTCCAGGTCTTCGGCGAGGCGAGCGAGGATCAGTTGGTAGGCGCGTTTCTTGTCCATGGCGACAGGCTGGGAAATAAAGGCGCCTATCCTAGGAGCTTTGCCAGCCTGTGCGAAGGAGCTTTCAAGATTTTCCCGCTGTGGCCGATAGATCGGCTGAATTCCCGGAACAAAGGACATCCGGCATGAGCCTTTCCATTACCCCCGCCATCCAGACGTTTGCCACCCAGCTTCGCGTGGGGAGCGATGCCGGCGCATCGGCTGGAGCCGCCAGCGAAGACACCGGCAGTAATGCCCAGAGCCCGCGCCTGCAAGCCGGCGGCGTGGCGCCCAGTAGCAAGAGTTCCGGTAGTTCCGGAGGCGCCAGCACGACCGTCGAACAGTTGCAGAAGCGCCTGAAGGAGCTTCAGAGGCAATTGCAGGAGGAACAGCGCGAGTTGGCGGAGGCGCAGCAGCGTCATTACTCCTCCGACGCCGAGCGGACCGCTGCACTGATGGCGCTGCAGAGCCGTATCGCCAGCACCAGCGCGGCCATGCAGCAGACCGCCGCGGCATTGGCCGACGCGATCCGCCGGGGAGGCGGCAGTGGCAGCGGCTCGATGGTTAGCGACAGCGCCTGAAATGAATCAGTAACCGCTGAGGATGTTGACGATCACGCCGCTTGCAATGGCGACCAGGATGTAGTCGCCGTTGACGTACAGCCAGCGATGGTCGCGCGGCGGTGCGTACAGGTGGCGAGCGTGCCAGTCAGTGACCCAGTAGCGATCGCCGCGATAGTTTGGCTCCACGACCACGCCGCGGCGCCAGTCGCGGTGGGGCACCGGCATGCCGGGCTGCGGGCGGAAGTCCGGGTTGCGATAGGCGTGAGTGTTGTTCTGGCCGGTGCGAGCCTGCTGGTTGTAACTGCTCTGGGGCGCATGTTGCGATTGGTGCTGCTGGTACTGCGGTTGCTGCGGCCTGCGGTTTTCGTGCCGGTTAGGGCCGTTGTCCGGGCCGGGGCCAGGTTGGGCGAAACTGGCCAGCGGGCTGCCAAGCATCAGGGCGGCACAGAGCAGGGCGACGGACTTCTTCATGGTGTTCTCCTGGCGCAAGCGCTATCGCGGTACGTATTTCCACTTTCATCGTCCCGGACGATCCGGGTACTTCATCTGACCGCAGCACCGCGTCAATGAATGCCAAGGCGAAGTAAATGTCTGGTAAAGAGTTTTTCCACTTTTTCAGCGCGTGGATACAAGGCCGTGCGTGAGTCGACCTAAGTCGGGCTGCGCTGTTTCGTCTTTGTGCGATTGCAGCATTTAATGGTATGTTTGCAGTGAATGCACTGAATGGAGTTCTGCCATGAGCGCTCTGCTGAAGGAAAACCCGGCTGCCGATGCCGTCCTGGCGAAGGCAGTGCTGACTGCGCGCGAGCACCTGGCAATGACCCAGCAGGAACTGGCTGCCATCGTCGGCGTGGACCGCAGCGCGGTGAGTCGCTGGAAGCAGAACGGCCTGCGGGTGGACAGCAAGACCGGCGAGCTGGCACTACTGTTGGTGCGCATCTACCGCGCACTCTTCGCGCTGTTTGGCGGCAATCATGAAGACATGCGCCACTTCCTGCGCACCGAGAACCGTCACCTCGGCGGCGTGCCGTTGCAGTTGATGGAGCAGGTGCAGGGATTGGTTGCGGTGGTCGAGTACCTGGACGCTATCCGGGGCAAGGTCTGAATGTCCTTCACAGCTGGCGCCCGTCTCTGGGCGAAGTATGAGGATTCGGTCGTCGCTCCCATCCGCGGGCGCCTGGTGCGCCTGGTGGAAAGCCAGGGCCAGGTAGCGACTTTGCAGCTGGTGGACACCTTGGAGGAGCAGGCGTTGCTCGAGGAATTGCTGGAAACCAGCAAGCCGCGCATGCCGCCACCCGCCGAGCCGCTGCACTATCTATTGAAGACACCATTCCGCTATCCACCGCTGCGCTGGGGCTCGCGCTTCGGGCGGCGCCATGAGCCGAGCCTGTTTTACGGCGCGCTCAAGCTGGAAACGGCGATGGCGGAATCGGCCTTTTACCGCTTCGTGCTGTGGGAAGGGATGGCGACACCGCCGCCCAGTGGGCGAATCCTGTCCGAACACGCGTCCTTCGAGGCGCGTTTCCAGGTACAGAAGGGCGTGCGCCTGCACCTGCCGCCTTTCCGGGAACACGAAGCGCTGCTCGATCCTCAGGATTACAGCGTGACCCAGGGCCTGGGCAGCGCGATGCGTGAGGCGGGGGTTGAGGCATTTGAATACCGTTCGGCACGTTGCCCGAACGGTGGCGTAAACGTGGCGTTGTTCGCTCCCTCGGCCTTCACCGAGAAGCGTCCGCGCAATCTGATGCCATGGCTGTGCGAGACGACTTCCGAGTACGTCGCCTTCAAGCATGCCCAGGTGCCCGACAGCCCGCGACTGTACCGGCGCGAGCAGTATCTGGTGGATGGCAGGCTGCCGCATCCGGCCTGACCGTTCATCGTTTGCCACTGTCGCGTCATGGCGAGCGGTGTATGTTTCGGGATGGCCAAGCAGGGAGCGCCAGACCATGGATATACGGATAGCCGTCCATCCCAGCGACGATCGTCGCTGGCGCGTGTACCTCAACCAGTTCTTCTACGACTGCAACAGCCGCAGTGCTGCCGAGCGCATTTACGCGCGGGTCAGCGCCGCCGAGCGGCAGGCGGTCCAGCTTCCCGATCCACCCCGCATCATCCGGCCGCAGCGCTTGCCGCGCCGGCAGGTCCAGATCGCATGAAATTCTCCGGGTATCGGCGTCGGGAGACGGAGCTTCCGGCGCGCGCTGTACCCGGATGAATGCACTGTCTGCCTGAGAACACTTCCTATCCACTGCCCTGAAACGGGGCGGTCGGCTGTTGCGTGGCGCGCACTTGTGCACAATGCTGACGCACTCTGTCAAGTCCCCGAAACATTGCAGTTGGCCACCTCTCGAATTTCCTTGCGTTTTTTAACTCATTGAAAAATAAAGTAAATTTCGATTGGTGAAAAAATCACCAATCTGTCACACGGCCCCAGTTCACTGGGGGTATGGGCTGTTTTAAGCAAGTTCTCCACTGAGTTATCCACAGCTTCTGTGGATTGTCCCGAGCGCTTGCTCAGGAGCCTTGTTCCAAGGCCTTTACAGCGGACGAGGCTCCTCGCACGGGCGACTGTTAGACTGGCGCGATCCATTGCCACACCCGGAGTCCTGCATGCCCCTCGATCTTTCCGCCCTGTTGTTCGGTGCGCTCGCCGGATTGCTGCCCATGGCGGTGCTCGCCTGGCGCCTGCAGGCGCGCAGGGTGGAGGTGGAGCAGGAGGCGACCCTGCTGCGCGAGCGCCTCGCCATGGCGCAACTGGCGCAGGACGGACTCTCCGCCCAGGCCGAGGCGGACCGCGAGGCCTTCCAGCGCCTGAGCGGCCGGCACGCTGAACTCTCCGCCGAGGCGGCGGCACTGCGCCGTGAAGTCGAGCTGGGCAAGGATGAGCGCGCGCGCCTGGGCAACGCTGAGCAGGACTGGCAGGCCGAGCGTGCCGACAAGGAAGTCGAACTGCGCCGACTCTCCGCCGAGCACGCGGCACTGTCCGCCGAATTGCGCGAGCAGCAGGAGAATCACCAGCAGCGCCTGGGCGATCTGCAAGCGGCGAAGGACGACCTGCGTGCGCAATTCGCCGAGCTGGCCGGGAAGATCTTCGACGAGCGCGAACAGCGTTTTGCCGAGTCCAGCCAGCAGCGCCTCGGGCAATTGCTGGATCCGCTGAAAGAGCGCATCCAGTCCTTCGAGAAACGTGTGGAGGAGAGCTACCAGGCCGAGGCCCGCGAACGCTTCTCGCTGACCAAGGAGCTGGAGCGCCTGCAACAGCTGAACCTGCGGCTGGGCGAGGAAGCTACCAACCTGACCCGCGCGCTGAAGGGCCAGAAGACCCAGGGCAACTGGGGCGAACTGGTGCTTGAACGCGTGCTGGAACATGCCGGCCTGGAGAAGGGGCGCGAATACGAAACCCAGGTCAGCCTGCGGGCGCCGGACGGCGAGCGCTTCCAGCCGGACGTGCTGATTCGCCTGCCCGGCGACAAGCAGGTGGTGGTGGATGCCAAGGTCAGCCTGACCGCCTACCAGCAGTTCATCGCCGCCGAGGACGAGTTGATCCGCCAGCAGGCGCTCAAGGCGCACGTGCTGTCGTTGCGCAGCCATGTGAAGGGTCTTTCCGACAAGGATTACCGTCGACTGGAGGGCCTACACAGCCTCGACTTCGTGCTGCTGTTCATGCCGATCGAAGCGGCTTTCTCGGCGGCGCTGCAGGCCGAGCCGAACCTGTTCCAGGAGGCCTTCGAGCGCAACATCGTGATCGTCAGCCCGACCACCCTGTTGGCGACGCTGCGTGTGATCGACAGCCTCTGGCGCCAGGAACGGCAGAACCAGAATGCCCGTGAGATCGCCGAGCGTGCCGGGGCGCTGTACGACAAGTTCGTGCTATTTGTGCAGGACCTGGACGAGATGGGCACCCGCCTGCAGCAGTTGGACAAGACTTACGCGGCCGCGCGCAACAAGCTCTGTGAAGGACGCGGCAACCTGATCAGTCGCGCCGAACAGGTGAAGCTACTCGGGGCTCGGGCCAGCAAGAACCTGCCGACCGAGTGGCTGGAGCGGGCATTGAGCGATGACGCGCCGGTGGTTGAAGAGGGCGAATAGCGCGGGAATGACCTTGTAGGAGCCAAGCGATCCTTCAGAATAACGAGTAGGGCTTGCCGGCCGTCCGGTCGGCAAAGCGCCGCAACCTGAAGGCATGCAGGTCCATCCCCGGCTCGCCGTTATGCAGCCACTGACTCATCACCTGGCCGACGATGGGTCCCATCGCAAAACCATGGCCGCAGAACCCGGTGGCGATCAGCAGGCCGGGGACTTCCGGCGGGGCGTCGAGCACGGGGATGCCGTCGGGCAGCACGTCGATCAGGCCGGCCCAGCTTTCCACCACCTTCACATCGCGCAGCGCCGGGAATGCCCTGGCGAGGTTGCTCTGCGCCTGGAACACGCGCGAGGTATTGGCTTTCACCTGCGGATCGCGTTCGCCAAGGACCGGGCCATTCACGCTTCGTTCCGAGCCGGGCAGGCGCTGGCGCAGGTCGTGGAACAGCGCGCCGTTGAGCTTGAAGGAGAAGCCCGCGCGGTGCTCCGGCAGGTGCGGCAGGTAATGTTTTGCTCCGCGCAGGTAATCGAGGTTGAGGTCGATATCGGCCTGGGTTTCGTCGGCGAGGTTGATGCTGCCTTCGGCGCGCTGGCGGAAGCCGATGCCGTGGCCGATGAAACTCTGCGCGCCGACATCCGGACCGGGGCTGGTGCGCGAGACGGTGCACCGCACGGCCTGTTGCGGCAGCGCCAGCCCGAGGCTCTGCAACAGGCGCCAACTGCTGGCGCCAGCGCAGACCAGCAGTTGCCGGGTCTTCACGTAGCCGCGTTCGGTCTGCACACCGCAAATGGCGCTGGCGGCGCGGTCGATGCCGGTGACGCCGCAGCCCTCGACGAATACGGCGCCGCGCTCGATGGCGCGCAGCGCGTAGGCGGGAGCGACGCGGCGCGGCTCGGCCTGGCCGTCGTTGGCGGTGTAGAGAGCGCCGAGTGCCGGATCGCTAAGCGCCGGCATCAGCTGTGCGACTTCCGCGCGGCCCAGCAGCCGGGTGCCGAGGCCGAAGTTCGCGGCGACCTTCAGCCAGTCCTCGTACTTGTGCTGCTGCTCCGGCGTTTCGGCCAGGTACAGGCAGCCGCCCTGACGCCATTCCAGCGGTAGTTGCAGCTCCTCTTCCAGACGTTCCCACAGCGGGATGGCGGCCATCATCAGCGGCACTTCCGCCGGGTCGCGCGCCTGCTGGCGGACGAAGCCCCAGGCGCGGGTGGATTGCTGGCTGGCGAGGCCGGCCTTGTCCAGCACCAGCACGCTCAGGCCCAGGCCGGCGAGCTGCCACGCGGTGGCACAGCCCATGATGCCGCTGCCGGCGATGACCACGTCCACCTGCTCCGGCAGGCGCTCCACGCGGGAGGAAAGGGCGGGGTGAAGCGGATAGGTTCCCATCGGCATACGGCGGCGTCCCTGAATCGAGTAACGGATGCCGCAGTATGCGATTGCCGTGCGCCGCGCATCCACTGCGCGGGCGCGCCGACAGGCCTTCAGGATGCGCGCGCGGCCCGGCTGGCGGCCGGCGAACGGGCCAGATAGTCCAGCGCTTCCTGGGTATTGGCCTCGTGGTCGGGGTGGTACCAGGGCTTGAAGTAGCGCAGGAAGCTGGTGGCCACCGAACTGATCTTCGGCAGCACGCCGTTGCGCGAACCGTCGCGCCAGATGGCGGCGAAGGAACGCGGTCGGGCGATGCTCGGGTCCTGGCGCGACAGGGTGCGGGTGCCGAAGGCGAACAAGTAGATGATCAGTGGCCAGACCACGAACATCCACAGCTGGCGGCTGACGAAGGTGCCACCCAGGTGCACGTGCAGGTCGTGGGCGACGTTACGGTGCTCCACCTCTTCGGCGCCGTGCCAGCGGAACAGGTCCAGCAGTACCGGATCGGCCTTGGCGCGGTCCAGCGCATCGGCCTCCAGGATCCACTTGCCGAGCACGCAGGTGAAGTGCTCCACCGCCGCGACGATGGCGCAGCGCTGGCCGATCCACCAGCGCCTGAGCCAGGCGTTGCGGTTGAACAGGGTGAAGCCCAGCGGCGTATCGCTGAGCAACTGTTCGAAGAGGTAGTCCATGACCTTGAGGTAGCGCGTCGAGTCGATACCGTGATGGCTCAGGTAACGCTCCAGCGCGCCGCTGTGGGCGCGGGCGTGCATCGCTTCCTGGCGGATGAATCCCTGCACGTCATCACGCAGGTTGCCTTCCTTCACGAAGGGCAGGGCCTTGTTGTACAGCCGGCAGAACCACAACTCGCCGGCCGGCAGCATCATGTGGATGACGTTGATCGTGTGGGACGCCTCGGCCTCGCCGGGAATCCAGTGCAGTGGCGAGTCGCTGTAGTCGAACTGCACCTTGCGTTGCACCAGCTTGTGATGATGGTCGTTCATGGGGATTCTCAGGCAGTCAGGTTGAGGCGGGCGAACAGGCGCGACAGCCAGGGCATGAAGCGCCATTGCAGGGCGCCCAGGTGCACTTCGCTGCCAACCTTCACCACCGGCTGGTTGCGTTCCACCGCGCGGGTGATGCGTTCTCCAACGGTGTCCGGGCTGAGCCGGCGCCGACGGTAGAAGCGCTGTACCTTCGCGCGGTGTTTCGCCTGTTGTTCGTCATCCAGGCCGGCGAAGCGCGTGGCCTGGACAATGCCGGTATCGACGAAGCCCGGGCACGCCGCGCTGACGCCGATGCCATTGCCTGCCAGTTCGGCGCGCAGGCACTCGCTGAGCATCAGCACCGCCGCCTTGCTGGTGGCGTAGGCCGGGTAGTTGCGCGACGGCGCGAAGGCCACGCCGGAGGCGACGTTGACCAGGTGCCCCGGCTTGCCGCTCTCGACCATCTGCTTGCCGAAAAGCCGGCAGCCGTCGATCACGCTCCACAGGTTGATGCGCAGCAGGCGCTCCCATTCCTCTGGAGTGGTCTTGAGCATTGGCCCGGCCATGCCGATGCCGGCATTGCTGACTACCACGTCGGGCACGCCGAGGCTGCTCTTCACCCACTGGGCGAAGCGCTCCATGGCGGCGCTGTCGCCCACGTCCACGCAATAGCTGTAGGCGTTGGCCCCCACCGCGCGGGCCAGTTCGGCGCTGCGCTCGGCGGCGGCCGGGTCGATGTCCGCGGCCAGCACGCTGGCGCCGCGTTCGGCGAAGCTCAGCAGGGTCGAACGACCGATGCCGCCGCCCCCGCCGGTGACCACCACCAGCTTGCCGGCGAACGGACCGGTGCCGGGCTTCAGCGCGGCGCGCTGCAGTTCCGGCGTGGCTTCGCCGCCTTCGATATGGCTGACGAACTCGTCGATCCAGGTGCCCAGGCGGGTCGGTTCGGCAAGCAATTGCCAGTGCCCGGCGGTGACGTCGCGCCGCCACAGGCGCGGTGCCCACAGCGAGAGTTGCTGGAACAGTTGCTGGCCGACGTAGCGGTCTTGCGTCGGCACGATGAGTTGCACCGGCACTTCGGTATGGCGCTTGCGGGGCTTGAAGATCGAGGTGATGAAGTTGGCCCGGTAGAGCTTCACGCCGTGCTCGCCGTCGCTGGCCTGGTGCGGGTTGCGTGCCGGGTTGCGGATGCCTTCGACCTTGCGCAGGTACTGCGGCCAGGCCTTCGCCGCGCCGAAGCGCCACGACAGCGACGGCAGCAGCGGCAGGTGGAAATAGTAGATGTACCAGGAGTGCAGCAGCTGGCTGATCATCTGCAGCAACGCGCGTGGCGTCTTACGGCGCAGGCGGTCGCGCATCCAGAAGCCGACGTGGTCCAGGCAGGGGCCGGAGACGCTGGTGTAGGAGGCGATGCGGGCGCGCAGTTGCGGATCGGTGACGCTTTCCCAGGTCTGGATCGAGCCCCAGTCGTGAGCCACCAGGTGCACCGCGCGCTGCGGGCTGACCGCATCGAGCACAGCCTTGAGGTCCTGGCTGAGCAGCTCCAGGCGATAGTCGCGGGTCTTGCGCGGCTTGTCCGATTCGCCGGCGCCACGCACATCGTAGGCGACCAACTGGTAGCGCCCGGACAGCCGGCGGATCAGCGGCAGCCAGACTTCATGGTTGTCCGGGTAGCCGTGGACGAACAGCACCATCGGCAGGTGCGGTTCACCCCAACGCCAAACGGCCAGGCGCACGTTGCCGGACTGCACCTCCAGGCGTTCGGGCGTCGGCAGCGCGCTCTCCAGCATCGCGTTCATGCCACCTCCCGCCGCGCCGGGGCGCTGATCAGGCCGCGGGCGATCCAGCGGCGCACGTGGGGCAGGTCGTCGTCCAGCCAGTAGGCATCGTCGTCGGTGACCACCAGCAGCTCCTCGAACTTGGCGCCCACGCCGCGCAGCCCCAGGTGTGGCTCGACGGCCCATAGGCCGGGCGTCGGGGCGTGTTGCGAGCGGTCATTGCTCGACCACAGCGGCGACCAGCCTTCGCGGCGGCCGGTGATCAGGGCGTTCTTCATCAGCGTGGCGATGTTGCGTACGCCGAAGCGCGCCAGCGAAGGGCCGCTGTCCCGCGCGCCGAGTTTCTCCACGCGGTGGGCCAGCACTTCGAAGGGGTAGGCCTTGTGCCGCGGCAGAGTGCCCTGGCGCTGGCAGAGGCGGTCGACCGACTGGCTGACTTCGGCCAGCGGCAGGCGCTGGCGCACCTGTTCGACGATCAGGTTGCGGTGCGCCAGCAGGTCGTCCATCAGGCGCTCCACCAGCAGGTTGTGGCCCAGCGCGCCGGAGTAGCCGACGTCGGCGGTGTAGGCGCCCAGGGTCGGCGCGCAGTCGAGGATGAAGGGCATGCCTTCCTCCAGACGCTGCTTGCCGGGGTAGAAGGCCAGGTTGAAGCCGCCCAGGTGGCGCAGGCCGTCGAAGCCCTTGAACGAGGTGCGCGGGCCGAACCAGGCAAAGGGCTGGTGGAACCAGTCGCGCACGCCGTGATCGAGCAGCCAGGTCTTCATCAGGGCGGCGGTCTCGCGTTCGCTGATGCCTGGGCGCAGTTCGCCGGCAATGGTTTCGCAGCAGCGGTAGGCCAGTTGCTGAGTCTCGCGGAAGTGCCGCAGGTCTTCTTGGGTGGGCACCCAGGCGCCTTGGGACATGACTTTCTCCAGGCTGGTTATTGTTATCGTGACATTGAACAATGTCACGATCGATGCTGACCCATCAGCGGGCGTTGCGCCACGCTGTGCGCGTCGGTCCCTGAGTGTTACCGCGGCGTGGAGCCGCTGGCGGCGCGGGTTGTAGAGGGGAGTGGGATTTGCAGCGGGCGCAGTTCCCGTCTTTGGTTGGGCTGCCGGGCTGTGCGGCGGGTCACTTTGGGACTAGTGCTTTCGATTGTTCTGAGGGCGCAACGGTGACTATCATCCGCGCCATGAGCACACCCCTGAATCTTCTGCAGCGCCTGCTGCAACGCCCGGACGACGCGCCTTCCGCGGTGGAGGACGAGCGCGAATACACGGTGGATGAGCTGGCCCGCGAGGGCGGCACCACGGTGCGCAACCTGCGCGCGTACCAGGATCGTGGCCTGCTGCCGCCGCCCGAGCGCCGTGGCCGCGCCGGGGTGTATTTCGCCAGCCACCTGCGCCGGCTGCGGCTGATCAACCGCCTGCTGGAGCGCGGCTACAACATCGCCAATATCAAGGAGCTGCTGCAGAGCTGGGAGCATGGCCACGACCTGGACCACGTGCTCGGCCTCGACGAAGCTATCGTCGGGCCGTGGAACCTGGAGTCCCCCGGCAGCATCGAGTTCAGCGACCTGCAGACACTCTTCGGCGATGAGCTCAATGACGCGGTGATCGACCAGGCGCTGTCGCAGGGCTTGCTGGCATTCGATGGCGAGCGCATCAGCATTCCCAGCCCGCGCCTGTTCAATGCCGGCGTCGAGCTGTACCGCGCCGGTATTCCGCTGGCGGCACTGCTGGATCATCTGGCGGTATTGCGCACCGACACCGAACACCTGGCCGCCGGCATCGTGCGGCTGGTGGTGACCCATCTGGTGGACAAGCCAGGCGCCGACCTACTGCCCGGCGCGGCGGATCTCGAGCGTCTCGCCGAAGTCTTCCAGCGCCTGCGGCCGGTAGCCGAGCAGGTGGTACTGGTGGAGCTGGCGCGCGGCCTGAAGCGCTCGGCCAACGAGATGCTCGGCGAGCGTGTCGGGGAGATCCTCCGCCGGCTGGAAACGCCGGAGTAGTGGCTCAGGTCCGGCCGGCCACCTCGGCCAGTTTTCCCCGTAGCCAGCGCCGCGCGGGTTCGTCCTCGCTGGTATCCGACCAGATCTGCACGAAGTCGAAAGGCGCCAGTTTCAGTGGCGGTTCGAAGCTGGTCAGGCCATGGCTTTCGAGATCGTCCGGAAGCATCCGCGCGGCAATCGTCAGGACCAGATCGGTGCCCGCCAGCAGGCTGGGTGCGACGCTGAAGTGCGGCACGGTGGCGGCTACCTGACGGCGCCGGCCGAGTTTTTCCAGGTGACTGTCGATCTCTTCCGCCGGGCTCTGCTGCAGGGCTACCCGCAGGTGCGGGGCGGCGAGGTAGTCGTCCAGGTCCAGGCGCTGTCTTGCGCCCAGGGTTTCCCTTGAGCACAGGCAGACGAAGCGTTCCTCGAACAACTGCTGCATCCGCAGTCCTTCGCGCAACATCGGGAAGACCCCCAGCGCGCCATCCAGCTCGCCGCTCGCCACCTGCTCGGCCATACCCACACGCGAGGCCTGGCGCACGTCCAGGTGAATGCCCGGCGCTTCGCGGCGCAGGAGCGGTAGCAGGGCCGGCAGCACCACCCAGGCGCCGTAGTCGGACATGCCCAGGCGCAATTCCAGCTCGGCGCTGGTCGGGTCGAAATCGTCGCCCAGTACCAGCCGGCGGACGCCGCCAAGGACTTCACGCAGTGGCCCGGCCAGTTCGAAGGCGCGGCGGGTCAGCTGCATCTGGTTGCCGGCGCGCACCAGCAGCGGGTCGTCGAGCAGGTCACGCAGACGATTGAGCGCATGGCTCACCGCCGGCTGGGTCATCGCCAGCCGCTCGGCCGCGCGGGAGACGTGGCGCTCGTCCAGCAGGGCATCGAGGATCACCAGCAGGTTGAGGTCGATGCGGCGCAAGTCATGAATTGAGTGCATCTGTGCTGTACCGATCATTCATTTCCATGCGCTGGATGGATAGCAGAAGCTGGCGCCTATCGACAAGCCATGGAGAACCCTCGATGTCGAAATTGCTTCTGCTGTTGCCCGCCATTGGGGTGGGCGGCCTGGTCGCCCTGCAGGCCGGCAGCAACTCGCTGCTCGGCCGCCAGCTGGGCCATCCGCTGAGTGCCAGCCTGACTTCCCTGGGCGTGAGTCTGGCGGCGGTGATCATCGCGCTGCTGGCCTTTCGCGTGCCGCTTCCGCCGGCAGCCGGCATCGCCACAACGCCGTGGTGGGGGTGGCTGGGCGGGCTGTTCGGCGCGGCCTACCTGACCGTCGCGGTAATGCTGGCGCCTCAGCTGGGTGCGGCCACCTTCCTCGCCTGTGTAGTGGCGGGGCAAATGCTGATGTCGGCGTTGTGCGACCAGTTCGGCTGGGCTGGATTCCCGGTGCGGCGGTTGTCGGTCGAGGGCCTGCTGGCGGTCGGGCTGATCATTGCCGGGGTGGTGTTGTTGCAGTGGCGGGGACGGGTGGCTTGAGGAGGGGCTTGCTGATGGCGCTGGGTAGGTTCGCGAGCAAGCTCGCTCCTACGAAGAGCGCGTATGCCGCACCTGTAGGAGCGAGCTTGCTCGCGAACCGCCGCCGCTGCCAAAGCTCGGCTTGGCGACTTATCTCAGGCTCAAATGCCGACTCAACAGCGCCCGCAGCGCCGCCGGCTTCACCGGCTTGGGCAGGAAATCCAATCCGGCCGCGTGAATTTGCGCCACCAGTTCCGGGCGTGCATCCGCGCTGATGACCACGCCCGGCACCGGCTCGCCCAAACGGGTGCGCAGCCAGGCCATGAGGTCGGTGCCCAGTTCACCGTCGTCCAGGTGGTAGTCGATCAGCGCCAGTTGCGGGCGCGCATCCTCGTCCAGCAGCGCCTGGCATTCTTCGCGGCTGCGCGCGGTGAGCACACGGCACCCCCAGCGGGTCAGCAGGCTGTTCATGCCGGTGAGGATGCTGTCTTCGTTGTCGACGCAAAGCACCTGCGCGCCGTTGAGCTGTTCCGGGGTTTCCACCTTGTGCCCGTTGAGCGGCGCCGGGGCCGGCTGGCGCGCCAGCGGCACGCTGACACTGAACACGCTGCCCTTGCCTGGCCAGGAGCGAACTTCCAGGCGGTGGCCGAGCACCTTGCACAGCCGGTCGGCAATCGCCAGGCCGAGGCCCAGACCTTTTTCGGCGCGGGTCTGGTGGCTGTCCAGGCGTTTGAATTCCTCGAAGATCACCTGCAGCTTGTCCGGTGGTATGCCCGGACCGTGGTCCCAGACCTCCAGGCGCAGGTGCCCGGCCTCCCGGCGCACGCCCAGGAGCACGTGACCCTTGGCGTAGCGGAAGGCGTTGGTGAGGAAGTTCTGCAGCACGCGGCGCAGCAGCTTGATGTCGCTTTCCACGCGCAGCTTGCTGCCGCGCACGTGGAAGTCGATGCCATGTTCCTGGGCCAGTACGCGGAATTCCACACCGAGGGTGTCGTACAGGTTGCTCAGCGGGAAGGCCGTGACGTCGGCGCTGACGCGGCCGCCTTCGAGACGCGAGATGTCCAGCAGGTCGGTGATCAGGTCTTCCGCCGAGCGCAGCGACGAGTCCAGGTGGCGCACCAGTTCGGTGGCCTCCTCGGGCAGTTTTTCCTGATGGGCGAGGGCGGCGGAGAACAGCCGCGCGGCGTTCAGCGGCTGCATCAGGTCGTGACTGACCGCGGCGAGGAAGCGCGACTTCGACTGGTTCGCCGCCTCGGCCGTGCCCTTGGCCTCGGTGAGCGCCTGGTTGAGCTGCGACAGCTCGAAGGTGCGTTCCTGCACTCGCTGTTCCAAGCTCTCGTTGGCGTCCTTCAGGCCCTGCTCGGCGTCGCGGTAGTTGGTGATGTCGGTGAAGCTCATGACGAAGCCGCCGCCGGGCATTGGGTTGCCGATCAGCTCGATCACCCGGCCGTTTGGGAACAGCCTTTCGGAGGTGTGCGGCGTGCCCTGGCGCATCCAGTACAGGCGCTTGGCCACGTGCAGGTCGGGGTCGCCGGGCCCGCACAGGCCGCGCTCGGCGTTGTAGCGGATGATGTCGGCAATCGGCCGACCGACGTAGATCAGCCCGTCCGGGTACTCGAACAGTTCGATGTAGCGGTGGTTCCAGGCCACCAGGCGCAGCGACTGGTCGACCACGCTGATGCCCTGGGTGATGTTCTCGATGGCGCCCTGCAGCAGCGCTCGGTTGAACTGCAGCACTTCGGAGGCTTCGTCGGCGATCTTCACCACGTCCTCCACCTGCATCTCGCGGCCTTCGATGGCGGCCTTCACCACGGCACGCGCAGAGGAGGCGCCGAGCACGCCGGCGAGCAGGCGTTCGGTGTGCGCGATCCACTCGTCATTCGCGTTCTGGCTGGGGGTGAAGCCCTTGCCCTGGCGGTAGGCGAAGCGGATGAAGCTCTGCCGCGCGCGTTCTTCGCCGACGAAGCGGGCGGCGAGCATCAGCAGGTCTTCCAGCTGCACCGCGAGCATCGAGCGCGAGCTGAGTTTCTGGGAGATTTCCTGGCCGATGAAGCGGCTGGCCTGCCAGTGCTCGGAGACGCGGGTGCGGGAGAACACCGAGACCAGCCCGAACAGCGCGAAGTTACCGATCAGCGAGAGCAGCACGCCAAGGGTCAGCGGCTCGATGGACAGGCCGAACGGGCGCCCGGCCAGCCACGCAAGGCCGGGAAAGGCCTGCAGCGGCCAGCCCAGGCCCTTCGCGACCACCGGCAGCACCAGGGTGTAGGCCCACAGCAGCGAGCCGGCGGCGAGGCCGGCGAACACGCCGCGGCGGTTGGCCTGCTTCCAGTACAGCGCGCCGATCATGGCCGGGCCGAGCTGGGCGATGGCGGCGAAGGCTATCTGGCCGATGGTGGCGAGGCTCGCGGTGGAACCCAGCAGGCGGTAGCTGACGTAGGCCAGCAAGAGGATCAGCGCGATGCTCACCCGGCGCACGGTCAGCAGCCAGTGGCGGAACACCTCGAACGGCTGCTCGGCTTCGCCTTTGCGGCGCAACAGCCAGGGCAGCAGCATGTCGTTGGAGACCATGGTGGACAGCGCCACGCTGGCCACGATCACCATGCCGGTGGCCGCCGAAGCCCCGCCGATGAAAGCCAGCAGGGCCAGGGCCGGATGTGCCTCGGCCAGCGGCAGGCTGATCACGAAGGAATCCGGCATCACACCGGCGGGCAGGTGCATCTGCCCGGCGAGGGCGATGGGCACCACGAACAGCGCGGCCAGCACCAGGTAGATCGGGAACACCCAGCGCGCCAGGTTGAGGTCGCGCGGCTCGATGTTTTCCACCACCAGCACATGGAACTGGCGCGGCAGGCACATGATGGCCGTCATCGCCACGCCGGTCTGCAGCAGCATCGCCGGCCAGTGCACGGTCTCCTTCCAGTACTCGTTGAGCTGCGGGGCGACGCGGGCCTGGTCGACCAGGTCGCCGAAGCCGTCGTAGAGGCCGTAGGTGACGAAGATGCCGACGGCGATGAAGGCGGTGAGCTTGACCAGCGATTCGAAAGCGATCGCCAGCACCATGCCGCGGTGGTGTTCGGTGACGTCCAGGTTGCGGGTACCGAAGACGATGGTGAACAGCGCGAGGATCAGCGACACGATCAGGGCCGTGTCCTGGGCGCGGATGCCGGTGGAGTCGGGCCCGGCGCCGATCAGCAGGTTGACGCCAAGGACGATGCCCTTGAGCTGCAGGGCGATGTAGGGCAGCACGCAGACCACGCAGATCAGCGCCACCACGACCGCCAGCGCCTGCGACTTGCCGTAGCGCGCGGCGATGAAGTCGGCGATCGAGGTGATGTTCTCCTGCTTGCTGATCATGATCATCTTCTGCAGCACCCAGGGCGCGAAGAGCATCAGCAGCACCGGGCCGACATAGATCGGCAGGAAGGACCACAACTGGTCGGCGGCCTGGCCGACGGCGCCAAAGAACGTCCAGCTGGTGCAGTAGACCGCCAGGGAGAGGCTGTAGACCCAGGCGCGGACACGCGGCGAAAGAGGGGCGCGACGGCGGTCGCCATAGAACGCGATGGCGAACAGGACCGCCATGTAAAGCAGGGCGACCGTTGCGATCAACCCACTGGACAACGACATGCTGACTCCGGAAGTGAACTGGCTCCCCCGCAGGAGCGCTCGCAGCAGTTTCGCACCAAAGTCCGGAACTGTCAGACGCCTGCTACCAATGTCTCAGTGGCGCTGTGCCGCGCTTCACACTTGAGGACGGAGCGCCGGGCTGGTAGCTTGCCGGCCTTTTCGCGGTCCGTCTGTCGTGCGCCTGCCGGCGCGCGGCACTTCGCCAGGCCGCTACGCTCTGATGTGAGCGATGATTTCGCGTCGTGTGTCGAGGAGGGCGCCATGTTCAGACCGTTACCCATCACCTTGCAGCGCGGGGCCCTGCGCCTGGAGCCGATGGTGGAGGCCGACGTGCCGGACCTGGTGACGCTGGCGGAGCAGAACCGCGATGTCCTGCAGTTCATGAGTGCGCCGGGGCGCCCGGACTGGTACCGCCAGGGCCTGGCGGACCAGCGCGAGGGCCGCGCCCTGCCGCTGGTGGTGCGCCTGGGCAACCAGATCGTCGGCACCACGCGCTTCATGGACTTCCTCCCGGCGCTGCCGGCCTGCGAGATCGGCGCCACCTGGCTGGATCAGGCCCAGCACGGCAGCGGCCTCAACGCCACGATGAAGTACCTGATGCTGCGCCACGCCTTCGACAGCTGGAAGATGGTCCGCGTGCAGTTCAAGACTGCCGCCAGCAACGAGCGCTCCCAGCGCGCCATCGAGAAGCTCGGCGCGGTGCGTGAGGGCGTGCTGCGCAACCACCGGCGCCTGGCCGGCGGGCGGCTGGACGACACCATCCTCTACAGCATCACCGACCAGGAATGGCCGCAGGTGAAGGCTGCGCTGGAAGCCGGTTTCAACGGCTGAAGGGGCGGTGTAAGGTGATCGACCCCGCGCGGTCTGCAGAGCAGCGGTGCGGCATCGAGGCAGGACCATGGCAGAACACCACGCGAGCGGCGAACGCACCCGTTTCTGGCGCGCCCAGGAGCTGGGCGGCGTCGAGCTGCTGCACGCGCGTTACATCGAGCAGGTGTTCTCGCCCCACGTCCATGAAGGCTTCGCCTTCGTGATGATCGAGCAGGGCGCCCAGCGCTTCCACCATCGCGGCGCCGAGCATTTCGCGCCGGCGGGCAGCGTGGTGCTGATCAACCCCGACGAGGTGCATACCGGCTCCAAGGCCGACGACGCCGGCTGGCGCTATCGCGGGTTCTACCCGGAGCTGGCGCAGGTTTCCGGCGTGCTGGAAGAGCTGGAGCTGGGGGGACGTGGCACGCCGTCGTTCGACGCCAGCGTGGTGTTCGACCCCGAGCTGGTGCAGGCGCTGTTCGCCGCCCACAGTCTGGTGGATTCCGATGCCACTGTGCTGCAACGCCAGACCTGCTGGCGCGAGGCGCTGCTGTTGCTGTTCCAGCGCCACGCGCGGATTCCCGAGGCACCGGCTGCCGGCAACGAGCCCGTCGCCGTGGCCCGCGCCCGCGAACTGCTCGGTTCGCGGTTGATGGAGCCGCCATCGCTGGAAGAACTGGCCGCCGCCGTCGGGCTGTCCCCCTTCCACTTCGCTCGCGTGTTCCGCAAGGCCACCGGCCTGCCGCCCCACGCCTGGCTCAAGCAGCGCCGGCTGGAACAGGCGCGGGCGCTGCTCAAGCAGGGTTGCATGCCGGTTAACGTGGCGATGCAGTTGGGCTTCGCCGACCAGAGCCACCTCAGTCGGCAGTTCAAGCAGGCCTATGGGGTCGGTCCCGGCAAGTACCGTCAGGCCTGTACGCGGTCTTTCAGTCCCGTCTGATTCTTCCTGCACCGTTACCAGCCATACCCCGCCACCGAAAGGCTGCTGGCCGATTGCCGAGGCTGATGAACAGTCGTTCGAGATGCCGAAAAGAGAATTTGAGTCAACCGGAATATTTTTTCATTTGCGATATATTTGCATTTACAAAATTTACAATCAGTTCTAATTTCCCGCCCCTTAACGAAGTACCCGGGGAGGGGGAAGTATGTCGCACGTTCGTTCTTGGTCGCGCCTGGCGATCGCCGTGGCCCTGGCCACACCTCTGGTGCCTGCGCAGGCTGAGGAAGAGACCAAGGAGTTGGAGACCGTTACCGTGGTCGGTGACTGGCTTGGCGAGGCCGATCAGCAAGTGGTGCAGAACCACCCCGGCGCGCGCACCGTGGTGCGTCGCGAGCAGATGATCGAAGAAGGCGCGCAGAACGTGCGCGACGTACTGCGCGGCATCCCCGGCGTGCAGGTGCAGGACAACAACGGCACCGGCGGCAGCGATGTGTCACTCAACGTTGGCGTGCGCGGCCTGACTTCGCGCCTGTCGCCGCGCTCCACCGTGCTCATCGATGGCGTCCCGGCCGCCGTGGCGCCCTACGGCCAGCCGCAACTGTCGATGTTCCCGCTGTCGGTGGGTAACCTCGACAGCGTCGACGTCGTGCGTGGCGCCGGTTCCGTGCGCTACGGACCGCAGAACGTCGGCGGGGTGATCAACTTTGTCACCCGCGCGATCCCCAGGGAGTTTTCCGGCGATGTCGGCAGCACCGTGGAAACCGCTTCCCACGGCGGCTGGAAGAAGCTCTACAACGCCTTCCTCGGCGGCACCGCCGACAACGGCATGGGCGCTGCGCTGCTGTATTCGGGCGTGAAAGGCGCGGGCTATCGCGACGGCAACGACGCCACCGACATCGACGACGTGATGTTCAAGACCCATTGGGCGCCCACCGACGCCGACGAATTTTCCGCCAACTTCCACTACTACGACGGCGGCGCCGACATGCCCGGCGGCCTGACCCAGGCGCAGTTTGACAAGGATCCGTACCAGTCGGTGCGCGACTACGACAACTTCACCGGCCGCCGCAAGGACGTCTCGCTCAAGTACAAGCGGCAGATCGACGACCTCACCCAGGTCGAGGTGCTGACCTACTACAGCGACAGCTTCCGCGGCAGCACCATCGCCAACCGCGACCTCAAGACCCTGGCGTCGTACCCGCGCGATTACCACACCTTCGGTATCGAACCGCGCGTGTCGAAGATCTTCATGGTCGGCCCGACTACCCAGGAAGCGAGCATCGGCTACCGCTACCTGAAGGAGGCGATGCACGAGCGCGCCAGCCAGGTAGGTCTGGTCAACAATATCCCGACGCCGATCCCCGGCGCCGACGGCCACACCTACCAGGACCGCACCGGCGGCACCGAGGCGAACTCCATCTACCTCGACGACAAGATCGACGTGGGCAACTGGACCGTCACCCCGGGCATCCGCTTCGAGCGCATCTCCACCGATTGGCACGAGCGCCCGGTGCTCGACAACAAGGGCAAGCCAGTCCAGGAGAAGAACCGCAGCAAGGACTACAACGAGCCGCTGCCGGCGCTGGCGGTGATGTATCACCTGTCCAACGAGTGGAAGCTGTTTGCCAACTACGAGACCTCTTTCGGCAGCCTGCAGTACTTCCAGCTCGGCCAGGGCGGCAGCGGCAACGACACCGCCAGCGGCCTGCAGCCGGAGAAGGCGAAGACCTACGAAGTGGGCACCCGCTACGACAACGGCACCTGGGGTGGCGAAGTCACGCTGTTCTACATCGACTTCGACGACGAGCTGCAGTACATCAGCAACGACGTGGGCTGGACCAACCTGGGGGCGACCAAGCACCAGGGCATCGAGACTTCGGCGCACTACGACATGGCCGCGCTCGACCCGGTGCTCGCCGGCCTGACCGCCTATGGCACCCTGACCTACACCCGCGCGACCTACGAAGGCGAAATCCCCGGTTTCCAGGGCCGCGATTTACCGCTGTACTCGCGCCAGGTGGCGACCATCGGCCTGCGCTACGAGCATGACCGCTGGACCTACAACTTCGACGGCTTCGCCCAGTCGAAGCAGCGCGCGCCCGGCCCGATCACCAACGCCAACGGCAGCTTCACCGGCAACTACATCACCGAGCCGACCGCAGACGGCCAGTACGGCGACATTCCCGGCTACGTGCTGTGGAATGCCCGCGTCGGTTACGACTTCGGCCCGCAGGCCTCGAACCTGAAGGTCGCCGCCGGGGTGAAGAACATTTTCGACCAGATGAACTACACCCGCTCCAGCGACAACAACGCCGGCATCTACCTCGGCGAGCCGCGCACCTTCTACGTGCAGGGCAGCGTCGGCTTCTGACGTCGCGCCGGTCCATTGGAAAGCCCGTCCTTCGCGACGGGCTTTTTCTTGCACGAATTGCGCTGTTCGAATGGATTTGTGCGGGAAATGTGGCTTTTCTCCATGCGGTTGCCGTCATATCCGTGCTGTCATTCCGGCTCAAGGCCGCTACGCAGGTATACAAGGACGATGTCTCAACACTCGCAATTCGCCCTGCTGGGCACCAAGCGATTCCTGCCCTTCTTCATCACCCAGCTGCTGGGTGCGTTCAACGACAACATCTTCAAGCAGTCGCTGATCCTGGCGATCCTCTACCACCTCACCGTCAGCGGCGACCGCAACCTGCTGGTCAACCTCTGCGCGTTGTTGTTCATCCTGCCGTTCTTCCTGTTCTCCGCCCTGGGCGGACAGTTCGGCGAGAAGTTCAACAAGGACGCGCTGATGCGCGCGCTGAAGCTGGCCGAGATCGTGATTATGGCGGTGGGCGCCGCCGGCTTCGTGTTCGGCAGCCTGCCACTGCTGTTCCTCGCGCTGTTCGCCATGGGCACCCACTCGGCGCTGTTCGGCCCGGTGAAGTACTCGATCCTGCCGCAGCACCTGCGCGAGGACGAACTGGTCGGCGGCAACGCCCTGGTGGAAATGGGCACCTTCCTCGCCATCCTCTGCGGCACCATCGGTGCGGGCGTGCTGATGTCGCGGCAGGACTACGCCGCCGGCGTCGGCGTTGCGGTGGTGCTGGTGGCGGTCTGTGGTTTCCTTGCCAGCCGCAACATCCCCCGCGCCGCCGCCGCGCTGCCCGACCTGAAGGTCGACTGGAACATCTTCCGCCAGTCCTGGAGCATCCTCCTGCTCGGCCTGCGCCAGCGTCCGGCGGTGTCGCGCTCGCTGGTGGGCAACTCCTGGTTCTGGTTCCTCGGCGCGGTCTACCTGACGCAGATCCCGACCTACGCCAAGGAGTTACTGCACGGCGATGAGAGCGTGGTGACGCTGATCCTCACCGTGTTCTCAGTCGGTATCGCGCTGGGCTCGATGCTTTGCGAAAAGCTTTCCGGCAAGAAGGTGGAGATCGGCCTGGTGCCCTTCGGCTCCATCGGCCTGAGCCTGTTCGGCATCCTCCTGTGGTGGCATTCGGGCGGCTTCCCGCAAGGCGAGCAGCCCTACAATTGGCTGGCAGTGCTGGAGCACTCGCAGTCCTGGGCGGTGCTGGCGGACATCCTCGGCATCGGCATCTTCGGCGGCTTCTACATTGTGCCGCTGTATGCGCTGATCCAGGCGCGCACGGAGGAGGACAAGCGTGCGCGGGTGATCGCCGCCAACAACATCCTCAACGCGCTGTTCATGGTGGTCGCGGCGATCGTCTCGATCCTGCTGCTGTCGGTGGCGAAGCTGTCGATCCCCGAGCTGTTTCTCGTGCTCTCGCTGATGAACGTCGCGGTGAACGTGTACATCTTCAAGATCGTGCCCGAGTTCACCATGCGCTTCCTGGTCTGGCTGCTGACCCACTCGATGTACCGGGTCGACCATCGCAACCTCGAAGCCATCCCCGACGAAGGTCCGGCCGTGCTGGTATGCAACCACGTGTCCTTCGTCGATGCGCTGCTGATCGCCGGCTCCGTGCGTCGCCCGGTACGCTTCGTCATGTATTACAAGATCTTCCGCATCCCGGTGCTTAACTTCATCTTCCGCACCGCGGGCGCCGTACCCATCGCCGGGCGCAACGAAGATGCGCAGACCTACGAGAGGGCTTTCGCCAAGGTCGCCGAGTATCTGCGGGAAGGGGAGCTGGTATGCATCTTCCCCGAGGGTATGTTGACCCTGGATGGCGAGATGAACGAGTTCCGCGGCGGCGTGGAGCGCATCATCGAGGAGACCCCGGTGCCGGTGATCCCGATGGCGCTGCAGGGACTGTGGGGCAGTTTCTTCAGCCGCGACCCGCAGAAGGGCTTCTTCCGGCGCCTGTGGTCGCGGGTCTGCCTGGTGGCCGGCCAGCCAATGGCGCCGGAGGAGGCCAAGCGCCTGGTGCTGCAGGAACAGGTCGCTGCGCTGCGTGGTGCGGCGCGCTGACTTTTCTCGCGGCAAAGAAAAAGCCCCGGCATTGCCGGGGCTTTTTCATGGGCGTGTCGCGGTTCAGATCACCTGAACTTCGTCAGCCTGCAGGCCCTTCTGGCCTTCAACCACAACGAAGGAGACCTTCTGGCCTTCCTGCAGCGATTTGAAGCCGTTGCCCTGGATCGAGCGGAAGTGAACGAAGACATCGTTGCCGCTTTCCGGAGTGATGAAGCCGAAGCCCTTGGCGTCATTGAACCACTTGACGGTGCCGGTCTGACGATTCGACATGGAGATACACCTTGAACTATTGAATATTGTTTTGCGGAACAGTCCGCGCTCTTCCTGAGTTGCAAGGTGCAGTCGAAGCCGGGTGATGGGGAATGGCCCCACCAGGTCACGAGCCACAGTGACCCAAGCAAACACAGTGGTCCGGAGCATACCGACAAATTTTCGGGAAAGCGACAGCCCGCCGGTATCGAGAACCGATACAGCGTCAGTGGCTCAATTTCAGGCCGACCAGTCCGCACAGGATCAGCGCAACGCTGAGCAGGCGCACCGGCGCCATGGACTCGCCGAACAGCACGATGCCGACGATGACGGTGCCCACCGCGCCGACGCCGGTCCAGATGGCGTAGGCGGTGCCCAGCGGCAGGTTTCTCATCGCCAGGCCAAGCAGGCCCATGCTGGTGATGATCGCCAGCACGGTCAGAGCGGTCGGTATCGGACGGGTGAAACCTTCGGTGTATTTCAATCCGACGGCCCAGGCGACTTCGAACAGGCCGGCGACGAACAGAATGATCCAGGACATGGAGCTCTCCAGACGGTGGATGGTATGAGGGCCGTCCCCGCTGGAGCACCGGAAGGTGGTGAGGTCGTCCTCACAATGTGCAGTATTTTGCACAAAATCGGTGCGCCGGGCAAGCCGGCGCTCGTTTTCTGCCCTATTGTGGGGGCTTTTCCTGGGTGGCTGGCGCCTCGGTCATCCGGCGGAACCAGGTGGAAAGCGTCGCGCCGGAGATGTTGTGCCAGACGCTGAACAGTGCGCTGGGAACTGCCGCCAGCGGCGAGAAGTGCGCGCTGGCCAGCGCCGCGCCAAGGCCGGAGTTCTGCATGCCAACTTCCAGGGCCAGTGACTTGCGCTGCGCCAGCGGCAGGCCGAAGACCTTGGCGGTGAAATAACCGAGTAGGAACCCGAAGCCGTTGTGCAGGATTACCACGGCCATGATCAGCAGGCCGGACTCGGCGATCTTCCCCTGGCTGGCGGCGACCACGGCGGCGACGATGATGACGATGGATATCACCGAGATCAGCGGCAGCACGTCTACCACATGGCGCACCCGCGCGCCGAGCAGTCGCTGGGCTGCGAGGCCGAGAACGATAGGCACCACGACGACCTGGAGGATCGACCAGAACAGCGCGCCGAAGGATACCGGCAGCCAGGCCGAGGCCAGCAGCCAGATCAGCGCCGGGGTCAGCAGCGGGGCGAGGAGGGTGGTCACGCCGGCGATGGCTACCGATAGCGCCAGATCGCCGCGCGAGAGCCAGGTCATCACATTGGAGGCGGTGCCACTGGGGCAGCAGCCGACCAGGATGACGCCCACAGCGATTTCCGACGGCAGGTGCATCAGCTGGCAGAGCAGCCAGGCCATGCCTGGCATGATGACGAAATGGGCGATCACGCCGAGGGTGACGCGCCAGGGATGCCGGGCGACTTCGGCGAAGTCCTCGACCTTGAGCGTCAGGCCCATGCCGAACATCACGACGCCGAGCATGGGCACAATGGCGGCGGTGAGCGGAGTGAACAGGGAGGGGACGAAGAACGCAAGGATGGCGAAGAGCAGCACCCAGAGGGCGAAGGTGTTGCCCATGAAGCGGCTGAGCAGGATGAGAGCACGCATGGGCCGTCCTTCTTTTTATGTGGGCCTTTTATGGTGTCAGGCGCCGCACGGAGGCGGCGCCTGCCGGGGCATCAGATGCCTTCGGGCATCGCTTCGCCGCCGAGTGCTTCGATCAGCGCCGGGATGAACTCGGCGAAGGTCAGCATCATCAGGGTGAAGCTGGCGTCGAGCTGGCCGAGGGCGTCTTCTCCACCGTCCTGCTCCGCTTTCTCCTGCAGCATGTCTTCGAAGCGCAGGCGCTTGATCGCGACCTTGTCGTCGAGGACGAAGGACAGCTTGTCCGACCAGGCCAGGGACAGCTGGGTGACCAGCTTGCCGGAGGTCAGGTGCAGCTGGATTTCCTCGCTGGTCAGGTCCTGGCGCTTGCAACGCACCACGCCGCCGTCTTCGTGAGTATCACGCAGCTCGCACTCGTCGAGGACGAAGAAGTCGCCGGCGGCTTCCTGGGTCTTCACCCAGTCGGTCAGGGTGGCGGTCGGCGCGGTCTTCACGGTCAGCGGGCGCACTGGCAGCGAGCCCAGGGCTTCGCGCAGGGTGGAGAGCAGATCTTCGGCCTTTTTCGCGCTGGAGGTATCGACGAGGATCAGCCCCAGGCTCGGGGCGATGGCGGCGAAGGTCACCGAACGGCGGATGAAGGCGCGCGGCAGCAGGGTCTGGACGATCTCGTCCTTGATCTGGTCGCGCTCCTTCTTGTAGACCTTGCGCATCTGCGCGGCTTCGATCTCGTCCACCTTCTCCTTTAGCGCGTCACGCACGACGCTGCCCGGGAGGATGCGCTCTTCCTTGCGCGCACTGACCAGGAAGAAGCCTTCGCTGGCGTGCACCAGCGGGGCATCCGGGCCCTTGCCGAAAGGTGCGGAGAAACCGTAGGTAGTCAGTTCCTGGCTGGCGCAGGAGCGCGCCGGCTTGCTGGCCAGGGCTTTCTCCAGGGCATCGGCGTCGATCTGCAGATCCTGGGTGAGTCGGTACACGAGCAGATTGCGGAACCACATGAGGGGCTAACTCCTGGACACAAAGGATGCATTATTCCGCTCGGCGCGGTTCAGGCCAACCCCGTTTCGTCATTCGCTCTCTTCATCTAAGCCTTTGGAACATCTGAAAATTTTTTTCATCCGGGGGCTTGCCAGGTGTAAATGTCCTCCGTAGAATGCGCCCCACTTCGAGACGAAGGGTGATTAGCTCAGCCGGGAGAGCATCTGCCTTACAAGCAGAGGGTCGGCGGTTCGATCCCGTCATCACCCACCACTCGAGGTCCGACGCAGCGGTAGTTCAGTCGGTTAGAATACCGGCCTGTCACGCCGGGGGTCGCGGGTTCGAGTCCCGTCCGCTGCGCCATAATTCGAAAAGCCCTCAGGTAGCAATGCCTGAGGGCTTTTTCTTTGTCTGCCTTTTTATTGGCGGCAGGCTTTCCTGCGAAAACTTCCCGTCGAAAGTTGCCCGCTTCGATCACAGCGATTGCGTGCTGGCCGTCTGACTTATCCTGTTAATTTTCTTATAAGTTTGCTGTGGGAACTTCTCCCCCGGTAGTGGTTCCTATTGCCCATAGCCACTGGCCACGAGCGCCTGATAAGCTCGCGGCTTCATTACTTCAGCCATGACGGCGCAAAGACAAGGATTCAGCATGAAACAACATCGGTTGGCGGCAGCGATCGCGCTGGTCGGCTTGGTTCTCGCGGGCTGCGACAAACAGGCCGCCGAAGTGGAACTCAAGACTCCTGCGCAGAAAGCCTCCTACGGCATCGGCCTGAACATGGGCAAGAGCCTCGCCCAGGAAGGCATGAATGACCTGGATTCAAAAGCCGTCGCCCTGGGTATCGAAGACGCCGTCGGCAAACAGAAGCAGAAGCTGACCGACGAAGAGCTGACCGAAGCCTTTACCGCCCTGCAGAAGCGCGCTGAAGAGCAAGTCGCTAAAAAGAATTCCGAGGCCCTGGAAGCCGGCAAGAAATTCCTTGAGGAAAACGGCAAGCGTGAGGGCGTGGTTACCACCAAGTCCGGCCTGCAGTACGAAGTCGTGAAGAAAGCCGACGGCGCGCAGCCCAAGGCCACCGACGTCGTCACCGTTCACTACGAAGGCAAGCTGGTCGATGGTACGGTCTTCGACAGCTCTATCCAGCGTGGCAGCCCGATCGACCTGCCGGTGGGCGGCGTGATTCCGGGTTGGGTCGAGGCGCTGCAACTGATGCACGTCGGTGAGAAGATCAAGCTCTTCATCCCCAGCGAGCTGGCCTACGGCGCCCAGAGTCCGAGCCCGACCATCCCGGCCAACTCGGTCCTGGTATTCGACCTGGAACTGCTGGCCATCAAGGATCCGAACCAGCCTGACGCTGCAGAAGCTCCGGCGGAAGAACCGAAGAAGTAACTGAGTACCTTCGTACCAGAGAAAACGCCCCGTTACCCACGGGGCGTTTTCATTTGTGCGGGAAGCGCTCTGGAACGCTGCGCTGACCGCCGGGTCTGAATGGGAGTAACCTTCGCGCCGGTGTTACCCTTATGCACATATTTGACGCAGATGAAACAATGTCCTCCCCTTGACATTGGTGAGCCCATCGCTTAGCCGCAACTGCATGATTTTTAACGCATTTAAAGGGGTGAACAAAAAATCGCCGATCTGTCTGCAGCCCTCATGGTTCGGGCCTTCTGGGGGTATCGAGGGTGGCTTTCAACAGAGTTATCCACAGGAAAGGTGGATAACCTGAACCTGTCTTGTACGAACTTTCCTATCGAGGTGAATCGATGAAAAAGCCTCCGGGATTTGACCGTTTCCTGAAGCTCGCCAGCCGTTTTATCGCTGGCGGGAGATTGCCGGCGCTGCTGTTCGCGGTGTCGCGCAAGAGTGGTCGGGTGAAGCTGGCCAAGACCGACCTGAAGCTGCTGCAGGAGTTGCTGGTGGCCTGGGTGCGTGGTGATTACCGCGGCATCAGTTCCCAGGCACTGGTCTCGGTGGTGGCGGCGCTGTTGTACTTCCTCTCGCCAGTGGATCTGGTGCCTGACTGGCTGTTGGGCGTCGGTTTCCTCGACGACCTGGCGGTCTTGGCCTGGGTGATCCGCCGCTGGCAGTCGGAGATCGATGCCTTCAAGGTCTGGCGCGATGCGCAAGGCGTGGAAACCCGCGAAGCCCTGAAGCAACTCCCGCCGCCCGAAGCGATTCAGCGCCTCTGACGCATCCGTGCCGTCTGTTGGCCAAGCAGCCGCTGGATCGAGCCGTCGCTGACCATCGCCTCCAGCACCGCATCCAGTCGCTCGGCGGGGATCGGCAGCGCTGGGCCATACGAGCAGAAGATCGAGTAGCGCTGCACATTGCTGCTGTTGATCGCCACGGGCAGTTCGCGATGCTGCGCGAGGAGGAATTCCAGGGGGCGGCGCATCTCGATCAATGCGTCCAGGCGACGGGCTTCGAGCATGTGCAGGCGGGTATCCAGATCGCGCACGTCGGCGCGCTTAACCCGACCTTCAGCGAAGGCCTGCATCAGTGGGGCGGGATAGACATAGCCCAGATTGGTGCCGATGCGGATATCGTGCAACTGCGCCAGGTTTTCCACCGGCGGCGTGTCTGCGCGCTGGGCCAGCGCATCCTCTTCTTCGAACAGGCTCGGCGACCAGTGCAGCTTCTCCGGCGCCTTCATCCACTGCGGATTGTTGATGCATAGCAGATGGATCGCACCCTGGGCGAGCGCCGGTTCTGCGCGCTTGTCCGGCGTTTCCACGAAGCGAACCTCGAGCCCCAGGCGCTGTCCGACGCTTTCGCCCAGATCACGAATGAAGCCAGGTGCCAATTCATGGTCGATACTTTCCGCGTAGGGCATGCCGTTGCTTGGCGAATAGCCCCAGCGCAGCTCCTCGGCGCCACACAGGGCGCTGGCCAGGCATAGGCAGAACGGAAGGAATCGCGGCAAATCGGTCCCCATGTCTGGTGGCGAGAGGCGGTCCGCAGTATAGCCGGCACAGGCGCGCATCAGGCTGTTAAGATGGCCGCCTGCAAGGAGTGTTGTCATGAACGTTCAAGTCATCATGCGTGACGGCGAAGCGGAGTACGCCGTGGTTCCCTGGGCCGAATACCAGGCCCTGCTGGCTGCCGCCGGCCGTGGTGTCGCCCAGGTTGTCAAACCCGTTGCCGCCCCGGCACTCGACGAGAAGCCGGACTGGAAAGCACTGCGTGAAGCCCGTGGCCTGTCCATTGAATCGCTGGCGCGTTCGGTGGGCATCAGCCCGTCCTACCTCGGACAGATCGAGAACGGCGAACGCGAAGCCAGCGACGCCATCCAGCATGGCCTGCGTCGTGCCCTGGGCACTGGGGAGTCCGCTTCTTGAGCGTGCAGATCAGTCGCAAGCATTGGGAAGGCCTGCTCGGCGAGCTGGAAGATGCCCGCCGCCAACGCCATCTGCTCACCTACCGCGCGCTGATCGAGCGCCTGCAACTGCCGACCCCGGCGATGACCGTGCTGACCGCCGCGCTGGAGCATCTGGCCGCGCTGGATGCCCGCGGTGGTCGTCCGCTGCGCAGCTCGCTGGTGATCAGCCAGGGCGCCAGTCGCCTGCCGCGAACCGGCTTCTTCGAATACGTCGAGCGCCTGGGCCGCTTCTCCGGCGCGCCGGATGGGCCCGCTGCCGCCGGTTGGCATGCGGCGGAAGTGGCGCGCGTCTTCGAGTTCGAGTACCCCGAGGAGCTCTGACGTGGCGACACCCCGCGAGCTGTTCTGGCGCCTGCGTGCGCGGTTGAGTTACGCCGTGGCGCGACGCCTGATGGGCTGGCCTTGGATGGTTCGCCAGCCGCGTTCCTGGGCCTGGATGCAGGGCCAGTTTTCGCGCATGGCAGCACTGGGGGATGTGGGCGCGCAGAGTTTCTACGGGCACCTGCTGCTGTTCCGCGGACAGGGTTTCGGCGCTCGCGAAGAGGGCCTGCGTCTGCTGCGTCTGGCTGCTGCAGCGGGAGACCACAAGGCGGCCTACCAAGTGGGTGTGCAAGCGCTCAAGGGTGATACCCGCCATGCCGCTGATGCGCGGGAAGCCGCGCGTTACTGGGGCCAGGCAGCCGAAGCGGGCCACCCGTTGGCGGCACGCAAACTCGGCGAGTTGTATCGCAGCGGCGGCCCGGGGCTGGAACCCGACGATGCCCAGGCCGAGCGCTACGAAACGCGTGCCCGACAGTTGGGCCTCTGACTCACTCCGCAGTGAGGATGTGCAGGCTGTAACCCGGCATGTTCTTCGCGTGGCGCTTTGCCTCCGAGGCCAGCCCGGCCAACTGGCTGGCGTCCAGGCGCTGCCCGGCGCCGCTCTTCACGTGCACCACGCCAATCGACAGTGACAGCAGTGGATATTCCTCGCGCCGCCCCTGACGGTTGTGCGCGACGAAGCAGCCCGCGTCCAGGTGCTCGCGGCTGTAGAAGCGCCGACACTGTCCCTGGAACTCTTCCAGCAGGTGATTGAGGCGTTCGCGCCAGTCCTGCGTCCCCAGCACCAGCATGAAGTCGTCGCCGCCGATGTGGCCGACGAAGTCCCGCGTCGGGTCCACGCGTTCGCCCAGGCACTGCGCCAGGCAGAGCAGCACTTCGTCGCCGCGCGCATAGCCATAGAGATCGTTGAAGGGCTTGAAACTGTCGATGTCGACGTAGCAGACCACGGCTTCGCGGCCTTGTTGCAGCAGGCGCGCCAGGCACTGCTGGATGGGCACGTTGCCCGGCAGCAGGGTCAGCGGGTTGGCGTGCCGGGCCTGGCGGATCTTCTGCTCGGTTATCAGCTTGAGCACGTCGATCACCCGGCCCAGGCCGAGGTAGCGGCCGTTCAAAGTGATGATGAAATCTTCCTCGATGCGCTGCCGCGCGCGGCTGGTGAGCAGGCGGCTGACCTGCTGCAGCGACTGGCTGCGTTCTACCGCGAGGAAGTCGTCGCTCATCAGCCGGCTGATCGGCTTGCGCGCGTAAAGCTCCGGCGCAAAGGGCTTGAGCAGGGCATCGGACAGCGCGTGCCGGTGGACGATGCCCACTGGCTGGTCGTCGCGGTCCAGCACGGCCAGGGAGTTGAGGTTGGCCTGCGCGCGGAAGGCTTCCAGCACGTCGCCAATGGGCGTGCTGTCGCGCACAGCCTGTTGTTCCAGCAGCAGCGGTTCGAGATCGGATTGATCCTCGGCGAGCAGAGCGCCGGCGTTGTCGACTTCCGGCAGCAGGGCACGGGCATCGCGCGGCGGCGTTTCGTTGGGGCGGCCGAGCAGGTAGCCCTGCACGAGGTCCACGCCCATCTCCGAGAGCACGGCCAGCTCTTCGGGAATCTCGATGCCTTCGGCGATCACCTGGGCGCGGGAGGCATGCGCCATCTTCAGGATCGAGCCGACGAACTCGCGCTTCACCGCATCGAGGTGTATGCCTTCGATGAAGTGGCGGTCAATCTTCACGTAGTCGGGGCGCAGCTCGGACCATAGGCGCAAGCTGGAGTAGCCGGCGCCCAGGTCGTCCAGCGCGATGGAGAAGCCCATGGCGCGATAGTGGTGCAGCGCGGTGTCGAGGAGGGTGAAGTCCTCAATGGGCGTTTGCTCGGTCAGCTCGATCACCACGTCGCTGGGCGAGATGCCGAAGGTCTGCAGCAGTTGCAACGTGCGGCCGGGCTGGTGGGTCGGTTCCAGCAGGGATTCCGGGGACACGTTGAGGAATAGCTTGCCCTCGAGTTTCAGGTCGCGGAAGCGCGCGCAGGCTGTGCGCCGACAGAGCAGCTCCAACTGGCTGAGGCGGCCGCTGCTGCGGGCGATGCTGAACAGCGGCAGGGGCGAGTGCAGTGGGCCGTTGGACGGGCCACGGGTAAGGGCTTCGTAGCCCACCAGCCGTCGTTCCGATAGCGACAGGATGGGCTGGAACAGGCAGTGCAGGTCGCCGTGAGCGAGGATCTGGTCCAGGGCGCTCAACTGCTCGGTGACGGTCATGACGGTTCTCGGTGGCTGGAAAAGCAAAGGGCCGGTTTCCCGGCCCTGTGCATTTCACGACAGCGTCATGACTGTTTGATTACATCCGATCAGTGTTTGGCGACCTGGGAGTCCAGATTCAGGTAGTCGATCAGGATGTGCCCGGATTCAGTGAGGTAGGCGTCGTCCTGCGGCTTGGTCTTGTCCTCTTCCGGCAGGGCGTTCTCGTCTTCCTTCTTCAGCTCCTTGAGCGGCTCCTGGCCTTTGGATTTACGCAGAGCGTTCTCCATGGCCAGTTGGCGGTTCTCGATGCTGGTCTGCTGGGAGCGACGCTTGGCTTCGTTGAGGCTGACGGTCTTTTCCTTCATCAGCTCCTGGGCCAGGGCGAGACGCTCGCGGGCATAGACGAAGTCCGCGTTGTGCTCGGTGCGCACGTCGTGACGGGTGCGCAATTGGTCGAGGAACGGCTTGAACGGATCGGCCTGGGCCTTCAGTGCGGGTTTGATGGTGTCCCACGGCATGGAGTCGGGCAGGGCGCTCTCGCCGATTTCCTTGTCGTCGACGATGGACGGGTAGCTGATGTCCGGGATCACACCCTGATGCTGGGTACTTTGGCCGGAGACGCGGTAGAACTTGGCCAGGGTCAGCTTCAGCTCGCCGTGGTTGAGCGGCTGGATGGTCTGCACTGTGCCCTTGCCGAAGGTCTGGCCACCGACGATGAGCGCGCGGTGATAGTCCTGCATGGCGCCGGCGAAAATTTCCGAAGCCGAGGCGGACAGGCGGTTGACCAGCACGGTCATCGGCCCGGTGTAGAAAGCCTTGCCCTCGTCATCGTTGAGCACGTCGACACGGCCGTCGCTGTTGCGAACCAGCACGGTCGGACCCTGGTCGATGAACAGACCGGTCAGCTCGGTGGCTTCCTGCAGGGAGCCGCCGCCGTTGTTGCGCAGGTCGATGACGATGCCGTCGACCTTGTCCTTCTGCAGCTCGGCGATGAGCTTCTTCACGTCGCGGGTGGTGGACTTGTAGTCCGGGTCGCCAGCGCGGTAGGCCTTGAAGTCGAGGTAGAACGCGGGCACGTCGATGATGCCCAGCTTGTAGTTCTTGCCTTCGTGGTCGATGGTGATCACCGACTTCTTCGCCGCCTGGTCTTCCAGCTTCACAGCCTCGCGGGTGATGGTGACGATCTTGCTGGTCTGGTCGTTCGGCGCGTTGGTCGACGGGATCACTTCCAGGCGGACCTGCGAGCCCTTCGGACCGCGGATCAGCTTGACCACTTCATCCAGACGCCAGCCGACTACGTCGACCATCTCGCCTTTGCCCTGGGCGACGCCGATGATCTTGTCGGAGGTGGCGATCTGCTTGCTCTTCTCGGCGGGGCCGGCCGGTACCAGGCGCACGACTTTCACGTAGTCGTTGTCGCTCTGCAGTACGGCGCCGATACCTTCCAGCGAGAGGCTCATGTTGATGTCGAAGTTTTCCGCGCTATCCGGCGACAGGTACTGGGTGTGCGGATCGTAGGTCTGGGCAAAGGCGTTGATGTAGGCCTGGAAGATGTCTTCGCTGCGGGTCTGCTCCAGGCGCATCAGCTGGTTCTTGTAGCGCTTGGTCAGCTGTTCCTGGATGGCCTTGTTGTCCTTGCCGGCGATTTTCAGGCGCAGGACTTCGTCCTTCACCTTCTTGCGCCACAGGTCGTCCAGCGCGGCGCTGTCTTTCGCCCAGGGCGATTTCTCGCGGTCGATTTCCAGTGATTCGTCGGTGTTGAAGTCCATCTTGTCGACGCCCTTGTTCAGGGTGGCCAGGGCGAAGTCCAGGCGCTCCTTCAGGCGGTCGAGGTGACGCTTGTAGATGGTGAAGCCGGGCTCCAGTTCGCCGCTTTTCAGGAAGTCGTCGAACTGAGTGCGCCAGGGCGCGAACTGGTCGATGTCGGCGGCGGTGAAGTACATGCGCGCCGGATCGAGAGTCTTCAGGTAGCTGTCGTAGATTTTCGCCGAGCGCTCGTCGTTCAGCGGCGGCTTGTTGTAGTGATGGCGCTTGAGCAACTCAACGATGTTGAGGCTGGCGATCACTTGATCCCGGTCGGGCTGCAGGCCGTCCCAGACGTTCGGGCTGGTGGTCGCCGCGAACGAGGAAAAGGCAGTTGCGCCGAGGATGAACAACAGGGCGGTACGGGGCAAAAATCGCTTCATGCTGATTCGACTGATCGCGGAGTTATGACGCATATTAGGCCTTAATTGGCGGCGCCGGGTTCAATCGCAGGTGAATTCGGCGCGAAGAAAGGGCCCGACCTTACGGATCGGGCCCTGCGAAGTCACTATGGAGGCAGCGTGAACGCATTGCAAGGCATCGAAGGGCGAGTGGAGTGGGCCGAGCGCCCGAACCCGACTTGCGCACAGGGACAGATCCGCATCCAGGTCGCCGCCGCGGGACTCAACCGCGCTGACCTGTTGCAGGTGGCCGGTCTCTACCCGCCGCCGCCGGGGGCGAGCGACATCATCGGTCTGGAATGTTCCGGCGTAGTGACCGAGGTCGGGGCCGGCAGCACCTGGCAGGTGGGTGACCGCGTCTGCGCCCTGCTGGCCGGTGGCGGCATGGCCGAGGAAGTGGTGGTGGACGAGCGCCATGCACTGCCGGTGCCCGCCGGCCTGAGCCTGGCCGAAGCCGCTGCGCTGCCCGAAGTTTACGCCACGGCTTGGCTGAACCTGTTCATGCTCGGCGCGCTGCAGCCCGGTGAGAAAGTCCTCCTGCACGCGGGCGCCAGCGGCGTCGGCTCGGCCGGCATCCAGTTGTGCAAGGCTTTCAACAGCCCGTGCTGGGTCAGCGTCGGTTCGGCCGATCGCCTGGCCTATTGCGAAGCGCTGGGCGCCGAGGGCGGCGCGCTTCGAGGGGAGAGCCTCGAATCGCTTCGGGATTTCGCGCCCTTCGATGTGATCCTCGACCCCGTAGGCGCGAACTACGCCAAGCTGGACCTGGAAATCCTCGGCCGCGACGGTCGATGGGTGGTCATTGGCCTGATGGGCGGTCGCAAGGCCGAGCTGGACCTGGCCCTGCTGCTGGGCAAGCGCATCCAGCTGATCGGCTCGACTCTGCGTTCGCGCGACGCCGACTATAAGGCGCAGCTGATCGCCGAGCTGGGGCAGAAGGTCTGGCCGCTGTTCGAGACAGGCAAGCTCAGCCCGCAACTGGAGCGCACCTTCCCGGTCCGCGACGCGCAGAGCGCGTTCGATGCCCTGGCGAGCAACCAGGTGCAGGGCAAGGTGGTGGTGCTGATCGACGAGAGCCTGAACTGAGGGGGCGGGCAAGCTCGCTCCTCCAGGAAAAGCAAAAGAAAAGGGCCGCTGATGCGGCCCTTTTTCTGTGGAAGAAGTCACTTCCAGTTCAGCACGTCCCAGCCCATCTTCTGCGCGTGCTCCAGCAGCACCGGGTCGGCGTTTACCACGTGCGGCTTGCCCACCAGCTTGAGCAGCGGCAGGTCGTTGCGCGAGTCGGAGTAGAAATGTGCTTTGGCCAGCGGGCTGTCGTCGCCCTCCAGCAGGTCGAGCAGGCGCAGCACCTTGCCTTCGCGGTACGTCAGCACGCCCACGGTGCGGCCGGTATAGTGGCCGTTGACGACTTCCAGGTCGATGGCCAGTACTTCGTCGATGCCGATGCGTTCGGCGATGGGCTGGACCAGATGCACGCCCGAGGCGGAGATCACCAGCGGACGGTCACCCGCCTCGCGGTGGCGGGCGAGGGTGGTGCAGGCGTCGGTGTGGATCAGCGGCTCGATCACGTCCTCGACGAAGGTTCCGACTTCACGCTCGATCTCGTCCACGCTGCGCCCGGCCATCGGCTCCAGGGCGAAGGCCATGTAGTCCTCCATGGGTAGCTTGCCCTGCGCGTACAGCGCCATCAGCTCGGCGTCGCGCTTGAGGAACGACTCCGCGTCGACCCAGCCGAGATCGGCCATGCGCTGGCTCCACAGGCTCGCGCAGTCGCCGTCGATCAGGGTGTCGTCGAGGTCGAATATCACCAGGGCCATCAGGCCACCTCCCGAATGCTTTCACTATCGATTTGCAGGCCGAGCTGGGTGCCGGCCGGGTACAGACGCTCGGCGCTGCGGTTGAGGACGTCCACGGTCAGCTCGATGCCACTGGCGTCGACCCGGTAGCGGATCACGTTGCCCAGCAGGCTGTGGGAGAGTACCTGAACCGGGATGCCTTCGCCGGGTTCCACGCTCAGGCGCAGGGATTCGGGGCGGATCGCCACCTGCTGGCGATAAGGACGGTCCAGCAGCTTCGTCGCCTGGGCGGCATCAAGCAGGTTGTAGTTGCCGATGAAGCCGGCGGCGAAGGCATTCTCCGGCGCGGTGTAGAGGGTTTCGGCGTCGCCACTCTGGACGATGCGCCCGGCGTTCATCAGCACGATGCGGTCGGACAGCGTCAGCGCTTCTTCCTGATCGTGGGTGACGAACACCGTGGTCAGCTTAAGCTCCTGCTGGATGCGGCGGATCTGCTCGCGCAGGTGCTTGCGGATGCGCGCGTCCAGCGCCGACAGCGGCTCGTCGAGCAGCAGCAGGCGCGGGCGGGTGACCAGCGAACGGGCCAGGGCGACGCGCTGGCACTGGCCGCCGGACAGCTGGTGCGGATAGCGCGCCGCCAACGGGCCGAGCTCCACCATCTCCAGCGCCTCGCGCACGCGCTGGGCGGACTCTGCTGCCGGCACCTTCTGCATGCGCAGGCCGAAGGCGACGTTCTGCTCCACGGTCATGTTGGGGAACAGCGCGTAGCTCTGGAACACCATGGCAATGCCGCGCTTCTGCGGGCTCTTGGGCACGATGTCTTCGCCGTCCAGCAGGATGCGCCCGCTGTCCACCGCGGTGAGGCCGGCGATGCAGCGCAGCAGGGTGGATTTACCGCAGCCGCTGGGGCCGAGCAGGGTGACGAACTCGCCGCGTTCGGCGGCGAAGTCGATGTCCTGGAAAACCGTGGTGCTGCCGTAGCTCTTGTTCAGTGTCTCGACGCTGAGGAAACTCATGTCTTGTCCTTGCTTAAACGGTTCGCTGCCCAGGTGAGCAGCAGGACGAAGAGGAAGTAGGAGACCACCACAGCGCTGGTGTAGTGGCCACTGCTGTTGCGCATGTTGTTGAGGAACACCTGCAGCGTTTCGTAGCGGGTGCCCACCAGCAGGTTGGCGAAGACGAACTCGCCGATGAGGAAGCTGAAGGACAGGAACAGCGCCACCATCAAGCCCTTGCGCAGGTTCGGCAGCACCACCAGCAGGGCGGCCTGCCAGGTGCTGGCGCCGAGCAGGTGGGCGGCGTCCATCAGGTCGTGCAGGTTGATCGCCTGCAGGTTGTTGCTGATCGCCCGGTACATGAAGGGCAGGGCGATGGTGAAGTAGCAGCCGATGAGGATCCACGGTGTGCCGACGATGGGCACCGGGCCCGAGGCGTAGAGCTGCAGCAGGCCGACCGACGACACTACCGGCGGCACTGCGAAGGGCAGCAGGATCAGCACGTTCATCAGCGCATCCAGGCGCGGGAAGTAGTAGTGGATGACGAACATCAGCGGCAGCACCAGCACCACGCTGAGGATCAGCGCGCCGAAGCACACCAGCAGCGACTGGCCGAAGGCGACCAGAAAGCGCGGGTCGCTCCACAGGGTCAGGAACCACTTCAGGGTCAGCCCGTCGGGCAGCACGCTGGCGCTCCACGAGGTCGCCAGCGAATAGAGCAGGGTGGCGGCCAGCGGCACCAGCAGGATCAGGAACAGCGCGTAGACCACCACGCGGTGGTACAGCGGACTAGCGTTTCTCGACATGGTAGCTCCGGCGCAGCAGCCACTGGTGGGCCAGGGTAATGATGCTCATCAGGCCGACCAGCACCATCGCCAGCGCACTGGCCATGTTCGGGTCGAGGAACACGTCGCCCGAGACCAGCCCGGCGATGCGGATGGGCACCACGTTGAAGTTGCCGGTGGTCAGCGAGTAGACCGTGGCATAGGCGCCCAGGGCGTTGGCCAGCAGGATGACGAAGGTGCCCAGCAGCGCTGGCGTCAGCACCGGGATGCCGATGTGCCGCCAGAACGCCCACTGGCTGGCGCCCAGCAGGGCTGCGGATTCGCGCCAGTCCTCGCGCAGGGCGTCGAAGGCCGGGTAGAGCAGCATCACGCCCAGGGGAATCTGGAAGTACGTGTAGAGGATGATCAGGCCGGTTTTGGAGTAGAGGTTGAAGTCCTCGATGATCCCTGCCTGTTTCAGCAGCAGCGTGATGGCGCCGTTGAAGCCCAGGATGATGATGAACGCGAAGGCCAGCGGCACCCCGGCGAAGTTGCTGGTCATGTTGGCGAAGGCCATCACGAAGTCGCGCAGCCTGCTGTCCACCTGGCGCAGCGAGTAGCTGCCGAGGATCGCGATGAACAGGCCGATCAGGCTCGACCACAGCGAGATTTCCAGGCTGTAGCGGATCGCCTGGCGGTAGAAGGGCGAGCCGAATATCTCGCTGAAATTGGCCAGGCCCCAGCCATCGCCGGTGCGCACGCTGTTGATCATCACCCACAGCAATGGCGCGAGCTGGAAGGCGAAGAAGAACAGCGCGAAGGGCAGCAGGCAGAGCAGGGCGAAGAGCTTTCCGGTGTTCGATCTCATGCCTTGAGCAGCTCCCGGCAGACCGGTTTGTCGTGGGCAGCACCGAGGATCTCGCATAGCGTGCCGCACAGTTCGACTTGGCGCGGGCGCGCCTGGTCATCGAGGCTGAACGCCTCGCCAAAGACGAACAGCGGCACTTCGCGCTCCTCGGGGAGGATGCCGCCGTGGCTGCGGTCGTCGTTCATGCCGTGGTCGGCAGTGACCATCACCTGGTAGCCGGCGGCCAGCCACTGGTGCAGGTACTCGGAGAGGATGATGTCGACGTGTCGCGCGCTGTTGCGGTACTGCGGCGTGCCCAGGCCGTGCTTGTGGCCGGCGTCGTCGATGTTCATCGGGTGCACCAGCAGGCAGTTGGGCGCATGCCGGCGGCGCAGCGACTCGGCATCGGTGAACAGGTGCGAGTCGGGGTAGTGGTCCGTCCAGTAGAAGTGGCCGTGCTGGATCGGCAGGGATTCGTCGTCGGTATGACGGTCGCGCGCCGGGTCGAAGGGTGTGCGGTTGTACAGCTCGCTGACCCAGTTGTACGCCGCCGCCGCGGTGGTCAGGCCGGCATCGCGGGCGTAGTGGAACAGGCTGCGCTGGTTGGACAGGCGCGACACATCGTTGTGCAGGATGCCGCTGTCGATCGGGCGCACGCCGGTGAGGATGCATTCGTACAACGGGCGCGACAGTGAAGGCAGCTCGCATTCCAGCCGGTAGAGCTGGCCGCGGCCGGCGTTGCACAGGGCCTGCAGGTGACCCAGGCAATCGTGGGCGACGCTGTAGTTGAGGCCGTCGAGGACGACCAGGATGACGTCGTGGCGCATGGGGCGGGGCCTTCGTTGAAACGCGGCCACCCCGGCGCGAACCGGGGCGGCTGGGCGTCATTGCATGTTGATGATGACGTTTTCCTGCCACAGGCGCGGCAGACGCTTGGAGGTCTCTTCCCAGGCCTTGGGGTCCTTGATCGGCTGGGCCTTGGCGTACTGCTCGTTGGGCAGCAGCTTGGCTTTCACGTCATCCGGCAGGGTCAGGTGCTCGGCGCGGATCGGACGGGCGTTGCCCTTGGCCAGATTGATCTGCCCGGCGTCGCTGAAGATGTACTCGCGAGTCAGCTTGGCGGCGTTCGGGTTCTTCGCGTACTTGTTGATGATGGTGGTGTAGCCAGAGATCACCGAGCCGTCGGAGGGAATCAGCACCTCGAAGCGCGACGGGTCGATCTGGTCGCGGTAGCTCAGGCCGTTGAAGTCCCAGACGATGCCGACTTCCACTTCACCCTTCTCCAGGGTGTTGATCACCGGGTTGGTCAGCGACAGGCGACCCTGCTTGGCCAACTGGGCGAAGAACTCCAGGCCCGGCTTGATGTTCTTCTCGTCGCCGCCGTTGGCGATGCTCGCGGCCAGTACGCCGTTGACCGCCTGCGCGGCGGCGCTGACGTCACCGATGGTGACCTTGTACTTGCCCTTGAGCAGGTCTGCCCAACTGTGCGGAACATCCTTCACCAACTGCTTGTTGACGATGAAGGCGATGGTGCCGGTGTAGGCGAGCGCCCAGTGGCCGTCCTTGTCCTTGGCCCATTCCGGGACCTGGTCCCAGGTGCTGGGCTTATAGGGCTGGCTGACGTCCATCTGCAGGGCGATGGGGCCGAAGGCGGCGCCGACGTCGCCGATGTCGGCGCTGGCGTTTTCCTTCTCGGCCTTGAACTTGGCCAGCTCCTGGGCCGAGCTCATGTCGGTGTCCATGTGCTTCAAGCCGTACTTGCTTTCCAGGTCCTTCCAGGTGTCCTTCCAGTTCGCCCAACTGTCGGGCATGCCCACGCTGTTTACCTGGCCTTCCTTGCGGGCGGCGGCTTCCAGCGATTGCAGATCGGCGGTGGCCGCCATGGCGAGGCCGCTGCCCAAGGCAATGGCCGATCCCAGCAGTGAAGCAAGCAAGCGTTTCATTCGGTGCTCCTTCGGTTCAGTGTTTTCAGGTGTGGTCTAGATCAGCAAGACGCAGGCCAATCTAAGCGGGGCGGATGACAGTTTGATGTAAACCCCAGGCGCGCTGACCCGGCCGCGCGCTGCCAGCGAGTCGTCGGGGAAGAGCGTAGACCATCGCCAATGCCTTGATCCGCCTGGTCTACGCTGGTGTCGTTAACTGGCATGGCGGCTGCTTGAAAAGGCGTTGTCACGGGACGGTCATCGGGCTTTCCTAGGATGACCGCACCCCGTCGGGTGAAAGAAATGCCCTGTTCTGGGGCTGGACTAGTCCAAAAGAGGCAAGCGAATGCGCGATACGGCGCTACCCACGGTGACGGCGATCTGCCGCGCCCTGATCGAACAGATCGACAGCGGCCTGCTCAGCGCCGGCGGCAAGCTGCCGGCCGAACGCAAGCTCAGCGAGCTGTTCGACACCACGCGGATCACCCTGCGCGAGGCGCTGGGGCAACTGGAGGCGCAGGGGCTGATCTATCGCGAGGAACGCCGCGGCTGGTTCGTCTCGCCGCCGCGCCTGTTGTACAACCCGCTGGTGCGCAGCCACTTCCACGCCATGGTGGAAGGGCAGGGGCGAGTGCCGGCGACCGAAGTGCTGTCGGCCCGGCAGGTACCGGCGAGTGCGGCGATCTGTGAGCTGCTGGAGCTGCCGGCGCTGTCCAGCGTCTACCAGATTCGCCGGCTGCGGCGGGTGGACGGGCGGTTGGTGCTCTACGTCGAGCACTACCTCAACCCGGCGTACTTCCCCGGCATCCTCGACAGCGACCTGACCTGCTCGCTCACTGAGCTTTACGCCAGCCGCTATGACATCCGTTACGGCCGCGTGCGCTTCGACATGGTGCCCACCGCCCTGCACGGTGAGGCAGCCAGCGTGCTGCGCGTCGCCGAGGGAAGCCCGGCGCTGCGCATCACCCGCAGCAACGGCGACCAGCACGGCCGTATCATCGATTGCGACCTCGAGTTCTGGCGGCACGATGCCATCCACGTGAGCGTGGAAGTTCCGGACTGATTGCAGAAGCGGAGTGCTGGGAGAAAAACGCCCGGCTTGTGCCGGGCGTTGGGTCAGGGCAGGTCGGCGCTGTCGTAGAAGGCGCTGAGTACCTTGGCCAGGTAGTGCAGGTCCTGGCTGCCGGCCAGCTCGCGGATGGAGTGCATGGCAAAGGTCGGCAGGCCGATGTCGACGGTGCGCACGCCGATCTGGCTGGCGGTGATCGGGCCGATGGTGGACCCGCAGCCCATGTCGCTGCGGGTCACGAAGCTCTGCACTGGCACTTCGTTTTCCAGGCACAGGTGGCGGAAGAAGCCGGCGGTCTCGCTGTTGGTGGCGTAGCGCTGGTTGCTGTTGATCTTGATCACCGGGCCGCCGTTGAGCTTCGGGCCGTGGTTGCCGTCGTGCTTGTCGGCGTAGTTCGGGTGCACGCCGTGGGCGTTGTCGGCGGAAACCAGCAGCGAGCGCTGCACGGTGCGGGTGAACGCATCGCCCTCGGGCAGCAAGCGGCGCAGCACCTGCTCCAGAAACGGGCCGTCGGCGCCGCAGGCAGAGCAGGAACCCACTTCCTCGTGGTCGGTGCAGACCAGCACGCCGCTCTGCTCGTCGCTGCTGCTCAGCAGGGCCTGCAGGCCGGCGAAGCAGGACAGCAGGTTGTCCAGGCGGGCACCGGCGATGAAGGCCTGATCGAGGCCGATCACGGCGGCGCGCTGGGTGTCGTAGAAGCTCAGCTCGTAGTCGAGGATGGCGTCGGCGGTGATGCCGTGCTCCAGTTGCAGCTGTTCGCCGAGCAGGTCGCGGAAGTCGCGGGTCTCGCCGGCGGCGACCTGGGCAAGGATCGGCGGTAGCTCGGTCTGCGCGTTGATCGACCAGCCCATGTTCGCTTCGCGGTTGAGGTGGATCGCCAGGTTCGGGATCACCGCGATGGGCGCCCTGAAATCGATCAGCTTGCTCTCGACCTTGCCGGCCAGGCGGAAGGTGACGCGGCCGGCCAGGGACAGGTCGCGGTCGAACCAGGGGGCGAACAGCGCGCCGCCATAGACTTCGACGCCCAGCTGCCAGTAGCCGTTGCGTACCAGCTCGGGGTTCGGCTTGACGCGCAGGCAGGGGCTGTCGGTGTGCGCGCCGACCAGACGCAGGCCGTTCTCCAGCAAGGGAGAAGTACCCAGCTTGAAGGCGATCAGCGAGGAGTCGTTGCGGGTGACGTAGTAGCGGCCACCGGCTTCGGTGCGCCAGGCGTCGCGCTCGTCCAGGCGCTGGTAGCCGGCCTCTTCAAGACGAAGGGCGAGGGCCTGGGTGGCGTGGAAAGGAGTGGGGGAGGCCGCGAGGAAATCGATCAGGCCCTGGTTGAGTTCTGTACGCATGGGTAACTCCGGACAGCGAATGGCCGGAAGTTTAACGTAAATGCACGAATCTGCGGCCTGGGACGGGGTGTCGGGTGTACAACCGTTTACGGTTGCACGCCGATCAGAGAGCGGTCAGAACGGCGCAGGCGACTCGAAGCGCAGGCGCTCGCCGGTCTGCGGATGGGTCAGCGCCAGCATGCTGGCGTGCAGGCACAGGCGGTCGCGCAGTTCCAGGGCTTCGCCTTCGGCATACAGGCGATCACCCAGCAGCGGGTGGCCGATGGTCAGCATGTGCACGCGCAGTTGGTGCGAGCGGCCAGTGATCGGCGTGAGCTCGACGCGGCTCCAGTTGCCGTGGCGCTCCATGACGCGCCAGAAGGTCAGCGCATGCCGGCCCTGCTCGAAGTCCACGACGTGGCGCGGCTTGGTCGGCGGGTCGTAGCGCAGCGGCGCTTCGATGCGGCCGCTGTCCAGCGCAGGCTCGCCCCAGCACAGTGCGGTGTAGGCCTTCTCGGTCTCGCGGTCGTGGAATTGGCGGGACAGCTCGCGGTGGCTGTCGGCGTCGCGGGCCAGCACGATCAGGCCGGAGGTTTCCCAGTCCAGGCGATGGACGATGCGCGCTTCCGGGTAGCCGTTCTCCTGCAGGCGGGTGATCAGGCAGTCCTTGTTGTCGTCCGCGCGGCCGGGCACGGAGAGCAGCAGGGTGGGCTTGTTCACCACCAGGAGGGCGGCGTCCTCATGGACGAATTCGATCTGGGAAAGCGGCATGGAAACTCGTACGCGAAGTAAGTAAGACAGAAACGACTGCGGCGGCCGAGGCCGCCGCAGGTTCACCCGGGCCGGATCAACGCTCCGGCAGGGTGATGTTGAGTTCCAGGATCGAACAACTGCCCTGGTTGGCCAGCTCGACCTGGACTTGTTCCTGGTCGATGGGTACGTATTTGCGGATCACTTCCAGCAGGTCTTTCTGCAACTGCGGGAGGTAGTCCGGTTGGGAACGGTTGCCGCGCTCATGGGCGACGATGATCTGGAGTCTTTCTTTCGCGATGGATGCGCTGTTTTGCGACTTCCGGCTGCGGAAGAAATCTAAAAGGCTCATTCACGTCCTCCGAACAGTCGTTGCAGGAATCCTTTCTTCTGCACGTCGAGGAAGCGGTGGGGCATTTCTTTGCCCAGCAGTCGCTCGACGGCGTCACTGTACGCCTGGCCGGCATCGCTTTCTTCGTCGAGGATGACCGGTACGCCCTGGTTGGATGCCTTGAGCACCGCCTGGGATTCCGGGATCACGCCGAGCAGACGGATGGCCAGGATTTCCTCGACGTCTTCGACGCCGAGCATTTCGCCCTTGGTGACGCGCTCGGGGTTGTAGCGGGTCAGCAGCAGGTGTTCCTTGATCGCGTCCTCGCCTTTCTCGGCGCGGGCGGATTTGCTGGCCAGCAGGCCGAGCATGCGGTCGGAGTCGCGGACCGAGGAAACTTCCGGGTTGGTCACGACGATCGCCTCATCGGCGTAGTACATGGCCAGGTGGGCACCTTTCTCGATGCCGGCCGGAGAGTCGCAGATCACGTAGTCGAAGGACTGCTTGAGTTCTTCGATAACCTTGCCGACGCCTTCCTGGGTGAGTGCGTCCTTGTCGCGGGTCTGGCTGGCGGCCAGCACGAACAGGTTCTCGAGGCGCTTGTCCTTGATCAGGGCCTGGGTGAGGGTCGCTTCGCCGTTGATGACGTTGACGAAGTCGTAAACCACGCGGCGTTCACAGCCCATGATCAGGTCGAGGTTACGCAGGCCTACGTCGAAGTCGACGATGACGGTCTTGTGGCCGCGCAGGGCCAGGCCGGTGCCGATGGCTGCGCTGGTGGTGGTTTTACCGACGCCACCCTTACCGGAAGTGACTACGAGGATCTTGGCCAAGGTGATTCACCCCAAAGAAAAAACGAAGAATTCTGGTCCCTGAAAGTCGCGGCAGTATCCGTTAAAGGCGGGTGATGTTCAACACGTCACCCGACAGGCTGACGTGCACCGCCTGCCCCCATTGCGGACTGCGTCGAAGGTCTTCGGCGACCTTGTAATTACCAGCGATGGACACGAGTTCCGCGGCCAGTTGCTGGCAGAAAATCCGCGCGCTGGTGTCGCCCTTGACACCGGCCAGGGCACGACCGCGCATCGGACCGTACACATGGATATTGCCGTCGGCGAGAAGTTCCGCACCGGGGCTGACGGGAGCGAGCACGATCAGGTCGCCGCCGGCGGCGTAGATCTGCACGCCGCCACGTACCGGGGTGGTCACCAGCTTGGTCGGACGGACGACCGGCGCCGGCGGTTCGGCAGGCTTTTCCACAGCAGCTTGCGCAGCGGCTTCCTGCGCTTCGACTGTTGCCTCGGCGGCAGCTTCGATCGGCTTCTCGGGTTTAGCTTCGGCGGGTTGCTCAGCCGGCTTCTCCACGGTTTTCTCGGCCTGCACTCCAGCGCCGGCTGCCTGCTCGACGACTTTCTCGGAGAGCTTCTCGCCACGCGGGCGCCGTACTGGCGCGGCGCCAGTCACTTGCGGGACGGTGTCCTTGGGCTCGACCGCGCGCTCGCGGGATGAACCCGACGGCGGCAGCACGGGGATGTCGAACATGGTGGCCAGGCGGATGTCTTCCTCGCGGCTGGCGCGAATGGCCAGGGTACGCAGGCCGTGGCGGCGGCAAATGTCCAGCACGCCTTGCAGGTCGAGCTGGCCTTCGCCGTCGGGCAGCTTGTCCAGCGCGAGCACCAGCGGGGTATCGCGGAAGAAGTTGGGCGCCTGGGCGACCTTGTCGGCGAGCTGGCGGTCCAGGCGCGGCAGGTCATTGTGGGCCAGTTCCAGAACGGTGACGGCCAGCATGCTGCCCTTGAGCTGGAATACGGGATCGTGGTCGAGAAGGTCAGCTTGGCTCATGGTCGGACTGCGTCATCAAAATGGTTGGACTTATAGCGGACCGCCCCGGCAGCCGCAAGCGTGGCGCATAGCCAGGGCGCAAGGCAGGCACGGCGCGCCCGCGCAAGGTAGAATGTCGGGCTTTGATCGTGACCGGAAAGTTCCATGGACCGCCCCACCTTTCGCCAAGAATTCCTCCATCCCCGCCACTGGCCGCTCTGGCTCGGCCTTGGCGTGCTGTGGCTGGTGGTGCAACTGCCGTACCCGGCACTGCTGAGCCTGGGGCGTGCACTGGGGGCGCTGATGTACCGCGTGGTGGGCAGCCGCCGGGCGATTGCCGCGCGCAACCTGGAGCTGTGCTTCCCGGAGCTCTCCGCCGCCGAGCGCAAGCGCCTGCTCAAGGAAAACTTCGCTTCGACCGGCATCGCCTTCTTCGAAATGGCCATGAGCTGGTGGTGGCCGCAGGCCCGTCTGGCGAAACTGGCCCATATCGAAGGCATCGAGCACCTGAAGAAGGCCGAGGCCGAAGGAAAGGGCGTGATCCTCATGGCCATGCACTTCACCACGCTGGAGATCGGTGCCGCGCTGCTGGGCCAGGTGCAGACCATCGATGGCATGTACCGCGAGCACGACAACCCGGTGTTCGATTTCGTCCAGCGTACCGGCCGCGAGAGGCATAATGCCGACGCCACCGCCATCGAGCGCGAGGATGTCCGCGCGATGCTCAAGGTGCTGCGCGCCGGTCGTGCCATCTGGTACGCGCCGGACCAGGACTACGGCGCCAAGCAGAGCCTGTTCGTGCCGCTGTTCGGCATCCAGGCGGCCACCGTTACCGCCACTACCAAGTTCGCCCGCCTGGGCCGCGCGCTGGTGCTGCCTTTTACCCAGTCGCGTCTGGCCGATGGCTCTGGCTACCGCCTGACGATCCACCCGCCGCTGGAAGACTTTCCCGGCGAGAGCGAAGAGGCCGACTGCATTCGTATCAACCAGTGGGTGGAGAGCGAGATTCGCCGCCAGCCCGAGCAGTACCTCTGGGCGCACCGCCGCTTCAAGAGCCGTCCCGAAGGCGAGCCAAAGCTTTACGACAAGAAGAAGTAGTGGCGGGCGGGCTACGCTGGAATCGACGAGACAAGGACTTCTGCCGTGACCGACTCCGCCATTCCCCCCGCTATTCACCCAGGATCATCGGCCGTCACCGGCCTGATCCTATCCGGCGGCGGCGCGCGGGCGGCCTATCAGGTCGGCGTGCTGGCGGCTATCGCCGAACTGCTGCCCGAGGGCGCGGAGAATCCCTTTCCGGTCATCGTCGGTACCTCCGCCGGTGCCATCAATGCTGTCGGGCTGGCGTGCGGGGCGATGTCCTTCACCGGCGCGGTAGAGCGCCTGACCAAGGTCTGGAAGGGCTTTCGCACCGGGCAGGTATACCGCGCCGACTGGCCCGGTGTGTTCAGCCAGGCTTTCAAGTTCCTCGGCCACAGCCTGCTGGGTCTGGGCAAGCGCGAGCCGGTGGCGTTGTTGGACAGCACGCCGCTGCGCTATCTCCTCGAACGCGAGCTGGACCTCTCCGGCATTGCCGCCGCCGTGCGCCGGCGCAACCTGCGTGCGGTGGCGGTCACCGCGTTCGGCTATGAATCCGGCCAGGCGGTGACCTTCTATCAAGGGCGCGCGACCATCGATCCCTGGTTGCGCCACCGCCGCATCGGCGTGCCGACGCGGCTGCAGATCGAGCACCTGCTGGCCAGTTCGGCGATACCGCTGCTGTTCCGCCCGGTGAAGATTCTCCGTGAGTTCTTCGGCGACGGCGCTGTGCGTCAGCAGGCGCCGATCAGCCCGGCGCTGCACCTGGGCGCCAACCGGGTGCTGGTGATCGGTGTAAGCGGCAACCCCACGGTGGGCAGCGCCAACGAGCAGGTGGCGAACTACCGGACAGGCCAGCCGCCGAGCCTGGCGCAGGTAGGCATCCACCTGTTGAACAGCACCTTCATCGACAGCCTTGAGGGCGATATCGAGCTGCTGCACCGCATCAACTTCCTCAGCTCACTGGTACCCGAAGAGGCGCGTCGGGCGACGCTGGGGCTGGCGCCGGTGGATGTGCTGCTGATTTCGCCGAGCCGGCCGCTGGACGAGATCGCCGCACAGTACCGCCACGAACTGCCCAAGCCGCTGCGCCTGTTTCTGCGCGGGCCGGGGGCGACCAAGGCGAGCGGGGCGGGCGTGCTCAGCTACCTGCTGTTCGAGCCGGGCTACTGCAATGCGTTGATCGAGTTGGGGTATCGCGACGCCATGGAAAAGCGCGCGGAGATCGCGCGCTTTCTGGGGATGGAAGACTGGTCGCTGTAATCTGAGCGGCTCTTCGTAGGACCGAGGGGGGCGCCTAGCCCTTGCTCGCGAACCGCGTGGCACGGGGCCTGTTCGCGAGCAAGCTCGCTCCTACATGAAAAGCGAGGAGCGGGCGGGCCGTCAGACGGCGAAGACACCATCGCGGTAATCGCGTAGGGCCTGCTCGATTTCCTCGCGGCTGTTCATCACGAACGGGCCGTACTGCACGATCGGCTCATTGAGCGGCTTGCCGGCCAGCAGCAGGACGCGGGCGCCCTTGTCGCTGGACAGCTGGATCTCGTCGCCCTGGCCGAGGCGCACCAGACGATTGGTAGCGACGGTCTCGTCACCGCGCTCGCCCGGCACCTTGAGCGATCCTTCGTAGACGTACAGCATCACCCGATGGCCCGCCGGAATGCGCGGAGCCACGGAGGTGCCCGCCGGCAGCACCAGGTCGTAGTAGTGCGGCTCGGTGCCCGGTCGTTGCACGGCACCCTCGGTGACGGTTTGGCCATCGTCGAAGCGCCCGGCGATCACGGTCACGCCAACGCCCTGCGCGGTAGTCACGCGGGGTACGTCCTCGGGTTCGATGTCGCGGTAGCCGGCCGGGGACAGCTTGTCCTTCGCCGGCAGGTTCAGCCACAGCTGGAAGCCGCGCATGGCGCCTTCCACCTGTTCGGGCATCTCGCTGTGGATGATGCCGTGGGCGGCTGTCATCCATTGCACGCCGCCTGGCTTGAGCAGGCCGGTATTGCCCAGGTGGTCTTCGTGGCGCATGCGCCCTTCGAGCATGTAGGTGACGGTCTCGAAGCCACGGTGCGGGTGGGCCGGGAAGCCGGCGATGTAGTCGTCGGGATTCTGCGTGTCGAACTGGTCGAGCATCAGGAACGGATCGAAACGTTCGATGCCGGGGCCGCCGATCACTCGGGTCAGGCGCACGCCGGCGCCGTCGGAGGCCGGGTGGCCGATGTGCTGGTCGATCACGGTACGTAAGCGGGTCATGAAGACCTCCTTGATCTGTGGATGGAGATCATCCTAGTCCCAATTGATGGATAAATGGTTGCGAGTTTTTTGGTCTAACTATCGATATATTCGATGCTATATGGGAAAGAAAACCGCCGCTCGAAGGCGGCGGTTCCGGCTCACTCCTGGATCTGCAGGCGCCGTGCTTCGGTGTAGAAGTAGCGCAGCTTCTCGTACTCGAACGGCGTGTTCATCTGTCCGTAGCGGAAGCTGTTGCTGTAGCGCTTGTTGACGATCTCCAGCACCGGCAGCTCCCAGTACTCGCGGCTGATGTCGGAGTAGTCCAGGTAATTCACTTCGCGGGCGGCGATGAAGTCGGTAACCAGGCCGCCGGTGTCGCGCAGGTTGGACGGGCCGAGGATCGGCAGCATGAGGTAGGGGCCGTCCGGCACGCCCCAGTAGCCCAGGGTCTGGCCGAAGTCCTCGCTGACTTTGGGCAGGCCCATGGCCGTGGCCGGGTCCCACAGGCCGCCGATGCCGAGGATGGTGTTGAACAGCAGTCGCGCGGTGCTGTTGGCTGCGCGCTCGGCCTTGAGCTGGGCGACGCTGTTGAGCAGGGTCGGCACCTCGCCCAGGTTGCTGAAGAAGTTGCTCACGCCGGTGCGTACGAAGCGCGGGGTGACGTACTCGTAGCCATTCACCACGGGCAGGAACACCCACTCGTCGAAGCGGTAGTTGAAGTGGTAGACCCGGCGGTTCCATGACTCCCAGGGGTCGTAGACGTTGAGGGCGTCGAAGGTGGCGCGCTCGAACTCGCGCTGGTCGAGGCCGGGGTTGAACTTCAGCGCGTCCAGCGGGTGCTTGAAGCCGTCTTCGTCCGGTGCCATGTCGAAGGCGGTGGAGATCGGCGCCTTTATGGGTTGCGGTGTCTCGGCCTGGGCGAGGCCGCAGGCCAGCAGCAGGGCGAGGGTCCAGGAATGGCGAAGTGGCATGGAGTCAGTTCCCTGTCTGCGCGGTGGCGATGCCGGTGGCCGTGGCATCGTGTCCCTTGAAGAAGTCGAGCATGTCCTGGGCGTTCACGCGGTAGTTGAGGTTGCCGCAGTGGCCGCCGCGAGGATAGAGCGTCAGGCGGTCGCCGAAGGTGCGGCGCAGGAAGCCGATGTCGCCGGGGCCGAGGATGACGTCGTCGGCGTTGTGCATGACGGCGATCTTCGGGCTCTCCTTCAGGTAATCCTGGACGCCGTAAAGGCTGACCTGGTCGACCAGCTGCGGCAGGCTGCCGCCGTCATACTTGGCGCGCCACAGCGGCATCAACTGGTCAGTCATGTAGCACTCGAAGTCGCACTGCATGGCGCGCTTGAAGAAGGGCGTCAGACTGGTGCCTTCGGTGATCGGGTACTTGGGCGGGGTGATCAGGCCGCGGCGGTTGATCAGGTCCGAAGTGAAGGCAATGTCGGCGGAGGAGAAGCGGAACACCGCGCCGATCAGCATGGCCATCTCCTCGTTGGAGAGGTGCTGCTTGGACTGTTGCAGGTCGAAGAGGAAGGCGTCGTTGAGGTCGACGTAGCCCTTCTGCTCGAAGTAGCGGGTCAGCTTGGCCAGCACCACCTGGTAGAAGGTGTTGGTGTCGTTGATGCCCTTGACGTGGGTCTGCACCAGCTTGTCGAGGTTGCTCACCGATGTATAGAGGTTCACCGGCGGGTTGAGCAGCAGCACGCGCTTGAAGTTGAAGCTGCGGCGGGTTTCGTCGAGCTTGCTGACGAAGGCTGCGTGCAGGGCGCCGAGGCTGTAGCCGGTCAGGTAATAGTCGCTGACAGGCAGGTCCGGATGCTGCGCACGCACGGCCTGCATCACCCGGTACAGGTCATCGGCGTCGTCGGGCGTATAGCCTGGCGTGGCGACGCGGGACGCGCCGACCATGAAGTCCCAGCTGGTCGGCGAGGACAATTGCACCACGTGGTAGCCGGCGTTGTAGAACAGGCGCTTGAGGTACTCGGGCGTGGTGCTGGAGTAGTTGGCGCCAGTGCCGGCGATGATGAACACCAGCGGCGCTTCGTGGTCCTGCCAGGCCAGCCGGTAATGCAGCTTCTTCACCGGCCAGAAGTTGCTTGGCAGCTCGTACTCGCGCTCCGGGCGCAGCTTGAGGGCGTAGTCCGACTGGCGGATGTCGTCATCCGTCGGCAGCTGCGGGCGCAGCTCCGGCGGGGTGGTGGCGATGGTCGCCTCGAACGGGTTGAGCAGTGGATAGCCGTAGCTGGCCTGATCCACATCGCGGGCGAAAGCGGGCCCGGCAAGTCCCAGTGCGAGGCCGCCGATCAGGGCGGCCACGCGGCGAAGAAATGTCATGGTTCGGAGTCCTTTCAAGAGGAGGCCAACTCTAAGGTGACCGCGCATTAAGACCAGCACATTTCCTACAAGTGCGATGTGCGTTTCAGCCCTTGCGCGCCAGGTCATGCAGGGCGTCGCCGGTTAGACGATAGACGGTCCATTCGTCCTGTGGGCGCGCACCCAGGCTGCGGTAGAAACCGAGCGCCGGTTCGTTCCAGTCCAGTACCGACCATTCCAGGCGTCCGCAGTCGCGCTCCACTGTCAGCCGCGCCAGTTCGGTCAACAGCGCCTTGCCCAGTCCGGCGCCGCGCGCGGCGGGGCGCACGTAGAGGTCTTCGAGGTAGATGCCCGGCTGGCTCAGCCAGGTGGAGTAGTTGTGGAAGAACAGCGCGAAGCCCTGGGGCTCGCCGTCCACTTCGCCGATCAGCACCTCGGCATAGGGGCGCGGGCCGAACAGGTGATCGTGCATGCGCTGGGCATCGGCCTTTACTTCGTGGACCAGCTTTTCGTAGTCGGCCAGTTCACGTATCAACGCGAGGATCAGCGGGATGTCGTCGGGGGCGGCAGGGCGCAGGGTGACGCGGGGCATGGGAAAGTCCTTGTGCTGCGAATGTTCAGGAGCATGCCCAATGCCCCGAGCTGCTGGCAACAGGGCGCTTCAATAGCGTTCCAGGCTCTCCAGCCAGACCAGCTCGCAGGCGCCGGCGCCGGTATCCTCGCGGCTCAGCGAGCTGACCCAGCGCCAGCCGTCGTCGCCTTCCACGCGCACCAGCTTGCCGGACAGGCGCACATGCTCCCCGGCACTGATCTGGGCCAGGGTGCGCGCCACGCCGTCATTGGCGGGGATCATGTGCATGTTGGCGGCGTGGGTTTCCAGCTCGCGGCGGGGAATCGGCAGCTTGTCGGCGTGCCAGTAGAACCAGCGGTTGCCCTGACTGATGCGGATATCGGCGAGCACGCGCGGATCATCCATCGGCCCCCAGCCCAAGGCGAGGTCGGTGGGCGACAGTTCGGCCTCGCGGCCCAGGCGGTAATCCTCGCGGCTGAGTACGCGAGCTTCGATGCTGAAGTCCTGCAATGGATAGATGGAATAGCGCTCGACGCGGAAGCCGCCGCCGGACAGGGCCTGGCTTTGCTGTTGCGGTGCCAGGGGGCGCTCGGTCGGCCACAGCCACCAGAAGCTGGTGGCCACGCAGACCAACAGGAACAGGGTCGATCGCTTCATCGAGGGCTCCGTGGGTGAGGGAAGTTTAGGCAGGGTTAGGCCCCTCTTGCATCGGCCCCGGCGCTGGTTATGCTGGGCGCCGATTTCCCTGCCTCCCGGAGTAGTGGCGCCATGCCCCGACGTTTGCCCCTGATCCTCCTGCTGCTCGCCCTGGCGCTCTGGCTGGCCGCCAGTTATGGCTTGCGTTTCGGGCTGATGGAGGACAGTCGCTGGGTTGGCATCTGCGCCGACGAAGCGACGCGCTGGGAGTGCGGCGCGCGTTCGCAACTGGGCTGGGCGATACACTTCGGCGTGTTCGGCAAGCTGGCGCTGGGGCTTTCGCTGCTGGCCTTCTTCGTGCCGCGTCGGGCTGGCTGGTGGCTGGCTGTGCTGGCCATGCTGGTCACGCTGCCCGCGCTGGTGCTCTACAACGCCGGGCTCGCGGTTTTCGCCGTGGTGCTGGCCGGGCTGCGCCTGGTGCGCGCGCCGACCCGCTGAGTCAGGCCTTTGGCTGTGCCGGGTGTAGCCCGCGCAACAGCGCACCCAGCAGCAGCAGGCTCACCGCCGCCCACCCCAGGGCCTGAAGATTGCGCAGGCCTTCCAGTGCCAGCTGTGCGGGAATCCCGACGGCGATGATCAGTGCCAGCAGCAGCGCTTCGCGGCGCGGCGCTTCGACCGGTCGGCACAGGTAGACCAGCGCCGGGAACAGCAAGGCCGCGCTGGGGAAGCTGCGGTATCGCGCATCGAAGACCATCCCGAGCATCAGCACCGCGCCGGCGAAACCGGCCGCCGCCAGCCACAGGCCGGCGCGGCGTTGCAGGGCGTCGAATACCTGCGAGCGCCAACCCGCGCGTGTCGACAGCGCCAGGCTGATGTGCAGCAGCACCAGCAGGTTGAGGCCGGTCAGCGCCGCCGCCCAGAGCCATTCGCCCCAGAAGCGGCTGGTGATCACCGACAGCTCCAGCCACAGGCCGATGCAGCCGGCACCCAGCGCGCCGGCCAGCGGTAGCAGGAAAGCACTGCGGGCAGAGGCCGGGCGGCCACCCACCAGCAGGGCGCCGAGCAGGATCACGGCGCAAAGCCCCAGCCATTGCGGCCAGCCCGGCAGGTTGCTGACCGGCCCGGCGAGCACGCCTTTCTCTTCGCGGTCGGCGCTGAACAGGCCCCAGTAACCGCCCACCGCGCCTTCGCTCTGGCGCTTCCAGGGCTGGTCGAAGGCTTCGATCAGGTTGTAGTGCCAGCCTTTCTCTTCGGCCATGTGCACGAAGCCGCGGATGAAGCGCGCCTCGTTGACCCGGCTGGGCAGGGCGGTGTCGCGCTGGCGGCCTTCGCTGGGCCAGCCGGTCTCGCCGATGAGGATGTCCTTGGGGGCGAACTCGCGGCCGAAGTCCTCGCGGATCTTCGCGACGTGGGCGAGGGCGTCGTCGATGCCACTGGGGTTGTCTTCCCAGTAGGGCAGCAGGTGGATGGTGACGAAGTCCACCGCCGGGGCGATTTCCGGGTGCTGGTGCCAGAACTCCCAGACATCGGCGTAGGTCACCGGCTGGCGCACCTGGGCTTTTACCTTGTGGATAAGTCCGGCGAGGTAGCGCCCGGTAACCTCCTTGCGCAGCAGGGTCTCGTTGCCGACGATTACCGCCTGCACCACGTCCGGATACTGGTTGGCGGCCTTGATCAGCGCTTCGACTTCACGCTCGGTATCTGCCGGGTTGCCGTTGACCCAGGCACCGAGCATCAGCTTCAACCCGTGCTTGCGGGCCAACGCCGGAATGCCTTCCAGGCCGGTCATGGAATAGGTGCGCACGCAGTCGAAGCGCGTCGCCAGCAGGGCCAGGTCGGCGTCCATCTGCTCCGGGCGCAACACGAAAGGTTGGTCGAAGGGCGACTGGTCCTTGGCGAACGGGCTGTAGGACGCGCACTGCAGCTTGTGCGTGGGTGTGGCCGCGTCGGGCAGGACCACCGGTTTGCCCAGTCCGTACCAGAGCCCGCAGAGGGCGATCAGGGCAAGCAGCAGGGCGAGGCAGTAGGGAAGGACTGGAAAGCGCGAGGACTGTGGCATGAGGGCACGCGAACCGTGGCGAGGCGCGCATCTTAGCAACGCCATCGGCCGCCGTCAGTGCCCACGCGGGGCACTCAGGCGTGGCGGTGAACCCAGTTGTGCGTCGGGACCGATTTGCCTGCGGCGTTTCCCTCGATGCGCTTCCAGAACTTCTCGTGGAAGTGGAACCCGACCGCGTTGCACAGCGGCTCGACCACCGCGACCAGGCCGCCCACGGTGATGCTGCCGGTCAGAGCGTAGGCGACGCTGAAAGCGATCATGAAGTGCATCAGGGTGAAGGTGACGGTCTTGAGCATGGTGGTGCTCCTCCAGTCGAGAATGATTCTCCGTTGCGGGAAGACTATCGCGCGGCAGCCGTCGCGGGTAATCGAGCTTCTGTATGAAGGCGATAGGCCGTCACGTCCGTCGTGGTTGGATTGGCGCGGTCGTGGATGGACGGGTTCTGTCGCGGATCGGACCGTTTGGCGTCGCTCTCAGAGCAGTTCGCCATCAGGGTGCGCCGATCATGAAGGGGCGGCCAAGACCGCGAAATGCGCCGGGTTCGCCCAGGCGCGCCGATAAAATCACGGGGAGAAAACCATGCAAATGATGCGACGCCTGTTGGGCCTGGGCGCAGGGCTGGTGCTGTCGGCGGCTGCCGGGCTGGCCGGTGCGGCGGCCAAGCCGGAAATCACCATCGGATACGTGGACGGCTGGTCGGATAGCGTGGCAACCACGCACGTCGCCGCCGAGATCATGCGCGAGAAGCTCGGCTACCAGGTCAAGCTGATGCCCGTCGCCGCCGGGATCATGTGGCAGGGTGTGGCGCGCGGCAAGCTCGACGCCATGCTCTCGGCCTGGCTGCCGGTCACCCACGGTGCCTACTACGACAAGATGAAGGACAAGGTGGTCAACCTGGGCGTGAACTACCCGGGTGCGAAGATCGGCCTGATCGTGCCCGAGTACGTGAAAGCCAACAGCATCGAAGACCTCAAGGCGCAGAAGGCTGATTTCGACGGCCGCATCGTCGGCATCGACGCCGGCGCCGGGGTGATGCTCAAGACCGACCAGGCGATCAAGGACTACGGCCTGGACTACAAGCTGGTGGCCAGTTCCGGCAGCGGCATGATCGCCGAGCTGACCCGCGCGGAGAACGACAAGAAGGCCATCGCCGTCACCGGCTGGATTCCGCACTGGATGTTTGCCAAGTGGAAACTGAAGTTCCTCGAAGACCCGAAAAAGGTCTACGGCGAAGAGGAACACGTCGACAGCGTGGCCAACCCGGCGCTGGAGAAGAAGGCACCGGAAGTCTGGGCCTTCCTGAAGAAATTCCAGTGGAAGGACGGCCAGGAAATCGGGGAAGTCATGCTCGCCGTACAGAACGGCGAGAAGCCGGAAGTGGCCGCCAAGAAATGGGTCGAGGCGCACCCGGATCGCGTGAAGGGATGGCTGTAAGCAGCTAGATCGAACTGACACGCGCCACAGAATAATCCCTCGCGGACCTCCCGGTTCGCGGGGAATTTTTTTATTTCACAGCGTCTATTCCGGACTTCTCCGCGAAGTCTGACTGAGCGCTACGACTAAAGTCGTCTGGAGCCCTTGCAGCGCTCAAATAAATTAGGGATCGACGACATCCGCGTCATCCCCGCTGTGAGGACAAGAACAAAATGAACGACAGCATCTACCAGCGGATTGATACCAATCCGCGCTTCAAAGAGTTGGTGGCCAAGCGCGAGCGATTCGCCTGGCTGCTCTCCCTGATCATGTTGGGCCTGTACGTGGTCTTCATCCTGCTCATCGCCTTCCAGCCGCAGTTGCTGGGCGCGAAGATCAGTGCTGATTCGTCCGTCACCTGGGGCATCCCCATGGGCGTCGGGCTGATCCTCTCGGCCTTCGTGCTGACCGGCATCTACGTGCGCCGGGCGAACGGTGAATTCGACCGCCTCAACCAGGAAATCCTCAAGGAGGCCCAGCAATGAAAGGCCGAATTTCTGCGGCCCTCGCTTTGGCCGTATTTGCCCCCGCACTCTGGGCTGACGCCCTCACTGGCGAGGTGCAGCGCCAGCCGCTGAATATCTCCGCCATCGTCATGTTCGTCGCCTTCGTCGGCCTGACCCTGTGCATCACCTATTGGGCCTCCAAGCGCAGCAAATCCGCCGCTGACTTCTACACCGCCGGCGGCAGCATCACCGGCTTCCAGAACGGTTTGGCAATCGCCGGCGACTACATGTCCGCCGCGTCCTTCCTGGGCATTTCCGCGCTGGTGTTCACCTCCGGCTACGACGGCCTGATCTACTCCATCGGCTTCCTCGTCGGCTGGCCGATCATCCTCTTCCTGATTGCCGAACGCCTGCGCAACCTGGGCAAGTACACCTTCGCCGACGTGGCGTCCTACCGCCTCAAGCAGAAGGATATCCGCACCCTGTCCGCCTGCGGTTCGCTGGTGGTGGTGGCCTTCTACCTGATCGCGCAGATGGTCGGCGCCGGCAAGCTGATCGAGCTGCTGTTCGGCCTGAACTACCACGTCGCGGTCGTGCTGGTCGGCATCCTGATGGTGCTCTACGTGCTGTTCGGCGGCATGCTCGCCACCACCTGGGTACAGATCATCAAGGCCGTGCTGCTGCTCTCGGGCGCCACCTTCATGGCGATCATGGTGCTCAAGCACGTCAACTTCGACATCAGCACCCTGTTCTCCGAAGCCATCAAGGTTCACCCCAAAGGCGAGGCCATCATGAGCCCCGGCGGCCTGGTGAAAGACCCGATCTCCGCGTTCTCCCTGGGCTTCGCGCTGATGTTCGGCACCGCCGGCCTGCCGCACATCCTGATGCGCTTCTTCACCGTCAGTGACGCCAAGGAAGCCCGCAAGTCGGTATTCTTCGCCACTGGCTTCATCGGCTACTTCTACATCCTGACCTTCATCATCGGCTTCGGCGCGATCCTGCTGGTCAGCACCAACCCGGACTTCAAGGACGCCACCGGCGCCCTCCTGGGCGGCAACAACATGGCGGCCGTGCACCTGGCCGACGCCGTGGGCGGCAGCCTGTTCCTGGGCTTCATCTCCGCCGTGGCCTTCGCCACCATCCTGGCGGTGGTTGCCGGCCTCACCCTGGCCGGTGCCTCGGCCGTGTCCCATGACCTGTACGCCAGCGTGCTGAAGGGCGGCAAGGCCAACGAGAAGGATGAGCTGCGCGTCTCGAAGATCACCACCGTGTGCCTGGGCGTCGTCGCGATCGTGCTCGGCATCCTGTTCGAGAAGCAGAACATCGCCTTCATGGTCGGCCTGGCCTTCTCCATTGCCGCCAGTTGCAACTTCCCGGTGCTGCTGCTCTCCATGTACTGGAAGAAGCTGACCACCCGTGGCGCCAAGATCGGCGGCTGGCTCGGACTGATCACCGCGGTGACCCTGATGATCCTCGGCCCGACTATCTGGGTACAGATCCTCGGCCACGAGAAAGCCATCTACCCGTACGAGTACCCGGCGCTGTTCTCCATGGCCGTGGCCTTCATCGGTATCTGGTTCTTCTCCATCACCGACAAGTCGACCGCTGCCGACGAGGAGCGCGCGCGCTTCTTCCCGCAGTTCATCCGTTCGCAGACCGGCCTGGGGGCCAGTGGCGCAGCCGCCCACTGATAGCCTGAGCTAACCTGCCGGGGCCGGGGGTGGAAACACCTCCGGCCCTGCTTTTTTACAGGGATGGATTACGGATGTCCGACGATTTCAATTTCGCCTCGCCGCCCTTCGACCAGCTCCGCCCGCTGGAGCGCGAGCAGCTGCGCGACGCGCTGAGCGTGGGCTACTACACGGTCGACGAAGTGCTGCTCGAAGCCGGTGCGCCGGTGCCTTGCCTGTTCATCCTGATGAAGGGCGTGATCGAGGAGCGCGGCGAGGACGGCAAGCTGTTCGCCCAGTACGGCGCCGAAGATCTGTTCGATGTGCGCGGGCTGTTCTCCGGCAGCAGCAAGCACCGCTACCAGGCGGTGGAAGAAAGCATCGTCTACGAACTGCCGGCGGCGGTGTTCCACCAGCTGTGCACGGACAACCCGCAATTCGCCCGCTTCTTCCGCGCGGACCTGGCCAGCAAGCGCCAGCTGGAGCGCCGCGACGGGCAGAACCTGGCCGAGTTCATCCTCACCCGCATCGCCCCCGAACATCTGTTGCCCGCCATCGAAGTCGAGCCCGGCCTGCCGCTGGGCGACGCGGCGCGCCTGCAACTCAGCCGTGGTGCGGACGCGCTGCTGGTGCGCGAGGATGGGGCGCTGGGCATCGTCACCCGCACCGACCTGATGACCGCGCACTTCCGCGACGGCTTCAGCGAGGCACAACCCATCGGCCCGCTGGCGCACCGTCCGCTGAGCCATGTCGAGCTGGGCGATTTCCTCTTTGACGCGATGATTCTCATGACCCGCCAGCGCATCGAACGCGTGGCCGTGTGCGAAGAGGGCCGGGTGGTCGGCCTGCTGCACCTGACTCAGGTGCTCAGTCTGTTCTCCACCCATTCCCACGTGCTGGCGCTGCGCATCGCCCGCGCCGAAAGCGAGGCCGAGCTGCGCGCCGCCGCCGAGACCCTGCACACGCTGATCGCGACTCTGGCGGGCAATGGCATCCGCCTGCGCTTCATCATGCAGCTGGTCAGCGCGCTCAATGAACAACTGCTCGAGCGCCTGTTCGAACTGCAGGTGCCGCCGGTGCTGCGCGGCCGCTGCTGCCTGCTGGTGATGGGCAGCGAAGGACGCGCGGAGCAACTGCTCAAGACCGACCAGGACAACGCGCTGATACTCGACGACGGCCTGCCGGTGGAGCAGGGCCTGCTGCTGATGCAGCGCTTCTCCGCCGCGTTGCTGGAGTTCGGTTACCCGCCGTGTCCCGGCGGTGTGATGGCCAGCCGGCCGGAGTGGTGCAAGCCGTTATCCGAGTGGCAACGAGAGTTGCGCGAGCTGCCACTGGAGGGACGTCCTGAACAACTGATGCGCCTGTCGATCCTCTCCGACGCCTGGCCGGTGGCGGGCAACCGAAGGCTGTTCGACAGCCTGCGCGAATGCCTCTACGAACTGGCCGGCGACAGCGGCCGCTGGATGAGCGATCTGGCGCTGCCGGCCCTGCAATTTGACACGCCGCTGACCTTCCTCGGCCAGCTGAAGACCCGGGACGCGCAACTGGACGTGAAGCGCGGCGGCATCTTTCCCATCGTTCACGGCGCCCGCGTGCTGGCCGTGCGCGAAGGGCTGGACGAGCGCGGCACGCTCGGCCGCCTCGCCGCGCTGAAGGCGCTCGGCGTGCTGGATGAATTGCTGGTCGATAACCTGTCCGAAGCCTTCGAGCTGTTCCTCCAGCTGCGCCTGCGCCAGCAATTGGACGGCCAGCGCGACGGACGGGAACAGGGGCTCGATGTTTCCCGTCTCAGCGGCCATGAGCGCGACCTGCTGCGCTTCGGGCTGCACACGGTGAAGAAATTCAAGCAGAGCCTGACCCGCCAATTCCACCTGGAGACCCGATGAACGCCTGCGTCGTTGCCCCCGATCCGCACTGGTCCGCCTGGCGCCGCCGTCTCTACTGGTGGCGGCACGACCCGGTGGAAGCGGACGAGCTGGTCTCGCTGGACCTGGAGACCACCAGCCTCGACCCGCGCAAGGCTGACATCCTCAGCATCGGCGCGGTGATGATCCGGCGTGGCAAGCTGATCCTCGGCGAGCGCCTGGAACTGCTGGTGGAGCCGCCGCCGTCGCTGGATGGCGAGTCGATCCGCATCCACAAGCTGCGTCGGGCCGACCTCGAAGGCCAGTTGTCGCTTGCGGAGGCGTTGCGCCGGGTGCAGGCATTCATCGGCGAGCGGCCATTGTTGGGCTATTACTTGTCCTTCGACGTCGCGGTGCTGCGCCGGCACCTGCGCGAGCAGTTCGATGCGCGGCTGGACAACCCTCGCGTGGAGGTCTCGGAGATTTACCACCGCAAGATGAGCCGGCGCTTTCCCGACCTGCACCTGGACCTGCGCTTCGACACCCTGGCGCGCAATCTGGATATCCCCATCGAAGGCCGTCATACCGCCATCGGCGATGCGCGCACCGCCGCGCTGATGTTCCTGCGTTTGCGCAAGGGCTCGCTGCCCCGCGTGCTGAGCTGACTCTGGCGCGCGCAGATTCTTTGAATCTTCCGCGTGCCGCCTCGGTCGGTATCTACAAGCGCTGGCCTATCGCATCCCGCGAGCCATCGCCCCTCGTCGACTGAAAGAGGAGAGACGATATGGGACTCGGGACTATCCTGTTGATCATCCTGATCTTGATGCTGATCGGCGGCCTGCCGGTCTTCCCCCACTCGCGTAACTGGGGCTATGGCCCCTCCGGTGTGATTGGCGTGGTGCTGGTCGTGCTGCTGGTGTTGTTGTTGCTCGGACGGATCTGAAGGCTGTTAGAGCGCCCTCTCCCTAACCCTCTCCCGCAAGCGGGGGAGGGACCGTCGTGCAGACGGTGAAACCATGGCGTCAGCTGGCACGATCTGCTCCCTCTCCCTTCGGAGCGGGGCGCGCAGCCAGGGTGGGGGAGAGGGCAATCCCAGGTGCGGGCTTACAGAAGAAAGCAGTGGCTCCTACGAATACACCGCATCCTTCACCTGCGCAGGAGCGGACGTCGTCCGCGATCGTTCGGCCTTCGCTCCGGCGGGTATCCGTTTTCCCCACCTACGTCACAGCGCCGATACGCCGCAGGGTGATTCGTCGCACAGCCCTCGTGGGGCTCCTGTACTAACATACTGGGCCTTTGCCATCAGGGAGTCGTAGGGATGCTGGGCGTTGTACTGGTTGTGCTGGGCGTGGTGTGGTTGCTCGTCCAGTGCGGGCTGGGCCTGCCGCCATTGGCCGAAGCCATGACTCTGGACCCGGTGGTCAACCCCGATCGCTATTGGCAGTTCGCCTTCCTTGGCCCGGCCCTTCCCGTGGCGCTGGGGGTCTTCATGCTGCGCTACCGTATCAGCGGTTTCGCCCAGCTCAAGCGCGAGCGCATCAACTGCGCCGCTCACCTTCTTGTCTCCGCCGGTATCGCCCTGGTGCTGGGCAAGCTCTGCGTGCTCCTCCAGGCCTGACCGCGCAACCCGCGAACTGCTGGTGCGCCGGCGGTTTGCCAGGGGCATTCAGCGCCCTGATTTCGCCGCTGAGAGCAGAAAGCCTTGGTTACACTTCGGCCCACAGTCGTCGACAAACCCTGTCGATTGCCCGTCCCGAACAAGACAAGAAAAGGCAGACCTCCCCTATGCAAAATCGCATCATGATCACCGGCGCCGGTTCCGGCCTCGGACGCGAAATCGCCCTGCGCTGGGCCCGCGAGGGCTGGAAGCTGGCGCTGGCCGACGTAAACGAAGCAGGCCTGCAGGAAACCCTGAAGCTGGTGCGCGACGCCGGCGGTGACGGCTTCACCCAGCGCTGCGACGTGCGTGACTACAGCCAGCTGACCCAGCTGGCGCAGTCCTGCGAAGAGAAATTCGGCGGCATCGACATCATCGTCAACAACGCCGGCGTCGCGTCCGGCGGCTTCTTCAGCGAACTGTCGCTGGAAGACTGGGACTGGCAGATCTCGATCAACCTGATGGGTGTGGTCAAGGGCTGCAAGGCCTTCCTGCCGCTGCTGGAAAAGAGCAAGGGACGCATCGTCAACATCGCCTCCATGGCCGCTCTGATGCAGGGCCCGGCGATGAGCAACTACAACGTCGCCAAGGCCGGCGTGGTGGCGCTCTCGGAAAGCCTGCTGGCCGACCTCAGCCTGGTGGACGTGAAGGTCCACGTGGTCTGCCCGTCGTTCTTCCAGACCAACCTGCTGGATTCCTTCCGCGGCCCGAGTCCGGAAATGAAGACCCAGGTCGGCAAGCTGCTGGAAAGCTCGCCCATCAGCGCCGCCGACATCGCCGACTACATCCACCAGGAAGTGGCCCGCGACGTCTTCATGATCCTGCCCCACGAACAGGGCCGCATGGCCTGGCAGATCAAGCAGCAGAACCCCCAGGCGATCTACGACGAGATGGCGAAAATGGCCGAGAAGATGCAAGCCAAGCGCCGTAGCCTGAGCTGAGAGCCTGATTACGATCTGCTGCGCGTCGGCATAACTGCGTTGAGTGCAGCTGAGAAATGCTCTAGCTCGCAAGATCGTAAAGCAGGTTCTGAACAAGGAATATGCCCCCTTTCGGTGCAATGAAAGAGAGGGCTTGCCCAGGCCGGTGCAAAGGGTTAGTTTTAGTCACCGGCCTGCCTGGCTGATGTACGTTGGACCCCGGTGAAAGCCCCGCTCATTTCGCGGGGCTTTTGCTTTTTCGGGCTACTGCGCAGCTGCGGGGATTCGCGCTTTGCGCCATGCCAGGCCTGTGTTAGAAGGCTCCGGTGTCATTGAAGGAAGAATCCGCTTGCACTGTGAATCCATCGTCTATGGCTGCATCCGCGACTGGCCCGGCGACTCGATGGAGCGCCGCCTGCGCCGTGCCGCCAACCGCAAGGTGCTCGACAGCCTGCCCATGGGCGAGGCCTGGCCGTTCCTCGGCCGCGAGATGTTCAGCCGCTGCGAGACCGAAGGCGCGGGCCTCTACCAATCCCAGGTGATCCATTTCGGCGCCAGCTACCAGACCATCGAGTACGAGTGGAAACTCTGGGTCGAACAGTTCGAAGCCCTGCTGCGCCGCCTCTACTGGGCCAGCGCGGTGGTGCATCTGGAAACCGAAGTCAACGGCAGCCACACCTTCCGCTGGGAGTCCGAGAACGGCTTCCACAGCCCCCGCGAAGGTGAGCTGAAAGTGCGCTGCGCCTGGGAACGCGAGGGCGGCCTGCGCGGCTGACCGGCGTACTTCCCGTCACGGAATGAACCCCATGATCAACTACCTCTGGTTCGTCCTCGCCGCCTTCTGCGAGATCGCCGGCTGCTACGCCTTCTACCTATGGCTGCGCCTGGACAAGAGCGCCCTGTGGATAATTCCCGGCCTTTTCAGCCTGACGGTCTTCGCCCTGCTGCTCACCCGCGTCGAGGCGAACTACGCCGGGCGCGCCTATGCCGCGTACGGCGGCATCTACGTCGCCGCGTCGCTGTTCTGGCTGGCCTTCGTCGAGAAGAGTCGTCCTCTGTGGAGCGACTGGGTCGGCGTGGCGCTGTGCGTGATCGGCGCCAGCGTGGTGCTGCTCGGGCCGCGTCTGGCGCCCTGAGCTGTTCAGTATCCGGCGGATAACGCCGTTGGCGTTATCCGCCCTACGCCCTGATTCTTGTTTCAGGATGCTTCGTCGTTCGCGGCGAACACCCTCTCCCTTCAGGGAGAGGGTTGCGGTTGATCCTGTTTGTCGAAGTCGCGGGTGAAACCGTTCTGACAAAAGCCCATTTTCATCAGGCAGCTCAGTCCTCCAGCCATTCCTTCGGCACTTCGGCCTTGAGCATCAGCTGGCACTGCTGGCTTTCCGGATCGAAGACGATCACCGCCTCGCCGCGCTTGAGTGCATGGCGCGCGCGCTCCACGCGCACGTCCAGCGGCGTGTCGTCGCCGTTGTCGGTGCCTTCGCGGGTGACGAAGTCTTCCAGCAGGTTGTTGAGGGTGTCGGCTTCGATCAGCTCGAAGGGAATCAGCATGGCGGGCTACTCGTGAATCGCAGCGCGGGATTGTAGTCCCGCGCTGCGCTCAACGCAGCTTCACTTCTTGCCCTTGTCCGGCTCCTTGCCCTTGTCGGACGAGCCATCGCCGCTGTCTATCAGGTCGTCCACCGGCGGCACGTGGGTGGTGCTTTCCATGTGTACCGGATGCTCCAGCTGCTTGCTGAAGCGCTCCAGTGTGCCTTCGCTGGGTTCCGCATCGCTGTCGAACACCGGCGGGCTGAGCATGTACGCCGTCAGCAGTTTCGCCAGGGCGGCAAGGCTGTCGATGTGGGTGCGCTCGTAGCCGTGGGTGGCGTCGCAACCGAAGGCCAGCAGGGCGGTGCGGATGTCGTGGCCGGCGGTGATCGCCGATTGCGCGTCGCTGTGGTAGTAGCGGAACAGGTCCCGCCGGACGGCGACCTCATGGCGCTCACCCAGGCGCAGCAGGTGGCGGGAAAGATGGAAGTCGTAGGGCCCACCGGAGTCCTGGAGAGCCACGCTCACCGCGTGCTCGCTGGAGTTCTGCCCCTCGGCCACCGGGGCAATGTCGATGCCGACGAACTCGCTCACGTCCCAGGGCAGCGCGCCGGCCGCGCCGGAGCCGATTTCCTCGGTGATGGTGAACAGCGGGTGGCAATCGATGGGCGGCACCTGGCCGCTTTCCACGATGGCCTTGAGCGAGGCGAGCAGCGCGGCGACGCCGGCCTTGTCGTCGAGGTGGCGGGCGCTGATGTGGCCGCTTTCGGTGAACTCCGGCAACGGGTCGAAGGCGACGAAATCGCCAATGGCGACGCCCAGGGACTCGCTGTCGGCGCGGCTGGCGGTGTAGGTGTCCAGGCGCAACTCGACGTGGTCCCAGCTGATCGGCAGAGAGTCCACGGCGGTATTGAAGGCGTGCCCGGAGGCCATCAGCGGCAGCACGCTGCCACGGAACACGCCGTTCTCGCAGAACACCGTGACGCGGCTGCCCTCGGCGAAGCGGCTCGACCAGCAGCCCACCGGCGCCAGTGCCAGGCGGCCGTTGGGCTTGATCTCGCGGACGATCGCGCCAATGGTGTCCAGGTGCGCCGAGACCGCGCGGTCCGGGCTCTTGCGCCGGCCCAGCAGGGTCGCGCGGATGGTCCCGCGGCGGGTCATTTCGAAGGGTACGCCGATCTCCTCCAGCCGCTCGGCGACGTAGCGCACGATGGTGTCGGTGAAGCCGGTAGGGCTGGGGATGGCGAGCATTTCCAGCAGCACGCGCTGCAGGTAGTTCAGGTCCGGTTGTGGCAGTTGGGTCATGCCGGGGCCTCCACGTTGGAGTGTGGCTGGTCACGGTTGTCGCGGTGCAGCAGTTCGCGGCTGAGCGGGAAGAGCAGGTCGACGAAGCGCTCGGCGACGGGTTGCGGCTCATGGTTGGCCAGACCCGGCCGCTCGTTGGCTTCGATGATCACGTAATCTGCCTTATCGGCCTCGGTGACCAGCAGATCGAGGCCGGTGACCGGAATCTCCAGCGCCCGCGCCGCGCGGATGGCGGCGTCAGCGAGCGCCGGGTGCAGGCGCTCGGTGACATCTTCCAGGGTGCCGCCGGTATGCAGGTTGGCGGTGCGCCGCACGGCCAGGCGCTGGCCGCTGGGCAGCACGTCGTCGTAGCTGAAGCCGGCGGCGCTCAGGGTGCGTTCGGTTTCGGCGTCCAGCGGGATGCGGCTCTCGCCGCCGGTGGCGGCCTGGCGACGGCGGCTCTGCGCCTCGATCAGCTTGCGGATGCTGTGCCGGCCATCACCGATCACCTCGGCGGGGCGGCGGATGGCGGCGGCCACTACTTCATAGCCGATCACCACGATGCGCAGGTCCTGGCCGGGGTGGTAGCTCTCGAGGATCACCCGGGTGTCGAACTGCTTCGCGTGGGCGATGGCGTCCTCCACTTCTTCTGGTGTGCGCAGGTCCACGGCGACGCCCTGGCCCTGTTCGCCGTCCACCGGCTTGACCACCAACGTGCCGTGCTCCTTGAGGAACTCGGCATTCTCCTGCTCGCTGCCAGCCAGCCGCTGCTGCGGCTGGCGCAGGCCGGCTCGGTCGAGGGCGCGGTGGGTGAGGGTCTTGTCCTGGCACAGGCTCATGCTCACGGCGCTGGTGAGATCGCACAGCGATTCACGGCAGCGGATGCGCCGGCCGCCCTGGGTCAGGGTGAAAAGACCGGCGTCGGCGTCCTGCACCTGTACTTCGATACCGCGCCGATGTGCTTCGTCGACGATGATCTTGGCGTATGGGTTGAGGCCTTCCTCCGGGCCGGGGCCGAGGAACAGCGACTGGTTGATGCCGTTCTTGCACTTCACCGCGAAGGTCGGCAGCTCGCGGAAGCGCAGCTTGCGGTACAGCGACTTGGCCTGCTGGTTACCGTGCAGCACCGACAGATCCAGGTACGCAAGACCTCGGCTCATGAAATGCTCGATCAGGTGGCGCACCAGCGCTTCGCCGACGCCCGGTCGGCTGGACTGCGGATCTACCGCGAGGCACCAGAGGCTGGAGCCGCCCTCCGGGTCGCGGAAGGCCTTGGCGTGGTTGATGCCCATGACCGTGCCGATCACCGTGCCGGTTTCGGCGTCTTCTGCCAGCCAGTAGGCCGGGCCGCCCTGGTGGCGCGGCGTGACGTTGGAAGGGTTGACCGGCAGCATGCCGCGCGACAGGTACAGGCGATTGATTGCCGTCCAGTCGTCATCGCTGTGCACACGGCGAATCCGGAAGCCACGGAAGGGCCGGCGCGCCGGGCGGTAGTCGGTGAACCACAGGCGCAGCGCGTCGGACGGGTCGAGGAAGAGTTGCTGCGGGGCGTGGGCCAGCACCTGCTGCGGCGCGGCGACGTAAAGGGCGATGTCGCGTTCGCCGGGCTGTTCGTTGAGCAGCTCGGCGGCGAGCTTGTCCGGGCTGGAGAAGGTGTGACCGATCAGCAGGCGACCCCAGCCGCACTGCAGGATCAGCGGGCCATGACTTTCCGCGTGATCCCCGGCGAAGCGCGCCTGCAGGCGCTCGTAGGTCGGTGTCTGGCCGCGCAGCAGCCGCTGGTTGTGGGGATGGGGCAGGTTGGAATGGGGTTTCATCTTGCGCTCCCTGATAAGGCTTCTGTCCTGGGCTGAAGGAAAAGGCAACGCCGCGCGAGGCGGCGCTGCCGAGCTCTAGAGGCCTTGTTCCGTCAGCCAGAGGTTGAGGGCTGCCAACTGCCACAGCTTGGAACCACGCAGCGGGGTGAGGTCACTTGCCGGGTCGCTGAGCAGGCGGTCGAACATCGCCGTCTCGAACAGCCCACGATCCTGGCTCGGGTCCAGCAGCAACTCGCTGACCCAGGCGCGGGTATTGCCTTGCAGGTGCTTGAGGCCCGGCACCGGGAAGTAGCCCTTGGGCCGGTCGATCACCTCGCTGGGTATGACCTTGCGCGCGGCGGCCTTGAGCACCTGCTTGCCGCCGTCGCCGAGCTTGAAGCACGACGGAATGCGCGCCGACAGCTCCGCCACGCGATAGTCGAGGAACGGCACGCGGGCCTCCAGGCCCCAGGCCATGGTCATGTTGTCCACGCGCTTGACCGGGTCGTCGACCAGCATGATGGTGCTGTCCAGGCGCAGGGCCTTGTCCACCGGGTCATCCGCGCCGGGTTGGGCGAAGTGCTCGCGGACAAAGTCGCTGGCGACGTCCTCCACCCGCAGGGCTTCGCGCACGGTGTCCAGGTACTCGCCGTGAGTGCGGTCGAAGAACGCTGCGCGGTAAGCCTGCAATGGGTCCTTGGCGCCGGCCACCTTCGGGTACCAGTGGTAGCCGGCGAACAGCTCGTCGGCGCCTTGGCCGCTCTGCACCACCTTGCAGTGCTTCGAGACTTCTCGCGAGAGCAGGTAGAAGGCGATGCAGTCGTGGCTGACCATCGGCTCGCTCATGGCGCGGAACGCCGCCGGCAGCTGCGAGATGACTTCGTTCTCGTCGATGCGCAGTTGGTGGTGACGAGTGCCGTAGCGTTTGGCGATCAGGTCGGAGTACTGGAACTCGTCGCCGCGCTCGCCGCCGGCATCCTCGAAGCCGATGGAGAAGGTCAGCAGGTTCTCGACGCCGGCTTCATGCAGCAGGCCGACCAGCAGGCTGGAGTCCACTCCGCCGGAGAGCAGCACGCCGACTTCGCGGGCGGCCCGCTGGCGCACGCTCACGGCATCGCGCAGGCTGCTCAGCAGGCGGTCTTCCCAGTCGTCCAGGGTCAGCTCGCGCTCATCCGGCAGCGGGCCGTAGTCCAGGGTCCACCAGCGCTGGCGCTCGGTGTGGCCATCAGCGTCTATGGTCATCCAGGTAGCCGGCGGCAGTTTCTGCACCTCGGCCAGCAGGGTGCGCGGCGCGGGGACCACGGCGTGGAAGTTGAGGTAGTGGTTGAGTGCCACCGGGTCCAGCGCCGGGTCGATATCACCGCCCTTGAGCAGTGCCGGCAGACTGGAGGCGAAGCGCAGGCGCTTGCCGGTCTGCGACAGGTACACCGGCTTGATACCGAGGCGGTCGCGGGCGATGAACAGGCGCCGTTTGTCGCGTTCCCAGATGGCGAAGGCGAACATGCCATTGAGGCGTGGCAATAGTTGTTCGCCCCAGGCGTGGTATCCCTTCAGGAGTACTTCGGTGTCGCCTCCGGAAAAGAAGCGATACCCAAGGGCTTCCAGCTCGCCGCGCAGTTCGGGGTAGTTGTAGATTGCCCCGTTGAATACCAGCGACAGGCCCAGCGAAGTGTCGATCATCGGCTGACCGGATGCTTCGGCCAGGTCCATGATCTTCAGCCGCCGGTGCCCGAGGGCCACCGGCCCTTCGCTGTGGAAGCCCCAGGCATCGGGACCTCGCGGGGCCAGGTGATGGGTGATGCGTTCGACTGCGGCAAGGTCCGCAGCCTGTTTATCGAAACGTAACTCTCCTGCTATTCCGCACATGTCCTTACCGGATCTCCGTTGGGGATGAAGTGGGTGGCGCCTCAGGAACGCCTTAGGGGATGACCCGTCGATCTGGCGAGAGTTCTATCTGATTTCATTGAGAAAAAATGACGGAGCAGCAGGTGGACTGAGATGGCCGACAGCAAGACTTCGATGCGCAACGCCCACGCACTCTCCATGCTGCAGGCCCTGAGACGGCTGCAGCAGGCGGCGGAAGTGCACTCCAAGAGCCTGGGCCGCGACGGCGAACTGACGCCGCTGCAGCTACTGATCCTGCAGGTGGTGGAGTTGGAGGGGGAGATAACCGCTGGTCAGTTGGCGCGGCAGGTGGCGCTGTCGCAGTCGTCCATTTCCAGCGCGCTGACTCGCCTGGAAAGCAAAGGGCTGCTGGCCCGCCGGCGCGACGACGATGATCGGCGCAAGCAGTGGATGAGCCTCGAATCCGACGGGCGCAAGGCCCTCAAACACGGCCCCGCGCTATTGCCGGAGCATGCCCTGGAGCGTTTCGCCGGGCTGCCCGAGTGGGAGCAGCACGCCATCCTCGCCGGGCTGCTGCGCGCCGCCGAGTTGTTCGAGACGCCGGGAGCCGAGGCCGAGGAAGAAGAGTTCTAGGCCCTTTCGACGACAATCAGCTCATCAGTTTCTGTGCGGCCAGCGACAGGCTGACCGCCACCAGCATCAGCGCGAACAGGCGCTGCAGCGTCGCGCCGCCCAGGCGTACCGCGAGGCGATTGCCGAATAGCACGCCGAGCGCGCCGCCCGCTGCCAGGCACGCCAGCAAAGGCAGCGGCGGCTGTGCATGGGTGAGATAGAGCAGGAAGCCGCCGCCGGACACCAGTGCGATCACCGCCATCGAGGTCGCCGTCGCCGCCAGCATCGACAGCGGCGTGAACCACAGCAACCCCGGCACGATCAGGAACCCGCCGCCCACGCCCATCAGGCCGGACAGCAAGCCCACCGCCAGGCCGACGCCCAGCAGCGGCCCGTTGTGCATCGGCTTGTCGCAGGTGCGTGGCTGGCTGGAGCCCTGCCACATGCGCCAGGCCGACCACAGTACCAGCAGGCAGAAGCCGACGATCAGCCAAGCGTCCGGCACGAACTTGCCCAGCCACTGGCCGACGGCATTGCCCGGCCAGCCAGTGATTACCAGCCAGAACAGCGGCTTCCACGCCACCTGGCCCTGCCGTGCGCGCGGCACCGCGCCGATGGCTGCCGACAATGCGACAGCGCCGAGGCTGACGCCGATGGCGTCGTGCAGTGGGAGGTGCAGGCTGAGCAGCAGGGGCAGTGCCACCAGCGAGCCGCCGGCGCCGGTCAGGCCCAGCAGCAGCCCGAGGATCAGGCCGATGGCGGATGATTCAAGCAGCAGTGCATCCATGTCGGTAGTCCGCTCTGGAAGCTGGTCGCGACCCTGTCGAGGGGCTGCGAGGTGTTCAGGGGTTCTTCTGGCCGCGCACTACGTCGCGCAGGAAGAAACGGTTCGGGTGGCAGGCCTCCGCCACGGCGCGCGGCACGGGCAGCGGCTCGTCGTCGATCCAGGCCGCCAGCAGTTCGCCGGCCAGCGGCGCGGTGACCAGCCCGCGCGAGCCATGGGCGCTGTTCAGGTACAGCCCGTCGAGCCAGGGGCAGCGCGTCTCTGGCACCTGGCGCGCGTCCTTGCCGAGCACCGCGTAGGCCTGGGTGAAGGCCTCGCAGTCCGCCAACGGGCCCACCAGCGGCAGGTAGTCCGGGGTGGTGCAGCGGAAGGCGGCGCGGCCCTGCAGCGTTGCCGGGTCTAGTTGGGCGATGTGCAGGCGCTCGCTCAGGTCTGTGGATATCTCCGCCAGCAGGTCGAGGTTGCCCAGGTGTTCTTCCAATGATGGCTCAGTGTCGTCTCGTTTGAATTCGAAACTGGCGCCCAGGGTGTGCTCGCCGTGACGCGGCGGGGCGACGTAGCCTTCGGCGCAGACCACGGTACGCAGCACGGCGCTCTCGGCGGTGGCCGGCACGCGAGTAATCTGCCCGCGGATGCGTTTCATCGGCAGCGACTCGGCACCTGCGAAACGACGCACTTCGGCGGCGGTGGCGAGGATGGCGACGGGCGCGCCGGCGAGCTTCTGCTCGCCGCTCCAAGCACTCCAGCCATCGGCTTCGCGTTGCAGGAGGACTTCCTTGCCGGTCAGCACGCGGATATTCGGATGCGCTGCTAGATGCCGGCACAGCGCGGGCGGATGCACCCAGCCGCCTTCGGGGTAGAACAGCCCGCCGGCCGGCAGGCCGATGCCGGCGATGGATTCCGCCTCGGCCTTGTCCAGCTGACGCAGCAGCGTCGGCGGGAAGGCGTCGGCCAGCTTCGCCTGGCGCTGAGTCTCGGCGTCATCGAAGCCCAGTTGCAGAACGCCGCAATCGGACCATTCCTCGCCTTTCTGCAGGCGCTGGATCAGCCGCCGCGTGTGGCCGAAGCCGCTGACGATCAGCCGTGACAGCGCGGTGCCGTGGGCGGACAGCTTGAGGTAGAGCACGCCCTGCGGGTTGCCCGAGGCTTCTTCGGCGAGGCCCGCGTGGCGCTCGATCAGCGTCACTTTCCAACCCCGCGTGGCCAGGCTGGCGGCACTGGCGCAACCGGCCATGCCGCCACCGATCACCAGTGCTTCCCGAGGGCCTTTGGAGTGAACGGGGCGGCTGTACCAGGGTTTGCCGGCCGGCTGTTCGTTGCCAAGGAATTCGCCCTGGGACATCTCCCATTTCTTGCCGAAGCCCAGGGTGCGGCGGATCTTGAAGCCGGCCGCGCCCAGCCCGCGACGGACGAAGCCGGCGCTGGTGAAGGTAGCGATGGTGGTGCCCGGCGCCGAGAGGCGAGCGAGCTGGGCGTAGAGCGCGTCGTTCCACATCTCCGGGTTCTTCGCCGGGGAAAAGCCGTCGAGGAACCAGGCGTCGATGCGTGCGTCCAGCTCGGGCAGGGTTTCCAGCACATCGCCCACCAGCAGGGTCAGTACCACGCGGCCCTCGGCGAAGACCAGGCGCTGGAAGCCGGGGTTGATCGCCACGTACTGCTCCAGCAACTGCTCTGACAGATGCGCCAGCTCCGGCCAAAGGGCGCAGGCGCGGCGCAGGTCCTCCGGCGCCACAGGGTACTTTTCAGCGCTGACGAAGTGCAGCCGTGCATCGCTCGGCGCCCGCTCTTCGAACAACTGCCAGGCGCAGAGGAAGTTCAGCCCGGTGCCGAAGCCGGTCTCGCCGATGCACAGGCGCCCCCCGGCGGGCAGTGCGGCGAAGCGTTCGGGCAGGCGGTTGCCGTCGATGAACACGTGGTGCGTTTCGGCGATCCCGGAGACGGGAGAGAAATACACGTCGCCGTAGACGCGGGAGGTCGGCTGGCCGTTCTCGTCCCAGTCGATCTGGGCGCTGCTGATGTCTGGCATGTGGGGGCAGGGTTGTGAAACGAAGCCGGCAGTTTAGCCGATCCGCCGCGCAGACAGCCTGCGTCACATCCGCTACCTTCTATTCACTTCGAAACAAGGAGAGCTGCATGTTCGAATCCGCTGAGATCGGTCATTCCATCGACAAGGAAACCTACGAGAAGGAAGTCGCGGTGCTGCGCGAAGCCCTGCTCGAGGCGCAGTACGAGCTCAAGCAGCAGGCGCGCTTCCCGGTGATCATCCTGATCAACGGCATCGAGGGCGCCGGCAAGGGTGAGACGGTGAAGCTGCTCAACGAGTGGATGGACCCGCGGCTGATCCGGGTGGAGAGCTTCCTCCTGCCCACCGACGAGGAGCTCTCGCGGCCACCGCAGTGGCGCTTCTGGCGCCGCCTGCCGCCCAAGGGTACGACCGGTATCTTCTTCGGCAACTGGTACAGCCAGATGCTTTATGCGCGGGTCACCGGCGAGATCAAGGACAGCCAGCTCGATGGCCTGATCAGCGATGCCGAACGCTTCGAGCGGATGTATTCCGACGAAGGCGCGCTGATCTTCAAGTTCTGGTTTCACCTCTCCAAGAAGCAGCTCAAGGAGCGCCTCAAGGCGCTGGAGAACGACCCGACCCGCAGCTGGCAGCTGAGCGAGATCGACTGGAAGCAGAGCGAGGTCTACGACAAGTTCGTGCGCTACGGCGAGCGCGTGCTGCGCCGCACCAGTCGCGACTATGCGCCCTGGTACGTGGTGGAGGGCTCCGATGAGCGCTACCGCAGCCTGACGGTCGGCCGCACTATTCTCGAAAGCCTGCAGGCCGCGCTCAAGCGCAAGGACCGCCCGACCCCGCAGCCCCATGCTGCGCCGCTGGTCTCCAGCCTGGACAACAAGGGCCTGCTGGATGCGCTGGACCTGAGCCTGTCGCTGGACAAGGACCAGTACAAGGAACAGCTGGCCAAGGAGCAGGCGCGCCTGGCCACGCTGATGCGCGACAAGCGCTTCCGCAGCCATTCGCTGATCGCCGTGTTCGAAGGCAACGACGCCGCCGGCAAGGGCGGCGCGATCCGTCGCGTGACCGATGCGCTGGACCCGCGTCAGTACCGCATCGTGCCGATCGCCGCCCCTACCGAGGAGGAGCGCGCGCAGCCGTATCTGTGGCGCTTCTGGCGGCACATCCCGGCGCGCCGGCAATTCACCATCTTCGATCGTTCCTGGTACGGCCGCGTGCTGGTGGAGCGGGTCGAGGGCTTTGCTTCGGATGCAGATTGGTTGCGCGCCTATGCGGAGATCAACGACTTCGAGGAGCAGCTGACGAACTACAACATCGTGCTGGTGAAATTCTGGCTGTCCATCGACCAGGAGACCCAGCTGGAGCGCTTCAAGGAGCGCGAGTCGATCCCCTTCAAGCGCTTCAAGATCACCGAGGAAGACTGGCGCAACCGCGACAAGTGGGACCTCTACGTGGATGCGGTGGGCGACATGGTCGACCGTACCAGCACCGAGATCGCGCCCTGGACGCTGGTGGAAGCCAATGACAAGCGCTATGCGCGGGTGAAGGTCCTCAAGACCATCAACGATGCGCTGGAGGCGGCTTACGCCAGTGCGAAGAAGGGCAAGAAGGGCTGAGGTTTCGCGCTGTGTTTTGTAGGAGCGGGCTTGCTCGCGAACCGGTGTCGGTCGGCGCTTCGCGGTAGAGACGGGTCATTACCGCGCTGGCGTTGGCTCCGGTTTTGTCGGGATGCTGCGTTGGCCTGGATGTTCCAGCGTCGCATCGGTATGCGCTGGGATATTTGGTTTCGCCTCTCGGCGAGTCCCTTTTGGCAAACGTCGGATAGCCGCCCTCACAAAAGGAACCAAAAAGTGTTGCCCCGAACATCCGGTTTTTCGCTTTAGGCGAAAAATTCCCTCGTTGAAGCGAAGTTTCAGGGGCACGCGCTGACGGGCCATCCTTGGCCCGACAGCGCTCTCGCGACATCCATGTCGCTCAACCCCTGAAACCCCGCTCAACGAGGCCTCCTGAACGGGGCAGTCGGAGTGCGCGGATATTTCCCTGGAAGTCTTCAGAGCCAAAGCCAACGCCAGAGCCAGAGCGGAGTGGGTCTTCGTAGGAGCGAGCTTGCTCGCGAACCGCATGGCACGGCATTCCCCTGTAGGAGCCGACCAGGCAGCGATCCTCTACCCTCCATTCCTCTGCGAAGGCTTCGGCGCCCCGACCAGCCGCCCCATCGCGCCGGCGATGCCCATCTCCCGCAGGACGGCCAGTTCGCCCTCGGTCTCGACCATCTCCGCGATCAGCGGCAGGTCGATGCTGTTGGACGCGCGATACATGGCCTCGATGAACAGGCGCTTGTCGTTGTCCTGGTCGATGGCGCGGATGTAGCTGCCGTCGATCTTCAGGTACGCAAGGCCCAGGCGGGTCAGGTTGCCGATCAGGCTGAAGCGTCCGCCGAAGTGCTGCAGGCCAAGCTTGGCGCCGACGTCCTGCACCGACTGGGCGAGCTTCTCCAGCTCTGCCGGCGGCGGCAGGTAACGCTCGTCCACTTCCAGGATCATCAGCTGCGCTTCCTGCGGATGGGCGCGGAGGATCTCGAACAGCTGACGCAGCGGCTCGGCGCTGCGCACGGTTTCTGCCGACAGCGACAAGGCCAGCGGCGCCGGTTGCTGGGCGAGGTGGGCGAGGGCGTGTTCGAGCATCGCCAGGTCGAAGCGCGCAGACCAGCCGAAGCGCTCGATCCACGGCAGGAACTGCCCGGCCGCGACGGCCTCGCCCTGGGGATCGAGCAGCCGCGCGAGGACTTTCTGGTGCAGCAGTTCGCCCTTCTCGGCGCAGGCGCGCACCGGCTGGAACCACAGCTGCAGCTTGCCTTTCTGCAGGGCATCGTCGAGCCATTCGCGCCAGGCGCGGGAGTCCTGCGCGGGCTGGCCGCCGGAGCTGTCCAGGCGCTGCCAGGGACGATCCGGCGAGGACTGCGCCTGCGCCAGTGCCTGGTCCGCGCGGGACAGCACGCTGGCCGCCGATTCGCCGGGGCGGAAGGCCGCCAGGCCAAGGTGTGCCACCGGCTTGCAATCGCTGGCGCCGGTGCTGCGCAGGTTCTCCAGGGCGGCGCTGAGCTGGTCGGCCAGCAGTTCGGCGCTGGCGCTGTCGACGCCGGGGGCGAGCAGGGTGAACTCGCCGCCACGGCTGCGCGCGGCGAGCCAGTCCGGGGTGCCGTGGGTCTCGCGCTCACGCTCCAGCAACTCGGCGACGTCGCGGATCAGCGCGTCGGTGCGCTGCCCGCCCAGGCGCTGGTTGAGCCCAGCGAGGTCGTTCAGGCGTAGCAGCAGCAGATAACCGGCGGCGTTCTGTTCGCTGGGGGACAGTTGTGCATCCAGCCGCGCGTCGAACAGGCGGCGGTTGGCCAGGCCGGAGAGGCTGTCCTGGTAGGCCTCCTCGCGCAGTTTCTCGCTGCGGGTGGCTTCCTCGGCGAACAGCGCCTTTAGCTTGTCGACCATCTGGTTCATCGCCTGCACCACGCGCTTGAGTTCCGGGGTGCGCGGTTCCTTGGGCAGGGTGAGGAATTCGCGGCGGGTGATGGCGTGGGCCTGCTGCACCATCTGATCCAGCGGCTTGAGCTGGGTGCGCAGCAGCCAGCCGCCAAGGATGGCGCTGACCAGCCCGCAGGCCAGCAGCCAGGCGAGGCTGCCCAGCGCGCCGTCCCACAGCTTGGCCAGGGCGAACTGCGGATGGCTGACCACCTCGACCCGCGCGGCCTGTTCCCAACCGCGCATGATCAGGGCGTCGCCGCCTTGGGCCTTGAGGTTCACCAGCTTGGCGAACCAGGCCGGCACCTGCTGGTTCTGCGTGTCGCTGTCACGCTCGACTATCACCTTGCCCTCGGGAATGCTCACCACGCGGATGGTGGCGAAGTAGCCGGAGTCGAAGATCGAGCTGACCATCAGCTCAATCATCGCCGGGTCGTCCACGTGCGGTGTGAGCGACAGGCCCAGCGCGGTGGCGGCGTCCTGAGCGTGGGAACGCAACTGGCCGATCAGTTGCTCGCGGGAGCTTTCCAGGCTGGCGGCGAAGCTGCCGGCGAAGGCCACCACGAGGAACAGGCAGATCGCCAGGAACAGTTGCTTGAGCAATGACATGCCGGGTTTCTCCTATCGCGTCTCGTCGAGGTCCAGGCCCTCGGCGCGCATCTTGGTCAACAGGTCCTGCCAGCGTGACAGCTTCTTGCTGTCGCCGGTGCGCTTGCCGCCGCCGGGGCCGGGCAGCCACAGCCCCTCGGCGTTGAAGGCGTAGACGGGCAGGAGGTCCTTGCGCTGGGAGGCGGGCTTTATCTGCGGGATCAGGTTGTCCAGCACCAGCGGCTCGGCAGTGGGGGAGGCGTAGTAGGTGAGCACCATGTGCGCCTGGTTCTGCTGCAGCGCCTTGACGTAGGTGATGCGCAGCTTGTCGCTGGCGACCCCGAGGCGGCGCAGGGTGACGAACTTGGCGATGGAGTAGTCCTCGCAGTCGCCGGCGCCCTTGTAGAGGGATTCCACCGGCGTCGCCCAGTAGTCCTCCTGGCGCCAGACGGTGCGGTCGTCGGTGAAGACCAGGGCGCCGTTGAAGAAGGCATTGACCGCCTTGAGCTTGGTGGGCTCGTCGAGGTTTTCGCTGTCCTGGATCAAGCGACCCCAGGATTCTATGCGGGTCTTGGCGGTGCCGAGGTTGCCGTACTTCTGCTCGGCGTTCTTCAGGATGGTGTCAAAGTTCCAGGCTGCGCCGGCTGTCAGTGCGAGGAGAGCGAGCAGCAGCACGCCGGCCCGCAGACGCAGCGGGCTGGCGAACAGCCGGGGGGCTCCTCGGGGTGGCTGCATCGCCAGCGCTCCATGTGGGATGTGTGGAGTCTAGGCGCTCTTCGAAAACTTGCGCTGGCGTATCGCCGTTGGGTGCAAGGCCCCGCAGCACGGGGCTTGGCGGGGCTCAGAGGGAGGGGCAGGAGGCAGTATTCGAGCCCGCAAAAGACTCAGTCCAGCCGCCGCGTTTTCATCCGAATCAGATAGATGCTGACCAGCGTGGCGCTGGTCAGCATGAACGCCCAGGCCCAGGGGCGCTGCACCACAAAGCCTGAGATCAGGATGCTGCACCACATCAGGCCGATGGCGTAGACCTTGCCCTTGAGCGGGATGCCTTCGCCGTCCAGGTAGTCGCGGATCCACGGGCCGAGCCTGGGGTGGTTCACCAGCCAGTCGTAGAAGCGCTGGGAGCTGCGCATGAAGCAGGCGGCGGCGAGCAGGAGGAAGGGCGTGGTGGGCAGCACCGGCAGGAAGATGCCGATCACGCCCAGCGCCACGCTGAGCCAGCCGACGCCGAGCAGGCAGTAGCGAACCCAGGCGTGACGGCTCTGGCGGATTTCTCGAGGCATCGACTGGCGCGAAACGATTCCGGAGCCGCGCGGCGCAGCTCCGGTGGCGGATCAGTGAGTGCGCGGCTTCAGCAGCGCCGGCTTCTCTTCCGGCGCCTGGCACAGCAGGAAGAGGTTGGTCAGCAACTCGGGGATCTGCGCGACCATGTCGTCCACCAGGCCGCGGTCGCTGGCGATCTCGTCGAACTCGGGCTGTTCGTCGAACAGGCCGGAACCGACCATGATCGGCAGCAGCAGCTCGCTGACCTCTTCCTCGGCCTGCTCGAACCAAACTGCTTCACGCAGGAACACGCCTTCCATGAAGCCGATGCACCAGCCGCGGATATCGGAGTCGTCCGGCTCGTCGCCCAGGTAGGGCTCGCAGGGCAGCTCCAGTTCCTCGTCACCGGCCATCTGGCGGATGATGTGAGCCTTGAGCTGGACCAGGGTGGATTCGATCTCGCTGCGCTCTTCTTCGCTGCGGTAGTGCGGCGGCTCGGCGAACAGCGCATCGATCCACTCGCGCTCCGGCACTTCCTCCGGGCAGATCGCCAGGGCGGTCAGGTAGCCGTGTGCCGCCACGTAGTCCAAGGCTTCCTCGTGCAGATCATCGGCATCGAGAAAGGCTTGCAGGCGGGACAATTGGTCGGCGAAGGACATCGGGTACTACCTCGGAGGTGATCGGTCCCGAATTGTAGTCTTTCCGCTGGCTCGCGGCAAAAGCCAAATGCCCTTGCAGCCCGCGCCGACACGGGGTTCGGACGCATGTGACGGATTTTTCCGCGGTTTCCCGGACAAGGTGCCGGTCGTAGCGGGATCGCTTGCGTATAATGCGCGGCTTCATTCGGAGTCCCTCATGCTCGATCAGGCCCTGCGCATCCTCAAAGACGTTTTCGGTTACGACGCCTTCCGCGGCAATCAGGCGCGGATCATCGAGCGTGTAGCCGGCGGCGGCGATGCGCTGGTGCTGATGCCCACCGGCGGCGGCAAGTCGCTGTGCTTCCAGGTCCCGGCGCTGCTGCGCGAAGGCCTGACGGTAGTGGTCTCGCCGCTGATCGCGCTGATGGAGGACCAGGTCGCCACGCTGGACGAGCTGGGTGTGCCAGTGGCGGCACTGAACTCTTCGCTGAGCCCCGAAGCCCAGCGCGATATTGCCGACCGCTTGCAGCGCGGTGAGATCAAGCTGCTTTACCTCGCCCCGGAACGCCTGGTGCAGCCGCGCATGCTGGCCTTCCTGCAGCGCCTGGAGATTGGCCTGTTTGCCATCGACGAAGCGCACTGCGTGTCGCAATGGGGCCACGACTTCCGTCCTGAGTACCTGCAGCTGGGCCAACTCGCCGAGCTGTTCCCGCATGTGCCGCGCATCGCCCTGACCGCCACGGCGGACATGCGCACCCGCGAGGAGATGATCCAGCGCCTGCACCTGCAGAACGCCGAGCAGTTCCTCTCCAGCTTCGACCGGCCGAACATCTTCTACCGCATCGTGCCCAAGGAGCAGCCGCGCAAGCAGCTGCTGGGCTTCCTCAGCGAGCGGCGCGGCGACGCGGGCATCGTCTACTGCATGTCGCGCAAGAAGGTCGAGGAAGTCGCCGAGTTCCTCTCCAACCAAGGTTTCCCGGCGCTGCCGTACCACGCCGGGCTGTCCAACGACCTGCGCGCCTTCCACCAGAAGCGCTTCCTCAACGAGGAAGGGCTGATCATGGTCGCCACCGTCGCCTTCGGCATGGGCATCGACAAGCCCAACGTGCGCTTCGTCGCGCACCTGGACCTGCCCAAGAGCCTGGAGGCGTACTACCAGGAAACCGGCCGCGCCGGCCGCGACAGCCTGCCCGCCGACGCCTGGATGGCCTACGGCCTGCAGGACGTGCTGCTGCTGCGGCAGATGATGCAGAACTCCGAGGGCGACGAGCGCCACAAGCGCGTCGAACGGCACAAACTCGAAGCCATGCTGGCGCTTTGCGAGGAAACCCGCTGCCGCCGCCAGGCCCTGCTGGCCTACTTCGACGAGGTGATGCCCAACCCCTGCGGCCACTGCGACATTTGCGTCGACGGCGTGGAAACCTGGGACGCCACCGAGCCCGCGCGCCAGGCGCTGTCGGCCATCTACCGCAGCGGCCAGCGCTACGGCGTCGGCCACCTGGTGGACGTGCTGCTGGGCAAGGACACCGAAAAGGTGCGCAGCGTCGGGCACCAGCACCTGGCGGTGTTCGGCATCGGCAAGTCCCGTGGCGAGGACGAGTGGCGCACGCTGTTCCGCCAACTGGTTGCCCGTGGCTTTGCCGACGTGGACGTCGACGGCTTCAACGGCCTGCGCCTGACCGAGGCCTGCCGTCCGCTGCTGCGCGGTGAACAGACGCTGGCCCTGCGCCGCGATCCCAAGCCACAGCGCAGCAAGTCTTCCTCCTCCGGTGGCGCCAGCCCCGCCAGCCAACTGGTGCGCCAGGAAGAGCGCGAAATGTGGGAAGCCCTGCGCGCCCTGCGGCGCAAGCTGGCGGAGGAGCACTCGGTGCCGCCCTACGTCATATTCCCCGATGCGACCTTGCTGGAAATGCTCCGCAGTCAGCCCACCACGCTTTCTGCCATGGCCCAGGTCAGTGGTGTCGGCGCGCGCAAGCTGGAGCGCTACGGCCAGGCCTTCCTCGACGTGCTCACCGAGTCGGAGAAGGCGCCGGACACCCCGGCCCCGGTCACCGACCTGCGCCACGAACTGGTGACCCTGGCCCGCGCCGGCATGACGCCGGCGCAGATCGCCCGCCAGCTCGATTGCAGCGAGAAGAATGTGTACAGCCTGCTAGCCGAGGCCATCGGCCGCCAGCAGCTGAGCCTGGAGCAGGCGCTGGACCTGCCCGAGGAACTGCTCGGCGAAGTCCAGGATGCCTTCCTCGACGAGGACGGCGAACTGCCGCCGGTGAGCGCCATCGCCGAGCTGTTCGAAGGCCGCGTGCCGTTGGGCGTCCTGCACTGCGTGCGCGCCGCTTTGCAGGCCGAGCTGGAAGTCTGATCGCCCAGAAATGCGGCGTTACAGATGAAATATCAATGTGCCAGCGACGGCGCCGTTTCCCATCAGTCCTATCTGTCAGAACGAATCACTTTCGGAGTGACAGATGGCGAGCTGGGTGCGGGTAGTGGCGGGGCTGCTGGTCGTCGGGCAACTCAGTGGATGCGCCAGCGGCGGCGGGCCGACCGAGGGCGGCAAGAACGCCTTGATCGGCGTTGCGGCGGTCGCGCTGGTGGCGGGGCTGGTCATCATGTCCAAGGACGACGATGACGAGGTTCGCGAGTGCCGCAAGCACCGTGGGCATTCGGATCGCCGCTACTGCCACGACTCCTACTATGGGCACGACCGTTACCGGAACTCTCGCGACGATCGCTGGTGAGTGCGCTGCTCCGTCAGTTTAGTGACGGGGCAAAACGACAAACTTGTGACGCGCGTCCCGAAAGGCTATGGTGGCACTTAGACCTCCACGAGAAGAGGTGAGCGTGCCACAACAACAAAGCTGGCTGGACGACGTCCGCTCCAATGCCTATGCCGAACAGCTCTCCCGGGGCTTTCGCCGCCTGCGTTTCGAACCCGACCTCGAGACCCAGTACCGCCATTACCTGCTCGAAGACAGCTTCGATCTCAAGCGCACCGCGCTGACCATCGGGGTGCTGATCTGGCTGGCGCTGGCGGCCATCGATTTTCTCCTGATCCGGACTGCAGAACACTGGGACATGCTTGCCGTGCGCATCGGCGTGCTGGTGCTGCTGAGCGTCTGCGGTGGGTTGATCCTGCAGCGCCGGCATATCCACCTGCTGGTGCCGCTGAGCCTGGCCTGCATTCTCAGCGTCGGTATCGGCGCAGCGGCCGTAGTGGGCATCGCCCATACCGTGGACCAGCGCTATCCCTACGAAGGCTTGCTGCTGGTCAGCATGGCGGCCTACTTCCTGATCGGCCTGCGCTTCACCGAGGCGGTGGGCTGCGCGTCGGTGATCCTGCTGGCCTACGTGGGCTTCGAGCTGTACGCGGGGTTGCCGCTGCCCGAGCTGATCAGCAACGTGGTGTTCCTGCTGCTGGCCAACCTGGTCGGTGCGGTGGGCTGCTACTTGCTGGACTACAAGTCGCGCCAGCACTTCCTCATCAGCCGCTTGCTGAAAGTGATGGCAGAGCACGATGCCCTGACCGGCCTGCACAATCGCCGCAGTTTCAACCGCCAGCTGGAACGTTTGTGGCGCCAAGCCCAGCGCGAGAGCGTGGGGTTGGCGCTGCTGCTCTGCGATGTCGACCACTTCAAGGCCTACAACGACCGCTATGGCCACCAGGCAGGCGACGGCGTGCTGCAGCGCATCGGCGAGGTGCTCGCGACCAGCGCGCGGCGTCCACTGGACATGGCTGTGCGCCTGGGTGGCGAGGAGTTTGCCGTGTTGCTCTACGGCGCCAGCGAGCGCGAGGCCAGAGAGCGCGCCGAGGTAGTTCGCGAGTCTGTGCAGGCGCTGGGCATCGCTCACGAAGGGTCGCTGACGGCGGACGAGGTGACGCTGTCCATCGGCGTCTCCTGCCTGTGGCCGGAGACCGGCCATCCGCTGCGCAGCATCTATGAGCATGCTGACCGTGCGCTCTACGAGGCCAAGGCGTTCGGGCGTAATCAGGTTGTTGCCTGATGGCCCATTCGGTCCCCCGAGCTGGCGCCGTGCGTGACTGCGGCGCGCGCAGGCGCGGTGCTAGCATGCGCCGCATCCCGCCACCGAGCTCGAGCCCATGCAGCAGCTGATCCAGCCCAACGGCCAACCGCACTACGGCATCTTTCCCGGCACCCCGGCGACCATCAATTACCGCGACTTCGACTTCCGCTCGCCGATGGGCCGTCGCCTCGGTGCGCTGAGCAAGTGGCGCAGCTTTCACCAGTTCCAGTACTTCGGCCTGATCAGCCCGACGCTGATCGGCGGATGTGCACTGGCGGATGTCAGCCTGCTCACCATCGGTTTCGTCTACCTCTACCACCCCGAGAGCGGGCGGATGATCGAGCGCCAGTTCAAGTGCCCGCTGGGCATGGGGACGAATTTCTCGCAGGCACCCAACGATGGCGTCTGTGAACTGCGCCAGGGGCGCAACCTGCTGCGCCTGGAGAACAGCTCCTCGCCCTTCGAGAAGCGCCTGCTGGTCGAACTGGACGACGGCACACGCATAGACGCGCGCTTCAGCGAGGAGGAACCGGTCTTCGAGCCCATGAGCATCTGCACGCCGACGGCGGTGAACGGCTGGGTCTACGCGCGCAAGGTGGCCGGCGTGCACTGCCACGGCGAGGTACGCAGCGCGCTGGGCAACTACGACCTGCGCGAGCTGGATGCCTACGCGCACCACGACTGGTCCGCCGGCTACATGCGCCGCGAGACGTTCTGGAACTGGGCCTGCCTGTCCGGCGAGACCGCGGGCCGGCGCATCGGCCTGAACTTGTCGTGTGGCGTCAACGAGACCAGCTTTACCGAGAACTGCTACTGGCTCGATGGCAAACTGGTGAAAGTCGACACGGTGCGCTTCGAGTTCGACCGTGACCATCCACTCAAGCCCTGGACCATTCGTTCCTACGACGGTCAGGTCGAGCTGTGCTTCGAGGCTCACGGCCTGCACCAGGAACGCCTCAATCTCGGCGTGCTGGCCAGCAACTTCAAGCAGATATTCGGGCGCTTCAGCGGCGTGCTGCGCCCGGTGGGGCAAGCCGAGGTGCGCATCGAGAATCTTTGGGGGTTCGTCGAAGACCAGTATGCGAAATGGTGAGACGACGATTTACACCCTGCGACAATCTGTCATTGTACGGGCTTGATTAGCTGGCTAATAATTAGTCAAATCAATTAGCCGACCAACCTCCTACCGTACGCAGCACAATGTCAGACAACGATAAGCACTATTTCGGTACCCAACTGGCCCAGGCTTCGCGTGCATGGCGGGCCGAACTCGACCGGCGTCTCAGCCACCTCGGCCTGTCCCAGGCTCGCTGGCTGGTGCTGCTGCACCTGGCCCGTCACGCCGCCGCCCCGACCCAGCGCGAGCTGGCCCAGTCGGTAGGTGTCGAAGGTCCGACACTGGCCCGCCTGCTCGATGGTCTCGAAGCCCAGGGGTTGGTCCGTCGCCAGGCAGTGGCCGAAGATCGCCGCGCCAAACGCATCGCCCTCACCCCCAAGGCAGACGTTCTTATCGCCGATATCGAAAACATTGCCGCCGCCGTTCGCAATGAAGTGCTGTCGGGGATATCGGAAGAAGAAATCGCGCTGTGTCAAAAAACGCTCAGCCGGATTCTCGGCAATCTCGAGCGAAACTGAGCAATTCGTCACGTTATTCGGGTAAAGTAGCCATTTTTCTGGCGGTCCCTTACCGGGCCGCTGGCCATTCGCTATCCACCCCCTAACCATTCGCCGGTTTTTCGACGATTTATCTTGACCAAACCCTGGCCACCACCTAATCCGTGATATCAGACGGCCTGTACCCTGCAAGGTACAGAGGAGTGGTGCGTTGTGGTCTGCAGTCCGGCATGGGTCCAGTGTGTGGACAGGTTCAACCTGCCGCTCTTGAGTGGTCAGGGAATGGCGTGCAGACCCGGACAATGGGATGGGGTTATGGCTCGAATAAATAGAATTCCGCTGACGCTTGCCGCACTTTCGGTTTTTGTCTCCGCTCACGCGAATGCCCTCGGGCTCGGCGATATCACGCTGCACTCCGGGCTGAACCAGCCGCTGGATGCCGAGATCGCCCTGCTCGAAACCGGCGACATGACCTCCGACGAACTCATCGCCAAACTCGCGAGTCCCGAGGACTACGAGAACGCTGGCGTCGATCGCTTCGTGTTCCTGCAGAACCTGCGTTTCACGCCGGTGATCCGCAATGGTCGTGGTTACATCAAGGTGATGTCCACGCAACCGGTACACGAGCCTTACCTGAATTTCCTGATCGCTGTGGAGCGCCCCAACGGTCGCATGCTGCGCGAGTACACCGTGCTGATCGATCCGCCGGAGTACAGCGCCAACCGCAGCGTGGCCGCCAATGTCGCGGCGCGCGACGTCGCGCCTTCGCGCTCTTCGGGTTACCGTCCTGACGCCTACCGCTCGGAGCCCGTGCACCGCGCGCCGGCACAACCGCCGCTGCCGGCGGGTGATGGCCGCTACACCACGGTGCGCAATGACACGCTGTGGAAGATCAGTTCGCGTCTGACGGGCAGTGGCGCCTCGCGCGCGCAACTGATGGACAGCATCGTCGCGCTGAATCCGCAGGCCTTCGTCAATGGTGACCCGCACCGCCTGAAGGTGGGTCAAACGCTGGTCCTGCCGCAGGGCCAGCAGCACGCCGGCAGCGCCAACACGGCCTCGGCGCCGCAGCCTGCTGCTTCCGCTCCCGCGCCGGCCGCCGATGGCGCACCGCAGGCACCTGCCACTGCTGCGGCCAGCGCTCCGGCTCAGGCCCAGGGCAACGCTGCCGCACCGGTCGCCGATGCGAACGTCGCCAATAAAGTGGAAGCCGACCTGCTCCTGGCCAACGCCCAGCGCGACCAGATGAACCAGCGCATGGACGACCTGCAGAAGCAACTGGTATCCCTCCAGCAGGCCCTGCAGAGCCGCGACCAGCAGGTACAGTCGCTGCAGGCCGAACTGGATCGCCGCCACGGCACGGATACCGTGGGCAATGCCCCGGCAGCCTCCGCACCGACCGGCAACGCCTCGACCAATGCCGTGCCCGCCGCCCCCAATTCCGTGGTGCCGGCGCAACAGGACAATCACGCTCCGAGCGTCGCGCAGCCGGCAACTCCAGCGCAGGATGCGCAGGGCTCCGGTTTCAATTACTGGCCCTGGCTGGGCGCCGGCGCCCTTGGCGCGCTGCTGGTCGGGCTGCTGTTCGCCCGCCGCAAACGCGAGGAAAAACCGGTCGAGATGCCGCCCCTGCGCGCGGCCGCGCCTGAGCCGGTGAAGCCGCTTCCGCAGGTCAAGCCGCTGGCTGCTGCTGTTGTGGCTCCCGTGCCGACGCCGCATCCGGTGGTTGTCGCGACACCGGAGCCCGGCGTCGCCCGTTTGCCCGCCGCCAGCGCGGACAGCCTGGAAGGTGCGGATATCTACATCGCCTACGGCCGCTTCACCCAGGCCCGCGATATGCTGCGCAAGGCCGTCAACGCCGAGCCGAATCGCCGCGAGCTGCGCATGAAGCTGCTGCTGGTATTGGCTGAGCTGGGCGATGTGGCTGGCTTCCATGAGGAAGAGCACGCGCTGGTGGCTGTCGGCGGAGACCAGAAGCAGATTGACCAGCTCAAGTCGCGTTACCCGGCGATGCTGATTCGTCCGGAAGACAGCCTGCAGCCGCCCACCGGCGAGACTCTGACCGATTGGGACGACCTGGAGCTCGGCGAACCCGCGACCACGCCCGTGGAACAACCCAAGGCTGCGCAGGACCAACCGGACTTCGCGATGAACCTGAGCGACCTGTCGCTGGACCTGGATTGGGACAAACTCGACAACCCCTTCGACTCCAACAGGCAAGGCAAGGCTGCCGCACCTAAAGCCGCGCAGGAAGTGCCGTCGGACTTTCGCAGCAATCTGCATGAGCTGCCGGAAATCACCGAGCTGGACCTGGGTGAGCACGGCGAGATGTTCGGTCATGGCGGCAAGGCCATGGGCGTGGAGGAGGAGCTGACCTTCGACCTGCCGGACGATATCGGCCACGAGCACGACGAACTGCTGGCGAGCCTCGATCGCGCCCGCCAGTGCATCGACCAAGGCAACCTGGAAGAGGCCTACGGCATCCTCAAGCAGGTGATCGCTAGCGGCGACTCCAAGGCCAAGGCCGAAGCGAGAGAGCTGCTGGCGCTGATTGCCTGAGCCTCACCGCGTATGAAAAAGCCCGGCCAATGCCGGGCTTTTTCATACCTGCGGGAAATTGTTCCTGGTCCTACACGGAGCCACCGAGCGTATGCTTCAGAAATTACGCCCCAGGTTGATGTACACCGCGTGCTCGCTCGCATCGTTCAGACCGTAGCTGAAGGACAGCGGCCCCAGGGGCGTCTCGAAACCCATGAGGATGCTGCCGGCGTTGACGTAGCCGGTATCGTAGCTGTTGTCGTTGTTCCACACCCGCCCGCGCTCCAGGCTGCCGCCCAGGTAGAAGGGGAAGTCCAGCGGCAGGAAGGAGCGCTCGGTCATGCGTCGGTAGTAGATGACCCGCCCGAGGCTGTAGTTCTGCCCGGCCAGCGCGTCCTGACGGTAGCCGGAGAGCTGCCGCGCGCCGCCAAGCAGGAAGCTCGACACCACCACGTTGGCGTCATCGATGGTTCGGCCGTAGCCGCCACCCAGCACCCAGGTGTTCGGCCCGCTGCTCAGCGCCTTGTCGAGCTGGAATTCCCATTGCCGGTAGCGGTCGTCATCGCCCAGGGACGGCGTGTGCTCGCGGAAGGAGGTCTGGATGTTCTCGCCCTCGCGGGGGAAGTCCACGTTGTCCATGGTGTCGAAGGAATACTGCAGCTGGGCGTAGCCTTCGTTGAAGTGGTAGTCGGGCAGGTCCTGCTCGCCCACGCGCACGTCGGCCTTGCCGAAGGCCTGGGCCACGCCGAGGCGGAATTCGCCGTTGTTGGCGATCTGCCGGCCGAGGTTTAGACCATAGCCGTAGCGCTCCAGCCGGTATTCGGCGATGGGATCGTCGTTGTCGGTGGCCTCGACGTTCTGCGCCTGGTTGAACAGGAAGGGCGCGACGAAGTAGCGCGAGCCCACGTCCAGCGGCTGGTAGAACTCGCTGTAGAGTTCCTGGCGGTCGCCAATCTGCAGGCGCGTCAGCCATTCCGCGCCGAGGCGGTTGATGCCGTTCATGCGGTAGCTTCCGCCGACGTTGAAAGTGCTGTCGCCGCGCAGGTCGTCGGAGAGGTTTAGCCCCAGGCGCAGGTAGTCGGTGCCGCCGCGCTTTCCGTACGCGTGAATCACCAGCACATTGTCGGACTTGCCGTCCGCGCCCGGCTTGTTGTGCACCACGCGGTACTGCACCTGGTCGAAGTAGTCCAGGCCGTAGAGGGTGCTCATGTCACGCTGCAGGCGCTCCAGGTCCAGGTGCTCGCCCAGCGGCTGGCGGATGTAATGGAGGATGACGTCGTCGCTGACCTTGGAATTGTTCTCCACCTTGATCCGGTCGATCACCGGTTGCCGTTCGCCCGGTGCGCGCGCTTCGGTGAGCGCGACCGCCTCGGCATCGGCGGGCTTGCGCAGCGTCGCCAGGCGCGGGGCGAGGATGCTGGTCGCGCGGTAGCCGGCGTCGATCAGCTGCGGCACGCGGCCGAAGTCGGTGGAGCTGTAGCCGCTCAGCGGCGGCTGCACCAGGATGTCGCTGGACTTCAGGGTGGCCAGCTGCGCCTCGGAGTTCTTGCGGGTCATCAGGGTGACGGATTGGTTGAGCATGTCCACCACTGTGGTCAGCTGCTTGCGGTCCAGCAGCGGGTTGCCGATGTCGACCACGATGACCACGTCGACACCCATCTGCCGCGCCACGTCCACCGGGATGTTGTCGACCATGCCGCCGTCCACCAGCAGCTTGCCGTTGACGTCCACCGGCGCGAACACCGCCGGGATCGACATGCTGGCGCGGATCGCCTGGGGCAGGTGGCCCTTGCTGAACACCACCTTCTCGCCGGTGGAGATGTCAGTGGCCACCGCGCGGAAGGGGATCGCCAACTGGTCGAAGTTGCGCGTATCGCTGGTGTGGACCAGCAGGCTTTCCAGCAGCATCGACAGGTTCTGCCCCTGGATCGCGCCCAGCGGCAGGCCGAGGGTGCCGTCGTCGCGGAAACTGAGCTTCTGCTTTACCAGAAAGTCGCGGTCGTCCTGTTTGCGGCGGAAAGGTACGTCGACCCGCGGTGGCGAGTCGGACAGCGCCTGTTTCCAGTCCAGTCCCAGGGCCAGCTGTTCCAGCTCCTTGGGCGTATAGCCCGCCGCATAGAGGCCGCCGATCACCGCGCCCATGCTGGTGCCGGCGATAGCGTCGACATGGATGCCCTGTTCGTCCAGCGCCTTGAGCACGCCGATGTGCGCCAGGCCGCGCGCCGCGCCGCCGGAGAGGACCAGGCCGATCTTCGGTGGGGTGTTCGCGGCCAGGGCGCCGAGGGGAAGGAGCAGGAAGAGGGCGAACAGCAGTCGGCGCATGAAGAGAAGAGTCCGGTAGGGCGTTTCAGACCGGTATTATAGGTTCGCGTCCTACAGCAGAGTCTGATTCATGTCCGAAGCCAAAGCCGAAATCGTCATCACCTATTGCACCCAGTGCCAGTGGCTGCTGCGCGCCGCCTGGCTGGCCCAGGAACTGCTGAGCACTTTTGGCGACGACCTGGGCAAAGTCAGCCTGGTGCCGGGCACTGGCGGAGTCTTCCAGATCACCTGCGACGGCGAGCAGATCTGGGAGCGCAAGGCCGACGGTGGTTTCCCCGAGGCCAAGGTGCTCAAGCAGCGGGTGCGCGACTGCATCGATCCGCAGCGCGACCTGGGCCACAACGACCGTTCCTGAAGCGGCGGCGTACCGCTGGGCAGACTAATTCGATAGCTGGCTAACTTCTTTGCTTCATATCAAAAGGAGACTTACGTCTCGCTTTTAGTCTGGGGGCATCCATTCTCCGCAAAGGATGCCCGCCATGAGCATCATCGTCACAGGCGCTGCCGGGTTCATCGGCAGCAACCTCGTCAAGGCACTGAACAAGCGCGGCGAGACCGACATCATTGCGGTCGACGACCTGACTGAAGGCGACAAGTTCGCCAACCTCGCCGACTGCGACATCAGCGATTACCTCGACAAGCGCGACTTCATCGAGCGCTACGCCCGCGGCGACTTCGGCGTGGTGCGCGCGCTGCTGCACCAGGGCGCCTGCTCCAGCACCATGGAGCGCGATGGGCGCTACATGATGGACAACAACTACCGCTATAGCGGCGAGTTGCTGGACGCCAGCCTGTCGCTGGGCGTGCCGTTCCTCTATGCCTCGTCGGCAGCGGTGTACGGCGGCGGCCACGAGTTCCGCGAAGTGCGCTCCTGCGAGAAGCCGCTGAACGTCTACGGCTATTCGAAGTTCCTCTTCGACCAGCGCGTGCGCAAGGTGCTGCCCACTGCTCGCACCCAGGTTGCCGGCTTCCGCTACTTCAACGTTTATGGTCCGCGCGAGCAGCACAAGGGCCGCATGGCCTCGGTGGCCTTCCACTGCTTCAACCAGTTCCGCGAGACGGGCAAGGTGCGGCTGTTCGGCGAATACGGCGACTACCCCGCTGGCGGTCACCTGCGTGATTTCGTGTCGGTGGAAGACGTGGCGAAGGTCAACCTGCATTTCCTCGACAATCCCGAGCGCAGCGGCATCTTCAACCTTGGCAGCGGTCGCGCCCAGCCGTTCAACGACGTGGCCATGGCGGTGATCAACACCCTGCGCGAACAGCAGGACCTGCAGCCGCTGACCCTGGATGCGGCGATCCGCGCCGGATTGCTGGAGTACAGCGAGTTCCCGGACGAGCTGCGCGGCAAGTACCAGTGCTATACCTGCGCCGATATCGCCTTCCTCCGCGAGGCGGGCTACCGGGCGCCGATGATGGGTGTGGAGGAGGGCGTGCAGCGCTATTGCCACTGGCTTTTGCAGCAGCACTGACACCGCGTGTAACGGGTTTTTTACCCAGTCTTTACCCCGTGCTGACACTGCGCAGGGGAAGCGCGCGCGAGAATATCCACAGGCACCCGACGAACAGGCCGCCACGCAGGCTGTCGTGCGATGAATCCTTGGCATTCCCTCCCCGGGGCAAGGTTCGAGTTTCGCGCGCTGCGGGGCGGCCTTCTTTTTTGCCTCACGCACCGATTCCGCCCTTGTAGGAGCGAGCTTGCTCGCGAACCGCTTGGCAGCGGAGCAGGATGCGTTCGCGAGCAAGCTCGCTCCTACATAAAGCCCTGCTCAGTGCGAGCCGCGGGCGCTGAGGAAGGTCGCGAAGATGATCAACACGCCGCCCGCCAGCATGCGCAGGCTCGGCTCTTCGCCGAACAGTACGGTGGCGAAGGCGATACCGTAGACCGGCTCCAGGGCGAAGATCACCGCTGCCGTGCGCGCCTTGATCAGCCGTAAGCTCGCGACGAACAGGCTGTGGGCGACGCCAGTGCAGAGCACCCCCAGGGCCACCAGCCAGAGCCAGTCCATGCCTCGAATCGCGGGCAGCTCGAAGAGCACCAGCGGCAGCAGGCAGGCGATGATCGTCAGGTTCTGGCACAGCGCTGCCTGGATCGGGTCTATTCCGCGCACGCTCACCCGGTTGGCCAGCGACAGCAGGGCGAACAGCAGGCCGGAGAGGGTACCCCAGAGCAGGCCGGCGGTGGCGCCGTCGCGCAGGTCCAGGGTCGGCGTGACCATCGCCAGGCCGATGCACACCAGCACCACCACCAGGTACTCGCCCTTGCGGATGCGTTCGCGGAACAGCAGCCCTTCCAGCAACACGGTAAAGGCCGGGAAACTGGCGAAACCGAGGGTGGCCACGGCGACGTTGCCCACCTTCACCGCGAGGAAAAAGGTCAGCCAGTGTGTACACAGCAGTACGCCGCCGCCCAGCAGCATGGCGGCCTGCTTCAGCGTGGGGCGCCTCTGTTGCCGCAGATGCCCGGCGAACACCGCCGCCAGTGACAACGAGCCGAACAGCGCGCGGCCGAAGACGATGACCAGGGGGCCGGCGAGGATGAGTTTGCCGAAGATGCCGGACAGCCCGAACATCAGGGCGCCGATGTGCAGGCCGATCAGGGCGCCGCGGGGAGTGAGTTGGGTAATGCGATTCATGCCTGGAGTGCGGTGGCGCGGCCTTGTCGGGAAAGTGAAGCGTGCCGGCCCAGCCGGCACGAGGTGAAAAGACGGTCAGGCCAGGCGCGCGCCATTGGGCAGCGGCTTGTCGAAGCCGGCCAGCACTACTTTCTCGTCACTGTCGTAGGCGCCGGTGATCAGCACTTCCGAGCGCACGCCGGCGATGGACTTGGGCTCGAAGTTGCACACGCACAGCACCTGGCGGCCGATCAGTTCGTTGGCTTCATAGTGTGCGGTGATCTGCGCGCTGGAGGTCTTGATCCCCAGCGGGCCGAGGTCGACCTGGAGGATGTAGGCGGGCTTGCGCGCCTTCACGTTGGGTTCGGCCTGGACGATGGTGCCCACGCGCAGTTCGACGCGCTCGAAATCCTGCCACTCGATGGTGTCTGCCGACATCGCTGCTCCCGTTGGGTTGTTCAGTTCGATGGCCGGCAGTCTAGGCCCTGGGCGCGCGGCTGTCTGTCGCGCGGCTAGCGGGAATTGTCGCGTGCCTGCTGGCGCAGCTGGCGCGGCGTAGTACCGAACTGGCGCACCAGCGCTGCGGTGAAGGCACTCTGCGAGGCGTAGCCGACCTGCGCGGCGATCTCGCCGACCGACTGGTGCGAGCCACGCAGCAGGTCGCGGCCCAGTTGCAGGCGGCGCTGGCGTACGTAGTCCATGGGCGTCTGCCCGGTTTCGGCGAGGAAGCGGGCATGGAAGCGCGCGGCGGACAGCCCGGCGAGCCGCGCGAGATCGGCAACCTGCAGCGGGTGCGCGGCGTGACGGTCGATGTAGCTGTCGAGACTGGTCAGCGGCAGCTGCGCCGGCTCCTCGATGCGCTGCTGGCCGGCGGCGAGGCTGGCCAGCAGCAGGATGGCGCCCTGGCGCGCCAGCACCGGGTCATGCAGCGAGCTGCCGGCGAGCCAGTGCACCAGTTGCGCCTGGTCATTGCTGAGCAGGCGCTGGCCGGGGGTTTCCAGCAGGCGACGGCCAGCATCGCTGTGCAGGCCGAGACCGCCGAGCAGGTCTTCCTCGTCCTCCAGGTCCACCACCAGGCAGCGGCTGCCGTCGGGGCTGGCGCAGGCATGGTGCTCGTCACGCGGCACCACGGCGAAGGTCTGCCGGGTCACCAGGCTGCCACGGCCGCCCACTTCGAAATCCAGGCTGCCGGACAGCCCCAGCACCAACTGCGCATGGCTGTGGCTATGGGCGAGGTGATCGTGGCTGTAGTGGCGCAGGGAGAGGATCTGGCTCATGCGATACGACTTTCCGGGCGGGCAGGCTGACAGTCTAGCGCGCCGCGGGCTGTCACGGGACTGTCGCCAGTCGGTCATGTTCGCTTCACCGCGTGGGCCGACACTCGGAGAAACCCCACTGGAGGTCGCCGACGATGAGCAGCGCGCAACGCATGACGCCGACGAAGAAACAACGGGTACGGACCCTGTGGATATCCGATGTCCACCTGGGCACCCGCGACTGCCAGGCCGAGCACCTGGCCGGCTTCCTCAAGCGCTACCACGCCGACCGAATCTACCTGGTAGGTGACATCATCGACGGCTGGAAGCTGCGCGGCGGCATCTACTGGCCGCAGGCGCACACCAACGTGATACGCCGCCTGCTGACCATGAGCAAGCGCGGCACCGAGGTGATCTACGTCACCGGCAACCACGACGAGTTCCTGCGCCGCTATTCCTCGCTGCTGCTGGGCAACATCCGCCTGGTCGACGAGATCGTCCACACCACCGCCGACGGCCGCCAGCTGCTGGTGATCCACGGCGACCAGTTCGACGTCATCACCCGCTACCACAAGTGGCTGGCCTTCCTCGGCGACTCCGCCTACGAATTCACCCTGACCCTCAACCGTTGGCTCAACCACTGGCGCAGCCGTTATGGCTACGGCTACTGGTCGCTGTCGGCGTACCTCAAGCACAAGGTGAAGACGGCGGTGAACTTCATCAGCGACTTCGAGGAAGCCATCGCCCACGAGGTGCACAAGCGCGGCCTCAACGGGGTGGTCTGCGGGCACATCCACCACGCGGAAATCCGCCAGATCGGCGAGGTGGAATACCTCAACTGCGGCGATTGGGTGGAATCCTGCTCGGCGCTGATCGAGCACTGGGACGGCAGCATCCAGCTCTATCGACTGGCCGAGGAGCAGGCTCGCGCCGAGGAGCCGGTGGTGGTCGAGTCGGCGGCATGAGGCTGCTGATCGTCACCGATGCCTGGCTACCGCAGGTCAATGGCGTGGTCACCAGCCTGAAGGCACTGGTGGCCGAGCTGGAAGGGCTGGGCCATGTGGTCGGCCTGCTCACACCCCAGGACTTCCGCCACCGCCCGTGCCCGAGTTACCCGGAGATTCCGCTGGCGTGGGACCTGTGGAAGGTGGGCGAGAAGATCACTCGCTTCGCTCCCGACTGCGTTCACCTCGCCACCGAAGGCCCGCTGGGCTGGGCCGCTCGGCGCTGGCTGGTGCGCCGTGGCCTGAAATTCAGCAGCGCCATCCACACGCGCTTTCCCGAATACGTGAACACCCGCTGGCCCTGGTTGCCGCTGGGCTGGGGCTATGCCTTCCTGCGCCGCTTCCACGCGCCGAGCCAGGCCGTGCTGGTGAGCAGCGAACGAATGCGCGGCACTTTCGTCGATCACGCCTTCGACAACCTCGCGCTCTGGCGCAAGGGTGTGGATATCCAGCGCTTCCAGCCGGGTGAGGGCGCATCGCCGGAGGAGCCGGTGTTCCTCTATGTCGGCCGGTTGGCGCGGGAAAAGAATCTCGAAGCCTTCCTCGCTCTCGACCTGCCGGGGCGCAAGCGAGTGGTGGGCGACGGCCCGCAGCGTGCTGAGCTGCAAGCAACTTATCCACAGGTGGAGTTCCTCGGTTATCGCCATGGCGACGACCTCGCCGAGGCTTACCGCACCGCCAGCGTGTTGGCCTTTCCGTCGCTGACCGACACCCTCGGTCTGGTGATGTATGAAGCGCTGGCGTGCGGCACGCCAGTGGCGGCGTTTCCGGTGACGGGACCGCTGGATGTGCTGGAACAGGGCGTAACCGGGGTGATGGACGCCAACTTGCGCAGTGCCTGCCTGCGGGCGCTGGAGCTGGATCGCCAGGCCTGCGTGGAATGGGCGCGCAGGCAGACCTGGCGGGCATCGGCGCAGGAATTCCTGGCGCTTCAGGTACGCCTGACGGAACTGCCCGTCAGTGAAGAACCGGGCTACGCGAACAACTGATCAGAACAGCTGGCGATCGTGGTCCAGGCTCTGGTCCACCAGCCATTTGCCGTGGGCGATGGACGCGTGCTGGGCCTTCTGAAGGTCCGACATGAAGGCGAATTCAACCGGCAGTGTCTTGCGTTTGGTGGTCTGCCCGTCCGGGGCGGTGATGTGGCAGCCGGCGGCCCAGGGAGTGGGGATGCCGGGGTGTTCGACGACATCGGCAGTGATGGTGTACTTGCGGTACTCGCATTGCATCAGGCTCATGGGGCGTCCTCCTGGCGGTTCGCCAGCGGCCCGAAGCGGGCGGCAGGCGGCGGAACGGTGCCGGCGTCGCGCGCCGGCAAGCCTTGCTAACCCCAACATAGTCCACCCGACAGGCCTTTCCGTCGGATACCGACGAACGTGAATGTCACCTTCGCTGGAGATTTCCTGCCCGAATCTTCCCTTCGCCTGCGCCCCGCGCCAGACTGTCGGCCATGCCTATCCAGACCCTTTCCCGCCTCTGTGAAGTCGACGCCCGCCAGTGGGATGCCCTGCTGCCGGACGACCAGCCGTTCCTGCGCCATGCCTTCCTCTCCGCCCTGGAGGACAGCGGCAGTGTCGGTGGTCGGACCGGCTGGAAGCCGTCCCATCGTGTGCTGCTGGGCGACGACGGCCGCCTGCTGGCCGCCGTGCCGGCCTATCTGAAGAGTCATTCCTACGGCGAGTACGTATTCGACTGGGGCTGGGCGGATGCCTGCTTGCGAGCTGGCATTGCGTACTACCCCAAGCTTCTGGTGGGCATTCCCTTCACCCCTGTCGGTGGTGCTCGTCTGCTAGGAGCCCCGGAAGCAGCGCTGAGTCTGGTCGGCGCCTTGGCGGGAGAGGTGGACGAGGGGCATTGTTCCGGCGTGCACGTGAACTTCACCGACCCCACCGCCGATGCGCTGCTGCGCGATGCCGATGGGTGGCTGGAGCGTCTTGGCTGCCAGTATCACTGGAGCAACCGCAGCTATCGCGATTTCCAGGACTTCCTCGACGCGCTCAGCTCGCGCAAGCGCAAGCAGCTGCGCAAGGAGCGCGAGCAGGTCGCCGGGCTCGGGCTGGAGTTCGTCTGGATGGAAGGGCGGGATCTGTCCGAGGCGCACTGGGACTTCGTCTACGCCTGCTACAGCAGCACCTATGAGGTGCGCGGGCAGACGCCTTACCTGAGCCGGGCATTCTTCAGCCTGATCGGCGAGCGCATGCCCGAGGCGATCCGCGTGGTCTTCGCTCACCAGAACGGCCGACCCGTGGCCATGGCCTTCAGCCTGCTGGGCGGCGACACGCTTTACGGCCGCTACTGGGGCTGCCTGGCGGAGTTCGACCGGCTGCACTTCGAAACCTGCTTCTATCAGGGGTTGGACTTCGCCATCGGCCATGGCCTGAAGCGCTTCGACGCAGGTGCGCAGGGCGAGCACAAGCTGATCCGTGGCTTCGAGCCGGTGATCACGCGTTCCTGGCATCGCCTGGGCCATCCGGGGCTGCGTGACGCGGTGGAGGAGTTCCTGGTCGGGGAGAGGGCGGGCATCCTGGCTTACGCCGAAGAGGCCTGCGCGGCACTGCCGTATCGGCAGGATTGACGCGTGTTGGTCGACTCTGGGATTTTCCTGTAAGAGCGGGCCACGCCCGCGAAACGCCGGCAGGGCCGGCGTCCCGCGGGTGCTGACGGTTTACTCCGGCTTCGCCTCGCCCTTGCCCGGCAGCATGCGCACCAGCGTGTTGTCGCGGCTGATGTAGTGGTGGAAAAGCGCGGCCAGGGCGTGAATACCGATCAGCCAGTAGCCGAGCACAGCGATGGTCTCGTGCCAGTACTTCACCTGCTTGGCCAGGTCCGGGTTCTTGTCCACCAGGTGCGGCAGCTCCAGGCCCCAGAACGGCACCGGTTTGTCCGCGGCGCTGAGGATGATCCAGCCGGCCAGCGGCAGGCCGATCATCAGGCCGTAGAGCGCAAGGTGCGCAAGCTTGGCCAGCGCCATTTGCCAGACCGGCGGCGCCGGGACGATCGGCGGGGTGGGATAGATGAAGCGGCCGATGATGCGCAGCCAGACCAGTACAAAGACACTCAGGCCAAGCATGAAATGCCATTGCGAGAACAGCGCGCGGGTGTCGCTGCCTTTGGGGAAGTTGGTGCGGTACTCCATGCAGAAGTAGGTAGCGGCGATCAGCACTAGCATGATCCAGTGCATGGCTATGGACAGGCTGCCATAGCGGGACGAGGTCTTGGACAGGCTCATGACGGTTCCTTGTGTGGCTCTATTCGTACGCCGCGCTCTGACGACGGGGCTGCCAGTCTGAGCATAGAGCCTTAAGCGTGTCTGAAAAACCGTTAAGCCAAAGTGAAAGGGCCGCAATGTGCGGCCCTTTTGATGTCGGTCAGCCTTCGTCGTCGGCTGACTGGCGGGAGCGGATGGCGTTCACCAGTCGCTTGGCCAGGGCCGGGTAGTCCTCGTCGAAGTGGTGGCCGCCGGGCAACTGCAGGTTCTCGCCCACCGATTGCGGCTGGGTGCAGCCACTTTCGTCCTTCTCTTCGATGCCGTACACGCAGAGCACTTTCGGCCCCGGCAGTCGGGCCATTTCCGGGCCGGTGGAGGCTTCCTGGCCGGCCTTGCCGAGCCAGCCCTGCACCTCGATCTCGAAGCTGCCGCTGCGGGCGAAGGCCAGCAGGATCACCGAGCTGACGTCCTTCTTCGCATCCGCCGGCAGGCGGTTGTAGATCGCCGGCAGCACGTCGGCGCCGAAGGAGTAGCCGGCCAGCACGAAGTGCTTGGCACCCCACTTCTCGCGGTAGTGCTGCATCAGCAGGGCGAGGTCGGCGGCGCTCTGCTCCGGGGTCTTGTGCTCCCAGAAGTAGCGCAGGGCATCGACGCCAACCACCGGATAGCCCAGCTCGGCCATCTGGGCGGCGACGTCACGGTCCAGGTCGCGCCAGCCCCCATCGCCCGAATAGAACAGAGTGACGGTTTCCGAGGGCTTGGCGGCCGGGACTTCCACCACCGGCACGTTGTCACCGCCGCCTTGCAGCTGCTGGCGCAGTTGGTCGGCGAGGACCTTGGGCAGCGGGGTGTCGTAGTCGGTGATCACCGTCTCGGCGTTCTTCAGGCCGCGGGCGAAGCGCGCGCTGGCGTCGTCCGGGTTGTCGTTCCAGGCGGCCAGCCAGTGGCCGTGGGCGGCCGTCGTCGGCAGCGGGGTGGCGGCGCAGTCGGGCTTCTCCAGGGAGAAACCGACCGACAGGGCCTTGGCCTTGTCGTCGGTCTGCCCGGCGAGCCAGCGGAAGGCCCAGGCGCTGCCCGGACCGATGCCGGCGACCAGGGTTGGCTGGCCGTCAAGTAGCTCGCCGGCAGCCTTGATGCGGGCCTGCTGGGTGGCGCAGTCCTTTTCCGGGAAGACGAACTGCACCACGCGGGCGCCGCTGTCGTGGGCCAGGGCCAGCAACTGGCCGTCGTCGAGTTTCTGGTCGGCCTGCACGGCCAGCAGTACACGGGCGTTCGGTTGCTTGCCGGGGATGGCCAGGGCGACGGCACTGCCGTCGGCGAGCTGGCGGTGTTCGAGGGAAGCCTGGGAAGCCGGTCGGCTCCACAGCAGCAGACCCACGGCAATGATGACCAGCAGGAGGAGGGCGAGCAGGTGTCGCCAGCGTCGTTTCAACATATCAGCGTTTTACCAATCCACTCAGGCCGCCTGCGATGAGGGCGGCCGTATCGGCCAGGGCCACCAGCGGATCCAATCCGGCGGGCACGGCCAGGTAACGGGGTTCCCAGTCGGGCTGGAACTTGTCCTTGAAGCGCCGTAGCCCCTGGAAATTGTAGAACTGCTCACCCCGGCGGAAAACCAGTGCGCCGAGACGTTGGGTCAGCGGGGCGCCACGGCGCGGCTGCAAGCCGGCCAGGGGCACCATGCCGAGGCTGAAGCGGGTGTGCCCGCTCTCCTTGTAATGCAGGATCAGGCCGAGCATGAGGAATTCCATGGTCAGCTTGGGGGCGTCGGGGGCCACGCGCATCAGGTCGATGCTCGCCAGCTCCTTACCGGAGGTTTCCAGCAGGTTGGCGAAGGCCACGGCGCGGCCCTGGAAGCGGACCACGACGACGCGGAAATAACGCAGGTATTCAGGGGTGAAGCGGCCGAGGGAGAAGCCCTTCTCGCGGACGTTCTTGCCGCCCAGCCAGGCATCGGAGATGGCGCGCAGCTCGTCCATCGGCGCCTGCCCGGCATCATGGAACTCCAGGCTCAGGCCGTCGCGCTGGCCGCGGTTCCAGGTGTAGCGCAGGTCCTTCATCTCCTTGCCCTTGCTCTCCAGGTCGAAGCGGCGCAGATCGACCCGCGCCTCCTCGCCGAGCTTGAGCGCGGTGAGACCGATGTCCATGTACAGCGGCAGGTTCTCCGCGCGCACCTGGTAGAACACCGGGCGCGCGTGGTGCAGGTCGCAGAGGTCGCGGAACTGCCAGATCAGTTCGGCGCGGGCCTGGGCCGGGCCGACCGGATCGAACAGCGCCACCAGGCTGCGGCCGCGGCGGGCGTACATCAGGAAGGCATCGTTGCCCTCGTGGAACAGCAGGGCCTTGTCGCCGGACAGGGCCAGGCCGCCGTCGGGCTGTGCGGAATTGGCGAGGATGCCGGCGGCGGTGTCCAGGTCCTGGCGGGTCGGTGCGTGGATGGCCGGTGGCGCGGTGCGCAGTAGCCAGTACAGCGCCAGCGCAGCCAGCAGCAGGCAACTGCCCAGAGCGGCGCGCAGGCCTCGCGGGGCATCCGCATCCAGGGCGAACTGCCACCAGAGTTCGTGGCTGTAGGGCACGTCCTGGTAGGCGAACAGCAGCAGCCCGATCGACGCGGCGATCACGCAGGCCGCGGCGCCCAGATACAGCGGCGAGAAGGGCAGGTCCATCAGGCGGCTGCGGCGGTAGAAGGCGCTGCGGAAGATCACCAGCAGGGCGGCGGTGAAGCTGAGGATCAGCGCTTCTTCCCAGTCGAAGCCCTTGAGCAGCGACAGCGCGGCGCCGGCGATCAGCAGGCCGATGGTCAGTGCCCAGGCGGCGGAGAGGCGGCGGCGCAGGCCGTAGGCGAGCAGCAGGCAGAGCACGCCGATCAGGCTGGCGGCCAGGTGCGAGGCATCGATCAGGCGGTGCGGCACGAGGAAGCCGACTTCGTCCAGGCGGGTGTCGATGGATGGCGTGGCGCCGGAGAACAGCAGCACGATGCCGGAGATGAACACCAGCAGGGAGAGGATCTGCGCGGCAAAGCCGGAGGTGATGCGCACGGCCTGCTTGGCCACCAGGACGCGGCGGGCTTCGAGGAACAGCAGCAACAGACAGGCGACAATCAGCGGCAGGACCACATAGATCAAGCGGTACAGCAGCAGGGCTGCGGCCAGCGGCGCGGCGCCCAGCTGGTTGGCGAAGGCCGCCAGCAGCACCGCTTCGAACACCCCGACACCACCCGGCACATGGCTGAGCACGCCGGCGGCCAGGGCGATCAGGTAGACCAGCAGGAAGGCACCAAAGGGCGGCGCTTCCGGCAGCAGCAGATAGAGCACGGTGGCGGCGGCAGCCACGTCCAGCGCGGTGATCAGCAGTTGCAGCAGCGACAGGCGCAGGCCCGGCAGGCGCAGGGTGCGGCGCCCGAAGCGGACCAGATGGCTATCGGGCGAGGGTTGCTCCGGCAGGCGACGACGTTCGATGCCGACGACCAGCAGCAGGCAGAAAGCGATGACGCCCAGCGCCAGCACCGCCACCAGCCACTCCGGCACGTGCAGGGCCAGGGACGCGTCGGAAAGGTCGCTCAGTGCGGCGAGCGCCGCCAGCACCGGCAGAGCGCAGCCCAGTGACAAGCTGGCGAACAGCGTCATCAGCGCTACGTCGCCGGCGCCGAGCCCCTGGCGGGCATAGAGGCGATAGCGCACCGAGCCGCCGGAGAGCATCGATAGACCCACGGCATTGCCAATGGCGAACGCCGAGAAGCCACCGGTCAGCAGCGCCGGGACGGGCAGCTTCACGCCGGCGAAGCGGCTGGCTGACCATTCATAGCCGAGCAGGAAGATGAAGCCGACCGCGGTGGCGGCGAAGGCACCGAGCAGCGAGGTGGTAGGTACGTCGAGCAGGGCGTCGTGCAGGGAATAGGCGTCGATGTCGCGCAGTAGGTGATAGCAGGCGATCAGCGCGAGGCTGAACAACACCAGGGTCACGCCCAGGCCGAGTGCCTGGCGGTTGGCGTTCACCCAATTGAGCCAGGTCGCTCGGCTGGGAGCGTCTTCGGCGGCAGGGGTATCGGGTGTGGTGGGGTTGGCGCTCATCGGGCACCTCAAACGATTTAGCGCGACAGAGTAGGGGCACTGACGCGAATTCCCAAGTCCCCGGAAGAGTATTTTCCTGATCCGCGAGACGCCACCCGTGGGCGAAGATATTTCGGGCACAACGAAAAAAGCCACTCCTAAGAGTGGCTTTCTTCTTGGTGTCTGGTTGCGGGAGCAGGATTTGAACCTACGACCTTCGGGTTATGAGCCCGACGAGCTACCAGACTGCTCCATCCCGCGGCGGCAATTGTACGGATATGAAGACTTGTGTCAATCGATATTTCGTTTTCGATCAATAATTTAAACGCGCGCAAACGAAAAAGGGCCACTCCGAAGAGTGACCCTTTTTCTTGTGTCTGGTTGCGGGAGCAGGATTTGAACCTACGACCTTCGGGTTATGAGCCCGACGAGCTACCAGACTGCTCCATCCCGCGTCGGCCATTCTACGGACATGAAAGGTCTTGTCAATCGATATTTAGCTTTCGATCAATAATTTAAATCGAGCGCAAACGAAAAAGGGCCACTCCGAAGAGTGACCCTTTCTCTTGTATCTGGTTGCGGGAGCAGGATTTGAACCTACGACCTTCGGGTTATGAGCCCGACGAGCTACCAGACTGCTCCATCCCGCGCCGGCCATTCTACGCCGATGGACTGGTGTGTCAATGAAAATCGGGAAAAAGTGATTTTCTTTCAAATATTTAGCCCCGGCGGATAGTGGCAGGGCAGTGGTCCGGGGGCGGAATCTTCCCGGCTGTGGATAACCGAAGCGGCGGCGTTTTGCATTACCATGGCCGGGTTTTCCGCCGCCTTTTGGGGCGGCTTCCGATGGTGATGCAGGCGCCTTCTTCGTGACTCGGCAAAGAAAGATCATCCACATCGATTGCGACTGCTTCTACGCCGCCATCGAGATGCGCGACGACCCGACCCTCGCGGGCAAGCCGCTGGCCGTGGGTGGATCGCCGGACAAGCGTGGCGTGGTCGCGACCTGCAACTATGAGGCGCGTGCCTACGGGCTACATTCGGCCATGGCCATGCGCACGGCGGTCAAGCTGTGCCCCGATCTCACCATCGTGCGCCCGCGCATGGACGTATATAGAGAAGCTTCGCGGGACATCCACGCGATCTTCCGCGACTACACCGACCAGATCGAGCCGTTGTCCCTGGACGAGGCCTACCTTGACGTCAGTGACAGCGACCGCTGCGGCGGCAGCGCTACACGGATCGCCCGGGAGATTCGCCAGCGGGTCTGGGAAACCCTGCACATCACGGTGTCCGCCGGGGTGGCGCCGAACAAGTTCATCGCCAAGATCGCCAGCGACTGGCGCAAGCCCAATGGCCTTTTCGTGGTCACGCCCGACGAGGTGGATGGTTTCGTCGCCGAACTGCCGGTGAAGAAGCTGCATGGCGTGGGCAAGGTCACCGCCGAGAAGCTGGCCCGCCTGGGGATTCGCACCTGCGCGGACCTGCGCGACTGGTCGCGGATTCAGTTGGCGAAGGAATTCGGCAGCTTCGGCGAGCGGCTCTGGGGCTTGTCGCGGGGTATCGATGAGCGTCCGGTGCAAGTGGATAGCCGGCGTCAGTCGATCAGCGTGGAGAATACTTTCGATCAGGACCTGCCGGATCTGGCCGCTTGCCAGGAAGAGTTGCCGTCTCTACTGAGTGAGTTGGAGCGGCGCATGACGCGCCTGGACGCCAGCTACCGGCCGGGCAAGCCATTCATCAAGCTGAAGTTCCACGATTTCACCCAGACCACCCTGGAGCAGGCGGGCGCCGCGCGGGACTTGGAAAGCTATCGGCTTTTGCTGGGGCAGGCCTTCCAGCGCGGCAACAAGGCGGTGCGGCTGATCGGTGTGGGCGTGCGCCTGGTCGATCTGCGCGGCGCCCACGAGCAGCTCAGTCTGTTCTAGTTGCTCAGCCTTCCGGCCACATGCGCATGGCGCGGCCGCTGGCGGGCCACAGGCGCAGCTCGCCTTCTTCGGTGATATCCCAGCGCTGCACTTCGCCGAGCATCTGGAGGAACTGCTGTTCCTGCTCCATCACCAGGTCGGCACACAGCTTGCGGGTGGCGCCAGGCTGGCCGAAGGTCAACTGGTCGCCTTCGAGCTTGTAACTGGCGAACCAGTGGTTGCAGCCAGCGCTGCCGTAGGCGCGGCCGTTGCCGTCCAGGGTCAGGCTGATGTGGGTGTAGTCGATCAGCGGGTGCTCACCGACCCACTCAACGCGGTAGGTCTGTTCCGCTTCGGGGACCGGCTTGCTGGCGCAACCGGCCAAAGCCAGCGCGGTGCAGGCGCTGGCGATCAGGGCTTTCATGCAATCTCCTTGCTCTGGCAATCCGGGCAGAGGTGGCGATTGCCGACCTTGGCCCATCCGAGTTCGGCGATGCGCTGCTCGGCGGCGGGCTGCTGGGCAGCCTTTCCGTGGGTGGCATCGACGGCGAATTCGAAGTCCAGTGTAGCTGCGCAGCCGTCGCAGTTGACCTTCCATTCATGGATACCCAGTTCACGGAACACCGGGCCCTTGGCCACGGCCATCCACTGTCCCGGTGGGTTGATCAGGTGGCGGACCTTTTCCACTTCCAGCGTCATGCTCAGGCTTTTGCTGCCCTTGAGGCTGACCAGCATTGTGTCGCCGGCCTTGATCGAGCCACCGATGCCGGTGACCTGGTAGCGGCCCGGAGTCAGCGCGCGGCACTCGTTGAGGGTGAATTGCGGGTTGAGCAGGGTATAGCGGAAATCGTGCTGGGCCATGGGTCCTCCGGGAAAGCGCGGCATTCTAGGGCGCGTGGCGTGCGGATGCGAGCGCCTTCTGCTCAGTTTTTCACCAGGTTGACCGGATGGCCGGCCTGCCAGGCGGCGATGTTGGCTAGCGTGGTCTGGGCGATTCCGGCCAGCGCCTCGCGGGTCAGGAAGGCCTGGTGCGCGGTGATGATCACGTTGGGGAAGGTCAGCAGACGCGCCAGCACGTCGTCCTGCAGCGGCAGGTCGGAGCGGTCGGCGAAGAAGATGTCGGCTTCCTCTTCATAGACGTCCAGGCCGAGGTAGCCGAGCTGGCCGCTTTTCAGCGCCTCGATCAGCGCCGGGGTGTCGACCAGCGCGCCGCGGCCGGTGTTGATCAGCATGGCGCCGCGCTTCATGCGTTGCAGGCTGTCGGCGTTGATCAAGTGTTTGGTGGCCTCGTTGAGCGGGCAGTGCAGGCTGATGATGTCGGACTGCGCGAGCAGCTCGTCCAGCTCGACGAAGCGCCCGCCCAGGGCCTCAATGGCGCGGTTGGGGTAAGGGTCGTAGGCCAGGATGTTGCAGCCGAAGCCGCTCATGATGCGGGCGAAGACTTCGCCGATCTGCCCGCTGCCGATGATTCCGACAGTGCGCCCGTGCAGGTCGAAGCCAGTCAGGCCGTGCAGCGAGAAATCACCTTCGCGGGTGCGGTTGTAGGCGCGGTGCAGGTGCCGGCACAGTGCTAGGACCAGTCCTACGCCATGTTCGGCTACCGCGTGGGGCGAATAGGCCGGTACGCGCACCACGGCCAGACCCAGCGCGTGGGCGGCGGCGAGGTCGACATGGTTGTAGCCGGCCGAGCGCAAGGCGATCAGTTTCGTGCCGCCAGCGGCCAGGTGCTCCAGCACCGGGCGCGACAGGTCGTCGTTGACGAAGGGGCAGACAACCTCGAATCCCATGGCCAGGGCGACGGTGTCCTCACGCAGTTGCGCCTGCTGGAAATGCAGCTCGAACCCGCGGCCATGGTTGGCGGCGAGAAAGCTGTCGCGGTCGTAGGTCTGGTTGCTGAACAGGATGATGCGCATCAATTGAATTCCGTCTTCAGTGCGTCTGGCCGGCTTCGATTTCCAGATGGCCCTCGGTTGCCTGTGCCAGCTCGGCTATGGCCTTGTCCAGCTCGTCCAGCGCTGCGGGGCCGTCCGGATCGTTCTGCTTGAGCAATGTCTCGGCGCGCTGGCAGGCCGCGCGCAGCATCGGCACGCCGCAGTAGCGGGTCGCGCCGTGGAGGCGGTGGATCCGTTCGAGCAGGGTATTGCGGTCATTGCGCTCGCGGGCCTGGAGGATCACCTGGCGGTCGGCGGACAGCGATGCGAGCAGCATGCCGAGCATGTCGGCGGCCAGCTCCGGCTTGCCGGCGGCCAGGCGCAGGCCTTCCTCCGGGTCCAGGACGCTGAGGCCGTCCAGCGAGGATTGGGCCTGGCGCGGACGCTCGTCACGTGGCTCACCCAGCGCCAGCCCGGTCCACTTGAGGATCACCTGGACCAGCTGGCGCTCGTCGATCGGCTTGGTCAGGTAGTCATCCATGCCGCCCTGCAACAGGGCGCGCTTCTCGTTGGCCAGGGCGTGGGCGGTGAGGGCAATGATCGGCACCGGGCTGACCTCGCGGTCGCCTTCCCACTGGCGGATCGCTTCGGTGGCCTGGCGGCCGTCCATGATCGGCATCTGCACGTCCATGAAGACCAGGTCGAAGCGCTCACGCTGCACCGCCTCGACGGCGGCGAGACCGCTATCGACGGCGGTCACCTCGGCGCCCATGTCGGTCAGCAGGGTCTTCACCAGCAACAAGTTGGCCGGGTTGTCGTCGACGCAGAGCAGGCGTGGAATGCGTTCAAGCTTGCCGTTAACGTTCTTGTCCTTGCGCGCCGGCCGCAGGTGCAGCAATTCATTCAATGCCTGCTGCAGCTTGCGCGTGCAGGCAGGTTTGCTCTGTACCTGGGCATCGGGCAGCACGTCGTTGTAGTGCGCCTGTTCGATGGTCGGGCAGAGCACCAGGCTCTTGCAGCCGTGCTGTTCCAGCTCGCGGATGGACTGGCGCAGCGCCTCGGGCGGATGGTCGGCGGCGGTCACGCCGAGCAGCGCCAGGGTGATCGGTGCCTTGTCCGACGGCCCCTCCAGCAGGGTCTTCTCCAGCGTGACGAGATCAGGGAATTCGGTGACTTCCAGGCCGCAGTCTTCCAGTTGGTGGTGCAGCGCGGTGCGGGTCAGTTCGTGGGGTTCGTACAGTGCCACGCGCAGGCCGCCCGCCAGCGCGTGCGGCAGGTCGTCGCCGTCGTCGCGGGCCTTGGGCAGGTTGAGGCTGATCCAGAACTCAGAGCCATCGCCGGCGCTGCTTTCCACGCCGATCTCGCCGCCCATCTGCTCGATCAGTCGCTTGGAAATGACCAGCCCGAGGCCGGTACCGCCGGCCTGGCGCGACAGCGAGTTGTCGGCCTGGCTGAAGGCCTGGAACAGCGCGCGCAGGTCGGCGTCGGTCAGGCCCACGCCGGTGTCCTGCACGCTGATGCGCAGTTGCGCGCGGTCGTCGCTCTCGTCTTCGAGCATGGCGCGCACGGCGATGCTGCCGTCGTGGGTGAACTTGATGGCGTTGCTCACCAGGTTGGTCAGCACCTGCTTCAGGCGCTGCGGGTCGCCCACCAGCTGCAGCGGGGTGTCGCGGTAGATCAAACTGACCAGCTCCAGGTGCTTCTCGTGGGCGGCAGGGGCGAGGATGGTCAGGGTGTCCTGGATCAGTTCGCGCAGATTGAACGGGATGTTCTCCAGTACCAGCTTGCCGGCCTCGATCTTCGAGAAGTCGAGGATCTCGTTGATGATCCCCAGCAGGCTTTCGGCGGACTTGTGGATGGTAGAGAGGTAATCCTGCTGGCGGCTGGTCATCTCGCTCTTCTGCAGCAGGTTGGTGAAGCCGAGGATGCCGTTGAGCGGGGTGCGGATCTCGTGGCTCATGTTGGCGAGGAACTCGGACTTGATCCGGCTCGCCTCCAGGGCCTCTTTACGGGCGAGGTCCAGCTCGATGTTCTGGATCTCGATGGTTTCCAGGTTCTGCCGCACGTCCTCGGTGGCCTGGTCGATGTTGTGCTGCATCTCTTCCTGGGCGCTCTGCAACGCCTCGGCCATGCGGTTGATGCCGCCTGCGAGTTCGTCCAGTTCGTGGCTGCCCAGCGCGGGCAAGCGGGTTTCCAGGCGGCCTTCCTTGAGCTGGGCGACGCCCTGGGCGATCTGCCCCAGGGGCGCGTTGATCGCGCGGCTCATGCGCAGGGCGAGGAGGGCGGTAACAGCCAGGCCCGCGCCGATCAGCAGCAGGCTGGTGAACAGGCTGCGGTAGCCGCGCAGCAGGGTGCCGTGGTGCGAAAGCTCCAGCTCGACCCAGCCCAGCAGCTTTTCGGCGTCGTCGTCCGGGTCGCCGGACAGGCTGCGGTGTTTACCCAGTACCGGCAGGAGGAAGTGGGTGGTGTCCAGGTTGCTCGCCATGCTCAGGTGCGAGCCGTCGCCCGAGGGCATGGGAGTGAGGATGCTGGGGCCGGCGTGGACGAGTTTTTCCCGATCCGGTCCCAGAAAGGTCACGGCGCGCACGTCGGGCTGGTCCAGCGCTTCGTTGGCAATGCGCTCGAGCAGCTCGTTGTTGTGGTTGGCCATGGCCGGGGCCGACAGCGGCGCCAGTTGCTCGGCGATCAGTTGCCCGCGCTCGATCAACTGGGCGTGCATGTCCGACAGCTGCACCCAGGTGAAATAACCGCCCAGCACCAGCGCCAGCAGGCTGGTGGGCAGCAGGGTGAGCAGCAGTACCCGTCCCTTGATGCCGAGATCCTTGAACACGCGCGTCCTCCAATGCGTTTATCCCCGGCAGTGTAGCGGTTCAGACCTGCGTCGGAAGCCCTTTGCCTTGCCGGGAATGAGCGGAATCGTGAATACTTCGCGCAATTGCTAATCACTCTTATTTGATATGAACAACTTCGCTTCGCCCGGCCTGCGTCTGCTGACCATTGAGGACGACCCGACTCTGGGGGCCCACCTGTCTTCCCACTTGAGCGAACGCGGCTTCGCGGTCACCTGGTGCCAGGACGGCGACGAAGGCCTAGCCCAGGCCCGCGGCGGCGACTACGACCTGATACTGATGGACATCATGCTGCCCGGCACCGGTGGCCTGGATATCCTTCGCACCCTGCGCCGCGAGCGCGCGGTGCCGGTGATCCTGATGTCCGCCCTGGGCGCCGAGCAGGACCGCATTGCCGGCTTCTCCCAGGGCGCCGACGACTACCTGCCCAAGCCTTTCAGTCTTGCCGAACTCAGCGTGCGCGTGGACGCCGTGCTGCGCCGGGTGGCGCTGGAGCGCGGCAGCCAGTCGCTGAGCAGCACGCCTACGCCGACTGGTTTGCAGATGGACCCGCAGCAGGACGACGTGGGACTCGACGGCCAATGGGCCGGCCTGACCGGCACCGAGTACCGTCTGCTGGAAACCTTCCTCAGCAGCCAGGGTGAGACCCTGAGCAAACCCTTCCTTTATCAGCACGTGCTGCATCGCGCCTTCACCGCCCACGACCGCAGCCTGGACATGCACGTCAGCCACCTGCGCCGCAAGTTGCAGGCCATCGGCTACGTCCGCCACCAGTTGCACACGGTCTGGGGCAAGGGCTATGTGTTCGCCGAGGCCGAGGATTGACATGCCCGGCCGTCACTCGCTGTTCTGGAAGCTTGCCATCGCCCTCGTGGCGCTGTGCCTGTCGGTGATCTGGCTGTCCTGGAACTGGGGCAAGCAGATGGAGCGCGACAGCTACTTCCTCTCTGAGGCGGCGCAGCAGGTGCTCACAGGCTATGCCGACGAGGCCCAGCAAGCCTGGCGCACCGGCGGGGCGGCAGGCGTCGATGCCTGGCTGGCGCAGATGAAGCAGCGCGAGCCGGTGTGGATGGTTGTGGTAGATGCGCGCCTGCAGTCGCTGGGCACGCAGCCGCTGTCGATAGAGGACGTGGCGCACCTGACATTCCAGCGCGGGCTTGACTGGCCGGTAAGCTCGCGCTCGGTGAACCTGCCGTACATCGGTATTCCCTTCCCGGACGAACCGGGCGGTGGCCGGCTGGTCGTCCAGTTGCCGCAGCGCTACCTGCCGGGCGGTCTGAGCTTCCTGCGCCAGTCCATCAGCCACGCGCTGGTGCCGGCGATCCTTGCGCTGATGCTCTGCGGGCTGATCTATCGCCGACTGGTGCGCCCGCTCGGCCGTCTGCGCGAGCACGCTAACGCCTTGCAGGCGGATAACCTCGGCTCGGTCGCCGGACCGGAGCTGATCGCCCGCCGCGACGAACTCGGCGAACTGGGGCGCGCGCTGGACCACATGGCCGAGCGCCTGCGCGGCCACGTCGGCCTGCAGCGCCAGTTGCTGCGCGACCTGTCCCACGAACTTCGTACGCCGCTCAGCCGCCTGCGGGTAGCGGGCGACAGCCCGATCAGCGAAGCCGCGCTGCGCCAGCGGGTAGAGCGGGAAGTGGAGGTGATGCAGCGCCTGGTCGCCGATACCCTGGAGCTTGCCTGGCTGGACACCGAACGCCCGCGCGTGGAACTGGAAGAGATCGACCTGCGCTCGCTATGGGACCTGCTGGTGGACGACGCACGCTTCGAGGCGGGCTGGAGTACCGAGCGCTTCCTTTATCAGGTGCCGGCGGACTGCCGCGTTCGCGGCCATCTCAACGGCCTGGCCCAGGCGTTGGAAAACCTGCTGCGCAATGCTATCCGTCATTCGCCGGAAAACGGTCGCATCCGCCTGAGCGGCCGGCGCGAGTCCGGCGGCTGGCATCTGTGGCTGGAAGACGATGGTCCCGGCGTGGCTGAAAGTGACCTGGAGCGCATCTTCCTGCCTTTCACCCGGCTCTCCGACGCGCGTACCGGCGAAGGCTTCGGCCTGGGCCTGAGCATTGCCCGCAGCTCGCTGCGCATGCAGGGCGGCGAACTCTGGGCGGACTGCGCCGAGGCGGGTCTGCGCGTGCACCTGCGCCTGCCCGCCGCGGCGGTGGCCTGAGCGGGAGGTGGGCCCCTGCACATGGCTTGTTAGGAAGTTTCGTATGGCGGGGCGGTTTTTGCCGGTATCATAGGGCGCCCTGTTCCAGATCCGAGTGCTTCCATGACCGTGCAGTACCCGACTATCGCCGATTGCGTCGGCCATACCCCGCTGGTGCGCCTGCAGCGCCTGGCCGGGGAAACTTCCAACACCCTGCTGGTGAAACTCGAGGGTAACAACCCCGCGGGTTCGGTGAAGGATCGCCCGGCGCTGTCGATGATCACCCGTGCTGAACTGCGCGGCGACATCAAGCCCGGCGACACGCTGATCGAAGCCACCTCCGGCAACACCGGCATCGCCCTGGCGATGGCGGCGGCGATCAAGGGCTACCGCATGATCCTGATCATGCCCGACAACTCCACCGCCGAGCGCAAGGCCGCTATGACCGCCTATGGCGCCGAGCTGATCCTGGTGACCAAGGAGCAGGGCATGGAAGGCGCTCGCGACCTCGCCGACCAGATGGCGCGCGAAGGCCAGGGCAAGGTGCTCGACCAGTTCGCCAACGGCGACAACCCGATCGCCCACTATCACTCCACCGGCCCGGAAATCTGGCAGCAGACCGGCGGCGAGATCACCCATTTCGTCAGCTCCATGGGCACCACCGGCACCATCATGGGCGTGTCGCGCTACCTCAAGGAGCAGAACCCCAACGTGCAGATCGTCGGCCTGCAGCCGATGGAAGGCTCGGCGATCCCCGGCATCCGCCGCTGGCCGCAGGAATACCTGCCGAAGATCTTCGATGCCACTCGCGTCGACCGCGTAGTCGATATGCAGCAGAACGAAGCCGAGGACGTGATGCGCCGCCTGGCCCGCGAAGAGGGCATTTTCTGCGGCGTATCCTCCGGTGGTGCGGTGGCGGCCATGCTGCGCCTGTCGCGCGAGCTGGAAAACGCGACCCTGGTGGCAATCATCTGCGACCGTGGCGACCGTTACCTGTCCTCGGGCGTGTTCGACTCCAACTGACATGGCCAAGCAGAGATCCGGTCTGCGCTTCCAGCCCAGTGGCGGAGCGCGCAGCCCTGCGGTACCGGTGGGCAAGAAACAGCGCCTGAACATTGAGCGCCTGTCCCACGACGGCCGCGGCATCGCCCACATCGACGGGCGCACTTGGTTCGTCGACAACGCCCTGCCGGGCGAGTCGGTGGAAGCCCGCGTGCTGTCCGCCCGCGCGCAGATCGTCGACGCCCGTAGCGAACGTATCTTCACCGCCGCCGCCAACCGCCGCACCGAGCCTTGCCCGGTGGCCGGCACCTGTGGCGGCTGCAGCCTGCAGCACCTGTCCCACGCCGATCAGCTGGCGCTCAAGCAGCGCACCCTGGCGGAGCAGCTGGAGCGCTTCTCCGGCCTGGTCCCGCAGGAGTGGGCGGCGCCGCTGGTCGGGCCGGAATTCGGCTACCGCCGCCGCGCCCGCCTCGCCGTGCGCTGGGACGTGAAGGCCAAGCGCCTGGAGGTCGGCTTCCGCGCCGCCGCCAGCCAGGCCATCGTCGCCTTTGACGACTGCCTGGTACTGGTGCCCGAGCTGCAGGTTCTCGCGCGCGAGCTGCCGGAGCTGCTGCGTGGCTTCGCCAAGCCGCAGTGCCTTGGCCATGTCGAGCTGTTCCACGGCTCTTCCAGCGCGCTGCTGCTGCGGCATATCGAACCTTTGTCCGATAGCGACCGTGCGCGACTGCTGGAATTCTGTTCGGCACGGGATGTGCAGCTGTGGTTGCAGGGTGACGGCGAACCGACGCTTTGCTCCGATGCTGCAGAAAACAGCGGGAACCGCGAGCTCGGCTTCCGGCTCGAAGCCTGGAACCTGACCCTGGCCTACCGCCCCGGCGACTTCGTTCAGGTGAACGAGCCGGTGAACGAGGCGATGGTCGCGCAGGCGCTGGACTGGCTGAAGCCGGGCAGCGACGAGCGCGTGTTGGACCTGTTCTGTGGCTTGGGCAACTTCGCCCTGCCGCTGGCGCGCCAGGTGCGCGAGGTGGTGGGCGTGGAAGGTGTGCAGGCCATGGTCGAGCGCGCCGCTGCCAACGCCCGGGCCAACGGCCTGGCCAATACCCGGTTCCATCAGGCAGACCTGATGAAACCGCTTGCCGACGCCCCCTGGGCGGCGGAGGATTTCACCGCCGTGCTGCTCGACCCTCCGCGTGACGGAGCCTTCGAGCCGGCGCGACAGATGCGTTCACTGGGCGCGGAGCGGGTACTCTATGTGTCCTGCAACCCGGCGACCCTGGCGCGTGACGCTGGCGAGTTGGCCCGACAGGGCTATCGTCTGAAGCGCGCCGGCATTCTCGACATGTTCCCGCAGACGGCCCATGTCGAGGCCATGGCTTTGTTCGAGGCAGGCTAGGACGGCCTGCGCAATCCGACCGGCTCAAGCAAGAAAGGCCGGCGCAGTGAGCGGTGTGTTGTGGCGCACCGTGGGGAAGGGTAGACACGATGGTACAGGTGAGAGCGCACCAGCCGGTCAACACTGACGGCAGCATCAATCTCGAGGCCTGGCTGGACCATGTCCAGACCCTGGTCCCGGGACTGGATCGCAAGGTCCTGCTGGAAGCTTGTGAATTCGCCCGCGAGGTGGAGCACAAGGCGGTCAGCACGACGGACAACTCCTGGGCGGACGGCACCTCCAGCTTCCAGACGGGGCTCGAGATCGCCGAAATCCTGGCGGACCTGAAGCTTGACCAGGAATCGCTGGTCGCCGCGGTGGTCTACCGCGGCGTGCGCGAGGGCAAGGTCAAGCTTGAGGACGTGGCGCAGCGTTTCGGCCCCGTCGTCGCCAAGCTGATCGAGGGCGTGCTGCGCATGGCGGCGATCAGTACCAGCCTCAGCCCGCGGCAGTCCCTGGTGCTCGGCACCCAGGCGCAGATCGAGAACCTGCGCAAGATGCTGGTGGCCATGGTCGATGATGTTCGCGTCGCGCTGATCAAGCTGGCCGAGCGAACCTGCGCCATTCGCGCGGTGAAGAACGCCGACGAAGAAAAGCGCATGCGCGTCGCCCGCGAAGTCTTCGATATCTACGCCCCGCTTGCCCACCGTCTGGGCATCGGTCACATCAAGTGGGAGCTGGAGGACCTGTCCTTCCGCTACCTCGAGCCCGACCAGTACAAGCAGATCGCCAAGCTGCTGCACGAGCGCCGGCTGGACCGCGAGCAGTACATCGCCACCGTGATGCAGCAGCTCAAGGATGCCCTGGCCGCCACCGGCATCAAGGCGGACCTCTCCGGCCGGGCCAAGCACATCTATTCCATCTGGCGGAAGATGCAGCGCAAGGGCCTGGACTTCAGCCAGATCTACGACGTGCGCGCCGTGCGCGTGCTGGTGCCGGAAATGCGTGACTGCTACACCGCGCTGGGCATCGTGCACACGCTGTGGCGGCACATCCCCAAGGAATTCGACGACTACATCGCCAATCCCAAGGAAAACGGCTACCGCTCGCTTCACACCGCGGTGATCGGCCCCGAGGGCAAGGTGCTGGAAGTGCAGATCCGCACCCACGCCATGCACGAGGAAGCCGAACTCGGCGTCTGCGCGCACTGGCGCTACAAGGGCACCGACGTCAAGGCCAGCTCCAACCACTACGAAGAGAAGATTTCCTGGCTGCGTCAGGTGCTCGAGTGGCATGAGGAACTGGGCGACATCGGTGGCCTGGCCGAACAATTGCGGGTGGATATCGAGCCTGACCGGGTCTACGTGTTCACCCCCGACGGCCACGCCATCGATCTGCCCAAGGGCTCCACGCCGCTGGACTTCGCCTACCGCGTACACACCGAGGTCGGGCACAACTGCCGTGGCGCCAAGATCAACGGCCGCATCGTGCCGCTGAACTACAGCCTGCAAACCGGCGAGCAGGTGGAAATCATCACCGGCAAGCAGAGCGGGCCGAGCCGTGACTGGCTGAACCAGAACCTGGGCTACGTAACCACCTCGCGAGCGCGGGCGAAGATCGTCCACTGGTTCAAGCTGCAGGCGCGCGACCAGAACGTGGCTGCGGGCAAGGCCATGCTCGAGCGCGAACTGGGTCGCCTGGCGCTGCCGCCGGTAGACTTCGAGAAGCTCGCCGAGAAGGCCAACTACAAGACCGGCGAAGACCTCTTCGCGGCCCTGGGCGCCGGCGACCTGCGTCTGGCCCATGTGGTCAACTACGCGCAGCAGCTGGTCGAGCCCGAGCGCGGCACCGAGCAGCTCGAACTCATCCCGCGCAAGCCGAGCAAGATCGGCCACGGCAAGCGCGGCGACATCCAGATCCAGGGCGTCGGCAACCTGCTCACGCAGATGGCTGGCTGCTGCCAGCCGCTGCCGGGCGATGCGATCGTCGGCTACATCACCCTCGGCCGCGGCGTCACTATCCACCGCCAGGACTGCGCCACCGCGCTGCAACTGGCCGGGCGCGAGCCTGAGCGGATCATCCAGGTCAGCTGGGGGCCGGTGCCGGTCAGCACCTATCCGGTGGATATCGTCATCCGTGCTTACGACCGTTCCGGCCTGCTGCGCGACGTCTCGCAGATGCTGCTCAACGAACGCATCAACGTGCTGGCGGTGAACACCCGCTCGGACAAGGAAGACAACACCGCGATCATGCGCCTGACCATCGAGATCCCCGGTCTCGACTCGCTGGGCCGCCTGCTGGCGCGCATTTCCCAGTTGCCCAACATCATCGAGGCGCGGCGCGACCGCGGCGCGGGTGCCAAGGATGCATAAGCTCGACGACCTGCTGTACCTGATGGCCCGGCTGCGCGACCCGCAGCACGGCTGCCCCTGGGATCTCAAGCAGAGCTACGCGACCATCGTGCCGTATACCCTCGAGGAAGCCTACGAAGTCGCCGATGCCATCGAGCGCGGCGACTTCGACCACCTGCGCGAGGAACTGGGTGACCTGCTTTTCCAGGTCGTCTACTACGCGCAGCTGGCGAGGGAGGAGGGGCGCTTTGAGTTCGATGCGGTGGTGGATGGCATCACCACCAAGCTGATTCGCCGCCATCCCCATGTGTTCCCCGACGGCGACCTGTACGGCGAGTCAGACCCGGCGAAGCTGGCGGAAGCGGCGGTCAAGCAGCGTTGGGAAGAGCTCAAGGCCGAGGAGCGCGCCGCCAAGGCCGCCGAGCCGGTGCAACTGTCCCTATTGGATGATGTACCCAACGCCCTGCCGGCGCTGAGCCGCGCCGCCAAACTGCAGAAGCGTGCCTCCCAGGTCGGTTTCGACTGGGCCGACGCCCTGCCGGTAGTGGACAAGGTGCGCGAGGAACTGGACGAAGTACTCGAGGCCATGGCCGGTGGCGACACCGAGGCCCAGGCGGAGGAGGTTGGCGACCTGCTGTTCGTGGTGGTCAATCTGGCGCGGAAGCTCAAGGTTGACCCGGAAACCGCCCTGCGTGCCGCCAACGCCAAGTTCGAGCGCCGCTTCCGCTACATCGAAACGGCCCTGCGCGACCAGGGTCGCACCCTGGAAGACAGCAACCTGGAAGAGATGGACGAACTGTGGGGCGCCGCCAAGCGCGACGAGAAGAGCCCGCTCAGCTGTGGATAAGTTCTCGCTCCAATAAAAAAGCCCCGCAATCGCGGGGCTTTTTTATTGGATTTTGTAGGAACGAGGGGGACGCCTAGTCCTTGCTCGCGAACCGCTTGACGCCGGCGCTGCCGGAAAATCTGTTCGCGAGCAAGCTCGCTCCTACCGATACCCGGGTCTCAGCCGAACAACCAGCGCAGGATCAGCACCAGCAGCACCACCGCCAGCACCGGCCGGCCGATGCGGTAGGCTTTGGGATAGGCTCGCTTGAACACTTTCACATTGCTGCCCACGGCGTTGCCGAAGCGGATCAGCACCGAGTAGGCCTGGTTGATCCCGCCGACGCGCTCTCCCTCGACGTTCTGTGGCGCCGTGGCGCGCCCAAGGAAGGCGCTGACGCGACGGTTGATGCGGGTCAGCAGCGGCGACTTGAGCGGGCGCTCGATATCGCAGAAGAGGATCAGGCGCGACTCGTCCGTCTCGTTCTTCACCCAGTGGACGAAGGTCTCGTCGAACATCACGTCCTGGCCGTCGCGCCAGGCGTAAGGCTGGCCATCGACGAAGATGCGGCATTCGTCGGAGTTCGGCGTGGCCAGGCCCAGGTGATAGCGCAGCGAACCGCCATAGGGGTCGCGGTGCTTGTTCAGGTGACTGCGCGGCGGCAGGCGGGTGAACATTGCGCCCTTGACGTTGGGGATGCTGCTCACCAGTTCCACAGTCTTCGGGCACAACTGCTGCGCCGAGGGCAAGGGGCCGTCGTACCAAGTCAGGTAGAAGCGCGTCCAGCCCTTCTTGAAGAAGGAACCGAAGCCGGCCTCGTTGTTGTTCAGGGCATCGCGGATGTAACCCTCGTCGAACAGCTGCTCGGCTTCCTCGCGGATCATCTGCCAGTTGTCGCGCAGCTTGTCGAGCTCAGGGAAGCGCTCACGGTCCAGGTAGGGCTTGGACGGCACGCTGGAGTTCAGGTACATCAGCGAGTTGTAGGGGGCGAACCAGGCGGAGTGGTTCACGATCTGGCGCAGGAAGGGCAAGCGCACCTTGCCGCGCAGATGCACGTAGAGAATGGCAATGAGGAAGATGGCCAGTACCGCGAGAACGATGAGCTTCAGCATGGAGGTTGCGAGTCCGCTCCAGATGAGTGATTTCGAGCCAGGCACTTGCGCTGCGCTGGCACAGGCCCGAGGATTATACCCCCTGAGGACGATCCCGCCGCACCTATGCGTTGGTCTGGGAGTTGTCCTGCATCAATATGGGCTGTTGGAGAGCCTCGATTCATGAGCATGTCATTGCGTGACCAGTTGCTGAAAGCTGGGCTGGTCAACGAGAAGCAGGCCAAACAGGCCGGCAAGCAGAAGCAGAAGCAACAGCGCCTGGAACACAAGAACCAGGTGGCCAAGGACGACAGCCAGCGTCAGGCGGCCCTGCAGGCCCAGGCCGAGAAGCAGGCCCGCGACGCCGAGCTGAACCGCCAGCAGCAGGAGAAGGCCGAAAAGAAGGCCAAGGCCGCGCAGATCAAGCAATTGATCGAAGGCACGCGCCTGCCGAAACTGGAGTCGGACGATTACTACAACTTCGTCGACAACAAGAAGGTCAAGCGTATTGCGGTCAACGACATGCTCCGCGACAAGCTCAGCCGCGGAAGCCTGGCCATCGTCAGCTATGACGGTCGCTACGAGATCGTGCCGCGCGATGCCGCGCTACGTATCCAGGAGCGCGACGAGCGCCGCATCATCGTCCTCAGCGAGCCCAGCGGCGAGCCGGACGAAGACGATCCGTACAAGGATTACGTGGTGCCCGACGACCTCATGTGGTGAGGTCGGTGCAGTCGCTCAGCCGGCGGCATCCAGCTCCACCCTTCCGAACAGCGCCTGCGTCGACAAGGGCGTAATGGCGTGCAGACGGTCCAGCCGGAGTTCCCGGCTGGCATCGTCCACGCGCACTTCGAGAAACTCTTCCAGCACTCCGCCCGCGTTCCTTCGCGTATGCGTTGTGAAGGCCAGGGCGTCGAACACCAGGCCGTCACGCAGTTCCAGACGCAGCCAGTAGCGATAGAGGCAGGCGATCTCCAGAAAGTCATGGAGATCGCAGTGCAATGGCTGGTAGTCGCTCATGCCGCCCGGCCTATTTCAGGTCCACCAGGGCGGCGCCGAAGTTCAGGTGCAGCACCTGCCCATCGACCACCAGTGCCGGTACGGATTTGACCCCGGCCGCCTCGGCTTCGGCCACGCGTGGCGACTGCTCGCCCAGGTGCACCACTTCGATTTCGCGGTTCAGTAAGGGCAGCAGGGAGCGCTCGGCTTCGACGCAAACGGGGCAGCCAGCATGGTAGTAAACGGCTTTGCTCATGGTCCTTCTCCTGATTAATTAAGTATCGAATCGATACTGTTTCAGTCTGCGGCTGAAAATGACCTTCTGTCAAACTGGTTTTTGATCGATACTATCTATCGGAGGGATCAGCCCATGACCGATACGACCCTGTTCGACTACCTCGAACGCATCGCTAGCCTGATGCGCGCCTGGGCGCGCGAGCAGCCGCTGATGGCGGAGTTGCAGCCGATCCAGCTGAGCGCGCTGAACTACCTGGCGCGTTGCAACCGTTATTCGAATACGCCGCTGGGGGTAACGGATTTCCTCGGGCTGACCAAGGGCACGGTGTCCCAATCGCTCAAGGCTTTGGAGGCCAAAGGGTTGATCGAGAAGCGCCCGGACGCCCTGGATCGCCGCAGCGTGCACCTGGAACTGACACAGGAGGGGCGGGGGCTGATCGATACGCTGGTGCCGCCGGTATTCTTGCGTCGCGCCGAAGAGGCGCTGGGGGAGCGCAGCGCCTTGCTGGTCGAGCTACTGCGAGAACTGCTAGCGACCGTGCAACGCCAGGAGAACGTGCCGGGGTTCGGCCTGTGCCGCACCTGTCGCTTCCATCAGAAGCTGGATGACGGTGCGCTCTGCGGGCTGACGGGCGAAAGACTGGCAGCGCACGAAGGCGAATTGATCTGCCGCGAGCACGCGACGCCTGACGAGGCTGCCTGAGCGGCCCTCTCGCAAAATAACGGGCAAGAAAAAGCCGGGCATCTGCCCGGCTTTTTCATGGCGCAGACGCTATCAGAAGCGATAGGTCATCTGCGCGGTCAGGCCGTGGGCGCTGTTGTCGTACTTGGCGCTGTAGGCCGGCTGCAGTTGCAGGCCTGCCAGTTCCTGGCCGTCGGGCTGGTTCACGCCGGCGGTGGATTCCCACAGGTAGGCGTAGGCCACGTCGAAGGTCATGTCGGCGTTAGGCGAGTAGCCGGCGCCCAGGGTGAAGATCTTGCGGTCGCCCACTGGGATGCGCACGTTGCGGTGCTCATTGGTGGTCGGCGATGGATCGTAGGCGAAGCCGGTACGCAGGACCCATTGGTCGTTGAACTGGTAGGAGGTACCAATCGCAGCGGACCAAGTGTCATGCCAGCTCAGGTCTTCGCCGATGGTGTCGAAAGCGGCCAGCGGGGCGCCGGTGTTCTGCACCTCGATGGACTTCAAACGGCTCCAGCGCGTCCAGGTGGTGCCGCCGTAGACGGTCCAGCGGTCATCCAGCTTCTGGGTGATCGACAGGTCCAGGGACTCGGGCAGGGTGATGTCCAGACTGGCGTCCATGCGCGAGTCGAACAGGCCTGCCGGCGAGTTGGACACGGTGGTATGGCCGTCGAGCTTGTACTTGACTTTGGAGTGGTAGGTGGCGCCGATGGAGGTGCTCTCGGTCGGGGTCACCAGGACGCCGACGTTGAAGCCGGCAGCGGTGTCGTCGCCCTTGATGCTGATCTTGGTGTCGTCACCGTTGCCGCCCAGAGCGCCGTTCAGCGCGCCGGTGTTCAGGTAGTTTTCCAGCTTGCCGTCGATGCGGTTGATGGTCGGGCCGAAGCCGACAGCCACCACGTCGTTGAACTTGTAGCTGATGGTCGGCTGGACAGTGATCACCTGGACTTTGCTGTAGGAACCGTGGGAACGGCCCTGGAAGCCACTTTCGTAGTCGTTGATGATGCCGTAGGGCACGTACACGCCCAGGCCGACGCTGACCTTGTCGTCCAGCGGAGTGGAGAAGTAACCGAAGGGAACGGCAGCAATCGGGACGGAGTCGCCCTTGTTGGAGCCCGAGGCAGTGCTGTGGGCGTCGCTGATGTCGTCCTTGGCGGACACCACGGCCAGACCGCCGCTGACTTCAGTTCGCTTGAGCTTGGAAATGCCGGCAGGGTTGCCGTAGATGGTGCTGGCGTCCAATGCCGAGGAAGCGCGGCCCGCGTAGGCGGTACCGGCGCCGCTGGCGCTCTGCTCGTTGATGGCGATGCCGTTGGCAAGCACCTGAGCGGAGGCAGCGCTGATGGTCAGTGCGAGGGTAGTCTTGAGCCATGTTGTTTTCATTGTAAGAGCAACTCCTGTGTTTATCGGCGCGCAAGCTACCAAGATTCCCGGGTCTTGGGTAGTGGTGGGCAGGCGCTCTACCTTGGGCTTTCGGGCTCAAACAAGCGTTCCATCTGAATGATGGCCGTTCGTCGCTGTATGTAAATAATTTCTGACCGACTGGTCACGTTAAAAAGTCCTACGCGACTCGACTGAAATTTCCGACGTAGCTGTGCCAAGCGTCGACGAAGTCGTGAAGCCGGCCGTGAGGGTGGAATACCTGGCGCCAGACGCGGGCCAGTTCCATGGGGTCGCCTGTGAGCGGCAGGGGCAGGTGCTCCGCCTCCACGAGCATCCAGGCGATGGCGGTGCTGTAGCGCAGGTTGACTGTGAGTTCGAGATGCGGTGCGTCGAGGAAGGCATGCTGGCTGGCCAGCCCTCGCACGCGGCTGGCCAGCTCGGGGTCCAGCGCCAGGAATCCATCCCAGACCGTCTGGTGCTGTTGATCACCAATGCGATACAGCCCGTGGCCATGGCTGTCATCGAGGGCGCTCCCCAGCGCCGACTGACAGGCCGCTGCCCCCAGCAGCAGCGATTCGGCCGCGACACTGTGACGCCCCAGATAGTGCAGGGTGGGGCGAATCACATACTGGCAAAGATCATTCGCGGCGATACCCATGACATCCTCGTCATCAATGACCGGCGGGGCTGGGCGTCTTGGCAGCTTCTGATGATTATCCTCGGCCCCGCCGGAAGCGGACTTAGCCGCTCGAATTGAAGTGTAGTGCGATGAAGATGATGTAAAGGCCTGTTTTTAAACTGTTTCGTCGGCGCAGTTTTCGTTCATATTCCTTCTGGCGATTAGATGCTCGGCGGTAACTCCGGCATCGCAGAGAGCTTTTCCTCGGCCTCTTCGTGGCCCTGGTCCGCTGCCTTCTGGTACCAGGCGCGGGCCTGTGCGGGATTCTTCGCCACGCCGCGACCCTTGGCGTAGCTTTCGCCTACCTCGTACTCGGCATCCACATCGCCCTGTTCGGCGGACAGCAGATAGAGAGCAAAGGCCTTCTTGTAGCTGCGGGTCACGCCGGTGCCGTTCTCGTACATGATCGCGAGGTTGTACTGGGCATCCTTGTCGCCCTGGTCGACGGCTTTCTGGTACCAGTACACCGCCTTGGCCGAGTCCTGTTCGACGCCATCGCCATTATCGTAGGCATTGCCGAGGTTGTACTGGGCGCAGGCGTGGCCCTGCTTGGCGGCCTTCTCGTACCAGTAGGCGGCTTTCTCGTAGTCCTGGTCGTATTCGTCACTGCCGGAGTCGTATTCCAAGCCGAGGCTGTACTGGGCGCTGGCGTGGCCGGCCTTGGCGGCTTTCACCAGGTCTTCGCCGTAGAGGTCGGACCACTGGTCCTGGATGTCGCAGGGCGTTGCTTCCAGTGCGGCGGCGTAGAGCGGGGTGGCGCTGCACAGGCCGAACAGCAGGCTGGCGAGCAGGGTTTGGCGGATGCGCGAAGGCATGGGATCACTCCTTTGAAGAATGGGCACGAGTCTGACCGATGCCCTGACACCTATCCATAGGAACGGAAGGCGTTGGTGTGAAGCGCCTTCCGTTTTTTCCGCCAGAGCGGGGTGATCAGTCGCCCTTGGCCACCGGGCGGCGGGCATCGGTGATCCATTCGCTCCAGGAGCCGGCGTACAGGCGACCCAGCGGGTAGCCCGCCAGGCTCAGGGCAAACAGGTTATGGCAGGCGGTGACGCCGGAGCCGCAGTAGGCCACCAGATCTTCAGCCGAACGTCCGCGCAGCAGCCCGGCGAAGCGCTGGTGCAGGTGCTCCGGGCGCAGGAAGCGGCCGTCGTTGCCGAGGTTGTCGGTAAAGGCTGCGCACTGGGCACCGGGAATGTGTCCGGCGACCGGGTCGATGGGTTCGATCTCGCCACGGAAGCGCGGCAGGCCGCGGGCATCGATCAGTGGCAGTTCGGCAGAGCCGAGTTTCGCGGCCAGTTCACTTGCGCTGATCAGCAGGCTGTTGTCCGGCTCGCCTTTGAAGTCGCCCGGACGCAGCGGCGTTTCGGCAGTGGTCAGGCGCAGGCCGGCATTGCGCCAAGCGGTCAGGCCGCCATCGAGCAGGTACACGCCCTCGCTCTTGCCCAGCCACAGCAGCAGCCACCAGGCACGGGCAGCGAAGGCGCCGGGGCCGTCGTCATACAGCACCACTTCGCTGTCGTCGTTCAGGCCCCAGGCGCGCAGATGTTCCTGCAGATGCAGCGGATCGGGCAGCGGATGGCGGCCTGTGACACCCGGAATCACCGGGGAGGAAAGGTCCCGGTTGAGGTCGGCGAAGTGCGCGCCGGGGATGTGGTTTTCCTGGTAGCTGCGGGCACCGTAGGCCGGGTCTTCGAGAGCGAAACGGCAGTCGAGCAGGACGAGATTCGGGTCATCGAGGCGGGCGGCCAGTTGCTCGGGCGTGAGCAGGCGGGCTTGGGTCATGGGCGCGTTCCTGTGTCGTGACGGGGCTGAGGCGCATCATAAGGCTTGTACGATGAAAAGTTGGTGGGAGTTGGCGAACATGCACGACCAGCAATCGGCACCGCGCAAGGCGGGCCCGCTGCGCGTCGCCCTGGTGGGTTTGGCGACCGTTCTGATCACCCTGGGCTACAGCGTCCGGGTCCTGGCGTTGGGCGCCATCGGCCGGCTGCGCCGCGCCAAGGTCGACGGTTTCACCCGCGACTGGTCCGGCAGCCTGCTGCGCCTGACCGGTGCGCGCCTGAGTCGCCACGGCGAGGTGCCGGACTTCGGCGATGGTCGTCGCTACATGATCCTCTGTACCCATTCCAGCTTCTACGACATCCCGGCGATCTTCGTGACCATGCCCGGTTCGATCCGCATGTTGGCCAAGCGCGAGCTGTTCGCCGTGCCGGTTTGGGGCGCGGCTATGCGCGCGGCGGAGTTCCCGTCCATCGACCGGCACAACCGCCACCAGGCCATGGCCGATCTGGCGAAGGCGCGGGAGATGATGGAAAGCGGCATCGTGCTCTGGGCTGCGCCCGAGGGCACGCGCTCCAAGGATGGCAAGCTGCAGCCGTTCAAGAAGGGGTGTTTCCGCCTGGCCCAGCAGACCGACGCGATCATCGTTCCGGTGGCCATTCGCGGCATCCAGCAATTGCTGCCGGCTGGCGGGCTGAAGCTGAACCTCGGTATGCCGGTGGAAGTGCATGTCGGCGCGCCGATCGACTCCACCCAGTTCACCAAACGTGGCGTCGATGCGCTGATGGCCGAGGTGCGCGAGCGCATGCTGGAGTTGCTGGAACCTGCCGCAGCGCCCGCATCGGCGCCTGCCCTGAAGGAGCAGGCGCCGGCCTGAAGCGTCCCGGGAACCGGCGTCCTTCAGTGGATCGGCAGCCGGCCGATGCGGTCGTTCTCCAGGCTGCCCAGGTAGAGCACGCCATTCACCGGTTTGGCCGAAGTCACCATGCGCAGGTGCTGGCCGCTGGTGTCATGCAGGCTGCGGACGATCTCGCCTTTCTCGTTCAGTTGGATCACCAAGCCGTAGGGCACTGGCTTGGGCAGCACGGCGCGCGGCAGCTTGGTGAGCTGGCGCTTCAGCCAGGGCAACTGCTGGATCATGTCGGCATCGGCCTTTCGCGGCGAGGGCAGGGCGACCCAGAAGGTGCCGCTGCGGTCGCTGGCGAGGTTGTCCGGCAGGCCCGGCAGGTTGTCGATGAAGACCTCGTGCTGACCAGCCTTCTCGCCCTTGAGCCAGTAACGGGTGATGCGGTAGCGGTAGGTTTCGTTGACCAGCACGAAGTCCTCGTTCTGTGACAGCGCCACGCCGTTGGCGAAGTACAGGTCCTTGAGCAGGGTTTCGGTCTTGCCGGTGGCCGGGTCGTAACGCAGCAGGCGACCGTGAGGGCGGGCTTCGAGCAGGTCGAGGATGTAGTCGGGCTGGTGGAAGCGGCTGGACGCGTCGCTGAAATAGATGCGGCCATCGCTGGCGATGTCCAGGTCGTCGGTGAAGGCGAAGGGAATGCCGTCGGCCGAATCGGTCAGCACGCGGATCTTGCCCTGCGGGTCGATCTCCAGCAGTCCCTTCCAGGCGTCGGCGACGATCAGCTTGCCGCTCTTGTCGAACGCCAGGCCCAGGGGGCGGCCGCCGGTCTCGACGAAGGTCTCGGCCTTGCCGTCGGCGCCGATGCGCACGATGCGCCCGTCATCCAGCCCGGCGAATACCCGGCCCTGGCTATCCACGGCGGTGTCCTCCGGGCCGACGATCTGGCCCTGGGCGAGCAGTTCGGCTTTCATCAGGGTGTCGTTGGGTTCCATCACGCCGGTCATCGGTGGCGCCTTGGGCGGCGTCCAGGCCAGCGGGTCGATGGGGCTGGGCGTGAGCGCCAGGTAGACCGCGACGGCTACGGCCAGCAGGACGACCAGTCCGAGAAGCTTTTTCATGCGCAAGCTGCCTTCTTGTTGTTGTGGGCGGGGCAAAGCGTAGAGATTGCCATGCAGTTGTCACAGACCGATGGCCGAGTGGAATGCTCGCACATCATGCATCTCTATATACTGCGCGCACCGAAACGAAGGAGATGTTCGTGACTGTCCTCGACATTCAGTGGATTCGCGACGATGCCACCCTGGAGCGCAAGTGCCAGGACTGGAAAGAACTGCCTTACCTCGCGCTCGATACCGAGTTCATGCGTGTCGATACCTTCTACCCGGCTGCCGGACTGGTGCAGGTGGGCGATGGCAGCGGCGTGTGGCTGATCGACCCGCTGCTGATCCGCGACTGGTCGCCGTTCGCTGCCGTGCTGGAGTCGCCGGTGGTGGTCAAGGTGTTCCATGCCTGCGGCGAGGACCTGGAAGTTTTCCAGCGCCTGACCGGCAGCCTGCCGCAGCCGCTGTTCGACACCCAGTTGGCCGCCGCCTACCTGGGCATGCCGCATTCCATGGGGTATTCCAAGCTGGTGCTGGAAATCCTCGGCCTCGACCTGCCCAAGGACGAAACCCGCTCCGACTGGCTGCAGCGTCCGCTGACCGACATGCAGGTGCGCTATGCGGCCGAGGACGTGCAGCACCTGGCTGAGGTCTACGTGAAGCTCGCCCCGCGCCTGAGCGACGAGAAGCTGCAGTGGCTGCTGGCCGACGGCACCGACCTGACCAGCAACCAGAGCCGCGTCAGTGACCCGCAGGAGGCCTACCTCGACGTCAAGCTGGCGTGGAAGCTCAATCGCCCGCAACTGGCCGTACTGCGTGAGCTCTGTGTCTGGCGCGAGGAACAGGCGCGGTTGCGCAACAAGCCGCGCAACCACATTCTGCGCGAGCACACCCTGTGGCCACTGGCGCGCTTCCAGCCGGCCGACAAGGTCGCCCTGGCGCGCATCGACGACATGCACCCGCGCACCGTGCGCCAGGACGGCGACACCCTGATCGCACTGATCGCCCACGCGGCGAAGCTCCCCGAAGCGGTCTGGCCGCAGCCTCTGCCCGAGCCGCTGCCGCGCGAGATCACCCCGGTACTGAAGAAGCTGCGTGAAGTCGGCCAGAAGGAAGCTGAGCGCCTGGAAATGGCGCCGGAGCTGATGCTGCGCAAGAAGATTCTCGAAGCCCTGCTCAAAACCGGCTGGCCCGATGGCCCTTACCACCTCCCCGATTCGCTGCAAGGCTGGCGCCGCGAGCTGATGGGGCAGGCTCTGCTGGACAGCCTGTCTGCCCAGACCCCCGAATAACGCGGCCCCCTCCTTATACGCTGCCCACTCCAAACGCGGAAAGAACCGACATGAAACGCATCTGCTCCATCTACAAGAGTCCGCGCAAGAACGAGATGTACCTGTACGTCGACAAGCGCGAAGCCCTCAGCCGCGTGCCCGAGGCGCTGCTCGTCGCCTTCGGCGCGCCGCAGCATGCCTTCGACCTGGTCCTTAGCCCCGAGCGCCAGCTGGCCCGGGAAGACATCAACGTGGTGCTGGAAAACATCGAGAAGCAAGGTTTTCACCTGCAGATGCCGCCGGCGGAGGAGGAATACATCCAGCACCTCCCCGAGGAACTGCTGCGACGGAACGACCCGGTCTGATCGAGACCGCATCGTCACTCCCTTCAGGCCGCGTATTCGCTCAGTGCTGGCACTGTGCAAATATGCGGCCTGAGCGCATTATGCAGGGGTAAAAAGGGTTCAACGGAGCGGAACGCTTGGTCTCTGGCTGTGTCTATAGCCGCCTGACTTCCCTAGAACTGACGACGATTTCCCCAGGGAAGCTCCCTTGAAGCGAGTCCAGATGCGCCAGCCGGAAATGCTCCACCGTTCGAAGCGAAAGGCCTGATCATGCGCCTGCTCGTACTCGATCGCGAACACGCCCTCTACGCCGCCCTGCTGATGGCGGCCGAACCCCGGTTGACGGTGATCTCCGGCCATAATCCCGACACCCTTGTGGAAGCGGCGGCCGAATGCCCCGTGTGGCTGGCTGAGCCGACCCTGGCCGCGCAATTGCTGCGCCAGGGCGTGCACCCGGTATGGATCCAGTCGAGCTGGGCGGGCATCACCCCGCTGCTGGCCGACGACCTGCCCAAGGACTACGCCCTGACCCGCGCCGTCGGCATCTTCGGCCAGGTCATGACCGAATACCTGCTCACCTACATGCTTGCCCACGAACGCCAGTTCCTCGGCCGTCTGGCCAGCCAGGTCGGCGTGCAATGGGACGACCGCGCGCCGGGCAGCCTGAGTGGCCGGCAGATTCTCATCGTCGGCACCGGCGAGATCGGCCAGGCCGTGGCGCACATGCTGGCGCCCTTCGGCGTGGAGTTGGTGGGCGTCGCGAAGACCCCGCGTTCGTTGGTGCCCTTCGGCCGCATGGGCGGGCTGGATGACCTGCCGCGTCTGGCCGAGACCGCGGACTACGTGATCAACCTGCTGCCTGATACGCCGGAAACCGCGGATATATTCAACCTCGCGCTGTTCCAGCGGATGAAGCCTACTGCGCTGTTCCTCAACGCCGGGCGTGGCACTTCGGTTGTGGACGAGGATCTGGTTGCGGCGCTGGAAGCCAATCAGCTGGCCGGCGCGGTGATCGACGTCTGCCGCCAGGAGCCACTGCCGACTTCGCACCCGTTCTGGCATACGCCGCGCCTGCTGCTGACCGGTCATACCGCCGCGCCGACGTTGCCCAGCCTGCTGATCGACCTGTTCCGCGACAACCTCACGCGCTTCTGGGCGGGGCAGGCCATGCGCGGAGAAGTGGATTTCTCCCGCGGTTACTGACCGCTGCGGACATGAAAAAAGGCCCCATCCGGGGCCTTTTTCTTTTTGCTTTTCTGTAGGAGCGAGCTTGCTCGCGAACCGCATAGTTCCGTGCCGTGCAAGTTCGCGAGCAAGCTCGCTCCTACATTCGGCATCAGAGCGAGAAGTCACCCTCGGCGACGATCTCCGCCAGCGGGCGGCGGGTATTGGGCACTTCGCGGGCCTGAAGGCTCTCGGCGAGGATCGACTTGTCTCCCTGCTTGCCGATGGCGATCACCGCGTGGATTTCATGGTCCGCCGGGACCTTCAGTTCGGTGCGCGCGAGTTCGCGGTCGAAGCCGGCCATGCCGTGGGTGTGCCAGCCCGCCAGGCTTGCCTGCAGGGCGAGGAAGCCCCAGGCGGAGCCGGTGTCGAAGCTGTGCCACAGGGCCGGTTTTTCTTCGCTGGAGCCGGGCGGGGCGAAGGTGGTCTTGGACAGCACTACCACCAGCGCCGAGGCGTGCTGCGCCCAGCTGCGGTTGAACTCGCCCAGCAGGTTCAGGTAGCGCTGCCAGTTCGGCGTGTCGCGCAGGGCGAAGAGGAAACGCCAGGGCTGCGAGTTGAAGGAGGACGGTGCCCAGCGCGCGGCCTCGATAAAGCTCAGCAGGGTGGCTTCGGGAATGGCTTCGCCGTTGAAGGCGCGGGGCGACCAGCGATTGATGAACTGCGGGTCGATCGGGTGCTCGGAAACGCGAGGGTTGGCGCTCATGGTGGCTCCTTGAGGGGCGTGGAATCTGCCGATGGTGCCGTGGTCGGCCGGGCATCGCGGTGGGATCGGGCGGTTGGCGGGTCTCGCGGCGCTGGTAGAAGGCAAGCGGAACGGGCCCGTGGGGCGATCAAACTAACCAGCGCGGCCCGCTCTGGCAAGCGCTGCACGGTCAATGGTCGCCTGCGCTTGGCCTGCGGTCGCGGCGGGCTTAGACTTTGCGCCCCGTGAAATTGCCCCTGACCAAAAAATGGCCGCCAAAGTCGAACCCTTCTGGAAACGCAAGACCCTCGACCAACTCGATCAGGAAGAGTGGGAATCGCTGTGTGACGGCTGCGGCCTGTGCTGCCTGCAGAAGCTGGAAGACGAAGATGACGGTGCCGTCTACTACACGCGCATCGCCTGCAAGCTGCTGGACCTGAAGACCTGCCGCTGCACCGACTACGCCAACCGGCGCGCCAGCGTCCCGGACTGTATCCAGCTCACCCCGGCGCAGGCCGACGAGTTCCAGTGGCTGCCGCCGACCTGCGGCTATCGCCTGGTGTCCGAGGGCAAGGACCTGCCGCTGTGGCATCACCTCGTCTGCGGTGATCGGGACGCGGTACACCACGAGCGTATCTCCCAGTCCGGCCGCATGCTCGCCGAGGGCTCGGTGCCTGAAGACGACTGGGAAGAGCACCTGATCTTCCGCGCCGGCTGATCCTCGCGTCAGCCGCGCAGCCAGTAGCAGGCTTCTTCGCCGGCCAGCGGCGCTTCCTCGTCCGGCAGCTCCACGCGCTTTTCCCAAAGCGGGAACCAGCGGTCATCCTTTACCTCATCGATGGTCGCCGGGCGCACCTGGGCGCGCAGGCGCCGTTCGCAGGCACCCCATTGCACGAAGTTGACCTGCGCTTCGATCAGGCTCACCGCATTGGCGCCGCCGCGTGCGTCGGGGAAGCAGAGCTGCAGGTGATCGTCTTCCCAGAAGCAGATTTCGCAGATTTCGTACGACCCCGGAGGGTCGCCGAAACTGAAGTAGCCGCAGCACGGGCAGGTGTAGAGCATCAGGCGTTGCCTTCGATGCCCAGCACCTTGAACAGGAAGGCGTACTCCAGCGCCACGTCCTTCAGGCCTTGGTAGCGGCCGCTCATGCCGCCGTGGCCGGCGCCCAGGTCGGTCTTGAGCAGCAGCAGGTGCTCGTCGGTCTTGCTGACGCGCAACTTGGCCACCCACTTCGCGGCTTCCCAGTACTGCACGCGGCTGTCGTTGTAGCCGGCGACCACCAGCAGGGCGGGGTAGTCCTGCGCGCTGACGTTCTCATAGGGCGCGTAGGCGCGGATGCGGGCGTAGACGTCCGGCTCCTGCGGGTTGCCCCACTCGTCGTACTCGGTGACGGTCAGCGGCAGGTCGGGGTTGAGCATGCTGTTGAGCACGTCGACGAAGGGCACTTCGGCGATGGCTGCGGCGAACAGCTGCGGGCGCTGGTTGAGCACCGCACCGATCAGCAGGCCGCCGGCGCTGCCGCCGCTGATCGCCAGCTGCGCCGCGGTGCTGTAGCCGTGGCTGAGCAGGTGTTCGGCACAGGCGATGAAGTCGCTGAAGGTGTTCTGCTTGTGCTCCAGCTTGCCGGCGCGGTACCAGGCTTCGCCCAACTCGCCGCCGCCACGCACGTGGGCGATGGCGAAGACGAAGCCGCGCTCCAACAGGCTCAGGCGGGCGTGGGAGAACCAGGGGTCGAGGCTCTCGCCGTAGGCGCCGTAGCCATAGAGGTAGAGCGGCGCGGGCTTGCCACGGGCGATGTCTTCCAGTACCTCGCGGCGGCCGACCAGGCTGATCGGCACCTGCACGCCGTCAGGCGCATCGGCCCAGAGACGGCGGCTTTCGTAGGCGTCGGCGTCGAACGGACCTTCAACCGGGGTCTGCTTGAGGACTTTCTGTTCGCCGCTGGAGAGGTCCAGCTGGCGAATCTGCGCCGGTCGGTTGAGCGCTTCGTAGCGCAGGCGGATCACCGCGCTGTCGAATTCCAGGCTGTCCTGCACGTAGAGGTTGTAGGCGGCGTCCGGCAGGTCGACTCGGTGCGTCGGCTTGCCGTGCGGGTGCACTTCGACGATTGGCAGGCCGCCTTCGCGCAGGCTCAGGGTCAGGGCGCTGGCGCTCAGGGTCAGGCCTTCGAGCATCACGTCGTCGCGGTGCGCCACCAGCTCGAACCAGTGCGCGCGGGTCGGCTGCGCTTCGCTTGCATGGTAGAGGGCGAAGTTGATGCCGGTCTGGTTGCTGCGGATCAGCCAGGCCCAGTCATCGTTCAGACGGCCGTGGTCCGGATAGTACTCGTGGCCTTCTTCGCGCGGCGCCAGGCAGACGAACTCGCCCTCGGGCTTACTGGCGTCCAGCACCCAGGCTTCGCTGGTGGTCTTGCTGTTCAGCAGCAGAATCAGTTGGCGCTCGGAGCTGGCGCGGTAGCAGTTGAGGAAGAAGCGCCCGTCGGGCTCCTCGAAGATCAGCTGCGCGCCGCTCTCGCCCAGACGGTGGCGATAGAGCTTGTGCGGGCGGTGGGTGTCGTCCAGCTCACCGAAGAACAGGGTGCGGTTGTCGTTGGCCCAGGTGAGGCTGCCATCGCAGTCGTCGAAGGGCAGGGTGGTGACGCTGCCGTCAGCCAATTCCTTCACGTAGAGGGTGTAGATCTCGTCCCCGCTGGTATCCAGGCTGTAGGCCAGCTTCGAATGATCGGGGCTGATGCTGAAGGTACCGACCGACAGGAAGCCGTCGCCGGCCAGCTCGTTCGGGTCTAGCAGCAACTGCTCGGCGCTCTCCTCGACAGTCAGCGAACCATCGGCCGGGCGCGGGCTGCGGTAGTGGCGCGGGTACTCGTCGCCAGCGGTGGTGCGCTGGTAGTAGAGCCAGGGCCCCCAAGGCGTGGGCAGCGACAGGTCGGTCTCGCGGATCCGGCCCTTGATCTCCTGGAACAGGGTTTCGCGCAGTTTCGTCTGAGGATGAAGTCGATCTTCCAGGTAGGCATTTTCTGCTTTCAGGTAGTCGAGGACGTCCTCGGCGTCCCGGTTTTCCAGCCAGGCGTAGGGATCGGCGGCGGCCTCGCGGCGGGCGATGGGGGGCTGTCGGTCGGTCATGGCGATTCCTCGGGGACGGCATGGATGACGCCCGGCTGCGCACCCATGGGGAAAAGCAGCTATCATACGCACCCCTCTGTCGACACCGCACGCACGCGCATGAACGAACACGATTACACGCTTGCCTGGGGCGCCTATATCGCCGCCGGCCTTGGCCTGACCCTGGTCTGGTTTCTGATGACCGGCTGGATGTGGCGCTGGCTGCGCGAACCCCTGCGGGTGATCGTCATCGTCCTGCTGTTCACCCCGACCCCGGTGGACCCGGCGAACAACCTGTACGCCCCGGCGATCGCCATCACCGCGCTGGACGTGGTGTTCAAGGTCGGCAACAACGCCTGGCGCGCCGTCTCCGACCTCGCCCTGGTGCTGCTCGCCGCGTTCGGCCTGTACCTGCTGTTCGTGCTGATCCGCTGGCCGCTGGAGCGTTCGCTGAAGAAGCGCCGCCAGGACAAGGAAGCGGAAGACGAGCCGACCCTGCGCCAGCTGATGCAGCCTGAGCTGGTCGAGGGCGTGGACGCCCACCCAAGCGAGCGCCGCGACAACCGCGCGCGGATCGAACCGCGCCTGTAGACCGACCTTGCGTCCTGCCCCGCACGCGTCCAGCATGAACTGAACGGCCTTTCGAGGAGTTCCCATGGACTGCGTGTTCTGTGCCATCGCGGCCGGTCGCGTGCCGGCCCGTATCCTCTACGAAGACGATCATTTCATCGTGCTGCTGGACATCTACCCGCTGCGCCCCGCGCACCTGCTGCTGCTGGCTCGCGAGCACGCGACCTTCCTGCACCAACTCTCCGAAGCGGCGCAGCAGGACCTGATCCCGTTGGCCGAGCGCATGGAGCGCGTGCTGCGCCGTGCCGGCTACGGGCGGGTCGGCATCAACTTGCTGGTCAACGACGGCCCCGCGGCCAACCAGCACGTCGAACATTTTCATCTGCACCTTATCCCGCGTGAGCTGAACGACCTGCCGGCCCTGCTGCTGCGCGCGCTCACGCGGTTCCTGCCGCTGGGGCGGAAAAGGATGCAGAATCGCCTGGAGCGCGAGCTGCATCAGCTGCGCGAGGCACTGATGGAGGAGAACTGATTCATGTGCGAGTTGCTCGGCATGAGCGCCAACGTCCCGACGGACATCGTATTCAGCTTCACCGGGCTGATGCAGCGCGGCGGCGGCACCGGCCCGCACCGCGACGGCTGGGGTATCGCCTTCTATGAAGGGCGCGGTGTGCGGCTGTTCCAGGACCCGTCCGCCAGCGTCGATTCGGAAGTCGCGCGGCTGGTGCAGCGCTATCCGATCAAGAGCGAGGCGGTGATCGGCCACATCCGCCAGGCCAACGTCGGCAAGGTCTGCCTGTCCAACACCCACCCGTTCGTGCGCGAAATGGGCGGGCGCTACTGGACCTTCGCCCACAACGGCCAGCTCGCCGACTTCCATCCCGAATCCGGTCTGTACCGCGCGGTGGGCGACACCGACAGCGAAGCGGCCTTCTGCGACCTGCTCAACCGCGTGCGCCGTGCCTTCCCCGAGCCCGTGCCGGTGGAGGTGCTGCTGCCCACCCTGGTCACCGCCTGCGCCTCCTATCGCGAGAAGGGCGTGTTCAACTGCCTGCTCAGCGATGGCGACTGGCTGTTCACCTTCTGCAGCACCAAGCTGGCCTGGATCACCCGCCGCGCGCCATTCGGCCCGGCACGCCTGCGTGATGCCGACGTGACAGTGGACTTCCAGTCGGAAACCACACCCAACGATGTGGTCACGGTGATCGCCACCGAGCCGCTGACCGACAACGAAAACTGGACCCTGATGCAAGGTGGCGAATGGATGCTCTGGTGGCGTGGCGAGATCGTCACCCAGGGGCGCATCTGATCGGGACGTGAAGCATTCCCGGAATGCCGGTGCGGCAAACGGGAGAATCCGGCGTCGCCTTGCACATCCATAAGAACGAAGGGGAAAAGAATGTTGCGCAGCTACGTACGCATGGTGCTGTTTGCACTGGGGCTGATGGTCGCCGTCCAGGTGCCGGGCTTCATCAAGGATTACGCACAACGCGTCGACGCCCATCGCATCGAGGCTACCCAAGCGCTGCAGGGCTTCAAGGACACATCGGGGCAGTTCTTCAAGGGCGACCTGAGTGCCCTGGTGGCACATTACCGCGGTAGTGCCGACCCGGTATTCCAGCGTGATGCGGACAACATCGAGCGTCTGATGCGCCGTGCCCAGCTGTTCGAGAACGAGTGGCAGGCCCTGCAGGGCTCCTGGTACCAGCGCGCACTGCACATGGTCACGGCCCCGAACCACGAGCTGCTGCAGGAAACCTACGAGAACTACCGCTACCAGGTGGTGCTGGAGCCCGAGGCTATTGGCTGGGCGCTGGCCGGCGGGCTGCTGCTGGCGTGGATCGCCGAGGTGCTGATGGCTTCGCTGGCAGCTTTGGTCGGCCTGGGAGACAACCGCCGCGCTTCGCGTCGGCACTGGAACTGAACCTCGACGGCTCTTCGTAGGAGCGAGCTTGCTCGCGAACCGGTATCAGCCCGACGTGTCGATGTCAGGTGGGATGCCGTTGTTCGCGAGCAAGCTCGCTCCTACAGGTTGGCCTGACGCCCCAATGCTTCCTCCGGCGATTCGTGGCGGCGGTAGGGGAACACGTCGATCACTTTCCCCGCGCGAATCTGCTCCTGCAGTCCCTTCCAGTAGTCCGCGTCGAACAGGTTGCCGTGCAGCTTGGCGAACTGCCGGCGCAGCTTCAGGTCGACGAACAGGAAGCGCGGGAACTCCTCGGGGAATACATCCATCGGCCCCACCGAGTACCAGGGCTCGGAGGACATCTCGTCTTCCTCGTAGCGCGCCGGCGGGATGTGCCGGAAGTGCACTTCGGTGAGGTAGCAGATTTCGTCGTAGTCGTAGAACACCACGCGGCCATGACGGGTGACGCCGAAGTTCTTCAGCAGCATGTCGCCGGGGAAGATGTTCGCCGCCGCCAGTTGCTTGATCGCCAGCCCGTAGTCCTTCAGCGCTTCCTCCACCTGCGCCGGCGTGGCGTGCTCCAGATAGATGTTCAGCGGGGTCATGCGGCGTTCGGTCCAGCAGTGGCGGATCAGCACCACATCGCCCTCCAGCATCACGGTGGAGGGCGCGACGTCCAGCAGTTCGGCGAGGCAGTCGGGGTCGAACTTGCGCACCGGGAAGCGGAAGTCGGCGAACTGCTGGGTGTCGGCCAGGCGCCCGACGCGGTCGTGGTTCTTCACCAGCTGGTACTTCTGGATCACCGTGGCGTGGTCCACGGTCTTGGCCGGGTTGAAGTTGTCCTTGATGATCTTGAACACGGTGTTGAAGCCCGGCAGGGTGAACACGCTCATGACCATGCCGCGCACGCCAGGGGCCATGACGAAGCGGTCGTCGGTGGTCGCCAGGTGATTGATCAGTGCGCGGTAGAACTCGCTCTTGCCTTGCTTGTAGAAACCGATGGAGGTGTACAGCTCGGCGATGTGCTTGCCCGGCAGCAGACGCTTGAGGAAGGCGACCATCTCCGCCGGCACCGGCGCGTCGACCATGAAGTAGGAGCGGGTGAAGGAGAAGATGATCGAGACTTCCGCCTCATCGGTGATCACCGTGTCGAACTGGATGCCGCGCCCTTCGTGGTGCACCAGCGGGAACACCAGCGGCCACTGCTCTTCCGGGGTGAACAGGCGGCCCACCAGGTAGGCGCCCTTGTTGCGGTAGAACACCGAGCCGATCAGTTCGATGGTCAGGGTCGGGTCCTTGCACACCCAGTCCGGCAGGTTGGCGTGCAGCAGGCTGTCCATGCGCTGCAGGTCGCGCTCGCGGTCGTCGTAGTCCACGGCGAAACGGTAGTCGTCGAAGATGCTTTCCAGCGCCTGGCGCAGCTTGCCGCCGGGGCGGTAAATGCGGGTGTGCGGGTCGCGCGAATGAGCGCGCAGCGAGGGCCGGGTGGTGTGTACGAACATCGTGCCGTCGCTGATGTTGTCGTGGCTGAACAGGCCGCAGAAGATCGAGTTGAACCAGGTTTCCGCCAGTTCGTCGTCCAGCCGCGGGTCGATCAGGGTGATGTAGGCGCTCTTGGCTATGGGCCAGCGCTCCACGTCCACCAGATCGATGCCGGCCATCGCGCGGGTCAGTCTGCCCACGGTCTCGGCAACCATTTCCTCGTACAGTTCGATGCGTTCGGCGGAGGCGCGCTGCGCCTCTTGCCACTGCGCCTGTTCGAAACGCGCGGGTGCTCCGGCGGTGATCTGGTGGAACTTCGCGCGGTAGTCGTCGAAGCCTTCGAGGATCAGGGTGGCGATCTCGGTCGCCGGCCAGTGCTGAGCCATGGGAGCGCCTCTGCTGGGTTCTGGTGCAGCGAGCTTAGCCATGGGGAACGGTGAGGGAAAGGGCGATTTCGCTGGAGGATCGTGGCGCTTTCCCGTGAAATTAACGCGTATGCTGGCCGGCCGCGCTCTTGGATAAAGAGCCCTGGAAAAGTCCATCGGAAAGGAGCTGGCACACAATGGAAGACTTTCGCATCGAGCGTTGTACCGAGCAGCACATCAACGGTCTCGCGGCCCTCTACAACGATCCGGCGGTCGCCCGCCAGGTGCTGCAGATGCCGCACCAGGCGCCGGAGCTGTGGCGCAAACGACTGGTGCTGGATGACGAGCGCCGCGTCACGCTGATGGCAATGCACCAGGACCAGGTGATCGGCAGTGCCAGCCTCGAACAGTTCCCCCGCGTGCGTCGTAGCCAATGCGGCAGCATCGGCATGGGTGTCGCCGTAGCCTGGCAGGGGCGGGGAGTTGGCACGCGACTGCTGGCTGAACTGATGGAAGTGGCCGACAACTGGATGGGCCTGCGTCGCGTCGAGCTGACCGTCTACACCGACAATGCGCCGGCCGTCGCGCTGTACCGCAAGTTCGGTTTCGAGGTGGAAGGAACGCTGCGCGAATTCGCCCTACGCGACGGTATTTACGCCGACGTGCTGAGCATGGCCCGCCTGCGCCGCCTCTGACGGTGGACTTTGAAAGTCAGCTATGGATGGATGGTGTCTGCCGCCGGCGTAGGCTGATGGCTTACCTGCCCTGGAGCTTTTCGCGATGAATCCCGCTGCTCTGCTGAATATGTTCGGGCTGGCCGCCATCTGGGGTGCCAGCTTCCTGTTCATGCGCCAACTGGTGCCTGCCATTGGCGTGATGCCAACGGCGTTCTTCCGTGTCGTGTTGTCGGCAGTCGGGCTGGTCGTGATCATGCTGGCCCTGCGCACCCGCTGGGATTTTCGCGGCAAACTCATGCGCATTCTGCTGATCGGCGTGATCGCCTCCGGTATCCCGGTCCTGATGTACAGCCTGGCGGCGCAGTTTTTGCCGGCGGGGTATTCGGCGATCTTCAACGCCACCACGCCGCTGATGGGCGTGCTGATCGGTTCGCTGTTCTTCGGTGAGGCGCTTACCGGCGGCAAGGCGCTCGGCGTGCTGCTGGGGTTGGCCGGCGTAGCGGTGCTGACCCGCGCCGGCCCCGTGCCCTTCGACTCCCAGGTGCTCTGGGGCGCCGCCGCCTGCCTGGTGGCGACGACCTGCTACGGTTTTGCCGGCTATTTCACCAAGCGCTGGATCAACGACCAGGGCGGCCTGGACTTCGCCGTCTCTGCCCTGGGCAGCCAGACGGGCGCAACCCTGTGTCTGCTGCCGTTCTTCTTCGGCACCAGCCTGGACATGCCGCTCGCGCCGCTGGCTGAGCCGAAGATCCTGCTGGCGCTGGCTGGCTTGGGCTTCCTCTGCACGTCCTTCGCCTATGTCCTGTACTTCCGCCTGTTGGCCAGCATCGGCCCGCTGAAGACCATGACGGTGACCTTCCTGATTCCGCCGTTTGGCGTGTTCTGGGGCGTGCTGCTGCTGGATGAATCGCTGTCCTGGGCGCACTTGCAGGGTGGCGTGCTGATTGCCCTGGCGCTATGGCTGGTGCTGCGTCCGGCGCCGCAGCCGAAGATAGAGGCGGCGGGGTGAGAGCCTGAAATCGTTTGATTTCAGCGCAACGGGTTGCCCTCACTTTAGCCCTCTCCCGGAGGGAGAGGGGACTGTCCTCTGCCTCCGGAGAGCGTCGAGCTATCCTCATACTCCGAACTGCTTGCTCTCCCTTCGGAGCGGGGCGCTTAGCCAGGGCTGGGGAGAGGGAGCAAGCTCCACGCAGGACTGTCAGTTATCCACAGCCTTCACCGCCCCGGCGTCCCTTGCCGGAGCTGCCTGGCGGAACACCAGCATCAACCCCACCACGATAAGCCCCATGCCCAGCAGGCCGAGGGCGGACAGGCGATTCCCGAACACCGCGTAGTCCATCAGTGCCGTAACCGCCGGCACCAGGTAGAACAGGCTGGTGACATTGACCAGGTTGCCCGCCGCGATCATCCGGTACAGCAGCACGGTGGCCAGCACCGAGACCATCAGGCCCATCCACAGCGCACTGAGGATGAACGCGGCGTTCCACTCCACGTGCAGCGGCTGGAAGGGCGCGACGGCGACGCACAGCACCAGCCCGGCGAGGTATTGCAGGGGCAGGGTGCCCAGCGGGTTCTCGCGGATGTTCTTCTGCAGGATCGAGCCGCCGGTGATCGACAGCAACGCCAGCAGGCAGCAGGCCAGGCCGGCAATGGTCAGGCCCGACAGTCCGATGCTCTGGTAGACCACCATCACCAGCCCGATCAGCCCCAGCGCGAGGCCGCCCAGTCGCGGCGCTGAATGCCGGCGTTCGAGCAGGAAACTGGTCAGCATCGGCTGCACGCCCAGAACGGTGGCGATGACGCCGGGGGTGACGTGCAGGTCCAGCGCCATCAGGTAGAAGATCGGGTAGATGCCCAGCATCACCAGGCCGGTGAGCACGGCGTGGCGCACCTGCTTGCGCTCGCGCGGCCAGCGCAGGCCGATCAGCGGCGAGAGGATCAGCAGCGCCACCAGCGCGGTGCCGAAGCGGGCGATGAGGAAGACCATCGGCGAAGCATGGGCCAGGCCCCACTTGCTGATGATGGCGGCGCTGCTCCACAGCAGCACGAACAGGGAGGTGCTGGCCAGGGTGGCCAAGGAGGAACGGTTGAGCGAAATCATGCAATGCACCTGTCGTCAGGCAGATCACGACCGGCCACCAATGGGCCGGACACATACCGGGAGCCGCGTCAGTCGAGCGCGGAAAACCAGGCGATGGAAAACGCGTGTGGCGTCAGAAGCTCACGCCGGGTGGCGGATAGGCCGCACCGGGAGGCGGAGGCGACGCGACAGCGACGACAGGAGGCGGAGGAGGGCAGGCCGCGCCCGCACCCGCGCCGCAGGCCGGGGAGGCTGCAACGTTGATTGCCGGATCGGGCAATGGGTATCGGGACATTGAAGGCGAACCTGTTCAGTGGGGCAGCTACCGGGCTGCGTGGACTGACTATAGCGGCCCGCATCGCCGCTGGCGAGCCCTGCGCAAGTCGTGCGGCAAAGTGCGATTCCTGCGACAAAATTGCTTGCGCAGGCAGGATGCTCGTGGGCTGGTGCCTTTCGTAAGAGCGAGCTTGCTCGCGAACCGATTTCGTCGCGGGCCCCGTTCGCGAGCAAGCTCGCTCCTACAGGAAGCTTGCCGCCTGCATCTCTCATGCGAACAGGCGTTGTCTGCGAAATCCGGCTCGGTGCAAGCGACAGAAACGACAACGCGCGGCCGGGCCGCGCGTTGTCAGGCAAGGGTGACGCTTACTTGCCGGTCTTGATGGTGTTCCAGGTACGGGTACGTACGCGGTCGATCTTCATCGGCATGGATTCGAGGGCAAACAGCTTGGCCATCTTGTCCTGCGGCGGATAGATCGCCGGGTCCGCCTTGATTGCCTTGTCCACCAGCGGGTCGGCAGCCAGGTTGCCGTTGGCGTAGTGCACGTAGTTGCTCACGCCTGCCATCACTTCCGGGCGCAGCAGGTAGTTCATGAAGGCGTAAGCAGCTTTCTCATCCGGCGCGTCGTTGGGCATGGCGACCATGTCGAACCACAGCGGCGAGCCTTCTTTCGGGGTGGAGTACTGGATTTCCACGCCGTTCTTGGCTTCCTTGGCGCGGGTAGCGGCCTGCAGGATGTCGCCGGAGAAGCCGACGGCCACGCAGATCTCGCCGTTGGCCAGGTCGCTGACATACTTGGAGGAGTGGAAGTAGCGGATGTACGGACGCACCTTGAGCAGCGCTTCCTCGGCCTTCTTGTAGTCATCCAGCTTCTGGCTGTGATGCGGCAGGCCCAGGTAGTTCAGGGTGATCGGCAGCAGCTCCGGGCCGTTGTCCAGCACCGCTACGCCGCACTTGGCCAGCTTCTCCATGTACTCGGGCTTGAAGAAGATGTCCCAGGAGTCGATCGGCGCGTTGTCGCCCAGCACTTCCTTGATCTTCGCCGGGTTGTAGCCGATGCCGGTGGTGCCCCACAGGTAGGGGAAGCCGTGCTCGTTACCCGGGTCGTTCACTTCCAGCGCTTTCATCAGCACCGGGTTGAGGTTCTTCCAGTTCGGCAGCTGGCTCTTGTCCAGCTTCTTCAGCGCGCCGGCCTGGATCTGCTTGGCCATGAAGTGGTTCGACGGCACCACGATGTCGTAACCGGATTTGCCGGTCATCAGCTTGCCATCGAGGGTCTCGTTGCTGTCGTAGACGTCGTAGGTCGCCTGGATGCCGGTTTCCTTGGTGAAGGTCGGCACGGTGTCCGGGGCGATGTAGTCGGACCAGTTGTAGATCTTCACGTTATCGGCCTGGGCGGCGCCGGCAGCAACGGAGAGGGAGAGTGCAAGGGTGGAGAGCAACGGGGCGGAAATTTTCATTCTTGTGTTCCTGACAACGGTGCGGAAAGCCCGGGCCATCCGCGAAAGATGGGCGACGCTTCGTCGCGGGCTGCGCAAGAATTAACCATTTTGCCGGAACATGGCGAGGGGCCATGGCTGCCTGCGGGTCCGCAGACAGCGCACGTGACCTGAGCCGCACCGATTCGGAACGGCAGGTAGGAAACCGCCCCGCAGAGGGGTGGAATAGAGCTTACTGGACCAGTTCCTGGTCCTCGAACAGGCCGTCGAAGAGCATGGTGGACAGGTAGCGCTCGCCCGAGTCCGGCAGCACCACGACGATGGTCTTGCCCTGCATGTTCGGCTCTTCGGCGAGCTTCACGGCGGCGGCCATGGCGGCGCCGCTGGAGATGCCGCAGAGGATGCCTTCTTCCTGCATCAGGCGCAGGGCCATGTTCTTGGCGTCCTCGTCGGCGATGGTGGCGACGCGGTCGACCAGCGACAGGTCGAGGTTCTTCGGAACGAAGCCGGCGCCGATGCCCTGGATCTTGTGCGGGCTGGGCTTGATCTCTTCGCCGGCCAGCGCCTGGCTGATTACCGGCGAGGAGATCGGCTCCACGGCCACCGAGAGGATCGGCTTGCCCTTGGTGTTCTTGATGTAGCGCGATACACCGGTGATGGTGCCGCCGGTGCCGACGCCGGCCACCAGCACGTCAACCGCGCCATCGGTGTCGTTCCAGATTTCCGGGCCGGTGGTCTTCTCGTGGATCGCCGGATTGGCCGGGTTGTCGAACTGCGCCGGCATGAAGTACTTCTCCGGGTCGCTGGCGAGGATTTCCTCGGCCTTGGCAATGGCGCCCTTCATGCCCTTGGCCGGTTCGGTCAGGACGATCTCGGCGCCCAGTGCCTTGAGCACCTTGCGGCGTTCCAGGCTCATGGAGGAGGGCATGGTGAGGATCAGCTTGTAGCCACGGGCGGCGGCGACGAAGGCAAGGCCGATGCCGGTGTTGCCGGAGGTCGGCTCGACGATGGTCATGCCCGACTTCAGGCGGCCGCCGGACTCGGCATCCCAGATCATGTTGGCGCCGATCCGGCACTTCACCGAGTAGCCCGGGTTGCGCCCTTCGATCTTGGCCAGGATGGTGACGCCGCGCGGGGCGATGCGGTTGATCTGGACCAGCGGCGTATTGCCGATGGACTGCGCGTTGTCTGCGTAGATGCGGCTCATGATGAGAGTCCTTGTCGCTCGAAGGTGATCAGAAAGCCTATTCCCAGCCCGCCTTCCAGTCCAGACGCAGAACCGGCATAAGGATGGGCGCGGCGCCGCCGGAGTCGGGCTCCACTGGAAACCGCAGGCCGTCGCCGATGCCGTGCGTGGCTGGACCGAGGGTGACTGGGCATTCAGTGACTGAATGCCCGTCCTGCGTTCACAGTCGAGCGCCATGCGCGTTATAGTCGCAGTCTCCCAAACGCACATTTCCGCCCGGGTCTTCCCCGGCCGCTACCGTTCGAGGATTCACCGATGAAGTTCGAAGGCACCCAGTCCTACGTCGCCACCGACGACCTCAAGCTGGCGGTCAACGCCGCCATCACCCTGCAGCGCCCGCTGCTGGTGAAAGGCGAGCCGGGCACCGGCAAGACCATGCTCGCCGAGCAGTTGGCGGAGTCCTTCGGCGCCAAGCTGATCACCTGGCACATCAAGTCCACCACCAAGGCCCACCAGGGCCTCTACGAGTATGACGCGGTCAGCCGCCTGCGCGACTCGCAGTTGGGCGTGGACAAGGTCCACGACGTGCGCAACTACATCAAGAAGGGCAAGCTCTGGGAGGCCTTCGAGGCCGAGGAGCGCGTGATCCTGCTGATCGACGAGATCGACAAGGCCGACATCGAGTTCCCCAACGACCTGTTGCAGGAACTCGACAAGATGGAGTTCTTCGTTTACGAGACCAATGAGACCATCAAGGCCAAACAGCGCCCGATCATCATCATCACCTCCAACAACGAGAAGGAACTGCCGGACGCCTTCCTGCGCCGCTGCTTCTTCCACTACATCGCCTTCCCCGACCGCGAGACCCTGCAGAAGATCGTCGACGTGCACTACCCGAAGATCAGCGGCACGCTGGTCAGCGAAGCGCTGGACATCTTCTTCGACGTGCGCAAGGTACCGGGCCTGAAGAAGAAACCCTCCACTTCCGAGCTGGTGGACTGGCTGAAGCTGCTGATGGCCGACAACATTGGCGAAGCGGTGCTGCGCGAGCGCGATCCGACCAAGGCCATCCCGCCGCTGGCTGGCGCGCTGGTGAAGAACGAGCAGGACGTGCAGCTGTTGGAACGCCTGGCGTTCATGAGCCGTCGCGCCAGTCGCTGATGTTCTGGCTTTTCCCCCTCTCCCTCTGGGAGAGGGCAGGGGTGAGGGCATGGCCACCGCGCCGTGTTTCCCCCTCACCCTGACCCTCTCCCAATGGGGGAGGGGACTGTCCGATTTTCTGTGAGGGCATATCCATGCTGCTCAACCTGTTCAACGAAATGCGCGCGGCCAAGGTGCCGGTGTCGGTGCGCGAGCTGCTCGACCTGATCGATGCGCTCAAGCACCGCGTCGTGTTCGCCGACATGGACGAGTTCTACTACCTCGCCCGCACCATCATGGTGAAGGACGAGCGCCACTTCGATAAGTTCGACCGGGCCTTCGGCGCCTACTTCAAGGGCCTGGAAAAGCTCGACGACCATCTCAAGGCGCTGATCCCCGAAGAGTGGCTGCGCAAGGAATTCGAGCGCCTGCTGACCGACGAGGAGCGCGCGCAGATCCAGTCCCTCGGCGGCCTGGACAAGCTCATCGAGGAGTTCAAGAAACGCCTGGAAGAGCAGAAGGAACGCCACGCCGGCGGCAACAAGTGGATCGGCACCGGCGGCACCAGCCCGTTCGGCTCCGGCGGCTTCAACCCCGAGGGCATCCGCGTCGGCGACGCCGGCAAGCGCCAGGGCAAGGCCGCCAAGGTCTGGGACCAGCGCGAGTACAAGAACCTCGACGATCAGGTCGAGCTCGGCACGCGCAACATCAAGATCGCCCTGCGCCGCCTGCGCAAGTTCGCCCGCGAGGGCGCGGCGGAAGAGCTGGACATCGACGGCACCATCGACCACACCGCCAAGGATGCCGGCCTGCTCAACATCCAGATGCGCCCTGAGCGCCGCAACACCGTGAAGCTCCTGCTGCTGCTGGACATCGGCGGCTCCATGGACGCCCACGTGAAGGTCTGCGAAGAGCTGTTCTCGGCCTGCAAGACCGAGTTCAAGCACCTGGAGTATTTCTACTTCCACAACTTCATCTACGAATCGGTGTGGAAGAACAACCTGCGCCGTGGCAACGAGCGCACCGCCACCTTCGACCTGCTGCACAAGTACGGGCCGGACTACAAGGTGGTGTTCGTCGGCGACGCCGCCATGGCGCCCTACGAGATCACCCAGGCCGGCGGCAGCGTCGAACACTGGAACGAGGAGGCCGGCTACGTCTGGATGCAGCGCTTCATGGAGAAGTACAAGAAGCTCATCTGGATCAACCCGTACCCGAAGGACACCTGGAACTACACCGCCTCCACGGGCCTCGTGCGCGAGCTGGTGAAGGAGCAGATGTTCCCGCTGACCCTGAGCGGCCTGGAAGAGGGCATGCGCTTCCTCTCGCGTGGTTGAGCTACACAGGGTCGAGCGCCAGGACGGTGCATCCGCACCGTCCTGGCGTCCGCAAAGGTAACCCTGCAGCCGGCGGAAAATTTCCCGTCCGGGCTCGCAAGCCCCGCCCCGTGGGGATCGATACGGCCACGCCAGGTGGCCGGCACGCATCTTGCCTCCCCCAGACCTGCGCCAGCCGCGGTAACATCCGCTGGCGCGCCGTAGCGTCTACGATGGGCATCGAATGAATCCTCTGACCTTCTCCCGCTCCACCTGGCTCAACTCCCTGCACATGACCTCGCTGACCGTCGCGCTGATGGAGTCCGAGGGGCACAGCCGCGAGTCCATCCTCGAGGGCAGCGGCATCACCGGCGACGATCTGCTCGACCTGCGCCGGCTGGTCAGCCCCTGGCAGGAGCAGCAGGTCTTCGGCAATGTGCAGAACCTCGCTGGCGAACCGGCACTTGGCCTGCGCCTGGGTGTGCGCACGCGGATCACCGCCTACGGCCTTCTGGGTTATGCGCTGATCTCCGCGCCGACCCTGGGCGAAGCGCTGCGCATCGGGCTGAGTTACCCGGTGTTGCTGGGTACGTACTTCCACCTCGCGCTGGAAGTGGAAGGCGACATGGCCTGGCTGGTCGCCACCGGCTACGGCGAAGAGGAGGAGATGCGCCCGTTCAACACCGAGCTGTGCCTGGGCTCGCTGAAGGTGGCTTGCGCCGACCTGCTCGGCCAGCCGCTGCCGCTGGTGCGCGCCGAATTCGACTACGCCGGCCCGGCCGACCGCCGCGCAGCCTATGCCACGCTGTTCGGCTGCCAGCTGGAGTTCGATTGCGCGCGCAGCGCCATCGGCTTCCCCGCTAGCTGGCTGGACATGCGCTTGCCGCTGGCCGACGCGGTGACTCACCGCGAGATGCTCGAACAATGCCGCCGCCAGAACATCGACCTGGCGGCGCGCCGTGCCTGGCTGGACAAGGTGCGTGCGATCCTCGGCGAGCGCCTGCAGGAGCCGCCGGGCCTGGAGGAACTGGCACGGCGCCTGAACTGTTCCTCGCGCAGCCTGCGCCGCCACCTGCAACAACAGCAGACCAGCTACCAGCAACTGCTCGACGAGCTGCGCTTCGCCCGCGCCAAGGAACTGCTGCAGGACGGCGACATGCCGATCTACCGCATCGCCGAGGAACTGGGCTTCAGCGAGACCGCCAGCCTGCGCCACGCCTTCCAGCGCTGGAGCGGCCAGCCGCCGAGCCACTTCCGTGCATAGAGAGCCGTGCATAAAGAGCCGAGCATAAATATTCGCGCACCAAGCACCGCGCAGGAATTGCGCGCGGAATTGTCGCGGATCAAGGCTCAGGTCGGTCTGACAGGCATAGCCTTCAGGAGTCCCACAAGGAAGCCCGAGGGCCTGACCATGGCCAAGAAATTTCCCCTCAATCCGCCGCACCCGGAGCGCATCTGCTGGGGCTGCGACCGATATTGCCCGGCAACCAACCTGGCCTGCGGCAATGGCGCGGACCGCACCATGCACCCGGCCGAAATGCTCGGCGATGACTGGTACCAGTTTGGTGACTGGGGCATCGAAGTGCCGGAGAAGATTTCCGTGCAGCTGGAGTCTTCCAGCTAAGCCGCACCCGCGCCGTTGCGGCGCCGGTCAGTTGTGAAAAGCGCGCACTCCCTCCCCGGAGTGCGCGCTTTTTCGTCATCAGCCCTTGGCGGGAGTGATGCCGTAGATCTTCTGGAAGCGGGCGATCAGCCCGACCGGCTTCTTCTCTTCCTTCTGCATCAGGTACACCACGCGCTCGCCATTGGGGCCGCTGGCGATTTCGGTGTGGCGGAAGATCGGTTCGCCCAGGCCGTTCATGTCGATCATGTCGCCGTAGCGCTGGGCCACGTAGATCACGCCTTCCTGGCGGATTTCGCCGTAGAAGCCGGCCGCCGGCGGCAGGCTCTGCTTGTAGAACTGGTAGGAGGCGATCTTCTTCGCGTCCTTGTCCTTGTCTTCGGCACGCACGACCAGCACGACGTTCTGGCCGAACTTGTCCTTCTCGCCGACTTCCTTGGTGTAGGTGGTCTTGCCGGTCACGATGTAGTCCCGGTAAACGGTGGCGTCATCGAACAGGTAGAGGGTCTCGTCGGTGCGGACCAGGTACCAGTCGTCGTTGTTGGGGGTGGCTTCCTTGCTGGCGACCGGAGCCTGAGCGGCGCAGCCGGCGAGGGCGGCGACGAGCACAGCGAGAGATGCAGCTTTGTTGGCAGTCTTTTTATTGAACATCTTGGGGGCTTCCCTGGGTTGAAAGCCTGCGAGTTTCAACGGGCCACATAACGAATTGATGACGTCCAAATGACGAATTGCTTCCGTGGTACAGCGCCCGTATTCCGGGCGCTGTAGCTGATCGGGGAGGCGTTACGGGCGGGCTTCGAGGATCAGGTTGAACGGCGTTTGCGCCGCGCGGCGGAAGCGGCTGAAGCCGGCCTCTTCGAATACCTTGCGCAGCCGCGCTTCGCCGGCTTGTGCACCCAGCCCCAGCCCGACTTCCTGGGACAGCGAATTGGGCGTGCAGATGAAGGTCGAGGCGGCATAGAACAGCCGGCCGACCGGGTTCTGGTTGTCGTCCAGGTGGTCATTGGCGAAGGGTTCCACCAACAGCACCGTGCCGTCCGCCTTCAGTGCCTGGCGAGCGTGTTGCGCGGCGCCCACCGGGTCGCCCATGTCGTGCAGGCAGTCGAAGAAGCAGATCAGGTCGTAGTCGTTGCCCGGGTAGTCCTTGGCGCTGGCGCGCTGGAAGCTGGCGCGCGCGGCGACGTCGGCCTGGTCGGCGCGCTGGTTGGCCACCTCGATGGACGGCTGGTGGTAGTCGAAGCCGACGAAGTTCGAGGCCGGGAAGGACTGCGCCATGACGATGGTGGAGGCACCGTGGCCGCAACCGACATCGGCGACCCGCGCGCCGCGTTCGAGCTTGCCGACCACTTCGTCCAGGGCCGGCAGCCACTCGGCCACCAGGTGCGCGCGGTAGCCGGGGCGGAAGAACTTCTCGGTGCCGGAGAACATGCACGGGTGGTGATCGCCCCAGGCCAGGGCGCCGTCGCCTCGCATGGCGGCGACCAGCTTGTCTTTGTCGTGGTAGAGCGCGGCGACCACCGACGCGCCGCCGGCGACGTACACCGGCGAGTCCTCGATGGCCAGCGCCATGGCCTGTTCCTCGGGCAGGCGGAAGTTGCCGTCCTGGTGCTCCATGTAGCCGGAGGCTGCGTGGGCGCTGAGCCATTCGCGCAGCAGGCGGGCATTGCAGCCGCTGCGTTCGGCCAGTTGCGCCGGGCTTAGCCACTGGCCGTCGGCCATGGCTTTGTAGAGGCCCAGTTCTTCGCCCAGGATGATGTTGGCGAGCATCGCCGCGCCACCCATGTCGGTGACCAGCTTGCCCATGAATTCGTTGAGTCTGGCTTCGTCCATCGCGCGATCTCCCGTGCGCCGCAGCGGGGAGGCCCGGCGGCAACCGAGGAAGGAAGGCGGCAGGCGGCGGTGCCGCGTGCCGCGACGGGCGCCGGCCAACGGCGGGCACGGGACGCTGCGGGCGCAACGCCAACTCCCGCGCGGGACTGTTGCGCGAAGGCCGGTGAGGCGGCTGCCCCGCCGGCGTAACCTCTTCATTCTACGGCGACGGATTCGGCCCGGTGTCATCGCCGACTTGCGGTGCTGCCGCTTCGTCGGCGGGCTCTGCGCGGGCCGTTTGCGGCCGCTGCAGGATCAGGTTCTGCGGCGTGCTCAGGCTGATGCCGGCCTCGCGCAGGCCGCTGAAGATGGTGAACAGCAGGTCGCTCTTGGTCGAGTACACCGCGCGCGGGCTGCTGACGTTACCCGAGGCGGCCAGGGTCAGGCCGGTGGCGCCCAGGTCCTTGAAAGTCACCGAAGGGGCCGGCGTCTCGACGATGTTCTCGTGTTCGCTGTAGGCCTTGAGCATCAGTTCGCGGACCTTCTGCACGTCGGTGTCCAGCGGCAGGGTGAGGTTGATGCCGACCACGCCCAGCGCGCTGCCCATGGTCACGTTGCGCACGTTCTGCGAGATGAACTGGGAGTTGGGCACGATGACCGTGGACTGGTCGGACATCTGGATTTCCGTGGCGCGCACGTTGATCCGCCGGATATCACCCTCCACGCCGCCGGTCAGGCTGACCCAGTCGCCCACCTTCACCGGGCGCTCGGTGAGCAGGATCAGGCCGGAGATGAAGTTCTGCACGATGGCCTGAAGGCCGAAACCGATACCCACCGACAGGGCGCTGACCACCCAGGTCAGGCTGGTGAGGTTGATACGCAGCGCCGAGAGTACCAGCAGCACCAGGATGACCATGCCGATATAGCCCACCAGGGTCACCAGCGAGGCGCGCATGCCAGCGTCCATGCGGGTTTCCGGCAGCAGCTCGTCGGCCAGCCAGCGCTTGAGCAGGCGCAGTCCGAAGAGGCCGGCGGCCAGGGTGCCGAGGGCCAGCAGGATGTCCTGCGGGACGATGTTCAGGCGTCCCAGCGACTGGCCGCTTTCAACCAGCTGCACCAGTCCCTGGAGCAGCTCGCCGGGGCTGGTGCCGGAGGTGGAGAAGGCGATCAGAAGCGTGGACAGCACCAGCAGCGTGCGCCCGGCGCCGGTCAGCAGGGTGACGAACTGCGCCTGGTGGCGCGGATCGACGCCGAGGTTCTCCGCCAGTCGCTCGCCGATCGGCTGGCGCGGCGACAGCAGTACCTCGCAAAGGTCGACGAACAGGCTCGTCAGCAGGTAGCCGGTGGCGCATACCACGCTGGCCCAAAGCAGCTTGCCGGCGAAGAAGTAGGCCAGTGACAGGTAGCCGGTGACCAGCGCGAGCACGATCAGCAGCACAGTCAGCAGCATCGCGAACACCAGGATGCTGGCCAGCGGTGAGGTTTTGTGGCCTTCGGCTTCGCGACGAGCGACGCGATAGCGATACAGCGCGATGCCAAACAGCACGGCGGTCGCCAGGGCGGTGAGGCCGTTGACGGCCACGGTCAGGGCGAGGCTGGCGCCGCTGGCGCTGTTGATGCGGTCCAGCGTGCCCAGCGCCAGCAGCAGCCAGGCCATCAGCCAAGGGAAGGGGGAGAGGGCGGTGGCTACCGGGTCGGGCAGGTCGGGCAGTCGCCAGGACGGCCGCTGCACGGCCAGCAACGCACGGCCCAGGCCGGCGGTGAAGGTGCAGAAGATCACCAGCGAGAGCAACTGGTCGCCCAGGTTGTCCATGTTGCCGCTGAGCTGGTGGTGCCAATTCATGCCCTCGTGGATCACCGCGGCACCGCCGCCGAGGGTCAGGATGGTGGCCAGGCCGACCGCCACCGCCAGGGCGCTGCGGCGCAGGCGACCGACCGGAATCCAGCGGATCATCGCCTTGGTCAGCAGTTGTTCCAGCAGGCGCCGCCCGGGAATCCACAGCAGCACGGCAACGATCAAGCTGGCGATGAAGGGCGGTCGGTGCTCGGGCTGCCAGATCGTGGCGAAGGCATCGCCAATCTGCGCGCGCATGGATTGCAGGCGCGTCAGGTCATCGTCGGTGGGGCGGATCAGGTTCGACCAGAAACTGGGGCTCAGCGGCGGCGGGTAGCGCGTGGCGATCTGCGAGTTGAACTGGCTGCGGCGCAGGTTGACGATCTGCACGGCGAGGTCCTGGGCGTTCTTGTCCAGCTGGTTGGCGCGTTCCAGCTGCTTCTGCAGGTCTTTCTGGGCATCCGTCAGGTCGTTGCGCTGCCGGGTCAGGCTTTCGGCCTCGTTGGGCGTGACCGGGCCGAGCACCTTGAGCTGGTCCTCGGTGCGCGACAGCGCCGTGCCGATGTCGGTGGCGTTCTGTTCCGCCCGCGCCTGAACGGCCAGCGCGGACTGCCGCAGGTTCGACAGCAGGCCATCGTCGCTGTCGGCGGAGACGCGCTGGCGGATCAGCTCAAGACGGGCGCTCAGTTGCTCGACGCCAGCATCCTCGGGCAGCTCCGGCAGCTGGATGGAATCGCCGGCCTGGACATCGGTCGGCTCGTCCGCCAGCACGGCGCCAACGCCCGCCAGCGACAGGGTCAGCATCAGCAGCGCACGGCTGCAGGCGCGTACGAAGGTTTCCCGCATCTTCCCCCATCCTGTGGTCACAACCCTTGATGATGTTCGACCGGTCCACGGCCGGGACAATTCCCTGAGCATAGCGCCGCTGCGGTGGGTCTTTGCCGGGCGAAAGCGGATAATCAGCGCATGCAGATGGTTAAGGGTCAGAAATTCTGGCCACATCAATCCCCTTTTGGCCGCTTCCGCTGTTCTGTGCGAGGCGGTCGCTGGGCAGAATTCCCGTCACCGGACAACAAGAATCCTTCAGAGGGTACTCCCATGCTTACCGTGTACAGCGATGATCACCGCCTGCATTTCGGCCAGTCCGAACTGGTCGACGGCAAACTCCAGCCCTGCTTCGAGATGCCCAGCCGCGCGGACACCGTGCTGGCCCGCGTGAAGTCGCAGAACCTGGGCGAAATCATTGAGCCCAAGGACTTTGGCATGGAGCCGATCCTGCGCGCGCACAACACCCGCTACGTCGAATTCCTCAAGGGCGCCTGGGCCCGCTGGGCGGCCGAAGGTCACACCGGCGACCTGGTCTCCACCACCTTCCCGGGGCGCCGCCTGCTGCGTGACGGCCCCATCCCGACCGCGCTGATGGGTGAAGTGGGCCACTACAGCTTCGACACCGAGGCGCCGATCACCGCCGGCACCTGGCAAGCCGTGTATAGCTCGGCCCAGGTCGCGCTGACCGCCCAGGACCACATGCGCCAGGGCGCCAGCACCGCCTTCGCCCTGTGCCGTCCGCCGGGCCACCATGCCGGCAGCGACTTCATGGGCGGCTACTGCTTCCTGAACAACGCCGCCATCGTCAGCCAGGCCTTCCTCGACCAGGGCGCCAAGCGCGTGGCCATCCTCGATGTGGACTACCACCACGGCAACGGCACCCAGGACATCTTCTACCGCCGCAACGATGTGCTGTTCGCTTCGATCCATGGCGACCCGCTGGTGGAGTACCCGTACTTCCTTGGTCACGCCAACGAGCACGGCGAAGGCGCCGGCGAGGGCTACAACCACAACTACCCGCTGCCCCATGGCACCGGCTGGGACGGCTGGTTCGCCGCGCTGGACGACGCTTGCCGGAAGATCGCGGACTACGCGCCGGACGCGGTGGTTGTATCGCTGGGCGTGGATACGTATAAGGACGACCCGATTTCGCAGTTCAAGCTGGACAGCCCGGACTACCTGAAGATGGGCGAGCGCATCGCCGCACTGGGTATCCCGACCCTGTTCATCATGGAAGGCGGTTACGCGGTGGAGGCCATCGGCGTCAACGCGGTGAACGTGCTGCAGGGCTACGAAGGCGCTGCACGCTGATAAGACGAATCGGGCGGATGAGAATCCGCCCGATTGCATTTCATTGCTCGCAACCCGTTTTTTAGTGGTCACAGTGCGAGCGCATCCAGCTGGGGAAGGACATGAACAAGAACACCGCGCTGCGCGGCCTGCTCGCCGCCGCCACCCTCGTCACGGCCAGCGCCGCCAGCGCTGCACCGGAAGTGCGCATCTACAACTGGTTCGACTACATCGGCCCGGACACCCTCAAGGGTTTCCAGGGCGAGACCGGCATCAAGCCGCAATACGACGTCTACGACAGCAACGAAGTGCTGGAAGCCAAGCTGCTTTCCGGGCACTCGGGCTATGACGTGGTCGTGCCCAGCGACAGCTTCCTCCCCAACTACCTCAAGGCCGGCGTGTTCCAGCCGCTGGACAAGAGCAAGCTGCCGAACTGGAAGAATCTCAATCCCGCACTGCTCAAGGTGCTGGAGAGCAAGGACCCGGGCAACCAGTACGTGATGCCCTACATGTGGGGCACCAACGGCATCGCCTACAACGTCGACAAGGTCAAGGCGGTGCTCGGCGACAACGCGCCGGTGGACTCCTGGGACCTGGTGTTCAAGCCGGAAAATCTCGCCAAGCTCAAATCCTGTGGCGTGGCCTTCCTCGACTCGCCCACCGAGGTGATCCCGCAGGTCCTGCATTACCTGGGCCTGTCGCCCAACAGCCACAATCCGGACGACTACAAGAAGGCCGAGGAACTGCTGGCAAAGCTGCGCCCGAACATCACCTACTTCAGCTCCTCGAAGTTCGTTACCGATCTGGCCAACGGCGACGTCTGCGTGGCCCTGGCGTGGTCCGGTGGGGCGATGCAGGCGGCCAACCGCGCCAAGGAAGCGGGCAACGGCATCCACATCGAGTACCGCATTCCCAAGGAAGGCGCCGCCGCCTGGTTCGACGTGCTGGCGATTCCGAAGGACTCGAAGAACGTCGAGCAGGCCCACGCCTTTCTCAACTACCTGCTGCGCCCGGAAGTGGTCGCGCCGATCTCCGACTACGTCGCCTACGCCAACCCCAACCAGGCGGCGGACGGGTTGATCTCCAAGGAGCTGCACGACAATCCCAACGTCTATCCGCCGGCGGATGTGCAGGCCAAGCTGTTCTCGGTGGAAATGCTGCCGCCCAAGCTTGAGCGCATCCGTACCCGCACCTGGACCCAGGTGAAATCCGGGAAATAATGTCGCCCGCGGCGCTCTGAACGGCGGATTTCCGTTGGCGGGCAGCTGTCGCGAACTGGCATGATCGGCGGACTTTCCTCGAGGAAGTCCGCCGATTCTCATTTGGGCTTCCCGCTTTTGTTGAACTGCCGAGCCTTGCCATGACCTGCCCGAACGTTGCACACGCCTTCGCAAGGAGGCGTTCATGAACACGCCCGCCAACATAGTCGAGCGCAAGGGCGCCGACGCCTTCGCCATCCAGGTCATGACCGGCCTCTGCGTGATCTGGGGCATCCAGGCGGTGATGGTGAAACTGGCCGCGCCGGATATCGCGCCGATCATGCAGGCCTTCGGGCGCAACCTGGTGGCCGCGGTGGCGGTGGGCCTGATCATGTGCTGGCGCGGCGGCTGGGAAGGCTTCCTGCGCCAGGGCACGCTCAAGGGCGGGCTGCTGGCCGGCGTGCTGTTCGCCGCCGAGTTCTTCTTCATCGCCCAGGGGTTGGTCTATACGTCGGCCTCGCATATGGCGGTGTTCATCTACACGGCGCCGATCTTCTCGGCGCTGGCGCTGCATTTCCTGCTGCCCAGCGAACGCCTGCGTCCGCTGCAGTGGCTGGGGATCGGCGTGTGCTTTGGTGGCATCGCGATGTGTTTCGGCGGTGGCTTCGACTTCGCCAGCATGGACAGCCGCATGCTGCTGGGCGATGCCTTCGGCGTGCTCGCCGGCTTCGCCTGGGGCATGACCACGGTAGCGGTTCGCACTACGCGGCTGTCCGAGGCCAAGCCGATCCTCACGCTGTTCTACCAGCTGCTGATCGCCGCACTGCTGCTGCCCTTCGCCGCGCTGGCGCTGGGCAAGACCCATGACGTCAGCTTCACCGCCATCGGCGTGGGCAGCGTGCTGTTCCAGGGGCTGGTGGTGTCGTTCTTCAGCTACTTCACCTGGTTCTGGCTGCTGCGCCGCTACCTGGCGTCGAACCTGGCGGTGTTTTCCTTCATGACGCCGATGTTCGGCATCGCTTTCGGCGTGCTGATTCTCGGCGAGCCGCTGACCCTGAATTTCGTCGCGGGCGCCGTGCTGGTGCTGGCGGGCATCACGCTGGTAAGCAGCGAGCAGTGGATCCGGCGGATGCTTCGCCGCTGATGGGGGAAATGTCGCGCTCTTGATTCAGGTCAGGCGCTGCGCCGAGGGAAGACGATAGGCTTTGTATCAAGGAGTGAGTGGCACGGGCGGAGAGTGGGACGCCGGGCTATTCTTCCTAGGGCGGCCCATGGTGGTAACGGGCCGCCCGACCTGAATTCGTACAAGGAGGCATTCCATGAAAGTCTGGCTGCAAAGCATTGCGTGGAAACTCGGTGTCACGCTCGGCCTGATCGAGCCTCCACGTCTGCAACCCATCCCCATCCGCAGCGACGAGCAACGTCGCCTGATGGAGCTGCGCCGGCGCTACTGATCGCGCCCCGCCCATCGCAAAAGGAAAACCCGCCAGCTGGCGGGTTTTTTGTTTTGGTTCTTCACGGATTGCCCGTTATTCGTGGGCCTTGAACCAGTCGTCGATCATCACCTTCAGCCGTTCCCCGGAGAAGCTGTCGAAGTGCCCGCCATGCACGGTACGCACCGGCAGCTCGCGCAGGCGCGCCAGGCTCGCGGCGTAGTCGTCGAGGTTGGAGTGGTAGGCATCCTCGATCAGCGGGCCGTCGTAGATGATGTCGCCGGAGAACAGCGTCTGCGTCTTCTCTTCCCACAGGCTGATGCCGCCCGGCGAATGGCCGGGAGTGTGCAGGACCTGGAGGGTGCGGTCGCCGAGCTCGAGCACGTCGCCTTCATCGATGGTTCGGGTCGCCGGCGCTGCCTTGACGCGGTATTCGGCATAGCACAGCGGGCAGTCCGGGTGCGCGTCGAACATCTCGTCGTCGACGAAGGCTGTAGCCAGGGTGCGCTCGCCGTCAGGGCTGGCGAGGATGTCGGCTTCGGCCGGGTGCACCAGGCGCTCGTCGAACTCGTGGTGGCCGGCGATGTGGTCGAAGTGCGTGTGGCTGGCCACCGCCAGCAGCGGACGGTCGGTGAGCCAGGGCAGTTGCTCGCGCAGGCTGACCAGGCCGGAGCCGCTGTCCACCAGCACGTCGCGCTCGCGGCCCTGGATGTGCCACATGTTGCAGCGGTAGAAGGGGCGGACGTAGGGCTCGTGGATCAGGCTGACGCCGTCGTAGCAGTGGCGGACCTCGAACCAGCGGTCACGGGTGACAATCTTCATGGATTCGCGCCTTGTCGTGCTGAGCGTAGGGCGTAAAACCGTTTGCAGTTGTACGCCGGTACACCGTGCCATTCGTTGGCGCCAGGGCCAAGCCCGGCGTGCTGGAGCTCTTCGTAGGAGCGAGCTTGCTCGCGAACACTTCCCGGGTTGGGCGGTTCGCGAGCAAGCTCGCTCCTGCAGGACTTCCCGGTGCGCTGATTACGGCGCGAACGGCGCCGCTTCCATCACTTCCACGATCAGCGGGCGATCGCTCGGCGCGGTGCGCAGCAGCTCCTGCAGGTGGTCGTGGTCGCGGGCGCGCTCGGCGGCACAGCCGAAGCCCCTGGCGATGGCGAGGAAGTCCGGGGTGTAGATGTCCACGCCCAGCGGGGTGATGTCGCGGCGTTCCATGTAGCGCTTGATCTCGCCGTAGCCGTGGTTGTTCCACAGCAGCACGACGATGCCCACCTTGGCTTCCACGGCGCTGGCCAGTTCGGTCATGGTGAACTGCAGGCCACCGTCGCCCATCAGGCTGATCACCGGGCGGCCCGGCTCACCGAGCTTGGCGCCAATGGCGGCCGGCAGGCCGTAGCCCAGGGTGCCGTAGCCAGTGGAGGCGTTGAACCAGCGACGACCGCCGTCCAGCTCCACCAGGTGGTTGCCGCTGTAGACGGTCTGGGTCGAGTCGCCGACGAAGCGGGCGTCGGGCAGCACTTCGAGGATCTTGTCGAACAGGGTGCGGTAGTGTGCCCAGCCGCTGAAGTCCTCGGCCAGTTGCGCACGCACCTTGGCCGCGCGCTGGGAGCCAGGGCTGGTAGCGTCGGCCTCGCGGGCCGGCAGCAGTTCCAGCAGGGCGCGCATGGCGGTGCGGGCGTCGGCCTGGATGGCGATGGTCGGCGCGAAGTTGCGCATCAGCTGCTGCGGATCGATATCGATGCGGATCAGCTCGCCGCCGATCTTGAAGTTGCCGTCGAACACCACGTCATAGTCGGTCTCACCCAGCTCGGTGCCGATGGCCAGCACCACGTCGGCTTCCAGCGCGAGTTCACGGACCGGGATCAGCGACTGGTTGCTGCCGATCAGCAGCGGGTGGTCCGGCTGCAGCAGGCCCTTGGCGTTGATGGTCTGTGCGGTCGGTGCGTCCAGCGCGATGGCCAGGGCGCGGGCTTCTGCCTGGGCGGCGACGCAGCCGCCACCGAGCAGCAGCAGCGGTTTCTGCGCCTTGGCCAGCTTGGCGGCGGCTTCATGCAGCGGCGAGCGGGCCGGGGCCGGGCGGGCCAGTTGGACGCGCGGCAGCACCTGCATGTGGTCGGCCGGGGCGGTGATGATGTCCAGCGGCAGCTCGATGTGCACCGGGCGCGGGCGCTCGCTGTCGAACACGGCGAAGGCGCGGGCCAGCACGGCCGGCAGTTCGTCGACGCTCATCAGGGTATGACTGAAGGCGCTGACGCCGGCAACCATGGCGCGCTGGTTCGGCAGCTCGTGCAGGTAGCCGTTGCCGTGGGCGAGGCGCGAGCGCTCGTTGACGCTCGAGATCACCAGCATGGGAATGGAGTCGGCGTAGGCCTGGCCCATGGCGGTGAGGATGTTGGTCATGCCCGGGCCGGTGATGATGAAGCAGGTGCCCGGCTTGCCGGTGACGCGCGCGTAGCCGTCGGCCATGAAGCCGGCGCCCTGTTCGTGGCGCGGGGTGATGTGGCGGATGCCGCTGTGGGGCAGGCCGCGGTACAGCTCGACGGTGTGTACGCCGGGGATGCCGAAGACGGTATCGACGCCCCAGGCTTCGAGTTGCTTGACGAGGAATTCGCCGCAGGTGGTCATGGCAGTTCCTTACTATTCGTGGGTGAGGTCATGATGCAAAAGGGCGCGGAGATCATCTCGCCGCGCCCTCTTGCCTAGCGCACGTTCTTATCAGGCCGCGTTGGCTACCGGCGCCGGGCGCGGCGACAGCAGGCTGACGACGATGAAGCTGACCAGGCCGATGGCCAGGCTGTAGTAGATCGGGGTGTTGGCGTCGAAGCCATCCTTGAGCATGAATACCAGTGCGGTGATGAAGCCCAGAGCCATGCTGGTGATGGCGCCGGCGGTGGTGGCGCGCTTCCAGTAGATGGCGCCGATCAGCGGGATCAGCATGCCGCCCACCAGCAGGTTGTACGCCAGGGTCAGGGCGCTGAGCACGTCGTTCACCACCAGGGCGATGGCCAGGACCACGACACCGGTGATCAGGGTGCAGAGGCGGTTCAGGCTCAGGCGGGTGGAGCGCTGGCCGGTGAAGATCGGCAGCAGGTCTTCGGTGATGGTGGTGGAGGCGGCGAGCAGGCCGGCGCTGGCGGTGGACATCATCGCGGCCAGGGCCGCAGCGATCACCAGGCCACGGATACCGTCCGGCAGGGCGGCGCTGACGATGGCGGCGAAGGCGTTGTTGACGTTGTCCAGGTCAGGCAGCAGGACCTTGGCGCACATGCCGATCAGCGCGCCGACCAGGCCGTAGATCACGCAGTACACACCCGCGGCGGTGCCGGCGTACTTGGTGACCTTCTCGTCGCGGGCGGTAAACACACGCTGCCAGATGTCCTGGCCGATCAGGATGCCGAAGAAGTAGATCAGGAAGTAGGTGATGATGGTGTCGTAGCCGATGGTGTGGAAGCTGAAGGCGGTCGCCGGCAGCTTCGCTACCAGTTCGTCCCAGCCGCCCACGCGGTACAGGCAGATCGGCAGCAGGATGAACATCAGGCCGACGGTCTTGATGATGAACTGCACGATGTCAGTCAGGGTCAGGGACCACATACCGCCAATGGTGGAGTAGATCACCACGACACCGCCGCCCAGCAGCACGGATACCCAGAACGGCAGGCCGAACAGGACCTGCATCACGGTGCCGATGGCCAGGGTGGAGACCACGCCGATCATCAGGGCGTAGGCGAACATGATCACCGCCGAAGCCTGGCGGGCCATTGGGTTGTAGCGGCGCTCCAGGACCTGGGTGACGGTGAAGATGCGCAGCTTGAGCAGCGGTTTGGCGAGGAACAGGTTCAGCGCGATGATGCCGGCGCCTAGTGCCGCGCACAGCCAGAAACCAGAGATGCCATGGACGTAGCCCAGGCGCACGGTACCCACGGTGGAGGCGCCGCCCAGGACGGTAGCCGCCATGGTGCCCATGTAGAACGACGGGCCGAGATTGCGGCCGGCGACGAGGTAGTCCTCGTGGGTCTTGGCGCGGCGCATGCCGTACCAGCCCAGCCATAACATGCCGGCGGCATATATCAGTACGACGATCAGATCTAACGCCATGGTTGGTTCCTCACACTTGCATTGTCATTGTTGCCGCGCGCTCGTGGCGTGCGGTAGGCCATCGGACCGGTGGCAACCGGTCCGATGGGGGCTTTGGGGTCAAACGCTTCGCCAGGCAGCGAAGCCTGGATCAGGCCGTCGGCTCGCTGATGCTGCGTACCGGACGGTCATGGCTGGCAACCCAGCGCGGGCCCTTGGGACCGTAGACGCCAGCGGGTTCGGGGAAGCTGCGCAGCAGGGCGATGTAGAGCAGGGCGGCCATGCCGAGGGTCACCGGCAGGCTGATGTCGATACCGCCGGCCAGATTGCCCAGCGGGCCGACGAACTGGCCCGGCAGGTTGACGAAGCACAGGCCCATGGCCGCGCTCGGGATCCACGCACCCATGCCGCGCCAGTTCCAGCCGTTGTGGAACCAGTAGGCGCCGCCTTCCTGGCCACGGGTGAACACCTGCAGGTCATCGGCGTGGTAGAAGCCGCGGCGGATGATCAGGCCGAGGATCATGATCACCATCCACGGGCTGGTGCAGGTGATGATCAGCACGGCGAAGGTGGACACGCTCTGCACCAGGTTCGCGGCGAAGCGACCGATGAAGATGAAGGCGATGGACAGCAGGCCGATCAGCAGGGTGGCCTGCACGCGGTTGAGCAGGCGCGGGAACACGCTGGACATGTCCAGGCCGGTGCCGTACAGCGAGGTGGTGCCGGTAGACATGCCGCCGATCACCGCGATCAGGCACACGGGCAGGAAGAACCAGCTCGGCGACACGGCCAGCAGGCCGCCGACGTAGTTGTTCTGCGCGATGTAGTCCGGGGCGTTGACCGCAACGATGGTGGCGGTGGCCAGGCCGAACAGGAACGGGATCAGGGTCGCCAGCTGGGCGAGGATCACCGCCAGCATGATGCGCTTCTGCGAGGTCTGGCGCGGGATGTAGCGCGCCCAGTCGCCGAGGAAGGCGCCGAAGGATACCGGGTTGCTCATGGCCAGCAGGGCGGCGCCGATGAAGGCGGCCCAGAAACCTTCGCTGCCCATCTGCACGGTGCCGGCGTAGCCAGCGTCGAAGGGACCGGCGAAGGCGAACAGGCCGAGCAGGAACAGCAGGCTGGCGGCCCACACGGCGATCTTGTTGACCATCAGCATGAAGCGGAAGCCGTAGATGCAGACGATCAGCACCAGCACGGCGAACAGGCCATAGGCCAGACCCAGGGTCAGGTCGGTTTCCGGCAGGTCGAACAGGCGCTTGGCGCCGCCGATCAGCGCATCGCCCGAGCTCCACACGGAGAGGGAGAAGAAGGCGACGGCAGTGAGCAGCGACAGGAACGAACCGACGATCCGCCCGTGTACGCCGAAGTGGGCGCCGGAGGAGACCGCGTTGTTGGTGCCGTTTAGCGGGCCGAACAGGCCCATGGGCGCGAGGATGATCGAACCGACCAGCACGCCGAGCACGATGGCCCAGACGCCAGCCTGGAACGACAGCCCGAACAGCACCGGGAAGCTGCCCAGCACGGCGGTGGCGAAGGTGTTGGCGCCACCGAAGATCATGCGGAACAGGTCGGTGGGCGTGGCGTTGCGTTCGTTGTCCGGGATCTGTTCGACCCCGAATGTCTCGATCGTTGTGATTGCGTGTGCTTTGTTGTTGTTATCCATGACTTCCTCCCGGGGAGCCCTGTCTTTATGGCGTCGGAGACGGTGACAGGTGCTCGTGTGTGGCCAGCCAGCGGCCCAGTTTCGGATCACGGCGGAAGACGATGGTCTCCCGTTCGTGGTTCAGGCTTTCCTCTCCCTGGATGCGCAGCCGCGTGGCGACGTCGTGGCAGAACACGGCCACGTCTTCGCCCTGCAGGCTCACAAAGGTGTTGCTCGAAAGGCAGTCAAGGACCTCGAAGCCATCGTCACGCAACCAGCCTTCCCACACCTCGCGGTAAGCCGCGCGCGACAGCAGCGGCTGCGGCCAGGTGTGGAAGATGAAGCTGGCGTCTTCGCTGAAGGCGGCGAAGTAGGCTTCGGTGTCGGTGCGCGCGAAGGCTGCCACGAGATCGCGGGCAGCCTCCAGCACCTGTGCTACGCAGGCGTCGTTATTCATGTAAGTGCTCGTGCGCTCAGCGGCGCTCTACGCCCGGGAGGATGCAGAGCATTTCGTACAGCAGGTTGGCGCCGAGCAACGAGGTGTTGCCGGTGGTGTCGTAGGGCGGGGAGACCTCGACCAGGTCGCAGCCAATGATGTCCAGGCCTTGGCAGCCACGGACGATCTCGATCGCCTGGATGGTGGTCAGGCCGCCGATTTCCGGGGTACCGGTACCGGGCGCCCAGGCCGGGTCGATGCCGTCGATGTCGAAGGACAGGTACACCGGGCCGCCGCCGACTTTCTCGCGGACTTCGGCCATCAGCGGTTCCAGCGACTTGTGCCAGCACTCTTCGGCCTGCACCACGCGGAAGCCCTGCTTGCGGCTCCAGTTGAAGTCTTCGGCGGTGTAGCCCTGCGCACGCAGCCCGATCTGCACCACGCGGTCGCAGTCCAGCAGGCCTTCTTCCACCGCGCGGCGGAAGGTGGTGCCGTGGGCGATCTTCTCGCCGAACATGTGGTCGTTCACATCGGCGTGGGCGTCGATGTGCACCAGGCCGACCTTGCCGTGCTTCTTGTGGATGGCACGCAGGATCGGCAGGGTGATGGTGTGGTCGCCGCCCAGGGTCAGCGGGAGGATGCCGTGGTCGAGGATCTTGTCGTAAGCCTCCTCGATGATGCGCACCGCTTCCATCAGGTTGAAGGTGTTGATCGCCACGTCACCGATGTCGGCGATGTTCAGCGAATCGAACGGCGCAGCGCCGGTGGCCATGTTGTACGGACGGATCATCACCGACTCGGCGCGGATTTCGCGCGGCCCGAAACGGGTGCCCGAGCGCAGGGAGGTGCCGATGTCCAGGGGCACGCCGACGAAGGCGGCGTCCAGCTCGTTGAGCTCTTCGGGGGACTGGATATGCGGCAGGCGCATCATGGTGGCGATGCCGCCGAAACGCGGCATTTCATTGCCGCCCAGGGGCTGGTGAAGTTTCTTGTCCATGGGAAGGGCCTCAGGCTGATCGCTGTCTTCGTGGAAACAGGCTTGTTGAATACTGAGACCGGATTCTCATCAGCCGGGGTAGTAGAAAAAATCGCTGGCTACAAATAATCACTTCAGAGTTTTCTAAACTAATCGGGGCGGCTAGACTGCGCCACCTTGCCGCAGCGGACGGCCCGCCGAGCTTGTGGCCTGCGGTTCCTGGATAGATAGCTGGCTTTCTATCCTCTGTTTTCAGGTGCAGAAACTACTGAACTAGAGCGGCCCGGCCGCGGTTTTGCGGAGACTTCATGAGCGCGAGCGCACTGCCCGACGTCAAACTGCTGCGGATTTTTGCCTGCGTGGTGCGCAGCCAGGGTTTCGCCGCCGCCCAGCAGGAGTTGAATCTGTCGACCTCGGCGATCAGTACCTACATGAGCCAGTTGGAGAATCAGCTGGGCATCGTACTCTGCCACCGCGGCCGGGGCGGCTTCGGGCTGACCAGCAAGGGCGAGCTGTTCCATCAGGAAACCCTGCGCATCCTCGGCGAACTGGAAGGCTTCGAGCGCTACGCAGCGACCTTGAAGGGCGAACTGCGCGGCACCTTGAACCTGGGCGTATTGGACTCCACCGTGAGCGACCCGGCGCTGCCGCTGGCCGACGTGATCGGCTCCTTCAGCGGCCTGCACCCGGCGGTGCACCTGCATCTTCAGGTGCAGAGCCCCTACGAGCTGCAACTGGCGGTGCTGGATAATCGCCTGGACCTGGCCATCGGTTCCTTCTTCAGCCGGATGAACGGCCTGGTCTACCAGCCTCTCTATAGAGAGCAGCACTGGCTGTACTGCAGCGACCGCCATCCGCTGTTCGACGGCCGGCGCATTCCTGCCGAACTGATCACCCAGCAGCGCATGGTCGGCCGTGGCTACTGGAGCCAGGCGGAACTGGCGCGGCACGGCTTCAAGCACAGCGCCGGCACCGTGGAGAGTATGGAGGCGCAGCTGATCCTGATCCTCTCCGGCGGCTATATCGGCTACCTGCCCGAGCACTACGCGCATCCCTGGGTGGAGCAGGGCCGCCTGCGCGCTCTGCTGCCGGCGACCTTCGGCTACCAGGCGCCGTTCTCGCTGATCCTGCGCCGCGGCCGTTCCCGCGAGCCGCTGATCCAGAACTTCCGCGACCTGCTGCGCACCCAGCCGAGCCAGTCGTGAGCCGCGCTCGCTGTCCGCGCTGCGAGCGCCCGCTGGACCACTGCCTGTGCGCGCTGATCCCGCGCCTGGACAACCGCACCCGTGTGCTCCTGCTGCAGCACCCGAGCGAGGTCGGCCATGCGCTGAACACCGCGCGCCTGGCGGCGCTCGGCCTGGCCAACGCGGAGCTGATGGTTGGCGAGGATTTCAGCGACCTCGAGCTGTCCGCCTGGGATGCCTGGCTGCTGTTTCCCGGCGAATCCGCCGTGGCGCTGGCCGAACTGGCCGCCCGGCCTGTGGATAAGCCACGCCTGCTGGTGGTACCCGACGGCACCTGGCGCAAGGCACGCAAGCTGCTGCACCTGAACCCGAATCTCGCGTTGCTGCCGCGGGTCGTCCTGCCGGAAGGGCTGACTTCGCGCTACCGCCTGCGCAAGGCGCCGGCCGAGGGCGCGCTGTCGACCCTCGAGGCGGTGGTGCAGGCGCTCGATGCGCTGGATGCGCCGCAGTCCCATGCTGACCTGTTGCGCCCATTCGATGCACTGATCGATGGGCAGATTGCCGCGATGGGCGAGGAGACCTTCCTGCGCAACCACGGCCCACGCCGCTGACCCGCTTTTCGTAGGAGCGAGCTTGCTCGCGAACCGATTGTCCTCCGACTGCGGAGTGGGGCGGGTTCGCGAGCAAGCTCGCTCCTACAAGAGCACTGCATGCGCGTTATACTGCGCCCCTCATTCCCCTTCGCGAGGTGTTCGTCCGATGCGCAATTGATGCCGCCGTGGTTTCACGGCCCGTTTCCTTCCCTGGCCTGTTCCCGGGGGAATTCCGGCATCAATCTGGTACTGCGCATGACGAGCCCGTTCACCCTGGCGCTGCAAGGCGTCTCTTTCCAACTGCCCAGCGGCGAGCCGCTGCTGAGTGACCTCAACGAAACCTTCGACGACCGCCGCACCGCGCTGGTCGGGCGCAACGGCGTGGGCAAGTCCGTGCTGGCGGGGATCATGGCCGGCGAGCTGGCTCCCGGCAGTGGTCGTTGCCTGGCGTCCGGGCCGGTGCATTACCTGCCGCAGCGCCTCGAGCCACAGGCGTTCCGCAGCGTTGCCGATCTGGCCGGCGTGCAACCGCTGCTGGATGCGCTGGCACGGGTCGAGGCCGGTGGGGTCGATCCCACGGATTTCGAACGTCTCGACGGCCATTGGGATATTCGTGCACGCCTGCAAGCCGAACTGGCCGACGCCGGGCTTGCTCACCTGGCGGCGGATGCGCCGGCTGCGCGGCTGAGCGGTGGCGAGTGCACGCGGGTGGCGTTGCTCGGCGCCTGGCTCAGCGATGCGGACTGGCTGATCCTCGACGAGCCGAGCAACCCTCTCGACCGCGCCGGCCGAGACGCCCTGCGTGAGCAACTGCAACGCTGGCGCGGCGGGCTGATGCTCATCAGCCACGACCGCCTGCTGCTGGACGACATGCAGCGCATCGTCGAGCTGTCTGCCACCGGCTTGCGCAGCTATTGCGGCGACTATGCGTTCTACCGCGAGGCGCGCCGGCAGGAGCAGGACAACGCTCAGCGTGAACTGCAGCGGCGCAAGCAGGAGCGCGACCGCCAGCAGCGCGCCATGCAGGAGCAGCGCGAGCGGCAGGAGCATCGGCAGGCCAAGGGGCGCCGGGACGCGAAGGAGGCGAACCAGGCGAAGATCCTCGTCGACCGGCAGAAGGAGCGCAGCCAGGGCAGCATCGCGCGCCTGGCCACCCAGCATGACGAACGTCGGGAGCGGCTGGCGCGGGAGGTGCAGGAGGCTTTCGATCAGGTATGCGAAGACACGGCAGTGGTCCTGAATGCGCCTGACTGCGCGTTGCCGCAGGCCCGTGGCGTGCTGCTGCTGGAGGGACTGCGGCTGCCATTCGGCAATGCCGCGCCATTGGACCTGCAACTGAGCGGCCCCCGGCGCGTGGCGGTGACCGGGCGCAACGGCAGCGGCAAGTCGACGCTGCTCAAGGTGGTCGCGGGTGCGCTGAGTCCGGCGGCCGGGTCGTGCGAGGTGAAGGTCCGCAGCGCCTACCTGGATCAGCACCTTGCCGCGTTGCTGCCCGAGCGCTCGGTGCTTGAACTGTTGCAACAGCGCAATGGCGTGGCGGACCCCGCAGTGCTGCGGACGCGTCTGGCACAACTGGGGCTGCCGGCGTCCCGGGTCGGGTTGCCCAGCTCGCTGCTCAGCGGGGGAGAGCGCCTGAAGGCGGCGCTGGCCTGCGAGCTCTACGCCGAGCACCCGGCCCAGCTGCTGCTCCTCGACGAGCCGGACAATCACCTTGATCTGCCGTCCCGCGAGGCGCTGGAAATGCTCTTGCGGCAGTACCGGGGCGCGCTGCTGGTGGTGTCCCATGACCCGGCGTTTCTCGACCGGCTGGGGCTGGAGGCGCGGTTGGAATGCGGGGAACAGGAGTGGCATTGGCGGAGCGAGTGAGGCTTTACCGACCGGGGAGGGCTGGGTAGGATCGACCTCCCTCTCTTTCCGGCTGCCTCTGCCGTGCCCCGCCCAGGCGTTGATTCGCGAAGCGGGCATTCATGCTGCCGACGCTCCAGCGGCCGTCACCCGGTGACGTGCTATCTCTAATCGATCTGCTGAATCAGGATGATTTCATGCTCATTCGCCAACGCATCGCTGCGGACAATCCGCGGCTGCTCGCTATCTGGCTGGGCGCCGTGCGCGCGACCCACCATTTCCTCCAGCCCTCCGACATCGAAGCCCTGCTGCCGCAGGTTCGCGACCTTTACCTGCCGGCTGTCGAGGTGTGGGTGGCGGTGGATGCCGAGGACCGCCCGCAGGGCTTCATCGGCCTCAACGATAGCCACGTGGAAATGCTCTTCATCGACCCGGATTGCCGGGGGCGAGGCCTTGGCCGTGCGTTACTGGATTTCGTGCGCGATCTGCGCGGCACCTTGAGTGTCGACGTCAACGAGCAGAATCCCCAGGCGGTTGGTTTCTATCTGCACTACGGCTTTGTCCAGACCGGGCGTTCGCCCGTCGATGGCGAAGGAAGACCATTCCCGCTGTTGCACATGAGTCTGGCGAGGGCGTAGGGCGTAGGGCGTATAACGCTACGCGTTATACGCCAATTGGCCAGTGTTCCAGGGCACTCCGATCGCGGCCGAGGAGCGGGCGAAGGGGCGCCGTGTACCGGCGTACAACCGCGAACGGTTGTACGCCCTACGCCTGAACCCGCTCGGTCTCGCCGCTGCCGAAGCGGATGCTCCGTGCGCCGAGCCTGAGCAGGCTGTCGGCGAACAGGTCGCTGGCGGTGGCGCGGCAATCCCAGGCGGCTTCCCAGTCTTCCCGGCGGCGCCAGTGCAGGCGGCCGACCAGGCGCTGTGGTTCGCCCTCGGCATGCAGCTCGCTGGCGAGGTAGCCGGGACGCCGGTAGAACAATTCCTGCAGGTGCGACAGGTAATCGCAGAGGCGCGCGGCGATGTGCGGGCGTTGCTGGGGCGTTACGTCGATCTCGATCTGCAGGATGAAATGCGGGTTGTCCACGCAGGCCTGGGCGGTGATCGGGGCGGGTTGGGTCATGTTCCTGGGCTCCCTGTCTTGAACCGAATGCCAGGCGAGGGTAAAACCTCAACATAAGTTGAGGTCAATAGCCCATGAAAGAATCTTCTTCCTGCTCCATGCACCGCGAACTGAGCGTCGGCGAGCTGGCCAGACGTGCCGGCGTGGCCGTCTCCGCGCTGCACTTCTATGAGGCCAAGGGCCTGATCAGCAGCTCGCGCAACACCGGCAACCAGCGCCGCTATTCCCGCGATACGTTGCGCCGGGTGGCGGTGATCAAGGTCGCGCAAAGAGTTGGTATCCCCCTGGGCGAGATCGCCGAGGCCTTGGCTTCGCTGCCCAAAGGGCACAACCCGTCGGCGGCGGACTGGGCGCGCTTGTCGGCGCGCTGGCGGGATGATCTGAACGAGCGGATCGAGAAGTTGCTGCTGCTGCGCGATCAGCTCGATGGCTGCATCGGCTGCGGCTGCCTGTCGATGGAGGCCTGCCCGCTGCGCAATCCGGGGGACAAGCTGGCGGAGGAGGGGCCGGGGGCGCATTGGCGGGGAGAAGGCTGAGTGGGCAGCTGTATTGGACCAGGAGCCCTCACCCCAACCCTCTCCCTCCGGGAGAAGGTTGGGGTGAGGGCAGGCCCGAGCGGAGAACTCACCGTTCCCGCAGTGCCTCCCACCGCGCCTTCAACACCGGCTTCAAGATGTAATCCAGCACGCTCTTCTCGCCGGTGATGATATCCACCGTTGCCACCATGCCGGGGATGATCAGCAGGGGCTTGGCGTCGGTGCCCAGGTGGTTCTTGTCGGTGCGCACCTGGATCATGTAGAAGCTGTTGCCCTTGTCGTCGGTGATGGTGTCGGCGCTGATCAGTTCCAGCTTGGCCTTGAGGCCGCCGTAGATCGTGTAGTCGTACGCGGTGAACTTCACCGTGGCCGGCTGGCCGGGGTGGAGGAAGGCGATGTCCTGCGGGCGCACCCGCGCTTCCACCAGCAGGTTGTCTTCCAGCGGGACGATTTCCACCATGTCGTTGCCCGGCTGGACAACGCCGCCGATGGTGTTGACCTTGAGCTGCTTGACGATGCCGCGCATGGGCGAGACCACCAGGGTGCGGTTGACCTTGTCGTCGATGGCGCGGCTGGTGGCGGTGAGCTTGTTGAGGTCGGTGCGGACGTCGTTGAGTTCCTTCAGCGCGTCGCTGCGAAAGCCCAGCTTCGATTCCTCGATCTTGCGCTGGATTTCGTTCACCGCTGCCTCGGCGCGAGGAATGGCGAGGTTGGTGGCGTTGAGGTCGCCGCTGATTTCCACCGCACTGCGGCGCAGGCGCAGCAGTTCCACCGGTGACACCGCACCGGCTTTCACCAGCGGCTCGGACATGTTGATTTCCTGCTGCACCAGGCCGAGGCTCGAGCGGTACTGCTGCACCTTGGCGCGGAACTCCTGCAGCTCCTGGCCCTTCTGCCGCAACTGCTCCTGGAGGATGTTCAGCTCGCTGTTCTGCCGCTGCATGCGGGTCTGGTAGAGCGCCAGCTGGTCTTCCACCACCTGCGGTGCGTCTTTCTTCAGGTCATCGGTGAACACCGGCTCGCGCCCTTCGGCTTCCGCGCTCAGGCGTTCGACGCGGGCTTCCAGGGAATTGCGGTCGGCCTCGGTCTCGCCCTTGTTGGAGGAGAAGCGGGTGTCGTCCAGGCGCAGCAGTGGCTGGTTCTTCTCCACCACCTGGCCTTCGCGGACGAAGATTTCCGAGACGATGCCGCCCTCCAGGTTCTGGATGGTCTGCACCTTGGAGGAAGGGATGGCCTTGCCTTCGCCCTTGGTCACCTCTTCTATGTCGGCGAAGTAGGCCCAGGTGATGGCCGCTACCAACAGGCCGAGCGCCGCCCACAAGGTGATGCGCGTGGCGTTGGGCGAATCCTCCAGCAGGGTGCCCTGCACCTCGGGCATGAATTCGGTGTCGCGAGCGCCGTTGCCGCCCAGGTAGTCGCGGATCGATTGGGAGAAGTGCATGGCCATTACCCCGCTGCCGGGCCGACGTGGCCCTTGCGCAATGCTTCGATGACCGCGTCTTTCGGGCCGTCGGCGACGATGCGGCCGCTGTCGAGCACCAGCAGGCGGTCGACCAGGCTGAGCATCGAGGTGCGGTGGGTGACCAGCAGCAGGGTCTTGTCGCGGCAGGCCTCGTGCAGGCGCTTGCGCAGGATTTCCTCGCTGCTGTTGTCCATCGCGCTGGTGGGCTCGTCCAGCAGCAGGATCGGCGGGTCGAGCAGCAACGCGCGGGCCATCAGCACCGCCTGGCGCTGGCCGCCGGAGAGCAGCTGGCCGCGCTCGCCCACCGGGCGGTCGAAGCCGGCCGGGTGTTGCCGGGCCAGTTCGCTGACGCCGGTCAGCTCGGCCACTTCGAGCATCCGCGCGTCGCTGACGTAGCGTGCGCCGAGGGTCAGGTTGTCGCGCAGGCTGCCGGCCAGCAGCGGCAGGTCATGGGCCACGTAGCCGATCTGCTGGCGCAGGTCGGAGACGTCGAGTTGGCGCAGGTCCAGGCCGTCGAGCAGGATCTGCCCTTCGTCGGGGTGATAGAAGCCCATCAGCAGGCGGCCGAAGGTGCTCTTGCCCGAGCCGCTCTTGCCGATGATGCCGATCTTCTCGCCGGGGGCCAGGCGCAGGCTGACGTGGTTCAGCGCCGGGGTGGTCTGCTCGGGGTAGCTGAAGCTCAACTGGCGCACTTCCAGCGCGCCGTGCAGCTGGGTGCGCTCCAGCGGGCGCTGGCGAGCCTGGCGTTCCTGCGGCAGTTCCATCAGCGCGTCGGTGCTCTTCATGGTCAGGCGCGCCTGCTGGTAGCGGGTGATCAGCCCGGCGATCTGCCCCAGCGGGGCGAGCACGCGGCTGTTGAGCATGTAGCTGGCGACCAGTGCGCCGACGCTGAGGTTGCCGTCGAGGATGCTGTAGACCCCGGCGCAGATCATCGCCATGCCGGCGAACTGCTGGAGGAACAGGGTGCCGTTGGTGGCCAGCGCGGAGAGGAAGCGCGCATGGTTGTCCAGCCGCGCCAGGGCGCCGTGGGTGGCCTCCCAGCGGTACTGGCGCTCGCTCTCGGCGCCGCAGGCCTTGAGGGTTTCCAGGCCGCCGAGGGTTTCGATCAGCAGGGCCTGGCGCTCGGCGCCCAGGGTCAGGCTCTTCTGCACGGTGTCGCGCAGGCGGCTCTGGATGATCAGGGCGAAGACGATGGTGAGCGGGAAGGCCAGCAGCGGGATGGCGATCAACCAGCCGCCGAGCAGGCCGATGACCAGGATCATCAGCAGCGAGAAGGGCAGGTCGATCAGGCTGGTCAGGGTCAGCGCGGTGAGGAATTCGCGCAGGCCCTGGAAGTCATGGATGCTCTGGGCGAAGCCGCCGATGGTTTCCGGCTTGGCCTTGAGCGACATGCCGGTGATGCGTTCGAACAGGGTGGCGGAGAGCACCACGTCGGTCTTCTTGCCGGCCATGTCCAGCAGGTTGGAACGCAGCACGCGCAGCAGCAGTTCGAACAGCGTGCCCAGCAGCAGGCCGGCGGCGAGCACCCAGAGTGTCGAGATGGCCTGGTTGGGCACCACGCGGTCGTAGGTCTGCATGACGAACAGCGGTACCAGCATGCCCAGCAGGTTGATCAGCAGGCTGGCGACCAGGGCGTCGGTATAGAGCCAGCGCGACAGCCGCAGGGTGTCGCGGAACCAGGCCTCGACGCGCGGCACCAGGGGTTTGCGCGCGGCTTCCAGTTCGTGGCGAGGCCGGGCGAACAGGGCCTGGCCGCTGTACTGGGCGGCCAGTTCGTCGGCGCTCACCGCCTGCTCGCCGCCTTCGGTTTCGCAGGGCAGGATCAGCGCCTGGCCATCGTCGCGCCATTGGCGCAGCACGGCACTGCGGCCGTCTTTGAGCAGCAGCAGGACCGGCAGGTTGAGGCTGGAAATGCTCTTCAGCTCGCGGCGCAGCAGGCGGCCCTGCAGGCCGGCACGCGCGGCGGCACGGGGCAGCAGCGCGGGGGACAGGCGCTGGTCGCGCAGCGGCAGGCCGGCGGACAGGCTGTTGCGACTGACCGCGCAGCCGTGCAGGCGGCAGAGGATCAGCAGGCCGTCGAGCAGAGGGTCGTCATGGCTCAGGCGCGGATCGCCCGGCGCGGGTGCGCCGCGCTCCTGGATGATCATGGTCACGCTACTTCCTCCCGGGCCGGGCGGACCCGCGCCGGCAGCCGCCGGCGAGCGCTTGCAGGTGCTCGCCGGTGCGTGCCGGACGCCGGGTGTTCCGTGCCCCGTCGTATCGCTTCACGTTCGTCGCCCCGACGCCGGGCGGCGCGGGGCAAGGTGACGAGCGCGTGCGACTTTCTTATTTCAGATCAGGCAGGCGTGCCTCGTTCTTCACATCCGACAGTGCGACCGCTTCATGCGGCGCCACCACGTGCTGCGACTTCAGCAGGTAGCCCATGCTGCCGAGCACGCGGTACATCGAGTACTCCTCGGTGTAGCGGACTTCGGTGTAGCGGCGGTTGGCGGTGAACAGTTCGTTCTCGCTGTCCAGCAGGTCGAGCAGGGTGCGCTGGCCGAGGGTGAACTGCTGCTGGTAGGCCTCGCGAACCTTGCGGGTGTAGTCGGCGTATTCACGGGCCGGCTGGGTCTGCTTCTTGGCGTTTTCCATCGCATCCCAGGCCAGCGAGAGGTTCTCGTTGAGCAGCCGCAGTGCGTTGTTGCGGATGTCCTGAGCCTCGTTGATCTGGTGCGAGGTGGCGTTCAGGTGGGCCTTGTCGCGCATCCCGTTGAACAGGTTGTAGCGCATCACGACCTGGGCTTCCCAGCTGTTGTAGTGGCCTTCGTCGCCGTCGACGTTGTTGTTGGCCGCCTTGGCCAGCTCGGCGTCGAAGCGCGGGTAGAAGGGCGCCTTGGCGGCTTCATACTGGGCTTCGGCGGCGTTGACGTCGGCCTGCGCCGATTTCAGCAGCGGGTTGTCGCTGAGCATGTTCTGCCGGGCCACCAGCAGGTCCGGCGGAACCTCCGCCTTGACCGTGGAGGGCGCTTCCAGCTGATCCGGCATGCGGCCGGTGGCGCTATAGAAGCTGGCCTCGGCGTCGGCCAGGTTCACTTCCTCGGTGTAGAGGTTGTTCTGCGCCAGGGCCAGACGGGCGATGGCCTGGTCGTTGTCGGCGGTGGAGCCGACGCCGCGCTCGCTGCGCAGGCGGATCTGGTCGCCGATACGTTCGTGGGCCTGCAGGTTGTTCTTGGCCAGCGCCACCATCTCGCGGCGCTTGAGCACATCGAGGTAGACCTCGACGGTGCGCAGGGCAGCGGTTTCCGAAGTGCCGAGGATACGGAAGGCCTTGGAGTTGACGTTGGACTCGTTGCGCTTGACCTCGTTGGGGGTGCCGAAGCCGTCGAACAGCATCTGCCGCAGACGGATTTCCGCATCACCGCGGGTCAGGGTTTCATCGTTGTGATTGCCCGCCGCGCGCGTGGTCGGGCTGTCGGTGTTCTCCCGGCCGTAACCGGCCACGAGATCGACGGTTGGCAGATAACCTCCCCTGGCAAACTTGAGTTCTTCATCCGCGGTCAGGCGACTGTTCACGCTCTGACTGATTTCCGGGTGGTACTGCAGCGTGCTTTGTATAGCTTCAGTCAGGGTCATGGCCTGCCCATGGGCCCCTGACACCGCCAAAAATACACCGCTCCATAGTGCCGCGTTACGACTGCGCATGGCTTTGCTCCTGGTGTTCTCGTACTTCGATGCTCTCGGATCGCCAATTTATTGGCTTTTTTCTCTTATCAAGCGTTTCACGCCTGTAACATCAGAGCTAAGAACAACTTTTCGAAAACCTCAGAAGAATTTTTCACAAGGGTTATTCGGAAAAAATCTTATGAGCCCTGTGAAAAACCGCACATTGTTTGAACGTGCAAGCCCTCGTGTTTCCTGGGTATGGGCCGGAGCAGGCGCTTGCAGAAGAAGCCAGGTACGGTTTGTAGCAGTTAGGGCGGGGACCACCGCAGAAGGACAAGAATCGCGTGGCCAGCATGACAAAAAATTGTCGCTGGCTTTTTGATGCAAAAACGCTAGCAGTCCTTTTTGCCCCCTTCGCAACTTTCTTCGCAGCATCCCGATACAAGCGTGCCATGGCCTGTTTCGGTCAATCGCGCGTCGGTGGAACCGGCCGCGGGATGTGCAGCGGAGGAAGGACTCATGGCTACTTTGATGGGTGTCGTCAGCAAGGTAATCGGCGAAGTGTTTGCGGTAGCCGCCGATGGATCGCGTCGTCCTTTGGAACAGGGAGACAAGGTTTTTGTCGGTGAGCAGCTCGTCACCGGCGCCAATGGCGCAGTCGCGCTGAAAATTGCGGGGGGCGGCGAGATCACGCTGGGGCGTGACAGCTCCTTGCCGATGACCTCACAGATGCTTGCGGCCGCGCACCAGGCGGAGCAGGGTGACCAGTCGGTTGCCCAGCAACAGCCGGCGACGCCGACCAAGCAGGACGTCACCGACGTCAAGGCGCTGCAGGCCGCCATCGCCGCGGGCATGGACCCGACCCAGGCTGCCGAAGCCACCGCCGCCGGCCCGAGTGCCGCAGGTGCCGCCGCCAACGGCAAGCCCGGTGGCGGGCACTCCTTCGTGCTGCTGACTGAAGTCGGCGGGCACGTCGACCCGACTATCGGCTTCCCGACCGGCCCCATAGGCTCCGGTCCGTTGCCCCTGCGTGAATTCGATGGCACCCCGGATGTACGTCCCGAGGCCGAACCGCCCGTGGTCCCGCCGGATGGCGTGCCGAGCGCCGGCCCCAGCGGCCCCGGTGGTTCCAATGTGTTCGAGGCCGGCCTGCCCGGCGGTCTTCCCGATGGTGCAGGCGAGGGTGCGATCCACTCCGGCACCCTGGGCTACAGCTTCGGTCCCGACGGCGTTGGCAGCTTCTCCTGGGGCACCGCTGGGCTACCCAGCCTGACCTCCGGTGGAGTTGCCATCACCTATAGCGTCAGCCCCGATGGCCATGTACTTACCGGCAGCGCCAATGGCACGCCGGTCTTCACCGTGACCCTCACCGATATCAACACCGGTGCTTTCGAGGTCAACCTGCTGCAGCCGGTGGACCACCCGGTCAAGGGTTCCGAAGACACCCTGAACTTCGACATTCCCTACGTCATCACCGACGGCAACGGCACGTCCGCCAATGGCACGCTGACCGTTGGCATCGTCGACGATGCGCCACAGGCCAGCCTGTCCGCCGATAATGGCGTGGACGTGCTGCTGCAGACCCATGACGCCAACACCGCTGGCGCCGCCTTCGACACCTCCACCGCCGACTACAGCTCGGCCTTCCAGGTGACTGCCAACTACGGCGGCGATGGCGCCGGCACCACGCAGCTGAGCTACAACCTGAGTCTGGTGGCCGGCAACGGCGCCAACTCGGGCCTGACCAGCGGCGGCGCGGTTATCTACCTGTACAGCGTGGGCGGCGCCATCGTGGCGTCCACCTCCGCCAGCGCTGCCGGCATCACTGGCGAGAACACCGTGTTCTCGCTATCGGTGAACGGCAACACCGGGGTCGTCACCCTGACTCAATACAGCGCCATCGATCATCCGCTACCGGGCAGCGAGAGCGGTTTCGCCAGCCAGACCATCGCACTCGATTCCGGCCTGGTGCAGCTGCAGGGCAACCTGACAGTCACCGACCGGGACGGCGATAGCGTGACCTCCAGCAGCTCACTGGATCTGGGCGGCCGCGTAAGTTTCACCGATGACGGTCCGAGCATTGCCGTGGGCAACACCGAAGGCCTGCACCTGACGGTGGACGAGACCGCCCTGGGCACTGACGCCACCAGCAGCGTAGCGGTGAGCAGCCTCTTCAACGCGCAGTTCGGCGCCGACGGTGCCGGTTCGATCACCTACAAGGTGTCCACCACCGACAACACCGATAGTGGTGTGAAGGACACCGCCACTGGCGACAAGATCTTCCTGTTCAACACCGCCAATGGTGTCGAGGGCCGCGTTGGCGGCGCCGATGGCGCGGTCGCCTTCCGCGTGACCCTGGGCGAGGACGGCAAGATCACCCTCGATCAGGTGCGTGCACTCGTGCACCCGGACGTCACCGATGCTAACGACCCGCTGAGCCTGGGCGAAGGCAAGATCAGCCTGACTGCCACGGTGACCGACGCCGATGGCGACCATCAGAGCGCCAGCCTTGACCTGGGCAGCAAACTCACCTTCCTCGACGACGGCCCGCGCATCGCGCCCATCGAAGGCAGTGACCTGCACCTGAGCGTGGACGAAACCACGCTCGGCCAACCGGCGACCAGCACCGGCTCGGTGGCCGAGCTGTTCAACGGCCAGTTCGGCGCCGACGGCGCCGGCTCCATCAGCTACAAGCTCGAAGCCGCCAACAACACCGACAGCGGCCTGACCGATACCGCCAGCGGGCAGCGCGTGTTCCTCTTCAACACCGCCAACGGGGTGGAAGGGCGCCTGGAAACCAGTGGCGAAACCGCCTTCCGCGTGACCGTCGGGCAGGACGGCAAGGTCACCCTGGAGCAGCTGCGTGCGCTGGTGCACTCCGATACCAGCGACCCCAACGACGCGCTGAACCTGGCCGGCAAGATCACCCTCAGTGCCATCATCACCGACAAGGACGGAGACTCTGCCACCGCGCAGATCGACCTGGGCAGCAAACTGACCTTCCTCGACGATGGCCCCAGCATCGAGCCGTGCAAGGATCTGGATATCAAGCTGACGGTGGACGAAACCCACCTGAATGTGGATGCCACCAGCAGCGCCAGCGTTTCCGACCTGTTCACCGCACACTTCGGTGCAGATGGTCCGGGGCAGATCAGCTACAAAATCGAGACCCAGGACAACACCGACAGCGGCCTGAAGGACACCGCCACCGGTAGCCAGATATTCCTGTTCAACACCGCCAGTGGCGTGGAAGGCCGGGTAGGCGGCGTGAACGGTGACGTTGCCTTCCGCGTCACTTTGGGCCAGGACGGCACGATCACCCTTGACCAGGTGCGGGCGGTGGTTCACCCGAACCCCGGCGATGCCAATGACGGCGTCAGCCTGGACCCGAACAGTGTCACCCTGACCGCCACCATCACCGACAAGGACGGCGACAGCGCCAGCGCCCACATCGACCTGGGCAGCAAACTGACCTTCCTCGACGATGGCCCCAGCATCGAGCCGTGCAAGGATCTGGATATCAAGCTGACGGTGGACGAAACCCACCTGAATGTGGATGCCACCAGCTCGGTCAGCGTCTCTGACCTGTTCACCGGGCACTTCGGGGCTGATGGCGCCGGCGGCATCACCTACAAGGTTGAGACCCAGGACAATACCGACAGCGGCCTGAAGGACACCGCCACCGGTAGCCAGATTTTCCTGTTCAACACCGCCAGTGGCGTGGAAGGCCGGGTAGGCGGCGTGAACGGCGACGTTGCCTTCCGCGTCACTTTGGGCCAAGACGGCACGATCACCCTTGACCAGGTGCGGGCGGTGGTTCACCCGAACCCCGGCAATGCCAACGACAGCGTGAGCCTCGACCCGAACACCGTCACCCTGACCGCCACCATCACCGACAAGGACGGCGACAGCGCCCAGGCCCACATCGACCTGAGCGGCAAGCTGAACTTCCTCGACGACGGCCCGAGCATCACGCCGTGCCAGGACGCCGACATCAAGTTGACCGTGGACGAAACCCACCTCGGCGTGCCGGACACCAGCAGTGCGTCGGTGGCCGACCTGTTCACCGCTCACTTCGGCGCGGACGGCGCCGGAACCATCACCTACAAACTGGCTGGGGCCGACAACTCCGATTCGGGGCTGAAAGATACCGAGACGGGGCAGAAGGTCTATCTCTACAACACCGCCAATGGTATCGAAGGCCGCCTGCAGGGCACCGATACTGTGGCCTTCCGCGTTTATGTGGACGGCGACGGCAAGGTCACGCTGGAGCAGTTGCGCGCCTTGGCGCATCCGGATACCAGTAATCCTGACGATGCCCTGAGCCTGAGTGGCCAGGTCACTCTGACCGCCACCATCACCGACAAGGACGGCGACAGCGCCAGCGCCCATATCGACCTGGGCAGCAGCCTGACCTTCCTTGACGACGGCCCGAGCATCGCCCCGTCGAGCATCTACGACATCAGCCTGGAAGTAGACGAGTCCAACCTCGCCAACGACGCCCGTGTCGAATCCAGCCTGGTTTCGCTGCTGTTCGAATCGCACTTCGGCGCCGATGGCGCGGGCGGCATCACCTACAAGGTCAGCACTGTGGATGGCACTGACAGTGGTTTGAAGACCACCCAGGGTGACGCCATCCTGCTGTACAACATAAATGGCACGGTGGAAGGCCGCGTGGCGGGCAGTGGAGCAGTCGCCTTCGTGGTCAGCGAGGACAACGGCGCGCTGATGCTCGACCAGCGCCTGGCGCTCAAGCATCCGGACACCAGCAACCCCGATGATCCGCTGCGCCTGGACAGCGGCAAGATCACCCTGACCGCCACCATCACCGATGGCGACGGTGACAAGGCTTCGGCCCATGTCGACCTGGGCAGCAAGATGGTGTTCTACGACGACGGCCCGCAAATCGAACCATGCACCACCGCCGACATCCGCCTGACGGTGGATGAAACCAACCTGGGGACTGATGCCCAGGCATCGGCGGGCGACGTGGCGGCGCTGTTCACCAGTCACTTCGGTGCTGACGGCGCCGGCGGCATCACCTACAAGATCACCACAACCGATGGCACCGACAGCGGCCTGAAGGACACCGCGACCGGTGGCAGGATCTTCCTGTACAACACCGCCGAAGGTGTGGTGGGTAAAGTGGAGGGCACCAACCTGGTGGCCTTCACCGTGACTCAGCACAACGGCGCGATCACCCTGGATCAGCAGCGTGCGCTGGTGCACCCGGTGACCACCGATGCCAATGATCCGCTGAGCATCGGCATCGACAAGATCGCTCTCACCGCCACCATTACCGACGGTGACGGCGACCATGAGTCGGCCAGCGTGGATCTGGGCAGCAAGTTGACCTTCCTCGATGACGGCCCGCACATCGAGCCGTGCACCGACGCCGATATCCGCCTGGAAGTGGACGAGTCCAACCTCGCCAGCGACGCGCGCGTCGAAGCGCCCCTGGTGGCCAACCTGTTCACCGCCGATTTCGGCGCCGACGGGGCCGGCTCGATCAGCTACAAGGTCACCACCGTCGACGGTACCGACAGCGGCCTGCGCGAAACCGCCAGCGGCGCACGCATTCTGCTGTTCAACGACGGCAATGGAGTGGTCGGCAAGGTCGAAGGCAGCGGCGCCATCGCCTTCGTGGTTCGTCCTGATGGTGGGGCGCTGACCCTTGATCAGCGCGTGGCGTTCATCCATCCCGACAGCAGCAACGACGATGAAACGCTGAGCATCGCCAGCGGCAAGATCAGCCTGACCGGGACCATCACCGACAAGGACGGCGACAGCCAGAGCGCCTCCATCGACCTGGGCAGCAAGCTGGTATTCCACGACGATGCCCCGAGCATCAGCGCAGATGCCAGCAAAGCGCCGACCCTGACCGTGGACGAGACAGTGCTGAGCACCGATGCCACCGCCAACTTCAGCGGCGTCTTTACCTCCAATGGCGGCGCCGATGGCGGCAGCGTCAGCTACAAGCTGGCCGCTACCACTGACACGCCGAGCGGGCTGCAGACCACCAGCGGGCAGAACATCGTGCTCGTCAAGGTCAGCGATACCCTGGTCGAGGGCCGCGTGGGCAACAGTAGCGGCGCGGTCGCCTTCAGCCTGTCCCTCAACAGCGCTACCGGCGAGCTCAAGCTCGACCAGCAACTGGCACTCAAGCACGCCGATAGCGGCAACCCCGACGACTCGGTCGGCCTGCTGGGCAACAAGATATCCCTGGTGGCGACCATCACCGACGGCGATGGCGATCACAAGTCCGCCAGCCTCGACCTGGGCGACAAGCTGGTGTTCAAGGACGACGGCCCCGCGCTCATCGCAGGTGGCAGCCTGACGGGCCAGGTCATGGAGGATGCGCTGCCCGGCGGCAACCCCGACGGGGCCAGCGATACCACGACCGCCACGGGCTCGCTCACCAGCCTGGTGAACTTCGGTGCGGACGGCCCTGGGGCCTTCTCCCTGACTGGCGATTATTCCTCGCTGACCTCGCAGCACTTGACCTCCGGCGGCGTGGCGCTGGCCTACAGCGTGGTCGGCAACCTGCTGACCGCCACTGCCGGCGCCAAGACCATCTTCACCCTGTCGCTGGATGCGGCGGGCAACTACGAATTCAAGCTCGTCGGCCCGCTCGATCATCCGCTGCACAATGGCAGTGATGCGGAGCAATTGGCGCTCAACCTTGGTGGCGTGATCAAGGCCACCGACGGCGACGGCGATCCGGTCAGCCTTGGCAGTGGCTCGCTGGTGATCAACGTGCAGGACGACCTGCCGGTGGTGCACAGCGAACCGCCGTGCCAGGATGTCTCCGAGGTCCCCGGCTTCGTGCTCAACGGCACGCTCGACGTGAGCTTCGGCGGCGACGGCCGCGGTGCCTTCGACCTCAGCGGCAACACCGCGCCGGATGGCCTGACCTACGTGGTTACCCAACTGGCCGGTGGCGGCTCGCAGCTGACCGCCTACGACGGTTCCAACGAGGCGTTCTTCGTCCTCAAGGTCAATGCCGACGGCACCTACAGCTTCGAGGTGCTCAACTCGCGGCCGATCTCGACGGTGGAATACGACCTGACACAGGTCTCCGCCGGTGGCCCGCGGCCTTCCGTCACTCTGTCCGCCGATGGCCTTTCGGTGGTCTTCAGCAGCCCCAACGGCAACGTGAATCCCTCCGACAACGGCATGGGTGTGGGCGGCAACAACCTCATCACCCCCGGCGAGAACCTCAACATCGCCTTCAGCGAGAAGATCTACGACGTCAGCTTCGACGTGCAGAAACTCTCCACCAGCGATGTGCTCACCTGGAAGGTGCTCGGTGACGGCGGGGTGGTGCTGGCGACCGGGACCTTCTCGCCGCCGGCCGGCTATGGGGAGAGCAGCTCGATCTCGTTCAACCTGCTGACCGACGGCCACTTCACCAGCGGCTCGGCCTTCCAGCTGTCCGAAGGCGGCTTCAACTCCGTGGTGCTGAGCAGCAACAGCGGCGACTACCGTCTGGTCACCGTCTCCGCCGGGCAGTCGGTCCTGCCGGAGAACCTGGACCTCAACTTCCACGTCGGCCTTACCGACGGCGACGGCGACAGCGCCGGGCTGAACCTGTGCCTGGACCTGAGCAGCCCGCAGTCTGTACTGGTAGTGGGCAGCAACAGCAGCGACATCGACGGGTCCAATACTCAGCACACCCTGCCCAACCCGCAGGATGTGGACAAGTCCGGGACCATCAGTGGCGGTGGCGGCAACGACGTGCTGGTGGGCGATCCGGGTGGCGTGTCGGTCTATACCCAGCCGGGCAAGAACTACAACATCTCGCTGATCGTCGATACCTCCGGCAGCATGAAGGACCCCTCCGGTACCGGCAGCCTGTCGCGCATGGACCTGGCGAAGAACGCACTGGTGAACCTGGTCAACGCCATCAAGGGGCACGACGGGGTCATCAACGTCAGCCTGGTGTCGTTCGGCGACAACGCCACCCGCGTCAGCTACAACGGCCTGACGACAGCCAACGTGGCCTTGCTGATCTCCGCGATCAACGCGCTCAGCGCCAACGGTGCGACCAACTATGACGATGCCATGCAGAAGGCTTCGGCATGGTTCAACACCCAGGTCAGCACCAACCATGCGGACGCGGCCCACGGTTACGTCAACCTGGCTTTCTTCCTCACCGACGGCAACCCGACCGTCTACAACGGCAACTCCAGCAGCGGCAACAGCACCAGCTATAACGACATGAACGTCGCTATCACCTCGGGCAACGACATGCTGCACCATGCCGGCACCCTGGTCGGCGACAACTCGGTGGCGGTCAATGCCATCGGTATCGGCAACGGCATCAACAGCGACTACCTGCGCTACTTCGACAACACCAACACCACTGGCACCGTGGTGACCAATGTCGATGGCACGAACCTGTCCAACACGGTCGGCCAGCCGCAGATCATCAACACCGCCGAGCAATTGCAGGCGGCGCTGCAGGAAGGCTTCAGCACCAGCACACCGGTGACGGTGGGCAACGACCATCTGGTCGGCGGGGCGGGCAACGACATCCTGTTCGGCGATGTCATCAACACCGACCAGTTGGCCTGGGCCGGGCATGCCGCCGGGACGCACAACGGCCAGGGCTTCCAGGGACTGGTGGACTACCTGACCGCCACCAATGGCACCGCGCCGACGGCGGCCACGATCAGCAACTACATCATCCAGCACGCGGATCAGCTCAACGTCGCCGGTGACCTGCGCGGCGGCGACGACATCCTCGAAGGCGGGGCCGGCAATGACCTGATGTTCGGCCAAGGCGGCAACGACAAGCTGATCGGCGGGCCCGGCGACGACATCATGTACGGCGGTACCGGCGCGGATGAGTTCATCTGGAAGTCCGGCGATACCGGTCACGATGTGATCAAGGACTTCAACATCGCCGAGCACGACGTGCTGAACTTCGCCGATCTGCTGCAAGGGGAGGCCGCTACGGCTTCGTCGCTGGCGCACTACCTGACCTTCTCGGTCGCCGCCGGCACCACCACCATCGGCGTCAGCCCCACCAGTGGTGGCGCCGTCACCCAGACCGTCGACCTGGCCAACGTCGACCTCGCCGCCAAGTACGCGGGCCATGCCGGCAACGGCGTGCTCTCGGCGGGGGATACCCAGACCGTACTCAACGGCCTGCTGGGCGATCACGCGATCAAGACCGACACCGTCTGACCTCGTGTGAACCCCCTCGAAACCGCCGCCTTCGGGCGGCGGTTTCGTTCCTGCCCGCCCAACGAGGGTGGTGGCACAGCTATACGCCTGGTGAATGATCGTCGCCCTGCGTCCTCACTGGCGCCTATGCTCGGGGCTACACCATCCTCCCCAACGAACAACAAGCAACGAGGTTTCCCATGCGCGAAGTGGTGATCGTCGACAGCGTCCGTACCGGCCTGGCCAAGTCCTTCCGTGGCAAATTCAACATGACCCGTCCGGACGACATGGTCGCCCATTGCATCGACGCGCTGCTGGCGCGCAACAACCTCGACCCGCTGCTGGTGGACGACTGCGTGGTCGGCGCGGGCTCCAACGAAGGCGCCCAGGGCCACAACATCGGCCGCAACGCCGCCGTACTGTCGCGCCTGGGCACCCATGTCGCCGGCATGACCCTGAACCGCTACTGCTCCTCGGGTCTGCAGGCCATCGCCATTGCTGCCAACCAGGTAGCTTCGGGCTGCAGCGACATCCTGGTGGCCGGCGGCGTCGAGTCCATCACCTTGACCATGGGCAAGCAGAATCTCGACAACTTCGTGAACCCGCGCCTGAAGGACGAGTTCCCCGGCATCTACTACCCCATGGGGCAAACCGCCGAGATCGTCGCCCGCCGCTACAACGTCACCCGCGAGCAGCAGGACCTGTATTCCCTGCAGAGCCAGCAGCGCACCGCCCGCGCCCAGGCCGAAGGCCTGTTCGACGATGAAATCGTGCCGATGAGCGTGAAGTACCTGGTGGAAGACAAGGCCACCGGCGAGAAGAAAGTGCTCGACGGCGTGGTCGACCGCGACGACTGCAACCGCCCGGAAACCACCCTTGAAGGCCTGAACTCCCTCAAGCCGGTTTTCGCAGAAGACGGCTCGGTCACCGCCGGCAACGCTTCGCAGCTCTCCGATGGCGCGTCGATGACCCTGATCATGAGTCTGGACAAGGCCCTGGAACTGGGCCTCAAGCCCAAGGCCTTCTTCCGCGGCTTCACCGTTGCCGGTTGCGAGCCGGATGAAATGGGCATCGGCCCGGTGTTCTCGGTGCCCAAGCTGCTCAAGGCCAAGGGCCTGCAGATTGCCGACATCGACCTCTGGGAGCTCAACGAAGCTTTCGCCTCGCAGTGCCTGTACGCCCGCGACCGCCTGGGCATCGACAACGAGAAGTACAACGTCAACGGCGGCTCCATCTCCATCGGCCACCCCTTCGGCATGACTGGCTCGCGCCAGGTCGGCCACCTGGTGCGCGAACTGCAGCGCCGCAACCTGCGCTACGGCATCGTCACCATGTGCGTGGGCGGCGGTATGGGCGCCACCGGCCTGTTCGAGGCCGTTCGCTGAGCACGACGGGTGAGGGCGCACGCCCTTGCCTGGATGGCACCGACCGCTCCACGCAAGCGGCCCGGTGCCGCTGAGAAGCCCCCGGCGGTGACGCCGGGGGTTTTTCATTTGTGCTTCTCTTCAGGTGCGGGCATAACCCGGAATGTCGGCGCCAACCTGTAGAAGCGCCCCATGGGCGCGATCGTGGGCATGGCCCGCTCCTGCAAAGGTGCGATGGGCTTTCGCTTCGGAAGCAGAAAAGCAAAACCCCGGCTGGCAGGCCGGGGTTCGTGTGTCCAGGACCTGGAGGAGATCAGCGTCCGACGCGGGCGAACAGGTCGGAGGCCTGCTGCATGCGGGTGATGTAAAGCATCACCTCACGCTCGGCATCGAAGCGCGTGAAGTAAGGGCCTTCCAGCGTTCCCTCGCGGGTGGAGAAGAAGTACTGACCATTGACCGCGCTGATGCGATCACTGCGGTAATGGGTGGCCGCCTGGCCGTCGCCGACGCGTTGTCCCAACATGAGCTGACCTCCCGAACGAAAGGATTAATTGAATCGAGTGTATGTCGCAAAGGCCCGCCGTGCCTGGGCCACGGAGGAATGGCGACGAACGGCAGCCAATCGTTTCAACGATGAAACACTCGACTGGGTGGGCTTCACGTTCCCTTGACTATGCTCAGTGTCCGGCGGCGGTCGCCGCCGCGCAGGGTCGAGAAAAGATGATTTTTTCGGTTATAAGAAAATCAAAATATATTCTTTTTAATGCGTAAAGACCTTGTGCATAGTGGTCACCAACACGAACAAGGAGAGACCCATGAGCTTGCGACTCGGCGACATCGCCCCCGACTTCGAACAGGAATCCAGCGAAGGACGCATCCGTTTCCATGAATGGCTCGGCAACAGCTGGGGTGTTCTGTTCTCCCACCCGGCCGACTTCACCCCGGTATGCACCACCGAGCTGGGCCTGACCGCCAAGCTCAAGGACCAGTTCGCCGCCAAGGGCGTGAAGGTGATCGCCCTGTCCGTCGACCCGGTGGACTCCCACGTGAAGTGGATCGAAGACATCAACGAGACCCAGAACACCGTGGTCAACTTCCCGATCATCGCCGACGCCGACCGCAAGGTGTCCGAGCTGTATGACCTGATCCACCCCAACGCCAACGACACCCTCACCGTGCGTTCGCTGTTCGTCATCGACCCGAACAAGAAGGTGCGCCTGACCATCACCTACCCGGCGAGCACCGGGCGCAACTTCAACGAGATCCTGCGCGTCATCGACTCGCTGCAGCTCACCGACAACCACAAGGTCGCAACGCCCGGCAACTGGCAGGATGGCGACGACGTGGTGATCGTGCCCTCGCTCAAGGACGAGGAAGAGATCAAGCAGCGTTTCCCCAAGGGCTACCGTGCGATCAAGCCTTACCTGCGTCTGACGCCGCAACCCAACAAGTGATCCGAAGCGGCTGCGCGTCGGCCAGCCTGCGTTGCCAGCGACAGCGAGATGCTCATGTGCTGTAGCACACTCCGCTCTCCCTGCCGCTGGCGCCTTGCCTGGCTCTAGCTCGCGCGCTCCGGAGGCCGAAGTTTCAACCTCGAGCGGAAATAGGACCGGTTCGTTGGCCCATTTTTTATCTTTCATGCGCGGACCACGCCGCGCTTTTTTATTCAACCTTCACGTATCCAACTTCTGACTTGCCCGCCAAACGGGAAGAAGACGTCAGCCCACGCCAAGGAGAACGACCATGGGTCATTCCACCTGGCGCCGCAGCCTGGCCGTCGCTCTTCTCGCGAGCCTGCCGATCGGCGCCTACAACAGCCCCGCCAACGCCGCCGAAGCGCCCAAGGAAGTGCGGCTGGACTACGCCTACTACGCACCCACCAGCCTGGTGCTCAAGCACTTTGGCTATCTGGAAAAGGCCCTCAAGCCGCAAGGCACCGAAGTGCGCTGGGTGTTCAGCCAGGGCAGCAACCGCTCGCTGGAATACCTCAACGCGGGCAGTACGGATTTCGCCTCCACCGCCGGCCTTGCCGCCGTGCTCAGCCGCGCCAATGGCAGCCCGCTGAAGACCGTGTACATCGCCAGCCGCCCGGAGTGGACCGCGCTGGTGGTGCCCAAGGACTCGCCCCTCAAGTCGGTGGCCGACCTCAAGGGCAAGAAAATCGCCGCCACCAAGGGCACCGACCCCTATCTGTTCCTGCTGCGCAGCCTGCAGCAGGCGGGTCTGGACAAGAATGACGTGGAGATTGTCCACCTGCAGCACCCGGACGGCCGCGCCGCGCTGGAGCAGGGCAGGGTGGACGCCTGGGTCGGCCTCGATCCGCATATGGCCGCCAGCGAGCTGCAGGCCGGTTCGCGGCTGCTGTACCGCAATGTCGACTTCAACAGCTACGGCGTGCTCAGCGTCACCGAGAAATTCGAGAAGGAGCAGCCGGCGCTGATCAAGCAGGTCATCGCCGCCTATGAAGAGGCGCGTCAGTGGGCCGTGGCGCATCCGGAGGAGACCGCCAAGCTGCTCGCCGAGGAAGCCAAGCTGCCGCTGGAAGTGGCGAAGCTGCAACTCTCGCGCACCGACTTCAGCAAGCCGCTGCCGGGCGCCGAGCAGGTGGCCGCGCTGAAGGCTGCCGCACCGATCCTGCTGGGCGAGCAACTGGTGCGTCCGGGAACCGACGTCACTGCCGTGGTCGATCAACTGATCGCACCGCAACTGGCCGGTGAAGTGATCGGCAAACCCGCCGTCGCCAAGGCAGGGCAATAATCCATGCCAACCCAGAGCCTGCCCCTGGCCCGCCAGCACCGCGCACTGAAATTGCGCTGGCCGCGGCTGAGCTGGCGCGCCTGGCTGGTGCCGCTGCTGCTGTGCGCGACGCTGGAGCTGTCGGTGCGCGTCGGCTGGCTGGCCGAGCACCAGATGCCGGCGCCCAGCAGCGTTGCGCTGACCCTCTGGCAACTGGCCCAGGGCGAGCTCTGGAAACATGTCGCCGCCAGCCTGGCGCGAGTCGCCGCCGGCTTCCTTATCGGTGCCGCGGCGGCCGTGCTGATCGGCACTTGGGTGGGCCTGAGTCAGCGCGCCGAGGCCTATCTGGAACCCACCTTCCAGGCGCTGCGGGCCATTCCCAGCCTGGCCTGGGTGCCCTTGCTGCTGCTCTGGCTGGGCATCGACGAAACCCCGAAGATCGTGCTGATCGCCCTCGGCGCCTTCTTCCCCGTGTACCTCTCGCTGGTGGCCGGCGTGCGCAACGTCGACCGCAAGTGGGTGGAGCTGGGCCGGCTTTATCACCTCTCGTCCTTCGCCCTGGTGCGGCGCATCCTCCTGCCGGCGGCGTTGCCGAGCTTGTTCACCGGCCTGCGCGGCGCGCTGAGCCTGAGCTGGATGTTCCTCGTCGCCGCCGAACTGATCGCCGCCACCCGCGGCCTGGGCTACCTGCTCAGCGACGGTCGGGAAACCTCGCGGCCGGACATCGTCATTGCCGCCATCCTGGTGCTGGCGGTGCTCGGTAAGCTCAGCGACAGCCTTCTCAGGGCGCTGGAGCAACGCGCGCTGGCCTGGCGCGATACCTTCCTGGGCAATGGAGACAACTGATGAGCGCCTTGCTGGAACTGCGTGATATCCGCAAGAGCTTTTCCGGCGTGCGAGTGCTCGACGACGTGAGTCTGAGCCTGGCGCCGGGCGAGGTGGTCAGCCTGCTCGGCCCCAGCGGTTGTGGAAAAAGTACGCTGCTGCGCATCGCAGCCGGGCTGGACGACGAGTTCGCCGGCTCGCTGGAGCGCAACCCGCTGTTGGGGTTCGGCCCGGACGGCGACACCGGTCGCGGCGGCGGTGGCGTCGGCGTGGTATTCCAGGAGCCGCGCCTGCTGCCCTGGCTCACGGTGGCGCAGAACATCGGCTTCGCCGACGGCTGGCTGGCCGACGATCACCGCATCGAGCACCTGCTGCGCGACGTGGGGCTGGAGGGCAAGGGTGACCTGCTGCCCAAGCAACTCTCTGGGGGTATGGCCCAACGCGCGGCCATCGCTCGTGGTCTCTATGGCCGGCCGCAGGTGTTGTTGCTGGACGAACCTTTCAGCGCGGTGGACGCTTTCACCCGCATCCGTCTGCAGGACCTGATCCAGCAACTGGCGCTGGAGTACGACATCAGCATCCTGCTGGTCACCCACGACCTCGACGAAGCCTTCTACCTCAGCGACCGCGTTCTGTTGCTGGGCGGCACACCCAGCCGCCTGCGTCGCGAATTCCCCGTTCCGCTGCCGCGCCCGCGTGACCGTCGAGCGGTGGAACTGGCCTTCCTGCGCGGCGAAGCGCTGACCGAGCTGCACCAGTCCCACGTCATCTGACGCCTGCCAATCCCCCGATCTGCACACCCTGCCCGCGATCCGCGTGCGGGGTGCATGTCGTTTGATCTAACTAAAACGCATAACTAAATGAATAAATACCATTTATTGGAATATGAGAAGGGCTGTTAAGGTCTATGCATATTGGTTAGCAGGCCGGCATTTGTACCGGCCTGATCGTTATAAGGAAGCGTGCAGATGTATGTAGTCACCCTTGCCGGCAGCCCGAGCCAGCGTTCCCGTTCCGGTGTCCTCCTGGACGTCGCGCGGAACTGGCTGCATGCCCACGGCGCAGAGGTGCGCTCCTACAGCGTGCACGATTTCCCGGCCGAAGACCTGCTGCACGCGCGCTTCGACAGCCCGCGGGTAGTCGAACTGATCGAGCAGGTGCTGCGCGCCGACGGCCTGGTGATTTCCACCCCTGTGTACAAGGCGTCCATCGCCGGTGCGCTGAAGGTGATTCTCGACCTGCTGCCGGAGCGGGCACTGGCGCACAAGGTGGTGCTGCCCCTGGCTACTGGCGGTAGCAATGCGCACATGCTGGCGGTGGACTACGCACTCAAGCCAGTCCTCGCTGCGTTGAAGGCCCAGGAAACCCTGCACGGCGTGTTCGCCGAGGAGAGCCAGGTGCAATACCCCGAGGGCAATACCCCGGCGCGCCTGGAGCCGACTCTCGAACACCGACTGCTGGAATCCCTGGAACAGTTCCACGGTGCCCTCGCGCGCCGCCCGAAACCCATTGACCCGAACCTGCTCAACGAACGGCTGATCAACGCCCGCTGGAGCATCTGACCGACACATTCAACGCAGGCGAACGCCCAGCCCCAACCCGGCAAGCGTCCCCCGCGGATTACCACTGCGTTTAAACCAATAGATGGCCCTCACCGTCCCGACAACGGGACCGCAGGTCCGGCAAGCACACTCGATAAAGGAGCACTCCCATGCGGACACTCACTTTGCGTAGTGGACTGGCGGCCCTGCTGATCGCGGCCCTGTCCTACAACGCCCAGGCAGACGAACAACCCGGTACCGTGCGTATCGGCTACCAGAAGTACGGCACCCTGGTGCTGCTCAAGGCCCGTGGCACGCTGGAGAAGCGCCTGGCCGAGCAGGGCGTCAAGGTGCAGTGGACCGAATTCCCCGGCGGCCCGCAGCTGCTCGAAGGCCTGAATGTCGGCAGCATCGACTTCGGCGTCACCGGCGAAACTCCGCCGGTGTTCGCCCAGGCCGCTGGCGCCGATCTGGTCTATGTCGCGCACGAACCGCCGGCGCCGACCAGCGAAGCGATCCTGCTGCCCAAGGATTCGCCGATCAAATCCGTGGCCGAGCTCAAAGGCAAGAAGGTCGCCCTGAACAAGGGGTCCAACGTGCACTACCTGCTGGTGCGCGCCCTGGAGAAGGCTGGCCTGAAATACACCGACATCCAGCCCGTGTACCTGCCGCCGGCCGACGCCCGCGCCGCCTTCGAACGCGGTAGCGTAGATGCCTGGGTGATCTGGGACCCGTACCAGGCCGCCGCCGAGAAGCAACTTTCCGCCCGCACCCTGGTGGACGGCACCGGCCTTGTGGATAACCACCAGTTCTACCTCGCGACCCGCCCCTACGCGAACAACCACCCGCAGGTGATCACCACCCTGATCGACGAAGTGCGCTCGGTCGGCGAGTGGTCGCAGCAGAATCCGCAGCAGGTCACCGACCAGGTCGCGCCGCTGCTCGGCCTGCCGGCAGACATCACCTTCACCGCCGTGAAACGCCAGGGCTACGGCGCCCAGCCGATCACCCCCGACGTCACCGCTGCGCAACAGAAAATTGCCGACACCTTCACCGACCTGAAGCTGATTCCCAAGAAGCTGAGCATCAAGGACGTGGTCTGGACGGCTCCGGCCAAGGTCGCCACTGCCCAGTGACATACCTGTAGGAGCGAGCTTGCTCGCGAACCCGCCCAGCTCCAGGGCTGCCGGGTAGTCCGTTCGCGAGCAAGCTCGCTCCTACGAAAAAAACGCCCCGTACACGAATCCCATCATCGCGCGGCTACGCCACGCCGGCGCGCTTATCTGGAGTTACTGCGATGAGTCTCAACATCTTCTGGTTCCTGCCGACCCACGGCGACGGCCATTACCTGGGCACCGCCGAAGGCGCCCGCGCCGTGGACCACGGTTATCTGCAACAGGTCGCCCAGGCCGCCGACCGCCTCGGTTTTGGCGGCGTGCTGATCCCCACCGGCCGCTCCTGCGAGGACTCCTGGCTGGTAGCCGCCTCCTTGATCCCAGTAACCCAGCGCCTGAAATTCCTGGTCGCCCTGCGCCCGGGCATCATTTCCCCGACCGTGGCCGCTCGCCAGGCCGCAACCCTTGACCGGCTCTCCGGCGGGCGCGCGCTGTTCAACCTGGTGACTGGTGGCGATCCAGACGAACTGGCCGGTGACGGTCTGCACCTGAGCCACGCCGAGCGCTACGAAGCCTCGGTCGAGTTCACCCGCATCTGGCGCCGCGTGCTGGAAGGCGAGACTGTCGACTACGACGGCAAGCACCTTCAGGTGAAGGGCGCCAAGCTGCTCTATCCGCCGATCCAGCAGCCGCGTCCGCCGCTGTATTTCGGTGGCTCTTCCGATGCGGCCCAGGACCTCGCCGCTGAGCAGGTCGAGCTGTACCTGACCTGGGGCGAGCCGCCGGCCGCTGTCGCCGAGAAGATCGCCCAGGTGCGCGAGAAGGCTGCCAAGCAGGGCCGCAGCGTGCGCTTCGGCATCCGCCTGCATGTGATCGTCCGCGAGACCAACGAGGAAGCCTGGCAGGCCGCCGACCGACTGATTTCCCACCTGGACGATGAGACCATCGCCCGCGCCCAGGCTTCGCTGGCGCGCTTCGATTCCGTCGGCCAGCAACGCATGGCCGCCCTGCATGGCGGCAACAAGGACAACCTGGAAGTCAGCCCCAACCTCTGGGCCGGCGTCGGCCTGGTGCGTGGCGGCGCAGGCACCGCGCTGGTGGGCGACGGTCCGACCGTGGCGGCGCGCGTGAAGGAGTACGCGGACCTCGGCATCGATACCTTCATCTTCTCCGGCTATCCGCACCTGGAAGAGTCCTACCGGGTCGCCGAACTGCTCTTCCCGCATCTGGACCTCGCTCAGGCGCAGGCACCGCAGGCGCGTGGCTACGTCAGCCCGTTCGGCGAGATGGTCGCCAACGACATCCTGCCGAAACAGGCGTCTGCCAGCTGACTCCCGTAGCGACCGAAGAATCCGGAGAGATGAGATGAGCGTTACCAACAACCTTGCCCAGCGCCTCGCGCCCTGGGCATTGCCGGTAGGCCTGGTGGTCATCTGGCAGCTGGCGGTGGAATTCGGCTGGCTGTCCAGCCGCATCCTCCCAGCGCCCAGCGCCGTGGCCGAAGCTGGCTATCACCTGGTGGTCAGCGGCGAGCTTTGGCAGCACTTGGCGATCAGCACCTGGCGCGCCGCTGTCGGCTTCGTCATCGGCGGCAGTATCGGCCTCGTGCTGGGCCTGATTACCGGCCTGTCGAAATGGGGCGAGCGCTTCCTCGACAGTTCTGTGCAGATGATCCGCAACGTGCCGCACCTGGCGCTGATCCCGTTGGTGATCCTGTGGTTCGGCATCGACGAGTCGGCGAAGATATTCCTGGTCGCCCTCGGCACGCTGTTCCCGATCTACCTCAACACCTACCACGGCATTCGCAACATCGATCCGGGCCTGCTGGAAATGTCGCGCAGCTACGGGCTATCCGGCTTTGCGCTGTTCCGCCAGGTGATCCTGCCCGGCGCGCTGCCCTCGATCCTCGTCGGCGTGCGCTTCGCCCTGGGCTTCATGTGGCTGACCCTGATCGTCGCCGAAACCATCTCCGCCAACTCTGGCATCGGTTATCTGGCGATGAATGCCCGGGAGTTCCTGCAGACCGACGTGGTGGTGCTGGCGATCCTCCTCTACGCCGTGCTCGGCAAGCTCGCCGACCTCGCCGCCCGCGGCCTGGAACGCGTCTGGCTGCGCTGGCACCCGGCTTATCAGGTCAAGGGAGGTGCGGCATGAACGCAGTAAATCCTCTGTCTCAAAAGCAGCTTCCCCAGCAGCTCAAGAAAGGCATTCCGCTGGCACTGGAAAACGTGCGCAAGCGCTTCGGCGACCGCGAAGTGCTCAAGGGCATCGACCTGCGGATTCCCGCTGGCCAGTTCGTCGCCATTGTCGGTCGCAGCGGCTGCGGCAAGAGCACCCTGCTGCGTCTGCTGGCCGGGCTCGATGAAGCCAGCGACGGTCATTTGCTGGCTGGCTCCGCGCCGCTGGAAAGCGCCCGCGAGGAAACCCGCCTGATGTTCCAGGATTCGCGCCTGCTGCCTTGGAAGCGGGTGATCGACAACGTCGGCCTGGGCCTCAAGGGCGACTGGCGTCCGAAAGCGCTGGAAGCGCTGGCAGCGGTGGGATTGTCCGACCGCGCCAACGAGTGGCCGGCGGCTTTGTCCGGCGGCCAGAAGCAGCGCGTGGCCCTGGCTCGTGCGCTGATCCACCAGCCGCGCCTGCTGCTGCTCGACGAGCCGCTGGGCGCGCTGGATGCCCTGACCCGCATCGAGATGCAGCAGCTGATCGAGAACCTCTGGCAGCAGCATGGCTTCACCGTGCTGCTGGTCACCCACGACGTCGCCGAGGCGGTCGCCATCGCCGACCGGGTGATCCTCATCGAGGACGGCGAGATCGGCCTGGACCTCAATGTCGAACTGCACCGACCGCGCGCCCGTGGTTCGGCGAGGCTCGCCGCGCTGGAAGCCGAAGTGCTCGAACGCGTGCTGTCGCTGCCGGCCCAGCCGCCCGAGCCGGAACCTGTTTCCCCACTGCCCACGCAATTGCGCTGGGCGCTTTGAACCCACAGTGAATACCCGATTCTCCCAAGGAGCTACGCCATGACCATCAAAGCCATCAACGTCCGCAACCAGTTCAAAGGCACCATCAAGGAGATCGTCGAAGGCGATGTGCTGTCGGAAATCGACGTGCAGACCGCCGCCGGCATCGTGACCTCGGTGATCACCACCCGTTCCGTGAAGGAGCTGGAGCTGGCCATCGGCAGCGAAGTGATCGCCTTCGTGAAATCCACCGAGGTTTCCATCGCCAAGCTGTAAATGCTGCGCTGGAAAAGAACGGGCAGTCTGGCGACGGGCTGCCCGTTTTCTTTTGCGAGTATGGCGTCGGGCTGGACGACAGGCTCTGCCCACCTTTGCGCCGGCGATTCATGGCTAGAGCAATTGCTCTACTTTCTCTAGACTCCGCTCAAACCAACAAGAGAAAGGAGTCCCGCATGTCCCTGAGTCCCTCTGCCTTCGCGTTGCTCGGCCTGGTCGCCTGGACCGTGCTGCTGGTCCTGCTGGTGGTTAATCAGCGCGGCCTCCTGGTGATGTCCGGCCGCATGAAGGTCAACGTCTTCGCCGCTGACGGCAGCAACACCCCTGGCACCTTCGGCCAGCGCCTGGTGCGCGCCCACGCCAACTGCGTGGAGAACGTGCCGTTGTTCTGCGCCGTGCTGCTGTACGCCATGGTCACCCAGCAGACAGTGATCACCGATCCGCTGGCGCCGACCCTGCTGGTGGCGCGCATCGTCCAATCGGTGGTGCACCTGCTCAGCACCTCCGCGCTGGCGGTTTGGGTGCGCTTCGCCGCCTTCTTCGTCCAGCTGATCATCCTGATCTGGTGGCTGCTGCGCCTCTCGACCCTGATCTGAGCGGCGACCGGAACAGTTGCGCAGGCCAACTGTTCCTATGGGGCGATACCGCCATGACTTAGCATGGCGGACCGCACACGCGTCGAGGCTCCCATGCACGTTTCATCCGGCCGCTGGCAATTCGGCCTGTTCCTTGCCCTGGTCACCGCCGTCCTGTGGGGCATCCTGCCGATCAAGCTCAAGGAAGTCCTGAAGGTCATGGACCCGATCACCGTCACCTGGTTTCGCCTGGTGGTGTCCGGTGGCCTGCTGTTCATCTACCTGGGCCTCACCCGCCAGTTGCCGCGCTTCTCGCCGCTGGGCAAGCGCGGCAAGGGATTGGTGCTGGTCGCCATCCTCGGCCTGACCGGCAACTACGTCTGCTACCTGATCGGCCTGCGCCTGCTAACGCCGGGGACCACGCAACTGGTGATCCAGATCGCGCCGATCCTCCTGCTGCTGGGCAGCCTGTTCGTCTTCAAGGAAAGCTTCAGCATCGGCCAGGCGCTCGGCCTTGCGGTGCTGGTCTTTGGTTTCGGGCTGTTCTTCAACCAGCGCCTGGCCGAGTTGTTCGGGTCCCTCGGCGAGTACACCACCGGTGTGCTCATCGTGGTCTTCGCCGCCTTCATCTGGACCTTCTATGGCCTGGCGCAGAAACAGCTGCTGACCCAGTGGACCTCGGTGCAGGTGATGATGGTGATCTACCTGGGCTGCGGCGCGCTGCTCACGCCCTGGGCGCATCCGCTGGAGGCGCTGGACCTGTCGCCGCTGCAGGGCTGGCTGCTGCTGGCCTGCTGCCTGAACACCCTGGTGGCCTACGGCGCCTTCGCCGAGGCGCTGGCGCACTGGGAGGCGTCGCGGGTCAGCGCGACCCTGGCGATCACGCCGCTGGTGACCTTCGCCTCGGTGGCGCTGGCTGCCTCGCTGTGGCCGGAGTTCGTGCCGCCCGAAGAGCTCAATGGCCTGGCTTATCTCGGCGCGCTGCTGGTGGTCAGCGGCTCGGCGCTCACCGCGCTGGCCCCTTCGCTGCTGCGTAGCTACCGCGCGCGACGCTCGCGCATGGCTGACGTCTGAGTCGGCGGTCAACGATGGATAACGCCGCTGGCGTTATCCTCCCTACGGCATTGGAAGTCTATCCGATGGGCCGGCGAAGAAACTGTAGGAGCGAGCTTGCTCGCGAACAGATTTCCCGGCGGCACCGAAGCCGGGCGGGTTCGCGAGCAAGCTCGCTCCTACAACTCCGGCAAGGCTGAACACCAACGAAAACGGGCGCCCGAAGGCGCCCGTTTTCTTGTCACAGCAAGGTTCAGTCGTTGGAGGGACGAACCAGACGGTAGGCCAGTGCACCGATCACGCCGCCAGCCAGCGGGGCAACCCAGAACAGCCACAGCTGCTTCATGAACAGCGGGTCGGCGAAGATCGCCACGCCCAGGCTGCGCGCCGGGTTAACCGAAGTGTTGGTCAGCGGGATGCTGATCAGGTGGATCAGCGCCAGGGTCAGGCCGATGGCCAGCGGGGCGAAGCCTGCCGGCGCGATCTTGTCGGTGGCGCCCATGATCACGAACAGGAAGAACGCGGTCATCAGCACTTCGATCATTAGCGCGGACTGCAGGCTGTAGCCGCTCGGCGAGCCTTCGGCGTAACCGTTGGCGGCGAAGCCGGTCAGCGGGTCGAAGCCGGCCTTGCCGGTGGCGATCAGGTACAGGGCGCCGCCGGCGAGAACGCCGCCGATGCACTGGGCGATGATGTACGGCACCAGCTCAGCGGTGCGGAAGCGGCCGCCGGCCCACAGGCCGAGGCTGACAGCGGGGTTCAGGTGGCACCCGGAGATCGGGCCGATGGCATAGGCCATGGTTACGACCGTCAGACCAAAGGCCAGGGCGACACCCAGCACGCCGATGGCGTGGGCCGCGAAGATGGCGCTGCCGCAACCACCGAACACCAGCCAGAAAGTGCCGATCATTTCGGCGGAGAGTTTGCGAAGCATGCTGCCTCCAGAGGCAAGAGGAACCCCGGATTGGGGCGTGGGCATGCTAGGGAAGTGGTGGTTGGGTGCGATGTAGGGCGTTTCCCAAGGCGTGGGGAATGCCTTCTGAATGGAGTGTCGACGGCAGGGCGGATTACGCATCAAGCGCAACCCGCCGTCCCTTCACACCTGTGTGCCCAACTGCTCCGCCCGGCGCAGCCAGCCCTGCCGCTGCTCCTCGCCGGAGCCGCGCACCGGGCTGAATTCCTCCAGTTGGTGCAGGGCGATGCCGCAGGGCGCGAGGATGCAGCGGGTCATCTGCCGGTGAGCTGGGGCGCCCTGGCGCAGGCGGTAGTGCCAGTGGGTCTGGTCATGGCTGACCAGCAGGTCGGCGCTGCGGCCGCCCAGCAGTGGCTCGAACTCGCGGGACTCCAGCGAGCGATAGCGGAAGGCGAAACCCGGCTGCAGTACGCGGTCGAAGAAGCCCTGCAGCAGCGCCGGCAGGCCGCCCCACCAGATCGGGTAGACGAACACGAGGTGCTGCGCCCAGTGGATCTGCCGCTGGGCTTCGAGCACGTCCGGCTCTAGGTTCTGGCTCTGTTCGTAGCCGCCGCGCAGCACCGGGTCGAAGTTCATCTCGCCGAGCTTGAGCGTGTGCACCACATGGCCCTTTGCGCGGGCGCCGTGGGCGTAGGCCTCGGCCACTGCATGGCAGAAGCCGCCGGGCTTGGGTGAACCCAGCACCAGCAGCACGCGCTTGCCGTCGCCCTCGATCGGTGTGGCGCCGGAGCGGGTCGGCTCAACCATTCTGCCCGGCCTCCAGCATCGTCTCCGGGCGCACCCACTGGTCGAATTCGGCGTCGGTCAGGTAGCCCAGCTCCAGCGCGGCTTCGCGCAGGGTCTTGCCCTCTGCGTAGGCCTTCTTGGCGATCTCGGCGGCCTTGTCGTAGCCGATGTGCGGATTCAGCGCGGTCACCAGCATCAGGCCGCGGTCGAGGTGCTCGCGCATCTTCGCCGCGTCCGGCTCCATGCCGGCGACGCAGTGGGTATTGAAGTTGCGGCAGCCGTCGGCCAGCAGGCGCGCGGATTCCAGCAGGTTGTGGATGATGACCGGCTTGTAGACGTTGAGCTGCAGGTGGCCCTGGCTGGCGGCGAAGGTGATTGCCGCGTCGTTGCCGAAGACCTGGCAGGCGAGCATCGACAGCGCCTCGCACTGGGTCGGGTTGACCTTGCCGGGCATGATCGAGGAGCCAGGCTCGTTGGCCGGCAGCTTCACCTCGGCAAACCCCGCGCGCGGGCCTGAACCGAGTAGGCGCAGGTCGTTGGCGATCTTCATCAGTGCCACGGCGAGGGTCTTCATGGCGCCGGCCAGGGTCACCAGAGGCTCATGGCCTGCGAGGGCGGCGAACTTGTTCGGCGCGGAGACGAAGGGCAGGCCGGAGAGGTCGGCCAGCTCGGCCGCGATAGCGTCGGCGAACTCCTTCGGAGCGTTCAGCCCGGTACCGACGGCGGTGCCGCCCTGGGCCAACTCGTAGACCGCCGGTAGCGCCGCGCGCAGGGCGCGCTCGGCGTAGTCCAGCTGGGCGACGAACGCGGAAAGCTCCTGGCCGAAGGTGACCGGTGTGGCGTCCATCAGGTGCGTGCGCCCGGTCTTCACCAGATTGGCGTGGCGCGCGGCCTGCTGGGCGAGGCCGCCGCTGAGTTCGGCGATGGCCGGCAGCAGGTCGTGCTGTACCGCTTGTGCGGCGGCGATGTGCATGGCGGTGGGGAAGCTGTCGTTGGAACTCTGTGCGCGGTTCACGTGGTCGTTGGGGTGCACCGGCTTCTTGCCGCCGCGGCCGTTGCCGGCGATCTCGTTGGCGCGCCCGGCGATGACCTCGTTGACGTTCATGTTGCTCTGGGTGCCGCTGCCGGTCTGCCAGACCACCAGCGGGAACTGGTCGTCATGCTCGCCTGCCAGCACTTCGTCGGCGGCTTCCTCGATCAGGCTGGTGATGTTCTCCGGCAGTTCGCCCAGTTGCGCGTTGACCCGCGCGGCGGCCTTCTTGATCAGCACCAGGGCGTGCACCACGGCCAGCGGCATGCGCTGCCCGCCGATGGCGAAGTTTTGCAGCGAGCGCTGGGTCTGCGCGCCCCAGTAGGCGTCGTCGGGGACTTCGATGGGGCCGAGGCTGTCGGTTTCGGTGCGGCTCATGGTGCTTCTCCGGAAAAGGGTCTCGGCCAGTTTAGGCCGCTACGAGGCTTCCGGGTTCCACTCTGGCTCAATGGCCGTGATAGAGCGGTTTGGATGGCGTGCGAGGCTCACGGACAGGCAGTTACCAACGAGCGTGCGTGGAGCCGACCCAGCCCAGTGCGCCATTGACCGGTACCAGGTCGCCCTCGGCGCTGCGCAGCGAGCCGTCGAAGCGGCCGAACCACTGGCAGGTCTCGGCAAACAGCGGGCCCAGGCGCGGGCAGGCGCGGTGCAGCTTGCGGGGGGTGAAGATGAGGTCGACGCGCTCATCGCTGCTGTTCAACTGCCAGGGTGACAGCGGGTCGTGCGGGGACTGACGGATATCCACAGGGCCGTCCAGGGCCTGCAGCTCGCCGCCGAACCACAGGGCGTTCTCGCTCAGGTGGCTGTTTTCCGTCCAGCCGGCGCCGAAGTTGCCGGCGATGCCACCGGGTGCGGCAAAGGCGGCGCGGGTCCATTGGGTATTGAACGGCCAGACGCCGCGGCCGAAATCCAACGCGGCGAAGCTCTGGCCCTCGGTGCAGCGGTAGGTCTTGTTGCCGAGGGTGAGACTTCCACTGATCGGCAGGCCCATCTGCCGACTGCAGGCGTGGAAGCACTTACCGCCCATGGGCACCACCAGATTGACCGACTCCAGGTGCGCCGGACGCTGTACTTCCAGGGAGAGGTTCAGCGGCTGGCCGCCCAGGTTCGGCGCGCAGGCGGTGATGCGCAGCTGACCGGGCTGCTCGTCGAAGCCCAGGCGCAGTTGGCCGTGTTCGAAGCCATGGGTCTGGTTCGGCGTGTCCGGCAGGTGGCAGCCCAGGCCGAAGGGGCTGAACTGGGTGCGGTGCACTGACCGTCCGGTTTCCAGATCGAGGAAGTACACGGCGCCGTAGCCCAGGTAGTCGAGGTCGGCAATGGTGATCGAGAGCATCCAGCCCGGCGCGTTGATGCACCAGTGGTTCCAGCGCTTGCGCCGGCCGGCGTTGCCGGAAAGCTGGCAGAGCGTCTGCGGCCGCGACGACCAGCCCACGGCCGAACTGTTCAGGCGGCCGCGTGCATCGCACAGGGGCGGCGCGGCGGCGAGCGTCGGCGGGTGGGTGAGGGTGTTCATCGGTCACATCCATGTGGCAACGCGCCGCAGCATGACGTTTCATGAACTGTCCTACAAGAGAAGCCGGTCACTTCCATGTCATTTGGCACTCTCTTGAGCACATTCCGAACTTAGGCGCAGAATGGCGGGTCCCACCCGGACACCCTTCAGACTCACAGGACTGCCCCATGACCGTTCTTCGTTCCCTCTGCACCGCAGCACTTCTGGTTGGCTTCAGTTCCGTGGCACTGGCTGACGCCAACGCCGAGGCGGAGAAATTCCTCAAGCAGGTCCATGCCGACAAGCTGACCGTGCCGGTCTACGCGCAAGTCCAGCAGATGCTCGCCCAGCGCTTCGCCCAGGCCAAGGCGCCGGACAGCAAGAAGGCCGTGCTCGACCGCTACCAGGCCAAGGCCAACGCCGAACTGGACCGCGCGGTGGGTTGGGACAAGCTCAAGCCCGAACTGGTCAAGCTCTACACCAGCAACTTCAGCGAATCCGAGCTCAAGCAGCTCAACGATTTCTACGCATCGCCCCTGGGCCGCAAGGTGCTGGAGAAGATGCCGCGCCTGACCGCCGAATCCGCCCAGCTGACCCAGGCCAAACTGCAGACCGCGGTGGAGCCGGTGAACAAGCTGATGGCCGACATGGACAAGGAACTGGGCGTGAAGGCCCCGGCGGCTCCGGCCAAGAAGCCCTGATCGTCCTGATTTCCACCTGCCTGAACCGTACTGACTGCCAGCGAGACCCGACATGAGCATGCGTGACCGACTCCAATCCGCCCTGGGCACCCTCGAACCCCAGCACCTCGAGGTGCTCGACGAGAGCCACATGCACAGCCGCGGACAGGAAACGCACTACAAGGCCGTGATCGTCAGCCCGGCGTTCGCCGGGCTGAACGCGGTGAAGCGGCATCAGAAGGTCTACGCCACGCTCGGCGAGCTGATGGGCCAGATCCACGCCCTCGCCATGCACACCTACACCCCCGAGGAGTGGGCGCAGCAGGGCGCGGCACCGGATTCGCCAACCTGCCGTGGCGGCAGCAAGCATGATCTGCATTGAGAGTCTGATGCACTGATCGGTGGCCGACCAACCGCGTGCGGGGTTCGCCCCGCTCCGGTAGAATGCGACTCCCAGCGCCGGCTTCTGCCGGCGCTGTCATTTTCAGCTGTCGATCAGCTTTCGTTTCCAAACGCTCGTTTCCAAACGTTCGTTCCCAAAGAAGCCCGGTCCGCCCTTTACGCGGGCGACCACTGGAGTGATGCATGACCACCGAAAGAATCGTCGTCGCGGCGTTGTACAAGTTCGTCTCCCTGCCCGACTACGTCGCCCTGCGCGAACCGCTGCTGCAGACCCTGCTGGACAACGGCGTGAAGGGCACCTTGCTGCTCGCCGAGGAAGGCATCAATGGCACCGTCTCCGGCACCCGCGCTGGCATCGACGGCCTGCTCTCCTGGCTGCGCGCCGACCCGCGCCTGGCCGATGTCGACCACAAGGAGTCGTACTGCGACGAGCAGCCCTTCTACCGCACCAAGGTCAAGCTGAAGAAGGAAATCGTCACCCTCGGCGTACCGGGCGTGGACCCGAACGCCAAGGTCGGTACCTACGTCGAGCCTCAGGACTGGAACGCGCTGATCTCGGACCCGGAAGTCCTGCTGATCGACACCCGCAACGACTACGAAGTGGCCATCGGCACCTTCGAGGGCGCCATCGACCCGAAGACCAAGTCGTTCCGCGAGTTTCCCGACTACATCCGCGAGCACTACGACCCGGTGAAACACAAGAAGGTCGCGATGTTCTGCACCGGCGGCATCCGCTGCGAGAAGGCCTCGAGCTTCATGCTCAACGAAGGCTTCGAAGAGGTCTTCCACCTCAAGGGCGGCATCCTCAAGTACCTGGAGGAAGTGCCCGAGGCGCAGACCCTCTGGCGCGGCGACTGTTTCGTGTTCGACAACCGCGTGACCGTGCGCCATGACCTGACCGAAGGCGACTACGATCAGTGCCATGCCTGCCGCAACCCGATCTCTGTCGAGGACCGCGCTTCCGAGCACTACGCCCCCGGTATCAGCTGCCCGCACTGCTGGAACTCGCTGTCGGAGAAGACTCGCGCCAGCGCCCGCGAGCGGCAGAAGCAGATCGAACTGGCGCGCCAGCGTAACCAGCCACATCCCATTGGCCGTGATCCCCGCGCGGAGAACTGATCCATGACCAGCCGCCTGCTCTACGTGATGGACCCGATGTGCTCCTGGTGCTGGGGCTTCGCTCCGGTGGCCGGGAAGCTGGTGGAGCAGGCGCGCGCCGCGGGCGTGCCGCTGGCGTTGGTGATGGGCGGGCTGCGCACGGGGCAGGGCGCCGCGCTGGAGCCGACTACCAAGCGCTACATCCTCGAACACTGGGAAGCGGTGCACCGTGCCACCAACCAGCCGTTCCGCTTCGAAAACGCGCTGCCCGATGGTTTCGTATACGACACCGAGCCGGCCTGCCGGGCCATCGTCACCGCGCGCCGCCTCGATGAAGACTGCGCCTGGGCGCTGGTCGGCGAAATCCAGCATGCCTTCTACGCCGAAGGCCGCGACGTCACACAGGCCAGCGTGCTCACCGAGCTGGCCGAACAGGTCGGCCTGCCGCGCATCGAGTTTGCCGAAGCCTTCGACAGCCAGGACAACCACCTGGCGACCCTGGCCGATTTTTCCTGGGCCCGCGACCTGGGCATCGCCGGCTTCCCCACGCTGTTGGCCGAGCGCGACGGCCAACTGGCCCTGCTGACCAACGGCTACCAGCCGCTGGGCGAACTCGCCCCGTTGCTGGAGCGCTGGCTGGAGCGCGCGCGGCATGCCTGAGCTGGCCGCTGACCGCCTGAGCTGGGCGGAAATTCGCCGGCTTGCTTTCCGTCATCGCAAGGCCCTGCTGCTGGCCAACCTGGTCGCCGTGCTGGCGACCGCCTGCAGCGTACCGATCCCGCTGCTGCTGCCACTGCTGGTCGATGAGGTGCTGCTGGGCAAGGGCGACGCGGCCCTGCAGGTGATGAACCACTGGCTGCCCGAGGGCTGGCACAAACCGGTCGGCTACATCGGCCTGATGCTGCTGGTAACCCTGGTGCTGCGCAGCTGCGCGCTGGTGTTCAACGTGCTGCAGGCCAAGCTGTTCGCGCGGTTGTCCAAGGATGTGGTGTACCGCATCCGCCTGCGCCTGATCGAGCGCCTTAAACGCATCGCTCTGGGCGAGTACGAAACCCTCGGCGGCGGCTCGGTCAGCGCGCACCTGGTGACCGATCTCGACACCCTCGACAAGTTCGTCGGCGATACCCTGAGCCGCTTCCTGGTGGCGCTGCTGACCCTCTGCGGCACCGCCGGCATCCTGATCTGGATGCACTGGAAACTGGCGCTGCTGATCCTGCTGTTCAACCCGCTGGTGATCTTCGCCACGGTGCAGCTGGGCAAGCGCGTGAAGCACCTGAAGAAGCTGGAGAACGACAGCACCTCGCGCTTCACCCAGGCGCTGACCGAAACCCTCGAAGCCATCCAGGAAGTGCGTGCCGGCAACCGCCAGGGCTTCTTCCTCGGCCGTCTCGGCGTGCGCGCTCGCGAAGTGCGCGACTACGCCGTCGCCTCGCAGTGGAAGAGCGATGCCGCCGGGCGCGCCAGCGGGCTGCTGTTCCAGTTCGGCATCGACCTGTTCCGTGCCGCCGCGATGCTCACTGTGCTGTTCTCCGACCTGTCCATCGGCCAGATGCTCGCGGTGTTCAGCTACCTGTGGTTCATGATCGGCCCGGTGGAACAACTGCTCAGCCTGCAATACGCCTACTACGCCGCCGGTGGTGCGCTGACCCGCATCAATGAGCTGCTGGCGCGCGCCGACGAACCGCACTATGAGCACCGCCGCGATCCGTTCGCCGGGCACACCAGCGTCGGCATCCAGGTGCGCGACCTGAGCTTCGCCTATCGCGATGAGCGGGTGCTGGACGACCTCGACCTGGACATCGCCCCCGGCGAGAAGGTTGCCATCGTCGGCGCCAGCGGCGGCGGCAAGAGCACCCTGGTGCAACTGCTGCTGGGCCTCTACCAGCCGCAGTCCGGCAGCATCCGCTACGGCGGCGCGGCGCTGGAGGAGATCGGTCTGGATTGCGTGCGCGAGCATGTGGCCGTGGTACTGCAGCACCCGGCGCTGTTCAACGACACGGTGCGCGCCAACCTGACCATGGGGCGCGAGCGCGGCGACGAAGCCTGCTGGCGCGCGCTGGAAGTAGCGCAGCTGGCGGACACCATCCGCGCCTTGCCGCAGGGACTGGACAGCGTGGTCGGGCGTTCCGGTGTACGTCTCTCCGGCGGCCAGCGGCAGCGCCTGGCGATTGCCCGCATGGTGCTCGCCGAACCCAAGGTGGTGATCCTTGACGAGGCCACGTCCGCCCTCGATGCCGCCACCGAGTACGCCCTGCACCAGGCGCTGGAGCGCTTTCTCGAAGGCCGTACCACGCTGATCATCGCCCACCGCCTGTCCGCGGTGAAACAGGCCGACCGCGTGCTGGTGTTCGACGGCGGGCGTATCGCCGAGGACGGCGACCACCAGCAACTGATCGCCGAAGGCGGGCTCTATGCGCGCCTTTACGGCCACCTGCAGCAGGGCTGATCAGCCGTAGCGGGTGACTTCGAGGAAGGCCACGCAATTGCCCAGGTCGTGGAAGACCCGCGCGCTGCCTATGTCGTTGTAGGGAATGCCCAGCAGGAGGTCGAGCAGGGCAGCATCGTTGCGGTAGTGCGGGCGCCAGTCCAGCAGGCCTTCGAGGTAGGCGATGTCCGGCACGCCGGGGAGGAAGTTGCCCATCAGCAGGCGCCCGCCGGGCAGCAGGCGGGCGAACAGGTTGCGGGTCAGGTCGCGGGCGTCGTGGTCGTCCAGCACCTCGTAGAGGCCCGGCGAGTAGATCAGGTCGAAATGGCAGAGGTCCTGCCGTCCGTAGAACAGGTCGTCCAGGTTGCATTGCTGCGTCTGGACGCCGAGCGCGGCATAGCAGGCCTCCACCGTCTGCAGGGACAGCGCCTGCGCATCCAGCGCGGTGAACTGGCGGAACTGGCCATGGCGCAGCGAGCGCGCCAACTCGGCCTCGCGCAGGTGTCCGCAGCCTACACAAAGAATGCGCGCCTGGCCGCTGAGCTGTTGGCAGCAGCGGTCGATCTCCCGCGCCAGCAGCTGGCGGCGTGAGCGCAGCGCGCGGGATGCCGGCGCCGAGCTGGCGTAGCGGAACAACTCCTCGGTAGGCCCGTCGGGCAGCAGCGAGCGCAGGGTGCTGTCGATGCCGTAGAGGTAGTCCATCAGCACGGCGTTGCCGGCACCTTCCCCCATCGGCCGTTCGCGGCGCCGGGGGAAGGGCACCACGCGCGGGGCTTCGGCCGGCGGCGCGCTGCCGGTGGCGAGCGCCAGCAGGTCGGTCTCGTCGTCCCGGAGGTGACGCAGCTGCTGTTCGAGTTGCTCGATGGCTTCGGTTAGCGAGTTCGGATTCTGCTGGGTGCCGTTGTCCATGCCGTCCACCTGGGATACCGCTCAGTGATGAGAAAGCGCCACCGGCCTTGCCGGTGATCCGTCCAACACCTTAGGAGCCGGTTGGCCCCGGGCCATCATCTGAATGAATGACGACGCGAAAATTCAGCGCTGCCCGAGCCGCACCAGCAGGCTGACCAGTTCGGCCTGGCGGCTGGTGTGGGTCTTGCGGAACAACGCACGCAGTTGGCTGCGCACCGTATTGATCGAAGTGCCAAGCTGGTCGGTACACTGTTCGGGCGTCAGCCCGCGGACCAGCAGGTCGCCCAGGCGCTGTTCGGCCGGGGTGAGGCCGAACAGTTCGCCCAGCAGGCGGCTCTGGCGGTGCGCGTCGAGCAGCGCCAGCAGCACCAGCGGGCGCTGGAAAGGTTGGTTGAAACTGGCTTCGGCGGGCACTGGCGTGACCAGCAGTTCCTGCCCGCTGCCATCGCCCAGCGGCAGCCAGCCGGCCTTGCCCTTGCCCTTGCCGGCGCTGGGCGCGGCGTGGCGTACCAGGGCCTGGAGTTTCGCGTCGTGCTGGCGGCAGTGCAGGCGGCCGAAAACCTCATGGAACAGCCCGCCGCGCAGCCCGAGCCGCTGTTGCGCGGCCTGGTTGGCGTAGAGCACGCGGGCGTTGCCTTCGAGCAGCCACAGCGGGGTGGGGTGCTGGTCCAGCAGCAGGTCGCGGTGGGCCAACTGCTGGCGCATCTCGTCGATGCGCCCGAACATCCGTGCGGCGCGGATCAGGTGTTCGCTCAGACGGGTCAGCAAGGTCTGTTCCTGCGGACCGGGGTAGCGTGCGCCGAGGCTGGTCAGCACTGACAGGTAGACGCCGGAATTGGCCTGCTCGTTTAGCTTCAGGCACGACACGTTGTGCATGCCGTTGGGGCGCTGGAACTCCTGATAGTAAGGGTCGCGGGCCATGCGCTGCGGGCCGTACTCCTCGCGGTCGTGATACCAGTGGCCGACCGGGCGGTGGAGCATGAAACCCTTGGACGGGTCGATGGTGCAGAACTCGCGGTTGTAGGTCTCGATGGCGCCGGGGTCGCAGAGGTTGATTTCGCTGGCCAGCGCACCGCTCTCGGTCTGGTCCCAGAACAGTAGGGCACCCTGCTGGCGGCCACTGGCGCAGATCAGCTCGGTGAGCAGCGGCAGCCAGTTGGCTTCGTCGAGCACGCACTCGTAAGTCAGGCCCACCAGCCGGTCGTACCGCATGTCCATATCCCGCCGTGGCATGGCCGCTCCGTCGGTTGCTCGCTTTTCTTTGCAAATTGCACGACAGAGGTATGGCACATGGCCTTGACTGTCGCAAGGCCGCTGATCGTTCGCTCTCAAAGGAGCGGTCGGATAGCGATAAAGGGCGTTTCGCCCAGTAAAAACGCAGTTTTCCGCCGGACGGCGGGACTTCGGACGCCCAGGCTCGCACCGGCGGTTTGAGGAATTCCCGTGATCGGCTAGAAGTTAAGGAAGGGGCGGCCTGATAGAAAAGTCCCAGGGCGAGCCTTCACCGCACCCCGTGGCCTGCCAGAAATTCAAAGAAGGAAGTCGAAACTGGTTATGGATGCAATGGGGCTATTGCCGACCCGGCGTACGACGCGTCTGCTCAAGCTGGTCTGGCCGTTCATGGTCGTGGTCCTGCTGCAGACGCTGATCGGCAGCGGCAGCTTCATAATTCTTTCAGGCGTGCGCGCCTACGTCGGCGGTGAGAGCCTCTGGTCCAAGGGCCAGAAGGACGCCATCCATTACCTGCAACTCTATGGCCAGAGCCGTGACGCGGAGGATTACGAGCGCTATCGCACCGCCATCGCGATACCCCAGGGTGACCGTACCTTCCGCGCTGCCCTCGACCTCAGCCAACCCGACCTGGAACTAGCCCGCGCCGGGGCCTTGCAGGGGGGCATCCATCCCGACGATGTCGCCGCGCTGATCTGGCTGTACCGCTATTTCCACGAGTACAGCTACTTCGACCAGGCGGTGAAGATGTGGATCATCGGCGACGCCTACCTCGACCAGTTGGAGCAACTGTCCGACGAGATGAGCGCGAAGATCCGCGCCAATGACGTCCGCCCCGGCGACCTGAGCTACTGGAACAGCCGAATCCAGGCCATCAACGACGGCGTCACGCCGGCTGCCATGGCCTTCTCCGCCGCGCTCGGGCAGGGTTCGCGGATGATCATGTGGGTGCTGCTGGTGCTCAACGGGCTGACCGGCCTGGCGCTGATCCTCCTGGCGGTCTGGCGCACCCGCAAGCTGCTGCACCAGCAGCGCGCCTTCGAAAGCGCCCTGGATACTGAGCGGGAGCGTGCGCAGACCACACTGGCCGCCATCGGCGACGGCGTGGTTACCCTCGATGAACATGAGTGCATTGCCTATTTCAACCCGGCGGCGGAACGCCTGATCGGCTGGGACAACTCCATGGCCGTCGGCCTGCCGCTGCGTTCGCTGCTGCGGATACTCGACGAGAATTCGCAGGTCGAGGGACTGCCACTGGTGGGGCAGATCCTGCGCGGCGAGGTGGATGGCGGCAGCGAGACCAGCAAGCTGATCCAGCGTCTGGATGGCACCAGCGTGGCAGTGACCCTGGTGGCCACGCCCATCCACGCCGATGGCCGGGTGGTTGGCGTGGTGCTGGTGCTGCACGACATGACCCGCGAGCGCCAGTACATGGCCAGCCTGTCGTGGCAGGCAACCCATGACGCGCTGACCGGCCTGACTAACCGCCGCGAGTTCGAATTCCGCCTCAAGCAGGCCCTGGAAAGCTCGGCGGACTCCCGCGACCAGCATTCGCTGATGTACCTGGACCTGGACCAGTTCAAGCTGGTCAACGACACCTGTGGCCATGCCGCCGGCGACGAACTGCTGCGCCAGGTCTGTTCCGTGCTGCAGCAGTGCCTGCGCGACGGCGACACCCTGGCGCGCCTGGGCGGCGATGAGTTCGGCATCCTCCTGGAACACTGCCCGGCGGACCTGGCGGTGCAGATCGCCGAGCGCATCCGCCTGACCGTGCAGGCGCTGCACTTCATGTGGGAGGGCCGCGGCTTCAACATCACCGTAAGTATTGGCGTGGTGCATATCTCCGCCATGCTGGTGTCGGTGGAGGAGGCGCTGCGCTGCGCCGACATGGCCTGCTACATGGCCAAGGAGAAGGGCCGCAACCGGGCCCAGGTGTTTCGCCCCGACGATACCGAGCTGTCCAACCGCGTCGGCGAGATGGCCTGGGTACAGCGCATCCGCCTGGGGCTGGAGGAGGAGCGCTTCTGTCTCTATGCGCAGTCGATCTTCCCGGTCGACGACCGCACGATGGAAGGCGCCCACGTCGAGTTGCTGCTGCGCCTGAACGACGAGTGCGGTCGGCTGGTGGCGCCGATCAACTTCATCCCCGCCGCCGAGCGCTACGGCCTGATGTCGGATATCGACCGCTGGGTGGTCGAGAACGCCTTCCGGACCCTGGCCGAGCGCAACGCCGAGGGCGGTTACGAACCGATCCATACCTGCGCCATCAACCTTTCCGGCGCTACCATCGGTGACGAGACCTTCCTCGACTTCCTCCGCGACGTGCAGCCGCGCTACGGCATCGAGCCCGCCAGCGTGTGCTTCGAGATCACCGAGACCAGCGCCATCGCCAACCTGGTCAACGCCACCCGCTTCATCCAGGAACTCAAGGCCCTGGGCTACCGCTTCTCGCTGGATGACTTCTGCGCCGGGATGTCGTCCTTCGTCTACCTCAAGCACCTGCCGGTGGACTACCTGAAGATCGACGGCAGCTTCATCAAGGACATGCTCGAAGACCCCATCGACCGCGCCATGGTCCAGGTGATCAACCAGATCGGCCACGTGATGGGCAAGCGCACGGTGGCAGAGTTCGTCGAAACCCAGGAAATCCTCGAAGTGCTGCGGGAAATCGGCATCGATTACGCCCAGGGATACGGTCTGGCGCGCCCACAACCCTTCAATCGGAGCTTCCTGCGTGAAACGCACGTCGCAGCTGTAGCATCCGACACAACCTCCGGACGGTGACGCGCAGCCAAGACAGGACTAACCTGAGGCCTGATTTACCGGTGCTTGCATGGATCGACCAGCAACGGAGCCTTGGATGAACGACACCTTTGTTCGCAGTGGGCCGCTCAAGGAGCTTTGCAGCTATCCGCACTGGGCCCAGCGCCTGGTGCAGGAATGCGAAACCAGCCGTCTGTCGGTAATCGAGCATCCCCTCTACGCGCGCATGCGCGACGGCCAGTTGAGCCGACAGACCATGCGCGCCTTCCTCATAGGCGGCTGGCAGGTGGTGGAGCAGTTCCCCCTGTACATGTCCCACAATCTGCTCAAAACCCGCTTTGGTCGCAGCCCCGGCGAAGACATGGCGCGGCGCTGGCTGATGCGCAATATCCGCGTCGAGCTCAACCACGCCGACTATTGGGTGCGCTGGGCCGAGGCCTACGGCGTGACCCTGGCCGAACTCAAGGCCCAGCTGGTACCCGCTGAACTCCACGCCCTCGGCCACTGGTGTTGGCACAGCTGCGCCACCGAGGAACTGGCGCTGGCCATGGCCGCCACCAACTACGCCATCGAAGGCGCGACCGGCGACTGGTCGGCGCTGGTCTGCTCCACCGATACCTACGAACGCAGCCTGCCGGCCGGCGCCCGCAAGGACGCCATGCGCTGGCTGAAGATGCACGCCCGCTACGACGACGATCATCCCTGGGAAGCACTGGAGATCATCTGCACCCTTTGCGGCCCGCAGCTCGCCATGCCGCGCTGCCTGGCGCTGCGTGAGGCGATCTGCAAGAGCTACGGCTACATGCGCATGTTCCTCGACCAGTGCCTGGCGTTGGAGCAGGCGCAGGGCGGGGCGCTGCGGACCTCTTCGATGAAGGTGGCGGGGTAGGGGGTTCGCGGGGCTTGCCTGACGATTTGGCGCGGCGTGCGCCCTCTCCCTTCAGGGAGAGGGCTCTTCACCGAAGTCAAAATCAGCCTCAAGGCACGAGAATGATCTTCTCGCTGCTGCCCTCATTGATCTCGTGATAGCGCTGTACGCCCTCGCTCAGTGGCACTTCGCGCAGGCCGCTGGGCAGCGGCAGCCTGCCGTCGTCGAACCACTGGCCGAACTGGCGCAGCATCGCGGCGCAGGCGATCGTGTCGTACAGCAGCGAATTCACTCCCACCACCGAACCGCCGCGGCGATACAGCGCCAGGGCTGGCAACTGCACGTGGCCGTCCACCGGTGCGGCGATGATGGCGATGCGGCCGAAGGTCGCCAGGGCGGAGACCGCCGCCGGCAGCCAGAAACCGGTGGTGTCGAAAATCACCTCGGCGCCGCCGGGGAAGTGCTCTTCTACCTGCGCCGCCAGAGTGTCCGTCGAGCCCAGCAGAATGCTCGGCACGCTCTGGGCCTGCAATTCCACCTGTGATTCGGCACGTCGTACCGCGCCCAGCACTTGTGCGCCACGGGCCTTGGCCAGGGAGATGGCCGCCGCGCCGACGGCACCGGAACCGATCACCAGCAGGCGGGTGCCGGCACCGACCTGGCTGCGCTCCAGGGCGTCCCAGGCTGTGGTGAAGGGGACGCCGCAGCTGGCTGCCTGGGCGAAACTCATGCGTTCGGGCATCAGCGCCACACCGCCGACCGGCACGCTCATCCGTTGCGCGTGGCTGCCGTTGCGGGTGAAGCCCAGCCCCTTGCCGGTGCCCCAGACGGATTTGCCCAGCAGTTCGGCCGGACCTTTCACCACGGTGCCGGCGAAGTCACGGCCGGGCACGCGGGGCAGGGTGGTGTAGGGGAAGCGGCCGAGGACGTTCTTCACGTCGCTGGGGTTCAGGCCGGCGGCATGGATTTCCACCAGCACTTCATCGGCGGCGGGCACCGGGTCGGCAATGTCGGTGAAGCTCAGGGCGGCGAGGTCGCCGGTACGGTCGAATTGCAGGGCTTTCATGGCACGGGTCCTTGGCAATCAGTGGGAGAGGGTGATCAGTGGAGCCAGCGGGTCAGCAGTGGCAGGGCGTTCTCGCCAATCTGCATGCCCAGCAGGCCGATCAGCGCCACCAGCGGCGGCGCTGGCGAGCGGAAGTCGAGGAAGTGGTAGGCGAGGCCGACGGCGATGCCGATGGCCAGGGAGATCAGGTAACTCATGGTGTCCTCCGTGGATGGTTCCGGCGGCTGGCGGGAGTGGAACCAGTCTAGGAGCCGCGCCTTGGCGCCGCCGGTCATTGGCTTCGGAATATCGGACAGATGATGGACGGGGTATTGGAGGAGCGTGCCGGCCCCCGAGAAGGCTGAGGCCAGATCGTAGGGTGCATAACGCGCCAGCGTTATCCGCCGCGAGGTAATCAGCGCATAACCCGTTCCGGGTAATGCGGCCTACGGTCCTGCGTTGGCTTGAGGTTTTCAGCGCCGCGACGGCTTGCGCGCAAACTCAGTGTTTCGCCCCCTCGGGCGACCTTCTTTGGCAAACGCCCCAAAGAAGGCAAAGGTCTTGCCCCGGACATCCGGTTTTTCGCTTAGGCGAAAAATTCCCTCGTTGAATCGAAGTTTCAGGGGCACGCTGCGAAGGGCCATCCCTGGCCCATCGCAGCTCTCGCGACATCCATGTCGCTCAACCCCTGAAACTCCAATTCAACGAGGCCTCCTGAACGGGGCATTCCGGAGCGCCTGGATGTTTCTCTGGAAGTCTTCTAGAAGCCGGAGCCAGAGCCAGAGCCAGAGCCAGAGCCAGAGCCAGAGCCAGAGCGTGGAGCACGCTTTTCCTGTAGGAGCGAGCTTGCTCGCGAACCCGCAAGGCACGGTGCAATGCCGTTCGCGAGCAAGCTCGCTCCTGCGAAAGGCCCGGCCTACCGGGCGCAGTATTCCGACGGTGCCACGCCCAGCTCACGGCGGAACATCTCGCTGAAGCTCCCCGGCTGATACCCCAGTCCGTGGGCGATCTGGCTCACCGCGAGGCCTTCGTTGAGCTGCGCCACTGCCGTGGCCAGTTGTACCTGCCGCCGCCACTGGGCGAAGCCCATGCCCAGGCTGCGCTGAAACAGGCGGGCGAGGGTGCGTACGCTGGCGCCGGCGTCGGCGGCGTGCTGCTCGAAGGAAATCTCCTGGCTCGGCTCGGCCATCACCGCCAGGCACAGGCTGAGCAGGCGGCGGTCGGAGTCATCCGGCAGCGGCACGCGCAACAGCAGGCTGCGAGCGCGTTGCAGCTCCAGCACGGCCAGCTGCGACAGCGCCTGGTAGTACTCGGAGTCGGGCTCGCTCTCGTGCTGCACCAGGGTGACGATCAGCTCGCGCAGCAGCCCGCCCACCTCGAAGGCCTGCACCTGCTCGCCGAGCGAATCCGCTGTCCCAGGCCGCAGGTAGATGTTGCGCATCTGCAGCTCGCTGACCACGCGGATGCCGTGGGGCACCTGCGGCGGCAGCCAGACGGCGCGGTTAGGCGGAACCAGCAGCGCTTCGGACGGCGTTTCCAGCCACATCACCCCGGACATGGCGTAGAGCACCTGTCCCCAGTCGTGAGAGTGCGGCTCGATGTGCAAACCGCGCGGATAGCTGCGGGCCAGGGCGCGCAGGGAAGCGGGCGTGGAATCGAAATCAGGAGGCGCGGCACGGGCCATGGGACGAGTCGGGCAGGGGAGATGGGCCGCATGGTAGCCGCCGCATGGCGCCCTGACGAGAGCGCGGCACTCGCACTGGCAGGCTGGCGCACCACCTTGTCACGATTTCTTTACGCTGCGGCGGCTTGCCGCACGGGGCTTTTCATCGCGTAAGGATTTCTTTCCGGGCCCTGCGGCCAGGCGTGCCGTAAACCCTCGACGCCCGGCTTGTTCCAAAGCCCCGCGACAGTTGTGATGAAGGCATTCCAGACGCCTGGACGGCCTCGCGCCGAGCCAGCCGATAACGACAACGAGGAGGCCGGATGAACGCCGTGACCAAGATCGAACAACACAATCCCATCGGCACCGACGGCTTCGAGTTCGTCGAGTTCACCGCCCCCGACGCCCAGGGCATCGAGCAACTGCGCCAGCTGTTCACCGGCATGGGCTTCACCGAGACCGCCAAACACCGTTCCAAGGAAGTCTTCCTGTTCCAGCAGAACGACATCAACATCGTGCTCAACGGCAGCCCCACCGGCCACGTCCACGAGTTCGCCAAGAAACACGGTCCCAGCGCCTGCGCCATGGCCTTCCGGGTGAAGAATGCAGCACAGGCTGCCGCCTACGTCGAATCCCAGGGCGCCAAGCTGGTGGGCAGCCACGCCAACTTCGGCGAGCTGAACATCCCTTGCGTCGAAGGTATCGGCGGTTCGCTGCTGTATCTCGTCGACCGTTACGGCGACAAGAGCATCTATGACGTCGACTTCGAGTTCATCGAAGGCCGCTCGGCCTGCGACAATGCCGTCGGCCTGCTGTGCATCGACCACCTGACCCACAACGTCAAGCGCGGCCAGATGGACGTCTGGTCCGGCTTCTACGAGCGTATCGCCAACTTCCGCGAGATTCGCTACTTCGACATCGAAGGCAAGCTCACCGGCCTGCTGTCCCGCGCCATGACCGCGCCGTGCGGGAAGATCCGCATCCCGATCAACGAGTCGGCGGACGACAAGTCGCAGATCGAGGAATTCATCCGCGAATACCACGGCGAAGGCATCCAGCACATCGCCCTGACCACCGAGGACATCTACGCCACCGTGCGCCAGCTGCGCGCCAACGGTGTGGACTTCATGAGCACCCCGGACACCTATTACGCCAAGGTCGATACCCGCGTCGCCGGTCACGGCGAGCCGCTGGAGCAACTGCGCGAGCTGAACATCCTCATCGACGGCGCGCCGGGCGACGACGGCATCCTGCTGCAGATCTTCACCAACACGGTGATCGGCCCGATCTTCTTCGAGATCATCCAGCGCAAGGGCAACCAGGGCTTCGGCGAGGGCAACTTCAAGGCCCTGTTCGAGTCCATCGAGGAAGACCAGATTCGCCGTGGCGTGATCTCCGAGCAGTAACCTGATCGAGGGCGGCCGCCAGATCCGCGCGGCCGCCTGCGGAGAACCGCCATGCTCACCCTGTATTCCTACTGGCGCTCCAGCGCCGCCTACCGCGTGCGCATCGCCCTCGGTCTGAAAGGCCTGGCCTACCGCCAGGTGCCAGTGCACCTGGTGAAGGACGGCGGGCAACAGCATGCCGCCGAGTACACGTCGCTCAACCCGCAGGAACTGGTGCCGTTGCTGGTGGACGGCGACGCGCGCATTGCCCAGTCCCTGGCGATCCTCGAATACCTCGACGAAACCCACCCGCAACCCGGCCTGTTGCCGCGCGATGCGCTGCAACGTGCGCAGGTGCGCGCGCTGGCCCTGCATATCGCCTGCGACATCCACCCGCTGAACAACCTGCGCGTATTGCAGTACCTCAGCGGCCCGCTGGCTGTGGCAGACGAGGCGAAAAATGCTTGGATCCGCCATTGGGTCGAGACCGGCCTGCGCGCGGTGGAAGAGGGCGTCGCTCACTGGACCGGCCCGCTGTCCCTGGGCGAGCGCCCGGGCTACTTCGAGGCCTGCCTGATTCCCCAGCTGTACAACGCTCGCCGCTTCAACTGCGACCTCTCCGGTTGCCCGCGCCTGCTCGCCATCGCCGCGCGCTGCGAATCCCTCGAAGCCTTCCAGCAGGCCGCCCCGGAGGTGCAGCCCGACGCCCAGTAAGCCCCACCGCTCCACCGCTCTTTAGCCTTGCCTTGCTCGCACTACAGGCACCGCCTGGCCACAAGCCGGGCGGCCGATCCCGTCACAGATAAAAACAACAGGTGACGCATGACGCGTGAAACTCAACACGCAGGCCAGCTCCAGCGCGGCCTGAAGAATCGCCATATCCAGCTGATCGCCCTCGGCGGCGCCATCGGTACCGGGCTGTTCCTCGGCTCGGCCGGGGTGCTCAAGTCCGCCGGTCCGTCGATGATCCTCGGCTACGCCATCGCCGGTTTCATCGCCTTCCTGATCATGCGCCAGCTCGGCGAGATGATCGTCGAGGAGCCCGTCGCCGGCTCCTTCAGCCACTTCGCGCACAAGTACTGGGGCGGCTTCGCCGGCTTCCTCTCGGGCTGGAACTGCTGGGTGCTGTACATCCTGGTGGGCATGTCGGAGCTCACCGCGGTGGGCAAGTACATCCACTACTGGTGGCCGGACGTGCCGACCTGGGCCACCGCCGCGCTGTTCTTCGTCGTGGTCAACGCGATCAACCTGTTCAACGTGAAGGCCTTCGGCGAGGCGGAGTTCTGGTTCGCCATCATCAAGGTCGCCGCCATCGTCGGCATGATCGCCCTGGGCTGCTACCTGTTGGCCGGCGGTACCGGCGGCGAGCAGGCTGCGGTGAGCAACCTGTGGGCCCACGGCGGCTTCTTCCCCAATGGCATCAGCGGGCTGGTGATGGCCATGGCGATTATCATGTTCTCCTTCGGCGGGCTGGAGATGCTCGGCTTCACCGCCGCCGAGGCCGATCAGCCGAAGCGGGTGATCCCCAAGGCGATCAACCAGGTGATCTACCGCATCCTGATCTTCTACATCGGCGCGCTCACCGTGCTGCTCTCGCTGACGCCCTGGGACAGCCTGCTGCAGACCCTGAATGCTTCCGGCGACTCCTACAGCGGCAGCCCCTTCGTGCAGATCTTCTCGATGATCGGCAGTAGCACCGCGGCCCACGTCCTCAACTTCGTGGTGCTCACCGCCGCGCTGTCGGTCTACAACAGCGGCACCTACTGCAACGGCCGCATGTTGGTGGGCCTGGCGGAGCAGGGCGATGCTCCGCGTGCGCTGGCCAAGGTAGACAGCCGTGGCGTGCCGGTGCGCTCGCTGATGGTCTCGGCGGCGGTGACCTTCCTCGCCGTGCTGGTGAACTACCTGGTCCCGGCCCGTGCGCTGGAGCTGCTGATGTCCCTGGTGGTCGCCGCGCTGGTGATCAACTGGGCGATGATCAGCCTGGCGCACCTGAAGTTCCGCGCGCGCATGGATGCCGACGGCAAGCGCACCGCCTTCCGCGCCGTGGCTTACCCGGCGGCCAACTGGCTATGCCTGGGCTTCGTGGTGTTCATCCTCGGTGTCATGCTGCTTACTCCGGGCATCCAGGTGTCGGTCTATGCGATTCCGGTGTGGCTGCTGGTGATGTATGGCTGCTATCGCCTCAAGCGCCAGCCGGCGCGGCGTGGTGAGGCGGCCGCCGTGCTGGCCGACTGACTGCCAGACTTTGTGCCGGGCCGCCCGTGATTGACCGCGCGGCCCGACCTTTCCTAGAGTGACCGGGCCATTTTTCGTCAGAGGGATACTCATGAAAAAAGCACTTTGGCTGCTCGCGGCGGCCGTGCCGGTCCTGCTCGTCGCCTGTGGTGGCGAAGAAAAGAAAGCGCCCCAGGTCGACGCGCTGGTCCTGCCTGGCGACGCCAAGCTGGACTCGCGCAGTGTCTCGTACAAGTGTGAGGACGGCCGCAAGATCAGCGTGCAGTACCTGAACAAGGGCGACAACAGTCTGGCCGTGGTGCCGGTGACCGACGCCTCCAGCCTGGTCTTCGCCAACGTCATCTCCGCCTCCGGCGCCAAGTACGCTGCCGGCCAGTACATCTGGTGGACCAAGGGCGAAGACGCCACCCTGTACAAGGATTGGAAAGGCGGCGAGCCCGCCGACGGCGTAGCCTGCAAGGAGAGCTGATTTTTCTTGTGGCGCCCGAACGGAAAAGCCCGGCAGATGCCGGGCTTTTTCATGTCAGCGCCCCTGTGCGGAAAGCTCTTATAGGGCGAATAACGCGCCAGCGTTATCCGCCGCGCGGGCAACGGCGCATAACCTGTTCCAGGTTATGCGCCCTACGACCGAACATAGGCCGATACGCGGATTAAACCTGTAGGAGCGTGTCAGAAAGTGAATTCGAGATTCACCGTCGGTGTCGAGGTGCGGGTACCGCGTCCGCCGTCCACGCCGAACTTGTTGTGCCAATACTCGTAGCCCACGCCCAGCCACAGGTTCGGCTGGCGCTTGGTGCCCGGCATGGTGGCGAACATCAGCGAGGTGCGCACCAGCGTTTCCGGCGCGGTGTCGTTGTCGTTGTAGTCCTCGCCCTTCTCCCCGGTGTAGTTCAGGAAGCCCTGGAACTTCGCCCCGTGGTCACCCAGCTGGAACGGCCGTAGCCAGGTCAGGTTGACCATGTAGGTGGTGTCGAAGGTGTGGTCCGGGTGCTTCACGTTGGGGATGCCGGAGTGGTTCTTCTCACGGTAATAGAACAGCGACAGGTCGAGCACGCCGGGCCCGTTGAACTTGATGGTGGGGCCGAATACCAGTGCGCGCTTCTTCGCCGAGCCGAGGTTGTTGTTGCGGCTGGCGTCGAAACCGAAGGTGAGGGCGTGGTTCTTCACCAGGCCCTTGCCTTGCGGCAGGTCGAACACCCGCGAGGCGTACAGCTGGCTGCGGAATACCCCGTAGACCTCGCTGCTGCCGCTGTCGGTGCCCTTGCGCGGGTCATCGCTGTCGGACTGCAGCACGTCGAGGTGGAAGAAGTTGCTGCCGTAGCGGTAACCGTCGGCATGGCTGAAGCTGAAGATGCGCTTGCTGATGTCGTGCGGGTTGTTCGGGTTGGTGAAGCCCTTGCCGTAGCGGAAGCCCAGCGTATTGCTGGTCCACTCGAAGAATCGATCGTCATCGGCCTGTGCCATGCCCAGTGGGGCGAGCACCAGCGCGGTACCGAGTGCGAACCGGCGGCCGTTGCTCAGGCGGCGGCTGGAGCGCGGGTGGGGGCGGACGGCGCCAGGGGCCGTCATCGCGGAAGAAACCATGTTGCACCTCTGTGTTGTTCTTGTTTTTCGTGGCTTCGGGGCCGGCGTCCCGCCGTGTGAACGGCGGTCGGTGACAGGCTGGGTTCTAATGGTGAATTGATGACATTGCAAGTAAAACTTGTACACAAAGACGTATACAAAAATTGACGCAAAAGTCAGGAACGGACGCTGCGCGGCGAACCAGATGGCTTCGGGACAGGCGCGGCGGTGCGCGGTATCCTGACCATCATTTCCTCCCTGAATCCTCCCTATGCTGCAGATTTCCAATTCCGTGCAGATCCCTGACGCCGAGATCGAGCTCAACGCCATCCGCGCGCAGGGCGCTGGCGGGCAGAACGTCAACAAGGTGTCCAGTGCCGTACATCTGCGCTTCGATGTGCGCGCCTCATCGCTGCCGGAGTTCTACAAGGAACGCCTGCTGGCCCTGAGCGACCAGCGCATCACCAGCGACGGCGTGGTGGTGATCAAGGCGCAGCAATACCGCACCCAGGAGCAGAACCGCGAGGACGCGCTGAACCGCCTGGCGGAGCTGATCCGCAGCGTCACGAAGGTGGAGAAGAAGCGCCGTCCGACCAAGCCGACGCTGGGCTCGAAGACGCGCCGGCTGGAGGGCAAGAGCAAGCGGGGGGCGATCAAGGCGGGGCGGGGGAGAGTGGATTTCTGACGCTCGGGCGATCCCCTCACCCCAGCCCTCTCCCAGTGGGAGAGGGGGCCGATTGTGCTGGCTGACAGTGTGGTTTCATCCTGCACCGAACAGTCCCCTCTCCCGCTTGCGGGAGAGGGTTAGGGTGAGGGGCTCTTGCTCTTCGTAGGAGCAAGCTCGCTCCTGCAGGGGCAACTCCACCGCCAGCACCATCAGTGCACCAGCATCCCCGTGAACACATAGGCCTGGGCCAGGGTGATCAGGCCGATGAACGCGGCGAAGATCAGGCTGTGCTTGACCGTGAAGCGGAACAGGTCCGACTCGCGCCCGACCATCCCGGTGGCGGCGCAGGCCACGGCGATGGACTGCGGCGAGATCATCTTGCCGGTCACCCCGCCGGTGGTGTTGGCCGCCACCAGCAGCGTGTCGCTGACACCGAGCTGGTGCGCGGTGGTCGCCTGCAATGAGCCGAACAGGGCATTGGACGAGGTGTCCGACCCGGTCAGGAACACCCCCAGCCAGCCGAGGAAGGGCGAGAAGAACGGGAACGCCGCGCCGGTCCCCGCCAGCACCAGCGCCAGGGTGGTGGACATCCCCGAATAGTTGGTGACGAAGGCGAAGGCCAGCACCATGCCGATGGTCAGCACCGGCCACTTCAGCTCCTTCAGCGTCTCGCCGAAAGTGGTCGCGCCGCTCTTCACGCCGATGCGCAGGATCGCCATGGAGATCAGCGCGGCGAGGAAGATCGCCGTACCGCTGGCCGACACCAGGTCGAACTTGTAGATCGCCGGCATCGGCGTCGGGTTGGCCACAATAGGCGCAGCCTTCAGGACCAACTGGTCGAGGTAGGGCACGGCGATCACCGCCACCCAGCTCTCCAGCGCGCCGCCGGGCAGGAACATCGCCTTGAAGGGCTTCATGGTCCAGATGGTGACCAGTACGGTGAGGATCAGGAAGGGCGACCAGGCCTTGAAGATCTGCCCGAAGCTGTACTGCGATTCCCGGCGCTGCACGCCACCACCGCCGACTGCGCCGAGCGTCGCCGTGCCGTCGGCATTGACGCTGGAGAACTCCGTCTCACGCACGTTCGCCGGCTGCCACACACGCAGGAACAGGGTCAGGCAGACCATGCTCAGCAGCGCCGAGGTGATGTCCGGCAGCTCCGGGCCGATGAAGTTGGAGGTGAGGAACTGGCTGATGGCGAAGGTGCCGCCGGCCACCAGCAGCGCCGGCCAGGTTTCGCGCACGCCGCGCCAGCCGTCCATCATCGCCACCAGCCAGAAGGGCACGATCACCGACAGGATCGGCAGCTGCCGGCCGGCCATGGCGCCGATCTTGAAGGCGTCCACGCCCGACACCTGCCCGGCGACGATGATCGGGATGCCCAGCGCGCCGAAGGCTACCGGCGCGGTGTTGGCGATCAGGCACAGGCCGGCCGCATAGAGCGGGTTGAAGCCCAGCCCTACCAGCAGCGCCGCGGTGATCGCCACCGGCGCGCCAAAGCCCGCCGCACCTTCGAGGAAGGCGCCGAACGAGAAGCCGATCAGCACCACCTGCAGGCGCTGGTCGACGGTGATCGACAGCACCGAGCTGCGGATGATCTCGAACTGCCCGCTCTTCACCGTCAGCTTGTAGAGGAACACCGCCGCCACGATGATCCAGGCGATCGGCCAGAGCCCGTAGAAGAAGCCGTAGACCGCCGAGGCCAGCGCCTTGTCCACCGGCATGTGGTAGACGCTGATGGCGATCAGCAGCGACAGCACAAGGGTGATGGCGCCGGCGACGTGGCCCTTGAGGCGGAACACCGCCAGGGCGAGGAAGAAGAAGATGATCGGCACGAGGGCGGCCAGGGCCGAGAGGCCGAGGCTGCCGAGCGGGGTGTAGAGCTGCTGCCAGGTTTGCATGGGGATTGTCCCTTGTTGTTGTCGGTGGCAAAGCGTCAGCGGTGGATGGGTCTTCCAGGTGGATCATGTGCCGGTGGCGCACGCGCCGGCAGGTATTGAAAAAGCCCCGCAACGCGGCGCGTAGCGGGGCTTCTGAAAGCGGGTCCGGGCAAGCTTTTCGGGGTGTCGCCGCCGGCTCGCTTGAGGCCGGCGACGACCACAACTCGGCCGGTGGCTGTCTGTCGCCAGGGCCGCGTGAGCGCTTTCAAAGCGCTGCCACTCCGGCGCTGGCGACCTGTGCATCCTCGCCGGCCTTCACCCCGGAAACGCCCACCGCGCCGATTACCTGGCCGTCCAGCACGACCGGTACGCCGCCTTCGAGCGAGGTGATCAGCGGCGCGGTGACGAAGGCGGTGCGGCCGCCATTGACCATGTCCTCGTAGCCCTTGGTTTCGCGCCGGCCCAGTGCCGCGCTGCGGGCCTTTTCCGTGGCGATGTAGGCGCTGGCCGGGGCACAGCCGTCGAGGCGCTCCAGGGCCAGCGGGTGGCCGCCGTCATCGACCACCACGATGGCCACCGCCCAGTGATTGCGCTGCGCTTCGGTGCGCGCGGCGGAAAGGATGCGGCCGACTTCCTGCTGGGTCAGAACGGCTTTGCTGAGCATGCTTGCACCTCGCCTTGAAGGGATTCCAATGGCGCATCGGCGAGCGCCTGTTCCACCAGTTCGATCCAGTGCCGTACCGGCGTGCGGCCTGCGCCGCCCAGGTGCGTCTGGCAGCCGATGTTGGCGGTGACTATGACTTCCGGGGCGCCGCTCTCCAGCGCCTTCAGGCGGTTGTCGCGCAGGCGCCGGGACAGCTCCGGCTGGGTCAGCGAATAGGTGCCGGCAGAGCCGCAGCACAGGTGGCTGTCGGGCACGGCGGTGAGGCTGAAGCCCAGGCGGGTGAGCACGCCTTCCACCGCGCCGCCGAGCTTCAGCGCGTGCTGCAGCGTGCAGGGGCAGTGGAAGGCCAGTCGGCGATCTCCGTGCAGGTGCAGATCTTCCAGCGGCTCGTCGCGCAGCACCTCGGACAGGTCGCGGGAGAGTTCGCTGACTCGCCGGGCCTTGTCTGCGTACTGCGCGTCGCGTTCCAGCAGATGGCCGTAGTCGCGGACGAAGGCGCCGCAGCCGCTGGCCGTCTGCACGATGGCTTCGGCGCCGGCCTGGATTGACGGCCACCAGGCGTCGATGTTCCTGCGCGCCCGATCCAGCCCCTGTTCCTGGGCGTTCAGGTGATAGTCCACGGCACCGCAGCAACCGGCATCCGCCGCCGGGATCACGCTGATGCCGAGGCGATCCAGTACCCGCGCAGCGGCGGCATTGGTGTTGGGTGACAACGCCGGTTGCACGCAGCCTTCGAGTATCAGCATGCGCCGTGCGTGACGCGGTTTCGGGCGCTCCACCGGCGGATGCGGGTGGCGCGGCAGCTTGCTCTGCAGGCTCTCAGGCAGCAGCGGGTAGAAGGTGCGCCCGGCCTTGGCCAACGCGCCGAACAGCGCGGCATTCGGCACCACGGCGCGCAGGCCCTGGCGCATCAGGCGCTCGCCGAAGGTGCGCGGCACCTGCTGTTCGACCACCGCGCGGCCGATGTCCAGCAGATTGTGGTAGTCCACGCCCGAAGGGCAGGTGGTTTCGCAGTTGCGGCAGCTCAGGCAGCGGTCCAGATGCTCGCGGGTGCTGGCGCTGGGCGCGGCACCTTCTAGCACTTGCTTGATCAGGTAGATGCGCCCGCGCGGTCCGTCCAGTTCGTCTCCCAGCAACTGGTAGGTCGGGCAGGTGGCCGTGCAGAAACCGCAATGCACGCAGGAGCGCAGGATACGCTCGGCTTCCTCGGCGCGCGGCAACTGCTTGGCCTGTTCGCTCAGATTGGTTTGCATCAGAGCTCCCTGTACATCCGGCCTGGGTTGAAGATGCCTTGCGGGTCGAGTTGCTGCTTGAGGCTGTGGTGGTAGCGCAGCAACGCGGCGGACAGCGGATGGAAGCCATCGTCGCCCGGCGTGTAGCGCAGCGCATGACCGCCGACTTCGGCGACGTTGTTGCGGATCAGCTCGGCATCCGCCTCGGACTTCAGCCAGCGCTGCGCGCCGCCCCAGTCGATCAGCTGTTCGCCCGGCAGGGAGAGTGCCGGCGTGGCGTTGGGCAGCGACAGCCGCCAGAGCGTGCCGGGGCCGGCGAAGAACCCCAGGCGTTGTTCGCGCAGGTCCTGCCAGTAGCCGCTGTCGATCTCCTCGCCGCCCAGGCGCAGGCGCGCGGAGCACACCGAACCTTCGCCGCCTTCAAGGCGCAGGTACAGCGCGGTGCCGTCATAGCAGGCGGCAGTGATCGGGATCGGCTGCGCGCCCCATTCGGCGAGCTCACCCAGCGCCTGGTGGACGCCCATTTCCAGGCGCAGGCTGGCGCACATCCGCGGCTTGGGCAGCACCTTCATCGAGACTTCGGTGATCACCCCCAGACAGCCGAAGCTGCCCGCCAGCAGGCGCGACAGGTCGTAGCCGGCGACGTTCTTCATCACCTCGCCGCCGAAGCGCAGCAGCTTGCCGTGGCCGGTGATCAGCCGCGTGCCCAGCACGTAATCGCGCACCGAACCCGACCAGGGCCGGCGTGGGCCGGAAAGCCCGGCGGCGACCACGCCGCCGAAGGTCGCACCCGAATGGTTGGGCGGCTCGCATGGCAGCATCTGCCCGGCCGCCTCCAGTGCCGCTTCGATCTCCGCCAGCGGCGTACCGGCGCGGGCGGTGAGCACCAGTTCGGTCGGGTCGTAGCTGACGATGCCGCTGTGCGGGCGGGTGTCCAGTTCCACGCCATTCACCGGGCGGCCGAGGAAGGCCTTGCTGTCACCGCCACGGATGCGCAACGGCGTGCGTGCAGCGAGGGCCTGGTTCACCTGCTCGAGCAGTTGGCTGCTGGCGTCGGGCATCAGAAGCGCTCCAGGTCGGGGAAGGGCAGTTGCCCGTGGTGCACGTGCATCGCGCCGAACTCGGCGCAGCGGTGCAGGGTCGGGATGTTCTTGCCGGGGTTGAGCAGGCGGTCCGGGTCGAACGCCGCCTTCAACGCGTGGAACAGGGTCAGCTCGTCGCCGTTGAACTGCGCGCACATCTGATTGATCTTCTCGCGCCCCACACCGTGCTCGCCGGTGATGCTGCCGCCCACCGCCACGCAGAGTTCGAGGATTTTCCCGCCGATGGCCTCGGCGCGCTCCAGCTCGCCGGGCACGTTGGCGTCGAAGAGGATCAGCGGGTGCATGTTGCCGTCGCCGGCATGGAACACGTTGGCCACGCGCAGGCCGAATTCCGCCGACAGCTCGGCGATACCATGCAGCACGCGCGGCAGCTCGCGACGCGGGATGGTGCCGTCCATGCAGTAGTAGTCCGGGGAGATGCGCCCCACCGCCGGGAAGGCGTTCTTGCGCCCGGCCCAGAAGCGCACGCGCTCGGCTTCGTCGCAGGCCAGGCGCACGTCGGTGGCGCCGGCCGCGCGCAGCACGCCGTCGACGCGCTCGCAGTCGTCCTGCACGTCGGCTTCCACGCCGTCCAGCTCGCACAGCAGGATGGCCGCCGCGTCCACCGGGTAGCCGGCGTGGATGAAGTCCTCGGCGGCGCGGATCGACAGGTTGTCCATCATCTCCAGTCCGCCGGGAATGATGCCGGCGGCGATGATGTCGGCCACCGCGCGGCCGGCCTTTTCCACCGAATCGAAACTGGCCAGCAGCACCCGCGCCACCTGCGGGCGGGGCAGCAGCTTGACGGTGACTTCGGTGACGATGCCGAGCATGCCCTCGGAACCGGTGAACAGCGCCAGCAGGTCGAGGCCGGGGCTGTCCAGGGCGTCGCTGCCCAGCGTCAGGTGCTCGCCCTCGACGGTGAGGATGTCCACCTTGAGCAGGTTGTGCACGGTCAGGCCGTACTTGAGGCAGTGCACGCCGCCGGCGTTCTCGGCGACGTTGCCGCCAATGGAGCAAGCGATCTGCGAGGACGGGTCCGGCGCGTAGTACAGGCCATGCGGCGCGGCAGCCTGGGAGATCGCCAGGTTGCGCACCCCGGGCTGTACGCGGGCGAAGCGCCCCTGTGGATTCACTTCGAGAATGCGATTGAAGCGCGCCATCACCAGCAGGATGCCTTTCTCCAGCGGCAACGCGCCGCCGGACAGCCCGGTGCCCGCGCCGCGTGCCACCACCGGCACCTTGCGCGCATGGCAGAGTTTCAGCAGCGCCTGCACCTGCTCGATGCGCTCGGGCAGCGCCACCAACATCGGCACGGTGCGATAGGCGGAGAGGCCATCGCATTCGTAGGGTTTGAGGTCTTCGGCGCGGTGCAGCAGTTCGAGGTCGGGCAGGGCTGCGCGCAGCTCGGCCAGCAGGGCGGACTTGTCGACGGCAGGCAGCGCGCCATCGACGCGCTCGTCGTAGAGGATGTTCATAGGCTGACGGTGCTCTGATTTTGTTTTTTTGTTCGCGCCCGCCAAGCGGTCGCGTGGAGCCACGGCACGCTGAAAATGCGACTGCCGGTCAGGCCGCGTCCACTGGCGTCAGCACTGGTCCTACCAGTTCTTGCACGGGCGTCCACTGGAAAGGCCCTGTCCTGACAGCTAGGGTTCTTTGCACCCATGCAGGCCAGTTTCAGCTGGTCCTACCAGTTCGGGAGAACCGCAATGACGACTTATGCACAGGGCAAGCAGCGCGTTGCCGACCAGGTGGCGGAGAAGATCGAACGGCTGATCGTCGATGGTGTGCTCAAGGTCGGCCAGGCGCTGCCTTCGGAACGGCGCTTGGTAGAGAAGCTCGGCTGCTCGCGTTCGGCGTTGCGTGAGGGGCTGCGCGCACTGCGCGGACGCGGCATCGTCGATACCGAGCAAGGGCGCGGTTCGTTCGTTGCTGACCTGAACGGCGCCGAAGATGTGTCGCCGCTGCTGCACCTGTTCCGCTCGCAGCCGCGCACGCTTTACGACTTGCTGGAGGTGCGCGCGTTGCTGGAAGGAGAGTCGGCGCGGCTGGCCGCGTTGCGCGCCACCGAGGCCGACCTGGTGCTGATCGGCCGGCGCTTCGAGGAGATGCACGCGGCCTACGACGAACCGCAGCCGCTGGACCCGCGCGAGCATGCGCGGCGCGATCACGCCTTCCACCAGGCGATCAGCGAGGCCTCGCACAACCCGGTGCTTGTGCACACGCTGCAGTCGCTCAACGAACTGATGCTCAGCACCGTGTTCGCCTCGGTGAACAACCTCTACAACCGCCCGCCGCAAAAACGCCAGATCGACCGCCAGCACGCGCGGCTGCACCGCGCCATCAGCGAACGCCAGCCGGAACAGGCCCAGCGCGCCGCCCGCGAACATATCCACAGCGTGCGCGACAACCTGCGGGAGATCGAGCAGGAAGAGCAGCGGCTGGTGCGGGCGACCTTGCGCCTGGAAGGCTGGAAATAGCGCTGGGGGAAGGGGACGCAACTGTACGGCGGATAACGTGCCTGCGTTATCCGCCGTTCCGGGGGCGGCGGATAACCTGTTCCAGGTTATCCGCCCTACGGTGTAGGCGGGGCCTCTTCGTAGGAGCGAGCTCGCTCGCGAACCGCCTGGCTCCAGGGCATTGTTCGCGAGCAGGGCCCAGGCGCCCCCTCGGTCCTACAGGCATTGCATCAGCTGCGCTTCTTGCGCTCGCGCATCTCGGCCAGCATGCGCTCGGCATTGGCCTGGCAGCCCATGCCCTCGGGCTTGTTCTCGATGCCGTCGATCACCGCCAGCAGGCGTTCGCGATTCTGCCGCAGCTGCTGCTCCATCACCTCGATCTCCGCGACCTTGCGGCGCAGGCCGGCGACCAGTTCGCCGTGGCCGTTCTCGATGGGGCTGGAGTGCGGCAACAGGCTGCGGATTTCCTCCAGGCTGAAGCCGGTCTGCTGCGCGCTGCGGATGATCTCCAGCAGGTCGAGGGTTTCCGGCGGGTACGCGCGGTAACCGTTGGCCAGGCGGCGCGCCGGGGCGATCAGCCCGCTGGCTTCGTAGAAGCGGATGCGCGAGGGGGCGAGGCCGCTGAGGCTGGCCAGTTCACCGATTTTCATGCTGGGCTCCGAAAGGGGCTTGACCTTGAAGTGAACTTTAAACTTAACCTCCCCGGCACCACAACCTAGGAGCCGCACCATGTCGCCCTTCCAGCCCCTGCGCCTGCCCAACGGCGGCGAAGTCCCCAACCGCATCGCCAAGGCCGCCATGGAAGAAAACATGGCCGACGCCGACCAGGCGCCTTCGGCCGCGCTGCTGCGCCTCTACCAGGCCTGGGCGGATGGCGGCGTCGGCCTGATCCTCAGCGGCAACGTGATGATCGACGGCCGCGCCATGACCGGCCCCGGCGGCGTGGTGCTGGAGAATGACCGGCATCTTGAGCGCTTCCGCGAATGGGCGCGCATCGGCCGCTCCCGTGGCGCGCAGTTCTGGCTGCAGCTCAACCATCCCGGGCGCCAGGTGCAGACCAACCTCGGCCAGGGGGCTATCGCTCCGTCGGTGGTGCCTCTGGAAATGGGCAAGTTCTCCAAGCTGTTCGCCGTCGCCCGCGAGATGACCGAAGGCGATATCGCCGAGGTGATTCAGCGCTTCGTCCGCGCGGCCAAACTCGCCGAGCAGGCCGGCTTCAGTGGCGTGCAGATCCACGCGGCGCACGGCTACCTGCTCAGCCAGTTCCTCTCGCCGCTGGCCAACAAGCGCCAGGACCGCTGGGGCGGCTCGCTGGAAAACCGCGCGCGGCTGTTGCTGGAAGTTGTCCGTGCGGTGCGCGCCGCGGTGTCGCCGGCGTTCTGCGTGGGGGTGAAGATCAACTCTGCCGACTTCCAGCGCGGCGGCTTCGACGCCAGCGATGCGCGGCAGGTGATCGCGTGGCTGAACGACGAGAAGGTCGACCTGGTCGAGCTGTCTGGCGGCAGCTACGAAGCGCCGGCCATGCAGGGCGATGCACGCGACGGCCGCACCCTGGCGCGGGAGGCCTACTTCCTCGAATTCGCCCGCGAGATGCGTGCAGCGGCACGCATGCCGCTGATGGTCACCGGCGGCATCCGTCGCCTGCCGGTGGCGGAGCAGGTGCTGGACAGCGGGCTGGAGATGGTCGGCATCGGCACCGCCCTGGCGCTGGAACCGCAGCTGGTGCTGCACTGGCAGCGCGGCAGTCAGACCCAGCCGGAGCTGCCGGCGATCCGCTGGCGCTCCAAGCCGCTGGCGGCGCTGGCCTACATGGCGCTGGTCAAGCTGCAGCTGAAGCGCATCGGCGCCCGCCGTGCACCCAACCCGCAGGCTTCGCCGTGGCGCACGCTGGTGATGGAACAGTGGCACACGCTGCGCCGGGCCAAGCAGTACCGGCGCTGGGCGGCGCGGCAGGCGGGCTAATCAGGTTCGTCGTCGTATGATTTCGTGCGGTTTCTGATCGTCCGTGCGGGAGCTTACCCTCTCCCTAACCATGGCTGCGCGCCCCGCTCCGAAGGGAGAGGGCGGGGGAGAGGGCGCATGAATGGCAGAGAAGCTTGTTGCGGGCGGGTTATGCAGACGAAGGTGCGATGGGCGCTTGCCCGTTACGCCTGCTGCCGCGTCGCCGCCAGCACGATCTCGCGGATGCACACACCCTGCGGCTGGTCATAGGCATAGCGAATCGCGTTGGCCACGTCCTCGGCGCTGAGCACCTTGCCGCCCATCTCGCGCTTCCAGTCCTGATAACCGCTCTTGATCGCCTCGTCGGTGGTGTGGCTGATCAACTCAGTTTCCACCGCGCCGGGTGCGATGGTGACGACGCGGACGTTGTGCGCCGCGACTTCCTCGCGCAGGTTCTCGGAGATCGCGTGCACCGCGAACTTGGTGCCGACATAGGCGACGTGATTGGGGAAGGTCTTGCGCCCGGCCACCGAGCTGACGTTGATCAGCGTGCCCTGGTTGCGCTCGACCATGCCCTTGAGCACGGCGTGCACGCCATTGAGCAGGCCCTTCACGTTGACGTCGAGCATGCGCTCCCACTCGGCCGGGTCCTGCTCGACCATGTTGCCCAGCAGCATCACGCCGGCGTTGTTCACCAGCGCGTCGGCCGGGCCAAAGCGCTTCTCGGCCTCTGCCACGGCGGCCTCCAGTGCTTCGCGATTGGTCACGTCCACGGCGCGGCACAGGGAGTTGGGCAGTTGCAATGCTTCCAGGCGCTCGACGCGACGGGCGAGCAGCAGCAGCGGGTGGCCCTGCTGGGAGAAGAGGCGGGCGGTGGCTTCGCCGATACCGGAACTGGCGCCGGTGACGATGATCAGGGGCTTGCTCATGGGGATTCTCCTGCTATCGGAAATCTGGATGACTGAACGATGCAGTGAAGTATATTGAGCAGTATTCCGCCTGAAAAATGGCTTATCTCTGTGCCTGGTATCGGGTTTGCCTATGGATATCCGACAACTGGCCGCCTTCGTCGCGGTCTTCGAAGAACGCAACATCACCGCCGCCGCCCAGCGCCTGTTCGTCAGCCAGCCGACGCTGTCGGCGACTATCCGCCAGCTGGAAGAGGCGCTGGGCACCGAGTTGTTCGTGCGCCAGGCGCGCGGGGTGGAAGTCAGCGAAGCGGCGCGCGCCCTGTATCCGCGCGCGCGCGCCTTGCTGGCCGAGGCCGACGGGCTGCGCAACATGTTCCGCCAGGCTTCCGCCCGACAGCCGTTGCACCTGGGCGTGGAGGGCGACGTCAGCGCCGAGCAGGTCGAAGGCTTCGTCAGCCTGGCGCAGCAGGCCGTGCCCAATCTGCTGCTGCACCTGGAGGAAGGCTGCGTGGGGGACGCGCGGCTGGCGGTGGAGGAATTCTGCTGCGAGGACGAACTCTTCGTGCCGGTCTGGGAAGATCCGTACGTACTGGCGGTGCCGCCGGGCGTGGAGGATGTGCTGGGCTGCGGCTGGATCACCTGCCCGACGCATCCTTCCCATCAGCGCCTGATGACGGCTTATGGCGGCGCGCCGGTGGTCGCGCAGGCCAGCACCCTGAACCTGGCGTTGCGCCTGGTCAGTGCGGGCGTTGGCGCGGCAATCCTGCCGGCATCTCTGCTGGCCGGCGCGCCAACGGTGCGCAGCGGCACGCTGAACCTGCCGCTGCCGATCCGCCGCATCGGCCTCTGCCACTCCGCCCAGGCGCTGGAGCACCCGGCAGTGCGTGGGCTCTACGACTTCCTGCGAGCCCGCGAGGCAGCCTGACTCAGGCCTGCGCCTTCTGTGCAGCAGGCGCGCGCAAGGACAGCAGCAGGACCAGCGAGGCCGCGAGAATCTGCAGGCTGGCGTAACCATTGGTGGTGGCGACCAGGCCGTAGCGCTGGATCGCCAGCCCGGCGAGGATCGCCGGCACGCTGAAGGCCAAGTAGCTGAGCACATAGAAACTCGCCATCAGCGCGCCGCGTTCGTGGGCGTGGGCCAGCGGCACCACCGAGCGCAGCGCGCCGAGGAAGGCGCCGCCGAAGCCGAGTCCGGCCACTGCGGTGCCGAGGAAGAACAGCCAGAGGTTGGCGCTGTCCACGCCGAGCAGGGTGATCAGCAGGCCGACGATCAGCGCTAGGCCGCCACGGCGCAGGATCACCGCCGCCGGCTGATTGCGCAGGGCGAAGATCGCCAGCGCACCGCACAGGCACAGGAGCGACACCAGCCCGCCACCGATCATCGGCACCTGCAGGCCGGTGACCTGCCGTGCCAGCGTCGGCCCCAGCGACAGGTAGAAACCGCCCAGCGCCCAGAGGCTGGCGTTCAGCGGCGCCACGCTCCAGAACGCGCGACGTGCCTGCAACGGAATGCGGATGCGCGGCTTCAGCGAGGCCAGCGCGCCCGGTTGCCGGCTGATGCTCTCCGGCAGCCAGCGCAACAGCACGATGCCCAGCGCGAACACCGCCAGCAGCCAGACGTAGACCTCATGCAGCGGATCGGAACCGAACTGCACCAGCGTGCTGCTGCCCAGCGCGCCCATGGCCATGCCGAGCATGGGCGCCACGCTGTTGATCAGCGGGCCGCGCTCGCGGTCAATATCCAGCATCGCCGCGCCCAGCACGCTGGTGGCGATGCCGGTGGCGAAGCCCTGCAGCAGGCGCGCGAGGATCAGTAGCTCCACCGAGTTGGCGTAGAGGAACACCGCCATCGCCAGCAGTTCGAGAATCAGCGCGGCGCGGATCACCGGGCGCCGACCGAGGTGGTCGGATAGCGAGCCGAACACCAGCAGCGCCAGCATCAGGCCACCCGCGTAGATGCTGAACACCAGGGTCAGCAGGGCCGGGGAAAAGTGCCAGGACTCGCGGTACAACGCATATAGCGGCGTGGGTGCGGCGGCGGCAGCGAGGAAGGCCATGAGGATGGCCGTCAGCAGCCAGGCGGAGGCTCTGGGTGATAAACCAGACGCGCTTTTCGATTGGGTGTATGCCATGATTCAGCTCGCAAAGGCTAAGATTTTGCTTTTGCGAGATGCTGGACCCGTTTCTAGATAAAAGCAAATTCTTTGCTTTAAGGTGCTTATGGCAATCAATCAGGGTGTTCGACCGGGCGGCCGCAGCGCGCGGGTGCAGGCTTCGGTGCACAAGGCCGTGGCAGAGCTGCTGGAGGAGCGCGACCGTTCCGAATTGACGGTGCCGATGATCGCCGCGCGTGCCGGCGTCACGCCGTCGACCATCTATCGGCGGTGGGGCGACCTGAGCGAACTGCTCGGCGACGTCGCGCTGCAGCGCATCCGCCCTGACGCAGCGCCGGCGGATACCGGAACCCTGCGCGGCGATCTGCTGGCCTGGGGCGTGCAGTACATGGAGGAAACCGCCTCGGTGCCCGGCCGCGCGGTGGTGCTCGACCTGCTGGCTGCCGGTGGCGGCTGCTCCGGGCGCTGCATGGCGATCGCCTGCGGCCAGTTCGACATCATCCTGCTGCGCGCCAGGGAACGTGGCGAAAAGCTGCCGGAGGTCGACCGCATCGTCGATCGGTTGATGGCGCCGCTGGTGTACCGCATCCTGTTTTCCGGCGAGGAGCTGGAAGTCGCGTATGTCGAGCGGCTGGTCGATCTGACGCTGGAGGGGTTGTAACCCTCGGTTGGATTACCTGCAGGAGCGAGCTTGCTCGCGAACCGCCCAGCATCAGCGCTGCCGGCTGACTCGATTCGCGAGCAAGCTCGCTCCTACAACTGCGCGCTCCGCACTGCATCTGCCCACGCCTGAAGAGCGCCGCAAGCCGCGACGGCAATCTCCTCATCACTGCGTCCGGCAAACACCCGCTCCAATGCATCCGCCGCAATCAGCCCGGCAACCGTCGGTGTGCCCACTGCGTCGGTGAGATCCAGCCACTCGCCGAAGCTGGCCGGCGTGTCGTACCAGCGCAGGTAACCTGACGGCGACATCGGCCACCAGCGCTCGTCGAATTGCAGCACGACCTTTTCCAGCTGGCCCATGCCCAGGTGCTCCAGCGCGTCCTGCTGCGCGGCCGGCAGCGGTGGGTCGAAGTGGATATCGCGCAGCACGCCGATGGGCACGGTGCAGATGCAGAAGTCGGCGCTTTCGGCTCCCGCTCGCACCTGCTCGCCGGACCAGTCGATGGCCGTTACCGGCTGGTTCAGGCGGATATCCAGCCCCTCGGCGAGATGCGCGACCAACTGCGAATAACCCTGCGGCAGGAAGCGGTCGCCGGCGCCGACGCCTTCTTCGTCGAGGGCATCGACCGACAGTGACTCCAGCGGCAGGCAGGCTTCCAGGATCAGGTTGGCGTCCAGGGCGAAGCGGGTGGCGCGGCGGGTTTCTTCATCGCGATCTTCGAGATAGCGCGCGACACCTTCGGCCAGCGGCAGGCTGCGGTCGATCCCCGCGCGCAGGGCTTCCCAGGCTGAATCGATGTCGGGCACCGGGCCATCCGCCGTGGCAGCCAGGGGCTGCCCGAAATCGGTTTCCTGCAGCGGCAGGCCGAGCTGCCGAGCGTGGGCGGCCAGGGGATTTTCGTCGAAGTGCTGCAGCCAGGCGGCACCTTCGTCTACCCGTACCGGCCCCAGGGAAATGCTGTGGACGCGGCCACCGATTCGCTCGCGGGCTTCCAGCACCACGCAGTCGATTCCGGCTTCCCGCAGACGTCGCGTGGCGGAAATCCCGGCGAAGCCCGCACCGATCACCAGCACTCGGCGGGCTCCGCTTTCGATGGCGATTTCGGCGGCGCGCAGGCCATCGTTCCAGGCGCCGTGGGTCATGGCCGGTGCGTCGGGATTGCAGGCCTCGCCGGCCAGCACCAGCCTGTCACCCAGCGCTTCACCCAAACGCCGCCGATGCTCCGGCGTGGCACCGGGCAGCAGGGTGCTGTAGGCGCCACGGCTGAACGGGTCGTCACTCCAGTGGGTAACGTGGAAGGCTGTGGGGCGGTGGCGAAGGCTGTCCATGTCGTGCTCGCTCAGTGAAAGAGCGGTGACCTTAGAGGCGGGGCGGGCAGCAGTACAAGACTCAGACGCAGCGTTTTTTGTAGGAGCGGGCCACGCCCGCGATCGCGCGCATGGCGCGCTCCTGCAGATTATGGCGCGGCGTCAGGCGCGGCTCAGGCGGATCACCGTCCGCGCGACGGAAACCCCGGTGAAGAGCACCACGAACAACCGCAGCGTCTGCATCGCCAGCACGAGGCCGACGTCGGAGTGGGTGTCCACCGCGATGATCGCCATGGCGTCCAGGCCGCCGGGGCTGGTGGCGAGATAGAGGGAGAGGAAGTCCATCCCGGTGATGGCCGCTAGCGCCCAGGCGAACAGCGCGCAGCTGGTGATGAGGGCCAGTGCGCTGACCAGCATGGCCGGCAAGTGGCGGCCGACGTAGGCGAGGCTTTCGCGGTCGAAGCGCAGGCCAATGTAGCAGCCGATCACGCCGTAGGCGGTGGCCAGCAACCAGTGCGGCAGGGTGATGTGCAGCACGCCGGTCAGCTGCAGCACGGCACCGGCCACCAGGGGTACCAGCAGCGGGCCGGCCGGCAGTTTCGCGCCGGCGGTGGTGCAGACGAAGATAAGCAGCAGGCAGTTGATCAGGTCGGGCAGGGTGGTGGTGTCGATGATCGGCGTGCTGTGCGTCGCCGAGCCGCCGCCTTCGATGCCCAGCAAGCGGCCGACCAGGGCGCCGGCCATGACCACGCAGACCACCCGCACGTACTGCATGGTGGCGACCACTCGTGGGTCGGCGCCGTTGGCTTCGGCCATCGACACCATGGCCGCGGCGCCGCCCGGCGCGGTGCCCCAGGCGGCGGTGCTGCCGGGGATGCCGCCGAAGCGGACCATGGCGTAGCTGACCACGGCCGAGAGCAACAGGGTGAGCAGGGTGGCGCTGAGCATCAGCGGCCAGGAAGCGACCATCGCCTGCAGCACCGACCAACTCATGGCGTGGGCGACCAGCAGGCCGATGCAGCCCTGGCTCAGGCGGAAAGCCTGGCGCGGCAGACGGATTTGCGCGCCGCTGACGCCGAAGGCGATGGCCACCAGCATGGGGCCGAGAAACAAGGCGGCGGGGATGCCGAGCCAGGTCAGCAATTGCCCGGCGCCTCCGGCTCCGAGCGCCAGGGCCAGCCATTGCAGACTGACGGGAATTTGGGCGACGGACTGGGCAGGGCGGCTGGACACGGACGGCTCCGGGCGGGGAAGACGGAGGAATTATCGGTAGCCGGATTGATCAAGTCTATTTTCTAATAGTCATGAATTCATTCCTGAAATTTATCGGTATGCCGCCATGGACCTGCGCGATCTCGCCTACTTCGAAACCATCGCCGAACTTGGCCACCTGGGCCGCGCCGCCGAGCGCCTGGGGCGCAGCCAGCCGGCGCTGACCAAGAGCATCCAGCGCCTGGAGGAGTCCCTCGGCACGCGGTTGTTCCAGCGCGATGGCCGACGCATTCGCCTGACGCCGGCCGGCGAACTGATGCTGCAACGCGCCCGGCAATTGCGTCAGGACATCGAGGAAACCCGCCGCGAGGTGCGCGATTTCGCCAGCGGCGTGGTCGGCAATATCCGCCTTGGCTGCGCCGCGACCATGGCCGAGTACTTGTTGCCGCGGCTGACCGAGGACCTGCTGGCACGCGCGCCGGAAATCACCATGAGCCTGGTGCTGGGACAGGACGACGTGCTGCGCGAGGCGCTGCGCAGCGGTCGGCTGGACATGGCGATCTGCTCGCGGATTGTCGACGACCCGCAACTGAGCAGCGAGCCGCTGCTGCAGGACCAGGTGGTGGTAGTCGCCAGCCGCGACCATCCGATCTTCGACGGCCCCGTCACCATGGCCGACCTTTGTCGTTACCGCTGGGTTCTGCCGGCCACCGGCGTGTCGTCGCGGCGCTGGATGGACTCCACCTTCCAGGCCCACCAGTTGCCCATGCCGCAGGTGCAGATCGAGACCAATGCAATCCCCATGCTGCCCAACCTGATCGCTCGCACTCGTCTGCTCAGCTTCATCGCCCGCGAAGCGCTGGCCGGCGGCCACGGCATGGACCAGCTGCGCGAGGTGCAACTGGCTGAGACGACGCTGACGCGGACCATCGGTTTGGCGGTGCGGGAGGGCGCCTACTTGTCGCCCGCCGCGCAGTTGCTGCGGGCGATGTTGCGCGAGCATGCGCAGCGGTTTGGCGCAGAGCTGTAACCGCCGGCTGAGCACCTGCAGTTGGGCACGGCTTCGTAGGGCGAATAACGAGGCAGCGTTATCCGCCGCGACACATCCGGCGGATAACCTGTTCCAGGTTATGCGCCCTACGATCACTCCGCGTGTTCAGCGACTGGGCACCTCGCCCACCACCGTGGTGCGGTACATCTCCCGCCGCATCCCGTGGTAATCCGACACCGGGTAGTGCCAGGTACTGCGGTTGTCCCAGATCGCCAGGGTGCCGGCGCTCCAGCGCATGCGGCAGGTGAATGCCGGCTGCGTAGCGATGCTGAACAGGTAATCCAGCAGCGGCTGCGATTCGGCCGGGCGCATGCCCTTGATGCCGCTGGTGTAGGCCGGGTTGATGTAGAGGATTTTCTTGCCGGTTTCCGGATGCTTCGTTACCAGCGGATGCGAGCGCACCTCGCCCTCGTGGCTGCCGTAGCGCACTGCCATGTTCTCCATCAGGTCGTTGTGCTTGGCCTCGGCGCCGTAGGCGCGCTCAGGGCTGTGGATGGCGTCGAGGGTTTCCAGCTGCGCGCGCAGTTTCGGCGACAGCCATTCGTAAGCCAGCGCCAGGTTCGCATAGAGGGTGTCGCCGCCGAACGGCGGGATGTCGTGGCCGTAGAGCAGGGTGAAGGCCGGCGGGCGCTCCTGGAAGGACCAGTCGCTGTGCCAGGCGCCGCCGAACACCACCGGCGTCTTCTCGTTCGCTTCCTTCACCACCCGCACCACGTGCGGATGAGCGTCCATGCCGACCACATAGGGCTCACGGCCGAATTCGCCGAAGCGCAGGGTCACGGCTTCGAGGTTCTCCACACTGAGGTTCTGCCCGCGGATGAACAGCACCTTGTGCGCCAGTAGCGCCTGGCGCAGCTCGGCATAGCCTTCCTCGCCCAGGGTGGTGAGGTCGAGGTCGCTGACATCCGCGCCGATCGCGCCGGTGGCGGGGACGATGCGGAAGTGGCGGTAGTCGGCCGCGCGGTTCTGGCTCGGCAGCGCGTAGAAGAACTCGAACATGGGGAAGCCTCTTGTGAGTGTTATTGGCACTTCCAGCATGGTCAGCGCTGGCGCTTTCTTCCATGATGAAGTCCGCCAAAAAATGATGATTCCCGCCACGGCGTACTTTGCCGCCACAGGAGCCCGCGATGGACTGGCGCCAGACCCGCGAGATCACCGGAGTGCGTTACCTGCTCGACAGCGCCCGCGACGAGAGCCTGGGCGCGGACGATTGCCTGGTGGGCAGCGCGATCTCACTGGCCGACCTGCAGGCGCGCGCCGGGCGCATCCAGGCCTGGCAGGAGCTGGCGGTGATCCGCAACCTGCTGCAGCGTGTTGGGCGGCCCGGCCTGGGGTTGGCGACCGGGCGCCGCTACCACCTCACCTCGCTGGGCCTGCTGGGCTTCACCATGCTCGCCAGCCGCACGCTGCAGGAAGCCTTCGAGACTTTCGGGCGTTTCCAGAGCCTGGCGCTGACGCTCTGCCCGGTGAGCAGCGAAGTGGAGTCGCGGGGTTTGTGGCTGGTGTTTGATGACCGGGTGCTGCCCGAGGATGCCCGCGCTTTCGTGGTGGAACGCGGCATCGCCGGTTGCTGGCAGCTTTCCGGCGAACTCCTGCAGCGGCCGCTGCAACCTTTGGCCATCGAACTGCGCTGCCCGGCGCCGGGCGATGCCAGCGCGTTCCGCGAGACCTTCGGCATCGAGCCGGTGTTCGCGGCGCCACGCAACGCCATGCTCTTCGCCCTGGAGGACCTGCAGGCGCCGCTGCCGCAGGCGCAGATCAGTGCGCGCGACAGCGGCGAGCAACTCTGCGAGCGCCTGTGTGGCGAACTGGCGCTGACCCTGGCCTCGACACCCACCGCGCGGCGGGTGCAGCAACTGCTGTTGCGTGAGTCTGCCAGCTTGCTCGGCGCGGCCGCGGTGGCCGAACGCATGGGCCTTTCCGAACGCACGCTGCAACGGCGTCTGGCGGAGGAAGGGCAAAACCTGCAGGGGCTGAACGACGGTATCAAGCAGCGACTCGCCGAACGCCTGCTGCGCGAATCGCGGATGGACCTGCACGGCATCGCCCAGTGCCTGGGCTATGCCGAGGCGGCGAGTTTTTCCCGCGCATTCCAGCGCTGGACGGGGCAGTCACCCGGACGTTGGAAACGTCAGTCCGGAACCCTCCCGGCGCACTGAAGTCGAACCGCCCGCAACGCCTCTGCAATGGGTGAAAGCCGCGAGATAGAGCCTTCTGGTGTGGCCGATTGCCATCGGTCGCGGGCTAATTTCGCGTGCTTCCCATCCGTTGCCCTCAAGAGGCGCATCGCAATTTTTCGTGCGGCGTCCAACAAGAAAAGGAGAATCCATGTCCTGTGCAACCTGCCTGCGCGCGTGCCTCGGAAGGCGCGGCGCGATCACCTTCAGCGCACTGCATTGGCGGGCTTGAGCCGCCATCCACTCCTTGCACCGGCACCGCGCGAGCGGCGCGGCCGCGTGCCCCTGGCCGGGCATCCGGCCGTTATCCGAGCATTGAGGGAATCAATGAGCAAGACCTTCCGTCTGGCCGCCGTGGCCGGCAGCCTGCTGGCTTCCGGGCTGCCCGCGCTGGCCTATGGTGCCGAACTCGAGGCACAGATTCGCTGGACCCGCTACGGCATCCCGCACATCCAGGCCAGGAACGAACTGGGCCTGGGCTACGGCATCGGCTATGCCTATGCCCGCGACAACGCCTGCCTGCTCGCAGAAGAAGTACTCACCGCGCGGGGCGAGCGTTCGCGCTACTTCGGCGAGGATGGCAAGACTTCTGCCGGCGTCGGCAACCTGCCCTCGGACTTCTTCTACACCTGGCTCAACGACAACGAGTCTCTGCGCCGCTTGCGCAGCGCCCAGCCGCAGCCGATCCGCGACCTCCTCGATGGCTACGCCGCGGGCTATAACCGCTGGCTCTGGGACACCCAGGCCGCTGGCACACAGTGCGCAGGCAAGGCCTGGCTGCGCCCGCTGGAGGCCGACGACCTGCTGCGCCTGACCCGCCGCCTGCTGGTGCAGGCCGGTGCCGGGCAGTTCGCCGAGGCCATGATGGCGGCCACGCCGCCGGGGCAGGCGAGCACTTCGGTAGTCAGTGACAGCGAGGTGCTGGCGGCGATGCAGCGTCGCGAAAACTTCCACCGTGACCACGGCAGCAACGCCGTCGCCGTGGGCAGCGAGCGCTCGACGGCCGGCAACGGCCTGCTGCTGGCCAACCCGCACTTCCCCTGGTTCGGCGCGCTGCGTTTCTACCAGATGCACCTGACCATTCCCGGCCAGCTCGACGTGATGGGCGCCTCCCTGCCGGGCATGCCGCTGGTGAACATCGGCTTCAGCAAGGACGTGGCCTGGAGCCACACGGTGGACACCTCCAGCCACTTCACGCTGTACCGTCTCGACCTCGATCCACAGGACCCGCGCAACTACCGCGTCGATGGCCAGTCGCGGCCGCTAAAGGAAATCACCCTGCGCGTTCGCGTGCTGGAGCAAAACGGTCGCGTGGGCACGCGCAGCCATACGCTGTACGAGTCCGAGTACGGCCCGCTGCTCAGCGTGCCCGGCAAATTCCCCTGGAACGCCAGCGAAGCCTTTGCGTTGCGCGATGCCAACCTGGGCAACGATCGCGTGCTGCAGCAGTGGTACGCCATCGATCACGCGCGCAGCCTGGATGAGCTGCGTGACAGCATCGAGCACGTGCAGGGCATTCCCTGGGTCAACACCCTGGCGACCAACGCCGAGGGCAAGGTGCTTTACCTCAACCAGTCGGTGGTGCCGCACCTGAGTCAGCAGCAACTGGCCGACTGCGCCATCGCCGAGTACCAGAAGCAGGGCTTGCCGGTGTTGCAGGGCGGGCGCCGCGCCTGCAACTGGTCGAGCGCGCCGGGCACCCGTCACGCCGGGGTGACGCCGCCGGAGCAGATGCCGGCTCTGGAGCGCGAGGACTTCGTGCAGAACTCCAATGACAGCGCCTGGATGAGCAACCCGGCGCAGCCGCTGACCGGGTTCTCGCCGCTGGTGAGCCGCGATTCGGTGCCGGTCAGCGCCCGCGCGCGCTTCGCCCTCGACCGGCTGAAGGGCGACGGCAAGATCGGCCCGGATGACTTGCAGAAAATGGTCACCGACAACCGCGTCTATGTGGCCGACATGCTCCTCGACGACCTACTGCAACTGTGCAAACCGGCCCCGGCGGGCACCGAGGCGGCTTGCGCGGCTCTGGGTTCGTGGGATCGCCACGTCAACCTCGACAGCAATCCGGGCTTCGCCTACTTCCAGGCCTTCGTAGCGCGCTTCCTGAAGATCGACGGCGGCTGGCGCCTGCCCTTCGATCCCAAGCTGCCGCTGGCGACGCCCTCGGGCGTCGCCCTGGATAAGCCCGAGGTTCGCCAACAGGCGCAGCAGGCGTTGCTGGCGGCCGCGCAGGAGATCGACGGCCGCAAGATCCGCGCGGACGAAAAGTGGGGCGAGCTGCAACTGACCGGCGATGCCGCCAACCCGCTGGGCATTCCCGGGGGCACGGGCAACGAGGGCGTGTACAACGCCATCACCTCAGAGTGGCAGGGCGACCATTACCGCGTGCTCAGCGGCAGCAGCTACATTCAGCTGGTGGACCTCACCGCCGATGGCCCGAAGGCACGCGGGTTGCTGGCGTTCTCGCAGTCCAGTGAACCCGGCTCGCCGCACCATCGTGACCAGACCGAGCTGTTCGCCCGCCAGCAATGGCCGGAGCTGCCGTTTACCGACGAGCAGATCAAGGCCGATCCGGAGCTGAAGGTGATGGAGTTGCGCGAGCGGTAACGCGTGCATTTACGGCGGCATGCTTTTCGTAGGACCGAGGGGGACGCCTAGTCCTTGCTCGCGAACCGCTCAACTCCGAGCCACAGGGGAGCACCGTTCGCGAGCAAGCTCGCTCCTACAGGTCTGCCGCCAGTTGTCACCAGCCTGACACCCGGCGCCCCTAGTCTGGCGGCAAAGCCCCCGACGCGTAGGCCGCCGCCATGCCCCTGACCAATGAATCCGTGATCCGCCGCATCCACCGCGAACTGCTCGACCACAGCGACGAAGAGCTGGAGCTGGAGCTGCTGGAAGATGTGCGCAACCTCGACGAGCTTTTCGACGAGCACGCCGACGTCGACGAGGAAAAGCTCGCCCGCCGTCGCTACTTCAGCGAGCTATTCCGCCTGCAGGGCGAGCTGGTGAAGCTGCAGAGCTGGGTGGTGAAGACCGGCCACAAGGTGGTGATCCTCTTCGAAGGCCGCGATGCGGCGGGCAAGGGCGGCGTGATCAAACGCATCACCCAGCGCCTCAATCCGCGCGTCTGCCGGGTCGCCGCGCTGCCTGCGCCGAACGACCGCGAGCAGACCCAGTGGTACTTCCAGCGCTATGTCTCGCACCTGCCGGCGGCGGGGGAGATCGTCCTGTTCGATCGCAGCTGGTACAACCGTGCCGGCGTCGAGCGGGTAATGGGCTTCTGCTCGGACGACCAGTACGAGGAGTTCTTCCGCAGCGTGCCGGAGTTCGAGCGCATGCTGGCGCGCTCGGGCATCCAGCTGATCAAGTACTGGTTCTCCATCTCCGACGACGAGCAGCACCTGCGCTTCCTCAGCCGCATCCACGACCCGCTCAAGCAGTGGAAGCTCAGCCCCATGGACCTGGAGTCGCGGCGCCGCTGGGAGGCCTACACCAAGGCCAAGGAAATCATGCTCGAGCGCACCCACATCCCCGAGGCGCCCTGGTGGGTGGTGCAGGCCGATGACAAGAAGCGTGCGCGGCTCAACTGCATCAGCCACCTGCTGAACCTGATTCCCTACGAGGATGTGGAGCACCCGGCGGTGATCCTGCCGCAGCGCCAGCGCCACGAGGACTACGCGCGTACGCCGACGCCCCAGGAGATCGTGGTGCCGGAGGTTTACTGAGAACGCTGCTCTTCGTAGGACCGAGGGGGACGCCTAGTTCTTGCTCGCGAACCGCCTGATGCCGTTGAACCCGGTCCCGTTCGCGAGCAAGCTCGCGGCGACAATGCTCGGACAATGAATGGAGACACAACCTGTAACATTCCCCGCTGATCATGACCGGGACACCCCTCCAAGCGGACTCCCAGCATGACCACCGATACCCTGGCCGCCGGCGACCTTCCTGTCGTCGAAGACCGGCCCCATCTGGAACACAAGCCCGGCCGCATTACCGCCTTCGTTTTCTTCTCCGTGCTCGCCGTCGGCCTGCTGTTCTCGGCCTGGAGCCTGGTGCGCGACGTCGACGACGTTACCACCGCGGTTACCACCTGGACGCCGTTCCTGCTGCTCGGGGTCGCCCTGTTCATCGCCCTGGGCTTCGAGTTCGTCAACGGCTTCCATGACACCGCCAATGCAGTGGCCACCGTCATCTATACCCACTCGCTGCCGCCGCACTTCGCGGTGGTCTGGTCGGGCTGCTTCAACTTTCTCGGCGTGCTGCTCTCCAGCGGCGCGGTGGCCTTCGGCATCATCGCCCTGCTGCCGGTGGAACTGATCCTGCAGGTCGGCTCCTCCGCCGGCTTTGCCATGGTCTTCGCCCTGCTGATCGCCGCCATCCTGTGGAACCTCGGCACCTGGTGGCTGGGCCTGCCGGCGTCGTCCTCGCACACCCTGATCGGCTCGATCATCGGCGTGGGTATCGCCAATGCGCTGATGCACGGCCGCGACGGCACCAGCGGTGTGGACTGGGCGCAGGCGACCAAGGTCGGCTACTCGCTGCTGCTCTCGCCGCTGATCGGCTTCCTCTGCGCCGCGCTGCTGCTGCTGGCGCTGCGCCTGCTGGTGAGGAACCGCGCGCTGTACAAGGCGCCCAAGGGCAAGACGCCGCCGCCGTGGTGGATTCGCGGCCTGTTGATCCTAACCTGCACCGGCGTGTCGTTCGCCCACGGTTCCAACGACGGGCAGAAGGGCATGGGCCTGATCATGCTGATCTTGGTCGGGACCCTGCCGATGGCCTACGCGCTGAATCGCACCATGCCGGCGGACCAGACCGTGCAGTTCGTCGCCGTCGCCGAAGTCACCCAGCAGGCGCTGCTGCGCGCCGCGCCGCAGCCGGCCCCGGCCGACCCGCGCGTGGTGCTGTCGGAGTATGTGCGCACCAAGGAGGCTAAGCCGGAACTGATCCCGTCCCTGGCGGCGCTGACCGGCGCCATCGGCGCGGAAGTGAAGGGCTACGGCAGTCTGGCCCGCGTGCCGGCGGAAGCCATGGGCAACGTGCGTAACGACATGTACCTGACCAGCGAGGCGATCCGCCTGATGGACAAGGACAAGGTCGGCAACTTTGACGCCGATACCACCAGCAAGCTGGCCGCGTTCAAGGGCAAGATCGACGAGTCGACCCGTTTCATCCCGCTGTGGGTGAAGGTCGCCGTGGCCATCGCCCTCGGCCTGGGCACCATGGTCGGCTGGAAGCGCATCGTGGTCACCGTCGGCGAGAAGATCGGCAAGACTCACCTGACCTACGCCCAGGGCGCCTCGGCGGAGATGGTAGCGATGCTGACCATCGGCGCGGCGGACATGTACGGGTTGCCGGTGTCTACGACCCACGTGTTGTCGTCCGGCGTCGCCGGCACCATGGCGGCCAACGGCTCGGGCCTGCAGATGCGCACCATCCGCAACCTGCTGATGGCCTGGGTGTTGACCCTGCCGGCGGCCATCGTGCTCTCTGCTTCGTTGTATTGGCTGTTTACTCACCTGTTCTGACATCGGGCACACAATGAAAACGCCGCTCTTCGTAGCGGCGTTTTCATTGGTGCGGCACAGGTCGTTTGACGTTCAACCATTCATGAGTGGGATGTCTCTACGATCGTTCGAGCAACAGATATCAAGTCAACTGCGCTTGGCTCCGTGCTTCTTGCAGTGTCCTTCCTGCCTGTCGGTAACATTTCCCCGCAATAAAATGAGGCGTCAGGAAACATTTTGCGCGGCCCTGGTGCACTTTTCTGTCCGTGCAGAATGAGTCAATATCGCGCCCCCCCGCGCAGGGACTGAGGCCAGGTATTTATGGCCCAATTACTGCAAGTAATTTGGGTTTTACTCCGCGCTTTCAGATCACGTAAAATCCGCGCCGTCAAGCTGTCGGGCCCCCGCCCCCAGCGCTTCTATAATTACTTGTCGCATTGAAGAAATAACCGCTCAGGGGCTGTCGCTAGAATGCCGCTCACCCCGGTAGGCGCGCTTTTCACGAGAATCGCGCCGGCAATGCGCAGACGAACAATAACCTTCACTTCTGCACGGGCAGCCTGGGCCAACCCCTTTCTCCTGCCAATCGAAGTCCTACCCTCGAAGGAGTTACTGATGAAGAAGTTTGCACTTCTCGGTGCGCTGGCCCTGTCCGCGCTTTCCCTGGTTGCCCACGCTGACGACAAGCCGGTCCGCATCGGCATCGAAGCCGGCTATCCGCCTTTCTCCTTCAAGACTCCCGACGGCAAGCTCGCCGGTTTCGACGTGGATATCGGCAACGCCCTGTGCGAAGAGATGAAGGTCAAATGTACTTGGGTCGAGCAGGAGTTCGACGGCCTGATCCCGGCACTGAAGGTTCGTAAGATCGACGCGATCCTCTCGTCCATGACCATCACTGATGAGCGCAAGAAGTCCGTCGACTTCACCAACAAGTACTACCACACCCCCGCGCGCTTCGTGATGAAGGAAGGTGTGACCCTGAACGATCCGCTGGCGGACCTGAAGGGCAAGAAGGTGGGTGTGCTGCGCGCTTCCACCCATGACCGCTACGCCACCGACGTCCTGGCCCCGGCCGGTATCGAAGTCGTGCGCTACAACTCCCAGAACGAAGCCAACATGGACCTGGTCTCCGGCCGCATCGACGCGACCATGGCCGATTCGGTCAACCTCGACGACGGCTTCCTGAAAACTGACGCCGGCAAGGGCTACGCCTTTGTAGGTCCGGAATACAATGATCCGAAGTACTTCGGTGGTGGCGCCGGCATCGCCGTGCGCAAGGGCGATACCGCCCTGGCCGAGAAATTCAACACGGCCATCGCCGGCATTCGTGCCAACGGCAAGTACAAGGAAGTACAGGACAAGTACTTCAAGTTCGACGTCTACGGCGAGAACTGATCCAAGTCCAGAAGTGGCACAGACCCAGGCCTGATCCTGAAGTTTGTGCCACTTTTTTATTGGGGGTGAGCCAGCAGTCGCGCTTGCCCTGAGCGTCCGCGTCGTTGCGGGCGGCGTCCGGTTTCACGAGGTGCGAAATTATGCTCAATGGCTACGGAGCCACCATCGTCGATGGTGCCTGGCTGACGCTTCAGCTGTCCCTGCTATCGATGGCCCTGGCAATCGCGCTGGGTCTGCTCGGCGCGGCCATCCGCCTGTCGCCGGTGAAGTGGCTGGCCTGGTGTGGCGACCTCTACTCCACAGTGATCCGTGGCGTGCCGGACCTCGTGCTGATCCTGCTGATCTTCTACGGCGGCCAGGCCGTGGTGAACTGGATCGCGCCCATGGTCGGCTATGACGACTACATCGACCTCAACCCCTTCGCCTCCGGCGTCGGCACCTTGGGCTTCATCTTCGGCGCGTACCTGTCCGAGACCTTCCGTGGTGCCTTCATGGCCATCCCGAAAGGGCAGGGCGAGGCCGGCTTCGCCTATGGCATGAGCCCGCTCCAGGTGTTCTTCCGCATCCAGGTGCCGCAGATGATCCGCCTGGCCATTCCCGGCTTCACCAACAACTGGCTGGTGCTGGTGAAGGCCACCGCGCTGATCTCCGTGGTCGGCCTGCAGGACATGATGTTCAAGGCCAAGCAGGCCTCGGACGCGACCCGCGAACCCTTCACCTACTTCCTCGCCGTGGCGGCGCTGTACCTGGTGGTCACCAGCGTTTCCCTGGTGCTGCTGCGCATGCTCGAACGCCGCTATTCGGTCGGCGTGAAAGTCGCCGAGCTTTGAGACCGGGAGCCTGATCATGATTTTCGACTTCTCCGTCATCTGGGACAGCCTGCCGCTCTATTTCAGCGGCCTGCTGGTGACCCTCAAGCTGCTGGCGATCTCGCTGTTCTTCGGCCTGCTGGCGGCGGTGCCGCTGGCACTGATGCGCTGCTCGAAGAACCCCGCGGTAAACTTGCCGGCCTGGCTCTACACCTACGTGATCCGCGGCACCCCGATGCTGGTGCAGCTGTTCCTCATCTACTACGGCTTGGCACAGTTCGAGTTCGTGCGTGAAAGCGCAATGTGGCCACTGCTGTCCAACGCCACCTTCTGCGCCTGCGCCGCGTTCGCCATCAACACCAGCGCCTACACCGCCGAGATTCTCGCCGGCAGCATCCGCGCCACTCCCCACGGCGAGATCGAGGCCGCCAAGGCCATGGGCATGTCGCGGATCAAGCTCTACCGCCGCATCCTGCTGCCCTCGGCCCTGCGCCGCGCGCTGCCGCAATACAGCAATGAAGTGATCATGATGCTGCAAACCACGAGCCTGGCGTCCATCGTGACCCTGGTGGACATCACCGGCGCCGCGCGCACCGTGTACTCGCAGTACTACCTGCCGTTCGAAGCGTTCATCACCGCCGGCATCTTCTACCTGATCATGACCTTCACCCTGGTGCGCCTGTTCAAGCTGGCTGAACGCCGCTGGCTGGCCTATCTCGCGCCGCGTAAGCACTGAGGAATACACCGTGGAACGTATCGATCATCTGCTGCCGTGGAGTAGCCTGGGTAGCGAGCGCCGCCTGAGCGTATTCCGCTACGGCAAGGGCTCGCGCAAGGTCTACATCCAGTCCAGCCTGCACGCCGACGAGCTGCCGGGCATGCGCACCGCCTGGGAGCTCAAGCAGCGCCTGGCCGATCTCGAGTCGCGCGGGCAACTGAACTGCGTCGTCGAACTGGTGCCGGTGGCCAACCCCATCGGCCTGGGCCAGACCCTGCAGGCCAGCCACCTGGGGCGTTTCGAGTTCGGCAGCGGGAAGAACTTCAACCGCGATTTCGTCGAGCTGAGCGCTCTGGTTGCCGAGCGTGTCGGCGACCAGCTGGGCGCCGATGAAACTGCCAACGTCGAGCTGATCCGCCAGGCCATGCGTGATGGTCTCGACGCGCTGCCGCCGGCCTCGTCCGAGCTGCAGGGCATGCAGCGCATCCTGCTGCGCCACGCCTGCGATGCCGAAGTGGTGCTCGACTTGCACTGCGACTTCGACGCTGCCATCCATGTCTACGCGATCCCGCAGCACTGGCCGCGCTGGAAGTCGCTGGCTGCGCGTCTGCAAGCCGGCGTCGCTCTGCTTGCCGAAGACTCCGGCGGCAGCTCCTTCGACGAATCCTGCTCACTGCCCTGGCTGCGCCTGGCGCAGGCCTTCCCGCAGGCAGCGATTCCGCTGGCGTGCCTGGCGACCACCGTCGAGCTGGGCGGCGTGGGCGACACCCGCGTCGACCAAGGGCAGGCCAATGCTGAAGCCATCCTCGGTTTCCTCGCCGAGCAGGGCCTGATCGCCGGCGACTGGCCGGCGGCACCGGCCGAATGTTGCGAAGGCATGCCGTTCGAAGGTACCGAATACCTCTACGCACCTCATGCCGGCGTGGTCAGTTTCCTGCGCCGGGCGGGGGAGTGGGTGGAGAAGGGCGACGTGCTGTTCGAGGTCGTCGACCCGCTGAACGACCAGGTCAGCACTGTTCGCGCCGGGACTTCCGGCGTGCTGTTCGCCATCGAGCGTGGGCGCTATGCCCAGCCAGGGCTTTGGCTGGCCAAGGTGGCCGGGCGTGAGCCGTTCCGCAAGGGCCGGCTGATCAACGACTGAATTCGAGAACCGACACCATGTACAAACTGGAAATCCAGGACCTGCACAAACGCTACGGCAGTCACGAGGTGCTCAAGGGCGTCTCCCTGGCGGCGAAAGCGGGCGACGTGATCAGCATCATCGGCTCCTCCGGCTCGGGCAAGAGCACCTTCCTGCGCTGCATCAATCTGCTGGAGCAGCCCCACGCCGGCAAGATCCTGCTCAACGGCGAAGAGCTCAAGCTCGTGCCGAACAAGGACGGCGCGCTCAAGGCAGCCGACGCCAAGCAACTGCAGCGCATGCGCTCGCGCCTGTCGATGGTGTTCCAGCACTTCAACCTGTGGTCGCACATGAGCGCCCTGGAGAACGTCATCGAGGCGCCGGTCCACGTGCTGGGCGTATCGAAGAAAGAGGCACTGGAAAAGGCCGAGCACTACCTGGCGAAAGTCGGCGTGGCACACCGCAAGGATGCCTACCCGGCCCACATGTCCGGCGGCGAACAGCAGCGCGTGGCCATCGCCCGTGCCCTGGCGGTCGAGCCGGAGGTCATGCTTTTTGACGAGCCGACCTCGGCGCTCGACCCCGAGCTGGTCGGCGAAGTCCTGCGTGTGATGCAGGACCTGGCCCAGGAAGGCCGCACCATGGTGGTGGTGACCCACGAGATGGGCTTCGCCCGCGAGGTGTCGAACCAACTGGTGTTCCTGCACAAGGGGCTGGTGGAAGAGGCGGGCTGCCCGAAGGAAGTCCTGGCCAATCCGCAATCGGACCGCCTGAAGCAGTTCCTTTCCGGCAGCTTGAAGTAAGCTGTCTGTTACCGTCGCCTGGTGATCTAGTCGAATGACCGCACAACGCATCGGATTCCTCCTCTGGCCGCACACGCGGGCGCTGACCCTCGGTCTGGCCGAGGAGGCCTTGCGGGTCGCCCGCCGGCTGCACCCCGAGGCGCTCTACGAACCGGTGTTCATGAGCGCCGAGACGGTCGCGGACTCTGATGGTTGGCGGTTGCCGGGGCAAGCCTGGAGCGGTGTGCTGGAGCAGTGCCAGCGCATCTTCCTGGTCGCCGACGAGATTCCGCAGACGGTCCCCGCGCCACTGGCCTCTGTGCTCAAGCAGCTGTCGCGTAGCGGTGTGAGCATCGGCGCGCTGTCCGCCGGTATCTATCCGCTGGCGCAGCTGGGCCTGCTCGACGGCTACCGCGCTGCGGTGCATTGGCGCTGGCACGACGACTTCACCGAGCGTTATCCCAAGGTCATTGCCACCAACCACCTGTTCGAGTGGGACCGTGATCGCCTGAGCGCCTGCGGCGGCATGGCGGTGCTCGACCTGCTGCTGGCCGTGCTGTCCCGCGACCATGGTGCAGAGCTGGCGGGCGCGGTGTCCGAAGAGCTGGTGGTGGAGCGCATCCGCGAAGGCTCCGAGCGCCAGCGCATCCCGCTGAAGAACCGCCTTGGCTCCAGCCACCCGAAGCTCACCCAGGCGGTGCTGCTGATGGAGGCGAACATCGAGGAGCCGCTGACCACCGACGAGATCGCCCAGCACGTTTGCGTCTCGCGTCGCCAGCTGGAGCGTATCTTCAAGCAGTACCTGACCCGCGTGCCGAGCCAGTACTACTTGGAACTGCGCCTGAACCGCGCGCGGCAGATGCTCATGCAGACCAGCAAGTCGATCATCCAGATCGGCCTATCCTGCGGCTTCTCCAGCGGCCCGCACTTCTCCAGCGCGTACCGCAATTTCTTCGGCGTGACCCCGCGCGAAGACCGCAACCAGCGCCGCGGCCAGAGCGTTGCCGAAGCTGCCCCGGTGGTCGCCGAGCGCGGTTGACGCCGCGCTTTTCGTAAGGCGAATAACCTGGAACAGGTTATCCGCCTCTCCGGGTACGGCGGATAACGCTGGCGCGTTATTCGCCCTACGAGTCTGAACGGCCCTTGGTAGGAGCGAGCTTGCTCGCGAACGATCCTGCCGGATGCACCGGCGTAAAGCGGTTCGCGAGCAAGCTCGCTCCTACGAAAAGCATCTCTCCGCCCTAGCACCCTGCTCGCTGCTGCTCAAAAGCCCCTTCCTTCCTTATTCCGATTTCCCCCGTTCGCGCAGCGAACAAATTCCACGCCCGCTTGTACCCGCAGCAGGCCCCAGGCCTTACACTGCGCCTTCCCGACGCTTTCTGTCGCATTTCCGTAAGCCTCGGCAATTCGCGGGTTGGCGCTATAACAAGTTGTCGCATGGCGGCAATGCCGGCCCGCGTATCGTCCCTACAATCCATCCATCGATAGCCGCCTCAACCAGGCAGGAGAACACCGATGTCCGCTCCGCAAGCTCAGGTCCAACGCTCCGACTTCGACCAGGTCATGGTTCCCAACTATTCGCCGGCTGCCTTCATTCCGGTGCGTGGCGAGGGTTCCCGAGTCTGGGATCAGAGCGGCCGAGAGCTGGTGGACTTCGCCGGCGGCATCGCGGTCAGCTCCCTGGGCCACACTCATCCTGCGCTGATGCAGGCGCTGACCGAGCAGGCCGGCAAGATCTGGCACGTCTCCAACGTCTTCACCAACGAGCCGGCCTTGCGCCTGGCCAAGAAGCTGATCGACGCCACCTTCGCCGAGCGCGTGTTCTTCGCCAACTCCGGCGCCGAGGCCAATGAAGCCGCGTTGAAGCTGGCGCGCCGCTACGCCCACGACGTCTACGGCCCCGAGAAGTACGAGATCATCTCGATGGTCAACAGCTTCCACGGCCGTACCCTGTTCACCGTCAACGTCGGTGGCCAGGCCAAGTATTCCGATGGTTTCGGCCCGAAGGTCGAAGGCATCACCCACATCCAGTTCAACGACCTGGAAGCCCTGAAGGCCGCCATTTCCGACAAGACCTGCGCCGTGATCATCGAACCGGTGCAGGGCGAGAGCGGTGTGCTGCCGGCGGACAAGGCTTACCTGGAAGGTGTGCGCAAGCTGTGCGACGAGAACAACGCGCTGCTGATCTTCGATGAAGTGCAGAGCGGCTTCGGTCGTATCGGCTACCTCTACGCCCACCAGTACTACGGCGTAAACCCGGACATCCTCTCCAGCGCCAAGGGCCTGGGCGGCGGCTTCCCGATCGGCGCCATGCTGACTACCGCGAAGATCGCCGAGCACCTGGTCGTCGGCACCCACGGCACCACCTACGGCGGCAACCCGCTGGCGTGCGCCGTCGCCGGTGCGGCGTTCGATGTGATCAACACCCCGGAAGTGCTCGAAGGCGTGAAAGCCAAGCACGAGCGCTTCAAGGTCCGCCTGGAGAAGATCGCCGCCGAGTACGGCATCTTCACCCAGGTGCGCGGCATGGGCATGCTGATCGGCGCGGTGCTCAACGATGCCTTCAAGGGCAAGGCCAAGGACGTGCTCAACGCCGCCGAGAAGGAAGGCGTGATGGTCCTGCAGGCCGGCCCGGATGTGGTGCGTTTCGCGCCCAGCCTGGTGATCCCGGATGCGGACATCGACGAAGGCCTGGATTGCCTCGAGCGCGCCATCGCCAAGCTGACCCGCGGCTGATCCCCCCGGCTACGCTGAATCGGCGGGGCTCGCGCTTCGCCGCTCAACCGGCCGGATCGTCCCGGCCGGTTCCCGAGAATGCCCTGATGAGCGCGGCACAGGCTGTTTCGCGCCCGCGAATCAGAAACCAAGAATCACAATTTTGTCTGGTTAGAGGAGTGACGCCATGCTGGTGATGCGCCCCGCCCAAGTGGCCGACCTGCAGCAAGTGCAGCGTCTCGCCGCGGACAGCCCGGTCGGCGTCACGTCGCTGCCGGACGACGCGGAACGCCTGCGCGAGAAGATTCTCGCCTCGGAGGCCTCGTTCGCCGCCGAAGTGAGCTTCAACGGTGAAGAGAGCTATTTCTTCGTGCTCGAGGACAGCGAGACCGGCCGTCTGGTCGGCTGCTCGGCCATCGTCGCCTCAGCCGGTTTTTCCGAGCCGTTCTACAGCTTCCGCAACGAGACCTTCGTGCACGCTTCCCGCGAGCTGAAGATCCACAACAAGATTCACGTCCTCTCGCTGTGCCATGACCTCACCGGCAACAGCCTGCTGACCAGCTTCTACGTCGAACGCGACCTGGTGAACACGCCGATCGCCGAGCTCAACTCCCGTGGCCGCCTGCTGTTCATGGCCAGCCATCCGGAACGTTTCGCCGATGCAGTGGTGGTGGAGATCGTCGGCTACAGCGACGAGCAAGGTCAGTCGCCGTTCTGGAACGCCATCGGGCGCAACTTCTTCGACCTCGACTACACCGAAGCCGAGAAGCTGTCCGGCCTGAAGAGCCGCACCTTCCTTGCCGAACTGATGCCGCACTATCCGATCTACGTGCCGCTGCTGCCGGACGAGGCGCAGGAAGCGATGGGTCAGGTGCATCCGCGTGCGCAGATCACCTTCGACATCCTGATGCGCGATGGCTTCGAGTCCGAGAACTACGTGGACATCTTCGATGGCGGCCCGGCGTTGCATGCGCGCACCTCGAACATCCGCTCCATCGCCCAGAGCCGCCAGGTGCCGGTACGCATCGGCGCGTCGGGGCATGGCAGCCGCAGTTATCTGGTCACCAACGGCCAGTTGCAGGATTTCCGCGCCATCGTCGCCGAACTCGACTGGGTACCGGGCAAGCCCGTCACCCTGAACCAGGAAACCGCCGATGCCCTGGGCATTGGTGAGGGCGCCAGCGTGCGCCTGGTTGCGATCTGAGGGGAGAGAGCATGATCGTCCGTCCCGTAACCAGCGCCGACCTGCCGGCTCTGTTTGACCTGGCGCGCAGCACCGGCACCGGTCTGACCACCTTGCCGGCCAACGAGCAGCGCCTGCAGCACCGTGTGAGCTGGGCCGAAAAGGCCTTCCGTGGCGAGGCCGAGCGCGCCGACGCCGACTACCTGTTCGTGCTGGAAAACGACGAAGGCAAGGTCGTCGGTATCTCCGCCGTGGCCGGCGCCGTCGGCCTGCGCGAGCCCTGGTACAACTACCGCGTCGGCCTGACCGTCAGCGCCTCCCAGGAGCTGGGCATCCACCGCGAGATTCCCACGCTGTTCCTGGCCAACGACCTCACCGGCCAGTCCGAGCTGTGCTCGCTGTTCCTGCATGCCGATCACCGCGCCGGCCTGAACGGTCGCCTGCTGTCCAAGGCGCGCTTCCTGTTCATCGCCGAGTTCCGCGAACTGTTCGGTGACAAGGTGATCGCCGAGATGCGCGGCATGTCCGATGCCGCCGGGCGCTCGCCATTCTGGGAAAGCCTGGGCCGACACTTCTTCAAGATGGAATTCAGCCAGGCCGACTACCTGACCGGCGTGGGCAACAAGGCGTTCATCGCCGAGCTGATGCCCAAGTTCCCGCTCTACACCTGCTTCCTCTCCGAGGATGCGCGCGAGGTGATCGGCCGTGTCCACGCCGACACCGAGCCGGCGCTGGCGATGCTCAAGGCCGAGGGCTTCAGCTACCAGGGCTATGTCGACATCTTCGACGCCGGCCCGGCCATCGAAGCGCCGACCGAGAAGATTCGCGCCATCGCCGACAGCCAGAGCCTGGTGCTGGCCATCGGCACGCCGGGCGACGACGCCGAGCCCTACCTGATCCACAACCGCAGGCGCGAGGAGTGCCGCATCACCGCGGCCCCGGCGCGCGTGGCCGCCGGCTCGCTGGTGGTCGATGCGCAGACCGCCAAACGCTTGCGCCTGTCCGCCGGGGCTTCGGTCCGCGCGGTGCCCCTCTCCGGAAAACGCAACTGACGCCGCCCGGCGTCAGGGGAGCCTGATGATGAATACCCACTACATTGCCGGCCAGTGGCTGGCGGGCGAAGGCGAGCCTCTGCAATCGCTCTGCCCGGTCAGCCAGGCCGTGGTCTGGTCCGGCCGTGCCGCTTCGCAGCAGCAGGTTGCCGCTGCCGTCGCCGCCGCGCGCAATGCCTTCCCGGCCTGGGCCCGTCGCCCGGTGGAAGAGCGCATCGCCGTGCTGGAGCGCTTCGCCGCCGCTCTCAAGGGCCGCTCCGAGGAAATGGCCCGCGCCATTGGCGAGGAGACCGGCAAGCCGCTGTGGGAAGCCGCCACCGAAGTGACCAGCATGGTCAACAAGGTCGCCATCTCGGTCCAGGCCTTCCGTGAACGCACCGGCGAGAAGAGCGGTCCGCTGGCCGACGCCACTGCGGTGCTGCGTCACAAGCCCCATGGCGTGGTTGCCGTGTTCGGCCCATACAACTTCCCCGGCCACCTGCCCAACGGCCACATCGTCCCGGCCCTGTTGGCGGGCAATGCCGTGGTGTTCAAACCCAGCGAGCTGACCCCGAAGGTCGCCGAGCTGACCCTGCAGGCCTGGATCGAGTCGGGCATTCCCCCTGGCGTGATCAACCTGGTGCAGGGCGCCCGCGATACCGGCGTGGCCCTGGCTGGCAATGACGATATCGACGGTCTGTTCTTCACCGGTTCCAGCCGCACCGGCAACCTGCTGCACAGCCAGTTCGGCGGTCGCCCGCAGAAAATCCTGGCGCTGGAGATGGGCGGCAATAACCCGTTGATCGTCGACGAAGTGAAGGACGTGGATGCTGCCGTCTACACCATCATCCAGTCCGCGTTCATTTCCGCCGGCCAGCGCTGCACCTGCGCCCGCCGCCTGCTGGTGCCGCAGGGCGCCTGGGGCGACGCGTTGATCGAGCGCCTGGTGGCCGTGGCCTCGACCATCAAGGTCGGCCGTTTCGACGAGCAACCGGCGCCGTTCATGGGTTCGGTGATCTCGCTGGCCGCTGCCGAACACCTGATCAAGGCCCAGGAACAACTGCTGGCCAAGGGCGCCAAGCCGCTGCTGGCGATGACCCAGCCGCTGGCCACCGCCGCGCTGCTGACGCCTGGCATCCTCGACGTGACCGCCGTCAGCGAGCGCCCGGACGAAGAATTCTTCGGCCCGCTGCTGCAAGTGATCCGCTACGCCGACTTCGACGCCGCCGTGCGTGAAGCCAATGCCACCCAGTACGGCCTCGCCGCCGGCCTGCTGTCGGATTCCCGCGACCGCTACGAGGACTTCCTCATCGAGAGCCGCGCCGGCATCGTCAACTGGAACAAGCAACTGACCGGCGCCGCCAGCAGCGCGCCGTTCGGCGGCATCGGCGCCTCCGGCAACCATCGCCCGAGCGCCTACTACGCCGCCGACTACTGCGCGTACCCGGTGGCTTCGCTGGAAAGCGACAGCCTGAGCCTGCCTGCAACCCTGACTCCGGGAGTGAGCCTGTGATGACCGCCTATGAAATGAACTTCGATGGTCTGGTCGGGCCGACGCACAACTACGGCGGGCTGTCCTACGGCAACGTGGCCTCGCAGAGCAACAGCCAGGCGGCCTCCAACCCGCGCGAGGCGGCGAAGCAGGGCCTGTCGAAGATGAAGGCGCTGATGGAGATGGGCTTCAAGCAGGGCGTGTTCGCCCCGCAGGAACGTCCGGCCGTTGCCTCGCTGCGCGCCCTGGGCTTCTCCGGCAGCGACGCCGAAGTGATCGCCAAGGCGGCGAAAGAGGCCATGCCGCTGCTCGCCGCCGTCAGCTCGGCGTCCTGCATGTGGACCGCCAACGCTGCCACCGTCAGCCCAGGTGCCGACACCGCCGATGGCCGCGTGCACTTCACCGCCGCCAACCTGAACTGCAAGTTCCATCGTTCCATCGAGCATCCGCAGACCAGCCGCATCCTCGCCGCGATGTTCAACGACGAGAAACACTTCGCCCACCACGCCGCTCTGCCGGCAGTCGCCCAGTTCGGCGATGAGGGCGCGGCCAACCACACGCGCTTCTGCAAGTCCTATGGCGAAGCCGGCGTGGAATTCTTCGTGTTCGGTCGCAGCGCCTTCGACAGCCGCTTCCCGGCGCCGCAGCGCTACCCGGCGCGGCAGACCCTGGAAGCCTGCCAGGCGGTCGCCCGCCTGCACGGCCTGAGCGATGACGGCGTGGTCTACGCCCAGCAGAACCCGGCGGTGATCGACCAGGGCGTGTTCCATAACGACGTGATTGCGGTCGGCAATGGCGAAGTGCTGTTCCACCACGAAGACGCCTTCCTCGACACCGAGCGCGTGCTCGCCGAGTTGCACGACAAGCTCGGACGCCTTGGCGGCCGGTTCCGCGCCGTGTGCGTGCCGCGCGACCAGGTCGCCGTCGAGGACGCGGTGAAGTCCTACCTGTTCAACAGCCAACTGCTCACCCGTGCCGACGGCAACATGTTGCTGATCGTCCCGGAGGAGTGCCGCAAGAACGAGCGCGTCTGGAGCTACCTGTCGCGCCTGACCGCTGAGGATGGCCCGATCCGCGAGGTTAAGGTGTTCGACCTCAAGCAGAGCATGCAGAACGGTGGCGGCCCCGCCTGCCTGCGCCTGCGCGTGGCGTTGACCGACAAGGAGCTGGCAGCGGTCAATCCGGGCGTCATCATGACCCCGACCCTGCACGACACCCTGGTCACCTGGGTCGACAAGCACTACCGCGATCGCCTGGCCGAAACCGATCTGGCCGATCCGCAACTGCTCGTCGAGTGCCGGACGGCGTTGGATGAATTGAGCCAGATCCTTAAACTGGGCTCGGTTTATCCCTTCCAGCAGATTTGAGTAACTGACATGACCGAAAGCCTCCCGCTGATTCTCGAAGACAACAAGGGCGAGCGCCGCGAGACCCATACCGCGCGCCTGGCCATCCGCCTGGAAGGGCGCGAGCTGTGGCTGGAGGCCGACGGCAAGGGCGGCCTGGTGATCTACGCCGACTCCCATGAGGACGACGCCGAGATCCCGCTGCTGGTGGTGCGCCCGCAGGCGGTGAACCAGTTGGGTCTGAGCCTTGAGCTGGAAGCCGCCGAAGTCCACGAACATGGTCCAGACTGTGGATGTGACCATCACCACTGATCGCGGAGCCCGCGGCCGCTCCGGCCGCGGGGAATGATGGAGGCGTCCGCATGCTAGCTCTGGGCAAATTGCTCGAACTGACCCTCGCCGGCCGTGAGCCGACGGAAAAGATCCAGCTCACCGCCGATGGCACCCGTCTGCACTGGCTGGCTGAAGGCGCCCTCGAAGTCACTCCGCCGGTGGCGCGCGACAATGGCCGCGACCTGCTGCTCTCGGCAGGCATCCACGGCAACGAGACGGCCCCCATCGAACTGCTCGACCGCCTGGTGCACCGCATCGCCCGTGGCGAGCTGAAGCCGGCGTCGCGGGTGCTGTTCCTGCTCGGCAATCCCGAGGCCATGCGCCGTGGCGAGCGTTACCTGGAGCAGGACATCAACCGCCTGTTCTGCGGTCGCCACGAGGAGGGCAGCGGCAACGAGGCCCTGCGTGCGTCGGAGCTGGAGCGCCTGGCTGCCGCGTTCTTCGCCCGCGAGGGCCGCCCGCGCCTGCACTACGACCTGCACACCGCCATCCGGGGCTCGAAGATCGAGCAGTTCGCGCTCTACCCCTGGGCCAGCGGCCGCGAGCACTCCCGCGACGAGCTGGCGCGCCTGCGCAGCGCCGGCATCGATGCGGTACTGCTGCAAAGCAAGCCGGGCATCACCTTCAGCGCCTACACCTACAGCCAGCTCGGCGCCGAGGCGTTCACCCTGGAGCTGGGCAAGGCGCGGCCGTTCGGGCAGAACCAAGCGGTGAACCTGGATCGTCTCGAAATCATGCTGCAAGGCGTGATCAGTGGCCAGGAGGTGGACGGGGCGCAAATGGACGGCCTGCAGCTGTTCGCCGTCTCCCGCGAGGTGATTAAGCACAGCGACCACTTCCGCCTGCACCTGGACGACGCGGTGGACAACTTCACCGAGCTGGACCACGGCTTCCTGCTCGCCGAGGACATCGGCGGCACCCGCTGGATCGTGGAAGAGCAGGGCGCGCGGATCATCTTCCCAAACCCGCGGGTGAAGAACGGTCTGCGCGCCGGCATCCTGGTGGTCCCAACCGAGCTCTGACCGGCTTTTCGTAGGCTCGCGAACCCCGTGCGCGGAACGTTCGCGAGCAAGCTCGCTTCTACTGTTGCTCCAAGCCTTGTTCCGTCTCTGGCGAGCGCTTAGCATCGGCCTTTCCGCCTGATTGCCCAAGGAGCTCCGCCATGTCCATCATCGACCTTCGCAGCGACACCGTGACCCTGCCCACCGCCGGCATGCGCGAGGCGATGGCGCGGGCCGAACTGGGCGATGACGTCTACGGCGAAGACCCGACGGTGAACCGCCTGGAGGCGACCCTGGCCGAGCGCCTGGGTTTTGCCGCCGCGCTGTTCGTGCCCACTGGCACCATGAGCAACCTGCTCGGCCTGATGGCCCATTGCGGCCGGGGCGACGAGTACATCGTCGGCCAGCAGGCCCACACCTATAAATATGAAGGCGGCGGCGCCGCGGTACTGGGCTCGATCCAGCCGCAGCCCATCGATGGCGAAGCCGACGGCTCGCTGGACCTGGCCAAGGTCGAGGCGGCGATCAAGCAGGACGATTTCCACTTCGCCCGCACTCGCCTGCTGGCGCTGGAAAACACCATGCAGGGCAAGGTCCTGCCGCTGACCTACCTGGCCGCCGCACGGGAGCTGACCCGCCGCCGTGGCCTGGCGCTGCACCTGGACGGCGCGCGCCTGTACAACGCGGCGGTGAAGCTGGGCGTGGATGCCCGCGAGATCACCCGTCACTTCGACTCCGTCTCGGTGTGCCTGTCCAAGGGGCTCGGCGCGCCGGTGGGGTCGGTGCTCTGCGGCGATGCCGAGCTGATCGGCCGCGCGCGCCGGCTGCGCAAGATGGTCGGCGGCGGCATGCGCCAGGCCGGTGGTCTCGCGGCTGCGGCGCTGTATGCGCTGGACCATCAGGTCGAGCGCCTGGCCGAGGACCACGCCAACGCCGAAGCGCTGGGCCGTGGCCTGGCGGAACTGGGCTACGCCATCGAGCCGGTGCAGACCAACATGGTCTACGTCGGCATCGGCGAGCAGGCCGGCGCGCTGGGCGAGCACCTGGTCGAACGCGGCATTCGTGTCAGCCCGGCGGCGCGCCTGCGGCTGGTCACCCACCTGGATGTGAAAAACGCCGATATCCCGCGTATCGTCGAAGCTTTTGCCGCCTTTCGTCGTTCCTGACAGAAATTATTGCGCGATAGGGGTTAACTATCGCGCAAAGACACTACAACCTTGATGCGGGGCCGATATAATGCGGCCCTTTGCCGGCGATTCGTGGCCGCATTTTTCCGTGGAAGAACCTATGAAAAGCGCTGAAATCCGTGAAGCCTTCCTCCGCTTCTTCGAAGAGAAGGGGCACACCCGCGTAGCGTCCAGTTCGCTGATCCCCGCGAACGACCCGACCCTGCTGTTCACCAACGCAGGCATGAACCAGTTCAAGGACTGCTTCCTGGGCCTGGAAAAGCGCGCCTACACCCGCGCTACCACCAGCCAGAAGTGCGTGCGTGCCGGCGGCAAGCACAACGACCTGGAAAACGTCGGTTATACCGCGCGCCACCACACCTTCTTCGAAATGCTGGGTAACTTCAGCTTCGGCGACTATTTCAAGCGCGACGCGATCACCTACGCCTGGGAATTCCTGACCTCGGACAAGTGGCTGAACCTGCCCAAGGAAAAGCTCTGGGTGACCGTCTATGCCAGCGATGACGAGGCGTACGACATCTGGACCCAGGAAGTCGGCATTCCCGCCGAGCGCATGGTCCGCATCGGCGACAACAAGGGCGCCCCTTACGCTTCGGACAACTTCTGGGCAATGGGCGACACCGGTCCGTGCGGCCCGTGCACCGAGATCTTCTTCGACCACGGCGCCGACATCTGGGGCGGCCCGCCCGGCTCGCCGGAAGAAGACGGCGACCGCTACATCGAGATCTGGAACAACGTGTTCATGCAGTTCAACCGCACCGCGGACGGCGTCATGCACCCGCTGCCGGCGCCGAGTGTTGACACCGGCATGGGCCTTGAGCGCATCAGCGCCGTACTGCAGCACGTCCACTCGAACTACGAGATCGACCTGTTCCAGAGCCTGCTGAAAGCTTCGGCCGAGGCCATCGGTTGCGCCAACGACGACGCACCGTCGCTGAAAGTGGTTGCCGACCACATCCGTTCCTGCGGCTTCCTGATCGCCGACGGCGTGCTGCCGTCCAACGAAGGCCGCGGCTACGTGCTGCGCCGCATCATCCGTCGCGCCTGCCGCCACGGTAACAAGCTGGGCGCCAAGGGCACCTTCTTCCACAAGATCGTCGCCGCCCTGGTTGGCGAGATGGGCGAAGCCTTCGTCGAGCTCAAGCAGCAGCAGGCGCACATCGAGCGCGTGCTGAAGACCGAGGAAGAGCAGTTCGCCAAGACCCTGGAGCAGGGCCTGAAGATCCTCGAGCAGGACCTGTCCGAGCTCAAGGGCAGCGTCATCCCCGGCAACGTGGTGTTCAAGCTGTACGACACCTACGGCTTTCCGGTGGACCTGACCAACGACATCGCCCGCGAGCGCAGCCTGACCCTCGACGAGGAAGGCTTCGAGCGCGAGATGGAGGCCCAGCGCGAGCGTGCCCGCTCCGCCAGCGCCTTCGGCATGGACTACAACAGCCTGGTGAAAGTGGATGGCGACACCCGCTTCCTCGGCTACCAGGGCGTTTCCGGCGCCGGCCAGATCATCGCCCTGTTCAAGGACGGCAAGGCCGTCGAGCAGCTGGGTGAAGGCGAGGAAGGCGTGGTCGTCCTCGACCAGACTCCGTTCTACGCCGAATCCGGCGGCCAGGTTGGCGACAGCGGCTACCTTGAAGCTGCCGGCGTGCGCTTCGATGTGCGCGATACCACCAAGGCTGGCGGCGCTCACCTGCACCACGGTGTGGTTGCCCAGGGCAGCCTGACCGTTGGCGCTGCCGTGAAGGCCGAGGTCGATGCCTCGGTGCGCCAGGCCACCGCGCTGAACCACTCCGCTACCCACCTGCTGCACGCTGCGCTGCGCCAGGTACTGGGCGATCACGTCCAGCAGAAGGGCTCGCTGGTCGATAGCCAGCGCCTGCGCTTCGACTTCAGCCACTTCGAGGCGATCAAGCCCGAGCAACTGAAGCAGCTGGAAGACATCGTCAACCGCGAAATCCGCAAGAACTCCGAGGTCGAGACCGAAGAGACCGACATCGAATCCGCCAAGAACAAGGGCGCCATGGCGCTTTTCGGCGAGAAGTACGGTGATCAGGTGCGCGTGCTGAGCATGGGCGGCAAGTTCTCCGTCGAACTGTGCGGCGGCACCCATGTGTCCCGCACCGGCGATATCGGCCTGTTCAAGATCACCAGCGAAGGCGGTGTGGCTTCCGGCGTGCGCCGTATCGAAGCGGTCACCGGCGGCGCTGCGCTGGCCTACCTCAATGGCGCCGAGGAGCAGCTCAAGGAAGCGGCCGGTCTGGTCAAGGGCAGCCGTGACAACCTGCTGGACAAGCTCTCTGGCTTGATCGAGCGCAACCGTCAGCTGGAAAAAGAGCTGGAACAGCTCAAGGCCAAGGCTGCCAGCGCAGCCGGCGACGACCTGGCGGGTTCCGCCATGGAAGTCGGTGGTGTGAAGGTGCTGTCCTCTCGTCTCGATGGCCTCGACGGCAAGGCGCTGCTGGCGCTGGTCGACCAGTTGAAGAACAAGCTGGGCAGCGGCGTGATCCTGCTGGGCGGCGTGTTCGAGGAGAAGGTCGTGCTGGTCGCCGGTGTGACCCAGGACCTGACCGCCAAGCTGAAAGCGGGCGATCTGATGAAGCAGGCCGCTGCGGCCGTGGGCGGGAAGGGTGGTGGTCGCCCGGACATGGCCCAGGGCGGTGGCGTCGATGCCGGCAAGCTGGACGAGGCTCTGGCGCTGGCAGTGAAATTTGTCGAACAGGGCCTCTAAAGGCCCTGAAATACGGGGCCCGCAGCGCGTCCGGCGGGCCTTGGCAGCATGCGGTGATGCATGTTTAATGGGCGCCCTTCAGGAATCAGGCGGCTTTTGAAATGGCTTTGATCGTACAGAAGTTTGGAGGGACCTCCGTCGGCACCGTCGAGAGAATCGAGCAGGTAGCCGAGAAGGTGAAGAAATTCCGTGAAGCGGGTGACGACATCGTCGTGGTGGTGTCCGCCATGAGCGGCGAGACCAACCGCCTGATTGGTCTGGCGAAACAGATCATGGACCAGCCGATTCCGCGCGAGCTGGATGTGATGGTCTCCACCGGCGAGCAGGTGACCATCGCCCTGCTGAGCATGGCGCTGATGAAGCGCGGCGTGCCGGCGGTTTCCTACACCGGTAATCAGGTCCGTATCCTGACCGACAGTTCCCACACCAAGGCGCGTATCCTGAGCATCGACGATGCGAACATTCGCGCAGATCTGAAGGCCGGCCGTGTGGTTGTTGTCGCTGGTTTCCAGGGGGTGGACGAGCAGGGGAACATCACTACCCTCGGTCGTGGCGGTTCCGACACCACCGGCGTAGCCCTGGCGGCGGCACTGAAGGCCGACGAGTGCCAGATCTACACCGACGTCGATGGCGTCTACACCACCGACCCGCGCGTCGTGCCGCAGGCGCGTCGCCTGGACAAGATTACCTTCGAAGAGATGCTGGAAATGGCCAGCCTCGGTTCCAAGGTGCTGCAGATCCGCTCGGTGGAATTCGCCGGCAAGTACAACGTCCCGCTGCGCGTGCTGCACAGCTTCCAGGAGGGTCCGGGCACCCTCATTACCCTTGATGAAGAGGAATCCATGGAACAGCCGATCATCTCCGGCATCGCCTTCAATCGCGACGAAGCCAAGCTGACCATCCGTGGCGTACCGGATACTCCCGGCGTTGCTTTCAAGATTCTCGGCCCGATCAGTGCCGCCAATGTAGAAGTCGACATGATCGTGCAGAACGTTGCGCACGATAACACCACCGACTTCACCTTCACCGTGCACCGCAACGACTACCAGGCCGCCCTGGAAATCCTCAAGCAGACCGCCGTCACCATCGGTGCGCGTGAAGCTACCGGCGACACCAACATCGCCAAGGTTTCCATCGTCGGCGTCGGCATGCGTTCCCACGCTGGTGTCGCCAGCCGAATGTTCGAAGCCCTGGCCAAGGAAACCATCAACATCCAGATGATCTCCACCTCGGAAATCAAGGTTTCCGTGGTCATCGAAGAGAAGTACCTCGAGTTGGCGGTCCGTGCCCTGCACACCGCTTTCGAACTCGACGCCCCGGCCCGACAGGGCGAGTAAGGCGAGATATACCGAAAGGCGCGGCTACCCCGCGCCTTTTGTCGTTTTTGACTGTCTGACAGGAACTTTCTTTCCGGCAGGACTGGTCAATACTTGGGTGAAGGATTCGCGCACTTGATCTATACGAATCTGCCACCATTTCTTTTTTTGCAGACTGCTTATCCCGTAACACGTAAGGAGAAAGGAATGCTGATTCTGACACGCCGGGTCGGAGAGACCCTGATGGTCGGTGATGACGTCACCGTGACTGTATTGGGCGTCAAAGGTAATCAGGTGCGTATCGGTGTGAATGCGCCGAAGGAAGTTGCTGTGCACCGTGAGGAAATCTACCAGCGCATCCAGAAAGAGAAAGACCAAGAACCAAACCATTAATTTTTCTAAAATTTTTCTTTGCAAACGGGGAAAACATGGATATCATGCGCCCCGTGTTGCGGAGAGGTGGCCGAGTGGCCGAAGGCGCTCCCCTGCTAAGGGAGTACACCTCAAAAGGGTGTCGGGGGTTCGAATCCCCCCCTCTCCGCCATTGCATCATCTGGTGCGATGAGTTGTCCGGTTACGTAAGTGACTGAAAAGATTAAAAAATCTTGTTGACAGATTAGAAGAATCGCCCTAGAATTTGCGTCCTCATCAGCGCACTCATAGCTCAGCTGGATAGAGTACTCGGCTACGAACCGAGCGGTCGGAGGTTCGAATCCTCCTGAGTGCGCCATATAAGAGGCAACGCGAAAGCGGGGCTTCAGTGGCGAAAGGGCTGAAAAGCCATTAGCTGCAACCAGTTGGTGAATCTGGTTAAACTTTGCCAACGACGCACTCATAGCTCAGCTGGATAGAGTACTCGGCTACGAACCGAGCGGTCGGAGGTTCGAATCCTCCTGAGTGCGCCATATACGAAAGGGCCTGCAGAAATGCAGGCCCTTTTTCTTTGCCTTCCAAAAAGAGTGGGCAAGTTGGTCAGCGCTTCGACTTGCCCATCACGCAACCATCCTCGTCGAAGGTCACGGTACGTGCACCGCGCTTCTTGTCCGCCTCATAGTGATAGCGCAGTGTCTCGTTGTGCTGGCTGGTCCTGTCCGGCCTTCCCAGGGCGCTCTCCACGTCGCGGCGGGTCATTCCCGTCTTCACACTGCCCTCGATGATTGCCTTGCGCCGCGCGCTGCCCGTGACGCGGTTGCCGCAGCCATTCTGCTGTTCGCCAACGACCACGACCGCCTCTCGCTCGGCTTCCTTGCGCTGGCCCCTGTTACGCGCCGCAGGCTTCTGGGGAGCGGATACCTGCGGAGTCGCCATTGGCACCGGCTCGCTGCTACCGGGCGTGGGGTTGTTCGCTTCTTGGATTTCCTGTTGTCGCTCCACCGGGCAGCCATACTGACTGAACAGCACGTTGCCATCGGCCGCCGTGCAGCGGAACACTGAGGCCGCCTCGCAGGTCGGTACCAGTGGAATCAGGATTGAGCAGAGCAGGGCAGGCAGGCGCATGGTTTCCTCCGTGATGGCGGGCCTGCGTGCAGCCTAGGAGTGGAAATTGTCAGTCGGAGCCGGGTGTCCTGTGGGAGCTTTCGGGCGTCGAACCGAGCAGTGATTCGCCAATGAACTTTCGCCTGCAAGCGATTGTTCTGGCCGCCATTTTGTAACGCCTAATACACCCCGGAGTGTTATCATTTCCCGCATCTGCCCTCGATGGGCGCATGGGACACCACCATGGACTTACCCAGTAGTTACTCAGAACCCCGATTGCGTACACACGACCTGATGTATTGATCCCCTCTGGCCCGTTCTGCCACTGGGGGTGGAGCGTGCTATGACCGAAGTAGAAGCCAAGAAGCCGCAGGAAAGCCTGCAGGACCGCCTCAACCAGGTGGTCGACCTGCTGCACAAGCACAAGCTGGTGGAAGACCTGACGCACCGTCAGGAAGGCCAGCATCAAGACCTCGTCGAAAACCTCGTGCACCGCCAGAACCTGGCGGAACTCCAGCGCAAGCTGGAAGAGCTGCACCCGGCCGACATCGCCCACATCCTCGAATCCCTTCCGCTGGATGACCGACTGACGGTCTGGCAACTGGTCAAGGCCGAGCGCGACGGCGACATCCTCCTCGAAGTGTCCGACTCCGTGCGGGAAACCCTGATCGCCGACATGGACGATCACGAGATCCTCGCTGCGGCCAGGGACATGGACGCCGACGAACTCGCGGACCTCGCGCCGGAACTGCCGCGCGATGTGGTCCACGAGCTGATGGAAAGCCTCGACCAGCAGCAGCGCGAGCGTGTGCGTTCTGCGCTGTCCTACGAGGAAGACCAGGTCGGCGCGCTGATGGACTTCGAGATGGTCACCATCCGCGATGACGTCAGCCTTGAAGTGGTGCTGCGCTACCTGCGTCGCCTGAAGGAGCTGCCGGGCCATACCGACAAGCTTTTCGTGGTCGACTACGACGGCGTGCTCAAGGGCGTTCTGCCGATCAAGCGCCTGCTGGTGAACGATCCGGACAAGGACGTGGCTGAAGTCATGGCCACCGATCCGGTGACTTTCACACCCGATGAGGACGGTTACGACGCCGCCCAGGCGTTCGAGCGTTACGACCTGATTTCTGCCCCTGTGGTGGACAAGAATGGCAAGCTCATCGGCCGTCTGACCATCGACGAGATGGTCGACCTGATCCGTGAGGAAAGCGAAAGCGAAGTCCTGAACATGGCCGGTCTGCGTGAAGAGGAAGATATCTTCGCCTCGGTCTGGAAGTCGGTCGGCAACCGTTGGGCCTGGCTGGCCACCAACCTGGTCACCGCCTTCATCGCCTCGCGGGTGATCGGCCTGTTCGAAGGCTCCATCGAGAAGCTGGTGGCGCTGGCAGCGTTGATGCCCATCGTGGCCGGCATCGGTGGCAACTCCGGCAACCAGACCATCACCATGATCGTCCGCGCCATGGCGCTGGACCAGATCCAGACCAGCAGCGCCAACCGTCTGCTGCGCAAGGAGTTGGGCGTGGCGCTGGTGAACGGCCTGGTATGGGGTGGGGTGATCGGCCTGGTCGCCTTCTACCTGTACGGCAACTGGGAGCTGGGTGCTGTAATGACCGGCGCCATGACGCTGAACCTGCTGCTTGCCGCGCTGATGGGCGTGCTGATCCCGATGACGCTGCTGCGCCTGGGGCGCGATCCGGCGATGGGCTCCAGCGTGATGATTACCGCCATGACCGACAGCGGCGGCTTCTTCATCTTCCTCGGATTGGCCACGCTATTCCTGATGTAGCGCCAGTTCCGCCGAAAAGGCCGCCGCGAGGCGGCTTTTTTGCCTCTCGTTATGCGCCACCCGTAAATCGTGGACATGAAAAAGCCGGCTCGGGGCCGGCTGTTTCGGGTGTCGCGAACGAATCAGGCGTCGTTCTGTGCCATCTCGGCATCGTGCGCGATCAAAGCGATCAGCGCGTTCTGCTGACGATGGGTCAGCTGGCGGAAGCGCTGCAGCAGTTCGCGTTCGTGCAGGCTGAGTTCCGGGCTGTCGAGGCGGATGCCCAGATTGTCCTGCAGCGCACCTTCCTGCAGCAGGCTCTGTTCGAGACGCGCGATGATCTCGGAGTTCATGCTGCGGTGGTGGCTGCGAGCGACGTCGGCGATACGCTCACGCATGCCTTCGGGCAGACGTACGACGAACTTGTCAGCGGTACGGCTGGAGTAGGTGGGGGTTGCCTGTTTCAATGGGCGCATACTTTAAACCTGTAAGTCAGGGAGGCCGATGCCATGGGTCAGCGTTCGTTCAGGCCCTTTGACAGCGATTTCCAGTGGCCGTTCAGCGCGTCGTCAAAGCTTTTGAAAAAATATCCAATAACTTGACGTCAAACCTTCGGCATATTGTGTCTTGGGTGAAGGCTAAATGCCAGCACCAATCGTCCGAAATGAGACCGCCTAGGCAGACCCTTCTTTGGATTGGAGTTGAAGGGAAAGCTGGTGATGTGCCCGTCTCAGTCAGCGTAGTCGATATGTACCGTGCGCCTGCCTGCCGTTAGGCAGCCTGATGGGGGCACTTCGTCGCGGATGGCCATGATGGCACAGCGTTTGGTGGTGAGTCAGGGGTGGTGGGTTCGAGCGGGCGTCGATATCGGGTTTTCACTGATATCGCACAAGGCTCGGAGTATTATCCGCCCCGCGGATCAGAATTGAAGTAGCGCCGAGCCGCCGGCGTACCGAGAGTCTCATGACCCCAGGCAGACTGATTTTCCTGATGGGCCCTTCGGGTTCCGGAAAGGACAGCGTGTTGCAGGCCGCCAGCGCTCCGTTGGCCGCAATGGATTGCCGGATCGTCCGGCGCGTCATCACTCGTTCCGCCGAGGCGCGGGGTGAAGAAGCGCACTCGGTAAGCGTCGACGAATTCACCGCGCTGGAGCGCTCCGGCGCCTTCGCCATGAGCTGGCGCGCCAATGGCCTGCATTACGGCATACCCCGCGAGATAGATGACTGGCTCGCTGCCGGCCACGACGTGCTGGTCAATGGTTCGCGCAAGTACCTGCCCGAGGCCCGCCGTCGTTATCCGCGGCTGATCGCGGTGCTGCTGAAGGTCGATGCCGACGTGCTGCGCCAGCGTCTGCTCAAGCGCGGGCGGGAGACGCTGGCGGAAATCGAGGAGCGCTTGGCGCGCAACGCGCATTTTGCCGATGGCCTGCCCGGGCCGCTGGTGGAGCTGGACAATTCGGTGTCCCTGGATGTGACGGTCAGCCACCTTCTGGACCTGCTCGATCCTTCGGATGCCCAGGCCAGCTGAGGTCAGTCCAGGCTCAGCGACAGGCTGACGCCGTGAGGCGCGAAGCCCATCGCCGCATAGAAGCGGTGCGCCATTTCCCGGTCCTGGTGACTGGAGAGCGCCAGTTTGTAGCACTTCCAGTCCCGAGCCCATTCCACCGCCCGGCCAATCAGCGCCTGGCCTATGCCCTGTCCGCGTGCGCGGCTGTCCACCACCATGTCCTCGAGGATTGCCGAGCGGGCGAAGCCATGGGCGATGTGTTCGATCAGGTGCAGGGTGCAGGTGCCGAGCAAGACACCATCGCGCTCGGCGATCAGCGTCACTCGCGAGGGTTGCTGGTCGCTCAGGGCGAGGGCGAGCAGCGCGGTGTCGGGCAGCGGGTCACGCGCCCCCAGTTGCTGCAGCAGCGGAGCAAGCGCCGCCGCATCATCGGCCGTGGCGACGCGCACATCGAAGGTAGCGAAAGGGGAATCGGGCAGGGCGCCGTCGTCTGTGGTCATGGTGATTCTCCGGCTGACGGCGAAATTATGGACCGCGACGGTGGCGGCGGCATGACAAATCGCTTGTCGGTGGTTAACATGCCGACCCGATTGTCCCGGTAGCTCAATTGGATAGAGCGTCCCCCTCCTAAGGGGAAGGTTGGAGGTTCGACCCCTCTCCGGGACACCAGTACGCCAAGGCCCGCATCTGCGGGCCTTTTTCGTTTCTACCCGGGGTGGCCATCAAGGCGAATAGGTCATCCGGTTGCGCCCGTTGTGCTTGGCGTCGTACAGCGCCTGGTCGGCCTTGATCAGCGCCTGGCTCAAGGTTCCGTCCGCCGTGAGATGGGCCAGGCCCAGGCTGATGGTGACGCTGGGCGTGCCGGGCAACTCGGCGGTCACGCGGCGTAGCTGCTCGACCCGCGACTGAGCCTCCTCAACGCTGATCCCCCACAGGTACAGGCCGAACTCTTCGCCGCCCAGGCGGGCGAATTCGAAGTCCTGCATTTCATGCTGGATGGCGCGCGCGACGCGGGTCAGCACTTCGTCGCCGATGTCATGGCCGTAGGTGTCGTTGACCCGCTTGAAGTGGTCGATGTCGATCATCACCAGGTAGCGCTGTTCACCGTCGTTTCCCAGGCGCTGGCCGACGCGGGTCATGAAGGAGCGGCGATTGGGGATGCCGGTGAGCACGTCGAGGTAGGCCTGGTCCAGCAGCAGTCTGGCCATGGCGTAGTTGTACAGCTTGGCTTTGCTCAGGTGGTGGAAGATGTAGACCGAGAGCGCGCTGATGAACAGCGGGTAGCAGACCAGCATGCTGCGCCGCGCGTCCAGGGCCGGCACATCGCCCAGTAGCGGGTTGAGGAAGGTCCAGGTCACTACCAGCACGGAATAGAAGGCGAGATTGTTCAGCGGCATCGCGGTGGCACTGTAGAGCACCGTGGCGGCCGCGATCACCAGCCAGGCAGGGCGCAGTGGCTCCGGCAAGCCGTCGATCACCAGGCGTGCGCCGAGGCTGAAGGTGATGACGAAGGCCAGGTTGAGCCAGTAGAAGTGCACCGCCTTGCGTACGAAGCTGGCCACCACGGTGATGAGGAAGAACACACCGAGGAAGAGCACCGAGACGTAGGTGAAACCCTGGCCGGCCTGGAAGCTGACGATGAGGTCGAAGAGCAGCCACATGGCGGCGCTCACGGCAAAGATCAGCAGGCTGAGCCCGTGGAGTCGCTCGAAATCGTGCTGGAGGAATTCGGCCCTGATCCCGGCCGGGACGCTTTGCTTGAGTATCTCGGACTCGATGGTCTTGAACATGAACCGCCCTGTGCGCGTGTGGGATCGCTCGCGCGAGAATAGCCGAACCCGCTGCCCACTGCGCTAGCGTGCGGCGGGCATCGGGCGAGGGATCTCAGGGCGTTGCGGATATGCTGGGGTGCTCGCGCTGGTTGTCCAGCAGCACCTTGCCCCAGGGTCGGTAGCGCACCTCGAAGACGGCGCTGGCGTGACAGCCGGTGGACGCGCTGGAAGGCGCGGCAGGTTCGGCGTGGAAAGGCTGGCCGGCGGCACTGGTCTGGCGGAAGGCTTCGCGGACGATGCCGACCGGGCAGGGCAGGGCGGCGGCGTAAGCCTGGCCCACGCGCTCGGGTAGCGCGCCGGTGCCGGCGCCGTCCTGCCACCAGACCTGCACGCCGAGCCCGGCGATCTGCCCCAGCCAGTCGCCATACACTTGCGGCGCCAGCTTGCCGCCGGAGAAGGCGCTCAGCTGCAGCGGCGCCTTCAACTGGCCGGCGAAGTCCTTGAGCTGATGCTGCAGGGCCTGACGGCGCTCGGCGGCCTGGAAGTGCCAGTCGTCCAGTTCCATCGGCAGGTACCAGGCGGCGACGGGCAGTTTCCACTGCTCGCTCACCTGCCGTTGCTGTGCCAGGGAGCGGCCCAGCTGATGCTGCCAGTAGGCCTCCAGGCCGGGCGTGTCCAGCTCGCTCTGGCGCTGGTAGTAGGCCGGGTCCATGTACAGCCCGAGGACCAGTTGCAGGCCGTTGTCGTGGGCGCTTTTCAGGGAGCGTGCGAGCCAGCCGTTGGCACCGCCGAAGTCGGAGTCGCCATAGGCGGTCCACTGCACGATCAGGGTCTTCGCACCCTGGGCCGCACTGGCGCGCCAGACCTGCTGCCACTGCGCGTCGCTCAGCGCAGCATCGACATTCAGCGGCTGGTAGAACAAACGGTCATCGGCGTGCGCCGTGGCGGCGGAGCACAGCAGGGCCAGGGCGAAAATCAGGCGTCGCATCAGAAGTTCACCTCGAGTCCCACCAGCCAGCCGTTGGCCTGTTCATAGAGATTGCCCGCCATGCCCAGCTGGTACTCGGTACGCACGGTGACGTGGGCGCGGTAGGCGTTGTAGCGGTCTTCGCCGTACCAGTACTGCCAGCGCAGGCCGACGCCGCTGCGCAGGTCCTGACGCCAGTCGTTGCTCGGGTCCTGCGCGGAGAACTCGGCAAAGCCGTACGGCATGATCGTCTGCGGCGAGTCCACTGGCAGCTTCCAGGTGTGGCCCTGCTGGTAGCGCGAGACCCACTGGTGGTCGCCGGCGTGAGTCCACCAGGCGAAATCGGTGTAGAGGAAGCGCTCATCCCAATCGCTTTCGTCCACGCGCCAGTCGTTGCGGTAGTCGCCCTGGTCGAGGAAGGAGGCGGTGGCGCGCAGCAGGAAGTCGGTGGAGGTCTGGCCGTACTTGTCGCGCTGGCGCACGTAGCGCTCGAACTTCTCGGGTGTGCCGATCTCGTGCAGGCGGATGCCGTCGAAGGCGTAATCGGAATCGCCGTCGTTCTTCACCGTGTTCTGCTTGTACAGCTCGCTGTAGAGGTTGAGGTTGTAGTCGCCGAAGGGCTTGTAGCGCAGGCCGAAACCGGCGGCGAGGGTCTGGGTGTACTGCTTGCGTCCTTCATTGCCGGCGATCGCCCGGCCGTACACCGAGAGGGTGCTGCCGTTGCGAGTCGGTTCCTCGCCCAGGGCGTGGTCCCAGATGAAGGTCTGCAGGTTCTGCGATTGCGCACGGCGGCGGTTGCCGGTCTGCCTGTCGTCATTGAGGATCGGCACCGTAGTGACGCCGGCCGGCGACCAGGTACTGGCGATGGTCAGGTTGTCGCGCTGGGACAGCACCTGATGCGCGCGGCGCTGGCGGAAACGGCGGGCTTCGAGGCTGCCGTACTCGTCGTCGGCGGCGACCGGGTCCTGTTCCAGGTCGATCACCCGGCGCAGCTCGCGGCGGGCGGCGAAGCTGTCCTCGGCCTCGTCGTAGCGCCAGGCGAGGGTTTCGCCCAGGCGGAAGTCCTCGGGGTAATCGCGGGTGGCACGCTCCAGGTAGGGGATCGCGGTGCGGCGCTCTTCCGGGGTGTCGGTGCCGGCCAGGCGCATGCCGTAATCGGCGCGGAAGCGCGGATTGTTGGGGTCTCGGCGTACCGCCTCGGCTAGCCAGAGCTTGCTCTGCTGCGTGTCCCCGGCCTTCTGTGCACTGCCTGCGGCGTTGTAGAAGTGCTGGCCGTTGGGTTCGTGCTGCAGGGCCTCGCGGTGCCGCGAAAGGGCGTCGGGGTAATCGCCGCGGGCGTCGGCGATGTTGGCGCCCAGTGCCCAGTCGTCCGCGCTGGCTTTCTTCGCCTGCTGCCAGTAGCGCTCGGCGCCGGCATTGTCATTGGTGAGCAGCGCGGCGCGGCTTGCGGTGAGGCGGGCGTTGTCATTGAGTTCGCTGGCGGGCAGGGTGTTGAAGATGCGCAATGCACCGGCGGGATCGCCGGCGGCTTCCAGCGCATAGGCCAGCGGCAGCTGGCTTTGCTTGTCGCCGTGGGCGATCGCGGCCTGGTAGTAGACCACGGCTTCGCCGGGGCGCGCGGGCATGGCACAACGGCCGAGGGCGCGCAGTTCGCCGGGGGTGTTGGAGTTCGGGTTCAGGTAGCGCTGCAGGGCGTCGCAGCGCCCGCCCTCGGCGAGGCGGCCGAGCAGGTAGCCGCGCGACACCGGGTCGGCCTTGGGCAGCAGGGCTTCGATCCGAGCGACGTCCAGCGGTGTGTCGCTGCGTGCGTGGATGCCGGCCAGACGTTGCAGCAGGGCGGGCGGCAAATTGCCGCCGCGGCGGTCGTAGGCGCTTTCCAGCAGTTGTTTGGCGCGTTCGGTGCGCCCGGCGTTGAGGGCGAGGTAGCTGGCCTGATCCAGCGCCTTGAGGTCACCGGTCTGGCGATAGCGCTGCTCCCACAGTGCTGCGGCTTCGCCAGTGCGGCCACGGGCCTGCAGTAGCTCGGCGCGCTGGCGCACGGTGTCAGGCGTCTGCGGCTGGCGCGATAGCCAGGCCAGAGCCTGGTCTGTGCGCCCCTGGCGCCGCCAGGAGTCCACCAGTTGGTCGCGCCGGGCGGTGTCCCAGGGTTCGGGAAGCCGGGTGTTTTCCAGCAGGTCGGTGGCGTCCAGGCGCTGGGCCAGCACCAGCCAGGTCTTCGGGTCGTCAGCGGGTTTGCACTGCTGCAGTTTCGCCAGCGCCGCTGCCTGGTCGTGGCGTGACAGCCATTCGGTGGTTTCCAGGCACGGCCGATTCTGCTGGTCACTGAGCTTGCTCACCAGCGAGGTGTCGGCGCTGTCGCGGGCGACCTCCAGCAGTTGCGCCTGGCGTGTCGGGTCGTTGCGGTCCTGCTCCGGCAGGGTGAGCAACCAGCGCTTGGCCACCTCGGTCTGATCGACGGCGATGGCACGGTCGATGATCGCCAGTCTTGCCTGGCGCGCGGCGTTGGCGTCGGGGGCCTGCTGGATCAACTGCTCCAGCGGCTTTTCTTCCAGGCGCTGGGCGTAGGCGTTGGCCAGGCGACGCCAGTCATCGGCGGAGAGCTGGTGAGCGGTGGCCAGCGGAGCCAGCTGGGCGATGGTGGTGTCCCAGTCGCGCAGTTGTTCGGCCCAGTTGGCGCGGGCCTCGCGCAGCACGCGGCCATCGTTGCCCGGTGGCAGGCTGCCGAGCCAGTCCAGCGCCTTGGCGGCCCCCTGGGTCTGGCCGAGCTTGAGGCTGTAGGCTTGCCACAGGCGTACGCGCTCGTTGGCGTTGCTGGTGTGGGCCAGCCACTGGTTGATCTGGGCTTCGGGTGGCGGGCCGTTCTCGATCAGGTCCAGGCGCAGTTCGGTCAGGGCCTGCGCGCCGGCATCGGTGCCGGCCAGTGCCTGGGCTTCCTTCTCGGCATCGTCGAAACGCCGCTGCTTGGCCAGGGACTGGATCAGCAGCGAGCGCGCCTCGGTGTTGTTCGGCACGCGGCCCAGCAGGTGGCGCATCAGGCGTTCGACTTCCGCCCAGTTGCTCTTCTTCGCTTCCTTGTAGCCCTTGTCGAGGTAGGGGAAGCTGCGGAAACGCTGGAACTCGCTGAGCTGGTCGTCGGCGGCCTGCGCCAGTGGGGCGGCGATGCTCGCCAGGATCAGGCCGTAAAGCAGGGTTTGTTGCGGTTTCACACGGCCTCCCGGGCGATGCGATAGGCCTCGTGCTGTTCGCTGGCCTGTTCCTGGAGAGCTTCTTCGAGCACCTGCTGGGTGATCATGCCGCGCTTGATCAGGTGTTCGCCGAGGGAGTCCTGCTCGGGATCGAAATCGATCAGCGCCTGGTTGAACAGGCTGGGCGGGACCATGCCGCGCACCTGCAGCAGGGCGCCGAACATCACCACGTGCCCGCTGAGTCGTTCCATCAGGGCTTCGTCGCCTTGGCGTTGCCTGAGCACCTCCACAATGGCGCGGGTTTCGTCGGTCTGGTTGCGGCCGCCATACCAGTGCCGCAAACCAAGGGTGACGCGTCCCTGGGGAGCCAGTCGACCGCGCACCGGGCGCTTGAGCTGACGGCTGATGGCGCCGAGGGAGACCTGGCTTATCTGCTGTTCGCTGGCCAACACCAGGGTGTTGCCCTCGATGGCTACCGGCAGCACCGCGTAGCGCAGTGCGAGCTTGCGCGGCAGTGCTTCGATCAGCTTCTCGTCCAGAGTGAAGGGATTGAGCGGCGCCCATTCCTCACCCAGTTCCTCGGCCAGTGTTTCGACCAACTGGGTGCTGGTGATCAGCTCGCGCAGCAGTAGCTCGCGGCCTAGGCGGCGACGGACCGGGCTGGTCAGCGCCGACTGCAGCTGCTCTTCGGTGATCAGGCCCTTCTCCTTCAGGCGCTGGCCCAGCGGCGTGCGCTGCGGGCCGGCGAGGGCGGGGAATTCGTGGGTGGTCTTGTCCCAGGCGACCCGGCGCGAATCGCCCATCTCCATCACCTGCTTGAGCGCGCGCAGGTTGGCGAAGAAGTTGACGAAGTTGCTCCACATCATCCGCGGCGCCGACAGCAGCCCCTCGAAGATGCCGTAGAAGCGAGTGACGAACCAGAAACGCTGGAACAGTCGGTTGAGCAGCATCAGGCCGTTGAGGAACAAGAGCACGACCAGCAACTGGCTGCCCTCGAGGATCGACGGGAAGCGCCAGGCGTTGGGCGACAGGCTGGTGATCAGCCACATGGTGATCAGCACCAGGAACAGCAGGTTGACCAGGAAGCTCAGCAGGTAGGCGATCAACCCCCGGCGGTCACGCCAGAGGAAGTAGTTGAGCATGGTCTTGCTGCTCCAGCCCAGGTTGCGCGTGCCTTGGAAAACGATCCCGGTGATCCACCTGGACTTCTGCCGGATGGCGTGCTGCCAGGTGCGCGGGAAGTGTTCGCGCACGCAGATGACCTGTGAGAAGCGCCGGTCCATGCCCGGCACCCATTCGTTCTTCAATGCCAGCTGCGGGTCGGTGATGGAGTAGCGGGCGAAGATGCACTTCATGCCTTTCTGCTTCAGGCGGAAGCCGATGTCGTAGTCCTCGGTGAGACTCTGTACATCGAAGGCGATGCCGTCGCCGTCCTCCAGCAGCGCTGCGATGGCGCGGCGGCTGAAGCAGGTACCGACGCCGGCGCTGGGCACCTGGCCGGTCAGTGCTTCGCGTACCGGCACGTCCTTGCCGTGGTTCTCGGCAAACTCGTCGACGTAGTGGCCGGCGGTGAAGCCGGTCCATTCCGGGGCGTAGGGGTAGACCGGGATCTGGATCAGGTCCTTGGCCGGCAGCAGGTAGTTGAACAGGCGCAGTTCCAAAGGCGAGATGACGTCTTCGGCGTCGTGCAGGATGAAGCCGGAGAATTCGATGCGCGCGTCGGCCTCGAAGCGCAGGATGGCGTCGATGATGTTGTTCAGGCAGTCGGCCTTGCTGGTGGGGCCGGGGCGCGCGCAGACCACCTTGTGCACGTTGGGGTAGTGCAGGCACACCGCGTCCACGTCCGCCTGGGTCTGCGGATCGTTCGGGTAGGTGCCGACGAAGATCTGGTAGTTCTCGTAGTCCAGGGTGGAAGCCGCCAGGCGGGCCATCTCGCCCACCACGCCGACCTCGTTCCAGGCCGGCACCATGATCGCCAACGGCTTCTCCGGAGCGGCGAACAGGCGTTCCTCGTCGGCCCGGTCGAAGCGGTTGTAGATTCGGAAGCGGCGCACCAGTACGCGGCCCCAGTACACCAGGTCGATGAACAGGTCATCCAGTCCGAGCAGGAACATCAGCGCGGCGAGGATGATCGCCAGGTACTTCAGGGCATAGAGAACGTAGGTGAGGATATCGACCAGTTCGAGGCTCATTCGAACTCGCTTGCCTTGCGTGATTCACCGAACCAAGACAGCAGCCGGGCGACGATCTTCTCGCTGGCATGGCCGTCGCCGTAGGGGCTGAATACTCGGCTCATCTGTTCGTAGACTTCTTCGTCGCGCAGCAGATGGCTGGCTTCGCTGACGATGCGGCTGGTGTTGGTGCCCACCAGTACCACGGTGCCACCTTCCAGTACGGCGGGGCGCTCGGTGACGCGGCGCAGCACCAGCAGCGGCTTGCCCAGCGCCGGCGCTTCCTCCTGGATGCCGCCCGAATCGGTGAGGATGATGTACGCGCGGTCCATCAACCAGACGAAGTGCTGATAGTCCTGCGGGGCGATAAGGTGGATGTTGGGCTTGTCCGAGAGCAGGCCGTACACGGCTTTCTGCACCTGCGGGTTCAGGTGCACCGGGTAGACGAAGTCCACGTCGGGGAAGCGCTGGGCCAGCTCCGCCAGGGCCTGGCAGATGCGCTCGAAACCCTTGCCGAAGTTTTCCCGGCGGTGACCGGTGATCAGTACCACGCGGCGGTCCCCGGTAAATTTGGCCAGGGGCGAGTCGATAGCGGGTTTCCAGTTGGTTTCGTGCAGGTGCTCGCGCATCCACAGCAGGGCGTCGATCACCGTGTTGCCGGTGACCTCGATCTGGTCGATGTTCACCCCTTCGCGCAGCAGGTTGTCGCGCGAGGCCTTGGTCGGCGGGAAGTGCAGGTCGGCGATCACCGCGGTGAGGCGGCGGTTGGCTTCCTCCGGCCAGGGCTGGTGGATGTTGCCGGTGCGCAGGCCAGCCTCGACGTGGCCCACCGGGATCTGCCGGTGGAATGCGGTGAGGGCGGCGATGAAGCTGGTGGTGGTATCACCGTGGACCAGCACGATGTCCGGACGATGGCGGTCGTAGCTGTCGTCCAGCTTGCCCATCATCTGCAGGGACAGACTGTTCAGCGTCTGGCCCTGGGTCATGACGTCGAGGTCTTCGTCCACCTCGAGTTCGAAGGAGTCCAGCACTTGCTGTAGCATCTCGCGATGCTGGCCGGTGGAGCAGATACGCAGCTCGATTTCCGGGGTACGGCGGAGGACGCGGGCGAGGGGGGCCATCTTGATGGCTTCCGGACGGGTTCCGAAAACCATGGTGACTTTGTACTTCATCAATTGCTCCTTGGGCGCACCCTTGTGAGGCCGCCTTCGGTTTCCGTGTGGGATTTTTCCAAGGGCAATGAAAGTCGCTCAAGTCCGGGCTGTCCAGCTACAACTGGCATTGCCAGTGATACAGGTCAGGTATGTTGACCTTTTCGGGTGTTTTGTCGCCTGGCTGCAGGCCGCGTCGTCAGTGGGCTGGCGCCGGTTTGCCGGCAGCGCCGAGAAAAAATGTTGATGGATTTTTCGAATAGGCGGATCGGTCGATGCTGAGCGCGGAATTGAAGGCGTTCTACCGGGTGGCGAAGCTGGGCAGCATCACCCAGGCGGCGAAGAAACTCGGCCTCAGCCAGCCGACCGTGACCACGCAGATCCGCAACCTGGAGAGCCAGTATGCGGTGGAGTTGTTCTATCGCGGCGGCCGTCGCCTGACCCTGAGCGACGAGGGCGCGCGTCTGCTGCCGATGGTCGAGGCGCTGTTGCAGCAGGAGGCTGATATCGAGTTCTACCTGCGCAACTGTGGGCAGATGCAGGGCGCGCTGCGTATCGGCGCTACCTCTCCTTATTACGTGCTCGGGCTGATCAAGAATTTCCGCGAGCGCTTCCCGCAGATTGAAGTGTCGGTGGAGATCGGCAACTCCCAGCAGGTGCTGGAATCGCTCATCGAATGCCGGGTCGACCTGGCCGCCTCATCGCAGCAGGTGGACGACGCGCGCCTGGCCCGAGTGGTTTTGGGCAGCGATCCGCTGGTGCTGGCGGTGCACCGCAGCCATCCGCTGGCCGCGCTGTCGTCGGTGAGCCTGGGGGACTTGCGCAACCATTGCCTGCTGATGCGCGAGGCGGGCTCGACGACCCGCCAACTGACCGAGGCGATGTTGCAGCAGGCGGGGGTGACGCCGGCCTCGATGCTGGAGATCGGCAGCCGTGAATCGATCCGCGAGGCGGTGATTCGTAACCTGGGGGTGAGCATCATTGCCCGCCAGGAAGTGCCGGATAACCCGCAGTTGTGCGTGCTGGAGATCAAGGGTGCGAGCCTGATCGACGAGTACCTGTATTGCCTGAAGGATAGGCGGCAGGCGCGCTTGCCGAGTGCTTTCCTGGCGCTGGCGCAGGTGTAGAAGAAGCGGGCTTGCTCGCGAGTCGTCCAGCGCAGGTGTTCCAGTGTAGGAGCGGGCCATGCCCGCGATCGCGCGCATGGCGCGCTCCTACAGTGGTGTTCTGACAAACCGCTCAACGCCGCCACCTCCAAAAAAAATTCGCCCCCATACCAAAATCTGCCTATGGATCTATCGGCGCACTTGGCCCTTTCGCAATAGTGCCGTCGCAATCCGTCCCTAGCATGGACCTCGTTCCTTCACGCCACGGCTCACGCGGTGTGAACCACAAGAAGACGAGGTACCACCATGCACCCCATCATCGCCGGCACGCCGCTCAGCGTGCGTCATATCCGCAAGCGCTTCGGCCAGTTCGTCGCCCTCGACGGCGTGTCGCTGGACGTCAAGGCCGGTGAGCTGGTTTGCCTGCTCGGCCCTTCCGGCTGCGGCAAGACCACGCTGCTGCGCTGTATCGCGGGCCTGGAGCGACAGGACGATGGCAGCCTGCACCTGGGTGATCGCGATGTGTCGAACCTGCCGCCGCAGGCGCGGGACTACGGCATCCTGTTCCAGTCCTACGCGCTGTTCCCCAACCTCACGGTCGAGCAGAACATCTCCTACGGCCTGACTAACGCCTCGAAGGATGAAGCGCGCCGCCGCGTCGCCGAGATGCTCGAACTGGTCGGCCTCACCGGCAGCGAGAAGAAGTATCCCGGCCAGCTCTCCGGTGGCCAGCAGCAGCGCATCGCCATGGCCCGCGCGCTGGCGCCAAGCCCGTCGCTGCTGCTGCTCGACGAGCCGATGTCGGCGCTGGACGCCCGCGTCCGCGAGCATCTGTGCGGCGAGCTGCGCCAATTGCAGAAGAGCTTGGGCATCACCACCGTGATGGTCACCCACAATCAGGACGAGGCCATGTTGATGGCCGACCGCATTGCGGTGATGAACCACGGGCGCATCGAGCAGTACGGCACCGCCCAGGAGATCTACAGCACCCCGAGCACGCCCTTCGTCGCCGAGTTCGTCGGCCAGGGCAACTGGCTGCCGTTCGAGCGAGGCAGCGATGGTCATGCGCGGGTCGGCAGCCTCAGCCTGCGTCTGCCGAGCCAGGCGCCCAGTGCCTCGGGTCGTTTGTTCTGCCGCCCGGAAGCGATCAGCGTGAACCCCGCCGTGCACCAGGAAAACCTGTTCCGTGCGCAGATCCGCGAGATCACCTTCCTGGGCAACCGCTGCCGCATGAGCTTCGAGCTGGAGCAACTGCCGGGCCACGCGCTGTTGGCCGAGCTGGCGCCGGAGGACATGCCGCGCCTGGGCACCCCGGACATCTGGGTGTCGCTGCCGCCGCGCAGTCTGCAGGTGTTCGCCTGAGATGGAAGCCGTGGTGAAGCACAGTCCGGCGCTGTCCGTCGGCAAGGTTCGCGGCGATCTGGGTGATCGCCTGTTCGTCCGTGGCGGCAAATACCTGCTGCTGGTCCTGCTCACCCTGGCGGTGCTGATGCCGTTGCTGGCCATCTTCTGGCGCGGCTTCAGCGGCGAAGCAGGGCAGGGCGGCGGCCTCGCGGCCATGGGCGAGCTGCTGCGCAGCGACAACTTCCACTGGCTGCTGGGCAACAGCCTGAAGGTCTCGGTCAGCGTGGCCTGCATCGTCGTGCCGGCGGCCTACCTGTTCGCCTACGCGCTGCAACGCACGCTGATCCCGGCCAAGGGCCTGTGGCGCGGGATTTCCCTGCTGCCGCTGCTGGCGCCGTCGATGCTGCCGGGCATCGCGCTGATTTACCTGTTCGGCAACCAGGGCCTGCTGCGCCACCTGCTGCCGGACAACATCTACGGCTTCTGGGGCATCGTCCTCGGCGAGGCCATCTACACCTTCCCCCATGCGCTGATGATCCTGCTGTCGGCGCTGTCGCTGGCCGATGCGCGCCTGTTCGACGCCGCCTCGAGCATGGGCGCCGGGCCCTGGAAGGCCTTCCGCAGCATTACCTGGCCGGCCTCGCGGCAGGGCGTGTTCGCTGCCTTCTGCCTGGTGTTCACCCTGACCATCACCGACTTCGGCGTGCCGGTCGTGGTGGGCGGCGACTACCAGGTGCTGGCGCTGGAAGCGTACAAGGCGGTGGTCGGCCAGCAGCAGTTCGGCCGTGGCGCGCAGATCGGCATGATCCTGCTGCTGCCGGCGCTGCTCAGCTTCGCCGTCGACACCTGGCTGCGCCGTCGCCAGGGCGACGCCATGAGCGGCCGGGCGCAGGTCTACCACCCCAAGCAGTCACGCCGCCGAGATGCCGCCTTCCTCGCCATCGTCGTGCTGATCAGCGCGGTGTTGCTGGGCGTGCTCGGTATGGCCGTGTACTCCTCGCTGGTGAAGTTCTGGCCGTACAACCTGTCGCTGTCGCTACACCACTACGACTTCAACACCACCGCCGGTGGCGGCTGGCTGGCCTACCGCAACAGCCTGACGATGGCCGCGTGCACCGCAATCATCGGCAGCGCGCTGATCTTCACCGGCGCCTACCTGATCGAGAAGACCCGTGAGCAGCGCTGGCTGAGCCAACTGCTGCGCATGCTGTGCTTCGTGCCGATGGCCGTGCCGGGCCTCGTGCTGGGCCTGGGCTACGTGTTCTTCTTCAACCTGCCGGGCAACCCGCTGCATGTGCTCTACGGCAGCATGGCGCTGTTGGTGGTGTGCACCATTTCCCACTACCTGACCACCGCGCAGATGACCGCCACCGCCGCGCTGCGCCAGCTCGACGGCGAGTTCGAGGCGGCTGCGCTGTCGCTGAAGATGCCACTGTGGCGCCACTACCTGCGCGTCACCGTGCCGATCTGCCTGCCGGCGCTGCTGGATATCACCCGCTACCTGTTCGTCTCGGCGATGACCACGGTGTCGGCGGCGATCTTCCTCTACAACCCGGACACCATCCTCGCCGCCGTCGCCGTGCTGAACATGGACGACTCCGGCAACGTCGGCGGCGCGGCCGCCATGTCGACCCTGATCCTGCTCACTTCCGCAGCCGTGTCGCTGCTGCTGGCCGGCGCCTCGCGCGGCCTGCTGCGCCGCTCGCAGGCCTGGAGGAAGGGTGCGAACCCGTAACCCCGCTGGACGCTGTCGCCCGGTGCTTGCGTGCCGGGCTCAACCCCTGACAAACCCGCCCCGCGCGGGAGACCAACACTGCCAAGGAGCTCCACATGTTCAAACGTCTTGCCCTCGCCGCCGCCGTGGTTGCCGGTTTCGCTGCACAGGTCCACGCCGCCGACACCGAGCTGACCGTCTACACCGCCCTGGAACCGGAACAGCTGACCGCCTACAAGCAGGCCTTCGAAGCCGAGAACCCGGATATCAAAATCAAGTGGGTGCGCGACTCCACCGGCATCGTCACCGCCAAGCTGCTGGCCGAGAAGGATCGCCCGCAGGCCGACGCCGTCTGGGGCCTGGCCGCTTCCAGCCTGGCGATCCTCGACCAGCAGGGCATGCTGGAGAAGTACGCGCCCAAACACCTGGACGCCATCGGCAAGAACTACCGCGACCCGGCCAACCCGCCGGCGTGGGTCGGCATGGACGTCTGGGCCGCGACCATCTGCTTCAACACCGTCGAGGCGCAGAAGCTGGGCCTGGAGAAACCAGTGAGCTGGCAGGACCTGACCAAGCCCGAGTACAAGGGCAAGATCGTCATGCCGAACCCGGCTTCCTCGGGCACCGGCTTCCTCGACGTCTCCGCCTGGCTGCAGACCTTCGGCGAGAAGCAGGGCTGGGCCTACATGGACGCGCTGCACGAGAACATCGGCCAGTACGTCCACTCCGGGTCCAAGCCGTGCAAGCTGGCCGCCGCCGGCGAATTCCCGATCGGCATCTCTTTCGAATACCCGGCCGTACAGCTCAAGCGCCAGGGCGCGCCGCTGGACATCGTCCTGCCCAAGGAAGGCCTGGGCTGGGAAATCGAAGCCACCGGCATCGTCAAGGGCACCCAGCATGAAGCCGCGGCGAAGAAACTCGCCGACTTCTCCGCCAGCCCGAAAGCCATGGAGCTGTACAAGGAAAACTTCGCCGTGCTGGCACAGCCGGGCATCGCCAAGCCGCAGACCGAACTGCCGGCCGACTACGAACAGCGCCTGATCAAGAACGACTTCGCCTGGGCCTCGAAGAACCGCGACGAGATCCTTGCCGAGTGGCGCAAGCGCTATGACGGCAAGTCGGAGAAGGTCGCGCAGAAGTAATTTTCCGAGAGAGGATTCCCTCTCCCTAGCCCTCTCCCTTCAGGGAGAGGGTGGGGGAGAGGGGCTCTTCACCACGCAGGACATACCCCCCATGACCCACACCCACTGCGACGTCGCCATCGTCGGCGCCGGCATCCTCGGCCTTTCCCATGCCTACGCCGCCGCCCGCCGCGGCCTCTCCGTGCGCGTCTTCGAACGCACCGCCACGCCCCTGGGCGCCTCCGTACGCAACTTCGGCCAGGCGCTGGTCACCGGCCAGCCGCCGGGCGTGATGTCGGACCTGGCCCGGGCCAGCCGGCCGATCTGGGCGCAGTGGGCGGAAGGCGCCGGGTTCTCCCTGCGGCGCAATGGCTCGCTGCTGTTCGCCCGCAGCGAAGCCGAGGAGCACCTGCTGGAAGCCTTCTGCGCCGGCCGCGCCAGGGAGCTGGACTACCGCGTGGGCCTGCTGCGCGGCCGCGAACTCAACGACCTCTACCAGGGCCACTTCCGCCACCATCGCGCGGCATTGCTGGGCTTCGATGACCAGCAGCTGTATTCCCGCGAGGCGCTGCCGAGCCTGATCGACTACCTGCACCGCGAGCACGGTGTTGAGTTCCACTTCTCCACCCTGGTGCGTGACGTCGACACCGGCGTGCTGTGCACCACCGCGGGCACCTTCACCGTCGGACAGGTGATCGTCTGCTCCGGCCACGACTACCAGACGCTGCTGGCCGAGGTCATCGCTCCGCTGCAGCCGCAGGTGTGCCGCCTGCAGATGCTGCGTGCCCGCCCGCAGGTCGACATCGGCCTCGCCCATTCGATCCTTACCGGCCTGAGCTGCGTGCATTACGGCGCCTTCTCCGACCTGCCCGAGACCGAGGCGGTGCGCGAGCAGATTCGCCGCGAGACACCGGAGCTGGAAGAGCAGGGCATCCACCTGCTGGTCAGCCCGACGCCCCATGGCGAGCTGATCATCGGCGACTCCCACCACTACGGCAGCGATGCCGCGCCGTTCAATGCCGAGTTCGTCGACCGGCTGATGCTGCAACTGGCCGAGGACACGCTAGGCATGCGCGTGGAAGTGGTCGAGCGCTGGCAGGGTGTCTATGGCTCGCGCGGGCCGGGGCCGTTCTCGGTGCTGCAGGCCGGCGATGGCATCACCGCCGTGCTGATGCATACCGGGGTGGGCATGAGCATCGGCCCGGCGCTGGGCGAGCGCACTGTGGCGACCCTGTTCGGCTGACACGTGGCTGTCATCTGACTTTCATGGGTGTCTGGTAACACCAAGGGGCGGGCGCAATCTGCTCTTCGTAGGAGCGAGCTTGCTCGCGAATAGCCCGTGCCGTGCGGGTTCGCGAGCAAGCTCGCTCCTACACGCACCTCCCACCTGCGTGCACGGAGTCCCATGAACCACAGCATCGTCCAGAGCCATCAGGATTCCGATCTGTTCGGCCTGCTTTATGGCTTCAGCTTTCGCCCCGACCAGCCGGGGCTCGAGATCGATTCGCCTACCGCCCTGCAACGCCTGCGGGAGCCGCGCGCCACGGATGAATTCCTCTGGTTGCACCTGAACCTGGCGCACGCAGCCTGCGAGCGCTGGATGAAGTCGCACCTGGAGCTGCCCGACTACTTCTTCGAAACCCTGCGTGAAGGCTCGCGCTCCACCCGCATCGAGCATGTGGACGGTGCGCTGCTGGCGGTGGTCAACGACGTGGTATTCGATTTCGGCAGCCGCATGTCCTCGGATGTCGCCACCCTTTGGGTCTGCGCCCGTGGTCGCCTGCTGGTCACCGCCCGTGCGCAGCCGCTTCGCTCGGTGGACACGCTGCGTTCTTCGGTGAAGCACGGTGAGAGCTTCAATTCGCCGCTGGAACTGCTGGTGCACCTGCTGCGCGACCAGGGCGAAATCCTCACCCGCATCGTCCGCGAGACCAGCATCAGCGTGGATCGCATCGAGGACCAATTGCTGTCCTCGCGCCTCTCCGCCAGCCGCGCCGACCTGGGCGCCATGCGCCGTGTGCTGGTTCGCCTGCAACGCCTGCTGGCGCTGGAGCCGGGCTCGCTGATGCGCCTGCTGAATCGCCCACCGGTTTGGCTGACCGAGGACGACGTGCGCGTGCTGCGCGAGGCCACCGAGGAGTTCTCCCTGGTGATCAACGACCTCACGGCGCTGGGCGAACGCATCAAGCTGCTGCAGGAGGAGATCGCCGCGAAGATCAACGAGCAGAGCAACCGCACGCTGTTCACCCTCACCGTTGTCACTGTCCTGGCGCTGCCGATCAACATCATCGCCGGCTTCTTCGGCATGAACGTCGGCGGCATTCCGTTCTCCGGCGACCCGGAAGGCTTCTGGATCCTGGTGGTGCTGGTGGCCAGCTTCACCGGGCTGGCCGGGCGCTGGGCGTTTCGCAAGCGTGACGATTACTGACCAACCTCGCTCCTACAGGTTTTCGCCGGCGCAACCAGCCTGCTCCTACGCTCATGCGCCCCCTCAGCCAAGGCAAAAAAAGACCGGCTCAAAGGCCGGTCGAGGGGGAAGAAATCGTCGTCAGCGGCAGACGCGGGCGATGGCCGCCGCCAGGTGGTCGAGGCGCTCGCCGTCGAGCCCGGCGATGTTCGCGCGACCGCTGCTCACCAGGTAGATGCTGTGCTCCTTACGCAGGATGCGCACCTGTTCGGCCTGCAGGCCGGTGTAGGAGAACATGCCGCGCTGGATAGCGATGTGCGCGAAGCGATCCGCCAGCCCGTGGGGGCGCAGGGCTTCCACCAGGCCTATACGCAGTTCGGCGATGCGGCCGCGCATGCCGTCCAGTTCGTCCAGCCAGAGGTTCTTCAGCTCCGGGTCGCCCAGGATGGTGGCGACCACTTCCGCGCCGTGGGCCGGCGGGGTGGACCACAGGTTGCGGGCGAACAGCGCCAGCTGGCTGCGGATGTCGGTGAGCTTGTCGGCGTTCTCGGCGCAGACGATCAGCGCGCCGACGCGGTCGCGGTAGAGGCCGAAGTTCTTCGAGCAGGAGCTGGTGATCAGCACTTCCGGCAGGCTTTCCGCCAGCAGGCGCACCGAGTAGGCGTCCTCTTCCAGCCCATCGCCCAGGCCCTGGTAGGCGAAGTCCAGCAGCGGCAGCAGTTCGCGCCGGCGGACGATCTCCAGCACGCGTTGCCATTGCGCATGATCCAGGTCGAAGCCGGACGGGTTGTGGCAGCAGGCGTGCAGCAGCACCACGTCGCCCTGGGGGATTTTCTCCAGCATGGCGAACATGGCTTCGGCGTCGAGGCAGTTGTCCGCGCCGACGTAGGGGTAGTGCTTGATCGGCACGCCGGCGGCGGCGAACAGGGTTTCGTGGATCGGCCAGGTCGGGTCGCTCAGCCAGATGTTCTTGCCCGGCAGGCAGTGGGCGATGAACTCCGCCGCCAGGCGCAACGCGCCGGTGCCCCCGGGTGTCTGGGTAGCGTCGGCGCGGGAGTCGGCCAGCAGCGGCGAGGTGACGCCCAGCACCAGCTCGCACAGGCGCGCGGCGAACAGCGCGTCACCGTGGCTGCCGACGTAGCTCTTGGTGGTCTCGGCATCCACCAGGCGCTGTTCGGCGAGCTTCACCGCGCGCGGGATCGGCGTGAGGCCCTGGGCGTCCTTGTAGACGCCCACGCCAAGGTCGAGCCGCGCGGGATTGGGGTCCGCCCGGTAGGCTTCGAGCAGGCCCAGGATCGGGTCGCCCGGCACGCGGGTGACCTTGGCGAAATGGCTCATTTGCGTCCCTCTGCTTTCGCGGCCAGCTCGTCGGTGCGCGCGGCCATGATGAAGTCGTTGCGGTGCAGGCCCTTCAGCTCGTGGCTCCACCAGGTGACGGTGACCTTGCCCCACTGGGTCAGCAGGTCGGGGTGGTGGCCTTCTTCCTCTGCAATGGCGCCTACCGCGTTGGTGAAGGCCAGGGCGTGCCTGAAATTCCTGAACAGGAAGACCCGCTCCAGTTCCATGTGATTGTCACGGACCTCGATATTCCAGTCCGGAATCTGCTTGATCAGCACCGCCAGTTCTTCGTCGGACACCTTCGGGGCGTCGGCGCGGCAGGCTTCACAATGGGCTTGGGTGAGTGCGGTCATCAAAGGTTCTCCTTGTCGTGGGTGGCATAGGAGTGCGCTCGCGAACCATCTTAGGCTCGCGAGCACGTCTCATCCTAGGCACAGATGGGATCGATTGCAGCGGATCAGGCGGCCTGTTTCGGCGGAAACTTCGGCGCATGCAGGCCCAGGCGCATGGCTTCGCGCACCAGCGCCATGATGTCCTCATGGGCCAGCTCGAACAGGCGCTTGAGCTCGGGAAGCACGAAATACAGGGGCTGCAGGATGTCGATGCGGTACGGCGTGCGCATGCATTCCAGCGGGCTGAAGGCCTGGTGCTCGGGCGCGTCGGAGAGGCTGTAGACCGTCTCTTTTGGCGACGAGAGGATGCCGCCGCCGTAGATGCGCAGGCCCTGCGAGGTATCCAGCAGGCCGAACTCGATGGTCATCCAGTACAGGCGGGCGAGGTACACGCGCTCTTCCTTGCTGGCGGCCAGGCCGAGCTTGCCGTAGGTGTGGGTGAACTCGGCGAACCAGGGGTTGGTGAGCAGCGGGCAGTGGCCGAAGATCTCGTGGAAGATGTCCGGCTCCTGCAGGTAGTCCAGCTCTTCTGGGGTGCGGATGAAGGTGGCGACGGGGAACTGCTGGCTGGCCAGCAGCTCGAAGAAGGTCTGGAACGGGATCAGCGCCGGCACCCGCGCCACACGCCAGCCGGTGGCGGCCTGGAGCACCTGATTGACCTCGGCCAGCTGCGGGATGCGCTCATGGGGCAGGCCGAGCTGCTCGATGCCGTCCAGGTATTCCTGACAAGCGCGGCCCTCGATCACTTTCAACTGGCGGGTGATCAGGGTGTTCCAGACCTGGTGCTCGGTTTCCGGGTAGTGGATGAAACCGTCTTCATCAGGTTGGCGGGCCACGTACTGCGTTGTCTTCATGGAGCCTCCGGCGTCGAGCTGCCTGTTCTTGTGATGACTCATCAATAGCGCGATGCGCGCCGGCGATCAGCCCCCTGGCGCAGCGCTGGCCAGCGCCCTGAGCGGCAATCCGTAAAGAAATAATTACGCTTGGCGGCGCAAGCATCCCGCCATGGCTTGAAGGCGCGCTGATCTGTCACATATTCTTGACGGTAATTTCCGGCCGCCTTGCGAAAACCCGTGCCGGAGTGCCCATCACAACGACAACCACGGGCCCGCCATGCGCATCAAAGTGCACTGCCAGAACCGCGTCGGCATCCTGCGCGACATCCTCAACCTGCTGGTCGACTACGGCATCAACGTCAACCGCGGCGAAGTCGGCGGCGAGCAGGGCAACGCCATCTACCTGCTCTGCCCGAACCTCATCAACCTGCAGTTCCAGTCACTCAAGCCCAAGCTTGAAGCGGTGCCCGGCGTGTTCGGCGTCAAGCGCGTCGGCCTGATGCCCAGCGAGCGCCGCCACCTCGAGCTAAACGCACTGCTGGCGGCGCTGGAGTTCCCGGTGCTGTCCATCGACATGGCCGGGCAGATAGTCGCGGGCAACCGCGCCGCCGCCCAGCTGCTGGGCGTGCGCGTCGACGAAGTGCCGGGTATCCCCCTGTCGCGCTACGTCGAAGACCTGGACCTGCCCGAACTGGTGCGGGCCAACAAGGCGCGCATCAACGGCTTGCGAGTTAAGGTAAAGGGCGACGTGTTCCTCGCCGACATCGCGCCGCTGCAGACCGAGCACGACGAAAGCGAAGCACTGGCTGGCGCCGTACTCACATTGCACCGCGCTGACCGGGTCGGCGAGCGCATCTACAACGTGCGTCGCCTGGAGCTGCGCGGCTTCGACAGCATCTTCCAGAGCTCGCGGGTGATGGCGGCCGTGGTCCGCGAGGCAAGGCGCATGGCGCCGCTGGACGCGCCGCTGCTGATCGAAGGCGAGACCGGCACCGGCAAGGAGCTGCTGGCCCGCGCCTGCCACCTCGCCAGCCCGCGCGGGCAGTCGCCGTTCATGGCGCTGAATTGCGCCGGCCTGCCCGAATCCATGGCCGAGACCGAGCTGTTCGGCTACGGCCCCGGCGCCTTCGAAGGTGCGCGCCCGGAAGGCAAGCTCGGCCTGCTGGAGCTGACTGCCGGGGGCACGCTGTTCCTCGATGGCGTCGGAGAAATGAGCCCGCGTCTACAGGCCAAACTGCTGCGCTTCCTGCAGGACGGCTGCTTCCGCCGCGTCGGCAGCGACGAGGAGGTGTACCTGGACGTGCGGGTGATCTGCGCGACCCAGGTGGACCTGTCCGAGCTGTGCACCAAGGGCGAATTCCGCCAGGACCTCTACCACCGCCTCAACGTGCTGTCGCTGCACATCCCGCCGCTGCGCGAATGCCTGGACGGCCTGGAGCCGCTGGTGGAGCACTTCCTCGACCAGGCCAGCCGGCAGATCGGCTGCCCGCTGCCCAGGCTCTCGCCGCAGGCGCTGGACCGCCTCGGCCGCTACCACTGGCCGGGCAACGTGCGGCAGTTGGAGAACGCGCTGTTCCAGGCGGTTTCGTTGTGCGAAGGCGGCACCATCCGCCCCGAGCACATCCGCCTGCCGGACTACGGTGCGCCGCACCCGCTGGGGGATTTTTCCCTGGAAGGCGGGCTGGACGCCATCGTCGGCCGCTTCGAACGCGCGGTGCTGGAGCGGCTCTACCGCGAGCACCCGAGCAGCCGGCAACTGGGCAAGCGGCTGGGGGTGTCGCACACCACCATCGCCAACAAGCTGCGGATGCACGGGCTGGGGCAGAGCGAGGAGTCCTGAGGCGCTGGTCACCAGGTCTTCGGCTGATATCCCTTCACGCACGCCCGCACTTCATCGTCGATCACATTGCCCGGTTTGATGCAGTCGGACAGCTTGCGCGGGCTGTCGCTGTAGGGCGAGGCCGCGGGCGTCGTCTGCAGACCGTCAGGAGTCACGCCCAGACGAATCTGCAGCAGTACCCAGCGTTCGTGCAGCCAGAATTGGCTGGCCGGGTTGCGCCACAGGGCGGTGCCGGCGGCGAGGATCAGCAAGGGAATCAGGAACCACAGCAGCGGCTTCACCAGCATCCGCCAGTTGCGCTTCGGGTCTTCGGGCGGCTTCTGCTTGTTCTGCTGCCTGACCTGCTCCCAGTAATAGTCGCGATCACGCTCGCTCATCGATGTACTTCCGCCGGGTGGGTGAATGAAGAGTAACGGCTGGTGCGGCCTGCGGCGAGGCGCGATCAGTGGTCCTTGTGACGGGCTTCGCGCGCCACCATATTGGTCTGCATGAGCGCTCCCCGAACCTCCCCCCGCGCCAAGCGAGCCGATGTGCTGTCTGCCTTCCACCCGGCGGTGGCCGGCTGGTTCCGCGCGCATTTTCCGGCTCCGACCCAGGCCCAGGTGCAGGCGTGGCCGGCGATCCAGGCCGGCGAGTCGACCCTGGTGGCGGCGCCCACCGGTTCGGGCAAGACGCTCACGGCCTTCCTCTCGGCCATCGATGCGCTGGTCCGCGAGGGGCTGGCGAACGGCGGCGCGCTGCCCGATCGCACCACCGTGGTCTATGTCTCGCCGCTCAAGGCGCTGTCCAACGACATCCGCATCAACCTCGAAGAGCCCCTGGCCGGCATCCGCGCGGCGCTGGTCGAAATGGGCCTGCCGGAAGTGGATATCCGTACGGCGGTACGCACCGGCGACGCCACCTCCAGCGAGCGCGAGGCCATGCGTCGGCAGGTGCCGCATATCCTCGTCACCACACCTGAATCGCTCTACGTGCTGCTCGGCTCGGACTCCGGCCGCGCCATGCTGGCCGGCGCGCGCAGCGTGATAGTCGATGAAATCCACGCACTGGCCGCAAGCAAGCGTGGCAGCCATCTGGCGCTGTCACTGGAGCGCCTGCAGGCATTGTGCGAAGCGCCGCTGGTGCGCATCGGCCTGTCCGCCACGCAGAAACCCATCGAGGCGGTGGCGGGTTTTCTCGTCGGCCGCCACCAGGCCTGTCGCATCGTCGACATCGGCTACAGCCGCGAGCGCGACCTGAACCTGGAAGTGCCGGCGGCGCCGCTGGATGCGGTGATGTCCCACGATGTCTGGGACAAGGTCTACGACCGCCTCGCCGAACTGGCCAGCGAGCACCGCACCACGCTGGTCTTCGTCAACACTCGGCGGTTGTCCGAGCGCATTACCCGGCACCTGGCCGAGCGCATCGGTTCCGGCTGGGTGGCGGCGCACCACGGCAGTCTGTCCAAGGAACTGCGCCTGGGCGCCGAGCGGCGACTCAAGGCTGGCCAGTTGAAGGTGCTGGTGGCCACTGCCTCGCTGGAACTGGGCATCGACATCGGCGACGTCGAACTGGTTTGCCAGATCGGCTCACCGCGCTCGATCGCCGCCTTCCTGCAGCGCGTCGGCCGCTCCGGCCACAGCGTCGGTGGCACGCCCAAGGGGCGGTTGTTCCCGACCTCGCGGGACGACCTGATCGAGTGCGTGGCGCTGCTCGACAGCGTGCGGCAGAACGAGTTGGACGCCCTGAGCATTCCCCACGCGCCGCTGGATGTCCTGGCCCAGCAGATAGTCGCTGAAGTGGCCTGCCAGGAATGGCGCGAGGACGCGCTTTTCGAACTGTTCACCGCCGCGCAGCCCTATGCCGACCTCAGTCGCGAGCACTTCGACGCGATGCTGCGCACTCTCGCCGAGGGTTACACCAGCCGCAACGGCCAGCGTGGCGCGTACCTGCACCGTGACGCCGTGCACCAACGCCTGCGCGGCCGACGCGGCGCCAAGCTCACCGCCGTGACCTCCGGCGGCACCATCCCCGATACCGGCGACTACGCCGTTCTGCTGGAGCCGCAAGGCCTCACCGTGGGCACGGTGAACGAGGACTTTGCGGTGGAGAGCCTGGCCGGCGATGTGTTCCAGCTGGGCAATATTTCCTACCGCATCCTGCGCGTGGAGCCGGGACGCGTGCGCGTCGAAGACGCCCAGGGCCAGCCGCCGAACATCCCTTTCTGGCTCGGCGAGGCGCCGGGGCGTACCGACGAGCTGTCCACCAGCGTCGCGCGCCTGCGCGGCCAACTGGACGAATTGCTCGCCCAGGGTGCGAATGACCCCGAACCGCTGACACGGGCCATCGACTGGCTGCAGGGGCTGCTTGGCTTGAGCGACGCCGCGGCGCGGCAGCTGGTGGAATACCTGGCCCGCGCGCGCCACGCCCTCGGCGCGCTGCCGACGCAGAAGACGCTGATCCTCGAGCGCTTCTTCGATGAATCCGGCGGCATGCAGTTGGTCATCCATTCGCCCTACGGCAGCCGCATCAATCGCGCCTGGGGCCTGGCGCTGCGCAAGCGCTTCTGCCGCACCTTCAACTTCGAGCTGCAGGCCGCCGCCACCGAAGACGCGATCATCCTCTCGCTGTCCACCAGCCACAGCTTCCCGCTGGATGAGGTGTGGCGCTACCTGCACTCCAACAGCGCCGAGCATGTGCTGATCCAGGCGCTGCTCGACGCGCCGCTGTTCGGTGTGCGCTGGCGCTGGAACGCTACTACCGCGCTAGCCTTGCCGCGCTATAGCGGCGGGCGCAAGGTCGCCCCGCAGTTGCAGCGCATGCGCAGCGAAGACCTGCTGGCCTCGGTGTTCCCCGATCAGGTGGCGTGCCTGGAGAACATCGTCGGCGAGCGCGAGATTCCCGATCATCCGTTGGTGGCGCAGACCCTCGACGACTGCCTGCACGAGGCGATGGACTGTGAAGGCTGGCTCAACCTGCTGCGGCGCATGGAAAGCGGTGCGGTGACCCTGCTGGCGCGCGACCTGCCGGCGCCGTCACCGCTGGCGGCGGAGGTATTGTCCGCCAGCCCGTACGCCTTCCTCGACGACGCGCCGCTGGAAGAACGCCGTACCCAGGCCGTGCAGAGCCGCCGCTGGACCGACCCGGAAAGCGCCGATGACCTCGGTGCGCTGGATGCCGATGCCATCGACGCGGTGCGTGCCGAGGCCTGGCCCGAAGCCCGCGACGCCGATGAAATGCACGAGGCGCTGACCGGCCTGGGCGGCATTCGCGACAGCGAGGCGCAGGCCAACGAGGGCTGGCCCTTCCTGCTCCAGGCGCTGGCCAAGGCGGGGAGGGCGACGCGCCTGGAACTGCCCGTGGGCGCCGTCTGGGTGGCGGCGGAACGGCTCAGCCAATGGCTTGCGCTGCATCCGCAGGTCGCGATGAAGCCCTCGCTCGATCTGCCTGCGGCGCTGTGTGAGCCCTGTGCGGTGGACGAAGCGCAGGTCGAACTGGTGCGGGCGCGCCTGACCGGTTTCGGCCCGCGCCTGCTGCGTGAACTGGCGGATGACCTGGGCATTGCCACCGGTGATACCGGCTTCGCCCTCGCCAGCCTGGAGCGTGAGGGCTACGTGCTGCGAGGTCGCTTTACCCCCGGCGCGAGCGAGGACGAGTGGTGCGAACGCCATCTGCTGGCGCGCATCCACCGCTACACGGTCAAGCGCCTGCGCCGGGAGATCGAGCCGGTGGCGCGGGCGGACTTCATGCGCTTCCTGTTCGACTGGCAGCGCGTCTCCAGCGCAGCGCGGGTGCGCGGTGCGGAATCACTGGCCGGCGTGCTCAGTCAGCTGGAGGGCTTCCAGGCCGCCGCCAGCGCCTGGGAAAGCGACATCCTGCCCAGCCGCGTGGCCGACTACGGAATCAACTGGCTGGACGACCTGTGCCGCGCCGGTCGCATCGTCTGGGCGCGCCTGCCGGGTCGAACCGCTGCAAAGGGGCGTGGCGGCCCGCTGAAGAGCACGCCCATCGTGCTGCTGCCCCGCGCACAGATGGCGCAGTGGAGCGCGTTGAGCGCGGGGCAGGCGGATGCCGAGCTGTCCGCCAAGGCCAGCAAGGTGCTGGAGGCGCTCAAGGAGCAAGGCGCGTCTTTCTTCGAGGAACTGGCCAGCGACAGCCACCTGCTGCGCACCGAGCTGGAAACCGTGCTGGGGGAACTGGTAGCGGCGGGGCGGGTGAATGCCGACAGCTTCGCCGGCCTGCGCGCGCTGCTGATGCCGGCGGCGCGGCGGCACCCGCAGCGTCGCTCGCGCACGTCACTGTTCGGCATGGCCGATGCCGGGCGCTGGGCGCTGCTGCGTCGCTCCACGCTGGAGCCGGGCGCGCGGTTGCCGGCGGAAGTGCTCGAACATGTCGCCATGACCCTGCTGCGCCGCTACGGCGTGGTCTGCTGGCGCCTGCTCGATCGCGAGGCCGACTGGCTGCCGCCGTGGCGCGATCTGCTGCGGGTCTATCACCGCCTGGAGGCGCGCGGGGAAATCCGTGGCGGACGCTTCGTCGCCGGGCTGACCGGCGAGCAGTTCGCCCTGCCCGAAGCCGTCGGCCTGTTGCGCGAAGTGCGCCGCCGTGAAGCGAGCGGCGAATGGGTGGTGGTGTCTGCAGTCGATCCGCTGAACCTGGCCGGCACCCTGTTGCCGGGGCGCAAGGTACCGGCGGTGAGCGGCAACCGCGTGCTTTATCGCGATGGTGTGCCGGTGGGCGCGTTGATCGCCAGCGAGGTGGAGCTGCTCGCGGAGCTGGCGCCGGAAGACCAGGCCCGCGCGCGGGAACTGCTGATCCGCCGGTAAGCCGGGCGCGGCTGACGTACACTCAGCGGCACGGCAGTTTCTCCCTGCGAGGCTGTGATGTCTTCCCGCGAGTCCCCGAGTCTGTTTGCCTTGTTGCGCCAGTGGTGGTTCCTGCCGCTGCTGGCGCTAGCTCTGTGTCTGCGCCTGTATGAGCTGACCGGTTCGGCCATCTGGGGCGACGAAAGCTCCAGCCTGTTCCTCGCCCGCTATTCGCCGCTGCAACTCTGGCAGCACGCCGCCCGTGACGTGCATCCGCCGCTGTACTTCTATCTGCTGCACCTGTGGACCGGGCAGCTGGGCGAGGGCGTGTTCTCGCTGCGCCTGTTCAGTGCGGTATTCGGCACGCTCGCGGTATTCCTCGGTGGCTGGCTGGCCTGGCGCCTCGCCAGTCGCCGCGCGGCCTGGCTCGCCGTTCTGCTGCTGGTGGTGCTGCCGACGGCGGTGCGCTATAGCCAGGAAGTGCGCATGTATTCGCTGCTCGGCTGCTGGTTGCTGGCGGCGACTCTGGCCTTGCTCTACTGGCTGGAGGAGGGCAAGCGTCGTCATCTGCTGGTCTACGTGCTGCTGATGACGGCGGCTTTCTACACCCACTACTTCAGCCTGTTCGGCCTGCTCGTGCATTGGGCCTGGCTGGCGTCGCTGCCGAACACTCCGCTGCGCCGCCGCGACTGGTGGCTGGCCAACCTGGCCATCGCCGTGCTGTTCCTGCCCTGGTTGCCCGGCCTGCTGGACCTGGTTCGGCATATGGCTGTGCTGGTCGCCGGTGGCGACGTGGGCTGGGAGCCGCCGGTGGATGGCCGTTCCGTTCCCTCCATGCTCTGGCAATGGCTGGCGCAATCCGATGGTAACGAGCTGTCCTGGCCCCTGCTGGCGGGCGTGCCGTTGCTGGTGGTGGGGGCGATGTTGCTGGTACTGCGTCACGATCGCAGCCGCCAGCGCGCTGGCGTGTTGGTCTCGCTGTACGTCGGCCTGCCGCTGCTGGGGCTGTATGGTGTGTCCTTCGTTTCGCCGGTGTTCGTCGAGCGCTACCTGACGGCCTTTGCCCTCGGCCTGCCGCTGCTGTTCGCGCTGGCGCTGGACCGCCTGCTGGAGGCGCGGCGCGTTCTCGGCGCAGTGATGCTGGCAACGCTGCTCGGCCTGCAGGGCATGGGGCTGGAGCGTGCCCTCGAAACGGACCCGGACGAGCAGTTCGACGGGATGGTCGACTACGTCAACGCCCATTACCACGTGGGGGACCGGGTGGTAGTCGACGACATCCTCTGGTACCTGGCATTCCGTTACTACAACCGCACCGGCATCGAGCCGCTGCTCTATACCGCGCCGGCGGACGACGGCTCTTCCGGGCGACCTGGCGAGTATGGCTTCGGTTCGCTGATCGACGACCGCCAGCACAGCTTCGTCGATCGCCTGGCCGACCTGCCGCCAGGCGATGGCCGCGTGTGGCTGGTGATGAGTCGCTACAACGACCAGGAGATTCCCGACGTTCCCTCGAGCTGGCGGCGCGTTGCCCAGCATGCCGGCGGGGAAGTACAGGCGCTGTTGTTCGAGCGCGCGTCGCTGCGTAACGCCGCGCGCTGATCGCTCAGTGACTCAGAAGCGGATGCGCCCGGTGAAGGCGTCCTTGAGCATTACCCAGTCGCCCATCAGCGACCACAGCGGGTACTTGAAGGTGGCTGGGCGGTTCTTCTCGAACACGAAGTGGCCGACCCAGGCGAAGCCGTAGCCGGCCAGCGGCATGGCCAGCAGCCACAGCAGGTGGCCGCTGAAAATGGCGTAGGCGAGGATCGACAGCACCAGCAGGCTGCCCACGTAGTGCAGGCGGCGGCACACGGCGTTGCTGTGTTCCTGCAGGTAGTACGGGTAGAACTCGGCGAAGCTCTGGAATCGATCGGCGGTCTGGGTGCTCATGGCGCACCTCCTGTTGTTGTGATGGCGCCAGTGTAGGCTGGTGCCTTCAGACTTGCGGATGACATAGGGGGCCAGTTTAGTATCCCCCTGTGCCGCCGGCTTCTCCGGCCGATCGGCGCGGATCACCACCATAACCAGAAGAAATTGCATGCCTGAGCGTACGACCCTGTCGAGCTGGGTGCGGGGGATCGTCCAGTCGCTGGAGCTGGAAGGCCTCGACTGCCGCGCGCTGTTCGCCGAACTGGGGCTTGATTTCGCCGCCCTCGACGACCCCGATGCGCGCTTCCCGCAAGACGCCATGAGCCGCCTGTGGAACCGCGCCGTGGAGCTGTCCGGCAACCCGGCCATCGGCCTGAACATCGCTCGCGTGCATACGCCGGCGTTCCCCGTGGTGGGCTATGCGCTGATGTCCAGCCGCAACCTGGGCGAGGGTTTCGAGCGCCTGGAGCGCTACCAGCGGATCATCGCCGAGGGTGCCGACCTGACCTTCCGCCGCCTGCCTGAGGGCTGCCTGTACCGCATCGTCGTCCATGGTGATCTCCTGCCCGTGCCGCGGCAGAGCGCGGAGTGCTCGCTGGCGAGCCTGATCGCCATGCTGCGCTGGATCACCGGGCGGGCGATCAAGCCGTTGGAGGTGCGCCTGGCTGGTGAGGCGCCGCCGGATGTCGAACCCTACTGCGAGCTGTTTCAGGCGCCGCTGAGCTTCGGCCATGCGGACTGCGCGATGCTGTTCTCCCACGAGGACATGAGCGCGCCGCTGCCCACCGCCAACGAGGAGCTGGCGCGGCTGCACGACCGTTTCGCCGGGGAGTACCTGGCGCGCTTCGTCAGCAGCCGCTTCAGCCACCAGACGCGTCAGGTGCTGTGTCGCCTGTTGCCGCAAGGCGAACCCAAGCGCGAGAGCGTGGCGCAGGCGCTGCACCTGTCCGAGCGCACGCTGCAGCGTCGCCTGCAGGAAGAGGGCACCAGCTACCAGCAACTGCTCGACGATACGCGTCGCGAACTGGCCCAGCAGTACCTCGCCACGCCGCGCATGACGCTGCTGGAGATTGCCTACCTGCTGGGGTTCTCGGAGCCGAGCAACTTCTTCCGCGCCTTCCGCCGCTGGTTCGGCAAGACGCCGGGGGAGTATCGCGAGGACTTGTGAATCAGGCACTGCCTGTCGACGCTGATCGCGGGCATGGCCCGCTCCTAGGGAAGCTCCGACGCACAATCGTGGACGGTCGTGCGCGGGGCGTGATCAATCCACCCCGACAAACCCGCCGGTCTGGTGTCGCCACAGCCGCGCATAGAGCCCGCCATGGGCGAGCAGCTCGGCATGGCTGCCGCTCTCGACCACGCGACCGTGCTCCAGCACCACCAGGCGATCCATGCGCGCAATGGTCGAGAGACGGTGGGCAATGGCGATCACTGTCTTGCCCTGCATCAGGGTCTCCAGGCTTTCCTGGATCGCCGCTTCCACTTCCGAATCCAGCGCCGAGGTGGCCTCGTCGAGGATCAGGATCGGCGCGTCCTTGAGTAGCACACGGGTGATCGCGATGCGCTGGCGTTGGCCGCCGGAGAGCTTGACGCCGCGCTCGCCGACGTGAGCGTCGAGGCCAGTGCGCCCTTCTGCGTCGCTCAGCTGCGGGATGAACTCCGAGGCGCGGGCCTTCTGGATCGCGTCCTGCAACTCGGCCTCGCCGGCATCCGGGCGGCCGTAGAGCAGGTTGGAGCGGATCGAGCGGTGTAGCAGCGAGGTGTCCTGGGTGACCATGCCGATCTGCGCGCGCAGGCTTTCCTGGGTCACGTGGGCGATGTCCTGGCCGTCGATCAGGATGCGTCCGCCCTCCAGGTCATACAGGCGCAGCAGCAGGTTAACCAGGGTCGACTTGCCGGCACCGGAAGGACCGACCAGGCCGATCTTCTCGCCGGGGCGCACGGTCAGGTCGAGGCCGCTGATCAGGCCGCCGCCCTTGCCGTAGCTGAAGTTCACCTGGTCGAAGCGCACTTCGCCGTGCTTCACCACCAGCGGTTTGGCGTCGGGCGCATCGGTCACCTGGCGGGGCAGGGCGATGGTCTGCATGCCGTCCTGCACCTGTCCGACGTTCTCGAAGATGCCGCCGACCACCCACATGATCCAGCCGGACATGTTGTTGATGCGGATGACCAGGCCGGTGGCCAGGGCGATGGCGCCGACCGAGATCAGCGATTGGGTCCACAGCCACAGGGCGAGGCCCGTAGTGCCGGCGATCAGCAGGCCATTGAAGATGGTGATGGTGACGTCCATCGAGGTCACCACGCGCCCGGCGCGCTGGGCCTTGCGGGTCTGGTCGTCGATGGCTTCGCGGGCGTAGTCCTCTTCCTGGCGCGTGTGGGCGAACAGCTTGAGGGTGGTGATGTTGGTGTAGCCGTCGACGATCCGCCCCATGAGCTTGGAGCGCGAGTCCGAGGCTGCCACCGAGCGGCTCTTCACCTGGGGCACGAAGTAAGCCAGCGCGCCGACGTAGCCGAACACCCAGAGCGCCAGCGGAATCATCAGGCGCCAGTCAGCCTCGGCGAACAGCACCAGGGCGCTGACGGTGTAGATCACCACGTGCCAGATGGCGTCGACTACCTGCACGGCGGAATCGCGCAGGGAGTTGCCGGTCTGCATGATGCGCTGGGCGATGCGCCCGGCGAAGTCGTTCTGGAAGAAGCCCAGGCTCTGCTTGAGCACGTAGCGGTGGTTCTGCCAGCGGATCAGGTTGGTCATGCTGGGGTTGATGCTCTGGTGCACCAGCATGTCGTGCAGGCCGTTGAATACCGGGCGCAGGACCAGCGCAACCACCGCCATCCAGATCAGCTCGCGGCCGTGCACGGTGAAGAAGTTGGCAGGCGCGGTGCCTTGCGCGAGGTCGACGATGCGCCCCAGGTAGCTGAACAGCGCGACTTCGATCAGTGCGACGATCAGCCCGACGAAGAGCAGGGCGAGGAAGACCGGCCAGACCTGGCGCAGGTAGTAGACGTAGAAGCGGACGACGTCGGAAGGCGGCATGCGCTCGGGGGTGTCGCGGAAGGGATCGATCAGACGTTCGAAACGACGGTAAAGCATGATGGCTCTCGGGTTGTGTCGGCGAGCCCGTCCTGGGCTCGCCTTGAATGGCCTCCGTCAGCCGTGGTTCCGCAGAATCACAGACGCTTGGCGGAGAGGATGACCACCGGGGTGGTCGGTACGTCCTGGAACATGCCGCGGTTGCCGGTCTTCACGCCGGCGATCTGGTCGACCACGCCCATGCCGCGCACGACCTTGCCGAACACCGCGTAGCCGAAATCGCGGGCGCCGTGGTTGAGGAAGTCGTTGCCGGTCAGGTTGATGAAGAACTGGCTGGTGGCGGAATTCACATCGCTGGTGCGTGCCATGGCCAGGGTGCCGCGCTCGTTGAGCAGGCCGTTGTCGGCCTCGTTCTTGATCGGCGCCTGGGTGTCCTTCTCCTTCATGGCTTCGGTGAATCCGCCGCCCTGGATCATGAAGTTGGGAATCACGCGATGGAAGATGGTGCCGTTGTAGAAGCCACTGTCGACGTAGGACAGGTAGTTCTTCACGGAAATCGGTGCCTTGTCGGCGTACAGCTCGATTTCGATTTCACCCGAGGTGGTGGACAGCAGCACGTGGGGCTTGTTGGCGTCGGCGGCGATTGCCGAGCCGGCCAGGACCAGGGAGCAGGCGGCGAGCAGGATGCGTTTGAACAGGGTCATTTGGCGGATGTTTCCTGAGGGTTCTAGGGATGGTCGACCTGCTCGAGGAAGTCGAGCAGGGTGGTATTGAATCTTTCCGGCTGGTCCAGCGGCGTGGCGTGGCGCGAGTCCTCGATCACCACCAGACGTGCGTTGGGCATGCGTCCGACATAGGCCTGCTTGAGCGAGACCGGGGTGTAGTCGCGGTCGGCGCTGATCACCAGGGTTGGACAGGTTATGCGCGCCAGGCGTTCCTGCACACCCCAGCCGATGATAGCGTGGAGGCTGGAGAGGTAGGCGCGCTTGTCGTTCTGCGGCCAGCGTTGCTGGATCTTGCGGCGCAGGTCGCTCTGTTCGGGCTTGGGGAAGAGCATCTTGCCCAGCGCCTTGCCTACCGTATCCAGGCCCAACACGTGGGCGAGGAACAGCCGGCGCGCCACTTCCAGGTACTCGCGCAGGCTGTGCGGTTTCACTTCCGGGGCGCTGTTGACGATGGTCAGGCTGTTCAGCCGCTCCGGCCAGCGGGTGGCGAGTTCGAAGCCGATCATGCCGCCCATGCTGATGCCCACCAGGTGCACACGTCCCAGGCTCAGGTGATCGAGCAGGGCGATCACGTCCTCGGCGAAGGCGGCGATGCTGTAACGCTGGCGCGGTTTGTCCGACTGGCCGTGGCCGCGTACGTCGAGGGCGATCACCCGATGACGTTTCTCCAGCTCCGGCACCTGGTATTCCCAGTCGCGGGTGCTGGAACCGAGCCCATGCACCAGCAGCACCAGCGTGCCGAAACCGCTTTCCTCGTAGTGCAGGCGATGACCGGCGTGGTCGAAGAACGGCATGACGGGCTCCTTGTTCGGGCGGCTGTGGGCTCAGGCCGGGCTTTCCGGGGCGGCGAAATGGGCGTCGAGGGGCACGTTGGCGAAGGTGGTCAGCAGTTCCACGAGTATCTGCGTGGCCGGGCCCAGGGGCTTTTCCTTGTTCGGATAAAGATAGAAGCGGCTCTCGCGCACGCCGCCCTGTTTCATCAACAAGGGCTTGAGCTGGCCGTCGCGCAGTTCGCGCTCGATCATGTGTCGCGGCAGCCAGGCGAAGCCCAGGCCGTTGCTGACGAAGGTGGCGGCAGTGGCGAGGCTGCCGACGGTCCAGCGTTGCTCGGCGCCGAGCCAGCCGACGTCGCGCGGTTGCAGGCGGCCGGAGTCGCGGATCACTACCTGCATCTGGGTTTCCAGATCCTGGTGGGTGACCTCGCGTTGCAGGCGATGCAGCGGATGATCGGGGTGGGCGACAGCGACGAAGTCGACGATGGATAGGTCTGCGCCCAAGTGGCCGGGAATGTTCAGGCCGCTGATGGCGAGATCCGCATGGCCCTGCACCAGCGCTTCCTCTACGCCCGACAGCACTTCCTCGCGCAGCAGCACGCGACAGCCGCGACTCTGCGGCATGAAGGCCGACAGCGAGCGCACCAGACGCACGGTGGGATAGGCGGCGTCGACAACCAGGCGCACTTCCGGCTCCCAGCCCTGCTCCATATGGTGGGCCAGCTCTTCCAGCTGGCCGGCGGATTTCACCAGTTGCCGTGAGCGGCGCAGGAGTACCTCGCCGGCTTCGGTGAGCACGGCCTTGCGCCCGTCGATGCGCAACAGCGGCACGCCGAGCTGCTCCTGCATGCGCGCCACGGTGTAGCTGATCGACGACTGCGAACGGTGCAGGGCTTCCGCCGCCTGGGCGAAGCCGCCATGGTCGACCACGGCCTGCAGGGTTCTCCACTGATCCAGGGTAACGCGGGGCGCTTTCATCCTCGCTTCCTCTTGTCTACTCTGGCGGTCCGCAGAAGACCTACAAGAGACCGCCATGAAAAAATTCTGTTGTGCCGTTCTGGCCATGCTTCCGCTGACCGCCCTGGCCTATCCCATCGAAGTGCAAAAGAGCCTCAATGGCACCGAGGTGGATATCGAGACCCAGGACATCGGTGACCAGATGGGGGCGATCCTTCTGCGCAACGGCGGCCAGCAGCCGGTGACCTGCACTGCGGTCTTCGTCAACGGTCCCGAGACGCCGCATGTGCGCAAGGCGACCATTGCACCCGGCAAGGAGGCCAACCTGACTTCCAGCTTCAGCCGCGCAGTGATCAAGCTGCGCATCAAGCTGACCTGCAACCCTTCCTGAGTTCCCCCAAGACTAGAAGCAGTCAGGTAAGAAATCAATTTATTCGATAATTAGAAGCGACTATTTACGCTTTTTTATCGATTTGTTCATCTTTAGGATGACCTCCATCGACACATTCAACGACCGATGGAGGTCCAGTCCATGTCCCGCGTCCTGGTTATCGAAAGCAGTGCCCGTCAGGAAGGTTCCGTTTCCCGCCAACTGACCCGCGATTTCATCGCCCAGTGGCAGGCCGCTCACCCGGCCGACGAGATCCAGGTGCGCGACCTGGCCGTCGAGCAGGTGCCGCACCTGGACGCCAATCTGCTAGGCGGCTGGATGAAGCCGGCTCAGGAGCACAGCGAGATCGAACGCGCCGCGCTCGAACGCTCCAACCAACTGACCGCCGAACTGCAGGCTGCCGACGTGCTGGTCCTGGCTGCGCCGATGTACAACTTCGCCATCCCCAGCACCCTGAAGTCCTGGCTGGACCATGTGCTGCGCGCCGGCGTCACCTTCAAGTACACCGAGACCGGCCCGCAGGGCCTGCTCACCGGCAAGCGTGCCTTCGTCCTGACCAGCCGTGGCGGTGTCTACGCCGGCGGCGCGCTGGATCACCAGGAGCCGTACCTGCGCCAGGCGTTGGGTTTCGTCGGCATCCATGACGTGACCTTCATCCACGCCGAAGGCCTGAACATGGGCGGCGAATTCGCCGAGAAGGGCCTGGCCAAGGCCAAGGCGCAGCTCGCCGCCATCGCCTGATCCGTTTCCTGTTTGCGCGTCCCCCCGCTCCTGGGCGCGATCGTGGCCGATTCCTTCCCCTGGAATCGGCCATTTTTTATTTGCCAACTACTTGACCGGATGAAAACACATCCTTCCCGTTCGGGCTGTTCAAAGCATGACCAGCATGCTAAAAGAACCTAGAGCTGATCTAGCCGCTTGAAAAAGAAGGGAAAACCATGACCAAGTCGGAGTTGATCGAGAGAATCGTCACCCATCAGGGGCAGCTTTCCGCAAAGGATGTGGAGCTGGCGATCAAGACCATGCTTGAGCAAATGTCCCAGGCTCTGGCCACTGGGGATCGCATCGAAATCCGGGGTTTCGGTAGCTTCTCGCTGCATTACCGTGCGCCGCGCACCGGCCGCAACCCGAAGACCGGCGAGTCCGTGCGCCTGGATGGCAAGTTCGTCCCGCACTTCAAGCCTGGCAAGGAGTTGCGCGACCGCGTCAACGAACCCGAATGAACCCGGGGTATCCGTCTTCAAGAAGGAGTGTCCATGCTTCGGGCAAAACGTTTCCTGCTGATTCTGGCACTGGTCGTCCTGGCTGCCGTCGTCGTGGTTTTCGTCCTTGAAAACCTGCAGCCCGCGCAGCTGACCTTCCTCGGCTGGCAGTCGCCGCAGTGGCCGCTGGTAGTCTTCATCTCCCTTGCCTTCATCGTCGGCGGCGTGATCGGCCTGCTGCTGAGCATTCCCTTCCGCGCTAAGACGCACGTCCGCATGACCGGGCTGCGTTCAGAAGTCACCCGTTTCCGCAAGGAGAATGACGCGCTGCGTGAAAAGTCGCTGACGGACCATGCCTAGCGTCATCGCCACGCTGTTCTTCTTCTGTGCCCTGGCCATCGGCTGGTGGATGGGGCGTCGCTCTCTTTCCCGAACCCAGCCAGCGTCCGAGTCGAACCTCCGGGCGCGCGTCCACAGCATGCACAATCTGCTGGAGCGACATTCCGACGACGCGCTGGAAAGCCTTTCCCAGGGCCTGGTCGTCAGCCCGGAAACGCTCGAAAGCCACCTTCACGTTGGCAACCTGTTCCGCCGCCGTGGCGATATCGAGAAAGCCATTCACATCCACCAGGACCTGCTGGGACGCGCCGGCGAAGATGGTTCGCTGGTGGCGCAAGTGCGCCTGGAGCTGGCTCGAGACTATATTGCCGGCGGCTTGCTCGGCAGCGCCGAGGAGTTGCTGGACGAGCTGACCCAGCAGCGTGATGAGCCTATCTCGCTTGAGGCGCTGGATGAACAGCGCCTCATCTGCGAGCGCGAGAAGAATTGGTCCCGCGCGATCGAACTGGCCGCCCGGCTGGTGTCGAGCCGGCCCGAGTTGAGCGCGGCGCTGGCCAACTACTACTGCGAGCTCGCTCAGGAAAAAGGCAAGACTGGGGATCGCAGTGCCATGCAGGAGCTGCTGCGCGAGGCTCGTCGCGTCGACAAGCGCTGTGTACGCGCTCTGCTGATGCGGCTGGACTGCGAGTTGTGGCGCAAGGATCCGGCCGCTGCCGTCGCCACCATCGGCGAACTGGCGAGCGATGCCAAGGCCTTCCTGGGCGAGATCGTTCCGCTGTTGCGTCGCCACGACGGCCTTGCCCGGCCTGAGGTGCTGGCTTGTTTGCGCGAGCTGGCAGGGGGCGAGGAAGTACCGCCGGCGATCCTCGCGCTGTTGGCCGACAGCGAGCAGCCGGGGCGTTCTTCCAGCTGGCGCGAAAGAATGCTGGAGCGGGTGGAACGCCATCCCTCCTGGCAAGGTGTGGGCGAATACCTGGAAGTAGTGGGGAGCGACACGGAAAAAGACTCGGCGACGGGAAAAATCGCTCCAATAATCATCGGGTTGTATAAGACAATGCCGCGCTATCGATGCGGCAAGTGCGGTTTTGCCGGCCGCGAACTGCACTGGCAATGTCCCAGTTGCCACGCTTGGAATGCGCTGCGGCCGGTCATTTCGCCGCTCTGACGCGCTCGCTCAAACATGGAAGACGCCGCTGGCGTCAGGTTCTGCAGGTACTGTATTGAAGGTTCTTCTCACGGGTGCGAGCGGTTTTGTCGGCCGAGGCGTACTGGCGCGCTTGTGCCAGGAAGATAACGTGCAGGTTCGCGTCGCCCAGCGTGGCGCCATCGCACAGTACCCCGAAGGTGTCGAGGTGGCGCTCATCGACGGGTTGAGCGTGGCGCAATCCTGGACGCAGGCCCTGCAAGGGGTGGACGTGGTGATTCACTGCGCTGCCCGCGTTCATGTCATGGACGAGCAGGCGGCGGATCCGCTTGCCGAGTTTCGCGCGGTGAACGTCGAGGCGACCCGGCATCTGGCGCAGCAGACCGCGGCAGCTGGTGCGAAGCGCTTCGTCTTTGTCAGTTCGATCAAGGTCAATGGCGAGGAGACTGCGCCGGGTCATCCCTTTACTGCCGACGCCGAGCCGCAACCGCAGGACCCTTACGGGCAATCCAAGCTCGAAGCCGAACAGGCTTTGTTCGACGTGGCCCGCCAGACCGGGCTCGAAGTTGCTGTGGTGCGCCCGCCGCTGGTCTATGGTCCGGGTGTGAAGGCCAATTTCGCCAGCCTGATGCGCGCCTTGCAGCGTCGCCTGCCGTTGCCCTTTGGCTCTATCGATAATCGTCGAAGCCTGGTGGCGCGGGATAACCTGGTGGACCTACTGGTGCTTTGCACGCGTCATCCGGCAGCCGCCGGGCAGGTATTTCTGGTTAGCGACGGCGAAGATTTGTCGACGGCACAGCTGTGCCGTGGCCTGAGCAGAGCTTTGGAGGTTCGCCCGCGGTTGCTGCCGGTTCCCGCCGCGCTGCTGCGCCTGCTCGGGCTGCTGACCGGGCGGAGCCGGCAGGTCCAGCGCTTGCTGGGATCGCTGCAGGTGGATATTTCCGCGACGCGCAGTCGACTGGGTTGGACTCCGCCGGTCAGCGTCGAGCAAGCCCTGAGGGAAGCGGCGCAGGGGCGTGATCAGGAGCAGGGACGATGAGCATGGGTATTCTGCTGGTGGTCGTATTCATAGCATCCTGGGTGATGACTGCTGGCGTGCGCCGCTACGCACTGGCGCGCAGCATCATGGATATTCCCAACGCTCGCAGTTCGCATCAGATTCCCACGCCCCGCGGCGGCGGAGTTGCCATAGTGTTGGGCTTCCTGGGCTGCCTACCGCTGGCCGCTGTTCTCGGCGCCGTGGATGGCCGCAGTCTGTTGGCCCTATTGCCGGCCGGCTCTCTGGTTGCGGTCATAGGTTTCCTGGACGATCACCGTCATATTCCGGCGCGTTGGCGGCTGCTCGGGCATTTTGTCGCCGCGTTCTGGCTGCTTGGCTGGCTCGGTGGGCTGCCTGCGCTGACTATGCCGTGGGGACCTTTGGACCTGGGTTTGGCCGGCGACCTGCTGGGCGTGGTGTTCCTGGTCTGGCTGCTCAACCTGTACAACTTCATGGACGGCATCGACGGGATTGCCGGCCTGGAAGCTATCAGCGTCTGCCTGGGCGGAGCCCTCTGCGGGTGGTTCGTCGGCGAGTCGCAACTGGTGTGGTTGCCCTTGATCCTGGGCATGGCGGCGGCGGGGTTCCTGGTCTGGAACTTTCCCCCGGCGCGGATCTTCATGGGGGATGCGGGCAGTGGATTCCTGGGGTTGATCCTCGGCGGCCTGGCATTGCAGGCGGCGTCGGTAGCGCAGCCGCTGGTCTGGAGCTGGTTGATCCTGCTTGGCGCATTCATCGTCGATGCGACCTTCACTCTGGTGCATCGCCTGATGCGTGGCGAGCGCGTCTACGAAGCACATCGCAGCCACGCATACCAGCGCATATCACGGCGCTTTGGCAGTCATCTGCGGGTATCGCTGTGGGTCACCTTGATCAACCTGCTGTGGCTGTTACCGCTGGCGTTGCTGGCTGCACTGGGGCATGTTTCGGGTTTGCTGGCGCTGATTGTGGCCTATGCTCCGTTGGTGCTTGTCGTAGCTCATCTGGGTGCGGGACGCCCGGATGAACAGGATGTGAGCTGAACTCCGCCGGATTTGGTGGTCAATGTAGCGAGTGGATGATTTTCTCCGCTCGGGATTAAGGACAAGCGCTGATGCTCCGAGAACGCCTGCTGAGGCTTCCGAGACGACATAAACGGCTATTGCAGGTCGCCACAGATATCTGTCTGGTGTGGTTCTCGCTGTGGCTGGCGTTCATCGTGCGACTGGGTACGGATGATCTGGAGTATCCGTTGCGCGTTCATGGCTGGCTGTTCGTGGCGGCGCCGACAGTGGCGATCCCGTTGTTCATCCGCTTCGGCATGTACCGTGCGGTGATGCGTTATCTGGGCAATGACGCGCTGATCGCCATCTGGAAGGCGGTGACCATCTCGGCGCTGCTGCTCTCGCTAGTGGTCTACTGGAACCGCTCAGTGACCGAAATGGTTCCGCGCTCTCTGGTGCTGAACTACTGGTGGCTAAGCCTGTTGATGATCGGCGGCCTACGCCTGGCCATGCGCCAGTATTTCATGGGGGACTGGTACAGCACCGTCCAGGCGGTACCCTTCCTCAAGCAACAGGATGGCCTGCCCAAGGTGGCGGTGTATGGTGCCGGTTCTGCCGGCAACCAACTGGTGGCGGCGTTGCGCCTGGGACGTGCGATGCGCCCGGTGGCCTTCATCGATGACGATGACGAGATCGCCAACCGCGTTATCGCGGGTCTGCGCGTCTACAAGCCCAAGCACATCCAGCAGATGATCGACGAGACCGGGGTCCAGGAAGTGCTGCTGGCGATCCCTTCTGCTACCCGCGCCCGGCGCCGTGAAATCCTCGGCCTGCTCGAGCCCTACCCGGTTCACGTACGAAGCGTGCCGGGATTCATCGAGCTGGCTAACGGTCGGGTTCGGGTGGACGACATTCAGGAAGTGGACATCGCCGACCTGCTTGGGCGTGACCCGGTCGAGCCGCGCAAGGAGTTGTTCGAGCACTGCATTCGTGGCGAAGTTGTGATGGTCACGGGTGCGGGCGGCTCCATCGGATCGGAGCTCTGCCGCCAGATCCTCGGCTCATCGCCCACCGTGCTGGTGCTGTTCGAGCACAGCGAATACAACCTCTACCGCGTGCACCAGGAGCTGGAAAACCGCATCAAGCGCGAGTCTCTCGCGGTGCAACTGGTGCCGATCCTGGGGTCCGTGCGCAGCGCCGAGCGCCTGCTGGATGTGATGCGCACCTGGAAGGTCGTCACCGTTTACCACGCCGCTGCCTACAAGCACGTGCCGATCGTCGAGCACAACATTTCCGAGGGCGTGCTGAACAATGTGATAGGGACCCTGCATACCGCGCAAGTGGCGGTGCAGGCTGGTGTCGAGCACTTCGTGCTGATTTCCACTGACAAGGCTGTGCGCCCGACCAATGTGATGGGGAGTACCAAGCGCCTGGCGGAGATGATCCTCCAGGCCCTGAGCCAGGAATCGGCGCCAGTGCTGTTCGGCGATAAATCCGGGGTGCACCAGGTCAATAAGACCCGTTTCACCATGGTGCGCTTCGGCAATGTGCTCGGCTCGTCCGGCTCGGTCATCCCACTGTTCCGCGAGCAGATCAAGCGCGGCGGGCCGGTCACCGTGACCCATCCGGGCATCACCCGGTACTTCATGACCATCCCGGAGGCGGCCCAGTTGGTGATCCAGGCCGGCTCCATGGGGCGCGGTGGCGACGTCTTCGTGCTGGACATGGGGCAGCCGGTAAAGATCCTCGAACTGGCCGAGCGGATGATCCACCTGTCGGGCCTGAGCGTTCGTTCCGAGCGAACTCCCCACGGCGACATCTCCATCGAGTTCAGCGGTCTGCGGCCTGGCGAGAAGCTCTATGAGGAGCTGCTGATTGGCGACAACGTCAGCGCCACCGAGCATCCGATGATCATGAAGGCCAACGAGGAGCTGATGCACTGGGAGGGCTTCAAGCTCGTCCTGGCGGACCTGCTCAGGGCGGTGGACCAGGGCAACTACGCGCGGGTGCGGCAACTGTTGCGGGAAACCGTCAGCGGCTATTGCCCCGAGGGAGAGATCGTCGATCTGATCCACCAGCAACGGCGGATGGAGCCCTGATACCGGGCTCCTAGCAGACGCTTTGATCGCCGCGTCTGCAAGCATCGTCAGCTCTTTCCTGGCGATCTGTCGGCGGCGCCGGAAACTGGCGTCGACTCTCTAAACCAAGGTTCTCACGAGTACTCCTGGCGATATGGTCACTGGGCGGCGCCTTCGCGCCCGCCTAGAAGCCTCTCATTTCAAGGAATGACTCATGAAAAAGAACCTGCTCTCCATCGCCAGCTTGATCTTGTTCACCAGCCTGTCTTTTGGTGGTGTCGTCCAGGCTGCCACCAGCACTCAACCTGTCAGCAAGCCAGCGGTCGAAGTATCGGCGCCGATTGCCAAGGCGCCTGTCGCCCAAGTCGAGGCGGTAAACATCAACACGGCATCCGTCGAAGAATTGCAGAAGTCCTTGAAGGGCATCGGCAAGGTGAAGGCCCAGGCCATCATCGACTATCGGACCAGCAGCGGGCCGTTCACCACGGTCGATCAACTGCTGGAAGTGAAGGGTATCGGCAAGGGCACTTTGGACAAGAACCGGGACAGGATCTCGCTCTGAACCTTTGCCTGGTGAAATGAAAAAGCCGGTCACTGGCCGGCTTTTTTCAATGGGGCGCATTTCTCCGGCTCAATAAAAAAGCCCCCGGCGTGTGCCGAGGGCTTTGAATTTTGGCTCCGCGACCTGGACTCGAACCAGGGACCCAATGATTAACAGTCATTTGCTCTACCGACTGAGCTATCGCGGAACAACGGAGCGTATCTTACTGATTGAAAAGGGGAAGTCAACATAGTGCCGACGACTTCCCCTGATTTTTTTACAGCACCTGGACGATGGCGCGGGTGACGGTGTCCAGGTTGCCATTGTTCAGCGCGGCGACGCAGATGCGGCCGGTGCCGACAGCGTAGATGCCGAATTCGTTCTTCAGGCGCTCAACCTGCTCGGCGGTCAGGCCGGAGTAGGAGAACATACCGCGCTGCTCGGCAACGAAGCTGAAGTCGCGCTTGGCGCCCAGGGCGGCCAGTTGCTCGACCATGGCCACGCGCATGGCGCGGATGCGGGTGCGCATTTCGCCCAGCTCTTCTTCCCAGACTGCACGCAGTTCCGGGCTGTTCAGCACGGCAGCGACGACGCTGGCGCCGTGGGTCGGCGGGTTGGAGTAGTTGGTGCGGATCACGCGCTTGACCTGGGACAGGACGCGGGTGGCTTCCTCACGGCTGTCGGTCACGACCGACAGGGCGCCAACGCGCTCGCCGTACAGCGAGAACGATTTGGAGAAGGAGCTGGACACGAAGAAGTTCAGGCCCGACTTGGCGAACAGGCGCACGGCGGAAGCATCTTCGTCGATGCCGTCACCGAAGCCCTGGTAAGCGATGTCGAGGAACGGCACGTGGCCCTTGGCCTTGAGTACGTCCAGGACCTGCTTCCAGTCGTCCATGGTCAGGTCGACGCCCGTCGGGTTGTGGCAACAGGCATGCAGAACCACGATCGATTGAGAAGGCAGGGCGTTCAGGTCTTCGAGCAGGCCGGCACGGTTAACGCCATGGGTGGCGGCGTCGTAGTAGCGGTAGTTCTGCACCGGGAAGCCGGCGGCTTCGAACAGCGCGCGGTGGTTTTCCCAGCTCGGGTCGCTGATGGCGACGGTCGCGTTGGGCAGCAGGCGCTTGAGGAAGTCGGCACCGGTCTTGAGCGCGCCGGTACCGCCGACGGCCTGGGTGGTGACCACACGGCCTTCGGCCAGCAGCTCGGAATCAGCGCCGAACAGCAGCTTCTGCACGCCGGAATCATAGGCGGCGATGCCTTCGATCGGCAGGTAGCCGCGCGGTGCGTGGGCCTCGATGCGGGCTTTCTCCGCGGCCTGCACGGCACGCAGCAACGGGAGACGGCCTTCCTCGTTGTAATAAACGCCTACGCCCAGGTTGATCTTGCCCGGACGGGTATCGGCGTTGAAAGCTTCGTTCAGGCCCAGGATCGGGTCACGGGGGGCCATTTCGACAGCGGAGAACAGACTCATGTTGGCAGCAGCTCTAAGGCGGGAGTGAAGTGCAATTGCAACCCACCCGCACACGGCGCTGGGGGTTGCGTCGACGGGCCGGTATTATATAGGCCTCTACAGCAGGCGGCGAGTTGTCGCGCGTGCTTTTCGACTGGTATGACGCTTTGGCGACCGAAGCGTCACACGCCATAGCGAGGTTCCCATGTCGATTTTTCAGCTGGATTCGCGATTCGAGCCCGCCGGCGACCAGCCCGAAGCCATCCGACAGATGGTGGAAGGACTGGAAGCGGGGCTGTCGCACCAGACGCTGTTGGGGGTGACCGGCTCCGGCAAGACCTTCAGCATCGCCAACGTCATTTCCCAGGTGCAGCGCCCGACCATGGTGCTGGCGCCGAACAAGACGCTGGCCGCGCAGCTCTACGGCGAGTTCAAGACCTTCTTCCCGAACAATGCCGTCGAGTACTTCGTCTCCTACTACGACTATTACCAGCCCGAGGCCTATGTGCCGTCCTCGGACACCTACATCGAGAAGGATTCCTCGATCAACGACCACATCGAGCAGATGCGGCTGTCGGCGACCAAGGCGCTGCTGGAGCGCAAGGATGCCATCATCGTCTGCACCGTGTCGTCGATCTACGGCCTGGGTGACCCGGCGTCCTACCTGAAGATGGTTCTGCACCTGGACCGTGGCGACAAGATGGACCAGCGCGAGCTGCTGCGCCGCCTGACCAGCCTGCAATACACCCGCAACGACATGGATTTCGCCCGCGCGACCTTCCGCGTGCGCGGCGACGTGATCGACATCTTCCCGGCGGAATCCGACCTCGAGGCCATCCGCGTCGAGCTGTTCGACGACGAAGTGGAAAATATCGCCGCCTTCGATCCGCTGACCGGCGAGGTGCTGACCAAGCTGCCGCGCTTTACCTTCTACCCCAAGAGCCACTACGTCACCCCGCGGGAGACGCTGCTCGAGGCGGTGGAGCACATCAAGGCCGAGCTGAAGCAGCGCCTGGACTACCTGCGCACCAACAACAAGCTGGTCGAAGCCCAGCGCCTGGAGCAGCGCACCCGCTTCGACCTGGAGATGATCCTCGAGCTGGGCTACTGCAACGGCATCGAGAACTACTCGCGCTACCTCTCCGGACGCGGTCCCGGCGAGCCACCGCCGACCCTCTACGACTACCTGCCGGACAACGCCCTGCTGGTGATCGACGAATCCCACGTCAGCGTTCCCCAGGTCGGCGCCATGTACAAGGGCGACCGCTCACGCAAGGAAACCCTGGTGGAGTACGGCTTCCGTCTGCCCTCGGCGCTGGACAACCGCCCGCTGCGCTTCGAAGAGTGGGAGGCGATCAGCCCGCAGACCATCTTCGTCTCCGCAACGCCCGGCCCTTATGAGGACCAGCATGCTGGCCGCGTGGTCGAGCAGGTCGTGCGCCCCACCGGTCTGGTTGATCCGGAAGTGGAAATCCGCCCGGCAACCACCCAGGTGGATGACTTGCTTTCGGAGATCGGCAAACGTGTGGCAGTCGATCAGCGCGTGCTGGTCACCACCCTGACCAAGCGCATGGCCGAGGACCTTACCGACTACCTGGGCGACCACGACGTGCGCGTGCGTTACCTGCACTCGGACATCGACACCGTGGAACGGGTGGAAATCATCCGCGACCTGCGCCTGGGCAAGTTCGACGTGCTGGTGGGCATCAACCTGCTGCGTGAGGGCCTGGACATGCCTGAGGTGGCGCTGGTGGCGATCCTCGATGCGGACAAGGAAGGCTTCCTGCGTTCCGAGCGCTCGCTGATCCAGACTATCGGGCGCGCCGCGCGGAACCTGCACGGCAAGGCGATCCTCTACGCCGACAAGATCACCGGCTCGATGGAGCGAGCGATCAACGAGACAGAGCGCCGCCGCACCAAGCAGCTGGAGTTCAACGCCAAGCACGGCATCGTGCCCAAGGGTGTGAAGAAGGACATCAAGGACATCCTCGAAGGGGCCGTGGTGCCGGGCGCCAAGGGCAAGCGCCGCAGCTTGGCGAAAGTGGCGGAGGAGAGCGGAAAGTACGAGAACGAGCTGCGTACGCCCGACGAGATTGGCAAGCGCATCAAACAGCTGGAAGAACGCATGTACCAGTTGGCCCGCGACCTGGAGTTCGAGGCCGCGGCCGGGGTGCGCGACGAGATCGGCAAGTTGCGCGATCGCATGGTGTCGATGGGGTAAGAGGAGGGCGGGGGGCTCAGTGCGCCCCGGCTCCCGCGCCAGCCCCCATTCGCGCCGGCAGCGGCCGGGTCAGCAGCACCGCCACCATGCTGATCGCCAGCACGATGCCGATGGCGTGGAAGGCATCGTTGTAGGCCATGATCGCCGCCTGCTGGTGGACGATCTCGCTGATCTTGCCCAGCGCCGCCTGCTGCGTGCCTAGCTGCGAGGTCAGTTGCGCCAGGCGCTCGTCAACGGCACCGTTCACTGGCACCACGGCTTCGCGCAGGTAGTCGTAATAGACCTTGGCACGGCTATCCAGCAGGGTCGCCAGCAGGGCGATGCCGATGGCGCCGCCGAGGTTGCGCAGGATGTTGAACAGGCTGGACGCCGAGCCCGCGTCCTGCGGTTGCAGGTAGACGGTGGCGATCAGCGAGATGGTGACCATTACCATCGGCTGGCCGAGGGCGCGCAGCAGCTGGATCTGGTTGAACTGCGGGCCGGCGAAGTCCGGGTTGAGCACGCCGGAGAAGAAGCTCGCCATGCCGAATAGGCCGAAGCCCAAGGCGCAGAGTAGGCGTGGCTCGATGATCTTCATCAGCTTGGGAATCAGCGGGATAAGGAACAGCTGCGGCACGCCCATCCACATGATCACCTCGCCGATCTGCATGGCGTTGTAGCCCTGGATCTGCGCGAGATACAGCGGCAACACGTAGATCGAGCCGTACAGCCCCATCCCCAGGCCGATGCTGGAAATGCTCGACAGCCCGAAGTTGCGGTTGCGTAGGATCCCCAGATTGATCAGCGGGTTCGGCCGCGAGGTCTGCAGGATCACGAAGAGGATCAGGCTGACCAGGGCGATGCTGCCCAGGCTGACGATCAGGTTGGATTCCAGCCAGTCCTTGCGGTGGCCTTCCTCGAGGAACACCTGCAGGCAGCCCAGGCCGATGGCCATGGTGACGATGCCGGCGTAGTCGGTGCTTTTCAGCAGCTCCCAGTGCGCTTCCTTCTTTTCCAGGCCGTAGAGCAGGCCGGCGATCATCAGCAGGCCCGGCGGGATGTTGATGTAGAAGATGTATTCCCAGCCGAAGTTCTCCGTCAGCCAGCCGCCCAGGGTCGGGCCGATGGAGGGCGCGAAGGTGGCGGTGATGGCGAACAGCGCCATGCCCTTGGGGCGGTGGTGCTCCGGCAGCTTGATCAGCGCCAGGGTGAAGGCCAGGGGAATCAGCGCGCCGCCGGTGAAGCCCTGCATGGCGCGGAACACGATCATGCTTTCCAGGTTCCAGGCGAACGAGCAGAGCAGCGACGAAAACAGGAAGCCGACCGAGATCATCCAGGCCAGCCGGCGCGCCGAGAGCAGCTGCACCAGCCAGGCGGTGAGCGGGATCATGATGATCTCGGCTACCAGGTAGGAGGTGGAGATCCACGAGCCTTCTTCCAGGGTGGCGGCCAGCGCGCCCTGGATGTCCTTGAGCGAAGAGTTGGTGATCTGAATGTCGAGCACCGCCATGAACGCGCCGAGCATAGCGCTGAACACGGCGATCCAGTCGCGGCGGGTCGGTTCGCCGACCGGCCGGACCAGTTGATCACCGGCCACGCAGCTCGACCTCGGCCTCGACGGACATGCCCGGGCGGATCAGCCCCTTGAGCGGGTTGTCGTCGGCGAAGGTGATCTTGACCGGAATGCGTTGCACCACCTTGGTGAAATTGCCGGTGGCGTTGTCCGGCGGCAGCAGGCTGAACTGCGCGCCGGAGGCGGCGAACAGGCTCTGGACTTGGCCTTCGATGGGCTGGTCGGGGAAGGAGTCGAACACCAGTTTGGCGGTCTGGCCGGGGCGCATCTTGCCGATCTGGGTTTCCTTGAAGTTGGCCTGGACCCAGATGCCGTCATCCGGCACCAGCGACAGCAACTGGCTGCCGACCTGCACGTACTGGCCGACGCGGGCGCCGCGCTGGCCGACCAGGCCGCTGACCGGCGCGTGGATTTCGGTACGGGCGAGGTTGATCTCGGCCTGGGTAATGTCGGCGCGGGCGCTTTCGATCTGCGCCTGCAGGCGCTGCACGTCAGTGCCCAGGGTTTCGCGCTGCACGCGCTGGGCCTGGAGGTCGGCCTGGGCCTTGGCCACCTGGGAGCGGGCGACGTTGGAGTCGGCGGCCAGGGTGGTCACGCGCTCTTCCGACACATAGCCGGGCTTGCGCAGGGCCTGGGCGCGGCCGAGGTCGACTTCGGTGCGGCCGAGGGTGGCCTGGCTGGCGTTCACGTCAGCCGCGCTGGCGGCGATCATGCTGGTCTGGCCCTTGAGCTTGCTGCGCGCCTGTTCCAGTTCCGCCTCGCGGGTAGCCAGGGTGGCCTTGGCGCGGTCCAGGGCGAGCTGGAAGTCGGCAGCCTCCAGTTTCACCAGCAACTGGCCTTTCTCGACGTGCTGGTTGTCCTGCACCAGCACCTCGTCGACACGTGCGCCAAGCTGGCTGGCGATGCGGGTGATCTCACCCTGCACGTAGGCGTTGTCGGTGCTCTCGACGAAGCGGCCGATGAAGTACCAGCGCGCCAGGAAGGCGAGGGCGACCACGGCGAGGATGACGAAGAACACGGACAGGCGGCGTTTCAATTGTGCGGGCATAGGTAAACGAGCGTTTGGTTGGCCAAAAAATGTTTGCCAATGTAACAGTGTTCCGTGGCGGCACGTAGCCGCTACACTTCGGAAACTTTGTTGCTTATAGGGAACAATCATGGGGCTGGATGATGCGCTGATCTTCACTCGCGTGGTGGAACTGCACAGCTTCACCCAGGCAGCGCAGAGCATGGGCATGCAGAAGTCCACGGTGAGCCGGCGTATCGCGCTGCTCGAAGAGCGTTTGGGCGTGCGCCTGATCAACCGCACCACGCGCAAACTCCGCTTGACCGAAGTGGGGCAGGCCTACTACGACCGCTGCCGGCAGATCATGCATGACTTCGCCGAGGCGGAGCAGGCGGTTATGCAGTTGCAGCAGGCACCGTCGGGATTGTTGCGCATCAGCGCGCCCATCGAGTTCGGCCAGATGTACCTGGCCAAGGTGGTGGGCGATTTCATGAACCTTTATCCACAGATCACCGCCGAGGTCGAACTGACCTCGCGCACCGTCGATCCGTTGGAGGAGGGCGTGGACATCGTCATCATGGTTGGCCAGCCGGAGGATTCGACCCTGATCGCCCGGCGCATGCTGACCACCAGCCGCTGCCTGTGCGCCAGCCCGGACTACCTGGAGCTGCATGGCCACCCGGAAACCGTCGAGGAGCTGGCCGGTCACCGCGCCGTGCTGCTGCAGGCCGACTCCCAGCGCTACTGGCCGTTGCGCGGAGAAACCGTGCCGTGCCACCGGGTGCTGTCGTGCAACAACATCACTTTCGCCCGCGAAGCCGTGCTGGCCGGCGTGGGGATAGCCTCGCTGCCGGAGCTGATCGTCGACGAACAGTTGGCCAGCGGAAGCCTGGTGCGCGTATTGCCGCAGGTCCAGCTGCCGGTGGGAGAACTGTACGCCGTTTACCCGTCGCGGCGCTTCCAGGCGATGAAGGTAAAGGCTTTCCTCGATTTCATGATCAATAACCTGCCCCTTGATCCCGGTCGCTGGCTGGAGCCAAAGGTGGCCCGCCTGATACCATCGCACCCATGAGCGCGCGCGCCGTCGCGCGCTGTCCGCTTCACACGAAGAATTGCTGCACACGAGAGCCTTCATGACCACAGTCCGCACCCGTATCGCGCCGTCCCCCACCGGCGACCCGCACGTCGGCACCGCGTATATCGCGCTGTTCAACCTCTGCTTCGCCCGCCAGCACGGCGGTCAGTTCATTCTGCGCATCGAGGACACCGACCAGGTGCGCTCGACCCGCGAATCGGAACAGCAGATCTTCGACGCGCTGCGCTGGCTGGGTATCGAGTGGGACGAAGGCCCGGATGTCGGTGGCCCGCACGGTCCGTATCGGCAGAGCGAACGTGGCGCCATCTATAAGCAGTACAGCGACGAGTTGGTCGAGAAAGGCCATGCCTTCCCCTGCTTCTGCTCCTCCGAGCGCCTCGACGCACTGCGCGCCGAACAGCAGGCGCGCAAGGAAACCCCGCGCTACGACGGTCACTGCATGCATATCCCGAAAGAGGATTCGGCCAAGCGCATCGCCGCCGGCGAATCCCACGTGGTGCGCATGAAGGTGCCGACCGAGGGCGTCTGCGTGGTGCCGGACATGCTCCGTGGCGACGTGGAAATCCCGTGGGACCGCATGGACATGCAGGTGCTGATGAAGGCCGACGGCCTGCCCACCTACTTCCTGGCCAACGTGGTCGACGACCACCTGATGGGCATCACCCACGTTCTGCGCGGCGAAGAGTGGCTGCCCTCGGCACCCAAGTTGATCAAGCTGTACGAGTACTTCGGCTGGGAGCAGCCGGTGCTCTGCTACATGCCGCTGCTGCGCAACCCGGACAAGAGCAAGCTGTCCAAGCGCAAGAACCCCACCTCCATCACCTTCTACGAGCGCATGGGTCTGCTGCCCCAGGCGCTGCTGAACTACCTCGGTCGCATGGGCTGGTCCATGCCCGACGAGCGCGAGAAGTTCAGCCTGGCGGAGATGATTGAACACTTTGACCTGTCCCGCGTGTCGCTGGGCGGCCCTATCTTCGACATCGAGAAGCTCTCCTGGCTGAACGGCCAGTGGATTCGCGAGCTGTCCGTCGAGGACTTTGCGAAAGAAGTGCAGAAGTGGGCGCTGAACCCCGAGTACCTGATGAAGATCGCCCCGCACGTACAAGGTCGCGTGGAGAACTTCAGCCAGATCGCCCCGCTGGCCGGCTTCTTCTTCAGCGGCGGCGTGCCACTGGACGCCAAGCTGTTCGAACACAAGAAACTCGACGCCACCCAGGTTCGCCAGGTGCTGCAACTGGTGCTGTGGAAGCTCGAATCGCTGCGCCAGTGGGAGAAGGACCGTATCACCGCGACCATCCAGGCCGTGGCCGAGCACCTGGGCCTCAAGCTGCGGGACGTGATGCCGCTGATGTTCCCGGCCATCACCGGGCAAGCGAGCTCGGTATCGGTGCTCGATGCCATGGAGATCCTCGGCGCCGATCTGTCACGCTATCGTCTGCGCCAGGCCCTGGAGCTGCTGGGCGGTGCGTCGAAGAAAGAAGCCAAGGAGTGGGAAAAGATTCGCGACGCCATCGGCTCCTGAGTTCTTTCCTACACTGAAAAAGGCCGGACGCTACGAAGCGCCCGGCCTTTTTCATGCTGGCGCCAGTGATTGCGGGCGAGCCGGAGGAGGGCAGGAGGGCCGTGGATTTCACCGTGCGGAAATCAGGGTGGTCACATAAGTGATTGTTCTTTGGGAGAAAAAAATAAGAAATCTGAAAAAATTTTGTTGACAGGGGTTCGCCCCGCCCCTAAGATGCGCCCCGTTCCAGCGACGAACTGAATTGACAGGGAGAAGCGGAACGGTAGATCCAGCGGTACTTTGGGGCTATAGCTCAGCTGGGAGAGCGCTTGCATGGCATGCAAGAGGTCGACGGTTCGATCCCGTCTAGCTCCACCAAATTACCAGTAAGCTTCGTTTGTCCGAACGAAGCCGAAATCGAAGGTTTTGCGTCCCCTTCGTCTAGTGGCCTAGGACACCGCCCTTTCACGGCGGTAACAGGGGTTCGAGTCCCCTAGGGGACGCCACTTATCCAGCGACGATGCGTCCGCATCGTCAGCCAGAGTCATCTGGGGCTATAGCTCAGCTGGGAGAGCGCTTGCATGGCATGCAAGAGGTCGACGGTTCGATCCCGTCTAGCTCCACCAAATTCCCAAACGGGATGAAGCCAGAATCCACCGCGTGGTGGGTTTCTTCGAAGGATATGTCCCCTTCGTCTAGTGGCCTAGGACACCGCCCTTTCACGGCGGTAACAGGGGTTCGAGTCCCCTAGGGGACGCCATTTTTATCGCTCTGCGATGCCTATAGGGCCACTGAGACTTTCAGTGGCCCTTTTGTTTTTTCTCCCTCCAGAAAATTTTCCTCCGACCAGCGGTCACGTTTTCTACTTGTCGATTTTATTATGAGAATAATATTCTATCCATAATATTTCCCGAGGGAGACGTCAGCCATGAGCGACAAGAAAGCCCAGACCCGCGAACGCATCCTTTCCGCCGCCACCAGCGCCTTGCTGCAGCACGGGCCGGTCAGCCCCAGCGTGGGCGAAGTGATGTCGGCGGCGGGGCTGACAGTAGGTGGCTTCTACTCGCACTTCGAGAGCAAGGACGCCCTGATGCTGGAGGCCTTCCGGCAACTGCTCGCCAAGCGCCGCGAAGGACTCAAGCGCTTCGACCCGCGATTGAGCTTTGCCGAGCGCCGGGCGCTGACGGCGCAGTTCTACCTGTCGCGCAAGCACCGCGATACCGAGGATGAGGGCTGCCCGATTCCCAGTTCGCTGAACGAAGTGGCCAATCTGCCGGAAGAGTTCCGTCAGACCCTGGAAGAGCATGTTGAGCTGATGGTCGCAGCGCTGGCCGGCCGTCCCGAGGAAATCGACAGCGTGCTCAGCGACATGGCCCTGATGATTGGTGGATTGGCGCTGGCTCGTGCTTTGGGTAATGGCGACCTGTCCGATCGCGTCCTGCGTGCCGCGAAAAAAGCGGTGATCTGAGGAGATACGGCAAATGAACAGTCTGAGCTGGGTTCGAGGAGTCAACGCCACCCTGGGCCGCGTCGCGCCGAAATGGGCAGCGCAGCGCATGCGTCAGCTGTTCGTGACGCCCAACGAATATGCCCCGCGTGACTGGGAGCTGCCGCTGCTGGCCAGTTCCGAGCGCGTCACCCTGCGCTTCGGCCTGTCCGCGCTGCGCTGGGGTGAAGGGCCGGCTGTGCTGCTGATGCATGGCTGGGAAGGACGTCCCACCCAGTTCGCCACGCTGATCGAGAAGTTGGTAGGTGCCGGCTATGGCGTGATTGCCCTCGACGGACCGGGGCATGGTCGCTCTCCCGGCCAGGAAGCGGACATCGTACTGTTCGCCCGAGCACTTCTGGAAGCGGCCAGCGAGTTGCCGCCGCTGCGTGCCGTGATCGGCCATTCCATGGGCGGCGCCAGCGCGCTGCTGGCGACGCAGATGGGGTTGCGCACCGAAACGCTGGTGACTATCGGTGCGCCGAGTAACGTGCTGGGCGTTCTGCGCGGCTTCTCTCGAATGGTCGGGCTGCCGCCTCTGGCGCGCTCGCGCTTCATCCGCCTGATGGAAGGGCGCACCGGCATCGCGGCCAAACAGTTGGACGTCGCGCGTTATGAGCTGGACTTCCCCGGCCTGGTGGTGCATGCCGAGGACGACAAGTACGTGCGCGTAGACGAGGCCTCAGCCATCCACGAGGCCTGGCCGCGCAGTCGGCTGCTGCGCCTGAAGGATGGCGGGCATCACCGCGTACTGGCGGATGCGACGGTTACCGAAGCCATTCTGGAGCTGCTGGAAGAGGTCGAGATGCCGTTGCCCCTGGCGCTGGCTTCCTGAACCATTCACCAACCTGATGACGGCGGCTACAGGCCGCCGTTTTCATTGCATGATGGCCCGTTTGCGGGTCGTCAGGCCCGGCGCGCTGGCGTAGACTTTCGGGCATTTCCGGTTGCCCCGGCCTGGGCGCGAGGTCTTGCGCACGCGGGTGGCCGATTGGGGGGATGCATGAATCTGTCGCTGGATTGGGTGCTGCAGCAGGCGCGCCCGGTCATGCCGGTATTGGTGATCGATGACGTGGCGTTGGCGGGTGACCTGGCTCACGCCCTTTACGACGGTGGCGTGCGGGTGCTCGAAGTGACCCTGCGCACGCCGCAGGCGCTCGATGCGGTGGCCGAAATCCGCCGCGAGCTGCCGGACATGGTCATCGGCGCCGGTACGCTGATCCACACCGAGCAGTTCCAGGAGGCCCGCGACGCCGGCGCGCAGTTCGCTGTCAGTCCCGGCTGCACGCCGCGCCTGGTCGCCGCCGCCGACGACGCGAAACTGCCGTTCCTGCCCGGAGTGATGACGCCTTCCGAGGTGCTGGTGGCGCTGGAATACGGTTACCGCTCGTTGAAACTCTTCCCGGCTGACGGCAACGCGGCGATCAAGATGCTCAAGAGCCTGAAGGCGCCTTTCTCCGGCATCCGCTTCTGCCCGACCGGCGGCATCACCCAGGAAAACCTGCTCAACGTGCTGCGCCTGCCCAACGTCGCCTGCGTCGGCGGAACCTGGATCGCGCCGCCCAGCCTGGTCCGCGCCCGCGCCTGGGACCAGATCACCCAACTGGCCGCCGAAGCGATCGCGCTGGCCGCAAGCCTGGAGCACGCTTCATGAGTTGGCAGTTGCCTGATCCGTTCGTCATCGACATCGAGGTCAAGTCCGAGGACATCGACGGCCTCGGCCACGCCAACAACGCCGTCTACGTCAGTTGGCTGGAACGCTGCGCCTGGCGCCACTCCCAGAGCCTGGGGTTGGATCTGGCCGAGTACCGCCGGCTGGATCGTGCCATGGCCGTGGTGCGCCATGAAGTGGACTACCTTGCCGCTGCTTATGAAGGCGAGCAACTGCAACTGGCGACCTGGATCGTCCAGTCCGACCAGCGACTGAAGATGACCCGTCACTTCCAGCTGGTGCGTCCGGCGGATGCGCTGACCCTGCTGCGCGCACAGACCACCTTCGTCTGCATCGAGCTGTCCAGCGGCAGGCCCAAGCGCATGCCGGTGGAGTTCATCGAAGGCTACGGCCGCGCGCTGCTCGCCCCGGAAACTGTGGCTGCCGGCGCGTGATCCGTCGCGCCGCGCTTTTCCCGGCGCGGCGCATTCCCTACAATCCGCGGCCTTCGCCATAGCCCGAGATTCCCCCGTGCAGATCGCCCTGGCCCCGATGGAGGGGCTGGTAGATGACATCCTCCGCGATGTGCTGACCCGCGTCGGCGGCATCGACTGGTGCGTCACCGAATTCATCCGCATCAATGACCGGCTGCTGCCGCCGTCGTCGTTCCTGGCGCTCGCTCCGGAACTGGCGCATGGCAGCCGCACCCGCGCCGGCGTGCCGATGCGCTTACAGCTGCTCGGCTCCGACCCGCAACTGCTGGCAGAAAACGCCGTGCAGGCCTGCGAGCTGGGCGCCCCGGTGATCGACCTTAACTTCGGCTGCCCGGCCAAGACGGTGAACCGGTCCCGTGGCGGAGCGGTTTTGCTCAAGGAACCCGAGCTGATGTTCAGCATCATCGAGGCGGTGCGCCGCGCGGTGCCGGCTCACATTCCGGTGACCTCGAAGATGCGCCTGGGTTACGACAGCCCGGACGGCGCCATCGACTGCGCCCGCGCTCTGGCTGATGCTGGCTCCGCCCATGTGGTGGTGCATGCGCGGACCAAGGCCGACGGCTACAAGCCGCCAGCGCATTGGGAGTGGGTGGCGAAAGTGGCGGAGGCGGTGAAGGTGCCGGTGTTCGCCAACGGCGAAGTCTGGACCCTCGAAGATTACCACCGTTGCCGCTCCATCAGCGGCGTGGCGGACATCATGCTCGGCCGCGGGCTGGTTTCCCGCCCCGATCTCGCCCGGCAGATCGCCGCGTGGCGCGATGGCCGCGAAGTGGTGCCGATGCCCTGGTCGGAAGTGCGCGTGCTGCTCGACGACTTCTGGCGCCAGGCCCGGCGCAAGCTGGCGCCGCGGTACGCACCGGGGCGCCTGAAGCAGTGGCTGGGGATGCTCACCCGCAGTTATCCCGAAGCTGTGGAGCTGTTCGCCCAGGTGCGCCGCGAGCACGATTGCGAAGTGCTGGATCGGATGCTGCAGGTCCAGATCGAAGTCGCCGCCTGATCTGCTCTTCGTAGGAGCGAGCTTGCTCGCGAATGCAGTTGCCCCCGATACGCCGTCGGTGGGGCGGTTCGCGAGCAAGCTCGCTCCTACAAAAGCGTGGTCCGGGACAACGCCGGATCAGCGCCCACCGCTGACGTCGACGAAACTGCCGGTGCTGTAGCTGGAATCGTCCGAAGCGAGGAACAGGATCGCCCGCGCCACTTCTTCCGCCTCACCGCCGCGACCCAGAGGAATCGCCGAGCGCAGCCGCTGCACGCGCCCCGGCTCGCCGCCGCTGGCGTGGATCTCGGTTCTGATCAGCCCAGGTCGCACGGCGTTCACGCGGATGCCTTCGGCTGCCACTTCCTTGGCCAGGCCGATGGTCAGGCTGTCCACTGCGCCCTTGGCGGCGGCGTAGTCGATGTACTCATTGGGCGAGCCCAGGCGCGAGGCCATGGACGAGACGTTGACGATGCTTCCGCCTTCGCCACCCTGCTTGTGCGCCATGCGTTTTACCGCTTCGCGGCAGCAGAGGAAGGTGCCGGTGACGTTCACCGCGAACACCCGTTGCAGACGCGCCACGTCCATGTCCTCCAGGCGCATCTGGCGCTCCAGGATGCCGGCGTTGTTCACCAGCACATCGAGGCGGCCGAAAGCTTCGTCCACTTCACGGAACAGCCGCAGGACGTCGCCTTCATTCGTCACGTCGGCGGCAAACGCACGCGCCTTGCCACCGAGTGCAGTGATCTGCGCGACGAGCGCCTCGGCCGCCTCGCGCTTACGGTGATAGTTGATCGCCACGGCGAAGCCGCGCTCGGCGGCGAGCCGCGCGGTAGCGGCGCCAATGCCGCGGCTGGCGCCGGTGATCAGCATGACCTTTTTCACGATGAAATCCTTTTTTCGAAAACGGGCTTGAAACGGATTTGGCCGTCCCTATCTATGTCCCTGCGGGAGGCCGAAGACGGGTCCCGCAGCGGAGTTCTGACCTCAGGCTCCAGATCATACCTTGCTGAAATATTCAGGAGATTCGCCATGAGCAACGTCCTTTCCCTCGCCCCGCTGTTCCGCCAGTCCGTTGGCTTCGATCGTTTCAACGATCTGTTCGAGTCCGCCCTGCGCAGTGAAAGCGGCAGTTCCTACCCGCCCTACAACGTCGAGAAGCACGGTGACGACAGCTACCGCATCGTCATCGCCGCCGCCGGCCTGCAGGAAGAAGACCTGGAACTGCAAGTGGAGCGCGGCGTGCTGACCGTCAACGGCGGCAAGCGCGAAAAGGCTTCCGAGAGCGTCACCTACCTGCACCAGGGCATCGCCCAGCGCGCCTTCAAGCTGTCGTTCCGCCTCGCCGACCACATCGAGGTCCAGGGCGCATCGCTGAAGAACGGCCTGCTCAGCGTCGAGCTGGTGCGCATCGTTCCGGAAGAAGCCAAGCCCAAGCGGATCGCCATCAACGGCCAGCAACCGGCCATCGAAGGCTGAGCCGCGCCCCGGCGCTAGCCGGGTCGTAGCCGCAAACAAGAACGCCCGCCTCGAAAGAGGCGGGCGTTTTGTTTTTCTGCATCGATGTATCAGGCGTTCTGGCCCAGTGGCGCCGAGCGATTGCGCCACCAGGCGAAGACGATGGCTGCCATCAACGCGAAGCCCAGGTAACCCATGGCCGGATAGACCAGGCTCACCAGCTTGACGAAGCCGACCTGGCTGGCGATGAAGGCGAGCACCACCGCGACCACGGTCGCCACGCGGAACGGCACGCCGTAGGCGGCACAGCGCGCGGCCAGGGTGTAGGCGAAGCCGCTGGTGGTGCAGTACAACTTCACCAGCAGCAGCGCCAGCATCACGTCGCCGAACCAGGGCGCGATGTTGTTGCTCAGTAGCAGGGTCGGTATGGCGCTGCCGCCGATCACATCGATCTGCACCAGCATCACCAGGGCCATGGCGAGGATCAGTACGCCCACGCCGATGCCGCCGAACACCCCACCCATCGCGGCGGTGCGCAGGTTGGCCACGCTACCGCCCATCACCACCACGGCCGCCGCGGTGGCGGCGACGTTGTACGAGACATAGAGCAGCGCGCCGAGCAGCCAGTTGGGCGCCGGGTGCGGCACTGCCAGGGCGATCTGTTCCAGCTCCGCCAGCGGCTTTTGAATGTGCGTCAGCGCGTAGACGGCGATGATCGCCACGATGATCATCAGCACCGGGGTGATCAGGCTCATCAGGGTGATCACCCGCTTCAGGCCCAGGCACACGGTGATGACGGTCAGCACGCCGAGGACGATGCCGCCGATGGAATGGCCGATCCCCAGTTGCTGCTCGAAGGACGAGTTGGCGCCGGCGAACATCACCACCATGGTGCCGAACAGGAAGAAGGTCAGCATCAGATCGACGACGCGGCCCAGCGGCTTGCCACAGATGTACTCCATGGCTTCCTTGTGCGACTGGGTCTGCAGACGGCTGCCGATCTGGTAGAGGTTCATCAGCAGGAAGGCGAACAGCGCCAGCGCCACCAGCGCGCCGGCCAGGCCCATGAGGCCGAAGCCGCCGAAGAACTGGAGGATTTCCTGGCCCGAGGCGAAGCCGACGCCCACCACCAGGCCGATGTAGGCACCGCCGAGCTTGAGACTGGTTTTCATGATCGAGACTCTGTTGTTGTTATGAGAGCGGCCCGCCCGCGGCGGGGTCGAAAAGGGTCACGCCTGGCCGACGTAGGCCTGGACTTCCACCTCGACGTCCACGCCCAGCGCCAGCGCCGAAGCGACGCAGGAGCGCACCGGCAGGCCCTGGTCGAAGTAGCGCTTGTACACCTCGTTGAAGCCGGCGAAGTGCGCCATGTCGGACAGCCACACCGTGGCCTTCACCACCTGGGAGTAGTTGGCACCGCAGGCTTCCAGGCTCTCGGCGATGCGGGTCATCACCGCTTCGGTCTGGGTCTGGATGTCGCCCTTCACGACCTGGCCATCGGCGGTCATCGGAATCTGTCCGGACAGGAACAGGAAGCCGCCGGCCTTCACGGCGCGGGAGAAGGGGAAGGGCAGGGTGCTGGGGTAACGCTGGATATCGCTCATGGATTTCTCTCCGGAGAATTCAACGCAGGCGCGCCGGGCTCAGGCGCTGGGGATCGACGCCTTCCTGGCGCAGGGATTCGGGCAATGGCTGGCCGAGCAGCAGTGACTGGGCCAGGCGCGACACACCATCGGCGGACTGGATGCCGTAGCCGCCCTGGGCGGCCAGCCAGAAGAACGCCGGGTTCTGCGCGTCCTGGCCGATCACCAGGTCACCATCGGCGACGAACGAGCGCAGCCCGGCCCAGCTATGGCTCGGCCGGCGGATCGCCAGGGTGGTGTGCTCTTCGATGTGGTACACGCCAAGGGCGATATCGAGTTCCTCAGGCTGCACGTCCTGCGCTTCCACTGGGTCGGCATTGGCGGGGGAACCGAGCAACTGGCCGGCGTCCGGCTTGAAGTAGAAGCTTTCGTCGATGCCGATCACCGTCGGCCAGCGGCTGATGTCCATGCCTTCGGGCGCTGGGAAGGTGAAGGCGGTGCGGCGGCAAGGCTGCAGGCCGACCGGGCGGATGCCGCAGCGCTCGGCGACGTGATCGGCCCAGGCGCCAGCGGCGTTGACCAGTTGTGCGGCCTGGACGGTTTCGCCCTGGCTGAGTTCGAGCGTCCACACTTCTTCAGCGTATTCCGCCGACAGCAGCTCACGGTTGTTCCGCAGCTCGCCGCCGCGCTGGCGCAGCGCGCGCAGGTAACCCTGATGCAGGGCGTGTACGTCGAGGTCGCGGGCGTCCGGCTCGTAGAGCGCGCCGATAATGGCGTCGGCGCGCAGGACAGGGAGGAGTTCCAGCGCCTGTTCGGTGCTGATGCGCTCGACGCCGGGCGTGCTTTCGGCCTGCTTGAGCAGCTCGACGTGCTCTGGGCCGCCCACGTACAGGCAGCCGCGCGGAGTGAGGATCGGGTGCTCGCTGAAACCGGCCGGCGGGTTCTCGTAGAAGGCCCGGCTGGCGCGGGTCAGCGCCTGGATCTGCGGCGTGCCGTAGGCCGCCATGAACATGGCGGCGGAGCGCCCGGTGGAGTGATAGCCGGGCTGCTCTTCGCGCTCCAGCACCAGCACTTTGTGCGTCTCGCTCAGGCGGTAGGCGAGGGAGGCGCCGGCAATGCCGGCACCGATGATGACGAAATCGAAATGGCTCACTGCATGGGCCTTCTGCAGGTTTTCTCTTATGTGAGAAATCTAAGATATGAGAATTTTTGCGCCAAAGGCAAGGCCCGGTAAACTTTCGTCGGCCCCCTCACGAGATATCCCATGAGCGAAACCGCCCAGGCACTACCCAAGCCCCAGCAACTGGATCGAGACGAAGTCGGTGCGCGCCTGCGGGCGGTTCGCAAACAGCAGAAACTGACCCTGAAACAGCTCTCCGACTTGTCTGGCGTGGCGGTCTCCACCCTGTCGAAGATGGAGCTGGCGCAGGTGGCGGTGAGCTACGACAAACTGGCCGCAGCCGCCCGGGCTCTGCAGGTGGATATTGCCCAGCTGTTCCGCCCATTGCCGTCCGTCGGCGGGCTGATAGGGCTGAAGACTTTCGTCAAGACCGGAATCGACGACGCGGCGGGCTACGACACCGGCGGCTACGAGTACTACCCCATCGCCGGCGATTTCCCGCAACGCAGCATGACGCCGCTCTACGCGCGCATCTTCGCCCGCGAGATTGGCGAGTTCGATGATTACGTCCGACACCCGGGCCAGGAGTTCGCCATGGTGGTGACCGGCCGGGTGTGCATCCAGTTCGAGACGGGCGAGTCGGTCAGCATAGGGCCTCGCGAGACAGCCTATTTCGACAGCAGCGTCGGCCACCTCTATCTGAACGACGGCGAAGCCGACGAGGCGCAGGTGATGGTGGTGATGTCGGAGTTGCGGCCCGCGCAATAGCAGGCCTCAGGTCGCCTGCCGGGTATCGTTGCCGGGCAGCAGGGCGATGAAATCCTCCAGCGGCACCGGGCGGCCGAACAGGTAGCCCTGGTACAGGTGACAACCCTGGTCGGTCAGCAGCGCCAACTGTTCCGGGGTTTCCACCCCTTCGGCCACCAGTTCCAGCCCGAGGCTATGCCCCATGGCAATGATGGCGCGGACGATTTCCGCGTCGTTGCTGTTGCTGGGTGCGTCGCGCACGAAGCTCTGGTCGATCTTCAGACTATCCACCGGCAGGCGCTTGAGGTAGGTCAGCGAGGAATAGCCGGTGCCGAAGTCGTCCATGGCGAACTGCACGCCGGCTTCACGCAGGCGCTCCATGCGTGCAATGGTGTCGTCCAGTTGCTGGATCACGATGCCCTCGGTGATCTCGAGTTTCAGCAGGCTGGGCGGCAGTTTGGTCTTGTGCAGCAGGGTAAGCAGGCGCTCGACGAAGTCGCTCTGGCGGAACTGCCGGGGGCTGATGTTCACGCTGAGACTGAAGTTCTCGACATTGATGTGGCCCTCGGAGAGCAGTCGCGCGCCGGTGCGGCAGGCTTCCTCTAGTACCCACTGGCCGACCTCGACGATCAGCCCGCTGTCCTCCAGTACACGGATGAAGCTGGCCGGCGATTGCGGCCCGCGAGTCGGGTGGCGCCAGCGCAGCAGTGCCTCGGCGCCGACGATGCGCGAATCGCGGGCGTCCACCTGCGGCTGGTAGTGCAGGTTGAATTCACGGCGGGCCAGCGCCATGCGCAGGCCGTTCTCCAGGCGCAGGCGCTCGATGGCTGCCTGCTGCATGGACTCGTGGAACAGCTGCACGGTATTGCGGCCGGCGTCCTTGGCGCGGTACATGGCGATGTCAGCGCGCTTGAGCAGGTCGTCCGGGGTCGCGCCGTCATCGGGGATCAGCGCGATGCCGATGCTCGGCGTGATCTGCAAGCGGTGGCCGTCCAGCAGCATCGGCTCGGCCAGCAGGTCACGGAGTTTTTCCGCCAGCTGACGCACCTGCTGGGCGGTTTCCAGACGGCTACCCTCGATGCCCGTCAGCAGCACCACGAACTCGTCGCCGCCCAGGCGCGCTACGGTGTCTTCCTGGCGCACGCTGGCCTCCAGGCGCGCGGTGACCATCTGCAGGATGGAGTCGCCGACCGAGTGCCCGAGGGAATCGTTGATGTGCTTGAAATGGTCCAGATCCAGGAACATCAGCGCGCCGCGCAGGCTATGGCGCTGCAGTAGGGAAATCTGCTGTTTCAGGCGGTCCATCAGCAGCGCGCGGTTGGGCAGGTCGGTCAGGGCGTCGTGGTAGGCCAGGTGCTGGATGCGCGCCTCGGCCTCGCGCAGCTCGCTGGTGTCGCGGGCAGTGAGCAGCAGGCAGTCCACGCCTCCCAGTTCGATCGGCTCCACCGACACGTCCACCGTCTTGATCGTGCCGTCGCGGTGGCGGCCGCGCATTTCCAGGTGGTGGACGAAGCCGTCGCGGTTCAGCGCGGCGATCATGTTCAGGCGCTCGTCCGGGTCTGCCCAGATATTCATGCCCAGCGAGGTCTGTCCCAGGACCTCGTCCGGAGGGTAGCCGGTGAGGCGGAAGAAACCTTCGTTGACCTCTATATAACGGCCGGTCTCGCGTTCGGTGATGGTGATGGCGTCGGGGCTGGAGTGGAACGCCTTGGCGAACTTCTCCTGGCTGGCCTTGAGCGCGGCTTCGGCCTGCAGCCGGCGGGTGACGTCGCGGAAGCTGGAAAGGATGCACAGCTGGCGGTCGACCCAGATCAGCCGGCTGGCCACCATGCAGGTGATGGTCTGGCCTTCACGGGTGAGGAACTGCACCTCGACGTTCTGCAGCGAGTGGTCGCGCATGAGTTGCTCGAACAGCCGCGAGCGCTGGTGGTGGTCGGCCCAGAAAGTCACCTGGTGGGACGAGCGACCGATGATCTCCTCGGCGAGCCAGCCGAAGGTGCTGCAGAAGCTCGGGTTTACTTCGACGAACTCGCCGTCGCGCACCCGCGATACGCAGATCGGGTCCGGGCTACCCTGGAACAGGCTGGCGAACTTCTCTTCCGAGGCTTGCAGGCTGCGTTCGCGCAGGACGCGGTCGGTGATGTCGAGCAGGGTGCCGGCCATGCGCAGCGGTTTGCCATCGGCATCGCGGTACAGCCGCGCGCGGCTTTCCAGGTAGCGCACTTCGCCGGAGTCGAGCTGGGCGCGGTAGGTGAACTGGTAGTCGTTCTCCGGCCCGCGAGCGAGCCGCGCGTATACCTGGCGCATGCGTTGGCGGTCGGTCTTGTCGACGCAGGCGAAGAATTCGCCGAAGGGCCCGTGGAAATCCCGGTCAGGCAATTCGTGCAGAACGGCGGCGCGGGCCGAGCCGTAGAGGAGGCCGCTGGGGATGTGCCAGTCCCAGATGCCCAGCTGCGCGGAGTCCAGCGCCAGGTCCAGGCGCTCCTGGCTGTCGCGCAGGGCGCGTTCCTGGGCGCGCATGCGGGTGATGTCACGAACGGTCAGGACCAGGCAGGGGCGACCGTCCTGTTCGATCTGGCAGCCGTAGACGCGGGCGCTGCGGACTTCGCCGGTACGGGTGATAAGGGTGACGTCGAAGCCGTCGACCTGGCGCTCGGCGGTGATCTTGTCGAGCATCCGCTGGCGTTCGTCCAGGCTGCGCCAGAGGCCGAGTTGCAGGGAGGTGCGGCCGAGGGCTTCTTCGCGGCTCCAGCCGAAGTGGTCGACGAAACTGGCATTGAGTTCGAGGAGTTTTCCGCTGTCCCGGTCGGTGATGACCATGGCATCGGGCGCGGTATGAAAGGCTTTGGCGAACTTGTCCTGTCCGTGGGAGGCGTGCGGGGGCGTGTGCGGATCGCGGCTCATGCGGCGCTCCCCCTGTGTCTGGCAGCGCCGGCCAAGTGGGGCCGGCTAACGCGAACGGGTGTGCGGACGGGCATTCGGGCCCCTTCTTCTAGTTCTGTCAGAACAATAGAGGTTAGGCCGCGACAGGCGCAAGCCCGGCCGCTTGGGCGTCGAGCAGGCGCATGAAGGCTCGTGCGGCATTGGACAGCGTGCGCTCGGTATGCAGGATGTAGCCCAGCTGGCGGCTGAGCTGGATGTCCTGCAGTGGCAGGCGGACGACGCTGTCATCGAGCATGGTGCGTGGCAGCACGCTCCAGGCCAGGCCGATGGAGACCATCATCTTGATGGTCTCCATGTAGTTAGTGCTCATGCCGATGTTCGGCGTCAGGCCCTCGGCCTCGAACATGCGCCGCACGATGTGGTGGGTGAAGGTGTTGCCGCCGGGGAAGACCGCCGGGTGCCGCGCCACGTCGGCGAGAAACACCGGGCCCTGTACCGACAGCGGGTGCTCGGGGGCGGCGACGAAGTCCAGCGGGTCGTCCCACACCGGCACGGCGCGCACGGGTTCGGCGGTTTCCGGGGCGAGGGTGATCACGGCCAGCTCGGCGCGGCCGTGGAGAATCTCTTCGTAGGCCACTTCCGAGTCACAGAACTGGATGTCCAGCGCGACCTGCGGGTGGGCCTTGGTGAAGGCGCGCAGCAGCGGCGGCAGGCGGTGCAGGCCGATGTGGTGACTGGTGGCCAGGACCAGCCGGCCGCTCACCTCGCCGTTGAGGTTGGTCAGGGCACGACGGGTGTCGTCCAGCACATTGAGGATCTGGTAGGCGCGTGGCAGCAGGGCGCGACCGGATTCGGTCAGGGTCACTTCGCGGCCGACGCGGTCGAACAGACGCACGCCCAGCTGGTTCTCCAGGGCGGCGATGCGCTTGCTGATGGCCGGTTGCGTCAGGTGCAGGCGCTCGCCGGCTTCGGAGAAACTGCCGGATTCAGCGATGGCGAGGAAAGTGTTGAGGCTGGTCAGATCCATGTCGACTCCCTGCGCTCTGGCGGCGGCGCCCGACTTTTATAGCGCACCGTATTCCTCGTGGGAATCCTTTGGATAAAAAATATGAATTTGAGTTATTTGACGACAAGCCATAGCATCATCCCCACAAGCCCTAGGGGCATAGAAAGACGCTGATGAGGACTCTCTGATGGCCGGCAAGACGCTCTACGACAAACTCTGGGAAATGCACGAGGTGAAGCGCCGTGACGATGGTTCGTCGCTCATCTACATCGACCGTCACATCCTCCACGAAGTGACCTCGCCGCAGGCCTTCGAAGGTCTGCGCCTGGCCGGCCGCAAGCCGTGGCGCATCGACGCGAACATCGCGACCCCGGACCACAACGTGCCGACCACCCAGGTCGAGCGCCAGGGCGGCCTCGCGGCCATCGCCGACGAAGTGTCGCGCATCCAGGTACAGACCCTGGACGAGAACTGCGATGACTTCGGCATCCTCGAATTCAAGATGAACGACGTCCGTCAGGGCATCGTTCACGTGGTCGGCCCGGAGCAGGGCGCGACCCTGCCGGGCATGACCGTGGTCTGCGGCGACTCGCACACCTCGACCCACGGCGCCTTTGGTGCGCTGGCCCATGGCATCGGCACCTCCGAGGTGGAGCACGTGCTCGCCACCCAGTGCCTGGTCGCCAAGAAGATGAAGAACATGCAGGTTCGCGTGGAAGGCAAACTGCCCTTCGGCGTGACCGCCAAGGACATCGTCCTCGCGGTGATCGGCAAGATCGGCACCGCCGGCGGCAACGGCCATGCCCTGGAATTCGCCGGCAGCGCCATCCGCGACCTGTCCATGGAAGGCCGCATGACCATCTGCAACATGTCCATTGAAGCGGGCGCTCGCGTCGGCATGGTGGCGTGCGACCAGAAGACCGTCGACTACGTGAAGGGCCGTCCGTTCTCGCCGCAAGGCAGTGACTGGGACAAGGCCGTGGAAGCCTGGGGCGATCTGGTTTCCGACGCCGATGCGCACTTCGACACCATCGTCGAGCTGCGTGCCGAGGACATCAAGCCGCAGGTCAGCTGGGGTACTTCGCCCGAGATGGTCCTCGCAGTGGACCAGAACGTGCCGGACCCGGCGGCCGAAGCCGATGCGGTCAAGCGCGATTCCATCGTCCGCGCGCTGAAATACATGGGCCTGAATGCCAACCAGGCGATCACCGATATCCAGCTGGATCGCGTGTTCATCGGCTCCTGCACCAACTCGCGCATCGAAGACCTGCGCGCTGCCGCCGCCGTGGCCAAGGGCCGCAAGGTCGCTGCCACGGTGAAGCAGGCGCTGGTCGTGCCGGGTTCGGGCCTGGTGAAAGCCCAGGCCGAGCAGGAAGGCCTGGACAAGATCTTCATCGAAGCCGGCTTCGAATGGCGTGAACCAGGCTGCTCCATGTGCCTGGCGATGAACCCGGACCGCCTGGAGAGCGGCGAGCATTGCGCTTCCACCTCCAACCGCAACTTCGAAGGCCGCCAGGGCGCAGGTGGTCGTACCCACCTGGTGAGCCCGGCGATGGCCGCCGCGGCTGCCGTGACCGGCCGTTTCATCGACGTACGTGAATTGATGCAGGCCTGAGGAGACCGAACATGAAAGCCTTTACCCAGCACACCGGTCTCGTTGCGCCGCTCGATCGCGCCAACGTCGACACCGACCAGATCATCCCCAAGCAGTTCCTCAAGTCGATCAAGCGCACTGGCTTCGGCCCGAACCTGTTCGATGAGTGGCGCTACCTCGATGTGGGGCAGCCCAACCAGGACAACTCCAAGCGTCCGGTGAACAAGGACTTCGTCCTCAACTTCCCGCGTTTTCAGGGCGCCAGCGTGCTGCTGGCCCGGGAAAACTTCGGTTGCGGCTCCTCCCGCGAGCACGCGCCGTGGGCGCTGGACGAGTACGGCTTCCGCACCGTGATCGCACCGAGCTTCGCCGACATCTTCTTCAACAACAGCTTCAAGAACGGCCTGCTGCCGATCATCCTGAAGGATGAGGAAGTCGACGAGCTGTTCGAGCAGTGCGAAGCCACCGAGGGTTACCAGCTGACCGTTGACCTCGCCGCGCAGACCGTGACCCGTCCGGACGGCAAGCAGTACAGCTTCGAAGTGGATGCGTTCCGCAAGCACTGCCTGCTCAACGGCCTGGACGACATCGGCCTGACCCTGCAGGACGCCGAGGCCATCCGCAGTTTCGAGACCGGCTACAAGCAGAACCAGCCCTGGTTGTTCCGCGACGCCTGAGCGGCGTCGCACCACTCTTCAAGGAGAGCACCATGACCGAGAGTCGTCACGAGCAAGTGGTCCAGCGCCAGTTCGGCGCCCAGGCCAACGCTTACCTGACCAGCGCCGTACACGCCCAGGGCGAAGAGTTCGCCCAGCTGCGCGAGCGACTGTCGACGACTACCGGTGCGCGCGTGCTCGACCTGGGTAGCGGGGCAGGGCATGTGAGCTTCAACGTAGCGCCGCTGGCTGGCGAAGTGGTGGCTTACGACCTGTCCCAGCAGATGCTCGATGTGGTGGCCTCGGCCGCCGCCGAGCGTGGGCTGGGCAACATCGCCACGCGCTGTGGCGCCGCCGAGCAGCTGCCGTTCGAGGACGGCGAGTTCGATTTCGTCTTCAGCCGCTATTCCGCGCACCACTGGCGGGATGTCGGCCAGGCGCTGCGCGAAGTGCGCCGGGTGCTCAAACCGGGCGGCGTGGTCTGCTTCATCGATGTCGCGGCACCGGGCTTGCCTCTGCTGGACACCTATCTGCAGACTGTCGAGGTCCTGCGCGACACCAGCCATGTGCGTGACTATTCCCCGTCGGAGTGGGCACGTCTGGTCGGCGAAGCGGGCCTCGCGGTGACTGCCGCCAAGCGCCAGCGTCTGCGCCTGGAGTTCACTTCCTGGGTCGAGCGCATGCGCACCCCTGAGGTGATGCGCCAGGCCATTCGTGCCCTGCAGCTTTCGATGGGCGACGAGGTGCGCGAGTATTTCGAGATCGACGCCGAGGGTTCTTTCAGCACTGATGTGCTGGTGCTCTGGGCGGAGCGCTGAATTCAAGGTTCTGACCGCCCCCGGATGGCGCGAGCCATCCGGGGCGTTACGTTATTTGCCAAGCGGCTTTATTTGCCAAGCGACTTTCAAAAAGTGAGCAGAAAGATGAGCAAACAGATTCTGGTTCTCCCCGGCGACGGTATCGGCCCGGAAATCATGGCCGAAGCGGTCAAGGTGCTGGAGCTGGCCAACGACAAGTTCTCCCTGGGCTTCGAGCTGACCGAGGACGTGATCGGCGGCGCCGCCATCGACAAGCACGGTGTACCGCTGGCCGACGAGACCCTGGAGCGCGCGCGCGCTTCCGACGCCGTGCTGCTGGGCGCCGTGGGTGGCCCGAAGTGGGACAAGATCGAACGTGACATCCGTCCCGAGCGTGGCCTGCTGAAGATCCGCTCGCAGCTGGGCCTGTTCGGCAACCTGCGCCCGGCCATCCTCTACCCGCAACTGGCCGATGCCTCCAGCCTGAAGCCCGAAGTGGTCGCCGGCCTGGACATCCTCATCGTCCGCGAGCTGACCGGTGGCATCTACTTCGGCCAACCGCGCGAGCAGCGCGTGCTGGAGAACGGCGAGCGCCAGGCGTACGACACCCTCCCGTACAGCGAGAGCGAAATCCGCCGCATCGCCCGTGTCGGCTTCGACATGGCCCGCGTGCGCAACAAGAAGCTCTGCTCGGTGGACAAGGCCAACGTCCTGGCTTCCAGCCAGCTGTGGCGCGAAGTGGTCGAGGAAGTCGCCAAGGACTACCCGGACATCGAGCTGTCGCACATGTACGTCGACAACGCTGCCATGCAACTGGTCCGCGCGCCCAAGCAGTTCGACGTGATGGTGACCGACAACATGTTCGGCGACATCCTGTCGGATGAGGCTTCCATGCTCACCGGCTCCATCGGCATGCTGCCTTCCGCCTCGCTGGATTCGAACAACAAGGGCATGTACGAGCCCTGCCACGGTTCCGCGCCGGACATCGCCGGCAAGGGCATCGCCAACCCGCTGGCGACCATCCTCTCGGTCTCGATGATGCTGCGTTACACCTTCAACGAAGGTGCCGCTGCCGACGCCATCGAGAAGGCCGTGAGCCTGGTGCTCGACCAGGGTCTGCGTACCGGTGACATCTGGTCCGAAGGCTGCACCAAGGTCGGTACCCGCGAAATGGGCGATGCGGTAGTCGCGGCTCTGCGGAATCTGTAATCTGTTCGGCTCGCTCGTTCCCGCGCTCTTGTCAGGAATGCGGGAGCGACGGCCCTCTAAATATATGAAGGTGTAGTAGCGATGAAGCGTGTAGGTCTGATCGGTTGGCGTGGCATGGTGGGTTCGGTGCTCATGCAGCGGATGCTGGAAGAGCGGGACTTCGACCTGATCGAGCCGGTGTTCTTCACCACTTCCAACGTGGGTGGCGAAGGTCCGTCCATTGGCAAGGACATTGCCCCCCTCAAAGACGCCTACAGCATCGAGGAACTGAAAACCCTCGACGTCATCCTGACCTGCCAGGGCGGCGACTACACCAGCGAAGTCTTCCCCAAGCTGCGCGAAGCCGGCTGGCAGGGCTACTGGATCGATGCCGCCTCCAGCCTGCGCATGCAGGATGACGCGGTGATCGTCCTCGACCCGGTGAACCGCAAGGTCATCGACAACTCGCTGGACGCCGGCACCAAGAACTACATCGGCGGCAACTGCACCGTCAGCCTGATGCTGATGGCCCTGGGCGGCCTGTTCGAAGCCGGCCTGGTCGAGTGGATGAGCGCGATGACCTATCAGGCGGCCTCGGGCGCCGGTGCGCAGAACATGCGCGAGCTGATCAAGCAGATGGGCGCCATCAACGCTTCCGTCGCCGATGACCTGGCCAACCCGTCCAGCGCCATCCTCGACATCGACCGCAAGGTCGCCGAAGCCATCCGCAGCGACGCCATGCCCACCGAGAACTTCGGTGCGCCGCTGGCCGGCAGCCTGATCCCGTGGATCGACAAGGAACTGCCCAACGGCCAGAGCCGCGAAGAGTGGAAAGGCCAGGCAGAGACCAACAAGATCCTCGGCCGCTTCAAGAACCCGATCCCGGTGGATGGCATCTGCGTGCGCATTGGCGCCATGCGCTGCCACAGCCAGGCGCTGACCATCAAGCTGAACAAGGATGTACCCATCGCGGACATCGAAGGCCTGATCAGCCAGCACAATCCCTGGGTCAAGCTGATCCCCAACCAGCGCGAGATCAGCATGCGCGAACTGACTCCGGCGGCCGTCACCGGCACCCTGAGCGTTCCGGTCGGCCGTCTGCGCAAGCTCAACATGGGCACTCAGTTCCTGGGCGCCTTCACCGTGGGCGACCAGCTGCTGTGGGGCGCCGCCGAACCGCTGCGCCGCATGCTGCGTATCCTGCTCGAGCGTTGATTCGCTCCTGAGTGTGAATCCCACGACGCCGGCCTGAGCCGGCGTCGTGCTTTGTGGCGCACGAGAAGTTCCCAGCGTGTAGGTGAACCGCCGCACAAAAACGCCAGTCCGTTTGACTGCCGGCTCTTTGGCGCCAGTTTCTGTGACGCACCCGCAAATGCCACCGGGAACCAGTCGCTATCCTCGCAGCCCGTCCATGGGGACAGGTTTCGGCGCGCCTTTTCGCGCCGGCCGACGGCAAGCAAGCAGCGGGGGAGACAATGGCTCGGTTACACAAATTGTGGTTGGCGACGGCAGTCGCCGCGGCGTTCATGCCGGGCATGGCAGGCGCCCTGGAGCTGGGCGACATCTCCTCGCGGGCAGCGCTGGGGCAGACCCTCTCGGCCAATATCGACCTGCGCGGCGTGGCTGACCTGAGTTCTGAAGAAGTCGCGGTGAGTCTTGCCTCGGCAGATGACTTCGAGCGTCTGGGTGTGGACCGCAATGTGGTCGCCAGCGGGCTGAAATTCACGCCCGACGTCGGCAAGAACGGCCGTGGCGTCATTCACGTCAGCTCGTCCAAGCCGATTCGCGAGCCCTACGTGAACTTCGTCCTCCAGGTGGTCTGGCCGCAGGGTCGCCTGGTGCGCGAATTCACCTTGCTGCTGGACCCGCCGACCTACCTGGCCAGCCCGGTCACGCCGCCGGCCATCGCGCCGGTGGCTGCGGTCCGCGCGCCGCAAGTGCAACCGCTGGCGCCGTCGGTAGCGCCATCGGTTGCCAATTCGCCGGCTGACAGCTATCGCATCCAGCGCAACGACGCGCTGTGGGACATCGCGTCGCGCAATCGGCCTTCCAGCAGCGTCTCGGTCATGCAGACCATGGTGGCGATCCAGCGCATGAACCCCGATGCCTTCGTCGACGGCAACGTCAATCGCCTGAAAGCCGGCCAGGTCCTGCGCCTGCCCAGCGAACAGCAGATTCGCGAGCAGAGCCACGCCCAGGCCGTGGCTCACGTAGAAACCCAGAATTCCGAGTGGAAAGCCAAGCGCAATCCGCAACTGGCCCAGCAGGGTCGCCAGTTGGACGCGACCCACAAGGCCGAAGCGGGCAGCGCGCCGGCAAAGGCCGAAGAGAGCGACAACCTGCGCCTGATCTCCGGTCAGCCGGGCAAGGACAAGGGCAAGGTCGAGGCCGAGCAACTGGCGGTGGCTCAGGAGGGCCTGGACAGCGCGCATCGCGAGGGCGATGAATTGCGCAGCCGGATATCCGACCTGGAAAGCCAGACCCAGAAACTGAACAAGCTGATCGAGCTGAAGGATTCGCAGATCGCCGGTCTCATCGCGCGTCTGGCCGAGCAGGACCGCGCCAGGACCCAGGCGGCTCCGCAAGCCGGCAATCCCCAGGCTGCAGCCGGTGCGGTTGCCCAGGCCGGCGCGCCGCTGACCGCCCAGGCGGCGGAGGGTGCGCCGCGCCCCTGAGCTGCGGCGATAGGCGGCGGGGCCCTCGATTGCTTCGCCGCTGGTGGGGGCAGTAAAGTGCTGCGCTACTTTACCCACCGATTGTGAGACCCCGGATGCCTGAAACACTCGACATCGCCGTAGTAGGCGCCACTGGACTCGTTGGCGAGGCTTTGGTCGAACTGCTGGAAGAGCGCGACTTCCCTGTCGCCAACCTATACCTGCTGGCCAGCGGCGAATCCGCCGGCAAGTCGATCGCTTTCCGCGGGCGCAACATCCGGGTCGGCAAGCTCGATGATTTCGACTTCGCCAAGGTGCGCCTGGCCTTCCTCTCCGTGGGCGCCGAAGCTGCTGCCGACTGCGCCGCCCGCGCCCGTGCGGCCGGTTGCAGCGTGATCGATCTCAGTGGGGCGTCGCTGAGCAATGCCGCCGCGCTGCTGGCCCAGGCCAGCGTGAATGGCGAGGCCGTCGAAACCCTGCAGCTTCCCGCCTTGATTGCTGCCCCGGCAGCGCCGGCCGCCGAGGTTGCCGAAGTGCTTGCCGTGCTGCGCGGCGTGCTGGAGCTTCGCCAGGTCACTGTGAGCGCCTGCCTGTCCGCTTCCGCGCTAGGGCGCGAGGGTGTGCAGGAGTTGGCGCGGCAGACCGCCGAGCTGCTCAATGCCCGTCCGCTGGAGCCGCGGCTGGTGGATCGCCAGTTCGCCTTCAACATGCTGGCGCAGTTGGGCGGCGTCGACGAGCAGGGCTATTCCGTGGTGGAGCGCCGCATCGGGGAAGAGCTCGCCGTGCTGTTCCCCGAGCTGAAGAATGGTCTGAGCGTGACCTGCAGCCTGGCGCCGGTATTCTTTGGCGATACCCTGATGCTTTCCATCAAGGCGGCAGCGCCGGTTTCCCTGGCGGCTGTCAGCGGTGCCCTGGACGCGGCCGAAGGTATCGAGCTGGTGCAAGACGATTACCCGACTGTCATCGGTGATGCACAGGGACAGGATAGTGTTTACGTCGGTCGCCTACGGACCGGTCTGGCAGATTCATGCGAACTGAATTTGTGGATTGCGTCAGATAATGTGAGAAAAGGCGCAGCCCTAAATGCTGTGAACTTGGGCGAATTGTTGATAAAACACTATCTGTAAAAGATACTTACCGAATATTTGAAGAAGTATTCTAGCTTGGCAATACTGGCCGGGAACGTCGCTGACAGGGGAGAACACCGCCGTAAAAACGGAAGGTGTAGTGGGCAGCGGCGCCCGTTAGACGTTGTTCTAATCCAGAAAAAAGCTATTAAAACAAGGGATTAATATATGGTCCGGCTTCGCAAACTGGTGCAGGCAATCGCAGCTGCTTCGGCACTGACCTCGGGCATGGCGCATGCGCTGGGGTTGGGGGATATCCACCTGCGTTCGGCGCTGAACCAGCCGCTGGATGCCGAAATCGAGCTGGTCGAAGTTCGTGACCTGTCCGCGGCCGAGGTAATCCCGAAGCTGGCTTCGCCAGAAGACTTCAACAAGGCCGGCGTCGACCGCCAGTACTTCCTGACCGGGCTGAAATTCACGCCCATCGTCAAGCCGAACGGCAAGAGCGTCATTCGCGTGACCTCCGACCGGCCAGTGCAGGAACCCTACCTGAACTTCCTCGTGGAAGTGCTCTGGCCCAATGGCCGGCTGCTGCGCGAGTACACCGTGCTGCTGGACCCGCCGCTGTATTCGCCGCAGACCGCTGCCGCCGTGCCGCGTGCGCCGATGGCCGTTCCCGCTCCGGTGGTGCGCCCGTCCGCCACTGCCGCGCCGCGCGCAACCCCCGCGCCAAGCGCCACTCCTGCCGCCCCGGCTCGGCGCCTGGAAGGCAACGAGTACCGCACCGGCAAGAATGACACCCTCTGGGAAATCGCCGCCCGTGCGCGCCCGGATGGCAGCGTTTCCGTCCAGCAGACCATGCTGGCGATCCAGGACCTCAACCCCGATGCCTTCCTCGGCGGCAATATCAACCGGCTGAAGAGCGGCCAAGTGCTGCGCCTGCCCGATGCCGAGCAGATCAAGGCTCGCACCCAGCCGGCAGCCGTTACCGAGGTCAACCAGCAGTACACCGCCTGGCGTGAAGGCCGAAACCTGCCCACTGGCGGCGCCCGTCAGCTGGATGCCACACCGCGCGCCAACGCCGGCAACGCCCCGGCCCAGGCCGAGGCCAAGGACAGCCTGCGCCTGCTTTCCGGCGAGAACGGCAAGGCCAAGGGGGGCGACAAGGGCAGCAAGGACGGCCAGGCCGTCGCTGACAAGCTGGCCGTCACCAAGGAAAGCCTGGACAGTACCCGTCGCGAGAACGACGAGCTGACCAGCCGCATGACCGACCTGCAGAGCCAGATGGATAAGCTGCAGAAGCTTATCGCGCTGAAGGATGCCCAACTGGCCAAGCTGCAGAGCGAACTGGGCAACGACAAGGCTGGTGCTGCTAACGGCGCCGCTGCTGTTCCGGCTCCTGTGCCGGGCGCCGATTCGGCTGCCCAGCCCGCCACTGCACCGGCTCCGGCGGTCGCAGAGCAACCGGCCGCACCGACTCCGGGGGGCGCTGCAGGCACCCCTCCGGCTCCTGCCGCCGAGGCGCAACCGCAGCCGGCCCCGGCTCCCGCACCAGCTCCTGTCGCAGCGGCCCCCGCGCCGGAAGCGCAGAAGCCAAAACCGGCTCCCGTTGTCGCACCGGTCGAGCAGGCTGAAACCAGCATCGTCGACGAGATTCTCGCCAATCCGATCTGGCTGGGTGCGATTGCTGGTAGCGCGTTGCTGGCATTGCTGGTGCTGCTGATGATCATTTCCCGCCGTCGCGCCGCCAAGGAGCAGGAAAGCCTTGCTGCCTACGTCGGGGATGACGAACCGCATCTCGACGACGACCTGGCCCTTGCCGGCAGCGAACTGGACACCCTGGACGTGCCGCAAGCCGCCGAGGTTGCTGCCCCGGCTCAGACTGCTCCCGAGCGTGTGGCTGCGCAGACCAGCGATGCGCTGGGCGAGGCGGATATCTACATCGCCTATGGTCGTTTCAACCAGGCCGCCGAATTGCTGCAGGGCGCCATCTACGACGAGCCGCAGCGCACCGACCTGCGCCTGAAGCTGATGGAGGTCTATGCCGAGATCGGTGATCGCGAAGGTTTCGCCCGTCAGGAAAACGAGCTGCGCGAAATTGGTGGTGCCGAGCCGCAGGTCGAGCAACTGAAGTCCCGCTACCCGGGGATGGTCACTCTGGCTGCCGTGGGTGGTGGCCTGGCTGCTGCCGCAGCTTCTGCCGACGACCTCGATGGGTTCAGCCTGGACGACTTCGAGGTGGAGCCGACTCCGCCGGCCGTCGAGTCTGCCTCTCAGCCGCACAATGATCTGGATGACGCCTTCGACCTGGCGCTGGACGACCTTGATCTGGGGGACGACAAGCCCGCCGCTCCCGTCGTGCAACAGGACGACGAGCTGTCCTTCGGCAGCTTCGGCCTGGACGACGACCTGAGCCTGGGCGGTTCGCCGGCCGCAGCGCCGAGCGCCAAGGCCGAGGATGATTTCGCCTTTGATCTGGACCTGCCGGAAGAGCCGGTTGCCAAGGTCGAGGCCCCGTCGCTGGTCGACGACCTTAGCGACTTCTCCCTGGACCTGGACAAGGATCTGGAGAAAGACACCCACTCCACCCTGACTTCGGCGGAAGACGACTTCCTGCTCGGCCTGGATGACGACACTGCTTCGCTGTCCGGTGTGAGCCCCGAGGAGTTCACTCTGGATATCGAGAGCAAGGCGCCGCAAGCCGACGACCTGCCGGACGATTTCGACCTGTCCCTGGCGGATGACGAGCCTGCACCGGCCAAGGCTGACGACAGCTTCTCCGCCCAGCTGGATGAAGTCAGCGCCGAGTTGGACCGTCTCTCCGCGCAGAACGACGAGCCGCAGGCTCCGGTCGAGTTGCTGGCAGAAGAAAGCTTCGCTGCCAGCGATTTGGGTCTGCCGGGCGAAGGTGCCGACGATGAAGACGATTTCGACTTCCTCTCCGGTGCCGACGAAGCGGCCACCAAGCTCGACCTGGCGCGTGCCTACATCGACATGGGCGATACCGAAGGCGCCCGCGACATCCTCGATGAAGTCCTCACCGAGGGTAACGACAACCAGCAGCAGGAAGCTCGCGAACTGCTCGGGCGTATCGCCTGAGCCGGAAGGCTCCAGATAGATGATTGAAGCAGTACCCTCAGCGGCGGCCGAATCGGCCGCCGTTGGCGTTTCCAGGATTGCCCTGGGCGTCGAATTCAAAGGCTCGCGCTATCGCGGCTGGCAGCGCCAGGAAAATGGTGTGCCGACCGTGCAGGGCGCGCTGGAAAAAGCTCTGTCCCGGGTGGCTGACCATCCGGTTTCGCTGATGTGCGCGGGTCGTACCGACGCGCTGGTGCACGCGAGCGGGCAGGTGGTGCATTTCGACACCACCGCCGAGCGCTCGCTCATCGCCTGGGTCATGGGCACCAATGCCAACCTGCCCAACGACATCAGCGTGACCTGGGCCAAGGTGATGCCGGCGCATTTCCATGCGCGCTTCACCGCCATGGCGCGGCGCTATCGCTACGTGATCTACAACGACCAGATCCGCCCGGCGCACATGGCCGAGGAAGTCACCTGGAACCACCGTCCGCTGGATGTCTCGCGCATGCGCGAGGCGGCCCGCGCACTGGTCGGCACCCACGACTTCACCTCGTTCCGCGCGGTGCAATGCCAGGCCAAGTCGGCGATCAAGACGGTGCACCATCTCGAGGTGATCGAGCACGGGCGCTTCATCGTGCTGGATGTTCGCGCCAACGCCTTCCTGCATCACATGGTGCGCAATTTCGCCGGGATGCTGATGACCATCGGTGCCGGCGAGCGCCCGGTGGAGTGGGCGGCCGAGGCGCTGGCGGCCCGCGATCGGCGTGCCAGCGGCATCACCGCTCATCCCTACGGGCTGTACCTGGTCAGCGTCGAATACCCGGAGGAGTTCGTGTTGCCCGAGCGGTATCTGGGGCCACATTTCCTTTCAAGTTTGCCGGATACCTTTGGCTGACGATGCCAGGGTCATTTGCTACCATCGATCGATCACTTGCCTGAAGGTTGCTGCATCTTGTCCGCCGTTCGCATCAAAATCTGCGGTATTACCCGAGTCGAGGATGCCCTGGCCGCCGCCGAGGCGGGCGCCGACGCCATCGGCCTGGTGTTCTACGCCAAGAGCCCGCGCGCGGTGAGCATCCAGCAGGCGCGGGCGATCGTTGCCGCGCTGCCGCCCTTCGTCAGTACCGTCGGCCTGTTCGTCGATGCCAGTCGCTGCGAGCTGGGGGAAATCCTCGATGCGGTGCCGCTGGACGTCCTGCAGTTTCACGGTGACGAGACCCCCGAGGTCTGCTCCGGCTGGCACAAGCGCTACATCAAGGCCCTGCGCGTGAAGCCGGGCGACGATGTGGCGGCGCAGATCGCGAAGTATCCTCAGGCCAGCGGCTTCCTCCTCGATACCTATGTGGAAGGCATTCCCGGCGGAACCGGGCGGGCCTTCGACTGGTCGCTGGTACCCAGGGATGTGCAGCGTCCGCTGATCCTGGCCGGCGGTCTGACGGTCGGCAACGTGGCCGACGCCATCGCCCTGGTGCGTCCTTACGCCGTGGATGTGAGCGGCGGGGTGGAGGCGAGCAAGGGCATCAAGGATGCGCAGAAGATCCGCGATTTCATTGCGCAGTGTCGTTCGGTGGCGTGACGCGGAATCTTCATGTGACGACGAGCGGCCTGCCGCCGTCCACTACCCAATCGCTGCCTGTGGGTGGCGCTGGGAGTTGTCGGTGTTGGCAGTCTTGCCCATCGGCGACCCGCATCGAGTGCTGTATCCGTGGCGACGCCCCAGGCGGCGCCTTTGTTTGCGAGGGGTTCCGGCCTTGAGGTCGGAACCGCGACGATGAATTTGCTCAGGGGCACGCGCAACCCATCGCGCCGTGTCACTGCACTGGAGACGAGAGCATGAGCAACTGGCTGGTAGACAAGCTGATCCCTTCCATCATGCGTTCCGAGGCGAAGAAGAGCTCGGTTCCGGAAGGCCTGTGGCACAAGTGCCCGTCCTGCGAGGCGGTGCTGTACCGTCCGGAGCTGGAAAAGACCCTCGACGTCTGCCCCAAGTGCGATCACCACATGCGTATCGGCGCCCGCGCACGCATCGATATCTTCCTCGATGAGGAAGGCCGCGAAGAGCTGGGCGCCGAGCTGGAGCCGGTGGACCGTCTGAAGTTCCGCGACAGCAAGAAGTACAAGGACCGCCTGACCGCCGCGCAGAAAGACACCGGCGAGAAGGATGCGCTGATCTCCATGAGCGGCAAGCTGATGGGCCTGCCGGTCGTAGTCAGCGCCTTCGAGTTCTCCTTCATGGGCGGCTCCATGGGGTCCATCGTCGGCGAGCGCTTCGTGCGCGCCGCCAGCTACGCCCTGGAAAACCGTTGCCCGATGATCTGCTTCTCCGCCTCGGGTGGCGCGCGCATGCAGGAGGCGCTGATCTCCCTGATGCAGATGGCCAAGACCTCCGCCGCGCTGGCCCGCCTGCGCGAAGAGGGCATCCCGTTCATCTCCGTGCTGACCGACCCGGTCTACGGCGGCGTATCCGCCAGCCTGGCGATGCTCGGCGACGTGATTGTCGGCGAGCCGCGCGCCCTGATCGGCTTTGCCGGTCCGCGAGTGATCGAGCAGACCGTGCGCGAGAAGCTGCCGGAAGGCTTCCAGCGCAGCGAGTTCCTGCTGGAGCACGGCGCCATCGACATGATCGTCCACCGTTCGGAAATGCGTCAGCGGCTCGCCAGCCTGCTGGCCAAATTCACCCACACTCCAAGTACCGCGCTCGCAGGATGACCCAACGTACCCTTGCCGACTGGCTCAGCTATCTCGAACAACTCCACCCCACGGCAATCGACATGGGGCTGGATCGCTCCCGTGAAGTGGCTGGCCGACTTGGCCTAGGGCGCCCCGCGCCCCGCGTGGTGACCGTCACCGGCACCAATGGCAAGGGTTCCACCTGCGCCTTTCTCGCCGCCCTGCTCGGCGAGCAGGGCCAGCGCGTCGGCGTCTACAGCTCTCCGCACCTGCTGCGCTACAACGAGCGGGTGCTCATCGATGGCGTCGAAGCCAGCGATGAGGCTCTCTGCGAAGCCTTCGCCGCCGTCGAGGCGGCTCGCGGCGAAATCACCCTGACCTACTTCGAGATGGGCACCCTCGCAGCCCTCTGGCTGTTCGAGCGCGCCAACCTGGATGCCGTGGTACTGGAGGTCGGCCTGGGCGGTCGCCTGGATGCGGTCAACCTGATCGACTCCGACGTCGCCGCGGTGACCAGCATCGGTATCGATCACGCCGACTGGCTGGGCGACACTCGCGAAAGCGTGGCCTTCGAGAAGGCCGGCATCTTCCGCGCCGGCAAGCCTGCGGTCTGTGGTGACCTGGAGCCGCCCGCGCCGATCTTGGAGCAAGCGCGCAAGCTCGGCTCGCCGCTGGTCCTGCGCGGGCGCGATTTCGACCTGGCGATTGGCGAGGGCGACTGGCACTGGCGCGGCTGCTCCGCCACTGGCGAGGCGCTGAGCCTGCACAATCTGCCGCTGCTCGACCTGCCGATGGAGAACGCGGCGCTGGCCTTGCAGGTCTATGCCTTGCTGGACCTGCCGTGGCAGCCCGAGCAACTGGTCGCCGCACTGCAGCGCACCCGCGTGACCGGGCGTCTGGATCGCCGCACCGTGCAATGGCACGGCGAAGAGCGCCACTTGCTGCTCGACGTCGGGCATAATCCGCACGCAGCGCAATACCTTGCCAGCCGCCTGCGTGCAGCGCCGCCCAGGGGGGCGCGCCACGCGGTGTTCGGCCTGCTCGCGGACAAGGATCTCGACGGCGTACTGGAACCCTTGCTCGGCTTGGTGCAGGATTGGGCCGTCGCGCCGCTGCCCACCGGTCGCAGTCGTCCTGCCGCAGAGCTGGAGGCCGCGCTGCAGGCGCGTGGAGCGCAGGTCAGCTGCCATGGCGATATCGCCGCGGCACTGGTGGCGCAGTGCGATGCAGCGGGCACCGATGACGAGATACTGGTGTTCGGTTCGTTCTACAGCGTGGCGGATGCCCTGGAGTGGCTCGCCAAGGCTGCTCAATAAGTGGACCTAAGGGGAGTTGTGCATGGCGTTGCTCGATAAGGGGCTCAAGCAGCGGGTAGTCGGAGCACTGGTGCTGCTGGCGCTGGCCGTGATCTTCCTGCCGATGCTGTTCTCCCGCGAGGATGATGTACGCCAGGTGGTGGTCGAAGCGCCGGTGATGCCCAAGCCACCGGCAATGCCCACCGTAGAAGTGCAACCCACCGAAGTTCCCGAACCTCAGGCTGAGGATGCGGAGAATGCCGTGCCCCCGGCCGAAGCGGCTTCGGCGCAGGCGCCTTCCGTTCCCATTGCCAGCCTGCCAACCCAGCAGGCCCAGCCGACGCAGCCCAAGGCTCCTGCACCGCAGCCGGCTGCTCCCAAGCCTGCACAGCAGCCTGCTCAGGTCCAGACCACTATTGCTCCTGCCGCTCCGGCGCAACAGCCGGCCCAGCGCCTGGACAGCAATAACCTCCCCGTGAGCTGGTCGGTGCAACTGGCCAGCCTGTCCAATCGCGCCCGCGCCGACGAGCTGCAGAAGTCCTTGCGCAGCCAGGGCTATAACGCCTACGTGCGTAGCTTCGACGGAATGAACCGCGTCTTTGTTGGTCCGGTGGTCGAGCGCGCCGAGGCGGATCGTCTGCGTGACCAGCTTGGTAAACAGCAGAAACTCAACGGTTTCGTGGTGCGCTTCCAGCCTGAGCGTGGCTGAGTCCGTTCGTTAGCTTCTCTCAATCAGCCCCATGTAAAACTGGGGCTCTTCTAAATCGAAGGCCTCTGCTAAAATGCGGGGCCTTTCCGTTTCTGGGCCGCAACGTGGCATTTACCTGGGTCGATTGGACGATGATCGGCATCATCGTCATTTCCAGCCTGATCAGCTTGAGCCGTGGTTTCGTCAAGGAAGCCCTGTCGCTGGTCACCTGGATCGTAGCCGGTGCGGTCGCCTGGATGTTCGGCGGCGCCCTGGCCGAGCATCTCGCACCCTACATCCAGCTGCCCTCGGGGCGTGTCATTGCCGCCTGCGCTCTTCTTTTCGTCGTCACGCTGCTGCTGGGCGCACTCGTCAATTTCCTCATCAGTGAGCTGGTGCGGGTGACAGGCATGTCCGGCACCGACCGTGTGCTCGGCATGGTGTTCGGCGGAGCCCGTGGCGTGCTGCTGGTGGTTTTGCTGGTAGGCCTGCTAAGCCTGGCGCCGGTACAACAGGACCCGTGGTGGCAGCAATCGGTGCTGATGCCGCATTTCCTGATGGTCGCCGACTGGTCGAAGAACTTCATCCTGACTTTTGCCGGGCAGTGGATGTCCGGCGTGACCATCACTCCGCCGTCCGGAGTGGGTGGTTTGCTGCCGGCCCAGTGAGGGGCGGGCGGAGGCGACGGGTAGCCGTCGCCGCTACGGCAGGTCCGGTGGATACTGCCGAATATGGAATTGTTTTAGCCTGAACACCAACTAGGGGTTGCGTCGCATGTGTGGCATCGTCGGTATCGTGGGCAAGTCGAACGTGAATCAGGCGCTCTATGACGCGCTCACCGTTCTCCAGCATCGTGGCCAGGACGCTGCGGGGATTGTCACCTGTCAGGACGACCGTCTGTACCTGCGCAAGGACAACGGCCTGGTCCGTGATGTCTTCCAGCAGCGCCACATGCAGCGCCTGGTCGGCAAGATCGGCATCGGTCACGTGCGCTACCCGACCGCGGGCAGCTCCAGCTCCGCCGAGGCGCAGCCGTTCTACGTCAACTCGCCCTATGGCATCACCCTGGCGCACAACGGCAACCTGACCAACGTCGAGCAACTGGCCAAGGAAATCTACGAATCCGACCTGCGCCACGTGAACACCAACTCCGACTCGGAAGTGCTGCTCAACGTGTTCGCCCATGAACTGGCGGTGCGCAACAAGCTGCAACCCACCGAGGAAGACGTGTTCGCCGCTGTTGCCGGCGTGCATGCCCGTTGCGTGGGTGGTTACGCCGTGGTGGCGATGATCACCGGCTACGGCATCGTCGGCTTCCGCGATCCCCATGCGATCCGCCCGATCGTCTTCGGCCAGCGTCACACCGAGAACGGCGTGGAGTACATGATCGCCTCGGAAAGCGTGGCCCTGGACGTCCTCGGCTTCACCCTGATCCGCGACCTAGCCCCGGGCGAAGCGGTGTACATCACCGAGGACGGCAAGCTCTACACCCGCCAGTGTGCGGCCAACCCGCAGTACGCGCCGTGCATCTTCGAGCACGTCTACCTGGCGCGTCCGGACTCCATCATTGACGGCATCTCGGTCTACAAGGCGCGCCTGCGCATGGGCGAGAAGCTGGCCGACAAGATCCTCCGCGAGCGTCCGGACCACGACATCGACGTGGTCATCCCGATCCCGGACACCAGCCGCACCGCCGCGCTGGAACTGGCCAACCGCCTGGGCGTGAAGTTCCGCGAAGGCTTCGTGAAGAACCGCTACATCGGCCGTACCTTCATCATGCCCGGCCAGGCTGCGCGCAAGAAATCGGTGCGCCAGAAGCTCAACGCCATCGAGCTGGAATTCCGCGGCAAGAACGTGATGCTGGTGGACGACTCCATCGTTCGCGGCACCACCTGCAAGCAGATCATCCAGATGGCTCGCGAGGCTGGCGCGAAGAACGTCTACTTCTGCTCCGCCGCTCCGGCGGTGCGCTACCCCAACGTCTACGGCATCGACATGCCGAGCGCCCACGAGCTGATCGCGCACAACCGCAGCACCGAGGAAGTCGGCGAGCTGATCGGTGCCGACTGGCTGGTGTATCAGGACCTGCAGGACCTGATCGAATCCACCGAGGGCGGCAAGATCAAGATCGATCACTTCGACTGCGCCGTGTTCAACGGTGAGTACGTCACCGGTGACGTCGACGAAGCCTATCTGAACAAGATCGACCAGGCGCGCAACGACTCCACCAAGACCAAGGGTGCCGCGGTCAGCGCCATCATCGATCTCTATAACGACTAAGGAGAGCAGGCATGGCTCAGGATTGGGAAGCCGGCCGGCTGGACAGCGACCTGGAGGGCGTCGGTTTCGACACCCTCGCAGTGCGCGCCGGGCAACGCCGCACCCCAGAGGCTGAACACGGCGAAGGCCTGTTCACCACCTCCAGCTACGTGTTCCGCAGTGCCGCCGATGCGGCCGCGCGTTTCGCCGGTGAAGTGCCGGGCAACGTCTACTCGCGCTACACCAACCCCACGGTGCGCACCTTCGAGGAGCGCATCGCCGCGCTGGAAGGCGCCGAGCAGGCGGTGGCCACGTCCACCGGCATGTCGGCCATCCTCTCGCTGGTGATGAGCCTGTGCAGCGCCGGCGACCATGTGCTGGTCTCGCGCAGCGTGTTCGGCTCGACCATCAGCCTGTTCGAGAAGTACTTCAAGCGCTTCGGCATCGAGGTGGACTACCCGCCGCTGAGCGACCTGAAAGCCTGGGAAGTGGCCTGCAAGCCGAACACCAAGCTGTTCTTCGTCGAATCGCCGTCCAACCCGCTGGCCGAGCTGGTGGATATCGCCGCGCTGGCCGAGATCGCCCATGCCAAGGGCGCGCTGCTGGCGGTGGATAACTGCTTCTGCACCCCGGCGCTGCAGCAGCCGCTGAAGCTGGGCGCGGACGTGGTGATCCACTCCGCGACCAAGTACATCGACGGCCAGGGCCGCACCATGGGTGGCGTAGTCGCCGGTCGGCGCGCGCAAATGGAGCCCGTCGTCGGCTTCCTGCGTACCGCCGGCCCGACGCTCAGCCCATTCAACGCCTGGATCTTCATCAAGGGCCTGGAAACCCTGCGCGTGCGCATGCAGGCCCACAGCGCCTCGGCGCAACTGGTCGCCGAGTGGCTCGAGCAGCAGCCGGGCGTGGATCGCGTTTACTACGCGGGCCTGCCCAGCCACTCGCAGCACGAGCTGGCCAAGCGTCAGCAGAAGGGCTTCGGCGCGGTGGTGAGCTTCGAGGTGAAGGGTGACAAGGCGGCAGCCTGGCGCTGCATCGACGCCACCCGGATGATCTCCATCACCACCAACCTGGGTGACACCAAGACCACCATCGCCCACCCGGCCACGACCTCCCACGGTCGCCTGTCGCCGGCCGAGCGCGAGAACGCCGGCATCCGTGACAACCTGATCCGCGTCGCCGTGGGCCTGGAAGATGTCGATGACATCAAGGCCGACCTGGCGCGAGGCCTGGCGGCGCTGTGAGCGTAATGGACGCCCTGGGCAACGGCCAGGTGGTGCTGGTCACCGGTGCAGCACACGGCATCGGCCTGGGCGTCGCTGCCTGGCTGGTCGCCGAGGGCTGGCAAGTGGTGCTGGCGGACATCGACCGTGAGCGCGGCCCGAAAGTGGCAGCGGCGCTCGGTGAGCGCGCCAGCTTCATCGCGCTGGACGTGGCCAGTGAAGGGCAGGTCGCCGCGGCTGTGGCCGAGCTGATCGGTCAGTTCGGCCGCCTGGATGCGTTGGTGAGCAATGCCGCCATCGCCCGGCCGCATAACACGGCGCTGGAAAGCCTCGGTCTGAACGAGTGGAACCGCACCCTGGCGGTGAACCTCACCGGCCCGATGCTGCTGGCCAAGCACTGCGCGCCGTACCTGCGCGCGCACAACGGCGCCATCGTCAACATCGCTTCCACTCGCGCTCACCAGTCTGAGCCGAATTCCGAGGCTTACGCGGCGAGCAAGGGCGGGCTGCTGTCGCTGACCCACGCCCTGGCCAGCAGCCTTGGCCCGGACATTCGCGTCAACGCGATTTCCCCCGGCTGGATTGACGCCCGCGACCTCCGCGAGCGCGAGGCCGAGCCGCTGACCGAGCTGGACCATGACCAGCATTTGGTCGGCCGTGTCGGCACGGGCGAGGACATCGCCTCGGCAGTTGCCTGGCTCATCGGTGACAGCGCTGGTTTCGTCACTGGCCAGGAGCTGGTGATCGACGGTGGCATGACGCGCAAGATGATCTACCTCGACTGAGTGTCGGGTGTGGAAGAGGAGGGCGGCCCGAGGGTCGCCCTTTTTGTTTTCCGGATGAATTCGGAGCTCGCGAACGCGGCAGTGCACCGCTGTCGAAACGCGCGCCGAACTTTTTTCGCCGGAAATGAAAAAAATTTCAATCAGGGCATTGACTTAGGTTCTGCCGGCTGTAGAATGCGCCCCACTTCGAGACGAAGGGTGATTAGCTCAGCTGGGAGAGCATCTGCCTTACAAGCAGAGGGTCGGCGGTTCGATCCCGTCATCACCCACCACTCTCGCAAGTTACGCGCAGCGGTAGTTCAGTCGGTTAGAATACCGGCCTGTCACGCCGGGGGTCGCGGGTTCGAGTCCCGTCCGCTGCGCCATTTCCCCCCTCCTTGGTTCTTACCCCGAACCGGCTTGTCGAGTGATTCACTCCAGGCGCCAGGAGATTGCTATACCGGACGAAAGTCCAACCGACACGCAGCGGTAGTTCAGTCGGTTAGAATACCGGCCTGTCACGCCGGGGGTCGCGGGTTCGAGTCCCGTCCGCTGCGCCATATTCGAAAGCCCTCAGGTAGCAATACCTGAGGGCTTTTTCGTTTCCGTCCGATAAATCCTACTGTTGTTCTGTAAGACGTTGTCACAGGTCGTTCACCTTTGGCGTCTAGCTTTTTTCCTGTGGTCTTTGCTAAAACCGGATCGAACGGTCAGGAGAAAAGCCAATGGACGACTATCAGGAAGAACTGCTGGAGCAGCATGCCGTGGAACAGGACTTGCCGGAGCCGGCCGACGATGCCACGGAGATGTGATCAGGCGCTGTGGCGCTGGGCGCGGCGGAATTCCCCGGGGGTCTGCCCGCTCCAGCGCTTGAAGGCACGCTGGAAGGCTTCCGCCGAGGCAAAGCCGAGCAGGTAGGCGATCTCGCCGAAGGCCAGGTCGGTGTCGCGGATGTAGATCATCGCCAGGTCGCGGCGGGTGTCGTTGAGGATGCTGCGGAACTGCGTGCCTTCCTCGGCCAGCTTGCGGCGTAGTGTCCAGGTCGGCAGCTTGAGTCGCGCCGCTACTTCCTCCAGGTCCGGTTCGCGACCGTTGAGCATCGGGCCGAGCAACTGGGCGACGCGCTCGCGCAGGCTGCGTGTGCGGGTCAGTTGCTCCAGCTCCTTCTCGCAGATATCCAGCAATTGCCGCCAAGTGCTCGGGCAGTGGTCCGGGTTGGCTCGCGCCAGCGTTGTCTGGTTCAGGCGCAGTTGGTTGTGCTCGGCGCCGAACTCCACCGGGCAGCCAAGCATTTCCTCGAAGCGTGACGCCCAGGCAGGCGCCGGGTACTCGATCTCAACCCTCTCCGGGCTCAGCGGCTGCGCGCCGATGCTGCCGAGCATGCTCACCCAGCCGGCCAGCACCGAATCCACCACGAAGCGGTTGTAGGCGTTGTACGGGCTGATGGAGTAGAAGCGCAGCCAGGCGCCGCTGGCGTCTTCGATGAAGCTGCTCTGGCCGCGGTAGTTCTGCGCGTAGAGCGGCTCGAAGCGGATCAGCGCGCGGGCGGCGGCGCGCAGGTTGGGTGCCTGGGCGGCGGTGACGCCGGCCAGGCCGCTCTGGCTCGGTCGGCTCAGCTGGCCCATGCGCAGGCCGAGGGCGGGGTCGCCGCTCTGCTGGATGGCTGCGTGGCCCAGGCGCATGTAGCGGGGGATCGACAGACGCGCGCCGGGCTCGCCCAGGCGTGCCGCGTCCAGTCCGTATTGCTGAAGCAGGGGTTGCGGGGCGACGCCGCTTTCCGCCAGCGCGTCGGCGAGGCTGTGGACAAAACCCACCGAAAGGTCGCCGAGACGCATGGTCGGGCGATTCATAGCCAGAGGTTGATCAGGCGCGCGCCGGGGCCGTCGGGGGCCAGGGTATGGCTGTCACCATTCACGACCAGGCTGCGGCCGTCGCTGCCCAGGTCCCAGAGATGGCCACGGAAGAACACTGTGATGCCGGCGTGCGCGCCGCTCTCGCCGAGACGGCCGGCCAGCGCCAGGCGTTCCCAGGCTTCGCCTTCGGAGAGTTCGCCGGGCTTGAGGGTCACGTCGTTCGGCGTCGCGCCGCCGTTGTAGCCCTTCCACGGCTTGCTCCAGCTGCCGTTGCCGGTGAGAAAGGCGGGCACTGCAATGATGTCGGGCTTGTTCGTGGCCAGTGCGCTGTAGCTCGCCGGGTACCAGCTGTCGGCGCAGACCAGCACGCCCAGGCGCCCGGCCGGGGTCTGCAGGACCTGCATGTCGTCGGCGTCGCCGCCGCGGGTGAAGCCTTGCTCATCGTCGATGGGGAACAGCTTGCGCTGCGGCTTGCCCAGCGGCAGGCCGTCGCTGCCGAAGACCTGGCTGACGTTATAGAGACGGCCATTGCCGGTGCGGATCTGTCCTTCGACGATGCGCGGGTTGGGCAGCACGATGGAGCCGGCGACGATAGTCACGCCGAACTCCTTCGCCAGCGAGCCGAACAGCGTCTGGTAGTCGTGGGCCATGTCCACCGCCTTCATGCGGAACAGGGCGTCGGCCATGCGGTCCTCACCCTTGGCGCCGAGCCAGCCGCGCGCGAGTTTCAGCGGGTTGCTGGCGGCCATCCATTCCATGGCTTCGGCGATGTGCTCGGTCTGGTAGACCTCGGGCTTCTCGCCGGCGGCCACCAGCCAGGTGCCGATGTGCTCGGGGAAGACCACTACGGTGCGCGGGTTGATCAGGCCTTCGTCGCGGGCCTTGGCCAGGTAGGCGTGGAACTTCAGGCGCAGGCGCTCGACGCTCTGGTAGTCCTGGGTGAACAGCTCCGGCTGTACGCCCAGCAGGTTGCCGCGCTCGGACGGCTGGCCCTGGTTGAGCGAGACCTGGCTGCGCAGGTCGGACAGGTAGTGGCCCACCGGGCGACGCTCCGCCCAGCCGGCATAACCGGCAAAGAGGATGACCAGGACGAGGAAGATCAGCTTGCGCATATAGAAGAGGTACTCATGGGATGCACCACAGGGTAGGGGTTGGACCGGGCCTTGCCAAGCTGGGGTGTCATCTTTGGTCAGTAACTTGTCATTTTCGATCATTGAGCGACGAGGGTGCGCTCCTTAGAGTCTGCCTCATACCGACCGCGCCCCATGCCTCGCCGTTCCGCGATCGCAGGCTGAGGGCGCGGCATCATCGTGAATGCCGGAGGAACCATGACCGCCACTTACCCGCACCTGCTCGCACCGCTGGACCTGGGCTTTACCACCCTGCGCAACCGCACCCTGATGGGTTCCATGCACACCGGCCTGGAAGAGAAACCCCAGGGCTTCGAGCGTATGGCGGCCTACTTCGCCGAGCGCGCCCGTGGCGGCGTCGGCCTGATGGTCACCGGCGGCATTGGTCCGAACGAGGAAGGCGGCGTGTATTCCGGCGCGGCCAAGCTGAGCACCGCCGAAGAAGCCGAGAAGCACAAGATCGTCACCCAGGCGGTGCACGAGGCGGGCGGCAAGATCTGCATGCAGATACTCCACGCCGGCCGCTACGCCTACAGCCCCAAGTCCGTCGCGCCCAGCGCCATCCAGGCGCCGATCAACCCGTTCAAGCCGCGCGAGCTGGATGAAGAGGGCATCGAGAAGCAGATCGCCGATTTCGTCAATTGCTCGAGCCTGGCCCAGGTGGCCGGCTATGACGGCGTCGAGATCATGGGGTCAGAAGGCTACTTCATCAACCAGTTCCTGGTCGCCCACACCAACCATCGTACCGACCGCTGGGGCGGCAGCTACGAGAACCGCATGCGCCTGCCGGTGGAAATCGTCCGCCGTGTGCGTGAGGCCGTAGGCCCGAACTTCATCATTATCTATCGCCTGTCGATGCTCGATCTGGTGGAAGGCGGCAGCACCTGGGACGAGATCGTCCTGCTGGCCAAGGCCATCGAGAAGGCTGGCGCGACCATCATCAATACCGGCATCGGCTGGCACGAAGCGCGCATCCCGACCATCGCCACTAAAGTGCCGCGCGCGGCCTTTACCAAGGTCACTGCCAAGCTGCGCGGCGAAGTCAGCATTCCGCTGTGCACCACAAACCGCATCAACACCCCGGAAATCGCCGAGCAGGTGCTGGCCGAAGGCGACGCCGACATGGTCTCCATGGCCCGTCCGTTCCTGGCTGACCCGGACTTCGTCAACAAGGCGGCCGAAGGCCGCGCGGATGAGATCAACACCTGCATCGGCTGCAACCAGGCCTGCCTGGACCACACCTTCGGCGGCAAGCTGACCAGTTGCCTGGTGAACCCGCGCGCCTGCCACGAGACCGAGCTGAACTACATCCCGACCACCCGCGTGAAGAAGATCGCCGTGGTCGGCGCCGGCCCCGCCGGCCTGTCCGCCGCCACCGTAGCGGCCGAGCGTGGCCACGAGGTGACCCTGTTCGACGCCGCCGGCGAGATCGGCGGCCAGTTCAACGTCGCCAAGCGCGTGCCGGGCAAGGAAGAGTTCTATGAGACCCTGCGCTACTTCAAGCGCAAGGTGGAAACCACTGGCGTGAACCTGCAGCTCAATACCCGAGTCAGCGTCGACGACCTGGTCAAGGGCAGCTTCGACGAGATCATCCTGGCCACTGGCATCGTCCCGCGCACCCCGGCCATTCCAGGCATCGAGAACGCCAAGGTGATCAGCTATCTGGACGCGATTCTCGAGCGCAAGCCGGTCGGCAAGAGCGCGGCGGTGATCGGCGCCGGGGGCATCGGCTTTGACGTCTCCGAGTACATTACCCATGCCGGTGAATCCACCAGCCTGGATCGCCATGCCTTCTGGCAGGAGTGGGGTATCGACGAGAACCTGGAAGCCCGTGGCGGCATCGCCGGTATCCAGGCGCACCCGCATGCCGCAGCGCGCCAGGTGTTCCTGCTGCAGCGCAAGAAGTCCAAGGTCGGCGACGGCCTGGGCAAGACCACCGGCTGGATCCACCGCACCGGCCTGAAGAACAAGCAGGTACAGATGCTCAACAGCGTCGAGTACCTCAAGGTCGACAACGATGGCCTGCACATCAGCATCGCTGGTGGCGAGCCGCAGGTGCTGCCGGTGGACACCGTGGTCGTCTGCGCCGGTCAGGACCCGCTGCGCGAGCTGCACGAAGGCCTGGTCGCCGCCGGCCAGAGTGTGCACCTGATCGGTGGCGCCGACGTTGCGGCCGAGTTGGACGCCAAGCGCGCCATCAATCAGGGCTCGCGCCTTGCCGCCGAGCTCTGATGGGGTCGAGACCTGAGTCGGTCTGAGATTCAGGTCACAAAGCCGGGCCCGGAAAAGTTCCCTTCCGGGCCCGGAAACCCTTCCGAATATCCAACCCTGTCACAGAATTATCCAGCCGGTTAACCACCCGGCCTGACCACCGGGTCGGGTGCCAACCGAGTCACATTGCCTGCGACATTAATTCCCCTAGACTTGCCCGGATGTCGGGATTTTCCCACTGTCCGGGTTCTGCGTTTCTGGCAGACCCTTTTTCCAGACTTCCTCCCGCACCAGCCCAGAGGTCAATCGATGAGCATGCAGAAGAAGCCTCAGATGGTCGAAGCCGTGGTCTTCTTCAATGACCGTGGCGTCTGCAGGGAAATGCTCTACCCCGAATTCGAGGCGCTGCTCGACAACGTCGTGCAGATGCCGGAGTACGCCGATCAGCAGATGCAACTCGCCTATGTGCTGATCAACCCGCGCCTGCTGGTCAAGGCCGTGGTGTTCTTCTACCTGGACTTCGACGAGAAGGGCGAAGCCGACCGCGGCTGGAACCTGCCGCTGCGCAACCTCGCCGACCGTGCCGGACGTGGCCCGGACATGGGCGCAGGGCCCATCCGCCTGGCCTGCCGCAGCCAGTGCCCGGTGTCCTGGCACCAGATGCACCTGTGGGACCCGACCCTGGAGGCCGGGCAGAACCATCTGGTGCAGCTGCGTGAATCGATCAAGCGCAACAACCTCGGCGTGCTGGTGGAGGAAGAACCGGCCGCCGTGGAGTTGGCACGCCTGCAGATGGCCGACGAGCACCAGTGGTATGCACCCACCGAGGAGTCCCGCGAGGAGGCCGAGCAGCTGGCCCGCGCACTGCTCGAGGATCACCAGCAGAAGACTGCCGAACTGCTCGGCCAGCACGAGACCCGCCTGTCGCAGATCAGCCAGCAGCACGAACAGGAGCTCAGCCTCCTGAAGCTCGGCGCGCAGGAGCAGGTCAAGGTGCTGCAGGCCGAACTCGCCGCCTTGCGCGAGGGGTTGCAGCGCGAGGAAGAGATCAATGCCGGCCTGCGCCGCGAGCTGGATGGCCAGGCCAACGGCTTCCAGCGCGGACGCGAGGAACTGACCGCACAACTGCGCCATATCGAACAGAGCGGCCGCGACGAGCTGGAGCAGTTGCGTCAGCAGATCGAGGAAGAGTCCCGCACCCGCATGGCCAGCCTGGAGGCTCGCTACAAGGAGCAGATTTCCGTCCGCGACGTCGAGCTGGGCTACCGCAACGAGCTGGACCAGCAGCTGCAGCAGGAGAACCTGCAGTTGCGCAAGGAAGCCGAGCAACTGCGCGAGGAAACCGACCAGTTGCGCCAGGTCGCCGGGCAGCTGCAGCAGGGCGCCGAAGGCCTGCGCCTGGAACTCGATGCGCTGTCGGCCAAGGCCGCCGAGGGCTCGGTGCTGGAGCGCCTGGCCAGCCTGGGGGTGATCTTCGTGGTGTACCATCCCGGCGCCGGTCATCTGACCCTCTCGCTGCAGGATGTCGCCCGTTACCAGGAAAACCCCATGGCGTACGCCGCCGCCAAGTGCTTCGTCGCCGAAGACCAGTACCGCAGCTGGCTCGCCCACTACCAGCAGCCCGCCTGCGAGGGACGACTGTCCAACGGCGAACGTTGCGCCATGCCCATCGACCGCGTGGAAACCCCCGGCCGCTTCGTCGAAGGCGACAGCAACTGCTGCTCGCGGCACAAGACCAGCGGCCGCCTGCGCAGCGTCACCACCGGCTGACCGGGGCGCCTTGTCGTACTTCGACTGGCGCCCCGAAGCTCCCCTTCAATGCGTCCGCCTGGATTGGCTCGAGCACGCCGGCGTCGAGCTGGCGCTGTTGCGCCTGGACCTCGTGGACCCGCTGGTTTCCGGCAACAAGTGGTTCAAGCTCGCACCGTACCTCCAGCAGGCAGCGGAGCTTGGTCTGGGCGGCTTGATGACATTGGGTGGCGCCCATTCCAATCACCTGCACGCGGTGGCGGCGGCCGGCGCTCGCTTCGGCTTCGAGACTGTCGGCCTGCTGCGCGGGGAAGCGCAGGACAATCCCACGGTGGCCGACCTGCACCAGCTCGGCATGCGGCTCCATTGGCTCGGCTACGGCGGTTACCGTCGGCGGCACGACGCGGATTTCTGGGCGCCCTGGCGCGAGCGCTATCCCCGCTTGCTGGCGGTGGGCGAGGGCGGTGGCGGGCTTGCCGGCGCGCAAGGCTGCTCGCCTCTGATCGAGCAGATTCGCCGACAGCTCGGCGACCTCGGCTGGGCTGACTACGAGCAACTCTGGGTGGCCTGCGGTACCGGCACGACCCTGGCCGGCCTGGTGCTGGGCGAGGGCGGGGCGCATCCGGTGGTGGGCGCCCTGGCGGTGCCGCCGGGGCACGGCGTCGAAACCCAGGTGGCCGATCTGTTGAGGGGAGGCGACGGGCCCGACGCGGACTACCGCCTGATTGACGCCAGTCGGGGCGGCTTCGCGCGGATCGACGCGACGCTGGCGCGCTTCCTCCTCGCGACCGAAGCCGAGTGCGGCGTGCCGCTGGAACCGCTGTACACCGGGAAGCTGCTGCTGGCGTTGCACGATGAAATCGCGGCGGGGCGCATCGGGCGCGGCACCCGCATAGTCGCTATCCACAGTGGCGGCCTGCAGGGGCGGCGGGCGTTGGAAGAGAAATTGAAGACCCTGGCCGCTCAGCGCGAATAACCGCTGTGCACCCTCGGCCAGCGATCGCCGACCAGGAACAGGCGCTCCTGCTCCCGCCAACGGCCTTCGTGGAACTCCATTCGCACCAGCATTTGCGGGAAACCGTCTTCCGGCAGTTCTGCCAGCCAGGAGGAAAATTGCTCCGGGCTCCAGCATTGGTCCTCGGCGGCGGGGGCCAGCCAGCCCTTGCGCGACAGTACCTGCCAGCCCTGCGGAGAGTGCGTCTGATAGCCCGGCCAGGCGCTTCGGTGCAGCCAGCGACCGCGCTGATGGTCGTCGCTGGCGCCGGCGGGCGGCGGAGAAGGCGTGGGCCAGGAGTAGAACAGGTAGCCGCCGAGCCAGAGGCCGGATGACGGTGCGGCGGCGCTGTGTTCGCGCACGACGGCCAGCCCCTGCGCTGTGGAAGAAAGCGGCAACTGGTGCTGGTAGAAGTGCTCGATCTTGCGCAGCAGGTGGTCTTCGGCGCCCGGCCCGAGCCAGGAGTCGGGACCGTCGTCGCTGGGGCCGAGGTAGAGCTTGATGGCCAGTTCCAGGTGGTGCAGGCCGTCGTCGTCTTCCAGCAGCAGGTCCAGCTCGCCGAGCGTCTGACCGTTGTCGCGCACCGGCAGGTTGGCGGCCAGCAGGTGCAGGTCCGGCGCACGCTCCAGGGCGTATTGCCAGAGGCGTTCGTAGTAGCGGCCCAGGCGCTGGTTGGGAGCAGCGGCCAGTTGCCCCAGCAGCTCATCCGGCGAGCGTTCCTGGGCGCGCAGCCAGTCAGCCAGCAGGGACGGCTGCGAGTGCCAGCGGCTGGCGCTCAGCGGGTGGCGCAGTGCAGGGCTGCCGGGCTGCAGCAGCGGTGGCGAGAGCAGCGTCCAGGCGAGGTCGCGGACTTGCGGCTGGCGCAGGTCGATCAGCAGCTCGTCGAGCAGGGAAGTGAAGTCGGTCATGCCCCAAGCCTAGCCGCTACACCCTGGCTCCGGCCACGCCGCGGTTTGCCGCTGCTTGAGCCTTTCGCCCATAATTCCGACATTCGAGTAGCGCAACGCCGTCCGGAGTCCCATGGAACCCTTTCGCAATATCGGCATCATCGGCCGCCTGGGCAGCACCCAGGTGCTGGAAACCATCCGTCGGCTGAAGAAATTCCTCACTGAGCGCCACCTGCATGTGATCCTCGAGGACACCATCGCCGAGGTCCTGCCGGGCCACGGCCTGCAGACCTGCTCCCGGAAGATCATGGGCGAGATCTGCGATCTGGTCATCGTGGTCGGTGGCGATGGCAGCATGCTCGGCGCGGCGCGCGCCCTGGCGCGGCACAAGGTGCCGGTGCTGGGGATCAACCGCGGCAGCCTGGGCTTCCTCACCGATATCCGCCCCGACGAACTGGAGACCAAGGTCGCCGAAGTGCTCGGCGGCCAGTACATCGTCGAGAGCCGCTTCCTGCTCGATGCCCTGGTACGCCGCCATGGCGAATCCATTGGCCAGGGCGATGCGCTGAACGACGTGGTGCTGCACCCCGGCAAGTCGACGCGGATGATCGAGTTCGAGCTGTACATCGACGGCCAGTTCGTCTGCAGCCAGAAGGCCGACGGCCTGATCGTCGCCACCCCGACCGGCTCCACCGCCTACGCGCTGTCCGCCGGCGGGCCGATCATGCATCCCAAGCTGGATGCCATCGTGGTGGTGCCGATGTACCCGCACATGCTCTCCAGCCGGCCCATCGTGGTCGATGGCAACAGCGAGCTGAAGATCGTCGTCTCGCCGAACATGCAGATCTACCCGCAGGTCTCCTGCGACGGCCAGAACCACTTCACCTGCGCGCCGGGCGACACCGTCACGGTGAGCAAGAAACCGCAGAAGCTGCGCCTGATCCACCCCATCGACCACAACTACTACGAGGTCTGCCGGACCAAGCTGGGCTGGGGCAGCCGCCTCGGGAGCAGTGAGTGATGGAACTCGACCCCTCGCGCGGCTATGACCTGATCGGCGATATCCACGGCTGCGCGCATACCCTCGACCACCTGCTGGAACGCCTCGGCTACCGCCAGCAGGGCGGCGTGTGGCGGCATGCGCGGCGCCAGGCGCTGTTCCTGGGCGACATCATCGACCGCGGACCGCGTATCCGCGAGGCGCTGCACCGCGTGCACGACATGGTCGCCGCCGGCGAAGCCCTGTGCATCATGGGCAACCACGAATTCAACGCCCTGGGCTGGTCCACGCCGGCCGCGCCCGGCAGCGGCCGCCAGTACGTGCGCGAACACACGCCGCGCCACGCGCGGTTGATCCGCGAGACGCTGGAGCAGTTCGAAGGCCACCCGGCGGACTGGCGCGATTTCCTCGGTTGGTTCCAGGAGATGCCGCTGTTCTTCGACTCGAAGCGCTTCCGTATGGTCCATGCCTGCTGGGACCACGACGTGATCGATGCGCTGCGCCGGCAGTTTCCCGATGGGCGCATCGACGAGGCCTTCCTCATGGCCACCGCCGAGCCGGGCAGCTTTGCCCAGCAGGCCTGTGACCGCCTGTTGCGTGGCACCGACATGCGCCTGCCCAACGGCCTGACCCTGACCGGCAGCGACGGTTTCACCCGCGCCTTTTTCCGCACCAAGTTCTGGGAGGAAGACCGCGCACCGGAAACCTACGGCGACATCGTGTTCCAGCCCGACGCGTTGCCTGACGAGGTGGCCAGCGAGCGCCTGAGCGAGGAGCAGAAGTCCCGCCTGCTGACCTACGGCGCCGACGAGCCGCTGCTGTTCGTCGGCCACTACTGGCGGCGTGGCACCCCGGCGCCGATCCGCCCGAACCTCGCCTGCCTGGACTACAGCGCGGTGATGTACGGCAAGCTCGCAGCCTACCGGCTGGACGAGGAAACGCGGCTGGACCGCAACAAGTTCGTTTGGGTGGATGTGAAGCGTCCGGAGGGCGATGAGTGAGCACAGTTGAAGCGATACGGTTGCCGGCGGCAGTCGACCTGGGAGCGTTCGTCGGCCTGCTGCGCCGGCTGAACGTGCCGTTCCGGGTCAGCGAAGAGTCCGGCGAGCAGGTGCTCTGGGTGCCCAATTCCCAGCTGGCCGAGCAGGTCCGCAGCCTGTACGAGCGTTATCCGCAGGGCGATCCGGAGTTCACCGTGCAGGCCGAACCTCCGCGCCGCGGGCCGGGGTTCGTGCAGCAACTGAAGATGAGCCGGATGACTGCGGCGGTGCTGCTGGTGACCTTCGTGGTGGCCGCCATCACTCTGCTCGGCACCTCGCCGGAAACGCTGCGCTGGTTCACCTTCCAGAATTTCCAGCTGGTGGGCGAGGATCGCGCGCTGTTCTACCCGCTGTCCGACTCGCTGGCGCAGGGGCAGTGGTGGCGCCTGTTCACGCCCATGCTGATCCACTTCGGCTGGCTGCACCTGGCGATGAACGCCATGTGGTACTGGGAGCTGGGCCGGCGCATCGAGTACCGCCAGGGGCCCTGGCTGCTGCTTGGGCTGAGCCTGGGCTTCGGCCTGGTATCGAACCTGGTGCAGTACGGCGTCAGCGGGCCGAGCCTGTTCGGCGGCTTGTCCGGGGTGCTCTACGGCCTGCTCGGCCACTGCTGGATCTTCCAGCGCATGGCGCCGACGCCGGCCTACCAGTTGCCCAAGGGCGTGGTGGCGATGATGCTGATCTGGCTGCTGGTTTGCCTCTCGGGCGTTATCGACCTGCTCGGCTTCGGCTCCATCGCCAACGGCGCCCATGTCGGCGGGCTGCTGGCGGGTTGCCTCAGCGGCCTGATCGGTGGGCTGCTGGCACGGCGTCGCATGGCCTGACCCTGACCCTGACTCTGTAGGAGCGAGCTTGCTCGCGAACAATCTCGCCGGACGCTGCGGAGTTAGGCGGTTCGCGAGCAAGCTCGCTCCTACATGAATGCGGCCGGGCAACCGATTGACCGACGTTCGTGCGCCCAGGCGCACAGCCCGGTAGAATGCCCGCTTCGTTTTTCCCCTGCAGGAGCCGGCCCATGTCGTCCTTCGCCGAAATGATCCAGAACATCACCCCCGAGATCTACGAGAGCCTCAAGCTGGCCGTGGAAATCGGCAAGTGGCCCGATGGCCGCAAGCTGTCCCAGGAACAGAAGGAGCTGTCGTTGCAGGCCATGATCGCCTGGGAGATGGACAACCTCCCCGAGGACCAGCGCACCGGCTACATGGGCCCGCAGGAATGCGCCTCCCACGCCGAGCCGATCCCGAACATGATCTTCTCCTCCAACTCCCTGCACTGATGCAGGAGATTGGACGCGGCGCCCTGAGCAAGATGTCGGCGCGCCTGGAAAGCCCCGTGCAGTACGCCTTCCGCCTCGGCGAGGCGGACGTTCCGGTCAACCCGCTGATCGGCAGGACCGTGCGCCTGGAGTACCTGGGCGAGATCAACTGCTGCCACTGCGGGCGCAAGACCAAGAAGAGCTTCGCCCAGGGTTACTGCTACCCGTGCTTCACCAAGCTGGCGCAATGCGACAGCTGCATCATGAGCCCGGAGAAGTGCCACTACGAAGATGGCTCCTGCCGCGAGCCCGAATGGGGCGAGCGCTTCTGCATGACCGACCATGTGGTCTACCTGGCCAACTCCTCGGGGGCGAAGGTGGGCATCACCCGCGCCACCCAGGTGCCGACCCGCTGGATCGACCAGGGCGCGCGCCAGGCGCTGCCGATCATGCGCGTGGCAACCCGCCAGCAGTCCGGCTTCGTCGAGGACCTGCTGCGCAGCCAGGTCACCGACCGCACCAACTGGCGCGCGCTGCTCAAGGGCGAGGCCGAGCCGCTGGACCTGGTGGCCATCCGCGAGCAGATCTTCGATGCCTGCGCCGAGGGCATCGTCGCCCTGCAGCAGCGCTTCGGCCTGCAGGCGATCCAGCCGGTGATCGACATGGAGCCCATCGAGATCCGCTACCCGGTGGAGGCCTACCTGGCCAAGATCACCAGCTTCGATCTGGACAAGACGCCGGTGGTCGAGGGTACCCTGCAGGGTATCAAGGGCCAGTACCTGATCTTCGATACCGGCGTGATCAACGTGCGCAAGTTCAGCGCATACCAGCTGGCCATCAGCGCCTGATCGAAACCGCATTGAATTTCCGGCTCGTGGCACGCATCTACGGATAGAGGCGTGCCCGACTCGCCTGCTGCGTTCCTGATCGCTAGAGTCAGTACCAGATTCCTCCGGCCGGCCGATTCCGCCTGCCGCCTTCCAAGGGGCCAAAAGCCATGCGTACCGAGCAACCGAAAGTCATCTACCTCAAGGATTATCAGGCACCCGAGTACCTGATCGACGAGACAAACCTGACCTTCGAGCTGTACGAGGACCACACCCTGGTCCACGCCCAGCTGGTGATGCGCCGCAATCCGGAGCGCGGCGACGGCTTGCCGCCGCTGGTGCTCGACGGCCAGCAGCTGGAGCTGCTGTCGCTGGCGCTGGATGACCAGACCCTCGAAGCCGGCCAGTACCAGCAGGACGAGAACCACCTGACCCTGCAGCCGACGGCGAAGACCTTCACCGTCGACAGCACCGTGCGCATCCACCCGGAAAGCAACACCGCGCTGGAGGGCCTGTACAAGTCCGGCAAGATGTTCTGCACCCAGTGCGAGGCCGAGGGCTTCCGCAAGATCACCTACTACCTCGATCGCCCGGACGTGATGAGCAGCTTCACCACCACGCTGTCGGCCGAGCAGCACCAGTACCCGGTGCTCCTGTCCAACGGCAACCCGGTGGCCAGCGGCTCGGAAGAGGGCGGCCGCCACTGGGCGACCTGGCAGGACCCGTTCAAGAAGCCGGCCTACCTGTTCGCCCTGGTCGCCGGTGACCTCTGGTGCGTGGAAGACCAGTTCACCACCATGAGCGAGCGCGACGTCACCCTGCGCATCTATGTTGAGCCGGAGAACATCGACAAGGTCCAGCACGCCATGGACAGCCTGAAGAACTCGATGCGCTGGGACGAGAAGGTCTACGGCCGCGAGTACGACCTGGACATCTTCATGATCGTCGCGGTCAACGACTTCAACATGGGCGCCATGGAGAACAAGGGCCTCAACATATTCAACTCCAGCTGCGTGTTGGCCAAAGCCGAGACCGCGACCGACGCCGCGCACCAGCGGGTCGAAGGCGTCGTCGCCCACGAATACTTCCACAACTGGTCGGGCAATCGCGTGACCTGCCGCGACTGGTTCCAGCTGTCGCTCAAGGAAGGCTTCACCGTGTTCCGCGACAGCGAGTTCTCCGCCGACATGAACTCGCGCACCGTCAAGCGCGTCGAGGACGTGGCCTTCCTGCGCACCAACCAGTTCGCCGAGGACGCCGGTCCGATGGCGCACCCGGTGCGCCCGGATTCGTTCATCGAGATTTCCAACTTCTACACCCTGACCGTCTACGAGAAGGGTTCGGAAGTGGTCCGCATGATCCACACCCTGCTGGGCGCCGATGGCTTCCGCAAGGGCACCGACCTGTACTTCGAGCGCCATGACGGCCAGGCCGTGACCTGTGACGACTTCGTCAAGGCCATGGAAGATGCCAACGGCGTCGACCTCACCCAGTTCAAGCGCTGGTACAGCCAGTCCGGCACCCCGCGCCTGGCGGTGGAGGAGAGCTTCGACGCGGCGGCGCAGAGCTACACCCTGACCTTCCGCCAGAGCTGCCCGGCCACGCCGGGGCAGAGCGAGAAGCAGCCTTTCGTCATCCCGGTGCAGATGGGCCTGATCGACAAGCTGGGCAATGCCCTTTCGCTGCGCCTGAAGGGCGAAGAAGACGGCCACGGTAGCGATCGCGTGCTGCAGGTCACCGAGGCGGAACAGTCCTTCACCTTCGTCGGCCTCGCCGAGAAGCCGCTGCCGTCGCTGCTGCGGGGTTTCTCCGCGCCGGTGAAGCTGAGCTTCCCCTACGACCGCGACCAGCTGATGTTCCTCATGCAGCACGACGAGGATGGTTTCAATCGCTGGGAAGCCGGCCAGCAGCTGTCCGTGCAGGTCCTGCAGGAGCTGATTGGCCAGCACCAGCGTGGCGAGAAGCTTGTCCTGGATGATCGCCTGATCACCGCCTTCCGCACCTTGCTGCTGGACACCGGTCTGGACCAGGCCATGGTCGCCGAGATGCTCTCGCTGCCCAGCGAGGCGTACCTCACCGAGATCAGCGAAGTGGCGGACGTCGAGGCCATCCACACCGCCCGCGAGTTCGCCCGCCAGCAGATCGGTGCGGCACTGCACGAGCAGCTGTGGGAGCGTTACCAAGCCAACCGCAAGCAGTCCCGCGACACCGCCTACGTCGCCGAGGCGAGCCACATCGCGCGCCGCAGCCTGCAGAACATTTCCCTGTCCTATCTCATGCAGAGCGGCAAGGCCGAAGTGCTCACCGCCTGCCAGGAGCAGTACAAGGATTGCGACAACATGACCGAGCGCCTGACCGCGCTGGCCGTGCTGGTCAATTCGTCCTTCGAGAAAGAGAAGACCGACGCGCTGGCGATGTTCGCCGACTACTTCAAGGATGACCCGCTGGTGATGGACCAGTGGTTCAGCGTCCAGGCCGGCTGCACCCTGCCGGGCGGACTGGAGCGTGTGCAGGAGCTGACGAAGCATTCGGCCTTCACCCTGAAGAACCCGAACAAGATCCGCGCGCTGATCGGCGCCTTCGCCAACCAGAACGCGGTGAACTTCCACCGCGCGGACGGCGCCGGCTACCGCTTCCTTGCCGACCAGATCATCACCCTCAACGCGCTCAACCCGCAGATCGCCTCGCGCCTGCTGACTCCGCTGACCCGCTGGCGCAAGTACGCGCCGGCGCGCCAGGTGCAGATGAAAGCTGAGCTGGAACGCATCCTCGCGTCTGGCGAGCTGTCCAGCGATGTATACGAAGTGGTCAGCAAGAGCCTCGCGTAACACACCCGCCGCGCCCCGTTCCAGGGGCGCATTGCACTGTCGAAAAGGTGTTACCAACTTTGATAGGTAACACCTTTTTGTTACCTATCGAAATTAATCGATATCATTCTTATCGCTTTGTGATATTGGGCAAAAAACGCCGATGTGTCTGCGTCGCGCCTTCAGGGGCCGATTGCGCCATCCTGGATCGCAAATGGCGCAATCGGCCACTTGATTTGATCAGTGAACGACCAGTCACAAAAAGTAGCGCGCAGATTCTTTATTTTTTGTAAGCAGAACCGGATACATCGGTGCTGTTGGCACTGGGGTTGCACCGCCGGACCCCGCTTAGCCTTTGCCCGTCCGATGGGGCGGGAGGCGTGTCGAGCACCTTGGGGGAGTTTCCTTCAGATCGACGACAACAAGGCCGTGGAATAACGGCTGAAAACGGTGAACCGCCCGCAGTGGCGGCACCGCCAAAGAATGATCAGTCCATGGAGTGAGTCCTAATGGAAATCCCAGTTCGCAAGCCTGTCTTGCGTTATGCGCCTGCTCGTGCGGGCTTCGCCCTGGCAGGCATCCTGCCTTTGCTGATGTCCGCCCCGGCGACCGCCGTCGAGTTCAGCTTCCTCGACAACGAGGTGACCGGCTCGCTGGACAGCACCGTTTCCTACGGCTCGCTGTGGCGCGTACAGGGTCAGGACAAGACCAACAACGACATCAACGGCAACGACGGCAACCGCAACTTCGACACCGGCCTGGTTTCCGAGGTGTACAAGATCACTTCCGATCTGGAAGCGACCTACAAGAACTACGGCCTGTTCGTACGTGGCTCGGCTTTCTATGACACCCAGATCATGGACAAGCGCAATGACTACTACGACAACAACCATCCGGCGCAGCCGAGCCAGACCTACCCCAACAGCGACCGCTTCACCAGCGAGACCCGCGACGCCGCCGGCAACCGCGCCGAGATCCTCGATGCCTACGTCTACGGCAACTGGGACGTGGCCGACCACCCGCTGACCGCGCGCCTGGGCCGCCAGGTGTTCAACTGGGGCGAGGGCATCTTCTACCGTGGTGGCGTCAACACCACCAATCCGGTGGATGCCGCCAAGTTCCGCCTGCCGGGCTCTGAGCTGAAGGAAGTACTGATGCCGGTTGAAGCCGCGAGCTTCAACATCGGCCTCACCGACAACCTGTCGATGGACGCCTTCTACCAGTGGAACTGGAAGGAGACCCGCATCGACCCGGTCGGCACCTTCTTCTCCGAGACCGACCTGTTCGCCGACGGCGGCAACACGGCCTACACCACCGTGGGCGCGCTCTCCAATCCGCTGTTCCAGACCCTCTACCCGCAGCTTTCCGCAGCCCATGTGGGCGGCCTGCAGGGCACCAGCTACCTGGACTCCAATGGCGTGTTCAAGGTCGCCAACGTCGGCAAGGACATCAACGCCAAGAACGATGGTCAGTTCGGCGTGGCCTTCCACTACGTGGCCGAAGAGTTGAACTCCACCGAGTTCGGCTTCTACTTCGTGAACTACCACTCGAAAGAGCCGACCATCTACGCCGACTTGAACAGCGATTACGCCGGCGTGAACCTCGACCAGTTGGCCGGCATCGGCGGCTTCAGCTCGTACGACCAACTGGTGAGCGCGGCCGGCGGCGGCAACGCCCTGGCCGGCCAGGTACTGAGCCTGGTCAACGGCGCGACCTCGGTGGACGTGGCCAACCAGGTCAATGCCCGTCGCGAGTACGTCGAGAACATCCGCATGTACGGCTTCAGCTTCAACACCACCGTGGGCGATGCCTCGGTGTTCGGTGAACTGGCCTACCGTCCGAATCTGCCGATTGGCATCGCCACCACCAACGACCTGCTCGGCGACCTGCTGGTCCAGGCTCCGGGGCTGGCCAGCGGCAAGTCCGTGAACATCGGTGGCGGCCAGGTCTCGATGAGCGACCAGATCCACAACTACGAGCGTGTCGAAGCCTTCAACACCTCGCTGGGCACCATCTACAACTTCGGCCCGTCGCTGTCCTTCGACTCGCTGATGGGCGTGGCGGAGCTGGCCTCCGAGCACCTGCGCGGCAGCGACCTGAAGTACACCGCGTACGACGGCAGCACCCGCTACTACTCCGGCCGCAGCAACGGCGCCTACATCTCCGGCTACGACCGCGACGATCAGGTGAACAAGAACGCCTACGGCTACACCCTGCTGCTGTCGGGTACCTGGAACGACGTCTTCGCCGGCGTGAACATCTCGCCCTACGCCGTCTACAAGGACGACTTCGAAGGCAACTCCTACCAGACCGGCAACTTCATCGAAGGCCGCAAGGCCTACACGCTGGGCGTCAAGGCGACCTACCTGAACGCCCTGGAAGCCGAGCTGCAATACACCGAGTTCTACGGCGCCGGGCAGAACAACGCCGCACGCGACCGCGACAACGTGGGCTTCAACGTCAAGTACTCGTTCTAACGCAAACAGATCCTACGAAAGCCGCGCGGCGGGGTCCGGAAGTACCCGCCGCGCACACCTCACGGAGAAGCAACATGCGCAACATGCGTACCCTGGTTGGCGCCGCAGTGGCCCTGGCCCTGTCGGCCGGCAGCGCCCTGGCAGCGGTTTCCCCGCAGGACGCGGCCAAGCTGCAGTCGAGCCTGACCCCGCTGGGCGCGGAAAAGGCCGGTAACGCCGCCGGCACCATCCCGGCATGGACCGGTGGCATCACCCAGGCGCCGGCCGGCTACAAGCCGGGCCAGCACCACATCGACCCGTTCGCCGCCGACAAGCCGCTGTACACCATCACCAAGGCGAACCTGGACCAGTACAAGGCCAACCTGACCCCGGGCACCCTGGCGCTTTTCGCCACCTACCCGGACACCTTCCAGATGCCGGTTTACCCGAGCCGTCGCAGTGGTTCCGCGCCGCAGTGGGTCTATGACAACACCTTCAAGAACGCCACCAGCGCCAAGCTGGCCGAGGGCGGCAACGGTTTCGTCGATGCCTTCGGCGGCATCCCGTTCCCGATCCCGCAGAACGGCGTGGAAGCGGTGTGGAACCACATTGCCCGCTACCGCGGCACCTACGTCGTGCGTCGCGCCTCGGAAGTGGCGGTGCAGCGCAACGGTGACTACTCGCTGGTGACCTCGCAGCAGGAAGCACTGTTCAAGTACTACATCCAGGGCAAGAGCTTCTCGGACCTGAACAACCTGCTGTTCTACTACCTGTCGTTCACCAAGAGCCCGGCTCGCCTGGCAGGTGGTGCCGCGCTGGTCCATGAGACCCTGGACCAGGTGAAGGAGCCGCGTCAGGCCTGGGGCTACAACGCCGGCCAACGCCGCGTGCGCCGTGCGCCGAACCTGGCCTACGACACTCCGATTGCTGCCGCTGACGGCCTGCGTACCGCCGACGACACCGACATGTTCAATGGCTCGCCCGATCGCTACGACTGGAAACTGATCGGCAAGAAGGAAATGTACATCCCGTACAACAACTACAAGGTTTCCAGCCCTGAGGTTAAGTACAAGGATCTGCTGACCCCCAGCCACCTGAACCCCAAATACACCCGCTACGAACTGCACCGCGTGTGGATCGTCGAAGGCACCCTGAAACCGGGCTCGCGCCACATCTACTCCAAGCGCGTGCTGTTCCTGGACGAAGACAGCTGGGGCGCCGCAGAAGTCGACCAGTACGACGGTCGCGGCGAGCTGTGGCGTGTTTCGCTGGCCTACCTGAAGAACTACTACGAGCTGCCCACCACCTGGACCGCTCTGGATACCTTCCACGACCTGCAGGCCCGTCGCTACCACGTACAGAACCTGGACAACGAAGAGCCGAGCACCATCGACTTCGGCCAGGCCGTGCCGGACGACTCCTACTTCAGCCCGTCCGCCCTGCGTCGCCGCGGCACCCGCTGAGTCGGTTGCCTGAACGAAGAAGCCCCGCCTCGGCGGGGCTTTTTTATGGGCTTCCGGTAAGCCTGTAGGAGCGAGCTTGCTCGCGAACCCGCCCAACGGTGGAGCTACCGGTTGAGTTGTTCGCGAGCGAGCTCGCTCCTACAAAAGAGGTTCTGCGTCTCGGCGAGCTGCTTCATGGGTTATCGAAACTCTTGTCGGACGCGCTCTGACAGACTCTAGAAGTGTTACCACTTCACCCGCTGCGAGCCCCTGACGGCGCACCTTTCGGCTGAGATAGCAAAAAGCACTCATCCTTTCGAGTGAGGCGCCCAGGGCTTAACAAAAGATAACGTGCCGTTAATTGTCAGCCCCGGAAAAGGCTGGCTATATACCCCGAAACTACATACCGCCTGCATAAGAAAAAGAGGTAAAGGCATATGCGTGAGCCCCTGCGGCGCACTTCGAGCGAGCAGCCCGTGTCGGGAGTGCGAAGCTCCTTCCCGATGTCGCGCAAGACGGTTTCCCTGCTCGGCGCGTTTTCCTTCCTGATGATGTCCCTGGCTCCGCTGCATGCGGTTGCCGCAACGGACGCCGTCAGTGATTCCAACTCGATCATTTCCGCCAAGGCCTCCAGCAGCCTGCTGCTGAGCGTTGCCCATGCCGGCAAGCGCCTGGTCGCGGTGGGTGATCACGGGCACATCCTCTATTCCGATGACGCAGGCAAGAGCTGGACCCAGGCCACCGTGCCGACCCGCCAGCTGCTGACCTCGGTGTTCTTCATCAGCGACAAGAAGGGCTGGGCCGTTGGCCATGACGCCCAGGTCCTGGCCACCACCGATGGCGGAACCACCTGGGTGCGCCAGTTCGAGGACCTCAAGCGCGAAGCGCCGCTGCTGGACATCTGGTTCCAGGACGAGAACCACGGCATGGCTGTGGGCGCCTATGGCGCGCTGCTGGAAACCACCGACGGCGGCCAGCACTGGGAAGATGTCAGCGACCGCCTGGACAACGAAGACCAGTTCCACCTCAACGCCATCACGGCGGTGAAGGATTCCGGCCTGTTCGTGGTGGGGGAGGCGGGCAGCATGTTCCGCTCCAAGGACTGGGGCGAGACCTGGGAGAAACTCCAAGGCCCATACGAAGGCTCGCTGTTCGGCGCTACCGGCACTACCCAGGTCGGCACCGTCCTGGCCTACGGCCTGCGCGGCCACCTGTTCCGCTCCACCGATTTCGGCGACACCTGGCAGCAGGTCAGCCTGCCCACCGCCAATGGCGGCGAGTTGGAGTTCGGCCTCTCCGAAGGCAGCCTGCTGGATGACGGCACCATCGTCGTCGTTGGCCATGGCGGCAGCGTGCTGGAGAGCAAGGACGACGGCGTGAGCTTCAGCGTCGTCAACCGTCCGGACCGCCTGTCCCTCGCGGGCGTGAGCGCGGCCGGCAATGGCAACCTGGTCCTGGTCGGCCAGGGCGGTATCCACCTGGCTTCGGCGACCGGCGCCGAGCTGACAGAACAACAATAAGCCGGGGAGCCGCAATGAACGCTCTGAACAAGCATCAACAGGACAAGGCGACTTTCCTGGAACGCATCATCTTCACCCACCGGCCGTTCGTGATCATCGCGTGCCTGCTGGTGACAGTCTTCCTCGCCTGGTCGGCCACGCAGGTGCGCCCGTCCACCAGCTTCGAGAAGATGATTCCGCTGCAGCACCCGTTCATCCAGAACATGCTGGAGCACCGCAACGACCTGGCCAACCTCGGCAACACCGTGCGCATCTCGGTGGAAGCGGTGAATGGCGACATCTTCACCAAGGAATACATGGAGACGCTGCGGCAGATCCATGACGAGGTCTTCTACATCCCCGGCGTCGATCGCTCCGGCATGAAGTCGCTGTGGAGCCCCAGCGTGCGCTGGACCGAGGTGACCGAGGAAGGCTTCGCCGGTGGCGAGGTGATCCCGCAGACCTACGACGGTTCCGCCAAGGCCCTGGACCTGCTGCGCAACAACGTGCTCAAGTCCGGCCAGATCGGCCGCCTGGTGGCCAACAACTTCAAGTCGAGCATCGTCGACGTGCCGCTGCTGGAGGTCTACCCGGACCCGAAGGACCAGGGCAAGCTGATGAAGCTGGACTACCGCCAGTTCTCCCATGAGCTGGAAGAGAAGATCCGCGACAAGTACCAGCTGCAGAACCCCAACGTGAAGATCCACATCACCGGCTTCGCCAAGAAGGTCGGTGACCTGATCGATGGCCTGCTGATGGTGGTCGGCTTCTTCGGCATCTGCTTCGTCATCACCCTGGTGCTGCTGCTGTGGTTCACCAAGTGCGTGCGCTCCACCATTGCCGTACTGTCCACCACGCTGGTGGCGGTGATCTGGCAACTGGGCATCCTGCACCTGATCGGCTTCGGACTGGACCCGTACTCGATGCTGGTGCCATTCCTGATCTTCGCCATCGGTATTTCCCACGGCGTGCAGAAGATCAACGGTATCGCCCTGCAGTCCAGTGACGCGGAAACCCCGCTGCTGGCGGCCCGCCGTACCTTCCGCCAGCTGTTCCTGCCGGGCATGATCGCGATCCTCGCGGACGCCGTGGGTTTCATCACCCTGCTGGTGATCGACATCGGCGTGATCCGCGAACTGGCCATCGGCGCGTCCATCGGCGTGGCGGTGATCGTGTTCACCAACCTGATCCTGCTGCCGGTTGCCATTTCCTACATCGGCATCAGCAAGAAGGCGGTACAGCGCAGCAAGGAAGACGCCGTGCGCGACCATCCCTTCTGGCGTGCGCTGTCCAACTTCGCCAGCCCGTCGGTGGCGCCGATCTCCGTGGTCATTGCCCTGGCGATGTTCGCCGGCGGCATGTGGCAGGGCCATCACCTGAAGATCGGCGACCTCGACCAGGGAGCGCCGGAACTGCGTCCGGACTCGCGCTACAACCTGGACAACGACTTCATCATCCGCAACTACTCGACCAGCTCCGACGTGCTGGTGGTGATGGTGGCGTCCGAGGCCGAAGGCTGCTCCACTCACAAGACCCTGTCCGCCATCGACGAGCTGGCCTGGCGCCTGGAGAACACCCAGGGCGTGCAGTCGGCCATCTCCCTGGTCACCGTCTCCAAGCAGATGATCAAGGGCATGAACGAAGGCAACCTGAAGTGGGAGTCGCTGTCGCGCAACCAGGACGTGCTGAACAACTCCATCAGCCGCGCCGAAGGCCTGTTCAACAGCAACTGCTCGCTGGCGCCCCTGTTGGTGTTCCTCAACGACCACAAGGCCGAGACCCTCGACCGCGCCGTGGCCGTCGTGCAGGACTTCGCCAAGGCCAACGAGAAGGATGACCTGAAGTTCAAGCTCGCCGCCGGTAACGCCGGTATCGAGGCCGCCACCAACGACGTGATCAAGCACTCGGAACTGACCATCCTGATCCTGGTGTACATCTGCGTGGCGCTGATGTGCCTGATCACCTTCCGCTCCTTCGCCGCGACCCTGTGCATCGTGCTGCCGCTGATCCTCACCTCGGTGCTGGGCAACGCGTTGATGGCCACCCTGGGCATCGGCGTGAAGGTGGCAACCCTGCCGGTGATCGCGCTGGGCGTGGGTATCGGCGTGGACTACGGCATCTACATCTACACCCGCCTGGAGTCCTTCCTGCGCCAGGGCCTGTCCCTGCAGGAGGCCTACTACGAGACCCTGAAGTCCACCGGTAAAGCGGTGCTGTTCACCGGCCTCTGCCTGGCCATCGGCGTCGCCACCTGGATCTTCTCGGCGATCAAGTTCCAGGCCGACATGGGCCTGATGCTGACCTTCATGCTCCTCTGGAACATGTTCGGCGCCCTGTGGCTGCTGCCGGCGCTGGCGCGCTTCCTGATCAACCCGGAGAAGGTGCGTCAGAAGAAGGCTTCGATCCTGGTGCACTGATCGGCGCTTCAGCCATAAAAAACGCGGCCCTCGGGCCGCGTTTTTTTATGCTCTTCGTAGGAGCGAGCTTGCTCGCGAACAGCTTCGCAGCAGGGGCTGGTTCGCGATCAAGCTCGCTCCTACAGGTTCAAGTCAGGGCAGGATGGCAAACACCCGCGCCGGGAAGCCCGTACCCTGGGCAATCTTCGGGAAACTCACCACCGCCAGCGCGCCGGCTTCGGGCACCTTGTCGAGGTTGGCGAGCAGTTCGATCTGATAGTGGTTGGTGCCCAGGATGTAAGACTCCAGCGAATAGTCGTCCTTGCTGGTGGCGATACCCGGATCGGTGTCGGTGGTCTCGTGGCCCGATGCAGTGATCTTGCGCGTCTCGTAGAGATACACCAGCGCCTCCTTGCTCCAGCCCGGATAGTGCGCCACGCCCTTGGCGTCCTGGTTCTGCATCTTCGCCTGGTCCGGCCAGCGCTTGGACCAGTCAGTGCGCAGCGCCGCGAAGGAGCCTTCCGGCACTTTGCCGTGCTTCGCCTCCCAGGCCTTCACATCGGCCAGGGTGAGCACGTAGTCGGGGTTCTTCGTCACCTGCTCATGGATGTCGAACACCACCAGCGGCAGGAACTGCTCCTTCACGTCCAACTGGTCGACGCTGCGCAAGCCCTTGTGGAAGTGCACCGGCGGGTCGACGTGGGTGCCCCACTGGCCGACGTGGCTGTACAGCTCCACCTGGAAGCCGTCCTTGTCCACGGTGTAGAGCGTCTTGCGGCCCATGGGTTCGAAGCCTTTCCAGTGCGGCGTGTTGCTGTCGAACGAGTGGGTCAGGTCGACGAAAGTGTGTTGCTTGAGGCTGGCGTAGGTATCCCACAGGCCGGGCTGGGCAGCCTGGCTCGCAGCGGGCAACAGGGCGGCGGCGAAGAGCAGGGCGGGGAGGCGTTGCATGGGTCTGATTCCTTGACGGGGATGGGAGAAAGCGCCTTATCTTTCTCCATCGCTTGCCCCGCCTACCAATTCTGAATTCTGCTTTTCTTATTCCTTTCCGTTAGGAGACCCCATGTCCTTCCAGCTCATCGAGTACGCCGAAGCCAGCCCCGAGGTCCGTGCCGTCTACGACGACATCATGGCGACCCGCAAGATCGACTGGGTCAACAACTTCTGGAAGGCCCTCGCCAACCATCCGCAGACCCTCAAGCGCACATGGGAAAGCCTCAAGGAAGTCATGGGGCCGGGGCAACTCGACCCGCTGGTGAAGGAGTTGATCTACGTCGCGGTGAGCGTGACCAACAACTGCAATTACTGTATCGGTTCTCACGGCGCGGCGGCGCGCAAGGCGGGGATGGACGATGCCATGCTTGGCGAGCTGATGGCGGTGGTGGCCATGGCCAATGAGACCAATCGGTTGGCCATCGGCTACCAGGTGCCGCTGGATGATGTGTTCAAGGGGGCGGTGATGGAGAGCAGCGGTGGCTGAGATGGCTGGGGCGGGGCGCGCAGCCAGGGTTAGGGTTAGGGCACGCCCAAACGACGGAATTTCATCGTAGGAGCGGAGCTACTCCGCGATGCTCTTGCTTGGGGTTCGGTATTTCTGCGCCGCTTTGGTGTGCGCGTAGGCATAGTGTTTCGCCCCCTCGGGCGACCCACTTTGGCAAACGCCCCAAAGTGGGCAAAGGTCTTGCCCCGGACATCCGGTTTTTCGCTTAGGCGAAAAATTCCCTCGTTGAAGCGGAGTTTCAGGGGCCCGCTGCGAAGGGCCATCCCTGGCCCATCGCAGCTCTCGCGACATCCATGTCGCTCGACCCCTGAAACTCCGCTTCAACGAGGCCTCCTGAACGGGGCATTCGGCGCGTGCGGATATGGCTCTGGAAGACTCAAGAGCCAAAGCCAAAGCTGGGTAATTGAATGGGCAAGTGCTCTTCGTAGGACCGAGGGGGGCGCCTAGCCCTTGCTCGCCAACCCGCCATGTGTCCGACCCATCAGGGGCTGGCTTGGGATAACCGCAGGATCGCCTTCACCGGCGTTCCGTCACTCCAGCGCCCCATGGACAACTGCGCCGGCCCGCCGCCCAGCGCGTAGTCGCGGTCCTGGCCGTAGAAGGCTGCATCGTACAGTGCATCGAACAGCTTCCAGGGTCCGAACCAGTCCATCGCATCGGTGGCCAGCGCGTTGTGCGCCGAGGGTTGCCCCTGTTTGAGCCGTTGCTTCACGCGTTCCTGCACGCGGTTGAGCAGCCAGCTGGAAGAGTCGCTGGGCGGGTAGCGCGGATCGAAACGCGGCGCGGTCGGCGCTGCGTGATTGGCCAGCAGCGGCGGGCTGCCGTGGCGGTCGCTGCGCAGCAGGAGCAGGTCCTTGTCGCGCGATGCGACCTGGGTGCTCTCCGCGTAGACGCGTCGCGCGTCATCGCAGGCGACGCGTTCGTCCTCATCACCACAAACAGCCAGCAACAAGGTGCCGGCGGGAATGTTTGCCAGTGGTTCCAGTGGCACCTGCCGCCAGCGCGGGCCGCTGCTCTTGCCCGGCTCAACTGCCATCAGCGCGCGCGGTTGTGGCACGCCGAGGCGTTGCCAGGAGGCTGCCAGCCCGCTGGCGATCAGGCCGCCCGCCGAATGGCCGACATAGGCGACGTGCTCCAGCTCCGGCTTCACCCCCAGCGTGCCCGCCTGCAGATCGGCGAGGGCACGGCGCACGGAATCAGCGGCGTTGGGCAGAAACTCCGCCGCCGGCGTCTTCAGTGTCGCCTGGTAGCGTGGGTAGATGAGGATGGCGCCGCGCCGGACGATGTGCTCGATCCAGGCGCGGTAGAGGTCGGGCTGCATGACGCTCCAGCCGTGGGTGAAGACCACGACGGGGGCTGTGGCCGGGACTGGGCGGTCCGGGGTGAACACCCAGTACTCGTTGCCGTCGGTGGTGAAGTGCCACTGGCGCACGTCGGCGTGGGCATAGTTCGAGCCGCCGGGGCCCTGCAGTGGCTGGGACGGTGGCAGGACCTCGGCAGCGCTCAGCGGGGCTGCCTGGAGCAGGTTGCAGATCAGCAGCAGGCCGGCGGCCAGCGCTGGAATCAGCCGGTGGGCGGGCATGGAGGCACCTCTGGCGGGGATGCCTCCAGCATAGCCGTCAGCGTGGATAGAGCGGTGGCAGGCTACTGGCTTCCGGCGCTGGCGGTGCGTCCGGATCGGCGCCGGGAAGGGTGCGGATGGCGCGCCAGAGGTCTTCGCCCTGCCAGTTGCGACCGCCTTCGCTGTCGCTGTAAAGCGCGCCGTTGAGGCCGTCCAGCGCATCGGACAGCGGCACGAAGCGCGCTGCCATGTCGGCCAGGGTTTGCGGCTGCTGGCGGGCCCAGGCGTCCAGCGCCTGGCGGGTGGCGTGGGAGTCGTTGGCCTGGCAGGCGCGGCGCAGTTCGTCGAGCAGCGTGCGGGTGCTGGGGCCGGCCTGCGCCACGCGGATTACCGCCGGCTGGCTACGCGCGCGCCACCACAGACCGAAACCGAGCAGGGTGGTCAGGCTGAGCAACGCGCAGGCGAGCTGCCAGGGCCACAGCAGCGTATCGCTGACCACTGTTTCGCTGGGCGCGGCGGGGGGCTCGGTGTGTTCTTCCAGCTGCGCGTTTGCGGCAACCTGCAGCGTGCGCGCGGGCAGGCTGGTGCGTTCGACGCGGCGCTCCTGGGTGTTCCACCAGACGATTTCCACCGGCGGCAGCTCCACCGGGCCTGCCTTGTCGGCGATCAGCGCTTCACGCTCTTCGCGACTGCCGATCATGCCCTGGTCGCTGGCCTCGTTGGCCAGCTGCGGCTGGTCCGGATAATGGCGCAGGCCCTCGGGCAGGATGATCGGCAACGGCGGAAGCTGGGCGCTGGAGAGACCGTCTACGCGCAGCATGATGTTGCGGGTCAGCGACTCGCCGGCCTTGGCTTCCTCGGGCTGCGGGCTCCAGGTCTCGGTCAGGCTGAGCGAACGGGCGGGTAGCCATGGTGCGTCTTTCGGGTAATCGGCCGGCTTGGGATCGACCTGCAGCGGGATGCTCGGCGAAACCACTCTTATCTGCTTGCCCGTCGGCGGGCCGAAAGGGTTGTCATCATTGCGGCGTTGCGCGACCTGGGTGGCGTTGAAGGTCTGGCCGGGGATTTCCAGGGTGCCGCTGGTCTGCGGGAAGATCGCGTAGCGCACTTCGATCACGCCGTGGCGTACGCCGTTGATGTCCTTCTCGTAGGTGCGAGGCTCGCCCAGCTGCTCGACGCGGGCGTCGTTCATGCGCAGCGGGCTGAGGCTGCTGTCGTCGTACAGCGACACCGAGTGGTAGATGCGCAGGGTGAGGATCACCTGGGCCTGCACCCAGCTTTCCTCGCGGTCGACGCTGGCGTCGATGAACACCGGGGCGAGCTTCTGTCCCTCGGCGCTGTCCTCGGCCTTGAGCACCTCGAGGCTGATCGGTTCGCTGGCGTTGCCGCCCAGGTGGATCGGCGGGATTTCCACCTTGCCTTCGTTGCGCGGCTGCAGGGTGATGATCCAGCGCGTGGTGGCCTGGGACTTGCCGTTGAGGGTGGTCAGGCGGTTGACCTGGCGGGTGCCGAGCACCACGAACTGCTCGTCCAGCGGCTTCAGGTCTGGCTTGCCGAACAGCGTGGGGTCGTCGGATTCCAGCGTCAGCTCGACGCTCTCGCCCTGGTTCAGGCGCGCGCGGTCGACGCTGGCGGTGAAGCTGGCCTCGGCGCGGAAGGCGGCGAGGCAGAGCAGGGTCAGGCAGATCAGCCTTTTCATGGGTTGGGTTCCTGGCGCTGCTGCTGTTGCTGATACCAGAACTTGCGGCGCAACAGCTCGGACGGGTCGTCGGGAATCTGCCGCAGCCACTGTTCCAGGGCCTGACGGCGCTCGTCACCCAGTGGACCGGCATCTTCCGGGTTGGTTTCCTGTTCTTCGCGGGCGTCTTCGCCGGGCTTGTCGCTCTGGCTGGCGGAGGGACGGTCGGCTTCCTGCGAAGGGTTCTTCGCCGCCGGTGCCGGCTGCGAGTCGCGTTCGCTGGAGTGTTCTTCCTCTTGCTGCTGCTCCTGCGGCTTGGCGGCCTGGGGATCGCTGCTCTGGGCGGGGTTCTGGTTCTGCTGCGGCGGCTGGTCGCTGCCATCGCCCGAGGGGTTGTCCTTGCGCTGGCGCAGCAGGTCTTCGAGCAGCGCCTTGTTGCGCTTGGCGGCTTCCAGCTCGGGGTCGCGCTCCAGCGCCTGGTCATAGGCGTCGATGGCGGCTTCCAGTTCGTTCTGTTTCGCCAGGGCATTGCCGCGGTTGTAGTGGTCCGCGGCCGCGTCGCCCTGGGCGAAGGCCTGGGCGGCGTCGACGTAGTCGCCGGCGCGGTACAGCGCCAAGCCTTTCCAGCGGAAGTCGTCGAAGCGCTCGGCGGCTTCGGCAGGGTGCCCTGCATCGAGCAGGCGCTGGCCCTGCTGGTCCGGCCGCAGCCAGAGGTCGTTGAACTCGAAGGCGTTGGCATCCTGCGGCGGCGCCCACAGCAGCGGCAGCAACAGTGGCAGGCTGAACAGCCAGCCGCGACGGCCGGCGCAGGCGGCGAGCAGCAGTAGCGGCAACAGCAGCCAGTAGCCCTGGTCGGCCCAGCGTTGCAGGCGCAGCAGGGCATCTTCTTCGCTCACCTGCAGGCCCTGGGTGCTGTCCAGCAAGCCGAGGGAACGCAGGTCGCTGCTGTTGGCGCGCAGGCGCTGGAAGCGTCCGCCCATGTCGGTGGCGAAGGCACGCAGCGAGTTTTCGTCTAGCCGCGGCACGAGAATGTTGCCCTGGTCGTCCTTGAGGAAGGTGCCGTCTTCCTGGGCGATGGGCGCGCCGCCGGGGGTACCGACGGCGAGCAGCAGCAGGTCCTTGCCCTTGCCTTTGAGGGCCTGGCGGATGCCCTGGCGTTCGCGGGCGTCCAGCGCGCTGGTGATCAGCAGGATGCGGCCGTTGCCCTCGGCGCCGTTGTCCAGCAGGCGGCGCGCTTGGGCCACGGCAAGATCGGCGCGCTGGCCGGGCTCGGGCATGATCGACGGCTTCAGGGCGTCGATGAGATTGCGCGCGGTGCCTAGGTCATTGGACAGCGGCACCAGCGTGTGGGCGCTGCCGGCGTAGACGACGATGGCGGTCTGCGCGTCGCTGCGGCTCTGCAGCAGGTCGAGCAGCTTGTGCCGGGCCTGCTCCAGGCGCGTCGGCTTGAGGTCGGTGGCGAGCATCTGCGGGGTGAGTTCCAGCACCACCACCAGCGGGTCGCTGCGCTCCATGGTCGGTTGCTCCACCTGCTCCCAGCTCGGGCCGAGCAGGGCGAGCACCGCCTGCAGCCAGGCGATGCCGAGGTAGATCCACGGGCGGCGTTCATGGCGGCCGCTGCCGCCGGACAGCAGCCACGGATGGAAGGCCGGGGGCAGCAGCAATTGCCAGCGGCCGGCGCGGCGTTCGCGGTGCCAGAGTTTCCACAGCAGCCAGCCGAGCGGCAGCAGCAGGATTAGCCACAGCGGGTGCAGCAGGTGCGGCCAGACGTGGCTCATGGCCGGCGCTCCTTCTGCAGGCGCGTCACCCAGGCGGGCCAGCGCCAGTCCTCGGGCGGCCACAACGTTCCGACGACCAGCGCCGCGCTGATCAGCAGGGCCAGCAGCAGCGGCCAACGGTACAGCGCGATGGCCGGGCGTGCCTGGGTCGGCTTCTGCTCCACCGGTTCGAGCTGGTCGAGGCTATCGGAGATGCGTTGCAGCTCTTCACCGTTGCGCGCCCGGAAGTATTCGCCGCCGGTGCTTTCGGCGATGGCCTTGAGCGTCGGTTCGTCCAGGTCCAGCCCCGGATTGAGGCCGAACAGCCCGGCGACGCCGCCCTGTTTGGGATCGGCGCCGATACCGATGGTGTAGACCTTCACCTGTTCTTCGGCGGCGAGTTTGGCGGCGGTCTGCGGGGAAATCTCGCCGGCGGTGTTTGCGCCGTCGGTGATCAGTACCAGCACGCGGCTCTCGGCAGGGCGCTGGCGCAGGCGTTTGACCGCCAGGCCGATGGCGTCGCCCAGGGCGGTGTCCTTGCCGGCGATGCCGATCAGCGCCTCGTCCAGCCAGATGCGCACGGTGTGGCGGTCGAAGGTCAGCGGCGCTTGCAGGTAGGCGCGGGTGCCGAACAGGATCAGCCCGACACGATCACCCCGGCGGCCTTCGATGAAGTCGCCGAAGAGCTTCTTCACCAGGTCCAGGCGGCTGACTTCCGCGCCGTCCCAGGTCATGTCGGCGTAGTCCATGGAACCGGAGACGTCGACCGCCACCAGCAGGTCGCGACCGGTGGCCGGGATTGGCAGCGGCTCGCCAACCCACTGCGGGCGCGCGGCGGCCAGCAGCAGGCAGAGCCAGAGCAGGGCGAAGGGCGCCTGTTGGCGCCAGGCCGGCAGGCGGGCGCGGGCGCGGCGGCCGGCGAGGCCTTCGAGTTCCTTGAGGAAGCTGACCTTGATCGCCGCCTCGCCGTTGTCGGCCGGCGGCAGGATGAAGCGCATCACCCAGGGCAGCGGGGCGAGCAGGAAGATCCACGGCCAGGCGAACTCAAACATGCTTGCGCACCCAGGTTTCCACCGATGCAGCGAGGCCGTCGATGGCCTTGTCGTCCAGCTTGCACTCGGCGCGGTAGCCGCCTTCCACCAGGATCATCCAGCGGGTCAGGCCGGCGGCCGGGCAGCGGGTATCGAGGAAGGCCAGCCAGGCGCGGCCGCTCAGGGTGTGGCTGTGGCTCTCCGGCCAGCGGGCACGGGCCAGGCGCTTGAGCAGGCCGTTCAGTGATTGCAGCCAGGGCCCGGCTGGTGCCCGGTCGTAGGGGCGCGGCAGGTGCTTGAGCTCTTCCAGCGCGGCTTCGCGCAGCGGGTCCAGCGGCACTTCGGCAACCACCTTGGCCTTGCGCCTGGGCAGCCAGCGCTGGCGGTTGCGCCAGAGTACCCAGAGCAGCAGTGGCACCAGTGCGGCGAGCAGCCACCAGCCTGGCGCCGGTGGCCACCAGGGCACCGCAGCGGGTTCGATCAGCGGTTGCAACTGGTCGAGGGGATTCATTTCGCGTAGCCCGGCTGGTGCTGTTCCAGCAGGTTGCGCAGCTGTTCCACCAGTTCTTCCTGGGTGGTCAGCGGCAGCAGCGGCACGCCCAGACGCAGGGCCAGACGCTTCCAGCGCTCGCGACGGGCTTCGCCGAGGGCGCGGTAGGCCAGGCGTTGCTCGTCGATGTGGGTGTCCAGTTCCAGCTGTGCCTGACCCTCGGCGAATCTCAGCAGGCCGGCGGCGGGCAGGGCGTGATCGAGCGGGTCGGACACCGGCAGCATCACCAGGTCGGTGTGGCGTGCCAGCAGGGATAGCTGCTGTTCGGCGACGTCACTGAGCGCGCGTTCGTCGCACAACACCATGATCAGGCTGCCGGGGCGCAGCACCTCGCGGGCGCGACGCAGGGCCATGCCGAAGCCGTCGCCGCTGTGGCTGAGGTTGGAGCCGGCGAGCAGCGCATTGTTGGCCCGCACGATCAGGTTGAACAGCTGCAACAGGCTCTGCTTGCTGCGCCGCGGCTTGATCTCGTGGCATTCGCTGTCGGTGAAGACCAGCCCGCCGATGCGGTCGTTGTGCGCCAGCGCGGCCCAGCCGACGAAGGCGGCGGCGCGGGCGGCGAGCACGGACTTGAAGCACAGCCCGGAACCGAAGAACAGCCGCGCGCTCTGTTCGACCAGCACATACACCGGGCGCTCGCGCTCCTCATGGAACAGCTTGGTGTGCGGCTCCTGGCTGCGTGCGGTGACGCGCCAATCGATGGTGCGCACGTCGTCGCCGGCCTGGTAGACGCGCACTTGGTCGAAGTCCACGCCACGGCCGCGCAAGCGCGAGTGGTGCAGGCCGATCAACGGGCTGCGCCGCGAGGGTGTCGAGAACAGCTGGACTTCGCGCAGGCGATGACGGATCTCGATCAGCTCGCCGAGCGAGACGGCCACGCCGGGCGCCAGGACGTTGTGCATGTCAGGCGACGGCGACCACGTCGAGGATGCGCTGGACCACACGGTCCTGGTCGATCCCGGCGGCTTCCGCCTCGAAGGTGAGGATCAGGCGATGGCGCAGCACGTCGAAGAGCATCGCCTGGATGTCCTCGGGGCTGACGAAGTCACGCCCGGCCAGCCAGGCGTGGGCGCGTGCGCAGCGGTCGAGGGCTATGGAACCGCGCGGGCTGGCGCCGTAGGACAGCCACTCGGCCAGTTCGGCGTCGTACTTGGCCGGGGTGCGCGTGGCCATGATCAGTTGCACGAGGTATTCCTCCACGGCGTCGGCCATGTACAGCCCGAGGATTTCGTGGCGGGCGGCGAAGATGGCTTCCTGGGTGACCCGGCGCTCTGGCTTGGTCTCGCCGTGCAGCGCTTCGCCTCGGGCCTGCTGGAGGATGCGGCGCTCCACGGAGGCTTCCGGGTAGCCGATCTTCACGTGCATGAGGAAGCGGTCGAGCTGTGCCTCGGGTAGCGGGTAGGTGCCTTCCTGCTCGATGGGGTTCTGCGTCGCCATCACCAGGAACAGCGGCGGCAGGTCATAGGTGCTGCGACCCACGCTGACCTGGCGCTCGGCCATGGCTTCGAGCAGGGCGGACTGCACCTTGGCCGGTGCGCGGTTGATTTCGTCGGCCAGCACCAGGTGGTGGAAGATCGGCCCCTGCTGGAACACGAAGCTGCCATTTTCCGGGCGATAGATCTCTGTGCCGGTGATATCGGCCGGGAGCAGGTCAGGGGTGAACTGAATGCGGTGGAACTCGGCTTCCAGGCCTTCGGCCAAGTCCTTGATCGCCTTGGTCTTGGCCAAGCCCGGTGCTCCCTCCACCAACAGGTGGCCGTCGGCGATCAGGGCGATGAGCAGCCGCTCGATGAGCTTTTCCTGGCCGAGGATCTGGCTGGAGAGATACTGGCGCAGTGCAAGGAGCGACTCACGATGTTCCATCGCGTGGATTTCCTGGACGAAGGGTGGGGCTGTCGGGCCGCCTACTTTACTGCATCGGCCCTCACTCTTGCAGCGCTGCGCTGCGAGCCTTGTGCGGCGCTAGTGGTTCCCGATGGACTTCGAGGCCGGGCAGGGGAGTCAGGCAGCGCAGCAGGGTATTGGGGTTGCGCTGGTGGCGCATGTCGCGCGCGCCGCCATGGACCACCGCGAAGCGGTAGACCCAGGCCACCAGGCGCGGCATGCCGGCGCGCAGCAGCATGCGGTGGAACAGTTGGTCCGCCTCGGCCTTGCTCACCGGGGCAACGTTGAGGAACTGATACAGCGCGTCGTGCACCAGACTGGCGTGGTGCGCCACCGGCCAGAACATCACGCGCTCCTTCTGCTGGCCGTGGCGCAGGCACTGCACGCTTTCCAGGTGTTCCCACCAGTCCGGCGTGCCAAGGGTGGCGATCCAGAAGAACGGCACTTTCGGCGAGCAGCCGTCCCAGGCATAGGTGCGGGTGCAGCCGAAGTCGTAGCCCACGGTACCGGCGGCGAGGTCCACGCTGGCGGGGCCGGGGTTGATGATGAGGCGCCCGTCGTGCACCACCAGCCATTCGCTATAGAAGAAGCGGCCGTCGAATACCGGGTCTTCGCAGACCAGCGGGAAGTCGATGTAGTTGATCCACGGGCCGTTGCGATCGCGGCTGCAGAAGCCCCACTCGCGCACCGAGCGCTCGCGCGCGGCTTCGACACGGCGAAGGCGCTCATCGCGACCGACGATGCGCGGCAACAGCACGCCGAGATAGACCGGCACCGCGCCGATCAGCAGCGGCCGTACGGCCTCGTCGAGGAACAGCCAGGCCAGCATCAGCAATGCCACGCCCAGCAGGGTGACCAGCAGGTTGTCCAGGTGGCGCAGCAGCGGGCGGTGCAGGGGCGGGTGGCGTTGCATGGCGTCCGTTCCAGATCAGGAATTGCCATGATAGCGCTTTGATATTTCTGGCGGCAGATACGGAACGATCGTACTGCGAAATCGGTCGTCCTCGCGTGGACGATGAGCCTGCATGCCGTTGACCGAATATGTCGCAGCCCCGTAAGCCAGCGCCGGGTGACTCCCGATAAGCTCGGTGGGATCGATGACCGCCCGGTCGGGGCTGTCAATCGAGGGTCACACTGCCCGTCTATACCTGTGGCCCGACACAAGACGATATGCGTTCTACGCTCAATCCAACAAAACGAGCCCAGCGGAGTAACAACATGGCGTTCTTCACCGCAGCCAGCAAAGCCGACTTCCAGCAACAACTGAAAGCGGCCCTGGCGCAGCACGTCGACGACAAGGGTCTGCCACAAGTGGCCCTGTTCGCCGAGCAGTTCTTCGGCTTTATCTCACTCGACGAATTGACCCAGCGCAGGTTGTCCGACCTGGTCGGCTGCACCTTGTCTTCCTGGCGCCTGTTGGAACGCTTCGACCCCACCCAGCCTGAAGTGGCGGTCTACAACCCCGATTACGAAAAGCACGGCTGGCAGTCCACCCACACCGCCGTGCAGGTGTTGCACCCGGACCAGCCTTTCCTGGTCGACTCGGTACGCATGGAGCTGAACCGCCGCGGCTACAGCATCCACACCCTGCAGACCAACGTGCTCAGCGTGCGCCGCAACGCCAAGGGCGAGCTGCTGGAAATTCTGCCGAAGAACAGCACTGGCAAGGACGTGCATCAGGAATCGCTGATGTACCTGGAGATCGATCGTGTCTCCCAGGCCGGCGAACTGCGCACTCTGGAGAAGGCCCTGCTGGACGTGCTCGGCGAAGTCCGCCTGGCCGTCGCCGACTTCCCGGCCATGCGCACCAAGGCCGAAGAGCTGCTGGCCTGGCTGGGCAAATCCAAGGTGAAGGCCCGCGCGGAAGAAACCGCCGAGGTGCGCGCCTTCCTCGAGTGGCTGCTGGACAACCACTTCACCTTCCTCGGCTATGAAGAATTCACTGTGCAGGAGGAGGCCGACGGGGGCCACCTGGTGTACGACGAGAAGGCCTTCCTCGGCCTGACCCGCACCCTGCGCGCCGGCCTGAACAAGGACGACCTGCACATCGAGGATTACGCGGTAGCCTATCTGCGCGAGCCGGTACTGCTGTCGTTCGCCAAGGCCTCGCAGCCCAGCCGTGTGCACCGCCCGGCATACCCGGACTACGTGTCGATCCGCGAGATCGATGCCAAGGGCAAGGTCGTCCGCGAGTTCCGCTTCCTCGGCCTGTACACCTCGGCGGTCTACGCCGAGAGCGTGTTCGACATCCCGTTCATTCGTGGCAAGGTCGCCGCGGTGCTGAAGAACTCCGGCTTCGACAGCAAGGCGCACCTGGGCAAGGAGCTGGCGCAGATCCTCGAGGTGCTGCCGCGCGACGACCTGTTCCAGACTCCGGTGGACGAGCTGTACAACACCGCCATGTCCATTGTGCAGATCCAGGAACGCAACAAGATCCGCCTGTTCCTGCGCAAAGACCCGTACGGCCGCTTCGCCTACTGCCTGGCCTACGTGCCGCGCGACATCTATTCCACCGAAACGCGGATGAAGATCCAGCAGGTGCTGATGGAGCGCCTGAAGGCCAGCGACTGCGAGTTCTGGACCTTCTTCTCCGAGTCCACCCTGGCCCGCGTGCAGTTCATCCTGCGCGTCGACCCGAAGAACCGCATCGACGTCGACGCTGCCCAGCTTGAACAGGAGGCGATCCAGGCCTGTCGCTCCTGGCAGGACGACTACGCCGCGCTGGTGCTGGAGAACTTCGGCGAAGGGCAGGGCAACAACCTGCTGGAAGATTTCCCGAAAGGCTTCCCGGCCGGCTACCGCGAGCGTTTCGCCCCGCACTTCGCGGTGGTGGACCTGCAGCATCTGTCCAGCCTGTCCGATAGCCGCCCACTGGTGATGAGCTTCTACCAGCCGCTGGCCCAGGGTGAGCAGCAGCTGCACTGCAAGCTGTACCACGCCGATACGCCGCTGGCGCTGTCCGACGTCCTGCCGATCCTGGAGAACCTCGGCCTGCGCGTGCTCGGGGAGTTCCCCTACCGCCTGCGCCACACCAACGGCCGCGAATACTGGATTCATGACTTCGCCTTCACCTATGCCGAAGGCCTGGACGTCAACATCCAGGAACTCAACGAGACCCTGCAGGATGCCTTCGTCCACATCGTCAACGGCGATGCCGAGAACGACGCCTTCAACCGCCTGGTGCTGACCGCCGGCCTGCCGTGGCGCGACGTGGCGCTGCTGCGCGCCTACGCCCGCTACCTCAAGCAGATTCGCCTGGGCTTCGACCTGGGCTATATCGCCAGCGCGCTGAACGCCCATGTGGACATCGCTCGCGAACTGGTGCGTCTGTTCAAGACTCGCTTCTACCTGGCCCGCAAGCTCACCGCCGAGGACCTGGAAGACAAGCAGCAGAAGCTCGAACAGGCCATCCTCACCGCCCTGGACGATGTCCAGGTGCTCAACGAGGACCGCATCCTGCGGCGCTACCTCGACCTGATCAAGGCTACCCTGCGCACCAACTTCTACCAGCCGGACGCGGCCGGGCAGAACAAGAGCTATTTCAGTTTCAAGTTCAACCCCAAGGCGATTCCGGAAATCCCGCGGCCGACGCCGAAGTTCGAAATCTTCGTCTACTGCCCGCGTGTGGAGGGCGTGCACCTGCGCTTCGGCGACGTGGCCCGCGGCGGCCTGCGCTGGTCCGACCGCGAGGAAGACTTCCGCACCGAAGTGCTGGGCCTGGTGAAGGCGCAGCAGGTGAAGAACGCGGTGATCGTCCCCACCGGTGCCAAGGGCGGCTTCATCCCGCGGCGCCTGCCGGTTGGCGGCAGCCGCGATGAAATCCAGGCCGAGGCCATCGCCTGCTACCGCATCTTCATCTCCGGACTGCTCGACATCACCGACAACATCAAGGAAGGCCAGATCGTGCCGCCGGCCAACGTGGTGCGCCACGACCCGGACGATCCTTACCTGGTGGTGGCGGCGGACAAGGGCACCGCGACCTTCTCCGATATCGCCAACGGCATCTCCGCCGACTACAACTTCTGGCTCGGCGACGCCTTCGCCTCCGGCGGTTCCGCCGGCTACGACCACAAGGGCATGGGCATCACCGCCCGTGGCGGCTGGGTCTCGGTGCAGCGTCACTTCCGCGAACGCGGCATCGATGTGCAGAAAGACAACGTGACCGTCATCGGTATTGGCGACATGGCCGGCGACGTGTTCGGCAACGGTCTGCTGATGTCCGACAAGCTGCAGATGGTTGCCGCGTTCAACCACATGCACATCTTCCTCGACCCCAACCCGGATGCGGCGGCGAGCTTCGCCGAGCGCCAGCGCCTGTTCAACCTGCCACGCTCCAGCTGGGCGGACTACGATGCGTCGCTGATCTCTGCCGGTGGCGGCATCTTCCTGCGCAGCGCCAAGAGCATCACCCTGACTCCGGAAGTGCGCGCACGCTTCGACATCGATGCCGAGCGCCTGACCCCGACCGAGCTGATCCACGCGCTGCTCAAGGCTCCGGTGGACCTGCTGTGGAACGGCGGCATCGGCACCTACGTGAAGTCCAGCGATGAAACCCACGCCGACGTCGGCGACAAGGCCAACGACGGCCTGCGCGTGGACGGCCGCGACCTGCGGGTTAAAGTGGTGGGCGAGGGCGGCAACCTCGGCATGACGCAGCTGGCGCGGGTCGAGTTCGGCCTCAATGGCGGCGCGTGCAACACCGACTTCATCGATAACGCCGGTGGTGTGGACTGCTCCGATCACGAGGTGAACATCAAAATCCTGCTCAACGAGGTGGTGACCGCCGGCGACATGACCAGCAAGCAGCGCAACAAGCTGCTCGCGGAAATGACTGACCAGGTCTCCGACCTGGTGCTGGGCAACAACTACAAGCAGACCCAGGCGCTGTCCCTGGCCGAGCGCCGCGCCCGCGAGCGCATCGCCGAGTACAAGCGCCTGATGAGTGATCTGGAAGGCCGCGGCAAGCTGGACCGCGCGCTGGAATTCCTGCCCACCGACGAAGGCCTCGCCGAGCGCATCGCCGCCGGGCAGGGCCTGACCCGCGCCGAACTGGCCGTGCTGATTTCCTACAGCAAGATCGATCTGAAGGAACAGCTGCTGGGCTCGTTGGTGCCGGACGACGACTACTTGACCCGCGACATGGAGACGGCTTTCCCGCAGACCCTGGTCGACACCTTTGGCCCGGCCATGCGCAAGCACCGCCTGAAGCGCGAGATCGTCAGCACGCAGATCGCCAACGACCTGATCAACCACATGGGCATCACCTTCGTGCAGCGCCTGAAGGAGTCCACCGGCATGACGCCGGCGAACGTGGCGGGTGCCTACGTGATCGTGCGTGATGTCTTCCATCTGCCGCACTGGTTCCGCCAGATCGAGGCACTGGATTACCAGGTGCCGGCGGAAGTGCAGTTGACCCTGATGGACGAGTTGATGCGCCTGGGCCGCCGCGCGACCCGCTGGTTCCTGCGCAGCCGTCGCAACGAGCAGGATGCCGCCCGTGACGTCGCGCACTTCGGCCCGCGTATCGCCGCCCTGGGCCTGAAACTCAACGAACTGCTCGAAGGCCCGACCCGCGAGCTGTGGCAGGCGCGCTACCAGGCTTACGTCGACGCTGGCGTGCCGGAGCTGCTGGCGCGCATGGTCGCCGGTACCAGCCACCTCTACACCCTGCTGCCGATCATCGAAGCGGCGGACGTCACCGGTCGCGACCCGGCCGACGTGGCGCGCGCCTACTTCGCCCTGGGCAGCGAGCTGGAACTGACCTGGTACCTGCAGCAGATCAGCTCCCTGCCGGTGGAGAACAACTGGCAGGCGCTGGCCCGCGAAGCCTTCCGCGACGACCTGGACTGGCAGCAGCGGGCGATCACCGTCTCCGTGCTGCAGATGCAGGACGGCCCGGCTGAGATCGATGCGCGCGTGGCGCTCTGGCTGGACCAGCACGCCCCAATCGTGGCCCGCTGGCGCGCCATGCTCGTTGAACTGCGTGCCTCCACGAGCACTGACTACGCCATGTACGCCGTAGCCAACCGCGAACTGCTCGACCTGGCGCAGAGCAACCAGCAGGGCGCTTGCCCGGTCTGACGCTCTACGCCTTTAAACCCTTTTGATGCTCCAGCCCCGCCTCGTGCGGGGCTTTTTTTCGGCTCGGGTTTGCGGCGAGCACGCGTCGTATTCCTTCCTGTGATTCGCAGCGCATGGGCGTACGGAAACGACGGCGCTCCTACAAGGGAGCGTGGGACGTCGGGATTTTTAGAGGGGATCGAAAAAACGCTGCGATCGGTTTCGCGGAGATTCGAGGGTGATAGATCTTACGGAGGTGCAGGATCAGCTCCCGCTCCGCCCATCCTCGCGAGGCTCGGTCAGCGCCCGACGGTACTTGGCGTACAGCTCATCGGACATCTTGCTGGCGCCCAGCATCTTCAGGGCGAAGGACTTCACTTGCTCATCGCTGTAGGGCTCTTGCTGCGGCGCCGGCTGGCTGGCGCAGCCCACCAGCCACAAAGGCAGGGTCAGGGAGAGAAGGGCGAGGGCACGGTTCATGGTTTTCACACGCAGGCTGGTTCGGGATGGTTGTCAGGCTATCAACCGCTCGAAGCGAGCAGAAATCATCCCGTTCGATAGTGGGTATCGTTTCTGGCGACTTCGGACGCCTTTGTCTGACAGAAAGTTCCCGACTGCGGCGTTTTACAGCGAATAGGGATATTCTTTCCGGCTGTTCATCTATCTGCAGGACCTCCCCATGAAAGCGCAACTTGCCGAACTTCTTACGCTGATCAGCTCCGGCTGCCTGGGTGAAGAGGAGATCCAGCAGATCGCCGACGAAGCTTCGCAGGCCTACGCCGATCCGGCGGCCTTCCTCGCCGCCAATCCGGACATCAATTACGACGAGGACTTCCCCATCCCGCTGGGTGAGTGGGTGGTGGTGGGCAGCCTGCCGGAAATCGTGCTGTTCATGGGTGACAGCTACGAGGAGCTGTTCGGCGAGATCCGCGCCTCCTTCGACCCGAGCGTGAGCTTCGTGCTGCAGGCCAAGCAACTGCGCAAGACCGAGCCGCTGGCCGCGCTGAACCGCATCCAGACCCAGCTCGGCGCGCTCTATCCGGAAAAGGGTGGCTACGTGCTGGTGGACTTCAGCGAGCCGCTGGATACCGAACTGCAGTGCGTGCTGGTCTACCGCAATGACCTGGAGCGCGTCCTGGCACTCTGCGTGGACATCGGCATTCCCGCCGTTCCGGCGCTGCAGGGCGCCCAGCAGGCGGATCAGGCCTGATCCGGCTGGGTCATTAGCAGCAGGGCGCCCAGATCGACCATGACCTGGCCGCCCTGGCGACACGTCGGTATCGCTCCCTGATCGATCCAGGCTTGCACAATGGCGGGGCGATCGTTCAGGCCGACCAGCTGTGCAAAGCGCTGGGCCGTCACGTAATAGCCACCTGCAAGCAGGTCCGGGCTGAATTCGCTTTCCTCGTTCATGTTGTGTCCCGCACCATCCCTTCCCTTCGATCCACGGCTTCTGCTGTGGCCTGGATAGTGAATTTATCCTAACTGTTGGGGTGTTTTTCCGGGCTTTGGTGGTCTCGGAGATGGATGACACATGATGAAGAAACGTTTCCTGTTCTCCGCGGGAGAAAGACTACGGGCGCTTCGCTCGCTGACGGGGCTGTCGCGCCGCGCCTTTGCCGAGACGGTCGGCATGAAGGCCAAGGATGTGGAGAACATCGAGTACGGCAACCAGCGCATGCGTGACCTGGATTTCCAGAAGGTCTGCAGCGTGTACCCGGACTTCGCCCGCTGGATCACCTATGAAGGGCCGATCGATTCGGCGGAGGTGAACTGGAAGGTGGAGGATTCCGCCCAGCGCGCGGCGGTGTACCTGGTGAAAAGCAATCCTCAGTTGCTGGCAACCCTGGGGCTCAGCCTGGAAGAGTGGCGAGCCCGGCATCATGAAGTGCTGGAAAGCCTGAATGAGGAAGAGCACCAGCTCGGCGAGGAATTGCTCGACGAGTGACGTCGAGGCTCAGCCCGTCTTGCCGGTACGGCGCAGATAGGCGATCACATCCGGCGCGCCAGCCTCACGCAAGCCCTGGCCGAAGGCATCGGACTGCGGATGGTCCCGAGGCAGCAGCAGACTCTCCGGGGTTTCCGAATTGAACAGGCCGAAGCGGGCATAGGGCATGCCGGTCTCCAGCAACAGCTCCATGAAGGACGCGTCGCTCCAGGCCTTGGCTGGCATGGCCAGCATGTGGAAGTTGCGCTCCAGCTCATCCAGCACAGGGGTTTGCAGCTCGAAGCGCTGGATGCTCGCCGGCAGGATGATCTCCAGTCCACGGCGGCGCGCATAGACCACTGCATTGGCCAGTTCGCAGGGGTGATTGTCGTCATCCCAGAACAACCGCGCGCCGTGCCAGCCGGCAGTGCGCAACTGCAACGGTGCCTTGCGCTCGAAGCCGGGCAGTGCCACGCCCAGCACCTTGGTGAAGTCGTTGTAGCTGATGATTCGCACCTTGCGGCACAGCTCGCAGTTGGAGAGCTCTTCGAGCCCTGCCAGCGGGCTGTCGAGCAGGCTACGGCAGCAGAGGCCGTCGATGCTTCGAATGTCGACAGCGGGATGTTCTTCGCGGTGGCTGGCCACCAGGCGCTTGAGAACGCTATGGATACGTGCCTTGTCTTCCTGCACCGGCCCGGACAGCGCGCCACGCGGCAAGTCGATCAGTCGGTAGAGTGGCGCGCCGGATTGCCAGCCAAGGCCGGCAGGCCAGTCGGGGAGGGGGGCGAAAGGCAGGGACAGGCTCCGGCTGCGCTCGGCGACGTTACGCCCATCGGCACTGCCGATGCCCAGGCGCTGGGCGAGGGCGGCCAGCCGGCTGGTCACGCTGCGGGGGCGAGGTGGTTGACTCATGGACGACGCAAGACTCCCGATGGCCGGCTGGTCAGTGCAGGAAGCGCCGGGCCCGATGCGCGGCGAATTGCCCTAAGCATAGAAAACCCTGGCGCCGTTGGGCGCATGCGTTGTGGCAAAATTCTTTCCTTCACGTGCTGGAGGCCTCCATGGCTTGCGTTGTGCTGGATATATCCCTGTCGGCGGACCGGCTGCAGGCCCTCTATCGTGGGCATGCCAACCGCGTCCAGGTGACCAGTCGTGATGGCCGGCGGGTCAACCTGCCGGCGCATCACCTGCGTCCATTCGTCACTCACTCCGGAGTTCACGGCAGCTTCGAGCTGGAATTCGACGATTCCGGGCGGCTGCTGGCGCTGCGTCGCCTCGCGTGAGCGAGGGCGGGCTGGCTATAATAGCGCCCCATTTTGCCGACCGATGCCCGACCATGTACAGCCTGGCCCGCGAGCTCCTCTTCAAGCTCTCCCCGGAAACTTCCCATGAATTGTCCATCGACCTGATCGGCGCCGGTGGCCGTCTGGGCCTCAACGGCCTGCTGACGCAAGCACCCAAAAGCCTGCCAGTAAAGGTCATGGGGCTGGAGTTTGCCAACCCCGTCGGGCTGGCCGCCGGCCTGGACAAGAACGGTGACGCCATCGACGGCTTCGCCCAACTCGGATTCGGTTTCGTCGAGATCGGCACCGTCACTCCGCGTCCGCAGCCGGGCAACCCCAAGCCGCGCATCTTCCGCCTGCCGCAAGCCACCGCGATCATCAATCGCATGGGCTTCAACAACCACGGCGTCGATCACCTGATCGAGCGGGTCAAGGCGGCGAAGTACAAGGGCGTGCTGGGCATCAACATCGGCAAGAACTTCGATACCCCGGTCGAGCGCGCGGTGGACGACTACCTGATCTGCCTGGACAAGGTCTACGCCCACGCCAGCTACGTCACGGTCAACGTCAGCTCGCCGAACACCCCCGGCCTGCGCAGCCTGCAGTTCGGCGATTCGCTCAAGCAGCTGCTCGAAGCGCTGCGCCTGCGCCAGGAAGACCTGGCTGTGCAGCACGGTCGTCGCGTGCCACTGGCGATCAAGATCGCCCCGGACATGAGTGATGAGGAGACCGCGATGGTCGCCGCCGCGCTGATCGAGTCGGGCATGGATGCGGTGATCGCCACCAACACCACCCTGGGTCGCGAAGGCGTCGAGCACCTGCCGTTCGGCAACGAGGCTGGTGGCCTGTCGGGCGCTCCGGTGCGCGAGAAGAGTACCCATATCGTCAAGGTGCTGGCTGGTGAGCTGGGCGGCCGTCTGCCCATCATCGCCGCCGGCGGCATCACCGAAGGCGCGCATGCAGCGGAGAAGATCGCTGCGGGTGCGAGCCTGGTGCAGATCTATTCGGGGTTCATCTACAAGGGCCCGGCGCTGATCCGCGAAGCGGTGGACGCCATTGCGGCGGCCAGGCGGGCGTAAGTACAGGTAGCAGAAATAAGTAGGGCTCCTTTCGGAGCCCTTGGGCTTGCGCCCTTTTCCGCCCGGATGGGGCGGCTTGGGGAAGTCGTGGGTGACCCTGGATTCAGCCTGTCGCGTGCTGCAATTGGTTCACTCGTTGAATACCGGCGGCGCCGGTCAAACCATCCCAGTTGTCGCCGCGGCCCTCACGCCAGCCGTTGAGCCAGGATTGCCGGGTAGTGGGATGGGTAAACGGACAGAGATCGCGAGATTTTCCAGTAATGCCGTGCTGATAACCACGCAAAAAGGCTCTTTCCAACGGATCACGCTTAAGTCTTCTCATAGGGTGTTGCCCTCACTTGTTGACTGTTATGTCCCGTTGGCCCCCCAGGGAGGCCGGGCGGAATGTTCCGCCAATGGGGCGCATTGCCGGCGTGACGCGCCCCGCCCGACACCATTGCGGTGAAGGATTACCCCGAGTTCTATCGAAAGGTTCCGGGGCTGTGAATGACCAATTTGTCATAAGGACGTAACTCTTATGGGTTTGGGCCATAAGGTTTGTCCGGTTTGCAAAATGCCAGTACGGCATAACCCGCCAGGGGCGGGAGCTTGCCAAGGATCAAGAGGAATGTGTGTCTAATTGAGACCACCTCTCGTTCCGACGAGTGGGATGACTTTCTGCGACGCGAGGCCGCAGGCCGGTTGCCGGTCCATCCCTGAAAATGACTACAGGGGTTGCCTGGGTTCACTCGAATGAACCCAAGGTGGCCGACAAGGCCATTAGCGGCTTTGATGAAAGGGCTGCGGCCCGGGAACTATTTGCATGTCGGATTTGCACGATCTCTTCCTCACCTGCCCGAAAGGGCTCGATGGCCTGTTGCTGGAGGAAGCCCAGGCGCTCGGGCTGACCGAGGCGCGCGCCCAGGTTTCGGCCATTCGCGGCAAGGGCGACCTGGAGACGGCTTACCGCCTGTGCCTCTGGTCGCGCCTGGCCAACCGCGTGCTGCTGGTGCTGTCGCGCTTTCCGGTAAGCAACGCCGAAGACCTCTATATGGGTGTCAACGCCGTGTCGTGGGGCGACCATCTGGAGGCCGGCGGCAGCCTGGCGGTGGAGTTCAGCGGCAAGGGCTCGGGCATCGACAACACCCACTTCGGTGCGTTGAAGGTGAAAGACGCCATCGTCGACAACCTGCGCGCCGAGTTCGGTCAGCGGCCGAGCGTGGACAAGGTCAACCCGGACATCCGCGTGCACCTGCACCTGGATCGCGGCCAGGCTGTGCTGTCGCTGGACCTTTCCGGGCACAGCCTGCACCAGCGCGGCTACCGCCTGCAGCAGGGCGCCGCGCCACTGAAGGAAAACCTCGCCGCTGCCGTACTGATCCGTGCGGGTTGGCCGAAGATCGCCGCTGAGGGCGGCGCATTGTCCGACCCTATGTGTGGCGTCGGCACCTTCCTCATCGAGGCCGGCCTGATCGCCGCCGACGTCGCGCCGAACCTCAAGCGCGAGCGCTGGGGCTTCAGCAACTGGCTGGGCCATGTGCCGGCGATCTGGAAGAAACTGATCGAGGACGCCCAGCAGCGTGCCGAAGTCGGCCTGGCCAAGACGCCGCTGTGGATTCGCGGCTACGAAGCCGATCCGCGCCTGATCCAGCCGGCGCGCAATAACATCGAACGCTCCGGCCTGGCCGAGTGGGTGAAGATCTACCAGGGCGAGTTGGCCATCTTCGAGCCGCGCCCGGACAAAGGCCAGAAGGGCCTGATCATCTGCAACCCGCCTTACGGCGAGCGCCTGGGTGACGAAGCCAGCCTGCTGTACCTCTATCAGCACCTGGGCGAGCGTCTGCGCCAGAGCTGCCTGGGCTGGAGCGCCGGAATTTTCACCGGCGCGCCGGAGCTGGGCAAGCGCATGGGCATCCGTAGTCACAAGCAGTACGCCTTCTTCAACGGCGCGCTGCCCTGCAAGCTGATCATGCTCGACGTGGAGCCGCGCCAGTTCGTGACCGGCGAGCGTGGCGAACGCAGCGATGCCGCTCCGACCCAGGGCGCCGCCGTGATCGAACAGGCTCGTCTGAGCGAAGGCGGGCAGATGTTCGCCAACCGCCTGCAGAAGAACGTCAAGGCGCTCGGCAAGTGGGCGCGCAAGGAAAAGATCGAGTGCTACCGGGTGTATGACGCCGATATGCCCGAGTACGCCCTCGCGGTGGACCTCTATCGCGACTGGGCGCACGTGCAGGAGTACGCGGCGCCCAAGTCCATCGACCCGGAGAAGGCGCAGATCCGACTGCTCGACGCGCTCGCCGCGTTGCCGCAGGCCCTGGGCATTCCTACCGAGCGCATCGTCATCAAGCGTCGCGAGCGCCAGACCGGCAAGAAGCAGTACGAGCGGCAGAACGCCGAAGGCCGTTTCATGGAAGTTGAAGAGGGCGGCGTGAAGCTGCTGGTCAACCTGACGGACTACCTCGACACCGGCCTGTTCCTCGACCACCGGCCGATCCGCCTGCGCATCCAGCGCGAGTCTGCCGGCAAGCGCTTCCTCAACCTGTTCTGCTACACCGCCACGGCTACCGTGCATGCCGCCAAGGGTGATGCGCGCAGCACCACCAGCGTCGACCTGTCGAAGACTTACCTGGACTGGGCGCGGCGCAACCTGTCGCTCAACGGCTTCTCCGACAAGCAACGCCTGGTGCAGTGCGACGTGATGGAGTGGCTGCGCGAGGACCGTGGTGAATACGACCTGGTGTTCATCGACCCGCCGACCTTCTCCAACTCCAAGCGCATGGAAGGCGTGTTCGATGTGCAGCGCGACCATGTCGAGCTGATCGACCTGGCCATGGCGCGCCTGGCCAAGGGCGGGGTGCTGTACTTCTCCAATAACTTCCGCAAGTTCGAACTGGACGAAGGGTTGGCAGCGCGTTACCTGGTCGAGGAAATCAGCGCCCAGACGCTGGACCAAGACTTCGCCCGCAACAGCAAGATCCACCGCGCCTGGCGTATCAGCGTACGCTGAGGCCCGAGCGGCGCACGGTCCGGGCCGTGCGTCGCGCGAAAGCTGGGCAAATGGCCATCGGCTGCTATAAAAACTGAGTCACCCTGAGAGTTGGGAAAACGCATGACTCAGTTGCCGGCCTACAAGCAGTTGCCCGCCGCTCAGGGAGTCGCCAGCCAGAAGAAGGCCCTGCGTGCCGCCGGCGTCGTGCTGGTGGCCGGCCTCTTGTTGACGGCGTTGCTCGGCGGGAATGTTTGGCGCAACGCTCGCACCTTTCTGGAACAGCAATTCACCCTCTCCGCCAACGAGCGGATCGAGCGCGTACGCGAGCGGCTTTCGAATCAGCAGAGCGAACTGGAATCGATCCAACGCTTCTTCGAGAATTCCACGAACGTTTCCCGCGAGGAATTCGAGCACTTCGTCAGCCCGTTGCTGGGCGACACCCTGGGGTATGCCTGGCTCCCACGCGTGGACCAGCGTCAGCGCGATGCCTTCGAGGCTCGCGCCCATGATGCCGGCATGCTCGATTACATGCTTTTCGAGCTGGACCTGCAGGGTCAGCCGATTCCGGCACAGGTGCGCGAGCGCTATTTTCCCGTCCTCTATGGCGCCTCCGAGTACCTGGAAGAGATGCCCCTGGGCCTGGACCTGAACTCGACCCTGCCGGGGCGCGAATTGACCCAGCGAGTGGTGAAGACACGTTCTGTGGCCGCCTCGATGCCCGTGGTCCTGCCTGGGGCGCCGCCGGCGGACTCCACCGGTCTGCTGTTGGCGGCGCCCCTCTATCGCAACAGCACGACACCCAGCCCGACAGCCGAAACCCGAGTCGGTATCCAGGGCATCCTGCTGGCGGCGATCAGCTACCGCCTGCTCATCGAACAGGGATCGGAAGCGCGCGGCGAGCAGTTGGCGCTGACACTGCGTGATGCCGGTGACCCGCGTCCGGATGTGCCGCTGTACCGCGGCCCGGTGGCGGCTGATCAGACGGCGGGACTGGTTGCCGAGCGGCACCTGCCTTTTGCCGGTCGTGACTACCTGGTGCGCGTCGAGCCTTCCAGCGACTTCCTGCGGCGCAACCAGGGGCACCCGCAGCTCTGGGTGGCGTTCGCTGGCGGGCTGACTTCCCTGTTGCTGGCGGGCTATGTGCTGACGCTGCTGGGGCAACGCCAGCGGGCCCTGCAGCTGGTGGGCGAGCGGACTGCCGAGTTGCGGGCCAACCAGCTGGAGCTGCAGGAGAACCAGGCGCGTCTGCACTTCGCCATGGACAGCGCCGGCCACGGCGTCTGGGACTGGAGTCTGGATACCGGCAACGTGTTCTATTCCCATGCCTGGAAAGCCATGCTCGGCTACCGCGACAGCGAGGTGGGCACGACCACCGACGAGAGCCTGAGCCGCGTCCATCCTGAGGACAAGGACGCGCGCTGCGATGCGCTGCGCCGGCATCTTCGCGGCGAATCCTCGCTGTACCAGAGTGAGCACCGGCTGCTTTGCAAGAGCGGGCGCTGGCTCTGGGTGCTGGATCGCGGTCAGGTGGTGGAGCGCGACAACGACGGTTCGCCGCGCCGCATGATCGGCACCCAGACCGACATCAGTTCGCGCAAGGCCGCCGAGCTGGAGCTGGGCGAGGTCAACAGTCGCCTGCACGGTCTGCTGGATGCGGCGACCCAGGTGGCCATCGTTTCGACTGATCTACGCGGCTTCGTGCGCAGCTTCAATGTGGGTGCCGAGCGCATGTTCGGCTACAGCGCCCAGGAAGTGATCGGCCGGCCGGTGCCGGAGAACGTCTTCGTCAAGGACGAGATCCGTCGCCGCGCGCAGGACCTGTCTAACATCCTCGGACGCGAGATTCGGGGTTTCGACGTCGTTGGCGCTCTCGTAGGCGAAGGGCACGAGGAGCACGAGTGGACCTGCGTACGCCGTGATGGCCGGCAACTGAAGATCAACCTGATCATTACCGGCGTGCGCGATTCGGCGGGCAACACCACAGGTTATCTGGGCATTGCCACCGACATTACCCGGCGCAAGGAGGCGGAGATGGAGTTGCGGCGCCTGTCGGTCACCGATGCACTGACGGGCATTCACAATCGCCGCTATTTCAAGGAGCAACTGGATCAGGCCATGGCGCGCTGTGCCCGCAATGGCGAGCCGTTGTCGCTGGTGATGTTCGACATCGACCACTTCAAGGACATCAACGACCGCTTCGGCCACGAGGCGGGCGATATTGTGCTGGTCACCCTGTGTCAGCGCATCGCGCAGCGGCTGCGCAAGGTCGATGTGTTCTGCCGGATCGGTGGCGAGGAGCTTGTGGTGCTCTGTCCGGGAAACACTACGGAGCAGGCCTGGCAACTGGCGGAGGCTCTTTGGAGGGCCTTGCGCGGGCAGCCAATGGAGGGCGTCGGCGTGGTGACGGCGAGCTTCGGTGTTGCCTCCTGGTGCCCCGGCGAAAGTGCGGACGACCTGCTGCGCAAGGTGGACCGAGCGGTCTATCGCGCCAAGCGGCTGGGGCGGGATCGTCTGGAGAGGGGCGAGGCCTGATGGGCAAGCCCCGGCCCGTTGGCCGGGGTTTGCGTGGGGATCAGCGCTTGGTGCTGCTGTAGAGGTCCAGCAACACCTGGTCGAGGATCGACGAGGCGCCCCACGGCCGGTTGCTGTTGAGGATCGCCACCACTACCCAGGTGCGGCCGTTGGCGTCGCGGCTGAAGCCGGCAAGCGCGCGTACGGTGTTCAGGGTGCCGGTCTTCACATGGGCTTCGCCGGCCATGGGCGTGCCGCGCAGGCGTTTGCGCATGGTGCCGTCCTTCGCCACGATCGGTAGCGAAGAGATGTACTCCGCGGCGTAGGGGCTGTGCCACGCTGCCTGGAGCATGGCAGCCATCTCGCGGGCACTGACCCGCTCGTCACGGGACAGACCCGAACCGTTTTCCATCACCAGATGGCTCGCAGTGATGCCCTTGCGCGCCAGCCACTGGCGGATCACCCGCTGGGCGGCCTGGGCGTCGTCCGCGTCGGCGCCATTGCGATACTGGCGGCCGACCGAGAGGAACAGTTGGCGGGCCATGGTGTTGTTACTGAACTTGTTGATGTCGCGGATGATTTCCACGACGTCTGGCGACATGGCGCGAGCCACCAGGGTGGCGTTCTTCGGCACGGTGCCTTCGCGATCCTTGCCGAGGATGCTGCCACCCAGCTCCTGCCAGATGCCGCGCACGGCGCCAGCGGTGTAGGCCGGGTGCTCGAGAAGGGACATGTAGGTCTGCGCGCTGCAACCCTGCGGAATCTGCCCGGTGGCGACCAGCGAAGTGCCGTCGAACTGGGTTACCGGGTTGAAGCGCAGTTTCGGCCAGGCGGGGCAAGCAGCAGCCTTGCTCACCTGGATCTGGTTGTCGATGCGCACGTTCGCCAGCGGCGGGTCCATCAGCACGGTGGCTTTGTTGCCTTCGGTGCGGATCACCAGGCGCACGCTCTTCAGGTTGACCATCAGCGAATCCGGGCCGACCAGGAAGGGCTTGTTGTCGTCGCCGCCGTCGTCATTGAAGACCGGCAATTGCGGGATGTTGAAGTAGCTGCGGTCCAGCACCAGGTCGCCGGTGACCTTGTTCACGCCGTTGGCGCGCAGGTCGCGCATCATCAGCCAGAGCTTCTCCAGGTTCAGCTTCGGATCGCCGCCGCCCTTGAGATAGAGGTTGCCGTTGAGAGTGCCGTCCTTGAGCTGGCCGTCGGTGTAGAACTCAGTCTGCCACTGGTAGGTTGGGCCGAGCATTTCCAGGGCGGCATAGGTGGTGAACAGTTTCATGGTCGACGCCGGGTTCACCGAGACGTCAGCGTTGAAATAGGTGGCGTTGCCGGGGCCTTCCAGAGGAATCATCACAAGCGACAAGGCATCGTCGGTCAGCTTGCTGGCCCGCAGCGCTTTCTGTACGCGTTCAGGCAGGGTGCTGTTGATCTGGGCAACGGCAGGCAGGGCGAAGGGCAATAAGGTGGCGAGAGCGAGGACACGCAGAGAATTGAACATAGAAAAGATGACATCCCAGTGGTCGGGCATTGACTTGAAAAAATGAAAAGATAAAGCGCAACACTACAGATGAAATACTCCCTGCTGGACCAGGAGCTGCGGCACATTATGCCGCAAGCTGTACCAGGATGCGCTGGCCTTTGGATGCCAGTCGTCCCGGAGAAGCTTATCGGGACATCGTTCGCGCAGGTCCCGGAAATATTTTGGACGCGCTCGTGCACCGAGCGGCGAAAGCCCTCTTGAGGAGAGATACGGATGGCTACCCATCGTTCCCGTCGTTTACGCAAGAAGTTGTGTGTCGATGAGTTCCAGGAACTCGGCTTCGAAGTGAGTTTTCAGTACAAGGAAGGCACAGACGAAGAGGCTGTTGGGGCTTTCATGAAGCGATTCATGGGCATCGCCGTTGAGCCCAACAATCTGGTCTATAGCGGTTGCGACGAGTACGGGTTCATCTGTCTCGCCCGGCGCGGCTCAGTGAGCGCGGAACAGCGCGAGCTGATTGATGAGTGGCTGAAGCAGCAGCCGGAACTGGCGGGAGTTAGTGTCAGCCCCCTGATCGATGCCTGGTATCCGGATCAGCCGGTCAATTCGACTCCTCGCTGAGTGGCGGACGTTTGTTCGCCTGAAGAGCCCCAGCACCTGCGCGAGGAGATTGGCTGGGAGGGGCCGTACGGGGGCGCACGCCTTGAGCAATTGCTAGTTGATGTGTAGGCCCCCTTGATTCTCGCCAAGCTCTTTGGGACTGAGCTGGAGTGGATTGTCTTCGGCTACAGGAATTCTCATTTTTGTCCTGCATGGCACATGTTTTTTGATCTGTTGGGTTGATATCTGAGAATTGTTTTCTAAGTTTCTCAGCTGCCAATGGTGAGTTTCGGGGTAGGGCCCCTGTTCGGAAGTTTTGTGATTTTCTTTATTCTTTTTTGAAGGTTTATTGTTTGGTCTTGGGATCTTTCTCGTTGCCTCTGTTGTAGTTGGTTTCTCGTAATGGTTTGCTTTGCTTCTTGTGATTATCTGTGTGGAGTTTAAGTGGGTTTATTGTTAGCTTGCCGTTTTCCTGGGTTCTTGTTTTGGCTTTCTGAAAGTTAAGGTTCGTGTGGTCGTAAGTAGGTAATTGCTCGGTTCCTGATGTGTGAATAAAGTGAAATAAATCGCCCCGTCGCGAGTTGCAGGAAAGTTTTTTCCTGCTCATTTCAATTTGTCGTTATCGGCTCCAGGTCTTGCTACTGGCGCTGGGGGGAAGGGTTGGTGCCCACGGTTCCCTCTTCGAAATCCTCAGCTTGACTTGCTTGCGCAATTTTCACTCTATTTCTTGTCGCCGGATGGAAGGCATCTTTCGGAGTATTAGTCAGGCATGCGGGAATGGGTTGTTCGGTGACTAATTCGGAAACTTTACCGCGAGATGTCGGAGTTTTCTTGTCGCTCGACTGAGGATAACAACGGTTTTGGTTTTGTTTGTAGGAATTATTTAGATGTTTCGTAGGAATTCCCCTTGAATGTCGATAATTAAGCTGGGTCATCTCGACAGAATGGACTCAGCATATATCTTGCTGGCGGATGTTTCACTTTTATGAGCCAGTGGGAGAAGCCCTGTGAGCAAAATACTTATCGTTGACGATCACCCGGTCATTCGCATGGCAATGCGTGTATTGCTGGAAAAGGAAGGCCATACCATCGTTGGTGAGTCCGACAACGGCGTGGATGCGCTTTCGCTTGTCAAGGAGCTGGTTCCCGATCTTGTCGTGCTGGATATCGGCATTCCTCGGCTGGATGGCCTCGAGGTGATCAGTCGTATTTCCGCCCTCGAGCTCTCGCTCAAGGTTCTGGTGCTGACCGGGCAGAGCGCCTCGCTGTTCGCCATGCGCTGCATGCAGGCTGGCGCTTCGGGCTTCGTCTGCAAGCAGGGCGGCCTGGCCGAATTGATCAGCGCGGTCAATGCAGTTGTCGCCGGTTACAACTACTTCCCCAGCAAGGCTGTGCGCCAGCCGCGTCGCAACAATGAGCAGATGGACGATCATGAGCTCATCCAGCGGCTATCCGATCGCGAGATGGCTGTCCTTCAGTACCTGGCCAACGGCTATTCGAACAAGGAAATCTCCGAGCAGATGTTCATCAGCAACAAGACGGTCAGCACTTACAAGACCCGACTGTTGCTGAAGCTCAATGCGCATTCGCTGGTCGATCTGATCGAGTTTGCCAAGCGGAACGCGCTGGTTTGAGACGCGTGATGTCCTGCTTGCGCCTGTGTGTTGCCACGTTGCTGCTCATCTGTTGTGGATGGGTGACGGCGCAACCGCACGACTGGAGCTCGATGAACCTGCTGGCACGTCCGTTGGACGAATCGGTCAAGGTAGTGTTGGACGACTCGAGTTGGCAGTGGTTGAGGGACAAGCGGACACTCCGTTTGGGGGTCACCGCTCCCGACTATGCCCCGCTCGATATAACCACCAGCGGCACTGAGCTGGAGGGCGTCACGGCCGATATCGTGGGTGTGGTTGCCGACGCGCTCAATGTCCGGGTGGAGATTCGGCGTTATACTGATCGGGATTCCGCCATTGCGGCGCTGGCGCGCGGCGACATAGACCTGCTGAGCCGTGCCACCAATTACGAGGCAGCTTGGCCCGGCATCGTGCTGTCCCGTCCATATTTTTCAAACCAGCCCGTGGTTGTTGGTCCGGAAGGTACCCGACTGGAAAGCGTCGGACCGCTCGTTGGCAAGCGCATTGCCGTGGTCAGCGACTATTACTCGGCTGAGGAGCGAGACAAGTACTTCAGCGGCGCCTCGGAGAAGAGTTATCACTCTGTGCTAAGGGCGCTGGAGGCCGTGGCGTTTGGCCAGGCCGATTTGTATGTAGGCGATGTTTTCACCGCACAGTACCTGATCAGCCAGAGGAACCTGGCCAGCCTAAAGGTGCTTAATTTCGCCGGCTTCGATGGTCCGGGGTTCAGCTTCGCGCTGAGGGCTTCCGAGCCGGAGTTGCGCGACATACTCGACCGGACACTGGCCGCTATTCCCCGATCGGCGGAAAGCACCGTACAGCGTCGGTGGAGTCCGGGCGGTGCCTACTCGATCTCCGACCAGCGCCTGATACTGACTCCACGAGAGCAGCGCTGGCTGGATCGCCATCCCAGGCCGGTGGTCATGGTTGACCAAGCCCTGGCGCCTATCTCCTTCCTTGATGCCCATGGCAAGTTTCGTGGCATCGCCGCCGATGTACTTGAGCTTATCCAGAGTCGTGTCGGCATCGATTTTGAGGTGCGGCCGCAGTCGAGTGAGGCGGGCATGATGAGCCAGGTCCGTGCCGGCAAAGCCGAGGTGATCGCGGCCCTGACGCCGACGGCAAGGCGCGAGGAGTTGCTGGGTTTCACTCGACCGTATATGACGAACTCCTTCGTTGTTGTCGTGTCCCAGAACGCTGGCTGGTTGCACTCGCTGGATGATCTCGACGGGCGACGCGTTGCCGTGCCCAGGGATTCTGCAGTCGCCGAGTTCATGCGTGAGCGTCATCCCAAGGTGGAACTGGTGGAGGTCGAGAATCACGTCAACGACCTGTCCATGATCAGCGAGGGAAAGATTGATGCGGGCATCCATATGCTGTCGCCTGCAAACTACCTGATTTCCCGCTACTACCCCGAGCTTCGCGTTGCACTCGCCCTTGATCGGGAGCCGGGGCAGTTCTCACTTGCTGTTTCTCGCGCGGATCCGGAGCTGCTCGGCATTCTGAATAAGGCGATTCTCGCCATCTCGCCCGAGGACATGAGCAACATCATTGCGCGTTGGTCCGCCAGTGTTGAAAAACCTGACAGCATCTGGCAGGGCTACCGCCTGCAATTCGTCCAGCTTGCCTGTGCCGCAGCACTGATTTCCCTTTTGCTGTTGCTGTGGAACTGGCGCTTGTGGTTGAAGGTCCGGCGCCGCCTGGCCTCCGAGCGGGAACTCAACTACCGGCTCGCATTCAAGCGAGCACTGATTGATGGCATTCCCCAGCCAGTGGCGGTGCGCGATTGCGACGGACGTCTGGTCACGTGCAACCTTGGCTTCCTGAGGGAAACTGGCATGTCCCGTGAAACGGTTGCTGGCACCCGTGTCGGGGATTGCTCCTGGCTGGCTGCGCAGGATGCGGAGATGTTCGAGCTGATCCACCGCCAGGCGATGGACACGGACGGCAACATGGCTTCCGATCTGGTGCTGTCGATTCACGATGATGTGCGCAAAATCCATTACTGGGCCACGCCTTACCACGGTCCGGGTGGGGAGATTTCTGGTGTGGTGACCGGCTGGATAGACGTCACCGAGCGGGAGCGTCTGAACTATCAGCTGGAAACCGCCAAGGAGCAGGCTGAGGCGGCGAGTCGTGCCAAAAGCACCTTCCTGGCAACCATGAGTCATGAAATCCGTACGCCGATGAACGCGGTTATCGGAATGCTGGAGCTGGCGCTGACCCGATCGGATCAGGGGCATTGGGAGCGAGAGCCGGTGGAAGTGGCCTACGATTCGGCACGTTCGCTACTGACGCTGATCGGCGACATTCTCGACGTGGCCAAGATCGAGTCCGGTCGCTTGACGCTGATGCCGGAGCGCGCCCATTTGCGCGAGTTGGTGGAGTCCGTTGCGCGGGTATTCGATGGCTTGGCTCGGCAGAAGGCGTTGGAGCTCAGGATGGAGATCGAGGCGGACGCGGCTTGCGATGTGCTGATCGACCCGCTGCGGTTCAAACAGATCCTCTCGAACCTGGTCAGCAATGCCATCAAGTTCACCGACTTCGGCCATGTGAAGATCCGTGTATACGGTGAGCGGGTCGAGGGCGAACGCCTTGCCCTTGAGGTTAGCGTACAGGACAGTGGAATCGGGATATCCGAGGAGGAGCAGCGCCAGCTGTTCGAGCCTTTCAGTCAAATCGCCCGTAGCGGTAGTGCGAGTCGCGGTGGAACAGGGCTAGGGCTCACCATCTGCCGCAAACTGGCGGAGATGATGGGCGGCACGGTGCGCATGGAGAGCCGCCCGGGCGCAGGTACCACGGTCATGGTTCGGTTATTGCTGCAGGCCCTGGAATGCCTGCCCGAAAGCGAAATGGTCAAGGCTGTGGTTGTCCAGAGTATCACCCATCCGCTGAAGGTGTTGGTGGTCGACGATCATGCGGCCAACCGTATGCTGCTCACTCAACAGCTGGAACATCTGGGGCACCGGGTCGAGGTGGCCTCCGACGGCTCCCAGGCACTGCAGCTGTGGCATCCGGGTGACTTCGATCTGGTGATCACCGACTGCAATATGCCGGTGCTCAACGGCTATGATCTGGCTCGGCGAATTCGAGAGCTTGAAGAGGAGATGGAATCCGAGCCCTGCGTGATCTTCGGGTTCACGGCCAACGCCCAGCCGGACGAGATCGAGAATTGCCGGCGTGCCGGGATGAATGATTGCCTGTTCAAGCCCATAGGCCTGGATAACCTGCGTGTGCGGCTGGACGCAGTGCCGAAGACGTCAGCTGCCGGCGACGATCAAGCGTCTGTGGAAAGGCAGGTCGATGGCCTTGATCTGAAGTCTCTGCGGGAGATGACTGGCGGAAACCCTGGCCTGATTCGCCGCCTGCTGGAGGAGTTGCACAGTAGCAACCGGATCGACATCAATCAGGTCCGGCCGCTCTGGGAGGCCGGTGACTGGAAGCGGCTGGCCGATCTGGCTCACCGTATGAGGGGGGCGGCGCGACTGGTCAATGCGGATGCGCTGCAGGATCTGTGCAGCAAGCTCGAGGCTGGCTGCAGGGATGGTCTCGACAGCCAGGAGTTGCGCAATCGAGCACTGGCTGTGGAGCAGGCAATGGCGGCGTTGCAGGACGATCTGCTGCAACAATTGCGCAAGCTGGCCGCCTAGCCCGCGGCCGCTTCAGCTGGGGCTGGAGCGGCCGGTCATTTCGCGCGCCATTTCGGTGGCGTAGCTGTCGGTCATGCCGGCGATGAAGTCTGTCACGCGCAGGAAGGACCGATAGAGCGTCCAGCTCGGGTCCGGCGCGTAGTGACTCAGCAGGTCGAGGATGCGCTGGTTCTTGAACGACGGCGTGCTCTGGCGGTGCTGCTCCAGTACGGCGCCACAGAAGGAATTCAGCAGGATTTCCAGGGTGGTGTAGGCGCCGATCTCATGCAGAGTCTTGCGCTTGTCCTGGAAGATCTTTTCCCGCGCCATGCCTTTCGCCCTCTGCACGCAGCGCTTGGCCTGACCATGCATGTGCTCCACCAGATCGCCCTGCAGGGTGCCTGCGAGCAGGGCCTGCTCCTGCTCGACGAAGGCCCGTGCGGCGGCATTGGTCAGGTGTTCGATGGCCTTGCCGCGCAGGATCGCCATCTTGCGCCGGCGGGAGTCCTTCGGGCCGAGCTGGCGGTAAGTTTCCGGCAAGTCGTCACCGACCAGGTCAAGCAGCAGCGCTTCCACTTCGCTGTAGTCGAGCAGCTCCATTTCCACACCGTCTTCCAGGTCGATCAGGCCATAGCAGATGTCGTCCGCAGCCTCCATCAGGTAGACCAGCGGATGGCGCGCCCAGCGTTCGTCTTCCAGTTGCGGCATACCCAGCTTCTGGGTGATCTGCTCCAGCAGCGGCAACTCGCTGCGGTAGCAGCCGAACTTATGCTTCTTGTATCCCAGGGAGTCGGCGTGACGCGCTGTCCAGGGGTACTTCAGGTAGGTGCCGAGGGTGGCGTAGGTCAGGCGTGTGCCGCCGTCGAACTGGTGGTATTCGAGCTGGGTGAGGACGCGGAAGCCCTGGGCGTTGCCTTCGAAATGCAGGAAGTCCGAGCGTTCTCCGTCGCTCATTCCATCCAGCCAGCCGCGCCCGGCTGCCTGCTGGAACCAGTGGCGGATGGCGTCTTCGCCGGAATGGCCGAAGGGCGGGTTGCCTATGTCGTGGGCAAGGCAAGCGGATTGTACGATCACGCCCAGGTCCGCGGGATCGCACCATTCCGGCAGGCGATCACGAATGATCTCGCCAACCCGCATGCCCAGCGAGCGGCCGACGCAGCCGACCTCCAGTGAGTGGGTCAGGCGAGTATGAATGTGGTCATTGCTCGAAACCGGGTGCACCTGTGTCTTGCGCCCCAGGCGGCGGAAGGCGCCGGAGAAGATGATCCGGTCGTGGTCCTTGTGGAAGGCGCTGCGGCCGAGCTCGGCGCTGCTGTGCACCGGTTTGCCGAGGCGCTCCCGGGGGAGCAGGGTGTGCCAATCCATTCTTCTTTCCGAAATCGAGAGAGTTACCGGCAACGCTAGCCGTTCGCGCTGGCAATCTCAATCGCGGCGCTAGAGGCCTTCGGCGTCGATATCGATGAGCAGAAGGCGTCGTCCCTGGTCGATGAACTGGCCGGCAGTCATGCAGTACTGGTTGGTGGTGGCGTCGCGGTAGGTGTTGGAGAGTGTCAGGCGGCGCTCTTCCCAGCCCTCGGCGAGCAGTTGGTAGAAGTAGGGGCGCCAGGACCAGTTGTGGCCCAGATAGCGACGATTCTCCTTCCAGAACAAGCCGTTCCATTCCAGGTTTGGCGACGTCTGGGTGCCGTGGCGGTCGCACTGGTAGATGCGTAGCAGGCGGCTGAAGGAGTCCGGTGCCGGCGGCAGGCTGCTGAGCATGGCGCCGCCTTCGGCCCAAGGGCGCAGCATGTTCATCAGTTCGGAGAGTTGCTGGCGCAGTTGGATGAGGTTGGAGCGCTCCTGCAGCTTGCGATGCACATAGTGGTCGCGGCGCTGGGCAAAGGCGTCGCGGAAGGCGTCGCTGGCCGGGAATTCCAGGGCCGGCTTGGCGAACAGGAAACCCTGCACGTAGCGTGCCCCGCACTCCAGGGCGAAGTCCATTTCCTCTTCGGTTTCCACGCCCTCGGCGATGATCCAGCAGCCGGTCTTTTCTGCCATCTGCGCCAGGGCCTTTACCACCTCGCCGCTGGGGCCGCCGCGGGCTGCTTCCTGGAACAGGCGCATGTCGAGCTTGAGGATGTCCGGTTGCAGCGCCAGCACACGGTCCAGTTGTGAGTAGCCGGCACCGAAGTCGTCGATGGCGATGCGCGCGCCGGCATCGCGGTAGCGCGCTACCACTTCTGGCAGGCGCTGGTGAGCGCCGCCCAGTTCTGTGATTTCGAAGACCACGCGCTCCGGCGGCACGCCTTGCTGCTGTAGCTGCTTGAGGCTGGGCAGCGGCTGGTTCGGGCGCAGGCGGCTGATCCAGCGCGGCGAGATGTTAAGGCTGAGGAACCAGTCCTTGGGCGCTTCATGGATGCGGGCGAGGGCAGCGTCGCGGATCTGCCGGTCGAGACGGCGCAGTTCGGCAAGGCCGACTCGCGGGTTGAAGAACAACGGCCCGACCGATTGCAGGTCACCGTTGTCCTGGCGCAGCCGGCCCAGTGCCTCGACACCGGCGATCAGTCCGGTCGCGGTATCGATGAAGGGCTGGAAGCAGGCGATGGGTTGCCCGTCGATCAAGGGACACATCCTTAGTGGCGTGACAGGAAAGCGCTTGCGCGCAGCTCACTGTCACTTAGCAAGAATGTGGCCAGTCTAGACGTCAGAGATGCGCCGAAGGGGCGGGCGGGTCATTGGGCCCAGGCTTGCTGCGCATCTGCAGGAGGATCGGCAGGAGGGCGATACCCACGCGCAGCAGGCGAATCCAGCGGCGTTTGCGGCCCAAGAGCAGCGCAAGTGCCGCGGCACCGCCAGCGCCCCATAACGGGGTGCTGCCACTCAGGCCGCTGCGTAGGTTTTGGCCGAGGCTGCGTGCCTGCTTCAGCGGCTGCAGCAGCAATTCGCTTTCCTGGCGGATCTGCTGTCGCTGCATTTCCAGGCGCAGGCGGACGATAGCCTTGCGCAATTCGGCGCGGGTCAGGTTGCGGGCGTCGGGCATTTCGCTCATGGCAACAGTCGCTCCCGGTCGCGGGCCAGTTCCTCGAGGGTCGCGCTGAACGGCGAGCTCTCGTCATTGACCAGTATGTGCAGGCGCCAGGCACACAACAGGCTGCCGCCCACGTAGAAGAGGCACAGCCCGATGGCCGCCTGCAGGCGGTAGCTGTCCCAGAAGAGGATCAGCACCAGCACCGACAGGGCGACCAGCAGGAGCAGGGCGAAGACCAGCGCGAGGCCGGCCATCAGCAGCATTTGTACCGTGCGGGTCTTCTGTTCCTGCAACTCGATGCCAAGCAGTTCGACGTGGCCGTGCAGCAGGCCAAGGACCGCGGCGCCGAAGCGCCGCGGGGAAGGGGAGTTGGCCGAGGACTTCGGCCCGGCGTCCATTCCGTCGCTCATCGATCAGCGCCGGCTGACCAGCAGGCCGAGGAGGAAGCCGACACCGGCGGCGATGCCCACGGCCTGCCACGGGTGGTCACCGACGTAGTCCTCGGTGGCGTCCACGGCGGCTTTGCCCTGGTCGCGCACGGAATCCTTGGTGGAATAGATGGCGTCGCGGGCGCGCTTGAGGCTCTCGTGGATCTGCGCGCGCATCTGGTCGGCTTCGGCGCCAGCCAGGTCAGCCGAGCTCTGCAAGAGTTTCTCGGTATCGCTGACGAGGGCCTGGAATTCGGCCAGGAGTTCATCCTTGGCGGCGTTCACTGCGGTCTTGCGAGGCATGTGATGCTCCTTGTGCGGGTTGAGGTTCCTAGATTTCGAGCCCCAGTGTCGCTGGAAAGTTTCTCATAAATTCATCATGAGGCCGCTCTCGCGTGCGAGTTGAAGCCTAGCCGCTGAATGCTGCTGCAGTGGTATGCCGCTTGCATTTCTCTGGTGCGCATGGAGAGCCGAGTGCCCCACGGCGGGGCGTTCCCGGTGCATTGAACGGCCGGGAACATGAGCTCAAACCACTGAAAAACATAAGGAAGTACAGGAAATTGCGAAGCTGGTCGGATGGCTCGTGGGTCATTCTGGTTCAGCGCTCGGCTCCTCTGTGGTGCGCCGCTGCTTCAGTGTGGTGCGACACAGGGCTGCCGCGAGCCGTTTTGGTGCTTTCCCCTTGACCTCCGGGGCTGCCTGTAGTGATGGAAAACCTCAATAGTGCCGTAGAGACGCTGGTCCACGGCTCCAACACGCTGTTCCTCCTGATGGGCGCGGTCATGGTGCTGGCCATGCACGCGGGCTTTGCTTTCCTGGAAGTGGGCACGGTGCGCCTGAAGAACCAGGTGAATGCCCTGTCGAAGATCCTCTCGGACTTCGCCATCTCGACCCTGGCTTACTTCTTCATCGGCTACTGGATCGCCTATGGCGTCACGTTCCTGCAGCCGGCGGCGACGCTGGCGCACGAAAACGGCTATGCGCTGGTGAAGTTCTTCTTCCTGCTGACCTTCGCCGCGGCGATTCCCGCGATCATTTCCGGCGGCATCGCCGAGCGCGCGCGGTTCGGTCCGCAGCTGTGTGCCACGGCGTTGATCGTGGCCTTCGTCTATCCGTTCTTCGAGGGGCTGATCTGGAATGGGAACTTCGGCTTCCAGGCCTGGCTAAAGGCCGAGTTCGGCGCAGCCTTCCATGATTTCGCCGGCTCCGTGGTGGTGCATGCCTTTGGCGGCTGGCTGGCGCTGGCGGCGGTGATACTGCTGGGACAGCGCAATGGGCGTTATCGCGAGGGGCGATTGGTCGCTTTTGCGCCGTCGAACATTCCGTTCCTGGCGGCGGGTTCGTGGATTCTCATTGTCGGCTGGTTCGGCTTCAACGTGATGAGCGCGCAGTCGCTGGCGGGCGCGAGTGGGTTGGTGGCGGTGAACTCTTTGCTGGCGATGGTTGGCGGCACCGTCGCGTCGCTGCTGGTTGGTCGCAATGACCCGGGCTTCCTGCACAACGGCCCGCTGGCCGGGCTGGTGGCGGTCTGCGCTGGCTCCGACCTGATGCACCCCATTGGCGCCCTGGCCACCGGCATGGTGGCTGGCGCGCTGTTCGTCTGGGCCTTCACCGCGACCCAGGTACGCTGGAAGATCGACGACGTATTGGGCGTCTGGCCGCTGCATGGCCTCTGCGGTGCCTGGGGCGGCATCGCCTGCGGCATCTTCGGTCAACAGGCGCTGGGCGGCCTGGGCGGAGTCAGTCTGGCCAGCCAGGCGATCGGTACGCTGTTCGGTGTGACGGTGGCTTTCGCCGGCGGCCTGTTGGTGTACGGTTTGGTGAAGGCGGCTGTGGGCATCCGCCTGACGAAGGAAGAGGAGTACTACGGCGCCGACCTGTCGATCCACAAGATCGGAGCGCTCAGCCAGGACTAGAGCAGACGTAAGAGCAAGAAAAAGCCCGGCAGATGCCGGGCTTTTTCGTCATGCCGTGAGGATTACCAGAGCGGCATGGTGTAGCTGACGATCAGACGGTTCTCGTCGTAATCGTTGGTGTAGTTGGTGCGCATGGTCGCGTTACGCCACTTCACGCCGAGGTTCTTCAGCGGGCCGTCCTGGAAGACGTAGGCGATGTCGGTGTCGCGTTCCCATTCCTTGCCTTCGCCGTCGGTGGTGATCAGGTCGATGTTGTCGCCTTTCACATAGCGAGTCATGAAGGTCAGGCCGGGGATGCCGAGGCCGGCGAAGTTGTAGTCGTAGCGCGCCTGCCAGGATTTTTCGTCCTTGTTGGCGAAGTCGCCGATCTGGATGTAGTTCACCAGGTAGGGGTCGGTGCCGTTGATGTAGGCGAAGCCGGTGTCGCCGCTCATCTTCTGGTAGCCGAGGCCGAAGGCGTGGTAGCCCAGGGCATAGGTGAACATGGCGTTGAGCGCCTTGTTGTCGACGTTGCTGCCGCCATCGTCATCGGACTTGGCCCAGCGGATATCGGACTTCAGTGATTGCTTGTCGGCGATCGGTAGCACATGGATCAGGCCCAGGTAGTGCTGCTTGTAGATGTCTTCCAGGCCCCCGTAGTGGTAGCTGGTGCTCAGGCTGTCGGTCCACTTGTAGGTGAGGCCGCCAAACAGGAACTTGTTGGACGTGAGGCTATCGCCGAGCTTGATGTTGCGCTTGCCGCCGCCGGTGATGGTCATGTCCTCGTAGTCAGAGGAGTCGCGCTGGTTGACCTGGTAGAGGCGGCCGCCGTCGACGGTCAGACCGTCGAGTTCAGCGGAGTTCAGGGCGAAACCGCTGAAGGTCTGCGGCAGCAGGCGGGTGTCGTTGAACTGCACTACCGGCATCTTCGGCATCAGGGTGCCACCCTTCAGGGTGGTCTTGGACGCGCGCAGCTTGGCGGTAACGCCCAGGTCGCCGTAGCTGTCTTCGGCGCGCTTGTCGCTCGAGGAACGCTGCAGCAGGCCGGTGCCGCTGCGGTCAGGCGAGGAATCGAGTTTCAGGCCCAGGGTGCCCAGGGCGTCGACGCCGACGCCGATGGTGCCGTCGGTGTAGCCCGACTCATATTTGAGGATGAAACCCTGGGCCCATTCCTCGGCCTTGTTCTGGGCAGGGGCCGGGCTGTCCTGGCGGAAGTCGCGGTTGAAGTAGAAGTTACGCAGTTCGACGGTGGCCTTGCTGTCCTTGATGAAGTCAGCGTGGGCGAGTGTCGGAAGGATAAAGCTGGTACCCAGCGCGGCCAAAGCCACGGCACGGGCGATCGGGGTCTTGCTCATTGTTATTGTCTCCTCGAGCGCTTGGGGCAGTTTGATGATGCCGACTGGATCAGGGTCGGCATGTCAATCTGTTACAGCCTATCTACTAAATCATTACCGAATGTTGACGACTCTTAGACCTTAGTCGCTGATTAGTGAGCTGGCTATTGAAGCGTCGAGTAGCGGCTGGCGTGGCTTTCACTGAATCCAGTGGGGGTAGTAACCGAGTTTGTCCTGCACCAGGGCATCGTGAGCGGGCACCACGGTCAGCTTGGGATAGGCAAGCATCAGTTCGTGGACGCGGGCCACTTCGGCCAGGGTCTGCTCGCGGTTGTTGTCCACCATGTTGCGGCTTACCCAGAACTTCTCATGCGGCCCGGTGAACCCGGAAAGGCGCCAGGTGGTGTCGCCGCTGAAGAAATAGCGCCGTCCGTTGTCGAGAGTGATGAACAGACCTACCGCGCCGGGTGTGTGGCCAACCATGGGCACCAGCACCAGGCTGCCGTCGCCGAACAGGTCGAGGCTGCGGTCGTAGCTCAGGAAGGGGCCGGAATCGAACTGGAAGGGTACCCATTTCACCGGATGGCGAAATTGGCTGGGGAACACCGCCGGCGGCTGGGCGATATGGGCGTAATTGATCTCGTCATAAGTGGCCCAGACCGGGACTTCAGGGAAGTCTGATAGTGCCGAGGCATGGTCCCAGTGGGCGTGGGACAGGATGATCCGATCGATGGAAATGCCGCTGCCCTGCAATTGCTCGCGTGCCGGTTTCAGGCCTTCGTACCGGAATAGCGGCTTGTCCCACCAGGGCATGTCCTGCTTGAACTGCGCGTCCGCCTGGCTGCCCAGCCCGGTGTCGAACAGCAAGGTGGCGGCGTGGTGCTGGACCAGTACGGCGGTGTGGTTCATCGGGACTTTCCGCGTCCAGTCGCCGCCAGCCACGGTGAAGGCATCCAGCGTGGTGATGCCGGAGGTTCGGATCAGCGAGAAGCGCAGGTCGGCGGCCTGGACGTTAAGGCTGGTGAGGGCGAGCAAAGCGACCAGCAGCAGGGTTGGCAGACGCATCGGAGTTTCCTTTTCGTGGAGCGCAGTAAAGCGCCGCGGCATGGACGGCGGCACGGCCAATCAGGAGAGAGTCAGAAAGCGGGTTGAGCGACGTAGCCGGGCAGGGCGCGCACGCGGGCCAGCCAGTCCTGCACATAGGGATAGCCGGAGGGTTCCAGGCCGCCTTCCGTTGCCAGGGTGACGTAGGGGTAGACGGCGATGTCGGCGATGCTCGGTTTGTCCGTCTGAGCCAGCCAGCGGTGGTCGGCCAGCGTTGCGTCCATCAGCTCCAGCGCATGGCGGCCCTTGGCCTGGGCCGCGGCCAGATCGCCTGGGCGCTTGAATAGCTGGATCACCCGCGCCATCGCCAGGCCGTGCTGCACCTCGTTGGACGAGAAGCTCATCCAGTTGGCAATGCGGCCCTGGGTGGTGGCGTCCAGCGGGTACCAGTGCGGTTCGGCATATTGCCGAGCCAGGTAGACGAGGATGGCGTGTGAGTCGCCCAGGCGCAGCTCGCCGTCCTCCAGCGCCGGCACCTGGCCGCGCGGGTTGATCGCCAGGAAGGCCGGACGTTTGTGCGCGCCGCCCATCAGGTCCACCGGTAGCAGCTCGGCTTTTCGGCCGATGAGTCCGAGAAACAGGCGAACCTTGTAGCAGTTGCCGGAAAGTGCGACGTCGTGGAGTTTCATGGCGGGAGTCCTTTGCCGTTGTTGTGGGAAGGCTGTTGTGGGGCGGTGGAATAGATATTAGACAGACAGGTCTGTATAGTTCAAGCGAAATGACCATCCACTAATCGGCATCGGCGCTATCGCCTCGTCAGCGTTCCCGCTCCCCAAGGGCGTCGAGCCTCGCGCATAATGTCCGGTCAGGAGGTAATGCCATGGCATCCAGCAAACGCGAGCTGCTGCTCGCCACCGCCCAGGATCTGTTCTACCGCGAGGGCTATCACGCCACCGGTATCGACCGCATCCTCGCCGAGTCGGGCGTCGCGAAGATGACGCTGTACAAGCACTTCAAGTCCAAGGACGAGCTGATCATGGCGGCGCTGGAAGAGCGCCACGCCCGCATGGTCGAGCGCATGGAAGTGGCCGAGCGCATACTCGCGCCCCGCGAGGCGATCCTGGCGGTCTTCGACGGCCTGCAGGAAGTGCTGAACGGTCCGGACTTCTGCGGCTGCGCTTTCATCCATGCCGCCGGCGAGTTCCACGACCGCGAACATCCCATCCACCAGCAGGCCGCCGAGCACAAGGCGTTTCTCGGGCGCTTCTTCGCGGCCCAACTGGCGCGATTAGGTGCGACGGAGCCGGAAGCCCTGGCGCGCCAACTGCAGTACCTGCTCGAAGGCGTGCTGGTGATGGCGCACATGCAAGGCCCGGCGCAGCAAGGTCGCGAGGCCCGCGCCGTGGCTGATACGCTGCTCAAGCACGCCGGAGTCTGAACTCATGTCGTCAACCTCGGCCCCCTCCCTGCCCCCGGAATGCCAACTCTTCGGCACTCTCGGCTGCCACCTCTGCGAAGTGGCCGAGGCGGTGCTGATGCCCTTCGTCGAACACGGCTTGCTGGTCGAGCTGGTGGATATTGCCGACCACGACGAATGGGTTGAACAGTACGGCCTGAGTATTCCCGTGCTGCGCCGCTGCGATACCGGCGCCGAGCTCAACTGGCCTTTCGATACCGAACAGGTCGCCAGCTTCCTCAGCCGCTGATTCGTCTTCGGCTTTCCTGCTCATCTGTTAAACGATGCGAGGCGCTTTGCAATGAAGATAGGTTTTCTCGGACTGGGCGGCATGGGTGCCGCCATGGCAGCCAACCTGATCAGGGCCGGCCACCAGGTCACCGTGTGGAACCGCTCGCCGGCTGCGGCCGAGCCGTTGGTGGCGCTGGGCGCCATTGCTGCTGCCAACCCCGCGCAGGCCTTCGATGTCGAGCTGGTGATTTCCATGCTGGCCGACGACAACTCCACCCGCGCCGTGTTGCTGGAAAGTGGCGCTCTGGCTTCGGCCAAGGCAGGTTTGGTTCACCTGAGCATGGCCACGCTATCCACCGCTTTCGTCGACGAACTGATCCAGCGGCACCGTGAGCAAGGCGTCGAATTCGTCGCCGCTCCGGTATTCGGACGCACCGATGTCGCCGTCACCGGCAAGCTGAACATCCTGGTCGCCGGCTCCGAGGCCGCCATCGCCAAGGCGCAGCCGGTACTCGACGTACTGGGGCAGAAGACCTGGCCGCTGGGTGACGACCCGCTGCGCGCTGTTGCTGTGAAGATCGCCGGCAACTTCATGATCGCCAGCGCCATCGAGGCGATGGGGGAGAGTGCGGCGCTGGTTAAGACCTATGGCGTAGCCGCGAGCGAGTTCATGGAGATCATGGGCAACACCCTGTTCAACGCGCCGGTCTATCGCAACTACGGCGCACAAATCGCCGAGCAGCGCTTCGATCCGGCCGGCTTCCGTCTGGTGCTGGGTCTCAAGGACGTCGGCCTGGCGCTGTCGGCCGGGTATGAGCAGCGGGTTCCGCTGCCGCTCGCCAGCCTCCTGCGCGATAACTTGCTCGAAGCCATCGCCCACGGTGATGGCGAATTGGACTGGAGCGCCCTTTCACAGGTGGCGCTGCGCAAGTCCGGGCAGCTCTGAGCCGCCCATGAAAAAGCCCGTCCTGCTGGACGGGCTTTTTTGTGCCTGCGAGATCTTCGTTTGAGGAAGAATCGCAGGCAATAAAAAACCCGCCGTTAGGCGGGTTTTTCGGGATTTGGTCGGAGCGACTGGATTCGAACCAGCGACCTTCTCGTCCCGAACGAGACGCGCTACCAAGCTGCGCTACGCTCCGTTTGTTGGCGCGCATTCTACCGAAAAACTTTTGATGCACAAGGGGTTAGCGAAAAAATTTTGAAAATTATTTCGCCCCCCGTGAAAACGCGAACGCCCCGCAGACCGATCAAGGCCTGTGGGGCGTTTTCACTACCGGGAGAATCAGAGGTCCTTGACGGTCCGTACCTGATCCTTGTTCACACGGGCAGTTTTGCCATCCAGCTGTTCGAACTCATAGAAGCCGGATTCTTCGTCGTACTTGGGTTTGTCGACCGACTGAATCTCGCGTCCATCGTTCAGGGTGATGACGGACGGCGTGGAGCAACCAGCGAGCACGCTAAAGCCCAGGGCGAGCAGGAAGGCGGGAAGCATCCGTTTGTTCATGGGTGAATCTCCTGATGAGCGAACAAAAAAGTACGAAAAGTCTGACCGGGGGCTTTGCAGCATAGTTCCCGGAAAATTTTCGACTCTGTCGCTATCGGGCGCGATAGAGCAGCTCCGGTGTGTTCAGGTTGGCCAGGCGGGGGTCGTCGGCCGGGCAATCCACCGCCTCCAGGCCCAGGTTCGAGAACACATGGCGCGGGCTGCGGTCGCCCTGATCCCAGGCTACTTCTATCGGCGTGCGCAGCGCCACCGGGATGATGCAGAACAGTGGCTCCCACTGAGTGCCGCGGCGCAGCATGTGCACGATGTCCGGCGCTGTGGCGGATGCGCGCAACAGGCGCTCCAGCAAGTCGGCATCCAGGCGTGGCGTGTCGCAGGGCAATACCAGTAGGTGGGTATGGCGCGCAGCGGCCAAGCCTGAACGGATGCCGGCCAGTGGACCGGGGAAGTCCGCACTGTCGTCCTGCACAAGGCGGTCGGCGAAGCCGGCGTAGATGTCCGCGTTGCGGTTGCAGGAAATGATCAGATCGTCGCTGAAGGGCCGGGCGAGGGCGGCGGCGTAGCTCACCAGCGGGCGGCCCTGCCACTCCAGCAGGCCCTTGTCCTGGCCGCCCATGCGCTGGCCGCGTCCTCCGGCGAGGATCAGGACGGAACAGGGAGGCAGCGGGGCTTTGGGCATGTCAGGGTCTCCGGGGCGGGCCTGTGATATAACACCGCGCATTCCAACCTCACAAGCAAGGGCCCTCATCATGAGCCACAAGGCCGAGCAGCCATTCGTCCCGCTGAACATTGCCGTCCTCACCGTCAGCGACACCCGCACCCTGGAAACTGACACCTCCGGCCAACTGTTCGTCGACCGCCTGAAGGCCGCTGGCCACAATCTGGCCGCCCGCGTCCTGCTCAAGGACGACCTCTATCGCATCCGTGCCCAGGTCGCGAGCTGGATCGCCGAAGACGAAGTGCAGGTCGTGCTGGTGACCGGCGGCACCGGCTTCACTGGCCGCGACAGCACCCCGGAGGCCGTGACCTGCCTGCTGGACAAGGTGGTGGACGGTTTCGGCGAGCTGTTCCGGCAGATTTCCGTGGCGGACATCGGTACCTCCACCGTTCAGTCCCGCGCGTTGGCCGGCCTCTCCAACGGCACCCTCGTCTGCTGCCTGCCGGGCTCCACCAACGCCTGCCGCACCGCTTGGGACGGCATCCTCGGTGAGCAGTTGGACGCCAGCCACCGCCCCTGCAACTTCGTGCCGCACCTGAAGAAGGCGGCGCCCTGCGAGAGCCGCGGATGAGCTGCTGCGACAAGCCTGGATTACTGCCGGTCGAGGATGCCCTGGCGCGCCTGCTGAGCCTGGCGGAGCAGTCCCCGATCCTCGATACCGAAACCCTGCCGCTGAGCGAGGCGGACGGCCGCGTGCTCGCCGGGCCGCTGCTCGCCGGGCTGGACCTGCCACCGTGGCCGAACAGCGCCATGGACGGTTACGCGCTGCGCCAAGCCGATTGGCGGGGCGAGCCGCTGGCGATCAGCCAGAAGATTTTCGCCGGACAGGCGGGGGAACCTCTGCTGCCGGGGACCTGCGTGCGCATCTTCACCGGCGCACCGGTGCCTGAGGGCGCCGATTGCGTCGAAATGCAGGAGAACGTCGAGGTGCTGGAAGACGGCCGCGTGCGTTTCCTCGAAGCGCTCAATATAGGTCAGCACGTACGCCCGCAAGGCCAGGAAATCCGCAAGGGCGACTGCGTACTGCCGGCCGGCACACGTCTGGGCCCGATCGAGATCGCGCTGGCCGCATCCCTCGGTCACCCTGAGCTGACTGTGCGCCGCCGTCCGCGCGTGGCGTTGCTGTCCACCGGCGACGAGCTGGTCGAGCCGGGCAAGCCGCTGGCGCTCGGGCAGATCTACAACAGCAACCGCCACCTGCTGCGTATCTGGCTGCAGCGCTTCGGTTGTGAGGTCGTGGACGCGGGAATCCTTCCGGACGACCTGGAGCGCACTCGTGCTGCCCTGTCCTGCCTGTCGCATGTGGACCTGATCCTTTCCACCGGCGGCGTCTCCGTCGGCGAGGCGGACTTCCTTGGCGCGGCCCTGCGTGAAGCGGGCGAGCTGGCACTGTGGAAACTGGCGATCAAGCCGGGCAAGCCGCTGACCGTTGGCCACTACCAGCAGGTGCCGGTGATCGGCCTGCCGGGCAATCCCGCCTCCACCCTGGTGACCTTCGCGCTGTTGGCGCGGCCCTACCTGATGCGTCGCCTCGGCATGCAGAAGGTCGAGCCGTTGCGCCTGCAGGTGCCCGCTGGCTTCAACTGGACCAAGCCGGGCAACCGCCGCGAGTACCTGCGCGCGCGCCTGGAGAATGGCCGTGCGGTGCCTTACGCCAACCAGAGCTCCGGTGTGCTGCGCAGCGCGGCCTGGGCCGAGGGGCTGGCGGAAGTGCGCGAGGGGACGACGCTGGTCGAAGGCGATTGGCTGGCCTTCATTCCGTTCAGCGAACTGCTGGACTGAGCGCCAGGAACGCAATGAAAAACGCCGGTCTCAGACCGGCGTTTTTTTATGCTGCTGGCGATACTCGCCGGGCGTCTGGTCGGTCCAGCCCTTGAAGCTGCGGTGGAACGAGCGCGACTCGGTGAAGCCCAGGTACTGGGCGATGTCCTGGATCGGCAGGTCGCTGTGCACCAAATAGTGCTCGGCCAGTTCCTGGCGCAGTTCGTCGAGGATCAGCTGGTAGCTGGTGCCGGCCTGCTGCAGGTGACGCTGCAAGGTGCGCACGGTCATCTCGAAGCGCTCGGCGACGCGCTCCTTGCGTGGCAGGCCGTCCTTGAGCAGCAGGCGCAGGGCGTTCTTCACTCGTAGGGGGAGCGGCTCGTCGTCGTCCAATTCGGCCATCAGCGCCAGTGCGTGTTCTTCCAGGGTTCGCAGCAGGTTGGCGTCGGCCTGGCGCAGCGGGTAGCTGAGCAATTGCAGGGGCACCAGCAGGGCGCTGAAGGGTTGTTCGAAACGCACCGGGCAGCCGAACAGCGCTTCGTACTCGGCGACGTCGGTGCCTTCGGGCCGCGCGTGCTCGAACCAGACTTCCTGCGGCGAGCCATTGGTGTCGGCGATCCAGCGCGCATAGAGCAGCCAGGACGCCAGTACGTTCTCCACCATGTGCCGGCGGATCTGCGCGGCCTCGTGGCGGCAGTTCCAGATCAGCTTGATGTGGCCTTCGCCCGGCTCCAGGCGGCTGACGCCCATGTCGCCGACCAGTTTCTCGTAGGGAATGATGCGGCCCATGGCTTCGCCCAGGTTGGCGCAGTTCATGGTGATGTAGCCCAGCACGCTCCACGAGCCCGGCTGCACGAAGCGTGCGGAGTGCAGGCCGAACAGCGCATCGCCTGAGTGCGCGCACAGGTGTTGCAGCAAGCGCTCGTGGGCCTCGCTGGGCAGGCGCTGGCTGTTGTCGCTCAGTTGCGAGCGCTCCAGTCCCGCAGCCTGAAGGGCAACGTCCAGGTCCATGCCGAGGGACTCGGCGTGGCGCAGGTATTTCAGCAGTGCGGGGACGGATGTATAGCCGAGGGAATGCATGGCGTGAGTTCTTGTTTTTCGGTGTCTCGATCGGCAACTGCGCCTGTCTTGATCCGACAGTGACAGGGCAGGGCGGCTGGCTAGTATAGGCAGCCATCAAGCGGCACCGAAATAGCAATCGAAATTGCAGACAGAGACCTGGATAAAAGGAGCGGGCATGCGACGCTGGAACGGCTGGGGTGAAGAAACGACGGTGGTGGAATTGCCCGATAACGGGCGTGCATTTCTCGCCGAACTGGTTGGCCCCGGCCTGACGCTGCCGGACGCGACGCTGGAACAGGTGTTGGCCAGGGTGCCGGCTTCGCGCCTGCCTGAGCACCCACTGGTGGTGCGCGAAGCCCGCGACCGTCTGCTGCACGCCCGCGGCCAAAGCCTGCCGGATTGGCTGGCGATGCGCGAAGGCGACTTCGGCGTGTTCCCCGATGGCGTGGCCTACCCGCAGACCGCCGAGCAGATCCGCGAGCTGCTGAAATTCGCCGAGCTCTGGGACTGCCTGGTGATCCCTTACGGCGGCGGCACCTCGGTGGCGGGCCACATCAACCCGCCGTCGTCCGACAAGGCGGTGCTCACCGTTTCCCTTGAGCACATGAACCGCCTGCTGGAACTGGACGAGCAAAGCCTGATCGCCACCTTCGGCCCCGGCGCCAACGGTCCGCAGGTGGAAAGCCAGCTGCGCGCCCGTGGCTACACCCTGGGCCACTTCCCGCAGTCCTGGGAGCTTTCCACCCTCGGCGGCTGGGTCGCCAGCCGCTCCAGCGGCCAGCAGTCGCTGCGCTACGGGCGCATCGAACAACTGTTCGCCGGTGGCACCCTGGAAACCTTCGCCGGCAGCCTGGATATTCCGACCTTCCCGGCATCTTCCGCCGGCCCCGACCTGCGCGAAGTGGTTATGGGCTCCGAAGGCCGCTTCGGCATTCTTTCCTCGGTGAAGGTGCGGGTGACGCGTATCGCTGAGGACGAACGCTTCTACGCAGTGTTCCTGCCGTCCTGGGAGCAGGCACTGGAAGGCATCCGCACCCTGACCCAGGCGCGTGTACCGCTGTCCATGCTGCGCCTGTCCAATGCCGTGGAAACCACCACCCAGCTCGCGCTGGCCGGTCATCCGGGGCAGATCGCCTGGCTGGAGCGCTACCTGAAGCTGCGCGGAGCGGCCGAGGGCAAGTGCATGCTGACCTTCGGCGTCACCGGCGACCGCGCCCAGAACGCGACTTCGCTGCGTGCCGCGCGGCGAATTCTCAAGGCCTTCGGCGGCGTGTTCACCGGCACCCTGTTGGGCAGGAAGTGGGCACAGAACCGCTTCCGCTTCCCCTACCTGCGCGAGGCGCTGTGGGAGAACGGCTACGCGGTCGACACCCTGGAAACCGCCACCGACTGGTCCAACGTCGATAACCTGCTGAGCCGCATCGAAGCCAGCCTGCGCGAGGGCTTGGCCGCGGAGGGCGAACGCGTGCACGTGTTCACTCACCTGTCGCACGTTTACGGCGAGGGCTCGAGCATCTACACCACCTACGTGTTCCGCCCGGCGGCCAGCTACGCGGAAACCCACGAGCGCTGGCGCAAGCTCAAGCACGCCGCCAGCCAGACCATCGCCAACAATCGCGGCACCATCAGCCACCAGCACGGCGTGGGCAAGGACCACGCTCTCTATCTGCCGGTGGAGAAGGGCCCGCTGGGCATGGCCGCGATCAAGGCGCTGGCCGGGCATTTCGACCCGTCCGGCCGGTTGAACCCCGGCACCCTGCTGCAGGACTGAGCCCATGGGCTGGAATGCGACGTGGCGCGCCAAGGCGCTGCCGGAGCTGGCGGAGCGCGACTGGGACCTGATCGTGGTCGGCGGAGGCATCACCGGTGCCGGCATCCTCCGTGAAGCCGCACGGCGCGGCTGGCGTTGCCTGCTGGTCGAGCAGCGCGACTTCGCCTGGGGCACCTCCAGTCGCTCGTCGAAGATGGTCCATGGCGGCCTGCGTTACATCGCCAAGGGCCAGTTCGGCCTGACCCGCGACTCGGTGCGCGAGCGCCAGCGCCTGCTGGGCGAGGCGCCAGGGCTGGTCGATCCGCTGAGTTTCATCATGCCGCACTACCAGGGCGGCTTCCCCGGCCCGCGGGTGTTCGGCATGCTGCTGTCGCTGTACGACGCGCTGGCGGGGCGTCGCAACCACCTGTTCCATCGCTTGGAGGAGCTGCGCTACCTGGCGCCGGGCTTAAGGGAAGATCGCCTGCTCGGCGGCACGCGCTTCCAGGACGCAGTCACCGACGACGCGCGTCTGGTGATGCGCGTGCTCGGTGAGGCGCGCGCCGAGGGCGGCGAAGCGTTGAACGGATTGAAGGTGATCGAACTGGATCGCCGCGCCGGCCGTGTCCAGGGGCTGGTGGCCGAGGACAGCGAAAGCGGCGAGCGCTTCACCTTTCGCGCGCGTGCCGTGGCGCTGGCCACCGGCGCCTGGGCCGATGCCTTGCGGCAGAAGCACGGTAGCGAGCACATCCGCCCGCTGCGCGGCAGCCACCTGTTGCTGCCGGCCTGGCGCCTGCCTGTCGCCCACGCCTTCAGCTTCATGCACGGGCAGGACAAGCGCCCGGTGTTCGTCTTTCCCTGGGAAGGCGCGACCGTGGTCGGCACCACCGATCTCGATCACCGCGACACGCTGGACGACGACGCCGCCATCAGCCGCGAGGAAGTGGATTACCTGCTGGCCGCCTGTGCGCAGCAATTCCCGTCTGCCCAGATCAGCGCGGCGGATGTGCGCTCCACCTGGGCCGGCGTGCGCCCGGTGGTCAGCGATGGCGCGCCATCGCTCAAGCCCTCGGACGAAAAGCGCGAACACGCGCTGTGGGTCGAGCCCGGCTGCGTGACCCTGGCCGGCGGCAAGCTCACCACCTTCCGCCTGCTGGCGCTGGAGGTGCTCGCCGCCTGCGCACCGATGCTGGAGCGCTCGCTGGAGGCGGCAGGAGAACAGGTCTTCGAACCTGTCGAAGCGGTCGATCTACCCGGGCTGACCCCGCCGCAGCAGACCCGTCTGCGCGGTCGTCATGGTCGCGCATTGCCGGAGCTGGCGCGGGTGCTGAAAACCGTGGGCAGCGAGTGCATCGGCCATACCGATTCACTCTGGGCCGAACTGGCCTGGGCGGCGGAAGGCGAGTTGGTGCTGCACCTGGACGACCTGCTGCTGCGCCGTACCCGGGTCGGCCTGCTGCTGGCCGACGGCGGCGCCCACGAACTGCCGAGAATTCGCGCGCTGTGCCAGCCACGCCTGGGCTGGGACGACCCGCGCTGGAAACGTGAAGAACAGGACTATCTGGCGCTGTGGCGTCGCTGCTACAGCCTTCCAAACTGACCGAAGCCCCACTGACCAAGAGCCCCATGGATAACAACAACTACCTGCTGGCCATCGACAACGGCACCCAGAGCGTGCGCGCGCTGCTCTTCGATCTCCAGGGCAACCTGGTGGGCAAGGGTAAGGTCGAGCTGGAAGCCTATTTCTCCTCGCAGCCCGGCTGGGCCGAGCAGCACCCGGACTATTATTGGGAACAGTTGGGCGAGGCCTGCAAACGTCTATGGGCCAGCGTCGATATTGACCGCAGCCGTATCCGTGGCGTCTCGCTGACGACCCAGCGCGGTACGGTGATTCACGTCGACCAGGCAGGCCAGGCCCTGCGCCCGGCGATCATCTGGCTCGACCAGCGCCGCGCCGAACTGGAGGGCTCGATCAAGGGCCCCTGGGGCTGGCTGTTCAAGCTGGTGGGCGCGCAGGGTGCGGTGGATTATTTCCGCACCCAGGCCGAAGTGAACTGGGTTGCCCAGCAGCAGCCGGACATCCACCAACGCACGCACAAGGTGCTGCTGCTCTCCGGCTTCCTCACTCAGCGCCTGTGCGGACGCTACGTGGACTCGATCGCCGGCAGCGTTGCCTACCTGCCGTTCGACTACAAGAAGCTGCAATGGGCCGCGCCGCGCGACTGGAAATGGCAGGTGCTGGATGTGCGCCGCGAGCAGTTGCCAGAGCTGTTCAAGCCCGGCGAGAAGCTGGGCGAGATCACCGCCGAGGCCAGCCGCCTGACCGGGATTCCTGAAGGCCTGCCGCTGATCGCCGCCGGCGCCGACAAGGCCTGCGAAGTGCTCGGCGCGGGCGCCATCGACCCGACCGTGGCGTGCCTGTCCTACGGCACCACTGCGACCATCAACACCACCCGCTCGCGCTACCTGGAGACTATTCCGCTGATCCCGCCGTACCCGGCGGCGATTCCCGATCACTTCAACACCGAGGTGATGATCTACCGCGGTTTCTGGATGGTCAGCTGGTTCAAGCGCGAGTTTGGCCTGCGCGAGATGCAGCGTGCGCAGGAACTGGGCGTCGAGCCGGAGAAGCTGTTCGACGAACTGGTCAACAGCGTGCCCGCCGGCTCCATGGGCCTGATGCTGCAACCCTACTGGACGCCGGGTATCCGCGAACCGGGGCTGGAGGCCAAGGGCTCAATCATCGGTTTCGGCGACGTGCACACCCGAGCGCATATCTACCGCGCCATCCTCGAAGGCCTCGCGTATGCGCTGCGCCAGGGCAAGGAGCGTATCGAGAAGCGCTCCGGCACCCGCATCCAGCGCCTGCGCGTGGCTGGCGGCGGTTCGCAGAGTGACGCAGCGATGCAGCTCACCGCCGACATCTTCGGCCTGCCGGCGGAGCGCCCGCACGTCTACGAAGCTTCCGGCCTGGGCGCGGCCATCGATTGCGCGGTGGGGCTGGGGCTCTATCCGGACTTCACCAGCGCCATCGCCGCCATGACCCGCGTCGGTGACGTCTTCCACCCGCACCCTGAGGCGCAGCGCACCTACGAGCGGCTTTACAGCGAGGTCTACCAGCGCATGTACAAGCAGCTCAAGCCGCTGTACCAGAGCATCCGGGAGATCACCGGCTACCCCGCCTGAGTCGCAAATCAAGTGGGAGGAATTCCCCTCGCGCTAGTCTGAGTCCATATCCAATGGACTCACCGGGAGGAAAACCGCCATGACGCAACCCAAGGCCCTGCTGATCCTGCATGGCAAGCAAGCCGCCAACGACGAGGTGCGCGCCGCAGTGCTGGCCACGCGCGAGGCGGGTCGGGCGCTGGATGTCAGGGTGACCTGGGAGGGCGGCGACGCCCGGCGGCTGGTGGAAGAGGCGCTGGCGGCGGGCTACACGACGCTGATCGCCGGCGGCGGCGATGGCACCGTGCGCGATGTTGCCGAGGCGCTGGCCCAGGCCGGCGGCAAGGCCAGCCTGGCGATCCTGCCACTGGGTACCGCCAATGACTTCGCCCGCGCCGCCGGCGTGCCGCTGGAACCGGCCGCCGCCCTGGCGCTGCTGGACCTGCCGCCGCGCCCCATCGACCTGGGCGAAGTGGACGGGCAGATGTTCCTCAACATGGCCACCGGCGGCTTCGGTTCGAAGGTCACCGCCAACACCCCGGAAGACCTGAAGAAGCTGCTCGGCGGCGCGGCCTACCTGCTCACCGGGCTGACGCGCTTCTCCGAAGTGCATGCGGCGCAGGGGCGTTTCACCGGGCCGGACTTCAGCTGGGAAGGCGAGTTCCTTGCTCTGGGCATCGGCAACGGCCGGCAGGCCGGTGGCGGACATATGCTCTGCCCACAGGCGACGGCGGACGATGGATTGCTGGATGTGAGCATCCTGCCGACGCCGCAGGACATGGTCGGCACTCTCGGCGCACTGCTCGGCGGTGGCTTCGGCACCCAGGACGTATTCGTCCGCGCACGCCTGCCCTGGGTTGAGGTGGAGGCCCGCGAGGGGCTGGACGTCAACCTTGACGGGGAGCCACTGGAGGGCCGCAAGCTGCGCTTCGAGGTGCGCCCGGCGGCGCTCTCGATGCACCTGCCGGCGGATTCGCCGCTGCTCTCGGCCACTGGGCGGCTCGGCACGCCGAAGGGCTGATCGCGCTGGCCCCGATGAAGTGAGTCGGGCATGATGGCGCACGGCCATTATCCAGTTTGCCTGGATGCGGCCGATAGCGTTCACGCACGACTCATTCCGAATCTGGAGCAGGCATGGCCGGTATTCTCGACACTGTCGATCAACGCACCCAACTGGTAGGCGAGAACCGCCTGGAAATCCTGGTCTTCCGCCTGGCCGGGCGGCAGCAGTTCGCGATCAACGTGTTCAAGGTGCAGGAGGTGCTGCAGCTGCCGCGCCTGACCCTGATCCCGCAGCGCCACCCGATGATCTGCGGGGTGATCAACCTGCGCGGCCAGACCCTGCCGGTGATCGACCTGTCGCGCGCCATCGGCATGCGCGCACTGACCCCGGATGCCAGCAGCACCATCATCGTCACCGAGTACAACCGCTCGGTGCAGGCCTTCCTGGTGGGCGGGGTGGAACGCATCCTCAACCTCAACTGGGAGTCGATCCAGCCTCCGCCCGGTGGCGCGGGCCGCCAGCATTACCTGACGGCGATCACCAAGGTGGAAGACCGCCTGGTGGAGATCATCGACGTCGAAAAGGTGCTGGCCGAGATCGTGCCGATGAACACTCGCGTCTCCAGCGACCGCCTGGACGACAAGCTGCTCAGCCAGACCCGCGGTCGCGAAGTGCTGGTCGTGGATGACTCCAGTGTCGCTATTTCCCAACTGCGCGACACGCTTGGCCAACTCGGCTTGCGCCTGCACGTGGCCACTGACGGTCTGCGCGCGCTGCAACAGCTCAAGCGCTGGGCCGACGAAGGCCACGACATGGAAGACAAGCTGCTGATGGTCTTCACCGACGCCGAGATGCCGGAAATGGACGGCTATCGGCTGACCACCGAGATCCGCAACGACCCGCGCCTGCGTGACCTCTACGTGGTGCTGCACACCTCGCTGTCGGGCAGCTTCAACGACGCCATGGTGAAGAAGGTGGGCTGCGACGATTTCCTCTCCAAGTTCCAGCCGGACCAACTGGTGGAAGTGGTGCGTCGGCGATTGCAGAAAATCCCGGCCTGATTCAACCCGGCTCTTCGTAGGAGCGAGCTTGCTCGCGAACGCACTTCGCCGGACTTACAGGAATCAAGCGGTTCGCGAGCAAGCTCGCTCCTACAGGGAAAAGCCGGTCCCGCTCTTGTAGGAGCAAGTGTCTTCTTCTGAAAGTTCGTGCCTGCATTCCCTCTCCCCAGCCCTCTCCCTGAAGGGATAGGGCTGGGGAGAGGGGCTGCCAGCGCAGAGGTTTCCAGATTGGAGCGGAGCATCTTCGCGAGATCCCTTCTTCCTGCTCCGTCAGCGTCAGGCGTATCTGCAGGGGCGGCCCATGCCCGCGACCGAAATGCCCATTGCTCGACGCCCGTCCCACGCCGTATAAGGTCGCTTTCGCCTGCATGAAAGGAAGCTTCCCATGTACAGCCTGAGCGCGCTCTACCGCTACCCGGTCAAATCCACGGCCTACGAGCCCCTGGAATCGGTCCGCCTGGACGCATTGGGCCTGGAAGGGGATCGACGCTGGTTGGTGGTGGAAGCGTCCAATGGCCGCTTCCTGACCCAGCGCCTGCTGCCGCAGATGGGCCGCATCGAGGCGCGCTGGCAGGATGGCTTCGCCGCCTTGCGCCTTCGCGCGCCGGGTATGGATGACCTGCTGGTGAATGTGCCCGGCCGCGACGACAACCTGCGCGGCGTGCTGATCTGGCGCGACATGCTGCAAGTGCCGGACGCCGGCGATGAGGCCGCGCAGTGGCTGAGCAGCTTCCTCGGCCGCGACGTGCGTCTGGTGCAGATGCCCGAGCAGCGCGCGCGCCAGGTGGATACCGCCTACGCCGAACCCGGTGAGCAGGTGCATTTTGCGGATGGCTTCCCGCTGCTGCTGATCGGCCAGGGTTCGCTGGATGATCTGTCGGCCAAGGTCGGTCGCCCGCTGGAGATGCTGCGCTTCCGCCCGAACCTGGTGGTCACCGGCGCCGAACCCTTCGCCGAAGACGGCTGGAAGCGCATCCGCATCGGCGACGTCACCTTCAAGGTGGCCAAGCCCTGCTCGCGCTGCATCCTCACCACCATCGACCCGCACACCGGCGAGCGCGATGCCGCCCGTGAGCCGCTGGCGACCCTGCTGAGCTATCGCAACGTCAATGGCGAAGCCCTGTTCGGCCAGAACCTGATTGCCCTGAACGGCGGAGCGCTGCGCGTGGGCATGGACGTGGAAGTCTTGGAGTAGGTGGGGGATTCCCAGTAGGAGCGAGCTCGCGAACCCGCTTGAGGCCAATGCGTCAGGCGAAGAGCGTTCGCGAGCAATAACGATGGCGTCCCCCTCGTTCCTACAGGAAGCTCCAGGGCGTTACAGCTTGCCGTCGACGCAACCGGTGCTCTGGCACTCGCGCTCACGCTCGCGCAGCACGACCAGGCGCTCGTTGGTCTTGTCCACGGCGCACTGCAGGTTGACGAAGTAGCCGCCGTCGCGCTCGTAGCTGCACTGGGCGTCTCGGTCCTTGATCCAGGCAATCTGGCTCTTCTTCAGCGCGGCCTTCTGGCCATCGTTGAGCATCTTGCGCAGGGTGCCGAATTCATTGTTCAGCTCGCGGTCCACCTGGGCGTACTCGGTGCTCAGGCAGTACACGCTGTCGAAGGCGTTGCGCGGCTTCTCGCAGGCGGCGAGGGCCAGGTCGGCACTGAGCAGGCCGGCGGCCAGGACGGTGAGGGAGAGGAGCGACTGGCGCATGGAATTTCCTTTTCCGTGAGGGGATTAAGACCGCCCGGCGGTGCCGGGCGGGGGAGGGGTCAGAGCTCGTCGAAGAAGCGTTCGTGCCAGTCGACGATGGGTTGCGGCGCGTTGAGCTTTTGCCCATAGATCACCGCGTAGGACAGCACGTTCTGCACGTAGGAGCGGGTCTCGTCGAACGGAATGGTCTCGACCCAGACGTCGAAGGCCAGGTGACGCGCATCCTTCAGCCACTGGCGCACACGGCCGGGGCCGGCGTTGTAGGCGGCGGTGGCGAGCACACGGTTGCCGTTGAACTGGCCGTGCACCTGGCTCAGGTAGGCGGCGCCGAGCTGGATGTTCACGTCCGGCACGATGAGTTGCTGCGGCGAGGCCAGCGGGATACCGAACTTGCGCGAAGTTTCCTTGGCGGTGGCCGGCATCAGTTGCATCAGGCCGGTGGCGCCGACGCCGGAGCGCGCATCGGACATGAAGGCGCTTTCCTGGCGGGTGATGGCGAACATCCAGCTGGAGTGCAAGCCGCGATTGCGCGCCTCGCGCACCAGGGTGTTGCGGTAGGCCATGGGGAAGCGGATATCGAGATCGTCCCAGTATTTGGCTTGGCTGATCGCGCGGATGGCCGGGAAGTACCACTGCATGTCGTAGGCGATCTTCGCCTGGGCCAACAGCTCGTCGTGGCTCAGGTGGCGGGCAGCGTGATACCACTCGCGTCGGGCGTTGATGATCTCGCCGCGGGCATAGAACTCCAGGGCGCGGCGGGTGCTCGGCGCGTTGCGCACGCGCTGCATCGTCCCGGCATCGGGCGAAACAGGTCGATTGTTGAGCTGGTAGGGCGCGTTGATCCGGTCGGCGGCGAGGAAGCCGTAGAAGTCACGCTCGCCGGCCACCGGCTGGTACAGGCTGATGGCCTGCTTGTTCTGCGGCTGCGCCAGTTGCAGCGAGCGTGCCTGCCAGTATTTCCAGCGGTTGGTCTCGGCCAGCGACGGCGGCAGGGCGCGGGTCAGTTCGTAGGCTTCTTCCCAGCGTCCCAGGCGCAGCAGCAGGCGCAGGCGCCATTCGGTGACGGTGTCGTCGCGCAGTTGAGGGTCGTACTTGACCATCATCGGCAGCGCGCGCGGATCATAGCGGCGCGCCAGACTCAGGCCGATCTCGCGGGCGATGGAGACTTTCTCGTCGGTGGAGAAGGGCAGCACCGAGCTGTAGTAGTCGAGCAGGCTGATGGCCTTTTCCGGATCCTGCTTGGCGAGGCGGCGCAGGCCCAGGCCGACGACGTCGGCGGTGGCGTGGTCACGGGCGCCGAAACGGGTGGTCTGGCTCAGCTGCGCAGGGTTCTGCGCCACGTTGACCATCAGCGCGCCCTGGCTGCCGAGGGTCGGCAGGCGCTTGGAGAGCACGCTGGCGAGGCTGTAGTTGCCTTTCTCGGCGGCCAGTTTCAGGCGCTTCCAGACCTTCTCCTCGGTGAGCTGGCCGTCGGCCTGCCACAGGGCGAAGGTCGTGTCGCAGGCATCGGGCTGCGGCTTGCCGACCAGCCAGAGCTTCTCGGCGGTGGCGTAGCCGTCGGCCTTGTTGCCGTGGCCCAGCTGGTACTGGCCATAGAGGCAGTCCAGCTCGGTGAAATTCATCTTCGGGTCGTAATAACGGACGAAGGTGTTCCAGTCGCCGCGATCCGCGAGCTGGCGCATCCAGCGCAGCTTCAGCCAGTTGATCTGCGGCAGGTCGCCGTGCTGCTCGATGAAGCGCTCGATCTCGGCGTTGCTGGCGCTTTTCAGGCGGTTGGTCAGCTCGTCGTAGGCCAGGTACGGCTGCAGCGGATAATCGGCCAGTGCCGATTGGTAGCTGAAGTACGGGCCGCTGTCGCCGCGCGCCAGGGCCTTCTGCGCCTCGTCGTACATCTGGCGCTGCTGGGGCAGGGACGCTGCGTTGGCTGTCGAGGCGGACAGGCTGAGGATCAGGCAGGAAAACAGGGAAAAAAGGCGACCGCGCATGGCTCTTCCGGGAAGATGATCGGTGGGCGCAGGAATGGCGCGCGCCCGCTGCCGGGTAGCTTAGCCTGTTGCGCGCAGGGGGTGAAAGCGCCACCAGGGCTGCCTGGCTCAAAGGCGGACGAATGTCTCGCCCCGGCACTTTGTCCGCACCCCTCTGACTTTTCCGCGCTTTCCCTTAAACTGCGCGCCCTGTTTTACGGAAGATGCCCTCATGACTCTGCTCAAGTTAACCGACGTGTCCCTCGCCTTCGGCACCACTCCGCTGCTGGATAAGGTGTCCTGGCAGATCGCTCGCGGTGAGCGGGTCTGCATCATCGGCCGCAACGGCACCGGCAAGTCGAGCATGCTCAAGCTGGTCAAGGGCGAGCAGAAGCCCGATGACGGCGACATCTGGCGCGCCCCGTCGCTGAAGATCGGTGAGCTGCCGCAGGAACTGCCGCGCGCCGACGATCGCACCGTCTACGATGTGGTCGCCGAAGGCCTGGCCGAAGTCGGCGAACTGCTGGCGCGCTACCACCATCTGAGCATGCACATCGAGAGCGAAGAAGACCTGAACAAGCTGGCGCACGTCCAGCAGGACCTCGAAGCCCGTGACGGCTGGCGCCTGGGGCAACTGGTGGACACCACCCTGAGCCGCCTGCAGCTGCCGGCCGACAAGACCCTCGCCGAGCTCTCCGGTGGCTGGCGCCGTCGCGTGCTGCTGGCCCAGGCGCTGGTCGCCGAGCCCGACCTGCTGCTGCTGGACGAGCCGACCAACCATCTGGACATCGGCGCCATCGCCTGGCTGGAAAACGCCCTGGAGGACTTCCCCGGCGCCGTGCTGTTCATCACCCACGACCGCTCCTTCCTGCAGGCCGTGGCCACCCGCATCCTCGAGCTGGACCGCGGCCACCTGATCGACTGGAACGGCGACTACGCCAGCTTCCTCGTCCATAAAGAGCAGGAACTGGCGGCGGAAGAGGCAGCCAACGCGCTGTTCGACAAGCGCCTGGCCCAGGAAGAAGTCTGGATTCGCCAGGGCATCAAGGCCCGCCGCACCCGTAACGAAGGCCGCGTGCGCGCGCTGAAGGCGATGCGCAACGAACGCGCCGAACGCCGCGAGCGCCAGGGCAAGGCCAGCTTCCAGATGGAGACGGCCGAGAAGTCCGGCAAGCAGGTGATCGTCGTCGAGAAGGCCGGCTTCGCCCATCCGGGCGGCCCGGCGCTGATCCGTGATTTCTCCCTGGTGCTGCAGCGCGGCGACCGTATCGGCCTGCTGGGCGCCAACGGTACCGGCAAGACCACACTGCTCAAGCTGCTGCTGGGCGACCTGCAGCCGACTTCGGGCAGCGTCAAGGAAGGCACCCGACTGGAAGTGGCTTATTTCGACCAGCTGCGTCACCAGCTGGAGCCGGAAAAGACCGTCATCGACAATATTTCCGAAGGTCGCGAATTCATCACGATCAACGGGCAGAATCGCCATGTCCTCAGCTACCTGGGCGACTTCCTGTTCTCCCCGCAGCGCGCCCGGACCCCGGTGAAAGCGCTCTCCGGTGGCGAGCGGGCACGCCTGTTGCTGGCGAAGTTGTTCAGCAAGCCAGCCAACCTGCTGGTGCTGGACGAACCGACCAACGACCTGGACGTGGAAACCCTGGAACTGCTGGAAGAAGTGCTGCTGACCTTCGATGGCACCGTACTGATGGTCAGCCACGACCGGGCCTTCCTCGACAACGTGGTGACCAGCACCCTGGTGTTCGAAGGCGAAGGGCGCGTGCGCGAATTCGTCGGTGGCTACCAGGACTGGCTGCGCCAGGGCGGCTCGCCCAAGTTGCTCGGCGTGGGTGAGGAGAAGGGCGATAAGCCCGCTGCCGCACCTGTCGCTGAAGTGCCTGTGGCGGCACCGGCTGCGGTGGAAGCGGCGGCGCCGAAGAAGAAGCTGAGCTACAAGCTGCAGCGTGAGCTGGAAGCCATTCCCGGGCTGATCGAGGCCCTGGAGACGGAAATGGCCACGCTGCAGGCAGAGACAGCGTCGCCGACGTTCTACCAGCGTCCGCCGAGCGAGGCGCAGGCGGTTCTGGATCGCCTGGGGTCGCTGCAAGGGGAGCTGGACCACCTGATCGAGCGCTGGGCTGAACTGGAGGAGTGATCCGTTCGGTCCGGTGATGTGCCCGTGCGTATCGCTGATCAAAGACTGTTAGGGATGGCTGAATGGCAATCGAGTACCGCATCACCCTGGATGATGAGCACGAGTTCAGTTACCGCATCGAACTGGAGCGCCAGTACGACGCCCAGATAGCCGCCCAGACCCCGCGCTGGACGCGTCTGGAGAACAACCGTTGCAGCAACTGCCCGCTGAACCCGGCGCAGTACAGCCACTGCCCGGCGGCGGTGGACCTGCACCGGGTGATCGAGGATTTCCGTGGTTTGCCGGCCTTCAAGAAGGTCTCGGTGCAGGTACGCACGCCGGAGCGCGAGTACATCAAGCACGCGGGGCTGGAAGAGGGCCTGCGGGCGCTGCTCGGGGTGATCATGGCGACCAGCGCCTGCCCCTTGTTGGGCAAGCTCAAGCCGATGGCGCAGCAGCACCTGCCGTTCGCCAGCAACCAGGAGTTCATCCTGCGCGCGGTGTCGCTGTACTTGATGCGCCAGTACTTCAACTTCCGTGAAGGGCGGCATGCGGATTGGGAGCTGAAGGGGCTGGTGAAGCAGTTCCAGCAGTTGCAGCTGGTGAACCAGGCGTTCTGGCAGCGAATTCACGAGACCTGCGACGGCGACTCGAACCTGAAGGCTTTCCTCAGCTTCTTCTCCATGGCGTCGAGCATGAGCTACTCGCTGGAGGCGCAGTTACAGAAGGTGCGGCCGCTGCTGATGAGCGGCGACATGCTCGGGGCCTGAAACGAAGCGGGCCCCGCAGGGCCCGCTCTCTACCCGGCTTGACTCAGCTGGTTTTCTGCAGGCGCACGGCGAGGACATCGCAGGGAGCACCGTGCAGCACGTCGTTGGCGGTGGAGCCCAGCAGCAGGGCGAGGCCGTGGCGGCCGTGGCTGCCGACGACGATCAGGTCGCAGTCCTGCTCATCGGCAAGGCGGTGGATTTCCTGGCGCGGCTGGCCGTAGACCAGGTGGCACTGGGAGCTGGTGATCTCGGCGTAGGTAAGGGTGAACTGGTGCAGGCGTTCCTTGGCCTGGTCGAACTGCTGCTGTTGCAGCATCGACAGGTCCATCGGCACGTCGCCACCGAAGGCCATGGCCATGGGCTCGACCACATGCACCGCCGAGAGCCGGGCATCGTTGGCCTTGGCCAGCGCGACCGCCCGCTTCATCACCGGATCGCATTCTTCGGTAAGGTCGACGGCGACCAGAATGTGTTGGTAGGGCATGAGCGTCTCCTCCGGGGGACTCGTTATTAATCAGTATGGCCCCAATGGCCGTGCTTGACCTGTTTGACCGGTATAACCCATATGACCACCTGGATGGTAATTCTTCTCATCGCTCTGGTGCTCAGCCCGCTGACCTGGCTGATCCCGTCGCGCGGCCAGCGCGGGCAGATGGACCTGCGCCTGCAGGCGCGACGCCTGGGCCTGGCCATGCAGATGGCGCAGCAGGAGTGGCCGCACTGGCTGGAACGGCAACCGCCGCGCCAGTGCGCGCAATACCACCGCGCCCGTGGGAAGAACCGCGATGTTTGGTGCTACTGGCAGAGCGAGCCGGGCGTCTGGCTGGACCGCTGGCGCGAGGCGAGCGCCCCTGCCGAGCTTGCCCAGGCGCTGGCCAGCCTGCCCAGGGACGTCTACATGGTCGAGGCGACGCCCCAGTTCCTCGCGCTGTACTGGGGCGAGCGGGGCGACAGCAGCGACCTTGAGCGGGTCGCCACTTTCCTTAAACAGCATGCCTGAGGCGATCAGCTCTGCTGCGCGGCATAGAGGCCGGAGACCTTCTCCAGGTCTTCGATAATGCGGTCGGAGTACTTGTTGATCAGGAAGGGCACGCTGTTCTGGTTGTAGTTCTGCAGCGATTTCTCAATGTAGCGCCACTTGATCGCCACGCCGCGTAGTTCCTGGCCGATCTCCGGCGTGGTCTGCGGCGCCTGCTGTAGCTTCACCAGGTTGATCGCGAAGCGGTTGGCCAGGTCATCCAGCGGGCGCTCCTCCCCGCCGCCGAAGAAGCTGGCGCCCACCGAGGCGTTGCGCGAGGCGTAATCCACCGCGATGTCCTGCATCAGTAGGCTCTGCTCGCGGGTCTGCTGGGTCAGTGGCGGGACCTTGCTGCCGCTTTCCTCCTGGATCTTGGCGTAGAGTTGCTCGGCGGTGTCCAGCAGCTTGCGGTTCTGCGCAGCGAGGTCGGCCACTGGTTGCAGGTCGGTGTAGCCGCTCTTGTCCAGCGCGCCTGTGAGCGTGTGCAGTTGGGTCGCGTAGGCCTTCCATTCGTCCTGCAGTTCGGTCTTGAGCTTCTTCGATTCGTTGCCGGGCATTTCCCCGAGCTTGCCCAGGGCGTCGGTGGCGCTCTGCGACGAGGCTTCGACTAACTTGGCGTACTTCTGGTCGCCTTCCATTGCATTGAACATGAAGAAATCGCCAAGACTGCGCTGGGCGGCGAGGCGTGTCTGGTGGACATTGAGGAGGTCGCTGGCGGCGTCGGCGGCAGCGATGAGGGGCAGGGCGGTGAGCGCGAGCGCAGACAGCAGACGCACTAGCGGACGGCTGGGCATCGTTCCAACTCCTTGGAGCCATGGGCTTCTTGTTGTTTTGTATTCCACAGGTTCCAGGCGTCTGCCGGCGTTGGCAGGAGGCAGATCGCCATTGCGCCCGACTCTAGCGCGGGCCATGGGGTTTGAACAGTGGCTGTCGGGACGTCGGTGCCAGGTGGCAATTGTCACGATAGGTGTGGTGAATAGGTCGTCAGGGCTGCGCTGAATGCTCCGGCCCAGACGCCCCGGCCGCTTTGCGACTGTTACGTCTCGCCGATTGACAAGCCCTGGCTTTTCCTAGAAGGTGGGCGCACCCAAATCAAACGGGCGTATGAATCGAGCGTTTGCCATGTGCGATGACTCGATCAGAACGCCCCGGCTATCGCGTCGGCGGGTGTGCCGCAAGCTTTGGGACTAACCTCGGCACAGCCGAACGGTCCCGATACACGGTGTCCGACGTGTGATTTCAAGCTTCCCTAGCGTGGAGATCAGTTGATGATTTACCAAGGTAAAGCCATCACGGTTAAGGCTCTTGAGAGCGGCATCGTCGAACTGAATTTCGACCTCAAGGGCGAGTCCGTCAACAAGTTCAACCGACTCACCCTGAATGAACTGCGCCAAGCAGTCGATACCATCAAGGCCGATGCGTCCGTCAAGGGCGTGATCGTGACCAGCGGCAAGGGCGTGTTCATCGTCGGCGCCGACATCACCGAGTTCGTCGACAACTTCAAGCTGCCTGACGAAGAGCTGCTGGCCGGCAACCTCGAAGCCAACAAGATCTTCAGCGACTTCGAAGACCTGAACGTTCCGACTGTAGCCGCGATCAATGGCATCGCCCTGGGCGGCGGTCTGGAAATGTGCCTGGCTGCCGACTTCCGTGTCATGAGCGCCACCGCCAAGGTCGGCCTGCCGGAAGTGAAGCTGGGCATCTACCCGGGCTTCGGCGGCACCGTTCGCCTGCCGCGCATCATCGGCTGCGACAACGCAGTCGAGTGGATTGCCTCGGGCAAGGAAAACCGTGCTGAAGACGCGCTGAAAGTCGGTGCCGTCGACGCTGTCGTGGCTCCGGAGCAGCTGCAAGCCGCCGCCCTGGACCTGGTCAAGCGCGCCATCGCCGGCGAACTGGACCACAAGGCCCGCCGTCAGCCGAAGCTGGAAAAGCTCAAGCTGAACGCCATCGAGCAGATGATGGCCTTCGAAACCGCCAAAGGCTTCGTCGCAGGCCAGGCCGGCCCGAACTACCCGGCTCCGGTCGAAGCCATCAAGTCGATCCAGAAAGCCGCCAACTTCGGTCGTGACAAGGCGCTGGAAATCGAAGCCCAGGGCTTCGTGAAACTGGCCAAGACCTCGGTTGCGCAGAGCCTGATCGGCCTGTTCCTGAACGACCAGGACCTGAAGAAGAAGGCCAAGCAGTACGACGAGATCGCCAAGGACGTGAAACTGGCCGCCGTACTGGGCGCCGGCATCATGGGTGGCGGCATCGCCTACCAGTCCGCTTCCAAGGGCACTCCGATCCTGATGAAGGATATCCGTGAAGACGGTATCCAGATGGGTCTGAACGAAGCCTCGAAGCTGCTGGGCAAGCGCGTCGAAAAAGGCCGCATGACCCCGGCCAAGATGGCCGAGGCCCTGAACGCCATTCGCCCGACCATGTCCTACGGTGATTTCGGCAACGTCGACATCGTCGTCGAAGCTGTAGTCGAGAACCCGAAGGTCAAGCAGATCGTCCTGGCCGAAGTGGAAGGCGTGGTGAAGGAAGATGCGATCCTCGCGTCCAACACCTCGACTATCTCCATCAGCCTGCTGGCCAAGGCGCTCAAGCGTCCGGAAAACTTCGTCGGCATGCACTTCTTCAACCCGGTGCACATGATGCCGCTGGTTGAGGTAATCCGTGGCGAGAAGTCCGGCGAGATCGCTGTGGCTACCACCGTGGCCTACGCCAAGAAGATGGGCAAGAACCCCATCGTGGTGAATGACTGCCCCGGCTTCCTGGTCAACCGCGTGCTGTTCCCGTACTTCGGCGGCTTCTCCAAGCTGCTGGGCTTCGGCGTGGACTTCGTGCGCATCGACAAGATCATGGAGAAATTCGGCTGGCCCATGGGCCCGGCCTACCTGTCCGACGTGGTCGGCATCGACACTGGCCACCACGGCCGTGACGTGATGGCTGAAGGCTTCCCGGACCGCATGGCCGTGGAAGGCAAGACTGCCGTCGACGTGATGTACGACGCCAACCGCCTGGGTCAGAAGAACGGCAAGGGTTTCTACGCCTACGAGACCGACAAGCGCGGCAAGCCGAAGAAAGTCACCGATCCGCAGGCTTATGAGCTGCTGAAGTCCATCGTCACCGAGCAGCGCGAGCTGACCGACGAGGACATCATCAACTTCATGATGATCCCGCTGTGCCTGGAAACCGTGCGCTGCCTGGAAGACGGCATCGTCGAGACCGCTGCCGAGGCCGACATGGGCCTGATCTACGGCATCGGCTTCCCTCCCTTCCGTGGCGGTGCCCTGCGTTACATCGACTCCATCGGTGTGGCCGAATTCGTCGCACTGGCCGACAAGTACGCCGACCTGGGTGCGCTGTACCACCCGACCGCGAAGCTGCGTGAAATGGCCAAGAACGGCCAGAAGTTCTTCGGTTGAGTGCGCAACGAATAGAGCGAGAGTGAATTTATGAGCCTGAATCCGAGAGACGCCGTCATTGTCGACTTCGGCCGCACCCCGATGGGCCGTTCGAAGGGTGGCATGCACCGCAACACCCGCGCGGAGAACATGTCCGCGCACCTGATCAGCAAGCTCCTGGAGCGCAACCCGAAGATTGACCCGGCGGAAGTCGAGGACGTGATCTGGGGTTGTGTGAACCAGACCCTGGAGCAGGGCTGGAACATCGCACGCATGGCGTCGCTGATGACCCAGATCCCGCACACCAGTGCCGGCCAGACCGTCAGCCGCCTGTGCGGCTCGTCCATGAGCGCCCTGCACACTGCCGTGCAGGCGATCCAGACCGGCAACGGTGACGTCTTCGTCATCGGTGGTGTGGAGCACATGGGCCACGTCGGCATGATGCACGGCGTCGATCCGAACCCGCACATGTCCCTGTACGCCGCCAAGGCGTCGGGCATGATGGGCCTGACCGCCGAAATGCTGGGCAAGATGCACGGCATCACCCGCGAGGCGCAGGACAAGTTCGGCGTGCGTTCGCACCAACTGGCCTGGAAAGCTACTCTGGAAGGCAAGTTCAAAGACGAAATCATCCCGATGGAAGGTTACGACGAGAACGGCTTCCTGAAGGTTTTCGACTTCGACGAAACCATCCGTCCGGAAACCACCCTGGAAAGCCTGGCGGCCCTGAAGCCGGCCTTCAACCCGAAAGGCGGCACCGTGACGGCGGGTACTTCCTCGCAGATTACCGACGGCGCTTCCTGCATGATCGTCATGAGCGCCCAGCGTGCTCAGGATCTGGGCGTGCAGCCGATGGCCGTGGTTCGTGCCATGGCCGTGGCGGGCGTTGATCCGGCGATCATGGGCTACGGCCCGGTTCCGTCGACCAACAAGGCGCTCAAGCGCGCCGGCCTGACCATCAACGACATCGACTTCTTCGAGCTCAACGAAGCCTTCGCCGCACAGGCCCTGCCGGTGCTGAAGGACCTCAAGATCCTCGACAAGATGGAAGAGAAGGTCAACCTGCACGGCGGCGCCATCGCCCTGGGTCACCCGTTCGGCTGCTCCGGTGCGCGTATCTCCGGCACCCTGCTGAACGTGATGAAACAGAACAGTGGCACCCTGGGCGTGTCCACCATGTGCGTGGGCCTCGGTCAGGGCATCACCACCGTCTTCGAACGCGTCTAAGCTTTCGTCGATGGGAGAGCCGGGGCCTTGTGCCCCGGCTTTCGTTTTTGTCGGGCGGGGATTGCCCGACAGCCGCGCAATGAGCACAATCGCCGCCTTTTGGCCGGCCGAGGGAGAACCGACATGCACTTGCAGCCCGGACTGTATCGACATCACAAGGGGCAACAGTACCGCGTGCTCGGCGTCGCCCGGCATTCGGAGACCGAGGAAGAGCTGGTGATCTACCTGGCGCTGTACGGCGAATTCGGGCTCTGGGTGCGGCCGCTGAGCATGTTCACCGAGGCGGTGGAAGTGAATGGCGAGAAGGTTCCGCGCTTCGCTCTGGTGAGCGCCGAAAACGATCCGCTGGGTCTTCAGACCGGCCCGTCCGGCGAAACCCAAGCTTGACCTTGGCGCGACCGCCACTATATATAGCGGTGCCGCTCCTAGCTCCTCCCTCCTTATAAATTCATCTTTTCGACGCAGGAATATTCCGATCCATGGGTAAATCGCTGGTCATCGTGGAATCACCGGCCAAGGCCAAGACCATCAACAAGTACCTGGGCAACCAGTACGTGGTGAAGTCGAGCATCGGCCACATCCGCGACCTGCCCACCAGCGGCTCGTCCGCGTCGAAGGAGCCTGCGTCAAAAACGCGCAAGACCGCTGCCGAGGCGCCGGCCCTGTCGCCGAAGGAAAAGGCCAAGCGCCAGCTCGTCACCCGCATGGGCGTCGACCCGGAGCACGGCTGGAAGGCCAAGTACGAGATCCTGCCCGGCAAGGAAAAGGTGATCGAGGAACTGCGCCGCCTGGCCAAGGACGCCGACACCATCTATCTCGCAACCGACTTGGACCGCGAAGGGGAGGCCATTGCCTGGCACCTGCGCGAGGCCATCGGCGGCGACGACTCGCGCTACAAGCGTGTGGTCTTCAACGAAATCACCAAGAAGGCCATCCAGGAGGCCTTCTCCCAGCCGGGCGAGCTGGATATCAACCGCGTGAATGCCCAGCAGGCGCGCCGCTTCCTCGACCGCGTAGTGGGTTACATGGTCTCGCCGCTGCTGTGGGCCAAGATCGCTCGCGGCCTTTCCGCCGGCCGTGTGCAGTCGGTAGCGGTGAAGCTGGTGGTCGAGCGTGAGCGCGAGATCCGCGCCTTCGTCCCGGAAGAATACTGGGAAGTGCATGCCGACCTCGGCACGCCGAAGAACGACAAGGTCCGCTTCGAAGTGGTGCGCGAGAAGGGCGAAGCCTTCAAGCCGCTGAACGAGGCCCAGGCCACCGCTGCCCTGGAAAAGCTCAAGGCCTCCAGCTACAGCATCGCCAAGCGCGAAGACAAGCCGACTTCCAGCAAGCCCTCGGCGCCGTTCATCACCTCCACCCTGCAGCAGGCCGCGAGCAATCGCCTGGGCTTCGGGGTGAAGAAGACCATGATGATGGCCCAGCGTCTCTACGAAGCCGGCTACATCACCTATATGCGTACCGACTCGACCAACCTGTCCGCCGACGCCATCGACATGGTGCGCGGCTTCATCGACAGCGAGTTTGGCAAGAAATACCTGCCGGCCAAGCCGAACTTCTACTCCAGCAAGGAAGGCGCCCAGGAAGCTCACGAAGCGATTCGTCCTTCCGACGTCAACCTGCGTCCGACCCAGCTGTCGGGCATGGAGCGCGACGCCGAGCGCCTGTACGACCTGATCTGGCGCCAGTTCGTGGCCTGCCAGATGCCGCCGGCCGAGTACCTGTCCACCACCGTCAGCGCGGCTGCCGGTGACTTCGAGCTGCGCGCCAAGGGCCGCATCCTCAAGTTCGACGGCTACACCAAGGTACTGCCGCAGCAGAGCAAGCCGGGCGAGGATGACGTCTTGCCGGAAATGAACCAGGGCGACGCGATGAAGCTGCTCAAGCTCGATCCGAGCCAGCACTTCACCAAGCCGCCGGCGCGCTTCTCCGAAGCCAGCCTGGTCAAGGAACTGGAAAAGCGCGGTATCGGCCGTCCGTCCACCTACGCGGCGATCATCTCCACCATCCAGGAGCGCGGCTACGTCACCACCCACAATCGCCGCTTCTACGCGGAAAAGATGGGCGACATCGTCACCGACCGCCTCAACGAGAGCTTCTCCAACCTGATGGACTACGGCTTCACCGCCGGCATGGAAGAGAACCTCGATGACGTGGCTCAGGGCGAGCGCGACTGGAAAAACGTGCTGGACGAGTTCTACGGCGATTTCCGCAAGAAACTCGACCTGGCCGAAGCCTCCAACGATGGCATGCGCGCCAACCAGCCGACCCTCACCGACATCCCCTGCCGCGAGTGCGGCCGGCCGATGATGATCCGTACCGCCTCCACTGGCGTGTTCCTCGGCTGCTCAGGCTACAGCCTGCCGCCGAAGGAGCGCTGCAAGGCGACCGTCAACCTGATTCCGGGCGACGAAATCGCCGCGGATGACGAGGGCGAATCCGAGTCCCGCGTACTGCGCGGCAAACATCGCTGCCCGATCTGCAGCACCGCAATGGACGCCTACCTGGTCGACGAGAAGCGCAAGCTGCACATCTGCGGCAACAACCCGGATTGCGCCGGCTACGAGATCGAGGAAGGCCAGTACCGCATCAAGGGCTACGAAGGCCCGAGCCTGGAATGCGACAAGTGCGGCAGCGAGATGCAACTCAAGACCGGCCGCTTCGGCAAATTCTTCGGTTGCACCAATCCGACCTGCAAGAACACCCGCAAGCTGCTGAAGAACGGTGAGCCTGCTCCGCCGAAGATGGACGCCATCCGCATGCCGGAACTCAAGTGCGAGAAGGTGGACGACATCTACGTACTGCGCGACGGCGCTTCCGGCCTTTTCCTGGCCGCCAGCCAGTTCCCGAAGAATCGCGAGACACGCGCTCCGCTGGTGGCTGAATTGTTGCCGCACAAGGAAGAGCTGGACCCGAAGTACCACTTCCTGCTGTCCGCTCCGGCGAAAGACCCGGATGGCCGCCCCGCGGTGATCCGCTTCAGCCGCAAGACCAAGGAGCAGTACGTGCAGTCCGAGGTCGACGGCAAGCCCACTGGCTGGCGCGCGTTCTTCGACGGCGGCAAGTGGAAGGTCGAAGACAAGCGCTGATGGAAGGCGCGCCCCGCTGAGGTGGGGCGTGCTTATACTGCCGAAGTCGACTGCAGAGGGCCCGGTCATGGCGAACGAACTCTATACCCGCACCAACCAGAAGCTGTTCTTTGCCGGTCTTGCCCTTGAAGCTTGGCGCAGCGCCGAAGCGGCGCGCGCGATGAATGCCCAGGCGCGTATCCAGGCCGAGCGCGAAGCAGCGCTGTTCCACCTCTACGGAGCGGTGCTGGGCGTGGCCCATGAGATTGCCGGCTACTATCGCCTGCCCCAGGCCGGTGCGCCGCGCGTTGATATGTTGCTGAATGCCGAGGTACTGGCTGCCGCACCAAGCCCGGAGCTGGCGGAGATGGTCGAGTTGGCGCAGTCGCCGGAAGCCTGGCTGGGTCGCCTGCTGGCCGCCTATGCCGCGCTGTTCCAGCCGCCGAGCGAGCCGAAGAAAGCCAAGGTCGACCCGACCCAGCCGCTGATCCAGGCGGTGAATGTCGACGACGAGGCTCCGGTCGAGCTGGCCAATGACGAGCTGGAAGCCTGGCGCAAGGCGCTGAAGGACCTGGTGCTGCGCTTCCGCGCATCGCTCACCGAGCTCTGATTCCTGCTTCACAGCGTGCCGGCCTTCTGGTCGGTCCGCGCAAGCTTTGGCTAGGGTGTAGCGGATGTGGCTGTTACACTACGCGTTCTGCTGTGGAGAACGTCGCTATGCCAACCTCATTTCTGGAAATTGTCGAGCTGCCTGACGGGCGTATCGTGCTGCGTCGCGCGGACGAGGAGGAGGCGCTGGTGACCCTGGAGTTCTCCGCCGACGCCAAGGGCTTCCTGCAGGGCCAGCACATCGAGATCGCCAAGGCGATGTTCAATGTCGGTGTGCAGATGGCCGGCCGTCTTGCCGAAGGCGGCGACATGAGCATGGACGAGGAAGGCCCGCGCGTCCTGCATTGAGTTCTTCCGCTTCGCCGCGTTCGCGGCGAAGCTTCCCGATCAGATCACCCCAGACGAATATTCAAGCTCTGCGCATGGCCGGCAACGGCGGCGCGGGACAGTTGCGCGCGCGCTTTCGCGCTGAGATTCAGCCAGCTCACCACGGTGTGGCTGTTGCCTAGGCGCAGTGCCTCGCAGGCCAGTGCCTGGGCGGCAGCCTGATCGCGCGCAGGCAGCAGCAAGATGCCCTGGCGGTTCAGGCCGGCCTTGCGCAGCCAGTCCGGAGTCAGACTGGACGGCGGAGCGATCAGGGTTAGCCAGCGTGAATCACTTTCCTCGCTCAGCTCACGGAGCATCGGCGCCAGCAACATCAGGCACTGGCCGGGGAGGCCGCGCAGGGCGATCTCGCTGAAGGCGCTTTCGTCGGTGATGGGCTCTTTTTCCATCAGCTCCGGAAGCAGGGGAGCAGTACCGCTTGCCCAGAGTGCTTCCTGGAACAGCGGGAGTTGCGGCAGGTTCTGCGGCTGCGGGTACTGCATGGGTGTCTCCTGTTCAGCGACGGATAACGCCGACGCTCAAGCCTTCGATGACCAGTTCCTGTTCCTTGAGATCGACCTCGATGGGGGCGAACTCCGGGTTTTCGGCGAGCAGCCAGACCTTGCTTCCTTCGCGCTTGAAGCGCTTCACCGTGACCTCCTCACCCAGGCGGGCGACCACGATCTGGCCATTGCGAGCCTCGCGGGTGACATGCACGGCGAGCAGGTCGCCATCCATGATGCCGACATCCTTCATGCTCTGGCCACGTACGCGCAGCAGGTAGTCGGCCGGCGGGTTGAAGAAGGTGGGGTTGATGCGGCAGGTGTCGTCGACGTTCTGCTCGGCGAGGATCGGCGCACCGGCGGCGACGCGGCCGATTATCGGCAATTCGTCGTCATTGGCGGCGGCCTTGGGCTCGAAACCGGGGATGCGGATGCCGCGGGAGGCGCCCGGGGTCATCTCGATGGCGCCTTTGCGGGCGAGGGCTTTCAGGTGCTCCTCGGCGGCGTTGGGCGACTTGAAGCCGAGTTCCTGGGCGATTTCCGCGCGGGTGGGCGGGTAGCCGTTGGCTTCCAGGCAGCGTTTGATGAAGGCAAGGATCTCGGCTTGGCGCGGCGTGAGCTTCAGCATGTCCATACTCTGGCTTTTTATACAGTGCCTGGAATTATATACAGTGATGGCGGGCTGGCAATGCTTTTATTGAGGGCGGCTGTCAGTGGAACGTGTGTGCATGTAACCTTTCGAGCCTGGCAAGCGTCTTGCTGTTTATTAGGTGTCTCGTCGCATTGCCATGATATTGGTAACAATCCATCGCACTTTGCTTGACAATACAAGACGCTGAAACGTATGTTTCAAACAAGTGTTTGTCAGGCGGAGTAGCCATGGCCCAGTCGGAAACCGTCGAACGCATCCTGGATGCTGCGGAACAGCTGTTCGCGGAGAAGGGCTTCGCCGAAACCTCCCTGCGTTTGATTACCAGCAAGGCGGGTGTAAACCTCGCGGCGGTGAATTATCACTTCGGCTCGAAGAAGGCGCTGATCCAGGCGGTCTTCTCGCGCTTCCTCGGCCCGTTCTGCGCCAGTCTCGAAAAAGAGCTGGATCGCCGCCAGGCCAAGCCCGATGCGCCGCGCGCCACCCTGGAAGAGCTGCTCGAACTGCTCGTGGTCCAGGCCATGGCCGTCAAACCGCGCAGCGGCAACGACTTGTCGATCTTCATGCGCCTGCTGGGCTTGGCGTTCAGTCAAAGCCAGGGGCACCTGCGCAAGTACCTCGAAGAGGTCTACGGCAAGGTGTTCCGCCGCTATATGCTGCTGGTGCACGAATCGGCGCCGCGCCTGCCGCCGTTGGAGCTGTTCTGGCGCGTGCACTTCATGCTGGGTACCGCAGTGTTCAGCATGTCCGGCATCAAGGCACTGCGTGCCATGGCTGAGAACGATTTCGGCGTGAATACTTCCATCGAGCAGGTCATGCGCCTGATGGTGCCGTTCCTCGCCGCCGGCATGCGTGCCGACAGTGGCGTCAGTGATCCCTCGCTGGCGGGTGCGCAGCTCAAGCCGCGCACCAAGTCGAGCACCGCCCAGGCGCCCGCCAAGGTCTGATCCCGGCCCGGCCCGGCCCGGCTTCGCGCTGGGCTGCGTCTGCCTGATCGGCTACAGTAGCCGGCCATGGCTGATCTCGATCTTCTCTATGTATCCCTTGCTGACCAGATGCTTTACGGCTTTGCCGAGGGGCGTCTTGTCGTGCGTGTTCCGGTATCCAGCGCCGCCAACGGCGCGGGCGAGCGCAACGGCTCCGGCTGCACGCCACGCGGTTTGCACCAGGTCCGTGCGCGCATCGGCGATGGCTTGCCCAAGGGGGCGGTTCTGAAGGGGCGTCGCTGGACCGGCGAGACCTGGACGGCCGAGCTTCACGAGGCGTTTCCCGGTCGCGACTGGATACTCTCGCGTATCCTCTGGCTCAGCGGCTGCGAGCCGGGGCGCAACCGGATGGGTGAGGTCGATACCTTCCGCCGCTACATCTATCTGCACGGTACGCCGGACTGCGAGCCCATGGGGACGCCGCTGTCCCACGGCTGTATCCGCTTGCGCAATGACGACCTGCTGGAACTCTTCCCGCAGGTGCCGCTCCATTGCCGGGTCCGAATCGAAGAGGCCGCCTGTCCCGACTGGCAGGCGGCGCAACTGAATTGAAAGGAATGCACATGCAAGGCTCCCTGATGCTCGACATCGGCGGTATCTGGCTTACCGCCGAGGACCGCCAGATCCTGCGCCACCCGGAAGTCGGTGGACTGATCATCTTTGCCCGCAACATCGAATCGCCGCGCCAGGTGCGCGAGCTGATGGAGGCTATTCGCGCAGTACGCCCCGACCTGCTGCTGGCGGTGGACCAGGAGGGCGGTCGCGTGCAGCGCCTGCGCCAGGGTTTCCTGCGCCTGCCGGCGATGCGCGCCATTGCCGATAACACCAATGCCGAGCGACTGGCCGAGCAGTGCGGCTGGTTGATGGCGACCGAGGTGCTGGCGGTAGGGCTGGACCTGAGTTTCGCCCCAGTACTCGACCTGGATCATCAGCGCAGCGCCGTGGTCGGTAGCCGTGCTTTCGAGGGCAATCCGGAGCGCGCCGTTGCGCTGGCCGGCGCCTTCATTCGTGGTATGCGCGCTGCCGGCATGGCTTCCACCGGTAAGCACTTCCCCGGTCACGGCTGGGCGGAAGTGGATTCCCATGTGGGGATTCCCGAGGACGAGCGCACGCTGGAGCAGATCCGCGCCGTAGACCTGGTGCCGTTCCAGCGCCTGTCCGGTGAGCTGGATGCGCTGATGCCGGCCCACGTGATCTACCCGCAGGTCGATCCGAATCCCGCAGGCTTTTCCCGCCGCTGGCTGCAGGACATCCTGCGTGGCGAGCTTGGCTTCGACGGGGTGATCTTCAGTGATGACCTTTCCATGGCTGGCGCACATGTGGTCGGCGATGCCGCCAACCGCATCGAGGCTGCGCTCAGCGCTGGTTGCGACATGGGCCTGGTGTGCAACGACCGCGCGTCCGCCGAACTGGCTCTGAGCGCCCTGCAGCGCCTCAAGGTCACTGCGCCACAGCGTCTGCAACGCATGCGCGCCAAGGCCTGGCCGGGTACCGAATACAAGCAGTTGCCACGCTGGCAACAGGCTGTTGGCGAACTGCGTGCTGCACAACTGATTGATTAAGGAATTGCCATGACTGTCTACGCCATCATCGGCGGCACCGGCCTGACCCAGCTGGAAGGATTGACCCTGAAGGATGCCATTGAGCTGGATACGCCCTACGGCTCGCCCTCGGCGGCCATCCAGCGCGGCGAGTTCGCCGGCCGCGAGGTGTTGTTCCTCGCCCGTCACGGCCACCCGCATCGTTTCCCGCCGCATCAGGTGAACTACCGCGCCAACCTCTGGGCACTGAAGCAGGCGGGCGCTGAGGCCGTCCTGGCGGTGAATGCCGTAGGCGGCATTCACGCGGCCATGGGCAGCGGCCATCTTTGCGTGCCGCATCAGATCGTCGACTACACCTGGGGTCGCGAGCACACCTATTTTGCCGGCGACATCGAGCATGTTACCCACATCGACTTCAGCCATCCCTACGACGAGTCGCTGCGGCTAAAGCTGATCGCCGCCCTGCAGGCGCTGGGCTATGCGTACAGTAGCCATGGCGTGTATGCCGCGACCCAGGGGCCGCGCCTGGAAACCGTGGCGGAAGTTGCCAAGTTGGAGCGCGACGGTTGCGACATCGTCGGCATGACCGGCATGCCCGAGGCCGCGCTGGCCCGTGAACTGGACCTGCCTTACGCCTGCCTGTCGCTGGTGGTGAACCCGGCGGCCGGCAAGTCCAGCGGGATCATCACCATGGCCGAGATCGAGCAGGCGCTGCACGAAGGCATCGGTAAGGTGCGCGAGGTGCTGGGGCGCGTCCTGGTCAGCTGATGGTTTCCTGTAGGAGCGAGCTTGCTCGCGAACTTGCAAGGCACGGTGCCAGGCGGTTCGCGAGCAGGCTCGCTCCTACGAAGAACAAAAAAGCCCGGCGAATGCCGGGTTTTTTCGTTACTTGGCGGGCTGTGCCGGCGGTGGGGCTTCGAAGCCGCCGTCTGCCGGTGCGGCCGGAGCCGGCTGCTGTTGCGGTGCATCCGGGCCGGTCGGCGCTTCGTCTTCCATGCCCGGCGGCGGGGCTGAGGCGGGCTTTGCGTTGAGTGGGGTCACCTTGATCAGCATGCCCAGACTCGGGTGGTCGAGGTAGGTCAGTACGCTGTTTTTCAGGCTGGCTTCCTGGACCATGTGCTGGCTGGCGGCAAGCAGGCCGTCCTGGCCGAACTGGTTGATCCAGAAGTCGGTCTGGGTGTTCACGAAGCGCTGCTGGCTGAGGGTGACGGTGCCTTCCACCGGGAAGTGGCCGTCACGCTGGGCGCCTTCGGTCAGGGAGACCCTCACCGGGTTGGCATCGATTTCCTGGCGCCAGGCCTTGTGCATCAGCACCTGGAAACCTTCGTTCTGCTTGAGCTTGGCCACCTGGGCGTCCATCGCGGTGGGGCGCGAGCTGTCCGGGCCCGGCGGTTGCGCGCCCTTGGCCCAGTCGTCGGGTGCGGGGCGGCTGGCGAACACGGCGTCGCCGGACTGCTGGAAGAGGATCAGCTCCACCTGGTAGGGCTCGGCGAAGGCGGCTGGCGACAGAAGCGCCAGCGACAGCAGCAAGGGTTGGAACAGGCGCATGCACAGGGTCCTTAATGAGTCTGTGGCGTGAGGCGCTCGAGCAGCGCTTCTAGCGTGTTGAACCGTTCTTCCGGGCGCTCCATGGGCACCTGGAACTTGAAGAGGGTGGCCCCTTCGAATTTGTACCGATTGGGCTGGCTCTGGATCATCTTGATCAGCACCAGCGGGTCGACGCAGGTATCGGCGGCGAATTCTACCCGTCCGCCCTGTGGGCCGGCATCTACCTTCACGATCCCGAGTTTTTCCGCCTGCAGTTTGAGAAGTGTCAGGCGGATCAGGTTCTTCGCCGGGTCAGGCAGCAGGCCGAAGCGGTCGATCATTTCCACCTGCAGCTCGCGCAGGCCGTCCTCGTCGGCGGCGTTGGCGATGCGCTTGTAGAGGATCAGGCGGGCGTGGACGTCCGGCAGGTAATCCTCAGGGATCAGCGCCGGTACACGCAGGTTGATGTCCGGGCCGCCGCCCAGCGGCTGTTCGAGGTTCGGCTGTTCGCCCTTGCGGATGGCCTTCACCGCACGTTCGAGCATTTCCATGTAGAGGGTGAAACCCACCGCCTGGATCTGTCCGCTCTGGCCGTCGCCGAGCAGTTCGCCGGCGCCGCGGATTTCCAGGTCGTGGGTCGCCAGCACGAAGCCGGCGCCCAGGTCCTGGGCGTTGGCGATGGCTTCCAGGCGCTTCTCGGCGTCCGGGGTCATCTGCTTGCGCGGCGGAGTCAGCAGGTAGGCGTAGGCCTGGTGGTGGCTGCGGCCGACGCGCCCGCGCAGCTGATGCAACTGGGCCAGGCCAAACTTGTCGGCGCGCTCGATGAGGATGGTGTTGGCGCTCGGCACGTCGATGCCGGTCTCGATGATGGTCGAGGCTACCAGCACGTTGAAGCGCTTGTGGTAGAAGTCGCTCATCACCCGTTCCAGGTCGCGCTCGTGCATCTGCCCGTGGCCGATGCCGATGCGCGCCTCGGGAACCAGCTCCGCCAGGTCGCGGGCGCACTTCTCGATGGTCTTCACTTCGTTGTGCAGGAAGTACACCTGGCCGCCGCGCAGCAGTTCGCGCAGCAGGGCTTCCTTGATCACCGACTTCTGCTCTTCCATGACGAAGGTGCGTACGGAGAGGCGGCGCGCCGGTGGCGTGGCGATGATCGACAGGTCGCGCATGCCGGCCACCGCCATGTTGAGCGTGCGCGGGATCGGCGTGGCGGTGAGGGTGAGGATGTCCACCTCGCTGCGCAGGGCCTTGAGCTGCTCCTTCTGGCGCACGCCGAAGCGGTGTTCCTCGTCGATGATGACCAGGCCGAGATTCTTGAACTTGACGTCGTCCTGCAGCAGCTTGTGAGTGCCGATGACGATGTCGACCTTGCCTACGGCCAACTGCGCCACGGCACCTTCGACTTCCTTGGCGGACTTGAAGCGGCTCATCACCTCCACGCTTACCGGCCAGTCGGCAAAACGGTCGCGGAAGCTGTTGTAGTGCTGCTGGGCGAGGAGGGTGGTGGGCACCAGCACGGCGACCTGCTTGCCGCTATGCACCGCGACAAAGGCGGCGCGCATGGCTACCTCGGTCTTGCCGAAGCCCACGTCGCCGCAAACCAGGCGGTCCATCGGCTTGTCGGCGAGCATGTCGGCCACCACGGCTTCGATGGCGGTCTGCTGGTCCGGGGTTTCCTCGAAGGGGAAGCCGGCGGAGAAGTTGGCGTAGTCCGCCTGCGGGTCCTTGAACGCGTAACCCTTGCGGGCAGCACGGCGGGCGTAGATGTCGAGCAGTTCGGCGGCGACGTCGCGTACCTGTTCGGCGGCCTTGCGCTTGGCCTTCTGCCAGGTTTCCGAGCCCAGCTTGTGCAGCGGCGCCAGGGCGTCGTCGCTGCCGGTATAGCGGGCGATCAGGTGCAGGTTGGCCACCGGCACGTAGAGCTTGGCTTCGTCGGCGTACTGCAGGGCGAGGAATTCGGCGTTCTGACCGTCGATCTCCAGGGTAATCAGGCCCATGTAGCGGCCGACGCCGTGGTCGATGTGCACTACCGGTGCGCCTTCGCGCAGCTCGGTGAGGTTCTTGATGACGTTCTCGCCGCCGTCGCGGGTCTTCTCGCGGCGCCGGCGTTGCATGACGCGCTGGCCGAACAGCGGGCTCTCGGCCACCAGGGCGATGCCCGGCTGGCCCTTGTCTGCGTCCAGCAGCAAGCCTTCGTCCATCGGTGCGATGGTGATCGCCAAGCGATCCTTGTGCGCCAGGAAACCCGGCCAGCCCTCGACTTCCACTGGGCGTAGCTTCAGCCGCGCCAGCAGTTCCAGCAGCACTTCGCGGCGGCCGGCGGACTCGGCGGTAAAGAGGATGCGGCCGTCGAACTGTTCGATGAACTGGCGTAGGCGTGCCAGCGGCTCCGTGGCCTTGGCTTCAATCGCAAGTTCCGGCAGCGCTTGCGCGGGGAAGCGCTCGCGGCCGACGCCGGTCTCGATCGGCTCGGGGCTGACCACCACGCGCGGCCAGTTCTTCAGGCGGGCGAAGCAATCTTCCACCGGCAGGAAGACTTCGGCTGGGGGCAGCAGCGGGCGTTCCGGGTCGTAGCGGCGGTCTTCGTAGCGGTTACGCACGTCGGTCCAGAACTGTTCCGCTGCGCTCTCGATGCCCGGCAGGGAGAACACCTGGGTGTCCTGCGGCAGGTAGTCGAACAGCGTCGAAGTCTCGCCATCTTCGAAGAACAGCGGGATGTAGTACTCGATGCCGGAAGGTGTCAGGCCGCTGGCGAGGTCCTGGTAGATCGGGCAGCGGCGGTAGTCGACGTCGAAACGCTCGCGGAAGCGGCCACGGAAGCCGGTCACCGCTTCCTTGCGCAGCGGGAACTCGCGCGCTGGCAGCAGGCGGATGCTCTCCACCTTGTCGATGGAGCGCTGGGTTTCCGGGTCGAAGGTGCGCAGCGTCTCGATTTCGTCATCGAACAGGTCGATGCGGTAGGGCAGCTCGCTGCCCATCGGGAACAGGTCGATCAGCGCGCCGCGCACGGCGAACTCGCCGTGTTCGTAGACGGTGTCCACGCAGCGGTATCCCGCGGCCTCGAAACGGCTGCGCATCTGCTCGACGTCGAGCTTCTGGCCGACATCCAGCACCAGGCTGCTGCCGAGCAGGAACTTGGCCGGCGCCAGGCGGTGCAGGGCGGTGGTGATCGGCACCACCAGCACGCCGCGGCGCAGTTCGGGCAGTTGGTAAAGAGTGGCGACCCGCTGGGAAATGATGTCCTGGTGCGGCGAGAACACGTCGTAGGGCAGGGTTTCCCAGTCCGGCAGCTGCAGCACCGGCAGGTCCGGCGCGAAGAAGCGCAGCTCCTGCTCCAGGCGCTCGGCGCTCTGGCTGTCGGCTGTCAGCAACAGGGTGAAACGCTTCGCCGGACCAGCCGCTTCAGCGATGGCCAGGCTCAGGGCGGCCCCGGGGAGGTTGCCCCAGGATTGCTTGCCGGCCGCGGTCGGCAATGTAGGGATACGCAATACGGACACGGGCAGTCTTGGCTCCGGTCGAGGAATTTGACCGGTCGGATTGTAACTATCCCGATTGACGGATGTCAGTCATACGACCGCTGCGGATTGCCGGCGATTGTTCGCGCCGTCATAATGTAGCCCCTTTTTTCTTCTCCTACATGTGGAAGGTATTGCCCGTGACCCAGAAGCCCGACCAGTGTCTCGGTGAGTGGATCGATCGTGAAGCCCTCGCGGAAGCCATGATTCCGCTGATCGGTCAGCTGTACCGTAACAACAACGTGGTGACCTCGATCTACGGCCGTGGCCTGATCAACCGTTCGGTGATCGCGATCCTCAAAGCGCACCGCTTTGCCCGTCACCGCCTGGCCGAAGAAGGCGGGCTGTCGGTTCACGACACTTTCCCGATCCTCAAGGCGATGAGCGAGCTCAAGCTGGGCGCCGCCTCGGTAGACCTGGGCAAGATGGTTGCCAAGTTCAAGACCGAAGGTAACGGCCGCAGCATCGAGCAGTTCACCAAGGACGAGCTGGCCGACGTGGTCGGCAAGCAGAACGGCGGCGCCCGCGAAGGCACCGACGTGGTCCTGTACGGCTTCGGTCGTATCGGCCGCCTGCTGGCGCGCATCCTCATCGAGAAGACCGGTGGCGGCGACGGCCTGCGCCTGCGCGCCATCGTCGTGCGCAAGGGCGCCGACAACGACCTGGTCAAGCGTGCCAGCCTGCTGCGCCGTGACTCCGTGCATGGTCCGTTCGATGGCACCATCACCATCGACGAAGAAAACAACACCATCACCGCCAACGGCAACCTGATCCAGGTGATCTACTCCAACGACCCGGCGTCGATCGACTACACCCAGTACGGCATCAAGAAAGCCCTGCTGGTCGACAACACCGGCAAGTGGCGTGACGCCGAAGGCCTGGGCCAGCACCTGAAGTGCCCGGGCATCGACCGCGTGATCCTGACCGCTCCGGGCAAGGGCGCGCTGAAGAACGTCGTTCACGGCATCAACCATGGCGACATCACCGCTGACGACAAGATCGTTTCCGCCGCTTCCTGCACCACCAACGCCATCGTGCCGGTGCTGAAGGCTGTCAACGACCAGTACGGCATCGTCAACGGCCACGTCGAAACCGTTCACTCGTTCACCAACGACCAGAACCTGATCGACAACTTCCACAAGGGCAGCCGTCGTGGCCGCGCCGCGCCGCTGAACATGGTGATCACCGAGACTGGCGCCGCTACCGCTGCCGCCAAGGCTCTGCCGGTCCTGAAAGGCAAGCTGACCGGCAACGCCATCCGCGTTCCGACGCCGAACGTCTCCATGGCCATCCTCAACCTGAACCTGGAAAAGGCCACCAACCGCGAAGAGATCAACGAGTACCTGCGCCAGATGGCCATGCACTCGGACCTGCAGAAGCAGATCGACTTCGTGTCGTCCCAGGAAGTGGTTTCCACCGACTTCGTCGGCTCCCGCCATGCGGGCGTCGTCGATGCCGAGGCGACCATCGCCAACGACAACCGCGTCGTCCTGTACGTCTGGTACGACAACGAGTTCGGCTACAGCTGCCAGGTCGTCCGCGTGATGGAAGACATGGCTGGCGTGAACCCGCCGGCTTTCCCGCGCTGATCCAGGCGGTCTAGATAAACGGGAGCTCTCGGGCTCCCGTTTTTCGTTACTGGCTCCACCATTCCAACGATAAAATCTGCCAATTCCCGAACCTGGAAAGACTTCAAATGGATGGACAACATCTGCATGAAGGCGAGCTGAAGCGTGGCCTGAAGAACCGCCACATCCAGTTGATCGCCCTCGGCGGCGCCATCGGTACCGGCCTGTTCCTGGGCTCTGCCGGCGTGCTGCAATCCGCCGGCCCGTCGATGATCCTCGGCTACGCCATCGGCGGCTTCATTGCCTTCCTGATCATGCGCCAGCTCGGCGAGATGATCGTCGAGGAGCCCGTCGCCGGCTCCTTCAGCCACTTCGCGCACAAGTACTGGGGCGGTTTCGCCGGCTTCATGTCGGGCTGGAACTACTGGGTGCTGTACATCCTGGTGGGTATGTCGGAGCTGACCGCGGTCGGCAAGTACATCCAGTTCTGGTGGCCGGACTTCCCGACCTGGGCGACGGCGGCGGTGTTCTTCGTGCTGATCAACGCCATCAACCTGTTCAACGTGAAGGCCTTCGGCGAGACCGAGTTCTGGTTCGCCATCATCAAGGTCGTCGCCATCATCGGTATGATCCTGCTCGGCATCTGGCTGCTGGTCAGCGGCACCGGCGGCCCGCAGGCGTCGGTGAGCAACCTGTGGGCGCATGGCGGATTCTTCCCCAATGGCTGGAAGGGCCTGGTGATGGTCCTGGCGATCATCATGTTCTCCTTCGGTGGCCTGGAGCTGGTCGGCATCACCGCCGCCGAAGCCTCAGAGCCGAAGAAGGTGATCCCCAAGGCGATCAACCAGGTCATCTACCGGATCCTGATCTTCTACATCGGCGCGCTGGCCGTGCTGCTCTCGTTGTACCCCTGGGATGCCCTGCTGCAGAGCATCAGCAGCGCCGGCGACCCCTATAGCGGCAGCCCGTTCGTGAAGGTCTTCTCGCTGCTGGGCAGCGAGTACGCGGCGAACATCCTGAACTTCGTCGTACTCACCGCCGCCCTGTCGGTCTACAACAGTTGCGTGTATTGCAACAGCCGCATGCTCTTCGGCCTGGCCGAGCAGGGCGATGCGCCGCGCGCCTTCGCCAAGGTCGATGACCGTGGCGTGCCGCTGCTGGCCATCGGCGTCTCGGCGTTCATCACCCTGGCCTGCGTGGTGGTCAACTACGTGATCCCGCACCAGGCGCTGGAGCTGCTGATGTCCCTGGTGGTCGCGGCGCTGGTGATCAACTGGGCGATGATCAGCCTGGCGCACATGAAGTTCCGCAAGGCCATGGTCGCCAAGGGTGTGCAGCCGTTCTTCCGCGCGCTGTGGTACCCCTACGGCAACTGGCTGTGCCTGGCCTTCGTGGTGTTCATCCTGGCCATCATGCTGCAGATCCCGGGCATCGACGTGTCGGTGTATGCAATCCCGGTGTGGATCGTGCTGATGGGTGTGTGCTACCTGTTCAAGCGCAAGACCCCGGCCAAGGCCAGCGCCTGAGCCGATTGAGAAACGGGAGCTTCGGCTCCCGTTTTCTTTGGGTAACGCACCTTTGCCAGAGCGGAAACAGTGGCGCCGGCTGCTTGCGGTAGAATGCCCGGCGCCGCGCACCTGGCGGCTGATGGAGATAACCTTGTCCCGTGCAAGCCTGTTGATCGTGCTGGTTCTGGCAGCCCTGAGCGGCTGCGGGAAATCCGTCGAGCGCTTCGGCGGGCCGACCATGGGCAGCAGCTATACGGTGCAGTACGTGCCGACCGGCAAGTCGCCGGACTCAGCCAAGCTCAAGGCCGAGGTCGACGCGATCCTGTCGAGCCTGGACGAGCAGTTCTCCACCTACCGCGACGACTCCGTGGTGTCCCGTTTCAACGCCTTGCCCGCCGGCGCCTGCGTGGCCTTGCCGGCGGACATGCTGACGCTCTGGGGCTACGGCGAACAGCTTTCGCAACAGAGCGGTGGCGCCTTCGATCTCACCGTCGAGCCGCTGATGAACCTCTGGGGCTTCGGCCCGCAGTCGCGCAGCGAGAAGGTGCCCGACGCCGCCGCGCTGGAGCATGAACGCGCCCGCGTCGGCCATCAGCATCTGCGTCTGAACGGCGATCAGCTGTGCAAGGACGTCGACGCGCAGCTGGACTTCGACAGCATCGTCGCCGGCTATGCCGTGGACCAGGTGAGTGCCCGCCTTGCCGAGTTGGGCTTGACGGATTACCTGGTGGAGATCACCGGCGAGCTCAAGGCCGTGGGTCACAAGCCCGATGGCACGCCGTGGCGCATCGCCCTGGAAGTGCCCAGCGGCGAGCGCGAGCGGCAGGTGGAGCGTTCGGTGGCGCTGGACGGCATCGGCTTGTCCACCTCCGGCGACTACCGCAACTATTTCGAGGAGGGTGGGCAGCGCTACTCGCACACCTTCGATCCGCGGACCGGCGCGCCGGTCCGCCATGCGCTGGCGGCGGTCACCGTGGCGGAAGCCCAGGCGCTGCGCGCCGATGGCGTGTCGACCCTGCTGATGGTGCTGGGACCGGAGGAGGGCTATACCTTTGCCGAGCGCAATGGGCTGGCGGCCTTCTTCATCGTGCACGACGGCGACGGCTTCGTGACCCGCGCGACGACGCGCTTCGAAGCGCTGTTTCCGTCGCCTGAATGAAAGCTTCGGCGGGCATGATGGCGGCCCGCCGGGTGGCAGCGGTATGTAGTGGCGGCAAAATTCGCCTACCTGCCGACCAACCGCTAATGTGCAGCCTTTTGCCGCAGGGCTAAGCTGCGCCAATGATTTCGATCCGCCTCGGCGCATGTGGCGCCGGGGCTTCGCCGGGAGCGCCACGCGGGCGCCCCGGCCTGTTCTGAAGGAGTACGCATGGCTGTCTACAACTACGACGTGGTGATTCTCGGCACGGGTCCGGCAGGCGAGGGGGCGGCGATGAACGCCTCCAAGTACGGGCGCAAGCTGGCGGTGGTGGACAGCCGTCGCGTGGTCGGCGGCAACTGCACGCACCTGGGCACCATCCCGTCCAAGGCGCTGCGTCACTCGGTGAAGCAGATCATCGAGTTCAACACCAACCCGATGTTCCGCCAGATCGGCGAGCCACGCTGGTTCTCCTTCCCGGATGTGCTGAAAAGCGCCGAGCGGGTGATCTCCAAGCAGGTCTCCTCGCGCACCGGCTACTACGCGCGCAACCGCATCGACATGTTCAACGGCACCGCCAGTTTCGTCGACGAGCGTACCGTTGAAGTCGTGACCCCCAGCGGCGCCGTGGAGCGCCTGGTGGCCGACCAGTTCGTCATCGCCACCGGCTCGCGCCCGTATCGCCCGTCGGATATCAACTTCAACCACCCACGCGTCTACGACAGCGACACCATCCTGTCCCTGAGCCACACCCCGCGCCGCCTGATCATCTACGGAGCCGGCGTGATCGGCTGCGAGTACGCCTCGATCTTCAGTGGCCTGGGTGTGCTGGTGGACCTGATCGACACCCGCGACCAGTTGCTCAGCTTCCTCGACGACGAAATCTCCGATGCGCTGAGCTACCACCTGCGCAACAACAACGTGCTGATCCGTCACAACGAGGATTACGAGCGCGTGGAAGGCCTGGACAACGGGGTGATCCTGCACCTGAAGTCGGGCAAGAAGATCAAGGCCGACGCCCTGCTGTGGTGCAACGGCCGCACCGGCAACACTGATCGCCTGGGCCTCGAGAACATCGGCATCAAGGTCAACAGCCGCGGCCAGATCGAGACCGATGAGAACTACCGCACCTCGGTATCGAACATCTATGCCGCCGGTGACGTGATCGGCTGGCCGAGCCTGGCCAGCGCCGCCTACGACCAGGGTCGTTCCGCTGCCGGCAACATCGTCGAGTACGATGGCTGGCGCTTCGTGAACGACGTGCCGACCGGTATCTACACCATTCCGGAGATCAGCTCGATCGGCAAGAACGAGCAGGAACTGACCGTGGCGAAGATTCCCTATGAGGTGGGCAAGGCCTTCTTCAAGGGCATGGCCCGCGCGCAGATCTCCAACGAGCCGGTGGGCATGCTGAAGATCCTGTTCCACCGCGACACCCTGGAAATCCTCGGCGTGCACTGCTTCGGTGACCAGGCCTCGGAGATCGTCCACATCGGCCAGGCGATCATGAACCAGCCGGGCGAACTGAACACCCTGAAGTACTTCGTCAACACCACCTTCAACTATCCGACCATGGCCGAAGCCTACCGCGTAGCGGCGTTCGACGGCCTGAACCGGATTTTTTGAAATACCCCGACCGGCGGCCTGAGCCGGTCGGGGAGAACCTGCTCAGCGATTCCCGATCGTGGCAGTGGCCAAACCGGGAAAGTCTGTGATCAGGCTATCCACGCCAAAATCAGCGAGCCGGCGCATCAGCGCCGGTTCGTTGACCGTCCACACCGACACATGCAGCCCCTGCTTCTGCGCTTTCAGCAAGCGCTCCGGGGTGCACAGCATCCAGTTCAGCGCCAGCAGATCACAGCCGTAGTGCGCGGCGACCTTCAGCGGGTCGAGCCAGGCATATTCGGCCACCAGCCCGCGTGACAGCTCCGGCGCCAGTTCCTCCAGTGCGCGCAGTACCGTGCGCGAACTCGAGGTCACGGTGATCCGGTCGCGCAGGCCGAAACGGCCTACCAACTGGTGGATCGCCTGAACCGTGCGGCCAGCACGATCCTTCGACGCGCTTTTCACCTCCAGCTGCCAGTGCTCGAACTCGCAGCGCTCGAACAACTCCGCCAGGCGCGGGATGGGGCAGGGGCGTACCCAGCCTGGGCCGCCGTCGCGGGCGTCCATGGTCACCAGATCCTCCGCCAGTTGCTCGGAGACCTTGCCGCGGCGGCCGGTGGTGCGCTTGAGCGTCGGGTCGTGGATCACCATCAGCTCGCCGTCGCGGGACAGGTGCAGGTCCAGTTCGCAGCGCTTCACGCCATGTTCCAGGCAGCGCTGGAAGCTGTTCAGGGTGTTTTCCGGTGCTTCGCCTTTGGCGCCGCGATGGCCATAGATCAGAGTCACTGGGGCTCCTTGGGAGTCGGTGAAAGGTCCTTGAGGTATTGCGAACGGTGCTGGCGGACGGCATCGACCACCACGCCACTCTCGAAATAGACGCTGAATTCGCGGTAGTCCCAGCGCGAGATGGGCGGCTTGCCCACCGCCGGGTGCTCTTCGTCCGGAAGGCCGAAGCGCTCCAACACAGCCTTCTGGCTCTCGCCACGGGCCGGCAGCACGATGTGCGGGTCGCCCTGGCTGCCCACAGGTATCTCGATGGTATCCGCCAGCAGTGGCAGCGGGGTGACAAGGCTCAACAGGAGCAGCAGATGGCGCATGGATTTCCCTGGGTTCATTCTTCGCGGGCCTTGGCCTGCCGGCGTTCCAGTGCCTGGCGCTGGAGAATGTGGCGAGCCAGCAACTGGCGCTGGGCGTCGCCGAGCATCTCGAACTCGGTGCCGATCTCGTAGTCGCCCTCGGGCTGCTGCTGGCAATGGGTGACCTTGGCGCGCAGCAGCAGGCCCAGGCCGTGGGGGAGCAGGATGATCTTCAGCGCCAGGTCCTGGCCGACCGGCAGCGGCTGGGCGTCACGGAAATTGATGCCGCCCTCGGACAGCGTGACCTTGCGCGCCGGACCGATCTCGCTGAGCAGGCTCTGGGTCAGGGCCTGGGCGATCAGGTCGATGCGCTTGTTCATCACCTTCAGGTAGCTGGCCAGCGGGCGGTCGCGCTCATTGATATGGCGCAGCAGGTGCTGCGACTCGAAGTCGGTCAGGTGCAGGTCGCTGAGCAGATTGAACAGCGCGGAATCATCCTGAAGCACTTCTTGCGACTGGATTTCGTCTTCGCGCAGCGGGCGAAATTCCAATGCGAGCGTGTCTTCAATACGATAGTATTCGCGGCGGTCATCCGCGTCTGGAGTGGACATGGCGAACCCACGGCAGCAGTGATGGTCTGAGTGTAAAGCCGCCTGCCTGGCCTCGCCACACGGAAGTCGCACGCCAGATGGAACTGACGCCCGACGCACTCTTCACCTTCTCATTCGGCCCCACATGTTCAGACCCCTTTCCGTCTACATCGGAACGCGCTACACACGCGCCAAACGCCGCAGCCATTTCGTTTCCTTCATCTCGCTCACCTCCATGATCGGCCTCGCGCTGGGTGTGGTGGTGATGATCGTGGTGCTCTCGGTGATGAACGGCTTTGACCACGAGATGCGCACCCGCGTGCTGGGCATGGTGCCCCACGCCACGGTGGAGTCCTACCAGCCGATCTCCGATTGGCAGGGCATCGCCACGCAGATCAAGACCCAGCACCCCAACGTGCTGGAAGTCGCGCCCTTCATCCAGATGCAGGGCCTGCTCAGCGCCGGCGGCACGGTACAGAAGGTACTGATCAACGCCGTGGACCCGAACGAGGAGAGCAAGGTCTCGATCATCGACCAGTTCTTCCAGGAGGGTTCGCTCACGAGCCTCAAGCCCGGCGAGTTCGGCATCATCATCGGCGACAAGGCGGCGAAGAACCTCGGCGTGAAGCTGGGCGACAAGGTCACCTTCATCGCCCCGGAAGTCTCGGTCACCCCGGCCGGCATGTTCCCGCGCATGAAGCGCTTCACCGTGGTCGGCACCTTCCATGTCGGCGCCGGTGAACTGGACGGCTACGTCGCCATGGTCCACATCGACGACGCCGCGCGCATGCGCCGCCTCAAGGAAGGCCAGGTCGAAGGCCTTCGCCTGAAGCTCGACGACCTGTTCCAGGCGCCGCGCACCGCCTGGGAAATCGCCCGCACCCTGAAGGGCAACGACTACTTCGCCCGCGACTGGACCCGCAGCCACGGCAACCTGTACCAGGCGATCCGCATGGAGAAATCCATGATCGGCCTGTTGCTGCTGCTGATCGTCGCGGTCGCCGCGTTCAACATCATTTCCACCCTGGTCATGGTCGTGACCGACAAGAAGGCCGACATCGCCATCCTGCGCACCCTGGGCGCCACGCCGGGGCAGATCATGGCGACCTTCATGGTCCAGGGCACGGTGATCGGTGTCATCGGCACCTTCATCGGCGGCGTGCTGGGCATCCTCGCGGCGCTCAATGTCAGCTCCGCCATCGCCTTGCTGGAGCGCTTGCTGGGCCACAAATTCCTCAACGCGGACGTCTACTTCATCGATTACCTGCCCTCGCAACTGATGAGCGAGGACGTGATCCTGGTGTGCAGCGCCGCGCTGATCCTGAGTTTCTTCGCCACCCTGTATCCGGCCTGGCGTGCGGCCCGCACCCAGCCCGCGGAGGCCCTGCGTTATGAGTAAGCCGACCCCCCACGACCAGGCCGTCCTGAGCTGCCGCGACCTCGGCAAGCGCTACGAGGAAGGCCCGCAGTCGGTCGAAGTGCTCTCCGGCGTGCAACTGGAGCTGCTGCCCGGCGAGCGCGTCGCCATCGTCGGCAGCTCCGGCTCGGGCAAGAGCACCCTGCTGAACATGCTCGGCGGCCTCGACACGCCCAGTACCGGCAGCGTATGGCTGGCCGGTGAGCAGTTGTCGGCGCTGAACGAGAAGCAGCGCGGCCTGCTGCGCAACCGCGCGCTGGGCTTCGTCTACCAGTTCCACCACCTGCTGCCCGAGTTCACCGCGCTGGAGAACGTCTGCATGCCGTTGCTGATCGGCAAGACGCCGATCCCCGAGGCGCGCCAGCGTGCCACTGCGCTGCTGGAGCGGGTCGGGTTGGGCCATCGCCTGAGCCACAAGCCGTCGGAGCTGTCCGGTGGTGAGCGCCAGCGCGTGGCCATCGCCCGTGCTTTGGTCAACACGCCGAAGCTGGTGCTTCTCGACGAGCCCACCGGCAACCTCGACCAGCACACCGCCCACGGTATCCAGGAGCTGATGCTGGAACTGTCGCAGTCCCTGCGCACCGCCTTCCTGGTGGTGACCCACGACACTCACCTCGCCCAGCAGATGGATCGTGTGCTGCGCCTGGAGGAGGGCCGGCTGGTCGCCGCCTGAGGGATAACGGAATGTTCAGACCCCTGTCCGTCTTCATCGGCACCCGCTACACCCGTGCCAAGCGACGCAACCACTACATCTCGTTCATCTCCCTGACCTCGATGATCGGCCTTGCGCTGGGCGTGCTGGCCATGATCGTGGTGCTTTCGGTGATGAACGGCTTCCAGAAGGAAATGCGCTCGCGCATCCTCGGCATGGTTCCGCATGCCGTGCTGCAGCAGGCCAGCGGCCCGCTGGACGACTGGCAGCGCGTGGCCCAGGTGGCGAAACAGAACCCGAAGATCGTCGGCGCGGTGCCCTACACCGAAGTCGACGGCATGCTCTCCTACAAGGGCATGATGCAACCCATCGAGGTCGATGGCGTCGATCCGGCGCTGGAAACCCAGGTGTCGATCATCGGCCAGCACATGGTCCGCGGCAGTCTCGACGATCTCAAGGCCACCGAGTTCGGCGTGGTCATCGGCGAGATCACTGCGCGGCGCTTCCACGTCAATGTCGGCGACAGCCTGCTGCTGATCGTCCCCGAGCCGAGCACCGCGCCCGGCGGCATCACCCCCCGCATGCAGCGCCTCAATGTGGTCGGCATCTTCAAGGTCGGCGCCGAACTGGACAGCACCCTGGCGCTGATCCACGTGGACGACGCGGCCAGCCTGATGCGCTGGCAGCCAGGCCAGGTGCAGAGCGTGCGCATCGCCCTGAAGGACCTTTTCCAGGCGCCCGAAGTCGGCGCGGCCATCGCCAAACAGCTGGGCGACGGTTACCGCTCGGTGGACTGGACTCACACCCAGGGCAGCCTGTTCAGCGCGATGAAGATGGAAAAGACCATGATCGGCCTGCTGCTGTTGCTGATCGTCGCGGTCGCCGCCTTCAACATCATCGCCACCCTTATCATGGTGGTGGCCGACAAGCGCGCGGACATCGCCATCCTGCGCACCCTGGGCGCCACGCCGAAGCAGATCATGGCGATCTTCATGGTGCAGGGCACGGTGATCGGCCTGATCGGCACCGTCATCGGCTGCGTGCTGGGCGTGCTGGCGGCGTACAACGTCACCGCGATCGTCTCGACCCTGGAGCGCGTCGCCGGCACCCACGTGTTCAACTCGGACATCTATTTCATCAACTACCTGCCGTCCGACCCGCAGATCAGCGACATCGTGCTGATCTGCGTCGCGGCGCTGTCGATGAGCTTCCTCGCCACGCTCTACCCGGCCTGGCGCGCGGCCTCGACCCAGCCGGCGGAATCGCTGCGGTACGAGTGATCACCGGCCCATGAAAAAGCCGCCCTTCGGGGCGGATTTTTTGTACCTGTAGGAGCAAGCTCGTTTCTACGAAAAAACGTAATTGCCGAGGCGGCGATTGCGTCTACAGGCCGTTCTGCAGGTTGCGCAGCGCCCGACGCCGCCGCCAGCTGCGGCCGATCCACCAGCGCCAGTAACCCTCGGTGAGCAGGTAGCCGAGGATGCCCACCAGGATGCCGCAGATCACCGAGCCCAGCAGGAACGGCTGCCAGAGCATCGACAGCTCGCCGCTGATCCATTCCCAGGTCAGGTGGTCGGGCAGGGCGCGTGCCGGGATGCCCATCACCCAGGCGCCCATCTTGTAGGTGCAGTAGAACACCGGCGGCATGGTGATCGGGTTGGTCAGCCAGACCAGCCCCACCGAGATCGGCAGGTTGGCCCGCACCCACACCGCCAGCGAGGCGGCCAGCAGCATCTGCAGCGGGATCGGGATGAACGCGGCGAACAGCCCCATGCCCATGGCACGGGACACGGAGCGGCGATTCAGGTGCCAGAGGTTGGGCGACTGGATCAGCGGTCCGAGAAAGCGCAGGCCCTTGTGGTTCCTGATGCTCTCCGGATCGGGCATGTAGCGCTTGAAGATTCGGCGCGGCATGGAGGAAATCTCTGGCAGACGGACGACGGTTCATTATGCCTAGCTAGGTGACAGTCATTCGTTGCCAACTATGTCCGTGTGTAACCGCCGCAGACCAATCGGATCGGCGGTTGCGCCGGGGTCAGGGAGTCGCTCCGTTGCCTCGTACAGGGATGTTCGCGCTGGCCCTGGGGTTGCTGGCGCTGCGCTGGATGCCGGCGCTGCCATCCGGCTGGGTTCTGCTGCTTCTCGCGCTGGTCGCGCTGCCGTTGTTGTTCACTCGCGGCTATTTCGTCGGCCTGTTCCTGCTCGGTTTCGCCTGGGCCTGCCAGTCGGCGCAGTGGGCGCTGGATGATCGTCTGGCGCTGGAGCTGGACGGCCGTACGCTATGGCTGGAGGGCAGGGTAGAGGGCCTGCCGGATCGCTCCGGGCCATCGGTGCGTTTCCAGCTCGCCGAGGTCTCCAGCCCTCGCGCGAAGGTCCCTGCCACGCTGCGTCTGTCCTGGTTCGGCGGGCCGCCGGTGGAGGGCGGCGAGCGCTGGCGGCTCGCCGTGAAACTCAAGCGTCCCCACGGCATGGCCAATGGCGCGGGGTTCGATTACGAAGCCTGGCTTACCGCCCAGCGCATCGGCGCTACCGGCAGCGTGAAGGACGGGCAGCGCCTGGAAGCTTCCGGCGGCCCGCGCGCTTGGCGCGAAGCCTGGCGGCAACGACTGCTGGTGGTGGATGCCCATGGGCGCTCCGGGGCGCTCGCCGCGCTGGTGCTGGGCGATGCGTCCGGGCTGACCACGGCGGACTGGCAAGTCCTGCAGGACACCGGAACCCTGCACCTGATGGTGATCTCCGGCTCGCACATCTCGCTGCTGGCCGGCCTGCTCTATGCACTGGTCGCTGGCCTGGCGCGCTTCGGTTGTTGGCCGGCGCGAGTCCCGTGGTTGCCCTCTGCCTGCCTGCTGGCCGCAAGCGGCGCCTGGGCCTACAGCCTGATGGCGGGATTCGAGGTGCCGTTGGCGCGCGCCTGCGTCATGGTCTCCATCGTCCTGTTGTGGCGTCTGTGCTATCGCCATCGGGGCCTGTGGACGCCCTTGCTCGGCGCCTTGCTGGCGGTGCTGCTGGTCGAGCCGCTGGTGGTGCTGTTGCCGGGCTTCTGGCTGTCCTATGCGGCGGTGGCGCTGCTGATCTACGGTTTTTCGGGACGGCTGGGACGCTGGACCGCCTTGCGCACCTGGCTGCGCGCGCAATGGCTGATGGCGGTGGGGCTGCTGCCGGCGTCCATCGCACTGGGTTTGCCGCTGAGTGTGTCTGGCGTGGTCGCCAACCTGATCGCCGTGCCATGGGTCGAGTTGGTCGTCGTGCCGATGGCGCTGCTGGGGAGCCTGACGCTTGGCGTGCCATGGCTGGGCGAGGGGCTGCTCTGGGTGTCGGGCGGACTGCTGGAGTTGCTGTTCCGCCTGCTGGGCTGGATGGCCGAGCTGGCGCCCGCCTGGCAGCCGGTAGCCGCCCCCGTCTTGGCCGTGGCGCTGGCGATGCTGGGGGCGCTCCTGCTGCTTGCGCCGGCCGGCGTGCCATTGCGTGCGCTGGGGCTGGCAATGTTCCTGCCGGTCTTCTGGCCGACCGTCCCGTTGCCCGCACCGGGCACGGCCGAGATCCGCGTGCTGGACGTGGGGCAGGGGCTTTCAGTGCTGATCCGCACGCGCAGCCAGGTCTGGCTCTACGACACCGGGGCGCGCAACGGCGAATTCGACATCGGTGAGCGTGTGGTCGTACCGACGCTGCGTAGCCTGGGTATCGGGCGGCTGGATAGGCTGATGCTCAGTCACGCGGACAACGACCATGCCGGCGGCGCCGCAGCGGTAAAGCGCTCGCTGCGGCCGGCTCAGGTCATCAGCGGCGAGCCCGATCGCCTGCCGCAGGAACTGCAGGCGCGTCCCTGTCGAATCGAAGAGTGGCAGGTCGATGGCGTTCGCTTCTCCAGCTGGGCCTGGGCGGGCGCCGGGGAAAGCAACGACCGTTCCTGCGCGCTGGAAGTCGAAGCCAACGGCGAACGCATCCTGCTGACCGGCGACCTGCCACGACCCGCCGAGCTGGCCTGGCTGGCCGCGCATCCGGGGGAGCGTATCGACTGGCTGCTGGCCGGCCATCACGGCAGCCGCAGTTCCTCCGGACCGGCCTTCCTGCGGGCGATCAGGCCGACGACGGCGATCATCTCCCGTGGCGCTAACAATCCCTACGGCCATCCGCACCCGTCGGTCGTCGAGCGCTTCCGCGCGCTGGGCATCAGGATTCAGGATACGGCGGAGCAGGGCGCACTGACCCTGACGCTCGGTGCCCATGGCGAGGTCCGGGGAGTGCGGGAAGGCGCACATTTCTGGCAGGAAAATTGAGCCTCGGGCGGTCGGCTCGCCACGGCCCCTGTGCTAGAGTGGCGCCACTTTTTTTCAGGGGATTCACCACTGTGTGGGAACTGGTCAAAGCTGGCGGCTGGATGATGCTGCCGATCTTGCTGAGCTCCATCGCTGCCATGGCGATCGTCGCCGAACGTCTCTGGACCCTGCGCTTGAGCCGTGTGGCCCCGCCGCAGCTGCTCGGCCAGGTGTGGAAGCAGATCAAGGACAAGAAGATGAACAGCCAGGTCCTGAAGGACCTGCGCGCGTCTTCCCCGCTGGGTGAAATCCTCGCGGCTGGCCTGGCCAACTCCAAGCACGGTCGCGAGATCATGAAGGAGTGCATCGAGGAAGCCGCCTCCCGCGTCATCCACGAGCTGGAGCGCTACCTCAACGCCCTGGGAACCATCGCTGCCATGGCGCCGCTACTTGGCTTGCTGGGTACCGTGTTCGGCATGATCCAGATCTTCAGCGCCTTCATGGGCGACGGCATGGCCAATGCGCCGATGCTCGCTGGCGGTATCTCCAAGGCCCTGATCACCACCGCGGCTGGCCTGATCGTGGCGATCCCGGCGGTGTTCTTCCATCGCTACCTGCTGCGCCGCGTCGATGAACTGGTCATCGCCATGGAGCAGGAAGCCATCAAGCTGGTGGAAGTGACCCAGGGCGATCGCGAAGTCGACTTTGTCGAGGAAGGCAAAGCGTGAAATTCCGCCGCAGAGCGGGCGGAGCGGCCCGCGAGGACGTCTTCATCAACCTGGCGTCGCTGATCGACGTGATCTTCGTGTTGCTGCTGTTCTTCGTGGTTGCCACCTCGTTCACCAAGCCTTCGCAGCTCAAGGTCGAACTGCCTGAGGCGGTCAGCGGCACGCCGCCCGAAGCCACCGAGATCAAGCAGCTGGAAATCTCCATCAGCCTCGAAGGTCACTACGCGCTGAACGGCCAGAGCCTGGCGCGCGACGACCTGGAAAACCTGATGAACGCCATGCAGCGTGAATCCGCCGGCGACAACAGCCTGCCGGTGGTGATCACCGCCGACGGCAAGGTGGACTACCAGTCCGTGGTCACCGCGATGGATGCCGCCGGCAAGCTGGGCTTCACCCACCTGCGCATCACCACCATCGAGTCCCGGGCGGACAAGAAGACCCCCTGATGGCGTTCTCCGATCGCCTGCTCGACGCCTGGTACAAGGGCCACCCGGCCCTCGCCCTGCTCAGGCCGCTCGAACTGCTCTACCGGCGCGTCGCCCAGGGCCGCCGGCAGGACTTCCTCTCCGGCGCCAAGCCGGCCTACCGCGCCCCGGTACCGATCATCGTGGTCGGCAACATTACGGTGGGTGGCACCGGCAAGACACCGATGATCCTCTGGCTGATCGAACACTGCCGCGCCCGTGGATTGAAGGTCGGTGTGGTCAGCCGTGGCTATGGCGCCAAGCCGCCGCAGACGCCCTGGCGCGTGCGCGCCGAGCAATCGGCGGCCCAGGCGGGCGACGAGCCGCTGATGATCGTGCGTCGCAGTGGCGTGCCGCTGATGATCGACCCGGACCGCTCCAGTGCCGTGCGCGCGCTGCTGGCCGAAGAGCCACTGGACCTGATCCTCTGTGATGACGGCCTGCAACATTACCGGCTGGCCCGCGACCTGGAACTGGTGCTGATCGACGCCGCCCGTGGCCTGGGCAACGGCCGCTGCCTGCCCGCCGGGCCGTTGCGCGAACCCGCCGAGCGACTGTCCGAAGTCGACGCCGTGCTGCACAACGGTGCGCCGTCCGATCCGTCCGGCGCCTTCTCCTTCGTCCTGCGACCGGCTGCCCTGGTCAACCTGGCCAGCGGTGAGCGGCGTGGCGTCGAGCACTTCCCCAGTGGTCAGTCGCTGCATGCACTGGCCGGGATCGGCAACCCGCAGCGTTTCTTCGCAACGCTCGAGGCGCTAAACTGGCGGCCGATTCCGCATCCCTTCCCCGACCATGCGGCCTACACCGCCGAGCAGCTGCGCTTCACGCCGGAACTGCCGCTGGTCATGACCGAGAAGGACGCGGTGAAATGCCGGTCCTTCGCCGCGCCCGACTGGTGGTACCTCGCCGTCGAAGCGCAGCCGTCGCCGGCCTTCGTCGCCTGGTTCGACGTTCAGCTCGAGCGCCTGCTCGTCCGCTGATCCGCCGTCGCAACCCGGTGCCGTCCGCATTCAAATTGTTCGCTGTTCAAGCTCAAGGAACGCACCATGGACCCGAAACTCCTCGATATCCTCGCCTGTCCGCTGTGCAAGGGCCCGCTCAAGCTCACCGATGATAAGTCCGAGCTGATCTGCAAGACCGACGGCCTGGCCTACCCGGTGCGCGACGGCATCCCGGTGATGCTCGAAGGCGAGGCGCGTACCCTGAACGTCGACGAGCGTCTGGACAAGTAACGCCATGACCCAGGCCTACACCGTCGTCATTCCCGCCCGCTTCGCCTCCACCCGCCTGCCCGGCAAGCCGCTGCAGGACATCGCCGGAAAGCCGATGATCCAGCACGTCTGGGCGCAGGCCGGCAAAAGCTCGGCCACCCAGGTGGTGGTCGCCACCGACGATGCGCGCATCTTCGATGCCTGCCAGGGCTTCGGCGCCCAGGTGGTGCTGACCCGCGCCGACCACAACTCCGGCACCGACCGCCTGGCGGAAGTTGCCGACGCCCTGGGCCTGGCCGACGATGCCATCGTGGTCAACGTGCAGGGCGACGAGCCGCTGGTGCCGCCGTCGATCATCGACCAGGTGGCCGCCAACCTTGCGGCGCACCCGGAAGCAGGCATCGCCACCCTGTGTGAGGAAATCCACGATCCGGCCGCGCTGTTCAACCCGAACATCGTTAAGGTGGTCAGCGACAAGAACGGCCTGGCCCTGACCTTCAGCCGCGCCACGCTGCCCTGGGCGCGCGACGCCTTCGCGGTGGATCGCGAAAGCTTGCCGGCCAACGTGCCGTACCGCCGCCACATCGGCATCTACGCCTACCGTGCGCGCTTCCTGCGCGATTTCGTGGCCTGGGGCCCGTGCTGGCTGGAAGACACCGAGTGCCTGGAGCAGCTGCGCGCGCTCTGGCATGGCGTGCGCATCCACGTGGCTGACGCCTTGGAATCGCCGCAAGCCGGCGTCGATACCCCGGAAGACCTGGAGCGCGTCCGGCGCATCCTGGGGGGCTGATGAAGGTTCTGTTCGTCTGCCTGGGCAACATCTGCCGCTCGCCCACCGCCGAAGGCGTATTCCGCCACAAGGTCCGCGAAGCGAGCCTGGAGAATCGCATCGAGATCGATTCGGCTGGCACCGGCGACTGGCACGTCGGCAAGGCGCCGGACGCGCGGACCCGCGCTGCCGCGCTGCGCCGTGGCTATGACCTGTCGGGCCTGCGGGCGCGACAGGTCAGCGTCGCCGACTTCTCCCGCTACGATCTGGTCCTGGCGATGGACAACGCCAACCTGCGCGACCTCAAGCATCTTCGCGGCAGCAGCGGCAAGGCGGAGCTGGACCTGTTCCTGCGCCGCTACGAGCTGGAAGTCGACGAAGTCCCCGACCCGTATTACGGCGGCGAAGACGGTTTCGAGCAGGTGCTGGACCTGGTGGAAAGGGCCTGCGACGGCCTGCTGACGGAAGTGAAGGGGCGCCTGTGACGCTGCAACTGCAAGAACGCGTTTCCCTCAAGCCCTACAACACCTTCGGTGTCGAAGTCGCGGCGCGCTGGTTCGCCCAGGCCCACGACGATGCTGAGGTGCGCGCCGGTATCGCCGCCGCAGCAGCAAAGGGCCTGCCGCTGATGGTGATCGGTGGCGGCAGCAACCTGTTGCTGACCCGTGACGTCGAGGCGCTGGTGCTGCGCATGGCTTCCCGTGGCGTGCGTGTCGTCAGTGACGACGGCGAGCGCGTGGTAGTCGAGGCGGAGGCTGGCGAGGTATGGGATGACTTCGTGCGCTGGACCCTCGCCCAGGGTTTCGGCGGGCTAGAGAACCTCAGCCTGATTCCCGGCACCGTCGGCGCAGCTCCGATGCAGAACATCGGCGCCTATGGCGTCGAGATCAAGGACGTGTTCGCCGGCCTGACCGCGCTGGATCGCGAGAGCGGCGATCTGCGCGAGTTCGGCCTGGAAGACTGCGCCTTTGCCTACCGCGAAAGTCGGTTCAAGCGTGAGCCGGGCCGTTGGCTGATCCTGCGGGTGCGCTTCGCGCTGAGCCGCATCGCGAAACTGCATCTGGACTACGGTCCAGTGCGCCAGCGTCTGGCAGAGGAGGGCGTCACTGCGCCGACACCGGCCGATGTTTCGCGGGCGATCTGTGCAATTCGCCGTGAGAAGCTCCCGGACCCGGCGGTGCTGGGCAATGCCGGCAGCTTCTTCAAGAACCCGGTGGTCTCCGTGACTCTGGCCGATGCGCTGCGCCAGCAGTACAGCGACCTGGTGGCCTATCCGCAGGGCGATGGGCAGATGAAGCTGGCCGCCGGCTGGCTGATCGACAAGGCTGGCTGGAAAGGCTTCCGCGAGGGTCCGGTGGGTGTCCATGCCCAGCAGGCGTTGGTACTGGTGAACTACGGCGGCGCCACCGGGATGCAGCTGCATGCACTGGCTCGGCGTATCCATGACGATATCCAGCAGCGCTTCGGCGTGGAGTTGGAGATGGAGCCGAATCTCTACTGAGGTGCTTCGGACATGAAGAAGGGGATGCCGTTGGCATCCCCTTTTTCAGATCAGGAAGCTATCAGCTGTGGTGTTTTTCCACCACGGTGCCTTGTTCTTCCTCGGTCTTCTCGGCTTTGTCGCCTTCAGCCTGTTCGGCAGCCGGTTGCTCGGTGGCTTCAACGGCTTCGTTCACGACTTCGGCTTCGACGGCCTCGACAGTGACTTCAGCAGCTGGCTCGACCACGACTTCGGCTTCCACGGCAGCGGCTTCTTCAACCACGGCTTCGACGGCCGGAGCCTGCTCTACCTGCGGAGCGGCGGCTGCGGCAGCAGCGGCTTCGCGAGCAGCACGCTCCTGGCGACGACGCTCGCGCGGGTCGTTGGAGGCGCGGCCGGTGGCGTTGGCCGGAACGGCCGGAGCTTCTTCGGCAGCAGTCGCAGCGGCAGCCGGAGCTTCCTCGGCAACTACAGCTTCTACCTGAGGCTCTTCGACCAGCTGGGCGACGGCTTCGATCACGGTTTCAGCAGCTGGAGCCGACGCTTCTTCCGCAACCACCGGCTCGGCGGCAGCCACTTCAACGATCTCGCTGGCAGCACCTACCGGCTCGGCAGCCTGCTCGGCGGGCTTGGCCAGGAACTCGATGGTCTGCTCGAGGGCGCTTTCGGTGCGTACGGCTTCAACCACGCCGGACTCCAGCGGCTGGGCCTCGACCTGAGCCTGGGCAGCGGGCTGCTCCTGCTCGGCGGCGGCTTCAGCAACGGCTACAGCGGTAGCGGCGGCAGCGACCATGGCGGCAGGCGACGGGGTGTCGGAAGCAGCCTGTTCGGCAGTGCCTTCGGCATTCACTTCGCCTTCGGCGCCTTCAACACCATCCACACCGGCTTCACGCTGGCGCTCGCGGCGGTTGCTGCGGCGACGCTGGCCACGGGAGCGGCGACGCGGACGCTCGTCGTCCGACCCTTCGTCGTCCTGTTGATCCAGCAACTCCTCGTTCGGCAGCTCTTCGGCTTCCAGGGCGGCGGCATCGCGAGCCGGACGGTCTTCGCGCGGCTGACGCTCTTCGCGGGGCTGGCGCTCGGCGCGCTCACTGCGAGGTTGACGCTCTTCGCGCGGCTGGCGTTCTTCACGCGGTTGACGCTCGGTGCGCTCGCCACGCTCTTCGCGGGGCTGACGCTCCTCGCGCGGCTGGCGCTCGGCGCGCTCTTCACGCGGCTGACGCTCTTCACGCGGTTGACGTTCGGCGCGCTCTTCACGCGGCTGGCGTTCCTCGCGAGGTTGACGCTCGGCACGCTCTTCGCGCGGCTGGCGTTCTTCGCGGGGCTGACGCTCGGCGCGCTCTTCACGCGGCTGACGCTCTTCGCGAGCCGCGCGCTCAGTGCGCTCACCGCGCTCGTCGCGGCGACCACGTTCTTTACGCTCGTCATCACGACGACCGCCATCGCGACCGTCACGGCGACGGTTCTGCTGACGGCCATTGCGACGCTCGCCCTGACCTTCGCTGCGCTCGGTGGCGGGCTTCTCGGCGGCAACCGGGGTCGGCTCCGGCTTGCTGCCGGCGAACAGGCCTACCAGCGACTTCACCAGCCCCTGGAACAGGCTCGGCTCAGGCATGGGCTTGGTAGCTTCGACGGCGGCCGGTGCTGCGGCGGCAGTCTGCTGCGGGGCAGGGGTTTGCGGGGAAACGGTCTTCACCGCGGCTTCCTGGCGAACCAGGGTGCGAGTGGCGCTGACCGGCTGGACTTCCTCGTGCTCTTCCGGGGCCATCTCGTAGCTGGCGTGGCCGGACAGCAATTCGGGGTTGTCGTCACGCAGGCGCTGGACTTCGAAGTGCGGGGTTTCCAGGTGGTCGTCCGGCAGGATGAAGATGCGCGCGCGGGTGCGCAGTTCGATCTTGGTGATGGCGTTGCGCTTCTCGTTGAGGAGGAAGGCGGCAACCTGGAACGGCACGCGCGCACGAACTTCGGCGGTGCGGTCCTTCAGGGCTTCTTCCTCGATCAGGCGCAGGATGGCCAGCGACAGGGATTCGACGTCACGGATGATGCCTTGGCCGTTGCAGCGCGGGCAGACGATGCCGCTGGTCTCGCCCAGGGACGGACGCAGGCGCTGGCGGGACATTTCCAGCAGACCGAAGCGCGAGATGCGGCCAACCTGTACGCGGGCGCGGTCGGCTTCCAGGGCTTCGCGGACGCGTTCTTCCACAGCGCGCTGGTTCTTCGCCGGGGTCATGTCGATGAAGTCGATGACGATCAGGCCGCCGATATCACGCAGACGCAGCTGGCGGGCGATTTCCTCGGCCGCTTCCAGGTTGGTCTGCAGGGCGGTTTCTTCGATGTCGCCGCCCTTGGTGGCTCGCGCCGAGTTGATGTCGATGGACACCAGGGCTTCGGTCGGGTCGATGACGATGGAGCCGCCCGACGGCAGCTTCACTTCGCGCTGGAAGGCGGTTTCAATCTGGCTCTCGATCTGGAAGCGGTTGAACAGCGGAACGCTGTCCTGGTACAGCTTCACCTTGCTCGCATACTGCGGCATGACCTGCTGGATGAAGTTCAGCGCTTCTTCCTGGGCGTCGAGGCTGTCGATCAGTACTTCGCCGATGTCCTGGCGCAGGTAGTCGCGGATGGCGCGGATGATGACGTTGCTTTCCTGGTAGATCAGGAAGGGGCCGCTGCGCTCGCCGGAGGCTTCCTTGATGGCGCCCCACAGTTGCAGCAGGTAGTCCAGGTCCCATTGCAGCTCTTCGGAGCTGCGGCCCAGGCCTGCGGTGCGGACGATCAGGCCCATGTCACCGGGAACGGTCAGGCCGTTCAGGGCTTCACGCAGTTCGTTGCGCTCTTCGCCCTCGATGCGGCGGGAGATGCCACCGGCACGCGGGTTGTTGGGCATGAGTACGAGGTAACGGCCGGCGAGGCTGATGAAGGTGGTCAGGGCGGCGCCCTTGTTGCCACGTTCTTCTTTCTCGACCTGGACGATGACTTCCTGGCCTTCGCTCAGGACGTCCTTGATGTTGATGCGGCCTTCAGGATTCTTCTTGAAGTACTCGCGGGAGATTTCCTTGAGGGGGAGGAAGCCGTGGCGTTCGGCGCCGAAGTCGACGAATGCGGCCTCGAGGCTCGGCTCGATGCGGGTGATACGGCCTTTGTAGATGTTGGCCTTTTTCTGTTCGCGCGCGCCGGACTCGATGTCCAGGTCGAACAGGCGTTGGCCGTCTACCAGCGCTACACGCAACTCTTCGGGTTGAGTTGCGTTGATCAGCATTCTTTTCATGTAGTACCAATGGTTTCCGGGGCCACCGGAAACGGCGATCGGCACACACGACTCTCACGGTCGGTGCTAAGGCACGTACTCAGGAACGGCGGACCATTCCAGTGTCCAGCGGCAGCAGGATAAATCTGCTGTGCCGCGACTACGTTTCCTGCTTGTCGAGTAAGAACAAGCACTCATCAGGAGGAGGAATTAGCTGTCAGATGCGGACGATAAGTGCGTCTACGTTCAAGGCATGCGTTCAAGGTATGAACGCAACGCAATCCGACAGTTGTGCATCTCCACCCTGCACATTTCCCTAAGAGCCGGGTGCCACTCGCTGAATCCGGGAGCGGGGTTGGCTTTTATCACGGCGACATTGGCTGCCGTGGTCATGTCTGAAGGCCTGGGTTTCGAGGCGCTGTCGGCGCGAGAGTCGCTCGGGCCGTTGCAACGCTTCCGGGGACTGCCTCGTGTCCATTCAATGTGTTTGCAGGCGGTTGGGGATGGCGATTACGCGATCATCCGCAGGCCTGGCCACTTTTGGCGGCCTCCCGAATATAGCAGCAATGATTAAGTGCTTCAATTGAATGAAAAATTGTTATCATGTACGGATGACAAATCCCGCCCCTCCGACTTCCGGCGTCCAGCTGCTTGAAGTCGCGCCGGAGTATGCCGGCCAACGAATCGACAATTTCCTCCGTACTCAGCTCAAGGGCGTGCCCAAGACGCTGATCTATCGCATCCTGCGCAAGGGCGAAGTCCGGGTGAATAAAGGACGCATCAAACCCGAGTACAAGCTCCAGGTGGGCGATGTGATACGCGTTCCGCCGCTGCGTCTGGCTGAACGCGACGAGCCGGTGCCGTTGGCCCAGGGCCTGCTGGAGCGGCTGGAAGCCGCCATCGTCTACGAAGACAAGGCGCTGATCGTGGTGAACAAGCCCACCGGAATCGCTGTCCATGGCGGCAGCGGTCTGAACTACGGCGTTATCGAGGCGTTCCGCCAGCTGCGGCCGGAGTGCAAAGACCTAGAGCTGGTGCATCGTTTGGATCGCGATACTTCCGGCCTGTTGATGATTGCCAAGAAGCGCAGCATGTTGCGCCATCTGCACGACGCCCTGCGTGGCGAGCGCATCGTGGATAAGCGCTACCACGCCCTGGTACGCGGCAACTGGCCGGCGGCTAAGAAACAGATCGCCGTGCCGCTGCTCAAGAACAATCTGCGCTCCGGCGAGCGCGTGGTGGAAGTGAATCCAGAAGGCAAGGAAGCGCTGACCGAGTTCAAGGTGCTGCGACGCTTCGGTGACTTCGCCACGCTGGTCGAGGCGCGTCCGATCACCGGTCGCACTCACCAGATCCGTGTGCACGCCAAGCACGCTGGCCATTCCATTGCCGGCGACCCCAAGTACGGCGACGAGGATTTCTCCCGCGAAATCCGCGAGCTGGGCGGCAAGCGTCTGTTCCTGCACTCGGCCTACCTGCGCGTACCGTTGCCTGATGGCGGTGTGCTGGAGCTCGAAGCGCCGGTGGACGAAGTCTGGCTGCGCACCGTGGAGCGCCTGGATGCGTGAGTATTCCCTGCTGATCTTCGATTGGGATGGCACGCTGGTGGATTCCATCGGTCGTATCGTCGAGGCAATGCGAGTGGCGGCGGTGGGCTCCGGTCTTCCGGAGCGCAGCGATGCGGCGATCAAGGGCATCATCGGCCTGGGCCTGCCGGAAGCTATCCAGACGCTGTACCCGGAGGTAGAGGATGGCGAGCCGCTTGATCGCTTCCGGCTTGATTACGGAAGCCACTACCTGAGCCTGGAAGTGCAGCCTTCGCCGCTGTTCCCGGGCGTGGCTGAGGCGATGGCGGAATTTCGCAGCGCCGGTTACCAGTTGGCGGTCGCTACCGGGAAGAATCGTCGCGGGCTGGATCGCGTGCTGGCGGGGCAAGGTTGGACGAATTTCTTCGATATCACCCGCGCCGCCGATGAATCGGCGAGCAAGCCGGACCCGCGCATGCTGCACGAGATTCTCGAGCATTGCCGGGCCGACGCGCGTGATGCGCTGATGGTGGGCGATTCGCCTTTCGATCTGGAAATGGCGCGCCGCGCCGGCATGGATTCGGTGGCGGTGGGCTATGGTGCTCAGTCGCTGGAGATCCTTCGGGAGTATGCTCCGGCGCTGGAAGTGAATCATTTCAACGAATTGCGCGCCTGGCTCGCCGGGCGTTCGGTCAAACCGGTGCTCGAGGTAGGCAACTGATGTCGGATGAATGGAAGGCGGACGATAGCAAGGCTGCGCAAACCACGGCGGGTAACGACAAGAGCTGGAAGTTGCTGGAGAAGGCCGTGCTGGCTGGCGTCCAGGAACAGCGCCGGTCCCGTCGCTGGGGTATCTTCTTCAAATTGCTGACATTCGTTTATCTGTTCGGCGCGTTGGCGCTGTTCAGCCCCTTCGGTGGTTTGTCCAAATCCGCATCGCGCAGTGCCAGCCATACAGCACTGATCGAAGTGAAAGGCATGATCGCCGACAATGAGTCGGCCAGTGCCGACAACATCGTTGGCGCGCTGCGTTCCGCGTTCGAGGACACCGGCACCAAGGGCATCGTTTTGCGTATCAACAGCCCGGGTGGCAGCCCGGTGCAGTCCGGCTATGTCTACGATGAAATCAAGCGCCTGCGCGGTGAGCATCCGGATATCAAGGTCTACGCGGTCATCAGCGACCTGGGGGCTTCGGGTGCCTATTACATCGCCAGCGCGGCCGACGAGATCTACGCGGATAAGGCCAGCCTGGTCGGTTCCATCGGTGTGACGGCGGCGACCTTCGGTTTCGTCGGCACCATGGAAAAGCTGGGTGTGGATCGTCGCATCTATACCTCGGGCGAGCACAAGGCGTTCCTCGATCCGTTCCAGCCGCAGAAGGCGGATGAAACCGCCTTCTGGCAGCGGGTGCTGGATACCACTCACAAGCAATTCATCGATGTGGTGAAGAAGGGGCGTGGCAATCGCCTGAAGGACAAGGACCATCCCGAGCTGTTCTCCGGCCTGATCTGGTCCGGCGAGCAGGCACTGCAACTAGGTCTGATCGACGGTCTGGGCAGCTCCAGCTACGTGGCGCGCGAGATCATCAAGGAAAAGGAAATCGTGGACTACACCGTCCAGGAAACGGCCTTCGACCGCTTCACCAAGAAGCTGGGCGCGAGCGTCGCCGAGCGCATGGCGATGTGGATGGGCTGGCAGGGTCCAGTCCTGCGCTGAGTGCGCTTCCTTATATAAGGAAGGAAAAGGCTCGGCGATTGCCGGGCCTTTTCGTTTCAGGCTTTCCAGGTCAGGGGATTTGTACCTGTTCGGCAAGCAGCATATCCACCAGGCGAATAAGCGGCAGGCCGACCAGGCTGGTGGCGTCTTCGCCTTCGGTGGAGCGGAACAGGCTGACGCCCAGGCCTTCGGCCTTGAAGCTGCCGGCGCAGTCGAAGGGTTGTTCGGCTTCCAGGTAGCGGCGAATGCGTGCTTCGTCGAGGTCACGGAAGTGCACGGTGAAAGGCACGCAATCGATTTGGGTTTCGCCGCTCTGGCTATTGAGCAGGCAGAGCCCGGTGAGGAAGCTGACGCTCTTGCCGCTGGCGTCCTGCAGTTGCTCGGTCGCGCGCTCGATGCCATGGGGCTTGCCGAGGATCCGGTCGCCGTTTACCGCGGCTTGATCGGAGCCGATGATCAGGTGGGCGGGGTAGCGCTGGGCCAGGGCGCGGGCTTTGCTTTGCGCCAGTCGGCGTACCAGTTGGTCGGCGCTCTCGCCGGGCAGCGGGGTTTCGTCGATGTCGGGGCTGGCGCATTCGAACGGCAGGCGCAGGCGCTGCAGCAATTCGCGGCGGTAAGGCGAGCTGGAAGCAAGGATCAGGGGTAGCATGGAGAATTCCTTCGGAGCGTCACCGCGATTCTAGCGAAAAGGGCTGTCCATACAGCGGTTTATGGCTAATTTCCTTTGACAGCTTCGGGTGCATCCCTATAATGGCGCGCTTATGTTGAATGGACCGATACCACCTCACGTTGATCCGCGCAAATTGGTAGAGCGCGCCGCCACCCTCGAGGGTGTGCTGCCGATTGCCAAGATGGCACGTCTCAGCGAGCAACTGACCAGCAGTGATGGCGATGTTCACGCGAAGTTTTCCTTCTTCCGTGATCAGCAGAAGCTGGCGGTTATGCACGTCGAGCTCAATGGCGAGGTGAGCATGGTATGCCAGCGCTGTCTCGAGCCGACCAAATTCCATGTGGGTGGTGCGTACGATTACGTCATCATCCCGGAAGGCAAGTCGATCGATGATCTGCCCAGTGGCTACGATGCGTTGGAAGTGGGGGATGACCCCATCGACCTGACCTCGCTGGCTGAGGACGAGTTGCTGCTCGCCTTGCCCATCGTGCCGGTCCATGACCCTGAGGATTGCCAGCAGCCGGTGGGATACGCTACAGCGCCCGAACCGAGCGAGAACGTCGAAGAACGGCCCAATCCGTTCAGCGTACTGGCGCAGTTGAAGCGTGACCCAAACGTTTAGGAGTTAATCAATCATGGCTGTTCAGCAGAACAAAAAATCCCGTTCCGCTCGTGACATGCGTCGTTCGCACGATGCCCTGGACGCGAACGCTCTGTCCGTGGAAAAGAGCACCGGTGAAGTTCACCTGCGCCACCACGTCTCCCCGGACGGTTTCTATCGCGGCCGCAAGGTCGTAGACAAAGGCTCTGACGAGTAATCTTTGTCCGCACCAATCATCGCGATTGATGCAATGGGTGGGGACTACGGTCCCCACTGCATTGTTCCGGCCTGCATTTCCTTTCTGGCCGAACATGCTTCCCTCCAGCTGGTCCTCGTCGGCCAAGCTTCTCTGATAGAAGAACACCTGCGCGGCCTTTCTCCGGTTGAGCGCCAGCGTCTTCATATCCATCACGCCAGCGAAATCGTCACGATGGACGAGCGTCCGTCCCAGGCGTTGCGTGGCAAGCCCGATTCCTCCATGCGTGTTGCCCTCGAACTGGTTCGTGATGGCAAGGCCCATGCCTGCGTCAGCGCCGGTAATACCGGTGCGTTGATGGCGCTATCCCGTTACCTGCTCAAGACGTTGCCCGGCATCGACCGCCCGGCGATGGTGACAGCCGTGCCGACGCAGACCGGCCACTGTCATCTGCTCGACCTGGGCGCCAACGTTGATTGCAGTGCCGAGCATCTCTTTCAGTTTGCCGTCATGGGTGCCGTGGCGGCGGAAGCGCTGGGCAAGAGCAATCCGCGTGTAGCGTTGTTGAATGTCGGCACCGAAGACATTAAGGGCAACCAGCAGGTGAAGCTGGCGGCCAGTCTGCTGCAGCAGGCGCAGGGTTTGAACTACATCGGCTATATCGAAGGCGACGGTCTGTATCGCGGGCTGGCCGATGTAGTGGTGTGCGACGGTTTCGTCGGCAATATCCTGCTCAAGTCCAGCGAGGGCTTGGCGGCTATGGTCGCGGCGCGCCTGGAAGAATTGTTCAACTCCAGCCTGCCGGCCAAGGCGGTCGGCCTGATGGCGATGCCTTTCCTGCGCCGGCTGCGTGGCGACCTCACGCCGTCACAACACAATGGCGCGAGTTTCCTCGGTTTGCAGGGCATCGTGGTGAAGAGTCACGGCAGTGCGAAGGAGGAGGGCATCCAGAGCGCATTGCGGCGCGCGCTGCTGGAAGTTCGTGAGAATCTGCCCCAGCGGCTGCATGGCCGTCTGGAACATCTGCTCTGATAGGGTCTGTTAACGTTTCGACGCGGCCGCGACGGCGCCGCATTTTGCGCAGAGTTAGCGCGAGGAGTGTGGTTTGGTCATTCCAAATGAACGACGAGTAACGACGCTCTGCGCAAAATGCGGCCCGTCCCTTCGGGTTGCGCGGCAAATCACGCCATGCGTCGTTGCGGGGCTAGGCAAGGGAGCGACCATTGCCGTCGCCCCGCGTCTAGCCTGGCGTGATTTGCCGCGGCAACGCGGCTCGCGGCGAAACGTTAACAGACCCTAATGTGACCGCGGTCGTCAGACCGTCATCCAACTGTCAGTTCAATGCGCCAGGCTCTCGCCGGCGTTATCCATTTGACGACACAGACAAAAGGGACCTGTTGCAATGTCCGCATCCCTCGCCTTCGTATTCCCCGGTCAAGGCTCGCAGTCGCTCGGCATGCTTGCCGAACTGGGCGCTCAACACGCCATCGTGCGCGAGACCTTCGCCGAAGCCTCCGCCGCCCTGGGTTATGACCTCTGGGCTCTCGTGCAGGAAGGTCCGGAAGAGCGCCTGAACCAGACCGACAAGACCCAGCCTGCCATCCTCACTGTCTCCATCGCCCTTTGGCGCCTGTGGCAGTCCGAAGGTGGTGTGCAGCCGGCTTATGTCGCCGGCCACAGCCTGGGTGAGTACTCCGCCCTGGTCGCCGCTGGCAGCCTGGCTTTCGCCGATGCAGTGAAGCTGGTCGAGCGCCGTGGCCAGCTGATGCAGGAAGCTGTCCCTGCCGGCACTGGCGGCATGGCTGCCATTCTCGGTCTCGAAGACGCTGACGTGCTCGCCGCCTGCGCTGACGCGGCTCAGGGCGAAGTGGTCAGTGCCGTGAACTTCAACGCACCCGGCCAGGTGGTGATCGCTGGTGCGGCCAAGGCCGTCGAGCGCGCCATCGAGGCGTGCAAGACTCGTGGCGCCAAGCGTGCTGTCGCGCTGCCGGTCAGCGTGCCGTCGCACTGCGAGCTGATGCGCCCGGCTGCCGAGCGTTTTGCGGAGGCTGTCGAAGCCGTCCAGTGGCAGATGCCGCAAATCGCCCTGGTGCAGAACGTTACCGCCCAGGTCCCGGCCGATCTGGCCGCGCTCAAGCGCGACCTGCTGGCGCAGCTGTACAGCCCGGTCCGCTGGGTCGAGAGCGTGCAACTGCTGGCCGAGAAGGGCGTCACCGACCTGGTCGAATGTGGTCCGGGCAAGGTGCTGGCTGGTTTGAACAAGCGTTGCGCCAAAGGCGTGACCACCCACAACCTGGACTCCGCGGACGCCTTCGGCGCAGCCCGCGCGGCTCTGGCTTGAACAGGAGATAAGGCATGAGTCTGCAAGGTAAGGTTGCCCTGGTTACCGGCGCGAGCCGCGGTATTGGCCAGGCCATCGCACTGGAACTGGGTCGCATGGGTGCCACTGTGGTTGGCACCGCGACCAGCGAGTCCGGCGCTCAGAAAATTTCCGAATACCTCAAGGAAAACGGCATCCAGGGTTCGGGCATGGTCCTGGATGTATCCAACGACGAGTCCGTGATCGCCGTTGTGGAAGCCATCCAGAAAGAATCCGGCGCACCGGCTATCGTCGTCAATAACGCGGGCATCACCCGCGATAATCTGCTGATGCGCATGAAAGACGACGAGTGGTTCGACGTGGTCAACACTAACCTCAACAGCCTCTACCGTCTGTCGAAAGCCGTCCTGCGCGGCATGACCAAGGCTCGCTGGGGTCGCATCATCAATATCGGCTCCGTCGTCGGTGCGATGGGCAACGCCGGGCAGACCAACTACGCCGCTGCCAAGGCCGGCCTGGAAGGCTTCACTCGCGCCCTGGCGCGCGAGGTCGGTTCACGTGCTATCACTGTCAACGCGGTTGCTCCGGGCTTCATCGACACCGACATGACTCGCGAACTGCCGGAGGCCCAGCGTGAAGCGCTGCTTGGCCAGATTCCGCTGGGTCGACTGGGACAAGCCGAAGAGATCGCCAAAGTGGTAGCATTCCTCGCTTCCGAGGGCGCAGCTTATGTAACGGGTGCCACGGTACCGGTGAATGGCGGAATGTACATGAGCTGATGTGACGAGTTCCTTAGTGGCGATGTCATATGCGCTGTCTGAAATTATCCAAGCGTCGTAGCGCTGGAATAGACAGGGCATCTGGGTTGCCGCGAAGGGGCGTCAGCGTTCAGCTTGAAATGCAGAAAACCCTTTCTATACACTTACCCGCAGCCCAGCTGTACGGATTGTCCATAGGAGTGAAAACAAGGTATGAGCACCATCGAAGAACGCGTCAAGAAGATCGTTGCTGAGCAACTCGGCGTTAAGGAAGAAGAAGTCACCAACAGCGCTTCCTTCGTCGAAGACCTGGGCGCCGACTCCCTTGACACCGTTGAGCTGGTGATGGCTCTGGAAGAGGAATTCGAGACCGAAATCCCCGACGAGCAAGCCGAAAAGATCACCACCGTTCAGGAAGCCATCGACTACATCGTTGCCCACCAGGCATAAGACGTAGTCGTCGGTTCCCCGACGAAAGAAGCCGCACGGCCTGCAAAGGCGTGCGGCTTTTCTTTAACGCCGGCACCAGCCGGCGTTATTGCCGTGAAATACATGAGAGGAAGTCACAGTGTCGCGTAGACGCGTAGTCATCACTGGCATGGGTATGTTGTCGCCCCTGGGTGTGGATGTGCCGAGCAGTTGGGAAGGCATTCTCGCCGGGCGCAGCGGTATCGCCCCGATCGAACACATGGATCTGTCCGCCTTTGCCACCCGTTTCGGCGGCTCGGTGAAAGGGTTCGACGTTGAGCAATACATGTCCGCCAAGGAAGCTCGCAAACTCGACCTGTTCATCCAGTACGGCCTCGCCGCCAGCTATCAGGCGGTGCGCGATTCCGGCCTGGAAGTCACCGACGCCAACCGGGAGCGCATCGGTGTTGCCATCGGTTCGGGCATTGGCGGCCTGACCAACATCGAAAACACCTGTCGTTCGCTGTTCGAGCAGGGCCCGCGGCGCATCTCGCCGTTCTTCGTGCCTGGCTCGGTCATCAACATGGTTTCCGGGTTCCTGTCGATCAACCTTGGCCTGCAGGGCCCCAACTACGCCATCACCACCGCTTGCACCACCGGCACCCACAACATCGGCATGGCCGCGCGCAACATCGCCTACGGCGATGCGGACGTGATGGTCGCCGGCGGGTCCGAAATGGCCGCCTGTGGTCTTGGCCTGGGCGGCTTTGGCGCCGCTCGCGCGCTGTCCACCCGCAACGACGACCCGACCCGGGCAAGCCGTCCGTGGGACCAGGACCGCGACGGCTTCGTGCTCTCCGACGGCGCCGGTGCGCTGGTGCTGGAAGAGCTGGAGCACGCCAAGGCCCGTGGCGCGCGTATCTACGCCGAGGTCGTCGGCTTCGGTATGAGCGGCGACGCCTTCCATATGACCGCTCCGCCGGAAGACGGCGCCGGCGCTGCCCGCTGCATGAAAGCCGCGCTGCGTGATGCCGGGCTGAACCCCGGGCAGGTCGATTACATCAACGCCCATGGCACCTCGACGCCGGCCGGCGACATCGCGGAAATTGCCGCGGTGAAATCGATCTTCGGCGACCACGCCTACCAGCTGTCGATGAGCTCCACCAAGTCCATGACCGGCCACCTGCTGGGCGCTGCCGGTGCGGTCGAGGCGATCTTCTGCGTGCTCGCGCTGCGTGATCAGGTGGCTCCGCCGACCATCAACCTGGACAACCCCAGCGAAGGCTGCGACCTCGACCTGGTTGCCCATCAGGCCAAGGAGCGTCCGATCGACGTCGCCCTGTCCAACTCCTTCGGCTTCGGTGGCACCAACGGCTCCCTGGTATTCCGCCGGTTCCACGGCTGATGCTGAGCTGGATCGACGGCCAGAGCGCCGAGGCCCTGTCCGCGCGTGATCGCGGGCTGGCCTACGGTGACGGGCTGTTCGAGACCATCCGCGTGTCCGCAGGTCGTCCGCGCCTGCTGGCACGCCATCGGGCGAGGTTGGAGGAGGGCGTTCGGCGCCTGTGCCTGCCGGTTTCGCTCGATCTCATCGAAGACGAACTCCTGCGGTTTTCCGCCCAGCTCGGCGATGGCGTCGCCAAGCTGATGCTGACCCGTGGCGAAGGCGCGCGTGGCTATGCCCCGCAGGCCGATGCGCAGGTGCGCCGTGTGTTGCTGGCCTCGCCCGCGCCGGCCTACCCGGCGAAGAACCGCGAGGAGGGCGTCATGCTCTTCCCCTGCGCCACCCGCTTGGCCGAACAGCCATTGCTCGCCGGCCTCAAGCACCTCAATCGCCTGGAACAGGTCCTGGCTCGCGCCGAATGGAGCGACCCGGCCTTCGCCGAAGGATTGATGCGCGATGTTTCCGGGCGGATCGTCGAGGGCGTGTTCAGCAACCTGTTCCTGGTGAAGCAGGGCGCACTGATCACCGCCGAGCTCAGCCGCTGTGGCGTCGCTGGTGTGATGCGTGCCGAAATCATCGAGCGCGCCAGCGATCTGGGGTTGCCGGTCATCGTCCGTGATGTAGAGCACGGCGAACTGGCGCAGGCCGATGAGGTCTTTCTCTGCAACAGTCTCTACGGTATCTGGCCGGTGTGCGGCATTGCCGAGCACGCTTGGCCGGTCGGGCCCCTGACCCGTAAACTGCAGGGCCAACTCCGCGAACTTCTGGATTCCTGATACGTGATGCGCAAATTGCTGGTGCTGCTGGAAGGCGGCCTGCTGCTGGCCGGGCTCGTGCTGGGCCTGGCGGCCTGGGAGCAGCACCGTGCGCTGCAGCAGCCGCTCCAGCTCACCGAAGAGCGACTGCTTGATGCTGCCAGCGGCGCCACCCCTGGCCGCCTGCTGACCCGCCTGGAGGACGAAAACGTCCTGCACGGAGGTTTCTGGCTGCGCCTTTACTGGCGCTTCAACCTGGCCGGTGAGGCGCTGCACAGCGGCGAATACCGCCTGACGCCTGGCATGACCGCCGCCCAGCTGCTCGATCTGTGGCGCGAAGGCGTTGTGGTGCAGTACGGCCTGACCCTGGTCGAGGGCTGGAACTTCCACCAGGTGCGCGAGCTGCTCGCCCGCCAGCCCAAGCTGGAGCAGACCCTGAATGGCCTCAGCGATGCCGAGGTCATGGCGAAGCTGGGCAAGCCCGGCGTCTTCCCGGAAGGCCGCTTCTTCCCCGATACCTACCGCTTCGTCCGCGGCACCAAGGATGTGGATATCCTCAAGCACGCCTACCAGCGCATGGACAGCATCCTGGCCGAGGAGTGGGACAAGCGCGCGCAGGAGCTGCCTTACAAGGACTCCTACCAGGCCCTGATCATGGCATCGCTGGTGGAGAAGGAAACTGGCGTGCCCCAGGAGCGCGGCCAGATCGCCGGCGTCTTCGTGCGGCGCCTGCAGAAGAACATGCTGCTGCAGACCGACCCGACCGTCATCTACGGCATGGGCGAGCGCTACGCCGGCAAGATCACCCGCACCGACCTTCGCACGCCGACGCCTTACAACACCTACGTTGTCGCCGGCCTGCCGCCGACGCCCATCGCGCTGCCCGGCCGCGAGGCCATCCATGCCGCGCTCAACCCGGTGGCGGGGCAGAGCTTGTACTTCGTCGCCCGCGGCGATGGCAGCCATACCTTCTCCGACAACCTCGACGACCACAACAAGGCCGTCCAGGAGTTCCAGATCAAGCGTCGCGCCGACTACCGTTCCAGTCCGGCGCCCGTCCCGCTGCCGGCGCAGGCGCCGGATGCAGATGCTCCCGCTGCAGATTCTCCTGCAGCGCAGTAGCCCGTTAACACAAGGAGTGAGCCGAGTGACCGGCCTGTTCATCACCCTGGAAGGCCCCGAAGGCGCGGGCAAGAGCACCAACCGCGAGTACCTGGCCGAGCGCCTGCGCGAGCGTTGCATCGAGGTCCAGCTGACCCGCGAGCCCGGCGGCACGCCGCTGGCCGAGCGTATCCGCGAGCTGCTGCTGGACCCCAGCGATGAAAAAATGGCGGTGGATACCGAACTGTTGCTGGTCTTCGCTGCTCGTGCGCAGCACATAGCCCAGGTGATCCGCCCGGCACTCGAGCGGGGCGCCGTGGTGCTCTGCGATCGTTTCACCGATGCCACCTACGCCTACCAGGGCGGCGGTCGCGGGCTGCCGGTCGAGCGCATCGCGCAGCTGGAAAGCTTCGTCCAGGGCGGCCTGCGCCCGGATCTGACGCTGGTCTTCGACCTGCCAGTGGAAATCGGCCTGTCCCGCGCGGCCGCCCGTGGTCGCCTGGATCGTTTCGAGCAGGAGGGCCGTACCTTCTTCGACGCGGTGCGCAACACCTATCTGGCTCGCGCCCGTGCCGAGCCGGCGCGCTATCACATCCTCGATGCCGCGCAATCGCTGGCCGAGGTGCAGCGCGACCTGGACAAGCTGCTGCCGGCCTTGCTGGAGCGCCTCAATGGTTGACATCTACCCCTGGCAGCAGGGCCTCTGGCAGCAGCTCAGCAGCCGCCCGCAACATGCCCATGCCTATCTGCTGCATGGCCCGGCCGGTATCGGCAAGCGTGTGCTGGCGGAAAACTTCGTGCATTTCCTGCTCTGCCAGCGCCCTGAAGGCGGCAAGGCCTGTAGTCAATGCAAGGCCTGCCAGTTGCTGGCGGCCGGCACCCATCCGGATTATTTCCTGCTGGAGCCAGAAGAGGCGGAGAAGCCGATCCGGGTCGATCAGGTTCGCGAGCTGGTGAACTTCGTGGTGCAGACCGCGCAGCTCGGCGGTCGCAAGGTGGTACTGCTGGAGCCAGCCGAGGCGATGAACCTCAACGCCGCCAACGCGCTGCTGAAGAGCCTCGAAGAGCCCTCCGGCGATACCGTGCTGCTGCTGATCAGCCATCAGCCCAGCCGTCTCCTGCTGACCATCAAGAGCCGCTGCGTGCAGCAGGCCTGCCCGCAGCCGACTGCCGAGCAGGCTCGCACCTGGCTGGCAGGCTCTCTGCCCGATGAGTCGGCGGAGGCGCTGGACGAATGGCTGGTACTGGCCGGCGGCTCGCCGCTGACCGCGTTGCGCCTGCAGGGCCAGGGCGTGCGCGAGCAGCGGGCACAGGTGGTGGAAGGGGTGAAGAAGCTGCTCAAGCAGCAGGTTGCCCCAAGTCAGCTGGCGGAAAGCTGGAATGCCGTACCCTTGACGCTGCTGTTCGACTGGTTCTGCGACTGGTCGCTGCTGATCCTGCGCTATCAGCTGGCCCGCGACGAAGAAGGTCTCGGGCTGACCGACATGCGCAAGGTCGTGCAGTATCTCGCCGAGAAGTCGACACAGCCCAAGGTGCTGGCGATGCAGGACTGGCTGCTGACGCAACGGCAGAAAGTCCTCAACAAAGCCAACCTCAACCGTGCCTTGCTTCTCGAAGCCTTGCTCGTACAGTGGGCAAGTCTGCCCGGGCCGGGCTAGAATCCGGCCATCGGAAAAATCTGCCAGGACAGCTGAATGAGCTTGCCACCAAATCTGGGTCCGCGTAACGGAATCCTGTCCCTGACCATCAAGGACAAGTCCGTGCTGTATGCCGCCTACATGCCGTTCATCCGCAACGGCGGGCTGTTCATTCCGACCAACAAGACCTACAAGCTGGGTGATGAGGTCTTCATGCTGCTCAACCTGATGGACGAGCCGGAGAAGATCCCGGTCGCCGGCAAGGTGGTCTGGATCACGCCGAAGGGCGCCCAGGGCAACCGTGCCGCCGGCATCGGCGTGCAGTTCAACGATGGCGACAACACCGCGCGCAACAAGATCGAGACCTACCTTGCCGGCGCGCTGAAGTCGGACCGCCCGACGCATACCATGTAGAATTCGTAGCTATACAAGCTGCACGCACGAAGCGCCCGATGGGGCGCTTCGTCTTTTTTTCGGAGAGTGTTTTCATGCTGGTCGATTCCCACTGCCATCTCGATCGCCTCGATCTCGCCGCCCATGACGGATCGCTGGAAGCCGCGCTGGACGCCGCGCGCGCGCGCGGTGTCAGCCAGTTCCTGTGCATCGGCGTGAGTGCGGACAACGCCAAGGCGGTGAAAGACCTGGCGGACCGCTATACCGATGTGCATTGTTCGGTGGGCGTCCACCCGCTGGACCTGGAGCCGGGCGCCGCGCCTGCGCTGGACTGGCTGCTGGGCGAGCTGAGCCACCCGCGTGTGGTGGCCATCGGCGAGACCGGCCTGGACTATCACTACGAGCCCGAAGCCGCCGAGTTGCAGCAAGAGGCCTTCCGCCTGCACCTGGAGGCAGCCAAGGTCACTGGCAAGCCGGTCATCGTGCATACCCGCGAAGCCCGCGCCGACACCTTGGCGCTGCTGCGAGAGGCAGCACTGCCGCAGGCCGGAGTGCTGCATTGCTTCACCGAAGACTGGGAAATGGCCAAGGCGGCGCTGGATATCGGCTTCTACATCTCGCTCTCGGGCATCGTCACCTTCCGCAATGCCGAGCAGCTGCGCGAAGTGGCCCGCCAGGTGCCGGTGGATCGCTTGCTGGTGGAGACCGATTCGCCCTATCTGGCGCCGGTGCCCCATCGCGGCAAGCCGAACCTGCCCGAGTACGTGCGCGAGGTCGCCGAGTACCTGGCCGTGCTGCGCGGGGTGAGCTTCGAGGCCCTGGCCGAGCAGACCACCGCCAACTTCCGCCGGCTGTTCCCGCTCGCCACCTGATTGCGTCGGCGCTGATACTTTTGTTACGCGCAAAAAAAACCCGGGTTCTGGGGGATGAATCCGGGTCAAGACCATTAGGAGTGTAACAATAAGGTACGCGATCCTCGGTACCTTCACCGGCGGGGCACTTGGGGGGAGATGCCGCGCACCGGTATCTACAAGTATTGGCCAAGATGCGGCGGCTGCCACGGGGTGCCCGGTGTTTTTTAAACGGATTTGGAATACATCACACCGGGCTGAGCAGCTTTCTCGGTCGCGCCGGCGTTATTGTGCCGCCAGCTCCCCGATCAGCCCCAGGGTTTCCTCGATGACCGCCTCGCTGGTGTAAAAGTGCGGCGAGAAGCGGATGCCGGCGCCCCGCTGGATGCATACCACTTGCTCGGCGCGCAGGCGCTCCAGCAGGCGGGTGTTGTCCCAGCCGGCGAGGCTGAATGTCAGGATGCCGGCGCGACGTGCCGGGTCCAACGGGCTGTGCAGCGAGGCGCCGTTGATACGCCCCATGCCATCCTGCAACTGCTGGACGCGCGCCTGCACCAATTCGCCCACCGTCCCCATGCCGACTTCCTCAAGCAGGCTCAGGCTTGCTTCCAGAGCCACAGCGCCCAGCATGTTCGGGCTGCCGCATTCGAAGCGTCGTGCGCTGCGGGCCGGCTGCCAGTCGGCAAGGTCGTAATTGCCGGCGTTCTCCAGCATGTGCCAGCCATATTCCTGCAGCGCCAGTTGCTCGCGCTCGGCGGCGCGGCAATAGAACACACCCAGGCCCTCTGGGCCGAGCATCCACTTGTGGCCGTCGGCCATGGCAAAGGCGCAGTCATAGGCCCGAACATCGAAGGGCAGGGCGCCCAGTTGCTGGATGGCATCGATGCAATAGAGCACGCCAAGCTGGCGGCAGCCCGCGCCAAGACGCTCCAGGTCCATGCGCAGGCCGCTGGCGTACTGCACGGCGCTGATCGACAGCAGGCGCGTGCGCGGGGTGCAGGCGGCCAGCAGGTCGCCTTCCGGGTCGTCACCGTCCAGGCTGACCTGGATGACTTCCACTCCACGTGGCTTCAGTGCTTCCCAAACGATGCGGTTGGAGGGGAATTCCTGATCGCTGATCACAACCTGGTCGCCGGCGCGCCAATCCAGGCCGAAGGCGACGAACGACAGTGCCTCGGAAGTATTCTTTACCAGTGCGATGTCGCCGGTGGTCTGGGCGTTCACCAGGCGCATCAGGCGCTCGCGCAGGCGTTTCTCGATGATCAGCCACTGCGGGTAATCGCGGGCGCCCTGCAGGATGTTCTCCTGGGCGAAGGCGGCGACAGCGTCCGCGGCGCGCCTGGGCCAGGGTGCGACGGCTGCGTGGTTCAGGTAGCGCAGGCCGGCTTGTTGGGGAAACTCGGAAGAAAAGCTAATCATGTCGGATGATCCGTGCAATTTGGCGCTGAATAGGCATAATACGCGGCTTCGAATTTTGACTATTTTTGACCGAACAGTCTTTTTATGCAGAAAGAGCCGCGCAAGGTTCGCGAATTCCGTCGTCGCGAACAGGAAATCCTCGACACCGCCCTCAAGCTGTTCCTCGAGCAGGGCGAAGACAGTGTCACGGTCGAAATGATCGCCGATGCCGTGGGTATCGGCAAAGGCACTATTTACAAGCACTTCAAGTCCAAGGCGGAAATCTACCTGCGCCTGATGCTGGACTACGAGCGCGATCTGGCCGACCTGTTCCACTCCGAAGACGTCGCCCGCGACAAGGAGCGCCTGTCGCGCGCCTACTTCGAGTTCCGCATGCGCGACCCGCAGCGCTACCGCCTGTTCGATCGCCTGGAAGAAAAGGTGGTGAAGACCAGCCAGGTCCCGGAGATGGTCGAGGAGTTGCACAAGATCCGCGAATCCAACTTCGAGCGACTGAGCCAGTTGATCAAGGAACGCATCGCGGCCGGCAAGCTGGAAGACGTGCCGGCCTACTTCCACTACTGTGCGGCTTGGGCACTGGTGCATGGCGCCGTGGCGCTGTACCACTCGCCGTTCTGGCGCGATGTGCTGGAGGATCAGGAAGGGTTCTTCCAGTTCCTCATGGACATCGGCGTGCGCATGGGCAACAAGCGCAAACGCGACGGCGATACACCGGCCGCCTGAGTCGCCATTCAGATGGCCCATCGTCGCAGTTGCGACAGGGCTTGTGGTGAGGGTGGGGATATACTTGCCTGAGTGATTCCCACCGGAGCCAAGCATGATCGTCGATCGCCAGGGCAGGCGCTTCCGCAACCTGCGGGTCAGCCTGACCGCCGCATGCAATTACGCCTGCACCTACTGTGTGCCGGACGGCAAGCGTCTGGTCGCCGCGCAGGATGAGCTCTCCGCCGATTCGCTGGTGCGTGGCGTCGCCTACCTGATTGAGGCGGCCGGCATCGAGCGGCTGCGGGTTACCGGCGGCGAACCGCTGGTCAGCCCGAAACTGGATGTCTTCCTGCACGGCGTGAGCCGCCTCGGCCTGCGGGAGATCGCCCTGACCACCAACGGCCAACTGCTTTCGAAGAAGCTGCCGCTGTTGCTCGATTGTGGTATCCGCCGCCTCAATGTGTCCCTCGATACTCTGGATGCCGACGCCTTCCGACGCATCGCCCGTGGCGGCGACCTAGCCACCGTGCTCAAGGGGCTCGAAGAGGCTCGCGCCGCGGGCCTGAAGATCAAGCTCAACATGGTGCCCCTACGCGGGCAGAATCTCGACCAGGTGGTGCCGCTGCTGGATTACTGCCTGGAGCACGGCTTCGAGCTGCGCTTTATCGAGCTGATGCGCATGGGCCACCTGGCCCGCGATCCGAACGGCTTCAACCAGCAGTTCATCGGCATGACGGAGCTGCTTGATTTGATTGGCGAGCGCCATCCCTATATTCAGGCTGATGCGCCGGTGGATGCCACCGCCATTCGCTACGAGGTACCAGGGCAGGGCTTCTTTGGCGTAATCGCCAACGAGAGCGTGCCGTTCTGCCGGACCTGTTCGCGCCTGCGCCTGTCCTCGACCGGCTGGCTGCATGGCTGTCTGTCGTCGAGCAATCGCCATTATGTCGGCGACCTGCTGGACAAGCCCCGTCACCAGGCGCTCCCGGCCCTGCAACGGCTGCTGGTGCGTGCCCTGGCGGACAAGCAAGAGGTCGCGTTCTCCGGCGGCGTCACCATCATGAAGATCATCGGTGGTTGAGGCTGCTTCCCGGGCTTCCTCTGCTAGTGCCTGATGCTCGCTGCACTCCCGCAGGAGTTTGGATACCTACCTACATATATCTAATATGATGTGGTTGGGTGTTTTAAAGTTTCTGCGTTATCTGTTTGAATCGCCCCGGCTTTCCTAGACACTTTCCAAGCTCTGGAAATAGCGTTTCTCAAACTCCACTGGCGATAGCTGCATAGCGCTGCTGTGCCGGCGTTTGGGGTTATAAAACATCTCGATGTAATCGAACACATCACTGCGAGCTTCTTCGCGAGTGGCATAGGTTTTTCGTCGGATGCGTTCGCGCTTCAGCAACTGGAAAAAGCTTTCTGCCACGGCGTTATCGTGACAGTTACCGCGTCGGCTCATGCTGCTGATCAGGTTGTTGGCCTTGAGGAAACTCTGCCAGTCCGAGCTGCTGAACTGGCTGCCCTGGTCGGAGTGGATCTTCACTTCCTGCTTGGGCTTGCGTCGCCAAACCGCCATCAATAACGCATCGATAGCTAAGTCGCTGCACATCCGAGGTTTCATCGACCAGCCGATCACCTGGCGCGAAAACAGATCCAGCACCACCGCCAAGTACAACCAGCCTTCATAAGTGCGGATGTAAGTGATGTCAGTGACCCAGACCTTGTTCGGCTCGCTGACGGTAAATTGCCGCTCCAGACGGTTGGGCGAAGCCACCGTGGGCTTGCCGCCGTAGTAGCCGGGCCGACGACGATAGCCGGTCTGCGAGCGCAACCCTTCCCCCGCATCAGGCGGGCTACGCGATGCCGGCCACAGGACTCTCCCAGCTCACGCAGGTCGTCGTGGATCTTGCGATAGCCGTAGACCCCACCGCTTTCCAGCCAGGCATGTTTGATCAATCCGAGCAGGCGCTGATCTTCCTTAGCGCGTACGGATTTCGGCTCGGCCAGCCAGGCGTAGTAACCGCTGGGATGCACCTTGAGGGTCTGGCAGAGACGTCGAACCGGGTACTCCACCGACAGCTTGCTGATGAAGGCGTACTTCAGCCGGACTCCTTGGCAAAGTACGCGGCGGCCTTTTTTAGGATGTCTCGCTCTTCGGTCACCCGCTTGAGTTCGGCGCGCAAACGACGCAGTTCGGCTTGCTGATCGCCTTCTTGCTGCCGCTGTTCCTGGGGCTTGCTATAGCGCCTGATCCAGACATAGAGGCTATGCACCGACACACCCAAACGCTCCGCCACATCCGCTACACGCAGGCCGCGCTCGGTAACTTGTCTGACCGCTTCGATTTTGAATTCTTCGGGGTAACGCTGGTTGCTCATGGCACCTCCTGATGGGCCTCATTATGAGGCTTGGAGGTGTCTACGAAACTAGGGGCGATTCAATTGGCAGGTTGAGGTTCGGCTGCAAATGATTGGTTAAGTGGCTTTTTGGGAAATGTCCGAATATCAAATTTATGAGCGATATGCAGGCGTTCGATTGTGCTTCTATGGTGAGATCGATGTTGAGCTGGTTGTGGTTTTGGTTTTGCTGAGGTTATCAGGGTAGAGGCTCTGTAAGATAGTTCGGTTTTTTTTGGGAATATTCTGAATGCTGAGACTTGATGCTTTTTGCTAGTCCGGTTTTTTCTGTTCTTATCTCCTGGTTCTAGGCGAAGCGCTGCTTTTTATAGGGCCTTCTTGGTCTTGGGTTTTGTGGGGTTCGTATTTTTTTGGGAATAGTCCGAATATTATTTTTTTGAAGGTGCGTGTGTGAGGCATCTCTTGGTTGGTCGATTTCCAGGGTCGACAACTGAGGGGGAGGGCGCTGCTATCCACATGTCCGATGTTGCTGTTGTAGGAGGGAGTGTCAGAGAGTTCGGAGTTTTATGAGAAACCTCTGAATATGCCTCGTGCTATCGGGTAAATATCCTTACTACCTCACAAGTGACCCAATTGAGGTGGGTATAAATGGCAGTTGAAACTATCGGCCTGGTAGCCGTCACCGAGAACGCAGCCAAGAAGGTTGCGGTCAAGGCGAATGGCAAGGTCAAGGCACAGGCAGGCACCAAGTACCTGCTTCAGGTTGACGGCACCGATGTCGCTCCGGAGAACGTCACCGTCAAGCGCGTCGGAGACGACCTGCAGGTATCCTTTGAGGGCAGTGAAAAGCCTGACCTCACCATCCAGGACTTCTTCGCAGACGGCATGGACGGCCAGCTCTATGGCGTCTCCGAAGACGGCCATCTTTACGCGTACGTGCGCACCGACGGCGAAGGCTTCTATGGCAAGCTGCTGATGGTCGATGGCGAAACTGCGCCCATCGCCCTGGGCGGTGACGGGGCTCCCTACGCCGTGGCCATGATTGAAGACGCCGCCGGTTTTGCCTTGTGGCCACTGCTGCTGGGCCTGGCCGGTGCAGGCGCTGCCACTGCCGCCATCATCCGTCATAACAAGGATGATGGTAAGAAGACTGGCACCAAGACCACTGCGGCGCCGACCAACACCAAAGTGACCGACAATGTCGGCTCGATCCAGGGCCAACTGGCCGATGGCGACTCCACGGATGATACCCGCCCGCAAATTTCCGGCAGCGGTATTCCTGGTGCGACCATTCATGTCACCGACAACGGTGTGGAGATCGGCAGCACTACTGTTCAGCCTGACGGCAGTTGGACGTTTGTACCTGAGCTCACCGACGGTGCGCACACCATCGAGGTGATCCAGGAAGTCGCGGGCGAGAAGCCCAGCGCGCCGAACAAAGTCATCGACATCATCGTCGATAGCGTCGCTCCAACGGTCGAGACGTTGCTCAATCCCGAGTCCGACAGCGGCACCAAGGGTGATGGAGTTACCAACGTCAAGACCCCCACCATTGACGGCAAGACCGAGCCGGGCGCGACCGTGGAAATCACTTTCCCCAACGGCGAAGTGGTAACCACCACTGCGGATGCTAACGGTGACTGGTCGATTACCCCGACCAAGCCGCTGACAGAAGGCAGCAACGAGATCGTCGTTATCGCGATTGACTCGGCGGGCAACCGCAGCGAGCCGAAAATCCTGCCAATCATCGTCGATACCAGCACTCCGCCGGCCGATGCCTGGCTGGACCCGGAGTCCGACAGCGGCACCAAAGGCGATGGCATCACCAGCGACAAAACCCCGACCATCGTCGGCAAGACCGAGCCGGGCGCGACCGTGGAAATAACTTTCCCCAAAGGTGAAGTAGCCACCACTACTGCTGATAAGAACGGCAACTGGTCGGTGACTCCGCCCCAGCCCCTGGAAAATGGCGAAAACGCAATCTCCGTGATCGTCACCGACCCAGCAGGCAACTCGAGCGAGCCCAACATTCTGCCGATCATCGTTGACACCAGCACCCCGCCAACCGATGCCTGGCTGAGCCCGGAGTCGGAAAGTGGTACCCTTGGTAATGGCTTCACCAATGTCGAGACCCCGACCATCGAAGGTAAGACTGAGCCGGGCGCTACCGTGGAAGTCACGTTCCCCAACGGCGAAGTGGCGACCAGCACTGCTGATGAAGATGGCAACTGGTCGGTAACGCCGACCCAGCCCCTGGAAAATGGCGAAAACGAAATCTCCGTCATCGTCACTGATCCGGCTGGCAACACGAGCGAACCCAACGTCCTGCCGATCATCGTTGACACCATCACTCCGCCAGCCGATGCGTGGCTCAACGAAGAGTCCGACAGCGGCACCAAGGGTGACGGCATCACCAACGTCACGACCCCGACCATCGACGGCAAGACTGAGCCGGGTTCGACCGTGGAAGTCACTTTCCCCACGGGCGAAGTGGCAACCGTCACCGCTGATGAAGATGGCAACTGGTCGGTAACGCCGACCCAGCCCCTAGAGAACGGCGAAAACGCAATCTCCGTGATCGTCACCGACCCGGCGGGCAATTCGAGCGAGCCCAACGTCTTCCCGATCATCGTCGACAGCAATACGCCACCGGCCGATGCCTGGCTCAATGAAGAGTCCGACAGCGGTACCAAGGGCGATGGCATCACCAGCGAAGAAAAGCCGACCATCGACGGCAAGACCAAGCCGGGCTCTACCGTGGAAGTCATCTTCCCCAACGGTGAAGTGGCGACCGTCATTGCTGACGAAGATGGCAACTGGTCGGTAACACCGACCCAGCCCCTGGAGAATGGCGAAAACGCAATCTCCGTTATCGTCACTGACCCGTCGGGCAATACCAGCGAGCCCAATGTTCTGCCGATCATCGTTGACACCAGCGCTCCGCCGACCGATGCCTGGCTCAATGAAGAGTCCGACAGCGGCACCAAGGGCGATGGCATCACCAGCGAAGAAAAGCCGACCATCGACGGCAAGACCAAGCCGGGCTCTACCGTGGAAGTCATCTTCCCCAACGGTGAAGTGGCGACTGTCACCGCGGATGAAGACGGCAACTGGTCGGTGAAGCCGACCCAGCCCCTGGTGGACGGTGAAAACGAAATCACCGTCATCGTCACTGATCCGGCTGGCAACATCAGCGAGCCGAACGTCCTGCCGATCATCGTCGACACCTCCGTTCCGCCGGCTGATGCGTGGCTCAATGAAGAGTCCGACAGCGGCACCAAGGGGGATGGCATCACCAACGTCACGACCCCGACCATCGACGGCAAGACCGAGCCGGGTTCGACCGTGGAAGTCACTTTCCCCACGGGCGAAGTGGCGACCGTCATCGCCGATGAAGATGGTAACTGGTCGGTAACGCCGACCCAGCCCCTGGAGAACGGCGAAAACGCAATCTCCGTCATCGTCACCGACGCAGCGGGCAATACGAGCGAGCCCAATGTTGTGGCTATCGTGGTCGACAGCAACGCTTCGTCCGCCCCGCAGATCGACAAGGTCACCGACAACGGTGATCCCGCGCAGCTGATCAACGTTCCGAAGGACGGCTGGACCAACGACACCACGCCGGTGATTTCCGGTGGCGGCGCCGAGAAAGGCGACGTCATCCACGTCTTCGACGGCAAAACCGAGCTGGGTAGCACGGTTGCCAAGGAAGATGGCACCTGGTCGTTCGAAGTCCCGGCTGACAAGGCCCTGGTCGAAGGCGAGCACAATCTCACGGTTACCGCTGAAGACAGTGCCGGCAACATCAGCGAGCCGTCGCCGGCGTTCCCGATCCACGTTGATGTAACCGCACCGGTCGCGCCGCGTATCGAGCACGTTGTCGATAACGAGGGCGAGGTTAAGGGCGAGATCAGCAGCAGCGTTCCGACCGATGATCGCAAGCCGGTCATCTCGGGTACCGCGAACGAAGCCGGTCTGACGATCGTGGTGTACAACATCGTCAACGGCAAGGAAGTGGAAGTCGGCCGTACCATCAGCGGCGAAAATGGCAACTGGACGCTGACCAGCGATCAGTACAAGGCGCCCCTGGCAGGAGACGTGAAGCTGGTGGCCAAGGCCACTGACCTGGCCGGTAACCAGAGCGAGTTCAGTAACGAGCGTGACTTCACCGTCCTGACCGCACCGCCTACCGCACCAGTCATCAAGGAAGTCTGGAACGACGACGTCTTCCCGCACCTGAACGTGCAGCCCAAGGGCTACACCAATGACAACACCGCACTGATCAAGGGCACCGCCGAGCCGAACGAGAAGGTGAAGGTGTTCAATGGCGAGACCCTGCTGGGTACCGTCGATGCCGACGCCAATGGGCAATGGCAGATCAACCTGCCCGCAGGCAGCGCGGACGGCGAGTACGCCATCTACGCCGTTGCCGTGAATGCCGCCGGCATGGAAAGCACCAAGGCTGGCCCGTATCACTTCATTGTGGACACCCAGGCACCGGCACCGCTGACCTCGAATCAGTGGGATATCATCGATGACGTGGGCAATCTGAAAGGCCTGATCAACAGTGGCGATGTGACCGACGACGAAGTGCCGACCGTGCGTAACGCCGCGGGTGAAACCCTGCCGCCGGATTCGATCGTGACCGTCTACGACGGCGACAAGGCGATTGGCTCGACCACGGTGAACAAAGATGGCACCTGGTCCGTAGACGTACCGGCGCCCAATGGCCCGCACGACTTCAGCGTGACCGTGACCGACCTGGCTGGCAACGAAGGTGAGAGGAGCCCTCAAGTCTCCTTTATCACTGACGTGGACCCCAACGCCCCGACCATCACCGGCGTCTTCAACGACGAAGGCTCGATCCTGCTGCCGGTAGAGCGTGGCGGCTACACCAATGACCCGACCCCGGAAATCCATGGCACTGCCAAAGCGGGCAGCCTGGTCGAGGTCTACGACAACACCAACACCCTGATTGGCAGCACCACTGCCGATGCATCGGGTAACTGGTCGCTCGACACCTCGCCCCTGGCCGAGGGTGAGCATGTCCTCACCGTGCGTGCCAAGGAGCCGGCCGGCAACTGGAGTGAGCAGGTCTCGTCGTTCACCATCAATATCGACGTCACCAACCCGACCCAACCGACCATCGATTACGTCGAAGACACCGTCGGCAAGGTCCAGGGCCAGGTCCTCGACAACGGCTATACCGACGACCCGAACCCGGTGTTCCATGGCAAGGGCGAAGCGGGCACCGTCATTCATCTGTTCGCAGAACAGGATGGTGGCAAGCGCGTCGAGATTGGCAGCACCACTGTAGACAAGGACGGCAACTGGCAGATCAAGCCAACCGATGCCCACAGCCTGGTGGGCAGCCCGGAAACCGCCTACACCTTCGTCGCCGAGTCGCATGACAAGGCCGGCAACCACAGCAGTTCTGACGGCTTCCACCTGAACGTGGACTTCGTTGCCTCGGCAGTGCCGAGCATCGACAAGGTGACCGACAACGACGATCCGGCCAACCTGATCGACGTTCCGAAAGATGGCTCGACCAACGACACCACCCCGGTGATTTCCGGTAGTGGCGCCGAGAAGGGCGACATCATCCATGTCTTCGATGGCGAGACCGAACTGGGCTCCACCGTTGTCAAAGAAGACGGTACCTGGTCGTTCGAAGTTCCGGCCGACAAGGCCCTGACCGAAGGCAATCATGGCCTGACCGTTACCGCCGAAGATCCGGCGGGCAATATCAGCGAGCAATCGCAGCCGTTCCCGCTCGTCATCGACCTGAGCGGTCCGAGCGAAACCACCACCCAACTGACCATCGACACCGTGGCTGGCGACGACGTCGTCAACAGCGCAGAGTCCAAGGTTCAGCAGACCATCAGCGGCAAGGCCACCGGTGAGTTCAAGGCTGGTGACGTGGTGAGCTTCCAGCTCAATGGCACCACCTACAGTGCCGCCGTCGCCGCCGATGGCAAGTGGAGCGTGCAGGTAGCGGGTTCTGACCTGGTCAAGGGCAGCAACATCAAGGCCACCCTGGTCGCCCATGATGCGGCAGGCAACGCCGGTTCTATCGTGGCCGAGCATGCCTATAGCGTGGACACCACCGCCCCGGTGGCGACCCTGACCATCGACACCGTTGCTGGTGACGACATGCTCAACGGCACTGAAGCCACCCAGGCGCAGACCGTCAGCGGCAAGGCCTCTGGCGAGTTCAAGGCCGGTGACGTGGTGAGCTTCGAGCTCAACGGCACCACCTACAGCGCCACTGTGGCAGCCGATGGCAAGTGGAGCGTGCAGGTAGCCGGCGCCGATCTGGCGGCTGAGTCCAACATCCATGCCACCCTCAAGGCCCATGACGAAGCTGGCAACGCCGTCGATGTCGAGGCTGACCGCCCGTACACCGTCATCACCCAACCGCTGTTCCCGTCGCTGAACATCAACGTCCTGGGCAGCGATGACATCGTCAACGCCGTCGAGTCGCAGGCCAACCAGTCGATCACCGGTAGCACCACCGGCGGCCGTGCCGGCGACATCGTCAAGATCGTTGTCAACGAAGTGACCTACAGCGGCACTGTCGATGCCGACGGCAAGTGGAGCATCAGTGTTCCGGGTGCCGAGCTGGCTGCCGATGCCGATCACCGCATCGACGCCACCTTCGTCGCCACCGACATTGCCGGCAACAGCGCGAGCGCCAGTGCCAGCCACAACTACGCGGTCGACGTTACTGCGCCGGTGGCCCAGCTGACCATCAACGCCGTGGCGGGTGACGACATCGTCAACCTCGACGAATCGAAGGCCCAGCAGACCATCAGCGGCAAGGCCACTGGCGAGTTCATGGCCGGCGACCTGGTGAGCTTCACCCTCAACGGCACGCAGTACAGCGCCGCTGTCGACACCTCGGGCAACTGGAGTGTGCAGGTAGCCGGTGCCGATCTGGCCAAGGCTGGCACCATCCACGCCACCCTGGAAGCCCACGATGTGGCGGGCAACGTTGCCGCTGTCGTGGCCGATCGTGGCTACACCGTGGACGTGACCGCGCCGGTCGCGCAGCTGACCATCAACAACGTCACCACCGACAACATCCTCAACTTCGCCGAATCGCAGACCCCGCAGACCATCAGCGGCAAAGTGACAGGCGAGTTCCAGGCCGGTGACGTGGTCAAGTTCGACCTCAACGGCACGGCCTATCAGACCGTGGTGAACACCGCGGGCGAATGGAGCGTGCAGGTAGCCGGTGCCGACCTGGCGAAAGCCACCAGCATCAACGCCACCCTGGTGGCCCACGATGCCGCGGGCAACAGCATCGACGTTACCGCCAAGCATGCGTACGAGGTGAAGATCGAGGAACCGATTGCCGGTCTGATCATCGACGTCATCGCCGGTGACGACATCGTCAACATCGACGAGTCCAAGGCCGAGCAGACCATCAGTGGCAAGG
>NZ_JACVBX010000019.1 GCF_014852585.1 Pseudomonas sp. PDM18 | reverse complement strand
TGCAAAAGATCGAGGCGCTGACCGTCCTCGCCCGCAAATTGGCCCGGATTGCCTTTGCCCTGATGACGACTCAGCAACCGTATCGGACTGCGGCCGATACGGTGGGGTAGACATAGAATCTCCTACGCCTTCGACGACACCCAGCACGGTGCCGACCTGTTCGACCTGAAGGTCGCCGGCAACATCTACACGCGCATCATGAACCCCACCAACGCGGTGCTGGAGGAGCGCGTGGCCGCACTTGAAGGCGGCGTCGCCGCGCTGGCGGTGGCTTCCGGCATGGCCGCCATCACCTACGCCATCCAGACCGTCGCCGAAGCCGGCGACAACATCGTCTCGGTGGCCAAGCTCTACGGCGGCACCTACAACCTGTTCGCCCACACCCTGCCGCGCTTCGGCATCCAGACCCGCTTCGCGCCGCACGATGACATCGCCGCCCTCGAGGCGCTGATCGACGAACGCACCAAGGCGGTGTTCTGCGAATCCATCGGCAACCCGGCGGGCAACATCGTCGATCTCCAGGCCCTGGCCGATGCCGCGCACCGCCACGGCGTGCCGCTGATCGTCGACAACACCGTCGCCACGCCGATCCTCTGCCGCCCGTTCGAGCACGGCGCGGACATCGTCGTGCACTCGCTGACCAAGTACATCGGTGGCCACGGCACCAGCATCGGCGGCATCGTCGTCGACTCCGGCAAATTCCCCTGGGCCGACAACAAGGCGCGCTTCCCGCTGCTCAACACGCCGGATCCGTCCTACCACGGCGTCACCTACACCGAAGCCTTCGGCCCCGCCGCCTTCATCGGCCGCTGCCGTGTCGTGCCGCTGCGCAACACCGGCGCCGCGCTCTCACCGTTCAACGCCTTCCTCATCCTGCAAGGCCTGGAAACCCTCGCCCTGCGCATGGAGCGCCACTGCGAGAACGCGGTAAAAGTCGCGCAATACCTGCAGGACCACCCGCAAGTCAGCTGGGTGAAATACGCCGGCCTCGCCGATCACCCCGAGCAGGAACTGGCGCTGCGCTACATGGGCGGCAAGCCCGCGTCGATCCTCTCGTTCGGCATCAAGGGCGGGCAGGAAGCCGGCGCGCGCTTCATCGATGCGCTGAACCTGGTGGTGCGCCTGGTGAACATTGGCGACGCCAAGTCCCTGGCCTGCCACCCGGCCTCCACCACACACCGCCAGCTCAACGACGAAGAACTGGAGAAGGCCGGCGTGCCGCGCGACATGGTGCGTCTGTCCATCGGCATCGAGCACATCGACGACATCCTCGCCGATCTGGCTCAGGCGCTGGACGCCGCCGGAGCCTGACACCCGCTTCCCGCTCGCTTCAACCGAACCGCCGACCTGCTGCGCAGCAGGTCGGCGTTTTTTTCGCCTCGACCATACGGTTCTGCCGAACGCTGCCGATAGCGACTGAGCGCGGTACTCCCGCCTGGCCCCCAACAAGAACAATCTCCGAACGGCCTGACTTCACACAACCTTTCCTGGAGATCGTCAATGAACAGCTGGATTTCCAACCTGAGCGTGAATCTCAAGTTGGCCCTGGGCTTCGGCCTGGTCCTCGCCTTCACCGCCATCCTCGCCATCGTCAGCTGGGTCGGCCTGGGCTCGCTGATCGACCGCAGCAACTGGATGAGCGACATCACCGAACTGAACTCGCGCCTCACCAAGCTGCGCATCACTCGCCTGCAGTACATGATCGCCGACGGCGCCGAGCAGGAAGCCGCCAACGTCATGAGCACCCTGGCCGACTTCAAGGCGCAGCAGCAGAAACTGCGCGCGTCCTTCGTCAGCCCCGAGAACGTGCGCATGCTCGATCAGCTCGGCGGCATCATCGGTGACTACGAGAAATCCCTGGCCGCCATGCGCGCCGGCTACCAGAGCGCCGGCATCACCCGCCGCATCCTGCAGGACAACGCCGCCCGCGCCAACGAGCTGACCGCTCAGATCCAGCAGGACATCCTCAAGGCCCCGGCCGACGAAGAGCGCGCCACCCGCTTCCAGGCCATCACCGGCACCCGCGAGGACCTGCTGCAAGCCCGCTACGACGTGCGCGACTATCTTGCCACCGCACTCACCAGCAACGGCGACGGCGTGACTCGCGGCCTCGACGAAAGCATCGCCGGCCTGCCGGCCCTGGAAAACGTGCTCGGCGTCGCCGAAGCGCAGTACATCCAGCAGCTCGGCAGCGCCCTGCGCACCTACCGCGACGCCGTGCAGACCCTGCGCCAGAACATGGCCGCGATCGTCCAGGCGCGCAAGGAAATGACCGCCCAGGGCCAGGACATCGTCAAGATCAGCGAAAATCTCTACCAGCTGCAGCTCGATCGCCGCGACGTCGAAAGCGCCAAGGCCCGCAGCCTGCAAACCCTCGTGACCCTGCTCGCGCTGGTACTGGGCAGCATCGCTGCGCTGATCATCACCCGCCAGATCACCCGCCCGCTGCACGACACCATGGCTGTGGTCGACCGCATAGCCGCCGGCGACCTGTCACAGACCATCCAGGTCAGCCGCCGCGACGAACTCGGCCGCCTGCAGCAGAGCATGCAGCGCATGAGCCAGAGCCTGCGCGAGCTGATCGGCGGCATTCGCGACGGCGTCACCCAGATTGCCAGCGCTGCAGAAGAACTCTCCGCCGTCACCGAGCAGACCAGCGCCGGCGCCAACACCCAGAAGGTCGAGACCGACCAGGTCGCCACCGCCATGCACGAGATGTCCGCCACCGTGCAGGAAGTCGCGCGCAACGCCGAGCAAGCCTCCCAGGCCGCCTCCGCCGCCGACCACCAGGCCCAGGACGGCGACCGCGTGGTGAACAAGGCCGTGGAACAGATCGAGCGCCTGGCCGAGGAAGTGGAACGCTCCGCCGAGGCCATGCAGCGCCTCGAACAGGAAAGCGAGAAGATCGGCAAGGTCATGGACGTGATCAAGTCAGTGGCCGAGCAGACCAACCTGCTGGCCCTTAACGCTGCCATCGAAGCCGCCCGCGCGGGCGAGGCCGGGCGCGGCTTCGCCGTGGTCGCCGACGAAGTGCGCGGCCTGGCCCAGCGCACCCAGCAGTCCACCGAAGAGATCGAAGCCCTGGTCGCCGGTCTGCAGAGCGGCACCCGCCAGGTCTCCAGCGTCATGCTCGGCAGCCGCGAACTCACCGCCAGCAGCGTCGCCCTGAGCCGCCAGGCCGGTGAGTCCCTCGGCGAGATCACCCGTACCGTTTCCAACATCCAGGCGATGAACCAGCAGATCGCCACCGCCGCCGAGGAACAGAGCGCAGTGGCCGAGGAAATCAGCCGCAGCGTGGTCAACGTCCGCGACGTCTCCGAGCAGACCGCCTCGGCCAACGAAGAAGTCGCCGCGTCCAGCGTCGAGCTTGCCCGCCTGGGTGGGCAACTGCAGACACTGGTCAGTCACTTCCGCGTGTGATGCACATGGGCCGACATCCAAGTCGGCCCATCTTCGGAAAAGCATTCAAGGTGCCGTTGAGATCGGACCTCCGAGACTCCATCTTTGCTTCATAGCCTCTGGAGCCCCGCCATGTCCGATTCCCTGATCATCCCCTGCCCCAACTGCAACGGCCTGAACCGCGTGCCCGCCACGCGGGTGAACGATTCGCCCAGTTGCGGGCGCTGCCAGTCACCGATCGTGCTGGATACGCCGTTCGACCTTGACGAGGCCGGCTTCTCCGCCCAGGCCAAGGGCGACTTGCCGTTGCTGGTGGACGTCTGGGCCGACTGGTGCGGGCCGTGCAAGGGCTTTGCGCCGGTGTTCGAGCAGGCCGCCGCGCGGCTGTCGGGCAAGGTGCGCCTGGCCAAGCTGGACAGCGACGCCAACCCGAACCTCTCCACGCGTCTGGGCATCCGCTCGATCCCGAGCCTGATCCTGCTGCGCAATGGCCAGGAAGTGGCGCGCCAGAGCGGTGCGATGCCGCTGCCGCAACTGCTCGACTGGCTATCCCGCCAGGGCATCTGAAGGCGAGCGTTTCGGTCAATCCACGCGGTCATTGCCAGGCCGCGTGGTGTGGCTAGGCTTGGGTGCACACCCCGCTGGCGAATCGGAGCGCGCCCATGCGTCATAACCTGGAATTCATCCGTCAACTCACCGAAGAGCACATCGCCTTCGTCAAGCGCACCGGCCTAAAGGCCGAGGTGCTGGAACCGGGCCTCGTGCGCCTGCGCATGCCGCTCAAGGGCAACGAAAACCACCTGCGCAACATGTACGCCGGCGCACTGTTTACCGTGGCCGAACTGCCCGGCGGCGTGCTGATGCTGACCAGCTTCGACGCCCGGCACTTCTATCCCATCGTCAAGGAAGCCGGCCTGCGTTTCCTGCGCCCTGCAGCGAGCGACGTGACGGTCGAGGCGCGGCTCAGCGAAGAGGACATCCAGCGTATCGGCGAGGAAGCCACGAACCTCGGCAAGGCCGAATTCGTCCTCGACCTGCAACTGAAGGACGAAGACGGCAACGTCGTCGCCGAAAGCCACGCCATCTATCAGCTGCGCAGCCGCTGAATCCGGGCCATTGCCCTGCATCAAGGTGAAATTTCCTACGTGGCGCGACAGTGGAGGCGCCACAGAGGGAGCCCACCATGTACAGGAACCTGCTCGTCGCCCACGACCTCAGCGTCGAGGCGGATATCGCCGTGCGCCGCGCCGCCCAGCTGGCCCGCCAGCACGGTGCCAGCGTCACGCTGCTGCACGTCATCGAGGAATTCTTTCCCGACCGCATGATGACCACGGTGCGCGAAACCGCCGAAGTGGCGCTGCGCGATGCGGCCCGCGCCACTGACATCACCGACTACCAGTTGGTGATCCGCCAGGGCCGCGCGGCGAATACGGTCACCCAGGCAGTGCAGGAACTGAACGCCGACCTGCTGGTGATCGGTGCGCACCATCAGCAGTTGCTGGAGCGCTTCGATGGCACCACCCTGGAGCGCATCGCCCGACATTGCCGCGCGCCGATCCTGCTGGCCGTGGACGAATCGGCCAAACCTTACGCGAAGGCTCTTGCCGGCCTGGACCTGTCGCACTGCGCCTGCCAGGCCTGGCGCGCCGGTTACCGACTGCTCGCGCCCGACGCCGAGCTGCTGGCGCTCAATGCCTACCAGCCAGGCAAGAGGGCCGGGCGCGTCGACAGCCACCTCGACACCCAGCGCGAACTGCTACGCCAGGCGCTGCAGGATGAGCGCACGCAGGTGCCGGCCGCCGGACCGCAATTGCTTTGCGCAGTGCAGCAGGGCACGCCCCAGCAGGCGCTGGAAACGGCATTACGGGAATGGACGCCGGACCTGCTGGTGCTCGGCAGCCGCAGCCGCGGCGCCATCGAGCAGGCCATGCTGGGCAGCTCGACGCGCTATTTCCTGCGCCGGCCGCCCTGCGATGTGCTGATCAGCCAGTAAGCGTTCAGGCTTCCAGCAGGCTGTGCAGTTCGACGAACTGCTGGGTCAGTTTGTGCCGCGGCTCGAGGAAGATCAGCGGGGTGCAGGCCTGGTGCGACTCGCGCATCTTCACCGAGCTCATCAGGTACACCGGCAGCACCGGCAGTTCCTCTTCCACCAGCTCATCCAGCAGTTGCTGCGGCAGGGTCGCGCGCGGCTGGAACTGGTTGACCACGATGCCTTCGACTTCCAGCTCTTCGTTGTGGTCTTCCTTCAGCTCTTCGATCTCCTGCAGCAGGCCGTAAAGCGCCTGACGGGAGAAACTGTCGCAATCAAAGGGGATCAGGCAGCGATCAGCGGCGATTAGCGCAGAAACCGTATAGAAGTTCAGCGCCGGCGGGGTATCCAGGTAGATGCGATCGTAGTCTTCGGATAGCTCGTCCAGCAGTTTGCGCAGCTTATTGATCTTGTGCTTCTGCTCGAGCTTGGGCTGCAGGTCCGCCAGCTCCGGGCTGGCGGTGACGATGTGCAGGTTGTCGAAGGGCGTCTCGTAGATATCGACCTTGCCCTTGCGACTGAAAGGCCCGGAAGACAGCGTCTGCTTGAAGAAGTCGGCGATGCCCACCGGCAGGTCCTCGCCGGTCAGGCCGGTGAGGTAGTGCGTGGAGTTGGCCTGGGCATCCAGGTCCACCAGCAAGGTGCGATAGCCCTCCGCTGCGCTCACTGCCGCCAGGTTGCAGGCGATGCTGGACTTGCCGACCCCGCCCTTCTGATTGAACACCACGCGCCGCATGAGCCATCCCTCCAGAACCATTCAAGACTTCGGGATTCTATGCAAAGCCCATGACAAGGGCGAGCACCCTTCGCCACACGACCGCTCGGCGGCTCCTGACCATTCATACCAGCGTCCCAACAGTGGCCAACCAAGGTTTCAGCGCCTGATCTCGAGACCGACGGCGCCTGGTCCGCTGTGGAGGGCTGTCACTTCCTGGGTCACCAGGTCGAAGAACGACTGCGCCAGGCGCGACGTCTCGTTGCGCCGTCGCACCAACCACACCGAACTGGTCGCGCCCGGATCGCTCAGGGTGCGATAGACCACGCCATCCACCCGCGTCCGACGGAACGACGCCGGTAGCATCGAGACGCCGAGCCCTGCGGCCACCAGGCCGATGATGGTCATCGCCTCGCCCGCTTCCTGGGCGATGCGAGGGCTGAAGCCGGCCTGCCGCGACAGCGCCATCAGCTGACTGTAGAGGCCCGTGCCATAGCTGCGCGGGAAGAACACGAACGGCTCGTCCGCCAGCAAGGCGAACTCCAGACCCTCCTGGCTGGCCTGCGCCAGCGGGTGATCGGCACGCAGCACTGCCACCAGCGGCTCGCTGAACAGCTCCACGGCCTCAAGGGTTTCCGGCAGCGGGATCGGGCGGATCAGGCCGACCTGCACGCGCTCTTCCAGCAGCGCCTGCACTGCCTGGCCGCTGCTCAGTTCCTGCAGGTCCAGATGCACATCCGGGTAGGCCTGGCGGAACGCCAGGATGGCGCGCGGAATGCTGGAGGTGAACGGCGCCGAGGCGGTGAAGCCGACCTTCAGCTCGCCGATCTCGCCCTGATGCGCACGCCGCGCCAGCAAGACGGCGCGATCCACCTGCTGCAGCACCTGCCGCGCTTCGTCGAGAAACAGCTTGCCGGCCTCGGTGAGCGCCACACGGCGGTTGGTTCGCTCCAGCAAGCGCGCGCCGATCTCTTCCTCCAACGCCTGGATCTGCTGGCTGAGCGGCGGCTGGGAAATTCCCAGCTGCTCGGCGGCGCGGCCGAAGTGCAATTCTTCCGCCACGGCGATGAAATAACGCAGGTGTCGCAGCTCCATCCGGCCCCTACCACCAATGATTCGTAAAACGACTCAAACGTGTCGATTAATATATTGGAAATAATAAATCCCGCTCCTTATCCTTTCCACACAAGCCCAATAACGACTACCAACCTGCTCTCTGCCTGGCCGCGCGGGCCTTTGCCGCCATTCCAGGCCCTCCTGCTTTTACCAACCTGAGGTGTGTCGTGAGCCAACCTGCCCTGCGGGCTTTGCGGGAAGAACATTCCATGGCGGCCGAACCGGCTGTCATCCAAGAGCCGTCCGCCGCCAACGATCCGGTAGAGGTGCTGCCTGACCTGCGCGAAAGCGCGCGTGAAGCCAACGACGACGTGGTGCGCGCCGTCGAAGAGATCGAAACCTACATCGAGAAAGGCACCCCGGAATTCATGCGCACATCGCTTGCGTTGTTCTCCGGCGGCTTCGCCACCTTCGCCCTGCTCTACTGTGTGCAGCCGATGATGCCGGTGTTGTCCAAGGCGTTCAGCCTGACCGCCGCGCAGAGCAGCCTGGTGCTGTCGATCTCCACCATCACCATGGCCTTCGGCCTGCTGGTCACCGGCCCGATCTCCGACGCCATCGGTCGCAAATCGATCATGGTCGCCTCGCTGATCTTCGCGGCGCTGTTCACCATCGGCAGCTCGCTGATGCCGACCTGGCACGGCGTACTGGCCATGCGCGCGCTACTCGGCCTTTCCCTCAGCGGCCTGGCGGCGGTGGGCATGACCTACCTGTCGGAGGAAATCCACCCGCAGCACATCGGGCTGTCCATGGGGCTGTACATCGGGGGCAACGCCATTGGCGGCATGAGCGGACGGCTGATCAGCGGTGTGCTGGTGGACTACGTGAACTGGCACGTGGCGCTAGCCACCCTGGGCGTGCTCGCCCTGGCCGCGGCCCTGCTGTTCTGGCGCATCCTTCCCGAATCGAAGAACTTCCGCCCGGCGCAGCTCAAGCCCCGTCGGCTCATCGAGGGCTTCACCGGGCACTTCCGCGACGCCGGCCTGCCCTGGCTGTTTCTGGTCGGCTTCCTGCTGATGGGTGCCTTCGTCACCCTGTTCAACTACATCGGCTACCGCCTGCTGGCCGAGCCCTACCAACTGAGCCAGGCCATCGTCGGCGTGCTCTCGCTGGTCTACCTGTCGGGCATCTACAGCTCGGCGTGGGTCGGCTCGCTGGCCGACAAGCTGGGCCGGCGCAAGGTGCTCTGGGCGATGATCGCGCTGATGCTCGGTGGCGTACTGATCACCCTGCTGCAACCGCTGGCCCTGGTGCTGGTCGGCCTGCTGGTGTTCACCTTCGGCTTCTTCGGCGCGCACTCGGTGGCCAGCAGCTGGATCGGCCGCCGCGCCCTGAAGGCCAAGGGCCAGGCCTCGTCGCTGTACCTGTTCTGCTACTACACCGGCTCCAGCGTCGCCGGCACTGCTGGCGGCCTCTTCTGGCACCAGTACGGCTGGAACGGCGTGGGCCTGTTCATCGCCAGCCTGCTGGGCATCGGCCTGCTGGTGGCCCTGCACCTGGCGCGCCTGCCGGTGTTACCGCGCGACCTGCCCGCACTCAACAAAGCTGGGTAGTTTCTACACACAAAACAAACTGCATGCCTGAAAACGACATGGAACGGTCGTACAAAGACATGGATGTCGTTTTCAGCAATGCCTTTGCCACGGGGCTCGTAGCGAAACACCCCAACCTACAACTTAAGTCGTAACAGAATGTGGCGCGATACTTGCGTTCAATTTCTTGAACGACTTGTTGGAATCCTGAAACGGACCTCGACTCCCGCAGTACGCAATTCCCTCCGTAGTTGTAGGTAAAGCATGAGCAGCACCCCCTCTTCCGGGCTCTCCCAGGGCCTGCAAAATCGTCACGTCACGATGCTTTCGATCGCCGGTGCCATTGGCGCGGGCCTGTTCGTAGGCTCCGGCCACGCCATCGCCGAAGCTGGCCCGGCCGTCATGGTCTCCTATCTGGTCGCCGGCCTGCTGGTGGTCCTGGTGATGCGCATGCTGGCCGAAATGGCCGTCGCGCAGCCGGACAGCGGCTCCTTCTCCACCTACGCCGACCGCGCCATCGGTCACTGGGCCGGTTTCACCATCGGCTGGCTGTACTGGTGGTTCTGGGTCCTGGTGATCCCGCTGGAAGCCAACGCCGCCGCCGCGATCATCCACGCCTGGTTCCCCGGCGCGCCGATCTGGGTACTGGCCTTCCTGATCACCTCCGCGCTGACCGTGACCAACCTGTTCAGCGTGAAGAACTACGGTGAGTTCGAGTTCTGGCTGGCGCTGATCAAGGTCGTCTCGATCATTGCCTTCCTGGTGCTGGGCTGCGCGGCCATCTTCGGCTTCTCGCCCAACAGCGAAGTCTCCGGCATCGGCCACCTGACCAGCGAAGGCTTCCTGCCCAAGGGCTGGGGCGCCGTGCTCGCCGCGCTGCTGACCACCATGTTCTCCTTCATGGGTTCGGAAATCGTCACCATCGCCGCCACCGAGTCCAAGGACCCGGAGCAGCAGATCACCCGCGCCACCAACTCGGTGATCTGGCGTATCGCGCTGTTCTACCTGCTGTCGATCCTGATCGTGGTCTGCCTGGTACCGTGGAACGACCCGCGCCTGGTGAGCATGGGCTCCTACCAGACCGTGCTGGAACACCTGCACATCCCCTACGCCAAGCTGATCGTCGACATCATCGTGCTGGTCTCGGTCACCAGTTGCCTGAACTCGGCGCTCTACACCGCTTCGCGCATGATGTACTCGCTGAGCAAGCGCGGTGACGCACCGAAGATCGCCCAGGTAACCAGCGCCAGCCGCACCCCGGTCTACGCCGTGCTGCTGTCCACCGCCATGGCCTTCCTGTGCACCTTCGCCAACTACCTGGCCCCGGCCGAAGTGTTCAACTTCCTGCTGGCCAGCTCCGGCGCCATCGCCCTGCTGGTGTACCTGGTGATCGCCATGTCGCAGCTGCGCATGCGCAAGAAGCTGCTCGCCCAGGGCCACCAGCTGAAGCTGAAGATGTGGCTGTTCCCCTGGCTGACCTGGGCGGTGATCCTCTTCATCGTCGGTGCCCTGGTGATCATGCTGATCCGCCCGGACCATCGCATGGAAGTGGTCGCCACCACCCTGCTGACCGTCGTGGTGGTCTGCTCCGGCCTGCTGGTGTCCAACCGCCGCAAGTCCCAGCGCGCCGCCGGCCTGGTGGGCGACGCTGCGTGATGCACTCTGATGGGGCCTGAAGCTCCATGAGGGAACGAAAAAGCCCCGCTGCAGAGCGGGGCTTTTTTCATTGCGTCGTGGAACGTCGTGCCTTGCGGTTCGCGAACAATAACGATGGTGTCCCCCTCGCTCCTACGAAGAGCCAATGCTCCGGCTCTTAAGATCTTCCAGAGAAACATCAGCACACGCCGAATGCCCCGTTCAGAAGGACTCGCTGAAGCGGTGCAGAAACACCCAAGCCAACGCAGCAAACCTGCAACACCAGAGCAAAAGAAAGCGCCGGCCCTGCCGGCGGATCGCGGGCATGGCCCGCTCCTACAGGAAGCCACAAAAAAGCCCCGCATTTGCGGGGCTTTTCAGTGAAGCATCAGGCTCAGTGATACTGCGCCGACAGCTCGTGCACCGCCTCGAAGAAGGCGCCGGCATGGGCAGGATCGACTTCCGGGGTGACACCATGGCCAAGGTTGAACACGTGGCCATTGCCATTACCGAAGGCACCGAGGATACGCGCCACTTCAGCGCGGATGGCTTCCGGCTTGGCGTAGAGCACCGCCGGGTCCATGTTCCCCTGCAGGGCCACCTTGTCGCCGACGCGGGCGCGAGCGCTGCCGATGTCGCAGGTCCAGTCCAGGCCCAGCGCTTCGGCGCCAGTGTTGGCCATGGACTCCAGCCACAGGCCGCCGCCCTTGGTGAAGAGGATCACCGGTACGCGGCGCCCTTCGTGTTCGCGGATCAGGCCGTCGACGATCTTCTGCATGTAGGCCAGGGAGAACTCCTGGTACGCCGCTGCCGACAGCGCACCACCCCAGGAATCGAAAATCTGCACCGCCTGTGCGCCCGCGAGAATCTGGCCATTCAGGTAGCTGGTGACCGACTGCGCCAGCTTGTCCAGCAGCGCGTGCAGGGCCTGCGGGTTTTCGTAGAGCATCGCCTTGGTCTTGCGGAAGTCACGGCTGGAACCACCTTCGACCATGTAGGTGGCCAGGGTCCAGGGGCTGCCGGAGAAGCCGATCAGCGGCACGCGGCCGTTCAGTTCGCTGCGGATGGTACGCACGGCGTCCATCACGTAGCCAAGGTCCTTTTCCGGGTCAGGGATCGGCAGGGCTTCGATGTCGGCCAGGTTGCTGACGACCTTCTTGAAACGCGGGCCTTCGCCGGTTTCGAAGTACAGGCCCTGGCCCATGGCGTCGGGGATGGTGAGGATGTCGGAGAAGAGGATCGCCGCGTCCAGCTGCGGGTAGCGGTCCAGCGGCTGCAGGGTCACTTCGCAGGCCATCTGCGGGTTCATGCACAGGCTCATGAAGTCACCGGCCTTGGCGCGGGTGGCGCGGTACTCCGGCAGGTAGCGGCCGGCCTGGCGCATCATCCAGACAGGGGTGACATCGACGGGCTGCTTGAGCAGGGCGCGGAGGAAGCGATCGTTCTTCAAGGCAGTCATAACGGCATCCGGCAAAAAAGTGCGGGTATTTTCGCAAAGCCCAAAAGAAAAGGCACGGCGGGTGCCGTGCCTTTTGTCTATCGCGACAGTTTGTCGCTGCGTCATCCACGAAGGGCGCATAACGCCAGAGGCGTTACCCGCCCTTCGTGGATCGCACTCAGACGCCCAGGTAGTCCAGGATGCCTTCGGCGGCGGTGCGGCCTTCGAAGATCGCGGTCACCACCAGGTCGGAACCGCGGACCATGTCGCCACCGGCAAAGATCTTCGGGTTGCTGGTCTGGTGCTTGAACTGCGAGGCAGCCGGGGCGATGACGCGGCCCTGGCTGTCGATTTCCACCTGGTGCTGGTCGAACCACGGGGCCGGGCTCGGGCGGAAGCCGAAGGCGATCAGCACGGCTTCTGCCGGGATGATTTCCTCGGAACCCGGGATCGGCTCGGGGCTGCGACGGCCACGGGCGTCCGGCTCGCCGAGACGGGTCTCGACCACCTTCACGCCTTCCACCTTGTCCTCGCCGACGATGGCGATGGGCTGGCGGTTGAAGAGGAACTTCACGCCCTCTTCCTTGGCGTTCTTCACCTCTTTGCGCGAGCCGGGCATGTTTTCTTCGTCACGGCGGTAGGCGCAGGTCACGCTCTTGGCGCCCTGACGAATGGAGGTGCGGTTGCAGTCCATCGCGGTGTCGCCACCGCCCAGTACCACGACACGCTTGCCCTTCATGTCGACGAAGTCTTCCGGCGACTTCTCGAAGCCCAGGTTGCGGTTCACGTTGGCGATCAGGAAGTCCAGCGCATCGTGCACGCCGGGCAGGTCCTCGCCGGGGAAGCCGCCTTTCATGTAGGTGTAGGTGCCCATGCCCATGAACACGGCATCGTACTCATCGAGCAGCTGCTCCATGGTGACGTCCTTGCCGATCTCCGTGTTCAGGCGGAACTCGATACCCATGCCGGTGAAGACTTCGCGACGGCGCGAGAGCACCTGCTTCTCCAGCTTGAACTCGGGGATGCCGAAGGTCAGCAGGCCGCCGATTTCCGGGTTCTTGTCGAACACCACCGGAGCCACGCCATTGCGCACCAGCACGTCGGCGCAGCCCAGGCCCGCCGGGCCCGCGCCTATGACGGCGACGCGCTTGCCGGTGGGCTTGACCTTGGACATGTCGGGGCGCCAACCCATGGCGAAGGCGGTGTCGGTGATGTACTTCTCCACCGAGCCGATGGTGACCGCACCGAAGCCGTCGTTCAGGGTGCAGGCGCCTTCGCACAGGCGGTCCTGCGGGCACACCCGGCCGCAGACTTCCGGCAGGGTGTTGGTCTGGTGGGACAGTTCGGCGGCGGCGAGGATGTTGCCTTCGGAGACCAGCTTCAACCAGTTGGGGATGAAGTTGTGTACCGGGCACTTCCACTCGCAGTACGGGTTGCCGCAGCCCAGGCAACGGTGGGCCTGGTCAGCCGCCTGCTGCGGCTTGAACAGGTCGTAGATTTCCACGAACTCGCGCTTGCGCTGGCGAAGAAGCTTCTTCTTCGGATCCTTGCGCCCGACTTCGATGAACTGGAAGTCATTGTTAAGACGTTCAGACATTTTCAGACCTCATCAAACTTCAGGCGCTTATTGCGGGTTGGCACGAGTGCTGGTCAGCAGGGAACCGAGGCTTGCGGCCTTCGGTTTCACCAGCCAGAACCGACGCAGGTAGTCGTCGAGGTTCTCCAGCAGATGTGCGCCCCACTCACTCGCCGTTTCCGCCACGTACTCGACCAGCACCTTGCGCAGATGGTTGCGCTGGGCCTCCATCGCTTCGCCGCTGATGCGCTGGATTTCCACCAGCTCATGGTTCACGCGGTCGACGAAGGTGTTGTCCAGGTCGAGGACATAAGCGAAGCCGCCGGTCATGCCGGAGCCGAAGTTGTAGCCGGTCTTGCCCAGTACGCAGATGAAACCGCCGGTCATGTATTCGCAGCAGTGGTCACCGGTGCCTTCAACCACGGCATGGGCGCCGGAGTTGCGCACGCCGAAACGCTCGCCCGCGGTGCCGGCGGCGAACAGCTTGCCGCCGGTGGCGCCGTACAGGCAGGTGTTGCCGACAATGGCCGATTCCTGCGACTTGAACGGGCTGCCCTTGGGCGGAGTGACGACCAGCTTGCCGCCGGTCATGCCCTTGCCGACGTAGTCGTTGGCGTCGCCTTCCAGGTACAGGTGCAGGCCGCCGGCGTTCCACACGCCGAAGCTCTGGCCCGCGGTGCCCTTGAAGCGGAAGGTGATCGGCGACTTGGCCATGCCCTGATTGCCGTGGACCTTGGCGATCTCACCGGAAATCCGCGCGCCGATGGAACGGTCGCAGTTGCAGATGTCCAATTCGTACTCGCCGCCCTTGGCGCCCTCGATGGCCGAACGCGACAGCTCGACCATCTTCTCGGCCAGCAGACCCTGGTCGAACGGCGGATTCTTCTCGACTTCGCAGAACTGCGGCTTCTCGGCCGGGATCAGGTCGCTGCCCAGCAGCGGCGTGAGGTCGAGGTTGCCCTGCTTGGGCGTTTCGCCCGGCAGGATCTCCAGCAGGTCGGTGCGGCCGATCAGTTCTTCCAGGCTGCGCACGCCGAGCTCGGCCAGCCATTCACGGGTTTCGCTGGCGATGAAGGTGAAGAAGTTCACCACCATGTCCACGGTGCCGATGAAGTGGTCCTTGCGCAGCTTGTCGTTCTGGGTGGCGACGCCGGTGGCGCAGTTGTTCAGGTGGCAGATACGCAGGTATTTGCAGCCCAGGGCGATCATCGGCGCGGTGCCGAAGCCGAAGCTCTCGGCGCCGAGGATGGCCGCCTTGATGACGTCCAGGCCGGTCTTCAGGCCGCCGTCGGTCTGCACCCGGACCTTGCCGCGCAGGTCGTTGCCGCGCAGGGTCTGGTGCGCCTCGGCGAGGCCCAGCTCCCACGGGGAACCCGCGTACTTGATAGAGGTGATCGGCGATGCGCCGGTGCCGCCGTCATAGCCGGAGATGGTGATCAGGTCCGCATAGGCCTTGGCCACGCCGGCGGCGATAGTGCCCACGCCCGGCTCGGATACCAGCTTCACCGATACCAGCGCCTGCGGGTTGACCTGCTTGAGGTCGAAGATCAGCTGGGCGAGGTCTTCGATGGAGTAGATGTCGTGGTGCGGCGGCGGCGAGATCAGGGTCACGCCGGGAACCGCGTAGCGCAGGCGGGCGATCAGGCCATTGACCTTGCCGCCGGGCAGCTGGCCGCCCTCGCCAGGCTTGGCGCCCTGGGCCACCTTGATCTGCAGGACTTCGGCGTTGACCAGATATTCCGGGGTCACACCGAAGCGGCCGGTGGCCACCTGCTTGATCTTCGAGCTGCGCAGCGTGCCGTAGCGCGCCGGGTCTTCGCCACCCTCACCGGAGTTGGAGCGGCCGCCCAGGCGGTTCATCGCTTCGGCCAGGGCCTCGTGGGCCTCCGGCGACAGCGCGCCGAGGGAGATGCCGGCAGCGTCGAAGCGCTTGAAGATGGACTCCAGCGGCTCGATCTCGTCCAGGCTCAGCGGCTGCTCGCTGGTCTTCACCTTGAGCAGGTCGCGCAGCATGGAGACCGGGCGCTGGTCGACCAGCGCGGTGTATTCCTTGAACTTGGCGTAGTCGCCCTGCTGCACGGCAGCCTGCAGGGTGTTCACCACGTCCGGGTTGTAGGCGTGGTACTCGCCACCGTAAACGAACTTCAGCAGGCCACCCTGCTGGATCGGCTTGCGGTTGTTCCAGGCTTCGAACGCCAGCAGCTTCTGCTCGTTCTCGATGTCGAGGAAGCGCGCCCCCTGGATGCGGCTCGGGGTACCCGGGAAGCACAGGCCGGTGACTTCGTCGGCCAGGCCGATGGCTTCGAACAACTGGGCGCCACGGTAGGAGGCGATGGTGGAGATGCCCATCTTCGAGAGGATCTTCAGCATCCCCTTGGAGATGCCCTTGCGGTAGTACTTGAAGACCTCGTAGAGATCGCCCAGCACTTCGCCGGTGCGGATCAGGTCGGCCAGCACTTCGTAGGCGAGGTACGGGTAAACCGCGGACGCGCCGAAGCCCACGAGAACCGCGAAGTGGTGAGGGTCACGGGCGGTGGCGGTTTCCACCAGGATGTTGGAGTCGCAACGCAGACCGGTCTGCACCAGGCGGTGATGCACGGCGCCGACGGCCAGGGCCGCATGCACCGGCAGCTTGCCGGGGGCGATGTGACGGTCGGACAGCACCAGCAGCACCTTGCCGGCGCGCACGGCTTCCTCGGCCTGATCGGCGATGTTGCGCACGGCCGATTCGAGGCCGACGGACTCATCGTAGTTCAGGTCGATGTGGTGCAGGTCGAAGCCCGGACGCTCCAGGTTCATCAGGGTCCGCCACTTCGCCGGGGAGATCACCGGGGTGGTCAGGATCGCCTGGTTGGCGTGGTGCGGGGACTCTTCGAAGATGTTCTGCTCGATGCCCAGACAGGTTTCCAGGGACATCACGATCGCTTCGCGCAGCGGGTCGATCGGCGGGTTGGTGACCTGCGCGAAGACCTGACGGAAGTAGTCGTACGGCGAGCGGATGCGCTTGGACAGCACTGCCATCGGGGTGTCGTCGCCCATCGAGCCGACAGCTTCCTGGCCCTGCTCGGCGAGCGGGCGCAGCACCTGGTCACGCTCCTCGAAGGTGACCTGGAACATCTTCATGTATTGCTTGAGCTGGTCGCCGTCGTAGCTGGCAACGCCCTGGTCATCGTCCAGGGTGGCCTGGATGCGCAGCGCGCTCTGGCGCAGCCACTGCTTGTACGGGTGGCGCGACTTCAGGCGGTTGTCGATGTCCTCGGTCTGCAGCAGCTGGCCGGTCTCGGTGTCCACCGCGAGGATCTGGCCCGGACCGACACGGCCCTTGGCGATGACATCCTCGGGCTTGTAGTCCCACACGCCGATTTCCGAGGCGAGGGTGATGTAGCCGTTCTTGGTGGTGACCCAGCGCGAGGGACGCAGACCGTTGCGGTCGAGCAGGCAGACGGCGTAGCGGCCGTCGGTCAGCACGACGCCGGCGGGGCCGTCCCACGGCTCCATGTGCAGCGAGTTGAACTCGTAGAACGCGCGCAGGTCGGCGTCCATGGTCTCGACGTTCTGCCAGGCCGGCGGAATGATCATGCGCAGGCCACGGAACATGTCCATGCCGCCGGTAACCATCAGCTCGAGCATGTTGTCCATGCTGGAGGAGTCCGAACCCACGCGGTTGACCAGCGGGCCGAGCTCGTCGAGATCGGGCATCCACTCGTTGGCGAACTTGGCGCGACGGGCCTGGGCCCAGTTGCGGTTGCCAGTGATGGTGTTGATCTCACCGTTGTGCGCCAGCAGGCGGAACGGCTGGGCCAGCGGCCACTTCGGCAGGGTGTTGGTCGAGAAGCGCTGGTGGAAGACGCAGATGGCGGTCTTCAGGCGCTCGTCGGAGAGGTCCGGATAGAAGGCGGCGAGGTCCGCCGGCATCATCAGGCCCTTATAGATGATGGTCTTGTGCGAGAAGCTGCAGATGTAGTGGTCGGCGTCCTCGGCGTTGGCCACGGAGGAGCGGCGACGGGAGCTGAACAGCTTGACCGCGAATTCCTGGTCGGACAGGCCTTCACCACCGATGAACACCTGCTCGATCTGCGGCAGGCGCTCCAGCGCCAGGCGACCCAGGACGCTGGTGTCGATCGGCACCTTGCGCCAGCCGACCAGCTTCAGGCCGGCACGCTCGATCTCGCGATTCATGTTCGCGCGGGCGGCTTCGGCTTTCACCGGGTCCTGGTTGAAGAAGACCATGCCCACGGCGTACTGGGCGGGCAGCTCGGCGTTGAAGGACTCCTTGGCCACGGCGCGCAGGAACTGGTCGGGCTTCTGGATCAGCAGCCCACAGCCGTCCCCGGTTTTCCCGTCCGCGTTGATCCCACCTCGGTGGGTCATGCAGGTCAGTGCTTCGATGGCGGTTTGCAGAAGTTCGTGGCTTGCCTCGCCCGTCATATGGGCGATCAGACCGAATCCGCAGTTATCCTTGAACGTCTCAGGATGGTACAGACCTGCTTTCATAGGGAACTCTCACCGGCAAAACTTTTATAAATTCCAGGGTCTGCTGACGTTTCGCCATCGCCCTGTTTCGCCGTGCAGGCTCGTTTCCCGCGCACCGCAAAGGCTCGGGCCGCATCTATCGTGCAGCGCCGTTCTAGCCCCTGGTTCACCTGGAATGACCGTTCCGCGCGAGTTGCCACGTCTTACCCAACGTAGCGGCGGTTCCGGCCCTGGCCATGACGAAACGTCAGCAGACCCTCTTCAAGCACTTCGCCTGTCTACTCGCTCAAGCGGCAAGTTTCCGATAGGCAAAGGGAGGTCATTGTACACATGGGGAAAGCGACGTCACTGTTTTTTTTGACGCACTGCTGACACCCGATGTCGCATTTTTATAAGAACGCAGCAAAAGACACAAGCCAATAAAAAAGCCGAGCCCCGTGGTACGGGGCTCGGCTTTTTCAGGATTGCGGCAGTGCGACCTTTCAGCGCGCCCCGGCGATGTCCTGCTGGATGCTGGAGAACGGACGGGCCCAGGGCTTGGAGGCCTGGATCTTCGCCGGCAGCTTCTTGATCGCAGCCTGCGCAGCAGTGCGGTCGGCAAAGTTGCCATAGGTCACCACATAGAAGGGCTTGCCCTGCAGGTTCTTGCGGAAGTAGCGATAGTCGCCACCGCCCTGCTGGCTGATGAAGGCCTTGGCGCTGGCTTCGGAGCCGGTGCCAAGCACCTGTACCGAATAGCGCGAACCGGACTGGGCCTGGTACCAACTGCTGCCGCCGGCACTGCCACCGGTCGCAGCCGCAGGTTTGCTGGCAGCGGTTGCCGGCTTGGCGCTGGCAACGGTAGTAGCGGGCTTGGTCGCAGCCGGCTTGGCAGCCTGGACGGGCTTGGCCGGCGCGGTGGCGGCAGGCTTGACCGGCTCCGGACGCGGCGTGGGCGCAGGCGTCGGGGCGGGCTGGATCGCGACCTGCTGCTGGACGGGAGCCGCCGGCACCGGGTTCAGCGGTTTCGGGCCATTGTTCGCCAGCGGGGTCACCGGCGGCGCGGTGGTGGTCACTGTCGGCGGAATGGCCGCGGACGGCATGGCGCCTTCGTCGGCATCTTCCTGGCCACCGGCCTGCGCCATGGGCTCGCGGATCACCGGCTGGCTTTCGCCCACCAGCGGCAGCGGCAGTGGCTGGTTGGAACCGGCGAACTCCACCGACGGGCCATTGCCCTGGGCATCCGGCTGTGGCTGCGCGCCCGGCTGCGAAGCAGCGGCGCCGCCCAGCGGCAGTTGCGACGAGGTCTGCGCGGCGGTGTTGTTCGCGGTCTCAGGTTTGGTGGTCTTGCCTTGCATGAACCAGGCAGCGATGACGCCGATGGCAACCACGCCGAGGATCGCCAGGTGCTTTTTCGGCAGCTTGAAGCCGGCGCCGGCGGCTTTGCGCTCGCCACTGCGGTCGGCCAGCATCGCTTCGATCATCGCATCGCGGGCGGTCTGGTTGATGGTGCCGGGCCAGCCGCCGGATTGCTCGTGGATGTCGGCCAGCAGGTCGGCCGAGATCAGCTCGATGCCCTGCCCCGCACCTTCCAGGCGCTGCGCCAGGTACTCGCGGGTTTCTTCCTCGCTGTATGGCTGCAGCTCGATCGCGTGGAAGCGCTCCTCGCCCTCGGACAGCACTTCGAGGCGCGACAGCAGCTCGGGCTCGCCGAACAGGAAGACGTGCAGGCGCGCTTCGGAGTTGCCGGCCGCGAGCAGCAGCAGGACTTCGAGGGCGTCGTCGCGTAGTTGCTCGGCGTCATCCACCAGCAGGTAGACGTCCTGGCCGGTGATCGCCAGCTGGGCGACCTTGGCGAGGATCGCCTCGATGCTGGTCTGGGTGATGCCCAGGCCTTGCGCGAGCTGGCGCAGCAGAGTGGCTTCATCGGTCACTGAGCGACCGGAAATCACCACACTGGAGACGGCGTCCTTGTTGGTACTGGCCACAAGGGCCTGGCGCAACAGGGTCTTGCCGCTACCCAGCGGACCGGTGACGGCCAGCAGCAGCTGGCTGTAACGCGCCAGGTGGTGCAGCTGCCCCAGTACGGGCTTGCGCTGCGCCGGGAAGAACTTGAACCCCGGAACCCGCGGTGCGAACGGATCGTGGCTGAACTGGTAGTGGGCCAGGAAGGCCTCATCGGCATGCAAGCTGGACATGGGACCTCAGTGTTCTCCTGCCTGACCGACCAGTGCCTGGTAGTCAGCGCGCAGTGTTTCTTCCAGAATCTCACGGGGGAATTCGGCAGTGACGACCGCGCCCCCCAGCCCTTGGAGCAATACCAGACGCAGACGGCCATCGAGCACTTTCTTGTCGACGGCCATGTGCTCGAGAAAATGCTCGGCGCTCATTTCTTGCGGCGGGACCACCGGTAGCTTCGCCGCGGCGAGCAGGCGGACTCCGCGATCGAGTTCGGCCTTTGTTAGCCATCCCAGCCGATGCGACATCTCAAGTGCCATCACGGTTCCCGCACCCACGGCTTCGCCGTGCAGCCAGACGCCATAACCCATGTGAGTCTCGATGGCGTGGCCGAAGGTATGGCCCAGGTTGAGGGTGGCGCGCACGCCGGTTTCCTTCTCGTCGGCGCCGACCACGCGAGCCTTGGCCGCGCAGGAACGCTCGATCGCCTCGGTCAACGCTGTCGGTTCCAGCGCCAATAGATCATCCATGTGCGCTTCCAGCCAGGTGAGGAAAGGCTCGTCGCAGATGAAGCCGTACTTGACCACTTCCGCCAGGCCCGCCGACAGCTCGCGCGGCGGCAGGGTCTTCAGGGTGACGGTATCGATGACCACGGCCTGGGGCTGGTAGAAGGCCCCGACCATGTTCTTGCCCAGCGGGTGGTTGATGCCGGTCTTGCCGCCCACCGAGGAATCCACCTGGGACAGCAGGGTGGTCGGCACCTGGATGAAGTCGACGCCACGCTGGTAGCAGGCCGCGGCGAAACCGGTCATGTCGCCGATGACGCCGCCGCCGAGGGCGATCAGAGTGGTCTTGCGGTCGTGGCGCGCAGTCAGCAGGCCATCGAAGATCAGTTGCAGGGTTTCCCACTGCTTGTAGGCCTCGCCGTCGGGGAGCACGACCGTGGTGACCTTGTAGCCGGCCAGGGTCTTCTGCAGTCGATCCAGGTACAGCGGCGCGATGGTTTCGTTGGTGACGATGGCTACCTGACGGCCGCGGATGTGCGGCTCGAAGTAGCGCGGATCGTCCAGCAGCCCCTCGCCGATATAGATCGGGTAGCTGCGATCGGCCAGATCGACGTTGAGTGTGCGCATGAAACCCCCAGGCAAGAAAGGGGACTAGGATACCGCAGATTGCAGCGCCGTTAATGGCGCTCCAGCTCACGCAGGCGCTCGATGATCTCCAGCACGACGAGCCGCGGAGGCCGCTCGTCGGTTTCGATGATCACGTCGGCTATTTCGCGATAAAGCGGATCGCGCATCTGCATGAGATCACGAAGGATCTGTTCCGGATTGGGCTTCTGCAGCAGCGGGCGATTCTTGTCGCGTGCCGTGCGAGAAATCTGCTGCTCGACCGAAGCGTGCAGGTAGATCACCTTGCCGCCGCTTTTGAGGATGAGCCTATTGGCGTCGCGCATGACGGCGCCGCCGCCCGTGGCGATGACCATGCCCACTTCATCGCACAGCTCGGCCAGCATCGCCTGCTCACGCTCACGGAAGCCAGCCTCGCCCTCGACATCGAATATCCAGGGGATGTTGGCTCCGCAGCGCTGCTCGATCTCTTTATCCGAATCTTTGAAGACGAGGTGAAGCTCTTTGGCGAGAAGACGCCCGATGGTGCTTTTACCAGCACCCATCGGGCCTACCAGAATCAAATTGGACACGACATTGATCAACGGCCGATGGCAATGGCCTGATTATTCATGATCCGCGGGGTAAGGAAAACCAGCAGCTCATTCTTGCTGTCGGTCACATAGTCGTTCTTGAACAGGCGGCCGATCATCGGCACGTCGCCCAGGAACGGCACCTTGGCCGTGGACTTGGTCTGGGTGTTGGAGAACACGCCACCGATCACGATGGTTTCACCATCGTTGACCAGCACTTTAGCGTTCACCTCGTTCTTCTTGATCGGCGGTACGCCGTTCAGGGCGTTGGCGTAGTCCGGCTCGTCCTTGTTGACCTTCACTTCCATGATGATGCGGTTGTCAGGAGTGATCTGCGGAGTCACTTCCAGCGACAGTGCCGCCTCCTTGAAGGACACCGAGGTTGCGCCGCTGGAGCTGGCTTCCTGGTAAGGAATTTCCGAGCCCTTCAGGATCTTCGCGGTTTCCTTGTCCGAGGTGACCACCTTCGGCTGCGACACCACTTCACCGTTACCGGTTTTCTCCATGGCGTTGAGCTGGAGATCCAGGATGGTGTTGTTGGTGGTGAAGCCGATGCTGATGCCCGAGGTCGGAGTGGTATTGGAGGTACCCAGGTCAACGAAGGTGTTGCCGGTGCTGTTGGTGCCGCCGGAGACATCGAAGTTGCCGTGACCGGAGAGCGAGCCGCTCCAGTTCACACCCAGCTCCTTGGTGTAGTCGACGTTGGCTTCGACGATGCGCGCCTCGATCATCACCTGACGAACCGGGATGTCCAGCTGGGCCACGATGCGGCGCAGCTCGTCCAGGCGATCCTGGGTCTGGTAAGCGATGATGCTGTTGGTACGGTCGTCCACGGTGATCGAACCGCGGTTGTCGCCCTGCGCAGCCGCCGCAACGCCCGGAGCGCCACCACCACTGCCGGTCACGGAGCTGAACAGCTTGGCAATGTCCGCCGCCTTGGCGTAGTTCACCTGAATCAGCTCACGACGCAGCGGAGCCAGTTCGGAGATCTGCTTCTGCGCTTCCAGCTCCTGACGCTCGCGAGCCGCGATCTCGTCAGCCGGCGCGACCAGCAGTACGTTGCCGACCTTGCGCTTGTCCAAGCCCTTGGTCTTGAGTACCAGGTCCAGCGCCTGATCCCACGGCACGTTCTGCAGGCGCAGGGTGATGTTGCCCTGCACAGTGTCCGAAGCCACCAGGTTCAGGTCAGTGAAGTCAGCGATCAGCTGCAGCACCGAGCGCACATCGATGTCCTGGAAGTTCAGCGACAGCTTTTCACCGGTGTAGGCGAAGGTGTCCTTCTTGCGCTTCTCGGCATCGTCCTGGGTCAGCGGCTTGATGCTGACGGTCATGCGGTTGTCGGTCTGGTAGACGAGGTAGTCGTATAGGCCGGTCGGTTCAATGGTGATGCTGGCCTTGTCACCCACCGCGGAGGCGTTGACCAGCTGTACCGGGGTAGCGAAGTCCTTCACATCCAGGCGGACGCGCAGATTGTCCGGCAGCTGGGTACGCGGGAAGTCCAGGCGAATCTTGCCGCCCTGCTCCTGGATATCGGGGCTGACGGTCGGATCGGACAGGTCGATGACAACGTTGCCTTCACCCTGCTCGCCACGCTGGAAGTCGATATTGCGGATCGCCTTGCCAGCCGGGACGTAAGGCTTGGGCGCCGCAGGCTTGGCCGCCGGTGCCGAAGTCGGCGCCGCGGAGGCGTAGGAGCTGGAGGTCGCTGCGCCTGCGCCGACCACGACGTACAGGTTCGAACCTTCCGCACGGGTGCTGTAGGGCACGAGGGTCGCCAGATTCACGATCAGGCGAGTACGATCCTTCGCCTCGACCACGGTCAGGCTGCGGGCATTGCCCACGCCCAGTTCGCGGTTCTTGCTGCCCAGTTTGTTCTGCACACCCGGCAAATCCAGCGCGATACGCGCCGGCTGCTCAATGGTGTAGCCACGCGGCGCGGCCACCGGCTCGTCGAAGCCCAGCTTCAGCTCCACGCGATCGCCCGGCAGTGCCGCCACATCGACACTCTGCAGGTTCGCAGCCAGCAAAGCCGGCGCGAATGCGGCCGCGAGCACGGAAATGCCGAGGCGGGAAAGCTTTCTATTCATCGTCTGAATCCGTCGTGCAGACTGCTGTTTGTTATCCATGTTCATCCCCGCCCTTAGGAGCGTTCCTTGAGAGTCAGACTGCGCGGACGCTCCAGCCAGCCACCCTCACCATCAGGAACGATTTCAATCACGTCGATCTTGGCTTCGTTGATCGCAACGATCTTGCCGTCGTTGCGCCCAAGGTAGTCACCCACTCGTACCCGATGCACCCCACCTGCACCTTTCACGAGAGCAAATACCTGACTGTCCTTGGCCAGGGTGCCGACCATTTCGAAGGTTTCGATGTTGAAGCCTTCGAGGAACTGCTTGACCCGAGTTTCATCGGGCTTGATGACCCTGTTGCCCTTCTGCTTGATCGCCAGGTCGATCTTCACCGGTGGCTGGAAGGGACTGCGCAGGGACGAAGCGCTATAGGTGAAGGCCTCGTAGCTCTGGAACTTGGGCAACGGCTCGATCGTCCCCTTCGGGCGAGCGCGGACTTCGTCCATGTAACCCTGCAGGTCGGCAAAATCACTACCCGAGCCACAACCGTTCAACGTCAGGAGCAGGAAACTGCAAATGATCAGGCGCCCCCTCATTTCTTAGCTCCTGTCTTCGCTCCAGCCGCCGGGGCAGTAACCTTCACGCCCTTGTCGTTGTAGCGATAGGTTTTCGCCAGGATGCTCATGCGCAGCTTGGAGGTGCTGTCGGAGCTCGCCGGTTTGATATCGAAGTCATGCAGCGTGACGATCCGCGGCAGGCTGGCCACGCCACTGACGAAAGTCGCCAGATCATGGTATCCGCCTACGACGCTGATCTGGATCGGCAGCTCGATATAGAACTGCTGGGTCACTTCCGGCAGCAGCTTGATCTCCTCGAACTCCAGGCCGCTACCCAGCCCAGTGCGGGTGATGTCTTCCAGCAGGCCGGGCACTTCGGTATCGCTCGGCAGTTGGCGCAGCAGGGCGCCGAAGGATTCTTCCATCTCCTTCATCTGCCCCTTGTAGGCTTCCAGGTTCGCCGCCTGGAAGGCCTTGGTCGAGAACTGCTGCTTGAGGGTCTGTTCTTCCTCGCGGTTTCGGTCGAGCTGATCCTGCAGGTCCTTCAGATGGAAGTTGTAGCCAAGCGCCAGAACCACGGCCATCAGCAGGATACAGGCGATGACCTTGACGGCTGCCGGCCAGGAACCAAGGTTGTTCAGGTCAAGATCGTTGATATCGACCTTGCGCAAGCTCTCAAGAGAACTGGCCAGACTCATTTCTTGGCTCCTTGCGGGGTGTTCTGCTTGTCCTGCTCCTCGCTGCCGGGCTGGGTCTGCTGCACCGTCAACTGGAAGACGTTCGCCTGATCCAGCGCGCCCTGGGTAACCGCTTTAACTTCGGTCAGGTTCGGCGAAGTCAGCCACTCCGACGAGTCGAGATTGCGCATGAGGTTCGAAACGCGGTTGTTGGACTCGGCCGCGCCGGCAATGGCAATGGACTTCCCGGTCATCTTCAACTGAGTGAAGAAGACGCCATCGGGCAGGGTGCGGACCAGTTGGTCGAACACCCGGCCAATGATCGGGCGGTTGCCCTGCAGGTCCTGAATGATCTTCATCCGTTCCAGCAGTTGCTGGCGACGGGTCTTCAGCTCACTGATCTCCTTGATGCGCGCATCCAGCACGGCGATTTCCTTGCGCAGGAAGTCGTTGCGCGCAGTCTGGTTCTCGATGGCCGAATTGAAGTACTGATCACCCAGGAAAACGATCGCCCCGGAAGCCAGAAGAACGGCACCCAGGATCACCAGGAAGCGCTGCTTGCGCTCCTCGCGCAGTTGCTCCCGCCACGGCAATAGGTTGATGCGTGCCATCAGTCGAAACTCCTCATCGCCAGACCGCAGGCAATCATCAGCGCGGGCGCATCACTGGCCAGCGCACCAGCGTTGACCTTGCCACTGAGCACCATGTCGGCGAAGGGGTTGGCCACCAGGGTTGGAGTACCGATCTTCTGCTGGATCAGGCGATCCAGGTCAGGAATGGACGCAGTGCCCCCCGCCAGCAGGATGTAGTCCACATCGTTGAACTGGCCGGCCGCGAAGAAGAACTGCAGCGAGCGCGACACCTGCTGAACCACGGCGTCCTTGAACGGCTGCAGAACTTCGCTGTCGTAGTCATCCGGAAGACCGCCCTGCTTCTTGGCGAGACCAGCCTCCTCGACCGACAGCCCATAGCGACGCTGGATCTCCTCGGTGAGCTGACGCCCGCCGAACAGCTGCTCACGCGTATAGATAGTTCGGCCATGGTGCAGGACGCTCAGCGTAGTCATGGTGGCACCGATATCGACCACAGCAACTGTGAGCTCGTCGGCATTGCCACCCAACTGGTCTCCCAGCAGACTGAACGCCCGCTCCAGAGCGTAGGCTTCGACGTCGACGACCTTGGCCGTCAGGCCCGCGAGCGCCAGCGCAGCTTCGCGCACCTCGACGTTCTCCTTCCGGCACGCGGCGAGAAGAACATCGACGCGATCCGCGTTGCGCGCGGACGTGCCCTGTACCTCGAAGTCGATCGCGACCTCTTCGAGGGGATAGGGGATGTACTGGTCAGCCTCGATCTTGAGCTGATTTTCCAGCTCGTCGTCCGAGAGTCCGCCGTCCATCTCGATGGTTTTAGTGATGACCGCCGAGCCGGCAACCGCGACCGCAGACGTTTTCACTGCGGTCCGCGCCTTGGCGACCACACGTGACAGCGCCTGGCCGACACCCTCCAGCTCAGCGATGTTCTTTTCTACCACTGCATTGGGCGGGAGCGGCTCGACAGCATAGGCCTCTACCTTGTAGCGGCCTCCAGAGCGGCTCAATTCGAGAAGTTTGACCGAAGTCGAACTGATGTCTATCCCCAGCAGCGTGTTCGCTTTCTTATTGAAGAGCCCTAGCACGACTGATTTCCTATCAGCATCCGAGACTTACGGACGATTTATGTTTTTCCACATTAGATACCAGACTTGACAGCTTCGCAAATGGCTCGCCAGCAAAAAAACTGCTTATAATGTGATCAGCTTTTCCCTTTTTACCGCGCCATCCGCTTAACTCTTTCTTTTCCCTGGAAATCCAAGACCTTCCCGATGCGCCTGCTGAAGTTTCTGTGGTGGACATGCGTCACCATTATTTGTGGAGTGCTGCTCAGTTTCAGCGGCGCCTATCTGTACCTCAGCCCGAACCTCCCGTCCGTGGAGGCCTTGCGCAACGTGCGATTGCAGATGCCGCTGCGCGTGTACAGTGCTGATAACAAATTGATAGCAGAGTTTGGCGAGATGCGCCGAACGCCGATTCGATTTGCTGAAATCCCCCCGGATTTCACCCACGCACTGTTATCGGCTGAAGATGACAATTTCGCCAACCATTATGGCGTGGACGTCAAAAGCCTGATGCGTGCTGCCGCGCAATTATTGAAGACCGGGCACATCCAGACCGGCGGCAGCACCATTACCATGCAGGTGGCGAAGAACTACTTCCTCACCAACGAGCGGAGTTTCTCCCGCAAGATCAACGAGATCCTGCTGGCTCTGCAGATCGAGCGCTCGCTCACCAAGGACGAGATCCTCGAGCTCTACGTCAACAAGATTTACCTGGGCAACCGCGCCTACGGCGTCGAAGCCGCCGCCCAGGTCTATTACGGCAAGTCCATCAAGGACCTGAGCCTGGCGCAGATGGCGATGATCGCCGGCCTGCCCAAGGCACCGTCGCGCTACAACCCACTGGCCAACGCCGCACGCAGCCTGGAACGTCGCAACTGGATTCTCGAGCGCATGCTCAAGCTCGGCTTCATCGACCAGCCGCGATATCAGGCCGCCATCCAGGAGCCGGTTGGTGCGTCCTACCACGTGCAGACACCGGAACTGGCAGCGCCCTATATCGCCGAGATGGCCCGCGCCGAACTCGTCGGCCGCTTCGGTGGCGACGCCTACACCGAGGGCTATCGGGTCTACACCACGGTGCGCAGCGATCTGCAGGAAGACGCCAACACCGCCCTGCGCGAAGGTCTGCAGGATTACGACCAGCGACATGGCTATCGCGGCCCCGAGACGCGCCTCCCCGGCAAGACTCGTGATGCCTGGCGCCAGGCTATCGCGCAGCAGCGCCCGCTCGGCGGCCTGGAACCGGCCATCGTCACCCAGGTCGAGAAGAGCGGCGCCATGGTCATGACCCGCGACGGCAAGGAAGAAGCCCTGAGCTGGGACGGCATGAAGTGGGCCCGCCCCTACCTGAGCAACAACAGCATGGGCCGCATGCCCAGCCAGCCCAGCGATGTGGTGCAGGCCGGCGACGTAATCCGCGTGCAGCGCAAGGATGACGGCTCGCTGCGCTTGACCCAGGTGCCGGCCGCGCAAAGCGCCCTGGTGTCGCTCAACCCGCAGGACGGCGCGATCATGGCGCTGGTCGGCGGCTTCTCCTTCGAACAGAGCAACTACAACCGCGCCACCCAGGCACGTCGCCAGCCCGGCTCCAGCTTCAAGCCGTTCATTTACAGCTGTGCGCTGGATAACGGCTTCACCGCCGCCTCGCTGATCAACGACGCGCCTGTGGTGTTCTACGACGAGTACCTGGACAAGGTCTGGCGGCCGAAGAACGATACCAACACATTCCTCGGCCCGATCCCCATGCGCGAGGCGCTGTACAAGTCACGCAACATGGTGTCGATCCGCATCCTCCAGGCCCTGGGCGTCGACCGCGCACGCAACTGCATCAGCAAGTTCGGCCTGAACAAGGACGACCTCCCGCCGAACCTGTCCATGGCCCTTGGCACCGCGACTCTGACTCCCATGGAGATCGCCAGCGCCTGGACCGTCTTCGCCAACGGCGGCTTCAAGGTTGCGCCCTACATCGTGCAGCGCATCGAAAGCCGAGACGGGCAAGTGCTGTACCAGGCCAACCCGCCGAGCATTCCGCAGAACGAGGAACAGGCGCAGGCGCAGCCACAACCGGCCGCCACCGACGCCTTCGGCAACGACGACCCGAGCCAGGCCAAAACCACCATCGAGCCAGCGGCGGCCGAGCGCGTCCTCGATGCGCGCACTGCGTACATCATGACCAGCATGCTGCAGGACGTGATCAAGCGCGGCACTGGCCGCCGTGCACTGGCGCTCAAGCGCGATGATCTGGCAGGCAAGACAGGTACCACCAACGAGTCAAAGGACGCCTGGTTCTCCGGCTTCAACGCCGACTTCATGACCACCGTCTGGGTTGGCTTCGACCAACCGGAAAGCCTCGGCCGCGCCGAATACGGCGGTAACGTCGCCCTGCCGATCTGGATGCGCTACATGGGCGCAGCACTGAAAGACAAACCGTCGCACCTGCTGCCCGAGCCGCCCGGCCTGGTCAGCCTGCGCATCGACCCGGCCACCGGTCGTGCGGCGCCTCCGGGCACTCCGGGTGCGTACTTCGAACTGTTCAAGAACGAAGACACGCCACCGTCGATGAACGAACTGGCGCCCGGCAGCGCTCCCGGCAGCGGCATGCCTGCGGATGAAGAAGCGCCGATCGACCTGTTCTGACAGAAAGGCCCCTCCCCGGAGGGGCCTTCTCATTTTCGGGAATTATTCCCGATAAAATCATGGCATTTCGCCAAATCATTGATTAATCTGGGCTTTGCGGCGGCGAACAACCCCAGGCGACCGACCCCATCCGGCGCGTCAGGGGCTTCCCGCAGCAACTTCATCAGGAGCCTCGGATGGCGCGCCCCCTGTTTGGCTGGCTGTTCTGCCTGACCGCCCTCCTGCTTGGCGCACCTTTGCTGCGCCTGCTCGGGCAACCCCGCTCACTCGAGCCCACGCCCGACCTCGTCTATCTCGACCAGTTGTTTGCCGTGCTGATTGCCAGTACCGGCCTCGCGGGACTGCTCATCGCCTTTCTGCTGCAACTCACTGGGCGAATCCTGGTGGCGCTGGCCCTCCTGGTGCCGGCCATCGCCCTTTGCGCATGGCACCTCACCCATACCCACCTCGGCCCGGTTTCGCCCACCACAGAGCAATACGAATGGCTGCTGGCGGGCCTCGCGGTCTATGCGCTGGTACTGGCGGGCATCAATTGGGTTAACCGAGGCGAGAACGGCCCGCGCAAGGCGCTGCGCTACCTGGGCATCGCCCTGCTGCTGCCGTGGTGCCTGGGGCTGTTTTACCTGGGGCGCCTGTACTACTGAGGCAGGTCGCGCCAGGTCAGGTAGACGCGCAGATCGAACTCCAACTGGTGGTAACCGGGCAGCATGTGCTCGCAGAGCTGGTAGAAGGCCTTGCTGTGGTCGCGCTCCTTCAGGTGCGCCAGTTCGTGGACGACGATCATCTGCAGGAACTCGGGGGCCGCGTCCTTGAACAACGAGGCGACGCGGATTTCCTTCTTCGCCTTGAGCTTGCCGCCCTGCACGCGCGAGATTGCCGTGTTCAGGCCCAGCGCGCGCTGCACTACATCCAGCTTGTTGTCGTAGAGGACCTTGTCCACCGCTGGCGCGGTGCGCATGTACTGCTGTTTGAGGTCCATGGCGTAGCCGTACAGCGCCTTGTCGCTCTGCACGTCATGACGCCCGGGATAGCGGCGCTCCAGATACTCGCCGAGGCGGTCCTGCTCGATGAGCTGGCGCACCTGGTCCTGGAGTTGTGGCGGATAGGCCTGGAGATAACGAAGCGGCTGCATGGGAGACGACTGGCGGAGGAAACGTCCGCCAGTCTACCGCATTCCCCGGTCAGGCCAGCGCGCGGGTGCTGTAGGCCTCGGTGCGATAGGGGAAGGCGACTTCGCTGCGTCCCTTCAACGCCGGGTGCGTGGCGATCAGTTCATGCAGTTGCTCGGTGACGCGCTGCTTCTGCTCTTCGGGCAAGGCCGCAATGAAGCTCACCGACAGGGTACGCGCGACAATCACCTGCTCCGGCGGACCGATGTGCTGGTAGCTGAATTCGCGCAGGCGCAGGTCCTCGAAGCGCGACCCGGCAAAGGCGCGGCGCCATTGCCCGGTGTGGAAGCGTGGCGTGCTGCCTTCGTAGCGCTCGAGAATGCGCGTCACCTGGGCGACCCAGTCGACGCGTTCGTCGCGTACGTTCCACACCAGGCCAAGGTGGCCACCCGGCCGCAGGACGCGATGGATTTCCTCCAGCGCCCGCTCGTCGGCAAACCAGTGGAAGGCCTGGGCGCAGGTCAGCGCATCGATGCTTTCCGCCACCAGCGGCATCGCCTGGGCCGTTCCACTGAGCACCTTCACAGCAGGCAGAGAGACACTGAGTTGCTCTCTCATGGCCGCCACCGGCTCGATGGCGGTGACCTGCGCACCGGTGCGCAGCAACAGAGAAGTGAACTTCCCGGTACCCGCACCGAGGTCGACCACTTCCTTGCCGTTACCTATGCCCAACTCCTCGCCGAGCCAGCCCAGCAGCTCGTCGGGATAGTCCGGGCGCCCATGGGCGTATGCCTTCGCTTCGCGGGAGAAACCGTCCTGCGCACTGCCATGTACATCCGTCATCGTGCCTCCAGAGCCCGCCCGGCCCGAGCATCAGCGCTCAGCGGAACCGGCAGGCCTTGCCGTCGAGATAACTACGGTAGCAGCTGAGCAGGCGCGATTCCTTGATACGGCAGCGCTTCTGCCGGCATTCGCTGGAGAATTCGAAGCGCCCACCATCCGGATCGGCCAACTGGATGCGGATCGCCGGCCAGCCTTTCTTCGGTGCCTTCTCCGGCGTACTGAGCACGCCGTTCTCGTTTTCCACCAGGGCTGCGCCCGCCTCGGCATAGTCGAAGACGAACAGCAGGGTGCGTGAGGTCTTCAACGTGCATTCCTGGTGAGTCAGGCAGTTCTGCGCGTCCACCGGCAGGTCCACCGGCGGCTTGGCCGGCGGCGCGACAGACGCGGGCGGACGCAGCGAACAGCCGGCAAGGAGCGTCAGCAGGAGGAGGGAACACAAGGCACGCAGCATCGGCGGCTTCCTTCTGGCGGATACGAAAGAGCCCCGCGGGGCGGGGCTCTTCAGGGACAAAGCAGTAGCGGGATCAGTTGATCTTCGCGGCCAGCTCACCCTTGGCGTAACGCTGGAACATGCCTTCCAGGGAGATCGGCTTGATCTTCGAGGCATGGCCGGCGGTGCCGAAGGCTTCGTAGCGGGCGATGCAGATATCACGCATGGCGACGATGGTCTTGGCGAAGAACTTGCGCGGGTCGAACTCGCTCGGCTGCTCGGCCATCATGCGGCGGATGGCACCGGTGGAAGCCAGGCGCAGGTCGGTATCGATGTTGACCTTGCGCACGCCGTGCTTGATGCCTTCGACGATTTCCTCGACCGGCACGCCGTAGGTTTCCTTGATGTCGCCGCCGAACTCGTTGATCACCTTCAGCCACTCTTGCGGCACCGAGGAGGAGCCGTGCATCACCAGGTGGGTGTTGGGGATGCGCTTGTGGATTTCCTTGATGCGCTCGATGGAGAGCACGTCGCCGGTTGGCGGCTTGGTGAACTTGTAGGCGCCGTGGCTGGTGCCGATGGCGATGGCCAGGGCGTCGACCTGGGTCTTCTTGACGAAGTCGGCGGCTTCTTCCGGGTCGGTCAGCAGTTGGCTGTGGTCCAGCACGCCTTCGGCGCCAACGCCGTCTTCCTCGCCGGCCATGCCGGTTTCCAGGGAGCCGAGGCAGCCCAGCTCACCTTCCACGGACACGCCGCAGGCGTGGGCGAAGGCAACGGTCTGCTGGGTGACGCGGACGTTGTACTCATAGTCGGCCGGGGTCTTGCCGTCTTCCTTCAGCGAGCCGTCCATCATGACGGAGGAGAAGCCCAGCTGGATGGAGCGCTGGCAGACGTCAGGGCTGGTGCCGTGGTCCTGGTGCATGCACACCGGGATGTGCGGGAATTCTTCGATGGCCGCGAGGATCAGGTGGCGCAGGAAGGGCGCACCGGCGTATTTGCGGGCACCAGCGGAGGCCTGCACGATCACCGGGGAATCGGTCTTGTCGGCCGCTTCCATGATGGCGCGCATCTGCTCGAGGTTGTTGACGTTGAAAGCCGGAACGCCGTAGCCGAACTCGGCGGCGTGATCCAGCATTTGGCGCATGCTGATGAGTGCCATGGTCTTCGCTTCTCCCAGAAGTTAGGCTCGGTTACACGAGCCCCTTAAATACATGTTTGGAAGCCTGCCGCAGGGGCAGGCCGTGTTCAAGTCTTCCGGCGCATGCCGGACAGTCGGCGCTCAGCGCGCCTGGCAACCACGACCAATCAGGTCGTTGCTCTCGACCCAGTAGACCAGGCCCTGGTCACCTTTGATGCTCAAGCCGATCAGCCCGTCGCTATAGAAAGCGCCGGAGCCGCCGGGTTCCTCTTCCAGGTGATGAACCACGTCGTCCTCACCCAGCTTCAGGTCGACGACCGACTTGCTGGGGTCGACGTAGCGCCATCGCACCTCGGCCTCGCTGTCGCAGACCCAGTGGTTCCAACTGCCCTTTGAGGCAGTGCTGCCGCCTGTCGAGTGGCTGGAACAACCCGCCACCAGCGCAAGCGCCAGGGTCGGGACGAGATAACGCAGCATCGGGCGACTCTCCTTCGGGCGGACGCGCCGCCGGATATCCAATACGCCAGATTGCCCGTCCCGCCGCAGGAACGCCAGTGCCGCCTGTACTCACGCACAGGCGGCACTCTCGGATCGTTATCCCGACCGGCCACCCCTGTCTCAGGGACAGTTCACCGGCTTCTGGTCGGGCGTCGGATCGCCGCTGCTCTGGCTATCCACCCGTTCGCGGTTCTGGTCCGAAGGCACCATGACCGAAGGCGGGCTCATCACTTCACAGGTACTGGGAGCTCCACCGCTTCCGGCACAGCCGACCAGCACGAGGCAAAACGACAACAGAGGGACGACAGCTCGCATGACCGTTCTCCTTGACATCCGTACAAGGCTTGTGACCCGGGGATGCCGCAGAGGTTTGCTTTACTGTCGCCCGGCGGTGTCGCCAGGATCAGGCCTTGGCGCGCTGCTCCAGCACTTCCACGGCCGGCAGGACCTTGCCCTCGACGAACTCGAGGAAGGCGCCACCACCGGTGGAAATGTAGGAGATCTGCTCGCCGATGCCGTACTTGTCGATAGCCGCCAGGGTGTCGCCACCGCCGGCGATGCTGAAGGCGGTGCCTTCAGCGATGGCCTTGGCCAGGGTTTTGGTGCCTTCGCCGAACTGGTCGAACTCGAACACGCCGACCGGACCGTTCCACAGGATGGTCTTCGAAGTCTTCAGCAGCACGGCGAACTGGGCGGCGGTCTTCGGACCGATGTCCAGGATCATGTCGTCGTCGGCCACGTCAGCGATGTCCTTGACGGTGGCAACGGCGGTCTCGGCGAACTCCTTGGCAACCACGACGTCCACCGGCAGCGGAACGCTGACCTTGGCGGCGATGGCCTTGGCGGTGTCGACAAGATCAGCTTCGTACAGGGACTTGCCGACCTTATGGCCCGCCGCAGCGAGGAAGGTGTTGGCGATGCCGCCGCCGACGATCAGCTGGTCGCAGATCAGCGCCAGGCTGTTCAGCACATCGAGCTTGGTCGACACCTTGGAGCCGGCAACAATGGCCGCCATTGGCCGGGCCGGGTTACCCAGGGCCTTGCCGAGGGCTTCCAGTTCGGCGGCCAGCAACGGGCCGGCCGCGGCGACCTTGGCGAACTTGGCCACGCCGTGGGTGGAACCCTCGGCACGGTGGGCGGTGCCGAAGGCGTCCATGACGAATACGTCGCACAGGGCTGCGTATTGCTGGGCCAGTTCGTCGGCATTCCTCTTCTCGCCCTTGTTGAAGCGCACGTTCTCGAACAGCACGACTTCACCGGCCTTCACTTCGACGCCGCCCAGGTAGTCCTTGACCAGCGGCACGGCGCGGCCCAGGGCTTTGGACAGGTAATCGGCGACCGGCTGCAGGCTGTTCTCTTCGGAGAATTCGCCTTCGGTCGGGCGGCCCAGGTGCGAGCAGACCATCACCGCCGCGCCCTTCTCCAGGGCCAGCTTGATGGTCGGCAGCGAGGCCAGGATGCGCGCGTCGCTCTTGACCACACCGTCCTTCACCGGAACGTTGAGGTCTTCGCGGATCAGTACGCGCTTACCTTGGAGGTCGAGGTCGGTCATCTTCAACACGGTCATGACAGTCAGTCCTGTTGGGGCTGTTTGATTAACGTTCGGTAGCGGCGACCCGCAGGAAGTGCCCTGCGGTGTCGAGCATGCGGTTGGCGAACCCCCACTCGTTGTCGAACCAGGCCAGCACGTTCACCAGGCGGGGGCCGGAAACGCGGGTCTGGCTGCCATCGACGATGGCCGAATGCGGGTCGTGATTGAAATCGCAGCTGGCGTGGGGCAACTCGGTATACGCCAGCAGGCCTTTCAGCGGGCCTTCGGTGGCGGCCTGGCGCAGCACGCGGTTGATCTCCTCGGCGGATGTATCGCGGGAGACCTGCAGCGTGATGTCCAGGGCCGAGACGTTCACCGTCGGCACCCGAATGGCTTTGGCCTGGATTCGCCCGGCGAGTTCCGGCAGCAGGCGCTCGATGCCCCGCGCCAGCCCCGTGGACACCGGGATCACCGACTGGAAGGCCGAGCGCGTGCGGCGCAGGTCTTCGTGGTGGTAGGCGTCGATCACCGGCTGGTCGTTCATCGCCGAGTGGATGGTGGTGATCGAGACGTACTCGATGCCCACGGCCTCGTTCAGCAGCTTGAGCAGCGGCACGCTGCAGTTGGTGGTGCAGGAGGCGTTGGATACCAACATCTCAGCGCCGGAAAGGCCTTGCTGGTTGATGCCGAAGACCACGGTGGCGTCGATGTCCGCCTCGCTGGCCATCGGCTGCGAAAACAGCACCCGCGGCGCGCCTGCACCGAGGAAGCGCTCGCCGTCGGCGCGGGTGTTGTAGACGCCGGAGCATTCCAGCACCAGATCGATGTCCAGGGCGCGCCAGTCGATGGCCTCGGGTTCGGCTTCGCGGAACACCTTCACGCAGTCGCCGCCCACGTGCAGGCAGCCGTCGGCCACACTCACCTCGCCGGGGAAGCGGCCGTGGGTGGAGTCGAAGCGGGTCAGGTATTCCAGGCTGGCCAGGTCCGCCAGGTCGTTCAATGCGACGATGGAGAAATCAGCCTTGGCGCCGCGTTCGTGCAGGGCACGGAACACGCAGCGACCGATACGGCCGTAGCCGTTGAGGGCAACTCGGTAAGGGCGCTTGGACATTGTTATCCCTTGGGGTTCTTCGTAGGAGCGAGCAGGCTCGCGAACCGAGCAGTGCCATTCGCGAGCAAGCTCGCTCCTACAAGAGCCGGATCAAGCTTCGAGCAGCTCGGCAGCGACTTCCAGCACGTTCTCGACGGTGAAGCCGAAGTGCTCGAACAGCGCCGGGGCCGGGGCCGATTCACCGAAGGTGGTCATGCCGATGACGCGGCCTTCCAGGCCGACGTACTTGTACCAGTAGTCGGCGTGGGCGGCTTCGATGGCGATGCGCGCGCCGACCTGCACCGGCAGCACGGCCTGCTTGTAGCCGGCGTCCTGCTGGTCGAAGACGCTGGTGGACGGCATGGAAACCACGCGCACCTTGCGGCCTTCGGCGCTGAGCTTGTCGAACGCCTGGACGGCCAGGCCGACTTCGGAGCCGGTGGCGATCAGGATCAGTTCCGGCTCGCCGTCGCAGTCCTTCAGCACGTAGGCGCCACGGGCCACGTCGGCCAGCTGGGCGGCGTCGCGCGGCTGGTGCGGCAGGTTCTGGCGGCTGAAGATCAGCGCGGACGGACCATCAGCACGCTCGATGGCGTACTTCCAGGCCACTGCGGATTCCACGGCGTCGGCCGGGCGCCAGGTGTCCAGGTTCGGGGTCAGGCGCAGGCTGGCCAGTTGCTCGATCGGCTGGTGGGTCGGGCCGTCTTCGCCCAGACCGATGGAGTCATGGGTGAACACGTAGAGCACGCGCTGCTTCATCAGGGCGGACATGCGCACCGCGTTACGGGCGTACTCCATGAAGATCAGGAAGGTCGCGCCGTAGGGGATGAAGCCGCCGTGCAGGGCCACGCCGTTCATGATGGCGCTCATGCCGAACTCGCGTACGCCGTAGAACATGTAGTTGCCGTTGGCATCGTCGGCGGTCACCCCCTTGCAGCCCTTCCACAGGGTCAGGTTGGAACCGGCAAGGTCGGCGGAGCCGCCCAGCAGTTCCGGCAGCAGCGGGCCGAAAGCGTTCAGGGCGTTCTGGCTGGCCTTGCGGCTGGCGATGGTCTCGCCCTTCAGGGCGACATCGGCGACGTAGGCGGCGGCCTTCTCGGCGAAGTCCGCTGGCAGTTCACCGGCAACACGGCGCTCGAACTCGGCGGCCAGTTCCGGGTGCGCAGCCTGGTAGGCGGCGAAACGCTTGTTCCACTCGGCTTCACGGGTGGCGCCGATGTCCTGGGCGCTCCACTCGGCGTAGATGTCCGCCGGGACTTCGAACGGCGCGTGGTTCCAGCCCAGCGCGGCGCGGGTGGCGGCTACTTCGTCGACGCCCAGGGCGGCGCCGTGGCTTTCTTCCTTGCCCTGCTTGTTGGGCGAGCCGAAGCCGATGATGGTCTTGCAGCAGATCAGGGTCGGCACGTCGCTCTTGCGGGCGGTCTCGATGGCGGTCTTGATCTCGTCGGCGTCGTGGCCGTCGACGTTGCGGATCACCTGCCAGCCGTAGGCTTCGAAGCGCTTGGGGGTGTCATCGGTGAACCAGCCGTGGACTTCGCCATCGATGGAGATGCCGTTGTCATCGTAGAAAGCGACCAGCTTGTTCAGGCGCAGAGTGCCGGCCAGCGAGGCGACTTCATGGGAGATGCCCTCCATCATGCAGCCGTCGCCCAGGAAGGCGTAGGTGTAGTGGTCGACGATGCTGTGGCCGTCGCGGTTGAACTGGGCAGCCAGCACCTTTTCGGCCAGCGCCATGCCCACGGCATTGGCGATGCCCTGGCCCAGCGGGCCGGTGGTGGTCTCGACGCCGGCGGTGTAGCCGTACTCCGGGTGGCCCGGGGTGCGCGAGTGCATCTGGCGGAAGTTCTTCAGGTCATCGACGGTGACGTCGTAACCGGTGAGGTGCAGCAGCGAGTAGATCAGCATCGAGCCGTGGCCGTTGGACAGCACGAAGCGGTCACGGTCGGCCCATTGCGGGTTGCTCGGGTTGTGCTTGAGGTAGTCGCGCCAAAGCACCTCGGCGATATCCGCCATGCCCATGGGGGCGCCGGGATGGCCGCTGTTGGCTTTCTGCACGGCATCCATGCTCAGTGCGCGGATGGCGTTGGCTCGCTCACGACGGCTGGGCATCGCTAATCTCCTGCGGGGGCTGCTTCGAAAGATCGAAGGGAATGAAAAAAGGCCGGTATTTTCGCCCAGCCGGGCCCCGCGGGGCAATGACAGATCGGCAGATGCCTGATGCAAGGCACGCGCTTGGATAGTGCAACTGGTCAAAAACCACTCATCAGCCAATATCAAAACTTTTTGATACAGCTATTGCCCACCCTGAAAGCCGCGACTAGACTGCGCGACCTATGAGTCTGCGCCTGCCCGAAATACGCCACGACGATTGCGATCAACTAGCTGCCCTGTGCAAGGCCGGCGGCGATCCGCTGCGGCTGAACGTACTGCGGGTGCTGGCCAACGATTCGTTCGGCGTGCTGGAGCTGGCGCATATCTTCGGCGTCCGCCAGTCGGGCATGAGCCACCACCTGAAGGTGTTGGCCCAGGCCGGCCTGGTCGCCACGCGCCGCGAAGGCAACGCGATCTTCTATCGCCGCGCCCTGCCCCAAGGCGAAAGCCTGGGTGGCACGCTGCACGGTGCGCTGCTCGAAGAAGTGGACGAACTGGCGCTGGCCGACGACGTCAGCGCCCGCATCGATGGCGTACATGCCCAGCGTGCCGCCGTCAGCCGCGACTTTTTCGCCCGCAGCGCGGAGAAGTTCCAGGCGACCCAGGACCTGATCGCAGGACTGCCGCAATACCGCGAAAGCGTGCTGGCGGTGCTCGATGCCTTGAGCTTCGCCCCTGGCGCTACGGCGCTGGAAGTCGGCCCCGGCGACGGTGGATTCCTCCCCGAGCTGGCCCGGCGTTTCGATCAGGTCACGGCGCTGGACAACAGCGAGACCATGCTCGAGATGGCGCGGCAACGTTGCGCCAGCGCAGGTTTGAACAACGTCCGGCTGCGGCTGGGCGATGCCTTGCAGGACGTCGACGACGCGGCGGACTGCGTGGTGCTGAACATGGTGCTGCACCATTTCGCCGCACCGGCAGAGGCCGTGAAGCAGTTGGCCCACCTGGTGAAACCCGGTGGCAGCCTGCTGGTGACCGAACTCTGCAACCACGACCAGAGCTGGGCGCGCGAGGCCTGTGGTGATCTCTGGCTGGGGTTCGAACAGGAAGACCTGGCCCGCTGGGCCGACGCCGCCGGGCTCGCGTCCGGCGAAAGTGTGTACATCGGTTTACGCAATGGCTTTCAGATCCAGGTACGGCACTTCGCCAAACCGGATTCGCGAAGCGTCCTCACCCACCGGTAAATGATAGGAACCGTTAGATGAGCGAATACTCTGTTTTCACCTCCGAATCCGTCTCCGAAGGCCATCCGGACAAGATCGCGGACCAGATTTCCGATGCCGTGCTCGACGCCATCATCGCCAAGGACAAATACGCCCGCGTGGCCTGCGAAACCCTGGTGAAGACCGGTGTCGCGATCATCGCCGGTGAAGTCACCACTTCTGCCTGGGTCGACCTGGAAGACCTGGTGCGCAAGGTCATCATCGACATCGGCTACAACAGCTCCGACGTCGGCTTCGACGGCGCCACCTGCGGCGTGCTGAACATCATCGGCAAGCAGTCGGTGGACATCAACCAGGGCGTCGACCGCGCCAAGCCGGAAGACCAGGGCGCTGGCGACCAGGGCCTGATGTTCGGCTACGCCAGCAACGAAACCGACGTACTGATGCCCGCGCCGATCTGCTTCTCCCACCGTCTGGTGGAGCGCCAGGCCGAGGCCCGCAAATCCGGCCTGCTGCCGTGGCTGCGCCCGGACGCCAAGTCTCAGGTCACCTGCCGCTACGAGAACGGCAAGGTGGTCGGCATCGACGCCATCGTCCTGTCCACCCAGCACAACCCGGAAGTCAGCTACAAGGACCTGCGCGAAGGCGTGATGGAGCTGATCATCAAGCAGGTGCTGCCGGCTGAACTGCTGCACAAGGACACCCAGTTCCACATCAACCCGACCGGCAACTTCGTGATCGGCGGCCCGGTGGGCGACTGCGGCCTGACCGGTCGCAAGATCATCGTCGACTCCTACGGCGGCATGGCCCGTCACGGCGGCGGCGCGTTCTCCGGCAAGGACCCGTCCAAGGTCGACCGTTCCGCTGCCTACGCCGGCCGCTACGTGGCCAAGAACATCGTCGCTGCCGGCCTGGCCGAGCGTTGCGAGATCCAGGTGTCCTACGCCATCGGCGTGGCCCAGCCGACCTCCATCTCGATCAACACCTTCGGCACCGGCAAGATCAGCGATGACAAGATCATCCAACTGGTCCGCGAGCACTTCGACCTGCGCCCGTACGCGATCACCAAGATGCTCGACCTGCTGCACCCGATGTACCAGCCGACCGCGGCCTACGGCCACTTCGGTCGCAACCCGTTCGAGATGACCTACGGTGACGACACCTTCACCGCCTTCACCTGGGAGCGCACCGACAAGGCTGCCGCCCTGCGTGACGCCGCCGGCGTGTAAGACCCGGTAGCAGGAAAAGCCCCGCCTCGGCGGGGCTTTTTCGTTTCTGTTCTCCCACAAAACCTCGCGAAAAATCCATGTCCTTCTCGGCATCGAGCGCTGCTTTCCGGTCCTAGCCTTGCGGGTTTCCTCCATCCGGACGCTCGCCATGCCTCGCCTCGCCCTAGTTTTCCTGCTGAGCCTTCCCCTCGTCGCCAACGCTTGTCCCGACTGGCCGGCCGAGCAGGTCCTCCGTCATGTCGACGCGCTCCGCATACAACTGGAACAGTGGGATAACGCCTACCATCGTGACGGCCAATCACCGGTCGCCGACGAACTTTACGACCAGGCCCGCGAGCGCCTGCATCAATGGCAGGCGTGCTTCCCGCAGGTCGTTTCCGCCCCCGAATCACCGCTGGCCAATAGCACTGGGGAGGTTCGGCACCCCTTCGTCCACACCGGCCTCGACAAACTTCCCGACGCCTCGGCCGTAGATACCTGGCTGGCCAATCGCAGCGATCTCTGGGTGCAGCCCAAGGTCGACGGCGTGGCGGTCACGCTGATCTACCGCAACGGCCGGTTTACCCGGGCGATCAGCCGCGGCGACGGTACACGCGGACAGGACTGGACCGCCAATGCACAACGGATCGCCGCAATCCCCAAGGAACTACCCGACACGCGCGATACGCTGGTCCTGCAAGGCGAGCTTTACTGGCGCCTGCCACAGCATGTGCAGGCGCTGAAGGGCGGAGCGGGTGCACGCGGCAAGGTCGCCGGACTGATGGCGCGCAAGGAGCTTGGCGATGAGGGCACGCAGATCGGCCTGTTCATCTGGGAATTGCCAGACGGACCGCTGGAGATGGCCGAGCGCCTGGCACGCCTGCGTCAACTGGGATTCGGCGACAGCGCCGAGCTGACCAAGGCGGTGGCGGGGCGACCCGAAATCGAAGCCTGGCGCGAACGCTGGTATCGCCAGCCCCTGCCGTTTGCCAGCGACGGCATCGTCATCCGCCAGGGCCGCCGGCCACCCGGCAAGGCCTGGAGCGCACAGGCACCTGGCTGGGCAGTGGCCTGGAAGTACGCGCATCAACAGGCACTGGCCGAAGTGAGGCGTGTGGAGTTCAAGGTCGGCCGCAGCGGGCGGGTTACACCAGTGCTGCATCTCGCCCCGGTAGAGCTGGATGGACGGACCATCCAGCGCGTCGGCGCCGGCTCGCTCAAGCGCTGGCGCACTCTCGACATCCGCCCCGGCGATCAGGTCGCCGTCGCCCTCGCCGGACTGACCATCCCTCGCCTGGACGGCGTGGTCTGGCGCTCGCCAATTCGCCCCGAGATGGTTGTGCCGGCGGACGAACAGTTCAACGCCCTCTCCTGCTGGCAGCCCACCGAGGGCTGCGCGGAACAGTTTCTCGCCCGCCTGCAATGGCTGAGCAGCAAGAACGGTCTGGGACTATCGGGCGTCGGTCCGGGCACCTGGCGGCGCTTGCACGAAGCCGGCCTGCTGTCGGGACTGCTCGACTGGATGACGCTGACCCCGGAACAACTGAGCCAGGTGCCCGGCCTGGGCGAGCGCAGCGCCGCTAGCCTGCACCAGCAGTTCCAACTGGCTCGCCAGCGCTCGTTGGTTGTCTGGTTGCGCGCCCTCGGTGCTCCCTCCCCAAGCGCCCATCCGGCGGGAGAGGACTGGTCCGCACTGGCCGCCCGCAGCGCGCCGCAATGGCAGGAGCAACCGGGCGTCGGCAAGATCCGCGCGGCGCAATTGGAAGCCTTCTTCAAGGCGCCGGAAGTCGTGCAACTACGCGAGCGGTTGCACGACCTCGGTGTCGCCGGCTTCTGAGCGCCTCAGCGCATCTGGAAGGCTTCCTGATGGAAGCGGCTGCCCGGCATGCCTTGGCGGCGCAGGTCGCGGCGCAGCAGTTCGGCAAGCGCCTGCGGACCGCAGAACCAGACGCTCGGCCAGCGCCCCTGCGATCCGGGCTGCAGGCCAAGCTCCGCCGCCTGCAGGTAACCCTCGCTTTCGCTGTAATGCACGCGCAGATCGATGCGCGGCAACTTCGCGCACAACTCACGCAGCCGGCCCGCGTAGATGGCATCGGAGGGCGAGCGCACGCAATACAGCAGCCTCACTTCCGGGCAGTCCTCCGGCCGCGCCTGGAGCGACTCGAGCCAGGCCAGGAATGGCGTGATGCCGATGCCACCGGCGATCCACACTTGCCGCTCGCCCTTGTCGCGGCGGAAGTCGAAGCGGCCGTAGGGGCCTTCCACCTTCACCGGATCACCGACCTTCAGGGCATCCTGAAGACGCTGCGTGTAGTCGCCGAGCGCCTTGATGCTGAAGCGCACCTCGCCGTTGCCCTGATCGCCGCTGGAGAGGGTGAAGGGATGCTGCCCCTCCAGGCGATCACAGGTGAGGAAGGCGAACTGCCCAGCACGGTGCTGCCAGCGGCCCTGCAGCTTGCACGTCACGTCCAGCATGCGCTCGCCGGGGCGCTCGATCGCTACGACGACGCCTTCATGGGTGCGCCGGCGGCCGATCTGCCCGGTCAGCGCCCAGAGCGCGCAGAGGCTGCCCACCACTGCACAGAGGGCCACCAGCCAGCCCACCGGCTGAGCCCAGTAGCCCGCTGGCGCCAGCACCACGCCATGGAAGGCGAGCACCAGGTAGACCACCGCGAGGGTTTTGTGGACGTAGCGCCACAGGTGGTAAGGGAAGCGCTGCCAGAGGGTGATGACCAGCATCGCCGCCAGCAGCCAGGCGGACCACTCGCCCAACTCCTTGGCCGAGCCACGGAACGCGTCGAGGAAGGTTTCCACCCGAGGCCCCTTGGCCGGCTTGGCGATGAACTCGGCAAGCAGCGGCCCGCCCAGTTCCATCAGGTAGTGCAACAGGCCCAGCACGATGGCCAGGATGCCCGCCCACTTGTGCGCGCGGTACATGCGGTCGAGGCCGTCCAGCGGCTTTTCCAGCCAGACCGGGCGCACCGCCAGCAGCATGATCAGTGACATCAGCGCGAAGGATGCGACGCCGGTAAAGAGTATCGCCTGCTTGCGCAGAACCCAGATGTCCAGGGTTGCCGGCGGGTCGACGAACAGCGCCAGGCCAAAGGTGGCCGCGACGGCCAGAAGTACGATCCAGATAAGTTTCATGAGTCCTCCTTGGGGCGCCAAAGCAGCGAACCCAAGCGGAAGCTGAAGGAACCTTCTGAATTATCCCTTAATTTCGAAAGGTCTTTAGGCGGGCAACGGCGATGCCATGATTTATGTCAAAAGCATTGTCCTTCGTTATGCTCGGAACATCCTCCTTAGACCAATGACATGCCATGCGTCTGCGAGTCCTATCTGACCTCCACCACGAACACTTTCCCAACGGCCGCCGCGAACTACCGCAGGCAGCCGCGGATGTCGTTGTGCTGGCCGGCGACATTCACGAGCACCTGCAAGGCCTGCACTGGGCGCGCGAAGAGTTCCCGGACAGTGAAATCATCTACGTCGCCGGCAACCACGAGTTCTACAATTCCGATCTGCCCGAACTGACGCAGTCCATGCGCAACCTGGCACAGGCGCTGGATATCCGCTTCCTCGAGAAGGATGCGGTGATCCTCGGCGGCGTGCGTTTCCTCGGCACCACCCTGTGGACGGACTTCCAGCTCTACGGCGAACACGCGTCGGAACTGGCCTGCGAGCAGGCGCAATTGCTGATGCCCGATTTCACTACGGTGGATTACTTCGCCCAGCCCTTTACACCGCAGATGAGCCGCGAACTCTGCGGCGCCAGCTGCGAGTGGCTGGCGGCAGAGCTGGATCAACCCTTCGCCGGCCCGACCGTGGTGGTGACGCACCACGCGCCCAGCGCTCGCTCCATTCCCTCACACTACGTCGGCGACGCCCTGTCGCCCGCCTTCGCCTCAAACCTGGAAGGCCTGGTCGAACGCTGCGACCTGTGGATTCACGGGCACGTGCATGAGTGCCTGGACTATCGGGTCGGCCAGAGTCGGATCATCGCCAACCCCGGCGCCTACCCCGGCGAGGACAGCGGCTTCGATCCCTGTCGGGTGATCGAACTCTAGAACGGCGGTTCAATGCGTGGCGGCTCGGCAGGCACCAGCTCGCTGAAGAAGCGCCAGATCTCGGCCGGCCCGTCCAACTGCGGGTCGACCTGGCCAAGCAGGCGCGGCGGCCGGTACAGCGGCTGCGAAATCAGGTGCCCGCCGCCGAACACCGTCACCAGCTCCACAGGAGGCCCGTCGCCGGTGGCCCAGCGCTGCCGCTGCGTCCACACCGGCCCCGGCTGGGTCAGCTTGTCCACCTGCGGCTCGCCGCCTTGCCCGTTTCGCCGCGCCAGCGCGAGGGCAGATTCCTCGGCGGAGAGCACGTTGCCGCGATCACCGAAGCCGAACAGCGTGACTCGGCCCCCCGCGTAGGGATTGATCGGGTCCCGTGTGCCGTTCATCAACAGCGCCGCCTTGGGCCTTTCGGCGGGATGGCAGGCGTCGTTGTCAGTGGCCGGCAGACTGGCGGCCACGGCGGCAACGCCATCAACCTTGTCCGGCGCCTCGGCCGCCAGCCGCAACGCCATCTGCCCGCCGTTGGAGTACCCCGTGACGAACACCCGCTCGGGGTCGACGCCACGCTCGCGCTGCAGGCTATCGATCATCTGCGAGAGGAAACCGACATCGTCGATGTTCAGGCGTCGCGCGCTGTAGGAAGCAACCCGTCGACAGTCGTTCCAGTGCCCTTCGAAACCATCGGGATAGAGCACAAGGAAACCATCGCGATCAGCCAGGGCATCAAAGCGGTAGCCGCTGTCACGGCGCATGCGCTCGCCGTTGCTCTGCGAGCTGTGCAGGACCACCAGCAGCGCCGGGCGCACGGCCAGTTTCTGCGGCACGTAGAGGACATAGCTGCGGCGCCGTTCGCCCTGGCGCACCGAGGCATCCTCGCTGCTGCCGGTCAGCACCGGCTGCAGCTTCAGCTCACCGGGCACGTACCACCAGCCGCCCACCAGCAGCGCCAGCACCAGCAGCGCGATGAGTGCCTGCACGATCCGCATCGCCACCCGCATACCGCCTCTCCTTGCCCGCCTGGCGGGCCTTGCGAGTCCCGGCTTTCTCCTGGCAATCGAACGAGGGCGATTGTCCTGGGGCAGCCCCTCGCCGCACCGTCCATGGCAAACTCTAGCCGTTGACTCCAACGTCATAGTGTTTGGTAACCAAGGACTCCGAAAATGTTCCGAAGCTCTGCCCTGATGGCCGCCGCTCTCGCCCTCGGCTGCGCAAGCCCGCTGTTTGCCGCCGAGGCCGCCAAACAGCCACTGACCGGCTGCGCCGCCAAGCGCGCCGCCATCGAAACCCAGCTCGAGCAGGCCAAGGCCCAGGGCAACGGCAACCGCGTCGCCGGCCTGCAGACCGCCCTGGAGAAGGTAAAGACCTACTGCACCGACGCCAGCCTTACGCAGGAGCGCAAGCAGAACGTGCTGGACGCGGAGAAGGACGTCGCCCAGCGCGAAAAGGACCTGCGCAAGGCGATGAACAAGGGCGACGCGGACAAGATCGAGAAGCGCAAGGACAAGCTGGCCGAGGCCCGCGCCGAACTGGAGCAGGCCAAGCGCGAGCTGGAGGAGTAAAGCCCTATTTGGCGGGTCACGCTGACTGTAGGAGCGAGCCTGCTCGCTCCTACAAAGGACTACGGCGTTAGAGCGCGCGGAATTTCTTGTGGCAGGCTTCGCAGGCGTCTTCCACCGCGGCAAAGTCCTTGCGCACGCCCTCAGGCGTCGGCGCGGCATTGCGGGTGTTCTCGCCCAACGCGCGGACGGCCTGCTGGAAGGTCTTGGCGTCGGCCTGGAACTCCAGCTGGCGCTGCCAGATTTCCGCCTTGGCGCGGGTGTCGTCGCTTTCCACCTGGTCAGCCGGCGGCTGGGTGCTGGGGAAATACTGCCAGGGCTTGCCGGCCAGCTCGCCGAGCTTGGTCGAGTTCGCGCGGAACTTGTCCGCATCGAAGGGGATGCGTCCGCGCAGCATGCCGCCCATATCCTCGCTGGTCTTGAGCATCTCCTTGAACACCGCCTGGCGCTTGTACTCCGGCGAGTTGGGGTCCTGGCGATGGCAGCCGGCGAGCGCCGTGCCGGCGAGCAGCAGAACGAGCAGGGTCTTCAACTTCATGGGGGACTCTTGTAGGACGGCTATTCACGGAAGCGCCGGATTATCCGCCCCGATTTCCGAATGTTCCAGACCACGCCCAAGCAGCTGCGGCCATCCGCCGCAGCCGTGCATCTTTCGTTCAGCCGCCGTTCAGGCGGCCGAAACGACGAAGATCGCGATGATCAGGCCCATGCCGAGGAACCAGACCAGCGAGCGCAGCAGCGCCAGATCGGCGATATAGAAGATCAGGTAGAGCAGGCGGCTGGTGACCCAGGCGATGGCCAGGCGGTCGATGGTGGCCGGCTCGGCGTTGTTCACCACGTAGGCGATGATCACCGCCGCGGCGAAGGCCGGGGTCACCTCGAAGCTGTTCATCTGGAAGGCGTTGGCGCGCTTGCGATAGCCCTCCAGGGTGGCGAGGAAGGTACGCGGGTCGTGGTTCTGCCGGGGGCCGAAGCCACCGCCGGTGAACTTGGCGATGCTGGTGCCGACGTAGGGCAGAAAGATCGCGATCAGGACGCACCAGAAGGCAATGGGCATGGGGAAGTCTCGTTGAGGGGAAAGCGCGCAGCTTAGGCCATCGCCCCACACCACGTCCTTGACCGGCTTGGCGACGCGTGGCGTAGCCGGGGCCAATCCTCAGAGCTTCATCACCAACATCCCCGTCAGCACCAGGCTGCACGCGGCCAGACGCGGCAGGCCGAAGGGCTCCTTGAGGAAGCGCATGCCGAACAGCACCACCAGCAGCACGCTGGTCTCGCGCAGCGCGGCGGCCTCGGCAATGGAGCCCATCTGCATGGCCCAGAGCACCAGCCCGTAGCTGAGCAGCACGCAGAAACCGACGCTCAGGCCGAGCTTCCAGTCGTTGATCCAGAACTTGGCGAAGGCCCGCGTTCGCCCAACCAGCGCCACCAGCGGAAACGGCAGGCCAGACAGCAGCGACAGCCAGACCAGGTAGTCCAGCGGTCTGGGCCAAAGCTTCAGTGCGTTGCCGTCGGTCCAGGTGTAGCTGCCGATGCAAACGCCCATCAGCAGCACGGTGGGATAGGCGATCCACGGCAGCTTCGAGCCGCCCCCACCCTTGAGCAGGAACAGCATGCCGACCGGGATCAGCAGGATGCCGAGGATCTGCCTGTCGGTCAGGTGCTCGCCGCCGAAGGTCAGCGTCAGCGCCAGCACCACCAGCGGCGACAGGCCGCGCATCAGCGGGTAGACCAGCCCCAGGTCACCGACCTTGTAGGCCTGGATCAGTAGAACCCGGTAGACCAGTTGCAGCGACACGGCGGCCAATAGCCAGGGCCAGACCTCGGCGGGTGGAATCTCGATCCAGGGCAGCAGGGCCAGGCCGGCCGTCAGGCCGACCATATCCATGCAGGCGACTACCAGCAGGCGGTCGTTGCTGAATTTGACGAGGGTGTTCCAGGTAGCGTGCAGCAGGGCGGCCAGCAGCACCAGGGTAGTGGCGAGCACGAAAACGAACTCCTGGTATAGACCAAGCCGATTCTACCCCGAGCCACCCCATGGCCGGCAAGCATCGGCTGCTTCGGACATTTCCATCTGACTCGTCAGCCGGAACTGGCCTAGACTGGGCCTTTTCGCCAGCACGAGCGCCTGCCATGCCCCGTTTGATCAAGTTCCTTACCGGCTACATCCTGGTCACCCTGCTCTCCGGCTGCGGCTATAACGCCATGCAGGCCGGCGACGAACAGGTGAAGGCCGCCTGGTCGGAAGTGCTCAACCAGTACCAGCGCCGCGCCGACCTGATCCCCAACCTGGTCAGCACCGTGAAGGGCTACGCCTCCCATGAAGCCAGCGTGCTGACCCAAGTGACCGAGGCCCGTGCCAAGGTCGGCAGCACCACGCTCAACGCCGACCAGCTCGGCGACGAGGCTGCCGTGAAGCGTTTCCAGCAGGCCCAGGGCGAACTCAGCTCGGCGCTCTCGCGCCTGCTGGTGGTCACCGAGAACTACCCGCAGCTCAAGGCCGACGGCCTGTTCAAGGACCTGCTGACCCAGCTCGAAGGCACCGAGAACCGCATCACCGTCGCCCGCGGCCGCTACGTGAAGTCGGTGCAGGAATACAACGTGATGATTCGCCAGTTCCCGCAGGTGATCACCGCGAAGATCTTCGGCTACCAGCCCAAGGCCAACTTCAGCGTCGAGAACGAAGCCGCCATCTCCACCGCGCCTAAAGTGGACTTCGGCAACGCGCCGGCGCAGCCCGCGCAATGACCCTGCCGCGCTGGCTGCTGGCCGCCCTGCTGCTGTGCTGGGCGGCTCTGCTGCAGGCGGCGCCGGTCGCCATCCCGCCGCTCAGCGCCCGTGTCACCGATCTCACCCAGACCCTCGACGCGGGCCAGCGCACGCAGCTGGAAAGCCAGCTCGCCGGACTGGAGCAGCGCAAGGGCGCGCAGATCGCCGTGCTGCTGATCCCCAGCACTGGCGAGGACAGCATCGAAGACTACGCGGTGCGCGCCTTCGAACAGTGGAAGCTGGGTCGCAAGGGCGTGGACGACGGTGTGCTGCTGGTGGTTGCCAAGAATGATCGCGCGCTGCGCATCGAAGTCGGCTACGGGCTGGAGGGAACCATCACCGACGTGCAGGCAGGGCGCATCATTCGCGATCAGATAGTCCCGCACTTCAAGACCGGCGACTTCGCCGGCGGCATCCAGGCCGGCGTCGACAGCCTCGTCGCACTGATAGAACCGCCAGCGGCAACCCCTGCCGAACCCGATGGGGGCGCAGCGGATCAGCTGCCGCAGACGGGCCCGGTGACGGGCTACAGCGATGCGTACTCCAACCGCAACGCCAGCGCCGCCGAGGAATTCCCCCCGGCGCGCCTGCTCGGCCTGCTCGCCCTGCTGGTGGGTGTGCCGCTGCTCTGCCTGCTGTTCCCGGTGCAGTGGTTGCGCCAGCGCAGCATGGGCCGCTACCTGCTATGCAGTGCGCTGGTCGGCGGCGTGGCCTCGGCAGTATTGCTGTTCAGCGAAGCCAACCCCGAAGCCCTGCAGCAGCAAATGATCGGTTCCTTCTCGATTCCGCTGGTGCTTTACATCTTCTTCCTGCCGCCGATGTGGCTGACCTCGGGCGTACTGCAGCTGCTGTTGATGATCATCAGCTCGATCGGCCGTGGCGGCGGTGGGCGTGGGGGTGGCGGAGGCGGTGGCTTCCGTGGCGGTGGTGGCTCCAGCGGCGGCGGCGGGGCCTCCGGTCGCTGGTAAGCCCATGCACGCTTGAGAACTACAGGGCGGCGACGCCCTGTTCTTCTTCGCGGATCGAACGCAGCACCTGGCGCTGCAGGTCGATGAACTCGGCGCTGGCGGCCATGTCCTCATGGCGTGGGCGACCGAGCTTCACATCGAAGGTGCTCTTGATCCGCCCCGGGCCCAGGCCCATCACCACGATGCGGTCGGACAGATAAACTGCCTCTTCCACGTCATGGGTGACGAACATCACCGTCAGCCGGTGGGTTTCCCAGATACGCGTGAGCAGCTCCTGCATCTGGTGGCGGGTCATGGCGTCCAGCGCGCCGAAGGGCTCGTCCATCAGCAGGATCTTCGGTCGGTAGGACAACGCCCGGGCAATCGCCACGCGCTGCTTCATGCCGCCGGAGAGCTCGTTCGGGTAGGCCTCGGCGAACTTCGTCAGCTTCACCAGCTCCAGGTGCTCATCGGCGATCTCGCGGCACTGCATGCGGGACATGCCGGCCGCCTTGAGGGCGAACTCGACGTTCTGCCGCGCGGTGAGCCACGGCAGCAGGGTGTAGGACTGGAACACCACGCCACGGTCCAGGCCGGGACCTGCGATCGGCACGCCATCCACCTTCACGCTGCCGCTGTCGAATTCCTCCAGGCCGGCAGCAATGGAAAGCAACGTGCTCTTGCCGCAGCCCGAGGTACCGACGATGGAAACGAATTCGTTGTCCGCCAGGGTCAGGTAGATGCTGCGCAGCACCTCTCGGCGCTCCTTGCCGACCGCGAAGCTCTTGTTCAGGCCGGAGATTTCCAGGGTCGCCATCAGCTGCGCCTCCGGTTATAGCGGAACAGGACCTTCTCGCCGGCGCGCATGGCCTGGTCGGTGACCAGCCCGAGGAAGCCCAGCAGAAGGATGTAGCCGATGATGGTGTCGGTCTGGAAGAAGCGCTGGGACACGGTGATGCGGTAGCCCAGGCCGGAGGTTGCGGCTACCAGCTCGGCCAGCACCAACCAGGTCCAGGCCCAGCCGAGGCTGATCCGCAGCGCATCCCAGATGCCCGGCAGCGCGCTGGGCAGGACGATCTTCAGGAGGATGCGGCGGTCCGGCATGCCAAGGGTGCGGCCGAGGCCGACGAAGTCCGCCGGCACGCGCTTGATGGCGTCCATCACCATCAGCACCTGCTGGAAGAAGGTGCCGATCCAGATGATGAGGAATTTCTGGAAGTCGCTGGTGCCGGCCCAGAGGATAGTCAGTGGGACGAAGGCAACCACCGGCATGTAGCGCACGAAGTCCACCAGCGGCTCGGTGGCGGCCTTCCAGAAGCCGTAGCAGCCGGCGAACACGCCGATCACGATGGACATCGCCGAGGACACCAGGAAAGCCACGGCGATGCGGTACACACTGACCTTCAGGTCCGACCACAGGGTGCCGTCGGCAGCCAGCTTGAGCATGCGCGCCCAGACGTCGCCGGGCGCCGGCAGAAAGATCTTCGGCACTGCGCCGCTGGCGCCGGCCAGCCACCAGAGCAGCGCCAGCAGGACGAATACGGCGCCGCCGATGAGCAGGAAGTGACGCTGCGCGATCGGCTTGCCGATGGTGAACAGCGGGTTGGATTTGCGGACTTTCATGTCGGGCTCGTCGAACGGAGAAAGACGCGCGCCGGCTCAGGGCCGGCGCGCGCCGTGTCTCGGAAGATCAATGAATCAGAGAATCAGAGCGCCTCGACGAAACGCGCGTCGATGGCCTGCGCCGGGGTGACCGGCTGCTGGAGGATGCCGGCTTCGCTGGCGGCCTTCTGGATGTGCTCGAAGGAGCCCTTCTGGAAGGCGCCCTTCAGCTCGGCCTTATTCTCTTTCACCGAGTAGAAGTGCACGCCGTCGAAGGCGCTGGTCAGCTCGGACTCGTCGGCGCCCACACCCTGGGCGATGGCGGCGCGGCCTTCGGCGCTCTTCTCGTTGTAGTGCTTGAGGCCGGCTTCCCAGCTCTTGATCAGCGCCAGCACCTGGCCGGGACGCTCCTTCAGCACTTCGTCGCGCACCACGAACACGTCGCTGATGATGCCCGGATCATCCGAACCCTTGTACAACAGGTTGACCTTGGGATTCTGCTGCTTGGCAGCGGACAGGTAGGGCTCGTAGGTCACGGCGGCCGGGACTTGCCCTGCGATCAGAGCGCTGCCGGCGTTGGCGGCGGGCATTGGCACCGGCTGCACGTCGGCGATGGTCAGGCCGGCCTTGCGCAGGGCGCTGTGCAGGAGAATGTCGCTGGTGGTGCCTTCTTCGTAGGCAACCTGCTTGCCCTTGAGGTCGGTCAGGGTCTTGATCGACGGATCGACGATCAGCGCGTCGGCGCTGGTGCTCTGATCCAGCAGCAGGACGATCTTCACCGGCAGGCCGGCAGCGACCATGGCCATGGCGGTGTGGGTGGCGAGGTTACCGCCGTCGATCTGACCGCTGGCCAGGGCGGCGTTCATGTCCTTGTCTTCGGTGAAGTTGACCAGTTCGACCTGCTCCAGGCCGTTGGCCTTGAAGGCGCCGGCCTTTTCGGCGACGTACCACTGGCCGTAGCCCAGCCAGGGCTGCATGCCCATCTTGAAGGTGCCGGCCTCGGGCTTGGTGTCGGCTTTGATCGCTGCGGCGTGCGCGGCGCCGGCCAGCAGCAGGCTGGCACAGGTGGCGACGGCCAATTGGCGCAGCGCGGATGCGAAGGTGGTATGCATGGTCTCTCCCGGTCATTGTTTTGCAGCAGCATTCTAGGCAATGCGTGCTGCTGGATCGGCGGGGAGCTAGCGTCGGCCCAAGCCCGCCGTGGGCGGGCAAAGGCTCACATTCAATCGCCGTAAATGCAAAGATTTTCGCCGCGGTTCGGCTTGGCTCCGGGCCCGCAGGCAATCATCTGGCGAATCAGCCGTCAGGGCTGCGGAATGGCATCGTCCTTGAACTGATCCTTGATGTAGAGGATCTCGGTACGACCGTGGGGCGCAGGTTGGCCGTCCGGGCCGATGTTGACGAAGACCATCCTGTCGACCGTGAGGATGCTCTTGCGGGTGATCTTGTTGCGCACTTCGCAGCTCAGGGTGATCGAGGTGCGGCCGAACTCGGTGGCGGTGATGCCCAGTTCGATGATGTCGCCCTGGCGCGCGGAACTGACGAAGTTGATCTCCGAGATGAACTTGGTGACCACGCGCTGATTGCCCAACTGGACGATGGCGTAGATCGCCGCCTCTTCGTCGATCCACTTCAGAAGACTGCCGCCGAACAGGGTGCCGTTCGGGTTGAGGTCTTCAGGCTTGACCCATTTGCGGGTATGGAAATTCATGGAAGCTCCTTCTTGGGAGGTAGCGCCTCGTGAGCGCGATGACGGGGAAAGCCCCGCCGGCTATGCAAGTGTGAATCAGGCCTGTACCGAGTGCCTTGTCATGTCTCAGCCCAGCCCCGCTTCAGCGCGATAGCGCGCCGCCTCGTCGACCAGCCAGTCGCGGAACGCTCCCAGAGCCGCCGACTCCACCTTGCGTTCAGGAATCATCAGGTAATAGGCGTTTTCGCTCAAATAGGCATGTTGCATCGGCACGATCAGCCGGCCGTCGGCCAGCTCGTGCTGGATCAGCATCGGGGGAATCAGCGCGACGCCCATGCCGTGCATCGCCGCCTGGGCGAGCATGGAGAACAGCTCGTAACGGGTGCCGCTCATGTCGTGCGCCACGCTCATGCCCAGCGAACCGAACCACTGGCGCCAGGCGTAGGGCCGGGTGGTCTGCTGCATCAGCGGCAGCTCGGCAATCTGCGCGGCGGACAGCTCCCGTTGCCCGCCCAGCAGCTCGGGGCTGCACACCGGGACCGGGTTTTCGTGCATGAGGAAGTTGGCCACCGTACCGGACCAGACGCCGTCGCCGAAATACAGCGCGGCATCGAACTCAGTGTCGGCGAACAGGAAGGGCCGGGTGCGGTTGGTCAGGTTGACCGTGACCTCCGGATGCAGGCGCTTGAAGTCCTTCAGCCGAGGCAGCAGCCATTGGGTGGCGAAGGTCGGCACCACCGCCAGCTCCAGCGTGCCACCGCCCTGCTGGCCCATCACCGCGAGGGTATCGCGCTCCACAGCGTCCAGGCGCTGGGCGACGCGACGGCTGTAGTTGAGCCCCGCCTCCGTCAGCTTTACGCCGCGCCGCGAGCGGCGGAACAGCTCAACGCCGAGGAATTCCTCCAGCGTGGCGATCTGCCGGCAGATGGCGCTCTGGGTCAGCGACAGTTCGTCGGCAGCCTTGGTGAAGCTCTCGTGGCGAGCGGCGGATTCGAAGGCCACCAGCGCCGCGGTGGTCGGGATCTTGCGTCGCATCGAATGCCTCTTCGGAATATCGAGATGCGCAGGATTCGCCAGAAATACCTGAAATAGAGGCTCAAGACCACAGTTTCTCAGCAACCCGGCAGTTACGGAGTGACAAAATAGCACAACAGCTTGCGAATTAGTCGGTTGCCCGGCTTCCCGACGGCTGACTAGGATGACCCACACCCAACCCGCCTAGACTTGTGCGGGTCTTTCACTGTCTGCGTTCGAGGTTTCTCCATGGCGACCAAAGCAAGCTTCAACTGGGAAGATCCGCTGCTGCTGGATCAGCAACTCACCGAAGAAGAGCGCATGGTGCGCGACAGCGCCCAGCAGTTCGCCCAGGACAAGCTGGCCCCGCGCGTGCTGGAAGCCTTCCGCCACGAGCAGACGGACCCGGCGATCTTCCGCGAGATGGGCGAAACCGGCCTGCTCGGCGCGACCATCCCCGAACAGTACGGCGGCAGCGGCCTGAACTACGTGTGCTACGGCCTGATCGCCCGTGAAGTCGAGCGCATCGACTCCGGCTACCGCTCGATGATGAGCGTGCAGTCCTCCCTGGTGATGGTGCCGATCAACGAATTCGGCAACGAAGCCACCAAGCAGAAATACCTGCCGAAACTGGCCAGCGGCGAATACATCGGCTGCTTCGGCCTGACCGAACCGGACCACGGTTCCGACCCGGGCTCGATGATCACCCGCGCCAAGAAGGTCGACGGCGGCTACCGCCTGACCGGCGCCAAGATGTGGATCACCAACAGCCCGATCGCCGACGTCTTCGTGGTCTGGGCCAAGGATGACGAAGGCCAGATCCGCGGCTTCGTCCTCGAGAAAGGCTGGGAAGGCCTGTCCGCCCCGGCGATCCACGGCAAGGTCGGCCTGCGCGCCTCGATCACCGGCGAGATCGTGATGAACAACGTGTTCTGCCCGGAAGAGAACGCCTTCCCGGACGTGCGCGGCCTGCGCGGTCCGTTCACCTGCCTGAACTCCGCCCGCTACGGCATTTCCTGGGGCGCCCTGGGCGCCGCCGAAGCCTGCTGGCATACCGCTCGCCAGTACACCCTGGACCGCAAGCAGTTCGGCCGCCCGCTGGCCGCCAACCAGCTGATCCAGAAGAAACTGGCGGACATGCAGACCGACATCGCCCTCGCCTTGCAAGGCTGCCTGCGCCTGGGCCGGATGAAGGACGAAGGCACCGCCGCCGTCGAAATCACCTCGATAATGAAGCGCAACAGCTGCGGCAAGGCTCTGGACATCGCCCGTCTGGCCCGCGACATGCTCGGCGGCAACGGCATCTCCGATGAGTTCGGCGTCGCCCGCCACCTGGTCAATCTGGAAGTGGTGAACACCTACGAAGGGACCCACGACGTCCACGCGCTGATCCTCGGCCGCGCCCAGACCGGCATCCAGGCGTTCTTCTAAACGCCTCACTCCAGCCCGGCTCTCATCGAGGGCCGGGCTGGCGACCGTTTACCTCTCGCCCGAGAGGCCCCGGGGAGGACCGTGGCGTCCCCGCACTGCGCCCTCCCCGCCCCTATTCACGTTGCAGGTGATTGCATGTCCGGCGCCCTTTCGCACATCCGTGTCCTCGACCTCTCCCGCGTTCTCGCCGGCCCCTGGGCCGGACAGATCCTCGCCGACCTCGGCGCGGAAGTGATCAAGATCGAGCGCCCCGGCAGCGGCGACGACACCCGCGCCTGGGGCCCGCCGTTCCTCAAGGACAGCGATGGCCGCGACACCAGCGAAGCGGCGTATTACCTGTCGGCGAACCGCAACAAGAAATCCCTGACCATCGACTTCACCCAGCCCGAAGGCCAGCGCCTGGTACGCGAGCTCGCCGCCAAGGCCGACATCGTGCTGGAGAACTTCAAGGTCGGCGGCCTGAAGTCCTATGGCCTGGACTATGAGTCGCTGAAAGCGCTCAACCCGAAGCTGATCTACTGCTCGATCACCGGCTTCGGCCAGTTCGGCCCCTACGCCAAGCGCGCCGGCTACGACTTCATGATCCAGGGTCTGGGCGGCCTGATGAGCCTGACCGGCCGCTCCGACGCCGAGGAAGGCGCCGGCCCGGTGAAGGTCGGCGTCGCACTGACCGACATCCTCACCGGCCTGTACTCGTCCACCGCGATCCTCGCCGCCCTCGCCCACCGCGACGTCAGCGGTATCGGCCAGCACATCGACATGGCGCTGCTGGACGTGCAGGTCGCCTGCCTGGCCAACCAGACCCTGAACTACCTGACTACCGGTAACCCGCCGCGTCGCCTGGGCAACGCGCACCCGAACATCGTGCCGTACCAGGACTTCCCCACCGCCGATGGCGACTTCATCCTCACCGTCGGCAACGATGGCCAGTTCCGCAAGTTCGCCGAAGTGGCGGGCCACCCGGAATGGGCCACCGACGAACGCTTCGCCACCAACCAGGCGCGCGTGGCGCACCGCGAGGTGCTGATCCCGCTGATCCGCCAGGCCACCGTCATGCGCACCACCGCCGAGTGGATCGCCGTGCTGGAACAGGCCAGCGTGCCGTGCGGCCCGATCAACGACCTGGCGCAGGTCTTCGCCGACCCGCAGGTGATCGCCCGAGGCCTGCGCGTGGACCTGCCGCACCCGCTGGCCGGCAGCGTGCCGCAGGTGGCCAGCCCGATCCGCCTGTCCGAGACCCCCGTGGAATACCGCAATGCCCCGCCGACCCTCGGCCAGCACACCCAGGAAATCCTCGAAGGCGTGCTGGGCCTGGACCAGGCGGCCATCGGCAAGCTGCGCGACGACGGCGTGATCTGAGCCAACTGACAGCCGGTGCCCGCTCCCGCGGGCGCCCAACGATCCCCGCCACGACGCCCGCGCCAGGGTTTTCACGGCCCCTGGCGCGGGCGCGACGGGGATCCCGGCCGCGATCCAGTGCGCGAACGCGACCAAAAGCCTTTGGCTTGTCATGCGCCATGGCTATAATCCGCAAGCTTCAATAATGGCCGGCGCTGTCCGGCTGTTCCCGCCACCTGTCCGAGGGGCGCTGCAGCAGGTCGATTCGCTTCGACATGTCAGGCTCGGATGGGGCGCGTCACGGTCGGCATCCGCCGATCGCCAAACGCATCAACGGCGCCCATTCGCAGACAACGAATGGAGAGTTACGCATGAGCGCTGTCATGACGCCTGCCGGTTTCACCGACTTCAAAGTCGCCGACATTTCCCTGGCCGCCTGGGGCCGCCGCGAGCTGATCATCGCCGAGTCCGAAATGCCGGCTCTGATGGGCCTGCGCCGCAAGTACGCCGCCAGCCAGCCGCTGAAAGGCGCGAAGATCCTCGGCTGCATCCACATGACCATCCAGACCGGGGTACTCATCGAGACCCTGACCGCGCTGGGCGCCGAAGTGCGCTGGTCGTCCTGCAACATCTTCTCCACCCAGGACCAGGCCGCTGCCGCCATCGCCGCCGCCGGCATCCCGGTATTCGCCTGGAAAGGCGAGACCGAGCAGGAGTACGAGTGGTGCATCGAGCAGACCATTCTCAAGGATGGCCAGCCGTGGGACGCCAACATGGTGCTGGACGACGGCGGTGACCTGACCGAAATCCTGCACAAGAAATACCCGCAGATGCTCGAGCGCATCCACGGCGTCACCGAAGAGACCACCACCGGTGTGCACCGCCTGCTCGACATGCTCAAGGCCGGCACCCTGAAAGTCCCGGCGATCAACGTCAACGACGCTGTGACCAAGAGCAAGAACGACAACAAGTACGGCTGCCGTCACAGCCTGAACGACGCCATCAAGCGCGGCACCGACCACCTGCTGTCGGGCAAGCAGGCCCTGGTGATCGGCTACGGCGACGTGGGCAAGGGCTCCGCCCAGTCCCTGCGTCAGGAAGGCATGATCGTCAAAGTGTCGGAAATCGACCCGATCTGCGCCATGCAGGCCTGCATGGACGGCTTCGAGCTGGTCTCCCCCTACAAGAACGGCCTGAACGACGGCACCGAAGCCAGCGTTGACGCCGCCCTGCTGGGCAAGATCGACCTGATCGTTACCACCACCGGCAACGTCAACGTCTGCGACGCCGGCATGCTCAAAGCGCTGAAGAAGCGCGCCGTGGTGTGCAACATCGGTCACTTCGACAACGAGATCGACACCGCCTTCATGCGCAAGACCTGGGCCTGGGAAGAGGTCAAGCCGCAGGTGCACAAGATCCACCGCACCGGCGCCGGCGAATTCGATCCGGCCAACGATGACTACCTGATCCTGCTGGCCGAAGGCCGCCTGGTGAACCTGGGCAACGCCACCGGCCACCCGAGCCGCATCATGGACGGCTCCTTCGCCAACCAGGTGCTGGCGCAGATCTTCCTGTTCGAGCAGAAGTACGCCGACCTCTCCGCCGAGAAAAAAGCCGAACGTCTGACCGTCGAAGTACTGCCCAAGAAGCTCGACGAAGAAGTGGCCCTGGAAATGGTGAAAGGCTTCGGTGGTGTGGTCACCCAGCTGACCCCGAAACAGGCCGAGTACATCGGCGTGACCGTGGAAGGCCCGTTCAAGCCGGACACCTACCGCTACTGATGTGCCGGAGGGCAGACGAGCAATCGTCTGCCCTCTTTGCCATCTGGTGCCCCATGGATCTGCAGGACAGCTACAACCAGGCCTGGCTCTTCGCCGCCGGCGCTCACGCCGGGCAGACGCTGACCGCCTCGTCGCTGCCCTACGCAGTCCACCTGGCGATGGTAGCCAATGAAGTGATGGCGGCCGACCGCGAAGCGCCCATCCAGCGCCTGGCGGAAACCGTCCAGATCGCCCTGCTGCACGACGTGCTCGAAGACACCCCGGTGCCCTTCGAGGAACTGCAGACGCGTTTCGGCGAGTTCGTCGCCGACGGCGCCCAGCGCCTGAGCAAGATGGTGAATGGCGAGAAACTGCCATTCGACATCTACCTCGAAAGGCTGGCGACCGGCGCGCCGCAGTATGCGATCGTCAAGCTGTGCGACCGGATCACCAACCTGCAGCCGCCACCCTCGACCTGGGCGCGGAGCAAGATCGCCGAATACCATGTTCAGTCGCAGCGCATCCTGGCCGTCCTCGGCCATGCGCACGAGCCCAGCGCCGAGCGACTGCGCACGAAGATAGACAACTACCGCCGTTACTTCTGAAGTCGACGGCACATGCCGGCAGCCACGCGATGACGGGGCGCCGAAGGAACGACCATGAGTCAGAAAGAACGCCGTTTCAGCTTCGAGTTCTTCCCCGCCAAGACCGAAGCCGGCCATGAAAAACTGCTGGCCACCGCAAGCCAGCTGGCCGCGAAAAAGCCCGACTTCTTCTCCTGCACCTATGGTGCCGGCGGCTCCACCCGCGACCGTACCCTGACCACCGTGCTGCAGCTGGATGGCGAAGTGAAGGTGCCGACCGCACCGCACCTGTCCTGCGTCGGCGACACCAAGCCCGAGCTGCGTGCCCTGCTGGCCCACTACAAGGATGCCGGCATCCGTCGCATCGTCGCCCTGCGCGGCGACCTGCCCTCGGGCATGGGCATGGCCAGCGGCGAGCTGCGCTACGCCAACGAACTGGTGGAATTCATCCGCGCCGAAACCGGCGATCACTTCCACATCGAAGTTGCCGCCTATCCGGAAGTTCACCCGCAGGCGCGCAATTTCGAGGATGATTTGGCGAATTTCGTGCGCAAGGTCAAAGCCGGCGCCGACTCTGCCATCACACAATACTTCTTCAACGCCGACAGCTACTTCCATTTTGTCGAGCGTGCGGAGAAACTCGGTGTCAGCATTCCGGTCGTACCGGGTATCATGCCGATCACCAACTACACCAAACTGGCCCGCTTCTCCGACGCCTGTGGCGCGGAAATCCCCCGTTGGATTCGCAAGCAGCTGGAAGCCTACGGCGACGACATCGCCAGCATCCAGGCCTTTGGTGAGCAGGTCATCACCGACATGTGCGAACGCCTCCTCGAAGGCGGCGCACCCGGTCTGCATTTCTACACCCTGAACCAGGCTGAACCCAGCCTGGCGCTCTGGAACAACCTCAAGCTCCCCCGCTGAGGATCATTGCTCCGGGCTTACCGTCCGCGATCCCGGCCAGCGCAACGCCGGCGTATCGTGGACGGGGTGCTTCCAGCCATCGGCTGAGCGCTCGCCCCGAGCCTGAAATCACGCGCCCTCGAGCCGGCAGGTCGCCGGCCTACAGGAACCCCGCATGTCCTTTACTTCCCTCGGTCTCTCCGAGGCCCTGGCTGGCGCCGTTGAAGCCGCCGGCTACGCGCGCCCCACTCCCGTTCAGGAACGCGCCATCCCCGCCGTACTGCAAGGCCGCGACCTCATGGTTGCCGCCCAGACCGGCACCGGCAAGACCGGCGGCTTTGCCCTCCCGGTACTCGAACGCCTGTTCCCCGAAGGCCACCCGGACCGCGAGCACCGCCACGGCCCGCGCCAGGCCCGCGTCCTGGTACTGACCCCGACCCGTGAGCTGGCTGCCCAGGTGCACGACAGCTTCAAGGTCTACGCCCGTGACCTGCCCCTGAAAAGCGCCTGCATCTTCGGCGGCGTCGGCATGAATCCTCAGGTGCAGGCCATGTCCAAGGGCGTCGACGTCCTGGTCGCCTGCCCCGGCCGGCTGCTCGACCTGATCGGCCAGGGCAGCGTCGATCTGTCCCGCGTGGAAATCCTCGTCCTCGACGAAGCCGACCGCATGCTCGACATGGGCTTCATCCACGACGTGAAGAAGGTCCTCGCCAAGCTTCCGGCCAAGCGCCAGAACCTGCTGTTCTCGGCGACCTTCTCCAAAGACATCATCGACCTCACCAACAAGCTCCTGCACAACCCGGAGCGCATTGAGGTCACCCCGCCGAACACCACCGTCGAGCGTATCGAGCAGCGTGTGTTCCGCATTCCGTCGGTACAGAAGCGCGCGCTGCTGGCGCACCTGGTGACCATGGGCGCCTGGGAACAGGTGCTGGTGTTCACCCGCACCAAGCACGGCGCCAACCGCCTGGCCGAGTACCTGACCAAGCACGGCCTGCCGGCCGCCGCGATCCACGGCAACAAGAGCCAGAACGCGCGCACCAAGGCGCTGGCCGACTTCAAGGCCAACGACGTGCGCATCCTGGTCGCCACCGACATCGCCGCCCGCGGCCTGGACATCGACCAGTTGCCCCACGTGGTCAACTACGAGCTGCCCAACGTCGAGGAAGACTACGTTCACCGCATCGGCCGTACCGGCCGCGCCGGTCGTACCGGTGAAGCCATCTCGCTGGTGGCGCCGGACGAGGACAAGCTGCTCAAGGCCATCGAGCGCCTGACCAAGCAGCGCATCCCCGATGGCGACATGCAGGGCTTCGACCCTGATACCGTGCTGCCGGAAGTCCAGCAGCCCGAGCCGAAGGAAGCCCCGCAGCGCCAGCCGCGCAAGGACAAGGCCAAGCGCGGCGAGCGCAAGGACCGCAACAAGGACAAGCCGCAGCAGGCCCAGGGCGAAGAACAACAGCACGCCGCCCCCGCCGCTGAAGGCGAAGCCGCCGACGGCGACAAACCCGCCGGCAAGCGCCGCCGTCGCGGCGGTCGCGGCAAGAAGAAGGGCGACGGCCAGGGCGGCGACGCTCAACCAAACGCCAACACTCAGGCTCGTGAGCCGCGCGAACCCCGTCAACCGCGCCAGCCCCGCCAGCAGCAAGACCAGCAGGGCCAGGGACGTCAGCAGCAGGCCAAGCCGGCTCGCGCACCGAAAGCCGACGGCAACCGCGACCCGGAAGAATTCCTCGACGACGACTTCGACAACTTCGGCAACCGCGCCGACTACGTCAGCCCGTTCCCGGACAAGGACCAGCAACGCGGCCAGCGCCGCCGTGGCGGTCAGGGGCAAGGCGCAGGTCAGGGCCAGAACCAGGGTCAGCAACGCGCCCGCGGCCAGGGTGGTCAGGGCGGCGGCCAGGGTGGAAGCGGTCAAGGCCGCAGCCAGGGTCAGGGACAAGGCCAGGGCCGTGCCGCCAAGAAGCCTAACGGCGGCGGTCGTACCCAGGGACATGGCCAGGGCGGCAACGCCCAGGGCAAGGCCGGCCAGCGCAAGCGTGGCGGCAAGGCTCCGGCTTCGCGCATGAACGACGCCCCGCTGCGCGAGCCGAGCGAGTACGGCGCCGCCAAGCCGACCCGCCAGCCGGTAGTGATCAACAAGCGCGACCTGGTTCGCACCGACCGCTTCCCGACGCCGGAACAGCTGGAAGAGCTGGAACCGCGCCGCAAGACCGAGCGTCCCGCGCTGCTGACCCGCAACCGCGAGTGATGCTGTAGAAGAAACCGCCCTCCGGGGCGGTTTCTTTTTGCCCGCGATTTGTCGCCGATACACCTTGTGATCCTACAAAAGCCCTGCACCTCACCTGCCCGCGTAGGGCGCATAACGCCTACGGCGCTATGCGCCGCCCTGGCGGATAACCCGTTCCGGATTATTCACCCTACGGGTGCCAGCGGCTGATCACAGAGAACAGACTTCCCCTCCGGGCAGGCACAAAAAAGCCGCCCGGAGGCGGCTTGCTCACCGAGGCAGCGGTCTCACAACACCTGCCGCAGGAAGGTCTGCGCACGCGCGTCCTTAGGCTGGGCGAAGAATTCCGCCGGAGCGGCGTCTTCCAACAGCTTGCCGTGATCGAAGAACAGCACGCGGTCCGCCACTTCACGGGCGAAGCCCATCTCGTGAGTCACGCAGACCATGGTCATGCCTTCCAGCGCTAGGGTCTTCATCACGTCCAGCACCTCGCCGACCATCTCCGGGTCGAGCGCTGAGGTGGGTTCATCGAACAGCATCACCTTCGGCTCCATGCACAGCGCACGGGCAATCGCCACACGCTGCTGCTGGCCGCCAGAGAGCCGCGACGGGTACTCGTTGGCCTTCTGGCCGATGCCGACCTTGTCCAGCAACGCACGGGCCTTGGCCTCGCGCTCGGCCTTGCCGCGCTTGCGCACGACTTTCTGCGCCAGGCACAGATTCTCCAGCACGGTCATGTGCGGGAACAGGTTGAAGTGCTGGAACACCATGCCGACTTCGCGGCGGTAGGCGTTGATGTCGGTCTTCGGGTTGGCGAGGTCGACGCCGTCGATGCTCACCGAGCCGGAGTCGAACTCTTCCAGGCCGTTGAGGCAGCGCAGGAAGGTGGACTTGCCCGAGCCGGACGGCCCGATCACCACCACCACTTCGCCCTTGGCCACGCCGGTGGTGACGTCATCCACCGCGCGCACGACCTGCCCGCGAGTGTCGAAGACCTTGGTCAGGTTACGCACTTCAATCACTTTGGCCGAGCCTCCGCTCCAGGCGCCCCGCCAGATGCGACAGCGGCAGGTTGATCACGAGATAGAGCGCGGCGACGCAGAACCAGATCTCGAAGGTGGAGAACGAGGTGGTAATCGCCTCGCGGCCGCTCTTGGTCAGCTCGGTGATGGCGATCACCGAGACCAGGGAAGTGTCCTTGACCAGGCTGATGAACTGCCCGGCCAGCGGCGGCAGCACGCGCTTGAAGGCCTGCGGCAGGATCACGTGGCGCATCGACTGCGCAGCGTTCAGACCCAGGGAGCGCGCGGCTTCGTCCTGACCACGGGCGATGGACTGCACGCCGGCGCGGACGATCTCAGCGACGTAGGCGCCGGTGAACAGTGCCAGCGCGGCCACCCCGGCGAACTCGCGGGACAGGTTCAGCACGGTGCCGATGAAGAAGTAGAAGATGAAAATCTGTACCAGCAGCGGCGTGCCGCGCACCAGTTCGACGTAGAGGGTCGAGAGGTCGTGCAGGGTCGGGTTCTTCGACAGGCGGCAGAGACCGGTGAACAGGCCGATGAACAGGCCCAGCGCGCCAGAAACGAAGGAAATCCAGACCGTGGTCCACAGGCCCCAGGCCAGCGGACCGGCGGCCCAGTGACGGGTCGCGCCGACCACATCGCCCTCGGCGACATCGTCGTTCTCGGAGAACTGCAGGCTGTCGGCGGCCACGGTCAGCACCTGTTGCTTGCCGTCGTCGTCCACCAGGGTGACGCGGGCCTTGTCGCCCTGATCCTCGATCTTTTCCACCCGCGAGATGCTGTCCGCACGCTGCGGTTCTTCGGCCTGGTAGGCGAAGTACTGCGGGACGCGGTTCCAGCGCCACTCGTAGGAAATCAGCGAAGTGGAGTACCAGAGGGCCAGGCCGATCAGCAGGAGGATCAGTCCGGTCAGCCCGTGCCAGGGCCAGGTTGCGCGTTTCGTTCTAGCCACGAATCTCTACCGTGAAAATGCGAACGCGCAGGCTTGGGGCCTGCGCGTCGGGTCGATCTGAGTCAGACGCGGATTATTCCATGTCCTTGAGCCAGTCGGTGTTCTTGAACCACTTGTCGTGAATGCGATCGTAGGTGCCGTCTTCACGGATCTGCTTGAGGAAGTTGTTGATGAAGTTGATCGAGTCGTAGTCGCCCTTCTTCAGACCAAAGGCCAGCGGCTCGTAGGTGAACGGCTGATCCAGGTGCACCAGCTTGCCGGCGCCGAACTTGCTCACGCCGACGACGTTGTAGGGCGAGTCGTAGATGAAGGCGTCGGCCTTGCCGTTGACCACGTCCATGACTGCTTCGGGCTCGTTGTCGAAGCCATGGTATTGGGCCTTGGACAGCTGCTTCTTGGCGACGAATTCGCCGGTGGTGCCGATCTTGGAGGTGATGCGGTATTTCGCGTCGTTCAGGTCCTTGTAGGACTTGATCTCGCCTTGCAGTTCCTTGCGGATCAGCAGGGTCTGGCCGACCACGATGAAGGGATCGGAGAAGTTCAGGCGCAGGTTGCGTTCCTGGGTCAGGGTCATGCCCGAGCCGATCATGTCGAACTTGTCGGTAAGCAGGGCCGGGATGATGCCGTCATAGGCGGTGGAGACCAGCTCCAGCTTGACATTCATGGATTTGGCCATGGCCTTGAGCAGGTCCACTTCGAAACCGACGATCTGACCGCGCTTGTTGGTCATCTCGAACGGCATGTAGGTCGGGTCCATGCCCACGCGCAGCGTGCCGCGCTTGGCCGCTTCATCGATGGCGCCGGCCTGAGCCGCGCTCACGCTGACCAGGGCGCAGACGCCCATCACCAGCGATGCCAGGTACTTTTTCATCCCCATACTCCCAAGCAAGTGAAAGAACTTGTTGTTTTTTCCAGCGATCGAATCGCGCGCGACCAGGCATGCCGGGCACAGAAGGGTGCGAAGCGTACCCCATGCGGCGGATATCTCAATCTTTTCTGGATAGCTGGCGAAGGGTACCAGCAGCGGTGCGTGGGGAAAACAGGCTAAACCGCCACCCCTCCCTCGCCCCGGACGGGACGAGGGAGGCGCTGGGTCAGGATTGCGCGGCGGGCAGTGCCATGGCGCCTTGCTCCGCGACCGGCGCCAAGGGCACGGCCGGGGCATGGGCGTCGGCCTTCAGCGATTGCCGCCAAGGGCCGATCCACTGCTCCTTGTCACCCTGCCAGAGCGCCAGATGCAGGCGCGACAGCGCCACCGGGTCGCTCAGCAGCGCCAGGCGACGGTTGCCGTCGAGCTGCTCGGGGCCGGCTTCCAGCGCCTTCTCGACCAGTGCAGTGCGGGTCGCTTCGATGGCGGCGGACTGACCGTGACGGGCAGTGCCCATGGCGCATGCCAGGGCATTCAGTACCGGGTCGACGGCGGAACGGACGAAGCCGTCCTTCAGAGCCTGCCAGCGATTCTGGTAGGTGTACTCGTCGGTGGCGCGCAGCTCGCGGGGAGTGTCGTATTCCTCGGGGATGAGGAACAGCTTCTCGTCGCGCGAGGCCAGGCCCAGCTTGACCCGGCTGCTGATCACCGAAACCGGGATCGACAGCATCAGGGCGCCGACGATGGGCGACAGCCACCACAGGAAGCGCGGGTTCAGCCACGCGACCAGCAAGGCCCAGCACAGGCCCAGCAAGGTCTGCAGGCCGTGGCGGCGGATCGCCTCGCTCCACGGGGTATCGTCGTCGTCACGCTGCGGCGACTTCCACTGGGCTTCCCAGCCGAGGAACGCGGCCAGCACGAAGCGAGTGTGGAAGAGCATGCGCACCGGGGCGAGCAGCACGGAGAAGAACATCTCCAGCAGCATGCTCAGGGTCACCTTGATCACACCGCCGTAGCCCTTGGCGCCCTTGGCCCAGATCAGCATGACGCTGAGCAGCTTGGGCAGGAACAGCAGGGTCAGGGTGGTGGAGAACAGGGCGATGGCCTTTTCCGGGTGCCACTGCGGCCAGATCGGGAACAGCTGGCGCGGCTCCAGGAAGTACTGCGGCTCCATCAGCTGGTGCACCGCCAGCAGCGCGGTGGACAGCACCAGGAAGAAGAACCACAGCGGCGCCGACAGGTAGGACATCACGCCGGTGAGGAACACCGCGCGGTGCACCGGGTGCATGCCCTTGACCAGGAACAGGCGGAAGTTCATCAGGTTGCCGTGACACCAGCGGCGGTCACGCTTGAGCTCGTCCAGCAGGTTGGGCGGCAATTCCTCGTAGCTGCCCTCCAGGTCGTAGGCGATCCACACGCCCCAGCCGGCGCGGCGCATCAGCGCGGCTTCGACGAAGTCGTGGGAGAGAATCGCGCCAGCGAAGGAACCCTTGCCCGGCAACGGCGCCAGGGCGCAGTGCTCGATGAAGGGTTTCACCCGGATGATCGCGTTGTGTCCCCAGTAGTGGGATTCGCCCAGCTGCCAGAAGTGCAGGCCGGCGGTGAACAGCGGGCCGTAGACGCGGGTGGCGAACTGCTGCATGCGCGCGTAGAGGGTGTCCATGCCCGACGCCTTGGGCGCGGTCTGGATGATGCCAGCCTCGGGGTTGGCCTCCATCAGGCGCACCAGCTTGGTCAGGCAGTCGCCGCTCATCACGCTGTCGGCGTCCATGACGACCATGTACTTGTACTGGCCGCCCCAGCGACGGCAGAAGTCGTCGATGTTGCCGCTCTTGCGCTTCACCCGGCGGCGGCGGCGGCGGTAGAAGATGCGACCAAAGCCCAGGGCTTCCTTGCACAGCTCGATCCAGGCCTTTTCTTCGGCCATGGCGATGTCGGGCTGGTTGGTGTCGCTGAGCACGAAGAAGTCGAAGCGATCCAGCTCGCCGCTGGCCGCCACCGACTCGTAGGTCGCCCGAAGGCCGGCGAAGACGCGCGGGACGTCCTCGTTGCAGATCGGCATGACGATGGCCGTGCGGGCGTCGGCGGCAATCGGCTCGCTGCCTGCGCTGCTGCCGGAAATGCGGTAGCGGTCGCGACCGGTGAGCAGCTCCCAGAAGCCCATCAGGGCGGTCCAGAAACCTGCCGAGACCCAGCAGAAGAGAATGGCAAAGAGCGTCAGCACGCCGAACTGGATGGCATAGGGCAGCACCTGCTCCAGGGTCTGCAGGAAGGTCTGGCGATTGATCTCTTCGAGGTCGACGAAGGCCCAGCCCTGGTAGGGCAGGATGCCTTTCATGTAGTAGGTGGCGACGCTGGTCTGGCCCAGCATGAGCAGGACCAGGATGAACCGGCGCAGCGAACCGACGCGTTGCCAGCGGGCCTTGGGCAGGTCGCGGGCAGGCTTGGCCGGGTTGCTGCGCCCGGTCAGGCGGCGCCAGCCGCGCATGATCGGGTTGGTGCGCCAGGGTTCGGGGATCACCTTGGTGCGCTGGATCGGCGGCGCGGCCTTGAGGTAGGTACGACCGTTGTCGTCCATGCCCAGCATCTGGGCATCGTCGAGGTCCTGGCCGTAGCCGTGGCGCAGACGCGCACCGACCGAAGCCAGCGCAGCGTCTTCACCCTCGACGTCGCCAGCGAGTTGCTCGTGCAACTCGCTGAAGGAACCGGCCTTGGCCAGCCGCTCACGCTCCTGCGCCGACAGGGGCAGGTGCGCGAGATAATCGGCCACCGGCGCGGTGGTAGCGGTGGAGTTATTCATCGGCAGGCAGCTGGTAGCTCCAGGTTTCGGAAATTGTCTGGCCACCGTTTACCAGGGCAGCGCGCATTTCCGTCGGCTTCTTCGGATCCTTGACCTTGATCCGCAGGGTCAGACGCCAGCCCTGGGTCACTGCGTTGTAGCGCAGGCTGTTTTCCTTCACTTCAGCGTTGTCGTCGGTGCTCACCTGGGTGCTCACCGGGGCATCGCCTGCCAGCGCCTTCAGAGTCGGGCCGACGAAATCGACGACCAGAGCGACGCTGCCATCCGGCTGGCGGATCAGGTTCTTCTGCTTCACATCACCGACCGAGCGCAGGGTCTGCATGACCCAGGCGTTCTTCGGATCGTGCAGGGCCTGCTCGTCCTTGGTCCAGCGCATGCGGTAGGCGAAGTCCAGCGGCTCGCCGGCTTCCGGGCGCTTCTCGGGGTTCCAGAAGGCAACGATGTTGTCGTTGGTCTCGTCCGGAGTCGGGATCTCTACCAGCTCGATGGTGCCCTTGCCCCAATCGCCCTGCGGCTCGACCCAGGCGGAGGGACGCAGGTCGTAGCGGTCGTCGAGGTCTTCGTAGCGGGAGAATTCACGGCCACGCTGCAGCAGACCGAAGCCACGCGGGTTCTCGACGCTGTAGGCGCTGACGGACAGGTGTTTCGGGTTGTTCAGCGGGCGCCAGATCCACTCGTCGTTGCCAGCGTGGATCTGCAGGCCGGTAGAGTCATGCAGCTCCGGACGGAAGTTATGCTCCGGCGACGGCTGGTTGGAGCCGAACAGGAACATGCTGGTCAGCGGCGCGAGGCCCAGCTTGCTCACCTTGTCGCGCAGGAACACGCGTGCCTTCACATCGACCACGGTGTCATTGCCCGGACGGATGGTGAAGCGGTACGCGCCAGTCGCACGGGGCGAATCCAGCAGCGCGAAGATCACCAGGTGTTTGTCCTTGGGCTTGGGTTTTTCGATCCAGAACTCCCGGAAGCGCGGGAATTCCTCACCCGACGGCAGCGCGGTGTCCAGCGCCAGGCCACGGGCAGACAGGCCCCACCACTGGTCCTTGCCGATGATGCGGAAGTAGCTCGCGCCCAGGAAGGTGGCGATCTCGTCCTGCTTGTCAGGCGAGTTGATCGGGTACAGCAGGCGGAAGCCGGCGTAGCCCAGGTCTTTGGTGGCGTTGGCGTCGAACTTCAGGGAACCGAAGTCGAAACGGGAGGGATCGTACTTGATCTCCTTGACGTCGGTCGCCGTGACTTCGTTGATCTTCACCGGGGTATCGAAGTGCATGCCCTGGTGATAGAAGCTGATCTTGAAGGGGGTCTTCTCGTCGGCCCAGTAGGCCTTCTCGTTACGGAAGCGAATCTGCTGGTAATCGGCGAACTTCATTTCGCTGAATTCCGATGGCAGGTTGCTCGTCGGTGCGCTGTACTTCTCTGCAGCCAGCGCCTTGGCCTTTTCGCCAACGTCGTCGAGATTGAAGGCCCAGGCATGGGTAGCGCTCAACGCCAACAGGGCGGAGCCGACCAGTCCGCGAAGGATTTGGCGCGAAAGCGGTTGTTGAACGGAACGGAAAATCACGAGTCCCCCTCGTCCGTGAACACAAAACGATTAAAGCCAGCAAAGGCGATGCCAATCTGCTGGCGATTGAGTTCCGACCCCGGTGAGCCTGAATGATTCCCCGATTTTTTCCACGGGTACTTCGGGCTCCCGGAGGCGCATTGTTCTAAGTGCATAAGCCCTAACCATCATCCCACGGCGATATGACAAGCTGCCGCGCGTTCAAGCCTCCAGTAGAAAGGTCACCGGACCGTCATTGACCAGGTGGACCTGCATGTTGGCGCCAAAACGGCCAGTGGCGACCAGCGGATGACGCTCTCGCGCCTGTTCCACGAGCAGATCGAACAACGCGGCGCCCTTTTCAGGTGGCGCCGCGCTGGAAAAGCTCGGCCGCAGCCCCTTTCGGGTATCCGCGGCCAGGGTGAACTGCGAGACCAGCAGCAGGCCGCCGCCGACATCGCTCAATGAAAGGTTCATTTTACCTTCATCGTCGCCAAACACTCGATAGTTAAGCAGCTTGTGCAACAAACGGTTCACTGACTCTTCATCATCCTGGGGTTCGACCCCCACCAGGGCCAGCAGTCCATGGTCGATGGCACCGACAATTTCGCCGTCGACCTCGACGCGGGCGCCACGCACTCGCTGGATCAGTCCCTTCATTCAGCCTCCGGCGGCAGGTTCAGCAGGCGCCGGCCGATCTCGTTGGTGGCGCGCACCAGTGCATCGGTGATGCCCGGCTCGCCGGCCACGTGACCGGCGTCGCGGACGATCTGCAGCTCGCTGTTGGGCCAGGCCTTGTGCAGCGCCCAGGCGTTGTCCAGCGGGCAGACCACGTCGTAGCGGCCATGGACGATCACGCCCGGCAGGTGGGCAATCTTGTGCATGTCGCGCAGCAACTGGTCGGGTTCGAGGAAGCCGTCGTTGACGAAGTAGTGGTTCTCGATGCGGGCGATGGACAGCGAACGGTGCGGGTCTGCGAAGCGCTCGACCACCGCCGGGTTCGGTCGCAGCGTGGCGGTGCGGCCTTCCCAGGTGGACCAGGCGCGGGCAGCGTGCATCTGGGCGATCTGGTCCGGGCCGGTCAGGCGGCGGTGGAAGGCGTGCAGCAGGTCGTCGTGCTCGTCGGCGGGAATCGGTGCCAGGTAATCCTCCCAGTAATCGGGGAACAGGCGGCTCGCGCCTTCCTGGTAGAACCAGCGGATTTCCTGCGGGCGGCAGAGGAAAATGCCACGCACGATCAGCGCCAGCACGCGTTCGGGGTGGGTCTGGGCATAGGCCAGCGACAGCGTCGAACCCCAGGAGCCGCCGAACAGCACCCACTTGTCGATGCCCAGGTGCTCGCGGATGCGCTCGATATCCTTAACCAGGTGCCAGGTGGTGTTGTTCTCCAGGCTCGCGTAGGGCGTGGAGCGGCCGCAGCCGCGCTGGTCGAAGGTGACGATGCGGTAGATATTCGGATCGAAGAAGCGCCGCGACATGGCATCGCAACCGGAGCCTGGGCCGCCATGGATGAACAGAACCGGCAATCCGTCGGGCGTACCGCTCTCGTCTATATAGAGAACGTGCGGCTCCTCGACGGCCAGTTCATGGCGCGCGTAAGGCTTGATTTCCGGATACAAAGTTTGCATGGCTCGCTCCTGGATCAGTGCGTACGGTCGCTCCGGACCAGTAACCATCCTAGGGCCTGTCGCCACCCAATAGAAAGTCGCGTTGCCGCGGCGCGACTTCCATCGAAAGTCTTCGGCCCCCACGGTGTCGGGCATGATACTCGGGCCAGCGAAAAACCCATAAGGGAGTTAGTGAGCCATGCCACGGAAGTTGTTTCTTTCTCTGTTCCTGCTGCTGCTCACCTTGACCGGCTGTGGCCGGGACGATCCACGTGCGCAACTGGACGCCGCCGTCAAACAATTGCAGGACAACCTCGAAGCCAAGAATAGCGGGGCCGTGATCGATCAGCTGGCCGGCGATTTCCGCGCCAACGGCGAGTTCGACCGCGACTGGGCCAAGCGCACCATGACGCTGATGCTCCTGCGCCACCAGCAGGTCAAGGTGATCCTGCTCAGCAGCGAGAGCCGGATCGATCCGACTTATACCAACCGCGGCCAGACCGACGCGCAGGTCGCCCTCACCGGCGCCGAGAACCTGATCCCCGACAGTGCCGGGCACTATTCCGTGAAGCTGGAATGGTGGCGCGAAGGCTCCGAGTGGAAACTGGCGAGGCTCGACTGGCAATGACGTCTCCGCTGCAACACCGCATCCGCGCCGCAGGCCTTCTGGTCCGCAACGACGAAATCCTGCTGGTGCGCCACGAGGAGGCCGGGGATATCTACTGGATTCCGCCGGGCGGCGGCTTCGAGTCGGACAAGGACCAATCCACCCGCGACACGGTACGTCGCGAGTGCCGGGAGGAAACCGGGCTGGCGGTGGAGGTCGGCCCGCTGGTCTATGTGCGCGAGTTCGCCGAGCCGGTGGCCGGGCGCTTCCACATGGAACTGTTCTACCGCGTGGATGCCTGGGATGGCCGGGTCAGCCTGGACAACCTGCGCGGCCTGGGTGGCGACGAGTTCGATATCCGCGAGGTCGCCTGGGTCCCGCGCGCGGAATTGCCACGCCTGCCCTCCTACTACCCCGCCGAATTGCTCGACGACGTCTGGGAGCGCCTGGCCGAGGCGCAACCGGTGATCCGCCACCTCGGCCTGCAACGCTAGCGGCGCTACTGCACCGGTTCGCTGGTGGGCTTAGCGATGATCGCCTGCAGCTCGGCGGTCATGGGGAATTCCAGGTTGAGGTTCTTCGGCGGGATCGGCTGCTCGAACCAGCGCTGGTAGATGCCCTTGATCTCGCCGGAAGAATACAGGTCGGCCAGGGTCTGGTTGACGAGGGCGAGAAACTGCGGGTCGTCCTTGCGCACCATGCAGGCGTAGATTTCCCGCGACTGCGGCTCGCCCACCACCACCCAGTGGTGCGGGTCGCGGGCCTTGGCCTTCTCGCCGTAGAGCAGCGCGTCATCCATGTAGAAGGCCACCGCGCGGCCGGACTGCAGCATGAGGAAGGCTTCGCCGTGGTCCTTGGCGCTGACCACGTTCATGCCCAGCTTGTGCTCGGCGTTGTAGGCCTTGAGGTAGCGCTCGTTGGTGGTCCCGGCAGTGGTCACCACGTTCTTGCCCTTGAGATCGTCGAAACCCTGGATGCCGCTGTCCTTGGCGGTCAGCAACTGGCCCTTCACATAGATGAAGCCGTAGGAGAAGGCGACCTGCTTCAGGCGCTCGACGGTGACGCCGGTAGAGCCGCACTCCAGGTCGACCGTGCCGTTCTGCACCAGCGGGATGCGCGTCTGCGAGGTCACCAGGTTGTACTTCACCTTCAGGTCCGGCTTGTCGAGCTTCTGCTTGATGCGCTCAACCACCTTGCCGGCCAGGTCCACCGAGTAGCCCATGGGCTGCCCGCTGTTGTCGCCCAGGTAGGAGAACGGCACCGAGGCGTCGCGATAACCCAGGGTTATCGCGCCTCGATCGGCGACTTTCTTCAGCGTGCCGTCCAGCGCTTCATTCGCCTGCGCCAGCGCGCAGACCAGGCTGGACGCCGCCAGCATTCCCAGTGCGAGTCGTTTCATGGGTTCGGTCCCTCTTGTTGTTGTCAGTCGGGTTGAGGTTCAAGGGCGCGCGGCGATCACGGTGATTTCCACCAGCACCGACGGCCGCGCCAGCAACGCCTGCACCGTGGTGCGGGTCGGCGCGCAACCTTCTGGCAGCCAGGCGGACCAGACGCCGTTCATGGCCTCGAAGTCCGCGGCGATGTCCTTCAGGTAGATGGTCGCGCTGAGGATGTTCGCCTTGTCGGTACCGGCTTCGGCCAGCAGTGCGTCGATCTTCGCCAACACTTCGCGGGTCTGGCCCTGGATATCGCTGGCCTGACCGGGCACCTGTCCGGAAAGGAAAACCAGCGAGCCGAAGACCATAGCGCCGGAAAGGCGGTCGTTGGTGGCGATGCGTGTGAGTTGCATGATGTGTCTCCCTATCCGATGGAATCAGCCCGCCAGTCGCTCTGGCGTCAGGCCGCTGGTGTCGATACCGGGTTTGCGCCCGCTGATCTGCGCGGCGATCAGCTGTGCGCTGCCGCAGGCCAGGGTAAAACCGAGAGCGCCGTGGCCGAGATTCAACCAGAGCCCGCGCGGCCCGCAGGCGCCCACCAGCGGCACGCCCGTGGGCGTGGCCGGGCGCATGCCGGCCCATTCGATGGCGGCGCCGTAGTCGCAGGCTTCGGGCAAGGTGTCCGCCGCCTGCTGGCGAATCAGAGCCAGGCGCTTGGGCTCCAGGCGCGGGTCGAAGCCGACGATGTCGACCATGGCGGCAATGCGCAGACGGTCGCCGATGCGTGCGTAGACCACCTTGCGGTCGTAGTCGGTCAGGCTCACGTCCGGCGCGTGGTCACCCACGCGAATCGGCGCGGTCAGGCTGTAGCCCTTGAGCGGATAGAGCGGCAGGCGCGGCCCGCCCGGCAGCAACGCAGCGCTGCGGTAGCCGGCGGCGAGCACCACGTGATCCGCCTCGAAGCTTTCCACACCAGCCGCCCCGCCCGCCTCCACTCCGACCACGGCGCCATTGCGCTGGATCAGCCGGGACGCCAGGTGACCATAGAGAATCCGGCAGTGACCGGATGCCTGGAGACGCTCGGCCAACCGCTGGCAGAACAGGAAGCAGTCGGCGACCTCCTCATCCGGCGTATGAATGCCGCCCACGAAGGGCGCGCGCTCCAGCGCCGGGTCCAGCTCGCGGCACTGCTGCGCCGAGAGCACAAACTGCTCGGAGGGATCGGACAGGTTCTGCCGCGCGCTGCGGAAGCTGCCTTCATCACGGAAGGCCACCAGCTTGCCGTTGCGCCGCCAGTCGAAACCGTCCAGCCCGTCTTCGCGCCACTGCGCCAGCGTAGCCTGGCTGAACAGCGCGAGGCGCAGCAGGTGTTTCGCGTTGGTCTGGTTCACCGAGCGCCGGCAGGCGGCGGTGAACTCCAGCAGCCAGCGCCATTGCGCCGGGTCCAGGCGCGGGCGCAGGCGCAGCGGCGAATCCCCGCGCAGCAGCCAGCCCAGCGCCTGCTGCGGCACACCGGCATCGGCCAGCGGCGCGACATAGCGGTAGGACAACTGGCCGCCATTGGCGAAGCTGGTTTCCAGCCCGGCCCGATCCCGCGCCTCCAGCACGGTGACGTCGAAGCCTTCGAGGACCAGCGCCTGCGCCGTGGCCAGCCCGACCACGCCCGCGCCGATGATGCATACCCGCTGTGCCATTGCTGTCTCACTGCCCATCCATTCCTGGCCCCGACCTTAGGCCCGGGTGACAGGCGGCGAACAATGAATAAACATGGGCAACCCATAACCTTGCGTTATACGCGCAGGTTATCCACACGACGGGAGACGCCCATGCGCCTGCGCCATATCGAAGTGTTCCAGGCCATCCGCGAGACCGGCTCGGTCAGCGGCGCCGCGCAACTGCTGCACGTCTCGCAGCCGGCGGTCACCAAGGTGCTGCAGCATGCCGAGCAGCAACTGGGCTTCCCGCTATTTCTGCGCGTACGCGGCAAGTTGCAGGCGACGCCCGAGGCACTGGAACTGGAGCGCGAAGTGGCCAAGGTCAGCGAAAGCCTGCAGGGCGTGCGGCGCCTGGCGCAGAGCCTGCGCGGCCAGCCGGAGAACCGTCTGCGCGTGGGCGCCACGCCGGCCATGGCGCTGTCACTACTGCCGCCAGTGATTCGCGAATGGACCGACCGCTACCCGCAGAGCAGCTGCGAACTGGCCACCCAGCACTCCCGCGAGCTGGTGCAGAACCTGCTGATGCGCGAACTCGACCTCGCCCTCACCCTGCAGCAGACCGACCACCCCGGCCTGCGCTCGCAGCCCATCGCCAGCGGCCCGCTGGTCGCCCTGGCGCCGCGCGGCCACTGGCCGGAAGATCGTTTGGGCCAGCCCCTGACGCTGGACGAACTGGCCGGCGAACCGATGATCGGTCTGTCCACCTCCGACCCGCTGTCCGCCCGCCTGGAAGGCCACCTGGCCAACGTCGAACCGCCGCCGCGCGTGCGCATCGCGGTGCAGACCTATGCCCTGGCGCGCACGCTGGTGGAAGCCGGCACCGGACTGGCGCTGGTCGACCCTTTCACCGCGCTGGGCGCGGACGAACACCTGACGGTGCAGCGCACGCTCTCACCCACGTTCAAGGTCACGCTCTACGCCCTGACCCGCGCCGACGAAACGCCACCGCATACCCAGGCGTTGCTGCTGGAGATGCTGGTGCGGCATGCCGAGGGGCAATTGGCACGGCATCGATTTGAATTAGCAAGTTGCTGAAAATATTACCGACATTACATCCTTGACACGGTATTAGATGGTTACCTTACCGAGGGACAGGAATTAATCAAAATAGACTTTAAGGAGTAACGATCTATCTTCGCTGGGGCGCAAAACCTCGATCCGCGCGTTCATCCATCCAATCCCACCATGTTTCGCCACTCAATTTTCTATCAACGTCACTGGCAAAGTGACGATCCCCCACCGCGCTTGCAGCACGTTTATTTAGCTCTCTCCACCGTGGATACCAGAAATACCATTGATGCCTTGAACTGTACGTGACACTTGGAAAGAACACAGAATCCAGTGCGCGCACTGACAACTGCCCTTTCTTATAGGCACGCAATGCCTCCTCGGAAAAATCAAAATAGCTTGCCGCCGGCAAAAGCTGCATACTCAAAATAACCAGCAACTTTTGACCTTCGTCCATTTTCGGATCAAATATAAAACGAACAGCGGAATTATAATTCTCACACGGATGCTCATACATATAAATAAATAGATCCGAAAGAAACACAATATCCGAACGCCCTTCATTACGCAACGCCAGATAATCCCCCCTATACCTTTCAACTACCATTCCGTACAGGGGACTACCCACCTCAACTTTATCGCATCTAGAATTAGCCCCCCAAAGACCCACGCATAAAATTGCAACAGCACCTAAAATACAAAAACACAAAAACAACTTAAGAAATATTCTCACGCCCTCAGCCTTCTAAAAATGAAAAAATCATGCTCTCCGCGCCCTCCCAGCGCTGAGTTATATTCTCTCTGCTCTTCCGACATTTTGGCCACTCTAAAACCAACATCATTTACGCGAATTTTATCCTCAGCCGCTGATACTGTTACACCTGGCGCCACAACAAAGCCAACATGCCCCGTCGCATCGATATAACTTTCAACATAAGCCCCAACATCCCCTGGCAACGGGCTTGTAGCAGCAATCCAATTTTTAGAGAGCCGACTCTGATCTGCCCAAGTATCGGCCAATGGTGGATAGAGCTTCTGATAAAACGGTATATATGTGCTCCTGCCTCGCTCAACCAGCGGGACTGACAGCCCAACCTCAGTGAGAACATCATAGACAAAAAGGCTGCACTTATTCGTTTTCGGTCCAATAACTGGCGGATTACCAAGGACTGGATGTGGCAGTGGGTGTTTCGCCACCCAATAGGACCATTCCGTCGACTCTCTATGCCTCAAAGCCGTGTCAACTATTTTCTTAGGCAGATCGCACAAGGTTATTTTCGTCGTCGCAAAATTTCCAGTATTCTTGCCAATCTCGTACTCAACTTCAGCAAAACCACACATTTCCTTCCTATAACTCTCTTCTTGCTTACCCTCGGTATCCGTCCGAATCAAGGGCATCCTCACCTTCACCCAGTTGCTTCTGGCGACTATTATTTTTCTTCCCCACTGAACAGCCTCCTCGTGGAGAAGCTTCTCGGCTCCGGTATCAGTCACAATGTATATCGATAGCTTAACGCCAACATTCGAAACCGCAGCCTCCGGTAATTTCTGGCGAAGTCCTTTCCTGATATCAGACAGCTGTTGCGGGGATAACGAGTTTTCGTAAAGAAGAATTGGTCCCATCTGTCCAAGATCATTGCTTGAGCCATCAAATACCGAGCCTTCGCAGATAATCTTGCACTTAAGACCAGTTATTGGTGCATTCAGTTTATCGACCAAGTGAACGCTAAATATCTCGAATTTACTCATGACTGCTCGCTCTGCTGAGTATCATCTGAAAATGGCTCAAAGAACTCCAAAACCTCCCATCCGTCACGATCCCCGCCGACGTAAGCAGCAATTACCGCGGATGCATCCTGCTCGTGATAGGGAGACCGCCCGGTACCGTCAACTGCGCCACGGCTAATTGGCCCCCCTGAGGCGTCGACGAATTTGTATTCAAGCCCGGATATTGGAGCTCCTTCCAAATCAAGAAGCTGGACACGCCCCTTATAGGTAGGGCGTTCGAGGGCGGTATTCAGTAAAGTATCTGTCGCGGATATTTCGCCTGAAGAGCGCGTTGAAGCAGCCGCAGGAGAAGTGGTGAATTGAGTTGTAGAGCCATACACCACATGGTCTGGGCAGCGACAAGCCACCTTGTCACCGGTAGCGACGTACGGTTGTTTTTCCGACCACTCATAGGCCGTGCCAATAATGGGAAAGGCACCATTGCACTTCCCGCACCACGCCTTATCGCCCAATTGAGCAATCGCCTTATCGCCCTCGAACCAAGTGGCTGTTGCCGAAATGATGTTTCCGTACGTTGTCTGATCGCCCAGACAGGCCAGAGCCCTCATTGTGCTTCTCCCATTGTCGTCCCGACTTCCGGCGACATACCGAAAACTCGAAGCTAACAGTGCGAAAAGAACCCAAGAGAGCTTGGAGAGAGAATGGGAATTTTCTCAAAACTTTGCGGCAAGGAGACTCAGACAGAGAGGAAGGTTCGACACTGAAGCCCAGAACCGTTGAGCTTGTCAGTGCGAATGAAAAAACAGCCCCCTGCCACACCGGGGCAGCGCCGCCGGGATGCGTGGTCCGGCGGCGCCGCGCCGACAGTCCCGGCGCGGCAGGAGGCTGCGTAAAACTCAGCGACCGTAGTGCTCGCGGCCCCAGGCGATGAAGGTTTCCAGCATCCGGCGCAGCACCTGGGCGGTGGGCGCGGAGAGGTCTTCGCGGTAGCCGAACGGCGCGTGTTCATCCATGTAGTTGCACTGGGCGAGCTCCAGCTGCACGGCGTGTACGTTGTCCTGCGGCTGGCCGTAGTGACGGGTGATGTGCCCGCCCTTGAAGCGGCCGTTGAGGATGTGTCGGTAGGCCGGGGCGTCGGCGCAAACGGCGACCAGGCGCTCGGCCAGCGCCGCATCGCAACTCGCGCCGCTGTTCGTGCCGATGTTGAAGTCCGGCAGCTTGCCGTCGAACAGGTGCGGGATCACCGAGGCGATGGAGTGGGCATCCCACAGCAGCGCGTAGCCGAACTCGGCCTTCAGGCGCGCCAGTTCGTCGGTCAGGGTCTGGTGGTAGGGCGTCCAGACTTCGGCGAGGTAGCGCGCGCGCTCTTCGGGCGACGGCGTCTGGCCGTCCTTGAACAGCGGGCGGCCGTCGAACAGGGTGTCCGGGTAGAGGCCGGTGGTGGCGGTGCTGTACAGCGGCTTGTCGTCGGCCGGGCGATTCAGGTCGATGACGTAGCGCGAGTAGTTGGCGGCCAGGGTGCTGGCGCCCAGTTCCTCGGCGAAGGCGTAGAGCCGCGGGATGTGCCAGTCGGTGTCGGCCAGTTCGCGGGCCTCATCCACCAGACCGGCTTCCACGGCCGGGGTCAGGCGGATGCCGGGGTGCGGCATGCTGATCAGCAGCGGGACGTGGCCGCGTTTGAAGGTGAGAACGTTATTCATGGGGTGCTATCTCCAGTACGGGCGAGATGAGTTCGTTTTTCTCAGGAGCGAGCGGGCTGATGAAACCTCGTGCCATTGCTGCCCTCACCCCAGCCCTCTCCCGGAGGGAGAGGGAGCTGTCCGTGCCGGCTGATGCTGCGGTTTCATCCTGCACCGTACGGTCCCCTCTCCCTCTGGAGCGGGGCGCGCAGCCAGGGTTAGGGTGAGGGGCATTTGATCTTGTGGCCTCACAGCTCTTCGCCATGACGAATGACGCGCTTGGGCAGGTCGCCGCCGAGCCAGTAGCTCAGTTCGGCAGGGCGCTGGATGTCCCAGGCGATGAAGTCGGCGACCTTGCCGGCTTCCAGGCTGCCGTGGCTGCTGGCCATGCCCAGGGCGCGGGCGGCGTTGAGGGTGACGCCGGCCAGCGCCTCTTCCGGGGTCAGGCGGAAGGCGGTGCAGGCCATGTTCAGCATCAGGCGCAGGGACAGCGCCGGCGAGGTGCCGGGGTTGAGGTCGCTGGCGATGGCGATGTTCACACCGTGCTTGCGCAGGGCGTCCATCGGCGGCAGCTGGGTCTCACGCAGGACGAAGAAGGCGCCGGGCAGCAACACCGCAACAGTGCCAGCCTCGGCCATGGCGATGGCGTCGCTCTCGTCCATGAACTCCAGGTGGTCGGCGGACAGTGCGCCATAGCGCGCGGCGAGGCTGGAACCGTGCAGCGAAGACAGCTGTTCGGCGTGCAGCTTCACCGGCAGGCCCAGGCGCTGTGCGGCCTGGAATACCCGCTCGACCTGCGCCGGGGAGAACGCCAGGTGCTCGCAGAAGGCGTCCACCGCGTCCACCAATCCGTCGTCGGCCAGCGCCGGGAGGATGTGCTGGCAGACCTGCTCGATGTACTCGTCGGCACGCCCGGCGTATTCCGGCGGCAGCGCGTGGGCGGACAGGCAGGTGGTGCGCACCGTCACCGGCAACTCCTGCTCCAGCCGGCGCGCCACGCGCAGCATGCGTCGTTCGCTGTCGAGGTCCAGGCCATAGCCAGACTTAACCTCCAGCACGGTCACGCCATCGGCCAGCAGCGGGCGGGCACGCTTGATGGCGCTGGCCAGCAGTTCGTCTTCGCTGGCCTCGCGGGTGGCACGCACGGTGCTGGCGATGCCGCCGCCGGCCGCGGCGATCTCGGCATAGCTGACGCCGTTCAGGCGCTGCTCGAACTCGCCGCTGCGGTCGCCGCCGAACACCAGGTGGGTATGACAGTCGATGAAACCGGGCGTGACCCAGGCGCCACCGAGATCGGTGCTCTGGATCGGGCGTTCGGGCAGTTCGGCGCGCGGGCCGATCCAGCGGATGCGTTCACCTTCGGTGATGATCGCGGCGTCCTCGATGATCGAGTAGCGGCCGTCTTTCATGGTTGCCGCGTGGCAGTGCTGCCAGAGGTGTTTCATTGCAGTCTCCCGATGCTCGCGCCGACGCTCTGCAGCGCAGCGGGTTCGCCCAGCAACGCGGCGGCGCGGGCGATGTCCGGCGCCAGCCAGCGGTCGCTGTCGTAGGCCGGCACGCGTTCGCGCAGCAGGCTCCAGGCGCAGTCGGTGCCGCTGCCGAAGCGCTGCGGCTTGAGGAATTCGAAGGCCTGGGCGGCCAGCAGGTATTCGATGGCGAGGATCTGCGTGACGTTGCCGACCACCTTGCCAAGCTTGAGCGCGGCGCTGGTGCCCAGGCTCAGGTGGTCTTCCTGCAGGCCGGAGGTGACGTAGTTGTCCACCACCGCCGGTTGCGCCAGCTGGCGGTTCTCGCCGGCGAGGGCGGCGGCGACGTACTGCACGATCATCATCCCGGAGTTGACCCCCGGCTGGCTGACCAGGAAGGCCGGCAGGCCGCTGACCAGCGGGTTGATCAGGCGGTCCAGGCGCCGCTCGGCAACCCCGCCCAGCTCGGCCACGGCGATCGCCAGCAGGTCGGCGGCCATGGCCACGGATTCGCCGTGGGGGTTGGCCTGGGAGACCACGCGGTAGTCGTCCGGGGTGCCCAGCACCAGCGGGTTGTCGGTGGCGGAGTTGAGTTCGGTCTCGATCTGTTTCGCCGCGTGCTCCAGCTGGTCGCGCACGGCGCCGTGGATCTGCGGCATGGAGCGGATGCTCAGGGCGTCCTGGGTGCGGATGCCCTTGCTGGCGGCGATCACCTCGCTGCCTTCGAGCAGCGCGCGCAGGTTGGCGCCGACCTTCTGCATGCCCGGGTGCGGCTTGAGCGCGATGATCTCGGCGTCGAAGGCGTCGATCTGCCCGCGCAGGGCCTCGAAGCTCATGGCGCCGATGACATCGGCCCATTGCGCCAGGCGCGTGGCGTCATCCAGGGCGAGACAGCTCAGGCCGGTCATGCACGGCGTGCCGTTGACCAGGCAGAGCCCGTCCTTGGCGCCCAGCTGCACCGGTTCCAGCCCTTCGGCGGCCAGCGCCTGGAAGGCCGGGACGATTTCGCCGCGGTAGCTCACCTCACCAATGCCCAGCAGCGCCACGCCGACGTGGGCCATGTGGGTCAGGTAGCCCACCGAACCCTGCGAGGGCACGCGCGGGGTGATGCCGTGGTTGAGCAGCGCCAGCAGCGCTTCCACCACCCGGCGGTGCAGGCCGGATTTGCCGTGCGTGAAGTTGGTAATCGCCGCGCAGATGATCGCGCGGGTCTGCTCGTCCTTCAGCGGCTCGCCGACGCCGCAGGCGTGGCTGAGCAGGGTGTTGCGCGACAGCTGCGCCAGTTGCTCGCCCTGCAGCACCACGTTGCACAGCGCGCCCAGCCCGGTGCTGATGCCATAGGCCCGTTCACCCCGGCTGACGATGCGCTCGACGATGCCCCGGGCGTTGTCGATGCGCGCCCAGGCGGCCGGTGCCAGTTGCAGACGCGCGCCATGGCGCGCCACGGCGACCAGGTCCTGCCAGCGCAGCGGGCCGTTGCCCAGGGTGATGGTGGAAGCGGACGACATGCGGAACTCCTGTAGGCGGGGAAGCGCCCTTCCCCGCCGGTGAATGGCGTTACAGCGCGGCGACGCGGCGCTGGACGAAGCGGTCGACGTACTCGTCGGCAGGCTTGTGCAGGATGTCGGCCGGCGCGCCGACCTGGATCAGCTGGCCGTCCTTGAGGATGGCGATGCGGTTGCCGATGCGCACCGCTTCATCGAGGTCGTGGGTGATGAAGACGATGGTCTTGTGCAGGGTCTTCTGCAGCTCCAGCAGCTGGTCCTGCATGTCGGCGCGGATCAGCGGGTCGAGGGCGCTGAAGGCTTCGTCCATGAGGATGATGTCGGTGTCCGCGGCCAGGGCGCGGGCCAGGCCGACCCGTTGCCGCATACCGCCGGAAAGCTGGTGCGGGTAGGACTTCTCGTAGCCCTTCAGGCCCACGGTGGCGATCCAGTGCAGCGCGCGCTCCTGGCACAGCGCCTTGCTCTCGCCACGGATCTTCAGGCCGTAGGCGACATTGTCGAGCACGCTCTTGTGCGGCAGCAGGCCGAAGCTCTGGAACACCATGCTGATCTTGCGCCGGCGGAAGTTTTCCAGCGCGGCGGAGTCATAGGCGAGCACGTCCTCGCCATCCACCAGGATCTGCCCACTGGTGGGATCGATCAGGCGGTTGAAGTGGCGCACCAGGGTCGACTTGCCGGAGCCGGAGAGGCCCATGATGACGAAGATTTCCCCCGCCTCGATGGACAGCGAAAGATCGTTGACGCCGACCACGCAATCGGTGGCGGCGAGCACCTCGGCCTTGCTCTTGCCCTGGCGGATCATGTCCAGTGCGGCATCGGCCTTGGCGCCGAAGATCTTGTAGACGTTCTTGACCTGGATCTTGCTCATTTGCTGGCCTCTGTGTGGCGCGAGCGGCCGTAAGCCTGGGTGATGCGGTCGATGACCACGGCGAGGATGACGATGGCGAGACCCGCCTCCAGGCCCTTGCCGACGTTGAGCGTCTGGATGCCCACCAGCACGTCCTCGCCCAGGCCGCGGGCGCCGATCATCGAGGCGATGACCACCATCGACAGGGCCATCATGGTGGTCTGGTTGATGCCGGCCATGATGCTCGGCAGCGCCAGCGGCAGTTGCACGCCAAACAGCTGCTGGCGGCGGTTGGCGCCGAAGGCGGTGATGGCTTCCATCACCTCGCGGTCGACCTGGCGAATCCCCAGGTCGGTGAGGCGGATCAGCGGGGGCGCTGCGTAGATCACGGTGGCGAAGATCGCCGGCACCTTGCCCAGGCCGAACAGCATCAGCACCGGGATCAGGTACACGAAGCTGGGCATGGTCTGCATGATGTCCAGCATCGGCAGCAGCACGGCGCGGAAGCGATCGCTACGCGCGGCGACGATGCCCAGCGGGATGCCGATCAGCACCGAGATGATGGTCGCGACCATCATCAGCGCGAGGGTCTGCATCAGCTTGTCCCACAGGCCCACGGCGCCTACCAGGAACAGCAGCCCGACGATCACCACGGTCGGCAGAATGCGCCGGGTGGCGTGCCAGGCGATGCCGGCGACGATGGCCAGCATCAGCCACCAGGGAGTGGCCCGCAGCACGCTCTCCAGGTTGACGATGGCCCACAGCAGGGTGTCGGAGATGTGGCGGAACACGTCGCCGTAGTTGGTAACCAGGGCATCGACCCAACCGTTGACCCAGTCGGCGATGGAGAAAGTGAAGCGTTCGGGAAACATGGCACGTACTCGTCAGGAGTGGGCATCACCGGAAGGAGCCAGGGCTCCTTCCGGGTTCGGCGGCGTCAGAGCGCTGCCTGGACCTTCTTCGCAGCGTCCTCGCTGACCCAGGTGGTCCACACCTCCGGGTGCTCCTTGAGGAAGGCCTTGGCCAGTTGCTCGGAAGTGAGCTTCTCCTTGGCCATCTTCGCCAGGTTCTGGTTCAGCAGGTCGATGGGCAGGTTGACCTTCTCCAGCACGGCCACCAGCTCCGGGGCCTGCTCGTGGAACGCCTTGGACAGGCCGACCTGGATCTTGACGTCCTTGTTCACGCCTGGCTCATCCAGCTTTACCAGGTCGGCCTGGCCCATCAGCGGCGTCGGCGACCAGTAATAGAAGAGAATAGGCTCCTTGCGCTTGTAGCTCGACAGCACGGCGGCATCCAGAGCCGGGCCGGTGCCGGGGCGGAAGTTGGTGTACTTGTCCTCAAGGCCGTACTTCTTCAGCATCTCGGAGTTTTCCAGCTCGCAGGTCCAACCGGCCGGGCAGTTGTAGAAGCGGCCCTTGCCCGGCTCTTCCGGGTCACGGAAGACTTCGGAGTACTGCGCAAGGTCGGTCACGGCCTTCAGGTTCGGCGCCTTGGCTTCGATGTTGCGCGCCTTGTCGCCCTCGATCACGAAGCGCGGCACGTACCAGCCTTCGGTGGCGCCGACGATGGGCGCGCCCACGCCGACTACCTTGTTCGCGGCGGCGGCCTTGTTCCAGGCGTCGCTGCGGCCGATCCACTCTTCACTGAAGATCTGGATGTCGTTGTTCGCCAGCGCCTGTTCCATGGTGATGGAGTTACCCGGCAGGCTGTCGGTTTCGCAGCCGTAGCCGTGCTTCAGGATGATCTGCATGAGATCGGTGAGCAGCATGCCGCTCTCCCAGTTCAGCCCGGCAAACTTCACCGGCTTGCCACTCTCGCACCAGCCGGCGGCCTGGGCCGATGCCAGGTTGCCGCCCAGCAGTCCGGCGGAAAGGAACAGGCCCAGCAGCGTCTTCTTGGTGTTGTTCATCTGATGCTCCTAAACGTGAATGAGGTTGGGGCAGTGCAAGGGCCGCGCCTGCTTGTGGCCGCGCGGCCGGGCCGGTCTGTTCAGGTGCGGGCCGGCAGGATCAGCCGGTCCGGTACTGCCCGCGTGACGCGCCGGGCGACCAGGTAATAGAGAACGGCCGGAACCACGAGGCCGATGATCCAGGAGATATCCACGCCACCCAGGGCATCGACCAGCGGGCCGGTGTAGAACTTGGTGGAAATGAACGGCAATTGCACCAGGACGCCGATCACATAGACGCTGATGCCGGGCACGTTCCAGCGGCCGTAGCGGCCATCGGGGTCAGCCAGCGCCGGCACGTCGTAGTGCTCGCGGGTGATGCAGTAGTAATCAACCAGGTTGACCGCGCTCCACGGGGTGAAGAAGGCCAGCAGGAAGAGGATGAAGGACTTGAACGCGCCGAGGAACGAGTGCTGGCCGAGCAGCGCGATCAGGGTCGCGGCGCCGACGATCAGCAGGACGAACACCAGGCGCTGCAAGCGACTCACTTCCAGGTGGCCACGGAAGCCGCTGATCACGGTGGCGATGCACATGAAGCTGCCGTAGGAGTTCAGTGTCGAGATGGTGATCTTGCCGAAAGCGATGCTGAAGTAGAGCAGCGCGGCAACGGCGCCACTGCCGCTCAGGCCGACGACGTAGGCCACTTCATGGCCGGCGAACTGACCGTTGGCCCCGGCGGCGGCGAACACGCCGAAGATCATCGCCACCTGCGCGCCGATCACCGAACCCGCTCCTACGGCGAGGAAGGTCTTCAACGAGGACGTCTTGCTCGGCAGGTAGCGCGAGTAGTCGGCGACGTAGGGGCCGAAGGCGATCTGCCAGGAGGCCGCCAGGGACACCGCGAGCAGGAAGCTGCTCCAGCTGAAGTGACGAATCTGCAGCAGCGCGCTGACGTCGGTCTGGCTCATCAGGCGGCTGAACAGGTAGACGAAGGCGATCACCCCGATGACGCTGGCGATGCGGCCGATCACATGGATCACCCGATAGCCGAGGACGGTCACCAGCACGATGACGCTGGCGAACATCAGGATGCCGACGCTGTCGCTGACGCCGAACAGCTGGCCCAGCGCCTGGCCGGACAGCACGGTGCCGGTGGCGGTGAAGCCCAGGTACATCAGGCACACCAGCACGATCGGAATAGCCGCGCCATAGACACCGAACTGCACACGGCTGGAGATCATCTGCGGCAGGCCTAGCTTCGGCCCCTGGGCCGCGTGCAGCGCCATGACGCCGCCGCCCAGCAACTGACCGATAAGCAGGCCGATCAGCGACCAGAACACATCGCCGCCCAGCACCACGGCCAGGGCGCCGGTGACGATGGCGGTGATCTGCAGGTTGGCGCCCAGCCACAGGGTGAACTGACTGTAGAGCTTGCCGTGGCGCTCGGCCTCGGGGATGTAGTTGATCGAACGCACTTCGATCAAGGGTTTGGAGCTATCACTGGCCTGGGACATCGTTATTGTTCTCCCGACGGGATTTCTTGTCTGTCGATGTACTGCTGCTGTACGGACCGGGCCGCCGCACCACGCCGTGCGGCGGCCCTCTCCCTGGTCCTGGACTGCTGAATTACTTGCCGGTGATCATCGGCAGGTTCAGGCCCTGCTGCTTCGCGCAGTCGATGGCGATCTGGTAGCCAGCGTCGGCGTGACGCATCACGCCGGTGCCTGGGTCGTTGGTCAGCACGCGGGCGATGCGCGCCGCCGCTTCGTCGGTGCCGTCGCAGACGATCACCATCCCCGAGTGCTGCGAGAAGCCCATGCCCACGCCGCCGCCGTGGTGCAGCGAGACCCAGGTGGCGCCGCTGGCGGTGTTCAGCAGGGCGTTGAGCAGCGGCCAGTCGGACACGGCGTCGGAGCCGTCCTGCATGGCTTCAGTCTCGCGGTTCGGGCTGGACACCGAGCCGGAGTCGAGGTGGTCGCGGCCGATCACGATGGGTGCCTTCAGCTCGCCGCTGCGGACCATTTCGTTGAACGCCAGGCCGAGCTTGGCGCGCTGGCCCA
>NZ_JACVBX010000018.1 GCF_014852585.1 Pseudomonas sp. PDM18 | reverse complement strand
AGGACGGCGGGAGGCAGCTTGGGCTCCTACTCGTGCGACCAACACCGCGGACCTGCAGCTTGCCTCCCGTCGCTCTCACCTTCGAGCTTATCGAGCTTTGCAGACACAAGCGGGCCATGCCCGCGACCAGCCGGGTACCAGGCCCATCAGTCCGGCGTGGAGGAAAACCCGGCCTGTCGGCCGGTTCGCGGGCATGGCCCGCTCCTACAGGGGAAGCTTGGAGCGGGGGTTGCTCAAAGCTCGACCTCACCCCCGGCCAGCGCGCACAACTCGGTGAAGTCGACGATCTCCGTCTCCCGACCATCCACCCGGATCAGGCCGTGCTTCTGCAGGCGAGTGAAGCTGCGCGAGACCGTCTCCACCGCCAGCCCCAGGTAATCGCCGATTTCGTTGCGCGACATGCTCAGGCGGAAGCGCGTGGCGGAAAAGCCGCGCTCGCGGAAGTGCGCGGAAATGTTGAGCAGGAAGGCCGCGATGCGCGAATCGGAGTTCAAGCGCGAGAGCAGCAGCTTCATCTGCTGATCCTCGCGGATCTTGCGGCTCATCATCAGCATGATCTGGTGCGACAGGCCGGGAATCTGCAGCGACAGCTCTTCCAGCTGGTTGAACGGAATCTCGCTGCACAGGGTGCTTTCCAAGGCCTGTGCCGACACCGGGTAGCTGCCTTCACCCATGCCGGAAAAGCCGAAGATCTCGGTGGCGAAATAGAAGCCGGTGATCTTCTCCAGGCCCTGCTCATTGGTGGTGAAGGTCTTGATCGAACCGGAGCGCACCAGGAACACGCTATGGAACGGGTCGCCCTGGCGGAACACGAAGTCCCCCTTGTGCAGCAGGTGCCCCGGCTTGATGATCGCCTCCAGCTCCTGGACCTTGTCGTCACTCAGGGTGGGCGGTGCCAGCCGGCAGTTCTTGCAGTACGGTTGCGGTTTGATCATCTGATTCATCCATATCCCCATGCGCCGGCTAATCGCGCGCAATTCAGCGTTCCTCGGGCGCATTGCCCCCTCGTAGAACCATAGCAACTGACAGCCATCTGTCATCCGTCGGATCACCAGCCGGGAAGCTGGCCAATGGATTTTTCATACCCGCTTGACCCTTTCTTCACCGCGCCGACCTCAGTCTCCACGTCCATGCACCTGGGGCTATTTGGGGGAGACCGCCAACTCCGGCGTGCAGCGACGTGATCGGTCGGGACGACGCGCGTCGATCCCGCTCATTTTCCGGAGATACGTCGTGAATAAACTGCCTCAGATCACCCTGGCCTTCTGGGTGATGAAGATCTGCGCCACCACCCTGGGGGAAACCGCCGGCGACCTGCTGTCGATGACCCTCAACGTCGGCTATGCGATCAGCTCGCTGATCCTCATCAGCCTGTTCCTCGTCACCCTGTTCGGCCAACTCGCCAGCAAGCGCTACGTGCCCTGGCTGTACTGGCTGGTGATTCTCTCCACCAGCACCGCCGGCACTACCATGTCGGATTTCATGGACCGCACTCTAGGCCTGGGCTACGCCACCGGGTCGGCGATCCTCATCAGCATTCTGGTGGCGATCTTCGCGGCCTGGCGCTTCAGCGGCACCTCGCTGTCGGTGGACAACATCCGCAGCTTCAAGGGCGAGATGTTCTACTGGATCGCCATCCTCTTCTCCAACACCCTGGGCACTGCGCTGGGCGACTTCCTCGCCGACGACTCTGGCCTGGGCTTCGCCGGCGGCGCGCTGCTGATCGGCAGCCTGATCGCCGTGGTGGTGGCGCTGCATTACTTCACCAAACTGTCCTCGGTGCTGCTGTTCTGGGTGGCCTTCGTGCTGACCCGTCCGTTCGGCGCGACCCTGGGCGATGTACTGACCAAATCCCACGAGAAGGGCGGTCTGGACTTCGGCACCATCGGCTCCTCGGCCATCCTCGCCGGCATCCTGGTGGTGCTGGTAGTGGTAGTCAGCGTGCGGCAGAAGCGTGAAGAGCAGGATGGCGCAGCGGTGCTGTCTTCCTGACCCAGTAAAATGCTGCCCGTCCCCGTGAAAGTGATGACGGGCTAGCCTTGTGAAATTTGTTCTGTTATTTTTCATGAAAAATAATCAGAACAATTTCACGAGGTAGCGATGTTCCTGCGTTCGTCCGAACCGGTCGGCACCTACTACGCCGGCGCCAACCCCGAGCTGATCCAGCACCGTGAAGCCCTTCACGAGCCGCTGGAGTGCGAAGTTCTGGTGATCGGTGCCGGTTTCAGCGGCCTGCACACGTCGCTGCAACTGGTCGAAGGCGGGCGCCAGGTCTGCATGATCGAGGCCAGCCGCATCGCCTGGGCGGCCTCCGGACGCAACGGCGGGCAGGCACTGCCGGGCTGGTCCAGCGACCTGGGCCCCATCGAGGACGACCTTGGCCATGAAGGTGCGCTGCGCCTGTGGCAGGGCATGCTCTGGGCCGCCCACGAACTGCGCGACCTGCCGCAACGCCACGGCTTCGATTGCGACTACCGCATCGGCCACCTGTGGACCGCCGTGCTGCAACGCCGGGTCGGCTCGCTCTACGACTGGCAGGCCGAAGCCAATCGCCGCTGGGGCTACGAAGGCCTGCAGTTCATTCCCCGTGAAGACCTGCCGCAGTGGATCGCCAGCGACCGCTACCAGGCCGGGCTGTACGATCCGAACTCCGCGCACCTCAATCCGCTGAAGCTGGCCTACGGCCTGGCGGGCGCCATCGAGCGCGCCGGTGGCCGCATCTTCGAGCAGACCCGCGCGCTGAGCTTCCGCGAGACTGGCAGCGGCTATGAGGTCACCACAGAGCATGGCAGCGTGCGCTGCGCCTCCCTGGTGCTGGCCTGCAACGCCTACATCGACGGGCTGGACCGCGACGTCTCCGAACGCATCCTGCCGGTGGGCACCTACCAGGTCGCCACCGCGCCGCTGGGCGAGGAGCTGGCCCGCTCGCTGTTGCCGAAGAACTGCTGCGTCACCGACAACCAGTTCGTCCTCGACTACTTCCGCCTGACCCCCGATCATCGCCTGCTGTTCGGCGGCGGCTGCACCTACCTGGGCGGCATGCCCTCGGACATCCGCGCTGCCACGCGCCCCTATGTCGAGCGGGTGTTCCCGCAGCTCAAGGGCGTGGAGCTGGAATTCGCCTGGGGCGGGCACATCGACTGCAGCATGCGGCGCACCCCGGACATCGGCCGGCGCGGCAATCTCTACTGGCTGCAGGGCTATTCCGGCCACGGTGTACTGCCCAGCCTGGCCGCCGCCCACGCCGTGAGCGAAGCCATGCAGGGGCGCAGCGACGAGCTTGACCTCTATCAACGCATCCGCAATCCCGGGTTCCCCGGCGGCCAGCGCTTCGCTGCGCCACTGGAAGCCGTCGGCAAGGCCTGGTATCGATTGCGGGACTTTGTCTAATTCGGAACCTGCCATGACCCAGACGGTTGCCAACGAACACCTTGCCACGCTGATCCGCGACCTGCGCAAGCACAAGAACCTCACCCTGGGCGAGCTGGCCGAGCAGATCGGCCGCTCGGTGGGTTTCCTTTCCCAGGTCGAGCGCGGCCTGTCGCAACCGACCGTCGCCGACCTCACCGCCATCAGCGAAGCCTTAGGCGTACCGACCACCTACTTCTACGCTGGCGACACCCGCCGCGAGCGCGACTGGGTGACCCGGCCGAACGACCGCCGCACCCTGTACTACGCCGGTGGCGTCACTGACATCCTCGCCTCGCCGAACATGTCCGGCGGCTTCTCCCTGCTCGACAGCATCCTCGCCCCCGGCGCCACCAGCGGCGAAGGCCACCTGAACGACAGCTCGGAGCAGGGCGGCTTCGTCCTCGAAGGCGAGCTGACCATCTGGTACGAGGACGACACCGTCACCCTCTACCCCAACGACAGTTTCCAGCTGCCGCCGCACAGCCAGTTCCGCTACGGCAACCTCACCGACCAACCGACCAGGGTGCTGTGGATCTTCACGTGAATTTCGACCGGTACCTGCTGCGCTCGCCCATGCGGCGTTGGAAGTCGGCTCGGATTGCTCATTTAGCGGCCTAAACTCCGCATCCGAGACGACTTCCGCCTTGCCTGGCCTTCGCTCGCGACGGTCCCGCCTCGAAATTTCTCCCAGCGCCCGAGAACAAAAAGGCACCTCAATGAACCGCCCGATGCATCCCGACCTGCTCAGCGAAGTCCGCGCCTTCCGCCAGCAATACCCGGACATCCGCTACGTCGACCTGATCTGCCTGGACATTCCCGGCCACTTCTACGGCAAGCGCTACCCCGTGGACATGCTGGAAAAAGTCGCCGCCGGCAGCCCGCTGAAACTGCCGCAGAACTGCGTGCTGCTGGGCGTACAGGGCGGCCTGCACCCCATCGGCGACTATTGCTTCAACGACGGCGACCCGGATGCGCCGCGCCGCCTGATCCCCGGCTCGCTCAAGCCGGTGCGCTGGGAGAACCAGCCGCTGGGGCAGATGCTGATCAGCTCCGACGGCACCGCGGCGCCCATCGAGTTCGAACCGCGCGAAGTGCTCGCCCGCGTCATGCAGCGCCTGGAGTCCAAGGGCATCCGCCCGGTGGTGGCCTTCGAGCTGGAGTTCTACCTGTTCGACAAGAAGCTCGATGCCGGCCTGCCGCAGTACCCGCGCGACCCGCTGAGCGACGACGAGGACGACCAGCCAAACATGCACATCGAGCGCCTGTCGCGCTTCTCGGATGTGCTCCATGAAATCGTCGAAGCCTCCCGCGAACAGGGCGTGGACGCCAACGTCATCACCGCCGAGATCGGTCCGGGGCAGTTCGAGATCAACTTCGCCCACTGCGACGATGGCCTGCACGCCGCCGACCAGGCTGCGCTGTTCACCCGCGCGACCCGTGGCGTGGCGCTCAAGCACGGCTACCGCGCCAGCTTCATGAGCAAGCCTTACCTGCATGCGCCGGGCAGCGGCATGCACGTACACGTCAGCCTGTACGACCGTGACGGCAACAACCTGCTCGACCGCGACAACCAGCAGGCTCTGCGCCACGCCGTGGCCGGCTGCCTGGAACTGCTGCCGCACTGCATGCCGATCTTCGCCGCCAACCACAACGCCTACCGCCGCTACGGCTCCCGCGTGAACGCCGCGAGCAAGGCCAGCTGGGGCTTCGAGGACCGCGATGCGTGCATCCGCATTCCGGAGTCTGACGGCAAGAACCTGCGCATTGAGCACCGCCTGGCCGGCGCCGACGCCAACCCGTACCTGGTGCTCGCGGCGATCCTCACCGGCATGGAGCACGGCCTGGAAACGCGCCGGGAACCGATCCCGCCGCTGAACGAAGACCGCGCCAGCGGCATCGACTTCCCTCGCGACATGCTCGGCGCCGTCGCCGAAATGGAAGACCACCCGGTGGTCAAGGAAGGCCTGGGCAGCGAGTTCGTCTTCGTCTACTGCGAGAACAAACGCCACGACCACCTGGATTTCATGAACGAAGTCAGCGCGCGGGAGTACCGCTGGTTCCTCTGACGCGTAATGCTCTTTGTAGCGAGCTTGCTCGCGATTGCGGGCATGCTCCACTCCTTCAAAATCAAAAGCCCCTCTCCCTAACCCTCTCCCGCAGGCGGGAGAGGGGACTAAAGCGGCATCAGGCGAAACTCCGCGTGAACCGGCAACTCCAAACGGCCCCCTATCCCTTCGGAGCGGGGCGCGCAGCCAGGGCTGGGGAGAGGGTGGCTCCTGCGCGCACTGCACCTGCAGGGGCGGCCGGTGCCCGCAATCGCGTCCATGGGACGCTCCTGCAGGTAAGCGTCGTAGCCAGCCAGATTCTCTGAACCCGCTCCGCTGCCCGGCGGTCCATTCCATGCAAGAGGCAATCTCACAAGGAGCCACCGCATGGACCTCATCCGTATCCTCATCGCCATCCTTCTGCCGCCGCTGGGCGTGTTCCTCCAGGTCGGTTTCGGCGGAGCGTTCTGGCTCAACATCCTGCTGACGCTGCTCGGCTACATCCCCGGCATCGTCCACGCCGTGTACATCATCGCCAAGCGCTAACCCGCCCGGCTGCCCTCCCAGAAATGCTCCGCCAGCATCCTCAGCTCCGCCGCCAGTTCCGCCATCCGCGCGGCGCTGCGCTGGCAGGTCCCGACCTGCGCTGCGTTGCTGTCGGCCGAGCCGCGGATGGCGTGCAGGCTGCGCTGCACGTCCTCGCTGGCGGCGCCCTGTTCCTCGATGGCTTCGGCGATTTCCAGGCTCATCCGCTGGATCGCCGAGACCTGCTCGCTGATGCGCTCTAGCGTGCCCGCCGCCTGGCCGGCCTGGGCCAGGCTCGCCACCGCCTGATCGCAGCAATGCCATAGCGCCCGTACCGACTCCTCGGCGCCCTGCTGAAGGTTGCCTACCAGCGACTGGATGTCCCGCGCGGAATGCTCCGTGCGCGAGGCCAGCGCGCGAACTTCGTCGGCGACCACCGCAAAACCGCGTCCGCTTTCCCCGGCGCGCGCAGCCTCGATGGCGGCGTTCAGCGCCAGCAGGTTGGTCTGCCCGGCGACGTCGCGGATCACCTCGAGCATCCGCGAGATCGCCTCGCTGTGCTCCTTCTGTTGTTCCACCGCGGTGCTGGCTGCGCGCACGCCGGCTTCCAGCGCGGCGAGTTGCCCGCGTGTGCCGTGCACGTCCTGATGCCCGGACTGGGTGATGCGCTCGCTGCACTGCGCCGCCACGGCGCTGTGCTGCGCGTGGCGAGCGACTTCCTGGACGCTCTGCGCCAGTTGCTGCATGGCGCTGGCGACCTGCTCGGTCTCGCGCTGCTGCAACTGCGAAGCCGAGCTGCCGCCAGCCATGGCGTCGGCGAGCGCGGCGGAGTGCTCGGCCAGTTGCCGGGACGCGTCGGCCATGCGTCCGACCACGGCGGCGGTCTCCGCCTCCAGCATGCGGAAGGCGAAATCCAGCTCGCCGAATTCGTCCGCGCGGCCCGAGTAGAGCTGCTGGCTCAGCGGGTTGTCGGCAATCTTGCGCGCGCGCCCGAGCAGCACGCCAAGCGGTTGCAGGCGCAGTACCAGCCAGGCGCCGGAAGCACCCAGCGCCAGCAGGAACGCCAGGGCGGTCAGCTTGGGCAGCAGCAGAGCCAGAGTGGCTGCGCTGGCCTGCGCCAGCCCCAGCCCGACCAGCAGTTGCGGCAGTAGAGGTAGGCGTGGTCGACGCAATGTCCCGCCCTGGCGCATGCGCGCATAAAGGCGCTCTGCCGCGACGACCTGCTCGGCACCCGGGCGTGTGCGCACCGACTGATACTCGACGACCTTTCCCCCATGACGGATCGGCGTGACGAAAGCGCTGACCCAATAGTGGTCGCCGTTCTTGCAGCGGTTCTTCACCAGCCCCATCCAGCTGCGCCCAGCCTGCAAGGTCTGCCAGAGGTGGGCGAAGGCGGCGGGCGGCATGTCCGGATGGCGCACGCGGTTGTGGTTGAAGCCCACCAGTTCCTCGGCCTCGAAGCCGCTGATCCGGAGGAAATCCGGGTTCACATGACTGACCGCGCCCTTCAGATCGGTGGTGGAAAGGATGTTCGCGTTGAGCGGCACGTCCACCTGGTGGCCGGTGACCGGCATGTTGAGCTTCATCGCTGGTGCTCCAGGCGTGTCTGGAACAGTTGTTCCGGCGCCAGTGGCTTGCTGAACAGGAAGCCCTGGGCGTGGCGGCAACCCTCCTGGCGCAGGAAGTCGAGGTGCTCCTGGCGCTCGACACCCTCGGCCACCACTTCCAGGCCGAGGCTGTGGCCCAGGCCGATGATTGCCCGGCAGATGGCGCTGAGCTCCGGGTCGTCCGGCACGCGGGTGATGAAGCTGCGGTCGACCTTGAGGATGTGCAGCGGATAGCGCTTGAGATAGCCCAGCGAGGAATAGCCGGTGCCGAAGTCATCCAACGCCAGACGCACGCCTTCGGCAGCCAGTTCGCGCAGGCAGGCGAGGGTTTCCGCGCCGTCCTGCATCAGCAGGCTCTCGGTGATCTCCAGCACCAGGCTGCGCGGCGACAGGCCGCTCTCCGTGAGAATCTGCTGCACCCGCGCGGCGAAGCCCGGCTGCTGCAGTTGCCGGCTGGACAGGTTGACCGAGCAGTACAGGTTGCGATGCCCCTGGCTCTGCCACAGCGCCGTCTGCCGGCAGGCCTGGCGCAGCACCCAGTCGCCGACCGGGACGATCTCGCCGGACTCCTCCAGCGCCGGGATGAAGTCCAGTGGCGAGATCGACTGGCCATCGTGCTTCCAGCGCAGCAGCACCTCCACCGCTTCCCAGTGCGGCGAGTCGCGGTCCAAGCGGACGATGGGCTGGTAATGCAGGCTGAATTCCTCGCGGCGCAGCGCCTGGGCCAGCGCGCTTTCCAGGTCCAGCCGACGCTGCGCCTCGGCCTGCAGCTCCAGGCTGAAGCGCGCGTACTGCGCCTTGCCGGCCTCCTTGGCGCGGTACAGCGCCAGGTCCGCGGCCTGCAGGGTGTCGATGGCTTGGCCGTCGGTCATCAGCCCGGTGATACCGATGCTGGCGCTGACCACCAGTGTGCGGCCGTCCACGTGCAGCGGCTGGCGCAGGCAATCGAGCATCCGCTGCGCGACCTGCTCGGCGTCGACCAGGCTGGCCAGATCGTCCAGCAGCACGACGAACTCGTCGCCGCCAAAACGCGCCAGGTGATCGCCTGGCCGCAGGCAGCGCAGCAGGCGCTGGGACACTTCCACCAGCACGCGGTCGCCCACCGCGTGGCCGAGGCTGTCGTTGATCAGCTTGAAGCGGTCCAGGTCGATGAACAGCAGGCCAGATTCGCGCGCGCCGGGGCGGCGCTGGCGCATCAGGGCCTGCTGCAGAAGCTCGTCCAGACGCAGGCGGTTGCCCAGGCCGGTGAGCGGGTCGTGCCGCGCTGCGTGGCTGAGCTGGTGTTCGCTGGCCTTGTGCTGGCTGATGTCGGTCTGCGAGCCGGCCATGCGCCCATCGGTGACCACGCCGCGCGCCAGCACCCAGAGGTAATTGCCGTCGCGTTGGCGGATACGGTACTCGTGACTGAGCAGCGCGCTGCTGCCGCGCAGGTGAGCGTCGATGGCCTTGCGCAGGCCGGGCAGGTCGTCCGGGTGCACGCGAGCGAACCAACTGGTGCTGCCTTCGCCGAGGTTGTCGCGGGTCAGCCCGAGCATGCGCGCCCAGCGCTCGGAGACGTAGAGACGGTCATTGCCCAGGTCCCAGTCCCAGATGCCGTCGTTGGCACCGCGCAGGGCGCGGGCATAGCGCGCTTCGCTGTCCTCCAGCGCCTGGCGCTGGGCCGCGCCGTAGGTGTCGATGGCCAGCGACATGTCGAAGAACACGCGCTTGAGCAGGCTGGCGTAGGTCTGGGCTTCCGGGGCATCGCCCATCAGGTCGGCGAGCATCTGGTCCAGGTACAGGCGATACGCGCCCAGGTACCACTTCAGCTCGACGCCGACCTGCTGGTGCACCAGCCCGATGCGCAGGCGGTCGCGCACGTAGTCGGCATCCTGCGGGGCGTCCCAGAGCTGGCGGTAGTATTCGAACTGGCTGCATTTAAGCCGCGCCAGCGTTGCCGGCTCGGCGAGTATCGCCCCCAGCGGCGGGTAGTTGCGCAGGTGGTCGTAGAGCTGCTCGATGAAGCGCTGGTGGCAGCCCTCCAGTTCGGCGGCGCGGCCGTGGAGATGGCTGCCATCCTCCTCGCGCCACTCCAGGTAACTCAGGCGCTGATCGACTTCCATCGTCGACAGGCCGATGCGCTCGAGCACGCTCTCGAGCTTCGGTCCCAGGCCCATGTTCGGCTCCTTGCGGGTCTGCTGTTTTTGTCGGGCATGAAAAAAGCGCCGGCTCGTCGTCCAGTCGAAATCGACGGCGACCAACTCGGCGCTTTGTCTTGCAGGCCCACAAGTCCTGCCCGGCAAAGCCAGCTTCCGCAACGGCGGAACGCGGGTGGTTTGTCTTTTACACCAGAGGGCGCGGCCCCGACAACTCCTGCAGCGCCCCGCTCAAGCGCTGGCGCAACTCGCCCAGCTCGCGGGAGCGGAAGGCATGACGGGTGCGCTCCAGCACACCGATGGCATCGGCCAGCAGCGCGAGCATTCGTGCCGAATCGCTCAAGGGCGCGTCCTTGAACCAACGGCACAACGGCGCCTGCTCGCAATTGCGCGGCCCTTCCATCACTGCGCAGGGCAGCTCGTAGGCCGCCAGCAATGCACGAACCTGGCGCGCCAACGCCGGGTCCTGGGACGTGACCAGCAGTTGGACCGGATATCGGTGAAGAGTCATGGGGGCTCACTCATATCAGGAAGATGCCAATTTAATGGCTAATGGCTATCTGATATTGACCCTTGTCATAGGGCAAGACGGCTCCCGCCAGGGGCGTGTGGGCGAGTGTGAAGTGGCTCTCACTCGGCCGTGGGGGAAATTGACCCGCAGAAACGAAAAAAGCCGCGCTGAGGCGCGGCTTTTTGCTGAAAGGGTGGTGGGCCCACACGGACTTGAACCGTGGACCAAAGGATTATGAGTCCTCTGCTCTAACCAACTGAGCTATAGGCCCCCAGAAGGCGGGCGGATTATACCGGGGCGTTCTGGCTTGCGCCAACCGGATGCAGCGGGACCAGGAACCTGTTGGCAAAGGCGTCGGCCGGCAGCGGGGCGCTTAGGGCGTAACCCTGGATCTGGTCGCACCCTTCGGCTTCGAGGAATCGTTCCTGGGCTTCGCGCTCCACGCCTTCGGCGATTACCGTGAGATTCATGCTGCGACCCAGGGCGATGATGGCGCGGGCGATGGCGGCGTCATGGGGGTCGTCCGGTAGGCCGTGGACGAAGGACTGGTCGATCTTCAGGGTGTCCAGCGGTAGCTGCTTCAGGTAGCTGAGGGAGGAGTAGCCGGTACCGAAGTCGTCGATGGCCAGTTGCACGCCGAGGTGCTTGAGGCTGTGCAGGATCGCCAGGGCTTCCTCGGTTTGGTGCATGAGGAAGCTCTCGGTGATTTCCAGCTGCAGGCGCGAGGACTGCAGGTTGTAGTGGGCGAGCAGCTCGCGGATGCGTTCGACCAGGTTGGTCTGGCGCAGTTGCGCGCCGGCGAGGTTGACCGACAGCGGGCCGAAGGCGGCATGGCTGTCCTGCCAGCGGCTCATCTGCCGGCAGGCTTCGCGCAGCACCCAGTCGCCCAGCGGTAGGATCAGGCCATTTTCCTCGGCCAGGGGGATGAAGCGATCCGGGGAAATCGCGCCGAATTGCGGATGTTTCCAGCGGATCAGCGCCTCTGCTCCTACAAGTTGGCCGCTGGAGAGGGACAGCTTGGGCTGGTAGTAGAGTTGCAACTGGTCGCTCTCCAGGGCGCGGCGCAGTTCGTGTTCCAGGGCCATGCGTTCGGTGGCCTGGAAGGTCAGCTCGCGGGTGTAGAACTCGACGCGGTTGCGGCCCTGGGCCTTGGCCCGGTACATGGCGGCGTCGGCGTTCTTCACCAGGGTGGCGACGTCGCCGCCGTCGCTGGGGTAGAGGCAGATGCCGATGCTGGCACTGACGAAGAACTCCTGTTCGCCGGCGATGAACGGCTTGTCGAAGCAAAGCAGCAGCTTGTTGGCGACGTGTTCGGCATCCACCGCGTGATGCAGGCCGGGCAGCAGGATGATGAATTCGTCGCCGCCCTGACGGGCTACGGTGTCGACGTCGCGTAATTGCTCGCGCAGTCGCGTGGCGATGGATTTCAGCAGCAGGTCGCCCACCGGGTGGCCGAGGCTGTCATTGATGTGCTTGAAGCGGTCGAGGTCGAGGAACATGACAGCGCCCTGGTGGTCGTCTTCCTGGGCTTCCTTGAGCGAGGCGTTCAGGCGGCTTTCGAACAGCAGGCGGTTGGGCAGGCCGGTGAGCGGGTCGTGGTGGGCCTGGTAGTCCAGCCGCGCCTGGGCGTACTTGAGGGTGGAGATGTCGGCGAACACGCCGACGTAGTGGGTCAGTTCGCCGTCGGCGTTGCGCACGGCGCTGACGGTCAGCCACTCCGGATACAGTTCCTGGTTCTTCCGGCGGTTCCAGATTTCGCCCTGCCAGTGGCCTTCGGCGTTGATCTGGTGCCAGAGGGCGACATAAAAGCTGGTGTCGTGCTGGCCGGAGGCGAGCAGGCGTGGAGAGTTGCCTAGGGCCTCCTGTTCGCTGTAACCGGTGATCTCGCTGAAAGCGCGGTTGACCGCGACTATCTGCTGGCGCGCGTCGGTGATCATCACGCCTTCAGCGGTGCTTTCGAACACGGTGGCGGCGAGGCGGAGCTTCTCCTGCATCTGCTGCTGCTCGGTGATGTCCCGAGCGATGGTCAGCATGCAGTCGTCGTTGCCGATGGTGATGCGGTGGGCGGACAGCTCGCACAGGCGCAGGCTGCCGTCGCGGGTGCGAATCTGCGCTGTGAAGTCCGGGGCGCTTGAAGTGTTGTCGAGGATGCCCAGCAGCTTGCTGCGGTCGGCCGGGTTGGCCCACAGGCGCAGGTCCAGCGTTGAGCGCTCGGCGGCTTCCTCGCGGCTGTAGCCAGTGATGCGGGAGAAGCCTTGGTTCACTTCCACCAGGCGGCCGTCGCTGATGCGCGAGATGAGCATGCCGTCGGGGGAGGCGTGGAAGGCCTTGGCGAACTTCTCCTCGGAAACGCGCAGTTGTTCCTGGGTTTCCTTGACCTGGGAGATGTTTCTCACCACCACGACCAGCGCCGGAGTGTCGTCGAGGATGATGTGCTGGGCCGAGAGCAGGGCGGTGAAGCGTGTGCCGTCGCGGCGGTTGAGCGGAATCTCGACGTTGTTCAGCGGCTCGCCCTGCAGGCGCGCGAGCATCGCCGGGCCCATGCCCGGTTCGCCCCAGATGCCCAGCTCGGTGGAGGTCTTGCCCAGCGCCTCGCTGGCGGGGATGCCGATCTGCTGCTCGAAGGTGCTGTTCACCGCTAGCAGTTGCCCGTCGACGCGGCGCGCCAGGACGATGATGTCCGGGCAGTGGTGGAACACCGAGGCGAACTTCTGCTCGGACAGGCGCAGGGCCTGCTCGGTGTGCATGGCGTCGGTGATGTCGATCATCAGGCCGCGCAGGATCAGGTCGTCGCCGTGGTGGATCAGCGTGACGATGTCGCGAATCCAGACGATCCGCCCATCGGCGGCGAGCATGCGGTAGTCGAAGCTGTGGTTGCGCCCGGCCTGGCTTTCGCTCAGGCAGAAGTGGATGGCGCGTTCGGCGTCTTCCGCGTGTAGGGTGCGCTGCCAGAAGCCGGGCTCCAGCCAGTCCTTGATCGGGTAGCCGAGGAGTCGCTGGGCGTGGGGAGAGACGTAGGTGAAGCGGTTTTCCGCCAGGCGCATTTCCCAGGCGATGGCGGTGAGGCTTTCCACCAGGCCGCGGTAGTGCTGTTCGCTGTCGCGCAGTGCCTGTTCAAGCTTCTCGCGACGCTGCATTTCGCCGCGCAGGCGGCGGTTCATGGTGAATAGCACCAGCAGGGTGATGGCTGTCAGGAGGGCAATGGGGACGGCGATTTCGAGGACCTCGCGCCACACCGAGCGCCGGTCCAGCAGGCCGCCGACCCAGGGCGCCTGGAGGGCATCGATCTGCTCGACGGTCAGGTCGGCCAGTACCTTGTCGATGATGCCGGCGAAGATCGCCTGGTCCTTCGGCACGCCCATTGCCAGTTGGAAGCGATAGGGCGTTTCGCCGCTGATCTGCAGGCCGTCGAGCTTGAGCTGGCGCAGGTTCCAGACGGCGGAGGCGAGATCGCCGACGAATGCATCTACCTGCCCGGTGGCCAGGGCTTGCAGGCCGGCGGCGACGCTCGGCAGGGGTTGCAGGTTCAGGTCGGGGTGCTTAGCGGTCAACAGCTCGTGAGCTGCGTAGTTGGCCACGACGCCAACCTTGAGCCCGTAGAGTTCTTTGAGGCCGCTGGGAGCCGGGCCGTCCTTGCGGGCAAGGATGATGATCGGAAAGTCGAGGTAGGGGCGGGTGAAGGTCAGGTAGTCGAGGCGCTTGGGAGTAGCCATGACGCCGGGCAGCAGGTCGATGCGGTTGTCGCGTGCCTGTTGCAGGACTTCGCTCCAACTGGCCGGTTCGACCGGCTGCAACTTCACCTTGAGTTGTTGGCTGATGAGCTGCACATAGCTGGCAGCGAGCCCCTGGTAGCGGCCCTCCGTGTCGCGGAATTCAAAGGGTGGCCAGGAGGTGTCGACGCCCAGGCGCAGGCTGGGATGTGCCTGCAGCCACTGCTGCTCCTCGGGCGTGAGGCTCAGGGCGAATGCCTGTCCCGCCCAGAATGCGAGGCACCACAGTAGAACTGCCTGCAGACGCGGCATGAAGGGCCTCATTCCAGGAGGGGACTATGCCGAAGTGTAGACGTGGCACTTTGCCCGATGGAAGGCCCAAAGAAAAACCCCCGGTTTTGGCCGGGGGTTCTTCGTCACTCGTCGAGGAAGGAGCGCAGATGCTCGCTTCGCGACGGGTGGCGCAGCTTGCGCAGCGCCTTGGCTTCGATCTGACGGATACGCTCACGGGTTACATCGAACTGCTTGCCGACTTCCTCGAGGGTGTGGTCGGTATTCATGTCGATGCCGAAGCGCATGCGCAGCACCTTGGCTTCGCGAGCGGTGAGGCCGGCGAGGACTTCGCGGGTGGCTTCCTTGAGACTCTCGCTGGTCGCCACTTCGATCGGCGACTGCATGGTGGAGTCCTCGATGAAGTCGCCCAGGTGCGAGTCTTCGTCGTCACCGATCGGCGTTTCCATGGAGATCGGTTCCTTGGCGATCTTCAGGACCTTGCGGATCTTGTCTTCCGGCATGTCCATGCGTTCGCCCAGCTCTTCCGGTGTCGGCTCACGGCCCATCTCCTGCAGCATCTGGCGGGAGATACGGTTGAGCTTGTTGATCGTCTCGATCATGTGCACCGGAATACGGATGGTGCGGGCCTGGTCGGCGATCGAACGGGTGATCGCCTGGCGAATCCACCAGGTGGCATAGGTCGAGAACTTGTAGCCGCGACGGTATTCGAACTTGTCCACCGCTTTCATCAGGCCGATGTTGCCTTCCTGGATCAGGTCGAGGAACTGCAGGCCGCGGTTGGTGTACTTCTTGGCGATGGAGATCACCAGACGCAGGTTCGCCTCCACCATCTCCTTCTTCGCACGGCGGGCTTTCGCCTCGCCGATCGACATGGAGCGGTTGACGTCCTTGATCTCGGCAACGGTCAGCTGCGAGCTGGTTTCCAGGTCGACCAGCTTCTGCTGGTTGCGCAGGATGTCGTCACGCAGGCGCTCGATGGCCTCGGCATACTTGGGCTTGCCCTTGAGTATGGAGTCGACCCAGGCGGTGTCAGTTTCATGGCCGGGGAACTGGCGGAGGAAGTCGGCACGCGGCATGCGGGCATCACGCACGCACAGCTGCATGATAGCGCGTTCCTGGCGGCGGACGCTGTCCAGCGAATCGCGGACCTTGGCGACCAGTACGTCGAACTGCTTGGGCACGAGTTTGATCGGCATGAACAGTTCGGCCAGTGCGACCAGCTCTTCGGTTGCCTGCTTGCTGCCGCGGCCGTGCTTCTTCAGAGCCTTCTTGGCTTTTTCCAGTTGCTCGGAAACGGCGCCGAAACGACGAGCGGCTTCTTCCGGATCCGGACCGCCGTCGCCTTCTTCTTCCTCACTGTCGCCGTCGGACTCTTCGTCCTCTTCGTCCTTATCCTTGTCCTTGGCTTCGGCGTCGTCTTTCAGACCGACCGGCTCGACTTCCTCGGCCGGCACGGTGCCGTCATCCGGGTCGATATAGCCACTGAGGACGTCCGACAGGCGGCCGCCTTCGGCGACGATGCGGTTGTACTCTTCGAGAATGCCGTCCACCGCGCCGGGGAATTGGGCGATGGCGCTCATGACCTCGCGGATGCCTTCCTCGATGCGTTTGGCGATTTCGATCTCGCCTTCGCGGGTCAGCAGTTCCACGGTACCCATTTCACGCATGTACATGCGCACCGGGTCGGTCGTGCGGCCAACGTCGCTCTCTACCGCGGCAAGGGCGGCAGCAGCTTCTTCGGCGGCAGCTTCATCGGTATCGGTTTCCGCCAGCAGCAGGGCATCCGCATCCGGGGCTGTCTCGAATACGTTGATCCCCATGTCGTTGATCATGCGGATGATGTCTTCTACCTGTTCCGGATCAGAGATATCCTCCGGCAGGTGGTCGTTGACCTCCGCGTAAGTCAGGTAGCCCTGCTCACGACCACGGGTGATCAACTCTTTGAGACGAGATTGCTGTTGCGCTTTTCCGGACATAACACCCTATCCACTGAAGGTCTTGGCGGGCTGAAATAAGCCGAGGATTATACCAGATTCGAGGCTTCAGGCGCCAGTTCAGCTCTGGCTGCCTGTTGAAGAGGGGGTGCTGTAGTGCTCCCGCAGTAACGCTTTCTCTTCGTCGGTCAGTTCACTGGGGTTCTTTCGCAGCACACTGTGCAGGCGGGCTTCGCGGCTGCTGAGCAGTTGGTTGTGTGCAAGTGTAGTAATGGTGTCGACGAACTGCTTTTCAAGATTGCCGTCATCGATCAGCCATTCTTTCCCCGCCAGCACCTGCAGCAGGCGCCCTTGGGGTGTTCCGTGCCAGCGCGCGATGAGGTGCATCGAGCTCTGTTTCGGATTCTTCTGCAACGCTTCGACCAGGGCTGCGAGCAGTTGCGAGTAGGTCTGTCCCTCGTTGGAGAAGTGGCTCGCATCCTCGACGCTCTGCGCCAGTTGAGGATGGTGCAGCAGGGTGCGCAGCGCGGTCAGCGTCGGCGATTCGACGCTGATCTCGGTACGTGGCTGGCGCGGCGTGAAGTCGCCTTTCTTGCCTTTGCCGTCCCATTTGCGATCGCCCTTCCAGGGCTTCTTGCCCTGCTTGGCGCCGCCGTTGCCGGCGGAAAATTCCTGCGGAGCCTCGAAGTAGTTTGGAGCCTCCTGATAATGACTGTCGCCATGCTCTGCGAACTGGCCCATGTCGTAGTCGGCGTATTCGTGGGCGTGCTGCTCTGAGCCTTGTGCTCTGGTAGACACGGGCGCCTGGCTGGGCTGGCCTTGGCCGGTAAGGCCCGAGCGCGGCGCGCTGATCTGGCTGAGCGCCTCGGCGGACAGCCCGGTGATCTCGCCCAGACGCTGGCGCATCAGCAGGCGCAGGGTGTTGCCGGGAATTTTTTCCAGCAACGGCCCGGCCAGGGTCGCCAGGTGCGCCTTGCCTTCCAGCGTGCTGGGGTCGGCTTCCTGGGTCAGTTGCTGGAAGAAGTAGTCCGCCAGCGGCTGGGCCTGGTGGGCGAGGCGGGCGCGGAATGCGTCCGGGCCTTCGGCGCGCACCAGGCTGTCCGGGTCTTCGCCCTCGGGCAGGAACAGGAAGCGCACCTTGCGCCCGTCCTGCAGGTTACTCAGCGCCGACTCCAGTGCGCGCCAGGCAGCATTGCGGCCGGCCTGGTCGCCGTCGAAGCAGAAGAGGATGTTCGGCACGATGCGGAACAGCCGCTTGATGTGTTCTTCGCTGGTGGCCGTGCCCAGGGTCGCGACCGCATTGCGAATGCCCTGCTGTGCCAGCGCGATAACGTCCATGTAGCCTTCGACCACCATGATCTCGTCGAGATCCCGGTTGTTCTTCCGCGCCTCGTACAGGCCGTAGAGCTCCTGTCCTTTATGGAAGACCGGGGTTTCCGGCGAGTTCAGGTATTTCGGCTTGTCGTCGCCCAGCACCCGGCCGCCGAAGGCTATCACTCGGCCGCGGCTGTCGCGGATGGGGAAGATCACCCGGTCGCGGAAGCGGTCGTAGCGCTTGCCGCTGTCGGGGTTTTCCACCAGCAGCCCGGCATCGAGCATGGCCTTGAGTTGCAGGTTGTCGCCGCCCAGGTTCTTCAGCAGGTTGTCCCAGCCCGGCGGGGCGAAGCCCAGGCCGAAGTCGCGGGCAATCTCGCCGGTCAGGCCGCGGCCCTTGAGGTATTCCACTGCTGCCTTGCGCGCCGGGTGGCTTTTCAGCGCCTGGCGGTAGAACTCGGCAGCACCTGCCAGCAGTGGATAAAGCGGCGAGTCGACCGGTTGGCGCGGCTTGTTGCCGCGTCGGCCTTCCTCGCGGGGGATGTCCATGCCGGCGCGCTTGGCCAAGTCCTCTACCGCTTGGACGAAGTCCAATTGGTCGTGGTCCATGATGAAACCGAGCGCGTTACCGCCAGCGCCACAGCCGAAACAGTAATAGAACTGCTTGTCCGGGCTGACGGTGAAGGAGGGTGTCTTCTCCTTGTGGAACGGGCAGCAGGCGCTGTAGTTCTTGCCGGTCTTCTTCAGCTGGATGCGCGAACTCACCACATCGAGAATGTCGGTGCGGTTGAGCAGGTCATCGATGAAGGATTGTGGGATCAGGCCGGCCATAGACTCATCGGGACGCAGGGTGGATCCAAGCATAGCGCGGGGCGTTGAGGCCGCGAGCGAGGCTTGAGACTAAGCATGGGGCTGGAAAAGCAAAAACTCCGAAGTCCGCGAATGCGAATCGGAGTGGGGTGCCTGGTTTCAGGCACTCGCCCGGCGAGTGGGCCGGGCGATGCGGAAAGCGTGCGACGAAGCGCTGTAACTCAGTACAGGCGCTCGCGGCGGCGCTGTTCGCGCTGCACTTTCTTGGCATGACGCTTAACAGCGGCAGCGGCCTTGCGCTTACGCTCAGCGGTCGGCTTTTCGTAGAATTCGCGGCTACGGACTTCGGCCAGTACGCCTGCTTTTTCGCAGGAGCGCTTGAAACGACGCAGAGCTACGTCGAAGGGTTCGTTCTCTTTAACTTTGACGGCGGGCATCCAGGTCGTACCTTCAATGATTACCGGAGGATTTATCGCGCTCCTGACGGTTGTTCGGAGTCGGCGGTTTTCAAGGGTTGCGGATATTAAACGTTCGGAAGGAGGAATGCAAAGCCTCCGATCGAAAAGCACTGGTCCGAAGCCCAGCCGGCGATTATGATGCGCGGCTTCAATTTTGCCCAGAGTAAAGGCTCAAACCCATGCTAGTGCTGGGGTTGGAAACCTCTTGCGACGAGACCGGCGTCGCCCTGTACGACAGCGAAAAAGGCCTGTTGGCCGATGCGCTGTTCAGCCAGATCGACCTGCACCGCGTATACGGCGGTGTGGTTCCCGAGCTGGCCTCCCGTGATCACGTCAAGCGTATGCTGCCGCTGATTCGGCAGGTGCTGGCCGACTCCGGCCGCACCGCCGAAGACATCGACGCCATCGCCTACACCGCCGGACCCGGCTTGGTGGGCGCGCTGCTGGTCGGCGCGTCTTGCGCCCAGGCCATGGCGTTCGCCTGGGGCATACCGGCCGTCGGCGTGCACCATATGGAAGGCCATCTGCTGGCGCCGATGCTCGAAGAGCAGCCGCCGCAGTTCCCGTTCGTCGCCTTGCTTGTGTCCGGCGGCCACACCCAGTTGGTGCGGGTGGATGGCATCGGCCAGTACCAGGTGCTTGGCGAGTCGGTGGACGACGCCGCCGGCGAAGCCTTCGACAAGACTGCCAAGCTGCTTGGCCTGGCCTATCCCGGCGGTCCGGAGATCGCACGCCTGGCCGCGAGCGGAACCGCTGGTCGCTTCGTCTTCCCTCGGCCGATGACCGACCGTCCGGGCCTGGATTTCAGCTTCAGTGGCCTCAAGACTTTCGCCCTGAATACCTGGCAGCGCTGCGTCGCCGAAGGTGACGACAGCGAGCAGACCCGCTGCGACATTGCCCTGGCGTTCCAGACGGCAGTAGTCGAGACCCTGACGATCAAGTGCAAGCGCGCGCTCAAGCAGACTCACCTTAAGAGCCTGGTGATCGCCGGTGGTGTCAGCGCCAATCAGGCGCTGCGCCAGCATCTGGAAAAGATGCTCGGCGAGATGAAGGGCCAGGTTTTCTATGCCCGCCCGCGCTTCTGCACCGATAACGGCGCGATGATTGCCTATGCCGGCTGTCAGCGCCTGGTGGCCGGGCAGCAGGATGGTCCGTCGATCGGCGTCCAGGCACGTTGGCCAATGGAGTCGCTGCCGGCGATCTGAATAATGAAGCTGCAAACGACGCGGCACATGCTCTGAGCGGCATGGGCCGTTTTTTCGCTTGCAGCGCGGTACGCGGGCCGGGAAGCTCGCGGCTCTAGAAGTGACGCTCGCGCCCGGCGATCAAGTCGCGCAGGTTGCTGCGGTGGCGCCAGACGATCAGGCCGGTGAGCACGGTCATCGGCAGCAGCGCCGAAGGCTCCTGCCAGGCCAGCAGCGGCAGGGTCAGTGGCGTGGCCACCAAGGAAGCCAGGGAACTGGTGCGCGACAGCTTGAAGGTCACCAGCCAGGCGATTGCCGCGAGCAGGGCCGCCGGCGGGTACAGCGCCAGCAACATACCGGCGGCGGTGGCGACGCCCTTGCCGCCACGGAAGTTGAAGTACAGCGGGTAGAGGTGACCGATCACTGCTGCCAGCCCGATCCAGGCCTGCTCCACGTCGGACAGGCCGATCATCCGGGCAATGAGGACCGGCAGCAGCCCCTTGGCGAGATCGCCAAGCAGGGTGAGGATGGCGATCTTCCTCCCGGCCAGGCGCAGCATGTTGGTGGCGCCGGGGTTGCCCGAGCCGCTGGCACGCGGGTCGGCGGTGCCGAACAGGCGACTGAGGAGTACCGCGAAGGACAGTGATCCGAGCAGGTAGGCGAGGATCGCCAAGAACCAGAACATGGTTTCCACCGGAGACGAGGTCGTTTCCGATTCTAACGGGGCGCCGGCCGCTTGTCGTGTCGCCTTGGAGCATGCAGTCAGTGGACAGAGTTTTCATCGAGGGGCTGGAAGTGGACACCGTGATCGGCGTCTACGATTGGGAACGGGGTATCCGGCAGTGCCTGCGCCTGGACCTGACGCTGGGCTGGGACAACCGCCCGGCGGCGGCCGACGACGATATCGCCAAGGCCCTGGACTACGCCGTGCTCTCCGAGCGGGTCATGGCTTTCGCCCGTGACGCGCACTTCCAGCTGGTGGAAACCTTCGCCGAGCGCTTGGCCGAGCTGCTGATGGCGGAATTCGGCATCCAGTGGCTGCGCCTGAAAGTCACCAAGCCCGGCGCCGTTGCGGCCGCCATCGGCGTGGGTGTGGAGATCGAACGCGGATGCCGCTGACGACGGTCTACCTCGGGCTGGGCAGCAACTTCGACCGTGAGCGGCACCTGCTTGCCGGGCTGGAGGCGCTGGACGGCTTCCTCGAGGAGATCCACTGCTCGCCGGTCTTCGAGAGCGAGCCAGTGGGCATTCGCAGCGGCCCCTTCTACAACTTCGTGATCGTTGCGCGCACCGATCTGCCGCTGGCGGAGCTGAGTTTGCGGCTCAAGCATATCGAGGCGGACAACGGTCGCTATGCGCCGGAGCGCAAGGGCCTGCCGCTGGATATCGACGTGCTGCTGTACGGCGATCTGCACGGCGAGTTCGACGGCCTGACGCTACCGCGCGCCGAGGTGCTGAAGAACGCCTTTGTGCTCTGGCCGCTGGCGCTGCTGGCGCCCGAGGTGAAGCATCCGGGGGCGCAGTGTTCGTTTGCCGAACTGTGGGCGGATGCGCAGATCGCGCAGAAGCTCTGGCCGGTGCCCTTCCAGTGGCGCGGTGTGGAGCTGACACCAGCGGCGCTGATCGAGGCGCATCCGGCGGCTTGATCCCCCGTTCGGGGCTCTCCTGGGGCACAGAACTTCCTGGCGGCGAGCTTTTGGTAGGAGCGAGCTTGCTCGCGAACAGAGATCACCGGCGACACGAGCGCTGGGCGGGTTCGCGAGCAATAACGATGGCGTCCCCCTCGCTCCTACAGGGTTTCAGCCTGTGTGGCTTTCCTTGTAGGCCTTCAGTGCTGTCAGCCGCTCACGCTTGAGCGCTTCGCCCAGCTCGGCACCTTTGTATCCCTTCTCCAGCAATGGCTGCACCGCGACCGAGCGGGCGGCCTGCGCGGCGCCGCGCAGGTACTCGGCCTGCGGGTATTCGCGGTCTTCCAGTCCATGGCGGCCACGGGCGTCCATCTCGCTGGCGGCGAGAAACTCCTCGAAGCGCTGCGGCCGGCGGTAGACATCGAAGGACTGCAGCAGCTCGAGGATGGTGTTCGGCCTCAACTCCAGCGCGCGGTGGCAGTGGGTGTGATACTCGCCGACCAGCCGCGCCAGCTCCTGGCAGTCGCGCGGGACCTTGAAGCGCGTATTGATCGCGTCGATCAGCGGCAGGCCCAGGTGTTCGTGCGCATGGTGCTTGGGCCATTCTTCCTCGCGGGTTTCGCCCTTGCCCACGTCGTGCACCAGGCAGGCCCAGCGCACGCTAAGCGGCTGAGCGTATCTGGCGCATTCGCGCAGCACCGCCAGCACGTGCTCCCCGGTATCCACCTCCGGGTGATGCTGCGGCGGTTGCGGCACGCCGAACAGCGCGTCGACTTCCGGCATCAGCACGGCCAGGGCGCCACAGTCACGCAGGACCTGGATAAATACGTCCGGGCGCGATTCCATCAGGGCGCGGGAGATTTCCTTCCAGCTGCGTTCGGCGGTCAGCGCTTCCAGTTCGCCGGATTTCGACAGTTCGCGCATCAGCGTCTGGGTTTCCGGCGCCACGGTGAAGCCCATCGGCGCGTAGCGTGCGGCGAAGCGCGCTACGCGCAGCACGCGCAGCGGGTCTTCGGCGAAGGCCGGGGAGACGTGACGCAGCAGACGCGCTTCAAGGTCTTTCTGGCCGTGGTAGGGATCCACGACCTGGCCGTCGCTGTCCTCGGCCATGGCGTTGATGGTCAGGTCGCGACGGATCAGGTCTTCTTCCAGGGTGACGTCGGGGCTGGCGTAGAAGGTGAAGCCGCCGTAGCCACGCCCGCTTTTGCGCTCGGTGCGGGCGAGGGCGTATTCCTCGCCGGTCTTCGGGTGGAGGAATACCGGGAAGTCCGCGCCCACCGGGCGGTAGCCCTGGGCGAGCATCTCGTCGGCGCTGGCGCCGACCACCACCCAGTCGGTGTCGCTGAAGGGGATGCCGAGCAGGCGATCGCGCACGGCGCCGCCCACTTTGTAGATCTGCATGAAGCTGTCTCCTGTTCTGGGGGATAGCTTCAGGGTTCTGTGCGTTCGCTTCAAGTTGAGGTGCGTGGATGGTTCGCGAGCAAGCTCGCTCCTACGGGGTTTGTGGCTACGGCGCTGCGCTGGGGATTTGTTGGATGAGGGCGCCGATGGCGTCCTGCAGCAGGGCGGCGCTGGAGTGCGCGGGGCTCAGGCCGGTACTGACGGTGCCTTCCCAGAGCGTCTGCTCCTGCGCATCGGTCAGGCGCAGGCGTAGGGTGCCGGTTTCATCGCGCAGGCGGTGGATGGCGAGATAAGGACCGAGCGGGTCGGGCGGCGGCACGTCGACCTTGAACTCCAGCGGCGCGTCCTGCAGCGCCAGCCAGTAGTAGACGCGTAGCTGCGGCGCCGCGCTTTCGTGGTAGCCGCGCTCGATCAGGCCCTGGCGCACCTGGGCGTTGATCAGGGGATAACGGCTGCGGTAGGGCAGGGCGTCGACGGCATTTTCCGGTGGCATCAGCTGGAAACCGCGCAGCCCTGCCAGGCGCGCATCGGCGGGATGCGCGATCTGGGCATGCGGGACAGGGTTGCTGCAGGTCGCGACAGCAAGGCAGAGCAGGAGAATGGCGAACAGACGCATGGCGGTCTCCAGCGGGGTTGCCGCCATGCTTGTCACGCCTGCCGCGCCGGTCAACCGATCAAATGGGTGGGATGATCAGGTCGAGACGCGGGTAGCCCTCCTCGCTGTCGCGTTCACCCTTTGGGGGCATGTGGAAGGTGTTGACGATGTTCTCGCCCTGCAGGGTCTCCAGGTGGATGTCGAAGCCCCACAGGCGGTGCAGGTGCTTGAGCACGTCGTCGGTGGATTCGCCCAGCGGTTTGCGGTCGTGCTGCTGGTGGCGCAGGGTCAGCGAGCGGTCGCCGCGGCGGTCGACGTCCCAGATCTGGATGTTCGGCTCGCGGTTGCCGAGGTTGTACTGCGCGGCCAGGGTTTCGCGGATCTTGCGGTAGCCGTCGTCGTCGTGGATGGCGTCGACCAGCATGTCGTCCTTCTGGTCGTCGTCGAGGATGCTGAACAGCTTGAACTCGCGGATCACCTTGGGCGAGAGGAACTGCAGGACGAAGCTCTCGTCCTTGAAGCTCTTCATGGCGAACTTGATGGTGGCCAGCCAGTCGCTGCCGGCGATATCAGGGAACCAGCGCTTGTCCTCGTCCGTGGGGTTCTCGCAGATGCGGCGGATGTCTCGGTACATGGCGAAGCCCAGCGCATAGGGGTTGATGCCGCTGTAGTAGGGGCTGTCGAAGCCGGGCTGGTAGACCACGCTGGTGTGGTACTGGAGGAATTCCATCATGAAGCCGTCGCTGACCAGGCCTTCGTCGTAGAGGTCGTTAATCAGGGTGTAATGCCAGAAGGTCGCCCAGCCTTCGTTCATCACCTGAGTCTGGCGCTGCGGGTAGAAGTACTGCGCCACTTTGCGCACGATGCGCACCACTTCGCGCTGCCAGGGTTCGAGCAGCGGGGCGTTCTTCTCGATGAAGTAGAGGATGTTTTCCTGTGGCTCGCTGGGGTAGCGGGCCATGCCCTGTTCCTTGTCCTTGCCGCCGGCCTTGGGAATGGTCCGCCAGAGGTCGTTGACCTGGCGCTGAATCTGCTCCTCGCGCTCCTTCTGGCGCTGCTTCTCTTCCTCGGCGGAGATCGGGTAGGGCCGCTTGTAGCGGTCCACGCCGTAGTTCATCAGGGCGTGGCAGGAGTCCAGCAGGTCTTCCACGGCGTCGATGCCGTAGCGCTCTTCGCACTTGTTGATGTAGGACTTGGCGAACACCAGGTAGTCGATGATCGAGGTGGCATCGGTCCAGGTGCGGAAAAGGTAGTTGCCCTTGAAGAAGCTGTTGTGCCCGTAGCAGGCGTGGGCGATCACCAGCGCTTGCATGCACTGGGTGTTTTCTTCCATCAGGTAGGCGATGCACGGGTCGGAGTTGATCACGATCTCGTAGGCCAGGCCCATCTGACCGCGCTTGTAGTTCTTTTCCGTGCTGAGGAAGTGCTTGCCGTAGGACCAGTGGTTGTAACCGATGGGCATGCCGACGGAGGCATAGGCATCCATCATCTGCTCGGCGGTGATCACCTCGATCTGGTTGGGGTAGGTGTCCAGCGCGTAGCGCTCGGCGAGGCGGCTGATCTCGCGGTCGTATTGCTGGATCAACTCGAAGGTCCACTCCGAGCCGGTGGCGATCGGCTGGCGCTTGCTCATGCGACTAGCCTCCTCTGGAACAGCTCGCGGAACACTGGGTAGATGTCCGAGGCGGAGACGATCTGCTGCTGGGCGAAGCTGTCTTCGAAGGTATCGCGGATCTTCTCGTACTCGAACCACAGCGCCTGGTGCTCGCGCGGGGTGATCTCGACGTAGGTGTAGTACTGGACGAAGGGCATGATCTGCTTCATCAGGATGTCGCGGCAGACCGGCGAGTCGTCGTTCCAGTTGTCGCCGTCCGAGGCCTGGGCGGCGTAGATGTTCCATTCATTGGTGGGATAACGCTCGGCCATCACCTCCTGCATCAGTTTCAGGGCGCTGGAGACGATGGTCCCGCCGGTTTCGCGGGAATAGAAGAATTCTTCCTCGTCCACCTCGCGGGCGCTGGTGTGGTGGCGGATGAATACCACCTCGATCTTCTCGTAGTTCCGCTTGAGGAACAGGTAGAGAAGGATGAAGAAGCGCTTGGCGATGTCCTTGGTGGCCTGTGTCATGGAGCCGGAGACGTCCATGAGGCAGAACATCACGGCCTTGGAGGTCGGGTTGGGCTGCTTTACCAGCAGGTTGTACTTGAGGTCGAAGGTGTCGAGGAATGGCACCTTGTCGATGCGCGCGCGCATGCCGGCGATCTTCTGTTCCAGCTCCTGGATGTCACCGAGGTTGTCCGGTTCCTCGCGCTTCAGGCGGTCCAGCTCGGCTATCGCCGCGCGCAGCTTGCTGCGGGTGGAGCCGGACAAGGCGATGCGCCGCGCGTGGGCCGAACGCAGGGTGCGCACGATGTTGATACGCGAGGGGTTGCCCTCGTTGCTGATGCCGGCGCGCACGGTCTTGAAGGTGTCGCTGCCGGTGAGGTGGCGCTTGACCAGGTTGGGCAGCTCCAGGTCCTCGAACATGAAGTCGAGGAATTCCTCCTGGGTGATCTGAAAGACGAAGTCGTCCATCCCGTCGCCCTGGTTGCTCGCCTTGCCGGCGCCACGGCCACCGCCGCCACCCTGGGGGCGCGGGATGTGTTCGCCGGTGGTGAATTCCTTGTTGCCGGGGTGGATAACCGTTTGGCGCCCGCCACGACCATGGTGCAGGACCGGCTCGTCGATATCGCGGCCAGGAATACTGATCTGCTCGCCGTGTTCCATGTCGGTGATGGAGCGGCGGCTGACGGCCTCTTCGACGGCCTTCTTGATGTGCTCACGGTAACGCCGCAGGAAGCGCTGGCGGTTCACCGTGCTCTTGTTCTTGCCGTTCAGACGCCGGTCGATGACGTAGCTCATGAATGCTCCTCAGGGCCTGCTGCGCAGCGGCGTGGAGCCGCCACGGACAGGTCCGAATGCGACGGCGACCGGCGCGGCGGGAATGCCGCCGCGCCGATGGCAGACTACTGCGACTTGCGAACCCGCAGATACCATTCCGACAGCAGGCGCACCTGCTTCTCGGTGTAGCCGCGCTCGACCATGCGTTTGACGAAGTCGTTGTGCTTCTGCTGATCCTCCTTGCTCGCCTTGGCGTTGAAGCTGATGACCGGCAGCAGGTCCTCGGTGTTGGAGAACATTTTCTTCTCGATCACCACGCGTAGCTTCTCGTACGACAGCCAGCTGGGGTTCTTGCCGTTGTTGCCGGCGCGGGCGCGCAGCACGAAGTTGACGATCTCGTTGCGGAAGTCCTTCGGGTTGCTGATGCCAGCCGGTTTCTCGATCTTCTCCAGCTCCTCGTTGAGGGCGGCGCGGTTGAGGATCTCGCCGGTCTCCGGGTCGCGGTATTCCTGGTCCTGGATCCAGAAGTCGGCGTACAGCACGTAGCGGTCGAAGATGTTCTGGCCGTACTCGCTGTAGGACTCCAGGTACGCGGTCTGGATTTCCTTGCCGATGAACTCGACGTAGCGCGGCGCCAGATATTCCTTCAGGAAGCGCAGGTAGCGCTCGCGGGTTTCCGGCGGGAACTGCTCCTGCTCGATCTGCTGTTCCAGCACGTAGAGCAGGTGTACCGGGTTGGCGGCGACTTCATGCGGGTCGAAGTTGAACACCTTGGAAAGGATCTTGAAGGCGAAGCGGGTGGAAAGCCCGGACATGCCCTCGTCCACACCGGCGGTGTCGCGGTATTCCTGGATGGACTTGGCCTTGGGATCGGTGTCCTTGAGGTTTTCGCCGTCGTAGACCCGCATCTTCGAGTAGATATTGGAGTTTTCCGGCTCCTTCAGGCGCGACAGCACAGAGAACTGCGAGAGCATCTTCAGGGTATCCGGCGCGCAGTGGGCGTGCGCCAGGGAGCTGTTGATCAGCAGCTTGTCGTAGATCTTGATCTCGTCGGAGACGCGCAGGCAGTACGGCACCTTGACGATGTAGATCCGGTCGATGAAGGCCTCGTTGTTCTTGTTGTTGCGGAAGCTGTGCCATTCCGATTCGTTGGAGTGGGCGAGGATGATGCCGCTGTAGGGCAGGGAACCGAGGCCTTCGGTGCTGTTGTAGTTGCCTTCCTGGGTCGCGGTGAGCAAGGGGTGCAGGACCTTGATCGGCGCCTTGAACATCTCGACGAATTCCATCAGGCCCTGGTTGGCCCGGCACAGAGCGCCCGAGTAGCTGTAGGCGTCGGCGTCGTTCTGCGGGAATTCTTCCAGCTTGCGGATATCCACCTTGCCGACGAGTGCGGAGATGTCCTGGTTGTTCTCGTCACCCGGCTCAGTCTTGGCGATGGCGATCTGGTTGAGGATCGAAGGGTGCAGCTTGACCACGCGGAACTGGCTGATGTCGCCGCCGAATTCGTTGAGGCGCTTGGTTGCCCAGGGGGACATCACTGAGCGCAGGTAGCGGCGCGGGATGCCGTAGTCTTCCTCGAGGATGGCGCCGTCTTCGTCGGGGTTGAACAGCCCCAGGGGCGATTCGAACACTGGCGAGCCCTTGATCGCATAGAAGGGCACGTGCTCCATCAGTTGCTTGAGCTTTTCGGCGAGGGAGGATTTACCACCGCCGACCGGGCCCAGGAGGTAAAGGATCTGCTTCTTCTCTTCCAGGCCTTGGGCGGCGTGGCGGAAGAAGGAGACGATCTGGTCGATGCACTCTTCCATGCCATGGAAGTCGGCAAAGGCCGGGTAGCGGCGGATCACCTTGTTGGAAAAAATCCGTGACAGGCGGGAATCGACGGATGTGTCGAGTAGTTCGGGCTCGCCAATGGCCATCAGTATCCGCTCGGCGGCGGTGGCATAGGCGATCTTGTCCTGCTTGCAGAGATCCAGGTACTCCTGGAGGGAATACTCTTCTTGACGGGTCGCTTCGAAGCGTTCCTGGAAGTGACTGAAAATGCTCATGACGTCTCCTCGCTCGATGCATGGAGCCGGCGCCGGATCGGTCTGTGCGGGTGCGGTCGGGCTGCCAGCGCTGCCGGCGAGAATCCCCCAGAACTCCAACGGAACCTGGCCACTGCCCTGATCCGCCCCCAATGGTCACTGCCGATTAACCGGAAGCCGGTGTGCCGGCTCTCCCTTTTTTGGATGGCCTGAGGGAAAGGATAGTTCGTTCTTCAGTGTGTAAAGGACGAAAGAGCGAGAAGTTACAGATTTTTTGAAGGGGCTAATCCGCCCCTTTCGTAGGGGCTTTCAGTCAGAGCCGCCGGCGCTGGTATCCGCGGGATAGACGCTGCGCCACAGTTCGAAGCCACCATCGAGGCTGTAGACCTCGGAGAAGCCCTGCTGGACGAAATAAGCCGCCGCGCTCTGGCTGGAGTTGCCGTGATAGCAGACTACGACCAGCGGCGCGTCCATGTCCGCCTCGCGGATGAAGTCGGCCACCGAGTAGTTGTCGATGTGCCGCGAGCCGCTGATATGGCCTGTCGCGTAGCTCTGCGGGTCGCGAATGTCGACGACCTGCGCCCCGCTCTCGCGCAGTTGCTGGGCCTGGTCGGGGGCGATGCGTTTGAAGTCGCTCATGGGGTTACCTCGCAAGGCGCGCAGCCTGTGGCTGCGCTGCAATCATTCTGGTTTATCGGCGCAGCTGCAGTGGATGCGCTCGAGGGTATCGACGTTCATCAGCGTCATGCTGCCGCCCCATACACAGCCGGTGTCGAGGGCGAACAGGCCCGGGACGTCGCACTGGCCTTCCAGCGCGGCCCAGTGGCCGAAGATGATCTTGCGCCCGGCGGCCTTGCGCTCGGCATAGCTGAACCAGGGGGCGTAGCCGGGAGGCGCGGTGTCCAGGCCTTCCTTGGATTTCAGGTCGAGTTTGCCGTCGGGCGTGCAGAAACGCATACGCGTGAAGTAGTTGGTGATCACCCGCAGGCGCGCGATGCCGGTGAGCTTCTTGTCCCACTTGGCCGGCTCGTTTCCGTACATGCCATCGAGGAACATCGGCAACTGCGTGTCATCGCGCAAGGCCTTCTCGACCTCGGCGGCGCGTTGCAGGGCCTTGTCGATGTCCCACTGCGGCGGGATGCCCGCGTGCACCAGGGTGATGTCGCGCTGGGCGTCGTGGTGGACCAGTGGCATCTGCCTCAGCCATTCGATCAGCTGTGCGCAGTCCGGCGCTTCAACGATCTCGCGCAGGGTGTCGTTCTTCTTCAGGCGTTCGGCGTTGTAAGCGACGGCGACCAGGTGCAGGTCGTGGTTGCCGAGCACGCAGACCAGCGAATCGCGCATGCCATAAAGGAAGCGCAGGGTTTCCAGCGAGGCAGGGCCGCGGTTGACCAGGTCGCCCACCAGCCACAGCTTGTCCTGGGCCGGGTCGAATTTCACCTGCTCCAGCAGGCACTTGAGCGGTTCCAGGCAGCCCTGCAGATCGCCGACGGCGTAGATGGCCATCAGTGCAGCGCCCCCGGTACGGCGAGGCGGAACGCGGGGATCTCGGCGTCGAAGTGGTGCCCGTCGGTGGCGACCATCTGGTAGCTGCCATGCATGCTGCCGACCTTGGTCGCCATCACGGTGCCGCTGGTATAGGTGTGGCTGGCGCCCGGCTCGATCAGCGGCTTCTCGCCTACCACGCCGGCGCCGCGCACTTCCTGCACGTGGCCGTCGCCGTCGGTGATGATCCAGTGGCGGGTCAGCAGCTTGGCGGCCAGCTCGCCGTGGTTGTGGATGGTCACGGTGTAGGCGAACACGTAGCGCTGCTGCTCCGGCTGGGATTGCTCGGGCAGGTGGCGGGTGGTGACGCTGACGCTGACCTGGTAGCGGGGGTCGCTCATGCGGTCGGTCCTTGCTCGGCTTCCGGGTTGGTTTCGCTGTAACGGTTAGCCAGGCTGACGAAGTCGGCGACGCTCAACTGCTCGGGGCGCAGGGTCGGGTCGACGCCGGCGGCTTCGATGTCCTCGACGCTCATCAGCGTGCGCAGGGTGTTGCGCAGGGTCTTGCGGCGCTGGTTGAAGGCCTCGCGGACGATGCGTTCCAGCACGCGGTGATCCTTGGCCGGGTGCGGAGGTTCGGCGTAGGGCACCAGGCGGACGATGGCCGACTCGACCTTGGGCGGCGGGTTGAACGCGCCGGGGCCGACGGTGAACAGGTAATCCACGCGGCAAAAGTACTGCACCATGATCGACAGGCGACCCCAGTCGCCGTTGCCCGGCTCGGCGGCCAGGCGCTCCACCACTTCCTTCTGCAGCATGAAGTGCATGTCCTGGATCAGCGAGGCATGGTCCAGGAGGTGGAAGATCAGCGGGGTGGAGATGTTGTAGGGCAGGTTGCCGACGACGCGCAGCTTGTCCTCGGGAGAGGCGATCAGGCTGGAGAAGTCGAACTTCATGGCGTCGCCCTGGTGCAGGCTGAAGTTGGGCTTCAAGCCGAAGCGCCATTTCAGTTGCGGGATCAGGTCGAGGTCCAGCTCGATCACATCGAGCTTCGCGCCGCTGTCCACCAGGCCCTCGGTGAGGGCGCCCTGGCCTGGGCCGATTTCCAGCAGGTGCTGGCCTTCCTTGGCGGCGATGGCGCGCAGGATCTTGTGAATCACCCCGGCGTCATGCAGGAAGTTCTGCCCAAAGCGTTTACGGGCGCGGTGCTGGAAGAGTTCGGACATCGAAGGCTCCGGAGAGCAGCCGGGCGCTTGCGGCGGCCGGCTGGAGGCGGAAAAACCGTCAGTTTACCAGCCCGGCGCGGTCAGCACGAAACGCTGGCCGAACGGAGTGCCTGGGATCAGCGCGCGCCAGCGCCGGCTTCGGCCATCTGGTAGGCCGTTTCCAGGGCGACCTGCAGGCTGCCGCTGTCGATCCGGCCGGTACCGGCCAGATCCAGCGCGGTGCCGTGGTCCACCGAGGTGCGGATGATCGGCAGGCCCAGCGTCACGTTCACCGCCGCGCCGAAGCCCTTGTACTTGAGCACCGGAAGGCCTTGGTCGTGGTACATCGCCAGCACGGCGTCGCAGTGCTCCAGGTGCTTGGGGGTGAACAGCGTGTCGGCCGGCAGCGGGCCGATCAGCTGCATGCCCTCGGTGCGCAGGCGTTCCAGGGTCGGTTCGATCACGTCGATCTCTTCATGGCCGAGGTGGCCGCCTTCGCCGGCGTGGGGGTTCAAACCGCAGACCAGGATGCGCGGGTTGGCCAGGCCGAACTTGTCGCGCAGGTCGGCATGGAGGATGCGGGTCACGCGTTCCAGGCGATCTGCGGTGATGGCGTCGGCGATCTGCCGCAGCGGCAGGTGAGTGGTCACCAGCGCGACACGCAGGCCGCGGGTGGCAAGCATCATCACCACCTGGGCGGTGTGGGTGAGGTCGGCGAGGAATTCGGTGTGACCGGAGAAAGCGATGCCGGCTTCGTTGATCACGCCCTTGTGCACCGGCGCGGTGATCATTCCGGCGAAATGACCGTCCAGGCAACCCTGGCCGGCGCGGGTCAGGGTCTCCAGAACGTAGGCGGCGTTGGCCTGGTTCAGCTTGCCGGGTTCGACCGGGGCGGCCAGTGGTGTATCCCAGATATACAGAGTGCCGGCCGGGGCGGCGGCGCCTGGCCACTGGCCAGGGCCGACTTCCTGCAGGGTGACGTTCAGCCCCAGCAGGGCGGCGCGCTGGGTCAGCAGTTCACAGCTGGCGACGGCGACCAGGGGGTGCGGTTGCGCTTCGCGGGCCAATAGCAGGCAGAGGTCGGGGCCGATGCCGGCGGGCTCGCCGGGCGTGAGGGCGAACAGGTGGGAAGTGCTCATCAGGGGCTCTCGAATCGGGAATTGCAACGGATAGACCTACTGTACGACGAAGCCCTGGTTCTTCGAAGCGTTCGACTGGCAAAAAGAAACCCGGCCAGGGCCGGGTTTCTTTATTGAGCGACTCGCGCTGCTTACTGCTTGATCTCGACGTAGGCTTCGTCGCGGATCTGGCGCAGCCAGGCCTGCAGTTCCTCGTCGTACTTGCGTGCGCGGAGGGTCTGGGCGGCTTGTTGCTCGCGGAACTTGTCGCTGCTGTCGGTGGCGCGACGGCCAAGGACTTCCAGCACGTGCCAGCCGAACGGGGAGCGGAACGGCTTGGTGACCTGGCCTTGCGGTGCGTTGTTCATCACCTCGCGGAATTCCGGTACCAGGGATTCAGGGTCGACCCAGTTGAGATCGCCGCCGTTGAGTTTGGAGCCCGGGTCTTCGGAGAACTTCTTCGCCAGATCGGCGAAGCTCTCGCCAGCCTGGATGCGCTCGTAGAGCTTCTCGGCCAGACGCTGGGTCTCTTCTTCGCTGCGGATCTCGCTGGGCTTGAGCAGGATGTGGCGGACGTGGACTTCGTCACGCAGCATCTTGCTGCCACCACGCTTTTCTTCCAGCTTGATGATGATGAAGCCGCCCGGAGTTCGAACCGGCTCGGTCACGTCGCCCACGGCCAGGCTGCCGACCATGCTGTCGAACGGGGAGGGCAGTTGGGCAGCCTTGCGCCAGCCGATCTCGCCGCCTTCCAAGGCGTTGTCGCCGGCCGAGCGGGAAACCGCCAGTTGGCCGAAGTCGGCACCCTGCTTGAGCTGCTGGTACATTTCCTGAGCTTGACGAGCCGCCGCCTGAACGGTTTCCGGCGAGGCGCTGTCGGGTACCGGGATCAGGATGTTGGCCAGGCGGTACTCTTCGGAGAGCTGGATCTTGCCGAGGTCGGAAGACAGGAAGTTCTGCACTTCCTGCTCGCTGACCTGGATGCGCTCGGCCACACGACGCTGGCGCACACGGCTGATGATCATCTCGCGGCGCACCTGCTCGCGAGCCTCGTCGTAGGACAGACCATCGTGCGAGAGGGCGGCGCGGAACTGATCCAGGCTCATGTTGTTGCGCTGGGCAATGGTGCCCATGGCCTGGTTCAGCTCTTCGTCGGTGATGCGAACGCCGGAGCGGTCGCCGATCTGCAGCTGGATGTTCTCGATGATCAGACGCTCGAGCACCTGCTGGGTCAGCACGTGCTCGGGGGGCAGCGGCGCACCGCGCTTCTGAATGGTTGCACGGACTTCGCGCAGGCGCTGGTCCAGCTGGCTCTGCATCACCACGTCGTTGTCGACGATGGCGACCACACGGTCCAGCGGAACCACTTCGGCGTGCACGACGGAACTTGCCAACAGCGCGCCCAGCATCAGCGGGCGCAGGGCCTTACATAGCATTGTCTTCACGTTGACGATAACCCTGGATACCTTGGTCGAGGAAGCCTTCCACCTGGTTGCCAACCACGCCGCCAAGGCCTTTCAAGATGATTTGAAGGAATACACCGCGGTCGGCCTTGGACGTCGAGGTCACGAATTGCTCGTCGTCGTAGTCGACCCAGTAGCGATTGATCAGGCGCAGCTTCCAGCAGCAGCTGTCGTACTCGAAGCCACCGAAGGCTTCCAGCGTACGGCTCTGGTTGTAGTCGAACTGCCAGCGGCCGATGGCGGCCCACTGTGGCAGGACCGGCCAGATGAACGAGAGGTCATGCTGTTCGATCTTGTACTCGTCGCTGCCGTATTCGAACTGTCCCGTGCTCGGGTTGAAACGCTTGCTGTCCGCACGGTAGCGGTAGCCGGCGTTCAGCACCTTGCGAGGATCGGCTTCGGGCTGATAGTGGAACATCAGGTTGCCGTTGTCGGTGTGGTGCGTGTTCGGGTTCCAGTTGAAGTCGGAGCTGGCGTACCAGTCATGGTCGAAGCGGTAGATGCCGGTGAGCGCGTAGGGCGAGCGCCAGGTATCGGCGTCCGGATTCTTCGCTCCGCTGGCGCGCAGGTCGTCTTCGGTCAAGCCTGGCAGCTGTACGCGGCGGTCGCTGAAGTAGTAGATCTGGCCGGCGGCGATGTAGGCGCGCTCGAAGCCGTCGTCCTCGATGAAGCGAGAGCCCACGCCGAGGGATAGCTGGTTGGCATCGCCGATGCGGTCGCGTCCGGTGAAGCGGTTTTCACGCCACAGCGAGTCATAGCTGAAGGTGAATTCGCCGGTATCGAAGGTCGGCAGGTTGTCCTGGTCCTTGTACGGCACGTACAAGTACATCGCGCGCGGTTCCAGGGTCTGGCGGAACTTGGTGCCAGCGAAGGTGGTGTCGCGGTCGAAGTACAGGCCGCTGTCCAGCTTGGCCAGGCCCAGCGAGCGATCCGGGCTGCTGTCGTAGTTGATGTAGCTCGGCAGAGTGGCCTTGCCCTGGCTGTCCAGGTCGAGGTCGTACTTGGTGTACATGGCCTTGACAGTTGGCGTCAGGAAGCCCCAGCTGCGATTCATCGGCAAGCTGATGCCCGGTTCAGCGTGGAAACGATCGCCGGTAGCGCGAGCCAGGCCACGCAGGTAGGTATCTGGGCGTGCATAGAGCGTCGGATCGCTTTCGTTGAGACGGTAGAAGCCGTCATCCAGATCGCGATCGAAGCGCACGGCCTCGGTGCTGTAGGTGAAGTTCAATCCGCCCGGGTTGAATGGCAGCTTGCCATCCAGTGTGAGCTGCGGCAGGCGATCGTACGGGGTGACGTCAGTCACGGTCGCCAGCTGGTAGGACTGTGCGTTCAGTTTGGCGGTATAGCTGTCGCCACGATAGGTCAGGATGCCCTGCTGGTTGACGTAGGTCGGCGAACCGATACCCAGCGAGGTATCCAGGTCCTGGAAGTAGTACGGGTCGCTGATGCGGGTGTAGTCCACCTGCGCCAGGACACGCGAGTCGAGCCCGCTGACGTTTTTCCAGCCGTACAGCCAACGGGTGTCAGTGTACTGCGGGAAGTCCTTGCGGTCGTCGTTTTTGTCGTTCAGGTAGGCAGCGGTGACCTGCCCCTCGCTGCTGTGGGTCAGGTAGCGGAACTCACCTTCCATCAGCAGGCCGCGCTTGACCATGTAGTGCGGGTACAACGTGGCGTCGTAGTTGGGCGCCAGGTTGAAGTAGTACGGCGTGGTCAGCGTGAAGCCGGTGTCGGTCGAGCTCGCGAAGGACGGCGCCAGGAAGCCGGACTGACGACGGTTGTCGATCGGGAAATAGATGTACGGGGTGTAGAAGACTGGAATGTCCTTCACCCGCAGGGTCGCGTTGGTCGCGGTGCCGAAGCCGGTGGCCGGGTTCAGCTTGATGTTGTTGCCCTTGAGGACCCAGGCGTTGCTGCTGGGTTCGCAGCGGGTGTAGGTGCCGTCCTTGAGCTGGATGATCGCGTCTTCCTGGCGCTTGGCGTACAGCGCGCTGCCGCGGATCTGCGCCTGGTGCATGACGTACTCGGCGTTGTCGATCTTCGCCGCGCCGTTGTCCAGTTGCAGTTCGGCGTGGTCGCCGACGATCAGGGCGCCGTTGTCGCGCAGCTTGACGTTACCGACCAGCTCGCCGCGGTTCTCGGCCTGGTGCAGGTTGGCCTCGTCGGCCTCCACCTGCATGCTGCCCTGGCGCAGGACCACGTTACCCGCGAGGGTGGCGATCTGCTTTTCCTGCTCGTAGCGCGACACTTTCGCCGAAACGTAGGTCGGAGCCTCGTCGTTCGGCGTCTTGTCGTTCATGCCTGGACGGATCGGTTCGACATACTCGCCGCCGCAATACGGGCCCATTTCCGCCTGCTGGGCGGCGGTGAGCTTGTCGCGTGGGATCCAGTCGAGGTGGCTGTAGTCGCTGCTTCGCGATTTCAGACCGCGGCCGCCGGACTCGGTGACCAGTTGTTTCGGCTCTTCGACGGCGCTGCTCGAGCTGCCCGAGGACTTCGAGCTGCTGGCGGCGGCGGTGCCGCCGGCGCTGACCGAGCTCGCGCCGTGCTGTGGGCGCGGTACGCTGCTGGCGCTGTTCTGCGAGGAACAGTCCCAGGCGCCGGACGCGGAAGGCTGGCAGGCGAACTGCTCGCCGGGTGCCGCGGTCACAGAGGCGAGCGGCTGCATAGCCAGCAGGCCACCGGTCACCAGTAAGGGGAATTTTCTACGGAACACGGGGAAATTCACTGCCATCTTGTTAATCCGGGCTTCCTGCGAGCCATCGGCCCAAAGCGGACCGCACGCCTCTCGATGGGCTCAAAAAGATGCTGGATAATAAAGCATGACCCGCGCAACGGCTAGCGCCGTGGAGAACCCATAGAAATGTCACAGGATGCCCGTTACCAGCAGATGATCGGCTGGTTGGACTTGAGTTTGCCCGCAGTGTTCAACGCGCAGGGCTGGGGGCCGGTGCCCGAGGGGAGCCTCACCGCGGCCAGCAGCGACGCCAGTTTCCGCCGGTACTTCCGCTGGCAGGGCGAGGGTCGCAGCCTGATCGTGATGGACGCACCGCCGCCTCAGGAGAACGTCCGGCCCTTTATCAAGGTCGCCGGTCTGCTGGCAGAGGCCGGTGTTCACGTCCCGAAGATTCTGGCCGAAGAAGTCGAGCAGGGCTTCCTGCTGCTCGATGACCTGGGCCGCCAGACTTACCTGGATGTGCTGACTGCGCAGAACGCCGAGGAGCTGTTCGAGGACGCCCTCGACGCCCTGGTGGCCTTCCAGCAGGTCAATGTCGCCGAGCGTCTGCCGGCCTACGATGAGGCCCTGCTGCGCCGCGAGCTGCAGCTGTTCCCCGAGTGGTACCTGCAGCGCCACCTCGGCGTTACCCTGGAGGACGAGCAGCTCGCCCGCTGGGAGCGCACCTGCGACCTGCTGGTGCAGAGTGCCCTGGAGCAGCCGCGCGTGTTCGTGCACCGCGACTACATGCCGCGCAACCTGATGCTCAGCGAGCCAAACCCCGGCATCCTGGATTTCCAGGACGCGGTCCATGGTCCGGTGACCTACGACGTGACCTGCCTATATAAGGATGCCTTCCTTAGTTGGCCCGAGCCGCGCGTGCATGACGGGCTGTCGCGCTACTGGCGCAAGGCCCAGGCCGCCGGCATCCCGCTGCCGGACAGCTTCGAGAGTTTCTTCCGCGCCAGCGACCTGATGGGCGCCCAGCGCCACCTGAAGGTGATCGGCATCTTCGCCCGCATCTGCCACCGTGACGGCAAGCCACGCTACCTGGGCGACGTGCCGCGGTTCTTCCGCTATCTGGAGAGCGTCATCGCGCGCCGGCCGGAGCTGGCCGATCTCGCTGCGCTGTTGGCCGATCTGCCCAAAGACGAGACGCATCCCGCATGAAGGCCATGATCCTCGCCGCGGGCAAGGGAGAACGCTTGCGTCCGCTGACCCTGCACACGCCCAAGCCGCTGGTGCGTGCCGGCGGCGTGCCGCTGATCGAGTACCAGCTGCAGGCGCTGCGCCGGGCTGGATTCGATCAATTGGTGATCAATCACGCCTGGCTCGGCCAGCAGATCGAGGATCACCTGGGTGACGGTTCAGCATTCGGCGTGTACATCCGCTACTCGCCTGAGGGCGAACCGCTGGAAACCGGCGGCGGCATCTTCAAGGCGCTGCCGCTGCTGGGGGACGATGCCTTCGTCATCGCTAACGGCGACATCTGGACCGACTTCGATTACGCCAGCCTGCAAGGCGCGCTGGCCGAGGACGATCTGGTGCACCTGGTGCTGGTGGACAACCCCGGTCACCACACGCGTGGCGACTTCTGCCTGAGCGGAGGCCGCGTCAGCGATTACCGCGAAGGCCAGCCGAGCCTGACCTACAGCGGCATCGCCATCCTCCGTCCCGAACTGTTCGAGGGCTCCGAGCCCGGCGCCTTCAAGCTGGCGCCGCTGCTGCGCCAAGCCATGGAAGCCAACCGTGTGAGCGGCGTCCATCATCACGGGCGTTGGATCGACGTCGGCACCCATGAGCGCCTGGCGGAAGTCGAACGCCAGTTGGCGGAGGGCTGAGGTGTTCTGGCCGGGCACCTTGGTAGGCGTCATCGCCGGCTGGGCATTGGCGAGCATTCCGGGCGCCATGCTCGGCGCTTTGCTGGGCCAGGTCCTCGACCGGCGCCTGAAGCAACGCACCTGGACGGGGCTGTTCGATCAGTTGCGCGGTGGGCCGCGGGTTGGCGACCAGGAGTTGCTCTTCCTGCTGCTTGGCCGGCTGGCCAAGAGCCGCGGGCGTGTGATCGATGCGCATATCCAGCAGGCGCGGGCTGAAATGCAGCGTCTGCAACTGGATGACAAGGCTCGTCGCCAGGCCATCGATGCCTTTGGTCGCGGCAAGCTCGGCGGCGAGTTGCTGGACACCGGTCTGCGCCAGCGTCACGGTCAGGAGGCCACGGCCGAGGGGTTGATCCAGGCCTGCTGGCGCATGGCCTGGGCAGGTGGAGCGCCGAACGCTGCGCAGAAGAACCTGCTGCTGCAGTGGGGTGACTCGCTGGGGCTTTCCCGTTCCAGGGTGCTGGCGCTGTCGGCGGGCGCCGAGCCGCCGAAGCCTCCGGCCACGCCGCGCGAGTCCTACACCGCAGCGCTGCGATTGTTGGGCGTGACGCTGGAGAGCGAGCCGGAGGAGATCAAGCGTGCCTACCGCAAGCTGATCAGTCAGAACCACCCGGACAAGCTCGAAGGCATGGGCGCAAGCCCCGAGCGGATCGCTGCGGCGACCAACCGGACCCGCGAGATCCAGGACGCCTACCTGCTGGTGCGACAGCGTCGCGGTTTTCGCTGAATCGGGCGGCCCTCAGGGCTGCTCGATCGGTTCAAGGTGCATCGACAGCCAGCCGCGGATGCGCCGGTAGAGCTGTTCCTGCTCGGTGCCCAGGTCGGCAGGCAGGGCGTTCATGCCGATCTGCACGTAGTTCGGCGCCTTCTGCCGCTTGCTTGCCTGCAGGCGCAGCTTGGCGGCCGTCACGTCAGCCGCCTTGTCCTTGTAATAGAAGTCGCCGGTGGCGAGGTTCAGCAGCGGCACGGTCTCGTCCAGCGACGGCTTGAAGTCGCGCGGCATCTCCGGCGCCACCAGCAGCAGGTTCTTGATTTCGGCGGGCGTGCGTTCGCCCAGGTAGCGGGTCGCCCAGTAGGCGCCAGTGCCGTGGCCGAGCAGGACGATGGTTTTCGGGTTGTGTTGCTGGGCCAGTTCGACGGCCGACTGGATGCGCGCCAGTACCCGCTCTGCGTGGGCCTTGCGCAGTTCCACCGGGTCGGCGGGCGGCGGCGGGGCTTCGGCGCTGGCCTGGGCCGGCTCGGCGCTGCCGGCTTCGCCGGTGCTTTCCGGTGTCGGTGTCGCGCTGCCTTCGCTGCCCTTCACTTCGGGTTTGCTGGCGCTGTCGGTGGCCGTGGCATCGGTGTCGGCGCTGGCTTTGTCCGGCGATTCCTTCGGCCGTGGGATCGGCGCGGTGCTTTGCGGATCGGGCAGGGTGACGGCCAGGGTTTGCCAACCGGCATCGGGCAATTTGCGCCGCAGCGGGCCGATCGCCACCGGCCAGTCGGCGCTTTCGCCATCTCCGGGAATCAGGATCACTGCGCCCGAGGCGTCGGCAGCATTGGCCGGCAGCCACAGAGCCAGGAAGGTTTCATCGCCGGCCTTGAGTTCCTGGCGTTCGCTTTCGGGCAACTGGCGTACCAGGCCGCTGGCTTCGTCCTGGCTGCGCTCGCTCACGGCCGGGCGCACTACCGGCGCAGCGGCCGGCTTTTCGGCAGCGGGCTTGGCGTCTTCGGCCTGACTGGCGCCCAGTGGTGCAAGGCCGAGGCACAGGCTTAGGGCGAGAAACGTCGGGCGAGGAAAATGCGGCATCGAAGATATCCCTGTCTGGCGGGCAGCAAGCGGCGGGCGCGAGAGCGGCCAGCCTAGCGGCTTGTATTAGCTTTGTCAGGCGCAGGCGTGCCGGGTTCAACCGGGGTTGCTGTAAGGTATGCCGGCCATTTGCTTTGACCCGAGTGAAATACATGGTGCTGTCGGCATGAGACGTCTGTTCTGGAAAGCCTGTCTAGCCTGGCTGTGCTGCCTGCCGTTGCTGGCTGTGGCGGAAACCGCGGCGCCGCCGTTGACCCTGGATCAGGCGCAACTCGCGTGGCTCGCCGAGCACCCGCAGCTGCGCGTCGGCGCCGTGCTCGAAGCTCCTTATGTGCAGCAGGATCGCCGCCTGCAGCAGCTCTCCGGGGCTAACGTCGAACTGCTGGAGTGGCTGGCCAAGGCCCTACACGTCAGCCTGGAATGGCGCACCTATCCTGATCAGGCCGCGCTGGAGAAAGCCGTGCGCGCTGGCGAGATCGACCTGGCGCCCGGCGTCAGCCAAACACCTTCGACGCTGCGCGACTGGCTGTTCTCCGATCCCTACCTGCGTGTGCCTCGCCTCGTTGTGGGCGATCGCCGTAGCGGCACTTCGGTGGAGCTGGATACCCTCGGCGAAGGCGAGTCCGTCTCCGTGCGCGGCCCCGGCCCGGTGGTGGACTACCTGCGCGGCACCTACTCGGGGCTGACCCTGCAGGTCGTTGACAGCGACCGCGAAGTGCTGCGCAAGGTACTCGGCCGAGAAGCCAACTATGCGGTGATCGACGAGGCGCAACTGGCGCGCCTGACCCGCGAAACCGAATTCACCGGTCTGCTGGTGGTGGCCGACATCGGCTATCCGCAGTTGTTGCGCGTGGCGACCCGGCGCGGACTGCCGGAGCTGGCCGGGATCATCGATGCGGCCCTGCGCGCGGTGCCGGCCAAAGACCTCGATCAGCTTCACGAGCGCTGGCTGCAACCGACCTACCCGCGCCTGGGCTCGTCCCCTGGCTTCTGGCAGAACCTCTGCATTCTGCTCGGCCTGCTGCTTCTATTTGCGATTGCCGCGCTGATCTGGCTGCGGCGCCAGCACCACGCCCTGGAGTCGCGATTGCTCGCCGCCCGTCGCGATATTGAACTGCGCCAGTCGGCGGAGCAGGCGCTGCGTTTGACCCAGTTCGCCATCGACAGCAGCACCGTGGGCATCCTCTGGGTCAACTGGGACAGTCATGTGCGCTACGCCAACCGCGCGGCCGAGGAGATGCTTGGCTACTTGCCGGGCGCAGTGGTGGACCGGCCGCTGTCCGACTTCGAGCCGACGCTGAACATGGATCGCTGGCTCAACCTTTGGCGCCGCGCACGCAATGCCGACGAAGCGCCGCTGAGTTTCGAGACCCGCTGCCTGCGCGCCGACGGCCAGTGGCTGCCGGCGGACGTTTCGCTGAGCTTCCTGCGTTTCGGCGATTCGGAGTACCTGCTGGTGTTCCTCACTGACGTTACCGAACGCCGCCGCGCCCGCGCCGCGCTGGAAGAGAGTGAGGCGCGCCTGCAGGGCATCGCCGCCAACGTGCCGGGGCTGGTGTTCCGCCTGGAGCCCAATGCGCCGGACGATGACTCCGATTTCGCCTATATCAGCTTCATCACTGGCGGCAGTGAAACCTCCCTAGGCTACTCGCCCGGTTACCTGCGCGAGAGCGGCCTGGGCATCATGGGCCTGGTGCATCCGTCCGAGCGCGAAAGCTATCTGGCCAGCCAGTTGGAGGCGGTGGAAGGCCACCGCAACTGGCTGTGGCAAGGCCGCATCCTCACCCGCAGCCACGAGCCGCGCTGGGTCGACATCAAGGCCACCGTGCGCACCCTGGACGACGGTCGCCCGGCCTGGGATGGCGTGGTCTGGGACATCACCGAGCACAAGCAGATCGAGCTGGAGCTGCAGGATTCCCGCGCACAGCTGCGCGAGCTGTCGGCGCATCTGGAGAGCGTGCGGGAGGAGGAGAAGGCGCGCATCGCCCGCGAAGTGCACGATGAACTGGGCCAGGTGCTCACCGTGCTCAAGCTGGAAACCTCCATGTGCGAGCTGGCCTATGCCGAGCTGGACACTGGTCTTCGCGAGCGCCTGGACAACATGAAGCGCCTGATCGCCCAACTGTTTCAGCTGGTGCGCGACGTCGCCACCGCGCTGCGCCCGCCGATCCTCGATGCCGGTATCGGCTCGGCGGTGGAGTGGCAGGCACGCCGCTTCGAATCGCGCACGCAGATTCCCTGCCTGGTTCAGGTGCCGGAGAACCCGCCGGAGCTGTCCGACGCCAAGGCCATCGGGTTGTTCCGCATCCTCCAGGAGGCGCTGACCAATGTCATGCGCCATGCCCAGGCGCATACTGTGGAATTGCAACTGAGCGTCGAAGGGCGCGAGCTGTGCCTGCGTATCGCCGATGACGGTGTGGGCTTTGACCCGAACGCCACGCGCCAGGGCGTTTCCTTTGGCCTGGTGGGCATGCGCGAACGGGTGCTGATGTTCGGCGGCACCCTGCAGATCGACAGTCAGCCCGGCGAGGGCACTACGCTGTTGATCCGCGTGCCATTGCGTTCCCGGAGCGCATAGCCGGACGGCAAACATAACGACAATGACAAGCGTGGAGCGGGAGGAAAGGCGGTGATTCGAGTGCTGGTGGCGGAAGACCATACGATCGTGCGCGAGGGCATCAAGCAACTGATCGGCATGGCCAAGGACCTGCAGGTGGTAGGCGAGGCGACCAATGGCGAGCAGTTGCTCGAAACCCTGCGCCAGACGCCCTGCGAAGTGGTCCTGCTGGACATCTCCATGCCCGGCGTCAACGGGCTGGAAGCCATTCCACGCATCCGCGCACTGAACAATCCGCCGGCGATCCTCATGCTGTCGATGCACGACGAGGTTCAGATGGTCGCCCGTGCGCTGAAGGTCGGCGCCGCCGGCTACGCCACCAAGGACAGCGACCCTGCGTTGCTGCTCACGGCGATCCGCAAGGTCGCCAGCGGCGGCCGCTACATCGACCCCGATCTCGCCGACCGCATGGTCTTCGAAGTCGGCCTCACCGACTCGCGCCCGCCCCATGCGTTGCTGTCGGAACGCGAGTTCTCGGTGTTCGAGCGCCTTGTGCACGGCGAGGGTGTCAACGAGATCGCCCAGCAACTGGCGGTCAGCAGCAAGACCATCAGCACCCACAAGGCGCGGTTGATGCAGAAACTCAACGCCAACTCGGTGGCCGATCTGGTGCGCTACGCAATGGAACACAAGCTCGTCTGAATCATCTGCGACGCCGGCTTGACCTACGGCAGACTGCTCGCTGAATTTTCCCTCCACTCTGTGCGACGTGTCCGATTTCTGTAACACACCGTCTATCTAGCGGGCGTGAGGCAGGGAATGATTGCCGGCTTCATGCGGTACGTCGTGATAACAAGGAGAAGAAGATGTTGCGAGCGGTAAGGGGAGGGCTGCTGTTCGGCCTGCTGGGGAGCGCTGCGATGCCGGCGCTGGCGGACTACGTCACCGTGATTTCCTTCGGTGGCGCCAACAAGGAAGCCCAGGAGGCGGCCTTCTACAAACCGTTCAAGGAAGTGACCGGCAACGCCGTCGTACACGGTTCCTACAACGGCGACCTGGCCAAGCTCAAGCGCATGGTGGAGATCAGCCATGTGTCCTGGGACGTGGTGGAAGTCGAAGCCCCCGAGCTCGCACGCGGCTGCGAGGAAGGGCTGTTCATGAAGCTCGATCCCAAGACCCTGGGCAACACCGCCGATTTCGTTCCCGGCGCGGTGCAGCCGTGCGGCGTCGGCATCTTCGTTTGGACTACGCTGCTTGCCTACAACCAGAGCAAGCTGCAGGGCACGCCCGGCAGCTGGGCGGATTTCTGGGACACGAAGAAATTCCCCGGCAAGCGCGGCCTGCGTTGGGGCGCCAAGTACAGCCTGGAGTTCGCCCTGATGGCCGACGGCGTCGCGCCCAAGGACGTCTACAAGGTGCTTGCCACCAATGACGGCGTCGACCGTGCCTTCCGCAAGCTCGATGAACTTAAACCGAGCATCAACTGGTGGAAGTCCGGCCAGGACCCGGTGCGCGATCTCGCCAACGGCACCGTGGTGATGAGTTCCGCCTACAACGGCCGGATCGCCGCCGCGCAGGCCGAGCAGAAGGGCTTCCGCATGGTCTGGGCCGGCGGCATCTACGACTTCGACTTCTGGGCGCTGCCTTCGGGTGTGTTCAAGAAGGAACTGGCCGAGCAGTTCGTCAACTTCGCCGGCCAGCCGCAGCAGCAGAAAGCCTTCGCCGAGAACATTTCCTACGGCCCGACCAATCGCAAGGCCGTTGAGCTGCTGGCGCCGGACGTCGCCGCCAACCTGCCCACCGCGCCGCAGAACATCGCCAATGCCGTGGGCATGAACGTGGCGTTCTGGGCTGAGCACGGGGATGCACTGGAGCAGCGTTTCCAGGCTTGGGCAAAGCGCTGACGGCGGGAGTCTGGACCCGCCGTACGCGCTGCGGGTCCGACATGCAAATTCCCAATTTTTTGTAGGGCGATCCCTACAAAGCATCCTCTCTAAGCCTTATAGCAATCTCTCATACCGCCCGATTTGCGCGCCGGTTCTGCTTCTCTAGTCTTGAGATCAACGGCATTTACAAAAAAACAAAGGTGCGGTGATGGCCGAGAATCAGGCAAACGATGTGCTGGTGAGTTTCCGTGGCGTGCAGAAGAGCTACGACGGCGAATCCCTCATCGTGAAGGACCTCAATCTGGACATTCGCAAAGGCGAATTCCTGACACTGCTGGGGCCTTCCGGTTCCGGCAAGACCACCAGCCTGATGATGCTGGCCGGTTTCGAAACTCCTACCGCCGGTGAAATCCAGCTCGCCGGCCGCGCCATCAACAACGTCCCCCCGCACAAGCGCGACATCGGCATGGTGTTCCAGAACTATGCGCTGTTCCCGCATATGACGGTGGCCGAGAACCTGGCCTTCCCGCTCTCTGTGCGCGGCATGAGCAAGACCGATGTGAGCGAGCGCGTGAAGCGTGCGCTGTCCATGGTCCAGCTCGACACCTTCGCCGGTCGCTATCCCGGCCAGCTGTCCGGTGGTCAGCAACAGCGCGTGGCCCTGGCCCGTGCGCTGGTCTTCGAGCCGCAACTGGTGCTGATGGACGAACCCCTGGGTGCGCTCGACAAGCAGCTGCGCGAGCACATGCAGATGGAGATCAAGCACATCCACCAGCGCCTGGGCGTGACCGTGGTCTACGTGACCCACGACCAGGGTGAGGCGCTGACCATGTCCGACCGCGTGGCCGTGTTCCACCAGGGCGAGATCCAGCAGATCGCCCCGCCGGCGGAGCTCTACGAACACCCGCGCAATTCCTTCGTCGCCAACTTCATCGGCGAGAACAACCGCATCGCCGGCCAGCTTCAGGCCCGCGATGGCGACCGCTGCACCGTGGGTCTGGCGCGTGGCGAGAAGGTCGAGGCATTGGCAGTCAACGTCGGTAACGTCGGCGACACCGTCAGCCTGTCGATCCGCCCCGAGCGTGTGCGCCTGAACGGCCACAGTGAAAACTGCGCGAACCGCTTCTCCGGCCGCGTCGCCGAGTTCATCTACCTGGGTGACCACGTGCGCATTCGCCTGGAGGTCTGCGGCCGTACCGATTTCTTCGTCAAACAGCCGATCGCCGAGCTCGATCCTGCGCTCAGTGTTGGCGACGTGGTTCCGCTGGGCTGGGAAGTCGAGCACGTCCGCGCGCTCGACCCACTGTCCGCGGCGTAACAGCGCGGCCCGGCCACTCCCGGACGCATCCAAGAAAAACAAACCTGCACACTGTGGAGACAACAATAATGTCGAAGTCCTTGAAAGCATCGGGGCTCAAACTCGCAGCGCTGACCCTGGGCGTGGCCTTCGCGGCCCAGTCCATGGCCGCTACCGACCTGACCGTGGTGTCCTTCGGCGGCGCCAACAAGAACGCGCAGGTGAAGGCGTTCTACGGCCCCTACGAAAAGAGTACTGGCAACAAGATAGTCGCCGGCGAGTACAACGGCGAGATGGCCAAGGTGAAGGCCATGGTCGACACCAACAGCGTCTCCTGGGACCTGGTGGAAGTGGAGTCGCCGGAACTGGCCCGCGGCTGTGACGAAGGCCTGTTCGAAACCATCGACCCGGCCATCCTCGGCAAGGCCGAAGACTACGTACCGGGCGCCGTGAGCAACTGCGGCGTAGGCTTCTTCGTCTGGTCCACCGTGCTGGCTTACAACGCCGACAAGCTCAAGACCGCACCGACCAGCTGGGCCGATTTCTGGGACACCGGCAAGTTCCCGGGCAAGCGCGGCCTGCGCAAGGGTGCCAAGTACACCCTGGAATTCGCCCTGATGGCCGACGGCGTCGCGCCCAAGGACGTCTACAAGGTGCTGGCCACCAAGGAAGGCCAGGACCGCGCCTTCAAGAAACTCGATCAGATCAAGCCGAACATTCAGTGGTGGGAAGCTGGCGCGCAGCCGCCGCAGTACCTCGCTTCCGGTGACGTGGTCATGAGCTCCGCCTACAACGGCCGCATCGCTGCCGTGCAGAAAGAGAGCAACCTGAAGATCGTCTGGAACGGCGGCATCTACGACTTCGACGCCTGGGCCATCCCGAAGGGCGCCAAGAAGGTCGACGAGAGCCTGAAGTTCATCGCCTTCTCGGTTCAGCCCGAGCAGCAGAAGACCTACTCCGAGAACATCGCCTACGGCCCGGTCAACAAGAACGCCGTACCGCTGCTGAGCAAGGAGCTGCTGAAAGACATGCCGACCACCCCGGAAAACATGCAGGGCCAGGTGGGCATGGACGTGACCTTCTGGGCTGACTACGGCGAGCAGCTGGAGCAGCGCTTCAACGCCTGGGCCGCCAAGTAAGCAAGCCCTTACCGCCACGGTCGCCCGGACCGTGGCGGACCGGAACCGCCCCCCCCTCGCGGCGGCTCCTCCTGACACCACACCTTGGCCGCTCCCGGGCGGCCCGTTTTACCGGAGTTCGCTATGGCCACCGCTGTGTCGATGAACGAGGTCGCCGGCCCCACCCTCAAGCAGCGCCTGGCGCGTGCGGAGCGGATGAATCGCCTGAAGTCGCAGGCGCTGGTCCTGCCCCTGCTGGTCTTCCTCCTGCTGACCTTCCTCGTGCCCATCGCGGCACTGCTCTACAAGAGCGTGAACAACCCCGAGGTCGTCGGCGCGCTGCCGCTGACCGTCAACGCCATTTCCGAATGGGACGGCAAGTCGCTGCCTTCGGATGCGGTGTACAAGGCACTGAGCGACGACCTGGTCGCCGCGCGCAAGAACCAGACCATCGGTGACCTGTCCAAGCGCCTGAACATGGAGCTGGCCGGCTACCGCAGCCTGCTGTCCAAGACCGCCCGCGCGCTGCCGTTCAAGGAGCAGCCAGCGTCGTACAAGGACGCGATGGAAGCACTGGACGAGCGCTGGGGCGACCCGGCCTACTGGCAGGCGATCCGTCGCAACGCCAGCTCCGTCACTCCTTATTACCTGCTGGCGGCACTCGATCACCGCATCGATGATCTGGGCGAAATCGCCCGCGCCACGCCCGACCAGTCGATCTACCTGGACATCTTCGCCCGGACCTTCTGGATGGGCGCGGTGATCACCCTGATCTGCCTGGCGCTGGCCTACCCATTGGCCTACCTGCTGGCGATCCTGCCGACCCGCAAGTCCAACCTGCTGATGATCATGGTGCTGCTGCCGTTCTGGACCTCGATCCTGGTGCGCGTCGCCGCGTGGATCGTGCTGTTGCAGTCGGGCGGCCTGATCAACGGCGCGCTGCTGAAGATGGGCCTGATCGACCAGCCGCTGCAGTTGGTGTTCAACCGCACCGGCGTGTACATCTCCATGGTGCACATCATGCTGCCGTTCATGATCCTGCCGATCTACAGCGTGATGAAGGGTATTTCCCCCAGCTACATGCGCGCCGCGATCTCGCTGGGTTGCCATCCGTTCTCCAGTTTCTGGAAGGTCTACTTCCCGCAGACCGTGGCCGGTGTCGGCGCCGGTTGCCTGCTGGTGTTCATCCTGTCGATCGGCTACTACATCACCCCGGCGCTGCTGGGCAGCCCGAACGACCAGATGGTCAGCTACTTCGTCGCCTTCTACACCAACACCACCATCAACTGGGGCATGGCCACGGCCCTGGGCGGCCTGCTGCTGTTCGCCACCCTGGTGCTCTACGTGATCTATGGCTGGCTGGTGGGCGCGAGCCGCCTGCGCCTGGGCTGATGAGGAGAACAAGAAGATGCTGAGCCCCTACATGTCCCCGGTCGAGCGCGTGTGGTTCTACACCCTGCGTATCCTCTGCGGCCTGATCCTGCTGTTCCTGGTGCTGCCGGTACTGGTCATCGTGCCGCTGTCGTTCAACTCCGGCACCTTCCTGGTCTACCCGCTGCAGGGCTTCTCCCTGCGCTGGTACGCCGACTTCTTCAACTCCGCCGAGTGGATGCGTGCGCTGACCAACAGCATCATCGTCGCCCCGGCGGCCACCGTGCTGGCGATGGTCTTCGGCACCCTGGCATCGATCGGCCTGACTCGCGGCGAGTTCCGCGGCAAGGCACTGGTCATGAGCCTGGTGATCTCGCCAATGGTCGTGCCGGTGGTGATCATCGGCGTCGCGAGCTACCTGTTCTTCGCGCCGCTGGGCCTGGGCAACAGCTACATCTCGCTGATCATCGTCCACGCGGTGCTGGGTGTGCCGTTCGTCATCATCACCGTGTCGGCGACCCTGCAGGGCTTCAACTACAACCTGGTGCGCGCCGCCGCCAGCCTGGGCGCGCCGCCGGTACTGACCTTCTTCAAGGTCACCCTGCCGCTGATCGCGCCGGGGGTGATTTCCGGCGCGCTGTTCGCCTTCGCCACCTCCTTCGATGAAGTGGTGGTCACCCTGTTCCTCGCCGGCCCCGAGCAGGCCACCCTTCCGCGCCAGATGTTCAGCGGCATCCGCGAAAACCTCAGCCCGACCATCGCCGCTGCGGCGACCCTGCTGATCGGTTTCTCCGTCGTGCTCCTGCTGACCCTCGAGTGGCTGCGCGGCCGCAGCGAGAAACTGCGTACCGCACCAACTTCCTGATTCACAGTGTTTCGCGGACGGTTGCGTCCCTGTGCTCACCCACAGGGGCGGGACCGAGCCGCGATTTTTTTTGCCCGTTTCCCGCCTGATACTGCACTTTTCGCTTCGACTATCGGCCCGATCCCCTTCGAGCCGTCCGAGCGGCTACAATGCGCGCCATCCGTGATTTCCGCCCACAGAGGTGCGCCATGCAACCCTACGCCATCGCTCCGTCGATCCTTTCCGCCGACTTCGCCCGCCTGGGCGAGGATGTGGACAAGGTACTCGCTGCCGGCGCCGACATCGTCCACTTCGACGTGATGGACAACCACTACGTGCCGAACCTCACCATCGGCCCGATGGTCTGCACGGCGCTGCGCAAGTACGGCGTCACCGCACCCATCGACGTGCACCTGATGGTCTCCCCGGTGGACCGCATCATCGGCGACTTCATCGAGGCCGGCGCCACCTACATCACCTTCCACCCGGAAGCCTCGCAGCACATCGACCGTTCCCTGCAACTGGTCAAGGACGGCGGCTGCAAGGCCGGCCTGGTGTTCAACCCGGCCACCTCGCTGGACGCGCTCAAGTACGTGATGGACAAGATCGACATGGTCCTGCTGATGAGCGTGAACCCCGGCTTCGGCGGGCAGAAGTTCATCCCCGGCACCCTCGACAAGCTGCGCGAAGCCCGCGCGCTGATCGACGCTTCCGGCCGTGAGATCCGCCTGGAGATAGACGGCGGGGTGAACGTGAAGAACATCCGCGAGATCGCCGAAGCGGGCGCCGACACCTTCGTCGCCGGTTCCGCCATCTTCAACGCACCTGACTACGCCGAGGTCATCCGCGCCATGCACGCTGAGCTGGCGCAGGCGCGCAAGTGATGAGTGCTGCACAGCTGCCGTTCGCCGGACTGCCGCGTCTGGTGATGTTCGACCTGGACGGCACCCTGGTGGACTCGGTCCCCGACCTCGCTGCGGCGGTGGACAAGATGCTGCTGGCGCTCGGGCGCCAGCCGGCCGGCCTGGACGCCGTGCGTCACTGGGTCGGCAACGGCGCGCGGGTACTGGTGCGGCGCGCCCTGGCCAATGACATCGAGCACGATGGCGTCAGCGAGGAAGACACCGAGCGTGCCCTCGAACTGTTCATGGACGCCTACGCCGACAGCCACGCGCTGACCGTGGTCTACCCCGGCGTGATCGAGACGCTGAAGTGGCTGAAGAAGCGCGACGTCGAGCTGGCGCTGATCACCAACAAACCCGAGCGCTTCGTCGGCCCGCTGCTGGACGAGATGAAACTGGGCAAGTTCTTCCGCTGGATCATCGGCGGTGACACCCTGCCACAGCAGAAGCCCGACCCCGCCGCGCTGCTGTTCGTGATGAAGATGGCCGGCGTGTCGGCGGAGCAGGCCCTGTTCGTCGGCGATTCGCGCAACGACATCCTCGCCGCCAAGGCCGCCGGCGTGCGCAGCGTGGGCCTGAGCTATGGCTACAACCACGGCCGCCCCATCGCCGAGGAAACCCCGACGCTGGTGCTCGACGACCTGCGCCATCTGCTGCCTTGCTTCGACTCGGGCAAAGCGATAGTGTTGCCCGACTCCGCCTCAACTCCCGCTCAGCGAGACAGCACCGTGGAAACGGCTCCCCACACACTCTGGATGAAAGTCATCAAGGCCCTGGCCCGCTGGCGCTGGCGCGCCTGACTTCCTTTGGCCGGTCCGCCCGGCGCGTGTGTGCAACCAAGTCCGTTACCTCCTCATTCCACGAGGCTGATCATGACCCGCGAAGAATTCCAGCGCCTGGCCGCCGAAGGCTACAACCGCATCCCGCTGACCTGCGAAACCCTTGCCGACTTCGACACCCCGCTGTCGATCTACCTGAAGCTGGCCGACGGCCCCAACACCTACCTGCTCGAATCCGTGCAGGGCGGCGAGAAGTGGGGCCGCTACTCCATCATCGGCCTGCCCAGCCGCACCGTACTGCGTGTGTACGGCCACCAGGCGAGCATCAAGGTCGACGGCATCGAGACCGAGAGCTTCGAATGCGCCGACCCGCTGGCCTTCGTCGAGGAATTCAAGGAGCGCTACCGCGTGCCGACCATCGCCGGTCTGCCGCGCTTCAACGGTGGACTGGTCGGCTACTTCGGCTATGACTGCGTGCGCTACGTCGAGCAGCGTCTGGCGCAGTGCCCGAACCCCGATCCGCTGAACAACCCCGACATCCTGCTGATGGTCTCCGACGCGGTGGTCGTGTTCGACAACCTCGCCGGCAAGATGCACGCGATCGTTCTTGCCGACCCGGCTCAGGCCGACGCCTACGACAACGGTCTGGCCCAGTTGGAAGAACTGCTGGAGCGCCTGCGCCAGCCGATCACCCCGCGCCGCGGCCTGGACTTCAGCGCGGTGAACGCACCGGAGCCGCAGTTCCGCGCCAGCTTCACCCGTGAGGACTACGAGCGCGCCGTAGGCACCATCAAGGAGTACATCCTGGCCGGCGACTGCATGCAGGTCGTACCGTCGCAGCGCATGTCCATCGACTTCAGCGCCGCGCCCATCGACCTGTACCGCGCGCTGCGTTGCTTCAACCCGACGCCCTACATGTACTTCTTCAACTTCGGCGACTTCCATGTCGTCGGCAGTTCGCCGGAAGTGCTGGTGCGCGTCGAGGACGGCGAAGTCACCGTACGCCCCATCGCCGGCACCCGCCCGCGTGGCGCCACCGAAGAAGCCGATCGCGCGCTGGAAGAAGACCTGCTCTCCGACGCCAAGGAAATCGCCGAGCACCTGATGCTCATCGATCTGGGCCGCAACGACGTCGGCCGCGTGTCGCAGACCGGCAGCGTGAAGGTTACCGAGCAGATGGTGATCGAGCGCTACTCCAACGTCATGCACATCGTCTCCAACGTGAACGGCCAATTGAACGAAAAGCTCAGCGCGATGGACGCCCTGCGCGCCATCCTGCCGGCCGGCACATTGTCCGGCGCGCCAAAGATCCGCGCGATGGAAATCATCGACGAACTGGAGCCGGTCAAGCGCGGCGTCTACGGCGGCGCGGTGGGTTACCTCGCGTGGAACGGCAACATGGACACCGCCATTGCCATCCGCACCGCGGTGATCAAGAACGGCGAACTCCATGTCCAGGCCGGCGGCGGCATCGTCGCCGATTCGGTACCTGCAGCGGAGTGGGAAGAAACCATCAACAAGCGCCGCGCGATGTTCCGCGCCGTGGCGTTGGCCGAGCACACCGCCAAGGTGCATGGCCGCGATTGAGTTTGTCGCTCGATTGAAAAGCCCCGCTTCGGCGGGGCTTTTTATTGTGTCCTGAATGGTTTGCCTTGGCTGGACGCCTTCGGTTGGCGTCGTGCTTTGCGCTGACTCCAATCTGCCCCCTCTCCCTCCGGGAGAGGGCCGGGGTGAGGGGAAATCCAGCGCAGGAGTATCAGGAATTGCGGCTCTTCGTAGGATCGAGGGGGACGCCTAGTTCTTGCTCGCGAACAGAGTCTGCCGACTACTCCATCGCTGGGCGGGTTCGCGAGCAAGCTCGCTCCTACAATCCAGACCTCAACCCGCCTGCCGCGCCTCCACCACCTGCAAGCTCGCCTTGCGCCGGGCCAGCGCCGCGTCCGCCTGCTGCGAGCGTTCCTCCACATACGCCGCGAGGTGATCCACCGCGACGTACTGCATCGCCTTGTGGCTGTCGTCCAGCGTGGTCACCGGTAGGGCGATACGCCCGCAGGACAGTGCCTTGCTGAAATTTTCCCGGTTCAGGTTGCGGAACCAGCGCTCGCGCACCTGCTCCAGCGGCACCAGGACATCCCCGAAGATCTGGTAGACCAGGCTCACGGTTTCCGGGCGTGGGGCGTGGCGGACTTCTGCGGTCGGCTGCATGGGACTCTCCTGTTCCGATGGTGGTGGCGACAGGAGAAATATAGCAAAGGTTGTATTTCTCTTCAATCGACGCGCAAGAAAAAACCCCGCCGAAGCGGGGCGTCTTTGTTCTTGAATGCTTCAGCGCACCAGGGTAGGCGCGCGGCGATGACGCACGGTGGACCACCAGAACACCCAGCCGATCATGCGGATCTGCCCACTGTCGAACTGATCCGCCGGGTACTCCTCGTCGGGGTATTCGTCGCGGTTGAAGCTGCGCAGGCGGATGCCGCCGCCGGGCAGGCGGTAGACGAACTTCACCCGCAGCATGCCCTCGTGTTCCAGAGCGTAGATCTCGCCGTCAGTGATGTGCGTGGTGGCCGTGTCGATGCCGATGGTGGAGCCATCCATGATAAGCGGCTCCATGCTGTTGCCGGTGAGCTGGGCGCAGATCGCTGCTGCCGGGTCGACCCCCGCGGCGCGCAGCGTGGCGTACGAGAAACGCAGCTTGCGCCCCTCTATCTCGCGCACTGCGGTACGGCCGGCGCCGGCCGCCAGTTCCACTTCCTTGTACAGGCGTAGTTCCACTTCGTCCTCGTCCAGCGGTGTGTCGCTATCCCATGGGTGCAGCGGTTCCAGTCGCAACGGGCTGCCATCGGCCGGGCGCGGCGCAGGTGCGCTGGCACCCGGCGTCGGCGTGCCTTCGCCGGTGGCCAGCCAGGTCGGCGAGACCCCCAGCGCGCTGGCGATCTCGATCAGCTTGCGCGTGCTCTGCGCCTTGCCCGAGGTCAGCTTGTGGATGGTGTTCTGTGAAACCCCGGCGGCTTCGGCCAGGGTTTCCTGCTTGAGGTTGCGCGAGGCCATCGCCTGTTTCAGGCGGTCGGCCAGCGTCGATGAGGGAGTCTTGTCCATGGCGGCACTCTACCTCCTGGGTTGTAGCGTGTAAATAGCTTTGGTGTTGACTAAATATAGCTATGGTTGTAATCATAAAAGCCAGCAGCCCACCGGACAGACAAACCCCGGTTCGGCTGAAGGGAGGCAGTGGCTTCCCCCTCACCGCGGCAAGGATGCCGCGGGTTGCCTGCAGACCGTAACGAGCGGGGCAGGCTGGAGGATGCGGGTGGGCCAGGGAGGCGCCGCCCGCGTACCGGCAAGGGATGCCGCCCGACGAGTCGGCATCCGCGACGAATAGATCGCGACTGACCACCCCAGGCGGCCGAAGCTCGGCGACCACGGAGGGCATGTCGCCAGGAGGACCTTCATGAACCAACACCCGAACTGCACGATGCAGCCCGAATCCCTCGCCGATGCGGAGGTGCGCCGTGGCTGATATCGCCGACTACGCCAACGACCTGATGCTGGAGCGCATCGAAGACATGCTGCACAGCCGCCGCTCCCCGGTGGCGATCAGATCCGCCGAGTATTGCGAGGATTGCGGCGATGACATCCCCCCGGCGCGCCGCCTGGCCGCGCCGGGCTGCACCCGCTGCATCGACTGCCAGGCAATGGATGAACTGGAGCGGCGGCACTGAGCCGCGCGGGAGAAACGCCGTGATCAAACCCATCGATGAAATGCTCAAACTCTGGGCCGAAGAGATGCACAACCCGGGCAGCGCCGGCGGCGGTTATGCCGGCGGCAACCTGCTGGCGATGATGATGGCCAACAAGGGCGAGATGATTCGCGGCACGCGGGGCAGCAAGGTGATCCTGGACCGTGTCGCGGAGCTGGACCTGATCATCAACCACCTGCCGGACCAGCAGAAGGACGTGGTCACCGAGCACTACCTCAACCACGACAGCGAGGCCACGCAGAAGTACCGGCACTGCCGCTGCAGCCGCAATACCTTCTACCTGCGCCTGCACGTGGCGCACCAGAGCATTCAGTCACGGCTGATGCGCCGCGTCGCCTGATCCTTTCCCTTCTTCATCCAAAGCCCGGCCCTGCGCCGGGTTTTGCGCTTTTCGCGGGTCCCCTTGAGCTATGCTCGCGGTCCATGACAACACCTATCCTGATTCGCCGCGCCGAAACCGCCGACACCGATGCCATCCTGCGCATCCTCCGCGAAACCTACGAAACCACCTGGAAGCCCGAGCTGAGCGCCGAAGCCATCGCGCGCTTCGAGTCTTCTGCGCACACAGCTGCTTATGTGCGTGCGCGCCTGGCACATTTCGAAGTCGCCTGCCTTGGCGGCGAGGTGGCCGGCCTGCTCGACTGGCGCGACGACTTCATCGATGCCCTGCATGTTTCTCCCAGTCACCAACGCCAGGGAATCGGTGCGGCACTGCTGCGGCATGCGGAAGGCATAATTGCTGGGGCAGGTCATGCGGAAGTCCGCCTCGAAACCGACACATTCAATCGGCAGGCATGTTCGTTCTATCGGCGACACGGTTACCATGAACTGGACCGCTATCCCGATGAAGAATGGCAGAGCGGGTTCACCACCCTGCTGATGGGAAAGTCTCTGGCTGGTGGTTGATTCGAGGCATCTCGCTTTGTGCTTCGCGTCCGCGCATACAGTCTCCACCAGCCCAAACGTATCCACTGCTACCAGAGTGTTCAATACTGCCTGGTGTTCTTCTGCTGCTGACCTTTTGTCTCGTTGCCGATACAGTAGGGCCCGCTAGCCTCCGATGGCGGCCGACAGTGGCTGCTCATAATCAACGATAAGAAGTGTCGGAAAGGACTCTCCATGCTTGTATGGGATGATCACCGTTTCTCCATTCGAACCCACATCTTCCAGACTATTCGGCAACTGTCCGATCTGTTCTCGTTGAAAGAGGCGGATGGCTTCATTCTCGGAAAACCTCGCCGTTATATCGACAAGTACGTCGAACACCTGACCGGCATGTCGCACCGCAACATTTTTGAACTTGGCATCTTTCGTGGCGGCAGCACGGTATTTCTCAACGAATTCTTCCAGCCGGACCGACTGGTCGCCATAGACTTCATGGAGAAGCCGGCCGCGCAGTTGGATCGATACATTGCCGAGCATGCCGCCGGGCAAGTGAGGGCTTTCTACGGTGTGAATCAGGCCGACAGTGCTCGTCTGATCGCCATCTGCGAATCCGAGTTTGCCGGCGAACCGCTGGACCTGGTGGTAGACGATGCTTCGCACTACCTCCAGGAGTCGCGAATCTCTTTCAACACCCTGTTCCCTCGACTCAAGGCCGGCGGCAGCTATGTGATCGAGGACTGGGCGTGGGCCCACCAGTCGATTGAGGTCGCAGACCTGAAGAAGCCTTTCGCCGGCAAGGAGTCGTTGGCCAACTTGGTGATCGAGATCCTCCTTGCCAGCGTCAGCCATCCTGAGTTGATTGATGAGGTCATCGTCAATGACGGTTTCGTGGTCGTCCGCAAAGGACAGGTCGGTACGTCACCAGGATTCGACGTGGGCCAGATGAGTTATCTGTTGGGCAATCGGGTCGGGGGTGGTGACTATTTCGCGCGCTTCAGTTAACGGCCGGTTGACCGGTTTGATGCAGCAGGCCTTTGCGCCTTCGCTACATTTATCATTCAAGGGCGAGCTGCGCCCGTGATCCGAGGTTCGGGATGTTTTCGTTCAACTTTCAGTTGGCGTCAGACAAATCGAGCCCGGTATATGGAAGCTTGTTGCCGATACGTTGCCCTCCTATTGCAGTGCATGGAGGTGGAAGCCTTGTTCCGGCGGGAATCGGGGGGTAAAAAGTAGTCATTCTTGTAAAGGTGCGTCCCCAGGGAGCACAACGCGAAATACCGAAAAGCCCGGCCACTGAGCCGGGCTTTTTCATGCCCGTGTTTTTCTGATCCGTCGTTGCGGCGGGTGGCCGGCGAGCACGCCGGCAGTCATCCCCGGTTGGCTGATAGCCGCCGGTTTCGCCCGTTCGCGGGCGTCTTTATCCAAGGTGAGCCAATGGGCAACGAACCTCAGACCCTGGCCGACGTGCCTTTGTGGGGGCTGATCCTGCTCGCGATCGCGGGCGGCATCAGCGGCGAAATGTGGCGCGCCGACAAGGCGGGCCTGGGCGGCTGGCGGTTGCTGCGGCGGTTGGCGTTGCGCTCCGGCGCTTCCATCGTCTGTGGCATGGCGGTGATGTTCCTCGCCATGTCCTGCGGCGCCTCGCTGACCCTCGCCGCCGCCATCGGCAGCCTGACCGCGGCGGCCGGCGCGGAGATCGCGGTCGGCCTCTATGAACGCTGGGCGGCAAAGCGCCTGGGTGTCTGCGAACTGCCGCCAAGCGAGCGTGGGCAAGAGTGAAGCTGCGAGGAGACGACATGTCCGAACAACCTTTGACCCTGGCGCTGCTGCTCGATGCAGTCGAGCAGACGCTGACTGAGCGACTGACCGAGGTCGGCACATTCCTGCGCGGCCCGCTGAAGCAGGCGCCGACGCTGCTCCCCGCGCTGGCGCTGGAGTACGCCGGAGTGCTGCCGGGGCACGATCCCGGCAATGGCCAGACAGCACTGATTTGCCGGCTGCAGGCACGCTTGCTGGTGGCGCGCGATGATGCCGAAGCGGAGGAGCTGGCGCTGCGTAATGTCGCGGCGCTGGCGGTCCTGCTGCGTGCACAGAACTGGGGGCTGGAACTGGAGCCGGTGAGCTTCATCCAGGCGCAACCGGAGCTCGACAACCCGCAGCTCGCGGCCTGCCGCGTGTGGCTGGTGGAGTGGCAGCAGCCGGTGCTGCTGGGCGAGACCGAGTGGCCCTGGGAAGACCAGCCGCCGGGCAGCCTCGTGCTCGGATTCGACCCGCAGACCGGGCCCGGCCACGAGGACGATTACTTCGATCCCGGAGGCCTGCAATGAACCAGGACTACGTGAGCGCCGAACACGACCGCATGCTCGCTGCCCTGGTGATGCCCTGCGAAGTGGTGGCCGTGGATCTGGCGGCGGCGCGGGTGCGTGTGCGCTCCGGCGAGTGGACCAGCGCCTGGGTGCGCTGGCACGCACAAGCTGCTGGCGCCGCGCGGCACTGGCGCGCGCCGAGCCTGGGCGAGCAGGGCGTGTTGCTCAGCCCGTCCGGCATGGCGGCCATGGGCACTTTCGTTCCGGGCCTGTTCGGCGCTGCCTCAGCGGCGCCGAACAATCGCGGCGAGGTGGAGAGCTGGCATTTCCCCGATGGCGCCGTGCTCAGCTACGACTGGCAGGCGCATCGCTACGACCTGCAACTGCCCGCCGGTACCGCCACGGTGAAAGTCGGCGGCACCCAGGTAGTGATCGACCCCGGAGCGGTGAATGTCACCGCTGCCAGCATCCAACTGACCGGCCCGGTGAGCATCAAGGGCGCACTGACGGTGAACGGCAACATCAGCAGCACCGGCTCGATCTTGGATACCGCCGGCAACAGCAACCACCACACACACTGAAGTCGCTTCGACTTCCAACCCAGGCCCGCCGCGTGCGGGCCTCTGCATTTCTGGAGACCTGCCATGGGCAACTTTTCCCGTGCGCACCCTGAGCGACGGAGGGCACGACCATGATCGGCATGGATCGACGCAACGGCCAGCCGCTGAGCGCGCTGGCGCACCTGAAGCAATCCATCGAGGACATCCTCACCACGCCGCTGGGTAGCCGGCGCATGCGTCCCGAGTACGGCAGCCGCCTGCGGCGCATGGTTGACCTGCCGGTGACCGAAGGCTGGAAGGGCGCGGTGCAGGCCGAGGTGGCACGCGCCATCGGCCGCTGGGAACCGCGCCTGCGCCTAAGCTCGGTGCAGGTGGTGGCGGTGGTCGCCGGCAGCGTTTCGCTGCGCCTGCGCGGCGTCTACCTGGGCGATGAGATCGGACTGGAGGTGGCGGCATGAGCCTGATTGACCTGTCCCAGCTGCCGGCGCCGCAGGTGGTCGAGAGCCTCGACTACGAGACGCTCTATGAAGAGCTGCTGGCGGACTTTCGCAGCGCCATGGGCGAAGGCTGGACGGCGGCGGTGGAGTCCGATCCGGTGGTCAAGCTGCTCGAACTAGCTGCCTACCGCGAGCTGCTGCTGCGCGCCCGGATCAACGATGCCGCCCGCGCTGTGATGCTCGGCTACGCGACCCAGGGCGACCTCGATCAGCTGGCCGCCGGCTACAACGTGAAGCGCCTGGTCATCCAGCAGGCGGATGCGACGACCTCGCCGCCAACTCCGGCTGTGCTGGAGGGTGACGACTCGCTGCGCAACCGCACTCAACTGGCCTTCGACCAGCTCTCGGTTGCCGGCCCGCGCAATGCCTACGTGGCCTTCGCCCTGGGTGCCGACGGGCGAATTGCCGATGTCTCGGCGATCAGTCCGCAGCCGTGCGAGGCGCTGGTCAGCGTGCTGTCTTCCGAAGGCAATGGCGCGGCGACGGCGGACCTGCTGGATGCCGTGCGCAAGGCGCTGAACGACGAAGACGTACGTCCGGTGGGCGACCGCCTCACGGTGCAGTCCGCGGCGATCGTGCCCTATGAAGTCGACGCGTTGCTCTACATCTATCCGGGCCCGGAAGCCGAGCTGATCCAGCAGGCCGCCGAGGCTTCGCTGCAGAGCTACATCGCCACGCAGCGGCGCATCGGCCGCGACATCCGCCGCAGCGCACTGTTCGCCGCGCTGCATGTGGAAGGCGTGCAGCGCGTCGAGCTGGCCAAGCCGGCGGCGGATGTGGTGCTCGACTCGACCCAGGCGGCGTATTGCAGCGGCTATCAGATCCGCGTGGGAGGTTCGGATGAGTAGCCGCCTGCTGCCGATCAACTCGACGCCGCTGGAGCGCGTGCTGGCGGATGTACAGGTTGCCGACCTGCCGGTGCCACTGCGTGAGCTGATGGACCCGCAACATTGCCCTGTCGCGCTGCTGCCCTATCTGGCCTGGGCCTGGTCGGTGGACCGCTGGGACCCGACGTGGAACGAGGCGGTGAAGCGCAAGGCGGTGGCTGCGGCGTTCCGTATCCACCAGCACAAGGGAACCATCGCTGCGCTGCGGCGGGTGATCGAGCCGCTGGGTTATCTGATCGAGATCATCGAGTGGTGGCAGGGCTCGCCCATGGGTGAGCCGGGCACCTTCCGCCTACGCATCGGCGTGCTCGACAGCGGTATCAGCGAGGAAATGTACCAGGAGGTGGAGCGCCTGATCGAAGACGCCAAACCGCTCACGCGGCACCTCATCGGGCTGGATATCAGCCTGGAATCCCAGGGGCGGATCACCGTCGGCTCCGGGCAATACGACGGCGACATCGTCACCGTCTACCCCTACCTCCCGGACGTGATCGAAGCGATCGGCAGCCACGGCTTGCCGGGCCGGGAACACACCATCGATAGCTTGAGTGTCTACCCATGGCAGTAACCTACTACGCACTTCTCACCACGATCGGTGCCGGCAAGCTGGCGAATGCCACCGCGCTGGGCACCACCCTGAAAATCACCCAGCTCGCCGTGGGCGACGGTGGCGGCAACGTGCCGAGCCCCGACGCCAGCCGCACCCAGCTGGTCAACGAAGTCCGCCGCGCACCGCTGAACCGCCTGAGCGTCGACCCGGCGAACAGCGCGCAGATCATCGCCGAACAGGTCATCCCCGAGGACGTGGGTGGCTGGTGGATCCGCGAGATGGGCCTGTACGACGAAGCTGGCGCGCTGATCGCCTACGCCAACTGCGCGCCGTCCTACAAACCCCAGCTGGCCGAAGGCAGCGGCCGTACCCAGACCGTGCGCATCGTGCTGATCGTCAGCAACGCCGCGTCGGTGGAATTGAAGATCGATCCGAGCGTGGTGCTGGCGACGCGGGAGTATGTGGATTCGGCTTTCCTTACGCGAGTGGCCACGGCGACCAGCCTCGGGGTTGTCAAACTAGCAACAGCGGCAGAAGTGCAGGCGGGCACGGAGGCGACTCACAGCATTACGCCTGCCACCCTGGTAACTCGAACTGCCACGGAAACGCGTGCGGGATTGGTTGAATTGGCCAGCGCCGCTGAGGTGCAAGCCAAGATCGATACCACTCGAGTTGTCACCCCGGCTGGACTTTCCTCCTGCAAGGCATCCGAGACAGCATCCGGATTGGTAGAGCTCGCCACCACTGCGGAAACTGCGTCCGGAACTGATGCGGAGCGTGCAATTACACCATTGGGGTTGACCGCTCGTACTGCGACCGAAACACGTACGGGCTTGGTTGAGCTGGCCAGCGCCGCTGAGGTGCAAGCCAAGATCGATACCACTCGAGTAGTCACTCCCGCCGGGCTTGCCTCCTGCACGGCATCCGAGACGGCGTCCGGATTGGTTGAGCTCGCCACCACTGCTGAAACAGTGTCCGGAACTGATGCTGAGCGTGCGGTGACCCCGGCAGGCTTGAGTGCTCGCACGGCGACTGACACACGCACGGGATTGGTGGAGTTGGCTACTGCTGCGGAGGTTCAGGCTAAGACTGACACCGCAAGGGCGATCACTCCCGCCAGCCTGGCGGCGTGCACAGCGACTGAGGCCCGATCCGGACTGGTTGAGCTTGCGACGACTGCCGAGGCGGCAGCTGGAACTGATACGGAGCGAGCGGTGACTCCCGCGGGCCTCGCGTTGGGCATCAGTTCACGCTTTAGCGCTGAAAACGTCTGGCGGTCTGCGTCTGTAGTTCTCAACGTGGCTGGCGCCGTGAAGTACGAACGCTTGCCTACGGGCCTAGTGCGAATGTTTGGCACGGTCATCCCTACCGGTAATAGTGAAGGTAAGGGGACTGTGCGGGTTAACTTTCCGTTCGCGTTGAGCTCCGTCTGGTCAGTAGTGGCGACCGAGTTCCAGGCCGAGGCGACCGTCGGCTCGGGAATTCAAGCATCTCCCAGCGTAGTTACCGGTTCTTACGTGGATATCTGCTTCAAGACGTTGCCCAACGGCGCCCTGCGAATTGAGTACCAGATACTTGGAAGCGTCTGAAGCCGCGCTCTGGCGGTCGCTTCCGAGCAACTTGCATTTCGTTCCATGAGTCAGTCTGCACTGGCCTTACGACAGGGCCAGTTCGAAAAGGACTCTTCACATCAGCAGGATGTCGTTTCGATCTGCTGAATGTCCCAAAGCCAACCGCCTCCCGGCGGTTTTTTTATGTCTGGAGAAAACCTATGAGCTTCTTTCACGGCGTCACCGTGACCAATGTCGACGTCGGTGCGCGCACCATTGCGCTGCCGTCGTCTTCCATTATCGGCCTGGTGAATACCTTCACCCCCGATGCCAAGCTGACCGCGCAGGCCGATGTGCCGGTGCTGCTCACCAGCCTGCGTGAAGCGGCCGCCGCGTTCGGCACCGCCTCGGCGATCTACAAGTCCTGCACCGCCATCTTCACCCAGTCCGCCGCGGTGGTCGTGGCGGTGGGTGTGGCGAAGGTCGAGGATGCGGCGCAGCTGACCTCCGCGATCATCGGCACCGTCACCGAAGCGGGCCAGCGGACCGGCCTGCAGGCGCTGCTCGATGGCAAGTCGCGCTTCAACGCCCAGCCGCGTCTGCTGGTTGCGCCGAAGCATTCCGCCACCCAGGCGGTGGCCACCGCCATGGGCGCGCTGGCCGAGAAGCTGCGTGCCATCGCCATCGTCGACGGCCCGAACACCACCGACGAGGCGGCCATCGCCTACGCCGGCGAGTTCGGCAGCAAGCGCATCTACCTGGTCGATCCGGGCGTGCAGTACTGGGATACGGCCAGCAGCGTCACCGTCGATGCGCCGGCCTCGGCCAATGCCGCCGCGCTGTTTGCCTGGACCGACAGCCAGTACGGCTTCTGGTCCTCGCCGTCGAACAAGGAACTGCTCGGCATCACCGGCACCGGCCGCCCGATCGAGTTCCTCGACGGCGACGAGACCTGCCGCGCCAACCTGCTCAACAACGCCAACATCACCACCATCATCCGTGACGACGGCTACCGCCTGTGGGGCAACCGCACCCTTTCCAGCGACGCCAAGTGGGCCTTCGTGACCCGCGTGCGGACCATGGACATGGTGATGGACGCGATCCTTGCCGGCCACAAGTGGGCGGTCGACCGCGGCATCACCAAGACCTACGTGAAGGACGTCACCGAGGGCCTGCAGGCCTTCATGCGCGACCTGAAGAACCAGGGCGCGGTGATTGACTTCGAGGTCTACGCCGACCCGGAACTCAACACCGCCAGCCAACTGGCCGAGGGCAAGGTGTACTGGAACATCCGCTTCACCGACGTACCGCCGGCCGAGAACCCCAACTTCCGCGTCGAGGTGACCGATCAATGGCTCACCGAAGTCCTGGACGCAGCTTAAGGAGAACCCAAGATGATTCCGCAGATCCTGACCAACACCAACCTCTTCGTCGACGGCGTGAGCTTTGCCGGTGACGTGCCCTCCCTGACCCTGCCGGCCCTGAAGGTGAAGACCCAGGAGTACCGCGCCGGTGGCATGGATGCGCCGATCCTGCTCGACATGGGCCTGGAGGCCATGGAGGCCAAGTTCACCACCAACGGCGCCCGTCGCGAGGCCATGAAGTTCTTCGGCCTGAGTGACCAGGGTTCCTTCAATGGCACCTTCCGCGGCTCCTTCAAGACCCAGAAGGGCGGCACCGTACCGGTGGTTGCCACCGTGCGTGGCCTGCTCAAGGAAGTCGATCCGGGCGAGTGGAAGGCCAATGAGCTGGCCGCGTGCACCTACAGCGTGGCCGTCACCTACTACAAGCTGGAAATCGAAGGTCGCGAGATGTTCGAGATCGACCCGGTCAATTCCGTGCGCAAGATCAACGGCGTCGATCAGCTCGCCGCGCTGCGCGCTGACCTGGGCGCCTGAGGAGAACCCTGATGCAAGACTCCGTCAAACAGCCCGCGTGGCTGAGCCTGTCCGAGGACGCGGCCGTGGTGAAGCTGTCCCGCCCGACCTCCTGCAATGGCGTCGAAGTCGATGCCCTCACCCTGCGCGCGCCGACGGTGCGTGATATCCGCCAGGCCAGCAAGGTGGCCAGCGATGACGAGGAGCGCGAGCTGCAACTGTTTGCCTCGTTGGTGCAGGTCAGCCGCCAGGACCTGGAGGGGCTGAAGCTCAGTGACTACCAGCGTCTGCAACACGCTTACTTTCGCCTGGTGCGAGAGGACGCGGATGAGCTTCGCGCTGATGCGCCAACTGGCGCGGCGGCTGGCGACTGAGTCGGGCTTCACGGCCGGCGAACTGGACCGTATGACCTTGAGCGACCTGCGATGGTGGCTGGGGGATTAGGCGGGCTGGTTTGCCCAGGAAAGGGGCGCTGGCTGACCGGCGCCCCTTTTTTCGTCAGAGGGGCGAGTGATGAACGATGAATGAATCTACTGAGATGATGCCGACCGTGGGTGGAGTGCTCGACACGTCCCTCGGTCAGGCGCTCGCCGACGCTTCGGCGCGTATGCGCAGCCTGGAGTTTCTCGGAACCTGGAGTGTCGCGCTGGATAGTCTGCGCGATGAATCGCGGCTGATCCGCGACACCCTCGGTCGTCAGCTGCAGGTACTGGAGCGTGGCGCGGGAGAGGTTCGTACCGGCTTGCAGCGGATCATCGGTCTGCTGGGCAATCCCGGCGTCATGCGCGGCGGTGGGAGCGGCTGGCAGCGAGGTGAGTCCGCCCTGCCTTCCAGCGGCTTCGTCGGCACGATGTTCCGCAGCCTGCAGTTCAACGGGAAGGTGCAGGAGCTGGCCGCGCGCGGTGGAATTTCTGGCGACCAGAGCGAGCGGGATCTCGCGCGCAGCGTCCGGCAGGTGGCGAATGACAGCGGGTTATCGAGCGACGATGTGCTCGATCTGATCCGGCTGATGATGAACCAGGGGATGGACCTCAAGACCTCCCTGGCCTTTCTCCCGGATGCTGCGACCTTCTCCTATGGGCAAGGCGTGCCGCTGGAGCGCACCGCCGAATTGACCCAGCGTCTCCATGAGGTCGGTGGCGTGACCAGCGCCGGCGATATGCGGGCGCAATACGCCTCCCTGGCGCAGCGCCATGACCAGGGTGAAGGTTCGGTCGAGCTGCTCGCGCGTCGCCTGTCGAGCCAGTTGTCCGAGCGCGATCCGTCGGATGCGAAGGGCAACCGCGAGTGGATACAGAAGCAGCAGGTCGATGGCGCACAGTCGGAAGGCGGGCGCTGGCTGCGGGACAATGCGAATGCACGCATGGGCACCCGCCAGGGGCAGAGCGAGTCCCTCGAGAGCGCCTGGCAACAGTTCTGGCGCAGTGTCAGCGACGCCAATCAGGACACCTTCCGCCCGTTGATCGGGCCTGCCACGCAGAGGCTTGGCCAGGCCACCGCGTTGGTCGAGGAAAACCCCGGCCTGACCGCCGGCCTGACTGCGCTGGTTGCGGTGGCAGGCGGTCTGAAGGTCCTGAGTGATGTGCGGGGCGTTTACAAGGACGTGAAGGATGTCGCCGCTGCGACGAAGTCCTGGGGTGGGCGCGTTCTGGGACGTAGTGCGGACATCGCCTCAAGTGTCGGATCGGCGATCCGGCAGGGCGCGGGCAGGGCATACCAGGCCGTTGGCAGCATGGCTGGTGCCGCCTGGCAGCGGACCGTCAATTGGGGCAGCCGCGCAAGTACCTGGGCGGGCAATGCCGTGACCGGTGTTCGTCAGAGTGTGGGATCGCGCACCGCTGCCTTGGCCGGCGGAGTGAAAGATGCCTGGCAAGGTGTCTCCAGTTGGACGGGGGCAGCCAGTCAAAAAGCCGGTGCATATATTGGCTCCACATGGAGTGCAGCAGGTCGTGGGCTACGGAGCGTCGGCGAGTGGCTGGGCAGCGCGATGCGCAGTGGAGTAGGCCGTGCGATTGGCCGGCGGGCACTCACAGCCGTCGGGCCTGGCATCACGGCCTACAAAACCTACACCGGCAATGGCTCGGCCCAGGACCAAGCCCAGGGCTACGGCGATGCGGCGGGCTCTCTGGTCGGGGGACTTGCCGGGGCTGAGGCTGGAGCCTTGGCGGGCGCGGCCGTTGGATCCTTGGTTCCGATTGTCGGAACGGCTGCGGGAGCCCTCGTTGGCGGGCTGGTGGGCGGGGCACTGGGCGCCTGGGGTGGTGGGGAGGTCGGCAAGTCGCTGGGTGACGGGCTGTATCGAGTGTTCAGCAACGATTCGGACGAAGATGATTCGACTTCGGCACGGGCATTCGACCTCGGCAATCCCGTTTCACGCGATTCAGGCGTTACGGACGCGTCGCGGCCTTCTCCCAACTCATCCGCACCCACTGCTCCGCTGGTGCCGACGTCCGAAACCTGGACGTTCTCGCCCCAGATCAGCATCAACGTGGCCGGCAACGTCAGTGACCCCGAACAGTTGGCCAATGAGTTGCTGCCGCGCCTGCGGCGGATGCTGGCGGATTTCTCCCAGGATCGGCAACGCGATGCGCTGTTCGACATGGTCGTGGTGTAAGGAGGCGTTATGGCGTATTGGGAACAAATGCAGAATGGCCTGTCGCAGCTGGCCCAAGCGGCCGAAGATGGCCGTCGCGACTTGGACGAGGTGATCGCGCCGGTGAACGGCGCCGTCAGCGACATCCGTGGCGCGGCCGCTGAGCTGGAGGGTTTGCCGGGCGTCTCGCCGGAAATGGCGGGCCAGGTGCAGCGAGCAATGCAGGGCATCGAGCGCGCGCACGTCAAGGTCAACAAGGTGGTCAACACCTACAACAGCGCAGCGCGGGCCCTGAAGGGCATCGATGAGCGCATGCAGGGGCTGGGCGAGCAGGTCGACCGAGCGCGGAAGGCGGTGGATAAGGTGGTCGGCAAGGTCGGTGAATCGCTGGGTTCGATACTGCCCAGCTCGGTACTGGCCCCCCAGCTGACACCCGGTGATTTCATGTGCGCTATTCCCCAGCCGCACCTACTTGTCATGACCGTCGTGGGTTCGCAGACGCAGTTCTTCTTCAACATCGATACGGTGCCTTTCGAGTCGGCGACTCGCACGAGCCAGCTCACCTGGAAGGAGCAGGCGCGGCTTGGCCGGCGGGGCGCTCTGCAATATGTCGGCGTCGGCGCGGAGACGCTATTGCTGAAGGCCACGCTCATGCCTGCCCTGTCGCGGGTATCGGGTAAGCGCGTTGGATGGAAGATTCCGAACCAGCTGCGCGAAATCGCCTTGAGCGGCAAACCGGTGAGCCTGATCAGCGGTTATGGGGATCCCCTGGGAACCTGGTGCCTGACCAAGGTGACCGAGACGCAGAGTGCCCTGCTCACCAATGGGGTCCCGCGTAATCAAGTCTTCGAACTGGAGTTCAACCGCTATGGCGACGACAACGATCTATCGCAGCAGTAATGGCGACGTGCTGGACCAGCTCTGCTATCAGCGCTACGGCCATCTCAAGGGCTGCGTGGAGGCAGTGCTCAATGCCAATCCGGGCCTGGCCGACGAGCCGCAACCGTTGCGCGCCGGCGTGCTGATCCGCATGTCCGATTTGCCGGCTCCGGACAATCCCCAGGTGCGCCTGTGGGATTGATCCGCATGTTCCATCCAGGCCCCGCGAAAGCGGGGCCATTTTATTCGGGTGCCCCATGAAACCTGTCTTTCGCATCGTCGCCGATGGGCGCGACATCACGGCACAGGTCAACGACCGCGTGCTCGAGTTGGAAGTGCTGGATAAGCACGGCCTGGAATCGGACACGCTGTCGCTCACCCTCGACGACCGCGCAGGCACCGTGGCATTGCCCCGGCGCGGCGCGGAGCTGGCGCTGTACCTGGGCTACGAGGAAACGGGCGTGGCGCCGATGGGCCGCTACAAGGTCGATACGATCACCTTCAGCGGCGCGCCGGACACTCTAGTGATCAAGGCCAAGTCTGCAGACGCGCGCAACGTGGCGAAATCCATCCGCAGCGACAGTTGGGAGAATGTGACACTGGCGCAGATCGTCGAGCGCATCGCCGGCCGCAATGGCTGGCAAGCCCAGTGCGAGGTGCAGACGCGGATCGTCCGCGCGGACCAGATCAACGAGTCCGACTATCACTTCATCACCCGCCTGGCTCGGCAGTACGATTGCACGGCGAAGATCGCCGACCTGAAGCTGCTGGTCATGCCGCGTCAGGCTGGCCGCAGCGCGTCGGGGCAGCCACTGGACTCGGTGCTACTCAGGCGTGGGGACGTCAGCTCCTTCAGCTTCACCCTGGATGATCGCAAGGTAGTCGCGCAGGTGAGCGTGCCCTATCAGGGGCCCGATGGAGCCTTGCGCACAGTCAAGGTGGCCAATCCGGACGCGCCGAAGACGGTGCAGGCGGAGTACGTCGAGCGTCATGTCCAGGCCAACGAAGCGGCGGCACAACAGTTGGCCAGGTCGCGCCTGGCGGACTTCAACCGACAGACCGCTGGCGTACGCCTGGGGCTGCCGGGCCGCGCCGATCTGTTCGCCGAGTGCCGGGTCGAGCTGAGCGGCTTCAAGGCGGGTGTCGATGGCATTTACCTGGTCGATACCGTGACCCAGCACTATGACGCGAGCGGCTGGTCCACCCGTGTGCTGTGCAATGGCGGCAACGATGGCAAGGCGCTGGCCGGGGAGGGCGGCTGACATGCTCATCGACGAACGACAGCTACTGCTGATCTTGCCTAACGCCCGCCCCGTCGCAGGCGTTTTTGTTCCGGTGCTGCAGGCCGCGATGCGCGACTTCGCCATCGACACGCCACAGCGCGTTGCCGCCTTCCTCGCCCAGGTCGGTCACGAAAGTGCGCAGCTGACCCGTTGCGTGGAAAACCTGACCTACAGTGCCCAGCGTCTCGCTGCGGTCTGGCCCCGGCGCTTCCGCAGCGCCGACGGCTCGCCCACGGCACTGGCGCGGGATGTGGCGTACCAGCCGGAGCGTATCGCCAACCTTGTGTACGCGGGGCGCAACGGCAATGGTGACGAGGCCTCCGGCGATGGCTGGCGCTTTCGCGGACGGGGACTGCTGCAGGTGACCGGGCGGAGCAATTACCGTTCTGTCGGAGAAGGACTCGCACAACCTTTTGTCGCTCGCCCGCAACTGCTGGCCGAGCCGCGTTGGGCCTGCCGTAGCGCCGCCTGGTGGTGGCAGCGCAATGGGCTCAACGAGCAGGCGGACGCAACGCGCTTCGAGGAAATCACCCGGCGCATTAACGGCGGGCTGAACGGTCTGGAGGAGCGCACGCGGCTATGGCGCCTTGCGTTGGAGGTACTGGGATGAACCGCTTCTGGCTGGCGCTGGGCATGGCCGGCTTTCTGTTTGGGGGCTTCATCGGCGGTTGGCTGACGGCGCGTTTCTATGGCGGGCAGCTGGAGAGCCTGCGGCAGGAACAGGCGCGCTGCAATGACGCCGGCAAGGTGCTGGAGTCGAAGCTGGCGCTGCAGAACACCCAGGTCGAAGCGCTGGAGCAGGCTGCCCGCCAGCGGGTGGATGTCGCCGAGCGCGCCCTGGCCCGGGCTCGCGAACAGGCGCAAAGCCATGACGCCGCAGCCAGCCGGCTGCTGCTGGAGCGCAGCGAAGGGGATGAGTGCGCCGTGGTTCGTCAGTTGATCGACCGGGAGCTGTTGCGATGAAACTGCCGGTGCTGATCCTTACGCTGCTGCTTGCCGGTTGTGCCACAACTCAGCCAAACCCCGCTCAAGTGCGTATCCCCATCCCGGTGCCGTGCCAGGCTCCGGCCGTCGAAGCCCCTCGTTTCGCCACCGCCGACCTGCGCGCGGCGGATGATCTGCAAACCAAGGTACGGGCGCTGTTGGCTGAGCGGCAGCAGCACCTCGCCTACGAAACCCGCCTGCGCGCCGCGCTCGACGCGTGCCGCTGAACCTTCCCACCTTCGTCGGCAGGGCCGCCGCGCGTATTGCGCTGGCGCCCGGCCTTGGGCTACTGTTCGGCCATCGCTAGGCGAGACCGCAACCGTGATCCACAGCACCCGCATCATCACCTCCCTCCTCAAGGCATTCGCCCGTTGGCGCTGGCGCGCCTGATTCCTTCTTTCCCGGCATAACGCCGGTCTCTTCTTACGCGTCCATTTCTCCCATCCGCTGGCATAATTGCCAGATTCGCGCAGCCCGCGAGGCCGCAATGGGTGTCGACGATGGCGCGATCCGAAAGCAGTGCAATCATGAGGTTCGAGCAGACATGCTGCTGATGATCGATAACTACGACTCCTTCACCTACAACCTGGTGCAGTACTTCGCCGAGTTGAAGGCCGACATCCACGTCATTCGCAATGACGAGCTGAGCGTCGACGAGATCGCCGCGCTCAACCCCGAACGTATCGTCCTGTCCCCCGGTCCGTGCACGCCGAACGAGGCTGGCGTGTCCCTGGAAGTCATCGAGCGCTTCGCCGGCAAGCTGCCGCTGCTGGGCGTGTGCCTGGGCCATCAGTCCATTGGCCAGGCTTTTGGCGGTGACGTGGTGCGTGCGCGGCAGGTCATGCACGGCAAGGTCAGCCCGGTGTTCCACAAGGATCTGGGCGTATTCGCCGGCCTGAACAATCCGCTGACCCAGACCCGTTACCACTCCCTGGTGGTGAAGCGCGAGACGCTGCCCGACTGCCTGGAAATCACTGCCTGGACAGCGCTGGAAGACGGCTCGGTCGACGAGATCATGGGGCTGCGCCACAAGACGCTGAACGTCGAGGGCGTGCAGTTCCACCCCGAGTCGATCCTTTCCGAACAGGGCCACGAGATGCTGGCCAACTTCCTCAAGCAGACCGGCGGGGTGCGCGCATGAACATCAAGGAAGCCCTCAGCCGTGTGGTCAACCAGCTGGACCTGACCACCGAGGAAATGCAGGACGTCATGCGCGAGATCATGACCGGGCAGTGCACCGACGCACAGATCGGCGCCTTCCTCATGGGGATGCGCATGAAGAGCGAGACCATCGACGAGATCGTCGGCGCCGTGGCGGTGATGCGCGAGCTGGCCGACCAGGTCGAACTGGACAGCCTCAGGCACGTGGTCGACGTGGTCGGCACCGGCGGCGACGGCGCGAACATCTTCAACGTGTCCTCGGCGGCGGCCTTCGTGGTCGCCGCGGCTGGCGGCAAGGTCGCCAAACACGGTAACCGTGCAGTCTCCGGCAAGAGTGGCAGCGCCGACCTGCTGGAAGCTGCCGGCATCTATCTGGACCTCAAGCCGGTTCAGGTGAAGCGTTGCATCGAGACCGTCGGCGTCGGCTTCATGTTCGCCCAGGTCCACCACAAGGCCATGAAGCACGCAGCCGGTCCGCGCCGCGAGCTGGGCCTGCGTACCCTGTTCAACATGCTCGGCCCGCTGACCAACCCCGCCGGCGTGAAGCACCAGGTGGTCGGCGTGTTCAGCCAGGCGCTGTGCCGCCCGCTGGCCGAGGTGCTCAAGCGCCTGGGCAGCGACCACATCCTGGTGGTGCATTCGCGCGATGGCCTGGACGAGTTCAGCCTCGCCGCACCAACCCACGTTGCCGAGCTGAAGGACGGCGTGGTTACCGAATACGAAGTGCAGCCCGAAGATTTCGGCATCAAGAGCCAGAGCCTGATCGGCCTGACGGTGGACAGCCCGCAGCAGTCGCTGGAGCTGATCCGTGATGCCCTCGGCCGGCGCAAGACCGAGGCCGGGCAGAAGGCTGCCGAGCTGATCGTGCTCAACGCCGGCGCCGCGCTCTACGCCGCGGACCTGGCCACCAGCCTGCACGAAGGCATGCAATTGGCCCACGACGCCCTGCACACCGGGCTGGCGCGGGAGAAGATGGAAGAGCTGGCGGCCTTCACCGCCGTTTACCGAGAGGAGAACGCACAGTGAGTGTGCCGACGGTTCTGCAGAAGATACTGGCCCGCAAGGCCGAAGAAGTCGCCGAACGCCGCACCCGCGTGAGCATCGCCGAGCTCGAGCAGCTGGCGCGTGCCGCTGACGCCCCGCGCGGTTTCGCCAATGCCCTGCTGGAACGCGCCAAGCGCCGTGAGCCGGCGGTGATCGCCGAGGTGAAGAAGGCTTCCCCGAGCAAGGGCATCCTGCGCGAGAACTTCGACCCTGCCGATATCGCCCGCAGCTACGAAGAGGGCGGCGCAGCCTGTCTCTCGGTGCTGACCGATATCGACTTCTTCCTCGGCAGCGACGCCTACCTGAAGGAAGCCCGAGCGGCCTGCAAGCTGCCGGTGATCCGCAAGGACTTCCTGATCGATCCGTACCAGGTCGTGGAAGCTCGCGCCATCGGCGCCGACTGCATCCTGCTGATCGTCTCGGCGCTGGATGACGTACGCATGGCCGAGCTGGCCTCGGTGGCCAAGGACGTCGGCCTCGATGTGCTGGTGGAAGTGCATGACGCGCCGGAGCTGGAGCGCGCACTGAAGACCCTGGACACCCCGCTGGTCGGCATCAACAACCGCAACCTGCACACCTTCGAGGTGAGTCTGGAGACCACCCTGGACCTGCTGCCGGAGATCCCGCGCGAGCGTATGGTGATCACCGAGAGCGGCATTCTCAACCGCGCGGATGTCGAGCTGATGGAAGTCAGCGATGTGTTCGGCTTCCTGGTCGGTGAAGCCTTCATGCGCGCCGATGAGCCGGGCACCGAGCTCAAGCGCCTGTTCTTCCCCGAGCGCAGCAAGGTCAAGCTGGGTGCCGATCCGGACTGACGCATCCTGCGGACACAAAAAAGCCGGCGATTGCCGGCTTTTTTGCTTTCTGGCGACTCTTCAGCGGGTGCCGAAGACCACCATGGTCTTGCCTTTCACGTGCACCAGGCCCTGCTCTTCCAGGCTCTTGAGCACGCGGCCGACCATTTCGCGAGAGCAGCCGACAATGCGGCCGATTTCCTGGCGGGTGATCTTGATCTGCATGCCGTCCGGGTGAGTCATGGCGTCCGGCTGCTGGCACAGGTCCAGCAGGGTGCGCGCGACGCGACCGGTGACGTCGAGGAAGGCCAGGTCGCCGACCTTGCGCGTGGTCTTGCGCAGGCGGTCAGCCATCTGGCTGCCCAGGGTGAAGAGAATCTCCGGGTCCTGCTGGCTCAGTTCGCGGAACTTTGCGTAGCTGATCTCGGCGACTTCGCATTCGGTCTTGGCGCGGATCCAGGCGCTACGCTCCTGGCCGGTGCTGCCTTCCTTCTCGAAGAGCCCCATCTCCCCGAAGAAGTCGCCAGTGTTGAGGTACCCGATGATCATCTCGCGGCCGTCGTCATCCTCGATCAGGACGGTTACCGACCCCTTGATGATGAAGAACAGGCTCTCGCAGCGGTCACCGGCGTAGATGATGGTGCTCTTGGCGGTGAAGCGGCGGCGATGACAGTGCGCGAGCAACTTGTCGAGGTTCTTGATTTTGGGTGTGAGGGTAATAGCTACCATGCCCGAGTCCCGGAAAGTAGAAAGAGTGGCCTTTGCACAACAGGCGCTAATGATTTTTTATGTTCAGCTGTAGTGCCGTGCGTCCCTGGCGCGATCCCCCTCGATCCCCAGGGCGGCATGATTGCCTTGCTGAGCAGTCTTGCATGTATGTAAATCAGCAAGAGCTTAACAGACGACGTGTCACCAGCAATCGGAAGTCTGGAACGTTCGTGTAGGCAATTTCTGAGAGTGTGCCAGTAAACCGGCGCCAGCTTAAGTGATAAATGCATACTGGCCGTGTGGAAATGAGACCTGGGTAACAGCCATCGCTCCCACTGGGCGTGCTAGGGGCCTGTGATAAGCTGTCGCCCCTTTTTTTCCGGCGGAGTTCCTTGCAATGAAAGCGCGAATCCAGTGGGCGGGTGAGGCGATGTTCCTCGGTGAATCCGGCAGCGGCCACGTCGTGGTGATGGACGGCCCGCCAGACGCCGGTGGCCGCAACCTGGGCGTGCGCCCCATGGAAATGCTCCTGCTCGGCCTGGGCGGTTGCACCAACTTCGACGTGGTCAGCATCCTGAAGAAGGGCCGCCAGCCCGTGGAAAGCTGCGAGGCCTTCCTCGAAGCCGAGCGTGCCGACGAAGACCCCAAGGTGTTCACCAAGATCCATGTGCATTTCGTGGTCAAGGGTCGTGGCCTGAAGGAAGCGCAGGTGAAGCGCGCGGTGGAACTGTCTGCCGAGAAATACTGCTCCGCGTCGATCATGCTCGGCCGCGCCGGCGTCGAGATCAGCCACGACTACGAGATCGTGGAGCTGGGCTGACAGCCCCCTTCATCCTTTCATCATCAAGGGTGCGCAAACTCTGGCAGAGGTCGCCTGACCTCTGCATAATGCGCCACCTTTTTTCAGGGCCATCCGGCCCGAAACCAAGCAACCACAATCGCCATCGCGAAGAGGTGTAAACCGTCCTACGCAGGTGCCGCCGTACGCATCTGACGGGCATGCTCAACCACGCGGCAGAGCCGCATTTGATGAGAGTTATCCCACGGTGAAAAGTAAACTCAAGCTCCACGGGTTCAACAACCTGACGAAGACCTTGAGCTTCAACATCTATGACATCTGCTATGCCGAGACGCCTGAAGACCAGCAGGCCTACGTGCAGTACATCGACGAAGAGTACGATGCCGAACGTCTCACGCAGATCCTCACCGATGTTGTCGACATCATTGGCGCAAACATCCTGAACATCGCCCGTCAGGATTACGATCCGCAAGGCGCCAGCGTAACCATCCTGATCTCCGAGCAGCCGGTCACCCCGACCGACAGCCAGATCGAGGAGTCCCCGGGGCCGCTGCCGGAAACCATCCTGGCGCACCTCGACAAGAGCCATATCACCGTGCACACCTATCCGGAGATCCATCCGGTGGAAGGCATCGCGACCTTCCGGGTGGACATCGATGTGTCGACCTGCGGCGTCATCTCGCCGCTGAAAGCGCTCAACTACCTCATCCACCAGTTCGACTCGGACATCGTCACCGTGGATTACCGCGTGCGCGGCTTCACCCGCGACGTGGAAGGCAAGAAGCACTTCATCGACCACGAGATCAACTCGATCCAGAACTATCTCTCCGACGACACGTACGAGGCCTATCAGATGACCGACGTGAACGTGTACCAGGAGAACCTGTTCCACACCAAGATGCTGCTCAAGGAGTTCGACCTGGACAACTACCTGTTCGGGGATGCGACCAGCAACCTGTCGCCCGAACAGCGCAAGCAGGTGGAAGAGCGAGTGCGACACGAAATGCTGGAGATCTTCTACGCGCGCAACATGCCGCGCTGATCTTCCGTGCGATAAAAAAAGGGCGCCCGCTGGGCGCCCTTTTTGTTGCCTTCCGGATCAGATCCGGTAGGTGGACTTGGTCATTACCTTGGACAGCAGCGTCATGCCGAACTTTACCGGTGCCGGGAAGCGCAGGCCGCCAGCCTCGATGGCACTGGTGGCGTGGTGCTCCTCGTCTTCGCGCATCTGTTCGAGGATGGCGCGGGACTTCTGGTCCTCGGCGGGGATTTCCGCCAGGTGTTCGTCCAGGTGCTTGCACACCTGGTCCTCGGTGGCTGCGACGAAGCCCAGGCTGACGCGGTCGCTGATCAGCCCGGCGGCAGCGCCGACACCGAAGGACAGGCCGTAGAAGATCGGGTTGAGCACGCTCGGGCGGCTGCCCAGCTCGCGGATGCGCTGTTCGCACCAGGCGAGATGGTCGACTTCCTCGTCGGCCGCCTCTTCCATGGCCTTGCGCACCTTTGGCAGCTTGGCGGTCAGTGCCTGGCCCTGGTACAGCGCCTGGGCGCAGACCTCGCCGGTATGGTTGATGCGCATCAGGCCGGCTACGTGGCGGGCATCGGTGTCGCTGAGCTCGGCGTCGGGCTGGACGATGGCAGGGGACGGACGTCCCGGGTGGCCGCTGAAGGGCAGCAGGGTGCGCAGCGCGGCATCGGCCTGCAGCAGGAAGCGGTCGGCGGGGGAGTAGTGACGGTCGGCGGACATGGCGCACCTCCGAGTAGGAACATTCGCCACGCAGTTTACCGGATGGCGGATGACAGGTCTTGCCGAGGTGCGCGCAGGTTCTTCTGCCAGTCAGCCGAGGATCAACCCGGCGGCCAATGCATCTGGCGCTGGCCCAGCACGTGCATGTGTATGTGATGCACGGTCTGGCCGCCCAGGTCGTTGCAGTTCATCACCACGCGGAAGCCCTCGTCGCAGCCTTGCTCCTTCGCCAGCCGCTGGGCGGTGAAGAGGATGTGCCCGGCCAGCGGTTTGTCCGCCTCGGTCAGGTCGTTGAGGGTGGACACGTGCTTCTTCGGGATCACGAGGAAGTGCACCGGCGCCTGCGGGCCGATGTCGTGGAAGGCGATGACCTGGTCATCTTCATAGAGCTTGCGCGCGGGAATGTCCCCGGCGACGATCTTGCAGAACAGACAGTCCACGAAATGCTCCTCCAGTCGTGTGGTCAGGAGCAGCAGTTTAGCGGCCGTCGACCGCCGCGCCCAGTTCCGGGCCGGCCAACGCAAGGAGCGAGCGTGCAGAACGATATCCACGACCTGGGCCTGGTGCTCGACTCCAGGGTCAAGCTGATCGTCATCGAGTCCTGGGATGAACCCCGTGTACTGGAGACCCTGACCGGTCTGGCGGTGCGCCGTGGGCTCAACCTGCAGCTGTGGTCGTCGACCGAAGGCCTGCAGCGCCTGGGTTTTGGTGGGGAACCCCAGGGAGAGAACGACAGCCGCGAGGCGGAGAATGCCCTGCGTCTGATCAAGGCTGACCCGCAGCCGAACCTCTATGTGCTCTGCGATCTGCATCCTTATCTGATGGATAACCCGCGCGCCGTGCGCCTGCTCAAGGAGATCGCCATGGCCGAGGGCAATTTCCGCCCCACGGTGGTGCTGGTGTCCCACGCGCTGAAGCTGCCCGCCGAGGTCCAGCGCTTCGCTGCGCGCTTTGCGCTGTCGCTGCCCTCCGAGGATGAGCTGGTGGGGCTGGTGCGCGAGGAAGCGAGCCGCTGGAGCGAGCGCAACAAGGGCGCGCGCGTGCGCACGGACAATCGGACCCTGCGCCAGGTCGTGAAGAACCTGCGCGGCCTGACCCACGGCGAAGCAAGGCTGCTGGCACGCAGTGTGATCTGCAACGATGGGGCGATCACCCAGGAAGACCTGCCGGAGCTCAATCGCACCAAGTTCGAGCTGCTCAACCTCGACGGCGTACTCAGTTTCGAACACGACACCGCTCGCTTCGCCGAAGTGGGCGGGCTGGCCAATCTCAAGCGCTGGCTGGGTGAACGGCAGAGCGCCTTCACCGAGAACAAGGAGAAGGACCTGCCCAAGGGCGTGCTGCTGGTGGGAGTGCAGGGCGGCGGCAAGAGTCTGGCGGCCAAGGCCGTTGCCGGTCTTTGGAGCCTGCCGCTGCTGCGCCTGGATTTCGGCAGCCTCTACAACAAGTACTTCGGCGAGACCGAGCGTAATTTGCGGGAGGCTCTGCGCCTGGCGGACAGCATGGCACCCTGCGTGCTCTGGGCGGACGAGATAGAGAAAGGCGTGGCCACCGGCGATCAGGACAATGGCGTCAGCCAGCGCGTACTGGCGACGCTGCTGACCTGGATGGCCGAGCGCAAGGCACCGGTATTCATGGTGGCCACTGCGAACGCCATCGATCGCCTGCCGCCGGAGCTGGTGCGCAAGGGGCGCTTCGACGAGCTGTTTTTCGTCGACTTGCCGGACCCTGGCGTGCGCATGGACATCTTCCGTATTCACCTCGTGCGCCGGGAGCTGGAGGTGACGCAGTTCGATCTGGGCGAGCTGGCCGAAGCGGCCGACGGTTTCTCGGGGGCGGAGATCGAGCAGGCGGTGGTGGGCGCCTTCTACGCCGCGCAGGCACGGCAGAAGGCGGTGGATCAGACGCTGCTGCTGGAGGAAATCCGCCGCACCGCACCGTTGTCGGTAGTCATGGCGGAAGAGCTGGCCGCCCTGCGCCAGTGGGCCGACGGCCGTACCGTGCGTGCGGACTGAGCCTGAATCAGCCGGCCAGCGCCAGGCGATTGATGCGCCCGGCTAGCTTGCGCATGACCCAGCGTGGCAGCAGGCGCACGCCACAGGCGAACAGACGGTTGCGCCAGCCGGGGATGATCAGCGCGGGCGCGCGGCGCAGCGCTTTCACGGTGAGGAAGGCGACTTCCTCGGGAGTCATGACGCGCTTGCCGTCGTCGAGCTTGCCCAGGCGCATATCGGCATTGCGGTAGAAGGCCGTGCGGGTCGGTCCCGGGCACAGTACCGAGACCTTGATGCCGCGGCCTTTGAGTTCTTCGCGCAGACCTTCGGAGAAATGCAGCACGAACGCCTTGCTGGCGTAGTAGCTGCTCATCCATGGACCAGGCAGCAGGCTGGCCATAGAGGCGACGTTGAGAATCCGCCCGCCGCCGGTGCGCTCCATCATCGCGCCGATGCCGTGGCACAGGCGGGCCAGGGCCAGGACGTTGAGCTCCAGCAGTTCCTGCTCGCGGGACCAGTCCTGGTCGATGAACGCGCCGGAGGTGCCGATGCCGGCATTGTTCACCAGCAGCTCGATCTGCCTCCCGCTCTGTTCCAGCTCGTGCAGCAGGCCGGAAATCTGCAGCGGCTCGGCCAGGTCGCAGACGCGGAACAGCACTTCCACCCCGAAACGCTGAGACAACTCACAGGCGGCGCTGTCCAGTGCATCGCGCTGGCGCGCCACCAGGATCAGTGCCTGGCCACGGCGGGCGAGGGCTTCGGCCAGGGCCAGGCCGATGCCACTGGAAGCGCCGGTGATGAGGGCAAAACGAGGCATTCAGGAGTCTCTGTGACGGGGTGGCGTTCGACCACGCCCGCCACGGGTTGTTGCATTACTGATCCGAGTCGCCGCCTTCGGTGTCGCCACTGCTGAAGTCGCCGTCGGAAGGCTCCGCGGTGGCTGCCGGATCGGCAGCCTCGTCGCCCTGCTGGTACTGCGAGGACTGCGCCGCCTGGGCGCGTTCGAGGTAGCTCTGGTAGGCCGGTATCGCGATGGCGGCGAGGATACCGCCAAACACCGGGAACAGCAGCCAGGAGAAGGCCAGGACCTTGACGGCAGTGCTGTTGGGCGGCGGCGGGGGGCCGAAGCGGTTGGCGGTCTGCTCGCCGGGCATGAACAGCATCAGAAGGCTGAGAACCACGTTGACGAAAGGCACCAGCAGTGCCAGCCACAGCCAACCGGACCAGCCCAGGTCGTGCAGGCGTTGTACGCCGATGGGCACGCTGAAGACCATAGCGGCGATGACCACCGCGGCGATGGCAACCACGCCCAGGGGCAGGGATACGGCCATCAGCAGGCTGGCGACCAGGTAGGCGCCGAAGACGATGAAGGACAGCGCGGCGGACCAGCCGAGATAGCGCACCCGACCGATCCGGCCGGACAGGCTGCGGACTTTCAGTTCGCCGAATTCCGGCAGGTCGTCGCCGACCTTGGCCTGGGGCGGCGCATAGGGAGAGGCGGGCGCGTTCGGAGCAGTGGCTGCCGCAGCGGGCGCCGGATTGGCCGCCAGTTCGGCCTGGCGTGCCAGGTATTTCTCGATGACGATGCCGCAGGCGCTGCACTCGATGTCTGTGGCCTGTTCGTGGCCGCACTTGGGGCAGGTCATCCGCTCGTTGCTGGTGCTTTCGCCGGAGGCGCGGGCCGCCAGGGTCGCTTCGCTGGGATGGTCATCGGTCTCCACCAGGCTGAAACCGGCAACGCCTTCGGCTTCCTTTCGGGCGTTGGCGCCGGCGCCATGGAGGGCGCGCAGGTACTTGTCGGCCTCGTCGCCTGAGAGGTCGCGCTTGAGCACGACCGGCTGGCCGCTGAACAGCGCTTCGATCTTCGCGGCGTCGCTCTTGAACAGGCGGGCGAGATTTTCCTTTGCGGTTTCCAGGGGTGTCTGCGGCATCAGCGCGCCGTCGAACACGATCTTGAAGCGGGATTGATCCATCGGGGCATCCTTGTCTTCTGGCTATGTTGGAATCGCTACAGCGTAATCGGGCCGCCGTAGGCCAACAAGCGGCCCCGGCGGATATATCGTGAGCGGTGCCGCAGCTCAGACCAGCAGCTGGTTGGACAGGCCGGCGCTGCGGGTCAGGGCCTGGCGGTACTCGTGGTCGAGCCGCGCAATCAGCTCGCCCACCGCGGGCAGGTCGCGGATATCGCCGACACCCTGGCCGGCGGACCACACGGTTTTCCATGCCTTGGCCTCGTCGCTGACCGGCTTGAGCTTCTCGCCGTAGTCGAGCGCGCCCTTGTCGTTCAGCCGTTGCATGTCGAAGCCCGCGGCTTCCAGGCTCTGGCGCATGAAGCTGGCCGGCACGCCGGAGACGGCGGGGGTGTGGATGATGTCGGCGGCGCGGGCGTTGAGCAGCATGTGCTTGTAATCCTCGGAAGCGGCGCTCTCGCGGGTGGCGATGAAGCGGGTGCCGAGATAGGCGAGGTCGGCGCCCAGCACCTGGGCGGCGAGGATCTCGTGGCCGTGGTTGATGCAGCCGGCCAGCAGCAGGGTCTTGTCGAAGAACTGACGGATCTCGGCGACCAGCGCGAACGGGCTCCAGGTGCCGGCATGGCCACCGGCGCCGGCGGCCACGGCGATCAGGCCATCGACGCCGGCTTCCGCCGCCTTCTCGGCATGGCGGCGGGTGGTGACGTCATGGAACACCAGGCCGCCATAGCTGTGCACCGCATCCACCACCTCGCGCACCGCGCCCAGGCTGGTGATGACGATGGGCACCTTGTGCTCGACGCAGAGCTTGAGGTCTTCCTGCAGGCGCGGGTTGGTGTTGTGGACGATCAGGTTCACCGCGTAGGGCGCTGCCTGCGGGTCGGCCGCCAGCCCGGCTTCGATCTCTTCCAGCCAGGCCTTGAAGCCGCTGCTCTCGCGCTGGTTCAGCGCGGGGAAGCTGCCGACGATGCCGCTCTTGCAGCAGGCCAGCACCAGTTGCGGGTTGGAGACCAGGAACATCGGTGCCGCCACCAGGGGAATGCGCAGGCGTCGGTCGAGCAGGGCGGGCAGGGACATGACAGTCTCCTTGTCGGGGTCAGAAGGGTTTGACGACCACCAGGATCACGATGGCGATCAGGAACAGTACCGGCACTTCGTTGAACCAGCGGTAGAACACATGGCTGCGGCCGTTCTCGCCACGGGCGAAGCGCTTGAGCATGGCGCCGCAGGCGTGGTGGTAGCCGATCAGCAGGACCACCAGGGTCAGCTTGGCGTGTATCCAGCCCTGGGTCAGCCAGGCCGGGTTGAGGTAAAGCATCCAGGCGCCGAGGACGATGGTGAGGATCATCGATGGGCCCATGATGCCGCGGTACAGCTTGCGCTCCATGATGCAGAAGCGCTCGCGGCTGGCGGCGTCCTCGCTCATGGCGTGATAGACGAACAGTCGCGGGAGATAGAAGAGGCCGGCGAACCAGCAGACCACGGCAATGATGTGAAAGGCTTTCAACCACAGGTAAAGCATCGGAATTTCCTCGGATCACGGTTGAGCCGATAGTAGTGGCGCCGTGCAATGCCGTCATCCCTGTGTCTATTACACTGAGGTCTTCCGTCCGTGGCTGTTTGCCGCGCGCGCCGCACGGCATCCGGAAGATGCCCGGCTTCGTGTCCATGTCAGAACCTGCACCGCCGGAGAGTTCCAGCGAGCCGACTGGTGATTCGTCTGCTCGCATCGTCCCCAAGCGCCCGCTGGCGCGACACCCATTGCTGCGTCAGTGGCGGCGCAACTTGGCGTTCTGGCTCGGTGCGCTGCTGGTCGGCCTGGTGGCCCTGGCCTTCGCCCACCTGGCGGACCTCGCCAGCGCGACCTTCCGCAGCGTGGTCGCGCGCAGCCCGTGGTGGCCGTGGTTGCTTTGCCCGCTGGGCTTCGCCGGCCTGGTCTGGCTGACCCAGGGGGCGCTGAAGAACACTCGTGGCAGCGGCATTCCACAGGTCATCGTGGCGCTGGAGCAGCGCAGCAGCCGCACGCGCAATGCCCTGCTATCGGTGCGGATTGCCGTGGGCAAGCTGGCGATGACTCTGCTGGCGCTGCTGGTGGGGGCCTCGGCCGGCCGCGAGGGCCCGACCGTGCATATCGGCGCGGCACTTATGTATTCGCTCGGCCGTCGCCTGGGGCTCTACGACAAGCGCACGGTGTCCGGCCTGATCATCGCTGGCGGTGCGGCGGGCATCGCGGCGGCCTTCAATACGCCACTGGGCGGGGTGGTCTTCGCCATCGAGGAACTGAGCCGCACCTTCGAGCAGCGCTTCAGCGGGCTGGTGCTCACCGCCGTCCTGCTCGGCGGTATGGTCACGCTCGGCCTGATGGGCAGCTACAGCTATTTCGGTCGCCTTTCGGAAAGCATGCCGCTGGGCCCGGCCTGGATTGCCGTGGTGGCCTGCGGAGTGCTCGGGGGCTTGCTCGGCGGCCTCTACTGTCGGCTGGTACTGCCGACCCAGCGCGGTCCGCTCAGCTTCATCAGCCGTTGGCGCGGGCGCTGGCCGATCCGCTTCGCCGCTGCCTGCGGGCTGGTGCTGGCGCTGCTCGGCCTGCTGTCCGGGCAACATGTGTTCGGCACCGGGTACGCCGAGACCCGGTCCATCCTCGAGGGGCAGCCGGTGGTGGGGCATGACTTCCTCCTGTGGAAGTTCATCGCCAACGTGATTTCCTTCATCGCCGGCATCCCCGGCGGGTTGTTCTCGCCCTCGCTCACCGTCGGCGCCAGCCTGGCGCCCTGGCTGACGCCGCTGATCCCCGGCGCAAGCCTGCCGGCAGTGGCCCTGCTGGGGATGTCCGCCTACCTCGCCGGAGTCACGCGCACGCCGCTCACCGCCACGGTGATTACCGTGGAGATGTCCCACAGCCCCGACATGCTGATTCCCATCCTCGCCGCCACGCTGCTGGCCAGCGGTGTCTCGGCGCGCCTGAACCCGCTGCCGATCTATCACGCGCTCGCTCGTCAGATGCAGGAAACCCTGGCTCCGACCAAAGGCTCTTAAACCCGCGTGTATTCGCTCTGTTCAGCAGGGGCAGCGGCTCATATCATGGCTGCCCCTGAATTTGGCCCCATAGGTGGAGTGACAGGCAGATGATCAAGGTCGGTATCGTAGGCGGTACGGGTTATACGGGCGTGGAACTGCTACGCCTGCTGGCACAGCATCCTCAGGCTCGCGTCGAGGTGATTACCTCGCGTTCCGAGGAGGGCGTGAAAGTCGCCGACATGTACCCGAACCTGCGAGGCCACTACGACGGCCTGGCTTTCAGCGTGCCGGACGTGAAGCGTCTGGGCGAGTGCGACGTGGTGTTCTTCGCCACTCCACACGGCGTGGCTCATGCACTGGCTGGCGAGCTGCTGGCAACCGGAACTCGGGTGATCGACCTGTCCGCGGACTTCCGCCTGCAGGACGCCGAGGAGTGGGCCAAGTGGTACGGCCAGCCCCACGGTGCACCCGAACTGCTGTCCGAAGCCGTCTATGGCCTGCCGGAAGTGAATCGCGAGGCAATCAAGTCGGCGCGCCTGATCGCCGTTCCCGGTTGCTACCCGACCGCCACCCAGCTCGGCCTCATCCCGCTGCTGGAGAACGGCCTGGCTGACGCCAGCCAGCTGATCGCCGACTGCAAGTCCGGCGTCAGCGGCGCTGGTCGTGGCGCCAAGGTCGGTTCGCTGTTCTGCGAAGCCGGCGAAAGCATGATGGCCTACTCGGTGAAAGGTCACCGTCACCTGCCGGAAATCAGCCAGGGCCTGCGTCGCGCCGCCAAGGGCGATGTCGGTCTGACCTTCGTGCCGCACCTGACCCCGATGATCCGTGGTATCCACGCGACCCTGTACGCGCGCGTCGCTGATCGTGGCGTCGATCTGCAGAAACTGTATGAAGAACGGTACGCCAACGAACCATTCGTCGACGTGATGCCGGCCGGCAGCCATCCGGAAACCCGCAGCGTGCGCGGCGCCAACGTGTGCCGCATCGCGGTGCACCGTCCGCAGGGCGGCGACTTGGTGGTGATCCTGTCGGTGATCGACAACCTGGTGAAGGGCGCGTCGGGCCAGGCGATCCAGAACATGAACATCCTGTTTGGCCTGGACGAGCACCTGGGCCTGTCCAACGTCGCACTGCTGCCGTAAGGAAAGACTGCCTCGGAATGCGGTCGATTGATCTGGACCAATGGATGAGTCGGATTAGTTGACCGTTTTTCTGGGGTAAGCGGATAATGGTCCGCAATGTTGTAACGTACGGCCTCGGCCGGGAGAGTTTTCACCATGACCATCGAAACCTTCACCCCCACTCCGCTGATGTTCTCGCAAGGCGCTGCGAACAAGGTGAAGAACCTGATCGACGAAGAAGGCAACCCGCGCCTCAAGCTGCGGGTGTTCGTCACGGGCGGTGGCTGTTCGGGCTTCCAGTACGGGTTCACCTTCGATGAAGACACCGCGGACGACGACACCATCGTCGAGCGCGACGGCGTCAACCTCGTGGTCGATCCGATGAGCTTCCAGTACCTCGCCGGTGCGGAAGTGGACTACCAGGAAGGCCTCGAAGGTTCGCGGTTCGTCATCAAGAACCCGAACGCAGCGACCACCTGCGGCTGCGGTCAGTCCTTCTCGATCTGATGCCGTAGCAGCGAAAACGCCGCGCAAATGCGCGGCGTTTTTGTTTGCGTGGGGGATTCAGGCGGGGTGGAGCGCGCCGAGAATACGTGGCCCCCTCGCGGCCGTGACTTCCGGGCAGTTGCCGGGCTCGCGTTCGAAGAAGCGATGGGCCAGCCAGGCGAAGGCCATCGCCTCCATCCATTCCGGCGGTACGCCGCGCTCGAGGCTGCTGATCACGCTGGCGCCCGGCATGTGCGCGGCCAGTCGTTGCATCAGCGTCGCGTTGAAGGCGCCGCCACCGCAAACCACCACTTCCTCGCAGCCGGGTTGCGCGTCCAATAGTGCTGTAGCGATGCTTTGTGCGGTCAGTTCGAGCAGGGTTGCCTGCACGTCTTCGGCCTTCACCGGGCCGTGGCCGGCCAGGGCTGTGTTCAGCCAGTTCAGGTTGAAGCGCTCCCGTCCGGTGCTTTTCGGGCCTTTGGCGGCGAAGAAGTCATCGGCCAGCATTTTCTGCAATAGCGCCTGATCGATGCTGCCGCTGGCAGCCCAGGCGCCGTCGCGGTCATAGGCTTCGCCGCGCTGCTCCTGAATCCAGGCATCCAGCAGGACGTTGCCGGGGCCGCAGTCGAATCCGCGAACCGGCTTGCCAGGGCTGAGCAGCGAGACGTTGCTGAAACCGCCAACGTTGAGGATGGCGCACTCGCGACCATCTCTATCGAACAGCGCGCGGTGGAAGGCGGGTACCAGCGGTGCACCCTGGCCACCGGCGGCTACGTCGCGGCGGCGGAAGTCGGCGACGACGTCGATGCCGGTCAACTCGGCGAGCAGTGCTGGGTTGCCAATCTGCATGGTGAAGCCCAGGTGCGGCTCGTGGCGAATGGTCTGGCCATGGCTGCCGATGGCGCGAATCGCGCTGGCGCTCAGCTTCTCACGGGCGAGGAGTTCATTGATGCCCTGGGCGGCCAGACGCACCCAGCTGTTTTCCGCGAGGGCGGAGCGGGCAATTTCGTCGGGGCCGGAAGAGCAGAGTGCCAGTAAGTCGGCACGTAGCGCCGTGGGCATCGGGAGGTAGTAGGAGGCGAGTAGAGTGGTCTGCTCGCCTTGCTCGATCAGGGCGATGTCCAGCCCGTCGAGACTGGTACCGGACATCACCCCCAGATAGAGCGGCATGACTCAGCGCTTGTTCAGGGCCAGGAAGGTCGCCTTCTCCTGGTCCATGCGTGCGATCAGCGGTTGCGCCTGAGCCATGAAGCGCTTGCGCTCCGGGCCGGACAGTGGGTCGGCGGTCGGCAGCTTGGCGCTCAGCGGGTCGACATGCTGACCGTTGACCTGGAACTCGTAGTGCAGGTGCGGGCCAGTGGCGAGGCCGGTCATGCCAACGTAGCCGATGATCTGGCCCTGCTTCACCGCCACGCCCGAGCGGATGCCCTTGGCGAAGCGGCTCATATGGCCGTATACGGTGCGATAGCGCTGGCCGTGCTGGATCACCACGGCGTTGCCGTAGCCACCTTTGCGGCCGGCTTCGAGAATCTTGCCGTCACCGGTCGCCTTGATTGGGGTACCGATTGGCGCCGCGTAGTCCACGCCCTTGTGTGCACGAATCTTGTTCAGGATCGGGTGGAAACGCCCAATAGAGAAGCGCGAACTGATGCGGGCAAAGTCCACAGGAGTACGGATGAATGCCTTGCGCATGCTGCTGCCATCAGCGCGCAGGTAGCTGGTGCTGCCCTGTTTGCTGGTGTAGCGCACCGCCGTGTATTCCTTGCCGCGGTTGACGAAGCGCACCGCGAGGATGCTGCCGGTGCCGACCTGCTTGCCCTGTACCTGCTGGGACTCGTAGATCACGTCGAACGAATCGCCTTCGCGAATATCCTGGGCGAAATCGATGTCGTAGCCGAGGATGTTGGCCATCGACATGATCAGGTCGTGGGACAGCCCGGCGTTCTTGCCGGCGACGAACAGCGAGCTGTCGACGCGGCCGTGGGCATAGTTCGCATGCACCGAGGGTTTGACCAGGTCACGCTTGAAGTCATAGCCCTTGGCAGACTTGTTCAGGCTGATCGTCTCGAGGTCGCTGCGCTTGACCTTCAGGCCCTGCAGCTCGCCCTTGGTGTCGATGAGGAAGTCCACGTCCTGGCCGATATCAAGACGGGTGAACTGCTTGGCGTCCTTACTGGCGGCAAGCATGTCGTGCACGACGTTCGCCGGCAGGCCGGCCTTCGCGAACACGGTAGAAAGGGTGTCGCCCTTGCCCACGGTCACGCTTTTCCACGCAGGGTCTGCGGAAGCGGAGAGGGAGGGTTGTTGGTTCGAATCGGCGAGATCGTTCTTCTTTTCCGCGCCTTTCCCGGCGCTGTTCTGGTTGTCCGGCTGGCCTTCTATCTGTGCAAAAGGCGAAGAGCCGTCGTCTTCCGTGACCGCGTTGGGTCGAAGATCGTCTTTTTCCTGAAGGATCTGCTCAGTGCTGTTTTCCAGCTCGAGATTGAGAGTGGTCTTCTTCGCCTCGACCTCGGCCGAGGGGAACACCAGCAGAGCCAGGCTGAGGAGCGCTGCTACACCGCTTGCGGCCAGCAGATGGCTCTTCGGGTAGTACGGCGCTTTCTGATCGGATTGCGTCATGGCGTGAGTGGTGTTTTTGGAGTGTGAAATAACTGCCTAAAATATAACCCAATTCCCTATGAAGCAACCCTGATGTCGGGCTTCTGACGTCCTGTCCTCTGACGCTGGGCAAAACTTGTTTTTAGTGCCTGTTCTTGTATCGTTGGTTCCCTTTCGCAATTCGCAACGTACAGGAACCTGCAATGAAGTCGGTCGAAGAGCAGCTGGCGCTGATCCAGCGCGGTGCAGACGAAATTCTCGTGGAGGCCGAGCTGATCGAAAAGCTCAAGCGCGGCCAGCCCCTGCGTATCAAGGCCGGCTTCGACCCGACCGCTCCTGATCTGCACCTGGGACACACCGTCCTTATTAATAAGCTTCGTCAGTTCCAGGAGCTGGGCCATCAGGTGATCTTCCTGATCGGTGACTTCACTGGGATGATCGGTGACCCCAGCGGTAAAAGTGTTACCCGCCCACCCCTCACCCGCGAGCAGGTTCTCGAGAACGCCGAGACGTACAAGGCCCAGGTCTTCAAGATCCTCGACCCCGCGAAGACCGAGGTAGCCTTCAATTCCACCTGGATGGACCAGCTTTCTCCTGCTGATTTCATTCGTCTGGCTTCCCAGTACACCGTTGCTCGTATGCTGGAACGCGATGATTTCAGCAAGCGCTATGCCAGCAATCAGTCCATCGCCATTCACGAGTTCCTCTATCCGCTGGTTCAGGGCTATGACTCGGTGGCGCTGCGTGCGGACGTCGAGCTTGGTGGTACCGACCAGAAGTTCAACCTGCTGATGGGGCGTGAACTCCAGCGTGCCTATGAGCAGGAGCCTCAGTGCATCTTGACCATGCCGTTGCTGGAAGGTCTGGACGGCGTTAAGAAGATGTCCAAGTCTCTGGGCAACTACATCGGCATTCAGGAAGCGCCGGGCGTCATGTACAGCAAGCTGGTCTCCATCCCGGATACCCTGATGTGGCGTTACTTCGAGCTGCTCAGCTTCCGCTCCATGGAAGAGATCGAGGGCTTCAAGAAAGACGTCGAGGCTGGCGCCAACCCGCGTGATATCAAGATCAAGCTGGCGGAAGAGATCGTCGCCCGCTTCCATGGTGAAGAAGCTGCTGCTTCCGCGCACAAGTCCGCGGGTAATCGCCTGAAAGAGGGTGAGCTCCCGGAAGACCTGCCGGAAGTAGAAGTAGCGGCGGCGGAAGATCTGCCCATTGGCGCTGTCCTTAATAAGGCAGGCCTGGTGAAGAACTCCGCTGTTGCTCGCGACCTGCTGTCGTCCGGAGGCGTGCGCGTTGATGGCGAAGTCGTGGATCGCAGCTTCGTCTTCAAAGTAGGCGCTACCCACGTCCTGCAGGCTGGCAAGAAGGCTTTCGCTCGCGTCTCCCTGGTCGCTGAGTGAAGAAAGTTTAAATTAGTCGTTGACGGCCGATTTAAACTCCCTATAATGCGCACCACTCCCAGCGACGAAGCGCTGAAAGAACTTGAAAATCAAGTACTTACAGGTGTTCTGAGGTGGGAGTGGTGGTCAGGCGGGTGATTCACTTGCCGCTCTTCATTCGCTGCTTCGGTAGCGGGCTGAAAAGAAGATCGCCGAGGTGGTTGACAGCGAGTTTGATCGCTGT
>NZ_JACVBX010000017.1 GCF_014852585.1 Pseudomonas sp. PDM18 | reverse complement strand
TCGGGCTAGGTCAGAGGACGGCGGGAGGCAGCTTGGGCTCCTACTCGTGCGACCAACACCGCGGACCTGCAGCTTGCCTCCCGTCGCTCTCACCTTCGAGCTTATCGAGCTTTGCAGACACAAGCGGCCCTATCATTCGGGGGTGAGCGCCGGTACTGCTGTCAGTGGCCGCAGGTCTCCAGGCAACGCCGTGCCCGCTGCTGGTCCGGCGAATCGAAGCCCTCGGTGAAGCGTCGATATACCGGTGCCAGCAACTGCCGCGCCGACGCCTGCTTGCCTTGTGCGCTCCACAGCTCCGCGAGAGCGGTGGCCGAGCGCAGCTCCCAGGCCAGTGCGCCTTGCTCCTGCGCCAGTGTCAGGGCGCGGGTCAGCAGGTTTTCGCCGCCGAGCAAGGATTCGCGATCGCCGCGCGCGAGCAGAGTGACCGCCTCGTTGCGCAGGATTTCCGGTGCGCACCAGCCTGCCGCGCCGGTTCGTGCGCGCATCAGTTGCGCCTGATCGGCGGGCAGGGGGCGGCCGCCTAAGGTCTGCACGATGTCGCGCACTAGCCCGACGGCGGGTGCCGTGGCGCCGGCCATTTCGTCGAGCTGCATGGCCCACGCATAGTGGCGCGCCCAGTCGGTGAACAGTGGCACGCGATGGCGCTCGGCGACCTCGATCATCTGCCGCACGCGGTTGCGTGCCTTGTCGAACTCGCCGTTGTAGAACGCGATGACGCAGCCGGCCACTGCCAGGCTGTAGGCGATGGAGGCGCTGTGGTCGATCTCGCAGGCCAGCTCGATGGCCCGTGTCGCCATGCGCTCCGCCTGCTCGGGCAGGCCGCGCAGCCACAGCGTGCGCGCCTGGGTGGCAAGGGAAGCGACCTGCTGGTCGTACTGCACGCCCAGACAAGGGGCGAAGCGGTTGGCCCGGCGCTGTTGTTCCAGACGCTGCAGCACTTCTTCGCCGACGGCCTGGGCGTTTGCCTGGTTTCCCGAGTAATGCAGCGCCAGTACCTTCAGACGCAGGGCGCTGATGGCGAGCATATCGCCCTGGCCTTCGCTCAGCCGATCGAAGTGCCGGCTCTGCTCGGCCGCCTGCTGGTATTGGCCGGCCCACAGCAGCACCGCCAGGCCGCCGGACAGCGCGGTGAGTTCCCCGTTGAGGTCGCCGATCTGCTGGGCGAGGTAGCGGGCGTTCTGGAAGGCTTCATCCGCCTGGCGATTGCGCACATCGTGGTAGGTCGTGTTGCCCAGCGCCAGCTCCAGGCGCATGGCCAGGGGCAGCGAAGAAGCGGATTCGGCGCTGAGCAGGCCGAGTGCCGCGCCCACGTAGGGACCGTATTCGTGCAACAGTGAGAGTTCCTGCCACAGCGGCGCCGAGCAGGCCGCGAGGTGGATCGCCTGGGTGTGCCGAACGTCCGCGTGCAGGCCCCAGTCGAGGGCTGCGCGAACCTCCGCGAGCCACGGCGAATGCTGCTGGAGCCAGCCCAGTGAGGCGGACCTTTCCCATTCGCTCTGCGCGGCCTGCATCGCGCTCTGGCAGAGCAGCAGATGGCGTTCGCGGGCTTCGTAAAGTTCGCCGGCGCCCTGGAGTTTCTCCAGCGCATGCAGGCGGGTCGGTTCGAGCAGTCGGTAGGTGACTTCATCGCTGCGAATATCGGTGGTCAGCAGCGATTTGGCGGTCAGCTGGTTCACCAGCACGAAGGCCGCGCCCAGGTCCGCCGGCTGGCCCAGAACGGCAGCGATGGAGCCCAGCGTGAAGCTGCCGCGGAACACGCTCAGGCGACGCAGGCAGGATTGCTCCGCCGGGCGCAGGAGCGTGTAGCTCCAGTCGAGCATGGCGCGCAGGTGTTCGTGGCGTTTGGGCGATTCCTCCGAGTGCAGTGGCAAGTCCAGGTAGCCCCCCTGCAGCAGCGCGTCGATGCTGCCGTCGGCCTGGCCCAGATGGCCGGCGGCCAGTTCCAGCGCCAGCGGAATACCTTCCAGGCGCCGGCAGATTTCGCTGACGCGGGGCAGGTATTCGGGGAGCAGTTCGAAGTTCTCGTGGGTCTCCTTCGTCCGCTCGATGAGCAGCGCGACGGCGGGGTAGGCGAGGGCGTCCTCGACGCTGCCGAGCTGCACCGGCGGGCAACCAAGCGGCCGCAGCGGCAGGATGTACTCGCCGATGGCGCGCAGGCTTTCGCGGCTGGTGGCGAGGATGTGGATCTGCGGGGCATGGCGCAGCAGGCATTCCACCAGATGCGCGGCCGCCTCGATCAGGTGTTCGCAGTTGTCGATGAGCAGCAGCATCTGCCGGTCGGCGACCTGGCGGCAGAGGTATTCCAGCGACTCGCCGGCCAGCCCCGGAATGCCCAGCGCGCCGGCGAGCGTGCTGTTCAGCGGCCGCGCGTCCTGCAATGGGGTGAGGTCGAGCATGCGGATGCCGTGGGGATACTCGCCGATGAAGCGCTCAGCTGCTTGCAGGGCGAGGCTGGTCTTGCCGATGCCACCGCAGCCCACGAGGCTGACGCAGCGCCGTCTCGGCAATTCGGTGATCAGGCGTTCCAGCTCGGCCTCGCGGCCCAGCAGGCGATTGCGCCGTGGCGGCAGGTTGTGGTCCGCGGACTGGCTGTCATCGGGGGCGGGCGACGTCTGCGCCGAAGCCGTCAGTGGCTCGACGAAGCTGTAGCCGCGCAGCGCGATGGTGACGATGAAGCGCCGGCCATTCTGGCCGTCACCCAACGCCTTGCGCAGGGCGGTCATGTGTACGCGCAGGTTGCCTTCGTCGACGTCCTGGCCGGGCCAGGCGCGGGCCAGCAGCTCGCGCTTGCTGACCACCTGGCCGGCGCGCTCAAGCAGCGCGAGCAGGATGTCCAGTGCGCGTTGCCCCAGGCGCAGCGGTCGGCCGGCCTCGAGGATCACACGGGATGCGGGGTAGACCTGGTAGGGGCCGAAATGAAGCACGGTTTCGACCGTGGCCACGGGCTCGGGAATCATTGTCTGGTCGTCGCTTTCGCACGCTGGGGGCAGATTGCGTGCCGGTCCTGGCGTCAGCCCTGATGGCACAGGTCCATCGACTCTCCGGTCGACTGGCCTTTCTTGTGTGAACGACATTCAGGGTAAACGACGGCTCAGCGTTGAGCCATCCTACGCCGGGTGCAGCGTTTTGCCGGCGGGCTTAATAACGATTAACGCAGGGCCTGCAGCGGCGCTGCCCAACGAGACGAAATCGCTGCATCGTGTCGTCTGGTCATTTGCCCTTGAGGCCCCGCTGCGTAAGGCAGGGCGGCTGCTTGCAAGCCCTTGCGCCCTATTGGCGAGCGGCCGCGCGGACTCCGGAAATCTTCGCTCGCGGCCGTCCAGGCGCTGCTTTCGCTCCGCTGCGGGTTAATGCGGTTTAACCAGCTTTAACTCGCCGGTACCCCTGTGCCCACAAAGAATGGGTCCCAGATCGCAGGGGAGGGACCAGCATGCTTCAGAGACTCATCAGCCAGATTCCAGTGGATGCCCCCAAGCGCGACCTGGCCCCGTGGCAGAAGGAGCGCGCCCTGGCACTGCTGCTCAAGCATCTGGACAGCGGCATCACGGTCAGCGACCTGGCGGCCGCATGCGCGCTGTCGCGCAGCGATTTCACCCGCAAGTTCAAGGTCACCACCGGGCATTCGCCGCAGGCATGGATGCGGATTCAGCGGGTGGAGAAGGCCAAGCAACTGATGCGTGAATCGTCCTTCCCGCTGGCGGAAATCGGCCTGCAATGCGGCTTCTGCGACCAGGCGCATTTCTGCCGGATCTTCTACCGCATCGAAGGCGTCACGCCCCTGAGCTGGCAGCGGCGCTTTTTCGATGTGGAGCGCGAATCCCCCTGGCGACATGCGGGCTAGGCCGATCACTCGGCGCTTCTTCGTAGAATATCGTTCTGATAATGGAACGCTAGAAGCGATTTTTGCCGTCTAGTGCGCAAAGGGTGTCGAATTTAATCTTTGTTCCATGCAGTGACGCACTGCAAGACGAGTCCAAACCTTCCGGCCCAGCCGGCCCCCACTGAAAGCAAATCGAGGATTTCACCATGGCCAACCCCACCTACAACCGCCTGGACAAAGACAACGCCGCCGTACTGCTGGTCGACCACCAGGCCGGTCTGCTCTCGCTGGTCCGCGACATCGATCCGGACAAGTTCAAGAACAACGTGCTGGCGCTGGGTGACCTGGCCAAATTCTTCAACCTGCCGACCATCCTCACCACCAGCTTCGAAACCGGCCCCAACGGCCCGCTGGTTCCCGAGCTGAAGGCACAGTTCCCGGACGCGCCGTACATCGCCCGTCCCGGCCAGATCAACGCCTGGGACAACGAAGACTTCGTGAAGGCAGTGAAGGCCACCGGCAAGAAGCAACTGATCATCGCCGGCGTGGTAACCGAGGTTTGCGTGGCGTTCCCGGCGCTGTCGGCGCTGGCGGAAGGTTTCGATGTGTTCGTGGTGGCGGATGCTTCGGGCACCTTCAACGAGATGACCCGCGACGCCGCCTGGCGCCGGATGGAAGCGGCCGGTGCGCAGCTGATGACCTGGTTCGGCGTGGCCTGTGAACTGCACCGCGACTGGCGCAACGATATTGAAGGCCTCGCCGCGCTGTGCTCCAACCACATCCCGGACTACCGCAACCTGATCAGTGCCTACAGCACCCTGACTGCTGGCAAGTAATCGCGCGCTGAAATGAAAAACCGGAGCCCTGGAAGGGGCTCCGGTTTTTTATTGGCGTTCGTACGGTGCTCTCCTGCGGAGGCGGAGCCTCTCCGTGACCGTAGATTCCATTCACATCGAGGCCGCGGCGAAGCACGACCGTAGGATGGGTGGAGCGCAGCGATACCCATGCTGGTGGCGCACCGGATTTGATGGGTATCGCTGCGCTCCACGCCATCCTACGAGAACGTTCGCCGGGAGGGGCGGCAGAGTGCGGGACGCGATCCAGCTCACGCCCCAGGGCTAATGAATCACTTGCTGAAGTCGTCGGCGCTGTGCCGCTCCGGCAGGGCGTCGTCGCCCCAGGTGCGGTTGACCCGGCGGCCACGTTGCACCGCCGGACGCGCGCCGATTTCGTCGGTCCAGCGGCGTACATGGGTGTAGCTCTCCACGTCGAGGAACTCCGCCGCCTCATAGGCCTGGTTGTTCAGTAGTGCGCCGTACCAGGGCCAGATCGCCATGTCGGCGATGCTGTATTCGTCGCCGGCAATGTAGCGGTTGTCGGCGAGCTGACGATCGAGCACGTCGAGCTGGCGCTTGACCTCCATGGCGTAGCGGTTGATCGGGTACTCGTACTTCTCCGGCGCGTAGGCGTAGAAGTGGCCGAAGCCGCCGCCAAGGAAAGGCGCGCTGCCCATCTGCCAGAACAGCCAGTTCAGCGTCTCGGTACGCCTTGCCAGGTCCTTTGGCAGGAAGTGACCGAACTTTTCCGCGAGATACACCAGGATCGAGCCGGATTCGAAGATGCGCAGCGCAGGTTCGACGCTGGTGTCCAGCAGAGCCGGGATCTTCGAGTTCGGGTTGATGTCGACAAAGCCGCTACCGAACTGGTCGCCATCGCTGATCCTGATCGGCCAAGCGTCGTACTCCGCGGCGCTCACGCCCAGCTCCAGCAGTTCTTCGAGCAGGATGGTGACCTTGACGCCGTTGGGCGTCGCCAGCGAATACAGCTGCAGCGAATGCTTGCCGCGCGGCAGTACCTTGTCATGGGTCGGGCCGGCGATGGGCCGGTTGATGCTGGCGAAGGCGCCGCCGTTGCTCTTGTCCCAAGTCCAGACACGGGGTGGAGTGTAGGTATCGTTCGCCATCTCGAGTTCTCACCTTGTGGGTTGAATGCTGTGGATGCTACTCGCCCGATTCGTGTCGCGTCAGCCGCTTTACGCACCACTGTTGCTGAGCAAACAGTACGCGACGCTTTGCTCGGGTGGTTGTTAGCATATGCATAAACGATATTAAAAATTAGTTGATGCATGCTTTGAGATTATAAAAGAATCGCCGCTCAGTCCAACGGCGAAGCTCTGAAACGGCGCTTTCGCTCTGCCGCTTTTCGAGAGCCCCATGTCCACCCAGTCCGCCGCTCCCGCATTTCTCCGCCTCGAAGGCGTCGGCAAGTCTTTTGCCGAAAATCGCGTGCTGATTGATCTCGACCTGGAGATTCGTCCCGGCCAAGTCCTCGCCCTGCTTGGCGCCAACGGCGCAGGCAAATCGACGCTCGTGAAAATCATCGCAGGCTCCCACGGCCACGACGCCGGGCAGTTGCTGATCGACGGCCATGAGGTTCGTTTCACCTCGCCCCACGACGCCCGCCGCCACGGCATAGTTGCCGTGCATCAGCAGGTGGAGCAGGGTGTGGTGCCCGGCCTGAGCGTCGCCGAAAACCTCCTGCTGGACGAGCTCTGCGGCGCCGCCGGCTCCCTGATCTTCCGTCCGCGCGAGGCGCTCAGGCGCGCGGCTGAAATCGCCGCCGGCCTGGAGCTGCATCTGCCACTGCAAGCGCCCATCGAAAACCTGGGTACCGCCGAACGGCAACTGGTGATTCTGTCCCGCGCGCTGGCGCTGAAACCGCGTCTGCTGATTCTCGACGAACCCACGGCATCGCTGTCGACCGTCGAGGCCGAGCGCCTGTTCCATCTCATCGACCACCTGCGCGAACGCGGCGTGGCGATCCTCTACATATCCCATCGGTTGTCCGATCTGCAGCGCGTGGCGGACCGTGCGCTGGTGCTGCGTGACGGCCGTCTGGTCGGCGAGTTTGCCGCACCGCTGGACCTCGCTGCCGCCGTCGAGTCCATGCTCGGCGCCGCGCTGGGCGAAGTGCAGTTGCAGCCGCTGGAGCGCGGCGAGACGGTGCTGTCCCTGCGTGACTGGCAACTCGAAGCCCACAGCGCAGCATTCGACCTGGACCTGCACGAAGGCGAAGTGGTCGCCCTGACCGGCCTGCTTGGCGCCGGCAAGAGCGAGATCGCCGAAGTACTGTTCGGTCTGCGCCGGCATTACGTCGGAACCATCCGGCTGGATGGCCGCGACTGGTTGCCCCGCACCCCGCGCGAAGCCATTTCCGCAGGCGTGTTCTTCGCCGCCGAGGACCGCGCGCGCAACTCGCGGGTACCGGGCTTCTCGGTGCGAGCCAGCATGACCTTGCCGTTCCTGCGCAGCTTCACGCGTTTCGGCTTCATCGACCGCAACGCCGAGCGCGCCAGGGTCGCCGAGCAGATCGAGGCGCTCGGCATCAAAGGCCCAGGCCCCGAGCATCCCCTTGAACTGCTCTCCGGCGGCAACCAGCAGAAGGTCATCCTCGCCCGCTGGCTGCTGGGGCAGGGCCGCGTGCTGATCCTCGACGAACCCTTCCAGGGCGTCGACGTGCGCGCCCGCCGCGACATCGGCCAGCGCCTGCGCGCCAGTGCCGCCGGCCGCGCCACGCTGGTGATCTGCAGCGACCCGGACGAGGCCCTGGAAATCGCCGACCGCATCCTCGTCGTGCGCGACGGCGCGGTGGTTGCCGAGTTGCCCCGGCACGACCTGCAGCGCAGTGAAATCGTCGCCCATCTCACCCCATCCAACCCTTCACGCCAGGAAACTGCGCGAATCTAGAAAGGAGCCGTGCGTGTCTAGAACTGCCGTGGGCAGCCCGGCGACCTCGCCCGTCGCTCGTTTGCTCGACTTCCTCATCCACTACGCGCTGCTGTTGCTGCTGGCCTTGCTGGTGCTGGTGTTCGCCCTGCTGGAGCCGGCCTTCCTGCGGGTCGGCAACCTGTTCCTGGTGCTGCAGTCGGTGTCCATCGTCGCGCTGCTCGCCCTGGGCGTGACCCTGAGTATGGCGGTCGGCGGGCTGGACCTTTCCATCGGCGCGGTCGCCGCGCTGAGCCTGATGACCGCCAGCTACGTGATGGTGGTACTGGACTGGGGCCCGCTCGCGGCGATCCTCATCAGTCTCGGCCTCGGCACCCTGGTCGGGTTGCTCAACGGCTGGCTGATCGTGCGCATGCGCGTGCCGGACATCCTCGCCACCCTCGGCAGCATGTTCCTGGTGGTCGGCGTGCAACTGATTCCCACCGGCGGTCGCTCCATCGCCGTCGGCATGACCCTGCCCAATGGCGATGAAGCACCGGGCGCCTTCGCCAGCTGGTTCCTCGCTCTCGGCCGCGCGCAGTTGTGGGACCGCGTGCCGGTGCCGGTGGTGATCATGCTCGGCTGCGCGTTGCTGGTCTGGCTGTTCCTCGAGCGCACGCGGCCGGGCCGGCTGTTCTACGCCATCGGCGGCAACGAGCAGGCCGCACGCCTCGCCGGTGCGCCGGTGGAGCGCTACAAGCTGCTCGCTTACGTGCTCTCGGCGCTGCTCGCTTCGCTGGGTGGATTGCTGCTGGCTGCGCGCCTCGGACGTGGCGACGTCAGCTCCGGCAACGGGCTGGTGCTCGATGCCCTTGGCGCTGCGCTGATCGGCTTCGCCGTGCTCGGTGCGCAGAAGCCCAACGCTTTCGGAACCCTGGTCGGCGCGGTGCTGGTAGCGACCCTGTTGAACGGCCTGACAATGCTCAACGCGCCTTACTACGCGCAGGATTTCGTCAAGGGCGCCGTGCTGGTCTCGGCCCTGATGTTCACTTTCGGTCTGGCCCGGCGCGGGCGCTGATCGCTACTTTTTCGGAGATTCAACGGATGAAGTTCACCCCTGCCAAATCCCTGCGCGCGCTGTTCGCCGCCGGGCTGTTGTTGTCCGGCGCAGCCAGCGCCGTCGCCGCCGGACTGCCCGGCGCACCCGCTCCCTTCGACAAGGGCGGCGTGCAGATCGCCCTCGTCGGTTACCTGTTCTCCGGCGACTTCCCCGAGGCCTATCTGCGCGGGGTGGAAAAGCAGGCCAATGCGCTGGACGTGAAGTTGCGCGTGTTCGATGCCCGCCAGCAGGCGGCTACCCAGCGCGAGATGCTGGAGCAGGCCATCGACTTGGGGGTGGACGGCATCATCGTCCAACTCGGACTTGCCGAAACGCTCAAGGACTCCATCGACAAGGCGCTGGCCAAGGGCATCAAGGTGGTGACCTTCGACGTCGACGTGAACGACCCGCGCATCACCCGCGTCGAGCAGGACCACCGTGAGCTGGCGCGCCTGGCGCTCAAGCAGGTGTTGCAGGACAACGGCAACCAGTTCGACGCTGGCTACGTGTACATCGACGGCTTCACCCCCATGGAGCGTCGCGATGAAATCTGGCGCCAGGTGAAGGCCGAAAATCCCGGCATCGTCGAGAAGGCGCGCTTCGGGACGCTCAACGCGCCCATCGCCAACTCGGTGGCCGACCAGGCCAGCGCGGTGCTGCGCGCCAACCCCGGCATCACCGTGTTCTTCGCGCCCTTCGACGAGTTTGCCAAGGGTGTGAAGATCGCCGTGGACGAAGCCGGGCTGGGCAAGCAGGTGAAGATCTATAGCGCCGACATATCCACGGCCGATATCCAGATCATGAAGGAAGAGGGCAGCGCCTGGAGCGCCACCGCCGCGGTCAATCCGGAAGTGGCCGGCGCCATCAGCGTGCGCAGCCTGGCGCTGCGCATCGCCGGGCAGAATCCGGGCGAGCAGGTGCTGGTCCCGCCGACCCTGATCACCCGCCAACAATTGCTCGACCTCGACGTGAGGAACGTCCGCGACCTGGCGCGCAAGGTGCCGGCCTTTGGCGAGGCGCAGAAGGTTGCGCAGGCGCCGTGGATCCCGCTGGCGAATTGACGATGACCACGCAAGACAAGGCCAGGCGCCTGAAGAAGGCGCGTTCGCCAGCCGCCGACCCGCGTTATGGCGAACGCCTGCCGCCGGGGCAGGTGCTGACCGAGCGCTTTCCGATCCTCCACGAAGGCGAGGTACCCGAATACGACCGCGCGACCTGGCGCCTGCGCCTGTCCGGGGCACTGTCCAAAACGCTGGAGCTGAGCCTGGACGACCTGCTGGCGCTGCCGCAGCGCGAGCTGGTCTGCGATATCCATTGCGTCACGCGCTGGTCGAAGTTCGATACCGCCTGGCGCGGCGTGCACCTGTCCGACCTGCTCGCGCATTACGGCGTGGAGCCCACCGGGCAGTTCGTCATGGCCCATGCCGACCACGACTACGAGACCAACCTGCCGCTACAGGACCTGCTGCGCCCGGACAGCCTGTTCGCCACGCACTACGCCGGTGAGCCGCTGACCCCGGTGCATGGCTGGCCGCTGCGGCTGGTGATTGCCGGGCGCTATTTCTGGAAGAGCGCGAAGTGGCTGCGCGAGCTGCAGTTCAGCGACAGCGACCGCCCCGGATTCTGGGAGCGCAACGGCTTCCACAACGAGGCCGACCCGTTCCGCGAGGAGCGTTTTTCCGGCGAGGCACTGGCTATTCCCGAGGACGAATGGACCCGCAAGGCGTTCGATTGAGTGTCGCGCTGTTGCTGCAGGAACAGCAGCCACTGTTGCGCTGGAAACATTGGTAACTGGTTATAACCAAAGCATTTTTTATTCGTTTGAAAGCATTCTGCCACTAGCTAGGATGACGCCTTCCCCATCTGGTCAGGGATGACCGGCGATACCGAGAAGCCGTGCCTTTTCGCTCATCACGAAGAGAGACCGGCCCCGACACCTGGAGCGCTTTCCCGAGCACTGTTTTCTCCACCCTGAGGAGGACAGTCGCTCGCGGTTTCCGGACTTCCGACACCAACCGCTCGAGCCCATCAGAAAAACACATCAGCGGAGTTCCGGACTCGCCGCCAACGGCGAGTGGCGCTCTTTAAGCGAGACAGGAGTACTTCGCGTGTTATCCCGTTCACTCATTGCCGTTGCGGTGGCCTCGGTCATCGCCCAGTCCGCCGCGCACGCCGACGAAACCCCGTCGACCTCCGAGGCCACCACCAAACTCGAAACCGTGCTGGTCACCGGCACCCGCGGTAACAACCGTACCCTGCTGGATTCCCCTGTGCCGGTGGATGTGCTCACCGCACAGGACCTCAAATCCACCGGCGCTGTCGGCGGCGAGCTGGGCCAGGCCCTGGCGACGCTGCTGCCGTCCTTCAACTTCCCGCGCCAGTCCAACTCCGGCGGCGCCGACCACGTGCGCGCCGCCCAGCTGCGCGGCATGAGCCCGGACCAGGTGCTGGTGCTGATCAATGGGAAGCGCCAGCACACCTCGGCGCTGGTCAACGACTCTTCTAAGATTGGCCGCGGCACCGCGCCGGTGGACTTCAACTCGATCCCCATCAGCGCGATCAAACGCATCGAAGTGCTGCGTGACGGCGCCGGCGCGCAGTACGGCTCCGACGCCATCGCCGGGGTGATCAACATCATCCTCGACGACGCCCCAGAGGGCGGCGAAGTGACCACCAGCTATGGCGCGTACCACACCCACCAGGACGCCATCGACAAGACCACCACCGACGGGCAGAACTCCTATACCGCCGCCAAGGCCGGCACGCGCCTGGGCGAGGACGGCTTCGTCCGTGGTGGCGCCGAGTTCATCAACCGCGAGCCGACCAATCGCGCCGGCTACGACGGCTTTGCCGATACCCCCGGGCAGCGCAACTACGTGATGGGCGATGGCCTGGCGCGCGACGTCAACGCCTGGTTCAACGGCGACCTCGCGCTGGGCGGCGGCAAGCTCTACTCCTTCGGCCTGTACAACGAGCGCCACACCACTGGCGCGGAGTTCTACCGCTACCCGGAAGAGCACCCGGAGATCTACCCCAACGGCTACCTGCCGCAGTCCCTGGGCGACAACACCGATCTTTCCGCCACCCTCGGCTACAAGGGCCTGATCGCCGACACCTGGGACTACGACGCCAGCGTCACCCATGGCCGCAACCGCTTCGAATCCTCCACTCGGCGCACCCTCAACGCTTCGCTCGGCGAAGACACGCCGACGCGCTTCGACACCGGCGACTACGAGCTGCGCCAGAGCGTCGCCAACCTCGACCTCAGCCGCGAGCTGAACCTCGCCGGGCGGCCCTTCGTGCTCGCTGTCGGTGGCGAGTACCGCTACGAAAACTACATCACCACCGCCGGCGACGAAGCCTCCTACTACGGCGTCGGCGCGGACGGCGCCAACGGCCTGCGGCCGAGCGAAGAAGTGGACATCGACCGTAACGTCTTCGGCACCTACGTGGACCTGTCGGGCGACCTCACCGACAAGTTCTTCGTCGATGCCGCCACGCGCTGGGAGCGCTACGACGATGCCGGCAGCAAACTCACCGGCAAGCTCAGCGGGCGCTACCAGCTGACTCCGGTGCTGGCCCTGCGCGGCGCGGCGTCCACCAACTTCCGCGCGCCGTCGCTGGCCCAGGTGGGCTTCCAGAATACCACCAGCAACTTCGGCGATGGCGGCACGCTCACCGACATCCGCGTGCTCTCGGTGAATGATCCGATCGCCCGCGCGCTGGGCGCCGAGAAGCTCGACCCGGAAACCTCGAAGAACTTCAGCCTGGGCCTGACCGCGCAGCTAAACGATCGCTTCGACCTGTCCTTCGACGTGTTCCGCATCGACGTCGACGACCGCATCACCCTGTCCCAGCGCATCGGCAGCGACGCCATGGAGCAGTTCATCCAGGACAACTTCGGCGTGGCCGGCGTGCATGACGTGAACTTCTTCACCAACGCCGCCGACACCCGCACCGATGGCGCCGAGCTGGTGCTCAACTACCACCAGCCCTTCGTCGGCGGGCAACTGGGCGTGACCACCGCCTACACCTACAACCACACCAAGGTGCGCAGCACCAAGGGCACGCCGCAGCAGCTCTCCAACCTGGGTATCGGCGAGGACGCGCTGGTGGGTGTGGAGGAACGCAACACCCTCACCGATGCTGCGCCCAAGGACCGCTTCATCCTCACCACCACCTGGAGCGATGCGCAGTGGAACCTGCTCGGTCGCCTGACCCGGCAGGGCGAAACCACCCGCGTGTTCGACTTCGGCGACGGCTACCACCCGGAGCAGACCTACGGCGCGGTGTGGCAGCTGGATGCCGAGGTGGCCTACAAGTTCACCCCGCAGTTCAGCCTGGCGGTGGGCGGCAACAACCTCACCGACAACTACCCGGAACGCTCAAGCTCCGAGATCAACTACGGCGGCAACCTGCCGTACGACGTGCTCTCGCCGATCGGCTCCAACGGTGCGTACTACTACGCCCGCGCGAGCTATTCGTTCTAATCGCTGTCGTTCTGACCGGGCCGCCTTGCGGCCCGGCAACTTTTGCGGAGCCGATTCATGGCCGACAACTTCGCCGCTGACCAGCCGGCCGGCCTGCGCCGGCACCTGGGTGCCGTCCATGCGCTGCTGCTGACGCTGGGCATGGTGATCACCAGCGACATCCTGAAAACCGCGCCCACCGTGGCGCTCAACGTCGGCCAGGAGCACTTCTACCTGGTGTGGATTCTCGGCGGCGTGCTGTCGATGGTCGGTGCGCTGTGCTATGTGGAAATGGCCTCGGCCTTCGCCCATCCTGGTGGCGACTACCACTTCCTCGAACGCGCCTACGGCCAGCGGGTGGGCTTCCTGTTCGCCTGGTCGCGCTTCGCCGTCCTGCACACCGGCTGGATAGCGCTGATGGCCTTCCTATTCGCCGATCACTTCAGCGCCTTGCTCGGCCTCGGCCAGCTCGGCAACGTGCTGCTGGCGGGCGGGCTGGTCAGCGCGCTGGTGGCGCTCAACCTGATCGGCTGGCGAGTCAGCCTCGGCACCCAGGCCGGGTTGGTCGCGCTGGTGGCGGCGGGTTTCCTCGGTATCTTCGGCGCCGGCCTGTGGCTGGAGTGGCGCGGCTTCGTGCCGCCTGCAGTAGTGCCGGTAGAACCGGAGCAGGTCGGCGTCGCCGGTTTCTCCGCTGCGCTGATCTACGTCTTCCTCGCCTTCGGTGGCTGGAGCGATGCGGCCACGCTGTCGGCGGAGCTGCGCGACAACCGCCGGGGCATCTTCACCGCCATGCTCGGCGCGCTCGCCGCCTTGCTGCTGATTTACCTGGCGCTGAACTGGGCGTTCATTCGCGGGTTGGGCTTCGATGGACTGGCCGCGAGCGGAGCGCCGGCGCTGGAGTTGCTCGGGCTGGCCTTTGGCGCGCCGGGCGTGGGTCTGATCATGGCGGTGGTGGTGGTCTCTGCCGTCGCCAGCATCAACTCCACCCTGATTGTCGGCAGCCGCACCACCTACGCCGCCGCACGGGACGTTCCCGCACTGGGCGTGCTCGGTCGCTGGGATGTGCGCCACGGCGTGCCGCGTGCTGCGCTGCTGGCCGAGGGCGTGGTGGCGCTGCTGCTGATCGTGGTCGGCGGCTGGAGCGGCCACGGCTTCAACACCATGGTCGAATACATGACCCCGGTGTACTGGCTGTTCCTCAGCCTGAGCAGCGTGGCACTGATCGTCCTGCGCCGGCGTCACCCGGAAGTGCCGCGGCCGATCCGCGTGCCGCTCTATCCGTGGCTGCCATTGGGTTTCCTCGCGGTCTGCCTGTGCATGCTGTATTCCAGCGTCGCCTATGTCGGCTGGGGGGCGTTGCTCGGCGTGGCCGTGCTGGCGCTGGGCGCGGTGCTGCAACTGCGCCTGCGCCCGCGAGCGGCGCAGGCGCAGGGTTGGTCGAAGGAGGGCGTGTGATGCGCGCGAAAGCAGTCTGGCGCAATGGTGCCGTAGCTGTGTTGCTGGCGGCTCTGGTCGGGTTATGGCTCAACGAGCCGTCAGCCAGCGCCAGTGGCGAAGCCAGCGGCCGGCGCATGCTGCGCACCGAGCTGTACCTGGAAGCGGTGGAGCTGTCGCAGTGGGAAGACTTCCTCGCCCGCGAGGTGACGCCGCGCTTTCCCGATGGCCTGAGCTGGCTCGACCTGCACGGCCAGTGGCGCGGCCCCAGCGGCGGGCCGGAGAAGTTGCCGTCGCGGATGCTGATCCTCATCCACGCCGACAACCCCTATACGCGCCAGGCACTCACGGATATCGGCGCGCACTTCAAGCAGCGCTTCGGCACGGCGGTGCTGCAGGTCAGCAGCCCGGTTCGCGCCCGCGACCCGGACTGGACGCCGCAGCGCCTGGACAACCCTCAGCTGTCGCGCTGAAGCCCGGCCTCGATCAGGTCGAGCATGTAGCGCGGCAGGGCGAACGCTGCCTGGTGCACCTCGGGGGTGTAGTAGCGGGTCACCAGGCCACTTTTCGCGAAGCGCTGGCGCAGGGTTTCCAGGTCGGTGCGGCGCACCTTCTCGCTGTTCGACGCCCAGCCGAAGGCCATGCTGCCGCCGATATAGGTCGGCACCGCGGCGTGGAAGAAGCCCCAGTCGGCGAAGCTGTCTGCCAGCCGCCGCGCCGTACCGCCCAGTTCCTCCGGCTGGAGGAAGGGCACGCCGTTCTGCGTGGCGAGGATGCCACCGCTGCCCAGGCGCTGCTGGCAGTTGCGGTAGAAGGCGTCGGTGAACAGGCTCGCCGCCGGGCCGCCCGGGTCGGTGGAATCGCAGAGGATCAGGTCGAAGGTCTCGCGGCTCTGCGCGAGGTATTCCAGGCCGTCGGCGTAGATCAGCCGCAGGCGGGGATCGTCCAGCGCGCCGGCCGAATGATTCGGCAACAGCTCGCGGCACAGTTCGACCACCTGCGGGTCGATCTCCACCGAGACTATCTGCTCGATGCCGGCGTGGCGGACGATCTCCCGCAGGATGCCGCCATCGCCCACGCCGATCACCAGCACGCGGCGCACCGCGCCATGGGCCAGGATCGGCACATGGGCGAGCATCTCGTGGTAGACGAACTCGTCCGCCTCGGTGGTCTGCAGCACACCGTCCAGGGTCAGCGCGCGACCGAAGCGCCGGTTGCGGAACACCTGCACCTCCTGCTGGCCGGTGTGCCCCTGGTAGATCGGTTCGTCGATGCTCAGCGCCTGGGCGTATCCGTCATGCAGCGTCTCGCGGAACTCGCTCATCAGAAGGAGACCTGCGCCGGTTGCGACAGGCGCAGCACGGAGAGATCGCCGGTGATGCGCTTCCACGCCAGGCGGATCGCCTCGATGTCCTGGCCGCGCGCCGCGCTGTCTTCATGCAGGATCACGATGACCTTGGTGCTCAGCCGCTCCGGCGTCGCGGCGCCGTGGTCACGCCACTGGCCGTAGGCGTCATAGGCGGTGAAGCCGTCGGGGAAGCGTGGCGTCACTTCCTGGTCGAGAAACTGCCGCCAGCGCTGCTCGCTGATCTTCTCCTTGCCGTTCTCCTGGCCCAGCGCGAAGTACAACTCGGTGCGCAGCCACTGCGCCTGCGCCGGCCGGTTCGGGTCGCCCTGCAAAGTGGAACTCGCAGGGTTGGTGGTATGGACGGAAGGAGCGGGCGGGGTGGCACAGCCGAACAGCGCCAGGGCGAGGCTGGCGGCGAGCAGATGGCGGAGCATGGGACATCCTTGCGGTGATGAGAGTTGAACCGAATCGCCACTATAGGATGTTGTTTGTTATTTCCTTAAATACTGAAAAAGCATTCTCATATGCTCGTTTTTGAGATTTATCGAGAGGGTGGCGAGTGCTCTAGGTCGGGCTTCATCGTCAGGAATGAATATTTCAGAGCCTGGTTAGATTCAATATTCACTACGGTTCTTTACTCAGTACTTGATGAGATATCCATGTTGTTGAAATAGTGGCTTTTATCTCGATTGCATTCGTTATGACGGCATTACCGGAATCATCACGAACAGCATGGCCGGCATCGAATCCGAATCACCGGTCGACGCTGCGAAACCGGCCGTTCGCCCGCCATCTTGTCCCGCCACCGCGCCTTCCTAGAATCGGCCCCATTCGCAGCACTTCATTCCAATCGATTCAGGGAGCTCCACCATGATGAACGCCATGCAGATGCCGATGAACACCAACGCCATGATGCCGATGATGGGCATGCCGATGATGATGGCGACCCTGGAATGCGAGATGCAGGACGACGGCATGCTGTGCCGCATGAAGCCGGCCATGGGCATGGAGATGGCCATGTTCCGCAACAGCGCCGAGATGATGGCGATGATGATGAACTGCGGCATGCCAATGATGATGCACTGCGGCAACCTGATGATGATGGGCATGTCCCAGCCCGCCATGGCGATGATGCCCATGATGGGCATGATGAACCCGATGATGCCCATGCCGACGATGAGCATGAACATGGGCATGCCGGCCATGAAGTGCATGATGGAGTGCTCCCTGCAGGGAGACATGATGCTGTGCAGGATGATGCCGATGCAGGGCATGAGCATGGACATGCTGAAGAACTGCTGCCTGCTGATGAACAAGATGATGGATTGCGGCATGCCGATGATGATGAGCTGCAACGGCATGCCAATGATGTGCTGCACCTGCTGATCGCGGGGCGCTGAATGCAGAAGGCCCGGCGGGTTCCCCCGCCGGGCCTTTTGTGTTTTCAAGGGCTTTAATTGGTCTGGTTATCGCTAGGATTGGAGTTGGGTGGTTAAAAATAAATCTGTCCCGTTTTACTTGTTAATCTGTTCCATTTTTCGATATGTCCACTTTTTGGCAAGAGCTTGCGATGGCAGTGCAGATGGCTCGTGTTTGGATCCGGATTTTAGATGTCGGCCAAATTCGCTCAATACCAGGAAATATTAATAGACGCTACAGCCCTGCCGCCTGCCTTCGGTGCATTCTTCTCAGATGCCCATATAATGCCCCTCTAATATCACGGCCAGGTTTCCTTGCCGTCCTTATACAGATCACGGTTATAGCATTCATAAACATCATGTCTGCACGCTTCATTTAGGTACTTTAGAGACATTGCGCGACTTTCCTCAACACCTTCGCCGCGATGATACATTAGCGCAATAAAGCTGAAAGCCATTGCCTTGGTAGACCCCAAATCATCCTGCGAAGCCTTTTTAAAAAGAGACATCGCGTGGGTGTATTTTCCAAGATGCTTTTCATCAATAGCCAGCGACACCATTGCGAATGGACTTCCTTCATTCGCCATTTTCTTGATTGTCTCTTTGTAGCTGGGGTCAGCTGTATCTATATATTTTCGTTCATTAATACGCACGAGCCCGCCTTCTGACTCGCGATCACCAAGACTGACGGCTTTTTCAAAATAACCATACGCTTCGTCCAGTTTATCTTCTATCGTGATATTCCCTAGCAATCTCCAGGCCTTAGAATATCCGCTGTCAGCCGCTTGTCTTATCAATACCAAGCCTTTAAGCTTGTCTTCTTTGACGCCGATACCGTAATAGAACATATTGCCCAAGTAGGTCTGAGCCGAAGGATCACTGTCAGCCGCTGCAGTCTGCAGAGCTGAAAGAGCTTTTCGCATATACGTTTCGGCCAAAGCCTTGTTGGGCGGTAGAACATATTTGGCAATATCTTCATCATCATTTGAATACATCCTTGATAGCATGAAATAGGCTATTCCATTGCCAGACCTCTCAAAACACTTGGCTGCCTTAAAAGTATCGACATCCACTCCATCTCCATTAAAATACCTCATGCCCTCCTTCAAGCTAGTATCATCATTTAGCATTTCCGCATGACCGGCACTGGAAATCATGACCAGCGATATCAACATTAGCTGGATAAAAAACCTCATCCTTTCCTCTCCTTTTTCTCGCACATAGAGGTCGCAGAATAGTCTTGATGAAACCACTTTTAATAAAATTGTGAAATTTCGTTTGAGCCTCCCCGGGGCGGGGAGGCTCAAGAGGTAGGCTTAGTCCTGGGTCGATATATGGTTTCTAGCAATTAATCATTCTCCGTTAGTTCAACTAAAGTTTCCAATTATTTTTCATGCCAAGCCTGGGGGTGAAAAAACTGTCCGAAAAGATGCACACCAGTAAATATGCAAGCTGCAGGCCGGCAGTTTCATAGAGTCGGGACTTTTTCAGGGTCTTCTTAGAGGGCAGTTCAGCATCTTGTTTCGATCGGCATGATCTCTACTTCTTTTCTGCGGCTAAACGAATTGCTTCCAATCTGCGGAAATCGGGTCTAGCACGGGGAACCTGTTCTATGCTTCCGTCGGGATAGTTGAAAGTTACAAAATTTCCCTTCTTTTTCTCTTTCGGGCCGGTCGAATAGACCATGAATATTGAGTGCAGGACAGGTTCAAATGAAACTAGACGCGCATCTGGCGCTTGATACATTAAGTAGTAGTTGTACCCATCCCCCAGCAGGCTGATGTCTTTTTTATGGCCGCCAATGAACCCCTCATTGATCCAAGGGTAATAACTCTCCTTAATCGTTAAATCTCCATTTATTTTTATATTCGCCCCCCCACGGGGAGATGCGTTGTCATCAAAAATCACGACAACTCCGCCACCGGCACCGTAGACAACATTCTCCCCAAAGCGCTCAGGCTCCCGGTAGGTAACACCAAAGGTCACATTGCTCAGCCGCCACTGACAGGCGCCGCCGCCATCTTTGGGTACTCCGGCTTCATAGATATCGCTCTGCCCCTGGCGTGTGAGCTCGATATCCATGTTCTGGTAACCATCGCGCTGGTAAGGATCGCCGTAGGCGCTATGGTCGGTGAAGGTGCACAGGGTCGAGCGGTACATGACGTCTATGGTTCTCGCTTTCAATTCCGCGGGAACCTTGATCCGGACAGTGACCTGCTCGCTGTTCGTGGGTGGCGCCAAGCTTTGATCCTTGGCGCAGCCGGTCAGGCTGGCAAGCAGGGCGAGCAGCGCGACGGAGATGCGCTGTGGCTTGTGGGTTTTCCTGTATTTAGCCATGGGTCATCTCCACATAGAGGTTGTCTTCGGCCACTGCTTCGAAGCGCTCCAAGGCGTTTCGGCCGCCCTCGATCTGCCGGGTACATTCAAGGGTATTACCCACCAAACTCTGTAATTCAAGGAACAGGCGATCACGGACTAATTCATCCTGAGGCATGAGGTCTTCGTATTTGACCATCTGATCTTTGAGCTTGCGGCGATCATTCTGGCGCTCCTGCATCCGCGAAGGGTTGATTGACTCAATCAACTGGCCATAGAGGTAAGGCTGGTATTTCCCCATGAAGTGGTTGCGTATTCCCAGCAAGTTGCCGCGCTTGGCATTACGCCCTTTCGGGAAGTATTTATCTTTGTCCGCCTGCGACAGTGAAGCGGTGTAGCGCTCCTGCGCGGCACGGGCTTTCTCGTCATCCTCTTTGCTGAGTGCAGGTACCAGGAATAGCTTGGTTTTGTGGGATAGCGGTCGACTAATAACGGTATGGTAGGGAGCCCCCAATCCCTCCCGCATTTTGTAGAACTGATTTTCGGAGCCGCGAATACGCATATGCTGCTCCGTGCGATAGAAGGCGACGATTTCACCATGATGGTAGAAGGGATCCTTTCCCCTAATAACCAGATCAGCCATAAGCTGTGCAACGGACCATGCAGTGCCAAGGGTGGTGCCCAGCGGGCCATAGAGCTTATACAGCGAGTTCTCCAGGTCAGCTTCGGGCGGTACTTCGGGAATCAGATCGGTATCGTTGACATGGCGGAAGTGCCACATATCATCCAGGCAGGCCACCGCTTGCAGGGTAAAGGTGCGCGGCATCCCGTAGGTGTACAGTAGGGGATTCGAGTCTTTCAGGGAGGCTGCATGGATGAGCCCTAAAGCGCCGCCCAGGCTATGCCCGCAGATGAATAATTCTTTGAGCCACCCTTCCTCTTGAATCGTCTTGCCTAGGACATCGGAATAGATCCTTCGAGCGACCTCATACGCATCTCGGAACCCCAGATGTACGCTCCCGCTTGGCGTCAGGTCAGCACAGGGCATCTTTGGCTTACAATTGGCCTGCACCTCCGGTTTGACTGGGCGGAAGGTGACATCCGTCGCCAAGTCTGGGAAGGGAAAATTCATTTCAGTGCCACGCCACCCGACCAACACTTGCGAAGCATTGATCGCATAGAACAGCTGTGTGTCCCCCTGTGGCTCCTTTCCGTGCGCCGTGTTCAGTGGTCTGGCAATGGTATAACGCTCGCTGAACGGTACATCGATCACAATGCAAGGAGGGTTCGTATATCCATCCCTAACACGAGGTGTACGCGTCAGGTCCAGGCACTGCCGCTCGAAGAATTCCTGCACAGAACCGTACTCAGTAGGCTGGAAGGTGCTGTAGGCCAGCACACTCATCAAGCCCAGGTTGTAGGCCGTGACCAGGCTGTACTCCTGTTGGTGGTGCAGTACGAGGGACCAGGCGCGGAACGGGCACACCTCCAGGATATGGCGACGATCCAGTCGCATATAGGGCTGGCGATACCCTACCTCGCTTCCCAGGGTGTAACCACTGAACTTCTCGTCGGGGAAGTGATAGGGCGGTAATGGTCCCTCTTTTGGCAGAGGCGGATCGAGCCGGGGAAGCTTGTCGCACAGTTGGCCTATGCGAACGTGGTGGTAGTCGTGCCCCGCCGCAATTGCCTGTTCTTCGATGGGGGAGTACCCCTTACGCTGAGGGCTGTGCAGGGGAGTGGGGTCACCGATGATTGGGCGCTTGGGTTCCGCGCGCACGGCCCGCAAACGACGGGTTTGCAGCACTTCCGCGAGTGGGTCGGCGTCAATGAACAGGGTAATGGGGATCGGATGCAACCCTTCGATGCGGATCACGCCTTCTGCGTCAGCCTGGCCACGATACTCCGGCACCACTCCTTCTCGCGTGGCGTCATTCTGGGCTCGGTAGGGGAGGTATGGCAGGGCTTCGCCGTGCTCGTCCACCAACTGAACTTCGACCCAGTGTTTTATTTGCGGGCCACACATGACTTCCTTTACGGGGCATAGCGTATCCGTGCGGTGCGTTCTGTCGCTTCTCTCCATTGTCACATCCTTTTGCTGGTTGCCATCGCAACGGTGCTACAAGCAAAAAACGACACAGCACCGACCGAGGGACGATGGCAGCAGCTTGCTCAGCGGATGTCTGTCGGACTTGTCTGGAAATTCGAGGTGACTTGGCGTCGGACTGGAGGGGCTGTCTTTCCCGGTATAGAAAAGCTTGCGCAGGTGCATGGCTGACGCTGGCATAGGCTGCGCGTATCGGTCTTCAGCACTTGGAAGGGGGCGAGGGTGGGCGGCGATGCTTCAGTCCAACCGCTCCGCATAGGTCGTCACTAGGTACGCCACCGCTTCGCTGTCCGCCGGGTTGCGATAGCTGTGCGGCTGGTCGGCGTAGAACAGGATGGAGTCGCCGGTGCCGAGGAGGAAGCGTTCTTCATTGACGCTGATTTCCAGCACGCCCTGGGCGACCACCAGGTTTTCCTGGGTGCCGGGGGCGTGGCCGGTGGAATGTTCGGTGGCCAGTCCCTTGAGGCGCAGTTCGTAGAATTCCACCTGGCGCGAGACGTCGAAGGGGAAGAGGGCGCGGCTGACGAAGGCGCCGTCGCCGCTGACCAGGCGCTTGCTGTCGCGCGCGGGCAGCACGGCCACGCCTTCGAAGGCGCGGTCATCGAGGAAGGCGGCGACCGAGACCTTCAGGCCCTGGGCGATCTTGCTCAGCACCTTGATCGACGGCACGCTGCGGCCGGATTCGATCTGCGCCAGCATGGTGCGGCTCACGCCGCTCAGTCGAGCGAGGCCGTCCAGGGAGAGATTGCGCTTGGCGCGCAGGCGCAGCAGGTTGCTGGCGACGCGCTCGCCGATGGGGTCGTCGGGCGTGCCGGGCGCGGCATCAAACTCCACGGCGGGCAAGTCCGTGGCGAGCGGCAGGCCCATGAATCAGGCCTCGCGGCGGCCGCTGTCGCGGCTCTGCTGGACGATCTGGAAGGCGTCGTAGCCGGCGCGCTGCGCGTACAGCATCCACATCAGCTCGGCCTGGCGGCGTGCCTGGCGGCGCGTGCGGTGGCGGGCGAGATCGATGATGTTGTCGGTGCGGTCCATGGCGGCTCCAGAAGGCTTGCAGACAAGCCGGTTGCGGTGAGTTGGGGTTACCTTATCCGTGATTCTGTTAGAACAAGAAATACTGAATTAGCATTTGGTAATTACTTATTAAGCTATAACGGACGCGAAGGAACATCCGCCTGAACCGCGACGGAAACCGCGTCCGGCGGCCAGAATTCCTGGTCGAACTTCTCCAGCAAGCCTTTCTCGGTGTCGTCGGCCGCTCCAGAACCAGGTTGTTGGCGCGGCGGACCAGTTGCAGCAACTCGGGCTGGTCGTTCTGCACCTTGCCGAAGCGTTCTCGGACGGACGACGCATCTGCTGCGGGTTATGACCTCATGCGATTAAGGTATTTAGCTCGGCACGAGGCGCTGGATAGAGTGGCGGCCTCTTTTCCCAGCCTCGACTTCCCCATGACCGATACGCGCCAGCAACTTACCCGGCAGATCATCGATGCCGGCCGCTTCCTTTACAGTCGTGGCTGGTCGCCGGCCACCAGCAGCAATTATTCCGCACGTCTGGCGACAGACCGCGCGTTGCTCACCGTTTCCGGCAAGCACAAGGGCCAGCTTGGCGAGGACGATGTCCTGGAGACCGATCTCGCCGGCAACAGCCTGGAGCCAGGCAAGAAGCCCTCGGCGGAGACCCTGCTGCATACCCAGCTCTATGCGTGGCGCCCGGAGATCGGCGCGGTGCTGCATACCCATTCGGTGAACGCTACGGTGCTGTCGCGCCTGACCGTCGGCGACCGCCTGGAGCTGGAGGACTACGAGCTGCAGAAGGCCTTTGCCGGCGTCACCAGCCACGAAGGCCGCGTCACCGTGCCGATCTTGGACAACGATCAGGACATCGCTCGCCTGGCTACCCAGGTGCAGCCGTGGCTCGACGCCCATCCGGATTGCCCCGGCTATCTGATTCGCGGCCATGGCTTGTACACCTGGGGTGCGCACATGAGCGATGCGTTGCGCCAGGTGGAGGCTTTCGAATTTCTCTTCGAGTGCGAACTGAAGGTGCTGAGCGTGCGCGGCTAGGAGGCTTCGACTGCGGCGGAACGGAAGCTGACCACCCGGTTGCGTCCGCCATCCTTCGCCTGGTACAGCGCGCTGTCGGCGGATTGCAACAGTTCTGCCCAGTTGGCGGGGCTGAATTGCGAGGTGCTGGCCACGCCGATGCTCAGGGTGAGCACGCCCAGCGGGCCGTACTCGTGCGGCACGGCGAGGGCCTGCAGGCTGGCGCGGATCTGCTCGGCCAACTCCAGAGCGTCGGCTTCCCCACTGTCGCCCAGCAGCACGACGAACTCCTCCCCACCAAAACGCGCCGCGCAATCGGCCGGGCGCCGCGTCCACTCGGCGATCACCCTTGCCACGGTCTTCAGCGCCGCGTCACCTGCAGGATGGCCGTAGTGGTCGTTGTAGGCCTTGAACTTGTCGATATCCATCAGCATTACGGCCAGCGCGGCGCCGCTTCGCTGGTAGCGCGACCACTCGTGGTTGGCACGCAGGTCGAAGGCGCGACGGTTGTTCAGGCCGGTCAGCGGGTCGGTGCTGGCAGCCTGCCGCAGTTCGGCTTCCTGGCGGTCGCGTTCGTGCATCTGGCGCAGGGCGAGCAGCGCGAGGCCAATGACCGCGCCGATCAGGGAAACGCCCAGCAGGCCGATCAGGCTGGCGCGCCAGTACCAGTCCTCGTAGATCTCGCGCGATGGCAGGGCGACGCTGAACACCAGCGGGTAGCCTTCCACCGGGCGAAAGTCGTGCCAACGCTCCTGCCCATCGCTGTTGGTATCGAAGAAGTTCTCCGCGCCGTTGCTGAGGTAGCGCTCGAAGGATTCGCCCAGTGTCGCGGCGGGCTCTGTGTCCGGCCAATGCGCCAGCAGGGTGCCGTCGCGCATGTGCAGGCTGACCGTACCGCCGTCGCCGAGGTTGAGGTCGCTGAACAGTTCGGTGAAGTAGGCCAGCTCCAGGTTGGCGCCAACTACCCCGGCGAAGCTGCCGTCCTCGCGTTCAAGGCGACGGCTCAGGGCGATGCTGTTGCGCGCGTTGCTGGAGTAGGGGATGTACGGGCGGCTGAGGTAGGTCGCGTCGCCCCGCGCTATGCGTAGCGCCTGGAAGTACTCGCGCCCGGAGAGGTCGATGCGCGCGGGAACCTCCTTGCCGAAGCTGTAGGTGGCGATACCGTCGGCGTTGGTCAGGAACACCGAGCCCATGCCACGGGTGGGCGCGGTGTAGGCCCGAAGCAGCAGGTTGCGCGTGTCCATGGACAGCCCACGAATCTCCGGCTGGGCGTGGGTGCGCACCACGGCTTGCAGGGTCATGTCGTAGAGGTCGAGGTTGCGCTGGATGTCGCGCTGCACCAGTAGGGCGATGTTGTGGCCATTGGCGCTGGCGACTTCCAGGGCGTCGTGGCGCATTTCCAGGATGGCCCAGGTCGACAGGGCGCCGATGGCGCCGGTCAGGCCAAGGCTTGCGAGAAGGACGGTGCTCGAACGGCGGATCGGCATGCCGGTATCCATACAAGGGCACAAGTGGGGCAACTGCACATCGGTGCGTGCCTCAAGGCATATAGCAGCAATCGGCCGGGTTGTCCGGTATTCCCCGGTAGGAAGGCGTGGGCTTCTCCTGCAGGTGTTCTCCGATAGGCGGGCAAAAAAAATGCTGCCTGGAACAGGCAGCATTCATGGGTCACGCACCTTTGGTGACTGGCTTCAGTCTGCCGGCGCGAGATTAAGATTTGATGAAGGCTCGGTTCCCAGTCTGTGGCAAGCACGGTCTGCAGGATGTTGGGTGGTCGATATGGAAGTTGCCGGATTCTTTCAGGTGCGCCGGCGGTGATCAGTGCTTCAGCGCGCGACGATGCTCGATGGGCGCCATGCCGAACCAACGGTGGTGTGCGCGGCAGAACGAGGTGGTGCGGCGGTAGCCCAGCTCCTGGGCGATCCGCGCGATGGGCAGGTCGGACTGGCCGAGCAGCTGTTCGGCGCGCCGGCGGCGGATCTGGTCGACGTGTTCTTCGAAGTCGATGCCGTCGTTGGCCAGCCGTCGCTGCAGGGTACGCGGGTGCAGGTCGAGCAGTTGCGCGACTTGCTCCAGGTTGCAGCGCTGCCGGGGCAACAGGGCGTGGATGTGGCGTTCGACCTCGAAACCGAGCTTCTCGTCAGCGCGTGAATGCGCTTCCAGGTAGAACTTCACGATGGCGTGCAGCGTGGCGTCGTGGCGTACGCAGGGGCGCTGCAGGTCGCGCTGGGAGATAGCCAGGGTGTTGTATTCCTGGCCGAACAGCACCGGGCAGCCGAAGTAACGCCGGTACACCGCCAGTTCGGCTTGCGGTTGGTGGCGCAGCAGCACGGTGGTGGGCCGGAATGGCGTGCCGAGCAATTCGGCCATCATCAGTTGGCCGTGCAGCAGGGACTTCTCGACGATCTGCGGGATATCTTCGATGCAAGGTAACGCGTTGTCGAAGCGGAGCAGAGTGCAATCGTTTCGGCGTTCGAGGTGGAAGAGGATCGAGGGACTATAGACGCGCATATAGCGCACCACCGCTGCCAGCCCTTCACCGGCAGTGGGTGCGGTCTGCGCCAAGTGCTGCAGGGGGCCGAGCAGGGTGGACTTCTGCCGGCTCGCCAGTTCCAGGCCGAGCTCCGGCATGGCCAGTGAGCGGGCGCTGCCTTCGAAGATTTGCACCAGGCTCCGGTAGGAGAACTTCTTCTCGTAGTCGCCGACTATGTTCAGGTCGATGCGATGCGGCGTGAGGTGAGCGCGCAGCGAGGCGTTGCGCTCGGCGAGCAGTTCGCCGAACTGGAGGAAAGCGGTGCCGCGAACGGTGTCCATGGAGGCTTCCAGACCTGCGGGGAAACGACGGGCCAACGCTGAGTCGCGCCGGCCCGCTGTGGGTGTCACTTGCGTTTCAGCTGTTCATAGGACTTGAGCATGTCCTGTGCCCAGCCATCGAGCACGGCCTTGGCGTCGTTGGCGCTCATGACCTGGGAGGAGTTCTCCAGCTCGGTGCCGGCACCCTTGCGCACGACCTGGGCGACCACCTTGCCGTCGCTGCCGTCGAGGAAGGCCGCTTCGGTGGCGATGCTGGTGTCCTGGTCGCGGATGCCGGTGGCGGTGCTGACGCCGGCGGTGATCAGGGCGATCGGGATCACCTCGTAGGGTTGCAGGCCCTTGGTCTCGGCGCTGACGGCGGTGATCGCCGGGCGCACGATCAGCACGCCGGGGCCGGGGCCGGTGGCCAGCGGCAGGGCCTTGGAGAATTGCGTCTGCAGCGCCTGGTCGTAGTACTTGGTGATGCCGTCCAGGGTGCTCTGCGGGATCTTCTCGCTGGGCTGCGGCCGCGGGTAGAGCTGGCTCGGCTCGACGTAGACGCTGGTGAACTGGCTGACGTCGATGCCGGGTTTGATCCAGCGCATCACCGGTGCGCCGGAGGGCGATTTCTCTTCCTTGAGGACGCTGTAGTCCTTGAGGAAGCCTGAGTAGTTCTCCGGCTCCACGTACTTGCTGGCGCAGCCGGAGAGGGTGAGGGTGGCCACGCACAGCGGCAGGGCCAGGAATTTCAGGTTCATTGCAGTGCTCCTTATGGGTATTTCTTGTCGAAGGTGTCGTATCGCAGTGTCAGGGCCGCGCTCTTGTCGTCGCGTAGGCCGTCAGAAACGCCAGGTCGCACCGCCGCCGATGATGTGCAGGGCGGCGTTGTTGTAAGTGCCGGAAAGGGTGTCGCCGGAGCGTGACTTGGTTTGCTCGACGTCCATGTCGCCGAGCCAGACGAGGGTGTAGGCCAGGTGCAGGTCGAGGCCTTCCTCGACCTGGTAGTTGATGCCGGTCGCCAGGCGCCAGGTCTCGGCCATGGGGTTGTCCACGGTGCGGTCTTTGTCGTCCACGGCCGAGCTGTCGTAGCCCAGGCCAACGCTCCAGCGCAGTTGCCGGGTGGCCTGGTACTGGGTGCCGATGGAGGCGTGCCAGGTGTCCTTGTATTTGCGGTCGACGGTGCGGTCGACGCCGCCGGCGTTGGCGTCGACGTCCACGCCGATCTCGCCGAACTCGCTCCAGTCCTGCCAACCCAGGCTGCCCAGCAGCTTCCATTGCGGGTCGAGCTGGTGGGCGATGCTCAGGGTCTCCGTCTGCGGGATGTTCACGTCCAGTTCCAGCGAACTGACGTCCAGGCGGTTGAGCGCGGCATTGATGATCGGGTTGCTGATCTTGCTCACGTCGGGGCTGTCTTCGAATTCCAGCTTGACCTTGCTGGTGTAGGCGAAACCGATCTGGGTGCGCTCGCTCAGGTCGTAGAGCAGGCCCAGGTTGACCCCGACACCGACATCGGTGTCCTTGTATTCCAGCTGGCCGTCGGGGTTGTCGCGCAGGCCCAGCAGGTTGTTGTTGATGGCCATCTCGGTGCGGTAGTAGCCGTAGACGATGCGCGGGCCGATGCCGACGGTGAGGTCGTCGGTGAACTTGTGCGCGATGGTCGGCTGGAAGGACACGCCGATGATCGCCGTTTCCTGGCTGAAGTAGCGGCCGGCCCAGTCGTCGTCGTAGTTCAGCGCCAGGCCGAAGTTGCCGTACATGCCGAAGCCGATGGCCGAGCGGTCGTCGACCTGGTGGCTGACGAAGAAACTGGCGCTGGGCAGCCACTCCAGGGCGTTGCCGCCTTCGTTGCCGTCGAACTGGTTGTTGTCGTCACGGGAGAAACGCAGGTCGCCGAGGATGACCTGGGCGTTGGCGCTGATCTGCGTACCTTTGAGCTTCGCGATACCCGCGGGGTTGCTCATCAGTACGCTGGGGTCGCTGGCCAGGGCGGCGGAACCGGCATTGGCCAGGCCCATGCCTTCCTGCCCGGCCTCGTAGATCATGATGCCGCCCGCGGAGACGGGGCCGGAGAACAGGATACAAAGCGATGTGGTAATGGAGGCGCTGATAGCCTTTGCGGCGCCTGTGCAGTCTCTGGTCATCGAGCGTCCCCTGCTGGTCCCTGACTGGCTCTCGCGTCGCGCTGGCGGCGTGAAAGGCATTCGCTCCGAATGCGCTCTGGAGACGTTGAGCCTACTCCCTGTAGGGAAGCCGGTTGTGAGAAAGAGCCTAGATAGCGATCCGGGATATGCAACTCAGGTTTTGCTTCAAGGCGCGATAGATGTGCAGGAGACGACACAAACGACGGCATAAAGAGTATCCAATTGTCCGGCGTGCCAATTTGCCCGCCACCTGCTGACTGCGCTCCTGCGAAGTGGTGCTAGCCTCGCGCGGGTGGCGGCTGTCGCGAAATGAGTGATGCCCCTGCAGCAACGCCCTGGCTTGCGCTGGGCGCGGTGCCTCGTTCAGCATGCCGGCCGCCATTCTTCGAAAAGAACTGCCGCCCATGCGCCGCCTGCCTTCGCTCACCGCCTTGCGCACCTTCGAATCCGCCGCCCGCCACGCGCACTTCGGCCGCGCCGCCGCCGAGCTGTGCGTCACCGACAGCGCGGTCAGCCACCAGATTCGCCAGCTTGAAGAGCAGTTGGGGGCGACGCTGTTCGAGCGTCAGGGTCGCCAGGTGCAGCCCACTCCCCAGGCGCGGCGCCTTTTGCGCAGCCTGCAGCAGGCCTTCGAGCTGATCGGTACGGCGTGCGATGAGTTGCGCGATCCAGGTTCCCAGGCGCAGCTGCATATCGCGGTGACGGTGGAGCTGGCGCAGAAGTGGCTGGTGGGCCGGCTGGCGGATTTCGCCGAGCGCTGTCCGGAAATCGTCCTTCATCTGCATGAACAGCCGCTGGAAGCGTCGGGGCCTGCCGCCGAGATCGACCTGGCGATCACCTACGGCACCGGCCCGGCGGATGCCAGCACCTACTTCGTGCGGCCGTTGCCGACCCTGCAGTTCTTCCCGGTCTGCAGCCCCGGCCTGTTCAACCAGTCGCCGCTCAAGCACCCGCGCGACCTGGCGCGCCACTGCCTGCTGCATGACGACCAGGACGGCAAGTCCTGGACCGCCTGGCTAACCACCCACGCCAGCGACATCCGCCCGAGCCGCCATGTCTACCTCGGCCACGCCGGGCTGACCATGGAAGCGGCGGTGCGCGGGCAGGGCGTGGCCATCGGCGACAACCTCACCAGCGCTGAGGACCTGGCGAGCGGCCGGCTGGTGCGCCCGTTCGCCGCGCAGATCACCTCCCTGGGGCAGTACGCGCTGGTATGCGAGCGTCTGCGCATGGAGAAGCCGGCAGTGGCGGATTTCATCGAATGGATGACCGACCAGCTCAGCGACATGTGATGTCGGGTTAACTCTTGCGGGGTGCAAGTGAATCCGGAGTTCCCCTGTGGGAGCTCTCCATGGGCGCGATCGCGGGCATGGCCGGTTCCTGGCGCTCATCATTCATCTGCCTAAATGATGAATTCAATTCAGCTATTTCGCTAAATTCATCAATGGTTCTCTCCGCGGCGAGCCGGCAACCTTGAGGCATCCCAGCCCCTGATTCCGGAGTACCGCCGATGTCCCGCACCCACTCGACAATGCCCAAGGCCGACGGCTTCCGCCTGCCCGGCGAATTCGAACCCAAGGCCCGCTGCTGGCTTGGCTGGCCTGAGCGCACGGACGTCTGGCGCAACGGCGGTAAGCCGGCGCAGAAGATCTGGGTCGAGGTGGTGAGCGCCATCGCCAGCAGCGAGCCGGTCACCGTCTGCGCTTCTGCCGCGCAGTACGCCAACGCCCGGCGCATGCTCCCCGAGAACGTGCGAGTGGTGGAGATGACCTGCAACGACACCTGGTTCCGCGACAGCGGCCCGGCCTTCCTGGTCAATGACGCCACCGGCGAGATGCGTGGTGTGGACTTCCAGTTCAACGCCTATGGCGGGCTCGACGGCGGCCTCTACTATCCCTGGGACAAGGACGACCAGATCGCGCAGAAGATCCTCGAGATCGAGGGTTTCGACCGCTATCGAGCCTCGATCATCGCCGAGATGGGCAGCATCCGCAGCGACGGCCAGGGTACTTTGCTGACCACCGAGCAGTGCCTGCTCAACCGCAACCGTAACGCCCATCTGGGTAAGGAAGAGGTCACCCGTCGTCTCTGCGACTACCTGGGAGCCGAGCACGTGATCTGGCTGCCGCGCGGCTGCAAGTTCGACGAAACTGATGGCCACGTTGACGATCTGGCCTGCTTCGTGCGGCCGGGCGTGGTGGTGATGCAATGGACGGACGACCGCAGCGACCCGCAATGGGAAATCTACCAGGAGGCCTACGACGTGCTGCGCAGCGCCCGCGACGCCCGTGGCAATGCGCTGCAGGTGCACAAGCTGCCGCAGCCACAGGTGCTGGAGTGGACCGCCGCCGAAGCCGAGGGCCTGGATCAGGTCGACGGCAGCTTCGACCGCCAAGAGGGGACGAAGATCTGCGCCTCCTACATCAACTTCTACACCGGCAACTCGGCCATCGTGATGCCGTTCTTCAACGACCCCCACGACCGCATCGCTCAGGGCGTGCTGGCCGAACTGTTCCCGGACAAGCGCGTGATCGGCATCGACAACTCGCGGGAAATCCTTCTGGGCGGCGGTAACATCGGCTGCATCACCATGCCCCAGTACGCTGCGCCCGCGCGCCACACCTGATGTCCTCACACGGCCCGCCTTGCGCGGGCCGCGTTGCTCCTATCCGCTCGAATCAGCCCAGGCGCAGCGGATCGCCACCGGCCACCGTGCGGTCCATCAGGCGGATGCTGTCGCGGCCGCCGCGCTTGGATTCGTAAAGCGCAGCGTCGCCTTGCTCGATCAGCGCGGCGAGGCTGGCCGGTGGCTGGTCGAACAGGTTGGCGCCGATGCTCAGAGTCACTGGCTGCGGTGTGGCGAAGTTATGCGTGGCGGTGTTGTGGAACTGCTCGCGCAGCTTGTCGGCGAGCTCCATCACCTGTTCGCCGCTGACGTTGCTCAGCAGGATGACGAACTCGTCACCGCCCAGGCGAGCCGCCACAGCCCGCTCGGGCAGTGCGGCGCGGATCATCTCGCTGAGCGCCACCAGCAGGCGGTCACCGGCGGTATGCCCGTGCAGGTCGTTGACCTGCTTGAAATTGTCGATGTCGATCAGCAGCAGCGCGCCGGGGCGGTCCGCAGAAATGTCCTCGAACACGCGGGGCGCACGGACTTCCAGGGCGCGGCGGTTATACAGCGCGGTCAGCGGGTCACGCGCGGCCAGCCGCGCAATGCGCTTCTCGCGGCGATAGCGCTCGGTGCCGGTCATCGATAGGGCGATCAGCATGATCGCCATGGCTCCCTCGACTAGAGAAATCTGGATGATCTCTCCCCGGAAGGCGGCCAGGTCGATCAGCGTGCCGGGGATGATCACCGTCGCACCCTTGGCCAGGTAGAAGGCGCCGTGCACGAGCATTACGTAGCGCAACTGCACCGCCCCCACGCTCAGGGACTTGCCGTGGGGCCGCAGCAGGTAGCTGGCGCGCAGGGAGAGCAGGGCGACCAGCCAGGAGTTGGCCAGCAGCATGAGCTTGGACCACAGTGGGCCGCCGTCGGGCACCACGAGCAGCGCTATCCAGGTGAGCGGCACGAGCAGCCAGCCCCGCGACAAGCGCGCCTCGGTGAACTTCGCCACCCCGCTGAGGAAGAACCAGTGGGCCAGTAGCAGCAGACCATTGGCGAACCAGATGCCCACCAGCAGGTAGCCGCTCATGCGTAGCAGGGCAAGTGTGGAGCCGATGGTGATGGTGGCGAAGCCGGCGCTCCAGTAAAGCAGCGAGCGTTCGCGCACGCTCCGCCACTCGATGGCCAGGTACAGCGCTGCGGCCGCCGCGAGGGCGACCGAGATAGTCAACATGGTGGGTGGATCGAGCGCCATTTTCGAGAACCGTGCTGCCCTTGCGGCAAACTGTGATTGTAAGCGCCCTTGCTGGATTTCCGGTATGCCAGCCGGGCGCTCCCGGTCGGGTTTGCAGCGGTCCCGGGGAGTCTGGGAAGCGCTTCTTCTGCTTTTGTCCGATTGCCGAAGCGGCCAGTGGCCATCAGGCTGCATGGTTCATGAGTATTCGCAGTGGGGCTGGGAGGCCCGAATCTATGGAAAAGCCATCGCGCCGGCGCTGGAGTCCGTTCTGGGTGCTGATCGTCGCCGCCAGCTATCTGATTGCCATCCTGTTCACCGTGGCCCTGGCGGGTCTGGGCTGGATTCTCTTTTCCGGTGGCCTGGACCTGACCGTGGTAAAGGAACGACGCTACCTGCTGCTGGGAAGTGGCGGCCTGATACTGGCGATATCGGCCTACATCCTGCTGATGTCGATCCCCACGAGCTTGCTCTCCACCGTGCGTCGCCAGCGCCCCTGATTGCCTGGCTCAAGGCGGACCCAGCACGGCGCCACGCCGCTCGTGCGTCGGCAACCGGTGTGCGAGCTTGAAGATTTTTCCTGCGCGGCAGATCTTTCTTGATCCTGCGCAGGAGGCGCGTAGCTTGGGCGGAGTATCGTGCGGCGGCGACTCGCAGCGACAGACTGCCAGCGCCTCAGGAGCCCGTGTCATGCCCGAATCGATGAGTTTCAACCGCGCGCTGGTGGAAAAATATGACCGTCCCGGCCCGCGCTACACCTCCTATCCCACTGCACCGCAGTTCCATGGCGCGTTCGCCGCCGACGACTACCGCGCGGCCGCTCGGCGCAGCAACCATCCCGGCGACGGGAGCGCGGCCAAGCCGCTCTCGGTGTACATCCATATCCCGTTCTGCAAGAGCCTCTGCTACTACTGCGCCTGCAACAAAATCATCACCCAGAAGACCCACCGCGCCGTGGAGTACCTGGACTACCTCAAGCGCGAGATCGCCATGCAGGCCGACCTGTTCGACGGCACCCGCAAGCTCACCCAGCTGCACCTGGGCGGCGGTACGCCGACCTACCTCACCAGCGAGCAGCTCGGCGAGGTGATGGACAGCCTGCGCGAGCATTTCAACCTCGACGAAAGCGATGCCCACGAGTTCTCCATCGAAGTCGACCCGCGCACCATCAGCCGCGAGCGCATCGCCGAGCTGCGCGCCCAGGGTTTCAACCGGCTGAGCTTCGGCGTGCAGGATTTCGACGAGAAGGTGCAGGAAGCGGTCAACCGCGTCCAGAGCGAGCAGCAGGTTTTCGACCTGGTCGCGGCGGCGCGCGAGGCGAAGTTCAAGTCGGTCTCCGTGGACCTGATCTATGGCCTGCCGCTGCAGACCGTAGCGAGCTTCGACACCACCCTCAGCAAGATCATCGACCTGCGCCCCGATCGCATCGCCGCCTACAGCTACGCCCACCTGCCCGAGCGGGTGCGCGCGCAGCGACTGATCCGTCGCGAAGACATGCCGCCGCCGGAGCGCAAGCTGGAGTTGCTGGAGCTGACCATCCAGCGGTTGACCGAGGCGGGCTACGTCTATATCGGCATGGACCACTTCTCCCTGCCTGATGACGAACTCACCGTGGCCCGCAGCAACGGCACCCTGCAGCGCAATTTCCAGGGTTATTCGACCCACGCCGACTGCGACCTGATCGCCCTGGGCGTGTCGTCCATCAGCAAGGTCGGCGACACCTACGGGCAGAATGTGAAGGAACTGTCGCAGTACTACGCGCGGCTCGACGAAGGCCTGCTGCCGGTGCACAAGGGCTATCGCCTGACCGACGACGACTGCCTGCGTCGCGAAGTGATCAGCGCGCTGATGTGCCATGGCCGCGTGGACTACACGCCGCTGGAAGAGCGCCACGGCGTTCGCTTCGGCGAGTACTTTGAGGGAGCGCTGCGACAGTTGCAGGAGCAGGCCGGCGACGGTCTGATCGAGCTGCATGACGACGCACTGGTGCTGCTGCCCCAGGGCCAGCTGATGATGCGCAGTGTGGCGATGGCTTTCGACGCCTACCTGGGCGGCGGGCAGCAGGAGCGCTTCTCCCGCACCATCTGACGCTGGCGACCGACGCACAAAGGCCCACCTCGAGGTGGGCCTTTGTATTTTCAGCGCTTAGCGGCGGTCGACCCACACGGTCTGTGCGTTGCAGAACTCGCGCACGCCGAAGTGCGACAGCTCGCGACCGAAACCGCTCTTCTTCACGCCGCCGAAACCAACGCGGGCATCGCTGGCACTGTAGCCGTTGATGAACACGCCACCGACGTCCAGTTCGGCGCTCATCTGCCGGGCGCGGGCGAGGTCGGCGGTAAACACCGTGGCGGTCAGGCCGAAGTCGCTGTCGTTGGCCAGCTCCAGCGCGTGGCGCGCGTCCCTGGCGCGGATGATCGAGGCCACCGGGCCGAACAGCTCTTCGCGGAATGAGGTCATCTCCGGCGTTACGTCCGCCAGCACGGTGGGCTGGTAGAAGTTGCCCACGCCGTCGACCTTGCCGCCGCCCAGCAGCAGGGTCGCGCCTTCGGCCAGGGTGCGCTGGACCTGGTCGTCCAGCTCATCGCGCAGGTCGTAGCGGGCCATGGGGCCGATGTAGGTCTGCGCCTGGGTCGGGTCGCCCATCAGCAGTTCGCGGGTGGCGGCGACGAAGCGCTCAGTGAAGACGTCGGCGATGCTGTCCTCGATGATGAAGCGCTTGGCGGCGGCGCAGACCTGCCCGGAGTTCTGGAAGCGTCCGGCGACGGCGGCCTTCACGGCCACGTCGAGGTCGGCATCGGCGAGCACGATGAAGGCGTCCGAGCCGCCCAGTTCGAGCACGCACTTCTTCAGCGCGGCGCCGGCCTGGGAGCCGATGGCGGAGCCGGCGCGCACGCTGCCGGTCACGGTGACGGCGGCGATGCGGTCGTCGCGGATGACCTGGGATACCAGGTCGTTACCGACGTTGATCACCTCGAACACGCCGGCCGGGAAGTCCGCCTGCTGGAACGCCTGCAGCATTCCGTAGGCGCTGCCCATGACGTTCGGTGCGTGCTTGAGCACATAGGTGTTGCCTGCCAGCAGCGCCGGCACCGCGCCGCGCAGCACCTGCCAGATCGGGAAGTTCCACGGCATCACCGCGAGGATCGGGCCCAGCGGGCGGTACTCGATCCAGGCGCGCTCGTGCTCCACGCTGGTGGGCTCCGGGGCGAGCATCTGCGGGCCGTTGGCGGCGTACCAGTCGCACAGGCCGGCGCACTTTTCCTCTTCGCCACGGGCCTGGGTGATGGGCTTGCCCATCTCGGCGGTGATAGTGGCGGCAAGGGCATCGGCGTTGGCGCGCAGCGCCTGGCCGAGGCGTACCAGGGCGGCGGCGCGCTGCTCCAGCGGGGTGCGCTTCCAGGTCGCGTAGCCCTGGGCCGCGCGGGCCAGGGACTGCTCCAGCGCCTGCGCGGATTCGAAGGCGTAGCTGTCGATCACCTCGCCGGTGGCGGGATTGCGGGAGATCGCGTGGGTCTGCGGGGAGATGCTCATGGCTCGCTCCTGGAGGGTGGGTTGCAGGATGTGGAGCCAGTGTCGCGTTGAATCATGCTTATGAAAACTGAATAATAATGACGATTACGCTCTCGTTTGGAGAATGAAATGGACCTGGTCCAGCTGGAAATCTTCTGCGCCGTGGCGGCCCACAAGAGCATCGCCGCCGCCGCCCAGGCCATGCACCGCGTGCCGTCCAACCTGACCACGCGGATCAAGCAGCTGGAAGCGGACCTGGGCGCCGACCTGTTCATCCGCGAGAACAACCGCCTGCGCCTGTCGCTGGCCGGGCACGACTTCCTCGTCTACGCCACGCGCATCCTCGGCCTGGTGGAAGAGGCGCGGGTGGTGGTGTCGGGCAAGGAGCCCACCGGGCGCTTCCCCATCGGCTCGCTGGAAAGCACGGCGGCGGTGCGTATCCCGCGCCTGCTGGCGCGCTACCACCAGCAGTACCCGAAGGTGGAACTGGACCTGTCAACCGGCCCGTCGGGCGACATGATCGATGGGGTGATCGCCGGCGAGCTGATCGCCGCCTTCGTCGACGGGCCGATCAGGCACCCCGCGCTGGAGGGCGTGCCGGTGTTCGACGAGGACATGCTGGTGGTCGCGCCCTCGCACCACGCTCCGATCCAGCGCGGCCAGGATGCCGACGGCGAGATGATCTACGTGTTCCGCGACAACTGCTCCTACCGCCACCATTTCGAGCGCTGGTTCGCAGCCGACGGCGCGGCCCCCGGCGCCATCCGCGAGTTGGAGTCCTACCACAGCATGCTTGCCTGCGTGAGCGCCGGCGGCGGCCTGGCGGTGATGCCGCGCAGCATGCTGAGCAACATGCCCGGCAGTGCCTCGGTCAGCGCCTGGCCCATGGCGGGGGAGTTTGCCCGGTTGAACACCTGGCTGATCTGGCGCAGCGACTCGCGCTCGCGTTCGCTGGAGCTGTTCCGCCAACTAGTGGACGAGCAGGCTGCGGCGCTGGACATGGCAGGGAGCTGATCTGCTCGATAACCGCGCTGCACAGATGGTCGGTGGTGCCTATGCTGTTGCGGACTGAAACCGGCTCGGGGCAGGGTAGCTATGGCCAGGGTTTTGCTCGCGGATGCGACACCGATTGTGCGCGATGCCTTGCGCACGTTGCTGGAGGAAATGGGTCACGAGGTGGCGGGGGAGTCGGTCGATGTGCCCACGGCATTGAGCCTGGCACGGGAAAACCGGCCGGACCTGGTGATCCTTGAACTGAGCCTGCCGGGGGCCGGCGGGCTCGATCTGCTGCGCCGCCTGCGCGCGCGGGATGCGCGACAGAAGGTGCTGGTCTACAGCCGGCAGAACCCGGCGCACTTCGCCCCGCTGTGCTTCCAGGCCGGCGCCAGCGGCTTCGTCAGCAAGAGCGAGGATACTGCGCTGCTGCGCAAGGCCATCGCCGATGTGCTGGCTGGACGCGGCCACTTCGCCCGCGAGCACATGCAGTCCGGTCCCGGGGATGTGCTGGGCAGTCTTACCCCGCGCGAGCTGTCGGTGCTGCAGCTTATCGCCGAAGGGCAGTCGAACGTGCGCATTGCCGAGCAGCTGCGCATCAGCTTCAAGACGGTCAGCACCTACAAGGCGCACCTGCTGGAAAAGCTGCGTGTTCGCTCCAGCGTCGAACTGGCGGAGATCGCCCGGCGCAACGGCCTGGTGGCCGGCTTCCCATCCGGCGCGGCGGTGGCCGAGCCGCTGCCGGCCGAGATCGGCATGCTGCGCGAGCTGGTGGATGCTGCGCCCAATCCGATGTACGTGCGCGGCGTCGACGGTCGCCTGCTGTTCTGCAACCAGCGATTCCTTGACTACCACCAGGTCAGCGCGGATGAGGCCTTGGGGACGCGTCTGGAAGACAGCCCTTGGTTGCCGCGGCAATACCGCGACTCCCTGCCCGGGAAATTTTCCAACCTCGTCGAGAAAGGTGAGCCGGTTTCGTCCACCCTGCGAATCGACTTTTCCGGCAGGAACCGCGTGGTCCACGCCTGGATGGTGCCTTGCCGTGATAGCAGCGGGCAGCCCAGGGGTGTCCTCGGCGGCTTGCAGGACGTTACCGACAGCGAGAGCGAGTTGCTCGAATGGCGGGATCGCGCCCTGGCCGCCGAAGCGCAACTGCATCGCCTCCGCGAGATCAGCACGGTGGCGCTGGAGGAGTTGACCGCGCGCCTGGCGGGCCTCGAACTGCACCCGGCGACACCGGGTCTGGCTGGCGTCTTCGAAGCGCTGCGCAGGCTTCGCAGCACCAGCAATCCGCGCGAGGATCATCCTGCGCCGGCGCTGCGCCCGTGCGATCCGGCGTCAGTCATCGAGTCCTGCCTGGCGGCGTATCCCGGCTGCCGCTTCGATAACAGCAATCTGCAGCCGATGCATGGCTGGCTGGATGCCGAGCTGTTCGCCCAGTGGCTGAGCGGCGTGCTGGAGCTGTTGGGCGAGCCTCAGGAGATCACGCTCGCGGCTCGGGCGGTGCAGCAAGGACAGCTGCTGGTGCGATTGGAGCTGCGGGGTATGGGGGGAGCGCACAGCCTCATTCTCCAGCAGTACGTGCGGCGCCTGGCGCAGCGACTGAATGCGCGCATGGGCATCGAGCGCAGCGCTGAGTGCATGGCCGTCGACCTGGAGCTGGAACTGGCGCTGGCGGCGCTCTCCTGACTGCGGAAAAACTCTGATGGTGGAGCGGGGAGGACTCTGAGTTCGCTTTGCCTCCGCCCTTCCTAGCAGGGCGGTAACTCGAACCTTTACAGGAGTTGCCGCCATGAACCATCCCTCTAAAACCGCCGGCTGCAGTCGCTCCGGCAAGCTTTCCGCCCTCGCCCTGGCCTTGCTGGTCGCCACTGGCTCGGCCCTGGCCGGCCCGGTCCAACCTGCGCCGCAGGCTCCCGCTCAACAAGGCGCACAGCCCGTCGCGCAACAGGTCACTCACCCCCTGGTGCTGCTGGCTCACCAGCAACTGCTCGAAGGCGACCTTGCCTCGGCCCAGGCGCTGCTGCGCGAAGCCGGCGCGCAAGGGCAGGGCGGCAGCCGAGCCCTGGCCGAGCAGGCCTTCATTGAGGATGCCGGCGGCCGCCACATGCGTGCCCGGCAGTTCTACGACGCTCTCAAGGGCAGCGACCAGGCGACGGTGATCGCCTTGCCGTCAGCAGTGAACCTCGCCGCACTGGGCCGCTTCGACCAGGCCGGCAAGGCCTTCGCCGAACTGCAGAAAACCTCTCCCAATCCGCAGGTCCAGGCCTACGCCGGCCTCTGGAACCTTTGGGTAACCGCCCGCCAGGCCAGCGACGTCGGCGTCAAACCGGCTGTTACCAAGGCGCGTGTGGAGAAACTCGCCCGCGCCATCAAGCCGGTCGACGAGCACCAGCGCGCCATGCTCGCGCTGTTCCAGGGCAAGTCCGACAGCTCTGCGGTGTTCGCCCAGATCGATGGCCTGCAGGCCCCCGACGCGGTCAAGCGTGACCTGCGCACCGAGGCCGGGCTGTTCGCCGGCGGTTATCTCGACTACGTCCGCCAGGACCACGCCGGCGCGCTGCGCCTGTACGAGCGCGCGCTGCAGCAGTCGCGCCCGACCGCCATGGAGCGCCCGCAACTGATCCAGTCCAGCCGCGCCCTGCAGCTGTCCTCCCGCTGATATCCCTTCGCAGACCCCGGGGGCAGCGCCCCTGGAAGGAGCTTCTCATGAACAGGATTTATCGTCTGGTCTGGAGTACCACGCGTAATGCGTGGGTCGCCGCTTCGGAGTTCGCCACGGCGCACCGCAAAACGGGGCGCGGTGTGATGGTCGGGACGCTGGCCGTCTCGATACTTTGCAGCCCGCTGACCTCGACCTTCGCGGCGACGCCGTATAAGAACGGGTCGACCTTCGAGAAGGGTGTTTCCGGCAATCCCGGCCTCTACGTCAATGATGCCAGCAACGATTCGGGTTGCATCTTCGTCCACGACACCGGGGATACCGGCAGCACCGGCTGGAAGTACGACAGCAACAACACCAACTGCCTGACCAGCGACAAGGCCAGTCAGACCGCCCGTGTCCTCTTCTATGGCTCTGGCGCCCGCACCGACGGCACTGACTCCCTGACCCTGGGCAACGAGCTGTACGTCAACGGCGGCCGCATCGGCCTGAACAACAAGTTCGGCACCAACCCGACCAACTCCATGGCCATTGGCAATATTGGCACCGATGCCAGCGGCAACCCCACCGGCACTCGCGCCACCGCACAGGACTCGGTCGCCATCGGCAACGATGCTGTAGCCAGCCAGCAGAACGCCATGGCCCTGGGCACCGGTGCGCAGGCCAACGTCACCGGCGGCGTGGCCCTGGGTTCGGGCTCCGTGGCCGGCACCGTTGCCGGCCAGCAGGGCTACCTGCCCAGTAACGTGGCCCCGGACCGCGCCGCCGCCATCATGGCAACCACCGGCACCCTTGGCGCCATTGCCGTGGGCGACGCTACCACCGGCAACTACCGGCAGATCACCGGCCTGGCCGCCGGCACCCTGGACAGCGATGCGGTCAACGTCGCCCAGCTCAAGGGTGTAACTGGCCAACTGGCCCAGGACGCACTGCTCTGGGATCCGACAGCCGACAATGGCCAGGGTGCGTTCAGCGCCAATCATGGCGGACGCGGCCCGAACAAGATCAGCAATGTCGCCGCGGGCGACGTCAACAGCACTTCCACCGATGCAGTCAACGGTTCGCAGTTGCACCAGACCAACCAGAACGTCACCAATGTCGACAACCGCGTGAGCAATGTCTTCGGTGACGACAGCGACAGCAATGTCACCCTGAACGGTCGCGGCATCCGCTATGTGCGCACCAACGACAGCGGCCTGCCGGTGGAAGACGCCTACGCCAGGGGCCAGGGTTCCACAGCGGTTGGCTACCAGGCTCAGGCGACGGGAGACAGCGCGCTTGCCCTGGGCCGCAACGCCACTGCCAGCACTTCTAACAGCGTGGCGCTGGGCGCAAACAGCAGCACGGGGACGGATCTGAACAGACCGGCCTACATGGCGGGCGGCCATCCGCCCCGAGGGCTGGCGACCGGCGAAGTCTCGGTCGGCGCAATCAACGCAGAACGTCGTATCACCAACCTCGCCGCCGGCGCCGACGACACCGATGCGGTGAACGTCTCGCAACTGCGGGGCGTTGCCGACCGCGCCGAGCAACTGAGCCAGGACGCGCTGCTCTGGGACTGGGGCACCAACAGCTTCAGCGCCAACCACTATGGCATTGGGCCGAACAAGATCACCAACGTCGCCGCCGGTGATATCAACGACACCTCCACTGACGCAGTGAATGGTTCGCAGCTCTCCGCAACCAACACCCAGGTCACGAACCTGGACGGTCGCGTCACCAACGTCGAAGGCGATGTCTCCGATCTGGGCGACCACGTCGACAACATCTACAAAACCGGTACCAAGTACTTCCACGCCAACTCCACCGGCACCGATTCGGCAGCCCTCGGTCAGGATTCCGTGGCCATCGGCATGGGTGCTGTATCCAGCCATGACGGCAGCGTGGCGCTGGGCGCCGGCTCCATCGCCGATGGCAGCACCCTGGGGCATCAGGCGTACCTGGTGGGCGGGACCGCAACGGGTGAAGTCAACGTCGGCAATCGGCGTGTCACGGGTGTTGCAGCAGGCGCGGAAGAAACCGACGCGGTGAACGTCTCGCAACTCAAGGGCGTTGCCGACCGCACCGACCAGCTGGGCCAGGATGCGCTGCTCTGGGACCCGACTGCCAACGGCGGCAACGGTGCCTACAACGCCAACCACGGCGGGCGTGGGCCGAGCAAGATCACCAACGTCGCCGCCGGCGATATCAACTCCACTTCCACCGACGCGGTGAACGGCTCGCAGCTCTACGAAGTGACCACGCAGATCAACAACATCACTTTGGGCGGCTTCAAGTACTTCCACGCCAACTCGCAGAAACCCGACTCGGTCGCCAGCGGCACTGATTCCATCGCCGTCGGCCCGGCCGCCCAGGCTTCCGGGACTTCTTCCCTGGCCATGGGGGACGGCGCCAATGCCAGCGCCAGCAACGCCAGTGCGGTTGGCAGCAGCGCAACCGCCAGCGGGGATAGCGCCACTGCGGTGGGCACCGGCGCCAGCGCCACCGGCAGTTCCTCGGTGGCCATGGGTGACGGTGCTGCCGCCACCGGTGAGCGCAGCTCGGCCATCGGCGCCGGGGCCAGTGCCGAGGCAGCCAACAGCGTGGCCCTGGGCGCCGACTCGGTGGCCGATCGCGACAACAGCGTCTCGGTGGGCAGTGCCGGCAACGAACGGCAGATCACTAACGTCAAGGCCGGCGAGGCCGACACCGATGCGGTCAACGTCTCCCAGCTGCGCGATCACGGCGACACGATCAACAGCACCATCAACAACGTCGACAATCGCGTCACCCAGGCGAAGACCGACATCACCCAGCTGCAGAACGGCACTGATGGCATGTTCCAGGTGAACAACAGCAGCAACCTGCCCAAGCCGCGCCCCACCGGCACCGATGCGGTGGCTGGTGGTGCGGGAGCAGAGGCTTCCGGCAACAACAGTGCGGCCATCGGCACCCGTGCGCGGGCAAGCGGCGCCAACTCCACTGCCCTGGGCAACGGCTCCAGCGCCCAGGCGCAGAATTCGGTGGCAGTGGGCGCCAACTCGGTGGCCGACCGCGCCAACAGCGTCTCGGTGGGCAGCGCCGGCAACGAGCGGCAGATCACCAACGTCGCCGCCGGCACTGCGCCGACCGACGCGGTGAACGTCAGCCAGTTGCAGCAAAGCATGGGTGACATCTCCAACCAGTTCTACGACTACACCGACTCGCGCTACAACGCGCTGCGCCACGACCTGAAGAAACAGGACGACATCCTCAGCGCCGGTATCGCCGGGGCCATGGCCATGGCAACCCTGCCGCAGCCGCACTCGGCCGGGGCCAGCATGGCCACCGTCGGGCTGGGCAACTACCGCGGCCAGGGCGCCCTGGCGATTGGCGTTTCGCGCATCTCCGACAACGGCAAGTGGGTCACCAAGCTGCAGGGCAGCACCAGCAGCCAGGGTGACGCCGGCGTCGCCGTCGGTCTCGGTTACCAGTGGTAAGTCATTGCGTCGCGGCCCGGCCCCGGTCGGGTCGCGCAGAGGAGGTCAAGATGAATACTTTCAATATCCGCAACCTGTGCACCCTGGCTCTGGCCTGCAGCGGTCTGCTGCTGGCGGCCTGTGGCAGCCACAGCGTGGTCGATGCCCAGGGCCATAGTGCCGATCCTAAATTCCCCGCCATCAGTGATTCCTATCGCCCTCAGGGCAGCTACGTGAACCTGGAGAACCTGGGCAAGGTGCAGCCGGGCATGGGCAAGGCCCAGCTCTACGAACTGCTCGGTACCCCGCACTTCCAGGAGGGCATGTTCGGCGTGCACGAGTGGGACTATGTCCTGCGCTTCCGCCGCGCCGGCCGCGAGGATCTGGTCTGCCAGTACAAGGTGCTGTTCGACAAGGACATGCAGGCGCAGACCTTCCTGTTCTCGCCGGTTGACTGCCTGGATCAGGCCAGGCCTGCCCAGCAGTCCCCCGTGACGGCGCCGGTGCCTGCGGCCCCGCAGCGCGTCACCCTCGGCGGTGATGCCACTTTCGCCTTCAACAGCGCCGAACTCAGCCCTGCCGGCCGCGCAAGCCTGGCATCCCTGGCCGAACAATTGAAAGCACAGCAGCCGTCGCGCATCAGCATCAGCGGCCACACCGACCGTCTCGGTTCGCCCGCCTATAACCTCGACCTGTCGCGCCGTCGCGCCGAGGCGGTGCGCAACTACCTGGCCGCCGCTGGCGTGCCGTCGGCTGCGATGCGCGTACGTGGTGCCGGGGCGGCCGAGCCGGTCGCCGATTGCCCGGATATGCCGCGCGCCCAACTGATCAACTGCCTGGCGGCCGATCGCCGGGTCGTCATCGAATCCAGCGCCGTTGCGGCGCAAGCTCAAGAGTGAGGAACACACCATGAACATTCAAAGCAAATGGCTGACCGCGATGTTGATTCCCGTTTGCCTGCTGGCCGGCTGCAAAGGCTCCGATCAGGCTCCCGCTAGCCATGCCTCCACGACCACCCAACAGAAACTGGGCACGCTGGACTATCCGGCACTGCCGATCATCCGCAACGCTGTGTTCAGCATGAGCCCGCTGGTGGACGGCAAGCGCAACCCCGCCGTGATGCAGCAGATCTGCGGGCTGGCTCGCGCTGAAACCAGCCAGGCGGAGGTGGACCGCTTCGTCGCTGCCAGTGGCGAGACCACGCAACATCTGAAAGAGAAGGGCGGCGTAACCGCGCTGCTGGTCAACGGCAACCGCGCCGGGCAGCAGATCGCCTGCGCCGCCTACCTGGCGACCGCGCCGATGATCCAGGTGGACGGCAACGAATTCATCGCCCCGCAGAAAGGCGCCGACGGCAAGGTCCAGGTCGACCAGGCCCGTCTCGGCGAAGTCATGGCCGTGCGCATGGCCCTGGCCCGCACCGATGCCGAGTACTTCATCCTGATCGCCGAGAAGCTGCAGCAGACCCCTGGCCTAACCGACGCCCAGTATCAGGCCCGTACCCGCGAGCTGTTCTCCGAGCTGGCACCCGCCTACCTCAAACGCGTCAAGGAAATGATGCCGCCACCCGGCACCCGCTTCGACCTGAAGCAGATGGACAGTGAGCGCTTTGCCTTCAGCACTTCCAACGGCGGCGAGTACGAATACAGCAGCGACGGCATGACGCTGCGTCAGGACAACATCACCTGGTACGGCAACGGCCAACTGATGGGGCAGTCGCATACCCTGAAGATCGCCTACTACCCGGAGGCGGTAACCCAGGCGTTGGCCAAGTGACTGGCGGGAAACCGAATAGAAGACGGCCCTGAGCGGGCCGTCTTTTTTATCGCGGCTCCACCCGCTGCGCCAGCGTCCGTCGCGCCGGTCGGGTGGGCCTGATGACCTTGTTGGCGTCATAGGAGGTGCGGTACACCACGTACAGCGCCAGCAGCGGGACCAGCGAGATCAACGTGCGGAACGTGGCGTAGCCCACGGAGCTGAGCCGTTTGTTCAGACGGAAGATGTACACCAGCATGGCGATCCACAGCACCGGCGAGAGATAGGCAAGGATCAGGAACAGCAGGGGCACCCCGCCGGTCAGTTTGAGGAACAGCGAAGGCAGCATGCTCAGCACCAATGTCCCCATGAAGCAGTATTGCATGCGCTTCTTGAGCTGCAGGAGCGGCTCGCTGTCAGTGGCTTTCGGCTCCAGCAGGTCGGCAGTGGGTGGGGCGTAGGCGGCTGTGATATCCAGCGAACCGGTAGGCGATGAACCGATCTCCCCGGTCTTGATGTTCCGGTCACTCATGACGGCATCCTTGGTCTGTTTGTTCTTCGTATTGTCATCGGGCGTTGGCTGGCAACAGCCAGGGCGTTGCCGCAGAAGCCGGCAGTCGGTTGCGCGAGCGGTGCCCCGAGAGTGGCCAGGGTTGTTTTCCCAGACTTGCTGCAAGCGGCGGCATATTGCCAGTTGGTGAAGGCCGCGCAAGCGGGGCAATCGCCATTCTGCAAGGTGGTTCCGCCTGCTGCGAGAGGCGACACACGCCCCGATACTGCTCCGGATTACCCATCCCACGGAGGGGCGAAAGCATCCAAGCCTGCGCTTGTCTCGCCAACTACCACGCGGGCTGTGCCTATCTGCCTCGGCTCTCCCTCATCACCCTGCGCAACCCATACGCCGCTACCGCCCCGAGCGTCCCGCCCAGCAACGTGGCCAAAAGATCCGTCAGCAGACCCAGTGCGCTGTCGATGCTCATGCTTCGCAGGTAGTTGCCCAGCTCAGGCCACAGCGCCAGCCAGACACCGATGAACACCAGCACGAGGTCGTACCAGAGGCCGCTGACGCCGGCCGGCCGATAGCTGCGCACGAAGAGGATGAAGGCGCTGAAGGCCAGCGCCAGCAGCAGGGTACCGAGAAACTGGCTCAGTGCATCGGGGCCGGACATGGCGGCAACTCCTCGCCTCTGCGCAGGCGCAAACACTGGCCGGTGTGCAGGCCCAGTTGCATCTCGTCCAGCAGCGCCTCGGCGTAAGAGAACGTCAGGGCAGAGTCGTCGGCGGAGGCGTTGCCGGCGCGGCTGAAGTCGTCGATGCGCAGGCCTTCGGGCATTCGTGGTGCTTCCACCAGTGTCCAGTCCACGCCGCTGACTTCAAGGCTGCGGGCGAGGCCGGCCCCAAGTTGTTCCTGATCGGCATCAGCAGGTTCCACCAGCCAGCCCCAGTGACCGACCAGCAGCAGGCGCGGCACTTGCACTCGCAAGCACCCGTCGATCAGTGCGCCGCACTGCGGTGGGAGACTTTGCGCGGGTTGGTCGTCGAGGAACGCGAACACAGCGTCCAGCCCTGACACGGCCTCGCTGACCTCGATCGACGAATCCAGGCTGCCCAACTTGCAGCGCAGGCCCGGGCGCGCGCGCAGACGGTTGAGATCATCGACCAGCACGGTGACTTCGTGCTGGCGTTGCAGGGCGCCGGCAATCAGCGCCTGGCCGAAGCTGCCAAAGGGCTTGAACAGCCCAAGTTTGAGAGTCGGGGTTTCCAGGTTGTGCATGGAGGCTCCTTCGACAGCAGTGGTTCGATGGATGCGACATGTGCATATCGAAGGAGAGCGCCGGCGAGGGTTCAGTCCAATTGCGCGAGCGGTGCTAGGCGGTCGCCGCAGTACTGTCCGCCGAGGCCTGGTAACTGCTGGGCGCCACGCCAAGGCTGCGGCGGAACATGCTGGAGAAGGCGCTCGGGCTGTCGTAGCCCAGTTCCAGCGCGACGCGGGTGACCGGGTTGCCTGCCGCCAGCCGCGTGACGGCGGCGAGCAGGCAGGCCTGCTGGCGCCACGCGCCGAAGGAGAGGCCGGTCTGCTGGCGGAACAGCCGGCTGAAGGTGCGTGTGCTGCGATGCAGTTCGGCGGCCCAGAGGTCCGCGGTGACATTGATGGCCGGTGCGCGCAGGAAGTCCCGGCACAGCTCCAGCAGGCGCGGGTGCGCCGGCAGCGGGGCAAACAGCGGCAGGCTCGGCGCCTGGCGCAGCTCGTGGAGCAGCAGGCGGATCAGGTCGCCGTCGCGGCCGTTCTCGTCGTGCAGCGCCGTTACCTCGACGCTGGCCAGCAGCAGGTGATGCAGCAGCGGCGAAACGGTCAACGCCTGGCACAGCAGGGTATCGCGCACCGGCACCTGCGGGTCGATGTACAGGCTGCGCGTGCTGACACCGCGCATCAGCACCCGATGCTGCTTGCCGGCGGGAATCCACACGCCGCTGTAGGGTGGGATCACCCAGGCGCCGTCCTCGGTCTCCACCTCCATCAGCCCGCTCATGCCATAGAGGAACTGCGCCCGGCGGTGGGCGTGGGGCTTGAGCAGTGTGCCGAGCGGGTAGTCGGTGCCGATGGCGAGCACGGCGCGGTCGACGTCGTCGACGCTGGCGAGGGGGATGTTGAGCATGGCGGCGAATCTGGCTGAGTCGCGATGATTATTCGTCAATCGGCGGGAAATGGCCAATCAGCCTGCGGCTGACCGGCGCGGTGCGCTTTGCTCGCAGGGATTTGCCGTAGGATCAGGCCGACATGACTTGCCAGGAGGCGACTATGGGTATCCGCGGAAACGACCGTCAGATCGACAACATCGAGTTCAACGTCAGCGACATCGCGCGCAGCAAGGCCTTCTACGGTAGCGCCTTTGGCTGGAGCTTCACCGACTACGGTCCCACCTACAGCGAATTCAGCGACGGTCGCCTCACCGGTGGCTTCACCACTGGCGAGCCGGTGCGCCCGGGCGGCCCGCTGGTGATCCTCTACGCCGACGACCTGGCGCAGACACAGGCGCGCCTCGAAGCCGCCGGCGCCACCATCAGCCGCGCGACCTTTGCCTTCCCCGGCGGCCGGCGCTTCCATTTCATCGATCCGGACGGCTACGAGCTGGCGGTGTGGTCGGCGGACTGAGCCCGGACCTGTTCGATGTAGCGCCGCACCAGCGGTGATTTCTCGAAGCGCCGGTACAGCAGCGAGAGCCAGGAGCGCGGCGCGCAGTCGACGAGCGGGCGGTAGTTCACCTGCGGCAGCTGCACCCGGCGCACCACGGACTCGGGGACGATGGCGACGCCGCGGCCGAGGGATACCAGCGCGATCACCGCGACCAGGCTGCCCGGCTGCTGGCCCAGGCGCGGGGCGAATCCGCCGGCGCTGGCCACTTCCAGCGTGCCGGAGATCTGCTCCGGGAGGATGAAGGTTTCACCACTCAAGCGCGCGGCGCGAATCTCCGGCAGCTCGTTGAGGCGCGAGGAAGCGGGCAGGGCGAGGACGAAGCCTTCCTCCTGCAGGGCGATGGCTTCCAGCTCCTCCGGCAGGCTCATCGGCGAGCGCACGTAGGCGAGGTCGAGCGTTCCGTCGCGTACCTGCGCCGGCAGTTGCGCCATGGGCGCTTCGCTGATGTCCAGATCCACCGCCGGCAGAGCGCGGGTGAATTGCTCGACATGCTGCTGCAGCACGCCGGAATAGGCCGCCGAGGCCACGTAGCCCAGGCGCAGGTGCCCGGTTTCGCCGCGGCCGGCGCGCTGCGCGCCCAGTTGCGCGGCGTCGAACTGGCGTACCGCGAGTCCGGCTTCCGCCAGCAGGGCTTCGCCGGCGGCGGTCAGGCGCACCTCGCGCTGGCTGCGCTGGAACAGCAGCACGCCGAGCTCCTTTTCCATGTCCTGGATCTGCCGGCTCAGGGTCGGCGGGGCGATGCCCAGTTGCTCGGCCGCGCGGGTGAAGTGGCCGTGGTGGGCGACGCTGAGGAAGTAGCGGAAATGACGGATTTCCATATTCGTTAGTCGCAGGCTAATGACGAAGGCCGCCGTGGCTAACAAGCCCGGCGCACGCGGGCGTTACCGTGGAGGCAACACTACAAGGCCGGCGCGGCGAGGGCAAAACCCGGCGCGCCGGCCAGCGCGGGAAGCCTTGCCATGTCCGACCCTGTGATTCGCCCACGACCCTCCGCCCGTTTCACCCTGCTGACCGCTTCGGCGGTGTGCGCGCTGATCATCCTCGACACCAACATCGTCGCGGTTTCGCTGCCGAGCATCGCCCGCGACCTGTCCGGCTCCTTCGCCGATATCGAGTGGGTGGTCAGCGCCTACCTGCTGGCCTTCGCCGCCTGCCTGCTGCCCGCCGGCAGCCTGGCCGACCGTTTCGGCCTGCGGCGCATGCTGCTGCTCGGGCTGGTGCTGTTCGGCGTAGCCTCGCTGGCCTGCGGTGCGGCGCCGAGCCTGCTGTTCCTGGATATCGCCCGCGCCGCCAAGGGAGTCGGCGCCGCGTTGCTGCTGACCTCGGCGCTGGCCGCCATCGGCCATCGCTTCCACGAACCCGAGGAGCGCCTGCGCGCGTGGGCCTTCTGGGGCGTATGCATGGGCGCCACCATCACCTTTGCGCCGCTGCTGGGCGGGGTGATATCCGCGACCCTGGGCTGGCGCTGGATCTTCTATCTCAACCTGCCGCTGGTGGTGCTGCTGGGAGCGATGGCGCTGCGCAGCATCGAGGAGTCCCGCGACAACGCGGCCGCGCGCCTCGACCCGCTGGGCAGCCTGACCTTCGCCGGCGGCCTGGGCTACCTGATCTGGGCGCTGATCGATGGCAACCGCGTCGGCTGGGACAGCCCACCGACCCTCGCGCGGCTGCTGGTCAGCGCCGGGCTGCTCGGCCTGTTCGTGCTGGTGGAGCGCAGCCAGGCGCGGCCGATGATCGACCTGCGGCTGATGCGCAGCGCGCGTTTCATTGGCGCCTTGCTCGGCATGTTCGCCTACGCCGCCTGCGCTCAGGTGATGATGACCCTGCTGCCGCTGTACCTGCAGAACGGACTGCAACTGTCGGCTGTGGCGGCGGGCGCGGGCATGCTGCCGTTCGCCCTGGCGATGCTGCTGGCGCCACGGGTGGGCATGCGCCTGAGCGGGCGCTTCAGTCCGGCGCGGATTTTTGCCCTGGGGTTGGTGCTGGTCGGTGCGGGCAACCTGCTTTGCGCGCTGGCGGCCGGGCAGGGCGGTTACCTGGCCTTCGCCCTCGCCAGCCTGGTTCTGGGCGCCGGTGCCGGGCTGCTCAATGGCGACACGCAGAAGAACATCATGGCCTGCGTGCCCCGCGAGCGTACCGGCATGGCCTCGGGGTTGAGCACCACCACGCGCTTCGCCGCCATCGTGCTGGCCGTGGGCATTCTGGGCGGTGTCCTGGCCGCACGCAGCGCCCAGTTGCTGCGTGACGCGCTGGTAAAGCTTGCCCCTGCGCAGATGGAGAAGGCCGCCGAGATGGCGACCCGCGCGGCGGCGGGGGACTTCACGGCCGCGCTGTCGCTGGTCGATCCGGCCCAGCGCATTGCTCTCGCACCGGTCGTGCGCCAGGCCTTCATCGGTGGTTTCCAGAGTGTGCTGCTGGTGGCGGGCATCGCTGCCCTGGTTTTCGCCGTACTAGTGGGCACGCTGCTCGACCGGCCGATGCCGGTCCACGAGCCATTGCCGGCCTGAAACGGCCGTTTGTCCGCTACCGCGTGGAACGGCGGCGGTTGCCGGAACTGTCGCTTGCCCGGCCGGGTCAGGAATCAGTAAGAGTGCGCGCTGTGCGCCTCGCCGTCGTCATCCTGAGAACAGGCCGTACAAGCCCAGGGGGGAAACCGCATGCAGCAGTCTAGCGAGCCGGAGTTCATGGCGCCTAGTGAATACCTGACTTCCACGGGAGTCGCCGTGTTGATGTCGCCGCGTTACATCGCCCCGGGCAAGGTGGGTGAGGTGCTGCTGTCGCTGGCGAAAATGCCGGCCGGCGTCTCGCCGCTGGATGTGGTGGTCGGCCCGTGGGAATCCCATGAGGAAGCCTTCCAGGCGTCCCATGACGCGGCTGAACGCTGGGTCGAGCGCCTCGACGACAGCGTCTGACGCAGCGGCGCGCTGGCGCCCCTCCTGAGCGTGATGGCTGGCGCCGTGGAACACTCCGGCGCCGGCTTTTTCCAATTCGTTCATCCAGCCTCGACGCCGGCGTAACGCCGTTCGACGCGCCGGCAAACACGCTACGTGATTTCACGGAAAATCGCAGGCGGACGTCTACGTCGGCAGATTGCTGTCGTGCGTCCGCATTGTGTAGTGAATACTACAAAAAATACATATTGAAACTTTCTGAAGCGCATTATACAAATGGTGCCATAACAAGAGGCGCCTCCATGCTCACACTCAAAAATCGCCTGAACACCCCGGAAGTCGAGCTCACCAAGGCCGAGCGCAAGGTCCTGCGCGCCTTGCTCGACGACTACCCGCGCGCCGGCCTCGGGCCGATGTCGCGCCTCGCCCGGCAGGCCGGGGTCAGCGACCCCAGCATCCTGCGGCTGGTGAAGAAGCTCGGCTTCAGCGGCTACAGCGACTTCCAGAACGCGCTGATGGCCGAGGTGGACGACCGCCTGCGCTCGCCGCGCACCCTGCTCGCCGGGCGCCGCGAAGGGATGAGCCGCGATGACGTCTGGTCCAATTACCTGAGCGACGCCAGCGAAGGCATCCAGCGCACCCTGGCGCTGACCCAGGCCGATGACGTGCGCCTGCTCGGCGACTGGCTGCTCGACCCCAAGCTGCGCGTGCTCTGCCACGGCGGCCGCTTCAGCCGCTTCCTCGCCGGTTACCTGGTGGCGCATCTGCGCATGCTGCGCAGCGGCTGCCTGCTGCTGGACGACGGCGCCGCGCTGCCCGACCAGCTGGGCGACATCGACCGCCAGACGCTGGTGGTGGTATTCGACTACCGCCGCTACCAGGCCCAGGCATTGGGAGTGACCCGCGCCGCCAAGGCCCGTGGCGCTCGCGTGGTGCTGTTCACCGATATCTACGACTCGCCGCTGCGCGAGTTCGCCGACCTGATCATCAGTGCCCCGGTGGAATCCCCATCGCCCTTCGACACCCTGGTGCCGACCATGGCCCAGGTCGAGGCGCTGATCGCCAGCCTGGTAGCGCGCATGGATGGCCAGCTCGACGAACGCCTGGAAGGCATCGACCACCTGAGAGCTGCCTTCGGCAGCCACATCCTCGAGGAATGACCGTGTTCAGCTTGCCCCACCCATCGCCCCGTGACCTTCCGTTCACCCCCGGCCAGACCGCCATCCTGTTCGTCGACATGCAGAACGCCTGGGTCATCCCCGGTCGCGATGCCCACGTCGATCCGACGACGCACCGCTACTTCTACGAGCGCGTCGAGGCGAGCGTGATACCCAACCAGCAGCGCCTGCTGGCGGCCATGCGCGAGGTGGGCGGGGAGGTGCTGCACACCATCATCGAGAGCCTCACCGCCGATGGCCGTGACCGCTCGCTGGACCACAAGCTCTCCGACATGCACCTGCCCAAGGGCAGCCCGGACGCGCAGGTGATCGACGCCCTGGCGCCGCGGGAGAACGAGATCGTGTTGCCGAAGACGTCCTCGGGCGTTTTCAACTCCACCGCCATCGACTACGTGCTGCGCAACCTGAATACCCGCAACCTGATCATCTGCGGCGTGGTCACGGACCAGTGCGTGGACATGGCCGTGCGCGACGCCGCCGACCGTGGCTACCTCGTCACCCTGGTCGAGGACGCCTGCGCCACCCACACCGCCGAACGCCACCAGGCCTGTCTGGAAGCGATCAAGGGCTACTGCTGGATCGCCGACACCGACAGCGTGCTGGCCCGCATCGCCGCGCTGGCCTGAGGCCGGGAGAACGTCATGAGTCAGAACAATAACAATCCCGCTCCGATGCGCCTGACCAGCTTCGTCACCACCGACCTCTGCGGCATCACCCGTGGCCGCTCGCTTCCCGAATCGGAAGTCGCCGAGCAGCTCGTCACTGGTTGTGGCTGGGTGCCCGCCAACAGCGCGCTGACGCCCCAGGACATCATCGCCGACGACAATCCCTGGGGCAGCCACGGCGACTTGCGCCTGCTGCCCGACCCGAGCAGCCGGGTGCGTCTTGAAAATGGCCCGGACGCCCAGGCCGCGCCGCTGGATTACCTGCACGGCGACTTGGTGACCACCGCCGGCGCGCCCTGGCCGGTGTGCCCGCGCACTCTGCTGCGCGAAGAGATCGCCCGTTACCGGGAGCTGGATCTGCAAGTCACCGCCGCCTTCGAACACGAATTCAACCTGCTGGGCCTGGCGGACGAGCACGCCGCCGCTTTCTCCCTGCAAGCCCAGCGGCAGACCGGCAACTTCGGCGGCTGGCTGATGAGCGCGCTGGAACAGATCGGCGCCGAGCCGGAAATGTTCCTGCCCGAGTACGGCCGCAACCAGTACGAAGTCACCTGCCGGCCGACCCAGGGCGTTGCCGCCGCCGACCGTGCGGTGAACGTCCGCGAAGTCACCCGCGAGATCGCCCGCCAGTTCGGCTGGCGCAGCACGTTCACGCCGCTGCTGGCGCCCGGCGCCGTCACCAACGGTGTGCACCTGCACCTGAGCCTGCAACGCCTGGACGGTACCCCGGTGTTCTACGACGAAGCCGCGCCGACCAACCTGTCGAAGCTCGCCGAGCACTGGGCTGCCGGCGTGCTGCGCCACCTGCCGGCGCTGTGCGCGCTCACCGCGCCAACGGCGGTGTCCTACCTGCGGCTCAAGCCGCACCACTGGAGTGCCGCCTACGCCTGCCTGGGTCTGCGCAACCGCGAAGCCGCACTGCGCATCTGCCCGGTGGTGGAGATCGGCGGCAAGCCCAAGGCGCGCCAGTTCAACCTGGAATTCCGCCCCATGGACGCCACCGCCAGCCCGCACCTGGCCATGGCCGCCGTGCTGATCGCCGGGCGCTTGGGCATGCAGCAGGAGCTGCCGCTGTCGGCGGTCACCGACGTCGATCCGCACAGCCTCAGCGATGCCCAGCGCGAGGAGCTGGGGATCAAATCGCTGCCGGGTTCGCTGGAGGAGGCCCAGCGCCTGGTGCTCGCCGATACCGAACTGTGCGCCCAGCTGCCGCCGGCGCTGCTGCAGACCTACGTTTCCATGAAGCGCCAGGAGCAGGCCCTGACCCGTGAACTCAGCGAAGAACAACTCTGTGAATCCTATGCAAAGTTCTACTGAATCCGGCTTCTACCGGCGTCCGCCATTCGAGATCGTCAATCCCCAGGGCGAGAGCCCGGTGCTGCTGGTCTGCGAGCACGCCAGCCGCTACATCCCCGAGGAACTGGCGCAGCTGGGCCTGGACGATGCAGCCGCCGCCGAGCACATCGCCTGGGACATCGGCGCGCTGGACCTGGCCCGCGAGCTGTCGGCGCGCCTGGACGCCACGCTGCTGGTGGCCAACTACTCGCGCCTGCTGATCGACCTCAACCGACCTCTATCGGCGCCGGACCTGATTCCCGAACACAGCGAGATCTACCCGATCCCCGGCAACCGCAACCTGAGCGCGGCGGCCCGGCAGGAGAGGATGGGGAGCCTGTTCGAACCCTTCCACCGGCAATTGAGCGCGCTGCTCGACGAGCGCCTGGCGGCCGACCGGCCGACTCGACTGGTCGGCGTACACAGCTTCACCCCGCGCTATCGCGGCGAGCCACGCCCATGGGTCGCCGGGGTGCTCTACGCAAAAGCCGAAGTCTATGCCCAGCGCATGGTTGCCGGGCTGCGCCAGAGCGGGGAGGAAATCGGCGCCAATCAACCCTATGTGATCGACCCGCTGGAGGACATGACGGTCCCGGTGCATGGCGACGAGCGCGGCGTGGACGCCGTGCTGATCGAAATCCGCAATGACGGACTGCGGACCCCGCAAGGGGTGGAAGCCTGGGCGACACGCCTGGCTCCCTGGCTCTGAGGACCCCAACCCGGCTCGCCTCGTTCGACTGGCCGGGCAGGTTCTGAAAACAACAACAATTCAGCGCATGAGCGCCGAACCCTAAAAGCTGCCGTTCCCAGAGGAAGTGCCCCGTGGCCATCGAACAGTTCGGATACAAGCAACAACTCCGCCGCAGCCTGACGCTCGGCGACCTGGTGATCTACGGGATGATCTTCATGATCCCGATCGCCCCCTTCGGCGTGTACGGCTGGGTCCATGCCGACGCCCACGGCATGGTGCCCATGGCCTACCTGGTGGGCATGGTGGCGATGCTCTTCACCGCGCTCAGCTATGGCGCGATGTCCCGCGCGTTTCCCATCGCCGGTTCCGTGTACTCCTATGCCCAGCGCGGTATCCATCCCAATGTCGGTTTCATTGCCGGCTGGGTCCTGCTGCTGGACTACCTGCTGATCCCGCCGCTGCTCTACGTGTTCAGCGCGCTGGCGCTGAACCACCTGTTCCCGGCGATCCCCAAGCTGGTGTTCATGCTGATCTTCCTGGTGTCCGCCACGCTCATCAACCTGCGCGGCATTACCCTGGCGGCGCGCTTCAACCTGCTGTTCCTGATCGCCGAACTGGTGGTGCTGGCGATCTTCCTGGCGGTGGGTTACCACGCGCTGGAAGGCGGCCTGGGCAATGGCCGGCTGACGCTGGAGCCGCTGCTGCAGTCGGAGCATTTCAACCTCGGCCTGGTGATGAAGGCGGTGTCCATCGCGGTGTTGTCGTTCCTCGGCTTCGATGCGATCTCCACCCTCGCCGAAGAGGTCAAGGGCGACCCCGCCAAGCAGATCGGTCGCGCCTCGCTGATCGCGCTGTTCGTCATGGGCGCCATCTTCATCGTGCAAACCTGGCTGGCCACCGACCTGGCTGCCGGCATGACCTTCAAGTCGGCGGACACCGCCTTCTACGAGATCGCCGAAGCGGCCGGTGGCAGCTGGCTGTCCACGCTGACGGCGGTGTCCACCGCGCTGGCCTGGGGCGTGACCGTGTCGATCACTTCCCAAGCCGCCGTCTCGCGCCTGCTGTACTCCATGGCCCGCGACGGCAAGCTGCCGCGCGTGCTGGCCAGGGTGCACCCGAAGTACCAGACCCCGCACATCAGCCTGTACCTCGTTGGCGTGCTGTCGCTGGGCATTGGCATCTACTTCCTCGACTCGCCGGACGTGCTCACCTCGCTGGTCAATTTCGGCGCGCTGACCGGCTTCTGCCTGCTGCATCTGGCGGTGATCAATCATTACTTCATCCGCCAGAAGAGCGGCCAGGTGCTGCGCCACCTGGTGTTCCCGCTGGTGGGCCTGGTGATCATCGCCTACGTGCTGTTCAGCATGAGCCGTGAGGCGCAGGAGCTGGGTGCAGGCTGGATCGCCATCGGCCTGGTGTACCTCGCGGTGCTCAGCCGTCGCGGCAACGGCAGCGAGCTGGCGCGGGAAATCTGACCGGGTGCGCCGTGCTGTCGCAGACGGCACGGCGCGCTTTGACAGACGGCGGGGCGTGCCCCATAAAGATCGGGCGGTGCAGGGACGCCGCCAACACCGATGAGCTAGCGCGAAACAGCATGAGCAGGAAAGATCAGGACAGCACCACGCCCTTCACCCTGGACCGCATCGACGAGGAGATCATCCGCATCCTCCGTCACCAGGGGCGCATCACCTACGGCAAACTGTCCGCGTTGGTCCACCTCACCCCGCGCCCCTGCCAGGAGCGCGTCCGCAAGCTGGAGCGGCACGGCATCATCCGCGGCTACGGCGCCGTCATCGACGAACAGAAGATCGCCTCGGGCCTGTCGCTGCTGGTACTGGTCGCGCTGTCCAACCAGAGTGGCCGCACCGCGCAGAAGGCCTTCGAGGCGCGGGTAGTTGCCTGCCCGGAAGTGCTGCACTGCCAGCTGATCAGCGGCACGTTCGACTACAGCGTGCGCATGCGCTGCCGCGATATGGAACACTACCGCGCACTCACCGAAACCTGGCTGAACGACGAGAGCCTGCACATCGACAAGCTGGTTGCCCACCCCGAGCTGACGACCATCAAGGAGTCGCTCAGCTAGCGCTGTTTCCTCTGTTTTTCTCCCGCGATATCGCCGCGTAGACGGCTGCGTGACACACAGCCGAATCGGCTGTTGCTGCCCTCCAATACAGCCGGATCGGCCGGCGAAGCACTCGATTACAGCCGGGTTTTCCCCCTGGCCGGTGGGAGAATCCTGTTGCCCGCTCCTGACGTGCAGACCTGTTCCAGGGCCTCTGCGACTGAGTTGTGCCCGCGGTTCGAGACACGGCGGAGCGGGCGAGCACGTCCAATCACAATTCTCTAATGACAAGAACCGGAGGTCCCACCATGACTCGCTTCGTCGACGTCCCCACGATGTCCCAGCTGGTTCAGCAGATCGGTGTCGCCCGCTTCATCGGCGAACTCGCCGACACCATTGCCCAGGACTTCGTGCGCTGGGAGTCCTTCGATAAATCCGCCCGTGTTGCCAACCATTCCGAGATCGGTGTCATCGAACTGATGCCGGTGTCCGACACCGCCCGCTATGCCTTCAAGTACGTCAACGGCCACCCACAGAACACCCAGCGCGGGCTATTCACCGTCATGGCCTTCGGTGTGCTGGCCGACGTCGAGACGGGCTACCCGGTGCTGCTCTCCGAGCTGACTGTGGCCACCGCGCTGCGCACCTGCGCCACCTCGCTGATGGCCGCCCGCGCGCTGGCCCGCCCGGATTCACGACGCATGGCGCTGATCGGCAATGGTGCGCAAAGCGAGTTCCAGGCGCTGGCCTTCCATCACCACTTGGGCATCGAGGAAATCGCTGTCTACGACATCGATCCGCGGGCCACCGCGAAGCTGATCCGCAACCTGTCGGACGTCCCCGACCTGAAGATCATCCGCGCCGGCTCCACCGCCGAAGCGGTACGCGGCGCCGACATCGTCACCACGGTGACCGCCGACAAGGCCTATGCGACCATCCTCACCCCGGAGATGATCGAGCCGGGCATGCACATCAACGGCGTGGGCGGCGACTGCCCGGGCAAGACCGAGCTGCATGCCGACGTCCTGCGCGCCGGCAAAGTGTTCGTCGAGTACGAGCCGCAATCACGGGTCGAGGGCGAGATCCAGCAGATGCCGGCGGACTTCCCGGTGACCGACCTGTGGCGTGTGCTGACCGGACAGCTCGCGGGGCGCGACAGCGCCGAGCAGGTGACCATCTTCGACTCGGTCGGCTTCGCCCTCGAGGACTATTCCGTGCTGCGCTACGTAAACGAGCAGGCCAGCCGCCTGGGCCTCGGCGAGCGGATCGACCTGGTGCCCTGGGGCGAGGAAGAGGACAACGACCCCAAGGACCTGTTCCGCTACACCCGCTCCGCCAAGGCGCGCAAAGGGCTGCGCCGCATCGCTTGACCGCTCAGCTCTCTCGTTCCGCCTCGTGGGTAATCTCCAGGGGCGGCCGGCTGAGGTCGCTGGCGCTCTGCGTGGTGGCGACGACACGGGCCTTCAGCCATTGGCTGAAGGCCTTCACCACCGCGCGCTCGGCCTTCACCGGGTCGGTCACCAGGAAGTAACCGCGGCTGGACTGGATGGTGATGTCGAACGGGCGCACCAGCAGGCCGCGGGCAAGGGCGTCGCCGCTGAGCAGGTTGTCGCCGATGGCTACGCCTTGGGCGGCTATGCACGCGGCGATAGTGCAGGGCGCGTCGGCGAACAGCACGCCGGAGCGGTGATCGATGGCGCTGGCGCCCACCGCGCCCAGCCACAGGCGCCAGTCGGCGAAATCATTCATGTGCAGCAGCGTGTAGTGGGCCAGGTCCGCCGGCTGCTGCAGGCCGCCGCGCGAGTGGATCAGACGCGGGCTGCAGACCGGGAAGAAGTGCAGCGCCACCAGTTGCTCGACCGTCTGGTTCGGCCAGTCGCCGCTGCCGTAGGCGATGAACAGGTCGGCGTCGCTGGCGCTGGTGTCCTGCGGCACGCGCGGCGTCACCACGTGCAATTGCACCTTCGGGTACTGCGCGAGGAAGTCACCCAGGTGCTGGCACAGCCAGTAGGTAGCGAAGCCGGGGTTGCAGCTCACGCACAACGGGCCACTGACCTGCTTCTCGTCGAAGCTGCTGCCGGCCAGTTGCACCTCCGCGAGGATGCGCCGCACGTCGCGCGCATACCTTTCCCCCCGATAGGTCAGGCGAATACCGCGTCCGGTGCGCTCGGTGAGCGCGAAGCCCAGGCGTTCCTCCAGCGTGGCGATGCGGTGGCTGACCGCGCTGCGGGTCAGGTTCAGCTCCGTCGCGGCGGCGGACACGCTGCCCAGCCGGGCCACGGCGTCCAGCGCCCGCAGGGCAGTCATCGAGGGAAAGTGCATGGGGCGCTCGCTACTCCATTGGTGAAACTAACCGGACATAGGGTGGCGAAAACCTGCGCTTGTTGCAGATTTCGCTTCACCAATACTAGGCCACACGACAACAACAACAGGCAACGATGAGGAAGCCGCCATGTCGAAATTCAAGGCCTACGTCCAGCAGTGGATCGACGAACACCGCCAGCAGTTGTCCGACTGGCACCAGGTGATCTGGCATTTCGCCGAGCCGGCGTTCCGCGAATACAAGTCCTGCGCCTGGTACGTGGAACTGCTGCGCCAGGAAGGCTTCACGGTGGAAGAGGGCAGCGGCGGCATGCCCACTGCCTTCGTCGCGACCTTCAGTAATGGAGACGGACCGATCCTCGCCAGCTACGCCGAATACGACGCGGTGCCCGGCAACTGCCAGGCGGCGGCGACCAGGCCGATGCCACGCGATGGCCTGTCCAAGTACGCGCCGGGCCACACCGACCCGCACTCTGCGTTGGGTATCAGCGCCCTGGGCGGGGTGCTGGCGGCCAAGGCTGCAATGCAGGAATTCGGCATCGAGGGCACCATCAAGTTCTTCGGCGAACCGGCGGAAAAGCTGCGCGCCTCCAAACCCGTGCATGCCGCCAAGGGCTACTACGACGACCTCGACGCCGCCGTCAGTTTCCACCCCACCTACATGCTGCCGCTGAACAACACCACCACTTGGGATACCCACTGCGGCATCGCCTACTCGTACATCTACACCTTCACCTGCGAAGACCCGCAGAACTGGATCGCCGCCGACCGCTACAGCCCGATCCCGCAGAACCACCTGGCCGCCCGCGCGCCCGGCGCTAACGATGCGCTGGTGCACTTCTACACGCTGAACGAGAGCCTGCGCCGCTCGACGCTGCCATTCACTGGGCTATGGAGTTTCAACGAAGCCATCCTTACTGCCGGACAAGCCACCGCCGACAACCTGCCGCCGCACATCTCGCAGATCCAGTACCTGCTGCGCTGCGACTCCATCGAGCAGGCCGAGACCATCTCCACGGTGATGGACAACAACGCCGCCGCCGCGGCCATGGCCACCGGCTGTCAGTGGAAGAAAACCTGGGTGTGCAAATCCCGTGGTGGGCTGGCCAACCATGCGTTGGCCCAGGCCTGCTACGACAACCTCGCCGCCATCGGCGCGCCGAGCTGGGGCGAGCAGGCCATCGCCGTGGCGCGGGAAATCCAGGTGAACCTCGGCCTGGAACCCATGGACGAACCCTTTCTTCCGGCTACCCAGGCACTGATCGAACCCCAGGAATGCGAGCGGCAGATGCGCTTGCAGATGCCGGCCTGGCAGAAATACCTGACCTCCGACGACTACCCCGAATACACCTGGCACTGCCCGACCGTGCGTCTCTACGTGGCCCGGCCGATGCTCAGTGCGCCCGCCGGCTTCACCTACCCGGACTGGGTGTCCAATGCCCTGGGCGGCATCCGCGAGACCATCGACCCGATGATCGACGTGGCCGCCAAGACCATCGGCAGCACCCTCATCGAGCTGTTCACCGATGCCGGCCTGCTGGCCGAGGCGACCCGCGAATTCAACCAGCGCACCGGCGGCGGTATTGGCGGCGAACACTGGCAGGCGCCGCTGCTGCCGAAGGACTTCAAGGTCCCGCACCGCTTCCGCTGGCCGGAGTACATCCGCACGGTACGTGGCGAGGAATGGTGGATTCCGGCGCGGGAGGACGAATAGAACAGGGCTTTTCGTAGGAGCTAGGGGGACGTCTAGTCCCTGCTCGCGAACAAAGCTAGCGCTCACTTCAGGGTCTGGTTGGAATGATTTTCGTAGGAGGGCCTTTCAGCCAGCGGATCAGCGTCGTACCGAGCTCCATGGCGCGCGAGCGCGACGGGCAGCCCGGCGTCGAGAGCAGTTGCGGCAGCAGGAAACCCACTTCCGCCTCGTTCGGCCCGCAGAGACCCGGCGCGGCCGATTCGACGACTTCCTCGTCCCAACGCGGGAAGCGCGCGCTTCCGCTCTCGAATGCAGTCAGTGCGTTCATGATCGATTCGCCTCCCTAGAGGTCCAGCACCAGCGGTTGCACGCCGCCGTCGTCCTGCGCCGGAATGGCGCAGCAGATCAGTACGCTGCCGGTTTCGGGCAGTTCCGCCGGCGGATTGGGGTAGTGCACCTGGCCGCTGACAATCTTGGTCTTGCAGGTACCGCAGGAGCCGCCGCGGCAGCTGAAATCGGGTGCCAGGCCACGGGACTCGGCCAGTTCCAGCAGGCTGCCGCTCTCGGGCTTCCAGCGCGCCTCCTTGGCTGAGCCGGCGAAGTACACCGGCACCGGTTCGGTGGCTGCGGGCGGCTGCACCAGCGCCGGTGCCTGGCCGTCGCCCCGGCGCTTGAGCGTCGAGGGGCCGAAGGTTTCGGCATGGATGCGTGCGTCGATGATGTTCAGCCCGCGCAGGCCGTCATAGATCGCCTGGGTGAATTCGCCGGGGCCGCAGACGTAGAAGTCGTAATCGTCCAGCGGCAGTTGCGCCTTGATCGCCTCGATATCCAGACGCCCGATCTGTTCGAAGTCGCGGCCCATTTCGGCTGTCTGTTCGGGGCGGCTGAGCGCCCGATGGATTTTCAGGTGCGGCGCGCGCTGGCGCAGTTCGGCGATTTCACGCTGGAACGGCAGCTGGCCCAGCGTCCGCGCGGACTGGAACAGATGCACGCGCCGCGCCGGGCCGGCCGCCAGTTCGCGCAGCATCGACAGCAGCGGGGTGATGCCCACGCCTGCGCCGATCAGCACTACCGGCCGCGCGCTGTCGCCCTTGAGGGTGAAGCTGCCCATGGGCGCGCGGACCTGCAGGCGATCGCCCACACCGATCTGCTCATGCAGATGGCGGGACGCCGGGCCCTGGGCCTTCACGCTGATGCGCAGCTCGCCGTCCGACGGAGCGCTGGAAAGGCTGTAGGTGCGGATCAGCGCCTGGTCGCCGGCCACCAGGCGCACGGGCAGGTGCTGGCCCGGCGCGAAACTCACGGCGGAGCCGGCGGGCGGTTGCAGGTAGAACGAGCGGATGTCCTCGCTTTCCGGCTCCACGCGCAGCACCTGCCAGTCCTGCCACTGCTGGCGCTGCTCGCGTTCCTGCAGCTTGACTTCGGCCTCGGCCCAGGTGCCAGTCATCAGGCTGGTGGGCGAGTACTCGCGGAAGTTCCAGCGCAGTGCCAGGGCGCTGCGGCGCAGCACCACGTGCTGCACGTCCAGGGTCCACAGGCGTTCGGCACCTTCGAAGGCCGTCAGCAACGGGCTATCGAAGAGGATGTCGGTGCGCCCGTGAACCTGCAGCACGTCGCCACTGGTGAAATCGACGAACAGCAACCCGGCCTGCGGGTTGGCTTGCAGGTTGCCGAGGGTGTTGAAGTGCAGGTTGCCGGCATAGTCGGGGATGGTCAGGCGGTTGCCGGTGACCCGGACGAAGCCGGGGCGGCCGCCGCGGTGGGAGACATCCACCGAGCGCTCGCCGTCCTCGTGCTGCACGTAGCTGGCGACGAAGAAGGTGTCGGCGCTGCGGATGATCGTCGCCAACTCCTCGTTCAATTCAATGAAGTCCTCGCGCGGGGCACGCTGGCTGTAGCGCTGCTCGTCGCGGCTCCACTCGCGTTTCTGGATGTACTGCGGGCAGTTGCCGAAGGATTGCTCGACGCCCACCGTCAGCAGGCCACCGTCCACTTCGCGGAGGACGCCGTTCATGCGGTTGCGCCGGCGGGTGTGCAGCTCGATGCCCAGCAGGCCAATCGCGTGGCCGGCCTGCAGGCCGCTGGCAGCTGGGTCCTGGCTGTCGGACACGCTGTCGAGCAGCAGGCTTTGCGGGTCCGGCGAGGTGACGAAGCCTTCCGCGCCTTCGAGCAGGGTTGCCCAGGGCCGGCCCTGGTCATCCACGGCGCCGGCGATGATGAAGGGCAACTGGTGATAGAACTCGCGATGCTGGTCGGGCATGTAGTCGCGAATGACTTTCTGGCCATGGACTTCCATGCGCTCGGCGACGCCGACACGCTCCTGGATTGCCTTCTCGCCGGCGTGCCAGGGGGAGGTACGGTGTTTGGGCAACTGGAACATGACGGGCACCTCGCGACGAAGGGGCTGCCGGGTTACCCCGGCAGCGAGGGTTGCATCAGGCTTGCAGGCCGATGGCGGTGCGCTGCATCGGCACGAAGTGCGGCAGGGCTTCCACGCGGGCCAGCCAGGCGAGCAGGTTGGGGTAGTCCTGCAGGGAGACGTTGCCCTCCGGCGCATGGGAAATGTAGGAGTAGTTCGACACATCGGCGATGGTCGCCTCGCTGCCGGCGAGGAAGGGCGTCTTGGCCAGTTCGCGTTCCATCACCTGGAACAGCGTGTGGGCGCGGGTGATCACTTCCTCGGGGTTGAAGGCGGCGCCGAACACCGTGACCAGCCGGGCGGCGGCGGGACCGAAGGCGACCTGCCCGGCGGCCACCGACAGCCAGCGCTGCACGCGGGCAGCGCCAACCGGGTCTTCCGGCAGCCAGCGGCCATTGCCGTACTTCTTCGCCAGGTAGACCAGGATGGCGTTGGAGTCGGCGACGATGACGCCTTCATCGTCGATCACCGGCACCTGGCCGAAGGGGTTCAGGGCGACGAAGTCCGGGTGCTTGTGCGCGCCCTTGGCGAGGTCCACGGAGATCAGCTCGGCGGGCAGTTGCAGCAGCGAGAGCATCAGCTCGACACGGTGAGCGTGGCCGGACAGCGGATGGCGGAAGAGTTTGATGGTGTGGGACATGACGGTGACTCCTTGGCTTGAGTGGGTACGCAGCGCGAGTCGATAGGGGGGCTCGCTCGGGCTGATGGGTGAATGCTGCGCCCGATGGCCGGCGCGCAGAATCGCCAGGGCGGGCAATCCAGCGTTTCAGAATGCGGAAGAATGGAGCGGCGAGTTGGAGCGGGGCATTTGCTGCCAGTGGTGCCGTGCGGTTCGCGAGCAAGCTCGCTCCTGCAGGGAAACAGCGGAGCAAGCCTGTTGGAGCGAGGGGGGCACCTAGCCCGTGCTCGCGAACCGCGCAGAACGCCGCGAATTAACCGCGCAACGCCGGATGCGCCCGCAAGCGCGGCACCACGAAATCGAGGAAGGTGCGTACCCGCGCCGCCGCGCGGCGGCCTTCGCGGTAGATCAGTTGCACCGGCAGCCCCGGCGCGGCGTAGTCCTGCAATACCACCTGCAGACGTCCGCTGCTCAGCTCGGCGTGCGCCTCGTGGCTCATGCAGCGGGTCAGCCCGAGGCCCAGGCTGGCAGCGCGGATCGCCGCATGAGTGGTGCTGCAGGACAGGCGCGGGGACAGGCGCACCGAACGCGCTGCGTCCTGATGGCGGAAGCGCCATTCGCTGACTGCGCCCTGGCTGCCGGAAACGATGATGCAATGCGCCTTGAGGTCTTCCGGCGCCTGCGGCACGCCGTACCGGGCGAGATAGTCGGGCGATGCGCAGATCACCGGCCGCACCGTGCCCACCGTCAGGGCGAAACCGGAGGAGTCGGGCAGTGTGCCTATCACCAGCGCCACGTCGATGCCGTCTTCCAGCAGGCGCGGCAGGTCCTCCCGGTGGCGGCTGCGCAGGTGCACGTCGGGGAAGGCCGCCAGGTAGTCCAGGGCGATGGGCGCGAAGATGCGGTCGGCCATCAGCAGCGGCAGCGTGATGTCCAGTTGCCCGGCCGGATGCGCCTGCAGGCCGTCGAGCGAGCCTTCCGCCTCGTCGATGCCCTGGAGAATCTGCCGGCAGCTGGCGGCGAAGGCTTCGCCGCTGGCGCTCAAGGAGATGCCGCGCGGGCCGCGTTCCAGCAGCTGGCACTGCAGGCGCGATTCCAGCGCGGCGACCAGGCGCATCACCGTCGCGGTGGACAGCCGCAGCTCGCGCGCGCCCGCGGCAAGGCTGCCGCAGCTCGCCACGGCGTCGAACGCCTGCATCTCCCGGTAGCGGCTCACGGCTGTGCGGCTTGCAGGGCCGGGTCGGCGCGCAGGCGCTCCGCGCAATGGGCGACGAAGCTGCGCACCTTCGCCGGCAACCTTGCACTGTCCTGGTAGAGCAGGTGGATCGGCAGCGGCGCCGTTGAGAAATCGGCGAGGACGATTTCCAGCTCGCCGCGGGCCACGGCCTCGGCCGCCTGATACGACAGCACGCGGGTAAAGCCCCAGCCCAGCCGCGCCGCGTGGATCGCCGCGTTGTTCGAGCTGACCGCGAAGCGCGAGGGCGGGCGCAGGGTCAGCGGACCGTCCGCGGTGAGGAACTGCCAGTCGGTCAGCAGCACGCTGGTGGTCGCCATCACCACCGGCGCGCCCAGCAGGTCGTTGGGATGTTGCGGTCGTTCGTGGCGGTCGAGGAAGGCGGGCGAGGCGCAGACCACCGGGCGGATTTCGCCGACCTTCAACGCGGTCAGGCTGCCTTCGGGCAATTGGCCGATGCGCAGGGCGACGTCGACGCCCTCGTCGAGCATGTTCACGATGCGATCCAGCAGCAGTGCGTTGACCGTCACCTCGGCGTGGGCGTCCAGGTAGCTGGCGATCAGCGGGATCAGGTACAGCTCGCCGAACAGCACCGGGGCAGTCACTGTCAGATTGCCGCGCGGGCGCAGGGCGCTGCCGGAGGCCAGCTCCTCGGCTTCTTCCAGCTCCTGGAGAATGCGCCGGCAGTCTTCGACGTAGCGCTGGCCGGCTTCGGTCAGGCGCACGCTGCGGGTGCTGCGGGCCAGCAGCAGGGTGCCCAGGCGTTGCTCCAGCGCAGCGATGGCGCGTGTCACGCTGGGTGGCGACAGGCCCACCTGCTTCGCGCCAGCGGCAAAGCTGCCGGCTTCGGCCACGGCCAGCAGCACTGTCATTTCCTGAAACCTGTCCATGGATCACCGTTGTCGCCTTGAGCGGGTCGCCAGACTGTAGAGGGAAGCCGCGCCGGATTGAAGTACCGGCAGCTTGCGGGCGACATCGGCGTGCTTGCCAGCGTCGCCTGGCTTGACCGCGCCCCGGACACTCCGGCACAAGCGCGGGAGGCGCCCGCAGCGAGGCGCCACTGCCCGCGAGCATTCCTCCATGACCAGCAAGACCACGGCCACCGCGCTGGCCGTCGCCAGCCACTCGCGCCTCGGCATCGCCCTGTGCCTGCTGTCGATGCTCATCTTCGCCTGCCAGGATGGCATCACCAAGGTGCTGGTCCGCCACTTGCCGGTGGCCGAACTGGTGATGGTGCGCTACTGGGTGTTCGTGCTGTTCGCGCTCATCGTCTGTCGCTCCCAGGGCGGCGTGCGCGCGGCCAGCCGCAGCGCCAGTCCCAGGCAGCAGGTGGTCCGCGCATTGCTGGGCGTAGGCGAGATCGCCATCTTCGGCCTGGCCCTGCGCTATCTCGGACTGGCCGAGACCCACGCGCTCTACGCGGTGTTCCCGCTGATGACGCTGGGCCTGGCGCGGCTGTTCCTCGGTGAGCGGATGGTCGGTCGGCAATGGTTGGCGGCGGCGGTGGGGTTTGGCGGTACGCTGCTGATCCTGCGCCCCGGCATGGGCGTGTTCGAGCCCGCGGCGCTGATCCCGTTGGCGGCGGCGCTGACCTTCGCCTTCTTCAACATCCTCTCGCGGCGCATCAGCCAGACAGATTCCTTCGCCACCACCACGCTGTACATGGCCGTGGTCGGCGCCGTGGCGTCTACCTCCACCGGGCTTCCTGCCTGGGTCACGCCGACGCCCCACGAGGCGCTGCTGATGTCGATCGTCGCCGTCTCTGGGGTGATCGCCCAGCTGCTGCTGATCCAGGCGCTGAAGTACGCCCAGGCCTCGACGCTGCAGCCGTTCAACTACTCGCTGCTGGCCTTCGCCACGCTGATCGGCCTCATCGTCTTCGGTGAGACGCCGACCCTCTGGACCGTCGTCGGCGCGTTGCTGATCCTGCTGGCGGGGTTGTATTCGATCAAGCCGAAGGCCTCGTAGTAGCAGTCACCGTCCGTGATCAATTTCCCCGGACTTCGTCATGCTCGAAGACGAGCTGCTTTGCTAATCTCATCCCCCAACCTCAATGGCGGCGAATGGACGACATGCTCAACGAATCCCCGGCACCCCAGGCAGTGGACAGCCCCATCACTCGCAGCGCGATCTTCCTGGTCGCCACCTTGACTCCTGGTAAGGATTGGAGCCCGGTCCGCGCGTTATGCGAGGACGTTTCCGCGCTGGTGCGCTCGGTCGGCAAGCGTGTGCCGACGGGCAACCTGTCGTGTGTGGTGGGCTTCGGCTCGGCGGCGTGGGATGCGCTGTTCGGCGCTCCGCGCCCGGCATCCCTGCATGCCTTCCGCGAGATCGGCAGCGGCGAGCGGGTCGTGGTGTCCACGCCGGGCGACCTGCTGCTGCACATCCGCGCGGAGCAGATGGACCTGTGCTTCGAGCTGGCGACGCAACTCATGGCGCGCCTGGGTGATGCGGTCACGGTGGTCGACGAGGTTCAGGGTTTCCGCTACTTCGACATGCGCAGCATCATCGGCTTCGTCGACGGCACCGAGAACCCGGAAGGCCGCGAGGTCCCGCACTTCACCCTGATCGGCGACGAGGACGCGGACTTTGCCGGCGGCAGTTACGTGCTGGTGCAGAAGTACCTGCATGACATGACCGGCTGGAACCAGCTCTCCACCGAAGCCCAGGAGCGCATCATCGGCCGCACCAAGCTGGCCGACATCGAACTGGGTGACGACGTGAAGCCGAGCTGTTCGCACAGTTCGCTGACCACCCTGGAGAAGGACGGCCAGGAGGTGAAGATACTGCGCGACAATATGCCCTTCGGCCGGCCCGGCGCGGGGGAGTTCGGCACCTACTTCATCGGCTACGCGCGCTCGCCGGCGCCGGTGGAGGAGATGCTGGAGAACATGTTCGTCGGCCGCCCTGCCGGCAATTACGACCGCCTGCTGGACTACAGCCGGGCGGTGACCGGCAGCCTGTTCTTCGTGCCTTCGGCCGAGCTGCTCGAGTCGCTGGCTGACAGACAGCCCTGAGGAATCAGCCGGCGACCTTCGCCGGGAAGCACTCCACCAGCCAGTCGATGAATACCCGCAAGCGGTGCGTGACGTAGCGGTTGTGCGGGTAGACGGCGTGGAAGGGGTAGGGCGCCGGGCGCCAGTCCGCGAGGATTTCCACCAGCGTACCGTCGCGCAGGGCGGCGCCAGCGGCGTAGGTGAAGGTCTGGATGATGCCCAGGCCGGCCACGCAGGCGGCCAGGTGCGCGTTGCTCTCGTTGACGCCGATGCGGTGCTCGAGCTTCAGTTCGCTGCGTTCGCCGTCGCGCTCGAAGCGGAAGGGCACCGCCCGGCCGTTCTGCGGCGACAGGTAGCTGACCAGCCGATGGCCGTTGCGCAGTTCCTCCGGGTAGGCGGGGACGCCGTTGTGGCGCAGGTATTCGGGTGAGGCGCAAGTGATCATGGTCGCGTGGCCGATGCCGCGCGCCACCAGCGAAGAGGCGTCCAGCGCGCCGCCGCGGATCACGCAATCGACGTTGTCACTGATCAGGTCCACCGAGCGGTCGGACACGCCCAGGTCGATGCGGATGTCCGGATAGCGCGCGAGAAAGTCCGGCAGCAGCGGCAAGAGCACATCCCGCGCAGTGGAGCCGCCGACGTCGATGCGCAGGTGGCCGCGTGGCCTGCTGCGGGCGACGTTGAAGGTCGAGTCGATGTCCTCCAGGTCGCGCAGCACGCGGGTGGCCTTGGCGTAGTAGTCCTGGCCTTCCGGCGTCACCGTGACGCGCCGCGTGGTGCGCTGCAGCAGGCGCACGCCCAGGTGCGCCTCCAGCTCCTGCACCAGCTTGCTCAGGGTGGCGTTGGGCATGTCCAGTGAGTCGGCGGCGCGGGTGAAGTTGCCGGCCTCCACCACGCGGGCGAAGGCGCGGATGGCTTGGAGCTGATCCATGGGTATTCCTCCGAGGATCGTCTGATTATCCATGGCTGTGGATAGTCATTCCATTGTATGTGCTTTTTCCATCAATCACCGAGCCCTAGAGTAACGCCATGCCTTACCGCAAAGCCGCGTCAGACGCAGGCTTTGAGGCAGAACCCTCGACCCGGAAATCTCAGGAGCTCATCATGAACAAGTCCCTCACTGGTAAAGTTGCACTGGTCACTGGCGGCAGCACCGGCATTGGCCTCGGCGCCGCACAGGAACTCGCCGCGCAAGGCGCCCGGGTATTCATCACCGGCCGCCGCCAGGCTGAACTGGACGCTGCCGTGCAAGCCATCGGCCCGGCCGCCACGGCGATCCGCGCCGACGCTTCGGTGCTCGCCGACCTCGATGCGGTGTACGCGCAGATCGCGAAAACCGCCGGCCGCCTGGACATCCTCTTCGCCAATGCCGGCGGCGGTGACATGCTGCCGCTGGGCGCGATCACCGAGGAGCACTTCGACCGCATCTTCGGCACCAACGTGCGCGGCGTGCTGTTCACCGTGCAGAAGGCGCTGCCGCTGCTGACCGACGGCGCGTCGGTAATCCTCACCTCGTCCACCACCTCGATCCAGGGCACCGCCAACTTCAGCGTCTACAGCGCGAGCAAGGCCGCCGTGCGCAACTTCGCCCGCTCCTGGGCGCTGGATCTCAAGGACCGTGGCATCCGCGTCAACGTCGTCAGCCCCGGCCCGGTGCGCACGCCCGGCCTCGGTGGCCTGGTGCCTGATGAGGCGCGCCAGGGCCTGTTCGACGCGCTGGCCAGCCAAGTGCCGCTGGGCCGCCTGGGCGAGCCGCGGGAGATCGGCAAGGCGGTGGCTTTCCTGGCCTCGGAGTCGGCCAGCTTCATCAACGGCATCGAACTCTTCGTCGACGGCGGCATGGCTCAGGTCTGACCGCGTAATGTGGTCGGGCAGGGCGCAAGCCCTGCATCGGTCGGGGTGGCTCTGGTCTGAACGCAGGTTTGCCCAGTACATTCATGTCACACAACCGTCAGGACAGGAGACGCCAATCATGAATTCCCCGTCCGCCGACCTGCGCAACTGGTTCGACCAGGGCGGGCAGGCCTATGCACGTTTCCGTCCCGAGTACCCGGCGGAGCTGGCCGCCTACCTGGCTTCAATGGCACCCGACCGGGCGCTTGCGGTCGACGTCGGTTGCGGAAGCGGCCAGCTGACACGGCAACTGGCGGAGCACTTCAGTTCCGTGGTCGGCCTCGATCCCAGTGCGGATCAGATCGCCCATGCGGCGCTGCAAGAGAACGTCAACTATGCCTGCGCCCCGGCCGAAGAACTCCCGCTGCTCAGCCGCAGCGCCAGCCTGATCACCGCCGCGCAGGCCGCGCATTGGTTCGACCTGCCGAGGTTCTACGCCGAGGTGCGGCGAGTCGCCGGACCCAACGCGATCCTGGCGCTGATCAGCTATGGCGTGTTGCGCCTGGAAGGCACGCTGGGCGAGCGTTTCGAGCAGTTCTACTGGAAGGAGATCGGCCCTTTCTGGCCTGCCGAACGCAAGCTGGTGGACAGCGGCTACGCCACCCTCGATTTCCCTTTCAGCGAATTTCCAGGGCCAGAAATCGCCATTCGCCTGGCGTGGAACCTCGAGGAATTCCTCGGCTACGTCTCCACCTGGTCGGCGGTGCGCAGCGCCTGCGAGGGCGGACGTGAAGACCTGCTACATGACTTCGCCGCCGACATGGCCAACCGCTGGGGCGACGCTGCCGTAACGCATCCGGTCAGTTGGCCCATCAACATGAGGATCGGGTACGTATGAACCCGCAAGCGCTTGCCGTCGGGCTGATCCTTGGCGCAACACCTGAGTGCAGCTGTCAGCTCACGGCTTTGCAATCCTCAGCCTGCTGCTCGGCGCAGGCTGAGGGGCTGCCTTGGCCCCGGACAACCGCGAAACCCCGAACAGCACCAGCGCCAGGCCGGCGATCTGGTAGACCGTGATCGCCTCGCCCAGCAGCGCCCAAGAGGCGAACACGGTCAACACCGGGCCCAGGTTGCCGAACGCGGCTGCGTGGGTCGCGCCCATACGCTGGATTGCCAGCGCCATCCAGTAGATCGGCAGCACGGTGGAAATCAGTGCCATCAGCGAGCCGTGGACCCACACCGCGCCGGGCAGTGACGCCAGTTGCTGCACGTTGCCGCTCACCGCGTAGTGGATCAGCACCATCACCGATGAAGCGCCGCCGGCCAGCCCGGCCAGTCGCATCGAGCCCACGCGCCGCACCACGGCGGCCGTGCCCATGTAGTAGAGGGCATAGGTCACGGCACTGGCGAACACCCAGAGTGCGCCCAGCAGGGTCTGTCCATGGCCTCCTTCCACGCGGATGTCGTGCACCAGCGCGATGCCCAGCCCCAGGTAGCACAAGCCCATGGCCACCAGGGTGCGGGAGTCGGGGCGCTCCCGGTTCACGGCCATCTGCAGGAGTAGTACCAGGGTCGGGTAGGTGAACAGAATCAGCCGCTCCAGCCCGGCGCTGATGTACTCCAGGCCATAGAAGTCGAACAGGCTGGAGAGGTAGTAGCCGAACAACCCGAGCAGCAGGATGCGCACGCCATCGGCCAGCGTCAGGCGAGCTTGTTCCGGGCTGCGGCTCAGCCAGATCAGCCAGAGGAACAGCGGCAGCGCCAAGCCCATGCGGATGGCCAGCACCGTCACCGCATCCACCGGAGCGGCAGCGTAGGAGAGCTTCACGAAGACCGCCTTGAGACTGAAACCGGTGGCGGACAGCACGGCGAAGAACACGCCGTTGCGCAGGCTGCGCTGGTAGAAGGAAGTTGGGCTATTCACGGAGGCACGGGGGCAAGGCAGGAGAAGGCTTTATTCTAGAGAGAAGGCTATATCGCTAGAATCCCAACTTGGCGAACATAGCTTTCGTATTTGGAGAACGCTTCATGCATTTCGACCTGGCCGATCTGCGCCTGATCGCGGCCATCGCCAGCACCGGCAGCCTGAGCAAGGCGGCGGCGTCGGTCCCGGTGGCGGTGTCGGCGGCAAGCAACCGCCTGCGCCTGTTCGAGGAGCGCTGCGGGCTCTCGCTGTTTGTCCGACACAGCGACGGCATGACCCTCACGCCGACCGGCCGCTTGGTGCTGGAGGCGGGCCAGCGCGTACTGAAGGAGGCCCGGCAGCTCCGGGATACCCTGCAGGAGCTGAGCGGAGAGCGCCGCATCACCCTGCGCCTGGCGGCTTCGACGGTGGCCAACAGTACCTTCCTGCCGACCGCGCTGGGGCCTTTCCTGGCGGACTACCCCGAGGTGGACCTGCAACTGATCGAGCAGAACAGCAAGGATGTGCTGCGTGCCGTGCAGGAAGGGCAGATCGACATCGGTGTCTACGACGGCAATTTGCCCACCGCGGGCCTGCTGTCGCTACCGTTCCGCAACGACAAGCTGGTGCTGCTGGTGCCGCAGGATCACCCGCTGGCCAGCCAGCACCTGCCGAGTCTGCGCGATGCGCTGAGCTACCCCTTCGTATGCCTGCCGGCCGAGCGCGCCATGCAGCGTTTCGTCGAGGCGATGGCGGTGCGCAATGCCATGCCGCTCAAGGTGCGGGTGCGTGCGCCGAGTTTCGATGCCATTGCGCAACTGGTCGCCCAGCGGGTGGGCGTGGCAATGCTCCCGGAGGCAGCCGCCACGCGCATGGCTCAGGAGCTGCCGACGGCGGTGGTGCCTCTCGCCGATGCCTGGGCCACCCGTGAGCTGCGCATCTGCGTCGCCGACTGGGACGCGCTGTCGTCCCATGCACGGCAGTTGGTGACCTATCTGATGAATGAATGTGCAGCCGCTCGCTGAAGGATGGGGGCGACGGTCTCAGTTCTGCTCCACTATCCGGGGCGTCTGAGCGCCTTCCAGGGCCAGGTGGATCACGCCGGCGCGGCTAGGGAAGTTCGGCCCGTCGTCCTCGCCGTTTTCCATCACCGGAATGTCGATCAGGGTGCGCTTGCCTGTCGGGTCGGCGACGAGCCGGGCGACCAGCTTCTCGATCGAACGCCAGCCACCGCCGCCGATCTGCATCGAGTCCAGCAGGCTGTAATGCTCCTGGCCTTCTTCATTCGGTGTGGCGGAAAAGACCGCGAGATATTGATTGTAGTTGTTGCCCATGTCGAAGCCTTCGATGGTGAACACCGCCAGGATGATCTCGCTGTCCGGGGCGGTCTTCAGGGTCTGCACATGGGTGGCTTCGGGGTAGCCGGTGGCGAAGCTGTCTTTGTACAGCTCCACCAGGCGGCTGACCTGCTCTTCGAGGGGCTTGGGGATTGCCGGCTGTTCGGCAGCGTGGGAAAGGGCGCAGGCGAGCAGCAGGCTGGCGGGTAGCAAACGCAGTTTCATGGATATCCTTGGAAGGGGAAGCTTGGTCAGCATCGCTGATGCTGACCTTGTCAGGGTCACTGTCCGGCGTTGGGCATGGCCCCGTTCTGCAGGACCCAATCCCCGACCGCCGAACAGGAGTAGGTGTTGGAGTAGTTGTAGTAGCGCTGCAGGGGCGCGCCGTTCTCATAGGTAGCGCACTGATAGACCGACGAGCCCTTCTGCAGGATCAGGAAGTGGATCTGGGTGATCCGGCCCGGCGCCACGTAGGCCGCCTTCACGTCATAGCCGCTGCGCAGCAGCTCCGTCACTTTCACCTCTTCGGCAGAGGCCTGCGAGGCGACGGTCAGGAGGCCGAGCAGGGGAAAGACGGCTTTCGCCAGGTAGTTCAGGTTGGGCATGGTTTTGTCTCGTCTTTGAGAGGGGCCAGGGCTCAGGCTTCCGGTTTCAGTGCGATACCGCCGCAGTTGCCGCGGGTCAGCAGGTAGTCCACTTGCCGGGCGCGGTTGATGGCGACTCGGATTTCGCAGCTGGCCGAGTGGACGACATCGCCCCAGTATTCGGTGTGCACCAACTGGCCGTTCTGCGGGCCGGTGTAGGTGCCGAGCGCTTCACGGGAGACGTAGGAGGTGTCGCGGCGATAGATCAGCACGACCCAGTCGTTCTCCGGCGCAAGGCCGATATCGCTGGGCGCGCCGAAATGATCGATGGCGTCGCCGGCTGGACGGCCCTTCCAGTAACTGCGGGCCTGCGCCTCGGGCAGGGTGGGAATGGCGGAACAGCCGCCGAGCAGGATGGCGATCATTCCCAGTGCGAGTAGTCCTTTCATTGCACGCCCTCCTTGGCCGGTGCGTTCTTGACGGGCATCTGCTCGAAGCCCTTGTCGACCATTTCCAGGATCAGGTTCTTGGCGTGCTCGCGGTTGCGCAGCTGGAACAGGCCGGGAGCGGCCGAGACCAACTGCGCAGTGGGCATCTTGCCCAGCGGATACATCTTCTGCTCCACGTGGGCGTCCGGCTTGCAGAGGAAGTCACGGCTCTGGGCGATCCAGGCCTCAGGCTTTTTCTGCCACTCCTTGGAAACCTTCTTCTGGCGGATGTCGTTGTAGAACTTGTCGTAGTTCTGCGCGCCGTTGAGGCGTACGCGGTTCTTCGCGCAGTCGACCTCCACGTCATAGGCGGTGAAGGTCGGCTTGGCGCCTTCCTCGTAGAACTGATAGACGCCCAGCGAGCGCACGCCGTTCTTGCGGTCGTAGATGTTGGCGGGGTCGCCATCGATGACGAAGATTTCGTTCTTGTAGAGGCTGCCCTGCTGATGAATCAGCCAGAAATCGCCAGAGGGACCTTCCGCTTGCGCGGCGAGAGGGCTGCAAAGCAGCACGGCAGGCAGCCAGGGCCTGAGGGGCTTGAACATATCGGACATTCCTTTGCCGTTGTGATCGCCCGAGCGCAGCGCACCCCGACGAAAGAAGAGTAGGAAACTAGAGGCGCAGGTTTTGATGGTCAACCTGCTTGTAGGAATTTTGTGACAGACGGCAGTGAGGTTTTTGTGGTGATTTGACGGAGTTGGGCGCAGTTAAGCTCCATTGGAACGAGGCTTCAGGCGGCTGAAACCCGCTCCCCGATGGACTGTCCCTCAAGGCGAAATAAAATCTCGAATCGCCTGGATCGTCTGCGCAGGCGCCTCTTCCATCAGCCAGTGACCCGCCCCCGGCACCACCACTTCGGTGACGTTGTCGGCGGCATTGCGCATGACGATGGCTTCGTTGGCACCGAAGGATTTCTCACCGCCGACGGCGAGCACCGGCATCGTCAGGCGCGTCTTGTTCGACGCCTCGTTGTCCACGGCATCCTGGCGAATGCTGCGGAACTGGGAGAAGGCCGCATGCATAGCGCCGGGGCGGGCGTAGAGCTTGGCGTAATGCTGCCGGGTGGCTTCGTCGACCTGCGTGGGTCGCCGGCGAACTCGTTCCAGAAGCGATCCAGGTAGATGCGTTCGCGCCCCGATACCAGTCGTTCCATGTCGGGGCCGCCGAAGTCGAAGTGCCAGAGCATTGGCAAACGGACGATGTCATTCCACGGCGGGATGCCGGGCAGCGGAGCGTCCATCACCACCAGGCGCTCGGTTTGCTGCGGATAGCGCGCCGCATAGGCGTAGGCGACCATGGTGCCGATGTCATGGCCGACCACCACCGAATGCTCGATGCCCAGCGAAGCCAGCACCGCGCGGATGTCGCCAGCCTGGGTTTTTTTGTCGTAGCCGCCGGCGGGGATCGATGACAGGCCCATACCGCGTAGGTCCGGCACCACGACGGTGTGGTCCTTGGCCAGGTTCGCGGCCAGCGGCGCCCACATGTCACCGGTATCGCCGAAACCATGCAGCAGCACCACCGCCGGCCCGCTGCCACCGACGCGGACGTGGATGATCGCGCCGTCTACGGTGATGTCCTGGGTTTGAAAGGTGGAGGGGAAGGCCGCCACGTCGGCGTGGGCCGGAACACTCAGGAGCAGCAAGGATGCGGTCAGCAGGGAGCGGATCATCGTGGACTCTCCAGATGTCGACTGGAGGAGCGTAGCCCGCTTTTAGAAGAGAACCCTGCCGGAAATACAGCGCTGTACCGCTCCACCTACCCAGAGGATCCCGCCGGTGCTTTCGATCTGCAGGCGCCCCCGACGTCCGAGGGCGGTGCCCTGGCTCACGCTGTAGCGGTCGCTGAAGGTGCCCGTGCCGATCAGCCATTGAGCCAGGCCGGCATTGAGACTGCCGGTGACGGGGTCCTCGTTGCATTCCTCGCCCATGAAGGCTCTGACCTCCACATCGGCTTCCGCCGCAGGACCTTCCCACGGGGCAATGACACCAACATTCAGCCCCTGCAGTGCGGCGTAATCGGGCCTGATCCCCAGCACCTCATCGCGACTGGTGAGCAACACGCCCGCCCAACCGGGACCGTTGTCGACCCACTGGCTGGCGCGGATCTGCGCTGCAGTGAGGCCGAGACCTTGCTCGATGCGTTTTAGCGTCAAGGCATCCAACGGCCCGCTGCGCAGGAGCGGCGGGGCGGAGAAAGCCAGTTGCGTACCCCGGCGGCGGACACGAATCAGGCCCGCCGGGCATTCCTGAATTATCTCGACTAACTCGGGGTTGCCCTGCTGATCCAGCCACACCTTGCAGCTACCCAGCGTCGGGTGGCCGGCAAAGGGCAGCTCCCGCAGCGGGGTAAAGATGCGCACGCGGTAGTGCGCTTCCGGAGTTCGAGGCCTCAGCAGAAAGGTGGTTTCGCTCAGTTGCGTCCACCGGGCAAACGCCTGCATCTGCTCGGTGCTCAGCTCGTCGGCACCCACCACCACGGCCAGCGCATTACCTTCGTGGCGCTGTTCGGCAAAAACGTCGACCTGTTCGAACTGCAAAGAGAGTGGCATCGGATTTCCTTGATAGGTATCGGCGGACCAGTCCGAACCGGACGGCGAGGCTAGCCGTTACACGACGATTTTAAAAGGATGCCGGGATCTCGATGCTGTCCGCGACAGGCCGCTGTCGGCCGTTTCGGTGGAGGCATCGGTTTCGACCTCGAACGACGACGCTCGCTTATCGCAGCCTCTCTCGCGGCCCTTCTGTATTCCATTGTATCTGGCGGCCGCCCCGACATTCGTGGAGATGGCGGCGGCTGTTTTCGACATGGTGCAGATACCCCGAGGGCTCTTAATGAGCTCCAACAGCTCGGCGGTATGGCACGCACCTCAGGATTCTCCGGTGCGTTGCGTACCACTCAGATGAGCTGTTCCCTTACCCCTTGAGGATCGATGCCATGAAAAATCTGAAGACCTTCGTAACCGCCGTCGCCTTCTCGCTGGCTGGCATTGCAGTGCACGCGAATGCTGCTGCCGAAGCCAGCTGTGCTCACGGCGCCACATGCTTCCAACTGACGCCCTCGGCCGACAAGAGCGTGGCACCGCAGCTGGCTGAAGAGGGCTTCAGTCGTACTCCGCTGGGCATGCGTGTGGATTCGGATGTGCCGGCACAGCAAACCCTTGCTGAGGACGGTTTCAGCAGAACGCCCCTGGGTATGCGCGAGCGCTCCGCGGAGCCTGCGCAGCAGACCCTGGCCGCCGATGGCTTTGGCCGGACGCCACTGGGCAAGCGTGTGGCGTCGTTGCAGGATTCGGGTATCGCATGATGCCCGGCCGCAGCGCCCTACCGACCACCACCACTCTCAGCTCGCCAGCAATGACGGCCGATTAAGGTCGTCAGGCATGGCAAAGGTGGTTTCCATGTAACTTCGTGCATGGATGGCCGGTGCCGGGATCACAGGCGGATCGAGTGGCTCTGCCGAGAAGCAGCGCAAGTGATTGGCCACCATGTCGTAGCCGGAAAGATGACTGAACGCGACGCCGCCGGAAAAGCGTGGGTTGATGTCCATCACCAGCGGCCAGTCCCCGCCTACGAGGAACTCGATATTGATGCAGCCGTCCAGATCCAGCGCCACCGCCACCTGTGAAGCGGCATCAAGCAGTGCCGGTTCGTCGAGCATCCTGACGGTCACGCCCGCACCGTTGGAGGTTCGTACCAGCTCCTTGCGCGCCATGCCGGCCCATTGTCCCGTAGCCCGTCGGCGGACAATGTCCACAACGTGGACATCGCCATCCAGCAGGGGCTGCACGACATAGGGTCGGCTTTTCAACTTCTTTCTCAGGTAGGCCAGGTCATCCGCATCGAGGATGCGCGCCAGTCCTTCGCTGCTTCGGCCGTCACGCGGCTTGGCGTGCAGCGGGAATGGCAGGTCGTCCACCTCGGGGTCCTCCAGCTTCCAGGTCGGGATCGGGTGGATGACCGGATGATCCCGGAAGGTGTCATAGACCAGCCATTTGTCCCGGCTGATGCGGACGGTTTCGGCGGGAGCCATGCACAGGGTGACGCCTTGAGCGGAAAACTCCTGTCGGTGAAGGGTGAACGCATCGACCTCCAGGTCGATCAGCGGCAGCACGTGGGTCACCTGCTCCAACCGGCAGATGTCCAGCACGCTGGCGATATAGGCGGGGACGTCCCTGGCTGGCGGAACGCGGTGGAAGGCATCCAGCAGGGATGAAGTGGCTGTCCACTCCCGAGGAAGTGAGTTGATGCCCGCCACTCGGGCCCTGGGGACACGGCGCAGCGACTGGATGACCGCCTCGGCGCATAACGAACCGATGGCGGTGACCAGATAGGTCGGCGAGCGACCTGGAACCGATTGAATGTCCAATTGAATACTCTGCTAGCACTACGCCAATGAACAGGGCAGAACAATCACATCCTTCTTTTCAAGCCCTCGCCTGACTCAGCGCTTGTCCGTCCACCTGGTGGGAAAGCGTCGAGCCCGAGTCTTCCAGCCTGGCACTCCTGCCATCCTTTACCGCGCTGTATATCGAGGCTGCGCGCAAGCTGCTTAAGAATTTGTGAAGATCAGGTCGGGATTTCGCAGTGGCGCGCCGGCCGATGGTCAGTGTCGGGGGCGCCTCCGCCGGCCGGGTGAACAGGGCGTGTCCGTCTGCGGGCCCGCAGTACTTCTACAGTGGTGGTCCTCTCGCAAGTCGGCTGGTTAACTGCCAGAACGTGCGAACAACAAGAGCGAGGAACAGGACGTGATTTTTCTTTACAACGCCGAACTCGAAAACGCCGAGAAATGGCGAACCCTGCTTGCCGCCCAGGTGCCGGAGCTGGAATTCGTCGAGGGCTTCGAGGCGGTCGACCCGGCGCGGGTCACCTACCTGCTGACCTGGAAAGCAGTGGACGACATCGACCGCTACACCGGCTTGCGCGTACTGTTCGCGGCGGGCGCCGGGGTCGATCAGTTCGACCTGTCGAAGATCCCTGAATCAGTGGCGCTCGTGCGCATGGTCGATGAATCCCTGGCGGACATCATGGCCGAGTTCGTAGTGATGTCGGCGCTGGCGCTGCACCGCCAGATGCCGGCCTATCGCGTGGCCCAGGCCGCGCAGGTATGGGAGCCGCTGAATATCCTGCCGGCCGCGACCAGCCGCGTCGGTGTGATGGGGCTGGGCCAGTTGGGCCAGGCGTGCCTCGCGCAACTGCGCCATCTGAAATTCCAGCTGCTGGGCTGGAACCGCTCCGAGCGGCAGATCGACGGGGTAAAGACCTACACCGGTCCCGAACAATTGGCGAGTTTCCTGTCCCAGTGCGACATCCTGGTCAACCTCCTGCCGTTGACCGACAGCACCCGCGGCATCCTCAACCGCGAGATGCTGGCGCAACTGCCCAAGGGTGCGGCGCTGATCAATGTCGGCCGCGGCGAGCACGTGGTGGAGGCTGATCTGGTCGCGGCGCTGGATGCGGGGCAGGTCGGCGCGGCTATCCTCGATGTCTTCCATGAGGAGCCGCTGCCCGAGGGGCATCCTCTGTGGTCGCACCCGCACGTCTGGGTCACGCCACACATCGCCAGCACCATGCAGGTGGAAGGTGGCGCGGCAGTAGTGGCGAAGAACATCCTGCGCGATCTGCAAGGCGCCGAACTGCTGCACACGGTGAATCGCCAGACCGGTTACTGAGGCGTTTCTCTTATCACTGAAATAGCCGGCGCGCGCTGTTTGTCCGTCACGGCACTTTCGATACTGGCGACTCCCAACTGCCGCTCAGGAAGTGCCGTTCATGGACCGCGAACCGATTGATGCCCGAGATTTCGCCCTCACCCATTTTGCCGCCGTCGCGCTGTGCGGCTCGCTGATCCTGGCGCTGGCGTTGTTCCTGGCGCGCGTGGGCGTGCTGCTGGCCTGAGGATCAGGCGGCGATGGCCCGGCTCAGCGTGCTGATCAGCGCGCGGGTCTGGACATCGCGATGAGCGCTGTAGAGCACCACGTCGCGGGGCGGCAGCTCCGGCAAGCCGAAGCGTTCGCGCACATCCGTGCAACCCGCTGGCGCCATGCGTTCGACCATGGCGCCAATGCCGATGCCGGCCGACACCGCCGCGCCGATGGCGAGAATCCCCGAGCCGACGAAGGCTTCGCTCCAGCTACGGTTCTGCGCCTGCAGGGCGCTGGTGACCATGCTGCGCATGCCGCAGGGCGCCGGCTGGATGGCCAGGGGCAGCGGCGCGTCCTGTACCAGTTCGAACGACTCGGCGGCCATCCAGCCGAAGCGCTCGCTGCCGATCACCTCGCCGTCCTGGCGGCGGTTGTCGTGGCGCAGGATCAGAGCGATATCCAGCGCACCTTCCTCGTAGCTTTCCAGCATCTGCCGCGAGGTGCCCAGGCTGAAGGCGACTATCACCTCCGGATCGGTCTGCGCCAGGCGCTTGAGCCAATGGCTCAGGTCAGCGCCGAGGATGTGGTGGCTGACGCCGATGCGCAGGGTGCGGCGAGGCGTGTCGAAGCAGCGCAGGGTTTCGTCGTAGCTGGCCAGCAGGCGACGGGCGCTGGCGAGGAACACCGACCCTTGGGCCGACAGCGTCACGCGGCGCGGCGTACGCTCGAGCAGTGGGCGGCCGAGGGATTCCTCCAGACGCTTGATCTTCAGGCTGATGGCCGCCTGGGTGGCGCCGGTGACTTCGGCGGCGCGGGTGAAACTCTTCAGGTCGGCGACCAGCAGGAAGGCGCGGATGGCTTCGATATCGGGGGTTTTCATGGCAGCGAATCGTCCTGGGGGCTTTCGCCAGTCTGGCACCTGGGCCTGCACAACCCAAGCTTCGGATGCGCTACAGTGTCGCCTTCGTCTTGAGTAGCCGCTGACAAGGAATCGCGATGCTGAGCCAGGCCTTCGCCTACAAATGCTGGTCGGACCGCCGCGCGCTGGATGCCATCGCGCGGATTGATCCCGAGCGGTTCCCCGAGCAACACGCATTCGCGCTCCAGCAGCTCAATCATCTGGCGATTGTCGAGGACCTTTTCCGCGCGCGCCTGAGCGGCAAGGCGGATCCGCACCCGGCTACCAATACCCAGTCGGTCCCCGGCTATGACGAACTGCGCGAGCGCCTGCTGACCTCCGGCCAGTGGTACGTCGAGCAGCTTGCGGCGCTGACTCCTGAACGCGCGACGGAAGTCATCCGCTTTCGCTTCACCGATGGCCGCAGTGGCAGCCTTACCCGCGAGGAAATGTTCTTCCACATCCTCAACCACGCCACCTACCACCGCGGCTCCATCGCCCGCGCACTGGACCAGGCGGGAGTGGCGCACCCGGCGGATACCTACACGGTATTCGTGCACGCCACCCAGCCGGAGCGCCGCGAAGGCTGAAGACTCTGCGGCGCCGGCGGTCGCGAGGCTTACGCTTTCTTCCGGGTGGAAGGCAGCAGGATGGTCAGGCAGCCCAGCAGCGGCAGGTAGGAGCACAGCTTGTAGACGTACTCGATGCCGTGGATGTCGGCCAGGTGGCCGAGGAAGGCCGCGCCGATGCCGCCGAAGCCGAACATCAGGCCGAAGAACACTCCGGCGATCATGCCGACGTTACCCGGCACCAGTTCCTGGGCGTAGACCACGATCGCCGAGAACGCCGAGGCGAGGATGAAGCCGATCACCAGGCTGAGGATGCTGGTCCAGAACAGGTCGACGTAGGGCAGCGCCAGGGTGAAGGGCGTGACGCCGAGGATGGAGAACCAGATCACCGCTTTGCGGCCGATGCGATCGCCCACCGGGCCACCGAAGAAGGTGCCGGCCGCCACCGCGCCGAGGAAGCCGAACAAGTACAGCTGCGAACTGGCCACCGAGAGGTCGAACTTCTCGATCAGGTAGAAGGTGTAGTAGCTGGTGAAGCTCGCCATGTAGAAGTACTTGGAGAACACCAGCAGCGCCAACACCACCAGGGAGGCGGTCACCCGGCCCTTGGACAGCCCGTGGGTGGCTACGCCGCCGGTCTTGAGCTTGAACAGGTTGAGGTGGTGGCTGTACCAGCGGCTCAGGCCCCAGAGCACGCCGACAAGGAACACCGCGAACAGGCCGAAGTACGCCACGTTGCCTTGCCCGTACGGAATAATGATGGCCGCCGCCAGTAGCGGACCGAAGGCGCTGCCGGCATTGCCGCCGACCTGGAAGGTGGACTGCGCGAGGCCGTAGCGCCCGCCGGAGGCCAGCCGCGCGATGCGCGAGGTTTCCGGGTGGAAGGTCGAGGAGCCGATGCCCACCAGCGCCGAGGCCAGCAGGATGGCGTGGAAGCTGCCGACGAAGGCCAGCATGAGGATACCGATCAGCGTGCAGACGCTGCCCAGCGGCGCCAGCCAGGGCTTGGGATGGCGGTCGGTGTGGTAGCCGACCCAGGGCTGCAGCAGCGAGGCGGTGAGCTGGAAGGTCAGGGTGATCAGGCCGACCTGGGTGAAGCTCAGGCCGTAGTTGGCCTTGAGCACCGGGTAGATCGACGGCAGCACAGCCTGGATCAGGTCGTTGGTCAGGTGGGCGAGGGCGCACGCGCCGATCACGCGCATGACCAGCGGGCTGGCCTGGCTGGCCACGGACGGCGTGGCCAGGGAAGAAGCGGTGGTAGACATGGGACTCCGGGGCAGCAAGGTGTGGCGCGCGGGCAGGGCGCGCCGGGTTTCTCGTGTTTGGGTGCCCTATGCTAGGCGTGGCCGCGACGGCTGTCTCACGCGATCCGGACGACGAATATCGCGAAACGGCCAAATCGGCCGTGCGTCGGCCCGGCGGACCGCAGGCCGGGGAAGCAGGATCAACCCCTCTCCACCCATCAGGAGGTGCACCATGGACCAGATCACCGGCGGCTGCCTATGCGGCAGCGTGCGCGTCGAAGTCAGCGGCCGGCCTTACCGGGTCGGCATCTGCCATTGTCTGGATTGCCGCAAGCACCATGGCGCGCTGTTCCACTCCTCGGCGATCTTCCCCGAGAGCGCCGTGCGTATCGAAGGCGACACCCAGGAGTATCAGGGGCGCTGCTTCTGCCCGCGCTGCGGTTCCTCGGTGTTCGGCCGCAGCGGCGACGAGATCGAGGTGAGCCTCGGCGCGCTGGACCAGCCGGACCGCTTCCAGCCCACCTATGAGCTGTGGACCTGCCGCCGCGAAGCCTGGCTCCCGGCGTTCCCGATGCGCCATCTCTATGAGCGCGACCGCGAGTCCGGCGGGCGCAGCGAAGACTAGCCACACGGACAGAAAACGCAGCTCACGGACAGATCGCGCGCCCATTTGCGCCGGGCGCGGAACTGTCACATTCGAGTCCGGAGCGCCACCGATAGTAGCCCCCGCCAACAAAGCTCAAAGAGGCTACATCGTGCTCCATCGCGCTCTGCTTTCCGCATCCACCCTCGGCCTGTCCCTGCTCAGCCTGTCCATCGCCTGCGCCAACGCGGCCGAGACCTACACACTGGACACTCCGCACCTGGCTGGTATCGACAACTTCCGCGACATCGCCGGTACGACCACCGCGTACACCACCAGCAACGACGGCGTGATGCGCTCCGGGGTGTTCTACCGCTCCAACGCGCTGACCCCCAAGGGCACGGACCTGGCGGTGCTCAACAGCCTGGGCATCAGCGATGTGTTCGACCTGCGCACCCCGAGCGAGATCGCCGGCACGCCGGACACCCTCCCGGAGGGCGCGACCTACCAGAACATCGACATCATCGGCAGCACCACCTCCGGCGCCAACGTCACCAACATCTCCTTCACCAGCGCTGCCCAGGCCATCGAGATGATGGAGGAGACCAACCGCGCCTTCGTCAGCGACGCCGGCATGCGCGGCCAGTTCACCACGCTGTTCAACGAGCTGGCCGCCGCCGACGGCGCCGCGGTGTTCCATTGCACCGCCGGCAAGGACCGTACCGGCTGGACCGCCGCCGTGCTGCTGAGCATCGCCGGGGTGGACAGCCAGACCATCATGGAAAACTACCTGGCCACCAACGACTACACCGCCACGCGGGTCAAGGCGACCCTGGCGATGCTGCCGGCGAGCATGGCGGCCATCTATGAGCCGCTGCTGGGTGTGCAGGCCAGCTACCTGCAGGCAGGCCTGGACGAAGTGACCGCCGAGTACGGCAGCATGGACAACTACCTGAAGGAAGGCCTCGGCCTGTCCCAGGAAACCATCTACGTGCTGCGCGGCAAGATGGTCTACTACAGCACCCTGCCGGGCGTCGCCGGGCTTTCCGGCAACGCCGCTGCCGGCGCGCAGTTGCTGACCCAGTTGCAGAACAGCAGCCTGTCCGGTGCCTACACCGCCTACAACTACTACCTGCAGTCGGCCATCGACGCCGGCACCCTCGGTGGCGTCGAGTCCACCGTCGGCGGCCAGGTGCATGCGGATGCGGCCAGCTACCTGCTGCGCCAGGATGCGCTGATCGATCGCGCCGCCGCGCCCTATGCCAGCGGCGTCGATCTGAAGACCGGGCAGACCCGTCTGTGGACCACCGCGCTGGCCGGTTACCAGGGCAACTCCGAGACTTCCAACGCCGAAAGCAGCAACGAACACACCCAGGGCATGATGGTTGGCGTGACCCAGCGCTTCTCCGAGCAGCTCAGCGGCAACGCCGGCTTTGGCTACAGCAAGGGCAGCGTCGGCGGTGCCGGCGGTGACGTGGACACCGACCTGACCTTCCTCCGCGGCGGCGCGCGTTTCGCCCTCGATGGCCTGGAACAGGGCCTGTTCGTCGACGCCGACGTCAGTTACGGCTGGCTCGACTACAACAGCAAACGCGACATCGGCGGCGGCCTGGGCAAGGCCAAGGGCGACACCAACGGCAGCCTCAGCGGCGGCAGCATCGCGCTGGGCTATCGCACGGCGGTGTCCACCGTCACCCTGGAGCCGAGCATCGGCCTGCGCTACAGCCATCTGGATCTGGACAGCTTCCAGGAGAAGGGCAGCGAGCTGGCGCTGGACGTCGACGACATCAGCGAGAACCGCCGCAGCGCCTACGTCAACCTCAAGGCTTCCTTCGCTCCCGTGGCGCTGGGCAGCGGCTGGCAGATGGTGCCGGGCCTCGAAGTGGGCTACGACCACGCGCTGGGCGAGTACAAGGTCGACAGCGAGGGCCATCTGCTGGGCCTGGACGTTTCCCAGCGTGCCGCCTTCGACAGCCGCGACCAGTTCAGCGGCGCGTTCAGCCTGACCGCCAGCCAGGGCGACTTCAGCGTCGGCGCCGAAGTTGGCACGCTGGGCGGCAGCGGCAGCCACGGTGCCAGCGGCAGCCTGAAGGCGAGCTACCAGTTCTGATTGGTACCGCGCTTTAAGAACGGCCCGTCGGGAATACCCGACGGGCCATTTGCTTTCGAAGAGCAGGGCGGCAATGCCGGGTCGTGGATACGCGGAAATCGCAGGGGGCGTAGGGGCTGGTTGGCTCGGCGTTTCCCTGTGCTCGTAGGTCGGTGGGATGTTCGCGAGCTGGTTGAATCTTGCCGGCGAGCGACAGGGAATGGCGCCGGCGGTCGCCTTACGCAGACACCGGCAGTCCCTTGCGCAGGTCCGCCGGGCTCATGCCGTAGGCGCTTTGGAAGTACTGACAGAAGCGCCCGACATTGCTGAAGCCCAGCGCCAGGGAAATCTCGCTGACCGACTGCGCGCTGTCCTGCTGCAGCGCGTCGTAGGCACGCTGCAGGCGCACTTCGCGCTGATAGGCGACGATGGAGCTGCCGACGAAGCGGCGGAAACCCTCCTGCAGGGCACGCAGGCTGACGCTGGTCAACGCGGCCAGGTCGCTGCCGCTGACCATCGCCTCCGGATGCTCCTGGATGTAATCCATGGCCAGCTTCACGTGGCGCGGAGCGATCTGCGGGGCGGGGCGCCTGAGTGCGTCGCTGTAGTTGTGCGGCCAGATTTCCAGCACCGAGTCCACCAGCATTTCCTGCAGGCGCGCCGGCATCAGTGCGCTGGAATTGATCAGCAGGTCGAACTCGTTGCCGGTGGCCATGGCGACGATGGCCTTGATGCCCTGGAAGGCTTCGTTGCTCAGGTCCACCCGTGGCTGGAAGCGCACCTTGTGCGTGATCGGCCGGCCGAGCAGGGTCGCCAGACGGCGCGCGAACAGCGAACGGCGCACCGACAGGCCGTGGTGTGCATGCCCGTCGATGAAACCGACCGAGCGCACCGAGGCCTTCTCCATGGCCAGTCCGACGCTGGGCAAGCCGACGCTGTCGCTGCACTGGTTGAAGACGACGCGACCGGCAGTGGGGAAAATGAAAGTGATCTCGTCGTCCAGATCCGGCATCTCGGCCAGCAGGTCGCCGCGAAAGCTCAGGCGGCGGAAGCTCACGCCTTCGTAGCGACCGTAGACCCCACCGATGGCGATGGGCTTTTCGGGCCGTGGCATCCCGGAATAGAGGTTGCCGAACATCCGCGTGTACAGCTGGCCGAAATCGTCGGCGGTCATGTTCTCGGAGCGGATCAGGAACTGCTTGCGCGAGGTGCTCGTGTCTACCGTCATGGTCCGTCTTCTGGCAACGCCGGTCGGGCCGCTCCGGCTGTTGTGTGCCGGGGTGCGGAATGTGGGCGAGCAAGTTAGCGGGCGTGGATTACAAATCTGTGATGCCGGCGCGAAGTCCGCCCGCCGTTTCAATCCAAGGGTGATGCAGGTGTAGGGCGCAAAACGCCCCCAGCGTTATCCGCCAGGGTGGCCGGCGGATAACCCGTTCCGGGTTATGCGCCCTACGAGGTGACGCAACCCGTCAATCCGGCAGTCCCGCCTTGCGGAAGCCTTCGACGAAGTGCTCGCGCACTGCCGCGTCCCGCAGTGGCTCGGTCTCCACCCAGTGACGGATGGTGAATTCCGGGTTGGTGACCAGGAAGAACTCGGTTTCCGCACGGGCCTCGTCCAGCCGGCCCAGCTGCGCGAGGCTGGCGGCGAGGAAACGCCGCGAGCTGCTGCGGTAGGTCTCGTCGCGGCGCAGGGTCTGGATCGCGCCCTGGTAATCGCGCGCCGCGTACTGCGCCTGGCCCAGCGTCAGGTAGTACCAGCCGGCAGGGAAAGGGTTGAGGCGAAAGGCCCGGCGGATGTGCTCCAGGCCTTCGTCGATGCGACCGGCCAGTACCCTGACGTCGGACAGCGCGGTCCAGGCGTCGGCATCGTTGGGGTCCAGTTCGAGTGCTCGCTGGAACTGCGCGTCGGCTTCGGCGTACTGGCGCTCGTAGCTCAGCAGATAAGCCAGGCTCCAGCGGCAGCCGGCATCGTTGGGGTCGATGGCCACCGCCTCGCGCGCTTGCGCCAGGGCGGTTTCGCGCTCCAGCGGGGTCGGGCCGCCGCTGTGGATCCAGCCCATCCAGTGGTTCATCGCCAACCAGCGCCGCGCCTCGGCGTACTGCGGGTCGAGGGCGATGGCGCGGCTGAGCATCAGGTGTGCTTCCCGTGCAGCCAGCGGCGAATCATCCATCAGCTGGCGGGCGCGCACGCAGAGTTCGTAGGCTTCCAGGTTCTTCGGCCGGTTGCGCGGCAGCGGCATGCGCAGGTGGCCGAGCAGGGCCTGGACGATCTGCCCCGTCAGTTGGTCCTGCAGGTCGAAGAGATCTTCCACGCGGCTCTCGAAGCGCTCGGCCCAGACATGTTCGCCGGTGCTGGCGTCCACCAGTTGCGCGTTGATCCGCACGCGCGCATCGGCACGCCGTGCGCTGCCTTCGAGCAGGTAGCGCACGCCGAGTTCGCGGGCGATCTCGCGCACGTCCATGGCCTTGCCCTTGTACGCGAAGGCCGAGGTGCGGGCGATGACGAACAGCCCGCCGACGCGCGAAAGCTCGGTGGTCAGGTCTTCGCTGAGGCCGTCGGCGAAGAGGGCCTGCTGCGGGTCTCCGCCGAGGTTGACGAAGGGCAGCACGGCTATGGATGGCTCCTCCGGCAGGGCCGGCAGCGGGGGCGTTGCGTCCGCTAGGCGCTGTACGGCAGCACTGAAACGGTAGCCGACACGGGGCACCGTGGTGATCCACGGGCTGCCGTCGGGTGCTTCGCCGAGCACCTTGCGCAGGTGCGCGATCTGTACGGTGAGGTTGCCTTCCTCGACGACAAGACCCGGCCAGGTGGCATCCATCAGCTCGGCCTTGGTGCGGATCTCGCCCGGCCGTTCGAGCAGGGTCTGCAGCAGGTTCAGCGCGCGAAAGCCGATGGCGACGGGCCGCTCGTCACGCCTGAGCACGCCGGTTGGGCCATCGAGCACGAAGGGGCCGAAAGCCAGACGCGGTTGCTGCATGACGCCCCCTTTGCAAGTTTTTGGAAGTGTTTGGCGTCGCTTGAGGACAGCATCGCGGGCGACCGCCATGCTCGGCCCCATGAGGCACGAGTCGAACGGAGGTTGCCATGAACGATACTCCCCGCCTGCTTTTGCCGGAAGCCTCGCTCCGGCCGTTCAGCCTGCTTTCCTTGATGCAGTTGCTGGCGCTCTGGCAGGCGCGTGCGCGGGTACGCCGGCAGCTCGCCTGCATGGCCAGGGCCAATCCGCACCTGATCGAGGACATCGGGCTGACGCGCCGCCAGGTGGCGCAGGAGATCGCCAAGCCGTTCTGGCGCGGGTGAACCTCACTGCTCCGCGCCCAGGCGCTGGTGCCACTGGGCGATGGACTCCTGCGGGTAGTCGTCGAATTGCAGGTCATGTGGTCCGGTCTCCACCTCGACCCAGCTGGCCTTGGAGCGCAGCAGCAGATGGGTGTGCTCGGGTGGCACCGGCAGCGGCGTATCGATGGCGGAGGCGAAAGGGTGGATGAGCTCCGGCCAGCGTGAATCGTAGAGCCACAGCCCGCTGCCGCACAGACTGCAGAAGTGCCGTTCGGCGCCGCTGGTGCGGGTGCGCTGGCCTTCCTCGCGCATCTTCGCGTGATAGATGCTGATGTGCTTGCGCCCGCGCACCTTGAGGCTGGCGGCGTCGCCGCCAAGGTTGATCGCGTAGCCACCGCCGCCTTGGGTCTTGCGGCAGATCGAGCAGTAACAGCGTTGGTAAGGGTAGGGATGGGCGCTGTGCAGACTGAAGCGCACGGCGCCGCAATGGCAGGAACCTTCAAGCAGCATGGCGTCTCTCCGTGCTGGATGGTCTGTGAGGGGTATCTGAAGAAGGACTCGCGGGCGCGCCGGGGATTCCATCGGATCTGACCAGCGGGACTGGCTCCGCCCTCTGCAGTAGACTAGCCGCCCGCCCGGCGCCGGACTCTGCCCATGCTCAGGAATTTCACCGACCTCGATCTGCGCCTGCTGCGCATCTTCGCCTCCGTGGTGAAGTGCGGCGGCTTCACCGCGGCGCAGGCCGAGCTGAACATGAGCCAGTCGAACATCAGCATGCACATCGGCAGCCTGGAAAAGCGCCTGGGCTATCGATTGTGCGAGCGTGGCAAGGGCGGCTTCCGCCTGACGGCGAAGGGGCAGCGGATTCTCGAAGCGTCGCAGACGATGTTCGACGCCATCGGGCTGTTCCGCGACCAGGCGCAGGCGCTGTCCGGGCAACTGGTCGGTGAGCTGTACCTGGGGCTGGCGGACAACGTCACGACATTGCCGCAGGCGCGCTTCGACGAGACCCTGGCGGCCTTCCACGGCCGTGAGCAGGATGTGCAGCTGAACCTCTACGTGAACTCGCCCACCGAGCTGGAGCTGGCGGTGATCGACGGTCAGCTGGACCTGGCGATTTCCTACTTCAGCCGCACCCGGCCGACCCTGGATTACCTGCCGCTGTACACCGAGGAGATCGGCGTGTTCTGCGGCGAGCGCCATCCGCTGTTCACTGCGCGCAAGCCGACGCTGAAGCAGATCGCCGAGTACAACTGGGTGCGCCATGGCTTCCTGCCGGCGGACCAGGAACTGCCGTTCCGCCCCGAACGCAGCAGCGCCACCGCGCATCACATGGAGGCGGTGGCGCATTCGGTGCTGGCCGGCACGCACCTGGGCTACCTGCCGACCCACTACGCGAACATCTGGGTCGAGCGCGGTCGGATGAAGCCGCTGCTACCGGAGAAGCTCTGCTACGAGGTGACCCACAGCATGATCACTTACGCCGGGCGGCCCCGCAGTGAGGCCGCCCGCGCCTTTATAGAAGACCTGCTGAGCGTGCACGGCCTCGGCGGTTAACCCTCAGGCGAGTACGCCGTTGACCGCGTTGAGGTAGATGCGCGAGTAGTCCCCGGCTTGCAGTGGCAGGGCATTGGTCTCGGAGGAGGAAATGTCCGCCACGGCCTGCTCGCCGACCCATTGCGCGTCTTCGCCGTCCAGGCCCAGTTCCTTGAGCGTATGCGGAATGCCCACGGACGAGCGCAGTTCCAGCACCCAGCCGAGCAGACCGTCGAAACTGGCTTCCGGCAACTCCAGGTAGCGGGCGAGACGCGTGGCGTCCGCCTCGATGGCCGAGCGGTTGGCCACCAGCACATAGGGCAACAGCACCGCGTTGAGCAGGCCGTGGTGCTTGTGGTGCTTCGCGCCCAGCGGGTGGGCCATCGCATGCACGCCGCCGAGGCCTTTCTGGAAGGCCACGGCGGCACTGGCCGAGGCCACCAGCATGCCTTCGCGGGCGGCCAGGTCGGTTCCGTTGTGGACGGCGCGCTGCAGGTGCTCCTTCACCAGGCGCACGCCTTCGAGGGCGACGCCGGCGGACATGGGGTGGTAGAGCGGCGAGAACAGCGATTCCAGGTGATGAGTCAGGGCGTCCATGCCGGTGGCGGCGGTGAGCGGTTTCGGCAGGCCGACGGTCAGCACCGGGTCGAGGATCACCGAGCGGGCCAGCAATTCGCGGTGGCCGACGACGATCTTTATGCCGCGCGAGGTGTCGGTCAGCACGGCTTCGCGGCCCAGCTCGGAGCCGGTGCCGGCAGTGGTGGGGATGGCGATCAGCGGCGGCAGGTCGAGTGCAGGGTGATCGCCCAGGGTCGGGTAGTGCTCGATCAGCTGCGACCATTCGAAGTGGCTCAGGCCATCGATGTCGCGGCTGAGCAGGGCGATGCCCTTGGCCGCGTCCAGCGCACTGCCGCCACCCAGGGCGATCAGCGAGTCATGGCCGCCTTCGGCCAGGGCCAGGGCGCCGGTGGAGACTTCCTCTAGCGCAGGGTTGCTGGAGAAGCCGTGGAACAGCGCGTAGTCGATGCCGGCGGCTTCCAGGCGCCGACGCACTTCATGCAGCGGCGGCAGTTCGAGCATGCCGGGGTCGGTGACCAGCAGCGGCTTACGCATTCCGGCGAGGCGGCAGCGCTCGGCCAGTTGGTCGAGGGCGCCGACACCGCAGAGGATTTCCGTGGGGTAGTTCCAGTAGTTCAGGGTGGACATGGGAAGCTCCGGATTTCAGGCATGACCTGCCCGTGCCGGGGCTCAGGGCGGACCGGCAGGGCAGAAGGAAAGGAGAGGCGCCGGTGCGTACCGGCGCGGGTGATTCAGTCGACGGCTCAGCCGACCGCGCGGCCGGCGAAGCTCAGGCTGGTGGCGATGCGGCGGTGCGGCTTGGCGATGAACAGGTAGGCCAGGCCGAACAGGGCGAGCACGGAGAACACCACGACCACCGCCCAGACCTGGAACCAGGGCGCGCCAGGCGGGGCGAGCATCTCCCGCGGCCAGGCCACGTTGATTGCCTCGAACACCAGCCAGACCACGGCGATGACGTTGACCACCAGGCCCTTGCGGCCCAGCTTCAGTGCGCCCTTGTCCGGGTCCCAGCGACCGCTTAGGCGGGCATACAGCGCGCTGGCGGCAACGATCAGGAAGACGAAGAAGAAGCCGCCGCTGCCGAAGGCGATCAGCGTGCCGACCGCAGTGGCGTTCAGCCCCAGCGCCAGGCCCAGGCTCGCCAGCAGGGTGCTGCAGACCATCGCGGCCATTGGCACCTTGCGCTTGTCCACGCGGCGCAACAGGGCGGAGCCGGGAAGGATTTTATCGCGGGCCATGCCGAAGATGGCGCGGCCGATGTAGGTCTGCACCGACACCACGCAGGCAACAAATGCGACCAGCACGATGGCCACGAACGGCCGCTCGGCCCAGGCGCCGAAGGCGTCCACCACGGCGGGTGTCACCGGGTCGATGATCTGCCCGCTGACCACGGCGGCGGGGTCCTTGTACGACAGGGTGACGGCGAACGCGGTGAGCATCACAGTCAGCCCGACTACCAACATCGAGCGCAGGATGGCGCGCGGGGTCGAGACGCGGGCGTCAGTTGTTTCCTCGGAAATCTGCGAGCAGGCGTCGAAGCCGAGGAAGGCCCAGCCGCCGACCGCCAGCGCTGTGAGGAAGCCCGACCAGTAGGTTCCGCCGGAGACTTCCAGGGCATTCAGGCTGCTGAACAGCAGCTCGAAGGAGTGGTTGCGGAAGAACAGCAGCAACAGCACACCGATGCCGATGGAAGCGATGGCCTCGGCGAAGATGCCTGCGTTGACGAAGTACTTCAGCGGATTGATGCCCAGCAGGTTCACTCCCAGCCCCAGGGCCAGCAGCGCCGCGCCGCAGAGCACCTGCACGTTGGCCGATGGCGGCTCGCCGATAACCAGCAGGCCGAGCCAGAAACCGCCCAGGTAGGCGACCGTGGTCAGCGAGGCGAGGGCGGAGGCGAGGTAGAGGAAGCCGGTGAACCAGGCCGCGCGGTCGCCGATCAGCCGGCGTACCCACTGGTAGCAGCCGCCGGCCAGGGGGAACTGCGAAGACAACTCCGCGTACACCAGCGCCACGGTCAGCTGCAGCAGAAGGCACAGGGGCACGATCCACACCCACGACGGCCCGACGCTCATGGCGCCGAGGGACATCACCGAGTAGATACCGACGACTGGGGAAATGGTGGCGAAGCCGACCGAGAAGGATGACCACAGGTTCAGCCCGCGATCCAGCTCCTGGCGATAGCCGTGGCTGGCGAGCAGGCTTTCGTCGCCATTGGCGGCGGTGGAGCGGCGAAGGTCAGACATGCCGGCCTCCGGTGTTGAGGGAAAAGGGGGATTCACGGCCAGGCATGAGCGAGCGAAGGCGCATGGGAGATCCTCGGGGCAGTTGGAGTTGTTATCGAGAACCCGCGTCTCTAGAGGACGGCTGAGTAGCTGGCGCTGTCAGTGCAGCGCGTAGCCAGAGTAGGGTGCTGCTGCATCAAGAAAAATTCATATTTGATTGGGCTGACATCAATTCGGGCTGATGTTTGTAGGGCGATGGTCGCAATGATGCCAAGGCGGGCAGCGGATTGCTCTTCATGAAGCGAGCCGTTCCAGTCATCGCCGGTTCAACAGCAGGACATGGCGCAGGCGATGAAGGCGGTGGTCAGCGTGGTGATGGTCAGACCGATCAGAAACAGCGTGTCAGCGAGGCGCTCCAGGCTATGGTCACGCTGCAGCTTGCGGGTACGCAGGCCGAAGCAGGCGGCGAGGGTGGTGGCCAGGTAGATCACCGTGATTGCCGCGAGCACGTCCTGGCCGATCAGGTCGACGCGGTGTTGGCCGATTATGATGCGCAGGATGCCGACCACCGTCAGGCACACGCCGACCATGGCACCGGACGCGCTGACCGCCCGCCCGCTGCCGGCCCTGCGCGGCAGCATCATGACTCACTTGGTGCCCCACGGCCTGGTCGACCATGACCAGCAACTGCGCAAGCCAGACGAGGCCGAGGTGTTCATCCTCGCCCACACCCACACCGACACCCACACCGTCGGCGGCGTGCTGCGAGCCCTGTTGGACCGCTGGCGCCGGGGCGGCGTGAGGTCATCGAAGAAGCGCTGGTGCAACTGGTGTTGGGCACTACCGCGATTCCACCGCGAATAAATAGTGGCAGAGTGCTCGGCGGATATTTCCTACGCCTCTGCGCTCACATAGACTTCGCGCTTCGTGAAGAGGAGGGCGAGGGATGCGCAGGCAGGTGGTGTGGGGAATCTGGAGTTTGCTGGCCCTGGCGGTCGGTGCGCAGGCGACGGAGCCCGCGCCTGATCCTTTGTTGCCGGTTTCCTCCAGCGATGCCGGGGGCAGCCGGGACATTCGTGGCGTATTGCACGCCCGTGAGCAGGCGATGCTGTCGAGCGAGCTGGCCGGGCGGATTCTCGAGATGCCCTTTGCCGAAGGGCAGTCCTTCAAGAAGGGCGATGTCCTGGTGCGCTTCGACTGTTCCGCCTACCAGGCCCAGCTCAATGCCGCCCAGGCAGGCGTACGCGCCGCGTCTGAGGAGCTTTCCCACAACCGCCAACTGGCCGCGCTGAACTCCGTGGGGCGTTATGAAGTCGCGCTGGCCGAGGCCAAGCAGGCCGAAGCCCAGGCCCAGGCCCAGGTCTATCAGGTGCAGGTGCGCCGTTGCGGCGTGCAGGCGCCTTACGATGGCCAGGTGGTGCAGCGCAAGGCGCAGCCTTTTGAAAGCGTCGCCAGCGGCTCGCCTCTGCTGGAGATCGTCGACAACCGCAGCCTGGAAATTCGCCTGCTGGTGCCTTCGCGCTGGTTGTCGAAGCTCAAACCGGGCACACAATTCAGCTTCACCCCTGACGAAACTGGCCAGTCGCTGCAAGTCGAGATCAAGCGCCTGGGCGCGCGCATCGACGAAGCCAGCCAGACACTCCTGTTGATTGCCAACGTGCCGCCCACCGCTGGGCTGGTCGCTGGCATGAGCGGTACCGCGCAGTTCGCGGAAGCGCCATGAACGCCGCCGCCAGCGGCACCGAGCGAGCCTTCGCCCAGTATCTGGGGCTGCAGCGCCAGGCGCGTGCAGCCGATAGCCTGGAGCGCCTGTGCTTCGCCATGGTCAACGACGGCCAGGCCCTCTTCGGCTTTCGCCATGGTGCGCTGGTCATCGCCGGCAAGGTTCGTGCGCTGACCGGCATCAGCCAGGTCGAGCCTAACGCCCCGTTCGTGGCCTACATCGAGGGTGCCTGCAGTGAGCTGCACGCGGCGGGGCTGCTGGACGAGCCCGGTGCCGTTGATTGCCACCTGCTGAGTGAGCAACTGCGCCTGGACCAGCAACAGATGAGCCTGCCGCAGGTGTTCTGGCTGCCCCTGCGCGACCGTGCCGGAATCTGTTTCGGCGGTCTGTGGCTGGCGCGGGAGCAACCGTGGAATTCGGCAGAACACGCCTTGCTGGTTGAGCTGGGCGAAACCTACTCCCACGCTTGGCTGGCCCTCCAGCCGCGCCTTCCGTGGCGTCTGCGCTGGCCGAAAAGGCGCCTTGCGGTAGCGCTGGGAGCCGCTGCGTTGCTGTTGCTGCTGCCGATCCGCCAGTCGGCCCTGGCGCCGGCGGAAGTCGTGCCCAAGGGGGGGCGGGTGATTGCTGCGCCGCTGGACGGCGTGATCGCCCAGGTGGTCGTGCGACCGAACCAGACGGTGCAACGCGGCGACCTGCTGGTGCGCTTCGATGCCACCACCCTCAAAGCCCAGGCGGATGTCGCCGAGCGCGCCCTTGCGGTCGCCGAGGCGGAGTTGAAAGCGAATAGTCAGCGTGCCTTCCAGGATGGCGAATCGGCGGCGCGGCTGGACCTGCTGGCCGCCCGTGTCGAGCAGAAACGCGCCGAGCGCGACTACGCCCGCGACCTGCTGCAACGCAGCGAAGTGCGCGCAGAACAGAGCGGTGTGGCGGTGTTTGCCGACGCCGAACGCTGGACGGGCAAGCCGGTGCGTACGGGCGAGCGCCTGATGGAGATTGCCGATCCGCAGAGTGCCGAACTGCGCATCGAATTGCCGACCGGCAACGTCATGCAGTTGGACAATGATGCGGAGGTGGCGCTGTTTCTCGACAACCAGCCGCTGACCTCAGTGCCGGCGCGTTTGCAGCGCATCGGCTATGAAGCCGAGCCGGTGCCTGGCGGTGGGCTGGCCTACCGCCTGCTGGCTGGCTTCGACGAGGCCCCGCCGCGCATCGGCCTGCGCGGCACCGCCAAGCTCTATGGCGAACGGGCGCCGCTGGGCTACTACCTGTTGCGCCGGCCGCTGACGGCCCTGCGCCAGACCCTGGGGCTATGACCTTGAGCCTGCCGGCGCTGCGTGACGACCTGCAGCTGTCCGAGGCCGCCCCGGCCTTCGACGGTGCCGCCCAATGGGTGCTAAACGACCCTTTGCGCGGTCGCTATTTCAAGCTCGGCGAAGCCGCCGTGCGGCTGTTACGCCAATGGGCGCTGGGCGCGCCGCTGGCGGTGCTGGCCGCGGCCAATCAGGGCTCCGGCCGCGCGCTGGGCGAAGACGACTTGGCCCAGCTTGAGCGTTTTCTGCGTGAGCATGACCTGATCGCCGCCTGCGACCCGCAGCAGCGGGCCAGCTACTCGGCCAAAGTCGACGCCCGGCGCGAAAGCGTGTGGCAGAAGGCGTTGCACCAGTATCTGTTCTTCCGGGTTCCGCTGTGGCGGCCCGATCCGTTCCTCAACCGTACCTGGCCCTGGCTGGCTCGGCACGGTGGCGCGTTGCTGCGCTACGGATTGCCTCTCGTGCTGGCGCTGGGGTTGTTCCTGATGGCCCGCGATTGGGATCGTTTCATCGGCAGTTTTTCCTACCTGTTCAGTTGGTCCGGTGCGGCGGCTTTCGGTATTGCCCTGTGGCTGGCCAAGTTCTGCCATGAGCTGGGGCACGCCTATATGGCCAAGCGCGCCGGTTGTCGGGTGCACAGCATGGGGATTGCCTTCGTGGTGCTGCTGCCGATGTTCTACACCGACGTGTCCGACGCGTGGCGCGTGAAGGATCGCCGTAGCCGCCTGCTGATCGGTGCCGGTGGTGTGCTGGCGGAAATGCTCCTGGCCTGCGTGGCCCTGCTGGCCTGGTCGCTGCTGGCCGATGGGCCGATGCGCACGGCGGCGTTCCTGCTGGCGAGCGCCACCTGGCTGACCACGGTGGCGATCAACCTCAACCCGTTCCTGCGCTTCGACGGTTACTTCCTGCTAGGCGACCTGCTGGGCGTGGACAACCTCCAGGGACGTGCCTTCGCCCTGTGCCGCTGGCGCCTGCGCGAGACGCTGTTCGGTTACGGCGCACCGATGCCCGAACCTCTGCCACCGACGCTGCGCCGACGCCTGCTGGCGTGGGGCTATGCCTCCTGGGTCTGGCGTGCGCTGCTTTTCTTTGGCATCGCTTTGGCGGTTTATCACCTGTTCTTCAAGGCGCTGGGTATCTTCCTGATGCTGGTGGAGCTGGGCTGGTTCATTGCTTTGCCGATCTTCCGCGAGCTGAAGTTCTGGTGGCAGAACCGCGAACATGCGCAACCGCGCCGCAGCCTGCCGACCCTGGCCGGGCTGGCACTGATCGGCCTGTTGCTCCTGGTGCCCTGGCGCACGTCGGTGGAAGTGCCGGCGGTGCTGGAGGCTTCGCAGGTCAGCGAGCTACATACCCCCGTGGGAGCGCAGGTTACCCGCCTGCTGGTCAGCCAGGGGCAGGCAGTGAAAGTGGGCGAGCCGCTGCTGGAACTGGCCTCGCCGGACCTTGAGGCGCGCCTGAGGATCGTCGGTCTGCAACTGCGCTCGCTGCAGTTGCAGATCGCCCGTAGCCGGGCCAACCCACTGATGGTCGCCGATGCCGGCGTGCTGGAAAGCCAGCTCGCGCAGCAACTGGCGGACTACCGTGGGCTGGCTGCCGAACGCGAGCGCCTGCTGCTGCGTGCGCCGCAGGATGGCGTGGTGCGCGATCTCGACCGCGGCTTGCAGGCAGGCGTCTGGCTGGCGCCGGACCAGGTTCTGCTTCGCGTGGTCGGGCAGCAGCGGCCCAAGCTGCGCGGTTATGTCGAGCAGCAGTCGCTGGAGCGCCTGGCGTTGGGCGTTGAGGGCCGTTTCGTGGCCGAGGATCCGGGGCTGCCGTCGTTGCCGGTGCGCTTGAGTGAGCTGGATGCAACCAGCAGCGCAACCCTGGCGCTGCCACTGCTGGCGTCGGACCAGGGCGGCCCGTTGGCCGTACGCCGCGATGCGGAGCAACGTGCGGTCCCCGAACACGCCCAGTACGGCGCGCGTCTGGAGCTAGTGGCTGACCACCCGGCGCCGGTCCAGGCCGTGCGCGGCGTGGCCAGCTTGCAGGGGCGCAGTGAGTCGCTGCTCGGCGGCTTCCTGCGGCGCCTGGCGGCGGTGGGGGTTCGGGAGAGCGGCTTCTAGCGCGTAGATGTCTACTCCGGGCCTTGCCTGGAGTGGGCGGTCGGCGGGCGTGTCTATGCTCCCGCGGTCAGTCCGAAAAATCTGTACGAAATTTCCCAGACCGAATAGCATCCCGCAATTGCAAAGTGCCATTGAGTTGTTGCGCAGGGATGCAGAATTTCCACTTCATATCGGGTTTGCCGCGCTCGGGCAGTACGCTGCTGTCCGCCATCCTGCTGCAAAACCCACGCTTCCATGCGGGCATGTCCAGCCCCGTCGG
>NZ_JACVBX010000016.1 GCF_014852585.1 Pseudomonas sp. PDM18 | reverse complement strand
AGCCGGAGTTGAGGAACTTGCCCAGGTCGGTGAGGGCCGGGTTGGTTTCGATGAGGTAGTTCGCGCCGGGATCGGTGGCGCGGATGAACAGGCCGTACTGGCCCTGCGGCAGGCGGAAGGTGTCGGCGGCGGTTGGGTCGACGGCGGCGAAGGGCACGCCAGTGTAGTCGACGGGAACGAAGCTGATCTGCTGGCTGCCGTCGGCGGCGGTGTGGGTGACCGTCTCGACGGTTTGCGGACCACGGGCCTGGGCGTCGCTGCTGGCCTTGTTGATGGTGAGATTGATGGCACCGGTCTGCTGCCCCAGTTGGCTGCCGGCCAGTTGCCCGGTGAGCTGGGCCAGGGTGTAGTCGGCGATGGTGCCGTTCTGCAGGTTCTGGGCGACGTTGAGATTGACGCGGTTGCCGGCCTGGAGGGTGGCCGGGGCGGTCTGGTCGGCGTTGTCGGTCCAGGTGATGACGGGCGTGCCGACGACCCAGCGATCGCCGCCATAGACGGTCCAGAGCTGGTCGTAGAGGTCCTGGTCGAAGATGCCCTGGGCCATCTGGGTGTTGAACTGGCGGGCCAGGCGTTCCATGGCGTCCCACTGGCCGGTGGGGATCTTGCCGTAGTCGCCGGAGACGGTGTTGATGACCAGGACCTTGCTGCCGGTGCGCGAGGCACTGCCCTGGTTAAGCAGGGAATCGGCATTGATGGTCAGGTCGCCGTTGGCGGCGATGGTGCTGTTGCGGTTCTCCACCGAGCCGGCGTCGATGGTCAGGTTGCGGCCGGCGGTGAGCCAGGCGGCGGGGCTGTTCTGGGTGATGCGTTCTTCGATGGTTTCTTCGACGTTGATCTTGCCGCGCTTGAAGGAGTCCCCGCCGCCGCAGTGCTGGCCGCAGCGCACATCGAACTCGCCGAAGCTGGTGCTCTGCTCGAAGGCGAATACGTCGCGGACGTTTTCCAGGCTGGCGACGTTCAGCTGGATATCGCCCTGCGCTTCGATGGTCCCGGAGCGGTTGGAGAAGCTCTGCGCGCGGCCGCCGTCCTGGCCTGCGAAGTCGAGGCTGCCCTGGCTGTAGAGGTCGCCGTAGCGGTTGCTCAGGCTGGCCGCGCGCAGGGTCATGTCGTCGCCGCTGAACAGCAGGCTGTCCGCGCCGTTGGCGATGCTGCCGCTGGTGAGGGTCAGCGCGCCCAGGGCGCCAAGGGTGCCGTCGTTGATCACTTGCGCAGCGTTGGCGCGCAGGGCCTGGTTGGCGATCAGCCAGCCCTGGTTGTCCAGGGTGCCGGCGAGATTGAGCTGGGTGTCCAGCCCGCTGGCGATGCGGCCGCCGCGCTGGGTCAGGTTGTTCGCGGTGATGCCGAGCTGCTGCTGCGCGGACAGCACCCCGCTGTTGTATAGGTCGCCGGCGCTGGTGAAGGTGAGGTTTCCGTCGCTGAGCAACTCGCCCTGGTTGTTGAGGTAGGCGGCGCTGAGGATCAAGTCGCTGGCGCTGGCGATTCGCTCGCCAGCGCCGATGTCCAGGCCCTGTTGCAGGCGCAGGTCGAGAACGCCGTTGAGGCGCATCTGGCCGATGCCGGACAGGCTGCCCAACTGCCACAACCCGCTGCCCAGGCCGCTGATCGAGCCGCCACCGGACAGGTTGGCCGCATCGAGTTGGAACAGGCCGGTGCCGGCGTGCTGGATATCGCCCTGGGCGTTGAGCAGGGAGGTGCCGCTGCTGAGTTCGAAGGCTTCACTGGCCACGCCAATGCTGCCGCCCTGGTTGTTCAACTGGTCCGTGCTGCGGATATGGCTGTTGTCACCGCCCAGCGCGCGCAGGCGGCCGCCCTGGCTGTTGTCCAGGGTGGCGCTGTCCAGGGCAAGATGGCCGGCCGATTCGATCAGGCCACCGTGGTTGTCCAGGGCACCACTGCTATTGAGGGTGACGCTGCTGCCGCTGATCTGCCCGGCGCTGTTGTCCAGGCCCTGGCCATCGACGCTCAGGTCGCCCTTGGCGAACAACTGGCCGCCGCGGTTGGTCAGGCTGTCGACCAGCAGTTCGAGCTTGCCGAGCAGGCCGGCGATGATACCGGCGTCGCCGTTGTTCTGGCTGTTGTCGAGGCTGGCGGCGGTGATTTTCACCTTGTCGCCCTGCACGGTGCCGGCCTGGTTCTGCAGGCTGTCGGTAAGCTCAGCAGTGAGCGAGCCGCCCTGTGCGTAGATAAGGCCGCGCTGGTTGTTCACCGTGTTGGCGCTCAGCGAAAGCCCGCTGGCGCCAGCCAGCAGCCGGCCGGAGGCGGAGTTGTCGACGGAGCCGGCCAGCAGGTTGATACGCTCGCCGCGCAAGGTGCCGCCCTGGTTGTTCAGGCTTGCCACCGCGCGCGTGAAGGTCAGCGCCTGGTTGCCGGCGTCGATCAGGCCGGTGGCGTTGTTCAGTACCCCGTCGAGGTTCAGCAGAACCTCGGCGCCATTGCTGACCAGGGCGCCGCCCTGGCTGTTGTCCAGGTCGCTGCCGCGCACTTCAATGCGCTTGCCGAGCACCACGCCACCGCGGTTTTCCAGTTGCGGCGCCTGCAGCTCGATGGCGCCATCGCTCTGGATGCGCCCCTGGTTGCTGGACAGGCGTTGCGTCGCGGTCAGGCTCACGCCGTCGGCGCCAGCCACCACCAGACCCTGGTCGCTGGTGTCGATAGTGGAAGCGCTGGCACGGATGCCGTCGCCGACGATGCGGCCGGCGCGGTTGTCGAGCGCTCCGGCAACGGTCAGCAGCAGCTGCGCACCGGCCAGTGCGCCTTGGCGGTTGTCCAGGCTGCCGGCGCTGATATCGAGGTTGCCCTGCTGTGATTGCAGGCGGCCCAGGCTGTTGTCGAGGGCGTTGCGCACCATCAGCTTGAGCAGGCCGTCGGCACTCAAGGTGCCGTTGGCGTTGCCGCTTAGGCGGCCAAGCTTCACATCGAGGGTGTTGGCCAGCAGCAGACCCTGGCTGTTCTTCAGCTCGTCGGCGTTGAGCTGCAGCGCGTTTTGCGCCTGCAGCCGACCGCCCTGGTTGTCGAGGGTTTGCGCGGTGAGGCTCAGTTGCTTGGCAGCGAGGGTGCCACCACTGTTATTCACGGCGCCGGGCGTGATGAGGGTGAACGAGTCGGCGATCAGTTTGCCGGCGGCATTATTGACGCTGCCAGCCTCCAGCAGCAGGACGCCAGTGGCCTGGGCAAGGCCGTTGCCGTTGTCGAATACGTTGTCCAGCTTCAGCGTCAGGTCGCCCTGCTCGGCGCTGATGACGCCCTGGTCGCGGTTGTCCAGGCTGCTGCCGGTGATGTTCAGGCGATTGCCGACCAGTGTGCCGGCGCGGTTATCCACTGCGCTGGCTTTAACCGTCAGGTCGCGCGCGGCCTGGAGTTTGCCGCCCGCATTGTTCAGCTCGCCCTGGCTGATCAGGGTCAGGTCGCCCTGGCTGCTGCCGATCACGCCGGCCCCGTTGTCGATACGCTGAGCATCGATGCGCGTGGTGCCGCCGACGATGCGGCCTTGCTGGTTGTTCAGCGTGCCGCCGGTCAAGGTCAGGCTGCCGCCGTTCACCTCCAGGCGCCCGTTGCGGTTATCCAGGGTGGCGAAGTTCAGCGCGGCCGTCTGGTTGTCGGCAAATCGAATCAGGCCGCCCAGGTTGGCGACGCCGGGAGCATTGAGCAGCAGGCTCTGTTCGCCGATCAGTTGCGCGCTGGCGCCCAGGTTGTTGAATTGCGCGGCCTGCAAGGTGACCTCGCGGCCTTGCACGCTGCCACGGTTATCCACGGCGTTGCGCGCGCTGAGGGCTACGCGATCGGCATAGACCTGCCCGGCGTTGTCGACAGTGCCGGCGCTGAGGTTTGCCGCGCCGGTGGCATCCAGGCGCCCACGGTTGCTGACAGACTCGGCGGTGATATCGAGGTTCTGGCCGGCGATGCGCTGCTCGCCATCGATGCCGCTGACGATCTGGCCATCGTTGGTCAGTTGCGCAGCCTTGAGCTGGACCTGCCCACCGGCCGCCAGGCTCTTGCCGACCGACAGTTGGTCGTTGGCTTCAAGATTCGCCGTGCCGCTGGCATAGGCCGGCCCGCTCAGTGCGATGTCCTGCGCTTTGGCTTGCAGGCTGCCGGCGGCGGTGACCTTCGCCAGACTGAGTTGGCCGTTGGCGTCGATCTGGATGTCGCCGGCGCTGGCGGCCATGTTGCCGGCCAGTTTCACACCCACACCCTGCTCGGTGCCCACCAGGCGGATGGCGCCGGCGTACATGCCGCCCAGCGCGGAGCTGTCGATGGCCAGTTGCGGCTTGGCGCTGCCATCGTCGGCCTTGGCGGTAGCGACAAGGGTCTCGGCGTCCACCTGGTTGCGGCCGGCAACGACGGTGAGCTGTTTGGCGTAGAGGTCGGCGTTGAGCTTGGCGCTGCGGGTGATCAGCTCGAACTGGTCGAGGTTGCTGGCATTCAGGCCGGCGCCTTCGACGGTGATCTCTCCGCCGTCGACGTCATAGCCGCTCAGGCGCTCGCCGTCCATCAGCGGCTTGCCGGTGGTCAGCGTGGCGCGCGGGGTATTGATGAAGCCGCAACCGTTGCAGGTGATGCCGTGGGGGTTGGCGACGATGACGTGAGCGGCCTGGCCGGCCACTTCGGTGTAGCCGCGCAGCTGCGAGGGGTTGGCCCCGGTGACTTCGTTGAGAATCTTGTTGGCCGCGCCGCCCTTGAGGTTCGGGTTGCCGACGATGATTCCGCCAAGCTGGGTGGACTGGGTCTTGCCGGTGGCGTTGTTGAGGATCAGGCCATTCTGGCCGACGTTGTAATCGCTGAATTTATTGTGGGAGAGGCCCGCGCCGTTCGGCGTGGCGATGTTCACCACGGGCACGCCATTGCCCGCCGCACCCAGGTGCGTGTTGCCGCCAGCAGCGGCATCCACCGCCAGTTCGGCCGCGGCCGCGACGATGGGGTTGAGGATCAGGATGCCGGCAAGCACGCTGGCAATGGCCTGGTACAGCGGGTGGCGTACGTCCATGTGGGAATCTCCCAAGTGCCGGCAGATGCCAGCTACTAGCTAAAGAGCGAATCGGTTCAGAAGAAGACGTCGAGGCGGAAATACACCGGGTGCTCGCGTCGTTCGATGAGGTCGGGGCGCTCCAGCGAGCGCGCCAGGGTCACGGAGGCGGCGGCGTACTGCCCGCGCGCGCTGAACTCCAGGCCATGGCCGCTCATGCGCCCGGAGAGGCCGGGGTTGTATTGGCCATGCTCGATGGCGCCGAAGTCGTACGCGTAGGCCACCCCGTATTCCTGCACCCAGGGCAGCAGCGGCTCCCAGGTCACGGCGCGGCGCCAGCGCAGCTGGTTGCGCCAGTAGTAGCCGGAGTCGCCGGAGAGGGTCTGGTCCTTGAAGCCGCGGATCGAGCTGAGGCCGCCCAGGCTGATGCGCTGGGGGCTGTAGAGCACGTCTTCGCTGTGCTGGCCGGTGGCGAGGCTTTCGAAGCTGAAGGCTTCGTCCCACAGCTTGAAGGGCTGCAGGTAGCTCAAGGTCAGGCTGTATTTGTTGTAGCGAGCGGTGGGGCTGCCGTGGGGTGCGCCCGACTCGTCGTCCTGCGCACCGAAGGCACCGATACCACGCTGCCAGCCGATGTCGGCGTTGACGAAGGCGCTGCCGATACGCCGGCCATGGTTGAAGCCCAGGCTGAATTCGCTGAGGTGGGTGCTGGAGACGTCGAGCAGGGTGTCGTCGATGTAGTTGCGCGTGCGCTGGTGGCTGAGGCCGAAGTTCACCCCGGTCTTGCTCACGTCGTCGCGGTGCAGCACGCGGGCGGCGCCCAACTGGTGGGTCTGGTTGTCGCCGTCGTATTTGAAGGCGAAGCCGGCATCTTCGTTGCGGGTGCGGTAGTAGTTGCGGCTGTAGCTGTAGTTGAAGGTCCACCAGCCGTAGGGAACGCTGTACCACAGGCTCTGGTTGTCGGAGTGCTTCCAGTGGTCGCTGACCACATCCTCGCCGTAGCGCAGGCCGAACTGGTCGGCCAGGCCCAGCGGACTGTCCCAGTCGAAGCCGACGCCGGCCTGCTGTTCGCCGGAGGTGGAATCGCCGTTGTTGTCGCGGCTGGCGGAGACGCGCCAGGGTTTGCTGCGCTCGCCCTTGAGCTGCACGCGGCTGCCGCCTACTTCCTTGCCCGGTACCAGTTCCATCTGCGCCTGACGCGAGGGCAGGCGGTTGATCTGGTCGACCAGCTGTTCCAGGTCGCGCAGGTTCAGGGCTTCCCCGGTGGCGCCGGGAAAGGTCATGGCCAGCTCGCGTTCGCTGGCCAGCTCCGACTGGTCGAAGCCTTCGAAGCGCCCCTCGACCACGATGATCTTCAGTTCGCCACTGGAGAGGTCCTGCTGCGGCAGATAGGCGCGAGTAGTAACGAAGCCGCGCGAGAGATAGTGGTCGGTGATGCCCTTGAGCAGCTCGTTGAGCTGGTTCACTCCCAGGCATTTCTCCCGATACGGCGCCAGCAGCTTTTCCCGAGAGCCAGCGTCGAGGTGCTCGGCGCCTTCGAGGCTGATGCTGCGGACAGTGAAGCAACGGGTGTCCGGCGCGCTGGTCGCGGGCGCCTCGACCGGCGCCTTGCCCGGGAGCTGCTGGAGCTCCTCCAGGCGCTGGCGTTGTTCGCGCAGCAATTGTTCCTGGCGCTGACGCTGAAGGTCGTTGTCACCCGGTGAGGGGAGTGGCGCGGCAAAGCTTGCCGAGGCACAGCAGAATGCCAGGACGGGCATCCAGCCACGGTAGAGAGCATGCATCCTTACGATCCCTGTCTTCTGGCCTTACGGCCAGTCCGTCCAAAAAAACGGACTGGATCATATTTGATACATGATGCCCTTAGGCCATTATCCAGACGAACTGTAGGCCATTTCCCAATTTCCGGGAGATGCAGCGCACAAACGACGCTTGCCTGTGCGCCTGATTGTCACACTTTGGGGACCAGCGCCGGCAGCAATTGCCGGGAGATCGCCTCGCGCACCGCAGGCAGCAGCGTCGCGTTCCCCGCGAGCATTTCCTCCACCAGACGGCGCAGCGCCAGCGAGCGCTCCGGGGTCAGGCCACGCACCGCGTATTCGCAGGCCTGCTCGGCGGTGATGCCCGGCGGCACGGCAAAACCCAGCGCTTGCAGGCGTTCGCGGAAATCGTCCTGGTCGATCAGGTCGGCGTGCATCATCGCGGGTCTCCTTGGGAGCGGCAGGGGTCTGCATCGATTCTGGTAAGCCCGGCGAGGCGCGGCAAGCACCATGCCGACGGAATGTCCGCGGCGGGCAAGCGCAGGTCGCTTTCGGCTAACCGAGGCGGCGACGCGACGCGCAGACTGGCTTCCATACCCTGCAGCCGGCACCGGCTCGGTTGCAGGGCCTCGCACACTGAGAGCCCGAACCGGCTCGATTTGTCCCCTGCCGCGCGTCGGGCGCCGCAGGGGATTTTTTTGTCCGGCTGAAGGTGATTGTCGTAGGAGCGAGGGGGACGCCATCGCTCCTACAGGTAGCTCCGCGCCTCAGAGGTCGCGCTGCAACACCAGGATGCGCGACAGCAGTTCGTCGCGGTCGATGTAGCAGCCCTGCAGGTGGCGTTCGCCGCTGGCAGGGTCGAAGGCGGTGCGGGCGTGCAGGGTGCGACGGTTGTCGAAGCACCACATCTGCCCGGCGCGCAGCTTCTGTTGCAGGCGGAAGCGCGGTTCACGGGTGAGCGTGAGGAAGGCCCGCCAGGCGTGATACAGCGCATCCATGCGCTCGGCCGGGGCGTCGAAGGGGCCGCGCAGGAAGTTGGCGATGCGGATTTCGCTGATCTCGCCCCGCGCGTCCAGGGCGATCACCGGCGCCAGGCAGCGGTAGTCGCTGCGGCGGTCCTTGTTGCGAAATTCGATGGGCATCTCGCAGAGCGTGCGGAAGTCTTCCGGCGCTTCGTCGCGCAGTGCCTGGGCGATGGCGAAGCCGTCGACGAACACGCTGTCGCCGCCGTCGGCGTTGTTCACCAGGCAGTGCAGGAATTGCAGTCCCGGTTGCAGTTCGCGGGTCGGCAAATCGGTGTGCAGCGGCAGGTTGAAGGCGGTGTAGGCGTTGCTGTCGGCGGCCGCGGCCTTGGACTTCACATCGAACAGCACACCGAAATTGGTCTCCCGGATGAAAGCGATGCGCTGGGCGATGCGGTGCAGGGAGCCGGGCGCGGTGGGCACGCCATCCACGCGGCTGAGACCGAGGTCGCGCAGGGCGAGCATCCATTCCAGCAGCGCGGAGTCGTCGTCCATCAGTTGGTCGTGCTGGAACACCGGCACCTCGAAGTCACGGCGCCAGACGCGGGTGGTCTGGTGCGCGGCCAGGCGTTCGGCGCGGGACTCGTCGTCATAAGCATGCGCGCGCAGCCAGCCGGGGTCGAAGCGGCTGCGGTGGCCGTCCTGCCAATCGATGCACAGCTGGCCCTGATCAAGGCTGGCGCGGGACGGGGCGAGGTTCGCGGGGACGTCGATGATCTCCAGCACCTGCTCGCGGGTGACGCTGTAGACGCACTCGCCGCAGGGGCAGTTGTCGCGCAGCCACTGGTGGTGGAAAGGGCTGACGCGGCCGTCGGCCCAGAGCACTTCGAGGCGATTCTCCAGCGGGCGCAGGCTGGCCAGTGCGGCGGTCAGCCGGTAAGTGCGCCAGTCGGCGACGCCGGGGTTCTCCAACGTGGTCTGCATGCATTCCTCCTCATCGACTCAGGCTGCGGCGCAGGGCCGCGATCAGGGCGCCGCGCAGGGCATCCACTTCCGCCACGCGCCGGGCGCGCAGGCAGCCGTGGACGAGCCCGGCACCGGGGAAGTAATCCACCGCCACGCCGGCTTCGCGCAGGCGGTCGCGGTAAAGCGCGCCGTCGTCACGCAATGGGTCGAACTGGGCGACGGCAATAAAGGCGGGTGGCAGGCCGCCGAGGTCTTCGGCGAGCAGCGGCAGCGCCAGCGGGTCGCGCCAGTCGGCGGGGCGCGAGAGGTACGCGGCGAGGTATTCGTCGACCGCCGCGCTGGTCATCAATGGCGCGTCGGCGCAGGTGGTGCGCGAGGGCGTGTCGAGGTTTCCCAGCGCGGGGTAGATCAGCGCCTGGACCAGTGGCAGCGCTTCGCCAGCGCCGCGCAGGGCCAGGCACAGCGCGGCGGCGAGGTTGGCGCCGCCACTGTCGCCAGCGACCGCAATGCGGGTTTTATCCACAGGCTCGCCGAGGCGGTCCTGGTGAATCCGCCACCAGGTGTCGAGGCAGTCGTTGAGGGCGGCGGGATAGGGATGCTCGGGCGCCAGCCGGTAGCTGATGGCGACCACCAGCGCACCCAGTTCGACGGCCAGGGGAATGCAGATCATGTCGTGGGTACGGGCATTGCCCAGCACCCAGCCGCCACCGTGGATGTAGAAAATGGTCGGCCAGCCATTGGCCGGCGGTGCGCCTTCAGGCCGGTAGAGGCGCAGCTCGACCAGGCCGTCAGGCTGCACGTCGCGGACCAGCAGGCCCGGCGGAACCGCTGGCGCGAAGGCGGCAGCCATGCGCTCGTAGTTTTCCCGCTGGGCGTCCAGCGTGGGGCCTTCCAGCGGGTGGGCCTCCGTCTCGGCGACGAAGGCCTGCATGGCATCGGACAGCGGATAGCGGCAGCTCACGGCGAATCAGCCCGGCAGGCCGATGACGCGGCCGACGTAATCCGGGCGCGGCAACGGGCGATGGGCCTCGGCCAGCGCCAGCACACGCTCCAGCACCACGCCTTCGAAGGGCGCCGAGCGCGCGCCGCCTTCGAGGTTCACGTGCAGCAGCATCTGCTCGCTGGCGGCCAGGGCGAGGTCTTCGTTGGCGCGGTGCAGGCTGTGGAAAACGTGCAGGCGTTTGCGGTCGTGGGCGATCAGCTGGGTGCGCACTTCGACCTTCTCGCCCTCCTTCACCTCGTGCAGGTAGTTGAGATGCACTTCGAGGGTGAACAGTGAATCGTTGGTCGCCGCGCGGTGGTCCGCGTCGAGGCCGAGGTAGTCCATCAGGGCGTCGGTGGCGTAGCTGAACAGCAGCAGGTAGAAGGCGTCGCGCAGGTGGCCGTTGTAGTCGGTCCACTCGGCCAGGATGGGGGTTTCGTAGGTTTTCAGGGTTTGGGTCATGTTCGCGTCCGAAGAGCCCCTCTCCCCAGCCCTCTCCCTGAAGGGAGAGGGGGTGGTTTGGAGCCAATGATGAACCGTGAGGTTAGTCGGCGAAGGCGAAGCCGTGCCTGGACTTGGTGTCCTTGATGGCGCCGAGCACCGCCAGCAGGCAGTCGTCGCGGTAGCGTTCCAGCTCGGCGATGCTGCGGCTGCCCTGCTGCTCGGTGGTGCCTTCGACCACACGGTCGATCAGGGTGTCGGTCAGCTCCGGGGCGGGCAGGTAGGTCCATGGCAGTTGCAGCGCCGGGCCGAACTGGGCCATGAAGTGGCGCATGCCTGCGTTGCCGCCGGCCAGGGTGTAGGTGAGGAAGGTCCCCATGAATGACCAGCGCAGGCCCGCGCCGAAGCGGATCGCATCGTCGATCTCGCCGGTGCTGGCAACACCGTCGTTGACCAGGTGCAGCGCTTCGCGCCAGAGGGCTTCGAGCAGGCGGTCGGCGATGAAGCCGGGGACTTCCTTGCGCACATGCAGCGGCCGCATGCCGAGGGATTCGTAGACCTGGATGGCAGCCTGCACGGCTTCCGGTGCGGTCTTTGCGCCGCCGACTACTTCCACCAGCGGCAGCAGGTAGACCGGGTTGAACGGGTGGCCGACCACGCAGCGCTCGGGGTGCGTGGCATCGGCATAGAACTCGCTGGGCAGCAGGCCCGAGGTGCTGGAACCGATCAGGGCATTGGGCTTGGCGGCGGCGCTGATCTTGGCGTGCAACTCGCATTTCAGGTCGAGGCGTTCGGGAGCGCTTTCCTGGATGAAGTCGGCGTCGCGCACGCACTCTTCGATGGTGGCGACGAAGCGCAGGCGATCGGGCGAGGCGCCGGGGGCGAGGCCGACCTTCTCCAGCGCCGGCCAGGCGTTGGCGATGCGCGCGCGCAGCGCGGCTTCGGCGCCAGGGGCAGGGTCCCAGGCGATGACGTCGAGGCCATGGGCCAGGGCGCGAGCGACCCAGCCGCTGCCGATGACGCCGCTGCCGAGGGCGGCGAAGGTCTTGATTTGGGTGATGAAGGACATGGGTGGCTCCGGAAAGTGGGCGGGGCGTCGGGTTCTTCGTAGGGCGCATAACGCGCAGCGTTATCCGCCGATCCTGGTCGGCGGCGGATAACCCGTTCCGGGTTTTTCGCCCTACGGTTCGCAATCAGCGTGGTTTGAGGTTCATCTTCCTGCGCCCTTCGGCCGGGGTCAGGGCGCGGCCGCCGAGGCGCTCGATGATCTCGACGGCGCGTTCGACCAGTTGGCCGTTGCTGGCGTGCACGCCACGGTCCAGCCAGATGTTGTCTTCCAGGCCGACCCGCACGTTGCCGCCCAGCAGCATGGCCTGGGCAACCATCGGCATCTGCGAGCGGCCGATGCCGAAACCGGCCCAGGTCAGGCCGTCGGGGATGTTGTCGGCCATGGCCTTCATGGTCGTGGTGTCGGCCGGTGCACCCCACGGGATGCCGAGGCATATCTGGATCAGCGGGTCTTCCAGCAGGCCCTCCTTGAGCATCTGTTTGGCGAACCAGAGGTGGCCGGTGTCGAAGATTTCCAGCTCGGCCTTCACGCCCAACTCGGTGATGCGCTTGGCGCCAGCGCGCAGCTGGGCCGGGGTAGAGACGTAGATGAAGTCGCCGTCGCCGAAGTTCAGGGTGCCGCAGTCCAGGGTGCAGATTTCCGGCAGCAGTTCCTCGACGTGCTTGAGGCGCTCCAGCGGGCCGACCAGGTCGGTTCCGGCGCCGAACTCCAGCGGCTGTTCGCCCTGGCCGATCTGCAGGTCGCCACCCATGCCGGCGGTGAGGTTGATGATGACGTCGGTGTCGCTCTCGCGGATGCGTTCGACCACTTCGCGGTAGAGGTTCACGTCGCGGCTGGGCTTGCCGGTCAGCGGGTCGCGGACGTGGCAGTGGGCGACGGTGGCGCCGGCCTTGGCGGCCTCGATGGCGGCGGCGGCGATTTCCTTCGGGGTGACGGGAATCGCCGGGTGCTTGCCGACGGTGTCGCCGGCGCCGGTCACCGCGCAGGTGACAATGACTTCGTAATTCACGGTGGCAGTCCTTCTTCGGGTCGAACGAACCCACTGCGCGCCGGGCGACACGCAGGGAGTTACTGGTAGGGGGTTACTTCAGCGAGGCCTGGACAGCGGCGAGGCCATCCTTGCCGTCGAAGGTGGTCACGCCCTCGAGCCACGCCTTGAGCGGCTCGGGGTTCTGCTTCAGCCAGGCCTTGGCGGCGTCCACCGGCTGGCTGCGGTCGAGGATCGGCACCATCACCTGGCTCACCTGCTCGCTGCTGAACTTGAGGTTGTGCAGCAGCTTGGCGACGTTGCCGCACTGCGCCCGGTAGCCGCCGGCGGTCATGATCGAGACGGTGGCGGAGCCTTCGTTGGGGCCGAATACGTCGTCGCTGCCGGTAAGGTATTTCATGTCGATCTGCAGGTTCATCGGGTGCGGCTTCCAACCGAAGAACACCACCCACTGCTTGCGCTTGATGGCGCGCTTGACCGCAGTGAGCATGCCGGCCTCGCTGGACTCGACGATCTGGAAGCCTTTCAGGCCGAACTTGTCCTTGGCGATCATGTCCGCGGTGATGCGGTTAGAGCCGCTGCCGGGCTCGATCAGGTAGATCTTGTTGCTCAGCTTGTCCTTGAACTTGGCGATGTCGGCGAAGGTCTTCAGACCGCCGTCGTAGACGTAGCTGGGTACAGCGTAGGTGGACTGCGCGTCAGGCAGGGTCGGCGGGGTGATCACGTCGATCTGCTGCTTGTCGAGGTAGGGTTTGGCCACCGGCTGCATGGTCGGCTGCCAATAGCCGAGGAAGACGTCGAGCTGCTTGTCGGCCATGCCGGCAAGGATGATCTGCTGCGAGGCGCTGGTCTGCTTGACCTTGTAGCCCAGGCCGTCGAGGACGGCTTCGGCCACGGCACTGCTGGCCACCACGTCGGTCCAGTTCACCGTGCCCATACGTACGTTCTGGCACTGGGCGGGCTCGGCGGCCCAGCTGGTGCCGGCGGCGAGCATGAGCGCGGCACAGCCGAGCGCTTGGATCGTTAGCTTCATGACTTCTCCCTCAAGGCCTTTGCGGCGTTGGTTATCGTTGTTGTGTGTCATGCAGCCCTCACGGGGGCTGTGGTGATCAAGTTACGCAGCTGCAGGGCTGGTGAATCGCACTGCGGCGACCAGCTCTTGCACAACAGCGACCTCCCCGATTGCCAGGGCGACGTCCTTGGTTCATAAGCATGGGCAGGCTGCCACTACGCTGCTCCGAATCGCACGGTACCCGCCATGTCCCAAGACTTCTGGTTCCTGCTGTTGCCCGGTTTTTCCGTGATGGGGTTCGTTTCCGCCGTGGAACCGTTGCGGGTGGCCAACCGCTTTCGCAGCGAGCTGTATCGCTGGCACCTGATGAGCCTGGACGGCGGCCCGGTGCTGGCCAGCAACGGCATGTCGATGAACGCCGACAGCGGCCTGGAGGCGCTGCGCGAAGGCGACACGCTGCTGGTGGTGGCCGGCTTCGAACCGCTGCGCGCCTGCACCCCGGCGCTGCTGCACTGGCTCAAGCGCCTGGACCGCGAAGGCGTGACCCTGGGCGGCATCGACACCGGCAGCTTCGTGCTGGCCGAGGCCGGGCTGCTGCAGCGCCAGCGCTGCACGGTGCACTGGGAGGCGCTGGACGCCTTCCGGGAGACTTATCCACAGGTGCAGGCGACCCAGGAGCTGTTCGAGATCGACGGGCCGCGCATCACTTCCGCTGGCGGCACCGCGTCCATCGACCTGATGCTCGACCTGATCGCCCAGGCCCACGGGCCGGAGCTGGCGGTGCAGGTCTCGGAGCAATTCGTGGTCGGGCGCATCCGCACCCGCCAGGACCACCAGCGCCTGCAGATCGCCAGCCGCTACGGGGTGAGCAACCGCAAGCTGGTGCAGGTAATCGGCGAGATGGAGCGCCACACCGAGCCGCCGTTGACGACTCTGGAGCTGGCCGAACGCATCCAGGTGACCCGGCGCCAGTTGGAGCGCCTGTTCCGCCTGCACCTGAACGACACACCGTCGAACTTCTACCTCGGCCTGCGCCTGGACAAGGCGCGCCAGCTGCTGCGCCAGACCGACATGAGCGTGCTGGAGATCGGCGTGGCGTGCGGCTTCGAGACGCCCTCGTATCTGTCGCGCAGCTATCGGGCGAAGTTCGGGGTGTGTCCGAGCCAGGACCGCGTGGGGTTGCGCAAGGTGGTGGCCAGGGCCTGAAAACCCGTAGGGCGCATAACGCCTACGGCGTTATCCGCCGCCATGGCGGATAACCCGTACCGGGTTATGCGCCCTACTTGTCTGGATGGCCGAGGCCGATTCTGTAGGAGCGAGGGGGACGCCATCGTTATTGCTCGCGAACTGCCCAGCCATAGCGCCGCCGGTTGACGCTGTTCGCGAGCAAGCTCGCTCCTACGAAAAGCAAAAAGCGATTGGCAATATCTGTGGGATCACCGTCATTTACCCCATTCAGGGTCGGGCGGAGTATGGACACCAGGCACCCACCCCTCACTGCCTCTGGAGATCACCATGAGCGAAGCCCGTCCCCCTCTGCCGCCCTTTACCCGCGAAACCGCCATCCAGAAAGTCCGCCTCGCCGAGGACGGCTGGAACAGTCGCGATCCGCATCGCGTGTCGCTGGCCTATACGCCGGACAGCCGCTGGCGCAACCGCGCGACCTTCGTCCAGGGCCGCGAGCAGATCGTCCCGTTCCTCACCGCCAAGTGGGTGCGCGAACAGCAGTACCGGCTGATCAAGGAGCTCTGGGCCTTCACCGACAACCGCATCGCCGTACGTTTCGCCTACGAATGGCACGACGACTCGGGCAACTGGTTCCGTTCTTACGGCAACGAGAACTGGGCATTCGACGAGAACGGCCTGATGTACGAACGCCACGCCTGCATCAATGACCTGCCGATCAGCGAGGACAAGCGCCTGTTCCATTGGCCGCAGGGCCGCCGGCCGGACGATCATCCGTCGTTGAGCGAGCTGGGGCTGTAAGGCAGTTACCCACAGGGACGCCCGTAGGATGGCGTGGAGCGAAGCGATACCCATCGTCAGCCGATACGCACTGTGGAAAACCCTGTAGGGCGCATAACGCGCCAGCGTTATCCGCCGCAAAGGGCCGGCGAATAACCTGTTCCGGGTTATTCGCCCTACCACTGCGCTATCAGGCCGGGACTGCCTGGGCGGGAGCGGCCGACGTCGCGCTGCTCTCTTCCAGGATCATCGCCGCCGCGCGCTCGCCGAGCATGATGCAGGGCGCGTTGGTGTTGCCGCTGATGAGCGTCGGCATGATCGACGCGTCCACCACGCGCAGGCCTTTCAGGCCATGCACACGCAGGCGCAGGTCGACCACCGCCAGCGGATCTTCACCCATCTTGCAGGTGCCCACCGGGTGGAACACGGTGGCGGCGTATTCGCGCAGGTGTTCCAGCAGTTGCTCGTCGGTCTGCACTTGCGGGCCGGGCAGCATCTCGGCGCCACGGATGCTGTCGAACTCCGGCTGGGCGAGGATCTTGCGCGCCAGCTTCACGCCCTCCACCAGCACGCGGCCGTCTTCTTCGTTGGCGAGGAAGTTGTAGTCGATCTCGATGTCGCCACCAGGCTTCACGCGCAGCTCGCCGATGCTCTTCGGGCGCAGCACGCAGGTGTGCACGGCGTAACCATGGCCCCATTCGAACAGACGGCCCCGATGGCTGCGGTAGCCGGGCACGAAGTGGAACTGCACGTCAGCCAACTCGTCCGCCAGCGGGGTGCGGGCGAATCCGCCGGCCTCGACGTAGTTGGTGGTCAGCCAACCCTTCTTCGCCAGCAGGTACTTGAACGGCGATAGCAGGATCTGCCCCAGCGAGCCGAGGGAGAAGCCCAGGCTCAGCGGGCTCGGCGAGCGCACGGTGACCAGGCCGTCGAGGTGGTCCTGGAGGTTCTTGCCCACGCCCGGCAGGTCGTGTTGCACCGGGATGCCGGCGGCTTTCAGCTCGGCCGCCGGGCCGATGCCGGACGCCAGCAGGATCTGCGGCGAGCCGAGGGAGCCAGCGCTGAGGATCACCTCGCGGCGCGCCAGCAGGCGTTCGCCGCTGCGCAGTTCGATGCCGGTGACGCGCTCGCCTTCGAGTAGCAGGCGGCCCACTTGGCGGTCGGTCAGCACGGTGAGGTTCGGGCGTTGCAGCGGCGCGACGAAGGCACGGTAGCTACTCAGGCGCTTGGCGTCCTTCTGGGTCACGTTGTAGATGCCGACGCCTTCGAACTCGCGGCCGTTAAAGTCATCGTTGCGGCGCAGGCCCAAGTGCGCAGCGGCCTTGATGAACAGGTGCGACAGTGGGTTGGGGTCGCGCGGCTTGTCCACTACCAGTTCGCCCAGGGTGCCGTGCAGCGCCGGATCCTGGCCGAGCAGGTTGCGCTCGGATTTCTTGAAGTACGGCAGCACATCCTTCCAGCCCCAGCCGGGGCAGCCCTCGGCTTCCCAGCGGTCGTAGTCGGAAGCGTGGCCGCGGATGTAGATCATGCTGTTCATCGAGCTGGAGCCGCCCAGCGCCTTGCCGCGCGGGCAGTGCAGCGAGCGGTTGTTCAGGCGCTTCTGCGGCGCCGAGTAGAAGTTCCAGCTGAACACCTTGCTCTTGTACAGGGTGATTGTGCCGGCCGGGGTCTGCACGCGCGGGCTGGCATCGCTGCCGCCGGCCTCCAGCAGGCACACGCGCACCGATGGGTCGGCGCTCAGGCGATTGGCCAGCACGCAGCCGGCGGAGCCGGCGCCGACGATGAGGTAGTCGTAGGTGGAATCGTGGTTTGAAGACAAGGCGGGGCTCCCAATGAGTCTTGCGTGAATCGCAGAACCCCTCACCCCAACCCTCTCCCGAGGGGAGCGGGGGCCGAACGGTGCTGCAGCGGATCACCGCATCGGCCGGCGCCCTGCAGGAGGCGCCAGCCAGCGGCAGGTCAATGCGCTTCTTCCAGATCGTCGTGCAGCAGCCCGAGGATCTCGCGCTTCATCTCGATGAACTGGCGGTCCATGACCATGTCCAGCGAGCGCGGGCGCTCGATGGGCACGTCGAGGATCTGCTTGATGCGGCCGGGGCGGGCACCCATGACATAGACGCGGTCGCCCAGCAGGATGGCCTCGTCGATGTCGTGGGTGACGAACACCACGGTCTTCTTGCTGTGGTCCCACACGCGCAGCAGCAGTTGCTGCATCTGCATGCGGGTCTGGCTGTCGAGCGCGCCGAAGGGCTCGTCCATCAGCAGGATCTGCGGGTCGTTGGCCAGCGCGCGGGCAATCGCCACGCGCTGCATCATTCCGCCGGAGAGCTGCTTGGGGTAGTTGTTCTCGAAGCGGCGCAGGCCGACTTCGTCGAGGTAGTAGTCGACGATCTCGCGGCGCTCGGCCGCCGGCATGCCGCGGCGTTTCAGGCCGAACTCGACGTTCTGGCGCACAGTGAGCCAGGGGAACAGGGTGTAGCTCTGGAACACCATGCCGCGGTCGGCACCGGGGCCGTCGACCAGTTGGCCGCCGACGTAGATATCGCCCTCGGTGGGCTCGGACAGGCCGGCGGTGAGGTAGAGCAGGCTCGACTTGCCGCAGCCCGATGGCCCGACGATCACCGCGAACTGCTGGTCCGGGACCTCAAAGGAGACGTTCTCCAGCGCACTGAAGGTGCCGCCGTCCGGCGTGCGGTAGCGCAGGCTGACGTTCTCCACCCGCAGGCGGGCCGGTGTGGCGCTTTGCTGACCGGTCACGGCGGGTTCTTCCTGCTTGATCGCTACTGCGCCCATGACGCCACCTTCAGTCGGATGAATCGGAAGAGTTGGTCGGTGATCAGGCCCAGCAGGCCGATGATGGCGATCGCCAGGAAGATCACGTCGACCTGGAAGCCACGCATGGCCTTGAGGCTGATGTAGCCCAGGCCGCTGGAGGCGGCGACCAGTTCGGCGACCACCAGGTAGGTCCAGGCCCAGCCCATGGTCACGCGCAGCGTGTCGAGGACGCCGGGCAGCGAGGCCGGGCCGAGCACATGGAGGACCACGTCGCGGCGGTTGCATCCCAGGGTGTAAGAGGCGTTCACCAGGTCCTTGGCGACGCCACGGGAGACGTCGGCGATCATCACCAGTTGCTGGAAGAACACGCCGAAGATGATCACGGTGACGCGCTGTTCCAGGCCGATGCCGATCCACAGGATGAACAGCGGTACGAAGGAGGTCACCGGCAGGTAGCGGATGAAGTTCACCAGCGGTTCGAGGAAAGCCTGGACGATGCGGAAGCTGCCCATCAGCAGCCCCAGCGGCACCGCCACCAGCGAGGAGATGACGAAGCCGATCATCACCACCTTGACGCTGGCCATCACGTGGGTGGCGAGGGTGCCGTCGCTGGCCAGGCGCACGCCGGCCGCGAGTACCGCGTCCGGGGTCGGCAGGAACATCGCCGGGACCACGCCGCCGTAGGAAAGCCCGGCCCACAGGCCGAACACGAGCAACCAGCACAAGGTGCCGGCGGACCAGACCAGCTTCAACGGCAGGTCGACCTTGGGCGTCAGGCAACGGCTGAGCCAGGATTGCGAACGACGAGGCATCGCGGATTCCTCCAGGCGAGCGGCGCCAGGCCGCCCGCGGGGACAAAGAGTGAGACGGTTACTCGGAGACGAAGCGCGGGTCGACCAGGTCGTCGTAGCTGACTTCCAGGCGTTTGCCCTGCAGGCCGCTCCAGGTCTCGTTGGCGAGACGGATCAAACCCTTGATGTCGCCGGGCTTGCCGGGGGTGCCAATGAGCTGCTCGCTCATCGCCTTGTCGTAGAAGCGCACGCCCTTGGCAGCGTCGGCCAGGGCCTTAGGATCGGAGAGGTAGCCGCCGACGCCCTTGGCCATGATCGCGTAGGCCTCGTCCGGGTGCTCTTTGGTGTACTGCACGGCCTTGTACAGGCCTTTCACCAGGGCCTTCACGTCCTCGGGCTGCTTCTCGATGACGTCGCAGTTGAGGGCGACCACGTCGACGATCACGCCGGGAGTGGTGGAGCTGTCCACCAGCACCTTGCCCTGCTGCTTCTCGCGAACCAGCGAGAGGTGCGGCTCCCAGGTCACGGCGGCGGGCACGCGGCCGGCGATGAAGGCGCTGGCAGCGTCATCGGCGGTCATGTTCTGCACCTTGACGTCGCTCATGCTCATGCCGGCGTGCTTGAGCAGATAAGCCAGCCAGAATTGCGAGACGGAGCCTTCGTTGACCGCCACTTCCTGGCCCTTGAGCTGGGCCAGCGAGGTGACGTCCTTGCCGACCAACACGCCGTCACCGCCATGGCTGTCGTCCAGCGCGGCCACGGCCTTGAAGCAGAACTTCGGGCGGTACTTGAGGATTTCGTCGATGGTGGAGGCCGAGCCGGAGAGCTGGCCGGAAGCCTGGGCTGCCATGTACATCGAGGCTTCCTCGATGGTGGTCAGCTGCAGGTCCAGCCCCTGTTCCTTGAAGTAGCCCAGGTCGCGGGCGAGGTACAAGGTGCCGTAGCCGACCCAGGTGGTATGACCGATGGACAGGGTGCCGGCCTGCGCGCCAGAAACGGCGGCGAGAGCCAGGGCGGAACACGCGATGGAACGCACGAGCAAGGACTTGATCATGAAGCACTCCCACAGCCGTTTGGCTTTTTTGTTGATTTACTGCGGCAGTGGCCAGAAGGCCGGTAAAACCGGGACATGCGCGGCATCGAGCTCTATGGCTCAGCGTCTGAAGGCTTTGTCTCGCGACATGTCTGACAGACCGATGGTCGCCGAAGCGGGAGGCTCGGAAAATTATTAAATATGTCGTTGCGCCATAAGAAAAAGCTGCCTTGCCGGCGAATTTGCACCAGCATGGCGCAGGGAAGAGCGGACCCGCGCGCGGGGTGTTCCGCGCTGCACTATCGTTGATCGCAGCTCTTCTCAAGGAAGGTTTCCAACATGGCTTTACGTCCCGTTCTATCGGCCCTGGCGCTCGCCATCGGACTGTCGCTGCATCCCGCTCTTGCGTTCTCCGCCGATCCCCAGGCCCCCGCCGTCACCGAATTGAAATGGCCGCGCGACTTCGCCGTGGGCGAGCAGCACGTGCAGATCTTCCAGCCACAGATCGAAGGCTGGGACGGCACCCGCATGAGCGGCCGCGCGGCCATCGCCATCGGGCCCGCCAACGGCGCTCCGACCTTCGGCGTGGCGCAGTTCTCCGCCGCCGCCGCCATCGACAAGGCCAGCGGGCTGGTGCAGCTCACCGACTTGCGCATCGACAAGGTGGAAGTTCCCACCGCCCCGGACAGCGCCGGCAAGGTGCGCGACGCGCTGGTGGCGCGCCTACCCAAGGACGGCCTGACCGTTTCTCTCGATGAGTTGCAGGCCAGCTATGCGGTGAACCAGCAGCTCGACCAGCTGCGCCATGTGGAAGTGAAGAACGACGCACCGCAGATCGTCTTCGCCGCGACGCCGACCGTGCTGGTGATGATCGATGGCCAGCCGAACTGGCAGGCCCTACCGAGCAGCGACTTCCAGCGCGTACTCAACAGCCGCGTGCTGATCCTGCGCGACGCCCAGAGCAACCACTACCTCAACGCCGCTGGCAACTGGTACACGGCCCAGGCGCTGGACGGCAGCTGGCTGGTCCTGAGCCAACCGCCCAAGGCGCTCCTGAATGCGCAGCAGGTGGCGGAAAAAGCCGGCCCGGTGGACGCCCTGCTGCCAAAGGACGGCAAGGTGCCAGGCAAGGCGCCGGCGATCCTGGTGGCGACCCGGCCCACAGAACTGATCGTCAGCGACGGCACTGCGCAAATGCAGCCGGTGGATGGCGTCAGCCTGCTGACAATGCAGAACGCCGATCACGCGGTGTTCGTCGATCCGACCCACAACACCTGGTACGTGCTGCTCTCCGGTCGCTGGTTCAGCGGCCCCGGCGAGAAGGGGCCGTGGCAGTTTGTAGAGGGCAAGGACCTGCCCTCTGACTTCGCGAAAATCTCGCCCAAGGACCCGAAGGCCAACGTGCTGGTATCGGTGCCCGGTACTCCGCAGGCCAAGGAAGCGGCCATCGCCGCGAGCATCCCACAGACGGCCTCGGTCTCGCGCAGCAAGGCGACCATGAAGGTCAGCTACGATGGCGCGCCCAGCTTCCAGCCCATCAGCGGCACCAGCCTGCAATACGCGGTGAACACACCGACGCCGGTGATCGAGGTCGCGCCCAACCAGTTCTTCGCCGTCACCAACGGCGTCTGGTTCGTTGCCCCCAGCCCCACCGGGCCCTGGCAGGTGGCAACCGAGGTGCCGGCGGCGATCTACGGCATCCCGCCCAGTTCGCCGGTGTACTACGTGACCTACGTGCATATCTACTCGGTTACCCCGCAGACCGTGGTGGTGGGCTACACGCCCGGCTACCTGGGCGTGGTGGTGAACAGCGACGGCACGGTGGTCTACGGCACCGGCTACACCTACCCGGCCTATGTCAGCCAGACTGTTTACTACGGCTATCCGCCGACCTACGGCTACGGCGCAGGCTTTGCCGTGGGCGCGCTGACCGGCTTCGCCTTCGGTTACGCGGCGGGCGCCTACTGGGGCTCTCCGGAACCCTACTGGGGCCCGTACTGGGGCCCCTATCCGCACGGCGGCTGGAGCTACGCCAACGTGAACCAGGCGAACTTCTACGGCCGCTGGGGCCAGGGCACCGTGACCCACGCTTACGGCTACAACGGCTGGACCGGCACCCAATGGCAGGGCAGCTCGGCGGTGGGCTACAACCCGCGCACCGGTGCGCACTACGAAGGCGCCCGCGGGGCCGCCTTCAACCCGTACAGCGATGATGCCGCCGCAGGCCGTCGCGGTTCTTTCTCCAACGCGTCCACCGGCATCTCCGGCGCCGGCCGCAGCGGCGTTGCGGCGCATACCGACAGCGGTGACTTCGTCGCAGGCCGCCAGGTCGCTACCCACAACGCCCAAACCGGCCGCACTACTATCGCCGAGCGTGGCGTCTCCGGCGACGTGGACGACGGACGCAGTAGCTACGACAAACAGAACCAGGGCATCAGCTACAACCGGCGCACTGGCAACGCCGTGGCCTGGAAGAACGGCGACGTCTACGCCGGCCACGACGGCAACGTCTACCAGCACACCGACAGCGGCTGGCAGCAGCACACCAGCAACGGCTGGCAACCGGTGCAGCAGAACCAGGCCAACGTCCGCAGCCAGCTGGACCAGCAATACCAGTCGCGGCAGATCGGCCAGCAGCGCTTCAACCAGACCCAGCGGCAGTGGAGCGGTGGCGGCTTCGGTGGCGGGCATTTCGGCGGGGGCCATTTCGGTGGAGGCGGCTTCCGCCGCTGAGCCTGTGGACAAGTTTTTCCACAGTGCCGATCACTGTGGAAAACCGCTCCGGGCAAGGTGAGAAACTTATCCACACGCCTTGCCCTTTCCCGCACGCCCTCGGCAAGATGCCCGCTCCCACCACCATCGCGGGGTTGCCGTGACCGCTCTGTTCCAGGCCCTTTGGCCGTTGTTCGCGCTGATCGTCGCCGGCTTCGTGTTGCGCCGCAAAGGTTTCCCCGGCGACGCCTTCTGGCCGGCGGCCGAGCGGCTCAACTACTTCATCCTGTTCCCCGCGCTGCTCGCCAGCAGCCTGGCCAGCGCACCGCTGAACGACCCCGGCCTCGCCCGCCAAGCGCTGGCGGTAGTGCTCGGCCTGAGCTTCGCCTGGATCGCCCTGCTGATCGTCAAACGCCTGCGCGGCTGGAACGCCGCGCGCTTCGGCGCCATCGCCCAGGGCGTGCTGCGCTTCAACACCTACCTGGGTCTCGCCGCCGTCGGCAGCCTGTACGGCAAGCCGGGGCTGACCCTGGCAGCGCTGATGCTGGCGCTGATGGTGCCGGCGGTGAACGTGATGTCGGTATGGGCGCTGACCGCCGAACGCGGCATCAGCCTGCGCTCGCTGCTGCTGCCCATCGTGAAGAACCCGCTGATCCTCGCCTGCGTGGCCGGCGCCGTACTCAACGTAACGGGGATTGGCCTGCCTGGCGGCACCGACCGGCTATTCAACCTGCTGGCGGTGGCCAGCCTGCCGCTGGGTCTGCTCTGCGTGGGCGCGGCGCTGCAGCCGCAGGAGCTGCGCGCGGAAGCCTCGGCGCTGGGCTGGAACTGCGCGATCCGCCTGCTGGCCATGCCGCTGCTGGCCTTCGCCATCGCCAGCCTGCTTGCACTCCCGCCGCTGGAAAGCGCGCTGCTGGTGCTGTTCTTCGCCTTACCCACAGCCCCGACCGCCTATGTGCTGACCCGCCAGCTCGGCGGCGAGAGCGGGCTGATGGCCGGGATCATTACCCTGCAGACGCTGCTGGCAGGTGGCAGCCTGCTCGTGGTGATGGGATTGATCCAGGCGCTCGCCTGAACCTTCTAGAGAATTGTCTGCTGGCCGGATCGAAATCTCTCCATCGCAACCACGGCCGTCCCGCAGGCAATTTCGCCAGGCGGACGCCTATCGCCAACGCGGTGATCCACAATGGAGACAGGCGATCCTGGCGTGGTCGGGCAGCTGGGCTGACGCCACCGTTTTTCTCTCACGACGAGGCAACACCGTGCGTCTCTGGCTGATCCTGCTGGCTCTGATTGCTCCTCTGTCGTGGGCCGCGAGCGTGACGAAGGAATTCACCTTCGCCGGTACCGACTACTTCCATCGCTGGTCCCGGGAGGATCAGCACGAGTTCACGCCACAAGGCCAGGAGGACCTGGCGAAATGGCAGGACATGGTCACCCTGCACCGCTACACGGCGGCCCGGAACGCCGAGCAGATGGCAGCCGTGGCCAACGCTGTGCTGGATAACTACAGGCAGCAGGGCGCAATGATCCTCAAGGTCGACGCCAGCCCTGCCCGGGGCAGCCAGCCCGCGGTCTATTTCATTGCCGCGGTGTTCCCGCAACCGAGCTTCATCGAAGCGGTATTCACCCGCCTCCGGCTGGAGAACGGCACGGGCACGGGGGTGATCTACTCCCACAGGCTCTACGGCAAGGCAATTGGCGAAAGCATGAGCGCCTGGCTCAAGGCGAACGCCGACGCGCGGGAGAACGAGCTGATGGACTGGCAGCCGCCGGCCAAAGCGTTCCAGCACCGCTGAATCAGCACGGGGAAGATTCGCTGCCAGGCTGTCGCGCGCAGGGCACGCTCCGACAGAAATCGCTCCGATCAGCGGTCATCGCCCACGAAAGCCTGCTGAAAGCTTGACCCCCTAGCATCGCCGCCTCGGTCCTCCCGGCCGGACCTGCGCTCGCGCAGCGTACAAAAACAACAATCGGTGATTGCCCATGCCCCGCTTCCTGTCCCTACCCGCCCCGACTCCGTCCGCACCGCGCGTGCTTATCCACAGCCGCTGCTGAATCCCCCGCGCCGACCCGGAGTTATCCCCATGCTAACTTTCCTTGCCTTCGCCATGGTGGCGACCTTCATGTTCCTGATCATGACCAAGCGTCTGTCGGCGCTGATCGCGCTGATCCTGGTCCCGATCGCCTTCGCCCTGCTCGGCGGCTTCGCCAAGGGCCTGGGGCCGATGATGCTGGACGGCATTCGCACCCTGGCGCCGACCGGTGTGATGCTGATGTTCGCCATCCTCTACTTCGCCATCATGATCGACTCCGGACTGTTCGACCCGGCGGTGCGGCGCATCCTCAGGCTGGTCAAGGGCGACCCGCTGAAAGTGTCGATGGGCACCGCCGCGCTGGCGATGATCGTCTCGCTGGATGGCGACGGCTCGACCACCTACATGATCTGCGTGGCGGCCGTGCTGCCGCTGTACAGCCGGCTGGGCATGAGCCCGCTGCTGATGGCCTGCCTGATCATGCTCTCCAGCGGCGTGCTGAACATGACTCCCTGGGGCGGCCCGACCGCGCGCGCGGCCAGCGCGCTGCACGTGGACCCGGCGGATATCTTCGTGCCGATGATCCCGGCCATGCTCGCCGGCATCGCGGCGATCTTCGTCCTGGCCTGGGTCTACGGCAAACGCGAGCGTGCCCGCCTGGGCGAACTGCACTTACCCACCGACCACGAGGCCATGGCCGAGGTCAGCGTCTCGCAGTTCCCCGAAGCGCGCCGGCCACGGCTGCTGTGGTTCAACGCCGTGCTGACGGTGGTCCTGATGGGCACCCTGATCACGGGCCTTCTGCCGATGCCGGTTCTCTTCATGATCGCCTTCGGTATCGCGATGATCGTGAATTATCCCTGCATCATGGAGCAGAAGAAGCGCATCGGCGCTCACGCCGAGAACGTCCTCGCGGTGGTCTCGCTGATCTTCGCCGCCGGGGTCTTCACCGGGATTCTTTCCGGAACGGGCATGGTCGACGCCATGTCCAAGAGCCTGCTTGCGGTGATTCCGCCCGCCCTGGGACCGTACCTCGCGGCCATCACCGCATTGGTGAGCATGCCGTTCACCTTCTTCATGTCGAACGATGCTTTCTACTACGGCGTGCTCCCGGTACTCTCCCAGGCCGCCGCGCAGTACGGCATCACACCCGTGGAAATGGCCCGCGCCTCCATCGTCGGCCAGCCTGTACATTTGCTGAGCCCGCTGGTGCCCTCGACCTACCTGCTGGTGGGGCTGGCCAAGGTGGACTTCGGCGATCACCAGCGCTTCACCCTGAAGTGGGCCGTGCTGGTGTGCCTGGCGATCCTCGCCGCGGCCCTGCTGCTGGGCCTGTTCCCCCTGTTCAGTAAATGAATAGCTCAACGACTGACTTCGAGTACCGATTAAATGGAATGGCTCACCAGCCCTGAAATCTGGATTGCGTTCTTCACCCTGACTGCCCTGGAGATCGTCCTGGGCATCGACAACATCATCATGATTTCCATCCTGGTCGGCCGCATGCCCAAACACATGCAGCCGCGCACGCGCTTCTTCGGGCTGGCGCTGGCAATGGTCACGCGCATCCTGCTGCTGCTCTCGATCACCTGGGTCATGCGCCTCACCGCGGACCTCTTCGAAGTGTTCGGCCAGGGCATCTCCGGGCGCGACCTGATCCTGTTCTTCGGCGGTCTGTTCCTCCTGTGGAAAAGCAGCAGCGAGATCTTCCACGGCCTGGAAGGCGAGGACGAAACCGAGGGCGAACCCAAGAGCGTGATGGGCGGCTTCATCGGCACCATCATCCAGATCGCCATCATCGACATCGTGTTCTCGCTGGACTCGGTGATCACCGCCGTGGGCATGGTCTCCAACGTGCCGGTGATGGTCGCGGCGATCGTTGTCGCGGTGCTGGTGATGATGCTGGCGGCCGGCGCCATCAGCGACTTCATCGACAAGCACCCATCCCTGAAGATGCTGGCGCTGTCGTTCCTGATCGTGGTGGGTACCGTGCTGATCGCCGAGGCTTTCGAAGTCCATGTGCCCAAGGGCTATGTCTACTTCGCCATGGCCTTCTCGCTGGCGGTGGAAGCGCTGAACATCCGCATGCGCACCGCGCGCGGCAAGAAGGAAGACCCGGTAAAACTGCGCAAGGACATTCCGGGGCAGTAATTCACAAACGTTATCCACCGGCAGTGAATAACAGCCGGGCAATAAAAAACCGGGCTATCCACAGCCCGGTTTATCCACAGTAGCTCGACATCAAGGGCGTGCGACCGGCTCCGGCCAGTTCAGCACGCCCTTGTCGTTGAAGCGCACCGTGCCGAACAGACCTCCCGCCAGCTTGCCGTTGATCTCGTAGGGCATGCCCTGGCGCGGCGGCCCGCCGGACAGGCCCCAGGCCTGGCGGAAGGCGGAAAAGGCCGAGATGCTCACCGGCACGCTGATCACTGTTTGGCCGAAGCGCGGCACCTGCCCGCTGGCGTCGCTCACCCCGCTGGCCAGCGGCTGGCCGTTCACCGACAGGTCCAAGGCGATGCCGTTGTAGTCGATGGCCTGATCGTTGGGGTTCTGCACCCGCAGCTTGACCATGAAACGCGCCTCCATGCCCTGCCCGGTGGCAGGCTCCAGGCCGACCAGATCGATATTCAGCGGGTCGCGCGTGCCGAACAGGCTGCTGCAAGCACCCAGCGCCAGCAGCAAGGTCATCAGGACAATACGCCGGGCAATCGCCATGCACTCTCCTCGTCGATTCACTTCAGGGTCGCCGGGCGCAGGCGCCAGACGGTGTTACCCACATCGTCGGCCACCAGCAGGCCGCCGAACTTATCCACAGCGACGCCGACCGGCCGGCCCATGGCTTCGTCGTTGTCGTTGATGAAGCCGTCCAGCACCGTCACCGGCTGGCCGTTGGGCTTGCCGCCGCCGAAGGGGATGAACACTACCTGGTAGCCGCTGCGCGGCTTGCGGTTCCAGGAGCCATGCTGGCCGATGAACACCCCGCCACGATAACGCTCCGGCAGCAGGCTGCCCTGATAGAAGGCAAGGCCGAGGGAGGCGGTGTGCGAGCCAAGGGCATAGTCCGGCACCAGCGCCTTCTCGACCATGTCCGGGCGCGGTGACTCCACTCGTTTATCCACATGTTGGCCGTAATAGCTCCAGGGCCAGCCGTAGAAGCCACCGTCCTTCACCGAGGTCATGTAGTCGGGCACCAGGTCATTGCCCAATTCGTCGCGTTCGTTGACGGCTGTCCACAGGGCGCCGCTATTGGGTTCCCAGCCCAGCCCGTTGGGGTTGCGCAGGCCCGAAGCGAATACCCGAACGCTGCGGTTGGACAGGTCGATCTGCAGGATCGCCGCGCGGTTCTTCTCAGCGTCCAGGCCGTTCTCACCAACGTTGCTGTTGGAGCCAACGGTGGCGTAGAGGTAACGACCGTCGGGGCTGGCGAGGATGTTCTTGGTCCAGTGGTGGTTGATCGGCCCGCCCGGCAGGTCGACGACCTTCTCGGCCTTGGCGCTGATCGTCGTCTCGCCGGTCTTGTAGGGGAAACGCACGACCGCGTCGGCATTGGCGACGTACAGCCAGTTATCCACAAGGGCCATGCCGAAGGGTGAGAACAAGCCTTGCAGCAGCACGCTGCGCTGCTCCGGCACGCCGTCGCCGTCTGCATCGCGCAACAGGGTGATGCGGTTGGCGCTAGGTACGTTGGCGCCGGCCTTCTCCATCACCTTGCCGGCGACCCAGTCCTTCAGTCCGCCGGATTCTTCCTTCGGCGGCGCCGAGCTTTCCGCCACGAGTACATCCCCGTTAGGCAGCACGTAGAGCCAGCGCGGGTGTTCGAGCTTGTCGGCGAAGCGCTGCACCTCCAGACCTTGCGCCGCGCGCGGCTTCTGGTCGGCGGGCCAGCCAGTGGCATTGGCAATGTTGACGGTAGGCAGCAGGCTGCTCTGCGGTTCCGGCAGTTGCGGTTTTGGCCCGGTACCGGCGGTGAACGGCAGCGCCGACTTGTCGCCGCAACCGGCGACCGCCAGCGCAAACAGGAGGGGGAACGACCAACGCATGGGACTTCTCCTCGACCCTTGGTGTGTTTCTTTCAGCAAATGGACAGGGAGTCTAGACATTCCCGCTCGACGTTCCGTGCGAAATAACCGATGCAAAGGCTCTCGCATCCACTTTTGATCGGCTTTACTGACAGACAGGATTGCCGGCAAATCAGAGATTTGGCGAACCCTCAAGGAAGAACGAGGGTCTACCATGACAGTCTTGTGACAATCGCCTGAATGCTGCCGTGTCCTTCTCGGCCCTCCGCGCTGTCTGTACGGAGCCGCGGGCGAGGTCGTTACAGGGTCCGTTGACGGACGCACCGCCCACGGGCCCGCTTGAGTGCGAGGGGGCCCGACATGCTCAAATTGCTCGATCTGCTCTCTGCCGTTGCCCTGTTGGTGTGGGGCACACATATCGTCCGCACCGGCATCCTCAGGGTCTACGGCAGTAACCTGCGAAAAATCCTCAGCCGCAGCGTGGAAAAGCGCCCGCTGGCCTTCGCCGCCGGCATCGGCGTCACCGCCCTGGTGCAGAGCAGCAACGCCACGGCGCTGCTGGCCACCTCCTTCGTCGCCACCGGGCTGATGGCCCTGGCGCCAGCGCTGGCGATCATGCTCGGCGCCGACGTCGGCACGGCGCTGATGGCGCGGGTGCTGACCCTGGACCTGTCCTGGCTGTCGCCGCTGCTGATCTTCTTCGGGGTGATCTTCTTCCTCGGCCGCAAGCAGACGCGCCTCGGCCAGATCGGCCGGGTGTTCATCGGCCTGGGGCTGATCATCCTCGCCTTGCAGCTGATCGTTGCCGCCGCCGAGCCCATGACCCAGGCCAAGGGCGTGAAGGTGCTGTTCTCCAGCCTCACCGGCGACGTGATGCTGGACGCCTTGACGGGCGCGCTGTTCGCGATGATTTCCTACTCCAGCCTGGCCGCCGTGCTGCTCACCGCGACCCTGGCGGCCTCCAAGGTGATCTCCCTGAAGGTGGCGCTGTGCCTGGTGGTCGGCGCCAACCTGGGCAGCGGCATCCTGGCGATGATCAGCGCCTCCTCGCAGAACGCGGCCGGTCGCCGTGTAGCGCTGGGCAGCCTGCTGTTCAAGGTTGCCGGCTGCGCCCTGGTGCTGCCGCTGGTGGGCCCTCTGGCCGGGTGGATCGACCACTGGCAGTTCAGCACCGCTGAGTTGGTGATCGCGTTCCATGTGCTCTACAACGCCACCCGCTGCCTCGCCTGTCTGCCGCTGACCGGGCAGATGGCGGCGTTCTGCACGCGCATCATGCCCGACCGCCATTCCCCGGAAGACACCGTGCGCCCCCGCCACCTCGACCCCGCGGCGCTGGATACGCCGAGCCTGGCGCTGGTCAACGCGGTGCGCGAAACCCTGCGCATGGGCGATATCGTCGAGCACATGCTGAACAATCTGATGCAGGTTATCCACAGCGGCGACCCGCTGCTGGGCAAAGAGATCCGCAAGCAGGACGATGATGTCGACGCGCTCTACACCGCGATCAAGCTCTACCTGGCGCGCATGCCCCGCGAGGACCTGAGCGAAGCCGACAGCCGCCGCTGGGCGGAGATCATCGAGCTGGCGATCAACCTTGAGCAGGCCGGCGACATCATCGAGCACATGCTTGGTGCCGTGCAGGACAAGAAGACTTCGCGCAGCCGCTCCTTCTCCGACAACGGCCTGGAGGAGATCACCGTGCTGCACGGCCAACTGGTGGCCAACCTGCGTCTGTCTCTCTCGGTGTTCCTCAATGGCGACCAGGAAGGCGCCAAGCGCCTGCGCCGCGCCAAGCAGCGCTTCCGCCTGCAGGAACGGCGCTTCGCCCACTCTCATGTCGACCGCCTGCGCCAGCAGGTGGTACAGAGCATCGAGACCAGCTCGCTGCACCTCGACCTGATCAGCGACATGAAGCGCTTGAACTCGCTGTTCTGCGCCATCGCCTATGCTGTTCTGGACAACCCCGATGCCAGCAGTTCGGCAATCGGCGAACCTGTGGAAGACGACGACTTCGTCGAACGCGAAGTCGAGGCGGTACAGGATCACCAGCGGCCGGCTTCGCCCGGCTCCAGCGCGACGGGTTGATGGCCGGGGGGCTTGTGCGAATGTTCCGTCGGAACCTTCGCGAGCCCCTGCAAAGTCCTGATATCACGACGCCCAGGGTTCGGGCAGAATCCGCCGCCATGGAAGCATGCACTCAATCCCAACACCCGCCCTCGGTCAGCGCCAGTCTGACCCAGGCCATCCTGCTGGCGGCTGTGCGTCTCGGCCTGAACCGCGACGCCCTGCTCGCCGCCAGCGGCATTCAGGAATCCCAGCTGAGCGATCCGGACGCGCGCATCGACTTCGCGCTGCAAGAGCGCATGTGGCAGGTGATCCAGACCGACCTGAAGCATGACGAACCCGGCCTAGCCATGGGCCGTGCGCTATCGCCGGCATCCTTCAGTGCACTGGGCTACCTCCTGCAGTCGAGCACCACGATGGGTGACGCCCTCGAATCGGCCATGCGCTACCAGCGCCTGGTGGGCGAAGGCGGCCAGGTAACCATCGAGGCCCAGGCCGAGATCATCTGGGTCAGTTACCGCCCGCTGAACCCGGAACCCCCGGCCACCCGCGCTCGCGCGCTGGCGCTGCTGGGGTTCTGGTCGCGGCAGCTGCGCGCCCTGCTCAGCGGCCTGCAACTGGCCGGCTGTCGTTTCATGCACCACCAGCCGGAAAGCCTCGCAGAGTACGAAAAGGCCTTCGACTGCCCTCTGCAATTCGACGCAACGGACTACGCCCTAGGCCTACCCCGAGCGCTCATCGACGCTCCGCTACCGCAAGCCAACCCGTCGCTGCGCGACCTGCTGCGCCAGCACGCCGAAGGCCTCCTCGCTCGCCTGCCCAGCGCCAGCGTCAGCGGCCGGGTGGTCGCCCTGCTCGGCGAGCAGCTAACCCGCGGCGAACCCGGCCGTGCCGCCGTGGCCAGCGAACTGGGCCTGAGCGAACGCACGCTGCAGCGCCGGCTGGCGGAGGAAGGCAGCAGCTATCAGCAGCTGCTGGCCGATACCCGGCGGCAACTGGCGGAGCGCTACCTGGGGGAAGGCAACCTGCCGGCCACGGACATCGCCGCCCTGCTCGGGTATTCCGAGCCCAGCGTGTTCTTCCGTGCTTTTCGCCACTGGACGGGGCTGACGCCGGGCGAGTACCGCCAGCGGCGGCGCCAGTCGGCGAACTGATAGCCCTTCCGGGGGCTGACTCCAGAGGGTGGATCACAGGCTTTTCAACAGATTTGTCTACAGGTTTTCCACAAGGCCGGTATCAGCCGTTCGGGCCACGCGCGGCAAGATAGGCCAAGAACGCCTCGCGGCTCGAGTAGCGCGGTTCGTAACCGAATTCTTCCTTCAGCCGGCGGTTATCCAGCACCGGCCGGTAGCGCAGGTAGTCCACTTGTTCGGGCCCGAAGCGCGACAGCCCCAGCGGCTTGAGGAGCCCCAACCCCACGCGCATCAGGCTTGCCGGCATGGGCCGGTAGGGTTTGTTGAGCAGGCCGGCTATCTCGCGCATGGACAAAGCGCCGTCGCCGGCGAGGTTGTAGATGCCCTCGCTGCCGCGTTCCAGACCCTGGCGGATCACGTTCACCACGTCTTGGTCCCAGATGAACACGAAGCGGCTGCGATGTCCCAGGACCCCCACCAGTGTGGGTCGCGCAAACAACTCGGCCAGCGGGTTATGCACACGCCGGCCGAGTATGGTGCCAGGGCGAAGAATCAGCTGCTTGAGCTGTGGATAACGCTCCCGCGCGTTGGCCAGCAGTTGCTCGATTTCCTGCTTGCAGCGGGCGTGGAGCAGGTGGGGATGGCCGCGCAGCGGATGCGATTCGTCGATCCATTCGGCGTTGTCGCGGTGGAATCCATAGGCGGCGCCGGAACTGGTGACTATCAACTGTTGTACGCCGGTATCCCGCGCTGCTTCGATCAGCGCACGGGTGCCGCCAACCTCGATGGCATGGCGCTTTTGCGGCGTCATCTCCCGCGGCGGATTCACGACGGCGGCCAAATGGACGATCGCATCGGGCTTCCAGTGCTCCACGCAGGCCCGCGTATTGGCGGCCACGCTCAGGTCCAGCGTTACCGGCTCGATGTTCGGCCGCAGTCCTTGGGACTTGATGCGCTGCATGTCGGCGGCAATGAGCGTCCAGTCCAGATGCTGGACGGCAAGCTCGTTGAGCAGGCTCTGCCCGAGAATTCCCGCGGCGCCGGTAACCAGGACACGCATGTAGCCTCCAGATCGCTCCACGCGGAACGAACAACGGGTCCATCACTGAGGTTAGATGATCTGAGCGTAGTGTCGTGGTTCGACAGCGACAGTGACCTTGCAAGCCAGGGTGCGTGACCGAAGGTGCCACCCGACAAAGGTTGAACGCGGTGGGTTCGCGCCGGTCAATCCGCTATCCTCACGGCTTTGCGTCAAGGCACACGGCTCATGCGTTGGTTGTTCGTCCCCCTGCTGTCCCTGCTGCTCAGCGTCTGGTCCCATGCGGACCAGCGACAGACGGTCGAGGCCTACCAGTTGGTGAACGGCATGGGCGTGCTGTTCAAACCCACCCGCGAGAAAGGCCACGTTTCGATCCGCCTGATCGTCGGCGTCGGCTTCAGTGATTTCAGCTGCCGCGACCGACAGCTTCCGCACCTGATGGAGCACCTGTTCTTCAGCGGCCTGGACGGCGGCGACGAGGCTGATCTGGAAGCGCGCATGCAAGCGCTGGGCGGACAGTGGAACGCCTACACCAGCGAGGGCGACACCGCATTCGTCGTCGAATCCCCCGCCGCCACTCAGCGCCAGGTGCTGGACCTGCTGCTGGAAATCATCACCCGCACCCAGCTCGACCAGCGCAAGATCGATTCCGCCAAGCAGGTGCTGGTGCGCGAGGATGGCGGCCATTATTCGCACCTGCAGCGCTGGCTGGATCACCAGAACGTCAGCCGCGCCGGCCAGGAACAATTGGCCGTGGAACTGGGGCTGTCCTGCGACGAGCGCGCGCCTGTGGATAACCTCACCCAGGCCCAGCTGGAGCAGCTGCGCAAGGACTGGTACGTCCCCAGCAACATGACCCTGATCATCGTCGGAGATCTCGACCCGCGCCTGCCGGTTTACCTAGGCCGCACCTACGGCGCCCTGGTGGATCACGACACGCCCGAACGCCGCGATCTGCCGCAGATGAAGAGCGGCGCCGAGCGCCAGCGCAGCCTGACCACCGGGTTGTTCGGCGAAAGCGCGGTCCTGCACTGGATATTCCCCGAACCAGAGGATGCCGATGGCGCCACGCTGGACCTGCTGCAGGCCTACCTGAACGATGCGCTCTACACCGAGCTGCGCGTACGCCGCGAGTTGTCCTACGGCCCCTGGAGCGAACGTACCGCGTGGTCCAATCAAGGCTTCATGAGCCTCAACGCGAATGTCGAGCGCGATGAACAGAAGGAGGCGCAAACGGCCTTGAGGGATCTGGTGGAGAAAATCCGCCACGAGGGCCTCGATCCGCAGCGCTTCGCCCGCATCCAACGCGTGGCGCGTGCACAACTGGCCTGGAGCACACCGGGCAATTCGACTCTGGCGGATTACTACTGGGGCGCGCTGGCGGACTTCGACGACGGCAAGTTCCCCGACGAGGACAAGCGCCTGGCAAAGGTCAGCCTGGCCCACGCCAGCGACGTGGCGAAGCAGTTGTTCAAGGACGAGGGTTATCTGCGCATTGAGAAGCCGCTGCTGGATGACGACATGGTCTATCCATTGGCGGCGCTGGGCGCATTGTTGCTGACGCTACTGCTGGGGCTGGCGCTGTGGCGCCGACGGGGCTGAAACCCCGTCGGAACGCCTTCAGGCTTCAGAGTGCGAGGCGGCGAATGACCTGGCAGGAATCATCCGGGTCGACCTGGGCGCGGAAGCCCAGCTCGCGCGCCATGTCACGCATGTCGCGGTCCATGGATGAGTCGATCGAGTACATCTGGTGGAAACCATTGCGCTTGGCCACGTCGATCAGATGGCGCATGAGCGCAAGACCCAGGCCCAGTTGCTTGAACTCGTCGGCGACGGTCACCGCGCATTCGCACTGCTGGTTATCCACAGCCGCGTAACGGCTGATGCCGACTTCGCGCAGTTCACCATCTACATGGGTCAGGGCGATGAAGGCCATGGTGGTCTGGTAGTCGACGTCCATGAGGCGATCGAGCAGCTTGTCGTCGATCTTCACTTCGCCATGGAAGCGGAATTTGCGGGTCATGGGGGACAGGCGTTCGAGGAACAGGCGCTCGCGCTCACGATCTTCCGCGCGCAACGGGCGGATCAGCACATGGCTGCCGTCGTCGAGAGTTTCTATCCAGTGATCGGCGCCAACAGCCCCGAGGGCTGCGAGCTCGGCGGTGGTGTGGGTCATCATGACGCGTTCTCCGCTGGCGAAGAGGGATTGGGATGACCCTATCCTTCTACCGCCGGTGCCGGGCGAGCCTGACTTGGGTCAATGCCGCCCGGAACCGTACTGGGGCAGAACGTCGCAGCTGGCCTCAGGTGCTGGCAGCCAGGGCCCCGGGGCGTACGCGGGCGCCCTTGCGGAAGAGCACCAGAGTGGCGAGCAGGCCGAGGGCCGCTGCACCACTGAGCCAGATGCCGGGCGCGGCTTTATTGTCCAGGGTGTGGATAAGCCAGGTGCAGACTGCCGGGGTGAAGCCGCCGAATGTCGCGGTCGCCAGGCTGTACGCCAGGGAGAAGCCGGTGGTGCGCACGTCCGCCGGCATGACCTCGGTGAGCGCGACGACCATGGCGCCGTTGTAGCTGCCATAGAGGAAGGACAGCCACAGCTCCACTTCAAGCAGGCGCGCGAAGCTCGGCTCGGCCACCAGCCAAGACAGCATCGGGTACGCGGTGACCAGCGCCAGCACGGTGGCTGCCAGCAACAGCGGCTTGCGCCCGATACGGTCGGACACCGCGCCCATCAGCGGCAACCAGATGAAGTTGGACAGGCCCACGCACATGGTCACCAGCAGGCTGTCGAAGTCCGACAAGTGCAGCTCGTTCTTGCCGAAGGTCGGGGTATAGGCGGTGATCAGGTAGAAGGACACGGTGGTCATCACCACCATGGCGGTACCGGCCAGCACCAGGCCGAAGTTCTGGCCGATGGAGCGCAGCACCTGGCTCAGGGTCGGACGATGCTTGCGCTGCTGGAACTCGGGGGTTTCTTCCAGCGACCGGCGGATGATGAACAGCGCCGGGACGATCAGGCAGCCGACGAAGAAGGGCACGCGCCAGCCCCACTCGCCCATGTCCTGCGGGCTCAGCCAGTGGTTGAGGATCACGCCCAGCAGGCCGGCAAAGACCACCGCGACCTGTTGGCTCGCCGACTGCCAGCTGACGAAGAAGCCGCGCTTGCCGGGAGTGGCGATTTCCGCCAAGTACACCGACACGCCGCCCAGCTCCACGCCAGCGGAGAAACCCTGCAGTAGCCGGCCGAACAGCACCAGCAGTGGCGCCGCCACACCGAGCGTGGCGTAGCCTGGGACGAAGGCGATCAGCAGGGTGCCCATGGCCATCAGGCCGAGGGTGATGATCAACCCCTGGCGGCGGCCGTGGCGGTCGATATAGGCGCCGAGGAAGATGGCGCCGAGCGGGCGCATCAGGAAGCCGGCGCCGAAGGTCGCCAGCGACAGCATCAGGGAGGCGAAGGGGTCATCGCCGGGAAAGAAGGTCTTGGCAATGGCAGTGGCATAGAAGCCATACACCATGAAGTCATACATCTCGAGGAAGTTGCCACTCACCACACGGAAGACGGCTTTGGCTTTGGATTTGTTCGAGGCCATAAGAACATCACTCAGGGCTGTTACACGGGGACTTCCCTAAAGGGAAATCGCTGATCCCCATCCGCGGCAGGCAGCACTGGATGGATGATTTATTTGTAACCCTATGTGTAAAAGCGTCGGCTCTACAATCGAAAAATGGCTGAAAGGCCCATATTTACTGGAATTGAAAGCTTGGCGAAAGCTTCGATACCGCTCGTCGGAAGACAGGGTTTAACGATCAATCTCTCATTTATATAAAAACATTTAAATTATCAAATAAGTTATTTGATAATTTCTAAATCTAATACCTTGAAGAACTGCATGTAGGAAACTTTCTTCATTCAAGATAATTCCCAACCAAATATCGCAAGTAAGAATCTTATTTTTATATAAGAAATTTCCCTGATTAGCAGTTAGCTTTTCTCTCAAAACAGGGAGAGCTTTCGCATGAAAAATCTGTGGGGAATTTTGTTGCTGTTTTCCTTGGCCGGCTGCAACGGCTGGGTTTCACCAGAAAGCGATGGCCGCCTGACCGATCGCTACTTCACGGTCCTTTCCGGCCCGCCCATTCCGGGGTTCATCGTCGCCTCGGCGGTGCAATGGAATGCGGACTACGCCGTAACCGCCGCCCATACCCCTTACCTGCGCCACCAGGCCTATCGCTGCAGCACCGGCTGCGACCTGCTGTTCATCGCGCACAAGGCCGACGGAGCGCTGCCGCAATGGCGCCAGTTCCGCGCGGGCGAGTCAGTCACGGCGCTGGGCAGCAGTTCGTTGCTGATCCCGATGAGCAGCATGGGCAAAGTCTGGCCGGTGCCCTTCGTCGACAACGGCTCGGCCAGTGGTGAACGCTATGGCGTGCACGATGCGGCGATCGCCAAGGGCATGTCCGGCGGGCCACTCATCGGCAGTGATGGCCGCTTGCTGGGGATCAACATCGGTTTCCAGGCGGATTTCCGGCCACCGGCAAACCGTCCGGAGCTCGCCGGCATGTCACGCCTGAGCGTGTTCGTGCCCTACAGCGTGATCCAGCGCGAGTGGCTGCTGTTCCAGGCCCAGTCGGCGCGCAAGGACGCTCGCGCTCTTCAGGCGAAGAACCAGTAGCAGACGCCGATGGACGCCAGGACGCCGGACAGGTCGGCCAGCAGCGCGCAGCCCACGGCGTGGCGGGCGCGCTGGATACCGACAGCGCCGAAGTACACGGCGAGTACGTAGAAGGTGGTCTCGGTGCTGCCCTGCACGGTTGCGGCTACGAGGGCCGGGAAGCTATCCACGCCGTGGGATTGCATGGTCTCCAGCAGCATCGCCCGCGCGGCACTGCCGGAGAATGGCTTGACCAGCGCAGTGGGCAGCGCATCGACGAAGCGGGTGTCCCAGCCCACGCCTTCGACCACCCAGCGGATGCCGTCCAGCGCCATCTCCAGCGCGCCCGAGGCGCGCAGCACGCCCACAGCGCAAAGCATTGCGACCAGGTAGGGCAGCAGGCTCTTGGCGACGTCGAAGCCTTCTTTCGCTCCTTCGACGAAGGTTTCGTACACCGGCACCTTCTTCAGCCAGCCGACGATGAGGAACAGCATGATGATGCCGAACAGCGTCAGATTGCCCAGCAATGAGGACAGCTGCGCCAGCGCGGTGGCGGACAGCCCCGCCAGCAGCGCCATGAAGGCGCCCAGCGCCAGCGCACCGGGAATCAGATAGGCCAGCACCACCGGGTCCCACAGGCGCAGGCGCTGCATCACCGCCACGCTGAGCAGGCCCACCAGCGTGGAAGCGCTGGTGGCCAATAGAATTGGCAGGAACACCAGGGTCGGGTCCACCGCGCCCTGCTGGGCGCGGTACATGAAGATGGTCACCGGCAACAGGGTCAGCGACGACGCGTTCAGCACCAGGAAGAGGATCTGCGCGTTGCTCGCGGTGGTGCTGCTGGGGTTGAGTTCCTGCAGCGCCTTCATGGCCTTCAGGCCAATGGGCGTGGCCGCATTGTCCAGACCCAGGCCGTTGGCGGCGAAGTTGAGGGTAATCAGGCCGATGGCCGGGTGGCCGGCGGGCACTTCCGGCATCAGGCGGCGGAACAGCGGGCCTAACAGCACCGCGAGTTTCTCCACCAGCCCGGCCTTCTCGGCGATGCGCAGGAAACCCAGCCACAGAGTCAGGGTGCCGAACAGCAGCACCATGACTTCCACGGACAGCTTGGCCATGGCGAATAGGCTTTCCACCATGGCGGCAAACACGGTGGCCTCGCCACCCAGCAGCCAACGGGAAAGCGCGGTGACCGCCGCGACGATGAAAAAGCCCAGCCACAGGCCGTTGAGCATGCGATGTCCCCCTTGGAATGGCCGCGATGATAGCGGCAGGGGCACCTCGGGCGCCAGAAACGACAAGGCCCCGGATTATGCCGAGGCCTTGTGGATAACCTTTGCGGATCAACGCGTGGCGGGACTTTCCTTGCCATCCGCGCTCTCGCCTTCGAGGAAGGCTTCAACGCGGCCGTTCTGCATCGCCTGCCAGTAGCGCGCGCCTTTCTGCGCGTCGTATACGCCTTCCCACTTGGAAATCACCAGCACAGCAAGGGCGTTGCCAATCACGTTCAGTGCGGTACGCGCCATGTCCATGATGCGGTCGACACCGGCGATGAAGGCCAGGCCTTCCAGCGGAATCCCGACGCTGCCCAAGGTCGCCAGCAGCACCACGAAGGAAACGCCCGGCACGCCGGCGATGCCCTTGGAGGTGACCATCAGGGTCAGCACCAGCATCAGCTGCTGGCCGATCGACAGGTCGATGCCATAGAGCTGGGCGATGAAGATCGCCGCGATGCTCTGGTACAGGGTCGAGCCATCGAGGTTGAACGAGTAGCCTGTAGGCACCACGAAGCTGCTTACCGCCTTGGGCGCGCCGTAGGCTTCCATCTTCTCGATGATGCGCGGCAGCACGGTCTCGGAACTGGCGGTGGAATAGGCCAGGACCAGCTCGTCCTTGAAGATGCGCATCAGCTTGATGATGGAGAAGCCGAACAGTCGGGCGGCCAGGCCCAGAACCATGAAGGCGAAGAAGGCGATGGCGAAGTACACCAGCACCACCAGCTTGGCCAGCGGCAGCAGCGAGGCGAAGCCGAAGTTGGCGACCGTCACCGCGATCAGCGCGAATACGCCGATAGGGGCGTAGCGCATGATCATGTGGGTGACGCGGAACATAGCCTCGGCCACGCCCTGAAACATCTTCACCAGCGGCTCGCGGGTCGGCGCCGGCAGCGAGGACAGGCCCAGGCCGAACATCACCGAGAAGAAGATGATCGGCAGCATCTCGCCACGGGCCATGGCCGCGAAGATGTTCGACGGGATCAGGTTAAGGATGGTCTCGATGAACGCGTGGTGGTGTTCGACTTCCTTGGCAGTCTGCGCGTACTGGGAGATATCCACAGTGCCCAGGGTGCTCATGTCGATGCCGGCGCCGGGCTGGAAGATGTTCGCCAGCAGCAGGCCGACCACGATGGCGACCGTGGTGATGATTTCGAAATAGATGATGGTCTTCAGGCCGATGCGGCCTAGTTTCTTCGCATCACCCATTCCGGCAATGCCGACGATAAGCGAGGAAATCACGATCGGTACGACGATCATCTTGATCAGGCGGATGAAGATGTCGCCCGCCGGCTGGAGGATATTGCTGATCCACCAGGCCTTTTCCGCGCTGAAGTGGTTGAGCGCGGCGCCCAGTGCGATTCCGAGTACCAGGCCGATGAGGATCTGCCAGGCGAGGCTGAGCTTGGCTTTGCCCATAGTGAGTCACCCTTGATTCTTGTGGAAGTCGGGGTCGCCGAACCATCGGGATGCCGACGGCCAGCGAAAAAAGGGGCGCATGATTCCGACCCACCCCTTTCCCGTCTAATGCCGGAAACGCCTACCCCATGCACAATCGGCATAGGAAAAGGCATCTGAAACCTTGGTTCCAGGTCATGAGACCCTTGATTTTCCGCATGACACAGGTTCCTCAACGCCTGTCACGCAGCGCTCTTCAAAGCCGTCTAGGCTTGGTGCAAATCGGCCATCAATGGCCCGGATTGATCGGTCAGGAAGGTCGGACATTCAGGTCGCGGCTTCTTGTTACCGGATGTACGGTCGCCGTCCGGGGACCGTCAGGGATGGCCGAGGGCCGGCAAAGGGCCCGTCGGCTGCAAGGCTGGCGGGAATGCAGGCGCCTTGTGGATAAGTCGCCGGATTCCGCTCTTCATTGTTGCAGTGGCTGGTTCCCGGAGGTCGCTTAAATCGACTGACGGGAATCGGCGAGTGATTGTAAGACGTTTCCACAGCACTCCGAATTGACTGACATCAGTGAAGTTCGACCGGCTTCGAGCGAGCGTCCAGATACCCTGCGGCCGCCGCGACAGCCGGGTAAGCAACAGGTTGTTGAATGTGTGGTGAAAGCACAACGCGGTGACTCTCTGGAAAAGGACGCTCTATGACGCGACGCTACGTAGTACCCACCCTGCTCTTCGCTGGCGCCCTTGCGCTGGCCGGCTGCTCCAGCCAGAAACCGGACGCCTCGCAATACTCGGGCTTCCTCGGCGACTATTCGCAACTCAAACCCGCCACCTCCCCCAGTGGCCACCCGGTGCTGCGCTGGGTCGCCCCGGACCTGAAGCTGCAGAACTACAGCTCGGTACTGGTCGAGCGGCCTATCTACTACCCGCCGCCCAAGCCGAACGAGAACATCGATCAGAAGACCCTTAACGAAATCCCCGATTACCTGAAGAAGCAGGTCGAGCTGCAACTGGGCAGTCGCTACCGCATCGTCCAGCAGGCCGATCGCGATACCCTGGTGCTGCGCACCGCGATCACTGGGGTGAACATCTCTACCGAAGGCCTGAAAGCCTACGAGGTGATTCCAATTGCCCTCGTGGTGGCGGCGACGACTACGGCGATGGGCACTCGTGACCAGGACACCGAGGTCTATGTGGAATTCGAAGCACTGGATGGCGCGACCAGCAAACCGGTCGCCAAGGTGGTGCGCAAGGGCGCGGGCAAGACGCTGGAGAACACCAGCACTCACCTGAATCTGACGGACCTCAAACCGGTCCTCGATGGCTGGGCGCGCGACGCGGCCAACTTCAAACCCTGATCCGCCGCGGCCTGATGCTGGTGCAATAAATGAAGCGCTCCGGAACCGACGCGAGAATCTCGCGTCGGTTCCGAAGGCTTTGCCTGGCCCGGCCCGCTGATGCGGAGGTACTCCCTGTACCCCTGGGTCATTCAGGACCTGGTGCATCCCGAACATCCCGGCCCCCTGGCCGTGCGTACGCTTTCCGGGTACGCGTATCTCAGAAACTGTATGCCGCTAGGGTCAATACCAGTTCGGATCGCTCTTGAGCTGGTCGTCGAGGATCCGTTTCACCGAATCGTCCGGCTCACCCAGCCAGCGGAAACTGGCGTGCTTGCTCGGCGACTTGTCCGCCGGAAGATTCTCCGGAACCTTCACGTAAAGCGCGTAGGCCTTGTCCTTGTCCCAGGTAAAAGCCACGTACAGCCGATGGGCGGAGCAGTTGTGCGCTTCGCACAACTCGCCGACCAGGTACTTGTCGCCCTTCTCGTCTACCGCCTGCATCGGCGTCGCGGTGCCACTGAGGTTCATCACCCAGTCGGGCAGCCGGCTCTCATCCTTGATTACCGATTGCCAGGTGTCGCGGTACTGCGGGTCACTGGCTACCAGCTCGTTCAGGCGGTACTGCGCGTCCTTGTCCGCCTCGGCGGCCAGGGCGTGGGCCCCGGCGCCGAGCAGAACAGCCGACAGCAGCAGATTGCGGGTAAAACCCATCGCTACGCTCCTTGTTCAACTTCTGCCGGTCCGCGGCGTCAGCCCCGGCGACGGCCCATGACGAAGGACACGATGAACAGCACCAGGAAGATCACGAACAGGATCTTGGCGATGCTGGTCGCGGCGCCGGCGATGCCACCGAAGCCAAGGACCGCGGCGATGATGGCGATGATCAGGAATGTCAGTGCCCAGCTAAGCATGGGGTCTCTCCTCTTCTCGTTGTCGGTTCGGCACCCCTTCGGGTACCTGCTCCGGAGTACAAGGCAGTCTCCGGAAGGGCTGTCCGCCCGGGCGCTTCCGGGCACTGCGGACCTATCGGGCAAGCCAACGGCTTGCCAGCGATTCAGAAATCAGATCAGTAAGGAAGGTCAGAACACCCAGCCGCCCTGCGGGCGAGCCATCGGCTGGACCTGAGCCTGGGTTTGCGCCTGGGGCGCCTGCAGCACCTGCGCTTGATTACGAGCGGGGGCAGCCTGTGGATAACGCGACGCTTCGCGGTACAAATCGGGCGTGCTGGAGACGGCCGGAACGTAGCTGACCGATGCGCTGGCAGCCTGGGCCCGGGAAACCTGCATCTGCAGCTGCACCTGGTTGATCAGCAACAGCAGCAGGGCACCGGCGAAGAAGATCCGGCTCCACACATCGATACGCGCGACTTGCACTTGGCTGTTGGTTCCGCTGTTCATCCCGTTTCTCCTGCCCGTCGCCGATCTGTCTGTCGAACCTTGAGGCGATTTCCTTGGCCTTTCCGGTTCTTGTCGTCGCGGGTGGTTCTGTTGACTGTCTTGCAGTAGGAATTGCACGCCGCATGCCAGTCTGATGAATCCTATTTTTTCCTTTTAAATCAATATTTTAAATATATGAATGAGATACCTTTCTGCCGCATCCTGCACGATGGGTCGGGATAGGTCGTGCGATTTGCAATCCCGACGGCGGAGCGCCTCCCTGCGCTCTTGTGAACCCCATCACTTCAGCGAGTGCTTCAGCTCGCTCATCTGGTCGTGGCAGGCCCGTACCTTGGGCAATTCGGCGCGCAGCATCGCCTGGGTTTCCGGCGTGCCATTCTCCAGCGCGTCCTCGAAGGCATGGAGGATGCGGTCCTCGGCTTCCTCCAACTGGGCCACATAGGTGGCGCCTTCATCACTGGCAAGGGTCGCGCGGGTGTCGGCATAGACCTGGCGCAGTTTGCCCAGCAGCGTGCCGCCGGTAGCGGGGTCTTCATGATTGGCGGCAACCTTCCCGGCAAGGGCGTTGATCACGTCGGTCTTGGCCTGCGCCATGGACTGGAACAGCCGCTGCAGCCGCGCATCCTTCACTTCCTGGATGGCGTGCTGGTAGAAGCGCTGGCCGTCACGGGTTATCTCGATGAGTTCATTGAGCTGACTGGTCGTGCGAGTCATGACAAGTACTCCTGCAAAGAAAAGGGTGGAAGTCAGGCAGCCTGGCCGGCCACCTTCAGCGCAGTGGCGTCCACCTCGCGCACACCACGGGTCTTGCTGGCGGAATCGATCAATTGCTGGCGCTCGTCGGCAGTGGGCACCTGGCCACTGAGGGTCACCACGCCATCGCGAGTGGAAACACCGATGGAAAGCCCCTTCAGCGCATGGGCGGAGAGGATGCCGGCCTTGATCTGGCTGGTGATCCAGGCGTCGCTCACGGCGGCCTGGGCATCGCCGACGGACTTTTCGAATGTCTGCGTGGAGGCGGCGTCCGGGTCGACCCGCAGTCGGTTATCCACAGCGCTCACGCCTTCGGTCTGCGCGGCCAGGTGGGCGGCCTGCTGGCTGGCCTCCTCGCTGATTACCGTGCCTTCGAGGGTGACCGCGCCGGACTTGCTGGTGACCTTGATATCCAAGCCTTCGCCGCGCTTTTCCAGCAGCAGCTTGGATTTCACCCTCGCCGCCAGCGTGGCGTCATCCCACTTCTGCACCACGCCTTCGTCCTTGGTGGTGCCGGTGTTCTGTGCATCAGCTTGAGAAGCATCGACACCCAACTGGTTATCCACAGCGGTGATGCCTTCGACACTGCCGGCGATCTGCCCGGCCAGCGACTTCTGTTCTTCACTGGCCACGGCACCCGTCAGCCGCGCGCGGCCGTTTTCTACATCCACCTTGATCGCGTAGGGCTTGAGTTCGCGGTTGAGGTTGATGGCCGTCCAGATCGAACCTTCCTGGCGCGCCTCGGCCAGTTGCGCGCTCAGCCCGGCCTCGGCGGCGTGGCTGGCCAGCGGCTGCAGGGCGAGCAGCGCGGAACTCAGTGCAAGGGCGAGGATCTTCGGGTTAGGCATGGCGCGTCTCCGGCAAACGATGGTGCAACATTGGATTCGCAAGCGCCGTGCCAGTGCGATTTGTGGATAAAATTCTTGTAATTCAATGTGTTGAATCGCCTGGGCGTAACCGGCACTGTGCACCCTGCCCGAGACTTCAGAAAGATTCTTGCAACTTGCACGAAAATCCCTGGACTAAGAAAAATCGCACCCCTTACAACAACGAATCACACAACGGAGGAAATCGCTGAATGGACGCAACGCCTGAACAGCAAGGCCGGATCCTGCTGGTCGATGACGAGTCCGCCATCCTGCGCTCGTTCCGCTACTGCCTCGAGGACGAGGGCTACAGCGTGGCTACCGCCAGCAGTGCGCAGCAGGCCGAGAACCTGCTGCAGCGCCAGGTGTTCGACCTTTGCTTCCTCGACCTGCGCCTGGGGGATGACAACGGCCTGGATGTACTGGCGCAGATGCGCGTGCAGGCACCCTGGATGCGCGTGGTGATAGTCACCGCGCATTCGGCAGTGGACACCGCCGTGGACGCCATGCAGGCCGGCGCCGTCGATTACCTGGTGAAACCCTGCAGCCCCGACCAGCTGCGCCTGGCCGCCGCCAAGCAACTGGAGGTGCGCCAATTGACCGCGCGCATCGAGGCGCTCGAAGGCGAGATGCGCAAACAGGGCGATGTACTGGAATCCCACAGCCCGGCGATGGCCGCTGTGCTGGAAACCGCCCGCCAGGTCGCCGCCACCGACGCCAATATCCTCATCCTCGGCGAATCCGGCTCGGGCAAGGGCGAGTTGGCGCGGGCGATCCACAACTGGAGCAAGCGCGCAAAGAAATCCTGCGTGACGATCAACTGCCCTTCCCTGACCGCCGAACTGATGGAAAGCGAGCTGTTCGGCCACAGCCGGGGCGCCTTCACCGGAGCCACCGAAAACACCCTCGGGCGCATCAGCCAGGCGGATGGTGGCACGCTGTTCCTCGACGAGATCGGCGATTTTCCCCTCACTCTGCAGCCAAAGTTGCTGCGGTTCATCCAGGACAAGGAGTACGAGCGCGTTGGTGACCCGGTGACCCGCAATGCCGACGTCCGCATCCTAGCCGCCACCAACCGCGATCTGGCCGGCATGGTCGCCCAGGGCGCTTTCCGCGAGGACTTGCTCTACCGGCTGAACGTCATCGTGCTGAACCTGCCACCACTGCGCGAACGTGCCGAGGACATCATCGGACTGGCCGAGCGCTTCCTTGCCCGCTTCGTGAAGGATTACGGCCGCCCCGCTCGCGGCTTCACCGACGAGGCTCGCGCACTGCTGCGCCGCTACAACTGGCCGGGGAACGTGCGAGAGCTGCGCAACGTGATCGAACGTGCAAGCATCATCTGCAATTTTGATCTAATTGGCGTAGAGCAGCTTGCGATTGGCGAACAAACCACCAGCTCCGCGCCGCGCATCGGAGAAGCCATGAGCCTGGAAGAACTGGAGAAAGCCCACATCGCTGCCGTGATGGCCTCCAGCGCAACCCTCGACCAAGCCGCCAAGACCCTGGGGATCGACGCTTCCACCCTCTATCGCAAGCGCAAGCAGTACAGCCTGTGAACCTGCCGATCCCGATGACGCTGCGCACGAGACTCTTCCTGAGCATCTCGGCGCTGATCACGGTAGCGCTGCTGGGACTGCTCCTCGGGCTGTTCAGCGTGGTGCTGACCGGCCGTGAACAAGCCCAACTGATCCAGCACAACTTCGACGCCATCGAGGTCTCCCAGCGCCTGCGCCAGGCTCTGGGCGACGAACTGGTGCAGATACTCAGTGCGCGGCCGAGCCCGGAGCGCCTGGAACAGGCCCGCACGCACTTCGCCCAGGCGCTCGAGCGGGGGCGCGCGATGGCGCGCAACAGCAGTGAGCGCCAGGCCATGACGGAAATCGCCGATGCTCACCGTCTGTTCATCGAGGCCACCGATACGCCCGGCCCGGGGCGCCCGGAGTTGCTGGAGGACAGCGACCTGAGCCGCACCCTCGATGCTCTGCGCAACCGCTTGCTGGCCTTGCACCAGGGCGCGATGGACAATATCAGCGCCGATGAGCGTTCGGCCCGCGACCGCACTCTGCTGGTCAGCGGGCTGCTCGGGCTCATCGGCATCGCCATCCTGGTGGTCGGCTTCATCACCGCCCACAACATCGCCCGCCGATTCGGCGCGCCCATCGAGACGCTGGCCAAAGCCGCGGACAAGATCGGCCAGGGCGAATTCGACGTCACCCTGCCAGTTTCCGGCGTCTCCGAGATGTCCTCGCTAAGCCGCCGCTTCGGTCTGATGGCCGAAGCCCTGCGGCTTTACCGCGCGAGCAACACCGAGGCCTTGGGGTCAGGCCGCAAACGCCTGCTGGCGGTGCTCGACAGCATCGACGACGGCCTGGTGATCCTCGACCGACACGGCCGAATCGAGCACGCCAATCCGGTCGCCACGCGCCAGCTGTTTTCCCACAGCGATCCCCAGGGCCAGGAGCTGGGCACGATGCTCGACAACCCGGCGCTGACGCAGGCAGTGCAGCGCGTCCTGACCGGCAACCTGCTGGAGGAAACCCCGCAGGACCTAGTGGTGGAGGTGAGCGGCGAGAGCCGACTACTGACCTGGGGCATGTCGCCGGTCAGCCACGACGACGGGCGCAGCATCGGCGCTGTGATGGTGGTACGCGATGTCACCGAGCAGCGTGCCTTCGAGCGCGTGCGCAACGACTTCGTGCTGCGTGCTTCCCACGAGTTGCGCACGCCCATGACCGGCATGCACATGGCCTTCGGCCTGCTCGCCGAGCGGCTGAAGTTTCCCGAGGAATCCCGCGAGCGCGACCTGGTGCGCACCGTGGACGAGGAGATGCACCGTCTGGTGCGGCTGATCAACGACTTGCTGAATTTCTCCCGCTACCAGAGCGGCACCCAGAAGCTCGAACTGCAGCTCTGCGATGTCGGCGACCTGCTGCGCCAGGCGCACCAGCGCTTCATCGGGCCGGCCGAAGACAAGCGCATCGAGCTGGACCTGGAGATAGCCGAGGGGCTGCCTGCCATCAATGTCGACCGCACGCAGATCGAGCGGGTGCTGGATAACCTGATCGGCAACGCGCTGCGCCATACGCCCGACGGCGGCACCATCCGCCTGCAGGCGCGCTGCCAGGAAGAGCGCGTGGCAATTGCCGTGGAAGATAGCGGCGACGGCATCCCGCTCAGCCAGCAAGGGCGTATCTTCGAACCCTTCGTGCAGGTGGGCCGCAAGAAAGGCGGCGTAGGACTTGGCCTGGCACTATGCCGGGAAATCGTGCAACTGCATGGCGGACGCATCGCCCTGCGTTCGCAACAGGGCAAGGGCTCGCGCTTCTACCTGCTGCTGCCGGTTTAGGAGGTCGGTACCGCCAGCAATAGCGCGGCGGTTTCCAGGTCAGGTTCGCCGTCGAAGCGCTCCGGGCGGAAGCGCATCTGGAACGCCGCGATCACGTTGCGGGTTTCCTCATCCATCACCCCATCGAGCGGCACCGCGTAACCGTGGCGTGCCAGCTGTTGCTGGAACCAGCCCGGAGCGGGCAGTTGGCCGTTCAACTCGGTCAGGCGGCGAGCAAGCTCACCCGGCTTCGGCCAGGGAATCAGGCCAGCTTCGGCGAGTTTCTTCCAGGGAAACAGCGGGCCCGGATCGACCTTGCGCTGCGGGGCGATATCGCTGTGGCCAAGGATGTGTTCCGGAGTAATGCCCTGGCGCTTGGTAATGTCTTTGAGCAAGGCGATGAGCGCGTCGATCTGCGTATCGGGGTACGGATACCAGATCTTCCCGCTTGGAGTAACGCGGTAGCCGGGGTTCACCAGCTCGATGCCGATTGAGGTGGAGTTGAGCCAGGTACGTCCCTGCCATTCGCTGGCGCCGGCGTGCCAGGCACGACGGTTCTCGTCGACCAGTTGGTAAATGGTCGGCGGGTTGTCACCGATCAGGTAATGCGCGCTCACTTCGCCGTGGGTCAGCAGCGCCAGCGAGCGCGGCAGGTCGGCCGAGGTGTAGTGGACGATGACGTACTGGATGCGGCTGTCCTGGTTCTTCGACACATGCTCGCGATCGATCTGCAGGCCCTTGTCGGCGCAGCCGGCGAGCAGAGTGGTGAGCAAGGCAAAGGTCAGGACACGCAGGATCATGGCGATTCTCAGGGGCAAAGCGTCAGGCAGCGATGTGCAGGAAGCTGCGCACGTTCTGCAGGAGCATGTTCACACTGAGCATGATCAGCAGCATGCCGGCCAGGCGTTCCACGGCCATCAGCCCGCGCGGGCCGAGGAAGCGCTGGAGGAAAGCCGCCTGCATCAGGATGAAGGCAGTGGCCGCCCAGGCAAGGATCACCGCGAGATACAGCTCCCACAACGGACCAGTGTAGGTGCTGCGCAGGGTGATCAGCATCGCCAGCGCGGATGGCCCCGCCACCGCCGGCGTCGCCAGCGGCACGAACAGAGGCTCGTTGTCCGGCATGTCGCCCAGTACGCCCTGAGGCGTGGGGAAGATCAGACGCATGGCGACCACGAAGAGGATGATGCCCCCGGCGATGCCGGTCGCTTCCTTGGACAGACCCAGGCCGGTGAGGATGTGTTCGCCCAGGGTGAGGAACAGCAGCAGCAGGCCCAGGGCGAACAGCAGCTCGCGCAGTGCCACTTTCAAACGACGCTCGGCGGGGACCGACTTGAGGGCGGCGAGAAACACCGCGATGTTGCCGAACGGGTCGGTGATCAGAAAGATCAGGATGGCGACGCCAAGCATGACCGGGAAAGCTCCAGCGAGAACGGGCCACTCCGAGGTTTACGGGATGGCCTGTGAATAACGGAATCAGCGAATCGTCCTGTGGATAACAAATTACCCACAGGACGATGCCTATGTATCAGGATTTCTTGATCTTTTCCGGGCGCTTCCAGCCTTCGATCACCCGCTGCTTGGCGCGACCGACGCCGAGCGTGCCGGCCGGAACCTCGGCGGTGATGGTGGAACCCGCGCCGGTCGTGGCGCCGGTGCCGATATCCACAGGCGCCACCAGCGAATTGTTGGAGCCGATGAATACATCCTCGCCGATGGTGGTGCGCCATTTGTTCGCGCCATCGTAGTTGCAGGTAATGGTGCCGGCGCCGATGTTGCTGCGCGCACCGACTTCGCTGTCGCCCAGGTAAGTCAGGTGACCGACCTTCACGCCGTCCTGCAGGTGGGCGTTCTTCAGCTCGACAAAGTTACCCACATGCACCTTGCGCTCCAGCACGCTGCCCGGACGCAGGCGAGCGAACGGGCCGACGTCGCTGTCGGGGCCGACGTGGGCGCCTTCCAGGTGCGAGTTGGCCTTGATGATGGCGCCGCGGCGCAAGGTGCTGTCCTTGATATAGCAGTTCGGGCCGATCTGCACGTCGTCCTCGATCTCCACCTGACCTTCGAGGATCACGTTGATATCGATGCTCACGTCGCGGCCGACGCTGACTTCGCCCCGCACGTCGAAGCGCGCCGGATCGATCAGAGTCACGCCCTGGGCCATCAGGCGTCGCGCCACGCGCTGCTGGAAGAAGCGCTCCAGCTCGGAGAGCTGCAGGCGATCATTGGCGCCCTGGGTCTCCATCGCCACCTGAGGTTGGGCGGTGGCCACACGCAGGCCGTCGCCGACTGCCATGGCAATGACGTCGGTGAGGTAGTACTCGCCCTGGGCGTTGGAGTTGGAAAGACGCGACAACCAGCCCAGCAGGCGCTCACGCGGCGCAGCGAGGATACCGGTATTGCCTTCGCGGATGGCGCGCTGCTCGGCAGTGGCGTCCTTCTGCTCGACGATGGCCTGAACTTCGCCAGCGCCATCGCGAATGATGCGGCCGTAGCCGGTGGGGTCTTCCAGCTCGACGGTCAGCAGCGCCAGCTGCTCCGGCGTGGCCTGGGCCATCAGCCGCTCCAGGGTCGGTTGCTCGATCAGCGGCACATCGCCGTAGAGGATCAACACATTGTCCGCACTCAGGAACGGGGCGGCCTGCGCCACGGCGTGGCCGGTGCCCAACTGCTGTTCCTGGATCACGAAATTGAGGTCATCTGCCTGCAGGCGCTCACGCACCAGGTCGGCGCCATGGCCAATCACCACGTGGATACGCGTCGGGCTGAGGCCACGGGCGATATCGATCACGTGGGCAAGCATCGGTTTGCCAGCGACCGGATGCAGGACTTTCGGCAAGGCCGAGCGCATGCGGGTGCCCTGGCCAGCGGCAAGAATGACGATTTCGAGGGACATGAGTGAGGGACCGTCCTGGTGACCGGGGAAACCCCGGATGTGGAAAAAGAAAAAGGGTAGCCAAGGCTACCCTTTTCCTATTTGACGCTGAAGTCCCTGGGGACTTCGCGGCTCAGCCGCCGTACTTCTTGCGAACCTGCTGGACCGTGCGCAGTTGCGCTGCGGCTTCGGCCAGGCGGGCTGCGGCGGAGCTGTAGTCGAACTCTGCACCTTTACCTTGCAGAGCCTTCTCAGCTTCCTTCAGTGCGGTCTGGGCAGCCGCTTCGTCGAGGTCACCTGCGCGAATCACGGTGTCGGCGAGAACCTTGACCATGCTCGGCTGTACTTCGAGGAAGCCACCGGAGATGTAGTACACCTCCTGCTCGCCACCCTGCTTCACCAGGCGGATCGGACCCGGCTTGAGCTCGGTGATCAGCGGCGCGTGGCCCGGAGCGATACCCAGATCGCCCAGGGAGCCGTGCGCTACGACCAGCTCGACCAGACCGGAGAAGATCTCCGCTTCGGCGCTGACGATGTCGCAGTGGACAGTAATAGCCATACCCTTGCCTCACGTAAGCGCCCGTTGCCGGGCGCACGGATTACAGCTTCTTCGCTTTCTCGATGGCTTCTTCGATGCCGCCGACCATGTAGAACGCCTGCTCGGGCAGGTGATCGTAGTCGCCGTTGAGGATGCCTTTGAAGCCAGCGATGGTGTCCTTCAGGGAGACGTATTTGCCCGGCGAGCCGGTGAATACTTCAGCCACGAAGAACGGCTGGGACAGGAAGCGCTGGATCTTACGAGCACGGGCCACCAGCAGCTTGTCGGACTCGGACAGTTCGTCCATGCCGAGGATCGCGATGATGTCCTTCAGCTCCTTGTAGCGCTGCAGAACGTACTGCACGCCACGAGCGGTGTCGTAGTGATCCTGGCCGATGACCAGCGGGTCCAGCTGACGGGAAGTCGAGTCCAGCGGATCAACTGCCGGGTAGATACCCAGCGAGGCGATGTCACGGGACAGTACGACGGTGGCGTCCAGGTGGGCGAAGGTGGTCGCCGGGCTCGGGTCGGTCAGGTCGTCCGCGGGAACGTAAACGGCCTGGATCGAGGTGATCGAGCCTTTCTTGGTGGAGGTGATGCGCTCTTGCAGAACGCCCATCTCTTCGGCCAGGGTCGGCTGGTAACCTACTGCGGAAGGCATACGGCCCAGCAGTGCGGATACTTCGGTACCGGCGAGGGTGTAACGGTAGATGTTGTCGATGAACAGCAGTACGTCACGGCCTTCGTCACGGAACTTCTCGGCCATGGTCAGGCCGGTCAGTGCAACGCGCAGACGGTTGCCCGGCGGCTCGTTCATCTGGCCGTAAACCAGGGCTACCTTGTCCAGTACGCCGGAATCCTTCATCTCGTGGTAGAAGTCGTTACCCTCACGAGTACGCTCACCCACACCAGCGAACACAGAGTAACCGCTGTGCTCCATGGCGATGTTCCGGATCAGTTCCATCATGTTTACGGTCTTGCCTACACCGGCACCACCGAACAGACCGACTTTACCGCCCTTGGCGAACGGGCAGACCAGGTCGATAACCTTGATGCCGGTTTCGAGCAGGTCGTTGCCGCCAGCCTGGTCAGCGTAGGACGGAGCGTCGCGGTGAATACCCCAGCGCTCTTCTTCACCGATGGGACCGGCTTCGTCGATCGGGTTGCCCAGCACGTCCATGATGCGGCCCAGGGTCTTGGTGCCGACCGGGACGGAGATGGCTGCGCCGGTGCTTTCCACGTTCAGGCCACGCTTGAGGCCTTCGGTGGAACCCATCGCAATGGAACGAACCACGCCGTCGCCCAGCTGCTGCTGAACTTCCAGGGTGGTTTCGACGCCCTGAACTTTCAGGGCCTCGTAGATGCTCGGCACGGCATCGCGCGGGAATTCCACGTCGATCACGGCGCCGATGATTTGAACAATACGTCCGCTACTCATGTCTGGTTCCTCTGAATTTTGAACCTGTTCTTACACCGCGGCAGCGCCGCCGACGATTTCCGAGATTTCCTGGGTGATCGCCGCCTGACGTGCCTTGTTGTAGATCAGTTGCAGACCACTGATCAGATCACCGGCGTTGTCGGTAGCGTTCTTCATTGCAATCATCCGGGCCGCCTGCTCACAGGCGTTGTTCTCAACCACGGCCTGATACACCTGGGATTCCACGTAGCGCACCAGCAGACCGTCGAGGAGGGCCTTGGCGTCGGGTTCGTAGAGGTAGTCCCAGTGGTGCTTCAGCTCGGCATTGTCCTCGGCCACCAGCGGAATCAGCTGTTCCACGGTCGGCTTCTGGGTCATGGTGTTGACGAACTTGTTGGAAACCACGTACAGGCGATCGATACGACCTTCCAGGTAGGCATCCAGCATGACCTTGACGCTGCCGATCAGATCATTGATCGACGGCTCTTCGCCCAGGTGGCTGATAGCTGCAACTACGTTGCCGCCATAGCTCTTGAAGAAGGATGCACCCTTGGAGCCGATCACGCAGAGATCGATCTCCGCGCCACGATCGCGCTGCCCGCTCATGTCCTTGACGAGAGCCTTGAACAGGTTGATGTTCAGGCCGCCAGCCAGTCCACGGTCGGAGCTCACCACGATGTAGCCGACGCGTTTTACTTCACGCTCGACCATGAACGGGTGACGGTATTCCGGGTTGGCGTTGGCCAGATGGCCGATCACCTGGCGAATGCGCTCCGCGTAGGGACGGCCGGCCGCCATGCGCATTTGTGCCTTGCGCATCTTGCTCACCGCCACCTTTTCCATGGCATTGGTGATTTTTTGCGTGCTTTTGATGCTCGCAATCTTGCTGCGAATCTCTTTTGCGCCTGCCATTTCACACCTATCGGTTTAGCAGGCGGGGACCGTTAACGACCCCCGCTGCGGCTTACCAGGTTTGGGTGGCCTTGAACTTCTCGATGCCGGCCTTGATGCCTGCGTCGATTTCGTCGTTGAAGTCACCCTTCTCGTTGATCTTCGCCAGCAGAGCGGCGTTCTCACGTTGGAAGTAGGCGATCAGCGCTTGTTCGAAGGCGCCCACCTTGGCGATCTCGACGTCCTGCAGGAAGCCACGCTCGGCGGCATACAGGGACAGCGACATCTCGGCGATGGACATCGGCGCGTATTGCTTCTGCTTCATCAGCTCGGTAACGCGCTGACCATGTTCCAGCTGCTTGCGGGTCGCGTCGTCCAGGTCCGAGGCGAACTGGGCGAAGGCCGCCAGTTCACGGTACTGGGCCAGCGCGGTACGGATACCACCGGACAGCTTTTTGATGATCTTGGTCTGGGCCGCGCCACCAACACGGGATACCGAGATACCGGCGTTGACGGCCGGACGGATACCCGAGTTGAACATTGCGGATTCCAGGAAGATCTGACCGTCGGTGATGGAGATCACGTTGGTCGGAACGAACGCAGAAACGTCGCCAGCCTGGGTTTCGATGATCGGCAGGGCGGTCAGGGAACCGGTCTTGCCTTTCACTTCGCCGTTGGTGAACTTCTCTACGTACTCTTCGGAAACGCGGGAAGCGCGCTCCAGCAGACGGCTGTGGAGATAGAACACGTCGCCCGGGTAAGCTTCGCGGCCCGGCGGACGGCGCAGCAGCAGGGAGATCTGGCGGTAGGCTACGGCCTGCTTGGAGAGGTCGTCGTACACGATCAGGGCATCTTCACCGCGGTCGCGGAAGAATTCGCCCATGGTGCAACCGGAGTACGGAGCCAGGTATTGCAGAGCGGCGGATTCCGAAGCACTGGCAACCACCACGATGGTGTTGGCCAGGGCGCCGTTCTCTTCCAGCTTGCGTACGACGTTGGCGATGGTCGATTGCTTCTGACCAATGGCAACGTAGACGCAGCGGATGCCGCTGTTCTTCTGATTGATGATGGCGTCGATGGCCAGAGCGGTTTTACCGATCTGACGGTCACCGATGATCAGCTCGCGCTGGCCACGGCCAACCGGGATCATGGCGTCAACCGACTTGTAACCAGTCTGAACCGGCTGGTCTACCGACTTACGCCAGATCACGCCCGGTGCCACTTTCTCGACAGCGTCGGTCAGCTTGGCATCGATCGGGCCTTTGCCATCAATCGGGTTACCCAGAGCGTCGACAACGCGGCCCAGCAGTTCCGGACCAACCGGTACTTCCAGGATGCGGCCGGTGCACTTGGCGTTCATGCCTTCTTTGAGGTCCTGGTATTCACCCAGTACCACAGCACCGACGGAGTCTTGCTCCAGGTTCAGCGCCATACCGTAGACGCCGCCCGGGAATTCGATCATCTCGCCGTACATGACGTCGGCCAGACCGAAGATGCGCACGATGCCGTCGGAAACACTGACGATGGTGCCTTCGTTGCGCGCTTGCGAGGCGACGTCGAGTTTCTCGATGCGCCCCTTGATGATTTCACTAATTTCGGAAGGATTGAGTTGCTGCATGCCGCTGCCCCTTCAAACTCAAGATTTCAACGCTTCGGCCAGTTTCGCGATTTTGCCGCGCACCGAGCCATCGATTACCAAGTCACCGGCGCGAATTACCACGCCGCCGATCAGGCTCGCGTCTTCCGACGCATGAAGTCGCACTTCGCGACTGAGCCGGGCGCTGAGAGCCTTGGCGAGTTTGTCCTGCTGTTCCTGGTCCAGGGCGAAGGCACTGGTGACCTCGACCTCGACCAGCTTTTCCTGCTCGGCCTTGAGCTGCTCGAACATCACGAAGATGGTCGGCAGGAGGTCGAGCCGCTTGTTTTCAGCCACAGTCCGGACGAAGTTCTGGGCCGGAGCATTGAGCTTGTCGCCACACACGTCGATCAGCGCGTCAGCCTTGGCTGCCGCGGTCAGCTGGGGCTCCTTGAGCAGCTGGCGCACGGTGTCGTCCCGCGACACTGCAGCCAGCACACCCAGAGCAGCGGACCAGTCGGCCAGTTGCTGATGAGCCTGGGCGTACTCGAAAGCCGCCTTCGCGTATGGACGAGCCAATGTGGTCAGTTCTGCCATATCGCCCTCTGCTTAGATCTCGGCGGCCAGTTGATCAACCAGCTGCTTTTGCGCGTTGGCATCGATCGAAGCACCCAGGATCTTCTCGGCGCCGGAGACAGCCAGGGCACCCACTTGGGCACGCAGGGCGTCTTTGACGCTGTTGAGTTCCTGTTCGATCTGAGCCTTGGCCTGAGCGATCATGCGATCACCTTCGGCACGGGCCTGATCACGGGCTTCGTCAACGATCTGGTTAGCGCTCTTCTTCGCCTGCTCGATGATTTCGGCTGCTTGAGCCTTGGCTTCGCGCAGTTGCTGACCCGCTTTCTCGTGAGCCAGTTCCAGGTCACGAGCCGCGCGGTTGGCAGCGTCCAGGCCGTCGGCGATCTTCTTCTGACGCTCATGCAGAGCCGCGATGACCGGAGGCCATACGAACTTCATGCAGAACAGGACGAAGATGGCGAACGCGATGGCCTGGCCGATCAGAGTTGCATTAATGTTCACGCCAATACCTCGCTCGTTCGTTGTTCAGTCACAGATTCCCGCGTTGCGGAAATTACTGGGCAACCTGAGCAATGAACGGGTTAGCGAAGGTGAAGAACAGAGCGATACCAACGCCGATCATGGTCACGGCGTCGAGCAGGCCGGCGACGATGAACATTTTGACCTGCAGCATCGGAACCATTTCCGGCTGGCGAGCAGCGCCTTCCAGGAACTTGCCGCCCAGCAGGCCGAAGCCGATGGCGGTACCCAGAGCGCCCAGACCGATCAGCAGAGCAACGGCGATAGCAGTGAGTCCAACTACAGTTTCCATTTTTCCTCCCGACTTTTTTGTCGTGTTGGTTAAAGGTGAAGCAAGTTAAGGTGGTGAAGCTCTTCTTTCACCCCCTCCCTTGAGGGAAGGGGCGTACAGAATCTTTGGATCAGTGGCTGTCTTCGTGCGCCATCGACAGGTAGACGATGGTCAGCATCATGAAGATGAAGGCCTGCAGGGTGATGATCAGGATGTGGAACACGGCCCACGCCCAGTTCAGCACGACGCCCATGCCGCCCAGCCAGAGGATGCCGGAACCGAACATCACGGCGATCAGGATGAAGATCAGCTCGCCGGCGTACATGTTGCCGAACAGACGCAGTGCCAGGGATACCGGCTTGGCGATCAGGGTCACGAATTCCAGCAGGAAGTTCACGGGGATCAGGATGATCTGAACCACCATGTTGCTGCTGTGGAACGGGTGCAGGGTCAGTTCGCCGAGGAAGCCGCCGATGCCCTTGACCTTGATGCTGTAGAAGATGATCAGCGCGAAGACCGCGATCGACATGCCGAAGGTGGCGTTCGGATCGGTGGTGGCTACTGCGCGGAAGGACAGGTGCTCGTTACCGGTGACCGCCTGGGCCGCGAGCGGCAGGAAGTCCACGGGCACCAGGTCGATCAGGTTCATCAGGAAGATCCAGACGAACACGGTCAGCGCCAGCGGTGCGATGAGCGGGTTACGGCCGTGGAAGGTGTCCTTCACGCTGCCGTCGACGAACTCCACGAGAACTTCGACGAAGTTCTGCAGGCCGCCAGGTTGACCGCTGGTGGCCTTCTTGGCTGCCATGCGGAAGATAAGGATGAACACCAGGCCGAGGAATACGGACCAGCCCAGGGTATCAACGTGGAATGCCCAGAAGCCCATTTCCTTGGCTTGTTCGGCGGTGTGGGCGAACCCCCAGGAACCATCCGGCAGACGACCCAGGGTCAGGTTCTGCAAGTGGTGCTGGATGTAACCCGAAGCGCTTTCTGCTGCCATGTTTGCCTCAATCGCTCTAAGGTCTTGTAAATGTGTTTCGCATCAGCAGGGGTGCAAACCAGCTGACCGCGAGGGTCAGCAGGTAGAGGCCGAACAGCGCCAGAGGCGCCAGGGGCTTCACACCTGCAAACGTCAGTGCGAAGAGCACTGCTGTCAAAATCAGTTTTCCCGCCTCACCGGCATAAAAGGACCGGACTATCAGCTGGGCAGAACGCGCGCCGCTGTAGCGGAACGCCTTGCGAGCAAAGTACAGATTCGGCAACCACGCAATCAGGCCTCCGAGCAATGCGGAATAGCCTACGACCGATCCCCGTGCAAACCACAGGACTGCTGCACCGATAAGCAGCACCACCAGCTGGACGAGCAACAGGCGAAAAGCCGGTTGATGATGGAAGGGCAAACGATTGGGCTTGCGGGGTTCCATCTTCAGCTCACAGTCCTCTGGCGTCGGCGTCACAAATCAATAACTTGGCATACTTTGTGCCGACAAAATTGCGCGCAGAGTATAGGGGGCTGCAGGCCCCCCGTTCAACCGTCAGGTAGTGATTTCCGACGACCCCTACATGCTACGTTCGTATCAACGTATGTGGGCGAGTACGCCTTGAAGCTCGTCGAGGGAGTTGTAGCGGATCACCAACTGGCCTTTACCCTTCTGTCCATGGCGAATCTGCACCGGAGCGCCCAGGCGCTCGGCCAGGCGCTGTTCCAGACGACTGATGTCCGGGTCGGTTCTGACTGCTTTGGCAGGTTCCTCAAGGGCATTGAGCCACTGGCGCACCAGTGCTTCAGTCTGACGCACGGTGAAGCCGCGTGCGACAACATGTCGCGCACCCTCAACCTGCCTGTTTTCGGGTAATCCGAGCAAGGCACGGGCGTGGCCCATCTCCAGGTCGCCATGAGAGAGGAGCGTCTTGATCTCTTCAGGCAACGCGATCAGGCGCAGCAGGTTGGCCACGGTTACGCGGGATTTACCCACGGCGTCGGCGACCTGTTGCTGGGTGAGCTGGAATTCCTGCTGCAGGCGCTGCAGTGCGGCAGCTTCCTCGATGGGGTTGAGGTCCTCGCGCTGGATATTCTCGATCAGCGCCATGGCGATGGCGGCTTCGTCCGGTACTTCGCGGACCATGGCCGGGATCTTCTCCAGGCCGGCCTGCTGGCTGGCGCGCCAGCGGCGCTCGCCGGCGATGATTTCGTAGCGACCCTTGTCGATCGGGCGCACCACGATGGGCTGCATCACGCCCTGAACCCTGATCGACTGGGCGAGTTCTTCGAGGGCCTGCGGGTCCATGTCGCGGCGGGGCTGGTACTTGCCGCGCTGGATCAGGTCCAGCGGCAGGTGTTGCAGCTCCTTGCTGTCCACCTGAACGGCTTCTTCCTGCAGCGTAGCGGCGCTGGAGCCACTGAGCAGGGCGTCCAGCCCGCGTCCGAGACCTCGTTTCTTGGCGGCCATGCGGGTTCCTTAATCTCTTAGGCGGGGGCGGTGGTGCGGGCGGCGCGCTGACGACGCACCAGCTCACCGGCCAGCGCCAGGTAGGCGAGGGCACCGCGCGATTGCTTGTCGTAGACCAGCGCCGGCATGCCGAAGCTGGGTGCCTCGGCCAGCCGCACGTTGCGCGGGATCACGGTGGTGTAGAGCTTGTCGCCGAAGTGCTCCTGCAACTGCGCGCTGACATCGTTGGTCAGGCTGATGCGCGGGTCGTACATGGTGCGCAGCAGACCCTCGATCTTCAGCGCCGGGTTCAGTCGCTCGGCGATGCGCTGGATGCTGTTCATCAGGTCAGTCAGGCCTTCCAGTGCGTAGTACTCGCACTGCATCGGGATGATCACGCCGTCCGAGGCGGACAGGGCGTTGACCGTCAGCATCGACAGCGACGGCGGGCAGTCGATGAGGATGAAGTCGTAGTTCTCGCGGATCGGCGCCAGCGCGTGGCGCAGGCGGTGCTCCTTCATGTCCATTTCCAGCAGCACCACTTCCGCCGCGGTGAGGTCGCGGTTGGCGGGCAGCAACTGGTAGCCGCCGTGCTCGGAGAACTGCATGGCCTTGGCCAGGTCGCATTCACCGGTGAGCACGTCGTAGATGGAGTGGTCCAGGGACAACTTATCCACACCGCTGCCGGTGGTGGCATTGCCCTGTGGATCAAGATCGATCAGCAGCACGCGTCGCTTGGTGGCGACCAGCGATGCCGCGAGGTTGATACAGGTCGTGGTCTTGCCGACGCCGCCCTTCTGGTTGGCGATCGCGAATACCTTAGCCATGGTTTTCCCCACTCCCCGTCATGCAGTGCGGCGCAGTATCAGCAGATGGCGCTGGCCTTGGCAACCCGGCACCGCCAGAGCGCGTTCGGCTTCGACCCGGAAATCTTCCGGGAGTGCCGCGAGCTCGTCGCTGGGGTGTACGCCTTTCATGGCCAGCCAGTTGGTCTGGGTGTCACCCAGGTGGCGCGTCCAGTTGGTGAAGTCTTCGAGGCTGCTGAAAGCCCGCGAGACGATGCCGTTGAACGGCTGCTCGGGCTGGAAGGCTTCCACCCGGCTGTGGATAACCTGCAGGTTGTCGAGCTTGAGCTCCAGCTTCACCTGAGTGAGGAAGCGGGTCTTCTTGCCGTTGCTGTCCAGCAGGGTCAGGGATTTGCCGGGGAACAGGATGGCCAGCGGGATGCCGGGCATGCCGCCGCCGCTGCCGACGTCCAGCCAGCGCTCGCCGCCAGCAGCTTCGAACTGCGGGACGATGCTCAGGCTGTCGAGCAGGTGGCGGGAGACCATTTCATCCACATCGCGCACGGCGGTGAGGTTGTAGGCCTTGTTCCACTTGGCCAGCAAGGCCAGGTAATCCAGCAGGCGCTGCTGGACGGCTTCGTCGATATCCAGGCCGAGCGTCTGGATGCCGCGCGCGAGTTCTTCGGCGTGGCGGGCAGTGACCAGGGACATCAGGCGCTCTGCTCCAGCTGACGACCGGACGAGCGCTTCTTCAGGTGGATCAGCAACAGGGAGATCGCCGCCGGGGTCACGCCCGGGATGCGCCCGGCCTGACCGAGGGTTTCCGGTCGGGCGTTGCCCAACTTCAACTGGATCTCCTTGGACAACCCGGAGATGGACGCGTAGTCGATATCCACAGGCAGGCGGGTGTCTTCGCTGGCTCTCAGGCGCGCAATCTCTTCCTGCTGGCGATCGATGTAGCCGGCGTACTTGGTACGGATCTCGACCTGTTCTGCGACCTGCGGGTCTTCCGCGCCGGCGCCGGTCACTTCGGCCAGGCTGACGTAGTCGATTTCCGGCCGGGCGAGCAGGTTCAGCAGGTTGTACTCGTGAGCCAGAGGAGTGCCAAAGCGCGCGGCGATGGCGTCGCCCTGCGGCGTGTTGGGGCGAACCCAGGTGCTCTTCAGGCGCTGTTCCTCGCGCTCGATGCCTTCGCGCTTGGCTTCAAAGACGGCCCAGCGCTCGTCGTCGATCAGGCCCAGTTCGCGGCCTTTCTCGGTCAGGCGCAGGTCCGCGTTGTCCTCGCGCAGGATCAGCCGGTACTCGGCGCGCGAGGTGAACATGCGGTACGGCTCCTGGGTGCCGAGGGTAATCAGGTCGTCGACCAATACGCCGATGTAGGCCTCGTCGCGACGCGGGCACCAGCTTTCACGGCCTTGCGAGCGCAGCGCGGCGTTGGCGCCGGCGAGCAGCCCCTGGGCGCCGGCTTCTTCGTAGCCGGTGGTGCCGTTGATCTGGCCAGCGAAGAACAGACCACCGATGACCTTGGTCTCCAGGCTGTACTTCAGGTCGCGCGGATCGAAGTAGTCGTACTCGATGGCGTAGCCCGGGCGAACGATGTGCGCGTTCTCCATGCCGCGGATCGAGCGAACGATATCCAGTTGCACATCGAAGGGCAGCGAAGTGGAGATGCCGTTCGGGTACAGCTCGTGGGTGGTCAGGCCTTCGGGTTCGAGGAAGACCTGATGGCTGTCCTTGTCGGCGAAGCGATGGATCTTGTCTTCGATCGACGGGCAATAGCGCGGGCCGACCCCTTCGATAACACCGGAGTACATGGGCGAGCGGTCGAGGTTGGACGCGATGATCTCGTGGGTCCGCGCGTTGGTGTGGGTGATCCAGCAGCTGACTTGGCGCGGATGCATCTCCTTGGAGCCCAGGAAGGACATCACCGGGATCGGCGTATCGCCGGGCTGCTCGGTCATCACGCTGAAATCGACACTGCGACCATCGATGCGCGGCGGTGTGCCGGTCTTCAGGCGGCCTACACGCAGCGGCAGTTCACGCAGGCGGCGCGCCAGGGCGATCGAGGGCGGATCACCGGCGCGGCCACCTGAGTAGTTCTCCAGGCCAATGTGGATAAGTCCACCGAGGAAAGTGCCCGCAGTGAGGACGACGTTATCTGCATGGAATTTCAGACCCATCTGGGTCACTACGCCGCGCACCTGGTCCTGTTCGACGATTAGGTCATCACAGGCCTGCTGGAATATCCACAGGTTTGGCTGGTTCTCCAGGATCTCGCGCACGGCGGCCTTGTAGAGAACACGGTCAGCCTGGGCTCGTGTCGCACGGACGGCTGGGCCTTTACGGCTGTTCAGCACGCGGAACTGGATGCCGCCTTTATCGGTGGCCAGAGCCATGGCTCCACCCAGCGCATCGATTTCCTTTACCAGATGGCTTTTGCCGATCCCACCAATGGCGGGGTTGCAGCTCATCTGACCAAGGGTTTCCACATTGTGGGTGAGCAGCAGCGTCTTCACGCCCATGCGTGCGGCCGCTAGTGCGGCCTCTGTGCCGGCATGGCCGCCGCCGATCACGATCACGTCAAAACGGGAAGGGAAATCCACCACGCACCTCGTGCCTGTTGATCAAGGAGAAAGAAGAGAGCCGGACAGTATAGGGGCTTAGGGCTTTCGATTGAAGGCGTCTGAACAAAAAATAGCCAACTTGTGCCGTTGGCCTCTAGTAGAAAATAAAAGAGAGGAATCTTTTTAAATCTTTTTAGAGCTTGTGTTTATGTATAGTGAAGCCGTTTTCTGTGGATAACCTATTACAGGCCAGACACAGCCTTGCTTTCAGCGCCTAACAACCCTGTGCCGATGCTGTACGGTTGCAGGGGATCGTCGGTGGCTAGCTTGTGGATTAAGTGAAGTGTTATCAACAGGTGGATTTATCCACTGGTTGCTGCAGAGCCTGTTCACTTATCTATACGTTGGTTGTCCACAGGTCTTCGGGAGGGGTGTGAATTACCTGCCGCGAGCCAGAATCTATATGAAATTTGGGGGGTTGCAGCCTGTCACCATCGCTGCGAGTAAACTCAGAAACGTTTGCGGAGGGCAGGGAGAACGTTTTTGGGGGTGGATGGTACCAGGCTGTGGATAAGTATCCCTGACGTGTTGTATCCGGATGGTAACGCTGCTATTGAGGTTTCCGCAGCTCGAAGACGGCTCCCGCTGTGTCTTCCCAGTTGCTTTCCAACTCCATCAGGGCGTCGATCGAACTCGACAATAACTGCAGGAATCGGGGTCTGGCAGAAACGTATGCAGCCATGAACTCGCCTAGAGGCCGTCCCTCTTTGGATATCGCGTGCCACAAGGCATCGAAGATGAGATTGGCTTGAGCATTTACCCGTGGTACTACGGGGTAGGTGGCTATCACCTCGAATCCCGCTTCCATGAAGCAGTTCTGCCATTGCTCTATGGGGAGCGCGTACTGAATTCCGTGGAAATTCATATGCTTCTGACGCGCTTGCTCGCCGATATCTGCATAGCCGGATATCTCCAGCAAATACGGGAGGGTCTCCCATTCCTCATAACGGTTGGTAACCACACTGCAGGCGAAAGTGCCGCCTGGCTTTAGCTCGCCCAGAACAGCTTGCAGGTTGTTCTCCAGTCCCGGGAAATGCACCAGGGATCCTCGAGAGAACACATGGTCGAACTCTCCCTTTTGTCGCAGAGAGGAAAATCCATCGGCGTGAACGTTGTTGTAACGACCGTAGAGTCGAGCCTGTTCAGCCTGGTGCGGGTTGGTACACATTCCGTCTGCAGTGCTGCCGTAAGGTAGAACTAGGTTGAGGAACTTCGGATCGCTGCAGCCTAGGTCCAGCACGTTTCCCTTCAGGGATATCTGTTTGAAGGCCGCAAGCTCCCAAGCAAGCCAGTGGGCGTAGCTGGGCAGTGAAGGGTGTACGGCGATGGTCTGGGAGTAGCTGGCCAGGACTTCGTCAGCACTTGGCTTTTGAGGGAGACTGTAGGTGTTAGCGGATAATTGCGTACTCCGTTCATAGCGACGAAGCAAAGGGCCATACAACTCCTCCACTCGCTGTTTCACCTTCTCACTGAAGTGATTTTGCCAATCTCCGGCTATCCCTTTCCTTTCGTGGGCCATGGTATTTTCCAGACCCGCCTGGCGCCCTCCCGTCAGCACATCGAAGCGGTTCGCTTCAACTGCGACCTTGAGTCGATCTGTGGATATGTCGAGGCCTCCAACCGTATTGAGGGCCTCGTGCATCAGGTCCAGATCGTGGGTGAGGATATCTTCGTATCTGAAGATGCCTGTGGGTTCTTGAAGCCAGGACGCTTGTATGAGCGCGGGGCCTCTGAGCCATGTCTCTGCCAAATAGAGCAGGCCATCATCGAGGCTCAATTGCTCGAGCTGGTGCCGAAGATCGGCCAGCCCTGTGGAACTCAACGCATGGCTGTAGCGCGCGCTGAAATAGCCTGATATCAGCGTGTCGCGCAAATCCCGAAGGACCACGAAGTGCCTGGAGCCCGCGGGGCGATCGATGGAGTCGTATTGTTCCCGCGTTAGATATGCCGTCGGGTAAATGGCGCCGTCAACGATAGGGTCCAGAAGCAGTTGGCCTTCACCGACTCGAGGTCGAATTATTCGCTCAGGAGCTATCGCTTCAAGGATCTTCAAAATCCATTGGGAGCCGGCTTTCCAATGGGTGATGTGGAAAAGAGTGGAGGATGTGTGGCGCATGGCATTCCCTCGTGGGATCTGTAGGCGGCACTTAGATTCTCTTTTGCAATCGTTGTTCGGCGATGTCTCGCGTGTAAGCTGCTTCTTACGTTACTACCTTACTTGCCGATGCAGAAGCTGGAGAAGATGCGTCCCAGCAGGTCATCCGGCGTGAAGGCACCGGTGATCTCGCCCAGGGCCTGCTGGGCCTGACGCAGGTCTTCGGCCAGCAGCTCGCCTGCACCGCTCAGGGTGAGCTGTGCGCGGCCGTGCTCGAGGCTGTCTCCGGCCAATCGCAGGGCCTCCAAATGGCGACGGCGGGCGCTGAAGCTGCTCTCGGCTGTCTGCTCGAAGCCCATGCAGGCCTTGAGGTGCTCGCGCAGCAGGTCCAGACCATTGCCGGAACGTGCGGACAGGGTGACGGTGACGTGGCCGTCGGCACTTTCTTCGAGCCCGATGTTCTCTGTGGATAAATCCGCTTTGTTGCGAATCAGGGTCACATGCGCCGGGTCCGGGCGGCTGTCGAGGAATTCCGGCCACAGCGCGAAGGGATCGCTGGCTTCCGCGGCGGTCGAGTCCACCACCAACAGGACTCGATCCGCCTCGTTGATGGCCTTCAGCGCGCGTTCGACGCCAATCTTTTCCACATGGTCATCGGTGCTGCGCAGTCCGGCGGTGTCGATGATGTGCAGCGGCATGCCGTCGATGTGGATATGTTCGCGCAGCACGTCGCGGGTGGTGCCGGCGATATCGGTGACGATGGCCGCTTCACGCCCCGCCAGGGCATTCAGCAGGCTGGATTTGCCGGCGTTGGGGCGCCCGGCGATCACCACGGTCATACCGTCGCGCAGCAGTGCACCCTGGCCGGCTTCGCGCAGTACGGAAGCGAGTTCTGCGCGCACCGCGTCGAGCTGTGAAAGGACATGGCCATCGGCGAGGAAGTCGATTTCTTCTTCCGGGAAGTCGATGGCAGCCTCGACGTACATGCGCAGCCTGATCAACTGGTCAGTCAGGCCATGTACACGACGCGAGAACTCGCCCTGAAGCGAGCGGACTGCGTTTCGAGCGGCCTGGGCTGAGCTGGCCTCGATAAGGTCGGCAATGGCTTCAGCCTGGGCCAGGTCCATTTTGTCGTTTAGGAATGCGCGCTCGCTGAACTCGCCTGGGCGGGCCTGGCGTGCGCCCAGTTCGAGGCAGCGCTGCAACAGCATGTCCATCACCACGGGGCCGCCATGGCCCTGCAGCTCAAGCACATCTTCGCCGGTGAAGGAGTTCGGGCCGGAGAAGTAGAGTAGGAGGCCTTCATCGATGACTTCGCCGTCATCGGCGTGGAACGGCCCGTAGTGGGCATAGCGCGGTTGGGGTTCGCGGCCGCTCAAGGTTATGGCCATGGCGCGCGCACGAGGACCGGAGACGCGGACGATGCCCACGCCGCCACGGCCCTGGGCGGTGGCGACTGCGGCGATAGTTTCACGGGCTGCATTCATGTCGACGGTCTCGCGGTGGTTGCCGTGGCTCGCGGCAAGGCAATGTTATCCACATAGCAAAACGCCCCACGAGGGGGCGTCTTGTCGATCGGTATCGGGCTGAGATATCAGGCAGAAGCCTTCTTCGCCGCCGCTTCGATCCGACGGGTAATGTACCACTGCTGTGCGATGGACAGGCAGTTATTCACAACCCAGTACAGGACCAGACCGGCCGGGAACCACAGGAAGAAGAAGGTGAAGATGATCGGCATCAGCTTCATCACCTTGGCCTGCATGGGGTCCGGCGGAGTCGGGTTGAGCATCTGCTGAACCAGCATGGTGGCGCCCATGATGATCGGCAGGATGAAGAACGGATCCTTCACCGACAGGTCGACAATCCAGCCCAGCCAAGGGGCTTGGCGCATCTCGACACTTTCCAGCAGTACCCAGTACAACGAGAGGAAGACCGGCATCTGCACCAGGATCGGCAGGCAGCCACCCAGGGGATTGATCTTCTCCTTCTTGTACAGCTCCATCATCGCCTGGGACATCTTCTGGCGATCATCACCATGCTGTTCCTTCAGGGCTGCCAGTTTCGGCGACACGGCGCGCATGCGGGCCATGGAGCGGTAGCTGGCGGCGGACAGCGGGAAGAATGCCAGTTTGATGACGATGGTCAGGAAGATGATCGACCAGCCCCAGTTACCCACCAGGTTGTGGATATGTTGCAGCAGCCAGAAGATCGGCTGGGCAATGAACCACAGCGGGCCGTAGTCGACGGTCAGTTCCAGACCCGGGGACAGTTCCTTCAGGTACGCCTGCAGTTTCGGGCCGGCATACAGGGTCATGCTGGTTTCGCCCTTGGCACCCGGCGCAACGGTCAGGTTGGGACCGGTGTAGCCGACGATGTAGTTGCCTTGGGCGTCCTTGCGGGTCATCACGCTGTGGGTTTCGCCCTTGGCGGGAACCCAGGCGGTGACGAAGTAGTGCTGCAGCCAAGCTACCCAGCCACCCTGGACGGTTTCCTTGAACTGCTCTTTGTCCATGTCCTTCATGGACACTTTCACGTAGGGCTTTTCAGGGGTCCAGACCGCAGCGCCGAGGTAGGTCGATACGCCGGTAGCGGTGGTGGAGGACGGATCGACGCTGGCGTCACGCTTGAGCTGGGCGAACAGCGAAGCGTTCCACGGTTTGTCGCTCTGGTTGTCGATCAGGTAGCTCACGCCAACCTGATAGGCATTGGGGTTGATGCACTCGAGCTTCTTCTGTGCCTTTTCCTTCTCGGTGCAGTCGTTTTTCAGGCCGCGGTGGAAGGTGAAGCGCTTGATGTAGCTGACGCCATCCTGTGCATAAGTCAGGTCGACCACCATCTGGTCCTGGCCTTCGGCCAGTTCGTAGACGGGTTTGGCCGAGGCGTAGAGCGGGCGACCGCTGGCAGCGGCATCCGGGCCGTTGGCGCCGGTCAGGCCGCTCTGGGCCAGGTAGGTGCGCTGGTTGTCACGCTCGAAGAGCGGGAACGGTACGTCCGGGCGATCCTGGCGCAGCGGGTACTGGGTCAGGCCGAGCTTGATCACGTCGCCGCCGCGCGGGTCGATGGTCAGGTCCAGGACATCGGTCTTCACGCGGATCAGCTGTTCGCTGGTTGCAGCCGGCTTCTGCTCATTGGGCAGGCTGGCCTGGGCGTTCTGCGTGGTGGGTACGTCGGCATTGGCCGCATTGCCGGCAGGCACGGAAGTGTCCGGCAGGCCTTCAGTCTGATTGAAGGTCGCGGTCTGCGCCGGCAGTTCGGGCTGGCCGTAGTCCTTGTTCCACTGGAGAACCAGCGCGTAGGACACGATTGCCAGGGCGACGAATAGGATTGAACGTTTGATGTCCATGGTTACTCGGCCGTCGAGGAAGGGGCGGGCTTGGAAGGATCTGGCGGTACCGGATCGTAGCCACCGGGATGCCAGGGGTGGCAGCGGCCTAGGCGACGAGCGGCCAGCCAGCCACCACGCAGGAAACCATGAGTTTCAATGGCTTCTTGCGCGTAGCAGGAACAGCTGGGGTAGAAACGACAGTGCCTGCCCATCATGGGACTGATGGCGTAGCGGTAAAACTGGATCAGTAACAGCGCCAGTCTACGCATGGGAACTGTCGGCCACTCCCGGAGAATCTGTCGAAGGTTCCGGGCTGGGCCGGTTGCGCAACAGGCGCTTCCAGAGCTTGCCGAACTGCTGGTGCAGCTCTTCATTCTCCAGATCGCCGAGGCCTTTGCGCGCGATCACCACGATATCCAGGCCGGCCAGCTTTTGCTGGTGATGGCGGAAGGATTCACGGAGAAGGCGTTTGAGGCGGTTGCGCTCGACGGCGAGCTTGACGTTCTTCTTGCCGATCACCAGGCCCAGGCGGGGGTGATCGAGACCGTTTTCGCGCGCCAGCAGCAGGATGTGCTTGCCGGGAACCTTGGAGGTGGGGGAGTCGAAGACCGCTGTGAATTGCCGGGCTGTCAGAAGACGTTTTTCCCGGCTGAAATCTCGACTCACCACCTGTGTCAGACAAATCAGACGGTCAGACGCTTACGGCCCTTGGCGCGACGACGCGACAGAACCTGACGACCGTTCTTGGTGGCCATGCGAGCGCGGAAGCCGTGCACGCGAGCGCGCTTGAGGGTGCTGGGTTGGAAAGTACGTTTCATGATTCGGTACCTGGGTTTGACGACATGAGGTCGCAGTGACCCCGTTTAAAGAGACCGGCGATTCTAGTGAAATCGCGCGGTCAGGTCAATTTCCAACCAGACCCGGATACAAAATCTATAGAAAGAAGGGAAATCTCTTTTTTAAAGATTGAAGCGATGATTATGTTTATACAGGCCTATGCCTGTGCATAAGTCCACAGAGGCCATTGAATAAGCAGCCTAGCGGAAATGATAACCCTGTCGGGAAGTCGTGGGCCACTTGTGTGGAGCCGGTTGGAAAGCTGGGTATGGAACGCGGATTTTTCCACAGAGGTTTTTTCCACAGAACGATCACCAGAGTCTTCCCCTGCCCCATCAAGCTGTTATCCACAAGGTTCACGGCGTTATTAGCCGACCGCCGGTAAAATCATTAACACGTTGATTTTACTTGCATCCCCGCGCGCTTAACTGTGGATAAGTTGGTCGGGCGGGGATACAATGGCCGCCTGTTTCGCTTTGCGACTTCTTTTGGGGGATATCCGTGTCCGTGGAACTTTGGCAGCAGTGCGTGGAGCTTCTGCGCGACGAGCTGCCGTCCCAGCAATTCAACACCTGGATCCGACCTTTGCAGGTCGAGGCCGAGGGTGAGGAGCTGCGCGTCTACGCACCCAACCGCTTCGTACTCGACTGGGTCAACGAGAAGTACATGGGGCGCTTGCTCGAATTGCTGAGCGAGCGTGGCAATAGTCAGATTCCGGCGATTTCGCTGCTGATTGGTAGCCGCCGTAGCCGTACTCCGCGTCCAGCCCTGGTTCCGACGCCGCAGGTAAATGTTCAGCCGGCTCCCGTTGCTGCCGCGCCTGCGCCAGTGGTTGCACCTGCACCGGTGGCTCTCTCCATGCCCGAGCCGCAGCCTATTTCGGCTGCGCCGGTGCAGACCATCGTCGATCTCGACGAGTCCAGCCCGGGCATCGATCCGATGGCCGCTGCAATGCCGGTCGCGGCTGTGCGTACCGAGCGCAACGTGCAGGTAGAAGGTGCTCTCAAGCACACCAGCTACCTAAACCGCACCTTTACCTTCGAGAACTTCGTCGAAGGTAAATCCAACCAGCTGGCCCGCGCGGCCGCCTGGCAGGTCGCGGACAACCTCAAGCACGGCTACAACCCGCTCTTCCTTTATGGTGGCGTCGGCCTGGGTAAGACCCACCTGATGCACGCTGTGGGTAACCACCTGCTGAAGAAGAACCCCAATGCGAAGGTCGTGTACCTGCATTCGGAACGTTTCGTCGCGGATATGGTGAAAGCTCTGCAGCTGAATGCCATCAACGAGTTCAAGCGCTTCTACCGTTCAGTGGACGCGCTGCTGATCGACGATATCCAGTTCTTCGCCCGCAAGGAGCGTTCCCAGGAAGAGTTCTTCCACACCTTCAACGCCCTTCTTGAAGGCGGCCAGCAAGTCATCCTGACCAGCGACCGCTACCCGAAGGAGATTGAAGGCCTGGAAGAGCGTCTGAAGTCCCGCTTTGGCTGGGGCCTGACGGTGGCCGTCGAGCCGCCGGAGCTGGAAACCCGCGTGGCGATCCTGATGAAGAAGGCCGAGCAGGCCAAGGTCGAGCTGCCGCACGACGCCGCATTCTTCATCGCCCAGCGCATCCGCTCCAACGTGCGTGAGCTGGAAGGTGCGCTCAAGCGCGTGATCGCCCACTCCCACTTCATGGGCCGGCCGATCACTATCGAGTTGATCCGCGAGTCGCTGAAGGACCTGCTGGCCCTGCAGGACAAGCTGGTCAGCATCGACAATATCCAGCGCACCGTCGCCGAGTACTACAAGATCAAGATTGCTGACCTGCTGTCCAAGCGCCGTTCGCGCTCGGTCGCGCGTCCACGTCAGGTGGCCATGGCACTCTCCAAGGAACTGACCAACCACAGCCTGCCGGAGATCGGCGTGGCCTTCGGCGGTCGGGATCACACCACGGTGCTGCACGCCTGTCGTAAGATCGCTCAACTCAAGGAATCCGACGCGGATATCCGCGAGGACTACAAGAACCTGCTGCGTACTCTGACCACCTGACGCAGCCTCACGAGGCAAGGGACTAGACCATGCATTTCACTATTCAACGCGAAGCTCTGTTGAAACCCCTGCAACTGGTCGCTGGCGTTGTCGAGCGCCGCCAGACGCTGCCGGTTCTTTCCAACGTCCTGTTGGTTGTCGAAGGCCAGCAACTGTCGCTCACCGGCACCGACCTGGAAGTCGAACTGGTTGGCCGCGTCGCCTTGGAAGATGCCGCCGAACCGGGCGAGATCACCGTGCCGGCGCGCAAGTTGATGGATATCTGCAAGAGCCTGCCCAGCGATGCCGTGATCGACATCCGCGTCGACGAGCAGAAGCTCCTGGTGAAGGCCGGTCGCAGCCGCTTCACCCTCTCCACCCTGCCGGCCAATGACTTCCCCACCGTGGAAGAGGGCCCGGGTTCGCTGACCTTCAGCCTGGCGCAGAGCAAGCTGCGTCGCCTGATCGATCGCACCAGCTTCGCCATGGCACAGCAGGACGTACGCTACTACCTGAATGGCATGCTGCTGGAAGTGGGCGGCGGCACCCTGCGCGCTGTGGCCACCGACGGCCACCGCCTCGCCATGTGCTCGCTGAGCAACGGCGTGCCGGAAGCCCAGGATCGCCACCAGGTAATCGTGCCGCGTAAAGGCATCCTGGAACTGGCCCGCCTGCTCACCGAGCAGGACGGCGAAGTGTCCATCGTGCTCGGCCAGCACCACATTCGTGCGACCACAGGCGAGTTCACTTTCACCTCCAAGCTGGTGGATGGCAAGTTCCCGGATTACGAGCGCGTACTGCCCAAGGGTGGCGACAAGCTGGTCATCGGTGACCGCCAGGTGCTGCGCGAAGCGTTCAGCCGCACCGCGATCCTGTCCAACGAGAAGTACCGCGGCATTCGTCTGCAGCTTTCCAACGGCCTGCTGAAAATTCAGGCGAACAACCCGGAGCAGGAAGAAGCGGAAGAAGAAGTGCAGGTCGACTACAACGGCGGCAGCCTGGAAATTGGCTTCAACGTTAGCTACCTGCTGGACGTCCTCGGTGTCATGGGTACCGAGCAGGTGCGCATGATCCTCTCCGACTCCAACAGCAGTGCGCTGGTTCAGGAAGCGGACAACGACGATTCCGCCTACGTCGTCATGCCGATGCGCCTCTGACGCGTATCGATGTCCCTTACCCGCCTTTCGGTCACCGCGGTGCGCAACCTGCACCCGGTGACCCTCTCTCCCTCCCCCCGCATCAACATCCTCTACGGCGAAAACGGCAGCGGCAAGACCAGTGTGCTGGAAGCCATCTACCTGCTCGGTCTCGCCCGCTCCTTCCGCAGCATGCGCCTGCAACCTGTCATCCAGTACGAAGAACCGGCTTGCACGGTGTTCGGACAGGTACGTCTGGGCAATGGCTTCGATAGCAGCCTGGGGGTTTCACGAGATCGTCAGGGCGAGTTCCAGATTCGCATCGATGGGCAGAATGCACGGAGCGCGGCACAGCTTGCCGAGACTCTGCCGCTGCAGTTGATCAACCCGGATAGTTTCCGGCTGCTGGAAGGCGCGCCGAAGATTCGCCGGCAGTTCCTCGACTGGGGAGTGTTCCACGTGGAACAACGCTTCATGATCGCCTGGCAAAGACTCCAGAAGGCCCTGCAGCAGCGGAACTCGTGGCTCCGACATGGTAAACTGGACGGTGCTTCGCAAGCCGCGTGGGATCGCGAATTATGCGTCGCCAGCGATGAAATCGACGGGTATCGGCGGTCCTATATTCAGGCGCTCAAGCCGCAGTTTGAGCGGACTCTGGCCGAGTTGATCCAGATTGATGATCTGACGCTCAGCTACTACCGGGGATGGGATAAGGAGCGCGAGTTGAGCGAGGTGCTGTCTTCCAGTCTGCTTCGCGATCAGCAGATGGGGCACACCCAGGCGGGACCGCAACGGGCGGATCTGAGAATCCGTCTGGGGGGGCACAATGCCGCGGAGATACTTTCCCGTGGCCAACAGAAACTGGTGGTCTGCGCTTTGCGGATCGCCCAGGGGCACTTGATCAACCAGGCCAAGCGCGGGCAATGCGTCTACCTGGTGGATGACCTCCCCTCCGAATTGGATGAGAAGCACCGGTTGTCTTTGTGCCGGCTTCTCGAAGATCTGGGTTGCCAGGTATTCATCACCTGCGTCGATCCGCACTTATTGAAAGACGGCTGGCAAACGGAAACGCCGGTGTCGATGTTCCACGTGGAACATGGGCGCGTCTCTCAGGACACTACCATCGGGAGTGAAGAATGAGCGAGAACACCTACGACTCTTCCAGTATCAAGGTACTGAAGGGGCTGGATGCCGTACGTAAGCGTCCGGGCATGTATATCGGTGATACCGACGACGGCACCGGCCTGCACCACATGGTCTTCGAGGTCGTGGACAACTCGATCGACGAAGCGCTGGCAGGCTATTGCAGCGAGATCAGCATCACCATTCACACCGATGAATCCATCACCGTGCGCGACAACGGTCGCGGCATCCCGGTGGATATCCACAAGGAAGAAGGGGTCTCCGCGGCCGAGGTCATCATGACCGTCCTTCACGCCGGCGGTAAATTCGACGACAACAGCTACAAGGTCTCCGGCGGTCTGCACGGCGTGGGTGTGTCGGTGGTGAACGCCCTCTCCCACGAGCTGCGCCTGACCATTCGCCGCGAGGGCAAGGTCTGGGAACAGGTCTACCACCACGGCGTTCCGCAGTTCCCGCTGCGCCCGGTGGGTGACACCGATGGCTCTGGCACCGAGGTGCATTTCAAGCCGTCCGCGGAAACCTTCCACAACATCCACTTCAGCTGGGACATCCTGGCCAAGCGGATCCGCGAGCTGTCCTTCCTGAACTCCGGCGTCGGCATCGTCCTGCGCGACGAGCGTGCCGGCAAGGAAGAACTGTTCAAGTACGAGGGGGGCCTGCGCGCTTTCGTCGAGTACCTGAACACCAACAAGACTGCGGTGAATCAGGTCTTCCACTTCAACTGCCAGCGCGAAGAAGATGGCGTCGGCGTGGAAGTGGCCCTGCAGTGGAACGACAGCTTCAACGAGAACATCCTCTGCTTCACCAACAACATTCCCCAGCGTGACGGTGGTACTCACCTGGCAGGCTTCCGCTCCGCCCTCACCCGTCACCTGAACAACTACATCGAGCAGGAAGGGCTGGCGAAGAAGTTCAAGATCGCCACCACCGGCGACGACGCCCGTGAAGGTCTGACCGCGATCATTTCGGTGAAGGTCCCGGATCCGAAGTTCAGCTCGCAGACCAAGGACAAGCTGGTTTCCTCGGAGGTGAAAACCGCCGTGGAACAGGAGATGGGCAAGTACTTCGCTGACTTCCTGCTGGAGAACCCGAACGAAGCCAAGGCCGTGGTCGGCAAGATGATCGACGCCGCCCGTGCCCGTGAGGCCGCGCGCAAGGCTCGTGAGATGACCCGCCGCAAGGGCGCGCTGGATATTGCCGGCCTGCCGGGCAAGCTCGCCGACTGCCAGGAGAAGGACCCCGCCCTCTCCGAACTGTACATCGTGGAAGGTGACTCCGCGGGCGGTTCTGCGAAGCAGGGCCGTAACCGCAAGACCCAGGCGATCCTGCCGCTCAAGGGCAAGATCCTCAACGTCGAGAAGGCTCGCTTCGACAAGATGCTGTCCTCCCAGGAGGTCGGCACGCTGATCACCGCGCTGGGCTGCGGTATCGGTCGCGAGGAGTACAACATCGACAAGCTGCGTTACCACAACATCATCATCATGACCGATGCTGACGTCGACGGTTCGCACATCCGTACCCTGTTGTTGACGTTCTTCTTCCGTCAGCTGCCGGAGCTGGTCGAGCGCGGCTACATCTACATTGCCCAGCCACCGCTGTACAAGGTGAAGCGCGGCAAGCAGGAGCAGTACATCAAGGACGACGTGGCCATGGATGAGTACATGACCCAGTCGGCCCTTGAGGAGGCCAGTGTGCACGTCAACGAAAGCGCTCCGGGCCTGTCCGGCGAGGCGCTGGAGAAGCTGGTCAACGAGTACCGCGCCGTCATGCGTACCCTCAAGCGCCTGTCCCGTCTGTACCCTCAGGACCTGACCGAGCACTTCGTCTATCTGCCGCGCATCGAAACCGAGCAACTGGGTGACCAGACTGCCATGCAGAGCTGGCTGGACCAGTACCAGGAACGCCTGAAGAGCAGCGAAAAATCAGGCCTGGTGTACAAGGTCAGCCTGCGCGAAGACCGCGAGCGTCACCTGTGGCTGCCGGAAGTCGAGATGGTCGCTCACGGCCTGTCGAGCTACATCACCTTCAACCGCGACTTCTTCGCCAGCAACGATTACCGCGCGGTCACCGAATTGGGCAGCAAGCTGAACAGCCTGCTGGAAGAGGGGGCCTACGTGAAGAAGGGCGAGCGCAAGAAGCCGGTCAGCACCTTCAAGGAAGCCCTCGACTGGCTGATGATCGAAGGCACCAAGCGCCATAGTATCCAGCGATACAAAGGTCTGGGCGAGATGAACCCGGATCAGCTGTGGGAAACCACCATGGACCCGAACGTGCGCCGCATGCTGAAGGTAACCATTGAGGATGCCATCGCTGCCGACCAGCTGTTCAACACCCTGATGGGCGACGCCGTGGAGCCGCGCCGCGACTTCATCGAAAGCAACGCCCTGGCGGTGTCCAACCTGGACGTCTGACCTCCTGCAGGCAAAAAGAAAGGGCCCTTCGGGGCCCTTTTCTCTTGTCTGCGGGAAGGCGCTGCGTCAGGATGCCTCGGCCACCGATTGAGGCGTGGTATCGGCCGGCAGCTCACCCATGTCGCGCAGGGTCTGGATGACCCAGTTCTCGGCGCGCTGGTTGAGCTCGGTGATGGCGCGTGCGCCCTCCCCTTCGGCGTACATGGCCGGGCCGATTACCACCTGGATGGTCCCCGGGTATTTTGCCCAGCCGTTCTTCGGCCAGCAGTGGCCGGCGTTGTGGGCGATCGGCAGTACCGGCAGGTTGGCATTGACCGCCAGGGAGGCGCCGCCACGGGAGAACTTGCCGATCTGGCCGGTAGGAACGCGGGTGCCTTCGGGGAAGATCAATACCCAGGCGCCCTTCTTGAGGCACTCATCGCCCTGCTTGGCGATCTGCTTGAGGGCGACTTTGGGCTGCTCGCGGTTGATAGCGATGGGCTTGAGCAGCGCCATGGCCCAGCCGAAGAACGGTACGAACAGCAGCTCGCGTTTGAGCACCAGCGCCAGCGGCTCGAAGTAGCCGGTGAGGAAGAAGGTCTCCCAGGTACTCTGGTGTTTGGCCAGGATCACGCAGGGCTGGTCGGGGATGTTCTCCACGCCCTTGAGTTCGTAGCGCACGCCGACCACCCAGCTGGCGAGCCAGACGGCGAATTTGCACCAGACCTGGGCGATGAAGCGGTAGCGCGCGCGGTACGGCAGGAAGGGCGCAATAAGCAGGCTGAGGGTACCCCAGACGAAGGCGCTGGACGACAGCAGCAGGTAGAAGAGAACGGTTCTGATGGCCTGCACTATCGACATGGGGGATGGGTCCTCAGGAAAGAAGTTGGTCGGCTACTGCCGCCAGATCGTCAAATACCAGCGTGCCTTCGGGCAACGGCTTGGTCAGGGTTCGCTCGCCTTTGCCGGTCTTTACCAACACTGGCTGACAATCGACGGCCAGCGCGGCGTCCAGGTCACCCCGGCTGTCACCCACGAACCAGGTGCCGCGTAACTCCACGCCGTAGTGCTGGGCAATCCGTCGCAGCATACCGGGTTTCGGCTTGCGGCAGTCGCAGCTCTCGTCGGGGCCGTGAGGGCAATAGACGACCACGCCGAGTTCACCGCCCTGCTCTGCCACTAGCTCGCGCAGACGCTGATGCATGCTGTCCAGCGTGGCGAGGTCGTAATAGCCGCGAGCGATGCCCGATTGGTTGGTGGCCACGGCCACGGTCCAGCCGGCCTTGCTCAGGCGGGCGATGGCTGAGATCGCGCTGGGAATCGGAATCCACTCGTCGAGGGATTTGATGTAGGCGTCGGAGTCCTGGTTGATGACACCGTCGCGGTCGAGGATCAGTAGCTTCATGGGGATTCGGCAAGTCAGACACTTTCGATAAGTCGGAAATGAAAAAGCCGGGAGTTCGTCACGGCGAACCGTTGCGAACTCCCGGCTTTCAGGCGGGCATCAACCCAGCAGCGAGATGTCGGCGACGCCGAGGAACAACCCACGCAGCTTCGCCAGCAGCGCGTAGCGGTTGGCCTTCACGGCGTTGTCTTCCGCATTGACCAGGACTTCCTCGAAGAAGGCATCCACCGGCGCGCGCAGGGCCGCCAGACGGGCCAGGGCGGCGCGATAGTCACGAGCCTCGGCCAGCGGAGCTACTTCGCTCTCGGCAGCTGCCACGGCGCTGCCAAGGGCCTTCTCGGCGGTCTCGGTGAACAGGCTGGCGTTGACGGAAGCGGGCACGTCCCCTTCAGCCTTGGCCAGGATGTTCGACACGCGCTTGTTGGCGGCGGCCAGGGCCTCGGCTTCGGCCAGCTGACGGAAGGCCTGCACGGCTTGCACGCGCTGGTCGAAGTCCAGCGGAGCGGTCGGCTTGAGTGCACGTACGGCCTGATACACGGCTACGTTGACGCCTTCATCCTCGTAACGGGCGCGCAGGCGGTCGAAGACGAAGTCCTGCACCTGTTCGGACAGGCCCTCGGCCTTCACCTTGTCGCCGTACTGGGCCACGGCCACGCCAATGGCGTCGACCAGGTCCAGGTCCAGCTGCTTCTCGATGAGGATGCGCAGCACGCCCAGGGCAGCGCGACGCAGGGCGTACGGGTCCTTGCTGCCGGTAGGCAGCATGCCGATGCCGAAGATACCGACCAGGGTGTCCAGCTTGTCCGCCACGGCCACCGCGGCACCGGTCAGGGTGCTTGGCAGCTCGGCGCCGGCACCGCGCGGCATGTACTGCTCGTTCAGCGCCAGGGCGACGTCCTTGGCCTCGCCACCGGCGGTGGCGTAGTAGTAACCCGCGATGCCCTGCATCTCCGGGAACTCGCCGACCATCTCGGTAGCCAGGTCGCACTTGGAGAGGATGCCGGCGCGGGCAGCGTTGGTCGCATCACCATCGATACGCTCGGCGATGTAGGCGGCCAGCTTGGAAACCCGCTCGGCTTTCTCATAGACGGTGCCCAGCTGGGCCTGGAACACCACGTTCTTCAGACGGGCATTGAAAGCTTCCAGCGGTTGCTTCTGGTCCTGCTTGAAGAAGAATTCGGCGTCGGTCAGGCGCGGGCGCACGACCTTCTCGTTGCCGGAGACGATGTGCTCCGGTGCCTTGCTCTCGACGTTGGCCACGGTGATGAAGCGCGGCAGCAGCTTGCCGTTGGCGTCCAGCAGGCAGAAATACTTCTGGTTGTCCTGCATGGTGGTGATCAGGGCTTCCTGCGGCACGGCGAGGAAGCGCTCCTCGAATGAGCACACCAGCGGCACCGGCCACTCGACCAGCGCGGTCACTTCGTCCAGCAGGTCGGCCGGGACGATGGCGCTGCCCTTCTGCTCGGCGGCCAGTTCGGCAACGCGGCGGGAGATGATCTCGCGGCGCTCGGCGAAGTCGGCCAGCACGTGGGCGCTGCGCAGGTCTTCCAGGTAGTTGGCCGGAGCGGAGATGCGCACGTTGGCCGGGTTGTGGAAGCGGTGGCCACGGGATTCGCGACCGGCCTTCCTGGTCAGGATCTCGCAATCGACGACGTCGTCGCCGAACAGCATCACCAGCCACTGGGTCGGGCGCACGAACTCTTCACGGCGGGCCGCCCAGCGCATGCGCTTGGGAATCGGCAGGTCGTTCAGCGAGGCTTCGACGATACCCGGTAGCAGGCCCACGGCCGGCTGGCCGGTGATGGTCTGGCTGAACTTGAGCTTCGGGCCGCTCTTGTCGATCTGCTCCAGGTCCACGCCGCACTTCTTGGCGAAGCCCAGGGCAGCCTGGGTCGGGTTGCCGCTGGCGTCGAAGGCAGCCTGCAGCGGCGGGCCGTCGAGGTTCACGGTGCGATCCGGCTGCTGCACGGCGAGCTGGTCGATCTGCACGGCCAGGCGGCGCGGCGCGGCATAGCAGCGCGCGGCGGCGTAGGTCAGGCCGGCGGCCTTGAGGCCCTTCTCGATGCCGGCCAGGAAGGCTTCACCGAGGCTTTTCAGCGCCTTGGGTGGCAGCTCTTCGGTGCCCAGTTCGACGAGGAAATCCTTCGCGCTCATTATTCGGCCTCCTTCAGCTTGGCCAGTACTTCGTCACGCAATGCGGGGGTGGCCATCGGGAAGCCGAGGCGGGCGCGGGCCTGCAGGTAGCTCTGCGCCACGGCGCGGGCCAGGGTGCGCACGCGCAGGATGTAGCGCTGACGCTCGGTCACCGAGATGGCGCGGCGGGCGTCCAGCAGGTTGAAGGTGTGCGAGGCCTTGAGGACCATCTCGTAGGTCGGCAGCGGCAGCTGCAGTTCGATCAGGCGGTTGGCTTCGCTTTCGTAGAAGTCGAACAACTCGAACAGCTTCTCGACGTTGGCGTGTTCGAAGTTGTAGGTCGATTGCTCCACTTCATTCTGGTGGAACACGTCGCCGTAGGTAACCTTGCCGAACGGGCCGTCGGCCCACACCAGGTCGTACACCGAGTCGACGCCCTGGATGTACATGGCCAGGCGTTCCAGACCGTAGGTGATCTCACCGGTGACCGGGTAGCACTCGATGCCGCCGACCTGCTGGAAGTAGGTGAACTGGGTGACTTCCATGCCGTTCAGCCAGATTTCCCAGCCCAGGCCCCAGGCGCCGAGGGTCGGCGATTCCCAGTTGTCCTCGACGAAACGGATGTCGTGGACCAGCGGGTCGATGCCGATGGCTTGCAGCGAGCCCAGGTAGAGCTCCTGGAAGTTTTCCGGGTTGGGCTTCAAGACCACCTGGAACTGGTAGTAGTGCTGCAGGCGGTTGGGGTTCTCGCCGTAGCGGCCGTCGGTAGGACGGCGGCTCGGTTGCACGTACGCCGCGTTCCAGGTTTCCGGGCCCACGGCGCGGAGGAAGGTGGCGGTGTGGAAGGTGCCTGCGCCTACTTCCATGTCGTAGGGCTGCAGCACCACACAGCCCTGATCGGCCCAGTATTTTTGCAGGGCGAGGATCAGGTCCTGGAAGGTGGGCACGGCGGGCGTAGTCTGGCTCACGAATTTCACCTGTGCTGGATATGCGACTAAAACCCGGCAGTATACCCCAAGATGCTTGCAGCTTGGGCTTCTCAGCGTTTTTTGAGCGACCGTTCGTAGGCCCTCGAAGGGGCAAAAAACCGTATCGATAACTGTATTTTTGTACAGCTATTTGTATATAGTCAGAACCTTCCCGTTTCGCAGGCTGACTGCCATGCCCCGTTGCTTCTGGTGTAACGACGATCCGCTGTATATCGCCTACCACGATGCCGAGTGGGGCGTGCCCCAGCGCGATGCCCGCAAGCTGTTCGAGATGATCATCCTCGAAGGCGCCCAGGCCGGGCTGTCGTGGATCACCGTGCTGAGGAAGCGCGAGCGTTACCGCGAGGTGCTGTTCGGCTTCGATCCCGAGCGCCTGGCCCGCATGACGGACGAGGAAATCGAGGAGCGCATGCAGGATCCCGGCATCATCCGCAACTTCGCCAAACTCAGGGCTGCGCGGCAGAACGCCCAGGCCTGGCTGAAGCTGGAGGACCCGGTGGCATTCCTCTGGTCCTTCGTTGGCGGCCAGCCCAAGGTCAATCATTTCAGTGGACGGGGCGACGTGCCGGCGGTGACGCCCGAGGCCGAGGCCATGAGCAAGGCGTTGCGCAAGGCGGGCTTCAACTTCGTCGGCCCGACCATCTGCTACGCCTTCATGCAGGCCACCGGTATGGTGATGGACCACACCGTCGACTGCGACCGCTACGCCCAGCTGACTCGCGCCTAAAGCAGCGGGTTGGCCACTGTGACGGCCTGCCAGGGCCCGGCGGATTGGCCGGACAGTGCCGACCAGTACCAGGCCGAGGTATCGGAGAAGGACTGGCCGGCGGCGTCCTCGATGTAATCGCAGACTTGCAGCCGCAGGCCCTCGCTGGTCACCACGAAGCAGCGTTGCAGGCCTTGCGCGCCAACCCGTTGCCGAAGCTGCGTCTGCTCGATGCGATAGCCCAGTGCGCGGAAGCAATCCTCCGCCGGATGCAGCTTGCGAGTCGGCCGCAGCACCTGGCGCAGTACGATGCTGCGCTGGCCATCGGTAAAACGGCCGAGCTGGCCGGGAAAGTCCGCGGCGAAGCGCTGCTCCACCGGCGAAAGCGCCAGCGGGCGCAAGGCACGACCTTCGAATTGCACCGGCCATTCATGGGCGACGCGAGCGGCCTCTGACGCGGTGGTAGCCGGCGACAGGAAAGGCCAGAGCATCGCCAGCAGCAGAGCACCAAGCAGGCTGCCGGCGAAACGCGCAGAAGTGCCAGGCCCGGTAGCTTCCACCGCCGGCGGCGGTACAAATGCACGCCGCCCGATCACCCGGAAAATCATCCCGCAGACTCCGACGAACACCAGGAGCCCGATCGCCTCATGGGCCCAGCCGGGAAACCCGCTCGCCCCGCTCTCGCCCCACACCAGCAGCGTGTTGCGCAGGATATTGCCGCCCAGCACCAGCAGCCCCACCAGCGGCAGGCGACGCAGCAACGAACGATCCGGCAGGCGCTGCCAGGCTGCCAGCGAGCAGGCGGTGAAGTAGCCGACCCAGGCCATCTGGATACCCGAGCAGGGCGCATCGACCATCACCCACTGGCCATCCACCAGCAGCGAACTGCCCTGCCGTTCCACCGTCCAGCTGCCCAGGCGCAGCAGCCATGCGCTGACCTCGGCAGTGACCACACGCAGTGGATAACCGACGAAGAACTGCAGCGAAGACAGCAGCGGCAGCGACAGCACGCCCAGCCCCAGCCAAGCCAGCCAGGGCTGGCCGGGGGCGCGCAAGCTGAGGATCACCAGCAGCAACGCCAGCACCGAGAGCAACCCGCGCAGCAGCGGCGGCAGGATCGACTGGAAAAGCGCCCCGACGATCAGCAGCAGCGCTGCCACGCCCAGCCAGCGCAGACGCGGCTGGGCGCGCAGGCTGGAGCGGTCGCGCCAGAGCAGCAGCCCGAGGGCCGCCAGCGCGATGATCCCCAGCGGATCATCCGAACCATCACCGAGCCGCCGCGCCGCCCACAGCCAGCTCGGCCAGGCCGCCAGCGCGGCGAACAGCAGCCAGCTCCAGCCAGGCAGGCGGCGGATCATGCCGCCTTCCTCCGCCACCACCAGCCGCCGAGTGCCGCCAGCAGCAACATGGCCCAGACGCCTGGCTCCGGCGTTCCCGGTACCGTACTGCCGATGGCGTTATTGCTCACGCCCTGGGGCATCGGCAGCGGTTGATCCACCGTCTTGCTCGCCTGCGGGTCGGGGTTGCGCACCTGCTGGTCAACGGCGATGAACGAGGTGTAGGGCGTGAGCAGCTGGTATTTCAGGCCGAGGTCGAGGATCCGCGAGCTGAACTCGTAGCCGCCGTCGAGCGCCTCCTGATCCATCAGGCTGGCAAGGCGTTGGCGCGCCCACAGGTGGGCGAGCGCACCGCCGCTGTCGGTGAGGTTGCCAGCGCTGATTGGCAGCCGCACTTGAAATGGACCGTCGGCGGCGTGGGCGTCGAGACGCAGCTCCCCGCGCGGCTCGCCCTTCCACTTGCCGAACAGCACCAGCGGGCGATTGGCGAACAGGTCGGGCAATTGCAACGGCTCCACGTCGTAGACGTCGAGTCCCTCGAAGCGGGCCTGGATGCCCTTGAGCAGCGGACTGTCGATCATCTTGCGGAAGCGCTGCGCCGCCTTGCTCGCCTGCTCATCATCGGTCACCACGAAGGGCTCGCCCTGCCCCGCCCGCGCCAGGCCTTCGATCAGGCTGCGGTTCACCGCGCTGCCGATGCCGAAGGCGAACAGATTGGCCTTGCTCAGGTTCTCGCGCACCAGCTTGTAGGCGCTGCTCTCGACGGTGACGTAGCCGTCGGTGACCACCACGAAACTGCGCGAACGTTCCGGATCGGTGGGCATCGCCAGCGCCTCGCGCAGGGCCGGCATCAGCTCGGTGCCGCCGGCGCCGACCTGGCTGTCCAGCAGCTCGATGGCCTGGCGGATGTTATCCGGCGTGGCGGGGAGCGAACGCTCCGCCAGCTTGCGGTTGTCGCCGGCGAATAGCAGCAGGTTGAAGGTGTCGCTAGGGCGCAGGCGGCCGATCAGGTCGCGCAGCAGGGTCTTCGTGGTGTCCAGCGGGAAACCGTTCATGGACCCGGAGACGTCGACCACGAAGACATAATCGCGCGGCACGATGAGCCGGGCGTCCGGCGCGCGCGGCGGGGCAACCATGGCGAGGAAGAAGTTCTCCTGCTCGCCGCGCGAGAGCAGCAGGCCGCTCTGCACGGACTCGCCGCCGAGCTGGTAGTCGAGGATGAAGTCGCGGTTGCTGGCGGTGGCATCGTCAGCCATTACCCGAGCGGTGGCGTGCTGGCCGTTACGCTGGATCGTCAGGCGATGGGAGGGCGAGGTAATCTCGCCGATCTGCAGCGGCGCCAGCAGTTCGACTTGTAGATCAAACGTGGTGGCCGAAGGCTGCCCGGCTGGCAGGTACGGTGATTCAATCCACTGCTGCTTGCCGCTACCGGACTCACCGCGACCGTTGTAGCGCGGCCCGACCACGGTGGGGAAGACGAACTGGAAGCGCCCGTCGGTGGGCACCAGCAGCTCGCTGTAGCGCAGTTCCACCTGCACCACGTCGCCGGGGAGGATGTTGGCGACGTTCATCTGGAACACGTTCTCGCGCTCCTGCTCCAGCAGCGCGGCGGTCTTGCCGTCCTGCTTGGCCTGCTGGTACTCGACCTTGGCCTTCTGCTTCTCGCGGATCTGCGCCTGGATCACCCGATCACCCAGGTGCACGGTCATGCCGTGGACGGCGGCGCGGGTCGAGGCGGGAAACACGTAGCGCGCTTCCAGCGGCGTCTTGCCCTGGTTGCGGTATTCCTGGGTCACCGTCACCTCGGCGATGTTGCCCAGCACGCGGGCATCCACGCGGGTTGCCTTGAGCGGCAGGGCATCGACGGCCGGATCGGCGTTCTCGACGAAGAAGTAGGGACTCGAACTGCTGTCATCAGCAGCCAGCGCCGCCAGGCTGGCGCTCAGCGCCAACAGCAGGCCGCACAGCCGTGCAAGGAAGGTGGGGGTACGCATCGCGGTTCTCCGGGCCAGTGGATCGAATGGCCGCAGGTTGCGCGCGCGCCGTGGGCGCACTGTGTTCGCCGGGTGGAGATTGTGTGGAGCCGCGATGGCGCCCGATTTGCCGGCGCGAGCGGCTACAATGGCCGCCATCTGCTTGAAGGAGTTTTCCGTGGAGAAATTCAAGGGCGCACTGGTGGTGGGCTTCCTGCGGTTGTTCGCCATGCTGCCGTGGCGCGCGGTGGGCGCATTGGGCGCTGGTATCGGCTGGCTGATGTGGAAGCTGCCCAATCGGTCCCGCGAGATCGTGCGGATCAACCTGTCGCACTGCTTCCCCGAGCTGTCCGAGGTCGAGTTGGAGAAGCTCGTCGGCCAGAGCCTGATGGACATCGGCCGCACGCTGACCGAGAGCGCCTGCGCCTGGATGTGGTCGCCGCAGAAATCGCTGCAGTACATCCGCGAAGTCGAAGGCATGGAAGTGCTGGAAGAAGCGCTGGCCTCCGGCGACGGCCTGGTCGGCATCACCAGCCACCTGGGTAACTGGGAAGTGCTTAACCACTTCTACTGCTCCTACGCCAAGCCGATCATTTTCTACCGCCCGCCCAAGCTCAAGGCGGTGGATGACCTGCTGAAGAAGCAGCGCGTGCAGCTGGGCAACCGTGTCGCGCCTTCGACTCCTGAAGGCATCAAGAGCGTGATCAGGGAAGTGAAGAACGGTGGCTGCGTCGGCATCCCCTGTGACCCGGAACCGGATCTGGGCTCGGGCCTGTTCGTGCCCTACCTGGGCACCACCGCGCTGACCAGCAAGTTCGTGCCGTCGCTGCTCGCGCGCGGCAAGGCCCGCGGGGTGTTCTTCCACGCCGTGCGCCTGCCCGATGGCAGCGGCTACAAGGTAATCCTCGAAGCCGCCCCGGCGGACATGTACGACAAGGACATGGAAGTGTCGGTGGCCGCGCTCAGCCGCGAGCTGGCCAAGTACGTGCGCGCCTATCCGAGCCAGTACATGTGGACCATGAAGCGCTTCAAGAAGCGCCCCGAAGGCGAGGCTCGCTGGTACTGAACACGCCCCGCTCAATCGACCCGATAGGCACGGCGCCCCTGGATTGTTGATGCCCAGGGCGTCAGGCTGAACGTCCCTCGCTCCCGGAATCTCCGCCCATGCTCGGCCTGCCGACCACCGCCACCGCGCCGTTCTGTCCCTCGGAAGTCAAAGGCAGCATCCAGGTCGCGGCCGGCGCGCCGTTGTGGAAGCGCATCCTGCAGTTCGCCGGTCCAGGCCTGCTGGTCTCCATCGGCTACATGGACCCGGGCAACTGGGCCACTGCCATCGAAGCCGGCTCGGGCTTCGGCTACCAGTTGCTGTTCGTGGTGCTGCTTTCCAGTCTTGCGGGGATGGTCTTGCAATGCCTGGCGATGCGCCTGGGCATCGTCACCGGCCAGGACCTGGCGCAGCTCTCACGCAGCCGCTACAGCCTCGGCACGGCACGTCTGCAATGGCTGCTGGCGGAGTTGTCGATCGTCGCCACGGACCTCGCCGAAGTGCTCGGCTGCGCCCTGGCCTTCCACCTGCTGCTGGGCGTCGACCTGGTCACCGGGGTGATCCTCACCGCCTTCGACACGCTCATCGTGCTCGGCCTCAAGGGCCAGCGCTTCCGCCACCTGGAAGCGATCATGCTGGGGCTGATCGTCACCATCAGTGGCTGCTACCTGGTCGAGCTGATCCTCATCAAGCCCTACTGGCCCGACGTCGCCGCCGGCTTCCTGCCCAGCTGGGACGCGGTGACCCAGCGCGAGCCGCTGTACCTGGCGATCGGCATCCTCGGCGCCACGGTGATGCCACACAACCTCTACCTGCACTCCTCCATCGTGCAGACGCGGCAGGTCAGCGGAACCAATGGCAAGGCCGCGGCGATCCGCCTGACGCGCATCGACACCGTGGTCTCGCTGAGCCTCGCGCTGCTGGTCAACGCGGCGATCCTGATCCTCGCCGCCGCGGCCTTCCACGAGACCGGCCACACCGGCGTGACCGAAATCCAGGACGCCTACCGCCTGCTCGAACCGCTGGTGGGCACCGGCCTTGCGGCGATCCTCTTCGGCGTCGCCCTGCTCGCCTCCGGGCAGAGTTCCACCTTCACCGGCACCATCGCCGGGCAGGTGATCATGGACGGCTTCCTGCAGATGAAGATCCCCTGCTGGCAGCGCCGCCTGATTACCCGCGCCCTGGCGCTGATCCCGGCGCTGATCGGCGTGGTGATGCTGGGCGACAAGGCGGTGGGCAAGTTGCTGGTGTTCAGCCAGGTGGTGCTCAGCCTGCAATTGCCGTTCGCGCTCTGGCCGCTGATCCGCTTCACCAGCGATCGCGCGCTGATGGGCGAGTTCGCCAACTCCCTGCTCACCCGAGTGCTGGCCTGGGGCTTGTTCTGCGTCATCAGCGCCGCCAATCTCTGGCTGCTCGCGCAATTGCTGGCTTGACCTGACCCATAGGTTTCAGGCCCATTAGTGCGCTGACATTCAGGACGGATGCCATTCATGTCGAACCAAAGGCAGTACCCGCGTACCCCGATGAAGTGCCGGATCAAGATCAGCCATGCCAGCTTCGGTGATGTGTTCGGCCATACCCGTGATCTGTCCGACGGCGGCGTCTACGTTCGTCATGAAGTGCTCGCCGCGCTGCCGGCCGGCACCCGCGTGACCGGCCAGGTGCAGGACATGCCCTTCGATGCGCCGATCCTGGAGATGGAGGTGATGCGCACCGACGCCGAGGGCGCGGGCTTCCGCTTCGTCGGCAACGCCTGATCTCCGCTGCACTGCGAACTGCTTTTCTGTAGGAGCGAGCTTGCTCGCGAACCCGAGCCCCGCAGCGGAGTTTGTTCGCGAGCAAGGGCTAGGCGCCCCCCTCGGTCCTACGAAGAGCCCCAGCCGATCAATTCGCCTCGTTCACAGCACTCAGGAAGGCCCGCGTCCGCTCATGCTGCGGGTGGCCGAAGAACTGCTGCGGGCTGCCCTGCTCCAGGATGCTGCCCTGGTGGAAGAAGCACACGCGGTCGGCGAACTCGCGGGCGAAGCCCATCTGGTGGGTGACCATGAGCATGGTCAGGTTGTGCTCGGCACCGAGCTTGCGCACCACGTTGAGCACCTCGCCGCACAGCTCCGGGTCCAGCGCCGACGTCACCTCGTCGAACAGCATCACCTTGGGCCGCATCGCCAGCGCACGGGCAATCGCCACGCGCTGCTGCTGGCCGCCGGAAAGCTGCGACGGGTAGTGGTCGAGCTTGTTGCCCAGGCCGACCATCTCCAGTAGCTCCACCGCCCGCTCGCGGGCCTCGTCACGGCGCATGCCGAGCACCTGTACCGGCGCTTCCATCACGTTGCGCAGCGCGCTCATGTGTGGGAACAGGTTGAAGCTCTGGAACACCATGCCGATCTTGCTGCGCACTTTGCGTACGTGACTTTCCGGCGCGCGTACCAGCGCCGCGTTGCGCTTGAGGTGGGTCAGGGGTTCGCCATCGACTTCGATCAGGCCGCTGTCGATGGTCTCCAGGGTCATCAGCGCGCGCAGCAGGGTGGATTTGCCCGAGCCGCTGGGGCCGATGATGGCGACCTTCTCGTGGGCCTTCACCTCCAGATTGAGGTCCTTGAGCACGCTGAAGCTGCCATAGCTCTTGCACACGTTGCGGAAGCTGACCATCGGCTGGGCCGTCTCGGCGCGTGCGGCCGGGGCATCCTGGCTCGAAGCGCGAGGGGCGGCTTGAAGGGAGTGAACGGACATCGGAGTACCTCCAGAAGAGTCGGTCATGGCAGCGCCGTGCGTTTTTCCACCTGGCGCACGACGCCCGCCAGGCCGATGGAGATCAGCAGGAAGAACACCCCGACCAGGGTGATCGGTTCCAGGTAGCGGAAGCTGTCGGAGCCGATGTTCTTCGCCTGCTGCATGATTTCCACCACGGTGATCGCCGAGAGCACCGGGGTGTCCTTGAACATGGCGATCAGGTAGTTGCCCAGCGCCGGCAGCACCGGGCGGATCGCCTGGGGCAGGATCACTTCGCGGTAGGCCTTGAACGGCGAGAAGTTCAGCGCGGTGACCGCCTCCCACTGCCCGCGCGGCACCGCTTCCAGGCCGGCGCGGTACACCTCGGCGGTATAACAGGCGTAGTGCAGGGCGATGCCGAGGGTGCCGGCCACCAGGGCGGTCATGCTCAGCCCGTAGGTCGGCAGCACGTAGAACAGGAAGTACACCTGGATCAGCAAGGGCGTGCTGCGGATGAATTCGATCAGCCAGGCCGCCGGCCACGACAGCCAGATGTGCCGGCTGCGCCGGGCGATGGCGAAGAGCAGGCCGAACACCACGGCCAGGGCGAAGCCCACCAGGGTGATGGCGATGGTCCGCAGCGAGGCGTGCAGCAGCTGCGGGAGAATCTGCCAGGCGAAGTCCCAGTCGAAGAATTTCATTACAGGCCTCCGCGGATTCGGCCGTGCCCCAGCCAGCGTTCGAGGCGGCGCATGAGGAAGACGATGACCTGGGCCATTACGAAGTACAGCACCAGGGTGAGCAGGAAGATCTTCATGGTCTCGAAGGTCGCCTGGTCCAGCTGGCGGGCGCGGAAGGTCAGGTCCGAGAGGGTGATCAGCGACACCAGTGAGGTGTTCTTCAGCAGCTCGATCAGCAGGTTGGTGCCCGGCGGGATAGCGCAGAGCAGGGCCTGCGGCAGGATGATCCGGCGAAAGCGCGTGAAGGGCGTCATGTTCAGCGCCAGCGAGGCTTCGTACTGCCCCTTGGGCACCGAGCCGATGGCGCCGCGCATCACTTCCGCGCCGTAGGCGCCGATGTGCAGTCCCAGGCCGATGATCGCCACGCTGTAGGCGCTCATTTCCAGGTTAAACGGCGGCAGCGGCAGTACGAAGTACAGCCAGAACAGCTGCACCAGCAACGAGGTGCCGCGGAACAGCTCGATGTAGGCGATGGACACCCAGCGCACCGCCGGCCACGGCGAGAGCCGGCCGAGTGCGGCGATGATGGCGGCGGCGACCGCCAGCAGGGAGCCGAAGACGGTCACCTGGACGGTGATCCAGGCGCCCTCCAGCAGCAGAGGAAGCAATTCACCCATGGTACGTATCCCGTTGCGACAGGTTCGACCAAACGGCCGGGCAGGCGCGCCCTATGCCAGCGACGCGCCCCGCACGGTCACTGTTTGCAGAGTTCGGCGGCGGTCTTGTCGGTGACGTTGGACTTGTCGAAGCCGAACGGCTTGACCGTCGCCAGGTGCTCGGCGCCGCCCAGCCACTGCTTGAGCTGGGCGTTGACGGCATCGCGCAGGTCCTTGTCATCCGGGCGGAAGGCAAGGGCGCCGTAACCGATGTGCGACGGGTCGTCCTTGAAGTCGGTGATGGCTTCCACCGAGTCGCCGCCTTTCGCCGCGAGGCCCTTCATGGTCAGCGCGGTGCCGACGCTGGCGTCGGCGCGGCCGGCGCGCACGGCCTGCAGCTGCGCGGTGGTGTCGGGCACCTGGACGATCTGCTCTTCCGCCACACCTTCCGCGCGGGCGTAACCCAGCTCGGCGGTGCCGGACATGATCGCCAGCTTCACGTCCGGGTTGTTCTTCACGTCGGCGTAGCTGTGCAGGTTCTTCGGGTTGCCCTTCTTCACCAGCAGCGAATCGGGAATCTGGTAGTGCGGGTCGGTGAAGATCACCTGCTGGCAGCGCGGCGGGGTGATGTACATGCCGGCGGCGATGACGTCGAAACGCCCGGCACGCAGGCCGGGGATCAGCGCGCCCCATTCGGTCAGCACCGGTTCGATCTTCTTCACACCCATTTTCGTGAAGATCTGCGTGGCGATTTCCGGGGATTCACCGGTGACCTTGCCGGAGGTCTCGGTGTAGGCGAACGGCGCTTCGTTGGCGTAGCCGATGCGCACGGTGCCGGTGCTCTTGATGCGTTCCAGGGTGGTTTCGGCGTAGCTGCCGGCGCTGGCTACAGCGCAGGCCAGCAGGGTGCAGGCAAGACTCAGGCGGCGCAGGAAAACAGGGGCGGTACTCATCTTCGGATCTCCTGATCTTCTCTTGCCGAACGCGGTTGGCGCGCGGCGATGGATGGCAGGTAGCAATGTCGTACGACTGTTGTTCTTGTAGGTCGGGCCCTGGGTGGGGCCTTCCGAAGTTCTTGCGCCGCTGTCGATGGCGACGGCGACAAGCTCGACGCCAGACTAAGCCGGGGGACCTTGCGGCTGTTCCTGATCGACAACCCCGCGGCGGGAAAAAGCCACCGTCGCGACGAACGCAGCCGAGGGTTTTTTCTGCGCGGGCCTGACAATGCGGCCCGATGTGCTGCCCGATGTACTGACAGGTGCGCGGCTATATGTCCTGCGCCCGAGCATACAAAAGGGGCGGAACGGTCGACATTGCACTAGGACAATTGCCGCCGGTGTGCGCGTCCGTCACTCTGGCCCCCTGACCAGACGGAGCGCTGAAGATGGAAGCCTGGCGTCGCGCCCTGGCCGACCTGCGGGTCGGCGAATCCAAGTACAAGACCCTGGTGCAGGCCATTGCCGGCGACATCGAGCAAGGTCGCCTGAGCGACGGGCAGCGCCTGCCGCCGCAGCGCCACGTCGCGGATGGCCTGGGCATCAGCGTGCAAACCGTGACCAACGCCTACAAGGAACTGGAGCGCCAGGGCCTGGTGCGATGCGAGGTCGGCCGCGGCAGCTTCGTCACGCGGCGGATGACCGAGGGCATGGCCCACTACATGGTCGACCACCCCGAGCGCGCGCTGGTGGATTTCTCCATCGCCAGCATCGTCCACACCCGCGAGCACGACCGCCTGTGGCAGGACAGCTGCCGTGAGCTGGCGCAGGAAACCGACCAGCCGTGGATGCGGGCCTGCCGCCCGGTCGCCGGCTTCGATACGCACCGCGACGCCGGGGTGAAATGGCTGGCGCAACTGGGCCTCAAGCGCGAGCGCGACGACGTGCTGATCACCAACGGCGCGGCCCACGGCATCTTCCTTGCCCTCGCCTCTCTCGCCGGGCCGGACGACGTGGTGCTCTGCGAGCAGCTCACCGACCACGGTGTGATCGGCAATTCCCAGGTGCTCGGCTTCACCCTCAAGGGCGTGGAGATCGACAAGGAAGGCATCGATCCCGAGCATTTCGAGGACCTCTGCGCCAACGAGCGCATCACCGCGCTGGTGTGCACGCCCAACCTGAACAATCCGACCTCCTGCCTGATGCCCGATACGCGCCGCCGCGAGATCGCCGCTATCGCCCAGCGCTATGGCGTGTATGTGATCGAGGACGACGTCTACGGCCCGCTGCTCGGCGAGCGCCGCCCGCCGCCGCTCAGCCATTACCTACCGGACCTGTCGTTCTACTGCACCAGCTTCACCAAGAGCGTGCTTACCGGCCTGCGCATCGGCTACCTGGCCATGCCGCGACGGCTGGCGCTGCGTACCGAGAGCATCCTGCGGGTGAACAGCTGGATGGGCACGCCGCTGCTGGCGGAAGTGGCGGCACGCTGGATCCACAACGGCAACGCCGCCGCGTTGATCGGCCTGCAGCGCCGTGTGCTGGAGAAGCGCCAGGGGCTGGTGCGCGAATACCTCGGCGACCACCTGCGCGGTTGCGATCCGCATTCGCTGAGTGCCTGGATCGGCATCCCCGAACACTGGGAACTGGACAGCCTGGTGCGCGAGCTGCGTCATCGACACATTGCCGTGACGCCGCCCGATCCGTTCATGGTGCGCGGCACGCCCCGGCCGCGCGCGGTGCGGCTGTGCATGGGCGCCGAATGCAGCGACGAACGTATGGCCAGCGCCCTGGAAGACATGCGCGAACTTTTCGGGCAGTACCCGAAGATCCACGATTTCTAAGCCCTACGCCGGGCCCGCACTTGTGGCCGTAGGGCGCATAACGCGCCAGCGTTATCCGCCGTGACGAGCGCGGCGGATAACCTGTTCCAGGTTATGCGCCCTACCGCCTGCAGCCCTGCAGGAGCAAGCTCGCTCCTACGAAAAATCACCTCCGCGAACTACATCGTCCTAGTACATTCATCGCGACAATTTCTCGCCCCTACACTCGGCCCCACTGCATTCCCCCGGAGGCCGAGATGGAGCCGATTTCCCCCGTCGAGCTGTACCGAGCACGCCAGCGCATCCAGGGCCTGGTGCGGCAGACGCCGCTGGAGCATTCGCCCAGCCTGTCGCGCCTGCTCGGCGCGCCGGTGTACCTAAAGCTCGAATCGCAGCAGATCACCGGCAGCTTCAAGCTGCGCGGCGCGAGCAATGCGATTGCCCAGCTCGATGACGAGCAGAAGGCCAGGGGCGTCGTCGCCGCCTCCACCGGCAACCACGGCCGGGCGCTGGCCCATGCCGCGCGGGTGCTTGGCGTGCACGCCACCATCTGTCTGTCCCAATTGGTGCCGGCGAACAAGGTCCAGGCGATCCGCGAGCTGGGCGCCGAGGTGCGCATCGTCGGCCACAGCCAGGACGACGCCCAGGCCGAAGCCGAGCGGATTGCCCGCGAGCAGGGCGCGACGCTGCTGCCGCCCTTCGACCACCCGCAAATCATCGCCGGCCAGGGCACCCTCGGTCTGGAAATCCTCGAACAGCTGCCGGACGTGCGCCAGGTGCTGGTGCCGCTCTCCGGTGGCGGGCTGTTCGGCGGCGTGGCGCTGGCGCTCAAGCACGTCGACCCGACTATCCGCGTCCACGGCATCAGCATGCGCCGTGGCGCCGCCATGGCCGCCAGCCTCGCCGCCGGACGCCCGGTGGAAGTGGAGGAACTGCCGACCCTGGCCGACTCCCTCGGCGGCGGCATCGGCCTGGACAACCGCTACACCTTCGCCCTTGTCCGCGACTACTGCGACCAGTTGCACCTGCTCGACGAGCTCTCCATCGCCGCCGGCATCCGCCACGCCTACCGCGAGGAACGGCAGGTGGTGGAAGGCGCCGCCGCCGTCGGCATCGCCGCCCTGCTGGACGGCCTGATCACCCCGGTCGGCCCGGTGGTGGTGATCGTCAGCGGCCGCAACATCGCCATCGAACAACACCAGCAGATCCTCGAGGAATCCGCCCATGGCTGACGTCACCCTGCTCAGCGAAGCCGACTTGCGCGCCTGCGTGGCGATAGACCGGGAGAGCCTCGACGCTGTCGAACAGGCCTTCCGCCTGCTCGCCACGGCGCCGGTGGCAATGCCGCCGATCCTTCGCCTGGACGTGCCCGAGCACAACGGCGAAGTCGACGTGAAGACCGCCTACCTGCCCGGCCTGTCGCGCTTCGCCATCAAGGTCAGTCCTGGTTTCTTCGACAACCCCAAGCTCGGCCTGCCCAGTCTCAACGGCATGATGATGCTGCTCTCCTCGCGCACCGGCCTGCTCGACGCGCTGTTGCTGGACAACGGCTACCTCACCGCCGTGCGCACCGCGTGCGCCGGCGCGGTGGCAGCCAAGTGGCTGGCCCGCGAGGAGTCGCGCCAGGTCGCGCTGATCGGCGCCGGCGAACAGGCGCGGCTGCAGCTCAAGGCGCTGTGCCTGGTGCGGCCCATCGAGGGTGCCAGCGTCTGGGCGCGGGACATCGACAAGGCGCGGCACTGCGCGCAGGAGCTGAGCACCAGCCTGGGCATTGAGGTCAGCGCCTGCGCCAGCATCGACGAAGCGCTGGAAGGCGCCGATATCGCCATCACCAGCACGCCCAGTCGCGAGCCGCTGATCCAGAAAAAACACCTGCGCCCCGGCCTGCACATCACCGCCATGGGCTCGGATGCCGAGCACAAGAACGAGATCGCCGCCGACGCCCTGGCGGCGGTGGACTGCTATGTCGCCGACCGCCTCAGCCAGACCTGTGTGTTGGGTGAGCTGCACCATGCGCTGGAGGCTGGCTGCGTGCGGCCGGACGCCGATTTCGCCGAGCTGGGCCAGGTCATCGCCGGGCAGCGCGCAGGCCGCCGCCGTGCCGAAGACGTCACCCTTTGCGACCTCACCGGCACCGGCGCGCAGGACACCGCCATTGCCGGACTGGCTTTCCAGCGGGCGCAGCGGATGGGGAAAGGATTCCAATTCCACAGCTGACCACTCGGCTCCGATTCATGCAGGAAAACCTGTAGGAGCGAGGGGGCGCCTAGCCCTTGCTCGCGAACAGATTTTCCGGTGGCGCCAGCGCTGGGCGGGTTCGCGAGCAAGCTCGCTCCTACAAAAGCAAAAAACAAAAACCGAGAGAGGATTTCCGCATGTCCGAAATCGTCGTCAACCTCCCCTTCAGCCGGGAGGAATACGCCCAGCGGATCGCCAAAGTCCGCGCCAGCATGCAACAGCGCGGCATCGAGCTGCTGCTGGTCACCGATCCGTCGAACATGGCCTGGCTCACCGGCTACGACGGCTGGTCCTTCTACGTACACCAGTGCGTGCTGCTGGCGCTGGAGGGCGAGCCGGTCTGGTTCGGTCGCGGCCAGGACGCCAACGGCGCGCGGCGCACGGTGTTCATGCAGGCGGACAACATCGTCGGCTACCCCGACCATTACGTGCAGTCCAGCGAGCGCCATCCGATGGACTACCTGTCCCGCGAGGTCATCGCCGCGCGCGGTTGGTCCGACCGGGCCATCGGCGTGGAGATGGACAACTACTACTTCAGCGCCGCCGCCTTCCGCTCGCTGCAGGCCAACCTGCCGAGCGCGAAATTCGTCGACGCCACGGCCCTGGTGAACTGGCAGCGCGCGGTGAAATCGCTGCGCGAGATCGAGTACATGCGCGTTGCCGCGCGCATCGTCGAACGGATGCACGCGTACATCGTCGAGTGCATCGAGCCGGGCATGCGCAAGAATGAACTGGTGGCGGACATCTATAGCGCCGGCATCCTCGGCGTGGACGGCCACGGCGGCGACTACCCGGCCATCGTCCCGCTGCTGCCCACCGGCGCCGACGCCAGCGCGCCGCACCTGACCTGGGACGACACGCCCTTCGAACGCGGCGCCGGCACCTTCTTCGAGATTGCCGGCTGCTACAAGCGCTACCACTGCCCGCTGTCGCGCACGGTGTTCCTGGGCAAGCCGCCCCAGCATTTCCTCGACGCGGAGAAGGCCGTGGTCGAAGGCATCGCCGCCGGACTGGATGCCGCCAAACCCGGCAACACCACCGGGGACATCGCCCGCGCCTTCTTCGGCGTGCTGGAGAAGTTCGGCATCCACAAGGACAGCCGCTGCGGCTACCCCATCGGTATCAGCTACCCGCCGGACTGGGGCGAGCGCACCATGAGCCTGCGCCCGAGCGACAACAGCGTGCTCGAAGCGGGCATGACCTTCCACTTCATGCCCGGCCTGTGGATGGACGACTGGGGCCTGGAAATCACCGAAAGCATCCTCATCACCGAGCGCGGCGTGGAAACCTTCTGCGACTACCCGCGCCAGCTGTTCGTGAAGGAGTGAGGCGATGACCCATGCACTCGACAAGCCGCTGCGCGAGAACCCCATCGCTGCCAGCGTCGACTTCCGGCGCGACGGCGTGCAGCACGGCCACCTCAAGCTGCCCTACTCGCGGGACGATTCAGCCTGGGGTGCGGTGATGATCCCGATCTGCGTGGTGAAGAACGGCGACGGCCCCACCGCGCTGCTCACCGGCGGCAACCATGGCGACGAATACGAAGGCCCGGTGGCGCTCAGCCGCCTGGCCCAGGAACTGCGCGCCGAGGACGTACGCGGCCGGGTGATCATCGTGCCGTTCATGAACACCCCGGCGTTCCTCGCCGGCAAGCGCACCTCGCCGATCGACGCCGGCAACCTCAACCGCAGCTTCCCCGGTCGCCCGGACGGCACGGTGACGCAGAAGATCGCCGACTACTTCCAGCGCAACCTGCTGCCGCTGGCGGACGTGGTGCTGGATATCCATTCCGGCGGCCGCACCCTCGACTTCCTGCCCTTCGCCGCCTGCCACGTGCTGCCGGACAAGGCCCAGCAGCAGGCCAGCGAGGCGCTGATGCGCGCCTTCGCCGCGCCCTATTCCATGCGCATGCTGGAGCTGGATGCGGTGGGCATGTACGACAGCGCCGCCGAGGAGCAAGGCAAGCTGTTCGTCACCACTGAACTGGGTGGCGGCGGCAGCAGCAGCGCGCGCACCGTGGCCATCGCCCGGCGTGGCGTGCGCAATGTACTGGTGCAGGCCGGCATCCTGCGCGGCGAAGTCGAACCGGCGAAGTCGGTGATGCTCGACATGCCCGATGGCGATTGCTTCGTCGCCAGTGAGCACGGCGGCCTGCTGGAGATGTGCCGTGACCTGGGCGAACGCGTCGAACGCGGCGAGGTGCTGGCGCGGGTGCACGATGTGTTGCGCACCGGCGCCGCGCCGGTGGAGTACCGCGCCAAGCGCAGCGGCATCCTCGCCGCGCGGCATTTTCCCGGCCTGGTGCAGAGCGGCGACACCCTCGCGGTGGTCGCCGAGGTGCTCGGCTAACTGTGCCGGAGGCAGCCATGATCAAGCTCGACCGCTATGACCTGAAGATCCTGCGCATCCTCGCCGGCGACGGGCGCATCACCAAGTCGAGCCTGGCCGAGGCGATCAACCTCTCGGTCAGTCCGGCCTGGGAGCGTGTGCGCAAGCTGGAGGAGGCCGGGCTGATCAAAGGCTACCGCGCGCAGATCGACTGGCCGGCGTTGTTCAAGCAGCAGCAGGTGCTGGTGGAAATCACCCTGGCGCGGCATACCGCGCAGGACATGAAGCGCTTCGAGCAGCGCCTGCAGCAGGCGCCGGAGGTGGGCTTCTGCTACGCCACCGGCGGCGGCGTGGACTACATCGCGATGATCCAGGCGCGCGACATCGACCACTACCAGCGCTTCATCGACCAACTGCTGCTGGAGGACGTCGGCATCGAGCGCTACTTCACCTACATCGTCACCAAGGTGATCAAGACACTGGATGCAGCGATTCCCGCCGAGGCGCAGGAGCAGAGCCTTTCGTAGAGCGAATAACCTGGAACAGGTTATCCGCCGTTATCTATCCGGCGGAAACTCATGCGGCTCTTCGTAGGACCGAGGGGGACGCCCAGTCCTTGCTCGCGAACAGATTTCCCGGCGGCGTCGGTGCCGCGCGGGTTCGCGAGCAAGCTCGCTCCTACATGAACGCCCGTCGGCGGTTGAACAAAATTTGCCCAACAAATCCTGACTTCCAGGTCCGGATCGTATACAATGCGCGCCGCTCGGCATGGTGCCGGGCATGGGTTCCCTCACCCCATCGACGAAAAAGGCCCAAAGCATGTCGGCATCCCTTCCGGCGGCAAGGCGCGGCGCACTCGCCGGCCTGGTCGCGTTCCACATCCTGATCATCATCGCCAGCAACTACCTGGTGCAGCTGCCAATGACCCTCTTTGGCTGGCACACCACCTGGGGCGCGTTCAGCTTCCCGTTCATCTTCCTGGCCACTGACCTCACCGTCCGCCTGCTCGGCAAGCGCCCGGCGCGGCTGGTCATCGCGCGGGTGATGATTCCGGCGCTGCTGGCGTCCTACGTGATCTCGGTGATCTTCCAGGAAGGCGCCTTCAGAGGGCTCGCCTCCCTGGGCGAATTCAACACCTTCGTGGCGCGGATTTCCCTGGCCAGCTTCCTGGCCTACGTGTTCGGCCAGATCCTCGATATCCAGGTCTTCGACCGCTTGCGGCGCATGCGCCAGTGGTGGATCGCCCCGGTGGTCTCGACCCTGTTCGGCAACCTGCTGGACACCTTCACCTTCTTCTCCATCGCTTTCTGGCACAGCGACAACGCCTTCATGGCCGAGCACTGGGTGGAGATCGCCTGGGTCGACTACGGCGTGAAGCTGGCGGTCATGCTGATGCTCTTCGTGCCGCTCTACGGCATGCTGCTCAGCGCCATCACCCGTAACCTGCGTCGCGCCGCCACGGCCTGACGCCACCCGAAAAAGCCCAACAGCGGCGGCAGAACTGCGAAAAGATTTGCCGCCGCCATCCCCCGCTTAGGAAAAAACCGCGCGCCTCCGGCCCCTAACATGGTCTCCATGCCAACCGTCCGGGAGCCGCCGCCATGTCCTTCGCACATCCCCTGCTGTTCAAGTCGCTCTGCTATGTGAATGGCCACTGGCTGCACAGCGCGAGCGGCACCAGCATCGCCGTCGACAACCCCGCCACCCGCGAAGCCATCGGCCATGTGCCGCTGCTCGACCGCGAGCAGATCGTCGCCGCGGTGGACGCCGCCGCTGCCGCCTTCCCCGCCTGGCGAGCCCGCACGCTGGACGAACGCGGCGAGCTGCTGCGCCGCTGGGCCGAGCTGATTCGCCAGCATCGCGAAGACCTCGCGCAGATTCTCAGCCTGGAACAGGGCAAGCCGCTGGCCGAAGCCCTTGGCGAGATCGACTACGCCGCCAGCTTCATCCCCTGGTTCGCCGAGGAAGCGCGGCGGTTGAACGGCCGCAACATTCCCAGCCACATCCCCAACGCACACCTGGGCACGGTGGTCGAGCCGGTCGGCGTCGCCGCCCTGCTGACGCCGTGGAATTTCCCCTCGGCGATGATCACCCGCAAGGCAGCTGCCGCCCTGGCCGCGGGTTGCACCGTGGTGGTCAAGCCGGCCCACGAGACGCCCTACTCCGCCTTCGCCCTGGCGCAACTGGCGGAAGAAGCCGGCTTCCCCGCCGGCGTGTTCAACGTGGTGCTGGGCGAGCCGCAGATGGCCATGGAAACCCTGGTCGGCGATGGCCGCGTACGCGCCGTGAGCTTCACCGGCTCGACCCGCGTGGGCAAATTGGTCCTGCAGGCTGCCGCCCAGGACGTGAAGAAAGTCGCCCTGGAACTGGGCGGCAACGCGCCCTTCATCGTGCTGGCCGACGCCGATCTGGAGCAGGCGGTGCAGTTCGCCATCGACGCCAAGTTCCAGACCTCCGGGCAGGACTGCTGCGCGGCCAACCGCATCCTGGTCGCCCGCGACCTCTACGAACCCTTCCTGCAGCGCTTCGCCCGTGCCGTGCGCGAACTGCGCGTCGGTCCGGCCAGCGACTCGCGCAGCCAGATCGGCCCGCTGATGCACCAGGGCGCCTTCGACGTCACCTGCGAGCGCGTGCAGGACGCCATCGCCCAGGGGGCGCGCCTGCTCGCCGGCGGCGAACCGCATGCGCTGGGCGGCTGGTTTCATCAGCCGACCGTGCTGGCCGATGTCACGCCGCAGATGCGCATCTGGCGCGAGGAAAACTTCGCCCCCATCGCCGGCGTCAGCGCGTACGACGACCTGGACGAAGCCGTCCGGCAGGCCAACGACACCGAGTACGGCCTGGCCGCCTACCTTTGTGGGCAACGCCTGGATCACATCTGGCCGCTGATGCGGCGCCTGGAGTTCGCCATGGTGGCGGTCAACGGCGCCAGGTTCACCGGCCACCCCATTCCCTTCGGCGGCATGAAGGCTTCGGGCCTTGGCCGCGAAGGCGGCAGCGAGGGCTTCGAGCCCTTCGTCGAAACCAAGTACTTCGCCCTGCACCACGGCGCCATCTGACCGGGAGACCACCGCCATGACCGACTACGCCAAGCTGTTCGAGGAAGACCGCGCACACTTCATGCACCCGTCGACCCACGCCCATGACCACGCCAGCGGCGCGCTGCCGGGGCGCATCATCACCGGCGCTTCCGGCGTGCGCATCCGCGATCACCAGGGCCGCGAGCTGCTCGATGCCTTCGCCGGCCTGTACTGCGTGAACATCGGCTACGGCCGCACTGAGGTCGCCGACGCGATCCATGCGCAGGCCACGCAGCTGGCCTACTACCACACCTATGTGGGCCACTCCTCCGAGGCGATCATCGAGCTGTCCGCGCGGATCATCCGCGACTGGGCGCCGGCGGGCATGAAGAAGGTCTACTACGGCCTCTCCGGCTCCGACGCCAACGAAACCCAGGTCAAGCTGGTGCGCTACTACAACAACGTGCTGGGCCGGCCGCAGAAGAAAAAGTTCATCTCGCGGCAGCGCGGCTACCACGGCTCGGGCATCGTCACCGGCAGCCTCACGGGCCTTGCGAGCTTCCACCAGCACTTCGACCTGCCGGTGGAGGGCGTCAAGCACACCCTCTGCCCGCACTTCTACAAGGCCCCGGCCGGCATGGACGAAGCCAGTTTCGTGCGTCACTGCGCCCAGGAACTGGAGAACCTGATCCTCGCCGAAGGGCCGGACACGGTCGCGGCCTTCATCGGCGAACCGGTGATGGGCACCGGCGGCATCATCGTCCCGCCCAAGGGCTACTGGGAGGCGATCCAGGCGGTGCTGGCGAAATACGACGTGCTGCTCATAGCCGACGAGGTGGTCTGCGCTTTCGGCCGCGTCGGCGACAAGATGGGCAGCCAGCGCTACGGCATGCGCCCGGACCTGATCACCACCGCCAAGGGCCTGACCAGCGCCTACGCGCCGCTGTCGGCAGTGATAGTCGGCGAGAAGGTGTGGGATGTGATTGACAGCGCGTCCAGCCGCGAAGGCGCCATGGGACACGGCTGGACCTACTCCGGCCACCCCATCTGCGCGGCAGCGGCGCTGGCCAACCTGGACATCCTCGAACGGGAAAACATCACCGCCAATGCGGCGCAAGTCGGAGGCTACCTCAACCAGCAACTGCGCCAGACCTTCGAGGGCCACCCGCTGGTGGGCGAGGTGCGCGGCGACGGCATGCTGGCGGCACTGGAATTCATGGCTGACCGCGAGGCGCGCAGGCCTTTCGACCCGTCCCTGAAGGTCGGCCCGAAGGTCTCGGCGGCTTGCCTGGAGCGCGGCATGATCGCCCGCGCCATGCCCCACGGCGACATCCTCGGCTTCGCCCCGCCGCTGGTGCTGACCCGCGCCGAGGCGGACGAGATCGTCGGCATCGCCAAGGCGGCGGTGGATGCGGTGGCCAGCGAGGTTCTCTAACGTACGGACCGTTTTCTTGTAGGAGCGAGCTTGCTCGCGAACGGATTTCCCCGCGGCTCCGGTGCCAGGCGGTTCGCGAGCAAGCGCGCTCCTACAGGGCCTTCCGTCCCCGAGCGCGATTCAAAAAGGGCGCTTACGCGCCCTTTGCCTTGTCCAACTTGCGCAGGAATACCGTCATCTCTTTCTCTGCCTGCTTGTCGCCGTGGGCCAGGGCGGCGGCCAGGCCATCGGTCCAGGCGGTACGGGCGCCGTCCAGGTCGCCCTGAGCCTGCAGCGCCTTGCCCAGCAGCTTCCAGGCGGCGGAGTACTTCGGGTCCTGCGCCACGCAGCGGCGCAGGTGCTCTGCGGCCCTGGCGGCGTCGCCGGCGTCCAGGTAGCCCTTGCCCAGGCCGAAGCGCAGCAGCGAGTTGTCCACGCCCTTGGCGAGCATCTTTTCCAGCGAGTCGATCATGGCGAGCCTCCGTCAGCAGGCCGCCATTGTGCCTCATTCAAGTGCGCCAGAAGGCGGGCGTCAGCAGGATCAGCAGGGAGAACACCTCCAGTCGGCCCAGCACCATCGCGAGGCTCAGCACCAGCTTGGCGCTGGCCGGCAGGCTGCCGTAATGCACTGCGGCCTCGCCCAGCGCCGGGCCAAGATTGTTCAGGCAGGATGCGAGGGTCGAGAACGCGGTGAGCTGATCCACGCCCAGCGCCAGCAGCACCAGCATGAGACTGACGAAGGTGAGCAGGTAGATCGAGAAGAATGCCCACACCGATTCCACCACGCGATCGGGCACGGTGCGCCTCCCGAGCTTCACCAGGAATACCCCGTTGGGATGCAGCAGGCGCAGGAACTCGCGCATGCCCTGGCGATAGACCAGCAGCATGCGCATCACCTTCATGCCGCCGCCGGTGGAACCGGCACAGGCACCGATGAAGGTGCTGTAGAGCAGCAGGTAGGGCAGCAAGGTTGGCCAGGTGCTGAAGTCCGCGAGGCCGAAGCCGGTGGTGGTCGCCACCGAGACCACCATGAACGCTGCGTAGCGGATCGATTGCAGCGGCGTGTCGTAGTGATGCTTGAGCACCAGCGTTGTCGCGCTGATCAGGAACAGTACCAGCAGGATGCCGAGGTAGGCCCGACACTCGGTGTCCTTCAGGTAGTGACGCAGGCTGCGTCGGCGCCAGGCGAGGAAGTGCAGGCTGAAGTTGATCCCGGAAATCACCAGGAAGGTCATGCAGATCAGCTCGATCAGCGGGCTGTCGAAGTAGCCGATGCTGGCGTCGTGGGTGGAAAAGCCGCCGATGGCGATGGTCGAGAAGCTGTGGCCGATCGCGTCGAACAGGCTCATCCCCGCCGCCCAGTAGGCCAGCGCGCAGGCCAGGGTCAGGCCGCAGTAGAGGAACCACAGGGTCTTGGCGGTATCGGCGATGCGCGGCGAGAGCTTGTGCTCCTTCAGCGGGCCGGGCATTTCCGCGCGGTACAGCTGCATGCCGCCGATGCCCAGCATCGGCATCACCGCCACCGCCAGCACCACGATGCCCATCCCGCCCAGCCATTGCAGCTGCTGGCGGTAGTAGAGGATCGCGTGGGGCAGCGCATCGAGCTCGGTGAGCACGGTGGCGCCCGTGGTGCTAAGGCCGGAGAAGGACTCGAACAGCGAATCGACCACGCCCATGTGCGGCGCGCTCGACAAGGCGAACGGCAGGGCGCCGAAGGAGCCCAGGACGATCCAGAACAGCGCTGTCACCAGGTAGCCGTCGCGGATGCGCAGGTCGTCCTTGTGCTGGCGGAACGGCCACCAGATGGCCAGACCGGTCAGCAGGGTAACCAGGAACGACAGGGTAAATGCGCGCCAGGTCGACTCGATGTAGTACAGGTCGATCAGCAGCGGCGGCAGGTGCGTGGTGCTGAACAGCATCAGCAGCACGCCAAGGATGCGGGCGATGGAGGCGTAGCGCATGACTGTGGTGATACAGGCAGGAACAGGTCGCGCAGGGTGCCAAGACACACTCCGAAGTGCAGTAGGAGCTGTCTGAAATGAAGGGCGGAAAAAACCGCCGGGCCGCTTTGCAGCGACCCGGAAGAATCAGAAGAAGGTCAGGCCGGCCTGGAACAGCCGCTCGACATCGCGGATGCGCTTCTTGTCCACCACGAAGAGGATCACGTGGTCGCCGGACTCGATCTTCGTCTCGCCGTGGGCGATCAGCACGTCGTCGTCGCGGATCACCGCGCCGATGGTGGTGCCGGGCGGCAGTTGGACTTCGTTGATCTTGCGGCCGATCACCTTGCTCGACTTGGCGTCGCCGTGGGCGACCACCTCGATGGCTTCGGCGGCGCCGCGGCGCAGGGAATGCACGCTCTCGATGTCGCCGCGACGCACGTGGGTCAGCAGGGTGCCGATGGTGGCCAACTGCGGGCTGATGGCGATGTCGATCTCGCCGCCCTGCACCAGGTCGACGTAGGCGGGGTTGTTGATCAGCGTCATCACCTTGCGCGCGCCCAGGCGCTTGGCCAGCAGCGAGGACATGATGTTCGCCTCGTCGTCGTTGGTCAGGGCAAGGAACAGGTCGGTATCGCCGATGTTCTCTTCCAGCAGCAGGTCGCGGTCCGAGGCGCTACCCTGCAGGACGATGGAGCTGTCCAGGCTGTCGGAGAGGTGCCGGCAGCGCGCCGGGTTCATCTCGATGATCTTCACCTGGTAGCGGCTCTCGATGGCCTCGGCCAGGCGCTCGCCGATGTTGCCGCCGCCGGCGATGATGATCCGCTTGTAGCTGTCCTCGAGCCGGCGCATCTCGCCCATAACGGCACGGATGTGGGCCTTGGCGGCAATGAAGAAGACCTCGTCGTCGGCCTCGATCACCGTGTCGCCCTGAGGAATGATCGGCCGGTTGCGCCGGTAGATCGCCGCCACGCGGGTATCGGCGTTGGGCATGTGCTCGCGCAGTTGGCGCAGCTCCTGGCCCACCAGCGGGCCGCCGTAGTAGGCGCGGATGCCCACAAGCTGGGCCTTGCCCTCGGCGAAGTCGATTACCTGCAGGGCGCCGGGGTATTCCACCAGGCGCTTGATGTAGTTGGTCACCACCTGCTCGGGGCTGATCAGCACGTCGACCGGGATCGCCTCGTTGTCGAACAGCCCGGCGCGGGTCAGGTACGCCGCCTCGCGCACGCGGGCGATGCGGGTAGGGGTGTTGAACAGGGTGTAGGCGACCTGGCAGGCCACCATGTTCACCTCGTCGCTGTTGGTCACCGCCACCAGCATGTCGGCGTCGTCGGCACCTGCCTGGCGCAGCACGGTGGGGAACGAGGCCTTGCCGTGGACGGTGCGGATGTCCAGGCGGTCGTTGAGGTCGCGCAGACGCTCGCCGTCGGTATCGACGACGGTGATGTCATTGGCTTCGCTGGCGAGGTGCTCGGCCAGAGTGCCGCCGACCTGGCCGGCACCGAGGATGATGATCTTCATGGAGCGGCGTGCTTTCCGTTTCGATCCGTAGGGAGTCGGCGCCTGTTACTTCGCCGAAATCTTGATGAGCTTGGCATAGTAGAAGCCGTCATGCCCTGCTTCCTGGGGGAACAGCTGGCGGCCATGGGGCTGCTTGAGGCCCCACGGTCCGGGCAGGTCCAGTTCGCGGGCACCTGGGGTGCGACCGAGGAACGCAGCGATCTGGTCGCTGTTCTCCTGCGGCATTACCGAGCAGGTCGCATAGACCAGCACGCCGCCGACTTCTAGGGTCGCCCACAACGCGTCGAGCAGTTCGCCCTGCAGCTGGGCCAGCGCCTCGATGTCCTCGGCGGTGCGGGTCAGCTTGATGTCCGGATGACGGCGGATCACCCCGGTGGCGGAGCACGGTGCGTCCAGCAGGATGCGCTGGAAGGCCTTGCCATCCCACCACTTGGCGGTGTCACGGGCGTCGGCGGCGAACAGTTCGGCCGAAAGCTGCAGGCGGGCGAGGTTCTCGCGTACGCGCACCAGGCGGCTCTCTTCCAGGTCCACGGCAACCACGCCGGCCAGCGCCGGCTCCGCTTCCATCAGGTGGCAGGTCTTGCCGCCGGGGGCGCAACAGGCGTCCAGCACACGCTGGTTCGGCGCCAGCTCCAACAAGTCGGCAGCCAGTTGCGCGGCCTCGTCCTGCACGCTGACGCGGCCTTCGGCGAAGCCCGGCAGTTCGTGCACATCGCACGGCTGCAAAAGATTGATGCCGTCGCGGCCGAACTCGCAGGCGGTTGCTTCGAAGCCGATGCGGTTCAGCTCTTCCAGATAGGCATCGCGGCTGCCATGGCGGCGGTTCACCCGCAGGGTCATTGGCGGGTGCGCGTTGTTGGCGGCGCAGATTGCTTCGAACTGTTCCGGCCAGGACTTCTTCAGTGCCTTCTGCAGCCAGCGCGGGTGCGCCAGGCGCGCGGCCGGGTCCTTGTCGACTTCTGCCAGCAGGATTTCGCTCTCGCGCTGGGCGCGGCGCAGCACGGCATTGAGCAGGCCCTTGGCCCAGGGCTTCTTCAGCTTGTCCGCGCAGCCGACGGTTTCGCCGATGGCTGCGTGCGGCGGAATACGGGTGTAAAGCAGTTGGTACAGGCCGACCAGCAGCAGGGCTTCGACGTCACGGTCGCCGGCCTTGAATGGCTTCTGCAGCAGCCGCGCGGCCAGAGTGGACAGGCGCGGCTGCCAGCGGGCGGCGCCGAAGGCCAGCTCCTGCACCAGGCCACGGTCGCGCGGCTCGACGTTTTCCAGCTGGGTTGGTAGCGAGCTGCCCAGCGAGGCGCGACCGGCGAGCACGGCGGCCAGCGCGCGGGCGGCCGCCAGACGGGGATTGGTACTCATGCGCCCAGCACCTGTCCTGGCGCGAACTGCTCGCGGCGGCTGTTGAACAGGTCGGCGAAGGCCAGCGGCTTGCCGCCGGGCAGTTGCAGGCGGGTCAGCAGCAGCGCGCCTTCACCGCAGGCGACCAGAAGGCCGTCGCGGCTGGCGTCGAGAATCTTGCCTGGCTCGCCCTTGCCTTCTGCCGGTTTGGCGCCAAGCACTTTCAGCGCGGCTTCGCCGAGGGTGGTGTGGCAGACCGGCCAGGGCGTGAAGGCGCGGATGCGGCGCTCCAGTTCGTCGGCCGGGCGCGACCAGTCGATGCGCGCCTCTTCCTTGTTCAGCTTGTGTGCGTAGGTGGCCAGCGCGTCGTCCTGCACCTCGCCCTTGAGCGTGCCGGCGGCGAGGCCGGCGATGGCCCCGACCACGGCTTTCGGGCCGAGCTCGGCGAGACGGTCATGCAGGCTGCCGCCGGTGTCATCGGCGGAAATCGGCGTGGCGACCTTGAGCAGCATCGGCCCGGTGTCCAGCCCTGCTTCCATCTGCATCACGGTGACGCCGCTCTGCGCGTCGCCAGCTTCCACCGCGCGCTGGATCGGCGCGGCGCCGCGCCAGCGCGGCAGCAGCGAGGCATGGCTGTTGATGCAGCCCAGGCGCGGAATATCCAGCACCGCCTGCGGCAGGATCAGCCCGTAGGCTACCACCACCATCAGGTCCGGCTTGAGCGCGGCCAGCTCGGCCTGGGCGGCGGGGTCGCGCAGGGTCGGCGGCTGCAGCACCGACAGGCCGTTCTCCAGGGCGAGCTGCTTGACCGGGCTGGGCATCAGCTTCTGGCCTCGGCCGGCCGGGCGGTCCGGCTGGGTGTAGGCGGCGACGATCTCGTGAGGAGTATCGAGCAGGGCCTTGAGGTGTTCGGCGGCGAATTCCGGGGTGCCGGCGAAGACGATGCGCAGTGCTTGGCTCATTGGGGGCTCACAAAAAACAAAAGGCTTGCCGGGGCAAGCCTTTGGGGGATGGGGTCACGCCTGTTGCCGGTGCTGCTTTTCCAGCTTCTTGCGGATGCGGTCGCGCTTGAGGTTGGACAGGTAGTCGACGAACAGCTTGCCGTTGAGGTGGTCGCACTCGTGCTGGATGCACACTGCGAGCAGGCCCTCGGCAACTTCCTCGAAGGGGTTGCCGTCGCGGTCCTGGGCCTTGATCCGCACTTTCTGCGGACGGTCTACATTTTCGTAGAAGCCCGGCACCGACAGGCAGCCTTCCTGGTACTGGTCCATTTCCTCGGTGAGGAATTCGAACTCCGGGTTGATGTAGACCCGGGGTTCGGACTTGTCCTCGGACAAGTCCATCACCACGACGCGCTTGTGCACGTTGATCTGCGTTGCCGCAAGACCGATGCCCGGCGCCTCGTACATGGTCTCGAACATGTCGTCGATCAGCGTGCGCAGGGCGTCATCGAAGACCGTGACCGGCTTGGCGATGGTCCGCAGGCGCGGATCGGGGAATTCGAGAATGTTCAGAATGGCCATATACGTTTGTGATGCACTTGTGGAATAAAGTCAAAATCGGCTGCTAATATGCTGAGCAGCATCGAAAAACGCTGGAAAGCGCGGTAGGGGCGGCTTCCAGGCGTTTCATGTGTACACATAATAAAGGGATTCACCGCATGAGGAAAACACTACTCGCCCTGCTGCTGCTCGCCGCAGGCGGGGTGGCGCAGGCTGCCGTGCAGCTCAAGGAAGGCCATCCGGATCGCTATACCGTAGTGAAGGGCGACACCCTCTGGGACATCTCCGGCAAATTCCTCAGCAAGCCGTGGAAGTGGCCGGAAATCTGGCAGGTGAATCCGCAGATTCAGAACCCGCACCTGATCTATCCAGGTGATGTGCTGAGTCTCACGTACGTTGACGGCCAGCCGCGCCTGACGCTCAACCGCGGGGAGTCGCGCGGGACCATCAAGCTGTCGCCGCGAGTGCGCAGCAGCCCCGTCGCCGAGGCGATCCCGACCATCCCACTGGAGAAGATCAACGCCTTCCTGCTGTCCAACCGCATCGTCGACAGCGACACCGAGTTTTCCAGCGCCCCCCATGTGGTTGCGGGTGACGAGGAAAGTGTGATCACCGGCGCTGGCGACCGTGCCTACGCCCGTGGCAGCTCGCTGTCGGAGGAGAGCAACTACGGCGTCTTCCGGCAGGCCAAGGTCTATACCGACCCGGAGACCAATGAACTGCTGGGTATTGATGCCACGGATGTCGGCAGTGCCAACGTCACGGCGAAGGAAGGCGATATCGCTACCCTGCGCTTGACCCGCACCACCCAGGAAGTCCGCCCTGGCGACCGCCTGTTCCCGACCGAGGAACGCGCGATCACTTCGACCTTCATGCCCAGCGAGCCGTCCACCCCGATCAAGGGCACCATCATCGACGTGCCGCGCGGCGTGACCCAGATCGGCAAGTATGACGTTGTGACCATCGACAAGGGCTCCCGCGATGGTTTGGCCGAAGGCAATGTACTGGCGATCTACAAGCTGGGCGAAACCGTGCGCGACCGTGTCACCGACGAGATGGTGAAGATCCCGGACGAGCGCTCGGGCCTGGTGATGATCTTCCGCACCTATAACCGCCTGAGCTACGGTCTGGTGCTGACCGCCACCCGTTCGCTGGAGGTCAACGACCGCGTGCTCAACCCCTGATCGACGCGTGAGTCGAAGAAAACCCCGCTCCGGCGGGGTTTTTTGTGGGCGCGATCCGGAAGGGTCCGACAGCGGGGGCGTCTGCCTGCGCGGCATAGTCCGGACGACTTCCCCACGGCAAGGACTGCGCCATGCCCCATGACCCGACTCTTTCCCCGTCCGAACTCGAGGCGCGGCTGCGCCTGCATGCCCTGCCCGAGCTGGGCCCCAGGCGCTTTCGCCGGCTGCTGGAGGCCTTTGGCTCGGCGTCCGCCGCCTTGAGCGCGCCGGCGGCCGCCTGGCGCTCCCTGGGGTTGCCAGCCGTCTGCGCGGAGCCGCGTCGCGATGCTTCCATCCGCGAACAGGCAGCTCAGGCGCTGCATTGGCTGGAGGCGCCCGAGCATCATCTGGTCACGTGGGACGCCCCCTATTACCCCGCTCTGCTCGCTGAGCTGAATGATGCGCCGCCACTGCTGTTCCTGGCCGGCGATCCGTGCCTGCTGGAGCGGCCGCAATTGGCGATGGTCGGTAGCCGCCGGGCCAGCAAGCCGGGGTTGGATACCGCACGGGCCTTCGCCCGCAGCCTAGCCGGCGGTGGCTTCGTGATCACCAGCGGGCTGGCGCTGGGCATCGACGGCGCGGCCCATGAGGGGGCGCTGGAGGCCGGCGGTAAGACCGTTGCCGTACTGGGCACCGGCCTGGAGCATCTCTACCCGCGTCGCCACCTCGGACTGGCGAAACGCATCGTCGAGCACGGCGGCGCGGTGATCTCGGAATTGCCGCTGAACTGCGCGCCTCAGGCATCGAATTTCCCACGGCGCAACCGGATCATCAGCGGCCTGTCACTGGGCACTCTGGTGGTGGAAGCCAGCCCGTCGAGCGGGTCGCTGATCACGGCGCGGCTGGCCGCCGAGCAGGGTCGCGAGGTCTACGCGATTCCCGGTTCGATCCACCACCCCGGTGCGCGCGGCTGCCACGAACTGATCCGCCAGGGCGCGATGCTGGTGGAGACGGTCGAGCACATCCTCGAAGGCCTGCAGGGATGGACGCACGGCGCGCCTGCGGTAGATGTCGCGCCAGTGTTGCCGCCTCACCCGCTGGTCGATCTGCTGCGCGCCGCGCCGCAAAGCAGTGAGCAACTGGCGTTGCGCAGTGGCCTGGAGCTGCCGCAGTTGCTGGCGGAACTCACCGAACTGGAGCTGGACGGGCGAGTGGCCTGCGAGGCGGGCGTCTGGGTGCATCGTGCCCGCTGAGCACGTAAACTGCCGCGCATCGCAGAACCGAGGAATTCACGATGTACAGCAACTGGCGAACCCAGCGCATGGCAAAGGTCGTGCGCGACGGCGGAGTGATCGCTTACCCGACCGAAGCCGTCTGGGGCCTGGGCTGCGACCCGTGGAGCGCCGACGCCGTGTACCGACTGCTGGCGATCAAGGCACGCCCGGTGGAAAAGGGCATGATCGTGGTGGCCGGCGATATCCGCCAGTTCGACTTCCTCCTCGAAGATCTGCCCGAAGCCTGGCAGGACACGCTCGCCAGCAGCTGGCCCGGCCCGAACACCTGGCTGGTGCCGCACCAGGGACGCCTGCCCGAGTGGGTGACCGGCGAGCACGATACTGTGGCGCTGCGTGTCACCGACCACCCGTTGGTGCGCGAACTGTGCCGCTTCACCGGCCCGCTGATTTCTACCTCCGCCAACCCTGCCGGCCGGCCCGCTGCGCGCAGCCGCCTGCGTGTAGAGCAGTATTTCCGTGGCGAGCTGGATGGCGTGCTCGGTGGCGCCCTGGGCGGGCGCCGTAATCCGAGCCTGATCCGCGATCTGCGTACCGGCGAGACAGTACGCCCGTCGTAAGCGTGATAACGCGGTGACATTCGGTTCGCGAGCAAGCTCGCTCCTACGAAGAGCTGGTCTGTAGGAGCGAGCTTGCTCGCGAACGCCCTTCACCCCATCAGGGCAACAGAATCGTCGACCCGGTGGTGCGCCGCGCCGCCAGTTCGGTCTGCGCCTTGGCCGCTTCGGCCAGGGCGAAGCGCTGGTTGATCTCCACCTTCACCTTACCGCTGGTGATCATGCCGAACAGGTCGTCGGCCATGGCCTGCAGGCGCTCCGGCGTGCTGGCGTAGCCGAACAGCGTCGGACGGGTGACGTAGAGCGAGCCCTTCTGCGACAGGATGCCCAGGTTCACCCCGTCCACCGGGCCGGAGGCGTTGCCGAAGCTCACCACCAGGCCGCGCTGGGCGGTGCAGTCCAGCGAGGTCAGCCAGGTGTCCTTGCCCACCGAGTCGTAGACCACCGGGCATTTCTTGCCATCGGTCAGCGCGAGCACGCGCTCGACCACGTTCTCGTGGCTGTAGTCGATGGTTTCCCAGGCGCCGTGGGCTTTCGCCAGCTCCGCCTTGGCAGTGGAGCTCACGGTGCCGATCAGGTGCGCGCCGATGGCTTTCGCCCACTGGCAGGCGATCAGCCCGACGCCGCCTGCGGCCGCGTGCCAGAGAATGGTCTGGCCCGGCTGCACGTTGTAGGTCTGGCGCAGCAGGTACTGCACGGTGAGGCCCTTGAGCATGACCGCGGCGGCCTGCTCGAAGGTGACCGCATCCGGCAGCTTCACCACGCTGGCTGCCGGCAGCACGTGCTGCTCGCTGTACGCGCCCAGCGGGCCGGTGGCGTAGCCGACGCGATCGCCGACCTTCACGTTGGTTACCGCGCTGCCCACCGCTTCCACCTCGCCAGCGCCTTCGGTGCCGACACCGGATGGCATGCTCGGCGCGGGGTACAGGCCGCTGCGGTAGTAGGTGTCGATGAAGTTCAGGCCGATGGCGCGGTTACGCACCCGCACCTCGTTCGGGCCGGGCTCGGCCGGGGTGTAGTCGACGATTTCGAGGACTTCGGGGCCGCCGGTCTTGGCGAATTGAACACGCTTGGCCATGTCGCTCTCCTGAGGGCGCGAGGCTCCGCCTCGCCGGGGAAAAGACTTTCATCCAAACCGCACGCATGACGGGCGTCAAGACCAGCTTTGTCGGCGTCGATGGTATGCTTGCCCCCGTTTTGGCACCCAAACTCCGCTCCGGCCCGCGCCACGCGTGGCTTTCCCGCTCCAAGGTGATTCTCGTGACCGACCGCATCGAGGCCGTGAAGGCCTACCTGCTCGACCTGCAAGACCGCATCTGCGCCGCACTCGAAGCCGAGGACGGCAGCGCTCGTTTCGTCGAGGACGCCTGGCAGCGCCCGGCGGGTGGCGGCGGTCGGACGCGGGTGATCGGTGATGGCGCGCTGATCGAGAAGGGCGGCGTGAACTTCTCTCACGTGTTCGGCGCCGGCCTGCCGCCGAGTGCCAGTGCGCATCGTCCGGAGTTGGCCGGTCGCGGCTTCCAGGCGCTGGGCGTTTCCCTGGTGATCCACCCGACCAACCCCCACGTGCCGACCTCCCACGCCAACGTGCGCTTCTTCATCGCCGAGAAGGAAGGCGAGGAAGCGGTCTGGTGGTTCGGCGGCGGCTTCGACCTGACGCCCTACTACGCCCATGAGGAAGACTGTGTGCTCTGGCACCAGGTCGCCCGCGACGCCTGCGCGCCCTTCGGCGAGGACGTCTACCCGCGCTACAAGGAGTGGTGCGACCGCTACTTCCACATCAAGCACCGCAACGAACCGCGCGGCGTCGGCGGCCTGTTCTTCGACGACCTGAACCAGTGGGATTTCGACACCAGCTTCGCCTTCCTGCGCGCCATCGGCGATGCCTTCATCGATGCCTACCTGCCCATCGTGCGCAAGCGCAAGGACACCCCATACACCGAGCAGCAGCGCGAGTTCCAGGCCTACCGCCGCGGCCGCTACGTCGAGTTCAACCTGGTCTACGACCGCGGCACGCTGTTCGGCCTGCAGTCGGGCGGGCGCACCGAGTCGATCCTCATGTCGCTGCCGCCACAAGTGCGCTGGGGCTACGACTGGAAACCCGAGCCGGGCAGCGAGGAGGCGCGCCTGACCGAGTACTTCCTCACTGATCGGGACTGGCTGGCGCAGGCCTGAGTCGAACTCTCGCGAACCTGTAGGAGCGCCCCATGGGCGCGATCGCGGGCATGGCCCGCTCCTACAGGGTGGGTATGCTGGTAGAAAACCGGCAATCCCGAGCCTTTCCACCATTTTTGTCTCAGGATTCTGAATGGACCGCTACTGCGTCTTCGGCAACCCCATCGGCCACAGCAAGTCGCCGCAGATTCACCGTCTGTTCGCCGAGCAGACCGGCCAGGCGCTGAGCTATGACGCGCGCTTGGCGCCGCTGGACGACTTCGCCGGGAATGCCTGCGAGTTCTTCGCGCAGGGCCTGGGTGGCAACGTCACCGTGCCGTTCAAGGAAGACGCCTACCGCCTGGCCACCGAGCTGAGCGAGCGCGCGCGCCGGGCCGGTGCGGTGAACACCCTGAAGAAGCTTGACGGCGGTGGCCTGCTGGGCGACAACACCGACGGCGCCGGGCTGACCCGCGACCTCACGGTGAACCACGGCGTCGTCCTGCGCGGTGCACGCATCCTGGTGCTGGGCGCCGGTGGTGCAGTGCGTGGAATCCTCGAACCCTTCCTCGGCCAGCAGCCGGCGTGCATCGTCATCGCCAACCGCACGGCCTCGAAGGCCGAGCAGCTGGCGCAGGAGTTCAACGATCTGGGCGCGGTGAGCGGCGGTGGTTTCGATCTGCGCGCCGAGCCGTTCGACCTGATCGTCAACGGCACTTCGGCCTCCCTGGCCGGCGAGTTGCCGCCCATCGATCCGGCGCTGATCCAGCCGGGGCACACCGTCTGCTACGACATGATGTACGGCAAGGACGTCACCGCCTTCAACCGCTGGGCCGCCGAACACGGCGCGGCTCGCTGCATCGACGGACTGGGCATGCTGGTCGAGCAGGCGGCGGAAGCCTTCCTGCTGTGGCGTGGCGTGCGCCCGGATTCGGCGCCGGTGCTGGAGGAGTTGCGCCGTCAGCTCAAGGGCTGATCGGGGCTCCCCCTGGGTTACTCCTGCGCTCGGATCGGCCCTCACCCTAACCCTCTCCCAGGGGGAGAGGGGACCGTTCGGTGCCGGATGAAACCACAGCGTCAGCCGGCACGATTTGCTCCCTCTCCCTGAGGGAGAGGGCTGGGGTGAGGGGGACAGCGCCAGCACGGAATCATCCGGTGAAGGACGGTCGCTCCTGTAACGGGGCACCCCAACCCCAAAGGTGCGAAGCAAAAGCGCACACCTACTCCTCGACCAGCAACACCCCGCCCTTCCCCATCTGTCTTTCCAGCTCCGCGCGCACCCGTGGCCGCGCATTGCGCAGTACCAGGCTGCGGCCTTCGCTGGCGAGGCGGCGGGCTTCCTGCTGAAGCATCTGCGCGCCGGCAAAATCGATGAAGTTCACGTGGTGGGCGTCCAGCACCAGGCGTTCGCCGCGGCTGTGCTGCATCAGCTTCTGCAGGTAGTCGCAGGCACCGAAGAAGATCGAGCCCTCGATACGCAGCACTTCCTCGTCCTCCTTTTCCCACTGCTGCACGCGCGGTTGCGAGGTGCGCTTGAGGTAGAAGAACAGCGAGGCCAGCACGCCGGCGTAGATGGCGTTCTGCAGCGGCAGCAGCAAGGTGGCGGCGAGGGTCAGCAGCATTACCAGGGACTCCGCTCGGCTGCCTTTCCACAGCGCGCGCAGGGCCGGGCGGTCGATCAGGTTCCAGCAGATCAGCAGGATGCCGGCAGCCATGGCCGGCAGCGGGATATGAGTAATCAACCCTGCGCCGGCCACTGCCAGCAACGCGACCCACATTGCCGAGAAAACCCCGGCCAGCGGCGTACGCGCGCCGGCATCCTGGTTCAACCCGGAGCGGGTAAAGGAGCCGGCAGACAGCGTGCCCGACAGCCATGGCCCGATCAGGTTGGACAGCCCCTGGGCGCGCACTTCCTGGTTGGCGTCCAGCGGCTGGTGCGAGCGTGCGGCCAGGGCGCGCGCGATGGACAGGCTGGTGACCAGCCCGAGCATGCCGCAGGCGACGGCGGCGGGGAGCAACTGGGCGATGGCAGTCAGGTCGAACGACAGCGCGCTGAACGGCGGTAACGCGCTACGGAAGGCGGCCACCCTGGCGACCTCGGCAAAGGTCGCCGGCATCGCCCAGACCAGGGCGCTGGCGCCGAACAGGCCGACCAGCAATGCCGGCCCGCGCCGCCACAGGCGTTTGACGATCAGGCTCAGCGCCAGGCTGAACAGCCCCACCAGCAATGACGGCCAGTGGAATTGCGGCAGCTTCCACCAGAGCGCGGCGGCGCTGGTCAGCGCCGTGCCCTGGCCTTCTGCGGCGATGCCGAGAAGGTAAGGCAACTGGCCGATCACGATCACCAGCGCGGCGCCGCAGGTGAAGCCGAGCAGCACCGAATGCGAGACGAAGTTCACCAGCACGCCGAAGCGCAGCATGCCCAGCAGCCACTGGAACAAGCCGGCGAGGAAGGTCAGCAGCAGCGCGTACTGGATGAACTGCGCGCTGCCCGGCGGCGCCAGCGGGGCGATGGCAGTGAACAGCACCACCGAGATCGCCGCCGTCGGCCCGCCGACCATGTGCTTCGACGAGCCCCACAGGCAGGCGATCAGCACCGGCAGCATCGCCGCGTAGAGCCCGTACTCCGCCGGCAACCCGGCGATCAGCGCGTAGGCCATCGACTGCGGCAGCGCGAGCACCGCGCCGGAGAGGCCGACGCCCAGGTCACGGCGCAAGTCGCGCCCGCTGACCTGGGGCAGCCAGGCGAGGAACGGCAGCAGGCGGATCAGGCGCTCCATCGACGGCCTACAGCTTGGCCTTCACGGCAGCCAGCGCGTCGCCGCCGTCGCGGGTCTTAACGCCTTGCAGCCAGGTGTCGAGGCTCTGCGGGTTGGCCTTGATCCAGGCCTTCACCGCGTCGGGGTTCTTCACGTTCTTCTCCAGCACGTCGGCCATGATGGCGTTCTCCATCTTCAGGTCGAAGGACAGGTTGGCCAGCAGCTTGCCGCTGTTCGGGCACTGCTCGGTGTAGCCGTTGCGGGTCACGGTGAACACGCTGCCGGTGCTGCCGAAGTACTTCTCGCCGCCGGTGAGGTACTTCATGTCGTATTTCACGTTCATGGGGTGCGGTGTCCAGCCGAGGAATACCACCCAGCGCTCGCGCTTCACCGCGCGGCCGACCTCGGCGAGCATCGCCTGCTCGCTGGACTCCACCAGCTTCCAGTCGCCCAGACCAAACTCGTTGCCCGTGATCATCTTCTGGATCGACTGGTTGGCCGGCGCGCCGGAACCGATGCCGTAGACCTTCCGGTTGAACTGGTCGGCGTGCTTGTCCAGGTCGTCGAAGGTCTTCACCCCGGAGTTCCACACGTAGGTGGGCACGGCGAGGGTGAACTCGGTGCCCTGCAGATTCTTCGCCAGTTGGGTGACCTGTTTGCTGGCGATGAACTGGTCATGAAAGCCCTGCTGCGCGGGCATCCAGTTGCCGAGGAAGGCGTCGACCTGGCCGTCGCGCAGGCCGCCGTAGGTGATGGGCACCGACAGGGTGTCGATCTTCACCTTGTAGCCCAGGCCTTCGAGGAGGAAAGCGGCGATGCCGTTGGTGACGGCGATGTCGGTCCAGCCCGGATCGGCCAGCTTCACCGTACTGCAGGCTTCATCTTCGGCCCGGGCCAGTGGGCCGACCAGCGCCAGTGCGCTGGCCAGCAATAGTGCGGATGCTTGTCGTACGGTGCGCTTGGTCATGCTCCCTTCCCCTTCGGCGTGTTGTGGTTGTTATTTCGGTTGCGGATAGCGGGCGCGGCGCTCCAGATCGTCGAGGTCGATATGGTTGCGCATGTACTGCTGGCTGGCGTCGACCATGGGCTGGTGATCCCAGCTTTTCAGCGTGCCCTGGGTCAGTGCGTCGGCCACCAGTCGGCGGCGGCGTTGGCTGGCCAGTACCTGCCGGGTGATGGCTGGCACATCCCAACGCGCGCGGGCTTCGCCCAGCAGGTCGCGTACCAGGTTCGCGTGGGCCGGCGAATCCATGAGGTTTTGCAGCTCGCGCGGATCGTTGGCGACGTCGAACAGCAGGCACGGGTCCTGCTCGGAGTAGATGAACTTGAAGTCGCCGCGACGGATCATCATCAGCGGGCTGACGGTGCCTTCGGCGGTGTATTCGCCGATCACTTCGTCATGCCCGCCGGCGCCTTGCAAGTGCGGCAGCAGTGAGCGGCCGTCGAGATCGACGCCGGGCTCGACCTGCCCGCCAGCCAGTTCAACGAGCGTCGGCAGCAGGTCGACAGTGGACACCGACTGGCTGACCCGATGCGGGGCGAAACGCTTGGGCGCGTGCACCAGCAGCGGCACACGGGCGGCCATCTCGAACCAGTGCATCTTGTACCAGAGGCCGCGCTCGCCAAGCATGTCGCCGTGGTCGCCGGAGAACACGATCAGGGTGTCTTCGCTCAGGCCGCAATCCTCCAGGGTGCGCAGCAGCGCGCCGATCTGCGCATCCACATAGCTGCACGCGCCGAAGTAGGCGCGGCGGGCGGCGCGCACCTTCTCTTCGGGCATCTCCTGGCCCCACAGGTCGATCACCTTGAGCAGGCGCTGGGAGTGCGGGTCCTGCTCGGCCTGGGCGATCTTCACCGAGGGCAGCGGGATGTCCTCGTCGCGGTACAGGTCCCAGTACTCGCGCCCGATGGTGTAGGGGTCGTGCGGGTGGGTCATGGACACGGTGAGGCAGAACGGCTGCTCGGGGTGCTCGCGCACGTGGTCGTAGAGGTACTGGCGCGCCTTGAACACCACCTCCTCGTCGAAGTCGAGCTGGTTGGTGCGCACGCATGGGCCGGCCTGCAGCACTGATGACATGTTGTGGTACCAGCTCGGGCGCACGTCCGGCTCGTCCCAGTTCACCGCCCAGCCGTAGTCGGCGGGGTAGATATCGCTGGTCAGGCGCTCCTCGTAGCCGTGCAGCTGGTCCGGGCCGCAGAAGTGCATCTTGCCCGACAGCGCGGTGCGGTAGCCCAGGCGCCGCAGGTAGTGCGCGTAGGTGGGCACGTCGGCGGCAAAGTCGGCGGCGTTGTCCCAGGCGCCGATCTTCGTCGGCAGCTGGCCGCTCACCAGGGTGAAGCGCGAAGGTGCGCAGAGCGGGCTGTTGCAGTAGGCCGAGTCGAACACCACGCCCTCGCTGGCCAGGCGCGAGAGGTTGGGCAGCTTGATCGGCGAGTTTTCGTTGTGGAAAGGCAGGAGCGGCGCGGCCATCTGGTCGGCCATGATGAAGAGGATGTTCGGGCGCTGGCGCTTCATGGCGTTGGGCTTATCCTGTTGGCGCTGTTATGGGATGCTGTGCGGTATGAGTCTGTTGGCTGATGGATAGGGGGTAAAGCGCATGGCGCGGCATGCTTCGGATAACGTTTGCTTATGCGAGAGCAAGCCATGAGCGTGCCGCTGGAACTTCTGCGCGTGTTCGAATCCGCCTCGCGCCTGCTCAGCTTCACCGCCGCTGCCGGCGAACTGGGCACCACCCAGCCGGCGGTCAGCCAGCAGATCAAGCGTCTGGAAAAGCTCCTCGCCGTGCGCCTGTTCGACCGCATCCACCGGGGCATCGTCCTCACCGAGAGTGGACAGGTGCTGCAGCAGCACGTTCAGGCCGGTTTGGAGAGCATCGACGCCGGTATCGCTGCGGTCACCGCGAAACATCCCCACGAGGTCCTGCAGGTCGCCACCGACTTCGCCTTCGCTGCCTACTGGCTGATGCCGCGCCTGCCGCGCTTCCGCCAGGCCCATCCGGAGCTGGACGTCGGCCTGATCAGCAGCGACCGCAGCCCGATTGCCCTGCGCAGCGACATCGACGTGGCCATCGCCTTCGGCGACGGGCGCTTCAAGCACGGCGAGGCGCTGCGCCTGTTCAGCGAGGAAGTCTTCCCGGTGTGCAGCCCGCGCCTGCTGGAAGGGCGCGAGGTGCCGCTGTCGCCCCAGGCGCTCACCGACCTGCCGCTGCTGCACCTCAAGCCCGAAGCCTCCAGCCGCTGGTTCGACTGGGGCGGTGTGTACCGCGCGCTGGGCATCGACGGCGCGCCGGCGCCGGCCGGGCTGCGCTTCGACAACTACACCCTGCTGGTGCAGGCGGCCATTGCCGGGCAGGGCGTGGCCATCGGCTGGCGGCATCTGGTCGACGAACTGCTGGAGCAGGGGTTACTGTGCCGGCCCCTTGCCGGATCGCTGGAGTCGCGCTTCGGCTATTACGCCGTGTTGCCCGAGCGCAAACGGCGGATGCGCCTGGTGCAGCGATTCGTCGACTGGCTGCAGGCGGAACTGGAGCAGGACCGATGAGCGAGATTCAGGACTTCCACGCCCACGTCTATTTCGACGCTGGCAGCATCGAGCGCGCCCGCGCGTTATGCGAGGAGGCGGCGCGCCGCTTCGGTGCGAAGATGGGCCGCGTACACGAGCGGCCGGTCGGCCCGCACCCCGACTGGAGCTGCCAGCTGGCCTTCGACAACGCCACCTTCGCCACCCTGGTGCCGTGGCTGGCGCTGAACCGCGACGGCCTGGTGATCCTGGTCCACCCCAACACCGGCAATGATCTGCGCGATCACCGCGACTACGCCATGTGGCTGGGAGAAGTGCGACCGCTGGACCTTTCGCAGTTCACGAGCTGACACTTTTTTGCATTCGATAATAATTCTCGATTCGGTGTATGCTGCCCACCCTTCGTATCGGTCTGACAGACGTTGGCCGGTTTTCCAGGGTATTTCGGCCATCATGCGGCGCTTCGCTTCTTCCTCCCTGCTGCAGAGCTTCCAGGCGCACTACGCGGACCTGATGCGCTTCCTCGCCCGCAGGCTGGGGGACAACCAGCGTGCCGCCGACGTTGCCCAGGACACCTGGCTGCGCCTGGCCGACCACCCCGCCGAAGCCGAGGTGCAAGACCCGCGTGCCTACCTGTTCCGCGTGGCCGGCAACATCGCCATCGACAACCTGCGCCGCGAGGGCCGGCTGGCCGAGCTGCATGTCGATGAAGCTGCCGCCAACGACCTGAGCGATCCCGCCTCCGGTTTGGAGCACCGCCTGCTCGCCCATGAGGCGCTGGAGCATCTGGACGCCGCCCTCGACCAGTTGCCGGCGAACGCCCGCGAGGCGTTGCTGATGAACCGCGTCGATGGCCTCACCCACGCGCAGATCGCCCAGCGCCTGGGCGTGTCCGAGAGCATGGTGGGCAAGTACATCGTCCAGGCCATGCGCCACTGCCGCGACTGGGCGCAGCGCCAGGAGGGCACGCCGTGAGCCGCCTGGAACTGTCTCTCGCCGACGAAGCCATCGAGCGCCTGGTGCAATTGCACTCGGGCAGCGCCGGTTCGGCCGAGCGCATGGACTTCCTGCGCTGGCGCGGGCAGAGCGCGGAGCACGAACTTGCGGCCCGCGAGGCCGAAGCGCTGTGGGGCGCATTGCCGGAAACCCGCAGTGCTCAGCGTTATCGCCAACGAGCGCGTCGTCCCCGTCGTCTGCTGGCGCTGGCGGCTGCGGCGTGCGTTGCCGCCATTGCGGTGACTATCGCCCTGCCCGAGCCGTTGGCCGGGCTGTATGCCGACTATGCCACCCGCACCGGCGAGCGGCGGATGCTCGAGCTGGCCGACGGCAGCCGTGTTTGGCTGAACAGCGACAGCGCGCTGTCCGTGGACTTCAGCCCGCAGCAGCGGCGCCTGCGCCTGCATGGCGGCGAGGCGTTGTTCGAAGTGGCCAAGGATGCGGCACGACCCTTCATTGTCGAGGCCAAGGGCGGCGAAGTACGCGCCGTGGGCACGCGCTTCGATGTGGACAGCCGTGGGCCGCAGGTGCGTGTCGACGTGACCGAGGGCGTGGTGCAGGTGAATAGCGCCGGCAGTGCGCCGGTGCGCTTGGCCGCCGGTGAGCGCCTGAGCTACCGCGACAGCGCTGCTCCGGAGCCGGCCCAGCCGTTGGACCTGTCCAGCGCCAGCGCCTGGCAGCGCGGCAAGCTGATCTTCAACCAGCGCCCGCTGGGCGAAGTGCTCGACGAATTGGAACGCTACGTCCCCGGCCGCATCGTGCTGACCGACAGCGCACTGCGCCAGCACAAGGTCAGCGGCGTGTTCGACCTGCAGGACCCCGGCGCCCTGCTCAATACCCTGGAGCGCCTGCAGCCGGTGACCGTTACCCATCTGCCCTGGCTGGTGCTGATCCGCCCCGCGCCCAAGGCTGGATAGCTCTTCGTAGGATGGGTATCGCTTCGCTCCACGCCATCCTACGGTGCGCCGGAAAATTCAGCCGCACCCTGTAGGAGCGCTGGTGGTGGGCTATTCGCGAGCAAGCTCGCTCCTACAGGAGGAGTCCCGCAGTGGGGCTTGCAAACAAGAAAATGAAAATTTTTTGCATTTAGCACTGCAAGGTTTGCCTGGCCGTTTCGTCGTAGGCAGGAACGCGAAAAATTCTCAATACGCGACCCTGCCCACACAAGAACGGATTTCACCCGCATGCATTACCGTCCTTCCCCGCTGCACCGCGCGATCCTCCTCGCTTCCCTGCTCGGCGCCGCCGCGCCCATCGTCCATGCCGCCGGCAGCGCCAGCGTCGAGCTGCACATCGCCCCGCGCAGCTTGGACAGCGCGCTGACCCAGTTCGCCGACCAGGCCGGGCTGCACCTGCTGTTCAATTCCGAGGACATCCAGGGCCTGCAGAGTGAAGGGCTGGACGGCACCTACAGCACCGAGGAGGCGCTCAACCAGCTGCTCTCCGGCAGCGGCGTGAGCTGGCGCTTCACCGACGAGCGCACCGTGCTGCTCAAGCGTGAGAAGGATGACTCCGCCGCCCTGAGTCTGGCGCCGATGCAGATCAGCGTGGCGGCGCGCACGCCCACGGACATCAGCTCGATCCCCGGCACCGTCTGGGTCGTCGACCAGACCCAGCTGCGCGAACAGCTGGATACCGGCGTCAGCCTCAAGGAAGCCGTGGGCAAGCTGGTCCCCGGCCTCGACCTGGCGCCCGAAGGCCGCACCAACTACGGCCAGAACATGCGCGGGCGCAACGTGCTGGTGATGATCGACGGCGTCAGCCAGAACAGCTCGCGCGGCCTGTCGCGCCAGTTCGACAGCATCTCGCCGTTCAACGTCGAGCGCATCGAAGTGCTCTCGGGCGCCAGCGCCATCTACGGCGGCGGCGCCACCGGCGGCATCATCAACATCATCACCAAGAAGGGCGCGGCTGGCGATGCGCGCTTCGAGACGCAGTTGGGCGCCACTAGCGGCTTCAACAACAGCGATGACCTCTCGACTCGCGCCGCACAGTCCATCAGCGGCGGCAACGACCGTGTGGTCGGCCGTGTGGGCGTGTCGGCGGAGAAGAACGAAGCGTTCTATGACGGCGGCGGCAACCAGATCTTCATCGACAACACCCAGACCGATCTGCAGTACAACCGCACCGTCGACGTGATGGGCAACCTCACCGCGCAGTTCACCGACGAACAGAGCCTTGACCTGCTGGCGCAGTACTACGATTCGGGCAACGACGGCAGCACCGGCATCTACTTTCCCAACCTGAAGTACCAGGGCCCGTCGAACCTGGAAGACGCCGAAATCCGCAGCGGCCTGGACACCGACCTGGAGCCGCGCTCGCGGCGCGTGCTGCTCAACGCCAACTACCACCACAGCAACCTGCTGGAGCAGGACTTCTACCTGCAGGCGTACTACCGCAAGGAAGACGACAACTTCTATCCCTTCCCCTACTACAACACCGGCAAGCCCACCGGTTCCAAGGGCGTGTACTTCGCCGGCTCGCAGCAGAACTTCGAGGTCAGCGGCCTCAAGGGCCTGTTCAGCAAGCAGTGGGATGCGCTGAAGTTCACCTACGGCGTGGACTTCGACCACGAGCGCTTCAACGCCGAGCAGAAGGTCTTCGACCAGCGCCTGTCCTCCGAGAGCGGCGGCCTGGACCTGGAAACCGCCAGCAGCGCGCCGCGCTACCCCAGCTACATCGTCGATGGCCTGTCGGTCTACGGCCAGCTGGACTGGAAGGCCACCGATAACCTGACCCTTTCCGGCGGCGCCCGTCACCAGAAGATGGACGTCGAAGTGGACGACTTCAAAGGCGTTCCCGGCGGCAGCAACGACTACCAGGTCAATCTGTTCAACCTCGGCGCGATCTACGACTTCAGGAACGGCCACCAGGTCTGGACCAACTACAGCGAAGGCTTCGACCTGCCCGACCCGGCCAAGTACTACGGCAAGGCCGGCCTGTCGGTGGATGACAACCCGCTGGCCGGCATCAAGAGCCGCCAGGTCGAGACCGGCTGGCGCTACAGCGACATGCAGTGGCAGGCGCAGGCGGCGGTCTACTACATCTGGTCGGACAAGATCATCACCACCGATGCGGCGACCCTGACCATCGACGTGGAAGACCAGAAGAGCCGCGATTTTGGCTTCGAGGGCGCGGTCACCCGCTACTTCGAGAATGGCTGGCAGGGCGGCACCACGCTGCACCTGGTGCGCTCGGAAGAGGAAGACGCCGACGGTGACTGGATCAAGCGCGATGCGCGCTATGCGTCGCTGTCCAAGTCCACCGCGTTCGTCGGCTGGGGCGATGGCGAGCGCAGCGCTCGCCTGCAGGCCCAGCATGCGTTCAACCTGAAGGACGACGCGGACCATGAGATCGACGGCTACACCACCTTCGACCTGATGGGCGAGCAGAAGACCGGCTTCGGCACCTTCAGTGCCGGTATCCAGAACCTGCTGGACAAGCAGTACAGCACCGTCTGGGGCCAGCGTGCCGCGCTGTTCTATTCGCCGACCTACGGGCCGGCCTACCTATACGACTACCAGGGTCGCGGCCGTACCTTCACCCTGGGCTGGAGCCTGGAATACTGAGGGCTGAAGGTTCAGGCCTCAAAAGCTCTCTACCTGAAAAGACTCAGGCCACCTTTCCGGTGGCCTGATCGAGGGTTTCCACTATGCCGCCGCTCAGGCTTCGGCAGTGGCATAAAAGCACTTCGCCGAGCAGCTGCAACGAGGGCGTGGCAAAGTAGTCCAGCAGCGCCTCCTCGTCCTTCCAGCTGCCCTGCAGCAGCCACGGCTGGCCGTTCTCACGGGCCACCAGCTGGCAGCGCAGGCATCCCGGCGCGCGGCGTGCGCCGTCGACCAGGTTATCGATCAGGGCGCCCAGCTCCGCCTCGTGCCCGAGCCGGGGGTGGATCTGCAGTTCGTGTTCGATGGGTGTTTGCCAGTGCATGTCCTGTCCTCCGCATTACAGGAAGAAGCCCGAGGTGGCTCCTCGGACGACTGACAGGAAGCTTACGGCGCGGCCAGGGCCGGGCGTTATCCGGATGCTGTCGCCTTCTTGCCTGATCCTGCGGAGTCTTCGCGGAAGTCTAAAACCGCGTGTTTCCCGCCCATTTCCGCCTTTCGCACCGCCACGGTGCGCGACCCGAAGGCGGGGGTGGCTTGTCCATTCCTGCCGATTGCTTGCCTGATCCTCCAGCGGCTGCCTTACTGTCACACGCGCGCATGCGCCGTAGGCGTAAGCTTCGTGCGCCGCCACTGGAGGTCCTGTGAATGTCCCAGTCCGTTCCCGCCTTTGATCCCATCGCCGCCGGCCGCCAGGAGCTGGCCGACATCATCCAGCGCCACTGCCAGGGTGAAGGTCTCTTCGAAACCGCCATCGATTCGCTGCTGGTCGCCCGCGGCGACTGCCCCAACGAAGGCCGCATGCCGACGCTCTACCGCCCGGCCCTGTGCGTGATCGCCCAGGGCTGCAAGGAAGTGCGCCTGGGCAGCGAGGTCTATCGCTACGACGAGCTCAACCTGCTGGTGGTGTCGGTGACGCTGCCGGTTTCCGGCCAGGTCATCGAGGCTTCGCCGGAGAGGCCCTACCTCTCCATCCGCCTGGACATCGACCCCGGTGAGCTGACCCGGCTGATCGCCGAGGCCGGCCTTGCCGGCACCGCGCCGCGCCCGGCCAGCCGCGGCATCTATCTGCAGCGCCTCGATTGCACGGTGCTCGACGCCCTGCTGCGCCTGATGCGGCTGCTGGATACTCCGCGCGACATCGGGATGCTGGCGCCGCTGTTCGTCCGCGAAATCCTCTATCGCCTGCTGCGCGGCCCGCAGGGCCACCTGCTGCACGATCTGGCGATGACCGACAGCCAGACCCACCGCGTCACCCGCGCCATCGAGTGGCTCAACCGCAACTACGACAAGTCCCTGCGCATCGAGGACCTGGCCCGTGAGGTGAACCTCAGCGTGTCCACGCTGCACCACCGCTTCAAGGAAGTGACCGCCCTGAGTCCGCTGCAGTACCAGAAGCAGCTGCGCCTGCAGGAAGCACGGCGGTTGATGCTGTCCGAAGGGTTGGAAGTGGCGGTGGCCGGGCACCGCGTCGGCTACGAGAGCCCGTCGCAGTTCAGCCGCGAATACAGCCGCCTGTTCGGCGCGCCGCCGCTGCGCGACCTGGCGAGCCTGCGCGGGGCGCTGGGCAGCGAGGCGGTGCCGGCCTGAGGTTGTTCCGCTCTTGTAGGAACGGGGCTTCTGCGCGAACGGCCTGTGGCGATGCCCGCGGAGGGATTCGCGGACAAGGCCCGCTCCTACGGGGGCGTTGGCTTGGCATCGGAGCTATGCATTTCCCCTCACCCCAGCCCTCTCCCTCAGGAGAGGGGGCCGTTCGGCGTGCCTGTGAACAGCAGAACCAGCCGGCGAGCACCGAGTTTTCAAAGCGCTCGGGACAGTCCCCTCTCCCCCTGGGAGAGGGTTAGGGTGAGGGCATGCCCAGGCACCTGAAGCCGGGCATCAGCGCTCGTAAAGCTCCAGCGGCAGCTCATCCGGGTCGGCGAAGAAGGTGAAGCGCTTGCCGGTCAGTTCGTCGTCGCGGATCGGCTCGCAGGCCACGCCATGGCTCTGCAGATGGGCCACGGCGCTCTCCAGGTCGTCCACGGCGAATGCCAGGTGGCGCAGCCCCTGCGCCTCGGGATAGGAAGGCCGCGCCGGCGCGCCGGGGAAGGAAAACAGCTCCAGCCGCGCATCGCCCAGTTCCAGGTCGAGCTTCCAGGAGTCGCGGGCGGTGCGGTAGGTCTCGGCAACCACCTTCAGGCCCAGCACCTGGGTGTAGAAGTGCTTGGAGCGCGGGTAGTCCGAGCAGATCAGGGCGACGTGATGGAGGCTGTGCAGCAGGGCCATGGGCGGTTATTTCCGGAGAGTCGGAGCGCTCTATCCTGACAGCCATGCACCGATGGTCAATGCTGGCGCTGTGAAGTCGGTCGCCAACGGTGCTGGAGTGATGGCAGTGCGCCTGCTAGCATCCCGCCGCCCACTCCCATAAACGGTCGACAGGATGTCCCCCGTTCGGCCGCACCTGAAAGGACTCAGCATGAAAAAGACCGCCCTGGCCATCGCCATTCCCGTTGCCGTCGTCGGCGCCGCCATTGCCGGTGCCTGGTACACCGGCACCCGCGTCGAGCAGGAGGTGAACCGCGGTATCACCGAAGCCAATGAACTGTTCAAACAGGAAGCACCTGGTCTTGGCGCCTACCTGACCCTGGTGGACATCCAGCGCGGCCTGTTCTCCAGCACCGCGCGCTACAACCTGACCTTCACCGGCAAAGAAGGCGAGCAGCCGCAGACCCTGGTATTCACCGATCGGCTGGAACACGGCCCCTTCCCCGCCTCGCGCCTGGCGGCCGGCAAGCTGGCGCCGGTCATGGCGCAGAGCCATTTCGCCCTCGAGCAGAACGAGCTCACCGCACCGTTGTTCACCGCTGCCGGCGGCAAGGCGCCGCTGTTCGGCGACCTGACCATCCACTACGACCAGAAGCAGGAAGGCAACGTCGAAACCGCGCCCCTGGAGTTCGCCAAGGATAGCGACAAGCTGCGCCTGTCGCCGATCAAGCTGGCGTTCAGTGTCTCCGGTAACAAGAAGGACGTGAGCGCCGTGGGCAACCTTGCCGAGGTCGACCTGGACTTCACCGACGAGAACACCGGCCAGCTGGCGCATGTGCAGCTGCGTGACCTTGGCCTGCAGGGCGACAAGAAGGAAAACGCCAACGGCTTCGCCCTCGGCCCCAGCTCCGCCACCATCAAGAGCCTGAACATCAAGTCGCCGGGCGCGCCGGAAGTCGAACTGCGCGAAGCCGTGGTCGAGGAAGTGCTCAAGCAGGGCGGCAAGGGCCTGGACCAGAGCGTCTCCTACCGCATCGGCAAGGTTGTGGTGCAAGGCCAGGAAATCGGCGGCGCAAAGCTCGACCTGAGCCTGCGCAACCTCGATGAAGGCGTGCTCAAGACCTTTAAAGAAACCTACAGCAAGATGGCGCTGGACAGCCTGGAAAGCACCGAGCTGACCACGCAACAGGAAGAGGAACTCAAGCGCCTCGGCCTGGCCCTGCTGGAGGGCTCGCCGGTGCTGTCGCTGGACGAGCTGTCGCTCCAGACCAGCCATGGCGTGGCCAAGGCTTCCCTGTCGGTCGACCTGCGCAAGCCCGACGCCGCGGCTGCCACGCCTGACGAGATGGCCCGCAGCATCCTGGCCGCGCTCAAGGCCGACCTGAAGGTGGACAAGGCAGTGATCGGCGACATCGTCGCCCTGCAGGGTTCGCTGGGTGGCGAGGCGGCTGGCAGCGTCGACCCGGTGGCGCTCAAGCAGCAGTCCGATGCCATGACCGACCTGTTCAGCGGCATGGCCCTGAACTCGCAGTGGGCGGTGCTCGACGGCAACGCGCTGTCCAGCTCGCTGGCGTACGCCAACGACCAGGTGAAGTTCAACGGCAAGGACATGAGCGTGCCGGAATTCATGGCCTTCGCCATGGGCTCTGCGCAGGGCCTGGGCCTGGGCGGCGGCGCCGAAGGCGAAGAGGCGCCCCAGGAAGAAAGCGTGGAATAACCCGCGCCCGAAACGAAAAAGCCCGGCATTCGCCGGGCTTTCTTCTTGGTGCAGACCTTGTAGGAGCAAGCTCGCTCCTACAGAAAAGCGATCTGGCGGCGCCGCGATCAGCGGGCGTTACGCACGCCTTCGGCCAACTGGCGGCACAGGCCCAGCACGCTTTGCACTGCGTCGGCGGAGCTGGTGGCTTCGGCGATCTTGTCGATCAGCGCCGAACCCACCACCACGCCATCGGCCAGGCGGGCGATGTTCGCCGCGTGTTCCGGGGTGCGGATGCCGAAGCCGATGGACACCGGCAGGTCGGTATGACGGCGCAGGCGCGCCACGGCTTCCTCGACGTGGTCCAGGGTCGCCGCGCCGGCGCCGGTCACCCCGGCCACCGAAACGTAGTAGACGAAGCCCGAGCTGCCGTTCAGTACGGTCGGCAGTCGCTGGTCGTCGGTGGTCGGCGTGGTCAGGCGGATGAAGTCCAGGCCGGCGGCCTGGGCCGGCTCGCAGAGGTCTTCGTTGTGCTCCGGCGGCAGGTCCACGACGATCAGGCCGTCGACGCCGGCTTCTTTCGCGTCGGCGATGAACTTGTCCACGCCGTAGTAGTGGATGGGGTTGAAGTAGCCCATCAGCACCAGCGGCGTGGTGCTGTTGTCCTGGCGGAATTCGCGAACCATCTTCAGGGTCTTGGCGAGGTTCTGGCCGTTGCCCAGGGCGCGGATGTTGGCCAGCTGGATCGCCGGGCCGTCAGCCATCGGGTCGGTGAACGGCATGCCCAGCTCGATCACGTCGGCGCCGGCTTCGGGCAGGCCCTTGAGGATGTCCAGCGAGGTCGAGTAGCCAGGGTCGCCAGCGGTGATGAAGGTCACCAGGGCGGCGCGGTTCTGCTCTTTGAGTTCGGCGAAGCGGGTCTGCAGGCGGCTCATGCTTGCGGCTCCTGTTGCATGTGGTGCATGACGGTCTGCATGTCCTTGTCGCCACGACCGGACAGGTTCACCACCATGATGTGGTCCTTGGGCAGGTTCGGCGCGCGCTTGAAGACTTCCGCCAGCGCGTGGGAGGACTCCAGCGCGGGGATGATGCCTTCCAGGCGGCAGCACTGGTGGAAGGCTTCCAGCGCCTCGTGGTCAGTGATCGAGGTGTACTCGACACGACCGATGTCATGCAGCCACGCGTGTTCCGGGCCGATACCGGGGTAGTCCAGGCCGGCGGAGATGGAGTGCGCGTCGATGATCTGGCCGTCCTCGTCCTGCAGCAGGAAGGTGCGGTTGCCGTGCAGCACGCCCGGTACGCCGCCGTTCAGGCTGGCCGCGTGCTTGCCGGTCTCGATACCGTGGCCGGCGGCTTCGACGCCGATGATTTTCACGCTGGCATCATCGAGGAAGGGGTGGAACAGGCCCATGGCGTTGGAGCCGCCGCCGATGCAGGCGACCAGCGAATCGGGCAGGCGCCCTTCCTTGGCGGCCAGCTGCTCGCGGGTTTCCTTGCCGATCACGGCCTGGAAGTCGCGGACCATCGCCGGGTACGGGTGCGGGCCGGCCACGGTGCCGATCAGGTAGAAGGTGTTGTGCACGTTGGTCACCCAGTCGCGCAGCGCTTCGTTCATCGCGTCCTTCAGGGTGCCGGTGCCGGCGGTGACCGGAATCACCTCGGCGCCCAGCAGCTTCATGCGGAACACGTTGGCCTGCTGGCGATCGATGTCGGTGGTGCCCATGAAGATCACGCATTCCATGCCGAAGCGCGCGGCCACGGTGGCGGTCGCCACGCCGTGCATGCCGGCGCCGGTCTCGGCGATGATGCGTTTCTTGCCCATGCGCTTGGCCAGCAGGATCTGGCCGATGCAGTTGTTGATCTTGTGCGCGCCGGTGTGGTTCAGCTCTTCGCGCTTGAGGTAGATCTTCGCGCCGCCGCAGTGCTCGGTCAGGCGCTCGGCGAAGTACAGCGGGCTCGGACGGCCGACGTAGTCGCTCTGGAAGTAGGCGAGCTCCTTCTGGAACTCCGGATCTTCCTTGGCCTTCTCGTACTCGCGGGCCAGGTCATGGATCAGCGGCATCAGGGTCTCGGCGACGTACTGCCCGCCGAAGTGGCCGAACAGGCCCTTGGCGTCTGGACCGGTGCGCAGTGTGGACATGGGAAGGCTCCTTTATCTGTCGAAAGGTAGGTGCCGGCTGGGGCGATCGCGGACAGAGTCCGCTCCTACGAATGGCATCAGGATACGGCTGTGTGATGACGGGGAAAAGCGATAAGATCGCCATGACCTGTCAGAAAAACTCACGAATTGACCGCCATGAGCCGAGACCTTCCGCCGCTCAACGCCCTGCGCGCCTTCGAAGCCGCTGCCCGCCTGCACGGCGTGAGTGCAGCGGCTGATGAGCTGAGCGTCACCCACGGGGCGATCAGCCGGCAGATTCGCCTGCTGGAGGAAGAGCTGGGCGTGACCCTGTTCGTCAAGGAAGGGCGCGGCGTAAAACTCACCGATGCCGGCGTTCGCCTGAGCGAGGTGGCCAGCGATTCCTTCGAGCGTCTGCGCAGCGTCTGCACCGAGCTGCGCCGTCAGGCCGGTGGCGACGCGCCGTTCGTTCTCGGTTGCCCCGGCAGCTTGCTTGCCCGCTGGTTCATCCCGCGCCTGGATCGCCTGAACCGCGACCTGCCGGACCTGCGCCTGCAACTCTCCGCCAGCGACGGCGACCTCGATCCGCGCCGTGGCGGCCTCGACGCCACCCTGTGCTTCGCCGCGCCGCCGTGGCCGGCGGACATGCGCGTGCTGGAGTTGGCGGTGGAAAGTATCGGCCCGGTGCTCAGCCCGCGCTCCCCGCGCTTCGAGCAGCTGCGCGCGGCGCCCGCCGAGGCGCTGCTGGGCGAATCGCTGCTGCACACCGTGTCGCGCCCGCAGGCCTGGCCGGAATGGGCCGCGCGCCACGCTCTCGACCCGGCGCGGCTGAAGCTCGGGCAGGGTTTCGAGCACCTCTACTACCTGCTGGAGGCCGCCGTGGCCGGTCTTGGCGTGGCCATCGCGCCGCAGCAACTGGTGGCCGACGACCTCGCCGCCAGCCGTCTTGCCGCACCCTGGGGCTTCGTCGAAACCACGGCGCGCCTGGCGCTGTGGGTGCCCGAGCGCCGCGCCGACCCGCGCGCCGAGCGCCTGGCGCAGTGGTTGCGCCAGGAACTGGGTTGATTCACAGCTCCGGTGTGTATTTGACGCTGAACATCAGGTTGCGCGGATCGCCGAAGTTGTTAGCGCCATCGGCGGCGGCGAAGCCGGGCAGGTAGTAGCGCTTGTCGAACAGGTTGTTGGCGTTCACCGCCAGATCGATTTCCTGGCTCAGGCGATAGCCCAGGCGTGCGCTCCAGACGGTGAAGCCGGGCACGTCGAACTCGCGGTCGAAGCTCACGGTATGGCTCTGGGTGACGAAGCCGAGGCCGGTGCTGACGCGGTTCAGTTCGCCCGGCAGTTGGTAGTCGGCCCACATGCGCAGCATGTGCTTGGGCGTCCACTGGCTGAACACGCGGCCCTTGTTCTCCGGGTCGTCGAGGAACTTGGTGGTGTTGTAGGTGTAGCCGGCGAACAGTTGCAGGTCGCGCACGACTTGGCCGCTGACCTCGGCTTCGATGCCCTGGCTGCGCACCTTGCCCGAGGCGTTCGAGCAGTACCAGCCGTCGCAGGCGTAGCCGGAGGCCTCGTCGATCACGGCGCGGTTCTTCTGGTCGTAGCGGAATACCGCCAGCGAGGTGTTGACCCGGCCGTCGAGCAGCTCGCCCTTCAGGCCCACTTCGTAGTTGCTGCCGATCACCGGCTCGAGCATTTTCTGCTGCGCATCGCGGGCGCTCTGCGGTTCGAACACGTCGGTGTAGCTGGCGTAGGCCGACCATTCGGGCGTCAGCTCGTAGATCAGGCCGAAGTAGGGGGTGACCTCGCCGGTCTCGGTCATGCTGTCCTGGTAGTCATCGTCCGGCAGCTTGTAGGCGTAGTCGTACCAGCTCACCCGCCCACCGAGCACTGCCGTCAGCGGCTCGGCCAGCTTCACCCGCCAGCTGCTGTACAGGCCCTTCTGGCGCACGTCGTAGGCGGCGTTGGTGGAGTTGCCGCCAGGCGAGGCGAGGATGTTTTCCAGGGTCGGTTTCGGGCGGTGGTGATCGATGTCGAAGATGTTGCCGCCGGGGACGAAGCGCCGCGCATAGAAGTCGTCCGAGGTGTACTTGGAGTAGTTGCCGCCCAGGACCAGCTCCTGCTCCAGGGAGAAGGCCTCGAAGTGGCCGTTGAGGTACATGTCCAGGCCGATCTTGGTGGACTCGAAGTTGGTCAGCCAGTCGGCGAAGTTCAGCCCGCTGCCATCGGGCTGCACTTCCCCGTGCATGCGCTGGTGGGTCGAGTCGTTGTGCTCGCGCATGCGCACGGCGGCGGCCTTGAAGCTCCAGTTGTCGTCGAAGCGATGGGTCAGGTCGGCGTAGACGGTGGTCTGCTCGATGTCGTTGCGATTCCAGGTGGCGCCGGAATAGGTCGAGCGCGAGAAACCGATGTCGCTGCCGTCGGGGTAGCGCGGCAGGCCGCGGACCATCGGCCGGGAGTTGAGGTCGGTGTTGCTGAAGCCGATGCCGACGGTGGTGTCCGGGCTCAGGTCGAAGTCCAGCGCACCATACAGCGAGGTGGTCTTGCTCCACACATAGTCGGTGAAGGAGTGAGTGTCGTTCTGGTCGGCGACCATCCGCCCGCGGAGCGTGCCGGCCTCGTTCAGCGGGCCGCCGACATCGGCCTGCAGGCCGTAGTGATCCCACGAACCGGCCTTGCCGGTGAAGGTGGCGACCGGCGTGTGCTGGCCGCGCTTGCGCACCAGGTTGATGGCACCACCGGGGCTGCCGGCGCCTTGCAGCAGGCCGGAGGCACCACGGAGGATTTCCACGCGGTCGAAGAACACCAGGTCCTGGTCCGCCCAGTTGCCCAGCACGTAGAAGTTGCGCGGGATCGGCACGCCGTCGTACTGCCAGTCGTCGATCTGGAAGCCGCGCGAGGAGATCACCATGCCCGGGCCGATGCCGGTGGCGCCGACCAGGCCGGTGCTGTGGTTCACCGCATCGCGCAGGTCGGTGATGTTCTGGTCGTCGAGCTGCTTGCGGGTGATCACGCTGACCGACTGGGGAATGTCCTTGAGCTTCTGTTCGCCCTTGCCGATGGTGGTGGCGCGCGCGGCGTAGGAGCCGCTGCCCTCGCTGGTGGCGTCCAGGCCCTGAGCGGTGACGGTGGTGCTGTCCAGTTCCACGGCGCCGTCGACCGGCGCGGCTTCGACGCTGTAGGCGCCGCTGGCAGTGACCTTCAGGCGCAGGTTGCTGCCAGCCAGGGCCTGTTCCAGCGCCTGCGCGACGCTCAAGTCGCCCTGCACGGCGGGCGCGCGCTGGTCGCGTACCAGCGACGGGTCCAGCGAGATCACCTCGCCGCTCTGCCGGGCGATGGCGTTCAGCGTGGTGGCGAGGCTCGCAGCGGGCAGTTCGAAATGCAGCAACGGGGGTTCGGCGGCGAACAACGAGGGAGCGTTGGCCACCAGCACGAAGGCGGTGGCGAAGGCGCGGGGCCAGGGTGAGGACACATCAATCTCCTGAGAATTATTCGTATTCAGGAGCTAGGTGCGATGAAGTGGAAAATCCGGACAGGCGCTGCCGAAATATTTTTCTCACGTAGAGACATCAAGGCTCCCGCAGGCTGATCAGGGTCAGCCAGGGACCGAAGCGGCGCACCTGCAGCGGCAGGGTTTCGCCCAGCGCGGCCAGTGCGCGGTGAGGCTCGTCCAGCGGGAAGACACCCTGCACGCGGAGAGTGCGGGCGCGTGGTTCGACGCGGACGTAGCCCGGCAGGTAGGGACGCAGCGACTCGATCACCGCTTCCAGCGGCTCGTCGGTGACGCTCAGCCGGCCGTTCAGCCAGTCAGCGCGGGCGGACTGTTCGCGCAACGGGTGGATGCCGTCCGCGGCCAGCAGCGCCGCCTCCCCTTCGCCAAGCTCGCGCGATTCGCTGTGCCCGGCCAGGCTGGCGCGGACGCTGTGCTCCAGCACCACCACGCGCGTGGCGTGCTGCTCCTGGCTGACCAGGAAGCGCGTGCCCAGCGCGCGCACTTCGCCCTGGGCGCTGCGCACGATCAGCGGGCGCTCCGCGTCCGGGGCCACCTGGATCACCAGCTCGCCGTGGCGCAGCAGGATCAGGCGCTGGCGCGGGTCGAAGGCGAGGTCCACCGAGCTGCCGGCATTCAGGCTCAGGCGGCTGCCGTCTTCAAGGGTGAAGTTGCGCCGCTCGCCGGTGCCGGTGCGCAGGTCGGCGAGCAGGTCGCGCACCGGCGTGCTGCTGGCGGTCAGCCACAGGCCGCCGCCGAGCACGCCGAGCACGCCGAGGCCGGCCAGGCCGCGCAGCAACTGGCGCCGCGAGCCATGTTGGTGCATTAGCAGATCGGCCGCGCCGGGCATGCGCCGCAGGTTGTCATAGGGCGCCCCGAGGCCGCGCTGCAGGCGCGCCCAGGCATCGGCGTGGGCCGGGTCGCTGTTCAGCCAGGCCTGCAGCTGGCGCTGCAGCCGCGCATCGGCGTGGCCCGAGCGCAGCCGCACCATCCAGTCGATGGCCTGTTCTGCGGCCGTATCCAGCTGCACTTCGCTCATGGCACCAGCTCGTTGAGGTAGATCTGCCGCAGCGCCTGCTTCATGTAGCGGCCCACGGTGCGTTCGCTGACGCCCAGGCGCCGACCGATCTCGGCATAGCCCAGGCCGTCGAGCTGGCTGAACAGGAAGGCGCGGCGCACCACCTGCGGCAGGCCGTCCAAGGTGCGGTCCACCAGCAGCAGGGCTTCCAGCAGGAGGGCGCGGTCTTCCGGCGAGGGCTCCAGGGCTTCGGGCTGGAGGGCCAGGTAGTCCAGATAGGCGCGTTCCAGGCGTCGCCGCCGGTGACGGTCGTAGATCAATCGGCGGGCGATGGTGGAGAGGTAGGCGCGCGGCTGTTCGATGCTCTGCGGATCGACCCTGGCGGAGAGGATCTGGCAGAACGTCTCGGCGGCCGCGTCCTCGCTATCGGCGCGGTTATCCAGGTAGCGCTGCACGTGCTGCAGCAGCCAGCGGTGGTGATCGCTGAAGAAGAACCCCAGCTTGCTGGAGAGTGAACCGGCCACGCGGACCATCCCTGGAAGATTAAATAAGAATGCTTCGCATTATACATTTTCGGAAAAAGACGGCAATTCGCCGCTACCGGCAATTTGCTGCACTTCTGCCCATCGACTAGGGTCCAACTGGGACACTCACTCACCGCGCGCCGTGCGGCGCACCTGGGAGCAAGCGATGTCGAATCACCACACCTACAAGAAGATCGAGCTGGTCGGCTCCTCGCGCACCAGCATCGAGGATGCGATCAACAACGCGCTGGCCGAAGCGGCCAAGAGCATCGACTTTCTGGAGTGGTTCGAGGTGGTGGACACCCGCGGGCATATCGAGAACGGCGCGGTGGGGCACTACCAGGTGACCATCAAGGTCGGCTTCCGCATCGCCAACAGCTAGCTCGCACGCGGCTCGATCCTGTTTGTAACGCATTGCTGCCATGTTGGTGGGGTGCGTGATCGTGCGTACCGGGGTAGCCCGGTTTTTCCGGCCCGTTCGGGCCTTTTCCTGTGAAAGACGAGGGAGCGTTACCGATGAAGAAGTTCCTGATCGCTGTGGGGGTCTTCGCCCTGGTTGGCAACGTCTTTGCCGCCGGCAAGCCGTGCGAAGAGCTGAAGTCGGAAATCGATGCGAAGCTCAAGGCCAAGGGCGTTGCTTCGTACAGCCTGGAGGTCGTCGACAAGGGCAGCTCGGGCGGCAAGCAAGTCGTCGGCACCTGCGAAGGCGGCACCAAGGAAATCGTTTACTCCAAGTAAGCGCCTGGATGTGAAACGAGGCCGGGCTCCGCGAGGGGCCCGGCCTTTTTCATGGTCTGCAAAAAGCTGAACCCACTGGTGCGGGCCGGCCTCGAAAGTCCTGACTGCAACCCACGCGGAGGACGCGACATGAAGAAATCGGCATCGGCCCACTGGCAGGGCGGTCTGAAGGACGGCAAGGGCACGATCTCCACCGAGAGCGGTGCGCTCAAGTCCCAGCCTTACGGCTTCAACACCCGCTTCGAGGACGCGCCGGGGACCAACCCGGAAGAACTGATCGGTGCGGCTCACGCTGGCTGCTTTTCCATGGCGCTGTCGATGATGCTCGGCGAGGCCGGCCTGACCGCCGAGAGTATCGATACGAAGGCCGAGGTCAGCCTGGAAAAGCTCACCGACGGCTTCACCATCACCGCTGTGCACCTGACGTTGAAGGCGAAGGTGCCGGGCACCGACGCGCAGACCTTCCAGGCTATCGCCGACAAGGCCAAGGCCGGCTGTCCGGTCTCGCGGGTGCTCACCGCGCGCATCACCCTCGACGCCAGCCTCGAATGAGCCTGCGGGGCACTCTGTCCGGCGGTTGCGGTCCACCGTTAGGATAGGGTGCCCCGCCGTGGGGCTATGACGAGGGACTGTGATGACGACGAAGAAGTGGGCCCTGGCGATGGGCGTGGCGGTACTGCTGGCGAGCGGCGCGAGCTGGGGGGCGGTGAAGCCCTGCGAGGAGCTCAAGGCCGAGATCGAGACCAAGATCCAGGCCGCCGGGGTGACCTCCTACACCCTGGAGATCGTGGACAAGTCCGAGGTGAAGGACTCGAACATGGTGGTCGGCACCTGCGACAACGGACAGCGGCGGATCATCTACCAGAAGAACGACAGCTGAGCGCGGAGTCTGACCGCAGGAGCACGCCTTGCACGCTCCTAGAGTCCCAGAACGTAGGGCGCATAACCCGGCACGGGTTAGCCGCCAGCTCGGCGGATAACGCCCCAGGCGTTATGCGCCCTCCCAGCGCCTGGAAGTCTTCCGTCAGAACGGCCCGCAGCGCACCGCTCCCTGGAAATCCGTCTTCGCCACCAGCTTGCCGTCGGCGTCCGTCAGCAGCGCCAGGGCGCTGCGCAGTTGCGGGCGCAGCTCCAGCCGGTAGCGCTGGCCGGCGGCGAAGTCGTCGTAGGTCACCTTGACCCGGCAGGTCAGCTCCGAAGGGTCGGTCATCTGGCCCATGCCGCCGCCGCTGGAGACTTCGTACTGAAAGCGCACCAGCAGCTCATGGCGGCCCGGCGTCACCTGGTAGTAGCGGCCGTCGTTCACCGACTGGCCGTCCAGGCGCTCGGCCATCAGCGTCTTGCCCGGCGTGGTGTAGAGGTCGACCCAGGCCATCTGTGGGTCGTGGGCCGGCAGCGGGCTGGCACAGCCGGCGAGCAGGGCGATGCCCAAGGGAAGGAGGCCGGGGAGATGACGCGGGCGCATGGAGGTTTACCGTGGGATGGGCTCATCCCACAGCATACCGCGCTCAGGCCTTGGCGCAGCCCCGTTCGCGGCCGCGGGCGATTTCGCCGCCCTGGGCGTCGTAAAGCTTGGCCCAGGGGCGGAAGCCGATGCTGCCGGTCTCCAGGCGGTAGCGCTGGCCTGCGCTGAATTCCTTGTACTGCACCGTCATTTCGCAATCGCGCCACAGCGATTCGGCGACCGGGCCGATGTCCACTGGTTCGACCTGGAACTGGAAGCGCACGCGCAGCTCGTGAGAGCCGGGGTCGACCTCGAAGTACCGCGTGCTCGACCATTCCTTGCTGTCCACTTCGATGGCGGCCAGGTCGCTCTGGCTGTTGGTGTTCAGGTCCACCCAGGCACGGTTCGGATCGGGCTGGGGCATCAGCAGCGAACAGCCGCTCAGGGCGAGCAGGCCGGCAGGAATGAGAAGGGCGCGCATCGGGTTGGCTCCTGGGTCGATGGGGGCGGCAGCGGGCGGACCAGGCCCTGTGCTATGTTCCGCGCATGCCCTTCCGCCTTCTTATCCCGACACTCGACAGCCGCCTGTGCCGCTGGGTTCCCTGCCTGGCCATCTGGGCGCTGAGCGGTTGTTCCACCGTGGGGTATTACGGCCAGCTGGCGGACGGCCAGTTGCGCCTGCTCGCCGCCCGCGAACCGGTGGCCGAAGTGGTCGCCGACCCGACCCGCGACCCCGCCTTGCGCCAGCGTCTTGAGCTGTCCCAGGAAGCCCGCGCCTTCGCCAGCGCCGAACTGGGCCTGCCGGACAACCAGAGCTACCGCCTGTATGCCGACATCCACCGGCCCAACGTGGTGTGGAACGTGTTCGCCACGCCGGAGCTGTCGCTGCAGCCGCTGACCCACTGCTTCCCCATCGCCGGCTGCGTGGCTTACCGCGGCTACTACGGCGACCAGGGGGCGCAGGCGGAGGCCAAACGCCTCAAGGAACAGGGGCTGGACGTCTATGTCGGCGGCGTGGAGGCCTATTCGACCCTCGGCTGGTTCGACGACCCGATCCTCAGCGGCATGTTGCGCTGGGGCGACCAGCGCCTGGCCGAGACGATCTTCCACGAACTGGCGCACCAGAAGTTCTACCTGCCCGGCGATACGACGTTCAACGAGTCCTACGCCTCCTTCGTCGAGGCCGAGGGCGGTCGCCGCTGGCGTGAGGCGCGCCGTCTGCCGGACGAAGCGCCGTTACTGGCCGAGCAACGCAAGCGTTTTACCGAGCTGGTGCTCGATACCCGCGAGCGCCTGCAGACCCTCTACGCCAGCCCGCGCAGCGACGCCGAGAAACGCGCCGGCAAGCAGGCCGAGTTCGAGCGCCTGCGCCGCGACTACGCGCGGATGCGCGATGAGGACTGGGGCGGCAAGGCGCCCTTCGACGCCTGGGTCAAGGGCCCGCTGAACAATGCCAAGCTGCTGCCCTTCGGCCTCTACGACCAGTGGGTGCCGGCCTTCGCCGCGCTGTTCGCCCAGGTCGGTGGCAACTGGCCGGCGTTCTACGCGCGGGTGGAAAAGCTCGGGGCGTTGCCGCCGGCGGAGCGCAAGGCGGCGCTGAAAAAGTTGAAGGCTGGGGAGTTCGTCAGCTTCCGGTGAGCACTTCGCCGGGGTGGGTTCGCGAGCAAGCTCTCTCCTACGAAAAGCTGCATCGCGCTGGCCTCTTGGAGCGAGGGAGCGCTTAGTTATTGCTCGCGAATCGCCCAGCGCCGGCGCCCGTCCTACAGGTTGAAGAACGTCACTCCGCCCGATCCGGGCTATGCAGCGGCAAATCCAGCTGCACGCGGCGGCGCAGCCACGGGCTGGGCCGGTAGCGAGCCTCGCCGTAGCAGGCCTGCAGGCCCTGGAGGATGGTGAGGATGCGCGCCGCGCCGTAGTGTTCGCCGAAGGCCAGCGGGCCCAGGGGATAACCCAGCGCCAGTTGCACCGCGCGGTCCAGCGTCACCGGTGTGGCGATGCCGCGCTGGGCGATCTCGCCGCCGAGGTTGACGATGCCGGCGACCACCCGCTGGCTGATGAAGCCGGGCGAATCGTTGATCACTTCCACCGGCACGCCGTCGCTGCCCAGCGCCTGGCGCGCCTGGGTTTCGAGCTTGGGGTCGAGCGCCGGCTGGCGCATCAGCACGCGGCGGCGGTCCAGTTCGGTGAAGGTCTCCAGCGCCAGGCTGCGCTCCGGCGGCAGGCCGAGGGCGTCGATGCGCGTGCTGGCATCCACGCCCAGCGGGGTGACCAGGCAGATGGCGCGGGACGACGGTGCTTCGCCGGTCTCCAGCACCACGCCGCCCAGGGTAAGGATCGCCGCCACACGGTGGCGCAGCTCCGGGTCCTGGCTGTCGAGCCAGTACGGGCGATTGAGCAACACGGTTTCGTGCTGTTCCTCTGGCTCGCGCACGGCCTGGCCGTCGCGGTAGCGGTAGAAGCCCTCGCCGCTCTTGCGCCCCAGCAAGCCGCCAGCGACGCGCTGCGCGGCCAGCGGCGACGGGGTATAGCGCGGGTCCTGGTAGAACTGCTGGTAGAGCGACTCCATCACCGCGTGGGACACGTCCAGGCCGGTCAGGTCGAGCAGCTCGAAGGGCCCCATGCGAAAGCCCACGCCGTCGCGCAGGATGCGGTCGATCTGCGCCGGGCTGGCGATGCCTTCGCCGAGGATGCGCAGGGCTTCGGTGCTGAAGGCGCGGCCGGCGTGATTGACGATGAAGCCGGGGCTGTCCGGCGACACTGCTGGGTAGTGCCCGGCCTGCTCCGCCAACCGGCTCAGGCGGCGCACCACCGACTCGCTGGTGCGCTGGCCGCGCACCACCTCGACGATGCGCATCAGCGTCACCGGGTTGAAGAAGTGGAAGCCGGCGACCCGCTGCGGGTGCTGGCAGCGCGCGGCGATGTGGGTGACCGAGAGCGACGAGGTATTGCTCGCCAGCACGGCATCCGGCGCCACGCGTTTTTCCAGCTCGGCGAGCAGCGCCTGTTTGGCGCCGAGGTCCTCGATGATGGCCTCGATCAGCAGGTCACAGTCGGCCAGCTCGTCGAGGCTGTGGGTAGGCAGCAGGCGCTGCATCGTCGCTTCGAGGCCGTCCGCGGCGAGCTTGCCTTTGGCCACCGCGCGCTCCAGCAGCTCGCGGTTGAAGGCCAGGGCCTGCTCCACGGTCTGCGGGTTGCTATCGTACAGGCGCACCGGTAGGCCGGCCGTGGCGAACAGCTGGGCGATGCCGCGGCCCATGGCCCCGGCGCCGATCACGCCGATACGGTGGAAGGACTCGGTCATGCTGCGGGTCTCGTCGTGCACACCTGCTTCAACCATAGACGTTGTGCTCACACGGTGGTCCTTTTGGCCAGTTCCAGTTCGCGCAGCTGACGGCGCAACAGCTTGCCGACGCTGGTCTTGGGCAGCTCGTCGAGCACCTCGACAAAGCTCGGCACCTTGTAGCCGGTGAGGTGCTCGCGGCAGTGGGCGATGATCTGCGCCGGTGCCAGCGTCTCGTCCTTGAGGCTGACGAACAGCTTCACCGATTCGCCCTTGCGTTCGTCCGGCACACCGATGGCCACGCACTCGCGCACGCCGGGGTGGCGCATCACCGCGTCTTCCACTTCGTTGGGGAACACGTTGAAGCCGGAGACCAGGATCATGTCCTTCTTGCGGTCGACGATCTTCAGCATGCCGTCGGCATCCAGCTCGGCGATGTCGCCGGTCTTCAGCCAGCCGTGGGCAGTCAGCACCTGGGCGCTTTCTTCGGGGCGCTGCCAGTAGCCCTGCATCACCTGCGGGCCGCGCAGCCACAGCTCGCCCGGCTGGTCGGGGCCGGTGTCGTTGCCCTCCTCGTCCACGGTGCGCAGCTCGGTATCCACCAGCGCCTGGCCGACGTAGCCCTCGCGGTACGGGCTCAGCAGCGTGCCTGTGGAGACCACCGGCGAGGCCTCGGTGAGCCCGAAACCTTCGCGCACCGGTGCGCCGGTCAGCGCTTCCCAGCGCCGGCCGACTTCGCGGTTCAGCGGCGCGCCGCCGGACGTCACCCACTTCAGGTGGCTGAAGTCGATGCTGGGGAAATCCGGGTGGTTCATCAGGCCGACGAACAGGGTGTTGATCCCGCTCATCAGGGTGAAGGGATAGCGGTGCATCGCGCCAATGATCTCGTCGAGGTTGCGGCCGTCGCGGATGAACACCGTGTGCAGGCCCATGCCCACCGAGGACAGGCAGTTCGTGGCGAAGGCCATGATGTGGTAGAGCGGCAGCGGCGCGATGCGCACGTCGGTGGCTGGCTCCAGCAGGCCGGGGCGCAGGAACAGCTCCAGGGTCTGGATGACATTGGCAATCAGGCTGCGGTGGCTGAGCATCGCGCCCTTGGAGACGCCCGTGGTGCCGCCGGTGTACTGCAGCAGCGCGAGGCGATCCAGGCCCGGCTCGGTGTCCACTGGCGGCGCTTCGGCGCCCAGGCGCAGGGCCTGCTGGAAGCGCGTGCAGTCGGCCTCGTCGCTGTCGAACTGCGGGCGCTCGATGTCGTCGATGGACGTCAGCAACACCTGTCGCACTTCGCTGTGCGCCTGCACGCCGCGCAATAGCGGCAGCAGTCGGTCGAGCAGCAGCACGGCGCTGGCGCCGGAGTCGGCCAGCTGGTGGCGCAGTTCGCTGGCGGTGTATTGCGGGTTGGTGTTCACCAGCACCACGCCAGCCTTCAGCGCGCCGAACGTGGCGATGGGGTACTGCAGGGAATTGGGCAGCATCAGTGCCAGGCGGTCGCCCGGTTGCAGCCCGGCGTGGTGGCGCAGGTAGCGGGCAAAGGCATCGGCCTGGCGCTCCAGTTCGGCGAAGCTCAGATGGCTGTCGCCGCAGGAGAACGCCAGGCGCTGGGGGAATTCGAGACAGGCATCGCGCAGCAAGTCGTGGAGGTTCTGGTAGGCGTGACGGGCGAGCTCGCGGGCCACGTGACCGGAGGGTTGAGCAGACATCGACTTCTCCGTTTCTTTTTCGAGCCTGTAGTGGCTCTGGATTCGAATTGTTGTTCTGCACAGCGAAACATCGTGTCGAAATCGATGGTATGCGATAGGCTAGCCCGGCGCAACGAGCACACGCGGACCGCTGCGTGGCGACTGGGCGATCTGCTATCGTTCGCCCGCGCCGCGCGTGGCGCCGTAACTGCAATCCCCCGCCGAGGCCCCATGAGCGACGACGTCGAAGACAGCAGCAACCCCAAGGACCGCAAGTACGTCGAGGCGCTCGCCCGCGGACTGGATGTGCTGCGCGCCTTCACCCACGGCTCGGTGGTGCTCGGCAACCAGGAAATCTCGCGGATCACCGGCCTGCCCAAGGCGACCGTGTCGCGCATGACCTACACCCTCACCCAGCTCGGCTACCTCTGCTACTCGCAGCAGCACGAGAAGTACCAGCTGGATTCCGGCGTGCTGGCGCTGGGTTACGCCTACGTTTCCAACCTGCGCGTCCGCCAACTGGCCAAGCCGTACATGGATGCCTTTGCCCGTCGCACCAACACCACGGTAGGCCTGACCTGCCGCGACTGGCTGTCGATGATCTACGTGGAAAACTGCCGTCCGCCGGAAGCCACTTCCCTGCGCATGGACGCCGGCGTGCGCCTGCCATTGGCGACCACAGCCGCCGGCCGCGCGTACCTTGCTGCGACCCCGGAGCAGGAGCGCGAGCACCTGCTGTCGGCCCTGCAGGAGCGCCACGAAGGCGATTGGTCGGTCATGCGTGCCTCGCTGGAAGCGTCCTTCGAGGAGTTCCGCCAGCATGGCTTCTGCCTGTCTCTCGGCGACTGGGACCGCAACGTGCGGGCGGCCGGCGTCCCGCTGCGCCTGGCCGATGGCGGGCTGATGGCGCTGACCTGCGGCGCGCCGTCGTTCCAGCTCAGCGAGGAAACGCTGCGCGGGTCGCTGGCGCATGAGCTGGAGATTCTGGCGCGGGATATCGAGAGCCTCGGGGCCTGATCGTCCTCGAGCTTTTGTAGGAGCAACTGTCTTCACACGGCACCTGTCCTCCAACCGGTGCCGTCTCTCACCATCGCGTTGATCCGCACGATCAGTACGCGCATGCATGCCACTAATACGACCTTCGGGCACCGCCCCTTGTCCCGTAGTTTTTGGTAGCGATCAGCAAACTCCTGCTGATAATGAA
>NZ_JACVBX010000015.1 GCF_014852585.1 Pseudomonas sp. PDM18 | reverse complement strand
TTGATTCAACTTGTTAAAGAGCGTTTGGCTGAGGCTTTCGCCTCAACCGAGGCGCGCATTCTACGCTAACCTCTCTTTCCGTCAAGCTTTATTTTCGAAAATTTCTTTTCTACTCAATCGCTTGTGCTTCAGCGAAGGAAACCTTCTCATCAGCGGGAGGCGCATTCTACAGCGATCAAACTCGCTGTCAACCACCTCGGCGATCTTCTTTTCAGCTCGCTACCGAAGCAGCGAATGAAGAGCGGCAAGTGAATCACCCGCCTGACCACCCCTCTCACCTCAGAACACCTGTAAGTACTTGATTTTCAAGTTCTTTCAGCGCTTCGTCGCTGGGAGTGGCGCGCATTATAGGGAGTTTAAATCAGCCGTCAACGACTAATTTAAACTTTCTTCAGTTCGCCGCCGGACGGCCCCGCAGGAAAGGTAGGCGACGCGCCACCGGCGGCGTCCGCAGAAGCATCAGGATCAGGCCTATGGCTGCATAGACCGCCCAGCGCTCAAGATCTGAGCGTACGACCCACAGCATATGCAGCAACCCCAGACCGAGGATGACATATATCAGGCGATGCAGTTTCTTCCAGCTCGCCCCGAGCTTTCGCATGCTGTACCGGTTGGAGGTGATCGCCAGGAAGAGCAGACCGAGGAAGGCAATGCCCCCCACGATGATATAGGGACGCTTGCGCAGTTCTACGCCCAACTGCGCCCAGTCCAGACCCAGGATGAAGACGGCATAGGCGCCCAGGTGCAGCACTATATAAGTGAAGCACCACAGACCCAACTGCCGCCTCACCTGTACCCAGCCTCCCCAGCGGGTGATCTTCTGCAGGGGAGTCATGGTCAGGGTTATGAGCAACAGGATCAGACCGCCCTGCCCCAGCCGGTCGACCAACGCCTTGCCCGGGTCCGGGCCGAGATCGAAGATCCACGCCTGGTACAGCCAATAAAGGGGCGGCAGCATCGCAGCCAGAAACACCCCGGCCCGCCAGAACGGATAGCGCATCAGTAATCCATCCTCAGGTCCATGCCTGCATAAAGCGAAGCGACCTCATCGGCGTAGCCGTTGAACATGAGGGTAGGACGAACATTGGGGCTGAATAGTCCACTGGGCAGGCGCCGCTCGCGCGCCTGACTCCAGCGAGGATGGTCCACGGTCGGATTGACGTTGGCATAGAAACCGTACTCATCAGCCGCCAGGCTTTGCCAGGTAGTCTTGGGCTGCTCTTCCACGAAGCTGATCCGCACGATGGACTTGGCCCCCTTGAACCCGTACTTCCACGGCACCACCAGGCGAAGCGGTGCTCCGTTCTGGTTCGCCAGCACCCGGCCATAGATGCCGACTGCCAATATCGCCAACGGATGCATGGCTTCGTCCATACGCAACCCTTCCACATAGGGCCAGTCGATCAGGGCGAAGTTGGACTGCACACCCGGCATGTCCTTGCGATCCACCAGCGTTTCGAAGCGTACGTACTTTGCCTTGCTGGTCGGCTCCACTCGCTTGATCAGGTCGGATATCGGGAAGCCAATCCAGGGAATGACCATTGACCAGGCTTCGACACAGCGCAGCCGGTAGATGCGTTCCTCCAGTTGATAGGGCTTGATGAAGTCTTCGAGACCATACTTGCCAGGCTTGCCCACCTCCCCATCGATCACGACTGACCACGGCTCGGTCTTCAGCGCGCCGGCATTGGCGGCGGGATCGCCCTTGTCGGGGCCGAACTCGTAGAAGTTGTTGTAGGTGGTCGCGTCCTTGAATGGCGTAATGGCTTCATCTTTCACCGTCACGGCATCCCAGCGGGTAGCCGACAGCTTCTCCGCCAACCAGGAAGGAGCAGCCGCTTCGGCCACATCAGCATAGCGACCGCCATCGGCAAGGCTCAGCCGGGGCAGTCCGGACAGTGCGGCAGCCGCCATCGCACCACCGAGAAAGTGGCGGCGGGAGAGATAGAGGGATTCAGGAGTGACTTCCGATTCGTGGCAATCGGAAAGGCGGGACGACTTGATCAGCATGACGGGCTCCGCAACGACTGGCTGTATGCGCCAGTAGACTGCGGAGCCCGCTGGAAATTACACGGCAGGCGGCTGCTTGCGACGGCGCAATTGCAACAAGTATTGCACCGGGCCGGAGGTGGCGTAAGCAAGGAACAGCAGGAGCAGGATGCGCGGCGGGTCGGTGAAGACCACGGCGAATGCCAGCACCACCACCAGGATCGCCATGAACGGCACGCGACCACGCAGGTCGAGATCCTTGAAGCTGTAGTACTTGATGTTGCTGACCATCAGCATGCCAGCGGCAGCGACCATCAGGGCAACCAGCAGGGAAACCTTGGCACCCTGCACGTCGAAGTCGGCGAACGCCCACACCGTACCGGCAACCAGCGCCGCGGCAGCCGGACTGGCCAGACCAATGAAGTAGCGCTTGTCGGCCTTGCCCACCTGAGTATTGAAGCGTGCCAGACGCAGAGCAGCTCCCGCCACATAGATGAAGGCGACCATCCAGCCGACCTTGCCCAGGCTGCTCAGCGCCCACTCGAAGGCAACCAGCGCCGGAGCGACACCAAAAGCAACCATGTCGGACAGCGAGTCGTACTCGGCACCGAAGGCACTCTGGGTATTGGTCAGGCGGGCCACACGACCGTCGAGGCCGTCGAGGACCATGGCGACGAAGATGGCGATAGCGGCGTTGGAGAAGTCGCCGTTCATGGCATTGATGATGGCGTAGAGGCCGGTGAACAGTGCCGCGGTGGTGAACAGGTTGGGCAGCAGGTAGATGCCGCGATGACGAACCTTGCGACCTTCGGCGTCATGCCCCTCTTCGATGTGTTCATCGATGGGCAGCAGACTTTCTTCGGTGTCGGAAGCCTTGTTCGGCTCCTCGTGACCTTCACTCATGGACGATTCCTTGAGAACTCGTTGAGGCTGAGATTCGCCGGGGCACGCTACTGCGCAGACTCACCCGACGCCCCCGCTTTATACCAGATCACCGCCCCTAAACGAAAAAACGCGGCAAGCGCCGCGTTTCTTCGTTCGTCGAAAAGACCTTAGTTCTTGGTCTTGTCGACGATCTTGTTGGCGGCGATCCACGGCATCATGGCGCGCAGCTGCTCGCCGATGACTTCGATGCCGTGAGCGGCGTTGTTGCGGCGCTTGGCGGTCATCGACGGGTAGTTGGTGGCGCCTTCGGAGATGAACATCTTGGCGTATTCGCCGTCCTGGATGCGCTTCAGAGCGTTGCGCATGGCCTGACGGGATTCGGCGTTGATGACTTCCGGACCGGTCACGTACTCGCCGTATTCGGCGTTGTTCGAGATCGAGTAGTTCATGTTGGCGATGCCGCCTTCGTACATGAGGTCAACGATCAGCTTCAGTTCGTGCAGGCACTCGAAGTAGGCCATTTCCGGAGCGTAACCGGCTTCGACCAGGGTTTCGAAACCGGCTTTCACCAGCTCGACGCAACCGCCGCACAGAACAGCCTGCTCGCCGAACAGGTCGGTTTCGGTCTCGTCCTTGAAGGTGGTTTCGATGATGCCGGTACGGCCGCCGCCAACGCCGCAGGCGTAGGACAGAGCGACGTTCTTGGCATTGCCCGAAGCGTCCTGGTAGATGGCGATCAGGTCAGGGATGCCACCGCCCTTGACGAACTCGGAGCGAACGGTGTGGCCCGGGGCCTTCGGCGCGATCATGATCACGTCGAGGTCAGCGCGCGGTACGACCTGGTTGTAGTGGATGGAGAAGCCGTGAGCGAAGGCCAGGGTAGCGCCCTTCTTCAGGTTCGGCTCGATCTCGTCCTTGTACAGGCGGCCCTGGAACTCGTCCGGGGTCAGGATCATGACCAGGTCGGCAGCGGCAACGGCTTCAGCCACTTCGGCGACTTTCAGGCCGTGGTTCTGAGCCTTGGCAACGGAGGAAGACCCCGCACGCAGGCCGACGGTAACGTCGACGCCGGAGTCTTTCAGGTTGCAGGCGTGGGCGTGGCCCTGGGAACCGTAACCGATGATGGCAACTTTCTTGCCCTGAACGATGGAGAGGTCACAGTCTTTATCGTAGAAAACGCGCATTTGGGTAATCCCCTGTCAGTTGGCCTCGTGGGCCGTATTTCAAATCAGATGCTGAGAGTCTTGTCGCCACGGGCAATGCCGGTGACGCCGCTACGGACAACTTCGAGGATCGACGCGGCGCCGACGGCCTGGATGAAGCTATCCAGCTTGTCGCTGGTACCGGCCAGCTGCACGGTGTAGACGCTGCTGGTGACGTCGACGATCTGTCCGCGGAAGATGTCGGTGGTGCGCTTGACCTCGGCACGCTGGGCGCCGGTCGCCTTCACTTTCACCAGCATCAGCTCGCGCTCGATGTGCGCGCTCTCCGAGAGGTTCACCAGTTTTACCACCTCGATGAGCTTGTTGAGGTTCTTGGTGATCTGCTCGATGACCTCATCCTGACCGGCGGTGGTCAGGGTCAGGCGCGACAGCGTCGGGTCCTCGGTCGGGGCGACGGTCAGGCTTTCGATGTTGTAGTTGCGCTGGGAGAACAGGCCGACCACGCGGGAGAGCGCACCGGGTTCGTTTTCCAGCAGCAGGGAAATGATGTGTCGCATGATCAGGTACGCTCCGTCTTGCTCAGCCACATGTCGCGCATCGCACCACCGCGGATCTGCATCGGGTAGACGTGCTCGCTGGTATCGACCTGGATGTCGAGGAAGACCAGGCGATTCTTCATCGCGAAGGCTTCTTCCATCATCGGTTTCAGGTCCTTCAGGTCGGTGATGCGCATGCCGACGTGGCCATACGCTTCAGCCAGCTTGACGAAGTCCGGCAGCGATTCCATGTAGGAGTGCGAATAACGGCTGTTGTACTGCATGTCCTGCCATTGGCGGACCATGCCCAGCGCACCGTTGTTCAGGTTGACGATCTTCACCGGCAGGTCGTACTGCAGGCAGGTGGACAGCTCCTGGATGTTCATCTGGATGCTGCCTTCACCGGTCACGCAGGCGACGTCGGCATCGGGGAAGTTCAGCTTCACGCCCATGGCGGCCGGGAAACCGAAGCCCATGGTGCCCAGGCCACCGGAGTTGATCCAGCGATTGGGCTTGTTGAAGCGGTAGTACTGCGCCGCGAACATCTGGTGCTGGCCCACGTCGGAAGCGACGAAGGCATCACCGTTGGTGACTTCGCAGAGGGTCTCGATCACGGTCTGCGGCTTGATGATGCTGCCGTCGCCCATGTTGTACGGGAACAGGCCGCGGGTGCCGCGCCATTCCTCGATCTGCTTCCACCAGGCAGCCTGGGCTTCCTTGTTCGGGGTCTCGCCGATTTCCTTGAGGATCGCGACCATTTCGGTCAGGACGCTGTCCACCGGGCCGACGATCGGGATGTCGGCCTTGACGGTCTTGGAGATCGAGGCCGGGTCGATGTCGACGTGGATGATCTTGGCGTTCGGACAGAACTTGGCAGCGGTCTCGCCGTTGATCACGCGGTCGTCGAAGCGTGCGCCTACCGCGAAGATCACGTCAGCGTGGTGCATCGCGAGGTTCGCGGTGTAGCTGCCGTGCATGCCGAGCATGCCGACGAACTGGCGATCGGCACCCGGATAGCCACCCAGCCCCATCAGGGTGTTGGTGACCGGCACATTGAGCATGCGCGCGACTTCGGTCAGCGGCTCGGCGGCATTGCCCATGATCACGCCACCACCGGCGTAGATGATCGGGCGCTTGGCGGCGAGCATCATCTCGGCAGCCTTGCGGATCTGACCGGAGTGACCACGGACCGCCGGGCTGTAGGAGCGCAGCTTGACCTTCTTCGGGTAGTTGTACTCGAACTTCTGGGTCGGATCGCCCATGTCCTTCGGAATATCGATCACCACCGGGCCGGGACGACCGGACTGGGCGATATAGAAGGCCTTCTTGATGACTTCCGGGATTTCCGACGGGTGCTTGATGATGAAGCTGTGCTTCACGATCGGGCGGGAGATACCGACCATGTCGGTTTCCTGGAACGCATCGGTACCGACCATGTTGCTCGCCACCTGGCCAGAGATCACCACCATCGGGATGGAGTCCATGTAGGCGGTAGCGATGCCGGTGACGGCGTTGGTCGCGCCGGGACCGGAGGTCACCAGCACCACGCCCGGCTTGCCGGTGGCGCGCGCATAGCCGTCGGCCATGTGGGTCGCGGCCTGCTCGTGGCGAACCAGGATATGGGTTACTTCGTTCTCTTTGAAGAGAGCGTCGTAGATATGCAGGAGGGCACCGCCCGGGTACCCGTAGATGTACTTAACGCCTTCGTCACGCAGGGAGCGGACGACCATTTCAGCGCCGGATAAAAGTTCCACGTTGTCACCTCTAGAACGCTATATACGGAAACCCCCAACGTGGGGGACCGACTTGGATGGCTGCCCGGCAGACATGGGCGAATGTAATCGCCGGCTACGTCGACTGCCGATTGAGCAGAACCTGGAGACGCTCCTGTTTGTGTTACGGAGAGCCTCCACCCAGCGCGAGGTAACGCGAAACAGGGTGAAACTTTGCGGCGCGGGTAGCACCTCTTGTCTGCCGAGTAAAACCAGCTTGCGGCCGGCCCACTGCAGCGAACCTTGGATTCTTCTGAAACGAAGCGGCCAAGTCAAGCCATATATGGCTTTGAATGAAGCAGGGATGTGAACTTTCTCAGAGTGAATAAGCGCACGTTTTGGTTATAGTTACCAACAGACTCCGCATCCCAAGGATCGACAACGCATGCGACGGACGATTTTCATGGGCAGCCTGCTGCTCGCACTGGCCCCGACCGTGATGGCCGCGCAGGTCTACAAATGGGTCGATGCCCAGGGCATCACCCACTTCGGCGCCCAACCGCCGGAAGGCACCGACGCCGCCGCCGTCAACACCAATACCGCCCCGCCCAAGGCGAGCAACTTCCCGCCGCCCGCTGCCGCCAAGCCTACGCTGCCACCCAGCACGGACGAAAAGCAGAAGGCCGCCGACGAGAAGGTGCGCCAGGAAGTGGCACAGCAGGAAGCCGAGCGCATTCAGCAATGCGAAAAGCTGCGCACCGACTTGGCCCAACTGAAGAACAACCCGCGGATCCGGGTGGACGACGGTAACGGCGATCTGCGGCGGATCACCGAAGAAGAACGCCAGGGGCGCATCGCCACCAGCGAGAAGAGCCTGCGCGAAAACTGCAACTGATGCCCCTCAGGGCGTCGGGCTGATCAGTTGATCGAAGGCGCCAAGGGCATCCAGCAACGCCACCACTCGTGCGCCCTCATTGGCGTAAGCCATTTCCGCGATGGCGCGGATGCCTGAGGCACTGGGCAGGTCCGCGCCACTCTCGATGATCAACTTCATCCGCGGCAGGAAGATCCACTGCAGCCACTCCTCCAGCGCCAACGTGTCCACGCAGAAGGGCTCGATGCTGGAGAGCCTGTCCGTCGACGGGCTCTCAACTCCCCACTTCCCGATCGCACGCAGCTCCCGCTCGATCCGCAGCAACTGATCGGCAACGGCCAGCACACGCCCGTCCATTACAGGGTCACCTTGGCTTTCTGCCGCGCTTCGGCGGCACCGGCCGCATTGCCCTGCTGGTCACGGCACTTGGCAATCAGATCCCACAGGCTGGCCTGCATGGTCGGGCGACCATTGGCCAGCGACAGACCTCGCAGCGCTACCTGCTCGGCCTGCGCGGCATCGCCCTGGGCCAGGCGAACCTGGGCCAGCTTGTAGAGCACCTGCGGCTCGCGCGGAGCGATACGCTGGGCACGCTCCAGGCTGGCAGCAGCGCCGTTCAGATCACCACCGCCCTGCTGCTGCGAAGCGGAGGTCAACAGCGCCAGCACCGGGCCATCCAGCTGCTCGTCCGCCGACAGGCCGGAGTTGCTCGACGGAATCCCGGACGGGCCCTGATAAACGTTCTGGGAGGACGGCGCCGCCTGCTGGGTCTGGTACGCCGGCTGCTGGTAGGTCTGCGACTGGAAACCACCGCTGGAGGTAATGCCGCCGCTGGTGGAAATCGGCTGCTGCGACGAATAGTTCGAGCCGCTGGCACCTCCGGAGGTGGTCATCGGCGCAGTGCTGATCGGCGCAGCGCCGGTTTGTGCCGGGAAGGTCTGGATAGGTGCCACGCCGGCATCCTGCGGGACCATCACGGTAACGCCGGAGTCACCTTGCGGGATGCTCTGGCCGGCTCCGGCACGTACCGGCGCCTGGGTGTTGCCACCGCTGCGGCCGACGCGCTCCGAGTTGGAGACGGAGGTACCGGAGTCCTGCACGGGAATCGCGCCGTGCTGGGGGGAGGCACAACCGGACAGAAGCGCCAGAGTCGCCGACGCTGCAAACCAAGCTTTTCTCACTTCCAATCCTCTTGCATCAGTTCAACCAGCCACGCACCCAATCCATGACTTCGCCGGCCGGCGTCTGGTTTCCGCAACCTGCGCCCAGCGCAGGCTCGCTTCCACGAATATAAGGCATCTGCACCGCACCGGGGCAGTTGGCGTCTGTGCCCTGCCCAGTATGCGGATCGACCCAGGCCTGCACGACATTATCCGGCATAGGCATGTCCAGCGGCGCCGGATTGGCCTTGCGCATGAAGCTGGTCCAGATCTGCAGCGCACCGGTGGCGCCGGTGAGCGGCGTCTTGCCGTTGTCGTCGCGACCGATCCACACCACCGCCAGCAGGTCCTGACCGAAGCCGGAGAACCAGCTGTCGCGGGAGTCGTTGGTGGTGCCGGTCTTGCCCGCCAGGGTCAGGGACGCCGGCAGCTGGTTGTAGACGGAACGCCCGGTGCCCTCGCGCATCACGCGCTGCATGGCGCTTTGCAGCAGATAGATGGCGCCCGGATCGAAGCGCTGCTGGACCTGGAACGGATAACGCTTGAGCGGCTGCCCGTCGGCCGCCAGCACACTGCGAATACTACGCAGCGGAGTATTGAAACCGCCGCTGGCGATGGTCTGGTACATGGTCGCCACCTGCATCGGGCTCAGAGCACCGGCCCCCAGCAGCATCGACGGATAAGCCGGCCAGTTCGGCGAAACGCCTAGTCGCTCCAGCGTCTTCAGAACGTTCGGCACGCCCAGGTCGAGACCCAGCCTGGCAGTAGACAGGTTCAGCGAACGGGCCAACCCCTGGTAGAGGAAGATGGTTCCGTTGGCGGTGCCTTCATAGTTCTTCGGCGTCCAGACCTGACCATCTTTGCCCTTCACCTGGAACGGCTGATCCTGGATGTAACTGGTCAGGGTGTACTGGCTCGGCTTTTCCAGCGCGGTCAGGTAGACCGCCGGCTTGACCAGAGAACCGATCGGCCGCACCGCATCGACGGCGCGGTTGAAGCCAGCAAAGCGCGGGTCGCGGCTGCCGAGCAAAGCCTGGATCTCACCGGTTTCCGGATTGGTCACGACCATCGCGGTTTCGGTTTCGGCGACGCCCTTGCGGCCTTCGAGGCGCTTGAAGGTTTCGCTGACGGCGGACTCGGCCTTCATCTGCAGGATGGGGTCGAAGCTGGTGAAGATACGCAGGCCTTCTTCGGTCAGGTCCTCGTCGCGGTAATCCTCGCGCAGCTGGCGTTTCACCAGGTCGAGGAAAGCCGGATAGGAGCTGTTGGCCATGCTGCCCTGGCGAGTCACACCCAGCGGCGTCTGCTTGGCGGCAGCCGCTTCGTCGGCAGTGATCACGCCCTGCTCGGCGAGCACGTCGAGCACCACGTTGCGGCGTTCCAGCGCACGTTCAGGATTGCGGCGCGGGTTGTAATAGGAGGGCCCTTTCACCATGCCGACCAGCAGAGCGACCTGCGGCAGCTTGAGCTCCGACAGCGGCTGGCTGAAGAAGTACTGGCTGGCGAGGCCGAAGCCGTTCACCGAGCGCTGGCCGTCCTGGCCGAGGAACACCTCGTTGAGGTAGCCCTCGAGGATTTCGCGCTTGTCGTAATGCAGTTCCAGCAGCACCGCCATCATGGCTTCGGTGAGCTTGCGCGACAGGCTGCGTTCGTTGGTCAGGAAGAAGTTCTTCACCAACTGCTGGGTCAGCGTGCTGCCGCCCTGGCGCAACTGGCCGGCGCTGGCGTTGACCCAGACGGCGCGGGCGATGGACTTGATCGAAACCCCGTGGTGGGTCCAGAAGTCCCGGTCTTCCACGGCCACCAGGGTATCGATCAGGTACGGCGGCACCTGGTCGAGCTTGATCAGGATGCGGTCTTCGTTGTGCGCCGGGTACAGGCCGCCGATCAGCAGCGGCTCCATGCGTGCGACAGCGAGGTCGCCACCGTTGGCGCGACTCAGGCCGGCCACATAGTCGCCGGAGAAGCGCACACGGATGCGCTGCGCCGGCTCGGCACCTTCATAGAACTGGAAGCCGCGTGTGTTCAGGTCGACGGCATTGCCGGCCACCGACACCGCGCCCGGCCCGGCGACCGAAGTCTCGCGCCGATAGCCCAGGGCATCCAGCTCGCGCAGGAAGTCGTCCTTGCCCAGTTTCAGGCCGACGAACAGCTCCAGCGGCCGGGCATAGACCTTGGCGGGAATAGTCCAGCGTTTGCCGGAGAACTTCTCCTGGACAACCGCATCGAGGTACACGGCAAAACCGGCCAGCACCACCACGCCAACCAGACCGAGCTTGAGAGCCCAGCCCAGCCACTTGCGCATGGCGGGCGACGATTTGCCGCTTTTTTTACGAGGTTTGGAAGATCGGGGACGCGTCATGGCGGCGCATTATACGTACTTTATCCACAGGAGACAGACGCCGCTCCAGCGGGCGTCCGGGCTTGATGCGAATTGCCGCGCATCTCGCGAAGTCGGCAGTCGCCGAGCTATGACCCCACGATGGCCATTTGGTTGCCGGCCGGCCGCAGAGTTTGCAGCTGCCTACCCAGCCGCCATAATGCCTGCCTTCAGAAATTCGATCGGAAAGGACATCACGTGAGCCAGACCTTACTCGCAGCCCTGCAGAACCCCGCCCTCTTCCCACATCCGGTCGACGGTTTCCGGGTCATCGAAACCCACATTTCCTGGGTGCTGCTCACTGGCTCCTACGTCTACAAGATCAAGAAGCCGGTGAACTTCGGCTTCCTCGACTTCACCGACCTGGCCAAGCGAAAGCACTTCTGTGAGGAAGAACTGCGCTTGAACCAGCGCCTGACCGAAGGCCTGTACCTTGACGTGATCGCCATCACCGGCAGCGAGTCCGCGCCGCAACTGAACGGTGAGGGTCCGGCCTTCGAGTACATGCTCCAGTGCCGCGAATTCCCGCAAAGCCAACTGCTCAGCGAAGTGCAGGCCCGTGGAGAGCTGGGCGCCGAGCACATCGACGGCCTGGCCAAGCAGATCGCCGATTTCCATCTACGCACTCCGGTCGTACCGATCGAGCACCCGCTGGGCACACCAGAATCCTGCATGGCGCCGGTGCGACAGAACTTCGAGCAGATCCGCCCGATGCTCTCCGACAAGGCCGACCTGCAACAACTCGGCGCCCTGGAAGCCTGGGCCGAATCCAGCTTCGAGCGCCTGCACAGCGTATTCGAGCAGCGCAAGGCAAACGGCTTCATCCGCGAATGCCATGGCGACATCCACCTGGGTAACGCCGCGATCATCGATGGCAAGGCCGTGCTGTTCGACTGCATCGAATTCAACGAGCCGTTCCGCTTCACCGATGTCACCGCCGATTACGCCTTCCTCGCGATGGACCTGGAGGACCGCGGCCTGAAATGCCTGTCGCGGCGCTTCGTCAGCCAGTACCTGGAATACACCGGTGACTACCAATCCCTGGCCCTGCTGAACTTCTACAAGGCCTACCGCGCCCTGGTTCGCGCCAAGATCGCGCTTTTCAGCCTGGCGCACCAGACCGACGCCGTGCAGAAAGCCGCGACCCTGCGCCAGTACCGCAACTACGCCAACCTGGCGGAAAGCTACAGCGCCATTCCCTCGCGCTTCCTGGCCGTCACCGTCGGCGTTTCCGCGGTCGGCAAGAGCCAGGTTGCCCTGCGCCTGGTGGAAGCGCTGGGCGCCGTTCGCCTGCGCTCGGACGTGGAACGCAAGCGCCTGTTCGGTGAACAGAAGACCGATCAGCAGGGCCAGCTCAAGAGCGGCATCTATGACGCCGACTCCACCGCCGCGACCTACCAGCGCCTCAACGAACTGGCCGTGGACATTCTGCGCGCCGGCTACCCGGTCGTGTTGGACGCCACCTTCCTCAAGCGCGAGCAGCGCGCCGCGGCATGGGAAATCGCCGAGGAAACCGGCGTGCCCTTCCTGATCCTCGACTGCCACGCACCTGAAGCCGTGATCGCCGGCTGGCTGGCCCAGCGCCAGAACGACGGCAACGACCCTTCTGACGCCACCCTGGAAGTCGTCCAGGCGCAGCTAGCCAGCCGCGACGACCTGAGCGCCGAGGAGCAGCAGCACAGCAAGCGCGTCAACACCCCGGAAGCCGCCAACCTCGACGCCTTGGTTGCCAGCATCCGCCAGCGCCTGCCTGGCCTCTGATCCACCGCCTGTCGGCCGGAGTCGCCCACGCGTGGCGATCTCCGGCCGGTAGCGACGCCGCCCGGCCAGCCTTCGACGACAACAACGCCCTGCCCCGAATTTTTTTGGCGATATCACAAAGCCACGTTTTTCCCAGTCACCGCTACACTTCCTCCAGAGTGTCCGGCCGCTACGAGCAGTTCTCGGCCCCTTCAAGACCTGACACCCATCGCGCCCATCGCAAGGACAGACGATGAACGACGAACTGCTGCACCTGAAGAACCTCGGCAAAACCTCCGCCCAGTGGCTCCACGCCGTGGGCATCCACAACGCCGGCGACCTACGACGCCTGGGCGCTGTCGGCGCTTATCGGGCCGTACGCGCGCGGGGCTTCCGCGCCTCCAAAGTGCTGCTCTATGCCATCGAGGGCGCACTACTGAATGTGCACTGGAACGACCTGCCCCCTGCGCACAAAGCGGCCCTTCTCGGCGAGCTTGAGACATTTCCAGCACGTAACAAGAGCTAGCTCACAAGCTCTGTGGGAAAATGTTTACGCAAGGTGCCTGTCCGCTTATGGTTTCAGGGCCCTTCGTGCGCCCTCGACCGTCGCCATATCAAGGAATTACGGCCATGTACCTACTCGGTGAACAACCCGCCTATGCCGATCGACTGATCAATCGGCTACAGGGCATTCCGGCGCAGCTGCTTGCCGGCCTTGAGCCCGCGGGCGAAGCCATCCGGCTGGAGCGCTCCGACGATCTGGAAGGCGAGTTGCCCGGCAAGCACCTATTCCTCATCGAGAACGGCCTAGTCCATGCTCTGGTGGATGAACGCCCGCTGTTCTACCTGCAGGAAGGCGACCTTGTCGGTCTGCGCCAGGGCATCGAGCTGCCGCCCTGCCGCTATGTCAGCGAAGAGCCGCTGTGCCTGATCCCTTATTTGCGCAGCGAAGTATTCCGTCACATCCACAGCCACGAGCAGCGTCAGGAGCAGTTCCTGCACTACCTGATTGGCCACACCGCGCTGTTGTCGGATGCCCTGGCGCATCTCAAGCAGCCGGAGATCCGCCCGGCCACCGGCTTCCAGCACTTCGCTGCCGGCGCCCAGCTGATCCAGCAGGGTGACGACGCCGAGCACGTGTTCATCATCATCGAGGGCCACGCCGAGGCCTTCGTCGACGGGCAGAAGGTCGGTGATGTGCAGAAAGACGAGATATTCGGCGCCATGGCCGTGTTCACCCGCGAGAAGCGCAGCGCCTCGGTGATCGCCAGCGAACCGTGCACCGTGATGGTGATTCCCAAGGACCAGTTCCTCAGCCTGATGCAGAGCAACCCGCGCATTGCCCACAGCCTCATCGAAGGCATGGCGCGGCGCATCGACCTGCTGAACAAGGAAGTCACCCAGCTGCGTCTACAACGCCAGGCCGACTGATCCGCTTCCACCTGAGAAAGCCCGGCCCAGCGCCGGGCTTTTTCGTTTGCGCAGGCGGTATTTCGCGGGCGAGAAAAAATCTGCAGAAAAGAGGTTGACCCTCAAATGATAATGATTATTATTGAGTCATCTGGTCGCGAGGCCAGATCGATAACCTCAAGAGACCACGCAGTCGGACTCTTCAGATTATCTCCTCATCAGGCTAATCACGGTTTCGACCCGGCACTTTGCCGGGTCTTTTTTTTGCCTCGATTTTTCCTTCACACAGAGCATTCCTGCCCGCCGAAAAAATCTTCGGATCGGTCGAAGAAAAGGTGTTGACTCTCAAATGATAATGGTTATTATTACAACCACTGGCTGCGAGGCCAGTTGGATAAGCTAGAGAGACCACGCAGTCGGACTCTTCAGATTATCTCCTCATCAGGCTAATCACGGTTTTAGACCCGGCACTTTGCCGGGTCTTTTTTTGCCTGCGATTTCTGCGGCGACCGTCATTCCCGCAGAAACGAAAAAGGGCCGTTAGGCCCCTTCACTACTTGCCGCGCATCTGCGCGCAATAATCCGTTGGCGGCTGTGCGGGGGTGTACCAGACGAAATCGGCCTGAGCCGGCGCCACCTCCCTGCCCACTTCGGCCAGCATCACTACCTTCAGCCCTTGCGCTGCTCCCAGGTCCTGCAGGTGCAGCGGAACGCCCAGGTCCCGGCGCGCATGGAAGCCGCCAGCAATCAGCAGGGCTGGTTCAGGCGCCGCCTTGAAACGCTCGGCCAGGCGCCGGTCGCGCTGCTGCTGGACCGCCAGCATCGCCGGGAGCTGACTGTCCGGCAGCAGGCCGCAGTGGGAGTCACGGATGTCCTGCAGCAACGCATCGCGCACCGGAGCGGCCGTGGAGGCTGTTCCCCGCAATTGGGGCTGATTCCGATAGATATCCATGATCTCGCTGCGATCCAGGTTGGCCGCCAGCAGCGGCGCCGGCTGTTTCACCAGCCAGGTCACCAGCGGGCCGTATTGCGACCAATCCCACCCCGGCTGCCAATGCAGCGCACCGATCAGATCGCTCGGCATATCGCCCTTCGCCGCTGAAGACTGGGCAGCAGCGACTGCGCTCTGCTGATCGGGGTTGAGCATCTCCAGCAGCACGCTGCCACTCGGACGGCGCTCGGCCAGCGCGCGCGCCAGCCAGAGTTCGAGCGCATGGTGATCGGGGTTATCGTGCTGCTCGCCGACTATGACCCGCGGTGCGGCAGCCAGTTGATCGAGCAGCTGTGCCGGCGAAAGCTGTTCACCGCTACGCAAGTCGCGGATCACACCCAGTTCGGCACTGTCGCGCCCGTCCGGGCTTTGCCAGACCGGCAGCGGCGGCGCCACCCCCTGATTCTGGCAGGCAGCGAGCAGCGCCAGCAGCGGCACGAGCAGAACCTTCTTCATGGCGACTCCCTTCAGCGCGCGATGATCAGCGGATGGCCCCGCTCCGGATGCTCCTGCACCAGCACGTCGAGGCCGAAGACAGTGCGCAGCGGCTCGGCCTGCAGCACTTCGTGCGGCGTGCCGAGCAAATGCGTGCGCGCCTCGTGCAGGAGCAACAGACGATCACAGTAACGCGCCGCCAGGTTCAGGTCGTGCAGGATCACCAGCACCGCCGCGCCGCGCCCGGCGAAATCGCGCACGGCCTGCAGTGTGGTGTGCTGATGCAGTGGATCGAGCGCCGAAGTCGGCTCATCCAGCAGCAACACCTGCTCCGCCCCGCCCGGCCAGAGCTGAGCCAGCACACGGGCAAGGTGGACCCGCTGACGCTCGCCACCGGAGAGCGCCAGGTAGCTACGCCCGGCCAGGTGCGAAGCATCGGCAGCGGCCATGGCTTCACGGATGATTTCCTCGTCGCGCTGGCGGCCACTGTCGTGGGGCAATCGTCCGAAGCCCACGACGGCCTCGACGGGAAAGGCGAAGTTCAGCGAGGACGACTGCGGCAGCACGGCCAACCGACGTGCGCGCTCATTGCCTTGCCAGGACTCCAGCGGGCGGCCGTCGAGGCTCACCTCCCCTCCGGCCAGCGGTAGTTCACCATTCATCGCGCCGAGCAGGGTGCTCTTGCCCGCGCCGTTAGGGCCGAGAACGCCGAGCACCTGGCCCGGCTGCAGTGTCACGCTCATATCCTGCAGGACGGTCTGGGCGCCGCGCTTCACCAGTAGCTTGTCTGCGCACAGCATCAGGAACGCCCCCGGATCAGCAGGTAGAGAAAGAATGGCGCACCGATCAATGCAGTGACGATGCCGATCGGCAGCTCTGCCGGCGCCAGCGCCAAGCGAGCGATCAAGTCGGCCAACAGCAGGAGAATCGCGCCGCCGAACATCGATGCAGGCAACAGCACCCGGTGATCCGGGCCGACGATCAGGCGCAGCAGGTGCGGCACCACCAGACCGATGAAGCCGATCATGCCGGCGGCGGCCACCGCCGCACCGACGCCCAGCGCAGTGCAGAGGATCAGTTCGACCTTCAGCCGCTCGACGTCGAAGCCCAGGTGACGCGCTTCGGACTCGCCCAGCAGCAGCGCATTCAATGCATTCACCCGGCGCGGCAGCCAACAGGCCACCAGCAGGGTAATCAGTAGCAACGGCCACAGTCGCGGGTAGCTCGCACCATTGAGGCTGCCGAGGTTCCAGAACGTCAGCGTGCGCAGGGTGGCGTCGTCGGCGAGGTAGGTGAACAGGCCGATCAGCGCGCCCGCGAGCGCGGTCAGCGCGATGCCGGCGAGCAGCATGGTCGCCACGCTGGTCTGGCCATTGTGACGCCCCAGGCGGTAGACCAGCGCCGTCACCATCAGGCCGCCGGCAAAGGCGCATGCGGACAGCAGGTAAGGCGCGAAAGCCTCGGGCAGCCCACCGATGGATGCACCAAAGACAATGGCGATGGCCGCCCCCAGGGCGGCGCCACTGGAAACCCCGATCAGGCCGGGATCGGCCAGCGGGTTACGGAACAGGCCCTGCATCGCCACGCCGGCCAGAGCCAGCACACCGCCGGTCGCGATACCCAGCAGAGTACGCGGCAGGCGAATCTGCCCGACGATCAGTTCGGCCTGACCCAGGCCGTCGGCGGAGACGGGCAGCCCAACCATGTGCGCCAGCGCGCGCAGGGTATCGCCCAGCGGCAGGCTCACCGGCCCGAGGGCCAGTGAGAGCCAGACGACCAGCAGCAGGAGGAAACCAAGGAGCAGGAACAGCGGTCGAGCGGTAACGATCCGGGTCAAGGACGACTTTCCGTGTTCAGGGCCTGCGCGGAAGGATAAAAGGCCCGGGAGAGGCTAGCCAGTCCGTCCGGGATACGCGGCCCCAGGCCACCCACCAGCAGGGTCGGATCAAGGACCAGTACGCGGCCTTCGCGCAGCGCGCTGGTCGCTGCCAGGCCGGGGTTCTGCTGGGTCAGTGCGGCGCGGGCCTTGTCGCCGTCCAGGGCGCGGTCGCTCAGTACCACCACCTGCGGGTTCAGCGCGGTAAGGGCTTCGGTCGACAGCGTCTTGTAACCGGTGTGGGTCGCCAGGTTGCGGCCGCCGGCGCGCTGGATCAGCCAGTCGCCGGAGGTGCCTTGCCCGGCCACCAGCAGATTGCCGCCGGCGTGCCCGACCAGCAGGACGACGCCGGGAGCGGCTTGAGCGGCCTGAGCCTTCTTCACCCAGGCATCCTGGGCGGCAATGCGTGCGTCGAAGTCCGCCTCGACCTGCTTCGCCTTGTCCGGCGAGTCCAGCAGGTCGCCCAAGCGCTGAATGGTGTCGTGCACCGTCTTCTCGTCGGCCTTGGCCGACAGCGTCTCGATCCGCACGCCGGCGGCACGCAGTTGCTGCAGCACCGGCGGCGGGCCCATTTCCTCGCTGCCCAGCAGGATGTCCGGCTTCAGCGCGAGGATGCCTTCGGCCGCGAGTTGCCGTTGGTAGCCGATCTTCGGCAGTGCATGGAGCGAGGCCGGGTGCAGGCTGGTGGTATCGACGCCGACCAGTTTGGCCTCGCCGCCCAGGGCGACGACCCATTCGCTCAGCGAACCGCCGGCACTCACCCAGCGCTGCGGCAACGAATCAGCCAATGCGCTGGTGGCTGTCAGGCAGAGACCAGCGAACAGCGCGCGTGCAGTCTTGGAAGTCTTCATGGGTCGTCCTCAAAGTGCCGGGAAGGATTCGGCGAGTTCGCGCCAGCTCTGCAGTTCCGGAACCCCCGGCTTGCGCGCACCGAACACCTGCAACACCAGCTCGCCGTTGGCGTCGAAGGCTTCCCAGCTGGTGACCACGCCATCGCTGCTGGGCTTGCGCACGCGCCACAGCTCGACCACTCCCGGCGTTTTCAAGTGAAGGTTGAACAGCGGATCGAGGACGTTGAACCAGTCGTCCATCCACTTGAGGTTCTCCACGGTGCCGGTGTGAATCTGGATGCAGTGGGCGTTGCCGACGAAGATCATGATCGGCAACTGGCTGGCTCCGGCCGCTTCCAGCAGGCGCGGCAGCTCGGTGACGGCCAGCGTCTCGGCCCACTCGCGCCCGGCAAGGCGCAGCGCCTGGGTGCGTTGGACCTTGTGCTTCTTCAACAAGGCAAAGAAGTGGTGGGTATCCTTCAATGCCGACCAGCCTTCGCGCAGGGCGGCGACATCGATTTCGCCATCGGCCAACGGTGCGGCCTTGGGCTCTGGCGCAGTCAGGTCGAGCTCGGCGCTTTGCTTGGCGGCGGTGAAGCTGCGAACCAGCGGGTCCCAGGCGGCGAGGTCGCTCTGCTCGGTGAGGAAGACCTTGTGCACGGCGGTGCCCTGGCGGTCGAATATCTGGATGCTGCGCAGGGTGCCGTGGGCGGTCTCCTCGCTGATGGCGAAGGCGCTGGCCCAGCCGGCGAGAAACAGGCGCAGGTCGATGTCCGGGGAAACCACCAGGCCCATCTGGCCATTGGCGGAGACGGTGACGTCGCGGTACGGCCCCTTGCGCTCATGCACGCAATGCTCGTTGCGGGTCAGCGCCATGATCTGGCCCAGCGCCCCCAGCGCCGGCAGCAGCTCGGCCCAGTCGGTGCGTAGTCGCACGGCATCCACGCCGAGGCGGCTAGCGGTGAGCTCGGCCTCGCTCACGGCCAGGTGTTGCGCCGCGTCCCGGACGCGCAGGCGTGGTTTCTCGGCGCGCAGGGCTTGCCAGGCGCAGTACAGCTCGGAGGCCGGCGCAGTCAGGGTCGTCATCGCAGAATTCCTCGTTCGAAAGGTGTCCTGCCGCGGCGCGGCAGCATGGACGAACCTTGCCACAGGAAAACCAGGAAATCTATTTGATAATTATTTGCATTAAATGCCGGAGAGGCGTAAGGTCGGCGCCGCTTTCGCTGGCAACACGCCAGCCCAGCCCTTCTTCAGCACACGCTATTCAGCACAGGGAAGTGCACCCTCTTCCGGTACCGCCCTATGGGCGCGGATAATGTCCGCCTCGTGATGCCGTACCTGAATGGAAGACCCGGATGATCCTGCTCTGCGCCCCGCATGACCTAGCCGAAGGCCAGAGCAGGGGCTTCAAGGCCGCTGGCCTGAATCTCTTTGCCGTGCGCCACCAGGGCCGTGTCTATGCCTACCGCAACAGCTGCCCGCACCGGGAAATCCCGCTAGGCTACGACGCTGAACAGTACCTCGATGCCAGTGGACGCCTGCTGCAGTGCGGCCACCATGGCGCGCTGTTCCTGATCGAGACAGGCGAGTGCATCCAGGGGCCGTGCCTGGGGGATGTACTGGAGGCGTTGCCCTGCCGAGAGGATGAGCGGGGGATCTGGCTGGAGCCGCTGGACGAGGCCCAGGGGTAACAAGGTTTTCGGATAGCTTCGCGAGCAAGCTCGCTCCCGCAGGTCCAGACCGTTCGCCCCTGCGTAGGAGCGAGCTTGCTCGCGAACAGCCCCGCACCGTCTCCCGCCTAGAGCAACACCTGCAACGGCTGCTCCAGCCGAATCTCCCGGGTATCGATTCGCGCCCCATACGCCAGCACCTCAACCCCGGCGTTGCGCGCCGCCACCAGCGCGGCAGAATAAGCCGAATCGATTTCCGCAGCCGGGCGAACCGCCTCGATATCCGACAGGTTCACCGCATACAGCAACACCGCACGCATGCCCTGGCGCGCCAGCGCCGCCAACTCGCGCAGGTGCCTCGCGCCGCGCTGGGTAACTGCGTCGGGAAAGGCGGCTACCGAGGTGTCATCGAAGCCCAACGTCACGCTCTTCACTTCCACGTACACAGGCTTACCGGCGTACATCAGGCGGAAGTCTGCGCGGCTGTTCTCCTGCCCGTAGGTGACTTCGCGGCGCAGCTCGTCGAAGCCGGCCAGCTCGGTCACCGTGCCGGCCAGCAGCGCCTCCTCCACCAGCCGGTTGGCGCGCCCGGTATTCACGCAGGCCAACCGGCCCTGCGGGGTTTCCACCAACTCCCAGGTCCCCGGCAGCTTGCGCTTGGGATCATCGGAGCGGCTGAACCAGACGCGGCAGCCTTCGCTCATGCAGTTGAGCATCGAGCCGGTGTTGGGGCAGTGGATGGTGAGCCGCTCGCCGCTGGCGGTCTCGATGTCCGCCAGGAAGCGCTTGTAGCGTTTGATCAGGCGCGCCTCGATCAGCGCCGGTTCGAAGCGCATCAGGGACGCCAGGTCTTCAGACCACGGGCGATGCGTTCCACCGCCTGCTGCAGGCGCTCGACGCTCTGGGTGTAGGCAAAACGCACGTGGTGCGAGGCCTGGTAACGCCCGAAATCGATGCCGGGCGTGAAGGCCACATGCTCGGTCTCGATGAAGTGCTGGCAGAAGGCGAAGGCATCGCCACCGAAGGCGCTGATATCCGCATACAGATAAAACGCACCCTCCGGCTCCACGGCGATACCGAAGCCCAGTTCGCGCAGCGCCGGCAGCAGGTAGTCGCGGCGGCGGCGGAACTCTTCGCGGCGTTCTTCGAGGATCGCCAGGGTCGCCGGCTCGAAGCAGGCCAGCGCCGCATGCTGGGCCATGCTCGGCGCGCTGATGTACAGGTTCTGCGCCAGTTTCTCCAGTTCGCCCACCGCTTCGGACGGCGCCACCAGCCAACCCAGGCGCCAGCCGGTCATGCCGAAATATTTGGAGAAACTGTTGAGGACGAAGGCGTCGTCATCCACTTCCAGCACGCTGGGAGCATCCAGGCCGTACGTCAGGCCGTGGTAGATCTCGTCCACCACCAGGTGGCCGCCGCGCGCCTTCAGAGCGCAAGACAGCGCGGCGAGTTCGTCCTTGTGCAACAGGGTGCCCGTAGGATTCGCCGGCGACGCCGCCAGAGCGCCTACACTGTCCTGATCCCAGTGCCGCTCAATGAGTTCCGGGGTGAGCTGGTAACGGCTCTCCGGGCCAACCGGCACCAGTTGCGCAGCGCCTTCCACCAGGCGCAGGAAGTGACGGTTGCACGGGTAGCCCGGATCGGCCAGCAGCCAGTGCTTGCCCGGGTCCACCAGCAGGCTGCTGGCGAGCAGCAGGGCACCGGAGCCACCGGGCGTCACGAGAATACGTTGCGGGTCGATCGACAGGCCGTAGCGCTGGGCGTAGAAGCCAGCGATGGCTTCACGCAGGGCCGGCAGACCACGTGCGGCGGTATAGCGCGTGTGACCATTTGCCAGGGCCTTCTGCCCGGCCTCGACGATGGGCGCGGCGGTGGTGAAGTCCGGCTCGCCGATTTCCAGGTGGATGACGTCGTGGCCCGCGGCCTGCAGCTCGTTGGCCCGCGCCAGCAGCGCCATGACGTGGAAGGGTTCGATGGCGCGGCTGCGCGCACTGAAGGTGGTGGCCATGGAATATTCCGAACTTTGCGACAGAGCCGGGATTCTAACAGGCCACTGATGAATTCTGGGCAGCCGCGCCTTCGATGCGTGGCCTCCGGGAACTTGCAGGCTTCGTCTGGCGAACGCCGACGATTCTGCTCAGGTTTGTCGAAAAACCCACTGGCGATGACCGGTGGGTCGCCGACCTGGCGATCAGGTCATGTGCGGGTACTGGCAGGCTCGATAACCGGGAGTAGCATCGCGGTTATCGTTCTGGTAAGTTCGCCCGCTGCGAGCGCGGGGCCGGCGGTGCCGGAGAGGGACCATCCGCGAGAGGATTAGCGAAGTGAGAGGCGGTCATCCATGCCCACCAAAGCAAAGCAACAGAGCAGCCAACTGATTCGTGGCTTCGAGCCCTACCAGGAAACCAAGGGCGAGGAGTACATGAGTGATCGCATGCGCGCGCACTTCACCTCCATCCTCAACAAATGGAAAGTTGAGCTGATGGAAGAAGTGGACCGCACCGTGCACCACATGCAGGACGAAGCGGCCAACTTCCCCGACCCGGCCGACCGTGCCAGCCAGGAAGAAGAGTTCAGCCTGGAGCTGCGCGCCCGCGACCGCGAGCGCAAGCTCATCAAGAAGATCGACGAGACCCTGCAGCTGATCGAAGACAACGATTACGGCTGGTGCGATTCCTGCGGCGTCGAGATCGGCATCCGCCGTCTGGAAGCCCGCCCCACCGCCACCCTTTGCATCGACTGCAAGACCCTGGCGGAAATCAAGGAAAAGCAGCTGGGCTCCTGAGTCTGGTTGATCCCGAACGGGGCGCTGCGGCGCCCCGTTTCGTTGGTGCTGAATAAAGAGACGCCCAGCCATGCCCGCCTCCCGCTACGTCGGACGCTTCGCCCCCACGCCCAGCGGCTACCTACACTTCGGCTCGCTGGTGGCGGCAGTGGCTTCCTACCTGGACGCGCGCGCCGTGGGGGGAAAGTGGCTGGTGCGCATGGAAGACCTCGACCCACCGCGCGAAATGCCTGGCGCCCAGGCAGCCATCCTAGAGACGCTCGAGCGCTACGGCTTCGAATGGGACGGCCCAGTCGAGCGCCAGAGCGAGCGCGGCGAGGCCTACGCCGCCCAGGTCGAGCAATGGCTGCGCAGCGGCCTGGCCTATGCCTGCACCTGCTCGCGCAAACAACTCGAAGGCAGCAACGGCATCTATCCCGGCACCTGTCGCGATGCCCAGCATGACTGGCACGGCGACGTCGCCATCCGCATCCGCGTGCCGGAGCTGGACTACCGCTTCACCGATCGCCTGCAGGGCGAATTCCATCAGCACCTGGGCCGCGAAGTGGGCGACTTCGTCATCCGCCGCCGCGACGGGTTGTTCGCCTACCAACTGGCGGTAGTGCTGGACGATGCCTGGCAGGGTGTTACCGACATCGTTCGCGGCGCCGACCTGCTGGACAACACCCCGCGCCAGCTCTACCTGCAGGAACTGCTGGGCATCGCCGCCCCGCGCTACCTGCACGTGCCGCTGATCATCCAGCCCGACGGCCACAAGCTCGGCAAGTCCTACCGATCGCCGCCACTGGAAGCCGACCAGGCCGCCCCGCTGCTGGTGCGCGCCTTGAAGGCACTGGGACAGAAACCGCCCACCGAGCTGCTGCAGGCCACGCCGCACGAGGTGCTCGCCTGGGGCACCGCGCACTGGGATGCCAATGCGATCCCCCACAGCCTGACGCTGGAAGATGCGCGGCTCTAGACTGGTAAAGACTGCTCTTCTGTAGGAGCGAGCTTGCTCGCGAACCCGAACCGCGTCATCGGGCCTGTTCGCGAGCAAGCTCGCTCCTACAAGGGCTCCCCGGTGCCGGCAACGGCCGCCGGCTTGCCGGCGACTGTGCGCACAGGTAGCCTGCCCGCCGAACCAAGAGAGAGACGACATGTACATCTACCGACTGGTGTTGCTTCTGGTCGTGGGCATCTACCTGTTCTCACCGGCCATCATGGACTGGTGGATCGATCCCCACGGCGCCTGGTACCGCCCGTATCTGCTGTGGCTGATCCTGATCGTCGTCACCTTCATCCTGCAGAGCCAGCGCGATGCTGACGAGCTTTAGCCTCACCCAGCTGATCCTGATCAGCGCCTCCTACCTGATGGTCCTCTTCGGTGTCGCCTGGATCACCGAGCGCGGTTTCATTCCGCGCCGGCTGGTGCGCCATCCGCTGATCTACACCCTGTCGCTGGGCGTATACGCCAGCGCCTGGGCCTTCTATGGCACGGTCGGGCTGGCCTACCAGTACGGCTACGGCTTCCTGGCGATCTACCTGGGCGTCTCCGGCGCCTTCCTGCTAGCGCCGGTGCTGCTCTATCCGATCCTGCGGATCACGCGGGCCTACCAGCTGTCGTCGCTGGCCGACCTGTTCGCCTTCCGCTTCCGCAGCACCTGGGCCGGCGCGCTGACCACGCTGTTCATGCTGATCGGCGTGCTGCCAATGCTGGCGCTGCAGATCCAGGCGGTGACCGACTCGATCAGCATCCTCACCCGTGAATCCGAGCCCAACCGCGCGGCGCTGGCGTTCTGTGCGCTGATCACGCTGTTCGCCATCCTCTTCGGCGCGCGTCACATCGCCACCCGCGAGCGTCATGAAGGGCTGGTGATGGCCATCGCCTTCGAGTCGCTGGTGAAGCTGGTGGCGCTCTGCTCCATCGGCCTGTTCGCCCTCTATGGCGTGTTCGGCGGGCCGGACGGCCTGGAAGTCTGGCTGCTGCAGAACCAGGAAGCCCTGAGCACCCTGCACACGCCGCTCGCCGAAGGGCCGTGGCGCACGCTGCTGCTGGTGTTCTTCGCCTCAGCCATCGTCATGCCGCACATGTTCCACATGACCTTCACCGAGAACCTCAACCCGCGCGCGCTGCTCAGCGCCAGCTGGGGCCTGCCGCTGTTCCTGCTGCCGATGAGCCTGGCGGTGCCGCCGATCCTCTGGGCCGGCCTGCACCTGGGCGCCTCGACCAACCCGGAATACTTCACCCTCGGCCTGGGCATCTCGGTGGACAGCCCGGCCCTGGCGCTGACCGCCTTCGTCGGCGGCATCTCCGCCGCCAGCGGCCTGATCATCGTGATGACCCTGGCGCTCTCGGGCATGGTGCTCAACCACCTGGTGCTGCCGCTCTACCAGCCGCCAGCCGAAGGCAACATCTACCGCTGGCTGAAGTGGACCCGCCGCGCACTGATCGCCGCGATCATCATGGCCGGCTATGCCTTCTACCTGCTGCTGGGCGCGGAGCAGGACCTGTCCAACCTGGGCATCGTTTCCTTCGTCGCCACCCTGCAGTTTCTCCCCGGCGCGCTAGCCGTGCTCTACTGGCCGACCGCCAACCGCCGCGGCTTCATCGCAGGACTCGTGGCGGGGATGCTGGTGTGGGGCGCGACCATGCTCACCCCGCTGGTAGCGAACATGCAGAGCATCTATCTGCCGCTGTTCAACTCGCTCTATGTACTCGACGACACTACCTGGCACCTCGCCGCGCTCGCTTCGCTGGCCGCCAACGTGCTGGTGTTCACCCTGGTCTCGCTGTTCACCGAAGCCAGCGATGAAGAGAAAGGCGCCGCCGAGGCCTGCGCCGTGGACAACGTACGCCGCCCGCAGCGCCGCGAACTGATCGCCGTTTCCCCGCAGGAGTTCGCCAGCCAGTTGGCCAAGCCACTGGGCGCGAAAACCGCCCAGCGCGAAGTGGAGCAGGCCCTGCGCGACTTGCACCTGCCCTTCGACGAACGCCGCCCCTACGCCCTGCGCCGCCTGCGAGACCGCATCGAAGCGAACCTCTCAGGCCTCATGGGCCCGAGCGTGGCACAGGACATGGTGGAAACCTTCCTGCCCTACAAGGCCAGCAGCGAAGCCTACGTCACCGAAGACATCCACTTCATCGAGAGCCGCCTGGAGGACTACCACTCCCGGCTAACTGGCCTCGCTGCCGAACTCGACACCCTGCGCCGCTACCACCGCCAGACCCTGCAGGACTTGCCAATGGGCGTGTGCTCGCTGGCCAAGGACCAGGAAATCCTCATGTGGAACCGCGCCATCGAGGACCTCACCGGGGTCAGCGCGCAGCGCGTGGTCGGCTCGCGCCTGGCCGCCCTGCCCGATCCATGGCGCGGCCTGCTGGAAGGCTTCATCGACGCGCCGGACGAACACCTGCACAAGCAGCGCCTGACCATCGAGGGCCAGACCCGCTGGCTGAACCTGCACAAGGCGGCCATCGAGGAACCCCTCGCGCCCGGTAACAGTGGCCTGGTACTGCTGGTCGAAGACCTCACCGAAACCCAGTCCCTGGAAGACAAGCTGATCCACTCCGAGCGCCTGGCCTCCATCGGCCGCCTCGCCGCCGGCGTGGCCCACGAGATCGGCAACCCCATCACCGGCATCGCCTGCCTGGCGCAGAACCTGCGGGAAGAACGCGAAGGCGATGGCGAGCTGACCGAGATCAGCGGGCAGATCCTCGAACAGACCAAGCGAGTGTCGCGCATCGTGCAGTCGCTGATGAGCTTCGCCCACGCCGGCGGCAAGCAGGTCGCGGCCGAGCCGGTATGCCTGGCGGACGTCGCCCAGGAAGCCATCGGCCTGCTGTCGCTGAACAAGCGCAGCATCGACGTGCAGTTCTTCAACCTGTGCGATCCGGAACACTGGGTGGAAGGCGACTCCCAGCGCCTGGCCCAGGTGCTGATCAACCTGCTGTCCAACGCCCGCGACGCCTCCCCGCCCAATGGCGCGATCCGCGTGCGCACAGAAGCTTCCGAGCAGACCATCGACCTGATCGTCGAGGACGAAGGCAGCGGCATACCCAAGTCGATCATCGACCGCCTGTTCGAGCCGTTCTTCACCACCAAGGACCCGGGCAAAGGAACCGGCCTGGGCCTCGCACTGGTCTATTCGATCGTGGAAGAGCATTATGGGCAAATCACCATAGACAGCCCGGCTGACCCCGAACGCGAATGCGGAACCCGCATCAGCGTCACCTTGCCGCGGCATCCTGGCCCGACGGCCGAGCAGTAAACGAGCACGTCGAGAGAGCTGAATACATGGCACATATCCTCATCGTCGAAGACGAAACCATCATCCGTTCCGCCCTGCGACGATTGCTCGAGCGCAACCAGTACCAGGTCAGCGAAGCTGGCTCGGTGCAGGAGGCGCAGGAGCGCTACAGCATTCCGTCGTTCGACATGATCGTCAGCGACCTGCGCCTGCCCGGCGCACCCGGCACCGAACTGATCAAGCTGGCCCAGGGCACTCCGGTGCTGATCATGACCAGCTACGCCAGCCTGCGCTCGGCAGTGGACTCGATGAAGATGGGCGCGGTGGATTACATCGCCAAGCCGTTCGACCACGACGAGATGCTCCAGGCTGTGGCGCGCATCCTCAAGGATCGCCAGGAGAGCCGTAACGCTCCCGCCGAAGCCCGCGGTAACGCCAAGGCCGCCGACCGTAGCAGCGGTAACACCGCCCCCGCGGACGGCGAGATCGGCATCATCGGTTCCTGCGCCCCCATGCAGGAGCTCTACACCAAGATCCGCAAGGTAGCGCCCACCGACTCCAATGTGCTGATCCAGGGTGAGTCCGGTACCGGCAAGGAACTGGTCGCCCGCGCTCTGCACAACCTATCCAAGCGCACCAAGGCGCCGCTGATCTCGGTGAACTGCGCGGCGATCCCGGAAACCCTGATCGAATCCGAACTGTTCGGCCATGAGAAAGGTGCGTTTACCGGTGCCAGCGCCGGCCGTGCGGGCCTGGTGGAAGCGGCCGACGGCGGCACCCTGTTCCTCGACGAGATCGGCGAACTACCGCTCGAGGCCCAGGCACGCCTACTGCGCGTGCTGCAGGAAGGCGAGATTCGTCGGGTCGGCTCGGTACAGTCGCAGAAGGTCGACGTGCGCCTGATCGCCGCCACCCACCGTGACCTGAAGATGCTGGCCAAGACCGGCCAGTTCCGCGAAGACCTCTATTACCGCCTGCACGTCATCTCGCTGAAGCTCCCGCCTCTGCGCGAGCGCGGCCCCGACGTGATGGAAATCGCCCGCTCCTTCCTGGCGCGCCAGTGCTCCCAGATGGGGCGCCCGGCGCTGACCTTCTCCCACGAAGCCGAACAGGCCATCCGTCACTACCCGTGGCCGGGTAACGTGCGCGAGCTGGAGAACGCCATCGAGCGCGCGGTGATCCTCAGCGAAGGCCAGGAAATCCCGGCGGACCTGCTGGGCATTGACATCGAGCTGGATGATCTGGACGACGACTTCGGCGATGACGGCGACCTGCGCCCCACCAACGGCAGCGCCAGCAACCACGAGCCCACCGAGGACCTTTCGCTGGAGGACTACTTCCAGCACTTCGTCCTCGAGCACCAGGACCACATGACCGAGACCGAGCTGGCGCGCAAGCTGGGTATCAGCCGCAAATGCCTGTGGGAACGCCGCCAGCGCCTGGGCATCCCGCGCCGCAAATCCGGCGCATCGGCTGACTCGTAAGAGGTCTCACACTGTTACCGGAGACAAGCTCCGTAACAAAAGCCGGGTTCATCGGTAACGGGAACCCGGCTTTTTTGTGCCTACCGCCTGGGGGAGAATCCTCGCAAACCCTTGAAAAATAAGGATTCGCAAAAGTTGGCACGGCATCTGCTTTGTTATTGGCACAACAACAATAACAAGCACGACCACTCACAATAAGAACAAGACGAAACGACTCCAGCACAACAAAAACAAGATCGCGGAGGCGCAGCTAACTGATTCTTTTGGAGAAGGGTAGCCGTCGGGACCAGTCCCGCAACCAGTCAAGAAGAATAAAACTGTCTTGAGACAGCACGCAAAACTGGTTGGATCGAAAGATCATTGCTCACTCAGCGACCAAAGCAATCCGTTTGCTATTGAACACCTTCCAAGTGTGGAAGGTTCCCCGAAGCAGGTAGCTTTGAGGGTCGGGTCTACAAACAAAAACAACAAGCCCGGTAATCATAATAAAAACAAAGCACGCACCTATTTGGGGGGGAGCCTCGGCTCCCCCAGTAGCTTTCGCTACACCCCCCGCTCTCTCCCCGCAAGTCCCTTTCCTCAGTTTTCTTCATCATCCCATCCCACGATGCTAGAATCGCCGCGGCGCAGACGGCATTCGATTTGCTGCCATTTGTTTCAAGGCAGCGGCAGACACCCGCTATCCTCCAGGAAACGCCGTAATCAGGCGGCTTGCCGAGACCTGCGTATGCCATCCACACACCTATTCCCGATAGTGCACACATGCTGAAAAAGCTGATCCAGTCCATCCGATCCCCACTGCGCCGTCCGCGCGCTGTCCGCACCACTCCGGAAGTCGTTGGCAATCATCAGCACTCGCTGCGGCGGGAACAGTTCAGCAGGAACGCGGTGAACGTCGTGGAGCGCCTGACCAAGGCCGGCTACCAGGCGTATATCGTCGGCGGTGGCGTACGTGACCCGCTGCTGGGTATTCCGCCCAAGGACTTCGACGTGGCCACCAGCGCCACGCCCGAGCAGGTGCGTGCCGAATTCCGCAATGCGCGGGTGATCGGGCGCCGCTTCAAACTGGTCCACGTCCATTTCGGCCGCGAGATCATCGAGGTTGCCACCTTCCGCGCCAACCATCCGGTCAGCGAAGATGACGAGGACGCCAATAACGCCCACGCCTCCCGCAACGAGGCCGGCCGTATTCTGCGTGACAACGTCTACGGCACTCTGGAAGACGACGCTCAGCGCCGCGACTTCACCATCAACGCCCTGTACTTCGACGTCACCGGCGAGCGCATCCTCGACTACGCCCACGGCGTGCGCGACATCCGCAACCGCCTGATCCGTCTGATCGGCGATCCGGAGCAGCGTTACCTCGAGGACCCGGTGCGTATGCTGCGGGCCGTGCGCTTCGCCGCCAAGCTGGACTTCGAGATCGAGAAGCACAGTGCCGCGCCGATCCGCCGCCTGGCGCCGCTGCTCAATGAGATCCCGTCGGCGCGCCTGTTTGACGAAATCCTCAAGCTGTTCCTCAGCGGCAAGGCCGAACGCACCTTTGAGTTGCTCAACGAGTACGAGCTGTTCGCCCCGCTGTTCCCGGCGAGCGCCAAGGCGCTGAAGGACGACCCCGAGTACGCCGGCAAACTGATGCGCCAGGCCCTGGCCAACACCGACGAGCGCATCCGCCTGGGCAAGCCGGTCACCCCGGCCTTCCTGTTCGCCGCGCTACTCTGGCCGGCCCTGCCCGCCCGCGTGCTGAAGCTGCAGGACCGAGGCATGCCGCCGATCCCGGCGATGCAGGAAGCCGCCCATGAGCTGATCCTCGAGCAGTGCCGCCGCACTGCAGTGCCCAAGCGCTTCACTATCCCGATCCGCGAGATCTGGGACATGCAGGAGCGCCTGCCGCGCCGCCAGGGCAAGAAGGCCGACCTGCTGCTGGAAAACCCGCGTTTCCGCGCCGGCTACGATTTCCTGCTGCTGCGCGAGAGCGCTGGCGAGGAAACCGGTGGCCTCGGCGACTGGTGGACCGACTACCAGGAAGCCAGCGACGGTGAACGCCGCGGCATGATCCGCAATCTGGCCAGCCAGCAGGAAGAAGGCGGCAGCCCCGCACCGCGCAAGCGTCGCCGTGGCGGCAGCAATCGCCGTCGTCGCGGGCCGCGCACCGAAAGCGCCAGCAGCGAATGAGCGAACGGGTGTACATCGGACTCGGCAGCAACCTCGCCGAGCCGCGCCAGCAGTTGGAAGCCGCTCTGAAGGCGCTGGAGCAGGTCCCCGCTACCAAGGTGGCGGTAGTCTCCCCGCTCTACGCCAGCGACCCGCTGGGCCCGCCAGACCAGCCACGCTACGTCAATGCTGTGGCCGCTCTGGATACCGACCTGGAGCCCCTCGCGCTGCTCGACGCCCTGCAGACCATCGAGCTGGAGCAGGGCCGCGTGCGCAAGGACGAGCGCTGGGGGCCGCGTACCCTCGACCTCGATATCCTGCTGTTCGGCGAGCGCCTGATCGACGAGCCGCGCCTGACCGTACCGCACTACCACATGCACGCCCGCGCCTTCGTGCTCTACCCGCTGGCGGACCTAGCTCCGCAGCTGCGTTTCCCCGACGGGCGCACCCTCCCCGAGCTGCTCGCCGCCTGTCCGTTCAGCGGCCTTGAGCGCCTGTCCTGAGGCATGCTGCGCCCCAGGCGTAGGGCGCACTGGCAGTAACGCCGTAACAGTCCGGTAACACCTGCAATTGACTTAGCCTTTTTCGATCCGGACTATAGGGCCCCGTTTGCCCCTGCCCGGCGCAGAACCGAGGACACTTTCATGCCTGATGTCACCCTGACCACCCTGCAAGGTCTCAAGCAACGCGGCGAAAAGATCGCGATGCTGACCTCCTACGATGCCACTTTCGCCCACACCGCCAGCCTGGCCGGTGCCGAAATGCTGCTGATCGGTGACTCCCTGGGTATGGTGCTGCAAGGTCACGACAGCACGCTGCCGGTGACCGTCGAGGACATGGCCTACCACACCGCCGCCGTGAAACGCGGTAACAAGGGCGCGCTGATCGTCACCGATCTGCCGTTCGAATCCGGCACCTCGCTGGACCAGCTGCTGCGCGACTCGGTGAAAGTGATGCAGGCCGGCGCCCACATGGTCAAGCTCGAAGGCGGCGCCTGGCTCGCCGAGCCGATCAACCGCCTGGCCCAGATAGGAATCCCGGTGTGTGCGCACCTGGGCCTCACCCCGCAGGCCGTCAACCTGTTCGGCGGTTTCAAAGTCCAGGGCCGCCAGGAAAACCAGGCACGCCAGCTGCGCGCAGACGCCATCGCCCTGGAGCAGGCCGGCGCCGCCGCGCTGCTGCTGGAGTGCGTGCCGTCCGCCCTGGCGCAGGAAATCACCGAAGCCGTGAAGATCCCAGTCATCGGCATCGGTGCTGGCGCCGGGACCGACGGCCAGGTGCTGGTGATGCACGACATGCTCGGCCTGTCTCTGTCCGGCCGTTCGCCGAAGTTCGTGAAGAACTTCCTCGAAGGCCAGCCCGACATCCAGTCCGCCTTCGCCGCCTATGTAAAGGCAGTCAAGGACGGCACCTTCCCTGGCCCGGAGCACGGTTTCGCCTGATGAATACAGTCAAGACAGTCCGCGAGCTGCGCGCCGCCGTGGCGCGTGCCCGTAGCGAAGGCAAGCGCATCGCGCTGGTGCCGACCATGGGCAACCTGCACGCAGGCCACGCCGCGCTGGTGACCAAGGCCAGCCAGCGCGCCGACTTCGTGGTGGCGAGCATCTTCGTCAACCCGCTGCAGTTCGGCCCCAGCGAAGACCTGGACAAGTACCCGCGCACCCTGGTCGCGGACCAGGAGAAACTGCTCAACGCCGGCTGCCACCTGCTGTTCGCCCCCACTGTCGAGGAGATGTATCCCGACGGCATGGAAGGCCAGACCAAACTGCATGTCACCGGAGTCTCCGAGGGCCTGTGCGGCGGCAGCCGTCCGGGTCACTTCGATGGTGTCGCCACGGTGGTCTGCAAGCTGTTCAACATGGTCCAGCCCGACATGGCGCTATTTGGCGAGAAGGATTTCCAGCAGTTGGCGGTGATCCGCAAGCTGGTGCGCGACCTGAACCTGCCGATCCAGATCTTTGGCGAGCCCACCGTGCGCGCCGAGGACGGCCTCGCCCTGTCATCGCGCAACGGCTACCTCACTGAGGAACAGCGCGCCATCGCGCCTGTCCTGCAGCGCACCCTGAAGCACCTTGCCGAGCGTATCCGCCAGGGCGAGCGCGACTTCCCCGCGCTACTGTCCGAGGGCAGCCAACAGATCGAAGCGGCCGGCCTGCGTATCGACTACCTTGAGGCCCGCGAGTCCGCCAGCCTGCGCCCGGCCACCGCGCAAGACCATCAGTTGGTGATTCTGGTTGCCGCCTTCCTAGGCACCACCCGGCTGATCGACAACCTCGCCTTCCACATCGACTGATTCCCCGCCCGACGCCCGAATTTTCGCCTCGAAGCCGCGCCAGTCGCTGCCTTGAGCGACTTCGGGTGCTCGGGCATACTCGCCCCGCTCTCCTCGACCAGAAGAAAAACAGGAGCCCCGCCATGCAGAGCATCATGCTCAAAGCCAAACTGCACCGCGCCGAAGTCACCCACGCTGTGCTCGACTATGAAGGCTCCTGCGCCATCGACGGCGAATGGCTGGATCTCGCCGGCATCCGCGAGTACGAGCAGATCCAGATCTATAACGTCGACAATGGCGAACGCTTCACCACCTATGCCATCCGTGGCGAGGAAGGTTCGCGGATGATTTCCGTCAACGGCGCCGCCGCCCACAAGGCCAAGGTGGGTGACCGAGTGATCATCTGCGCGTACGCTCAGTTCAGCGACGCCGAGCTGGAAGGCTACAAGCCGCGCATGCTGTACATGGCGCCCGGCAACGAACTCAGCCATACCAGCAACGCTATCCCGGTTCAGCTCGCCTGAGCCGCGGGGAAGGCTCGGAACCAACGGGCCCTCCCCAGTTCCAAAGCCTCGTTCAAACACGCACGTCTTACCCGAAGGTACGTCATGGAACACCACCTCACCCCGCTGGATGCCACCAAACTGGCAAGCTGGCAGGAATTGGCCGCCCACCGCCAGGATCTGCAGAACTTCACCATGCGCGAGGCATTCGCCGAGGATCCGGAGCGCTTCAAGCGTTTCTCCCTTAGCGCCTGTGGCCTGTTCCTCGACTTTTCGAAGAACCTGATCCGCCAGGACACCCTCGACCTGCTGGTGAAGCTCGCCGAGGAAGCCAAGCTGGGCGAGGCCATCGGGTCGATGTTCCGTGGCGAGGTGATCAACGCCTCCGAACGCCGCCCGGTGCTGCACACCGCGCTGCGCCGCCCCATCGGCGACAAGGTGATGGTCGATGGCGTTGACGTGATGCCCGAGGTGCACCGTGTTCTGCACCAGATGACCGAACTGGTCGCTGCCGTGCACAACGGCCTGTGGCGCGGCTACACGGAGAAGCCGATCACCGACGTGGTGAACATCGGCATCGGTGGTTCCTTCCTCGGCCCGCAACTGGTCTCCGAGGCGCTGCTACCCTTCGCCCAGAAAGGCGTGCGTTGCCACTACCTGGCGAACATCGACGGCAGCGAATTCCGCGAGATGACCGCCAAGCTCAACGCCGAGACCACGCTGTTCATCGTCTCGTCGAAGTCCTTCGGCACCCTGGAAACCCTGAAGAATGCCCAGGCCGCCCGTGCCTGGTACCTGGCCCAGGGTGGCAGCGAGGCGGAGCTGTATCGCCACTTCATCGCCGTTTCCAGCAACAAGGAAGCCGCCTCGGCCTTCGGCATCCGCCCGGAGAACGTCTTCCCGATGTGGGACTGGGTCGGTGGTCGCTACTCGCTGTGGTCGGCCATCGGCCTGCCGATCGCCATGTCGGTGGGTATCAACAACTTCAAGGAGCTGCTGTCCGGCGCCTACAGCATGGACCAGCACTTCCTGACCTCGCCGTTCGAGAAGAACATCCCGGTGCTGCTGGGCCTGCTGGGCGTCTGGTACGGCGACTTCTGGGGCGCGCGCAGCCACGCGATCCTTCCCTACGACTACTACCTGCGGAACATCACCGACCACCTGCAGCAGTTGGACATGGAGTCAAACGGCAAGAGCGTGCGCCAGGACGGCACACCGGTATCCGCCGGCACCGGCCCGGTGATCTGGGGCGGCGTGGGGTGTAACGGCCAGCACGCGTATCACCAGTTGCTGCACCAGGGCACCCACCTGATCCCGGCAGATTTCATCGTCCCGGTGTCCAGCTACAACCCAGTCGCCGATCACCACCAGTGGCTGTACGCCAACTGCCTGTCGCAGAGCCAGGCGCTGATGGTCGGCAAGAGCCGCGCCGAGGCCGAGGCCGAGCTGCGCGCCAAGGGGGTCGACGAGGCCGAAGTGCAACGCCTGGCGCCGCACAAGGTGATCCCGGGCAACCGCCCGAGCAACACCCTGGTGCTGGAGCGCATCAGCGCCCGCCGCCTGGGCGCGCTGATCGCCATGTACGAGCACAAGGTGTACGTACAGAGCATCCTCTGGGGCATCAATGCCTTCGACCAGTGGGGCGTGGAGCTGGGCAAGGAGCTGGGCAAGGCCGTCTACGGCCGCCTGGTCGGCAGCGAGGAAAGCGCCGCCGAGGATGGTTCCACCCAAGGCCTGATCGACTTCTTCCGCGGCCGTCACCGCGGCTGATGGCGAAACGGACGGGTGCGTACCCTGCGCATCCGTCCGCCTCCTGCTAGCGGCAGAATCGCTGCCGAAACTCCCCGGGTGTCACGCCCAGCGCCTGCACGAAGGCGCGCCGCAAGTTGTACTCGTTGCCAAAACCTGCGTGCTGCGCCACGCGCTTGAGCGACGACTCGCCCGCCTCTAACAACTGGCTGGCCTTTTCCAGACGCAACTCCAGCAACAGCTTCGCGGGAGTCATACCCATCTCCGCTTGGCAATGCCGATGCAGGGTGCGCACTGATACGGCCATCTGCGCGGCCATCCCCTCGACATCGAGGGCTTCCGCCAGCCGTTCACGCAGCCACTCCACCAAGCGCTCCATCTGCCCGCCCGGCGGCGCCTGCTGCGCCAGCAGTTCGGCGCTGAACTGACGCTGGCCGCCAGGTCGACGCAGGTACATCACCAACCCACGGGCAACCCGCAGCGACAGGTCACGGCCATGGTCCTCCTCCACCAGGCTCAGGCACAGGTCTATCCCGGCCGTCACACCGGCGGAGCTGTAGAACTTCTCGTCACGGACGAACAGCGAGTCGTGCATGACCCGCAAGCGAGGAAACAGCCGCTGAAGCAGTTCGGCGTATCGCCAGTGGGTAACTGCCGGGCGCTCCTCCAGCAGCCCGGCCTGCGCCAGCAGAAAGGCCCCGGTGCACACTGAACCGCAGCGCGCGGCGTGGGTTGCGGCCTGTGCCAGCCATCGCGCTACTTCACCGTTCTGAAGGGCCGCCTGCACCCCATGGCCGCCCGCCACCAGCACAGTGCAGCCGGCCGCCTGCTGCGGCTCCGGCAGAGCCCTGGTCGCCACTTCCAGTCCAGTGCTGGAGCGAACCAACCCACCATCGGGCGATATCGCCTCGAGCAGGTAGGCGGGGCGCGCAGCGGCGGGCAGGTGCTCATCCACTGCGGCGAACACATCGGCCGGCCCGGTGGCATCGAGCAATTGGAAGTCCGGGAAGATCAGCAGCAGAACGCGGTGAGGGGCATTCATCGGGGAGAATTCCTGGCGGCGATTGACAGATTTTCATCTATCAGCGTCAGAACTGACAGACTTATCGCCGGCAGGATGGAAATCCCACCCGGAGACATTTATGGACACTTTCCTGCTATTCCTCATCCTGCTGCTCTGCACCCACGCCGCGCAGGCTGACGACGAGGCGCTTGCGCCCTATCAAGCGCGCTTCGGCCGTGAGCGCCCAGTCATCGCCGTCATCGCACAGAACCACATGACCGAACTCGCGGACTATGTCGTCCCTCTCGGCGTACTGCGCCGCTCGGGCGCAGCGCAAGTGCTCGCCCTCGCGACGGAGCCCGGTCCGGTGCAACTGATGCCTGCCCTGCGACTTCAGCCGCAGGACACGCTGGAGGCATTTGCGCAACGTTATCCACAGGGTGCCGACTACCTGATAGTGCCCGCCGTGCATGACAGCAAAGACCCCGCCTTGCTGGCTTTCGTCCAGGCTCAGGCGGCGCAGGGCGCGACCATCGTCGGCATCTGCGATGGCGTCCTGGTGCTGGGCAACGCGGGGCTGTTGCATGGCCGACGCGCCACCGGCCATTGGTACTCGCGCAAGCAACGCCTCGAGGATTACCCCGATGCGGACTGGGAGGAAAATCGCCGCTATGTAGCGGACGATAAAGTGATCACCACCTCCGGTGTTACCGCTGCGCTACCGCTGTCGCTTGCACTGGTGGAGGCCATCGCCGGCAAACCCAGGGCCGCGAGGCTCGCTCGGGAGTTCGGCGTGCAGGACTGGTCGCCACGGCACGACAGCCAGCGCTTCAACCTCGGCGCCAGCGGCTACCTGACCGCCGCCGGCAACTACCTCGCCCTCTGGAACCACGAGGTTTTCAGCGTCCCACTGGAGCAGGGCTTCGATGAAGTCAGCCTGGCGCTGGCCGTGGACGCCTGGGCGCGGACCTTCCGAACAGAAGTACGGGGCAGCGCCGCACAACCCGCCAGCAGTGCCGGTGGACTACTGTTCCTGCCGGACTCGCCTGCCGACCACCCAGCATTGCCAGGACTCGGCGCCACGGCGATCCCGACGCTCGACAGCACGCTCGATGCGATAGCCCGGCGCTACGGCGAATCGACCCGGCGCCTGGTCGCCGCCCAGCAGGAATACGCCTCCTCTGAACGATCCGGCGCGATGGCGCGTCGAAACAACATGGACAACCCTTGAACCCGCCTGGCCTTGGATGCACCCTTGGGGCATCTCGGCTCAACAACAACAAGGATTCCCCATGTACGAGATCAGCCTTCACCCCGTGCCGGAGGCCGTACGCAAGCGTGCCTACCTCGACAATGACGCGTACCAGCGCCTCTACAAGCAATCGGTAGACGACCCGGAAGCCTTCTGGGGCGAGCAGGCCAAGGCGTTCCTCGACTGGTTCAAGCCCTGGCACTCGGTACACCATGGCGATCTGTCGAAGGGCCAGGCCACCTGGTTCAAGGGCGGCCAGCTCAACGTCACCTATAACTGCATCGATCGCCACCTGGAGCAGCGCGCCGAGCAGGTCGCGATCATCTGGGAAGGCGACAACCCCAGCGAATCCGCCAACATCACCTACCGCAAGCTGCACAGCCATGTCTGCCGCCTGGCCAACGTGCTCAAGAGCCGCGGCGTAGGGAAAGGCGACCGGGTCTGCATCTACATGCCGATGATTCCCGAGGCGGCCTACGCCATGCTCGCCTGCGCGCGGATCGGCGCGATCCACTCGGTGGTGTTCGGCGGCTTCTCCCCGGATGCCCTGCGTGACCGCATCAACGATGCCGACTGCCGGACCGTAATCACCGCCGACGAAGGCGTGCGCGGCGGCAAATACGTCCCGCTGAAGAAGAACGTGGAAAAGGCCCTGGCCGATTGCCCGAACGTTTCCACCGTGGTGGTGGTCGAGCGCACCCAGGGCGAGATCCCGTGGGTCGAAGGCCGTGACATCTGGTACCACGAGGCGCTGCGCGAAGTCAGCGAGGACTGCGCACCCGAGCCAATGGACTCCGAGGACCCGCTGTTCATCCTCTACACCTCCGGCTCCACCGGAAAACCCAAGGGTGTACTGCACACCACCGGCGGCTACTTGCTCGGCGCGGCAATGACCCACAAGTACGTGTTCGACTACCACGACGGCGACATCTACTGGTGCACGGCGGATGTGGGCTGGGTCACCGGCCACAGCTACATCGTCTACGGCCCGCTGGCCAACGGCGCCACCACCCTGATGTTCGAGGGTGTGCCGAACTATCCTGACGCCTCGCGCTTCTGGCAGGTGATCGACAAACACCAGGTGAACATCTTCTACACCGCGCCGACCGCAATCCGCGCCCTGATGCGCGAGGGCGAAGCCCCGGTGCAGAAGACCGACCGCAGCAGTCTGCGCCTGCTTGGCTCGGTGGGCGAGCCAATCAACCCGGAAGCCTGGGAATGGTACTTCAACGTCGTGGGCGAGAAGCGCTGCCCTATCGTCGATACCTGGTGGCAGACCGAGACCGGCAGCATCCTGATCACCCCACTGCCCGGCGCCACCGACCTCAAGCCGGGCTCTGCCACCCGTCCCTTCTTCGGTGTGCAACCGGTACTGCTGGATGAACAGGGCAAGGAAATCGACGGCCCCGCCTCCGGCGTCCTGGCGATCAAAGCGAGTTGGCCGAGCCAGATCCGCAGTGTCTACGGCGACCACCAGCGGATGATCGATACCTACTTCAAGCCCTACCCCGGCTACTACTTCACTGGCGACGGCGCGCGCCGCGACGAGGATGGCTACTACTGGATCACCGGCCGCGTGGACGATGTGATCAACGTTTCCGGCCACCGCATCGGCACCGCCGAGGTGGAGAGTGCACTGGTACTGCACGACTCGGTCGCCGAGGCCGCCGTCGTCGGTTATCCGCACGACCTCAAGGGCCAGGGCATCTACGCCTTCGTCACCGCCATGAACGGCATCGAGCCAAGCGACGCGCTCAAGCAGGAGCTGCTGGCCCTGGTGAGCAAGGAGATCGGCAGCTTCGCCAAGCCGGAAATGCTGCAATGGGCACCGGGCCTGCCCAAGACTCGTTCGGGCAAGATCATGCGGCGCATCCTGCGCAAGATCGCCTGCAACGAACTGGAAAACCTGGGCGACACCTCGACCCTGGCCGACCCCGGCGTGGTCCAGGGGCTGATCGACAATCGCCTGAACCGTTGATGTGCGCTACAGGCCGCGGGCGCAAAGATGCTAGGTTTAGACAACAGACCTGTCGTCCTTGCCCCGAGGCCTGTCCGCCGCAATGGAAACCGTCCGCCGTCATATCGAAAGCCAGGTACTCAGCCTGACCGGCCTCGCCCTGGGCGGGGTCGACTTCGAGTCGCCCCAGGGCGACCCCGGCCTGTTCGGGCCGGACTCCGTGAGCTGGAGAGTCCACGGTGACTTCAGCTCGATGCTCATCGGCGGCATCAGCGCCCTGCTCCTGCAGATGCTGCACCCGGCCGCCCTCGGCGGCGTCTGGGACCATTCCAACTTCCGCGCCGACATGCTCGGCCGCCTGCGCCGCACCGGGCAGTTCATCTCCGCCACCACCTACGGCTCGCGCGGTGACGCCGAGAAGCTGATCGAACGTGTGCGGCGCATCCATGACAACGTGCACGGCACGCTCCCCGACGGCACATCCTACGCGGCCAGCGACCCGGACCTGCTGACCTGGGTGCACGTCGCCGAAGTCAGCTGCTTCCTCGCCTCGCACCTGCGCTACCTGAACCCGGACCTTTCCGGCGAAGAGCAGGATCGTTACTACGATGAGATAGCCCTCATCGCCGAGCGTCTCGGCGCACGGGATGTACCACGCTCCCGCGCGGAAGTAGCCGCCTACCTGCAACGCATGCGACCGCAGCTTCGCTACGACGAACGCACCCGCGAGGTGGTCAGTGTCCTGTTCAACGCCCCCGCCCCGAGCTTCCTCGCCAAGCCCTTCGGCATGCTGATGATGCGTGCCGGCATCGACCTGCTGCCGGACTGGGCGACCGATCAGCTCGGTCTCAGCCTGGGCAGCCTGCAACGGCAGCTGATCCGCTCCAGCGTGAGGCGCAGCGTGCCATTGCTGCGCTGGGCCGTACGCAATGGCTCGCTGCACCGCGCACGCCGCCGCATGGGTTTACCACCTCTGCGCTGAAGCGTGACCACCCGGTTCGGAGGGTGGTGAGCCGGCGGCGGGCATGCAACCATGACCGTTCGCTGCGGCCTCGCCGCTTCCGACAGAGGATTCGTGTCATGCAAGAAGTCGTCATCGTCGCTGCCACCCGTACCGCCATCGGCAGCTTCCAGGGTTCGCTTTCCGCACTGCCGGCCCATGAATTGGGCGCTGCAGTCATTCGCAGCCTGCTGCAACAGACCGGCCTGGACCCTGCCCGGGTCGACGAGGTGATCCTCGGCCAGACCCTGACCGCCGGCGCCGGCCAAAACCCGGCACGCCAGGCCTCCATCGCCGCCGGCCTGCCCAACAGCGTACCGGCGATGACGGTGAACAAGGTCTGCGGCTCCGGCCTCAAGGCACTGCACCTGGCCGCCCAGGCGATCCGCTGTGGCGACGCCCAGGTCATCATTGCCGGTGGCCAGGAAAGCATGAGCCTCGCCCCCTATCTCATGCCCGGCGCCCGCACCGGCCTGCGCATGGGCCACGCCAAGCTGATCGACAGCATGATCCAGGACGGCCTGTGGGACGCCTTCAACGACTATCACATGGGCATCACCGCTGAGAACCTGGTGGAGAAGTACGGCATCAGCCGCGAGGAGCAGGACGCCTTCGCCGCCGAGTCCCAGCGAAAGGCGACCGCGGCCATCGAAGCAGGCCGCTTCAAGGCCGAGATCACTCCCATCGAGATTCCCCAGCGCAAGGGCGAACCGCTGCGCTTCGACACCGACGAGCAGCCACGCGCCGGCACTACAGCCGAGTCCCTGGCCAAGCTCAAGCCGGCGTTCAAGAAGGACGGCAGCGTGACCGCCGGCAACGCTTCGACCCTCAATGACGGCGCCGCCGCCGTCCTGCTGATGAGCACTGCCAAGGCCGCCGAACTGGGTCTGCCGGTATTGGCCCGCATCGCCGCCTACGCGAACGCGGGTGTCGATCCGGCCATCATGGGCATCGGCCCGGTCTCGGCCACCCGCCGCTGCCTGGAGAAAGCCGGCTGGCAGCTTGCCGACCTGGACCTGATCGAAGCCAACGAGGCGTTCGCCGCCCAGGCACTGTCGGTTGGCAAGGAGTTGGGGTGGGATGCTGCAAAGGTGAATGTGAACGGCGGTGCCATTGCCCTTGGTCACCCCATCGGCGCATCGGGCTGCCGCGTGCTCGTCACCCTGTTACACGAGATGCTGCGCCGCGATGCGAAAAAAGGCCTCGCGACGCTCTGTATCGGCGGAGGGCAGGGTGTGGCGCTGGCTCTGCAGCGGTAACACCCGCTGGCTTGCTGAGCAGAATTCACTCTGCCCAGCAAGTCTCCGCGCACGCTGGGAGGGCCACCCCCCGCCAACTTGATTCCCCGCATACTTTCAGTCCTACACATAGGAATATTCCGTAGGTGCTTGAACAACTGGTCTATCTTCAAGATCAATGCGCGCAATTATTCGGACTCAGGGAGTCAGTTATGAAGAAGCGTGTGGTGCTGATCGAAGACCACCCCGCAATGCGTTTGGCGATCCGCTCGTTGCTGGAGCAGGATCCGCAGTTCGAAGTGGTCCGTGAAGCGTCCGATGGCCACGGCGGGCTGGATGCCGTACGCAAGGAACGCCCCGATCTGGTGATACTCGATCTCAACCTGCCCGGCATGGACGGCCTCGACCTGCTGGCGCGCATCCATATCTTCGACGAGAACATTCGCCTGCTGGTATTGAGCTCGCAGGATGAACGCCTGTACTCCAGCAAGGTCGAAGCGGCCGGCGCGCATGGATTCGTCAGCAAGAACAAGGACACCAGCGCCATCCTCAACGCGGCGCGCATGCTGGTTTCGGGCTATCGCTGCTTCCCGGAAAAGGCCCTGAGCATCGACAAGAATACCGACCCGGTGGCTAGCCTCACGCCGCGGGAACTGGTCGTGCTGCGCAGCCTGGTGAGAGGCATGAGCAACAAGGACATCGCCGAGGAACTGTTCCTCAGTCAGAAGACTGTCAGCACTTACAAGACGCGCATTCTGGAGAAGCTGAACCTGGAAAGCCTCGTGGGCCTGGTCGAATTCGCCCGCACCCATCGCCTGAATGACTGACCGACATCACTGAAAACCGCGTCCGAAGGCGGCTATCGAATCGAAGAATCACAGCCGTGCCATACTCCTGTAGCACGTCACGACGGAAACGACTCTCGCCATGCCCAAAGGATTGAAACGCGCCTTCGGCGCGGTAGTGCTGTTGGCCCTCTTCTATTGCCTGCTGGGTTTTCTCATCCTGCCCGGCGTTGGACTGCGGATAGCCAACCAGCAACTGGCCCACTACTCGACCGTTCCGGCGCGCCTGGAGCGCATCGAGTTCAACCCGTTCAGCCTTGAACTCACCCTCTGGGGCCTGCATCTGGGTGCCGATGGACAGGAGCAGGTGCGCTTCAGGCGCCTTTACGCCAACCTCGAACTCGACAGCCTGTGGAAGCGCAGGCTGCACCTCGCCGACGTCGAACTGGACGCACCGCACACCGAACTGCTGTTCGCCGAGAACGGCACGCTGAACCTGAGCAGACTGTTCAAGCTGCCGCCCAGTGCGCCGGCCCCGGCCCAGGAAGAGCCCAGCGATCCCTTCCCCCTGCGCATCGACCGCATCCGCCTCGCCGAAGGCAGCCTGCATTTCCTCGACCGCCGCCCCAGCGAGCCAGTGGAGTTCGTCTTCGACCCAATGGGCTTCGAGCTGCACAACCTCAGCACCCTGCCTGAGGACGGCGCCGAAATGACCCTGGTCGCCACCGGCCCCCACGGCGGCAAGCTCGACTGGAAGGGTGACTTGAGCATCGTGCCCTTCACTTCCAAGGGCAGCTTCACCCTCGACGGCGTGCCGCTGAAGGCCTGGTGGCCCTACGTGCGAGACAATGCACCGCTGAACCTGAACAACGGCATCCTGAGCGCGGCCTCCGACTACCACCTGGATCTTTCGAAGGGGACGCAACTCCTGCTGGACAAGGCCGCCATCAAGCTGCGTGACCTGGACCTCAGTTCCCCCGAAGGCAAACCACTGGCCAAGCTTGCCACCCTGGATGTCGCCGAAACCACCCTGGACCTCGTCAAGCAGGAAGTGGTGGTCGGCCAGATCCGCAGCCAAGGACTGGAAGCCTGGGCGGCGCGGGAGAAGGACGGCCAGCTGGACTGGCAGAAGCTCTTCGCCAACTTCAAACCCTACAAGCGCCCCGAGGAACCCTCGCCGCAAGCGCAGGCCGCTCCCAAGCCAGCGCCTGCCAGCGAGGCGGTAGCTGCAGCCGGCGAGGAGCAGAAGGCGCCGACCGACCAACCGCAAACCCAGCCCAGCGCTGCCGCCACAACAGCCCAGACCGAGCCAGCCAAACCGGCCGTACCGTCCCAGCCAGAAACCAACCCAGGAGCCAAGCCCGTCGCGGTTGACAAGCCTGCACAGGCAACCGAGCAGACCAGACCGACCGAGCCGCCGAAGCCATGGCATGTGGTTTTGCGCGACACCCAACTGCGCGGCTACAAGGCTCACCTGGCCGATCGCGCGCCGGGCAAACCGGTGGCCCTGGAAATCGGCCCGCTGGACCTGGATCTGCAGAACGTCGACAGCGGCCTGACCTCGCCACTGCAGCTCAAGCTCAAGACCGGTCTCGGCCCGCGCGGTCAGATCGAAGCCAGTGGCCAGGTCATCCCCAGTCCGGTCAGCGCCAAGCTTAAGGTTTCGACCCGCGACATCGACCTGCGCGTTGCCCAAGCCTACATCGACCCGTTCATTCGCCTGGAACTGCGCAGCGGCCTGCTGTCCAGCGACCTGAACGTTGACCTGAAGAGCACCGAACCGCTGGCTTTCAGCGTCACCGGAAGCGCCCAGGTCACCCAGTTGCACACCCTGGATACTCTCAAGAGCCGCGACTTCGTCAAATGGACCAAGCTGACCCTCGACGGCCTGGCCTACAAGCATGGCGACAGCCTGGTGATCCAGACCGTCTCACTGGAAGAGCCCTACGCACGCTTCATCATCAACGAGGATCGCAGCACCAACGTCAGCGAGCTGATTATCCCGCAGCCAGAGTCCAGCTCGTCGTCGGCGAGCAAGGGCAGCGCCTCGGGCAGCAACAGCAAGCCGCTGGGCATCCGTATCGGTGGCGTGAAGATCAACAACGGTTCGGCCAACTTCGCCGACCTGACCCTGCGCCCGGACTTCGCCACGGCCATCCAGCAACTGGCCGGCGAGATCGGCACAATCGACAACCGCAATCCGGCACCCGCCTCGGTAGACGTGAAAGGCAAGGTCGACAAGTACGCGCCGGTCACCATCAAGGGCAGCCTAAACCCGTTCTCGCCGCTGGAGAAACTGGACATCGCCACCAGCTTCAAGCGTGTCGAACTGACCACCCTGACGCCTTACTCCGGCAAGTTCGCCGGCTACCGCATCCGCAAGGGCCGGCTGAATCTGGATCTGCATTACCAGATCACCCAGGGCAAGCTCAAAGCCGACAACAAGGTGCTGGTGGAACACCTCCAGCTGGGCGAGAAGGTCGACAGCCCGGACGCAGTGGACCTGCCGGTGAAACTGGCGATCGCCCTGCTCAAGGACGCCAACGGCAACATCGACATCCAATTGCCGGTGGAAGGCGACCTGAACAACCCGCAGTTCAGCGTCATGCCCATCGTCTGGCAAACCCTGCGCAACCTGGTCGTTCGCGCGGTGCAAGCCCCGTTCAACTTTATCGCCGGCCTGGCCAGTGGCGGTGGCGGGCCGGACCTGAGCAACGTGGTGTTCGCCCCCGGCTCCAGCGAGTTGGACACCAGCGCCCAGGGCAATCTCGACAAGCTGGCCGAAGCCCTCAAGCAGCGTCCGGCGCTGAAGCTGGAAGTCGAAGGCGTCGCCGCGGCCGCCAGCGATGGCCCGCTACTGGCCGACAAGCGCCTGAAGCAGGAATACCAGAAGAACTACTACAGCATGTTGCAGCGCCGCGGCGACAAGGTACCCAGCGACGCGAGCCAGTTGGAAGTGCCGGAAGACCTGCAGCCGGTCCTGCTCGAAGGCGTTTACCGCGCGCGCCTGAAGAAGCAACCGCCAGCGGAATGGCAGGACCTGAGCAAGGACGAGCGTTCGGCAAAGATGCGCCAGGCCGTGCTCGATTCCTGGAGCGACAGCCAGTTGCTGCTGCGCAAGCTCGGTCAGGAGCGCGCAACCCAGATCAAGGACTACCTGGTCGCCAAGGGTGGCCTGGGTGACGACCGCATCTACCTCATCGACGTCAGCTTCGGCGAAGCGGAGAATGGTGGCAGTGTGGCCACCCAGCTTCACCTTGATAGCGAATAAGGAGTCGGTCGATGAAAGCCCTGACCTGGATGTCCTGCGCCCTGCTGCTTTGCGCGGCGGGCGCCCAGGCGGAAAGCATGCGTTGCGGAAGCGCCCTGATCAACGCCGGCGACCGCGCCTGGGAAGTCGAGCAGAAGTGCGGCGCGCCGGATCACCGTGACGAAGTCGGTTACACCCTCGGCGGTTACGATCGCCGCGAGTACCGGGTCGAGGAGTGGGTCTATGGCCCGCGCAATGGCACCAGCTACATCCTCACCTTCGAAGCCAACAAACTCAAAAGCATCGAGTTCAAACGCAATTGAAGACACCCCTCGCACTGCTGCTGGCGGCCATTGCAATGCCCCTTACCTTCACCGCCCTTGACGCACAGGCCGCCAGCCTGCGCTGCAGCAGCAAACTCATAAGCACCGGCGATGTCACCAGCGACGTACTCAGCCGGTGCGGCGAGCCTGTCAGCCGCTCCTTCCTCGGGTACAAGCAGGTACCCGGCCCGCGTTATGGCGAGTCGATGGAAGTAGCCGTGGAAGAATGGATCTACGGTCCCTGGAGCGGCATGCTGTATTTCGTCCGCTTCGAGGGCAACCGCCTGAGCGATATCCAGAGCAAGCGCAGCGGCAACTGACAGCCGCGGTGGCGAGTGCTAGTCTCGCCGCCACTCACGCATTCACGCCATTCGGGCCAAGGACCGGTCGCCATGGTTATCGTCCCCGCCGAGCACCCGCTGGACTGGAAGAAACCTCCCGTCATCACGCTGCTGCTGATCGTCATCAACGTCCTGATCTACTTCGGCTACCAGGGTGGCGACAGCACCCGGCGCGAAGAAGCCGTGCGCATCTACCTCGAACAGGACCTGCTCAGCCATGAGCGGCCGTTGTTCAGCGCCTCGCTGGAACGCCGCGACCGATTGGAAGCCGATCAGCAGCGAGCCCTCGAAGCCCTTCCCCGGCAGCAATTGGCCTGGCTGGTGCTCTCGGACCTGGAGTTCGGCCACGAACTGCGCGCCATGCCCGCCTTCCAGCAGGACGCCGCCTGGCAGGCTTCACGCCTAAGGGCTGAAGCGGCGCGCGATCAGACCAGCAGCCTGCGTTTCGGCTTCATCCCCGAGCGCTTCACAGTGCTGGGCTTGTTTGGCTCGATGTTCCTCCACGGCAGTTTCTGGCATCTGGCCGGCAACATGGTGTTCCTGTTCATCTTCGGCTTCACCCTCGAAGCGGCGCTGGGCCGCGCCCTGTATCTGGGCCTCTACCTGTTCAGCGGCCTGTGCTCAGGCCTGCTGTGGTGGGCGCTCGATCCTTCCTGGGTGCCGGGTATCGGTGCCTCAGGCGCCATTTCCGGCCTGATGGGCATGTATATCGGCGTCTACGGCCTACGGCGCATCCAGTTCTTCTACTGGCTCGGGCCCCTGATGGGCTACCTCAAGGCACCGGCGCTGTGGATCCTGCCACTGTGGCTGGGCAAGGAACTGTTCGGGCTGGTTCGTGCCGCCGACCACGTGAACTACTACGCGCACATCGGCGGCCTGGTTTCCGGTTTTCTTGCCGTCTGGCTACCCCGCAAGCTGGGGCGCATGCCGGTGGACGAGGCCTACCTGAGCAAGGAAGACCCCGAGGCCCCCTTCAAGCGCGCGCTAGCGTCGCTGGACGAACAGATTGGCCGCTTTGCCCTCGACCAGGCCGCTGCACGCGGACCGGAGCTGCTGCGGCAATTTCCTGGACAACCGGTGCTGGTCGAGCGCCTCTACGGCGTAGCCAAGGGGAGACAGGACCGCGCACTGATGAGTGAAACCCTCAAGCAATTGTTCGCCTTGCCACCCTCCACGACAGCCGATGCGCTACTGCGCCGTCTCGCCGAGGAAAGTGCCGCTAGTGGCGCCGGGCTGCTGGCCCACCCAGCTATTCAATTGCACCTATTGCGCAAACTGCTCCAACGCAATGAATCCGCCCAGGCGCTGAACTGCTGGCGTCGTCTGTCGCGCTCGGGCCAACTTCCCGAACCGCTGCCCGGCCTGACCTTGCAACTGGCAAAGCAGATGGGGCAGAAAGGCGACCTGCAGGCCGTGCGCGAACTTTCGCGCTTCCTCCGTCAGCACTACCCGGAAGCCGATCCGACCCGACAGCTGACGATCTACCAGCAGCACCTCGCCCCCTGACTCGCCCATGAAAAAGCCCCGCCGGCGAACCGGCGGGGCTTGGACCATCCCTGTCCCTGGGATCTACAGACGGCTGCTGAAATCGCGGACTTCCTCTTCCGCTTTCTCTTTGGTCCAGCCGTAGCGTTCCTGCAGTTTGCCGACCAGGTACTCGGCGTGTCCGTCTGCCGCTTGCACATCGTCGTCGGTCAGCTTGCCCCACTTTTCCTTCATGGTGCCGGACAGCTGCTTCCACTTGCCTTTGATGACGTCAGTGTTCATGGCGATCCTCCTGCTTGAGGTTGGATAGGGTAAGAGCCTGTGGTTCTTACTCGACCGATTTCAGGCCATCGGCGGAGACGGCAGTCACGCCCTTGATGCCTTTGGCGGTCTTGATCGCCAGTTCCTTCTCGGCGTCGGTCTTGACGTTACCGGAAAGCGAGACCACACCTTTGTTAGTCTCGACTTTGATGTTGGTGCCGCTGATGTCTTTGTCAGCGATCAGGCTGGACTTCACCTTGCTGGTGATCCAGGTATCAGAGACCGCCTCTTCGGTTTTCTGGACTGTCTCGTTGGCGGCCAGAGTCGTCGGCTGGGCGAACACCGAGTTGGCGAACGAGAAGCTCAGGGCGGTTGCAGTGGCAGCGGCGAGAGCCAGTTTGTTGAAACGTTTCATGGCGGTTTCTCCTGAATTATTGGAAAACTGCGGCCCGTGCCTGGCAGCAGTTGCACTAGGACTATCGCAAGCCCTGTGCCAGCTTTTCTAATTCAGCAAAAACCTTATAAATCAACAAGTTGAATAAATGCCAAAAGCGCCTGTCGCTTGCAGTTTGCAAAAACTGCCGTTGCGCTTCATGCAGGTTGCACGATCAGGTGCCAGAGTTGCGCCCCAACTTAGCGAGCACCGCCTCGAGTTGTACCACCTCCCCCATCTGCTCGAACGCGGGGTAGCGCTGACGAATGAAGGCCAGTAGCTGCTGCGCGGGCTCGACCTGCCCAAGCCGTTCCGAAAACGCCCGTGCCGCCATCAGGTACGCGCGCGGAATGCCGGGGTAATCCGGGAAACGCTTGTGCAGGTTGCGCAGCAGGCTCAGCCCCTCTCGGGCCTTGTGGCGCTCGATCAGGACCTCGGCAATGCGCTCGCACACGCTCGGATCCTCCGGTAAGTAATCTGCCTGCAACTGTCGGGCATTGAGGAATGCGCTGGCGGCCAACTGCGGATTGAGCCGGCTGGCCAGGCCAAGATAATGCGGCAGATGGTTCAGGCACTCGGCGCGCTCATTCAAGGCGAAGAGCAGTTGGTGATAACGCTCGTTCAGCTTGAGGTCCTGGCGTCCTTCACGCAGGGCGGCGACCAGAATCTCCAGGGCGGCGCCGGTCTGCCCCTCCTTGACCCGCACTTCCGCCTCGGCCAGCGCCTTGCGGCGATGCCATTCCGGCGCGGCAAAGCCGGCTGGTGCGTCTTCCCCGGCGGAGACGTAGCCCAGCTCGCCCTGATACTGGAACACGGCATAGCCCATCATGGCGCACATCACCACGGAGAAATAACCGGTCAGCCCCGCCACTATCGGGACCATTACCACGCGTGGCAGTCCGTTGGAGAGCAACCAGCCGACATAGGTGGGCGATTGCCAGAGGATGAACAGGAACACGCAGAGAATGAGGTAACGCCAGCCCATGGCGGCAATGACCTGCCCTACTTCACTGGGGCTGAGCGCGGAGCCCAGGCTCTTGTCCAGGGACAGGCGGATGATGCTCGCCGGCAGCACCAGCATGAGGCCGATGTTGGCGGCCCAGTAAACGGCCTCGCTGTGGAAGTCGGCCGCCAGCCAGAGCAGGACCAGGGCGATCAGGAAGACCGCCAGTTGCTGAAAGAAGGTCCGCAGGCTGTCGGCGCTGAAGGCTTCAATCAGGCCCGGGGCGTCCTGACCGCCAAAGCTCGCGGTTTCGATCACGCTATGCAGGTACTTGGTCGCCACGCTGAGCAATGCGACCCAAAGCACGATCATGGCTGGCATGAACACACAAGCGAGTGCCAGCAAGGCGCAGAATGCCAGCGGCCCGGTCTGGAAGCCGTAGGCGAAGAACTTCGGCAGGCGCTCCCAGAAAGGTTGCGCGGTGTTGGCTGCTCCAAGGAAGCGCAGGTGGCCGCGGCACAACGGACACGCCGGCGCGTACTCGGGAGCATCGGCGTTGAGGGGAATGCAGCAATCGCCGTAATGCCGCTCGCACGGCTGGCAATGCCACGTCGCGGGCTGAGCACTGTGGTAGTGGCAGTAACGCTTGTCCATCTCGGGGCATCCTTGGAGCGAGATCGGCGAATAGCGCATTTTCAAGGCAAAAAAAGAGGGCCCGCAAGGGGCCCTCCTTCATTTCACCGATTGCTTACACGCCGGAGGCTTCAGCAGCGGCTACATCCTTGATCGACAGCTTGATGCGGCCACGGTTGTCCACATCGAGAACCAGGACTTTGACTTCCTGGCCTTCCTGCAGAACGTCGGTGACCTTGTCGATGCGCTTGTCGCTGATCTGCGAGATGTGCACCAGACCATCCTTGCCCGGCAGGATGTTGACGAAGGCACCGAAGTCCACGATGCGCTCAACCTTGCCAACGTAGATCTTGCCGATCTCGGCTTCCGCGGTGATGCCCAGAACGCGCTGCTTGGCGGCCTCGGCAGCTTCCTTGGTTTCGCCGTAGATCTTCACGCTGCCATCGTCCTCGATGTCGATCGAGGCCTTGGTCTCTTCGCAGATGCTGCGAATGGTGGCGCCGCCCTTGCCGATGACGTCGCGGATCTTGTCGGTGTCGATCTTCATCTGGATCATGGTCGGAGCGTTTTCCGACAGCTCGGCGCGCGGGGCGGCGATGATCTGGTTCATCTGGCCGAGGATGTTCAGGCGAGCTTCCAGGGCCTGGCCCAGGGCGATCTCCATGATCTCTTCGGTGATGCCGTTGATCTTGATGTCCATCTGCAGGGCGGTAACACCCTTGTCGGTACCGGCGACTTTGAAGTCCATGTCGCCCAGGTGGTCTTCGTCACCCAGGATGTCGGTCAGGATGGCGAACTTGTCGCCTTCCTTCACCAGACCCATGGCGATACCGGCAACCGGCGCCTTGACCGGAACACCGGCGTCCATCAGAGCCAGGGAAGCACCGCAAACGGAAGCCATGGAGCTGGAACCGTTGGATTCAGTGATCTCGGAAACGACGCGGATGGTGTAGGGGAACTCGTCCTGGGTCGGCAGCATGGCAGCAACGCTGCGACGTGCCAGACGGCCGTGGCCGATTTCACGACGGCCCGCGCTACCCATGCGGCCACACTCACCTACCGAGAACGGCGGGAAGTTGTAGTGCAGCATGAAGGGGTCTTTGCGCTCGCCTTCGAGGGTGTCGAGCAGCTGAGCGTCACGGGCGGTGCCGAGGGTGGCAACGACCAGAGCCTGGGTTTCGCCACGGGTGAACAGCGCCGAGCCGTGGGTCTTGCCCAGTACGCCGACTTCGATTCGCAGCGGACGAACGGTGCGGGTGTCACGGCCGTCGATGCGCGGTTTGCCGTTGACGATGTTTTCGCGAACGGTGCGGTACTCCAGCAGGCCGAAGACGTCTTTGACTTCAGCTGCGGAGAACTGGCCTTCGCCTTCGCCGGCGAACTTGGCGACAACTTCGTCACGCAGGGCGCCCAGGGCGGCATAACGGTCTTGCTTAACGGTGACGGTGTAGGCTTCGGAGATAGCGGCACCGAACTCGGCCTTGATGGCATTGACCAGGGCGGTGTTCTCCACCGGGGCAGCCCAGTTCCAGGTCGGCTTGCCGACTTCGGTAGCCAGCTCGGCAACGGCGCGGATAACCGACTGGAACTCTTCGTGTGCAAACAGCACAGCGCCCAGCATCTGGTCTTCGGTCAGCTCGTCGGCTTCGGATTCAACCATCAGCACGGCGTCGGAGGTGCCGGCCACGACCATGTCGAGGCTGGAGCTCTGCTGCTGCTCGTAGGTCGGGTTGAGGATGTAGCCGATTTCCGGGTGGAAGCCAACGCGGGCAGCGCCGATCGGGCCGGCGAACGGAATGCCGGAGATCGCCAGGGCGGCGGAGGTGCCGATCATGGCAGCGATGTCCGGATCGGACTTCTTGTTGGTGGAAACGACGGTGCAGACAACCTGCACTTCGTTCATGAAGCCTTCCGGGAACAGCGGGCGGATCGGACGGTCGATCAGGCGCGAGGTCAGGGTTTCCTTCTCGGAAGGACGGCCTTCACGCTTGAAGAAGCCGCCAGGGATGCGGCCGGCTGCGTAGGTCTTCTCCTGGTAGTGCACGGAGAGCGGGAAGAAGCTCTTGCTTGGGTCGGCCTGCTTGGCGCCGACGACGGTGCAGAGCACGGTGACGTCGTCCATGGTGACCAGGACGGCACCGGTGGCCTGGCGGGCGATGCGGCCAGTCTCGAGGGTTACAGTCGACTGACCGAACTGGAATTTCTTGGTTACCGGGTTCACGGTTTTTCTACCTTCGCTTTAGTTGCCTTGGGGGAAATTGTGGAAATGCCGGGAGTCGGACCCGTTTTCATTCCCTATAAAAGCGAGAAAGCCGGGAGCCAGAGCCGATGAGCGGTATACACCGCCCAACGACCCCGGACTCCCAGCTTCCCACTTCAGGCTTGCCGTCTTAGCGACGCAGGCCCAGGCGACCGATCAGGGCGCTGTAACGAGAGGTGTCCTTGCTCTTCAGGTAGTCCAGCAGCTTACGACGCTGGTTAACCATACGGATCAGGCCACGACGGGAGTGGTGGTCTTTGCCGTTGGCCTTGAAGTGATCCTGCAGCTTGTTGATGTTGGCGGACAGCAGTGCAACCTGCACTTCCGGGGAACCGGTGTCGCCTTCAGCTTGCTTGTACTCGTTAACGATCTGGGCTTTTTCTTGGACGCTCAGTGCCATGATGGGGCTTCCTCTGAGGTAACAGGCCAGGGACTTATCCCTGTGTTCATAATAAGAGGAGTGACCGTGCCTGCTGACAGCCACCCTCGGTTTCGGTCTTAAGACCGAATCAGTCGACGCGGCGCCAGGCGCCCGTCTTCGACCACTTCACCGATACCGATGAAGCGGCCCTCATGATCCTGCACCCGCAACATGCCGAACTTCGGCATATCGGGGGCGCGTACCGGCTGACCATGCAGCCAGTAATAGGCGCTGTGCTCCGACAACTGCAGCAGCGGCCAGTGCTCCAGGCCGGCATCCACCGGCAGCAGGAAGCGGTCGAGGGCTTCATTGCCACCCTCGGCATGGACTTTCTCGAGCTCATCCAGCGTGACCGACTGGTTCAGCTGGAAGGGACCTGCCTGTGTCCGGCGCAGGGCGGCGACGTGTGCGCCACAACCGAGTTCGCGGCCGAGATCTTCGACCAGGGTGCGAATGTAGGTGCCCTTGCTGCAGGAAACCGCCAGGGTCGCACAGGGCGACTCGAACGCGAGCATTTCCAGGCGCGCAATAGTAACAGAACGCGCCTCGCGCTCCACTACCTCTCCCGCACGGGCCAGCTTGTACAACGGCTGGCCGTCCTTCTTCAGGGCCGAGTACATCGGCGGCACCTGCTCTATGTCGCCACGGAAGCGAGGCAGCAGGGCCTCGATGGCTTCCCGACCAGCGGTCACTTCGCGCTGCTCGACTACTTCACCCTCGGCATCAGCGGTGGTGGTAGTGACGCCCAGCTTGGCAATCGTCTCGTAGGCTTTGTCGGCGTCGAGCAGGTACTGGGAGAACTTGGTCGCCTCGCCAAAGCACAGCGGCAGCACGCCGGTCGCCAGCGGGTCGAGGCTGCCGGTGTGGCCGGCCTTCTCGGCATTGAGCAGCCAGCGCACCTTCTGCAGCGCCTGGTTGGAGCTCATGCCCAGCGGCTTGTCGAGAATCAGCACACCGTTGACTGCACGGCGAATGCGTTTCACCTGGGCCACGCGTTACTCCTCGGAATCGCCGCCGCGACGATCGGCAGCCACCGCGCGTTCGATCAGCGCCGACAGCTCGGCACCACGGCGGATGCTGGCGTCGTAGCTGAAGTGCAGTTGCGGCACGGTGCGCAGCTTCATCGCCTTGCCCAGCTGCATACGCAGGAAGCCGGCAGCATCGTTGAGGATGCTGGTGTTCTGCTTCACCACTTCGGCGTTGTCGTCCTGGCCCATCACGGTGACGTACACCTTGGCATGGGACAGGTCACGGGCCACGTCGACACCGGTGATGGTCACCAGGCCGAGACGCGGGTCCTTGATTTCACGCTGGATCAGCAGCGCCAGTTCGCGCTGCATCTGGTCGCCGATACGCTGGGTACGGCTGTACTCTTTAGCCATTTTTCTAACCTGCTTACCCGAGCCGCGAGGCTCCGGGTCTGAAAGCGGCAAACGCCCGGGGCAGCAATTCAGCTGGCCCGGGCGCTGCGTTCACGCTCGAATACCCTTACAGAGTACGAGCGACTTCGACCTTCTCGAACACTTCGATCTTGTCGCCGACGCGGACGTCGTTGTAGCTCTTCACGCCAATACCGCACTCCATGCCGGCACGAACTTCGGAGACGTCATCCTTGAAGCGACGCAGGGACTCCAGCTCGCCTTCGAAGATAACCACGTCGTCGCGCAGTACACGGATCGGACGGTTGCGGTGCACCAGACCCTCGGTGACCATGCAGCCCGCGACCGCGCCGAACTTCGGCGAGCGGAACACGTCACGCACTTCGGCAATACCCAGGATGTTCTCGCGAACATCGCTGCCGAGCATGCCGGTCAGGGCTTTCTTGACGTCTTCAATGATGTCGTAGATCACGTTGTAGTAACGCATGTCGAGGCCTTCGGACTCGACAATCTTGCGCGCACCAGCGTCAGCACGGACGTTGAAGCCGAACAGCACCGCGTTGGAGGCCAGCGCCAGGTTGGCATCGGACTCGGTGATACCACCGACGCCGCCACCGACCACGCGAACCTGCACTTCGTCGTTGCCCAGGCCGCTGAGCGAACCCTGCAGGGCCTCCAGCGAACCACGGACATCGGACTTGAGGACGATGTTGAGGGTCTTCTTCTCTTCCTGGCCCATGTTCTCGAAGATGTTTTCCAGCTTGCCGGCGTGGGCACGAGCCAGTTTCACCTCGCGGAACTTGCCTTGGCGGAACAGAGCGACTTCGCGAGCTTTCTTCTCGTCGGTAATCACCGAGACTTCGTCACCCGCATCCGGCGTACCGTCCAGGCCGAGAATCTCGACTGGAATGGACGGACCCGCTTCCTTGATCGGCTTGCCGTTCTCGTCGAGCATCGCCCGAACGCGGCCGTAGTTGACGCCGACCAGGACCATGTCGCCCTGACGCAGGGTGCCGTCCTGGACCAGCACGGTGGCTACCGGGCCACGGCCCTTGTCCAGACGCGACTCGACCACCACGCCACGGCCCGGGGCCGAAGGAGTGGCTTTGAGTTCAAGCACTTCAGCCTGCAGCAGTACGGCTTCGAGCAGCTCGTCGACGCCGGTACCCAGCTTGGCGGAGACATGAACGTACGGAGCATCGCCGCCCCACTCCTCCGGGATCACATCCAGAGCGGCCAGGCCGTTCTTGATGTTGTCCGGGTTGGCGTCGGGCTTGTCGATCTTGTTCACCGCAACCACGATCGGCACGCCAGCCGCTTTCGCATGCTGTACGGCTTCCTGGGTCTGCGGCATTACGCCGTCGTCCGCTGCCACCACGAGGATGACAATATCGGTCGCCTGGGCACCACGGGCACGCATCGCGGTGAACGCAGCGTGGCCAGGGGTGTCGAGGAAAGTGACCATGCCGCGGTCGGTTTCCACGTGGTAGGCGCCGATGTGCTGGGTGATGCCGCCGGCTTCGCCAGCTGCAACCTTCGCACGACGAATGTAGTCGAGCAGCGAGGTCTTGCCGTGGTCGACGTGGCCCATGACGGTCACGACCGGCGCGCGGGAGACGGCTTCGCCTTCGAACTTCAGGGATTCGGCCAGTTGCTCTTCCAGGGCGTTCTCGCTGACCAGCTTGACCTTGTGGCCGAGCTCTTCGGCGATCAGCTGAGCGGTTTCCTGGTCGAGTACCTGATTGATGGTCACCGGGGTGCCCATCTTGAACATGAACTTGACGACCTCGGCACCCTTCACCGACATCTGGGCAGCGAGCTCGCCCACGGTGATGGTTTCGCCGATATTCACTTCACGCACAATCGGTCCTGTCGGGCTCTGGAACCCGTGCTGGTTACGCTTCTTCAGCTTGCCCTTGCCGCGGCCACCGCCACGACGGCCAAAGCTGTCGTCGTCGTCGCCACCACCGCTGCGAACAACGCGCGGGGCAGTGGTCTTTTCCTTTTCCTTGATCGACGGGCGATGCTGGGCATGCTTGCGATCACGGCGCTCGTCTTCTTCGTCACGCTTGGGCGCGCGGCGCACTTCGTCCTTCTTGCGGTCGTCTGCAGCAGGAGCAGCAGCGGCCGGAGCAGCGGGAGCGGCAGCCGGAGCAGCGGCACGCGGAGCCTCGGCGGAGGCCGGGGCGGCAGCCGCAGGAGCGACACCAGCGGTCTGGCGAGCGGCGTCGGCCTGACGGCGAGCCTCTTCTGCAGCGGCGCGCTGGCGAGCCTCTTCCTCGGCCTTCACACGTACAGCTTCTTCGGCGGCGCGCTGCTCTTCCAACTCGCGCTGACGCTCGGCCTCGACCTCTTCAGGGTCACGCTTGACGTAGGTTTTCTTCTTGCGAACCTCGACGCTGACGGTCTTGCTGCCAGCGACTCGAATGGTCGAGGTGGTCTTGCGTTGCAGGGTGATCTTGCGCGGCTCATCCGCGCGATCACCGTGGCTGCCTTTCAGGTGGGCCAGCAGCGCTTGCTTCTCGCTGTCGGTCACTACCTGCTCGGCATCGTTATGGGGCAGACCCGCTTCGCGCATCTGCTGCAGCAGGCGCTCCACCGGCGTATCGACCGTCTTGGCCAGTTCTTTCACCGTGACTTGCGTCATGCACTTCTCTCCTCAGGCCGCGAATGCTTACTCGAACCAATGGGCCCGGGCGGCCATGATCAACTTGCCGGCACGCTCTTCGTCCATGCCGTCGATGTCGAGCAGATCGTCAATAGATTGCTCGGCAAGATCTTCACGGGTGGTTACGCCACGCAGTGCCAGGTCCACGGCCAGCTCTTTGGTCATACCATCGAGGCTGAGCAGGTCTTCGGCAGGTTGTGCGTCGGCGAGTTTCTCTTCAGTGGCGATGGCTTTGGTCAGCAGGCGGTCCTTGGCACGCGAGCGCAGCTCGTTGACGATGTCTTCGTCGAAGCCGTCGATGCTGAGCATCTCTTCCATCGGTACGTAGGCAATCTCTTCCAGGGTGGTGAAACCTTCTTCAACCAGAACCTGGGCGAGTTCTTCATCGACATCCAGCTCGTCGACGAAGCGCTGCAGGATGTCGCCAGTTTCAGCCTGCTGTTTGGCCTGGATATCGGCCTCGGTCATCACGTTCAGGGTCCAGCCGGTGAGTTGGCTGGCCAGACGGACGTTCTGGCCACTGCGGCCGATAGCCTGTGCCAGGTTGTCCTCGGCGACGGCGATATCCATGGTGTGGGTATCTTCGTCGACGATGATCGCTGCCACTTCGGCCGGAGCCATGGCGTTGATCACAAACTGCGCGGGGTTGTCGTCCCAGAGGACGATATCCACACGCTCACCGCCCAGTTCGCCGGAGACGGCCTGGACGCGGGAACCACGCATACCGATGCAGGCGCCCTGCGGATCGATACGCTTGTCCTTGGAGCGAACGGCGATCTTGGCGCGCGAACCCGGATCACGGGCAGCGGCCATCACGTCGATCAGTTGCTCGGCGATTTCCGGTACTTCGATGCGGAACAGCTCGATCAGCATTTCCGGCGCGGTACGCGACAGGATCAGCTGAGGGCCACGGTTCTCGCTGCGGATTTCCTTCAGCAGGGCACGCACGCGGGTGCCGACGCGGAAGGTTTCACGCGGGATGATCTGGTCGCGGGCCAGCAGCGCTTCAGCGTTGTTGCCCAGGTCGACGATCACGTTGTCGCGGGTGACCTTCTTGACGGTGCCGGAGATGATCTCGTTGACCTTCTCGCGGTAGGCGTCGACCACCTGGGCGCGCTCGGCTTCGCGAACCTTCTGCACGATGACCTGCTTGGCGGTCTGTGCGGCGATGCGGCCGAACTCGATGGACTCGATCTTCTCTTCGATGACCTCGCCGGCTTTCATGCCGGGGTGCTCTTCCTGCACGTCTTCGACGGTCAGTTCCGATGCCGGATTGGAGTAGTCCTCGTCTTCGACGATGGTCCAGCGACGGAAAGTTTCGTAGTTGCCGTTGGCGCGGTTGATTTCCACGCGCAGGTCAACCTCATCCTCGAAACGCTTTTTGGTCGCAGTCGCCAGAGCGAGCTCCAGCGCTTCGAAAATCACGCCAGGCGGTACACCCTTCTCGTTGGATACCGACTCAACAACCAGCAGTACTTCTTTGCTCATCGTACGCCTCGCCTTTCAATCCATTGGAATCCGCGCTCTGGCGGCTCACTCAAATCGGGGGATGATGTTGGCCTTGTCGATCGAGTCGACCGGCAGCAGATATTCATGGTCGTCCACCAGGACCACCACATCCTGCTCCTCCACACCACGGAGAATGCCCTGGAAATTGCGACGCCTTTCGAAGGGCGTGCGCAGCTTGATCTTCACCTGCTCGCCGACGTAACGGGCGAACTGCTCGAGTGTGAAGAGCGGCCGATCCATACCGGGCGACGACACCTCGAGGGTGTACTCGCCACTGATCGGGTCTTCCACGTCGAGGATGCCACTGATCTGACGACTGACGATTTCGCAGTCATCGACCAGGATGCCTTCGGCACGATCGATATAAACCCGGAGCAGGGAATGGCGACCTTGGGAAATGTATTCCAGGCCCCAGCACTCATAGCCGAGCGCTTCTACTACAGGGGCCAACAAGGCCTGCAACTGTTCTAGCTTGCTCGACACCTGATCGCCTCGCGTATGCTGTAGAAACAAAAAATGGGCGAAACGCCCATCCCTTAAGGACCGCCCTGATCTGGCGGCGCGGACTGTCCAGCTAGCAAAAAGCCCCTGAAAAGGGGCTCTGCCAAACTGGTTGCGGGAGCAGGATTTGAACCTACGACCTTCGGGTTATGAGCCCGACGAGCTACCAGACTGCTCCATCCCGCGTCAAAGCTGGTGCAAAATTATACGGTTGCGCCCCTTCAAGGTCAACCGAAACACCGAAACGACAAGGCCCGCACTGCGGGCCTTTTCGTAATATGGTACCGAGGAGGGGACTCGAACCCCTACAGCCTATGGCCACTACCACCTCAAGGTAGCGTGTCTACCAATTCCACCACCTCGGCAAAAACTCTTGCCTGCTTACTTCTGCTCAGGAGCCGCCGAAACGTCGCCGTTACCGCCTGCAGGGGCTTGAGGTTGCCCTTGCGCGCCCGGCACATCGCTAGCTGCCGGAGCTTGTTCCTGCTTCTGCTCCATCACTGCCGGATCAGGAAGCCCAGCGTGACGAATCATATCAGCTTTTTCTTTAGCAAAATACGCTAAACCCAAGCTGGTAATAAAAAAAACTGCAGCCAGCACAGCGGTGAAGCGACTCAGGAAGGTAGCAGAACCCTGGCTACCGAAAACAGTACCCGAAGCGCCAGCACCAAACGACGCACCCGCGTCGGCACCCTTGCCTTGCTGAAGCAGGACCAGCACAACCAGACCCAGCGCCATCAGCAGGTGAATCACGATTACAACTGTTTCCAGCATCTTCAGTTTCCTGCGGCGCGACAGATCGCACCGAACTCATCTGCATTCAGGGAGGCTCCACCAATGAGCCCCCCATCGATATCCGGCATGCCGAAAAGCTCGACAGCGTTGGCGGCCTTGACACTACCGCCGTACAGGAGACGAAGGCCGCGAGCCACCTCTGCGTTTTCCGCCGAGATCTGCGCGCGAATCGCCGCATGTACTTCCTGGGCCTGCTCGGGAGAAGCGGTCAACCCCGTCCCAATCGCCCACACCGGCTCGTAAGCCACAACGGCACGGGAGAAAGCCCCGACACCGAGATCTTCGATCACCGAGCCCAACTGGCGCCCGACAACCTCAAGCGTCTTGCCTGCCTCACGCTGCTCGCGGGTCTCGCCCACGCACAGGATCGGAATCAGGCCACACGATTGAACCGCCGCAAACTTGCGACTGATCACACCATCGCTTTCACCCAGAATCAGGCGACGCTCGGAGTGACCAACCAGCACCAGGGAGCAGTTCGCGTCCGCCAGCTGACTGGCTGCGACCTCGCCCGTCAAGGCGCCCTGCATCGGCTCAACCGCGCAATTCTGCGCACCGACGGCAACAGCCTTTCCATTCAAGCCTTGAACGACCTGATTGATGTACAGACAGGGCGGGAACACCGCCACATCGACACCCGTAGGGAGAGCCAGTTGACGCAGGCCTTTGATCAGCTCCGTTACGCTGGAGCGGGTACCGTGCATTTTCCAATTACCGGCCACTAAGGGTCGACGCATGCTGTACCTCGCTGAGCAAAGTGGGCGCAGATATTACTCGACGCTTTGGGAACTGACAAGAGAAATCAAGCACATACCTCTGTAACGACTTTTGCCAACTGCTCGGCATAGCCGCGAACGCGAGCTTCCTCGTCACCCTCGACCATTACCCGAACCAGTGGTTCGGTACCGGACTTGCGCAGCAGAACGCGGCCACGACCGGCCATTTCTTCCGTCACCTTGGCGCAGGCCTCCTTCACCGCCGGATGCTCCAACGGATCGACACCACCGCCCGCGAAGCGCACATTGATGAGCACCTGCGGGCACTTGCGAATGCCCATGCGCGCCTCGGCCAGGTTCTGGCCACGGGTCTTGAGCGCCATCAAAACCTGCAACGCAGCGATGATCGCATCGCCCGTAGTGGTGTGCTGATAGCACACGACATGACCGGAGTTCTCACCACCCAACTGCCAGTTGCGCGACTGCAGCTCGGACATCACGTAGCGGTCGCCCACCTTGGCGCGAGCAAACGGGATGTGCAGCTCCTGCAAGGCCAGTTCGAGTCCCAGGTTGCTCATCAGAGTCCCGACCACGCCGCCATGCAGCTTGCCGCGATCAAGCATGTCACGGGCGATCAGGTAGAGAATCTCGTCGCCGTCGACGATGGTGCCGGTATGGTCAACCATCATCACCCGGTCGCCGTCGCCGTCGAAGGCGATGCCGATATCCGCGTGATTAGCCAGAACAGCGTCCTGCAGCGCCCCCATGTGGGTGGAACCGCAATTGTGGTTGATGTTCAGGCCATTGGGCTCGGCGCCGATGATGAATACCTCGGCACCCAGCTCGCGAAATACGTTGGGAGCGATCTTGTAGGTCGCGCCATGGGCGCAATCCAGCGCGATACGCAGGCCGGCGAAACTGGTGTTCGAGGGCACGCTACTCTTGCAGAACTCGATGTAGCGGCCAGCCGCGTCGTTGATGCGCGAAACCTTGCCCAGACGAGCGGACTCGACCACCGTCATCGGCGCATCCAGGAGCTCTTCGATAATCAGCTCGACCTCATCCGGCAGCTTGGTGCCCTGGCCGGAGAAAAACTTGATGCCGTTGTCGTCATGGGGATTGTGCGAGGCACTGATGACGATGCCGGCTTCGGCATGGAAGGTACGGGTCAGATAGGCAATCCCGGGAGTAGGCATAGGGCCCAGCAGCATCACATCGGCGCCGGCGGCCGACAGACCAGCCTCCAGCGCGGACTCGAACATGTAGCCGGAGATGCGCGTGTCCTTGCCGACCAATACGCGGCATTTGCCCTGCTGACGGAAGGCCATGCCCACCGCCCAACCCAACTTGAGCACGAAGTCCGGCGTGATCGGCGGTGTGCCTACGCGCCCGCGAATTCCATCGGTACCGAAATACTTCCTGCTCATGCGGGCATCCCCTCTTCCGTTGCACTTTCCACTGCGTGAATCATTCGAACCACATCCACGGTCTCGGCGACATCGTGGACACGGATAATGCTGGCTCCCTTGGTGACTGCAAGGGCGGCCAGCGCCAGACTGCCATAGAGACGCTCGCCCACCTCACGGCCGAGCGCGCGCCCGACCATGCTCTTGCGCGAGACACCGACCAGCAGCGGGCACCCCATATCCATCAACCTCTCCATCTGCCGGAATAGATTCAGGTTATGGCTTTGGGTCTTGGCAAAACCGAAGCCAGGGTCGATGACGATCCGCTCGCGGGCAATACCCACGGATTCGCACAGCGCAATGCGTCCCTCAAGGAAGCTACGGACTTCCTGAAGAATATCGGGGTAACGCGGGTCGTCCTGCATATTTCCCGGCTCACCGCGCATGTGCATCAGGCACACCGGGAGCCCGGTATCGACAGCAGCATCCAAGGCACCGTCGCGCTGCAGGGAGCGCACATCGTTGATCAGCCCCGCACCAAGACGGGCCGTCTCACGCATCACGGCCGGAGTGGAAGTATCTACAGAAATCACCACATCCAGCTCGCGGGCGATGGCCTCGACCACCGGAGCGACACGCTCCAGCTCCTCGGTGGGCGAAACCACGCGAGCCCCCGGACGCGTTGACTCGCCGCCGATATCGATCAGCGTGGCGCCGGCCGCGACCATCTCCGCCGCATGACGCAACGCAGCATCGTGCCTGTTGAAGCGCCCGCCATCGGAGAAGGAATCGGGAGTTACGTTGAGGATGCCCATGACGTGCGGGCGGCTTAAATCAAGAACCCGGTTGCCGCAAGGCAACCGGGTCGAGTGGTACAACGAACTCATTCAGCACTCTCAGTGTTCGCCGGCGGGCCCGCCAATCGGGTTTTCCTGGCGACCTTCATCGCGCGGCGAGGCGGCGTTACCAGAAGAGCCGGAATTGCCGCCCTGCCAGTCACGCGGTTCGCGCGGGGTACGGCCAGCCATGATGTCGTCGATCTGGTCGGCATCGATGGTTTCGTACTTCATCAGCGCGTCAGCCATCATGTCGAGCTTGTCGCGATTCTCTTCCAGCAGACGCTTGGCGGTGCCGTAGCAGTCGTCGATGATGCGACGCACTTCCTGGTCGATCAGCTTGGCGGTCTCACCCGAGATATTCGAGTGCTGGCCACCAGCGCTGCGGCCGAGGAAGACCTCGCCCTCCTCTTCCGCATACATCAGCGGACCGAGCTTCTCCGACAGGCCCCACTTGGTCACCATATTCCGCGCCAGCTGGGTAGCACGCATGATGTCGTTGGAAGCGCCGGTGGTCACACCTTCGAAGCCCAAGGTCATCTCTTCGGCGATTCGGCCACCGAACAGCGAGCAGATCTGGCTTTCCAGGGCGCGCTTGGACAGGCTGTAGCGGTCCTCTTCCGGCAGGAACATGGTCACGCCCAGAGCGCGACCGCGCGGAATGATGGAAACCTTATAGACCGGGTCGTGCTCCGGAACCAGACGACCAACAATGGCGTGGCCGGCTTCGTGGAACGCGGTGTTCTTCTTCTCCTTCTCGGACATGACCATGGTCTTGCGCTCGGCGCCCATCATGATCTTGTCCTTGGCCAGTTCGAACTCACGCATGTCGACGATGCGCTTGTTGGAACGAGCGGCGAACAGCGAGGCCTCGTTGACCAGATTGGCCAGGTCGGCACCGGAGAAGCCCGGGGTACCGCGCGCGATCACGGCCGGATCGACGTTGTCGCCCAGCGGAACCTTGCGCATGTGCACTTTCAGAATCTGTTCGCGACCACGGATATCCGGCAGACCGACGACCACCTGGCGGTCAAAACGGCCCGGGCGCAGCAGCGCGGGGTCGAGCACGTCCGGACGGTTGGTCGCGGCGATGACGATGATGCCGTCATTCATCTCGAAGCCGTCCATCTCCACCAGCAACTGGTTGAGGGTCTGTTCGCGCTCGTCATGACCGCCGCCCAGGCCGGCACCACGATGGCGGCCAACGGCGTCGATCTCGTCGATGAAGATGATGCAGGGTGCGTGCTTCTTGGCCTGGTCGAACATGTCGCGAACGCGCGAGGCGCCCACGCCGACGAACATTTCCACGAAGTCAGAACCGGAAATGGTGAAGAACGGTACCTTGGCTTCGCCGGCGATCGCCTTGGCGAGCAGGGTCTTACCGGTACCGGGCGGGCCGACCATCAGCACGCCGCGCGGGATACGACCGCCCAGGCGCTGGAACTTGCCCGGATCGCGGAGGAACTCCACCAATTCGCTAACTTCTTCCTTGGCCTCGTCGCAACCGGCGACGTCGGCGAAGGTGGTCTTCACTTGATCTTCCGACAGCAGGCGGGCCTTGCTCTTACCAAAGCTCATCGGGCCGCCGCGTCCGCCGCCGCCGCCCTGCATCTGGCGCATGAAGAACATGAAGACCGCGATGATCACCAGGATCGGGAAGCTCGCTACCAGCAGTTGAGTCCAGATGCTCTGCTGCTCGGGCTGCTTGCCTTCAACAACGACGTTGTTGTTGACCAGGTCGCCGATCAGGCCGTTGTCCTGGATCGCCGGGCGGATGGTCTTGAAGGTGTCACCATCCTGGCGCTTGCCGGTGATGACATAGCCGTCGACGGTAACGCGCTCGACCTTACCGTCCTTCACCTGCTGGATGAAGTCGGAATAGTTGAGCGTCTGCGGCTCGCTCGGGCTGGAGAAGTTGTTCATCACGGTGACGAGTACCGCCGCGATGATCAGCCACAGAATCAGGTTCTTTGCCATGTCGTTCAATTGACTACCCTCTGAAGCCGGCTCCGCCCTGGAAACCGCTTCTCACGACGGCCAGACTCCTTCCGGCCAAAATTACTACACAACGCCCGCCGCCAGGCAGGCGCCGTCTGTAACCCTTTATGAACCCCGGCTTTCACCGGTACAAGCAAAACCTGCAAGGCATAGACCAGAAGCCGGCCCAATCATTCCAGTCTAGGCGCCGCGAAAGCCCCGTGCGAGCAGATACTGTTCCCGCGAACGGTCGCGGGACGACAGCGGTTTGCGCATCTGCACCTTCTCGAAGTTCTCGCGAACCATCTTGTGGTAAGCGTCGAAACCCTCACCCTGGAAAATCTTGATCAGGAAATCGCCGCCCGGACGTAGCACACGGGTGCACAGGTCCAGGGCCAGCTCGCAGAGGAACATCGCACGAGGCATGTCCACAGCGGGCAGTCCACTCATATTGGGGGCCATATCGGAAATCACAAGGTCTACCGGATTTTCTCCGATAGCCTCGAGCAACTGGGCGAAGACCTCGTCCTCGGTGAAGTCACCCTGGATGAAGGTAACATCCGGGATGCTGTCCATCGGCAGGATGTCCGACGCGATCAGAGTGCCCTTGTCGCCGATCACCCGACTGGTGACCTGCGACCAGCCGCCCGGCGCCGCGCCGAGGTCGACCACGGTCATGCCGGGGCGCAGGATGCGATCCTTCTCCTGGATTTCCAGCAGTTTGTAGCTGGCGCGCGAGCGATAGCCGTCGCGCTGTGCCATCTTCACGTAAGGATCGTCGAAATGTTCTTTCAGCCAGCGATGGCTAGTCTTGGAACGGGCCACGTATTACCTCGTCTGAGCGGCATCCCGGTATAACCGAAACTCGGGTAGAATATCCGCCTTTTTTCCCAGGGGTCAGATTATGGCGCTCTCTCAGGAGCAGAAAAAGCAGTTCAAATCTATCGGGCATCACCTGAAACCCGTATTGACCGTTGCAGAAAACGGTCTCTCGGAAGGTGTAATGGCCGAGCTTGAGCGTGCGCTCAACGATCATGAACTGATCAAGGTGCAGTTCCGCATCACCGAACGCGACGACCGTCGTGCGCTGATCGACGAACTCTGTCAGAACGGCAGCTGCGAACTGGTTCAGTCCATCGGCAAGATGGCGCTGATCTATCGTCGCAATCCCAAGCCGAACAAGAACCTGTCGAACATCAGCCGCTTCAGCGGTCTCTGACAGTCAAGACCGGCAACGCGGAGCCGGCAAGGCTCCGCCGCGTCAGCTCCGCTCGCCCCGCCCGGGCGCCGGTTGCAGCACCAGCAGCAGACCGCACAGCGCCACCACCAGATAGTTGAACAGCAGCCAACGCTCAGCGTCCGGCGCTACCTGGCGCACCACGAAATAGGCCGCTGCCATCACCAATACGGTCAACAGCAACTGCCCCCGCGTCTCATGGGTAAAGGCAGCGAGCCCGCGCGCCTGCCAGAGCACCAGAGCCTGGACCAGCACGCAGAATCCCGCAAAACCCAGCAACAGCGGCTTCAGGCCGTCGGCGACGGTCTGCACCAACAATGGTGCCAGGCCGATCTTGTCCAGCGCCGGCAACACCACGAACTGAAGCAGCCAGAGGCCGCCAACCCAGAATGTCTGGGCCAGCAACCAGCTGATGGTGCCTGCGTTGAGGGATTGTCGATCAGGCGTGGCGGACTTCAACGATCTCGTACTCGACGTCGCCGCCCGGAGTCTTGACCAGAACAGCGTCGCCTTCAGTCTTGCCGATCAGCGCACGGGCGATCGGCGAGTTGACCGAGATCTTGCTGTTCTTGATGTCCGCCTCGTCGTCGCCGACGATCTGATAGGTCACCGTCTCGTCGGTCTCGACATTAGCGATATCGACGGTAGTACCGAAGATCACCTTGCCGCTGTGCGGAATGGTGGTCACGTCGATGATCTGCGCGTTGGACAGCTTGGCCTCGATGTCGCGAATACGCGCCTCGGACATGCCCTGCTGCTCACGGGCCGCGTGGTATTCGGCGTTCTCTTTGAGGTCGCCCAGTTCACGCGCTTCGGCGATGGCCTGGGTGATCTGCGGGCGCAGAACGGTCTTCAGGTATTTCAGTTCTTCTTCCAGGGCGCGGGCGCCCTGGACAGTCATTGGAAATTTGCTCATGCGTTGATTCCTGCATGGAGATCCTGCAGACGGCGAACGGTCTTCTCGGGACCGAACTTGAGCGCCTCACAGATCGCCTGCCCCGCCGCAATGGTGGTGGTGCAGTAGATCTTGTGCTGCAGGGCGTTACGACGGATGGAATAGGAGTCAGCGATGGACTGGCGGCCTTCGGTGGTGTTGATGATCAGGGTGACTTCGTCATTCTTGATCATGTCGACCACGTGAGGGCGGCCCTCGGTCACCTTGTTCACGCGACGTACCGGCAGACCGGCAGCCTCGATCACCTTGGCGGTGCCAGCAGTGGCAACCACCTCGAAGCCCAGCGCGACCAGGTCGCGAGCGACCTGAACGGCTTGCGGCTTGTCGTCCTCGCGGACGCTGATGAAGGCGCAACCGGCGTTCGGCAGGATTTCGCTGGCGCCCAACTGGGCCTTGGCGAATGCCTCACCGAAGCTGTCGCCGACACCCATCACCTCGCCAGTGGATTTCATCTCTGGGCCGAGGATCGGGTCGACGCCGGGGAACTTGGCGAACGGGAACACCGCTTCCTTGACGCTATAGTACGGCGGGATCACCTCCTGGGTGAAGCCGACTTCGGCCAGGGATTTGCCAGCCATGACGCGGGCCGCAACCTTGGCCAGCGATTCGCCGATGCACTTGGAAACGAACGGTACGGTACGGGACGCGCGCGGGTTCACCTCGATCACGTAGATGTCTTCGCCCTGCACGGCCATCTGCACGTTCATCAGACCGACCACGCCCAGCTCCAGGGCCATCTTCTTCACCTGCTCGCGGATCTCGTCCTGGATGTGCGCCGGCAGCGAGTACGGCGGCAGCGAGCAGGCGGAATCACCGGAGTGCACGCCAGCCTGTTCGATGTGCTGCATGATTGCGCCGATCACCACAGTCTCGCCGTCGCACACCGCATCAATGTCGACCTCGATGGCGCAGTTGAGGAAGCGGTCCAGCAGCACCGGGCTGTCGTTGGAGACCTTCACGGCTTCGCGCATGTAGCGCTTGAGCTCTTCTTCCTGGTAGACGATTTCCATTGCGCGGCCGCCCAGTACGTAGGACGGGCGCACCACCATCGGATAGCCGATGTTCTTCGACAACTCCAGGGCCTGGTCTTCGCTGCGCGCGGTGGCGTTGGCCGGCTGACGCAGGTTCAGGCGCTGGACCATCTGCTGGAAGCGCTCGCGGTCTTCGGCGCGGTCGATGGCGTCCGGGCTGGTGCCGATGATCGGCACGCCGGCTTCTTCGAGGGCGCGGCAGAGTTTCAGCGGGGTCTGGCCGCCGTACTGCACGATTACGCCCTTGGGCTGCTCGACGCGGACGATTTCCAGCACGTCTTCCAGGGTGACCGGCTCGAAGTACAGGCGGTCGGAAGTGTCGTAGTCGGTGGAAACGGTTTCCGGGTTGCAGTTGACCATGATGGTCTCGTAACCGTCTTCACGCATGGCCAGCGCGGCGTGTACGCAGCAGTAGTCGAACTCGATGCCCTGGCCGATACGGTTCGGACCGCCGCCCAGGATCATGATCTTGTCGCGAGTCGACGGATTGGCTTCGCACTCTTCCTCGTAGGTCGAGTACATGTAGGCGGTGTCAGTGGCGAATTCGGCGGCGCAGGTGTCCACGCGCTTGTACACCGGCAGCACCTTGAGTTTGTGGCGATGGTTGCGCAGGTTCTTCTCGGTCACGCCCAGCAGGGTCGCCAGACGGGCGTCGGAGAAGCCCTTGCGCTTGAGCTTGTACATCAGCTCGCGGTCGATGGCGGACAGACCCAGGGTCTTCACGCGCTCTTCGTCCTTGATCAGGTCTTCGATCTGCACCAGGAACCACTCGTCGATGCGGGTCAGGTCGAAGACTTCGGCGATGCTCTTGCCGGCGCGGAAGGCGTCGGCGACATACCAGATGCGGTCGGCATTGGGCACGGTCAGCTCGCGCTTGAGGATGCTCTCGGCTTCCGGGTTGCTCAGGTCGAGCTTCGGATCGAAACCGGTGGCGCCGACTTCCAGGCCGCGCAGGGCTTTCTGCACGGACTCCTGGAAGGTCCGGCCGATGGCCATGACTTCACCCACGGATTTCATCTGGGTGGTCAGGCGGGCGTCGGCTTTCGGGAATTTCTCGAAGGCGAAACGCGGGATCTTGGTGACGACGTAGTCGATCGCCGGCTCGAAGGACGCCGGGGTGCGGCCGCCGGTGATGTCGTTCTGCAGCTCGTCGAGGGTGTAGCCGACGGCCAGCTTGGCGGCGATCTTGGCGATCGGGAAGCCGGTGGCCTTGGACGCCAGTGCCGAGGAACGCGAGACGCGCGGGTTCATCTCGATCACGACCATGCGGCCGGTATTCGGGCAGATGCCGAACTGCACGTTCGAGCCGCCGGTTTCCACGCCGATCTCACGCAGCACCGCCAGGGAGGCGTTGCGCATGATCTGGTATTCCTTGTCGGTCAGGGTCTGCGCCGGGGCCACGGTGATCGAGTCGCCGGTGTGCACGCCCATCGGGTCGAAGTTCTCGATGGCGCAGACGATGATGCAGTTGTCCTTCTTGTCGCGGACAACCTCCATCTCGTATTCCTTCCAGCCGATCAGCGATTCGTCGATCAGCAGCTCGTTGGTCGGCGACAGATCCAGACCACGGGTGCAGATTTCCTCGAATTCTTCGCGGTTGTAGGCGATGCCGCCGCCGGTGCCGCCCATGGTGAAGGACGGACGGATGATGCACGGGAAGTTGACCTTCTCCAGCACGCCGTAGGCTTCTTCCATGGTGTGGGCGATGCCCGAGCGCGGGCAGGCCAGGCCGATGTCGCGCATGGCCTTGTCGAAGCGCGAACGGTCTTCGGCCTTGTCGATGGTGTCGGCGTTGGCGCCGATCATTTCCACGCCGAACTGCTCGAGCACGCCGTGGCGCTCCAGGTCCAGGGCGCAGTTCAGAGCGGTCTGGCCGCCCATGGTCGGCAGCAGCGCATCAGGGCGCTCCTTCTCGATGATTTTGGCGACGGTCTGCCACTTGATCGGCTCGATATAGGTGGCATCGGCCATGGCCGGGTCGGTCATGATGGTGGCCGGGTTGGAGTTCACCAGGATGACACGGAAGCCTTCTTCCTTCAGGGCCTTGCAGGCCTGTGCGCCGGAGTAGTCGAACTCGCAGGCCTGGCCGATGACGATCGGGCCGGCGCCGAGGATCAGGATGCTCTTGATGTCTGTACGCTTGGGCATGGGACTCTCGTTGCAATATTCAGGAAAGGGTTGCGCTGGCCAGCTTCACGCCAAAGCCGACGAACAGGGCGCCGACGCCACTCGAGGCGCCGGCAGCCAGCCGTTGCCGCCGACGGAACCAGGCCGCCAGACGCACACCGGAGAAAATCAGGAAACTCAGGTACAGGGCGCTGATGATCTCGAGGATCGTACCCAGCACCAGGAACGACAGGCCGGGGTAGGCGTAACCCGGGTCGACGAACTGGATGAAGAAGGAAATGAAGAAGAGGATCGCCTTGGGGTTGGACAGGCTCAGCAGCAGCGCCTTGCGGAACGGCTGATTGACGTCCACTTCCTTCGCCGGCACGGCGGCGGCCTCCAGCGGGTGGCGCAGCTTCTGCCAGCCACCGCGGAGCATGCCGATCCCCAGATAGAACAGATACGCGGCGCCGACGTACTTCAGGCCCAGGAACAGCATCGGCTCGGCCTTGAGGACCGAGGCGATTCCCAGCGCCGACAGGAACATCAGGATCGCATCGCCCAGGAACACCGCGCTCGCCGCCCGGTAGCCCGAGGCCACGCCGCGCTGGGCGGCAGTGGCGAGGACAAACAGCGAGTTCGGCCCCGGCAGCAGGACGATGAACAACGTACCCAGGACGTAGGTCCAGAGGTCGGTGATTCCCAGGGTCGGCATCATCTTCTTCTACCTCTTCGAGCTCGTACTCAGCGACGCTCGGCCATCGCCGCGATGAAGCGGTCGAACAGCGGAGCCACGTCGTGCGGGCCTGGGCTGGCTTCCGGGTGCCCCTGGAAGCTGAAGGCCACCTTGTCGGTGCGCTCGATACCCTGCAGGGTACCGTCGAACAGCGACTTGTGGGTGGCGCGCAGGTTGGCCGGCATGCTGCCTTCGTCAACAGCGAAACCGTGGTTCTGGCTGGTGATCATCACCACGCCCGAATCCAGGTCCTGCACCGGGTGGTTGGCACCGTGGTGGCCGTGGCCCATTTTCAGGGTCTTGGCGCCGGAGGCCAGGGCCAGCAGCTGGTGGCCGAGGCAAATACCGAACACCGGAATCTCGGTGTCGAGGAACTCGCGGATGGCCTGGATGGCGTAGTCGCACGGCTCGGGGTCACCAGGGCCGTTGGAGAGGAAGATGCCGTCCGGGTTCAGGGCGAGCACTTCGCTGGCCGGGGTCTGCGCCGGCACCACGGTCAGGCGGCAGCCGCGGGCAACCAGCATGCGCAGGATGTTCAGCTTCACGCCGAAATCGTAGGCGACCACGTGGTACGGCAGGTCGGCAGCGGCGATTTCCGGATGGCTGTCGGTTTCCAGGTTCCACACGCTGGAACGCCACTCGTAGCGCCCGGTGGAGGACACGACCTTGGCCAGGTCCATGCCTTTCAGGCCTGGGAAGCCGCGCGCCAGTTCGAGGGCTTTTTCCTCGGTGGCGTCGTCGCCGACCAGGATGCAGCCGTTCTGCGAACCCTTCTCGCGCAGGATGCGGGTCAGGCGGCGGGTATCGATTCCGGCAATGGCAACGGTGCCGTTCTCTTTCAGGTAGTCCGGCAGCGACTGCTTGTCGCGCCAGCTGCTGGAGAGCAGCGGCAGGTCACGGATGATCAGGCCGGCGGCCCAGACCTTGTTCGACTCGGCGTCTTCGGGCGTGGTGCCGGTGTTGCCGATGTGCGGGTAGGTCAGGGTGACGATCTGTTGGGCGTAGGAAGGATCGGTGAGGATTTCCTGGTAGCCGGTCATGGCGGTGTTGAACACCACCTCTCCGACGGTATGACCGTCGGCGCCGATGGCGTCACCGCGAAAAACGCTGCCGTCGGCAAGTGCAAGTATGGCTGGCTTAGTCAAGAAGACCTCCCGTAGTTCAAGCCTGGCTGGGCGTGCGCAGATTGTAAAAAAGCGGGATGACATCAGAAGAAGTCATCCCGCTTTTTATGTGATCATGCTGCGCTACTTTTAGTGGACACACTAAAGCTGTAGTTTACAGAAATGCGACATCATGGTCCACCTTTTGCACGACGTACGGCCATGCCACTCAGCGCAGGCCGAGAACGTCCTGCATGTCGTACAGGCCGTTGGCCTGCCCTTCCAGCCACTGAGCAGCACGTACGGCGCCGCGCGCGAACGTCATGCGGCTCGAAGCCTTGTGAGTAATCTCCACGCGCTCGCCATCAGCAGCGAACAGCACGGTATGGTCGCCCACCACGTCACCGGCACGCACGGTGGCGAAGCCGATGGTCTCGCGCGGACGGGCGCCGGTCTGGCCTTCACGGCCATACACGGCCACTTTACCCAAATCACGCCCCAGCGCATTGGCGACCACTTCGCCCATGCGCAGCGCGGTGCCGGACGGCGCGTCGACCTTATGGCGGTGGTGCGCCTCGAGGATCTCGATGTCCACGTCGTCGCCCAGAACACGGGCGGCGGTGTCGAGCAGCTTCAGGCAGAGGTTCACGCCGACGCTGTAATTGGCCGCGAAGACGATCGGGATGTCCTTCGCCGCTTCGCTCAGCAGCTCCTTTTCCGCCGCGGAGAAACCGGTGGTGCCGATGACCATGGCCTTGCCCGCCTTGCGGCAGACTTCCAGGTTCTTCAGGGTCACGGTCGGATGGGTGAAGTCGATTAGCACGTCGAACTCATCAACCACCTTGGCCAGGTCGCCCGACAGCGGCACGCCGATGCGGCCCAGACCGGCAAGCTCGCCAGCGTCGGCGCCCACCAGGGTGCTGTCCGGACGGTCGACCGCCGCAGTCAGGCCGGCACTGCCATTGGTCTGCTGGACCGCTTCGATCAGGGTCTTGCCCATGCGCCCGGCGGCGCCCATAACGGCTATACGTCGCATATAAAACAACTCCAAAGCTAAAAAAGCCCCGGACGATTCACACCGCCGGGGCCTTGCATCATAGATCGTCGAAGAAGCGCTTCATGCCTTCGAACCAGCCACTGGCCTTGGGCGAGTGGGAAGAGTTGCCCTGCAGGGTATTGCGGAACTCTTCGAGCAGTTCGCGCTGGCGCTTGTCCAGGTTGACCGGAGTTTCGACGACGACGCGGCACATCAGGTCGCCAGCACCACCGCCACGCACCGGGGCAACGCCCTTGCCCCGCAGTCGGAACAGCTTGCCGGTCTGGGTACCCTCGGGAATCTTCAGCTTCACGCGACCATCCAGGGTCGGCACTTCCAGCTCGCCCCCCAGGGCGGCATCGGCGAAGCTGATCGGCACTTCGCAGTACAGGTGCTTGCCGTCGCGCTGGAAGATGTCGTGCTCGCGCACATTCACCACCACGTACAGGTCGCCCGCCGGGCCACCGTGAGCGCCAGCCTCGCCCTCGCCGGTCAGACGGATGCGGTCGCCGGTATCGACGCCAGCCGGGACTTTCACCGACAAAGTCTTGTGCTCTTCCACGCGGCCTTGACCGTGGCAAGAGCCACAGGGGTCGGTGATCATCTTGCCGCTGCCATGACAACGCGGGCAGGTCTGCTGCACCGAGAAGAAGCCCTGCTGCATGCGCACCTGGCCGATACCACCACAGGTGGTACAGGTGACAGGTGTAGTGCCGGGCTTGGCGCCGCTGCCGCTGCAGGTCTTGCAACCCACCAGGGTCGGAACGCGGATGGTCACGGTGGTGCCGCGAACCGCGTCTTCCAGGTCCAGATCGAGGGTGTAGCGCAGGTCGGCGCCGCGCGCCGGGCCACCACGGGAGCCGCCGCGCCCGCCGCCACTACCGCCGAAGAAGTCGCTGAAGACATCACCGAAGATGTCCGAGAAGCTCGCGCCACCGAAGCCCGCACCGCCACCGCCCATCTGCGGGTCGACGCCGGCGTGGCCGTACTGGTCGTAAGCCGCGCGCTTGCTGGCGTCGGACAGGACCTCGTATGCCTCGTTGGCCTCCTTGAATTTGTCCTCGGCCTCCTTGTCGCCGGGGTTGCGGTCCGGGTGGAACTTCATGGCGAGCCGGCGATAGGCCTTTTTCAGGTCCGCTTCGCTGGCGCCGCGCTCAACACCCAGTACCTCGTAAAAATCACGTTTGGCCATAACTTTCCTGCACTCTAAAAACCGTTCCCCCAGACACGCCAACGCGGGAGCAAGCCCCCGCGTGACGTTTCATGCGCACCGACACGCTGGTCGGTGCGCCGGAGCGGAAGCAAGCACGCGGCTTACTTGTTCTCCTTGACCTCTTCGAACTCGGCGTCGACGACATCGTCGCCAGCCTTGTCGTCAGCGGCCTCGCCCTGAGCGGCAGCACCCGGCTGCGGCTGTTCGGCGTACATCTTCTGCGCCAGCGGAGTGGATGCCTGGGACAGCGCATTCATCTTCGCTTCGATCTCGGCCTTGTCGTCGCCCTTCACGGCAACTTCCAGCTCGCTCAGCGCCTTGTCGATGGCAGCCTTCTCTTCGGCAGTGGCCTTGTCGCCAGCCTCGGTGACCATCTTGCGAGTCGCGTGGACCAGTGCATCACCCTGGTTGCGGGCAGCGGCCAGTTCCTCGAACTTGCGGTCTTCCTCGGCATTCGCCTCGGCGTCGCGGACCATCTGCTGGATCTCGTCTTCGGACAGACCCGAAGAAGCCTTGATCACGATGGACTGCTGCTTGCCAGTGGCCTTGTCCTTCGCACCGACGTGCAGGATGCCGTTGGCGTCGATGTCGAAGGTCACTTCGATCTGCGGCACACCGCGCGGAGCCGGCGGGATGTCGGCCAGGTCGAACTTGCCCAGCGACTTGTTCTGCGCGGCTTGCTTGCGCTCGCCCTGCAGCACGTGGATGGTCACGGCGCCCTGGTTGTCATCAGCAGTGGAGAACACCTGCGACTTCTTGGTCGGGATGGTGGTGTTCTTGTCGATCAGCGCAGTCATCACGCCACCGAGGGTTTCGATACCCAGGGTCAGCGGGGTGACGTCGAGCAGCAGCACGTCCTTCACGTCACCGGCCAGAACGGCGCCCTGGATGGCAGCACCCATGGCAACGGCTTCGTCCGGGTTGACGTCCTTGCGCGCTTCCTTGCCGAAGAACTCGGCAACGGTCTTCTGCACCAGCGGCATGCGGGTCTGGCCGCCGACCAGGATCACTTCGTCGATCTTCGAGACGTCCAGGCCGGCGTCTTTCAGCGCAACGCGGCACGGCTCGATGGTGCGGGTGACCAGGTCTTCCACCAGGGATTCCAGCTTGGCGCGGGAAACCTTGACGTTCAGGTGTTTCGGGCCGGAGGCGTCAGCGGTGACGTACGGCAGGTTGACGTCGGTCTGCTGGGTCGAGGACAGCTCGATCTTGGCCTTCTCGGCAGCTTCCTTCAGGCGCTGCATGGCCAGCGGGTCGCCCTTGAGGTCCATGCCGGATTCTTTCTTGAACTCTTCGACGAGGTAGTCGATCAGGCGCAGGTCGAAGTCTTCACCACCCAGGAAGGTGTCGCCGTTGGTGGCCAGTACTTCGAACTGGTGCTCGCCATCGACTTCGGCGATTTCGATCACGGAAACGTCGAAGGTACCACCACCCAGGTCATAGACGATGATGGTGTGGTCGCCCTTGGCCTTGTCCAGGCCATAGGCCAGCGCAGCCGCGGTCGGTTCGTTGATGATGCGCTTGACGTCCAGACCGGCGATGCGACCGGCGTCCTTGGTGGCCTGACGCTGGCTGTCGTTGAAGTAGGCCGGAACGGTGATGACCGCTTCGGTGACCGGCTCGCCCAGGTAGTCCTCGGCGGTCTTCTTCATCTTCTTCAGGACTTCGGCGGAGACCTGCGGCGGAGCCATCTTCTGGCCCTTGGCCTCGACCCACGCGTCGCCGTTGTCAGCCTTGACGATCTTGTACGGCACCATCTTGATGTCTTTCTGTACGACTTCTTCTTCGAAGCGACGGCCGATCAGACGCTTCACGGCGTACAGGGTATTGGTCGGGTTGGTCACAGCCTGGCGCTTCGCCGGCTGACCTACCAGGATTTCGCCGTCGTTGGCGTAGCCGATGATCGACGGGGTGGTACGAGCGCCTTCGGCGTTCTCGATGACCTTGACGTTACCGTTCTCCAGGATGGACACACAGGAGTTGGTGGTCCCCAGGTCGATACCAATGATTTTGCCCATATTTCACTCTCCAGAAATTAGATTCCGCGCTGACCCTGTTGCGGGTCTTTGGCTCGGTTGATTACCCAGATGGGGACCGGGTGGTGGATTTCAAGCCTTCTCGTCGATCGAAGGCGGAGTTTGTTCCGGTGCCTTGCTGACCACGACCATGGCGGGACGCAGCAGACGACCGTTGAGCAGGTAGCCCTTCTGGAACACCTTGACCACGCTGCCCGGCTCGAGACGAATGCTCTCTTCCATGGCCATGGCCTGATGGTGTTCGGGGTTGAAAGGCTCGCCGTGCGGGTCGACCGGCTCGAGGTTGTAGCGCTTCAGCGTGTCGTGGAACATCTTCAGCGTCAGTTCGATGCCTTCACGCATCGGCTTGATCACTTCGTCTTCCGGGTTCGACATCTCCAGCGCGCGCTCGAGGGTATCGACGATCGGCAGCAGGTCGCCGGCGAATTTCTCCAGGGCGAACTTGTGCGCCTTCTCCACGTCCTGCTCGGCACGACGGCGGACGTTCTGCAATTCGGCGACAGCGCGCAGGCTCTGATCCTTCGCCGCAGCGACCTGTTCTTCCAGCTCCAGCACGCGGGCGTTCAGATCCCCGGTAGCGCCGGTGTCCGGCTGCTCGTTGAATTGGGAATCCTGAGTCTGTTGTTCGTCAGACATGCCACTCTCCTAAAAAAGAAAATAAGCCTTTGAAAACAAGGCGAACCCAATGGTCCGCGGCTCTGCCGTGTATATGGGGTAGGTTTTCCCGACTTCAAGGCTTTTGCTCCACAGGGCACTCACAAAGGCGACAAGGGAGAATTGCCAGCAGCAAAAAATACTGTATAAATAACCAGACATAACTGCGGAGCCGCCGCCCATGCTGGTCCACCTGTCCGTGCACAACTACGCCATCGTCGAGCACCTCGATCTCGAGCTCGATGCCGGCATGACCGTGATCACCGGCGAAACCGGCGCCGGCAAGTCGATCATGCTCGACGCCCTCGGCCTCGCCCTGGGCGACCGCGCCGACAGCGGCGTGGTCCGCCCCGGCTCCGACAAGGCAGACATTCTCGCCAGCTTTGATGTCAGCGCGATTGCCGAGGCCCGCGACTGGCTCGCCGAGCGTGACCTGGAACAGGACGGCCCGTGCATCCTGCGCCGAGTGATCACCGCCGAAGGCCGCTCGCGCGCGTACATCAACGGCTCCCCCTGCCCGCTGGGCGACCTCAAGCACCTGGGCGAGCTGCTGATCGACATCCACAGCCAGCACGAGCACCAGTCACTGCTCAAGGCCGACACTCACCGCCGCCTGCTCGACGAATTTGCCGGCAGCCAGGATCTGGCGCGCCAGGTGCAACTCGCCGCGCAGCGCTGGAAGCAGACCCGTCAGGAGCTGGACCGCCTGTCGCGCAACGGCGACGAACAGCGCGCCCGCCACCAATTGCTCAGCTACCAGCTTGAAGAACTGGAAAACCTCGGCCTGGGTGACAATGAACTGGAGTCGCTGGAAGCCGAACATAAGACCCAGAGCAACGCCGGCAGCCTGATCGCCGCCTGCCGACAGGTCGTCGAATTGTGCAGCGAAAGCGATGCCGGCAACGTGCTGTCGGCGCTGACCTCCAGCCTCAACCGCCTCACCGCCTTCCCGAGCCAGCCGACCGCACTGGGCGAAGCGGTGAACCTGCTGTCCAGCGCGCAGATCCAGGTGGAAGAAGCCATCGGCGAGCTGAACCGCTTCGTCGACCACTTCGATGCCGACCCCCTGCGCCTGCAGCAGTTGGAAGAGCGCATGGATGCCATCTATAGCCTGGCGCGCAAACACCGCGTGCAGCCCCACGAACTGCAGGACCTGCAGCAACGACTGCTCGACGAACTGGACGCGCTGAACGCCGACGACGAAGCCGTGGAGCGCCTAGGCGACGAACTGGCCGCCTACGCCCGCCACTATCAGGAGAAGGCCGACGAACTCAGCCGCATCCGCCAGGATGCGGCACCGAAGCTGGCCAAGGCCGTGGAGGTGGAGATGCAGCGCCTGGGCATGCCCGGCGGCCGCTTCGCCATCGAACTGCGCCCGTCCAGCTCGGACGAACCGCAGGTCAGCGGCCTGGAGCAGCTGGAATTCCTGGTCAGCGCCAACCCCGGCCAACCGATGAAGGGCCTGGCCAAGGTCGCCTCGGGCGGCGAATTGTCACGCATCAGCCTGGCGATCCAGGTGATCACCGCACAGACTTCGCGCATCCCCACACTAGTCTTCGACGAAGTGGATGTCGGCATCGGCGGCCCCACAGCCGAAGTCGTCGGCCAGCTGCTGCGCCGCCTAGGCGATCGCGGCCAGGTGCTGACCGTTACCCATCTGCCGCAGGTCGCCGCCCAGGGCCACCAGCACCTGTTCGTGCACAAGGACCGCGACACCCGCGAAACTCGCACCGCCGTATCCAGCCTGAAGAAGGCCGAGCGCATCGAGGAAATCGCCCGCATGCTCGGCGGCGTGGACCTGACCAAGGAATCCCTGGCCCACGCCCGCAAGATGGTGGATTCGGCCGTACAGGGCTGACGCACTACCACTTAAAAGCCGCACAAACGAAAACGGCGACCCGAGGGTCGCCGTTTCTGCATCTGCGTGCGCTTACTTTTTCTTCCGCACGTAGAGCACCAGGTTGTGATCGACGAGCTCGAAGCCGCGCTCCTTGACGATCTCCTTCTGGCGTTTCTCGATTTCCGAGTCCATGAACTCGATGACTTCGCCGGTATCGACGCAGACCATGTGATCATGGTGGCCGCTGTCGGCCAGTTCGAAGACGGCATGGCCGCCATCGAAGTTGTGGCGCACCACCAGGCCGGCGGCTTCGAACTGGGTCAGGACGCGGTAGACGGTGGCCAGACCGACGTCTTCACCCGCCTCCATCAGCGCTTTGTAAACATCCTCTGCGCTCATGTGGCGCTGCTCGGCGGAATCGAGCATCTGGAGGATCTTGACGCGCGGCAGTGTGACCTTAAGTCCGGCTTTGCGCAGTTCGCTATTTTCAACCATGTGTGCTTTCTCGGCGCGGAATGCTTCGCAGCATCTCTCAATACAGGTATGATCGGGATTTCGTCGCTCAGCCAAGATAGTGGAAGTCACCCCTTGATGCAAAACGCCAAGCTCATGCTGACCAGTCTCGCTTTCGGGCTGGGACTCGCCGCACTCGCCGGTTGCTCGTTCCCGGGGGTCTACAAGATCGACATCCAGCAGGGCAACGTTGTAACGCAGGATATGATAGACCAGTTGAAGCCCGGAATGACCCGGCGCCAAGTGCGGTTTATCATGGGCAACCCCCTGATCGTGGATACCTTCCACCCCAATCGCTGGGACTACCTCTACAGCATCCAGCCCGGCGGCGGTCAGCGCCAGCAGGAGCGGATGAGCCTGTATTTCGGCCAGAACGACCAACTGGTCGGCCTGAATGGCGACTTCATGCCCGGCGTCAGCCGTGACGAGTCGATCCTCGGCAAGGAAGGCACCCCGGCAACTTCGCCGTCGCAGCCGACCCAGCAGCAGCCCGAACAGCCCAAGGAAGAACCGGCCAAGCCCGGCTCCGTGGAAGAGCAGATCCAGAAGGAAGTCGACCAGGTGGAAACCGTACCGGTCCCAACTCCGGAACCGCTGGACAAGAATCCGCAGTAAGGGATTCGCGAAAACAAAAAAGCCCGGCCAATGCTGGGCTTTTTGTTGCCTGTGCTTTCAGTACACAAGAATCAGCAGCGAAGAAGACTCAGCCGCGCGCCGCCTTGGCCCGCGCAGCCCGCTGCTTGCGTACTTCCTTGGGATCGACGATCAGCGGACGGTAGATTTCCACTCGCTCACCCTCCCCCAGCTCTCGCTCCTCGGGCCTCGCCACCGCCTTGCCGAAGATACCCAGCGGGCAATTCTGCACATCTAGGCCAGGAAAATGCGCAGCGATGCCCGACAACAACACCGCTTCGCGCATCCGCGTGCCACGCGGAACGCTTAGGCGCAGCAGCACCTGCTTCTCCGGCAAAGCGTAGACGACCTCAATGGCGATGCTTGCGGATTCAACCATGCAGTTGCTTGGCGCGCTGGCAGAAGGCGTCGACCATGGTGTTCGCCGCCTGGGTGAACAGCGGGCCGAGGGTGGCCTTCACCAGGGCGCCGGCATAGTCGAAGGTCAGGTCGAGGGAAATCTTGCAGGCCTTGTCGCCCAGGGCCTTGAAAGTCCAGACGCCGTGAAGCTGGGAAAACGGGCCTTCCTCGAGATTCATCTCGATGCTCTGCCCGGGCACCAGCGCATTACGCGTGGTGAAGCGCTGGGTGATGCTGCCCTTGGCCACGGTCAGCTCGGCGCGCATGGCCGTTTCGCTTTCCTCCAGCACGGTGGAGGCGGAACACCAGGGCAGGAACTCCGGGTAGCGCGCCACATCGTTGACCAGGTCGTACAGCGCCTTCGCCGGATAGGGCAGCAGCGCCGAACGCTGGATATGCGTGCTCATAGACGTCTCGCTTGGTTGTGGGGCGTTTCATACGCCCGCTGCTCAAAAAAACAGCGCGCATTGTCCGAGATTAGCCACACACCCTCAAGCTTGCATGCCGTCGCACGCTGTCCCGATAGCGGCGCGGCGAGTGACTCCCTATAATGCGCGGCCTATGGCTAAACAGAAGAAACACCCTTCGGGGACCATCGCGCAGAACAAGAAGGCTCTGCACGACTACTTCATCGAGCAGCGCTTCGAGGCGGGCGTCGCCCTGGCCGGCTGGGAAGTGAAAAGCCTGCGCGCCGGCAAGGCGCAGCTGGTGGACAGCTACGTGCTGCTCAAGGATGGCGAAGCCTGGCTGCTGGGCAGCCACATCACGCCGCTGACCACTGCCAGCACCCACGTCATCGCCGACCCGGTGCGCACGCGCAAGTTGCTACTGCACAAGCGCGAGCTGGGCAAGCTGTTCGGTGCCGTGCAGCAGAAAGGCTACGCCTGCGTTGCGCTGTCGATGTACTGGAAGAAGCACCTGATCAAGTGCGAAATCGCACTGGCCAAGGGCAAGAAAGAGTACGACAAGCGCGGCACCGAGAAGGAGCGTGACTCCGATCGGGAAATCCAGCGCGCCATTCGTCACGGCAAGGACGACTGAATCCTTTCGCGCCCTCCTGCGAGGGCGCGTTGCGGTCAGGCGTCCACCGCGCCTTGGCGTCGCTGTGCCCGTTGCAGGCGCAATTCCTTCGCCTGCACCTCGGCCAGCACTTCCTGCACGTAGTCGATATGTCGCTGGGAAATCTCCCGCGCCGCTTCCGCGTGTCCGCCGATAATCGCCTCGTACAACTCGCGGTGTTGGCGCATCAGCTGCTCGCGGGTCTCGTCACGCTGCGCGTACATCCCACCGATGTTGGTCACCACGTTGCGCTTGAGCAGGTCGAACAGCCCGCGAATAGTGTGCAGCAACACGGCGTTGTGGCTGGCCTCGGCGATGGCCAGGTGGAAGGCCGCATCTGCCGCCCCCTCCTCCGCACGACTGACCTTACCCACGCGCAGGTAACAGTCCTGCAACGCATCGAAGGCCTGCTTCAGGCGCTGCTGATCCACCTCGGTCGCGCGCTGCGCCGCGTAGAAGGCGCAGGAGCCTTCAAGAGTATGGCGAAACTCCAGCAGATCGCGCTGCGCCTCCGGATTGCTCTCCAGCAGATGCAGCAGCGGATCGCTGAACATCGAGCCCAGTCCTTCGCTGACGTAGTTGCCGCCGCCCTGACGACTGACCAGCAGGCCCTTGGCGCCGAGCTTCTGGATCGCCTCGCGCAGTGACGGCCGAGAGACGCCGAATTGTTCGGCCAGCACGCGCTCGGCGGGCAGTCGCTCGCCGGCCTTGAGAGTGCCCTCGAGAATCATCGCCTCCAGCCGCTCGACGATGTCGTCCGACAGACGGCGTTGCTTGACCTGACCAAAACTCATGCGGGTGAACTCCTTCGCTTTCTCACTCTGGGCCGCGCCCTACGCAGCTTGCGGCAGCCTGACGGGCGCCGCCGTCGACAACAAGCCCGCCTCGCCTTTCCGATCACTCCCGACAAAAGTCGCAGAGCAGCAAATTGACACGCCGCCAGCAGGGCTTTTACCCTGAGCGCTCGACTTTGTAAATTGGTCATACCAATTTACCGGAAGTCGGATTGCACGACAACACATGCACGAAAAACAACAAGCCGCGATCAGTCGACCGTCTGCCCAACGCGCCACAAGCGCATCGGAATCGCCCGACCGGCAACCAGGCCCTCCACCCAAAAACAATTAGGGAGCCAACCAGATGCAAACCTGGCAGCAGATCTACACCCCGCTCGGCAGCCTCGGCCTGTCCGCGCTGGTCGCCGTCATCCCGATCGTGTTCTTCTTCCTCGCCCTCGCCGTGTTCCGCCTCAAGGGCCACGTCGCCGGCAGCATCACCCTCGCCCTCTCGATCATCATCGCCATCGTCGCCTTCGGCATGCCCGCCGACATGGCCATCGCTGCCGCCGGTTATGGCTTCGCCTACGGCCTGTGGCCAATCGCCTGGATCATCGTCGCGGCGGTGTTCCTCTACAAACTCACGGTCAAGAGCGGCCAGTTCGAGGTGATCCGCAGCTCGGTGCTGTCGATCACCGGCGACCAGCGCCTGCAGGTGCTGTTGATCGGTTTCTCCTTCGGCGCCTTCCTCGAAGGTGCAGCGGGCTTCGGCGCGCCGGTGGCGATCACCGCTGCCCTGCTGGTCGGCCTGGGCTTCAATCCGCTGTATGCCGCGGGCCTGTGCCTGATCGCCAACACCGCGCCGGTCGCCTTCGGCGCCCTGGGCATCCCGATCATCGTCGCGGGCCAGGTCACCGGCATCGACGCGTTCAAGATCGGCGCCATGACCGGCCGCCAGCTGCCGTTCCTGTCGATCCTCGTGCCGTTCTGGCTGGTGTTCATGATGGACGGCCTCAAGGGCGTGAAGGAAACTTGGCCGGCCGCCCTGGTCGCCGGCGGCAGCTTCGCCATCACCCAGTACTTCACCTCCAACTTTATCGGCCCGGAACTGCCGGACATCACCTCCGCCCTGGTCAGCCTGATTTCCCTAACCTTGTTCCTGAAAGTCTGGCAACCCGCCAGCGAGCGCGAAGTGGTCGCCACCGCCGGCGGCGCCGCCGTCATGGGCGGCAACGGCCCGCGCAGCGCCGAGCCGACTCCCTACAGCTTCGGCGAAATCCTCAAGGCCTGGTCGCCCTTCCTAGTGCTGACCGTGCTGGTCACCATCTGGACCCTGAAGCCGTTCAAGGCGCTCTTCGCTCCGGGCGGTGCGCTGTACAACCTGGTGTTCAACTTCGCCATCCCGCACCTGGACCAACTAGTGGTGAAGACCGCGCCCATCGTCGCCAACCCGACGCCGATTGCCGCCGTGTTCAAGCTGGACCCCGTCTCGGCCACCGGCACCGCGATCTTCCTCTCCGCCGTGGTCTCGATGATCGTCCTGCGCATCAGTGCGAGAACTGGTCTGACCACCTTCAAGGAGACCCTGGTCGAGCTAAAATGGCCGATTCTCTCCATCGGCATGGTCCTGGCCTTCGCCTTCGTCACCAACTACTCGGGCATGTCCACCACCCTGGCGCTGGTCCTGGCCGGCACCGGCGCGGCCTTCCCGTTCTTCTCGCCGTTCCTCGGCTGGCTGGGTGTGTTCCTGACTGGTTCGGATACCTCCTCCAACGCCCTGTTCAGCTCGCTGCAGTCCACCACCGCGCACCAGATCGGGGTCAACGACACCCTCCTGGTGGCAGCCAACACCAGCGGCGGCGTGACCGGCAAGATGATCTCGCCGCAATCCATCGCCGTGGCCTGCGCCGCCACCGGCATGGTCGGCAAGGAATCCGATCTGTTCCGCTTCACCCTCAAGCACAGCCTGATGTTCGCCGCCCTGGTGGGTCTGATCACCCTGGCCCAGGCGTACATCTTCACCGGCATGCTGGTGCACTGACCGAGCGCTGATCGACTGCGCGTCAGCGATACTGCGCTGGAGATGGCCTCGGGGATGCTCACCTACAGTTGTAGGCTCCGCTCCCTCGGCCATTTCCGCCTTGTCTCGCTCTAGCTCGCTCGATCCAAAACTTTTCTCTCAAAACGGAAGAGCCCAATGATCATCTCTGCCTCTACCGACTACCGCGCCGCGGCCCAACGCAAGCTGCCGCCGTTCCTCTTCCACTACGCCGACGGCGGCGCCTACGCCGAGCGCACCCTGCGCAACAACGTCGACGACCTGGCCAACATCGCCCTGCGCCAGCGCGTGCTGAAGAACATGTCCGAGCTGAGCCTTGAGACGAAGCTGTTCGACGAGACGTTGAGCATGCCCATCGCCCTGGCCCCGGTCGGCCTGACCGGCATGTACGCCCGGCGCGGCGAAGTACAGGCAGCCCGCGCGGCCGCGGCAAAGGGCATCCCCTTCACGATGTCCACGGTGTCGGTGTGCCCCATCGAGGAAGTCGCCCCGGCCATCGACCGGCCCATGTGGTTCCAGCTCTATGTGCTGAAGGATCGCGGCTTCATGCGCAACGCGCTGGAACGCGCCAAGGCCGCCGGTGTGAAGACCCTGGTGTTCACCGTCGACATGCCGGTGCCCGGCGCCCGCTACCGAGACGCCCACTCCGGCATGAGCGGCCCGAACGCGCCGCTGCGCCGCGTCTGGCAGGCCATGACCCACCCGACCTGGGCTCTCGACGTTGGCCTGCTGGGCAAGCCTCACGACCTGGGCAACATCTCCAAGTACCGCGGCAACCCCACAGGCCTCGCCGACTACATCGGCTGGCTGGGCGCCAACTTCGACCCGTCGATCTCCTGGAAGGACCTGGAATGGATCCGTGAATTCTGGGACGGCCCGATGATCATCAAGGGCATCCTCGACCCGGAAGACGCAAAGGATGCAGTGAAATTCGGCGCCGACGGCATCGTCGTCTCCAACCACGGCGGCCGCCAGCTCGACGGCGTGCTCTCCAGCGCCCGTGCCCTGCCGGCCATCGCCGACGCCGTGAAGGGCGACCTGAAGATCCTCGCCGACTCCGGCATCCGCAACGGTCTGGACGTGGTCCGTATGATCGCCTTGGGCGCGGACACCGTGCTCATCGGCCGTGCCTTCCTCTACGCCCTGGCCACCCATGGCGAAGCCGGCGTGAAGAACCTGCTGGACCTGTTCGAGAAGGAAATGCGCGTGGCCATGGTGCTCACCGGCGCCAAGACCATTGGCGAGATCACTCGCGATTCGCTGGTGCGCGAACTGGGCGCCTGAGAGCCCCATCTGTAGGAGCGAGCTTGCTCGCGAACCTGCCAAGCTCCGTGCCCACCGGGTTCGCGAGCAAGCTCGCTCCTACGAAAAGAACGCTCCCACAACGCGTTCAAATCAAAAGAACACCGATGGACCGTCCAGCGGTCCACGCTCACCGATGATGACTGGAGCCGCCATGAGCCTGCCCGCCGCGTTCCTCGACACGGTAGAACACCTGATACCCCGCGAGCGCCGCTTCGACGATGCGCTCTCGACCCTGGCCTTCGGCACCGACGCCAGCTTCTACCGGCTGATCCCCAAACTGGTGATCCGGGTGGAAAGCGAAGACGAAGTCGCCAGCCTGCTCAAGGCCGCCCACGCCAATCAGGTCGCGGTAACCTTCCGCGCCGCGGGCACCAGCCTCTCCGGCCAGGCCGTGAGCGACTCAGTGCTGCTGGTGCTGGGTGACAACTGGAACGGCCGCGACATCCGCGACGGCGGTACGCAGATTCGCCTGCAGCCCGGCGTAATCGGCGCCCAGGCCAACGCCTGGCTGGCTCCGTTCGGCCGCAAGATCGGCCCGGACCCGGCGTCGATCAACGCCTGCAAGATCGGCGGCATCGTCGCCAACAACGCCAGCGGCATGTGCTGCGGCACTGCGCAGAACAGCTACCACACCCTGGCCGGGCTGCGGCTGCTGCTGGCCGACGGCACCCTGCTGGACAGCGAGCTGCCCGCCAGCGTCGCCGCCTTCCGCGACAATCATGGCGCCCTGCTCGACCAGCTCGCCGAGCTGGGCCGGCAGACCCGCGCCAACACCGAGCTGGCCGCGAAGATCCGCCACAAGTACCGCCTGAAGAACACCACCGGCCTGTCGCTGAACGCGCTGGTCGACTACGACGAGCCGCTGGATATCCTCACCCACCTGATGGTCGGCTCCGAGGGCACCCTGGGCTTCATCAGCGCGGTCACCTACGACACCGTGCCCGACCACCCGAACAAGGCCAGCGCGCTGATCGTCTTCCCCGACGTGGAGACCTGCTGCAAGGCCGTGACCGTGCTCAAGCAGCAACCGGTCTCCGCCGTGGAACTGCTGGACCGCCGCAGCCTGCGCTCGGTGGAGAACATGCAGGGCATGCCGACGTGGGTGAAGAGCCTGTCCGAAGGCGCCTGCGCACTGCTCATCGAATCCCGCGCGGCGACCCAGTCGCTGCTGCACGAACAACTCACGCAGATCAGCGCCTCCATCGCCGGTTACCCGGTGGAGAAGCAGGTCGACTTCAGCGAAGACCCGGCGGTCTACAACCAGCTCTGGCGCATCCGCAAGGACACCTTCCCGGCCGTCGGCGCAGTTCGCGAGACTGGCACCACGGTGATCATCGAGGACGTCACCTTCCCCGTCGAACAGCTGGCCGAAGGCGTGAACCGCCTGATCGAGCTGTTCGACAAGCACGGCTACGACGAAGCCATCCTGTTCGGCCACGCGCTGGAAGGGAACCTGCACTTCGTCTTCACCCAGGGTTTCGAATCGCCTGAGCAGATCGCGCGCTACTCGGCGTTCATGGACGACGTCGCGCACCTGGTCGCCGTGGAATACGGCGGCTCGCTCAAGGCCGAGCACGGCACCGGGCGCAACATGGCGCCCTTCGTCGAGCTGGAATGGGGCCACGACGCCTACCAACTGATGTGGCAGCTCAAGCGCCTGCTCGACCCTACCGGCATCCTCAACCCCGGCGTGGTACTGACGGACGATGCGCAGCTACACCTGAAGAACCTCAAGCCGCTGCCCGCCGCCGACGAGATCGTCGACAAGTGCATCGAGTGCGGCTTCTGCGAGCCAGTCTGCCCGTCCAAAGGGCTGACCCTCAGCCCGCGCCAGCGCATCGTCATGTGGCGCGACATCCAGGCCAAGCGCCGCGCCGGCGTCGATACCACGGAGCTGGAGCGCCATTACCAGTACCAGGGCATCGACACCTGCGCCGCCACCGGCCTGTGTGCCCAGCGCTGCCCGGTGAACATCAACACCGGCGAACTGATCCGCAAACTGCGCGGCGAGGAAGCGCACCACGCCGGCACCGCCACCTGGCTCGCACGCCACTTCGCCACTGCGCTCAAGGGTGCGAAGTTCATGCTTCATGCCGCCAACGGTGCGCGCATGGTGCTCGGCGCGCCGCGCCTGGCCCGCCTCAGCGCTTCCATCAGCCACGCCAGCAAGGGCCGCGTGCCGCAGTGGACGCCGGCCATGCCGCAACCCGTGCGCCTCGCAGCTGCATCAGAGCCTGTGGATAACGGCAAGCCGCGCGTCGTCTACCTCACCGCCTGCATCTCCCGCGCCATGGGCCCGGCGGCGGCGGACGAAGAGCAGATGCCGCTGATCGACAAGACCCGCCAGCTTCTGGAAAAAGCCGGCTACCAGGTGGTCCTCCCGGACAACGCCGACAACCTCTGCTGCGGCCAGCCCTTCGCTTCCAAAGGCTACAAGGAACAGGCCGACGCCAAGCGCGGCGAGCTGCTCGCCGAACTGCTGCGCGCCAGCCGCGGCGGCCTCGACCCGATCTATTGCGACACCAGCCCCTGCACCCTGCGCCTGGTGCAGGACCTGGCGGACGACCGGCTGAATATCTACGACCCGGTGAAGTTCATCCGCACCCACCTGGTCGAGCGCCTGGACTTCCAGCCACAGGAGAAGCCGGTTGCCGTGCACGTCACCTGCAGCACCCAGCACCTGGGCGAAAGCCAGGCGCTGATCGATCTGGTCAAGCGCTGCACCCGCGAGGTGGTGATCCCCGAGGGCATCCACTGCTGCGGCTTCGCCGGCGACAAGGGCTTCACCACGCCCGAGCTGAACGCGCACTCGCTGCGCACGCTCAAGGACGCGGTGCAGTACTGCGAGGAAGGCGTCTCCACCAGCCGCACCTGCGAGATCGGCCTGTCCGCCCATGGCGGCATCGATTATCGCGGCGTGGTCTACCTGGTGGATCGGGTCACCCGCGCGCGCCCATCCACAACCCTGACGTAGGGCGGATAACGCCCCCGGCGTTATCCGCCGTTGGCAAAGACGGCGAATAACCTGTTCCAGGTTATTCGCCCTACTTTCCATGGTCCCATCCGCTGCTTGCCGTTAACAGGCTCTTAATCCGCCCTCTTCACCCTCTGCCCTAACCGGGTCACGCCAGCTATCCTGCTGCACAGGCCGTATGAGGGGACCAAGATGAGAATCCTGTTGGCAGAAGACGACCAGTTGCTGGGCGACGGCATTCGCGCCGGGCTCGGTCTGGAAGGCGACACCGTCGACTGGGTGAGTGACGGCGTTGCCGCCGAACAGGCGCTGGCCACCGACGAATTCGACCTGCTCGTCCTCGATCTCGGGCTACCGCGCAAGGATGGCCTGGAAGTGCTGCGCGGGCTGCGCCGCCGCGGCAACCTGACCCCCGTGCTGATCCTCACCGCGCGCGACAAGGTGGCCGACCGCGTCGCCGGACTCGACGCCGGCGCTGACGACTATCTGACCAAACCCTTCGACCTCGACGAGCTGCTCGCCCGCGTCCGCGCTCTCACCCGTCGCCATACCGGTCGGGCCATCCCGCTGCTGCAGCACGGCGAACTGGCGCTGGACCCGGCCACCCACCAGGTCAGCCTGGCTGGATCGCCGGTGGACCTGGCTCCGCGCGAATACGCGCTGCTGCGCCTGTTGCTGGAACAGCGCGGCAAGGTGCTGTCCCGTGCACGCCTGGTGGAAGCCCTGTACGGCTGGGACGGAGACCTGGAAAGCAACGCCATCGAGGTCCACATCCACCACCTGCGGCGCAAGCTGGGCAACAGCCTGATCCGCACCGTGCGCGGCATCGGCTACGGCATCGACCGCCCCGAAGGCGCCGCACGAGCTTGAGCAGCGCCCCCCGTCGCGCCGGCTCCATCAGCCGGCGCCTGCTGCTGACCCTGATCGGCGGTGTTTCCGTGCTGTGGCTGGTCGCGGGCCTGTTCACCTACCACCTGACCCGCGAGCAGGTGAACCGCCTCTACGACCAGGACATGATCGACTTCGGCCAGGCCGCCCTGAGCCTGGTCGACATTGCCGACGCGATAGACCCGCAGTCCACCGACGCCATGGAAATCCTCGCGCGCAGCCGCAAGGCCATCGAAGGGCTGCCGCTGATCCGCCGCGAAGCCACGCTGGGTTATGCCATCTGGTACCGCGGCCAACCGCTGCTGGCCACCCACAAACCACCCACGGGAATCGAAGCGCAGCCGCCGGGCTTCTCCGACCTGCTCAGTGGCGGGGTCAACTGGCGCGTGCTGCACATGAATACGGCAGGGACCGACGAGGTGCGCATCTGGGTCTTCGAGGACCTGCACTATCGCCACAAGACCCTGCACCTGCTGCTATTCAGCGCCCTGTTCCCGTTGCTGCTGGCCCTGCCGCTGTTCGGCGTGCTGGTGTGGTTCGGCGTGCGCCAGGGCCTGGCGCCGCTGCGCGGCCTGATCGAACAGGTGCACCAGCGCAGCGCCCACAGCCTCCACCCGCTGGCCCTGAGCCGCGCACCGGTGGAAGTGCACAGCCTGGTGAGCGAACTGAATCTGCTGCTGGAGCGCCTGCATTCGGCAATGGAAGCCGAGCGCCGGCTGACCAGCGACGCCGCCCACGAAATCCGCACGCCGCTGGCCAGTCTGCGCACCCACGCCCAGGTGGCACTTCGCTCGTCCGACCCGGCCGCCCACGCTCACGGGCTGCAGCAGGTCAGTCGCAGCGTTGAACGGATCAGCGCACTGATGGAACAGATCCTCCTGCTGGCGCGGCTCGATGCCGAAGAACTGCACGAAATCTTTGCCCCGGTGGACCTGCGCCTGCTGGCTGAAGACACCATCGCCGATCTTGCACCGCAGGCCATCGACAAGCAGATCGAACTGACCCTCGATAGCCAGGAGGTCACGCTGCGAGGCGTCGCGGCATGGCTCGGTCTGATGCTCACCAACCTGGTCGGCAACGCCCTGCGCTACACCCCCGAAGGCGGCCGCGTGGCCGTCAGCCTGGAGAGCGCGAGTGACCGACTGACCCTCTGGGTCCGCGACAACGGCCCCGGCGTAGCACCGGCAGAACAGGCAGCGATCTTCACCCGCTTCTACCGCAGCCCCAGCGTCGCCAGCAGCAACGGCAGCGGCCTGGGCCTGCCGATCGTCAAGCGCATCGTGGAAATCCACCACGGGCGCATTTCCCTGCACGAAGGGCTGGATGGCGCTGGCCTGGGCGTGTGCGTCGAACTCCCGACAACCGCCGGGCCGATTCTCTGAACCCCACGTGAATCGTGGCAGTCCACCCTGTACGGCCCGCTCGTTCGGTCCGCGACAACGGTCAAGTTGACAGGAGTACTGCCATGAAACGTGCCGCCCTGCTCATTACAGCCGCCCTGCTGGCGTCGCCGGCTTTTGCCGCCGATCTGTGCAGCGACAATCTGCAGAAAGTCGATGACGCGGTGAAAACCGTCACCAACAACACCCAGGCCCAGGAGCAGGCCATGCGTCTGCAGGAAAAGGCCGCCCAGGCCCAGGCCGCAGGTGACACCAAGGCCTGCATCGCGCAGACCGAAAAAGCCCTGCAGCTGTTGAAGAAAAACGCCGGCGACGGCGGAGCCAACGGGTGATCCCGTACGCGGCGGCCGGCTCCCGGCCGGTCGCCGCTCATAAGGCCCGCGAAGCCTGAGGCATTCGCAACGCAGCAGTTGATTCCCCGGCTAACGCCCCCGCCTAAGATGGTGCGATTCCTCATCACAAGAAGCACAACGGAATCGCCATGCCCGTGTCCCGCTTGCTCATCGCCAACCGTGGCGAGATCGCCATCCGCATTGCCCGCGCCGCCGCCGAGCTGGGTATCCAGACGCTGGCGATCTTCGCCGAGGACGACGCCGCCTCGCTGCACACTCGCCAGGCCGACCAGGCCACGGCCCTGAAAGGGCGTGGCGCCAGCGCCTACCTCGACCAGCAGCAGATCATCGACATCGCCCTGGCCCAGGGCTGCGACGCGGTGCATCCGGGCTATGGCTTCCTTTCCGAGAACGCCGGCTTCGCCCGGCGCTGCGAAAGCGCCGGGCTCACCTTCGTCGGCCCCTCGGCGGAGGTGCTCGACGTCTTCGGTGACAAGGCCCGCGCCCGCGACCTCGCCCGCGATCACGGCGTGGCGCTGGCCGCCGGCAGCAACCGCGCGACCTCACTGGAAGATGCCGAACGCTTCTTCCGCGAACTGCCCGCCGGCGCCGGCATGATGATCAAGGCCCTCGCCGGCGGCGGTGGGCGCGGCATGCGCGCGGTGCGCAGCATCGAGGAAATCGCTGACGCCTACGCCCGCTGTCAGGCCGAAGCCCGCGCGGCCTTTGGCGATGATCGCCTCTACGTCGAGCGCCTGATCCAGCACGCCCGCCACATCGAGGTGCAAGTCATCGGCGACGGCCACGTCGTCAGCCATCTGTGGGAGCGCGACTGCACCTTGCAGCGACGCAATCAGAAACTGCTTGAGATCGCCCCCAGCCCAAACCTGCATCCGCGCCTGCGCGGTGCTATCCTCGCCGCTGCCGTGCGCCTGGCCGAAGCTGTGGAGTATCGCGGCCTGGGCACCTTCGAATTCCTGCTGGACGAAGACAGCGGCGACTTCGTGTTCATGGAAGCCAACCCGCGCCTGCAAGTCGAACACACCATCACCGAGGCAGTGACCAGCATCGACCTGGTCCAGGCGCAACTGCGTATCGCCGCGGGCGCCAGCCTCGCCGAGCTGAACCTGACCCAGGCGGAGATTCCCGTGCCGCGCGGCCACGCCCTGCAACTGCGGATCAACCTGGAAACCCTCGCCAGCGACGGCACGCCCCATCTCGCTTGCGGCACCTTGAGCGCCTACGAGCCGCCCAGCGGCCCCGGCCTGCGCGTGGATGGCTACGGCTACGCGGGCTACCGCAACAGCGCCGGCTACGACTCGCTGCTGGCCAAGCTGATCGTCCACGGCAACGGCGGCTATCCACAGCTGGTGCAGCGCGCCTATCGCGCGCTCTGCGAATTCCGCCTCGAAGGCGTGGCGAGCAACATTCCGTTGCTGCTAAATCTGCTGCGCCAGAGCCCGGTGGCGGACAACCAGGTCACCACCCGCTACATCGAAGAACACCTGCCCACACTGCTGGGCGCACAGGATCACGCGCACCCGCATCGCTTCTTCAGCCATGCCGGCGCATCCGGGGAAGCCCCGCGCAGCAGCGAAGCACCGGCCGGCTGCATCCCTCTCGCTACGCCGAGCGCGGGTGTGCTGGTCAGCCTGAACGTGGCCACAGGCGATGCCGTTGCCCAGGGCCAGACCATCGCCGTGGTCGAGGCGATGAAGATGGAATTCGAGGTAAAAGCCAGCGCCAGTGGCATCGTCCACAGTCTCGCCGCCACCCCCGGCGACAGCCTCGGCGACGGCGACGCGCTGCTGTTCGTCGAGCCGGCAGAGATCGAAGCACAGAACCATGAAAGCAGCGCCGCCATCGATCTCGACGCCATCCGCGCCGACCTCTCCGAAGTGCTCGAACGCCACGCCATCGGCCTCGACGAGCGCCGCCCGGACGCCGTCGCCAAGCGCCACCGGATCGGCAAGCGCACCACCCGCGAGAACCTCGCCGACCTGCTCGATGAAGGCAGCTTCATCGAGTACGGCGCCCTGGCCATCGCCGCCCAGCGCCGTCGTCGCAGCGTCGAAGAACTGATCGCCAGCAGCCCCGCTGACGGTCTGGTCAGCGGCCTGGGCAGCATCAACGCCGCGCAGTTCGGCAATGAGAAGGCGCGCTGCCTGGTGCTGGCCTACGACTACACAGTGTTCGCCGGAACCCAGGGCGTGATGAACCACAAGAAGACCGACCGCATGCTGCACCTCGCTGAGCAGTGGCGCATTCCGCTGGTGCTTTACGCGGAAGGCGGCGGCGGACGTCCGGGCGACACCGATTTCGTCGGCGTGGCCGGGCTCGACAACATGAGCTTCGTCGGCCTCGCGCGGCTCTCGGGATTGGTGCCGCTGGTGGGGGTGGTCTCCGGCCGCTGCTTCGCCGGCAACGCCGCGCTGCTCGGCTGCTGCGACGTAATCATCGCCACCCGCGACACCAGCCTGGGGATGGCGGGTCCGGCGATGATCGAGGGCGGCGGCCTGGGCAGGTTCGCTCCCGAGGAAGTCGGCCCCAGCGACGTGCAGAGCGCCAATGGCGTGATCGACGTGCTGGTGGAGGACGAAACCGAAGCCACCCGCGTCGCCCGCCAGTACCTCGCCTACTTCCAGGGCGATAGCGCCGACTGGCAGTGCGCCGACCAGCGCCTGTTGCGCCATGCGGTGCCGGAGAATCGCCTGCGCGTCTACGACATCCGCCAGGTCATCGAGCAACTGGCCGACAGCGGCTCGGTGCTGGAACTGCGCCGGCACTTCGCAGCCGGGATGGTCACCGCGCTGGTGCGCATCGAAGGCAAGCCGTTCGGCCTGATCGCCAACAACCCCATGCACCTGGGCGGCGCCATCGACGCCGAGGCCGGCGACAAGGCCGCGCGCTTCATGCAGCTGTGCGACGCCTTCGACCTGCCGATCATTTCGCTGTGCGACACCCCCGGCTTCATGGTCGGCCCGGAAGCGGAGAAGACCGGCACCGTGCGCCACGTCTCACGCATGTTCGTCACCGCCGCCAGCCTCAGCGTGCCGTTCTTCACCGTGGTCCTGCGCAAGGGCTATGGCCTCGGCGCGCAGGCCATGGCCGCCGGTAGCTTCCACGCCGCGCTGTTTACCGTTGCCTGGCCCAGCGGCGAGTTCGGCGCCATGGGGCTGGAGGGAGCGATCCGCCTCGGCTACGCCAAGGAGCTGGCCGCGATTGAAGACCCGCTGGAGCGGCAGAAGCTGTTCGACAAGCTGGTCGCCGCCGCCTACCGCAACGGCAAGGGGCTGAACATGGCGAGCTACCTGGAGATCGACGACGTCATCGACCCGGCCGACACCCGCCGCTGGTTGCTGCGCGGCCTGGCGTCGACGCCGAAGCCCGCACCGCGCCAGGGGAAAAAGCGTCCACTGATCGATACCTGGTGAGATGTCGGTTGAGCTGCCCGCCCGATCCGCTAGAATGCGCGGCGTCATTGGGGAGTAGCCGACCGTTCGACGAACGGGGGCGACGTCAACACACTTGGCCCGCAGGCCATGGCGTCGTCAGCAGCTTTGCCTGGCAAGACCTTTGACCACGTGTTCTCCGCAACGGCCGGGGAGATGCGTGGTCATGGGTACTTACACCGGCCGGGAGCTTCACCGTGATGCACCACCCAACCCTTCGCTCCATCCCTCTGGAGCTGCGCGCATGCTGACCTTCATCCTCGAACTGCTCGGCATGTTGCTGGTGATCCTGATTGCCGCCGAACTCTTCACCAACGCGCTGGAGCACTTCGGCGAGCGCCTGGGGATTTCCGAAGGCGTCACCGGTTCGCTGTTCGCCGCCATCGGCACCGCCCTGCCGGAAACCCTGATCCCGCTGCTGGCACTGTTCGCCGGTACCAGCAATGTCAACCTCAATGAGGAAGTCGGCGTCGGCGCGATCCTCGGCGCACCACTGATGCTCTCCACCTTGTCCACCTGCCTGATGGCACTCGCCGCCTGGCGCTCTCGTGGCCTGCTCGGGCGCATCCGTCCCGAGCGCACGGGCATGCAGCGCGACCTGAACTTCTTCCTGGCCGCCTTCAGCTTCGCCACCATCGCCATGTTCGTGCCGGCTGAACTGCACTCCGTGCGCGTCGCCCTCAGCGTGCTGCTGGTGCTCACCTACTTCGGCTACATCACGCTCACCATCCGCGCCTCGCAAAGCCTTGTGGAAGACGGCCACGGCACCGAGGCCGACCACCACATGTACCTGGCGCGCATCGGACTGCCGACCAACCTCGCCACCATCCTGCTGCAACTGCTGCTGGGCCTTGTGCTGCTGGTACTGGGGGCCAAGGGCTTCATCCATGGCGTGGAGGGCTTGTCGCACATCCTGGGGATTTCCGCGCTGCTGCTGTCGCTGCTGATCATCCCCATCGCCACCGAGCTGCCGGAGAAGATCAACAGCATCCTCTGGGTGCGTCGCGGCAAGGACACCCTGGCCTTCGGCAACATCAGCGGCGCCATGGTCTTCCAGGGCACCCTGTTGCCCGCGATCGGCATCCTTCTGACGCCCTGGCAGCCGCGTATCGAGGTGCTAACTGGCGTACTGGTGACCCTGGGCGCTGCGCTCTGGTTGCGGATCAACGCCCAGCGTGACGGCGGCTTGCCGATCTGGGTGCTTCTGCTCAACGGCATGCTGTACGCCGCCTATCTGGGTATCACCCTGTCGCGCTGACGCAGACGGCTCATTGCCTACACTGACAGTCCGGGCTGCCGTTTCGGCGGCAGCCGCACGACTAGCGATACGCCGAAGGAGTGAACATGAAAATCCTGGTAGTCCTGACCTCCCACGACCAGCTCGGCAGCACCGGCAAGAAAACCGGCTTCTGGCTCGAGGAGTTCGCCGCGCCCTACTACGTGTTCAAGGATGCCGGCGCCAGCCTGACCCTGGCCTCGCCCAAGGGCGGCCAGCCTCCGCTCGACCCCAAGAGCGACGAGGAAAGCGCCCAGACCCCGGCCACCCTGCGCTTCCGCCAGGACAGCGACGCTCAGGCAGCGCTGGCCAATACCGTGAAGCTCAGTGAGGTGAAGGCCGATGACTACGACGCCGTGTTCTATCCCGGTGGCCACGGCCCGCTCTGGGACCTGGCCGAGGACCGCACCTCGGTGGCGCTGATCGAAGCCTTCCACTCCAGCGGCAAAACCGTCTCCGCCGTCTGCCATGCCCCGGCCGTGTTCCGCCACCCACGCGGACTCGACGGCCGGCCGCTGGTACAGGGTCGGCACGTTACCGGCTTCTCCAACAGCGAGGAAGATGCCGTGGGCCTCACCGACGTAGTGCCCTTCCTCGTTCAGGACATGCTCAAGGCCAACGGCGCCCGCTACAGCAAGGGCCCTGACTGGCAGAGCCACGTCGAGGTGGACCGCGGCCTGATCACAGGGCAAAACCCCGCGTCCTCCGAGGCCGTGGCCGAAGCCGTGCTGAAATTCCTGAGCTGACAACACCTTGCACCGCCCCGGGTGGCTATCGGGGCGGCTTTCCCGTAGAATGGATCTCGACCTTGACAGGTTTTGGGGCCGATTAGGATTCGACGCCGGTAACAAAACTCTAGGGGCATGCCGAGTAGGTGACAGTTCTCGTAAATCAGCTGCCACAACTTTATAGTTGCCAACGACGACAACTACGCCCTAGCAGCCTAAGTGCCGCTAGCAGACCCTAGGGGATGCCTGTAAACCCGAAGATTAGGTCTGTCATATAGAACAGGATCGCCGCCAAGTTCGCTGTAGACGTAACGGCTAAAACTCATACAGCTCGCTCCAAGCGCCCTGCCACTCGGGCCGCGAGGAGTTAACCTAATAGAGATGGCTAAGCATGTAGAACCGACAGCGGAGAACTGGCGGACGGGGGTTCAAATCCCCCCGGCTCCACCAAACAACCCTTACAAATCAGGCACTTACGCTTAACGCGAAGTGCCTTTTTTGTGCCTGAATGGGCTGTTTTGGCTGGGTAATGCCAGCTTAATGACAGCCTTCCATTGTCACCGGCAGGCCTGAACTGCCGCCTCCAGCTTCTACTCGTAGCCCATAACCCCCTCCCGCCGCCACTGCCTCGCCGCCCTGCACGCTTATTTCCAGATCAGGATCAGGCGATAGGCCTTGATGGTCAGCCGAAGGTCCCCCTGGCTATTTATTAAGTACCCGAGGTGCGCCAGCCAATGGATTAAATCAGGATGCAACGGCCTTCCTGCTTGTATTCCCTGAATCGCCCCGGGTTTCGCGGAGGCTCCACTTTTTGAGAAGCTGGAGCCACTATGCCTAAGCCACCCAAGTTTTCCCCTGAAGTCCGTAAGCGCGCCGTGCGGATGGTCTACGAAGTCCGCGAGTCGCACGAGTCCCAGTGGGCTGCCATCGAGGCTGTATCCAGCAAAATCGGTTGCACCGCTCAGACCTTGAGCAACTGGATTCGCAAGACCTCCTCTTCTACTGCTGCGCCCAGTGCTCCGGCAGATCCCAGGATCAAAGAGCTGGAACGCGAAGTCCGCGAACTCAAGCGAGCCAACGAAATCCTCAAGGTTGCCAGTGCTTTTTTCGCCCAGGCGGAACTCGACCGCCGTTTGAAGTGATATGGCGTCTTGTCGACGCGCATCGGGAGCAGTTCGGGGTCGAGCCGATGTGCCGAACGCTGCACGTTTCCCCGTCAGCCTACCGGCGCGATGCGGCACATTTACGCGATCCCACGCAGCGCTCAGCACGGAGGATCCGTGACGAGGCACTTACCTTGCAGATTCGTCGTGTCTGGCAGGCGAACTACGAGGTCTATGGCGTCAGGAAAGTCTGGCTCCAGATGTGCCGCGAGCGCCAGGCAGCGGCGCGCTGCACGGTGGAGCGGTTGATGCGTGAGATGGGATTGCGCGGTGTCACACGAGGCAAGACCGTGAAGACCACGCAGTCTGATCCCACCAACCCCAGCCCAAGAGACCGGGTGAAACGGCAGTTTACCGCTGAGCGGCCCAACCAGCTCTGGGTCGCCGACTTCACGTTCGTTTCAACTTGGCAGGGATTTGCTTATGTGGCTTTCATCGTGGATGTCTATTCCCGGTTCATCGTCGGCTGGCGTGTCAGTCGACACATGCGCACAGAGTTTGTCCTGGATGCGCTCGAACAGGCGCTTCACGCACGCCGACCCGAGCCTCACCAACTGGTTCATCACAGCGACAGGGGCTCGCAATATCTGTCGATTCGCTACAGCGAACGGTTGGGTGAAGCGGGTATCGAACCGTCGGTTGGCAATACCGGCGACAGCTATGACAACGCGATGGCAGAGACCATCAACGGGCTTTATAAGACTGAGCTGATCCACAAGCGAGGCCTATGGAAAAGCGTAGAAACCCTGGAATGGGAAACGCTGAAGTGGGTGACCTGGTTCAACCAGCATCGCTTGCTGGAGCCGATTGGAAATAGGCCGCCCGCGGAGTTTGAGGCACTATACGAGCAGAGTCAGGTTGCGATACCCACTGTCGCCTGACTCAAACACAATAGCCTCCGCGAAACCCGGGGCGATTCAAAGTGCCACTCCGAGCGGGACCATACATCTTTATCCTAATGCAGCACAAAGCAAACAACATCCAGGTAAAGAAGTGAGCCTGATTATGATTAGTTAAACCAAAAATAATAACATGAATAAATAAGACAACTCTCACGGAACGAAGAAACCTCCAATCATCCGAATAAAAAAGCCGAACGACCCACGACGACCTGCTATTTACATAAGCAAACACAGAAAACGCCAAAACCAATAACAACACCCCTAACAAACCCAACCCATAAACTATCTGCAGGGGCAAATTATGCAAGGAATAAGCCTTCGGTGACTCAAACCCAACACCAAAATAGAAATTATCTAATAAATCATCGACAGCTGCGTTCCAATCTTCCATTCGAACATTAGAACTCCCCGTTTGATTTGCCGCCGAATCATAACCCCTTGTTATGACATCTATTACATCGAAGGAAAAATGGCCTAATACGATAACAATCACTGGAGCAAACACAAACGGAAGAATGCATAGCACTAGTCGCCTTATAAGCCCAGGAGATGAAAATGCTATATAAGTATATCCAATCGCCAGAGTTATATATGCTGCCCGGGTAGAAGTAAGAAAAACGCCACCCATGAATATGGCAGACAGCAAAAGATAAATAGCTCCTCCTTTCTTCCTTTGAGAAAGCAGCACAGCGTAAAGTGCATAGAAGGAGCAAATTACCCCAAACTCATTCGGATAGGTACCAGGACTAAATCGCGAATATCCGTACGCTTCCTGCTCCAAAGTAGTAAATCGGTTATATATATCTGACGGAACCTTACCAGCAATATACCCAACATAAAGAGCCAAACCAAGGAAAAACACACAACAAAAGCCTTTGAACGAATCTGAAAGCAGAACCTGCAGGATATCTTTTCGGCAGCTATTCAAAATCATTCTTGAAACATTAAAAAAACCAAACATCAAATTACAAATAACAAGAACTCTGACAACCGGATTCAAATACAACGGAACATCATACGACAAAGAAATAAGGCAGAATGACGAACTTAAGAAGAGAATAAGAAAGATCACCATCAAAGCGCCATAATGGGGCAAGTCCCTCTTTGCCATTCGACACAAGAAAACAATATTTACTATGGCCGTAGCAAAGTAAAAACTCCGCAAAGACCCAATACCGGGAACAGGCGTAAAGAAAATACCGGTCGGACCTAGAAAGAAGGTCAGCCTCAGCAACAGGTCCTTTACGGAAGAAACTCTAACTATCACAACATGCACTCCACTTGGCATAGTCTCGAGAAGCTACTCACCGAGAGTTCAGCCAGACGCTTACACATCAAGTTGCATTCAATAATGGGGTGGCGAATTTAGAAGAGAGACGCTCAAAATGCACACCAGTAACAACTGAAAATTGTGTAAGAATTCCCCTCATGACTCGCTCGGAACTAATGTTTGGCCACCGGCTAGCTTTGCCTAGCAAATACCTCCCCCGCTCGCAGCCATAACCTTGTACGTTCATCAAGACCGCTCACACCGCCATTGACGCGCCGGGTGATGGCCTCGAAGTGCCCCTCATCAGACAGCGCATTGAGGCCATTCACGTTCCACCACCAAGCGGCCGAGCGGCAAGCCCAGACTGGCTCTGCAAGCAATTGCGGCTGATCTAGCAGCGGCGCGTCGAGTCCCTTTGCCACCGCCGCATAGTTCGCCCGGCCCGTCACCTGCAGGAGGCCGCGTCCACGATAGCGCCACCCATCACCCGACTTTTCAGGGCCGTTGCCGTTGCGATCGGAGTAAACCAAGTTGGCAATTCGCTCTGGCTGGTAAGCGATGTCACGAGCAAAGGCCGTAGGCGAACCGTCAGCAGCACGGAACCGACGCGGCCAGACGACGGCCAAGCGCTGCGCGCTGTATGCCAGACTTTCCACGCAGCGAGTTAGCTGCGCACTTTCGTGGCCGACCTGGGCGAGAAATGCGGCGATACGCACTGATGTATCGATGCGCCATTCGGCCAGCGCGGCGTTGAGGGCTGGAACAAAAACGCCCGCAACTGGGCGGGCGTTTGGCAGTATGCGCAGCAACTGTTGCTCTGTAATGAGCCTCATGACCCTTTCCCTCGTTAAACGGCGATCTGGTTGCAGTTTTTGAAGACGGCCAAGATATCGACGTAAGTCCAAGTCACGGAGCCGTCGACCATTGAGCCACTTGTGTTGGTCGGAGGAACTACCCCCGATGTGCCGCCCACCAAGCAGTGGTAGACACGATTGCCCGAGAAGACTCGATCGCCTCCGACATAGTTGGTCGACGCGGCCCAGCCAATCGGACATGCAGTACCAGCGGTAACGCAGACAACTTCGAGATAGCCAGCGGCGCTGGCAGCTAGCTCTATGCGCTGATTGCGCGGCCATTTCCCATTAACTGGGGTGCTATTCGGAATCGGCGCACCGGTGACGCTGTAGTTCTCTGTCAACTTCCACAGCCCTTTGGCAGGCACCGATACTGTTACGTTCTCCAGAGTTCCAGATAGCCTATTGCTGGCAATGTCGAAGACATGCGCGATACCAGCATTTGTTCCGGTGTCCTGCACCACAATGCTTCTTTCGAATCCGTCGATGATGTTGTCGTGAATCCTGACGACAATTCGCCCACCGAAATACGACTGGATAGAGAGTATTCCGATACTTCCTGCCGGCTGAACTACTCCCTGAGCGGACGCAATCGTATTTCCTGAGATGTCGCCACCTGGAGCTCTGGTGTAGCCAAGGTGGCAGTTGTCCGCTTCGATGGCAGTGAATGGCGCCGCGCTGGCGACTGTAAAATACAGGGCGTTGTTATTGATTCGGCGGCCACCCGCGTTCTGCGAGGTGCATTGGATTCTGGTGTTGATAAGCTGATTCTCAGACATGCTGATTTGCTTGGCGTTGGTCGGCCGCAGAACGCCAAACTGGCCATCGACCCCTAGGTACTCGAAGGTATTCCCCTCGATCGCGATGTTGAATGCGCCATTAGGGTCCGGGCTGTTCACACCGTTGTTATGGACGTACATGGTCGTCGCAATCGCGGTACCAGAGCGGTTCATCCAAGAGCCGTCCTGTGTGCAAACGTTGCCGCTGAATCGAATATCCTTCACAAAGAAGAAAGTTGAAATACAGCCTTCGGATGCGTTGTAAACGGTGTTTCCTGTTGCCGTACCGTGGAAGGTGCCCTCGAAATCGATCCCCACGTCCTTCACATCACGAACGGTATTTCCGACAACATCGATGTTCTGGCCCATACTGCCCCAGATCCCACCCATCGCCATGTTGCGCACGTTGTTACCCGTGATGCTTACACGCCGGGCCCAACGGGGGTTTGTCGGAACCCCGCCGCGATTCTGGTTGCTGTCTCCGCCCCACCAGTAGATGCCGTGCCGATAATTTTGAACGATGTTCCCGACTACGCTGGCATCGGCCGAATGGTGAATGACGATGCCTGAGCCCTGCGCAAGTTCACCGATTCCAACACCGTAGTTCCCAGTTACTCGCACGTTTTTTGACCCGAAATCCTCGCTGACATACCCGGCCGTGGCGTTCGGGTCAGGAGTGCCGTCCATACGATTGATCGGTAGGTCAGTATCTGATTTGAACACGCCGGAGTTAATGGCCAAGCAATCCCGCACGAGCACGCCATAGCAACGTTTTACGTAGACTGAATATGCGTTGTCTACACCCTCGAAGCGAAGGTCTCGGATACTGATATTGCTCTTCTGCACGCCCAAGAAGATTGCCTCGGCGTCACTGCAGATGATGCGAGAACCAAAGCCAGTGCCGAAGATCAGCACATCAGACTGCAGAGCAACCTGGGTCGTATGGTAGGCACCGGGAGGCACGAAGATCGCGACACCACCGGCGCCTTGAGCAGCAGCAAAAGCGGGAGCCCAGTTCCATGAGGCAGGATCACCACCAGGGCTGTAGCCAACAGCGAGGCCTGCAAATTCCCATAGGTTAACGGCCTGACCGTTGAGCATGCCGGAGACAGTTTCAATGGTGCCGCCCAATGTCTGGCGGTACCACTCGACAAGCCACCCGCCTCGTTCACCCAAAGGGCCAGCAAGCCCAGCCAACTGCTGCCGGAGTACCGCATCCCCCATCGCAACGAAGTTTGACTGATCGGCTCCCCAATCGTTGAGCGTCGTATAGGGCAGTTCGCCCGCAAGGTCAGCATCTGCTCTCCAGAACTCACCATCCTTGCTAAAAATCTGGTTCGGCAGAGTGATGGTTAGCGGGCCGTCTGCATCGTAATCGCCGATGAAGATATACCCAGAATCCAGCAGGAACTGATTGAAGTCCTGCTGCAGGCCATAGAAAGACTTCCGATCACGCCCCAGTCGGTCCCTCCAGGTTGGCTGCAATCGATTCATGGCGAAATCGAGGTTCGCGGCGTTGTCGTAGAGATCCTTCGGCGCCGGCGAGCCGTTGGGCTCGACAGGGTTTCCAGTGTTGTAGCGGAATGGACCTGCCATACGGTTTCTCCAGGCAAGAAAAAGCCCGGCGTTTGGCCAGGCTTTTTGGTGAGTATCGATCAGGCCGCTGGGGCTAGGTCGTCATAGGTGTAAATACGCGGGTCGTAGTTCACGGCCTCGACGCTGGTGGCGTAGTCGTTCGGGCGAATCGCTGTGACCAGCACCGGGAACGTCCAGCGCTGGGCAGGACCGAACATCAGGTGCGGCGGCTCTATCGACCAGGTAGTGTCCGGCGCAAAGTCCAGCGCTCCTGAGAGGCTGAGTCTGTGGTCGTCGATCCGACTGGCAATGTAGGGGCCGGAAAGCGTCCCATCCGGCCGGCGAACTGCGAGCACATGCTTACCGCCGGCGGACCAATCCAGAGGCTCGGATGACTCGATCACTCCACCGGCATAGCTCAGCACCAGAGCGCTCTGGCCATAGCCCGGCACGTCGTCCGCGACGGCGCAGTACGACCAGTACCGGGAGTTGCGGGCATCGAGCTCCGTCTCGAAGGAGTAGGTCCAGCGACGGTAGATTTGCGCCATGCGCTCGCGCATGCCAATGCGCCAGGCGCGGGTGCGGTCGGTCACCCCGTCGAGGTTGATCTTCAGCACCTTGCGGCCCAGATCACCTGGCAGGCGGCACTGGACGGTCTCTCTCTGCCATGTCCGCGCATCCATGTACTCGACGTCGACCCCGTCATAGTCGTCGGGCCGGCGTGCGGTGAATCGGCGGACCAGCCCCTTCGTCATGTTCTGCGGCGTGTACATCTGTTCGAACACCGTGCGCGGCTCGTCTCGCACCGGGCGAATGCGGCCACGGTCCAGAGTGAACTCAGCGAAGCCCGCGCGCAGCGCATCCGAAAGTGCGCCCTTGATCGTGGTCGCGTCGTCGATCACCAGGTCGAAGGTGTCTCCCCTGGCGCGCCAGATGGCGTCCAGCCGAGCCAGCTCGGTCATGTCGATGTCGGCCTCGGTGTAGCCGATGGTCTTCGCCACGTAGAGAACCCACGGCGCAATATCGCGAGTCGGCTGCTCGGTGCCGTTGAGTAGCGGCAGGATGCGCGTCGGCTCGACGGAGACAAGGCTCTCTGATTGAGAGGCCAGTCGGTTCCCGCCGCGCAGCCGCAATGCCAGCACGGTGACGCCCGGGTACTGCGTCGGCCCCTGCAGGCGGGAGCGCAGGCCGTACCACTGGACAACATCCTGCACCTGCGTGGAGGTGGATTTCGCCCCCACGCGCCGCATACGGACCTCTGGGCGAATCGCAGCAGGGAGAGCCTGTCGTTCGGTGAAACCGACCTGATCCAGGCTCTTCTGGTTGTATTCCTTCACGACGCTGGTCCAGGCACCGGCGGTGGCCATGTCGCGATACTGGATTTCCACCGTCACCTGGTAGCGCAGGCCGGCAAAGCCGATGCACATCGGCACCGTACCGAGCTGCAGAGCCGTCGCCGGTGCGCCGTTGGGGTAGTTCAGCAGCAAATGCTCCGGCGGCCCGACCGTGTATGTCGCAACGCGGTAGAGCCCGGCATTGGCCCCAGCAATCTCGATGTTCATCCCATCAAATGCGCCGAGCTGAGCCAGCGGGCCCTCGATGATGTCCTGGTACGCCCCGCCATCAGTCACGGTGTAGGTGTACGGCGCAACGATGCGCACGATCATCCCCGCCGCCCAGCCTTCGGGGAACTGCCCTGCTCCGGCCGGAATCGTGATGGTGTCGCCGTCGAGCACGAAGACCGACGCCGTCGGCGCTGGCTCCACGGTGTGCGTCGCGCTCAGCTCAAGGCCGGCGGTACCGGTGGACGTGGCACCCACCTCGGGCGCGTTGTGCCACCAGGTTGCGGCCGGCTCCACGCTGAGATCCGCGCCAGGTCCGTAGATTGCGAACTCGGCATCGGCGCCGAGCGAAATGATGGGCGTCTCGCCGATGAGGATTCGACTGGTCGGCAGCTGGTAGCGGCCCTTGCCGATGCACAGCAGCATCTCCACCCACTGCTCGCGCGGCTCGCCGAAGTAACGGTGCTGGGGCAGCAGGTAGTCTGGGTACCGGCGGGCGCGGCCGGCGATCTCCGGGATGACCGCGTTCAGGCTGACCTGATTGCCTTTGGCGGCGACCAGTGGCAAGTCCTTGCCCCGGCCGGGGCCAGCCTTTGCCGTGGTCGGCACCTTCGGCGCGAACGGGTTGCCCAGGCCGAACAACTTCGCGAGCGGCCCAGGGCGGAAGATCTTCGCGAGGAAGCCCCCGCCGCCGCCCTTGGGCTCGACGACAATACGCACCAGATCCTCGGCGCAAATCTCGGTCGCAGCCCAATCGCTGGCCACCACCTGCTCGCCGTTCACCTCAATGCTGATCGGCGGTGCCTCCTGATCGCGGTAGCTCGGCACCTGAGAGACAAGCCACTGACGCAGGATGACCGGCGCGGTGATAGCGAATCTCTCAGCCGGCTCCGGCGAGAACTTGCTCGGGTAGATCTCGATCATGGTGATACATCACTCGGTAGTAGCAGCGCTCGAAGTCCAGAATCGGCAGCCAGCGCGGCGGCTCGCCGGGGTTGATCTCCAGCACGCCCAGGCGGCCATCGATCTCCAGCACCAGGCCAACGTGAGTGCACAGGTGGGCACTTAGCACAGCAGCAATTGCGCCATGTGCAGGCGGCCCTGCGGGCATGTGCTCGGCGTAGCGCTGGTAGGCCCGCGCGGATTCGCGCAGGCTGAGCCGGCTGACCAGGCCGAAGTCCGGCAACGGCGCCAGGCCCAGCAGTTCGGCGCGAACGGCAAGGGTCAGCCCCCAGCAGTCGAACTCCCGAACGCCGTCCACGGCTTCGCCACGCGCGCCATCGCGATAGCGCGCGGTGAGGTAGGTATCGATCATCAAGATGCTCTGGAGAAAGAAGCCGGCTGGCCGACTGCCGGAAAGAGCCGACCGTAAATGCAGCTCAGTCGCATGCGTTTTGCTTCCTATGCTGGTCGCCCTGGCCAGCACGCCAGGGCATTTCAACCATCAAGGAGACCACATGCATACCCAACCAACTGTTCCACTGGCGCAAGCTCTACCAGGACGGCAGCCTCTCGGCAGTCAGTGCCGGTGAAGCGGTGGTGCCCGCTTCCGAATTGGCTGATGCCCTCAAGCAGATCCGCGAACTGCAACGGATGCTGGGCAAGAAGACCATGGAGGCCGAGATCCTCAAGGAAGCGGTGGAGATCGCCCGCTCGCGAAAATGGATTGCGCACTCACCCTTGTTGCCGGGGGACGACCAGTGAAAGCGGTCAGTGAGAGTCTCGGTGTGGCGCGCTCGCAATTGACGGCTCGACTCAAACAACCCGCTCCAGGGCTGCGGCCGCGTCGTCGCCGGGCGCTCAACGATGTCGCCCTGGTCGAGCAGATCAAGCAGGCCGTCGGCGCGCTGCCCAGCTATGGCTACCGGCGGGTCTGGGGCCTGTTGCGTCGGCAGCATGAGCAGCAGGCCCAGCCACCGGTCAACGTGAAGCGGGTGTACCGCGTCATGCGAGACCATGATCTGTTGCTGGAACGCCGGCGCAAACAGCCAGGTGTGGCGCGGCGTCACGAAGGTCGTGTCGCGGTGGACACGAGCAACACCCGCTGGTGTTCGGATGGCTTCGAGTTCCGCTGCGAGGACGGTGAAAAACTGCGCGTGACCTTCGCCCTGGACTGCTGTGACCGCGAGGCCATCAGTTGGGTGGCCAGCCCAAACGGCTACTGTGGCGACGACGTCCGCGACGTGATGCTGGAAGCCGTCGAGCAACGCTTCGGTAGCGAACTGCCTGCGGCGCCGGTGCAATGGCTGAGCGATAACGGCTCGGCCTATACCGCCGAACAGACCCGAGCCTTTGCCCGACAGATCGGCCTACTGCCCCTGACAACACCGGTATGCAGCCCGCAGAGCAACGGGATGGCGGAGAGCTTCGTGAAGACCATGAAGCGCGACTACATCCGCCACATGCCCAAGCCCGATCGAGCGACGGCCCTGCGCAACCTGGCCATCGCCTTCGAGCATTACAACGAGGAACACCCGCACAGCGCCCTGAAATACCGCTCGCCTCGGGAATTCAGGCGTTTGGCTGAGGCATCAACTTAACGGGGTGTTGGTGTCCGGTTTGATAGGGGTAAGTCCATTCACTCACCTGCCCCACATCACCCCAGCGGGTGAAGCTAGATTGGAGCTTATCAAACGTAAATAAAATCAAGGCCTCACTTCGGTGAGGCTTTCTCCTGGGCTTCCAGAATAATTTTTAGCTTCTGCTCTGCGGCCATACGGGCCTGCCCTTCGTTCTCAAGATCGGTATGCAATGCAGTAATCGCCGCGTGGATCTCACCCGCAACCCCCTCTTCTTCTGCATGAAACCAGCCCCCCTCCCTGAGCCAGCGGGCCTTCTCCAAAATGCTGCGCTCCAAGGCTAGGAGCCGATCATTCTCGGCAAAGAACCAGTCCAGCCGCTTGGCGAGCATGCCGCCGGTGCTGAAGGTCGAGAAGATTGCTTCTCGCAGTCGATCCCGCTCCAACATGTACTGCTGGTAGCCTTCCGACGTCACAGTGATTTCGTTCATGGTGTTACTCCTCACAGGTATTTGAGACCGGGCGAAAACTCGGTGTCGTAGGTGTCACGCGGAAAGGCGCGGCCGATCAGATCGAAGTAGCCGGCCTGCAACTGCACGGCACCATCGCTGATCTCGCCGCCCAGGATCGTCATGCGATACGGCGCCTCGGCCGGCTCGCTGCGGTTGCTCTCCAGGAACTTGCGGTAGGTCATCTTCACCTCCTGCTCGCCCTGGAGCGCGGCGTCGATGTGCTGCTGTGCCTCGCCGAGCACCCCGTCGATCACGAAGTCCAAGGTCTGGGCGCCCTGGTTGTCCTTGTCAGCATCGTTGGTGCGAATCGGTGCGGCCAGGAAGGTCAGCGTCCGGCCGTCTTCCGTGGTGCAGGTCTGGTCTTCGAAACCCTCGCAGAAGAGCAAGGAGTCGGACCAGGCTGCGCAAGTTAGCTCGATGGTGGAGATAACCACATCGCTTCCACCCGAGGCATAAAGCTGCTCGAGGACGGTGCTCACACTTCAGGCCACTCCCTGTTCATTGCCATATCGATAATGTTTCCTTCGAACCAGAAGTCCGGGAACTCCACCCATTCCACCGGGATCAAGGGCCGCTGTCGGAGCTCCAGCATGGCGGTGTATTCCCAGAGGACACCCTGCAGCAAGGTCGGACCATCATAGATGTCAGTGAAGCGACACTCGTAAGGGGCTAGGCCACCGGCATCCTTCGGTGTTTGAAGGTTGGCGAGGAACCAGAGCGCCCCATCCTTGAGGGCACTCTGAAACCAGGCCTCGAACCAGGCGCCCTGGTTGTGGGTCATTCGCCACGTCGCGGTGACCGCGACGGGCACACTGGTGAAACGCCGACGCTGCCTTGCCCGACCGCTCTGCAGCTGGCTGCGCTGCAGGGGACTTTCGGTGCTGAGCACGTAACCCGTGATCTGAGGCAGAGGCAGGTACTGGTTCGGATATTCGATCATCGCCCTACCGTCCCCAATCCGTATTTGCCCGTGAATGCCTGGTGCATGCGGCCATCGCTCTCTGTACTACCGATTACGACATCGAGGATGTACTGATCATCCTGCATACGACTATTCACCGTGGTGCCCGGGGGAGCGTTGTGGATATTGACGACAGGTGCCGTCGCCCCTCCTTCGCGCTGATTCGCCAGCACGCGATCCAAGGTGTTGTCCAGCTTGGTGCTTGTCTCAGCGGTGGTGACTCGCTCGCCTTGCCGAACATCAGCTGTATCGCCTGTGCGACCAGCCATTGGGCGGCCATGTCGGCAATCGCGGCGACGATGGTATCGCCGATGGTGGTCGCGACATTGCCTAGCGCTTCACTGAGGTTATTCGTGTCGTTCAGCAGCCCCTGGATGCCGTCACTGAGCGAACTAGTCGCATTACCCAGAACGTCAGTCACCGCATCGGAGGCTTGTTGGCTGTAGTCAGCGGCGCTGTCGACGTAGTTCTGGAAGGCGTCGTTGACGCCGCTCATCCAGTTGCCCTGCGCCTCATCGACCCTGGCGTAGTAATCCTCTTGCAGCCCAAGCCGCTGATCCAGCGCCTCCTGCAGGATCGCCGTCTCCTGGTCGTACAACTCCTGACTGATATCGCCCGAGTTCCGCTGCGAAGCAAGTTCACTCAGCTTTTCATCGTAGCTCTGGCGAATCTGCAACATCTCTTGCAGACGCGAGCGAAACTTATCGCCCTTGCCCGTGCCGGCCAACTCGATTTCAAAGCCGACCGAAACGGTTTTGTTCTCCTGATCGAGAGCGGACCGATAAGCCGCCGCCTTGGCGGCGTCCTCGTTGGCCTGCTTCAGCTTCTGGAGCTTGTCCAGTTCGGCGGCTAGGCTGTTGAGGCGCTCCTGCTGCAAAGCGTTGATTCCGACCAACTTGCCGGACTCGATTTCAAACTGGAGCTTGGCGACCTCGGTGGCGTCCTTGCGCTTGTCGACCTCGGTATTGATCAGCGCGATCTGGCGCTCGTAGCCGGTTTCGGCCTGATCGAACTGACTCTGCAGCGCTTTCGTGGCTGTGCAGCTTGGATTCGTCCACGACGTCTTCGAACAGATGCTCGTCGGGATAACGGTCCATCATGCGGCACCTCCGAGGCGGGCGGATCGCCAGGTGAACGGGGCCAGCAAGCCGCCGTTCTCGCGCAGGCGGTCAGCGGCACGCGGGCCGATGAACTCGGGCAGGCGCTCGCGCGTCTGGTTGCTCACCAGCACGGTGGGCAGCACCAGTTGATACCGGCGGTCGATCACCTCGTGCAGCAGGCCGGGGGCGAAGTCGCGGCCCTGGCGAGGGGTGTGCATACCCACTTCGTCGATCACCAGCAGGTCCACCTCGGCCAGCTCCTGGAGCAGCTGGGATTTGGTGTGGCTGGCGTTCTGCCGGAAGCTGTCGGTCACCCCCTGGATGATCGCCTCGGCGGTGACGATCAAGCCGGAGGCCTGCTCCTCGCGGACGACGTGCTGCAGGATCGCGCAGGCCAGGTGCGTCTTGCCGTTGCCGATCTCCCCCAGCAGCATCAACGCGCGGCCCTGACGGTAGTTCTCCGCGAACTTCTCGGCGTAGCCGCGGCAGATGCTCAACGCACGAGTCTTGCCGGCGTCGCCGCCATCGGTGAGGAAGTTGTCGAAGGTGCAACTGCGGAATCGCGGGGTGATGCCAGTGGCGATAAGGTCCTCGCTCAGCTGCCGCTCGGCGAACACCTTCTCAGCAGCCTGCCGGCGCCCGTCTTCCTTGGGCTTGTTGTACAGCAGTTCCCACTGGCAAGCCGGGCACTCGGTGCGGTACCAGCCGCCGGCGAACAGTTCGACCAGCTGCTCGTCGTAGTTCTTGTGGCCACGGCCAGCGCGGCAGCAGACCTCATGCTGCTCGGCGATTCGTGGAGCAGGACGGAACTTAGAATTTGTCATCGGGGTACATCTCCTGCGAATGGTTAGGAACCGAGAGAACAGCGCTCTGCTGGTCGGCCTGGGCTTCTGGCTGAGGGCCCGAGTACGGCTTCCAGTGCTCGCCCTTGCCGAGGAAGGTGGCCGGGAGCTTCACGAACTCCGTGCCGACCTTGCCCTTGGCGATCTGGTCGGCGCGGTAGTTGGCAGCTGCGCGGATGAGGTCCTGAGGAGCGATACCCTCTTTCAGGCGAGCCCCCCAAGCCTTCCAAGCGTCCGGCTTGGGTGCGGAGCGGTCGCGCTTCGGGTACTCGCGCCAGAACGACTCGAAGTCGTCGGAGTACTTGCCGACCTGCTTACTCGCCGCAGCAGCGGCTGCCCCCGCTGGGGGTATGGGGGGCTCTAATAGATATCCCTCTCCCTGTCTCTCTCCCTCTCTCTGTCCCTGTCCCTCTCTTAGCCGTGGCGGTTCCGTTTCAGGCAATGCACCTGAAACGGGTACGGTTTCGTTTCCTGCAACGCATCTCTGGCTGTTCAGTTCTGCGTCTTGCAACGCGGAGCGCAGCGTTTCTATTGGCGTGTTGTGGGCGTACACGATGCCGAACTCACGCAGCCGGTCGCGGATTCGCTTGTGCTCATCCCGGTGCCGGCGCAGGCGCTCCGCTTCATTGTCCCGGCGCTCGCGGTAGGCCACTCGCTCCTCCCACGCAGCAAGGGCTTTCTCGGCAATCACCGGGTGATACAGGCGGTCGTCGCTGCAGAGCTGCCATCCACGGAGCGCCATGCCCTTCAATCGCGCCCAGCGGCTGCCAGCGCCAGAGAGATAGGCGAGCACGCGATCATCGTTCGGCAGCGAAGCTGCAGGCACCTGCAGCCAGGCCTTGCACCACAGCGAGAGCGCCGCCTTGAACTCATCGCCGCTCGTGAGCGCGAACAGGTCACTGTCGAGGAGGCGCACCACATCGAGGGGCATGAACGCCAGGCCGCGCAGGTCGACCTCCACCGGCACCAGCGGATCAGCCGGTACTGCATCGTTCATACGTCCAGCTCCTCGGTTACCCGCTTCACGAAATCGTCGTAGCTCTCGGCCATGACGAAGCCCTGGTCTTCGAGCGCGGCGCGGCAGGCCTTGGCGTGGCCGTACAGCACCCAGCGCTCACGCTCGGGCAGGTCGCGGAATTGGCGGTAGGAAGGCCAGGGACCGGCGATCACCGGCTGGCCGTTGGGGCCGGTGGTGATCCGGCCGGGGTTTGGTTGGGTCGTCATTCACCAGCCTCCTGGGCGGGCGTGCCGCGCATCTGGAAGCGCTCGATGCCTGCGCCGAAGTCAGGGTGCGTGGCGCGGTGCTGGGTCACGAAGGTGCAGCCGCGGGCGAAGCGCTCGAACACCCTGCTGATCTCGGCCTTGGCCCAGACGGCGAAGGGACGTGCGTTCAGCTCCTCGTGCTTGCTGCGCACCATGGCGAAGGGGCGCGGGCTGTGCGGCATCTCGCGCACCACAGCGTCGATCACCCTGGGCGGGAGCCCGTACTGCTTGCCGATCCGTTGGCGGATAGCGGTGATGCTCTCCATGCCGTTCGGGATCGAGTCGAGCAGCGGGTGCGCGCGGTCCATGTCGCCGACGGTTTCGGCCAGAGCCGCGACCTGGTGTTCGGTTTTCTGCGTGCGCGCGCTTCACCGCCTCAAGGGCGCCAAGTCAACCATGAATCAAGATTCTGTCCAGGTTGCAGCGCGGTTCAAGAATCACCCGGAGCAATTGCCTGGAACGCTCGACGCCTGCCTGTTGGAGCTTCGGTATTGGAACCACCTCTACTGGCTGCGCCAGTCATTGGGCGGAGGAGATGGTCCACCTGAAGCAACAGCAAGGGAATGGTTTGTCATGGAACTTCTGGCCGAGATACCGCCGCGCAATTACGACGAGGCCATTCAGGTCCTGGACTGGATTGAAGAACGCGGGGACGCACTCAATGCAGAGGAGGAGCTGGCGGTATTCAGGAACATCCTGAACCACCCAGGGCGAGCGGAAGGCCCCATGAACGGCCAAGAGACCGCTGTCGAGTACCAGTGCGGTTGCGGCGACATCTACCCGGGCAACAGCTTCGGCGCCGGCTACATGGCTGCCAACAATGGCGTGTGTGAGAACTGCAGTGTCGCGGGGGTGAATCGTGGCTAGCCCTGCTCTTCTGGTCGGCGCCCCGGAGGACCTGGTGGCGCTGCGCGACCTGTTTGCCATTCAAGCCCTGCAGGCGATGGTCATCGCCGGAGGCTGGGGCTACACCGACAAGGGCGGCACCAGGCACACCTACAACAGCATGCCCGAGTACGCAGAAGCGGCCTACGAATTCGCTGACGTAATGCTCAAGGCACGGGAGGTGCGGCGTGGCTAAGCCTCTCGGACAACTCGCACGACAAGCCCTTGATCGCGCGAGACGAATACCGCCAGCACCAGCACGCCAGACGGCGGCCGCCAAACCAGCGCCGGCGGCACGACAGTTGATCGCGCAAAGGGATGAGGTGGTTGAGGAAGGCTTGCCGGTCAGGATCGCCCCGGCCGGGCAGCGCATCGACCAGGTGCTGTTCAGGCAGGGGCGCATCGAGACGGCCGAGCTGTTGAGCACGATGCTCGGGATGATCGAGCACCAGGGCGCTGCGGCAGAGGTGATCGCGCCCTTGAGGAAGGGGGCTAAGGCCAAGCCGGCGAGCTATGCCGCTGGCGTCGAGGCTCTGCTAGATGAGGTGGCGGCGATGGTCGAGCGCCACGAAATGAACAACCCGCAAAACGTGGCGCGCCACGCACAGGGGTAACGCATGCGCTACATGACAGTCAGGAAGTTCGCCATGGAGTCTGGCTATACCGAGGACGCCATCAGGTCGAAGATCCGCGACGGTGTGTGGCTGCTCGGTGAGATATGGATCAAGGCGCCGGACGGGCGAACCTTGATCGACGTTGAGGGGTACGAATCATGGGTAGAGATGGGCGGGGAGTCAGGGCGGTCTCGGACTCCAGTATTGAAATCACGTTCATGTACCGGGGCGTCCGTTGTCGGAAAAGGATCGCGCTCAAGCCCACAACCACTAATTTAAAGCGAGCCGAGCAGCACAAGGCGGCGATCGAGCACGCGATCGCCAACGGCACCTTCGATTACTCCGTGACCTTCCCAGGATCAGCGCGCGCAGCTAAGTTCGCGCCTGAGGCCTCCAGGGAGACAGTGAGCGGCTTCCTCGGGCGTTGGCTCGAGTCGAAGCGCAAGCACGTCTCCAGCAGCACGTTCGAGGGCTACAGGAAAATCGTCGAGCACCGACTGATCCCCGGGCTCGGCAAGCTGCTGGTGGTGGACGTGAAGCGGAAGACGGTACGCGACTGGCTGGACGGCCTCGAGGTGGGCAACAAGACACTGTCGAACATCCAGAGTTGCCTTCGCTCGGCGCTGAGCGATGCCGTCGAGGAGGAACTGATCGATAGCAACCCGCTGGCAGGGTGGACCTACAGTCGGAAGGAGGAGGTGAAGGACGACGACGTCGACCCGTTCTCCCCTGAGGAACAGCAGGCGATTCTGGCCGCGATGGATGGACAGGGTCGGAACCTGGTGCAGTTCGCCCTATGGTCGGGGATGCGCACCAGCGAGCTGGTGGGCCTGGAGTGGGGAGATGTCGACTGGCTGCGCGGTGAAGTGCATGTGATGCGCGCTATTACGCAGGCGGCAAAAGGGAAAGCAGAGGTGACCAAGACTACCTCGAGCAGGCGAAGCGTCAAGCTGCTCGGCCCTGCCCTGGAGGCGCTGCAGGCGCAGAAGGCGTTCACCTATCTGGCGCACCAGGAAGTCTTCCAGAACCCGCGAACCGGAGAGCGCTGGGCAGGCGACGGCCCGATCAGGAAAACTCTGTGGCAGTATGCATTGAAGCGCGCCGGGGTGCGCTATCGCCGCCCCTACCAGACGCGCCACACCTACGCCTCGATGATGCTTTCTGCTGGCGAACATCCGATGTGGGTGGCGCAGCAGATGGGGCACAGCGACTGGACCATGATTGCCAGAGTTTATGGAAAATGGATGCCTGCCGCTGATATGGACGCAGGCTCGCGTGCCGAGCTAATGTGGAATGACAATGCAAAAGAAGGATCTGGGCGTGTCCGACCTAATGAAACTGCTCCAGCTGGAGTCCGAAGAACTCAGTAACAAGTTCGCCAAAGCAAGCATAGAAGGAAGAGGCACGCCTCAGGAAGTTGCAGATCGGAGAGAGGCAGCGGTCCACGCTCTCATCGCCAAATATTTCCCGTTTCCTTTCAGGATTGCGAAGGGGAACATTATAGACTCATTCGGTGGGCGTAGTGCATCGATTGATTGCGTCGTTCTCAACCCGGAACATCCTCATACAGTCAGCGAAGGAAATCACTTTTCGGTGCTGCTAGCAGATGGCGCTGACTTCGCAATTGAGGTAAAACCGGATCTAATTTCAAAAGACGAAATTGAAAGAGCACTAAAGCAAATAACAAGCGTCAAAAAACTTAAACGCTCACGTAATGGAGAGCCAAAACAAACGCAAACCATCAACGGCGTGATATTCTCCAATACCACCTATGCAGATTTAAGTTTACTACTTAGCGTAATCACTCAGTATTACGTCGAGAATCGGATAAAGCGCATTCACCAATTTGACCTATTAGTTATCAATCAACGCTGCATCATCATAAATTGCAGGCACGGGCATAACTTCTACCCTAAGAATGGGGGACCAGAAGGAATGTTAGTCCTCCAGTCTGGAGTCAATACATTCGCTGCTGCCATTCTGTTTATGAATAGACTCCCCCTATCTCGTATTAGAATCGATGAGAGTGTTATTGCAAACTACATAGTTGAAGACGATTTGGGGCCTATGCAGTGGAATGTGCCAGTCAACGAAGCTCTGTCTGCCTTGGAGTGCCTGGACTCTACAGAATGACAGCCTTATGGCAGCCTTGAGCCTTAAAGCGGCGCCGCTACAGGGGTAGACGCGGTTTCAAATCCCCCCGGCCCACCAAATCCAAAGAAAAAAGGCGCTGAGCCTCAAGCCCAGCGCCTTTTTTCTTGCCCGAGATTTGCCTAGAGCGTCAGGAATCCCAGCCGTGGCATCAGCGGTTCGGCCTGTTCCTCCATCACCACTTCCACGCATGGCTTGCGCAAGCGCAACCGCTCCGCGTTGCATAGCAGAGGGCCGTCCTCGTCTTCGGCGCCGAAGGGGTCGTCGATCAGCACGCCCTTGATCAACCCTTGGCGGAACAGTTCGCGGATCGCGAACAGGTTCGCTTCGCGTGGGCCGGTAAGGTCGCCGATAGATTTGAAGTCGGTTTCCGTGAGCTGACTGAGCACGGCTTTCAGCTGGGCCTGGGAGGGTTTGCGACTCATCGGGTACTCCGGGGTGAAGCGGGGGCAAGCATGACTATCGAAGGCCAATATTAACGCTGCATTAGCAGGCAAGTAGGCCGACCTTGGTCGGCCTGTCTGGAGAAACTGCCGGATCAGTCTCGGGAGATGCCCATCTCCAGCAGCGCGAGCCGTTCTTCGAGAGCCGCTATACGGCCTTCCAGCTCGACCAGACGCCCCTCGTCATGCCCGCCGCCGTCACTGCGTTCGCTGGAGACGCGGCTACCGCTGGCAGCGATAGCAGCCTCGCGGTCTTCCTCGGTGCCCAGCAGATGCATGTAGCGATCTTCGCGCTGGCCGGCATGGCGCTCCAGCTGCACGGCCATGCCACGGCCGGCGAGGCGCTCAAGCTGGTGGCGGACTTCTTCTGTGTCATCGAAGTCGTGCATGCGCTGGCTGCGAGTGAGCAGTTCGTTGAGGGTCTGCGGGCCACGCAGGAACAGCAGGCCCAGCAGAATGACCTGTGGCTTGACCAGTTCCAGCGCTTTGTCCAGCCGCTGCTCCCAGCGGTCGGCGCGGCTGCCCATGACCAGGCGGGTCATCTCGCGACCTTCCAGATGGCGCAGGGATTGGCCGACCTGGCCGGGGGTGAGGTTCATCACCGGGTCGCGACTGGTCTTCTGGTTGCACGCGGTGACCAGGGCGTTGAGGGTCAGCGGGTAGGCTTCGGGGGTGGTGAGCTGCTTTTCGATCAGGCACCCGAGAACGCGGGCATCCACTGCACTCAGGGGTTCGAAGTCGGGGAGGGTGTCGAGCAACTGGCTCATGGCGGTATCCGTCGATGAGGGAACCGCACTAGCCTAGCCGTTTACGCAGCGTTTGGCAGCCTCAGGCAGCGCCGGCGAGGCGGCGGTTCAGTGGTCGCTCAATGACCGCCCAGTGCGAGAAGGACGCAGCCAGCTCCCGCTCGCGCCCCTGCGCATCACGCCCCAGCGTGCGCCGGGCGAGATCGCCGCTGAACCAGTTGGCTGTATTGGCTGCGACAACCCGTCCTTCGCCGTTTACCACCAAGGCCTCATGGCCCATCTGCATCAGACTGCCCAGCAGCACACCCTCGAACTCGTGCAACGCGATGTCGGCGGCAGCCACGCCGATGAAGCGCCCGTCCACCTGGATCGGCACGGAGAAGGCGAGGATGTACAGGTCGGTGCCATAGAGGTCGACGAAGGGCCCGACGACCGAGGGTTGGCCACTGGCACGCGGGCGGGAGAACCATGGCATGTTGAGGTAGTTGTAGAAGCTCTCACTGCGCCGGTTGAAGTTCAGGCTCATGGGCACGACCTTGTCGCCGCGGCCGTGGTACCACCACTCCAGATACATTTCCTGGTCCGCCAGCTCGCCTGGCTCGATTACCACGCCGGTGCCGTGCAGGCGCGTGCCGTCATCGGTGAGGTCGTGCTGGATGCGCGGGCGCAGCGCGCCTAGGTCCTTCGAGGACGGGCGTTTACCCTCCTCCGCCAGCGTGCGCCAGATCGCCACGACATCGCCGGCCAGCTCGTCAAGGCGCTGGAAAACGTTACGGATGGAAGCGTCGATGCGCTGGGCGCAGCGCTGGAGTTCATCCGTGGGTTGTTGGCTGGACATGACCGGGGCCTCGCTGTTCCTGTCGTTGTGCTTGCTCAGGGGCGAGCCAGAGGGGCTCGCAAGGTCGTATCGGTAAATCACTCTGTGCGTCCGCTTGACCGCGCAGGGAAAGCAGCAAGCGTTGTGCCAGTCAGCCGTCGTCGGCCAGCAGACTCAGGCGCAGGTTGATCAGCCGCTTGATACCACGAGTGACATGGGCTTCGGCCAGCGCACCGGCCAGGTTCGAGTCGCCGGCGCTGATCGCCTCGAGAATGGCGCGGTGTTCCTGCACGATGATCGCCGCACCAGGGAAGCCTTCCACCGGCAGCCACAGCCATTCGCCGATCTCCGCCTGCAGGCGCGTCTCTGCGTGAGTCAGGCGCACGGACTGGGCGGCAACGGCGATCTCGATATGGAAGCGTGCATCGGCGCGACGCTGCTCCTGCCGGGTAGTGGCGGTCGCCAACGCATCGAGGTACTGGGCGATGCGCGCTTGCTCATCGGATGTCGAACGTTGGGCCGCCAGGCGTGCAGCGGCACCGGCGATAGCGACGTGTTCGTCGCCCAGATCACGAAGCTCCAGTGCACTCATCTGGCGCAACTGCCCCAACAGCGCGTCCTCGGAGGTGTGCTGCGGCGAGCAGACGAAACTTCCTCCGTTGCGCCCGCGCCGGGTCTCGATCACGCCACGTTCGCGCAGTTCCGCCAGGGCATCGCGCAGGGTCACGGTGGCGACGCCGAACTGCATCGCCAGCTCGTTTTCGCTGGGCAGTTGTTCGCCTTCGGCGTAAAGCCCGAGATCGACCATTTCCACCAGCCGGCGCGCGACCTCCTCGGTGCGCCCTTCCTGGCGCAGGCGCATGAAACTGGCGGGGCGGACTTTCCTGAATTCATTCATAGGCAGCAATGCGCGGAGCGCGGACGCTTCCTGCGCGGAATATTCCTCTTCGGTAGGAGTGACGAAGTCTATCGGCAAGCCCGGTTAAGGCTTCTCGAAAAACTATGTCTCCATATTTTTAAATCGCTTTCCGCACTTACGGCAAGGTCTTTTGCGGTGAAAACCCCGTTGGAACACACATTTTTCGCCCCGTATTGGCAAGCGCAAAAACATAAGATATGGTTTCAAATGTATTTGCCAGCGACGGTCCGCAGGCCGTCTCCGCCAACAACAGCAAGAACGAGGAGCGATACGCATGAGCCAGCCAACCCGCGCCGAATGGGAAGCCCGCGCCAAGGCCCTGAAGATCGAAGGCCGCGCCTTCATCCAGGGCGAGTACCTTGCCGCCGCCTCCGGCGAAACCTTCGACTGCATCAGCCCGGTGGACGGTCGCCTGCTGGCCAAAGTCGCCAGCTGCGACGCCGCCGACGCCGAGCGCGCAGTGCAGAGCGCCCGCGCTACCTTCGATTCCGGCGTCTGGTCGCGTGAGGCGCCGGCCACCCGCAAGGCTGTGATGATCCGCTTCGCCGCCCTGCTGGAAGAGCACGCCGAGGAGTTGGCACTGCTGGAAACCTTGGACATGGGCAAGCCCATCGGCGATTCGCTGAACGTCGACCTCCCGGGCGCCGCCGACTCCCTGCGCTGGAGTGGCGAGGCCATCGACAAGGTCTACGACGAAGTGGCCGCCACCTCCCACGATCAGCTTGGCCTGGTCACCCGCGAGCCAGTGGGCGTGGTCGCCGCCATCGTGCCGTGGAACTTCCCGCTGATGATGGCCGCCTGGAAACTCGGCCCGGCGCTGGCCACCGGCAACTCGGTGATCCTCAAGCCGTCCGAGCGCTCGCCACTGACCGCCATTCGCATCGCCCAGCTGGCCATCGAAGCGGGCATTCCCGCCGGTGTGCTGAACGTGCTGCCGGGCTACGGCCACACCGTCGGCAAAGCCCTGGCGCTGCACATGGACGTGGACACCGCGGTGTTCACCGGTTCCACCAAGATCGCCAAGCAACTGATGGTCTATGCCGGCGAATCGAACATGAAGCGCGTCTGGCTGGAAGCTGGGGGCAAGAGCCCGAACATCGTCTTCGAGGACGCGCCAGACCTGCAGGCCGCCGCCGAATCTGCCGCCGCGGCCATCGCCTTCAACCAGGGCGAAGTGTGCACCGCCGGCTCGCGCCTGCTGGTGCAGAAATCGATCAAGGCGAAGTTCCTGCCACTGGTGGTCGAGGCCCTCAAGGGCTGGAAAGCCGGTCACCCGCTGGACCCGGAAACCAACGTCGGCGCACTGGTCGACGGCCGCCAGCTGGAGCAGGTGCTGGGCTACATCCAGGCCGGCCAGGACGAAGGCGCGAAGATCCTCACCGGCGGCAAGCGCGTGCTGGAGGAAACCGGCGGCACCTACGTTGAGCCGACCCTGTTCGACGGCGTGAGCAACGCGATGAGGATCGCCCGCGAGGAAATCTTCGGCCCGGTGCTTTCGGTCATCGAGTTCGAGGACGCCGAGGAAGCGATCCGCATCGCCAACGACACTCCCTACGGGCTGGCGGCGGCGGTCTGGACCCGCGACATCTCCAAGGCCCATCTCACCGCCCGCGCCCTGCGTGCGGGTAGCGTGTGGGTGAACATGTACGACGGCGGCGACATGACCGCGCCCTTCGGCGGCTTCAAGCAGTCGGGCAACGGCCGTGACAAGTCGCTGCACGCCTTCGACAAGTACACCGAGCTGAAGGCGACCTGGATCAAGCTGTAACGCGATCCGGAACACGAGAGGTTTGGAGCAAGACGGCGCGCGGCTGCCCCGCGCGCCGAACAATAACAACAACGCTTTCCGTTGCACCTGATTGGCTGCCGACGCGAAAACCTCAGACAGGACACCCACAATGAACAGCTCGATCCAGCCAGGCGCCGCCCTGGACCGCGACGCGGAGCAACTCCGCGCGCTGGGCTACACCTCCAATTTCGAACGCAGCATGACCCTCTGGCAGAACTTCGCCCTGGGCTTCACCTACCTCTCGCCGGTGGTCGGCGTGTATACCCTGTTCGGCCTGTGCCTGGCCGCGGGCGGCCCGCCGATGTTCTGGTCCTACCTGCTGGTGGGCATCGGGCAACTGCTGGTGTGCCTGATCTTCTGCGAGGTCGTCTCGCAGTTCCCCATCTCCGGCGGTGTCTATCCCTGGGCACGTCGACTGGTGGGCAAGCGCTGGGCCTGGATGGTCGGCTGGATCTACTCGGTGTCGCTGTGCGTGACCATCGCCGCCGTGGCCCTGGGCGCCGGCCCGTATATCGCCACGCTGCTCGGCTTCGAATCGACGCCGGTGACCAACACCTTCGTCGCCCTGGCGCTGACGGTGATCGCCACCCTGCTCAACCTCTCCGGCACCAAGCTGCTGGCCCGCGTGGCGATGTTCGGCTTCATCTGCGAGCTGCTCGGCGCACTGGTGATCGGCACTTACCTGCTGATCTTCGAACGCCACCAGCCGCTCTCGGTGCTGTTCAACACCTTCGACATCCGCATCGACGGCAGCTACTGGCCGGCGTTCCTCACCGCCTCGCTGGCCGGCATGTTCCTCTACTACGGCTTCGAGGCCTGCGGTGACGTCGCCGAGGAAACCCCGAACCCCAGCCGCCGCATTCCCAAGGCCATGCGCATGACCATCTGGATCGGCGGTGGCGCGGCCATCTTCGCCGCCCTGGCGCTGATCCTCGCGGTACCGGATATGCAGGCCGTTATCTCCGGCGCGGACAAAGATCCTATGACCACCATCCTCGACAACGCCTTCGGCGTGACCGGCGCGCGCCTGGTGATGGCGGTGATCATCGTCTCGTTCGTCTCCTGCGTGCTCAGCCTGCAGGCCGCCGCCAGCCGCCTGCTGTACTCCTATGCCCGCGACGAGATGGTGATGGGCAGCGGCCTGCTCAAGCGCCTGTCGCCCAATACCCACGTGCCAGTGGCTGCGCTGATCGCCTGCGGCGTGATCCCGTCGGTGATCGTCTGCGCCGGCTTCTACCTGCAGAACGCCATCGCCATGGTGGTGAGCTTCGCCGCCATCGGTATTTACCTGTCGTTCCAGATGATCGTCAGCGGCGCCCTGTTCGCCCGTGTGCGCGGCTGGAAGCCAAGCGGCGCGTTCACCCTGGGCAACTGGGGCTGGATCGTGAACATCCTGGCGTTGACCTACGGCGTGCTGGCGATCATCAACATGTCCTGGCCCCGCACGCCGGATGCGCCCTGGTACCTGAACTACGGGATCATCCTGGTGGGTGGAGTCGTGATCGTCCTGGGCCTGGCCTACATGACCCTGTTCCGCCCGTACGACAAGGGCACCGCTCCCCACGGGGATGCGTGGAAGCTGCATCAGCAATAAGCGTTCGACGTGAAACGAAAACGCCCGGCAAGGATGCCGGGCTTTTTTTGCTGTTCAAGTGGTGTGACGTTCGGATCAGGCAGGATGCCGCAATCCGAACAGGCAGGCGATTAGGTCGACTCAATCCTCTCGGGAAGAGTTGGCAGAAGACTCTTCAGCGAATCAACTATTTTCAAACCGTGTTGCTCGCAGTATTCGATATAGCCTTCGAACTCAGTCCAGCCTTGCACAAAGACAAATCCCATATCGAAATGACTGGCTGCTACATGGTCATATCGGCTGTCGCCGATGAAGAGCGCCGGCAACTGGATGTTTGCGCTATCGACTTCTCTTTGCAGGATATCGATCTTGTTGTCAGGGCTACCGAAGATGCCCCCGTCGAACAAATCGGCCAGGCCTCGCTCGCGGAAGAGTTCACGCAACTCCTGCTGATCGCCACCGGAGGCTACGAGCCAGCGGCTACCCTGGGTGAGTCTACGTAACTCTGCCAGGCCATCGGCACACTGGCACTCACGCAACCCCTTGTGAACCTCACTCGAATAAGCGACGAGCAACTGCTGGAGAGCTGCCTCGTCGATGTGCCGTCCAACGATGTGGGAAAGAAAATATTCGAATTTGCGGTAGCGGGAGATGCCACCGTTTGCTGTGTGGTAGTCAACCAGCGCAATCGCTGCGGCTTCTCCGTACGGCAATGCAGTAGTGAAAAACGCCTGCGTCTTGACCTTGTTGGAGTCCAGAATCACACCGTCGCAATCGAAGATTAGTGTCTTGTAGTCGGAAAGCTTCACTGCCCTTCCCGCCTCTGCAAAGCGGCCTCAACAGGAGCAACGTCTTCGGGCACATCTACCGCCAAACTGCCGCCAGACGACTCGACCATGAGAATGCTCTTGTTCATTTCAAGGAAGCGCAGGATTTCAATATCCTCACAGGCTTCCAATGCACTCTTGCGCCCAAAGGACTGGAACGCCTCGAGTTCCTCCCGAGTGAAGGCGTAGATGCAAACCTGCTTCTTGTACCTTGCCGGCGCGTTCTTCTCATCCTTGTAACCGGGAAGCGCCTTGCGTGACATGTAAATCAGACGGTTCTGCTCGTTGCTGATGACCTTCGGGACATTCACGCTATCGGGGTCTTCGCCGTCGTGAATCCAGCAATAGGCATTGATGATCGAATCCAGGTTTTCGCGCTTCAGATCCCGTACCTTGCGGATGTCCAACGGATCAATGACCGGCTCATCACCCTGGACATTGATGTAGATGTCAGCATCGATCTGCCTGGCAGCCTCCGCCAGACGATCAGTTCCGGTCAGCGCGGAAGAACTTGTCATCACCGCAGAGAATCCAGCAGCCTCGACAATCTGAGCGATCCGTTCATCATCAGTCGCCACGTAGACCGAGTCTCGTCCGACAGCCTCTGCGGACAGCTCTGCCACCCAAAGGATCATGGGTTTCCCCAGCAACGGCACCAATGGCTTGCCAGGGAAGCGGGAGGATTTGTAGCGAGCCGGAATGATGACGACAGACTTCATGGCAACCTTCAGAGTGCGTATACGGATTTACTGGGAATGCTGTAACGCGTAGGCGTGATGGAGCACAGCTTCACGTGGTCGTCCTGCTCCAGATAAGCGTTGAGAAGCTCCTGCATCTCGCGGCTGCGTGGATCATCCGCGCCATAGCCATCGAAACCGGCGAGCAGCACCTTTGCTGCCTTGCCGCTATTGGCCACCGCCAGCGCATAGACGATCACCAGAGCCGCAGGAAGTACACTGTGGTCAGCGGCGAACTCGAACGCCCCTTTCTGCACTCCCAGGCCGTAGTCGAGCAGTTCCTTCCCGCGCAGCGACTCCTGGATATCGGGAGGTAACATGCTTGCCGGTGTGATCAGGGGCTGGGGTAAGCGTGCATGCTCGTCGCAGTCGGCCAGCAGTCGGACGGGGTGGCAGGCAACGCGAGCATCGATCAACTCGGCAGCAATGACCGACTGGGTATTGAGCGCCAGCACATAGGGAGCGGACTCGCGAATGAAGCGCTCGAGCGCGCCACGGTGCTCGGCGACACCGGGTCCGGACCCCAGGATGAGCACGGTTTTTCCTTCCAGTACTTGCGCAGGGCGCCATTGGCCGCGAGGTATGCCCTGATAGAAATGTCGGGCGGCGTCCAGAGTGTCAGCGCTGTATTTCTTCCCGCCTTCAACCCGAAGATGCTCAAGGACAGCAAGGATGTCTTCCTCGTTGTAACGGGAGTCGGCGAGCATCTCCTGCACATAGGTAGGATGAATACCGTATTTGCCGGCAATATAGTAGTAGGTGTTTGCCCCCCAGCCACAGCGTTGCTTCATCGACAGGAAGAAACGACGGATCAATCCCATCAGTGGCGTGATGTTTGGCTTGAGGTTGAAGCGTTCGGAGAGTTCAAGCACCAGGTACTCAGTCTTCGCATTGCCAGGTCCGCGCCCCATCCCTGTAACAGTGGCATCCAACCAGGTAACGCCATCGTCCAGAGCTTGCAGGCTGTTCTGTAGCGCCATCCCCATGTTGTCGTGGGTATGGATCCCCAAGGGCCCCGACCAGTAATTACGCAACCAGCCGATGATCTGCGAGCACTGAGCGGGGCTCATGCTGCCCAGGCTATCGGCGAAATACAGGACATCCAGCGGCCACTTGCTGGCCTCCTTGGCTAGCGCCTCAATGTCCGACTGAGAACGGTCGGAGACCTGCATCAGATTGAAGCCAACCTTGTAACCTCGTTCCACCAACCAGGAACTGGCCGGCAATGCGGCAGAGAACTCGTGAACGTGGCAGGCGATGCGCACAAGCTTGATACGCGATGCTGAGGCCTCTACGGGGAAAAGGCGCTCGAGAATGCGTTCCAGATTGGCATTCTTGGCGACCAGCTCAGATGCGTTGATCATCACCCCAGGAGTCAGACTCTCGGGAATTTCGAGGGTGTTTACGAACTCGTCGGTGGTAAATGCGCACGGGCCACGGAAACCCTCGTTGCGTAGCGAGCGAAGCCCCAGTTCAACATAGTGAACGCCCACCGCCGCCATGGCCTGCAGGTATTCATTGATCAGACCAGTTTCGAAGTTCCATGAATTGTAATAGCCGCCATCGCGGAGAGTGCAGTCTAATAGTTTCATTACCGTAGCCCAACAGTAGTTGATCGAATTATTCAGTCCTGCAACATCTAGACTCTTGAGAAAAAGTCTCGATACCGAAAAAGAGATTCATCACCAACACTGCAAATATAGCGACCCGCCACTTCCTCAAAATCGAATTCGGCGTTTCGAATCCCGGCAACCAGTCCGCGGAGGTCATCAACACTCTTGAATTTGAGCTCACATGGAACATCAGCACAGGGAATCTCTGTGTCATACTTGAAGACCGGAACACCGAACCTCATGATTTCATGAATCATACTGGTGGTATGGGCCAGAATGAATCTCGACCCCTCCCAACTCAAACCTGTATAGGTGCTATCCTGACGCACCCTGTAACTGGCAGGGTTATTTCGCGGATGAAACCTGACATTGACTTTCAGCTTGGTTTTCTTCGCCAGATCGTAGGCTATCCGCAGCATTTCAGCGTTGTACGAGCGGAATGCGTTCTGATCGAACAGGACAGTAAAGTAATCACCCTGTTCATCTTGGAGCGCTGGTTCCTTCATTGGCTTACCACAAAGAACAACCTTAGCCCCGGAATGGTAGTTATTTATCAACTCACCTGTCGCAGCCCCCCAGGCCAGAAAGTACTCACTCACCATATTCTTGTAATTGACCACATTAATATTTGGCTTCTCGCTATAATCGACATAAAGCCCATGTTGCAACGTAACGGTCTTTTGATTGCGAAGTCGCGCCGCCTGCACAAGAAGATTATCTATAGGTTGCATATCGGCAAAAACCACAAGATTCTGATGAGGATAGAACTTGCCAACTCGCTCAAGAACCTCAAGATAACCAACGGCTTTCACGAACAAATAAACGGCCTTGTGAAAGCCGTGTGACAGCATACTGAAAAACAATGGAAAGTATTTTAAAACCAGCAGAAGCGGGTATGGACGAAGCTTACCAGTATATATCCTATAAATATCGAGCAACCTTTTCGATCGCAAGCACTCTTGTGCAATTGATTCGAACAGCCAATCATAATCTGCGCGCCTCATTGACTTAACGAAGAGAAAATCGCAGGGTGATATATCCTTGTCAAGATTTGGGCGAGACTTGAAAACCTCTTCAAGAGTTTTCCAAAAGTGCTTCTTGCGTGCCTCGGGATCAAAGCTTGAATATATATGACTATCTATTTCAAGAACTTTATCCCAATCGATCGCCATTGCCTTCCTTTGAGTAAGCATCATTCCTCCACGACCTTCTCACAAAGCTCCATCCCAATCCGTTGGAAGGCTTTGAAATAGATATTTTTCGCAATAACTTCCTTATTAGAAGTATGATCGAGCAGAATCTTTATAGTCTCGAGATAAGGTCGCAACCCGGATTCACTCTGACCACCCGCAAGAAACTCGCACACAGGAATATTCACATACCTAAAGACATATCCCTTTAGGTACAGACTCATCAAAAGGTTATAGTCAGCGGCATACTTATAGGTTTGATTGAATTTATAGTTTTTCAGAACATCACATCGCACAAATGTCGATTGGTGTCCAAATGGCATGCGTTCAAAAATGGTGTCGATGGCTTTTGCGCACTGCAGTTCCTTACGCCCGTCCTTTATGTAGTAACGATCCCCATATAGGACAGCATCTTTATCAGAAACATTGGCAGCAATGGACGAAAGTACGTCATCACTGGCGAATATATCGCCAGCGTTCATGAAATTGACCCACTCGCCACTCGCAAGGTCAATACCTTTGTTCATTGCATCGTAAATTCCACTATCCCGTTCACTAATCCAGCGAGTCACTCCGTCAGCATTTTTCCTGATGATTTCAACAGTGCCGTCCGTTGAGGCCCCATCGATGATTATGTATTCAAAATCCCTGAACTTTTGACTTAGGACGCTGTCAATTGTCTGCTGGAGGAGTGATTCTGCATTGAACGTTACAGTAACAATAGTGAACAATGGCTTGCCACGTGGAGCCTCCGGAGCCGCCGAGGATATAGGTTCCTTTGTCACTACACTGGAAAACGCCTGATTGATACAGTTCGTCAGTTCGAATGCTTCACGCGTGGAAATGTTGGCAGCCAGCTTGAGCTTCCCGCCGTCCGACGATACGTAAAATTCCAGATCTGTACTTTTCGATTTTAACGCCTGCAATTTATCATTTATAGCGAACCCAAGATTGCTCCAGGCCAACGATCTATAGAAGGAATTCTGTCTGACCTTTCCAGGCTCTCCCTTATGATATTTTGCAATAGCATGAGAAGCCTCCAGCCGAGCGAGAACATGCTGCGTAGCACTTTTCCCGCCGCTCTGAAAATTGGCAATTACCATTGATATCTTCTTGAACCGTCTCTGGCGCGCCCAAGAAGAGACTATGTATTCGAAGTCAGCTGCTAACAGATAATTCGTATTATAAGGTTTTTCTTTCAGCAACGATGTCTTTGTGGCACAAGCCTGGTGAAAAACGACTTCTCTGTTCAGAGTATCCTGAATGGGGCCGGACAACTCGAGTGTTGTCTCACCGCTGTTCGAAACCCTGTTCCGATCACCAAATACGAAGTCAAACTCCTCATCCAGTTCAGTTTCGAGAGCTAGCACGGTGTCTTCCGAGAAAAAGGTATCACCAGCATTAAGAAAGAGTATCCAGCGGCCACTGGCCAACTGAACACCCTTGTTCATTGCATGATAGATACCTTCATCTGGCTCAGATATGAAAGTTGAAATAGCCTCAGGATATTTCCGTACGACATCAGCGGTTCCATCAGTCGAAGCACCATCGACAATGATGTACTCAAAATCGCTGGACGATTGCGAAGCAACAGACTTTACGGTGGCCTCTAACGCTTCGCTAGCATTATAGGTTACTGTAACCACGGTCAAATTCACTTGCCGCCCCTGGCGCTCCCGCAGTCCGACCAGACGCCCGAAGTACTGAAAAAATCCTTTAACCATTTCCTTTGCTCAACTTTAAAATTGAAGAATCAATAGAGAACCGAATCTTCCAAAACTAATTATATTTTCGCGCCCCACGAACGACCTGATAGACGCGAAGAAGCTCTTTATAGGCTTTCAATTTTTTCAATGGATTCGTGAGCACCCTGTAACGACAAACTTCGGCAGCAGCGGACAAGAAACCGAAAAGCTCTTCAGTAAGCCTTCCGTTCTCCATCTTATGCTCTTGGATCAACAAGTCTTGCTCACCAAGCACTGCATCTCTATCACTGAGATACTTGACGAGACTTGTAACCTCGTTATTTTTCTCAATCATCTCTTTGCTGACATTGGAATTTTCCAGAAGCACACTTTCCAACTGGGCTTTCAACACATCCAACTCAGACCGACACTCCTTGAGCATCGCAGCGGCATCGTGCGCCTTAGCAGACGCCTCTTCCGCCCGAGAACTCAATTCGCTCATGCTCCTATCTTTCAATTCAAGCAAGCCCGCGTATTCGCGCAGACTCTCGCGCATCAATAGAATATTGTTGTCCTTGGCTTCGAGAAGACTAGCTTGCTCTTGCAAACTCTCCCGAACCAACCGGATGCCTTCGTCCTTAATCTCAAGAAGGCCCGCTTGCTCCTGCAGGTTCCTGCCAAGACCAGACAGATCCCGCTCCAGCTTCTCCACCTGGCGTTCACTAGCGACTCGACGGCTATCGCAAAGCTCAAACTGCTCTTGCAAAGCTTGTCCCTGCTCATCTTTCACGCGGAGACTCAGCACAAGAGAGGAAACCTTCTCAACCAGTCCTGCTTTTTCCTTCGCCAACTGCTTGAGTATCTCTCCATCTTCGCGCAGCAAGCCTTTAAGGGAAATTCCGGCGCCCTCGATCTGTGCTTCCTGCTGCTCACGCGCTTTATCGGCAAGTGATTTCGCTGCGTCATCGAAGTTATAACCCAGCCGCTCGAAGCTAACTCTCCCCAGCTCTTGCAAGTAATCTGACAACAGCTTGCGGCGCTGTGGATGATCCAGTTGCTGCTTCCAGGCTGAGATATGCGAACTATCAGGGCGGGTCTTCTCGTAAACAGTCACTGGATCACCATACATCCAGCGTTCATCGGACCTATCGCCATACTCGACACACTCAAGCTGGCGGGGAAGCTCGAGAAAGTCGAATAATCCCTCGGCAATTATATCCGGCGTCGACAACAGCTCCTCGTACCTAACGACGTGGGTATTGGAGTACTTGGAGAAATCACGCTGAAGGAACTCGATCCCTGTATAAAGATCACTCTTGTAGCCTTTCAGCCTTCTATAATCATCCTTAACCCAGGTTTCAAGAATGGACGAAAGGATGGCCAGCGGATTTCTATAGAGCACAATGAACTTCGCATTGGGAAAAACCCGTTGCAACTCATCAAACACCTCGTAGTAGCGAGGCGTCTTATCCAGGAATCGTGACTTCCCACTACTTTCAAGATAAGCGGAATACAGGGAAAGATAAAAATTACGAAGCCTACCATAGTAAAGGCTTTCACCCTTTTCTGGGATATTCGAAATGAAGTCCCGCAGGCCAGCTGCCGCCAGCCTTGCATTATAGCGAGTCTGGATACCCTCACGCTTCAGCGCATACAATGGATGAATAAGCAACCATGGCTCGGAGCGGGTATATATATCGCTATGACCGCCTAATATCTTCTGCAGCAACGTAGAGCCACTTCGCGGCAGCGAGATCATGAAGATCATCTGATCATCTTGCATGGGCTTCATCATAAGGTTTCTACCTCAAGAGCTTGCCCAAGATCCACCGTGCCACGGACGATACGCTTCTCGTCAGCAATCACCTTGATAACAGCCGCATCAACAACTCGGGCTATGAAAACAGGCTCGCCGTCAATCACCTCGGCAACACCGGCGTTACTGAAGTAATGACCAGTCAACAGATTGCAGGTGAATCGCCAGGAGGCCTTCAGTGACGAATTTCGTACCACCTGCTCGATCAATCGGAGCGGGTCGTAGTGAAGTGAAGCGGCGGTTATCGCGACGCCATGCATATCCTTGAATTGCATGCCGAGTGACAACTTCCGCGCATCGTCCTTGAAGGCCACGATGTAGGTATAAAAATACTCATCACCACTGACCAGTACGTTTACCCGCTCACCACTCAAGGTAGTGAAATGCGGATCTACAATCTCTGCACGATCAGATGGATAAGTCAGTGAAGTCTTTGAAGTAAGCTCAGGTATGTAGTACGGCTGCAGTCGAGCCTTTTCCAGCTTTACTTTTTCTGGTGCTGCTTTTAACGGCTTGTCTGTAGCAGATCTGGCAACGACCTGGTTCTTTTCTGCCGGGGCTGGAACCAGAGCCCCTCCGCCATGTTGAAAAGCGGCGATTTCCTTGAGAATCGACTGGTGATCCTTCTCCTGCGCATAGGCGAGCTTTTCGTAATAGCGCGTCACGTCCTTAGGCTCTGCATCCAGGATGATGTTGCCGCCGTGCAGCAGCACCGCTCGCGTACACAACTTGTTCACCGAGTTGGTGTCATGGGATACGAAAAGCACGGTCTTCCCGGCCTTGAAGAACTCCTCCATCTTGGCGAAGCACTTCCGCTTGAAGACCGCGTCGCCTACTGCGAGTACTTCGTCAAGAATCAGGATATCCGGCTCGACATGAACGGCGACGGCAAACCCCAGTCGCGACTTCATGCCGCTGGAATAGGTCTTCACCGGCTGGTCGATGAATTGGCCCAGGTCGGCGAACTCGATGACTGCCGGAGCCAATTGCTCGATTTCCTCGGATGAGAGACCGAGGATCGTCGAGTAGAAGTGAATGTTCTCCCGCCCGGTGAACTCCGGATTGAACCCGGCCCCCAGTTCGAGCAGAGCGGTGATGTTTCCGTTTACCTCGATGGTCCCCTCGCTGGGTTGCAGCACCCGGGAGACCAGCTTGAGCAAGGTGGATTTTCCACACCCATTTCGCCCAACGATCCCGAGGATCTCCCCTCGCTGGATGTCCAGGCTCAAGTCACGGATGGCATAGTAATCCTCGTGGTATTTCTTGCCCAACGGATGAAGGGCTTCCTTCAACCTGTCCTTGTTGGCGCTGTACAGTTTGTAGAACTTGGAAACGCCCTTGATCGAGATAGCCAGCGGCTGCATCAGATCACCTCCGCGAAGTGGGGCTTCAAGCGGCGGTAAACCACTGTCCCGATGGCCAGCAACAGCAGCGTCATACCCCAGAAGATCAAGGTTTCTCGCGGGTGCTGCCAGAAGTAGTGGGTACCCGTCAGGCTATCGCGATAGCCGGTCACGAGGTAACAGAGCGGATTGAGCTCGGTCAGCCAGCGGTAGCGCTCCGGAATTATATTGACGTTCCAGAACAGGGGAGTCAGCCACATACCGAACTGGGTGATGATGTCGACCGCATTCCTCACATCGGGAATGAACAGGGTCGCAGATGAAGTAATCCAGCCCAGCCCGACAAGCAGTGCCGCCATGCACAGGAAGTAATAGAGCAACTGCAGAGTGTGCAACCCGAGCGGGAACCCACTGTGTGCTGACGCCACCAGCAGTAGCACCAAGAGCAATACGTGGGGCAGTAGCGAGCTGAGCAACTTCACGAATGGCAGTACGCTCAGCCGGAAATCCACCTTCTTGACCAGGAAGGAATAGGAGCGAATCACTCCGGTGATAGAAGCCACGTTCCCTGAGAAATACAGCCAGCAGATCATCCCACTCAGGAGATAGAGACTGAACGGCAGATCATCCTGAACAGCCCCCTGACGAAAGCCGATGGTGAACACGCCGTACAACAGGGCGATATGCATCAGCGGCTGGAGGTAATTCCAGACGAATCCCAGGTAGGAGCCCTGGTTGATCTGTTGATAATCGCGCTTCGCCAGCTCGAAAATGACACTTTTGAGCCGGACCACATCGCGCAGGAAACCGTAGAGCATCAGCCTGCCTCAGAGCCTTGTGGTGTCTTGATCAAGGTGCAGGACGTACCAATCGTATGCCGATTGCAGCCCCTCCTTGAGACCGATGCGCGACTGCCAGCCCAGCGCGCGCAGACGCTCCACATCCATCAACTTGCGAGGAGTGCCGTCAGGCTTGCTGCTGTCGAAAGCGATGCGGCCTTCAAACCCCACCACGTCGGCAAGCAACTCGGCCAGCTCTCGAATGGTCACGTCTTCGCCAGTGCCCACGTTGATGTGGGAAAGCATGGGCTGGGTGTTCGCCGAGTAAGTCTCCGCATCGATGTTCATCACATGCAGGCAGGCCGCAGCCATGTCATCGACGTGCAGAAACTCGCGCATCGGCGTCCCGGTGCCCCAGATCACGACCTCTTCGGCGCCCGTCTGCCGAGCCTCATGGAAGCGACGGATCAAGGCGGGGATGACGTGGCTGTTTTCCGGGTGGTAGTTGTCATGTGGGCCATACAAATTGGTCGGCATCACCGAGCGGAAGTTGGTGCCGTGTTCCCGGTTGTAGGACTCGCAGAGCTTGATACCCGCGATCTTCGCGATCGCGTAGGGCTCGTTGGTGGCCTCCAGCACGCCGGTCAGCAGCGCACTTTCCCGCATTGGCTGGCTGGCCAGCTTCGGGTAGATACAGGAACTGCCAAGGAACAGCAGATTCCGCACTCCCGCTGCGAACGCCTGGTGAATGACGTTGCACTCGATCATCAGGTTTTCGTAGATGAAGCTGGCGGGATACTCGTTGTTGGCATGTATCCCGCCCACTTTCGCAGCCGCAAGCACAACGTAATCGACCGGGTTATCCGTGAAGAACCTCTGGACCTCCGCCTGCGAAGTGAGATCCAGCTGATCATGGGTGCGTGTAACGATGTGTTCGTAGCCCGCCGCTCGAAGCTGGCGGACGATGGCCGAACCCACCATTCCGCGATGTCCCGCAACGTAGATGCGCGTATCAAGGGGGAGATTCTGCATGACTTCAACTCCTATCCCTTACTCGTGGTAGGCCATGATCTTGTAGCCGCTCTGCTCGACCAGGGCGTCACGCTGAGCTAGCTTGAGATCCTCGGTGATCATTTCCGCCACCAGCTCTTCAAAGCTGATTTTCGGCACCCAACCCAGGTCGGACTTGGCCTTGGCAGGATCGCCCAGCAGGGTCTCCACCTCGGTCGGCCGGTAGTAACGCGCGTCGACCCGAACGATCACGTCGCCTGCTTTCATGCCAGTTACAGCGGCATTCGCCACGCTGGTGACCACGCCGATCTCTTCCTCGGCCTCACCCTGCCATTCAATGGTGACATCCAGTTCCTTCAGCGAGAGCTCGATGAACTGGCGAACCGAGTACTGGCGACCAGTAGCGATCACATAATCGTTGGGCTTTTCCTGCTGCAACATGAGCCACTGCATCTCGACATAATCACGGGCATGTCCCCAGTCGCGCAGGGCGTTCATATTGCCCATGTACAGGCAGTCCTGAAGACCTACGGCGATACGGGTCAGGCCGCGGGTGATCTTGCGGGTCACGAAGGTCTCTCCGCGCAGCGGAGACTCATGGTTGAACAAGATGCCGTTGCAGCCGTAGATGCCGTATGCCTCGCGATAATTGACCGTCATCCAGAAGGCAAACTGCTTCGACACCGCGTAGGGCGAACGCGGATAGAAGGGAGTGGTTTCCTTCTGAGGGATTTCCTGCACTTGCCCGTAGAGCTCGGAGGTGGAGGCTTGATAAAAGCGGGTTTTCTTCTCCAGCCGCAGGATGCGGATGGCTTCCAGGATTCGCAGAGCACCCAGCGCATCGACGTCAGCTGTGTATTCAGGGGATTCGAAGGAGACAGCCACATGGCTCTGCGCACCCAGGTTGTAGATTTCGTCGGGCTGGCAGTCCTGGATGATTCGCAGCAGATTGCTGGTATCGGTCAGGTCGCCGTAATGCAGAACCAGGCTCCGATCCTTGCTGTGAGGGTCCTGATAGATATCGTCGATACGGTCGGTATTGAACGACGACGCCCGGCGCTTGATGCCATGAACGATGTAACCCTTCTCCAGCAGAAAACGGGCAAGGTAGGCGCCGTCCTGTCCAGTGATGCCGGTGATGAGTGCAACTTTGCGTGTCATGTGTCCTTTCCTGCAAAAACGAATGGCAAAAACTTGCTCAAAACAAAAGCATTCCGGCTTTCGACTCATCGGGGGGCAATCGGTCAATCACCCTTGGGAGAGTTCGAAGCGTGCGACTTGCTGACTTCGTGCTGACCTCCAGAGCTATGCCCTCCCGTAACGATCATCGATGCGGACAATGTCGTCCTCGCCGAGGTAGTCACCGCTCTGAACCTCGATCAGGACCAGTTCTATGACGCCAGGGTTGGCGAGACGGTGCTTGTTACCGGCCCGGATGAAAGTGGACTCGTTGCATCGCAACATGAGTTCATTTTCCCCATTGGTTACCAGCGCCGTCCCGCTGACGACGATCCAGTGCTCGCTGCGATGGTGATGCATCTGCAATGACAAAGACGCACCAGGCTTGACGGCGATGCGTTTGATCTTGAAACGCTCGCCTTCCTCAAGCGTGGTGTAGGTCCCCCACGGTCGGTGCACGGTGCGATGGGTGAAGTACACCTCGTCACCGGCCTTCTTGAGTTGCCGCGCGATGTGACGAACGTCCTGGGCATGCTCGCGATGGCTGATCAGCAGCGCATCCGGGGTATCCACTACGATCAGGTCCTCCACACCCACGAGCGCCGTCAGGCGATCAGGGCTGTGGACGAAATTGTTGAAGGCGGAATGGGAAAGTGAATGGCCGGCCAGCCGGTTACCGTTCGGATCCGCTTCGAACAGGCTGCTCATCGCTGACCAGGAACCGATGTCGCTCCAACCAATGGAACAAGGTATGGTCGCAACGCGGCTGGAGCGCTCCATCAGGGCACAATCGATGGATATGTCGGGTACCGCCTCAAAGCGACTGGCATCAAGACGAATGCAGTGCCCGCCATCCTGAGAGAAGGATGAAGCGAAGGCCCCCTCGACAGCACTCAGCACGTCCGCCGCGTGGGTACGCATCTCGCTGAGGAAGGCCCCCACCTGGAAACAGAACATCCCGGAGTTCCAGTAGAAACTCCCGGCTTCGCAGTAGCTCTGTGCAGTGGCGGCATCCGGTTTCTCGATGAAACGCTTGACCATCACCCCGTGCTCAGGCGCCTCACTGGCCTCCGTTTCGATGTACCCGAAAGCGGTTTCGGCATGGGTGGGCTCGATACCGAAGGTCACCAGGAGCCCATCTAGCGCCAATTGACTGGCGTGACGGACTACCTCGGCAAATACCGTCTCTTCCTGAATGAGATGGTCCGCGGGAAGAATCAGCATGATCGACTGCGGCCCGAAGCGGTTCTGCAAATGAATCGCGGCGCTGGCAATGGCTGCCGCGGTATTGCGCCCAACCGGTTCGAGGATGTAGTCCAGCCGACAATGCTCGGGGCGGACCTCGCGGTAGATGTCTTCGGTGGTGAAGAACAACTCCTGATTGGTAACCGTCAGAACCCCCGTGACGCCGGGGAGCCCAGCAGCCCGCAGAAGCGTCTTCTGCAGCAGGCTCTGACCGTCGGGCAGAGCCAGGAACGGCTTGGGGTGTTTCTCGCGAGAGGCGGGCCAGAGTCGGCTATCGGCCCCCCCGCAGATAATGACTGGATACAGCATTTCCCATCCTTGTGGAGATATCCGGATCGGCAACACCCATCCAGAAACTACGCGTCCATTTCGTCTCGAGAGTGCCGCCCGTCAAAAGACTCGATGCAGCCGAGAAAAGCCGCCGGACCGAACCGGCAGATCCTTCAGACGAAGAGCCGCCTGGCGCAGAGGGAAGAATCCGCAAAGACGCCCGGGAGCCTGCAGGCGCAGCTGGCGCCACGGCAGGACAAACGACGGGCACCGGATACGGAGCAAGAGATGAATCGGCCAGGCGAATGGCCGGGCCGAGAGCCCAACGGAGCCTTCGTCCCTAGCTGAAAAACCCACAGTGCAACCCCACACTCTTCCAAGGCCGAATGCATCACTCCAGGCGCTGCAGTGCGGGCGTCCGGAGTGACAAGACCTCAAGGCAAACAAGCTTCACCATCCAGGCGGAATGAGTGAAACCCCCGAAAACCAGAGAAACTCAGGCCTTTATTAGGAATTTATTAAGGCACTGAAAAACGCCAGATTTGCAGGAAATATCTGACTGACATCACAATGATACCCTCCAGAATGCCACCTTGGTAGGGAAAATAGCTGCACTTTTGTCGTTTCTTGTTTCCTGCAAGCACACTATCCGGACGAAAAAAACCAGGAAGCGCCTTTCCAAAAGAATCTGAAAAAATGCAAATATCATCACAATTCGCGGAAAATCACGAATGTACGCCGCTTTTACCAGCATCTAGGAAGGTAAAGATTTCGGAAGCTCATTGATATGAAGTGCGACGCTTCCGTCGTCGGTTAATTCCCCGCGGGCCCGCAGGTAAACTCAAGACTGAACTTCAGCCCACTTCCAGGCTCTCTCCCCGCCTCCTGGCAGTTCCGACCATTGCTGCAAGGAACGCGTCGGCAGGTCGAAATACTCCCGGGTACGCGCATAACCATGCCCACCCATGCGACCGATGGCGTCGAGGCCGAGCTGATCGATGTAGAGCGTGGCCGGGTCGATCAGGTCGTCGCGCACGTGGGCCATCAGCACTTCGCCAAGGATGATCTCTCGCGATTGGCCGATGGACAGCGCCATCATCCTCCGGCACTCCAGTGCCACCGGCGCCTCGCCGATGCGCGGGCAGCCGACGCGGGTGCCGGGGATGGCAGTAAGGCCGGCGGCGACCAGTTCGTCGAAGCCCGGCTCGAAGGGCACGGCGCAGACGTTCATGGCTTCCACCAGCGCGTCGGAGACGATGTTCACGGTAAATTCCTGGTTCTGCCGGATATTCAGCGTGGTGTCCTTGGGACTGAGGTCGCTGTAGTTCTCCACGCCCAGGGCGAGGATCGGCGGGTCGGCAGAGAGGGCGTTGAAGAAGCTGAAGGGCGCCGCGTTGGCGCGGCCCTCGGTGTCGATGGTGGTGACCAGGGCGATGGGCCGGGGCACCACGCTGCCGATGAGGATCTTGTATTTCTCGCGGGCGGAGAGCTGCTGGAAGTCGAAGCTGAGCATGGGGTGATCCTTCACGGGGCCGTTGGTGCATGCGCGTCGAGCAGCGGCGCGTCGGCGCTGTACGAGTCGGCAAAGGGAATCGCGGAACGGAACAGCGTGCGCCACGGCGGGTTGCCGAAGGCTCGCTCGGCGTGGTGCTGCATCTGCTTCAGGAACAGCGCGTCGGCACGGCGTTGCAGGTCGGCGTAATCGACGCCGATCACCTGGCCGCCCTGCATCACGCTGCGGCCGTCGATGAAGCTGGCAATGCAGTCGTCACCGCGGCCGGCGGTGAGCAGGTTCTTCAGCGGGTCGAAGAACGGTCCCTGATGGAAATCACCCAGGCGGAACACCGTGATGTCCGCACGCGCGCCGACGGCGAGACGGCCGAGGTCGTCGCGGCCCAGCGCCTGGGCGCCGCCGAGGGTGGCAGCGTTATAGAGATCGAGCATGCGCGTGTGTTCGGCATCGCCCTCCTTCACCCGCGCAATGTTCAGGCCTTGGCGCAGGTTGTCGAGCATGTCCGCTGGGAAAGTGTCGGTGCCCATGGCGAGGTTGATGCCGCGTGCGCGGTAAGCGCCAAAAGAATCCAGCGCGTCGCCTTCGCGGGCGAATACCACCGGGCAATGCACCAGGCTCGCCCCGGTATCCGCCAGGCGCTGCAACTCATGCTCGCCGCTGTGCAGGATACCGTGTGGCAGAACGCTGTGCGGATTGAGCAGACCATAGCTGTCGAGCCACTGCAGCGAGGACGTGTCGCGCAGGCGACGCACCAGCTCCACCTCGTAGCGCGACTGGCAGCAGTGCAGGCGCAGTGGCGCGCTCAGTTCACGCTGTACAGCGGCGGTGCGTTCCAGCAGCGCAGGCGTACAGGTTTCGATGCGGTCTGGCAGCAGCGCGCCGCGCACCAGGCCGTGGTGGGCGCCGTCGAAGTCATGGAAGAAGCGCTCGGCTTCCTTCAGTCCGGCGAGGCCGGCGGCTTCGTCCCAGTGCTGCCCGGAGGTGCCGTCCGCACGGGCGTACGTCATGCCGCTCATGTAGCAGGGGCCGAGGTAGGTGCGCAGACCAAGTTCACCGGACAGCGCGGCGACCCCGGCGAATTCGTCGTAGTGCTCGGCCCAGCGCCGGTAGTACATCGAGGTGATCGGCATGGCGGTGGTGATGCCATTGCGGATCAGCTGGGTGAAGGCATAGCGGTACTTGAACAGTTCCTCGTCGGGGCTGTAGCACTCGTTCGGCCCGGCTCGCAGATAGTCCTCGGACCAGACACGGCCCATGTTCCACTCGGCGCCGTTGTCCAGGGTGAGCACCGTGGAGTCGAGGTCACCGAGGGCATCCAGATCGATGAAGCCGGGGCCGATCAGCGCGTAGCCGTAGTCGATCCACTGGCTGACTTTACCGGGGAAACCACGGCCGACGAAGACGATTTTCCCGCCCTCGAGCACCACTTCACCGTGACGCCAGAGCACGTGCTGTTTACCGTCGAAACCGACTACGAAGCTGGCTTTCAGGCCCATGCGGGGAGCACTCACAGACGCGACTCCACGAGGCGACCCTGCTCGGCGATCAGCTTGCCGGCCTTGTACACCTGGCGCTGCGCCGGGCGCGCGACCACGGCTTCACCGAGGGTCTCGACCGGTAGCAGGAGGAAGTCCGCCGGCGCGCCGACTTCGATACGCGCCGGCTCGCGGCCCAGCGCGCGGGCACCGTTGTCGGTGGCCGCGGCGAAGGCGGCGGCAAGGTCGTCGTCCTTGCACAGGTCGAAGCGGAAGGCGAGGAACATGGCGCGTTCGAGCATGTCGCCGTTGCCCATGGGCGACCAGGCATCGCGGATGCCGTCGCTGCCCAGGCACAGGTTGACGCCGGCTTCGCGCAGGGCGAGGAACGGCGGCACCGGGGTGTCAGCCGGGGCGGAACTCATCAGGGAAATGCCCAGTTCGGAGAGTCGCTCGGCCAGCGGCTCGACCTGCTCCCAGGGCGCCATGCCCAGGCAGTAGGCGTGGCTGATCATCACCTTGCCCTGCAGGCCGTGGCGCTCGGTGTAATCGGCGATGCGAGCGATCTGCCAGAGGCCCAGTTCGCCCTTGTCGTGCAGGTGGATATCCACGCCACGGCCGAATTCCACGGCCAGGCCGAAGACGATATCGAGCTGGGCAATGGGGTCGTCGTCGATACCGCAGGGGTCGAGGCCGCCGACATTTTCCACGCCCAGCGCCAGTGCCTCGCGCATCAGCTCGGCGGTGCCGGGACGACTGACCAGGCCGGTCTGCGGGAAGACCACGAACTCCATGTCGATCAGGTCGGCGTAGCGCTCGCGCAGCGCCTGCATGGCAACCACGTGGCGCAGGCCCAGCTCGGGGTCGATGTCCACGTGGCAGCGGAAGGTCAACGAACCGCGAGCGATGCATTGCTCCAGCAGCGCGCCGGCACGGGCGGTGATGGGCGCCTCGATCTCGCGCAGTACGCGGCGCTCGTTGGCGATGTAGTCCTTGAGCGTGGGCCCGGCGCTGTTGGGGCGCCAGGGTTGGCCCCAGAGGGTCTTGTCCAGGTGGCAGTGGCTTTCCACCAGCGGCGGCAGCAGGAGCTGGCCGCCGCCATCGATGTCGCCGGCCAGCGGCGCGGCGTTACTGGCGGTACGACGTTCGGCGATACGGCCGTCACGGATGAGGAAGTCTTTCGCTGCATTGCCCAGCGGACGGATGTTGCGCAGCCAGTAGCTGTCGGTCATGGGGACCTCGAACAGAAATCGGATAAATGACGTCGGGCGAATAACCGCTCGCGGTTATCCGCCGAGGAGCTCGACGGCGGATAAAGCGTTCCGCTTTATCCGCCCTACGGGGTTGACCGGGACGACACCTGTAGGAGCAGGCCCGGCACGTAGCCGGGCCAACTATCAGCCCTTGAGCTTGGACCAGATGCGGTCCTGCAGCTCGCGGGACTTGTTGCTGCATTCCTTTTCCAGGCGCAGACGCTGCGCGTATTCCTCAGGCATGTTGATGGCGTCCATCACCTTCCACTTGGCGTCGAGCAGCTTGTCGGTCTCGATGCCGTTGGAATAGGCGATGGCGTTGGTCACCGCGGCGGCGTTCTCAGGCTTCATCATCCAGTTGATGAAGACCTTGGCGTTCTCCGGGTGCGGCGCGCTCTTGGGCACGGCGAAGTTGTCCTGGAAGGAGGCCACGCCCTCGCGCGGGTAGACGTACTTGATGGTGCTCTTCTGCAGCGTGGCGCGGGCGGTGGAGCCGTTCCAGTTCTGCATCAGCACGACCTCGCCGGAGGCCATGCGGTCCACGGTGTTGTCGGAGCTGTACATCTTCAGGAAGGGCTTCTGCTTCTGCAGCAGCTCGAGAATCTTCTTGGCGTCCTGCGGGTTCTCGGTGCACTCGTCGACGCTGAGGTAGTGCGCGGCGGCGTTGATCAAGCTGCTCGGGGTATCCAGCGCGGCGACCTGGCCCTGCAGTTCCGGACGCGGCTCGAAGAATTCCTTCCACGAGTCATCCAGCTTGCCACCCGGCACCCGCGCACTGTCGTAGGAGAAACCGGTGGTGCCCCAAAGGTAGGGCGCCGAGTACTTGCGGCCGGGGTCGAAGCCCGGGTCGCGGAACGCCGGTTTGACGAACTGGAAGTTGGCCAGCTTGGGCGTGTCGATTTCCAGCAGCAGGTCCTGCTTGATCAGCGTCTGCATGATCGAGTGCGACGGCACGATCACGTCGTACGCGGCGCCGCCGGCCTGCAGCTTCGCCAGCAGGGTTTCGTTGCTGTCGTAGCCGTCCATGGTGACCTTGATGCCGGTCTCCTTCTCGAACTTGGCCAGCAACTCCACCGGGTAATAGTCGGTCCAGTTGTAGAAGAACAGTTGCTTGGGCTCTTCGGCCCGGGCAACGCCCGCAGCCAGCAGAGCGAGGGACAAACCGGCAAGGCCGTGACGCAGGGCATTCAACTTCATGTGGCTCTCCGAAATAAAAGGTCAGAAAACGAAAGGTTGGCAGTCTTGATCAGGCGTCCGGTTTGCCGCGCTGGCCGAGCCAGTACGACAGCACTACGAGGACGATGGAAATCACCAGCATGAGGGTCGAGATTGCATTGATCTCAGGTGTCACCCCGGCCTTGATGGCCGAGAAGATGTAGACCGGCAGCGTCGTCGAGCCGGGGCCAGCGACGAAGAAGGTCATGATGAAATCGTCGAGGCTGACCACGAACGCCAGCACCGCGCCGGACAGCACCGCCGGCCACAGCAGCGGCAGGGTCACCCGGCGGAACACCTGGTAAGGACTGGCGTAGAGGTCGCCGGCAGCTTCCAGCAGGCTCTTGTCCAGGTCGTTCAGGCGTGCACGGATCGGCAGGTAGGCGAAGGGAATGCAGAAGCCGACGTGGGCGACGATCACCGTCATCAGGCCCAGCTTGATGCCCAGGGACATGAACAGCAGCAACGTGGCCACCGCGATGACGATCTCCGGCAGGATCAGCGGCAGGTTGATGCCGCCCTCCACCAGCCGCCGCCCGTAGAACGGCCGCGAGGTCGCCAGCGCCGCCGCCAGGGCGATCGCCGTGGACAGCACGGTTGCGAAACCGGCGACCACCAGCGAGTTGAACGCCGCCGCCTGGATCGAGGGGTTGGCGACTATCTTGCCGTACCAGGCGAAGGAGAATTCGGTCCATACGGTGGCCGAACGGTTGGCGTTGAAGCTGTAGCCGATCAGCACGAGGATCGGCAGGTACAGGTAGGCCAGGACCAGCAGGCTGGTTTCGCGGGTGCCGGGCAGTTTCTTCAGGTGCTGGGCGATCATGCGTTGGCTCCTCCCAGGTGGACGGCCTTGGCGGCGCGGCGGCTATACAGGGCGAACGCGATCAGGGCGAGGAGCATGATCGCCAGCAGCAGGAACGACAGCGAACCGCCCAGGGGCCAGTTGCGCGCGGTGCCGAACTGCTGCTGGATCAGGTTGCCGATCATCAGGGTCTTGCCGCCGCCGAGGATCGCCGGGGTGATGAAAGCGCCCAGGCTCGGGACGAACACCAGCAGGGAGCCGGCGATCACGCCGGGCATGGACAGCGGCAGGATCACCCGCTGCAACGCCTTCCAGCGGTTGGCGCCGAGGTCATAGGCGGCCTCGACCAGGCGCCAGTCGAGCTTCTCCAGGGTCGAGTAGATCGGCAGGATCATGAACGGCAGGAAGCTGTAGACCAGCCCGACGCAGACGGCGAAGTCGTTGTACAGCAGTGTGATGCCGCCAGCCTGGGGGAACAGCGCGTTGACCGACTGGGCGATCCAGCCGTGCTCGCGCAGGATGATCAGCCAGGCGTAGTTGCGGATCAGCAGGTTGGTCCAGAACGGGATGGTGATCAGCAGCACCATCAGGTTGCGCGAACGCTCGCTGAGGCTGGTCATCCACAGCGCCACCGGGAAGCCGAAGAGGAAGCACAGCAGCGTGGTGCCACCGGCCTGGAACAGCGAGCGCAGCAGCGCCTGGGCGTAGACCCAGTTCAGCTCCAGGTTGCCGTCGAAGTCTTCCTGGAAGAACAGCTGCACGTAGCTCTGGATCTGCCAGTCAGCGTGCCAGTCGACGCCGCCGTAGAGGTTGCGCGGCAGCAGGCTGATGTAACCCATGATCGCCAGCGGGATGGCGATCAGCCCGAGCAGCGTCAGCGCCACCGGGCTGAGCAGCAAGAGGCGGCGAGTGGTGGGCGACTCGTTCATTTCAGGCCTCCATCAGCAGGCAGGCCTGGGGCGGCAGGTGCACCGCCACGGCCTCGCCGACGTCGCGGGCGCGACCGCCCTCGTTGCTCTCGCGCAGGGTGATCTGCGAAGCATCCGGCAAGCGGCAGCGGTACAGCGTGGCGGTGCCGACGTACATCACCGTCTCGATCACCGCGCGCAGGTGGTGCGGCTGCGACGGGTCGACCAGCTTCGAGCGCTCCGGGCGGAAGGCCAGCTGCACGCTGGCGCTACTCAGGCCCGCCGGCAGTTCGCAGGGAATTTCCGCCGCCATGGCGTTGGGGTGGAAACCGCCCTGGCGCATCTGCCCAGGGAGGAAGTTGATGTCACCGATGAACTGCGCGACGAAGCGGTGCGTCGGGCGCTCGTAGATTTCGTTGGGTGTGCCGATCTGCATGATGTTGCCGTGGGACATCACGGCGATGCGGTCGGACAGGGTCAGCGCTTCTTCCTGGTCGTGGGTGACGAAGATGAAGGTGATGCCCGCCTCTTCCTGTACGCGCTTGAGCTCGACCTGCATCTCCTTGCGCAGCTTCAGGTCCAGCGCGGACAGCGGCTCGTCGAGCAGCAGCACCGACGGCTTGGGCGCCAGCGCGCGGGCCAGCGCCACACGTTGCTGCTGGCCGCCGGACAGCTCGGCCGGCTTGCGCCGCGCCAGGTGTTCCATCTGCACCAGCGCCAGCATCTCCTTCACCCGGCCGGGAATCTCGCCGCGCGCCAGGCCCTGCATCTCCAGGCCGAAGGCGATGTTCTCGCTCACCGACATATGCGGGAACAGGGCGTAGCTCTGGAATACGGTATTGATGCGACGACGGTACGGCGGCAGGTCGTTGACCCGTTCGCCGCCGACGAGGATGTCGCCCGAGGTGACGTTCTCGAAACCGGCGATGCTGCGTAGCAGCGTGGTCTTGCCGCAGCCGGACGGCCCCAGCAAGGTGAAGAACTCGTTATGGGCAATGTCGACCGAGACTTCGTTGAGGGCGGGAGCGACGTTGGGATCATCGGTGTAGCGCTTGCTGACCCGACGCACCTCGACTGACGACGAGTGATTCATTTTGGTGCATTCCTCTTGTTTTTGTATGCAATATTTGAATGCAATCTAGAAATAGCGTATGTATTTTTCTTCTGCAACTGGTTTTGCACGGACGGTTTTGCGGCATCCTTTGATGGGTCAAGCAAGAGGCGGAGTCGCTCATGGCGGAGAATCACCCCGAGTCCACGGTGGAACGCGTCTACCAAGGGGTTTACGAGGCAATCAGCAAGCGCACCCTGCGCCCTGGCATGAAGCTGGGCGAGGCGGCGTTGGCGGAATTGTTCAAGGTCAGCCGCACTTCGGTGCGCGCGGCGCTGAAACATCTGGAAGCGGACGGGCTGGTTTCCAGCGCGCTCAACAAGGGTGCATGGGTGGCGTTACCCAGCGACGAGGAGATCCGCTCGCTGTTCGAAACGCGGCGGCTTATCGAGATCGGTATCGTCAGCGAACTTTGCCGCCGCGCCGACAGCGCGATCATCCAGGACCTGCGCGACCACGTGGCGCTGGAAGAGGCGACCCACGACCACGACCACGCGCGGTTCGTCCACCTGCTGGGCGAGTTCCACCTGAAGCTGGCAGCGGCGCTGAACAACCCGGTGCTGCTGGACTTCTTCCGCAAGCTGATCGAGCGCGCCTCGCTCTACGCCACCACCCTGGACGACGACCAGCACGAGACCTGCCGCGGCAATGAGCACCAGCGGCTGATCGAGTACATCGAGTCAGGCAACCAGGCGGCGGCCATCGAGCTGACCTGCATGCACCTGAACGCGATCGAGCAGGCCATCCTCAAGGCGGCGGGAAACCTGAAGGCGGATTACCACCCGCTCAAGCATCTGATCGGCGGCTGAGCCGCTGCCCACCAACGTGGAACGTAGGGCGCGTAACCTGGAACAGGTTATCCGCCACAACCCAGACGACGGATAACGCTGGCGCGTTATGCGCCCTACGTAAAGCGCGCAGAGAAAAACGCCCGGCACAGGCCGGGCGTTTTTCATTCAGGCGGTCGGGCCGCCCGTGATGCGATCGAAGCCCCGGCGGATTTCCTCTTCGGGCAGGTTGTCGCCGATGAAGACGATCACGCTCTCGCGCTGCTCGTTGCCCTTCCACGGCGTATCCCAGTCGAAGCCATACAGCCGCAACACGCCCTGGAACACCAGGCGACGCTCCTCGCCGGCGATGTTCAGCACGCCCTTGTAGCGCAGCAGCGAGTTGCCGTGCCATTGCAGCAGGTCGTCCATGAACTCGCTGAGGTGCTCGATATCCAGCGGGTTGTCGCTGCGCAGCACCAGGGTGGTGATGCGGTCAGTGGTGTCCGCCGCCGGGCGTACGGGACGCAGCAGCGGGCGCAGGCCGAGCTCGGCATTGAGGTTGAAACCGCGCACGTCGAGCAGGCGTTCCAGTTCGATGGCGCCATGCTCCACCGCGTGGATTTCCGCACGACGGTTGATGCGCTGCAGGCGCTCCACCAGCGCCTCGAACTGTTCGGGCGACACCAGGTCGCGCTTGCTCACCAGGATGCGGTCGCCGAAGCCGACCTGGGCCTGGGCAATGGCCTCCTGCAGGTGGCGGTCGGCGTTGGCGGCGTCCACCAGGGTGATGATGCCGTCGAGCAGGTAGCGCTCGCGCAACGTCTCGTCGACGAAGAAGGTCTGCGCCACCGGCGCTGGATCGGCCAGGCCGGTGCACTCGATCACCACGCGGTCGAAGTCCAGCTCGCCATTGTCGCGGCGTTCCAGCAGGACGTACAGCGCCCGCTCCAGGTCGCTATTGATGGTGCAGCAGACGCAGCCGTTGGACAGCGTCGTCACCTGCACTGCGTCGTCGCCGAGCAGCTGAGCGTCGATCGGCGTGTCGCTGAATTCGTTCTCGATCACGGCGATCTTCAGGCCATGTTCGGCCTTGAGGATGTGCTTGAGCAGGGTGGTCTTGCCGGCCCCGAGGAAGCCGGTGAGGACGGTCACCGGAATCTGCGGCGCGCTTGCGGAATCGGTCATGGAAACTTCCAGGCAATCAGAATGAAAAACGGGCGGAAATGAAAACGGGCCGCGATCGCTCGCGGCCCGCATCTCTACTTATGAAACGTCGGCGAGGCAGGCGAGGCAAGGAGCCAGTGGCCGGGAAAAGCGGAGTCTACTTCAGTAGATGAGCATTTTTCCGGCCGCTGGCAACGCAGCATCGGCCACGCAGCCAGTTTCATCGCGTCAACAGCAGCGGATCGGCCGTCCCTTGCCGCCACCGTAGCGCGCCTCCTGGCGCTCGCGGAAGAACTCCTCGTAGGTCATCGGAGTCTTGTCCGGGTGCTTGTTCTGCATGTGCTGAACGTAGGTGTCGTAATCGGGCATGCCGACCAGCATGCGGGCAGCTTGCCCAAGATACTTACCCATGCGGCTGAGGTCGTTGAACATGATGCTCCTCCGTCAGGCGTCCGGGATCGGCTGGAACGGCGCTTCCTTGTCGGTGCGCTCCTTCTTGGTCCAGGCGCTGGCGCCCACCTTGATCGCGTACACCAGCACGCTGAACACCACCAGCAGGAACAGCACGGTGAGGCCGGCGTTGATGTAGGCGTTCATCATCACGTGCTGCATCTGGCCGATGTCCTTGGCCGGGGCGATGATCTGACCGGCGTCCAGGCCGGCGGAGTACTTCTTGCCCAGCGCGATGAAGCCCACAGCCGGGTTGCTGTCGAACAGCTTGATCAGGCCGGCGGTGGTGGTGCAGATCAACAGCCAGGCGGCCGGCAGGGCGGTTACCCAGACGTACTGCTGGCGCTTCATCTTGATCAGCACGACGGTGGAGAGCATCAGCGCGATACCGGCGAGCATCTGGTTGGAGATGCCGAACAGCGGCCACAGCGTGTTGATGCCGCCCAGCGGATCGACCACCCCCTGGTACAGCAGCCAGCCCCACAGCGCGACGCAGCCGCCGGTGCCGATGATGTTGGCGGTCCAGGATTCGGTCTTCTTCAGCGCCGGGACGAAGTTGCCCAGCAGGTCCTGCAGCATGAAGCGCCCGGCACGGGTGCCAGCGTCCACCGCGGTGAGGATGAACAGCGCCTCGAAGAGGATCGCGAAGTGGTACCAGAAGGCCATGGTGTTCTCACCCGGCAGCACCTGGTGAAGGATGTGGGCAATACCCACGGCGAGGGTCGGCGCACCACCGGCACGGGCCAGGATGGTGGTCTCGCCGATGTCCTTGGCGGTCTGGGTCAGAATTTCCGGGGTGATGGTGAAGCCCCAGCTGCTGACGGTCGCGGCCACTGCGGTGACGTCGGTGCCGACCACAGCCGGCGGGCTGTTCATGGCGAAGTAGATGCCCGGTTCGATGACCGAGGCGGCGACCATCGCCATGATGGCCACGAAGGACTCCATCAGCATGCCGCCATAGCCGATGTAGCGGGCGTCGGGCTCGCGGTTGAGCAGCTTGGGCGTGGTGCCCGAGGAGATCAGCGCGTGGAAGCCGGAGACGGCGCCACAGGCGATGGTGATGAACAGGAACGGGAACAGGCCGCCCTTCCAAACCGGGCCGGTGCCGTCGGTGAACTGGGTCAGGGCCGGCATCTTCAGTTCCGGCGAGACGATCACGATGCCGATGGCCAGGGCGATGATGGTGCCGATCTTGAGGAAGGTCGACAGGTAGTCACGCGGCGCCAGCAGCAGCCACACCGGCAGGACCGAGGCGATTGCGCCGTAGGCGATCAGCATCCAGACGATCTGCACGCCATGGAAGGTGAACACCGGGGCCCACTCGGGGCTGGCGGCGATCTGGCCACCGAGCCAGATGCTGCCCAGCAGCAGGATGATGCCGACCACGGAAATCTCGCCGATGCGGCCCGGGCGGATGTAGCGCATGTACACGCCCATGAACAGCGCGATCGGGATCGTCGCCAACACGGTGAACATGCCCCAGGGGCTTTCGGCCAGGGCCTTCACCACGATCAGCGCGAGCACCGCGAGGATGATGATCATGATCAGGAACGCGCCGAACAGAGCGATGGTCCCCGCCACCTGCCCCATTTCCTCGCGCACCAGCTCACCCAGCGAACGCCCGTTGCGGCGGCTGGAGATGAACAGGACCATGAAATCCTGCACGGCACCGGCCAGCACCACGCCAGCGATCAGCCAGAGCGTGCCGGGCAGGTAGCCCATCTGCGCGGCCAGTACGGGACCGACCAGCGGGCCGGCGCCGGCGATGGCAGCGAAGTGGTGACCGAAGAGGATGTGCTTGTTGGTCGGGACGTAGTCCAGGCCGTCGTTGTTGAGGACCGCAGGGGTCGCTCGGTTGGCGTCCAGTTGCATCACCTTGGTGGCGATGAACAGGCTGTAGTAGCGGTAGGCGACCAGGTAGATGGCAACCGCCGCGACGACGATCCACAGTGCGTTGATGGCTTCGCCGCGACGTAGTGCCACGACTCCCAAGGCAAATGCACCGACTATCGCCACCGCCAGCCAGGCGAGGTGACGTAGCAGGCTGTTGTTATTGTTCATAGCGAGGCTTCCGACAGTTTGAAGGCGAGAATTCGCAGAAAAATTCTAGTCTTTTCCGGCGACCCATTCATACGACCTTAGTCTAGGGCGGTTACGCGCTTATTGCCGGAGGTCAACGCGTTCGACCGCAGGGTCAGGAAATGAAAAGGCCCGCCTGTGGCGGGCCTTGGCGGCGCGACGTCCAGTCAGGCTGGCTGCTTGGCGTACTGCGCCAGAGTCTGGTCACGGCTCATCACGGCCAGGGTGTTGTTCAGCACCTGCTCCCCGGTGGCGTCCTTGGAAGTGAAGATCTCACCGAAGTGCTGCTGGGTGACCTGGGCGAAGTGCGCACGATCCTGAGTGGGGATGCCCAGCAGGACGGCATAGGCGTCCAGGGCCTCTCCGTGGCCCTGGGCCATGTTCTCGGCGATGTTGTCGAGCATGCCGTTCATGGCGAAGATCGAGCGGCCGCCGTAGGAGATGCGCTGGCTGGCGTCGCAGCCGTTGGTGCCGGAGGTCAGGCCGAAGGTGGCGTTGCCCGAGGTGCCGTTGGTGGTAGTGGCCAGCAGGTGCGGGAACAGGCCGCGCTGACCGTCGAAGACCATGTTGCCCCAGCCGCAGCCCTTGCCGCTCTGCCCGGCTTCGTCCGCGTGCGCTGCCAGGCTGGCAACGCTGATAACCCCAAAAATCAGACCCTTGATGAGTTTATTGTCCATGCTCTGCACTCCGCAGTTGTGGTGGTTAAACGCACATGGAGCTTTGGCGAGGGTCCGCAAGCTGTCAAACCCGTGCGACGCGCCTCTGACGGACGCCACCTCAACGACTGGCTTCCGACGCGTCAGCATTGCCTTGCGTCTATAGTGAGGCGAAGCAGAAACGGCCGGAGAGCCACGACATGACTGACGATCACGACGAGCGCCGGCGCTTCCAGCGCATCGCCTTCGACGCCGGCACCGAGATCAGCCAGGGCGACCTGCGCTGGAAGGTGACGCTGCTGGACTTGTCCCTGCAGGGCCTGCTGGTGCAGCGGCCGGAACACTGGAACATCGTCGCGCAGGAACCGGTGCAGGTGCGCATCTACCTGGGCTTCGACGTCAACGTCTATATGGAGGCCGACCTCGCCTGGGAGCGTGAAGGCCTGCTGGGCTTCAACTGCCGGCACATCGACCTGGACTCCATCAGTCACCTGAGGCGCCTGGTGGAACTGAACCTGGGTGACGAGTCACTGCTGGAGCGGGAGCTGACGCTGCTCAGCGAGCATTGAGTCGCTCAGGAGCGAGCCTCTATTCGAACAACGCATCCAGCGCCTGCTCCAAGCGTGTCACCGCGATGACCTGCAGGCCTGGCGGCGACTCCTTCGGCGCGTTGCCCTTGGGTACGATGGCGCGCTTGAAGCCGTGCTTGGCGGCTTCCTTCAGACGCTCCTGTCCACTGGGCACCGGGCGCACCTCGCCGGACAGACCGACCTCGCCGAATACCAGCAACTGGTGATCGAGCGGACGATTGCGCAGGCTGGACATCACCGCGGCCATCAGCGCCAGGTCCGACGCCGTTTCCAGAACCTTCACACCGCCAACCACGTTCAAGAACACATCCTGATCGTAGGTCGGGATGCCGCCGTGGCGATGCAGCACCGCCAGCAGCATGGCCAGGCGATTCTGGTCCAGGCCCAGGGTCACGCGGCGCGGGTTCGCCAGGTGGCTGGTGTCCACCAACGCCTGTACTTCCACCAGCATGGGCCGCGAGCCTTCCCAGGTGGCCATGACCACGCTGCCCGGCACCGATTCCTGAGCACGGGTGAGGAAGATGGCTGACGGGTTGGAAACTTCCTTCAAACCACGGTCGGTCATGGCGAACACGCCCAGCTCGTTCACCGCACCGAAGCGGTTCTTCACCGCCCGCAGCAGGCGTAGGCGGCCATCGGATTCACCCTCGAAATACAGCACGGTGTCGACCATGTGCTCCAGCACGCGCGGGCCAGCCAGGGAGCCTTCCTTGGTGACGTGGCCGACCAGGAAGATCGCCGTGCCGCTCTGCTTGGCGAAACGCACCAGCAGCGCCGCGCTTTCGCGCACCTGGGCGACGCCGCCGGGTGCGGATTGCAACTGTTCAGTGAAGATGGTCTGGATCGAGTCGATCACCATCACTTTGGGCTGCTCCTGGCGCGCCGTGGCGATGATGGTCTCGATGCAGGTCTCGGTCATGACCTTGAGCTTGTCCTCGGGCAGGCCCAGACGGCGGGCGCGCATGGCGACCTGCTGCTGGGATTCCTCACCCGTGACATAGAGCGCCGGCAGGCGCGTGGCGATGTTGCAGAGGGTCTGCAGGAGGATGGTGGACTTGCCGATGCCGGGATCGCCGCCGATCAGCACGACCGAGCCATCGACCAGGCCGCCGCCCAGGGCGCGGTCCAGCTCCGCCGAGGCGGTGGAGAAGCGTGGCATTTCCTCGACGCTGACTTCGGCGAGGGTCTTGATGTTGGCCTGCTGGCCAGCCCAGCCGCCGCGGCCGGAAGAGCTGCTGGCCGATCCACCGGTGGGGGTGGTGTCGATGACGGTTTCGACCAGCGTGTTCCAGGCACCGCAATCAGGGCACTGGCCGGCCCATTTCGGGTAGGTGGCGCCGCACTCGGTGCAGCCGTACATGCGCTTGGCCTTGGCCATGGGGGACTTCCGTCGAATGCAAAGTCCCCATCATAAGCCAATCGGGTGGAGCGGTTCAGAACCTATTTACGGTCTCGCGAGCTAGAGCAGAAGTGCGCTGAAATCGGTTGAGGGAGCGGAGTTTACGCGCAGTAAATGAGCACCCCGAGGCCGATTTCAGCGCGGTTCTGCCGACGCGCAGCAGACCGTAAACAGGTTCTTAGCTCGCCAGGCGGCGATACTGGCTCTCCATATCGTGCTTGAGGCTTTCACGGCGCATCAGCAGCGAGGCCAGGGTGCAGTCGGGACGCTCGATGCCCTCCTCCACGCGACCAATGCGCTGATCCAGCAGTTCGTACTGCAGCTTCAGACGAACCAGGCGTTCCTGCGCGCGCAGGGTTTCGGCGTTGCGTTTGGGGAGCTTGGTGACGGAGTTGCCAGAGGACGAAATAGCTTTACGCATGGCGGTGGCACCGGTTGGAAAGAGATGACGGGAGCCTACGCCTCGCTCCGACACGCACCCTTGACTCTGGTCAAGCTCAACCGGATCGCTTGAGCAGGTCGGAAATCTCGTCCTTCAGCGCCACGCGTTGCAGTTTGAGGGAATTGAGAGCGAGGTCGTCCATCGCCTGACGGCCGTCCTCGATGTCGTAGATTTTCTTGTCCAGCTCCTCGTAGCTGGCGGCCATGCGGGTGAAGTTCGCGTCCTTCCCGTGCAACCGGGTCATCAGGGCCTTCTGGTCAGGGAATTCGCGGGACAGGGGATGATGCTCGAGCGGCATGGCGGGCGTCCTTCTGTTGTTGGATTGCCCGATAAGCCTAGACCACTGAGCGATGTCGCCCACCGCCGCCGGTCATACCGTTGGAATTGACTGTGCGTGGGGTGTTCAGACGGCGACGGGCCGCTAAACTGCGCCTGTCCCCCTCTATCTTGCGTAACAAGGAGTCTGTGCATGAGTCTGCTCAACGAATTCAAGGCCTTCGCCGTCAAGGGCAACGTGGTCGACATGGCCGTCGGTATCATCATCGGCGCCGCCTTCGGCAAGATCGTCTCGTCCTTCGTCGGCGACGTGATTATGCCGCCCATCGGCCTGCTGATCGGCGGCATGGACTTCTCCGACCTGGCGATCACGCTCAAGGCCGCCGAGGGCCAGACGCCGGCGGTGATGCTGGCCTACGGCAAATTCATTCAGACCTGCCTGGACTTCATTATCGTGGCCTTCGCCATCTTCATGGGCGTGAAGGCCATCAACAAGCTCAAGCGTGAAGAGGCCGTAGAGCCCAGCGCCCCGCCGGTGCCGAGCGCTGAAGAAACCCTGCTGACCGAGATCCGCGACCTGCTCAAGCAGCAGAACAACCGCGCTCCTTGAGCAGATCGCTGACCGGGCCGGGGGCGGCCCCGCCTGGCGTCAGCCCGGCGGCGTCAGCAGCACGCGGCCGATGCGCCGCTCGCTGACCTCCGTCACCTCCAGGCGCCAGCCGCCCAGTTCCAGCGTGTCACCCTTGGCCGGCAAGCGGCCAAGGTGCTTGAGCGCCAGCCCGCCGAGGGTCTGGTACTCGGCCGTCGGGCGGGCGTGGAAGCCCACCCGCTCGGCCAGCGCCGACAGCGTCACGGCGCCATCCACCCGGTAAGCGCCCGCCTCCGCTTCGATGTCGGTACCGGACACCTCGCTGGCGTCCGGCAGCTCACCGGCGATGGCCTCCAGCACGTCAGTCAGGCTCAGCATGCCCTCGAAGCCACCGAACTCGTTGACCACGAAGGCCAGGTGGGTCGAGGCCTCACGCATCAGCTCCAGCGCGCCCAGCACCGTGCTGCTGTCCGGCAGGCTCAGCGGCTCGCGCAGCAGCGGGAGGATGTCCAGTTCGCGGCCCTGCAGCAGGGCGGAGAACAGTTCCTTCTTGTGCACGTAGCCCAGCGGCTCGTCGATATTGCCTTCGCTGATCACCAGCAGGCGCGAGTATGGCGACTCCAGCAGTGCGCGGCGGATGCTCTCCGGGCTGTCGGCCAGGTCCACGCGGTGCACGCGCTGGCGGTCGATCATCACGGCTTTGACCGGACGCTCGGCCAGGCCCAGCACACCACTGATCATCACCCGCTCGCGGCGGTGGAACGGCGCGTCGCCGCCATCGTCTTCACCCACCAGGTCGGCGATGTCTTCGCCCACCTCGTCGGCGTCGACCTTGCCACCCATCAGGCGCAGCACGGCGTGGGCGGTCCGCTGGCGCAGACCACGCTGGCCGCGCTGGCTCTTCTGGCGTTTCCAGCGCACCAGCTGGTTGGCCATCTCGATCAGCAGGCTGAAGCCGATGGCGGCGTACAGGTAGCCTTTCGGGATGTGGAAGCCCAGGCCTTCGGCGGTCAGGCTGAAACCGATCATCAGCAGGAAGCCCAGGCACAGCATGATCACCGTCGGGTGCTCGTTGACGAAGCGGGTCAGCGGCTTGCTGGCCACCATCATCAGGCCGATGGAGAAGATGACCGCGATCATCATCACTTCCAGCTGCTCGACCATGCCCACGGCGGTGATCACCGCGTCGAGGGAGAACACCGCGTCCAGCACCACGATCTGCGCGACCACCGGCCAGAAGGCGGCGTAGACGCGCTTGCCGTTGGAGGTGTGCACACGGCCTTCCAGGCGTTCATGCAGTTCCAGCGTGGCCTTGAACAACAGGAACAGACCACCGAACAGCATGATCAGGTCGCGGCCGGAGAAGCTCTTGCCGAACACCTCGATCAGCGGCGCGGTGAGCGTGACCAGCCAGGAAATGCTCGCCAGCAGGCCCAGGCGCATCAGCAGCGCCAGCGACAGGCCGATCAGTCGCGCGCGGTCGCGCAGGTGCGGCGGCAGCTTGTCCGCGAGGATTGCGATGAAGACCAGGTTGTCGATGCCGAGCACCAGCTCGAGCAGGATCAGGGTGAGTAGGCCGAGCCAGGCTGTGGGGTCCATCAACCATTCCATGTCGAACGACCTCGCTGGGTGCGCGCCATGGCAGGTTGGGAAGGCTTATCCGCGAACGCGGGTGCCGGGGGAGGTTCGCCGAACGCCGGCTCTACGGGGGTAGATACGGGGATCGGCGTTGTACTTTGACTGTCCATAAGGTCCGGAAAAAGGGAAACGGACACCTATCCTAAGGGCAAAGCCTCGCCGCCCTAAGGGGACAATCTTTTCAAAATCTATCGAGCCGGGCTTACCAATAGTTTTCCACGGCGATCTGGCCGGGCTTGCGCGTCAGTGCCAGGCTCATGCCGCGGGCCTTCAGCACGGCGCGGGTGTCCTCGATCATCTGCGGGTTACCGCAGAGCATCACCCGTGAATGTTCCGGGGTCAGTTCCAGACCGGCGGCACGTTCCAGCTCGCCGTTCTCGATCAGCGTGGTGAGCCGCGCATTCAGGCAGCCGGGCACCTGTTCGCGGGTAACCACCGGGATGAACTGCAGCTTGTGGATATGTTCGGCCAGATGCTCCATCGCGCCGAAGCTGGCGATCAGGTCGCGGTAGGCCAGCTCCTTTTCCTCGCGGGCGCTGTAGACCAGCTTGATGGTCTCGAAGCGTTCCCACACCTCGAAGTCCTGCAGGATCGACAGGAACGGCGCCAGACCGGTACCGGTGGACAGCAGCCAGAGGTCGCGGCCATCGGGGAAGCGGTACAGGGTGAGGAAGCCGAAGGCCTGGCGATCCACCAGCAACTGGTCGCCGACACGCAGGCGGCTGAGCTCGCTGGTGAATTCACCGCCGGGAACGACGATGGAGAAGAACTCGAGGAAGTCATCGTGGGGCGCCGAGACCATCGAGTAGGCGCGCCAGACGATGCTACCGCTGGGCTTGTAAACGCCCAGGCGAGCGAACTGCCCGGCACGGAAGCGGTAGCCGCTGTCGCGGGTGGTGCGCAGGGTGAACAGGCTCGGGGTGAGCGTCTGCACCTCCACCAGGGTCTGGCGGGTGAACTTCTCTTCGCTGGCGGTCATCGTCCGCTCCTTTGCAGGCAACGGCCCATTTTCCCGTATTCCCGGCGCGAGAAACACCCGCAAGGCTTGTGGCTATCCGCGGAGATCGCCACAAGCCTGCTCTGGATCAGTCCCGGTGGATCAATGCTTGCGGTTCACCACCTGGGCGGCGCGCAGCACGTCGGTGCCGATCTCACCCTCGAACTGCTTCCACAGCGGCTGCATGGCAGTGCGCCAGGCTTCACGCTCGGCCGGAGTCAGGGCAATGATGCGCGCCTTGCCGTTGGCGACCACGTGCTCGCGCTCCTTCTGGTTCAGCGCCTCGGCGTCCTTGTTCACCTCCACGGTGACCTCTTCCATGATGCTTTCCAGCTGGGTGCGCACCGGGTACGGCATGCTGTTCCAGAACTTCTGGTTGCTGATCACCATGTAGCTGAGCACGCCGTGGTTGGTCTCGGTGATGAACGGCTGGGCGCTGTCGAGTTTCTGGCTGCCGATGTTCGACCAGGTGTTCTCGGTGCCCTGCACCTTGCCGTCCTGCAGCGCCTTGAGGGTCTCGGCGAAGGGCATCTTCACGGCCGTGGCGTCGAGCAGGCCGAACTGCGCGTTGATTACCGAAGACGGCTGGATACGAAAGGCCAGGCCCTTGGCATCGGCCGGCGCGCGCAGTTCTCGGTTGGCCGAAAGCTGCTTCATGCCGTTGTTCCAGTAGGCCAGGCCGTAGATGCCCGAGCGCGCCATGGAATGCAGCAGTTCGCGGCTCTTGTCGCGCTTCTGGAAGCGCTTCACCGCCTCCAGGTCATCGAACAGGAACGGCAGGTCGAAGACTTCCAGCTGCTTGGTGTAACCCTCGAACTTCGACAGCGACGGTGCCAGCATCTGTACCTTGCCGTCCTGCAGTGCCTGCAGTTCATCGGCGTCGCCGAACAGCGTGGAGTTGGGGAACACCTCGACCTTCACCTGTCCGGCCAGGCGCTCTTCCACCAGCTTCTTGAACAGCAGTGCGCCACGGCCCTTGGGCGTGTCATCGGCGACGACGTGGGAGAACTTGATCACGATGGGCGCATCGGCGAGAACCGGCTGGGCCACGAGGAAAAGGGCGGACAGCGCCACCCCGAGCAACGACTTGTACATCGACATCCTTATGCAATGGCAATAGCCCGGCGCGCGAACGGGAGTCGCGTGTCGAGGATTCGTGAAGACTTGGAAGGGTGGCCGTCGGTCGGCGGAGACGCGCTCCGGGATCGGGCCCTACCGGGTCGCGAGGGGCGCCCGGTTATTATTGGGAAGCCGCCGCGCAGACGAGCGCGGGCGGATAGGTCATAATTTTTCGGTATAACGCGCGCCCGCACAAGCAGGAACACGTAAACCACGTCTCAATTTGATGACAATATCGTTGCAATAAGCCATCAATCATTGCCAGCAAAGCAACACCTCTATTCCAGCCATTTCCGTCGTTTCGAGAGTCCCATGCCCGTCCTCGCCAGCCCCTTCGCCCAGCTCGACCTGGTCCGCCACCCCGAACAGCGCGAAGACCCGCTGCAGGCCTTCGATGCGGCCGACGAGTACCTGCTCAGCCATCTCCACGAGCAGGGCGTCGGCGCAGACAGCCGCGTGCTGGTGCTCAACGACAGCTTCGGCGCCCTCGCCGCCAGCCTCGCGCCCCATGTGCGCCTGACCAGCAGCGGCGATTCGCACCTGGGCTTCATCGCCCTTGAGCGCAATCTCGAACGCAACGGCCTCGCCGAAGCGCCGCTGACCTTCGTCCCCGCCAGCGAAACCCCGCGGGGCCCGTTCGATCATGTGCTGATCCGCGTGCCCAAGACCCTCGCGCTGCTGGAAGAACAGCTGATCCGCCTGCACGGCCAGCTCGCGCCGGGCGGGAAAGTCGTCGCCGCCGGCATGGTCAAGCACCTGCCACGCGCCGCTGGCGACCTGCTGGAGAAATACATAGGGCCGATGCAGGCATCGCTGGCCGTGAAGAAGGCCCGCCTGCTGGTGGCCACCGCCGAGGAGCGCCCCGCGCCCTCCTCGCCCTACCCCAGCCGCTACCGCCTGGACAAGCCCGCGCTGACGCTGCTGAACCACGCCAACGTGTTCTGCCGCGAAGGCCTGGACATCGGCACCCGCGCCTTCCTCCCGCACCTGCCGCAGATTCACCACGCCGTGCGCGCGGCAGACCTGGGCTGCGGCAACGGCGTGCTGGGCATCGCCTTCGCCCTGCTCAACCCGCAGGCCGAGCTGACGCTGGTGGACGAGTCCTACATGGCCGTGCAATCCGCGCGGGAGAACTGGCAGGCCGCCCTCGGCGAGCGCCCGGTGGATATCCACCCCGACGACGGCCTCGCCAGCCAGCCCGCCGACTCCCTCGACCTGATCCTCTGCAACCCGCCGTTCCACCAGCAGCAGGTGGTCGGCGACTTCCTCGCCTGGCGCATGTTCCAGCAGGCCCGCGCCGCGCTGGTCACCGGCGGCGAGTTGTGGATCGTCGGCAACCGCCACCTGGGCTACCACGCCAAGCTCAAGCGCCTGTTCCGCGGCGTCGAGCAGGTGGCGGCGAATCCGAAATTCGTGGTGCTGAAAGCGACCAAATAAGCTGTCGGGATTGCTCCGGCCCGCGCGCCGGAGCAGCATGGATCGCCCCCACTCGGAAGCGCGCCATGACCGCACAAGAAGCCGCCCTCCTCCCGGAACTGATCCGTACCGCCGACGGCGTCGATCTCGCCTTGCGCCGAGTCGGCCCGGCAGATGGCGTTCCCGTCGTGCTGACCCACGGCACCTTCTCCAACCACCGCAGTTGCCTGGGCCTGGCCAACTACCTGGGCGGCCAGGGCTTCGCCTGCTGGCTGTTCGATTGGCGCGGCCATGGCGACAGCGCACGCAACGACTTCCATCACAGCTTCGACGACGTGGCCGAGCAGGACGTGCCGGCGATTCTCGATGCGGTGAGCCAGCGCACCGGGCAAACGGCGCTGCACTGGGTGGGCCACTCCGGCGGCGGGCTGATCGTCTCGATGTGGGCGGCGCGCCATCCTGACCTGGCGCAGCGACGGTTGCGCTCGCTGGTGCTGATCGGTTCGCAGGCCACGGCGGCGGGAGCCAGCCTGCGGCACCGGCTGGCTCTCCAGGCGTTTGACTGGATGCTGCGCTGGAGACGCATCGCGCCCAGCCGCGCTAAGAGCGTCGGCCCCGAGGCGGAGAGCGCCCGGCTGATGCGCCAATGGTGCCAGTGGAATTTCCGCCGGCGATTCGATTCGCTGGAAGGCTTCGACTATCTCGCTGGGGTAGGCAGCGTCGAGCTGCCGGTGCTGGGCGTGGCGGGCAGCGGCGATACCTTCATCGCGCCGCTCGCGGGTTGCGAGGCGCTGGTGCAGGCCTTTGGAGGGACAGAGGCGAAGCTGGAGCTGTTCGGGCTGGCGACCGGTGCGCGGGAGGATTACAGCCATAACCGCCTGCTGCTGTCGCGCAATGCCAGCCTGGAAGTCTGGCCGCGCATAGCTCAGTGGCTGGTGCAACATTGATCGCCGTCGAGCGCAGGCACTCCCCAGTAGGAGCGCACCATGTGCGCAGTCGCGGGCATGGCCCGCTTGTGTCTGCAAAGCTCGATAAGCTCGAAGGTGAGAGCGACGGGAGGCAAGCTGCAGGTCCGCGGTGTTGGTCGCACGAGTAGGAGCCCAAGCTGCCTCCCGCCGTCCTCTGACCT
>NZ_JACVBX010000014.1 GCF_014852585.1 Pseudomonas sp. PDM18 | reverse complement strand
GCCTCATCCAGGGTCGCGACCTCAACCTCATGGCCGGTGGCGACCTGCTCAACGTCGGCACCCTGCGCGCCAGCCACGACCTCAACGCCGTGGCCGGTGGCAGCATCCTCCAGGGCGGCCTGGTCGACGCCGGTGAGCGCGTCAGCCTCTTGGCCGGCGACAGCATCCGCAACGCCCTCGCCGGGCAGATCCGCGGCGACCAGATCGACCTCACCGCCCTGCGCGGCGATATCGTCAACGACCGCACCGCCGTCACAGCCAGCATCGGCGGCAGCGAATACAAGAGCTTCCTCGACGCCGGCGCCAGCATCACCGCCCGCAGCGACCTGAGCCTGGACGCCGCCCGCGACATCACCAACCGCGGCGCCGTCAGCAGCGGCGGCGACGCCTACGTCAGCGCCGGCCGCGATATCAACCTCGAAGCCGTCACCGACGCCAGCCGCCTGCGTGACGTGCAGAAAGGCGGCCATCACGTCACCACTACCACCGTCGAGCAGAACCACGGCTCCAGCCTCAGTGCGGGCGGCAGCCTGACCCTTGATGCCGGGCGTGACCTGAACGTGACCGGCAGCAAGGCCAGCGCCAAGGGCGACCTGACCGCCAGCGCCAGCCGTGACATCAACCTGCGCTCCGTCGAAGACAGCGCCAACGTCGAGGTGCGCAGCAAGACAAGCAACAGCCGAACCCAGGAGCAGACAGGGCAAACCCGGCAAACCAGCGCTGAACTTGTTTCCGGTGGCGATCTGCTGGCGATGGCGGGGCAGGACCTTAACCTCACCGCCAGCACCATCAGTGCCAGCAACGAGGCTTACCTCTACGCGGCCCGTGACGTGAATCTGCAGTCGGCAGCCGAAACGGACAGCCACTCGCTCAGCAAGACCAAGCGCAGCAGTGGGCTGCTTTCCAGCTCAGAGAAGAAAACCGAAGACAGCAGCCTTTACACCACCCAGGCTGGCTCGCTGGTCAGCGCCGACAAGATAGCCATCCGCGCCGGCCAGGACATCGGTGTCAGCGGCAGCGACGTCGCCTCCACCAACGGCACCAGCCTGCTCGCCGGGCGCAACGTCCTGATCGACGGCGCCACCGAAAGCACCGACACCCGTCACGCCGAATCGAAAAAGAAATCCGGCGTGATGAGCAGCGGCGGCATCGGCTTCACCCTCGGCTCGGCCAGCAGCAAGGCCACCGACACCAACCACACCGAGCAAACCCGCGGCAGCACCATCGGAAGCGTGCTCGGCAACGTCGACATCCAGGCCGGCAAAGACCTCACCATCCGTGGCTCCGACGTCATCGCCGGCAAGGACATCAACCTTAACGGGCAGAACGTCAGCATCCTGGCGGCGCAGAACGAAAACCACAGTGAGCAGACCTACAAGAGCAAGAGCAGCGGCCTGACCTTGGCCCTGTCCGGCAGCGTCGGCAGCGCGATGGACGCGGGCTACCAGACCGCCAAGGAAGCCAGGCGCGAAGACGACTCTCGCGTCTCCGCCCTGCAAGGCATCAAGGCTGGCCTGACCGGCGTGCAAGCCTGGCAGGCAGCCCAGCAAGGCACGGCAGAAGGCGGCGTCAGCCAGTTCTTCGGCATCAGCGCCTCGCTCGGCTCGCAGAAGTCCAGCTCGCAGCAGACCCAGCAGCAGAGCGTCAGCCAGGGCAGCAGCCTGAGCGCCGGCAACAACCTCAACATCCTCGCCACCGGCAGCGGCGCAGTGGGGCAGGACGGCGACATCCGCATCCAGGGCAGCCAGCTCAAGGCTGGCAACGACATGCTGCTGGCGGCCAACCGCGACATCACCCTGGAAGCCGCCGCCAACACCCAGAAGCTCGACGGCAAGAACAAGATCAGCGGCGGCGCAGTGGGCATCAGCCTGGGCTACAGCGCGGACAACGGCGTAGGCCTGAGCATCTTCGCCAATGCCAACCAAGGCTCTGGCAAGGAAATCGGCACCGGCACCACCTGGACCGAAACCACCCTCGATGCCGGCAACAAAGTCTCGCTGGTCAGCGGGCGCGATACCTCCCTGATTGGGGCCCAGGTCAACGGCGAGCAGATCATCGCCAACGTCGGCCGCGACCTGACCCTGAATAGCCTGCAAGACAGCGACCACTACGACGCCAAGCAGAAGAACGTCAGCGGCGGCGGCAGCGTCGCCATCATCGGTAGCGGCGGCAGCGCCAACGTCAGCGCCAGCCAGAGCAAGATCGACTCCAACTACAAAAGCGTGCAGGAGCAAACCGGCCTATACGCGGGCAAGGATGGCTTCCAGATCACCGTGGGCAACCACACGCAACTGGACGGCAGCGTCATCGCCAGCACCGCCGACGCCGACAAGAACCGCCTGAGCACCGGCACCCTGGGCTGGAGCAGCCTGGAGAACAAGGCCGACTACAAGAGCCAGCAACAGAGCGTCAGCGTCAGCAGCGCCAGCGACGGCAGCGGCCAATTCATCAGCAACATGCCCAGCGGCATGATCGTCGCCTACAACCACGGCGACAGCGCCAGCGGCACCACCGGCTCGGCCATCAGCGCTGGCACCATCGACATTCGAGACAGTGCCAACCAACAGCAAGACGTGGCCAGCCTGAGCCGCGACGTCGAACACGCCAACGGCAGCATCAGCCCGATCTTTGACAAGGAGAAAGAACAGCGCCGGCTGAAGGAAGTGCAGTTGATTGCCGAGATTGGCACTCAGGCGATGGACATCATCCGGACTCAAGGCGAGATCAACGCCAAGGACGCCGGGCGCAAGGAACTGAAAGAACAGGGCATCGACAACCCCACGCAGAAACAACTGGAAGCGACCGCCGCTTATCAGGATGTGATGCGCCAATACGGCACTGGCAGCGAATACCAGAAAGCCGCCCAGGCCGTCACCGCCGCCCTGCAATACCTGGCCGGAGGGGACATCGGCGGTGCAGTGGCCGGCGCTTCGGCACCCTACATCGCGAAACTGATCAAGGACCAAACCGGCGATAACGACACCGCTCGCATCATGGCCCAGGCGGTGCTTGGTGCCATCGTAGCCAACGCTCAGGGCAACTCCAGCATGGCTGGTGCAGCGGGGGCTGCGACGGGGGAGCTGATTGCTAAGCAGCTCTACCCAAACAAGCCTCACGACCAGCTCACCGAAAAAGAACGCCAGATCGTATCTGCTCTTTCGACTCTGGCTGCGGGTATGGCCGGAGGCCTCGCTAGCGGCGATAGCGCCGGTGCTTTCGCGGCCGCCGGAGCTGGCAAAACAGCTGTGGAAAACAATGATCTAGGCAGTCGTCTCTACCTAGACAGAAAAGTCGAAGAGTTCGCCGCCGCCGGCAATTGCGGTGGTATGTCGACAGAAAGTTGCCGCGCCAAATATGCCGAAAAAATCTTTGAAGAAGGCGGCGGTGCGAATGGCGTGATGCTTTCCGTCCTAATGGGCGTAGGGGCTCCGGTAGCAGCGGCTCTAGGCCCGGAACTGCTAATGGCCTGTATAGCCAACCCGGCTGTCTGCACTGAAGCGAGTTTGGCGGGGGCCGAGGTTCCCTTCGGTGCGGCAACGGCTGGTGGTACTGCGCTAGGTATGGGAGGCTTTGGTGGCCTGATTGGTAAGGAGGTATCGGCAGGGGCAGATGCAGCCGCGACGCTTCCAATCGGATATCGCGAAGGATCTACAGCGGGCTCCGGATTTGCCGCGACTGCAGGATTACCAGATGGCTATCGTAGGGTAATCAATACCAAGACAGGTAACACGGAAGTATTGGCGGCTGACGGAAAGCTGTACTTGGAAACAAGTAATGGCTTACAGCCCAAGGTCGGCGGAAATCTTTCAGCATTGTCTGAGGCCGAGAGGAGTATTAAGTCCCAGAGAAGTATGAGTGAGCTAATCAGCCAATTTGCAGATAAAGCTACCCTTCCTAAAGATTTTACGCTGAGTATTAATGGAGTAGTTTTAAGGGCAGATCCGGTTGTTAGTAAAAATGCTCCAGTGTATATAGGTGCTTCTGATGATATGGTTAAAAGCTATTTCTCTAACTTGGCAGGTGTGAGCGAGTTGCCTGTCCCAAAAAATATTGAGATTAGAGGTCAGCTTCATGAGTTGTATACTTTGGTACGAAGCGATGGAGTTAAGTTGAATCTTCGTAGCGGCTCTTCCTCAGGCGCTGAAACAGGGGCGAAGTGGACGATAGATATAATTGGTGCGCCAGGGATCAAGGCTCCTAAAGTTGAGGTGAAATTTAAGTGACGATGTCGATAACTGATGATGAATATAAAAGTGTGCTTGAGTGGAGCTATGGACTTTCGATTGATGCTTTATGGCTGAGCGTTTGCAGTATGTTAGAAGGTGCTACGTTTACAGAGCGCAAGGAAGGTTTTTTGGAAGTTCTTTCGCGAGTATTGAGCGAGGGGCGGGCGAGATTGGCGTGCGGTGTTTTTCTGGAGGGAGAAATTTCTGATCAGATAAAATCCTTTGAGCTTGCGTGGCCCGACGCTGCTGATATGAATGAGGATTTATTTTGGATTAGAAAAGATGGTGTTTCATGGATACCGGGCGGGCTGGTTTGGATATATGACGACGGCTCAGAAATTTGGACATAGAAGAATGAAAGGGGACCTAAAAAGGGGACAGATTTATTTTTCTTCTCTAAAGCTAGATGCAGGGTCAGGATTAGAGCACCGAAAATAAAACTGTCCCCTTTTTTTGCCAGAACAAGACGGTTGTAGGAAATAAATGGACCGGAACGACGTCAAGCGGCGTGAAAGTGGAAGGTTACCTTATCCCTAAAACCACTGTTTATCCAAAGCTATAGGTGGAATGGTTGGATGGAAATTAGATTTTTTTGGGAAGGCGATGGGGGTAATCGAGAGCCATACTGCCAATCGGATGTTTTGAATGATGAAGGGGTGGATCTTTTGGCATGTGTGCTCACTGATCATGGCGGCCAAGAGTATGCAAATACCATAGGTTGGCTGGATGAAGGATTATCTAAGGTAGAGCTGGTGAGGCGGGGAACAGTTGAAAACTCGGACTGGAGTCGTGAAAGTTGGGGGGTGAAATTGAGTGGTAATATTGCGAGAATATACTCTCTGTATGGCGACGAGTACTTTTTAAATATGAATATTGATGATTTTGAGAAAGCTCTGCTGGACTGGAAAAGGTTTATTCTGGCTGGTTAAATTGTAGCAAAAGGGGCTGGGAAAACTTTGCGGGAAGTGGAAGTAAGCTCTGGCGGCAAGGGCGCATGGACGAAAGAGCTAATAAGCTGGAGCCAAGCACGGCTTACAAAGTTGACGGGCAAAAGACCTATCAGACAGATAGTCTTGGATGTGTTGAGAAGTTTGAATCAAATATTTCGCTAACTAATGATGCGATAGCGACAGCGGTACCACCCGCTCGGCGATCAGCGCCGGCACGATCGAAATCCGCAATGGCGAAGCCCAGCAACAGGACGTCGCCGGCCTGAGCAGCGACGTCGAACACGCCAACGGCAGCATCAGCCCGATCTTCGACAAGGAGAAGGAACAGCGCTGGCTGAAGGAAGTGCAGTTGATTGCCGAGATTGGCACTCAGGCGATGGACATCATCCGGACTCAAGGCGAGATCAACGCCAAGGACGCCGGGCGCAAGGAACTGAAAGAACAGGGCATCGACAACCCCACGCAGAAACAACTGGAAGCGACCGCCGCTTATCAGGATGTGATGCGCCAATACGGCGCCGGCAGCGAATACCAGAAAGCCGCCCAGGCCGTCACCGCCGCCCTGCAATACCTGGCCGGTGGAGATATTGGCGGGGCCGTGGCCGGTGCCTCAGCGCCCTATGTGGCAACACTGATCAAGCAGCAGACCGGCGATAACGACACCGCCCGCATCATGGCCCAGGCGGTGCTTGGGGCCATCGTAGCCAACGCTCAGGGCAACTCCGGCGTGGCGGGTGCTGCGGGGGCTGCGACGGGAGAGCTGATTGCCGCCAGCCTCTACCCGAACAAGAACGCCAGCGATCTTACAGAAAGCGAACGACAGATCGTTTCGGCGCTTTCCACGCTTGCCGCGGGGATGGCGGGTGGCTTGGCGACAGGGGATAGCGCTGGGGTTGCGGCGGCGGCCGGGGCGGGTAAGACGGCGGTTGAGAACAACTTTCTTGGTGAAGGAACTCCGCCTGGAGTGATGAGTTACGGCCAGGCTGCTAGCTCCCTGAATGACTACATGCTCAAGAATGGAGCAACTGCCGAAGAAATGGCTCAGGCCCAGCGTGATCTGGCTCAAGGCGTTGGTTTTGACGGCGCCCAACCAGCCAATGAGTTCATCAAGGCTTGGGCCGAGACGATGGGCGGTGAAGCGCTGGGCCTTGGTATTGCGGGCTTTTTGGGTAGATTCCTAAGATTTGGGGCGGCAGGTGCGGGAGCAGGTGAGGTCAGTTCAAAAGGTTACACTGGTGGTTTCGGCCCTATGTATAAGCAAGCCGATAGTCCTCAGTTGGAAAAGATACTTACCTCCTACTTCGGAAAGGACAAAACCGGTACGCGGGTGGGTAATGGAGGAGTAGCAGACGCATTGAGGTACGAAAAGCAAACAGGAGACCTGCTATCTGAAGCTTCTCATGAGCAAAAAGCTCGAGAAGTTCAGACTCGGTTGAATAATTTTGTAAGAAATGCGGACAATCAACCTCCAGGTTCGTATCCCTACAGCCAAAGAGATGTTGATTATGCGCGCGAGTTGATAAAGGATTTGGATAATGCTCTCCAGTACTGAGGCGTTTTTAAAGTTTATTTCGTGGATTCTCTCCTTGCAGCTGTTTTCCTCGGAGCAGCTTGTTGAAATTCTTCAGGAGTTTAATGGCGTCGAAGGTGTTGTTAATGATGAGCTTTATATCTCGGCATACGAAGAGTTGGCGCGTTATGTTTCGCATAAGGTCTCTATTGACGAGATGGCGGATCTATTAAGAGCTAGCGTTAATGAGTTGAGCAGCATGCCTGGAGAGCAGTACTACTTTGTTGAAGCAGTTGTTGATGAGTATTCTGCCGAGCATCTGAATGTTACTCAGCTTATAGATTCATCTCCTGAGAGATACAGGAAATATTTGAGCAGACGTTTTGGATAATTTGCAGAGGCGAAATTTAGGCGCGAAAAGGAGACCGCACAAGTGAAAAGGGGACCTTGGCCTCAAATGGTCAGCGCAACAGCTCGGATAATTTTTCCGCTGGCGACTAAAATCCTAACGTCTTGAACGATTAATGGTGGTCGAACTGTGGAGATTAAGTTTAAGTGATTGAGTCGGTTTATAAGAACGTGTTGAAGAGCTCATTTGGGCTTTCAATGGAGGTCATATGGCAGCATATGGCGGTTGAGTTGTCCGGCGTTTCTGTCGATTACAAAAAACGAGTTGAGACTTTCTTTTCTCTTGTTGAATGGCTCCTGTCAGAGGGACATCTGAAGCTGGCAAATGATGGTGTATTTCTTCAGGGCAGCATTCAAGAGCAGCTAGCTGTTCTAAAGGAGGCATGGCCTGACAATCCTGGCGAGGATGATCTTGATGGGTTCGGCTTTTGGTTTTTAACTGAAGCCCCTGCCGGAGCGGTATGGATAGATTTTGACGGGAAGGAGTTCTGGACATAGCTTTATAAGCTGGAAGCAAACGGGGCTGGGACGGCTGGACGCGAGCTAACTCCTGTATTTAAAGATTCCGATACAGGCTTGAATGCAATCAATCCCATTGCCTCCAACAACAGAGGCAGGATTCAGGAGTTAGGCCTTGATCTTGACAAGGGAAAGCTTGCATTGCATGAAGGTCAGGCGGCTGTCCAGTTGGAGAAGTTCTTGGATGGAACCTTAAAGAGGGTTGATCCACCGACAGTGCCAGGACAGAAGAACCCCCGACTTCGTATTTGTTGATGGCCCTTATGCAGGAAAGACTATGGACTGACAGCACAAGGTCGACTCAGATAAATAAATTCTTCTCAAATAATGCTTCGCAAAATCAGAAGCAACTTGTCGATCACATCGGGAAGGCTGATATTGTTCCGTTGGACTATAGAAATTTAACCCCTGCTAACCAAAGCATGGTCAATTCATGGATAACGAATCTCACTTCTGGGCAGCAGAGTAAGATTCTTATTTTGAGGTGACCCATGGGTATGTATATTTCTATAGGCGATGGTACGGGCTGGTCTGCTTCTGGTGGGGTCTTTGACTGTATTGTTGAAGCTACAAGGAAGCTGTTCAAAGATGATGAGCAGTGTTGTCTGAAAGCAATCTATACACCGCTTGATGAACAGGGGCAAAGCTTCATCGTCTTGGATTATGTTGATGAGAGCTGCTTCAATCTGTTTTATTCTTATTGCAAGAAGGCAATGGATGATTTTCCGCTTTCAGAGAGAGCAAGGCTTATTACTGAGGTTCGTGTTCCAGGAGTTTTGTTTGGTTGGTCTGAAGTTCTAAGAATTATGCGGGAAGACCCTCGATATCGAGGGTCTATGTAAATAAAAACCCCAGCCAATGAGCTGGGGTTTTTATTGCCTGCGATTTACCGCCCGAACCGCTGTCTTCCAGTTCAATTTGGTGGTGATGAGTTCGACTCTCGAATGGTTTGCACTGACATCTCAGTAGCAGAAGTTATCTTCAAAGAGCTTTATGAAACGGGAAATTTGGAGAAAGGGCTATCTCAAATGCGTTCCCCGTGGAATACAAAGCCATAAAGCGAGGCACATAAATAGCCTCGGCACTGCCGGGGCTAATTGTTTCTACCGCTGTAACTCCCTACCGCCCGAACCCCCTCCGTTCATGCTCGGCCCGATACAACGACTGCGCATCGGAGACCGTCACTCGCACCGCCCCTGACGGCAGCCAACAGATCAGCTTCATCCCCGTCGACTACACCGGCGTGCCCTTCGCCGCCGTCGACCCGACCGCTGCCGACACCTTCCGCCTGCCGCAAGGCCAGTACGGCCTGTTCATCCGCGCCACCGATCCCGGCGCGAACTACCTCATCGAAAGTAACCCGGCCCTCACCGACCTGGGCAAGTTCCTCAACTCCGGCTACCTGCTCGACAAGCTCGGCTTCGACGCCGACAAGGCCTGGAAGCGCCTGGGCGATGGCGCCTACGCAATGCACCTGATCCGAGAATCCATCCCACGGCTTTAATGATTCGGCCCGCTGCGACCCTCGTCGGTACAAATCAATCCCGCGCCATACCTCCCTCGGCGCACGCTCATTCAAGTTCTGATGGGCGCGCACGCGGTTGTACCAGAACTCGAACTGGGCCTGGCATTGACGGATTAGGGCCGGAGCGCTGCTCAGGGCAGGTCGGCGGCCACTTCCAGCGGGGTGAGGGGGAAGGCGTCGCCAACCGGATCTCCTAGCAAGGCCAGGTAGCGTCGACCTTGTTCCTCTACCGTCACTTTTCTCCCTGCGTCGAGGGGGAGTGTCGGGCAGACGACGCGCAGGTTGTTCGTGTCGGGGAGCAGCAGCGCGTGGCGAGGCGCACTCTCCTGCAGTTTGCTGCGCAGGCTGAGGCGGCACGGTCGTGGTTGCGTGGACAGCCAGGCGCCGCGCAGTTCATAGCGGTCGCCGCCGAGCAGGCGCAGGCTTTCCACCTGTGCCAGGCGCCAGGATTCCTGGGGAGATGGCCGGATGCCGAGCAATTCGCCGGCCATTGGTGGCGGCGAGTCATCCCAGTTGCCGCTGAAGTACTGCCCGGTGGTACGAGGCTGCTTCAACTGCAGGGTGGCTGGTGCGCTGGGCTTGGGCGAGGGGCGGCTGAACTCGATGTCGTCCTGATGCGCGACCGTCTCGTCCAGCCCGCCGCGGCCACTGGAGTGGTGGGACCAGACGTCGCTCTCGTGTTGCTGGCGCTCGAAGTGACGGGCATCGAGGCCGGTGCCCTCGGCGACGCCGAGGTGCGCGAGCAGGGCCGGGATGCCGCGGCAGACCTGCCAGGGACCCGGGGCCGCCTCTGCCGTGCTCCAGCAGGCGAGCAGATGGGCGTTGAGATCGAAACCCGCGTCGCCGTTGCTGGCTGCAACGAAGCGCTTGAGCATGTCCAGCAGTTCGTCGAGCTTCAGGGCAAGGCCACTGCTGCTGCTGCTGCTGCTCGCGGCGCCCGGATCGCGGAAGGGACGGTCGCTCTCTCGGTCGAGCCGCCAGGTGTCGCCCGGCTGTTCCGGCCGGATGTGCACGATGGAGGCGAATGTCTGGGTAGATTCGATCAGCGCCGGGAGGCTCTGAGCAGGAATCTCCAGAGGCCTGGAGCCCGCGATGAGCAGGCAATGCAGATAACCACCCGCGATGGTCTGGCTGCGCTGCTCGAAGGCTTCGCCGTCGCTGATGGGCAGGTGCTGGACTTCCAGCCGCAGGGCGCGCCCGTACAGCTGGTGCAGCAGGTGCCACAGGCCGGGCGGTGCCGGATGCTGGTTCTGCAGGCAGTTGAAGTGGATTTCCTGGAGGCTGCGCACCATGCGTTGCATCAGCAGTGCTGCGGTCTTGCGCTCGGCGCGGCGGGTGCGCAGCAGGTGCCAGTAGCCGCTGAGCAGCCGGCGGTGGAGGGCGAGGATGAGCATTTGCGCCTTGTCGGCCCGGGCCTGGGCGAGCGCGTCGGTCTGCTCGCCGAGGAGGTCGCCGAGCTGGCGGCTGACGTCGAAGATTTCCGGGCGCAGGCGTTCGAGTTGGCGCAGCAGCTGGATGCCGGTCAGCGTCGAGCGGTTCAGCTCGATGGCCGTGCGGTACAGCTCCCGCGTTCGCCGCGCCAGATATTCGAGGGCGGTATCCATGTGTCTCGTGGCTCCGAAGCTTGCCGGCTTGGGCCGACCGTTCGGAGACTGCGAGATTCTCGGCGCTTTGCGATTCAGACGAATCTGAATGATGGGGAGTCATGCGTCACAGTAATAAAAAAGGGGAGGCCGGTGGCCTCCCCTTTGTGTTGCTCCAGAGGGGCGTCAGAGCACCCGCACGCTGGCGAAGGTGGATTCGCCCTGGGCCTGGCTGAGGGCCGAGATGGCCGAGGAGTTTGGCATGAGGGCCAGATCCTGTGGGATGGGCATGACCATGACCGGCTGGCCGATGGGCTGGCCCTGGCGCTCGTCGCGCGGCGGGATGCCGAAGTATTCGCGGTAGCACTTGGAGAAGTGGGGGGTGGAGACGAAGCCGCAGACCGAGGCGACTTCGATGATCGACATCGAGGTCTGCTTGAGCAACTGGCGCGCGCGGATCAGGCGCAGCTTGAGGTAGTAGCGCGACGGCGAGCAGTGCAGGTACTTCTGGAACAGGCGCTCGAGTTGGCGGCGCGAGACGTTGACGTAGACGGCCAGTTCGTCGAGGTCGATGGGCTCCTCGAGGTTGGCTTCCATCAGCGCGACGATTTCCTGCAGCTTGGGCTGGTTGGTGCCGAGCATGTGCTTGAGCGGCACGCGCTGGTGGTCCTGTTCGTTGCGGATGCGCTCGTAGATGAACATCTCGGAGATCGCCGCGGAGAGTTCGCGACCGTGCTCGCGGCCGATCAGGTGCAGCATCATGTCCATCGGCGCGGTGCCGCCGGAGGAGGTGAAGCGGTTACGGTCGATGGAGAACAACCGGGTGCTCATGGCCACGCGGGGGAAGGCTTCCTGCATGGCGGCCAGGCATTCCCAGTGCACCGAGCAGTCGTAGCCGTCGAGCAGGCCGGCGCGGGCCAGGGCCCAGCTGCCGGTGCATACGGCGCCGAGCTTGCGACCCAGGCGCGCCTGGGCCTGGAGGAAGGTGGTGTGTTCGCGGGTGACGCTGCGCTGGATGCCGACGCCGCCGACCACGATCAGCGTGTCCATCTGCGGGGCGCTGTCGCAGGCGGCGTCGGGGGTGATCTGCAGGCCGTCGCTGGCCCAGACCTGGCGGCCATCAAGGCTCAGGGTGTGCCAGCGGTAGAGTTCGCGTCCGGAGAGCTGGTTGGCCATGCGCAGCGGTTCCACCGCCGAGGCCAGGGAGATCAGGGTGAAGTTGTCCAGCAGCAGGAAGCCGATGGACTGCGGAGCTCGGTTTTGCGGGGGAACTCCGGGGTTGAACGCGTTCATTCGATCACCTCACGCTAGTCACAGTCGCCTCACGGGAGGCGTTTTTTATGCTTGTTGTTCTGTTCGGGAGTCCACCTCGGGCTGAGCCCGGGCTGTTCCTCTGTTCTCTCTGTCTATTAGCAAGGCAAATGCCGTGCCTAGGTTGAATGGCCGTTCAATTAAAAAAGAAAGCGGCATGGGAATGCCGCTTTTGCAGGCCTGGATTGCGACGCCTCGCAGGTCGCAAATACGCATGGATCGGGGCCTGGGGTTTTTGGTAGCACTCACCGGTCACGCGACCGGCGGTGCCCTGCGCGGAACGGTAACGCCCCTTGTGCTGTCGGGACGGGCGTACCGTTTGCGCCATCAGGGGGCGCGCCGGGGCTGGCGTGGTCGATTGGGGGTCAGCATTCGATGATGCTGACGGCCAGTCCGCCGCGCGAGGTTTCCTTGTACTTGTCGTGCATGTCGGCGCCGGTGTTGCGCATGGTGCGGATCACCTGGTCAAGGCTGATGAAGTGCTGGCCATCGCCGCGCAGGGCCATCTGCGCGGCGTTGATGGCCTTCACCGCGGCGATGGCGTTGCGCTCGATGCAGGGCACCTGGACGAGGCCGCCGACCGGGTCGCAGGTGAGGCCCAGGTTGTGTTCCAGGCCGATCTCGGCGGCGTTCTCCACCTGTTCGGGGGAGGCGCCGAGCACTTCGGCGAGGCCCGCCGCGGCCATGGCGCAGGCGGAGCCGACTTCGCCCTGGCAGCCGACTTCGGCGCCGGAGATGGAGGCGTTCTTCTTGCACAGGATGCCGACGGCAGCGGCCGCCAGGAGGTAGTTGGTGACGTCGTCGTCGCTGGCGTCGGGGTTGAAGCGCATGTAGTAGTGCAGCACTGCGGGGATGATGCCGGCTGCGCCGTTGGTGGGCGCGGTGACCATGCGCCCGCCGGCGGCGTTTTCCTCGTTCACCGCGAGGGCGAAGAGGTTGACCCACTCCATGGCGGAGAGGGTCGAGCCGATGACGTTGGGCTTGCCGATTTCCTGCAGGTTGCGGTGCAGGCGCGCGGCGCGGCGCTGCACGTTGAGCCCGCCGGGAAGGATGCCTTCGTGGCGCAGGCCGTTGTCGACGCAGTCGCGCATGGCCTGCCAGATGGTCTTGAGGCCTTCGCGGATGTCGGTTTCGCTGCGCCACATGCGCTCGTTGGCCATCATCAGCTCGGACACGCGCAGGTTGTGGCGGCGGCAGAGCATGAGCAGTTCGGCGGCGCTGGCGAAGTCATAGGGCAGCACGGTGTTGTCGGTGTCGAGGCTGCCGGAGGCGGCCTGTTCCTCGTCGACCACGAAGCCGCCGCCGATGGAGTAGTAGGTGTCGCTGTGCAGCACGTGGTCGCCTTCGATGGCAGTCAGGCGCATGGCGTTGGGGTGGTAGGGCAGGTTTTCTTCGAGCAGGCGCATGTCGCGGACCCAGTCGAAGGGGATCGCCCGGCTGCCGGCCAGCAGCAGTTCGCCGCTGCTGCGCAGCTGCGCCATGCGCGGTTCGATCTGGCTGGGGTCGATGCGGTCGGGCCATTCGCCCATCAGGCCCATGATCACGGCGCGGTCGGTACCGTGGCCGACGCCGGTGGCGGAAAGTGAGCCGTACAGGCGCACTTCCACGCGGCTGGTGCGTTCGAGCATCTGCCGCTCGCGCAGGGCGCCGACGAACAGCGCGGCGGCGCGCATGGGGCCGACCGTGTGCGAACTGGAAGGGCCGATACCGATCTTGAACAGGTCGAACACACTGATTGCCATGCCGGACTCCGGGCGAGCTGCACGTCCTTGAAGGAGGGGAGAGGCACGTCCCTGTGCCCGCGATGCCCGGCCATGATCGACCCAAGTCCGGCGCCGGCTGCGTCCATCGACGACGCGGCCGTATCCAATAACGCCGCCGCGCACCCTGTCGATGCGGGGCGTGCAGCCACCTGTTCCGGGGCCGACGAAAGCTTGCCTCTTTACGACGCGAGCGCCATGAACCACGACCGGTCGATAGGCGTGGGCGGCTTCGCTGTTCCATGATCCGCCACCGACGAACGGCCGCGTTCGCCCGTATCCACCCCCATTCTCCGCAGTCAGAGGCTGGTCTCATGAAGAGTCTTGTGTCGTCGCTGTTGGCGTTATCCGTGACCTTATCCGTAGTGCTTCCGGGCGCTGCGCGCGCCGCCGAACCCGAATCCTGCGCCGTGGTGCGCTTCGCCGATGTCGGCTGGACCGACATCACCGTGACCACTGCGGTGACCCGCCTGGTGCTCAGCCACCAGGGCTACCGCACGCAGGTGGTGCGGCTGTCGGTGCCGGATACCTACAAGGCGATGTCGGAGAAGAAGATCGACGTGTTCCTCGGTAACTGGATGCCGAGCATGGCGAACGACATCAAGCCTTTTGCCGACAAGGGCCAGGTGGAAACCGTGGGCGCCAACCTCGAAGGCGCCAAGTACACCCTCGCGGTGCCGCGCTATGCCTATGAGGCGGGCCTGAAGACTTTTGCCGATATCGCAAAATTCAAGGAGCAGCTGGGCGGGCGTATCTACGGCATCGAGCCGGGCAACGACGGCAACCAGCTGATCCAGAAGATGATCAAGGAGAAAGCCTTCGGCCTGGGTGACTTCAAACTGGTGGAATCCAGCGAGGCCGACATGCTGGCCTACGTCAAGCGAGCCGGGGCCTTGAAGCAGCCCATCGTGTTCCTGGGCTGGGAGCCGCACCCGATGAATACCCGAATCCAAATGAACTATCTGGAGGGAGGGGATTCCTACTTCGGTCCCAACTATGGCGGTGCGACGGTCTTCACCAACGTCAGAGCAGGCTATCTTCAGGAGTGCCCCAATGTCGCGCGGCTGCTGAACAACCTGAAATTCGACCTGGCGATGGAGAACCAGTTGATGGATGCGGTGCTCAACGAGCGACGCAATCCCCGCCAGGCCGCCAAGAGTTGGCTGAAGGCCAACCCGCAGGTACTCGACGGCTGGCTGCAGGGTGTCGCTCCGAGCGCATCGGGTGCGGCGCCAGGGGGCCAGAAAACCGCCGCCATGGAATGATCCGGGCCTCTGCAAGTCGCTGGAACCGGGCCTTTCCACTGGATGCGACATGGCTGGTGCTGAATACGACTTCGCCTGCACTGGATGCGACCCACCCGGTAGGCGACGAAATTTTCCTGCTCCATGATCGTTTACGAAATGACAACAAAAGGACCTGTACCTGAGGTCCCACCAATAATTTTCAGACCGCCGCGCCCCATGCGCGCAGCGCCGTCGCCCCACCCCGCAGAGGAGTACGCTCATGAAAGGTTGCAAGTCTTTGCTGCTGGCTGCTGTGTCCGTTTGCGCACCGCTGGCGGTTCAGGCCGCTGAACCTGAGTCGTGCGGCACGGTTCGCTTCTCCGACGTCGGCTGGACCGACATCACCGTGACCACCGCTACTACCCGTCAGGTGCTCGAGTCGCTTGGCTACACCACCAAGGTGACCATGTTGTCCGTGCCGGTGACCTACAAGTCGCTGGCGAACAAGGATCTCGACGTCTTCCTCGGCAACTGGATGCCGAGCATGGCCAACGACATCAAGCCCTACGCCGACAATGGCTCGGTGGAGACGGTGAAAGCCAACCTCGAGGGCGCCAAGTACACCCTGGCCGTGACTCAGGCCGCTTACGACGGCGGGCTGAAATCCTTCGCGGATATCAGCAAGTACGCCGACAAGCTGGGCAACAAGATCTACGGCATCGAGCCGGGCAACGATGGCAACCGCCTGGTCCAGGGCATGCTGGACAAGAACCAGTTCGACCTGGGCAAGTTCAAGCTGGTGGAGTCCAGCGAGGCGGGCATGCTCTCGCAGGTCGGGCGCGCCGACCGCCGCAACCAGTGGATCGTGTTCCTGGGCTGGGAACCGCATCCGATGAACACCCGCTTCAAGATGAAGTACCTCGAAGGCGGGGACGATGTGTTCGGCCCCAACTACGGCGGCGCGACCATCTACACCAACGTCCGCAAGGGCTACGTCCAGGAATGTTCCAATGTCGGCAAGCTGCTGACCAACCTGACCTTCACCCTGGAAATGGAAAACAAACTCATGGACGCCGTGCTCAACGGGGGCAAGAAGCCCGAAGAGGCGGCAAAAGCCTGGTTGAAGGACCATCCGGAACTGCTCGACGCCTGGCTCGCCGGCGTGACCACCCGTGACGGCAAACCGGCCTTGGCGGCAGCCAAGGTGGCATTCGCTAAGTAAGTGCCGAAAGCATTGCCGTTGGCCGATTCCTCAAGCTTCTGATGGGCCCGCATTATGTTTCTGACTGACCACAAGTTACCGCTGGGCGAGCATATCGCCGCCTTCGTCGACTGGCTCACGCAACATGGCGCGTCGGTGTTCGACAAGATTTCCGACACCCTCGAGTTCCTCATCCACGGCGTCACCAACAGCCTGCTCTGGTTCAACCCGCTGGCGCTGATCGCGCTGCTGGTCTTCCTGGTGTTCTACATCCAGCGCAGCTGGGGGCTTGCCGTATTTGCCCTGGCCTCGCTGCTGCTGATCCTCAACCTGGGGTACTGGCAGGAAACCATGGAGACCCTGGCGCAGGTGATCTTCGCCACGGTGGTGTGTATTGCCGTCGGGGTGCCGCTGGGCATCCTGGCGGCGCACAAGCCCTGGTTCTACACCGGGCTGAGGCCGCTGCTGGATTTGATGCAGACGGTGCCCACCTTCGTCTACCTGATCCCCACCCTGACCCTGTTCGGCCTGGGTGTGGTTCCGGGTCTGATCTCCACGGTGATCTTCGCCATCGCCGCGCCCATCCGCCTCACCTGCCTGGGTATCCAGGATGTGCCGGCGGAGCTGTTGGACGCCGGCAAGGCCTTCGGCTGCTCACGCTGGCAACTGCTGACGCGCATCGAGCTGCCGCACGCCATGCCAAGCATCGGCGCGGGGATCACCCAATGCATCATGTTGTCGCTGTCGATGGTGGTTATCGCCGCGCTGGTGGGTGCTGATGGCCTCGGCAAGCCGGTGGTCAACGCGCTCAACACGGCGGACATTTCCCTCGGCTTCGAGGCCGGTCTGGCCATCGTCCTGCTCGCCATCCTGCTCGACCGGGTGTGCAAGCAACGTTCGCTGCGGGGGAGGTAAGTACTATGTCGGCGATTCGATTCGAACATGTGGATGTGATTTTCGGCACCCACACCAAGGAAGCGCTCAAGCTGCTGGATCAGGGCCTGGGCCGCGAGGAAATCCTCAAGCGCACCGGCCAGGTGCTGGGTGTCGAGGATGCCTGCCTGGATGTCGAACGCGGCGAAATCTGCGTGATGATGGGCCTGTCGGGCTCGGGCAAGTCCAGCCTGCTGCGTTGCATCAACGGCCTCAACCGGGTCAGCCGCGGCAAGCTGCTGATCGAGCACGAAGGCCAGCAGGTGGATATCGCCAACTGCTCGCCGGCGGTGCTCAAGACCATGCGCACCAAGCGCATCGCCATGGTGTTCCAGAAGTTCGCACTGATGCCCTGGCTGACCGTGGCCGAGAACATCGGCTTCGGCCTGGAGATGCAGGGTCGCCCGGCCAACGAACGCAAGAAGGTGATCGACGAGAAGCTCGAACTGGTCGGCCTGTCGCAATGGCGCGATAAGCGCCCGGATTCGCTCTCCGGCGGCATGCAGCAGCGCGTCGGCCTGGCCCGCGCGCTGGCAATGGACGGCGACATCCTGCTGATGGACGAACCCTTCTCTGCGCTGGACCCGCTGATCCGCCAGCAACTGCAGGATGAACTGCTGGTGCTGCAACGGCAGCTGCACAAGACCATCGTCTTCGTCAGCCACGACCTGGACGAGGCGCTGAAGATCGGTACGCGCATCGCCATCATGAAGGACGGCCGCATCATCCAGCACGGCAAGCCCGAGGAAATCGTGCTCAGCCCGGCGGACGACTACGTGCGCACCTTCGTCGCCCACACCAACCCGCTCAACGTGCTGTGCGGCTCCAGCCTGATGCGTGGCCTGGACCAGTGCCGCCGCCAGGCCGACGAGGTGTGCTTCGACCAGGGCCGCGACTGCTGGCTGGGCCTGACCGAATCGAACCAGATCAAGACCGCTCGCCAGGGCAGCAACATCATCGACCTGCAGCAATGGCGTCCGGGCGACCCGGTGGAAAAGCTCAAGCACGAGCCAACCCTGGTTGACGTCAACATCCGCATGCGCGACGCGCTGCAGATTCGCTACCAGACCGGTCACAAGCTGGTGTTGCAGGAGCAGAGCCGCGTCGTCGGCGTGCTCGGCGACAGTGAGCTGTACCACGCGCTGCTGGGCAAGAACCTGGGCTGATTGCCCGCCCGAATGAAAAACGCCGGCTACCTGCGAGGGGAGCCGGCGTTTTTGTTGGGGCCGGCGATGATGTGCACCTGTAGGTGCGCCCATGGGCGCGATTCTGCAGGTGCCAAGACTGCTCTTCGTAGGAGCGAGCTTGCTCGCGAACCGCCCAGTACCCGAGTCGCCGGGAAGGGTTCGCGAGCAAGCTCGCTCCTACAGGTCGGGCCCGGTGCCACGGCTGGCCTTCACCCTAACCCTCTCCCAGAGGGAGAGGGGACCGTCCGGCGCAGGATGAACCCGTGGCATCAGCCGGCACAACCGGCTCCCTCTCCCTCCGGGAGAGGGCTGGGGTGAGGGGAGCCCCTGCGCCGATGCTGCAAGGAAACGTAGGAGCGGACTCCGTCCGCGATCGCTCAGCCCTGGGCACAGATCAGCGCTTGAGCTCCGCCAACCCCTTGAGCAGCGCCTCGTGGAAGCGCTTGGGGTCCTGGATCTGCGGCGCGTGGCCCAGGTCGTCGAACTCCACCAGGGTGGCGTTGGGGATGGCCTTGGCGGTCGACTTGCCCAGTTCGACATAGTTGCCCAGCTTGGCCTTCAGGTCGTCCGGGGCCAGGTCCTTGCCGATGGCGGTGTTGTCCCTGGTGCCGATCAGCAGCAGCGTCGGCATCTTCAGCTGGCCGAATTCATAGACCACCGGCTGGGTGAAGATCATGTCGTAGAGCAGCGCCGAGTTCCACGCCACGCGCTCGTGACCGGCGCCGTTGAACAGACCGGCGAGCATGTTCACCCACTTGTCGTACTCGGGTTTCCATTGGCCGGCGTAGTAGGTTGCCTGCTCGTACTGGCGAATGCCTTCGGCACTCGTCTTCAGTTCGCGCTCGTACCACTGGTCCGGGGTGCGGTAGGGCACGCCCAGGGCCTTCCAGTCTTCCAGGCCGATGGGGTTGACCATGGCCAGTTGCTCGACCTGCTGCGGGTACATCAGCGCGTAGCGGGTGGCGAGCATGCCGCCGGTGGAGTGGCCCAGCAGGGTGACTTTGCCGATCTTCAGGTGCTCGAGCAGCGCGTGGGTGTTGGTCGCCAGCTGCTGGAAGCTGTACTGGTAGCGCTCGGGCTTGGTGGACTTACAGAAGCCGATCTGGTCCGGCGCGACCACGCGGTAGCCGGCGTCGCTCAGGGCGGCGATGGTGGTTTCCCAGGTGCCGGCGCAGAAGTTCTTGCCGTGCAGCAGCACCACGGTGCGGCCGTTGGGCTGCTTCTTGGGCTTCACGTCGATGTAGGCCATGTGCATGTGGTGGCCCTGGGACGCGAAGCTGTAGTGACCGACCGGGTAGGAGTAGTTGAAGCGCTCCAGTTCCGGGCCGTAGGTGGGTTTGGATTCGGCGGCGTGCAGCGGCAGGGCGGCGGCCAACAGCAAGGCGGGTAGCCAGCGGCGGGGCATCGGGGAGCTCTCCTGGTGGTGGGGCACGGGTCAGACAGCGGGAAAGGCCATAGGTTGGCAGATTTCCGCGTGCGCCGCCGCATCGGTTGGTATCGAAATCCGTACGGTCGTGAGCTTGGCGGGAACCGCAGGTGTCAGGCCGCGCTCACACCGCCGGTGAGCCAGTCGATGAACAGCGAGAACAGCTCCGCCTGGGAGTTGATCGCCAGCTTGGTGTAGAGGTGCTTGCGGTGCATGCGCACGGTTTCCGGCGAGATATCCAGCACCCGCGCGCTGGATTTCACCGAGTGGCCGCGCAACAGCAGGTGGGCGATTTCCCGTTCGCGCTCGGTGAGCAGGTCGGCGCCGAAGTTCATGAAGGCCGCGCGGATATGCCGGTTCAGCGGCGCCTGGGCGTCCGGCGCGCTGACTTTCACGCCGCGCCCGGCCAGCAGCAGGTCCAGCCCGCCATTACGCTCGAACTGGCGGAACAGCTCGCGCACCAGCGGCAGGGCGGTGGCCAGCAGGTCCAGCTGGGTCTCGCTGAAGCGTGCGCCGCTCTCGCCCTGGTACAGGCACAGCGAGACCTTGCGCGTCTCGCCCAGGTCGATGATGAAGTGACAGTCCTCGGTGCAGCCGAACTTGAGGTAGTAGGTCTTGTAGTACTCGCTGGCGAAGAAATCGTCCGGGGCTATGTCGGCCAGCGGGTAGAAGCCTTCGGTGAGGCCGTCTTCCATGGCCAGGCAGAAGGGGTCGAGCAGGTAGCCGCGGGCGTAGTAGCGGTCGACCAGGGCCTCGTGGTGGTCCGGGTGGACGCCGCGCTGGTACAGCGGTTGCGGCGGCTGACCGCGCTGTTCCAGGCCGAGCATCACCGACTCCACCGGCACCAGGCAGCCCAGGGCGTCGGCCAGGCGTTCGACGAAGGCGACTTCGCCGACGCTGGCCAGTGCGCGCGCCAGTCCCGCATGCCAGGCATGCAGGGCGGGTGCGTCGGAGGTTTCGCTCAGCGCCTGGGATTCGCTCATGTCCGGCAGTCTAAAGGGCTGCCGGGGTGTAGGCAAAATCCTCGGATCGATCATCAGTGCCCCGCGTAATCACCGCTGCGCTTGAGGTCTTCGGCGGCTTCGAGGATCGACTCGCGCAGGGTGTCGACGATCTCGTCGACCTGCTCGCGGGTGATGGTCAACGGCGGCGACATCACGTTCAGGTGCACGATCGGCCGCACCAGCAGGCCCTTGGCCTGGGCGCGCAGGTGGATCTTCTCGCCGATGTTCAGCTCCTCGGGGAAGAGCACCTTGCTGCGCTTGTCGGCAACGAACTCGACGCACGCCATCAGCTTCTGGCAACGCACGCTGCCCACCAGCGGCAGGTCGGCCAGTTCCTGCAGGCGCTGCTCCAGGTAGCCGCCGACGTCCTTCACGTGCTCCAGAAGATTCTCGCGCTCGATGATCTCGATGTTCTTCAGTGCCGAGATGCAGCTCACCGGGTGCCCGCTGTAGGTGAAGCCGTGGGCGAAGCAGCGGCCCTTGTCGGCCTCGCCGATCACCTTCCAGATGCGGTCGGAGAAGATGCACGCGCCCAGCGGCAGGTAGCCGGAGGTCAGGCCCTTGGCGGTGGTGATGATGTCCGGCTGCATGCCGAACACGTCCTCGGAGGCGAAGAAGGCGCCGAGGCGGCCGAAGGAGGTCACCACCTCGTCGGCGACGTAGAGCACGTCGTACTGCTGGCAGACCTGCCACATACGCTGGTGGTAGCCCTTGGGCGGGATGATCACGCCACCCGAGCCCATGATCGGCTCGGCAAAGAAGGCGGCCACCTTGTCCTGGCCCAGTTCGAGGATCTTGTCCTCGAATTCCTTGACCAGGAATTCGAGGAAGTCGGTTTCGGTCATCCCTTCCGGTGCGCGGTAGGGGTTGGGGCAGGAGATGTGGTGAATGACGTCCTTGAGGAAGTCGAACTCGGCCGGGTGGTCGGCGACCTTGCCACCCAGCGACATGGTGAGGAAGGTCGAGCCGTGGTAGGCGTTGACGCGGCTGATGATGTGCTTCTTCTCATGCTTGCCGCGGCAGTTCTGGTAGTACTGGATCAGGCGGTAGGCGGTGTCCACGGCGGTGGAGCCGCCAGTGGTGAGGAACACGTGGTCGAGGTCGCCCGGCGCCAGTTCGGCGAGTTTCTCGCAGAGCTGGATGGCGGTGACGTTGGCCATGTCGCAGAAGGGGTTGGAGTAGGCCAGTTTGCGTACCTGCTCGGCGATGGCATCGGCCATTTCCGCGCGGCCCAGGCCGATGTTCGTGCACCACATGCCGCCCACTGCGTCCAGGTAGCGATTGCCCTTGGTGTCGTAGATGTAGGCGCCCTCGCCGGCGGCGATGTTCAGCGCACCGTTGACCCGGTGATCGTCGAACACGTGATAGCCGTGCATGTAGTGGGCTTTGTCGGCGGCGACCAGCTGCTCGTCGTTGAACTGGGCGAAGAAGGCTGGGGTTGGAGTGGTCATCTGCTTTACCTCGGTGTTTCGATTATTCGTGTGGGGGAGAGCCTTCTCCCCGTGCCCCGGCGCTCAGGCCGGGGCGTTTGGTTGGCGATCCATCAGGTCCCGGTCTTCACCGCGTTCCAGGTGCGGGTGATCAGGCGGGTCGCCTTGGGGGTCTGCACTTTCTGGGTGAACAGCCGGGCGCGGGTCTCGGCGTCGGGGTAGATCGCCGGGTCGTTGCGCACTTCGGCGGCCAGCAGCGGGGTGGCGGCGGCGTTGCTGGAGGCGTAGCGGATGTAGTCGGCGACGCCGGCAGCCACCCTGGGCTGCAGCATGTATTCGATGAACTTGTGGGCATTCGCCACGTGCGGCGCGTCGGCCGGGATGTAGAAGTCGTCGAACCAGATCAGCGAGCCTTCCTTGGGTACGAAGTAGCCCAGCTTGACCTTGGCGCCGGCTTCGTCGGCGCGGGCCTGGGCGGTGGCGTAGTCGCCGGACCAGGTCATCGCCATGCACTGGTCGCCGTTGGCCAGGCCGTTCAGGTAGCTGGTGGAGTCGAACTTGCGGATGTACGGGCGGATCGATTGCAGCAGGTCCTGGGCGGCCTTGAGGTCCTCGGGCAGCGCGCTGTTGGGGTCGCGCTTGAGGTAGGCCAGGGCCAGCGGGATCACGTCGGTGGGGGAGTCGATGATGGTGACCCCGCAATCGGCGAATTTCGACACGATCTTCGGATCGAACAGCATCGCCAGCGAGCCGATCGGCGCGTCCGGCATGCGCTGCTTGATCTTGTCGATGTTGTAGGTGATGCCGTTGCTGCCCCAGGTGTAGGGCGCCGAGTACTTCACGCCCGGATCGTAGTGGTCCAGGTGCTTGAGCACGTCCGCATCGAGGTTGTTCCAGCTGGGCAGCTTGGACTTGTCCAGCGGCTGGAACACGCCCGCCTTGAGCAGCGGCGGCACCAGGGCGGCGTTGAGCACCACCAGGTCGTAGCCCGAGCGGCCGGGCAGCAGTTTGCCCTGCACGGTTTCGTAGGAATCGAAGGTGTCGTAGACCACCTTGATCCCGGTTTCCTTCTCGAAGTCGGCGATGGTGTGTTCGCCGATGTAGTCGGTCCAGTTATACAGCCGCAGCGTCTTCGCGCCTTCGGCATCCTCCCCGTGACCCAGTGCCGGCAAGGTCGCCAGCGCCGCGCTGAGTACTGCTGCGAGCGTTTTCTGCATGTCAGTCCCACCTTTGATTTTGTTATGGATTGGAGATATCGCGGATGAAGCCACTCTCGACCAGGGCCAGTTCCCCGGCCATTCCCCGAACGGGTAGGTACTGGCGCCTAATCGAACAATCGTTCAGATTGGCCACCTGAAACCTTAGGAGCCAGGCATGAACGAGGAAGTCCGCTTTACCCGACTGGAGCCGGAGCAGCGCAAGGCGCTGCTGATCGAGGCCACCCTCGCGTGCCTGAAACGCCATGGCTTCCAGGGAGCCTCCATACGCAAGATCTGCGCCGAGGCCGGGGTTTCGGTGGGGCTGATCAACCACCACTATTCGGGCAAGGACGAGTTGGTGGCCGAGGCCTACCTGACCGTTACCGGGCGGGTCATGCAGCTGCTGCGCGAGGCCATCGCCGAGGCGGCGCCGGATGCCCGCGCGCGGCTGTCGGCATTCTTCCGTGCGTCGTTTTCCGCCGAGCTGCTCGACCCGCAGCTGCTGGATGCCTGGCTGGCGTTCTGGGGCGCGGTGAAGACGGCTGAGGAAATCAACAAGGCGCACGATCATTCCTACGGTGAGTACCGCGCGCTGCTGACGCAGGCACTGAATGAACTGGCGAAGGAGCAGGACTGGGCCGATTTCGACGCGGAACTGGCCGCGATTGCCCTCAGCGCCTTGCTCGATGGGTTGTGGCTGGAGTCCGGTCTGAACCCCAATACCTTCACCCCGGAGCAGGGCGTGCAGATCTGCGAAGCCTGGGTAGATGGCCTCCAGTACGGTGGCCGGCAGCGCTTCTGTCGGGCGTCGGGAGCCTGTTGATCGATTGTTCAGCGGGCGGTAACCTGCCGCCATCTGCAGGACAGTTCCTACAGCTCTACCTCCACGCATAACAAGAACGGCCCCGTCACGAGCGGCGGCCTCAGCAGGGTATTGCGATGACTTCCCGTGTACTGATCGTCGACGACGATCCGGTGATTCGCGAGCTCCTCCAGGCCTATCTCGGCGAGGAAGGCTATGACGTGCTTTGCGCCGGCACCGCCGAACAGGCCGAGGCGAGCCTCGCCGAAGCCGAGCAGGCCGAGCAGCCCATCGACCTGGTGATGCTCGATATCCGCCTGCCCGGCAAGGATGGCCTGACCCTGACCCGCGAGCTGCGGGTGCGCTCGGAGGTCGGCATCATCCTGATCACCGGGCGCAACGACGACATCGACCGCATCGTCGGCCTGGAATGCGGCGCCGATGATTATGTGATCAAGCCGCTGAACCCCCGCGAACTGGTGTCCCGCGCGAAGAACCTGATCCGTCGGGTGCGCCACGCCCGGCAGCCCGCCGCCGCGCCTGTCCATGGCGGCAGCCGACAGAACCACAAGCGCTTCGCCCACTGGACGCTGGACCCGGACCGCCGTCGCCTGATCGACGCCGGTGGCAGCGAAACCCCGCTGACCCACGGCGAGTTCCAGTTGCTCTGCGTGTTCCTGCGCAACACCGGCCACACCCTGAGCCGCGACCAGTTGATGGACCAGATCCGCAACCGCGAATGGCTGCCCAACGACCGCTCCATCGACGTGCTGGTTGGCCGCCTGCGCCGCAAACTGCGCGACGACCCGGCCGAGCCCGAACTGATCATCACCATCCACGGCGCCGGCTACCTGTTCACCGCCCCGCCCGCCGACGCCTGAGCCATGCGCTGGCTGGCCGTGCTGTGCCTGGTGCTGTTCGGCAGCGTCGCCTGTGCCGCCCAGCCCATCCGCTACTGCGACTATCCCGTCTACCCGCCCATTTCCTGGAGCGACGGCCTCGAAGTGCGCGGGCTGGCGCCGCAGACCGTGCGCAGTGTGCTTGGCGGGCTGGGCTACGAAGTGCAGACTGTGGTGCTGGGCAACTGGAAGCGCTGTCTGCTGGACGCCGCCGAAGGCCGCGTCGATGTGGTGCTCGCCTACCAGACCCCGCAGCGCGACGATGGCCTGCTGTTCTCCCGCGTGCCGGTGCTGCGTGAGGAAGTCGCGATCTTCTACAACCGCCGCAAGCCAGTGCGTTTCGACCAGCTCGGCGACCTCGCCAAGTACCGTGGCGGGCTGCTGTTCGGCGAGAGCTACGGGCCGGAGTTCGACCGTTTCGTCGCCGAGCACGGCAATGTCGAATGGGTCTCCGACAGCCGCCAGAACTTCGGCAAGCTGATCCGTCAGCGCATCGACTTCATCGCTCATGAGCGGCGCACCGGCACCCTGTTCGTCGAACAGTTGGCCGGCGGCCAGGACATCGCCGCGCTGCCCCGGCCGCTCACCGTGGATTACCTGCGCATCGCCGTCTCCCGCCATTCGCCGCTGGCGGCGCGGATGGACGAAATCGACGCGCTGCTGAAGAAGCGCGTAGACGACGGCAGCGTCGCCCGCTGGTTACAGCAGAGCGAGCGCGACTACCGCGCCATGCTTGCCGGTGACGGGGTGCCGCGTTGAGGCTGCCCGGCGGCCTGGCCCGGCGCCTGCTGCTGCGGGTGCTGCTGTTCAGCCTGTGCTTCACCGTACTGGCCAGCACGGTGCAGCTGTACTTCGAATACCGCCGCGAGATGCGCGACATCGACACCCGGCTGGAGCTGATCCGCGTCGGCTATCTGGCCAGCTTCGAACGCAGCCTGTGGGACCTCAACCAGGAGCAGCTCAACGTACAGTTGCACGGCCTGGCCGACTTCCCCGACATCGCCCAGGTGCGCCTGCGCAGCGCCGACTTCAACTTGGTGCAGGACGCCGATGAGAAGCGCGGGCCATTCCGTGTCGAGCACTACGCCCTGGCCTTCCAGCCGCCGGACGGCGAGCGCCGTGACCTGGGCGAGCTGGAGATCAGCATCGACCTGGGCGCCGTCTACCTGCGCCTGCTCCACGGCGGGCTGACCAGTCTGCTGTGGATGGGCGTGTTCCTCTGTGGCCTGGCGGTGGCGCTGAGCTGGCTGTTCCACAGCCTGGTCACCCGCCACCTGCGCGCAATGGCCGACTTCGTCCGGGGGCTCACCGGCGGCGATTTGGGTACCGAGCTGGCGCTGGCCAAGAAACGCTCAGGTGAAGAGGACGAGATCGACACCGTCGCCGATGCCCTCGACGGTTTGCGTCGTGCCCTGCGCGCCGAACTGCGCCGGCGCGAAGCCGACCGCGAAGCGCTGCAGAGCAAGCGCGACGAGCTGCAGCGTCGGGTCGAGCGGCGCACCGCCAGCCTGCGCCGCGCCAAGGAGGAGGCCGAGGCCGCCAACCGCGCCAAGAGCCGCTTCCTCGCCACCATGAGCCACGAAATCCGCACGCCGCTCAACGGCATTCTCGGCATGGCCGAGCTGCTGCGCGCTGCGCCTCTGGGCGAGCAGGACCAGCGCCGACTGCAGGCGCTGTCCACCGCTGGCGAAGGGCTGCTGGCGATCCTCAACGAGGTGCTGCACTTCGCCAAGCTGGAAGACGGCGCCAGCCAGCCGGAGCCGGTGGACTTCTCCCTGCGCCGCTTGCTCGATGACGTGGTTACCCTGCTGGAGCCGCGCGCCGAGGACAACGGCACCTGCGTGCGCCTGCGCGTCGAACCGCAGGTGCAGGACGGCTGCCGAGGCGCCGAGCAGTTCCTCCGTCAGGTGCTGAGCAACTTGCTGGCAAACGCAGTGAAGTTCACCGAAGAGGGCGAGGTGCTGCTGGAGGTCGCCGTGCTGCAGAACAACGGAGCCGGACAGCGCCTGCGTTTCAGCGTGACCGACGACGGTATCGGCATCTCCGCCGAGCAGCAGGAAAAGATCTTCCAGCGCTTTACCCAGGCCAGCGACGAGGTGGCGCGGCGTTACGGCGGCACCGGATTGGGACTGGCGATCAGCAAGCGGCTGGTCGAGGCCATGGGTGGAGAGATCGGCGTGGAAAGCCTGGAGGGCGAGGGCAGCACCTTCTGGTTCGAAATCGAGCTGGCGCCGGGCGTGGTACCGCGCTCCAGCGTGGCCGCCGAACCGGTCCCTGCGCTGGAGGTGCTGGTGGTGGAAGACGTCGCCCTCAACCGCGAAGTCGCCCAGGCTTTACTGGAGCGCGACGGCCACCGCGTGCAGCTCGCCGACGATGCGCAACCCGCGCTGGCGCTCACCGCCGCGCGGCGCTTCGATCTGATCCTGCTGGACATGCATCTACCTGGGATGACCGGCCTCGACCTGTGTCGGGCGATCCGCGCGCAGACTGGCGGACTCAACGCGACCACGCCGATCCATGCCTTCACCGCCAGCGTGCAGCCGGGCATGGTCCGCCGCTATTTCGAGGCCGGCATGCAGGGCGTGCTCGGCAAGCCGTTGCGCGTGGATGACCTGCGCCGCGCACTGTCCGGTGTCGCCTGGGAACTGCTGCCCGCGGCTGTGGATAACGGCCCACTGGATCGCCAGGTTCTGGATACCCATCGTCGCCTGCTGGGCGAGCACAAGCTGAACGAGCTGCTCGCCAGCCTGTGGAAGCTGCTCGACGAGCAATGGCCGCTGCTGCTGGAGGCGTTGCGCCAGCACGATGTGGTAGAGGCCGCTAGCCTTGCCCACCGGTTGGCGGGCAGTTGCCGGTCCATGGGTTTGCGCGGGTTGGGAGATTGCCTGGGTGAGCTGGAAGCGGCGGCGCTGACAGGTGCGCTATCCGGTGATTGGGTGGCGCGGTTGGAGCGGGAGAGGGCGGTTGCCGCAGAACTCCTGAGGAGTTCTCAGGCGTAGGGCGCATAACCTGGAACAGGTTATCCGCCATCTGCCGCGGCGGATAACGCTGGCGCGTTATGCGCCCTACGAACTCGAGTAGCAGGGAGCGCCAAACATTGTAGGAGCGCTGAGGCCCCGCCCCACGCGGCCTGCACAAAATTCTTACATCTTTCTACAACTTCGATCCTGGCGAACAACCCCGCCTTACATCGCCTTCCAATAATCCGGTGGCATCCGTGCCCGAGCCACGGCCTCTGATTGATTGGAGATAACAATAATGATCCAACGTAGAGTTCCGCTCAGCCGCGCCCCCCGTTCCCTGGAGGTGCGCCATGTCTGAGTCCCATCACGCCGGCAGCGGCGAGAAGATCCAGCTCACCCGCGCGCTCAAGAGCCGCCACATTTTCATGCTGTCCCTGGGCGGCGTCATCGGCACCGGCCTGTTCATGGGCTCGGGCGTCACCATCAGTTCCGGCGGCCCAATGGGCGCCATCCTCGCCTACCTGGTCGCGGGCCTGCTGATGTACCTGGTGATGGTCTGTCTGGGCGAGCTGTCGGTGCAGATGCCCGTCTCCGGCTCCTTCCAGGCCCACGCCACGCGCTTCATTGGCCCGGCCACCGGGTTCATGATCGGCTGGGTCTACTGGATGAGCTGGGCCTCCACCGTCGGCCTGGAGTTCACCGCCGCCGGCATGCTGATGACCCGCTGGTTCCCCGAGGTGCCGATCTGGCTCTGGTCGGGCTTCTTCGTAGTCGTGCTGTTCTCCCTCAACGCCCTGGCCACCCGCGCCTTCGGCGAGGCCGAATACTGGTTCTCCGGGATCAAGGTCGCGGCCATCCTCGGCTTCATCGTCGTCGGCCTGCTGGTGATCTTCGGCGCCATCCCGCTGAACGACGGCGCGGCCGCGCCGGGGCTGTCCAACCTGGTCAGCGACGGCCTGTTCCCCAACGGCCTGTCCGCGGTGTTCGCGGTGATGATGACGGTGGTCTACGCCTTCCAGGGCTGCGAGATCATGGGCGTCGCCGCCGGCGAGACCGACCAGCCGGAGAAGAGCATCCCCCGCGCCGTGCGCAACGTGGTGTTCCGCGTGCTGATCTTCTACGTGCTGGCGATTGCCGTGCTGTCCTGCATCGTGCCGTGGAAGCAGGCCGGGCTGATGGAAAGCCCCTTCGTGCAGGTGTTCGACATGGTCGGTATCCCCTACGCCGCCGACATCATGAACTTCGTGATCCTCACGGCGATCCTGTCTGTGGGTAACTCCGGCCTTTACGCGTCCACGCGCATCCTCTGGGCCATGTCCAAGACCGGCATGGCGCCGCGCAAGCTGTCCAAACTCAGCGCCCGTGGTGTGCCGCTCTATGCGCTGCTGATCAGCCTGGCTTTCGCCCTGCTCTCGCTGCTCACCAGCGTGGTCGCCGCCGACACCCTGTTCATGGTGCTGATGGCGGTGAGCGGGATGGCCGGCACCGTGACCTGGATCGTCATCGCCTACGCCCAGTATCGCTTCCGCCGCGAGCACATGGCCAAGGGCGGCACCGTGGCCGACTTGAAGTACGCCGCACCGCTTTTCCCACTGATCCCGCTGGCGTGCATCGCGATCTGCTGCTCGCTGTTCGTGTTCCTCGCCATGGACCCGACCCAGCGTCCGTCGCTGTACTGGGGCTTCGGCTTCATGGCGGCCTGCTACCTCGCCTACTACCTGCTCAAGCGCAAACGTGGGCAGGTACTGACCGACGAGGCGGTACCGAGCCTCGGTTGAGCCTTTACGCTCCGCAGAAGCCCCGCATCGCGGGGCTTTTGGCTTTTTGTAGGGCGGATAACGCGCCAGCGTTATCCGCCGCAGGGCCGGCGGAAAACTTGTCCCAGGTTATGCGCCCTACGAACTGCGGGGCTTTTGCTTTGGCTTCGCGGTTCTTCGCAGGAGCGAGCTTGCTCGCGAACCCGCCCAGCTCCAGAGCCGCCGGCTAATCCTTTCGCGAACAAGGGCTGGGCGCCCCCTCGGTCCTACAGGTATTCCACCAGCCCGTGTCTTGCTGAACGATTGTTCGAAGTTGTAACAAACCCGCAGCGACTTCCCCGCAAAACCCCTCAGCCCCCGCGCCGCGCGGCCTTCCCGTCGATTGGCAGGGCGTTACAAGCCACCCTTTCGGGTGGATTGCCGTCTTACTGAACACTTGTTTAGTATTGACTCCAACGCTTCATCCGCCTCAGCAAACGACTACAAGAACGAGGGCAGCATGACTCAGCCATCCCCGCTCAGCCGGGTCCAGGACGGTATCGCCTGGATCACCCTGAACCGCCCCGAGCAGCGCAACGCGCTCGACATCCCCACGCTCAAGAACCTGCTGGCCCTGCTCGACGCCTATGAAGTCGATGAGGCCGTACGCGTCATCGTGCTCAGCGCCGAAGGCCGCAGCTTCTGCGCCGGCGCTGATCTCGCCGAATGGGCCGAGGCCGAAGCCCGTGGCGAACTGGAAACCTACGGCTGGACCGAAACCGCTCACGCCCTGATGCGCCGCCTGCATGGCCTGGACAAGCCGACCATCGCCGCCGTCAACGGCACCGCCGTCGGCGCCGGGATGGACCTGACCCTGTGCTGCGACTTCCGCATCGCCGGGGCCTCCGCGCGCTTCAAGGCCGGCTACACCGGCATGGCCTACTGCCCGGACGCCGGCGCCAGCTGGCACCTGCCGCGCCTGATCGGCAGCGAAGCGGCCAAGCGCCTGCTGTTCCTCGACGAACTGTGGAACGCCGAGCGCGCGCTGCAGGCCGGCCTGGTCGGCGAAGTGGTCGCCGACGATCAGCTGCAGGCCCAGGTCGGCGAATTCGCCGCGCGCCTGGCTGCCGGCCCGACCTTCGCCTTCGCCCAGACCAAGCGCCTGATGCGCGACGGTGCCGCCCGCACCCTGGCCCAGCAACTGGAGGCCGAACAGGCCGCCGGGCTGCTCTGCGGCCGCAGTGATGATGCCGCCGAGGCGCTGCGCGCCGTGGCCGAGAAACGTTCCCCCCAATTCAAAGGCCGCTGACGGCTGCAGGTGATGTGATGGACTTCCAACTGACCCAGGAACAGGAAATGCTCGTCGAGGCGGTCAAGGCTTTCGTCGAGAAAGAGCTGCTGCCCTACGAGGAAGAAGTGGACCGCGCCGACGCGGTGTCCCCGGAGCTGGCCGCGCAGATCCGCGGCAAGGCCCTGGCGGCCGGCTTCTATGCCTTCAACATGCCCGAGGAAGTGGGCGGCGGCGGCCTGGACTACCTGTCCCAGGCGCTGGTCGAGCGTGAGCTGTCCAAGGTTTCCTGGGCGCTGCACGTGTTCGTTGCGCGCCCCTCGAAGATCCTCATGGCCTGCAAGGGCGAGCAGATCCAGGACTACCTGCTGCCGGTGGTGCAGGGCGAGAAGATCGACTGCTTCGCCCTCACCGAACCGGGCGCCGGCTCCGACGCCAACTCGATCAAGACCCGCGCCGTGCGTGATGGCGAGGACTTCGTGATAAACGGCTCCAAGCACTTCATCAGCCACGCCGGCCACGCCGACTTCGCCATCGTCTTCGCGGTCACCGACACCTTCGAGCGCAACGGCAAGAAGCGCAACGCCGTGACCGCCTTCCTGGTGGACAAGGGCACCGCCGGCATGACCGTGCGCCGTGGCCCGAAATGCGTGAGCAACAAGGGTTACCACACCTACGAAATCTTCTTCGACGACTGCCGCGTGCCGGCCTCCAAGGTCCTGGGCGAAGTCGACAAGGGCTGGGAAGTGGCCAACGCCTGGCTCACCGCCGGCCGCGTGATGGTCGCCGCCAACTGCGTCGGCCAGGCCCAGCGCGCGCTGGACCTGGCGCTGCAGTGGTCGGCCGACCGCAAGCAGTTCGGCGCCGCCATCGGCAGCTACCAGGGCATCTCCTTCAAGCTCGCCGATATGGCCACGCAGATCCGCGCCGCCGAGCTGATGACCCTGCACACCGCCTGGAAGATGGACCGCGGCAGCATGACCGACGGCGAGGCCGGCATGGCCAAGCTGTTCGCCAGCGAAGTGCTGGGCAAGGTCGCCGACGAGACCGTGCAGATCTTCGGCGGCATGGGCCTGATGGACGAAGGTCCGGTGGAACGCATCTGGCGCAACGCACGCATCGAGCGCATCTGGGAAGGCACCTCGGAAATCCAGCGCCACATCATTTCCCGCGAACTGCTGCGTCCGCTGCTGCGTTGAGGCCTGTGCGATGAAACGCGAAAACCTCCAGCGCCTGCTGGCGCCCCGGCACCTGGCCTTCATCGGCGGTCGCAGCATGGCGCGCGCGCTCAAGCGCTGCGCCGAAGGCGGCTTCGCTGGCCCGATGTGGCTGGTCAACCCGCAATACGACGAACTCGAAGGCGTGCCCTGCGTCCGCAGTATCGCCGAACTGCCCGAAGGGCCCGATGCGGTGTTCGTCGCCACCAACCGCGACCTGACCCTGCAGGCCGTCGCCGAACTGGCGGCGAAGGACGCCGGCGGCGCCATCTGCTACGCCTCCGGTTTCGCCGAGACCGGCGCCGAGGGCGAAGCCCTGCAGCGCCGCCTGCTCGCCAGCGCCAGCGACATGGCATTGCTCGGCCCCAACTGCTACGGCCTGCTCGACTACCTGCACGGCTCCGCGCTGTGGCCGGTGGCCCACGGCGGGCACCTGGTGGAGAAGGGCGTAGCGGTGCTGACCCAGAGCGGCAACTTCGCCTACAACCTGTCCATGAGCGACCGCTCGCTGCCCATCGCCTACATGGCCTCGGTGGGCAACCAAGCGCAGCTGGGTGTGGCCGAACTGATGGACGTGCTGCTCGACGAGCCGCGCGTCACCGCCATCGGCCTGCACCTGGAAGGCCTGAAGAACGTCCCCGGCTTCGCCCGCGCCGCCTTCAAGGCGCTGCAGAAAGGCATCCCGGTGATCGCCCTGAAGACCGGCGTTTCCGAGATCGGCGCCGAACTCGCGCTCAGCCACACCAGCTCCCTGGCCGGTTCCGACGCGCTGTACGACGCGCTATTCGATCGCCTCGGGGTGATCCGCGTCAGCGGTCCGGTGAGCTTCATCGAAACCCTCAAGGCGGCCGCCTGCGGCAACTTGCCGGCTGGCCCCAGCCTTGCCGCGCTGGCCTGCTCCGGTGGCGACGCCGGGCTGATCGCCGACTACGCCGAACGCAACGGCCTGAGCCTGCCCAAGCTGGTCGACGCGCAGCGCGCCGAGCTGGCCCAGGTCCTGCCGGACTACGCCAATATCGCCAACCCGCTGGACTTCACCACCGCCATCTGGGGCGACGGCCCGGCGCTGGAGCGCATGCTCGACAGCGCCCTGCAGACCGAAGCCGATGCAGCGTTGCTGGTGCTGGACTACCCCGGCGAGGAAACAGGTGAGCGCCCGCAGTGCGACCTGCTGCTGGAGCTTTACTGCGCCGCGCTGGAGCGCCACGGCAAGGTTGGCTTCATCGCCTCCGCGCTGCCGGAGTTGCTGCCCAAGCACGCCCGAGAACTGCTGCACGCCCACGGCGTCGCTGCGCTGCAAGGCGTGGAAGACGGCCTCGCCGCCTGGGGCCGGATCGCTCACTACCGGCAGTGCCGCGAAGCGCTGCTGGCCCGTGGCGAAGCCGCGCTGGTGCCGCTCTGCCCGCAGGCGCTGGAAAGCCAAGGCCGGATGTTGGACGAGTGGCAATCCAAGCAGGTGCTGAAACCCTTCGGCCTGCCGCTGCCGCGCGCAGCCTTGAGCACCCCGGCGCAGGCACGTGAAGCCGCCACCGATGTCGGCTTCCCCCTGGCGCTGAAAGTGGTCAGCGCGCAGCTGCCGCACAAGACCGAGGCCGGCGGCGTGGCGCTCAACCTGCGCAACGAGGCGGCGCTGGAAGCCGCGCTGTTCGACATGCGCGAGAACATCGCCCGCCACGCCCCCGGCGTGCCGTTCGACCAGGTGCTTTTGGAGCGCATGGCCAATCCGCCACTGGCCGAGCTGATCGTCGGCATCAAGCGCGAGAACGGCTTCGGCCTGGCGCTAGTGCTGGGTGCCGGCGGCATCCTCGTCGAGCTGCTCAAGGACAGCCGCAGCCTGCTGCTGCCGACCACCGACGCGGCGATCCGCGATGCCCTGCTGGGCTTGCGCAGCGCGCCGCTGCTCACCGGCTTCCGCGGGCGCCCGGCGGTGAACCTGGAGGCGCTGGTGGAGGCCATCCGCGCTGTCGCCGATTACGCCTGCGAGCACGTGGACACCCTGCTGGAGCTGGACGTGAACCCGCTGCTGGCGGACGCCGATGGCGCCGTGGCGGTGGATGCGCTGATCCGCACCGCTGAGTGATCGGCAGCAGGACCTGAAGGAAGAACACGAACGCTCCCCTCTCCCACTTGCGGGAGAGGGGCTGGGGGAGAGGGTGGTGGGCCGGGACTCGGTGCCATCGATAGCGCCCCTCTCCCCAGCCCTCTCCCTGAAGGGAGAGGGAGAACAAGCGGCGCACGCCGGACATTCGGCGTCGGCCCCAAAACGAGTAGGGCGAATAACCGTTCGCGGTTATTCGCCGAAGAACCATTCGGGAGATCGTTCATGCAAAACGACAAGACCCTCACCGGCGGCCAGGCCCTGGTACGCCTGCTGGCCAACTACGGCGTCGACACCGTGTTCGGCATTCCCGGTGTGCACACCCTGGAGCTGTACCGCGGCCTGCCCGGCAGTGGCATCCGCCACGTGCTGACCCGCCACGAGCAGGGCGCGGGATTCATGGCCGACGGCTATGCACGCGTCAGCGGCAAGCCGGGCGTGGCCTTCATCATCACCGGCCCGGGGGTGACCAACGCCGCCACCGCCATCGGCCAGGCCTACGCCGACTCAATCCCGATGCTGGTGATTTCCAGCGTCAACCACACCGCCAGCCTGGGCAAGGGCTGGGGTTGCCTGCACGAGACCCAGGACCAGCGCGCCATGACCGCGCCGATCACCGCTTTTTCCGCCGTCGCCCTGAGCGCCGAAGACCTGCCCGAGCTGATCGCCCGCGCCTACGCCGTGTTCGACAGCGAGCGCCCGCGCCCGGTGCACATCTCCGTGCCGCTGGATGTGCTGGCCAACCCGGTCGCCCGCGACTGGACCCACGAAGTAGTGCGCCGTGCCGGCCGGGGCCAGCCCAGCGCCGATGCGCTCAAGCAGGCTGTGGATAAACTCCAGGCCGCCCAGCGCCCGATGATCATCGCCGGCGGCGGCGCGCTGCATGCCGCCGATGCCCTGGCCGCGCTCAGCGAGCGCCTGGCCGCGCCGCTGTTCACCAGCGTCGCCGGCAAGGGCCTGCTGGCGCCGGAAGCGCCGCTCGCCGCGGGTGCGACCCTGTGCACCCAGGCCGGTTGGGACATGATCGCCGAGGCCGATGTGGTCCTGGCCATCGGCACCGAAATGGCCGACACCGACTTCTGGCGCGACCGCCTGCCGGTCACCGGCGAGGTGATCCGCGTCGACGTCGACTCGCGCAAGTTCAACGACTTCTACCCGAGCGCCGTGGCGCTGCTGGGCGATTCGAAGGCCACCGCCGAGGCGCTGCTCGCCGCGCTGCCGAGCGCGAGTCGGGATGCGGCGAAAGCGCAGTCGCGCATTGCCGAACTGCTTGCGCAGATCGACGGCGGCCACGCGCCGCTGCAACTTATCCACAAGTCGATCCTGGAACGCATCGCCAAGGTCCTGCCGGACAACGCCTTCATCGCCAGCGACATGACCCAGCTGGCCTACACCGCCAACTACCTGTACCCGAGCAAGGCACCGCGTGGCTGGCTGCACCCCACCGGCTACGGCACCCTCGGCTACGGCGTGCCCGCTGGCATCGGCGCCAAGTTCGGCGCGCCGGAGCGCCCGGGCCTGGTGCTGGTCGGCGACGGCGGCTTCCTCTACACCGCGCAGGAACTGGCCACTGCGACCGAAGAGCTGGACAGCCCGCTGGTGGTACTGCTGTGGAACAACGATGCGCTGGGGCAGATCCGCGACGACATGATCGGCCTGGACATCGAGCCCATCGGCGTCCTGCCGCGCAACCCGGATTTCGCCCTGCTCGGCCGCGCCTACGGTTGCGAGATGCGTCAGCCGCAGAGCCTGGACGAACTGGAGCGCGACCTGCGCACCGGCTTCGCCCATCCGGGCGTCACCCTGATCGAGCTGAAACACGCCTGCGCCCAGTAGGACCCGTTGCACCCGCCGGAGCCCACGGGCTCCGGTGCCTTGAAGGAAGCACAGCATGCGCTACTCGAACTTCACCCAACGTATCGCCGGCGACGGCGCCGCTGCCTGGGACATCCACTACCGCGCCCTGGCGCGCATGGAGCAGGGCGACGACATCCTGCTGCTGTCGGTGGGCGACCCGGACTTCGACACCCCGGTGCCCATCGTCCAGTCGGCCATCGACAGCCTGCTGGCCGGCAACACCCACTACGCGGACGTGCGCGGCAAGCGCTCGCTGCGCGAAGCCATCGCCCGCCGTCATACCCAACGCAGCTGCCAGGCCGTCACCAGCGACGATGTGGTCGTGCTGGCTGGCGCCCAGTGCGCGCTCTATGCCGTGGCGCAGTGCGTGCTCAATCCGGGCGACGAAGTCATCGTCGCCGAGCCGATGTACGTCACCTATGAAGCAGTGTTCGGTGCCTGCGGTGCCAAGGTCATCCCGGTGTCGGTGCGCTCCGAGCACGGCTTCCGCGTGCAGGCCGAGGACGTTGCCGCGCTGATCACTCCGCGCACCCGCGCCCTGGCCATCAACAGCCCGCATAACCCCTCCGGCGCCAGCCTGCCGCGCGCGACCTGGGAGAAGCTGGCCGAGCTGTGCATAACTCATGACCTGTGGATGATTTCCGACGAGGTCTACAGCGAGCTGCTGTTCGACGGCGAGCACATCAGCCCCGCCAGCCTGCCGGGCATGGCCGAGCGCACCGCGACCCTCAACAGCCTGTCGAAATCCCACGCCATGACCGGCTGGCGCGTCGGCTGGGTGGTCGGCCCGCGTGAGCTTTGCGCGCACCTGGAAAACCTCGCCCTGTGCATGCTCTACGGCTCGCCGGACTTCATCCAGGACGCCGCCTGCACCGCGCTGGAAGCCAAACTGCCGGAGCTGGAAGCCATGCGCGAGGCCTACCGCCAGCGCCGCGACCTGGTGCTCGACTGCCTCGCCGATTGCGTCGGCGTGCGCGCCCTGCGCCCGGACGGCGGCATGTTTGTGATGGTCGATATCCGCGCCACCGGGCTCTCCGCCCAGGATTTCGCTGACGTGCTGCTGGACCGCCACGGCGTCTCCGTGCTGGCCGGCGAAGCCTTCGGCCCCAGCGCCGCCGGGCACATCCGCCTGGGCCTGGTGCTCGGCGCCGAACCGCTGCGCGAAGCCTGCCGCCGCATCGCACTCTGTGCTGCCGAACTGCTGAAGGAAAAACGCTATGCGTGAGCGTACCCAGCTCTACATCGACGGCGCCTGGGTGACGCCGCAAGGCCAGGGCATGGCCGAGGTGCAGAACCCGGCCACCGAGGAATGCGTCGGCCGCGTGCCGCTGGGCGGCGAAGGTGACGTGAACCGCGCGGTGGACGCCGCGCGCCACGCCTTCCCGGCATGGTCGCAGACTCCGTCCCACGTGCGCGCCGGTTACATCCGCGCGCTGGCCGAGCAACTGAAGAACCGCGCCGACGAGATGGCCGCGTTGATCACCGCCGAGCTGGGCATGCCCATCCAGTGGTGCCGCATGGTGCAGGTCGACGGGCCCATCGAGGGCCTGGAAAGCTACGCCGCCATGGCCGCGCACATGGACGAAGTCCGCGAGGTCGGCAACTCGCTGATCGTCAAGGAAGCGGTGGGCGTCTGCGCCTTCATCAACCCCTGGAACTACCCGCTGCACCAGTTGATCGGCAAGCTCGCCCCGGCATTGGCCGCCGGCTGCACCGTGGTGGTCAAGCCGAGCCAGGACACCCCGCTGCACGCCTTCCTGCTGGCCGACATGGTCCACGCCATCGGCCTGCCGGCGGGCGTATTCAACCTGGTCAGCGGCCCGGGCTCCAAGGTCGGCGAAGCACTGGCGCGGCATCCAGACGTGGACATGGTGTCCTTCACCGGTTCCACCAGCGCGGGGATCAAGGTTTCCGAAGCGGCGGCGCCGACGGTCAAGCGCGTGTGCCTGGAGCTGGGCGGCAAATCGCCGTTCCTGATCACCGCCGATGCCGACCTGGCTGCCGCCGTGCGCCACGGCGTGCAGGACGTGATGATCAACTCCGGGCAGACCTGCACCGCGCTGACTCGCATGCTGCTGCCGGCCAGCCGCTACGCGGAAGCCGTGGAAATCGCCCGCACCGAAACCCTTGCACTGAAGATGGGCGACCCGCTGGACGCCGACAGCTTCCTCGGCCCGATGTGCTCGGGCGGCCAGCGCCGCACCGTGCTCGATTACGTTCGCGTCGGCCAGGAAGAGGGCGCGCAGCTGGTCTGCGGCGGCGCCGAGCGCCCGGCTAATCTGGAGCGCGGGCATTATGTGCAGCCGACGATCTTCGCCGGTGTGAACAACCAGATGCGCATCGCCCGCGAAGAAATCTTCGGCCCGGTGCTGTGCCTGATTCCCTACGCCGACGAGGCCGAGGCCATCGCCATCGCCAACGACTCGCCGTTCGGCCTGTCCAGTGCCGTCTGGGCGGGCGACCGCGAAGATGGCCTGCGACTCGCCCGGCAGATGCGCGCCGGCCAATGTTTCGTCAACGGCGGTGCCTTCAACTACCGGGCGCCGTTCGGTGGCTACAAGCAGTCCGGCAATGGCCGCGAATGGGGCGAGCAGGGCTTGCACGAGTTCGTCGAGCTCAAGGCCATCCAACTCTAATGTTTTCAGCTCCCTCTCCCTCCGGGAGAGGGGTTGGGGTGAGGGCAGCCTCTCACTGAGTTTCCAGGAATCCACATGAACGTACTGATCGTCCACGCCCACAACGAACCACAATCCTTCAGCACCGCGCTGTACCAACTCGCCGAGGAAACCCTGCGCGGCCAGGGCCATGAAGTGCAGGTCTCCGACCTGTACGCGATGAACTGGAACCCGGTGGCCAGCGCCGCTGACTTTGGCGCCCGTGCCAACCCCGAGTACCTGGTCTACGCCCTGGAGCAGCGTGAAGGCGCAAAGGCCAGGACCATCGCCGCCGATATCCAGGCCGAGTTGGACAAGCTGCTCTGGGCGGACCTGGTGATCTTCAACTTCCCGATCTACTGGTTCTCCGCGCCGGCCATCCTCAAAGGCTGGTTCGACCGCGTGCTGGTCTCGGGCATCTGCTACGGCGGCAAGCGCTTCTACGACCAGGGCGGCCTGGCCGGCAAGAAGGCGCTGGTAACCGTGACCCTCGGCGGACGTGACCACATGTTCGGCGACGACGCCATCCACGGCCCGCTGGAAGACATGCTGCGGCCGATCCTGCGCGGCACCCTGGCTTACACCGGCATGAGCGTGCTGCCGCCCTTCGTGGCCTGGCACGTGCCTTACATCAGCAACGACGCGCGCCAGGACTTCCTGCGCCAGTACCAGGACCGCCTGCAGCACCTGGAGAACGACCAGCCGCTGGAGTTCGTGCGCCTGGAGCAGTTCGACGAGCGCCTGTACCCGCTACCGCGCTGATCGGCTCTTCCCTTGTAGGAGCGAGCTTGCTCGCGAACCCTGCTTTACTCCGGTGTTTTCGGCCGCCCTCACCCTCACTCCAACCCTCTCCTGGGGGAGAGGGTTGGAGTGAGGGGACAAGCCCCGCACCAGACCCCGACGCCAGAAACGAAAAAGGGCGGTCATCCGAAGATGGCCGCCCCTGGAGAAAAAGTCAGTCGCTGCAGCCAGGTATGCGCGGGGGAGAGGGCCGTCGATTGGTGTATCGGCGGCCGTACGATGAGCCTGGTATGCCCAACGTTGCTGCAGCGACTTGTCCGGCACTATACGTGGTAACAATCGGCAAAAAACGACCCTATACTGCGATTCAGTTTTGCGGCGCGGACAACAATGGTTGTCGTCTCCTACAGGCGCCTACGACAAGATCAACAGGCAGGGGGAAGCATGGACGTACTTCACGCGATGCGGGCATTCGTCCGGGTGGTGGATGCCGGCAGTTTCACCGCCGCCGCCAACGCCCTGGGGTTATCCACAGCCCAGGTCTCGCGCGTGGTCTCCGACCTCGAAGCCCAGCTGGAAGCGCGCCTGCTGCACCGCACGACAAGACGCCTGGCGCTGACCGAAACCGGTGAGCGCTACCTGCTGCGCTGCCGGGAAATCCTCGCCGATGTCGATGAAGCCCAGGCCGAAGCCAGTGGCGCGCATCTGAACCCGCGCGGTCGCCTGCGTGTGCACTCGCTCACCGGGCTGGGCCAGCAGCACCTGATCCCGCTGATCTCGCGCTACTGCGAGTCCTTCCCCGAGGTCTACATCGAGCTGACCCTGGCCCAGCGCCAACCGGACATCCTCGAGGAAGGCCAGGACGTGGTGATCACCCGCGACCGCGAGCTGCCCGACTCCGAGTTCGTCGCCCAGACCCTGGGCACCATCTACAGCGTGCTCTGTGCCAGCCCCGAGTACCTCAAGCGGCGCGGCACCCCGACCAGCGTCGCCGACCTGCACCAGCACCAGTGCCTGCGCCTGCAGGACCCGACCTTCCCCGAAGGCTGGGCGTTCGAGGAGGGCAACGAGGAAAGCGTGATCCGCCCGCGCGACACCTTCATGGTCAACGTCGCCGAGGCGCTGACCGGCGCCGCGGCCGCCGGCATGGGCATCTGCCTGCTGCCCAGCTACGTCGCTGCCCCCGCCTTGCGCCGGCGTTCGCTGGTACGCGTACTGCCCCGGCACAGCCTGCACGTGCGGCAGATCTATGCGCTATACCCATCGCGGCGCTTCCTCGACGCGAAGATCCGCACCTGGGTCGAATTCCTCAAGGCTGAGCTGCCGCGGGTATTCGAGGAAGACGAAGCAGCGCTCAACGATCCCGTCAACTGGGCATAAGGCCGTCTCGGGCTTTGGGCGCTAGCGTGGCAGATCGTCGCAGCCGCTCTATATCGGTGTTCTCGGACGATCGGCGCGGATTGTTGCTTTTTAGGCAATGCTTTGTTGGTTAGCTAGCTATTTTTCGAGGGACTGTTGCGCCGTAACCTTTCATCAACCCCGACCAATCGGGTGTTCAGAAAGGATCACCGTCATGTCCCGTTCGCTTTATGTTGCTGCCCTGCTGTCCGTCTGCTCGCTGTCCTTCACTCAGTTGAGCTTCGCCGAAGAATCGCGCCTGATGACCGACAAGATGGTCAAGGCCAACGAAGCAGTGATTGCCCAGCAGCAGGCCCAGTCCGCCGAGCAGACCGCCAAGGCCGCCGCTGGCAGTAACGCCGATTCCTGATCGGCCGCTTCCCCCGGGAGGCCCGGAGCGTGAGCCGGGCTTCTCAACACCTTGCGCCGCATAAGACATGCGGCGTTTTTTTTGCCTGCGCTTCCGGCATCAGGATGACTATTACAGAAGCTGTAACAGTCTTTCGCCGCCGGTGATCTGTATTCCTGGCCAATCGGTCAATATACTTGACCCAACGACGCGGCATTCGAGCAGCGCCGTTACCGGCCTCACCGCCGGCAAGCTTCCCGACGTCGATTCTTGATTGCTCCAGATCGATGTCCGTCTCAAGGCCGCTGCTTTCAGCGGCCTTTTTTTTGCCGGTGGAAAAGCGGCGGTGGACTGTTAGGCTGGGCGCACTCCGCGCTACGAGCCGGATTCGACAAGGATGCCGAGATGACCACCGATAACCCCTTCGCGACACCCCATGCGCCACTCAGCGCATCAATTGCTGCTGCGCCGTCCGCCAGCAACCAGCCCCTGCAGTTCGTCGCCGCGATGATCGTGGCAGCGGCGGTGGCGTTCTTCGGCAGCAATGCCGTGCAGTGGATCGGCGACCTGGGCAGCTACCGTGAGCGCCTTCCGCAATACCTGCCCACGATGCTGGCGAACTGGCTGGGCGGGCTGGTCTTCTATGCGGCGGCGGTCCTGCTGATGGTGCATCACCTGCGCGAACGCCATGGCATCGCCCGCTTCCAGCCGCTGGCCGGATTGCTGGTAGGCTTCGGCGTGGCCTATCTGATTGCCACCATGGTCGTCAGCACGGTCGCGTCCTATCTGAGCGTGTCTTTTTATCAATGGGCGTTCGAGCAGGATGCCCGGACCCTCTGGATGGTCCTCTACGGCCAGGCCAATTCGCTGATCAATCTAGTTCTGGGTTGCCTGTTACCGCTCTGGGGGGTGCTGTCACTGGCGCGTTCACGCTCCCAGCAGCTGGCGCCCGGCGAGACCTTTGCGCTGCCGTCCTGGCAGGTATCGCTGGGGGTGGCGCTTTGCTTCAGCGCGCTGATCTACAAGGCGCTGGCCGCGCTCAGCTATGGGGTGCTTTACCTTTACAGCGGCGCGGACGGCTGGCAATCGGTGTTCCTGCTGGCGGGCGGTGTGCTGCCCTTCGCCATTGTCATGGCGGCGGTGCACACGCGTCTGCCAGCGCAGGTCGTGCGCTTCGCGGCCGGTCGGGTGCTGGGCTGTGCGCTGGTGCTGCTGGTGCTGTGGGTGGTCGCGATCGCTCTGGTCTCGATCCTCGTGGCCTTCGCCGCCTACAGCTCGCTGAACTCCAGCAGCCTGCCGCTCTACCTGCTGCCGCCGGCGATCCTGCTGCTGGCGCTGCTCTGGCCGCTGGCGCGCTGGTGCACCGGCTGGTTCTTCGCCGAAGAACTGGCTCAGTCCTCGCTCAGGTAATCCCCGCGGCTTAGCCCGTGGCGCTGCATCTTCTCGTTGAGGGTGCGGCGCGGCAGGCCGAGCAGCTCCATCACCGCCTTGATGTCGCCCTTGCACTGGCCCAGTGCCTGGCGGATGCACTCTGCCTCATAGGCTTCCATGCGTTCGAACAGGCCGTTGCCGGCGGGCTCGATCGGCAGCTCGGCGCGGTCCAGGCCGAGCACATGGCGCTCGGCGGCGTTGGCCAGTTCGCGCACGTTGCCCGGCCAGTCGTGGGCGAGCAGGCGCGCCAGTTCGCTGGCGGAGAGCGGCGCGGCTTCGCGGCCGAATTTCTCGCTGGCCAGCAGGGCGTAGTGCTCGAACAGCAGCGGGATATCCTCGCGGCGTTCGCGCAGCGGCGGCAGGCGCAGCTCGGCGACGTTCAGGCGGTACACGAGGTCCTCGCGGAAACGCCCGGCGCGGGCTTCCTCGAGCAGGTCAGGCTTGGTCGCGGCGATCACCCGCAGGTCCACCTTGATGCTCTGGTTCGAGCCCAGGCGCTCCAGTTGCTGTTCCTGCAGCACGCGCAGCAGCTTCACCTGCTGGGCCAGCGGCATGCTCTCGATCTCGTCGAGGAACAGGCTGCCGCCGTTGGAGTGCTCCAGCTTGCCGATGCGTTTTCCCTGGGCGCCAGTGAAGGCGCCGCTTTCGTGGCCGAACAGTTCGGTCTCGAACAACTGCTCGGGAATCGCCGCGCAGTTCAGCGCGACGAAGGGCTTGCCGGCGCGTGGGCCGAAGTCGTGCAGGCAGCGCGCGACCAGTTCCTTGCCGCTGCCGGTGTCGCCGCGGATCAGCACATTCACCGGCGTACCGGCCAGCGCCATGATCTGTCGGCGCAGGGTTTCCATGGGCCGCGAGACGCCGAGCAGGCGCGATTCGATCTGGTCCTTGAGCGCCGCCTGTTCGCGCAGCTGGCGGTTCTCCTGCACCAGCCGGCGTTTCTCAAGGGCGCGGCGCAGGCTGTCGAGCAGGCGTTCGGGGGTGAAGGGTTTCTCGATGAAGTCGTAGGCGCCCTGGCGCATCGCCTGCACCGCCATGGGCACATCGCCATGGCCGGTGACCATGATCACCGGCAGATCGCGGTCGATCTGCTGCAGGCGTTCGAGCAGGGCCAGGCCGTCGGTGCCGGGCATGCGCACATCGCTGATGACCACGCCGGGCAGCTCGCGGGAGACGCTTTTCAGGCACTCGTCGGCACTGCCGCACAGGCGCACATCGAAGCCGGAGAGTTGCAGCCATTGCTGCACGGCGTCACGGATGGCGGCTTCGTCGTCGACGAAGAGGATGGTCTCGCTCATGGTCTTCTTTCTTCGCTGGCGGCCGGCAGGCTGAGGCGGAACACCGCGCCGCCGGGGGGCTGGTTGGCGGCGCCGAGGTGCCCGCCGAGTTCGTGGACGATGCCATAGGATACCGCCAGCCCCAGGCCCAGTCCTTCGCCCACCGGCTTGGTGGTGAAGAAGGGGTCGAAGACGCTGGCCAGATGGGCTTCGTCGATGCCGGGGCCGTTGTCGGCGACTTCCAGGTACCAGTGTTCGCCGTTGCGGCGCAGGGTCAGGCGGATCTGCGGCTGGTCGGTGTGGGAGACGGCGTCGAGGGCGTTGCGGATCAGGTTGACCAGCACCTGTTCCAGGCGGATCGCATCGCCCAGTACCCAGGCGGGCAGGTCGAGGTCCTGGCTGATCTCCACACCTTCGGCGCGGATGCGCACGGCCAGCAGCTGCAAGGCCTGCTCGATCACGTGGCCCAGTTCGATGCGTTCGCGCAGGCCGCCAGGCGTCTTGCGGGCGAAGGTCTTGAGGTGGCCGGTGAGCGCGGCCATGCGTTCGAGCAGTTCATCCACGCGCACCAGCGCCGCGCGGGCATCGTCCTGGCGGCCGGCGTCGAGCAGCAGGCGCACGCTGGCGAGCTGCATGCGTTGCGCGGTGAGCGGCTGGTTGATCTCATGGGCCAGCGCGGCGGACATCTGCCCCAGCGCGGCGAGCTTGGCCGCCTGCACCAGGCCGTCCTGAGCGGTGCGCAGGGCGGCGGTGCGCTGCTCCACCAGGCGTTCCAGCTCTTCCTGATTGCGCTGGCGCAGGCGCGCCAGGCGGCGGCGCTGTTGCAGCCAGAGCACGAGGAACACCAGCGCCAGCCAGACCCCGGCAGCAGCAAGCCGCGCGCTGGTGACGTCGGACTGCACGCCGTGGGGATTGCGCAGCAGGTGCAGGGTCCACTCGTCTTCCGGCAGGCCGACCGATTGCCAGAGGTAGTCGCCGCTGATGTCCTGGCCGTCGACGCGAACCATGCGCGCGTGCTCGCCGAGGGTTTCCAGCGTCCGGTGCGGCAGCGCGCTGAGCGGCTGTTTGTGGTACTGGCGGGTGTCGGCCATCTCGGCGCGGGCCACGGCGTCCAGCGGTTGCAGTTCGCGGTAGCGCCAGCGCGGGTGGTTGGCGAGGAACACCACGCCCTTGCTGTCGCTCACCAGCACAACGTCCGGGGTCTGGCTCCACTGGCGCTCGAGGTCGGGGAATTCCAGCTTGACCACGATGGCGCCGAGGAAGGTGCCGTCGTCGTCGCGCAGGGCGTTGGACAGGAAGTAGCCGGGAATCCCGCTGGTCACGCCGACCGCGTAAAAGCGCCCGGCGCCCTGGGCGATGGTCTGGCGGAAGTAGGGGCGGAAGCCGTAGTTGTGGCCGACGTAGCTGACCGGCAGGTTCCAGTTGCTGGCAGCCACGGCAAGGCCGGTGTGGTCCAGCAGCTCCAGGGTCGAGGAGCGCGCCGCGCCATTGATTTCCTGCAGCTTGAGGTTGAGCCGGTGCTGCAGCTCGCCGGTGACCGGGCCGCGCATGGCCGCGCGCAGTTCCGGGTCCAGCGCGAGCACGGCGGGGATGCTGCGGAAGCGTTCGATCAGGGTGTGCAGGGAGTTGGCGTAGAGGCCGAGTTGCTCATGGGCGGCTTCCGCTTCGGCGAGCAGCGCGCGGTGCCGCGCCTTTTCGCCGGCCCAGAACACCGACAGCACCAGCCCGGCCAGCAGGAGCAGGCAGATCAGCAGCAGGCGTAAGGGGCGGGTAGGCGACATGTTCGACGGGGTTCGACCAACGGCTGGCGACAATAGCACGGCCGCGAGCTGGTCCGGCGCCCCGCCGCCTCGCTACACTGCCGGCATCCCGATGGAGAGCTTCGATGCAGTTGTCGCCCTGGACCCACGAAGGGTCCGCCGGTTTCACCCTGCGCGGCTGGCGCAGCGAGCCCAGCGGCAAGCCGCTGCTGCACTTCCTGCATGGCAACGGCTTCTGCGGCCGCGCCTACGAGCCGATGCTGAAAGTACTGGCGCAGGATTTCGACCTCTGGCTGTGCGACGTGCAGGGCCATGGCGACAGTGACCACGGCGGACGTTTCCACGGCTGGAACCGCAACGCCGAGATGGCGGTGGAAGCCTTCCAGGCCGGCAGCAAAGTGTTCGGCGACGTGCCGCATTACGCGGCCGGGCACAGCTTTGGCGGCGTGCTCACCAGCCTGATCCTCGGTCGTCATCCCGAGCTGTTCCGCCGCGCGGTGCTGCTCGATCCGGTGTTGTTCACCCCGGCGATGATCGGCGTGATGGCGCTCTCTGAAGTGCTCGGCTTGCACAAGCGCCGCACCATGGTGCAGAAGGCGCGCTCGCGGCGCAGCCAGTGGCCGGACCGCGAGGCGGCCTACACCGGCCTGCACGGCCGCGGCATCTTCAAGGGCTGGACCGACGAAGCGCTATGGGCCTATGTGGAGAACGCGCTGAAGCGCACCGAGGCGGGCGTCGAGCTGAAATGCCGGCCCAGCCGCGAGGCGGAAATCTTCAGCTCCTTCCCCAAGCGCCTGTGGCCGACACTGGCCAAGGTGGCGACGCCGACCCAGGTGCTGTTTGGCGAGCGTACCTACCCGTTCGTGCCCAAGTCGGTGGCGCGCTGGTGTGCAGTGAACAAGGTGGTGAGCGGCCAGTGCGTCGATGGCGGCCACTGCTTCATGCAGGAATTCCCCGAGGACAGCGCCGCGCGCGTGTCGCGCTTCCTGCTGAGCCACGAATGAACGACCCGGCCCGCGAGTCCGTCTGGCTGGCGTTGTCCGAGCTGTGGCTGGACACCGAGACGACCGAGGCAGACATCAACTACATCGCCCGCACGCTGGCGGTCAGCGATTTCCCCCTGGTCGAACTGGAAGCCATCTATTGCCTGGAGGTGGTCCCGGTGGTCTACCCGAATGCCCTGGCGACCGCGGGAGAGTGGACCGGCTTCGATGCCGACTGGCTGTTCGAGAAGTGCCGGCGCAATCAGCAGCGTCGAGCATTCTTCCTTTATCGCTGGCGTTGCTGGTTCCTCGGTCGGACCGTCGGCACACTGATGAATGCGCAGCTGCGCCAGGTGCTGGCGCGAGTCGTCGAACTACGTGAACGGACCGAAGACGAACCGAGCTGATTGCGCTCAGTCGCCGACTTTCTTGCCCTGATGCGCGCGGCGCCATTCGTCCAGGCGCACCACTTCGCCACGGGGGCGCGGCGGTGGCGTGTCGTCGAACACCGCGTCGATGATCTCCTCGTCCACCGGAGCGGCGGCGGGGTGGAAGGTGGCGACCGGGGACGCCGGTGCGCGCTGCTCGGGCTCCATGCGGAACGGTGCCAGCTCGACGCGGCCCAGGTGCTGGCCGAACATGGCGATGCTGCCGGCGTAGCGCTCCTGCCCGGTGGCGGTGAACTCGAAAGCGTATTCGCGGGCCAGGCGCAGGTTGCCGCGGCCGTCGCGTTGGAAGCGGAAGCGCTGCAGCGCCATGGCGTCATCGAGCAGCTCCACGCCCTCTCGCGCGCAGTGCTGCTTGGCCAGGACCAGCGCACGTTCGCGGATGCCATGGGCACGCCACCACCAGGCGGCGCCCGCGACAACCAGCATGAAGATGAAAAGATTGCCCAGGTCCACTTCAGCTTCCTCGGAATCGGCGCACCAGCTTACTCACTCCGCCGTCGGGCGGCGAGAGCCGGATGTTCACAGCCTGTGAATTGCGCCCCATACTGCCCCATTCTGTAGCAGGACACCGTTATGCCGCGCACTCCCCACGTTCTCGCCATCCAGTCCCACGTCGTCTTCGGCCACGCCGGCAACAGTGCCGCCGAGTTCCCCATGCGACGCATCGGGGTGAACGTCTGGCCGCTGAACACCGTGCAGTTCTCCAACCATACCCAGTATGGCCACTGGACGGGCCAGGTGCTGCCGCCGGAGCAGATTCCCGCACTGGTGGACGGCATCGCCGCCATCGGCGAGCTGGGCAACTGCGACGCGGTGCTCTCGGGCTACCTGGGCAGCGCGGCGCAGGGCCGCTCGATCCTCGAAGTGGTGAAGCGTATCCGCGAGGTTAACCCGCGAGCGGTGTACCTGTGCGACCCGGTGATGGGCCATCCGGAGAAAGGCTGCATCGTTGCTCCGGAAGTCAGCGAATTCCTCCTCCACGAAGCGGCCGCCGTGGCCGACTACCTGTGCCCGAACCAACTGGAGCTGGACAGCTTCTGCGACCGCCAGCCGACTTCCCTGGAAGACTGCGCGGCGATGGCCCGCGGCCTGCTGGTGCGAGGCCCGAAGGCGATTCTGGTGAAGCACCTGAACTACCCGGGCAAGCCGGCGGACGCCTTCGAGATGCTGCTGGTGACTCTCGATGAGACCTGGCACCTGCGCCGCCCGCTGCTGGCCTTCCCGCGCCAGCCGGTGGGCGTGGGCGATCTGACTTCCGGGTTGTTCCTCGCCCGTCTGCTGCTGGGCGATGACCTGCGCACAGCCTTTGAATTCTGCGCCGCCGCCGTGCATGAGGTGCTGCTGGAAACCCAGGCCTGCGGCAGCTACGAGTTGGAACTGGTGCGCGCCCAGGATCGCATCGCCCACCCGCGGGTGAAGTTCGAGGCAGTGAAGCTGGGCTGATTCGAGAGGGCTGAACTGTAGGAGCGAGCTTGCTCGCGAACCGATTATCCGCCAGCTCTGGCGCTGGGCGGTTCGCGAGCAAGCTCGCTCCTACAAAGAGCCCTGCCTCAGAGCATGTACTTGCCCAGCAGCAACCCACCGACCACCATCGCCGTGAGCAGGCCGAACGCCAGGCCCAGGCGTTTCTCGATGGCCTCGCGCAGTGCGGGCCCTGCCCAGAACAGCAGGGCGCAGGTGGCCGCGAAGCGCAGGGTGCGCGCCACCACGCTTAGCGCGATGAACAGCACCAGGTCCAGTTGGGTCACCCCGCTGGTCAGGGTGATCAGTTTGTAAGGCAGCGGTGTGAAGCCGCCGCCCAGCAGGACCATCAGCCAGCCCAGTTCGTTGTAGCGGTCGGCGACCTCGGCGAAGTTTTCCTGCAGGCCGTAGAAGGCCAGGATCGCCTGGCCCACCGTCTCGAACAGCAGCAGGCCGATGAAGTAGCCGGCGATGCCGCCGAGCACCGAACTGACGATGCAGATCGCCGCATAGCGCCAGGCTTTGGCCCGGTTGGCCAGGACCATGGGCACCAGCAGCGCGTCCGGCGGAATGGGGAAGAACGAACTCTCGGCGAAGGTCACCCCGCCCAGCGCCAGCTCCGCCCGCGGATGCCCCGCCAGGCGCATGGTCCAGTCGTAGAGCCGGCGCAGCATGGCGTCAGGCCGACTGCGGCAGGTGGTCGTCGCCAGGTGCCGCGCTGGCCTCCTCGCGTTCGACCCGCTCGACCATGCCGCGGGCGATTTCCCGCTCGCCCATGATCACCAGGTTGGCACCGTTCTGCTCCAGGTAATCCACCTCGGCGTCGAAGTGGGCGCGAGCGATGATGTCCAGGTTCGGGTTGATCGCTCGCGCGTGGCTGGAAATCGTCCCGGCCTCGAAGCCGTTGGGGATGGCGATCAGCAGCCAGCGCGCCGAGGTGATATTGGCCTGGTTCAGCACCTCGGGATTGGCGGCGTTACCGACCACTACGCAGAGACCGTGCTCGCGCAGCTCGGCGGCCTTCTCGCGCTTGTCCTCGATGACCACCACCGGAACCTTGTCCTTGCGCAGGCGCTCGCTGACCAGCGCGCCGACGCGGCCGTGGCCGATGAGGATCGCATGGTTCTGCTCCAGCACCGGTGGCGGCAGGTCCGGCGCTTCTACCTGAACGACACCGGGCTCGGCTTCGGCCTTCTGCGCCTGGCGCGCCTGCAGGCGGTCGATGGCGATGAACAGCAGCGGGTTGACCAGGATCGACAGGATCGCGCCGGCCAGTACCAGGTCACGACCGGCTTCGGGCAGCAGGTTCAGGGTCACGCCCAGGCCGACCAGGATGAAGGAGAACTCGCCGATCTGCGCCAGGCTTGCGGCGATGGTCAGCGCGGTGCTGTTGGGGTGGCCGAACATCCGCACGATGACATAGGCCGCGACCGACTTGCCGAAGACGATCACCAGGAAGGTCGCCAGCACCGGCAGCGGCTCGTGGATCAGGATGGCCGGGTTGAACAGCATGCCGACGGAGACGAAGAACAGGACGGCGAAGGCGTCGCGCAGCGGCAGCGAGTTCTCGGCGGCCTCGTGGCTGAGCTCGGACTCGTTGAGGATCATCCCGGCGAAGAAGGCGCCGAGGGCGAAGGACACGCCGAAGATCACCGCCGAGCCGTAGGCGATGCCCAGGGCGATGGCCAGCACGGCCAGGGTGAACAGTTCGCGCGAGCCGGTCTTGGCCACGCGCTCCAGTACCCAGGGGACAAAGCGGCGGCCCCCAAGGATCATCACCGCGACGAAGGCGGCGACCTTGCCCAGGGTCAGCAGGATCGGCATCAGCAGGCCGCCGTCGCCACCGTCTGAGGTGCCGCCCAGCGAGCCGGCCAGCGCCGGCAGTAGCACGAGTGTGAGGACCATGGCGAGGTCTTCGACGATCAGCCAGCCGATGGCGATGCGTCCGCGCTTGGTGTCGATCAGCTGGCGCTGCTCCAGCGCGCGCAGCAGTACCACGGTACTGGCCACTGACAGCGCGAGGCCGAAGACCAGGCCGCCGCCGAAGTTCCAGCCCATCATCCAGGCGAGACCAAGCCCGAGCAGGGTGGCAACGCCGATCTGCACCACCGCGCCGGGGATGGCGATGGCTTTGACCGACAGCAGGTCTTTCAGCGAGAAGTGCAGGCCGACGCCGAACATCAGCAGGATCACGCCCAGTTCGGCGATCTCCACGGACAGCGCCTGGTCGGCGACATAGCCGGGAGTGAAGGGGCCGGCCAGCACGCCGGCGAGCAGGTAGCCCACCAGCGGCGAGATGCGAAGGCGGTTGGCCAGGGCGCCAAGGACGAAGGCCAGTACGAAGCCTACGGCTAGGGTGGTCAGTAGCGGGGTGTGATGCATGGTCTGGGCTCCGGGCACTCAGGGAGCGACCGGACTGCGCATCAGCACCGGGTCGCTCGACGGTGGGTCACGGGGGCAAACCCGCGTGTGAAAAGTTTAGGCGTAGTAATCAATTCCTACCTTGCTTTCACGCAAGGGTAACCTGTTGACGCATTAAGGAATTTCCACGGCACGCGACATTTCTTTTCAGGAAATGTCGCGAACGTCCGTCATTCGTCGCGAAGCTCTTTGTAGCGCTGTTCCAGCTCCTGGCGAATCTGCCGACGCTGTCGTGCCTGTGCGAAGCGGCGTTTCTCGTCCTTGGTTTGCGGATCGAGCTGCGGCACGACGATCGGTTTGCGCTCGTCATCCAGCGCCACCATGGTGAAGAAGCAGCTGTTGGTGTGACGCACCGACTTTTCGCGGATGTTCTCGGTGACCACTTTCACGCCGATCTCCATGGAGGTGCGGCCGGTGTAGTTCACCGAGGCGAGGAAGGTGACCAGTTCGCCGACATGGATCGGTTCGCGGAAGATCACCTGGTCCACCGACAGGGTTACCACGTAGTAGCCGGCGTAGCGGCTGGCGCAGGCGTAGGCGACTTCGTCGAGGTACTTGAGCAGGGTGCCACCGTGGACATTGCCGGAGAAGTTGGCCATGTCGGGGGTCATCAGGACGGTCATGCTGAGCTGGTGGTTGCCAGGTTCCATGGAATTCTCTTCGGAATTGTCTTGGGAAAAGGAAAGGGCCTAACTCTGGACAACCAAAGTGCGGCAGGCGACACAGTTTTTTCTATACCGCCGATTGGCGCCAGGCACTAGTGGGCCATTTACCAATGGTATTTCCGTCGTCCGATCAACGCCCGAAATGAAAATGGGCGACCCAAGGCCGCCCGTCCATTCGCCTGCCGGCTCAGCGCCCGGCGGAGAGGCCGAAGTCGATTGCCAGGTCTGCGCCGGTGATGGCTTCGGATTCCGGCTTGCACAGGTACCAGACCAGCTCGGCGACTTCTTCCGGGCGGATGAAGCGCGCCACCGTGCCCTGTGGATAGTCCTTCAGCAGTTCGAGTTTGTATGCCGCCGGATTACCCTGGCCATAGCGTTCGGCCTGGTAGTCGAGCATCGGCGTGGCGATGTCGGCAGGCGAGATGGCGTTGACCCGCACGCCGGACTCGGCCAGTTCCAGTGCCAGGGTTCGGGTGAGCATGGTCAGCGCCGCCTTGCTCGCGCAGTAGGCTGCGGAGCCGCGATAGGCCTGACGGCCGGAGTCGCTGGAGATGTTGACGATGCAGCCGCGGTTCTCCTTGAGGTAAGGCGTCGCCGCCTGGCACATGTAGAACGCGGCCTTGAGGTTCACGCCCATCACCAGGTCGAAGTCGTCTTCGTTGAAGTCCTCCACCGGGCCTTCGCGCCAGACGCCGGCAGCGTTCACCAGGGCGTCGAGGCGGCCCGTGCGGGCGAGGATGTCGGACATCAGGCTGTGGCAGTTGTCGGCGCGTCGCAGGTCGCCTACGGCGGTGGCGTCCAGCGGCACCTGGGCGTTGAGCGCATGCAGGCCGGCTTTGTCCACGTCGGTTGCGGCGATGCGCCAGTGGCTTTGGGCGAAACGTTTGGCGATGGCTTTTCCGAGGCCACCGGCAGCGCCGGTGATCAGTACGACGGGAGTGCTCATTGTCTACGGATTCTCCCTGCCTGAGAGAGGACGGCGGCCGGCAGGCAGTACCGGCGGCGCCGCTTTGACCACGAGACGCGTCTGCGCCCCGTGCAATTACAGACCAAGAAAAGACCAGATTCTTCAGTCTGACAGGGTAAATTTTTCGTAAGGCTGTCGTGTGTCAGTGGGGGCTGCGAACCGTGGGAGGGGTGGCGGCGAATAACCGCTCGCGGTTATCCGCCGTATTGCCGCACGAATCACGCGTGATGCAGATACCAGCGCCAGTCCTGCTCGCCGACTTCGCCCATGAACTGGCGGTACTCCTCCCACTTGATCGCCAGGAACACCTTGAGGAATTCCTCGCCCAGCGCCTCGCGGGCCCAGGTCGAAGCCTCCAGAGCGCGCAGTGCGGTAAGCCAGTCGGTGGGTAGGAACTCGGTGGCCTGCTCGTAGCCGTTGCCGACGATGGGCGCGCCCGGATCGATCTGCTCGCGGATACCTTCGTGGATCGCCGCGAGGATCGCCGCTGCCGCCAGGTACGGGTTGGCGTCGGCGCCGCAGATGCGGTGCTCGATGTGCCGGCTTTTCGCCGGACCGCCAGGTACGCGGAACGACACGGTGCGGTTGTTCACTCCCCAGCTCTTGGCCAGCGGCGCATAGCTGTTGGCCTGGAATCGGCGGAAGGAGTTGGCGTTGGGGCAGAAGATCGCCAGGGAATCCAGCAGGCGCGCCATCATGCCGCCGATGGAGTGGCGCAGCAGTGGAGTGCCGTGAATGTCTTCGCTGGCGTAGAGGTTGTTGCCCTGCTCGTCGGCCAGGCTGACATGCAGGTGCATGCCGGAGCCGGCGCAGTCGCCGAACGGCTTGGCCATGAAGCAGGCCTGCAGCCCGTGCTTGTTCGCCACGCCCTTTACCAGGCGCTTGTAGCGCACGCCTTCGTCGATGGCCTGCATGACGTCGAAACGATGTTCCAGGGTCAGCTCGACCTGGCCCGGAGCGTACTCGGAGATCGTCGTGCGCACCGGCAGGCCCTGGACTTCGCAGGCGGCGTAGAGGTCGTCCAGGAATGGCTGCAGCTGCTCCAGCTCATAGACGCCGTAGACCTGCGGCGCTTCCGGGCGGATGCCGTTCATCTGCAGCGCCGGCTGCGGACGGCCGTTGGCATCGCGCTGCTTGTCCAGCAGGTAGAACTCCAGCTCCACCGCCATCACCGGGTGGAAGCCGTCGGCCTTCAGCCGGTCGACCACGCGGGACAGTGCCTGGCGTGGATCGGCAGGCGTGGCGGGCAAACCCTGGGTCGGGTGCATGCTCACCTGCAGCTGGCCAGTGGGGTTGGCGCGCCAGGGTTGCAGGGTCAGGCTGCCGGGCAGGGGGTAGGTCCAGCAGTCGGCGTCGGCCACTTCCCAGACCAGCCCGGTGCCTTCGACGTCTTCGCCCTGCACGGTCAGCGCGAGTATCGAGCTGGGCAGCGGGCGGCCGTTGTCGTAGATCGCCAGCAGCTCGTCGCGGTGCAGCAGCTTGCCGCGCGGGATGCCGTTGGAGTCGATGATGAAGAGTTCGATGCTGCGCACGTCCGGATGGGCGGCGAGGAAGGCTTCGGCTTCCTGACGATCGGCGAATTGCATGGTGGTCCTCGTGGCGCGGTGCGCCGGGTTGTTCTTCTGGCAGGAGCGAACCACGTCCGCTCCTGCAGGTGGCAGGCGATCAGGCCTCGCGCGCGCCGGGAATCGCCAGCAGCTCGGTGATGCCGGCATCGAGGGTCTCGATCAGGCGATCCACGTCGGCGGCGGTGGTGTCCGGGCAGCACAGGGTCATGTTGTGGAACGGCGTGATCAGGATGCCGCGATTGATCAGGTACAGGTGCAGGGCCATCTGCAGCTCGTCGTGGAAGGCCGCTTCGGCCTCGGCGCCGGTGCGCGGCGAGACGGGGCAGAACTGGAACTCGCTGCGCGCGCCCAGCTCGGTCACCGACCACTTAAGGTCGTGCTTGGCGATCAGGCGGCGGAAACCGTCAGCGAGGCGCTTGGCCAGCGGCAGCATGTGGTCGTAGGCCGCCTGGGTCATCACCTGCTCCAGGTTGGCGCGCATGCAGTGCATGGCCAGGGCGTTGGCCGAGAGCGTGGTGCCCATGCCGCTGTGGCCGTGGCCATGGCTGTCTTCCTGGGCGCTCTGGCGCGACGCGGCCATGCGTTCGGCCATCTCCGCGCTGCAACCGAAGATGCCGCAGGGCACGCCGCCGGCGATCGGCTTACCGACCACGAAGAAGTCCGGGTCGAGGTTCCACAGCTTCGTGCAGCCACCGATGTTGGTGGAGATGGTGTGGGTTTCGTCGATGATCAGCAGCGAACCGTACTGGCGGGTCAGCTCGCGGCACTTCTGCATGAAGCCCGGGTCGGGCAGGACCATGCCGATGTTGGTCATCGCCGGCTCGCACAGCAGGGCGCAGACGTCACCCTGGGCCAGCGCGGCTTCCAGCGCCTCGACGTCGTTGAAGGGAATGGAGCGGCTGTGCTGGGTCAGGTCGTAGGCCTGGCCGACCAGGCCGGAGCGGTGCACGGTCTCGCCGTCGCGGTAGCGCACCATCACGTCGTCGACGGTGCCGTGGTAGCAGCCGTCGAACACCAGCAGGGTCTTGCGCCTGGTCACCGCGCGGGCCCAGCGCAGCACATAGCGGTTGGAGTCGGTCGCGGTGGCGGTCACCTGCCAGTAGGGCAGGCCGAAGCGCGCGGCGAGCAGCTCGCCGCAGACTACGGCGTCTTCGCCAGGCAGCATGGTGGTCAGGCCGCGTGCGCCTTGCTCGGCGAGCGCGCGGGCGATCGGTGCCGGCGAATGGCCGAACATGCTGCCGGTATCGCCCAGGCAGAAGTCCACGTAGTCATGGCCGTCCACGTCGTAGAAGCGGGCGCCCTGGGCGCGTTCGACGAACAGCGGGCAGGGCGTGGACCAGTCGGCCATCCAGTGCATCGGCACACCGGCGTACAGCGACTTGTGCGCACGCTCGGCAAGGGCGACGGACTTGGGATTCTGTTCCAGGAAGCGCTGGCGCTCGCGGGCGGTGAAGAGATCCACGGCCGGTTGGGCGATTCCGCTGGCGGTCATGTTGCACACCTCGTTTGTTATTTCGCACATCTTCCATTTGTGATCACAAAAATGTCAATACAGCGCGTCGACTGCCTGATAATCTGCCCTGTAACGAATTCTGTGATCACAGATAAAGAAGATATCCATGAGCGATGTCACGAATGAGCCCGCCTGGGCCGGTCAGGTCGCCCTGGTCAGCGGCGCTGGCAGCGAGTCCGGCATTGGCTTCGCCAGTGCCCGCCGGCTGGCCCGCAACGGCGTGAAGCTGCTGCTCACCGCCAGTAGCGAGCGCGTCCTGCTGCGGGCGCAGGAGCTGTGCGCCGAAGGCTTCGAAGCCCGAGCGCTGCCCGCCGACCTGACCTGCGAGGACGACGTCCGCGCCCTGGCCGAGTGGGCGCAGGCGCAATGGGGAAGGGTAGACGTGCTGGTGAACAACGCCGGCATGGCCATGCAGGGCAGCCCGGAACCCTTCGCCGAACTGGCGGCCATGGACCTGGCAAGCTGGAACCTGTCGCTGGCGCGCAACCTGACCAGCGCTTTCCTGCTCACCCGCGCGCTGCTGCCGGGGATGCTGGAACGCGCTTACGGGCGCATCGTCAATGTCAGCTCCACCACCGGCGTGCGCGCCAGCAATCCGGGCGAGTCGGCTTACAGCGCAGCCAAGGCCGGGATGCTCGGCATGAGCATGGGGCTGGCACTGGAAGTGGCGCGCCACGGGGTGACGGTGAACAGCGTGGCGCCGGGCTGGATCGCCACCGGCTCCAGCAGCGAGGAAGAAATCCAGGCCGGACGGCGCACGCCGCTCGGCCGTTCCGGGCGACCGGAGGAGGTGGCGGCCGCCATCGCCTTCCTGGCCTCGCCTGAAGCCAGCTACATCACCGGCGAAGTGCTGGTGGTGGATGGCGGCAACTGTCTGATCGAGAACAAGGGATAAGCAAGATGAAGCATGACTGCAGCCTGACCTTCGCCCAACTGCCGGCGCCGCCGGCCGGCCGGGAGTGAATCACGATGGCCGACAACCTTCAGGAACAGCTGTACCAGAACCTGCGCCAGGCCCTGCTGAGCGGGCGCTTCCAGCCCGGCGAGCGGCTCAAGATCCGCGACCTGGCCGATGAGTGGGGCACCAGCCCGATGCCGGTTCGCGCCGCCCTGCAACGGCTGGTGGCCGAGGGCGCGTTGGAGGGCGAGCCGCAGCGCTCGCTACGGGTGCCGGTGATGACCCGTGAGCGCTACCTGCAGATCCTGCAGGTGCGGCAATCCCTGGAGGGGCTGGCGGTGGAGGACGCGGCCAGGCACCTGAAGCCTGCCGACATGGCGTTGCTGCGCAATTGCACCGAGCGCATGGAAATTGCGCTGAATGCCCGCGACGTCCACGGCTACCTGGAAGCCAATAGCCTGTTCCACCTGACGCTCTACCGCGCCTGCGGCAACCCTACGCTGCTGCGCATGATCGAGGCGCTGTGGCTGCAGGTCGGGCCTTTCTTCAACCGGTTGTTCACCGAGGCCGACCTGTCGCTGCGCCTGAACGATTTTCACGAAGACACCCTGCAGGCGCTGGAGCGTGGCGATGGCGCTGGCGCGCGCAAAGCCATCGAACAGGACCTGGGCTACTGCGGCCAGTACCTGCTCAACCTGCTGGAGCTTGAATGCGGAGGAAGGCTCGGGGCGCGCTAGGGCGCCCTTACGGGGTCTTGATGAAGCGGACGTTGTCCTTCTTGATCAGGATCGTCTCGCCGTTGAGCTGTTCGAATTCGTAATAGTCATTGTATTTGTCGTAGTCGGAGTGATCCTTCACCAGGATTTCGCTGCCGTCCTGCAGCGTCACCACGGCCTTGTCGGCGCATCCGGCGAGGCCGAGCAGCAACAGGCAGGTGAACAAGGCTTTCAACTTCATAGTTTCTCCACGGGGCATCGTACCCGCCCGGGCAGCAAGGGCTGGAGGTACGCTGGGTTGCCTGTGTGACCATGGAAGTTTCAGGAAATTCCGATACCCCCCCTCAAGTATCGAGCCATACGTCGCGTGCCCAAGTCCACACCGAGTCCCAGGTTTCCTCGGTGAGCTCGCCGTCGGCCCAGAGGATTACCTCGCCGTCCTCGGCGACCGCGTAGTAGTCGTCACCATCGGCGCAGAGCGGAATCAGCTCGCGCGGCAGGCCACTGGCCCAGGCCACGGCGGCCACCTCCGGCAGGTAAGTGTGGGACTGCGGATCGGCCACGGTGACCGGCTCCAGTCGCCCATAGACGACGTCACTGACCAGCAGAAGGAACTCACGGAATTCCGACGGAATGCCGATCAGCAACGCTTCTTCGATTTCCACCAGCAGTTCTTCGTCGGGCAGTTCCAGCGGTACCGGAACCGGCTCGTTCGCTTCACGCAGTTTCTCGATCACATCTTCCACAGGCGGGGCCTCTTTGAATTCGACGAATGGCGCGCTTTATACAGTAGTAGCCGGCAATTCGCGCAAGACCACTGAGCCGGTGCCGTCCGGACGAGCGGCGGGCCCGCAGCCACGGCTGTGCTGTTATTCCCCGATGGCTGCAGAAACGAAAAAGCCCGGCAATCGCCGGGCTTTTTCTGTGTCGCGCGCAGGATCAGTTCTGACGGATGCCCGCCACCAGCCAGGGCTGGTTCTCGCCCTGCGGACGCTCCATGCGCCAGCTTTCGCTGAAGGGCTCGCCCTGGTCGAAGCGCGAGGACTTCGACACGCCGCTGAAGGTCAGGGTGGCGATGGTCTTCTCGGCCTGGTCGTCCACGCCCTCGAGCTGCACGTCGAGGTTGTCGATGTAGGTGGACTGGTAGCCCTCGCCCAGGTCAGCGCGCTCCTGCTTGAGGAACTGCAGCATCTGCGGGGTGACGAACTCGGCGATCTTGTCCATCTCGTTGGCGTCCCAGTGCTGTTGCAGGGACATGAAGTGCTCGCGGGCGGCGGCGACGAAACGGGTCTCGTCGAACCAGCTCGGCGCGTTGATCACCGGGCGGCTGTCCATCACCGGACGGGACGCACCACCGAAGATCGACGGCGGGGCGGCCGGCATTTCGCGCTGCATCGGCGCATGTCCACCGGCCATGGCGGGCTGATTGCCCTGCTGCTGGCGGCGACGGGAGGCGATGAAGCGGAAGGCGATGAACGCGATCAGCGCGATGATCAGGATGTCGAGGAACTGCATGCCCTGGAAGCCGTCGCCCATGAACATGGAGGCAAGCAGGCCACCGGCGGCGAGGCCGGCCAGCGGTCCGAGCCAGCGCGAAGCGCCGCTCTTGGCAGCGGCGCCGGCAGCGCCTGCGGCGGCACCGGTTGCGGCCGGGCCGGCAGCGGTCGGGGAGTTCGGGGCGGCATTGGGTTGCGCCTGGCGGGTCTGGTGGCTTGGCGCCGAGCCCATGCTCTTGCCACCACCGAAACGCTTGGCGGCGTTGACGTCGAGGCTGAGCGTCACGGCGACACAGAAAGCCATGGCAAGGCTGAGAAAGCGCTTCATGGTTGTCATTCTCTTGGTTGGTATACGACGCACGTCATGTTGCCGGTGGGTGCCGATGAGGGCCAGCCGGATTTTGTTTCGTGCTGTTGCCCTGTATCGGGCGGACCTCTGATATGGGGGCGGATGAATCCCTTTCCAAATCAGTCTGTTACTGATTCTTTCAGAACCGCCTGTCGGAGGACTCGGATGGTAGGCTTCGCTGAGCGAGGCCGTCAGCCGCGCGATCCCCCTGACCAGCCCGCCGCGAGGACCGCCGACCATGCATGCCATCGACTTCATCCAGGACCTCGCGGTGATCATGCTGATCGCCGGTTTCGTCACCATCCTCTGCCACCGCTTCAAGCAGCCGGTGGTGCTGGGCTACATCATCGCCGGGGTGATCATCGGTCCGCACACCCCGCCGTTCGCCCTGGTGCACGACGAGGAAACGATCAAGACCCTCGCCGAGCTGGGGGTGATCTTCCTGATGTTCTGCCTGGGGCTGGAGTTTTCCCTGCGCAAGCTGTTCCAGGTCGGCGCCACGGCGTTCATCGCCGCGTTCCTGGAAATCACCCTGATGATCTGGGCCGGCTTCGAGATCGGCCGCCTGTTCGACTGGAGCACCATGGATTCGCTGTTCCTCGGCGCGATCCTGGCGATGTCCTCGACCACCATCATCATCAAGGTCCTGGGCGACCTGAAGATGAAGAACGAACGTTTCGCCCAGTTGATTTTCGGCGTGCTGATCATCGAGGACATCCTCGGCATCGGCATCATCGCCCTGTTCTCCGGCATCGCCGTGAGCGGCACGGTGGAGGCCGACCAGGTGTTCTCCACGGTCGGCAAGCTCAGCCTGTTCATGGTCGTCGCGCTGGTCGTCGGCATCCTGCTGGTGCCGCGCCTGCTGGCCTACGTGGCGAAATTCGAAAGCAACGAGATGCTGCTGGTGACGGTGCTGGGCCTGTGCTTCGGCTTCTGCCTGCTGGTGGTGAAGCTCGAATACAGCATGATCCTGGGCGCCTTCCTGATCGGCGCGATCATGGCCGAGTCGCGCCAGCTGATCCAGATCGAACGCCTGATGGAGCCGGTGCGTGACATGTTCAGCGCGATCTTCTTCGTCGCCATCGGCCTGACCATCGATCCCAAGGTGCTGGTGGACTACGCCGCGCCGATCCTGGTAATCACCCTGGTGGTGGTCGCCGGCAAGCTGGTGTCCTGCGGTGCTGGCGCATTCATCGCCGGCAACGACGGGCGCACCTCGATGCGCGTCGGCATGGGCCTTTCGCAGATCGGCGAGTTCTCCTTCATCATCGCCGCGCTGGGCATGAGCCTGGGCGTGACCAGCGACTTCCTTTATCCGGTGGTGGTCGGCGTGTCGGCTATCACCACACTGCTGACGCCCTACCTGATCCGTTCGGCCGACCCGCTGGCGCTGTACCTGGGCCGCAGCCTGCCATCGCCCATGGTGCGGGTGTTCAGCCTGTACGGCGAATGGCTGCGCAGTATCAAGCCGCGCGGCGACAAGGCGATACTTGCCGGGATGATCCGGCGCATCCTGCTGCAGGTCGGGGTCAACCTGACGCTGGTGATCGCGATCTTCTTCGGCCTGGCGTTCTTCGCCGACCGCCTGTCGCAGTGGCTGGCGCAGTTCGTCGAGCACGAGGCGCTGCACAAGGCGCTGATCTGGGGCGCCGCGTTGCTGCTGTCACTGCCGTTCCTGATCGCCGCCTACCGCAAGCTCAAGGCGCTGGCGATGCTGCTGGCGGAGATGGGCGTGAAGGCGGAGAGCGCCGGGCGCCATACGGCCCGCGTACGCCGGGTGATTTCCGAGCTGATCCCGCTGCTGTCGCTGGGCGGCATGATGCTGCTGCTGGCGGCGCTCAGTTCGAGCATCCTGCCGCCGGGCGAACTGCTGGTGGTGGTGGCGCTGATCGCCGCCTTGGTGATCGCGGTGTTCTGGCGCTGGTTCATCCGCGTGCATTCGCGGATGCAGGTGGCGCTGATCGAGACCTTCGAGCAGAGCGGCGGCGGGCATCACTGAGCCCGCCGGCTTTCATTGGACGGGCTCGAGATCCTGCTTTTTGGCTGACTGCTCGCGTTCAAGCTTCTGCATGTCGCGAACCGCAATCCGGACGGCCTCATGGTATTGGCCCACGACTTCACTAGCCTCGCCGCAGAGTACCGACCGTCCCCGTTCGATCCAGAGTGCCCGGTGGCAGAGCTCCTTGATTGCCTCCATGCTGTGCGAAACCAGAATCACGGTCTTGCCTTCCTTGATCTTGGTCTTCATGGCTGCGTGGGATTTCTCGCGGAAGGCCTGGTCGCCAACACCAAGCACCTCGTCGATCAGCAGGATATCCGGGTTGGCGTGGATCGCCACGGCGAAGCCCAGGCGGGCGCGCATTCCCGTCGAGTAGGTGCCCACCGGCCGTTCGAAGAAGTCACCCAGGTCGCTGAATTCACGGATGTCATCCATCTGCCGGCGGATGTCGGCGAGCTTCATGCCCAGCAGCAGGCCGCTGATGACCACGTTGTCGCGCCCGGACAGCTCGGGCTTGAAGCCGACGTTCAGCGCCAGCAGGCTGGCATTGAGAGGTTTGCTGCGCTGCAGGGTGCCGCGGTCGGGTTCGACTATGCCGGCGATCATGCGCAGCAGCGTGCTCTTGCCCGCACCATTGTTGCCGATCACCCCGAGGGTTTCGCCTTCGTAGAGTTCGAAACTGACGTCCTGCAGGGCCCAGAACGATTCGTAGCGCAGCATCCCGACCCGCTGCCGGTAGGACAGGCCGACGTGCTCGGCCTGGAGAATCAGGTCACCGGACATGCATCACCTCAGAACAGAAGCTTGGGGTACTTGCGCTCGTTGCGGTGCAGGACCCACAGCGCCAAGGACAGGAACGGGACAGCGACCGACAGCACGTAGAGTTGTTCGCCCCAGGTCGGCCACTGGTTGTGCAGCAGCACGTCGCGGAAGGCGGTGATCATCACCGTCATCGGATTGAGATTCAGCAGTGGTGCCATGGAGGCGGGGATCTCGTGGATGCTGAAGAACACCCCGGACATGAACATCATCAGCATCAGGAAGTTGTCCACCACCTGGCGCAGGTCCGGCACGAAGGGCAATACCGAGGCGAGCAGGAAGCCGAAGCCTATGATGAACAGCAGCTGGTTGAGGATCAGCACCGGCAGAGCCAGCCACTCCACCGATGGGCGGTAGCCGGCGAGCAGCAGCGAGAGGATCAGCAGGGTGAGGATGATCAGAAACTTGAACGTGTTGCTCAGCACCGGGATCAGCGCGAACACGTATTTGGGCACGTGGATCTGCTGGATCAGGCCGGCGTTCGCCTGGATGGCGTTGCTGGCCTGGCGCACCGAGCCATCGAACCATTTCCAGGCGACCATGCCGCTGAGCAGCAGCGGGACATAGCCGGGACGGCTGTGGCCCAGGGCCAGGCCGAAGACAATGTAGAAGGCGCCCATGTACATCACGGGCTCGAGGATCCACCAGAGGAATCCGAGGAAACGCCGCGCCACTTCGGTGCGCAGGTCGCTGTAGACGCCGAATAGAATGATGTCCCTGTGCTTCATGTCTTTCTTGTTGGATTGAAAAGGGTGGGGTATTTAAACACAATGCGTCGCAGCAAGCCTGCGTGCCGATTGCGGCGCAATCTGTGCGGATCATCGCCCAAACATAAGAAAAAAGAGCTGGTATGCGCCTATTTGATGTCTTGTTCGGTTCCTCCCGCAAAGCTCCCCAGCCCGCTGAAGACCTAGTGCTGATGGTGGTTGGCATGCACCGCAGCGGCACCAGCTTCCTCACTGGCTCCCTGCAGGAGTCCGGCCTGGAGCTGGGCAAGCACAGCACCTGGAATCCCCACAATCTGAAGGGCAACCGCGAGAACGGCGATATTGTCGCGTTCCACGATGCGTTGCTCGCCGCCCGTGGCCATGCCTGGGACAATCCGCCCAGCGTGGCGCCGATCTGGACCGAGGCCGAATACGTCGCTGCCCGCGAGCTGATCGACGGTTATGACGGTGTGAAACGCTGGGGGTTCAAGGACCCGCGCGCACTCCTGGCCGTCGAAGGCTGGCTGGAGCTCATCCCGCAGCTGCGTTTTGTCGGCATCTTCCGCCACCCTTCGGCGGTCGCCGACTCCCTCCAGGCCCGTGGCGGCATGCCGCGTGAACAGGCCCTGGGCCTGTGGAAGGCCTACAACGCCCGTCTGCTCGAACTGCACGCACGGGTGAAATTCCCGGTGCTGTGCTTCGACCAGGACGAGGAAAGCCTGCACCGTCAGCTGGACGAGGTGCTGCGTGGCTTTGGCCTGCAGCCGCCAGCCACGGAGCGCTTCTTCAGTTCCGAACTCAAACATCATCGGCACGGCGACGAGGCACTCGCGCCCGAGCTGGATGCCATGTACCGGGCTCTCAAAGCCATCGCTCACTGATCCGGGGGTTGTGTCATGCCCATCTTTCGTCGCGCGCCGCGTCTGAGCGTCGTGGTCATTGTCTACAAGATGCCAGATCAGGCCGAGAAGACGCTGCAGTCGCTCAGCCCTGCCTACCAGCATGGTGTGAACGAGCGTGACTATGAAGTCATAGTCGTCGAGAACCATTCCGACCGGCTGCTGGGGCGCGAGCGTGCCACCCGGCACGCAGGCAACGTGCGCTATTTCCATCGCAACGAAACCGAGCGTACGCCGGTGCACGCGATCAACTTCGGCGCGGCTCAGGCCCGCGGCAGTCACGTCGCGATCATGATCGACGGCGCGCGCATGCTCTCGCCCGGTGTGCTGCGTCATGCCTTGGACGCTTTCCGTCTCGATGCGGAGGCGGCGGTCTCCGTGCCTGGCTACCACATCGGCCACAAACTTCAGCAGGTCGCGGTGAACGAGGGCTACAACGAAGATGCCGAACAGGTGCTGCTGCAGAGCATCGAGTGGCCCAGCAACGGTTACCGCCTCTTCGACATCGCAGTGCTCAGTGGCTCGTGCCAGGGCGGCTTCTTCCAGGCCAACTACGAAAGCAACTTCATCGGCATGTCGATGCGCAAATGGAAGGCGCTGGGCGGGGTGAATCCGCGCTACAACGACTTCGGCGGCGGCAATGCCAACCTGGACCTCTACAAGCGTCTGCTGGAATACCCGAATACGCCGTTCTACCTGCTCTACAGCGAGGGCTCGTTCCACCAGTTCCATGGCGGAGTGACCACCGGCACGCTGCGCGAGGAGCGCGAGCGCGTCTACAAGCTGCTTGACGAGCAGGACAAGCAGATCCGCGGCGAGAACCGCAATCCGCCTAGCGTGCAGCCGATCCTGCTGGGCTCGGCACACCCGCACATCTTCCGCTTCCTCAACCATTCGCTGAGCCGGGTACAGGCGGTATGAGCCTGTTACATGAGCGGCGTCCGCTGCTGTCGATCATCGTCATCGCCTACGACATGCCGCGCCAGGCGTTCAATACCTTGCTCAGCCTGGCACCGGACTACCAGCAGGGCGTCGATTCCGACGACTACGAAGTGATTCTGGTGGAGAACCGCTCACAGCGGAACATGGATGCCGAGGCCATCGCGCGCCTGCCCGGCAACTTCCGCTACTACCTGCGCGATGAACAGGGCGTATCGCCGGCACCCTCGATCAATTTCGGTATTGCGCAGGCGCGGGGAAGTTTCATCGGCCTGATGATCGACGGCGCGCGGATGGTGACTCCCGGAGTGCTCCACTATGCATTGATGGCCCTGCGCATGAATGAGGATGCCTTGGTCGTAGTGCCGGGCTACCACCTTGGCGAGGATGAGCAGCAGTTCCATCTCAGCCGTGGTTACAGCGAGGATGCCGAGCGGGCGCTGCTGGAGAAGATCGACTGGCGCAACCAGGGTTATCGGCTGTTCGAGATTTCCTGCTGGAGTGGCGCGAATCCCAACGGATTCTTCCAGCCATTCATGGAGTGTAATTGCCTGTTCGTTTCCGCCCAGAGGCTGGCCGAAGTCGGCAATGCAGACGAACGCTTCGACATGCCCGGTGGAGGGGCCCTCAATCTGTTCATCTATCGCGCTCTGGCCGTGCATCCGCGAACCCAGCTGTTCATGCTGGCGGGTGAGGGCTCGTTCCATCAGTTGCACGGTGGCGTGACCACGTCGGAGGTGACCGGGCGCGATAGGATTCTGGAGTTGCAGAAGGAGCAGCTGTGCGAGCTGCTCGGTGAGCCCTTCCGCTCGCCGACGGTCGAGCCGATTCTGCTGGGCAAGGTGAAGGCGCCGGCACAGCGCTATCTGCAACGCTCGGCGGAGCGGGCGCAGGATCGATTCGGACGCTTTGCGGCGCGCGGTGAGCATCCCTTCCAGGATGATCTGCAGAAGAGCGCCGAGGCCAGGCGCTGACTGTCATGGCCGACGCAAGGATTGCGGTGCTCGACGACCTGCGCGGTGTCGCCATACTGCTTGTGGTGCTCTACCACGGGGTGACCGCAGCCTTTGGTTTCGTCCCGCCTGCCGGTGGCAGCTACTGGCTGGCCTACGTCTATGCAGGGAACAGTGGTGTCAGCCTGTTCTTCCTGCTCAGCGGAATTCTGGTGTCGCGCCCTTTTTTCCTGGCGTTAAGCGAACGCCGGACAATGGACCTGAAGCGTTACGCCTTGCAGCGGGCCCTGAGGATTCTTCCGCCGTATTATCTGGCGGTGCTGGTGGCCGTGCTGGTCACCGGGCGTTACGAGCAGCTGCCCGCTGCGATGGTGTTCCTCGCCTGGGGCTATGACGTTGGCGTATTCAGCAATGTCTGGTGGAGCCTCGCCACGGAGGTCCAGTTCTACCTGTTCCTGCCGCTGTTCTTTCTGGTACTAGGATTTGATCGCCGGCTGGCCGCGGGCGCACTGCTGATCTGGCTCGCGCTGTTCATTGCTGTCACCTTGCGCTGGGTTTCCTTCGGACTGCTGGGCAACATCTACTGGGCCCTGTCCCTGGCAGGGAAGCTGCCGGTGTTCCTGCTGGGCATGGGAATCGGCTGGCTACTGACCAAACAACGACTGCCAACGCTGAGTACCGCTTCAGGAGCAAGTGTGTTGCTCCTGCTTGTCGTTGTGCTGGCCATCTTCCTGCAGATCACCGTAGAGCACGGTGTCGTCGAGTTCTCCTGGCGGCAGCCTTGGATCGTGCTTCCGGAAAGCCTGCTCTGGGGCGCCGTAGCCTGGGTGATGCTATCGACGCCAGGCCTTGGCGGTGGTCTGCCCGGCCGACCATTGCGCTATCTCGGGCGGATTTCCTATTCGCTCTACCTGATTCACCAGCCGGTGCTGGTGGCTTGCCTGTCATATGGCAATGCTGCCGGCGCACCGGTCTGGCCAAGGCTGCTTCTGGGCCTGGCGCTGGCGCTTGCGCTGGCCCACCTGAGTTACTGCCTGATCGAAAAACCAGTCCTCTCACTGAAGAATCGGTACTCTTCTAAAACTAAATATTCGGAGGCTTTGCCGGTATGACTTCTGTTTATATGCCGCCATCGGTGCGCCACTTCGAGCCGCTGCACATGGTCTTCAGCACTTGGATTGACCACCTGCCGTTCGGCTACGACATAGTGGCTGCGCTGCGACCCAGGCTGCTGGTGGAACTGGGCACGCACAAGGGCCTGTCCTACTTCACCTTCTGCCAGGCCATGAAGGAGAACGAGATCGATGGCGTCTGCTACGCCGTCGACACCTTCGAGGGCGATGCCCACACCGACAAGTACGACGAATCGGTATTCAATGCGGTGAACAACCATAACCGCCAGAACTACCACGGCTTCTCCTACCTGATGCGGATGTTCTTCGAGGATGCCCTCAAGCACTTCGACGACGACACCATCGAGTTGCTGCACATCGATGGTTTCCACACCTACGAGGCGGTCAGCGCCGACTTCGCCAACTGGTATCCCAAGGTGAAACCGGGCGGCATCATCCTGTTCCACGATGTCATGGCCCGCGTACAGGACTTCGGCGCCTGGAAGTTCTGGGACGAGACCCGCGACCAGCACGAGACCTTCACCTTCAACCACGGCTTCGGCCTGGGCGTGCTGCGCAAGCCCGGCGGCGATCGCAGCAATGACCACTCGCTGATCAAGCTTCTGTTCAAGGACGCCAAGGCCGATGAGGGGGCCGGTTTGCGTGCTTTCTACGTGCATGCCAGCAAGCATCTGGAGAACACCCGCAAACTCAAGCGCCTCACCCAGGGCCAGCAGCAGCCGGCGAACTGAGGCATGAGCGAGCGCTCCGACTCTCCTGCCGGCCTGCGCCAGCCGGGCAGCTACCTGCCAGAGCTGGAGTCGCTGCGGGGCTGGGCGATTCTCCTGGTGGTGGGCTTCCACTACTTTGGAGTCCTCGGCCTGGCAGGGCGCCCGGACAACCCTGCCTGGGTTACCCTGCTGGGGGGCGGAAATACCGGCGTCACCCTGTTCTTCGTGCTCAGCGGGTTCCTGTTGGCGCGGCCGTTTCTGCAGGGGTTGCGAAACGGACAGCAGGTGAGCATCCGGCGCTTCTACTCGGCACGTTTCTTCCGCATCGTGCCGCTTTATTACGCGGCAGTGCTGCTGGCCTGGTTCATGACGCAGAAGGTGGTCGCGCTCAAGGCTCTGCTGTTCATCCCGATAGGTTTCCAGGCCTTCCCCTTCAGCGTGCCCTGGTGGTCGCTGTGTACCGAGATCCAGTTTTACCTGTTGCTGCCCTGGGTCATGTGGTTAGTGCGCTTTCGCGCCGGGCGCTGGCTGGTGGGAGGCGCGCTGCTGGCCTGGGCCGCGGCCCACGTCTACCTGTTCCATTCGCCGGGCTGGCTGTCGCCGACCAATCCCTGGGAGAACTCCTTGTTCGGTCGCGCGGGTGCTTTCCTGGTGGGAGCGCTCTGTGCCGGATTCAGCCTGAGCGCGGGATACGCCTGGTTGAGCCGTCGCTCCTTCGTGGCCTTCGGCCTGCTGACGGCCTGCCTGCTGGGGCTGGTGCGCCTGTGGTTGTGGTTTTCCCTGAGCGGAGAGCGCAATGCCCTGCAAGCCTTGCCGATGTACCACAACATCGAGTCGTTGCTCTGGGGCGGCGTGATGCTCGGGTTGCTGGCGCTGAGCTGGCGGATCAAGGCGATGCTGGTCAATCCGCTGGCCGATCATTTTGGACGGATTTCCTACTCGCTCTACCTGATCCATGTGCCGGTGCAGTTCTATTGCCTGTATCCATTGAAAGCTACCGGCTTGACGCTGGACGCGAATGCCGACGTCTACCTGATGCGCATTGCCTTGAGCCTGGTGTTGTCCTGGGCCCTGGCATGGCTGAGCTATCGACTGGTAGAGATGCCCTTCCTGCGTCTGAAGTCGCACCTGGCGACCTATTCTGGACGCGCCCCCTGGGCGCGTCGTGCCGCTGACGCCTGATTGCAGTCAGGCGGGAACATCACGCCAGTGGGTGGCGAAGCCGGGTTGAGCTTCGCCTTCGGGGCGGCCGTTGGTGTAGTAGTACAGTGCCAGGGAGCGGCGATAGACGTCCTCCGGGCAGGTGAGGGGATGTGGGTGCCCATGGAACGAGCTGGCGGTCGTGCTGAATACCACACAGCGGTTGGCGATCGGCAGCACACGCCGAGGGGGGCCGGCCATCTCCGTGTCCCAGAGCTCGAGGTGGCCGCCATAGCTGTCGGGCCACTCTTCGTTCAGGTAGATCAGCACGTTCAGTCGGCGGTCCAGGCCGAAATCCCGGTGAGTGGCGAAGTCGGTGTGCACCTTGAGGAATCCGCCGCGGGCGATCTGGTGAATCCCGGCACCACGCAGGTTCGGGTCAGGGATCAGGTTGGCGATGCCACTGAGCTGCGACAAGTAGTCGAGGAAACCGTGGGAGTTGAGCTCCCAGAACAGCTGACGATAGGTCGGCGGCATGCGCAGGGGATCGCGGATATTGCGCTTGTCCTTCTGCACGTACTCGCCGCTGGCCTTGTCGGTGTGGGTCGCATTGTTCCACAGCGGATCGGCCTGGTCGTGCGGGTACTCTTCGAGCAGCCTGGAGAAGGTGGCGGGCGGGAGAAAGTTGTCGATGACGATATGCGGGAAGGGGGCATTGCCCGCATAGTGCGGTGCCTGGTCGGCAACCCCGGCCATCAGCGCGCGATAATCCAGCAGCAGTCCATGGGATGGGGCGCTGATATTGCCGTTGCTCTTTGGCGCGAAAAGATTCTTAAGCATTTTTCGGGGATTCACTGAATGTTGTTCTTTTCCACGCGAGCGGCGTCTGCGCTCACGACCCGACTTGTCATTGCCTGGCTGATTCTGCTTGCCATGGTCCCCGTGAGCAATGCTCAGGATCAAGCCGAGAAACCCAATATTCTCTTCATCCTCGCCGACGACCTGGGTAACAACGACATCGCCTCCTGGGGAGACGGTCAGGCACCGACGCCTACTCTGGACCAGCTCAGCCGCCAGTCGCTGCGTTTCCGGCAGCACTATACCGATAGCACCTGCTCGGTCAGCCGCGCCGCGCTGATGACCGGCCGGGACCCGGTTGGGATCGGCTTCGAGCCCGATGGCCTGGGGCTTTCACCCGATCTGGAAACCCTCCCCAAGTCACTGCGTGCGCTGGGTTACAGCACTCACCATCTTGGCAAGTGGCATGTCGGAGAAGGGCTGGAGTATCTGCAGATTCGTCCGAACCACCAGGGTTTCGATGACTGGTTCGGCATGCTCAACCATTTCGTTCTGCAGGGCCCGGATGCTCAGGGGCAACTGATCCGGCGCAAGCCCACCTTCAATGATCCGTGGCTGGAGCGCGACGACGGCCCGCCGATCCAGTACAAGGGGCACCTTGACGACCTGCTGACCGACCAGGCCATCTCGCTGATCGACCAGGGGCAGGTAGCGGGCAAGCCCTGGTTCATCAATCTCTGGCTGCTATCGCCCCACCATCCTTTCGAGCCTTCGCAAACCTATCGCCAGCAGTTTCCCGATACCGAGGCGGGGCGCTACCTCGCTGTACTCAAGCAACTCGACCATAACGTTGCCCGATTGCTCGACGCGCTCAAGGCCAGCGGACAGTTGGACAACACCCTGATCGTGTTTACCAGCGATAACGGCAGTCCGAACATTGCGCGCGACAGTAATTATCCGCTGACCGGCACCAAGGCCACTTATTTCGAGGGCGGCGTGCGGGCTCCGCTGATGATGATCTGGCCGGGGCACACCAATGACCGGGACGTGATCGGCATTTCGCGGATCACCGATCTTTATCCGACGCTGATCGGAATGGTCGGCGGCAAGGCGCCTGCGGGACTGAGCGGGCGCGACCTTTCCCCGCAGCTTGAATCCGGCGCGCCCTTGCCCGAGGTCGACGAGCTGTACTGGGCGGCAGATGTGATGAGATGGGGCATGACTTACGGCGGGCATATTCCGGGGCGAGGGCTGTTCTATCGCAACCTGTTCTCGCAGTTGGAGAGCCGTTCGGTTTCCGGCCCTGTGGATGGTGCGAAGACCGTCCTGTCGACGCTGAAGCCCTTCAGCAAGGAAGAGGCCTCCGATCTGATCCGCCGTTGGGAGCGCCACGCGCGCCCGGTTCCCCTAGAGTGGCACCCTGCCGAAGGCGCGGCACCGGCTTATCTGAGCGGACGGGACTATCAGCGTTCGCCCGTGTTCGGCGGCTATAGCCTCGGTCTGGGAGCTATCCGCAGTGTCGGCATGGGGCGCCAGGTACTTGTGGAACAGCCTGGCCTCTGGAGCCTCGTCCTGGAGCGGGGCCGTCTGGTGGTGACTCACGGCGGCAGCCGCTTCGAGGGTAGCCCGGTGAACTGGCGGGAAGGTTGTAACGCCGTAGTGACCACTTTCAACATCAAGCCGGTCTCGACTTTCCCCTTCCCGGGCAAGGAGGAAGGCAAGCTGGTGATCTACGTCAACGGCAAGACGGCTTTGACCGCCGACCAGCCCATGCCGCGCGTGGCAACGGTCGAAGCGATGACGCAGCCGACCTACGTCGGTGCATCGAGCTCCGGGATGGATCGCTATGCCGGAAGGATCGGCCGGCCGTTGCTGGTCGGCAAGTTCCTCATGCCGCAACAGGATGGCTACGCCCTTGGCGACATGGACCAGGCCATCTGCCCGGGACGGTGATCGATTCGGAGCGAGCCCTCCGGTCGGAACAGAAGGCGGCGGGCATGGCCCGGCCCGGCTCCGCCGCAGGGGCGGGTCATGCCGCGATTCAAGTCGATGGAGTTCGCCTACAGGTTGAGTGCGGCGTGAGGTGGGATCAGATCGCCTCCAGCTTCGCATACCCCATCATCAGCCACTTGCTGCCCTCGCTGTCGAAGTTCACCTGCACCCGTGCCTGGGCGCCGGAGCCTTCGAAGTTGAGGATCACGCCGTCGCCGAACAGCGGGTGGCGCACGGACTGGCCGAGGCTGAACGGGGTGTCCGGTACGCTGGCGCCGCTGAACAGGTTGCCGCTGCGCTGGTTGCCCGACAGCGGACGGCTCACCGAGTTGGACAGTCGCACTTCCTGGATCAGGCTCGGCGGGATTTCGCGGACGAAGCGCGAGACCTTGTTGTAGGTCTCGCTGCCGTACAGGCGGCGAGTTTCCGCGTAGGTCATGACCAGACGGTGCATGGCGCGGGTGATGCCTACGTAGGCCAGGCGGCGTTCTTCTTCCAGGCGGCCGGGCTCCTCCAGGCTCATCTTGTGCGGGAACAGGCCTTCTTCCACGCCGGCGAGGAACACCAGCGGGAATTCCAGGCCCTTGGCGCTGTGCAGCGTCATCAGCTGCACGCTGTCCTCGAAGGCATCGGCCTGGGTGTCGCCGGACTCCAGCGCGGTGTGGTCGAGGAAGGCCACCAGCGGCGGAGTGTCCTCGTCGTCCGGGGTTTCGAAGGCGCGGGCGGCGCTGACCAGTTCTTCCAGGTTTTCTACCCGGGCCTGGCCTTTCTCGCCCTTCTCTTCCTTGTGGTAGGTGATCAGGCCGGACTGCTCGATGACGATCTGGGTCATCTGGTGCAGCGGCAGGCCCTCGACCTTCACCGCCAACAGGTCGACGGTTTCCAGGAACACATTGAGCGCACTGGCGGCGCGGCCGGCCACGGCCTTGGCGGCGATCACGTCGTTGATCGCGCGCCACATCGAGGTGCCGTTGTGGCGTGCGGCGTTGCGGATCGCCTCGACGGTCTTCTCGCCGATGCCGCGCGGCGGCACGTTGATCACCCGCTCCAGCGCGGCGTCGTCGTCGCGCAGGCGGATCAGGCGCAGGTAGGCCAGGGCGTTCTTGATCTCGGCACGCTCGAAGAAGCGCTGGCCGCCGTAGATGCGGTAGGGAATCTTCTCGCGCAGCAGCGCCTCTTCGAGCACGCGGGACTGGGCGTTGGAGCGGTAGAGAATGGCGATGTCGCTGCGCTTGAGGCCGTCCTTGCGCAGGGCGTCCTCGATGGTCTCGACGATGTAGCGCGCCTCGTCGTGCTCGTTGAAGCCCGAGTACAGGGTGATCGGGTCGCCGTCGACGCCGTCGGTCCACAGTTCCTTGCCCAGGCGCCCGCTGTTGTTGGCGATCAGCGCGTTGGCAGCCTTGAGGATGGTGCCGGTGGAGCGGTAGTTCTGCTCCAGACGGATGTCCTCGGTGCCGGCGAAGTCATCGCCGAACTGCTGGATGTTCTCGATCTTCGCGCCGCGCCAGCCGTAGATCGACTGGTCGTCGTCGCCTACCACCATCAGGCTCTCGCCGCCCTTGCCGAGGAAGCGCAGCCAGGCGTACTGGACGGCGTTGGTGTCCTGGAACTCGTCCACCAGGATGTGGCGGAAGCGCCGCTGGTAGTGCTCCAGCAGGCTCGGACGGTCGCGCCAGAGGTCCAGCGAGCGCAGCAGCAGCTCGGCGAAGTCGACGACACCGGCGCGGGCGCAGGCCTCTTCGTAGGCCTGGTAGACGCTGACCATGGTCGCCAGGTACAGGTCGCCGCCGGCCTGGATGTTCTGCGGGCGGTTGCCCTCGTCCTTCTGGCCGTTGATGAACCACTGCGCCTGCCGCGGGGGCCAGCGCTGCTCGTCGAGGCCCAGTTCGCGCACCACGCGCTTGACCAGGCGCAGCTGGTCGTCGCTGTCGAGAATCTGGAAGTTCTCCGGCAATCCGGCTTCCTGCCAGTGCGCGCGCAGCAGGCGGTGCGCCAGGCCGTGGAAGGTGCCGACCCACATGCCGGCCGGGTTGATCCCCAGCAGCTGCTCGATCCGCGCGCGCATCTCGGCGGCGGCCTTGTTGGTGAAGGTCACGGCCAGGATGCTGTGCGGCGAGGCGTTCTCGACCTGGATCAGCCAGGCGATACGGTGCACCAGCACGCGGGTCTTGCCGGACCCGGCGCCAGCGAGCACGCGCTGGCGCCCCAGCGGCGCGGCCACGGCCTGGCGCTGCGGGTCATTGAGGGAGTTGAGCAGGTAGGAGATGTCATCGTTCATGGGGCGGCATTCTACCGACGGGCGGTTTTCCCCGGCAAACCCGCCTGCCGTCCGGCGTCTTCCCGACGAAAGTTGGGCGGGTACGCAGCCAATTGCCATCATCCTGCTTGGGCGGGGCTACCTCCTCGGGTATGCTCCGCCGACGCCTAGGCCTGACACCTACAAGAAAAACGCCTATGACCGCTTATGTAGAGCCTTCGGCGATCCCGGTGAGCCATGCCGAGATCCGCCAGCAGTACGCTCACGAAATTGCCGTCGAACGCACGCGCCTGCTCTATCAGGGCTCGCGGGTGCCGACCTTGCTCATGCTGCTCAACGGCCTGGCCTGCGCCGGATTGCTGTGGGATTACGTGAAACCGGGGTTGCTAGCCGGCTGGCTGGTTTCGCTCGTGCTGTTGGCCGTGCTGCGGCTGATCCAGGTGTCTGCCTTCAACGCCGCTCCTGCCGAACGCCAGGCCAGCCCGCACTGGCAGCGTACCTTCCTGTTCGGCGCCGGCGCCTCGGGGCTGACTCTCGCTTTCGCCGCCATAGCCCTGGTGCCGCCGGACGCCTTCCTCCAGCAATCTCTGGTATTCGGCCTGATCGCCGCGGCGATCCTCTCCGCCAGCGTTGCCTACGCGGTTAGCCTGCCGGCCTTCCTGACCTTCGCCTTGCCCTGCCTTTTTCCATCCATTGCCTATTTATTGATCAGCGATAACCCGCTGCAGCAAGGCTGGGGCGTGCTCGGGGTGATCCTGCTGGCCGCGCTGCTGGTGGTGGCGTGGCAGATTCATCGGGTGGTGCATGTCGGCCTGCTGCGACGTTTCCAGGCCCAGGCGCTGGTGGCGCACCTGGAGCGCGCCAAGGCGCAGACCGAGGCGCTGAACCAGGATCTGGAACGCGAAGTCGAGCAGCGCCGTCGCGCCGAACGCGAACTCTGCCGCGCCCGCGATGCCCTGCAGGAGCGGGTCGAGGCGGGCAGCGCTCAACTGAGCCACACCGAGGCACGCCTGGCCCTGGCGCTGGAAGCCAGCGAAATGGGCCTGTGGGACTGGAACCTGCTGACTGACGAAGTGCACCACTCACACCTGGAAGAAATCTTCGGGATTACCCAGGACGCGGTGAAGAGCGTGCGCAACGACCTGCGTCCGCGCCTGCACCCCGATGACCTGCCGCTGCTGCGCCGCGCACTGGTCGAGCATCTCAAGGGCCGCACCGACGGCTACCGCATCGAATACCGCGTGCGCCACGCCGCCGGCCACTGGGTCTGGGTGGAAGACCGTGGCCGGGTGATGGAGCGCGACGACCGCGGACAGGTCACGCGGATGGTTGGCACCCGCGCCGATATCTCCCCGCGCAAGCTGCGCGAGGAAGAACAGCGCCTGGCGGCCACGGTGTTCGAGGCCGCCAGCGAAGGCATCATCATCCTCGACCCGGATTACCGGTTGATCGCCCTCAATGAGGCCTTCACCCGTCTTACCGGCTATCGCCGCGAGGAAGTGTTGGGGCACAACGTCGCTCGGCTGATGGGGTCGGCGGAGGCCCTGCGCCGTTACCAGTCGATCCGTGCCGATCTGGAGCGCCTGGGCACCTGGCAGGGCGAGCTGATCGAAACGCGAAAGAACGGCGAGTTGTACCCGCAATGGCTGCAACTGAATGTGGTGCGTGACGGACGCGGGCAGGTCGCCCACGTGGTCGGCTTCTTCGCCGACCTCACCGCTCGCCGCGACGCCGAGGAGCGCCTGCGCTACCTGTCGCACTACGACGAACTCACCGGGCTGGCCAACCGTACGCTGTTCAAGGAACGCCTGCATGAGGCCAGCCAGCGCGCGCGCCAGGAAGGTCGCACGGCGGCATTGCTGCTGATCGACCTGGACCGCTTCAAGCTGCTCAACGACAGCCTCGGCCACGAAGTCGCCGACCAGTTGCTGCGGCAGATGTCGCGGCGCATGACCCAGACCGTGCCCGAGGCCGACACCATCGCCCGGCTGTCCGGCGACGAATTCGCCGTACTGATCGACTCCTACGCCAGCCTCGCCGCCTTGGCGCGGCTGTCCAGCCGTCTGCTGGCCAAGCTGCGCACGCCGATGACCGTCGGCGGCCACGAGCTGGTAATCAGCGCCTCGGTCGGCATCAGTCTGTTGCCGGACAACGCCTGGGAAATCTCCGCGCTGATGAGCCAGGCGAACATGGCCATGCAGCATGCCAAGCACCTGGGCGGCAACACCTTCCAATTCTTCACCGACAACCTGCAGGCCTGCACCCTGGAGCGTCTGCAGCTGGAAACCCGCCTGCGCAAGGCCATCGACGAAGGCCAGCTGGACGTGCACTACCAGCCCAAGCTGAACCTTGCCAACGAGCGCCTGGACAGCGCCGAGGCGCTGGTGCGCTGGCGGCACCCGGAGATGGGCATGGTGCCGCCCGGCGATTTCATCGGCCTGGCCGAGGAAACCGGGCTGATCGGCGCTATCGGCGAGTTCGTCCTGCGCCGCGCCTGCAAGCAGGCACGCGCCTGGCAGCTTCAGGGCCGCGAGCTGCGGGTGTCGGTCAACCTCTCGGTGCACCAGTTGCGCACCGGCAACCTGGTCGACCTGGTGCGGACCGTGCTGGAGGACACCGGCCTGCCGTCGCACCTGCTGGAGCTGGAGCTCACCGAAAGCCAACTGCTGGACAATGTCGAGAGCGTCACAACGACCTTCCGCCAACTGCGCGAAATGGGGGTGAAGCTGGCTATCGACGACTTCGGCACCGGCTATTCCTCGCTCAGCTACCTCAAGCGCTTCCCGGTGGACTACGTGAAGATCGACCAGACCTTCATCCGCGACCTGTCCGAACGCGGCGAGGATGCGGCGATCACCCGCGCGATCATCGCCATGGCGCACAGCCTGGAGCTGAAGGTGGTGGCGGAGGGTGTCGAGCACGCCGAACAGCTGCGCTTCCTGCGTGCCCACGGTTGCGACGAGATCCAGGGCTACCTGATCAGCCAGCCGGTGCCGGCGGATGCCTGCCTGGCAATGCTGGAGAGAAGCGACCGGCTCTGAACGTGCCGGTCGCGCGGGGCGTGAATCGCCCGCAATGGATTACTTGAGGGTGACGATCCACTCGGCGAGGGTCTTGGCCTCGTCCGGGCTGACGGCGTTCGCCGGCATCGGGATAGGCCCCCAGACGCCCTTGCTGCCGGTCTTGATGCTGTTGCTGATGTGCGCCACGCCATCGGCACCGTACTTCGCCGCGACTTCCTTGAAGGCCGGGCCGACCACCGACTTGTTGACGGCGTGACAGGCTACGCAGGCCTTGGCCTTGAACAGCTCCTCGCCGGTACTGGCCATCGCGGTGGTCTGCACCAGCAAGCCGCCGAACAGCAGGGCAACCAGGGCTTTGTTCATGAACGTCTCTCCTCAGGCTTGGCGCCTCGAGGCGCCGATCGTTTTCGCCGGCTTCCCGCCCGGCTTCTGCGGCGATTCTAGGAGCGGCCCGAGCGGCCCTGGCTTGATGGCAATCAAGAACTCCTCTCGCCGCGCTTGAGGGAGGGAGGCTGGCTGATTAGTTTGCCTGGCAAGACTTCCCGCAGAGATATCTCGCCATGAACGCCCCCGCCCAGAACATCGAGCCGCTCTTCTACCAGGCGACCGGCAACGAGGTGGCGCTGTTCACCCACGCCTCCGCCCAGGGCATGCCAGTGCTGATCAAGGGCCCGACCGGCTGCGGCAAGACGCGCTTTGTCCAGCACATGGCGCAGCGGCTGAATCTGCCGCTGTACACCGTGGCCTGCCACGACGACCTGTCGGCGGCGGACCTGGTCGGCCGCCACCTGATCGGCAGCGATGGCACCTGGTGGCAGGACGGCCCGCTGACCCGCGCGGTGCGCGAGGGCGGCATCTGCTACCTGGACGAGGTGGTGGAAGCGCGGCAGGACACCGTCGTGGTGCTGCACCCGCTGGCTGACGATCGCCGCGAGCTGTTCATCGAGCGCACCGGTGAATCCCTGGTGGCGCCGCCGGGCTTCATGCTGGTGGTGTCCTACAACCCCGGCTATCAGAACCTGCTGAAGGGCATGAAACCCAGTACGCGCCAGCGCTTCGTCGCCCTGCGCTTCGATTACCCGACGCCGGACGTGGAAGCCGGCATCATCGCCCGCGAGGCCGGTGCTTCTTCCGAGCTGGCGCAGCGCCTGGCGCAACTGGGCGTGGCCCTGCGTCGCCTGGGCCGGCAAGAGCTGGAAGAGGTCTGCTCGACGCGCCTGCTGGTACTCACCGCGCGCCTACTGCAGGCCGGCGTGGCGCCGCGTGATGCCTGCCGCGCCGGGCTCGCCGAGCCGCTGTCGGACGACGAGGCCACGGTCGCCGCGCTGATGGACCTGGTCGATGTCCACTTCGCCTGAGGCGACGCTCAGCGCCCGGCACCTGCCGGGCGACCTGGCGATGTGGTTCTTCATTCTCGCCGAGCTGACCGTCTTCGCCATCCTCATCATCGTCTTCGCCGTGACCCAGCATCTGGACGTCGAAGGCTTTCGCGCCGGGCGCGCGCAGCTGGACCTGTCCACCGCCCTGGCGCTGACCCTGACCCTGCTTACCGCCGGCTTCTGCGCGGCGATGGCGGTGGAGCAGGTGCGCCACGGCCGGCAGCGCCGTGCGGCTGCCCTATTGAGTTTCGCCGTGTTGCTGGGGCTGGCCCATGTGGTGCTGAAGTCCGGTGAATACCATCACCTTGCTGCGCGTGGGCTGGACCTGGAGTACAGCACCTTCTTCACCCTGTTCTGGCTGATCACCGGCTTCCACTTCCTGCACGTGCTGCTGGGGTTGGTGATCCTCGGCTGGATGACCCTGCGTTGCCTGCGCGGCGCCTACCGCAGCGACGCCCTGGGCGGGCTGGAGTCCGGCGCGTTGTATTGGCACATGGTCGACCTGGTCTGGGTCGTGCTGTTCCCGCTGGTCTACGTGCTGGCGCCTGGTTCATGAAGACGTTGCTGCTTGCGTGGCTGCTGACGCTGCCGATGTCCGTCGCCTCGGTCTGGCTCGGTCACCATGCATCCGACTTGCTGCTGCCGGTGGCGGCGATCCTGCTGCTGGGCCTGGGCAAGGCCTGGATCATCGCGCTGCGTTTCATGGAGCTGAACCGCGCCCCGCGCCTGTGGCAAGCGCTGCTGCTCGGCTGGCCGCTGGTGGTCACCGGAGTGGTTCTGGCACTACACGCAACTCCCTGATTTTTCTTCGAAAAAATACCTGACTGGAAGCATTGGTCTTTCTTGATTGCCATCAAGCGAGAGGTCCTGGGTCGCTTCCTACAATGGCGCCGACCGTGACCTAGGAGGGCCCCATGTCAGAGACATTTACCAAAGGGATGGCGAGGAACATCTACCTGGGAGGAGGCGTTTTCTTCTTCCTGGTGTTCCTCGCGCTTACCTATCACACCGAAACCACCTTCCCCAAGCGCACCAACCAGAGTGAGCTCACCGAATCGGTGGTTCGCGGCAAGCTGGTGTGGGAGCAGAACAACTGTGTGGGTTGCCATTCGATCCTCGGCGAAGGTGCCTACTTCGCGCCGGAGCTGGGCAACGTAGCGGTCCGCCGTGGCGGTGACGCGGCCTTCGGCAGCTTCCTCGCGGCCTGGATGAAGATGCAGCCGCTGGGCGTGCCCGGTCGCCGGCAGATGCCGCAGTTCCACCTGAGCGACCAGGAGGTCACTGACCTCGCGGCGTTCCTGCTGTGGACATCGAAGATCGACACCAACAAATGGCCGCCGAACAAGGAGGGTTGAACATGAACCCGGGCAATCCCTATCTGAAATTCGCCTCGCAGTCGGTGGCCAAGCCGTACTTCGTGTTCGCCCTGATGCTCTTCGTCGGGCAGATCGTCTTCGGGCTGATCATGGGCATGCAGTACGTGGTCGGTGACTTCCTGTTCCCGGCGATCCCCTTCAACGTCGCGCGGATGGTGCACACCAACCTGCTGATCGTCTGGCTGCTGTTCGCCTTCATGGGCGCGGCCTACTACCTGATCCCCGAAGAGGCCGACCGCGAGCTGTACAGCCCGAAACTGGCCATCGTGCTGTTCTGGGTGTTCGCCATCGCCGGCGTGCTGACCATCCTGGGCTACCTGTTGGTGCCCTACGCGGGCCTGGCGAAGCTGACCCACAACGAGCTGCTGCCGACCATGGGCCGGGAGTTCCTCGAGCAGCCGACGATCACCAAGATGGGCATCGTGGTGGTGGCGCTGGGCTTCCTCTTCAACATCGGCATGACAATGTTGAAAGGCCGCAAGACCGCCGTCAGCGTGGTGATGATGACCGGCCTTGTAGGCCTGGCGGTGTTCTTCCTGTTCTCCTTCTACAACCCGGAAAACCTGTCCCGCGATAAGTACTACTGGTGGTGGGTCGTGCACCTGTGGGTGGAAGGCGTGTGGGAACTGATCATGGGCGCGATGCTGGCCTTCGTGCTGATCAAGATCACCGGCGTCGACCGCGAGGTCGTGGAGAAATGGCTCTACGTGATCATCGCCATGGCCCTGATCACCGGCATCATCGGCACCGGCCACCACTTCTTCTGGATCGGCGCGCCGCAGGTCTGGCTGTGGCTGGGTTCGATCTTCTCCGCGCTGGAGCCGCTGCCGTTCTTCGCCATGGTGCTGTTCGCCTTCAACATGGTGAACCGTCGTCGCCGCGAGCACCCGAACAAGGCCGCCGCGCTGTGGGCCCTGGGCACCACCGTGACCGCCTTCCTCGGCGCCGGCGTGTGGGGCTTCCTGCACACCCTGGCTCCGGTGAACTACTACACCCACGGCTCGCAGCTCACCGCCGCCCACGGCCACCTGGCCTTCTACGGCGCCTACGCGATGATCGTCATGACCATGATCAGCTACGCCATGCCGCGCCTGCGGGGTATCGGCGAAGCGCCTGACGCCCGTGCACAGAGCCTGGAGATCTGGGGCTTCTGGCTGATGACCATCTCCATGCTGCTGATCACCCTGATGCTCACCGCCGCCGGTATCGTCCAGGTCTGGCTGCAGCGCATGCCCGCCGATGGCGCCGCCATGCCGTTCATGGCCACTGTCGACCAGCTGAAGATCTTCTTCTGGCTGCGCCTGTACTCCGGTGTTGGTTTCTTCATCGGGCTGATCTGCTACCTGCTGAGCTTCCGCCAGCGCGGCCGCGTGGCCGTTGCTTCCGGCGCGGCTCAGGTGAGCTGATCGATACCGTCCACCCGGGCCCGTCCGCTTTGCGGCGGGCCTTTTTTGCGCAAGTTTCAGGATGACTCTTGATCGTCCATTGGCACGATCTACTCCCTCTCCCTTTGGGAGAGGGCGGGGGTGAGGGTAGCGCCCAGCGCTGGAGAGGCCGGTAGCACCCTCACCCTAACCCTCTCCCAGAGGGAGAGGGGACCGTCCGTGCTACGGCATATCTCAATCGCGGAGCCCAGCCATGACCATCCACCTCGAAATCGAAGAAAGCTTTGGCCGCGTCTGGCACCGCTTCATCACGCGCCGCGCCAGCCCGGAGTTCGAAGAGGCGGCCGTCAGCCTGGAGGAAGTGCGGCGCAGTCTGCTGCTGCTGTTCCGCGGCACCGGCGGCGAGGCCGGGGTCGGCGTGGAAGCGGCCAGCGCCCGCGAACTGCTGGTGCGCCGCAGCCTGCTGCAGCAGGTGGCCGGCACTTGCCAGCAATTGCCGGTGGCCTGGTTCGACGCCGACTCCCTGCGATTGCCCGCGCAGCTGACGGTGTACCCCGACGCCGAACTGAACCGCGAACTCTACCGCTGGCTGGCGCTGCTCGCGGCCCATAGCCAGCCGATGTGCCACTGGGCGCGCGACAACCAGGCCTGGACCTGCGCCGTGCTGGAGCGCTACCCGCTGCTGCGCCCGCGCTACCGTCGACTGGTGGAAGCGCTGCTCGGCCTGCGTCCCGACCCCGCTCATCTGCCACCGGCGGAAGCGGAACTGGAGCTTGCGCTGCAACGGGCGCTGCGCGATCCGGGCAGCGTCGAGCGCCTGCCGCGCAGTGAAAAAGCACCCTGGCCAGTGCCGCTGTGGCTCTACCCGCCGCAACGACTGGCGGCGCCGCAGCACACCGACCTGATCGATGGCGACGAGCACGGCCGCTCCGCCCACAGCGAAGCCAAGGGCCTGGCACGCAAGCGCGCCGAGCGGGTCGAGCAGGACCCCGGTCGCGGCGGCCTGCTGCTGTTCCGCCTGGAAAACCTGTTCAGCTGGTCCGAGCACATCGAACTGGATCGCGCCGGCGACGACAGCGAGGACCTCGACGCGGCGAAGGTCGCCGACGACCTCGATCACCTGAGCATGTCCCGACAACGGCAGAAGAAGGGCGGCGGGCTGAAGCTCGACCTCGACCTGCCGGCCGCCGACTTCGACGACGTGCCGCTGGGCGAGGGCATTCGCCTGCCGGAATGGGACTACCGCCGCCAGCAACTGATCGACGAGCACGTCTGCCTGCAGTTGATGCTGCCGCGCGACGCGGAACCTGCGCCGCTGCCCGACTCCCTGGCGCCGATAGCGCGGCGCTTGCGCCGTCAGTTCGAGAGCCTGCGTCAGCAACCGCAGTGGCTGCGCCGGCAACCCCAGGGCGCGGAGCTGGACCTGGAAGCCTGGCTGGACTTCAGCGTCGAGCGGCGCCTCGGCGCCTGCAGTGAGCCCGGGCTGTTCCTCGAGCGCCGGCAGACCCGCCGCGACCTTGCCTGCCTGGTGCTGGCGGACCTGTCGATGTCCACCGACGCGCACATCGACAACGACCACCGGGTGATCGATCTGATCAGCGACAGCCTGCTGCTGTTCGGCGAGGCGCTGCAGGCGGTGGGGGATCGTTTCGCGCTGTACGGGTTCTCCTCGCTGCGTCGCCAGCAGGTGCGCCTGACCCAGCTGAAGACCTTCGACGAGCGCCACAACGATGTGGTGCGCGGGCGCATCCGCGCCCTGCGGCCGGGCTACTACACGCGCATGGGCGCGGCGATCCGCCAAGCCACGCAGCTTTTGCTGGAGCGTAAGGAGCGCCAGCGGGTGCTGCTGATCCTCACCGACGGCAAGCCCAATGACCTGGACCTGTATGAGGGGCGCTACGGCATCGAGGACACGCGCCAGGCCGTGCTCGAAGCCCGTCGCGCGGGGCTGGTGCCGTTCTGCATCACCATCGACCGCGAGGCCGCGGACTACCTGCCGCATCTGTTCGGTAGTCAGGGCTATCTGCTGATCAACAATCCGGCGCAGCTGCCGGTGCAGTTGCCGCAGCTCTACCGGCAGATCACCCGCCGGCAGGGGTGATGACGTTTTTGTGTAGGAGCGAGCTTGCTCGCGAACCGAACCCCGCAGCGGGCCTGCCTCGCGAGCGAGGACTGGGCGTCCCCGTCGGTCCTACGAAAAGCAAAAGCGGATTGGAGGGAGTTCAGCGCGGCAACCACACCATCATCACCCCGCAGAACACCGCGAGGATGACGCAGTACCAGGCAAAGCGCCGCAGCCGGCGCTGCTTCGCCAGTTCCTGATCCACCGGCAGGGGCATCCCGCATTGCGGGCATTCCGCAGCGTCCTCGGGGCTCTCTTGCTGGCAGTACAGGCACTGGCGCATGGCTTACTCGAACTGTTCCAGCCGCGCGACGTCGAGCACCTGCACCGTGCGGCCATTGAGGTCGATGATCTTCTCGTCGATCAGACGCCGCAGCACGCGGGAGAAAGTCTCCGGCTGGATCGACAGGTGCCCGGCCACCAGTTGCTTGGCCATCGGCAGCTCGAAGCGGCTGTCCTGGTTGCCATGGCGGTTGAGCTGGGTGATCAGGTAGCGCACCACGCGGTGGGTGGAGTTCTTCAGCGACAGCGTCTCGATCTCGTTGATCCGCCGGTGCAGGCGTACGCAGAGGGTGGCGAGCAGGGAGAAGGGCAACTGCGGGTTGCTGTGCAGCAACTCCATGTAGGTGCGGTTGGCGAAGCGGTAAACCTGCGTGGGTTCCAGCGCCTGGGCCGAGGCCACGTAGTCGGAGGTGTCCATCAGCATCATGGCTTCGGCGAAGGTCTGCCGGCTGCCGACGACCTCCAGCACCTTTTCCTGTCCCTCCGGTGTCAAACGGTAGATCTTCACCGCCCCGGAAATCACGAAGTAGAAGCAATGCGCAGGCTCCCCCTGAAGGAACAGCTTGTCGCCTTTTTCCAGGTTGAGCAGCGTGCTGGTAGCGAGCAGTTGTTCCAGCTGTTCTTCGTTGAGCACGTTGAACAGATGGTGGCCGCACAGAATCTGGTGGTGGACGCGATGCGCGAGCATGGCGGAGCGCTCCTGGGCGGGGACGATCCCGCCAGTATGCGCGATGCCGCTGGGTGGCGTGGTGAGACAAGCTGTCACTGGTCGCCCTCCTGGCTCCCGGTCCGGCACTCAGGCCGGGTGGTTGGCGCCCAGGAACAGCAGGTTGTTCTCCAGGTGGATGTGCTGCATCAGGTCGCGGCGCAGTTCTTCCAGGCCGCTGTAGAGGCGGCGCCAGCTGTTGCAGCCGTCCGCCGGTACGGTGAGGTCGTCGGTCAGATCGGCCAGCGCGGCGAGGGACTGCGAGTGTTCGTCGTGCTCATGGCGCATCACGCCGATCGGGCCCTGCACGTGGGTCAGCGGGATGCCCTGGCGCAGCCAGGGGAACAGTACGCTTTCCTCCTTGCACATGTGCCATTCCAGCTCTTCCTGCATCTTCTTCAGGTGCGCGGTCAGCCCGGCGGGGCATTGCGGATGGGCGGCGTGGGTCTTCTCGACGCGCTCGGCCAGCGGTATCAGCGCCGGCAGCTGTTCGCGGTGGACCTTGTGATAGCGCTCGAGGATGTGGTCGATCAGCTGGTCGTTGCTGCTCAGGCGCCAGTCGGTCTGATCGTTGGCGGGGGGCAGCGACTGTAGTTCGGCGGCGATGCGCTGGGCGTCGAAGCCCTGTTCGCTGGCGGCTTCGGCCAGGCTGCGCTGGCCGGCGCAGCAGAAGTCGAGCTTGTAGTCGTGGAACAGCGCGGAGCTGCCCGGCAGGCTGAAGGCCAGGTCGCTCAGGGTGCGCTCGGTGAGGTTGTCGGTCATGGCGGGCCTCGGGTGGAGTGGGGCACGGCGGCCGCAGTCGTCGTGGCGGTGGTGGTGAGTCTAGGGAAATGGGCGCGCCGCTCTCCTTGATTGCAGTCAAGCGCCGTCGTGCGCCACTTCCCGCTCGTCGCCACCGGCCACCCGCATCAGTTGCTGCGGGTCGCACACCAGCAGCTTCTGCCGGCCACCGACCACCAGGCCGCGGTCTTCCCAGGCGCTGAGGATGCGCGAGACGGTGTGCAGGGTGGTGCCGGTCATCTCGGCGATGTCCTGGCGGGTGACCGGGAAATCGATACGGATGCCGTCGGTCTCCGGTCGGCCGGACTGCTGCACCAGGCGCAGCACGGTGTGGGCGACGCGCCGTTCGACCTCTTCGGTGGCCAATTCGCAGAAGCGCACGTGGGCTTCCTGCAGGCGCTCGCCGATGGCCTGCACGGTGTTCAGGGCGAAGCCGGGGTGGCGGGCGAGCAGGGGTTCCCACTGGCCGGTGGGCCAGGCCAGGACCAGGCTGTCCTGGCTGGCCGTGGCGGTCGCGGGGTAGTCGCGCCGGCCGAGGGCGCGGACGAAGCCGAACAGATCGCCCGGATTGACCACACGCACCAGCACGCGCTGGCCGTCGCCGGTGAGCTGGGTGGCTTTCAGCCGGCCGTGCACCAGCAGGTAGAAGCTGGTCGCTGGCGAGCCTTGCTCGAACACGGCCACACCACTGTTCAGGCGCAGGATGCTGGCCTGGCGGAGGATGTCGTCCTGTTCCTCGCGGCTGCTGTTGGCAAATGGCGGCAAGCTGCCCAGCCAGGCGCGGTTCAGCGAGATATCAGCGGTCACGGCAGTGATTCCCGTCGGTTCGCCGCAGCATAACGGTTAAGCGCTGCGGCGAAACTTGAGGGGAATCAAGGGATGTCTCTGACCAGGCGGAAGCCGAGGTTATCCGGTGGCTGGCCGGCGCTGCAGCCGCCGCCGCGGGCATCGCGGACGAAATCGTTGATCGCCGCGCGGTGACGCCCTTCGGCAATGCGGATCGAGCAGTACTCGGCGCGGTGGGTCTGGGCGCCCTGGGCGTCGAGGTTGACCCGCTGGTGGCAGCTCTGGGTCCATTCCCAGACGTTGCCGCCCAGGTCAGCCACGCCGTACTCGTTGAGACCGTGGTTGCCACGCGCCTGAGGCAGCGCCGAGGCGCTGGTGCGGGTTTCCGCTTCCAGACGATAGCGCGCCAGCCAGCGCCGGGCGGGGTTGCTGCCATCGTCGTCTTCGATGCGCAGGGCATCGTCGGCCCAGCGCGTGCCGGCGAAGAAGGCCCACTCGCGGTCGGTGGGCAGCCGCCACTGCTGGCCGGTGCGCCGCGACAGCCAGTCGGCGTAGAGCTGCGCGTCCAGCAGGCTGGCACCGGTCAGCGGCAGGTCGTCGCGGGGAGCGCTGTTGTCCAGTGCCAGGCAATCGCCCTCGGCTACGCAGCGGGCGTATTCGCCCTGGCTGACCTGGAATTTCATGACTTCAAAGCGCGGGGCGAGGTGTTCACGCTGCGACGGCGCGTCCACTGCCTGTTTCTCCAGCCAGTAGTCGCCCGCCGGGCGGAAGTCGAAGTCGCGGGGTTCGAGCCGCACGGTTTGCGGCGCGAGCTCCGGTGCGTACTGCGGCCGTAGCAGGAGGAAGGCCCCGCCCAGCAGCAGTGCGACGGGGACGCCGATCAGGAGGGTCTTGCGCATGGTTGGCCCGGTCGCCCATATCGTTTACTGGATAAGGGCCGGCCCGGGAGGGGCCGGCCTCGGGGCTTACTTGATCGCAGTTGGCGGCTGGATCTGGCTCATCAGGTCGTTGTTCCATTGGCCTTCGACCTGGATGTGCGCCGCGGCGCCCAGCAGCACAGCCTCGATGAGGTTGTGGTTGAGGTAGGTGTACAGGCCCGGCTGCAGGAAGGTGTACAGCGCAGCGCCGGCCGCGCCGCCTGGGATGAACCAGGTTTCCAGGTCTTCCTCCGGCGGGTTGTGGAACTTGCCGGTGGCCCAGACGTGGTCGCCATGGCCGCCGATGAGGTGCGGGCGGGTATCGCGGTTGGCCTGGGAGTGGACGATCAGCACGGTCTCGCCGACGTTGGCCTTGAGCGCGTTCTTGCCGGTGAGGGCGCCGACCTTGCCGTTGAACACGATGTGACTGGGGATCAGTCCCTTCATGACTTCCTGCATGTCGTTGTAGCTTTCCATCGGCGTGCCGTAGCGCTTGAACTTGCCGTCCTTGTCGCGCGGGACGTAGTAGTCCTGCTCGCCGATGTAGACCACCTTGTCGTACTTCAGGGACTTGCCTTCGCGGTCCTTCAGGCCGTCGCGCGGCAGCACCATGATCGCGCCGTTCATGCCCGAGACCACGTGCCAGGGGATCATCGCGCCGCCCGGCGCGCAGTGGTAGACGAACACGCCGGGGCGGGTCGCGCGAAAGCGCAGCTTCACTTCCTCGCCGGGCTGGATGAGGGTCAGCGCGCCGCCGCCCAGGGCGCCGGTGGAGGCATGGAAGTCGATGTTGTGGGTCAGGGTGTTGGTCGCCGGGTTGACCAGGGTGAGCTCCAGGTAGTCGTCCTGGTGTACCACCATCATCGGGCCGGGCACCGAGCCGTTGAAGGTCATGGCGTGGATCTCGGTGCCATCGTCGTCGATGACCAGCTTCTTCTCCTCGATCACCATGCGGAACTGCACGACCTTGGGCTTGCCCTTGGCGCGCTGTTCATGGGCATGGACGAAGGGCGGAGCGACCAGCTCGATCTGGACGTGCTCCAGCTTCGAGAGGTCCGCGGCCGCACCCATGTTCTTCGGCGCGGCCTCCCCGTCAGCCAAGGCCTTGCCGCTGCCGAGCATGCTGCCGGTAACGCCCAGCACCACGGCGCCGGCCAGCAGGGTGCGGCGGGAAAGCGAAATCTCTTCCTGATCAAACATGGGTAACTCTCCGTAATCGACGAACTGTCGTTGGCTACAGAAATACCCGGTCGGCAAATTCCTTCTTTGAGCCGGAACAAAGAAGGAATCAGCTGGACAACGTGTCGCAGGCTCTGCTGTGCGGTAGATCGCGTTTACAGTCTTGTACCCATGCGGGCGGGCAAGAGTGGACGCGGCGAGGTAAGATTCTCCCTGCTCTGATTTCCGGCCCGGCGTGCGGGCTCCAACGGACAAGGATCATTCATGCGTCTGTACGGACTGACCCTGCTGGCCCTGATCACCGGCTGCCTTGGCGTGCAGGAAGCGCGCGCGAGCAGCGACGACTCCTGCTACCCGAGCTGGAACCTCAAGCGTGATTCTCTGGACGTGTGCAACAGCCTGCCGTTCCTCAGCCCGGGCAACGACAGCCGGGTCAACCTGCAGCTGCTGCTGGCCGACGCGGGCCAGGCCAGCATTCCCAACCGCGCGCTGACCGACGATGAGCAGCAACTGGGCTACGGCCAGGTGCCGTTCCCGCTGGCGCGCTGGCTGGAAGGCGCCGCGCCAGGGGATTCGACCGACAGCTCCAGCGCTGCCAGCACCGCACCGCTGGCCGACCTCGCCGCGCGCATCGGCCTGCCGGCGGATGCCGTGCAGTCCTCCGCCGACAGCTTCGCCAGCGGTGAAGGCAGCCGCTGCCGCAGCAACAACGCGGGCACCGCCCAGGACTTCCTCAGCCAGCTGCTGCTGGTCGACAGCCTTTCCGCCGCCGAACGCCAGGGCCTGGCCCGTGCGCGCCTGACCCTGCTGGGCGCCTGCCAGTGGGACGAAACCCAGCTCAGTGTGCTGCTGCCGGGTGACCTGCAGAACGCGCAGGCCAAGGCCTACCGCAGCTATCTCAAGGGCGCCGCGGACTTCTACAGCGGTCGTTTCGGCGATGCGCTGAAATCCTTCCGCGCTCTGCAGGGCAGTGACCAGCCCTGGTTGAAGGAAACCTCGCGCTACATGGTCGCCCGCGCCCTGCTCAATCAGGCGCAGCAGAACGCCTTCGACGAGATGGGCTACCCGGACCTGCGCAAGGTGGACAAGAAGATCCTCGCCCAGGCCGAAACCGCCCTGGGCGACTACCTCAAGGCTTATCCACAGGGTCGGTACAGTGCTTCGGCCCAGGGCCTGACGCGCCGCGTTTACTGGCTGATGAGCGATGAGAGCCGGCTGGCCGGTGAGTACTCCGAGCTGTTTGCCCGCGAGGACGCCGACGATCTCGCCCAACTGGTGCAGGAAGTCGACAACAAGCTGCTGGTCACCGCCCACCCGGCCGATGTGCGCGACGCACGCCTGCTGGCGGTGCTCGACCTGATGCAGATGCGCCACCACGAACCCAACGAGCCTCGCGCCCTCGACGCCGCCGGCCTGGCGGCGCAGAAGGACCTGTTCGCGAAGTACCCCGGCCTGCACGACTACCTGACAGCCGCCTACCTGCTGTACGTCGAGGAAAAGCCTGCCGAAGCGCTGAAATTCCTGCCCGAGGAACTGCCGGCCAAGCTCGACTACCTCGCCTTCAGCCAGCAGACCCTGCGCGGTTTTGCCCTGGAGGCCGGCAACGACTGGATCGCCGCGGAGAAACTCTGGCTGCGCCTGCTGCCGCTGGCCGAGCAGCCGTTGCAGCGCGATCAACTGGAGCTGGCGCTGGCTTTCAACTACGAGCGCAGCGACCGCCTGGTGAAGGTCTTCGCCGAAGGCTCGCCGGTGCATACGCCGATCATTCGCGAGATTCTCCTGCGCCACGTCGCCGGCCCTGACCTGCTGCGCCAGCAAGCCAAATCCACCAGCATCTCGGTGGAGGAGCGCGATACCGCGCTGTTCGCGCTGCTCTACAAGGACCTGCTGCACGGCCAGTACCAGGCCTATATCGACGATCTCGCGCTATTGCCCACTGACGGCAGCGGCAAGCCGCTAGGCGCCAGCATCGGCTACCTCTACGGCAGCATGCCGCTGTCGCTGTTCCAGTGGCCGGGCGGCAAGAACGACAGCGGCTACGAATGCCCGGCGATCGTCGACGTTGCCCGTGACCTGCTGCAGAACCCGCAGCCGCCCAAGGCGCTGAACTGCCTCGGGGAATTCATCCTGCGCAACGGCCTGGACGGCTTCCCGCTGGATACCCAGCCCAGCGAGCGCGAGCTGGGCGGCGGCGAATCGCTGTTCGCCGGTACGCCCTACTCGCGCATGGACGGCTACCTCAAGGTCATCGCCGACAAGCAGGCCGTGGAGGAGGACCGCGCTTACGCGCTGTTCCGCGCCATCAACTGTTTCGCCCCCAGTGGCTACAACGGCTGCGGAAGCCAGGACATCGCCCCGTCGCAGCGCAAGCAGTGGTTCCGCACCCTCAAGGGCCAGTACTCCGCCACGCCCTGGGCGAAATCGCTGAAGTACTACTGGTAAGCGCCGTGCGGCGCGTGTTGGCCCTGGCGCTGGCGTTGCTCGCGAGCAACGCCCCGGCGGCCGTAGTGGACGCCGCGAACCACGATGCCTTCTGGCTCTGGAGCGGCGTTGCACCCCAGCCCGTGCTGGCCCAGGCACGCACTCTCTATGTCCTGCAGGGGCAGGTCAGTGCGTCGCGCCATAGCGATGGCCGCGCGCGGTTGATCGCCCAGGGCATCGCCATCCCGCGCCTGAAGCAGGGCGAGGTCTGGGTGGTCTACCGCGCCCATACCCTGCGCTGGAGCGAAGACATCTATCGCACCCTCCTCTCGCAACTGCGCCGCTGGCGCGCTGCGGGCAATCCAGTGGTCGGCGTGCAGATCGATTTCGATGCGCGCACGCGCTATCTGCACGAGTACGTCGACTTCCTGCAGGACCTGCGCACGCGTCTCCCCAAGGACTGCAAACTGAGCATCACCGGGCTCATGGACTGGGGCAGCAACGCTGCGCCTGAAACCATCAACCGTCTGGCCGGCGTGGTGGACGAAGTGGTGGTGCAGACCTACCAGGGGCGCCAGACCATCCCCAACTACCAGGCCTATTTGCCGCGCGTGGCGCGACTGCAGTTGCCTTTCCGCATCGGGCTGGCGCAGTACGGGCAGTGGCAGGCGCCGGATTACCTGGCTGAAAGCCGGTGGTTCCAGGGGTATGTGGTGTTTCTGCAGAACCCTTAGCAGCGCAGGTCGGAATTGGGCAGGGCTCCCCTGCACGGGCGCCCCACGGGCGCGATCACGGGCATGGCCCGCTCCTGCAGGGAAACTCCTGCGGTCAGTCAGTTCCCGCCACACCCGCACTTTCCGCAATCGCTCCCGCAACCGCCGGCTGCCGCCGGTTCCCGGGCATCGCGGGTCGAGCCGCCCTTCAGGTTGCGCATCAGCAGCGCGTATTGCAGGTCCAGCTCCTCGGGCACCGGGAGGTAGACCACATGCCCGTCGCCGGGCGCAACGCTGATGGACTCGCCGCGGTTGCTCTCCAGCGCATCCAGGCGGAAGGTGCGGTTGCCCGCCGGGGTCATCAGCTCAACGCTGTCGCCCATCTCGAAGCGGTTCTTCACTCGCACCTCGGCGAGGCCGTTACGCCGTTCGCCGGTGAACTCTCCAACGAATTGCTGGCGCTCGGACAGCGAGTGGCCGTACTGGTAGTTCTGGTATTCGTCGTGCACGTGGCGGCGCAGGAAGCCCTCGGTGTAGCCGCGGTGGGCGAGGGACTCCAGGGTGTCCATCAGGCCGAGGTCGAAGGCGCGCCCGGCGACGGCGTCGTCGATGGCCTTGCGGTAGGCCTGGGCGGTACGGGCGACATAGTAGTGGGACTTGGTCCGACCCTCGATCTTCAGCGAATGCACGCCCATCTGCGTCAAACGTTGTACGTGCTGGATGGCGCGCAGGTCCTTGGAATTCATGATGTAGGTGCCGTGCTCGTCTTCGTAGGCCTCCATCAGCTCGCCGGGGCGGTTGCCTTCTTCGAGCAGGACGATTTCCTTCGTCGGCGCGCCGATGCCCAGGGTCGGTTGGACGTCGCGCACCGCGTGGCCCAGCTCGTCTTCATGGGCGGCGTGGGTCTGGTATTCCCAGCGACAGGCGTTGGTGCAGGTCCCCTGGTTAGGGTCGCGGCGGTTGATATAGCCCGACAGCAGGCAGCGCCCGGAGTAGGCCATGCACAGCGCGCCATGGACGAAGACTTCCAGTTCCATGTCCGGCACGCGCTCGCGAATCTCGCCGATTTCCTCCAGCGACAGCTCGCGGGACAGGATCACCCGCTTGAGCCCCTGCTGGCGCCAGAACTCCACGCTGGCCCAGTTCACCGCATTGGCCTGCACCGAGAGGTGGATATCAACCTCGGGGAAATGCTGGCGAACCAGCATGATCAGGCCGGGATCGGACATGATCAGCGCATCCGGGCCGAGGGCGATCACCGACTCGACATCCTGCAGGAAGGTCTTCAGCTTGGCGTTGTGCGGGGCGATATTGACCACCACGTATAGGCGCTTGCCCTGAGCGTGGGCCTCGTGGATGCCGGTGGCGAGGTTGGCGTGGTCGAATTCGTTGTTGCGCACCCGCAGGCTATAGCGTGGTTGGCCGGCGTAGACGGCATCGGCGCCATAGGCAAAGGCGTGGCGCAGGCTCTTCAGCGAGCCGGCGGGGCAGAGCAGTTCGGGGGAAAACGGCGTGGGGAGCATGGCGGCGCAGCGGGTAGTGGGAAAAAGGCCGCCACTCTAGGAAATCCGGGGCTTGCGCGTGCTGAGCGAAGTCAACGGATGCGCTATCCGTTTCCCGCGACGTTTGCCGTCCTGCTCTTCATAGGGTGAGCCCGCTGTGATACCCATTCCTCGAATGGCGTTCCCGGGAAACTCGATATAGCAGCAAGTGCCTTCCCCTGATCGTTCGTGCCTTGGATTTCCCCCCTCACTTCGGAGCGGGGCGCGCAGCCAGGGCGGGGAAGAGCGCCGCCCCCGCGCAGAACTTCACCGGGGAGCGCGCCATGCCCGTGATCGCACGCATGGCGCGCTCCTCCAGGTCCATGCCGCGCGGGCAGAAAAAAAGGGAGCCTTGCGGCTCCCCTGGAGAGACGGCCGCGGAAGTGGAGCCGCGGCCGGGGGCGGGTGCGCCGTCAGGCGGCGCGGAACAGGTTGTGCGGGTCGATGACGAATTTCTTCGGAACGCCGGCGTCGAACTCGCCATAGCCTTTGGGCGCTTGGTCCAGGGTTATGACTTCCACCCCGACGACGTCGGCGATCTTGATGCGGTCCCACATGATTGCCTGCATCAGTTGGCGGTTGTACTTCATCACCGGGGTCTGGCCGGTGTGGAAGCTGTGCGACTTGGCCCAGCCCAGGCCGAAGCGGATGCTCAGCGAGCCCTGCTTGGCGGCCGCGTCCACCGCGCCCGGGTCCTCGGTGACGTAGAGGCCAGGAATGCCGATCTTGCCGGCCACCCGCACCACCCCCATCAGCGAGTTCAGCACGGTGGCCGGAGCCTCGTGCTGCGAGCCCGAATGACCGTGACCGCGGGCCTCGAAGCCGACCGCGTCGACCGCGCAGTCCACTTCCGGCTCGCCCAGCAGATCGGCGATCTGCTCGTGCAGCGGGGTGTCCTTGGACAGGTCGGCGATTTCGAAGCCCTGCGCCTTGGCGTGCGCCAGGCGGGTCGGGTTGACGTCACCGACGATCACCACGGCGGCGCCCAGCAGGCGGGCCGAAGCGGCGGCGGCGAGGCCGACCGGACCGGCACCGGCGATGTAGACGGTGCTGCCCGGACCGACGCCGGCCGTCACCGCACCGTGGTAGCCGGTGGGGAGAATGTCGGAGAGGCAGGTCAGGTCGCGGATCTTCTCCATCGCCGCGTCGCGGTTGGGCAGGCGCAGCAGGTTGAAGTCAGCGTACGGGACCATCACGTACTCGGCCTGGCCGCCGACCCAGCCGCCCATGTCGACGTAGCCGTAGGCGCCGCCGGCGCGAGCCGGGTTGACCGTCAGGCAGACGCCGGTGTGCTGCTCCTTGCAGGTGCGGCAGTGGCCACAGGCGACGTTGAACGGCACCGAGACCAGGTCGCCGATTTTCATGGTTTCCACGCCACGGCCGATCTCTACCACTTCGCCGGTGATCTCGTGGCCCAGCACCAGGCCTTCGGGCGCTGTGGTACGGCCACGGACCATGTGCTGGTCGGAGCCGCAGATGTTGGTGGAAACGACGCGCAGGATCACCCCGTGGTCGATCTGCTTGCCCTGCGGGTCCTGCATCTTCGGATAGGGGATGTTCTGAACTTCGACCTTGCCCGGGCCGAGATAAACCACACCACGATTGCCAGACATACGCATTCCTCATTGTGTTTGTGGGTACAAAGGCGGGCCTTGCGGCTCGCGGTTTTGCACTGGGATGTCGTGTGTTGCGCGACAGGGCCGGGAATTGGCAGCCGGCGGTCTGTCGGTGTTGCTCGGTGCTTGGGAGCGGGCTCAGGACCCTCTCCCCAACCCTCTCCCCAACCCTCTCCCTGAGGCGAGAGGGGGTTGTTCGGTACATCAGCTGGGCACCGGTTTCACCGGCCGCTCCAGACATGTAGGGCGGATGAGCTCCATCCATCCGCCGTTCGGGTGTCATGGCGGATAACGCCTGCGGCGTTATCCGCCCTACGAAGGCGGCACTTACAGCACCACCGTCCGGTTGGCGTTCAGGAAGACGCGTTTCTCGATGTGGTAGCCCACGGCTTTCGCCAGGGTCAGGCACTCCACGTCGCGGCCCTTGGCGATCAGGTCCTCGGGGTAGTGGGAGTGGTCCACGGGCTCGACGCCCTGGGCGATGATCGGGCCCTCGTCGAGGTCGTTGTTGATGTAGTGGGCGGTGGCGCCGACCAGCTTCACGCCCTTCTGGTAGGCTTGGTGATAGGGCTTGGCGCCCTTGAAACCGGGCAGCAGCGAGTGGTGGATGTTGATCGCCCAGCCGTCCAGACGGCGGCACAGCTCGGGGGACAGCACCTGCATGTAGCGGGCGAGAATCACCAGCTCGGCGCCGGTCTCCTCGATCACCTGCCAGACCTTCGCCTCCTGCGCGCCCTTGTCGTTGGGGTCGAGGGCGAAGTGGTGGTAGGGGATGCCGTGCCAGCGCGCCAGCGGTTCCAGGTCCGGGTGGTTGGAGACCACCGCCACCACGTCCATCGGCAGCTGGCCGATGCGCTGGCGGTAGAGCAGGTCGTTCAGGCAGTGGTCGGCCTTGGATACCATGATCACCACCTTGCTGCGGTAGCCCGGCGGGGTCAGTTCGACATTCATCTGGAAGGGCGAGACGCGGTCGGCGAGGCCGGCGCGGAAGGCGGCTTCGTCGAAGCCGTCGCCGGCGCGGAATTCGATGCGGATGAAGAAGCGCTGCGCCAGGCGGTCGTCGAAGGAGTGGTGCTCGGTGACGTAGCAGCTCTGTTCGAACAGGTAGCGCGTGACCACGTCCACCGTGCCCAGCAGGCTCGGGCTGTCGGCGGTGAGGATCCAGGTTTCGGGGGTGCGGCTCATGGTCAGGCTCCGAAGTTTTCCTCTCGCTGGAGAGGTTGGAGTGGGGCTTCCCTCACCCCGGCCCTCTCCCGGAGGGAGAGGGGGAAGCGCATTTCTTACGCCGCTACCTGCAGGCCGTACTCCGCACAGGCGTCCTGCAGCCACAGCCAGAAGTAGTCGGAGAAGCTGCGGCGCACCACCAGCTCCCAGGTGTGCTCGCCGGTATGGCGGATCACCAGCTGGGACTTGGCGAAATTGGTGCCCACCGCCTTGCCCACCGGGAAGTTGCTCGGGTGCACGTCGTACCCGGTGGACTTCATCAGCACTTCGCGGACCTTGGCACCTTCGAGCTCCAGCAGAGTCTGCCCGCCGCTGACGTTGATCACCGAGTAGTGCAGCTCTTCGCCCAGCGCCTCGCGCAGGCGCTGTTCAACGGCGAACTCCTCGCCGCCGGGGACAATCAGCAGCCACTCGTCCGGGCCGAGCCACTGCAGCGAGGTCTCGCCCTTGGCCACCAGGCCCAGGGCCACCGGCAGCTCCAGGCCCAGGGCCTTGTGCACGCCGCCGGCGAATGCCGGGTCGTGGGCGTCGCCACGCAGGGTCAGGTGGCCGAGGAATTTCTTCTCGCGCAGGGTCACGCCGGCGTTGGCCACCTTGCGTGCGGCGAGCTTGTCCAGCTCGGCGTGGTGCAGGGGCGATTCGGCCTGGATGCCGTCTGCGGGGCGCTGTTCGTAGAGATTGGCTTTGCTCATGTTCTGTTCACCTTGGGGGCGCTTATCGCCTGTTTCCCCTCACCCCAGCCCTCTCCCGGAGGGAGAGGGGACCGAGCTGAGTGTGCTGTGAGTGTCGTGCTCGCCGGCGGCTCCGAACTGTCCCCTCTCCCTCTGGGAGAGGGTTAGGGTGAGGGCAGCCGGCGGCTCCGAATCAATCCACGTTCTGCCGTTCGCCTTTCGGGTCGTAGAACACCGAGCTGCAGATTTCCGCTTCGATCACGCGACCATCCGGCAGCGGGGCGTAGACCTTCTCGCCCAGGCGCTTGATGCCGCCCTTCACCACGGCCAGGGCGAAGCTGTAGCCCAGGGTGCTGCTCATATAGCTGGAGGTGACGTGGCCGACCATGGTCGCGGGAATCGTGTGCTGCGGGGTGAACAGCAGTTGCGCGCCCTCGGGCAGCAGGTCCATCGGGTTGGTGGGCTTGAGGCCAACCAGCTGCTTGCGGTCTTCGCGCTGGCAGTCGGCGCGGTTCATGCCGCGCCAGCCGATCCAGGAGAACGGCTTGGTGCGACCCACCGCCCAGCCCATGTTCAGGTCGTCCGGGGTGACCGAGGCGTCGGTGTCCTGGCCGACGATAATGAAGCCCTTCTCGGCGCGCAGGACGTGCATGGTCTCGGTGCCGTACGGCGTCAGGTTGTACTTGGCGCCGGCGGCGACGATGGCCTCCAGCACACCCATGGCGTAGTTGGCCTGGATGTTCACCTCGTACGACAGCTCGCCGGTGAAGGAGATGCGGAACACCCGCGCCGGTACGCCGGCGACCTTGCCTTCCTTCCAGGTCATGAAGGGGAAGGCGTCCTTGTCCAGGTCGATGTCGGTGACCTCGGCCAGCAGCTTGCGGCTGTTGGGGCCGGACAGGGTGAGGGTGGCCCAGTGGTCGGTGACCGAGGTGAAGTACACCTTCAGCTCCGGCCATTCGGTCTGGTGGTACAGCTCCAGCCACTCCATGACGCGGGCAGCGCCGCCGGTGGTGGTGGTCATGACGAAGTGGTTGTCGGCCAGGCAGGCGGTGACGCCATCGTCGAAGACCATGCCGTCTTCCTTGCACATCAGGCCATAGCGGGCCTTGCCCACGTCCAGCTTGGTCCAGGCGTTGGTGTAGACGCGGTTGAGAAACTCGCGGGCGTCCGGGCCCTGGATGTCGATCTTGCCCAGGGTCGAGGCGTCCAGCAGGCCGACCGAATCACGCACGGCGCGGCACTCGCGGGCCACGGCGGCGTGCATGTCTTCGCCACGCTTGGGGAAGTACCACGGGCGCTTCCACTGGCCGACGTCTTCGAACTCGGCGCCGTTCTTCACGTGCCAGGCGTGCAGGGCGGTGAAGCGCACCGGCTCGAACAGGTGGCCGCAGTGACGGCCGGCGACGGCGCCGAAGGTCACCGGGGTGTAGTTCGGGCGGAACATGGTGGTGCCGGTGTCGGCGATGCTCTTGCCCTGGGCGCGGGCGGCGATGGCCAGGCCGTTGATGTTGCCCAGCTTGCCCTGGTCGGTGCCGAAGCCCAGCGCGGTGTAGCGCTTGACGTGCTCGATGGACTCGAAGCCCTCGCGGCAGGCCAGTTCGATGGCGGCGGCGGTGACGTCGTTCTGGGTGTCGACGAACTGCTTGGGCGCCCGCGCCGTGGTTTTTTCATGGGGCACCTGGAACAGCGCCAGGGTGGCGTCCTCGGCACGCTCGGCCACCACCGGCAGCTCGCCGGCGACGGACTTGAAGCCGCCGTCGACAGCCGCCTGGCTGCCGGCCTGGTAGCCGTCGGCCAGGGCATCGGCGAGGCGGAACACGCCGTTCACCGCACCGGCGCAGATGCGCTTCTGGAAGGCCAGGCCGGGAACGAAGGCGAGGATGTCCTCACGCCATTCCGGCTTGCCGCCCAGGTGCGAAGCCAGGTGCACCACCGGGCTGTAGCCGCCGGAGCTGGCGATGAGGTCGCAGTCCAGCCACTCACCGGGCGCATTGACCTTGTGGCGGAAGGTGTCGATGGAGGCGACCTTCGCACCGGTCACGCGTTTGCTGCCGCGTGCCTCGATCACGGCGCTGCCGGTGATGACGCGCATACCGCGCTTGCGCGCTTCCTCGACCCACTCGCCGCGCGGATTGGGGCGGGCGTCGGCGATGGCGACCACCTGCAGACCGGCTTCCTGCCAGTCCAGGGCGACGCGGTAGGCGTAGTCGTTGTTGGTGGACAGCACCAGCTTCTTGCCCGGTGCCACGCCGTAGCGGCGTACATAGGTGGAGACGGCGCCGGCGAGCATGTTGCCCGGCACGTCGTTGTTGCCGTAGACCAGCGGGCGCTCGTGGGCGCCGGCGGCGAGCACCACGCGGTTGGCGCGGACCCGGTGTACGCGCATGCGCACCTGGCCCAGCGGGGCGGTTTCGCCGATATGGTCAGTGCGGCGCTCGTGGATGGTGAGGAAGTTGTGGTCGTGGTAGCCGTTGACCGTGGAGCGTGGCAGCAGGATCACGTCCGGGTTCCCCTGCAGCTCGGCGATGGCCTTGGCCACCCACTCCTCGGCCGGCTTGCCGTCGAGGGTCTCGCGGGTGTCGAGCAGGCTGCCGCCGAACTCTTCCTGTTCATCGGCGAGGATCACCCGCGCACCGCTGCGCGAGGCGGCCAGGGCGGCCGCGAGGCCGGCGGGGCCGGCGCCGACGATCAGCACGTCGGCGTGGTGGTTCATCCAGTCGTAGCTGTCCGGGTCCACTTCGGTGGGCGCACGGCCCAGGCCTGCGGCCTTGCGGATGTACTTCTCGTAGGTCAGCCACATGGACTGCGGGTACATGAAGGTCTTGTAGTAGAAGCCGGGCGGCATCAGTTTGCCGCCGACCTTGCCGAAGATCCCCATGAGGTCGTTCTGCACGTTCGGCCAGCCGTTGGTGGCGGTCGCCACCAGGCCGCTGTACAGGGCCTGCTGGGTGGCGCGCACGTTGGGCACCTGGGTGGATTCGCGCGAGCCGATCTGCAGGATGGCGTTGGGCTCTTCGGCGCCGGCGGCGACGATGCCGCGCGGGCGCGAGTACTTGAAGCTGCGGCCGAGGATATCGACGCCGTTGGCCAGCAGCGCGGCGGCCAGGGTGTCACCGGCGAAACCCTGGTAGCTCTGGCCGTTGAAGCTGAAGGTGAGCGGCTTGTTGCGGTCGATGCGACCGCCACGGGACAGGCGATTGATCTGGCTCATTAGGCCTTCTCCACGGCGGGCTGGACGGCGGATTTCTTCTCGGATTCGGCGGTGATGCTCGGTTTTTCGCCGATCTTGTAGGTTTCCAGGATTTCGTAGGTCACGGTGTGGCGGGTGACGTTGAAGTACTGGCGGCAGCCGGCGGCGTGCACCCACAGCTCGTGGTGGATGCCGCGCGGGTTATCGCGGAAGAACATGTACTCGCCCCACTCGGCGTCGGTGCAGGCGGACGGGTCGAGGGGGCGCGGGATGTGCGCCTGGCCCTTGGCGTGGAATTCCTCTTCGGAACGCAGCTCGCCGCAATGGGGGCAGAAGATATTCAGCATGATGTGTGCCCTCTTAGTGCGCGACGGCAGCAGCGCCGTGTTCGTCGATCAGCGCGCCGGTGTGGAAGCGTTCGATGGAGAAGGGCGCGGCCAGCGGATGCGGCTCGCCCTTGGCGAGAGTGGCGGCGAAAACGTTGCCCGAGCCGGGAGTAGCCTTGAAGCCGCCGGTGCCCCAGCCGCAGTTGAAGAACAGGTTCTTCACCGGGGTCTTGCCGATGATCGGGCAGGCGTCCGGGGTGGTGTCGACGATGCCGCCCCACTGGCGGTTCATGCGCACGCGCGAGAGCACTGGGAACATCTCGACGATGGCTTGCAGGGTGTGCTCGATCACCGGGTAGGAACCGCGCTGGCCGTAGCCGTTGTAGCCGTCGATGCCGGCGCCGATGACCAGGTCGCCCTTGTCCGACTGGCTGATGTAGCCATGCACGGCGTTGGACATGATCACGCTGTCGATGATGGGTTTCAGCGGCTCGGAAACCAGCGCCTGCAGCGGGTGTGATTCGATCGGCAGGCGGAAGCCGGCGAGCTTGGCCATGTGCCCGGAGTTGCCGGCGGTGACCACGCCGACGCGCTTGGCGCCGATGAAGCCGCGGTTGGTTTCGACGCCGATGACCACGCCGTCCTGCTTGCGGAAGCCGATCACTTCGGTCTGCTGGATCAGGTCCACGCCCAGGGCGTCGGCGGCGCGGGCGAAGCCCCAGGCCACGGCATCGTGACGGGCCACGCCACCACGACGCTGGACGGTGGAACCCATGACCGGGTAGCGGGCGCTTTTGGTGCAGTTCAGGTAGGGAATCTCTTCGGCCACCTGCTGGGCGTTGAGCAGTTCACCGTCCACGCCGTTGAGGCGGTTGGCGCTGACGCGGCGTTCGCCGTCGCGCATGTCCTGCAGGGTGTGGCAGAGGTTGTAGACCCCACGCTGGGAGAACATGACGTTGTAGTTGAGGTCCTGGGACAGGCCTTCCCACAGTTTCATGGCGTGTTCGTAGAGCAGCGCCGACTCGTCCCACAGGTAATTGGAACGCACGATGGTGGTGTTGCGCGCGGTGTTGCCGCCGCCTAGCCAGCCCTTCTCGACCACCGCGACGTTGGTGATGCCGTGCTCCTTGGCCAGATAGTAGGCCGTGGCCAGGCCGTGCCCGCCGCCGCCGACGATGACCACGTCATACACCGGCTTGGGCGTGGGCGTGCGCCACATGCGCTGCCAGTTCTCGTGGTGGCTCAGGGAATGCTTGAACAGGCCGAAGCCGGAGTAGCGTTGCATGGGGTGCTCCTGAAATCTCTAGTCGCGGTGCCGCTCTTCGTAGGACCGAGGGGGGGCGCCTAGCTCTTGCTCGCGAATGGCCTCGCGGCGGGGCGGGTTCGCGAGCAAGCTCGCTCCTACAAAATCAGCGGTAGACCGGGAAGTCCGCGCACAGGCCCGCGACCTGGGTGGCCACCTTGGCCTCCACGTCGGCGTCGCCCAGGTGGTCCAGCACGTCGCTGATCCAGCCGGCCAGCTCGCGGCACTGTTCTTCCTTCAGGCCACGGGTAGTCACCGCCGGGGTGCCGATGCGGATGCCGGAGGTGACGAACGGGCTCTGCGGATCGTTCGGCACGGCGTTCTTGTTCACCGTGATGCCGACACGGCCCAGGGCGGCGTCCGCTTCCTTGCCGGTCAGGCCCTGCTTCACCAGGCTGATCAGCATCAGGTGGTTGTCGGTGCCACCGGAGACCACGTCGTAGCCGCGCTCGATGAACACCGAAGCCATGGCCTGGGCGTTCCTGAGCACCTGGGCCTGGTAGTCCTTGAAGCCGGGCTCCAGCGCCTCCTTGAAGCACACCGCCTTGGCGGCGATCACATGCATCAGCGGGCCGCCCTGGGCGCCGGGGAAGACGGCGGAGTTGAGCTTCTTCTCGATCTCTTCGTTGGATTTCGCCAGGATCAGGCCGCCGCGCGGGCCGCGCAGGGTCTTGTGGGTGGTGGTGGTGACCACGTCGGCGTAGGGCAGCGGGTTCGGGTACAGGCCTGCGGCGACCAGGCCGGCGACGTGGGCCATGTCGACGAACAGCAGCGCTCCGACCTTGTCGGCGATGGCGCGGAAGCGCGGGAAGTCGAGGGTCTTGGAGTAGGCGGAGAAGCCGGCGACGATCATCTTCGGCTTGTGTTCCACGGCCAGGCGCTCGACCTCGTCGTAGTCGATCAGCCCGGTGTCGGTGTTCAGGCCATACTGCACGGCGTTGTACAGCTTGCCCGAGGACGACACCTTGGCGCCGTGGGTCAGGTGGCCGCCGTGGGCCAGGCTCATGCCCAGGATGGTGTCGCCGGCATTGATCAGCGCCAGGTACACCGCGGAGTTGGCCGAGGAGCCTGAGTGCGGCTGGACGTTGGCGTAGTCGGCGCCGAACAGCTGCTTGGCGCGATCGATGGCCAGCTGCTCGACTTTATCCACATGCTCGCAGCCACCGTAGTATCGCTTGCCCGGATAGCCTTCGGCGTACTTGTTGGTCAGCCCGCTGCCCTGAGCCTGCATGACGCGCTTGCTGGTGTAGTTCTCCGAAGCGATCAGCTCGAGGTGGTCCTCCTGGCGCGCTTCCTCGGCATCCATCGCCGCGAGCAGTTCGTCGTCATAGCCCTGGATCTGGTCTTGCTTGCTGAACATCGCTGGTCTCCCTGCGGCGCGGTGGGGCGCCATGGCTGGTGCGGGGCGCGAGCTGGCCCCCTTGGAAGCGATGGTATGACTGGCCCCGTCAGCCCAGATGCCTGCGCACGTCGCGGGTAGGTGCGTTTGCGACATGCCGTGAACGGCGCAAAAGCGACCGCGTGCGTGGAATTGCACGCGACGGCTGGTCAGAATGCGACATGCCCGCGCCAGGACGGCGCGGCCCGCGGAGCCCTGCCCGATGAAGCGCTTCTTCTTATGTGGTTCGCTGTGCCTTGCGCTGCTGGCGCCGGCTTTGTCGGCCTGGGGCATGTCGCGCCTGTTCGACGGCGACGCGCGGGTCTGGGTGCAGGGCCGGACGCTGTGCTTCGGCGGCGCGGCATTCAAGTCGCCCGGCCTGTTCTTCAACCGCACGCTGCAGGTGGATGCGCGGCAGGTGGCGGTGCACTCCATCGAAGTCGCGCGCGAGCCCTACGAGCCGTTCTGGGCGTCGGCCAGCATCGAACCCACCCAGGGCGTGTCGCTACGCAGCGACACCTGCTTCGCCTACGGCCAGGCGATTCCCGGTTTCCGCGAGAAAACCCCCGCGCGGCCTCTGCAGCCTGGTCTGTACAACGTCACCCTCGGCGGGCACGACAGTGCCGGGGACGGCCAGCGGGCGACCTTCATGAAGACCTTCTGCCTGGAAGCGCGCGGCGCCGGAGTGGCGGTGATCGATGCCGGCTACGACGATAGGCAGGGGCGCTGGGTCTGCAAACCTTCGCAATGAAGCTACCGATAGGAACCATCCGGCCAAGGGACTAAACTGCGCCTCTTCGAAATGCGAGGACGCCATGAACCGCTCCCTGACTCTGCTTTCCGCCCTGCTGCTCACCGCGACGCTGCAGGGCTGTGGTGACGACAGCAAACCCGCCAAGGCCGAAGCGCCCGAAGCCGCCAGCAGCGCCGCCACGGCCACCCCGGCCGGCGACAGCTGCACCGGTCATGTGCTGGAGAAGGCGCTGCCGCCGACCAAGGCCATCTACGGCTATCCCTACCTGTCCCGCGAGTGCGGCTACGACGACGCCACCATCGTCTATGGCAAGGCCGATGGCAGCCAGCATCTGGTCGTGACCCTGACCGATACCGGCCTGCCGGCGCCCGGCGCCGACCAGCAGGGCGAGGTTGCCAAGCAGTACCTCGCCGCCCAGGCCAAGCTGCGCGACACCACCGCGAAGAACGTCTCGCTGCTCAACCAGGCCCGCCAAGCCGCGCTGCAGAACGGCACCGCCGCGCAGTTCGGCGGCGAGCAGTACCTGCCGGTGATCGACAGCACCCGCATGGGCGACCCGCTGGCGATCAGCGTGCCGGGCCCGGACGACAAGGCCGGCGAGTCCAGCCTGACCGGCCTGATCAAGGGGCGCTACGTGCTCAACATGGTCTCCCCGGACAAGCCCAACGGCGGCACTGCCCAGTCCCTGCGCGAGCTGTTCGTGCCGATCTCCGAGCAGATGGCGCTGACCAAGCTGCCCTGATCCCTCCCGCGGCCTCCCGTCAGCGGGAGGCCTGCGCCCTCCGGCGGCAAGCGACTATCCGTTGCTACGCTGCTGCCTGACGTACAACGTTTTCCGAGGCCGCACCATGACCGACAACACCCAACAGTTCGCCAGCGACAACTATTCCGGCATCTGCCCCGAAGCCTGGGCGGCCATGGCCGAAGCCAACCGCGGCCACGAACGCGCCTACGGCGACGACCAGTGGACCGCCCGCGCGTCCGACTACTTCCGCGAGCTGTTCGAGACCGACTGCGAAGTCTTCTTCGCCTTCAACGGCACCGCGGCCAACTCCCTGGCCCTGGCGGCGCTGTGCCAGAGCTACCACAGCGTGATCTGCGCCGAGACCGCCCACGTCGAGACTGACGAGTGCGGCGCGCCGGAGTTCTTCTCCAACGGCTCCAAGCTGCTGCTGGCGCGCACTGACGCCCAGGGCAAGCTGACTCCGGAGGCGATCCGCGAGATCGCCCTGAAGCGGCAGGACATCCACTACCCGAAGGCGCGCGTGGTCACCATCACCCAGGCCACCGAGGTCGGCACCGTCTACCGCCCGGACGAGCTGCAGGCGCTCAGTGCCACCTGCCGCGAACTGGGCCTGCACCTGCACATGGACGGTGCGCGCTTCTCCAATGCCTGCGCCTTCCTCGGCGCGACCCCGGCCGAGCTGACCTGGAAGGCCGGCGTCGAAGTGCTCTGCTTCGGCGGGACCAAGAACGGCATGGCGGTGGGCGAGGCCATCCTGTTCTTCAATCGCGAACTGGCCGAAGGCTTCGACTACCGCTGCAAGCAGGCCGGCCAACTGGCCTCGAAGATGCGCTTCCTCGCCGCGCCTTGGGTCGGGGTGCTGCAGGACGACGCCTGGATGCATTACGCCAGCCACGCCAACCGCTGTGCACAACTGCTGGCCGAGCGCGTCGCCGATGTACCGGGCGTGCAGCTGATGTTCCCGGTGGAAGCCAACGGCGTATTCCTGCAGATGTCCGAACCCGCTCTGGAAGCCCTGCGTCAGCTGGGCTGGCGCTTCTATACCTTCATCGGCGCCGGCGGCGCCCGCTTCATGTGCTCGTGGGATACCGAGACCGCCCGCGTCGAGGAACTGGCGGCGGACATCCGCAAAGTCATGGGCGCCTGAGCCTGAGTTGTCCCCAGGCGCTGGGGACGGTTGCTCGCGCAAGCTGTCGCCAACCTGTGGATGAATGCCTGCAGGCCACTGTTGGCATGGCCTGCATTATCCTGCTCAAGATTTGACCAATGCCTGTAGGAGCGCGCCATGCCCGCGATCGCGCGCATGGTGCGCTCCTACAGCTACCCCCGACGTCAGATACGCACTGCCGTCCCGCTCACGCTGACCATCAGCATGCTGCCGTTCTGCCCCACGACCTCGTAATCCAGGTCGATGCCGACTACGGCATTGGCGCCCAGCTCCTGCGCGCGCTCCTGCAGCTCCTCGAAGGCGATCTCCCGCGCCCTGCCCAGTTCCTTCTCGTATGCCCCGGAGCGGCCGCCGATGATGTCGCGCAGGCCGGCGAACAGGTCGCGGAACACGTTGGCGCCGAGGATCGCCTCGCCAACCACGATGCCGCGGTATTCCTGGATGGTCTTGCCCTCGATGGTGGGCGTGGTGGTCAGGATCATGGGTTGGCTCCTCTGCTGGGGGAAATCCAGCATAGCTCCGCCCCCCTCTGAACGCCGCGTCGGCTGTGTTTCAGCATTTGCCGAGAATCCGGGGGCAACCTTGTGATAAAGCTGTGGATAAAGGGGTGGAAGATGACGGCGGCGTGGCACTTTCATGAACAGCCGAAAATCGCCTCAGGATTTCAAATAAGCCCCGTCATTCCTGGCTTTCAGAGGTGGATGAGGGAGATGTGGAGATCTCCACAGCCGCTGTGGAGGCATGCTTGTCCAACCTGTGGAAAAACTGTTTGGAGGTGGCTGCGGAACCGATGGGGCGGGGCTTCCCTGAAGCTGGCTGTTTTCTGATCAGTCGCGCTTTTTCAATCACTTGCGAGCCTGTGTATCGATTGCAGCGAGTTTCCTGTGCACGATCCTTCCACCGCTATCCCCGGTTTGTGTTGACCCACTTGTGCGCCGCCTGTGGAAAACTTCGCCGGCGCCATGCCCTGCGCGGCTTCCGGAATGTTGCTCAAAGATTGACCAGCGAAGGATGTAAGAGACTGATCCAGAGCGACTTTTCCCCAGTGGCGCAGGCTGCGCGAAACTTTCCACAATGCCTGTGGGGCGAACCTCGCAGAAGGTGTTGACAACCTGTACCCAGATCGCTGCAGGCCACGCGGGGCGCGCCTTCGTTGGCTTGGTACGTTTTTTGATCAATCGACGAAAGTCCCGCCGTTACTGGCTTACAGCATATTTTCCGCTGGGTTTTCCACATTGGCTGTGCAGCGTTCTGCCAGGAACTTGTGGGCGGGTTGTGGATGAATCGCTGCGAGCCCCGCCGTGGCTGGCTCGCGTCGGGCTGCTCAATATTTGTCCAGGGGCGCAGGGCCTGCTGCCTATACTTCACTCACCCTGGGGGCGGGAGATTCAGCATGTCCAGTTACTCGGTGGAACAGATCCGCACCGTGGCCCTGGTCGGCCATGGCGACAGCGGCAAGACCCTGCTTGCCGAAGCGTTGCTGCAGCACAGCGGCGCCATTCCCAGCATGGGCTCGCTGGAGCGCGGCGACACCCTGTGCGACTCCGATCCGCTGGAGCGCGAATACCATCACTCCCTCGCCGCCGCCCTGGCGCACTTCGAGCATGAGGGCGCGCAGGTCCGGCTGATCGACACCCCCGGCTATCCCGATTTCATCGGCCACGCACTGCCGGCACTGGCGGCGGTGGAAACCGCGCTGGTGGTGGTCAATGCGCAAAGCGGCATCGAGCTGAGCACCCGCCACATGATGGACTGGGCCGGCGAGCGCGGGTTGTGCCGGATGCTGGTGGTAAACAAGATCGATGCCGAGCGCATCGACCTGCCGGGCCTGCTGGCGGGTTTGCGCGAGTCGTTCGGCAAGGAGGTACTGCCCATCAACTTGCCTGCCGAGGGCGGCGCCCGCGTTGTGGATTGTTTCTTCAATCCCGACGGCGAGGCGGACTTCTCCTCGGTGGCCGAGGCGCACCAGGCGCTGGTGGACCAGGTGGTGGAAGTGGACGAGGCGTTGATGGCGCATTACCTGGAGGAAGGCGAGGTGGCGCCCGAGGCGCTGCACGAACCCTTCGAGCGTGCCCTGCGCGAAGGCCACCTGATTCCGCTGTGTTTCGTTTCCGCACGTACCGGCGCCGGCGTGCCGGAGCTGGCGAACATCCTCGCGCGCCTCGCGCCGAACCCCACCGAGGGCAACCCGCCGCTGTTCCTGCGCACCGACGACAAGGGCGCCGAGCACCCGGTGAAATCCAGCCCCGACCCGGCCGCCCATGTGCTGGCCCACGTGTTCAAGGTGGTGATCGACCCCTTTGTCGGCCGCCTCGCAGTGTTCCGCGTGCACCAGGGCACGATTCGCCGGGAGATGCAGCTGTTCGCCGGCGACGGGCGCAAGCCGTTCAAGGTCGGCCATCTGTTGCGCCTGCAGGGAAAGAAGCACGAGGAGGCGCCATGGCTGATCCCCGGTGACTTCGGGGCGCTGAGCAAGGTCGATGAACTGGAGTACGGCGTGGTGCTGCACGACTCCCACGACGAAGACCACATCCACCTCAAGCCGCTGGATTTCCCCACGCCCATGCAGGGCCTGGCCATCGAGGCGAGCCGGCGCGGCGATGAGCAGCGCCTGGCGGAAATCCTCCAGCGCCTGCAGGCCGAAGACCCCTGCGTGCGCCTGGACTACAACGCCTCCACCCAGGAAACCGTGCTGCGCGGTATGGGCGAGATGCACTTGCGTTATCTGCTCGAACGCATGGCCGGGCAGTACAAGCTGGAAGTGCAGACCCGCGCGCCCAGCGTGCCTTACCGCGAAACGGCGACCCGCAGCGCCGAAGGTCACAGCCGGCATAAGAAGCAGACTGGCGGCGCGGGGCAGTTCGGCGAGGTATTCCTGCGCATCGAGCCGCTGCCGCGCGGCGAGGGCTTCGCCTTCGTCGACGCGATCAAGGGCGGGGTGATTCCCGGCAACTTCATCCCCTCGGTGGAGAAAGGCGTGCGCTCGGCGCTGGCGGCCGGGCCGCTGGCTGGCTTCCCGGTGGAGGACGTGAAGGTCACGGTCTTCGACGGCAAGAGCCACTCGGTGGACTCCAAGGACATCGCCTTCCAGGCCGCCGGGCGCAAGGCTATGCTCGATGCGCTGCGCAATGCCGGCGGCATCGTGCTGGAGCCGGTGATGCAGATCGAGGTGACGACGCCGGATTCCCATCTGGGCGATATCACCGCCGACCTCACCGGCCGGCGTGGCCAGGTGCTGGGCACCGAATCCCTCTCGGCCAGCGTCGCACTGGTGCGCGGGCAGGTGCCGCTGGCGGAGCTGGATGGCTACGCCAACCGGCTGAAATCCATCACCGCCGGCCAGGGCCTCTACAGCCTTTCCTCCAGCCATTACAGCGCCGTCCCACAAGACGTGCAGCAACGCCTGTCGAGTGGCTACAAGGCGGTCCCGGAAGAAGACTGAGCGAATGTGGATATTCGTCGCAGCCGCTGCCCGAAAAGGCCTGTGGTTGGGCCTTGGCGCGCGCCTGTCCGGCGTGTCTGCTGGAAAGGCGGAAGCCACGTGGCATGCGGGTTGCGGGTGGGATCGAAGCGGCCAGACGAGTCGGCCAGAGGTGTCTCCGAGCTTGCCTCGGGATACCTCCAGCCTGTGGATAACTCAGTGGGTAACATGTGTGGCAGGTGGGGGCAGGCTGTGATCAGTATTCGATCACCACGTCGCCCTTGGGCACGCTGCAGCAAGACAGGATGTAGCCCTCGGCGACGTCTTCGTCGGTGATTCCGCCGTTATGTTCCATCTCCACCTCGCCGGAGCGCTTCATCACCTTGCAGGTGCCGCAGATGCCCATGCCGCAGGCCTTGGGAATGTGCAGGCCGAGTTGCGCGGCGGCGGCGTGGACGGTCTCGCCCGGCGCCACGCGGATGCTCTTGCCGGTTTCGCAGAATTCCACCAGGTTCTGCTCGGCCAGGGGCACGGCTGGCGCCTCGGCGGCTTCGGCGGCCAGTTCCTTCACCTCGGCGCGGACTTCCGGCGGGGTCGGGCCGAAGGCCTCCTCATGGTAGCGCGACATGTCGTAGCCCTCGGCTTCGAGCAGGCGCTTGACCGCGTGCATGTAAGGCGTCGGGCCGCAGCAGAAGACTTCGCGCTCGAGGAAGTCCGGCGCCATCAGCTGCAGCATCGCCTTGTTCAGGAAGCCCCGGTAGCCGGCCCAGGACTCGCCCATCTCGTACTTCTCGCAGACCAGGTACAGCTTGAAGTTGTTGATCCGCGAGTTCATGTGCTCCAGCTCGCGGTGGTAGATGATGTCCTTGGGCGTGCGCGCGCTGTGTACGAAGACCATGTCGACGTTGCCGTTGGTGTCGAAGAACCAGCGCGACATGGACATCACCGGGGTGATGCCGACGCCGCCGGAGAGGAACAGCACCTTCTCGGCCGGGAAGTCGATGGCGTTGAAGTTGCCCACCGGCCCGTGCACCGGGATCTGGTCGCCTTCCTTGAGGTTGTCATGCAGCCAGTTCGAGACCTTGCCGCCGGGCACGCGCTTGATGGTGATGGAGAAGCTGTAGGGCACCGAGGGCGAGCTGGAGATGGTGTAGGAGCGCATGATCGGCTGGCCGTCGATCTCCAGCTCCAAGGTGACGAACTGCCCCGGTTTGAAGAAGAACATGATCGGCGCGTCGGCCATGAAGCAGAAGGTGCGCACATCCCAGGTTTCCTGGATGGCCTTCACGCAGCGCACCAGGTGGCGCCCGTTGGCCCAGGTCTGGGTGTTCACCGGATTGAGGAAGTTGTTCGTCGACATGCTGTCTCTCCGCGCACGCGGGCCGTGCTGGGCCTGATGGGGCAGCGCCGGGGCCCGCTTGCCTACGTTGTCTGAGCGTAGAAAGCACGGGGCCTGTCGGCATGCCTGATGGAGCGGATTGTGTGCACGAGGATGGCCGCTGCATTTACCTGCCAGCGACATTTGCATGCTTATCGCGACCTGCCGCCTGGCACGTGCCCTTGCGCGTCGGGAAATGATCTGGCCGTGTCGCCCATGGATAAGGGTAATTCGGGGTTGCGGCCCCACACTCAGCTCCATGCCGAGCAACCCCCAAGGTTGAGCGAGACGGCGGGAAACGGCGCACTCGGCGCGCCTGGCACCCGCCGCACATGCCCTGCGTGGCAAACCGTATCAGCCACTTATTTCCGCCTGCAGCCCGACCGGGCTGCGGCATGAGGACTAGCAATGGACGTCACCACTACCCTGAGTCTGGGCGACCCGCTGGAACCGGCCCGCAAGGCCACCGCCGAGATGCTGCGCAGCCGCGACCACAGCTTCTCGCTGCCGCAGCCCTTCTACAACGACGAGCGCCTGTTCCAGCTGGACATGCAGGAGATCTTCCACAAGGAGTGGCTGATCGCCGGCATGACCTGCGAGATCCCCGCCAAGGGCAACTTCCTCACCCTGCAGATCGGCGACAACCCGGTGATCGTCCTGCGCGGCGCCGAGGGCAAGATCCACGCCTTCCACAACGTCTGCCGCCACCGCGGCTCGCGCCTGTGCGTCAGCGACAAGGGCAAAGTCGCCAAGCTGGTCTGCCCCTACCACCAGTGGACCTACGAGCTGGACGGCCGCCTGCTGTTCGCCGGCACCGAGATGGGCGCTGACTTCGACATGAAGGACTACAGCCTCAAGCCGGTGAACGTGAAGACCGCCGGCGGCTACATCTTCATCTCGCTGTCGGAGAACCCGCCGGCCATCGATGACTTCCTGCGTACGCTTGAGCACTACATGGAGCCGTATGACATGGAGAACACCAAGGTCGCGGTGCAGACCACGCTGATGGAAAAGGCCAACTGGAAGCTGGTGCTGGAGAACAACCGTGAGTGTTACCACTGCAACGGTTCGCACCCTGAGCTGCTGAACACCCTGCTGGAGTGGGACGACGTCACCGACCCGCGCGCCAGCCAGGCGTTCAAGGACCAGGTCGCCGCCTGCACCACGGCCTGGGAAGCCGAGAAGATTCCCTATGCCCACGAAAGCTTCGGCCTGCGCAACCGCATCGTGCGCATGCCGCTGCTGCAGGGCACCGTGTCCATGACCATGGACGGCAAGCAGGGCAGCAAGAAGCTCATGGGCCGCATCCAGAATCCGGACCTGGGCTCGATGCGCATCCTGCATCTGCCGCACTCGTGGAACCACTGCATGGGCGACCACATGATCGTCTTCACCGTGTGGCCGATCAGCGCGCAGGAAACCATGGTCACCACCAAGTGGCTGGTGCACAAGGATGCGGTGGAAGGCGTCGACTACGACGTCGCTCGCCTGCGCGAAGTCTGGGACGCCACCAATGACCAGGACCGTCGCCTGGCCGAAGAGAACCAGCGCGGCATCAACTCCACCGCCTACCAGCCGGGGCCCTACTCCAAGACCTACGAGTTCGGCGTGATCAATTTCCTCGACTGGTACAGCGAGCGCCTGCTGAACAACCTGGGCGAGCAGTCCGCTCACGCCCGCCTGGTCGCCGAGAAGTAAGCCCCAGCCAGCCAGCGCCCCCGTCTTTCGGGGGCGTTGTCGTTAAGGAGGAAGCCACGTGGACGCCCTGCTCTTCTACAGCAGCTCCGCTTTCGTCACCGGTTTGGTGGCGTGGAACCTCTTTGCCTGCTGGCGCAAGCGTTGACGCCTGTCGCGTGACTTGCCCCTTGTAGGAGCGAGCTTGCTCGCGAACCTCTCCCCGGCGGGCTCCGTGCCGCCGCCGAATCACCCTCTTGCGCCGTGCCTGCAATGAAGAGCGTTCGCGAGCAAGCTCGCTCCTTCATCGCCTGCGCACCCCTAATTCGCGGCCACCATCCCCCCGCCTTCCCCATCGCGACGCAAACGCTGTCGCCCATGTCGTCGCCTTGACGCTTTCGGTTCGACCCTGGTCGCTTTCGAACCGGGTCTTCTCGGGGTGCAGGGATATCCTGCCTGCAAAGCGTCGGCACAAGTCCCGCCGCACCAGCCTTGCCTGAATAGAGAGACGCCAAGATGAGCCCAGCCGAACTTCACGCCGACAGCATCGTCATCGATGGCCTGATCATCGCCAAGTGGAACCGCGAGCTGTTCGAGGACATGCGCAAGGGCGGCCTGACCGCCGCCAACTGTACCGTGTCGGTGTGGGAAGGATTCCAGGCGACGGTGAACAACATCGTCTCCAGCAGCAAGCTGATCCGCGACAACAGCGACCTGGTGCTGCAGGTGCGCACCACCGCTGACATCCGCAAGGCCAAGGAGCAGGGCAAGACCGGCATCCTCTTCGGCTTCCAGAACGCCCACGCGTTTGAGGACCAACTGGGCTACGTCGAGGTATTCAAGCAGCTGGGCGTGGGCATCGTGCAGATGTGCTACAACACCCAGAACCTGGTCGGCACCGGCTGCTACGAGCGCGACGGCGGCCTCTCCGGCTTCGGCCGCGAGATCGTCGCGGAGATGAACCGCGTCGGCATCATGTGCGACCTGTCCCACGTTGGCTCCAAGACCTCCGAGGAAGTCATCCTCGAATCGAAGAAGCCCGTCACCTATTCCCACTGCCTGCCGTCGGGCCTTAAAGAACACCCGCGCAACAAGTCCGACGCCGAGCTGAAGTTCATCGCCGACCACGGCGGCTTCGTTGGCGTGACCATGTTCGCGCCATTCCTCGCCAAGGGCATCGACTCGACCATCGACGACTACGCCCAAGCCATCGAGTACGTGATGAACATCGTCGGCGAGGACGCCATCGGCATCGGCACCGACTTCACCCAGGGCCACGGCCAGGACTTCTTCGAGTGGCTGACCCACGACAAGGGTTACGCCCGCCGCCTCACCAACTTCGGGAAGATCGTCAACCCGCTGGGCATCCGCACTGTGGGCGAATTCCCCAACCTCACCGAGACCCTGCTCAAACGTGGCATGCCCGAGCGCGTGGTGCGCAAGGTCATGGGCGAGAACTGGGTGCGCGTCCTCGGCGAAGTCTGGGGCGAGTAAGTCGCTTTTGCGCTCTCCCACCGGGAGAGGGCCGGGGTGAGGGCCAGCCGCACTCACCCGCAGAACCCCACACCCCAACCCTCTCCCCAAGGGAGAGGGAGCCAAAAGAATTGGAGCGAAACCTCATGGCCAAGCACGCCCCCGAACTGCCCATCGAAGTCGACAGCGAAACCGGCGTCTGGACCTCCGACGCCCTGCCAATGCTGTACGTACCGCGGCACTTCTTCGTCAACAACCACATGGGCATCGAGGAAGAGCTGGGCGCCGAGCGCTACGCCGAAATCCTCTACAAGGCCGGCTACAAGTCCGCCTGGCACTGGTGCGAGAAAGAAGCCGAGTGCCACGGCCTGGTCGGCGTGGAAGTCTTCGAGCACTACATGAAGCGCCTGTCGCAGCGCGGCTGGGGCCTGTTCCAGATCGAGCAGATCGACCTCGACAAGGGCACCGCCCAGGTGCGCCTGAAGCACTCGGCCTTCGTCTACGTCTACGGCAAGGTCAACCGCAAGGTCGACTACATGTTCACCGGCTGGTTCGCCGGCGCGATGGACCAGATCCTCCAGGCGCGCGGCAGCGACCTGCGCACTGTTGCCGAGCAGGTCTACAGCGGCGCCGAGGAAGGCCACGACGACGGCCTGTTCGTCGTCAAACCCCTTTAAACGCCCCTTAACCCCATTGAGATTGAAAACGTAGCGAGCGAAGGGTAGGCGAGGCGGAGGCTGAATCGAAAAGCGGAGTTTACGAGTAGTAAATGAGCATTTTCGATTCAGCCTCCAACGCTGCATAACCGAGCGCAGTAGTTTTCAGAGGATGCCGCAATGGCTTTCGAGTCTATGTTCCAGCCGATCCAGATCGGCAAGCTGACCATCCGCAACCGCGTGCTCTCCACCGCCCACGCCGAGGTCTACGCCACCGACGGCGGCATGACCACCGAGCGCTACGTGAAGTACTACGAGGAGAAGGCCAAGGGCGGTATCGGCCTGGCCATCTGCGGCGGTTCCTCCGTGGTCGCCATCGACAGCCCGCAGGAATGGTGGAGCTCGGTGAACCTCTCCACCGACCGCATCATCCCGCACTTCCAGAACCTGGCCGACGCCATGCACAAGCATGGGGCCAAGATCATGATCCAGATTACCCACATGGGCCGCCGCTCGCGCTGGGATGGCTTCAACTGGCCGACCCTGATGTCGCCCTCGGGCATCCGCGAACCGGTGCACCGCGCCACCTGCAAGACCATCGAGCCGGAAGAGATCTGGCGGGTGATCGGCAACTACGCCCAGGCGGCACGCCGGGCGAAGGAAGGCGGCCTGGACGGCGTCGAGCTGTCCGCCGTGCACCAGCACATGATCGACCAGTTCTGGAGCCCGCGCGTCAACAAGCGGACCGACGAGTGGGGCGGCACCTTCGAGGGCCGCATGAAGTTCGGCCTGGAAGTGCTCAAGGCCGTGCGCCGGGAAGTCGGTGACGACTTCTGCGTCGGCATGCGCATCTGCGGTGACGAGTTCCACCCGGACGGCCTCACCCACGACGACATGAAGCAGATCGCCAAGTACTACAGCGACACCGGGATGATCGACTTCATCGGCGTGGTCGGCTCGGGCTGCGACACCCACAACACCCTGGCCAACGTCATCCCGAACATGACCTATCCGCCGGAGCCTTTCCTGCACCTGGCTGCCGGCATCAAGGAAGTGGTCAATGTGCCGGTGCTGCACGCGCAGAACATCAAGGACCCGAACCAGGCCACGCGCATCCTTGAGGGCGGCTACGTGGACATGGTCGGCATGACCCGCGCGCACATCGCCGACCCGCACTTGATCGCCAAGATCAAGATGGGCCAGATCGACCAGATCAAGCAGTGCGTCGGCGCCAACTACTGCATCGACCGCCAGTACCAGGGCCTGGATGTGCTGTGTATCCAGAACGCCGCCACGTCCCGTGAATACATGGGCGTGCCGCACATCATCGAGAAGACCACTGGCGTGAAGCGCAAGGTGGTGGTCGTCGGTGGCGGCCCGGCCGGCATGGAAGCGGCGCGCGTCGCCGCCGAGCGCGGCCACGACGTCACCCTGTTCGAGAAGAAGGAGCAGCTCGGCGGGCAGATCACCACCGCCTCGAAGGCCCCGCAGCGCGACCAGATCGCCGGTATCACCCGCTGGTACCAGCTGGAGCTGGCGCGGCTGAACGTCGACCTGCGCCTGGGCACCGGCGCGGACGCCGACACCATTCTGGACCTGCGCCCCGACGTGGTGGTGCTGGCCAACGGCGGCCACCCGTTCATCGAACAGAACAAACACTGGGGCGCCGCCGATGGGCTGGTGGTCAGCAGCTGGGACGTGCTCGACGGCAAGGTTGCGCCGGGCAAGAACGTGCTGGTCTACGACACCATCTGCGAATTTTCCGGCATGTCGGTGGCGGACTTCCTCGCCGACAAGGGCGCCCAGGTCGAGATCGTCACCGACGACATCAAGCCGGGCGTGGCCATCGGCGGCACCACCTTCCCGACCTACTACCGCAGCATGTACCCCAAGGAAGTGATCATGACCGGCGACCTGATGCTGGAGAGGGTCTACCGCGAGGGCGACAAGCTGGTGGCGGTACTGGAGAACGAATACACCGGCGCGAAGGAAGAGCGGGTGGTCGACCAGGTCGTCGTGGAGAACGGCGTGCGTCCGGACGAAACCCTCTACTACGCACTCAAGCAGGGCTCGCGCAACAAGGGCCAGATCGACGTCGAAGCGCTGTTCGCGATCAAGCCGCAGCCGTGCCTCAGCGAGGCTGGCGACGGTTACCTGCTGTTCCGCATCGGCGACTGCGTGGCCCAGCGCAACACCCACGCCGCGATCTATGACGCGCTGCGTCTGTGCAAGGACTTCTGATACAGGCCCGGTAAGGATCTCCGGCTGGCTCGGATAGCGCCCTCTCCCGCTTGCGGGAGAGGGCGGGGGGAGAGGGTGTTTCAGGCCATGCGCAGTGCCGGCTCGAACACCCTCTCCCTAACCCTCTCCCTGAAGGGAGAGGGGACTGGTCCGGAGTCCCCATTTCGGTCCCTGCGAGGAGACCCATGACAATGCTCAACATCATCCTCCCCATCCTGCTCTTCAGCGCCCTCGGCCTTGCCGTCCTGGGCGCTGTGAAGCGTTTTTCGATGTGGCGCCGCGGCCGGCCCGCCCAGGTCGACTGGATCGGCGGTCTGCTGAAGATGCCGCGCCGCTACCTGGTGGACCTGCACCACGTGGTCGAGCGTGACAAGTACATGTCCAAGACCCACGTCGCCACCGCCGGCGGCTTCGTGCTGGCCGCGCTGCTGGCCATTCTCGTCCACGGTTTCGGCCTGCACAGCCGCATCCTCGGCTTCGCCCTGTTGGCTGCCACCGCGCTGATGTTCGGCGGTGCGCTGTTCGTCGCCAAGCGCCGCCTCGACCCGCCTTCGCGCCTGTCGAAAGGCCCGTGGATGCGCCTGCCGAAAAGCCTGCTGATGTTCTCGGCGAGCTTCTTCATCGCCACCCTGCCGGTGGCCGGCATCCTGCCGGAAGGTTTCGGCGGTTGGCTCCTCGCGGTAATCCTCGCCATCGGCGTGGCCTGGGGTGTGTCCGAGCTGTTCTTCGGCATGACCTGGGGCGGCCCGATGAAGCACGCCTTCGCCGGCGCCCTGCACCTGGCCTGGCATCGTCGCTCTGAACGCTTCGGTGGCGGCCGCTCCACCGGCCTCAAGCCTCTGGACCTGCAGGACCCGATGGCGCCGTTGGGCGTCGAGAAGCCCACCGATTTCACCTGGAACCAGCTGCTCGGCTTCGACGCCTGCGTGCAGTGCGGCAAGTGCGAGGCCATGTGCCCGGCGTTCGCCGCCGGTCAGCCGCTGAACCCGAAGAAGCTCATCCAGGACATGGTCATCGGCCTGGCCGGCGGCAATGACGCCCACTTCGCCGGCTCCCCGTATCCGGGCAAACCGCTCGGCGAACACAGCGGCGGCCCGCACCAGCCCATCGTTGCGCTGGACGGCAAAGCGCTGGTGGATGCCGACACCCTCTGGTCCTGCACCACCTGCCGCGCCTGCGTCGAGGAATGCCCGATGATGATCGAGCACGTCGACGCCATCGTTGACATGCGCCGCCACCTCACCCTGGAAAAGGGCGCGACCCCGAATAAGGGCGCCGAGGTGCTGGAAAACCTCATCGCCACCGACAACCCTGGCGGCTTCGCCCCCGGCGGCCGGCTGAACTGGGCGGCGGACCTGAACCTGCCGCTGCTGGCCGACAAGCAGCAGGCCGACGTACTGTTCTGGGTTGGCGACGGCGCCTTCGACATGCGCAACCAGCGCACCCTGCGGTCCTTCGTGAAGATTCTCAAGGCCGCGCATGTCGACTTCGCCGTGCTCGGCCTGGAAGAGCGCGACAGCGGTGATGTGGCCCGCCGCCTGGGTGACGAAGCCACCTTCCAGACTCTGGCCAAACGCAACATCGCCACCCTGGCCAAGTACCGCTTCAAGCGCATCGTCAGCTGCGACCCGCACAGCTTCCACGTGCTGAAGAACGAATACGGCGCCCTTGGCGGCAATTACGAGGTGCTGCACCACACCACCTTCATCGATGAGTTGGTGCGCAAGGGTGCGCTGAACCTCGGCCAGAGCAAGGCTGGCAGCGTGACCTACCACGACCCGTGCTACCTCGGCCGCTACAACGGCGAGTACGAAGCCCCACGCGCTGTGCTCAAGGCCATCGGCATCGAAGTGAAGGAAATGGCCCGCTCCGGCTTCCGCTCACGTTGCTGCGGCGGTGGCGGCGGCGCGCCGATCACCGACATCCCCGGCAAGCAGCGGATTCCCGACATGCGCATGGTCGACATCAAGGAAACCGGCGCCGAGCTGGTGGCCGTGGGCTGCCCGCAATGCACTGCGATGCTCGAGGGCGTTGTCGCACCGCGCCCAGAGATCAAGGACATTGCCGAACTGGTCGCCGAGGTCCTCATCGAGGCCACCGAGGTGCCGGCAAAAAAGCCCTCGCTGGCGCGCCGTGAAGCAGCGGAGGAGGTGCACTGATGAACTCGTTGCACAGACCTGAACCTGTAGGAGCAAGCTTGCTCGCGAACCGCCCAAACTTCGGTGCTGATCCTTTCGAGAGCGAGCTCGCTGCTACGAAAAGCACCTTCGCGCTGGAGGCCTTGTCATGAGCGACATCATCCGCCGCGACCCGCGCGCCGAGTGGATCGCCCGCAACCGCCTTCACCCGCTGCACGCGGCCGTGCAATCGGCCCAGGGCGGCGAAAGCCGCTGGATGGGCCCCAACGGCGTGGTGCGCAAGAACCCCCACGCGGTCGGCTTCATCGGTCCCAATGGCGTCAAGCGCATCGACCGCTCCGGGAGCCAGCAGGGTACTGGAGGCAAGCGCAGCAGCGCGCCGGAAGTGGTGCAGTTGCCGCTGGTCATCCTCGAACAGCCTGCGTTCCTGATTGCCGTGGTACCGGACATGATCGGTGGCCGTCTTTCCAGCCACGACCGCGACCTGCTGGGCCTGGCCCGCAAGCTCGCCGGTAGCGACGGCGCGGTGCTGGCCGTGGTGTTCGGCGAGCACAAGGAAAGTGCCTTCGATACCGCTGGCGTCGACCGCCTGCTGCAGATAGAAGGCAACGAGTACGACGGCTACGCCCCGGAGCAACGGGTGCTGGCGCTGCGCTCGGCCAACAGCCAGCTCGCCCCGCGCCACTGGCTGCTGCCCGACAGCCGCAGCGGTGGCGGCGAGTTGGGCCGGCGCTTGGCCGCGAGCCTCGGCGAACGCCCGGCGACCCGCGTCTGGCTGGCCGAAGGCGAACGCTGCGTCGGCCGTGCCGGCGCTGGTCAGCAGGACCTGCATCGCGAGCTGCCGCGCCTGATCCTGGCTGCCGCCGAGTGCGCCGAGCCGGTCAGCGAGACCCGCCACGAAGCCCGCGCGGTGGAGCTGGACTCCGGCGTCGCACGCAATCTCCCGCGCATCGAAGACCTCGGCCCGGTGGCCGTAGATCCGGCGCAGATTCCCATGGCCGAGGCGGAGTTCATCCTCTCCGGCGGCAATGGAGTGAAGGACTGGGAGCTGTTCCACCGCGCCGCCATCGCCCTCGGCGCCACAGAAGGCGCATCGCGCGTGGTGGTGGACGATGGCCACATGCCCCGCACCCGCCAGGTCGGCGCGACTGGCACCTGGGTCACCGCGCGGGTCTATCTTGCCGTTGGCATTTCCGGCGCGATCCAGCACCTGCAGGGCATCGGCTCCTGCGACAAGGTAGTGGCGATCAACCTGGACCCGGGCTGCGACATGATCAAACGCGCCGACCTCTCGGTGATCGGCGATTCCGCCGCGATCCTCAAGGCTCTGATGGCCCTGGCCGAAGCCCATCGCAATGGAGCGGCGCGCGATGCTGCCTGACGCCTCCGGCTTCTTCGTAGGGCGCCTGAAGCCAAAGGCTTTATCCGCCACTATCGTCACAACGGCGGATAACGCTGCGCGTTATTCGCCCTACGTCGAGATTGCAGCATGAACGACCTGAACATCGTCGCCCTGGTTTCCATCGGTGCCCACCCCGCATCCGGCCGCGCGCGCCGCGCCGATCAGGATGCCCGCGCGGTGGAACTGGGCATGAGCCTCGCTGGCAAGCGCCTGCGCGTGGTGCATGCCGGTGATGCCGGCGAAGAAGCGCTGCGCGGCTACCTCGGCATGGGCCTGGATGAACTGGCGGTGCTCGAGCAGCCCGCTGGCGCCGACGCCTTGCCGGCGCTGACGGCCTATCTCGGAGACAGCGATGCGCAACTGGTGCTCACCGGCACCCAGGCGGAAACCGGCGAAGGCTCCGGCATGCTGCCCTTCCTGCTGGCCGAGCGCCTGGGCTGGCCGCTGGTGGTCGGCCTGGCGGAAGTGGAGAAGGTGGAAGGCGGCAGCGCCCAGGTGCTGCAGGCTTTGCCCCGCGGCCAGCGCCGTCGGCTGAAGGTGCGCCTGCCCTTCGTCGCCAGCGTCGACAATGCCGCGCCGGTAGCCCGGCAGAGTGCATTCGGCCCGGCACGTCGCGGCTACCTGGAAGCCCATGAAGTAGAAGTAGTGGATGACCCGCTGCTTGCCGAAGGCAATCTTCAACCGGCGCGCCCGCGTCCCAAGCGCCTGAAGGTGATCAAGGCGAAGACGGGTGCCGAGCGCATGAAGGCCGCCACCGCCAAGGCATCCGGCGGTACCGGGCAGGTGCTCAAGGACGTCACGGCTGAAGCGGGCGCCGAGGCGATCTTCAAGCTGCTGCGTGAAGAAGGCGTGATTCGTATCTGACGGCTCTTCGTAGGAGCGAGCTTGTTTGCGAACGGATTACCGGCCGTTCCGGCGTCAAGCGGTTCGCGAGCAATAACGAGGGCGTCCCCCTCGCTCCTACCGGTTTGCTTCACCGTAGGCGTGGCAGCGAACCTTGCGGGCGATTTTCCGGTCCAATTCGCGCTGGTAGCCGGAAATCATTGAAATGACACGAGAATCATCTCGTAAGCTATTGAATTGACAGTATACGGCTTGTCAGAAGAATCCCGTTTCTGCTGGCCCCGCCGCGCCCCTTTCTTTATCCTCCGCACCCTTTGAAAGGCTTTGCGGAGGCTCCCATGCTTGATTCCACCCTCGAACAACTTGAACAGCTGGTCGCCGAACTGCTGCAGCAGAACGAAGTGCTGGTGCAGGACAACGCCGCTGTGCGTGAAGAGCTGCTCAAGGCCCGTGAGGAAAACGACAGCTTGCAGCTGTCCCTGATGGAGCAGGAAGAGAAGCACAACGCCACGGCCACCCGCCTGCAGGCGCTGATCCGCCGCGTCAGCGATAGCCGCGCCCACGCATGAGTGGCGACGGCGTCCGCGTCCTGCGCATCCTCGGACGCGAATACAGCGTCCGGGCGCCGGTCGGTGAAGAGCGCCGGCTGCAGGACGCGGCCGCGCTGTTGCAGGCGGAGATCACCGCCAGCAAGAAGAAATTCCCCTACGTCACCAGCAACGAGCTGATGGTGCTTTCCGCGCTCAATCTCTGTGCCCGCCAGCTCGGCGCGCAGGACGAGGAGTGCGACGAGGCGGACGCCGTGGAGCGTATCGCCGCCCTCAACCGGCGGATTCTCGATCACCTGCAACGGCAGGACTGATCTCCCGCGTTTCTGCCATTCGTAGGATCGTGGGGGACGCCTGGTCCTTGCTTGCGAACCTGATCCTGCACCGGCACCTTCCGAGCTTGGGCATACCCAAATCGCAGGCAAAAAAAGGGGACACCGGGGTAAGCGGTGTCCCTTCTAAAGGAGAGTGGGCCAAGAGGCCCCTCAACCGGTGAGACGTGGCGCTTCGGACAAGTCCGCCGCGCCGGGCATAAAAGAAGGGAGTGGGGGTAACCAATCCCTGAAAGGTGAGGGAGGAATACTCCCCCTCAACCGGTGAGACGTGCCCGGCTCGCGCCGGGCGGAGGATCAGGCGCGCAGCGGAATCAGGCGCGGGGCGATCATGTTTTCCGGCAGCAGGATGTCGGCCAGGGTGGCTTCGTCCAGCAGCTTCTCCTCGCGAACCAGCTCCAGCACGCCGCGGCCGGTTTCCAGCGCAGTCTTGGCGATACGGGTGGAGTTTTCGTAGCCGATGTACGGGTTCAGCGCGGTGACCAGGCCGATGCTGTGCTCCACCAGTTGGTGGCAGCGCTCGACGTTGGCGGTGATGCCGGTGATGCAGTGCTCGCGCAGCATGTCCATGGCGCGCTGGAGTAGGCGGATCGAGTCGAAGATCTTGTAGGCGATCAGCGGCTCCATCACGTTCAGCTGCAGCTGGCCGCCTTCGGCCGCGATGGTCAGCGCCAGGTCGTTGCCCATGATTTCGAAGGCGCACATGTTCACCGCCTCCGGGATCACCGGGTTGACCTTGCCCGGCATGATCGAGCTGCCCGGCTGGCGCGGCGGCAGGTTGATCTCGTTGATGCCGGTGCGCGGGCCGCTGGACAGCAGGCGCAGGTCGTTGCAGATCTTCGACAGCTTGACCGCGGTGCGCTTGAGCATGCCGGAGAACAGCACGAAGGCGCCCATGTCGGAGGTGGCTTCGATCAGGTCGGCAGCCGGAACGACCGGGTGGCCGCTGATTTCAGCCAGGCGCTCGACAGCCAGCTTCTGGTAGCCGGGGTCGGCGTTGATGCCGGTGCCGATCGCGGTGCCGCCGAGGTTCACTTCGGTCAGCAGTTCCGGCGCCAGGCGACGCAGGCGGTCGAGGTCTTCGCCCAGGGTGGTGGCGAAGGCGTGGAATTCCTGGCCGAGGGTCATCGGTACCGCGTCCTGCAGCTGGGTACGGCCCATCTTCAGTACGCCGGCGAACTCGACGCCCTTGGCGGCGAAGGCCTGGATCAGGCTGTCGAGGCTGGCCAGCAGGGTGTCGTGGCCGAGCAGCAGGCCCAGGCGGATGGCGGTCGGGTAAGCGTCGTTGGTCGACTGCGCCATGTTCACGTCGTTGTTCGGGTGCAGGTACTTGTACTCACCCTTGGTGTGGCCCATGGCTTCCAGCGCGATGTTCGCGATCACTTCGTTCGCGTTCATGTTGGTGGAAGTACCGGCGCCACCCTGGATCATGTCCACCACGAACTGGTCGTGGAAGTCACCGCGGATCAGGCGGGCACAGGCTTCGCTGATGGCAGCGTGCTTCTCGTTCGACAGGTGGCCAAGCTGGTGGTTGGCATCGGCTGCCGCCTGTTTGACCATCGCCAGGCCGACGACCAGTTTCGGGTAGTGCGACAGCGGCACGCCCGAGAGGCGGAAGTTGTTCACAGCGCGCAGGGTCTGGATGCCGAAGTAGGCGTCAGAAGGTACTTCGAGGGTGCCGAGGAGGTCTTTCTCGATGCGGAACGATGCAACAGGGGACATGACGGGGATTGTCTCAGGGAAACACGGCCAGTGCCGCGATGCCCGGTAGACTAGGGATTTCGCCTTTCGTCGGCCAATGCTGTTAAAGGCTGCCTCATGCACGAACGGCATAATGTACCCTGTGACGAATTGATGACGGCGAGCGTGCGACTGTGCTACGCGCGCCCGGCTCCTGACCAATCGATCAGCGTGTGAATGCGTTGGAGTTGACGTGAACCTCGAGACCAAATGGCTGGAAGACTTCAGCACCCTGGCCACCACCCGCAGTTTTTCCCAGGCCGCCGAAAAGCGCTTCGTCACCCAGCCGGCCTTCAGCCGACGCATCCGCAGCCTGGAAGATGCCCTCGGCCTGACCCTGGTGAACCGCCAGCGCACGCCCATCGAACTGACCGAAGCGGGGCAACTGTTCCTCGTCACCGCCCGCGCAGTGGTTGAGCAACTCGGCCAGGTGGTGCGCCACCTGCACCACCTGGAAGGCGGGCAGGGCGAGGTGCTGCAGTTCGCCGCCGCGCACTCGCTGGCGCTGGGATTCTTCCCCGCGTGGATTTCCCGGCTGCGCTCGGAAGGCCTGAATATCGCCAGCCGCCTGGTGGCGACCAACGTCGGCGAGGCGGTACACCTGCTGCGCGAAGGCGGCTGCGACCTGATGATGGCCTTCTACGACCCGGACGCTGCCTTGCAGATGGACCCGGAAGTCTTCCCCTCGCTGCACCTGGGGCGCACCGAAATGCTGCCGGTGTGCGCGGTGAACTCCGCCGGCGTGCCGCTCTTCGATCTCGACAGCGGGCAGAGCGTGCCGCTGCTGGCCTACAGTGCCGGTGCCTTCCTCGGTCGCGGCGTGAACCTGCTGCTGCGCCAGCGCAACCTGCGTTACACGACGGTCTATGAAACGGCGATGGCCGACAGCCTGAAGAGCATGGCGCTGCAGGGCATGGGTGTGGCCTGGGTGCCGCGCCTGAGCATGGAGTCGGAGCTGGCGCGCGGCGAGCTGGCGCTTTGCGGCGGCCCGCACTGGATCGTCCCGCAGGAAATCCGCCTGTACCGCTGCGCCCTGGTGCGCAAGGCGCAGATTCGCCTGCTCTGGCGCAAGCTGGAAGGCGGCCTGGGGCTGGACGAGACGCCCTGATCCGCCGCGCGGAGGCGGACGACCGGGGCTGTTCTGTTTATTTGATAAGCATTATCATTTGCGGCTTCCCAGGGTCTTCCCCTTGCGCCGGCTTCGGTGCGGACCGCTGGCGAGCCTCCGTCACCGATGTCCCATTCCGACCGCCCGGCCGACTCCCGTGCCGCGGACGCCCCGGCGCCCGCCGAGGCGCTGCCGCGCGAGGATTTCCTGCGGGTGTTCCTCTCCCAGCGCCCGCGCATGGAGGCCCTGGTGCAACGCCGCGTCGGTTGCCGCGCCACCGCGGCGGACCTGGTGCAGGACCTTTTCCTGCGCTTCTGGAAGCGCCAGCAGGCGCCAGTGGAAGAACTCGGAAGCTATCTGCTGCGCAGCGCGCGCAACCTCGCCATCGACCACCTGCGCGGCGAGGACTCGCGCGGCCGCACCCTGAGCGCGCTGCTGCCCGATGACGACGATGCCCAGCCTTCGCCGGAACAGGCGGTACAGGCCGGCGCCGACCTGGCACTCATAGAAGACGCCCTGCGCCAGTTGCCCGAGCGCACCCGCCACATCTTCCTGCTCAGCCGCGTGCATGGCCGCACCTACGGCGAGATCGCCACCGCCATGGGGCTTTCCCAGAGCGCGGTGGAAAAACATATGATGCGCGCCCTCGATGCTTGCAAGGCGAGCCTGATGCCCGCCGCGCCGGCCAATCGCCGTGGAGCCGCCGACTGATGAAGCCCGACATCGCCACCTCGCCCGAGGACGCCCAGCGTCAGGCGCGCCAGTGGCTGCTGCGTCTGTATGATCGCGGCGGCGAAGCCTGGTTGGGTGCTTTCCAGGCCTGGCTGGCGGCTGATCCCCGGCACGCCAGCGCCTATGCCGAAGTCGATGCGCTCTGGCAGGCCAGTGCCGCGCCGGCGCAACGGCTGGCGATGGAGGAGGGCGACGCCTTGAGCGCCTATCTGGCGCAGATGGAGCGCCCCGCGAATCGTCGCGCGCAACCCAATCACCGACGCTGGGGCTATCCGCTGGCCAGCGCCGCGTGCCTGCTGCTGATGCTCTGGGCCGGTGGTTGGTGGTCGCCGGGCAACTGGCTCACCGACCTCTCCGCGGACTACGTCAGCGCACCGGGCAAAGTCCGCGAGATCACCCTGGACGACGGCTCGCGCCTGACCCTGGATGCCGACAGCGCCGTCGCCGTCTCCCTGGACGGCGAGCAACGCCGCGTCGAGCTGTTGCGCGGCGCCGCCTCCTTTGCCGTAAAGCACCTGCCGAAGCCCTTCGTAGTGCGCGCGGGCGAAGGCGAAGCGCGGGTGCTGGGCACCGAATTCGAAGTCCGTCGTCTGGGCGGGCAGACCCGCGTCACCGTCGCCGAAGGCCGCGTCTCGGTGCGTGGCAGCCACGCGGTTGGCGGACCGGAAGTGGTGCTCGGGGCTGGCGAACGTATTGAAATCGACGGCACGAAGCTGGGTGAGGCACAGCCCGACGACGCACAGGCCGCGCTCGCCTGGCGCCAGGGTTGGCTGACCTTCTACCGCGCGCCGCTGGGCGAGGTGCTGGAGCGTCTGGGCACCTACTACCCGGGGCGCATCGTACTGCTCGACCCGGAGCTGGCACAGCGTCGGGTCAGCGGCAGTTTCCGCAGCGCCGACCCACAGGCCGCGCTGGATTCGCTGCAGGCGGTGGTGGGCTTCCGCCAGCAGCCGCTGCTCGGGCGCTTCGTGCTGATTCGCTGAGCGCGGAAAATATTTTCGAAAAAGGGATGAGGTACCGACGCGGCTGCTCCGTGTAGTGGTCATGAATGCGATTTATTCGCATGTGAAGTCGACCTTTCGAGCAAGTGAGCCCCCGATGACCCCGCTGCGCCGCGCTGTCCCCGAACTGTCCCTGAAACCGCTCGCCGCCTTCGTGCTCGGCACCGCTCTGGTCGCCGCGCAGGCACCGGCCGCAATAGCCGAAGAAGCCGCCACCAGTTCCGCGCTGCAGGCGAAATTCGCTTTCGACATCGCCGCCCAGCCGCTGCCCCAGGCGCTCAGCGAGTTCAGCCGGGTGAGCGGCCTGAGCGTGGTCTACACCGATGACGCACCTTACGACCTCAAGGCCCCGGCGGTCTCCGGCCAGCTCAGCGGCAATGACGCGCTGAACCGTCTCCTCGCCGGTTCCGGTTACCGCTTCCGCGCCCTCGATGGTCATACCCTGACCCTGGAGCGCCTGCCCGTCGACACCCTGAGTCTCAACGACACCACCGTCACCGGTCAGACTGCTGCCACCAGCTACCAGCCAGCGCCGGTGGCCTCCATCGGCCGCACGGACACGCTGGTGCTGGAAACCCCGCAGAGCATCGTCACCGTTCCGGCGCAGGCGCTGCGCGACCAGAAGCCGCGCAACCTCGACGACGCGCTGGGCAACGTCAGCGGCGTGACCCAGGCCAACACCCTCGGCGGCACCCAGGACGCGGTGATGAAGCGCGGCTTCGGCGACAACCGCGACGGCTCGATCATGCGCGACGGATTGCCCTCGGTGCTGGGCCGCAACCTCACCGCCACCGCCGATCACGTCGAAGTGCTAAAAGGTCCGGCCTCCGTTCTCTACGGCATCCAGGACCCGGGCGGCGTGGTCAATGTGGTGAGCAAGAAGCCGCAGCTGCAGCAATACAACGCCGTCACCCTGCGTGGCTCGACCTTCGCCCACGGCAAGCAGGGCAGCGGCGCGCAGATCGATACCACCGGCGCGCTGGGCGAGAGCAACTTGGCCTACCGGCTGATCGTCGATCACCAGGACGAGAACTACTGGCGCAACTTCGGCCAGCAGCGCGAAACCCTCGTCGCGCCATCGCTGGCCTGGTTCGGTGAGGACACCACGATCAACCTCAGCTACGAGCACCGCGAGTTCAAGACGCCGTTCGACCGTGGCACCGCCATCGATCCACGCACCAACAGGCCGCTGGACATCCCGCGCAGCCGCCGGCTGGACGAGCCGTTCAATATCACTGAAGGCCGCTCCGACCTGAGCCGCCTGGACATCGAGCACCGCCTCGACGACGCCTGGAAGGCGCACTTCGCCTACGGCTGGACCCGCGAGACCTACGACGACAACCAGGCGCGGGTGACCAAGGTCAACGGCAACGGCAACGGCACCGTCACCCGTCGCGTCGACGGCACCCACGGTGCGGTGAGCAGCGACAGCTTCGCCACCGCCAGCCTGAACGGCGACCTGCAACTGGGCGGCTTTCGCCACGAACTGGTGGTCGGCGTCGACAGCGAGAAGCGCAAGATCTATCGCGCCGACCTGATCCGCGACACCAAGAACACCACCCTGAACTACCTCGATCCGGTCTACGGGCAGATTTCCCCGGCCACCCGCGTCAGCCCGTCGGACAGCGACCAGACTGACAAGCTGCGCAGTGATTCGCTGTTCCTGCAGGATTCCTGGCATCTGGACGACCACTGGATCCTGGTCGCTGGCGGGCGCTACCAGATGTACGACCAGTACGCCGGGCGTGGCCGGCCATTCAAGGCCAACACCGATATCAGCGGGCAGAAGTGGGTGCCACGCGCCGGGGTGATCTACAAGATCAACGACGAGATGTCGCTTTACGGCAGCTATACCCAGTCGTTCAAGCCCAACTCCACCATCGCGCCGCTCTCCACGGGCGAGGTGATCGACTCGGCGATCCAGCCTGAGGAGGCGTCGTCCTGGGAAATCGGCGGCAAGCTCGATATGCCCGGCCGCGTCACCGCCAACCTGGCGTTCTTCGACATCCGCAAGCGCAACGTGATGGTCACCCAGCTCGACGCCAACGGCGACAGCCGCGTCAGCACCGCCGGCAAGGTGCGCTCCTATGGCGCCGAGCTGGATGTCACCGGCCAACTGACTGACAGCTGGAGCCTGCTCGGCAGCTACGCCTGGCTAGATGCGGAAGTGACCGAGGATCCGGAGTTGGAGGGCAACCGACTACAGAACGTGGCGAAGGAAACCGCCTCGCTGACGGCGGTGTACGACGCCGGCTCGCTGCTCGGCGGCGACGACCTGCGCCTGGGCGGCGGCGCGCGTTATGTGGGCAAGCGCGCGGGCGATCCGTCCAACTCCTTCGAGCTGCCGTCCTACACCGTGGCCGACGCCTTCGCCAGCTACGACACCAAAGTGGGCGGGCACAACGTCGGTTTCCAGTTCAACGTGAAGAACCTGTTCGACCGCACCTATTACCCGTCGGCGGCGAACAACCTCTACGTGGCTATCGGCGAGCCTCGGCAGTTCGAGTTTTCGACCACGGTGGAGTTCTGATCCGGGCGACTCGTGGCGGGCACGCACGGCAATTGCGGGATGGGTATCGCTGTGCTCCTCGCCATCCCAGGAGGCTTTCATCCGGCAAAACCCGCGCGGTGCATCACTCCAGCCAGCGCCGCCCCTGCAACTCCAGCAGCGTCTGCGCCTGCTCCGGCCCATTGCTGCCGGCGGGGTAGGGGCGCGGGCTCAGGTAATGCTCGTGCCAGCCCTTGATGATCGGGTCGATCCAGCTCCAGGCCGCTTCTACCTCGTCGCGGCGCATGAACAGCGTCGAATCGCCCTCGATCACGTCCAGCAGCAGGCGTTCGTAGGCGTCCCAGCGGCGCTTGTTAGTGTTGAAGGCTTGGGCGAGGTTGAGGTCCAGTTCCACCGGTTCCAGTTGCATGCCCTTGCCGGGGGCCTTGGCCATCAGCTGCACGCTGATGCGCTCCTCCGGCTGCAGTCTTATCCACAGGCGGTTGGCCGCGCCGGCGCCGCTGCCGATCAGGCTGTTGGGCACCGGCTTGAACTGAATGACGATCTCCGAGCATTTCTTCGCCATGCGCTTGCCGGTGCGCAAATAGAACGGAACGCCGCTCCAGCGCCAGTTGTCGATCTCGGCCTGAACGGCGACGAAAGTCTCGGTATCGCTGTCGTTGTCGACATTTTTCTCGAACCAGTAGGCCGGCACTTCCTGCCCGCCGATGTGCCCGGCGGTGTACTGGCCGCGCACGGTCTTGTCCTGCACGTCCTGCCCGGAAATCGGCCGGAGCGCCTGGAGGATCTTCACCTTCTCGTTGCGCACCGCCTCGGCGTCGAAGCGCACCGGCGCCTCCATGGTCACCAGGCAGAGCAGTTGCAGCAGGTGGTTCTGCACCATGTCACGCATGGCCCCGGCATGGTCGTAGTAGCTGCCGCGGTTCTCCACGCCCAGGGTTTCGCTGACGGTGATCTGCACGTGGTCGATGTGCCCGTTGCGCCACACCGGCTCGAACAGGGTGTTGGCGAAGCGCAGGGCCATCAGGTTCTGCACGGTTTCCTTGCCCAGGTAGTGATCGATGCGGAACACCCGCGACTCGTCGAATACTTCACCGATGGCCTGGTTGATCGCCACCGCCGACTCCAGCGAATGCCCCAGCGGCTTCTCCAGCACGATGCGCGCCAGCGGCCCGGCGAGGCCGGCGATCTTCAGGTTCTGCGCAATCGGCGCGAACAGGCTCGGCGCGGTGGCCAGATAGTGCACCAGCACGCGGCCTTCCGTGCGCTTGAGGGCCTTGGCCACACGGGCGAAGTCGGCGCTCTGCGAGGCGTCCATCGCCACGTATTCCAGGCGCTGGGCGAAACTGCGCCAGGCCTCGGCGGAAAAGTCGCTGCGCGCCACCTGGGCGCGGCAGTTGCGTTCGGCCAGGGCGAGGTAGGCGGCGTTGTCGCGCTGGCTGCGGGCCAGGGCGAAGATCCGCGTGTCGGCCGGCAGGCGATTCTCCCGGTGCAGGTGATAGAGCGCCGGCAGCAGCTTGTGCAGCGCCAGGTCACCGCTGCCGCCGAACACCAGAATGTCGCAGGAGCTGGGAAGACTAAGGCTGGCGGGCGTATTCAAGACTTATTCCCTGGGCGTGGCGGTTAGTTTTGTAGTATAACTACAACAAGACTACATAAATTTCAGACAACTATCACCGAGCCTATCCCTGTGAACCTTTTGCAGCACATTGCCCAGTCGCGTCATCTGCTCCGCAAGTCGGAGCTCAAGGTTGCCGATCACGTGATGCAGGACCCTGCATCGGTCATGCACAGCTCCATGGCGGACCTCGCCCACAGTGTTGGCGTCAGCGAGCCGACCATCGTGCGCTTCTGCCGCGCCATTGGTTGCAGCGGCTTCCAGGACCTCAAGCTCAAGCTGGCGCAGAGCCTGGCCGCCGGCGCCAGTTTCGGCCAGTTCTCGATCAACGAGAGCGACTCGGTGGCGGACTTCAGCCTGAAGATCTTCGACACCACCCTGCACTCGCTGATGGAGGTGCGCGAGAACCTCGACACCCACGCCCTGGAACGCGCCATCGCGGCCATCGCCCACGCCCAGCGCGTCGAGTTCTACGGTTTCGGCGCCTCCGGCGCGGTGGCGGCGGATGCCCAGCACAAGTTCTTCCGCCTGCTCCTGTCGGCGGCGGCCTACTCCGACCCGCACATGCAGGCCATGTCGGCGGTGACCCTGAAGCCCTCGGACGTGGCAATCTGCATCTCCCAGTCCGGCCGTTCCAAGGACCTTCTGGTGACCGCCAACCTGGTGCGCGAAGCCGGCGCCACGCTGATCACCCTGTGCCCCAGCCAGACTCCGCTGGCGGACCTGGCCACGGTCAATCTGGCGGTAGACGTGCACGAAGACACCGATATCTACACCCCGCTAACCTCGCGTATCGCTCACCTGGTGGTGATCGACGTGCTGGCGATGGGCGTAGCCATGGCCCGCGGCCCGGACCTGGTGAATCACCTCAAGAGCGTGAAGCGCAGCCTGCGCAGCCTGCGCCTGTCGCCGAAGGTGGTGAAGAACCACGAAGAGCGCCCGGAAGAGGCGTCCTAAGACAGTACCTGTAGGCGAGAGAAGGCTTTTCTGTAGGAGCGAGCTTGCTCGCGAATAGCGTCGACTGGGAACTCTGACGGCGGGCGGTTCGCGAGCAAGCTCGCTCCTACGAAGATCAAAGGCTCCTCGGGTTATCCGAAATCGCCCCGATGCCAACCGCCCGTCGGCGTCACCGGCGCTTCATTCCCGCGTCGTCAAACGGTCATCCATCGTCAGCATGCTGGCGTCTCCAGCCCTCAGGCCTTGGGAGATGCGAGATGCCCCGCCATATCGACGACACCCAGCTGCAAGTGGATAGCAAGACCCGCCGCAAGCTCGAAGACCAACGACGCATGCAGTTCCGTCGCGCCATCGAGGATCGCATGGAGGCCCAGCGCCTCGCCCTCGAAACCTCCGATTATCCCGACCTGATCGCCGCCGTCTACCTCACTTCGGCGAGGCAGGGCCGGCGAAGCGTTCGGCCAGCTGGCTGATCAGCGCCCGCTCTTCACGGATGAAGGCGACGAACGCCTGGGCCACCGGGCTCAGGCGCTTGCCGCGGGCGTGCACCAGACACCAGCTGCGGTAGAGCGGCAGCTCTTCCACCGGCAGCTCGTGGAGCAGCCCGGATTGCAGTTCGCGGCTCACCGCGTGGCGCGGCAGCAGCGCCAGCCCCAGACCCGCCAGCACCCCTTCGCGTGAACCCTCCAGCGAGGCGAATTCCAGCGTCTGCGGGAAGTGTGCGCGCTTCTGCTGGAAGTGTTCCTCACAGGCCTTGCGCGTGCCCGAGCCGGGCTCGCGGACCAGCAGCGGGTAGGGTTCCAGGTCCTTCAGCGAAAGCTTCGCGGCGTTGCACAGCGGATGGTCCGGCGGCGCCACCGCAACGATCGGGTTGTTCAGGAAGGGCAGGAATTCCAGCGCCATGTCCTGCGGCACCAGGGACATGATCACCAGGTCGTCGCGGTTGTCCGACAGGCGCTTGATCACCTGCGCGCGGTTGACCACCGTGAGGTTCAGGCTGACGTCCGGGTGCTGCGCGTGGAAGGCGGCGAACAGGTGCGGGGTGATGTACTTGGCGCTGGATTCCACCGCCAGGCGCAGCTGGCCCTGCAGCGAGCCCTTGAGGTCGGAGAGGTTCATGTCCAGCACTTCCAGGCGCTGGAAGATGTCGGTGGTGGCGCGCAGCAGGGCGTCGGCGGCATCGGTCTGGTAGAGCTTCTTGCCGATGTACTCGAACAGCGGCTGGCCGACCAGCTCTTCCAGCTGGCGGATCTGCAGGCTCACCGCCGGCTGGGTCAGGGCCATTTCCTCCGCGGCGCGGCTGTAGGAACGGCTTTCGCACACCGCGCGGAAAACCTGCAGCTGGCGAAGGGTCATACGCATCAATGACTTACGCATAGAACTCGGCCTGATCGCGACAATTCCGCTCAACTATAAAGCATTCTTTATGGCTACCCCAATAATTATTGATTTTGGTTAATCCTCCCTCCCGCGCTAGGGTAAAAACACGCCGGAACCCGCTCCGGCCGAGAGAGCCAGCTGCCGCGAGCGGAGCTGCCGATGGGTTTTTACGCCGGGGTCCAAAAGGCCCGGGCCGAGGGAAAGCTGCAGTGATCAAGAAAATCCTGATCGCCAACCGTGGGGAGATCGCTGTCCGGATCGTGCGCGCCTGTGCTGAGATGGGCATCCGTTCGGTGGCCGTCTATTCCGATGCCGACCGTCACGCCCTGCACGTCAAGCGCGCCGACGAAGCCCACAGCCTGGGCGCCGATCCGCTGGCGGGTTACCTGAACCCCCGCGCCCTGGTGAACCTGGCGGTGGAAACCGGTTGCGACGCGCTGCACCCGGGCTACGGCTTCCTCTCCGAGAACGCCGAGCTGGCCGATATCTGCGCCGAGCGCGGGATCAAGTTCATCGGCCCGTCGGCGGAAGTCATCCGCCGCATGGGTGACAAGACCGAAGCGCGCCGCAGCATGATCGCCGCCGGCGTGCCCTGCACTCCCGGCACCGAAGGCAATGTCGCCGACCTGGCCGAAGCACTCTCCGAAGCCGAGCGCATCGGCTACCCGGTGATGCTCAAGGCCACCTCCGGTGGTGGCGGCCGCGGCATCCGCCGCTGCAACAGCCGCGAAGAGCTGGAGCAGAACTTCCCCCGCGTGATCTCCGAGGCCACCAAGGCGTTCGGCAGCGCGGAAGTCTTCCTCGAGAAGTGCATCGTCAACCCCAAGCACATCGAGGCGCAGATTCTCGCCGACTCCTTCGGCAACACCGTGCACCTGTTCGAGCGCGACTGTTCGATCCAGCGCCGCAACCAGAAACTGATCGAGATCGCCCCCAGCCCGCAGCTCACCCCCGAGCAGCGTGCCTACATTGGTGACCTCTCCGTGCGCGCGGCCAAGGCCGTGGGCTACGAGAACGCCGGCACTGTGGAGTTCCTGCTCGCCGACGGCGAGGTGTACTTCATGGAGATGAATACCCGCGTGCAGGTGGAACACACCATCACCGAGGAAATCACCGGCATCGACATCGTCCGCGAGCAGATCCGCGTGGCCTCCGGCCTGCCGCTCTCGGTCAAGCAGGAAGACATCATTCACCGCGGCTTCGCGTTGCAGTTCCGGATCAACGCCGAAGACCCGAAGAACAACTTCCTGCCGTCCTTCGGCAAGATCACCCGCTACTACGCGCCAGGCGGCCCTGGCGTGCGCACCGACACGGCGATCTACACCGGCTACACCATCCCGCCGTACTACGACTCGATGTGCCTGAAGCTGGTGGTCTGGGCGCTGACCTGGGAAGAGGCGCTGGACCGCGGCCTGCGTGCGCTGGACGACATGCGCGTGCAGGGCGTGAAGACCACCGCGGCCTACTACCAGGAAATCCTCAAGAACCCGGAATTCCGTAACGGCCAGTTCAATACCAGCTTCGTTGAAAGCCACCCGGAACTGACCCAGTACTCGATCAAGCGCACCCCGTCGCACCTGGCCATCGCCATCGCTACCGCCATTGCCGCCCACGCTGGCCTGTGAGGAATTCGTCCATGACCGTTTCCAAGAAAGTCACCGTCACCGATACCATCCTGCGCGACGCTCACCAGTCGCTGCTGGCGACCCGGATGCGCACCGAAGACATGCTGCCGATCTGCGACAAGCTCGACCAGGTCGGCTACTGGTCGCTGGAAGTCTGGGGTGGCGCCACCTTCGACGCCTGCGTGCGCTTCCTCAAGGAAGACCCGTGGGAGCGCCTGCGCAAGCTCAAGGCCGCGCTGCCCAACACCCGCCTGCAGATGCTACTGCGCGGGCAGAACCTGCTGGGCTACCGCCATTACAGCGATGATGTGGTCCGCGCCTTCGTCGCCAAGGCGGCGGTCAACGGCATCGACGTGTTCCGCATCTTCGACGCGATGAACGACGTGCGTAACCTGCGCGTTTCCATCGAGGCCGTGAAGGCCGCCGGCAAGCACGCCCAGGGCACCATCGCCTACACCACCAGCCCGGTGCACACCATCGATGCCTTCGTTGCCCAGGGCAAGGCCATGGCCGACATGGGCGTGGATTCCATCGCCATCAAGGACATGGCCGGCCTGCTGACCCCCTACGCCACCGGCGAGCTGGTCAAGGCGCTGAAGGACGCGCTGCCGCTGGACGTGGTCGTGCACTCCCACGACACCGCCGGCGTCGCCAGCATGTGCCAGCTCAAGGCTGTGGAAAACGGCGCTGACCGCATCGACACCGCCATCTCCAGCATGGCCTGGGGCACCAGCCACCCGGGCACCGAATCCATGGTTGCCGCCCTGCGCGACACGCCGTTCGACACCGGCCTGGACCTGGAGCTGATCCAGGAAATCGGCATGTACTTCCACGCCGTGCGCAAGAAGTACCACCAGTTCGAGAGCGAGTTCACCGGCGTGGATACCCGCGTGCAGGTCAACCAGGTGCCGGGCGGGATGATTTCCAACCTGGCCAACCAGCTCAAGGAACAGGGCGCGCTGAACCGCATGGCCGAAGTGCTCGCGGAAATCCCGCGGGTGCGCGAAGACCTCGGCTTCCCGCCCCTGGTCACCCCGACCTCGCAGATCGTCGGCACCCAGGCGTTCTTCAACGTGCTGGCCGGCGAGCGCTACAAGACCATCACCAACGAGGTGAAGCTCTACCTGCAGGGCCGCTACGGCAAGGCGCCGGGCAAGATCGACGAGACCCTGCGCCGCCAGGCCATCGGCAACGAGGAAGTGATCGACGTACGCCCGGCCGACCTGCTCAAACCGGAGCTGAACAAGCTGCGCGAGGAGATCGGCAGCCTGGCCAAGTCCGAAGAAGACGTGCTGACCTTCGCCATGTTCCCGGACATTGGCCGCAAGTTCCTCGAAGAGCGTGCCGCCGGCACCCTGAAACCCGAAGAGCTGCTGCCGATTCCCAACGGCAAGGGCGTCGCCGCTGCTGGCGGTGAAGGCGTACCGACCGAGTTCGTGGTCGACGTGCACGGCGAAAGCTACCGCGTGGACATCACCGGCGTCGGCGTGAAGACCGACGGCAAACGCCACTTCTACCTGTCGGTGGATGGCATGCCCGAGGAAGTGGTGTTCGAGCCGCTCAATGAATTCGTCGCCGGTGGCGGCAGCAAGCGAAAGCAGGCCAGCGAGCCGGGCCATGTCAGCACCACCATGCCGGGCAACATCGTCGATGTGCTGGTCAAGGAAGGCGACAGTGTGAAGGCCGGCCAGGCCGTGCTGATCACCGAAGCAATGAAGATGGAGACCGAAGTGCAGGCAGGCATCGCTGGCACCGTGAAGGCCATCCACGTAGCCAAGGGCGACCGGGTCAATCCCGGTGAGATCCTGGTTGAAATTGAAGGCTGACCAAGGACAGACGGGTCTTTAAGGTTCAGTCCCACGGGGGAGCACGATGCTCCCCTTTTTTTTGCGTGCCGGTTCGCTTTTGCTCAGACCGATTGGTTGATCCAGGTCGGAAATTTCCTTCAGAAACCCATTAGCGTCGACCCTGGGAAAACTGACCAGGGTGTGGTGATGGGGAGAGTCGTTCTGTTGTGGGTGCTGCTGTGCGGGGCCTCCCAGGCTTTGGCGCAATCATCGGAGATGATGGATCGGCTCGCTGCGCTGGAGCAGGATCCTGCCAAGCGCGAGCAGGCCTATGCCGCCGCGCAGGAGCGCATCCTGCTGTGCAGCAAGTGCCACGGCGAGGATGGCAACAGCAAGCGCGACTACATCCCCAACCTGGCCGGGCAGAATCCGCAGTACCTCTTCGATGCTTTCGAGAAGTATGTCGACGGCCAACGCACCGACTTCGTGATGAACCAGGCGGCCAAGCTGCTGACCATCAACGAGCGGGTCAACATCGCCTACTACTTCAGCCAGCAGAAGGTCCTGCCACGTGCGGAGGCGGCGCCGGAGAGGGCGTTGGTGGAGCAGGGCGCCCAGCGCTTCGCCACGGTCTGCATTACCTGCCACGGCGAGAAGGCCATGGGGCGCGATGGCTTCCCGCGCATTGCCGGCCAGCCGCAGGTCTATCTCACCCATGCTCTGCAGCGATACCGCGACAAGGACCCGAGCCGCGCGGATTCGCCGATGCTGGCGGTGGCGGCGTTGCTCAATGACGACGATATCCCTGCGTTGACCGCCTACCTCAGCCAGTTGCAGCCCTGAAAGCAGCCAGCCGCCCCGAGGCGGCTGGCTGTTGTGCTGAGCGGCGGGTGTTTACTGCTGCTTGTCGGCTGGCTTGGCTGTTTCGACGGCCCGTTGGGCCGGAGCGGCAGCTTGTTCCGCCGGGCTTTATCGTCAGCGGATCGTGATCAGAACGCCATCTGCCACTGCGCGATCAGGGCGTGGTTCTGCGCGTTGCTGCCCATCTGGCCGCTGTAGCCGATGCCGACGGTGTTGCGCGCCGAGACGCCGACATCGAAGCCGACGTCCAGCAGCAGGCTGTTGCGATCCAGCGCGGTGCCCTGAACGCTGAAGGCGTCGCCGCCGGCGATGAAGGACTGGCGGGTTTCGCTGTCGATGTCGCCGAAGGTGTGGCGCCAGCCCAGGCCCAGGCGCGGGGTGAAGCTCATGCCGTTGCTCAGGGTGTCGAGGCGCGCGATGCGCAGGCCAAGGGTGCTGCTCAGGTTGTCCTGGTCCTGGGAATCGACGTGCAGCGCGGCGGCGCCGCCCTTCTCGTCGTACGAATCGCGCTCGTAGCGCTGGTAGTCCAGGCGCGCGTAGGGCTCGGCGCTCAGACGGCCGCTGCCCATGGCGTAGCCAGTCTCGGCGAACGCCTGCCAGCTGTCGGCGTCGTAGTCGCCCTTGGGACGATCGCTGAAGCCGTCGAACTCGACTCGGCGTTTGCTCTCGCCGTCGTGGCTGCTGTAGGCCGCGCCCAGGCGCACTGCCAGCGGGCCGCTCTGGTGCAGCGCATAGGCGCCCAGGTGCCAGCTGTCGATGTCGCCGGAGACGCCGCTGCTGCCGTCCAGGTCGGTGTGCGAGTAGCCGCCGAGCACGCCCAGGCGCCAGTCCGGAGTCACCGCCCAGTCGGCGCCGAGCAGGGTGCCGCCGGTGTTCTGTTGCAGGTCGCCGCTGTTGTCGTGTTCGTCGAGCTTGCCGTGGCTGCCGATACCCTGCACCCAGAGGCGGCCGGCGGCGTTCGGGTCGTTCAGGTTGCGCGCTGCGCTGGGCACGCCGGTGGCGGCGAGCATCGGCGTGTCGCTGCGCTCGGTGGCCGCCAGCAGGCTGCTGCTGCCCAGCTGGCGCACGGCATTGAGCATGGCGCTGCCGACCTGCTGGCTGCCGGCGATGGTCGCGGCGGCCAGGCTGGCGTTGCTGGCGCCGGCCAGTTGCTCCAGGGCCGCCGTGGCGTTGTCCGCGTCGCTGGTGATCAGCGCGTTGTACAGCGCGCCGCCGTTCTGGCTCTGCAGGGCGGAGGCGGCGTTACGGCCGTTGCCGCTGCTGGCCAGGTCGCCGAACTGCACGTCGTTGCGGGTCAGTTGCAGGTCGACGCTGTTGGCGCTGTAGCTCAGGGTCGGGGTGAGGAAGGCGAAGTTGCTCTTCACGTCGGCGAACTGGCCGCTGACGCCGCCGGTAGAGCTGATCACCTGCACGTTGCTCTGCCACGGCCAGTTGCCGCTGCCGGCCTGCACCGAGAGGTGCGAGCCGTCGATGCGGGTGCTGCCGTCCACCTGCACGGTGGCGTGGGCGCCGCTGGGCTCCACGCCGAAGGACAGGGTCGAGCCGCTCTGCAGGTCCAGGTTGCCGGTCACATGGGCGGCGCCGGTTGCCGGCGAGGTGACCAAGGTGCCGGCGACGTTCAGCCCGCCAACACGGCCGCTGCCCGAGTAGGTCGCGCCCTGGTCGATCTGCAGGGTGCCGAGGAGGCTGCCGGTGTTGTTCAGGCTGGCGCCGCTGAAGACTTCGCCGCCTTCGCTGAAGTCGTTGGTGCTGGAGAGCGTCCAGCTGCCCTGTTTCACGTCCAGCCATTCGAAGTTGGCGCTGTTGCCGAAGCTGCCGCCAGCGGCGTCGTCGTCGTCGAGGGTCACGGTGTCGCGGCCGCTGCCGCCGTCCACCAGGCCTTCGAAGCGGCTGCCGGAGTGCTGCACCAGTCTGTCATTGCCGCCACCCATTTCCAGGGCTACGCCGTTCCCACCGTGGATCAGGCCGTCGTTGACCACGGTGTCGTCGAGGTCGCCGGACAGGGTCACGCCGGAGAGCTTCTCGCCAGTGATGGTGCCGTGGTTTTCCAGGTAGGTGGAGCTGAAGCCACTATTACCGTTGCCGTCGTCGACCAGGATGCCGCGATCGACGCTGCGGATCACCGCGCCGGCGTAGTTGATGATGGTGCCGCCTCCCATGGCTATGCCTTCGCTGCTGTTCGGCGAGCCGTCTTTCTCGCCGGCAGCGCCCAGGCCTTCGATGACGCCGTGATTCTCGATATGGCCGGTGTAGTCGATGTCCACGCCGTCGCCGTCGCCGTTTGGCACCAGGCCGTTGTAGGCGCCGCTGATGCGCCCGTAGTTGATCACCGTGCCGTCGCCGTCGGAACCGAAGCCAGAGCCATTGCGGCCGATGATCACGCCATCGGCGTAGTTGATCAGGGTGGCGCCGACATCGGTGGTGATGCCGTGGCGGCCGCCACTGATGAGGCCGTGGTTTTCCACGTAGCCGCCCGAGGCGCCCTGGAAGTCGATGCCGTCGTTCTTGGTGTCGGCGGTGATCATGTCCGAGCTGCTGATCTCGCCATAGTTGGTGATCGTCGCGTTGCCGCCGGGGCGGATGCCGTCGTTACCATCGCTGTGGATGATCCCGCTGGCGCGGTTGATCAGGGTGACAGTGGCGTTGCTCTGCAGCTTGTCGAAGTCCAGCGCCTGGCCGGTGGCGGAATAGATGGTGCCGGCGTTGTCGACCAGCACGTTGCCGGCGCTGAACGGGTTGTTCATGCGGATTGCGTCGTCGTAGCCGAGGATGCGCCCGCCTTCGCGGTTGACGATCTGGTAGAAGCGGGTGGTGCTGTCGCTGCCGGAAGTATCGACCACGCGGCCGGTGGTGGACTGCATCAGGCCGCTGTTGTCGATGACCACGCCGGTGCCGGTGGCTGCGCCCTTGAGGTCCACGCTCTTACCACTGGTGACCAGGCTGCCGGTGCTGGTGACGGTCAGGGTGTCCTGGTTGGCCAGGGTCCGGCTGCCAGTCTGCGCGTCGCTGATGATGGGCGACACCGGAACGGCAGCGACGGTTTCAGCGGCGAGGCTCGCCAGCACCAGGGTGATGCTCAGCGCGAGCGGGGAGGGCTTGTGCAGCATGGCGCGGCGTCCTTTTTCTTATCAAAGAGGCCGCCTTTTATAGCGATGGATTATGAATGTTCTGTAACGGTGCTGGCGCTTTGCCGCTCTTTGCCAACTGGGTCGCCGGGCAGGAAAGGGAGAAACCTTATATACTCTGCGGTCTTTTTACCGCTTTCATTGTGAGAACCGCCGTGAGCCAGCTGCCGCCTTGCCCCAAATGCAACTCCGAATACACCTACGAAGACGGCGCCCAGCTGGTCTGCCCCGAGTGCGCCCATGAGTGGTCGGCCGCCGGCTCGGGCGAGACCGACAGCGATGCCCGCGTGATCAAGGACGCGGTCGGCAACCTGCTGCAGGACGGCGACACTGTCAGCGTGATCAAGGACCTCAAGGTCAAGGGTTCGTCCCTGGTGGTGAAGGTCGGCACCAAGGTGAAGAACATCCGCCTGGTGGACGGCGACCACGACATCGACTGCAAGATCGACGGCATCGGCGCGATGAAGCTGAAGTCGGAGTTCGTGAAGAAGGTCTGAGCCTTCTCAGCGCTAACAAAAAGCCCGGCCATGTGCCGGGCTTTTCATTGGGTTCCCCCTGCAGGAGTCATTCCTTGTAGTAAACCACCTGGTTGCTGGTCGCCAGCAGTGCGCCGGACTGGCTCCACAGCTGGGCGCTCTGGTCGAAGAAGCCGTTGCGGAATTCCTGGGCGCGGGCGTCGCCGAGCAGGTAGCCGGCACCGACTTCGGCCATCTGCGCGGCGTCGGTGTGGAAGTAGGTGGTGATCGACACGGTGCCGGCCGGCACCGGGGTGGCGCGGCGCAGCCAGATGCGCGGGTAGAAGATGTCACTCATCGCCGCCAGGGACAGGAAGTCCAGCGGACGGTCCTGGGCGTCGCGCAGCCAGAGCTGGCTGCGGCTGGTCTCACCGCTGCCGTCCCATTGGGTGGGGAAGGCGCCGGAGACCGGGCGCATCTCATATTGCTTGGGCCAGGCCACACCCTTGGCGGCAGGGCTCATCGGCTCGAAGTCGCTGGGCGGGGCGAGGTCCGGCGCGGGGATGTCGGTCAGGCTCCAGGTCTCGCGGCGCAGCGCGGTGACCAGGGTAGCGGTGGTGGTGACCTGCTGCTCGCCGGCCTCATCGGCCTGGGTCAGTTGCAGCAGCCAGTGCTGGGTGGAGCGGTTGGTGCGCACCGGCACGGCTTCGACCTGGAAAGCGCCGGCCACCACCGCTGCCGCATAGTTCACCGTCAGCGACACCGGGCTGCCGAGCAGCTGCGGGTGGCGCAGCGCGCCCTGCAGCAGGACCGCAGCGGTGACGCCGCCAAAGGGACCGACCATGTTCCAGTAGTCCTGGCTGGTGTGGCCATCGTAGAGGTTGGGCTGGTCGGCCACGGGTTGCAGGGCCACGGCGCGGTCGAACGGGTGCAGGGTGGTATCGGTCATGACTGTCTCGGCGCTTTTTGTTCTGGGGAGAGGGTCTTGTAGGGGAAAGCGCCGCGTTGGGTCAAGGATACCGAGTGGTCAGGGCGTGACCTCGAACCTCAATGTGCCGATGACTTGCCCGGCCTCGGTAAGCACCTGCACCTGCCAGTCGCCGCTTGGGTCGGTGGGGAAGTTCTGCTTGTGCGTCCAGGCGCGATAACCAGCCTCGCGGCCGCCCTTGATGTCCAGCGCGATGCGGTCAACTTCCTGGCCGTTCAGCCGCCAGGCGTGGTAGATGCGCTCGTTCAATCCGCGCGGGGCGTTGATCGCGGTGTAGGCGTAGAGACCCTGGGATTTGATCTGCGCAACGCTGACCGTCTCCAGGCTGTCGCCGGGGGTGCGTTGGGCGTTGTCGAAGCTCTCGGTCACTGCCATTTCGGTCATCCACAGGGTCGACGGCGGCACCCAGGCGCGAGCGAACCAGCCCACCGCGCCAATGGACAGCGTCAGGCCGACGAGGGCGAACCAGCGCCACCATTTGTGGATCTTCACCGTCACCGCCAGGCTCGGGAAGGACAGCAGCACGGCGATGCCCAGCGCCGCCTGGTAGCTCTGCGGGGTGCTCAGGTGGAGGATGATCGGCAGCGCGGTGAGCAGCACCGCGAACAGCGTCAGGGTGTGGTAGCCGAGGAAGGTCCAGCGCCGCACCGATAGCCACTTGTAGTAGATGGGGTCGGTGATCGCTGCCAGCCCTGCGAGGGTCAGCACGCCGGTGAACAGGGCCTGGCCGCTGTTCCAGGTGGTGGTGACGAAGAAGAATGGCAGGCAGAAGAACAGGCTTTCCTGGTGGATCAGCTGGGTCGCGTAGCGCAGCAGGCCCGGCGGGACTTCCCAGCCGAAGCGGCTCTTGAAGCGTTTGGTCAGCAAGTTCTCCAGCATCAGCCAGATCCAGCTGACTAGCATGACGATGGCCATGGCGCGGGCGAAGCCGGCACGGTGGCGGTCGACCATGATGAAGCTGAACACCCCGGAGCAGAAGCCGAACAGGGCGATGACGCGCGGGTACTTCTGCAGCAGGCCGACGACGAGAGTGATGAGGCGCTGCACGCGCTCTTTCCAGATGGGCATGGGGGGAAGGCATTGCGGATTGGGGGCGAGATTGTAACCCCGGATGTCGGCGCGGGGCACGGGGAGTGACGGGAGGGCTCGGTGTTTGGGCTTTTCCCTCACCCCAGCCCTCTCCCGGTGGGAGAGGGGGCCGTCCGCAGGGCTGGGTCGTTTATGGAGTCAGCCGGCGAGCGCCGAGCTTTCAGAGCCTGCCCAATTGTCCCCTGTCACTCTGGGAGAGGGTTAGGGTGAGGGCAGGCCATCGCACAGGAGGTTGGGTGATTCGCGAGCAAGGACTAGGTGTCCCCCTCGGTCCTACGAAAAGCGAAAGGCGAAAAGCAGCCTCAGTGCTTCCCGCTCAACTCCTCCCGCGCAAAGTCGACGAACAGCTGCGCCGGCTTGGTCAGCTGGGCGCGCTTGAGCCACGCGGCGACCAGGCCGGAGGTGCTGACCTCTTCGGCGACGTCCACCGTCACCACCTTCTTGCCGTCGTAGGTGCACTCGGAATGCGGGCGGGTGACCAGCAGGGAGAAGCCGAAACCCTGGCCGACCATGCCGCGCACCATCTCGATCGACGGCGAGCTGAAGGCGATGTGCGGGTTCAGCCCCAGTTCCTCAAAGATGCGCACGAAGTAGGTGCGGCTGGGCTGCACGTCCAGCAGGATCATCGGCTCCAGCACCAGGTCGCGCAGGGAAACCTTGTCCTGCTTGGCGAAGCGGTGGTTCTCCGGCAGCAGTGCGTAGGGGCGCTGGGCGGGCATCAGCGGGTCGGTGGAGATGGTGGCGTCGAGGTCGTGCTCGTAGAGCAGCGCCAGGTCGAAGCGGCCGGCGGTCAAGCCCTGCACCAGCTCTTGTTGCTCGCCATCGCTGATGCGGATTTCCACGCCGGGATAGCGTTCGCGGAAGCCCGAGATCAGGCGCGGCAGGTAGAGCGGGGCGACCGTCTCGAAGCAGCCGATGTCGATCTGCCCGGCCACCACGTCGTTGTCGGCGAGGGCGTTCTGCTCGAATTCGTGGGCCATGCGCAGCAGTTCCTGCGCCTTGCGGTAGAAGCGCGCGCCGCTGGGGGTGAGCGACACGCCCTGGGCGTGGTGGCGGATGAACAACTGCACGCCGAAGCTTTCTTCCAGCCCCTTGATCGCCGTGGAAATGGACGGCTGCGCGATGTACAGCTTGCGCGACGCCTCGGCTACGCTGCCGCATTCCACGGTGGTCACGAAATACTTCAATTGCCGCAAGGTATAGGAAGCCACTGCACGCCTCGTTGATGCTTTTTTATACAAGATACCGCGTTGGGCCGGCCGGCGGGGGCGGCCCATGGCGAAGATTTTCCTCGCCGGGGACCACATTTTTCATGGCCTTGGCCGCCTGCTGCGACCCTCCGGGCGCGAGCATACTCCAGCGCAGTGCGTGAAAACGCCCTGCAAATCCCGTACACGCAGCCTGGAGTAAAGCTCATGCGTATGGCCCTTTGGCAGACCTGCGGCCTCCCCGGCGATGTCGCCGGCAACCTCGACCAACTGGAGCGCCAGGCCGGCGCCGCGGCCGCCGCCGGCGCGCAACTGCTGCTCTGCCCGGAGCTATGGCTGGGCGGCTACAACGTGCCGCAGCGCATGAACGAGCTGGCCGAAGCGGCGGACGGGCCGTCGGCCGGGCGCATCGGCGAGCTGGCGCAGCGCTTCGGGCTGGCCATCGCCTACGGTTACGCCGAGCGCCATCCCCAGGGCGGCAAGCCTTACAACTCGGTGCAGGTGATCGGCCCGTCCGGCAGCGCGCTGGGCCACTACCGCAAGGCGCACCTGTTCGGTGCCATGGAACGCGAGGTGTTCAGCGCCGGCGATGTGCTGGAAGCGCCGTTCGACTACGCCGGCTGGCGCATCGGCCTGCTGATCTGCTTCGACGTGGAGTACCCCGAGGCGGTGCGCACCCACGCGCTGAACGGCGCCGGGCTGATCCTCATTCCCACCGCGCTGACGCCCGAATACGGCGCGGTGCCGGGGGTGATAGTTCCGGCACGGGCGGTGGAGAACCAGCTGTTCGTCGCCTACTGCAACCACTGCGGCGTGGAAGACGGGCTGGCCTTCCTCGGTGGCTCCTGCATCGTCGCGCCGGACGGTGAACGCCTGGCTGCCGCCGGGCCCGCGGAGAGTCTGCTGATCGTCGATCTGGACCCGCAGCAGCGCGCCCGCCAGGCCGGCACTTTCCCCTACCTGCCGTGCCGTCGCCCCGAGCTTTACGACGCGCTGACCCGCTGAATACGGGCCCTGCAGCGGTGCGCAGGCGCGCACCGTGATGGTGCGCCATGCACCGGGCCGGTGCGTGGCTGCCCAGCTTTTTCATATATCCCGAAGACAAATTTAATAATTTTCCTTGGCAAGGCCTTGGGCGACCATCCAATCCACATTCGAACAACAACGTCCCTCGAGGGCGAGCGAAGCAGGAGTGCCCTGGTGTACAAGCTCAACGATTGGCGGCAGCGTGCTGCCCGGCAGACTTTCATCGACAGCGCGCTGATCGGCGGCCGCCGCGTGACTGCACAGGATGGCGCGACCTTTGCCGCCATCGACCCGGCGACCAATCGCCTGCTGGCCAATGTCGCCGCCTGTGGCGCGGCCGAAGTCGACGCCGCCGTGCGCGTCGCCCGCCAGGCCTTCGAGACCGGCCCGTGGGCACGCATGGCGCCGCGTGAGCGCAAGGCCGTGCTGCAGAGGCTCGCCGAGCTGATGATGGCCCACCGCGACGAACTGGCCCTGCTCGACACCCTGAACATGGGCAAGCCGGTGATGGACGCCTGGAACATCGACGTGCCCGGCGCCGCTGGCGTGTTCTCCTGGTACGCCGAAAGCCTCGACAAGCTCTACGACCAGGTCGCCCCGACCGCGCAGAACGCCCTGGCCACCATCACCCGCACGCCGCTGGGCGTGATCGGCGCCGTGGTGCCGTGGAACTTCCCCCTCGACATGGCCGCCTGGAAGCTGGCGCCCGCGCTGGCTGCCGGCAACTCCGTGGTGCTCAAGCCCGCCGAGCAGTCGCCGTTCTCGGCCCTGCGTCTGGCCGAGCTGGCGCTGGAAGCCGGCATCCCCGAAGGCGTGCTGAACGTCGTGCCGGGCCTGGGTGAAGCCGCCGGCAAGGCGCTGGGCCTGCACCCGGATGTGGACGCCTTGGTGTTCACCGGTTCGACCCAGGTCGGCAAGTACTTCATGCAGTATTCCGCGCAGTCCAACCTCAAGCAGGTCTGGCTGGAATGCGGTGGCAAGAGCCCGAACCTGGTGTTTGCCGACTGCCGCGACCTCGACCTCGCCGCCGAGAAGGCCGCCTTCGGTATCTTCTTCAACCAGGGCGAAGTCTGCTCGGCCAACTCGCGCCTGCTGGTGGAGCGTTCGATCCACGACGAGTTCGTCGAACGCCTGATCGCCAAGGCTCGCGACTGGGCGCCGGGCGACCCGCTGGACCCGGCCAGCCGCGCCGGCTCCATCGTCGACAACAAGCAGACTGCCGGCATCATGGCCTGCATCGACCGCGCCCAGAGCGACGGCGCGCAGCTCGCCTGCGGTGGCCGCCAGCTGAGCTTCAACGGCTCGGACAACTTCATCGAACCGACCATCTTCACCGGCGTGCGCCCGGAGCAATCCCTGGCCCGCGACGAAGTGTTCGGCCCGGTGCTTGCAGTCATCCCCTTCGACAGCGAAGAAGAAGCCGTGCGCCTGGCCAACGACAGCATCTACGGCCTCGCCGCCTCCCTGTGGAGCGACGACCTGCACCGCGCCCACCGCGTGGCGCGCAAGTTGAACGCCGGCACCGTGTCGGTGAACACCGTGGACGCGCTGGACCCGGCGATTCCGTTCGGTGGCGGCAAGCAGTCGGGCTTTGGCCGCGACCTCTCGCTGCATTCCTTCGATAAATACACGCAGCTCAAGACCACCTGGTTCCAGCTGCGCGACTGAATGAAAGACAGGCCGCCGGGGTCGCGCCCGGCACCTGAGCAACACCCGAATTCCTAACCGAACCGTTCGAGACGGCCGGTGAGACTGCCTAGGTAAGTCCGTCGCCCTCGATCCCCTGAAGACCCCTCAGGCCGGCTGCCGGAGCACCGCCGAGGGATAGAGGAGAAAGTCGATGACCGACAAGACCCGCGCGCCACGTGATACCCGCGAATACCAGAAAGCGGACGCGGCCCACCACATCCATGCCTTCCTCGACCAGAAGGCGCTGAACGCCGAAGGCCCGCGCGTAATGGTGCGTGGCGAAGGCCTGCACCTCTGGGACAACGATGGCAACAAGTACATCGACGGCATGTCCGGCCTGTGGTGCACCAACCTGGGCTACGGCCGCAAGGACCTGACCGCCGCCGCCACCGCCCAGCTGGACGAGCTGCCGTACTACAACATGTTCTTCCACACCACTCACCCGGCGGTGATCGAACTCTCCGAGACCCTCTTCAGCCTGCTGCCCGACCACTACAGCCACGCGATCTACACCAACTCCGGCTCCGAGGCCAACGAGGTGCTGATCCGCACCGTGCGCCGCTTCTGGCAGATCGAAGGTAAGCCGCAGAAGAAGATCATGATCGGCCGCTGGAACGGCTACCACGGCTCCACCCTGGCAGCCACCGCGCTGGGCGGCATGAAGTTCATGCACGAGATGGGCGGCCTGATCCCGGACATCGCGCACATCGACGAGCCCTACTTCTTCGCCGCCGGCGGTGACCTGACCCCGGCCGAATTCGGCCGTCGCTGCGCCCTGCAGCTGGAAGAGAAGATCCTCGAGCTGGGCGCCGACAACGTCGCCGGCTTCATCGCCGAGCCCTTCCAGGGTGCTGGCGGCATGATCTTCCCGCCGGAAAGCTACTGGCCGGAAATCCAGCGCATCTGCCGTCAGTACGACGTGCTGCTGTGCGCCGACGAAGTGATCGGCGGCTTCGGCCGCACCGGCGAGTGGTTCGCCCACCAGCACTTCGGCTTCCAGCCCGACACCCTGTCCATCGCCAAGGGCCTGACCAGCGGCTACATCCCCATGGGCGGCCTGGTGCTGAGCAAGCGCATCGCCCAGGCGCTGGTGGAAGAGGGCGGCGTGTTCGCCCACGGTCTGACCTACTCCGGCCACCCGGTGGCGGCAGCGGTGGCGGTGGCCAACCTGCGCGCGCTGCGCGAAGAGGGCTGGGTGAATGCGGTGAAGAACGACACCGGCCCGTACCTGCAGCAGTGCCTGCGCGAAGTCTTCGGCAACCACCCGCTGGTGGGCGACATCCAGGGCACCGGCTTCGTCGCCGCGCTGCAGTTCGTCCAGGACAAGGCGACCCGCAAGCGCTTCGACAACGAGAACGACATCGCCTGGCGCTGCCGCACCATCGGCTTCGAGGAGGGCGTGATCATCCGTTCCACCCTCGGCCGCATGATCATGGCCCCGGCGCTGGTCGCCGGCCGTGCCGAGATCGACGAGCTGGTCGACAAGACCCGCCGCGCGGTCGACCGCACGGCCCAGGAAATCGGCGTGCTGTAAGGCGCCGGAGCCGACTGTAGGGCGCATAACGCGCCAGCGTTATCCGCCCTACGGCTCCACGAATACCTGATAACAACGCCGCGAGCGCAAAGACGCCCGCGCGATGGAACCCTTTTGCCCGGCTTCTGGCCGGGGGTACTGCCCAGCAACACAACAACGCCAATCCGGCTGTGGGAGTCGTTCCATGAAAGTGTCCTTGCTCACGCGCATCTCCATCACCTGTGCCCTTGCTGCCGCTGTCGGCAGCGTTAATGCACAGCCCCAAAGCATCACCGTCATCTCCTTCGGCGGCGCCACCAAGGCGGCCCAGGAGCAGGCCTACTTCAAGCCCTTCGAGGCCAGCGGCGCCGGCAAGATCGTCGCCGGCGAGTACAACGGCGAGATGGCCAAGGTGAAGGCCATGGTCGATGTCGGCAAGGTCACCTGGGACGTGGTCGAGGTGGAAAGCCCCGAGCTGCTGCGCGGCTGCGAGGAAGGCCTGTTCGAACGCATCGACCCGGCGGCCATCGGCGACGAGAAGAACTTCGTCCCCGGCACCCTCAGCGAGTGCGGCGTGGCCACCTATGTCTGGTCCATGGTCATGGCCTACAACGGCGCCAAGGTCGCCAAGGCCCCGCAATCCTGGGCCGACTTCTGGAACACCGCCGAGTACCCGGGCAAGCGCGGCCTGCGCAAGGGCGCCAAGTACACCCTGGAAATCGCCCTGCTGGCCGACGGCGTGAAACAGGAAGATCTCTACACGGTGCTCGGCACCAAGGAAGGCGTCGATCGCGCCTTCGCCAAGCTCGACCAGCTCAAGGGCAATATCCAGTGGTGGGAAGCCGGCGCGCAACCGCCGCAGTGGCTGGCCGCCGGTGACGTGGTGATGAGCGCCGCCTACAACGGCCGCATCGCTGCCGCGCAGAAGGAAGGCGTGAAGCTGGGCATCGTCTGGCCGGGCAGCCTGTACGACCCGGAATACTGGGCCGTGGTGAAGGGCACGCCGAACAAGGCGCTGGCCGAGAAGTTCATCGCCTTCGCCAGCCAGCCGCAGACCCAGAAAACCTTCTCCGAGAACATCCCCTACGGCCCGGTGCACAAGGGCACGCTGGACCTGCTGCCGGCGGACGTGCGCGACGCGCTGCCCACCGCGCCGGCCAACCTCGAAGGCGCCCGCTCGGTGGACGCGGCCTTCTGGGTCGACCACGGCGAAGAGCTGGAACAGCGCTTCAACGCCTGGGCCGCCCGCTGATCCTTTCCTGATCCAAGCCCGGCGCTCGCGCCGGGCCTGCCTTGCCAACGACGCGTGAGAAACACAATGACAACGACGCAAAACCAGGCGACGACGCTGGAGCTGAGCACCATCCAGCCCATCGCCGCGCACGAACGACACGGCCGCGCCCGCGACCTCTTCACCATCTGGTTCGGCAGCAACATCATGCTGCTGACCGTGGTCACCGGCGCCCTGGCGGTCACCGTGTTCAAGCTGCCATTCTTCGCCGCCGTGCTGGCGCTGGTGCTCGGCAACCTGGTGGGTGGCGTGTTCATGGCCCTGCACTCGGCCCAGGGCCCGCAGCTGGGCGTACCGCAGATGGTGCAGACCCGCGGCCAGTTCGGTTCTTTCGGTTCCCTGCTGGTGGTCGCCCTGGTGGTGATCATGTACCTGGGCTTCTTCGCCTCCAACCTGGTGCTCGGCGGCCAGGCGCTGCATGCTCGCTTCGAGGTGATCGGCACCAACACCGGCATCCTGCTGGTGGGCGCGATCAGTGTGATCGCCACGGTGTTCGGCTACCGCCTGATCCACGGCTACACCCGCGTGATGTCCTGGCTGTCCGGCGCGGTGCTGCTGGTCAGCTTCTTCTGGCTGGTGTTCGTCCACGGCCTGCCGGCGGACCTGCTTGAGCGTAACGAGAACAACATCCCCGGCTTCCTCGGCGCGCTGTCCATCGCCGCGCTTTGGCAATTAGCGTATGCGCCCTACGTCTCCGACTACTCGCGCTACATGCCGCAGGGCACCGGTTCGCGCACCGCGTTCTGGTCGAGCTACTGGGGCTGCTGCCTGGGCTCGATCCTGCCGATGCTGCTGGGCGTGCTGGTCGGCCTGTCGGTGGGCGAGGGCGACGTCATCGCCGGCCTGATCGAGATGACCGGCGGCTTCAGCGCCATCATGGTCGCGGTGTTCTCCATCGGCATCGCCGCCACCAACTCGATGAACCTGTACTGCGGCACCCTCTCGGCCATCACCGTCGGCCAGACGCTGATCCCGGCCTGGTCGGCCAAGGCCGGCTGGCGCGCGGTGATCGCCCTGGCGCTGTTCGGCGGTTCGCTGACCATCGCCCTGCTCGGCCAGGACAACTTCATGGCCAACTACACCAACTTCATCCTGCTGCTGCTCTACGTGCTGGTGCCCTGGAGCGCGATCAACCTGGTCGACTACTACCTGATCGCCCATGGCGAGTACGACGTGCTGTCGTTCTTCCGTCGTGACGGCGGCATCTACGGCACCTTCAACTGGACCGCGGTGAACTGTTACATCCTCGGCATCCTGGTGCAGGTTCCGTTCATGTCCACTGCGCTCTACACGGGCGCCGCCGCGCAGGCCATGAACGGTGCGGACATCTCCTGGGTGGTCGGCCTGGGCGTGGTCTCGCCGGTCTACTGGCTGTTCAGCCGCAAGCGCCAGCGTGCCCTGAAGGCGGCTCGCGCATGAGTCGTCGTACCGGGTTCTTCTTCGACGAGCGCTGCTTCTGGCACGCGACCGGGCTGCACGCGCTGATCCTTCCCGTCGGTGGCTGGTTGCAGCCGCCGGTGGGCGGCGGCCACGCCGAGTCACCGGAGAGCAAGCGCCGCCTGAAAAGCCTGATGGACGTCTCCGGGCTGAGCAGCCAGCTGCACCTGTCCAGCGCTCCGCTGGCCAGCGAGGAAGACCTGCTGCGGGTCCACCCGGCCAGCTACCTGGAGCGCTTCAAGGCCTACAGCGAAGTCGGCCACGGCGACATGGGCGAGGAGACCATGGTCAGCCATGGCACCTACGACATCGCCCGGCAGTCCGCCGGTCTGACCATCGCCGCGGTGGATGCGGTGCTGCGCGGCGAGCTGGACAACGCCTACGCGCTGTCCCGCCCGCCGGGTCACCACTGCCTGCCGGATCGCGGCATGGGCTTCTGCTACCTGGCGAACATCGCCGTGGCGGTAGAGACGGCCAAGGCGCGCCACGGGATCCAGCGCGTGGCGGTGCTCGACTGGGACGTGCACCACGGCAACGGCACCGAGGCGATCTTCTACGGCCGCGACGACGTGCTGACCCTGTCGATCCACCAGGCCGACTGCTACCCCACCGGCACCGGTGCGGTGGGTGACATCGGCGAGGGTGCGGGCAAGGGCTACAACCTCAACGTGCCGCTCTATCCGGGCAGCGGTGACGACGCCTACCGCGTGGCCATGGAAACCATCATCGTGCCTGCGTTGGAACGCTTCCAGCCGGAGCTGATCGTGGTCGCCAGCGGCTTCGATGCCAACGGCGTGGACCCGCTGGCGCGCATGCTCGCCCACAGCGAGACCTTCCGCTTCATGACCGCCGCCGTGTGCGATGCCGCCGAGCGTCTGTGCGATGGCCGCCTGGTGGTGGTCCACGAAGGCGGCTACGCGGAAGCCTACGTGCCGTTCTGCGGCCACGCGGTGATCGAGGAAATGGCCGGCGTGCGCACCGAAGTGGTCGATCCCTTCCTGCCGATGCTCGAAGGCCAGCAGCCCGACGCGGACTTCCGCGCCTTCCAGCGCCAGGCGCTGGAGCGGATGGCCGCCAGGCTGCTCGGCTGACACTGCTAGAGTGGGCGGATCGAACGTCAGGACGATTCGCCCATGAAAGCTCTGCTTCTTTCCTTGCCGCTGCTGGTCCTCAGCGCTGCGGCTCTCGCCGACGACTGCGCCCACGCCCAGACCCAGGCCGAGATAAACGCCTGCACCGGCGCCGCCTACAAGGCCAGCGACAAGCGCCTCAACGACCTCTACGGGCAGTACCGTCAACGCCTGGATGCCGGGCAGAAGAAGGCCCTGACCGCCGCGCAGAAGGCCTGGCTGAAGTACCGCGACCTTAGCTGCCAGTTCGAGACGGCGGGCGCCAAGGGCGGATCGGGCTACCCGATGGCCTACAGCAATTGCCTGAAGGCCATGACCGAGAATCGCATCAAGGAACTGCAGACGCTGTCCGACTGCCAGGAAGGCGACTTCAACTGTCCCGCGCCCAGGCCCTGAGTGCATTTGTTGGGTGGCGTGGAGCGAAGCGATACCCGTGCTGTCGGCGATGGGTGTAGGAGTAGCGCCCATGGGCCAGGCGCTCCCGGCCGTGTTGCAGGTAGGCTTTGGCGCAAGGACCTCGCTCAGAAAGGAAGGGGAGCAGGTGGTGCTGGCGACGCGCGTTTCACTCTGACCCTCTCCCGCTAGCGGAAGAGGGTCAGGTGAGGGGCTCTTGCTCTGTGCGGGAGGAGCTTTACATCTCGACCACGATCCGCCCTTCGATCTGCCCGGCACGCATGCGGTCGAGGATGCCGTTGATGTCATCCAGCTTGCCGGAGGCGACGGTGGCCTTCACCAGGCCTTCGCCGGCGAAATCCAGGGCTTCCTGCAGGTCGGCGCGGGTGCCGACGATGGAGCCGGTGATGTGCAGGCCCTTGAGCACCACGTCGAAGATCGGCGTGGGGAAATCGCCCGGCGGCAGGCCGACCAGCGACACGGTACCGCCGCGACGCGCCATGCCGATGCCTTGGCCGAAGGCGCTGTTGGATACCGCCGTGACCAGCACGCCGTGGGCGCCGCCGATATCGCGCTGCACCACCTCGACCGGGTCCTCCTTCTTCGCGTTGACGGTGAGGCTGGCACCCAGGCGCTTGGCCAGCTCCAGTTTGGCGTCATCCACGTCCACCGCCACCACATGCAGGCCCATGGCCTTGGCGTACTGCACAGCCACGTGGCCGAGGCCGCCGATACCGGAGATCGCCACCCACTGGCCGGGGCGCGCGCCGGTTTCCTTCAGGCCCTTGTAGACGGTGACGCCCGCGCAGAGGATCGGCGCGATTTCCAGGAAGCTGACGTCCTTGGGCAGGATGCCGACGTAGTTCGGGTCCGCCAGCACGTATTCGGCGTAGCCGCCGTTCACCGAATAGCCGGTGTTCTGCTGGCTCTCGCAGAGGGTTTCCCAGCCGGTCAGGCAGTGCTCGCAGCAGCCGCAGGCGGTGTACAGCCAGGGCACGCCGACGCGGTCGCCTTCCTTCACGCGGGTGACGCCGGCGCCGACCGCAGCGACGAAGCCGACGCCCTCATGGCCGGGAATGAACGGCAGGCTCGGCTTCACCGGCCAGTCGCCTTCGGCGGCGTGCAGGTCGGTGTGGCAGACGCCGGACGCTTCGATCTTCACCAGGATCTGCCCCGGGCCGGGCAGCGGGACTTTGACTTCCTCGATCCGCAGTGGCTCGCCAAAGGCGTGGACGACGGCGGCTTTCATGGTCGTGGGCAGGGTCGTGGACATTGCGCTCGCTCCTTGAAGGGTGAGGGACCTGCCCCATCCGGGCAGGTTCGTGTCAGACGAGTCTGAGCCTCTGAGCCTAGGTCATCTTGAGCTGCGGCAAGCTTTTCCGAATTCATTGCAGGGCGATTCAATCGGGTAATGACGAAATCGGGACCAACGGTCACGCACAGTGCACTCCGCCGCGCCCTTTGCGGTATACTGCGCCGCCTTCAAGCCGGCACTGCCCGCCGGTTTGGCCACGTACAAGCCACGCCCTCACGGAGTCGTGGCTTGTTGGTTTCTGACGCGCCCAAGAGCGCACTTGAGAGAGGCACGACGATGAGCGCACTGGTTGGCGTGATCATGGGTTCCAAATCCGACTGGAGCACCCTGAGCCACACCGCAGACATGCTGGACAAGCTCGGCATTCCGTATGAAGTGAAGGTGGTTTCCGCCCACCGTACTCCGGACCTGCTGTTCCAGTACGCCGAAGAGGCCGATGGCCGTGGCATCGAAGTGATCATCGCCGGCGCCGGCGGTGCCGCCCACCTGCCGGGCATGTGCGCCGCGAAGACCCATCTGCCGGTCCTCGGCGTGCCGGTCCAGTCCTCCATGCTCTCGGGCGTCGATTCGTTGCTGTCCATCGTGCAGATGCCCGCCGGCGTCCCGGTCGCCACCCTGGCCATCGGCAAGGCCGGCGCGACCAACGCAGCCCTGCTTTCCGCCAGCATCCTGGGTGCCAAGTACCCCAAATACCACGAGGCGCTGAAGCAGTTCCGCGCCACCCAGACCGAGACGGTGCTGGACAATCCCGATCCGCGCGAGGCCTGAGTACGACCATGAAGATCGGTGTCATCGGTGGCGGCCAGCTGGGCCGCATGCTGTCCCTGGCGGGTACACCGCTGGGCATGAACTTCGCCTTCCTCGACCCGGCGCCGGACGCCTGCGCGCAAGCCCTGGGCGAACACATCCGCGCCGACTACAGCGACCAGGATCACCTGCGCCAGCTGGCCGATGAAGTCGACGTGGTGACCTTCGAATTCGAGAGCGTGCCGGCCGAGACCGTGGCCTTCCTCTCGCAGTTCGTCCCGGTCTACCCGAACGCCGAGTCGCTGCGCATCGCCCGCGACCGCTGGTTCGAGAAGTCCATGTTCAAGGACCTGGGCATTCCGACCCCGGCGTTCGCCGACGTGCAGTCCCAGGCGGACCTCGACGCCGCGGTGGCCAGCATCGGCCTGCCGGCGGTGATGAAGACCCGCACCCTGGGCTACGACGGCAAGGGCCAGAAGGTCCTGCGCAAGGCCGAGGACGTCAGCGGCGCCTTTGCTGAATTGGGCAGCGTGCCGTGCATCCTCGAAGGCTTCGTGCCCTTCACCGGCGAAGTTTCGCTGGTGGCGGTACGCGCCCGCGACGGCGAGACGCGCTTCTACCCGCTCGTGCACAACACCCACGAGAACGGCATCCTGCGCCTTTCCGTGGCGAGCACCGACCACCCGCTGCAGGCGCTGGCCGAAGACTACGTCGGCCGCGTGCTGGACCAGCTGCAGTACGTTGGCGTGATGGCTTTCGAGTTCTTCGAAGTCGACGGCGGCCTGAAGGCCAACGAGATCGCCCCGCGCGTGCACAACTCTGGCCACTGGACCATCGAAGGTTCCGAGTGCAGCCAGTTCGAGAACCACGTGCGCGCCATCGCCGGCCTGCCACTGGGCTCGACCGCGAAAGTGGGCGAGAGCGCCATGCTCAACTTCATCGGCGAAGTACCGCCGGTGGCCGATGTGCTGAACATTGCCGACTGCCACCTGCACCACTACGGCAAGGCCTTCAAGGCCGGGCGCAAGGTCGGCCACGCCACCCTGCGCAGCGCCGACCTGCCGACCCTGAAGGCGCGCATCGCCGAGGTCGAGGCGCTGATCGCCAAGGCCTGACGGCCCGCCGACTAGGGTGACAGGAGAAAGCCGCGTCAATCGCTGACGCGGCTTTTTTCATGGGCGATCGGCAGACTGCTGTAAGGCTCGCGAAACACTCCGACTCGCTCTGGCACGCGGGGAAACACGGAACGCGATGCTTTCCTACACTGTCCCATGACACGCGCGAATACGCCGCGCATATCCCACAAGGAGGGACTGTCATGGGCTTCATCGGAACCATCGTCATCGGCCTGATCGTCGGACTCATCGCACGCTTCCTGAAGCCGGGCGACGACAGCATGGGCTGGATCATGACCATCCTGATCGGCATCGGCGGCTCGCTGCTGGCGACCTACGGTGGCCAGGCGCTCGGCATCTACGCGGCCGGCCAGGCGGCGGGCTTCATCGGTGCGGTAATCGGCGCCATCGTGCTGCTGGTCATTTACGGCCTGATCAAGAAGAATTGACGGTGATTTCCGCCCCTCTCCCGCCCAGGGGGAGGGCGCAGGAAGCCCTTACCGCCTGTGCCCGACCGGGCCCTTCGAGTCCACGATGCGCCGACCATTGCTCGCCTGCTGTCTGATAGTGCTGACGTCCCTGGCGTCTGCCGCCGAACTCCCCGAAACCGACTGGCTTTCCCTGATGCCGCCGAGCGATCGCAAGGCGCTGGAGGACATGCCGGAAATCACCCACAACGGCCCCGAGGCCAACGGTACCTTCACCAACAAGGGCGGGCTGAAGCAGTCCGACAAGAAGCTGCCGCAGGTGATGTATTCGACCAAGACCGTGGCCGCGCTGAATGGCAAAGCGTTGCGCCTGGGCGGCTACCCGGTGCCGCTGGAGAACGACGCGAAGGGCCGCGTCACCGAATTCTTCCTGGTGCCTTACCCGGGCGCCTGCATCCACGTGCCGCCGCCGCCGCCGAACCAGATCGTGCTGGTGCGCTATCCCAAGGGCATCCAGATCGACGATATCTACAACCCGATCTGGGTCAGCGGCACGCTGAAGGTGGAGAAGATCAGCAATGACCTGGCCGACGCAGCCTACGCCATCGACGACGCCAAGGTGCGGCCGGTGGAAGAGAGCGATCTGTAAGGCTTGTCGGCGTACCACCGTTCGCGGCTGCACACCGATTCTCGAGGAGAGAACGTAGGGCGAATAACCTGGAACAGGTTATTCGCCGGACCGTCTACGGCGGATAACGCTGGCGCGTTGGACGCCCTCCAAGGCCATCAGGCCTTCAGCGGCTCACCCCAGATTTCCACGCTCATGGTCTCGCTGCGCCCCGGCGCCACGCTCATGGCGTCGTCCATCACCCGCGCGGTCTCGATGCAGAGCATGCCGGTCCAGGCATCGTCGGGCATCTGCGACAGGCGCGCGGCCTTGTCGATCCAGGGGTTCCACACCACCGCCGAGCGCGAGCCGCCAGCCTTGATGTGGATGCCGCGCTCCCACAGCGGGTCCTGGATCACCAGGGTCTTCTCCACGTCCAGGTAGACGCGGTCGGTCTCGCCGGTGAAGCGGATCAGTCCGTGCTGCTGGCGCTCCTCCCAGTTCTCCATGGCGTCGAGGTAGCGGTTGCCCTGCAGGCCTTCGATGCTGACCTGGCGGCAATCGCTGACGGCGAAGTAGGTGTGCAGTGCCTGGGTCAGCGGCAGCGGCTTGTCGCCGAGGTTGTGGGTGGTCATTTCCAGCGTTAGGCGTTCGCCGAAGCGCATCACCAGTTCCAGGCGCGCCGAGTGCGCCCAGCCGGGCAGGCCCTGGCTGGCGTCGTAGCTGAAGTGCGCCGACAGCTGGCCCTGCTCGTCGGCGATGTCGTCCAACTGCCAGTCGAGAGCACGCACCAGGCCGTGGGCCGGCGGCTTGTCGCCCTGGTAGGCGGTGCGGATGTCCACCGGGTTGCGGTCCAGGTTGCCGAACCACGGCCAGCACACCGGCACGCCGCCGCGCACGGATTGGCCGTGGCGATACTCGGCGGTATCGCTCAGCCACACCAAAGGCGGCTGTTCGTGGGGCTGGTAGCTGAGCAGTTGCGCACCTTGCTGGGCGATCAGGGCTTCACCATAAGCGGTGTGGATGCGCCAGCAGGACAGTTGATCGATCTGTACCTGCTCGACGCGGGGAGTCTGGATGTCGCTGCTCATGGTGTTCTCCGGGACTGCGCTGCGAAAGTTTCAGTATCACCGATCCTTCGCGCCGCAGGCAGTTCCCGGAGAATGAAAAGATCAGCGCAGGCGCAGGTCTGCCAGCTGTGTCCGCTGCCGTCCTTCGCCGTCGAAATTGGATGCGACCAGCCAGGCCTCGAAGGCCTGCTGGCAGCGTGGCCATTCGCTGTCGATGATGGAGAACCACGCGGTGTCGCGGTTACGGTCCTTGACCACCGTGGCCTGGCGGAAGGTGCCCTCGAAGACGAAGCCCAGGCGCGCGGCGGCGCGCATGGAGCGGGCGTTAAGCGCGTTGCACTTCCACTCCAGGCGTCGGTAGCCCATCTCGAAGGCCCAGCGGGCCAGCAGGTAGACCGCCTCGGTGGAGGCCGGCGAGCGTTGCATCACACGGCCGTAGGCGATGTGGCCAATCTCGATGCTGCCGTCCTTCGGGAAAATCCGCAGGTAACTGAGCAGGCCGACGGCGCGCCCGCTGGTGCGGTCGATCACGGCGAAGAACAGTGGGTCGTTGCTCGCTGCGTTGCCCGCCAGCCAGGCATCGAAAGGCGCGCGCTCGGGGAAGGGGCCGTAGGGCAGGTAGTCCCACAGCACCGGATCGGAGTCCGGGCCTTGCAACGCTTGCCACAGGTCATCGCCATGCAGGGCGGCGTCCAGCGGCGCCAGGTTGATGGTGCGGCCGGTCAGGGTACGGCGTTCGGGGCTGGTGGAGGGGCGCCAGTTCAGCAGGGGTTGGTCGTTCATGGGCGCTCCGGCTCAGAGGATCTTACGGTACTGGACGAACCCGGAGCGGTCGGCAATCCGGTCATAGAGGAACATGGCGTCGGTGTTGCTCTCGTGGGTCAGCCAGTGCACCCGCGAGGCGCCATTGGCGCGGGCGTCGGCGTAGACGTGCTCGATCAGCTGCGCGCCGATGCCGCCGCCGCGCTGGCCTTCAGCGACATACAGGTCTTGCAGGTAGACGTAGTCGCCCTGGGTCCAGCAGGAACGATGGTAAATGAAGTGCACCATGCCGATGGCCACGCCATCGCGCCAGGCGAGGGCGGCGTGCATCGGTTCTGCCGCGTCCAGGAAACGCTGCCAGGTGACGGCCGTGGTGGCTTCGTCAATGGTGGTCTTGTAGAAGCGCTGGTAGCCCTGCCAGAGTGGCAGCCAGGCAGCGTGATCAGCGGCGCTGATCGGACGGATCTCGACGGCGGAGGACATGCTGACAACCTTGTGTGCGTTGGAATGCTTTCAGACTAGGTCGGAAATTGGTTCTGCTAAAGAGCCATTAATGGTGAAATAAAAGGAACCATTGCTGTCATCTGGAATCAGCCTCCATGAGCGTCCCGTTGTCCTTCAACCCGTCCGGCATCCGCCTCGATCCCGCCCGACCGCTGGGCGCGCAACTGTTGCAGGCGTTGCGCGAGCGCATCCTCGACGGTCGCCTGGCTGCCCGTTCGCGCCTGCCGGCCAGCCGCGACCTGGCCTCATCGTTGGGGGTTTCGCGCAATACCGTGGTGCGCGCCTACGAGCAGCTCTACGCCGAGGGTTACATCGAAGGCCGCACGGGCGATGGCACCTACGTGGCGGAGCGGGTTCAGCCCTCGGTCGATGCGGTTCGCAGCGAAGCCCGCAGCCCGGATGCGCCCTCGCTGGAACGCCTCGCGCGGCACCATCTGCCGCTGCCTCCGACCGGCGCGCCACGGGCGTTCCGGGTCGGCGTACCGGCCTTCGACCTCTTCCCCTTCGATACCTGGGCGCGGTTGCAGGCGCGCTTCTGGCGCGATCCGCCGCTGGATTGCCTGGGTTACGGCGACCCGGCCGGCGAGCATCGCCTGCGCGAACTGGTCGCCGCCTACCTGCGCACCACCCGTGGCCTGCATTGCGATGCCGGACAGATCATCGTCACCAGCGGCGCCCAACAGGGCATCGCACTTTGTGCCCAGGTGCTGCTCGCCGAAGGTGACGGCGCGGCCATCGAGAACCCCGGCTACCGCGCTGCGGGTCATGCATTCGCCACGGCGGGGGCGCGCCTGAACGGCGTGCCGGTGGATGCCGATGGCCTGTGCACAGCGCAGCTGGAACAACTGCCGGACTGCCGGGTGGTCTACGTCACGCCGTCGCATCAGTACCCCACCGGCGTGACCCTTTCCCTGGCGCGGCGCCTGGAACTGCTGGAGTGGGCCGAGCGCAGCGGCGGCTGGATAGTCGAGGACGACTACGACGGCGAGTACCGCTACAGTGGCACGCCGCTGATGCCGCTGGCCGCGCTGGATCGCCATGATCGCGTGCTCTATGTCGGCACCTTCTGCAAGATCGCCTTTCCGGCGCTGCGCCTGGGCTACCTGGTCGTCCCCCCGGCGCTGGCGCAATCCTTCGCCCGTCGCCGTGCGCTGGATGTGCGGCATTCCGAGGTCGGTACCCAGCGGGTGATGGCGGACTTCATCGCCGAAGGGCATTTCCAGCGTCATGTCCGGCGCATGCGCCGCGCTGCTCGCAGTCGCCGCGATGCGCTGCTGCGCGGCTGGCCGGAGGTGGCTGGCTGCGCGCCGATGCCGGCGGTGGAAGCAGGCTTGCACCTGTGCGTGCGGGTCGACAGCCGCGAGCGTGAGCTGGAACTGGTGCAGCGTGCGGCGGCGGTTGGTGTCGAGGTGAATGCCCTGAGCGATTACTGGCTGCCGGAGTCCATCGAGCCGGCGGACCAGCGTGCCGGGCTGGTGCTGGGCTTTGCCGCGGTGCCGGAGGCGCGGATTGCCGAGGCGTTGAAGGCTTTGCGCAAGGCCTGGGCTCGAACGTAGGGCGAATAACCGGTTACGGTTATCCGCCGTCCGAGCTCCGGCGCAGTCGGGCGGCGGATAACGCTTGGGGCGTTATTCGCCCTACGCTCAACTCGGGCTTTCCCCGAGGCTTGTAACTCCCGGCTATTTCCTTAGCTGCCTTACGAAGTTGGCGGCAGGCACCAGGCTCCCTAGAATATCGCCCCTCTCGAAAATACCCCGGAGCCGCCATGAGCCTAGCCCTGTCCACCGTCCCCGAGCGCAAGTCCACGGCGCCCTGGGTCGCCTTCCTCCTGCTGCTGGCGGGTGCGCTTTTCCTCGCCCAGGTAGTGAGCGGCCGGCAGGCGTTGCTGTTCCTGGTCGGCGGCGCGCTGGGGCTGACGCTCTACCACGCGGCCTTCGGTTTCACTTCCGCCTGGCGAGTGTTCATCCGTGAGCGCCGTGGTGCCGGCCTGCGTGCGCAGATGGTGATGCTGGCGCTGGCGGTGCTGCTGTTCTTCCCGGCACTGGCCGCCGGCACGCTGTTCGGCGAACCGGTGAAGGGGCTGGTGTCGCCGGCCGGCACGTCGGTCATCGTCGGCGCCTTCATCTTCGGTATCGGCATGCAACTGGGCGGCGGCTGCGCCTCCGGCACGCTGTTCACCGTGGGCGGCGGCAATGCGCGGATGCTGGTGACGCTGCTGTTCTTCATCATCGGCTCGGTGGTCGCGACCCACCACATCGGCTGGTGGTTCGCCCTGCCGTCGCTGCCGCCGACTTCCATCGTGCAGAGTCTCGGCCTGTTCCCGGCGCTGGCACTGAGCCTGGCGCTGTTCGCTGCCATCGCCGCCGTCAGCGTGGTGCTGGAGCGCCGCCGCCATGGTGTGCTGGAGCTGATTGCCAGCAATGGCGAGAAAGGCATCGGCCGGTTCTTCCGTGGCCCCTGGCCGCTGGTTTGGGGCGCAGTGGCGCTGGCGCTGCTGAACTTCGCCACCCTGGTGCTGGCCGGGCGCCCGTGGGGCGTCACTTCGGCCTTTGCCCTGTGGGGCGCGAAGGCATTTGAAAGCCTCGGCATCGCCGTCGACCAGTGGGCCTTCTGGCAAGTCGAAGCCAACGCCAAGGCGCTGGCCGCTCCGGTGTGGCAGGACGTCACCAGCGTCATGGACTTCGGCATCATGATCGGCGCGCTGCTGGCCGCCGGCCTCGCCGGTCGCTTTGCGCCGAGCTTGAAGATTCCCGCACGCTCGCTCATCGCGGCGGTGATCGGTGGTCTGCTGCTGGGCTACGGCGCGCGCCTGGCCTATGGCTGCAACATCGGCGCGTACTTCAGCGGCATCGCTTCCGGCAGCCTGCACGGCTGGCTGTGGCTGGTGGCGGCGTTCTTCGGTAACGCGGTGGGCGTGCGTCTGCGCCCGGTCTTCTTCCCCGCCGAGCGTGTGCAAGAGCGCCTGACCGGCTGTTGAGTCATTCCGGGCGTGGCGTCTCGCGCTCCGCCCAGTAGGTCTGCCGGTGGCCGCGGGCCTGGTAGTCCCGCGCCAGGGCCTCGGCCTCGGCGCGGGCCAGCTGGCGGTGCATGACGAAGCGGTTGCCGTTGTCGTCCAGGCGCAGCAGGCACCAGTCCCGCTGCTCAGGCATTGAAAGTCGAGGTCTTGCGCAGGCGCAGCGCGAGCATTATCAGCAGGGCGCCGAAGAATACCGAGTAGGCACCGATCACCCAGGCCACGGCGATCGCCCCGGCCCCCGGATTGGCGATCATCATCACGCCGAACAGAACCGACACCGCGCCGGAAAGCCCCAGCCACCATTCGTTCTGCAGTGCCTTGCGCAGGCGGATCGCGGCGATGATCTGCAGCACGCCCATTACCAGCGCCCAGCCGGCGATCAGCATCAGCAGGCCCAGCGCGGTCAGTTGCGGCCAGAGGAAGGCGACCAGCCCGGCAGCGATCCCCAGCAATCCCACCAGCACCAGCGGCCACAAGGGCCGGCCGGATTCGCGCATCTGCGCGGCCGCAATCAGGGTGAACAGGCCGTCGACGAAGGCGTAGGCACCGAAGAACAGCACCATCACGGTCAGTACGATGCCCGGCCAGACCATGGCCAGGATGCCGAACAGCAGGGCGGCGACGCCGCGCAGGGCGATCCATTTCCAGTGGCGGCCCAGGGCTTGCCAGAGCGGGTGTTGCGACATGGCGGCGATCCTCGCGAGGGGTATGGCTGAAACCATAGTCGCTGGTGCGCGGGGCGGGCCCTGACGTGGGGCAAAAGAAAGCCCGGCACGGGCCGGGCTGTAAAAAGCCCGTCGCAACGGGCAGGTGCCGTCAGGCGACGTCACCGGGGAGAGCGGCTGCGACACATCCGGCGCGGATTCTGCGATCCTTGCGGGTTGGAATGTGGCGTAGCGATGAACGGCACGGGCCCCGCCATGCGGGCGCCTCGGAGGTGTTGATGCAACGCAGCATATTCTTAGTTGATTGAGCGTTCAATAAAAAACGAATAGACTGGCCCACATTATCGCCGGACGGCACAGGTACGCCCGGCGAAGAGGAGATTCGAAATGCCCAAGGTCGGTATGCAGCCGATTCGCCGCTCCCAGCTGATCCACGCGACCCTCGAGGCGGTGGACCAGGTGGGCATGAGCGACGCCAGCATCGCCCTGATCGCCCGCCTCGCGGGGGTCTCCAACGGCATCATCAGCCACTACTTCCAGGACAAGAACGGGCTGCTGGAAGCGACGATGCGACATTTGATGTCGGCATTGAGCAAGGCCGTCGCCGAGCGTCGCGCTACCTTGCGCAACGACGAACCGCGCTCGCACCTGCGGGCCATCATCGCCGGCAACTTCGACAGTTCGCAGGTCAACGGCCCGGCCATGAAGACCTGGCTCGCGTTCTGGGCGACCAGCATGCACCAGCCGGCGCTGCGCCGACTGCAGCGGATCAACGACCACCGGTTGTATTCGAACCTGTGCAGCCAGTTCCGCCGCGAACTGCCGCTGGCCCAGGCCCGCAGCGCCGCTCGCGGGCTGGCCGCGCTGATCGACGGCCTGTGGCTGCGGGGCGCGCTCTCGGGCGATGCCTTCGAAACCGAGCAGGCGTTGGCGATTGCCAACGACTACCTCGACCAACAACTGGCCAAGCGCCCCGGATAGCGGGCGCAGCCTTGCGCTGACACCGACAAGAGAGGACCACCGCACCATGGCTCGATTCGAAGTACAGAAGCTCTACATTGGCGGTCGCTACGTGGAAGCCACCAGCGGCGCCACCTTCGAGACCATCAATCCGGCCAACGGTGAAGTCCTCGCCCAGGTACAACGCGCCTCGAAGGACGACGTCGAACGCGCCGTGCAGGCGGCGGTGCAAGGGCAGAAAGTCTGGGCGGCAATGACCGCCATGCAACGCTCGCGCATCCTGCGCCGCGCCGTGGACATCCTCCGCGAGCGCAACGACGAACTCGCAGAGCTGGAAACCCTCGACACCGGCAAGCCGCTGGCCGAGACCCGCTTCGTCGACATCGTCACCGGCGCCGACGTGCTCGAGTACTACGCCGGCCTGGTACCCGCCATCGAGGGCGAACAGATCCCGCTGCGCGACACCAGCTTCGTCTATACCCGCCGCGAGCCGCTGGGCGTGGTGGCCGGCATCGGCGCCTGGAACTACCCGATCCAGATCGCCCTGTGGAAATCCGCCCCAGCCCTGGCCGCCGGCAACGCGATGATCTTCAAGCCCAGCGAAGTCACCCCGCTGACCGCGCTGAAGCTCGCCGAGGTCTATACCGCGGCCGGCCTGCCCGATGGCGTGTTCAACGTGCTCACCGGCAGTGGCCGCGAAGTCGGCCAGTGGCTGACCGAGCACCCACTGATCGAGAAGATCTCCTTTACCGGCGGCACCGCCACCGGCAAGAAGGTCATGGCCAGTGCCTCCAGCTCCTCGCTCAAGGAAGTCACCATGGAGCTGGGCGGCAAGTCGCCGCTGATCATTTTCGAGGACGCCAACCTCGACCGCGCCGCCGACATCGCCGTCATGGCCAACTTCTTCAGCTCAGGCCAGGTCTGCACCAACGGCACCCGCGTGTTCATCCCCCGCAACCTGCAGGCCCGATTCGAGGCCAAGGTACTGGAGCGTGTGAAGCGCATCCGCCTGGGCAACCCGCAGGACGAGAACACCAACTTCGGCCCGCTGGTGAGCTTCCCGCACATGGAGAGCGTTCTCTCCTATATAGAGTCCGGCAAGGAACAGAAGGCCCGCCTGCTGTGCGGTGGCGAGCGCGTCACCCACGGCGAGTTCGGCAAGGGCGCATACGTCGCGCCGACCGTGTTCACCGACTGCACGGACGACATGACCATCGTCCGCGAGGAAATCTTCGGGCCGGTCATGAGCATCCTCGTCTACGACACCGAAGACGAAGCCATCCGCCGCGCCAACGACACCGAGTACGGCCTCGCCGCCGGCGTCGTGACCCAGGACCTGGCCCGCGCGCACCGGGCGATCCACCGCCTGGAAGCGGGCATCTGCTGGATCAACACCTGGGGCGAGTCGCCGGCCGAGATGCCGGTTGGCGGATACAAGCAATCGGGTGTCGGTCGTGAGAACGGCCTGACCACCCTGGCTCACTACACTCGCATCAAATCCGTACAGGTAGAGCTGGGCGACTACACCTCGGTGTTCTGATCGCCGCGATCGAGCCATGAAAGGCCGGTCGCAGGCATGACTCCCTGACCACCGGCCATCCCGAACACGCAGACACCGGCGCGCACGCGTCGCGGGCGGTGTCGTGCCTGAAAAAGAGGAAGGCCTGCATGTCCCAGGAATACGACTACATCATCATCGGCGCCGGTTCTGCCGGTAACGTACTGGCTACCCGCCTGACCGAGGACGCCGACGTCAGCGTGCTGCTGCTCGAAGCCGGCGGCCCGGATTACCGCGCCGACTTCCGCACGCAGATGCCGGCGGCGCTGGCCTATCCGCTGCAGGGCCGCCGCTACAACTGGGCGTACCTGACCGACCCCGAACCGTACATGAACAACCGCCGCATGGAGTGCGGACGCGGCAAGGGCCTGGGCGGCTCCTCGCTGATCAACGGCATGTGCTACATCCGCGGCAACGCCATGGACTTCGATGGCTGGGCGCAGGAGAAGGGCCTGGAAGACTGGACCTACCTGGACTGCCTGCCGTACTTCCGCAAGGCTGAGACCCGCGACATCGGCCCCAACGACTACCACGGCGGCAGCGGCCCGGTGAGCGTCACCACGCCCAAGGCTGGCAACAACCCGCTGTTCCACGCCATGGTCGAGGCCGGCGTGCAGGCCGGTTACCCGCGTACCGAAGACCTCAATGGCTACCAGCAGGAAGGCTTTGGCCCGATGGACCGCACCGTCACCCCGCAAGGACGACGCGCTAGTACTGCCCGTGGCTACCTGGACCAGGCCCGCGAGCGGCCCAACCTGACCATCGTCACCCATGCGCTGACCGACCGCATCCTGTTCAGCGGCAAGCGCGCCATCGGCGCGACCTATCTGCATGGCGATGACAACGCGCTGAAGGAAGTCCGCGCACGCCGCGAAGTGCTGGTGTGCTCGGGTGCCATCGCTTCTCCGCAACTGCTGCAGCGCTCCGGCGTCGGCCCTTCCGCGCTACTGCGCGACCTGGGCATCGAGGTAGTGCATGACCTGCCCGGTGTCGGCCAGAACCTCCAGGATCACCTGGAGATGTACCTGCAGTACGCCTGCAAGCAGCCGGTGTCGCTGTACCCGGCGCTGCAATGGTGGAACCAGCCGCAGATCGGCGCGGAGTGGATGTTCCTCGGTACCGGCCTGGGCGCGAGCAACCAGTTCGAGGCCGGCGGCTTCATCCGCAGCCGTCCGGAATTCGAGTGGCCGAATATCCAGTACCACTTCCTGCCCGTCGCCATTAACTACAACGGCAGCAACGCGGTGAGCGAGCACGGCTTCCAGGCTCATGTCGGCTCCATGCGCTCTCCCAGTCGCGGGCGGATCAACCTGACCTCCCGTGATCCGCGCAAGCATCCGAGCATCCTGTTCAATTACATGTCCTGCGAGCAGGACTGGCAGGAGTTCCGCGACGCTATCCGGATCACCCGCGAGATCATGAATCAGCCGGCGCTCGACCCCTATCGCGGCCGCGAGATCAGCCCGGGCTTGGACAAGCAGAGCGACGCCGACCTCGACGCCTTCGTCCGTGAACACGCGGAAACGGCTTTCCACCCGTCCTGCTCCTGCAAGATGGGCAATGACGACATGGCGGTGGTCGATGGCGAAGGCCGTGTGCACGGTATGGAAGGATTGCGCGTGATCGATGCGTCGATCATGCCGCTGATCATCACCGGCAACCTCAACGCCACCACCATCATGATGGCCGAGAAGCTCGCCGATAAGGTCCGCGGCCGCCCGTCACTGCCGCGCAGTACCGCCGACTACTTCAAGGCCGATGGTGCGCCGGTGCGCGGAAAACCGCAGCGCTGATTCCGAAGGTAAGAAACGAAAACGCCGGCGAGAGTGCCGGCGCTTTCAGTTTTCAGCCACGACGCGGAGGAACCGGTCGGGTACGCCCGCTACCGTCGATGGCGACGAAGACGAAAACCGCCTCGGTGACCTTGCGCCATTCGCTGGACAGCGGGTCATCGCTCCATACCTCGACCAGCATGCGGATCGAGCTGCGGCCCACTTCCAGGGTCTGGGTATAGAAGGAGAGCTGCGCGCCGACTGCGACCGGGACCAGGAAGGCCATGCGGTCGATTGCTACCGTGGCCACGCGGCCTCCGGCGATGCGGCTGGACATGGCGGTTCCGGCGAGATCCATCTGCGCCACCAGCCAGCCACCGAAGATGTCGCCAAAGCCGTTGGTCTCGCGCGGCAGGGCGGTGATCTGCAAGGCCAGGTCGCCTTGCGGGATAGGATCTTCTTGTTCGAGCTCGATCATAGGTAAGGGCCTCTTGCCCCCGGCGTACTCATGGTGAGGTTATGGAAAAACTCTCCCAAGACACCTGCCGGCGCAAGGCCTTGGGACAGCTTTTGATCGGCCTGCTCGCATTATATAGAGGGAGGGCCGGCGCGACGACCGCAGGATAGGGTGAAATTCCTGCGGGCGCGGCCGCTGTGTCGCCTCCGCGCAATTTGCTATGGTGCGGCACCTGCGGCTGCCGGCCGCAGCCTCCTTGCCAGCAGAGATAACAAGCACCATGCCTTCTGTGAACGCTCCTGCCGCGCCTGCGTCACGTCCGTTGACCCGCAGCGACTACAAGACTCTTTCGCTGTCCGCTTTGGGCGGCGCCCTCGAGTTCTACGACTTCATCATCTTCGTGTTCTTCGCCACCGTGGTCGGCAAGCTGTTCTTCCCCGCCGACATGCCCGACTGGCTGCGCCAGCTGCAGACTTTCGGCCTGTTCGCCGCCGGCTACCTGGCCCGTCCGCTGGGCGGGGTGGTGATGGCCCACTTCGGCGACCTGCTGGGCCGCAAGAAGATGTTCACCCTGAGCATCTTCCTGATGGCCGTTCCCACCCTGATCATGGGCCTGCTGCCCACCTACGCACAGATTGGTATCTGGGCGCCGCTGGCGCTTCTACTGCTGCGTGTCATCCAGGGCGCCGCCATCGGTGGTGAGGTGCCGGGTGCCTGGGTGTTCGTAGCGGAGCACGTCCCGCACCGTCATGTGGGCTATGCCTGCGGCACGCTCACGTCGGGTCTGACCGCGGGCATCCTCATCGGTTCGCTGGTCGCGACCCTGATCAACAGCGTCTACAGCGCCGAAGAAGTGCAGGGTTACGCCTGGCGTATCCCGTTCCTGCTGGGCGGCATCTTCGGCCTGTTCTCCGTCTACCTGCGCCGCTGGCTGCACGAGACGCCGGTATTCGCCGAACTGCAGCTGCGCAAGCAACTGGCCGATGAGGTGCCGCTGGGTGTGGTGGTGCGTGAACATCGCCCGGCCATCGTGCTGTCCATGCTGCTGACCTGGGTACTGTCCGCCGGCATCGTCGTGGTGATCCTGATGACCCCGTCGGTGCTGCAGACTGTCTATGGCTTCGACGCGGCTACGTCGCTCAAGGCCAACAGCGTGGCCATTGTCTGCCTGAGCGTCGGCTGCATCCTGTCCGGGCGTCTCGCCGACCGTTTCGGCGCGGGCCGCACCTTTATATATGGAAGCATCCTGCTGGGCGTCGTCTCCTGGACCTTCTACACCAGCCTCAAGGCGCATCCGGATTGGCTGTTCCCGCTGTATGCGGTCACCGGCCTGTGCGTCGGCGTCATCGGCGCGGTGCCTTATGTGATGGTCAACGCCTTCCCGGCAGTTGTGCGCTTCACCGGCCTGTCCTTCTCCTACAACCTGGCTTACGCCATCTTCGGTGGCCTGACGCCCATGGTCGTTGCCCTTCTGATGAAGGAGGATCCGCTGGGCCCTGCCTACTATGTAGTAGCCCTGTGCGTGGTGGGCCTGCTGGTGGGGGCCTACCTGTTGCGCCAGGAACGGCGGCTGGCAGGCCAGGAAGTGGCTATAAACTGATCAGGCGGACAGTTTTTTGCAGAAAGATTAAATTAGTCGTTGACGGCCGATTTAAACTCCCTATAATGCGCACCACTCCCAGCGACGAAGCGCTGAAAGAACTTGAAAATCAAGTACTTACAGGTGTTCTGAGGTGAGAGTGGTGGTCAGGCGGGTGATTCACTTGCCGCTCTTCATTCGCTGCTTCGGTAGCGGGCTGAAAAGAAGATCGCCGAGGTGGTTGACAGCGAGTTTGATCGCTGTAGAATGCGCCTCCCGCTGATG
>NZ_JACVBX010000013.1 GCF_014852585.1 Pseudomonas sp. PDM18 | reverse complement strand
GACAAGGGGCGGTGCCCGAAGGTCGCATTAGTGGCATGCATGCGCGTACTGATCGTGCGGATCAACGCGATGGTGAGAGACGGCACCAGTTGGAGGACAGGTGCCGTGTGAAGACAGTTGCTCCTACGAGGGCGGGCGTTTCTCTGGAAGTCTCCCGAGAGCTAAATCCAAAGTGCGGAGCGTGCCTTTCACGTAGGAGCGAGCTTGCTCGCGAACCTGGCCTCGCAGCGGAGCTTGTTCGCGAGCAAGCTCGCTCCTACAGGGGAGGGGATGCCGCGTGGCCATCGAGCAAAAGAAAACGGGGCTCAGATCAGCCCCGTTTCCTCGTCGTCGTTGATCAGCCGGGTCAGCCCGCCCAGCGCTTCACGGGCCTGGGTCCGGTTGAGCAGCTTGGAGCGCGCCGCCGGCGGCAGGTCGGTGATGCGGATCACCCCCTTGGTGATCAGCACCGAGATCAGGTCCTCCAGTACCCGGATCATGTCCAGGTCGCTCTGCTTGAGCTGCAGCAGGCTGCTCTCGGCCGCCCAGGCCTGGATGTCCGGGTGGTCCGCCGGCAGGGTGCCGGTCATCCCGTCGAACTCGGCGTCCTCGACGCGCGAGATTCTACCCTCGGCGTTGCGCTGGATATACAGCATCGACCCGTCCCCAATTCATGTGATGTGAAGGAACGACAGCGGAACTCCCCCGAAGGGTAGCCCCGCTGTCGTTGTGTCAGAGCCTGACCATTTGGAAACCTTGCGGCAACTGCGGATCAGTGATGCTCAGTCTTGACCACCGGGTCGGAACCCGCCACCAGCTTGTTGACGATCTCGGTGGAGGTCGAGCCGTAGGCGGTGAGGTCGACGCCGGTCAGCTTGATGGTGACATCCGCGCCGCTGCCGACCTGGCCGGTGGTGCTGACCTGCAGGGTCGAGGTCGCGGTGTCCACCTTCAGGTAGCTGAGGATGTCGTTGTGCGCGGCATCGGGCAGCAGGTCGCTGAGATCGATGCGGTCACCTTCGCTGGCCTTGAAGTCGGTGATGGTGGCGCTGCCGGTGTCCCCTGCGCGCCACAGGAAGGTGTCGGCACCCGAGCCGCCGGTGAGGGTATCGCTGCCCTTGCCGCCGATCAGGATGTCGTCACCCGTGCCTCCGTTGAGGATGTCGTTGCCCTCGTTGCCCACCAGCAGGTCGTTGCCGGCATCACCGTTGAGGGTGTCATTGCCGGCACCGCCATACAGCGAGTCGTTACCGCTGCCACCGTTGAGGGTGTCGTTGCCGGTACCGCCGTAGATGATGTCGTGGCCGTTGCCGCCGCTGAGGGTGTCGCTGCCGTCCAGGCCGTGCAGCAGGTCGTTGTTGCCGGTGGCAGTGGTGCTGGTGGTGCTGGCGACAGTGACAGCGAGCGTGCCGGTGCTGCTGGCAGTGCTGCCGTTGGACTCGGTGGCGGTGGCGGTGACATTCAGGTTCAGGGTGCCGCTGAAGTTCACCGCGGTGAGCAGCTGCAGGTCGTGCAGTTGCGCTTCGGTGAAGGTCCAACTGCCATCGCTGCCCTTGGTGCCGGCGGTGAAGGCGGCATCGGTTGGCACACCGCTGATCTTCACGCTCAGGCTCTCGGAGCCATCGGTGTCGGTGAGGCCGGTGGTCAGGGCGATGTCCACGGCCGAACCGTAGGTTTTGCCGCCGTAGGTCACGGTGGTGTTGCTGATGGCCAGGCTGGAGTCCTTGCCATTGTCACCACCGTTGAGCACCAGCCAGTCGAAGTGGTAGTTGCCACTCTGGGTCGCGGTGAAGCTCTGGATGCCGTTGCCGTTCACGCTGGCGCCCAGCTGTTCCGAGGAGGTCACCTGGATGACCTGCCGGGCGCCGGTGGGGTCGGTGACGACCAGGGCAACGATGTCGTTGAAGCCGTCCTGGATTTCGCTGACGGTGTTCTCGCCGTTGGTGAAGGCCCAGGTGAAGTTGATCTTGCTGCCAGCGGTGAGGCTGTAGTCCGAGCTGGTCAGCGCGCCGTCGATCACTGTGACGTTGCCCGGATCGTTCAGCGCGCCCTTGGGCGGGTCGATGGCGTTGAGGGCGTTGTTGGACAGGCCGGTTTCCTGCTCCAGCACGGCGCGGGTGACTTCCTGGGTGGTGCTGATGGTGACCGCACCCGGGTTGAGCTGGAAGATGCTGCCGTTGAGCAGCTGCGGTGCATCGGCCACCGGGCTGACACTGACCGCGACGGTGCTGGTGGCGGTGCCGCCATGGCCGTCAGTGACGGTGTAGCTGATGGTGTCGCTGCCGCTGTAGTTGGTTTTCGGCGTGTAGGTCAGGGTGCCGTCGGCGTTGATCACCACGGTGCCGTTGCTGGCGGTGGCGGTGCTGACGGTCAGCTTGTCGCCGTCCACGTCGCTGTCGTTGGCCAGCACGTCGATCTTCACCGCCGTGTCTTCCTTGGTGCTGGCGGTATCGGCCACCAGGGTCGGCGCATCGTTGACGGCAGTGATGCCGACGGTGACGGTCGCAGTGCTGGTGCCGCCGTGGCCGTCGCTGATGGTGTAGGTGAAGCTGCCGGTGCCGTTGACGTCCTTGCTCGGGGTGAACACGACGTTGCCGTTGACCAGCGCGACCGTGCCGTTGACCGGGTTCTGTACGCTGAGGATGGACAGGCTGTCGCCGTCCACGTCGCTGTCGTTGCCCAGCAGGGTCTTCGGCGCGATGGTCAGCGCGGTGTCTTCGTTGGTCACCAGTTCGCCCACCGCGTGGGTCAGCGCAGTGCCGCCCACGGTGGTGTAGGTTCCGCCCTGAGGACGCATCTCGACCTGCAGCTGTGCCTGGCCACCTTGATCCCAGTAGATGATTTCGATGGTGTGGTTGCCGCTCTGGGCGATGTTGAACACCGCCGACTCGCGGCCGGTGGGGCTCTGGATGGCGTCGTACTTGAAGACTTCCACACCGTCGATCTTGATGCTGAAGCCGTCGTCGGCGTTGACTCGCAGCTGGTAATTGCCGGCGTTGAGGCTGATTGCGCCGCTCAGCTGGATGATCGCGTCGGAGGTATTCGCCGGGTCGGTATTGAGCGAGCCCGCATCGTTGCCGAGGAATTTCTGCAGGTTGCCGTCACCGCCCAGGTCGCCGTCGCTGAGGTTGTAGTTCAGCGAGGTGGCGGTGAAGGTGGCGGCGGCAGCCTTGCCGGCGATGAAGGCGGCGACCTGGCTGAGGCTGGTCAGGTTGGCGCCGTCGGTGCCTTCACGGTAGCCCCAGTAGTTACCCTGCAGGCCGGAGACGGTGAAGTTGTCGTTCACGGCCACCGGGTTGTCGTTCACCGGGGTGACGTTCAGGGTGATCTTGTTGGGCGTGCTGTCGAAGGCGCCGGCGCTGTCCTTCACCGAGAAGGTGAAGCTGGCGTAGTTGGTGCCGTTGCCATTGGCGGCCGGGGTGAAGACCAGTTTGTTCAGGTCGGCGGCGTCGATCACCTGGCCGGCCGTCACGGCAGTGCCATTTAACTTCAGCGAGCCATTGGTCGGCAGGCTGTCGATGCGCACTGCGCTGAGGGTGTCGCCGGTGTCCACGTCGGTGAAGCCGAAGTCGCCCGCGGCGAAGCTGCGGCTGCTGTCTTCGTTGAGGGTGACGGTGTTGTCGGTGCCGTTGGGAGCATCGTTCACCGGGGTGACAGTGACGTTGATGGTCTGCTCGGTGAGGCCGCCTTTGCCGTCGTTGGCTATCACGGTGAAGCTGTCGCTACCGTTGTAATTGGCGGCCGGAGTGTAGGTGTAGCTGCCGTTGGGGTTGACCACCACGGTGCCGTGACTGGCACCGCCATTGGCCTTGAGCGAGAAGGTGACGCTGTCGTTCTCGACGTCGGTGGCGGTGAGCTGGCCGATCTTGGCGGTGTCTTCAGCGGTGCTCAGGGTGGTGCCGCTGGTGAATACCGGCGCGTCGTTCACCGGGGTGACGGTGAGGGTGACGGTCTGGTCGACCACGCCGCCATGGCCATCGTTGACGGTGACGACGAAGCTGTCACCGCCGTTGTAGTTGGCGCTCGGGGTATAGGTGTAGTTGCCTGCGGTGTCGACCACGATGGAGCCGTGGGCCGGCCCTGTCTTCAGGCTGTAGGTCAGGCTGTCGCCGTCGACGTCGGTGGCGCTGACCTTGCCGATCAGCGGGGTGTCTTCTGCGGTGCTGGTGTTGCTCGGTGCGTTGAACACCGGTGCATCATTGACCGGGGTAACGGTGATGTTCACCACGGAGTCGACGAAGCCGCCGTGACCATCGCTGACGGTGACGGTGAAGCTGTCGGTGCCGTTGTAGTTGCCGGTCGGCGTGTAGGTGTAGTCGCCGGTCGCGGTGTTGAGCACCAGCGTGCCGTGGGCTACGCCGCTCTTCACGGCGTAGCTCAGTGTGTCGCCATCGACGTCGCTGGCGACGATCTTGCCAGTCAGCGGGGTGTCTTCGGCGACGGACTTGGTCTGGTTGGCGGTGGTCGGCGCGTCGTTCACCGGGGTGACGGTGAGGCTGACGGCCTGGTCCACCACCCCGCCGTTGCCGTCGTTGACGGTCACGGTGAAGCTGTCGGGACCGTTGTAGTTGGCGTCCGGGGTGTAGGTGTAGTGACCGTCGGCCTGCAGCGTCAGGGTGCCGTGCGCGGGGCCGGTCTTGAGACTGTAGGTGAGACTGTCGCCGTCGACGTCGGTGGCGTGTACCGAGCTGACCAGCGCGGTGTCCTCGGCCGTGGTGGTGTTGGTCGGAGTGTCGAACACCGGCAGGTCGTTCACCGGGGTGATGGTGATGGTGACCGTGGAATAGGTCACGCCGCCCTTGCCATCGCTGATGGTGATGGTGAAGGAGTCCGAGCCGTGGTAATTGGCGGCCGGCTGGTAGGTGTACTCGCCTGTCGAATTGTTCAGCGATAGCCACTGCATGTGTTGCGGCAGTGCATTGAGCTTGAAGCTGTAGGTAAGCGTGTCACCGTCGATGTCACTGGCAATGATCTTGCCGCTGAGCGCTGTGTCTTCGGCGATGGTCTTGGCCTGGTCGCTGGTGGTCGGCGCATCATTCACCGGCTTGATGCCGACGGTGACGACCTGTTCCACGCTGCCGCCATGGCCATCGCTGACTACCACGGTGAAGCTGTCGCTGCCGTTGTAGTTGGCCGCCGGGGTGTAGGTGTACTGGCCGTCGGTGCCGAAGGTGACGCTGCCGTTGGCCGGGCCGCTGCCGTTCTTCACGGCGTAGCTCAGGGTGTCGCCGTCGACATCGCTGGCGTGGATCTGCCCGCTGACTGGGGTGTCCTCGTCGGTGCTGAGGTTCTGCGCGCCGGTGACGGTCGGCGCGTCGTTCACAGGGTTGACGGTGACGGTCAGGTCGAGGGTGCGGGTGGCCGCATCCTGGTTGCTGCTCTCGGTCGAGGTGGCGCTGACTTCCAGTTTGATGGTGCCGTTGAAGTCCTGCGGCGGCGTCAGCGTCAGGGTCTGCAGGTTCCAGCCGGTAAGGGTGACGCTGTTGTTGCTGGCGTCGGCGGTGAAGCTGTGGGTGCCGTCGCTGAGGGTGGCGCCGAGCGGAATCTTGCCGATGCTGACGGCCAGGCTCTCGGAGCCATCGGTGTCGACCAGCGCAGCATGGATCTTCGACAGGGCGATGGCGCTGTCTTCGTTGCCTTGGTTGAGCACGGCGGCGGTGTAGTAGCCCTGGCCGTTGGTCAGGTGCGCGGTGAGGTTTTCGCCACCGGCGGTCAGTTCGCCGGCGTTGTGGTAGACCAGCGCGCTGCTGGTGCCCAACAGGGTCGGCGTGCTGCCGTTGTCGGAAATCTTCAGGTCGAAGTTGCCCGGGCCGCTCTGGTTGTGCTGGTAGAGGGCCAGGGTGTAGTAGCCGCTCTCGGTCGGGGTGAAGGTGCCGCTGTATTGGCCGCTACTACCGCCCCAGGTGGCCTGGGCGACGTTGGTGCCGCCGATGACCAGGCGCACGCTGTCGTCACCGGTGCCGCTGAAGGTGTAGGTGTGGCCGGCTTCGAGGAATATCAGGCCGCTGACCTTGCTGGCGGTGCCGGCAGGGACGTCGCTGTCCTTCGCGGTGCTGATCGATTCGCTGGTCGCCGGGGTGCCGGCGGCGTCGATCTTGCTCTGCAGGTCGTTGGGGTTGGCGCCATTGCCGCCAGTGCCCAGGGCCAGACCGGTCCAGGTTTCCATGGTCAGGCCGGTGGAGCTCAGGTGGCTGTCCAGAGACAGGTTGGGCTGGTCGGCGACGGCAGCGATGCTGACGGCGACGGTGGCAGTGGAGGTGCCGCCATGGCCGTCGCTGATGCTGTAGGAGATGGTGTCGTTGCCGCTGTAGTTGGCCTTGGGCGTGTAGCTCAGGGTGCCGTCCTGGTTGATCACCACGGTGCCGTTGGCGGCGCTGGCGCTGGTGACGATCAGGCTGTCGCCGTCCGGGTCGGTGTCGTTGCCCAGCACGTTGATCTTCAGCGTGGTGTCTTCCTGGGCCTGGGCGCTGTCGGCCACGGCGGTCGGGCCATCGTTGGCGCCGGTGACGATAAGTTTCAGTACGCCGTCATCGCTGGCCTGGTGCTCGTCGCTGACGCTGTACTTGACCTCGATCTCCAGGGTCTGGCCGGCCTTCAGCGACTGGTAGGCCGCGTTGCTGCCATCGAAGCTCCAGCTGCCATCGGCGCTGAGCACGAAGCCGGCCGGGGCGTTGCCGACCACGGCGTACTGCAGCTGGGCGCCGTCATCCACGTCGGTGGCGTTCAGCTGGCCTTGGCTCTTCACGTCTTCGTTGACGTTGGCGGAGCTGTTGGTGGCGATGGGCGCGTCGTTGGTGCCGGAGAGGGTCACGGTGACGCTGCCGCTGGTGCCGTCGGCGCTCTTCACCTGGAACACTTCGCTCAGGGTCGCGCCCTGGGCCAGGTGGTCATAGGCGGAGTTGGCGAGGAAGGTCCAGTTGCCGGTGCTGTCGATGCTGAAGCTGCCCAGGGTGCCGACGGTGTTGGTCTGCGCCTGGAAGGTGGCCGGGCTGTCGACGTCGCTGATGCTCAGCTGGCCGTTGGCGGTCAGCGGGGCGTTGGTTTCCTGCAGGGTCACGGCGGCGTTGCCGATCACCGCGGCATCGTTGGTGCCGACGATGGTGACTTTGACCGAGGTTTCGGTGCCATCGGCGCTCTTCACCACGAAGGTGTCCTGGGCGATCTGCCCGGCAGAGAGGCTGTCCAGCGCCGAGTTAGCGACAAAGGTCCAGTGGCCGGCCGCATCGATGCTGAACTTGCCGTACTGGCCGGTGGTGTCGTTCTGCACCTGGAAGGTGGCCGGGCTGTCGATGTCGCTGATGCTCAGCTGGCCGCCGGTGATGAGCACGGCGTTGGTTTCCTGCAGGGTGACGTCGGCCTTGCCGAGGATCGCCGCATCGTTGGCGCCGACCACGGTCAGGGTCAGGGTGCCATAGCTGGTGGCGCCCTGGTCGTCGGTGACCTTATAGGTGATCTGCAGGGTCTGCGTTTCGCCTTCGGCCAGGTGCTGGTAGGCGCTGTCCTTGCCGTTGAAGGTCCAGTTGCCGTTGTCGCGCAGGGTCACGCCGGCCGGCAGGTTGCCCATGGCGGCATAGCTGAGGGTGCTGTTGTGATCGACGTCGGTGGCGCCGATGTTGCCGCTGGCAGTCTGGTCTTCGTTAACCGTGGCCTGGGCGGCGGTGGCCACCGGTGCGTCGTTGGTGCCGGTGACGGTCAGCGTCAGGGTGCTGGAAGCGGTGGCGCCGTGCTCGTCGGTGACGATGTAGTCGATGCTCAGCACCTGCTTCTCGCCAGCGGCCAGGCTGTCGTAGGCCGCCGAGGTCGGGTCGAAGCTCCAGGTGCCGTCGCCATTGAGGGTGAAGCCGGCGGGCGCGGCGTTCTTCAGGCTGAAGGTCAGTAGGGCATCATGGTCGATGTCGCTGGCCTGCAACTGGCCGGTGACGGCCTGGCCAGCCTTGTTCAACTCCTGCAGGGTCTGCTGGGTGGCGCCGTTGGTAGTCAGGGTCCACTGGCCGTTGCTCAGGTTGACGCTGCCCACCGACTGGCTGACGGTGATCTGGCTGGAGAGGTTGCTCAGCACCAGGCTGGAGTCGACGCCCTTGTCGCCGTTGTCGGCCACGCCGATGACGATGGTGTAGGTGCCCGGCTGGCCGAACACATGGCTGAACAACTGCTGGCCGGAGGTGCCGCCGTCGCCCACGGTGGCGACGTCGGACAGTTTCACCGCCTGGCCGTTGATCAGCACGTAGGCGAAGTCGTTGAACTGCCCGTAGTCGTTGGTGGCGAAGTTCCAGTTGAAGCTCACGGCTTCGCCGGCGTGGGTGGTGGTCACGGTCAGGGTGAGGGCCGAGCCTTCGGTGGCGTTGTCCACCAGGCTGGGCAGGGCCACGCCGCCTTCGGTCGCGCTGGCGGTGGCCGGCTGGGCGTAGGGGGCGTCGTTGGTGCCGACGATGTTCACGGTGACGTTGCTGGTGGTGCCGTCGGCAGCCTTGACGACAAAGGTGTCGGTGAGGGTTTCGCCAACTTTCAGCTCGTTGTACGGACCCTGGGCGTAGAACGTCCACTTGCCGCTAGCATCGATGCTGAACTTGCCGTACTGGCCGAGGGTGTCGGTCTGCGGCTGGAAGCTGGCAGGGCTGTCGACGTCGCTGATGGTCAGCTGGCCGCCGGTGTTCACCGCGCTGTCAGTCTCGTAAACGCTGGCAACCTTGGCGCCGCCGATGACAGCGGCATCGTTGCTGCCGGTGACGGTCAGGGTCAGCACGTTCTCGCCGGTGGCGCCCTTGTCGTCGGTGACGATGAACTTGATCTGCAGCTCCTGGGTTTCACCTTCACCTAGCTTCTGGTAAGCGGCGTTGTTGCCGTCGAAGCTCCAGGAGCCGTCCTGGTTGAGGGTGAAACCGGCCGGGGCGGCATCCTTGAGGCTGTAGTAGGCAGCGTGGCCGTCGTCGACGTCGGAAGAGGTGAGCTGGCCGCTGCTGGTCTGGTCTTCGTTCACCGCGGCGCTGGCGGCATAGGCCACCGGCGCGTCGTTGGTGCCGACGACGGTCAGGGTCAGGGTGCTGGAGCTCTGCGCGCCGAATTGGTCGGTGACGGTGAAGTTGACGGTGTAGGTCTCGGTCGCGCCTACCGCCAGGTGCTGGTATGCCGGCTGGGCGGCATTGAAGCTCCACTGGCCGTCGGTGCCGACGGAGAAGCCCGCCGGCAAGGTGCCGGTGGTGCTGTAGGTTAGTTGCGCGCCATCGTCCGCGTCCTTGCCATCGAGCTGGCCGGTGAGGGTGGTGTCTTCGGCTACCGTGGCCTTGGTGGCGCTGGCGACCGGCGCGTCATTGGTGCCGGTGACGGTCAGGGTGAGGACCTTGCTGTCGGTGGCGCCGTGCTCGTCGGTGACGGTGAAGCCGATGTTGATGACCTGGGTCGCATCCTGGGCCAGATGCGCGTAGGCCGGGTCGGCGGCGTCGAAGGTCCAGCTGCCGTCCGGATTCAGGGTGAAACCGGCGGGGGCCTGCTGGTCGAGGCTGAAGTTCAGGGTCGCACCGTGATCGACATCGGTGGCGCCGAGCTGGCCGGAAATGGACGCATCTTCCTTGACCGAGTCGCTGGCGGCGGAAGCCACCGGGGCGTCGTTGGTGCCGGTCACGGTGAGGGTCAGGGTCTTGGTGTCGGTGGCGCCGAACTGGTCGGTGACGATGAACTTGACCTGGATGTCCTGGGTTTCGCCCTGGGCCAGGCTCTGATAGGCGGCGTTGTTGCCGTCGAAGGTCCAGCTGCCGTCGGTCTTGAGGGTGAAGCCGGCCGGTGCGTTGCCGTCGACGCTGAAGCTGAGCTCGGCGCCGTCGTCGACGTCGGTGGCGGTGAGCTGGCCCTTGCTGAGCTGGTCTTCGCTAACGCCGGCGCTGGCCGCGATGGCAATCGGCGCGTCATTGGTGCCGGTGACGGTGATCACCAGCAGGCTGCTGGTTTTCGCGCCGTGCTCGTCGGTCACGGTGAAGGGTACGCTGATGATCTGCGTGGCACCGGCCTTGAGGTGTTGATAGGCGGCGTCGCCAGCGTTGAAGCTCCACTGGCCGTCGCTACCGACGGTCAGGCCCGCCGGCAGCTTGCCGGTGGTGAAGGTGAGCTGGGCACCATTGTCCACGTCGATGGCTTTCAGCGTGCCGCTGATCTGCGCGTCTTCCTTCACCGGATTGATCACTGAGGGCAGGGCGATCGGCGTGTCGTTGGTGCCGGTGACGGTGAGCGTCAGGGTGTTGGTGCTGATGGTGCCGTGTTCGTCGGTGACGGTGTAGTCGATCGACAGGACCTTGGTCTCGCCGGCGGCCAGGTTCTGGTAAGCCGGATCGAGGCCGTTGAACAGCCAACTGCCGTCCTTGCCCAGGACGAAGCCGGCGGGTGCCTTGTCGTTCAGGCTGAAGCTGAGCTTGGCACCGTCATCCACGTCGCTGGCGGTGAGCTTGCCGGTGCTGAGCTTATCTTCGCTGGCGTTGGCGCTGATGGCATCGGCGACCGGCGCGTCGTTGGTGCCGGTGACGGTGATGGTCAGGGTGCTGGAGCTGGCGGCGCCGTGTTCATCGGTGACGGTGAACGGCACGCTGATGACCTGGGTGGCGCCGGCTTTCAGGTGCTGATAGGCCGCGTCGCTGGCGTCGAAGCTCCATTTGCCGTCGGTGTCGACGCTGAAGCCGGCCGGGGCGGCCTTGTCCAGGGCGTAGGTCAGCTTGGCCCCGTCGTCGGCGTCGGTGGCGGCGAACTGGCCACTGATCTGCGCATCTTCCTTCACTGCACCCACGGTGGCGCTGGCGACCGGCGCGTCATTGGTGCCGGTGACGGTCAGGGTGAGGACCTTGCTGTCGGTGGCGCCGTGCTCGTCGGTGACGGTGAAGCCGATGTTGATGACCTGGGTCGCATCCTGGGCCAGATGCGCGTAGGCCGGGTCGGCGGCGTCGAAGGTCCAGCTGCCGTCCGGATTCAGGGTGAAACCGGCGGGGGCCTGCTGGTCGAGGCTGAAGTTCAGGGTCGCACCGTGATCGACATCGGTGGCGCCGAGCTGGCCGGAAATGGACGCATCTTCCTTGACCGAGTCGCTGGCGGCGGAAGCCACCGGGGCGTCGTTGGTGCCGGTCACGGTGAGGGTCAGGGTCTTGGTGTCGGTGGCGCCGAACTGGTCGGTGACGATGAACTTGACCTGGATGTCCTGGGTTTCGCCCTGGGCCAGGCTCTGATAGACGGCGTTGTTGCCGTCGAAGGTCCAGCTGCCGTCGGTCTTGAGGGTGAAGCCGGCCGGTGCGTTGCCGTCGACGCTGAAGCTGAGCTTGGCGCCGTCGTCGACGTCGGTGGCGGTGAGCTGGCCCTTGCTGAGCTGGTCTTCGCTAACGCCGGCGCTGGCCGCGATGGCAATCGGCGCGTCATTGGTGCCGGTGACGGTGATCACCAGCAGGCTGCTGGTTTTCGCGCCGTGCTCGTCGGTCACGGTGAAGGGCACGCTGATGATCTGCGTGGCACCGGCCTTGAGGTGCTGATAGGCGGCGTCGCCAGCGTTGAAGCTCCACTGGCCGTCGCTGCCGACGGTCAGGCCCGCCGGCAGCTTGCCGGTGGTGAAGGTGAGCTGGGCGCCATTGTCCACGTCGATGGCTTTCAGCGTGCCGCTGATCTGCGCGTCTTCCTTCACTGGATTGATCACTGAGGGTAGGGCGATCGGCGTGTCGTTGGTGCCGGTGACGGTGAGCGTCAGGGTGTTGGTGCTGGTGGCGCCCTGGTCATCGGTGACGGTGTAGTCGATCGACAGGACCTTGGTCTCGCCGGCGGCCAGGTTCTGGTAAGCCGGGTCGAGGCCGTTGAACAGCCAACTGCCGTTCTTGGCCAGGGTGAAGCCGGCCGGGGCCTTGTCGTTGAGGCTGAAGCTGAGCTTGGCACCATCATCCACGTCGCTGGCGGTGAGCTTGCCGAAGCTGATCTTGTCTTCGCTGACGTTGGCGCTGGCAGCGTTGGCGATCGGCGCGTCGTTGGTGCCGGTGACGGTGATGGTCAGCGAGCTTGCGCTGGTCGCGCCGTGCTCGTCGGTGACGGTGAAGTCGAGGGTGATGACCTGGGTCGCACCGGCCTTGAGGTGCTGGTACGCGGCATCGCCGGCGTCGAAGCTCCATTTGCCGTTGGCGTCGACGCTGAAGCCGGCCGGAGCAGCCTTGTCCAGGGTGAAAGTGAGCAAGGCGCCATCGTCGGCATCGCTGGCGGCGAGTTGGCCGCCAATCTTCGCGTCTTCGTTCACCGCAGCGCTGGTGGTGCTGGCGACCGGCGCATCGTTGGTGCCGGTGACGGTGATGGTGATGGTCTGCGGATCGCTCAGCGCGCCGTTGTTGTCCTTCGCCTGGTAGGTGAAGGTCACGTCACGGGTCTCGCCCTGGGCCAAGCTGTCGAAGTCCTTGCCGGGGTTGAAGCTGTAGCTGCCGTCCGGGTTGAAGGTCAGGTTGCCATTGCCGTTGCCGACACCGGTGGTCAGCTGGTAGCCGGCGACGTTGCCGTCCACGTCGGAGGCGGCCGGGACCTGGCTGTTGAGCACACTGTTTTCTTCGGTGGTGGCTGCGCCCGGCAGGGCGACCGGCGCGTCATTGGTGCCGGTCAGGGTCACGGTGAGGGTAGCGGTGCTGGTCGCGCCGTGCTCATCGGTGACGGTGTAGGGCACCTGCACGACCTGGGTCTCGCCCTCGGCCAGGTGCTGGTAGGCCGGGTCCTTGCCATCGAAGGTCCAGCTGCCGTCCGGCTTCAGGGTGAAGCCCGCCGGCGGATTGCCGTTGGTGGTGAAGGTGAGGGTGCTGCCGGTGTCGCGGTCGGTGGCTACCAGTTGGCCGCCGATTACGCTGTCTTCATTGCCGCTGGCCTGGCCATCCTGGGCGACCGGGGTGTCGTTGGCGCCCTGGACGTTGATGGTGATGACGCGGGTGTCGGTGGCACCGGATGGATCGGTGACGGTGACGGTGAAGTTCTCGCTCGGGTTCTGACCCTGTGGCAGCGCGTTCACTGCATTGGCATCGACCACGTAGGTGTAGCTGCCATCGGCGTTGACGGTCAGCTCGCCGTAGGCGCCCTTGGCGCTGCCGCTCCAGGTCAGGTTGGTGTCGTCGACGTCGCTGGCGCTCAGTTGGCCCTTGATGTCGGCGAAGCTGTCGTTGGCGGCGGTGTCAGTGATGGCACTGGTATAGGTGCCCGTGGCCACTGGAGCGTCGTTTACCGGCGTGATGCCAACGTTCACGACCAGAGTGCTGGACGCGCCACGGCTGTCGGTGACGATCACGGTGAAGCTGTCGGCGCCGTTGTAGTCATCGTTGGGGTTGTACTGCCAGGTGCCGTTGGGGTTGAGCACCAGCAGGCCGTTGGCCGGCGCCTGGCCGACGCTATAGGAGATCAGGTCGCCATTCGCGTCGCGGGCGGAGAAGGCGCCGGTGAGCAGGGTGTCTTCGGCGGTGGTCAGTTCCAGCACGCCGTTGTTGCCGTCGATGAACTGGGGCGCGAGGTTGGCCGGCAGTTCGCTCTGGCGCTCGTCACCGGCTGCGCCGCTGTTGTCCAGACCGGAAGTGGAGTAGCCAATGTGGGGATCGACGCGGCCGGCGGTAGCATCCAGCACCACGAAACTGTGGCCGCCGCCAACGCCACCATTGCTGCCAGCGGCCGAAGGCGCAGCAGTCGGGCCCGCAGCGGTGGGCGCCAGCGCCTGGGTCGGGTCGAGGCCGGCGGCGATGGCTTTCTGCAGGTCTTCGGTGCTCGGTGCGTTGGCCGGCTGCGCGGCGGCGTGGTGCGTCTCGGCCTGCGGCAGGTCGGCGCTGCTCCACTGGCTGTCGCGGCCCAGGTCGACCAGCTTGCCCTTGCCGACGTCGAGCGTCACCGCGCCGGCAGCGCCGGTGAGCAACTGCTCGCCCTGGTAGATGCGGTCACCTTCGACCAGAACGCGCTGGGCGCCTTCGGGGGTAACCGCAATCACTTGGCCGATGATGCTTTTTACGACGGCGACGACGCTGCTCATGCACTTCTCCTGATGAGGCTTGCCTGGTTGCCGACCGGCCACAGGTGACGTCGGCTCAGGGGCATTCCTTTGTCTTTAAGAGCAAAAAGTTTGGCGTCAATACATTGGCTTATAGCGGTTGGAAATTACGTATATGCCAATGTATTGACCATTCGTTTGCCATCCTAAACAATTGGCAAATCGATGTCACTTTGATATCGGTGGTCCGCCCAAAAAAATTTAGCGTGAAATTCATCACGCTTTTGAAGCTTTCCTTGCAGCCATTCGCCGGTCTTTTGACGCTCTTTAGCGGCAATCGAATCGCTGCGGCTATCTCACTGATAAGGATGTTTTCCTCATGCGCATGCGATTCGCTCAAGCCGTGCCCTTCGCCCTGGCTTTCGTCATTCCCGTTGCTCTGCCGGTGCAGGCCGACACCCTCAACCAGGCCATGCAGAAGGCCCTGGAGTACCACCCGGAAATCCAGGCCGGAGTGAACTCGCGTCTCGCTGCGGACAAGCAATTGCGCGCCGCCAAGGGGGGCTACCTGCCGTCCGTCGACCTGACCGCTGGCTACGGCCGCGAAGGCTCCGACAACACCACCACCCGTGGCGAAGGCGATCACTGGAAGACCCTGAACCGCGGCGAGTCCAACCTCGCCCTGCGCCAGATGGTGTTCGACGGCTTCGCCACTTCCAGCGAAGTCGGCCGTCAGCAGGCCAACGTCAACTCCCGCGCCTACGCACTGCTGGGTACCTCCGAGCGCACCGCGCTGGACGTTGCCCAGGTCTACACCGACGTGCTGCGTCGCCAGGAGATGGTTCGCCTGGCCGAGGACAACCTGAAGAATCACCAGCGCGTCTACGACCAGATCAGCCTGCGCAGCTCCCGTGGCGTTGGCCGTCTCGCCGACCAGGACCAGGCCGAAGCCCGCCTGGCCCAGGCGCAGAACAACCTGATGACCGAGAAGACCAACCTGGCCGACGCCCGCACCAACTACTACAGCGTGGTGGGTAGCGACCCGGTGGAACTGAGTGAGCCCACCGGTCTTGTCGGCCAACTGCCGGAAGACCTGCAGGCTGCCCGTCGCCAACTGGTCGAGAACAGCCCGATCCTGCGCTCCGCGGAATCCGACGTCGCCGCCGCCGAGAAGCAGTACGACGCTGCGAAATCGACCTTCTATCCGAGATTCGATGCAGAACTTTCCAAGGGTGCCGATAACAACCTCGATGGCGAAGAAGGCCACAACAACGAATGGCAGGCCATGCTGCGCATGCGCTACAACCTGTTCGCCGGTGGCAGCAACAAGGCCGAACTGGAAGCCAAGTCCTATGAAGCGAACCAGGCCCTGGATATCCGCAACAACGCCTTGCGCCAGTTGAACGAGGAACTCGGATTGTCCTGGAACGCCCTGAACAACGCCCGTGACCAGCTGCCGATCGCCCGCCAGTACGTGGACTACAGCACCCGCGTGCGCGAGGCCTACCAGAAGCAGTTCACCATCGGCGAGCGTACCCTGCTCGACCTGCTGGACAGCGAGAACGAGCTGTTCAACGCTTCGCGCCGCCTGGTCGACCTGAAGTACACCGAGCTGTTCACCCAGTACCGCATCAAGGCCACCCTGGGCGAGCTGCTCAAGAGCCAGGGCGTGGTCGCGCCGATGGCCGCGGTGGCGTCCGAAGACATCAAGCCGAAAGTCCAGCTGCCCGGCCTCAACTAACCTGCCCGAGAGAGCACCCGCGTGGATCAAGAAGTCAGCGAAGTACCCCTAAGCCACGATCCGCGCGGTCTGCTGGATGACCCGCTGCTGGACAGCCTGCTGACGCTCTGTCAGCTGCACCAGAAGCCGGCCAGCCGCGCCATGCTCACCAGCGGCCTGCCGCTGCCCGGCCAGCGTCTCTCCGCCGAGTTGCTGCCCCGTGCGGCGGCTCGCGCCGGCCTGCAGGGGCGCCTGCTGCAGCGCAAGCTGGAGCAGATTCCCGCGCTGGCGATGCCCGCCATGCTGTTGCTGCGCGAAGGGCGCTGCGCGGTGCTGCTGGGGTGGGAGAGCAATGGCGATGCGCGCCTGCTGCTGTCCGAGAGCGACGGCGGTGAAGTGCGCGTCACCCGCGAACTCCTTAGCGAGGACTACGCCGGCCAGGCCTTCTTCGCCCAGCCGCAGCACAAGTTCGACCTGCAGCACGGCGAGCTGATTCCGCGCGCCAAGAGCTGGTTCCGTGACACCCTCAAGCGCTCGCGCTGGCTCTATGTCGATGCCGTGGCCGCGAGCCTGCTGATCAACCTGATCGCCCTGGCCGCGCCGCTGTTCGTGATGAACGTCTACGACCGCGTAGTGCCCAACCAGGCCGCCGCCACCCTCTGGGTGCTGGCCATCGGCATCAGCGGCGCCTACCTGTTCGACCTGCTGCTGAAAACCATGCGCGGCCTGTGCCTGGACCTGGCCGGCAAGAAGACCGACCTGATCATCTCGGCGACGCTGTTCGAGCGCATCGTCGGCATGAGCATGAAGTACCGCCCGGCACGGGTCGGCTCGTTCGCCCAGAACATCCACGAATTCCAGACGCTGCGCGACTTCCTCAACTCGCTCACGCTCACCACCCTGATCGACATGCCGTTCACCCTGCTGATCCTGCTGGTGATCGGCATCATCGGCGGGCCGCTGGTGTTCGTCCCGCTGATCGCCTTCCCGCTGGCCGCAGGTCTTGGCTGGCTGCTGCAGAAGCCGCTGGTGGAGACCATGAATCGCACCATGGCGCTGGCCGCCGAGCGCCAGTCGAGCCTGATCGAGACCCTCGCCAGCCTCGACGCGGTGAAGGTCAACAACGCCGAAAGCGAGCGCCAGTACCTCTGGGAGCAGACCATCGGCACCCTCAGCCGCCTGGAGCTGCGGGTCAAGCTGCTGTCGACCCTGGCGATGAACATCACCGTGCTGATCCAGGCGCTGGCCGGGGTCGTCATGATCATCGGCGGCGTCTACCTGATCATCGCCGGCGACCTGTCCATGGGCGGCCTGATCGCCTGCTACATGCTCAACGGCCGCGCCCTTGGCCCGCTGACCCAGCTCTCCGGGCTGATCCAGCGCTACCAGCAGGCGCGCCTGTCCATGGCCACCACCAACCAGATGATGGAGCTGCCGCAGGAGCGCAACGCCGACGAACGTCCGCTGACCCGCTCGCAACTGCGCGGCGGCATCGAGATGCGCGGCCTCGACTTCGCCTACCCGAACCAGCAGGTGGCGGCGCTGCATGGCATCAATCTGCAGATCCGCGCCGGCGAGAAGATCGGCATCATCGGCCGCAGCGGCTCGGGCAAGAGTTCGCTGGCCAAGCTGATCGTCGGCCTGCACCAGCCCGAGAACGGCAACCTGCTGGTGGACGGCGCCGACGTGCGCCAGCTGGATATCAGCGAACTGCGCCACAACATCGGCTACGTGCCGCAGGACATCAGCCTGTTCAGCGGCACCCTGCGCGACAACCTGGTCAGCGGCGCGCGCTACATCGATGACGAGCGCGTACTGGAAGTGGCCGAGCTGACCGGCGTGAACGAATTCGTCCGCCTGCACCCGCAGGGCTACGAACTGCAGGTCGGTGAGCGCGGCCACAACCTTTCCGGCGGCCAGCGGCAGAACGTCGCCCTGGCCCGCGCACTGTTGCTCGACCCGCCGATCCTGCTGCTGGACGAGCCGACCAGCGCCATGGACAACGCCGGCGAAGAACGCCTGAAACAGCGCCTGCAAGCGATCATGGGCGAAAAGACGCTGCTGCTGGTCACCCACCGCGCCTCCATGCTCAGCCTGGTGGACCGCCTGGTGATCATCGACAAGGGCCGCATCATCGCCGACGGTCCGAAGGACGTGGTCATGGATGCACTGAAGAAGGGGCAGATCAGTGTCGCTTAATCCTCTGGGCAATATCCGCCACTCTGTCCGTGGCTATTTCAAGGGCGGCGACAACCTCTCCGGCCAACCGCTTCCGGAGGTCAGCAAGGCGCTGATCGAAGACGCGCCGCGCGTGGTGCGCCTGACCATCTGGATTCTCATCGGCTTCGTGGCCTTCCTGCTGCTGTGGGCGCACTTCGCGCAGATCGACGAGGTCACCCGTGGCGAAGGCAAGGCGATCCCCTCGTCCAAGGTGCAGAAGATCCAGAACCTGGAAGGCGGCATCGTCTCGCAGATTTTCGTCCACGAAGGGCAGGTGGTGCAGGCCGGCGAGCAACTGATGCGCCTGGACCCAACGCGCTTCCAGTCCAACGTCGGCGAGACCGAGGCCGACCGCCTGGCGATGTTCCTGCGGGTGGAGCGCCTCTCCGCCGAGGTAGAAGACCGCCCGCTGAACATCCCCGATGACGTGCGTGCCAAGGCGCCAGGCCAGGCCAGTAGCGAAGAAGCGCTGTTCCACAGCCGCCAGCAGCAGCTCAAGGATGAAACCGACGGCCTGCAACAGCAGCTGGTGCAGAAGCAACAGGAATTGCGCGAGTTCATCTCCAAGCAGGCGCAGTACCGCAACAGCCTGAACCTGCTGCGCGAGGAAATCGCCATGTCCGCGCCGCTGGTGGCCCAGGGCGCGATGTCCCAGGTGGAGCTGCTGCGCCTGAAGCGCGGTGAAGTGGAGAACCGTGGCCAGCTCGATGCCACGACACTCGCGATCCCGCGTGCCGAAGCGGCCGTGAAGGAAGTCGAGCGCAAGGTCGCCGAGACCCAGTCGCGCTTCCGCAGCGACGCGCTGAAGGAACTCAACGAAGCCCGCACTGAACTGAGCAAGGCCACGGCCACCGGCAAGGCGCTGGAAGACCGCGTCAGCCGCACCCTGGTGACCTCGCCGGTGCGCGGCATCGTCAAGCAGTTGCTGGTGAACACCATCGGTGGCGTGATCCAGCCGGGCAGCGACCTGATCGAGATCGTCCCGCTGGACGACACCCTGCTGGTGGAAGCGCGCATCCGTCCGCAGGACATTGCCTTCCTGCGTCCCGGTCAGCACGCCATGGTCAAGTTCACTGCCTACGACTACACCATCTACGGCGGCCTGCAGGCGGACCTGGAGCAGATCGGCGCCGACACCGTCACCGACGATGACGGCAACAGCTTCTACCTGATCAAGCTGCGCACCCGCAAAAGCCACCTGGGCACCGACGACAAGCCCTTGCTGATCATCCCCGGCATGATCGCCACCGTGGACATCATGACCGGCAAGAAGAGCATCCTCAGCTACCTGCTCAAGCCCATCCTGCGGGCCAAGGCGGAGGCGCTGCGCGAGCGTTGATTGCCGCGCGGTACCCAGTGAAACGGGCCACCCTTGGGTGGCCCGTTTCGTTTGTGCAGGTCGGCTGCGACGATCAATAAGCCACGGTAAACCGCTGCTGGTGATGGTTGGCTTGCTCGGCCTCGTCGACCATCGCCACCGCCAGGTCCGGCAGGGAAATGCGGCTCTCGCCATTGCCGTCGAACAGTACCTGGTCGCCGCCAATGCGGAAGCTGCCGGTGCGGATCTCGCCGTCGAGCAGCATCGCCGGGCTGAGGAAGGCCCAGTCCAGTTCCTTCTCGGCGCGCAGCTGGTCCAGTGCATCGGCGGCGCCTAGTGCGCCCTGCTTCCACTGTTCGGGGAATTCCGGGCTATCCACCAGGCGTTGGCCGGGGGCGATCTCCAGGCTGCCGGCGCCGCCGAGCACCAGCAGGCGCTTCACGCCGGAAGCCTTCACGCCGTCGAGGATGGCGCGGCTGCCGCTGGCGTGGGCCTCGCGGATATCCGGGTTGCCCCAGCCGGCGTTGAACGCGCTGATCACGACCTCCTGGCCTGCCACGGCACGGGCGACCTGGGCCGGATCATAGACGTCGGCCTGGACCACCTTGAGGTTATCCCGCGCTGGCAGTTTCGCCGGGTCGCGTACCAGCGCGGTCACCTGGTGGCCGCGACGCAGTGCTTCTTCGAGGAAGTAATGGCCGACGTGGCCGGTGGCGCCGATCAGGGCAAGTTTCATGGAATCACCTTTTCGTGGGAGGGAGTGCCGCGCCAGTGGGCACGGGTGGCAGGTGATTCATCTTCGGTCCAGGACTCCTGAGGATAAAGCCACGCCAACGCCATGCACTCATAAGCGTGGCTTCACAATGGGCTCAGTTATCGAAGAGTTTCTGTACCACCGAGAAGTCCTGCTCACCATGGCCCTGTTTCACCAGCAACCGGTACATCGCCAGCGCCAGGCTGCCCATGGGCGTGCTGTTGCCACTGACCTGTGCGGTCTCCTGCGCCAGACCCAGGTCCTTGGTCATCAGCGCGGCCATGAAACCGCCGGTGTAGCCGCGCGAGGCGGGAGCGTTTTCCATCACGCCGGGCCACGGGTTGTACACCTCCAGCGCCCAGTTGCCGCCAGAACTGCGGCGCATGATCTCCGACAGCACTACCGGGTCCAGGCCATTGGCAGCGCCCAGGGCGAGGGATTCGGCGGTGCCGATCATCAGCACGGCGAGCAGTTGGTTGTTGCATACCTTGGCGACCTGCCCGGCGCCGTCGCCGCCAGCGTGGAAGATATTGCGGCCCATGGCTGAGAACACCGGGCGCGCGCGTTCGAGCACCTCGGCGTCACCGCCGACCATGAAGGTCAGGGTGCCGGCGATGGCGCCGCCGGTGCCGCCGGAGACCGGGGCGTCGAGCATGGGAATCTTGCGTTCGGCGGCGGCCTGGTGAACCTTGCGCGCCGAGGCTGGGGCGATGGTGGAACACTCCAGCACCAGGGTGCCGGGGGCGATGTGCGCGAGCAGGCCTTCGTTGCCGAGGTAGAGCCCCTCGACGTGCTGGCTCGCCGGCAGCATGGTGACTACCACGTCGGCGCCGTCCACTGCGTCATGAGCGCTGCGCGCGGCACTGGCGCCCTGGACGATCAGCCCGTCGATGGCGCTCTGCACCAGGTCGAACACGCGCAGCAGGTAGCCGGCCTTGATCAGGTTGGCGGCCATGGGAGCGCCCATGTGGCCGAGGCCGATGAAGGCGATGGTTTGCATGCTGGTTTCCTCCTGTTCAACGACGACAGGCACTCCAGCGCTTTGGCTCTTCGTAGGAGCGAGCTCGCTCGCGAACTGGGCCCGCAGCGAAGCTGTTCGCGAGCGAGCTCGCTCCTACAGGGAGGGCACCTTACAGATCCGCCAGCGGATGCTCGCCCTCCCAGGTCGCGTCGAAGTGCGCATTCACCACAGCATCAGGTATGGCAGCGATATCCGGCCAGTGCCAGTGCGGGGTGTTGTCCTTGTCGATCAGCCGGGCCCGCACGCCCTCCGGGAATTCCGGGTGGCGGCAGCAGTTCAGGCTCATCGCGTACTCCATGCGGAACACCTCGGCAGTCGACAGATGGCGCGCGCGGCGAATCTGTTCCCAGACCAGACGAGCGGTCAGCGGGCAGCCGGAGGCGAGGGTCTTGGCCCCGCGAGCGATCAGTGCGTCCTCGTCGTTGACCAGCGCGGTCAGCGCGTTCCAGGCTTCGGCGATATTGGCGCTGTCGAGCACCGCATCCAGGCGCGCGCGGCGCGGCAGCAGCTGGGCGTCGGGCATCTCGCCGCGGGCTTCGTGCTCCAGTGCCTGGAGCAGGCTGTGCAGTTGTACGTCGGCCTGTTCGCGCCAGTTCAGCTGCACCAGGCCTTCGATCAGGTCGTCCTGCTGGGTGTCGAGCAGGAAGCGGTCGGCGAGGTCCAGGTCCAGCGCGTCGCGGGCATTCATCTGCGTCGCGGTCAGCCCGAGGAACAGGCCGAGGCGGCCGGGCAGGCGGGCGAGGAACCAGCTGGCGCCGACATCCGGGTACAGGCCGATGTTCACTTCCGGCATGGCCAGGCGGCTGCTCGGGGTGACGATGCGCACGCCGGCGCCCTGCATCAGGCCCATGCCGCCACCCATCACGTAGCCGTGGGCCCAGCAGATCAGCGGTTTGGAATAGGTGTGGATGAGGTAGTCGAGGCGGTACTCGTCGGCAAAGAAGCGGCGCGCCAGTTCCGGCACCTCGCCGGGCTTCTCGCGGCAGGCATCGACCAGCTTGCGCACGTCGCCACCGGCGCAGAAGGCCTTGCCGCCGTTGCCGCGCAGCACCACACAGGCGATCTGCGCGTCGTCCTGCCAGACGCGCAGTTGATGGTTCATCGCCTCGATCATCGGCAGGCTCAGGGCATTCAGGCTCTTCTCCGCGTCCAGCGTCACCACGCCGATGCGGAAGCCGTGCAGGCCGGGGCGTTCTTCGAACATCACATTCATGGTCAGGGCCTTATTGGTTGCGCCAGTGCGGGTCGCGTTTTTCCAGGAAGGCGTTCACGCCCTCGCGGGTGTCGTCGGCGTCGAACAGGTCGACGAAGCGCTCGCGCTCCTCCGGCAGCCAGGTGGTCGGGCCGCGCTCGCGGGCGCCCTGGATCAGCGGCTTGATGGTGCGCACCGCCACCGGGCTCTGCCGCGCGACCTTGGCCGCCAGCAGCAGGGCGGTGCCGCGGGCTTCGCCGGTATCGACGACCTGCTCGATGAGACCGATGCGTAGCGCGGTATCGGCATCGATGCGCTCGCCGCAGAGGATCATGCGCTTGGCCCAGCCTTCGCCGACCAGCCACGGCAGCGCCTGGGTGCCGCCGGCGCAGGGCAGCAGGCCCACGGTGGCTTCGGGCAGGGCCATCTGCGCCTGGCGCTCGGCGATGCGGATGTCACAGGCCAGGGCGCATTCCAGGCCGCCGCCCATGGCGTAGCCGTTGATCGCGGCGATGGACACGCCACGGAAGTCGCGCAGCGTCTCGAAGGCTTCGCCGAAGCGGCGGGCCATCTCGCGGGCGCGGGCCTTGTCGCCGTCGGCAAACATATTCAGGTCGGCTCCGGCGGAGAAGAATTTCGGACCCTGGCCGGTCACCACCAGGGCGTAGATGTCGTCGTCGCGGTTCAGGTGCTCGATCACCTGGCGCAGGCCGATCAGCGAGTCGCGGTCCCAGGTGTTGGCCGGCGGATGGTTGATGGTGATCAGCGCGGTGTGGCCGTGTTTTTCCACGGTCAGCTTGTGGGTCAGATCGAAGACTCCGGGCTTGTAGGGCTCGAGGGCGTTGCTCATGGGCATCTCCTTGTCGGTGCCGCCGGCGGCGGGCGTATGGGCATGGACTCTAGGCATGCGCGGCAGGGCGAGTCCATGTCCGATCTGTTCGATTGCGCCTGTGCGGGCGGGCGGTTTTTCCAGTGATTCGTTGCGGCCGGGTCAGAGCAGGCGGTCCAGCATTCCGCCCTGTTCCAGCAGGCGCCGGGCGACGATCACCCGCATGATCTCGTTGGTGCCCTCGAGGATCTGGTGCACGCGGCTGTCGCGCACCCAGCGCTCCAGCGGGTAGTCGTTGAGGTAGCCGTAGCCGCCGTGCAGCTGCAGCGCCTCGTTGCACAGGGCGAAGCAGCGGTCGGTGGCGAAACGCTTGGCCATGGCGCAATACAGGGTCGCCTCGCCGTCCTTGTGGTCCAGCTTGTGCGCGGCCAGGCGCACCATCTGCCGGCTGGCGGTGAGGTCGGTGAGCATGTCGGCGAGCTTGAACTGCAGGGCCTGGAACTCGGCCAGCGCCTTGCCGAACTGCTTGCGCTCCTCGACGTAGCGCAGCGACTGCTCCAGCGCCGCCTGGGCCGCGCCGAGGGAGCAACTGGCGATGTTCAGGCGGCCACCGTCCAGGCCCTTCATGGCGTAGACGAAGCCCTGGCCCTCCGGGCCGATGCGGTTGCCGGCGGGGATGCGCACGCCTTCGAAGGTGATGGTGCGGGTCGGCTGCGCCTTCCAGCCCATCTTGTCCTCGTTGCGGCCGTAGCGGATGCCTTCGGCGTTGGCCGGCACCAGGAAGCAGGAAATGCCCTTGGCGCCTTCCTCGCCGGTGCGCGCCATGACGATCAGCACGTCGGTGGAGCCGGCGCCGGAAATGAAAGTCTTGGCGCCATCCAGCACATAGTCGTCACCGTCGCGCTTGGCGCGGGTACGCAGACGTGCGGCGTCGGAGCCGGCGTCCGGCTCGGTGAGGCAGTAGGAAGCCAGCAGTTCGCCGCCGATCAGCCCGGGCAGCCACTGCTCCTTGAGCGCGGCGTCGCCGAAGCTGGCGAGCATCCAGCTGGCCATGTTGTGGATGGTCATGTAGGCGGTGGTGGCGACACAGCCGGCGGCCAACTGCTCGAAGATCAGCGAGGCGGAAAGGCGCGACAGACCCAGGCCGCCGTCTTCCTCGGCGATGTACAGGCCCAGGTAGCCCTGCTCGGCGGCACGGCGGATCACCTCCACCGGGAAGTGGTGCTGGCGGTCCCAGTCGGCGGCATGGGGCGCCAGTTCGCGGCTGGCGAAGGCGCGGGCGCTATCCACCAGCAGGCGTTGTTCTTCGGATAGATCGAAATGCATGCAGCTACCTCTGTTTGTTCTTGTTGGCTACAGCTTGGCGCTCGTGGCGCGCGCTCGTCGGCAAAGAAGCTCCTGGTTGAAGAGCCTCCCGAGTAAACAGTCCTCCGGTTATAGCGCGTTGCGCCCTCGACTGTGGATTGACGATCTTGTGCTGGGGATGGACGATCTTGGTATTGCCGATGCCGGATTACCGCCCATGTCCCGCCCACTGATCTCCACCTGGCCGCTGCCGCAGCAGGGCGTGCGCTTCATCACGCCGCCGCGCCTGCGTCGCGCGCTGGACCGCCACCCGCTTGGCCAGGCCTGCTATCCCTTGGCCCTGGGCTATTACCCGGCCGCGGTCGGGCACCGCATGGAGCGGGAAGACCCGGACGATCACCTGCTGATCTACTGCAGCGCAGGGCTCGGCTGGCTGGAAACGGCGGATGGACGATTCGAGGTCGCCGGTGGTGATCTGCTGGTGCTGCCCAAGGGCCGCGCCCATGCCTACGGGGCCGACCTTCAGCAACCCTGGTCAATCTTCTGGGTGCACCTGGAAGGCCGTCTGGCCGAGGACTTCCTGCGTCCGCTGGGCAAGTCGCCACGCCTGCGGGTGGGCGTGCAGCCGCGCATCCTCGGCGAGTTCGATGCGCTCCTGGCGCTGCGCCGTCAGGGCCTGAGCCTGCCGCACTTCATCCACGCGGCGCACCTTCTGCAGAGCCTGCTGACCTCGCTGGCCCTGCGCCCGGCGCGGGCGCGGCTGAAGTCCGGGCGGGTGCTGGACGTGGAGGCGGTGCAGGCGATGATGCGCGAGCATCTGCACGATGCGCTGAACCTCGACGAGCTGGCGGCGCAGTTCCGCCTGTCACGCTTCCACTTCGCCAAGACCTACCGCGCGCTGACCGGCCAGGCGCCGATCCAGGATTTCATCCGGCTGAAGATGACCCACGCCTGCCGGCTGCTCGACCAGGGCAACCTGGAAGTGCGCCAGGTTGCCGAGCAACTGGGCTATGCCGATCCGTACTACTTCTCGCGGTTGTTCAAGAGCGTGGTGGGCATGGCGCCCAGTCACTACCGGGCGCTGCATCAGGGATAGAATCGGCATTTGCATTGATCTGCAGGGAGCACAACGGCAATGCGCAAACCCCTTTCTCTCTACCATCCCTGGCTATACGCCCTGAGAGTCTGGCAGCGCCGCGTGTTCCGCACCTGCCGCTGGTATCTGTCGAAAACCCCCTATGCGAGTCGGCAGTGCGAAGCACGCTTGCCGTTTCGCTACATCAAACATACCTCCAGGCTGATCCGGAAACTGGGCTCCAGTGACCTGGCGTTGCAGCACAACAAGGTGATCAACCTGCGCTTGGCCGTCGACTGCATGAGTGGTGTGCAGATCGGCCCTGGCGAGTACTTTTCCTTCTGCCGCCTGCTGGGTCGCCCCAGTGCCAGCCGAGGTTTCGTGGAAGGCATGGAGTTGTCCTTCGGCGAGGCGAGACAGGGGATTGGCGGCGGCATCTGCCAGCTGAGCAACCTGATCCACTGGATGGCTTTGCACTCGCCATTGAAGGTCGTGGAACGCGCCAATCACAGCTTCGATCCCTTCCCCGACGAGGGCCGGGTTCTGCCGTTCGGTTCGGGGGCGGCGATTTTCTACAACTTCATCGATCTGGTGCTGTACAACCCGACGCAGCAGACCTTCCAGCTCGACCTGCGGGTGGCGGAACATCAACTCGAAGGCGTGCTGCTGTGCAGCGCCGAGCGTCCCTTCCGCTATCACGTCTACCAGCGCAACCATCGTTTCGTGAAAGCCGGCGAGGGCGTCGTCCGGGAAAATGAAATCTGGCGTGATATTCGGGAAAAAGGCCAGCAAGGGACGTTGCTGAAGAGCGAATGCCTTTATCGCAATCGCGTGCGGGTGAAGTACCGGGTCGAAGACGAGCACCTGTCCGGCACCTGAGAGTGGCGCGCGGCGTCGCCTGTGCTGGCGTCCCCTACCGTGCGCGCCATGACGTGGCTCGCTAGTCTTTGCCGACTACCCGGAGAAGGACCCGCCCGATGCTGCCCGTGATCGCTGAACTGCTGCTGACCCTGGCCTGCGCTGTCGCCGCCTGGCTCGTCCTGCGTGAGCAGATGGGCTGGCGCGCGCTGGGGTTCCTGTCCATGGGCATCGCGGCGCTGCTGGGGGCGCTGGAGTATGGCGTCGTCGGTGCATTGACTGAGGCGCATCATTTGGCGAGCGTGCTGTCCGGCGCCGTAGGCCTGCCGTTGATCGCGCTCGGGCGTCTGTCCGGCGGCCCCGGCCGGCAAGTAGTGGTGCTGGTGATCGGCGTGCTGCTGGTGCTTCTGGCGCAGCTTTCATTGGTGAGCAACCTGATTGCCTTGCTGGTCATCGCCTGGCCTGGTCGCTCGCGGCGCTATGCGCTGGCGCTGCTTGGCGCGCTGCTGTTCATCGGTAGCGGCCTGCTGATCGGCACCCGTGGCGAACTGGCTGGCGTACCGCGCTGCGAACTGTTTCACCTGGGCCTGACGGTTGCCGTCGCGGTATGGATTCTTGCCGGCCTGGGCAGCGGCGCGCCGCGTCTGCCGGGCTCCTGGGCGGTGCGGCACAAGTCGCCTTGACTTGGCCGGGTCGCTTGCTTAGCGTGCCGGTTCGTTTCACCAGGCAGACGCACCATGACCAACGACGACCGGATCAAGCTGGAACCCAGCTGGAAAGAAGCCCTCCATGAGGAGTTCGAAAAACCCTACATGAAGCAGCTGGGCGAGTTCCTGCGCGCGGAGAAGGCCGCCGGCAAGGTGATCTTCCCGCCCGGTCCGCTAATCTTCAACGCGCTGAACACCACGCCGCTGGAGCGCATCAAGGTCGTCATCATCGGCCAGGACCCGTACCACGGCCCCGGCCAGGCCCATGGCCTGTGCTTCTCGGTGCAGCCGGGCGTGCCGACGCCGCCGTCGCTGCAGAACATCTATAAAGAGCTGCAACGCGACCTCAACCTGCCGATCCCCAATCATGGCTACCTGCAGCACTGGGCCGAGCAGGGCGTGCTCCTGCTCAACACCTCGCTCACCGTCGAACAGGCCCGCGCCGGCTCCCACGCCCAGGCGGGCTGGGGCCCGTTCACCGACAAGGTGATCGAAGTGGTCAGCCAGCGCTGCGAGAACCTGGTGTTCCTGCTCTGGGGCTCCCACGCGCAAAGCAAACAGAAACTGATCGACGCACAGAAGCACCTAGTGCTCAAGTCCGCGCACCCGTCGCCGCTCTCCGCCTATCGCGGCTTCCTCGGCAACGGCCACTTCAGCCGCACCAACAAGTTCCTCGAACAGCACGGCTTGACGCCTATCGATTGGTCGCTGCCGCCGGTGTAATGCCGATGATCCGGCGTGCGTGGCTGGCGAACCTGCCGGGCTTGATGCTCGGTGCTAGCTGCCTCGCGGCCGGTTCTTCTCTCGATGAGTGGCGTTCCAACGACGCCATTCACGGCCTTTACGAGATCGATCAGGCGGCCCGCGCTTTCGTGGCCGCCGAGAACGCCCGCAGCAACGCTGGTTGGACCGTCGCCGAGCCCAATCTCAAGACAATCGTCGCCCGCTGCTCCGTGCCGCTGGACACCCGCTGGGGTGAGATTCGCCTGTTCGCACCGGACGGGCGCGAGCTCAGGCGCAAGGTCGTCGAAGTCGTCTGTGCCAAGCCAGTCAGCGGCAAAAACTGGACGGTTTCGCTGCGCGTTTCCCACAAGTCTTGATCCCCCACAAAAAAAGAGGCCCGCACAAAGGCGGGCCTTGAAAATCGCCGCGTGTCTCGACGCGGCGAGCGTGGTTGCTTTAAGCGGCGTCAGCTACCGCCTCGCGGGAACGACGGGCGCGCTTGCGCCAAGCGCGGTACAGCGGCAGGCCGAGCATCAGCGCGACCAGCGCCCAGGTGCCGATGGCGATGGGGCTGGACCAGAGGATGCCCAGTTCGCCGTTGGAGATGGACAGTGCGCGGCGCAGGTTCTGCTCCATTAGCCCGCCGAGGATGAAGCCCAGCAGCAGCGGCGACAGCGGGAAGTCCAGCTTGCGCAGGATGTAGCCGAGGATGCCAATGGCGACCATCAGGAACAGGTCGAAGGTGGTGGCGTGCACGGCGTACACACCGATGGCGGTGATGATCGCGATGCCCGGCACCAGCGCCCAGTTCGGCACCGAGAGGATGCGGGTGAACACCCGCACCATCGGCACGTTGAGGATGATCAGCATGACGTTGGCGATGAACAGCGAGGCGATCAGGCCCCAGACGATGTTCGGTTGTTCCTGGAACAGCAGCGGGCCGGGGGTGATGTTGTACAGGCTGAGCGCGCCGATCATGACCGCGGTGGTGCCCGAGCCGGGGACGCCGAGGGTCAGCATCGGCACCAGGGCGCCGCAGGCGGAGGCGCCGATGGCGGTTTCCGGGGCAGCCAGGCCGCGCAGGTCGCCCTTGCCGAACTTGCCGGTGTCACCGGCCAGTTTCTTCTCGGTCATGTAGGCCACGGCGCTGGCCAGGGTCGCACCGGCGCCGGGCAGCACGCCCATGATGAAGCCGAGCAGCCCGCAGCGGACGTTGACCACGGCCACCGAGGCGGCTTCCTTCATGTTGAACAGCATGCGCCCGCTGGCCTCGACCATCTTGTGGCCGTGGTGGGTCTTCTCCAGCAGCAGGAGGATCTCGCTCACCGAGAACAGGCCCAGCACCAGCACGACGAACTGGATGCCGTCGGAGACGTGGATGTTGTCGAAGGTGAAGCGGTACACGCCGCTGTTGGCGTCGATCCCGACGCTGGACAGGAACAGCCCGAGCAACGCCGCCAGCAGGGTCTTCAGCGGCCGGTCGCCGGCCAGCCCGCCGAGGGCGACGATGGCGAAGACCATCAGTACGAAGTATTCCGCGGGGCCGAAGGCGATGGCCCATTTCGCCAGCAGCGGGGCGAACAGCACCATGCCGCAGGTGGCGATGAAGGCGCCGATGAACGAGCTCCAGGCCGACAGCGACAGGGCCACGCCAGCCAGGCCGTTGCGTGCCATGGGGTAGCCGTCGAGGGTGGTCATCACGGTGGAGGCTTCGCCGGGGATGTTCAGCAGGATCGAGGAAATCCGCCCGCCGTATTCGCAGCCCAGGTACACGGCGGCCAGCAGGATCAGCGCCGACTCCGGCGGCAGGCCAAGGGCGAAGGCGACCGGGATCAGCAGGGCTACGCCGTTGATCGGGCCCAGGCCCGGCAGCAGGCCGACGACGGTGCCGATCAGGGTGCCGATCAGCGCGGTGATGAGGTTGTACGGGCTCAGGGCGACACCAAAGCCCTGTCCGAGATAGCTCAAAGTTTCCATGACGAGTTCCTCAGAGCAGGGGGTCGAGGATGCCCAGCGGCAGCGGGACGTCCAAAGTGCGGTCGAACAGCACGTAGAGGCCGATGGCGAGCAGCGTCGCGGTGACCACGCTGGCCACCGGGCGGCCGCCGTAGATCAGCGCGATGAAGGTGCCGATCATCGCGCTCGCCGGGATGAAGCCCAGCGGCTCGAACAGGCCGGCATACACCGCCAGCAGCACGACGCAGAGCACCACCTTGCCCAGCAGCGCGCCTTCCAGCGCCGGCTCGTCGTCCTCGCGCTTGATCGGCGTGGGACGGGCGATCAGCCAGGCCAGGCCCACAGCCATCAGGCCCAGGCAGAGCAGTGGGTAGGCGCGCGGGCCGACCGGTTCGTAGGAGAAGGGCGCCTGGAGCTGCCAGGCGATCAGGGCGAAGGCGACGCAGGCGAACAGCCAGGCGCCGGCGAACAGCCGCTGGAAGAGGCTGGTACGGGACATGGGGAGTCTCCTGGCGCCGCCTTCGTGGAAGGCGGCGCCGCTCGGGGCGTTACTGGATGAGGCCGAACTCGCGGGCCAGCTGCTTGTACTGGGCGACCTGCTGCTTCACATAGGCGTCCAGTTCCGGGCCGGTCATGGCGAAGGGGAACAGCTCGCGCTGGTCGCGCAGCCTGGCGAAGTCTTCCGAGGCCAGCAGCTTGTCGAAGGAGGCCTTCCAGAACTGGTAGTCCTCTTCGCTCACCTTCGGCCCGACGTAGAAGCCGCGCACCACTGGCCAGACGATGTCGAAGCCCTGCTCCTTGGCGGTCGGGATGTCGGCCATGCCTTCATCCTTCAGGCGCTCCTCGGAGAACACCGCGAGGATGCGCATCTTGCCCGCGCGGATGTGTGGCATGGAGTCGGAGATGTCCGTGCTGCCCACCTGGATGTGCCCGCCCAGCAGCGCCGTGGCGATCTCGCCGCCGCCTTCCAGGGCGACGTAGCGCAGCTGCTTCGGGTCGATGCCGGCGGCCTTGGCGATCAGCGCGGTCTGCATCCAGTCCTGGCTGCCGACGGTGCCGCCGGAGCCGATCACCACCTTGCCCGGGTCGGCCTTGAGCGCGGCCACCAGGTCGCCGAGGTTCTTGTACGGCGAGTCGCTGGGCACCGCGATGGCGCCGTAGCTTGTGCCCACGGCGGCCAGCCACTTCACGGCGTTCTCGTCGAAGCGGCCGAACTTGCCCTGGGCCAGGTTCAGCAGCGAGCCACTGGAGAAGGCGGTGATGGTGTTGCCGTCGGCCGGACGCTGGGCGACCACCGCGTTGTAGGCCACGGCGCCGACGCCGCCGGGCATGTAGGTGACGCGCATCGGCTTGGTCAGCAGTTTCTCGTCCACCAGGGCGCTCTGCGCCAGCTTGCAGGTGAGGTCGAAGCCGCCGCCGGGGGATGCCGGGGCGATGCATTCCGGGCGCTTGGGCTCGGCCATCAGTTGGCTGGCGGCGAGCAGGGTGGCGCCGGCGAGGGTCAGGTTGCGCAGGACGGTGGTCATGGTGCGATGCCTCTCTTGTTGTTGTCGGTTTACCAGGTCGCCAGGGAGTAGCTGAGGTAGATACGCGTCTCGTCGGCGTCCCGCGCGAAGCTGGAACGGTAGGTGGCGTTACGCACGCGCACCGCGACGTCCTTGAGCGGGCCGCTCTGGATCACGTACTTGATGTCGGTGTTGCGCTCCCATTCCTTGCCGTGACCGTCCATGCCGTTGATTTTGGCATTGTCACCGCTGATGTAGCGATTCATCAGGGTCAGGCCGGGGATGCCGAGGCCGGCGAAGTCGTAGTCGTGGCGGACCTGCCAGGAGCGCTCATCGGTCTCGGCGAAGTCGCCGACCTGGACGAAGTTGACGAGGTAGGGGTTGCTGCCGTCGATGTAGGGGAAGGCGCTGTCGCCGCTCATCTGCTGCCAGCCGAGGCTGAACTTGTTGGCGCCAAGGGCGTAGCCGAGCATGCCGTTGAAGGCGCGGTTGTCGATCTCGCCGCCGCGCGCCTCGCCCTGGTCATCGCTGATGGCCAGGCGCACATCGGCGCTGAATTTTCCGGGGCCCAGCGGGTAGCTGGCGAGCAGGCCTACGAAGTGCTGGCGGTAGACCTCGTCCAGCTGCGCGTAGTGGTAACGGCCGGTGAGGTTGTCGGTGAACTGGTAGTCGCCGCCGGCCAGGTCGTAGTGCTTGCCCTCGGCGCTGCCACCGGAGAAGCGGCGGTTCTTGTTGTTCAGCGCCAGGTCGGTGTAGTCGGTGGAGTCGCGGTCCTTCACTTTCTCCAGGCGCCCGCCGGTGAAGTTCAGGCCCGGCAGGTCGGTGGAGTTGAGCAGGCCGCCCTCGAAGGTCTGCGGGATCAGGCGGCTGTCGTTGGGCTGCAGGGTGGGCAGGTCGGGGATCAGGCTGCCGATCTTCAGCTCCGTCTCGGAGGCCTTGAACTTGGCGGTAAGACCCAGCTTGCTGTATTCGTCGGCGGCGCGGCCGTCATCGTGGGTCGGCAGCAGGCCGGTGCCGGTGCGGTCCGGGGAGGAGTCGAGCTTCAGACCGAGCATGCCCATGGCATCCAGGCCGACGCCGATGGTGCCGGGGGTGTAGCCGGACTGGAAGTCGAGGATGAAACCCTGCGCCCATTCTTCGCGCTTGGACTGGCCGGCGCCGTCGCGGAAATCACGGTTGAAGTAGATGTTCTGGGTGCTGAGCGTGGCGCTGCTGTCGTCGAGGAAGCCGGCAGCTTCGCACAGCGGGGCGACCCCGGCGAAAGCCAGCAGGGCGGGGGTCAGACAGCGGGATTTGGGCTTGGAAAAAGCCGGTGCAGCCAAAGGCCGGGCGGTGGGCATCTGTGGTCTCCGTTCTTGTTGTTGTCGCGAAAGGGCACCACGCCGCCTTCCGCTCTGTTGACGGTCTTTGCCGTCGTCGAGTCCGCTGCTCCCGCCGTTGCGCCTGGGCAGTCGGCGCTGAAGTATTCGGGGTTGGGAGGCGGCTCGTTGGCGATGCTAACGGGCTAAGCTTTCGCCAGGCTTTCAGTCTCCTTTCGCAGTGATTTCAGCGAATTTCCCCCATTCACAGGGGCGCGCGGATGGGTAAACTGCCGGCCCGAACCTGTAGTCCGAGGGGTAGAAATCCGTGCGAATCCTCCTGGTTGAAGACCATCCGCAACTCGGTGAAAGCGTCGCCCAGGCGCTCAAGGGCGCCGGCTGGACCGTGGACCTGCTACAGGACGGCGTGGCCGCCGACCTGGCCCTGGCCAGCGAGGACTACGCGCTGGCGATCCTCGATGTCGGCCTGCCGCGACTGGACGGCTTCCAGGTGCTGGCGCGCCTGCGCGAGCGCGGCAAGACCCTGCCCGTGCTGATGCTCACCGCCCGAGGCGAAGTGCGCGACCGCGTGCACGGCTTGAACCTGGGCGCCGACGATTACCTGGCCAAACCCTTCGAACTCACCGAGCTGGAAGCGCGGGTGAAGGCCCTGCTGCGCCGCAGTGTGCTGGGCGGTGAACAGCAGCAGCGCTGTGGCGAGCTGGTCTACGACCTTGGCGCGCGGCGCTTCACCCTGGCCGAGCAGGCGATGAACCTGACCTCCCGCGAGCAGGCCGTGCTGGAAGCGCTGATTGCCCGGCCGGGGCGGGTGATGAGCAAGGAGCAACTGGCGGCCCAGGTGTTCGGCCTCGACCAGGACGCCAGCGCCGATGCCATCGAGATCTACGTGCACCGCCTGCGCAAGAAGCTCGAAGGCAGCTCGGTGCGCATCGTCACCTTCCGCGGCCTGGGCTATCTGCTCGAGGCCCAGGATGGCTGAACGGCGCTGGGTGCTTCCCGGTACGGGCAGTCTGCGCGGGCGCCTGCTCTGGCGCCTCGGTGGCCTGCTGCTGGTGCTGCTGCTGATCGGTAGTGCGGCCACCTACTGGCGCGCCCGGCACGCCGCCGACATCGCCTATGACCGCACCTTGCTGGCGTCAGCACGGGACATCGCCGACGGCCTCTACGCCAGCGACGGCACCCTGCGCGCCAATGTGCCCTACGTGGCGCTGGACAGCTTCGAGTACGACAGCGCCGGGCGCATCTTCTACCAGGTGATCGATCCGCAGGGGAACATGATCTCCGGCTACGAGAATCTCCCGGCGCCGCTGCCGACCACGCCACGCACCGACGATTATCCGGCCTTGGCCAAGTTCTACGACGCCACCTACGAAGGGCAGGGTGTGCGGGTGGTCAGCCTGCTGCAGCCGGTGAGCCAGCCGACGGTAAACGGCATGGCGGAAATCCGTGTTGCCGAAACCATGGGCGCCCGCGAGCGGCTGGCGCGCAACCTGCTCGCCGATACCCTGCTCAACCTCGCGTTGTCGGCCATCGCCGCGCTGATGATGGTCTGGTACGCGGTGAGCGCCGGCCTGCGCCCGCTCGACCGCCTGCGCGGAGCGGTGGAGGAGCGTCAGCCGGACGACTTGCGACCGTTGCCGGAAGTCCGTGTGCAGAAGGAACTGCGCCCTCTAGTGGCAGCGCTCAACCACTTCACTGTGCGCCTGCGCGGCTTGTTCGACCGCCAGTCGCAGTTCATTGCCGAGGCGTCCCATGAGCTGCGTACCCCGCTGGCAGCGCTCAAGGCGCGGCTGGAGCTTGGCCTGCGCGAGCAGGACCCGCAGAAATGGCGCGCGACGCTGGTCGACGCGGTGCAGAACACCGACCGGGTGACCGGACTGGCCAACCAGTTGCTGTCCCTGGCGCGAGTGGAAAGCGGCGCCCGCGCGATCGCCGAAGGCGCGGGAGAGGATGTCGATCTCAGTCAGCTGGCGCGGGAGCTGGGTCTGGCCCTTGCGCCGCTGGCCTACTCGCGCGGCGTTGCGCTGGCGCTGGAGGCGGACGAGCCGGTTTGGGTCAAGGGCGATCCGACCCTGCTCAACGAGCTGCTCAGCAACCTGGTGGACAACGCCATCGCCCACGCCCCGGCGGACGGCAACGTGATCATCCGCGTGCGCTCGCCAGCGGAGCTGGAGGTCGAGGACGACGGCCCCGGCATCCCGCCGGAGGAGCGCGACAAGGTATTCCGCCGCTTCTACCGCCGCCGCCAGCAGGGCACCGGCCTGGGTTTGGCCATCGTCGGCGAGATCTGCAGCGCGCACCGCGCGCGTATCGAACTGGGCCAGGGCGAGCTGGGCGGGCTGCGGGTACGGGTGACCTTCCCGGCGGAAAACGCCTGAGCCAGAAACGCGAAACCCGCCGAGAGGGCGGGTTTCGAAGGTGGCGAGGTTTTTTCGTAGGAGCGAGCTTGCTCGCGAACCTTTCGGCAGCGAAACCCCTTCGCGAGCAAGCTCGCTCCTACAGGTTGACCTCTACCGGCTCGCCTTTGACGTCGCTTACTGAAGCATGCTCATCGCCGCTTCCATGGCGGCGGAGAGGTCTTCGTCTTCCTTCACGTCTGCCTTCGGGTCCAGGCCCAGTTTGGCGAAGGCCGGGATAGTCGCCCAGTCCAGCTCGGTGTAGGGGTGCTGGCTGCCCAGGTAGCTCTGCAGGGTGGCGACCTGGACGATGTCCACGTAGTCGACCTTGGCCGAGTCGCGGCTGAAGTCCAGGTGCTGGCCCGGCACGGCGGCGATCGGCGCCGGGAAGTCCCAGGCCTTGAGGATGCGGTCGCCGATGATCGGGTGGATGCGCTCGATCACGTGGTTGAGGCTGATGGAGTCGGCCAGCAGTTCGCTGTGCTCCTCGGCGTAGGTGAGGATCGGCAGCACGCCGATCTGGTGCACCAGGCCGGCCAGGGTCGCCTGATCCGGCGCGAGACGAGTGTAGTGGCGGCACAGGGCGTGGCAGATGCCGGCGATCTCGGTGCTCTTGTTCCACACCTCGCGCATCTTGCGGTCGACCACATCGGAGGTGGCCTGGAACATCTGCTCCATTGCCAGGCCCGTGGCCAGGTTGCAGGTGTAGTTGATCCCCAGGCGGCTGATCGCCATCTGCAGGTCGGTGATTTCCTTGTTGGTGCGCAGCAGCGGGCTGTTCACCACCTTGATGATGCGCGCGGTCAACGCAGCGTCGTTGCCGATCACCTTGGCCAGATCCTGGATGCTGATGTCCGGGTTTTCCGCCGCTTCACGGACGCGCAGGGCGACTTCCGGCAGCGTCGGCAGCACCAGCTCATCGTTGTCGATGGCCCGCAGCAGTTCCTGTTGTACTTTTTCGGCAAGCTTGCTCATGAAGTGTCCTTCAGGGAAAGCCGGGCTCCCCGCCCGGCACGATATTCAGCGCTGGATCTCGCGGTCGCTGTCCAGAACGTAAGGCAGGTCCAGCAGGCGCAGGGGCTGGTCCTCGCCCAGGCGCACGTTGCCGTCGGCAGCGGCGTCGTCCTGCAGCACGGCGAGCAGCTCTACGCCATCGGCCGCGCGGGCGGCCAGTACCACTTCGCCGACGCTGGTGGAGTGCACCGGCGAGAACAGCTCGCGGCCCGGCTCCGGCAGTTCGGCGCCATCGAGTTTCAGGCGCTGCAGGCGGCGCTTGAGGCGGCCCAGGTACTGCATGCGCGCGACGATTTCCTGGCCGGTGTAGCAGCCCTTCTTGAAGCTCACGCCGCCCACGGCCTGCAGGTTGATCATCTGTGGGATGAACAGCTCGCGGGTGGCGCCGAATACCTGGCCGACGCCGGCGCGAACCTGGCCGAGCAGCCAGTCGTTGAGCTCGGCATGGGGCAGGCGGGCCTGCAACAGGTCGGCGATGGCGGCGGCGCGCTCGGCCGGTGCCCAGAGTTCGACGCGGCCCTGGCCGAGGCCGATGGCGATCAGGCCGTCGGCCCGCGCTACCTGGTCGGCTTCGCCGGAGAGGCTCAGGCCCAGTTCGGCAAGGACGGCGTCCGCACCGCTCAGGCCGAAGCGCGCCCACTGGCTGCTGTCATCGGCGAGGGTGGCCTTGGAAAACACCGCGTACTTCTTCAGGTCCGCCAGTTGGCTCTCCAGCAGGTCATTGGCCATGGCCAGCAGGAAGCCTTCGCCTTCGGCGAGGATGCGGAAGCTGGACGTCATGCGGCCCTTGGGCGTGCAGCGGGCGCCGAGGCTGGAGTAGTCGGCGTTCAGGTAATTGAGGTTGCAGGTCAGCTGGCCCTGGAGGAATTTGCCGGCGTCCGCGCCACGGACGGCGAGAATCCCTTCGTGATTGAGTTCGGTGTAGAAAGCAGAGTCGGTCATCACGATTCGCTGGAAGAAAGTTAGGGGCCTCATGATAGAGCTCAGGCCCAGCCTTGTCAGCGGGTGCCGGGTGAGCCGAGCATGCGTATAATGCCGCTCGGCTCGCGCCGTCCGTCGGCTTCGCGAGCATCAAGACGTATTCGCCCGCTGTTAATCGAGGTGCCCCGCAGATGAACGACGAAATCGAACTCAAACGCCTTTTCTGGCACAGCCGCCGCGGCATGCTGGAACTGGACGTCCTGCTGGTGCCCTTTGTCCAGGAAGTCTATCCGGGCCTGCCGGCCGATGATCAGGCGCGCTTCCGCAAGCTGCTGGAGTGCGAGGATCAGGACATGTTCGGCTGGTTCATGCAGCGCGGCGAGCCGGAAGATGCCGACCTGCGTATCATCGTTCGCATGATCCTGGACCGTGTCCAGCCGAAGTGACCCCTTCGAGTGTCGCTGGCAACCGTCCATCGGTTTGCTGACGGCCTATCTCGCCGCGCAGTGCTGCGCCGTCCTGGCGCTATTGCTCGCGGACATTCCCCTTCACTGGAAAACGCTCGGCCTGAGCCTCTGCCTGCTGCACGCTGCTCTGGTTGTGCCTGGGCGGATTCTATTGCGCGCGCCTGATTCGGTGCGTGCGCTGCGCCACAACGCTGAGGGCTGGCAGTTGTGGAGCGAGCGGGCGGGCTTTCAACCGGTGCGGTTGCTGCCGGACAGCCTGGCGCTGCCCTCGTTGATCGTCCTGCGTTTCCGCCGTCCCGGCGACTGGCTGGCGCGCAGTGTCTGCGTGCCGGCCGATGCATTGGCGCCGGAGTTGCACCGGCGCCTGCGCGTGCGTCTGCGCTTCAGCCGCAATAGGTGGACGGCGCCAGGATAGTGTCACGGGCCTCGGGCAGCAGGTCCGGATAGTCCAGCGTGTAGTGCAAGCCGCGGCTCTCGTGGCGTTGCATGGCGGAGAGGATGATCAGCTCGGCTACCTGGGCCAGGTTGCGCAGCTCGATCAGGTCGCGGCTGACCTTGTAGTTCGAGTAGAACTCATCGATCTCGTCCAGCAGCAGACGTACCCGGTGCTGGGCGCGCGCCAGGCGCTTGTTGGTGCGCACGATGCCCACGTAGTCCCACATGAAGCGCCGCAGCTCGTCCCAGTTGTGAGCGATGATCACGTCCTCGTCCGAATCGGTCACCTGGCTGGCGTCCCAACAGGGCAGCGCGACCAACGTCTGGGCCTTGGGCAGTTCGGCGAGGATGTCGGCGGCGGCGGAGCGGGCGTAGACAAAGCACTCCAGCAGCGAGTTGCTGGCCATGCGGTTGGCGCCGTGCAGGCCGGTGAAGGTGGTTTCGCCGATGGCATAGAGATTCGGTATATCGGTACGGCCTTGGGAATCCACCAGCACGCCGCCGCAGGTGTAGTGCGCCGCTGGCACCACCGGGATGGGCTCGCGGGTGATGTCGATACCGAAATCCAGGCAGCGCTCGTAGACCGTGGGGAAGTGCTCGCGGATGAACTCGGCCGGCTTGTGGCTGATATCCAGGTAGACGTAGTCGATGCCCAGGCGCTTCATCTCATGGTCGATGGCACGGGCCACCACGTCGCGCGGGGCGAGTTCGCCCAGGGTGTGGAAGCGCGGCATGAAGCGCTCGCCATTCGGCAGGCGGAGCAGGGCGCCTTCGCCGCGCAATGCTTCGGTGATCAGGAAACTCTTGGCCTGCGGGTGGTACAGGCAGGTCGGGTGGAACTGGTTGAACTCCAGGTTGCCGACCCGGCAGCCGGCGCGCCAGGCCATGGCAATGCCATCGCCGGAGTTGCCGTCGGGGTTGCTGGTATAGAGGTAGACCTTGCTGGCGCCGCCGGAGGCGAGCACGGTGAAACGCGCGCTGAAGGTGTCCACTTCGCCGGTGGAGCGATCCAGCACGTAGGCACCGAGGCAGCGTTGACCGTCCATCCCCAGTTTCTGCTCGGTGATCAGGTCGACGGCGACCCGTTGCGACAGCAGTTCGATGTTCGGCCTTTGCCGGGCCTGGTCCAACAGGGCGTTGAAGATCGCGGCGCCGGTGGCGTCGGCGGCGTGGATGATCCGGCGATGGCTGTGGCCGCCTTCACGGGTCAGGTGGAATTCGAAACCGCCGTCTTCGCGGCCCGTTTCATGGTCGCGGGTGAAAGGCACGCCCTGTTCGATCAGCCACTGGATGGCCTCGCGGCTATGCTCGACGGTGAATTTGACTGCGTCCTCGCGACACAGACCGGCGCCGGCGATCAGAGTGTCCTCGACGTGGGACTCTACGGTATCAGTGTCATCCAGCACGGCGGCGACGCCGCCCTGGGCCCAGAAAGTGGAGCCCTGAGACAGTTCGCCCTTGCTCAGCACGGCGATCTTCAGGTGCGAAGGCAGCGTCAATGCCAGCGTCAGGCCGGCGGCCCCGCTGCCGATCACTAGGACATCGTGCTGGAAATGCTGACTCATACCCGGCTCCACAAAATGGCGCCCTAGTATATAGAAGGGGGCCACGGCACAATACTGGCGAACCGATGACACCGAAGGCGCGTGCCGCGGGACGGCAGTCGCAGGGCGGGAGGTTTTCTTCCCCGCTCAAGCCGGTCCGGCAGGCGCCAGGGGTGGAGTCGAAGTCATTGAACGATCACGGCAAATCCCCGGAACTTTTTCAGACGTTCCGGTTCGAACTCGGAATACCCAATCAACTTTGCGTGCAGATTGACATTGCGCGGAAGGGGAGCGGGTGTTCCGCCCGGTGCAGTTGAATTTGACGGGCTTCGGACGCATGTCGGGGTCCGATTGCCGCAAATGTGAAAAAACTGTGCGGCGCATGCTTGGAGGGGAGAACTTTTGCAAAAGACCCGAGTCTATCTTGGCAGGACGATTTACCAGGGTGCTCGAAGCTCCTCCAGGTTTTCAGAGGAGCATTCATGCTAACCCAGGAACAGGATCAGCAACTGGTTGAACGGGTACAGCGCGGAGACAAACGGGCTTTCGACCTGCTGGTGCTGAAGTACCAGCACAAGATTCTGGGGCTCATCGTGCGATTCGTGCATGACGCCCAGGAAGCCCAGGACGTTGCACAGGAAGCGTTCATCAAGGCGTATCGCGCCTTGGGCAACTTCCGGGGTGACAGTGCCTTTTATACCTGGCTGTACCGTATCGCCATCAACACCGCGAAGAACCATCTGGTTGCGCGCGGTCGGCGGCCGCCGGACAGCGATGTCACGGCAGAGGACGCGGAGTTCTTCGACGGCGATCACGCCCTGAAGGACATCGAGTCGCCGGAAAGAGCCATGCTGCGGGATGAGATCGAGGAAACCGTTCATCGCACCATCCAGCAGTTGCCTGATGATTTGCGCACGGCTTTGACCCTGCGCGAGTTCGAAGGCCTGAGTTACGAAGATATCGCCACCGTGATGCAGTGTCCGGTGGGGACCGTCCGCTCACGGATATTCCGTGCGCGGGAAGCGATCGACAAAGCTTTGCAGCCTTTGTTGCATGATGAAGTCTGATACAGCGGCAGAAGCCAAGAGAGGTACCGCTATGAGTCGTGAAGCCCTGCAGGAGTCGCTGTCCGCGGTAATGGATAACGAAGCGGATGAGCTTGAGCTGCGGCGTGTGCTTGCAGCCTGCGGCGAGGACGCCGAATTGCGGGCCACCTGGTCCCGTTATCAACTGGCCCGCGCAGTGATGCACCGTGAGCCGGCCATGCCCAAGCTGGACATTGCCGCTGCCGTGTCCGCCGCGCTGGCTGATGAAGCCGCACCGGCGCCGCGCAGTCGCAATCCGTGGCGCAACGTCGGCCGCCTGGCCGTCGCTGCCTCGGTGACTCTGGCTGTGCTGGCCGGTGTGCGCATGTACCACCAGGACGACAGTGTCGCCAATAGCCTTGCCCAGCAAGGTGCCACTCCGCAGATCGCCCTGCCGCAAGTGCAAGGCCCGGCGGTACTGGCAGGCTACACTCAGGACGAGGCGCCGCAGGTGATCACCAATGCCCAGGGCGGGCAGACCACCTGGCACGAGCAGCGTCTTCCGGGTTATCTGCGTCAACATGCTCAGCAGTCCGCCGTCAGTGGCACTGACAGCGCCCTGCCTTACGCACGCGCCGCGAGCCTGGAAAGCCGCTGATTTGCGACCTTAAGGAGCGACATGCGCGCGAAGACAGCACTGTTGTTCTTCCTCGGTGGTCTGCTGGCATTGCCAGTCCAGGCCGCCGATGCGTTGGACTGGATCAAGCGCCTCTCCGAGGCTGATCAGCAACAGAACTTCCAGGGTACCTTCATCTACGAACGCAGCGGAGCCTTCTCCACCCACGATGTCTGGCATCGTGTGGAGAGCGACGGCTCGGTGCGCGAACACCTGGTTCAGGTCGATGGGCCGCGCCAGGAGGTGGTGCGCGTCAATGGTGCGACCCAGTGCGTAGGTGGAGGTATGTCGGGGCAGGTGTCGACTGGTGAGATGTGGCCGGCACGCAAACTAAACCCTGCCGAACTATCTAGCTACTATGACGTTCGCGTCGCTGGCGAGTCGCGCATTGCCGACCGGCCGGCGGTGGTGCTGGCGGTGATCCCGCGTGACCAGCATCGCTATGGCTTCGAACTGCACGTGGACAAGGAGACGGGCCTGCCGCTCAAGTCCCTGCTGCTCAATGACAAGGGCCAGATCATCGAGCGCCTGCAGTTCACCCGCATCGACATGGCAGCGCCGGATGACGGCGAGTTGCAAGCGAGCGCGGCCTGCAAGCCGGTGAAGGAAGCCAAGGTTGCCCAGGTGAAGACCAACTGGCATTCGGAATGGGTGCCGCCGGGCTTTACCCTGAACAGTACGCTGCAGGAGCGCAGCCCGGTCTCCAATGATCAGGTCCTGTGCCTGGCCTACGGCGACGGACTGGCGCGTTTCTCGGTATTCCTCGAGCCGCTGCACGGCGCCAAGGTCGATGATGCCCGCACCCAGCTGGGCCCGACCACCGTGGTGTCGAGGCGGTTCGCCAGTGACGACGGCGGCACCATGGTGACTGTGGTCGGCGAGATACCCAGTGGCACTGCCGAGCGCGTGGCGTTGTCCATGCGGCCCACGGGAGCCCAGCCACAGTGATCCAGGAGTGGGGGAGGGTGATTGCGGTCGAGTCTGGAACTGTCCAGATCGAAACGCTGCGCCGCTCCGCCTGCTCGGGATGTTCGGTCAATGCCGGTTGCGGCCAGGGTCTCCTGGAGCGGCTGGGGATTGCCCGGGGGCGGGGCCAAGCGCGCGCCCTTTCTTCACTGCGTCTGATACCTGGCGACGAAGTCGTGCTTGGCGTGGATGAAGACCTTCTGCTGAAAAGCGCTCTCCTTTTCTATCTCCTTCCGCTGATCGGGCTTTTCGCGCTGGCGCTACTGGCGGCGTGCCTCGATCTGGGGGAACCTCTCATCATCGTGGCCGGGCTGGCGGGGTTCCTGCTGTCCTGGCTGCCGGTGCGCCGCTACGCGCGACGCCATACGGATGATCCGGCGATGCAACCGGTTGTGCTGCGTGCGCTGGTCGGTGGGCCGCCCGGCCCTGTTTAGTGATCTTCCCAATCAACATCACGGGAGCTGTAGTCAATGCAAACCCTGAAACGCAGCATGGCTGCGCTGGTCGCCCTGCTGGCCCTGAGCCTGTCGGTCACCGCGCGGGCTGAACTACCGGACTTCACGCCGCTGGTCGAGAAAGCCTCGCCGGCGGTGGTCAACATCAGTACCACCCAGAAGCTTCCCGACCGCTCCAACGCGCAGATGGGCATTCCGGACCTCGACGGCCTGCCGCCGGGCCTGCGCGAATTCTTCGAACGCAGCATTCCCCGCGGTCAGGGTGGTCAGGGCCAGGCGCCCCGCGGCCAGCAGCGCGAGGCCCAGTCCCTGGGCTCGGGTTTCATCATTTCCGATGATGGCTACATCCTCACCAATAACCACGTGGTGGCAGACGCCGATGAGATTCTCGTGCGCCTGTCCGACCGCAGCGAGCACAAAGCCAAGCTGGTCGGTGCCGACCCGCGTAGCGACGTGGCCGTGCTGAAGATCGATGCCAAGGGCCTGCCGACGCTCAAGCTGGGTGATTCCGACAAGCTGAAAGTTGGCGAGTGGGTGCTGGCCATTGGTTCGCCGTTCGGCTTCGACCACTCGGTGACTGCCGGTATCGTCAGCGCCAAGGGCCGCAGCCTTCCGAACGAGAACTATGTGCCGTTCATCCAGACCGACGTGGCGATCAACCCGGGCAACTCTGGCGGCCCGCTGCTGAACCTGCAGGGCGAAGTAGTCGGTATCAACTCGCAGATTTTCACTCGTTCCGGCGGCTTCATGGGGCTTTCCTTCGCGATCCCGATCGATGTGGCGCTGAACGTCGCCGATCAGCTAAAGGCTGGCGGCAAGGTCAACCGTGGCTGGCTGGGCGTGGTGATCCAGGAAGTGAACAAGGACCTGGCCGAATCCTTCGGTCTCGACAAGCCGGCCGGCGCGCTGGTCGCGCAACTGGTGGAAGACGGCCCGGCAGCCAAGGGCGGCCTGCAGGTAGGTGACGTGATCCTGAGCCTGAACGGCCAGACCATCAACGAATCCGCCGACCTGCCGCACCTGGTGGGCAACATGAAGCCGGGCGATAAGGCCGCTCTGGAAGTCATTCGCGACAACAAGCGTCAGACCTTGAACATGACCATCGGCAGCCTGCCGGACGACGACGATGCCGTCGCTGCCGTCGAGGGCAAGGGTGCCGAGCGCAGCAGCAACCGCATGGGTGTGACTGTGGCGGAGCTGACTGCCGAGCAGCGCAAGTCCCTGGATATCAAGGGTGGCGTGGTCATCAAGGAAGTGCAGGGCGGCCCGGCGGCCATGATCGGCCTACGTCCGGGCGATGTCATCACCCACCTGAACAACCGCGCGGTGGATTCTTCGAAAACCTTCAGCGAGATCGCCAAGGCGCTGCCGAAGGATCGTTCGATTTCCATGCGCGTGCTGCGTCAGGGGCGTGCGAGCTTCATTACGTTCAAGCTGACCGAATAAGGTCGGTGCACCAGAAAAGGGCGACTCCGGTCGCCCTTTTTCATGCCTGACCGTCCGGCGCGGCGTGACGCGTCAGGCTGTAGTCAGGTAAACTCCCCGGCTATTTTTCGGCGGACCGCCGCCTTCAGCCTTCCGAGTGTGTTCGCCGTGAGTGACCTGAGTCATATCCGCAATTTCTCCATCATCGCCCACATCGACCATGGCAAGTCGACGCTGGCAGACCGCTTTATCCAGATGTGCGGCGGCCTGTCCGACCGCGAGATGGAGGCCCAGGTTCTGGACTCCATGGACCTGGAGCGTGAGCGCGGCATCACCATCAAGGCGCACAGCGTCACCCTTCACTACAAGGCGAAGGACGGCAAGACCTACCAGCTGAACTTCATCGATACCCCCGGTCACGTCGACTTCACTTACGAAGTCAGCCGTTCGCTGGCGGCGTGCGAAGGCGCGCTGCTGGTGGTGGATGCCGGCCAGGGCGTGGAAGCGCAGTCGGTCGCCAACTGCTACACCGCCATCGAACAGGGCCTGGAAGTGATGCCGGTCCTCAACAAGATGGACCTGCCGCAGGCCGATCCGGACCGCGTAAAGGACGAGATCGAAAGCATCATCGGCATCGACGCCACCGACGCTGTGGCCTGCTCGGCCAAGAGCGGCATGGGCGTGGAAGACGTGCTGGAACGCCTGGTCACTGCCATCCCCGCGCCGGAAGGCGAGATCGACGCGCCGCTGCAGGCGCTGATCATCGACTCCTGGTTCGACAACTACCTGGGCGTAGTCTCGCTGGTGCGCGTGAAGCACGGCCGCGTCAAGAAAGGCGACAAGATCCTGGTGAAGTCCACCGGCAAGGTCCACCAGGTGGACAGCGTCGGCGTCTTCACCCCGAAGCACACCGAGACTCCGGACCTCAAGGCCGGCGAAGTAGGCTTCATCATCGCCGGCATCAAGGACATCCTGGGCGCGCCGGTAGGCGACACCCTTACCTTGAACAGCACGCCCGACGTGGACGTGCTGCCGGGCTTCAAGCGTATCAAGCCGCAGGTCTACGCCGGCCTGTTCCCGGTCAGCTCCGATGACTTCGAGGACTTCCGCGAAGCGCTGCAGAAGCTGACCCTGAACGACGCCGCGCTGCAGTACGAGCCGGAAAGCTCCGAGGCCCTGGGCTTCGGCTTCCGCATCGGCTTCCTCGGCATGCTGCACATGGAGATCATCCAGGAGCGCCTGGAGCGCGAATACGACCTGGATCTGATCACCACCGCGCCGACCGTGATCTTCGAGATCGTGCAGAAGAACGGCGAGATCCTCTATGTCGACAACCCGTCCAAGCTGCCCGACCTCTCGTCCATCGACGAGATGCGCGAGCCGATCTGCCGCGCGACCATTCTTGTGCCTCAGGAGCACCTGGGCAACGTCATTACCCTGTGCATCGAGAAGCGCGGCGTCCAGCGCGACATGCACTTCCTCAGCGGCCAGGTCCAGGTGATCTACGATCTGCCGATGAACGAAGTGGTGCTGGACTTCTTCGACCGCCTGAAGTCCACCAGCCGTGGCTATGCTTCGCTGGACTACAGCTTCGACCGCTTCGAGCCGGCCAACCTGGTTCGTCTCGATGTGCTGATCAACGGCGAGAAGGTTGACGCCCTCGCCCTGATCGTCCACCGCGACAACGCCCCGTACAAGGGCCGTCAGCTGGTGGAGAAGATGAAGGAATTGATTCCGCGGCAGATGTTCGACGTCGCGATTCAGGCGGCCATCGGCGGGCAGATCATCGCTCGCTCGACGGTCAAAGCGCTCAGGAAGAACGTGCTGGCCAAGTGCTACGGTGGTGACGTGAGCCGTAAGCGCAAGCTGCTGGAGAAGCAGAAGGCCGGTAAGAAAAGGATGAAGCAGGTCGGTAGCGTGGAGATTCCGCAGGAAGCCTTCCTCGCTGTGCTCAAAGTGGACAGTTGAACCCTATGACCCTGAATTTCCCGCTGTTGCTGGTGATTGCCGTTGCGGTATGTGGCGTTCTCGCCCTGGTGGACCTGGTGCTGTTCGCGCCGCGTCGCCGGGCGGCCATTTCCGCCTATGAAGGATCGGTCAGCGAAGCTGACCCGGAAGTGCTGGAGAAACTGAACAAGGAGCCGGTGCTCGTCGAGTACGGCAAGTCGTTCTTCCCGGTGCTGTTCATCGTGCTGGTGCTGCGTTCGTTCCTCGTCGAGCCCTTCCAGATCCCGTCGGGTTCGATGAAGCCGACCCTGGAAGTGGGCGATTTCATCCTGGTGAACAAGTTCGCCTACGGCATCCGCCTGCCGGTGCTCGACACCAAGGTGATCCCGGTGGGTGACCCGCAGCGTGGCGATGTCATGGTGTTCCGCTACCCCAGTGACCCGAACATCAACTACATCAAGCGTGTCATCGGCGTGCCGGGCGACACCATCCGCTACACCAGCGACAAGCGCCTTTTCATCAACGACCAGGCCGTGGCCGAGTCGCTGGTGGGCGAGGAGCCGGGCACCCTGGGCAGCGTGACCCTGTACCAGGAGAAGCTGGGCGCGGTGGAGCACATGATCCGCAAGGAAATGACCCGCTTCCGCATCGAGCCGGGCAAGCAGTGGAAAGTGCCGGCTGGCCATTACTTCATGATGGGCGACAACCGCGACAACTCCAACGACAGCCGCTACTGGAACGATCCGAAGATTCCGAAGGACCTGCTGGGCATGGTTCCGGACCGCAATATCGTCGGCAAGGCCTTTGCGGTGTGGATGAGCTGGCCGGATCCGAAGATGCGCAATCTGCCGAATTTCTCGCGAGTCGGCGTGATTCACTAAACTTGTGAGACGTTGCAGGCCGGCAAGGCTGGAACGGTGCTAGAAAAAGGCGGGGCTGCACGCGGGGAGCGAGGCAGCCCCGCTTCACTTGGACCCGTCGTGGTTGGCGGGCAAATAAGAAAGATACCGACATGAGGTCGATATGACGTACGCACGTTCGCAGAAGGGAATGTCGTTGCTGGGTTGGCTGGTCGTGCTCGCCATCGTGGCGTTTCTCGCCAGTGCCGCGTTCAAGATCATTCCGCATTACCTGGACTACTACGCCATCGAGAAGGCCATCACCTCGGTGGAAACCGACAAGGCTGCCGAAGTGCGTACCGTTCCGGAGTTCTACTCCTATGTGGACAAGGCACTGATGCTCAACAACATCCGCGACCTCAAGCTGGATGACGCGCTGGACGTGAAACTCGAGAACAACGAGTTCCGCGCCCACCTGAAATACGAAAAACGCGAGCCGCTGGTGCAAAACATCGACCTGGTGGTCAAATTTGACAAAGAATTCCGTGTACGAATGCCGTGAGTAACAACAGTCTGGATCGACTCGAGCGCAAGCTTGGCTACACCTTCCGCGACCAGGACCTGATGGTCCTGGCGCTGACCCATCGCAGTTTCGCCGGGCGCAACAACGAGCGCCTGGAGTTCCTCGGTGACGCCATCCTCAACTTCGTCATCGGCGAAGCCCTGTTCACCCACTTTCCCCAGGCCCGCGAAGGCCAACTGTCGCGCCTGCGCGCGCGACTGGTGAAAGGCGAGACTCTGGCCCTGCTGGCCCGCGGTTTCGAGATCGGGGATTACCTGCGACTGGGCTCGGGTGAGCTGAAGAGCGGCGGTTATCGTCGCGAGTCGATCCTGGCTGACGCCATGGAGGCGCTGATTGGCGCCATCTATCTGGACACTGGCATGGATTCCGCCCGTGAGCGGATCATGGACTGGCTTGGCCCGCAACTGCGCGAGCTGACCCCGGTGGATACCAACAAGGACCCCAAGACCCGCCTGCAGGAATTCCTGCAGTCCCGCGGGTGCGAACTGCCGCGTTACGACGTGGTGGATATCCAGGGCGAACCGCATTGCCGCACTTTCTTCGTAGAGTGCGAGGTGGCCCTGCTGAACGATAAGACCCACGGTCACGGCGGTAGCCGCCGCATCGCCGAGCAGGTGGCAGCCGCCGCCGCGCTGGCAGCCCTGGGTGTGGAGAATGGCCATGAGTGAGCACGAGCAAGACCAGCACGACCCATCCGAGCACGATGAAGCAGGAACCGTTCGTTGCGGTTACGTTGCCATCGTCGGCCGCCCCAACGTAGGCAAGTCGACTCTGCTCAACCACATCCTCGGGCAGAAGCTGGCGATCACCTCGCGCAAGCCGCAGACCACGCGCCACACCCTGCTGGGCATCAAGACCGAGGGTGACGTGCAGGCGGTGTATGTCGACACCCCCGGCCTGCACAAGGACAACGACAAGGCGCTGAACCGCTACATGAACCGTTCGGCCAGCGCCGCGCTGAAGGACGTCGACGTGGTGATCTTCGTCGTCGACCGCAACCGCTGGACCGACGAAGACCAGATGGTCTACGACAAGGTCAAGTACGTGAGCTGCCCGGTCCTGCTGGCGGTGAACAAGGTCGACCGCATGGAAGACAAGGGCGAGCTGCTGCCGCACCTGCAGTGGCTGGCCGAGCAACTGCCCAACGCCGAAGTCGTGCCGATTTCCGCCCAGCACGGGCAGAACCTCGACGTGCTCGAAGGTCTGGTGGCCGAGCGTCTGCCGGAAAATGACCACTTCTTCCCGGAAGATCAGATCACCGACCGCAGCAGCCGCTTCCTCGCCGCCGAACTGGTGCGCGAGAAGATCATGCGCCAGCTGGGCGCCGAGCTGCCATACCAGGTCGCCGTGGAGATCGAAGAGTTCAAGCAGGACGGTCCGATCCTGCACATCCATGCGCTGATCCTGGTGGAACGCGACGGCCAGAAGAAGATCATCATCGGCGACAAGGGCGATCGCATCAAAAGCATCGGTCAGAACGCCCGCAAGGACATGGAAGTGCTGTTCGACTCCAAAGTCATGCTCAACCTCTGGGTGAAAGTGAAAGGCGGCTGGTCCGACGACGAGCGCGCACTGCGTTCGCTGGGCTACGGCGACCTCTGACCTTCAGCGCCCCGCGAGCATTCGCGGGGCGCACCCTTCGGGCGCCTGAGCGCGCCCGCCTCCCGACTTCCCACTCCAGGCGCAGCGCCATGAGCCTCGCTTCTACTGCCCAAGCCGCCTTCGTCCTGCACAGCCGTCCCTACAAGGAAACCAGCGCGCTGGTGGATTTCTTCACCCCGCAGGGGCGCTTGCGCGCCGTTCTGCGTGGCGCGCGGGGCAAGGCTGGAGCACTGGCGCGACCGTTCGTGCCCCTGGAGGGCGAATTCCGCGGGCGCAGCGACCTGAAGAATGTCGTGCGCCTGGAGCCCAACGGCATCCCCAACCTGCTCAGTGGCGAAGCGCTGTTCAGCGGCCTGTACCTGAACGAGCTGATGGTCCGCCTGCTGCCCGTTGAAGACCCGCATCCCGTGCTGTTCGAGCACTACCGTGCGACCCTGCCGCTGCTGGCCGCCGGCAGTCCACTGGAACCGCTGCTGCGCTCGTTCGAATGGCGGTTGCTGGACGACCTGGGCTATGGTTTTTCCCTGGACACCGATATCGTCGGTCAGGCGGTAGCGCCCAACGGACTCTACCGCCTGCTGCCCGACGCGGGCCTCGAACCGGTCGGCAGCCTGCAGCCGGGGCTGTTCCATGGTGCCGACCTGCTGGCCATGGCCGAAGCCGACTGGAACGCCCCGGGCGCCCTGGCGGCGGCCAAGCGCCTGATGCGCCAGGCGCTCGCTCCCCATCTTGGCGGCCGACCGCTGGTCAGCCGCGAGCTCTTCATGAATCGCAAGGACAACTCCCGTGACTGAAGCCAATCGTATCCTGCTGGGCGTGAACATCGACCACGTCGCCACCCTGCGTCAGGCCCGCGGTACCCGTTATCCCGACCCGGTGAAAGCCGCGCTGGACGCCGAGGAAGCCGGGGCTGACGGCATCACCGTGCACCTGCGCGAGGATCGCCGGCACATCCAGGACCGCGATGTGCGCGTGCTCGCCGAAGTGCTGCAGACCCGCATGAACTTCGAGATGGGCGTGACCGAGGAGATGATGAAGTTCGCCGAGATCATCCGTCCGGCCCACGTCTGCCTGGTGCCGGAGACTCGCCAGGAACTGACCACCGAAGGTGGCCTGGATGTCGCCGGCCAGGAAGCACGCATCCGCGAAGCGGTGCAGCGCCTGTCGGCCGCTGGCTGCGAGGTGTCGCTGTTCATCGATCCGGATCAACGTCAAATCGAGGCTTCTGCCCGCATTGGTGCGCCGGCGGTGGAGTTGCACACCGGTCGCTATGCCGACGCGCACAATCCGGCCGAAGCTGCCCATGAGCTGGCGCGCATCCGCGATGGCGTGGAGTTCGGTCTGTCCCATGGCCTGATCGTCAACGCCGGCCACGGCCTGCATTACCACAACGCCGAGCCCGTCGCGGCCATCGCCGGGATCAACGAGCTGAACATCGGCCACGCCATCGTCGCACATGCGCTGTTCGTGGGCTTCAAGCAGGCGGTTGCCGAGATGAAGGCGCTGATCGTGGCGGCGGCGAATCGCTGATCGCGGTCTGATTCGACATCGTAGGGCGCATAACCCGGAACGGGTTATCCGCCGCCACGGCGGATAACGCCTCGGGCGTTATGCGCCCTACGTTCTAATTCGACCTGGGCAGCTCAGGGCTTGCGCGCCACCAGCGTAGCGCGCAGCGGCGCCGGCAGGCCTTCTAGGGTACGGCTGTGGTCGTCCGGATCGAGGAAGTCCGGCAGCGACTGGTAGCGCATCCACTCGGTGGCGCGCTGTTCCTCCACCGAGGTGCGGCTGATGTCCACGCTGCGCACGTCGGTGAAGCCCGCGCGGCGCAGCCACAGCTCAAGCGCAGGCACCGAGGGCAGGAACCACACGTTGCGCATCTGCGCGTAGCGGTCCTCCGGCACCAGCACGGTGTTCACGTCGCCTTCCACCACCAGGGTTTCCAGCACCAGTTCGCCGCCACGGCGCAGGCAGTCCTTGAGCGCCAGCAGGTGGTCGATGGGCGAGCGGCGGTGGTAGAGCACGCCCATGGAGAACACCGTGTCGAAGCCTTCCAGTTTCTCGGGCAGGTCTTCCAGGGCGAAGGGCAGGTGCCAGGCCGGCAGGTCCGGCAGGTAGCGCTTCATCGCGAGGAACTGGCAGAAGAACAGCCAGTTCGGGTCCACGCCCACTACGCTGCGCGCGCCGGCGCCGAGCATGCGCCACTGGTAGTAACCGTTGCCGCAGCCAACGTCGAGGACGCGCTTGCCTACCAGATCGATGTGCGGCGAAACGCGCTCCCATTTCCAGTCCGAGCGCCATTCCGTGTCGATGTGGATACCGAACAGGTTGAACGGCCCCTTGCGCCACGGAATCAGCCCTTGCAGGGCGAGCTTGAGCTGTGCGCGGGTGTCCTCGCCGCAGGCGCCTTCGAGGTTGAAGCGCTCGCGCAACTCGACGGCGTCGGCTTGCAGCGGCGGCAGGCGGTCCACCGCGGCCAGCCAGCGTTCGAGATCGCCGTGGCCATCGTCGACCTTGCTGGCCAATTGCGCGGGCAACGAGGCGGCCCAGGATTCCAGTGGCGTGCCGGCCAGTTCAAGGCGCAGGCGGTCGAGGTCGAAGCGTTCGATCATGGCAGGGCAATCAGGGAGGCGAAGTTGAGGCACTGGAACCAGAGCACGACCTTGGAGAAACCGGCGGCCAGCAGGCGCTCGCGGTGGGTATCCAAGGTATCGGGGCGCATGACGTTCTCGATGGCGGTGCGCTTCTGGGCGATTTCCAGTTCGCTGTAGCCATTGGCGCGCTTGAAGTCGATGTGCAGGTCGGTGAGCAACTCGTGCTCCTGCTCGTCGGCGAAGCGCAGTTTTTCCGAGAGGATCAGCGCGCCACCGGGCAGCAGGGCGCTGCGTAGGCGGCTGAGCAGTTCCAGGCGTTGTTCGGGGGCGATGAACTGCAGGGTGAAGTTCAGCGCGATCAGCGAGCAGGGCTTGAGGTCCAGCTTGAGGATGTCCGCCTCGATCAGCTCGACCGGCAGTAGTTCCTGGTGCATGGCATCCTGGGCGCGCAGGTATTCGCCGCAGCGCTCGATCATCGGTGCGGAGTTGTCGACGCCGATGACGCGGCAGCCTTCGGTCTTCACGTGGCGGCGCAGCGCCTGGGTCACGGCGCCCAGCGAGCAGCCGAGGTCGTAGAGCACGCTGTTCGGCGCAGCGAAGCGCGCGCCGAGCACGCCGATGTTCTCGACGATGGTGGGGTAGCCCGGCACGGATCGTTTGATCATGTCCGGGAAGACGCGCACCACGTCCTCGTTGAAGGTGAAGTCGGGAACCTGGGCTTGCGGCTGGGCGAAGATGCGGTCGGATTCGCTCACGCTGGATGGGGCCTCGTTACGCTGAACAGGCAACCAGGCGCGGCGCGCCCGGTTTGCCGGGGCGCGCATTGTAGCCGAGGCGCGAGGTGCGCCCAACCGTTAGCGGACGAGGGTCACTTGAGCTGGTCGGAGAAGTATTCGCCGGCGCCCTGCAGTGGGCCGAGGGGGTTCTTCTTGTCTTCCATGCGGCGGATGTTCGGCTCGCCGTTGCTGGTCTTGTGCACCACCACGTCGTCGATCAGCACGAACACCGGGCGGAACGACCAGCCCTGCACCTGGCGGCGCTTGCGGAAGTTGAAGATGTCGGCCCAGAAACTGCCCACGCGCTGGCTGTCGGTCTTGTTGAAGTCGAAGGCATAGCCGACGCAGCGATCCTTGGCCTGCAGGCAGGTCACCAGGCCGTCGGGCAAGTAGTCGATGGGGATGTTGGGCTGCACGAAGAGCAGGCGCACGTCGATGAACGAAAGCATCTTGGCGTTGCCCTGGGACAGCGGGTCGAATCCCAGTGCGTAGAGCTGCGACTTGGTGGTCTTGCCAGGGTCGACCTGGTTGTAGCGGCTCTGTGCATCCTGGTAATCCAGGAATGGTGACTGCACTTCCGCGCGTTCGCTGGGCAACAGACTGCCACAGGCCGAGAGTGTCAGGCAGGCTCCCAGCAACAACATGGAGCGAACTACTGCACGCATGGAGCTCCCCTTTTCCCAGTCTCTTATTGATTGATCTATAGCCGATGACAGAGGGCCCTGCCGGACTTTTCTCACGCCTTCGCAGGACTAGTCAACGGCGATGCCGTAACCCTGCATCAGGGGTTTCCACTGGTCGTTGCGGCGCAGCTCGCGCAGGCCCTCGTCGAGGTCGGCCAGGCGCTCTTGCACGCTTTCCAGGCGCGGGTTTAGCGCGACGTACATAGGACGTTTATCGGCGAGCTCGCCGGCCGCTTGAATGCGCTCCGAGAGGCCATGGCGCTGCAGGTAGTGCTCGACGATCTGGCTGTCCTCAAGCAGCACTGTGATGCGCCCGAGCAGCAGCTTCTGGAGGTTGCGTTCGAGCACCTTCTCGCCGCTGAGCACCTGCACCTGTTCATGGTTGGCCAGGTGCTCGTCGCGCCAGTCGTCCAGCTCCTTGCCGTAGGAATAGCCTTGGGCCAGCCCGATGGACTGGCTGCTCAGCGAGGCCGGACCTTTCCAGGTCCAGGGATTGTCGTTGCGCACGTAGAAACGCATGGTCACCCAGCCGATGGGCTCCTCGCCGATCAGCAGCTCCGCGGACTCTTCGCTGTAGGCGCCGACCACGCCATCCACCAGCCCCTCGCGGGCCATCTGCAGGGCGCGAGGCCAGGGCAGGGGCTCGAAGCGGGGTGGTTGTGGCAGCACCCGGCCGAGCGCTTCGAGCAGGTAGCCGGGCTTGTCCGGGTCGTTCGGGCAGAGGTAAGGGCACCAGTCATCGCCGGCCAGGCGCAGGGGTTCGGCGCTGGCCAGCGCCGAACAAAGTAGCAGCAGCGGTGAAGCGATTCGCAGCATGTCAGGCCCGGGAAGTGGTTTGTCTTTCCGAGTATGGCAGAGCGATATGACGGGATGTGACGGACGCGGCAATACCGAACTGGCCGAGCCAGTAGGTGAGCATGATGGCGTAGGAGGAGCCGTCGAAAGCAGCGACGAAGCGGCTGATGCCGATCATCGAATCGGAGCTGACGAACAGCAGCGCGCCCAGGGCAGCGAACGCCTGGCTGGCCTTGGTGATCGTGGGCACGCCAAGGCGGGCAACGGCGCGCCAGAGCATGGCGCTGATGGTCAGGCTGTATAGCGCGATGGGCAGCAGCAGCGGGCCGAGACCGCGGCTGTAGAGCAGGGAGAACAGGCCGCCACCCATGCTGCCTGCAACCAGCAGCCCGAGCGGGGCGAAACGGCGGGTGTCGCCCAGGTAGGCGACCAGGTACGCAAGATGTGCCAGCAGGAAGGCGGCGAGGCCGGGCACGAAGGCGTTGATCGGCCACTCCAGCAGGATGTCGCCAAGCATCGACAGCACCAGGCCGATGGCGACCCAGCGGCGATAGCCGTCGGCGGGCGTGGCGAGAATCCACAGCAGCATGGCCAGCGCCGGTAGCGGCTTGCACAGCATGCGCAGCGTGGGCAAGTCGAAGGTGACGGCGAACAGGTAGGCGGCACCGCCGATGAGTGCCAAGAGTGCCCAGCGCATGGGGTTCCCTCCCGAAGAAAATGAACGCCCACTGTGCCCCAGCGCGGCGCCCGGCCCACAGGCCGAAGGCGTCAGCGCGGGCGGCTTTTGGCGCCGGTTGAGGGTCTGCTGAGCGCGCGCTTTACTTGACGCTGATCGGGCAGATGAAGGTCTTCGCCGGGGCTACTTCGGCTTCCCAGGGGCGGCGGTAGGCCAATTCCAGTGTGTCTTCGCCGGGAGCGGTCACGCGGAAGCGCCAGGTGGATTCGCCGGCGCTGCCGACCAGACCTGCGTCTTCCGGATTGCTGTAGACCTCCGGGCCGAGGGCGCGCAGCAGGCCGTTGGCAGCGTTGCGCATCTCCCAGCGGAAACCGGTGGTTGGGTTGCTCGGCAGGATCAGCACCAGCTCCTGGCCGGTGTGCAGTTTCAGCGGCTTGCAGTCGGCGGCGTCTTCCAGGGTGACCACGGGCTTGGTCTGCCCGGCGCAGCCGGCGAGCAGGGCCAGGGTGAGGGGCAGCAACGAGCGGTACGACGGCATGACGGCTCCTGGGAGGGGACAGGTTGCGCCGCAGGATACCGCAATCATGTGAGAAGTAGAGGTTTCGTGGGGAAGCGCGCATTTCGCGCGGTGGTGGCGCCAGCCTGTAGGAGCGCGCCATGCGCGCGATCGCGGGCATGGCCCGCTACAACAGAGGACGCATTTTGATTCGCGGTGGTACGCTGAAGAGCCGTGGCGGTCAGACGAGGTGGTTCTCCACCGCCCAAACCGCCGCCTCTACCCGCGAGCGCATCCCCAGCTTGTGCAGCACACGCTTCACATGAACCTTCACCGTGCCTTCGGTGATGTCGAGTTTGCGCGCGATCATCTTGTTGCTATAGCCGTGGGAGAGCTGGCGCAGGATCTGCCGCTCGCGGTCGGTGAGTTCCTCGATGCCCTTGGGCCTGTCGTCGCCGCGCAGAGCCTGGGCCAGTACCTGGGTCAGCTGCGGGCTGATGGTGAGCTGGCCGGTGGCGGCCTGGCGGATGTGCTCCAGCAGACGTTCAGGTTCCATGTCCTTGAGCAGGTAGCCGTCGGCGCCGGCGCGCAGCACGTTGATCACGTCGTTGCGGTCATCGGAAACGGTGAACACCACGATGCGCGCGTCTTCGCCGTTCTCGCGCATGGCGCGCAGGGTGTCGAGGCCGGTCATGCCCTTCATGTTGAGGTCGAGCAGGATCATGTCCGGTTCCAGCTCCGCGGCCATGCGTAGCGCCTCCTCGCCACTGCCGGCTTCGCCCACCACTTCCAGGTCGTCCTCGAACTCCAGCAGTTGGACCACGCCCTTGCGCATCATCGGGTGGTCGTCGACGAGCAGGATGCGCGCGCGGTCATCGGTGGGGGTGGCCGTCATGGGTGGGTCTCCGGGTATTGCGACAGGGGTTTGTGGGCAAAGCGCACACTGACGCGGGTGCCCTGCGACTCGCGCGGGGCGATGGTGAAGGTGGCTTCCAGGGTCTGACTGCGCTCCTGCATGATGCTAAGCCCATAATGCCCATTGCGGCTCTGCGCTGCGTCAAAGCCGACTCCATCATCGTCCACGGTGATGCACACCTGGTCCTCGGCATCCTCGAAGAGGGTGACCTTCGCCTGCGTCGCCTGGGCGTGGCGCACCACGTTGGACAGCGCTTCGCGGACGATCTGCAGGACGTGGATTTCTTCATTGGGGTTGAGCGGGATATGCGCCAGGCGGTTGTCCAGTTCTATGGACAGATCGCCGCGCTCGCCGAACTCCGCCACGGTCTTCACCAGTGCCGCTTCCAGGCTGGATTGCTCAAGGCTCAGGCGGAAGGTGGTGAGCAGCTCGCGCAATTGGCGATAGGCGCTGTTGAGCCCTTCGCGCAGTTCGTCGAGGGTCTCGTCGATCTTCTGGGCCGGCACGTCGCGCTTGAGCAGGGTAGTCAGGCGGCTGACCTGGATCTTCAGGTAGGACAGCGACTGCGCCAGCGAATCGTGCAGCTCGCGGGCGATGGTGCTGCGCTCGGCGAACAACGCCAGGCGGTTCTCCTGCTCCTGTTGCAGGGACAGTGCGAAGGTGCGCGCGATGTTGTCGCAGAAGCCCTCGACGAACTGCTGTTGCCAGTCTTCGAGGTGGCCGTCGGGGGTCTCGATGAACAGCTCGCCGAAGCGGTGCTCGCCGATGGACAGCGGCTGCATCAGCAGCGGGTTGATGCCGCGGATCGGGTTGTTGCAGTTCTCGGCCTGGGCGCGGCATTCGCCGCAGTTGCCCTGCAGGCAGAAACTGCCGGTGATGCCGTCGGTGGTGAGCGAGGAGTAGGCGCGCTCGACGCCGTCCTTGTTCAGGCACAGGGTCACCTTGCCAGCCTGCAGCACGCGCTCCAGCTGATTCAGCAGCGGCTGCAGCGAGCGCTCGTCGTACGGGTCCTGGCCGAGGCGGCGGGCGCTGTCGTAGAGCAGTTCCAGGCGCTGGTGACTGTTGGAGAGATCGCGGGTCTTGTCTTCCACCCGCGCTTCCAGCTCGCGGTAGCTGGTCTGCAGTTCCGCGGCCATCTGGTTGAAGCGCTCGCCAAGCTGGCTCAGCTCGTCTTCACCGCTGCTGCTGACCCTGGCATCGAGGTCGCCTTCGCCCAGTCGGCGGGCGGTGGTGGTCAGTTCGCGCAGCGGGCCGACGACGTGGTAGCTCAGGTCGTAGAGGCTGATGAACACCACCAGCAGGCTGAGGAACAGGCACAGGCCCTGCACCGTGCTGAGCATCTGCGAGCGGTACTCGGCGTTGCGCTGCAGGGTGCCGACGAAGTCGTCGATGTGTCCGACGAAGGTGTCCAGGGTGGCCAGGGCCGGCGCTTCGGAGAGGTCGAGGTTCTGCAGTTCCGTGCGCAACCGGTCGTGCTGCTGGCGGATCGGCGCGTCGGCATCGGAGCGGCGCAGCAGGCGGGTGATCTCGTCGTTGTCCAGGCGCGCGGCGAGGGTCGATTGCAGGGACTGGCGGTTGATCGGCGACGGGTCCAGCGCCAGGCGGTAGGTGAGCATCCGCAGCGAGCCAGCCTGGTTGATCACCGCGGCATCCTGATGCGAATAGTCGGCGAACAGCAGGGCGCTGAACATCCCGGCCAGGGCCAGTGATACCAGCAGGGTGAGGTAGCAACCAAAGCGCACGACGATGGATTTGCGCAGGGAGGGGCGCCCGGCAGGGGGACTACCCACAAAGAGTCGGTCGTTGCCGGTAGGGTCGGCAGTGCGTGCCGTGTTCATAATAAATGCCTTTTAAAACAATGTGTTAAGCATTCTTTTCGGTGATACCCACAAGGAGGTAGCGGCGCGCATCTGCTCATGAATCGCGGTTTGGCTCATTGATGGCGATCAAGAGAAGGCGGCTGGTCCTTACCTAACGTGCGGGCAAAGACCGTCTGGAAGTGAGCTTAGCCATGTTGTCCCACCGTCAGAAACAGTACTCCGTGCTCGGCATGAGCACACTGGCGTTCGCCGTGAACTTCGCGGTCTGGACGATGTTTTCGATCATCGGTATCCGCATCAAGGAAGAGCTGGGCCTGTCCGAGGCGCAGTTCGGCCTGATGGTGGCGCTGCCGATTCTTACCGGTTCGCTGGTTCGCCTGCCGCTGGGCTTGATCACCGACCGCTTCGGCGGGCGCATCGTGTTCTTCATCCACATGCTGCTGGTGGCCATCCCGATCTACGGCCTGGCCTTCGCCACCCTCTACTGGCACTACCTGGTACTGGGTCTGTTCGTCGGCCTGGCCGGTGGCTCCTTCGCCGTGGGCATCGCCTACACCTCCTCGTGGTTCGAGAAGGAACGCCAGGGCACCGCTATGGGCATCTTCGGCGCCGGCAACGCCGGTGCGGCGATCACCAACCTGGTGGCGCCGATGATCGTGGTCGCCTTCGGCTGGCGCATGGTCCCGCAGATCTACTCGGTGGCCATGCTGGTGACCGCGCTGCTGTTCTGGTTCTGCACCTGGACCGACCCGGCCCATACCAAGGGCGGCGACGCCGACCCGAGCCGTCCGCGCCCGACACTGGCCAAGCAACTGGCACCGCTGGGCGAGCTGCGCGTGTGGCGCTTCGGCCTGTACTACTTCTTCGTCTTCGGCGGCTTCGTCGCCCTGGCCCTGTGGCTGCCCAAGTACTACATCGCCGAGTACGGCCTGGACCTGCGCACCGCCTCCTTCATCACCATGCTGTTCACCCTGCCGTCGGGCCTGATCCGCGCCCTGGGCGGCTGGTTCAGCGACAACTACGGCGCTCGTGCGGTGAACTGGGGCGTGTTCTGGATCTGCCTGGTCTGCCTGTTCTTCCTCTCGTACCCGCCGACCACCATGACCATCCACGGCATCCGGGGCGACGTCAGCCTCGGCATCGGCCTGAACGTCTGGCTCTTCACCTTTCTGGTGTTCGTCGTGGGAATCGCCCAGGGCTTCGGCAAGGCCAGCGTGTACCGGATCATCCACGACTACTACCCGCAGAACATGGGCACCGTTGGCGGCATGGTCGGGGTCATCGGCGGGCTCGGCGGCTTCTGCCTGCCGATCCTGTTCGGCTACGCCGCCGACCACATCGGCGTGCGCTCCTCCTGCTTCATGTTGCTGTTCGGCCTGACCGTGATCTGCATGGTCTGGATGCATTACGCGATCAAACAGCAGCAACGCCTCGATGGCCAGGCCCAGGCGGCCGACGTCGACGCTACCCCCATTCCTTCTCGTCAATCCTGAGGTAGTGCCGTCATGGGCATGATCAATTCCCAACTCAAAGCCGCCAGCGGTCCGCTGCTGATCGACTGGCGCCCCGAGGATCCCGAGTTCTGGGCGCGCAGCGGCAAGCGCATCGCCGCACGCAACCTGTGGATCTCGATTCCCGCGCTGCTGCTCGCCTTCGCTGTGTGGATGATCTGGAGCACCGTCACCGTGCGCCTGAACGCCGCCGGCTTCAGCTTCAGCAACGACCAGCTGTTTCTGCTCGCCGCGCTGCCGTCGATCTCCGGCGCCACGTTGCGGGTGTTCTACTCCTTCATGGTGCCGATGGTCGGCGGCCGCCGCTGGACCGCGCTGTCTACCGCCTCGCTGCTGATCCCCTGCCTCTGGCTGGGCTTCGCCGTACAGGACCCGAGCACCCCGTACTGGGTGTTCGCGACCATCGCGCTGCTGTGCGGCTTCGGCGGCGGCAACTTCGCATCGAGCATGTCCAACATCAGCTTCTTCTACCCCAAGAACCAGCAGGGCACCGCCCTGGGCCTGAACGCCGGCCTGGGTAACCTGGGCGTCTCGGTGATGCAGTTCGCTGTGCCGCTGGCCGTGGCCGGTGGCCTGTTCGGCGCCTTCGGTGGCGAGCCGCAGCAGCTGTCGGACGGTGGTCGCCTGTTCCTGCAGAACGCCGGCTGGATCTGGGTGCCCTTCATCGCCGTGGTCTCGGTGGCCGCCTGGTTCGGCATGAACGACATCGCTGATGCCAAGGCTTCCTTCCGCGACCAGTCGGTGATCTTCAAGCGCAAGCACAACTGGCTGATGTGCTGGCTGTACGTGGCCACCTTCGGCTCGTTCATCGGCTTCTCCGCCGGCTTCGCCATGCTCAGCAAGACCCAGTTCCCGGACATCAACCCGCTGCAGTACGCCTTCCTCGGCCCGCTGGTCGGCGCCCTGAGCCGCCCGCTGGGTGGCTGGCTGGCGGACAAGTTCGGCGGCGCGCGCATCACCCTGTGGAACTACGCGGCAATGATCGCCGGCGTGTTCGCGGTGATCAGCTTCCTGCCCAGCGCCGGCAACGCCGGCAGCTTCTTCGGCTTCCTCGGTTCCTTCATCGGCCTGTTCTTCTTCGCCGGCATCGGCAACGGCAGCACCTTCCGGATGATCCCGGTGATCTTCCGCAACGAGTGGGCCGCACGCCTGAAGCAAGGTGGCGTCAGCGAAGCCCAGGCGACCAGGAACGCCAGCATGGAATCGGCTGCGGTGATCGGTTTCTCCGCTGCCATCGGCGCCTTCGGCGGCTTCTTCATTCCCAAGGCCTTCGGCACTTCGCTGGACATGAGCGGCAGTGCCGAGGGCGCCCTCTACGTCTTCGTCGCGTACTACCTGAGCTGCATCGTCGCCACCTGGTGGTGGTACGCGCGCAAGGGCGCCGAAAGCCCCTGCTGATTGCCGTGGCGGGCGCGCCTGCGCCCGCCGCCAAACCGTTCCGCGAGCTTGATTAGCGTTTGAACGCCCGGCGCAGACCGGGTGAGGAGATACAGATGAGTTACCTACTCGACCGCCTGCAATTCTTCAAGAAGAAGCAGGGTGAATTCGCCGATGGTCATGGCGAGGTCACCAACGAAAGCCGGGCCTGGGAAAACAGTTACCGGCAGCGCTGGCAGCACGACAAGATCGTTCGCTCTACCCACGGGGTGAACTGCACTGGCTCGTGCTCCTGGAAGATCTACGTGAAGAATGGCCTGATCACCTGGGAAACCCAGCAGACCGACTACCCGCGTACCCGCCCGGACCTGCCCAACCACGAGCCACGCGGCTGTCCCCGTGGCGCCAGCTACTCCTGGTACATGTACAGCGCCAACCGCCTGAAGTACCCCAAGGTGCGCAAGCCGCTGCTCAAGCTCTGGCGTGAGGCCCGCGCTGCCCACAACGACCCGGTGGACGCCTGGGCCAGCATCGTCGAAGACAAGGCCAAGGCGAAAAGCTACAAGAGCGAACGCGGCCTGGGCGGCTTCATCCGTTCGAGCTGGAGCGAAGTCACCGAGATCATTGCCGCCGCCAACGTCTACACCGCCAAGGCCTACGGCCCGGACCGCGTAGTCGGCTTCTCGCCGATCCCGGCCATGTCGATGGTCAGCTACGCCGCTGGCGCCCGTTACCTGTCGCTGATCGGTGGCGTGTGCCTGTCCTTCTACGACTGGTACTGCGACCTGCCGCCGGCCTCCCCGCAGATCTGGGGCGAGCAGACCGACGTGCCGGAATCGGCCGATTGGTACAACTCCAGCTACATCATCGCCTGGGGCTCCAACGTCCCGCAGACCCGCACCCCCGACGCGCACTTCTTCACCGAAGTCCGCTACAAGGGCACCAAGACCGTGGCCGTCACCCCGGACTACTCCGAAGTGGCCAAGCTCACCGACCTCTGGCTCAACCCCAAGCAGGGCACCGACGCCGCACTGGGCATGGCCTTTGGTCACGTCATCCTCAAGGAATTCCACCTCGAGAAACCCAGCGCCTACTTCGTCGATTACTGCCGCCAGTACACCGACATGCCGATGCTGGTGCTGCTCGAACCGCACACCGACGGCGTACTCAAGCCGACCCGCTACCTGCGCGCGGCTGACCTGGCGAACAACCTCGGCCAGGACAACAACCCCGAGTGGAAGACCATCGGCCTGGACGAAATCTCCGGCGAGCTGGTTTCGCCCACCGGCGCCATCGGCTACCGCTGGGGCGAGTCGGGCAAGTGGAACATCGAGGAAACCGAAGGCGGCGCCAAGCGTGAAACCCGCCTGGCCCTGACCCTGATCGATGGCCCGGAAAAGGCCTGCGACGTCGGCTTCCCGTACTTCGCCGGCCAGGAACACCCGCACTTCAAGGGCGTGGACAACGACGAGGTGCTGGTGCGTCGCGTACCCTTCCGCGAAGTCACCGGCGCCGACGGCCAGACCCTGCGCGTCGCCACCGTGTATGACCTGCAGATGGCCAACTACAGCGTCGACCGTGGCCTGGGCGGCGGCAACGTCGCTGCCTCCTACACCGACGCCGACGTGCCCTACACCCCGGCCTGGCAGGCCCGCATCACCGGCGTACCGGCTGCCCGCGCCATCCAGGTGGCCCGCGAGTTCGCCGACAGCGCCGACAAGACCCATGGCAAGGCCATGGTCATCATCGGCGCCGCGATGAACCACTGGTATCACATGGACATGAACTACCGCGCGGTCATCAACATGCTGATGATGTGCGGCTGCATCGGCCAGAGCGGTGGCGGCTGGGCGCACTACGTCGGCCAGGAAAAACTCCGCCCGCAGACCGGCTGGGTCCCGCTGGCCTTCGGTACCGACTGGAGCCGTCCGCCGCGGCAGATGAACGGCACCAGCTTCTTCTACCTGCACAGCTCGCAATGGCGCCACGAGAAGATTTCGATGCACGAAGTCCTCTCGCCGCTGGCCGACACCAAGCAGTTCCCCGAGCACGCGCTGGACTACAACATCCGCGCCGAACGCATGGGCTGGCTGCCGTCCGCCCCGCAGCTCAACCGCAACCCGCTGCACATCGCCGCTGACGCCGAGCGCGCCGGCATCCCGGTGCAGGACTACGTGGTCCGCGAACTCAAGGCGGGCAACCTGCGCGTGGCCAGCGAGCAGCCGGACGATCCGCAGAACTTCCCGCGCAACATGTTCATCTGGCGTTCTAACCTGCTCGGCTCCTCGGGCAAGGGTCACGAGTACATGCTCAAGTACCTGCTGGGCGCGAAGAACGGCGTGATGAACGACGACCTCGGCAAGGCCGGCGGCCCCTGCCCGGGCGAAGTGGATTGGGTCGACGAAGGCGCCGAGGGCAAGCTGGACCTGGTCACCACCCTCGACTTCCGCATGTCCTCCACCTGCATGTACTCGGACATCGTCCTGCCGACCGCGACCTGGTACGAGAAGGACGACCTCAACACCTCCGACATGCACCCCTTTATCCACCCGCTGTCGGCCGCCACCGACCCGGCCTGGGAAGCCAAGAGCGACTGGGAGATCTACAAGGCGATTGCCAAGAAGTTCTCCGAAGTCTCCGTCGGCCACCTGGGCGTGGAGAAGGACCTGGTGACCGTGCCGCTGCTGCACGACACCGCCAACGAACTCGCGCAGCCGTTCGGCGGCAGCGACTGGAAGAAGGGCGAGTGCGAACCGGTTCCCGGCCGCACCATGCCGACCCTGCACGTGGTCGAGCGTGACTACCCCAACACCTACAAGAAGTTCACCTCCCTCGGCCCGCTGCTGGACAAACTCGGCAACGGCGGCAAGGGCATCGGCTGGAACACCGACAAGGAAATCAAGCTGCTCGGCGAGCTGAACCACAAGGTCACCGAGACCGGCATCAGCGAAGGCCGCCCGCGCATCGAGAGTGCTATCGACGCCGCCGAGGTGATCCTCGCCCTGGCACCGGAAACCAACGGCCAGGTCGCCGTGAAGGCCTGGGAAGCGCTGTCGAAGTTCACCGGCCGCGACCATACCCATCTCGCGCTGCCCAAGGAAGAAGAGAAGATCCGCTTCCGCGACGTCCAGGCGCAGCCGCGCAAGATCATCTCCAGCCCCACCTGGTCGGGCCTGGAGGACGAGCATGTGAGCTACAACGCCGGCTATACCAACGTCCACGAAATGATCCCGTGGCGCACCCTCACCGGCCGCCAGCAGTTCTACCAGGATCACCCCTGGATGCAGGCCTTCGGCGAGGGCTTCGTCAGCTACCGGCCGCCGGTCAACACCCGCAGCACCGACAAGCTGTTCAACAAGAAGCCCAACGGCCACGCCGAGATCACCCTGAACTGGATCACCCCGCACCAGAAGTGGGGCATCCACTCCACCTACAGCGACAACCTGCTGATGCTCACCCTGTCGCGCGGCGGCCCGATCATCTGGATGAGCGAGCACGACGCGAAAAGCGTAGGCATCGAGGACAACGACTGGGTCGAGGTCTTCAACGCCAACGGTGCCGCCACCTGCCGCGCGGTGGTCAGCCAGCGCGTGAAGGACGGCATGGTGATGATGTACCACGCCCAGGAGCGCATCGTGAACCTGCCGGGCAGCGAGACCACCGGCACTCGCGGCGGCCACCACAACTCGGTGACCCGCGTGGTCCTCAAGCCCACCCACATGATCGGCGGCTACGCCCAGCAGGCGTGGGGCTTCAACTACTACGGCACCGTCGGCTGCAACCGCGACGAGTTCGTCGTGGTGCGCAAGATGAACAAGGTCGACTGGCTCGACGAGCCGGAGCAGGGCGGACTGGGCGGTGACGCTCTGCCGCAATCGCTGCCCCAGGACATTTGAGGATTACTGCCATGAAAATTCGTTCGCAAGTCGGCATGGTGCTGAACCTCGACAAATGCATCGGTTGCCACACCTGCTCCATCACCTGCAAGAACGTCTGGACCAGCCGCGAAGGCGTCGAGTACGCCTGGTTCAACAACGTCGAAACCAAGCCCGGCATCGGTTACCCGAAAGAGTGGGAGAACCAGGAGAAGTGGAAGGGCGGCTGGAAGCGCAATGCCGACGGCTCCATCGTCCCGCGCATCGGCGGCAAGTTCCGCGTGCTGGCGAACATCTTCGCCAACCCGGACCTGCCGGAAATCGATGACTACTACGAGCCCTTCGACTTCGACTACCAGCACCTGCACACCGCGCCCAAGGCCCAGCACCAGCCGGTTGCCCGTCCGCGCTCGCTGGTCTCCGGCCAGCGCATGCAGAAGATCGAGTGGGGCCCCAACTGGGAAGAAATCCTCGGCACCGAGTTTGCCAAGCGCCGCAAGGACAAGAACTTCGACCAGGTCCAGGCGGACATCTACGGTGAGTACGAAAACACCTTCATGATGTACCTGCCGCGCCTGTGCGAGCACTGCCTGAACCCGGCGTGCGTGGCCTCGTGCCCGAGCGGCGCGATCTACAAGCGCGAGGAAGACGGCATCGTCCTCATCGACCAGGACAAGTGCCGCGGCTGGCGCATGTGCATCAGCAGCTGCCCGTACAAGAAGATCTACTTCAACTGGAAGAGCGGAAAATCCGAGAAGTGCATCTTCTGCTACCCGCGCATCGAAGCCGGCCAGCCGACCGTCTGCTCGGAAACCTGCGTGGGCCGCATCCGCTACCTCGGCGTGCTGCTGTATGACGCCGACCGCATCCACGAAGTGGCCACCTGCGAGAACGAGCGCGAGCTGTACCAGAAGCAGCTGGAGATCTTCCTCGATCCGTTCGACCCGAAGGTGATCGAGCAGGCGCGCAAGGACGGCGTACCGGACAGCGTCATCGAGTCCGCGCAGAAGTCGCCGGTGTACAAGCTGGCCATGGACTGGAAGCTGGCCCTGCCGCTGCACCCGGAATACCGCACGCTGCCGATGGTCTGGTACGTGCCGCCGCTGTCGCCGATCCAGAACGCCGCCGCCGAAGGCCACATCGGCAACGATGGCGTGATCCCGGACGTCGAGTCGCTGCGCATCCCCGTGCAGTACCTGGCCAACCTGCTGACCGCCGGCGACACCGCCCCGGTGCTGCTGGCCCTCAAGCGCCTGCTGGCCATGCGTGCCTACAAGCGTTCCGAGCACGTGGAAGGCAAGCAGGACCTGGAAGTGCTGAAGAAGGTCGGCCTGACCGTGAACCAGGTGGAAGAGATGTACCGCTACCTGGCGATCGCCAACTACGAAGACCGCTTCGTCATCCCCACCGCGCATCGCGAAGAAGCGCTGTCGGATGCCTTCGCCGAGCGTTCGGGTTGCGGCTTCAGCTTTGGCAACGGTTGCTCCAGCAACTCCGGCGTGAACCTGTTCGGCGGCAAGGCCGTGGACAAGCGCAACGTCATCCAGACCGTGCAGATACAGGAGTGATCGATATGGACAGTCATAGCCAACTGCTCAAGCTCAGCGCGCTGATGCTCGACTACCCGCGCGTCGAACTGCGCGAGGAAAGCCTGGCGCTGCATGCCCTGATCCGCACCTGCGACCTGCCAGAGAAGCAGCGCGACGGCCTCGCCGCGCTGCTCAACGAGCTGTGCAAGGGCGACATCCTCGACGTCCAGGCCCGTTACGACGGGCTGTTCGAGCGCGGTCGCTCGGTCTCCCTACTGCTGTTCGAACACGTGCACGGCGAAAGCCGTGACCGTGGCCAGGCGATGGTCGACCTGATGGACCGCTACACCCAGGCGGGCCTGGTCATCGACGTCAACGAGCTGCCGGACTACCTGCCGCTGTACCTGGAGTTCCTCGCCCTGCAGGACGCCGAGTCGGCCCGCGCGGGTCTCGCCGAAGTCGCGCACATCCTGGCGCTGATCGCCCTGCGCCTGGAAGAGCGCGGCAGCAGCTATGCGGCGATCTTCAACAGCCTGCTGGAGCTGTCCGGCGAACAGCCCGACCTCGGCGCGCTCAAGCGCGACCGCGAACAGGAAGTGCGCGACGACAGCCTGGAAGCCATCGACAAGGCCTGGGAGGAAACCCCGGTGAGCTTTACCGAGCCCGCCGTCGGTTGCCCGTCCACCAGCGCCCGGCGGATTTCCTCCGCCGCCGAACAACCCATGCAGTGGGTCGCCCAGCCGGTGCCGCAAGTGCAGTACCGGGCGGCCAGAGAAGGAGTCTGAACATGTCCCTCGATCTTCTAGCGTTCGGGATCTATCCCTACGTCGCGCTGGCCATCTGCCTGATCGGCAGCTGGGCGCGCTTCGACCTCTCGCAATACACCTGGAAAGCCGGCTCCAGCCAGATGCTGAGCAAGAAGGGCATGCGCGTTTACAGCAACCTGTTCCACGTCGGTGTGCTGTTCATCCTCGCCGGGCACTTCGTCGGCCTGCTGACTCCGCACGCGGTCTACGAGCACCTGATCAGCACCGAGCAGAAGCAACTGCTGGCGATGGTCTCCGGCGGCTTCTTTGGCATCCTCTGCTTCATCGGCCTGACCGGCCTGATCCTGCGCCGCCTGACCAATGAGCGTGTACGCGCCACCGGCAACGCATCGGACCTGATGATCCTGCTGGTGCTCTACGTCCAGCTGATCCTCGGCCTCTCCACCATCGTCGCCTCCACCCATCACCTGGATGGTTCGGTGATGGTCATGCTGGCCAACTGGGCGCAGTCCATCGTCACCTTCCAGCCGCTGGCTGCCGCCGAGGCCATCGCCCCGGTATCGCTGGTCTACAAGCTGCACGTGACCCTCGGCCTGACCCTGTTCGTGCTGTTCCCCTTCACCCGCCTGGTGCATATCGTCAGCGCCCCGGTGTGGTACTTCGGCCGCCGCTACCAGGTGGTCCGTACCAAGCGTCGCGCAGCGTGAAGCAGCGGCGGATGACGCTGGTGCGTCGTCCGCCCCACCTGAAGCTCTTCCCCCTCTCCCTTCATGGGGGGGACGCCCAGTCAGAGGGCAGGGGAGAGGGTTACCGGAGGTAAGCGAAATGAGTTGTTCCCACTACGAAGCCAAGGTCGAACACGTCGACCTGCCGAAAATCGAAGTCAACGGCGTCGCCATCGCCGAGGACGAACTGGCCCGCGAGCTGCAATACCATCCCGCGTCCAGCCACGCCGAGGCGCTTTACTCCGCCTGCCGCGCGCTGGTGGTACGCCAGCTGCTGGTGCAGCGCGCCGATGCGCTGGGCCTTGAGGCTGAAGCGGAAGAGGGCGAGGCCCTGGAAGAAGCGCGCATCCGCACCCTGATCGACCGTGAAGTCGGCGTGCCCGAAGCCGACGAAGCCAGTTGCCGCCAATGGTACGAAGCCAATCCCACCCGCCTGACCGCACCCTGGCGCATGCGCCTGCGCCATGTCCTGCTGGGCTGCGCGCCGGACGATCTGGAAGGCCGCGCCAAGGCCCGCGAACAGGCCGAGGAGCTGCTGGCCGAACTACGTGAACATCCCGAACGTTTCGCCGAGAAGGCGATGCGCTTCTCCGACTGCCCGTCCAAGGACGACGGCGGTGAACTGGGCTGGATCGAACCGGGGCAGACCGTCCCCGAGTTCGAGAAACGCCTGCTGCAACAGCAACCCGGCCTGCTCGGCCATCCGCTGGAAAGTCGCTACGGCCTGCATGTGGTAGAGCTGATCGAGCGCGATGGCGGTGAGCCGCTGGACTTCGCGCAGGCGCGCCCGCGCATCGCCGCCTACCTGCGCGCCCAGGTGCTGCAGCGCGCGGTCAGCCAGTACATCAGCGTGCTGGCCGGCGAGGCCCGGATCGACGGCTTCGTCTTCGACGGAGCAGAGTCGCCGCTGGTGCAGTGAACCGGTTCCGGGCCCCTCTCTCCCAATTCCTCCCCCAGAGGAGAGAGGGGCTTCGGAAACGGCCATGAATTTCGGCTTTCACCGTGGATAGTGAAGGCCGGCCGGAGTGAAACACCATGTCCGAATGGATCGACGGCCAGGGTCGCAAGATCGACTACCTGCGCCTGTCCGTAACCGACCGCTGCGACTTCCGCTGCGTCTACTGCATGTCGGAGAACATGCGCTTCCTGCCGCGTCAGCAGGTGCTCACCCTGGAAGAGATCGAACGGGTAGCGCGCCTCTTCGTCGAGCGCGGCGTGAAGAAGCTGCGTCTCACCGGCGGTGAACCGCTGGTGCGCCCCGGCATCGTCCACCTCTGCGAACGCCTCGCGGCGCTGCCCGGCCTGCGCGAGCTGTGCATGACCAGCAACGGCTCGCAGCTCAGCAAGCTGGCCGGTGACCTGCACGCCGCCGGCCTGACCCGGCTGAACATCAGCCTCGACACCCTGGATGCGCAACGCTTCGCCGCCATCACCCGCACCGGGCGCCTGGAGCAAGTGCTGCGTGGAATAGACGCCGCCCAGCAAGCCGGGTTCGAGCACATCAAGCTGAACTGCGTGGTGATGAAGGGCCGCAATGCCGACGAAGTGCCGGCGCTGGTGGATTACGCCATCGCCCACGGGCTGGACATCAGCTTCATCGAGGAGATGCCGCTGGGTCAGGTCGGCCGCGAGCGCGAGGAGAGCTTCTGCTCCAGCGACGAAGTCCGCGCGCTGATCGCCGAGCACCACGAGCTGCTGGACAGCACCGAACACAGCGGTGGCCCGGCACGCTACGTGCGGCTGGCGCAGCATCCGGGTACGCGCATCGGTTTCATCTCGCCGCATTCGCACAACTTCTGCGCCACCTGCAACCGCCTGCGCCTGACCGCCGAAGGCCGCCTGCTGCTGTGCCTGGGCCACGAGAACTCCCTGGACCTGCGCGGCCTGCTGCGCCGCCATCCGCTGCACGACGAACCGATCCTCGAAGCCCTGCGCGGCGCCCTGCAGCGCAAGCCGGCACGCCACGAATTCACCGTTGGCGACGTGCAGGTGCTGCGCTTCATGAATCTCAGCGGCGGCTGAAGCCGACCTCCCTCGGCGGGCCTCGCGCCCGCCCTTTGCCTTGCCTGCCTTGCTCCCGGAAGCGGCAGATGATGCCCTGCGTCATCTGCCGCTTTCGCATCTTTCGCCAGGCAAAAGAAAAGCCCCTGCGACATGAGCGTATCGCGGGGGCTTCGGGCATCTGCCAAAGGTATAACCGTGGAAGCTACGGTAAATCATGCGAAAGAATCGTTTCGAATCCTCCTCGGATCGCTTCGGAACGCTTCCAGACTAAGGCGCCAGCCCGGTGCGAGACATTCCTCCGAAGGAGTAGCGCAGGGCGCGCAAAGGGGAGTGTGCCGTGCGGTCGCAGGGCGATTGACGTTGTGTACTTTTTAGTCCAGATTGGATTTTAAGTTTACGCGCGCCCGCGCGTGGACGGAGCAGAACAAGCCAGAACAAGAAGTCGTTCGCCTGGGTGAGGGCAAGGCAATGCCGCTGCAACCTCCTGTGTTGCGCCCCTGGACGAACCCCAAAATGCCGTACTCACTGCCAAGACGTACCGGCCGGCGCTCGCCCCGGCGACCACACAACGGAGTTCATTGATGAATCGCAAAGCCCTGCTGGGCGGCCTGATGCTGGCCGCTTTCGCCACCTTCTCCCACGCCGACGACAAGCCGCTGCGCATCGGCATCGAGGCGGCCTACCCGCCCTTCGCGTTCAAGACCCCGGAGGGCGGCATCGCCGGCTTCGACTACGACATCGGCAATGCGCTGTGCGAAGAGATGAAGCGCAAGTGCCAGTGGGTCGAGCAGGAGTATGACGGCCTGATCCCCTCGCTGAAGGTGCGCAAGATCGACGCCGCGCTGTCCTCCATCACCATCACCGAAGAGCGCAAGCACTCGGTGGACTTCACCCACAAGTACTACTTCACCCCGGGCCGCCTGGTGATGAAGGAAGGCTCGCAGCTGGACGAGCAGTTCAGCCAGCTCAAGGGCAAGAACATCGGCGTGCAGCGCGGCTCCACGGCTGACCGCTTCGCCACCGAGGTACTGGGCAAGGCCGGCGCCAACGTGGTGCGCTACACCAGCCAGGACGAGATCTACCTGGACCTGCTGGCGGGCCGCCTGGACGGCACCTTCGCCGACTCCATCCCGCTGCAGATCGGCTTCCTGGACACCCCGCGTGGCAAGGGCTTCGCCTTTATCGGGCCGGAGTTCAAGGATCCGAAATACTTCGGCGAGGGTGCCGGTATCGCGGTACGCAAGGGCAACACCGAACTGGTCGGCCAGCTCAATGCCGCCATCGACGCGCTGCGCGCCAATGGCAAGTACAAGGCCATCGAGGGCAAGTACTTCAAGAGCGATATCTACGGCGATTGATCTTCCGCCGATCGATACAAAGGCCGCCTTCGGGCGGCCTTCTGCTTTTCCTAGGACAGAGGGGGATGCCAAGTTCGTGGTCGCGAACTTGCCCATTGCCGGTGTATCGGCTCTTCGTAGGAGCGAGCTTGCTCGCGAACCCACCCAACTCGGCACTGCCCATAAGAGTGGACCTTGTCCGCGAATCTACCCATCTGCACGGCGGCAACAGGAAAACCTCGCCGTAGGATGGCGTGGAACGCAGCGATACCCATCGATCCGCGCGCCCAGGTCGCAAGGGGATTGCGAGCATCCCCCCGTGAGTGCGGCAGAGTGCGGTTCGCGAGCAGGCTCGCTCCTATAGGTGGCGGCAAGCGAGGAAGGAAAGCCTCAGACCTCCTCCCTCAACTCCTTCAGGTGCTTGTACACCGTCGCGCGCCCCATGTTCAGCACGTTGGCGACGTAATTCGCCGCGCTCTTGCCCTTGAACGCGCCCTCGGCATGCAGCGCCAGGACCAGTTCGCGCTTGTGGTCGCGGCTCAGGGTGGAGAGGCTCAGCTGGCGCTGCTGCAGCCAGCCATGCAGGAAGGTGTTGATACGCTCCTGCCAGTCGTCGCGGAACAGCGCGTCCGGCTGCGGGATGACCTTGCTGGAGGAGAGGAACAGGTCGAGCGCCGCCTTGGCGGTCTCGAAGAGGGTGATGTTGAGGTTGATGCACAGCACTGCGAGCGGCTCGCCCCTGGCATCGCGCAGCACGGTGCTGATGGAGCGGATCTTCTGGCCGTCCCAGTTGAGCTTCTCGTAGGGGCCGATGTTGCGCTCGTCATGACTGCCTTCGAGCATGTCCTCCAGCGCCGAGTCGTCGCCGATCTCGCGCTTGGAGATGTTGTTCGCCAGATACGCCACGCGCTGATTGCGCAGGTCATGGATGACCACTTCGGCATGGGGGAAGAACAGCGCGGCGATGGCGTCGGCGATGGCCTTGTAGTTGTCCAGCGGATCAGCGGCGGTCATGGGCAAGGCTCTCGAGGCGATTAGGCGGGCGATGGCGCGGGCGCTGGCGAGTGTGCCGCAAGCGCCCGCGGGCTGTCACGAATGGCGACTCACTCGGCCAGCAGGCGCGCCGGGGACAGCATTTCGGCGGTGAGACCGTGGCGGGTCAGGTGCTCGGGCAGGGCCTCGCGGCGGATCAGCGCGGCGCTGGCCTCGCCCATCGCTGCGGAGGTCTGGATGCCGTAGCCACCTTGCCCTGCGACCCAGTACAGGCCGGGCGTGGCCGGGTCATAGCCGGAGACCAAGTCGCCATCGGCGAAGAACGAACGCAGGCCGGCCCAGGTGTGGCTCGGGCGGCGGATGTTGAGGGTGGTGTGCTCCTCGATCTGGTAGATGCCCAGGGCGATGTCCAGCTCTTCGGGCTGCACGTCGTGGGGCTCCACCGGGTCGGCATTGGCCGGCGAGCCTAGCAGCATGCCGGCATCGGGCTTGAAGTAGAAGGACTCGTCCAGGCTTACCAGCACCGGCCAGGCGTGGCTGTCCACGCCCTCCGGCGGGCTGAAGAGGAAGGCGGCGCGGCGCTTGGGCGTGAGGCCCAGGGGCGCGGCGCCGGCCAGTTCGGCGATCTTGTCGGACCAGCCGCCAGCGGCGTTGACCAGTACCGGCGCACGGTAGGTCTGCTGCGCGCAGCGTACCTCCCACGCGTCGTCGATGCGGCTGATTTCCAGGGCTTCGCTATCCAGTTGTACGCTGCCGCCGTTGCGCCGGATGCCGCGCAGGTAGCCCTGCAGCAGGCCGTCGGTGTCGATGTCGGCAGCGCTGGGGTCGAGCATCGCGCCGTGGACTTTCTCGCGGCGCAGCACCGGGACGATGGCACAGGCTTCATCGGCATCGAGCAGGCGCATTTCCGGCACGCTGGCGAGGGCGCTTTCGTACTGGCGCTGGAGTTCTTCCGGGTTGCCTTCGAAGTCCACCGTCATCTCCCCGCGCGGGGTGAGGATCGGGTGTTCGACGAAGCCCTCGGGAGGGTTGTCGAAGAAGTCGCGGCTGGCGGCGGTCAGGGCGCGCACCTGTGGCGTGCCGTAGGCCACGGTGTACAGCGCTGCCGACCGGCCGGTGGAGTGGTAGCCGGCGTGGGACTCGCGCTCCAGCACGACGACCTTGCCGTGGCGGGAGAGAAAGTAGCCGGTGGAGGCGCCGGCGATGCCGCCGCCGATGATGAGGTAGTCGACTTCGATCATGTTCGTCTCCGGCTCAGGCGTTCTTGCGTTGCAGATGGTAGAGCGCATTGGCCAGGGCGACGTCTTCCAGGCCCAGGCCGATGGAGCGGAAGAAGGCATGGCGCTGGTAGTCCGGTTTGGCAACCTGGCCGCTGACCAGTTCCGGCAGGTCGCCGAGGATGGCGCCGTTCCAGCCGTGCTCGTCGCGGGCCAGGCGCATCTCGCCGGCGGACGCCGGGGTGGTGGCGCGGTAGTCGCAGTACACGTCCATCTGCGCCAGCGACCGTGGTGGCACTTCGTGGGCGCGGGCGACGTTGGTGCTGATGGAAGTGATCAGCGCCGGTTTGGTCAGGATCGCGGGATCGAGCACCGGGGTACCGGACGAGGTGCACAGCAGCACTACGTCGGCGTCGGCCACGGCGGCTTCTACGCTGGTGGCGGGTTCGGCGCGGGAATCAATGGCGCCGAACTGGGCCAGCACGCCAGCGCTCAGGTTCGGAGAGTAGATACGGATGCTTTGCCAGTCACGCAGGCCAGCTGCGTAGCGCAGGTGCGTACGGGCGACTGGACCGCTGCCGACGATAGCCAGGCGCTTGGCGTTCTGGTGGGCCAGTTCCTGCACGGCGAGGGCGGTGGTAGCGGCAGTGCGCGCCGTGGTCAGGCTGCCGGCGTCGCACAGCAGCAGCGGCTGACCGCTGTCCATGGACATCAGCAGGCTCCACGCGGTGACCAGCGACTTGGGCTGGCGCACGATGTACGGCGAGGTCTTCACGCCGTAGACCTTCTGCGAGGCCAGCACGCCCAGGTAGTTGATGAAGTCGCCGCCCCCATTGGGGAATTCCACCAGTTGCTGCGCGGGCTGTACGGCGCTGCCGGCGGCCAGCTCGACGAACATGTCGCGCATCGCCTGAAGCACGTCGACCTGTTCGAGCAGACGTTCGGCGTCAGCCTGGTTGAGGGTGAAAGGCGTGGCGGCGGACATGGCGAGACTCCAGGTGTGGATTTATTTTTCCATTCTGGACTCGATTGTCTTGATCGGCAAGAGCGTGTGGTCGGGAGGAGGGCCCTTGTAGGAGCGAGCTTGCTCGCGAACGCATTCTGCCGGCGATCCCGGTGTTATGCGGATTCGCGAGCAAGGACTAGGCGTCCCCCTCGGTCCTACGAAAAGCGCTCGCGGATCACAGCTTGAACTGCGCCACCAGTTCTTCCTGGCTGCCGGCCACGCGGCGCAAGTGCTCGCCGCAATCGCGGGTGTGCGCGGCGGTCTTGCGGTTTTCCACGGTCATGTCGCTCAGTCGGTGCATATGCTGGTTCACTTCCTGGGTCGTGGCGGCCTGCTGTTCGGCTGCGGCGGCGATCTGGAAGGCCATGGCGTGCACCCCCTGCAGCGAATCGTCCAGCGCGCCGAGGGCTTCCAGCACGGCCTGGGTGTCGTGCTCCAGGGTGTGCGCCTGTTCGCTGGCGCCGCTCATACTCGACTGCGCCTGGACAGAAGAGTCGCCCAGGCTGCCGACGATGGCGACGATTTCGTCGGTGGCGCTGCGGGTGCGCTGGGCGAGACTGCGCACTTCGTCGGCGACCACGGCGAAGCCGCGGCCCGCTTCACCGGCGCGGGCGGCTTCGATGGCTGCGTTGAGGGCGAGCAGGTTGGTCTGTTCGGCGATGGAGCGGATCACGTCCAGCACCGAGCCGATCTGCTGGCTCTCGCCGGCCAGCGTCTGCACCACTCCGTCTGCCTGGCGCAGGCCGACCAGCAACTGGTCCTGGCGACCGATCATGTGCTGCAGGGTGCCTTGCATGGCGACGAAGGCCTGTCGCGCGGCGGCGCTTCCGTCAGCGCTGCGGCTGGCGCTGCCGGCGATTTCCTGCACGGTCGCGGCCATTTGGTCGACAGCACTGACCACCATCTCCAGCGCTTCCTGCTGTTGATCGAGGTGGTTGCTGGTGCGCCCGGCGGCGTCGAGGATGTCACCGCTGGCATCGCCCACGGCCTCACTGGCCTGACGCAGGCGTTCCACCACTTGGCGCCAGGCCGTGGTCATCTCGCGCAGGGCTTGCATCAGGCCGCTGCTGGCGCTGGCATCGTCGCTCAGGCGCAGTTCGCCATTGGCCAGGCGCTGGGCCAGCGCGGCCATGCTGGCAGGCTCGCCGCCCAGAGGGCGCATCACGCTGCGGCTGACCAGCCAGGTGCCGGCGGCGACGCCGAGCAGGGTCAGCACGCCGAGCACGAGGATCTGCCACATCAGCTTGCGCACCGGGGCGAAGGCCTGGGCCTGGTCCATTTCCGCCACCAGCGCCCAGTGCAGGCCGTCGAGGTTCAGCGGGACGAAGGACTTCAGCGCCGTCTCGTTGCTCAGGCCGGGTTCGGTGAGACGCCCCTGCTCGCCAGCCAAGGCTTTCTCGATGGCCTGGCCGGGAATCGCGGTGGGGCTTTCCTTGTCGCGGCGCACGTGGTGATCGGCGAAGCGCACCGAATCCGAGCGCAGGCTGCCGTCGCCGCCGACCAGGTAGGTCTCGCCGGCGTCGCCCAGGCCCTGGCGGTTCTGCATCACTTCGTTGATCGAGGCGAGCGGCAGTTCCAGCACCAGCAGCAGTTGCAGCTTGCCGTTGTCCTTGATCGGCGCGGCCAGCCATTGCACCGGCTGCTGGTCGTTGGGCGCCTGTTCCAGGTCGCTGATGCTGGCCTTGCCGCTGTTGAGTGCCCCGCGAATGAACTTGCCGAAGGCGGTGTCGCGCCATTTCGGCGCATCGACGTTCTGCTGGTAATCCACGCCACGGCCGAGGCTGAACACCACCGTGCCGTCGCCGGCCACCAGGCGCAGTTCGCGGTAGCCGAAGGTCTTGATGAAGTTCTCGAACACCGGGCGGTCGTAGTTGGCGGTAGTCACCAGGGATTCGCTGTCCAGCCCCGCGTAGTTACTGCCCAGGTTGGTGGCGAGGCTGCTGAGCTGGTCGTTACGGGCCTTCCAGGCGTCCATCAGTTGCCGCTGCTTGATGCTGGCGACCGCCTCCAGGGCGTTCAGGCTTTGGTCTTCGAGGGCACGGCTGGCCTGGAGATAGACCACGATGGCCATCACCAGCACGGGGATCAGGCCGACCGAGAGGAAACTCAGAGCAAGTTTGGCGCGCAAGGGCATGGGAGGATTCCGACGAGTTCTTGGAATTGTTCTCGCGTGCTTTGCAAGAAGCGTGCGAATTTTTTTACGTCTGTAAATAAAATTGAGCAGAAACGGCCGGGGACAGGCCTATTGCGCGGGTAATGGCGCGTGGCCATTGTTTGCGGGGGGATGCCGTACGGTCGTCCCAGCGGGTCCGGCAGGAGGAATGGCAGGCTCTAGCAAGGGGAATTCGTCACCCGCGGTAACGCCGGTGGAAACAAAAAAGGCGAAGCCATGTGGCTTCGCCTTCTTCTGGTGCAACAAGCGATCAGTGCTTGCGCGGTACCGGCTTGAGCAACTCGGTGGGCGGCATCTCGCAATTGATCTTGCGGCCCAGCAGTTCCTCGATCGGCGGCAGGGCGAAGGCATCGTCCTCGCCAGCGAAGCTGATGGAGGTACCGGTGCTGCCGGCGCGGCCGGTACGGCCGATGCGGTGCACGTAGTCGTCCGGGTCTTCGGGCAGGGTGAAGTTGATCACGTGGCTGATGCCATCGACGTGGATGCCGCGGCCGGCGACGTCGGTGGCGACCAGGACACGGATCTTGCCTTCACGGAAGCCTTCCAGGACCTTGATGCGCTTGTGCTGTGGCACGTCGCCGGACATCTGGGCGGCGCTGATGCCGTCCTTGGTCAGGCGTTCTTCGATGCGGCGCACTTCGTCCTTGCGGTTGGCGAAGACCATCACGCGGGTCCAGTCGTTCTGCGCGATCAGGTTGTACAGCAGCTTGTACTTGTCGCTGCCGGCAACGGCATAAACGTGCTGCTCGACGGTATCGCTGGCGACGTTTTCCGGCTCGATCTCGACGATGGCCGGCTCGACGGTCCACTGCTTGGCCAGGTTCATTACGTCGTCGGTGAAGGTGGCGGAGAACAGCAGGGTCTGGCGCTCGCCCTTGTACGGGGTCTGGCGGATGATCTGGCGGACCTGCGGAATGAAGCCCATGTCGAGCATGCGGTCGGCTTCGTCCAGCACCATCACCTCGACCATGTCCAGGTGCACCTCGCCGCGCTGGTTGAAGTCCAGCAGACGGCCGGGGGTGGCGACCAGGATGTCGCAGAAGCGCGATTCCAGGGTCTTGAGCTGCTTATCGAAGTCCATGCCGCCGACGAAGCTCATGACGTTCAGGCCGGTGTACTTGGCCAGTCCCAGGGCGTCGTTGGCGATCTGCACCACCAGCTCGCGGGTCGGCGCGATGATCAGCGCACGCGGCTCTCCCATGTAGCGCTCTTTCGGCGGCGGGGTCTGCAGCAGCTGGGTGATGATCGAGATGAGGAACGCCGCGGTCTTGCCGGTGCCGGTCTGGGCGCGGCCGATGGCGTCCTGGCCACGCAGGGTGAAGCCCAGTACCTGCGCCTGGATTGGCGTGCAGTACGGGAAGCCCAGGTCATGGATGGCGTGCATCAGGCGCGGATCGAGGTTGAAGTCGTGGAAGCGCGTTTTGCCTTCAGCCGGCTCGACTACGAAGTCTTCCAGCTTCCAGTTGTCCACCACCGGCGGACGCGGCTTGCGTTCCCGGCGCGGTTTCGGCTCGCGGGGCTTGTCTGCACCCTCGGCCTTGGCATGCTCGTGCTTCGGCGCGTGCTCGCGCTTTTCGCCGCGTTCGCCTTTGTCGGAACGCTCGGCGCGGGGTTTGTCGTTCTTCGGACCGCGGGCCGGCTTCTCGCCGTTGTCGCCCTCGGGGCGCGGATTGCGCGGTTTGCGCGGACGCTTTTCGCCGCTCGGGGCGGGCTGGGAGGCAGCGGGTGCGGGGGCTGCCGGCGTGGTGACGGGCTGCTCGCCATCACCCTTGCTGAAGATTTTCTTGAGTGCTTTGAGCACGTTGATCTCGTACTGGTTAAGGAATGAACGGCCGCCAGTGTAATGCAAGATGCCCGCAGGGCGAAGTGCCACGGGCATTCTGCCTATTGACTTGGGCTACGGAAGGTTCTCCAGCAGCAGCCGGCGGACGTTTCCACCCATGATGGCGGCGATGTCCTGGTCACTAAAGCCGGCTTTCGCCAGGCCCTGGGTCAGTTGGGCTAGGCCGGTGGTGTCGAAGGGCACATTGACTGCGCCGTCGAAGTCCGAACCCAGCGCCACGTGCTCGACGCCCACCTTGTCGGCGGCGTAGCGCATGGCCTTGACGATGGCCTCCACCGAGGTTTCGCAGACTGCGCCGTCCCAGTAACCGATGCCGATCACCCCACCCGTGTTGGCGATGCCGCGCAGGTGGGCGTCAGTCAGGTTGCGCGGGCCGGGGCAGGTGCCGGCGACGCCGGTGTGGGAAACGATCACCGGGCGCCTGGCGATCACCAGTACATCGTCGATCAATGGGCGCGAGGCGTGGGCCAGGTCGATCAGCATCTTCTTGTCTTCCAGGCGCGGGATGACCTCGCGGCCGAATTTGGTCAGCCCGCCTTTCTTCAGGCCATGGGCGGAGCCGCCGACTTCGTTGTCGAAGAAATGGGTCAGCCCCATGATGCGGAAGCCCGCGTCGTACATGCGGTCGATGTTCTCGAGCTTGCCTTCGAGCGGGTGCAGGCCTTCGGTGGCGAGCACGGCGGCGAGCTGCTTCGGGTCTTTCTGCCAGGCCGCGAGGTAGCGGGTTAGGTCTTCGCGGCTGCGCACCAGGGTGAGCTTGCCCTGGCTGTCGGCGGCGGCCTTGTCCAGCAGTTCGCCCTGGTAGAGCGCGCGTTCGAGCAGGCTGTTCCAGGTGCGCGCGGGCCAGCGCTGGGCGATGACCAGCGGGGTTATGTTGTCGCTGTCCGCGCTGTTGCTTTCGTAGTTCAGGCCGCGCGGGGTCTTGGTGACGGTGGAAAACACCTGCAGGCCGACGTGGCCTTCGAGCAGGCGCGGCAGGTCGGTGTGGCCGTGGTCGTGGCGATCCAGCAGGTTGCGGTCCCAGAGCAGAGCGTCGTCGTGCAGGTCGGCGACGAACAGGGTCTGGTGCAGCGCCTGGGCCTCGGGCGAGGCGGGGTAGGGCGGCGGGCTGGCCACGGTGTTCATCTTGCGGTCCATGTAGCCCGGCAGGTTGAAGAAGATTCCCAGGCCAACGGCCAGCAGGACGAGCAGGATGATCAGCAGTTTGCGCATGTCAGCTTCCCAGCTTTGTTATTGGTTTTCTTGCTGGGGCGCAATCTAGCAGAAGGGCTGGCGAAGGGAAGCGGAGCTCAGCCGCAGAGGCAGTTGCGGCCCTTCTGCTTGGCCTGGTAGAGGGCGCCATCGGCGCGCAGGATCAGGCTTGGCAGGTTTTCCTGGATATCCATCTCGGCCAGCCCCAGGGACACGGTGACGCCGGGTAGCACGCCCACCGGCGAATAGAAGGAGGTGACCTGCTCGAGGCTCTGGCGGAGGCGGTTACCGATACGCCGGGCTTCATCGATGGCGATTTCCGGCAGCAGGATGACGAACTCCTCGCCGCCGTAGCGCGCCATGCTGTCTTTGGGGCGTAACTGGCTGCGCAGCGTATGGGCAACCAGACACAACGCGTAGTCGCCGGCCAGGTGGCCGTGTTCGTCGTTATAGTTCTTGAAGTGGTCGACATCGAGCATGAGCATGCACATGGGCTGTTCGTTGAAGGCACAGCGCGTGCTCTCGCGGTCGTAGATGTGTTCCAGCCAGCGCCGGTTGAACAGGCCGGTGAGGGTGTCGATGTTGGCGTTCTGCTCGGTGTCGAGAATGATCCGATTTCCCTCCCGCACCCGCTCGCAAAGCACCGAGAGGAGGTTCTGCATGACCTGCGGGGAGTGCTCGAACAGGCCGATCAGCGCTTCGCGGTGCAGGCGTAGCACGGTGGTCGGTTCGCTGGCGACGACGTAGGCGGAGGGGTGGTCGCTGTCGATGAAGCTGATCTCGCCGGCGCAGTCACCCGGATGCAGGGTGCTGACCGGCTGGTTGTCGAGCGACCCCAGGTACACCGTCAGGTGCCCGGTAAGAACCATATAAAGGAAGTGGTTGCGGTTGAATGGCGACAGCAGGATTTCCCCGCGCTCCAGTTCACAGGCGCGGAAATCCTTGAGCAACTGCTCCAGATTGGCCGCGGCCACGTTCTGGAACAGGCGCAGGTGCTGGAGTTGGCGGATGTCCTCTTTCCACTGCGCGGCTTTCATGGCGAAACGGATGTTGGATGGCGGCTTGTGATGTGCACGACTGACTCTCCCTGTAGTCCTCTTCGCACATTGAGCCATCAGTATTAGTCAGATTTGACTACTGGCAATTCGAGGTCAGACCCGGCCGACCGGCGGTCGGCCGGGTGTTTCATCAGTGTTCCACTAGCTCCACGTGCACGGCGTAACCGCCCAGACGGTCAGCCAGTGCGGCGCGAGAGTCTAGGTCGAGGCCGCCAACGAAAAGACGCGCTTTCTGACCAAAACGGTCATCGGCGATCACCTCGATGCGAGGTGCCGGGGACAGGTGCCGTGTCTCGTCCTCGAACACGCGACGAATGGCATCCAGGCGCAGCGCTGGCTTGAAGGTCTTGCCCACCGCGGTGACCGGGATGGCATCCAGCAGCCAGACGTCCTTGGGCACCGCCGCGCGTTCGGGCACGTGCCGGGCGGCGTGTTCCAGCAGTTCCGCTTCGCTCGCCTGCATGCCTGGCTTGAGCTGGATATACACCACCGGCAGCTCGCCGGCCTTCAGGCACGGCTTGCCCACGGCAGCGGCCATGGCCACGGCGGGATGGCGGTGCAGGGCTTCCTCGATCATCTGCGGGTCGATGTTGTGGCCGCCCCGGATGATCAGGTCCTTGCTACGGCCGGTGAGCCAGATGTAGCCGTCGGCGTCGATGCGGCCCAGGTCGCCGGTGTTGAACCAGTCACCGTCGACCCAGATGTCCTTGTTCTTGCTGGCCTGCAGGTAGCCCTTGAAAACGGTGGGGCCGCGCAGGCAGATGGTGCCGATCTCGTCCACGGCGGCGTCGCGCAGGTACTGGCCATCGCCGTCGAGGATCACCGATTTCAACTCGCAGTAGGGCAGGCGCAGGCCGATGGAGCCGGGGCGACGCTCGCCGCCGCGGGGGTTGCAGCTGGTGCCGCAGGTGCCTTCGGTCATGCCGTAGCCTTCGATGACTTTCAGGCCGGTCTTCGCCTCGAACTGGCGGATCAGCTCCACCGGCATCGGTGCCGCGCCGCATAGGGCGAAGCGCAGGCTGGAGAGGTCGCGGCCCTCGCTGGGCACTTGCAGCAGCGCGGCGTAGATGGTCGGCACGCCGCTGAAGCTGGTGACCTTGTAGCGCTCCACCAGCTTCCAGAAGTCCTGGATCAGTGTCGGGTTGCGATAGCCCTGGGGGCCGGCCAGCAGCACCTCGCCGCCGCGCATGAAGGGCGCAAGGCCGGTGACCATCACGCCGTTGACGTGGAACAGCGGCAGGCCGCAGAGCAGCACGTCGTTGCCGTCGTAGTCGGAGTTCAGGCCCATTATCTCGGCCATCGCCACTTCGTTGAAATGGCTGTGCGGGGCGAGCTTGGGGGTGCCGGTGGTGCCACCGGTGTGGAAGTAGGAGGCGACTTCGTCCGGGCCGATCACCCGGCCGCTTTCCAGGTGGTCCGCCGGGCACTGGGCGAGCAGTTCGTCGAAGTCCAGCACGCCTTCGGGCAGCGCGTCGCGCGCGGTCTTGATCGCCGAACGCTGTGGATCGGGCAGCAGGTTGGCGATGTCGACGGTGACGATGGCGTTCAGTTCCGGCAGGTGCTCGCGCAGGCCGGCGACCTTGCTCCAGAGATCGGTACCGGGGAAGGGCGCCAACGTCACCAGTACGCGGGAGTCGGCAGCACGCACCAGTTCGGCGATGTGCTCGGGATCAAGCAGCGGGTTGATCGCGTTGACGATCCCCGCCGCTTCGCCGCCCCAGATCACGTAGTGGGTCTGCGGCAGGTTGGGAAGCAGGAACGACACCGCAGTGCCCGGCCGCACGCCCAGGCGGTGGAAGGCGTTCGCCGCCTGGGTGACGCGGGCGAACAACTGCTCGTGGCTGACCTTGACCGGCTCCTCCGCCGCCGAGCCTTGCAGCAGGAAGCTCAGGGCAGTGGACGGGCCGAACTGCTGCGCCGAACGGCGCAGCAGTTCATAGGTGTTGGGCGGCAGGTCGCGGTCTTGCAGCGGGACCTGTTCCAGGGCTTCGACGTCACGCAGGCTGCTGATCGGGGCGTTCATGCTTCTTCTTGTTCTCCGCAGGGTTCAGGGGATCACAGGCGCTCCCGCAGCCAGGCGCCGATATCGCCAAGTTCCTCGTTGCTCACTTCGTGGCTCATCGGGTAGGTGCGCCACTGGGCGGGCACCTGGTTGGCCTGCAGGAAGTCGTACGCGGCGCGGCCCATGGCCGGCGTCACCACGTCATCGAAAGTGCCATGCAGGCAAAGGGCGGACAGTTGTCTTTTTGTAGCCGGCAGGCTTATGCCTTCGCTGAATGTCGGGCCATAGGTGGAGAGGGCCATGACCCCGCCCAGCTCGCCGTCCCAGCGCAGGTAGCCGGTGTGCAGCACCACAGCGCCGCCCTGGGAGAAGCCGGCGAGGATGATGCGTTTGGCCGCGATGCCCTGGTCGATCTGCCCCTGGATCAGGGCGATCACGCCGTCGGCCGAGGCTTCCAGTTGCGCGTCGTCGATGGCGCGGGCCGGGGCCATGGCGAGGATGTCGTACCAGCTGGGTGCGGGCATGCCGTTGAACACGGTGACCGGGCGGGTCGGCGCCTGGGGCAGGATGAAGCGCGTCGAGGTGAAACTGCGCTGCAGCATCTGTGCTACCGGCTCGAAGTCGTAACGGTCGGCGCCCAGGCCGTGCAACCAAATGACGCAGGAGTCGACGCTCTGGCTGGGTTCGAGGATCAGTGGCTGGGTCATGGAGGCTCCAGGATGGGGCAGGCGCTCTAGGAAGGGGCGCTGCGTGGGAAAAAGGGAGGAGGGGCGATGCAAGAAGATGTCGCATGGCCATAACTTGTGGGACTTGACTGCACGAAATTACACGAACGTTCCTAGGCTGGTACGGCCCTTGCTATCGCTACTGGCAGGCTGTGCGGCCCCACTTCCGGTAACACTCTACCGACCCCATCCGGAAAGCTGTACCGGAAGTGGCGCCGCGAAAGCCTTGGGCTGCTTCAGGGCCCGCCGTGCCGACTGCGGTCAACAGTCGGCGCGGCGAGCCTTCGCCTTCACGCAATGATCCCTTGATGACCCGTTCCAGCGCGCAAGACCTGTGCGCTCGAAGGTGTGTTCGCGGCGTCCGTAGGATTTTTCATAGGCCGTCTAGACTCACCTTCAGGTCTCCATCCCGTTTGTTGTCTTGCTGGTGCCTCACGAGGGTACGGCGGTGGAACCGGGACTCCAAAACACTAAAAAAGCAACGGAGAAGATCGATGAAGATGGTGAAATCCACCCTGGCAGTGCTGACCACCGCCGCTGTGTTCGGCATCAGCGGCCTCGCGCATGCCGGCGCCACCCTGGATGCTGTGAAGAAGAAAGGCTACGTGCAGTGCGGTATCAGTGACGGTCTTCCCGGCTTCTCGTATGCCGATGCCAAGGGCCAGTACAAGGGCATCGACGTGGACGTCTGCCGCGCCGTGGCGGCGGCCGTGTTCGGCGACTCGACCAAGGTCAAGTACAGCCCCTTGACCGCCAAGGAGCGCTTCACTGCGCTGCAGTCCGGCGAGATCGACATCCTCTCGCGCAACACCACCTGGACCAGCTCCCGCGATAGCGCGATGGGCCTGAACTTCGTCGGCGTGACCTACTACGACGGCCAGGGCTTCCTGGTGAACAAGAAGCTCGGCGTCTCCAGCGCCAAGGAACTCGACGGCGCCACCGTGTGCATCCAGGCCGGCACTACCACCGAGCTCAACCTGTCCGACTACTTCCGCTCCAACAACCTCAAGTACACCCCCATCACCTACGACACCTCCGACGAGAGCGCCAAGTCGCTGGAGTCCGGCCGTTGCGACGTGCTGACCTCCGACCAGTCGCAGCTCTACGCCCAGCGCATCAAGCTGGCGGCGCCGGACGACTATGTGGTGCTGCCCGAAGTGATCTCCAAGGAGCCCCTCGGCCCGGCCGTGCGCCAGGGTGACGAGGAGTGGTTCGACATCGCCCGCTGGACGCTCTTCGCGATGCTCAACGCCGAGGAACTGGGCATCAACTCGAAGAACGTCGAGGAACAGGCCAAGAGCACCAAGAACCCGGACGTCGCGCGTCTGCTCGGCGCCGAGGGTGACTACGGCAAGGATCTCAAGCTGCCCAAGGACTGGGCGGTACAGATCGTCAAGCAAGTGGGTAACTACGGCGAGATCTTCGATCGCAACGTCGGCGACGGTAGCGACCTGAAGATCAAGCGTGGCCTCAACGCCCAGTGGAACAAGGGTGGTCTGCAGTACGCACCGCCGGTGCGCTGACCTGACCCGCTCCGGCGCCCGGAGTCTGGGCGCCGGACTGTTTCGAACGACGTGAAGCCTTCCGGGCGATCTCGGGCGTAGCCCCTTGGTCGCCCGGCGGCCTTCCGAGAGGGCTTACATGCAGAATTCCGTCAAGGCCCAGCGTCCGCGGGGGGTATCGCTCAACGATCCCGTCGTGCGCGGCTGGGCATTCCAGGTCATCGCCGTCATCATCGTTGTGGCGGTCGGCTGGTTCCTCTTCGACAACACCCAGACCAACCTCGCCCACCGCGGCATCCAGTCTGGTTTCGGCTTCCTCGACCACAGCGCCGGCTTCGGCATCTCCCAGCACCTGATCGACTACAGCGAAAGCGACACCTACGGACGGGTGTTCATGGTCGGGCTGCTGAACACGCTGCTGGTCACGGTGATCGGTATCGTCTTCGCCACCATCCTCGGCTTCATCCTCGGTGTGGCGCGGCTGTCGCCCAACTGGCTGATCCGCAAGCTGGCGACCCTGTATATCGAGACCTTCCGCAACATCCCGCCGCTGCTGCAGATATTCTTCTGGTACTTCGCCGTGCTCGGCCCGCTGCCGAACCCGCGGCAGAGCATCAGCTTCGGCGACCTGTTCTTCGTCAACAACCGCGGCCTGCAGATGCCCGCGCCGATCGCCGCCGACGGCCTCGGCCCGTTCATCGTCGCGGTGATCCTGGCGCTGGTCGGCTGGGCGGTGATCTGGAAGTGGGCCAAGGCCCGCCGCCATGCCACGGGCAAGGCCTTCCCGGTGTTCCTCAGCGGCCTGGCCCTGTTGATCGTGCTGCCGGGTCTGGTGTCGCTGGTAGCCGGCGCGCCTTTCCACTGGGACGTGCCAGTGCTGCAGGGCTTCAACTTCCGTGGCGGCTGGGTGGTGATCCCGGAGCTGGTGTCCATCGTGCTCGCGCTGTCGGTCTACACCGCCGCCTTCATCGGCGAGACGGTGCGCGCCGGCATCCAGGCGGTCAGCCACGGCCAGACCGAGGCGGCCGGCTCCCTGGGCCTGCGCCCGGGGCAGACGCTGCGCCTGGTGATCATCCCGCAGGCGCTGCGGGTGATCATTCCTCCGCTGACCAGCCAGTACCTGAACCTGGCGAAAAACTCCTCGCTGGCCGCCGCCATCGGCTACCCGGACATGGTCTCGCTGTTCGCCGGCACGGTGCTCAACCAGACCGGCCAGGCCATCGAGACCATGGCGATCACCATGAGCGTCTACCTGGCCATCAGCATCAGCATTTCGCTGCTGATGAACTGGTACAACAAGCGCATCGCGCTGGTCGAGAGGTAAGCAGAAGATGGCAACTCATACCTTCAAGCCCGACCTGCCGCCACCGGCGATGAGCGTAGGCGTCCTCGGTTGGCTGCGTGCCAACCTGTTCTCCAGCTGGCTGAACACCCTGCTGACCCTGGTCGGCCTGTACCTGGTCTACCTGATCCTGCCACCACTGCTGGAGTGGGCGATCATCAAGGCCGACTGGACCGGCACAACCCGCGCCGATTGCTCCCGCGAGGGCGCCTGCTGGGTGTTCATCGGCTCGCGCTTCGGCCAGTTCATGTACGGCTTTTACCCTGAGGAACTGCGCTGGCGCGTGGACCTCACTGTGCTGTTCGTGGTGTTCGGCGCGGCGCCGCTGTTCCTCAAGCGCTTCCTGCACAAGGCGAAGTACGGCCTGGGCTTCCTGGTGGCGCTGCCGATCGTGGCCTACTGGCTGCTGCATGGTGGCTTCCTGGGTCTGGAAACCGTGCCGACCAGTTCCTGGGGCGGGCTGATGCTCACCGTGGTGATCGCCGCGGTCGGCATTTGCGGGGCGATGCCGCTGGGCATTCTGCTGGCGCTCGGGCGGCGTTCGAAGATGCCGGCGATCAAGGTCATCTGCGTCACCACCATCGAGTTCTGGCGCGGGGTGCCGCTGATCACCGTGCTGTTCATGTCCTCGGTGATGCTGCCGCTGTTCCTCCCCGAAGGGATGAACCTGGACAAGCTGCTGCGGGCGATGGTGATGGTGGTGCTGTTCGAGGCCGCCTACATCGCCGAGGTGGTGCGCGGCGGCATGCAGGCCATCCCGAAGGGGCAGTACGAAGCCGCGGCCGCCATGGGGCTGGGCTACTGGCGGACCATGGGCCTGGTGATCCTGCCGCAGGCGCTCAAGCTGGTGATCCCCGGCATCGTCAACACCTTCATCGCGCTGTTCAAGGACACCAGCCTGGTGATCATCATCGGCCTGTTCGACTTCCTCAACAGCATCAAACGCGCCACCGCGGACCCGGCCTGGCTGGGCATGGCCACCGAAGGCTATGTATTCGCCGCGGTCGTCTACTGGATTTTCTGTTTCGGCATGTCCCGCTACTCCATGCACCTGGAGCACAAGCTGGACACGGGCCACAAGCGTTAGGAGCGATTCATCATGTCTGAAGCCACCAACAAGACCGCACAGCCGGCCATCGGCGATCACGTGATGATCACCATGAAGGGTGTGAACAAGTGGTACGGCCAGTTCCACGTGCTCAAGGACATCAACCTGGAGGTCAGGCAGGGCGAGCGCATCGTGCTCTGCGGGCCGTCCGGCTCGGGCAAGTCCACCACCATCCGCTGCATCAACCGCCTGGAGGAACACCAGCAGGGCAGCATCGTGGTCGACGGCACCGAGCTGACCAATGACCTCAAGCAGATCGAGGCGATCCGCAGCGAAGTCGGCATGGTGTTCCAGCACTTCAACCTGTTCCCGCACCTGACCGTGCTGCAGAACTGCATCCTGGCGCCCATGTGGGTGCGCAAGATGCCCAAGCGCCAGGCCGAGGAAGTCGCCATGCATTACCTGGAGCGCGTGCGCATCCCGGAGCAGGCCAACAAGTTCCCCGGCCAGCTCTCCGGCGGCCAGCAGCAGCGCGTAGCGATTGCCCGTGCGCTGTGCATGAAGCCGAAGATCATGCTATTCGACGAACCCACCTCGGCGCTCGACCCGGAAATGGTCAAGGAAGTGCTCGACACCATGATCGGCCTGGCGCAGAGCGGCATGACCATGCTCTGCGTGACCCACGAGATGGGCTTTGCGCGCACCGTGGCGAACCGGGTGATCTTCATGGACAAGGGCGAGATCGTCGAGCAGGCACCGCCAGACCAGTTCTTCGACAACCCGCAGTCGGACCGCACCAAGCTGTTCCTCAGCCAGATCCTGCACTGACAGAGGGCTCTTCGTAGGAGCGAGCTTGCTCGCGAACGGATTCCCCGGTCACTCAGGTGCCGGGCGGTTCGCGAGCAAGCTCGCTCCTACGGCGATTTTCCCCCTTTCCTCATCCCGCCAGGCCAACCTTGCAACGCTCGTCTCCCCCGATGGCAAGCCAGCGCCGCAACGGCGTATGCTGCCGGTTCCACCGCAACAAGGTGCGCATCGGGAAAACCGGCTGAACTCGGCCGCCCCATCGGTGTTCCCATGTGCAGTGGTTTGTCAGGGATGGGCTACCGTTTCAGGTAGCTCCCCTGCATCCGCCGTCCAAAGGAAGAGAGCCGACGTGAACCTGATCCTATCGCCATTGAACCTCAGCAAAGCCAAGGCCTGGGGCGCCCACGCGGTGACCTCCAGCGGTGTCATCCTCGCGCTGCTTGCGCTCCTCGCGCTGGTCGACAACAAGCCTCAGGCCTGCCTGCTGTGGCTGGGCGCGGCCTTGTTGGTGGATGGTCTGGACGGCACCCTGGCGCGCAAGTTCGACGTCAAGGCGGTGCTGCCTCACTTCGATGGCTCGACCCTGGACCTGGTGATCGACTACCTCACCTACGTCTTCATCCCTGCGATCTTCATCTACCGCTACGTGCCGCTGCCGGTGCATACCGAGCTGCTGGCGGTGGGGGTGATCCTGGTGTCCTCGCTGTTCTGCTTCTGCAACGTCAACATGAAGAGCAAGGACAACTACTTCGTCGGCTTCCCGGCCGCCTGGAACGTGGTGGCGGTGTACTTCTTCGTGCTCGACCCGAACCCCTGGGTGAGCTTTGTTACCGTGCTGGTGCTGGCCGCGCTGACCCTGACCCGCATGAAGTTCCTGCACCCCTTCCGCGTACGCCAGTTCATGCCGCTGAACATCGCCGTGACCTTCGTCTGGATGCTCAGCAGCGCGCTGCTGATCCTCCAGCATCCGGTGGACCAGCCCTGGCTGCTGGGCCTGTGGTTCGTGGCTTCGGCTTACTTTGTCGGCGTTTGCGTGTGGCGTACGGCGATGGAGTGGTTCCACTGATTCTTCCGTCGATCCACAGATCCGCGTAGGAGCGAGCTTGCTCGCGAACGGTGTTGTCCGGCGGCTTCCACGTCCGGCGGGTTCGCGAGCAGGTCCGCTTCCACGACAATCCCACCATCGGCTTGACGTCAGGCCTGCCGCCCCATCAGCCGCTGCCGGAAAGCTCCCGGCGTCTCCCCGCACACTTGTTTGAACAAGCGCGCGAAGCTCGCTCGGTCGGCATAGCCGACATCGCTGGCGATGCGCTCCAGCGAGCGCCCCGGATCACCCAGTGCCTCCTGTGCCGAAGCAATGCGCAGGCGTTGCACGTAATCGTTCGGCGACATTCCGACCTGCTCACGGAAGCGCCGCAACAGCGTGCGCGTGGAACAGTGCACGCGCTGCGCCAGGCTGGCCAGGTCGAAGGGCTGCGCGTAGTTGTCTTCCAGCCAGGCCAGCAGCGGCTCGAGGGGCGACCCCGCGGGCAGCGGGTCGGGTAGCAGTGGAGTGAAGCGCCGCTGACGGCCGCGCCCGTGCTCGAACACCAGGGTCGCCGCCGCGCGACGCGCCAGTGCCGCGCCGGCATGGCGCTCGATCAGGTACAGGCACAGGTCCAGCCCGGCCTGGGCGCCGCCTGAGCAGAGGCGCCCCCTGTCGTCGGTGCACAGGGCGTCGATGTCCAGCCGCACCTGCGGGTAACGCTCGCGGAACGCCGCTTCCAGTGCCCAGTGCGTGGTGGCGCGGCGCTCGTCCAGCACGCCGGCTTCAGCCAGCAGGAAGGCGCTGCTGCACAGGCTGCCCAACTGCACGCTGGCGGGAGCGCGGCGCAGCCAGGCTAGCAGCGGTTGATTGGCGGCAAAGGTGGCGTCGATATCCGCGCCGGTGGCGGGGATCAACAAGAGATCGCAGTGCGCTGCAAGGTCCAAGGCGCCTTCCACTTCCACACGGCCGAAGGGCAAGGCGACCGGCGCACCGTCAGCGCTGACCCGCAGTACTTCAAAGCGTCGCTCGCCGGCCAGGCGGTTGGCGAGGTGGAAACTGTCCATGGCCAGGCCAAGGCTGGAACACAAGGTTTGCGGGCAGACGAACAGGGCTATCCTGAACATGGCGTCTCGCTTCTGGTCTGGCGATTCAAGTCTACTGTTCCGACGATACAGCTGGCGCTATTGATCATAATGTTGTCGATATTGCCAATCGTGTCCAGTCGATCCATCCCCGATACTGCGTCATCTCTCCTGACACGAGCCCCGCCATGGCCCATCCCAACGCCCAACTGATCGAACGTTTCTACCAGGCCTTCCAGCGCCGCGACGGCGAGGCCATGGCCGCCTGCTACAGCGCTGACGTGCAGTTCAGTGACCCGGTCTTCACCGACCTGCACGGCGCCGAGGCCGGCGATATGTGGCGCATGCTCACCGCTCGCGCCCAGGATTTCTCGCTGACCTACGAGGGGGTCGAAGCCGACGAAACGTGTGGTTCGGCGCGCTGGGTGGCGTCCTACACCTTCACCCAGACTGGTCGGAAAGTGATCAATCATATTCAGGCACATTTCCACTTCCGCGATGGACTGATATGTCAGCACGTGGACAGCTTTGACCTCTGGAAGTGGTCGCGCCAGGCCCTCGGCGCCAAGGGCGCCCTGCTAGGTTGGGCGCCGCCGGTGCAGGGCGCGATCCGCGCCCAGGCGGCCAAAGGCCTCGCGGCATACCGCGCACAACGCGTAGGGAAGGCCTGATAGCGGGCTTTCGGGCTCGCCCGCGGCGGCCGGATAGGCTTAAATGACAGGCGACTGAGAGCCGGACGCCGCCATGATCACACTTTTCCAGTTCCCGCCCGCCTTCAACGTACCCAACGTCAGCCCTTTCTGCCTGAAGCTGGAGACCTTCCTGCGCCTCGCCGGCCTGGAGTATCAGGTCAAGCCCGTGATGGACCCGCGCAAGGGGCCCAAAGGCAAGCTGCCGTTCATTACGCTGGATGGCAAACCCATCGCCGACACGGCGATCATCATGCGTACCCTGCAGCAGTACTACGAGTTCGACCTCGACGCCGGCCTCGACGCCCGCGGACGTGGCTGGGCGGTGTCGATCACCCGCCTGTGCGACGAGCACCTGGTGCCGCTGCTGGTTTACTTCCGCTGGCTCGACGAGCAGGGCTTCCGCCAGGTGAAGGACGTGATGCTGCGCAGCATCCCCGCCCCCCTGCGGCCCGTGGTGGGCGCCATGCTGCAGCGCAAGATCCGCGGCGACCTGAAGGGCCGCGGCCTGCTGCGCCACAGCCGCGAGGAATTGCTGGGCTTCGCCCGCGACGACCTCGAAGCCCTGGACGGCATGCTCGGCGACCTGCCGTACTTCGGCGGCGCCCAGCCGTGCAGCGCCGACGCGGCGACCTACGGCGTGCTGGCCAACCTGATCCTCAGCACCCTGGAAACCCCGCTCAACGACATGGCGCGCAGCTACGAGCGTCTGGTTGCGTACTGCGATCGCATGCAGGCGCGAGTCTGGGCGTCGTGACCGCCGCCGAGCCAAAGCCCTGGTTCGTTTACCTGGTGCGCGCCGAGAACGGCGCGCTCTACTGCGGCATCAGCGATGACGCGCAACGGCGTTTCGAGACCCACCGCACCGGCAAGGGTGCGCGCTTCTTCCATTCCAGCCCGGCCCAGGCATTGGTCTATGTCGAGGCCTGCCCCGGCAAGGGCGATGCGTTGCGCCGCGAGCGCGCGATCAAGGCTCTGACCAAGCAAGCCAAGGAGCGCCTGGTGCTGGCCAACCCCTTCACCATCAGCGCCGTGGATGTCGTCCCATCCGAGGGATGAGGTAGGACTCGTCCTACGTACGGGTTAAGCTGCCGGACCACCTTCCGGCCGCTGGAGCCACCCATGTCCGAGCTGATCCTGCACCACTACCCGACTTCGCCCTTCGCCGAAAAGGCGCGTCTGATGCTGGGCTTCAAACAGCTGTCCTGGCGCTCGGTGACCATCCCGCCGCTGATGCCCAAGCCGGACCTCATGGCCCTCACCGGTGGCTACCGCAAGACGCCGGTGCTGCAGGTCGGTGCTGACATTTACTGCGACACCGCGCTGATCGCCCGCCGCCTGGAGCAGGAAAAGGCCGTGCCGACGCTGTTCCCCGAAGGCCACGAATTCACCTCGGCCAGCTTCGCCCTATGGGCCGACTCGGTGATCTTCCAGCATGCCGTCAGCCTGGTGTTCCAGCCCGAATCCATCGCCATGCGCTTCGGCAAGCTGCCGCCGCAGTTTCTCCAGGCCTTCGTCGCTGACCGCAGCCAGCTGTTCAGCGGCGGCACCGCCAGCCGGTTGCCGGCCGAGCAGGCCAAGCACCAGTGGCCGGCTTTCATGGCGCGTGTCGACGAACAGCTGTCCCGCGAGGAAGGCGACTTCCTGTTCGGCGAGCCTTCCATCGCCGATTTCGCCCTGGCCCACTGTCTGTGGTTCCTCAAGGGCACGCCGGTCACCGCGCCGCTGGTGGACGATTACCCGTCGGTCGCCGCCTGGCTCGGCCGCGTATCGGGCTTCGGCCACGGCGCCGCCAGCGAGATGAGCGCCGAGGAAGCCATCGCCGTGGCCCGTGACAGCCAACCGGCGGCACTGCCGGAAGAAGCCTTCATTGATCCCAACGGCTTCAAGGCCGGCCAGCGCGTGGTGATTGCCGCCACCGACTATGGCTGCGACCCGGTGGAGGGCGAGCTGCTGCATGCCGGGTTGGAGAGTCTGATCCTGCGCCGCGAAGACCCGCGCGCCGGCACCGTCCACGTGCACTTCCCGCGTATCGGCTTCAGCATCCGCCCGGCCTGAGTCCGGCCGGGCCGGGGCATTGCCGCGTCACCGGTGTACGCAGGCGCGGCAGGTTCTCGGCCATTTCGCGGAAGTGCTCCAGGCGCTCGTAGCAGAGCGCCATTTCCCCGCTGTTGCTGTTGTACCAGGCGTCCGGTGCGCCGCAACTGACCAGCCGCAGGTTCAGTGGGCGCGGCGGGTGGAACAGACGGAAGACCTCGTTGATCATCAGCTGCAGGTGATCACCGTCGCGTAGCAGGGCGATCAGCGGCCCGGCTTCATCCGGGTTAATCGAAGGCGTGTCCCAGGTCAGGTGCCAGGCCGCGTGGTGCTGGATCGATGACGTACGTCGGGTGTGCCTGATCCATTCGAACGCCTTGTTCGCCTGGCGGAATTCCTGGTCGCAGTAGACCGCCCGTTCGTAGGGCAGGCCAGTGAGCGGCGGTAGCCAGTCCAGCCGCGCCATGTCGCTGCCGTAGAGCAGGCAGGCGATGTTGTAGTAGCGCTGCTCGTCCAGCGGGTGGCTGTCCCAGGCCAGCACCTGGTCCGGCGGCGGCTTGGGCGTCTGCCACTCGAGCCGCCAGTAGTCGGCGATGTCCAGCAGGCGCGCGTCCACCTCGTCACGCGGCAATTTCGCGTAAAGGTGGAACAGCAGGATGAAGCCGAGCTGGTCCGCCGCATCCTCTTCACGCCCGAGCACTGGCAGGTCGTACTCGGCGATCAGCATGTGTCCCATCTCGTGCATTACGCTGAATTCCGCGTTGGCCAGCACGAAGCGTGCGACGTTTGGCGTGAGGGGCGTCGGCTCGGCGAAAAGCAGGCGAGTGCAGAGGAGCAACAGCAGCGCCCAGCACGAGCAGTGCATCCGGGGATGCCCGGAGAGCGGGGACGCTGCGACAGTAGGGGCGTGCAAGGCGGGCATGGCGGCCACCGCGAGCGAGAGGCGCCTGATTTGACTCTAGCAGCGCGGAGCCGCTTGCTCTGGGGTGTTTTGTCGGAAGTTGGCTTGCTCGCGAACCGCCCGGCGACACTCGTCAGGCACAAAAAAGCCCATCGCGGGATGGGCTTTTCTGTGAGCGCACGGACCTCAGTCCTTGCGGCGCTTGAGCTGGTCCTGCAGTTGGGTCGGCAGGCCGCGGATGATCAGCATGTCGCGGGCCTCGTCGTACTCCACCTTGCTGCCCAGCAGGTGCGCCTCGAAGCTGATCGACAGCCCCTCGGCGCGGCCGGTGAAGCGGCGGAACTGGTTGAGGGTGCGCTTGTCCGCTGGGATCTCCGGCGACAGGCCGTAGTCCTTGTTGCGGATGTAGTCGTAGAAGGCCCGCGGCGCCTGATCGTCCATCAGCTCGGAGAGCGCATCCAGGGCCATCGGCTCGCCGATCTTGGCCTGGCTGGTGGCGTAGTCCACCAGCACGTCGGTCTTCTCGCGGGCCTGCTCTTCGGGCAGGTCTTCGCTCTCCACGAAGTCGCTGAAGGCCTTGAGCAGGGTGCGGGTCTCGCTCGGGCCGTCGACGCCTTCGGTGCAGCCAATGAAGTCGCGGAAGTAGTCGGAGACCTTCTTGCCGCCCTTGCCCTTGATGAACGAGATGTATTGCTTGGACGTCTTGTTGTTCTGCCACTCGGAGATGTTGATCCGCGCCGCCATGTGCAGCTGGCCAAGGTCCAGGTGGCGCGACGGGGTCACTTCCAGCGCGTCGGTCACCGCCACGCCTTCGCTGTGGTGCAGCAGGGCGATGGACAGGTAGTCGGTCATGCCCTGCTGGTAATGGCAGAACAGCACGTGGCCGCCGGTGGAGAGGTTGGATTCTTCCATCAGTGTCTTCAGGTGTTCCACCGCCTGCTTGGAGAAGGCGACGAAATCCTTGCCGTTGTCCAGGTACTCGCTCAGCCAGCCGCTGAACGGGTAGGCGCCGGACTCGCCCTGGAACAGGCCCCAGGCCTTGTTCGGCTTGGCGTTGTAGCTCTCGTTGAGGTCGGCCATCAGGTTCTCGATGGCCTGGGAGTCGCCCAGCTCGGCGTCGCGCGCGTGCAGCGTCGCGGGGTTGCCGTCGGGCTTCTTGTCGATCAGGTGGACGATGGCGTGACGAATCGGCATGGCGGACCCGGAAGTTCAGTGCCGGCGGCGCCGCACGCATCGAAGCGGCGGCGGGGCGGGCGGATTGGAAAACGCCAGAGTTTACCCGACCCGGCGCCGGGATGCGCGACGCCGATCAGTCCGCCGCCGGCGCCAGCCCCTCGTCGCGCTCGCGGCGGTTGCGGCGCAGCTGGCGCAGGCGGCGAATCACGTAGTTCAGGTGCAGGTGCAGTTCGTACAGCTCGTTGTAGTAGGACAGCGGTACCTCGACCTTGGCCAGCTCGGCCTCCAGCTGCTCCAGGCGTTCGATCTCGGTGCTCAGCTCAGCGCTGCCGGTGCGTTCGTCCAGGCGCCGGTCGATCTCGCGCAGATAGCGGTACCAGCGGTAGATGCGCGCGCGGATGCGCCAGCGGTACAGCGGTCCGATGGATTTGAGCAGCGGGATGAGGATGGCGATGAAGGGGATCAGCAGGATGATGTAGCGGTCTGCCAGCGAGGCGATACGGAACGGCAGGAAGCGCTGCAGCAGTGGCGGGCCGCTCTTGTAGTAGCGCTCGGCATCTTCCTGCAGGGCCAGGGTGCGCGGCTCGGCGCTGGGGAAGGCGCCGGCCGCGTCGAGCAGGGTGCCGCTTTTCATCACCGCGCGTGCGGCTTCGAGGATCAGCGGAGTGAGCGCCGGGTGGAAGTCGCCGTTGACCACCAGGGTGGCGACCGGCGAGAGGGTCGCAAGGTCCTCGTCCGGCACGTTCTGCGCCAGGTTCAGCAGGCCTTCGCTGACTTCCACGCGCTTGAGGAAGGGAATCCGCGCTTCATAGGCATGGGCGCGGCGAAAGCCGGTGAGCTTCAGGTCCGGACTCGCGGCCAGGCGCTGGATCAGCGGATTCTCCGCCGGGCCGACGAAAAAGGCGGCGTCCAGTTCGCCGGCCAGCAACTGGTTGGCCACTGCGTTGCCGCCGTGCGCTTGCCAGCCGGCGGGCAGGGGATCGGTGGGAATCTCGTTGGCCGTGAGGATGGCCTCGGTCACCGCCTCGGTGCCGCTGCCGGAGCCACCAATGGCGACGCGCAGGGCGAGCAGGTCGGCCAGGCGGTCGATCTTCGCCTCGCGGCGCTGGAACAGCCACAGCGGCTCCTGAAACACTGCGCCCAGTGTCTTCAGGTGCGCGCGTTGCTCGGCTTCCAGCTGTTGCTCCTGGCCGCTCTGCACCAGCGCCAGGTCCACGCCGCTCATGCCGTCCAGCAGTTTGCCGAGGTTGTCCCGCGAGCCTGCCGTGCGCACCAGCTGCAGGTCGAAGCCCTGCTTGGCCAGCTCCTCCTTCAGCCGCTGGCCGAACACCACGTAGCCGCCACCCGGGGCGCCGGTGGCCAGAGTGGCGCTCATCGGCGGCGGCGGCGCGACGAAGTAGAAGACCGCGGCGACCAGCGCGGCCAGCACCGGCACCAGCCAGAGGTTGGCGCGTACCAGGATGGCGAGGTCCTTGAGCATATTCAGAAGGCGTTGCATGGAGAGTCCTTGTGGCGACGTGCTGTCCTGAAAAGATAGTCAGCCTGCGCGGAGGCGGCTGGCGAATCCGCCCTCGCGATGGCGGAAGCCGCTATCATCCGAAACTTTCGAAACACGGCTGCGGACTTCACGGCATGCGCATTCTCCACACCTCCGACTGGCACCTGGGCCAGCATTTCATGGGCAAGAGCCGCGAGGCCGAGCACCTGGCGTTCTGCGCCTGGCTGGTCGAACAGGTGCGCGCGCAGGCGGTGGACGCGGTGATCATCGCCGGTGACGTGTTCGATACCGGCGCGCCGCCCAGCTATGCCCGCGAGCAGTACAACCGCTTCATCGTCGAGCTGCGCGACACCGGCGCGCGGCTGGTGGTGTTGGGCGGCAACCATGACTCTGTGGCGATGCTGGAGGAGTCCCGCGACCTGCTGGCCTGCCTGGATACCCAGGTGATCGCTGCCGTCGGCACCGACCTCGACCGCCAGTTGCTGGTGCTGCCGCAACGTGACGGCCAGCCCGGCGCGATCCTCTGCGCGATCCCCTTCATCCGCCCGCGCGACGTGCTCACCAGCCAGGCCGGGCAGAGCGCGCAGGACAAGCAGCTGGCGTTGCAGCAGGCGATCCAGGCGCATTATCGCGAGCTGTTCGAGCGTGCCGAGGCCGAGCGGGAAAAGCTCGGCCGACACCTGCCGATCATCGCCACCGGTCACCTCACCACTGTCGGCGCCAGCGCCACCGAGTCGGTGCGGGAAATCTACGTCGGCACCCTCGAAGCCTTCCCCACCAGCGCTTTCCCGGCGGCGGACTACATCGCCCTCGGCCATATCCACCGGCCGCAGAGGGTCGGCGGCCTGGAGCACATTCGCTACTGCGGCTCGCCGATTGCGCTGAGCTTCGACGAGGCGACCCAGGGCAAGGAAGTGCTGCTGGTGGACCTGGATGACAGCGGCCTGCGTAGCGTCACCGCGCTACCGGTGCCGCGCTTCCAGCCGCTGAAGTCGGTGTGCGGCAGCCTCGCCGAGCTGCCCGCCGAACTGGCCCGCGTCGCCCACGAAGGCAGCGCGGAGCAGCCGGTCTGGCTGGAAGTCATGGTGCACACCGACGATTACCTGACCGACATCCAATTGCGCGTCGAGAAGCTCTGCGAAGAGCTGCCGGTGATCGTCCTGCGCACCCGCCGCGAGCGCGGCACCGCGCAGGCGGCGTTGTTCAGCGAAGCCAAGGAAACCCTCGATGAGCTCAGCCCCGAAGACGTATTCCGCCAGCGCCTGGACGCTGAAGACCTGGAGACGCCGCTGCGCGAGCGCCTGACCGGGCTCTATCGGCAGGTCGTCGCCGATCTGCAGGAGGAGCGCCCGTGAAAATCCTCAGCCTGCGTCTGAAGAACCTCAACTCGCTCAAGGGCGAATGGAAGATCGACTTCACCGCCGAACCCTTCGCCGGCAATGGCCTATTCGCCATCACCGGGCCGACCGGGGCAGGCAAGACCACGCTGCTCGATGCCATCTGCCTCGCGCTCTACCACCGCACGCCGCGTATGAGTGTGCTGTCGCAGAGTGGCAACGAGTTGATGACCCGGCACACAGCCGACTGTCTCGCCGAAGTCGAATTCGAGGTGAAGGGCCAGCCTTACCGCGCCTTCTGGAGCCAGCGCCGCGCCCGCGACAAGGCCGAAGGTGCGTTGCAGGCGCCGAAGGTGGAACTGGTGCGCATCGACCGCGCCACGGGCGAGGGACAGATCCTCACCGACAAGATCAACGACAAGCTGAAGCAGACCGAGACGCTCACGGGCCTCGACTTCGAACGCTTCACCAAATCCATGCTGCTGGCGCAGGGTGGTTTCGCTGCCTTCCTCGAAGCCAACGCCAACCAGCGCGCGGAGCTGCTGGAAGAACTCACCGGCACGGAAATCTATGGGCTGATTTCCCAGCGGGTGTTCGAGCGCACCCGTGAAGTTCGCGGCGCGCTGGACCAGTTGCGTGCCCGCGCCGAAGGCTTCGAACTTCTCAGCGCCGAACAACGCGGCGACCTGGAGCAGCAGGGTCGCGACGCCGCCGTGCAGGAATCCGCCATACAGGCACAACACGCAGCACTCCAGTCACAACGCCGCTGGCGCGAGGACCTGACCCGCGCGCAGCAGCAGGTCGAGCAGGCCGGCGCGAAAGAGGCCAGTGCGCGCCTGGCGCTGGAGCAGGCACAACCCGATCTGCAGCGTTTGGCGGACAGTGAGCCCGCCGCGCGACTGCAACCTTTGCACGAGGCTTGGCGTAGCACCCACGAGAGCGTCGAGCAGGGCCGCGCGGCGCTGGAAGAAAACCGCACGCAGCAGGCAGAGAACCGCGAAGCTGTCGCCCAGGCTCTGTGGGCGGCCAGCCAGTACGCGCAGCTGATGCTGGCTGCGCGCGAGAGCGAGCACAAGGCTGTCAGCGAACAACACCAGGAACTGCAGGCGCGTCTGGCGCAGCATCCTCAGCGCGCCAGGCTGGGAGAACTGCTCGGCGGCTGGCGCGCACAATTCGCCCAGCGCTCGCGTCTGGCCCAGGCCATTGCCGGCTTGCAGCAACAGGCCCATGTCGCCGATCAAGCATTGCAGGCAGCGACCACGCAGCGCCAGATGCTGCAAGGCAACGTCGCCTTCATGCGACAGCAGTTCGACGCGGCCGGGACGCAGGAGACGCAGCATCAGCAGCAGCTCGATACCTTGCTTGGTGGCGCTACCGAGACAGACCTGCGTGAGCGTTTGCAGCAGGCGCAGCTGCAAAGCCGTGGACTGGACCGTCTCGAACAACTGGCCCAGACCCGCGCCCAGGCCGCCGGGCAAGTTGCGCGCTGGCAGCCCGAGCTGGATGCGCTGCGTCTGAAAAAGGCTGAACGCGACACGGCCATCGTCGCCCTGCGCGAGCGTTATCAGGCGACCAAACAACAGGTCGCCGACAAGGAAAAACTCCTGCAGCAGGAGCAGCGCATCCACCAGCTGGAGCATCTGCGCGCGCAGTTGCAGCCCGGCGAGGCCTGCCCGTTGTGCGGCTCGCCGAAGCACCCGGCGGTGGCGGCCTACCAGGCGCTGGATGTGTCCTCTACTCAGCGGGCGCTGGAGCAGGCGCGCCAGCAATTGGCCGAGCTGGAAAGCCAGGGCATCGCCCTGCGTGGCGAGCTGGCCGAACTGGATGCGCAACTGCAGCAGGGGCAGCGCCAGCTGGACGAGGCCCAGGCCGCATTGGCGCAGCACCAGCAGGCTTGGCAGCAACAGTGTGAGGCGCAGGGGCTCGCGCTGCCGGATGACCAGGACCTCAGTGCCGAGCGGGAGCGGCATGAGGCGTCGCTGACCGCCTTGCAGCAGCAACTGAAAACGCTGGAAGACCACCGCGTCCAACTCCAGCAGGCGCAACAGCAACGCCAGCGCGCCGAACGCGATCATGCCGAGGCAGCGCAGCAACTGGCGCTGTTCGACCAGCAGCAGACTCACGAACGCCAGCGCCAGGACGAGCGTGCGCATCAACTCGCGACCCAGCGTGCTGATCTGCAACAGCAGGACCAGGCGCTGGCAACCTCGCTGGGTGGGCTGGGCTACGAGGTTCCGCGAGACGGTGAGCAATGGCTGGCCGAGCGCACGGCAGAGTGGCAGCAATGGCAGCAGGATCAGCAGCGCAGCCAGGAGCTGGTCACGGCCGAGCGCAATGCCGAACAGGCTGCCCGCGCGGCGCAACAGCTCGCCGCCCAATGGCTGCAGCGTTGGCAGGCCGCTGGCTTCGAAGCGCGCCAGCCGCTGGCTACTCATGCAGCGCCGCAGCAGGCGCTGGGGCAGGCCGAGGAACAACTGGCTGCCGCCCAGCGTCATGCCGATGCCTTGCAGGGCCGCGAGCAGTCCCTGGCGGAGCGGCTGGAACAGGAGCAGGCGCGCCTGGCGGAGCGCCTGGCGAGTTGGAAGCAGGCACTGGCGGCGAGTCCGTTTGCCGATGAGTCGACCTACCTCGCCGCGCTGCTGGACGATGGCCAACGCAGTGCGCTCAGCCAGCTGCGCCAGCGTCTGGAAACAGCCATCACCGAAGCTGTCACTTTGCGAACTGCCGCGACTCGGGACGTCGAGCGCCTGCAGGCTGAACCCCACGGCGATCAAACGCTGGAAGCACTCGACCAGCAGTTGCAGGCGCTCGCCACGCAGCTGCGCGAACTCGGCCAGCGCCAGGGCGAGATCCGCGCCCAGCTGCAGGGCGACGACAGCCGCCGCGCCAGCCAGCAGAGCCTGTTCGCGGAAATAGCCCGGCAGGAGGAAGAGCACGATCTCTGGCAGCGCCTCAACAGCCTGATCGGCGCCTCCGACGGCGCGCGCTACCGGCGTTTCGCCCAGGGCCTGACCCTCGATCACCTGGTGCATCTCGCCAACCGCCAGCTGCAGCGCCTGCACGGGCGCTACCAGCTGGCGCGACGCAGCGATGGCGAGCTGGAACTGGAGGTGGTGGATACCTGGCAGGGTGACACCGCGCGGGACTGCAAGACGCTGTCGGGTGGCGAGAGCTTCCTGGTCAGCCTGGCTTTGGCGCTGGCGCTGTCGGATCTGGTGAGCCACAAGACCAGCATCGATTCGCTGTTCCTCGACGAAGGTTTTGGCACCCTTGACGGCGAGACGCTGGAGGTGGCGCTGGACGCCCTCGACAGCCTCAACGCCACGGGCAAGACCATCGGCGTGATCAGCCATGTCGAAGCGCTGAAGGAACGCATTCCGGTGCAACTCAAGGTGCACAAGGGTGTCGGCATGGGCTACAGCCAGTTGGATAACCAGTTCCGTTTCAACCCGGAGAAGGCCTGATGGAAACGTCGGTGCGCCGCTGCGAAGCGTACGATCTTGCCGATTGGGTCGAACTGCGGCTGCAACTCTGGCCTGGGGATCATTCGGAATCTTTCTTTGAGGAAGCACGCGACATTCTCGCGCAGCCATCACGCTTCGGCGCGTGGCTGGCCCGTGATGAACAGGGCAGGGCGCTTGGGCTGGCGGAGGCCTCCGTGCGCCGCGATTACGTGAATGGCACTGACGGATCGCCGGTGTTGTTTCTCGAAGGCATCTATGTGCGCGAAGACGCCCGCCGGCAAGGCGTGGCGCGGGCTCTGGTGTGTGCAGTACAGGCCTGGGGTTGTGCCCGCGGCTGCGTGGATTTCGCCTCCGATGCGGCACTGGACAACACCATCAGCCATGCCCTGCATCGCGCCTTGGGTTTCGTCGAAACCGAGCGTGTCGTGTACTTCCGCAAGCCCCTCCACGATTGATCCATATCAGTCGGAACGCGAGCTTGGTACTGCGGTCAACTTGCAATCGACGTCAGGCGAGATAGGCTCAAGACCGCGTAAGTCAGCCGTTCCCGCCTGGGTCGGCATCCACAGGTATCGTGATCTTTCGTAGAGGTGATTTGTGATGAAGCAATCCGCATCGGCTCCGAAGAAACCCGCAGCGGCCAAACCCGCCGCGAAGCCGGCTGCGAAAGCGGCCAGCAAACCTGCCGCAAAACCCGCTGCTGCCAAGCCGGCCGCCAAGCCTGCTGCCAGCAAACCCGCCGCCAAGACTGCCGCGGCCAAGCCCGCCACCAAGGCCTCTGCTGCCAAGCCAGCCGCTGCCAAACCGGTTGCTGCCAAGGCCGCGCCGCGCCGCGCCCCTGCGCTGGCCACGCCGTCGGACCTGAGCAAGAACGCCACCCGCGATCTGTCGGCAGCGCTGAACCGCCTGCTGGCGGATGTCTTCGCGCTGTACCTGAAGACCAAGAACTTCCACTGGCACGTGAGCGGTCCGCACTTCCGCGACTACCACCTGCTGCTGGACGACCACGCCACCGAAATCTTCGCGATGACCGACGCGATTGCCGAGCGCAACCGCAAGATCGGCGGCAATACCATCCGCTCCATCGGCCACATCGCCCGACTCAAGCGCATCCTCGACAACGATGCCGAGTTCGTCCAGCCGCTGGACATGCTGGCCGAGTTGCAGGAGGACAACAAAGCGCTGACCTCCTACATGCGCGAGGTCCATGACCTGTGCGACGAGTACCACGACATCGCCACGGCCAGCCTGATCGAGAACTGGATCGACGAAACCGAGCAGCGTACCTGGTTCCTCTTCGAGACCAGCCGCCGCGGGGACAGCACCGGGCACTGACCCTTGTGCCGGCAATTAAAAAGGCCCCGTGAGGGGCCTTTTTCGTTACTGCGCTGCCGGTGGCTGGCTCTGCCAGAAGGTCGAGAATTCTTCGAACGGATAGCGCGTGCCGTCGTAGCTGACGGTCTTGCGCACGGTCTTCGGTGCACCGACGGCGTCGCCTTCGTGCTCGCGCTGCACTTTCGAAGTCACGATCAGGTCGGTATAGCCGTGGTGACTGTCCTTGCCCATGGCCAGGGTGAGCTGCGAACGCTCGATGACCAGCTTGCCACCGCCGCCGCAGACCACGCCTTCCAGCGTCGTCCACTGCCGCAGGTAAGTGCGGAACACTTCCTTGAGCTGGTCACCCTGCGGCGCGTAGAGGCTGAAGTCGTCATAGGACCAGGCGTCCGGGCAACTCGCGCCGCGCGCCACGCTGCCAATGACCAGGCCGAAGCCGCGCACCTCCGGTGCCAGGCGATAGCGCGCGGTGTCCAGCCACAGGCTGGAGCTGTCGATTTCCACCATGGCGTCTTCGCCGATGCTGTCGTCGTTGCGCGTCACCAGCTTGCCGCTTTGTGTGTCGAGCTGGCCGACCAGCAGGTTCAGGTTGCGCTCGCCAGGCTCGGCCTTGTCGCCTGCCGTGCTGTAGGCGACGGCTACCACCTGCAGCTTCGGATCGTCCGGCCAGGCCTTGCAGGCCGCGGCTACCACGGGCGTCGCCGCTCCGGACTCCGGTGCCTGCCAGCCCTGCTGGCCGAGGAGCCCGGCCAGTGTCTGCAAGGTAGCTGCGTCGCAGGGCTGCGCGGTGCGTTCCGCCGCGCCGGCGCTGCCGGCAAGGGCCAGCAGCGCGGCGCAGGTCCATTTCCCTATGGGGTACATCGGGTGCTCCTTGGGTTCTTCGAGGAGGATCAGCGGCCTTCGCTGTCCTTCCACTTGGTCATCAGGGTGTTCGATTCCAGGCTCTCGTCGAGAAGCTTCTTCGCCGTCTCCACGCCGGCCACTGGCAGCCCGGCGGGGTCGAGCAGGCCGATCTGCACCAGTACGCTGGCCTGGTCCCAGTAGATGTGTTCGTGGCACAGCTTGTCGCCACGGAAGCGGATCACGCCGAGCATGGGGATCTCCACGTACTTGCCGGTTGGTGCTACGCCGGGGAGCATCCAGTCGATCTCGCTGGTGTGGGTGAAGCACATGACGAATTCGTCGACCACCTGCAGCGCGCCGACGGTGCGGGAGATCGGCACCAGCTTCATGTCCGGCGGATTGCCGTGCACGAAGTGGTTGCGGTAGAAGCGCGCCAGGTCGTCCTGGCCGACGCCGCCGGTCATGGTCGGGATGTGGTTGACGTAGGGCTGGGCGACCATGGTCGCCATGGTGGCAGGCACGTCGCGGGCGGCGAACTCGTGGTGGATGTGGTCTTCCCACAGCTGCGACAGGTCGAAGTCCGGGCCGATCTCGCGCTTGAGCGCGCCGATGCTGCGCTCGTGGGCCATCAGTGCGGCGGGCTTGTCGAAGTGCATGCCATTAGGGCGGGCGAAGGCGTGGTCGACACCGGGGTAACTGTAGATTTCCGTCTTTGGCAATTTGCCGAGGACTTCGCCGATGGCGGCGCGGGCGTTGGCGTCGCAGTACACGTCCTGCTCGGCGAAGTGCAGCACGAGGCGGCCCTTGATGTTCTGCGCCTCGTCGAGCATCTGTTCGATACCCATTCCGTAGTAGCCCACTGAGCAGGCGGCATCGGTGCGCGCGGCGGTGAGGTAGGCGAGCTTGCCGCCCAGGCAGAAACCGACGTAGCCGATGCCGCGATCCTCGACCTCCGGTAGGGCGCGCAGGGCGTCCATGGCGGCGGCGATGTCGTCCACGCCCTTGTCCACGTCGAAGCGCTGGAACAGGCCGATGGCCTGGCCGAATTCGGCCTCGCTGTAGCCCAGCTCCAGGTTCGGCTGCAGGCGCCAAAACAGGTCGGGCACCAGGGCGACGTAGCCTTCCTCGGCATAGCTGTCGGCGATGCTGCGCATGTTGGCGTTGACGCCGAAGATCTCCTGGCCGATCACCACGCCGGGGCCGTGTCCGCTGGCCGGTACCGCGAGATAACCGCTGAAGCTGCCGCTGCCGTCACGCGCGGCGATGCTGATGCTCTTGCCCATGGTCCACTCCTGTCAGGCTCGTTGTTGTTCTGTCGGACGGGATTATTCCGGTATTCACCAGCATCGGAAAGGCCGGTGCTCCCGCATCAGAAGTGTCTCAAAAATACGACACTTGCCGTATGTGCCGACTGGGGCTCTCCCCCTAAGCTGATCCCACCCCAAGGACGCAGTTCGAAGGATCATGGAGAGACCCAGGGCACGTTCGAGTCGTCGTGCCCGCTTCCGACAGCCGCTGTGGCTGTCGCCCGTTCGATCTCCTGAGCGCCGCTGCCACGGCAGCCTTCTCCTCGTCCCCCAGCCTTCCGTCGTACCGGGCATCTGTCTGCTCGGCGCCTTGCGGTGGGCGATCCCAACCCCGAGGAGAGGTTCGACGATGTCCCTGCCAGGATGTGCATCCATGATCGGTAGCGCACTGCGCACGATCGGCCGCTGTTCCCTTTTGCTGTGCGCTGCTTTGTGGGCCGGCGCTGGCAATGCCGCTGGGCCGGGGGCGGTGGTCGAGAACGCCGTGCGCCAGGCCGATCGCCTGCAGCGCGACTCGATCGAGCGCCTACAGCAGCAACAGCAGCAGGACCGCACTTCCGCCGAGCCGCCCACGCACCTTCAGGTGCCGCCCGATAAGCCACGCGAGCTGCCCGCAGGGCCCTGCCGGGAGGTTCGGGATATCCAGGTCCGCGGTGCAACGCTGATCCGCTCCGCGAGTATCGATCTGCTGGTAAAACCCTACGAGGGCAAGTGTCTGGGCGTGCGTGAGATCGAGCACGTACTGTCAGCCGTCACCGCCGCGTATATCGCCAAGGGCTACGTGGCGGCACGGGCCTATCTGCCCGCGCAGGACCTTTCCACTGGTACGCTGACGGTGAATGTGGAGGAGGGCCGGGTCGAGGCAATCCGGGTTGAGGACGGCGGCGCCGGCTCGATCTCGATTCCCAACGTCGCTCCGGGCGTGATCGGCGAGCCGCTGAACCTGCGCGATCTGGAACAGGCGCTGGACCAGATCAACCGTTTGTCCTCCAACGACGCGGTGATGGACATCGCCCCAGGCAGTTCGCCGGGCGATAGCGTGGTGCTGTTCAGCAATCATCCGGTGCGACCGGCACGGCTCAACCTGACCTACGACAACTACGGGCAGGACTCCACCGGGCAGAACCAGGCAGGCGCCAACCTGGCACTGGACAACCCGTTGGGCTTCAACGATTTCCTCAGTCTCACCCATCGCCGTGCCGTGCCCTATGACGCTGGCAGCCGCGCTTCGTACCTGAGCAACCTGAGCTACGTGGTGCCGTTCGGCTATACCACGGTCAGTTTCAACGCCTCCGACACCCATTACGCCAGCCACATCCGCACGGCAGGCGGCACCCGGCTGCGCACCAGCGGTGACTCCAGCTTCTACTCGCTGCGCACGGACTACCTGGCCTGGCGTGGACAGCAGTCCTTGTGGAATCTCTCCGCGACGCTGACCCGCAAGGACTTCAAGAACTACCTGGAGGACATCTACCTGGACGTCAGCAGCCGCAAGCTGACCGTGCTGGATCTGGATTCGTCCTTCACCACCCAGTTGCTCGGCGGCTCGTTCACGGTGAATGGCGGCATTTCTCGCGGCCTGAAGCTGTTCGACGCGCTGGACGACCCGTCCGGGCTGCCGGACTACGCGCCCCGTGCGCAGTTCACCGCGTTCAAATACGGGGCCAACTGGTACCGGCCGTTCCTGATGCTGGGGCAGTCGTGGAGTTTCACCTCGCAATTCGCCGGGCAGAAGGCGCAGGACGTGCTCTACGGCTCCGAGCAGATGCTCGTCGGTAGCCTCTACAGCGTGCGTGGTTTCGATGACCAGAGCTTGTCGGGCGACAACGGCTGGTTCCTGCGCAACCAGCTCAACCTGCACCGTACCTTCGCCGTGCGCCAGGGGTTGGCCGGGCAGATCCGCCCCTACGTGGCGCTCGATCACGGCAAGGTGTGGAACCGCGAACCCGGCCTGCCACAAGGCGAGTTGACCGGCGCTGCCCTTGGCGTCAGCACCACCCTGGGGGTGTTCAACCTCGATGTCTTCCACGCCTGGCCCCTCGAGAAGCCGGACTTCCTCGATCGTCCCAGCGATTCCACCTACTTCAGCGCCAGCCTGACCTTCTGAGGGAACAGCCATCATGAACCATGTCTTTCGAGTGATCTGGAGCTTGAGCCGCAATGCCTTCGTCGTCGCCTCGGAGCACGCCTGTTCCCACGGCAAGCGCGGCGCTGCCGGCGCGGGAAGCGCAGGAACGGGAAGCAGGATCGGAGTGTTTGTCCTGGGCAGCCTGTCTGCCGCGCTTTATGCGCAGTCGGCATTGGCCGGTGGCGCGCAGAGCGCCGACGGCAACACCCAGGTCTATCGTGCAGGCAACGGCGTGCAGGTCATCGACATCGCCGCCGGCAATGCTGCCGGCGTCTCGCACAACCGCTACATCCAGTACAACGTCGACCCCAGCGGCCAGGTACTCAACAACAACTCCGCAAAGACCGGCGCTGGCGCTCTGCAATCGCAACTGGCAGGTCAGGTGATGCCAAACCTCAACCTGAACGATCAGGCGCGGGTCATCCTCAACGAGGTGGTGGCGAACAACCGTTCCAGTCTGCAAGGCTATACCGAAGTGCTCGGCGGCAAGGCCGACGTGATAGTCGCCAACCCCTATGGCATCACCTGCGCCGGCTGCGGTTTCATCAACAGCGACCGCGCCACCCTTACTACCGGCCAGCCCGTGCTCGGCGCGGACGGCTCGGTGAGCGGCTTCCAGGTCAACCGTGGCGACATCCTCATCACTGGCAAGGGCCTCGATGGTCAGCGCCAGGACGTGCTCGACCTGGTGGCGCGCAATGTTCTTATCGATGGCCAGGTGAACGGCAAGGACGTCAGCGTCGTCGCGGGTAGCAACCGCTTCAACTACGCCGATCGCTCGGTCACTGCCCAGGCGGCGGACGGCAACAAGCCGGCCTACGCCATCGATTCCACGGCGCTGGGTGGCATGTACGCCAACCGCATCCGGCTGCTCGCGACCGAAGACGGCGTCGGAGTCCGCATGCGCGGCGAGGCCGCAAGCGCCAGCGACTTCACCCTCAGTGCTTCAGGACGGATCGAGCTCAACGGGCGGGTCAGCGCGGAGCAGAACCTGGCGGTGAAATATGCCGGCAGCCAGGCGGATGGCAACGCCGTGCAACTCAATGGCGGCAACGCCGAGCTCAGCGCGAAGGGCGATATCGCACTCGATGCGGGCGGCGGTGGTGTCAGCCTGACCGCTGGCAAATTGACGGCCGATCGCGACCTCGGTGTCAGCGCCGGCAGCCTGCTGGACAGCTCCACCGGGCAGAGCCGCTTTGCCGGCCGCAATTTGCGCCTGAGCATCAGCGGCAATGCTGCGGTGGACGGCTCCGCCTGGGGCGCCGGTGATGCGTCGACCCTGCGTTTGGGCAGTCTTCAAATAGGCGCCAAGGGTGCGAACCTGTATGCCGGCGGTAGCCTCGATCTGCACGGCCGGGGCGACGTGAACCTGGGGGCGGCGTCCCTGAACGCCGGCAGCCGCGCTCAACTGGTCTCGGAGACCGGCAGCCTGAGTAGCGCAGGGCAAGTGAAGGCGCAGAAGGGCCTGAGCCTGGATGCGGCCGGGCAGGTGGAGAACGCCGGGCAGATGCTCAGCGGTGGCGATCTCGACCTGCAAGGTGCCGGCTTGAGCAACAGCGGCACCGTGCAGGCGGCAGGCGCGCTGCGGCTGGGCACCGCGGCGCGCGAGTTGAATCTGGACAACCGGGCAGGCGGCCAACTGTTGGGCGATACCCTGACGGTCCAGGCTGGCACGCTGAGCAACCTGGGTACGCTGCAAGCGAGCCAGGGCAGTGAGATCAGTGCGCGGAGCCTGAGCAACCAGGGCAAGGTGCTCGGCTCGACAGTGGCTGGCAAAGACACGCGGATTCGCGTAAACGGCGCGCTGGTCAACCAGGGCTCGGTACAGTCGGCCGGGGCGTTGCGTATCGACGCCGATGGGGTGCTCGGCAACAGCGGCAAACTGCTTGCGCTCGATGGCGCGCACGGTGGTAGCAATGGTGTGCTGGAAGTGAGCGCACAGCGAGTCGACAACAGTGGAGTGCTGGATGCCGGCGGCGACCTGAGCGCCACCGCGCGTGCGTCAGGGACCGACAGCTTCGTCAACAGCGGCAAGCTGCAAAGCGCTGGCAACCTGCGCCTGGATGTAGGCGGTGCGCTGAGCAATGCTGCCGGCGCCCAGATCATCGCCGATGGCGCACTGAGTGTGACCTCGGCATTGGGCGACTTCGGCTTGGGCAACCTTGGCCTGTTGCAAGGACGCGCCGGCCTGTCCGTTGGCGAGCTGAACCGCCGGGTCGCTTTGCTCAACGACGGCCAGATGCTGAGCGGCGGTCGTCTCGTGCTTGTGGGATCGACCTTGGATAACCGCGGCTCGATCCAGGCGGGGACGGGTACGCAAGTCACCGCGAACAGCCTGCTCAATACGGGAACCGGCAAGCTACTGGCGTCCACCGTGGCGGGCAGCCAGGACAACTTCAGCCTGGGCAGCTTCGATAACCAGGGCCAACTGCAATCGGCCGGCAGCCTGAACATCACCACCAGCGACGTGCTACAGAACAGCGGCACGCTGTGGGCGCAGCACGCCTCGGGCAGCCTGCTGCTCAAGGGCAAGGCGGTGGATAACCGCGGCAACGTCGAAGGCGCGGGTGCCACGACGCTGATCAGCACTGGGTTGCTGAGCAACAGCGGGCAGGTGCACAGCGCGGGTGACCTGGCATTGGACGGCACGGGCGGGATCGACAATACCGGCAAGCTGCTGGGGGAGCGCAATCTCAGCCTGGATACCTCCGAAACCGCCACTCTCAGCAACAGCGGGCGTATCCAGGCTGCCGGCAACCTGCGCATCGGCGACATCGGCGCACAGTTCGCTGTGCTGAACAATGGCCTGTCCGGGATATTGCTGGCGGGCCAGGCACTGAGCCTGTCTGGCAATGAGTTGAACAACCAGGGCAAGGTCAGCGCAGCGGGCACGATCACCGCGCAATTGAACTCGCTGACCAACGGCGCTGCGACCAACTACAACGCCGCGATTGTCGCCGGAGGCTCCACCGGCGACAGCCAGTTCACTCTTGGCGATGGGCTGGACAACTACGGCGCCATTCACGCCAACGCCAACCTCAATCTGAACGCCCGTCGTATCAACAACCACAAAACTGGTGGGCTGTCGTCCCTGGGTGAGCTTGCTCTGAGAGCCTCCAGCGGTGCGATCGACAACGACGGTGCGCTGTATGCCGGGCAATGGTTGTGGTTGAACGCCAGCGAAGGGGGGATCTACAACCGTGTCGGCGGCACAGTCGACAGCAGTGGCGGCGTTACCAGCAGCAGTTACGACTTCGTCAACAACAGCTCGCTGGTGGCACAGGGCGACATCTCCATCAGCGTTGTCCGTAGCTTCATAAACGAAACCACGCTGGCCGACGGACAATCCATCAGCAAGGCGCTGGGGGGCGTAGAGAACGTTCGTAACCGCGACTCCTGGAAGATTGCCAACGAGGGCGCTCTCGACAAGGGGATAAATGCCTGGGTCTACGAAGAAGATTTCACTCGGCGCGAGCATTTGGTGGGAATCAGCGAGGACGCGCTGCGGGCGTTGCCCAAGGCGGGGATCATTGCCACGGGTGCTGGATCGCAGCTGAGCATCAACTACGGTAGTTCCGGTCTCAACAAGATCGCCGTGCTTTCGGCAAGCAACGTCTCGATTGGCGGCACGGGCACGTTCACCAACGAGGACATGACCCTCTATTCATTCGACTACACCCGGCGCTGGATTCGGGTTGACGATGAAAAGTCTTCGGCGGATGACCACTTCGTCACCTGGGCCAGGACCGATCCCAGTCGTGATAGCTGGGACGGTGACCCGGATGACGATGACAATGACCTGTGGGATTGGAACCCCGGTTGGGGCTGGACTCGCAGCGAGGAGATGTCCGGCGGCAGCTTCCCTTCGGAGCTGGAAAGCTGGGCCCAGCAGGCCTCGATCGCCGGGGCTGTGCGCAAAGGGTCCGCCAGTACCGTGGGTAGTTTCGGTGCCGGGATCTTTGCGAGCAGTTTCCACTTCACCTCGGGCACCTTGAACAACGCCGGTTCTCCCTATGCCAGCGACACCAGCAAGGTTGCCCAGAGCGGCCTGATCTCCGGCTCCGTCAAGACCCGAGGGAGTACAGGGGAGGGCAGCGAAGAGGCCAAGGGAATCGGCTCGCTGGAAGCCATCGAAGCCGCTGCGAGGCTGGGGATCGTCGCTGGCGGCCCCTTGTCCTTCGCCTCGCTTGACCTGCGGTTGCCGAGCAACCCCAACGGTTACTTCGTGATTAGCCGCGCATCGGACGCCGGCTACCTGATCGAGACCAACCCACTGTTCGCCGTGGGCTCTGCGTACCTGGGCTCGGATTACCTGGCGCGGCTTTACGGCTACGACACGGATGCCCTGCAGAGGCGCCTGGGCGATGCCGATTACGAGGCCTACCTGATCCGCCAGCAACTGATCCGGCAAGTCGGCAGCAACGTCATCCACGGCTACGCCAACGAAGCCGAACAGATGAAACAGATGATGGACCAGGCCTACGCCCAGAGCGGAGCACTGGGGCTGGAATTCGGCAAGGCGCTGACGGCCGAGCAGGCATCCGCGCTGACCCAGGACATCGTCTGGATGGAGGAAGTCCAGGTGGGTGGCCAGAAGGTGCTGGCGCCGCGCGTCTACCTCGCGGCGAACACCATCGCCGCGGTTGCCACGGGGGCCGTGATTGCCGCCAATGACGTCAACATCGGCGGCTCCGGTCTGAACAACACCGGCGGCACCATTGCGGGCAGCAACCGCCTGACGGTGAATACCAGCGGCGATATCAACAACACCAGTGGCACTTTGCGCGGCGGCGACGTCAGCCTGACGTCCAGCCAGGGCAGCATTCGCAACCAGACCCTGGCCGAGCAGAGCGGCGACAGCCATACCGCTTCGACGAATATCGGCAACACGGCGAGTATCGAATCGACTGGCAACCTGGCGATGAACGCGGCCAAGGACATCGCCGTCACCGGCGGCAATGTAGCGGCGCAAGGCAACGCCTCGCTGACTGCCGGAGAGAATGTCACCTTCGAGACCCTTGTCGACCACACGGCCAGCACCACTGGCTATGTCGCACCGGAGCACAGCGGCGGCAACGCCTGGGGATCGCAGACCACCACCCGCGATCAGCACATCGGTTCCACGTTGAACAGCGGCGGCAACCTGGCGATCACGAGTGGCGGGGATACCACCATTGCCGGCTCGAAGGTCGGTGCGGGAGGCGATCTGGTCGTGAGCACTGGCGGCGACTTCAGCGTCGAGGCCCGCCAGGACAGCCAATCCACCCAGACCACCAGCCATGAGTCAGGGCTGGGCGTAGGTGGCGGGATAGCGGGCCACGAGACCATTACCACCGACGACTTCAAGGGGACCAACGCCGGGTCCGGTATCACCGTCGGTGGCAACGCCAGCGTGGACTCCAAGGGCAGCATGACCCTGCAGGGGTCATCGATGAAGGTGGCGGGTGATGCCGACATCGATGCCACCCAGGGCATCAACGTGCTCGATGGGATGGATGAGGAGCGCCACAGCAAGACCACCGAGACGACTACCTTCCTCAAGGTTGGCGCTTCGGGCAGTGCCTCGTCCGGTTCGGGCACCGGCGCGCACGCCGGCGTCGAGGGACGCAAGGCTTCGGCGGGCGCCCAGGCGTCGGCGGATGCGCAAGCCTCCGGCAGTGGCGATCTGAAGTTCTCCGAGCACACCACCACCACCAGCAACTCCGGCTCACGCACCAGCGTAGGCTCGACCTTGCAGGCCGGCGGCGACTTGCGCGCCAGTACCGATGGGACGCTGAAGGTGCAAGGCTCGACGGTTGAATCGGGCAAGGACATGACACTGGCGGCCGGCAATACCGAAGTGCTGGCCGGCCGCAATGAAACCTGGAGCAACAGCAGCACCTCCCGCCAATCCACCGGGGTCTTCAGCGATGGCAGCGCACAGGCTGAAGCCCAGGCGAGCGCCGAGGGTCAGGCCGGTGTACCCGCTGGTGCCAAGACCGGTGCCCAGGCCGGAGCCTCGACCAGCGCCGAGGGCACCGCGACCATCGGTATACGCTCCGAGCACGACAGCAGCTCGGACTACGCGCTGCGCAACAGCGGTTCGACGCTCAGGTCCGGCGGTGACCTGAGCCTCAACAGCCAGGGGAATGCCACCTTCGTCGGGGCGCATGTGGAGTCCGGTGGCGACATGAACATCGCCGCGAAGAACATCGACAACCGTGCCGCGCAGGACATCGACGAACACTCCAGCGACCATTCCTCGCAAACGGCGGGCGTCTACTTTGGCGGTGATGCCAGCGCCCAGGCGTCTGCTGGCGTGCACGGCAAGGTGGGTACCACCGGTGCCGGCGCCAAGGCCGAGGCCAGCGTCGGCGGCGAGGCCAGCGGGAGCGCCGGGCTGCGTTACCAGAGCGAGGAAAGCAGCCAAACCAGTGGTTCGGTGACTCAGGTGACCTCCAGCTTCAAGGCCGGCGGCAATCTCACCCGCACCGCCACGGACACCATCACCGACCAGGGCACCCAACTGGAGGCCGGCGGCGATATCAATCAGTCCGCACGGGAAATCCGTGATCTGGCTGTGAGCGATAGCCAGTACAGCAGCAGCGATGGTAGCCACCATGAGGCACGGGCCGGCGTTGGCGCGAGTGCCGGCGCGGAGGCCGCCGCCGGGGCCAATCACAAGGGTGAGACTCAGGCGGGCGCGGGTGCCAGCGCGGGTATCGGCCTGCGCGCCAGCTATGAAGGTGGTAGCGAAAGCGCCGAGCAGCGCGATACCCAGACGGTGACGACGCGCTACAAGGCGGGCGGCAACATCAATTCCAGCTCCAGCGGCGTCACCCAACTGATCGGGACGCAGATGCAGGCCGGCGGCGATGTCAATCTGCAGGCGGGTAGCCTCGATTACCAGTCTGCCCGCAACACCAGCAGCAGCGAGAGCCATTCGCAGAGCACCAATGCCGAGCTCAAGGTGGATGTGGTGGGCAAGGCCGGCGGCGAGATGACCGCCGGCCGCAGCCAGTCGCAGTCCGGCTCAAGCAGCAGCACGGCGCAGGTTGGTGGCATCGCCGCAGGCGGCAACATCAACATCCGCACCCAGGGCGACACCACCCTGGAGGGTACTCAACTGGCAGCCGGCAACGGCGCGAGCATCGATGCCGGCGGCAAGGTGGAGTTCAAGGCCGCCCACGACACTTCCCGGAGCCAGTCCAGTTCCACCAGCGTCGAGGCGGGCGGCAGCACGGAGCGCGCCGGTAGCTCCTCGGTCAATGGCGGGTTCACCCATGATGAGTCCCACGATGAGAGCGATGTCGCGCGTGGCGGCAGCCTCAGCGCCGGAGCGGGCGGCATCAGGGTCCGCAGCGGCGGCGACAGCAATTTCGAGGGCACTCGCCTGAGCACCGCCGGGGATACCGATATCGCTGCGGGCGGCAACGTTCGCCTGGGTGCCACCACCGGCACCGAGAGCGGCGATGGCAAGCGCCTGGAACTGTCCGGCGGCATGGAAACCAACGCGGCCGGTGCCAAGAAAAAGGGCAGCCTGGGCGCCGGCGAATCGACCACCGATCGCGCAGCATCCAGCGGCACGGTGATCCAGTCGGGGGGCAGCACGCGAATCTCCGGCGGTACCGTGGTGGACCAGCAGGCGACCATCGAGTCCGGCCAGGGCACACAGATCAGCGGGACGCTGGTGAAGGCCGGCGCTGACGATCACGACAACGGCGACGAGCGCCAACTCAACCTGAAGATGAACCAGGACCCGAAAGACAGTCCGGCAGCGGACGCTTCGGCTCACCCCCAGGCTGCCACCAGCCTTCCGGCGCCCGGTGGTACGACTGCCGGTACTGCAGCGATGCTCAAGCCGCCGGCCCAGAGCGTGCCCGGTCAGATTGATAGCGTTAGGGCGAACGCGGCGATGGTGCAGCCGTTGCACCTTTCTGGGTTGCTTGAGGATGCCTCGCCGCAACTGTTGGAGGATTTCCTGAAAACCAAGCAGCAGATCGATGCGGAGAATGCTGCCTTCATCGCGCAGAAACAGCAGGAAATGGCTGGCGTACTCGGCGGCGATAGTTCGGCTGAGCTCGCGGTGGCTGAGCAACGCGTGACCGACTTGATTGACCAAGCGGCGAGAACTGCCAAAGGCAATCGGGATACCGCGCAGTTGAATACGCTTATCGAACAGGCACAGAAGAGACAGACCGGCACGCCGGATCTGACCCAGAGTCGCCCGCTGGAGCCGAGCGATGCGGGCGCGCGGGAGCAGGCGCAGCAGAAGCTGGAAGCTGCTTTGAAGGCGCGGGCCGGGGCCGCCGCTGATGAGAGGAGTGAGCCGGTGACGAAGCGTCAAGCGCTTCAAGCGCAGAAGGAGGAGGCGACGCAAAAGGCAAAACAACAGCTCGTCGACGCGGCCAGCGGGATACGGGCACAGGCGCAGCAACGGATGACCGAGGCGATGTCCTCCGACAATCAGCAGACCGCTGCTCAGTTGCAGACATTGTTGGCGTCGATGGGCAAGGGCGACGGCAGTGATGCCTCGTTGTCGCAGCAGTTGGTGAAGTTGTCCGAGCAGCTCAGTTCTGAACGCAATGGCCAGCGGAAAGCCACATCGGACAGTGCCCAGCAGCAGGTGCAACAAGGCACGGAGGCTGCCGCCGCATTGCAGGCGCGGGCCGCTGCTGCCAAGCCTGCACAGAGCGACCCTGCCATATCGCCGCCGGCGAGCAGCAATGCCGGCAGCGTTGGAGCCGCGGGCAATGGAACTCAGGCTTCGCTTCAGAGCGTTTCGGATCTGAGTCTCGAGGATATGCAGAAGCAGGTGCAGGATCAGCGGGATCGGCAGCTGGCCGCCCAGCTGAAGAGCCAGGTGGCCGCGATTCAGCAAGCAAACAGCGAGATTGCCGCCCGCAACCAGACACTGGGTGCGCTGAGCCAGGCGCAGCAGATACTTCAGCAATTGTCGGGGACAACGGGGACTGATGGACTGAAGCAGGCGCAGGAGCGGATAGGCCAATTGGCCGCGCAGCACCCGAACGATCAGGCGACACAGCAGGCGTTGCAACAGGTCCAGCAGATGCTCACCCAGAGCCAGGCCGTCAATCGGCCAGCGGCCGTGGTACTGCGGGAGGTCGGGGCCTCGGTCGGGAAGCTGGTCGATCAGGGCAAGGCCAATGTCGATCAGAAGAGCAGTCAGCAGCAAATGGATATGTCGAGACTGCAGGAACTTACCAACAAAAGAAACGCGTCCATGTCCGTAATGACCGAATCCATGAAGAAAGCGGAAGCCTCCCGCTCCGAGACAGTGCGACAAATGCGCTGAGTTGACACCCACGCGCGCCTGATCGACAAAGGGCCTTTTATGGAGGACTGGCCATGCTACTTCAGGCGCGCGCATCGACCCTGCTGATCATCGACATTCAGGAACGCCTGTTCCCGGCGATTCACGACACTGAATCGGTGCTGGAACACAGCGGCTGGCTGCTGGCCATCGCGCGGCGTCTGGGTGTGCCGGTGCTGGCCACCGAGCAGTACCCGAAGGGGCTTGGGCCGACCGTGCCGGAGCTGCGCGATGAGCTTCGAGATGGCGAAGTACTGGAGAAAATCGCCTTCTCCGCCGTCGCTGATCCCGGCTTGTCGCAGTTGCCTGGCGGTGATCGCCGGCAGTTCGTGGTGTGCGGCACCGAGGCCCACGTTTGCGTACTGCAGACGGTGCTGGGCCTGCTGGCCGAGGACCGCGAGGTGTTTGTCGTGGCAGAGGCCGTTGGCTCCCGTCGCCCGCAGGACAAGGCGCTGGCGCTGGAACGGATGCGTCAGGCGGGCGCGGTGATCGTCTCGCGGGAGATGGTCGCCTTCGAGTGGATGGCGCGTGCGGGGACGGAAGTCTTCCGCGAGATCAGCAAGCAGTTCATTCGCTGATCGGTTCAACCTTCAGCGGGTGACGAATAGCCGGTCGCCGAGGAAGTCGAGGAATACCCGCAGTTTCAGCGACATGCGCCGGCCCGCCGGCCACAGCGCGTGGAAGCTGCCCAGGTGCGTGGTGTGTTCGCTCAGCACCTGTACCAGCCGGCCTTCGTTCAGCGCGCTGCGCACCGCAAAGTCGGGCAGGCAGGCGATGCCCATGCCCTGGCTGGCGACATTGATCAGCATGTCGGCGGTGTTGCAGATCAGCCCGCCGTCCAGGCGTGGTTCTGCTTCGCCGGGGGCGAGTTGCAGCGGCCAGCGCTGCACCAGCCCGCTGCTCGGGTAGCGGTAGTGCAGGCACAGGTGCTGGGTGAGGTCCGCCGGACGCCGCGGCGTGCCGTACTGGCGCAGGTAGCCGGGCGAGGCGACCAGCAGCAGGCTGAAATCGCCCAGCTTGCGCGCCTTGAGCCGCGAGTCGCGCAGCTCGCCACCGCGCACCACGAGATCGAAGCCTTCTTCGATGACGTCCACCAGCCGGTCGGTGAAGTCGATGTCCAGCTGGATGCGCGGGTAGCAGCGGAGGAATTCCGGCAGCACCTGCGGCAGCAGCCCAGCCACCAGCGGCATGCTGATCTTCAGTCGGCCGCGAGCCTGCTGGGTGGACAGCGCCAGTTCCTGCTCCGCTGCTTCCAGCTCATCGAGGATGCGCCGGCAACGTTCGAGGAACAGCTGGCCTTCGTTGGAGAGGCTCAGGCTGCGGGTGCTGCGATGGAACAGGCGCACGCCCAGGCGCTCTTCGAGGCGCGCGATGCTCTTGCCCACCGCCGAGGCGGAGAGGCCGAGCAGGCGCGCGGCCTGGGCGAAGCTCAGGGTGTCGGCCACCTGGAGGAAGACACGCAGACCGTTGAGGCTGTCCATGGACAGGTATCCGTGCGGGCGGGCAGCTATTGTGCCGCGTGATGGGTAATCGATTGCGGACGCTGATGTCCGTTATGTTCGGAATCCTAGCCTGTTTTTCCTCAATGTCGGGTTGATTAGCGTGGCACGGGTCTTCCTTGATTGATTACGGACCTGCCATGAGCCCTTCCCACGACCTCCCCGAAAACCGATCCGAGGCCTCGCGCTGGCTGCTGTTGCTCGCCGCCAGCCTGACGGCGGTGCTGATTCCCCTGTGCTTCACTGGCCCGGCCGTGGTGCTGCCGGCCATTGCCCATGAGCTGGGCGGCTCGGCGGTGGCGCTGAACTGGATCGTCAACGGCTACGTGCTGGCCTACGGCGCGGCGATGATGGCGGCCGGCAGCCTGGCGGACGTGTACGGGCGCAAGCGCATCTGGCTGGTCGGCCTGGCGCTGTTCTGCGTGACCACCCTGGCGATCCCGCTAGCCGGCTCGGTGGCGGCCATCGACGTGCTGCGCCTGGTGCAGGGCGCGGGTGGCTCGGCGGCCTTCGCCGCCGCCATGGCGGCGCTGGCGCAGGAGTTCGACGGGCCGATCCGCACGCGGGTGTTCAGCCTGCTGGGCACCACCTTTGGCGTCGGCCTGGCGTTCGGTCCACTGCTCGCCGGTTGGCTCACCGACGGGCCGGGCTGGCGTTGGGTGTTCCTGGTGCCGGCGGTCTGCGCGCTGGCCTCGGTGCCGGTGGTCGTGCGCTACTGCCGCGAGACGCGCGACCCGCAGGCGCGCGGCCTGGACTGGTCCGGCGCGCTGAGCTTCACCGCCGCACTCAGCCTGTTTACCTATGGCCTGCTGCTGGCGCCGGAGCAGGGCTGGGCTAGCTTCCCGGTAATCGCCACGCTGGTGCTGAGCGGCGTATTGCTGGTCGTGTTCGTTGCCGTCGAGCGTCGTGTGGAGCGGCCGTTGCTGGACTTGTCGCTGTTCAGCCAGTGGCGTTTCGTCGGTGTGCAACTGCTGGGTGCCTCGCCCGCGTTCGCCTACGTGGTGCTGATCGTGCTGCTGCCGGGGCGCTTCATCGGCATCGAGGGGAAGGGCGCGCTGCAGGCCGGCTGGACCATGCTGGCGCTGTCGGCGCCGCTGCTGGTGGTGCCCTTCCTGGCGGCGCTGCTGGCGAAACACTTCAGCGCCGGCAGTCTCTCGGCGATCGGCCTGCTGATCGTCGCAGGAGGCTTGCTCTGGCTGGCGCGCAACCTGGAGGTGGGTATTGCGCCGGATGCACCGCTGCTGGTGATCGGCATCGGTATCGGCCTGCCCTGGGGGCTGATGGACGGTCTGGCGGTGAGCGTGGTCGAGCGCGAACGTGCTGGCATGGCGACGGGTATCTTCAACACCGTGCGGGTGTCCGCCGATGCGGTGGCCATCGCCGTGGTCGGCGCCTTGCTGGCGACCCTGATCGCGGCGCAACTGGAGCCACTGGGTCTGGCCACGGCGGAGCGTTTGATGAGCGCCAACCAGCTGGCCATCGGCAACCTGGCGGCCGTGGTCGAGCAGTTGCCGCAGCTGGCGCCAGAGCAACTGCGCAGCGATTACGTCGCGGTGTTCAGCCGGGTGCTGGAGCTTCTGGCGGGCGTGACCTTCATGGTCGCCGGGCTGGTGTTCCTGCTGCTGGGTCGGGAACGCGCGCCGGTACTCGCCGCCGAACCGTTGTCCGCGGGATGGCGGTGTGAATCAGTAGCGGCGGTGTTCCGGTTCGAGGAAGGTCCAGGCGACGAAGCGGCTCTGCTTCTGTCCCTGAGCCATGTCTACGGTGCGGATGGAGAGGGCGCCGGCCTTCTTCAGTGCGCGGCGGAAGTCGTCCAGGTTGCCGGCTTTGGACACCAGCGAGCTGAACCAGCGGACCTGCTGGCCGACCTCGGCGCTTTCCGCCGCCAGCTTGCGCAGGAAGGCGATCTCGCCACCTTCGCACCACAGCTCGTTGCTCTGCCCGCCGAAGTTCAGTTTGGGCAGCTGGCGCGACGGGTCGAGCTTGCCGAGGTTCTTCCATTTGCGCCGGCTGCCGCTGCTGGCCTCTTCCGGCGAGGCGTGGAAGGGCGGGTTGCACAGCGTCGCGTCGAAGCGCTCATCGGCGCCCAGCAGGCCGCGGAAAATGTGTTTCGGATCGTGCTGCTGGCGCAGTTCGATGGCCTCGCTCAGGCCCGGATTGCAGTCGACGATGGCGTGGGCGGAGGCCAGGGCGGCGGGTTCGATGTCCGACCCGAGGAAGCGCCAGCCGTAGTCGCGGTGGCCGATCAACGGGTAGATGCAGTTGGCGCCGACGCCGATGTCCAGCACGCGCACGTCCGGCCCGCGCGGCACGCTGCCGGCGTTTTCCTCGGCGAGCAGGTCGGCCAGGTAGTGCACGTAGTCTGCGCGGCCGGGGATCGGCGGGCAGAGGAAGCCGGAGGGAATGTCCCACTGGCCGATGCCGTACTGCGCTTTCAGCAGGGCGCGGTTGAACACGCGCACGGCCTCGGGGCTGGCGAAATCGATGCTCGGCTTGCCGTAGGGGTTGGTGATGACGAAGCGGCCCAGCTCCGGGCAGCCCTCGATCAGCGCCGGGAAGTCGTAGTGCCCCTGGTGGCGGTTGCGCGGGTGCAGCAGGTTCGGCCGCTTGGCGGCGGGGTCGCGCAGGAGCTGGGCGGGCTTTGCCGGGGCGGCGGGGCGTTTGGGCGATCTGGGTGCTTTCGACATGAGGGAGCGCGGGGCTGGGAGGCGGTGGGCGATTTTCCCACAGTTGCGCGCTTCAGCCGAGCAGCACGTTGCCCAGGCGGTCGAACAGCAGGCAGCAGAGCAGCAGCGGAATCGGCAGGCCGAGCAGGGTGCCGAGCATGTAGGGCCAGAAACCGATGCCCGAGAGCGCGAGGCTGTAGTTCAGCGTCGGCGAGGTGATGAAGGCGTGGCGGAGCAGGAACACGCTGCTCGCCGGGCGCTGGTCGAGGTGGCTGAACACCGCGCGGGTGAGCTTGTTGTTCAGCAGGCGCAGGCCATTGCCGCCGACGGCGCGCACGATCAGGAAGGTGAAGCCGCAGGAGAATACCGCCGCGCAGTAGGTGATCAGCCCACCCCATAGCTTGCCCATGGCCAGCACGGCGGCGGCGAGGAACAGCAGGCCGGGGATGTGCAGCAGGTTGCCCAGGGCGAACAGCCCGACGAACAGCAGCAGGCCGCGCAGGCGGTGGTCGGTCAGCTCGTTGCGCAGGTAGTCGAGGCTGAACTCCTCGTGCAGCCCGCTGGCGCGGTACAGCAGCACCAGCACCACGGCAAAGGCGACCAGCAGGAACAGTCGGCGCAAGCGCCAGAGGGCGGGTGGGACGGCAAGCATACGGGCGGGCTCAGGGGTACTGCAGGATGTCCTTGATCTTCGGCAGGTGCGCGGCGATCCAGCGCGGATCGATGGCGCCCCAGTCGCGGATGCGGTAGTGGCCGGCGTTGTTGCGCTCGCCGTCGTGCTGCTCGAAGGCGCAGTCGATGTCCAGGTCGGCCAGCGCGGCCAGGGTGTCCTGGGCGGTGCGCCGGGGCATGCCGGTGGCGTCCATCAGCGCCGGGACGCTGGTGGCAGTGCCGCTGTCGATCAGCCAGGCGACATACAGGCGGCGGTAGAAACTGCTTTTGGTCTTGCTCACTTCCATCGAGACGATTCCTTGGCGATCTTGTAATGGGCGGCTACAGCGGCAGCAGCCAGGGTACCAGCACAACGCTGACGATCATCACCAGAATCGTGAAGGGTACGCCAACCTTGACGAAATCGGCGAAGCGATAGCGTCCCGGTCCCAGCACCAGGGTGTTCACCGGCGAGGAAATCGGCGTCATGAAGGCGGCCGACGCGGCCAGCGCGACGATCATCGCGAAGGCTTCCGGAGAGGCGCCCAGGGCCTTGGCCGTGGCGATGGCCACCGGCGCCATGAGCACGGCGGTGGCGGTGTTGGAGATGAACAGGCCGATCACCGCGGTCAGCACGAACAGGCTGGCGAGGATGGCGTAGGGCCCGGCGCCGCCAAGGGCGCCGACCAGGCCATTGACCGCCAGGGTGATGCCGCCGGTCTTCTGCAGCGCCAGGGCAAAGGGCAGCATGCCGACGATCAGCAGCAGGCTCTGCCAGTGGATGGAGCGGTAGGCACTGTCCATGTCGATGCAGCGGAACGCGCCCATCAGCAGGCAGGCGATCAGCGCAGCCATGACGTTGGGGACCAGGCCGCTGACCATCAGGATCACCATCACCGCCAGGCTGAACAGCGCATGGGGCGCCTGGCTGGCGGCGGGGGCAGCCTCGTCCACTTCCATCGGCAGGCCGAGCACGAGGAAGTCGCGACCACGGGTCTGCAACTGACGGATGTCCTTCCACGGTCCGACCACCAGCAGCGTGTCGCCGACTTTCAGCTTGGCTTCCAGCAGCCCTTCCACCACGGCTTCGCGGTTGCGGCGCAGGCCGACCACGTTGAGGCCGAACTGGCTGCGGAACTCCAGGTCGAGCACGCTCTTGCCCAGCAGGGCGGACTCCGGGGGCAGGGTCACCTCGGCCATGCCGACCTCATGGGAACGCTCGCTGAAGTAGTCGCCCTGCAGGCTTAGCGGCTCCAGGCCGTACTCGTGGTAGAGGCCCAGCAGGTCGGTGCGCTCGCCGAAGATATCCACCAGCAGCACGTCACCGGCCTGGAGCTGGATGTTGGCGTTGGGGCTGAGGATCTTCATGCGGAAATGCGCGGTGCGCTCGATGGCCACCACGTTGGTGCCGGCGCGGGCGCGCAGCTCCACTTCGCTCAGGCTCATGCCCACCAGCCGTGAATCGTGGCGGATGCGCAGGCGGCGCTCGCGGCCGGCGAGCTGGTAGTCGCGGATCAGGTCGCCCAGGGTGCGACGCTTGACGTTCTGCCCGGCATCGCTGTCGTCATCGCCCAGCCAGCGGCGCGCCACCAGCATGTAGGCGACGCCGAGCACCAGCACCACCAGGCCGAACGGCGTGAAGCTGAAGAAGCCGAAGCCCTTCGAGCCTTCGCGCACCAGCTCGCTGTGGATCACCACGTTGGGCGCGGTGGCGACCAGGGTGAGCATGCCGCTGATCAGCCCGGCGAAGCTCAGCGGCATCATTAGCCGGCGCGGTGATACGTGCAGGCGCGCGGCGATGCTCAGGACCACCGGAATGAAGATGGCGACCACGCCGGTGGAACTCATCACCGAGCCAAGCCCGGCCACGGCGAGCATCAGCAGCACCAGCAGGCGCGTCTCGCTGGCGCCGGCGCGGCGGGTCAGCCATTCGCCGATGCGGTAAGCCACGCCGGTGCGAACCAGGCCTTCGCCGATGACGAACAGCGCGGCGATCAGGATGACGTTGGGATCGGCGAAGCCGGCCAGCGATTCCTGCACGCTGAGGATGCCCGACAGCGGCAGGGCGACCATCACCAGCAGGGCGACCACGTCCATGCGCGGACGGTTGATGACGAACAGCCCGACGGCGGTGGCGAGCAGGGCGAGGACCCAGATCAGTTGCAGACTCATGCGCTTCCCTAGCGATTTCCCGGCGCCATTGTGCCCGCAGGAGCGGGCGCAATGCCTTGACCCGGTGCAGCTTAGCGAAGCCTGCGCTGCTGCGGGGGATGCTTGAAGTCCTCAGGGCAGCCGTGCGACCGGGGTGATCTGCTGTGGATCGGTGCGCAGTTCGATCAGCGCCGGCTTGCCGCTGGCCTGGGCACGCTCGAAGGCGGCGGCGAAATCCTCGGTTCTCTCCACCAGCTCGCCATGGGCACCGAAGGCGCGGGCGAGGGCGACGAAGTCGGGGTTGCGCAGCTCGGTTGCGCTGATGCGGCCGGGGTACTCACGCTCCTGGTGCATGCGGATGGTGCCGAGCATGCCGTTGTTGACCACGATGACGGTCAGCGCCGCGCCGTACTGCACGGCGGTGGCCAGCTCCTGCGGGTACATCATGAAGCAGCCGTCGCCGGCGAAGCACACCACGCTGCGCTGCGGTTCGCGCAGCTTGGCGGCGATGGCGGCAGGGAAGCCGTAGCCCATGGCGCCATTGGTGGGGGCCAGCTGGCTGCGCGGCGCGCGGTAGCGGTAGAAGCGGTGCACCCAGACGGCGTAGTTGCCGGCGCCGTTGCTGACGACCGCGTCATCCGGCAGCGTTTCGTTCAGGTACTGGACGACCTGGGTGAGGTCTACGCCCTGTGGCGGTTCTGCGTTCTGCGGTGGGGTGATGTAGCTGAGGTAATCGGCGCGGGCGGCGGCGGTCCATTCGGCCCAGGGCGTCTCGGCGAGCGGAGCGAGGCCGGCGAGGGCGGCGGCGATCTCCGGCATGCCGGCCTGGATGCTCTGGTCCGCCTGGTAGACGCGGCCCAGCTCGCTGGCGTCAGGGTAGACGTGGATCATGCCCTGCAGCGGGCGTGGGCTCTGGATCAGGCTGTAGCCGGCGCTGGGCGTTTCACTCAGGCGCGAGCCGAGCACCAGCAGCAGGTCGGCTTCCTGCACGCGTGCGGTGAGCCTAGGCGAGGCGCCGAAGCCGAGCTGGCCGGCGTACTGCTCGTCGCGGTTGTCGATCAGGTCCTGGCGGCGGAACGAGGCCACCAGCGGCAGGCGGTTGGCGCGGGCGAAGGCGCGAACCTGCGCGCAGGCCTGCGGCGTCCAGCCGGTGCCGCCGACGATCAGCAGCGGGCGCCGGGCCTGGCTAAGGCGCTCGCGCAGTTCGGCCAGCGAACCGGCGCTTGGCGCTGCTCGGGTGATCGGCGTCGGCGCTACGTCGGCGACCTGTGCAGAGCCGAACAGCACTTCCTCCGGCAGCCCGATCACCACCGGGCCGGGTCGCCCGGACTGGGCGACGCGGAAGGCGCGGGCGACGATCTCGGGCAGGCGACGGATGTCGTCGACCTCGGTGGCCCACTTGGCCAGGCCGCCGAACATCTGCCGATAGTCCACCTCCTGGAAGGCTTCGCGGCCCTTGAATGCGCTTTCCACCTGGCCGATGAAGAGGATCATCGGCGTCGAGTCCTGCATCGCCGTGTGCACGCCGTTGGCTGCGTGGGTCGCGCCCGGCCCGCGGGTGACGAAGCAGATGCCGGGGCGGCCGGTGAGCTTGCCGTAGGCATCGGCCATGTTCGAGGCGGCGCCTTCGTGGCGGGTGACGATGGTCTGGATGGCGGCCGCGTCGTGCAGCGCATCGAGCACCGGCAGGTAGCTTTCGCCGGGGATGCAGTAGACGGTATCCACCGCGTGGCGCAGCAGGGCATCGACGAGGAGCTGGCCGCCGTTGCGGGCCGGAGTATCGGACATGGGCGTGGGGTTCCTTGGCAGGGGAGCAGGGTGCAGCTGTGCGCTGATCTTCGGCGAAGCTGCGTGGTGATCCAAGCGAGCATTCTTCGCAAGGTCATTCCTCCGGGGAATGAACGGTGCCTCGAGGGAGACGCATGCCAGAGCGGGCGCGACGACGAACCGCGCTGGTATTTCCCCGTGGTTGTCTATGGTTGATGCACGGGCGCAGACGCGTCCGCAGGACGATATTGCTGCAAAAGGAGAACCTCCCATGTACCACCTCTCGTCCCGAGCGCTGCTCGCCGGCTTCTTCGCCACCTCCAGCCTGCCCCTGTATGCCGCCCTGCCTTCGGCGCCGGGGTACGTCGATGACAGCGGCTACAGCGCCGCCGCGAAAACCCGCATCCTCCCGGCGATGTTCGAGCAGAAGCTCACCAGCACGAAGTACATCGCCAAGGCCGACAACCCGCTGATCACCCTGGCCGAATCCACCGGCTTCAAGCAGACCTCCGATTACCACCAGACCCGCGCCTGGCTGCAGAAGCTGGCCGATGCCTCCGGCGGCGCCATCATCCTCAGCGACCTGCCGGAGAACAGCGCCACCGGCGAGCCTATGCTGCTGGTGACAGCCAGCCGCGAGGCGGACAAGTCGGCGGCGGGGCTGAACAAGTCCGGCAAACCGACGATCTTCGTCGAGGCAGAAATCCACCCCGGCGAGGCCAACGGCAAGGACGCTATGTTCATGCTGCTGCGCGACATGACCACCGGCGACAAGCCGCTGGCCGCGCTGCTGGACAAGGTGAACATCCTCTTCATCCCCACCGTGAACATCGACGGCGACCTGCGCCGCAGCCCCTACGGGCGGATCAACCAGAACGGCCCGGAGGTCACCGGCTGGCGCGTGAACGGCCTGAACTACAACCTCAACCGCGACTTCACCAAGCTCGACAGCGCGGAGATCCGCAACGTTGCCTCGGTGTTCAACCAGTACGACCTGAGCTTCTTCGCCGACACCCATTCCACCGACGGCGCCATGTATCCCTACGACAGCTCCTACTGCCACAACGGCAACGGCTGGTCGCCGGCTTCCAGCGAGTGGATGGACAAAGTAATGCGCGGCCCGGTGTACAAGGAGCTGGAGGGCGACGGGCATGTGGTCCACGAGTGCATCAGCTTCAACGACAACCAGGACCCGACCCAGGGCTACTATCCATACCGCACCGACCTGGCGCGTTTCTCCAACCAGTACGGCGACATCCGCAACGTGCCGTCGATCCTCATCGAGCAGCACGCGCTGCATCCGTATGAAACCCAGGTGCTGGGCAACTACGTGATGCTCAAGGCGATGTTCCAGGTGATCGGCGACAACGCCGATTCGCTGAAACAGGCCATTGGCAAGGACCGCGAACGGCTGGCGGCGCAGAAGGAGGTGATCCTTACCTGGAAGCCGGGCGACCCGCAGCACACGCCGTTCACTGTCGGTGATTACCGCTATGAGGTGTCGCCCATCACCGGCAAGAAGACCATCGTCTGGAGCAACAAGCCCAAGCAGCTGAACGTGCCGGTCACCGACAACTCGGTGCCGGACCTGGTGGTGAAGCGGCCGAAGCAATACGTGGTGCCGGTGCAGTGGAGCGAGGTGATCGCGCGCCTGAAGTCCCACGGCATCCAGATGAAGACCCTGGACAAGGCGACGCCCATCGAGGTGACCCTGTACCGCATGGATAACATCAAGTTGGCCGGTGGCTTCGAGCCTGACCGCGCGGCCACCAACGAGATTCCCGGTTATGAGGGGCATCTGCTGGTCAGTGGCGTCGGCAAACCCTTCCAGCGCCTGCAGACCTACCCGGCAGGCTCGGTGGTGATCGACACCGACCAGCCGCTGGGCGTGCTGGCGGTCAACTTGCTGACGGCGGAAAGTCCGGACTCGTTCTGGTCCTGGGGCTTCTTCAACTCGACCCTGGTGGTGGCCGAGGAGCCGGAGGAATACGTGATGGAGCCGATGGCGCGCAAGATGCTCGCCGAAGACCCGGAGCTGAAGGCCGAGTTCGAGAAGAAACTCAAGGACGACAAGGCCTTCGCCAAGGACGCCCAGGCACGGCTGCAGTGGTTCTTCGAGCGCACGCCGTTCCATGACGTGAATGCCTACGTGTACCCGGTGGGGGCGGTGTACTGAAGCCCGACCTGCAGAAATGACAACGGCGCCCGTGGGCGCCGTTGTTTATACCGTTCCAGGCCTTACAGGCTGGCGATCTTCTCGCGCTGCTGGATCAGGTTGGTCACGGCCTGCTCGGCTTCAGCGAGCTTGGCGCGTTCCTTCTCGATCACTTCCGGCGGGGCCTTGGCGACGAAGCCTTCGTTGGACAGCTTACCGCCCACCCGTTTGACTTCACCTTCCAGGCGCTGGATTTCCTTGTCCAGACGCGCCATCTCGGCGGCCTTGTCGATCAGGCCGGCCATCGGCACCAGCACCTGCAGGTCGCCGACCAGCGCGGTGGCGGACATCGGCGGCTCTTCGCCTTCGTCCAGTACGCGAATGGTCTCGAGCTTGGCCAGCTTCATCAGCAGCGGCTCGTTGTCGGCCAGGCGGCGGTGGTCCTCGGGGGAGGCGTTGTTCAGCACCAGGTCGATGCGCTTGGCCATGGAGATGTTCATCTCGCCGCGGATCTGGCGGATGCCCAGCATCAGCGCCTTGACCCACTCGATGTCGCCTTCGGCGGCGGCGTCGATCTTCGCCTCGTCGGCGACCGGCCAGGGTTGCAGCATCAGGGTGTCACCGGACTTCGCAGCGGCGCCCTTGATGCGCTGCCAGATTTCCTCGGTGATGAACGGCATGAACGGGTGCGCCAGGCGTAGTGCGGTTTCCAGCACGCGCGCCAGGGTGCGACGGGTGCCGCGCTGGCGTTCGATCGGCGCGTTCTCGTCCCACAGTACCGGCTTGACCAGTTCCAGATACCAGGCGCAGTACTCGTCCCAGATGAACTCGTAGAGGGCCTGGGTGGCCAGGTCGAAGCGGAAGGCGTCGAGCTGACGCGCGACTTCGATCTCGGTGCGCTGCAGGGCGGAGATGATCCAGCGGTCCACCGAGGACAGCTCGACCGGCTCGCCATTGACGCCGGTGTCCTTGCCATCGGTGTTCTCGATGACGAAGTTGGCGGCGTTCCACAGCTTGTTGCAGAAGTTGCGGTAGCCCTCGACGCGGCCCATGTCGAACTTGATGTCGCGACCGGTGGAAGCTAGCGAGCAGAAGGTGAAGCGCAGGGCGTCGGTGCCGTAGCTGGCGATGCCTTCGGGGAACTCGGCTTTCGTCTGCTTGGCGATCTTCTCGGCGAGCTTGGGCTGCATCATGCCGCTGGTGCGTTTCTCCAGCAGCTCGTCGAGGGTGATGCCATCGACGATGTCCAGCGGGTCGAGCACGTTGCCCTTGGACTTGGACATCTTCTGGCCCTGGCCGTCGCGCACCAGACCATGGACGTAGACGGTCTTGAACGGGATCTGCGCGGTGCCATCGCCATTCTTGATCAGGTGCATGGTCAGCATGATCATGCGCGCAACCCAGAAGAAGATGATGTCGAAGCCGGTCACCAGCACGTCGGTGGGGTGGAAGGTCTTCAGGTATTCGGTCTGTTCCGGCCAGCCGAGGGTGGAGAAGGTCCACAAGCCCGAGCTGAACCAGGTGTCGAGGACGTCTTCGTCCTGGCGCAGGTTGGCGTCGCCCAGGTTGTGCTTGGCGCGGACTTCGGCCTCGTTGCGGCCGACGTAGACGTTGCCGGCATCGTCGTACCAGGCCGGGATGCGATGGCCCCACCACAGCTGACGGCTGATGCACCAGTCCTGGATGTCGCGCATCCAGCTGAAGTACATGTTCTCGTACTGCTTGGGCACGAACTGGATGCGGCCGTCTTCCACGGCGGCGATGGCCGGTTCGGCCAGCGGCTTGGTGGAGACGTACCACTGGTCGGTCAGCCACGGCTCGATGACGGTGCCGGAGCGGTCGCCCTTGGGCACTTTCAGCGCGTGATCGTCGATCTTCTCCAGCAGGCCGGCGGCTTCGAAGTCGGCAACGATCTGCTTGCGCGCGACAAAGCGGTCGAGACCGGCGTAAGCGGCTGGCAGGCTGGCGTCCAGCTCGGCGTTGACGCTGCCGTCGAGCTTGAACACCTGTGCGACGGCGAGGACGGCGGCGTCCTTGTCGAAGATGTTGATCAGCGGCAGGTCGTGGCGCTTGCCGACTTCATAGTCGTTGAAGTCGTGGGCCGGGGTGATCTTCACGCAGCCGGTGCCGAACTCGCGGTCGACATAGTCGTCGGCGATGATCGGGATACGGCGGCCTACCAGCGGCAGGTCGATGAAGGTGCCGATCAGCGCGGCGTAGCGCTCGTCTTCCGGGTGGACGGCGACGGCGCTGTCACCCAGCATGGTTTCCGGGCGGGTGGTGGCGACGATCAGGTGGTCCTTGCCGTCGGCGGTCTTGTTGCCGTCGGCCAGCGGGTAGCGCAGGTGCCAGAGGTGGCCCTTCTCGTCGTGGTTCTCTACTTCGAGGTCGGAAATGGCGGTGTGGAACTTGGTATCCCAGTTGACCAGGCGCTTGCCGCGGTAGATCAGGCCGTCCTCGTGCAGGCGCACGAAGGCTTCCTTCACGGCGTTGGACAGGCCTTCGTCCATGGTGAAGCGCTCGCGCGACCAGTCCACGGAGGAGCCCAGGCGGCGAATCTGGCGGGTGATGGTGCCGCCGGACTGGTCCTTCCACTCCCAGACCTTCTCCAGGAACTTCTCGCGGCCCAGATCATGACGGGCGATGCCCTGGGCGGCCAGCTGGCGCTCCACCACCATCTGGGTGGCGATGCCGGCGTGGTCGGTGCCCGGCTGCCACAGGGTGTTGCGGCCCTGCATGCGGCGGTAGCGGATCAGCGCGTCCATGATGGCGTTGTTGAAGCCGTGGCCCATGTGCAGGCTGCCGGTGACGTTCGGCGGCGGGATCATGATGGTGTACGGCTCGCCGGAACCTTGCGGGGCGAAGTAGTTCTCTCTCTCCCAGAGGGGGTACCAGTGGGATTCGATGGCGTGGGGCTGGTAGGTCTTGTCCATGAGCGCGGTGGGACCCTGATAAGGCTAGACGGAAAACCGCTGAGTATAACGGGTGGCGGGGAGTTCAGGCCACCGGGGCGGTTTTCCGTGTGGCCAAGGGCAGTCTGCAGGAGCGAGCTTGCTCGCGAACCGCCACCACTGCGAGCCTGCAGAAGAGCGTTCGCGAGCAAGCTCGCTCCTACAAAAAAGCGGAGTGGTGCGGGGCGTCAGGGCTTGCGCTGGGCCAGCAGGCGCTGCATCCGTGCTTCGAGGCGGCGCTGCAGTTCGGCTTCGATCTGCGGGGCGAAGTCGTCGAGGACGTCCTGCAGGATCAACTGGGCCGCGGCGCGCAGTTCCAGGTCCAGGCGGTGCAATTCGCTGGCTGCCGCCGAGGCTTGCGGCGCGGCGGGCTGGGCCGCAACGGGCTCCGCTGCCTGGGGCGCGGGCGTGACGACGTCGGAGAGCAGCGGGATGTTGTCCGGCTCGAAGGATTCGGTGAGCAGCGGCGGCTCGGCGCCTGACTCGTCCAGCAGGTCCTGGATCTTCTTCAGGTCTTCCAGCAGGTGGTCGGGGTCGTGCGGAGGCTTGTGGTTGTCCATGGTGTCTGGCTGAGACGCTCTCAAGGGCGCGGCAGGCGGTGGTCCTGCAAAGGATAGCCCTGCTCGCGGTAGCGACGGAAATTCTCCCGCGCGGCCTGACGAATCGCCGGTTCCTCGATCACCAGCTCGGCGACCCGGTTGAAGCGGTCGACGAAGTCGGGAATGGCCAGGGTCAGGTTGATCAGCAGGTCCCGGTGGCTTTCCGGCGGCTCACCGAGGGCGAGCACGATCGGCGAGTCTGCATCTTCTTCCACCGCGTTGTGTGGGATGAAGGTTTCGTCCCGGAAGTTCCATAGCCGGGCGTCCAGCGCATCGCGCTGGGCCTCGTCGCTGCACAGCACGAAGATACGCATGCCTTGCCGCCAGGCTTTTTCAGCCAGGCGGCAGGCGATGATCAGGCGTGCGTCGGGATCGGCGCTGGGAATGACGTAGAAATCCACACGCGTCATGCGTTCGATCCCATCGGCAGGTTGCACTGTGCCATTACTTGGCGCGGTCCAGCAGGTACTGGGTCAGCAGCGGAACCGGACGGCCCGTGGCGCCCTTGTCCTTGCCGCCGCTGATCCAGGCGGTGCCGGCGATGTCCAGGTGCGCCCAGTGGAACTTCTTCGCAAAGCGCGACAGGAAGCAGCCGGCGGTGATAGTGCCGGCCTTCGGCCCGCCGATGTTGGCGATGTCGGCGAAGGGGCTGTCGAGCTGTTCCTGGTACTCGTCGAACAGCGGCAGCTGCCAGGCGCGATCGTCGGCGACTTCACCGGCCTTGAGCAGTTGCTTGATCAGCGCGTCGTTGTTGCCCATCAGGCCCGAGGTGTTGGAGCCCAGGGCGACGATGCAAGCACCGGTCAGGGTGGCGATGTCCACCACGGACTGCGGTTTGAAGCGCTCGACGTAGGTCAGCGCGTCGCACAGTACCAGGCGGCCTTCGGCGTCGGTGTTGAGGATTTCGACGGTCTGGCCGCTCATGGTGGTGACGATGTCGCCCGGACGGGTGGCGCCGCCGCTGGGCATGTTCTCGGCACAGGCCATCACGCCCACCAGGTTGATCGGCAGTTGCAGTTCCAGCACGGCGCGGAAGGTGCCGAACACGGAAGCGGCGCCGCACATGTCGAACTTCATCTCGTCCATGCCCAGGCCGGGCTTCAGGCTGATGCCGCCGGTGTCGAAGGTGATGCCCTTGCCGACCAGTACATGCGGAGCCTCGTCCTTTTTCTTCGCGCCGTTGTATTGCAGCACGATCAAGCGCGGTGGCTGGTCGCTGCCCTGGGCGACGGCGAGGAAGGAGCCCATGCCCAGCTCGCGCAGTTTCTTCTCGTCGAGGACTTCGACCTTCAGGCTCTTGTATTCCTTGCCCAGCGCCTTGGCCTGCTCGCCGAGGAAGGTCGGGTGGCAGAGGTTCGGCGGCAGGTTGCCCAGGTCGCGGGTCAGCGCCATGCCGTTGGCGATGGCCTGGGCTTCCTTGGCACCGTGCTCGACAGCAGCGGCGTCGGCCTTGTCGGCGAGCAGGGTGATCTTTTTCAGTTTTGGCGCTTCGGCCTTCTGGCTCTTGAAACGGTCGAAGACGTAGGTGCCGTCGGCCAGGGTTTCCACCTGCAGGCGGGCCTTGCCGTGGGCGTTGCGGCCTTTCACTGCCAGGTCGCCCAGGGCCAGGACGGCGTCGGCGCCACCCAGGTTTTTCAGATTGTTCAGGACGGCGGAAACCAGTTTGCGGTAGGCGCGGTCGGAGAGTTCGCGCTCTTTGCCGGCGCCGACCAGCAGGACGCGCTCGGCCTTAATGTTGGGTAAATCTTGCAGCAGTAGTGTCTGGCCCACCTTGCCTGCCAGATCGCCGCGCTTGAGCAGGTTGGCGATGGCACCGCCGGTGGCTTCGTCGACGGCCTTGGCGGTGGCGCCAAGCTTGCGGCCTTCGCCTACGGCGATGACCAGGGTGGCGGTCTTGAGAGTTTCCGGACGTACGCTTTTTACAAGGAATTCCATGGCTGAGTGTCCCCGGGACAAAGAGCAGAAAGGTCTGCGAATGAAGGTGGACTGCGCAGTGACAGGCCTGGCGAATCGCAGGATAATGCCGGCTATTTGCGCTGGGTCGCGTCCGCGCGTACCCGGCAATGCTTCACGGCGGCTAGTTTGAGCGTAGCCGCCTGAGCGTGACAACCCTGGAGTGTCCGGTTTGATTGTCTTCCGTTACCTGTCCCGTGAAGTGTTGATCACCATGAGCGCGGTGAGCGCCGTGCTGCTGGTCATCATCATGAGCGGCCGTTTCATCAAGTACCTGGCGCAGGCGGCCCAAGGCCTGCTCGATCCGGGTTCGCTGTTCATGATCATGGGCGTGCGCCTGCCGGGCTTCCTGCAGCTGATCCTGCCGCTGGGCCTGTTCCTCGGCATCCTGCTGGCCTATGGCCGCCTGTACCTGGACAGCGAGATGACCGTGCTCACCGCCACCGGCATGAGCCAGCAGCGCCTGTTGGCCATCACCCTGGCGCCGGCGCTGTTCATCGCCCTGCTGGTGGCCTGGCTGAGCCTGTGGCTGGCGCCCCAGGGCATCACCCAGATGCAGTTGCTGCTGAACAAGCAGGATGCGATGACCGAATTCGACACCCTGGCGCCAGGGCGCTTCCAATCGATGCGCGATGGCACGCGGGTGACCTATACCGAAACCCTGGCCAACGAACGCACCGAGCTGGGCGGGGTGTTCATCTCCGACAAGAACCGCCCGCGCAATGGCAAGGACGGCGGCACTTCGGTGCTGGTCGGTACCACCGGCGTGCAGGAAATCCATGCTGACGGCAGTCGCTACCTGATCCTCAAGGACGGCTATCGCTACGATGGCACGCCGGGGCAGGCCGATTACCGCGAGATCAAGTACGACACCTACGCGGCGCTTCTTCCTAAGCCGGAAGTGAGCAGCGAGATCGACGACCGCGACGCCATTCCCACCTCCGACCTGCTGGGCAGCGACGATCCGCGCATGCAGTCCGAGCTGCAGTGGCGCCTGTCCATCCCGCTGCTGGTCTTCGTGGTGACCGTGCTGGCGGTGCCGCTGTCACGCGTCAACCCGCGCCAGGGTCGCTTCCTCAAGCTGCTGCCAGCCGTGCTGCTGTACATGGCCTATCTGGCGCTGCTGATCGCCGGACGCGGCATGCTCGACAAGGGCAAGATCCCCATGGCACTGGGCCTGTGGTGGATCCATGGGATATTCCTGAGCATCGGCCTGTTGTTGCTGTACTGGGAGCCGCTGCGTCTGAAGCTGGCCGCCAAGCGAGCGAAGTCGGGCGGAGTGATGAAGCATGCGTAAGCTGGATCGCTATATCGGTACCACCGTCTTCGTTTCCATTCTTGCGGTACTAGGGGTGATCCTCGGTCTGGCTGAGCTGTTCGCCTTCGTCGACCAGTTGGGGCAGATCGACGAGAGCTACACCCTGACCGAAGCGCTCAAGTTCGTGCTGCTCACGGCGCCGAGCCGCGGCTACGACATGCTGCCGATGGCCGCGCTGATTGGCTGCCTGGTGGGCTTGGGTACCCTGGCCAGCAACAGCGAACTGACCATCATGCGCGCCGCTGGCGTGTCGCTGCAGCGCATCGTCTGGGCGGTGATGAAACCGATGCTGGTGCTGATGTTCGCCGGCATCCTGGTGGGCGAGTATGTGATTCCCTACACCGAAACTGCTGCCCAGAGTGGTCGCGCCCTGGCCCAGAGCAGCAATGGCTCGCAAAGCTCCAAGTCGGGACTGTGGCACCGCCAGGGGCATGAGTTCATCCACATCAACGTGGTGCGCCCGGATGGCGTGTTGCTCGGTGTGACCCGCTACAACTTCGACGACAACCGTCGCCTGCAGAGCGCGAGCTTCGCGCGTCAGGCGGTGTTCGAGAACGACCAGTGGCAACTGCAGGATGTGACCACCTCCGTGCTGCACGCGGCTGAGAAGCGCAGTGAAGTCGTGAGCAAGCCCAGCGAGATCTGGAATATCCAGCTCAGTCCGCAACTGCTCAACACCGTCGTGATGGAGCCGGAGGCGCTGTCGATCACCGGCCTTTGGAATTACATCCATTACCTGCAGGACCAGGGCCTGAGCTCCAACCGCTATTGGCTGGCGTTCTGGACCAAGATCCTGCAGCCGCTGGTGACCGCCGCCCTGGTGCTGATGGCGATTTCGTTCATCTTCGGCCCGCTGCGTAGCGTGACCCTCGGCCAGCGCGTGTTCACCGGCGTGCTGGTGGGCTTCACCTTCCGTATCGCCCAGGATCTGCTCGGCCCGTCGAGCCAGGTATTCAACTTCCCGCCGCTGCTGGCGGTGCTGGTGCCGGCTGCGATCTGTGCCTTCCTCGGCACGCTCCTGTTGAAACGGGCAGGCTGAGTCCGCTCGCGGGATAGAACCTGCGCCCACAAAAAAGCCGGCAATCGCCGGCTTTTTTATTGCCCTCACGTCAGCCCCGTCCCTGCGTTGCCTTGCGCACCGCCTTGGGGATCTGGATCACCACGCTTTCCGAGTAGCGGTCCTGCCAGGTGCGCTTGTCCTTGTCCCAGAGCATCCAGAGGAAGCCCAGGCCGGCGCAGCCCCAGGACGCGATGGCGATGACAAAGCGCAGCAGCGCCTGCATCAGAGTGATGCGCGTGCCGTTGGCGTTCTGTACGCGAACGCCCCAGACCTGCATACCCAGTGTCTGACCGCTGTGAGTCCAGAACTTCGCGAAGAAGGCGAAAATGCTGATGAACAGCAGGCTGGACAGCAGTGGGTCGCCGGTCAGCGCACCCTGGTCGGCCAGCATCCGGAGCTTTTCGCTGCCATAGATCAGGCGCAGGAAGCCTTGCTGGTAGACCAGCGTCACCACCATCAACAGGGCCACGCAGAGCAGGAAGTCGTAGAACATCGCGGCAAAGCGACGGAGGAGCGTGGCGGGCGGGAAGTCTCCCACGGGCTGGAGCTGCTGCGGCTTGGACATGAGCGTCTTCTGTGGTGATCAGGATGGATGGGGCCGGGATTATACGGATTCCATCACGCGGCGCCCGGTGGCGGAGGCTGTTCTAAGCTCAAACCACGTCGCTACCCATGGGGGAGTGGCAATGCGTCGCAGGTCGCGGCGCCGTCGAGCAAGGAACAAGGATGCCGCTTCGCAGCTACACCCGGCGCCGGCTGCTGCCCCGCCTGGTTTTCTCCCTTTCCATGGCCCTGCTGCCGTTGCTGCTGGGCAGCGCCATCATCTATTGGCAGGCCTTGCGCACCCTGAGCGTCGAGGCACGTACTGCTTCGAACGAGGCCGTTCGGCTGTTCGACGTGATGCTGGGCAATGCGGCAGGGGCCGCCAAGGTGGCCCTGCTGCATGTGGATGAGGGCTGCGACGATGCGACGCTCGTCCTGCGCGAACAGGTGGCGGTGGTGCCGTTCGTCCGGTCGGTCAACCTGACACGAGATGACCATATCTATTGCACGTCGCTCTTCGGCGATTTCGAAGCGCCCCTGGATCCGAGCCTGTATGTCTCCGGGCGGCTGCGGATGATGGCCGGTAATGAAGTCACGCCAAACTACGCGCTGTTGATCCTGCGGCGGGTCGAGGGGCGTCACGCCGCGCTGGCGACCGTGGATGGGCGTTACCTGAGCAACACGCTGCAACTGGTCGATCAACGCAGCGATTTGCAACTGCAGGTCGGCGGGCAGTGGATGGACGAGGAGGGCAGGGTGTTCGACAGCCAGCCCGCCCCCCTGCCGTTGGGGCATGTCGAGCTTTCCTCCGAGCGATTCCCCTACAAGGTCATCGGTGGCTTCCCCGAAGGGGCGCAATGGCGGCATATCCACGAAGATGCGTGGCCGCTGGTGGCGCTGTTGTTGATGCTGGGTGGGGCATCGGGCGTGGCCTGCTACTGGCTGTGGGGGCGTTCGGCGACGCCAAGCCTGGAGCTTGAGCGTGCCTTGCTCGCCGGGGAATTCGTACCGTACCTGCAACCGCTGGTCGACGCCCGGGACGGCCGCTGGGTCGGTGCTGAAGTGCTGATGCGCTGGGCCCATCCGCGTGAGGGTATGGTCGGTCCCGACTTGTTCATCCCGATGGCCGAACGCTCAGGGCTAATCGTGGCGATGACCCGCGAACTGTTTCATCAGGTGGCCGATGGACTGGCGCCGCACGCGCATCTGTTGGGCGAGGGCTTCCACCTGGGCTTCAACATCAGTGCCCGGCACTGCACGGAGCCGGGATTGTTCGCGGATTGTCGTGACTTCCAGGCGCGCTTCCTGCCCCATCGCCCGGAGCTGACCCTGGAGCTGACCGAGCGCGAACTGATCGTTTCCAGCGAGGTGACCGACGAGCTGTTCGACAATCTTCATGGCCTGGGCGTCAAGCTGGCCATCGACGACTTCGGCACTGGCAACTCCAGCCTGGCTTACCTGCATCGCTTCAAGGTGGATGCGCTGAAGATCGACAAGAGCTTCGTGGCGATGATCGGTGTGGACGCACTGTCCTCCCATATTCTGGACAGCATCGTCGAACTGTGCGGCAAGCTGGACCTGATGATCATCGCCGAGGGGGTGGAAACCGAGCAGCAGCAAGCCTATCTCGCCTCGCGCGGCGTGGAGGTGCTGCAAGGGTACCTCTTCGATCGACCGATGCCGCTGGCGGCATTTGTCGAGGCATTGCGGGATCTACGCTCCGGGAGCTGACCCTGCCCACGGGCCGCGCGCCGGATGCCCGCCGGGGCCGCCATGCAAAATCGCGCACCCTGCTGCGAGTGAATGGCGGCCCCCGGCTCGATCCGCACGATCAAGCTGTCTCGATAGTGAGCTGATAAATAGCTGAATTAGGATGTTCCTGAAGATTCAGAAAAATATTCTTTGGTTACTTAATTTATTTTGATAGTTAAAGGTTATCAGTCTGCCTGTAGTTATCTTGCAATATGATAATGCCGCTTTGTTTTCATGTTTTTTTCACGATTTATTGATGCGAATTCAATAGTTGGTACGGTTGTTCTGGGTGTCGCTATAGAAACTTTTCTAGTATTTGGATTGAGCGGGTAAGTGCCCGGAATATAGCCCTTGCTGCTTATGGTGCATTTCGCTCTTAAGCCTCGTGATACGTAGCCTGCGGCTTTGCTTGTGAGACGGGTGGTTCGCGTTTTAATTAGCTATTTCTATATAGGGCTAAACTTCGGCGACGACTGGTATTGAAATAGATGGTCGGCGGAGTGGCGATTCGCCATTTAACTAATAGAGTCATGAAAAAGGGCCGGCAGAGTGAGTCTCGATAATGCCAGTTAGTTCCCGTGGTTTTACCCTGATCGAATTGATGGTGGTGGTGGCGATAGTGGCGATTCTGGCTACGATCGCTTACCCCAGCTATCAGCAGTACATCATCCGGGGCAAGCGATCGGCGGCCCAGGCGCAAATGATGGACATCGCCAACCGTCAGCAGCAGTACCTGCTGGCCAACCGCTCCTACGCCAGCAAAGCGCAGCTGGAAAGCGGTGGTTATTCGCTGCCCAGCGACGTTTCGGGCAACTACAGCTACGCCATTACCTTAGGCAGCGGCACGCCCCCTACCTTCACCGTTACCTTCACCCCGAGCGGCACCCAGGCCCGCGACGGCGACCTGACCCTCAGCAGCGACGGCAGCAGGACGCCGTCGGCCAAGTGGTGAATCCCATGCTGAAGTTCCGTCAGAGGGGATTCACCCTCATTGAGCTGATGGTCAGCATCCTGATCATCTCGCTGGGCCTGCTGGGCTTGGCACGACTGCAGATGCGCATGCAGCTGTCGGATATGGAGTCCTACCAGCGCGCCCAGGCCTTGCTGCTGATCAACGACATCTCCAGCCGGATGACGGCTAACCCCAACAATGCATCCGGCTACGTCACAACGTCCCCGGTAGGCTCCGGGATGACCTGCCCCACCGGCAGCTCGACCCGCCAGCAGGTGGACCTCGCCGACTGGTGCAATAGCCTGCAGGGTGCGGCGGAAATCGGCGGCGGCAACGTCAAGGCTGGTGCGATGCTCGGCGGGCGGGGGTGTATCCAGTCGCTGGGCAGCAACCAGTACATGATCACCGTGGCCTGGCAGGGGGTTGGTCCGATATCGTCGCCGCCCACCAGTGTGGCCTGCGGCAGTGGCAGCTACAACGGCAGTTCCGGCTGCATCAATGACCTGTGCCGGCGCGTCGTGACCACTATCGTGCGGGTAGCGACGCTATGAGGCACGCGGCCAGGCAGCGCGGTTTTACGCTGGTCGAGCTGATGGTGGTGGCCACCGTCAGCCTGCTGATCATGGCAGGGGTGATGGGGCTCTACCTGAACCTGAGCCGCACCAACGATGATATGGCCAAGACTAACGCGCTGATCGAGAACGGTCGTTTCGCCATCGGACTTATGCAGGAAGACTTTGCCCATGCCGGGTTCTGGAACGGCTACATCCCGCAGTTCGACGACTTGACGGTTACCGGTGTGCCTGGCGATGTCCCCACCGCGCTGGCTCCGGTGTGCTCGGACTTCTCCAGCTGGAGCCAGACGGACAAGCTCAACGCTGTCGGCATTGTGGTGCAGACGTATTCGGCAGTGCCCAGTGGCTGTTCGGGAATAGTCACTGATCTGGCCGCGAACTCGGATGTGGTGGTGATCCGTCATGCCGAGACCTGCTCGCCGGGTGTTGGCACTTGCGATGCGCTCGCGGCCGGCAAGGTGTATTTCCAGGCGTCGTTCTGCGACAGCGACGCCGATGCTTCGAATCCCAATCCCTTTATCCTAGGCACCTCCGGTTTCACCTTGCGCCAGCGCGATTGTTCAACCCTGGCCGAGCGCCGAAAGTTCGTCACTAACGTCTATTACGTACGCACCTATGCCGTGACGGCCGGCGATGGAATCCCCACCCTCATGCGCGCGCAGTTCGATTCCTCGGGCGGCGCCACCCCCACCAATGCCCTGCAAGCGGCAGTGCCGATGATCGAAGGCATTGAGTCCTTCCGCGTCGAGCTGGGGCTAGACAACGTCAGCGACTCCGGCGCCGCGGTGAACTACCTGCAGGCTGTGGCCTGGGCTGACAACGCTACCAAGACCTCGCCAACCAACCGCGGCGATGGCTCGCCGGACGGCAATTTCGTCCATTGCGGGTCCACATCCTGCACGGCGGCTCAACTGGTCAGCGTGGTTGAGGCTCGCCTCTATGTAGTGGCGCGTAGTCGCACACCGACACAGGGCTACAGCTCCGACAAGACCTACACCCTCGGCTCGGCCACCCTCGGCCCGTACACCGATGGCTATAAACGGCACCTGTTCACTTCCAGCGCCACGCTGGTGAACGTATCCCGGCGGAGGCAGACGCCATGAAGACTTACCGCAGAAAGGGAAGCCAGCAGGGCGCGACGCTGGTGATCACTCTGGTGATGTTGCTGATGCTGATGCTGATGGTTGGCAGCGCCTACAACCTGAGCGGCACCAACCTGAAGGCCGTGGGCAACATGCAGTTCCGCAACGAGGCGATCGCCTCGGCCAACATTGGTATCGAGAGGGTGCTGGGCTCGGCATTCACCTCTGCGCCAACGGCGGAGCAGCTTAACGTCGACATCAACAATGACGGCACTACCGACTACCAGGTGTCGATGGCCACGCCGGTTTGCCTGAGTGCGAAACAGACAGCCGGGTCCTCGCTGTGTGGCCAGCGGACCCAGGGCATGTGCAGCCAGGACTGGAACACCGTGTGGGAGCTGAATGCGACAGTGACCGACGCGGTGATGGGAACGGCGGTGAAGGTGCGGTCGGGGGTACGCGTGCAGCTCACCGATACGCAGAAGCGGACCGTGTGCGGAGCATGAAGATGAAAACTCAGGGCAGTCTCCCGATTCTCCAGCGCGTGCTCGTCTGCTGCGTTGTTTGCCTCGCCTCCATCGCCGCCCAGGCCGAAGATATCGACCTGTTCGTTGGCACACCGCCCAATGCGGCGGACGCGCCCAACGTCCTGATCATCATGGACAACACGGCGAACTGGAATAAACAGTTCCCCAGCGAGCAAGCGGCGCTGTACTCGCTGATCGGAGCATTGCCGGAAAACAAGTTCCGGGTTGGCCTGATGATGTTCAGTGAGACCGGCAGCCCCAACTCCAATGTCGGAGGTGGATACGTGCGTGCCGCGATCCGCCTGATGGATGCCTCCAGCAAGACCAAGTACCAGGCGCTGGTCAATAGCATCAGTACCAGCGGGTCCACCAAAGATGCCGGTAACGCGGGTAATGCGAGTCTGGTGATGGCGGAAGCTTGGGCGTACTACTCTGGCGGAACACCCTATTCGGGTAACAACAAGGAGAAGGCGGACTACACTGGCAACGTTGCCGGGACCGCAGCGTCCAAGGCCATTTATGCATTACCCAACAATGCCCTGTCTGCCTTCAACGGTTCCCGCTACACCAGCCCGGTCGTGGCCGGGTGCGCGAAGAACTTCATTATCTACATCAGCAACGGCGCTCCCCAGGACCCGCAATCGGTCATCACCCTGTCCGAAGGTTTGTTGAATACCGCCGGCGGTGACAAGAGCCAGATTCCAGTGTCTCCTGCTGCTGCTCAGGACAACGTGGCCGATGAATGGTCACGCTTCATGAAGAAGAGCGCGTTGAATGTCACGACCTATACGGTCGATGTCGACAAGGTCACCAACAACCCGCAGGGCATCGGATGGACCGCTCTGCTCAAGAGCATGGCCAACGTCAGTAGTGGCAAATATTTCGATGTGAGCTCGAACGGCAGCGGTGTTGCTGATGCGCTGAACGCCATCTTTTCCGAGATCCAGGCCACCAACAGCGTGTTCGCCTCGGTCACCCTGCCTGTGAGCGTCAATACCCAGAGCACTTACCTGAACCAGGTATTCGTCGGCATGTTCCGTCCTGATATGGACTCCTTCCCCCGTTGGCCTGGCAACCTCAAGCAGTACAAGCTGGGTATGGTCAGCGGGGCATTGAAAACAGTGGATGCCGACGGCCAAAGCGCCATCAATACCAGTACCGGCTTCGTTACCGAATGCGCGCGCAGTTTCTGGACGCCAAGCACGGCCGATAGCTACTGGGCATTCAGACCGCAAGGCGGATGCCTTACTGTCACCGGCGCAGATGCTTCCAACTACCCGGACGGCAATATCGTGGAGAAGGGCGCACAGGCCTATCGGCTGCGGCAGGGTGGCACGCGAACGGTCAAGACTTGCAGCGCCAGTAGTTGCACCGCCCTGACTAACTTCGACACGAGCAACGGGGCGGCCATCGGTCTTCTCGGTACCGCGAACACCACGGAGCGCGATGCGCTGATCAACTGGGCTCGGGGCGACGACACCCAGGACGAGAATACCAATGCCAATCTGACCGAGGTGCGTCCGTCGGTGCATGGTGATGTGGTGCACTCCCGTCCCGCGGCGGTCAATTATGGCACCGCCTCCTCGCCGCAAGTGGTGGTGTACTACGGTGGTAACGACGGCCTGCTGCGAGCAGTCAACGGCAACCGCACTACCGCGATTGGCTCGGTGCCGGCAGGCAGTGAGATCTGGTCGTTCATGCCGCCGGAGTTCTATCCCAATATCAAACGACTGCGCGACAACAGCGTGACTATTGCCTTCCCCGGGCATACCACCGGAACCCCCACGCCGCAGCCCAAGGCCTATGGCATGGACGGTTCGGTCACCACGGTCCGTCAAGGATCCAGTACCTGGATCTATGCGGCCATGCGCCGCGGCGGTCGGGCGCTGTACTCCTTCGACGTATCCACGCTGGGCAGCCCGTCTCTGAAATGGAAGATTGGCTGCCCGAACGTGACCAACGATACCGGCTGCTCCACCGGCTACAGCAATATAGGGCAGACCTGGGCCACTCCCGTGGCGTTCAAGGCGGCTGGCTATGGCAGCGGCGCCTCGACCATCCTGGCGATGGGGGGAGGCTATGACGCTTGTGAGGACGGGGACCCGAATACCTGCACCTCATCCTCGAAAGGCAATCGGATCTACATGATCGATGCCGACACCGGGACCGCGCTGAAAACCTTTACCACCGATAGAGGTGTGGTTGGTGACATAACCATGGTCGCCAACAGCAACGGTCAGGCCGTCTATGGCTATGCCGCCGACCTCGGGGGCAATGTCTACCGAATTTCCGGGGCGGATGCCGTTTCGCCCATCGGAACGACTTTGCCGGCCAACTGGACCATCACCAAGATTGCCTCGCTGGGTTGCAACTCAACTTCCAGTTGCACGGCTAACCGCAAGTTCCTCTATGGGCCCGAGGTTGCCGTGAGCAATGGGCAGTACATTATCCTGCTGGGTTCCGGCGACCGCGAAAAACCCTTGCTCAGCTATACCTCCGCTGCCAGCGTGGCTAATCGCTTCTATGCCCTGCGTGACAGTCCCTCCGATTCGACTTGGTTGACCGGCGAGAACACCACTTGCAGCGCGAATGTGATCTGCAATGCTTCCCTGCTGGCCATCACCAGCACTGCGAATCCCAGCGATGCCGACCTTGCCGCCCATCCCAAGGGCTGGTACCTGGGCCTGGCATCGAGCGAACAGGTGGTAACCTCGGCGCTCCTGCTGTTCGACACCATCATCTTTAGTACGCATGCGCCGCAGGTGGCGACCAGCACCAGTTGTGTCGGTCTCGGCACCGCGCGCAACTACAACATCAATTACCGGAACGCCTCGGCTCCTAGTGATCGTTTCCAGGTGATTGCCGGTGGCGGGTTGCCGCCTTCACCGGTGGCGGGCGTCGTGCAGCTCGACGATGGCACCCAGAAGCCGTTCATCATCGGTGGCGGTACCTGTGCCACCGATTCTTCGCTTCAAGGCTGCGAAGCGGTTCCGCCAGCGTCGGGCACCCGGCCCAAATCCTGGGTGTTCTGGGATATCGAGCGCTAGGAGGTCAGGAAAATGGGCGCATTCACTCGGTGTCGGACTGGCGGCTTCACCTTGCTCGAACTGGTGGTAACCCTGGTGGTCGCGGCAATCCTGATGGGAATCGCCGTACCATCGCTCAACGAGGCCACGTTGAGAAGCAAGCTCAGCGCCAGCGCCAACGATCTGGTAGCGGGCGTGGCCATGGGGCGCAGTGAGGCGATCAAGCGCAACGCGGTGACCAGCCTGTGCGTTTCAAGCGATGGCGCGAGTTGTGGCTCGGGGGGATGGGAACAGGGCTGGATCGTGATTTCCGGCGCGATTGTAATCCAGAAGCATCCCGCCGCGCCCAGAGGTTTCAAGGTCATCTCGAATGTCACCAAGATCGACTTTCAGCCGACCGGCGTCGGCAATACCCAGGCGAGCCTTACGGTCTGCCGGTACGCGCCATCTGCTGGTAGCACCGAGCGTCTGGTGAACGTCAGCGCCACCGGGCGCGCCTATGTCAGCAAGACCACGACTGGCATCTGCTCCTGAGCGGATCGGCGGGCAAATCGCAGACAACAAAAAACCGGCCAGAAAGCCGGTTTTTTGTGGGTTCCGGCAGTTCATCAGAACTGCCAGAACCATGTGGTGGTGCCCCGGGAGAGACTCGAACTCTCACTCTGTCGCCAGAAACGGATTTTGAATCCGCCGCGTCTACCATTCCGCCACCGAGGCAATGGCGCGGCAGTATAGGGAGACGCTCTGCGCCGGTCAATCGGCTCGCATGGTCAGAAATGGGCAATTCCAGTAAGATGTGCGCCCCTTCGAGATAGCTCTTCCCATGCGCGTCGCTGACTTTCATTTCGACCTGCCCGAGGCGCTGATCGCCCGCCATCCGCTTCCTGAACGCCGCTCCAGCCGTCTGCTGGTGCTGGACGGTCCGAGCGGCGAGCTCAGCCACCGGCACTTTGCTGACATTCTCGGCTTCCTCAAGCCGGGTGACCTGATGGTGTTCAATAACACCAGGGTGATCCCTGCCCGCCTGTTCGGCCAGAAGGCCTCCGGCGGCAAACTGGAAATCCTCGTGGAGCGGGTGCTGGACAGCCATCGCGTGCTGGCCCACGTGCGCTCCAGCAAATCGCCCAAGCCGGGATCGAAGATCCTCATAGATGGCGGTGGCGAAGCCGAGATGCTGCAGCGCCACGACGCGCTGTTCGAGTTGGGCTTCAGCGAGGATGTGCTGCCGCTCCTGGAGCGCGTCGGCCACATGCCGCTGCCGCCTTATATAGACCGTCCTGATGAGGACGCCGACCGCGAGCGCTACCAGACCGTCTACGCCGAGCGCGCGGGGGCAGTGGCGGCACCGACTGCCGGTCTGCACTTCGACGAGGCCCTGCTGGAGTCGATCCGGGCCAAGGGCGTGGACACCGCGTTTGTCACCCTGCATGTCGGCGCCGGCACCTTCCAGCCGGTACGCGTGGAGCGCATCGAAGACCACCACATGCACAACGAATGGCTGGAAGTCAGCCAGGACGTGGTCGACGCCGTGGCAGCCTGCAAGGCGCGCGGTGGTCGGGTGGTCGCTGTTGGCACCACCAGCGTGCGGTCGCTGGAAAGCGCCGCCCGTGACGGCGTACTCAAGCCGTTCAGTGGCGACACCGATATCTTCATCTTCCCAGGGCGACCGTTCCATGTGGTCGACGCCCTGGTCACCAACTTCCACCTGCCGGAATCCACCCTGCTGATGCTGGTCTCTGCCTTCGCCGGCTATCACGAGACCATGGCTGCCTACGCGGCGGCAGTAGAGCAGGGCTATCGCTTCTTCAGCTACGGCGATGCCATGTTCATTACCCGCAACCCGGCACCGCGCGGCCCCGAGGACTGATCCATGAGCTTCATGAAATTCGAACTGCTGGCCACCGAGGGCAAGGCCCGTCGCGGCCGCCTGACCTTCCCCCGTGGCGTGGTGGAAACCCCGGCGTTCATGCCGGTGGGCACCTACGGCACTGTGAAGGGCATGCTCCCGCACGACATCGAGGGCATTGGCGCACAGATCATCCTCGGCAACACCTTCCACCTGTGGCTGCGTCCGGGCACCGAAGTGATCCAGAAGCACGGCGACCTGCATGATTTCATGCAGTGGCAGGGGCCGATCCTCACCGACTCGGGCGGCTTCCAGGTGTTCAGCCTGGGCGCGCTGCGCAAGATCAAGGAGGAGGGCGTGTACTTCGCCTCGCCGGTGGACGGCGCCAAAGTCTTCATGGGGCCGGAAGAGTCCATGGCCGTGCAGCGTGCGCTGGGCTCGGACATCGTGATGATCTTCGACGAGTGCACCCCTTACCCGGCCGAGTTCGACGTCGCCAAGCGCTCCATGGAGCTGTCGCTGCGTTGGGCCAAGCGCTCGAAGACCGCCCACGGCGATAGCCCGTCGGCGCTGTTCGGCATCGTCCAGGGTGGCATGCACGAAGAGCTGCGCATGCGCTCGCTCGAAGGCCTGCAGGAAATCGGCTTCGACGGCCTGGCCATTGGCGGCCTGTCGGTGGGCGAGCCCAAGGAAGAGATGATCCGCGTGCTGGACTTCCTGCCCCGGCACATGCCCGCTGACAAACCTCGTTACCTGATGGGTGTGGGCAAACCCGAAGACCTCGTGGAAGGTGTGCGCCGGGGCGTCGACATGTTCGACTGCGTCATGCCCACCCGCAATGCGCGCAATGGCCACCTTTTCGTTGACACCGGGGTGATCAAGATCCGCAACGCGGTGCACAAGCACGATGAGTCTCCGCTGGACCCGACCTGCGATTGCTACACCTGCAAGCACTTCTCCCGCGCCTACCTCTACCACCTGGACAAGTGCGGCGAAATGCTCGGCAGCATGCTCAATACCATCCACAACTTGCGGCATTATCAGCGGCTTATGGCTGGTTTGCGCGAGGCAATCCAACAGGGTACATTGGCGAACTTTGTCGACGCCTTCTACGCCAAGCGCGGCCTTCCCGTGCCGCCGCTGGCGGACTGACCTTATTCATCGAAAAAGCTTTGAGACAGGAGTTTCCAATGAGTTTTCTGATTCCCGCTGCCTACGCTGACGCCGCAGCTCCCGCCGCTGCTGCAGGCCCGGCCGGCACTGGCTTCGAGTGGATTTTCCTGGTCGGTTTCCTGGTCATCTTCTACCTGATGATCTGGCGTCCCCAGGCCAAGCGCTCGAAAGAGCACAAGAACCTGCTGTCCGGCCTGCAGAAGGGCGATGAAGTCGTCACTTCCGCCGGTATCGCCGGCAAGGTGACCAAGGTCGCCGAGGACTTCGTCGTCGTCGAGGTTTCCGACAACGTCGAGCTGAAGTTCCAGAAGGCCGCGATCGCCGCGACCCTGCCGAAAGGCACCCTGAAGGCGATCTGATCCTCCACCTAGAAACCCAACCGACGGGGCGCAAGATGCGCCCCGCGTCATAACGGGCGGTGTCATGCTCAACAAGTATCCCCTGTGGAAGTATCTGCTGATCCTGGCGGTCCTGGCCGTCGGTTTCATCTATTCCGCACCCAACCTCTATCCGGACGATCCGGCCGTCCAGATCAGTGGCGCGAGCACCGCGTTGCAGGTCACCCAGGCCGATATCGACAAGGCCAGCAAAGCGCTCGCCGATGCGGGTATCGCCGTCAAGGCCGGCTCGCTGGGCAAGAACAGCGGCCTGATCCGTCTGGTCAAGCAGGAAGATCAATTGCCGGCCAAGGACATCGTCCGCCGCGCGCTGGGTGACGACTACGTGGTCGCCCTGAACCTGGCCCAGACCACGCCGAACTGGCTGCGCAACATCGCCGCCCACCCGATGAAACTGGGTCTCGACCTGTCCGGTGGTGTGCACTTCCTGCTGGAAGTGGACATGGAAAAGGCAGTCGACGCTCGTATGAAGGTGTACGAGAACGAGGTCAAGAGCGCCCTGCGTAAAGAGCGCGTGCGCTACCGCAGCCTGCCTGTGCAGGACGGCGGCATCCAGCTGGGCTTCACTGAAGAAGCCGACCTGGACAAGGCCAAGTCGATCATCGCCAAGGATTTCCGCGATTTCGAAACCGCTCAGAGCGAGCGTAATGGCATGCAGGTCCTGCGCCTGGCCATGACCGCCACCAAGCTGGCCGAAATCCGCGAGTACTCGATCAAGCAGAACCTGACCACCGTCCGCAACCGCGTGAACGAGCTGGGCGTGTCCGAGCCGCTGGTACAGCGCCAGGGCGCCAACCGCATCGTCGTCGAACTGCCGGGCGTGCAGGACACCGCCGAAGCCAAGCGTATCCTCGGCAAGACCGCCAACCTGGAGTTCCGCCTGGCCGCCGAGCCGGATGCGATCAAGTCCTCCACCGAGACCTTCGATTTCCGCGAGCCGCGTCGTCCGCCGGCGACCTTGGAGCGTGGCGTGATCATCACCGGTGACCAGGTCACCGACGCCAGCGCCAGCTTCGACGAAAACGGCCGTCCGCAGGTGAACATCCGTCTGGATGGCCACGGCGGTGAGCTGATGAACCGCGCGACCCGCAACAACGTCGGCCGCAGCATGGCCGTGGTGTTCATCGAGCAGAAGCCGATCACCCGCTACACGAAGCAGGTCGTCGACGGCGTCGAGCAGGAAGTCGCTGTTCCGGCGTTCAAGGAAGAGAAGCAGATCATCAGCCTGGCGACCATCCAGTCGCCGCTGGGCAACCAGTTCCGCATCACCGGCCTGGACGCTCCGGGCGAGTCCTCGGAACTGGCCCTGCTGCTGCGTGCCGGTGGCCTGGCTGCGCCGATGTACTTCGCTGAAGAACGCACCATCGGCCCGAGCCTGGGTGCTGACAACATCGCCAAGGGCATCGACGCCTCCCTGTGGGGCATGGTCTTCGTTTCCCTGTTCATCATTGTCATCTACCGCTTCTTCGGCGTGATCGCTACCGTCGCCCTGGCCTTCAACATGGTCATGCTGGTGGCGCTGATGTCGATCCTCGGCGCGACCCTGACCCTGCCGGGTATCGCGGGTATCGTGCTGACCATGGGGATGGCGGTGGATGCCAACGTGCTGATCTTCTCTCGAATAAGGGAAGAACTGGCGGCGGGTATGTCGACGCAGCGGGCGATCCATGAAGGCTTCAACCGTGCCTTCACTGCGATCATCGACGCCAACCTAACCTCGCTGCTGGTCGGCGGCATCCTCTACGCCATGGGCACCGGCCCGGTGAAGGGCTTCGCCGTGACCATGTCCCTGGGTATTCTCACCTCGATGTTCACTGCCATTCTGGTCACCCGCGCAATGGTGAACCTGATCTACGGCGGCCGCGACGTTAAGAAGCTGTGGATCTAAGGGGCCAGAGATGAATATCAAGATCGGTACTATCAACTTCATGGGCGTGCGCAACGTTGCGTTCGCCGCGACCCTGATCCTGACCCTGATCGCCCTTGGCAGCTGGGTCTTCAAAGGTATCAACTTCGGCCTGGACTTCACCGGCGGTACGTCGATCAAGCTGACCTACGAGCAGCCTGCCGATCTCTCCAAGGTGCGCGAGCAACTGGTCGCCGCCGGTTACAGCGAAGCCGTGGTGCAGAGCTTCGGTGATACCAGGGACGTGCTGGTGCGTATGCCCAGCGAAGACCCGGAACTGGGCAAGAAGGTCGCCACTGCGCTGCAGAAGGCCGATGCTTCCAATCCGGCCAAGGTGAACGGCGTCGAGTACGTCGGCCCGCAGGTGGGTGAGGAGCTGCGCGACCAGGGTGGCCTCGGCATGCTCCTGGCGCTTGGCGGCATCCTGCTGTACGTGGGCTTCCGCTTCCAGTGGAAATTCGCCCTGGGTGCGATCCTCTCGCTGATCCACGATGCCATCATCGTGATGGGCGTGCTGTCGTTCTTCCAGATCACCTTCGACCTGACCGTACTCGCCGCGGTGCTGGCGGTGGTGGGCTACTCGCTGAACGACACCATCGTGATCTTCGACCGGGTGCGCGAGAACTTCCGCGTGCTGCGCAAGGCAAGCCTGATCGAGAACATCAACATCTCGACCAGTCAGACCCTGCTGCGGACCATCGCCACCTCGGTGTCGACCCTGCTGGCCATCGCTGCTCTGTTGTTCTTCGGTGGCGACAACCTGTTCGGCTTCTCTATCGCCCTGTTCGTCGGCGTGATGGCGGGTACCTACTCGTCAATCTATATCGCCAACGTGGTGCTGATCTGGCTGAACCTGTCCAGTGAGGACCTGATTCCTCCGCCGAGCAAGGAAGTCGACGAGCGCCCGTAATAGAGCGTTTCCAGCCTTCCAGAGAAAACTCCCGCTTCGGCGGGAGTTTTTATTTGTAGGTGATGTGCCATCAGGTGGCCGGAACTTTCTTACAATTAGATCGCTCCAAGGCAAGGTAAAGGGCTAGGCCCGAATGAGAAGAAAGACCAGGAGAACCCTATGAACAAGTCGTTGCTAATCGGTACCGTGCTGGGCGCTGTAGGCGTGACTGCCGGTGGCGCCGTGGCTACCTACAGTCTGGTGGACCGTGCGCCGCAATACGCCGAGGTGCTCGCCGTTCAACCGGTCAAGGAAACCATCAAGAATCCGCGCCAGGTCTGCAAGGACGTGGCAGTGACCCACCAGCGTCCGGTCAAGGACACCCACCAGATCGCCGGTACGGCGATCGGTGCCATCGCTGGCGGCCTGCTGGGCAACCAGATCGGCGGCGGCAACGGCAAGAAGATCGCCACCGTGGCGGGCGCCATCGGCGGCGGCTACGCGGGCAACAAGGTGCAGGAAGGCATGCAGGAGCGTGACACCTACACCACCACCGAAACCCGCTGCAACACCGTCGACGACACCAGCGAGAAGGTTGTCGGCTACGACGTGAAGTACCTGCTCGATGGCAAGGCCGGTCAGGTCCGCATGGATCGCGATCCGGGCTCGCAGATTCCGGTCGACAAGAGCGGCCGACTGATCCTGGGTCAGCAATAAGCAGTCGCCAGGCGTGGAACGAAGAAGGCGCCCAATGGGCGCCTTTTTCTTTGGTCTTTTGTTGTAGGAGCGAGCTTGCTCGCGAACCGCCTGGGTGCGTGGTTTCAGGATAAAGAGCTTCGCGAGCAAGCTCGCTCCTACAGGCGACGCGTTCTTGCAGGCACAAAAAAGCCCGGCATTGCCGGGCTTTTTGCGTCGTGGCTCAGGCTCAGCGCTTGAGCGACGGCGGCAGGTGCGGCTGGATGCTGGTCAGCAGCGCCTTGAAGCACTTGGTGTTGCCGGCGACGATCTGGCCCTTCTCGAGGAACTCGTGACCGCCGGTGAAATCGCTCACCAGGCCGCCCGCTTCCTGGATCAGCAGGGCGCCAGCGGCCATGTCCCACTCGGACAGGCCGAATTCCCAGAAGGCGTCGTAGCGACCGGCGGCGACGTAGGCCAGGTCCAGGCTGGCGGCGCCGGCGCGGCGGATGCCGGCGGTCTGGCCGACCAGGCTGCGGAACATGCCCAGATAGGCGTCCAGGTTGTCCATCTGGCTGTCGCGGAACGGGAAGCCGGTGCCGAGCAGGGCGCCTTCCAGGCTCTTGCGGTTGCTGACGCGCAGGCGGCGGCCGTTCAGTGCGGCGCCACGGCCGCGGCTGGCGGTGAATTCTTCCTGGCGGATCGGGTCGAGGACCACGGCGTGCTCGAGGCGACCGCGGTATTTGCAGGCGATGCTGACGGCGTAGTGCGGAACGCCGTGGATGAAGTTGGTGGTGCCATCCAGCGGGTCGATGATCCACAGGTAGTCGGCACCTTCGCCGCTGCCTTCGAGCATGCCGCCTTCTTCGCCCATGATCCCGTGGTTCGGGTAGGCCTTGCGCAGGGCTGTGACGATGGAGAGCTCGGCCGCGCGATCGACTTCGGTGACGTAGTCGTTGGCTTCTTTCTCGTTGACCGACAGGGTATCCAGGCGTTCGATGGAGCGGAAGATCAGTTCACCGGCGCTGCGAGCGGCGCGCAGGGCGATATTCAGCATAGGCTGCATGGAGAGGTCACCTGGGTCGTTAAAGAAAGCCGAATATTCTAGCAGAAAGCCATGGAGTTAATAGAGCGACCTGTCGCCTGCGTGGCGCAAGCCCCACTGCTGCGGTAGGATTCCCTCCCTTTTTCGCTTTTGTGTGGAGTCGCGCGTTGCTCGACAAAATTCGCGTGGTGCTGGTCAATACCAGCCATCCCGGCAATATCGGCGGTACGGCCCGTGCGATGAAGAACATGGGGCTGTCGCGCCTGGTCCTGGTCGATCCGATGGATTTCCCCAGTGGCGAGGCCCGTGCCCGCGCCTCCGGCGCCGATGACATCCTCGATGCGGCCGTGGTCGTTCCCACCTTGGAAGATGCCCTGGCGGGCTGCAGCCTGGTGCTTGGCACCAGCGCGCGGGATCGTCGCATCCCCTGGCCGCTGCTCGATCCGCGCGAGTGCGCCACCACTAGCCTGGAGCACGTCCAGCAAGGTGGTGAGGTCGCACTGGTGTTCGGCCGCGAATACGCCGGCCTGACCAATGAGGAGCTGCAGCGATGTCAGTTCCACGTGCACATCCCGGCCAATCCCGAGTTCAGCTCGCTGAACCTGGCGACGGCGGTGCAGGTGCTGGTCTACGAGGTGCGCATGGCCTGGCTGGCCGTTCAGGGGCAGCCGACCAAGCAGGAGAAGGTCGAGTCCACTGCGATGCTCAACAGCGTCCCGGTGACTTCCGATGAGCTGGAGCGTTTCTATGCGCATCTGGAGTCGACCCTGGTGGATATCCAGTTCCTCGATCCGCAGAAGCCGCGCCACCTGATGTCGCGCCTGCGCCGCCTATATGGCCGTGCCGGTGTCAGCAAGCTGGAGATGAATATCCTGCGGGGTATTCTCACCGAGACACGGAAGGCTGCCCGTGGGGAGCTTTCCAAGCGGAGTGATGAAGATGTTTGAGCGTGTACGCGAAGATATCCAGAGCGTATTCCATCGTGACCCGGCGGCGCGCAACGCTTTCGAGGTGCTCACCTGCTACCCGGGACTGCACGCCGTCTGGCTGCATCGCCTGGCTCATGGTCTGTGGACGTCCGGCTGGAAGTGGCTGGCGCGCATGGTGTCCAACTTCGGTCGCTGGATGACCGGTATCGAGATTCATCCGGGCGCGAAGATTGGTCGTCGCTTCTTCATCGATCACGGCTTGGGCATCGTCATCGGCGAAACCGCCGAGATCGGCGACGATGTGACCATCTACCAGGGCGTGACCCTGGGTGGCACCAGCTGGAACAAGGGCAAGCGCCACCCGACCCTGGCCGATGGCGTGGTGGTGGGGGCGGGCGCCAAGGTGCTTGGTCCGTTCACCGTCGGTGCCGGCGCCAAGGTCGGTTCCAATGCCGTGGTGACCAAAGAGGTGCCGCCGGGCGCTACCGTTGTGGGTATTCCCGGCCGCATCATCGTCAAGGATGACGCGGATCAGGCCGCCAAGCGCCAGGCCATGGCAGAAAAGCTCGGCTTCGATGCCTACGGCGTCAGCCAGGACATGCCCGACCCGGTGGCCCGCGCCATCGGCCAGCTGCTCGACCACCTGCAGGCGGTTGACGGCCGGCTGGAAGGCATGTGCAAGGCTCTGACAGCTCTGGGTAGCGACTACTGTGCGAAAGATCTTCCGGTTCTGCGGGAAGAGGACTTCGCCGGAGTCAAGGACGAGGAGAGCAGCAAGTCGGCGCAGTGATGCGCCGGCCCTTGCATTGCTGCTACAATATGTCGCCGTTCGCTGGCTAAATCCGACTAAAGTAATAGGTCTTATAGTTGACTTAAATAGTCGGAAAAGAGCATACTCCCGCCATACCAGCGATTCTTCCGGATTTTCCCATGCGATTGACCACCAAAGGCCGCTATGCCGTCACCGCCATGCTTGATCTGGCGTTGCACGCCCAGCGTGGCCCGGTTTCTCTCGCCGATATCTCCGAGCGCCAGGGTATCTCCCTGTCCTACCTGGAACAGCTGTTCGCCAAGTTGCGCCGTGGCAACCTGGTGGTCAGCGTGCGTGGTCCGGGCGGCGGCTACCAGCTGTCCCGCGACATGACCGGCATCCACGTCGCCCAGGTGATCGATGCGGTCAACGAGTCGGTCGACGCCACCCGTTGCCAGGGTCAGGGCGACTGCCACTCCGGCGATACCTGCCTGACCCACCACCTGTGGTGCGACCTCAGTCAGCAGATTCACGAGTTCCTCAGCGGCATCAGCCTGGCCGACCTGGTCGAGCGCCGCGAAGTTCAAGAGGTCGCTCAGCGCCAGGACGAGCGTCGCTGCTCGGGCACCAAGCCGCTGCGCCTCGACAAGATTGAAGCGTCCGCCATCGATTGAGCGAACGCCCGCCTGTAGGAGTTACCTGATGAGATTGCCGATTTACCTCGACTACTCCGCCACCACCCCGGTGGATCCGCGTGTCGCTCAGAAAATGGCCGACTGCCTGCTGGTTGACGGCAACTTCGGCAACCCGGCTTCGCGCTCCCACCTCTTCGGCTGGAAGGCCGAGGAAGCGGCTGAGAACGCCCGTCGCCAGGTCGCCGAACTGGTTAATGCCGACCCCCGTGAGATCGTCTGGACGTCCGGTGCCACCGAGTCCGACAACCTTGCCGTCAAGGGCGTCGCGCACTTCTACGCGACCAAGGGCAAGCACATCGTCACCTCGAAGATCGAGCACAAGGCGGTCCTGGATACCTGCCGCCAGCTGGAGCGCGAAGGCTTCGAAGTGACCTACTTGGAACCGACCCCCGAGGGCATCATCACCCCGGCGATGGTCGAGGCCGCTCTGCGTGACGACACCATCCTGGTCTCGGTAATGCACGTGAACAACGAAGTCGGCAGCATCAACGACATCGCCGCCATCGGCGAGCTGACCCGCTCGCGCGGCATCCTGCTGCACGTCGACGCTGCACAGTCGGCCGGCAAGGTGGACATCGACCTGGAGAAGCTCAAGGTCGACCTGATGTCCTTCTCCGCCCACAAGGTCTACGGCCCCAAAGGCATGGGCGCGCTGTACGTGCGCCGCAAGCCGCGCGTGCGCCTGGAAGCCCAGATGCACGGTGGCGGCCATGAGCGCGGCATGCGTTCGGGCACCTTGGCGACCCACCAGATCGTCGGCATGGGCGAGGCCTTCCGCATCGCCAAGGAAGAAATGCACCAGGAAATGGCCCGTATCGAAGGCCTGCGCAAGCGCTTCTTCGATCAGGTGCAGGACCTGGAAGAGCTGTACCTCAACGGCAGCCCGACTTCCTACGCGCCGAACATCCTCAACGTCAGCTTCAACTACGTCGAAGGCGAGTCGCTGATGATGTCGCTCAAGGACCTGGCCGTCTCGTCCGGTTCCGCCTGCACCTCGGCCTCGCTGGAGCCGTCCTACGTGCTCCGCGCCCTGGGTCGCAACGACGAGCTGGCGCACAGCTCCATCCGTTTCAGCTTCGGCCGCTTCACCACTGAAGAAGAGGTCGATTACGCCGCCAAGAAGGTGGTGGAAGCCGTTTCCAAGCTGCGTGAACTCTCGCCGCTGTGGGATATGTTCAAAGAGGGTGTCGACCTGTCCAAGGTCGAATGGCAGGCCCACTGACCCGCCCCATAGAAGTGAGGATTAGCCATGGCTTACAGTGAAAAGGTCATCGACCACTACGAAAATCCGCGCAACGTCGGCAAGCTCAACGCCGAAGACCCGGACGTCGGCACCGGCATGGTCGGCGCGCCGGCCTGCGGCGACGTAATGCGCCTGCAGATCAAGGTCAACGAGCAGGGCGTCATCGAAGACGCCAAGTTCAAGACCTACGGCTGCGGTTCGGCCATCGCCTCCAGCTCCCTCGCCACCGAGTGGATGAAGGGCAAGACCCTGGACGAAGCCGAGTCGATCAAGAACACCACCATCGCCGAAGAACTGGCCCTGCCGCCGGTTAAGATCCACTGCTCGGTACTCGCGGAGGACGCCATCAAGGCGGCCGTGCGCGACTACAAGCAGAAGAAAGGTCTGCTCTGAAGCGATTCGTTGAGTAAGGAGTTCCCATGGCCATCAGCATGACCGAAGCCGCCGCCAACCACGTTCGCCGCTCCCTCGACGGGCGGGGCAAGGGCGAGGGCATTCGTCTTGGCGTGCGTACCACCGGGTGTTCCGGGCTGGCCTACGTGCTGGAGTTCGTCGACGAACTGGCAGCCGAGGATCAGGTCTTCGAGAGCCACGGCGTGAAGGTCATCATCGACCCGAAAAGCCTGGTCTACCTCGACGGCACCGAGTTGGACTTCACCAAGGAAGGCCTCAACGAGGGCTTCAAGTTCAACAACCCGAACGTGCGCGGTGAGTGTGGCTGCGGCGAAAGCTTCAACGTCTGAGGCTGGGTGTGGGTAGTCCCTGTCACTTCGCGCTGTTCGACCTGCAGCCGGGTTTCCGGATCGATCTGGAAACCCTCGGCAATCGCTACCGGGAGCTGGTGCGAACCGTTCATCCGGACCGTTTCGCCGATGCTTCCGAGCGCGAGCAGCGACTGGCGCAGGCCAAGGCCGCTGAGCTCAACGATGCCTACCAGACGCTGAAGAGCGTTCCGCGTCGTGCCCTGTACCTGCTGGCCCTGCGCGGCGATTCGCTGCCGCTGGAAGCCACGGTGCAGGACCCGGAGTTCCTCCTGCAGCAGATGCAGTTGCGCGAGGATCTGGAAGACCTGCAGGACAGCGCCGATCTCGACGGCGTGGCGCAGTTCAAGCGTCAGCTGAAGTCTGCCCAGCAACGGCTGGAAGATGATTTCGCTGATTGTTGGGATGATGCCGCCCGCCGCGACCTGGCCGAACGCCTGGTGCGTCGCATGCAGTTCCTCGACAAGCTGGCGCAGGAAGTGCGACAGCTGGAAGAGCGACTCGACGATTAATCCGCGCGGCTCGCGCCGCGCCCGATAGCCTGATTAGAAACCGCATGGCCCTACTGCAGATCGCCGAGCCCGGACAGACCCCCCAGCCGCACCAGCGTCGCCTGGCCGTGGGGATCGACCTGGGCACTACGAATTCCCTGGTCGCTGCCGTGCGCAGCGGCGTCGCGGCTCCGTTGCCGGACGTCCGCGGCGAAGTGATCCTGCCTTCGGCGGTGCGTTACCTCGCCGATCGCATCGAGGTGGGTGAGAGCGTTCGCGCCACCGCCTCGCAAGACCCGCTGAACTCAATCATCTCGGTCAAGCGCTTCATGGGCCGTGGCCTGGAGGACGTGAAGCAGTTGGGCGGCCAATTGCCGTACCGCTTCACCCAGGGCGAATCGCACATGCCCTTCATCGAGACCGTCCAGGGCGCCAAGAGTCCGGTGGAGGTCTCGGCAGAAATCCTCCGCGTCCTGCGTCAGCGCGCCGAATCCACCCTGGGTGGCGAGCTGGTGGGCGCGGTGATCACAGTTCCCGCCTATTTCGACGATGCCCAGCGTCAGGCCACCAAGGACGCCGCACGCCTGGCTGGCCTGCACGTACTGCGCCTGCTCAATGAGCCGACCGCTGCCGCTGTGGCATACGGTCTGGACAAGAGCGCCGAAGGCCTGGTCGCCATTTATGACTTGGGCGGCGGCACCTTCGATATCTCCATCCTGCGTCTGACCCGTGGCGTCTTCGAGGTCCTGGCCACCGGTGGCGACACCGCCCTGGGCGGCGACGATTTCGACCATGCTATTGCTGGCTGGATCATTGAGCAGGCCGGTATCTCGGCTGACCTCGATCCGGGCGCCCAGCGCCGTCTGCTGCAGACCGCCTGTGCCGCGAAGGAAGCCCTGACTGATAGCGCCAGCGTTGCCGTCGCCTACGACAGCTGGACCGGTGAGCTGACTCGCGCCCAGATGGATTCTCTGATCGATCCGATGATCCAGCGCAGCCTCAAATCCTGCCGCCGTGCCGTGCGTGATTCCGGCATCGAGCTGGAAGAGGTCAGTGCCGTGGTCATGGTCGGTGGCTCCACCCGAGTGCCGCGCGTTCGTGAACTGGTGGGGGAGCTGTTCGGTCGTGAACCGCTGACTGATATCGACCCGGACCAGGTGGTTGCCATTGGTGCTGCCATCCAGGCCGATGCCCTGGCTGGCAACAAGCGCGGCGAAGAGCTGCTGCTGCTGGATGTGATTCCCCTGTCGCTCGGCCTGGAAACCATGGGCGGGCTGATGGAGAAGGTGATTCCGCGTAACACCACCATCCCGGTGGCTCGCGCCCAGGAATTCACCACCTACAAGGATGGCCAGACAGCCATGATGATTCACGTGCTGCAAGGCGAGCGTGAGCTGGTCAAGGACTGCCGGTCCTTGGCGCGTTTCGAGCTGCGCGGCATTCCGCCGATGGTGGCGGGCGCGGCGAAGATCCGCGTCAGCTTCCAGGTCGACGCCGATGGTCTGCTGGGCGTGTCCGCCCGCGAGCTGTCGTCCGGCGCCGAGGCGAGCATCCAGGTCAAGCCGTCCTACGGCCTGACCGACGGCGAGATCGCCCGCATGCTGCAGGATTCCTTCCAGTACGCCGGTGATGACATGGCCGCCCGCACCCTGCGCGAACAGCAGGTCGAGGCCCAGCGTCTGCTCGAAGCCGTGCAGTCCGCGCTGGACGCCGATGGCGAGCGTCTGCTCGATGCTGACGAGCGTCTGGTCATCGATGCCGGCATGGACTCGCTGCGTGAGCTGGCTACCGGCAGCGATGCCACTGCCATCGAACTACAGATCAAGCGTCTGTCCCAGCTGACCGACGCCTTTGCCGCGCGCCGTATGGACGCCACCGTCAAAGCCGCACTGGCCGGTCGCCGGCTCAACGAAATCGAGGAATAAGCGAAGATGCCGCAGATTGTCTTTCTGCCCCACGCCGAACACTGCCCGGAAGGCGCGGTGATCGAAGCCCAGCCGGGCGAAACCATCATGAAGGCGGCGCTGCGCAACGGCATCGAGATCGAGCACGCCTGCGAGATGTCCTGTGCCTGCACCACCTGCCACGTGGTCGTGCGCGAGGGCTTCAACTCCATGGAAGCCTCTGACGAGCTGGAAGACGACATGCTGGACAAGGCCTGGGGCCTGGAGCCGGATTCGCGCCTGTCCTGCCAGGCAGTGGTCGGCGAGACCGATCTGGTGGTGGAGATCCCGAAATACACCATCAACCAGGTGTCCGAAGGTCACTGAGGCGGAGCGTCCATATGAGTCTGAAATGGGTTGATGTGCTCGAAATCGCCATCCAACTGGCCGAGTCCAAGCCGGACGTCGATCCGCGCTACGTAAACTTCGTCGATCTGCACCGCTGGGTGCTGGCATTGCCGGAGTTCAGCGATGATCCTTCCCGCGGCGGGGAAAAGGTCCTGGAGGCCATCCAGGCCGCCTGGATCGAAGAAGCCGACTGAGGGTGCGGCTCACTAGAGCCGCGTACCCATTTGTCATGAACCCGCGTATAATTCGCGGGTTTTATCTTTAGGTGAGCTGTCGAAAATTTCCCCAGGGGGATTTTCCGGCCGCCGGCCCTGTCGCAGTCGGGCCGGTTTCGCGGCTGCCGCCCCACGGGCGCAGCGCGCGGCAAACCCTAGAATCGCAGGAGCTCCTGGCCACGCCAGGGGCTTCTTGGCATTACCAACCTTGCTTTTCGGAGTTATTTCCATGGCCCTGCAACGTACCTTCTCCATCATCAAGCCCGACGCCGTTTCCAAGAACGTCATCGGCGAAATCCTGACCCGCTTCGAGAAAGCCGGCCTGCGCGTTGTCGCTTCCAAGATGGTTCAGCTGTCCGAGCGCGAAGCTGGCGGTTTCTACGCCGAGCACAAAGAGCGTCCTTTCTTCAAGGACCTGGTTTCCTTCATGACCTCCGGCCCGGTCGTTGTTCAGGTTCTGGAAGGCGAAGACGCCATCCTGCGCAACCGTGAACTGATGGGCGCCACCGATCCGAAGAAAGCCGACGCCGGCACCATCCGCGCCGACTTCGCCGTTTCCATCGACGAGAACGCCGTACACGGTTCCGACTCGGAAGCTTCGGCTGCCCGCGAAATCGCTTACTTCTTCTCCAGCACCGAGGTGTGCGAGCGCATTCGCTAATCCAGGCGAATGAGCGAGGGTGAATCCATGACTGATACCGCTGTAAAGGCCAACCTGCTGGGCATGACCAAGCCCCAGCTCGAGGAATTCTTCGAGTCCATCGGTGAAAAGCGCTTCCGCGCCGGCCAGGTGATGCAATGGATTCACCACTTTGGCGCCCTGGAATTCAGCGCCATGACGAACGTCGGCAAGGCCTTGCGCGAAAAGCTCGAGGCCGTTGCCGAAATTCGTCCCCCGGAGATCGTCAGCCAGGACATTTCCGCTGACGGTACCCGCAAGTGGGTGGTGCGCGTGGCCTCGGGCAGTTGCGTCGAGACCGTGTACATCCCGCAAGGCGGCCGCGGCACCCTGTGTGTGTCATCCCAGGCCGGTTGCGCGCTGGACTGCAGCTTCTGCTCCACCGGCAAGCAAGGCTTCAACAGCGACCTGACTTCCGCCGAGATCATCGGCCAGGTGTGGATCGCCAACCAGTCGTTCGGGACCATCCCGGGCAAGATCGACCGTGCCGTCACCAATGTGGTGATGATGGGCATGGGCGAGCCGCTGCTGAACTTCGACAACGTCGTGAGCGCCATGAGCATCATGATGGAAGACCTCGGCTACGGCATTTCCAAGCGAAAGGTGACCCTGTCCACCTCCGGCGTGGTGCCGATGATCGACAAGCTCGCCGAGGTGACCGACGTGTCCCTGGCCCTGTCGCTGCACGCACCCAACGACGAACTGCGCAACAAGCTGGTACCGATCAACAAGAAGTACCCGCTGGAGATGCTGCTCGACTCCTGCTACCGCTACATCACGCGCCTGGGCAAGGAGCGCGTGCTGACGATCGAGTACACCCTGCTGGCTGGCGTCAACGACCAGCCCGAGCATGCTGAGCAGCTGATCGCACTGCTCAAGGATTTCCCTTGCAAGATCAACCTGATTCCGTTTAATCCGTTCCCGCATTCCGGTTACGAGCGTCCGAGCAACAATGCCATTCGCCGTTTCCAGGACATGCTGCACAAGAGCGGCTTCAACGTGACCGTTCGTACCACTCGCGGCGACGATATCGATGCCGCCTGTGGTCAGCTGGTAGGCCAGGTGATGGACCGCACCCGCCGCAGCGAACGCTATATTGCCGTACGTCAGCTGGCCGCCGATGCCGACCAGGCCGCGCCCACTGGCAACCGAAACTGAACTAGGGAGGATTCCGATGACCCTGCGCGCCGCGCTGTGCTTACTGTTGGCAACCGTGCTGACGGGTTGCGTGACGACTGGTAAACAGGATCCTCTGAAAACCGAGAAGGGCCGGGACGAGGCGCGCGACGCCTATATCCAGCTCGGCATCGGTTACCTGCAGATGGGCAACACCGAGCAGGCCAAGGTGCCGCTGCGCCAGGCCCTGGATCTCGACTCATCCAGCGCCGATGCCCATGCTGCCCTGGCCGTGGTTTATCAGGTCGAGAAAGAGCCCAAGCTCGCCGAGAGCGAGTTCCGCAAGGCATTGTCCTCGCGCTCGGGCGATGCGCGCATCCTCAACAACTACGCAGGTTTCCTGTTCGAGCAGAAACGCTACCAGGAAGCCTACGACACCTACATGAAGGCCACGGAAGACGGCCTCTATTCCGAACGTTCGCGCATCTTCGAGAACCTCGGTCTGGTGAGCATGAAGCTCAACAACCGCGCTCAGGCCAAGGAATACTTCGAGAAGGCCATTCGCCTGAACCGCAATTCGACGGGGGCGCTGCTCGAACTGGCTGACCTGAATTACCAGGATCGCGAGTACGTGCCGGCTCGCGCCTATTACGAGGAATACCTCAAGCGGGGCCCGCAGACCGCGCGCAGCCTGCTGCTGGGGATTCGACTGGCCAAGATCTACGACGACCGGGATACCGCTGCCAGCTACGGGCTGCAACTCAAGCGCCTGTATCCCGCTTCTCCCGAATACCAGGCATACCAGGCGGATAAATGATGAATACGTCGCAGTCCGATGTCATCGGCACGACCCGCGCCAACCCTGGCGAAACCCTGCGCCAGGCACGTGAGAACAAGGGCTGGAGCACCGCTCAGGTCGCCGGCCAGCTGAACCTGACCGAGAACGCCCTGCGTTCGCTGGAGCAGGGCTCGTTCGAGCAGTTGCCGGGCCACACCTTCGCCCGTGGCTATATCCGCGCCTACGCCAAGCTGCTGGGCATGGACCAGGCCCAGATGGTTACCGCCTTCGACCAGTACACCGGCACCGACGCCACCGGCAGCAACGTCCAGGCCCTCGGCCGCGTGGTCGAGCCGGTACGCCTGTCGCGCAACCTGCTGCGCCTGTTCAGCCTGGCGCTGCTGGCCGTGCTCATCGGCTTCGGCTACTTCTGGTGGCAGGAACGTTCTGCGCGTCCGGCTGAGACCGGCAGCCTTAACATGGAGCACGTCGAGGTCGAAAGCGCCGACGGCACCACCGAAATCCACACCCTCGACGAGCCGGAAGACCAGGCTGTCGCCGAGGACCAGGCCAATACTCCGGCGGTTCCCGGCGAGCCTGCCGGCGACAACGGCAACGCCGAGGCTCCGGCCGAAGGCACCCCGCCGGTCTCTGCCAACCCGGCAGTACCGGGCGCCCCGGCCGCCGCCGAAACCGCTCCGGCCCAGGTTCCGGTAGTCCCTGCCCAGCAACCGGCTGCACAGCAGCCTGTCGCTCCGGCCGCCCCTGTGGCTCCGATCGAGGCGCCTGCTGCTCCGGTGGTGGCTTCCGCGGGCCAGGGCGTGGTCAAGGTTCAATTCAGCGCCGATTGCTGGACCCAGCTCACCGATGCCGACGGCAAGGTCCTCGTCGAGGGCCTCAAGCGCAAGGGTGATTCGCTGGAGGTCGCCGCCAAGGCGCCCGTCCAGTTGCGCCTGGGCTTCGCCCAAGGTGCCCAGGTCAGCTACAACGGCCAGCCGGTCGAAGTCACGCCGGCGCGCGGTGGCACCGCTCGCCTGAAGTTGGGTGGACAGTAAGATGCATTGCGAGTCTCCGATCAAACGTCGCCTGTCCCGCAAGATCTGGGTCGGTAACGTGCCGGTGGGTGGGGATGCTCCCATCGCCGTGCAGAGCATGACCAACACCGATACTCTGGATGTGGCCGCCACCGTGGCGCAAATCCGTCGTCTGGAAGACGCAGGCGCCGACATTGTCCGCGTCTCCGTGCCCGACATGGACGCCGCCGAGGCGTTCGGCAAGATCAAGCAGCAGGTCAAGGTGCCGCTGGTTGCCGACATCCACTTCGACTACAAGATCGCCCTGCGCGTGGCTGAACTGGGCGTCGATTGCCTGCGCATCAACCCGGGCAACATCGGACGCGAAGACCGCGTGAAGGCCGTGGTGGATGCCGCCCGCGAGCGCAATATCCCGATCCGCATCGGCGTCAACGCCGGTTCGCTGGAGAAGGACCTGCAGAAGAAGTACGGCGAGCCGACCCCCGAGGCGCTGCTGGAGTCGGCCATGCGCCATGTCGATCACCTCGACCGTCTGGACTTCCAGAACTTCAAGGTCAGCGTGAAGGCCTCCGACGTGTTCATGGCCGTCGCCGCCTACCGCCTGCTGGCCAAGCAGATCGAACAACCCCTGCATTTGGGCATCACCGAAGCCGGTGGCCTGCGTTCGGGCACCGTGAAGTCGGCCGTCGGCCTGGGCATGCTGCTTGCCGAGGGCATCGGCGACACCATCCGCATCTCGCTGGCCGCCGACCCGGTGGAAGAGATCAAGGTCGGCTTCGACATCCTCAAGTCGCTGCGCCTGCGCTCCCGTGGCATCAACTTCATCGCCTGCCCGAGCTGCTCGCGGCAGAACTTCGATGTGGTGAAGACCATGAACGAGCTGGAAGGCCGCCTCGAGGACCTGCTGGTACCGCTGGATGTCGCCGTGATCGGCTGCGTGGTCAACGGTCCGGGCGAAGCCAAGGAGGCTCACATCGGTCTCACCGGCGGCACGCCGAGCAACCTGATCTACATCGACGGCAAGCCGGCGCAGAAGCTGCAGAACGATAACCTGGTGGATGAGCTGGAACGGCTGATCCGCGAAAAAGCGGCCGAGAAGGCCGAGGCCGACGCCGCACTCATCGTGCGCGGCTGACCGCAACAAGGATCCTAAGTGAGCAAGTCCCTGCAAGCCATCCGTGGCATGAACGACATCCTGCCGGACCAGACCCCGGCCTGGCGCTATCTGGAGCGCACCTTCGCCGGCCTGCTTGACCGCTACGGCTACAGCGAGATCCGCCTGCCGATCCTCGAGTTCACCGAGCTCTTCGCTCGTGGTATCGGTGAAGGCACCGACGTGGTCGACAAGGAGATGTACACCTTCCTCGACCGCAACGGCGAATCCCTGACCATGCGTCCGGAAGGCACCGCGGGCTGCGTGCGAGCCGTGCTGGAGCATGGCCTGTCGGGCGGTGGCCAGGTGCAGAAGCTGTGGTACACCGGTCCGATGTTCCGCTACGAGAAGCCGCAGAAAGGCCGTTATCGTCAGTTCCACCAGATCGGCGTGGAAGTCTTCAACCTGCCCGGTCCGGACATCGACGCCGAGCTGATCATCCTCACTTGGCGCCTGTGGCAGAAGCTGGGCATGGCCGATGCCGTGACCCTGCAGCTGAATACCCTGGGCTCCAGTGAGGCCCGCGCGCGCTATCGCGACGACCTGGTGGCCTACCTGCAGGAGCGCTTCGAGCAGCTGGACGAAGATAGCCAGCGCCGCATGACCACCAACCCGCTGCGCATCCTCGACAGCAAGGTCGAGAGCACCCAGGCGCTACTGGTCGGCGCGCCGAGCCTGCACGACTACCTGGACGAAGAGTCGATCGCCCACTTCGAGGGGCTGAAGGCCCGTCTGGATGCGGTCGGCCTGCGCTATGAGATCAACCAGAAGCTGGTACGCGGCCTGGACTACTACTGCCGCACTGCTTTCGAGTGGGTCACCGACAAACTCGGCGCCCAGGGCACCGTGTGCGGCGGCGGCCGCTACGATGGCCTGGTCAGCCAGTTCGGCGGCAAGCCGACGCCGGGCGTGGGCTTTGCCATGGGCGTGGAACGCCTGGTGCTGCTGCTGGAAACCCTGGGCGTGGTGCCTGCCGAGCTGAATCGCCCGGCCGACCTCTACGTCTGCGCCTTCGGCGAGCCGGCGGAGTTGGCCGCGCTGACCCTGGCCGAACAGCTGCGCGAGGCCATTCCGGGCCTGCGCCTGCTGGTCAACGCCGGCGCCGGCAGCTTCAAGAGCCAGTTCAAGAAGGCCGACAAGAGCGGTGCACAGTTCGCAATGATTCTGGGTGACGACGAACTGGCCAACCGCGTGGTAGGTTTCAAGCCCCTGCGTGGCGAGGGCGAACAACAGAATATCGCCTGGGATGCTCTGCCCGAGCACCTGGCTGCCTGCCTCAAGCGGGCCTGAATCGAGCGGATAGGAGTATTGGGGTGAGTAACCGTACCGAAGAAGAACAGATCGCTGACATCAAGGACTGGTGGCAGCGTAACGGCATGCCCCTGCTGACCGGCGCTGCTCTGGCGCTGATCGTGGTGTTTGGCTGGCAGGCCTGGAAAAAGTACCAGAACAACCAGTCCCAGGGCGCCTCGATCATTTACCAGGCCCTGTTGGAAACCGCACTGAACCCGGCCGGCAAGCCCGACACCGCCAAGGTCGCCGAGCTCGCTGGCAAGCTGAATACCGACTTCGCCGGCACTCCGTACGCCCAGTACGGCCGCCTGTTCGTCGCCAAGGTTGCGGTGGACAGCGGCAAGCTGGATGACGCCGTCCTCGAGCTGAAGGCAGTGGTCGACAAGCCGGTTGACGCCACCCTCGGCGAGCTGGCTCGCCAGCGCCTGGCGCGTGTCCTGGCGGCCCAGGGCAAGGCCGAAGACGGTCTGAAGCTGCTCGACGGCAACGTCGACAAGGCCTACGTCGCCACTCGCGAAGAACTGCGCGGCGACCTGCTGCTGCAGCTCAAGCGCAATGATGACGCCCGTGTCGCCTACGAAAAGGCCAAGGCTGCTCTGCCGGAAGACGCCGCCGTCGGCGCCCTGCAGATGAAACTCGACGACCTGGCCAAGGGAGACGCCTGAGATGTTGCGTTGGAAACACGTTGCACTGCTGGCACTGACCCTGATGGCTGTGGGTTGCAGCAGCAATAGCAAGAAAGAACTGCCGCCGGCCGAGCTGACCGATTTCAAGGAAGAGGTCCGCCTGGAGAAACAGTGGAGCCGTTCGGTCGGTGATGGCCAGGGCGACCTGTACAACCTGCTCGAGCCCGCCGTGGATGGCCAGACCATCTTCGCCGCGTCTGCCGAAGGCCGCGTCATGGCCATGCAGCGCGAAACTGGCGAAGTGCTGTGGAAGAAAGACCTCGATCTGCCGATCTCCGGCGCCGTCGGCGTGGGCAGCGGCATGGTCCTGCTGGGCACCCTGCGTGGCGACGTGATCGCGCTGGATTCCGGTTCGGGCGAGCAGAAGTGGCGCGCCAAGGTCACCAGCGAAGTGCTGGCTGCCCCGGCCACCAACGGTGACGTGGTGGTGGTGCAGACCCAGGACGACAAGCTGATCGGCTTCGACGCTTCCACCGGCAACCAGCGCTGGATCTACGAAGGCACCGTACCGGTGCTGACCCTGCGTGGCACTGGCGCTCCGCTGATCGCGGGCCGTCTGGCCCTGGCGGGTCTGGCCAGCGGCAAGGTCGTCGCGGTGGACGTGGAGCGTGGCCTGCCGGTCTGGGAAGCGCGCGTTGCGATTCCTCAGGGCCGTTCCGAGCTGGACCGCGTCGTCGATATCGACGGCGGCCTGCTGCTGGTCGACAACGTTCTCTATGTCGCCAGCTACCAGGGCCGCGCCGCGGCGCTGGACGTAGGCACCGGCCGCGTGCTCTGGCAGCGTGAAGCTTCCAGCTACGTCGGCGTAGCCGAAGGTACCGGCAGCGTGTTCATCAGCCAGTCCAGCGGCACCGTGGAAAGCCTCGACTCCCGTGGTTCGTCCTCGCTTTGGAGCAACGACGCCCTGGCTCGCCGCCAGCTGTCCGCTCCGGCCGTGCTGTCGAGCAACGTGGTCGTCGGTGACCTGGAAGGTTACGTGCATCTGCTGAGCCAGGTGGATGGTCGTTTCGTGGGCCGCGAGAAGGTCGACGGTGACGGCGTGCGGGTTCGCCCGCTGGTAGTCGGCAGCTGGATGTACGTGTTCGGCAACAGCGGTAAGCTGGCCGCCTACACGATTCGCTAAGCTGAGTGTTACTGCCGGCCGCTGCCGTGAAAAACGGCAGCGGCCGTCGTGTTTTCTGAAATTCAAATTCCTGGAGAGCCGCATGGTTCCCGTAATAGCCCTGGTGGGCCGCCCCAACGTCGGCAAGTCCACCCTGTTCAACCGCCTGACCCGCACCCGTGACGCCATCGTCGCCGAGTACGCAGGTCTGACCCGAGACCGCCAATACGGCGAGGCCAAGTGGCAGGGCAAGAAATTCATCGTCATCGATACCGGTGGTATTTCCGGTGACGAAGAGGGTATCGACGCCAAGATGGCCGAGCAGTCGCTGCAGGCCATCGAAGAGGCCGATGCCGTCCTGTTCATGGTCGACTCCCGCGCCGGCCTCACCGCCGCCGACGAGATGATCGGCGAGCACCTGCGCAAGAAGAACAAGCGCACCTACCTGGTGGCCAACAAGGTCGACACCGTCGATCCGGACATCGCCCGCGCCGAGTTCAGCCCGCTGGCCCTGGGGCATGCGATCCCGATCGCCGCCGCCCACGGCCGTGGCATCACCCAGATGCTCCAGGAAGCCCTGGGCGAGATGTTCGCTCCCGAGCCGGAAGCGCCGGAAGACAACGACCTGCCCGGCGAGATGGAAGAAGTCGCCGAAGGCGAGGAAGCCAAGCGCATTCCCGGCCCGAGCGAGAAGGATGGCATCAAGATCGCCATCATCGGTCGCCCCAACGTCGGCAAGTCCACGCTGGTGAACCGCATGCTCGGTGAAGAGCGGGTGATCGTCTACGACCAGGCCGGCACCACCCGCGACAGCATCTACATCCCCTTCGAGCGCAACGAAGAGAAGTACACCCTCATCGACACCGCCGGCGTGCGCCGCCGCGGCAAGATCTTCGAGGCGGTGGAAAAGTTCTCCGTGGTGAAGACCCTGCAGGCGATCCAGGACGCCAACGTGGTCATCTTCGTCATGGACGCCCGCGAAGGCGTGGTTGAACACGACCTCAACCTGCTCGGCTTCGTGCTGGAGACCGGCCGTGCGCTGGTCATCGCGCTGAACAAGTGGGACGGCATGGAATCGGCCGAGCGCGACTACGTGAAAACCGAGCTCGAGCGCCGGCTGATGTTCGCCGACTTCGCCGACATCCACTTCATCTCGGCGCTGCACGGCACCGGCGTTGGCCACCTGTACAAGTCGGTGCAGGACTCCTTCCGTTCCGCCGTGACCCGCTGGCCCACCAGCAAGCTCACGCAGATCCTCGAGGACGCCATCCAGGTTCACCAGCCGCCGATGGTCAACGGCCGCCGCATCAAGCTGCGCTACGCGCACTTGGGGGGCGCCAACCCGCCGCTGATCGTGATCCACGGCAACCAGGTGGATGCGGTGCCCAAGGCCTATACCCGCTACCTGGAGAAGACCTTCCGCCGCGTGCTGAAGCTGGTCGGTACGCCGATCCGCATCGAGTACAAGGGCGGTGACAACCCGTTCGAGGGCAAGAAGACCCAGCTCACCGATCGCCAGGTCAACAAGAAGCGTCGCCTGATGTCGCACCACAAGAAGGCGGAGAAGAAGAAGAAGGACAAACGTAAATAACGTCGGTCAGGCTTTAGACCACGAGCCGCAGGCGATAGAGTAGGGACTTCCCTCTCATCGCCTGCAGCCTGTAGTCACGCCATGCTCATCAGCAAACTGCCGAATGTCGGCACCACCATCTTCACCCGCATGTCCCAGCTCGCCGCAGAAAGCGGGGCGCTGAATCTCTCCCAGGGTTTCCCGGATTTCCCCGGCCCCGCACCGCTGCTCGAAGCAGTCGCCCGCCACGTCCTGGCCGGGCACAACCAGTACAGTCCGATGACCGGCTTGCCAGCACTGCGCGAGCAGGTAGCGATCAAGGTTGCGAGCCTCTATGGCCGCCACGTCAGCGCCGACACCGAGGTGACCATCGTCCCCGGTGCGACAGAAGGGATCTTCTGTGCGGTACAGGCGCTGATTCGCGCCGGCGACGAAGCCATCGTCCTCGACCCCTGCTACGACAGCTACGAGCCGTCGGTCGAGCTGGCCGGCGGCCGTTGCGTGCATGTTGCGCTGACTCAGCCGGACTTCCGCATCGACTGGCAGCGCCTGGCCGATGCCATCACCCCGCGCACGCGCCTGATCTTCCTCAACAGTCCGCACAACCCCAGCGGTGCGCTGATCGACCGTGCCGACCTGGATCGCCTGGCCGAGCTGATCCGCGACCGCGAGATCTACGTGATCAGCGACGAGGTCTACGAGCACCTGATCTACGACGGCGTACAGCACGCCAGCGTGCTGGCCCATGACGAGCTGTATCCGCGCGCCTTCGTCATCAGCTCCTTCGGCAAGACCTACCACGTCACCGGCTGGAAGACCGGCTACGTGGTGGCGCCGCCGGCGCTGTCGGCGGAGATGCGCAAGATCCACCAGTACGTGAATTTCTGCGGCGTGACGCCGCTGCAGTACGCGCTGGCCGACTTCATGGCCGCGCACCCCGAGCACCTGCGCGAGCTGCCGGGCTTCTACCAGGCCAAGCGCGACCTGTTCTGCAATTTGCTGGAAGGCTCGCGTTTCACCTTCCAGCGTGCCGCCGGAACCTACTTCCAGGTGGTCGATTACTCGGCGATTCGCCCCGACCTCGATGATGTCGCCATGTCCGAATGGCTGACCACCGAACACGGCGTGGCCGCCATTCCGGTCTCGGTGTTCTACCAGCAGGCTCCGGCGGACACGCGTCTGGTGCGCTTCTGCTTCGCCAAGAAAGAGGAGACGCTGCGCCAGGCAGCGGAACGACTATGCGCGATCTGAGCCGCGACCCAAGCCAATTGGCGGACCTGAAACTCGCCCTCGTGCAGACCACCCTGGTCTGGCACGACGCGAAGGCCAACCGAGAGCGTTTCGAGGCGCTGCTGGAAAGCGCCCGTGGCGCAGACGTGGTGATCCTCCCGGAGATGTTCACCACCGGCTTTTCCATGGATTCCGAGACGCTGGCCGAGGCGGAGGAGGGCGTGACCTACGCCTGGCTTCGCGAGCAGGCGGCCCGTCTCGATGCCGTGGTCTGCGGCAGCGTGATCATCCGCGCCGCCGATGGCAGCCACCGCAACCGTTTGCTCTGGGCGCGCCCGGACGGCGAGATTCAGCATTACGACAAGCGCCACCTGTTCCGCATGGCCGGTGAGCACAAGCACTACACGCCGGGCGAGCAACAGGTGTTGCTGGAGTGGAAGGGATGGCGGATTCGCCCGCTGGTCTGCTATGACCTGCGCTTCCCGGTGTGGAGCCGCGACGCCCAGGACACTGACCTGCTGCTCTACACCGCCAACTGGCCGGCCGCGCGCCGCCAGCACTGGAACCGCCTTCTGCCAGCGCGGGCCATCGAAAACCTCTGCTATGTCGCTGCGGTCAATCGCGTCGGTGAAGACGGCAAGGGGCACGCCTACTCCGGCGACAGCCAGGTGCTGGACTTCCAGGGTGACAACCTGCTGGCCGCCGGCAGCGCTGACGGGGTCTTCCAGATTGCCCTGAGCGCAGCGGAGCTGGCGGCGTACCGCGAGCGCTTCCCGGCGAATCTCGATGCGGACGAGTTCAGCATCCACCGCTGAAGTCGATGTGCTTTTCGTAGGAGCGAGCTTGCTCGCGAACCGTCCCGCAGCGGGGATGTTCGCGAGTTGACCCGCTCCTACAGGTTCAATACGCGCTGGCGGTATTCAACCGCTGGATCGCCTCGTCACTGAGCCTCAGCTCCACCGCCGCAATCAGGTCGGGCAACTGCTCCAGCTTCGACGCACTGGCAATCGGCGCTGTGATGCTCGGGCGGGCCATCAGCCAGGCGAGTGCGACCTGGGTCGGCGTGGCGTTCAGGTCGCCGGCCACTTCCTCCAGCGCATCGAGGATCGCGAAGCCGCGCTCGTTCATGAAGTTCTTCACCTTGTAGCCGCGCACGCTGCTCTTGCCCAGGTCATCCTCGCGGCGGTACTTGCCGGTAAGGAAGCCGGCGGCCAGGGAGTAGAAATTGATCACGCCCAGGCCCAGCTGCTGCACCGTGGGCTCCAGCTGAGTCTCGTAGTTGGCGCGGTCGTAGAGGTTGTAGTTGGGCTGCAGGCTCTGGTACTGCGGCAGCTTCAAGCGCGTGCAGAGCTCATGAGCTTCACGCAGGCGCTTGGCGTCGAAGTTGGAGGCGCCGATCACCCGCACCTTGCCGCGCTCCACGGCCTCGGCGAAGGCGCCCATGGTTTCCTCCAGCGAGGTGTGCGGATCGTCGCAGTGGGACTGGTAGAGGTCGATGTAGTCGGTCTGCAGACGCTTGAGCGAGCGCTCCAGTGCCTGCTCGATGTACACCGCCGACAGTCCCTTGTGGCCGTTGCCCATGTCCATGCCGACCTTGGTCGCGATGATTACCTGGTTGCGCTTGCCGGTCTTCTTCAGCCACTTGCCGATCAGGGTTTCCGACTCGCCGCCCTCGTGGCCCGGCACCCAACGCGAGTAAACGTCAGCGGTGTCGATGCAGTTCAGCCCGGCGTCGAGCAGCGCGTCCAGCAAGCGAAACGAGGTCGCCTCGTCGGAGGACCAGCCGAACACGTTACCGCCGAAGACCAGCGCAGGAATCTTCAGGCCCGATTGTCCGAGTTCGCGTGTACGCATCTGCTTTGACTCCTCAGCGGGTGTGCGGGAACCCTCAGTGTAGACGCGCAGCCGTTCGCCGCGGGGCGGATTGGCCGGCAGCGGTACGCCAGCTGGTCTATCATGGCGGCCAGCCCAATTGCCGAGTGCCCGTCATGACCACGACTCCCTACCTGCTGGACCAGCTGGAAACCGCCGACATGCTGTTGATCGACGGTCTGCACGCCTGGCAGTTCGAGCTCAACGAGGCATTGCTGGACCAGGCCGACGCCGCTGCCCACGCAGACCAGCCCTTCGCCAGCGAAGACGTGGTGCTGCAGATCGAGTCCATCGACGGCCGAGACCGCCGCGAGTGGCGCTTCAGCTACAACCAGGTGATGGAGGCCAGCTACCAGGCCGAAGACGAGACCTGGCTGCTCCAGGCCGGCGACCAGCAGCACCGACTCTGCTGTCTTGGAGCGGTCGCTGCCAGTGGCGACGACGAGTAAGCCTCCCCTGGACGAAGAAGGCCCCGCGAGGGGCCTTTTTCATGGCTTCAGAAAGCCAGCGGGTAACTGGTGATGAAGCGCACCTCGTCGTAATCGCTGGCGTAGCTGCTGCGAACTGTGGAGGTGCGCATGAGGAACGACAGGGTCTTCAGCGGCCCGCTCTGGATCGTATAGCCGACATCGGTATCGCGCTCGTACTCGTGGCCATCGCTCTTGCCCTGCCGCGAGATGTCGGTGCCCTTGGTGTAGCGCGTCATCAGGGTCAGGCCCGGCACGCCGAGGCTGGCGAAGTCGTAATCGTAGCGCAGCTGGTAGGAGCGTTCCTGCGCCCAGAAGAAGCCGCCATTGGTGACCCAGTTGACCAGGTACGGTTGCGGCGTGTTGCCCAGCAGCATGGGGAACATGTCTTCGCCGAGCATGCGCTGGTAGGTGGCCGACAGCATGTGGCCGCCGTGCTTCACGCCGAGTCTCGCGCCATAGGCGCGGTTGTCGATGCGCCCGGCCAGAGCCTGCCCGGATTCCTCGTTGTGGAAGTAGCTCAGGGTGCCGAGCAGCGCAGTCTTCTCGCCCACCGGCTGCTTGAAGTTGGCGCCGACGTAGTGCTGGTCATAGATGTCCTCGAGCTGGGCGAAGTAGTAGCTGGTGGACAGCCCGGGCGTCCACTGGGCATCGACGCCGCCCAGGTTCAGCTTGTTGCTGTCCTGGCTGGCGGGACGGGTAGCCAGGTAGAACGACTCGCGGTCGCTTGAGGCACGGGTGCTGGTATTCCAGAGTTGCGCGGCAGTGAACTTGAAGCGATCCGACTCCTTCGACTCCAGCATCACGCCTTGGAAGGTCTGCGGCAGCACGCGCACATCATCCTGGAAAATCACCGGCAGGCGCGGCTCCAGCAGACCGACCTTCAGCGTGGTCTTCGAATAGCGCAGCTTGAGCGTGGCGCCGCCACGGCTGAAGTTATCCACCGGCTCACCGCTCGTGCGGTCGTAGGGCAGGTTGCTGTCGTTGCTGGTGCCGGCGCCGCCGTCGAGCTTCAGGGCGTAGAAACCGGTGAAGTCTACGCCGACGCCGATGGTGCCTTCGGTGAAGCCGGAGCTGAAACGCGCCAGCACGGCCTGGGACCAGCTGCCGGCCTGGGATTGGGGGGCGTTGTCCTGGCGGTAGTCGCGCAGCATGTAGAAGTTGCGCAGGGTGGCGTCCAGGCGGCTGTCGTCGATCAGGTCAGCCTGGGCGCAGAGGGGCATCAGCGCGCTGGACAGCAGCGCACCGGCAAAGCGAATACGGAACATCGTCATCTCCTGGGTGCCGTTCGCCGGGGTGCAGGGCGCCACGCCGGCGAACGGGCGTACGTCTTGTCGAGGCGGGCGCGATCAGTTCGCGGCGGCGGCGTTATCCAGCGGTGCGGCTTCGGACTGGACCGTCTGCTCCTGGCCCAGGCTGCGGCGGAAGTGCTTGCGCCCGTTGCCCAGCAGCCACAGGCAGAGCAGCCCGGCGAGGGTGACGATGATGCCGATGGACGAGCCGACGGCCTTCGGGTCCTTGAAGTATTGGTCGGTGAGCAGTGCCACCAGGGTGGTGCCGACGCCCAGGCCAATCAGGTTGGAGACCAGCAGGAACAGTGCCGACACCTGCGCGCGCAGGCGGTTGGGCGTGAGCACCTGCATGGCGGCCGCCGAGGTGGAGATGCAGAACGCGCAGAAGAACATTGCCGGCCCCATCAGCATTACCGACACCTGCAGGCTGCTGGCAGTGACCGAGCCGATGACGAAAGGAATGGTGCAGGCGGCGCCGAGCATGCCGCTGATCATCGCGGCGTCGCTGCGCCCGCGCTTCTGCAGCACGTCCACCAGCCAGCCGGCGCAAAACACCCCGGCGGTGTTGAGCACCAGCAGGATGCCGCCGAGGATGTAGCCCACCTCCAGTGGCGTCAGGCCGTACTGGCGGATGTACATGGCCGGCGCCCAGCCCATCAGCGCGTACTGGCACATGGCGAAGAAGGAGAAACCCAGGTAGTGGCAGGTGAAGGTCGCGCGGTGGCGCCGCAGGAAGCGCAGGCCGTCGCCGATGGTTGCCTTGTGCTGCGGGTTCGTTTCCTTGCGCGCCGGGTCACGGATGGTCAGCGCGATCAGCAGCGCCACCAGCACGCCGGGCAGGCCGACGATGAAGAAGGCGATCTGCCAGGAGCGCACCTGGCCCAGCCAGCCCAGGTCGATGGCCGGCACGTCGCGCAGGGCCTCGATCACGTAGCCGCCGACCAGGAAGGCCAGGCCGCCGCCGAGAAACGCGCCCATGGAGTAGAGCCCCAGCGCGCGGCCGAGTTTCTCCTTGGGGAATAGGTCGGCGAGCATCGAGTAGGTCGCCGGTGTCAGCGCGGCCTCGCCGACGCCGACGCTCATGCGCGCGAGGAACATCTGCAGGAAGTTCTTCGACAGGCCGCACGCGGCGGTGGCGATGCTCCAGAAGGCCACGCCGATGGCGATGATCTTCACCCGTGAGGAGCGGTCGGCGAGGTAGGCGATGGGCAAGCCCATGAAGGCGTAGAACAGCGAGAAGGCCAGTCCGCTGAGCAGGCTGAACTGGGTATCGGTGATCTGCAGGTCGGCTTTGATCGGCTCGATCATCAGCGAGAGGATCTGCCGGTCAACGAAGGAGAAGATGTACGCCACCATGCACAGCACGACGACATACCAGGAATAGCGCGGAGTGAAGACGGATTTCGAGTGGGATTGCGGGTTCACGGTTACTGGCTCCTGAAGCGGGTGAAGGCAGATGGCCAAGCACGTCGAGCTCGTTGTTGTTGTAGGTAACCAGGCGCCACTGGACGCAAGGCAGGGGCAGCCGAAAGTGTCTGATTGCGTGACACGGTTTTTTGTTTGCCTGCCGCTTTCACGGCAGTGCACGCAAGACTAGGGAAGGGACGAGGCAGGGGTAATCGGGGCGAGTACCAGCATTGCGGAGACTGCCCCCTAGGAAACTAGGGGGAATCTTTAGACGGGAGGACGCAAGGGGTCAGGCGTTGCCGGTCAGGGCCAGCGCGAAGGCGGCGCCAAAGACTACGGCCATGATGACGATCAGGAACAGCAGGCTGATGCCGAAGGCGCGCCAGTTGGACAGGTAGCCACCACCGGCCGCGGCGTGGCGATCAAGCGCTTCGCCGGTATTCTGCTTGGCGTACTGGTGCATGGCGAATACGGCGGCGATGTTGATCGGTGCGGCGGGAAAGTTGTCCGGCAGGAACCAGGATAGGACGAAGATCAGCACGGTGATGCCGATGCCGACCAGCCAGGCTTTCTGCACTTCCTGCGGGCGGTTCAGGCGCTTGAGGTTCTGCGCGATCACCCAGCTGCCGGCCACGGGCGTGCCGAAGAAGGTGGCGATGCCGGCGGCGGCCAGGCGGTAGAGTGGCTCGCCAGTGGCAACGCCGAGGTCGTCCTGGAGTGCGGCGGCGGGGGGCTGGAAAGGATTGTCCTGCGGTGCGGTCGTCATGTTTTCACTCCATCGAAAACAGCCCCGGACGCACGAGGCGTCCGGGGCAAAGGGACTTACAGGTTAACTGAGGCTCACGCGGCTTTCGCGTGGCCCAGCGTCACGGCGCGGTTCAGGGCGCTGAACAGCGCACGGAAGCTCGCGGTGGTGATGTTTTCATCAATGCCGATGCCGTGCAGCGAACGACCACCCTCGACACGCAGTTCGATATAGGCGGCTGCGCGGGCATTGGTGCCGGCGCCGATGGCATGCTCGTTGTAGTCCATGATCTCGACGTCCACCGGCAGCGAGGCGACCAGGGCTTCCAGGGTACCCTTGCCCTTGCCGTGCCAGCGATGCTGCTCGCCCTTGTGGGTCACGTCGATGTCGATGGCGCAGACGCCGTTCTCTTCCTGCAGGCGGTAGTTCTTCAGGCCGAACGGGGAAACGGCCTGCAAGTACTCGGTCTGCAGCAGGGTGTAGATCTGCTCGGCGGTCATTTCCAGGCCGAGACGGTCGGTCTCGTTCTGCACCACCTGGCTGAACTCGATCTGCATGCGACGCGGCAGGCTGATGCCGTATTCCTGTTCGAGCAGGAAGGTGATGCCGCCCTTGCCGGACTGGCTGTTCACACGGATCACCGCTTCGTAGCTGCGGCCGATGTCCGCCGGGTCGATCGGCAGGTACGGCACTTCCCACACGGCATCGTCCTTCTGCTGGGCGAAGCCCTTGCGGATGGCGTCCTGGTGGGAGCCGGAGAAGGCGGTGTGGACCAGGTCGCCGACGTAGGGGTGACGCGGGTGCACCGGAATCTGGTTGCACTCTTCCACCACCTTGCGCACGGCGTCGATGTCGGAGAAGTCCAGCTCGGGGTCGATGCCCTGGGTGTACATGTTCAGCGCCATGGTCACCAGGCAGAGGTTGCCGGTGCGCTCGCCGTTGCCGAACAGGCAGCCTTCGACGCGGTCGGCGCCGGCCATCAGGGCCAGTTCCGAAGCAGCCACGCCAGTACCACGGTCGTTGTGGGTGTGCAGGCTGAGCAATACGCTGTCGCGCTTGTTGATCTGGCGGCCGAACCACTCGATCTGGTCGGCGTAGTTGTTCGGGGTGGCGCACTCGACGGTGGCGGGCAGGTTGAGGATCAGGCGGTTGGCCGGGGTCGGCTGGAACACGTCGATCACCGCATTGCACACCTCGACGGCGAAATCGGTCTCGGTGGAGCTGAACACTTCCGGTGAGTACTCGAAGCCCCACTGGGTTTCCGGCGCGGCTTCGGCCAGGCGCTTGATGGTCTGGCCGGCGGCCACGGCGATGGCTTTCACGCCAGCCTTGTCCTGGTTGAAGACGATCTTGCGGAAGCTCGGTGCGCAGGCGTTGTAGTAGTGGACGATGGCTTTCTTCGCGCCCTTGAGGGACTCGAAGGTGCGCTCGATGAGGTCGTCGCGGGCCTGGGTCAGTACCTGGATGGTGACGTCATCGGGAATGTGGTCGTTCTCGATCAGCTCACGAACGAAGTCGAAGTCGGTCTGCGAGGCGGACGGGAAGCCCACTTCGATTTCCTTCAGGCCGACCTGAACCAGGCACTTGAAGAAGCGCATCTTCTTCTCGGCGTCCATCGGCTCGATCAGGGACTGGTTGCCGTCGCGCAGGTCGGTGGACAGCCAGATCGGCGCCTTGTCGATGATCTTGTCCGGCCAGGTGCGGTCGGGCAGGGTGATCTGGGTGAAGGCGCGGTATTTCTTCGACGGGTCTTTCAACATGCTCATGAGCGGAATCCTTGTTCTCTGCGGCCTGCGGGGCCTGCGCATAAAAATCTGAATGAGGCGGAACCGGGGAGGGGGGGCTCAGCCACGCAGTCGCGGGCTGACCAGGCGCAGGCAGGCGTGTTGGCGAAGCAGAATGAGGGTGTGTGCGGTTTTCATGAGTGCCAAGCTAAAGGCCTGGGAGACCAATGGCAAGCATTTGGAAAAATTTGGTAGGAATAGTCTTTAAGGTCTTTTTATCGATAATTAATTGTCGAGAATTGGCATTTTCAGCAATTTATCCTGAAGCTTATCGCTGTGCTTAACTGATTCTGCGTCTTCGTGCCGCAGCGAAGCTTTATCACTCCGTGCGATCATTGCGCACCCGCCCCAGGTGGGAACTCTCCATCCGCAAGGACATTTCGTGACCCGTCGTACACGACAAGGCGTAGGCACCTGGCTGGCGTTGTTCGCCATGCTGATGATCTATGTCGGCCCGCTGGTCTCCCAGTCGATGCCGATGGATCACGCCATGCCCATGGATCACGCCGTGTCCATGAGTGCTATGCCGATGGAGCATGGGAAGGCCATGTCCCACGACATGTCCGGCATGGAGGACATGCACTGCTCCGACAGCCAGCGTGCTGCGGACCATCATGCCGCCCCGGTTTCCCACGGCGAGCAGCCGCTCACCGCCGACGCCTTCATGGAGAAGTGCGGCTACTGCAGCCTGCTGATCCACAGCCCGCCGCTGACGCCGCCGCCGGTCGTGATCGACCACGGCCTGCCCGCCATCGGCGCGCCCGCCGCCCAGTTCGTCTCGTCCCGCATTCCCGCCTCGCCGGTCTTCCCCGGCGCCCGCTCCCGCGCACCCCCGTTCCTGATCGGCTGACCCGCAATCCCGATTCCCCGACCCCGGCGCGGATGCCTGCATTCGCTTGCGCGCCGTGCGAGTACGCGTGGAGCGGGCGTCATCACCGATCATGGAATTCATGGAATGACCCGCATGCCCCTGCGCCGTCGGCAAACTGCCGTCGGCCTGCGCGCCCTGTGCGCGCTGACCGCCCTTGGCGGTTTCACTGCCGTCCCTGTGCTGGCCGAGGAAGAAGATCACTCGGCGCACGCCACCAATGCGTCGGTTACCGAACTGGCCCCCAGCGTCATCACCGCCGTGGCGCAGAGTTCGCCGCTGACCGTGGTCACCGACCCCAAGCAGCCACGCCAGCCGATCCCCGCCAGCGACGGCGCCGATTACCTCAAGACCATCCCTGGCTTCTCCGCCATCCGTAACGGCGGCACCAACGGCGACCCGGTGCTGCGCGGCATGTTCGGCTCGCGCCTGAACATCCTCACCAACGGCAGCACCATGCTCGGTGCCTGCCCGGCACGGATGGACGCGCCCACCTCCTATATCTCCCCGGAAACCTACGACAAGCTCACCGTGGTCAAGGGCCCGGAGACCGTGATCTGGGGCCCCGGTGCCTCGGCCGGGACCATCCGTTTCGACCGTGAGCCGGAGCGCTTCGGCGAGCTGGGCATGCGCGTCAACGGTAGCCTCACCGCCGGCTCCAACGGCCGCTTCGACCGCGTGCTGGACGCCGCCGCCGGTGGCCCCGAGGGCTACCTGCGTTTCACCGGCAACAAGTCGCAGTCCGATGACTACGAAGACGGCAGCGGCAACACCGTGCCCTCGCGCTGGAACAAGTGGAACGGCGACGTGGCCGTGGGCTGGACGCCGGACGCCGACACCCTGGTCGAACTCACCGCCGGCAAGGGCGATGGCGAGGCGCGCTACGCCGGGCGTGGCATGGACGGCTCGCAGTTCAAGCGCGAAAGCCTTGGCCTGCGCTTCGAGAAGTCCAACATCGGTGGCGTGCTCGACAAGCTGGAGGCGCAGGTCTACTACAACTACGCCGATCACGTGATGGACAACTACAGCCTGCGCACGCCCTCGGGCACCGGCATGATGGCCGGCCCCATGGCCTCCAACGTCGACCGCCGCACCCTCGGCGGGCGCCTGGCCGCCACCTGGCGCTGGGACGATTTCAAGCTGATCACCGGCGTCGATGCACAGACCAACGAACACCGCGAACGCAGTGGCATGGGCATCAACACCTATGACGAGCAGCCGTGGGACAAGGACGCCGTGTTCCACAACTACGGCGCCTTCGGCGAGCTGACCTGGTACGCCGCCGACCGCGACCGGGTGATCACCGGCGCACGCCTGGACCGCGCCTCGGTCAAGGATTACCGGCAGAGCACCGGCTCTGGGATGATGGCGATGCCCAATCCCACCGCCGACGACACCCGCGCCGATACCCTGCCCAGCGGCTTCGCCCGCTACGAGCACGACCTGGCCGACACGCCGACCACCCTTTACGTCGGTCTGGGCCATGTGCAGCGCTTCCCTGACTACTGGGAGCTGTTCTCCCCGGACAAGGGCCCGACCGGCTCGGTCAACGCCTTCGACAGCATCAAGCCGGAGAAGACCACCCAGCTGGACTTTGGCGCGCAGTACGAGGACGAGAAGTTCAAGGCCTGGGCCTCGGGCTACGTCGGTGTGATCCGCGACTACATCCTGTTCGACTACATGCCCGGCGGCATGATGGGCCGTACCTCCCAGGCGCGGAACGTCGATGCCCGCATCATGGGTGGCGAACTGGGCGCAGCCTACGCGCTGACCAGCAACTGGACCGCTGACGGTACCCTGGCCTACGCCTGGGGCAAGAACACCACCGACGACACTGCGCTGCCGCAGATGCCGCCGCTGGAAGCGCGTTTCGGCCTGACCTACGAGGAAGGCGACTGGAGCGCCGGCGGACTCTGGCGCGTGGTGGCGCACCAGGGCCGGATTGCCGAGAACCAGGGCAACGTGGTCGGTTACGACTTCGACGAAAGCCCCGGCTTCGCGGTGTTCTCGCTCAACGGCGCGTACAAGCTGAGCAAGAACCTCAAGGTCAGCACCGGCGTCGACAACCTGTTCGACAAGGACTACGCCGAGCACCTGAACCTGGCGGGCAACGCCGGCTTCGGTTACCCGGCCAACGATCCCGAATCGATCCACGAACCGGGACGTACGTTCTGGACCAAAGTGGACTTCTCGTTCTGAAGCCCGACCGGCCCCCGCCAGTCGGGGGCCTCCTTGCGTGAGGAGATCAACGAATGCAGAAGAAGACATTCGATTTCTACAACCTGGCCTGGCGCTGGCACTTCTATGCCGGGCTGTTCGTCGCGCCGTTCATGATCCTGCTGTCGATCACCGGGATCATCTACCTGTTCAAGCCGCAGCTCGACCCGCTGATGTACAGCGACCTGCTGCAGGTGAAGCCGGGTGAGGTGCGGCTGTCCGCCGACGAGCAACTGATGCACCTGCATCACCAGAACCCGCAGTTGCAGGTCAGCCAGTACCTGCCGGCGCCGGCCGCCGACCGCAGCGCGCAGTTCGTCGCGCAGCTGGATGGACGCGAGGTGAACGCCTTCGTCGATCCCTATAGCGGCAAGCTGCTCGGCGTGCAGGACGGCAAGTCCAACCTGCAGGCGATGGCCCGCGCGCTGCACGGCGAGCTGATGATCGGCACCGTCGGTGACCGGTTGATCGAGCTGGCTGCCGGCTGGGGCATCGTGCTGGTGGTGTCCGGCCTGTACCTGTGGTGGCCGCGCCAGCGTTCGCTGCGGGTGCTGCTGTGGCCGGACCTGTCGCGTCGCGGCCGCGCGCTGTGGCGCGAGGTGCACGTGGTGGTCGGCTTCTGGGGTTCGCTGCTGATGCTGTTCATGCTGCTCACCGGGATGACCTGGACCGGCTTCTGGGGCAAGACCTTCGCCGACGTGTGGAACCGCTTCCCGGCACCCATGTGGAACGAGGTGCCCAAGTCGGACCTGGAGGCGCGCACGCTCAATGATGCGCATCGCCAGACCATCCCCTGGGCCATGGAAAACACCCTGATGCCGATGTCCGGCGGCGCCCACGCCGAGCACATGGCTCACGGCTCCGGCGGTATGGCGATGCCGCAGATCAGTCTGCAGCAGGTGGTCGATACCGCCGACCAGGCTGGTGTGACGCCGGGCTACGCCATCGCCCTGCCCAAGGGCGAACAGGGCGTGTTCACCGTCTCGGTGTTCGCTGACGACTCGCGCAACGACGCCACCCTGCACATCGACCAGTACACCGGCAAGGTACTCGCCGACGTGCGCTGGAAGGACTACGGGCTGGTGGCCAAGGGTGTCGAATCCGGCGTGATGCTGCACGAAGGCAAGATGTTCGGTCTGTTCAACCAGCTGCTCATGCTCGCTGTCTGCCTGATGATCCTGCTCAGCGCGGTCAGCGGCCTGTGGATCTGGTGGAAGCGCCGCCCGCAGGGTCGCCTTGGTGTGCCGCCGATGCCCCATGCGTTACCGGTTTGGAAGGGCGGGGTGGCGATCATGGTCATCCTCGGCGTCGCCTTCCCGCTGGTGGGGGCGTCGCTGTTGCTGGTTTGGGCGCTGGACTGGGCGGTGCTGTCGCGGATCAAGCCGCGCAGCCCGGCCTTGAGTTGAGAGTTGCGGGTGGAACGTGCTTCCACCCTGACGCCTGCCGCGAGGCAGGCTATGCTGCGGCGCGATCATTGCGCCCGCGGCCCGATGGATTCCCGCCGCTGCGGCGGACCTGATCACAAGCCAACTGGAGTCTCGAACATGCGTAAAACCCTGCTTGCTTTCGCTGTCCTGCTGGGCTTCTCCGGCGCCGCCATGGCCCATGAATACGAGGCCGGCAACCTGCACATCGACCACCCGTGGTCGCTGCTGCTGCCGGCCAACTCGGTGAACGGCGCCGCCTACTTCATCGTGCAGAACCACGGCAAGGAGGCGGATCGCCTGCTCGGTGCCGACACCGACCGTGCTGCCAGCGCCGAAGTGCACCAGCACGTGGAGAAGGACGGCATGATGAAGATGGTGAAGGTCGAGGGCGTGGATATCCCCGCCGGCGGCAAGATCGTCTTCGCGCCCGGCCAGTACCACCTGATGCTGTTCGGCCTGAAGAAGCCGCTGGCCGACGGCGAGCGCTTCCCGCTGACCCTGCATTTCCAGAAGGCCGGCGATGTGAAGGTCGAGGTCGCGGTGCAGAAGGAAGCTCCGAAGGGCACCGACATGGGCCACGACATGCACGGCATGCAGATGAACTGATGAGCGACCGGCTCCTGCGCCCGCTGGTGTGGGCGCAAGACGGCGAGTGGCTGCTGGGTTTCGACGGCAGCTACTCGAGCGACTCGATCCTGCGGATCGAGAGCGCCGCCGATGGTTTCATCCTGCGCGAGGAGTGTCTGGCCGAGACGCAGACCAAGCGCTATCCCTTCGCCGACCTGAAGGACGACGTCACGGCGGCCGACTGGACCGCCGTGGTCGTCGACGCGGAAGGCGAGCGGCTGGGCTTTGCCATTGCCCGCTACGAAATCTGGAATCGCCGCGCGGTGCTGGACGACCTGTTCGTCCTCGCCGACGCGCGCGGCCAAGGCGTCGGCCGGCAATTGCTGGAAGGCTGCCTTGACTGGGCGCGCAGCACCGAGACGCGCCACCTGTGGCTGGAAACTCAGAACCTCAACCTGCCGGCGGTGGGCTTCTACCGCTCCCGCGGCTTCGCCCTCAGCGGGCTGTCAACCGATCTCTACGATCCGGCGCAGGTGCTGCCCGGGGAGATGGCGCTGTTCTTCAGCTACCCGTTGGCCTGAGGGCCAGGCGCGTCTGCCGCGCCGCGACGATCAGCACGAAGCCGATGCAGTAGGCCAGCACATCCAGCCAGTCCGGCGTGGCGCCGAGCACGATGCGCAAGGCGCGGTTGCCGATCTGCCAGTGGAAGGTCGCGGCGAGGTACTGGCCGAACTCGATCAGTAGTCCGCAGCCCAGCGCCGCAGTGGCCAGCCAGTGCGCGGGCGCATCCAGCGCGGCGCGCAGCAGGCAGTACAGCCAGATGACCGCCAGCACGTCGCCGCCGAAGCCGCGCAGCCAGCCGAGGTGCGCCCCGGCTGTGGCCAGCCAGACCAGTACGGCGAACCAGAGCAGCGCGAAGAGGGCGCTGCGTCCATCTAAGCGAAGCCGCATCAGGGCTTGAACGCGCCGATGAAGATCGCCGGGTCGACGCGGGCGTCGTTCAGGCTGACGTTCCAGTGCATGTGCGGCCCGGTGGCGCGGCCGGTGGCGCCAACCCGGCCGACCACGCCGCCGCGCGGGACCGCATCGCCGACTTTCACGTCGATCTTCGACATATGGCAGAACATGCTGATGAAGCCCTGGCCGTGGTCGACGAACACGGTGTTGCCGTTGAAGAAGTAGTTGCCGATCAGGATCACCTTGCCGGCGGCCGGTGACTTGATCGGGGTGCCGGCGGGCACGGCGAAGTCCAGCCCGGAGTGCGGGTTGCGCTCTTCTCCGTTGAAGAAACGGCGCAGGCCGAAGGGGCTGGAGAGCGGGCCGTTGACCGGTTTGTCCAGCACCAGGTTGCTCGGCGTACCGGGGCTGAAGCTGCGGTAGGCGGCGGTCTGCTCGGCCAGCTCGCGGTTGATGCGCTTGAGGTCTTCGGGCAGCGGGTTGACCTGGCGGGTGTTCTTCAAGGTGATGCGCTGCTCTTTATAGTGCTTGTTGCCCACGCTGAAGCCGAGATTGCGGCTGGCGCCTGCCTGCTTCACGACGATCTGCTGGCTGCCGGCCTTGGTGGTCAGCGGGATGCCGACGATGGCGATCCAGTCGCGGCCTTCCTCGCGCACTACCAGCACCGGTTTGCCCTGGTAGGTGGCAGTGGGCACGGCGGCGTCCTGGCCCAGTTGCACCACGGCAACGCCACCGGGCACCGGCTTGTTCAGCGTGCGGCTGATGAAACCTTCGGCGTGGGCGGTCAGGGTGAAGAGGGAGGCGATGAGCAGGCAGAAAATTCGAAACATGGCGCTATCCGTGGACGTGTCGGCGGATGAAGCGGGCAGTCTACACGGGCCGCTCCGGCGGGCGCGGCGATTTCGTCGAAAGCGAACGTCTTGGCGGGCTGCTCTTGCTCTTGGTAGGAGCGAGCTTGCTCGCGAACCAGTCTCTACCGCGAGGCTTGTTTTTGTAGGAGCGCGCCATGTGCGCGATCGCGAGCATGGCCCGCTCCCGCAGGGGATTGCCGGCGTGGCCCTAGTGGCGCAGCCCTTCCAGCTGCTGGCGCCACAGCTGCTCCAGCGACAGCACCTGCGCCGGACCATAGATGGCGTGGGGCTTGCCCAGGTGCGCGGCCCACAGCTGGTCGCCGTAGTCGTAGTGCCACCACTCGCTGGAAAGGTTGCTGAAGCCCGCCGCCAGCATGGCGTTGAACAGCATCCGGCGATTGTCGCGCACGCGCCGCTGGGGCCCGTCGGGCTTGGCGATCTCTTCGTAATGGCGGGTGTAGGAGCGCGGTGTCGCCTCGTCGAACAGGCTGCCCATGTCCAGCCAGCGGCCTTCGCTGTCGCACAGGGTCAGGTCGATGGCGCCGCCGGTCAGGTGCGGGCTGGGCGACTCGGCGCGGGTGCTGGGCGGCGCGACGAACTCGCGGGTGCGCCGGGTCAGCTCGCGCGGATCGGCGTCCGGCTCGTGCTGGCGGAGGATGTCGTAGAGCGTGTCGTACAGGTGCTGCTGCACCGTGAAGGGTCGCCAGGCATCGAGGATCACCAGGCGGATGCCGTCAGGCAGCAGGCTCGCGGCATGCAGCAGGCGCTCGAAGACTTCCGTGCGCGCATAGCATTCAGACTGCGCGTTCGGCACTCCGAGCCGGTGATACGCCGGCCACACCCCGAAGCCGGTGGCGATACTCAGCGCCTGCAGTGGCTGGTCGCATTCGACGATGGGCACGCGGAAGGCTTCGGCCCAGTCCGGATCGGGTTGCGGCAGGATCGGCGCGAGCAGGTCGGTCATCGGCAGTCAGTCCAGGAGGGAAAGGGTGACGGGCGCCTGGTGGTTGTCCTCCACCCGCACCTCCAACTCACCGTCGCCCAGCTTGGCCTTGAGGCGCTGGCCGTTTTTCGTTTGCGCGGCGCTGCGGATGGCCTGGCCCTTGTCATCGAGCAGGATGCTGTAGCCACGGCCGAGCGTCGCCAGCGGGCTGACGATGTGCAGCGTCTGCATCAGGCTGTCGAGGCGCTGGCGCTGTTCGCGCAGGATCGCGTTAGTCGCGCGCGGCAGGCGGGCGCTGAGGTTGTCCAGGCGCTGGCGCAGCAGGGCCAGGTTACGGCCGGGGTGTTGCGCGGCGAGACGGGTGTCCAGCCGTGCGACCCGCTCGTGGCGGATTTGCAGCTGGCGCTCGAAGGCGCGGCGCAGGCGCATGTCCAGGTCATCCAGGCGCTGGGATTGCTGGCGCAGGCGCTCACCGGGGTGGCGCAGGCGCCGGGCGGTGCCTTCCAGGCGCAGGCGCTCGCGGGTCAGTCGGTCCTGGATGCGCAGGATCAGCCGGCGACGCAGGCTGTCCAGGCGCTGCTGCAGATCGCCGCTGTGGGGCGCCAGCAGCTCGGCGGCGGCCGAGGGCGTGGGCGCGCGCACGTCGGCGACGAAATCGCTGATGGAGACGTCGGTCTCATGGCCCACGGCGCTGACGATGGGCGTCACGCAGGCGGCGATGGCGCGGGCCACCGGTTCCTCGTTGAAGCACCAGAGGTCTTCCAGTGAACCGCCGCCACGGGCCAGGATCAGCGCGTCGAAGCCCTGCGCGTCAGCTAGCTTGAGTGCGCGGACTATCTGCCCGATGGCCTCGCGGCCTTGCACGGCGGTGGGGATCAAGGTCAGCTCGACTTGCGGCGCGCGGCGGCGGAACACGCTGATGATGTCGCGGATCACCGCGCCGGTGGGCGAGCTGATGATACCGATGCGTCTTGGGTGGGCAGGCAGTTCCTGCTTGCGCTCGGCGGCGAACAGGCCTTCGGCGGCAAGCTTTTCCTTCAGTGCCTCAAAGGCCAGGCGCAGTGCGCCATCACCGGCTGGTTCGACGGTATCGGCGATCAGCTGGTAGTCGCCACGCCCCTCGAACAGCGAAACCTTGCCGCGCACCCGCACCGCGAGGCCGTCGCGCAGGGCCTGGCGCACGCGCAGGGCGTTCTGCCGGAACAGCGCGCAGCGCACCTGGGCGTTGCTGTCCTTCAGGGTGAAATACATATGGCCGGACGCCGGGCGGGCGAGGTTGGAGATTTCGCCCTCGACCCAAACCTGCGGGAACACGTCCTCCAGCAGGTGGCGGGCGCGCTGGTTGAGTTGGCTGACGGTCAGAACCTCGCGGTCGAGGCCCAGCCGTTGGAAGGGATCTTTCTGCATGGCGAAGGATGATAAGCGGCCCCGTGAACAGGGGCCAGCGCGCAAGGCGCAGAAAGGCCTTATTCAGATCGTCAGGTTGCGTTGAGCCGCGCCCCCTAGCTGAGATATAATGCCGCGCTTCCATTTTTCCCGATCGGGAGCCCCCGCCATGCTGCGCATCAGCCAAGAAGCCCTCACTTTCGACGACGTCCTCCTGATTCCGGGTTATTCGGAAGTTCTACCCAAGGACGTGAGCCTGAAGACCCGCCTGACCCGTGGCATCGAACTGAACATCCCGCTGGTGTCCGCCGCGATGGATACCGTGACCGAAGCCCGCCTCGCCATCGCCATGGCGCAGGAAGGCGGCATCGGCATCATCCACAAGAACATGAGCATTGAGCAGCAGGCTGCCGAGGTCCGCAAGGTCAAGAAGCACGAGACCGCCATCGTTCGCGACCCGGTCACCGTGACCCCGTCGACCAAGATCATCGAGCTGCTGCAGATCGCCCGCGAATACGGCTTCTCCGGCTTCCCGGTGGTAGAAGAGGGTGAGCTGGTCGGTATCGTCACCGGTCGCGACCTGCGCGTGAAGCCGAACGTCGGCGACAGCGTGTCCGCGATCATGACCCCGAAGGAAAAGCTGGTCACCGCCCGCGAAGGCACTGCCCTGGAAGAGATCAAGGCCGCTCTCTACGAGAACCGCATCGAGAAGATGCTGGTGGTCGACGAGAAGTTCCGCCTGACCGGCCTGGTGACCTTCCGTGACATCGAGAAGGCCAAGACCTACCCGCTGGCTTCCAAGGATGACGAAGGCCGCCTGCGCGTCGGCGCGGCCGTCGGCACCGGCGCCGACACCGGCGAGCGTGTTTCCGCCCTGGTCGCCGCCGGCGTTGACGTCGTTGTCGTCGACACCGCGCACGGCCACTCCAAAGGCGTGATCGACCGCGTGCGCTGGGTGAAGGAAACCTTCCCGCAGGTACAGGTCATCGGCGGCAACATCGCCACCGGCGAAGCCGCCAAGGCACTGGCTGACGCCGGCGCCGACGCCGTGAAAGTCGGTATCGGCCCGGGCTCCATCTGCACCACCCGTATCGTCGCTGGCGTCGGCGTGCCGCAAATCTCCGCCATCGCCAACGTCGCCGCAGCCCTTGAAGGCACCGGCGTTCCGCTGATCGCCGACGGCGGCATCCGCTTCTCCGGCGACCTGGCCAAGGCCATGGTGGCTGGCGCCTACTGCGTGATGATGGGTTCGATGTTCGCCGGTACCGAAGAGGCTCCGGGCGAGATCGAGCTGTTCCAGGGGCGCTCCTACAAGTCCTACCGTGGCATGGGCTCGCTGGGCGCCATGGCCGGCTCCACCGGCTCCTCCGACCGCTACTTCCAGGACGCCTCCGCTGGCGCCGAGAAGCTGGTGCCCGAAGGCATCGAAGGCCGCGTGCCCTATAAAGGCCAACTGACCGCCATCGTCCACCAGCTGATGGGTGGCCTGCGTGCCGCCATGGGCTACACCGGCAGCGCCGATATCCAGGACATGCGCACCAAGCCGCAGTTCGTGCGCATCACCGGCGCCGGCATGGCCGAGTCCCACGTCCACGATGTGCAGATCACCAAGGAAGCCCCGAACTACCGCGTAGGTTGAGGGCTTCAAGGTAAATGAGTCGGACACGGGGCTGGTTGATACAGCCCCGTGTCGTTTAAGAATTTCGCTACGAGAGATGGCCATGGCCCAAGACATTCACGCTCACCGGATCCTGATCCTCGACTTCGGCTCCCAGTACACCCAGCTGATCGCCCGCCGCGTCCGCGAGATCGGCGTGTACTGCGAAATCCATCCGTTCGACATGAGCGACGATGACGTTCGTGCCTTCGCCCCGCGCGGCATCATCCTGGCCGGTGGCCCGGAGTCGGTGCACGAAGCCAACAGCCCGCGCGCGCCGCAGGCCGTGTTCGACCTGAAGGTGCCGCTGTTCGGCATCTGCTACGGCATGCAGACCATGGCCGAGCAGATGGGCGGCAAGGTCCTGGGCTCTGACCTGCGCGAGTTCGGCTACGCCCGCGTCGACGTGGTCGGCAAGGCCCGCCTGCTGGACGGCATCGAAGATTGCGTCAGCGAAGATGGCGTGTTCGGCCTCGATGTGTGGATGAGCCACGGCGACAAGGTCACCGAAATCCCGGCCGGCTTCCACATCCTCGCCAGCACCCCGAGCTGCCCGATCGCCGCCATGGCCGACGATGCCCGCGGCTACTACGGCGTGCAGTTCCACCCGGAAGTGACCCACACCAAGCAGGGCGGTCGCATCCTCTCCCGCTTCGTGCTGGACATCTGCGGCTGCGAAGCCCTGTGGACTCCGTCGAACATCGTCAACGACGCCATCGCCACCGTTCGCGCCCAGGTCGGCAACTCCAAGGTGCTGCTCGGCCTGTCCGGCGGCGTCGACTCCTCGGTGGTCGCGGCCCTGCTGCACAAGGCCATCGGCGACCAGCTGACCTGCGTATTCGTCGACAACGGCCTGCTGCGCCTGCACGAAGGTGACCAGGTGATGGCCATGTTCGCTGAGAACATGGGCGTCAAGGTCATCCGCGCCAACGCCGAGGAGAAGTTCCTTAGCCGCCTGGCCGGTGTCAGCGACCCGGAGCAGAAGCGCAAGATCATCGGCGGCAGCTTCATCGAGGTCTTCGACGAGGAAGCCACCAAGCTGAAGGACGTGAAGTTCCTCGCCCAGGGCACCATCTACCCGGACGTGATCGAGTCGGCCGGCGCCAAGACCGGCAAGGCCCACGTGATCAAGTCGCACCACAACGTCGGCGGCCTGCCTGAAGACATGCAGTTCGAATTGGTCGAGCCGCTGCGCGAGTTGTTCAAGGACGAAGTCCGCAAGATCGGCCTGGAACTGGGCCTGCCGTACGACATGGTCTACCGCCACCCGTTCCCGGGCCCGGGCCTGGGTGTGCGGATCCTCGGCGAGGTGAAGAAGGAGTACGCCGACCTGCTGCGTCGCGCGGACCACATCTTCATCGAAGAGCTGCGCAACTTCGACTGGTACCACAAGACCAGCCAGGCCTTCGTGGTGTTCCAGCCGGTGAAATCCGTCGGCGTGGTCGGTGATGGCCGTCGCTACGCCTGGGTCGTGGCCCTGCGCGCGGTGGAAACCATCGACTTCATGACCGCTCGCTGGGCGCACCTGCCTTACGAGCTGCTGGAGAAGGTCTCGAACCGCATCATCAACGAGATCGAAGGCATCTCCCGCGTCACCTACGACGTATCGAGCAAGCCGCCGGCCACCATCGAGTGGGAATGATCGGAGACGTTTAACGTTTCCTTAACGCAGAAGACGGCAATCTCGCCGCCTTCTGCAACAGGCGAGGGCGGGAATACCCGTCCTTGACCTGGCGCATGAGAGGCGTTTGCCTCTTCATGCAGAGTTGCTTCCTGCTTGCGTTTCAGCCGGCAGGACCGTGCAGCCGGCCGCAAGAGCCTGGCGCCAGGCGCGAAACGCGCCAACCTCCGTGATAGCCGATGGGGTCGCAAGTCCCTTGTTCTAGGAGTCTGGACCCATGTCGTTTACCCGTAGACAAGTACTCGGCGGCATCGCCGGCCTGGCCGTGCTCGGCCTGGGCGCCGGTGGCGCGCGCATTTGGCTGGCGCGCCCGGAAGTCGCCGCCGAGCACGATTACGAACTGATCGCCGCCCCGCTTGACCTGGAGTTGGTGCCCGGCCACAAGACCCCCGGCCTGGGCTATGGCGGCCAGGCTCCCGGCGTGGAGATCCGCGCGCGTCAGGGCGACTGGCTGCGGGTGCGCTTCACCAACAAGCTGGACGAGCCAACTACCATCCACTGGCACGGTATCCGCCTGCCCATCGAGATGGACGGCGTGCCCTACATCTCGCAGCCGCCGGTACAGCCGGGCGAGAGCTTCGTCTACCAGTTCAAGACGCCGGACGCCGGCAGCTACTGGTATCACCCGCACCTGATGAGCAGCGAGCAGTTGGGCCGCGGCCTGGTCGGGCCGCTGATCATCGACGAGCGCGAGCCGACCGAGTTCACCAGCGAGAAGATCCTCAACCTGAAGACCTGGCACGTCGACGAGGAAGGCAATTTCACCGCCTTCAGCGTTCCCCGCGAGGCTGCACGTGAAGGCACTCGTGGGCGCCTGTCGACCATCAACGGCGCGCGTACGCCGGTGATCGAACTGCCCGCCGGCGAGATCGTCCGGGTGCGCATCCTCAACGTCGACAACACCGTGACCTACCGTCTAAATCTGCCGGATGCCGAGGCCAAGATCTACGCCATCGACGGTCATCCGGTGGAGCCGCGCGATTTCGGCAAGGGCCCGAACGACCAGTACTGGATCGGTCCGGGTATGCGCCTGGAGCTGGGCATCTGTGGGCCGGCCGAAGGCGTCGAGCTGTCGCTGCGCAACGGTCCGGTGCGCCTGGCGACCATCCGTGGCGTCGCCAATCCCAACGCACCGACTGCCAAGTGGCCGGCCCCGCTGCCGCGCAACCCGGTTGCCGAGCCGGACCTGAAGAATGCCGAGACCATCAACTTCAAGTTCGAGTGGGTGGGCGCCATGTCCGACTACTCCAAGGGCCAGTCGACGCCTTCGCTGTGGCAGATCAACGGCGTGGCCTGGCAGGGCGGTGAGGAGCACAAGCACAACGCGCCGCCGCTGGCCAAGCTCAAGGAAGGTAATAGCTACATCTTCGTGCTGCGCAACATGACCCAGTATCAGCACCCGATCCACCTGCACGGCATGGCCTTCAAGGTGCTCGATTCGGATCGTCGGGACATCATCCCGTACTTCACCGACACCTACCTGCTGGGCAAGAATGAGACGGCACGCGTGGCGCTGGTGGCGGATAACCCCGGCCTGTGGATGTTCCACTGCCACGTGATCGATCACATGGAGACGGGCCTGATGGGAACCATCGCGGTGGGCGAGGCATGGTGCGGCTGACCAATAGCAAGGGACACCCGACGGTGAAGGGGCTGGTGCCGGTCATCGACCGCAGCCAGGACATCCCCTTCATGCGCGAGGCCATGGCGCTGGCCGAACAGGGTGCGGCCCTGGGCGAAGTGCCGGTGGGCGCAGTGCTGGTGTTGGATGGGCTGGTCATCGGGCGTGGCTTCAACCGGCCGATCACTTCCCATGATCCCAGTGCCCATGCCGAGATGGTCGCGATCCGCGAGGCTTCTGCGGCTACGCAGAATTATCGGCTGCCTGGCAGTACGCTCTATGTGACTCTCGAACCTTGCAGCATGTGCGCTGGCCTGCTGGTGCATTCGCGCATCCAGCGCGTGGTGTTTGGTGCTGCCGAGCCGAAGTCCGGAGTGGTGGTCAGTCGGGGTAACTTCTTCGAGCAGGACTTTCTCAATCACCGGGTGCTGGTGGAGGGCGGGGTGCTGGGGGATGAGTGCAGCGCGATGTTGTCGGCGTTCTTCAAGGCGCGGCGTAGCAAGGGCTGATCATTTTCCCTTTGTGATACTGGGCCTCTTGTTGGGTGTGCTGCGTCGCTTCGGCGTGCGCTCGGACTCTGTGGTTTCGCCCCCTCGGGCGACCTACTTTGGCAAACGCCCCAAAGTAGGCAAAAGTCTTGCCCCGGACATCCGGTTTTTCGCCTAGGCGAAAAATTCCCTCGTCGAAGCGAAGTTTCAGGGGCCCGCCGCGAAGGGCCATCCCTGGCCCATCGCGGCTCTCGCGACATCCATGTCGCTCAACCCCTGAAACTCCGCTTCAACGAGGCCTCCTGAACGGGGCATTCGGCGTGCGCGGATATTTTCCTGGAAGTCTTTAAAAGCCAAAGCCAGGGGCGGATGGGGTAGAGGCTCTTCGTAGGAGCGAGCTTGCTCGCGAACCAGCCCAGCGCCTGGGATTCGGTTGTCATAGGAGCGGACCTTGTCCGCGAAATCCATCACCAACAAACCCACGTCGCAGTGAGGCACGTGCTTTGCGCAGACGCGGCTACGCGGCCGGTGGGGATTCGTAATGGAGGGTGCGTGTCTGGGAAAGGCTACGCAGGAGATGCTCTGAACGACTGCCTCAGAGCTTCTGATCCCGCCCATCCTCATCATCGGGCTTGGTCTTGTTCACGCCCGGCAGGTGCAGGCCGCTTTCGGCGAGCTGGCCGCCTTCCATCTGCGGCTGGGTTACCCAGGTGAGGATGTCGTAGTAACGGCGCACGTTCTGCACGAAGTGCACGGTCTCGCCGCCGCGCGCATAGCCGTAGCGCGTCTTGCGGTAGTACTGCTTCTGCGCCAGGCGCGGCAGCATCTTCTTCACGTCGAGCCACTTGTTCGGGTTCAGGCCTTCCTGCTCGGCCATCTTGCGCGCGTCGTCCAGGTGGGCGCCGCCGATGTTGTAGGCGGCCAGGGCGAACCACATGCGGTCCGGGTCCTTGATGCTGTCGGGCAATTCGTCCTTGATCTGCACGTAATACTTGCTGCCACCCTGGATGCTCTGTTTCGGGTCCAGGCGGTTGGCCACGCCCATGGCCTGGGCGGTGCGGTTGGTCAGCATCATCAGGCCGCGCACGCCGGTCTTGGAGGTCGCGTCGGGCTGCCACATGGATTCCTGGTAACCGATGGCGGCCAGCAGCCGCCAGTCGGCCTCGAGCTTGGTGCCGCTCTGGCGGAAGTGCGGCTCGTACTTGGGCAGGCGCTGCTGCAGGTGCTGGGCGAAGGTGTAGGCACCGACGTAGCCCAGTACGTCCACATGACCGTAGTAGCGATCCTTCAGACGTTGCAGCAGGCCATCCTGCTTGGCCTTGTCGAGGAAGGCGTTGACCTTCTCGATCAGGCTGTTGTCATCGCCGGCCGGCAGTGCCCAGGCCAGGCCCTTGGCATCGCCGAGGTCGAAGGCGACGCGCACGTTGGGGAAGTACACCTGGTTCATTGCCAGTTCGTTGGAATCCACCAGCGTCAGGTCGATCTCGCCCACGTCCACCATGCGCAGCAGGTCGACCATCTCGTCGGCGTCGGACTCGCGGTACTCCAGCTTGGGGTACTGCTTCTTCAGTTCGGCCAGTTGCGAGGCGTGGCTGCTGCCCTTTAATACGACGATACGTTTGCCCACCAGGTCTTCGGGGCGGGTGGGGCGCTGCGCGCCGTTGCGATAGACGACCTGCGGGGTGACGTCGAGGTAGGAGTGCGAGTAGCGCACCTGGGAATCGCGTTCACCGCCCGGGGTCAGGCCGGCGGCCGCCAGGTTCGGGCCGCCATCGCGGCCGATACGGTCGTAGAGGTCGTCGATGTTATCGGCGGTTTCGATCTGCAACTGCACGCCCAGGCTATCGGCGAAGCGCTTGGCCAGTTCGTACTCGAATCCGGTATCGCCGTTGCGGTCCTGGAAGTAGGTGGCCGGACTGTTGCGGGTGATCACGCGCAGCACGCCGTCCTTCTGCACGCGCTCGAGGGCCGTCGGGGCTTTCGCCTCGCTACAGCCGGAAAGCAGCAGAAAGATACAGGTCGCCAAGATCCAGGCGGTGCAGCGCACACGGGACACAGTCAGGGCAAGCATCAGGGCAGTATACGCAAAGGCCGTTGTGCGCCATATCTCGACAGCTCGAAGCTTCTCTGCTAGCTGGGGAGCCGTTCGTCGGCATTTTCCGTGCTGAAGGCCGCAGGGCTGGGATTTTTCCTAGGCCGCTCGAAGGCCTTCGAAGATGAATGGCGATTTCCGCCGGAGCAACGGCAAGGAAGGTACTTGAAAGCTGCCGCCGAGCAACGCTTTACGGTAGAATGCACGGCCTCTGTGGGCCGGCCCGGCCGGCCCCACACACTTCCCCGTCTCCAGAGGCTGTTCCGACAATGCTGATCCTGCGCGGTGCTCCCGCCCTTTCCGCTTTCCGCCACGGCAAACTGCTCGACCTGCTGACCCAGCATGTGCCCGCCGTCACCGGGCTGTATGCCGAGTTTGCGCACTTCGCCGAGGTCACCGGAGCCCTCAACGCCGAGGAAGAACAAGTCCTGGCGCGCCTGCTGAAATACGGTCCGAGCGTTCCCGTGCAGGAGCCCGCCGGCCGTCTGTTCCTGGTTCTCCCGCGCTTCGGCACCATCTCGCCCTGGTCGAGCAAGGCCTCTGACATCGCCCGCAACTGCGGCCTGGCGAAGATCGAGCGCCTCGAGCGCGGCATCGCCTACTACGTCACCGGCGACCTGAGCGAGGCCGACGCGCAAGCCGTCGCCGCCCGCCTGCACGACCGCATGACCCAGCTTGTACTGAATGAGCTCGAAGAAGCTTCGGCCCTGTTCAGCCACGCCCAGCCCAAGCCGCTGACCGTGGTCGACATCCTCGCTGGCGGTCGCGCCGCGTTGGAGAAGGCCAACCTCGAGCTGGGCCTGGCCCTGGCCGAAGACGAGATCGACTACCTGGTAAAGAGCTTCGTCGAGATGGGTCGCAACCCACACGACGTCGAGCTGATGATGTTCGCCCAGGCCAACTCTGAACACTGCCGCCACAAGATCTTCAACGCCAGTTGGGATATCGACGGCCAGGCTCAGGACAAGAGCCTGTTCGGCATGATCAAGAACACCTATGAAATGCACCGCGAAGGCGTGCTGTCCGCCTACAAGGACAACGCCGCGGTGATGAAGGGCTACGTCGCCGGCCGCTTCTACCCGAACGCCGAGACCCGCCAGTACGGCGCCAGTGAAGAACCGGTGCATATCCTGATGAAGGTGGAGACCCACAACCACCCGACCGCCATCGCTCCCTTCCCCGGCGCCTCCACCGGCTCCGGCGGCGAGATCCGCGACGAAGGCGCGACCGGGCGTGGCGCCAAGCCGAAGGCCGGTCTGGTCGGCTTCACCGTTTCCAACCTCAACATCCCCGGTTTCGAGCAGCCCTGGGAAGTGCCCTACGGCAAGCCCGAGCGCATCGTCACCCCGCTGGACATCATGATCGAAGGCCCGCTGGGCGGCGCCGCGTTCAACAACGAATTCGGCCGCCCGAACCTGGCCGGCTACTTCCGTACCTTCGAGCAGGCCATCGCCACCCCGCGTGGTGAGGAAGTCCGCGGTTACCACAAGCCGATCATGATCGCCGGCGGCCTGGGCAACATCCGCGAAGACCACGTGCAGAAGGGCGAGATCTCGGTCGGCGCCAAGCTCATCGTGCTCGGCGGCCCGGCCATGCTGATCGGCCTGGGCGGCGGCGCCGCTTCCTCCATGGCCACCGGCGCTTCCGCCGCTGACCTGGACTTCGCTTCGGTGCAGCGCGAAAACCCGGAAATGGAACGCCGCTGCCAGGAGGTCATCGACCGCTGCTGGCAGATGGGCGAGAACAACCCGATCAAGTTCATCCACGACGTGGGCGCGGGCGGCATCTCCAACGCCCTGCCGGAACTGATCAACGATGGCGGCCGTGGCGGCCGCTTCGAACTGCGCAACGTACCCAATGACGAGCCGGGCATGAGCCCGCTGGAAATCTGGTGCAACGAGTCGCAGGAACGCTACGTGATGTCGGTGGACGCCGCCGACTTCGAGACTTTCAAGGCCATCTGCGAGCGCGAGCGCTGCCCGTTCGCGGTGGTCGGCGAAGCTACCGAAGAGCTGCAGCTGACCGTCGCCGACAGCCACTTCGGCAACAAGCCGGTGGACATGCCGCTTGAAGTGCTGCTCGGCAAGCCGCCGCGCATGCACCGTTCGGTCACCCGCGAAGCCGAGCTGGGCGATGACTTCGCCGCCGCCGGCCTGGACCTCGTCGAGTCTACCGAGCGCGTATTGCGTCACCCGGCCGTGGCTAGCAAGAACTTCCTGATCACCATCGGCGACCGCACCATCACCGGCCTGGTTGCCCGCGATCAGTTGGTCGGCCCGTGGCAGGTCCCGGTGGCCGACTGCGCCGTCACCGCCACCAGCTTCGACGTCTACACCGGTGAAGCGATGGCCATGGGCGAGCGTACTCCGCTGGCCGTGATCGACGCCCCGGCCTCCGGCCGCATGGCGATCGGCGAGACCATCACCAACCTGGCCGCCGCGAGCATCGACAAGATTTCCGAGATCAAGCTCTCCGCCAACTGGATGGCCGCTGCCGGCCACCCGGGCGAGGACGCGCGCCTGTACGACACCGTCAAGGCGGTCGGCATGGAGCTGTGCCCGGCGCTGGGCATCACCATTCCGGTGGGCAAGGACTCCATGTCCATGAAGACCCGCTGGCAGGATGGAGACGCCGAGAAGAGCGTCACTTCGCCGATGTCGCTGATCATTTCCGGCTTCGCCCCGGTCAACGACGTGCGCAAGACCCTGACCCCGCAGCTGCGCCTGGACAAGGGCGAGAGCGACCTGATCGTCATCGACCTCAGTCGTGGCAAGAACCGCATGGGCGGCTCGATCCTCGCCCAGGTCAACGGCCAGATCGGCCGCGCCGCTCCGGACGTCGACGACGCCGAAGACCTGAAAGCCTTCTTCGCCGTGATCCAGGGCCTGAACGCCGACGGCCACCTGCTGGCCTACCACGACCGTTCCGACGGCGGCCTGATGGCCACCGTAGTCGAAATGGCCTTCGCCGGTCATTGCGGTCTGGACCTGAACCTCGACGCACTGGCCGACAGCCGTGACGAGCTGACCGCCGCCCTGTTCAACGAAGAACTGGGCGCCGTTATTCAGGTGCGCTCTGCTGCCACCCCGGAAGTGCTGGCCCAGTTCAGTGCCGCCGGCCTTGAAGACTGTGTCGCGGTCATCGGTCAGCCGGCCAGTGGCGCCGACATCGAGCTGTCCTTCAATGGCGAGCGCGTCTTCAACGCCCAGCGCCGCAACCTGCAGCGCATCTGGAGCGAGACCAGCTACCGCATCCAGCGCATGCGTGACAACGCCGACTGCGCCGACCAGGAATTCGACGGCCTGCTGGAAGAAGACAATCCCGGCCTGTCGGTGAAACTGAGCTTCGACGTCAACGACAACATCGCCGCACCCTATATCAAGAAAGGCGTGCGCCCGCAGATCGCCATCCTGCGCGAGCAGGGTGTCAACGGTCAGGTGGAAATGGCCGCGGCCTTCGACCGCGCCGGCTTCGCCGCCGTCGACGTGCACATGAGCGACATCCTCTCCGGTCGCGTCAGCCTGGAGCAGTTCAAGGGCCTGGTGGCCTGCGGCGGCTTCTCCTACGGTGACGTACTGGGCGCCGGCGAAGGCTGGGCCAAGTCGATCCTGTTCAACGCCCGTGCCCGCGATGGCTTCCAGGCCTTCTTCGAGCGCAAGGACAGCTTCGCCCTCGGCGTGTGCAACGGTTGCCAGATGATGTCCAACCTGCACGAACTGATCCCCGGCACCGAGTTCTGGCCGCACTTCGTACGCAACCGTTCCGAGCAGTTCGAAGCGCGCGTGGCGATGGTCCAGGTACAGGAATCGCAGTCGATCTTCCTGCAGGGCATGGCCGGTTCGCGCATGCCGATCGCCATCGCCCACGGCGAAGGCCATGCGGAGTTCGAGAGCGAGGAGGCGCTGCTGGAGTCCGATCTGTCCGGCACCGTGGCCCTGCGTTTCGTCGACAACCTGGGCAAGGTCACCGAGAGCTACCCGGCCAACCCGAACGGCTCGCCGCGTGGCATCACCGGCCTAACCAGTCGCGACGGCCGCGTCACCATCATGATGCCGCACCCGGAGCGTGTGTTCCGCGCGGTGCAGAATTCCTGGCGTCCGGACGAGTGGGAAGAGGACGGCGGCTGGATGCGCATGTTCCGCAACGCCCGCGTCTGGGTCGGCTGAGTCCGGTCTGATGCAACACGAGAAAGGGGAAAGCTTCGGCTTTCCCCTTTTTCTTTGTCCGGCCACCGAGGAGGGGCGCGTTGACTGACGACGAGAGGCTTCCTGAAGTTCGCGCCGTCACGCCGGGACAGGTCCTGCGCCTGTGCCGCTGCGGGCACTGCGCCAGCGCGCCGGATGCCGCCGCGAGTTGTACCGACTCGCTGGAACTGACGGTCGGGCGAGAGCGCTATCTGCTGCTGTGCAGTTGCGGACTGTCGGCGACGTTACCGTTCTGCGACGGTTCCCACTCCTCGACGGCGCCAGGTCTGAAAGAGCGCTGGCGGCGCTTCACTGGTCGGTGAGATCGAAGTCCGTCACAGTTTTTGTACAAAGTCGTTCGCAAACGAACAAGCCCGGAACCGGACGGTCGAACTTCCACGATGACCTGCAAGTCATAAGAGGCAAAGTGCCACTATTTGTGGCAGGATTTGTCACCCGTGGCGTCCTTTGTCACGGCTGTGTCCCTGTTTCGATCGGAGCCTCCGATGTACAAACTGTGTTTCTACGTTCCGGAAAGCCATCTGGAACCCGTCAAGAAGGCGGTGTTCGCCGCCGGTGCAGGACGCATCGGTGCCTATGACAGCTGTTGCTGGCAGGCGCTCGGACAGGGACAGTTCCGCCCTCTGCAGGGCAGCAACCCCTTCATCGGGCAGGCCGGCAGCGTCGAGCAGGTCGCCGAGTGGAAGGTGGAGATGGTGGTGGCCGACGAGTTGATCCACGACTCGGTGAAGGCCCTCAAACAGGCCCACCCGTACGAGACGCCGGCCTTCGAGGTCTGGCGGCTGTCGGACATGGTGTTCTAAAAAGGCGCCCTCGGGCACCTTTTTTCTTTCCGCTGCCGCTTACGGGCGGATCTCGATCAGCGTGCCGTCCTTTACCAGGCTCCAGACCTCGCGCATATCGGCGTTGGTCATGGCGATGCAGCCATTGGTCCAGTCCAGAGTCGAGAAGTACCACTCCGGGTAGTCGTCATCCATCGGCGTGCCATGGATCATGATCATGCCGCCGGGCGACAGGCTCTTTTCACGCGCCTTGGCTACGTCGCGGGCGTTGGGGTAGGAGATATGCATGGAGAGGTTGTACTTGTCGCTGGTCTTGCGCCAGTCGACCCAGTAGAAGCCTTCCGGCGTGCGGTTGTCGCCCTCGGCCAGCTTCGGGCCCTGCGGGCGCTTGCCCAGAGACACGCGATAGCTCTTGAGAACCTTGCCGTTGCTGATGAGGTTCAGTTTGCGCTCGGACTTGAGCACGAGAATCTTGTCGATACGACCGTCGAGCGTGGGCATCGCGTTGGCATGCGAGAACGCTGCGAAGGTCAGACAAAGTACGGCAATCAACCAGCGCATCGAGTGGTGTTCCCCGGTAGTTCCTAAAGCCTTAGAGGCGGTAAATGAGCTTATTAGTTCTTTTTCTGTGCAAACATTGGGAGAATCCCTTCATTGCGTATCGGGAAGTTCTGAACGATCCGATCCGACAGGAAATATTCTAAGGTACGGCCCACGGTGGGGAAAGCCAGCTCGTCCCACGGAATGTCGGATTCTTCGAAGAGTTGCACTTCCAGGCTTTCCTCGCCGGCGGAGAAGTCCAGGTCGGCCAGTTCCGCGCGGAAGAAGATATAAACCTGGCTGATATGCGGTAGATCAAAGACCGTATAAAGCTGCAGGCCGTGGACGCGGGCGTTGGCTTCTTCGAGGGTCTCGCGGGCGGCAGCCTGTTCCAGGGTCTCGCCGTTCTCCATGAAGCCCGCCGGCAGTGTCCAGAAGCCCTGGCGCGGCTGGATGGCGCGGCGGCAGAGGAGGATTTTCCCCTCCCAGACTGGCAGGCAGCCGGCGACGATGCGCGGGTTCTGGTAATGCACGGTCTGGCACTGGTCGCAGACGAAGCGCGGGCGGTTGTCGCCGCTGGGGATGCGCAGGTTCACGCCGGCGCCGCACTGGCTGCAGAATTTCATGCCGTTTCCTTGTTATAGATTGCAGCAATCTTGCGCGCTGCGTGGTGCGCCCAGCAAGGGGCGGGGGTTGGGCAGGGGCGTCTTTCGTGCCATGATCCTTCAATTAGAAGAATCGGCCCCCGCAGGATGTTCGGCATGCTGGACCAGCTGCGCCAACGCATACAGACGCACACGCCAAGCGACCTTGAAACGGACCACAGCTTCCCGGAAGCGGCGGTCCTGCTCCCCATCACTCCCCAGGAAGAGCTCGTGCTCACCCTGCGCGCGACCGGGCTTTCGACCCATAGCGGCGAAGTCGCCTTCCCTGGTGGACGGCGCGATCCGGAGGACGTTGACCTGATCCACACCGCCCTGCGCGAGGCGCAGGAGGAGATCGCCCTGCCACCGGGGCTGGTGGAGGTCGTCGGGCCGTTAAGCACCCTGGTGTCGCGGCACGGTATCCTGGTCAAGCCATTCGTCGGCTTCGTCCCCGATTTCGTGGAGTATCGCCCCAACGACGGCGAGATCGACGCCGTGTTCAAGGTGCCGCTGGAATTCTTCCGTGGCGACCCGCGGGAAACCACCCACCGCATCGACTATTTCGGCCGCAGCTGGTACGTCCCGAGCTACCTGTTCGAGGGCTACAAGATCTGGGGCCTGTCCGCGATCATGCTGGTCGAGTTGCTGAACCTGCTGTACGACGCTCGCATCGACCTGCACCAGCCGCCGTCGACGTTCATCAAGCTGAGCTGAGACCCGATAATCAAGAGCGGCCCGCTCCTGAGGAGAAACCCATGAAGTACCGCCTGGGCTCGTCCCGAGTCGAAACCCATCCGGAAAGCTGGATCGCCCCCAACGCCACGGTGGTTGGCAAGGTGCGCCTGGATGCCGGCGCCAACGTGTGGTTCAACGCCGTGCTGCGCGGCGACAACGAGCTGATCCACATCGGCGAGCACAGCAACGTGCAGGACGGCACTGTCATGCACACCGACATGGGCTTCCCGCTGACCCTGGGCAAGGGCGTGACCATCGGCCACAACGCCATGCTGCACGGCTGCACGGTGGGCGACTACAGCCTCATCGGCATTAACGCGGTGATCCTCAACGGCGCGAAGATCGGCAAGTACTGCATCATTGGCGCCAACGCGCTGATTCCCGAGGGCAAGGAAATTCCCGACGGCTCCCTGGTCATGGGCTCCCCCGGCAAGGTGGTACGCGAGCTGACCGAGCCGCAGAAGAAAATGCTCGAAGCCAGCGCCGCCCATTACGTTCACAACGCCCAGCGCTACGCCCGCGACCTGGCCGAGCAGGAAGATGACTGAAGAACGTCCGGTCGCCTCGCCCTGCGTGCACGTCTGCGCGCTGGACGACGCCGACATCTGTCTGGGCTGCCAGCGCAGCGCCGCCGAAATCACCCGCTGGGGCTTGATGGACAACGCCGAGCGCCGTGAGGTGCTGAAGCGTTGCGATCAGCGCGCCCGTGAGCAGGGCGTGCTGGTCTAGAGCCTTCCCGCCTGAGAGCTAACCCGTTTCGAACTTTCCCTTCCCGAGGTTTCCCGCAATGCCCCGTATTGGAACTCCCCTGTCGCCGAGCGCGACCCGCGTACTGCTCTGTGGCTCCGGCGAGCTGGGCAAGGAAGTGGCGATCGAGCTGCAGCGCCTGGGCTGCGAAGTCATCGCCGTCGACCGCTACGAGAACGCGCCGGCCATGCAGGTCGCGCACCGCAGCCACGTGATCAGCATGCTCGACGGTGTCGCCCTGCGCGCAGTGATCGAGCAGGAGAAGCCGCATTACATCGTGCCGGAGATCGAAGCCATTGCCACCGCGACCCTGGTCGAGCTGGAGAACGAAGGCTACACCGTGATCCCCACCGCCCGTGCCGCGCAGCTGACCATGAACCGCGAAGGCATCCGGCGCCTGGCCGCCGAAGAGCTGGGCCTGCCGACTTCGCCTTATCATTTTGCCGACACCTACGAGGACTACGCCGCAGGTGTCGTCGCCGTGGGCTATCCGTGCGTGGTGAAGCCGATCATGAGCTCCTCGGGCAAGGGCCAGAGCGTGCTCAAGTCCGACGCCGACCTGAAGACCGCCTGGGATTACGCCCAGGAAGGCGGTCGCGCCGGCAAGGGCCGCGTCATCGTTGAAGGCTTCATCGACTTTGACTACGAGATTACCCTGCTGACTGTGCGTCATATTGGCGGCACTACCTTCTGCGCACCCATCGGCCACCGCCAGGTGAAGGGCGATTACCACGAGTCGTGGCAACCCCAGGCGATGAGCCCGAAGGCGCTGGCCGAGTCCGAGCGCGTGGCCAGAGCGGTCACCGAAGCGCTGGGCGGCCGCGGCCTGTTCGGTGTGGAACTGTTCGTGAAGGGCGATGAAGTGTGGTTCAGCGAAGTCTCGCCGCGCCCGCACGACACCGGCTTGGTCACCTTGATCTCCCAGGACCTCTCCGAGTTTGCTCTGCACGCGCGCGCCATCCTCGGCCTGCCGATCCCGGTGATTCGCCAGTTGGGCGACTCCGCCTCGGCGGTGATCCTGGTGGAAGGCAAGTCGCAGCAGGTTTCCTTCGGCAACCTCGGCGCTGCACTGAGCGAGCCGGACACCGCGCTACGCCTGTTCGGCAAACCGGAAGTGGACGGCCAGCGCCGCATGGGCGTGGCGTTGGCGCGCGATGAGTCGATCGACGCCGCTCGCGCCAAGGCCACCCGTTCGGCCCAATCGGTCAAAGTCGAGCTGTGAGCCGCTGGGCGGGGCTGATGTGGTGGGCAGCGGTGTTACCGTTGCTGCCGCTGGCCCTGCCCTTGGCTGCGCGCACCCGGCGCACGGCCCTGCGCCTGGCCCCAGCCGCCGGCGTTCGCGAAGGCGTCGCAGGGGTGGGGCTTGCTGGGGAACCCTTTCGCCTGATGTTGCTGGGGGAGTCCACCGTCGCCGGTGTCGGCGCTTCCTGCCTGGATTTCGCCTTGGCCGGCCGGCTGGCTTTGGCACTTTCAGATCGTCTCCAGCGCCCCGTCGCCTGGCGTGCAGTGGGGGAGAACGGCATCACTGCCGGCGAAGCCTGCGAACGTCTGCTGCCGCTAGTCGCCGAACAGGATTATGACCTCGTGGCGCTGGTCTTCGGCGTCAACGACACCACGCACTTCAGCTCCAGCCAGCGTTGGTTGACCTCCCTCGGGCAGTTGATCGAGCACTTCCGCGGCCGTGGCGCGCGGGTGGTGTGCACGGCGGTGCCACCGTTGCAGCACTTCACGGCGTTGCCCTGGTTATTGCGGCAGCTGCTGGGTTGGCGGGCGATGCTGCTGGATCGCCAGCTCAGTGCCTTGGCGCTGGTGCAGGGCGCGGGCTATTGCGGGGTGAGCCTGGAGATGCAGCCGCAGTTCCTCGCCATCGATGGGTATCACCCTTCGGCGCTGGGGTATCAGGTGTGGGGAGAGCATCTGGCGCAATGGTTGGTTTCCCGGCCCCCGGTGGAAGCCTGGGCAGGTTTCAAGGCTCTTTGAACGGCAGTGGCGCCTCGGTTTCGCGCCGCACCGAGAATGCATTGAGCGTCATGGCGACCAACGCGTAGTAGCCGAATATCCCCACTAGCTCCACTAGCCCGGCTTCACCGAAGCAGGCCGTGGCTTCTTCGTACAGCGCCTGTTCGATGCGTCGGGTTTCATACAGCGAGCGGCCCAGGCGATGGATCAGGCGTTCGTCTTCACGCTGGAAGTCCGGCGTCCGATTCTGCCGCAAGGCCTCGATCACCTCGTCGCTGAGGCCGGCCTGGCGCGCGATGGGTTCGTGGATTTGCCATTCCGCCTGGGATTGCCACCACGCGGCGGTGACCAGGATCGCCAGTTCACTCAGCCTCAGTTCCAGGCGCGTGCCGTAGCGGCAGAACGCGCCGAGCTTCTGCGCATTGTCCGCCAACCTGGGGCTGTGTACCCAGGCCAGGAACGGGCCGTCCAGATTGCCGCGCGGGCCGCTGAGGATCTCCTGCAATACGCGGCGCTGGTCGTCGTCCATGTTGGCATCGGACAGCGGGGTCAGGCGTGAATCGATTTTCATACGAGGTCCTTCAGAGGCTGCTGATGGCGTTGACGATGGCGCGCTGCAGCTTTTCAGTCAGTTCATCCAGCTGCGCTTCTTCGAGGATAAAGGGCGGGGCCAGCAGGATATGGTCACCGCGGCGGCCATCCAGCGTGCCGCCCATGGGGTAGCACATCAGGCCTTCCTGCATGGCGGCCTTCTTGATCCGTGCGTGCAGTTTCGCTTCGGCGGGGAAGGGCGCCTTGCTGGCGCGGTCGGCCACCAGCTCCACTCCCTGGAACAGCCCGCGTCCGCGAATGTCACCGACGTTGGGATGCTCGCCAAGGGCGCTGCGCAGGCGGTGCTGCAACTGTTCGCCCAGCTCGCGCACACGTGGCAACAGGTTGCGCTGTTCGATGGTCTTCTGTACGGCCAGGGCAGCGGCGCAGGCGGTGGCATGGCCGATATAGGTGTGACCGTGCTGGAAGAAGCCCGAGCCGTTGGCGATGGCGTCATGGATACGCTGGCTGACCAGGGTGGCGCCAATGGGCTGGTAACCGGCGCCCAGTCCCTTGGCGATGGTGATCAGGTCGGCGCTGATGCCTTCCTGTTCGGCGGCGAACAGGCTGCCGGTACGGCCCATGCCGCACATCACTTCATCGAGGATCAGCAGCACGCCATAGCGGTCGCAGATTTCCCGCACGCGCCTGAAGTAGCCCGGCACGGCGGTCACCGCGCCCAGCGTGGCGCCTACCACAGGCTCGGCGACGAAGGCCATGACGTTGTCCGGGCCGAGGTTGAGGATTTCAGTTTCCAGTTCCCGCGCCAGGCGTTTGCCGTAGGCTTCCGGCGTTTCGCCTGCGGCCTGGTCGCGATAGGCGTAGCAGGGGCTGACGTGGCTGACATCGATCAGCAGCGGCTGGAACTGCTGGCGCCGCCAGGCGTTGCCGCCGGTGGCCAGGGCGCCGAGGGTGTTGCCGTGGTAACTCTGGCGCCGTGCGATCAAGTGCGTGCGCTGCGGCTGGCCGATCTCCACGAAGTACTGGCGGGCCAGCTTGAGCGCCGCCTCTACCGCTTCCGAACCGCCGGAGACGAAGTAAACCGAGCGCATCCCGGCCGGTGCGCGGGCGATCAGGAAGTCGGCCAGCTCTTCCATTGGCTCGCTGGTGAAGAAGGAGGTATGGGCATAGGCCAGGGTGCCGACCTGCCGGCGCACCGCGTCGATCACCTCGGCGTCGCTGTGCCCCAGGCAGGACACCGCGGCACCGCCGCTGGCATCGAGGTAGCGGCGTCCCTCGCTGTCGATCAGGTAGGCCCCGTCGCCGCGAACGGCCATAGGGTAGGACTGGATGAGACTGCGGTGCAGGACGTGGCTCATGGTGACCTCCAGGGGTTTGCGCAAATATTAAATGCATTTTTGCGCTTGGCAAATTTTTCTTGTGCACCTGGAATGGCGGGATTGGCTCGGGTTTTCCCGTTGTTTCAGCCTTCGGCCGCGTGGAATGGGCGGTCGAAGTCATTTCGTTGGATTTGCAGATCGGCGAAAAATGCTTGCAATGATTTTATTTGCATGTTTATTTTGCACAAAAGCACGCAAGTGCATGCAGCCCAGAATGTGGGTTAGCCGCTTAAAACAATAAAGTCCGGGCCCCGGCCCGTTGCATCGAACTGCCGCTAATGCGCGCCGCCCCCAGGGTGGCGCATCCCGCCGTCCCGCAAGAGGAAGTCCTGCATGAAAAAGCTGCTGCAAGCCTCGTTCGCCGCTCTCTCCCTGTTCGCCGCCAGTCAGTCGATGGCTGCCGACAAGGAGCTGCTGATCGCCACCGATACCGCCTTCGTTCCCTTCGAGTTCAAGCAGGGCGACAAGTACGTCGGCTTCGACATCGACCTCTGGGCTGCCATCGCCAAGGAGATGGGCGTGAGCTACCAGCTCAAGCCGATGGATTTCAACGGCATCATCCCCGCGCTGCAAACCCGCAATGTCGACGCCGCCCTGGCCGGCATCACCATCAAGGAAGACCGCAAGCAGGTCATCGACTTCTCCGACGGCTACTACGACAGTGGCTTCCTGCTGATGGTCAAGGCCGACAACGACAGCATCAAGAGCTCCGCGGACATTGCCGGCAAGAGCCTTGCGGTGAAGAGCGGCACCTCGGCGGCGGACTACGCCAAGGCCAATCTGAAGGCTGGCGACCTGCGCCAGTTCCCCAATGTCGACAACGCCTACCTGGAGCTGCGCACCGGCCGCGTCGATGCCGCGATGCACGACACCCCCAACGTCCTCTACTACATCAAGACCGCCGGGGACGGGCAGGTGAAGGCCGTGGGCGAGCAGATGATGGCGCAGCAGTACGGCATCGGCTTCCCCAAGGGCAGCGAGCTGCGCGAGCCGGTGAACGCGGCGCTGAAGAAGCTGCGTGAGGACGGCACCTACGCGCAGATCTACCGCAAGTGGTTCGGCACTGATCCGAAATAAGACGAGGTAGGCATCCATGCATTTCCAATGGTCCGCCATCTGGGACGCGTTGCCGGTGCTGCTCGAGGGCGCCCGGCTGACCCTGTGGATATCCATTCTCGGCCTGATCGGCGGCGCGGTGATCGGCCTGGTGGCCGGTGTCGGCCGCGCCTACGGCGGCTTCTTCGGCAGCCGCGCGGCGCTGGTGTTCGTCGAGCTGATCCGTGGCACGCCGATCATGGTCCAGGTGATGTTCATCTACTTCGCCCTGCCGCTGATGATCCCGGTGCGCATCGATCCGTTCAGCGCGGCGGTGGTCACCATCATGATCAACTCCGGCGCCTACATCGCCGAGATCACCCGCGGTGCGCTGCTCTCGGTGAACAAGGGCTTCCGTGAGGCGGGGCTGGCGCTGGGGCTTTCCGGGCGCGACACGCTGCGCTACGTGATCGCTCCGTTGGCCTTTCGGCGAATGATCCCGGCGCTGGGCAACCAGTGGATCGTGAGCATCAAGGACACCTCGCTGTTCATCGTCATCGGCGTCGCCGAACTGACCCGCCAGGGTCAGGAAGTGATCGCCGGCAACTTCCGCGCGATGGAAATCTGGTCGGCGGTGGCGGTGATCTACCTGATCATCACGCTGGTACTGAGCTACGTGCTGCGGCGCATGGAATCGAGGCTGAAGATCCTATGATCGAGTTCAAGCAGGTCTCCAAGCATTTTGGCGAGACCCAGGTGCTCCACGACATCAACCTGAAGATCGGCAACGGCGAAGTGGTGGTCATCATCGGCCCTTCCGGCTCCGGCAAATCGACGCTGCTGCGCTGCATCAACAAGCTCGAAGTGATCACCGACGGCCAGCTGTTCGTCGATGGCATGGAGGTCAACGACCCGAAGGTGGACGAGCGCCTGATCCGCCAGGAGGCGGGGATGGTGTTCCAGCAGTTCCACCTGTTCCCGCAGATGACTGCGCTGGAGAACGTCGCCTTCGGGCCGATCCGCGTGCGCGGGGCGAAGAAGGCAGACGCCGAGGCGCAGGCGCGTCAGTTGCTGGCGAAGGTGGGGCTTTCCGAGCGCGCTGGGCATTATCCTTCGGAGTTGTCCGGCGGCCAGCAGCAGCGCGTGGCCATCGCCCGCGCGCTGGCGGTGAAGCCCAAGCTGATGCTGTTCGACGAGCCCACCTCGGCGCTCGACCCCGAGCTGCGCCATGAAGTGCTGCAGGTGATGAAGGACCTGGCGGAGGAGGGCATGACCATGGTCATCGTCACCCACGAGATCGACTTCGCCCGCAAGGTCGCCTCGCGGCTGATCTTCATCGACAAGGGCCGCATCACCGAGGACGGCGACCCCGCGAGCCTGATCGGCAACCCCACCAGCCCGCGCCTGCGCGAGTTCCTGCAACATGTCGCCTGAGGTGCATCAATGATCCTGCAACCCCTGAAATTGGGCGGCAGCCCTTACGACATCGGCTTGGGCCTGGGCCGTTTCGGCCGCGACGCGGTGCACCAGCGCCTGCGCCCGCTGCCGCTGTGGCAGAGCCTCGCGGCCCGGGCCGGCTCGGACGTGGCGAAAACCATGCAGACGCAGGTCGAGGCCGGGTTCCCGCGTATCTGGGAGGAAATCCGCGGCCTGGCCGATGGACTGGAACTGCCGGTCGAGGAAGTCTTCCTGTGGAATTGCCGCGGCGACTTCGTCAGCCCGCAGAGCGTGGATGGCTGCACCACGGTGTTCGGGCCGGCCGCCGAGGGCTGGCTGATCGCCCACAACGAGGATGGTCTGCCCTCCCTCGAGGGTGCCTGCGGCCTGCTGCAGGCGGCGCCGGAGCAAGGCATGGCTTTCACCAGCTTCGTCTACCCCGGCTCCATTCCCGGCCACACCTTCGCAGTGAATGCCGCCGGGCTGGTCAGTACGGTGAACAACATCCGCCCTGCCAACATCCCGACCGGCCTGCCGCGTCAGGTACTGGCCCGTGCGGTGCTGGATTGTGCCAGCCTGGATGAGGCGGTCGACGTGCTCTCCCGCGCGGGCCGTGCCGGTGCCTTCCACTATACCCTCGGACAGGTCGGCTCGGGTCATCTGCTGAGCGTCGAAGCGTGCTCGTCCGACGTCGTTGTGCGCAAGGTGCGGCGTCTCGGCGGGCACGCCAATCATCTGCTGGATGCCGGGCTGGCCGCCGCCGGGCAGCGCATCACTGGCAGTTCCGGCAGCCGCCAGCACCGTGTCGATGGCCTGCTGGGGGATGGCGCGGGTCTGCTGGATGAGTCCCGCGCGCTGGCGATCCTGCGGGATGTCGCCGGCCCCGAGCTGCCGATCTACCGGCGCGCGGAGGATGATCCGGACGAGGAGAACACCCTGGCCACCGCCGTGTTTCGCATCGGGGCGAACTCGGTAGAATGGCGCGTCTACTGCCAGCCCGACGTCCAGCACGTGGAAGCCGCCGGCAGTATCCGCCCTCATTCCGCCAACGGACCTGCACGATGACCCAAGCGCCCGCCGCATTGCCCGATAACCTGGGAGCCCTCAAGCAACTGCTGGAGGCTATCGAGCGTGGCGAATCGGGTATTTCTCTGGGCGGCAGTTCGCGGCGGGTACTGGCTGCGCTGATCGAGGCGCCGCAGCGCACCGCGGTGTCTTCGATCAGCGAATTGTCGGAGCAGCTCGGGGTGAATGCCTCGACGTTGTCGCGCCTGGCCCAGCGTCTGGGGTATGGCGGCTTCAGCAAGTTCCAGGATGTATTTCGCCGCGAGCTGACCGAAGGCAAGAATTTCTACAGCGACCAGGCCTCGCGCCTGTTGCTCACTCCAGCCGACACCACGCTGTCGCGCCTGACCCGCCTGGGCCGGCAGGAAAGCACCAACATCGCCAGCCTGATCGAGCAGGTCGAGCCAGAAGTCTTCGCCCGCGTCGCGGAGTTGCTGGCCACTGTTCCCCGTGTACGTATCCATGGCATGCGGCAGTTCACCTCGCTGGCGCTGTTCATGTCCTACGGCCTGGGCATGCTGCGCCAGGACGTGGCAGCGCTGGATGCCAGCCGCCAGGGCGTGGCCGATGCGTTGGCGCAACTGGATGCCGGCGATGTGCTGGTGGTCGCCAGTTGCTTCCCCTATACACCCAGCGTGCTCGCTACCGCGGAAGTCGCCGCCCGACATGGCATCGAGGTCGTGGCGCTGACCGATTCGTCCAGCTCGCCGCTGGCGAAGGTGGCGCGGCACAGCTTCTATGTGCCCAACCACAGCCTGTTCTACAGCAACAGCATGTGCGCCTTCATGCTGCTGGCGCAGGGGTTGTTGAGCGAGGTGGCGGGGCGATTGGGCGAAAGCGCGCTGGAATCACTGCGCCAGCGCGAAGAACTGATCAGCGAGCTGAATGCGTCGCTCTGAGGCGCCGCATTTCAGGCCACCTGCGTACTCGGCTCCAGCGGGCTTTCGCGGCTGAGGAACTGCTCCAGGCGCTCACGCTGGCGGGCATTGAGGAACAGGCCGAGCTTGGTGCGGCGCCAGAGGATGTCGTCGGCATCGCGCGCCCATTCCTCGTGAACCAGGTACTCCACTTCCCGCGCATAGAGCCCGGCACCCAGGTGTTCTCCCAGTTCGCTGAGGTTGTGCGCGCCGTCCAGCAGTTTCCAGATGCGGCTGCCGTAGGTGCTGGCCCAGCGCCGGGCGAGGGCCGGGTCGAGTTGGCGCAGGCGGTCCATGAGCTGGACGGCCAGTTCTTCCACCGTGGTCATGGCTTCGCCGCCGGGCAGTGGGGCGCTGGCGGTCCAACTGGCTTTCATCACGCCGGCGAAGTGCGGCGCCAATTGTTCCAGCGCAGCTTCGGCGAGCTTGCGATAGGTCGTCAGCTTGCCGCCGAACACTGACAGCAGCGGCGCTTCGCCGGGAGTGTTGTCCAGTGCCAGGGTGTAGTCGCGGGTCACGGCCGATGGATCGTCGGACTCGTCGTCGCACAGCGGGCGCACGCCGGAGAAGCTGCGCAGGATGTCCTGGCGGCCCAACTGGTGCTTGAAGTGCGCATTGACCACGTTGAGCAGGTAGTCGGTCTCTTCTTCGCTGATGCTGATCTTCGCCGGGTCGCCCTGGTATTCGCGGTCGGTGGTGCCGATCAGGGTGAACTGGCGTAGGTAGGGGATGGCGAAGACGATGCGCCGGTCCTCGTTCTGCAGGATGTACGCGTGCTCGCCTTCGTACAGACGCGGCACGATCAGGTGGCTGCCCTGGATCAGACGGATGCCGTAGGGCGGTTTCTGCCGTAGTTCCTCGCGCAGGAAACGGTCGACCCAGGGGCCAGCGGCGTTGACCAGCGCGCGGGCGCGCACCGAGTACAGGCTGCCGTCGGCGCGCTCCAGATGCAGGTGCCACAGCCCCTTGCTGCGCCGGGCGCTGACGCAGCGGGTGCGCGGGTGCACATGGGCGCCGTTCTCACGGGCGGCCATGGCGTTGAGCACCACCAGGCGGGCGTCGTCCACCGAGCAGTCGGAGTATTCGAAGCCGCGGATGATCTCGGCCTTCAGCGGGCTGTCGAGGCCGAAGCGCACACCACGGGAAGCCGGCAGCTTCTCGCGCTTGCCCAGGTGATCGTAGAGGAACAGGCCGGCGCGGATCATCCAGGCCGGGCGCAGGTGGGGGCGGTGCGGCAGCACGAAGCGCAGCGGGTGGACGATGTGCGGCGCCTTGGCCAGCAGCACTTCGCGCTCGGCGAGGGCTTCGCGGACCAGGCGGAATTCGTAGTGTTCCAGGTAGCGCAGGCCGCCGTGGACCAGCTTGCTGCTGGCGGAGGAGGTGTGGGCGGCGAGGTCGTGCTGTTCGCAAAGGAACACCGACAGCCCGCGCCCGGCAGCGTCCGCCGCAATCCCCGCGCCATTGATGCCGCCACCGACGACGGCCAGGTCATAGACTTCGGCCAGGGGCGCGTGGCGCTTGCTGGTTGGGTTCATGGGGGCCGCCTTGGGGATTGAAAGTGAATCTTTTGATGTTCGTTTTCGAAAATATCCTAGTTCAATGAATGAAATATGACCAGCATTGAGCGCGAATTCGCGCAGGCATTCGTCTGAATGTTCGAAAGTGAAGGAGTCGGGCGCGACTCAGACCAGTTCGAGCTGGACCTTGTGCTGCTGCATCAGGCGCGCCACGGTGGCGGGGGGCGGGCTGTCGGTGAACACCCGGCTGACCAGGGAGATCGGCCCCAGGCGCACCACGGCGTTGCGCCCGAACTTGCTGGAGTCGGCGGCGAGGAACACCTGCCGGGCGTTGTCGATGATGGCGCGGGAGACGCGCACTTCCTGGTAGTCGAAGTCCAGCAGGCTGCCGTCCTCGTCGATGCCGCTGATGCCGACCACGGCGAAGTCGACGCGGAACTGCTCGATGAAGTCCACCGCGGCCTGCCCGACCACACCGCCGTCGCCGCGCACGGTGCCGCCGGCGATCAGCACTTCGAAGTCGTCCTTGCCGGCGAGGATGCTGGCGACGTGCAGGTTGTTGGTAATGACCTTGAGGTTCTTGTGGCCGAGCAGGGCGCGGGCGATGGCCTCAGTGGTGGTGCCGATGTTGATGAACAGCGAGGCGTTGTCCGGGATGTGCGCGGCGATGGCCTCGGCGATGCGCTGCTTCTCGTCGCGCATCTGGTCGGCGCGGGTGTTGTAGGCGGTGTTCTCGATGCTCGAGTCCCAGGCCGCGCCGCCGTGGTAGCGGCGCAGCAGGTTCTGCTCGGCGAGCTGGTTGATGTCGCGGCGGATGGTCTGCGGGGTCACGGCGAACTGCTGGGCGAGTTCCTCGATGCTCAGGTAGCCGCGTTCGCGGACCAGATCGAGGATGCTTTGCTGTCGGGGTGGCAGATTCATTCGGTTCGCTCGCGTGGAAGGGGCGTGAGGCCAGGGATGCTATTGCGTAGAAGGATGCTGCTCAATGCGCCCCTGCGTATTCGGGAATCCATTCACTACTTCAAGTGTCTGTTGAGCGCCGTCCAGGGTTGAGTGCCGTTTCGCTTCTTCAAGTCTGGGAGAAAGGCTCAACCCTCTCCCAGCCTTTCTCAAATACCACTCCCGGTCGGGGGACCCACTCAAAGAAACCAGCACAATCCATTCAGGCATGGGAGCACACCCTCCAACCTGCAATTTAGCTCTGTAGGATGGGTGGAGCTTGCGATACCCATCGCCATTGCTCGCATGAACATCAATGGGTATCGCTTCGCTCCACACCATCCTACGTTACCGGTAATGCGTTCAGTCTTCGGCCGCCCAGCCGCGCGTGCGCTCCACGGCTTTCTTCCATCCGGCATACAACCGCGTACGCTCCGCCTCGTCACAGGCCGGCTGGAACACCCGCTCGATCACTGCCTTGTTCTTCAACTCGGCCAGGCTGCCCCAGAAACCGCAGGCCAGGCCCGCCAGCACGGCGGCGCCGAGGGCGGTGGTCTCGCGCATCTGCGGGCGCTCCACCGGGGTGCCGAGGATGTCGGCCTGGAACTGCATGAGGAAGTTGTTGGCCACCGCGCCGCCGTCCACGCGCAGGGCGCGCAGCGGCTCGCCGGCGTCCTGCTGCATGGCGTCGAGCACGTCGCGGGTCTGGTAGGCGATGGACTCCAGCGTGGCGCGGATCAGGTGGTCGGCCTTCACTCCGCGGGTCAGGCCGAACAGCGCGCCGCGGGCATACGGGTCCCAGTAGGGCGCGCCGAGGCCGGTGAAGGCGGGGACCAGGTAGACGCCATTGCTGTCCTTCACCTTGGTGGCGAAGTACTCGGAATCGTGGGCGTCGTTGATCACCTTCAGTTCGTCGCGCAGCCACTGCACGGTGGAGCCGCCGTTGAACACCGCGCCTTCCAACGCATAGGCCACTTCGCCGCGCGGTCCGCAGGCGATGGTGGTGAGCAGGCCGTGGGTGGATTTCACCGCGTTGGCGCCGGTATTCATCAGCAGGAAGCAGCCGGTGCCGTAAGTGTTCTTCGCCTGGCCCGGCTCCACGCACATCTGCCCGAATAGTGCGGCCTGCTGGTCGCCGGCGATCCCGGCAATCGGCGTGCGGTGCACACCCAGGCCGCCGACCTTGGCGTGGCCATACACCTCGGAAGACGGGCGCACCTGCGGCAGCATCGCGCGCGGTACGCCCAGCGCGGTGAGCAGGCGTTCGTCCCAGTCGCGCTTGTGGATATCGAACATCAGGGTGCGCGAGGCGTTGGTGTAGTCGGTGACGTGCACCTCGCCTTCGGTGAGCTTCCAGATCAGCCAGCTGTCGACCGTGCCGAACAGCAACTCACCGCGTTGCGCGCGTTCGCGGGCGCCTTCGACGTTGTCGAGGATCCACTTGAGTTTGGTGCCGGAGAAGTAGGGGTCGATGACCAGTCCGGTGGTGTCGCGGATGTGCTGTTCCAGGCCGTCGCGCTTGAGCTGCTCGCAGATTGCCGCGCTGCGCCGGCACTGCCAGACGATGGCGTTGTGGATCGGCCGGCCGGTGGCCTTGTCCCACACCAGGGTGGTTTCGCGCTGGTTGGTGATGCCGATGGCGGCCACTTCGGCGACGCTGATGTTGGCCTGGGCCAGGGCTTCCACCAGGGTCGAGCTCTGGGTCGCCCAGATTTCCATCGGGTCGTGTTCGACCCAGCCCGGTTGCGGGTAGATCTGCGCGAACTCGCGCTGGGCCGTGCTGACCACGTTGGCGTCGTGGTCGAAGATGATGGCGCGCGAGCTGGTCGTGCCCTGGTCGAGGGCGACGACGTATTTCTTGTTCGTAAGGTCGGTCATGGCAGCGGCCTTGTGCGGATTCCGTTCGGCAACCCCGGCGGCAGGGCCGGGTGGGGATTGGCGGTGAACATACGGGATTCATCCGCGTCGGTGAAGCGAACACCGTGCAGTGCGCCACACCTTGGCTTACTGTTATGCGCTGGAAAGCTGCCTGCGAGAAGCCCGCTGATCATGACCCCCGCCATCGACCTGCTGAAGAAGAACCGCGCCGAACACCACGTGCTGAGCTACGAGCACGACCCCAAGGCGCCGTCCTATGGCCTGGAGGCCGCGGAGAAGCTCAACCTCGAGCCGGCGCGGGTGTTCAAGACGTTGCTGGCGGCAAGCGAGAAGGGCGAACTGCTGGTGGCGGTGGTGCCGGTGGTGGGCAGCCTGGACCTCAAGGCGCTGGCCCACGCGGCGGGCGTGAAGAAGGCCGACATGGCCGACCCCAACGCTGCGCAGCGCGCTACGGGCTACCTGGTTGGCGGCATCAGCCCGCTAGGGCAGAAGAAGCGCCTGCGCACCTTCATCGACGAATCCGCCCAGGGCTTCCCGACCATCCATGTCAGCGCTGGCCGGCGCGGTCTGGAAGTGGAATTGAGCGCCGAGACGCTGGCCGGCCTGACCTCGGCGAAGTTCGCACCCATCGGCCGTCCCTGATCGCTCAACCCCAGGGACTGTGTGCTCCCTGCTGTACGGTTCGCCGCCCGTCGGCTTCTGTCATGCTCGGCCGTCACTCACAAGGAGATTGTCATGCTGCTCGACTTCCATCAGGTGGACGCCTTCACCGACCGTCCCTTCGCCGGCAACCCGGCCATGGTCTACCGCCTCGACGCCTGGCTGAGCGACGAGCTGATGCAGAAGATTGCCGCCGAGCACAACCTCTCGGAAACCGCCTTCCTGGTGAAGGAGCCCGAGGGCTGGCGCATCCGCTGGTTTACCCCGACCGCCGAGGTGCCGCTGTGCGGCCATGCCACCCTGGCCAGCGCCCACGTGCTGTTGAACGTGTTCGATGACCCGAGCGAGGTGCTGGAACTCAACTCGCTGTCCGGCCCGCTGCGGGTGACCCGCGAGGACGGCCGGTTGGCGCTGAACTTCCCGGCGCAGCCGCCGAGCGAAACCGGTGCCACCGTGGAACTGGCGACCGCGCTGGGTGTGGACGTGGTGGATGCCCTGAGCAACGCCTCGCACCTGATGGCGCTGCTGGAGTCCGAGCAGGCCGTGCGTGACTGCAAGCCGGACTTCGCCGCCCTGGCGCGCCTGCCTTACCTGGGCGTGATCGTCACCGCGCGCAGCGATGACTACGATTTCGTCTCGCGCTTCTTCGCTCCAGCCATCGGCCTCAACGAAGACCCGGTGACCGGTGCCGCCCACTGCAGCCTGATTCCCTACTGGTCGGGCCGCCTGAACAAGCTGCAGATGCGCGCCTTCCAGTGCTCCGAGCGCGGCGGCGAGCTGTGGTGCCGCCTGGAGGACGACCGCGTGAGCATCGCTGGGTACGCACGGTTGGTGGCCAGCGGTCATCTGCTGGTTGGTTGATCTGTGACCGGGGGGATTTCGCCTCCTCGGGGTAGTCTGGCCTTCACTGAAAACCGCGCCCGTCCGGCGCGGTTCGCAGCTTCGCAGGTACTCCTATGGCAACCCTGGTCATCGCTGACTACCACACCCACACCGGCTCCGCCGTTCTCGCCCCGGCGACCCTGAATGCGCTGGCGGCCGCCCAGCAGATCGGCGGTGACGTGCATCTGTTGCTGGCCGGCAGCTGTCTGGCCCACCTGACGGAGCAGGCATGCGGCATCGAGTGCGTCGCGCGCGTCGTGCTGGTGGAAGATCCGGCCTACGACCACCTGCTGGCGGAAAACCTCTCCGCGCTGGCCGTGCAACTGGCTCCCGGCTATAGCCACATTCTTGCGCCGGCCACCGCGACAGGGCGCGATTGCCTGCCGCGTATCGCGGCGCTGTTGGACGTGGACGCGGTGTCCGATGTGATCGCAGTGATCGACGAGCAGACCTTCCAGCGCCCGATCTACGCAGGCAACGCCATCGCCACGGTGCGCTGCGAGGCGCCGGTGAAGGTGCTGGGCATTCGGCCAACGGCCTTCGACCCGGTTGCCGCTGAAGGCGGCAACGCCCAACTGGAAAGACTTAACGGGGCCGGCGATCTCGCGCTTTCGTCCTGGCAGGGCGAAGAGCGTCCGGACTTCGAACGTCCCGCGCTGGAGTCGGCGAAGGTGATTGTCGCCGGCGGTCGTGGCCTGCAGACCGAGGAAGGTTTCGCCGCGCTCTATCCCCTGGCGGATCGCCTGCACGGCGCTGTGGGTGCTTCGCTGGCGGCGGTGGATGCGGGCTTTGCACCGGCAGAGCTGCAGATCGGCCAGTCCGGGCGCATCGTCGCGCCGGAGCTTTACCTGGCGGTGGGGATTTCCGGTGCGGTGCAACACGTGGCGGGAATGAAGGACGCCAAGGTCATCGCCGCGATCAACCTCGACCCGGATGCGCCGATCTTCGATATCGCCGACTACGGGTTGCGGGGCGACCTGTTCGAGCTGCTGCCGGAATTGGAGAAAGCGCTTGCCTAGAGCGCCACGCTGCCCTGGGCCGGGAACAGCACCAGGTGCTCGGCGGCCACGCCGATGCTGACTTCGTCGCCGGGTTGATGGTCGGAGTGGCTCGGGAAGAGTGATTCCAGCTGGGTGCCGGTGGGCAGTTGCAGGCGATAGAGCGTCGCCGCGCCGAGGAACGACTTGCCGACGATCCGCGCCTTCAGCGCGCCATCGGTGGCCGGAACCAGGTCATCCGGGCGCAGCAGCACATCCACCGCGCTGCCGTCCGGCAGGCTGTAGGCACGGTTGCCGCGCAGCAGACCCAACTCGGTCTGCACCGCGTCGGTCCCGCGCATCTGTCCGCGAATGAAGTAGCCCTGGCCGACGAAGCTGGCGACGAAGGGCGTCTGCGGTTCGTGGTAGAGGTTGAACGGGGTGTCCCATTGCTCCAGCACGCCGTGGCGGAATACGCCGACGTGATCGCTGACGGCGAAGGCTTCTTCCTGGTCATGGGTGACCAGGATGGCGCTGGTGCCGCGCGCCTTGAGGATGTCGCGCACCTCGTGGCTGAGCTGGCGGCGCAGTTCCACATCGAGGTTGGAGAAGGGTTCGTCGAGCAGCAGCAGCTGCGGCTGCGGCGCGAGCGCGCGGGCCAGGGCCACGCGTTGCTGCTGGCCGCCGGAAAGTTCGTGCGGGAAGCGCTGGTCGAGGCCGTCGAGCTTCACCAGTTCCAGCAACTCGCCGATGATGCGCTCGCGCTCGGGATGCTTGCGGATGCCGAAGGCGACATTGTCCGCCACGGACAGGTGCGGGAACAGCGCGTAGTCCTGAAACACCATGCCGATCCGGCGCCTCTCCGGCGACAGGGTGAAACCGGGGCGGGAAATCACTTCGCCGGCCAGTTCGATGCGACCGCCCTGCACCGGCTCGAAACCGGCGATGGCGCGCAGGGTGGTGGTCTTGCCGCAGCCCGAGGGGCCGAGCAGGCAGCCAATGTCGCCGGCGTTCAGGTGAAGGCTGACGTCTTGCACCACACGCTGCTGTTCATAGCCACAGGAAAGATCTTCGAGTTTGAGCAGCAGCGTTTGGGTCATTGAACGTAGAACCTGTTCAGAATCTCGCCGAGCGCAGTCCGAGCTAGGCGGAATCAGGTAAAAAAGCGCAGTTTACGCCTGCTAAATGAGCATTTTTTACCTGATTCCAACGCCGCCCGGGACAGCGCAGGCAGATTATGGGCAGGTTCTCAGGCGTAGTGGGCGTGCTCGACCAATAGTTCGAGCAACGCCTTCTGGGCGTGGAGACGGTTTTCCGCCTGGTCCCAGGCCACGGAGCGCGCGTCGTCCAGCAGGTCTTCGCTGATCTCTTCGCCGCGGTGGGCCGGCAGGCAGTGCATGAATAGTACATCCGCCGCCGCGCCGTCGAGCAGCGCACCTGTTACCTGATATGGCTGGAACAGGCGCAGGCGCGCGGCCGCTTCGTCTTCCTGCCCCATGGAGGCCCAGACGTCGGTGCTTACCAGGTGCGCGCCGGCCACCGCTTCGCGCGGGTCGCGGAAGACTTTCACGCGCTCGCCGGCCTGCGCCATCAGCGCGGCGCTTGGTTCGTAGCCTTCCGGGCAGGCCACGTTCAGCTGGAAGTCGAAGCGGATCGCCGCCTCGATGTAGCTGTTGCACATGTTGTTGCCGTCGCCGATCCAGGCGACGGTCTTGCCGGCGATGCTGCCGCGGTGCTCATGGAAGGTTTGCATGTCGGCCAGCAACTGGCAGGGATGCAGGTCGTCCGACAGGCCATTGATCACCGGCACGCGGGAATTCTGGGCGAATTCGACCAGGTTGCTGTGGGCGAAGGTGCGGATCATCACCGCGTCGACCATTCGCGACATCACCCGTGCAGCATCGGCGATCGGTTCGCCACGGCCCAGCTGGGTGTCGCGCGGGGAGAGGAAGATGGCCTGGCCGCCGAGCTGGATCATGCCAGCTTCGAAGGAAATCCGCGTTCGCGTCGAGGCCTTCTCGAAGATCATGCCCAGCACGCGGTTCTTCAGTGGTTCGTAGAGCACGCCTCGGTCTCGCAGGTCCTTCAGCTCGGTGGCGCGGCGGATCAGACCGAGCAGTTCATCGGTCGTGTAATCCAGCATCGAGAGGAAGTGACGTGCGCTCATGGTTCGTACCTACTACTTATTCTCAGAATCAGGCCGAGGCACCGACCGGCTTTCGTGAGAAAAAACGGGCTGAACCTGCGGCGGGACCGCATGGAGCGGAAAATGGGGGGAGGCGCGATCCTATAAGGAAATGACGGATATACGCAAGTTTCGCCCGGAGGGCCCGTCAGGTGGGGCTTCAACATGGTCGTTCCTGATGCCTTGCGATTCACCCGACGGAAGCTGGTGGTGCTTCGCCAGGACTGGATTCATAGTGCTTTCGACCCCGCGACCGGCCCCATGGGGCGCTGGTGACAACAATAACGAGGCGAGCCATGAGCAAGACCCTCCACCACCGTGCGTGCCACCTGTGCGAGGCCATCTGCGGCCTGACCATCGAGACGGAGGATGAGCGCATCCTATCGATCAAGGGCGACGCCCAGGACAGTTTCAGCCGTGGCCACATCTGCCCCAAGGCGGTGGCGCTGCAGGACATTCAGAATGATCCGGATCGCCTGCGCCAACCGGTGCGCCGCGTCGGCAACGAATGGCAGCCGATTGGCTGGGACGAGGCCTTCGAGCTGGTCGCCACGCGCCTGGCGGAAATTCGCGAACGCCATGGCAGCAACGCGGTAGCGGTGTACCAGGGCAACCCCAGCGTGCACAACTACGGATTGATGACCCACAGCAACTACTTCCTCGGCCAGTTGAAGACGCGCAACCGTTATTCGGCGACCTCGGTGGACCAACTGCCGCATCATCTGGTGAGCCAGCAGATGTTCGGGCATGGCCTGCTGATTCCAATTCCCGACATCGACCACACCGACTTCATGCTGATCCTGGGCGGCAACCCGCTGGCCTCCAACGGCAGCATCATGACCGTGCCGGACGTTGAAAAACGCCTGAAGGCCGTGAAGGCGCGCGGCGGCAAGCTGGTGGTGGTCGACCCGCGTCGCACCGAGACGGCGGCGATCGCGGACCAGCACCTGTTCGTTCGTCCCGGCGAAGATGCGGCGCTACTGCTGGGCATCCTCGATACGCTGCTCGGCGAAGGGCTGACTCGCGAAACCTCCCTGCCAGTGAACGGCCTGGACGCGGTGCGCGAAGCGCTGGCGCCGTTCAAGGTTGAAGCCATGGCCGCACGCTGCGGCGTGCCGGCCGACGATATCCGCCAGCTGGCGCGGGATTTCGCCGCCGCCGACAAGGCGGTCTGCTATGGGCGCATGGGCGTTTCGACGCAAGTTTTCGGCAGCCTGTGCCAGTGGCTGGTGCAGTTGATCAACCTGGTCACCGGCAATCTCGACCGCGTCGGCGGTACCCTGTGCACCACGCCGGCAGTAGATCTGGTGGCGACTACCGCGGGCGGCGCGTTCAATCGCTGGCAGAGCCGCGTGTCCGGCCTGCCGGAATACGGCGGCGAGCTGCCGGTGGCGGCGCTGGCCGAGGAAATGCTTACCGACGGGCAAGGGCAGGTGCGCGCGCTGGTGACGGTGGCCGGCAACCCGGTGCTGTCCACGCCCAATGGCCGCCGCCTGGAGCAGGCGCTGGATGGCCTGGAGTTCATGCTCAGCGTCGATCTGTACATCAATGAGACCACCCGCTACGCCGATCTGATCCTGCCGCCCACTGCGCCGCTGGAGCACGATCACTACGACACCACCTTCAACGTCTTCGCGGTGCGCAACGTCACCCGCTTCAACGAGGCGATCCTGCCCAAGCCCGAAGGCATGCTGCACGACTGGGAAATCTTCGTCGGCCTGGCCAAGGCCTACGCCGCGCGCCAGGGGGCTGAGCTGAAGCCGACCATGGCGCCGGAGCAGATGATCGAGATGGGCCTGCGTTTCGGTCCCTACGGCGACGCCAGCGAGCACAAGCTCAACCTGGCGCGACTGCGCGAACATCCCCACGGGCTGGACCTGGGGCCGCTGCAGCCCAACCTGGCGCCACGCCTGAAGACCGCCAGCCGCAGCATCGAAGCCGCGCCGGACATATTCCTGAGCGACTTGCGCCGTTTTGCCGATACCCAGCCGCTGGCCATCGACCAACTGCTGCTGATCGGCCGCCGCCACGTGCGCAGCAACAACTCGTGGATGCACAACTATCACCGTCTGGTGAAGGGCAAGCCGCGCCACCAGTTGCTGATGCACCCGCAGGACCTCGCCACGCGCGGGCTGGTGGACGGGCAAAAGGTGCGGGTGCGCTCGCGGGTCGGCAGTATCGAGATCGAGGTGGCTTCCAGCGACGAAGTCATGGCCGGTGTAGTCAGCCTGCCCCACGGCTGGGGCCACGGGCGGCCGGGCGTGCAGCTGGCCATCGCCCGCGAGCAGGGCGGAGCCAGCGCCAACGACCTGACCGACGAGCGCCACCTCGATGCGCTCTCCGGCAACACCGCGCTCAACGGCGTGCCGGTGGAGGTCGAAGCGGCCTGACGAGCTGACGCACGTCACCTGCAAAGCCGAGCGTGGCGCTCGGCTTTGCAGTACAATGCGCAGTACCGTGCCGGCCAAAACCCACCGTGGGAACTGCCGGGTCAGTATCTGATAGTTAAGCCGAGGAAGTTCATGGATATCATCGATACCATCAAAGAGCAGATCTCCAGCAACCCTGTCCTGCTGTACATGAAGGGTTCGCCGAACGCTCCCCAGTGCGGTTTCTCGTCCCGCGCCGCGCAGGTGCTGATGGCTTGCGGCGAAAAATTCGCCTATGTCGACATCCTGCAGAACCCGGAAATCCGCGCCAACCTGCCCAAGTACGCCAACTGGCCGACCTTCCCGCAACTGTGGGTCGGTGGCGAGCTGGTCGGCGGCAGCGACATCCTGGCCGAGATGTTCGAGAAGGGTGAGCTGCAACCGCTGATCAAGGACGCCGTGAGCAAGGCCAACGCCTGAGTCTTTCGTGCTGTCGCACAAAGCCCCGCCTTGGCGGGGCTTTGTTTTTGGGAAGAAATAAATGATGACTGAACAGACGCGGGCCAACGCCGCGCGCTGGGCGTGCGGATACTGCTTCGCCATGGGCGGGATGGTCCATGGCAGCGTGATGGGGCGCGTGCCGGCCCTCAAGAGCATGACCGGGGTGGACGAGCAGCAGCTGGGCCAGGCGTTGCTGGGCGCAGGCTTCGGCGCGCTGCTGGCGTTCGCCTTCGCCGGCGCGCTGGTGCGCCGCTACGGCAGCCGTGCGATCACCGTGATTTCGGGGCTGGCGCTGATGGCGACCTTCCCGCTGCTGGGGCTGGCGCAGGACGTCTGGGTGCTGGCGGCGGGCTTCCTCGCCGTCGGCCTGACCTTCGCGACCATGGACGTGGCGATGAACACCCAGGCGGTGGAAGTTGAACGGCGGCTCGGTCGCCCGTGCATTTCCAGCCTGCATGGCATGTATAGCCTGGGCGGTTTGGTGGGAGCTGTCGGCGCGGCGGCCTTCGCCGATCTGGCGCCGATCTGGCACTTCAGCCTGCTGGCGCTGATCGCCGTGGCGATCCTGCCATTGTTCGCCCGGAACCTGTTCGAGGGCCGTCCGCAGCCCCTGGAGGAGGAGGCGCCAGCCCAACGTGGCTGGCGCCTGCCGCCACCGGCGCTGATCGGCCTGGGCCTGCTGACGCTTTGCGCGTTTGTTTCCGAAGGGGCGGTCGCCGACTGGGGCGCCTTGCTGCTGCACCAGGTGCTGGGTGCGTCCGAACGCCTGGCAGCACTGGGCTTCGCGGCATTCTCCGCGACCATGGTGCTGGGCCGGCTGTTCGGTGATCGTCTGCGCGTGCGTTTCGCCGACGAGGCGCTGGTGCGCAACCTGGCGCTGCTGGCCATCGCGGGCATGCTGCTGGCGCTGTTCAGCCCCTGGGTTGCCGGTGCGATTGGCGGTTTCGCCCTGGTGGGTGCGGGACTGTCGGTGGTGGTGCCGATCCTGATCGGCGCGGCGGGCAACCGGCCGGGTGTCGAGCCTTCGCGCGGTGTGGCGGCAGTGGCTTCCTTCGGCTACGGCGGCTTGCTGCTGGGCCCGCCGCTGATCGGCTTCCTCGCCGAGCACGTGGGCTTGCGCCTGTCGTTGCTGGTGGTGGTGGGGCTGTGCGCCGGGCTGGTGCTGAAGGCGTCACTGGTGCGCCGTCCGCCGAAGGCGAACGTCTAGAAGGGAAGGGCACCGGCGTCCACAACAGCGCCGGTGCCTTTTTTCTATCAGTCGTCTTCGTGCATGTGCGACTGCAGGTAGTTTTCCAGACCGACTTTCTGGATCAGGCCCAGCTGGGTTTCCAGGTAGTCGATGTGCTCTTCCTCGGACTCGAGGATGTCCTTGAGCAGGTCGCGGCTGACGTAGTCATGCACGCTTTCGCAATGCACGATGGCGTCGCGCAGGTCCTTGCAGGCCTTGAGCTCGAGGTTCAGGTCGCACTGCAGCATTTCCTGGGTGTTCTCGCCGATCAGCAGCTTGCCCAAGTCCTGCAGGTTGGGCAGGCCTTCGAGGAACAGGATGCGTTCGATGAGCTTGTCGGCGTGCTTCATCTCATCGATGGACTCGTGGTACTCGTGCGCGCCGAGGCGCTTCAGGCCCCAGTCGTTCCACATGCGCGAGTGCAGGAAGTACTGGTTGATGGCGATCAGCTCGTTGCCGAGGATCTTGTTCAGATGCTGGATGACTTTCTTGTCGCCTTTCATGCCGGGGTCCTGCCGTGTGGAGTGGGAGAGATTGAAATTCTCGCGCCCTTATAACCATCTGTCAAACATAAGTCCTTGAATTAGCTATAAAAAGGAATATGAATGCGAATGTTTTCATTCCGCAACTTGGCGCTAAGGCACTGAATCGCGGGCATAAAAAAACCGGGCCAGGGCCCGGTTTCTTTGAAATTTTTGGCTGAATCGATCAGCGGTCTTTTGCTCAACCCGCCGCGTAGGCCAGGTTGTAGTTCATTGCCTGGGCGCTTTGCAGCTCGCCGAGGGTCTCGCGAACCACCTGTTTGGCCAGGCAGGCACACTTGCCGCACTGGGTGCCGACGCCGGTGCATTCGCGCACTTCGCGGTAGTTGCAGGCGCCGTCGTAGATCGCATCGCGGATCTGGGTATCGGTAACACCGTTGCAGAGGCAGACGTACATGGTTGCACTACAGTCGCTGTGGGGTTGTTGGAAGCGATACTAATAATAATGAGAATGATTGTCAAAGTTTGCCGGAAGCCCTTTTTGCGGCCTCCGATAAATGGTCACAAGACAGTGAATCGGCCGCCAATACCGCACGGATGAAGGCGCTGCGTGCCAGGTGTATGATGGCTGCCCCACTGGAGCGGCAACCCCTCAAGCCCGGCGGTTTTGCCCGGACAACAGGTTTTTCGCTCTCAAGCGCCTCACCATTTCTGGAGACAAGGAATGAGCGTACTCGTAGGAAAGAAAGCTCCCGATTTCAACGTGGCTGCCGTGCTGGGCACCGGCGAGATCGTCGACAGTTTCGTGCTGTCCGAAGCGATCAAGGGCAAGTACGGCCTGGTGTTCTTCTACCCGCTGGACTTCACCTTCGTCTGCCCGTCCGAACTGATCGCCCTGGACCACCGCATCCCTGACTTCCAGGCGCGCAACGTCGAAGTGATCGGCGTTTCCATCGACTCCCACTTCACCCACAACGCCTGGCGCAACACTCCGGTAGACAAGGGCGGCATCGGCCCGGTCAAGTACACCCTTGCCGCGGACATCACCCATGAGATCGCCAAGGCCTACGACGTCGAGTCCGAAGGCGGCGTGGCTTTCCGTGGCGCCTTCCTGATCGACCTGAACGGCGTGGTGCGTTCGCAGATCGTCAACGACCTGCCGCTGGGCCGTAACATGGACGAGCTGCTGCGTCTGGTCGATGCCCTGCAGTTCACCGAGGAGCACGGCGAAGTCTGCCCGGCCAACTGGAAGAAGGGCGACAAGGGCATGACCGCCTCGCCTGAGGGCGTCGCCGCCTACCTGGCCGAGAACGCCGGCAAGCTGTAAGGCTGCTGGTTAACGAAAAAAGCCCCGCAATCGCGGGGCTTTTTTATTCAGGAAGGCACGATCAGTGATCGTCTTCCATCCAGCCGCCGAATTCCTTCCAGCGGTTGACGATGCCGCAGAACAGCTCGGCAGTCTTCTCGGTGTCGTAGCGCGCGGAGTGGGCCTCGCGGTTGTCGAACTCGATGCCGGCAGTCTGGCAGGCTTTGGCCAGGACGGTCTGGCCGTAGGCGAGGCCGGCCAGCGTCGCGGTGTCGAAGCTGGAGAACGGGTGGAACGGGTTGCGCTTCACGCCGCTGCGGTTGACCGCGGCGTTGAGGAAGCCCAGGTCGAAGCTGCTGTTGTGGCCGACCAGGATCGCCCGCTTGCAGCCGTTGGACTTCAGCGACTTGCGGATGCCACGGAAGATTTCGGTCAGCGCCTGCTCTTCCGGCACGGCCATGCGCAGCGGGTGGTCCAGCTTGATGCCGGTGAACTCCAGCGCAGCCTGCTCGATGTTGGCGCCCTCGAAGGGTTCCACACGGAAGAAGTAGGTGTGCTCGGGGAACAGGTAGCCGCTCTCGTCCATGCCGATGGTGACGGCGGCGATCTCCAGCAGGGCGTCGGTGCCGGCGTTGAAGCCGCCGGTTTCGACGTCCACCACGACCGGCAGGTAGCCACGGAAGCGGCGCGCCATCGGGTGGCGCGGGCCGGGCGGGAAGGAACCGTCGAGTTCTTCTTCGAAGATTTCGTTCTCGTCACTCATGCCTCGGTCTCCAGCAGGCGCCAGCGCAGTTTTTCACCGGCGCGCAGCGGGACCACGTCGAAGTCGCCGAATGGCAGGGCCGCCGGGGCTTCCCATTCTTCGCGGACCAGGGTGATGCGGTCGCTATTGCGCGGCAGGCCGTAGAAATCCGGGCCGTGGAAGCTGGCGAAGCCTTCCAGCTTGTCCAGTGCATTGCGCTGCTCGAAGGCTTCGGCGTAGAGCTCGATGGCGGCGTAGGCGGTGTAGCAGCCGGCGCAACCACAGGCGGCTTCCTTGGCGTGGCGCGCGTGGGGCGCCGAGTCGGTGCCCAGGAAGAACTTCGGGCTGCCGCTGGTGGCGGCATCCAGCAGGGCTTCCTGGTGGGTGTTGCGCTTCAAGATGGGCAGGCAATAGAAGTGCGGGCGAATGCCGCCAACCAACATGTGGTTACGGTTGTAGAGCAGGTGATGCGCGGTGATGGTAGCGCCGACGTTGGCCGGGGCGGCCTTGACGAAGGCGGCGGCATCTCCGGTGGTGATGTGCTCGAAGACCACCTTGAGGGTCGGGAAGCGCTCGACCACGCGCGTCAGGTGCTCGTCGATGAAGCGCTTCTCGCGGTCGAACACGTCGACCTCGGCGCGGGTCACCTCGCCATGCACCAGCAGCGGCAGGCCGACCTCGGCCATGGCTTCGAGCACGTGGAAGATGTTGTCGACGCTGGTCACGCCGGAATCGGAGTTGGTGGTGGCGCCGGCCGGGTACAGCTTGGCGGCGTGCACGAAGCCGGAGGCCTTGGCCGCGCGGACTTCCTCGGCGCTGGTGCGGTCGGTGAGGTAGAGCACCATCAGCGGTTCGAAGCGGCTGCCGGCCGGACGGGCGGCGAGGATGCGCTGGCGATAGGCATCGGCTTCGGCGGCGTTGCGTACCGGCGGGACCAGGTTCGGCATGATGATGGCGCGGCCGAAGGTGCGGGCGGCGTCGCCGACGGTTTGCGCGAGAGCGGCGCCGTCGCGCAGGTGGATGTGCCAGTCGTCGGGGCGCAGAAGTGTCAGGCGGTCGGACATGCGGATTCCAGGGAGGCGGTTGCAGCGGGAAGAGGGTGAAATGCTACCGGAAAAGGCCGTCGCCGGCACTCGCTATCAAGTTTTGCCGAGGCCGACCGATAGAATCTGAGACGCCTCTTTACCTGTGTGGAAGCCATCGTGCGCCAGCCCTCTCTTCTCCTGCTTGCTCTCTGCGCCAGCCTTCCGGCCTGGGGGCTGACCTTCCAGACGCGCATGGAAAGTGCGCAATGGACGGTGGAGGGCGACCAGTTCGAGTGCCGGCTGTCGCAGAGCGTGGCCGGTTTTGGCCTGGGCGAGTTCGTCTGGCGAGCCGGCGAACTGCCGACTTTCCGCCTCAAGCCGCAGACGGGCTGGCTGGGCAGCGGCTCGGCGACCCTGCTGGCGGCCGCGCCACCGTGGCGCCCTGGGCAGGGCGACCTGAACCTGGGGGCGGTGCAGGTGGGGTCGGGCGATGTGCCTTTCAACAGTACCCAGCAGCAGGCCGGGCGCCTGCTCGGCGGCCTGCTGGAGGGGCGCACTCCGGAGGTTCGCCACCGCACGCGCACGGGCGAAAACCTGCTGGTAAGGCTGATGCCAACGCGTTTCGCCGACGGATACGTGAAGTTCCAGGACTGTTCGACGAAGATGCTCCCGGTCAACTTCGACCAGGTGCGCCAGAGCCAGGTCGGCTTCCCGGACGGCGGCACCGAGGTCGATCCGCTGGGTCGCGCCAAGCTGGACATCATCCTGCAGTACATGAAGGCCGACCCGACAGTGAATCGCATCGAACTGGACGGCCACTCCGACAACAGCGGCAACCGCCTGGCCAACCGCGAGGCCTCACGCCGCCGTGCGATCGCGGTGATGGAGTACCTGAAGGCCAATGGCGTGGCGGAATCGCAGATCACCATGCGTTTCTATGGCGAGCGCTATCCGTTGGTGAAGAACAATTCCGCCGCCAACCGCGCGAAGAACCGTCGGGTGACGGTGAACCTGTCCCGCGAGGCGGTCGTCGAGCAGGCACCCGCCGAAGCCCCGCTAGCCCCTGCCGCACCGGCTTCCAGCACCGCCAGCGCGCCGGCTCAGGGTGCGCCGTCAGCGCCTGCCGCCAACGCAGCCAATCCCCCCGCCAGCTCGCCCGGAACACCCAAGGGCTGACCCGCGGCGTCGGGTCGCACCGACGATAGTATTTGTCGCTTTGTCGTCAAAAGCTGTCGCCCCTCTGTAAATTATTCCGAGCGGACAGTAGAATCGGCCCCTTTCGTGACAACCCCCGTGGAGTTGAGTGGCATGGCGGACGTGAAGAAGGTAGTCCTGGCGTATTCCGGTGGCCTGGACACCTCGGTAATTCTGAAGTGGCTGCAGGATACCTATAACTGCGAAGTGGTGACCTTCACCGCCGACCTGGGTCAGGGCGAAGAGGTCGAACCGGCCCGCGCCAAGGCCAAGCAGATGGGTGTGAAAGAGGTCTTCATCGAGGACCTGCGAGAAGAGTTCGTCCGCGACTTCGTCTTCCCGATGTTCCGTGCCAACACCGTCTACGAAGGCGAGTACCTGCTGGGTACTTCCATCGCCCGTCCGCTGATCGCCAAGCGCCTGATCGAGATCGCCAACGCCACCGGCGCTGACGCCATCTCCCATGGCGCCACCGGCAAGGGCAACGACCAGGTGCGTTTCGAGCTGGGTGCCTACGCGCTCAAGCCGGGCGTGAAGGTGATCGCTCCCTGGCGTGAGTGGGACCTGCTGTCCCGCGAGAAACTGATGGACTACGCCGAAGCCCATAACATCCCGATCGAGCGCCACGGCAAAAAGAAGTCGCCGTACTCCATGGACGCCAACCTGCTGCACATTTCCTATGAAGGCGGCGTGCTGGAAGACACCTGGACCGAGCACGAAGAGGACATGTGGAAGTGGACCGTCTCCCCGGAGAAGGCCCCTGACACCGCCACCTACATCGAGCTGACCTACCGCAAGGGCGACATCGTCGCCATCGACGGCAAGGAGATGACTCCGGCCCAGGTACTGACCGAGCTGAACCGTATCGGCGGCGCCAACGGCATCGGCCGTCTGGACATCGTCGAGAACCGCTACGTCGGCATGAAGTCCCGTGGCTGCTACGAAACTCCCGGCGGCACCATCATGCTCAAGGCGCACCGTGCCATCGAGTCGATCACCCTGGACCGCGAAGTCGCTCACCTGAAGGACGAGCTGATGCCGCGCTACGCCAAGCTGATCTACACCGGTTACTGGTGGAGCCCGGAGCGCGAGATGCTCCAGCAGATGATCGATGCCTCCCAGGAACACGTGAATGGCGTCGTGCGCCTGAAACTGTACAAGGGCAATGTCATCGTCACCGGCCGCAAATCCGACGACTCGCTGTTCGATGCCAACATCGCGACCTTCGAGGAAGACGGCGGCGCATACAACCAGGCCGATGCCGCTGGCTTCATCAAGCTCAACGCGCTGCGCATGCGTATCGCCGCGAACAAGGGCCGCAAGCTGTTCTGATAAGCTTGCGTCTCCCGTGACAAGCAAACCCCGGCCACGAGCCGGGGTTTGTGTTTATAAGCCCGCTATCCGGGCGCCTGATGAGGAAAGAACCGATGAGACTGCTGCACACCATGCTGCGCGTCGGCGACATGGACAAATCCATCGCCTTCTACACCGAAGTCCTGGGCATGACCCTGCTGCGCCGCAAGGATTATCCGGACGGCCAGTTCACTCTGGCATTCGTCGGCTACGGCAACGAAGACGACAACAGCGTCATCGAGCTGACCTACAACTGGGGTGTGGATAAGTACGAACTGGGCACCGGCTACGGCCACATCGCCCTGGAAGTGGCCGACGTCTACAGGGCCTGCGAAGACATCCGCTCGCGCGGCGGCAAGATCACCCGCGAGCCGGGCCCGATGAAGCACGGCACCAGCATCCTGGCCTTCGTCGAGGACCCGGACGTACCCCAAAGTATTCACTGATTTGACACCCTTCTAAAGTCGTCTAGATATGGACAGGAGCCTCCTTGGTAGGGATCCTGGTCATGCCTCTCCCTCGCGCGCAATCCGTTCTCGTTAAAAGCTTCCGCCTGACAGAGACCCAGCCCTTGTGCGGTATGGAGGGGACAGTCGTCAGCACTCCCCTAGCCACCTATCGCGTCTCACCCACCGACTCAGCCACGCCGGCGGTCAGCTTCCCGTTGGTCAGAACAGCCGACGGCGCAATTTGGCAGGAAGCCTGTCTTTTCCTGATATATAAATTTCAAAACAATTGTAAGGTCAAAACCTGCGTAGGTTTGGCGAAAGACTTAGCTTTGTATCGGCGATATTTGGATGCTGAGGGTGAATCACCCCTAGTTTCGTAGACACCTCCAAGCCTCATAATGAGGCCCATCAGGAGGTGCCATGAGCAACCAGCGTTACCCCGAAGAATTCAAAATCGAAGCGGTCAGACAAGTTACCGAGCGCGGCCTGCGT
>NZ_JACVBX010000012.1 GCF_014852585.1 Pseudomonas sp. PDM18 | reverse complement strand
CCCGAACTCAGTAGTGAAACGACGCATCGCCGATGGTAGTGTGGAGTTTCTCCATGTGAGAGTAGGTCATCGTCAAGCTCCTATCCCAAGACCCCTGGTCAGCTTCGCTGGCCGGGGGTTTTGCTTTGGCGCGCGGGAAAGTCGGGACATCGCTGCGTAGGCAATTCAGGCATGCCTCTATATGATGCGTGCCTGACTGTTGCGGGGGGTGATATGCAGACCTTGCTGAAATTGCTGAGCGATGGCCGCTTTCATTCCGGAGAAGAGCTGGGTGCTCTCCTCGGGGTAAGTCGGAGTGCCGTTTGGAAGCGGCTTGAGGGCTTTGAGCGTGACTACGGTATGGTCGTGCAGCGCGTTCGCGGCCGTGGTTACCGCCTGGAAGAGCCTCTTAGCATCATCTCGCCCAGGTCCGATTCCGGCCCGTGGCCTCTCGATGTCCTGTTTTCGATCGATTCCACCAACGCTGAGGTCCTGCGGCGCCTCTCTGCCGGCGCTGTGGCGCCGTTCGCCGTCTTGGGTGAGCGGCAGACCGCAGGGCGAGGGAGGCGAGGGCGGCAGTGGGAAAGCCCCTTCGGCTCCAACCTTTACTATACCCTCGGCATCACCGTGCGCGGTGGTGCGCAGGAATTGGAGGGGATGAGTTTGGTGGTTGGTCTCGCGGTAGCGAAGGCCATCCAGGCGCTGGGCGTAAAGGATGTCGGCTTGAAGTGGCCCAATGACGTCCTGGTCGGTGGCAAGAAGATCGCCGGTATCCTGTTGGAGTTGACTGGCGATCCCGCTGACATCTGTAGCGTCGCCATCGGTATCGGTATCAATGTGAACATGCGCACGGCTTACGCCATTGATCAGCCCTGGACTTCGGTTCGAGAGGTGCAGGGCGGCCAGGTTGATCGCAATGAATTGCTGCAGGCGTTGGAGTCACAGCTTGCGCATGCGCTCTCCCGTCATCGCGAGCGCGGCTTCGCCGCCAGTCGCGAAGAGTGGGAGTCTCTTCATCTATGGCAGGGGCGGCAAGTCACGCTGTCCACTGTCGCCAATAATATCGTTGGGCGTGCCCTCGGCATCGATGAAAGAGGCGCGCTGCGTCTCCTGGTGGATGGCAAGGAGCAGAGCTACAGCGGAGGCGAGCTGAGTCTGAGGTTGTCGGATGATTCTTGAGTTGGATTGCGGAAATAGCCTGATCAAGTGGCGGGTGGTTAGGAAGCACGACTTGGTGACCGTCGCTGGTGGCGTCGCTGATTCTGATCAGGGGCTGCTTGCTCAACTGCAGGCCAGCGAAGTGGTGGACATTCGCTATTGTCGTATGGTCAGCGTGCGCAGTGAGCAGGAAACGGAAGCGCTTCGTGTCGGTCTGGAAAGTGCATTCCCCATTGCGGTGCAGATTGCGGCGCCGGCGACAGAGTTGGGCGGAGTGCTAAATGGCTACCGTGAGTACCAGCGCCTCGGGATGGATCGCTGGCTCGCGTTGGTGGCCGGCCATTGTCTGGCGGGGCGTGGTTGCCTGGTGCTCGATCTCGGTACGGCGGTCACTTCCGATCTGGTCGATGCCTCCGGCAAGCACTTGGGCGGCTATATAGCTCCCGGCATGCCCCTGATGCGCAGCCAGCTGCGCACGCATACGCGCCGTATTCGCTATGACGATGAGGCTGCTAATGAAGCGCTGCAGAATCTGCTGCCAGGCCAGGAAACCTCCGAAGCGGTGGAGCGCGGCTGTGTGCTGATGCTGCGTGGGTTTGTGCGGGAACAGATCGATCTTGCGAACAAGCTGCTGGGTGATGACTGCGCTGTCTATCTGACAGGGGGCGATGCCGAGCTAGTCAAGGATGAGTCTGCGCGTGCTGTGGTGCTTCCTGATCTGGTATTTCTCGGCCTGGCGCTTGCCTGTCCGATCGAGTGAGTCTGATCGATGCGTTGGTTCTTCCTCTTCCTGCTTGTCCTCAACGTGCTCTATTTCGTCTGGCATCAACAGCAGGCACCGCTTCGTCCAAAAGAGATCGCGCCGCTCAGCCTGTTCCATGCCGAGCAGAAGAATATTCGTCTGCTCAGCGAGTCTGCCGAGGCGCCTCGGCGCCGTCCGGTGGAAGAAAAAACGGTGGCTGCTCCCCCGTCCGCGTGCATCTATCTGGGCAGCTTTCCGGCAGAAGATCGCGCCCGGCAGCTAGTCCAGCGCTTGCTGAGCCTGGATGTTCAGGCTTCGGTGCAGGCTGTTGACGCTGCGGCCGGTGTCGATTACTGGGTTTATTTGCCGCCGTTGGCATCGCGACAGGCATCGTTGTGGCAGTTGCGCGAGCTGCAGGCGCGCAAGATCGACAGCTACATCATCACCGAGGGAGATCTCACTGACGGGATTTCCCTGGGCATATTCCAGCGCAAGGACTCCGCGGATAGTGTCGTAGAGCGCCTGAAGTCTGCTGGCTATGATGCCCTGGTGCGTGAGCTGGCTCGCTCGCAGCATGATTACTGGGCTCAGGTAGCCCCGGAAAGCGGGCGCCTGGTGGATGATTCCCTGGTGCGCCAACTGGCTCCGGACTTCCCTGAGCTGCAAAAGCAAACAATGCAGTGTAAAAGCGTTGCAAGCCCTCAATAGTTTGAATAGAATGACGCCCGCTTCAAAGGAGTCACCTGCAAAGGGGAGTCACTTGAGGCTGTTGTCAGCGAGCTAAGCTCAAGTTTTTTAAAGAAAAACAGTTGACAACGCGGTGGCAGACTGTAGAATGCCGCCTCACTCGGAGGGGTTCCCGAGCGGCCAAAGGGATCAGACTGTAAATCTGACGTCTCAGACTTCGAAGGTTCGAATCCTTCCCCCTCCACCAGTTTTCAAGCGTGAGCTGCAAGCTCCGCGGGTATAGTTCAGTGGTAGAACCTCAGCCTTCCAAGCTGATGATGCGGGTTCGATTCCCGCTACCCGCTCCAAGTTTGTTGCTGATGTCTTGCTCATGTAGCTCAGCTGGTAGAGCACACCCTTGGTAAGGGTGAGGTCAGCGGTTCAAATCCGCTCATGAGCTCCATCTCGCAAAGGCAGATATGAAAATATCTGCCTTTGTTTTAATGGTGACGTGACTTTCTCAATTCCTTACGGGAGGCGGTCAAGATGGCTAAAGAAAAATTTGAGCGTAACAAGCCGCACGTAAACGTCGGCACCATCGGTCACGTTGACCACGGCAAAACCACTCTGACCGCTGCTCTGACCAAGGTCTGCTCCGAGACCTGGGGTGGCTCCGCTCGCGCTTTCGATCAGATCGACAATGCGCCGGAAGAGAAGGCTCGTGGTATCACCATCAACACCTCTCACGTTGAATACGACTCGCCGGTACGCCACTACGCTCACGTAGACTGCCCGGGTCACGCCGACTACGTAAAGAACATGATCACCGGTGCTGCCCAGATGGACGGCGCGATCCTGGTTTGCTCGGCTGCTGACGGCCCCATGCCGCAGACCCGCGAGCACATCCTGCTGTCCCGCCAGGTAGGCGTTCCTTACATCGTCGTGTTCCTGAACAAGGCCGACATGGTTGACGACGCCGAGCTGCTGGAACTGGTCGAAATGGAGGTTCGCGATCTGCTGAACACCTACGACTTCCCGGGCGACGACACTCCGATCGTGATCGGTTCCGCTCTGATGGCCCTGAACGGCCAGGACGACAACGAGATGGGCGTTTCCGCCGTGCGCAAGCTGGTGGAAACCCTGGACTCGTACATCCCCGAGCCCGAGCGCGCCATCGACAAGCCGTTCCTGATGCCGATCGAAGACGTATTCTCGATCTCCGGCCGTGGCACCGTGGTAACTGGCCGTGTTGAGCGTGGCATCGTCAAGATCCAGGAAGAGGTGGAAATCGTCGGTATCAAGGCGACTACCAAAACTACCTGCACCGGCGTTGAAATGTTCCGCAAGCTGCTCGACGAAGGTCGTGCTGGTGAGAACGTCGGCGTACTGCTGCGTGGCACCAAGCGTGAAGACGTAGAGCGTGGCCAGGTTCTGGCCAAGCCGGGCACCATCAAGCCGCACACCAAGTTCGAGTGCGAAGTGTACGTGCTGTCCAAAGAAGAAGGTGGTCGTCACACCCCGTTCTTCAAAGGCTACCGTCCGCAGTTCTACTTCCGTACCACCGACGTAACCGGCAACTGCGAACTGCCGGAAGGCGTCGAGATGGTAATGCCGGGCGACAACGTGAAAATGGTTGTCACCCTGATCGCTCCGATCGCCATGGAGGATGGCCTGCGCTTCGCGATTCGCGAAGGCGGCCGTACCGTTGGCGCTGGCGTGGTTGCCAAGATCATCGAGTAATCGATTGATCTTTTCTTCTCGGGCCGGCATAATGGTCGGCCTGACTTTGTTCTAGGCCAGTAGCTCAATTGGCAGAGCGGCGGTCTCCAAAACCGCAGGTTGGGGGTTCGATTCCCTCCTGGCCTGCCAGATTTTTCAAGATCTGGCACTTCTTTAAACGGGATTCCTAGCAGATGAATGCGAAGGTAGAAGCCAAAGAGTCGCGCCTCGATCTCTTGAAGTGGCTTGTGGTTGTAGTGCTGGTGGTGGTGGCTGTGGTTGCCAATCAGTACTACTCCGCGCAACCGATCTTCTATCGCGTTCTCGGTATTCTCGTGATGGCGGCTGTTGCAGGCTTCGTTTCGCTGCAGACCGTCAAGGGGCGTGCATTCTTTACTTTGGCTAAAGAAGCTCGCGCCGAGATTCGCAAGGTTGTATGGCCGTCTCGTCAAGAGACAACTCAGACCACGCTGATCGTAGTGGCAGTAGTGCTGGTAATGGCGCTGGTGCTTTGGGGGCTCGACTCCCTGCTGGGTTGGCTGGTTTCCATGATTGTAGGTTAAGGGTGTTCCGTGGCTAAGCGTTGGTACGTTGTGCATGCCTACTCGGGTTACGAGAAGCATGTCATGCGCTCGCTGATCGAGCGGGTCAAACTGGCCGGCATGGAAGATGGGTTTGGTGAGATTCTCGTCCCCACTGAAGAAGTTGTGGAGATGCGGAACGGCCAGAAGCGCAAGAGTGAGCGCAAATTCTTCCCAGGCTATGTCCTGGTGCAGATGGATATGAACGAGGGTACTTGGCACCTGGTCAAGGATACTCCTCGCGTCATGGGCTTCATTGGTGGTACCGCTGACAAGCCGGCGCCGATCACCGATAAAGAGGCTGATGCCATCCTGCGTCGTGTCTCTGATAGCGGCGACAAGCCGAAGCCGAAGACCCTGTTCGAGCCGGGTGAGACTGTTCGAGTCATCGACGGTCCGTTCGCAGACTTCAATGGTGTCGTCGAAGAAGTTAACTACGACAAGAGCCGCATCCAGGTCGCTGTGCTCATTTTCGGTCGCTCTACCCCGGTAGAGCTGGAGTTCAGCCAGGTAGAGAAAGTTTAACTGGCACATTGAATCCCACACCCCGCAGCCCTAGGCTGCGGGGTTTTGTCGTCCTTGGGATAAAACGCGAAAGCAACCGGGGAGCCCGACAGGGCGCTTGACCCGCATTTGGAGTAGCAAATGGCTAAGAAAATCACGGCTTACATCAAGCTGCAAGTTAAGGCCGGCCAGGCCAATCCGTCGCCGCCCGTCGGCCCGGCTCTGGGTCAGCACGGCGTGAACATCATGGAATTCTGCAAGGCGTTCAACGCCAAGACCCAAGGCCAAGAGCCGGGTCTGCCGACTCCTGTGATCATCACCGTTTACAGCGACCGTAGCTTCACCTTCGAAACCAAGAGCACCCCCGCTGCCGTCCTGCTGAAAAAAGCAGCTGGCATCACCAGCGGCTCCGCTCGTCCGAACTCTCAGAAAGTCGGCACCGTTACCCGTGCTCAACTGGAAGAGATCGCCAAGGCCAAGCAAGCTGACCTGACCGCTGCTGACCTGGACGCTGCCGTACGCACCATTGCTGGCTCCGCGCGCAGCATGGGCCTGAACGTGGAGGGTGTGTAATGGCTAAGCTGACCAAGCGTCAAAAGGCTATCGCCGAGAAGATCGAAGCGGGCAAGCAATACGGCTTCGAAGATGCCGCCAAGCTGCTGGCCGAGCTGTCGACCATCAAGTTCAAGGAGTCCGTGGACATCGCCATCAATCTGGGCGTTGATCCGCGTAAATCCGACCAGGTCGTACGTGGCGCCACCGTTCTGCCGAACGGCACCGGCAAATCCGTACGCGTTGCCGTCTTCACCCAGGGTCCTGGTGTTGAAGCTGCCCTGGCTGCTGGTGCAGACAAGGTTGGCATGGACGAGCTGGCTGCCGAAATGAAAGCCGGCGACCTGAACTACGACGTCGTCATCGCTTCCCCGGACGCCATGCGTGTTGTTGGCCAGCTGGGCCAGGTACTGGGCCCGCGCGGTCTGATGCCGAACCCGAAAGTCGGCACCGTCACTCCGGACGTCGCTACCGCTGTCAAGAACGCCAAGGCCGGTCAGGTACGTTTCCGTACCGACAAGAACGGCATCATCCACGCTTCCGTTGGCAAGATCGACTTCGAGCCGGTCAAGCTGAAGCAGAACGTGGAAGCGCTGCTGAGCGATCTGAAGCGTCTGAAGCCGTCCTCCTCTAAGGGCGTGTACGTTCAGCGCGTAACCCTGAGCACCACCATGGGCCCGGGTCTGCAGATCGATCAGGCTTCGCTGGAAGGCTGATGAACTAAGTCGAGTGGTGGGTTCGCCCACTGCTCGCAGGTATTGGGGTCCCTGCCTGGCGGGGGCTATCCAAGACCGTAGGCGGCGCAAGCCTTAAACCTCAAGCCTACGCAGATGGTGCTCCCGATTCGTTTACCGAATCAGACACCAAAACGCCGTCCGGCTCCGGCTGGACGAATCGGTAACATCCAGGAGTAAACCCGTGGCAATTAAACTCGAAGACAAGAAGGCCATCGTCGCTGAAGTCAACGAGGCTGCCAAAGCCGGTCTGTCCGCTGTCGTGGTTGATGCACGCGGCGTGACTGTCGGCGCTATGACCGGACTCCGTAAAGAGGCCCGCGCAGCTGGTGTGTACGTGAAAGTCGTACGTAACACCCTGCTCAAGCGCGCCGTTGAAGGCACTCAGTTTGAAGTGCTCAACGACGTGTTCAAGGGCCCGACCCTGATTGCTTTCTCCAACGAACATCCGGGCGCTGCCGCTCGCATCTTCAAGGAGTTTGCCAAGGGTCAGGACAAGTTCGAGATCAAGGCGGCCGCGTTCGAGGGTCAGTTCCTCGCAGCCAATCAGATCGACGTGCTGGCGACCCTGCCGACCTACAACGAAGCTGTTGCACAGCTGATGAGCGTGATCCAAGGCGCTACCAGCAAGCTGGCTCGTACTCTGGCGGCAATTCGCGATCAGAAAGAAGCTACCGCAGCCTAAGGCTCGGCATCTCCTTTCAACCTTTTTTGTTTAATTCGATGGCCTTAGGCCGTCACCCAATACAGGAATTAGAGTCATGGCTCTGACCAACGAAGACATCATCTCCGCCGTATCCGAAATGTCCGTCATGCAGATCGTTGAACTGATCAAGGCGATGGAAGAGAAGTTCGGCGTTACCGCTGCTGCCGCTACCGTTGCTGCTGCCGGCCCGGCTGCTGCCGCTGCTGAAGAGCAAACCGAGTTCACCATCGTCCTGGCCGAAGCTGGCGACAAGAAAGTGAACGTGATCAAGGTCGTTCGTGAACTGACCGGCCTGGGCCTGAAAGAAGCCAAGGCTGTCGTTGACGGCGCCCCGGGTGTGGTCAAGGAAGGCGCTTCGAAAGAAGAAGCCGAAGCTGCCAAGAAAGCCCTGGAAGAAGCAGGCGCCAAGGTCGAGCTCAAGTAAGTTCGTACCTTGCGTCGACAGCCCGAGCGTTAAGCGACAGGCTGATGGCTGGTGGCAATTGCCACCGGCCTTTTTCCGTTATGGGTGGGGTGCCGTAGGTGCCTCCCATAACGTGAAAATCCCGCCACGAGTGGCGGCGCAAACCAAGGGTTTGCACGATTTTTGGGCTGCTCCCCTGTGCGGGAGAGGCCAAACAAGCAGGTGACCAAGCTGGGGAACGCTGATGGCTTACTCATACACTGAGAAAAAACGTATCCGCAAGGACTTTAGCAAGTTGCCGGACGTCATGGATGTGCCGTATTTGCTGGCCATCCAGCTGGATTCCTATCGCGAATTCCTGCAGGCGGGTGCAAGCAAGGACCAGGTCCGAGACATCGGCCTGCATGCGGCCTTCAAGTCCGTCTTCCCGATTATCAGCTATTCCGGCAATGCTGCCCTGGAATACGTCGGCTACCGTCTGGGTGAGCCGGCCTTCGATGTCAAGGAATGCGTACTGCGCGGTGTGACCTTTGCGGTCCCGCTGCGTGTGAAAGTGCGCCTGATCATTTTCGACAAGGAGTCGTCGAACAAAGCGATCAAGGACATCAAGGAACAAGAAGTCTACATGGGGGAAATCCCCCTGATGACCGAGAACGGTACCTTCATCATCAACGGTACCGAGCGCGTCATCGTTTCCCAGCTGCACCGCTCACCGGGTGTGTTCTTCGACCACGACCGTGGCAAGACCCACAGCTCCGGCAAGCTGCTGTACTCCGCTCGCATCATTCCTTATCGCGGCTCCTGGCTCGACTTCGAGTTCGATCCGAAGGACTGCGTGTTCGTTCGTATCGACCGTCGCCGCAAGCTGCCGGCTTCCGTCCTGCTGCGCGCGCTGAACTACAGCACCGAGGAAATCCTCAACGCGTTCTATGACACCAACGTCTACGAGATCAAGGGCGAGACCCTGAATCTGGAACTGGTGCCTTCGCGTCTGCGTGGCGAGATCGCCAGCTTCGACATCAAGGATGCTGCCGGCAAGGTCATCGTTGAAGCGGGCCGCCGTATCACCGCGCGTCACATCAATCAGCTCGAGAAGGCTGGCATCAGCCAGCTGGAAGTGCCGTTCGACTACCTGATTGGCCGCACCGTGGCCAAGGCCGTCGTGCACCCGGCTACCGGCGAGATCATCGCCGAGTGCAACACCGAGCTGACCGTCGATGCCCTGGCGAAGATCGCCAAGGCCCAGGTTGCGCGCCTGGAAACCCTGTACACCAACGACATCGACTGCGGTCCGTTCATCTCCGACACGCTGAAGATCGACTCCACCAGCAACCAACTGGAAGCGCTGGTCGAGATCTATCGCATGATGCGCCCCGGCGAGCCGCCGACCAAGGAAGCCGCCGAGACTCTGTTCGGCAACCTGTTCTTCAGCGCCGAGCGTTACGACCTGTCCGCCGTTGGCCGCATGAAGTTCAACCGTCGTATCGGTCGTACCGAGATCGAAGGCGCTGGCGTCCTGAGCAAGGAAGACATCGTCGAGGTCCTCAAGACCCTCGTTGCCATCCGTAACGGCAAAGGCATCGTCGACGATATCGACCACCTGGGTAACCGTCGCGTCCGTTGCGTCGGCGAGATGGCCGAGAACCAGTTCCGTGTTGGCCTGGTGCGTGTAGAGCGCGCGGTCAAGGAACGTCTGTCGATGGCCGAAAGCGAAGGCCTGATGCCGCAGGACCTGATCAACGCCAAGCCGGTGGCTGCCGCGATCAAGGAGTTCTTCGGTTCCAGCCAGCTGTCGCAGTTCATGGACCAGAACAACCCGCTCTCCGAGATCACCCACAAGCGCCGCGTCTCCGCACTCGGCCCGGGCGGTCTGACCCGTGAGCGGGCGGGCTTTGAGGTTCGTGACGTACACCCGACCCACTACGGCCGTGTGTGCCCGATCGAAACCCCTGAAGGTCCGAACATCGGTCTGATCAACTCCCTGGCCACCTACGCCCGCACCAACAAGTACGGCTTCCTGGAAAGCCCGTACCGCGTGGTGAAGGAAGGTCTGGTCAGCGACGACATCGTCTTCCTGTCCGCGATCGAAGAAGCTGATCACGTGATCGCCCAGGCTTCGGCAACCCTGAACGAAAAGGGCGAGCTGATCGATGAACTGGTAGCCGTACGTCACCTGAACGAATTCACCGTGAAGGCGCCGGAAGACGTCACCCTCATGGACGTGTCGCCGAAGCAGGTCGTTTCCGTCGCTGCCTCGCTGATTCCGTTCCTCGAGCACGACGACGCCAACCGTGCACTCATGGGTTCGAACATGCAGCGTCAGGCTGTACCGACCCTGCGCGCCGACAAGCCGCTGGTAGGTACCGGCATGGAGCGCAACGTAGCCCGTGACTCCGGTGTCTGCGTGGTTGCCCGTCGTGGTGGTGTGATCGACTCGGTCGACGCCAGCCGTATCGTGGTTCGTGTGAATGATGATGAAGTCGAGACTGGCGAAGCCGGCGTCGACATCTACAACCTGACCAAGTACACCCGTTCGAACCAGAACACCTGCATCAACCAGCGTCCGCTGGTGCAGAAGGGTGATCAGGTTTCGCGCAGCGACATCCTGGCCGACGGCCCGTCCACCGACATGGGTGAACTGGCTCTGGGTCAGAACATGCGCGTAGCGTTCATGCCCTGGAATGGCTTCAACTTCGAAGACTCCATCTGCCTGTCCGAGCGCGTGGTCCAGGAAGATCGTTTCACCACGATCCATATCCAGGAACTGACCTGCGTTGCCCGTGACACCAAGCTCGGCCCAGAAGAAATCACCGCGGACATCCCGAACGTGGGTGAGGCTGCGCTGAACAAGCTGGACGAAGCTGGTATCGTCTACGTCGGCGCCGAAGTACAGGCTGGCGACATCCTGGTCGGCAAGGTCACCCCGAAAGGCGAGACCCAGCTGACTCCGGAAGAGAAGCTGCTGCGTGCGATCTTCGGTGAGAAGGCGTCCGACGTGAAGGACACATCCCTGCGCGTGCCGACCGGCACCAAAGGCACCGTCATTGACGTACAGGTCTTCACCCGTGATGGCGTAGAGCGCGACAGTCGTGCCCTGTCCATCGAGAAGATGCAGCTGGACGAGATCCGCAAGGACCTGAACGAAGAGTTTCGCATCGTCGAAGGCGCAACCTTCGAGCGTCTGCGTTCCGCTCTGGTCGGTGCCAAGGCCGACGGCGGTCCTGCCCTGAAGAAAGGCGCAGAGATCACCGACGAGTACCTGGACGGCCTCGAGCGCGGCCAGTGGTTCAAGCTGCGCATGGCGGAAGATCCTCTGAACGAGCAGCTGGAGAAGGCCCAGGCCTACATCAGCGACCGCCGTCAGATGCTCGACGACAAGTTCGAAGACAAGAAGCGCAAGCTGCAGCAGGGCGACGACCTGGCGCCGGGCGTACTGAAGATCGTCAAGGTCTACCTCGCTATCAAGCGCCGCATCCAGCCGGGCGACAAGATGGCAGGCCGCCACGGTAACAAGGGTGTCGTCTCGGTGATCATGCCGGTCGAAGACATGCCGCACGACGTGCATGGCACTCCGGTCGACATCGTGCTGAACCCGCTGGGCGTACCGTCGCGCATGAACGTCGGTCAGATCCTCGAAACCCACCTGGGCCTCGCGGCCAAGGGCCTGGGCGAGAAGATCAACCGCATGCTCGAAGAGCAGCGCAAGATCGCCGAGCTGCGTGTGTTCCTGAACGAGATCTACAACGAGATCGGCGGCCGCCAGGAGAGCCTGGACGAGCTGAACGATAACGAGATCCTCGCTCTGGCCAACAACCTCAAGGGCGGCGTGCCCATGGCTACCCCGGTGTTCGACGGTGCCAAGGAGCGCGAGATCAAGGCCATGCTGAAGCTGGCCGATCTGCCGGAAAGCGGTCAGATGCGTCTGTATGACGGCCGCACCGGCAACCAGTTCGAGCGTACGACCACTGTCGGTTATATGTACATGCTCAAGCTGAACCACCTGGTCGATGACAAGATGCACGCACGTTCCACCGGCTCTTACAGCCTGGTTACCCAGCAGCCGCTGGGTGGTAAGGCGCAGTTCGGTGGCCAGCGTTTCGGGGAGATGGAGGTCTGGGCGCTGGAAGCCTACGGTGCCGCCTACACCCTGCAGGAAATGCTGACCGTGAAGTCGGACGACGTGAACGGCCGTACCAAGATGTACAAGAACATCGTGGACGGGGATCACCGCATGGAGGCCGGCATGCCCGAGTCCTTCAACGTGTTGATCAAAGAGATCCGCTCGCTCGGCATCGATATCGAACTGGAAACCGAATAACACGTGACGTCAGAACGGTGCGGCTGGTCAAGGCCGGTCGCACCGGGTCCGTGAGGAGGAAAGGCCTTGAAAGACTTGCTTAATCTGTTGAAAAACCAGGGTCAGATCGAAGAGTTCGATGCCATCCGTATTGGCCTGGCCTCGCCCGAGATGATTCGTTCCTGGTCCTTCGGCGAAGTCAAGAAGCCGGAGACCATCAACTACCGTACCTTCAAGCCGGAGCGCGATGGCCTGTTCTGCGCCAAGATCTTTGGCCCGGTGAAGGACTACGAGTGCCTGTGCGGTAAGTACAAGCGCCTGAAGCACCGCGGTGTGATCTGCGAGAAGTGCGGCGTGGAAGTCGCCCTGGCCAAGGTGCGCCGCGAGCGCATGGGCCACATCGAGCTGGCCTCGCCGGTCGCCCACATCTGGTTCCTGAAGTCCCTGCCGTCCCGTATCGGCCTGCTGCTGGACATGACCCTGCGTGACATCGAGCGCGTGCTCTACTTCGAGAGCTACGTAGTGATCGATCCGGGCATGACCACCCTGGAGAAGGGCCAGCTGCTGAACGACGAGCAGTACTTCGAAGCCCTCGAAGAGTTCGGTGACGACTTCGACGCCCGCATGGGTGCGGAAGCCGTTCGCGAGCTGCTCAACGCTATCGATCTGGAGCACGAGATTGGCCGCCTGCGCGAAGAGATTCCGCAGACCAACTCGGAAACCAAGATCAAGAAGCTGTCCAAGCGCCTGAAGCTGATGGAAGCCTTCCAGGGCTCCGGCAACCATCCCGAGTGGATGGTGCTGACCGTCCTGCCGGTGCTGCCGCCGGACCTGCGTCCGCTGGTTCCGCTGGATGGCGGCCGCTTCGCGACTTCGGATCTGAACGATCTGTATCGCCGCGTGATCAACCGTAACAACCGTCTGAAGCGCCTGCTCGACCTGGCCGCTCCGGACATCATCGTGCGCAACGAAAAGCGCATGCTGCAGGAAGCCGTCGACGCCCTGCTGGACAACGGCCGCCGCGGCCGTGCCATCACCGGCTCGAACAAGCGCCCGCTGAAGTCCCTGGCCGACATGATCAAGGGCAAGCAGGGTCGCTTCCGTCAGAACCTGCTCGGCAAGCGCGTGGACTACTCCGGCCGTTCGGTAATTACCGTAGGTCCGACCCTGCGTCTGCACCAGTGCGGTCTGCCGAAGAAGATGGCCCTGGAGCTGTTCAAGCCGTTCATCTTCGGCAAGCTGGAAGGTCGTGGCATGGCCACCACCATCAAGGCCGCCAAGAAGATGGTCGAGCGCGAGCTGCCGGAAGTTTGGGACGTTCTCGCTGAAGTCATCCGCGAACACCCCGTACTGCTGAACCGTGCGCCGACCCTGCACCGTCTGGGCATCCAGGCATTCGAACCGGTACTGATCGAAGGTAAAGCCATCCAGCTGCACCCGCTGGTCTGCGCCGCGTACAACGCCGACTTCGACGGTGACCAGATGGCCGTGCACGTTCCGCTGACCCTCGAGGCTCAGCTGGAAGCGCGCGCGCTGATGATGTCGACCAACAACATTCTGTCGCCGGCCAACGGCGAGCCGATCATCGTTCCGTCGCAGGACGTGGTAATGGGTCTGTACTACATGACCCGTGAAGCGATCAACGCGAAGGGCGAGGGCATGGCTTTCGCAGACCTGCAGGAAGTTGACCGCGCCTACCGCAGCGGCCAGGTGTCCCTGCACGCCCGCGTAAAAGTGCGCATCAACGAGAAGATCAAGAACGAAGACGGCTCCCTGACCGCCAACACCCGTATCGTCGACTCCACCGTCGGCCGTGCGCTGCTGTTCCAGGTTGTCCCGGCCGGCCTGCCCTTCGACGTGGTCAACCAGTCGATGAAGAAGAAGGCGATCTCCAAGCTGATCAACCACTGCTACCGCGTGGTGGGTCTGAAGGACACCGTCATCTTCGCTGACCAGCTGATGTATACCGGCTTCGCCTACTCGACCATCTCCGGTGTGTCGATCGGCGTGAACGACTTCGTCATCCCGGACGAAAAGGCTCGCATCATCGATGCTGCCACCGAGGAAGTGAAGGAGATCGAGAGCCAGTACGCTTCCGGCCTGGTAACCCAGGGCGAGAAGTACAACAAGGTGATCGACCTCTGGTCCAAGGCCAACGACGAAGTCTCCAAGGCGATGATGGCCAACCTCTCGAAAGAGAAGGTGACCGATCGCGAAGGCAAGCAGGTCGACCAGGAGTCCTTCAACTCCATGTACATGATGGCGGACTCCGGTGCGCGGGGTTCCGCGGCCCAGATCCGTCAGCTTGCCGGTATGCGTGGCCTGATGGCCAAGCCGGACGGCTCCATCATCGAGACCCCGATCACCGCGAACTTCCGTGAAGGCCTGAACGTACTCCAGTACTTCATCTCCACTCACGGTGCTCGTAAAGGTCTGGCGGATACCGCACTGAAGACCGCGAACTCCGGTTACCTGACCCGTCGTCTCGTCGACGTGGCCCAGGACCTGGTAGTGACCGAGATCGATTGCGGCACCGACCGTGGCCTGTTCATGTCCCCGCACATCGAAGGCGGCGACGTGGTTGAGCCGCTGGGTGAGCGTGTACTCGGCCGTGTGATGGCTCGCGACGTGCTCAAGCCGGGCAGCGACGACGTGATCGTCGAGGCCGGCACCCTGATCGACGAGAAGTGGGTCGATTTCCTCGAGCAGATGAGCGTCGACGAAGTCGTTGTACGTTCGCCGATCACCTGCGAAACCCGTCACGGCATCTGCGCCATGTGCTACGGCCGCGATCTGGCCCGTGGTCACCGCGTGAACATCGGTGAGGCTGTCGGCGTTATCGCTGCCCAGTCGATCGGTGAGCCGGGTACCCAGCTGACCATGCGTACCTTCCACATCGGTGGTGCGGCCAGCCGTACTTCCGCCGTGGACAACGTACAGGTCAAGAACGGCGGCACCATTCGCCTGCACAACCTGAAGCACGTAGAGCGTGCCGACGGCGCCCTGGTTGCGGTTTCCCGTTCCGGTGAGCTGGCGGTAGCCGACGACTTCGGTCGTGAGCGCGAGCGCTACAAGCTGCCGTACGGTGCGGTGATTTCCGTGAAGGAAGGTGACAAGGTCGATCCGGGCGCCATCGTCGCCAAGTGGGACCCGCACACCCACCCGATCGTCACCGAGATGGACGGCACCGTGGCCTTCGTGGGCATGGAAGAGGGCATCACCATCAAGCGCCAGACCGACGAACTGACCGGTCTGACCAACATTGAAGTGATGGATCCGAAGGATCGTCCGGCTGCCGGCAAGGACATTCGTCCGGCCGTGAAGCTGATCGACGCTGCAGGCAAGGATCTGCTGCTGCCGGGTACTGATGTACCGGCCCAGTACTTCCTGCCGGCGAACGCCCTGGTCAACCTCAACGATGGCGCGAAAGTGCGCATCGGTGACGTTATCGCGCGTATCCCGCAGGAAACCTCGAAGACCCGCGACATCACCGGTGGTCTGCCGCGCGTTGCCGACCTGTTCGAAGCTCGTCGTCCGAAAGAGCCTTCGATCTTGGCGGAAATCAGCGGCACCATCTCCTTCGGCAAGGAAACCAAGGGCAAGCGCCGCCTGGTCATCACTCCCACCGACGGTAGCGATCCGTACGAGGAGCTGATTCCGAAGTGGCGTCACCTGAACGTGTTCGAAGGTGAACAGGTAAGCCGTGGTGAAGTGATCTCCGACGGCCCGAGCAACCCGCACGACATCCTCCGTCTGCTGGGTGTGAGCTCGCTGGCCAAGTACATCGTCAACGAGATCCAGGACGTTTACCGTCTGCAGGGCGTGAAGATCAACGACAAGCACATCGAGACCATCCTGCGCCAGATGCTGCGCAAGGTCGAAGTGGCCGAGTCGGGCGATTCGTCCTTCATCAAGGGCGACCAGGTCGAACTGGTTCACGTGCTGGAAGAGAACGAAGTACTGGGCACCCAGGACAAGTTCCCGGCCAAGTACGAGCGCGTTCTGCTGGGTATCACCAAGGCCTCGCTGTCCACCGAGTCGTTCATCTCGGCGGCATCCTTCCAGGAAACCACCCGCGTCCTCACCGAGGCGGCGGTTACCGGCAAGCGCGACTTCCTGCGCGGCCTGAAGGAGAACGTGGTCGTGGGTCGTCTGATCCCGGCGGGTACCGGTCTGGCTTACCACAGCGAGCGCAAGCGTCAGCGCGAGCTCGGCAAACCGCAGCGTGTCAGCGCGAGCGAAGCCGAAGCAGCACTGGCCGAAGCGCTCAATCTGAGCGGTAACTAAGCCTCAAACAAAGCCCCGGTTGTCTTGACAACCGGGGCTTTGTCTTGACTGGAATCCGTAAGCTCTTTAGTATCTTGTACCCCGAAAATTGGCAGGGCGCATGCTCTGCCCATTTTCGTTTTTAAGTGTCGTAAGACAATCAGTGGAGCTATAGATGGCAACTATCAACCAGCTGGTGCGCAAACCGCGCAAGCGCCTGGTAGACAAGAGCGGCGTTCCTGCCCTGCAGAACTGCCCTCAGCGTCGCGGCGTATGCACCCGCGTATATACCACCACCCCGAAAAAGCCGAACTCCGCACTGCGTAAAGTGTGCCGTGTTCGTCTGACCAACGGTTTCGAGGTTTCCTCGTACATCGGTGGTGAAGGTCACAACCTGCAAGAGCACAGCGTAGTGCTGATCCGTGGCGGTCGTGTAAAAGACCTTCCGGGTGTTCGCTACCACACCGTGCGCGGTTCGCTGGATACCTCCGGTGTTAAAGACCGTAAGCAGGGTCGTTCGAAGTATGGCGCGAAGCGTCCGAAGTAATTTTGTTTTCCTATTTTCTGAGTCGATAAGAGTAAGGTCGGGCATCGTCCCGGGCTAACCTGAAGACCGTTTGAGGGCTTATCAATGCCAAGACGTCGTGTAGCGGCCAAACGTGAGATCCTGGCCGATCCTAAATACGGAAGCCAGATTCTGGCGAAGTTCATGAACCACGTGATGGAGAGCGGCAAGAAAGCCGTTGCCGAGCGTATCGTTTACGGTGCTCTGGACAAGGTCAAAGAGCGCGGTAAAGGCGACCCCCTGGAACTCTTCGAAAAAGCACTCGACGCCATCGCTCCGCTGGTCGAAGTGAAGTCCCGCCGTGTCGGCGGTGCTACCTACCAGGTTCCGGTCGAAGTACGTCCGTCCCGTCGTAATGCACTGGCCATGCGCTGGCTGGTGGACTTCGCCCGCAAGCGTGGCGAGAAGTCCATGGCTCTGCGTCTCGCTGGCGAACTGATGGACGCCGCTGAAGGTAAAGGCGCCGCTGTCAAGAAGCGTGAAGACGTACACCGTATGGCCGAGGCCAACAAAGCGTTCTCGCACTACCGCTTCTAATTACGGCAACACTACTTCTGCGAGGGCTTTATGGCTCGTAACACAGCAATCAACCGCTACCGGAACATTGGTATCTGTGCCCACGTCGACGCGGGCAAGACCACCACCACCGAGCGGATCCTGTTCTACACAGGTCTCAGCCACAAGATGGGTGAGGTGCATGACGGCGCTGCCACTACCGACTGGATGGTGCAGGAGCAGGAGCGTGGTATTACCATCACCTCCGCTGCGATCACCACCTTCTGGGAAGGTTCGCGCGGCCAGTACGACAAGTACCGCGTAAACGTCATCGACACCCCCGGCCACGTAGACTTCACCATTGAAGTTGAGCGCTCCCTGCGCGTACTGGACGGCGCCGTCGTTGTGTTCTGCGGCACCTCCGGCGTCGAGCCGCAGTCCGAAACCGTATGGCGTCAAGCCAACAAGTACGGCGTTCCGCGTATCGTTTACGTGAACAAGATGGACCGCGCCGGCGCCAACTTCCTGCGCGTCGTCGGTCAGATCAAGAACCGCCTGGGTCACACCCCGGTCCCGGTTCAGCTGGCCATCGGTGCAGAAGATGACTTCCAGGGTCAGGTCGACCTGCTGAAGATGAAGGCCATCTACTGGAACGAAGACGACAAAGGCACTTCCTATCGCGAGGAAGAAATTCCCGCCGATATGGTCGAGTTGGCCACCGAGTGGCGCAACAACATGGTCGAAGCTGCTGCCGAAGCCAACGAAGAGCTGATGAACAAGTACCTGGAAGAGGGTGAGCTGTCGATCGAAGAGATCAAGGCTGGCCTGCGTCTGCGTACCATCGCCTGCGAAATCGTACCGGCTGTCTGCGGCTCGTCGTTCAAGAACAAGGGCGTGCCCCTGGTTCTCGACGCCGTCATCGACTTCCTGCCTGCTCCGACCGAGATTCCGGCGATCCAGGGTATCCACCCGGATCACATTGACGACGGCGACGATGCTCCGAAAGACGAGCGTCCGGCTGACGACAATGCTCCGTTCTCGGCTCTGGCATTCAAGATCGCTACCGACCCGTTCGTAGGTACTCTGACCTTCGTTCGCGTCTACTCGGGCGTTCTGGAGTCCGGTAACTCGGTTATCAACTCCGTGAAAGGCAAGAAAGAGCGCGTTGGTCGTATGGTGCAGATGCATGCGAACCAGCGTGACGAGATCAAAGAAGTACGCGCTGGCGACATCGCTGCTCTGATTGGCATGAAGGACGTCACCACCGGTGACACCCTGTGCGACATCGAGAAGCCGATCATCCTCGAGCGTATGGACTTCCCGGAGCCGGTAATCTCGGTAGCTGTTGAGCCGAAGACCAAGGCTGACCAGGAGAAGATGGGCATTGCCCTCGGCAAGCTGGCTCAGGAAGATCCGTCGTTCCGCGTCAAGACCGACGAAGAAACTGGCCAGACCATCATCTCGGGTATGGGTGAGCTTCACCTGGACATCCTCGTCGACCGCATGAAGCGTGAATTCGGCGTTGAGGCGAACATCGGCAAGCCGCAGGTTTCGTACCGCGAAACCATCTCGAAGGACAACATCGAGATCGAAGGCAAGTTCGTTCGTCAGTCCGGTGGTCGTGGTCAGTTCGGTCACTGCTGGATTCGCTTCTCGACTCCGGACGTGGACGACAAGGGCAACATCACTGAAGGCCTGGTCTTCACCAACGAAGTCGTGGGCGGTGTGGTTCCGAAGGAATACATCCCGGCCATCCAGAAGGGCATCGAAGAGCAGATGAAGAACGGCGTTGTTGCCGGCTATCCGCTGATCGGCCTGAAGGCGACCGTCTTCGATGGTTCCTACCACGACGTCGACTCCAACGAGATGGCGTTCAAGATCGCTGCTTCCATGGCGACCAAGCAGCTGGCCCAGAAGGGCGGCGGCAAGGTTCTGGAGCCGATCATGAAGGTGGAAGTGGTGACTCCTGAGGACTACATGGGTGACGTGATGGGTGACCTGAACCGTCGTCGTGGTCTGATTCAGGGGATGGAAGACTCGGTTTCCGGTAAGGTTATCCGTGCCGAGGTTCCGCTGGGCGAGATGTTCGGTTATGCAACCGACGTGCGTTCCATGTCCCAGGGTCGCGCTAGCTACTCCATGGAATTCTCCAAGTATGCTGAAGCTCCGGCGAACGTCGTCGAAGCTCTGGCCAAAAAACAAGCTTGATTCAGCTCTTTTAGTAAGAGGTTACTCTCGTGGCTAAAGAAAAATTTGAACGTAACAAACCGCACGTCAACGTCGGCACCATCGGTCACGTTGACCACGGCAAAACTACTCTGACCGCTGCTCTGACCAAGGTCTGCTCCGAGACCTGGGGCGGCTCCGCTCGCGCTTTCGACCAGATCGACAACGCGCCGGAAGAGAAGGCTCGTGGTATCACCATCAACACCTCTCACGTTGAATACGACTCGCCGGTACGCCACTACGCTCACGTAGACTGCCCGGGTCACGCCGACTACGTGAAGAACATGATCACCGGTGCTGCCCAGATGGACGGCGCGATCCTGGTTTGCTCCGCTGCTGACGGCCCCATGCCGCAGACCCGCGAGCACATTCTGCTGTCCCGCCAGGTAGGCGTTCCTTACATCGTCGTGTTCCTGAACAAGGCCGACATGGTTGACGACGCCGAGCTGCTGGAACTGGTCGAAATGGAAGTTCGCGATCTGCTGAACACCTACGACTTCCCGGGCGACGACACTCCGATCGTGATCGGTTCCGCTCTGATGGCCCTGAACGGCCAGGACGACAACGAGATGGGCGTTTCCGCCGTGCGCAAGCTGGTAGAAACCCTGGACTCGTACATCCCCGAGCCCGAGCGCGCCATCGACAAGCCGTTCCTGATGCCGATCGAGGACGTATTCTCGATCTCCGGCCGTGGCACCGTGGTAACTGGCCGTGTTGAGCGTGGCATCGTCAAGATCCAGGAAGAAGTGGAAATCGTCGGTATCAAGGCGACTACCAAGACTACCTGCACCGGCGTTGAAATGTTCCGCAAGCTGCTCGACGAAGGTCGTGCTGGTGAGAACGTCGGCGTACTGCTGCGTGGCACCAAGCGTGAAGACGTAGAGCGTGGCCAGGTTCTGGCCAAGCCGGGCACCATCAAGCCGCACACCAAGTTCGAGTGCGAAGTGTACGTGCTGTCCAAAGAAGAAGGTGGTCGTCACACCCCGTTCTTCAAAGGCTACCGTCCGCAGTTCTACTTCCGTACCACCGACGTAACCGGCAACTGCGAACTGCCGGAAGGCGTTGAGATGGTAATGCCGGGCGACAACGTGAAAATGGTTGTCACCCTGATCGCTCCGATCGCCATGGAAGATGGCCTGCGCTTCGCGATTCGCGAAGGCGGCCGTACCGTTGGCGCCGGCGTGGTTGCCAAGATCATCGAGTAATCGCTGATCCGCTCCAGAAAAAGGGACCCTTCGGGGTCCCTTTTTCGTTGAGTTGGTTAAATATTGACACCCCCCAGGCGCATCCGTACAATTGCGCCTCCTTTTAACGGGCGGAGTCCGTCCGTTGGGAATGGCAACTTGGAGTCTGAGGTCAAATGCAAAATCAACAAATCCGTATTCGGTTGAAGGCTTTTGATCACCGCCTGATCGACCAATCTACCCAGGAAATCGTGGAAACCGCGAAACGTACTGGCGCTCAGGTGCGTGGTCCGATTCCTCTGCCGACCCGCAAGGAACGTTACACCGTGCTGATTTCCCCGCACGTCAACAAGGACGCTCGTGACCAGTACGAAATTCGTACCCACAAGCGTGTTCTCGACATCGTTCAGCCGACCGACAAAACCGTCGACGCGCTGATGAAGCTCGACCTTGCTGCTGGCGTCGAAGTACAGATCAGCCTCGGCTAATGCCTTCGGCATTGGTCGTGTAACGCTCTGAAATGGGCGGCCATAGCGGGTGAAAGCCCCGTACACTAAAGAGGTTCTAAAGATGACAATTGGTGTTGTCGGTCGTAAGTGCGGCATGACCCGCATCTTCACCGAAGATGGTGTCTCCATTCCGGTCACGGTCATTGAGGTCGAGCCGAATCGCGTCACCCAGTTCAAAAACGAAGAAAGTGATGGCTATCGCGCTGTGCAGGTAACTGCTGGCGAGCGTCGTGCTTCTCGTGTGACCAAGGCGCAGGCCGGTCACTTTGCCAAGGCGAATGTCGCCGCCGGTCGCGGCGTGTGGGAATTCCGTCTGGGCGAAGAGGAGTTCAAGGCAGGCGATTCCATCTCTGTCGACCTGTTCCAGGCCGGTCAGCTGGTAGACGTTACTGGCGAGTCCAAAGGTAAAGGCTTTGCCGGTACCATCAAGCGCTGGAACTTCCGTGGTCAAGATAATACCCACGGTAACTCCGTTTCCCACCGCGTCCCGGGTTCCATCGGCCAGTGCCAGACTCCTGGTCGAGTGTTCAAGGGCAAAAAAATGTCGGGCCACATGGGTGCTGAGCGTGTAACCGTTCAATCCCTTGAGGTCGTGCGTGTCGATGCAGAGCGCAATCTGCTGCTGGTCAAAGGTGCCGTTCCCGGCGCTACCGGTGGTGATGTGCTGGTGCGTCCGGCAGCCAAGGCTCGCGGTTAAGAGAGGAAGCTGAGATGCAACTGAATGTAAATGGCGCTCAGGCGATCGAGGTTTCCGAGCGTACTTTTGGTAGCGAATTCAACGAGACCCTGGTTCACCAGGCAGTCGTCGCCTACATGGCTGGCGGTCGTCAGGGCACCAAGGCTCAGAAAACTCGTTCCGAAGTCTCCGGTGGTGGCAAGAAGCCGTGGCGTCAGAAGGGCACTGGTCGTGCTCGTGCTGGCACCATCCGTAGCCCCATCTGGCGTGGCGGCGGCGCGACCTTCGCAGCCAAGCCCCAGGATCACTCCCAGAAGCTCAACAAGAAGATGTACCGCGCTGCTCTGCGCTCCATCCTCTCTGAGCTGGTTCGTCTGGACCGTCTGGTTGTCGTTGCCGACTTCGCTGTCGATGCACCGAAGACCAAAGGTCTGGTCAGCAAGCTGGAAGGCCTGGGCCTGAAAGATGTACTGATCGTCACCGAAGGCGTCGATGAGAACCTGTACCTGGCAGCTCGCAACCTGGCCCACGTCGATGTACGTGACGTCCAGGCTTCCGATCCGGTCAGCCTCATCGCCTACGACAAGGTGCTGGTCACCGTGTCCGCCGTGAAGAAGTTCGAGGAGCTGCTGGCATGAACCAGGAACGCGTATTCAAAGTGCTGCTGGGCCCGCATATCTCCGAGAAGGCCACTGGCCTGGCGGACGGCAACAGCCAATTCGTTTTCAAGGTTGCCACTGATGCAACCAAGCTGGAAATCAAGAAGGCCGTGGAAAGCCTGTTCGGCGTGAAAGTACGTCGCGTCACCACCCTGAACGTTCAGGGCAAGACCAAGCGTACCGTTCGCGGCCTGGGCAAGCGTAACGACTGGAAAAAAGCGTACATCGCTCTCCAGCCGGGCCAGGATCTCGATTTCGCAGCTGGCGCTGAGTAAAGGGGTGCATCATGGCAATCGTTAAATGCAAACCGACTTCCGCTGGTCGTCGTTTCGTCGTCAAGGTAGTGAACCAGGACCTGCACAAAGGTGCTCCGTTCGCTCCCCTGCTCGAGAAGAAGTCCAAGTCGGGCGGCCGTAACAACAACGGTCGCATCACCACCCGTCATATCGGTGGTGGCCACAAGCAGCACTATCGTCTGGTCGACTTCCGTCGCAACAAGGATGGCATTCCTGCCATCGTTGAACGCGTCGAATACGATCCGAACCGTACTGCTCACATCGCTCTGCTGAAATACGCGGACGGCGAGCGTCGTTACATCATCGCCCCCAAAGGCGTGGTGGCTGGTGATCAACTGATCTCCGGTATCGGCGCTCCGATCAAGGCCGGCAACAACATGCCGCTGCGCAACATCCCGGTTGGTAGCACCATCCACGGTATCGAACTGAAGCCTGGCAAAGGCGCTCAGATCGCTCGCTCCGCTGGCGCTTCGGCTCAGCTGGTTGCCCGTGAAGGTGCCTACGTAACCGTACGTCTGCGTTCCGGTGAGATGCGTAAAGTCCTGGCTGACTGCCGTGCGACCCTGGGTGAAGTCTCGAACTCCGAGCACAGCCTGCGTTCGCTGGGTAAAGCCGGTGCCAAGCGCTGGCGTGGCGTTCGCCCGACCGTTCGTGGTGTTGCCATGAACCCGGTCGACCACCCGCATGGTGGTGGTGAAGGTCGTACCTCTGCTGGTCGTCATCCGGTATCGCCGTGGGGTCTTCAGACCAAGGGTAAGAAGACTCGCGCGAACAAGCGTACCGACAACATGATCGTCCGTCGCCGCAAGTAAATAGAGGGATACGACAGTGCCACGTTCTCTGAAAAAAGGTCCTTTTATCGATCTTCACCTGCTGAAGAAGATCGAAGTGGCGGTAGAAAAGAACGACCGCAAGCCGATCAAGACCTGGTCGCGCCGTTCTATGATCATGCCGCACATGGTTGGTCTGACCATCGCTGTCCACAACGGCCGTCAACACGTGCCGGTTCTGGTCAACGAAGACATGGTCGGTCACAAACTCGGCGAGTTCGCTGCTACCCGCACTTATCGTGGGCACGCTGCGGACAAGAAAGCCAAGCGTTAAGGGGTAAGGAAGATGGAAGTAGCCGCTAAGCTCTCGGGCGCTCGTATCTCCGCCCAGAAAGCCCGCTTGGTCGCCGACCAGATCCGCGGGAAGAAGGTGGGCGACGCGCTCAACCTCCTGGCTTTCAGCAACAAGAAAGCCGCCGAGATCATGAAGAAAGTGCTGGAGTCGGCCGTAGCCAACGCCGAGCACAACGAAGGTGCCGATGTAGACGATCTCAAAGTCTCCACCGTCTTCGTCAACGAAGGTCGTTCGCTCAAGCGCATCATGCCGCGTGCCAAAGGCCGTGCTGATCGCATCGTCAAGCGGTCTTGCCATATCACTGTCAAGGTTGCGGACAAGTAACGGAGTCGATCAGATGGGTCAGAAAGTACATCCCAATGGCATCCGCCTGGGTATCGTCAAGGAGCACACCTCCGTTTGGTACGCAGATAAGCGCACTTACGCCGATTATCTGTTCGCCGACCTGAAGGTACGTGAGTATCTCCAAGACAAACTAAAAAGCGCGTCCGTCAGCCGTATCGACATCCATCGTCCGGCTCAGACTGCACGCATCACCATCCACACCGCTCGTCCCGGCATCGTGATCGGCAAGAAAGGTGAAGATGTTGAGAAGCTGCGTCAGGACCTGACCAAGCAAATGGGTGTGCCGGTGCACATCAACATCGAAGAGATCCGCAAGCCGGAGCTCGACGGTATGCTGGTTGCGCAGAGCGTAGCTCAGCAGCTGGAGCGTCGCGTTATGTTCCGTCGCGCCATGAAGCGCGCTGTACAGAACGCCATGCGCATTGGTGCCAAAGGCATCAAGATCCAGGTAAGCGGTCGTCTGGGCGGCGCTGAAATCGCCCGTACCGAGTGGTATCGCGAAGGTCGTGTGCCCCTGCACACCCTGCGTGCCGACATCGACTATGCAACCTACGAAGCGCACACCACCTACGGTGTGATCGGTGTGAAGGTTTGGATCTTCAAAGGCGAGGTCATTGGTGGCCGCCAGGAAGAGCTGAAGCCGGTAGCGCCCGCTCCTCGTAAAAAAGCTGCTAAGTAAGGAGTACGCAAATGCTGCAACCTAAGCGTACGAAGTTCCGCAAGCAAATGACCGGTCACAACCGTGGCCTGGCTCATCGCGGTTCCAAAGTCAGCTTCGGCGAGTTTGCCCTCAAGGCAACCAGCCGCGGCCGTCTCACCGCGCGTCAGATCGAGTCCGCACGCCGTGCGCTGACCCGTCACGTTAAACGTGGCGGCAAGATCTGGATCCGCGTATTCCCCGACAAGCCTGTTACCAAGAAGCCCCTGGAAGTACGTATGGGTAAAGGTAAGGGCGGCGTCGAGTACTGGGTAGCCCAGATTCAACCGGGCAAGGTCCTGTACGAGATCGAGGGTGTATCCGAAGAGCTGGCGCGTGAGGCATTCGCCCTGGCTGCTGCAAAGCTGCCGCTCGCCACCTCCTTTGTTAAGCGGACGGTGATGTGATGAAAGCGAATGAACTTCGTGAAAAATCCGTTGAGCAGCTGAACGAGCAACTGCTCGGCCTGCTGCGCGACCAGTTCAATCTGCGCATGCAGAAAGCAACTGGCCAGTTGGGGCAGTCTCACCTGCTCTCGCAGGTTAAGCGCGACATCGCTCGCGTGAAAACTGTGCTCAACCAGCAAGCAGGTAAGTAATCATGGCTGAAGCTCAGAAAACCGTCCGTACGCTGACTGGCCGCGTCGTCAGCGACAAGATGGACAAGACCGTCACCGTTCTGATCGAGCGCCGCGTAAAGCACCCGATCTACGGCAAATACGTGAAGCGTTCGACCAAGCTGCACGCCCACGACGAAACCAATCAGTGCCGCATTGGTGACCTGGTCACCATTCGCGAGACCCGTCCTCTGGCCAAGACCAAGGCCTGGACTCTGGTTGACATCGTCGAGCGCGCGGTTGAAGTCTAAGGATCGGAGATAGAAGATGATTCAGACTCAATCCATGCTCGAAGTCGCTGACAACAGCGGCGCGCGTCGCGTAATGTGCATCAAGGTGCTCGGCGGTTCCCACCGCCGTTACGCCGGCATTGGCGACATCATCAAGGTCACCGTCAAGGAAGCAATTCCGCGTGGCAAGGTGAAGAAGGGCCAGGTAATGACTGCCGTAGTCGTTCGTACCAAGCACGGCGTACGTCGTACCGACGGTTCCATCATTCGCTTCGACGGCAACGCCGCCGTCCTGCTGAACAACAAGCAGGAGCCGATCGGCACCCGTATCTTCGGGCCGGTGACTCGTGAACTTCGTACCGAGAAGTTCATGAAGATCGTCTCCCTTGCCCCTGAAGTGCTGTAAGGAGTAGCCGTCATGCAAAAAATTCGTCGTGACGACGAAGTCATCGTCATTGCCGGCAAGGACAAGGGCAAGCGTGGCAAAGTGATCAAGGTTCTGGCTGATGACCGTCTGGTCGTTGGCGGTGTGAACCTGGTCAAGCGCCACACTAAGCCCAACCCCATGCTCAACCAGCAAGGCGGGATTGTCGAGAAGGAGGCGCCTCTGCACGTCTCCAACGTCGCCATCTTCAACGCTGAAACCAACAAGGCTGACCGCGTTGGTTTCAAAGTCGAAGACGGTAAGAAGATTCGTGTCTTCAAGTCGACCCAGAAACCGGTTCAGGCTTGAGGGAGCTAGGTAGATCACCATGGCACGATTGAAAGAAATTTATCGGAAGGAAATCGCTCCCAAGTTGAAGCAAGAGCTTCAGCTGGCGAACGTGATGGAAGTTCCGCGCGTTACCAAAATCACCCTGAACATGGGTCTTGGCGAAGCTGTCGGCGACAAGAAAGTCATCGAAAGCGCCGTAGCTGATCTGGAAAAGATCGCGGGTCAGAAGCCGGTCGTGACTTACGCTCGTAAGTCCATCGCTGGTTTCAAGATTCGTGAAGGCTGGCCGATCGGCGTGAAAGTCACCCTGCGTGGCGATCGCATGTACGAGTTCCTGGACCGTCTGCTGTCGATCTCTCTGCCGCGCGTTCGTGACTTCCGCGGTCTGAACGCCAAGTCCTTCGACGGCCGTGGTAACTACAGCATGGGCGTCAAAGAGCAGATCATCTTCCCGGAAATCGATTACGACAAGATCGATGCCCTCCGCGGTATGGATATCACTCTGACCACCACCGCGCGTTCGGATGATGAGGGTCGTGCACTGCTGCGCGCCTTCAAATTCCCGTTCCGCAACTGATTGGAGTAGGACCATGGCTAAAGAGAGCATGAAGAACCGTGAGCTGAAGCGTCAGCAAACGGTAGCCAAGTACGCCAAAAAGCGTGCCGAGCTGAAAGCGATCATCGCTAATCCGAGCACTTCGGCTGAAGATCGCTGGAATGCCCAGGTCGCCCTGCAGAAGCAACCGCGTGACGCGAGCGCCAGCCGCCTGCGTAACCGTTGCCGCCTGACCGGTCGTCCGCACGGTTACTACCGCAAGTTCGGCCTGAGCCGTAACAAGCTGCGTGAAGCGGCAATGCGCGGTGACGTACCGGGCCTGGTGAAAGCCAGCTGGTAAGTGCTAGACGGAGTCGGCAACGGCTCCGTTGATCGCTTTGCGAAGCAAGCCCCCACGTGGGGCTTGATTCGTTTTTAAGCGATCTCTAGAATACCCGGCTCCCCCGAGTCCGGGTTTAGTTCGTCCGGCGTTTGAGGGCGAGTTGTGAAGTTGAAGGCTTATCTTTTGTATCAGGAGCACTAAGCCCATGAGTATGCAGGACCCGTTAGCAGACATGCTAACTCGCATCCGTAATGCCCAGATGGCTGAGAAGACCGTCGTGAGCATGCCGTCTTCCAAGCTGAAAGCGGCAGTCGCCAAAGTCCTCAAGGACGAAGGTTACATTGCGGATTTCCAAGTCACTGCCGAGGCCAAGCCTCTGCTGTCGATTGAGCTGAAGTACTTCGAAGGCAAGCCTGTCATCGAGGAAGTGAAGCGAATCAGCCGTCCTGGCCTGCGCCAGTACAAATCCGTAGACCAGCTGCCGAAAGTTCGCGGCGGCCTGGGCGTTTCGATCGTCTCCACCAACAAAGGTGTGATGACTGACCGTGCTGCCCGTGCCGCTGGTGTCGGTGGCGAAGTGCTCTGCACTGTGTTCTAAGGGGAATCAGCATGTCTCGCGTTGCTAAGAACCCCGTCATTCTGCCCGCTGGCGTCGAAATCAAGCTGGCCGGTCAGGAACTTTCGATCAAGGGTGCCAAAGGCGCTCTCGAGCTGAAAGTACATCCGTCCGTCGAAGTCATTCAGGACAACGGTGAGCTGCGTTTCGCTGCGCGTAACGGCGATCAGCAGACCCGTGCCATGGCCGGTACCACCCGCGCTCTGGTCAACAACATGGTAATCGGCGTCAGCCAGGGCTTCGAGCGCAAGCTCCAGCTGGTTGGTGTTGGTTACAAGGCGCAGGCCAAAGGCCAAGTGCTGTCCCTGGCTCTCGGCTTCTCCCACCCGGTTGATTACGAACTGCCTGCCGGCATCGTCGCGGAAACCCCCAGCCAGACCGACATCCTGATCAAGGGTATCGACAAGCAGCTGGTTGGCCAGGTTGCCGCGGAAATCCGCGACTTCCGTCCGCCGGAGCCGTACAAAGGCAAGGGCGTGCGTTACGCCGACGAAGTCGTCCTTCGTAAAGAAGCCAAGAAGAAGTAGGGCATAGCAAATGAGCGTCAAGAAAGAAACCCGTCTGCGCCGCGCTCGCAAGGCTCGCCTGAAGATGCGCGAACTGGAAGCCGTACGCCTCTGCGTGTACCGCTCCTCCCAGCATATCTACGCCCAGGTCATTGCAGCCGACGGCGGCAAGGTCCTGGCCAGCGCCTCGACCCTGGACAAAGAACTGCGCGAAGCTGCCACCGGCAACGTCGACGCAGCCAAGAAAGTTGGTCAACTGGTCGCGGAACGCGCCAAGGCTGCCGGCGTCACTCAGGTGGCGTTCGACCGTTCTGGCTTCAAGTACCACGGTCGTATCAAGGCCCTGGCTGATGCCGCTCGTGAAGGCGGTCTGGAGTTCTAAGTTATGGCAAACAACGATCAAAAGCGCGACGAAGGCTACATCGAGAAGCTGGTTCAAGTGAACCGCGTCGCCAAAACCGTAAAAGGTGGCCGTATCTTCGCCTTCACCGCGCTGACCGTGGTTGGCGATGGCAAGGGCCGTGTTGGCTTCGGTCGTGGCAAGGCGCGTGAAGTGCCTGCCGCTATCCAGAAGGCAATGGAAGCTGCTCGCCGCAACATGATCCAGGTTGATCTGAACGGCACCACCCTGCAGTACCCGACCAAGTCCGCCCATGGCGCCTCCAAGGTGTACATGCAGCCGGCTTCCGAAGGTACCGGCATCATCGCCGGCGGCGCCATGCGTGCTGTCCTGGAAGTTGCTGGTGTGCAGAACGTTCTGGCGAAGTGCTACGGCTCCACCAACCCGGTGAACGTGGTCTACGCAACCTTCAAGGGCCTGAAGAACATGCAGTCCCCTGAGTCGGTAGCGGCCAAGCGTGGCAAGAGCGTCGAGGAGATTCTCTAACCATGGCAACTGTCAAAGTTACCCTGATCAAGAGCCTGAACGGCCGTCTGGCCAATCACAAGGCTTGCGTCAAAGGCCTCGGCCTGCGTCGCATTAATCACACCGTCGAAGTTCAGGACACTCCTGAAAACCGCGGCATGATTAACAAGGCTTACTACCTGCTGCGTGTGGAGGGTTAATCCATGCAACTGAACGATCTGCGTTCCGCGCCGGGTGCCCGTCGCGAAAAGCACCGTCCGGGCCGTGGCATCGGTAGCGGTCTGGGCAAGACCGGTGGCCGTGGTCACAAAGGTCAAACCTCCCGCTCCGGTGGCTCCATTGCTCCGGGCTTCGAGGGTGGTCAGCAGCCGCTGCACCGTCGTCTGCCGAAGTTCGGCTTCAACTCGCTGAAAGCCATGGATCGCGCAGAAGTGCGCACTTCCGAGCTGGCCAAGGTCGAGGGTGATGTCGTAACCGTGCAGTCCCTGAAGGATGCCAACGTGATTAACCAGAACGTACAGCGTGTGAAAGTCATGCTGTCGGGCGACGTTACTCGCGCAGTCACCCTGAAAGGCATCGGCGCCACCAAGGGCGCTCGTGCGGCTATCGAAGCAGCTGGCGGCAAAATCGAGGACTAAATGGCTAAGCAAGGTGCTCTCTCTGCGCTGAGCAACGGTGGTGGTTTGTCCGAGCTCTGGGCACGTCTGCGTTTCCTGTTCCTGGCGATCATCGTCTATCGGATCGGCGCGCATATCCCAGTCCCGGGCATCAACCCCGATCGCTTGGCGGCACTGTTCCGGCAGAACGAGGGGACCATTCTTAGCCTCTTCAACATGTTTTCCGGCGGCGCGCTGGAGCGCATGAGTATTTTTGCACTGGGAATCATGCCGTACATCTCGGCATCGATCATCATGCAGCTCATGACCGCTATCAGCCCGCAGCTGGAGCAGTTGAAGAAAGAGGGTGAGTCTGGGCGTCGCAAGATCAGCCAGTACACCCGCTACGCGACTCTCGTCCTGGCACTCGTCCAGGCCATTGGCATGTCCATTGGTCTGGGTAGCCAGGGCGTGGCCTTCTCCAACGACTTCGGCTTCTACTTCGTGTCGGTCACCACCTTCGTGGCGGGTGCACTGTTCATGATGTGGCTGGGTGAGCAGATCACCGAGCGGGGTGTCGGCAACGGCATCTCCATGCTGATCTTCTCCGGTATCGTCGCAGGTCTGCCCCGAGCAATCGGCCAGTCCTTCGAGTCCGCGCGTCAAGGTGACATCAACATCTTCGCCCTGATCGCCATCGGTCTGCTGGCCGTGGCTATCATCGCGTTCGTTGTGTTCATCGAGCGGGGGCAGCGTCGTATCGCCGTGCACTACGCCAAGCGCCAACAAGGTCGCAAGGTGTTTGCCGCCCAAACGAGCCATCTGCCGCTGAAAGTGAACATGGCGGGTGTGATTCCCGCGATTTTCGCCAGCAGCATTCTGCTGTTCCCGGCATCCCTGGGTGCCTGGTTCGGTCAGTCGGAAGGCCTGGGTTGGCTGCAGGACGTCGCGCAAGCGATTGCTCCTGGTCAGCCGCTGAACATTCTGCTGTTTAGTGCAGGGATCGTTTTCTTCTGCTTCTTCTATACAGCGCTGATGTTCAACCCGAAGGACGTGGCGGAAAACCTCAAGAAGTCCGGTGCATTTATTCCGGGTATTCGTCCGGGTGAACAGTCGGCTCGCTACATCGATGGCGTGCTGACCCGTTTGACCATGTTCGGTGCCCTGTACATGACGGCTGTGTGCCTGCTGCCCCAGTTCCTGGTCGTAGCTGCCCACGTACCGTTCTACCTTGGCGGGACCTCGTTGCTGATCGTGGTCGTGGTTGTGATGGACTTTATGGCTCAAGTACAATCGCACCTCGTTTCTCACCAGTACGAATCCCTCATGAAGAAAGCCAACCTGAAGGGCTATGGCAGCGGTCTGCTGCGCTAACCCGTAAGGTTCGAGGAGTCACTGATGAAAGTTCGTGCATCGGTTAAGAAGCTGTGCCGTAACTGCAAGATCGTCCGTCGCGAAGGCGTCGTTCGTGTGATCTGCAGCTCGGAGCCGCGTCACAAGCAGCGCCAAGGCTGAGTGTGAAACACGCGTTATAACCCGGCAGCTAGTGTGCTGCCGGGTTGATTATTTGTTTTTACAGCGCTAATATCCGCGCCCTTTCTTGGCTCCCAGGGCGCCGGGTAGCTGTCAATTGGAGTTTTTCTGAATGGCCCGTATTGCAGGCGTAAACATTCCGGATAACAAGCACACTGTTATCTCGCTGACCTACATCTATGGTGTTGGTCGCACTACCGCACAGAGCATCTGTGCAGCCACTGGCATCAGCCCGGCTGTAAAGATCAAAGAGCTGAGCGAAGAGCAGATTGATTCGCTGCGTACCGAGGTGGCCAAGCTGACCACCGAAGGTGACCTGCGTCGCGAAATCAACATGAACATCAAGCGTCTGATGGACCTCGGTTGCTACCGCGGTCTGCGTCATCGTCGTGGTCTGCCGGTTCGCGGTCAGCGCACCAAGACCAACGCGCGCACCCGTAAGGGCCCGCGTAAGCCGATCCGCAAGTAATCGCTTAGGAATCTAGTCATGGCAAAACCTGCTGCTCGTCCTCGCAAGAAAGTCAAAAAGACGGTGGTCGACGGGATCGCGCATATCCACGCGTCCTTCAACAACACCATCGTTACCATCACTGATCGTCAGGGCAACGCTCTGTCCTGGGCTACCTCCGGTGGTTCGGGCTTCCGTGGCTCGCGTAAGAGCACCCCGTTCGCTGCCCAGGTAGCGGCCGAGCGTGCCGGCCAGGCTGCTCTGGAATACGGTCTGAAGAACCTTGACGTAAACGTCAAAGGCCCGGGCCCGGGTCGCGAGTCGGCTGTTCGTGCGCTGAATGCCTGCGGTTACAAGATCGCCAGCATCACCGACGTAACCCCGATCCCGCATAACGGCTGCCGTCCGCCGAAAAAGCGTCGCGTGTAATAGGAGACAGTGAGAAATGGCTCGTTACATTGGTCCCAAGTGCAAACTGTCCCGCCGCGAAGGCACTGACCTCTTCCTGAAGAGCGGCGTTCGTGCCCTCGACTCGAAGTGCAAGGCAGAACAAGTTCCCGGCCAGCATGGCCAGCGTCGTGGTCGCCTGTCCGACTACGGTCTGCAGCTGCGCGAGAAACAAAAAGTTCGCCGCATCTACGGCGTTCTGGAACGTCAATTCCGTGGCTACTATCAGGAAGCGTCCCGCCGCAAGGGCTCCACGGGTGAAAACCTGCTGCAGCTGCTTGAGTGCCGTCTGGACAACGTCGTCTACCGTATGGGCTTCGGTTCCACTCGTTCCGAATCCCGTCAGCTGGTGTCCCACAAGACCATCAGCGTCAACGGTCAGACCGTAAACGTACCGTCCTACCAGGTCAAAGCTGGTGACGTGGTTGCTGTTCGCGAGAAATCGAAGAACCAGCTGCGTATCGCCCAAGCTCTGGACCTGTGCGCCCAGCGCGGTCGCGTTGAGTGGGTCGAAGTGGATACCGACAAGAAAGCTGGCACCTTCAAAAGTGTCCCGGCTCGTGCCGATCTGTCCGCCGACATCAACGAAAACCTGATTGTCGAGCTCTACTCCAAGTAAGGGCTAGAAAATAGGTGCATCCATGCAGAGTTCGGTAAATGAGTTCCTGACCCCCCGCCACATCGATGTGCAGGTGGTCAGCCAAACCCGCGCCAAGATCACTCTCGAGCCTCTCGAGCGTGGTTTCGGCCATACCCTGGGCAACGCGCTGCGTCGCATCCTGTTGTCCTCCATGCCTGGCTGTGCGGTAGTCGAGGCCGAGATCGACGGTGTACTCCACGAGTACTCCGCCATCGAAGGTGTGCAGGAAGATGTCATCGAGATCCTGCTCAACCTGAAAGGCCTGGCCATCAAGCTGCACGGCCGTGACGAAGTGACGCTGACCCTGGCGAAAAAGGGCTCGGGTGTGGTGACCGCTGCCGATATTCAGCTGGATCATGATGTCGAGATCGTCAACGGTGACCATGTTATCGCCCACTTGGCCGATAACGGCGCGCTGAACATGAAGCTGAAAGTCGCTCGTGGCCGTGGCTACGAGCCGGCTGATGCCCGTTCGAGCGATGAAGACGAAAGCCGCAGCATTGGCCGTCTTCAGCTCGACGCCTCGTTCAGCCCCGTGCGTCGTGTTGCCTACGTGGTCGAAAACGCCCGTGTCGAACAGCGTACCAACTTGGACAAGCTGGTCCTCGATCTGGAAACCAACGGCACCCTGGACCCTGAAGAGGCTATCCGTCGCGCCGCTACCATCCTGCAACAGCAGCTGGCAGCGTTCGTGGACCTCAAGGGCGACAGCGAGCCTGTTGTTGAAGAGCAGGAAGACGAGATCGATCCGATCCTGCTGCGTCCGGTCGATGACCTTGAGCTGACCGTCCGTTCGGCCAACTGCCTGAAGGCAGAGAACATCTACTACATCGGTGACCTGATTCAGCGCACCGAAGTAGAGCTGCTCAAAACGCCGAACCTTGGCAAGAAGTCCCTGACCGAAATCAAGGACGTTCTGGCCTCTCGCGGTCTGTCCCTCGGTATGCGCCTCGACAACTGGCCGCCGGCAAGTCTCAAGAAAGACGACAAGGCTACTGCCTGATCGTCGTAGCTACCGAACGTAAAGTTTGGAAAGGAATTGAACCATGCGCCATCGTAAAAGTGGTCGTCACCTGAGCCGCACCAGCGCGCACCGCAAGGCTATGTTCCAGAACATGGCTGTGTCGCTCTTCGAACACGAACTGATCAAAACCACCCTGCCCAAGGCCAAGGAGCTGCGTCGCGTTGCCGAGCCGCTGATCACCTTGGCTAAAGTGGATAGCGTTGCCAACCGTCGTCTCGCTTTCGACCGTACCCGTTCGAAAGAGGCCGTAGGCAAGCTGTTCAACGAACTGGGCAAGCGCTACGCCAACCGTCCGGGCGGCTACCTGCGCATCCTGAAGTGCGGCTTCCGCGCTGGCGACAATGCCCCCATGGCATACGTCGAACTGATTGACCGCGCTGTTGGCGGCCAAGCGGTAGAAGCTGCGGAGTAAGGTTTACGCCTTGCTTATAAAAAACCGGGCCTTGTGCCCGGTTTTTTATCGCCTAATGAAAAGTTTTTCTCTATCGATCGGCTCGAATCAATAAATTGGCTGATCAATACCCTTGTCACTGATCCTTAACGGCGCCGACTTCTACTGCTTGCTGAGCTGGATCAACAGCCGCAACGCCCGTGGAGGCGCTTAATTGTCCGATTGGGATGTCGGGCCGCGCTCACAGCTTTCGTGATTCGCCGGCCTGTAGCACCCCGCCGTTGAGGAGAGTAACGATGAGTGACAACACCCGCCTGACGACTGCTGCCGGAGCGCCGGTCGCCGATAACCAGAATGTTCAGACCGCCGGCCCGCGGGGCCCGATGCTGCTGCAGGACGTCTGGTTCCTGGAGAAACTGGCGCACTTCGACCGCGAAGTGATTCCTGAGCGCCGCATGCATGCCAAGGGCTCCGCGGCCTACGGCACTTTCACCGTCACCCACGACATCACCCGCTATAGCCGCGCCAAGCTGTTCTCCGAGGTCGGCAAGCAGACTCCGCTGTTCCTGCGCTTCTCCACGGTTGCCGGCGAGCGTGGCGCTGCCGACGCCGAGCGCGACATCCGTGGCTTCGCCATGAAGTTCTACACCGAGGAAGGCAACTGGGACCTGGTGGGCAACAACACCCCGGTCTTCTACTTCCGCGATCCGCTGAAATTCCCCGACCTGAACCACGTGGTGAAGCGCGACCCGCGCACCAACCTGCGCAACGCCACACTGAAGTGGGACTTCTTCTCGCACCTGCCCGAGGCCCTGCACCAGCTCACCATCGACTTTGGCGACCGCGGCCTGCCCCGCAGCTACCGTCACGTCCACGGCTTTGGCAGCCACACCTTCAGCTTCATCAATGCCAGCAACGAGCGCTTCTGGGTCAAGTTCCACTTCAAGACCCAGCAGGGCATCGAGAACCTGAGCAACGAAGAAGCCGCCAAGCTGGTCGGCGCCGATCGCGAGAGCTCTCAGCGTGACCTGTACGACGCCATCGAACGCAGCGATTTCCCGCGCTGGAAAATGTACGTGCAGGTGATGCCGGAGAAGGAAGCGGCCACCTACCGCTTCAACCCGTTCGATTTGACCAAGGTCTGGCCGCACGGCGACTACCCGTTGATCGAGGTCGGCTACTTCGAGCTCAATCGCAACCCGGCGAACTACTTCGCCGAGGTCGAACAGTCGGCTTTCAGCCCGGCGAACATCGTCCCCGGCATCGGCTTCTCGCCGGACAAGATGCTCCAGGGCCGCCTGTTCTCCTACGGCGATGCGCACCGCTACCGCCTGGGCGTGAACCACCACCAGATCCCGGTGAACGCCGCGCGCAACAACCCGCGCATCTACCACCGCGATGGCGCCATGCGCGTGGACGGCAACAACGGCGACATGACCGTGACCTACGAGCCGAACAGCTTCAGCCAGTGGCAGGAGCAGCCGGATTACTCCGAGCCGCCACTGACCCTGGAAGGCAGCGCCGATCACTGGAATCATCGCGTGGATGACGACTACTTCAGCCAGCCGGCCGCACTGTTCCGCCTGTTCGACGAAGCCCAGAGCCAACGCCTGTACGAGAACATCGCCGGTGACATGGCGGGTGTGCCGGAAAGCATCCAGCGCCGCCAGATCGGGTTGTTCTTCAAGATCGACCCGGCCTACGGCGAAGGTGTCGCCAAGGCCCTCGGCCTGAAGCTGGACTAAGCTCAAGCGGGAAATCCAGCCGCCCTCTTCGGAGGGCGGTTGCGTTTCCAGGCCAATGAAGGCTTGACCCCGGTCATGGCCAGTCGCGACCATAGCGCCGTTTAATTCGCTGTCACGTCCCAGGGAGAAGGCTGATGCAAGGCCACGCCGAGGTTATCGATTATCTCAACACGCTGCTGACCGGTGAGCTGGCCGCTCGCGACCAGTACTTCATCCACTCGCGCATGTACGAGGACTGGGGCTTCACCAAGCTCTACGAGCGCCTCAACCACGAAATGGAAGAGGAAACCCAGCACGCCGACGCCCTGCTGCGCCGCATCCTGCTGCTCGAAGGCACCCCGCGCATGCGCCCGGACGACATTCACCCGGGTAAGACCGTACCGGAGATGCTGGAAGCCGACCTGAAGCTGGAGCGTCACGTACGCGCCGCCCTGGCCAAGGGCATCGCCCTGTGCGAGAAGCACAAGGACTTCGTCACCCGCGACATCCTCCGCGTGCAGCTGACCGATACCGAGGAAGACCACGCGTATTGGTTGGAGCAGCAGCTGGGCCTGATCCAGAAGATGGGCCTGGAGAACTACCTGCAGTCGCAGATCTGACCTGTATCTTGCAGGAGCGCGCGAGGCGCACTGATCGCGGGCAAGGCAGAGCTAAAAGAAAAGCCCCTGCGCCAATCGGCGGCAGGGGCTTTTTTCATGCCGGTGCGGATCAGGCCCGATCGCGCTCCAGCAGCGGCTTGAGGAAGTGCCCGGTGTGCGACACCGCAAGCTCCGCGACCTGCTCCGGCGTGCCCGTGGCGATGATCTGGCCGCCCTTGGAGCCGCCCTCGGGGCCGAGGTCGACCAGCCAGTCGGCGGTCTTGATCACGTCCAGGTTGTGCTCGATGACCACCACAGTGTTGCCGTGGTCGCGCAGGCGGTGCAGTACGTCGAGCAGTTGCTGGATATCCGCGAAGTGCAGGCCGGTGGTCGGCTCGTCGAGGATATACAGGGTCTTGCCGGTATCGCGCTTGGACAGCTCCCGGGACAGCTTGACCCGCTGCGCCTCGCCACCGGACAGCGTGGTCGCGCTCTGGCCCAGCTTGATGTACGACAGGCCGACGTCCATCAGTGTCTGCAGCTTGCGGGCGATGGCCGGCACGGCGTCGAAGAACGTGCGGGCGTCCTCGATGGTCATGTCCAGCACCTCGGTGATGCTCTTGCCCTTGTAGCGGACTTCCAGGGTCTCGCGGTTGTAGCGCTTGCCCTTGCAGACGTCGCAGGGGACGTAGATGTCCGGCAGGAAGTGCATCTCCACCTTGATCACGCCATCGCCCTGGCAGGCCTCGCAGCGGCCGCCCTTGACGTTGAACGAGAAACGCCCCGGACCGTAGCCGCGCGAACGGGCTTCCGGCACACCGGCGAACAGCTCGCGGATCGGCGTGAACAGCCCGGTGTAGGTCGCCGGGTTGGAGCGCGGGGTGCGGCCGATCGGGCTCTGGTCGATGTCCACCACCTTGTCTAGGTGCTGCAGGCCATCGAACGAGTCGTAGGGCGCAACTTCCAGGGTGGTGGCGCCGTTGAGCGCAGTGGCGGTGATCGGGAACAGGGTGTTGTTGATCAGCGTCGACTTGCCCGAGCCGGAGACACCGGTGATGCAGGTGAACAGGCCGACCGGGATTTCCAGGTTGACGTTCTGCAGGTTGTTGCCGCGCGCACCCTTGAGCTTGAGCAGCTGCTTCTTGTTGCGCGGGGTGCGCTCGGCCGGTACGACGATCTTGGTGCGCCCGGAGAGGTAGGCGCCGGTGACCGAGTCCGGGTGATCCATGACCTGCTGCGGCGTGCCCTCGGCGACGATCTGTCCACCGTGCACGCCGGCGCCTGGACCGATGTCGACGACGTAGTCGGCGAGGCGGATGGCGTCCTCGTCGTGCTCGACCACGATCACCGTGTTGCCCAGATTGCGCAGGTGGGTGAGGGTGCCCAGCAGGCGCTCGTTGTCGCGCTGGTGCAGGCCGATGGACGGTTCGTCGAGGATGTACATGACGCCCACCAGGCCGGCGCCGATCTGGCTGGCCAGGCGGATGCGCTGGGCCTCGCCGCCGGACAGGGTGTCGGCGCTGCGGTCGAGGGTCAGGTAGTCGAGGCCGACGTTGACCAGGAACTGCAGGCGCTCGCGGATTTCCTTGAGGATCTTCGAGGCGATCTCGCCGCGACGACCGGTGAGGGTCAGGCTCTCGGCGTACTCACAGGCGGTACCCACCGGCATCGAGGTGATCGCCGGCAGGGTCTTGTCGCCCACCCACACATGACGCGCCTCGCGGCGCAGGCGGGTGCCGTGGCAGTCCGGGCAGGGCTGGGTGCTGAGGAACTTGGCCAGTTCTTCGCGCACGGTGGCCGACTCGGTTTCGCGGTAGCGGCGCTCGAGGTTCGGCAGGATGCCCTCGAACGGGTGCGCGCGCTTGACGATATCGCCGCGGTCATTGAGGTAACGGAACTCGACGTTCTCGCGGCCCGAGCCGTGCAGGATGAATTTCTGCTTGTCCGGATCGAGGTCCTGGAAGGGCTCTTCCAGGCTGAAGCCGAAGTGCGCGGCCAGCGAGCCGAGCATCTGGAAGTAATAGACGTTGCGCCGGTCCCAGCCGCGGATCGCGCCCTCGGCCAGGGTCAGTTCGCCGTTGACCACCCGCCGCGCGTCGAAGAACTGCTTCACGCCCAGGCCGTCGCAGGTCGGGCAGGCGCCGGCCGGGTTGTTGAAGGAGAACAGCTTGGGTTCCAGCTCGCTGATGGAGTGGCCGCAGATCGGGCAGGCGAAGCGGGCGGAGAAGATCATCTCTTCACCTTCTTCATCATCCATCGGGGCGACGAGAGCGATGCCGTCGGCCAGGTTGATCGCCGTCTCGAAGGATTCCGCCAGGCGCTGCTGCAGGTCGCCACGCACTTTGAAGCGGTCGACCACGATATCGATGGAGTGCTTGAGCTTCTTGTCCAGCTTGGGCACTTCATCCAGTTCGTAGAGCTTGCCGTCGACGCGGGCGCGGACGAAGCCCTGGGCGCGCATCTCCTCGAATACTGCGAGGTGCTCACCCTTGCGCTCGCGGATCACCGGGGCCAGCAGCATGAGCTTGCGGCCTTCGGGCAGCGCCAGCACCTGGTCGACCATCTGGCTGACGGTCTGCGCTTCCAGCGGGATGTCGTGGTCCGGGCAGCGCGGAATACCCACGCGCGCATAGAGCAGGCGCAGGTAGTCGTAGATCTCGGTGATGGTGCCCACGGTGGAACGCGGGTTGTGGGAGGTGGATTTCTGCTCGATGGAGATCGCTGGCGACAGACCTTCGATGGTGTCGACGTCGGGCTTTTCCATCATCGAGAGGAACTGCCGGGCATAAGCCGACAGGGATTCCACGTAGCGACGCTGGCCCTCGGCATAGAGCGTGTCGAAGGCCAGGGAAGATTTGCCGGAACCCGACAGGCCGGTGATCACGATCAGCTTGTCGCGCGGCAGGGTCAGGTCGATGTTCTTCAGGTTGTGGGTACGTGCCCCACGGATGAGGATCTTGTCCACTACGGCCTCGCTTGGCGGGCGAAAACTATCGATTATACGGGGCGTTTCCGGCACGCGGCAAAGTAGCGCGTGTGTGCCCTTGGACCGTTGGGCTGATAGAATGCGCGGCTATTTTTCGGTGTTGGCGACAACCGGCCCTGCAAGGCCCGGATGGCGCGATGCCACGGGGGCAATCCAGCGCATTCCCGTTTTTTGTCTTTTCATGAGGGGCTTATGCACGATTCCCACACTGAGCGCATGAGTGGCACCGAAACCCGCGCGGCCGCCGGGCTGTCCCTGGTCTTCGCGTTCCGCATGCTAGGCATGTTCATGGTCCTGCCGGTGCTCGCCACCTACGGCCAGGACCTGGCCGGCGCCACCCCGGCGCTGATCGGCCTGGCCATCGGCGCCTACGGCCTGACCCAGGCCATCCTGCAGATTCCGCTGGGCACCTTGTCCGACCGCATTGGCCGCCGGCCGATCATCATCGTCGGTCTGCTGGTGTTCGCCGCCGGCGCCGCGCTGGCGGCCAACGCCGATTCCATCTGGGGCATCATCGCCGGCCGCGTCCTGCAAGGCGCCGGGGCGATCTCCGCGGCGGTGATGGCGATGCTGTCCGACCTTACCCGCGAGCAGCACCGCACCAAGGCCATGGCCATGATCGGCATGAGCATCGGCGTATCCTTCGCCGTGGCGATGGTCGCCGGCCCCGTGCTGACCCACTGGTTCGGCCTGCACGGGCTGTTCTGGTTCACTGCCGGGATGGCCCTGGTGGGCATGCTGATCATCCTGTTTTTCGTCCCAACGCCGGACCGCCGCATGCAGCACCGCGAGTCCAGCGTGGCCAAGCAGTCGCTGCTGCCGACCCTGAAGAACGGCGAGCTGCTGCGCCTGGACGCCGGCATCCTGGTCTTGCACGCAATCCTCATGGCCAGCTTCGTCGCCTTGCCGCTGGCGCTGGTGGAGCGCGCCGGGCTGCCCAAGGAAGAGCACTGGTGGGTCTACCTGACCGCGCTGCTGGTGGGTTTCTTTGGCATGGTCCCGTTCATCATCTACGCCGAGAAGAAGCGTCAGATGAAACGCGTGCTGGCCGGCGCCGTGGCGACCCTGATGCTCTGCGAACTGTTCTTCTGGGAGTTCGGCAACAGCCTCAAGGAACTGGTGTTCGGCATCATCGTCTACTTCACCGCTTTCAACCTGCTGGAGGCCTCGCTGCCTTCGCTGGTAAGCAAGGTCTCGCCGGCCGGCGGCAAGGGCACGGCAATGGGCGTGTACTCCACCAGCCAGTTCCTCGGCGCTGCCCTGGGCGGCATCCTGGGTGGCTGGATGTACCAGCATGGCGGGCTCGACGGGGTGTTCATCGGCTGCGCCGTGCTGGCTGCCATCTGGCTGGCGATTGCTGTTACCATGCGTGAACCGCCTTATGTAACGAGTATTCGCCTGCCTCTGTCCGATGAGGCGCTGCGCGATGCTTCGTTGGCTGAGCGTTTCAAGGCATTGCCCGGTGTGAGCGATGTGATGGTGGTCGCTGAAGAAGCGGCCGCTTATGTCAAAGTGGATTCCCAACAAGTTGATCGCACGTCCCTCGAGCGCCTCGCCGGCGCCGAGCAGGCGACGTGCTGAAGCCTTTAGGAGAGCGTCATGGCCCGTGGGGTTAACAAAGTCATTCTGGTCGGTAACGTCGGTGGCGATCCGGAAACCCGCTACATGCCCAACGGCAACGCGGTGACCAACGTCACCCTCGCCACCAGCGAGAGCTGGAAGGACAAGCAGACCGGCCAGCAGCAGGAGCGTACCGAGTGGCACCGCGTTGTGTTCTTCGGTCGCCTGGCGGAAATCGTCGCCGAGTACGTGCGCAAGGGTTCGCAGATCTATGTCGAAGGCAGCCTGCGTACCCGCAAGTGGCAGGGTCAGGACGGCCAGGACAAGTACACCACCGAAATCGTGGTCGACATCAACGGCAACATGCAGCTGCTGGGCGGCCGTCCCGGCGCCGGTGGTGACGACGCTCCGCGCGCTCCGCGCGAGCCGCAGCAGCGTCCGCAGCAGGCCCAGCGTCCTGCGCCCCAGCAGCAGTCCCAGCCCGCGCCGCAACCGGCTCCGGACTACGACAGCTTCGACGACGACATCCCGTTCTGAGCCGAACGGATCGTCACCAAGAGCGCAGCCTTCGAGCTGCGCTTTTGCGTTTCTGGGACGCTCGTTTTGGCGAATCCTTGCAAGGGTCTTTCTCGAAATCAGGCATTTAATTAGCTAGCTAATTAAATGATTCTGGAATTGCCTTGATGTACGGCAAAACCGGAGAAGAAAAGACATGAGCATTACAGTGACCGAGCGTGACGACGACCATAAATCCCGTGAGTTTCGCGCCCAGGGTGGGCGTTGCTGGGATGTGCACCAGGAAGGCCTGCTGGTCGGCATCTTCCATACCGAAGGCGAGGCGCAGGCCTATCGCCTCTCGCTGGAGCTGGAAGCGCGTTACCGCCATGCGGCGGAGTTCTAGAAAATGAAAGCCCCGTGGCGACGGCCGCGCCACGGGGTTTCAGCGTTCGGGTTGCCTGTAGGGCGAATAACCTGGAACAGGTTATCCGCCGGTTCCTTTGCGGCTTATAACGCTGGCGCGTTATCCGCCCTACGTAGCTGCCAGAGAGTCTGTTCGCGAGCAGACTCGCTCCTACGAAGAGTCCGCCCGAAGAACCGGGCGGCTGGTGATCAGAACTGGTAGTTCACCGTCGCGGTGACGTTGCGCTTCTCGCCGAAGTAGCAGAAGTCCAGGCTGTAGCAGGACGCCACGTAGTCCCTGTCCAGCAGGTTGTTGGCGTTGAGGCTGACATCCAGGCCCTTCAGGCCGACGCGGGACAGGTCGTAGCCGATGCGTGCATCCACCAGGGTGTAGTCCGGTACGCGCAGGGTGTTTTCCTTGTCCGCCCAGGTCTCGCCGACGTAGCGGGCGCCGCCGCCGAGGGTCAGGCCGTCCAACGGGCCGGCGTTGAAGCCGTAGTCGGCCCACAGCGAGGCCATGTGCTTGGGCGCCTGGTTCGGGGTGTGGCCCTGGTTGCCGTCCAGCGATTTCGTGTAGGTGATGTCGGTGTAGGTGTAGCTGCCGAGTACCTTGAGGTTGTCGGTGACCTGGGTGTGGGCCTCCAGCTCCAGGCCCTGGGAGCGCACTTCGCCCACGGAGGTGTAGAAGTTGTCCTGCGGCTCCTTCGACGCGACGTTTTCCTGGGTGATGTGGAAGATCGACGCGGTGTACAGGCTACGGCTGCCCTCGGGCTGGAATTTCAGGCCGGCTTCCCACTGCTTGCCCTCGGTCGGTTCCAGCGGCGTGCCGGACTGGTCGGAGTAAGCGTTGGGGTTGAACGACTCGGAGTAGCTGATGTACGGCGCGATGCCGTTGTCGAACAGGTACAGCGCGCCGATGCGTCCGGTGAATTTCTTCCAGTCGTCGTCGGCCTTGCTGCCGCTGCTGCGGTTCTTGTCCTCGACCGTCACCCAGTCCTCGCGCACGCCGAGGGAGAAGCGCCAGTTGTCGATGTCGATCAGGTCCTGCAGGTAGACGCCGGTCTGTTCCAGGCGACGGGTGTGGTTGTCGTCCGGGTAGTAGCTGATGGCGTCGTTGCCATAGTGCGGATCGAACGCGTCCAGCGGCTGCGCCGAGCCGGAGCGCCAATCCACGGTGGTGCGGCGGCGCTGGTAATCTAGGCCCATCAGCAACGTGTGCTTGGCCGCGCCGGTGTTGAACTCGGCCTGCGCCATGTTATCCGCGATGTATGCCTGCAGGTGCTCGCGGGCGCCAGAGAAGTAGCGGTTCAGGGTGTTCTCGTCCGGCGCGGTCCAGCCGTAGGCATAGACCTGCGAGAGATCGACGTCGGAATCCAGGTAGCGGAAGTTCTGCCGCGCGGTCCACACGTCGTCGAAGCGGTGCTCCAGCTGGTAGCCGAACATGCGCTGGGTGCGGTCGAAGTCGTCCTTGCTCGGCTCGCCGTCGAAGAACTCGCGGGAGATCTTCTGGCCGTTGTGGTGGAACAGCGCGCCATCTGCCGGCACGCCGCCGTGGTAGCCGCCGTTCGGGTCGTGTTGCAGGTAGCCCTGCAGGGTCAATGTGGTGTCGTCGGTGAAGTCGATGGCCAGGGTCGGGGCGATGGCGTAGCGCTCTTCCTTGACGTGGTCGAACTGGGTGTCCGAACCCTTGCCCAGGCCGACCAGGCGGTAGGCGATGCGTTTCTCCTCGTCCAGCGGGCCGCTGAAGTCGAAGCCCATTTCCTTCTGGCCCATGTTGCCGACGGTGCCGGTGATCTGGTGGTAGTCCTCGTACAGCGGCTTCTTGCTGGTCAGCGCCACCAGGCCGCCGGGCAGGCTGCGGCCGTAGAGCACCGAGGACGGGCCCTTGAGCACGTCGATGCGTTCGAGGAAGTACGGGTCGATCTGCATCGAACTGAAGGTGCCGCTGTCGCCCATGGCCTTCAGGCCGTCGAGGTAGATGTTGTCCACGCTGTTGTCGGCGAAGCCGCGCATGACGATGTAGTCGTAGCGGTTCGAGGCGCCGACCTGGCCGGTGAAGATGCCGGGCGTGTAGCGGATCGCCTGTTGCACGGTTTTGGACGCGGTGTCGTCGATCTGCTCGCGGGTGATCACCGAGACGCTCTGGCTGGTTTCCAGCAGGGACTTGGATGTCTTGGTGGCGATCTGGCTGTGGGTCGCCAGGTAGCCGTCTTCCTCGCCCAGCGCGTTGCCGAGGGCGAACACTTCGCTGGACGGCATGGCCAGCACGTCCCTCGGCGCGGCGGCGCGCAGCACGTAGTTGCCGTCGCCCTGGTCGGCGGCTTCCAGCGGAGTGTCGGCCAGCAGGCGTGACAAGCCCTGATCCACCGAGTAGGTCCCGTTCAGCCCGGCCGAGTTCAGGCCGCGGGTCTGCTCCGGCGTGGCCGACAGAGTGATGCCGGCTTCGCGGGCGAAGCTGTTCAGCACCTCGTCCAGCGGTCCGGCCGGGATCGCGTAGGCGCGACTGCTGGTGATGGCGGAAGCGTCTGCGGCGAAGGCGCTCAGCGGCAGGCTGGCTCCCAGGCTGGCGCACAGCAGCGCGCCGCGTACGGCATGGGCCAGCCGGCTGGCGCGGGGCAGGGCGGAGAAGGGCATCGGGAGGTGGATGGCTGGCATGCTGGGGCTTCCGTGGACAAGGGGAATGATCGGGTTATTCCTCCTTGCCGATCCGGGCGGCGAAACCCGACAAAAATAATTCTCGTTTGAGAAATAAAACTGTTTGGCGCTGAATTGCAGTAACGAGCCACGTCCGCGATCGCGCCCATAGGGTGCCCCTGCAGATGCAATTGACCTTCAGCCCCGCGCGCTCACCGTCACCCACCAGTCCGTGCGCTTCTCCACCCGCACCGGCAGGGTCTGCGGCAACAGGGCCAGCAGCTTGTCGGTGTCGTCCAGGCGGAATACGCCGGATAGCCGCAGGTCGGCCACGCTGGGATCGCAATGCAGATGCCCGCGACGGTAGCGGCCGATTTCGGCGAGGAAGTCCGCCAGGCGCATGTCGCGGGTGACGATCAGGCCGTCGGCCCAGGCGGCGCTGTCCATGTTGCTGCGTTCGGCCAGCAGCACGCTGTCGCCATTGATTTCGTAGGACTGTCCGGCTTCGGCGATGGCGGTGGTCTGGCCGCGTACGCGCGGGGCGATGGCCACCGAACCTTCCTCGACACTCAGACGCGTGGAGCGCTCGTCCTGGCGCAGCACGAAGCGGGTGCCCAGAGCCTCGAACAGACCATCGCGATTGCGCACCCGCAATGGGCGCGCGGCGTCCTTCGCGGTGCTGACGAGAATCTCGCCGCGCTCCAGCACCAGCAGGCGCTGGTTCGGATCGAAGCGCACGTTCACCGCGCTGCCGGTGTTCAGTTGCAGCAGGCTGCCATCGGCCAGGGTGAAGCGTCGGCGCTCGCCGGTGGCGGTGCTGTAGTCGGCCATCCAGCGTTGCCAGGGCACGACGTCGCGCGCCAGCCACAGCGCGGAGGCGCCGATGGCGAAGGTCGAGAGCAGCTTGAGCGCCTGGCGCCGCTGCAGGCGCTGGCTGGTGTTTTCCAGCGTCTCCAGCGCCACGCGAGCGCCGGGCACGGCCTGGTAGCCGGCGGCCAGTTCGCTGTTCAGCGCCTGCACCCGCAGCCAGGCGGTTTCGTGTTCGGGGTTGGCCTGGCGCCAGTGCTCGCAGGCGCTGAGCAACTCAGGATCGGCATTGCCGCTCAGGCGCAGGGTCCACTGGATGGCCTGCTTCACCACCCGCGGATCGGGCGTGGTGCTGGCGCCGCTCACTCGGCGTACCGCAGCTGGTAGCAGTGGAACAGCGCTTCGGCGATGTAGCGCTCCACCGAGCGTATCGAGACGCCCAGCTCTTCTGCGATCCGCGCATGGGGCATGCCTTCGCACTGGGCCAGCAGGAAAGCGCTGCGTACTTTCGGTTTGAGGCCGTCGAGCAGACGGGCGATGTTCTCCAGCAACTGGAGGATATTGTGCCGCTCTTCCGCTGATGGCATCTGCGCTTCCGGCAGGTGGGCGATGGAGTCGAGGTAGGCGCGCTCCAGCTCCTGGCGACGCCAGTGGTCGATCACCAGGCCGCGGGCGACGGTGCGCAGGAAGGCGCGCGGGGTATGCAGTTCGACGCGCTCGGGCCTGAGCAACACGCGCAGGAAAGTGTCCTGGGCCAGGTCGGCGGCATCGGCGGCATTGCCCAGCCGGCCGCGAAGCCAGTTGTGCAGCCAGCCGTGATGGTCGCTGTAGAGCGACTGGACGTCGAAGGTCGAGGACATGGGTGCGCAAGGCTGCAAATGATAATTTGTCGCATTTTCAACAAGGCGATGGCCATTTGCAAGATGTGTCTGAAAGACCCAGTGCCCCGACTCTTTATCGGTGGACGGTCCGCCTGGTTGCGCCGTGCCTGGGTTTCCCCCTCACCCCAGCCCTCTCCCTGTGGGAGAGGGCAATTCCTGGCGCTAAATTCCAGGATGGAGCTTCGCAGGGTGGGTATCGCTTCACGCCATCCTACGTGGACGCCAACGGTCGCTATCGGCGTGAGAGCTGTCAGCGATACCAGCGTGGCGTATACACCCAGTCGCCACCGCCAGCGCGGGGGAAGCGCCGGGTCAGGGACGAGCCGATGATTACCAGGGTGCGCATATCCACCATCTCCGGCACCAGTTCGCCGAGGGTAACGACGCGCAGGGCTTCCGCCGGGCGGCCGATATCGCGGCCGAGCACCACCAGGGTTTCCGGCGTGCGGTGGCAGCGGACGATTTCCAGCGCGCGTCCCAGTTGCCAGGGGCGTGCCCTGGAGATCGGGTTGTAGAAGGCCATGGCCAGGTCGGCGGCGCCGGCATGGTGCAGGCGCTTTTCGATGGTGTCCCAGGGCTTGAGGTTGTCCGACAGGGAAATCAGACAGAAGTCATGCCCCAGCGGCGCACCGGCCTTGGCGGCAGCCGCCAGCGCAGCAGACACGCCCGGCAGTACCTCCAGCTCCACGCCATGCCAATGCGGGTCGCTGCTCTCGTGCAGGGCTTCCATCACCGCGGCGGCCATGGCGAACACGCCGGGGTCGCCGGAGGAAATCACCACCACGCGCCGGCCGCTGGCGGCCAGTTCGAAGGCATGACGGGCGCGCTGCATTTCCTCGCGGTTGTCGGTGCAGTGGCGCACCTGGTCGTCGCGCAACGGCTCGGCCATCTTCACGTAGGTCTCGTAGCCGAGCAGGTCCTGGGCTTCGTCCAGCGCGCGGCGCACGGCGGGGATCATGAAGTCGCTGGCGCCGGGGCCCAGACCGATCACGCTGAGTCGTCCGCGCGGCTGACCGATGCCTTGGGCTTCAGCTGGCGTGGCGGTGCGGTGCAGATGGAAGGAGTCGCCATGCAACACAGCCGGCGGCAACTCATCGTCGCTGTGGATGAACCGCAGTGGCACGCCCAGCTCACGGGCGGCCTCCGCCAGCGCCGGATCGGCCATGCGGCAGCGCGGCGCCACCAGCGCGGCCAGCGACGCCTCGGCCAGCCCGGCCTGCGCCAGGCCCTGGCGAATGCGCTCGGGCAGTTGCGAGTCCACCAGCGTGACGTGGGCGAGGACGAGGCGCGGATGGATGCGCAGCTCGTTCTGCGCGATGCCCACGACGCGCGCATCGATACGCAGGGTGTGCGCGGCGTCGTCGGCCAGCGGCAGGTCCAGTTCCTCCAGCCAGGGCGCGTAGCCCTCGATGCGCAGGGTGTCGCCCCCCAGCAGGTCGGAGACGAAGCGCTTGCCCTGTTCGATATCCGCCAGCGCATAGCCCGGTGGCGGGTCGAGCAGGCAGGCACCGAAACGCAGTTCGCCGCTGGTGGTGATGGCGGGCGTCACCTCCAGCGCAGCGGCCAGCTCACGGGCCATGCGGTTCACCCCGCCCAACCCGCCGAGCAGCGGCACCACGGCGCTGCCGTCTTCGGCGACGGCCAGAACCGGCGGCTCCGCGCCTTTCTCGACCAGCACTGCCGCGAGGGTGCGGATGACGATGCCTGCCGCGCACAGGGCGATGATCGGGGTGTCGTCGCGGTAGAGCTGGCGCAGGGTTTCGCCGAAGTTTGCGTAGGATTCATCGGCGCCTTCGACACGGTCTTTCAGACCCAGCACACGCGCCTGTGGATAAGCGCCCTGCAGGCGTCGCGCCGTAGCCAGCGCACCCTGGCCGAGAATGACGATGGCAGCGCGCATCAGCCGTTCCACCGCTGGCCGGGGATGACGATCATCGAGAAATACGGCGAGGCCATCGGGTCGACGTCGTCCAGCGCGACGATGCGCTGCTCGCGCATGGTTGCGCGCTCGACGTAGTGGGCGCCGCCGTCACGGCCCAGCTCGCGCAGCACGCGGCGAACCTTGTCGAAGTTGCGGCCGAGCTTCATCACCACCGCCGCATCGGCGTCGGCCAGGCGGCGCTTGAGTTCGTCTTCGGGCAGCACGCCGGAGAGCACCGACAGGCTCTGGTTGCGGTACACCAGCGGCACGCCGAGCACCGCCGCACTGCCGAGCATCGAGCAGACGCCGGGTACGACTTCGGTGTCGTACCGCTCTGAAAGTCGGTCATGCAGGTACATGTAGGAGCCGTAGAAGAACGGGTCGCCCTCGCAGATCACCGCCACGTCGCGGCCGGCATCCAGGTGCATCGCCACCTGCTCGGCGGCGGTGTCATAGAAGTCGCTGATCACGCCTTCGTAGGTCAGCGGTGGCTCCAGCTTCTCGGTGGTCACCGGGTAGACCAGCGGCAGGCGTTGCTGCTCATCGAGCAGGTGCTGCTCGATGATGGCGAAGGCGTTGCCGCCCTGGCCGGCGTGGTGTTTGGCCTTGGCCACGAAGTAGCCGATCACCGGGGACGCGCGCAGCAGGCGCAGGGCCTTGAGGGTCAGCAATTCCGGGTCGCCCGGGCCGACGCCCAGGCCGATGAGGCGGCCGGTCATCACTCCACCTCCGTGGCCAGGGCGTTCACTGCGGCGGCGGCCATCGCGCTGCCGCCACGGCGACCGCGGACGATCACGTAGGGCACGCCACGGCTGTCGGCGGCGAGGGCGTCCTTGGACTCCATGGCGCCGACGAAGCCCACCGGGAAACCGAGGATCAGCGCCGGTTTCGGCGCGCCGGCATCGAGCATTTCCAGCAGGTAGAAGAGCGCGGTCGGCGCGTTGCCGATCACCACCACGCTGCCTTCCAGGTGCTCGCGCCAGTGCTCCAGCGCCACCGCCGAGCGGGTGTTGCCCAGCTCGCGGGCGAGGTCGGGTACGTCTGCATTGTTGAGGGTGCAGATCACCTCGTTGTGTGCCGGCAGGCGCGCGCGGGTGATGCCTTCGGCAACCATCCGCGCATCGCAGAGGATCGGTGCGCCAGCGGCCAGCGCCGCACGGCCGATGGCCCCGGCGCCGGCGGAGAAGTGCAGGTCCTGCACGACGTCGACCATGCCGCAGGCGTGGATCACCCGCACGGCGAGTTTCTCGAGGTCGGCGGGAATGCCGGACAGGTCGGCTTCGGCGCGAATAGTGGCGAAGGACTGGCGGTAGATCGCCTGGCCGTCGCGAATGTAATCAAGCATCGGTGAGGGCTCCGGGTGCGGCCAGCAGGTCGCCGGCGGCATCGAGGGAAAGGTTGCGCGCCACTGGCTGGCCGAAGCCGGCCACGCCATCGGCGCGACGGAACAGGTCATAGCGGCCGTCGGCGACGGCCAGCAGGGTGTAGGGGGCGACATGGGCGGCGGCGCAGGAGCGCGGGCAGCCGCACAGGTGTACACCGGCCGGCGGTGCGTGGCGCAGGCGCTCGGCCAGGCGCAGCGCATCGGCCTTAGTGTCGGCCAGCCCACGGGCGCAACCGCTGGAACCGCTGCATGCGACGAGGCGCGACAGCGGCTGCGCGGCGTCGATCACCAGGCCGAGGTTGGCCAGCGCGCCGAGTACGACGGCGGCATCGGTTTGTGCCACGCCAGGGAGGATCAGACTTTGCCAGGGCGTGAGACGCAGCTGTCCGACGCTGAAGCGCTCGGCAAGATCGGCGAGGCCGAACAGCGTGGTGCTGTCGAGGCGTCCGAGGACGAATCCCGCGCCGACCATGACCCGTTCCGGCTGACGCTGGGGCTGAATTCCGAGATGGCCGAAAGCCTGCGGCGCAGGACGTCGCCAGTTATCCACAGCCGCTCCGAGTTGCAGCGGGAAGGGCAGGCGTTGCTGCAGGCGCTCCAGCAGCACTTCATCGCGAAGCATCTCGCGCAGGTGGCGCATGCGCGTCTGGCCGTCGCCGGCAAGATCGAGGAACAGGTGCAGCAGAGTTTCCACCAGCAGCGGTACCTGTTCGGCGCTGACGGCGGCGAGAGCAGGGCGATCGGTCTCGCGCTGCGGTGGGCAGCCGGCCAGGCCGAAGGCGAACAGCGGCGCGGCACCGTCGGACATGGCCGAAAGCCAGAGATCGTTGGGGTGTTCCAGCATCGCCAGCGTTTCGCCGGCGTCCAGCTGGATGCCGAACTTGGGCGACAGGCCGTGGAAGCGCGGGGTGTGCTCCAGCAGGTCGAGCAGCTGGCGGGCCAGCGGGCTCGCGTCGAACGCGCTGCCAGTGTCCAGGCCGAGCGCCGGGCTGACCAGCAGGTTGCGCACGTCGTCCGAAGCCAGCTCACGCGGGCCGAGGCCGGCGGCCAGCAGTTCACGGCTCAGCGCATTTTCGGCGCCGGCATGTACGCCGCGAATTTGCAGGTTGGCGCGGTTGGTCGCTTCGAGCACGCCGTCTGCATGCCGTTCGGCCGCCAGGGCGATGGCGCGCGCGGCGTTGGCGTCGAGTTGCCCGCAAGGCAGCTTGAGGCGGCAGATGCCCCCATCGCGGGAGGCCACGATGCGCAGCAGGCCGGGGCAGGCATGCGGACGGACGGGCAGGGCTGAAGGGTCTTGCACGGTGGTCACCAGGGCTGGATCGCGGTGACCTGCGAATCCCCCAAAGGGGACTTCACGACACCGATACACCCCGCTCGATGTCTGCACGCGCGACTGGTTTCGTCGGCAGGTCTCCTGGCTGGCAGGTCCTCATCCAGCGCGGCCTTCCCGGTTGCCCAGTGGCCTGGCCGGCGGCACGGAACGTCGTTCTCGTGTCGCCGCATTGCGCGGACTCGCTGCTTACAGTTGCGGGGGCAGCCACGGCTTAACCGTGTTCCCTCTTCGGCTCTGAGAAACTTCACCGCAAAAGGTGAAGCGTCCTACGAGCACCGACGAAGCGGGTATTATGCCTGCTTTGTTCGGAGGCAGGAAAAGCCTGCCCGTCGGATCGATCGTCGCACCCCTGAGGACATTTCATGACGCCCTGGCTGACCATTGTCGGCATCGGCGAGGACGGCTATGCCGGCCTCGGCAAGGCCGCGCGCCGCGCCCTGCTCGCCGCCAGCGAAGTGATTGGCGCGCCACGCCAGCTGGAGTTACTGCCGCATTGCCTGGGCGCCCGTCGCCAGGCCTGGCCGAGCCCGTTCAGCCTGGAGCCGGTCTTGCGTCGGCGCGGTGAGCCGACCTGCGTGCTGGCCAGCGGCGACCCGATGCTGTTCGGCGTCGGCGCAAGCCTTGCCCGTCAGATTCCGTCCGAGGAAATGCTCGTACTTTCCGCGCCGTCTTCCGCTTCGCTCGCCGCCGCGCGGATGGGCTGGGCGTTGCAGGACTGCACGCTGCTGTCGCTGGTGGCGCGCCCATTGGCGGCACTCAATGCGCAGATCCACGACGGCGCGAAGCTGCTGATCCTCAGCAACGATGGCAGCAGCCCGGCGGCCATCGCTGCGCTGCTGCGCGAACGGGGTTTCGGCGCGAGTCGCCTCAGCGTGCTGGAGCACCTGGGCGGCGAGGTGGAGCGACGCATCGACGGACTCGCCAGCGACTGGTCGCCGAGCGAGACCGCCGCGCTGAATCTCGTTGCGGTGCAATGCGTGGCGGGTGCTGACGCTGTTCGCCTGCCGCTGACCACCGGCCTGCCGGACGAGGTCTACCGCCATGACGGCCAACTGACCAAGCGCGACGTGCGCGCTGTGACCCTGGCGCGGCTGGCGCCGAAGCCGGGCGAGCTGCTGTGGGACGTCGGCGCGGGTTGTGGCTCCATCGGCATCGAATGGATGCGCGCGCATCCGAGCTGCCGCACGCTGGCCATCGAAGCCAATGACGGGCGCCAGGAACACATCCGTTTCAACCGCGAGGCCCTTGGCGTGCCGTCGCTGCTACTGGTCTGCGGTGCTGCGCCGGAAGCCTTGCAGGGCCTGGAGCGCCCCGATGCGATCTTCATCGGCGGCGGCGTGACCCTGCCCGGCGTGTTCGAGCAGTGCTGGGAACAACTCAAGCCCGGCGGCCGGCTGGTCGCCAATGCGGTCACCCTGCAGAGCGAGTCCATGCTGCTGAGCTGGCGCGCCCGCATCGGCGGTGAGCTGACCCGCCTGTCGGTGTCGCAGGCCCAGCCGCTGGGCGGCTTCGATACCTGGCGCGCGGCGTTGCCGATCACCCTGCTGGAAGTGCGCAAGCCCCTGGCCGATTGACGATGCGCGAAGAGACTCCGGAAGAACCCCGCCCGCTGCGCAGCGGTTACACCACCGGCAGCTGCGCCACCGCCACCAGCCTGGCCGCCGCGCGTCTGCTGCTCACCGGTGAAACGCTGGACGCTGCGCAGATCGTCCTGCCCAAGGAGCGCAGTGCGACCTTGCGCCTGGAGTTCTGCCGGCTCACCGCCGAGGGTGCCGAAGCCGGCACGCTGAAGGATGCCGGCGACGACCCGGACGTGACCCACGGGGCGCTGGTCTTCGCCCGCGTCGCCCTGAGCGCTGAACCCGGTGTGCGCTTCCACGCGGGAGAGGGCGTTGGCACCGTCACCAAACCGGGGCTGGTGCTGGCGGTGGGCGAGCCGGCGATCAACCCGGTGCCGCGGCAGATGATGCAGGGCAACCTCGCTGCACTGGCGGCCGGGTGCGGCTACGCCGGCGGCTTTGAGGTCACGATCCACGTCGAGGGTGGCGCCGAGCTGGCGCTCAAGACCATGAACCCACGCCTGGGCATCCTCGGCGGCCTGTCGATCCTCGGCACCACCGGCATTGTCCGACCGTTCTCCTGTTCGGCCTACATCGCATCGATCCAGCAAGGCATCGACGTCGCCCGCGCCAACGGCTTCCGTCATCTCGCCGCCTGCACCGGCAACGCCAGCGAGGACGCCATGCGCCGTCGCTACGGCTTCGACGACACCGCGCTGATCGAGATGGGCGACTTCGCCGGCGCGGCGCTCAAGCACCTGCGCAAGGTGCCAGTGGAGCGTTTCAGCATCTGCGGCGGCTTCGGCAAGATCAGCAAGCTGGCCGCCGGCCATATGGACCTGCACAGCCGCCACTCCAGCATCGACCTGCCGCAGCTGGCGGAGTGGGCGGCCGAAATTGGCGCGTCGGAGGAGCTGCAACATCGCATGCGCGAAGCCAACACCAGCCAGCAAGCGCTGGCATTGTGTCGCGCCGAAGGCGTTGCCCTCGGTGATGCCGTCTGCGCCCGCGCGCTGACCTTTGCCCGGCGCATCGTACCCGCTGAAGTGACGCTGGAAGTCTTCGCCATCGACCGCCAGGGCAATCTGGTGGGCGAAGCGCTGGAGGTGCGATGAAACGGGTGCTCCTGCTGGGCGGCATCGGCGAGGCGCTGACCATTGCGCGTCGACTAGGTGCGTCCCACCTGTACAGCCTCGCCGGGCTCGGCAAGGTGCCGGACGACCTCGTCTGTGAAGTGAGGGTGGGGGGTTACGGCGGCGCCGAAGGCCTTGCGGACTTCATCCGCGAACGCGGTTTCGACCTGCTGCTCGATGCTACTCATCCCTACGCCGCACAGATCAGTGCCAATGCCGCCCGCGCTGCGCTGCTGGCTGGCGTGTCCTGTTGGGCGCTGCGTCGTCCCGGTTGGCAGGCGGGGCCCGATGATGACTGGCGCGAGGTGGCAGGGTGGCCGGCACTGATCTCGGCACTGAATGATTTTCGCCGCCCGCTGTTCACGATGGGTCGCGAGCCGTTGGAGCACCTCGAGCACATTCCCCAGCATCAACACTGGACGGTGCGCTGCCTGCAGAGCCTGCCCGGCAACGAGCGCGCCGAAGTGCTCGGCGCGCGCGGGCCGTTCACTCTCGATGGTGAGCGTAAGCTGTTCGCCCGCCTGGGCACCGACGTGCTGGTGAGCAAGAACAGCGGCAGCCAGGCCACCGAGCCGAAGCTGCAGGTTGCCCGCGAGTGTGGAGTGCCGGTGCTGATCCTGGCGCGGCCGGCGTTGCCAGCGGTGGACCGCGAGTTCGACAGTGTCGAGTCTCTCTGGCAGGCGCTTGGGCCCCTCGCCGCGGATTGACGGAACGTCCCGCTTAGCGAGTGTTCACAGCTTCGTAGCGTTTCGCGGGCAAGCTCGGCATCGCGTCAAGATCGCGCTTCTCCGCCGCCCCACCAGCCTCTATGCTGGGCCCCGGTTTTCACAGGGAGTGACACCATGCTGCGAATCCTCGGCCGCGCTTCATCGATCAACGTGCGCAAGGTGCTCTGGACTTGCGCCGAGCTGAACCTGCCCTACGAACGGGAAGACTGGGGCACGGGCTTCCGCTCCACCGCCTCGGCGGAATTCATTGCACTCAACCCCAACGCCATGGTGCCGGTCCTGGTCGACGGCGACTTCGTGCTCTGGGAATCCAACGCCATCTGTGGCTACCTCGCCACCCAGTATCCCCAGGGCGAATTGCTGCCGACGTCACCGCGCGAACGGGCGCTGGTGGAGCAGTGGATGGGCTGGCAGGCCACCGAGTTGAACAACGCCTGGCGCTACGTGTTCATTGCCAGGGTGCGTAACAGCCCGAGCCACACCGACGAGTCCGCGATTGCCCTGAGCGAGGCACAGTGGAACCACTGCATGGCCCTGCTTGATCGGCAACTGGAACGCACCGGCGCGTTCGCTACTGGTGCCTGCTTCAGCCTTGCGGATGTTGTGCTCGGCCTGTCGGTGAACCGCTGGTACCTGACGCCCATGCAGCGCCCGGAACTGCCGGCGGTTGCGGCGTACTACGAGCGTCTGAGCGAGCGGCCTGGGTTCCTGTTGCATGGGCGTAATGGGGAACCGTGATTCGGAATGTCTCCACGCGATGAATGCCCCTCACCCCAGCCCTTTCCCGAGGAGAGAGGGGGCCGTTCGGGGTGAGATGCTGTATCGGTGCTAGCCGGCTAACTCTGGCCCCTTGGACCGCACGGAACAGTCCCTTCTCCCGCTTGCGGGAGAAGGTTAGTGTGCGGGGCTTTTAACGACCGTTCGCCGAAAGGTCGTCGATCGGCCGATAGTCGGCGCCAAGCTCCTCCGCCAGCTTCCTGGCCCTGCCCAGCCGCACGGCTCCGCCTTCGATATCCACCAGCACTGTCGGGCAGTTCAGTGGCTGCAGCGCCGCCCAGTCGCCCAGGCGGCCGTCGGTCAGCACCAGCAGACGCTGACTCTCGCCTGGCTTCTGCCGCTGGCGCTGGTCCAGCCACTTGCGCGCTTGCTGTAGCGCCTCGATCAGCGGGGTGCCACCGCCGGCACCGAGTTGCTCCAGCCATTCCTGCAACTGACTCGAAACCTTCTGGCCCTGCCACAACCAGCGCGGTTGTGCGCCCGTGGCGTGCAGCACGGCGAGGCGCGCGCGTTGTCGGTAGGCCTGTTCGAAGGTGTCGGCGAGCAGGCCCTTGGCCTGGGCGAGGGCGCCGTGGCGGCGGGTGCTGGCGGAGGCGTCGACTATCACGAGCCAGAGTTCGCCGGGCTGGCGGCTGCGGGCGCGCAGCACCAGGTCGGCGCGGCGTTGCGGGCGGCCGTTGCGCAGGGTGGCGGGCCAGTCGATACGGCCGTGTGCGCCCGTTTGGCGGGCGCCGCTGCGGCCGCCGGCGAGCTGGCCGGGTCGGGGGGTGGCATCCGCGCCTGGGGCCTGGCGCGGGCGGATGCTCAGGGCTTTTTTGGCCAGCCCGTCAGTTGCCGGCGTTCGCCCATGGCGACGCTCTGCGCGGGCAGTTCGCCCCATTGGCCTTCGCCGTGGGAGGCGTTGGAGGGTGCCTGGGGTTGGCTCGATGGTGACTGCGGTGGAGTGCTTGATTGCGGCGGCGCGTGGCGGCGGCGATGGGCGAGGGCGAAGTGCTCGACCGCATCGATGTCCTGCGCCTCGATGGCGCTTGCCCCCCGCCAGGCGGCATGTGCGCGGGCGGCGCGCAGCCAGACGAGGTCGGCGCGCAGGCCGTCGACGCCGGCGGCGTGGCAGCGCTCGGCGATGTCATCTAGCGCAGCGTCATCCAGCGGAATCGCCGCCAACTGTTGGCGCGCATCGACGCAGCGTTGTTGCAGAGCCTGCTGTGCGGCTTGCCAGTGCGCGAGGAACGCCTGCGGGTCGGCATCGAAGGCCAGCCGGCGGCGGACGATCTCGGCACGCTCGCTCGGTGCGGGCGTACCTTCCAGTTGCACCTTGAGGCCGAAACGGTCCAGCAGCTGCGGCCGTAGCTCGCCTTCTTCGGGGTTCATCGTGCCAATTAGCACGAAGCGCGCCGGGTGGCTGTGGGACAGGCCGTCGCGTTCGATCAGGTTGACCCCGCTGGCGGCCACGTCGAGCAGCAAATCGACGAGGTGGTCGGGCAGCAGGTTCACTTCATCCACATAGAGCACGCCGCCGTGAGCGTGGGCCAGCACGCCGGGGGAGAACTGCGCGCGGCCTTGGCCCAGCGCCGCGTCCAGGTCGAGGGTGCCGACGATGCGTTCCTCGCTGGCGCCCAGCGGCAGGGTGACGAAGCGCCCGCCGTCCAGCAGGTCGGCGACGCCGCGCGCCAGGGTGGACTTGGCCATGCCGCGTGGCCCTTCGATCAGCACGCCGCCGATGGCCGGATCGATGGCCGCCAGGCACAGGGCCAGCTTCAGCTCATCGGCGCCGACGACGGCTGCCAGTGGGAAATGGGGAAGGGCGCTCATGGGGATTTCCTGCGGATTTCGTCCGTGCATGGTAGCGAACCGGGTGTAGGAGGTGCGACCAATGTCCATCAGATCGATAGATTCAAGTCATTGATCGGCGCTGCGCGATGCAGTACCTTGGCTCCACTTCCACGGAGAACATCATGCCGTCCAGCCTGTCCATCCAGTCCCTCGCCCGCCTCGGTGCCATCGGCTCCGCAGTTGCTCGCGCGCAGGTTCTGACTGCTGCTGCCGGCTATTTCTTCTATGGGTATTGGTTTAGCCAAAGGCGCGCCTGATACCCCACAGGCGCCCTAGCAAGCAGGGTCGCCAACCAGACAGATTCATGAAACCCCGGTCGGCAACCCGACCGGGGTTTTTGTTTTTCCGGCCCACAAGGCCAACACATTGCCAACGAATTGAATCGGGCCAACACGCCCGGACAGAGGATCAAGCCATGAACACCACTTACTACCGCTATTACCGCAACTCCGACTGGCGATTTAGCAGCGCGCTGCGTGCCACCCAACGAGCCTTGCCACGAACACTTAGATAGAGCGCCGAGCGCGGAGAAACCACCGCGCCGGCCAAGGATGCCAGTCAGATGAACGCTTCCACCTCCGCCCTGATCCGCCCCGAACAGGCAGCCTCCGCCGAAGTCCTCGACCTCCCGCTGCCCTCCGCCCGCCGCCGCGAACAGCCGCTGCCGAGCCCTGCCGAACTGCGCCAGCGCCTGCCGCTGTCCGCCGCCATGGCCCATCGCGTCCGCGAAGGTCGCGAGGCGATCCGCGCCGTCCTCGATGGCCGCGATCCGCGCCTGCTGGTCGTGATCGGCCCCTGCTCGCTGCACGACCCCGTTTCCGCCCTCGAATACGCCGACCGCCTCGCCGAACTGGCGCCGCAGGTGAGCGACCAGCTGTTGCTGGTGATGCGTGCCTACGTTGAAAAACCGCGCACCACCATCGGCTGGAAAGGCCTGGTCTACGACCCGCAGCTCGACGGCAGCGGCGACATGGCCGGCGGCCTGGAGCTGTCGCGCCGGCTGATGCTGGGCATGCTCGAGCGCGGCCTGCCGATCGCCACCGAACTGCTGCAACCGCTGGTGGCCGGCTACTTCGACGACCTGCTGGGCTGGGCCGCCATCGGCGCGCGCACCAGCGAATCCCAGGTACATCGCGAGATGGTCAGTGGCCTCGATCTGCCGGTGGGCTTCAAGAACGGCACAGACGGCAGCATCGGTATCGCCACCGACGCCATGCGCTCGGCGGCGCACCCGCACCAGCACTTCGGCATCGATGCGCTGGGGCGCCCGTCGCTGGTGCAGACCCAGGGCAACCCGGACACCCAGCTGGTGCTGCGCGGCGGTCATGCCGGCCCGAACTTCGACGCGGCCAGCGTGCAGCAGATTCGCCAGGGGCTGGAGAAGCTCGGTCTCGATCCGAGCATCATGGTGGACTGCAGCCACGCCAACAGCGGCAAGAACCCGCTGCGCCAGCCGGCGGTGCTGGATAGCGTGCTCGACCAGCGCGTGGCCGGCGATGCCTCGCTGCGTGGCGTGATGCTGGAGAGTCATCTGTTCGACGGCTGCCAGCCGTTGTCCGGAGAGCTGCGCTACGGTGTCTCGATAACCGATGGCTGCCTGGGCTGGAGCGGCACCGAGGCGCTGTTGCTGAATGCGGCGGAGCGGCTGCGCCGGGGCTGAGCCGCTTTTCGTAGGAGCGAGCTTGCTCGCGAACCAGCTTCCGCTGCGGGGCCCGGGTTCGCGAGCAAGCTCGCTCCTACAGTTCATGCTGATGGGTATCGCTTCGCTCCACGCCATCCTACGAAAGCGCGAAATCCCTCACTGCTCCTCGCTGTCGAATAGATCGTAGGGCGCATAACGCGCCAGCGTTATCCGCCGCGAGGCAATCGGCGGATAACCCGTGCCGGGTTATGCGCCCTACGGTGGTCCACCTTGCCGAGTGCCATCGTGGACGGAGTCCGCTCGAGCGGGAAGTCCCTCATTGCTCTTCGCTGTCCACCAGCAGATTCTCCAGCGTCTCGCGATACTCCCCCGGCTCTTCCCACAACCCGCGCTGCTGCGCTTCCACCAGGCGTTCGGCGATGTCGCGCAGGGCCTCGGGGTTGTGCTGGCGGATGAATTCGCGGGTGCCGTCGTCCAGCAGGTAGGCGTCGGCCAGCAGGCGGTACTGGTGGTCGTCCACCAGTTCGCTGGTGGCGTCGAAGGCGAACAGGTAGTCCACTGTCGCCGCCAGTTCGAAGGCGCCCTTGTAGCCGTGGCGCTTCATGCCGGCGATCCATTTCGGGTTCACCGCGCGGGCGCGCACTACACGGCCGAGTTCTTCCTTCAGGGTGCGGATGCGCGGGTTGTCCGGCTGGCTGTGGTCGCCGTGGTAGCTGGCCAGCGACTGCCCCTGGATGACCTCGGCGGCGGCGAGCATACCACCCTGGAACTGGTAGTAGTCGTTGGAATCGAGGATGTCGTGCTCGCGGTTGTCCTGGTTGTGCAGCACCGCCTGCAGGCCGGACAGGCGCTGGGCGAAACGCTCGCGCGCTGGCGTGCCGTCGTCGCTGGCGCCGTAGGCGTAGCCGCCCCAGTTCAGGTAGGCCTCGGCGAGGTCGGCGCGGCTGTCCCACTGGCGTGATTCGATCACGCCTTGCACGCCGGCGCCGTAAGCGCCGGGCTGCGCGCCGAAGATGCGCCAGCCGGCCTGGCGACGGGCGTCATCACACTCCAATCCCTCGGATTGCAGGCGTGCTTGTTCGGCCCGCACACGAGCGGCCAGCGGGTTCAGGTCCTCCGGCTCGTCCAGCGCGGCGACGGCCTGCACGGCGGCGTCGAACAGGCGGATCAGGTTGGCGAAGGCGTCGCGAAAGAAGCCCGAGACCCGCAGCGTCACGTCGACCCGTGGGCGGTCGAGCAGGCTGATCGGCAGGATCTCGAAGTCTTCCACTCGCTGGCTGCCGGCCTGCCACACCGGGCGCACGCCGAGCAGTGCCAGCGCTTGGGCGATGTCGTCGCCGCCGGTGCGCATGGTCGCCGTGCCCCACACCGACAGGCCGAGCTGGCGCAGGTGGTCGCCGTGGTCCTGCAGGTGGCGTTCGAGCAGCCGACTGGCCGACTGGAAGCCGAGGCGGAAGGCGGTGGGCGTGGGCAGGTTGCGCACGTCCACGGTGAAGAAGTTGCGCCCGGTGGGCAGTACGTCGACCCGTCCGCGACTGGGCGCGCCGCTGGGGCCGGGTGGGACGAAGCGGCCGCCGAGGCCGGCGAGCAGGTGGCCGATTTCGCTGGCGCCACAGGCATCCAGGGTCGGGGCGATCTGCTGGTGAAGTTGCGCGAGCACCGCCGCGCTGGCGCTGCCGGGTGCGCTGACCGAGCCGTCGATCAGGCGCAGGGCGAACAGCTCCAGGCGCTCGCGGGTATCGCCGTTGCTGCGCCAGGGTTCGTCGCTCACCGCAAGCAGCGCGTCCGGGCGCGGGCCTTCCCAGGCCTCGGCGAAAGCTTCGTCCAGCGGGTCGCGGCCCAGCTTCAGGTCCTCGCCCAGGGCGCGCAGCAGGCTGGCGTTGCCGCCACGCCCATCGCCACGCGGGATGCGCACCAGCGACAGCAACGTGTCGCGGCGCAACTCGCCCACGGGAGACTCGCCGAACACATGCAGGCCGTCGCGAATCTGCGATTCCTTGAGGTCGCACAGGTAGGCGTCCAGCTGCGGCAGCCAGCTTTCCGGATCGTCACTCAACTGCAGGCCCAGCTCGCGGTCCAGCGCGGTCTCACGCACCAGCGTGAGGATGTCGCCACGCAGTTCGCTGGCGCGGCGCGGGTCGAGCAGCGAGGCGTCGTAGTACTCGTCGGCCAGGCGTTCGAGGTCGCGCAGCGGGCCGTAGTTTTCCGCGCGGGTCAGCGGCGGCATCAGGTGGTCGATGATCACCGCCTGGGCGCGGCGCTTGGCCTGTGCGCCTTCGCCGGGGTCGTTGACGATGAACGGGTAGAGGTTGGGTAGCGGGCCGAGGATCGCGTCGGGCCAGCATTCCTCCGAGAGCCCGACGCCCTTGCCGGGCAGCCATTCGAGGTTGCCGTGCTTGCCGACGTGGATTACCGCATCGGCGCCGAACACTTCGCGCAGCCAGAAGTAGAAGGCGAGGTAGCCATGAGGCGGCACCAGTGACGGATCGTGGTAGATCGCGGCTGCGTCGAGCTGGTAGCCGCGCGCTGGCTGGATGCCGACAAAGCCCAGGCCGAAGCGCAGGCCCGCGACCATCATCCGGCCGCTGCGGAACATCGGATCCTGTTGCGGCTCGCCCCAGCGCTCGCGCACGGCTTGCTGGTTGGCTTCGGGCAGGCGCGCGAAGCAGGCGAGGTAGTCGTCCAGCGCCAGGCTCTGCGCGCAGGGGCGCAGGTCGAGGCTGTCGAGGTCGTTGCTGACACCACCGAGCAGTTGCTGGATCAGCGCCGTGCCGGAAGCGGGCAGGCCGGCGACCGGATAACCCTGGGCCTCCAGCGCACGCAGGATGTTCAAGGCGGCGGCCGGCGTGTCGAGGCCGACGCCATTGCCGATGCGCCCATCGCGGGTTGGATAGTTGGCGAGGATCAGCGCCACGCGCTTGTCGGCGTTGGCCTTGCGCGCCACCAGCATCCAGCGCCGCGCCAGTTCGGCGACGAAGTCCATGCCCGGCCGGTGCGGCAGGTAGCAGACCACATCGCTCTGGCTGCGCTCGCTGCGCCAGGCCAGGCCCTTGAAGCTGATCGGCCGGGTGATGAGGCGGCCATCCAGTTCCGGCAGTGCGATGTGCATGGCCAGGTCGCGCGGGCCGAGGCCTTGCGGGTTGGCGCGCCAGAGGTCGAGGTTGTCCAGCGAGCAGATCGCTTGCAGCACCGGCACGTCGCGGCGGAACGGCCGGTCCTGTGGCGCCTCCGGGTTCGACTGGGCGAAACCGGTGGTGTTGATGATCAGTTCGGCGTCGGCGCTATCGAGCAGGTTTTCCACTGCTTCCAGGCAGGCGGCTTCCTTGAGGCTGGCCACGGCAATGGGCAGCGGGTTGATGCCCTGGGCCAGCAGGCGATCGCAGAAGGTGTCGATGAAGCCGGTGTTCGCTGCTTGCAGATGCGTGCGGTAGAACAGCAGCGCGGCGACCGGGCACTCGGGATTCCAGTCGGCCTGCCAGCGGGCGAGGTCGCAGCGGCCGGTCTGTGGATGGTAGAGCGCGACGCGGGGCAGCGTTTGCGGCTCGCTCCACGGATAGTCGCGTTGCAGATGGCGCGTGGCGAGGCTGGCGAAGAGGTGCCGGGCGTTGTCCATCCCGCCCTGGCGCAGGTACTGCCAGAGGCGCTCTGCATCCTGCGGCGGGACGCTGCACAGCGCGCTGAGTTCGGGGTCGGGCTTGTCGTCGCCGGGTACCGCGATCAGCGTGACGCCGCGCTCGGCCAACGCCACCAACTGCTCCATGCCGTAGCGCCAGTAGCCGATGCCGCCGTGTACCGAGATCAGGATGACCTTGGCGTGCTGCAGCACTTCGTCGACGTAAAGGTCCACCGAGGCGTGGTTCTGCAGCTGCATCGGGTTGGCCAGCCGCAGGCTCGGGTAGTCCTCCGGCAGCTCGCGGGCGGCCTCGGCGAGCAGTGCCAGGTGCGAGTCGCCGCTGCAGAGAATCACCAGCTCGGCGGGCGTCTGGGCCAGGTGGGCGATGCCGTCGTCGGGGACGAAGCCGCCGGGTTGGGTGCGCAGCAGGTGCATGGGCTTGCTCGGTGTAGGGCTTCATGTAGGAGCGAGCTTGCTCGCGAACCAAACCCCGCTGCGAGGCCGTTCGCGAGCAAGCTCGCTCCTACGAAAAGCAGTGTCACGCCAGGGCGGTACGCAGCTCGTTGGCGATGGTGGCCTGGTCCAGTTCCTGGCCGATCACCACCAGGCGGGTGCCGCGGGTTTCGTCGCTGCGCCAGGCGCGGTCGAAGTGCTTGTCGAAGCGCTTGCCGACGCCCTGTACCAGCAGGCGCATGGGCTTGCCGGGGATGGCGACGAAGCCCTTGATGCGCAGCACGGCGTGGCGCTCGACCAGCGCGCTCAGTGCGTCCAGCAGGGCGCGTTCTTCCACTTCCGGCAGGTCGACATGGAAGGAGTCGAACTCGTCGTGGTCGTGGTCTTCATGACCTTCGTGGTCGTGATGGGTCGGGCGGCTGTCGATGTGCAGCTCGGCTTCGGCGTTCAGCCCCAGCAGCACCGAGAGCGGCAGCTGGCCGGAGTTGGCTTCGACGATCTTCACCGCCGGCGGCAGCTCTTCGGCGACCTCGGCACGCACGCGGGCCAGCGCTTCGGCGTCCAGCAGGTCGGCCTTGTTCAGCACCACCAGGTCGGCGCTGGCCAACTGGTCTTCGAACAGTTCGTGCAGCGGCGATTCGTGGTCCAGGTTCGGGTCCTGCTTGCGCAGCTCGTCCACCTGCTCGGGGTGGGCGGCGAAGGTGCCGGCGGCCACGGCCGGGCTGTCAACCACGGTGATCACCGCGTCCACGGTGCAGGCGTTGCGGATTTCCGGCCACTGGAAGGCCTGTACCAGCGGCTTGGGCAGGGCCAGGCCGGAGGTCTCGATGAGGATCTGGTCGAGGTCGCCACGGCGCGCTACCAGTTCGCGCATTACTGGGAAGAATTCTTCCTGCACGGTGCAGCACAGGCAGCCGTTGGCCAGCTCGAAGACGCGGCCGACCGCTTCTTCTTCGCTGCAACCAATGGAGCACTGCTTGAGGATTTCGCCGTCGATGCCCAGCTCGCCGAATTCGTTGACGATCACCGCGATACGGCGGCCTTCGGCGTTATCGAGCATGTGGCGGAGCAGGGTGGTCTTACCGGCACCGAGGAAGCCGGTGACGATGGTGACGGGGAGTTTGGCCAGGGTTTTCATGCGCGCCTCGCAAGCGAAATTGGGAGGGCGGATGAAGGGCGCGCGCGCGGGTTCGCCGCGCAACGAAGGTCGCCACCGGATCACCCCGCCCGGTTGTCTTGATGCTGCTCGAGGCAGGTCTCCTGGCTCACAGCCCTTTCGTGTTCTTTCGCCTTCCCGCCTTGGTCGGCAGTGGCGTGTGAAAGAACAGGCTGTTCACAGTTGCGGGGGCAGCCGTGGCGCATCCGAAGATTTCCACGTTCCCTCTTAGCTCCGGCCAGCGCCGGAGAACCTCGAAGGGAGGAAGGCTACGCAGCGCGGCCGGGGCGGTCAATCGCCGGGGATCGGTTGACGCCTGCCGGCGGCCGTGATCAGCTAGCGCGGTTTCAGGTGTCTCGCGCTACGCGCGAGGTGAAACGGGAAGCCGGTGCGTCCGCAAGGACCAGTCCGGCGCTGCCCCCGCAACGGTAAGCGCATCGAGGGTCGTCAGTAGCCACTGTGCCAAGGCATGGGAAGGCTGACCCATCCAGCGAAGAGTTTTCGCTGGCGTCGCAAGCCCGGAGACCGGCCTGGAATTCTTCGTTTTTGGCAACCCGCGGTGGGCGGGCGCAGGCCGTGGCGCGACCGTTCGGGCGCGTTCGAATGCGTTCAACCTCTGCGTTCTCTTTCTTTGATCTTCAGAGGGAACGTTCATGTCCAGCAGCATCCTGACGCACGCGTCGAGCACTTCCATCCCCCTTTCCAAGCGCATCAGCCTGGCCGTCGGCGCCAGCCTGCTCGGTGCGCTGCTGGTGTACTTCGCCGGTTTCTCGCACATCGACGCGGTGCACAACGCCGCCCATGACACCCGCCATAGCGCCGGTTTCCCCTGCCATTGATGTGCGCCGCCTGCGCGTAAGCGCAGCGGATTCGAGGTACTCGCGATCGCTGGTTCGCCGCGTTCGTAGCCTCGTCTTGTCCGGAGAACTGCAATGATCAAACGTATCGCCCAGACCGCCGGTTTCGCCGGTCTGATCGCGGCGCTGGTGCTGACCCTGGTCCAGCTGCTGTGGGTATCCCCGCTGATCCTCAAGGCGGAAACCTATGAGAAATCCGAACCGGCCGCCGTGCTGGTCGAGGAGCACGCCCACGAGCACGCCGACGGCGCTGCTGCGGGTCATCACCATGATGCGGAAGCCTGGGAGCCAGAAGACGGCTGGCAGCGCATTATTTCCACCACCGGCGGCAACCTGGTGGTCGCGGTGGGCTTCGCCCTGATGCTGGCCGGCCTGTTCACCCTGCGCGAACCGGGCAGGGTCTCCGAGGGCCTGTTCTGGGGGCTGGCCGGTTTCGCCGTGTTCACCCTGGCGCCGTCCCTCGGCCTGCCGCCGGAGGTCCCTGGCACGGCCGCCGCCGACCTGAGCCTGCGGCAGATCTGGTGGATCGGCACCGCTGCCGCCACCGCCGTTGGTCTTGCTTTGCTGGTGTTCGGCCGCCACTGGGCGCTGCGCATCGTCGGCCTCGCGTTGCTGGTGGTGCCGCACTTAATCGGCGCGCCGCAGCCGGAAGTCCATTCCAGCCTCGCGCCGGAAAGCCTGGCCCACGAGTTCATCATCGCCTCGCTGGTCACCAACGCGGTGTTCTGGGCGGCGCTCGGCCTGGTCGCGGCCTGGCTGTTCCGCCGCTTCGCGCCATCGGCCTGATCCACACGCTATGCTCGACCCCGCAGCCGGTTCGGCCGTCTGCGGGGTTTTTATTTTGATCTTCAAGGAGAGCGACCATGACACTGGTTGCCGGCCTCGGTTGCCGCCGGGGTTGCCCGCTCGACGAACTGCGCGCGCTATTGCGAGAGACATTGGCCGAAACGGGGCTCGACGAGTCGAACCTCACCGCGCTGGCCAGTGCCACACTGAAGGCAGACGAAGAGGGGTTGACCGCCCTGGCCGCCGCCCTCGATCTGCCGCTGGCGCTGTTCACGCCGCAACAGCTCGCGGCCTGCGAGAAGCGCCTGGGCGACCCTTCCGAAACCGTGCGCGCGGCCACCGGCAGTGCGAGCGTGGCCGAAGCGGCGGCATTGCTGCAGGCCGAGGCGCAAGGTGGTGCGCCGGCACGCCTGCTGATGGGCAAGCGCCGCAGCGAGCAGGCCACCTGCGCACTCGCTTTCATCCCCGTCGAATCCGCACAGGAGCCGTCATGACGGTCTACTTCATCGGCGCCGGCCCCGGCGATCCCGAGCTCATCACGGTCAAGGGCCAGCGGCTGATCCGCAACTGCCCGGTGATCCTCTACGCGGGTTCCCTGGTGCCGCCGGCCGTGCTGGAAGGGCACAGCGCCGAGCGCGTGGTGAATACCGCCGAGCTGAATCTTGAGGAGATCGTAGCGCTGCTGACCCAGGCTCACGGCGAGGGCAAGGATGTGGCGCGGGTGCACTCCGGCGACCCCTCGCTGTACGGCGCCATCGGCGAGCAGATCCGTCACCTGCGTGAGTTGGGTATCGCCTACGAGATTGTCCCCGGCGTCACCGCGACTTCCGCCTGCGCGGCGATTCTGGGTTGCGAGCTGACCTTGCCGGACATCTCCCAGACACTGATCCTCACCCGCTACGCCAGCAAGACGCGCATGCCCGAAGGCGAGTCGCTGGCGGAACTGGCGCAGCACCGAGCGACCCTGGCTATTCACCTGGGCGTCGGCCAGTTGGCGAACATCGTCGCCGAACTGCTGCCGCACTACGGCGCGGACTGCCCCATCGCGGTGATCCATCGCGCCAGTTGGCCGGACCAGGACCAGGTCACCGGCACCCTCGGCGACATCCTGCCCAAGGCACACGCCAAGGGCTTCCGGCGCACCGCGCTGATCCTGGTGGGCAAGGTGCTGGGGGCGGAGGGGTTTGCCGATTCGTCGCTGTACAGCGCGGGGCATGCGCATCTGTATCGGCCGTAGCGAAATCAGTCGGCTGGCAGCGGCCGCGATCCAAGGCTCTGGGCGAAGCGTAACAGGTAGCCGTCCGGGTCCTGGACGAGGAAATTGCGCTCCCCGTACAACTGTTCGTCCTGCCGGTACCAGCGCTCCTCAACGGGTTTGCGTAGCGAGATACGCGCCTCGTTCAGTGAACTCACCAGCGCCTGAATATCGGGGCAGCGGATGGAGAAGTTGATGCCTCGTCCCAGTGGTGGGTCCAGTGGGCGCACGCTCCATGGCGAGTCGGAATGCCAGTCCTGCTCCAGCATGAGCTGGCTGTCGCCAAAGGAAAGAAAAGCGAAGTCGTCTTCGCGGCGCTGGTACTCGATGGCGAAACCGAGCACCTCGCAGTAGAAGTGCAGGCTTCTCGTCAGGTCCGCGACGATCAGCTCCGGCACCAGGGCGTTCATCTTCAGCATGTCGGTGTTCTCACGCCAGCCACGGCTCCCCGCGCGGCAGCATTCCGCGCCGCAGGTACCAGCGCACCCACAGGTGCACGCCGAGCGCGGCGCTCACTGTGAGCAGGATCATCAAGCCTTCCGCATCCATGGCAGCTTCCCTCGTCCGGGTTTTCCTGCCTGACAGACTATTCCTGCGACAACTTGCCGCATAGGTACAGAAGGTTTCCGAATGTACGGATCAGTCCCTCGGCGCGCGCCCTACAACGAGTGAATGATCCGACCGAGTGTTTCCATGGCCTGTTCGCTCGCCGTGGTCCACGGGTGGCCATAGTTCAATCGCAGGCAGTGGCCGAAGCGCCGCGTCGCCGAGAAGATCGGCCCTGGCGCGAGGCTGATGCCCTGGGCATGGGCGAGTTGGAACAGCTTGAGCGCGTCGATCTGCTCGGGCAGCTCCAGCCACAGGAAGTAGCCGCCGCTGGGCCGGGTGACGCGGGTGGCGGCGGGGAGGTGCCGGGCCACGGCGGCGAGCATCGCGTGCTGCTGGCTTTCCAGCGCGTGGCGCAGCTTGCGCAGGTGGCGGTCGTAGCCGCCGTGCTGCAGGTAGTCGGCGATGGCCGCCTGCGCTGGCACCGAGGCGGACAGGCTGGTCATCAGCTTGAGTCGCTCGATCTGCTCGGCGTAGCGTCCGCCGGCTACCCAGCCGACCCGGTAGCCCGGCGCCAGGCTCTTGGAGAAGGAGCTGCAGTGCATCACCAGCCCTTCGCTGTCGAACGCCTTCACCGGCTTGGGCGCCTGGGCGGCGAAGTACAGTTCGGCGTAGACGTCGTCCTCGATCAGCGGCACCTGATACTGGCTGAGCAAGGCGGCGAGGGCGCGTTTCTTGTCTTCGGCCATGCTGGCGCCCAGCGGGTTCTGGAAGTTGCTCATGAACCAGCAGGCCTTGATCGGCAGGCGCGCGAGGCTGTCGGCGAGCACGTCGAGGTCGATGCCTTCGCGCGGGTGCACGGGGATTTCAACCGCCTTCAATTTCAGCCGTTCCAGCACTTGCAGGCTGGCGTAGAAAGCGGGGGCTTCGATGGCCACCAGATCGCCCGGCTGGGTCACCACCTGCAGGCAGAGGTTCAGCGCTTCCAGCGCGCCGTTGGTGACCACCAGTTCTTCCACCGGCAGCGGCATGCCGCCGACCATGTAGCGCAGGGCGATCTGCCGGCGCAGCGCGTGGCTGCCGGGAGCGAGGTCGGCGACCACCGAGCGCGGGTCCATGTCGCGCACGGCGTGGGCCATGGAGCGCGCCAGGCGCGGCAGGGGGAACAGTTCCGGCGCCGGGAAGGCCGAGCCGAAGGGCACGGTGTCCGGGTCCTTGATCGAGCTGAGTACCGAGAACACCAGTTCGCTGACGTCCACCTCGGTGGTTTGCGCGTCGTGGCGGGCAATCTCCGGCTCGGCCAGGGCACGCTGCACGTGCTCGCGGACGAAATAGCCCGAGCGCGCGCGGGCGACGATCAGGCCGCGATCCTCCAGCAGGTAATAGGCCTGGAACACCGTGGAAGCGCTGACCCCATAGGTGCGGCTGGCGTGCCGCACCGAGGGGACTTTCTGGCCGGGGGCGAGCACGCCGCTGCGGATCAGGCCGGCGATCTCGTCGGCGAATTTCTCGTAGCGCTTCATCTTGTCCTGCACGGCAGCCTGAGGGGCGGAAGAATCCGCCCACTCTAGGCGCTGCGCCGAGGTCACGCCAAGCTCCCGTGCCATGCTCAGCGCCTCGGCGAGACGAAGGTGCTGGCGGCGTCGATCTCTTCATTGCCGTCGCTAACCCTGAAGTGCAGCGGCACCGAACCCCCGGCGCTGCTCTGCGCCAGGCTTGCCACCGAGACGGCGAAGTCGCGGATCTCGCCTGGCTGCAACATCAGCTCCGGCACGCCTTGCAGGCGGTAGCCGGCGCCATCGGCGAGGCTCAGCTGGTAATGCTGCGGCTGCTGGGTCTTGTTGATCAGCTTGAGGTTGTAGATGTTCTCAATCTCGCCGGCGGCGTTCTCGCGGAACAGGCCACGGTCGCGGGCGACGTCGAGGTTGATCAGCGGCCGTGCCTCCAGCGCCCAGACGAAGGCGCCGATCATCACCAGCAGCACCGCCGCGTAGCCGATCAGGCGTGGGCGCAGCAGGTGGGTCTTGCCGCCTTCCAGCGCGCTTTCCGAGGTGTAGCGCACCAGGCCGCGGTCGTAGCCCATCTTGTCCATCACCGAGTCGCAGGCGTCGATGCAGGCGGCGCAGCCGATGCAGGCGATCTGCAGGCCGTCGCGGATGTCGATGCCAGTGGGGCAGACCTGCACGCACTGGTGGCAGTCGATGCAGTCGCCCAGGCCGAGGGCTTTGGGATCGGCGTCCTTCTTGCGCGCGCCGCGGGATTCACCGCGCGCCGCGTCGTAGGAAATGATCAGCGTGTCCTTGTCGAACATCACGCTCTGGAAGCGCGAATACGGGCACATGTGGATGCACACTTGCTCGCGCAGCCAGCCGGCGTTGGCGTAGGTGGCGGCGGCGAAGAAGGCGACCCAGAAGGTGCTTTCCAGGTCCAGCTTGAGGGTGAACAGGTCCGCCACCAGCGGGCGAACCGGGGTGAAGTAGCCGATGAAGGTGATCGCCGTAACCAGGCTGATCAGCAGCCAGAGGCCATGCTTGGCGCCCTTGCGCAAGACCTTCTCGGCGCTGATAGGGCCGGCGTCGCGCTTCATCCGCTGGTTGCGGTCGCCCTCAGTGACCTGTTCGGCCCACATGAAGATCCAGGTCCACACGCTCTGCGGGCAGGTGTAGCCGCACCAGACGCGGCCGGCGAACACCGTGATGAAGAAGAGGCCGAAGGCCGCGATGATCAGGATCGCCGAAAGCAGGATGAAGTCCTGCGGCCAGAAGGTCGCGCCGAAGATGTAGAACTTGCGCTCGGGCAGGTCCCAGAGCACCGCCTGGCGGCCGTTCCACGTAAGCCACAGGGTGCCGAAGAACAGCAGGAACAGCAGGCCGCCACCCAGGCGCCGCAGGTCGCGGAAACGCCCGGCGAAGCGCTTGGTGTAGACCGTCGGGGTCACCGCCGACAGCGGTTTTGGCGGCGGGGTGAAACGTTGCGGTGCGTCGATCTCGATGATCTTCGCTTGAATTCTTTCGCTCATTGTCGTGGCCCATCAGGCAGAAGAGGCGCCGCGACTGTACGAATCGGTCTGCACCCGAAACAGATTCAGGTTCGTCGGAAAAAACCGTATCAGATGGCTGAAAACGCTCCGCCCCGCGCTGCTGGCGGTCTGGCTTGCTGCGCGATGGGGCGGCTGATCGGGCTTGTTGCGGCAACCGGTCGCAGCCCCGACGGGGCAGGCGCGGGGCACATCTGATCCGGTTTTTCCCGCGCGATCTGCCGCTGTTTTGCACAGCAGGCGCCGGCCACTATTCGGTCAACCCTGAAGTAGCGCGCCCGACGACAGAAGCAGGCGGCTACGCAACGTCCCGAAGGTGGCCTGGCGATGTACCGATACGATGATTACGACCGCGCCCTGGTGCGCGAACGGGTGGCGCAGTTCCGTGACCAGGTGCAGCGGCGCCTGAGCGATGAGCTGAGCGAAGAGGAATTCCTGCCGCTGCGCCTGCAGAACGGTCTGTACCTGCAGAAGCACGCCTACATGCTGCGGGTGGCGATTCCCTACGGCACGCTGTCCAGCGAGCAGATGCGCACCCTGGCCTGGATCGCCCGCGAGCACGATCGCGGCTATGGCCACTTCACCACGCGGCAGAACATCCAGTTCAACTGGGTCGAGCTGGCGCGGGTGCCGGACATTCTCGAGCGCCTGGCGGACGTCGAGATGCACGCCATCCAGACTTCCGGCAACTGCGTGCGCAATATCACCACCGAGGCCTTTGCCGGTGTCGCCGCCGACGAGTTCCTCGACCCGCGACCACTGGCGGAAATCCTCCGCCAGTGGTCGACGGTGAACCCCGAATTCCTCTTCCTGCCGCGCAAGTTCAAGATTGCGATCTGCGCCGCCGAGGAAGACCGCGCGGCGGTGATGATGCACGACATCGGCCTCTACCTGCGCCGCGCCGAAGACGGCGAGCTACGCCTGAAGGTGCTGGTGGGCGGCGGGCTGGGGCGCACGCCGATGCTCGGCCAGGTGATCCGCGACGACCTGCCCTGGTGGCATTTGCTGTCGTACGTCGAGGCCATCCTGCGCGTGTACAACCGCCATGGCCGGCGCGACAACAAGTACAAGGCGCGGATCAAGATCCTGGTGAAGGCGCTGGGTATCGAGGCGTTTTCCCGGGAAGTGGAGGAGGAGTGGCAGCACCTGCGCGACGGCGAGGCGCAGTTGACCCTCGACGAGTACCAGCGCGTCGCTGCTGCCTTCGAGCCGCCAATCTACGCAGTTTCCGACGACCTCGCCTTCGGTGCGGCGCTGGCCGCTGATGCCACGTTCGCCCGCTGGGTCTCGCGTAATGTGCGCCCGCACCGCGTGCCGGGCTATGCCAGCGTGGTGCTGTCCACCAAGCCGGGCGCCGAGGCGCCGCCGGGGGATGCGACCGCCGAGCAGATGGAACAGGTGGCCGATTGGGCCGAGCGCTTCGGCTTCGGTGAAATCCGCGTTGCCCACGAGCAGAACCTGGTGCTGCCGGACGTGCGCAAAGCCGACCTCCATGCGCTCTGGCAGGAAGCCTGCGTCGCCGGCTTGGGCACGCCGAACCAGGGCCTGCTGACCGACATCATCGCCTGCCCCGGCGGCGACTTCTGCGCGCTGGCCAACGCCAAGTCGATCCCCATCGCCCAGGGCATCCAGCAGCGCTTCGAGGACCTCGACTACCTGCACGATCTGGGCGACCTCAGCCTGAACATCTCCGGCTGCATGAACGCCTGCGGCCATCACCATATAGGCAACATCGGGATTCTCGGCGTCGATAAGAACGGCAGCGAGTGGTACCAGATCACCCTGGGCGGGGCGCAGGGGGTGAAGAGCGCGCTGGGCAAGGTGATTGGCCCGTCGTTCAGCGCGGCCGAGGTGCCGGATGTGATCGAGGCGCTGGTGCGCACCTATGTGGAACAGCGCGGCGCGGGGGAGCGCTTCGTCGAAACGGTCGAGCGCATCGGCCTGGAGCCATTCAAGGCGCGGGTCTACCGCCAGGCGGAGGTGCCGGCGTGAAGAATCTGATTCATCTGCGAGACGGTTTGGCGGAAGTGGCGGCGGGCGATCCCTGGGAGTGGCTGCGCGAAGTGCCGGAGGAATTGCCCGAGGGACGGCTGATCCTGCCGTTGAAGAGTTGGCTGGCGCTGGAGTCCGGTGCGGGTTTCGGCGTCTGGCTGGCACCGGAAGATGATCCCGAGGAGCTCATCTGGCGCTTGCAGGAGCCGGCGCTGATCGCCATCGACTTCCCCAGCTTCCGCGACGGTCGCGGCTACAGCCTGGCCTACCTGTTGCGCAGCCGCCTCGGCTGGCGCGGCGAGCTGCGCGCGGTGGGTGATGTGCTGCGTGACCAGTTGGCGCACATGCGTCAGTGCGGTTTCGATGCCTTCGCCGTGCGCGAGGACAAGTCCGTGGAAGACGCGCTGAAGGGCCTGGCAGGCCTGAGCGTGCTCTATGGCCGCTCGGTGATCGAGCCGCGCCCGCTGTTCCGTCGCCGCTCCTAGAACGGCAGCGCCGCGTGCGGCCGAGGCTGCAGCGGGTCGGCCAAGCTTGACGCTGTGCCGGGGCACAGGAAAAATGCGGGCATCATCCCCGGCACATTGCGCGCCGGCGGTAACCCACGGATTCGAGTGACCCCCAGAATATGCGCATGCGCCTGATGCTGTTGGGTGGCGGTAATGCCCTTGGACAGGCGCTGATACGCCTTGGCGCCGAGGAAGACATCGGCTTCCTCGCCCCCCGGCCGCCCGAACAGGGCTGGGACGCTTCCAGCCTCACCGTCCTGCTGGACGAGACCCGCCCCGACGCGGTGATCAACCTTGCCTACTACTACGACTGGTTCCAGGCCGAGGCCGTCGAAGCCGCTCGCCTGGCCAGTCAGGAGCGCGCGGTGGAGCGTCTGGCTGAACTCTGCCAGCACCACGAGATCCTGCTCATCCAGCCGTCCAGCTACCGCGTGTTCGATGGCGCCCGCGCCACTGCCTACAGCGAGAAGGACGAGCCGTTGCCCCTGGGCCCGCGTGGCCAGGCGCTATGGCGCATGGAACAGTGGGTGCGGGCGACCTGTCCGCGGCACGTGCTGCTGCGTTTCGGCTGGCTGCTGGACGACAGCACCGACGGCGTGCTCGGCCGCTTCCTCGAGCGTGCCGAGAAGGAGCAGGTGCTGTTCCTCGCCGACGACCGGCGCGGCAACCCGACTCCGGTGGATGACGCCGCGCGGGTGATCCTCTCCGTGCTCAAGCAGCTCGACTGCCAGGCGCCGCTGTGGGGCACCTACCACTATGGCGGCCTTGAAGCCACGACCACTCTGTCCCTGGGCCAGGTAGTGCTCGGCGAGGCACGCGCCTTCCATACCCTGGCCGTCCAGGAGCCGAGCCCGCAGGCCCACGCCGCGCGCCCGGACGCTGGCGACGAACCGCAGCACGCGGTGCTCGCCTGCAAGAAAATCCTCCATACCTTCGGTATCAAGCCGCGCGCCTGGCGCGCCGGCCTGCCCGCCTTGCTGGATCGCTATTACCGCCATGTCTGATCGTCTTTCCCCCTCCGCGCAGCCCATCCTCATCACCGGCGGCGCGGGGTTCATCGGCTCCCATCTGGCCGACGCGCTGCTGGCGCAGGGTTTCGCCGTGCGCGTGCTGGACGATCTGTCCACCGGCAAGCGCGAGAACCTCGACAGCCGGGTCGACCTGATAGTCGGCAACGTCGCCGATGAAGCCGCCCTGCGTGGCGCGCTGAGCGGTTGCCAGGGCGTCGTGCACCTGGCGGCCATCGCCTCGGTGCAGGCTTCGGTGGAGGACCCGGTGGGCACCCACCGCGCCAACTTCATCGGCACCCTGAACCTCTGCGAGGCCATGCGCGAGGAGGGCATCCACCGGGTGTTGTTCGCGTCCAGCGCGGCGGTCTACGGGCAGAATGGCGAAGGTTCCGCCATCGACGAGGACGTGGTGAAGGCGCCGCTGACGCCTTACGCCGCAGACAAGCTGGCCAGCGAGTACTACCTGGACTTCTACCGTCGCGAGCATGGCCTTGAGCCGGCGATCTTCCGCTTCTTCAACGTCTATGGCCCGCGCCAGGACCCGTCCTCGCCGTATTCCGGGGTGATCAGCATTTTCGCCCGGCGCGCCGAGCAGGGCCTGCCGATCACCGTGTTCGGCGACGGCGAGCAGACCCGCGACTTCATCTACGTCGGCGATCTGGTGAAGCTTCTGGTGACGGCGCTACTGGCCGATGACGTGGCCGAGTCGGCAATCAATGTCGGCCTCGACCAGTCCACCAGCCTCAATCAGTTGCTGGCCGAGATCGGCAAGCTCACCGGCGGTCTGCCGCCGATCACCTACCAGCCGGCGCGCCACGGCGATATCCGCCATTCCCGCGCGGATAATCGTCGCCTGCTGGAGCGCTACAGCCTGGACGCCCCCACGCCGCTGGCCGAAGGCCTGGCCCAGTTGATCACCACCAGGGTTTGTTGACCGCCAGGTAGAAGATGCCGGCCAGCGAGCCCAGTGCCAGAACACTGAGCAGCGCCTTGGCCGGCCTCGCGGCGCTGCGCAGGGCAAAGGCCGCCAGCACGATGTAGAGCACCAGCAGGCCGAGCTTCACCTGTAGCCAGACCGGCAGTGGCCAGGGCATCGCCAGGTGCACCAGGCCCAGGGCGCTGAGCAGCAGCAGGGTATCGACGAGATGGGGCAGTCCGCGCTGCCAGCCGGTTGGATGCCTGCCCCACCAGCTCAGGCCCAGTCGCAGCAGGAAAAGCAGGGTACTGATGATCGCCAGGCTGACGTGCAGGGCTTTGAGTTCGAGGTACATACCGGTTCCCTGAAAGTGAAAAAGGCGCCCAAGGGCGCCTTTTTCATATTTGCTCCGTCAGAAACGGTAGCCGAAACCGACCATGTAAACCCAGGGGTCGACGTCGACGTCGACTTTGGTTTTCTGGTATCCCAGCGCGGTCGGGCCGTTGACGCTGGCTTTGGTGTCGATGTCCATGTACCAGACCGCGGCGTTGACGAAGGCGTGTTCGTTGAGCATGTAGTCCATGCCCAGCTCGGCCGCCAAGCCCCAGGAGTCCTGCAGCTTCAGATTGCTGAAGCCCTGGTCCTTGCGGTTGCTGGACAGGTCTTCGTCGAAGAAGGTGGTGTAGTTCACGCCCAGGCCGCCGTACGGCTGGAAGGCAGAGTTGGTACCACCCATGGGGTAGTACTGCAGCAGTACGGTCGGCGGCAGCTGCTTGATGTCGGCGAGCTTGCCGTCCAGGCCACCGCCCAGGCCCTTGACATCGACCTGGTGCTTGAACGGGGTGGCGGCGACCAGCTCAATACCGATCTTGTCGGTGAGCAGGTAGGCGAAGGTCAGACCCAACTGGGTGTCGCTGTCCACGGTGGCCTTGGTGCCGCTGGCCTTCACGCCGTCGAACTTGAGGGCGCTGCTGCTGTCATCGGGCGCTACGGTGGCGATACCGCCGCGCACCAGGAAGTCGCCAGCCTGGTGGCCGCGGATATCGGCGGCCTGGGTCACGGCGGGAATGGTTGCGGCGAGTGCGAGAAGCGAAGGGGCGATCCAGGACTTACGCATGATGAGCTCCAATATCTCTTTGGTATAAGTGTTGGTGCCCAGAATAGTAGACAGCGCTAAAAGCGCACTTTTGACCTGGCTCAATAAAGCCCCCAAGCTTTGTCAGAATCGAGGGCGCGGCAAAACGCCGCGCCCACTCACTGCCCGGTATATTCGTAGGGTTCGATGCTGCTGGCCTGCATCTGGTAGCCGGCCTCGGCGAGGTCGCTTTCCATCGCCTTCACGCTCATCCTGCCGATGATCCAGAAGGGTTGATAAAGCTCGTCGACTTTTACGCCCTTGCCGCCTCGAACATAGACGATCTGGTTGGACGGCGGCGCTGGCACATGGATGCAGGCGCCGTAATAGGGCACCAGCAGGAAGTCGCGAACGGTCTGGCCGTCTTCCTCCACTTCCAGCGGCACGATGTAGCCCGGCATCTTCACTTCCTGGCCGTCCAGCTGCTGTACCACGGGGGCGTTGGGTATCTGCTGCTTCACCGCCGGGCCACTCTCCGAGTTGAGTACATCGGAGAGCTTGGACATGTCGTGCAGCGGCACCGGCGGCGGGGGCGGCGGTGCGCCCTCGGGGATCAGTTCCGGCCAGCTCAGCTCACGCGGCGCCGCCCAGACGGCGGCGCTGGTGAGCATCAGCAGGAGAAACAGCAGGCGACGCATGGGGCTTTCCTTCAGGGGGCTGGCTCGCAGGGGGCTGAATCAGAGGCGGATCGACAGGCCATCGGCCAGCGATTGCCGGTAGGCACGCCACGCCGGTACACAACCGATCAGCAGCGCCGCCAGGAGTATGCCGCCCAGCAGTGACCATTCATAGGCACTGGGCAGCGCCAATGGCAGGAAGATGCCGTAGTTCGCCTGAACGTACGCCTGGCTGCCGGCGATGCCCGCATAGAGCAGCCCGATGCCCAGCGCCACGCCGGCCAGCGCCAGGGCGAAGGCTTCCGCCACCAGCAGGCTGAAAATGTGCCAGGGCCGCGCGCCCACCGAGCGCAGGATGGCCATCTCGCGGCGGCGTTCGTTGAGGCTGGTGAGGATGGCGGTGAGCATGCCGATCAGGCCGGTCAGCACCACGAACAGCGAGACTACGAACAGCGCCTTTTCCGCCGTGCCCATCAGCCCCCAAAGCTCCTGCAGCGCCACGCCCGGGAGGATTGCCATCAGCGGCTCGCCGTCGTATTCGTTGATCTGCCGTTGCAGAGTGAAGGTCGCCACCTTGCTCTTCAGGCCCAGCAGGAAGGCGGTGATCGCCTTGGGCTGCAGGTCCATGCCGCGCGCCTGGTCTTCGCTGACGCGGTCGGCGCCGCGTGCCGGGACGCCGTTCTTCCAGTCGACGTGCAGCGCCTCCATGCCTTGCAGCGAGATGTGCAGGGTGCGGTCCACCGGCGTACCGGTGCGCTTGAGGATGCCGACCACGGTGAACGGCTTGTCGTCGTGCTGGACCAGACTGATGGTGCTGACGCCGTGGGCCAGGACGATCTTGTCGCCCAGCTTGTAGTGCAGCGCCTCGGCCACTTCCGCGCCGAGCACCACGTCGAACAGGTCCTGGCCGAACGGCTTACCCTCTGCCAGTTCCAGCGTCTGCCCGCGGCCAAAGCGATAGTGCTCGAAGTAGCCGGTGTCGGTGCCCATGACGCGATAGCCGCGGTGCGAATCGCCCAGTGAGATCGGGATGGCCCACTTCACCAGCGGGCTGTGGGTCACCGTCTCGTAGCTTTCCCAGCGGATGTTGTTGGTGGCGTTGCCGATGCGGAACACCGAGTAGAGCAGCAGGTTCACCGAGCCGGAGCGGGCGCCAACGATCAGGTCGGTGCCGGAGATGGTGCTGGCGAAGCTGGCCTTGGCCTCGGTGCGCACGCGCTCCACCGCCAGCAGCAGACAGGCGGAGAGCGCGATGGCGAAGATGGTCAGCAGCGCGGTGAAGCGGCGGTTGGACAGGCTGGCGAGCGCCAGGCGCAACAGGTACATGCTCAGATTCCCGGAGCGCGGGCGGCGCGGTTGAGGTCGGTCAGCGACAGGCTGCGGTCGAACAGGGTCGCCAGGCTCTGGTCGTGGCTGACGAACAGCAGGCTGGCGCCGGCCTCGCGGCATTCGGCGAACAGCAATTGGAGGAAGGCTTCGCGGGCGTCGGCGTCCAGCGCCGAGGTCGGCTCGTCGGCGATCACCAGTTCCGGCTGGCCGATCAGCGCGCGGGCGGCGGCGACGCGCTGCTGCTGGCCAATCGACAGGCTGTCAGCGCGGCGTTCGATCAGCGCCGCATCGCCCAGGCCCAGATGTTTGAGCAGCGCTTCGGCGGCCTTGGCCACGCTGCCGTGGCGCAGGGTCGCCCGCTCCGCGCGGCTGTGGGAGAAATGACAAGGCAGCTCGACGTTCTCGCGCACTGAGAGGAACGGCAGCAGGTTGAACTGCTGGAAGATGTAGCCGGTGTGGTCGACGCGAAAATGATCGCGGCGCGCCGACTTCATCTGCGCGATGTCCTCGCCGAGCAGCTTCACACTGCCGCGCTGGGGGCGCTGCACGCCGCCGAGCAGGCCGAGCAGGGTGGTCTTGCCGCTGCCGGACGGGCCCTTGAGGAGCAAGGTCTCGCCACGGCCCAGGGCGAAGGCGGGGATGTCCAGCAGCTCCGCCTGGCCGGGCCAGGCGAAGCCAAGATTGTCGAGTTCGAGCAGTGCTGTCATTTCGTCTGTTCGGGAATCAGAAGTTCAGGGTCGGGTTGGCGGCGGTCAATTCTGCACCTTGCTGGCCGCTGGGGCCGATCAGTTGTACCTGAATCTTCTGGGTCGCCGGGAAGCGTTTGAACAGTGGCGCGAAATCGAGGCTGGCCAGGTCCTGCGGCTGAGCGCAGGTCAGCTGGTAGTGGGCGTCGATGTTGGCGTGCTGGTGACCTTCGTGTTCGTCGTGGTCGCCATCTGCATGTTCGTGGTCATGATCGTGGTCTTCCGCCTTGGGCGCATCGCCGAACAGCGGGCTGGAAAGCTCCACCGACTGCACGCTGCATTTTGCCGAGGCGGGCAGGGCGAGCAGTTGCAGCGGCTGCTTGAGCTGGGCCTGCACGGTGGCGACCGTGGCCTTGTCGGCGTCGCTGGTGGCGGCATGCTCGAAGCCGACGAAGTTCATCGCCGGGCTGTCCATCTCCAGTTCCAGGGTCTTGCCGTCGAGGGCGACATTGAGCTGGGCGACGCCATGCTCGTGCTTGCCGAGGCTGCCGTGTTCATGTTCGTCGTGGGCTTGGGCGGCGATAGGCAGCAGGGCGACAGCGAGGAGCAGGGGGCGCATGGGAAACTCCGGTGCGATGAATGATTTTGTTACGTTATAACAGATGAATTATTAACGCCAGCTTAGCGTGCGTTTGGCGCGACGGCCGCGCCGTGGGAGCATGCGCGAAAGGCCGCGAGGAGAAGGGCGATGCTGAGAATCAAGGGCTCCATCGGCGACTGGCCGGTGGACCTCACCGTAGAGATGGATGACGCCGACTGGGCGCGGCTGGCGCAGAACCTGCCGGCTGCCGCCGCGGCGCCGGTGGCCGATGCTGCGCCGGCACCTGCGGCGGGCGCGCCGGTGGATCAGCTGTGGCTGGCGGCGCAGGACCTGCTGCGCCGCAGTGGCAGCAGCGAGGGGCCGCAACTGTTGGATGAGCTGGCGGCGCTGGCGGGGAGTTCAGGGGCCGCTAAGGGGCTGCTGGTGCGCCTGCGGCACAGTCCGAAGGTGAAGATCGACGTGCGCGAGGGTGTGCAGGTCTTCAACTGGGTCAAGGAGTAGAAGCTTCACGGTCTGCTCTGGTAGGACGAGTAACGCGCCAGCGTTATCCGCCGCGAATTTGATGGCGGATAACCTGTTCCAGGTTATGCGCCTTACGGTCCGGGATGCATCTGCGCTGGGGTAAGGAGAGGGCGCTGGCGCGGGCCGGGCCCATGTCGCCATGAAAAAGGGCGCCTTCCGGCGCCCTGATCATCAGTACAACACGTTCGCCAGCTTGCGACGGTAGGCGAGCACCAGCGGGTGGTCGTTGCCCAGCAGGTCGAACACCTGGACCAGCGTCTTGCGCGGCAGGTCCTCACCGTAGCTGCGGTTACGCACGAACAGCTTGAGCAGGGCGTCCAGCGCCGCTTCGTACTGCTGGCGGGCCAGTTGCTGGATGGCCAGCTGGTAGGTGGCTTCGTCATCGTTGGCATCGGCGGCCAGACGGGTCTTCAGCGTGGCCGCGTCGGGCAGGTCCGCGGCCTGGCGCAGGAAGGTCAGCTGGGCCTTGGCGGCCGCGAGGGCCTGCTTGTGGTCGTCGCTCTTCACCGCGTCAAGCACCGTCTCGGCCTCACCCAGTTCGCCGCGCTCGGCGAGACAGCGGGCGTAGAGGATCAGCGCGGCGGCGTTGGTGTTGTCTTCGCTCAGCAGTGCTTTGAGTTGCGCCTCGGCGTCGGCGAAGCGGCCTTCGTTGAAGGCGGTTTGCGCCAGTTCCAGCGGGTTGCCGGCGGCGGGGGCGGGCGGTTGCACGTGCTGCTCGAGCATCTGGCGGATCGCCGATTCGGGCTGCGCGCCGGCGAAGCCGTCCACCGGCTGGCCATCCTTGAACAGCACGACGGTGGGCAGGCTGCGGATGCCGAAGCGCATCACGATGTCCTGCTCGACATCGCAGTTGACCTTGGCCAGCAGCAGCTCGCCCTGGTAGGACTCGGTGATCTGCGCCAGCAGCGGCATCAGCGCCTTGCACGGGGCGCACCAGTCGGCCCAGAAGTCCACCAGGACCGGCTTGTGGAAGGAGTTCTCGATGACGACCTGATCGAAGTTGGCGATGCTGGCGTCGAAGATGTAGGGCGTATCGCTCATGGGGAATCTCGAATCGAGTGGGGCGATGAAGGTGGTTGCCACTATTAAGTGGGGGCGCTCTGGACGGAAACAACCCAGACGCCGGGCGCCGGTGATCCCTGTAGGAGCGCCCCATGGGCGCGATCGCGGGGATAGCCCGTGGTGCACTGCTCACGTAATGAGCGTAGGAGCGGACTCCGTTCGTGATCCTCCCACCCAATGCGCCGATGTCAGCTGCGCTGCGCGTGATAGAGGCTCACATGGCGGAATTCGGCCGGCTCGGCCAGGTCCGGCCAGGTGCAGCCGTCGAGAGTGCCCAGGCGCTGGTACAGCGGATGGCTGAAATCGCGGACCCGCGAGTCGGCCACCAGGGCCTCGCGGCCACGGCTGAGGAATTCGTCCAGCAGTGGCAGGTTGGCGCGGTCGTAGAGCACGTCGGCGACGATGATCAGGTCGTAGCGGTCTTCCTCCTGGAAGAAGTCCGCCGAGTAGGTCAGCTGCACGCCGTTCAGCTCGGCGTTGGCGCGGCAAGCATCCAGCGCCAGCGGGTCGAGGTCGCAGGCCACCACTTCGGCGGCGCCGGCCTTGGCCGCGGCGATGGCGGCGATGCCCGAGCCCGCGCCGAAATCCAGCACCCGCTTGCCGCGCACCCATTCGGGCTTTTCCGCCAGCCAGTGGGCCAGCACCAGGCCGCTGGCCCAGCAGAAGCACCAGTAGGGCGGTTCTTCGAGAATGCGCCGGGTCTCGTCGGGGCTGAACTCACGGTCCATGTTCTGCGCGTCGATCAGCCAGAGGTGGATGTCGGTGCCGGGCAAGGTTTCGGCCGACAGGCGAGCGTCGCCGAGCAGTTCACCGAGGGCTGTCTGTAGGGAAATCGGTGGCGTCACGGCGCGCGCTCCAGGCGCAGCTCGCCGAGGGCGCGGGTTTCCGGCTGGGTGATGCGCACCGGCGGCAGGCGCCAAGCCAGTTGGCCGGACTGCGAGACGCGGCCGTGCAGTTCGACGCGGGCGCCGGCCGGGAAGGACTCTGGGTTGAACACCACGCGGAACGGCAGGGCCTGGCCGGTGGCGATCATCTTCTCGCTGGAGAGCAACTGCTGCGGGCGGTCGCGCTGGTCGATCACCAGCAGCGCCAGCTCTACTTCGCTGCCCGCTGGCAGGAACCCCTGAGCGCTGCTGAGCTGGCCGCTGAGGGCGCGCATGTTGGCTGGTACGGGCTCGTCCAGCGGGGAAGTCGATTTCTTCGTGACGGCAACCGGCTGGGTGACCGGCGCGGGCTTTTCGCTGGCGCAGGCGGCCAGCAGGACGGTAAGGGACAGGCAGAGCAGGCGGGCAAACATGGCGGGCTCCATCGCAACAGATTCCAGGCGGGCGCCTGTATAGCCTAATGCCTGCGGCCTGTCTCGTGGGAGCGGGGTTTATTCGGCCAGACGATGCGCTACCATGAGCCTCTTACCCTTCTGACTGCCCAAGACTCGCCATGCACTGTCCTTTCTGCGGCGCCCACGACACCAAAGTCATCGATTCGCGCCTGGTTGCCGAGGGCGACCAGGTCCGCCGGCGCCGTGAGTGCCTGAACTGCGGCGAGCGTTTCACTACCTTCGAGACCGCCGAGCTGGTCATGCCGCGCCTCATCAAGCAGGACGGCAGCCGCCAGCCCTTCGACGAGGACAAGCTGCGCGCCGGTATGCAGCGTGCGCTGGAAAAGCGCCCGGTGAGCATCGAGCGGCTGGAGGAGGCGCTGGCGCACATCAAGCACAAGCTGCGCGCCACCGGCGAGCGCGAGATCAAATCGCGGGTGCTGGGCGAACTGGTAATGGCCGAGCTGCAGAAGCTCGATGAAGTCGCCTACATCCGCTTCGCCTCGGTCTATCGCCGCTTCCAGGACCTCAACGAATTCCGCGAGGAGATCGAGCGCCTGGCCCGCGAGCCGTCGAAGGAATGAGTGCCATGGACGAGCTGTGGATGGCCCGCGCCATCGAGCTGGCGCGCAAGGGCTGGTACACGACTCACCCCAATCCCCGCGTCGGCTGCGTCATCGTCCGTGATGGCGATGTGGTCGGCGAAGGCTGGCACGTCCGCGCCGGCGAGCCCCACGCGGAAGTCCACGCCCTGCGCCAGGCTGGCGACAAGGCCCGTGGCGCCACCGCCTACGTCACCCTGGAACCCTGCAGTCACTTCGGCCGCACGCCGCCGTGTGCCGACGCGCTGATAGGCGCGGGCCTCGCCCGCGTGGTCGCGGCCATGCAGGACCCAAACCCGCAGGTCGCCGGCAGCGGCATGCGGCGCATCGCCGAAGCGGGCATTGAAGTGCGTTCCGGCGTGCTGGAGAACGAAGCCCGCGCGCTGAACGTCGGTTTCCTGAAGCGCATGCAAACCGGCCTGCCCTTCGTCCGCGTGAAGTTGGCAATGAGCCTGGACGGCCGCACCGCCATGGCCAGCGGCGAGAGCCAGTGGATCACCGGCCCGGCTGCGCGCCGCGCCGTGCAACGCCTGCGCGCGCAATCCAGCGTGGTGCTCTCCGGCGCCGATACCGTGCTGACCGACGACGCCCGCCTCACCGTGCGCCCTGACGAACTGGGCCTGGACGCCGAACAGACCGAACTGGCCTCGCAGCGCCGGCCATTGCGCGTGCTGATCGACGGCCGCCTCCGCGTGCCGTTGACCGCCACCTTCTTCCAGGCCGGCTCCGCGCTGGTAGTGAGCACCCGTGACGACCCGAACTACGCCGTGGTCGGCCACGAATTGCTGAATCTCGCCGGCCTCGACGGCCAGGTCGACCTGATGGTGCTGCTGGCCGAGCTCGGCCGTCGTGGCGTCAACGAAGTGCTCGTGGAAGCCGGCCCGCGCCTGGCTGGTGCCTTTGCCCGCCTCGGGCTGGTGGACGAATACAGCATCTTCATGGCGCCCAAGTTGCTGGGCTCCTCCGCGCGTCCGCTGCTGGAGCTGCCGCTGGAGCGCATGAGCGAATCCCGCGAGCTGAAGATCGTCGACATCCGCGCGGTGGGAGACGACTGGCTGGTCACCGCCAGGCCGCTGTGATGCCGGGCCCGCGCCACAGTCTTTGGCTTGCCGGCGGGCGCGGAGCGATCAATAGGAAGCTTCCGACTTGCGCCGGCCTGTGGTAAAACGCCACACGCGGTCGATGCTGTAACGACCGCGATTGACGTTCTCAGGGCGGGGTGCAAGTCCCCACCGGCGGTAATGACGCGCAATGCGTCTAGCCCGCGAGCGCCTGTCCAGACCGGTTCGCCGGATGGCCAGGGTCAGCAGACCCGGTGTGATTCCGGGGCCGACGGTCATAGTCCGGATGAAGAGAGAACGGGATGAGCCATCGGGGCGTGCCTGCGCGCGTCCGTGAAATCCCTTCGATCGATACGCCCTGTTTTTTAACCAAAACAGGAGTTCGCCACATGCATCATCTTTCCCAGTTGGCTACGCGGCCTTGCCGGCCAGCGGCCTTTGCCGTGCGGGAGGCCTCATGTTCACCGGCATAATCGAATCCATCGGCACCATCGCATCCATCACCCCGAAAGGCGGTGACGTGCGCCTGTACGTGAAGACCGGCAAGCTCGATCTCGCCGACGTCAAGCTGGGCGACAGCATCGCCGTCAATGGCATCTGCCTGACGGCGGTGGAACTGCCCGGCGACGGCTTCTGGGCCGACGTCAGCCGCGAGACGCTGGCACGCACCGCCTTCGCCCAGCTCAAGATCGGCAGCCGAGTGAACCTGGAAAAGGCCCTGACGCCGACCACCCGCCTGGGCGGCCACCTGGTCAGCGGCCACGTCGACGGTGTCGGCGAGATCATCAAGCGCGAGGAAAACGCCCGCGCCATCCAGTTCACCGTGCGCGCACCGCGTGAGCTGGCCAAGTACATCGCGCTCAAGGGCTCGATCACCGTGGACGGCACCAGCCTGACGGTGAACGCAGTCAACGGCGCCGAGTTCGAGCTGACCATCGTTCCGCACACCGTGCAGGAGACGATCATGGCCGACTACCGCGGTGGTCGCCTGGTCAACCTCGAAGTCGACCTGCTGGCGCGCTATCTGGAACGCCTGCTGTTGGGCGACAAGGCGGCGGACCCCGCCGCTGGCGCTGGTGGCATCACCGAAGCATTCCTGGCCGAAAACGGCTTCATGAAACACTGATAAGGCTCTTCCCCGTATGGCACTCAACAGCATTGAAGAACTGCTCGACGACATGCGTCAGGGCAAGATGGTCATCCTCATGGATGACGAGGACCGCGAGAACGAAGGCGACCTGATCATCGCCTCCGAGTGTGTCCGCACCGAAGACATCAACTTCATGGCCCGCTTCGCTCGTGGCCTGATCTGCATGCCGATGACCCGCGAGCGCTGCGAGCGCCTAGGCATCCCGCTGATGGTGCAGCGCAACGGCTCCGGCTTCGGCACCAAGTTCACCGTTTCCATCGAGGCCGCCGAAGGCGTCACCACCGGCATCTCCGCCGCTGACCGCGCCCGCACCGTGCAGGCCGCCGCCGCGAAGAACGCCGTCGCCGCCGACATCGTCAGCCCCGGCCACATCTTCCCGCTGATGTCGCAGCCCGGCGGCGTACTGGCTCGTGCCGGTCACACCGAAGCGGCCTGCGACCTGGCGCGCATGGCCGGTTTCGAGCCGTCCGGGGTGATCTGCGAGATCATGAACGACGACGGCACCATGGCCCGTCGCCCGGAACTGGAAGAGTTCGCCCAGCAGCACGGCATCAAGATCGGCACCATTGCCGACCTGATCCACTACCGCCTGATCCACGAGCGCACCGTGGAGCGCCTGGCCGAGCAGCCGCTGGATACCGAGCTGGGCCAGTTCAACCTGATCACCTACCGCGATTCCGTGGAAGGCGACGTGCACCTGGCGCTGACCCTGGGCAAGGTCTGCCCGGAAGAGCCGACCCTGGTGCGCGTGCACAACCCCGACCCGCTGCGCGACCTGCTGATGGTCAACCAAGCGGGCCGCTGGAGCCTGCGCGCAGCCATGGCCAAGGTGGCCGAGGCCGGCACTGGCGTGGTCCTGCTGTTGGGCCACCAGGTCGGCGGCGATGATCTGCTGGCGCATGTCCGCGAGATCACCAACACCCCGGCCCCCGTACAGAAGCCGACCACCACCTACAGCACCGTGGGTGCCGGTTCGCAGATCCTGCGCGACCTGGGCGTTCGCAAGATGCGCCTGATGTCGGCACCGATGCGCTTCAACGCGATATCCGGTTTCGACCTGGAAGTTGTAGAATACCTGCCCGCTGAATGAACCTCGCCGCCGTGCCCTGGCACGGCGGTGCCGTTCTTCTACCCTATTTGCGGAGCGCCACTGTGACGCTCCGGCTCTTTAACAGTGAGACTTGTCCATGACCCTGAAGACCATCGAAGGTACCTTCATCGCCCCCAAAGGCCGCTTCGCCCTGGTGGTTGGCCGCTTCAACAGCTTCGTGGTGGAAAGCCTGGTGGAAGGCGCCGTCGACGCGCTGGTGCGCCACGGCGTTGCCCAGAGCGAAATCACCGTGATCCGCGCTCCGGGCGCCTTCGAAATCCCGCTGGTTGCGCAGAAAGTCGCCCAGCGCGGCGAGTTCGACGCCATCATCGCCCTCGGCGCGGTGATCCGTGGCGGCACTCCGCACTTCGAGTACGTTGCTGGTGAGTGCACCAAGGGTCTGGCGCAGGTTTCCCTGCAGTTCGGCGTGCCGGTTGCCTTCGGCGTGCTGACTGTCGACTCCATCGAACAAGCCATCGAGCGCTCCGGCACCAAGGCCGGCAACAAAGGCGCTGAAGCTGCCCTGTCCGCCCTGGAAATGGTGAGCCTGCTGTCGCAGCTGGAGGCCAAGTGAGCACCCAGGACGGCAGCAACACCCCGGCCAAGGCCGCCAAGCCGAACAAGATCGCCATGCGTCGCAAGGCGCGCAGCCTCGCGGTGCAGGCCCTGTACTCCTGGCAGATGGCCGGCCAGCCGCTCAACGAGATCGAGGCGACCTTCCGTACCGACAACGATTTCAGCGATGTCGACGGCGCCTACTTCCACGAGATCCTGCACGGCGTACCGCGCCTGAAGACCGATCTGGACGAGGCGTTCACCCCTTGCCTGGACCGCGCGCTGGAAGAGATCGACCCGGTGGAGCTGGCCATCCTGCGCCTGGCCACCTACGAACTGAGCAACCGCCTGGACGTGCCGTACAAGGTCGTCATCAACGAAGGTATCGAGCTGGCCAAGACCTTCGGCGCCACCGACGGACACAAGTTCGTCAACGGCGTGCTGGACAAGCTCGCCCCGCGCCTGCGCGCCGCCGAACTGCGTGGCGCCAAGCGCTGAGGCATGGGTGAGTTCGAGCTGATCCGTCGCTACTTCGCCTCGGCCGCCTGTGCGGCCGGCGGCGAGGCAGTGGCATTGGGGATTGGCGACGACTGCGCGCTCCTCGCGCCCAAGGCCGGCGAACAGCTGGCGATCTCCACCGATACCCTGGTCGTCGGCGTGCATTTTCCCGCCGTCTGCGATCCCTTCCTGCTTGGCCAGCGTGCCCTGGCGGTGTCCGCCAGCGACCTGGCGGCCATGGGCGCCGCGCCCATCGGCTTCACCCTTGCCCTGACCCTGCCCGAGGCCGACCCGGCCTGGCTGGAAGGTTTCGCCCGTGGCCTGAACCAGAAGGCGCAGGAATGCGCGCTGGTGCTGATCGGCGGCGACACCACCCGTGGCCCGCTGGCGATGACCGTCACCGTATTCGGCGGAGTGCCCGCCGGGCAGGCGCTGACCCGCGCCGGTGCGCGGCCGGGCGACCTGCTCTGCGTCGGTGGCCCGCTGGGCGAAGCGGGCGGGGCGTTGCCGCTGGTGCTGGGCGAGATGACCGCCGAACCGTCCGTCGCCGAGCCGCTGCTGGCGCGCTACTGGTCGCCGCAGCCGCAGCTGGACTTCGGCCAGGCGCTGCGCGGCAAGGCCACCGCGGCGCTGGATATTTCCGACGGGCTGCTCGCCGACTGCGGACACATCGCCCGCGCCTCCGGCGTGGCGCTCATCGTCGAAGCCGACAAGCTGCCGGAAAGCCCGGCGCTGGAAGCCCTGCTGGGCGCCGAGCGCGCGCAGCAGCTCAAGCTGGGCGCCGGTGACGACTACGTGCTCGCCTTCACCCTGCCTGCCGAGCATCTGCCTGCACTTTCGGCGAACTGGCCGGCCCTGCGCGTGGTCGGTAGGGTGGAAGCCGGTTCAGGTGTCCGCGTGCTCGATGGCACCGGCGCCGACATCACGCCGCGTCAGGGCGGCTACCTGCATTTCATGGAGTGACCGTGACAGAACACCCCAACCAGGCCCCGGCCCAACCCGTACCCCATTCGGTATGGAGCAATCCCTGGCACTTCCTGGCCTTCGGCTTCGGCTCGGGCACCCTGCCCAAGGCGCCGGGCACCTGGGGTTCGCTGGTTGCGCTACCCTTCATACCACTCTGGCAGATGCTGCCGGACTGGGGTTACTGGCTGATGCTGGGCGTCACCATGCTGTTCGGCTTCTGGCTGTGCGGCAAGGTCGCCGATGACCTGCGTGTACACGATCACGAAGGCATCGTCTGGGACGAGATGGTCGGCATGTGGATCACCCTCTGGCTGGTGCCGGAAGGCTGGTGGTGGTTGCTGGTCGGTTTCGTGGTGTTCCGCATCGTCGACATTGCCAAGCCCTGGCCGATCAGCTGGATCGACCGCAACGTCCATGGCGGCGTCGGCATCATGCTGGACGATGTACTGGCCGGCGTTTTCGCCTGGCTGGTGATGCAAGGCCTGACATGGGGTTGGGCCCACTGGCTGATCTGAGGATGATCGATGCGCCGACTGCTGTGCCTGCTCCTCTGCCTGTGCTGGCTGCCGGCGATGCCCCTGGTGTCGGCCCAGGCCGCCGACAAGACCGCCGAAGCGCCTGCCGGGCTGCCCGCGGAGGTCCGGGTGGTCAGCGAGGTGTGGGTCAACTACAGCCAGGCCGACGGCCGTGGCCTGGCCTGGGACCTGCTGCGGGCCATCTACGAGCCCGAAGGTGTCCGCCTGAGCCTGCGCAGCGAGCCCTACGTGCGCTCGGTCGGATTGGTGCAGCGCGGCGAGGCGGATGCCTGGGTCGGCTCCTACCGCAATGAAATCGACCACATCATCTATCCCCACTGGCCTTATGACGTCGATCCCATCGGCGCGCTGGGCCTGAAGACGTCGCCCAAGCCGAGCCTGGCCACGCTCGACCGTTACCGCCTGGCGTGGATGCGCGGCTATGCGTTCGACCGCTACCTGGATCACCTCAAGCAGCGCAACGAGCTGCAACGGCGCAGCTCCGCGCTACCGATGCTCGATGGCCACCGCATCGACTACTTCATCGACGCGCGGCCGGAGTTGGAGGAGATGATCGCGGCCAGGGGCGTTGATGCCAGCGTCTACCACATCACCGATGTTGGTTCGATTCCGCTGTATCTTGGCTTCGCCGACAATGACCGTGGGCGGGCGTTGGCGAAACTCTATGATTCACGCATGCAGGTGCTTTACCGCAGCGGCGAGCTGGAGCGCCTCTTCGCCCGCTGGCACTGGCCCTACGCCCCGCTGAAACCGCTGCTGCCGCCCAAGGAGTGATCGCCATGCACCGCCTGTACGCCATGCTCTGCCTGTCCCTCTGTTCCTTCGCCGCGCTGGCAGCGCCGCAGGTGCAGGTGGTGGGGCTCTTCCCTGGTGCGGCGGTGCTCAGCATCGACGGCCAGCGCAAGCTGGTGAAGGTCGGCCAGACCGGTCCGGAAGGCGTGCAGGTAATCAGCGCCGACAGCCACAAGGCGGTTCTCCGCGTGGGTGGCGTCGAGCAGACCTATGAGTTGAGCCGCGAGTACAACACGGCCGGTTATGCCACCCCCGCTGCGCACACCGAGATGAGCATCGCCCGCGGTACCGGCGGCCATTACTGGGTGGCCGGCACGATCAACAACCAGAATGCGCAGTTCCTGGTGGACACCGGCGCGACCTCGATCGCCATGAACGAAGGTCAGGCCCGGCGCCTGGGGCTGGATTACCGCGCTGGTGGTACGCCGATGATGGCCTCCACCGCCAGCGGCACGGCCAAGGGCTGGCGGGTAACGCTCAACAGCGTGAAGCTCGGCGGCGTCGAGGTGCTGGGCGTCGAGGCGGTGGTCCTCGAAGGCGACTTCCCCACCGAAATCCTGCTGGGCATGAGCTACCTCAATCGCGTCGGCTGGCGTGAAGACCAGGGCATGATGTACATCCAGGCCAAGCACTGACGCGGCTTCTATCAACCGCATCGATGCTTATCTTGCAGAATTCGCAATGACGGTGCAGCCGGTGCAGCTGTTACAATCCCGGTCCTCTTTCCTTAGATAAATCTTTCAGGAGTTTCCGGTGTCTGTCGTTTTCGTCGCCGCCTCCAAGCTGCCCACCCCCTTTGGCGAATTCACCATGCATGGCTTCCTCGACGAGGAAACCGGCAAGGAACACGTCGCCCTGACCATGGGCAAGCTCGACGACGGCCAGCCGGCGCTGGGGCGTCTGCATTCCGAATGCCTCACCGGCGATGCGCTGTTCAGCCTGCGCTGCGACTGCGGTTTCCAGCTCGAGGGCGCATTGTCGGCCATCGCCAAGGAAGGTCGCGGTGTCCTGCTGTACCTGCGCCAGGAAGGCCGTGGCATCGGCCTGCTTAACAAGATCCGCGCCTACGCCCTGCAGGACGAAGGTGCCGATACCGTGGAAGCCAACCTGGCCCTGGGCTTTGGCGCCGACCAGCGTGACTACGCCATGTGCCTGCCGATGCTCAAACACTTGGGCGTCTGCTCGCTGCGGCTGATGACCAACAACCCGCGCAAGGTGAAGGCGCTGGAAGGCTACGGCCTGACCGTCGCCGAGCGCGTGCCGCTGCAGAAGGGCCTGAACCCGCACAACAAGCGTTACCTGCAGACCAAGGCAGGCAAGCTGGGCCACATGCTGGGCAACATGCATCAGGGCGAAGCCGAGGCCGAGGCATCCGCTTCGTGAATCGCGGCGCTGCCCGGCGTCGGCTGAATCTGATTTGGTGGTTGCTGCTGGCGCTTGCGCTGGCGCCGCAACACCTGATGCTCGCGCTGGTGGGCGACGCGCCCGGGCCGGAATCGCTGGCCACGCCGGTGTTCGTCGTCGGCCTGCTGTCGATGTTCCTCACCCTGCCGCTGTTCCGCCGCTACAAGCATGCGCTGATTGCTACCGGCAAAGCCCGCGATGGCGCCGATGAGTCCACCGCCTGGCAGACGCTGGGGGCCGCGCAGCGCCGTGGCGCGTTGGTCGGCAGCCTGCCGGCCTGGATTGGCGCCCTGGCGGTGCTGGTCGACCTGCATGGTGTGCCCATCCTACTGCTGGGCTTCGCCAGCCTGGTCATCCTCTGGCTGTACCGCCTGCCGCGTCAACTGGCCTGATGCGCCGTTTCCTCTGCCTGCTCCTGCTGCTTGCCGGCCTGCCGGTTACCGCAGCGGAGCGGGTGGTCAGCCTGGCGCCCTCGCTCACCGACATGGTCCTCGAACTGGGCGCCGCCAACCGGCTGGTGGGCGTGCTCGATGGCGGGCCGCGTCCGGAATCCCTGCAAGGCCTGCCGTCCGTCGGTCGCTACGGCCAGGTCAATCTCGAACAGATTCTTGCCCTGCAGCCCGACCTGCTGCTGGTCTGGCCCGGCGCTGTGCCTGACGCGCAACTGCAGCGCCTGAAGGCTGTCGGCATTCCTGTCTATTTGGCTGATCCGCACCGACTGGAGGATATCTCCCGGCAGTTCCGTGAACTGGGCGAGCGTCTGGGGCGGCCGGAGAAGGGGCGTGAGTTGGCGCAGGTCTTTGATGCGCGCATGGCGCAGCTGCGGGCGCAGTACCGCCGCGAGCGGCCGCTCAAAGTGTTCTATCAGGTGTGGGACCGTCCGCTCTATACCGTCGGCGGCCGGCAGATCATCAGCCAAGCGCTGGAGGTCTGCGGGGGGAGCAACCTGTTCGCGGATCTTGACCTGCCAGCGCCGCAGATTGGCCAGGAAGCCGTGCTGGCGCGCGATCCGCAGGTGATCCTGGCAGCCAGCGAAGACCAGTTGCGTGGCTGGAACGACATGCAGCAGCTCAGCGCCACGCGGCTGAAGCAGCTCTGGGTAGTGCCGGATCGCAACCTGGAGAAGCCGAGCTTCGCGATGCTCGGCGCTACCGAGAAGCTCTGTCGGATGCTTGCCGGGGCCAGGGCCAGCGACTGAGTCGGCCGGGGTTCGCGAGCAAGCTCGCTCCTACAGATCACCGGAAACGCCGGAGCGGCTCTTCGTAGGAGCGAGCTTGCTCGCGAACGGCCTTGCACAGGCGCTTCCCTCACGGCGCCCTACAAGGACCTACCGGGTCAGAACCCTTCCAGCACGATCTTGCCCTTGGCCGTGTTGCTTTCCAGCAGCGCGTGGGCGCGGCGCAGGTTGGCCGCATTGATCTCGCCGAAGTGCTCGCCCAGGGTGGTTTTCAGCACGCCATTGTCGATCAGCCCGGCCACGCGCTGCAGCAGCTTGTGCTGCTCGATCATGTCGTCGGTCTGGAACATCGAGCGGGTGTACATGAACTCCCAGTGCAGCGACAGGCTCTTCTGCTTGAGCAGACGCACGTCGAGGTTGTCCGGGTCGTCGATCAGCGCCAGGCGGCCTTGCGGGCGCAGGCTGGCGACGATTTCAGGCAGATGCTGCTCGGTCTGGTTGAGGCTGGCCACGTGGGTGACTTCGCCGACGCCGATGCGCTTGAGCTCTTCGCTCAGCGGTTTGCGGTGATCGATCACGTGGTGCGCGCCGAGGTTGCGCACCCACTCCTGGGTTTCCGGACGAGAAGCCGTGCCGATCACCGTCAGGCCGGTGAGCTGGCGCGCCAGCTGGGTGAGGATCGAACCGACCCCGCCGGCAGCGCCGACAATCAGCAGGCTCTGCCCGGCGCTGGCCTTGCCTTCGGCCACCTGCAAGCGGTCGAACAGCAGTTCCCAGGCGGTGATGGTGGTCAGCGGCAGGGCGGCGGCGTGGGCGAAATCCAGGCTCTGCGGCATCGCACCGACGATGCGCTCGTCCACCAGTTGCAGCTCGGCGTTGCTGCCGGGGCGGGTCAGGTCGCCGGCGTACCAGACTTTGTCGCCCGGCTTGAACAGGCTGACCTCGCTACCCACCGCGCGGACCACACCGGCGGCATCCCAGCCCAGCACCTTGTACTGGCCTTCGGTGGGCTGGGCGCGCTGGCGCACCTTGGTGTCCACGGGGTTGACGGAGATGGCGCGCACTTCCACCAGCAGGTCGCGCGGGCCGGGTGTGGGTTCGGGCAGCTGGATGTCGAGCAGGGAGTTAACGTCGTTGCTGGGCAGACTTTGGGCGTAGCCGATGGCTTTCATGGGAATTCCTATGCGGTTGAACGATCAGTCGACGCGGTTCATCAGACGGATATCGAGTTCCGCCAGGTCCGGTTGGGCGGCCTTCACGAAGGCCTGGAAGTGCGGGCTGGCCTCGTGCTCGGCCAGGGCTTCCTCATCGCGCCACTGCTCGATCATGTAGATCAGCTCGGCGTCCTTGATGTCGCGGTGCAGGTCGTACTGCAGGCAGCCGGCCTCGGCGCGGGACGGCGCGAGCATGCCGTGCAAGCGCTCCTGCAGGCTGTCGGCGCGGCCGGGCTTGGCGCGAATGATGGCGATCAGGGTCAGGCTCATCCGTGTATCTCCAGTTGGGCGGGGAAGGTGAGGGCATGCTGCTCTCTTTCGTTGCGAAGAAAAACCGCGTATGTAGAGAGTCTCTTTCAAAGAATTTTTGAAAATGCTGCGTTTCGACGACCTGCAGATATTCGTCCGTACCGCCGAGCGCGGGAGCCTTTCCGCCGCCGCCCGTGAGTTGGAACTGTCGCCGGCGGTGGCCAGCGCAGCGCTCAAGCGCCTGGAAAGCGAGCTGGATGTGCGCCTGTTCGCCCGCTCCACTCGCAGTTTGCGCCTGACCGCCGAGGGCGAGCTGTACCTGGCTCACGCCCGTTCCGCGCTGCAAAGCCTGGACGACGGCCGCCAGTTGCTGGCCGGCGGCAAGAGCGAGATTGCCGGCAACTTCCAGGTCTCCGCGCCCTCGGATTTTGGTCGCAACGTGCTGCTACCCTGGCTCGACGAATTCCAGGCGTTGCACCCGCGGATGAGCCTGCGTCTGCTGATCAGCGACCGCCAGGCCGATCTCTACCGGCAGCCGGTGGACGTGGCCTTCCGCCTCGGCCTGCCGGGCGATTCGAACCTGGTGGCGCTACCGCTGGCCCCGGACAACCGCCGTGTGCTCTGCGCCGCGCCAGAGTACTTCGCCCGCCATGGCAAACCTGCGCACCCGGACGAGCTGCAAAAGCACAATTGCCTGCTCTACATGCTGGGCGGGCGCGCCCACGAGCGCTGGCGCTTCAGCGACAGCCGCAAGCAGCACGAGGTGACGGTGCGCGGCGACCGCCTTTGCGACGATGCCGATGTGGTGCGGCGCTGGGCCGTGGCGGGGCAGGGGCTGGTCTACAAGTCCTGGCTGGACGTCGTGGCCGACGTCCGCGCCGGCCGCTTGGAAGTGGCGTTGGCGGACTATCTGGGCGAAGCCACACCGATGAACCTGTTTTGCACCCACCGCGCCCAGCTCAGCCAGGCGGTGACCCAGCTGCGCGAGTTCGTCCAGTTGCGCTGCGCCGAACTGATGCGCGACCGTCCCTGGGCGTGATGCCCGGTCAGAGCGGTGTGTAGCGGTGGATCGCCGCTGACAGGCCCCAGGCGCTGGCCACCGCCAGTAGCACCATGGCGGTCGGCAGCAGGCTCCACCAAATGCGCGGCGCCAGGGCCGGCAGCTCGCTGCGGCGCTGGCTTATCCACAGGCTGGCGGCGCATACCGAGGCGCCGAGCAGGGCGCCGGCGATGATGTCGCTGGGCCAGTGGGCGCCCAGGTAAACGCGCGACAGCGCGATGCTGGCGGCAGGGATCACCGCCAGCAGCATCCAGGTCAGACGTACGCGCGGGGATTTCTCCCGGCTGGCCAGTACGCCAAGCACGAGGAAGAAGGCGAAGGATGCCGAACTGTGCCCGCTGGGCATGCTGAAGGCGGACAGCGGGTCGGCGATCACTTCGGGGCGCGCGCGGCTGAACAGGTGCTTGAGCGTGGTATTGAGCAGTGCGGTGCCGACCATGGTGCCGGCGGCGAAGAACGCATGGCGCCACAGTCGCAGCGCAGCCAGCAGCACTGCCAGCAACGCGCCGGCGATGAACTGGGTGCGGAAGTCGCCGACGCGGGTGACCGCAACCATCACATCGTCCAGCCAGGCGTGGCGGTGCTCTTGCACCAGTGCCATCAGGCCCTTGTCCAGGGCATCGAGGTGCGGCCAGCCGATGAGCATGGCGATCAGCAGGGCGAAGCAGCCGACGGCGCCGATCAGTGGCGCATTGCGCTCCTTGCGCAGTTCGGCGTGGATGATCAGCGCGAATACCGCGGCGATGCAGGCAGCGACTACTCCGGCCTCTGGCCAGAAGCCTTCGGGCAGCGGCAGTCGCATCGCCGCGCCGGTGGCCCAGCCAGGCACCAGGTAGGCGATCGACCAGCCGGCGGCAGCCACGATGGATACCGCCAGGAAGCGCCCGAAGGGCATGTCGAGCATGCCGGCGATCATCGGCAGGAACGGCCGCAGCGCACCGATGAAGCGGCCCACCAGCAGGCTGGCGACACCGTAGCGGTGGAAGAAGCCTTCGGCGGCGGCCATCCATTCCGGATGGTGGCGCAGCACCGGCAGGCGGCGGATGTCCTGGTGGAAGTGGCGGCCGATCCAGTACGACGACACGTCGCCCAGCAGGCCGCCGAAGAACGCCAGTGCCAAGGTTTCCCCCAGCCCGAGAGCGCCGCTGCCGGCCAGCACGGCAATGGCGAACAGCATTACCACGCCGGGCAGGATGATCCCGACCACGGCGGCGCATTCGAGGAAGGCGACCAGGAACAGGACCAGGGCGAGCCATTGCGGATGGGTGGCCATCCAGGTGTTGAAGGCGGCGAGATCGATCATCGGAAGGTGGCGTCCTGGGTTCCGAGCAGGTGGTAGTCAAGGCCTTCGACCTGCCCGCGGCGCAGTGGGTTGCGTGTGCAGAAGCTGGCGAAGGCGGCGTCGACGAAGCGGTATTGCAGATGTTCGTCGCGGCCGTGGGGAATACCCAGGCGCGCGGCCTGGATGAGTAGAGAGGGCGTCTCGCCGATGTCGTCGACGAACAGGCGCTGCGGGTCGAAGCGCTGGGCGTCCCAGTCCGGTACCTTCAGGCCCAGGGAGCGGCAGAGCAGGGTCTGGCCGGAGCACAGCTTGCCCAGCGGGCGCTCGCTGCCGTCGGCGGCCGGATTGAACTGGCGCATGCAGGCCAGGGCGGCGTCGCCGGAAATGCGATCGAGCCAGGGGTGGCCGGACTTGATCAGCACCGCGTTGCCCGGCCCGCCGGCGCTGAAGTTCAGCGAGTCGCCGCCGCGCGCGTAATACATGTAGATGTGGCCGCCATCGAGGAACAGCGCCTTGCGCTTCTCGGTGTAACCCAGCGAGGCGTGGCTGCCTTTTTCGGCCAGGTAATAGGCCTCGGTCTCGATGATCCGCGCCGACAGCCACAGGTCGCCGACCCGGTGGCGGATCACCTTGCCCAGCAACTCGCGGGCGACGGTGAGCGCGTCGCGATTGAAGAAGGCATCCGGCAGCGGATTCGCATCGGGCCAGGGCAAACTTAGGTTGGGTTCGGCGGGCATCGGATTGTCGCGGTTCTCGGGCCGGTCTTAGGCTGGGGAATCATAACAACAAGATTCTTAAGCATGGCTGAACGGATCCGGGCCGACAGCGCCCACATCACCCCCAGCGCGCACTACACCGGTTACGTCTGGTATCGCCACCAGTTGGCCGACCCGGCGTTCGCCACGGCGTTCGGCCGCTGGGTACATGGTTGCGTGGCGCCGATCAACTGGGGGGCGCGGATCGGCTTCGGGCTGAATATCGAAGACTTCCTGTTACAACGTCACCTGCTGATCGATGCCCGGCTGACCCAGGCCATCGAATCGCGCGGTGTTACCCAGGTGGTGGAGATCGCCTGCGGGCTGTCGCCCCGGGGCCGGCGCTTCCGTGAGCGCTATCCCCAACTGACTTATATTGAAGCTGACCTGCCGCCGATGGCTGCGCGCAAGTCTGCGCTGCTGCAGGAGCAGGGCTGGCTGGACGGCAAGCACCGAGTGCGGGCTGTGGATATCCTCGCCGAACAAGGCGAGCAGTGCCTGGCGGCGCTGCTCTGCGAGTTGGACCCGGATCGCCCCGTGGCGGTGATCACCGAGGGGCTGGTGAACTACTTCCAACGCCCGGTGATCGAGGGCTTCTGGCGCCGTCTGGCGGCCGCCCTGCGGGTGTTCCCGGAAGCGACCTACCTGACCGAACTGTACCCCGACCTGCGCGACCACCCGCGCTACCGGCAGATCCGCTGGGGCGTCGGGCTGATCGGCCGGCTGACCCGTGGCGGCTATCCGCTGCATTACCGCAGTGCAGGCGAGATCGAGCAGGCGTTCAGCGGCTGCGGGTTCGGCCGGGTGGGCGTGCTCGATCCGCAGGTGGATGGCGCGGGGCTGGGGTTGCCCAAGGGGCGGATGCCCAGTCTGGTGCGGGTGATCGAGGCGCGGGTTTAGCTCCGGGGCTCGCGAACAGTGCCATTACGTGACGCCGGTGCCAGCGTGTTTCCCTCACCCCAGCCCTCTCCCGAGGGGAGAGGGAGCCGATCGTGCCGGCTGAAACTGCCGTTTCACCTCACACCGAACAGTCCCCTCTCCCTCTGGGAGAGGGTTAGGGTGAGGGGAGCGCCCGAGCGCAGGAGTTCCCAGGTTTCAACCAGGCCGTAGGGCGGATAAAGCGGAACGCTTTATCCGCCATCTCTCTACGATTGACCCAGCCGATGGCGGATAACGCCCGAGGCGTTATGCGCCCTACGGCATTACTTATCAGGCTGCGAAGGCCCCCTGCTGCATCGGCACCACCATCGCCGCCAGCGCAGCGCTGGCCTGCGGGTCGCCGTGGGCGAAGATGAAGGCCAGGCTGTCGCCGTCGTAGCGCAGCGGCAGGATATCCAGCTCCGGCAGTCCGGCGGCGGCCAACTTCCAGCCGCGCGATGGGCGATCGGTCGGCAGGTCGACGCGAATCAGCCCGCCGAAATACCCCAGCTCCGCCAGCTCGCAGCGCCATTCGCCCCCTTCGCCGTTGCGCAGCACGGCGCGGGTGTCGGCCGGCGCCAGGCGCGGTTCGAAGCGTCGTTCCAGGTGCAGCAACTGCTGGCGCTGGAAGCGTGTGCTGCCGGCGGCGCTGCGTGGCAGTGCTTCACCGCGCAGGAAGGGGTTGTACAGCCGGGCGCAGGCATCGCGGCGCTCGAACTGGGCCAGGTGGTCGGCGTTGTGGATCAGCGCGAACTCGGCGTCCGCGCAGGCGTGGGCGAATTCGGCGTGCTCCCAGGGCTGGGTGAAATGGTCGTACTCGCCGGCCAGCACCAGCGTCGGGCATTGCGGGTGGCGGTCGAAGCCACCGAAGGCCAGCAGGCGCTGGCTGTTCTGCCGGTAGCGTTCGATTTCTGCTGGAGTCAGGCGCTGCAGCTGGCGCAGCAGGGCTTTGCGGAACACCGGGGAAACCCCGGTATCGGCGAGGCGCAGCGGGTTGATCAGGCCGGTCAGCACGCCGTGGGCGAAAGGCGTCTGCTCGCCGAGTTCCAGGCGCGCCAGGGCTTCCACCAGCAGGGCGCGGGCGCCGGGACGGCCGAAGGCGGTGATTCCGGCTAGCAGCAGGCGGCCGCAGCGCGCCGGGTGGCGGGCGGCGAACAGCGCGGCCAGTGCCGAGCCGTAGGACAGCCCGATAGGCATCAGAGGTGGCAACTGCAGGGTTTGCGCAAAGGCGGCGATGAGGTCGGCCAGGTCCTCCAAGCTCAGCTGCGGCGCCAGTTGCAGGTTGCCGCCCTGGCTGGGCAGATCGAGCAGGATCACCGGATGCCCGGCGAGCAGCTCCGAAACCTCGCTGGCGAAGGAGCGGAAGCTCTGGAACGCGCCGCCCAGCAGCAGGACGGGCGGGCGGGTGTCATCCTCTTGCGATGAGAAGGCCTGGTAGTGCAGTTGCCAACCGTCCAGTTCCAGTACCGCCGGGGCAGCGGTCAGGGACTGGGCGCTGTAATCGGTGCGATAGCGCATGGCAGTTCTCCGGCGGTGGGCCGCCTCTTGTTGTTCTTCCCTGGCGTGAGTCCCTGGCATGCGAGCACTGCGGGGGCAATTAGCCATGCTTGCAAGGTAAACAGCGGATACGAATTTGGTTACCCAACCTTCGGGCGGCAGGAGAGGGGGGCGGACCGGCAGGTGTCACCGTTTGGCCTGTGGCGCGGGGCGTGGGGCGGGTAAGCGTTACGTGCGGCGCGTCGCTGACCGGCCGGCTGCTGTGGCTGGCCGCTGAGGGCGCGCTCCCGCTATACTTGCGCATTTCCCTCACGCAGACGCGTTTGATCATGACCGAGTCCGTTCTCGACTATATGAGCCGCCTGGGCCGCGCCGCCCGTGAAGCGTCGCGCGTTGTCGCGCGCGCCACGACCGCGCAGAAGAACAAAGCCCTGCTGGCCGCAGCCGATGCCCTGGACGCCGCCCGCGCCCAGTTGACCGAAGCCAATGAACAGGATCTGGCCAATGGCCGTGCCAACGGCCTGGAGCCAGCCATGCTCGACCGCCTGGCCCTGACGCCGGCGCGCATCGACGACATGATCGAAGGCCTGCGCCAGGTTGCTTCGCTGCCGGACCCGATCGGTGAGATCCGCGACATGCGCTACGTGCCGTCCGGCATCCAGCTGGGCAAGATGCGCGTGCCCCTGGGTGTGGTGGGGATCATCTACGAATCCCGGCCGAACGTGACCATCGACGCCGCGAGCCTGTGCCTGAAGTCCGGCAACGCGACCATCCTGCGCGGTGGCTCCGAGGCGATCCACTCCAACCAGGCGATCGCTGCCTGCATCCAGACCGGCCTGGCCGCCGCCGGCCTGCCGGCGAGCGTCGTGCAGGTGGTGGAAACCACCGACCGCGTTGCTGTCGGCGCGCTGATCACCATGCCCGAGTACGTGGACGTCATCGTCCCGCGCGGCGGCAAGGGCCTGATCGAGCGCATCAGCCGTGACGCCAAGGTCCCGGTGATCAAGCACCTGGACGGCATCTGCCACGTCTATATCGACATCGCCGCTGACCTGGACAAGGCGATCCGCGTCGCCGACAACGCCAAGACCCATCGCTACGCGCCGTGCAACGCCATGGAGACGCTGCTGGTTCACGCCGGCATCGCCGAGCGCGTGCTGCCACCGCTGGCCGCCATCTACCGCGACAAGGGCGTGGAGCTGCGCGGTGACGCCGCCACCCGCGCGCTGCTGGGCGCCGATGTGCTGGAAGCCACCGAGGAAGACTGGCGCACCGAGTACAACGCACCGATCCTGTCGATCCGCATCGTCGACGGCCTCGACGCGGCCATCGAGCACATCAACACCTACGGCTCGCAGCACACCGACGCAATCGTCACCGAGAACTTCACCGACGCCCGCCGTTTCCTCACCGAAGTGGACTCGGCCTCGGTCATGGTCAACGCCTCGACTCGCTTCGCCGATGGTTTCGAATACGGCCTGGGCGCGGAGATCGGCATTTCCACCGACAAGCTGCACGCCCGCGGCCCGGTCGGCCTGGAAGGCCTGACCAGCGAGAAGTACGTGGTGTTCGGCGACGGACACGTGCGGACTTGATGAACAAGGCGCGTTCCCGTCGGGTCGGTCTGTTCGGTGGCACCTTTGACCCGGTGCACATCGGTCACCTGCGCAGTGCGCTGGAGATGGCCGAGCAGTTCGAATTCGACGAGTTGCGCCTGATCCCCAACTTCCGCCCACCGCACCGCGACACCCCCCAGGTGAAACCGGAGCAGCGGCTGGCGATGGTCGAGCTGGCGGTAGCCGGCGTGACCCCGCTGGTGGTCGATGACCGCGAGCTGAAGCGTGACAAACCCTCCTACACCATCGACACCCTGGAGTCGCTGCGTGGGGAGCTGGATGAGCAGGACCAGTTGTTCCTGCTGGTCGGCTGGGACGCATTCTGCGGCCTGCCGACCTGGCATCGCTGGGAAGAGTTGCTGGAGCACTGTCATATCGTCGTGCTGCAGCGCCCGGATGCCGACAGCGAGCCGCCGGAAGACCTGCGCGACCTGCTGGCGGCGCGCAGTGTTGCCGACCCGAAGGCGATGACCGGCCCCGCCGGGCAGATCACCTTCGTCTGGCAGACGCCGCTGGCAGTATCCGCCACCCAGATCCGCCAACTCCTGTCGCATGGGCGCTCCGTGCGCTACCTGGTGCCGGATGCGGTATTGAACTATATCGAGGCGCACGGCCTGTACCAGGCGCCCCACTGATCAAGCTAGAGAGTCATACATGCAAACCGAACAACTGGTCGAACTGACCATCGCTGCCCTGGAAGATCTCAAGGCGCAGGACATCGTCGTCATCGACGTGCGCGACAAGACCAGCATCACCGACACCATGGTCATCGCCACCGGCGCCTCCAGCCGTCAGGTCAAGTCGCTGGCCGACAACGTCCTGGAAAAGGTCAAGGAACAGGGCGTGCGCCCGATCGGCAGCGAAGGCCAGGAAGGTGGCGAGTGGGTCCTGATCGACCTCGCCAACGTCGTGGTCCACGTCATGCAGCCGGCCACCCGCCAGTTCTACGACCTGGAGCGCCTGTGGCAGGGCGCCGAGCAGAGCCGCGCCTCGCACAGCGCCGAGTAAGCCTGTCGTGCGTCTGCGTCTGATCGCGGTCGGCTCGCGCATGCCGCGCTGGGTGGAAGAGGGCTGGGCGGAGTACGTCAAGCGCCTGCCCTCGGAGCTGTCCCTGGAACTGGTGGAAATCCCGCTCAACACGCGTGGCAAGAATGCCGACGTGGCGCGGCTGATCCGCCAGGAAGGCGAGGCCATGCTGAGCAAGGTCCAGCCGGGGGAACGCATCGTCACCCTGGAAGTCGAAGGCAAGCCCTGGAGCACCCCCCAGCTGGCGCAGGAGCTCGACCGCTGGCGCCTGGACGCGCGCACCGTCAACCTTATGGTTGGCGGGCCGGAAGGCCTGGCGCCGGAGGTCTGCGCGCGCAGCGAGCAGCGCTGGTCGCTGTCGCCGCTGACCCTGCCGCACCCGCTGGTGCGGATTCTGGTCGGCGAGCAGATCTACCGCGCCTGGACGGTTCTGTCCGGGCACCCCTACCACAAGTAGTCGTAGCCGTTTTCGATGCCGCAGCCGATACAGCTCAAGGACCACGAGAAGGACGCCCGCCAGGTCCGCGCCCGCGTCATCGTCGGCGGGGTGGCGATCTTCCTGCTCGCCCTGGTGCTGGTGGCGCGCATGTATCACCTGCAGGTGACGCAGTACGACTACCACTCGACGCTGTCGGAGAACAACCGCGTCCACGTGCAGCCGATTCCGCCCAATCGCGGGCTGATCTTCGACCGCAACGGGGTGATCATCGCCGACAACCGTCCCAGCTTCAGCCTGACTATCACCCGCGAGCGCACCGAGAACCTGCAGGAAACGCTCAAGAACCTGGTGGACATCCTCGGCCTCACCGAGGAAGACAAGGCCATCTTCGAGAAACGTATGAAGCAGGGGCGCCGGCCGTTCGAGCCGGTGCCGATCATGTTCGAGCTGTCCGAGGAGCAGATTGCCCGCATCGCGGTGAATCAGTACCGCCTCAACGGCGTCGACGTGGCTGCGCAGTTCGTCCGCCATTACCCGCTGGGCGAGCACTTCGCCCACTCGGTCGGCTATGTCGGCCGGATCAACGAGGCGGAGCTGAAGAAGCTCGACCCGGTGGCCTATTCGGGCACCCACCACATCGGCAAGACCGGCGTGGAAAAATTCTACGAGGACGCCCTGCACGGCACGGTGGGCTACGAGGAAGTCGAGACCAACGCCCGTGGCCGCGTCCTGCGGGTGCTCAAGCGCACCGAGCCGGTCTCCGGCCGTGACATCGTGCTGAGCATCGACAGCAAACTGCAGGCCGCCGCCGAAGCTGCGCTGGCCGGCCGCCGCGGCGCCATCGTGGCGATCCAGCCGTCCACTGGCGAGGTGCTGGCCATGGTCAGCCAGCCGAGCTACGACCCCAACCTGTTCGTCACCGGCATCAGCTTCAAGGATTATGCGGCGCTGCGCGATTCCGAGGACCGCCCGCTGTACAACCGCGTGCTGCGCGGCCTGTACCCACCAGGATCGACGGTGAAGCCGGCGGTGGCCATCGCCGGCCTAGATGCCGGCGTGGTGACTCCTTCGAGCCGCGTGTTCGATCCCGGCTACTACCAACTGCCGAACTACGACCACAAGTACCGCAACTGGAACCGCACGGGTGATGGCTGGGTCAGCCTGGAGACCGCGATCATGCGCTCCAACGACACCTACTTCTACGACTTGGCCCATAAGCTTGGCATCGACCGCCTGCACGACTACATGAGCGAATTCGGCTTCGGGCAGCGCGTGTCCCTGGACATGTACGGCGAAGCGGAAGGCCTGATGCCTTCGCGCCAGTGGAAGCGCGCCCTGCGCCGCCAGGCCTGGTTCCCCGGCGAAACACTGATTCTCGGCATCGGTCAGGGCTACATGCAGTCCACGCCCCTGCAATTGGCGCAGATGGCTGCGCTGATTGCCGGTAAGGGCAAGTGGATTCGCCCTCACCTGGCCAAGACCATCGACGGCAAACCGCCAGTCGACGAGAACCCGATGCCCGACATCATGCTCAAGGACCCGAACAACTGGAATCTGGTCGATAACGGCATGCAGCAGGTGGTGCACAACGCGCGGGGTACTGCGCGCAAGGTCGGTGCCACCTCGGTCTATCGAATTGCCGGTAAGTCCGGTACCGCGCAGGTGGTCGCGATCAAGCAGGGCGAAAAATACGACCGCTCCAAGGTACTCGAGCGCCACCGCGACCACGCCCTGTTCGTCGGCTTCGCTCCGGCGGACAACCCGCAGATCGCCGTGGCGGTGATGGTGGAGAACGGCGAGTCCGGTTCCGGCGTCGCCGCCCCTGTGCTCAAGGCCGTCACCGACGCCTGGTTGCTCGACGAAACCGGCAAGCTCAAGCCCGAATACGCACCGCAGACCACGGCGGAGGCGCCCAAACCATGACCATGAACGGAAATTTCGACCGCACACTGTCCAGCGAAGACGTGATGAAGCGGCGCTCCAGCCTGCTGCAGCGCCTGCACATCGACGGCTTGCTGCTCCTGCTGCTGGTGACCCTTGGCTCGGTCGGCCTGTTCGTCCTCTATTCCGCCAGCGGCAAGAGCTGGGACCTGCTGATCAAGCAGGCCTCGTCCTTCGGCCTGGGCTTGGGCGCAATGTTCGTGCTGGCGCAGATCGAGCCGCGTTTCCTCGCTCGCTGGGTGCCGCTGGGCTACCTGATTGGCGTCGCGCTGCTGGTGGTGGTGGACGTGATGGGCCACAACGCCATGGGGGCGACCCGCTGGATCAACATTCCCGGGGTGATCCGCTTCCAGCCGGCGGAGTTCATGAAGCTGCTGATGCCCATGACGATCGCCTGGTACCTGTCCAAGCGTTCGCTGCCGCCGGGCTTCAAGCACAGCGTGGTGGGGCTCGCGCTGATCGTCGTGCCCTTCGTGCTGATCCTCAAGCAGCCGGACCTGGGTACCGCCATGCTGGTGCTGGCTTCCGGCTCCTTCGTGCTGTTCGTCGGCGGGCTGCGCTGGCGCTGGATCATCATGGCCGTTTCGGCTGCGGTGCCGGTCGCCGTGGGCATGTGGTACTTCGTCATGCACGACTACCAGAAGCAGCGCGTTCTGACCTTCCTCGACCCGGAAAGCGATCCGCTGGGCACTGGCTGGAACATCATCCAGTCAAAAGCGGCCATCGGTTCGGGCGGCGTCTTCGGCAAGGGCTGGCTGCTGGGCACTCAGTCCCATCTGGATTTTTTGCCCGAAAGCCACACGGACTTTATTATTGCCGTGCTCGGCGAAGAGTTCGGCCTGGTCGGCGTATGCCTTCTGCTGGTGCTGTATCTGCTGGTGATCTACCGGGGGCTGGTGATTACGGCGCAGGCGCAGACGCTGTTCGGCAAGCTGCTTGCCGGCAGCATCACCATGACCTTCTTCGTGTATGTGTTCGTCAACATTGGTATGGTCAGCGGATTGTTGCCAGTGGTGGGGGTGCCGCTGCCCTTTATCAGTTACGGCGGAACTTCGCTGGTGACCCTGATGTCAGGGTTCGGCGTTTTGATGTCGATTCACACCCACCGGAAGTGGATCGCCCAGGTTTGATGACAAGAGTGAAGAAAGGAATGCAAGTACTGCGCGCCTGGGCTGCCAGGGGGGTGCATTGGGTCGGAATCGCGGGGGCGATCGGCATGTCCGGCGCCGCTGGCGCGGGCGACTACGATGGTTCGCCCCAGGTCGCCGAGTTCGTCAGCGAGATGACCCGTGACTACGGCTTCGCCGGCGAGCAGCTCATGGGCCTCTTCCACGACGTGGAACGCAAGCAGTCCATCCTCGACGCCATCTCTCGTCCCGCCGAGCGGGTGAAGACCTGGAAGGAATATCGCCCGATCTTTGTCACCGACGCGCGCATCAACCGTGGCGTGGACTTCTGGAACCAGAACGCCGAGGCCCTGGCCCGCGCCGAGCAGGAATACGGCGTGCCGGCCCAGTACATCGTCTCCATCATTGGCGTGGAGACCTTCTTCGGCCGCAATACCGGCAACTTCAAGGTGATGGACGCGCTGTCCACCCTGGGCTTCGATTACCCGCCGCGCGCCGACTTCTTCCGCAAGGAACTCAAACAGTTCCTGCTGCTGGCTCGCGAACAGCAGGTCGACCCGCTCAGCCTGACCGGCTCCTACGCCGGCGCCATGGGTCTGCCGCAGTTCATGCCGAGCAGCTTCCGCGCCTACGCCGTGGACTTCGACGGCGACGGCCACATCAATATCTGGAGCGACCCCACCGATGCCATCGGCAGCGTCGCCAACTACTTCAAGCAGCACGGCTGGCACACCGGCGAGCCGGTGGTGTCGCAAGCGGAAATCGGCACCTCCACCGCCGAGGACGCGCTCACCCAGGGCCTGGAGCCGCAGATGAACCTCGGTCAGCTACGCTCCCAGGGCTGGCGAACCCATGACGTGATCCGCGACGACCTGATGGTGACCGCCATGCGCCTGGAAGGCGCACAGGGCACTGAGTACTGGGTCGGTCTGCCTAACTTTTATGTGATCACCCGCTACAACCGCAGCGCCATGTACGCCATGGCGGTCCATCAGCTGGCTGGCGAGATCGCCAAGGCACGAGGTGTCCATTGAGCAAGCGAATCGCAAGTCCCGGCCTCTGGTCGCTGGCCGCCTGCGTTGGCCTGAGCACTGTGTTCCTCGCCAGTTGCACCGGCAACCGCGCGCCCCAGCAGCAGCCGGTGGCCAGCAGCGGCATCTCCGGTCCCTATGACTACAACCGCCCGCACCGCGACGGCGCACCCTGGTGGGACGTCGACGTCTCGCGCATCCCCGATGCCGTGCCGATGCCGCACAACGGGCCGTTCAAGAACAACCCCTACACCGTGCTGGGCAAGACCTACTACCCGCTGAACAACGCGAACACCTACAGCGTGGTCGGAACCGCCTCCTGGTACGGCACCAAGTTCCACGGCCAGGCCACCGCCAACGGCGAGCAGTACGACCTCTATGGCATGACCGCCGCGCACAAGACCCTGCCGCTGCCCAGTTACGTCCGCGTGACCAACCTGGACAACGGCAAGAGCGTCATCGTCCGCGTCAACGACCGTGGCCCGTTCTATTCCGACCGGGTGATCGACCTGTCCTTCGCTGCCGCCAAGAAGCTCGGCTACGCCGAGACAGGCACCGCTCACGTGAAGGTCGAAGGCATCGACCCCGACCGCTGGTGGGCTTCCCAAGGCAAGCAGCCGCCGATGATCATGGCGCTGCCGAAGATGGCCTCGCAGCCTGCCGCGCAGCCGCAGGCGGTCGCCATGGCCCAGCCTATCGAAACCTACACCCCGCCGCCGGCGCAGCACGCCGCGCCTTTGGCGCCGGTCCAGATCGACTCAAAAAAAAACGCTTCATTACCAGCCGATGGCCTGTATCTCCAGGTGGGTGCCTTCGCCAACCCGGACGCTGCGGAGCTTCTCAAGGAGAAGGTCGGCGGCCTGACGGGGGCGAAATCCTTTATCAGCTCGGTCGTGGTCAACCAGCAGACCTTGTACCGAGTGCGCCTGGGACCGATCGGAACGCAGGATGAAGCGAGTCGGATGCAGGACAGCATCCGCGTGGCCAACCTAGGCCAACCCAAGCTCGTGCGCCTGGACTGAGATTCCACCGCACGGGCCGCAGCGACCCGCCAGAGATCGCAGCACCCGAGTTCCCCCCAAGGGGATTGTTTGACCATTAGTGAACCCCAGAGAGACGGATGAACATCTTCAACTTCGCCAAACGCCTGTCCTTGCTCGTGTTGTTCAGCGCCCCCGTGGCCAGCTGGGCAGCGGAAGTCGTTCCCGCCGCCCCGCAGCTCGCCGCCAAGGCCTGGGTGCTGATGGACGGCGCCAGCGGCAACATCCTGGTCGAGAACGCCGGTGACGAGCGCCTGCCGCCCGCCAGCCTGACCAAGCTGATGACCGCCTACATCGCCACCAAGGAAATCGAAGGCGGCCGCATCGCCGAATCCGACCTGGTTACCGTCAGCGAACACGCCTGGCGCACCGGCGGCTCGCGCATGTTCATCAAGGTTGGCTCTCAGGTTTCGGTGAGCGACCTGCTGCACGGCATCATCATCCAGTCGGGTAACGACGCCTCCGTCGCCCTGGCCGAGCACATCGCCGGCAGTGAAGACGCCTTCGCCGACATGATGAACACCACCGCGCAGAAGCTGGGCATGACCAACTCCCACTTCATGGACGCCACCGGCCTGCCCAACCCGGACCACTACTCGTCCGCCAAGGACATGGCCATCCTGGCCCGCGCCATCATCTACGGCGAGCCGACCCACTACGCCATCTATGCGCAGAAAGAGTTCTTCTGGAACAACATCAAGCAGCCCAACCGCAACCTGCTGCTGTGGCGCGACAAGACCGTCGATGGCCTGAAGACCGGCCACACCGACGAAGCCGGCTACTGCCTGGTGGCCTCCGCCGTGCGTGACGGCCAGCGCATGATCGCCGTGGTGTTCGGCACCAACAGCGAGCAGGCTCGCGCCGCCGAGACCCAGAAACTGCTGACCTACGGTTTCCGCTTCTTCGAATCGCAGACCTTCTACAAGAAGGGCGCCGAGCTGACCAAGGCCATGGTCTGGAAAGGCTCCGAGCACGAAGTCAAAGCCGGCCTGTCCGAAGACCTGACCATGACCGTCCCGCGCGGCCAGCTCAAGCAGCTGCAGGCCAACATGGTCGTCGAGCCGAACCTGATGGCGCCGATCCAGCAGGGTCAAGTCATCGGCAAGGTCGAGGTCAAGCTGGGTGACAAGGTCGTCCGCACTTCCGACCTGGTCGCGCTGAACGCCGTGGAAGAAGGCGGCTTCTTCCGCCGCATCTGGGACAGCATCCGCCTGTTCTTCTTCGGTCTGTTCAACTGACCGCCCGTCCCGGTCTTGCACTTTTGTATACAAGACCGGGATTGACCCGCCCGCGCAGTCGCAAACTCGGGTAAAATGCCCGCCTGCGACTGCCTGGTCCCTTGTGGTCCGGCGGCCGTCGTCCGATCCACCCGGAGCGCCCCCATCCCGGGCGTTCATGCGGAGGCGGGCCACACGCCCGCGAGAGCCATGACTGATACCCCTGATTCCGTCGACACCAGCGAACAGCCCGCGCCGAAGATCGAGTTCCCCTGCGAACGCTACCCGATCAAGGTCATCGGCGACGCCGGCGAAGGCTTCCCCGACCTGGTCGTCGAAGTCATCCAGCGTCACGCTCCGGACCTCGACATCACCACCCTGGTCACCCGTGACAGCCGCAACGGCCGTTTCCTGTCCGTGCAGGTGCTGATCACCGCCACCGGCGTCGACCAACTGCAGAACATCCATAAAGACCTGCGCGCCACCGGCCGCGTCCACATGGTGCTCTGATGGGCGAAACGCTGGGCTTTCGTGAGCTGGGCATCCTTCCTTACGAGCCGACCTGGCACGCCATGCAGCGCTTCACCGCCGAGCGCGAACCCGTCACGCCCGACGAAGTCTGGCTGCTCGAACACGAGCGCGTCTTCACCCAGGGCCAGGCTGGCAAGGCCGAACACGTGCTGTTCCCCGGCGACATCCCGGTCGTTCAGGTCGACCGTGGCGGGCAAGTGACCTACCACGGCCCCGGCCAGTTGGTCGCCTACCTGATGCTCGACGTACGCCGCTCCGGCATTGGCGTGCGCGACCTGGTTTCGCGCATCGAACAGAGCCTCATCGGCCTGCTCGACAGTTACGGCGTCACCGCTGTGTCCAAACCCGACGCTCCGGGCGTCTATGTGGACGGCGCGAAGATCGCATCCCTCGGCCTGCGCATCCGCAACGGCCGTTCCTTCCATGGTCTGGCTCTCAACGTGGACATGGATCTGGAACCCTTTCGACGCATCAATCCCTGCGGTTACGCAGGCATGGCCATGACCCAGCTGAGTCAGCTGGCCGGCCCCATCGCATTGGCCGATGTGCGCGAGCGCCTGCGTGGCGAACTCGTCGAACGCCTTGGCTACGCGGCACAGAAGACCCTAACGGGCGGGATCCAACCTAGATGAGCACTGTAGTGGAGAATTCCGGCCAGGCTGCCCCGGCCGCCAAGCCGGGCAAGGTGGAAGTCGGTGTCAAGCTGCGCGGCGCAGAGAAGGTCGCGCGCATTCCGGTGAAGATCATCCCCACCGACGAACTGCCGAAGAAGCCCGACTGGATTCGCGTGCGCATCCCCGTATCCCCCGAGGTCGACCGCATCAAGCAACTGCTGCGCAAGCACAAGCTGCACAGCGTCTGTGAGGAAGCTTCCTGCCCGAACCTGGGCGAATGCTTCTCCGGCGGCACTGCGACCTTCATGATCATGGGCGACATCTGCACCCGCCGCTGCCCGTTCTGCGATGTCGGCCACGGTCGTCCGAAGCCGCTGGATGTCGATGAACCGACCAACCTGGCCATCGCCATCGCCGACCTGCGCCTGAAGTACGTGGTGATCACCTCGGTGGACCGCGACGACCTGCGCGACGGTGGCGCCCAGCACTTCGCCGACTGCCTGCGCGAAATCCGCAAGTTGTCCCCCGGCGTGCAGTTGGAGACCCTGGTCCCGGACTACCGCGGCCGCATGGACATCGCGCTGGAAATCACCGCCAACGAGCCGCCGGACGTGTTCAACCACAACCTGGAAACCGTTCCGCGCCTGTACAAGTCCTCGCGTCCGGGCTCCGACTTCGAGTGGTCGCTCGACCTGCTGCAGAAGTTCAAGCAGATGGTCCCCCACGTACCGACCAAGTCCGGCCTGATGCTCGGCCTGGGCGAGACCGACGAGGAAGTCATCGAAGTCATGCAGCGCATGCGCGAGCATGACATCGACATGCTGACCCTCGGCCAGTACCTGCAGCCCTCGCGCAATCACCTGCCGGTGCAGCGCTTCGTCCACCCGGACACCTTCGCCTGGTTCGCCGAAGAAGGCGAGAAAATGGGCTTCAAGAACGTCGCTTCCGGCCCGCTGGTACGCTCTTCGTACCATGCTGATCAGCAGGCTCACGGTACCAAGATCGGCTGAACTGTCGATCCATGAAAAAGGCGCCTTCGGGCGCCTTTTTTGATCAAGCTTTCTGTCGGAGCTGCTCCAGCAGGGTGGTGGTTGGATAGCCGTCCGCCGGGGAGCCGACGGATTGCTGGAACGCGCGGATCGCCTTGCGCGTATTGGCGCCGATGATTCCGTCCGCGGTGCCCGGCTGATAACCGCGCTGTGCCAGCAACTGCTGCAACTCGATACGCTCGGAGCGGCTGAGCGGGACGTCGCTCACCGGCCACTGTGCCGCCAGTTGTCCGCCGCCTTTGAAGCTGTCTGCCAGTAGGCCCACGGCGAGCGCGTAGGAGGTGGAGTTGTTGTACTTGAGGATGCTGCGGAAGTTATCCGTCACCAGGAAGGCAGGGCCACGATAGCCGGCCGGTAGCAGCAGCGAGACGCTCGCCTGCGGGTTGCTGGGCAGGTTGCCGCTGGCGACCTTGATGCCCTGGCGCAGCCACTCGTTCATCGGCTTGCGGGTATCCATGTCGGCCTGGGCGTAGTCGAACCCCGGCGGCAGACGCACTTCGAAACCCCAGCTCTGTCCCCGTTGCCAGCCAGAGGTCTTCAGGTAGTTGGCGGTAGACGCCAGTGCGTCGGGAGATGAGCCCCAGATGTCACGCCGGCCGTCGCCGTCGAAGTCCACGGCGTACTGGTTGTAGGTGGTTGGGATGAACTGGGTCTGGCCCATGGCGCCGGCCCAGGAGCCGATCATGTTGCTCGCGGGCACATCGCCATGCTGCAGAATCTGCAGCGCGGCGATCAGCTGATCGCGGCCGAAATCAGGGCGCCGGCCTTCATAGGCCAGGGTAGCCAGGGAGCGGATAACGTTCTTGCTGCCCATCTGCTGGCCGAAGTTGCTCTCCATGCCCCAGATCGCCACCACGGCATCGCGGTCGACGCCGTAGGTCATGTCGATGCGTTGCAGCACATCGGCGTTCTGCTGCAGGCGGTCCTGGCCGTTGCGCACGCGCGCGGGAGACACGGCACTTTCCAGGTATTGCCAGACGGGACGGGTGAACTCGGGCTGGCTGTGGTCGGCTGTCACCACGGAACCGTCCGGCTCGATGCCGGCAAAGGCCGCGTCGAAGGTCTGCGCGCTGATACCCGCCGCCAGCGCCTGTGCGCGGAAGCCGTCGCGCCATTGGGCGAAGCTCTGCGTCGGTTGCGCATGTGCGGCGGAAGCGTTGGGCGGCGGCTCGGTGCAGGAGGTCAGCAGGCCGAAGCTGGCCAGGGACAGCGCGGCGATGAGCAGGCAGCGTTGGCCGACAACAGGTGAAACAGGCGTGCGCATTGCTCTCCTCGGGAACTGGCAGGGGAGGGGCCACCTTAGCATGGCCACTGTGACGCGTCTGCGTTGGGCAGAAACGATAGGTCTGCAGATTCGAGGGCAAGGGTGGGCGAAAATTCCCGCGTCGGCGCGACGCTCGTCGGGCGGTGCTGCGCTATGGCGTGGGCTTGGAGCCGGTTTCCTGGTCGACCTTGGGCGCGCTCTGGTTGAGTTCCTTGAGCATGTCGTCATAGGCGGCGCAGTCGTCCGGGCGCTGCTCGCTGGAGCGAGACTTCTTCATCTCGGCGAGCTTTTCGTTGAGCTTCTGTGCGCGCTGGGGATCGCTGCGAGTCACCTCGGTGACCTTGGCAGCAACCTGCTTGCCCTTGGCTTCGGCTTCCTGGTCGGAGCAGAACGCGTGGGCGGACAGGCTGAAGGGGAGGGCGAGGATGGTGACGATCAGGGGAGCTTTCATGGGAGGCCTCCAGGGCTTGGCTATCCGGTTGAAAGCGAAGGAGCGGGGGTGGTTCAGGTTTTCTGAGGTTTTTCAGGCCGCCAGAAGCGAAGAAGCCTCCCAATTTCGGGAGGCTTCGCGGCGGTAGCTGCCTTTGCCTTTGAGCGGCTGTTCCTGGCGGCTGCGGAACAGGGGCTGTGCGACCAGGGACTTGGCCTTGTTCGGCCGTTTGGATTTCTTCGCCATCTGCGTTTCCTCGTCTGGCTTTTCTCTCGGAGTCCGGCCAAGCGCCGGCGCGCGCATCTTCCGCCTATCTGGCACGCTTGTCCATGCCACTGGTCTACCGGCGGGCGGGCCAAGGCCTGCGCGCATGGATCAGGGCTACTCTGGGACGGCGAACCTTTCTGACAAGACGGACAAGAACGAGGAAAAGGACGATGAAGTTTCTCTGCATGATTTATTTCGACGAACGCAAGGCGGCGGAACTGCCCGAAGCCGAGCTGCGCGGCATCGTCGACGAGTGCATGACCTACAGCGAGCAGTTGCGGCGCAGCGGCAACTACATCGCGGCCAATGCGCTGTTGCCTACGGCCACTGGGCGCACGCTGCGCGGGCAGGGCGACAAGCTGACGGTCACCGACGGACCCTTTGCCGAGACCCGCGAGCAGTTAGGGGGCTTCTACCTGATCGAGGCGCAGAGCCTGGATGAGGCCGAGCGTATCGCCGCGAAAATTCCACCGGGACGCCTGGGGTGCGTGGAAGTGCGCCAGGTCCGCGAGTGGGAGTGAAGCGCCGCGTACCTGATCATGGATTCGAGCGGCGCAGGGCGCCAGGCGCCATGCCGTAGCGCTGCTTGAACGCCCGATTGAAGTGGGCCTGGTCGGCGAAGCCCCAGCGATAGGCCAGTTCGCCGATGGACACCGGCGCCGGACCCGAACGCAGGGCCTCGTGGCATGCCTGCAGGCGCAACTCGCGGATCCAGTCCTGCACGCTGCGGCCACTCTGCCGGAACAGCAGGTGCAGGTAACGCACCGAGATGCCGCAGGCGGCGGCGATCTCGGCCGGGTTCAGTGCGCTGTCCCCCAGGTGGCGAAGTATGTGTTGCTCGATGCGCCGCAGGTGCGCCGCACGTACGGCGCCGCTGTCACCTTCGCCTGGGTTCTGGCGCTCCAGGGCTATGCCGAGCAGTTCCAGCAATTGGTTGCCCAGGCGCCGTCCATCGCCGGGCTGCAGTTCGGGCAGGCGGCGTGCGCTGAGGGCGAGGTAGTCGGCGAACAGCGCTCCGGCGCCGTGGCTGGCGTCGAAGTTGAGGGCACAGCGCTGATCCGGGACGGCGACATGACGGTGCAGGATGCGCTCGGGCAGCTTCAGCACCCACATGGCGTTGTGTTCGGCGTACTGGAACTCGTACGGCTCGCTGCTGCGCTCCAGCACGAAGGCGCCGGGATCGCAGCGGGTCTGGCGGCCGCGCTGGGTAAATTCGAAACAGCTGTGCAGGGGCAGGGTGAGCAGGAAGGACGACTCATCACACTGCGCCAGGTGGTGCGTCTGGCGTCGGTAGCGCAGCGGGCTTGACTCCAGGTACGAGAGGCTGAGGTCGCCCAGTTCGTGGGTCTCCAGGCGGCCGCTGAAGCCCGGCGCACGGGCGAAATCCAGCTCCAGCGGGAAGTAGGTCTGGCTGACGCAGCGATTCCAGTACGCCTGGCGCTGCTCGCCTGGAATCTCGGTGGTGTCGTAGCGGTCTTGCATAGGGGGGGCCGCGGTTCGCCGGGAAAGTGGTTTCTGCAAGCAGGTCCCGTGCCGGCCGCGGGACCGGGCCCCGTTCAACACCGGGGCCCGGTCGTGCTCAACGCTGGCGGGTCAGGCGATAGCAGCCGGATTCGTGCAGCTCCACGATCCAGTCCGGGCGGATGAGGATGTTGGTAGTGGCTTCCTCGATGACGGCCGGGCCGTGCAGGCGGTCGCCGGCCATCAGCGCTTCACCCTGATAGACCGGGGTGTCGCTCCAGATGCCGTCTTCACCGAAGAGCATCGGTCGATTACCGACCAGTGCGCGGCGCACATGACCGTCGCTGGCAGGGAGGCTCGGGAAGGGCGGGCGCGAGACGCGGCCGATCACCTGGCTTTCCAGGTTGACGATTTCTACCGGGTTGTCCGGTTCGGCGTAGGTGTAAAGCGCCTCGTGGCGGCGATGGAAGGCAGCGACGATGGTGGGCAGCGTGGCGGCGTTGACGGGCATGTCGCCGATTTCCACGGTGCACTCGTGAATCTGCCCGACGTAGCGCATCTCCAGGCTGCGCACCAGGGCGATGTCCTCGTCGCGGAAGCCGTCACCGCGCAAGGTTGTGCGGCCCTGTTCTTCGAGTTCGGTGAAGGCGGCCTCCAGGCCGGCGAGGTCGGCATCTTCCTGGGCGAGAATGGGATGGGTTGCCAGGTAGTTGTGCTTCACGTCGGAGAGGATCTGCCCGAGCGCGCACAGGCCGGAGGCAACCTTGGGGATCAGGACGGTATCGATACCCATGTCTTCGGCCAACGCGGTCATGTGCACCCCGGCTGCGCCGCCGGCACCGATCAGGGCGAAGTCGCGCGGATCGTAGCCGCGCTCGATGGAGACGCGGCGGATGCCGTTGACCATGTTGGCATTGACGATGGCATGGATGCCCCAGGCGGCCTTGTCGACATCGATGCCCAGCGGTTCGGCGATCTTTGCGCCGATGGCCGCCAGCGCAGCCTCACGGTCGAGGCTGATCCGTCCGCCCAGGCGCGCGGCAGGGTTGAGGTAGCCCAGGGCGAGGTTGGCATCGGTGACCGTGGGCTCCTCGCCGCCCTGGCCGTAAGCCACGGGGCCTGGGCTGGAGCCGGCGCTCTGCGGGCCGACCTCGAGCATGCCATAGGGGTTTATGTGGGCGATGGAGCCGCCGCCTGCGCCAAGGGTTTCCACCTGGATCATCGGTACGCCGATGCGTTGGCGGAGAAAGTCGGCGTCGCGGCTGAGGTTGGTCTTGCCTTCGCGGGTCAGGGTGATGTCGAACGAAGTGCCGCCCATGTCTACAGTGATGACGTTGTGGATGCCGAACGGCTGGGCGACGAACAGCCCGGCCTGCGGCGCCGACGCCGGCCCCGAGTTGATCGCGTTCACCGCGCGGCCGCGCATGTGCTCGCCGGTTGCCAGGCCGCCATTGGACTGGAAGTAGCGCACTGGGCGCTGGGCGCCGAGCTGGCGGAAGTAGTCGTCGATCTTCGCCACATAACGCGCCATCACGGGGCTCAGGTAGGCGTTGACGAGGGTAGTGGAGGTGCGGGTGTATTCGCGGATCTGCGGGAACACCTCGGTGCCGGTGCAGACGAAGACGCCCGGCAGCATCTCGCGCAGGATCGCGGCGGCACGCTGTTCGTGGGTCGGGTTGCGCACGGACCAGAGGAAGGACACTGCGACTGCCTCGACGCCTTGCTCGGCAAACAGCCGTGCGGCGGCGCGCACGTCTTCCTCGTTCAGCGCGGTGTGCTCCCGGCCGTCGGCGAGGATGCGTCCGCGCACTGGGCGGCGCAGGAAGCGCTGGGCCAGCTGTGGCGCCGGCGGGTAGTCGGGGTCATAGCGGTAGCCTTCTTCCTTGTGGCCCAGGCGGATCTCGATGCTGTCTTCGTGACCCTGGGTGGCGAGCAGGCCGACCTTGACGCCTTTGAGTTCAATCAGCGCGTTGAGCGCCACGGTGGTGCCGTTGATGCAGAGGTCGCAGTTGGCGACGATTTCCTCTACCGGACGGCCGAGGGCCTGGCTGATCTGGCGTAGCCCGTCGGCGATGGCCAGGGTGCCGTCCTGCGGGGTTGAGAGTGCCTTGAACAAGTGCACGCGGCCCTCGCGTTCGGCCAGGATGAAGTCGGTGAAGGTGCCCCCGGCGTCGACACCGAGGCGGTATTGGCTGTGCATGGTCGATTTCCTCAGGCGGATTGGCGGCGTTGGACGGTAGCGGCGGAATCGATATCGCCGTTGGCGGTGAGCACCACGCCATAGTCGAGTTCGGCTCCTCGCGCAGAAACCAGGCCGTCACGCACGTCGCGCAGGACGTCCGCGGGCAGTCGCTGGAAGGCCTGTCCGTAGCCACCGCCCCCGGGGGTGCGATTGATCAGGCGCTCGCCGGGCTTGAGGACGGTCATGACGTTACGTGTGTGCGTCTCATGCTCGCCTGCACGTACCAGTTCCACGCCACCGAGTTTGGGTTCGATCAACGCATTGGCGGCGCCGGCGGCGCCCATGGTGGTGCGCTGGCGGCCTTCGCCGAAGGAAATCACGGTCATCTCGTGATCCAGCGGCTCGACTTCCAGGCAGGTGCCCGAGCCTCCGCGCAGACGGCCGGCACCGGCGCTGTCGGCCATCAGCCCGTAGCGGTGGATGAGGATGGGGTAGCTGTACTCCAACAGTTCGATGTCGCCGGAATACAAGGCGCCGAAGCAGCACAGCGGCCCGCAGGCGTGCCAGCCGTCCAGCTCGGAAGTGGCCCCGGCACCGGAGATGATCGAGGCGAGCACCATGGTCACGTATTCCTCTCCGGTGCGCGGGTCGACGCCGGCGATGTTCACCCCGCTGGTATGGCCCCACGAAGCGGTTACGCGCTCGGGCGCCGCTTGCTCGAAAGCTTGGCGCACCGCATCGGTGAGGGTTTCCATCGGTGTGGTGGTGCAGTTGACGTGGGGTGCTGGTTCTTCCGCATTGCAGAGGGTGCCCTTGGCGCCCAGATCGACCGACACGCAGCGGTACAGCCCGGCGTTGTAGGGTGGCGGAACCTGGGCGAACATCATCAGCCCCAGATAGATGCCGGACATCGAGTTGCCCGCGTAGGAGTTGATGAAATAGGGCACCTGCGGCGGGCTTTGCACGGTGATGTGGCAGGTATCGTCCTTGATCGTCACGGTGGCGCTGATCGCCAGTTCGCCCAGGCCGTGACCGGAGTCTTCCAGTACCGCATGGCCGGTGTAACTGCCATCGGGCACCGAGCGGATCAGCTCGCGCATCTGACGGTCGGCCATGTCTTTCAGCTCGGCGATGCATTCGCGCACGGTGGCGACGCCATATTTGTCGAGCAGGGCGAGCAGGTTGCGCTCGCCGACCCGGCAGGCGCCGTACTGGGCGTTGAGATCGCCTTCCTGGTTGCGTCGGGCGCGCATGTTGGTGAGCAACAGGTTGATCACGTCCTCGCGACGGCGGCCTTTCTCCCACAGCTTCACCGGCGGAATGCGCAGGCCTTCGGCGTAGATCTCCTTGGCATCGGGGTTGTAGCCGGCCGGCACCGGGCCGCCGATATCGGTCAGATGGCCCTTGCAGACCGTCCAGAACACCAACTCGCCCTGGTAGAACACCGGCTTGTACATGCAGCAGTCGATGATGTGGCTGCCGGCGTAGGTGGGGTCGTTGTGATAGATCACGTCGCCTTCGGCGATATCCTCGCCGAAGTAGCCGGAAACAGCCTTCATCGCAGGGATCAGCGAGCCCAGGTGGATGGGAATGTCCTGCCCCTGCAGGATCATTTCCGAGTGATGGTCGAAGAGTGCGTTGGAATAGTCGTGGGCGAGGTTGAACACGCTGGAGCGGCTGGTCTTCTCCAGGGTCAGGGTCATTTCACGCTGGGTCATCTCCAGCGCACCTCGAACCACGGCGAGGGTAATCGGATCGGCCGGCATGCTTGTTCTCCTTATCGGGGCGGATCGATGAAGCGACGATAGGGAGGCGCGCGTGCGGCGTATTGCGTGGCAGTGCAGTGGATGTTGTCGGCCAGTGCACTGTTGGGCGTGGAGGAGGTTGCGACGCTTTGTCGCAAATTTTGTAACAGACCTTTTCGATTGCGCGGCTGTGGCGCGTACTGGGGCTCAGTTAGTTTAGTAGCTGGCTAAGTATCGCTTGGGTGTGCAGGGACCGCGGCGCCCCCGGTTGGAGATATGTCATGCAGCAATGGTCGCCGACCCAGCGCAACGTGGTGATCGCTTCGGTGCTCGCCTGGACGCTGGATGCCTTCGATTTCTTTCTGTTGGTTTTCGTTCTCACCGATATCGCCCAGACCTTCCATGTCGACCTGCCGCAGGTGTCGATGGCGATTCTGCTGACCCTGGCGGTACGCCCCATCGGCGCGCTGCTGTTCGGCCGCGCGGCCGAGCGCTACGGGCGGCGGCTGGTGCTGATGGTCAACATTCTGATCTACTCGCTGCTGGAGCTGGCCTCGGCGTTCTCGCCGAACCTGACGACTTTCCTGATCCTGCGGGTGGTCTATGGCGTGGCGATGGGTGGCATCTGGGGCGTGGCGTCGTCGCTGGCGATGGAGACCATTCCCGAACGTTCGCGGGGTATGGTGTCCGGGCTGTTCCAGGCCGGTTATCCGGCGGGATACCTGATCGCCTCCATCATCTATGGCCTGTTCTTCGAGGTGCTCGGCTGGCGCGGGATGTTCATCGTCGGCTGTCTGCCGGTGGTGCTGGTGGCGTTCATCTGGTTCAAGGTGCCCGAGTCGCCGATCTGGATGGCGGCGCGCGAGCGCAAGGAATCGACGCCGCTGTGGACGGTGCTGCGCAGCCAATGGAAGTTGTGCCTGTATGCGGTGGTGCTGATGGCCTGCTTCAATTTCTTCAGTCATGGCACGCAGGATCTGTATCCGACGTTCCTGAAGGTGCAGCACGGATTCGATACACACACGGTCAGTCTGATCGCAGTGGCCTACAACATAGCGGCGATCCTGGGGGGCATTCTGTTCGGCACCCTGTCCGAGCGCATCGGGCGGAAGAAGGCGATCATCTGCGGCTCGCTGCTGGCGCTACCGGTGCTGCCGCTGTGGGCATTCAGCCATGGCGCGGTGGCGCTGGGCGTTGGCGCCTTCCTGATGCAGTTCATGGTGCAGGGTGCCTGGGGTGTGATTCCGGCCTACCTCAACGAACTGGCTCCGGTGGGCACGCGCGCAGTGCTGCCGGGATTCGTCTACCAACTGGGCAACCTGATCGCCTCGGTGAACGCGCCGCTACAGGCGGAGATCGCCAAGAGCTACAGCTACGGCACGGCGATGGCCATTGTTGCCGGTGTGGTGGCGGTACTCATCTGCGTGCTGATCAGCACCGGTCGGGACACGCGCGGCGTGGCGCTGGACCGGGCCAATGGGCAGGCGCATAGGCCGATGCCGGCGCGCGGGTAAATGGCGAATCAGCGCTGAAGGCCGCGCCTACCAGTGGCCTGGGATCAGGCCGAGGGCAGGCTGATGCGTTGCCCGGCGACCAGCAGGGCGAGGCGGGCGAGGCTGTTCCAGACGTTGCCGGGAGCTTGGCCTTTGATCTGTGCGTCGATCAGTTGGGCGTCCTGAAGCATCTGGTTCCAGCGCTGCGCGGTGTGCCGCTGCAGGGCCTTGCTCATCAGCGGGCGGCGCTTGTCCCAGATGGGCGGGCGGCACTGACTGAAGGCTTTGTCCAGCGGCACGCCCTGGCTGAACTGCTGGGCAAGGCCGGCGAGAACCCGGACTTCCCGAGCCAGGGCCCAGAGGATCACCGGTGGCTCCACGCCTTCGCCACGCAGCCCTTCGAGCATGCGCAGGCAGTGGGCGGCTTCGCCGTTGAGAGCGGCGTCGATCAGGCCGAAGACGTCGAAGCGCGCGCTGTCGGCCACTGCAGCCTGCACGGTGTCGGCGTCGATCTGCTGGCCGTCGGCGAGCAACTTGAGCTTTTCGATTTCCTGGGCGGCGGCCAGCAGATTGCCTTCGACGCGCGCGGCGATCAGGTCGACCGCTTCCTGGCTGGCGGCAAGGCCGGCCTGGGAAAGGCGCTGGCGAATCCACTGCGGCAACTGGTGGACGTCGATGGGCCAGATCTGGATGAACTGGGCTGCATCGCCGTCGATCAGGGCCTTGGCCCATTTGGTCTTCTGCGTGCTGCCGTCGAGCTTGGGCAAGCTGACCAGCAGGACGGTATCTTCCGGCGGGCGCTGCAGGTATTCCTGGAGGATCGCCGCACCCTTGTCGCCGGGCTTGCCGGAGGGTAGGCGCAGCTCGATCAGGCGTTTTTCGGCGAACAGCGAGAGGCTGGCGCCGGCTTCAAGCAGCTGGCCCCAGTCGAAGTTGGCTTCGGCGTTGAACACCTGGCGTTCGCCGAAATCGCGCTGGCGGCAGGCGGTACGGATAGCATCGCAGGCCTCCTGGCAGAGCAACGGCTCGTCGCCGCTGACCACGTAGACGGGCGCGAGGTTGCCTTGCAGGTGCTTGGCGAGTTGTCCGGGATTGAGCTTCATAATGAAAAAGGGGCCGGTTGGCCGGCCCCTTGTCGCTTACTGCGCTTTCGGGAATTCGATCGGCGATTGCTGCGGTTGAGACTTGGCAGCCTCGTCCGCGGCCTTCATCGCATCCGCTTCGGCCTTGGCCTTGGCTTCAGCCTTGGCCTGTAGGTCGTCGAGCTGGGCCGGTGTGATCAGCTGAAGGCGGGTGACCATCTGCTGGACCAGGTCGCGGCGCATTTCGGCACGGATCTGCGTGGCTTCCTGGTCGGAACCGATCAGGTTGTTCTCGTCCTGCACGTAAACCTTGCGTACCTGCACCTGGCTGGCGAGCAGCAGCAGGTTGTTGGTGCCGCGGATTTCGTAGTTCAGGGTGTTGGTCAGCTCGTTTTCCGCACTGCGGGCGGAGCTGGTGTAGCTGACGCTGCGGCTGGTCGTGTTTTCGCTAGCAAGGATCAGGTGGTAGGGCGCGCGGGATACAACCTTCACGCCGCTGCCTTCGAGCACCTGCTTGAGTTCCTGCACGGTTTCGCCATAGGCGTTGCGTGCGCTCAGATCGATCTCCTTGAGCGCAAAATTCGTATCGCCCAGGCCACGCAGTTGAAAACTGCAGGCGCTCAGCACGCCGGCCAGGCCGATCAGCGCGAGGCTGGTCAGGATACGTTTCATCAAGCTTCCCTCACTCCTGTTGATCCGGTATGCCCGTGGCGAAGGTGCCACGGGCGAATGGGTCTTTTCCAGCGTTGCTTTTAATTGGCGACGATATTGACCAGCTTGCCCGGCACCACGATGACCTTGCGGATGGTCAGGCCGTCGGTGAAGCGCAGCACGTTCTCGTTGGCGCGGGCGGCCGCTTCGACTTCTTCGCGGCTGGCGCTGGCGGGCATTTCGATGTGGCCGCGCAGCTTGCCGTTGACCTGTACCACCAGTTGCAGGCTGTCCTGTACCAGGGCGGCTTCGTCGACCTGCGGCCAGCTGGCGTCGATGACGGCGCCGTCCTTGCCCAGCTCCTGCCAGATCACATGGCAGATGTGCGGAGTGATCGGGGCGAGCAGCAGGGTGACGGTTTCCAGGCCTTCCTGCAGCAGGGCGCGATCTGCGGCGGATTCGGCCGGGGCTTTTTCCAGCACGTTCATCAGGGTCATCACGGCGGCAATGGCGGTGTTGAACTTGTGATGCTGGCCCACGTCCTGGCTGGCCTGGCGGATGGCCAGGTGGATGGCGCGGTGAATGGCCTTCTGTGCGTCGTCCAGCGCGGACTTGTCCACGGCGCCGGCAGGGCCTGCGTTGACGTGGGCCTGGGCCAGACGCCAGACGCGGCGCAGGAAGCGGTTGGCGCCTTCAATACCGGAGTCGGACCACTCGCAGCTCATGTCCGGCGGCGAGGCGAACATCATGAACAGGCGGCAGGTGTCGGCACCGTAGGCGTCGATCATGGCCTGCGGATCGACGCCGTTGTTCTTGGACTTGGACATCTTCTCGGTGCCGCCGATTTCTACCGGCAGGCCGTCGGTCTTCAGGCGCGCGTCGATGACCTTGGCCTTGGCGTCACGCTCGACTTCGACGTCAGCGGGGTTGAACCACTCTTTGCCGCCGTTCGCGGCGACGCGGTAGTAGGTCTCGGCGACCACCATGCCCTGGGTCAGCAGGTTCTTGAACGGCTCGTCGGAGTCGATCAGGCCTTCGTCGCGCATCAGTTTGTGGAAGAAGCGCGCGTAGAGCAGGTGGAGGATGGCGTGTTCGATGCCGCCGATGTACTGGTCGACCGGCAGCCAGTAGTTGGCGGCTTTCTTGTCCAGCATGCCGTCTTCGAACTGCGGGCAGGCGTAGCGGGCGAAGTACCAGGACGACTCGACGAAGGTGTCCATGGTGTCGGTTTCGCGCTTGGCCGGCTGGCCGCATTTCGGGCAGCTGCACTCGTAGAACGACGGCAGTTTGGCCAGCGGCGACCCGGCGCCGTCCGGCACCACGTCTTCAGGCAGGACGACCGGCAGCTGGTCGGCCGGGACCGGCACGTCGCCACAGGTGTCGCAATGGATGATCGGGATCGGGCAGCCCCAGTAACGCTGGCGGCTGATGCCCCAGTCGCGCAGGCGGAACTGGGTGCGCTGCTGGCCCAGGCCCTTGGCGGCGAGGTCGGCGCCAATGGCGTCGAACGCGGCCTGGTAGCCGAGACCATCGTACTTGCCGGAGTTGACGGTGATGACGCTCTCGTCCTTCAGGCCGTACCACTCTTTCCAGGTGCCGGATTCAAAGTCGTTGTCGCCTTCAACCTTGGCGATGACCTGGACGATCGGCAGACCGTACTTGTTGGAGAACTCGAAATCGCGCTCGTCGTGACCCGGCACGGCCATCACGGCGCCTTCGCCGTAGGTCATCAGGACGTAGTTGGCGATCCACACCGGCAGCTTGTCGCCGGTCAGCGGGTGCTCGACGAACAGGGAAGTGGCGACGCCCTTCTTCTCCTGGGTGGCGATGTCGGCTTCGGCGACGCCGCCGCGCTTGCACTCGTCGATGAACGCCTGCAGCGACGGATCGCGCTCGGCGGCCAGGGTGGCCAGCGGGTGCTCGGCGGCCACGGCGACGTAGGTGGCACCCATCAGGGTGTCCGGACGGGTGGTGAAGACCTTCAGCTGGCCGGCTTCGCCGATGGAAGCCTGGTCATAGGGGAAGGCGATCTCCATGCCGCGGGACTTGCCGATCCAGTTGCGCTGCATGGTCTTGACCTGTTCCGGCCAGCCCGGCAGGTCGTCGAGGCTGGACAGCAGCTCTTCGGCGTAGGCGGTGATCTTGAAGTAGTACATCGGGATTTCGCGCTTCTCGATCAGCGCGCCCGAACGCCAGCCACGGCCGTCGATGACCTGCTCGTTGGCCAGTACGGTCTGGTCCGCCGGATCCCAGTTCACGGTGCCGTTCTTGCGGTAGATCACGCCCTTCTCGAACAGGCGAGTGAACAGCCACTGTTCCCAGCGGTAGTAGTCCGGCTTGCAGGTGGTGACTTCGCGGGACCAGTCGATCGCCAGGCCCAGGCTGTTGAGCTGGGACTTCATGTAGGCGATGTTGTCGTAGGTCCAGGCGGCCGGGGCGACGTTGTTCTTCATCGCGGCATTTTCCGCCGGCATGCCGAACGCGTCCCAGCCCATCGGTTGCAGGACGTTCTTGCCCTGCATGCGGTGGTAGCGGCTGATCACGTCACCGATGGTGTAGTTGCGCACGTGCCCCATGTGTAGCTTGCCGCTCGGATACGGGAACATCGACAGGCAGTAGAACTTCTCCTTGCCGGCGACTTCGTCGACGCGGAAGGAGTTGTGTTCGTTCCAGAAGTTCTGGGCCTGGGATTCGATCTCGAGAGGCTGATATTGCTCGTGCATGGCGCGATTTGAACCTGTACGGAAAAGAATTGTGCAGCCAGGAAGGTCGAGTGGTCCTTTCGCTGAACCGACCCCTGAGGAGACACGGGCCGGGCGGCTACAGAAAGCCTCGTAGCATACATGACCCCCACCCGAGCCGGTAGCCCGCGCCGTTTGTCGCGCGCTCGGTGTGGCACGGGGTGGGCCGCTAAGCTTTGCCTGAGGGCGGGAGGTTTCCGCCTGTCTTGAGGTGACTGATGGCTGAGCTGCATCGCGCAAGTGCTTCGGGTTCCGGTCTGTATGAACGGTTGTTGCAACGGCTCGCGCTGGCCTTGGATGAGGCGAATACCGCTGAGCGACTACGTGACGAATGCCCCGTGGAACTGGAGTTGCGCGGTTTGAGCAGTGCCGAGATGGAGTTGATCAGGGCTTATCTGGACCAGGATGTGAACTGGCTGCGCGGTTGGCATGCGGCGGCGGAGGAGCTCGCCATGCTGGAGCGAGCCCCGGCCCGCGTGCCGCGCCACGTGCGTCAACCGACGCCGCCCAGCCGCCCGCGCCTGGTGCCGCGCCCGCAGCAATTGCAGTGCGCGCTGTGTGGCTCGCCGGTGGCCTGGAGCCGCCATCAGGGTGTGTTGCCTTGCACGTCCTGTGGCTCGCAGCTGTTTCGAAACGCGAAGGCACGCTGACATTTCCCCGATCCGTTAGGCTTGGCGCCTCGACAAGGAGTCGCCAATGCCTATCCGCTTCATCCTCAAACAGATTTTCATGCCGCCGGGATTGCTGCTGCTATTGCTCCTCCTGGGCTTCGTGCTGCGCCGGCGCTATCCGCGCTTGTCGGTGTTCTGCTTCTTTTCCGGTTTCCTTGGCCTGTTGGTGATGAGCCTGCCGGTGACGGTGGAGTGGGGCGCGCGCCAACTGGAGCAGCAGGATGCACTGAAGCAGACGGAGTGGGCGGGGCTCGCGCAGCGCGCCGACGCCATCGTCGTGCTCGGTGCTGGTCGGGTGCGCGGAGATCGCGCCTGGGACGAGGATCAGCCCGGCCTGATGGCCCGCGAGCGCATTCGCTACGCGGCGCGCCTGGCCAGGGCCAGTGGGCTGCCGGTGCTGACTTCCGGTGGCCTGCACTACGGCACGCCGCCCTCCGAGGCGCGGATCATGGCGCAGAGCCTGCTGGACGATTACGGCGTGCCGGTGCGCTGGGAGGAGGGAAGCAGCCGCACGACCTGGGAGAATGCACGGTTCAGCGCCGACATGCTGCGCGAGGCGGGGATCAAGCGGGTGGTGCTGGTCACCAGCGCCATCCATATGCCGCGCTCGATCTGGAGCTTTGAGAAGGCAGGGTTGGAAGTAGTGCCAGCGCCCTCGGGCTATATCGGCACGGATGACGTAGTGCCGATGGGCGGCTGGCTGCCGGAAGGGCGAGCAATCTGGCAGAGCGGGCAATTGCTCAATGAGGCAATCGGGCTGGTCGGCTATCGGTTGTTCTACCGCTAGCCTCCGCCATGAAAAAGGGCCTCGCAATGAGGCCCTTCTTCGTTGGAATCAGCCGAACAGTCGGCGTTCTTCCGGGTGCGTACGGCGGCGTACCAGCGCCCACACCAGCAGTACGGCGCTGAGGATCGCCAGCGGCCAGACGCGCCACTTCAGGTACGGGGTCAGGCCCTGCATCGGCACAACTTCGCCGCGCAGCACGCCTTGCTGGAACTGCGGAATCTGTACCGCCAGCTTGCCGAACGGGTCGATGAGCGCGGTGACGCCGTTGTTGGTGCCGCGCACCATCCAGCGGCCGGCTTCCAGGGCGCGCATCTGCGCCATCTGCAGGTGTTGCAGTGGGCCGATGGAGGTGCCGAACCAGGCGTCGTTGCTGATGGTCAGCAGCAGTTGGCTTTGCGCCGCCAGTTCGGCGGCGAACTCCGGATAGACCACTTCGTAGCAGATGTACGGCGCCACGGCGTAACCCTTGGCCTTGAGCAGCGGCTGGTCGGCCGGGCCGCGGGCGAAGTCGGACATGGGCAGGTCGAAGAAGGCGATCAGGCCGCGCAGCAGGTCCTGCAGCGGGACGTATTCCCCGAAGGGCACCAGCTTCTGCTTGAGGTAGTTGCCGCTGCCTTCGCCGACCACGGTGATGCCGTTGTAGTAGCGAATGCCCTCGGTGGTCTTCTCGCGCACCGGTACGCCGGTGATGAGGGCCGCCTTCTTGGTGGTGGCGACGCCGTTGATCATCTCCAGGTAGCCGGTGGCCTGGTCCTTGAGCACCGGCACGGCGGTTTCCGGCCAGACGATCAGGTCGACGTCGTTCTGCTCGGCGGTCAGGTCGCGGTACAGCTCCAACTGGTGGGTAATGGCCTTCGGGTCCCACTTCATCTCCTGGGCGATGTTGCCCTGCAGCGCGGCGACCTTCAGCGGTGCGCCGGCCGGAGTGGTCCAGGCGTGGCCCTTGTAGCCCAGGCCGACGGCCCAGGGCGCGATCAGCAGGATCAGGCCGGTGGCCAGCCGCGCGGGGCGGCGGCTCAAGGCCGGGAGGTTGATGATCAGCGCGCCGCTCAGGGCGATGGCGAAGGACACCAGCCAGACGCCGCCCAGCGGAGCGAGGCCGGCCAGCGGGCCTTCCAGCTGGCTGTAGCCGGCGTAAAGCCAGGGGAAACCGGTGAGGAACCAGCTGCGGAACAGTTCCAGCACCACCCACAGCGCGGCGAAGGCCAGCGCGTCGCTGACCGGCGCATTGTTGCGACGAAAGAACTTCGCCCAGGCCCAGGCAGGCAGGGCGAAGAAGAACGCCACGCCGGCGCTGAATCCGCCGACCAGGAAGCCGGCCAGTGGCCCGGACGCGCCGCCGAAGTTGTGGATGCTGAAGTAGATCCAGCTGGTGCCGGCGATGAAGGCGCCGAAGCCATACCACCAGCCGCGCCAGAGCGCCGAGCCCGCGGGCGTGCCGCGCAGATCGAGGTAGAACAGGGCCAGCGAGAGCACCGCCAGAGGCCAGTAGCCGAATGGGGCCAGGGTCAGCGGCGTGAGCGCGCCAGCGGCCAGGGCGAGCAGGTGGCCTGGCAGGCCGGGGCGGGTGATCCAGCGCATCGGAAATCCTTGTTGCGGTTAAGCGATGCGCAAGAGTAATGGAGAGACGAACGGTAGGCTATGGGGATGAAAGCCAAAAGCCATGAGCTGACTGCGGCGGGATGTTGCAGGAAAGGTCGGGGTTGATTGTAGGAGCGAGCTTGCTCGCGAACGGCCGCCGCAGCGGAGTTCGTTCGCGAGCAAGCTCGCTCCTACAGGTATCTACCTTTAGTCCTGCAGCGGGGTGAGGCGCAGCAGGTGCAGCCGGCGGCTGTCCGCGTTGAGCACGCGGAAGCGGAAACCACCCAGTTCGGTGGTTTCGTTGCGCTTGGGCAGGTGGCCGAAGGCGCTCATCACCACGCCGCCGACGGTGTCGAATTCCTCTTCGGAAAATTCTGCGCCGAAGAAGTCGTTGAAGGCGTCCACCGGGGTCAGCGCCTTGACGATGAAGTCACCGCTGGGCAGCGGCTTGATGTAGCTGTCTTCCTCGACGTCGTGCTCATCCTCGATGTCGCCGACGATCTGCTCCAGCACGTCCTCAATGGTCACCAGCCCTGCCACACCGCCGTATTCGTCGATGACGATGGCCATGTGGTTGCGGTTGGCGCGGAACTCGCGCAGCAGGACGTTCAGGCGCTTGGACTCGGGCACGAAGGTGGCCGGGCGCAGCAGGTCCTTGATGTTGAAGGCGTGGTTCTGGTCGTGAAGGATCAGCGGCAGCAGATCCTTGGCCAGCAGGACGCCCATGATGTCGTCCAGGCTCTCGCCGATCACCGGGTAGCGCGAGTGCGCCGCTTCGATGATGGCGGGGAGGAAGTCGGCGGGCTTCTGTGTCGACTTGATGGAGGTCATCTGCGAACGCGGGATCATGATGTCGCGGACCTGGAGGTCCGCCACCTGGATCGCGCCTTCGACGATCGACAACGCTTCGCTGTCGAGCAGCTTGTTGGCGTGGGCTTCGCGCAGCAGCTCAAGCAGCTCCTGGCGGTTTCTCGGCTCATGGGCAAAAGCCTGGGTGATCTTGTCCAACCACGACTTGTGCCCATTGCTCGATCGGTCTTCGCTCATCTTTTCCTTGCTCGGTGGCTTTTATTCTTCATCGGCCGCGTATGGGTCCGGGTGACCCAGTTCGGCCAGCAATTCCCGTTCCAGGCCTTCCATCTCCTCGGCTTCTTCGTCTTCGATGTGATCGTAGCCGAGCAGGTGGAGGCAGCCATGGATGACGAGGTGGGCCCAGTGGGCCTCGGCGGACTTGCCCTGTTCGGCGGCCTCGCGGGTGACTACTGGGGCGCAGATCACCAGGTCGCCGAGCAGCGGGATGTCCAGCAACTCGTCGGGGACGTCGGCGGGGAAGGACAGTACGTTGGTGGCGTAGTCCTTGTGTCGCCAGGTCTTGTTCAGTTCGCGTCCTTCGGTTTCGTCCACCAGGCGGATGGTGAGTTCCGAATCATTCTGGCGCTGGCGCAAGGCCAGTTCGCACCATTGACGGAACTGCGCTTCGCTCGGCAGGCCGGCCGCTTTGGAAGCGACCTGCAGGTCCAGTTCAAGCATGCTTGTTGCCCTGGCCTTCCACGCCGGTCAGGCGGTTCTCGTAGGCGTCGTAGGCATCGACGATGCGCTGCACCAGCGGGTGGCGCACCACGTCCTTGGACTTGAAGTGGGTGAAGCTGATGCCGGGGACGTCGCGCAGCACTTCCATCACGTGCTTCAGGCCCGAGCGCGTGCCCTTGGGCAGGTCGACCTGGGTGACGTCGCCGGTGATCACCGCGGTGGAGCCGAAGCCGATCCGGGTGAGGAACATCTTCATCTGTTCCATCGTGGTGTTCTGGCTTTCGTCGAGAATGATGAAGCTGTTGCTCAGCGTGCGGCCGCGCATGTAGGCCAGCGGCGCGACTTCGATCACCTGGCGCTCGATCAGCTTGGCCACGGTTTCGAAGCCGAGCATCTCGTAGAGCGCGTCGTACAGAGGGCGCAGGTATGGGTCGATCTTCTGCGACAGGTCGCCGGGCAGGAAGCCGAGCTTCTCGCCGGCTTCGACCGCCGGGCGCACCAGCAGGATGCGGCGGATCTGCTCGCGCTCCAGGGCGTCCACGGCGCAGGCTACGGCGAGGTAAGTCTTGCCGGTGCCGGCCGGGCCGATGCCGAAGTTGATGTCGTGGTCGAGGATCGCCTTGACGTAGCGCTGCTGGTTCGCGCCGCGCGGGCGGATGTGCGCTTGCCGAGTCTTGAGCGTGACCAGCGGAGCGGCGGGCTCGACGGAGAGCTCTTCCAGACCGGATTCCTGCAGGAACAGGTGGACCATGTCCGGCGTCAGCTCGGTGCCATTCTGCACTTCGCGATAGAGGCGCTGCAGGAGGTTTTCGGCCGCTTGGGTGCGCTCGGGGGCACCGACCAGTTCGAACTGGTTGCCGCGGTTGCGGATCTCGATGCCGAGGCGCTTCTCGATCTGGTGCAGGTGTTCGTCGAACTGGCCGCACAGGTTGGCGAAGCTGCGGGCCTCGAAGGGCTCGAGCATGAAACGATGAATATCCAGGGGGGCGTTCAAGGTGTTGTCTAAGTCGCCGTGCTTCAAAGGGAGATGGTCGAAGAATAACCCCGTGCGACCGAGTACGAAAGTTCAGTCGCCAATGGGGTGGTCAACGGTCGGTTGCCAGTGACGTGCTTCAACTGTCAGTGACGTGCTTCCACCAGGGTTGCGCGTAGAGAGTTGGGCAGTGCCTCGTAGATTTCAACGTCGACGAACTGGCCGATCAGGCGCGGATTGTCGCAGCGGAAGTTGACCACGCGGTTGTTCTCGGTGCGGCCCTGCAGCTGGCCCGGATCGCGCTTGGCGTAGTCGGTGACGAGGATGCGCTGGATGGTGCCGACCATCCGCCTGCTGATTTCGAAGCCCTGGTGGTTGAGGCGGCTGTTGAGCGTCAGCAGGCGCTGCTTCTTCACCTCGTCCGGGGTGTCGTCGACCAGGTCGGCGGCCGGGGTGCCCGGGCGCGAGCTGTAGATGAAGGAGAAGGAATAATCGAATCCGACGTCCTCCACCAGCTTCAGGGTCTGCTCGAAGTCTTTCTCGGTCTCGCCGGGGAATCCGATGATGAAGTCCGAGCTGATGCAGATGTCCGGCACTGCCGCCTTCAGCTTGCGGATACGCGACTTGAATTCCAGCGCGGTGTGGTTGCGCTTCATCGCCGCGAGTATGCGGTCGGAGCCGGCCTGCACCGGCAGGTGAACGAACTTCACCAGCTGCGGGACTTCGGCATGGGCGGCGATCAGCGAGTCGGAGAATTCCAGCGGGTGCGAGGTGGTGTAGCGGATGCGCTCGATGCCATCGACCTCGGCGACCACGCGGATCAGCTCGGCGAAGTCGGCTATGCGTCCGTCATGGGTCGGGCCGCGGTAGCCGTTGACGTTCTGGCCCAGCAGGGTGACTTCCTTCACGCCGTTCTCGGCCAGGTGGATCACCTCGGCCAGCACGTCGTCGAATGGGCGGCTGACTTCCTCGCCGCGGGTGTAGGGCACCACGCAGAAGGTGCAGTACTTGCTGCAGCCTTCCATCACCGAGACGAAGGCGGTAGGACCGTCGACGCGGGGCTCGGGCAGGCGGTCGAACTTCTCGATTTCCGGGAAGGACACGTCCACCTGCGGTTTGCGGGTGGTGCGGGCGGCGTCGATCATTTCAGGCAGGCGGTGCAAAGTCTGCGGACCGAACACCACGTCGACGTACGGCGCGCGCTCGCGGATCGCCGCGCCTTCCTGGCTGGCCACGCAGCCACCGACTCCGATCACCAGGTCGGGGTTCTGCTGCTTGAGGGTGCGCCAGGCGCCCAGCTCGGAGAACACCTTCTCCTGGGCCTTCTCGCGGATCGAGCAGGTATTGAGCAGGATGACGTCGGCTTCTTCGGCCTTTTCGGTGATTTCCAGGGCCTGGTGTTCACCCAGCAGGTCGGCCATGCGCGAGCTGTCGTACTCGTTCATCTGGCAACCGTGGGTCTGGATGAAAAGCTTCTTGGCCATGGAACCTGTCTTGTTCTGGTTAAAAAATGACCGCGTATTATAAGCCCCGGGGCGGACATCTACCAGCGGCGGGCTTGAGGGGCGGCTGTCTGTGCTATGCTGCGTGCCCTTTTTGCAAAGCTGTCATCCTTCGTTCATGAGCAAACGCGAGAACCCGATCTACAAGGTGGTCTTCCTCAACCAGGGCCAGGTGTACGAGATGTACGCCAAGCAGATCTACCAGAGCGATCTGTGGGGCTTCCTGGAGATCGAGGAGTTCGTCTTCGGCGAGCGCACCCAGGTGGTGGTGGACCCCAGCGAGGAGAAGCTCAAGGCGCAATTCGATGGCGTCATCCGCAGCTTCGTGCCGCTGCACTCGATCATCCGCATCGACGAAGTGGAGCGCCTGGGCACCGCGAAGATCAGCGACGCCAAGCCCAGCGGCAACGTGATGCCGTTCCCCATGCCGATGCCGAGCAAGGACAACTGACGTTCTTCGTAGGAGCAAGCTTGCTCGCGAACCGTCCGGCAATAGGTGAATAACCTGGGACAAGCTAGTCGCCGGTTGCATGCGTGGCGGATAACGCTGGTGCGTTATGCGCCCTACGATGGCTGAGCGTGCGTGAATCAGGGCAGCGGCGAGAACGGCGAGTTGCCGGCAGTCTGCAGTTCGATCAGGTAGTTGCGGAAGATCTGCCCGAGCACCTTGGTGGCGATGTCCAGTTCGTCCTTGTTCATCTGCTCGGCGACCAGGTCGGCGCTGTCCATGGCGTCTTCGGCGCCGTTGACCGCGGCCATCTTCAGCACGATGTAGGCCTGCACGTTGTTGGCCTTCACACCTTCGCCACGGAAGAACATGGTGCCCAGTCGCAGCTGTGCATCGGCGTGGCCTTGCAGCGAAGCCTTCTCGTACCAGTGCAGGGCGGCCTGGAAGTCGCGCGGGGCGCGTTCGCCGGTGTAGAAGAATTCCCCCAGTTCGAACTGTGCCTGTGCATCGCCGGCGTTGGCAGCCTGTTGGCAGCTGGCCAGGGCCTGTTGCAGCTGTTCGGGCACGGTGTTCAGGGTGCAGCGTCCGGTGGCTGGAATCAGCAGCGAGTTGCCGCCCGCCTGAGTGAACAGGGGCAGTGCGAGCAACAGGCAACCCAGCAGGGTGCGACCGGAACGGTACATGGGGAGAAACGGCCTCCAGGATCGGGGCGGGTAAAACCCGGCCAGCGAAATGCGCCAGCCTTCACATTATGAAATAAGCAGGCGCTTCCTTACAAAGTCTTTACCTTCTTTTCTGTTTTTTTGCTGGAAACGGCTGCAATGGCGGGATGAGTGTAACGCGGATATAAAGCCCCGAAAGCAGCGGGGCAGAGCGGAAGGCGCCAGGACGGGCGCCTTCGCGTGGGGCGGCTTACTTGAGGGCGGCGAATGCGCGCTCGGCGGCGTCCAGGGTCAGTTTCAGTTCGGTTTCGCCGTGGGCGATGGAGGTGAAGCCGGCCTCGAAGGCGCTCGGAGCCAGGTAGATGCCGGCGTCCAGCATCAGGTGGAAGAAGCGCTTGAAGCGTTCCGCATCGCTGGTCATCACGTCGTCGAAGGTGATGATGTCATCGGCGCCGGTGAAGTACAGGCCGAACATCGCGGCGCCCGCCTGGGTGGTCACGAAGGGAATCCCGGCGGCGTCGGCGCGCTCCTGCAGGCCTTGCAGCATGCGGGTGGTGTAGACGGTCAGTTCGTCGTGGAAGCCCGGGCGGCTGATCAGGCGCAGGGTGGTCAGGCCGGCGGCCATGGCCAGCGGGTTGCCCGACAGGGTGCCGGCCTGGTAGACCGGGCCGAGCGGGGAAATCTGTTCCATGATCTCGCGCTTGCCACCAAAGGCGCCCACCGGCATGCCGCCGCCGATGATCTTGCCGAAGGTCGACAGGTCCGGAGTGATGCCGTAGTGCGCCTGGGCGCCGCCCAGGGCGACGCGGAAGCCGGTCATCACTTCGTCGAAGATCAGCACCACGCCGTGCTGGTCGCACAGGCGGCGCAGGCCTTCGAGGAAGCCCGGGGCCGGCGGTACGCAGTTCATGTTGCCGGCGACCGGCTCGACGATGATGCACGCCACTTCCTTGCCGACCTCGGCCAGGGTCTTCTCCACCGCGGCGATGTCGTTGAAGGGCAGGGTCAGGGTGTGCTTGGCGAAGGCGGCCGGCACGCCCGGGGAGTTCGGTACGCCGAAGGTCAGGGCGCCGGAGCCGGCTTTCACCAGCAGGCTGTCGGAGTGGCCGTGGTAGCAGCCTTCGAACTTGATGATGCTGTCGCGGCCGGTGTAGCCACGGGCCAGGCGGATCGCGCTCATGGTGGCTTCGGTGCCGGAGCTGACCATGCGCACCATGTCCATGGACGGCACCAGGGAGCAGACCAGGTCGGCCATTTCCACTTCCAGCGCGGTCGGCGCGCCGTAGGACAGGCCGTGGTCGAGCTGCTTGCGCACCGCGTCGAGCACGTCCGGGTGGCTGTGGCCGAGGATCATCGGGCCCCAGGAGCCGACGTAGTCGACGTAGCGCTTGTCATCCTCGTCCACTACGTAGGCGCCTTCCGCATGCTTGAAGAACAGCGGGGTGCCGCCGACGCTCTTGAACGCGCGCACCGGCGAGTTGACGCCACCGGGGATGTGTTTCTGGGCATTGGCGAAAAGCGTTTCGGAACGGGACATGGTGTACCTCGCGAAGCTGTGAAGGGCCGGGCGCGTGGGCGCTCAGCGGGTTTCGAAGAGTTGACTGAAGGCGCGCGCGCGCTGTTCGACCTCGGCCGGGGTGTCGGCGGCGAACAGGGCGTGGATCACGGCGATCATGTCGGCGCCCCGGGCGATCAGCTCGGGCGCGTTGTCCAGGGTTACGCCGCCGATGGCCACCAGCGGTACGTTGAAGCGGGCCTTGGCCTGCTCCAGCAGCTCGACGCTGGCGGCGGAGGCGCCGGGTTTGGTCTGGGAGGCGAAGAAGCGGCCGAAGGCGACATAGCTGGCGCCCTCGGCGATGGCTTTTTCGGCCAGCTCGAGGCTGGCGTGGCAGGTACCGCCGATGATCGCCTGGCGACCGAGCAGGGCGCGGGCGGCGGCCAGAGAGCCGTCGGTCTGCCCCAGGTGCACGCTGACGCCCAGGCGCGCGGCCAGTTCGGCGTCGTCGTTGATCAGCAGGGTGGCGCCGTAGCGGGCACACAGCTCGCGCAGGGCCTCGGCTTCGCGCAGGCGGCGCGAGGCGTCGTCGGACTTGTCGCGGTACTGCAGCAGTTTGGCGCCGCCTTTCAGGGCGGCTTCGACGTAGGGCAGCAGGCGGCCGCCGTCGAGCAGCTGGCTGTCGGTGATGGCGTAGAGTCCGCGCAGTTTCATCACAACCTCGATCCGGGTGCCCGCTGCCGCGGGCACTGACACATTAAGAGCAGAAGTCCAGCGGCAGGCGGCGCGGCACGTACTGGCCGTGGCCGGGCGCTTCCGCATCGCGCAGGGTGCGCCAGGTGTAGTCCAGGGCGCTGCGCACCGCGCTCACCAGTTCCTCGCCCAGGGCCAGGCGGCCGGCGAGGGTGCTTGCCAGGGTGCAGCCCGAGCCGTGGTAGCTGCCGGGCAGGCGCTGGCAGGTGAAGGTGTGGCGCTGGCCGTCACGGGTATAGAGGCGATTGTGCACCTCGGACTCGTCACCATGGCCGCCGGTGATCAGCAGGGTCTGGATATAAGGCAGCAGCTTGTCGGCGCACTCGTCGGCGGTGCCTTCGGGCAGTTCGGCGAGGATGCGCGCCTCGGGCAGATTCGGTGTGGCGACGGCGGCGATCGGCAGCAGGCGCTCACGCATGGCGTAGCCGACGTCGTCCTTGCCCAGCGAGCCACCGCCACCGGCGCGCAGCACCGGGTCGCAGACCAGCGGGATGCCCGGCAGCGACTGCATGATTTCGACGACGGTGTCGACCATCTGCACCGAACCGAGCATGCCCAGCTTCACCGCAGCCACCGGCAGGTCGGCGATCACGGCGTTGGCCTGGGCCAGCACCCACTCGCGATCGAGCACGCGGAAGTCGGAAACGTTGACGGTATCCTGAACGGTCAGCGCGGTGACGGTGGGCGCCGCGTGGCAGCCTTGGGCGATCAGGGCTTCGATATCGGCCTGCAGGCCGGCACCGCCACTGGGATCGTGGCCGGACAGGCAGAGCACTACGGGACGGGAGGCAGGTGTTTTCATGGCGCGGGAGCTTATCACCAAAATGCCGTGCTGAGCTGACCGAACGGTCCATTGCGCATCGCCCGGCCACGCCCTGCCCGGATGGTCGAATGCCACGGCGCACAAGGCCTGTGCTAGAGTTCGCCGATTCCAACACAACGCCTCCACGGCGCGCCAAAGCGGGAGATGGGGATCTCCGGCGTGGCTGTCGGCGGCACTGCGGGGCACCATGCGGCACTGGCTGATCTTCCTGATCCTTCTCATCCTCTCGCCGGTGGCGAGCGCCATCAGCTTCGACGAGCATGTCGGGCAGTTGCCCCTGGGGCGGGCGATGGATGTCTTCGAGGACGTGCGCGGCACCGCCGATATCGCCGAGATCAGCTCGCCGGCGCTGGCCGCCAGCTTCCGCCACCACGAGCGCGATGTGCTCAATGCCGGCTATTCGCGCTCGGTGTTCTGGCTGCGCCTGGATCTGGACTACCAGCCCAGGGCTTCGAGCGATCCGGCCAACTGGCTGCTGGAGTTGGCCTACCCGCCGCTGGACAAGCTCGACCTGTACCTGCCCGACGGTCAGGGCGGCTTCAAGCTGGCCCAGCGCACCGGCGATACCCTGCCGTTCGACAGCCGGCCGATCCGCCAGAACAACTACCTGTTCGACCTCAAGCTGGAGCCGGGCAAGCCGCTGCGCGTCTACCTGCGCCTGGAAAGCCAGGGCTCGATCCAGGCGCCGCTGACGCTCTGGTCGTCCAAGGCCTACCTCGAAGAGCAGCCGGGGCGCATCTACGTGCTGGGCATCATCTATGGCGTATTGCTGGTGATGCTGATCTACAACCTGTTCATCTTCCTCAGCGTCCGCGACACCAGCTACCTCTATTACATCCTTTATATAGCCTCGTTCGGCTTCTACCAGATCTCGGTCAACGGCGCGGGCATCGAGTACTTCTGGCCCGATAATCCTTGGTGGGCCAACGCCGCCACGCCTTTCCTGATCGGTTCGGCGGGCCTGTTCGGCTGCCAGTTCGCCCGCAGCTTCCTGCATACCCGCGAGCACAGCCTGTGGATCGACCGCATCCTGCGCGTGCTGATGGGCGTCGGTGCGCTGGTGATGGTGCTGGCGCTGACCGTCAGCTACGCCATCGCCCTGCGCCTGGCCACCTACCTGGCGCTGGCCTTCACCGTGGTGATCTTCACCGCTGGCATCGTCGCCTGGCTGCGTGGCATGCGCGTGGCGCGCTACTTCATCTTTGCCTGGAGCGCCTTCCTGCTCGGCGGGGTCATCAACACGCTGATGGTGCTGGGCTTCCTGCCGAACATCTTCCTGACCATGTATGCCAGCCAGATCGGTTCGGCGCTGGAGGTCGGCCTGCTGTCCCTGGCGCTGGCGGACCGCATCAATGCCATGAAGGAGGAGCGCACGCGCATCCTCCAGGAAACCAGCCGCAAGCTGGAGCAGTTGAACCTCGAGCTGGCCAGCAGCAACCGCCTGAAGGACGAATTCCTCGCCACTGTCACCCACGAACTGCGTACGCCCATGAGTGGGGTGATCGGCTCGCTGGAGCTGATGCAGACGGTGCCCATGGACGTCGAGCTGGCGCAGTACCACAAGACCGCCACCGGCTCGGCGCGCGACATGATGCGCATGGTCAACGACATCCTCGCGCTGATCGAGCTGCAGGCCGGCAAGCTCTACCCGCGCCGCGAGCCGTTCAGCCTGCGCGGCCTGTGCGACGGTCTGCGCGCGCAGTACGCGCCACGTGCCGAAGAGCGCGGGCTGCGCTTCGTCCTGCAACTGGATGAGAGCCTGCCCGACACGCTCGAGGGCGATGCCGGCAAGCTGACCCAGGCGCTGGGCTACCTGATCGACAACGCCATCAAGTTCACCCATCAGGGCGGCGTGCACCTGCGGGTTGCCGGTGTGCCGAACGGCGAAGGGCTGGCGCTGCGTATCGAAGTGCAGGACAGCGGCATCGGCTTCTCCACCCCCTCCGATGGCGCGCTCTATCAGCGCTTCTTCCAGCTCGACGGTTCGCTGACCCGCGAGTACGGCGGCCTCGGTATCGGTCTGGCGCTGACCCGCAAGCTGGTCGCGCTGCTGGGCGGTACGCTGACCCATGAGTCCGTGCCGGGGCAGGGCAGCCGTTTCATTCTCGAATTGCAGGTTGGTCAGCCGGTGCAAGGCATCGCTCCGCCGCCGCGTCGCGCGGGCGGCCAGGCGCTGCGCAGTCCGGACCAGTGCACCGTGCTGGTGGTGGAGGACAACGCCATCAACCAACTGGTGATCCGCGGCATGCTGCTCAAGCTCGGTTACCGCGTGCGCACGGCCGACAACGGCGCCGAAGCCATCGAGCTGCTGCGCCGGGAAGCTATCGACACTGTGCTGCTGGATTGCCAGATGCCGGTGATGGACGGCTTCGCCACCTGCCGGGCGATCCGCACGCTGCCGCGTTGCGCTGACTTGCCGGTGCTCGCGATCACCGCCCATAGCCACAGCGGCGACCGCGAGCGCTGCCTGGCTGCGGGGATGAGCGACTACATGGCCAAGCCGGTGAAGTTCGAGGAACTGCAGACCCTGCTGCATGACTGGCTGCTGTGCCAGCCGGCGCTGCCCAGTTCAGCCTGATGCGACAGGTCAAGGGGCCCTTTCCCTGAAGGGAGAGGGCCAGCCCGAGCGCAGAAGTATCCGTAGTAGCGGGAAGCCCCTATCGGCCCAAATAAAAACGCCGCGCTACCTTCTGGTAGGGCGGCGTTTTGTCTTGGGCGGAACGTCAGTCTCAGTCGACCTTGACCACCCAGCCTTCCGGGCCTTCCACATCGCCCTTCTGGATGCCGGTCAGCTCTTCATAGAGGCGACGGGTCACCGGGCCGACGTCTTCGCGGCTGAAGAACACGTGCAGGTTGTCCTTGTACTGGATGCCGCCGATCGGGGTGATCACCGCCGCGGTACCGCAGGCGCCGGCTTCCTTGAAGCGGCCGAGGTCGTCGATGTGCACGTCGCCTTCGACCACTTTCAGGCCCAGGCGCTGTTCGGCCAGCTGCATCAGCGACAGGCGGGTGATGCCTGGCAGCACCGAGCTGGAGCGCGGGGTGACGAACTCGTTGTCATGGGTGATGGCGAAGAAGTTTGCCGAGCCCACTTCCTCGATGCGGCTGTGGGTGGCCGGATCGAGGTAGATGCAGTCGGCGAAGCCGTCTTTCTTGGCCTGGGCGCCCGGCATCAGGCTGGCTGCGTAGTTGCCGCCGACCTTGGCGGCGCCGGTGCCGTTGGGCGCGGCGCGGTCGTAGGTGGAGATCACGAAGTCATGGGGCTTCATGCCGCCCTTGAAGTAGGCGCCGACCGGAATGCAGAACACCGAGAAGATGAATTCCGGAGCCGGGCGCACGCCGATGTTGTCGCCCACGCCGATCACGAACGGGCGCAGGTACAGCGCGCCGCCCGAGCCGTACGGCGGAATGAAGCGCTCGTTGGCGCGCACGACCTGCTTGCAGGCCTCGATGAACTGCGCTTCGGAGACTTGCGGCATCAGTACGCGAGCGCAGCTGCGGGCCATGCGCGCGGCGTTCTGGTCGGGGCGGAACAGGTTGATCGAGCCGTCCTTGCAGCGGTAGGCCTTGAGGCCTTCGAAGCACTGCTGGCCGTAGTGCAGCGCCGAAGAACCCTCGCTGATGTGCAGGGTGTTGTCTTCGGTCAGCTTGCCGTCGTCCCACAGGCCATCGCGCCAGTGGGAGATGTAGCGGAAATCGGTCTTGATGTAATCGAATCCGAGCGCGCCCCAATCGATGTCGTTCTGTGCCATGGTTGCCTCATTCAATGGGATTGCCTGCGGCCAATCGTCTGCCAGGGCATGGCGGGCGAGCCTCCGCATGGTGATTTCGGGACCCTGACGGCGGGCGCTGCCTGAATCGATCGGGATTGCGCTGCGCGGGGAGCGACGTCCCTCGCGGGAGGGGGCCGCCAGGACTCCACCAGGACAGCCATGATACCGGCGATAGCCGCGGCTGTGGGAGCCGCCCCGCGAATATCCCTGCCATCAGTCGCTTGGGGCGTCGGGTGCCGCCGGCCGGGTGTCGTGGAGTGCAGCAGGCGGCAGCCATTGCCTTTTATAGGTTTTTTACCGCGGCATTCATTAATTCATGAATGCCGTTCTCCATATGGAATATCTGTCGCGTCAGTCAGGTGTGCGAGACGCCTGCTGCGGAAACAGTGAGCGGCTGATGAAGCGGGCCGTTTCGTGCAGGCTGGCGCCGATCTGCTCCAGTTTCTCGCGCTCGTGCTGGGCGCTGATGCCGATGCCGGAGATCACGAAGCGCGGTTGCCGGTCGTGATCGGTGATCGCGCTGGCGACCATGCTGACGCCGCGGTACAGGTGGTCCTGGTCGATCGCCCAGCCCTGCTCCAGGGCGTTGCGAGCATCGCGCTGGTACTCCTCGAGGCTGGGCGGAGTCTCCCAGCGCACGCGGGTCAGGCGGCGGCGCAGTTCATCCTCGGGAAGATTGCGCAGGCCGGCGATGCAGCGCCCCGCCGCGCCCACCAGCTCCGGCAGGCGCGAGCCGACGGCGACATTGACGTGCGCCACGGTCGGCGCGGACACGGCAATCACGCGGATGTGCGCGTCGTCGGTGACCTGCCACAGGGTGATCAGGATGTTGTGGCTGGTACTCAGGCGCTCCAGTTCCGGCTGGATCAGGTCGGCGTAGCTGCGGCCGATGAAGCTCACCGCCAGCTCCGACAGGCCCAGGCCCAGGCGGTAGGTCTTGGTCTCGTTGTCGAAGGAGGTCAGCTGCTCGTTGCTCAGCGTGCGCAGGATATTGAAGGTGGTGCTCGGGCTGATGCCGGTGGCGCGGGCGATGGCGGTCGCGCCCTCGGGGCCCTCGGCGTTGGCCAGGTGGCGGAGGATCTGGATGGCGTTCACCACGGCGCCGACATCCTTGGCGCCGCCGGTACGTTTGCTGCTGGCTTCTTCGACGGTCTTTTCAGTGGTCATATTCTGTATTCTGATTGACATTCAGTATTGTGAATGTATTCTGACCCTGCGACGCCTGCAACGGCTTCCGTGAAGCTGGCTTGGCATGGGCGGTAACGCACTTTGCAACAAAGGCAGAACAAGAACAAAGGAGAAACCTCGATGGTGGATTTCCCCGACCGCAACATGCCAGGGCCGGAGGCGCAGTACCTCGCCTTCCTCGCCCAGGGTCGCTTCATGTTGCAGCGCAGCGCCTCCACCGGCCGTCACGTGTTCTACCCGCGCACCCAGGTGCCCGGCAGCGGCGAAACGGACCTGGAATGGGTCCCCGCCAGTGGCCTGGGCACCCTTTATGCCCTGACCGTCAACCGCGCCCGCAGCGGTGACTATAACGTCGCCCTGGTCGACCTCGATGAAGGCGTGCGCATGATGTCGCGCATCGAAGGACACCTCAGCCTGCCCATCGGCACCCGCGTCAAGGCGCGTATCGCCCAGCAGGACAGCGGTGCCGTCGTTGTCTTCGAGCCCCTGGCGGAGGTGCAGCCATGAGCCAGGTCCTGCGCGGCAAGACCGCCATCGTCGGCATCGGCAGCGCCGGTATCGGCGAAGCCCACGGCTACAGCGCCATGGAACTGCTCGGCCAGGCCTCGATGAAGGCTATCGCCGATGCCGGACTGAAGCTCTCGGACATCGACGCCGTATTCTCGGCCACCAGCTCCCACGCCTTCCCGACCCTCTCGGTCTGCGAATACCTGGGCATCAAGCCGAAATTCGTCGACGGCACCAACGTCGGCGGCTCCAGCTTCGAGTTGCACCTGCTGCAGGCGACCCTGGCCCTGGAGGCCGGCCTGTGTGACGCGGCGCTGATCTGCTACGGCTCCAACCAGCGCACCGCCGGCGGCAAGCTGGTGTCGATGAGCGAGCCGCAGTGGCACGAGACGCCCTACCAGCCGCGCCACCCGATCACCGCCTACGCCCTGGCTGCCAGCCGCCACATGCATCAATACGGCACCACCCGCGAGCACCTGGCCGAAGTGGCTGTGGCCGCACGCGGCTGGGCCAACCTCAACCCCGAAGCTTTTGCCCGGGGCCCGCTGAGCATCGACGACGTGCTTGCCGCGCGGATGGTCAGCGATCCGCTGAGCAAGGCCGACTGCTGCCTGGTCACCGATGGCGGCGGCGCCTGCGTGATGGTGCGTGCCGACCGTGCGCGGGACCTGCCCAAGGCGCCGATCTACTTCCTCGGTGCGGCCGGCGCACAGTGGCACCGTTCCATCGTGGCCATGCCCGACCTCACCGTCACCGCCGCTTCCGAGAGCGGCCCGCGTGCCATGCAGATGGCCGGGGTGCAGCATTCGGATATCGACCTGGTGATGGTCTACGACGCCTTCACCATCAATACGATCCTGTTCCTTGAAGACCTCGGCTTCTGCCCGAAGGGCGAGGGCGGTCGCTTCGTCCAGGGCGGGCGCATTGCCCCCGGCGGCGAGCTGGCGGTTAACACCAACGGCGGCGGGCTGTCCTGTGTGCATCCGGGCATGTACGGGATGTTCCTGATCATCGAGGCAGTCACCCAGCTGCGCCGTCAGGCCGGGGAACGGCAGTTGAAAAAAGCCGATATAGCCCTGCTGCACGGCAACGGCGGCACGCTGTCCAGTCAGGTCACCGCGCTGCTCGGCACCCAGAACGTGCTCTGAGATTCGGGTTCGAAGCTCCCGGTGGCCGTTGCAGACGGCCCGCCGTGGACGCACTCGCCCTCGCGCCGGCCCACAAACGGCCGGCACCCGCTACTTGTTCAGGTGGAACGTCATGTCAGTGAGTCACTTGCAACACACCGGTTTCTCCAGTCTCACCCCGCTGGTGCAGCCGCGCTCGGTCGCGGTGGTCGGCGCCTCCAGCGACCCGCACCGCATCGGCGGTCGCCCCATCGCCTACATGCTGCGCAACGGCTTCAGCGGCCGCATCCTGCCGGTGAACCCCAACCGCACCGAGATCCAGGGCCTGCCGGCCTACGCCAGCGTCGACGCGCTGCCCGAGGCGCCGGACGTGGCGATCATTGCGGTGCCCGCGCCACAGGTGCTGGAGACCGTCCAGGCGCTGGGCCGCAAGGGCGCGCGCAGTGCCATCGTGTTTTCCTCCGGTTTCAGCGAAGTGGGCGAGGAGGGCGTGGCCATGCAGGACGCCATCGTCGAGGCTGCCCGCGCGGCCAACATGCGCCTGCTGGGGCCGAACGCACTGGGCGTGTTCAACGCCAACCTGGGCTACTACGCCTTCTTCTCCACCAGCCTGGAGCGCGGCATTCCGCTGGCCGGGCGCGTCGGCATCGCCACCCAGTCCGGTGCCTATGGCGCGCACCTGCTGGGCCTGTCGCGGCAGCGCGGGCTGGGCACGCCGATCTGCGTCGCCACCGGCAACGAAGCCGACGTCACCCTGGGTGACGCCATCGGTTGGCTGGTGGAATCGCCGGAGATCGACGTGGTGATGGCCTATGCCGAATCCATCCGCAACGTCGACAGCTTCCTGGCCGCCCTGGAAGCGGCCCATCGCGCCGGCAAGCCGGTGATCCTGCACAAGGTCGGGCGCAGCGAGCTGGGCGGCCGCGCGGCCATGTCCCACACCGCTTCCCTGGCCGGCGACGACAAAGTGCTCGACGCGGTGCTGGCCGACTACGCGGTGGTCCGCGCACGCACTACCGAGGAACTGGTGGACATCGCCTACCTCGCCACCCAGCGCATCTACCCGGTGAACAACAGCCTGGGGATGATCACCGTCAGCGGTGGCGCCGGCATCATCGTCAGCGACGCTGCCGAGGACGTCGGCCTGCCCATGCCGCCGATGCCCGAAGCGGCGCAGGCGCGCCTGAAACAGCGCCTGCACTATGCCTCGCCGCTGAACCCGGTGGACTGCACCGCCCAGGCGCTGAATGACCTGAGCCTGGTCCACGACTTCACCGAATCCATGGTGGTGGACGGTGGCTACCGTTCGCTGATCGCCTTCTTCACCCAGGCCGGTACCGCCGCCTCCATCGGCCCACACCTGGCCGAGCAGTTTGCGCGGATCAAGGCCGACCATCCGGACCGCCTGTTCGTCGTCTCTGTAATGGGCGAAGGCGAGGAGCTGGCGCCGTACCAGAAGGCCGGCTTTGCCCTGTTCGAAGACCCGACCCGCGCGGTGCGCGCCATCCAGGCCATGGGCCAGCTGGGCGAGGCCTTCGCCCGGCCGCTGCGCAGGATTCCCGCGCCCGGCGGCGTCGAACTGCCGGCCAGCACGCCCGGCGAGGCCGAGGCCAAGCAACTGCTGGCCCGCGCCGGCATCGAATCGGCGCCCGAGCGGGTACTGAAAAGCGCCGCGGAAGCGGCTGCTTTCGCCGAGCAGATCGGCTTCCCGGTGGTGCTGAAAATCGCCTCGGCGGACATCCTGCACAAATCGGAAATCGGTGGCGTGCTGCTCAATGTGAACAGCGCCCAGGGCGTGCGCGAGGGCTACGCATTGCTGCTCGAACGTGCCGCCGAGCATGCACCGAACGCTCGCCTCGACGGTGTGTTGGTCGCGCGTCAATTGCAGGGCGGCGTCGAATGCTTCATGGGCATCCAGCGCGACCCGCAGTTCGGGCCGGTGGCGGTGTTCGGCCTCGGCGGCATCTTCGTCGAAGTCCTCAAGGACGTGGTGTTCCGCCGCTGCCCGTTCGGCGTCGACGAGGCCGAGCAGATGATCCGCAATATCAAGGGGGCACCGCTGCTGCTGGGCGCCCGTGGCCGTCCGGTGACCGATATCAAGGCGCTGTCGCGGGTGCTGGCGCAGCTCTCGCAGTTCGCCGCCGAAGCCGGCCCGCGCCTGCGCTCGGTGGACCTCAACCCGGTCTTCGCCATGCCCGAGGGGCAGGGCGCCTGGGCCGCCGACGCGGTGCTGGAAGTCGAGGAGGTAGCCCATGGCGCTGAATCCTGAGCACCTGCTGAACTACCCGATTCCCGAGGTGCGGCAGCGCTTCAGCCGTCACGACAGTGCTTTCTACGCGCTGTCGGTGGGGCTGGGGGCTGACCCGCTGGACGAGCACCAGCTGACCTTCGTCGATGCCAATCGTGAGCTCCAGGCGCTGCCCTGCATGGCCGTGGTGCTGGGCCATCCCGGCTTCTGGCTGGGCAACCCGGACACCGGCGTCGATGCCCTGCGCCTGGTTCACGGCGAGCAGAGCATCGAATGGCGCAAGCCGCTGCCGGTGGAAGGTGAAGTGATTGGCCGCACCCGTGTCACGGGTCTTGTGGACAAGGGCGCCGGCAAGGGCGCGCTGCTCTACAGCGAGAAGGTCGTCAGCGATGCGCAGAGCGGCGAGGTGCTGGCGATCGCCCGTGGTACCACGTTCCTGCGTGGCGACGGCGGCTTCGGCGGCGACAGCCAGTCGCTGAGCCAGCCGCACCGTCTGCCCGAGCAGGCGCCGGACCTGGTCATCGACCTGCCGACGCGCCCCGAACAGGCGCTGCACTACCGCCTCAACGGCGACGACAACCCGATCCACGCCAGCCCTGCGGCGGCCGCCCGCGGTGGTTTCCCGCGGCCGATCCTGCATGGCCTGTGCACCCTCGGCGTGGCCTTCCACGCGCTGCTGCGCGGTTACGCCGACTACCGCGCGGAGCGCTTCGCGCACCTGCAGGTGCGCTTCTCCGCGCCGGTGTTCCCCGGCGAAACCCTGCGTACCGAAATCTGGAACGACGGCTCCTTCCGCACCCGCGTCGTCGAACGCGACGTGGTGGTACTGGACAACGGCCGCGTACGCCTCACCCCGGACAGCGGAGAAACAGCCGGGATGGCCTAGCGCGAAGACGACCTCAACTCACCTGCGAGAACAACAACAATGAACGCATCCGACAGCTTGGCCCAGGGCTCCGCGATACCCCGACGGACCCTGGTGATCGCCTTCTTCTTCTGCTTCCTGGGTCTGCTCGCCGACGGCGCCGACCTGATGTTCCTCGCCTACAGCCTGAACAGCCTCAAGGCCGAGTTCGGCCTGTCCAACTTCGAGGCCGGCTCGCTGGGCAGCATCACCCTGGCCGGCATGGCCATCGGCGGCATCTATGGTGGCTGGGCGTGCGACCGCTTCGGTCGGGTGCGCGTGGTGACCTGGACCATCCTGGTGTTCTCCGTCGGCACCGCGTTGCTGGGCCTGGCGCACAACTACTGGGCCTTCGCGCTGATCCGCTTCGTCTCCTCGCTGGGCCTGGGGTCGCTGTTCGTGGCCTGCAACATCCTGATGTCCGAGTTCGTCACCGCCAAATACCGCACCACCATCCTGGCGACCATGCAGGCCGGCTGGACCGTGGGCTACCTGGTGGCGACCGTCCTCGCCGGGCAGATCATTCCGGACTACGGCTGGCGCGCGCTGTTCTTCACCGCCATCGGTGCGGCGCTGATCTGCCTGGCGCTGCGGCCCTGGGTGCCTGAGTCGCCGTCGTGGCTGGCGGCTCGTGCGCAACGGGCGCAGCAGCGTGCTGCCGGCGCCACCCGCCAGGCGGCCAGCAGCGGCGGCATGCGCCAATTGCTGGTCGACCCGTCCACCCGCCGTATGTTCGTGCTCTGGAGCCTCACCTCGTGCTTCCTGCTGTTCGGCTACTACGGCACCAACAACTGGATGCCCTCGTACCTGGAGAGCGAGCTGGGCATGAACTTCAAGTCCATGACCGGCTACATGGTCGGCACCTACACCGCGATGATCCTCGGCAAGGTGCTCGCCGGGATCGCCTCGGACCGCTTCGGCCGCCGCGCCACCTTCGCTGCCGGCGCCATCGGCACCGCCATCTTCATGCCGGTGATCGTGTTCTGGCACACGCCGGACAACATCGTCTGGATCCTCGCCCTGTTCGGTTTCATCTACGGCGTACCGGTGGGCGTGCTGGCCACCTACATGACCGAGAGCTTCTCCACCCAGGTGCGCGGTGCTGCCGTGGGCACTTCCTACAACCTCGGCCGCATCGGCGCGGCAGTGGCCCCGGCGGCCATTGGCCTGCTGGCCTCCCACGTGTCCATCGGCGCGGGCTTCCTGGTGATGGGCATCACCTACGTCATCACCGGGCTTATCCCGGCGCTGATGATCCCCAACCGGCTGTACGACCCGAACCGCGAAGCGCGCACGGCGCAGCCCAGCGCGCCGGCGCGCGCGTCGACGCACAGCACTGCCCGCCCACTGGGCCAACCCGTCACCGAGGAAAGCCTGCGATGACCGATCTCACCAGCGCCGCCAACGCGCCCGGGCCGGACATGTTCCCCCGCGATCGATACACCTTCCAGGAGTTCCTCGGCCTGGAGCGCTGGATCGACGGCGATGTCGTGCGGGTACGCCTGCGCCACCGCCCGGAGCTGATGAATTACATCGACAGCTTCCACGGCGGCGTACTGATGAGCGTGCTCGACGCTGCCATGGCCGGGGCGATCCGCGCGCAGATGCCGGGCTGCTCGATGGTCACCATCGACATGGCCACCCACTTCATGGGCAGCACCCGCGGCGAGATCAACGCGGTCGGCCGGCTGCTCAAGCGCACCCGCACGCTGTGCTTCTGTGCGGCGGATATCTACGACGAAGCCGGCGAGCTGATCGCCAGCGCCACCGGCAGTTTCAAGTACCGGCCCGCGGCGGCCGGAGCTGTTCAACCGACACGGGAATGATGAAATGACCGACCACACCGCGATGGCCGAGGAGCGCGAAGAGCGCCTGCGGCTGATCCGTGACAGCGCCGCCTCCCTGGTCCCGCGCGGCGGCGACCTGGGACGGGTACGCCGCCTGCGCTTCCAGTCGACGGGCGTTGACCGCGACGCTTGGGGCGAAGTCTGCGCCATGGGCTGGCCGGGTCTGCGCCTCGCTGAAGAGCTGGGCGGCAGCGGCCTGGGCATGGCCGAGTACACCGCGCTGCTGGAAGAACTCGGGCGCGGCCTGCTGCCCGAGCCGCTGATCGAGGCGAGCCTGGTCGCGCCTTTGCTGCAGGCTGACGAGCGCGATGCATTGCTGGCTGGCGAGCGGTTGATCCTGCCCGCCGGTATCGGCTTTGAGGCGGGCGCTGCGTTGCCGGTGCTGCGCGATGGCCAGTTGCGCGGCGAGATCGCCCATGTGGCCTTGGGCGCTGCGGCCGATGCCTGGCTGGTCGCCTGCAACGCCGGCCTCGCGCTGGTGCAGCGCAATGCCGAAGGACTGAGCGTTCATCAGGAGCCGACCCAGGACGGCGGCCACCTGGCGCGCCTGCGCTTCGACGGCACGCCGGCGCAACGGGTCGAAGCCTCTCCCGCTGCCCTCGACGAATCGGCACTGGCCTGCGCGACGTATCTGGTCGGGCTGATGGACGCAGCCTTCGAACAGACCCGCGACTACCTCGGTGTACGCCGCCAGTTCGGCCGCGAGATCGGCAGCTTCCAGTCGCTGCAGCACCGCATGGTCGACCTGAAGCTGCAGATCGAACTGGCCCGCGCCATCGTCGGCGAAGCGGCCACCGCGCTGGACGAAGGCGCGCCGGTCGCGCAGGTGCAGCGCCTGGTGTCCACCGCCAAAGTGCGCGCCGCCGAAGCGGCCATGCTGGTGACCCGCCAGGCGATCCAGCTGCACGGCGGCATCGGCTACACCGACGAGGCCGACATCGGCCTGTTCCTGCGACGCGCCATGGTGCTGCTTAACAGCCAGGGCTCGCTGGCCTTCCACCGGGCGCGCTACATCGCCCTGCTGCATGCGGAGGTAGCGTGATGAGCGAGATGCTGCTGCAGGAAACCCACGGCTCGGTGCGCTTGCTGCGCTTCAACAATCCGGCGCGGCGCAACGCGCTGTCCCCCGCGCTGCGTGCCGAGTTGCTCGAAGCGCTGCGTGAAGCGGACGCCGATCCCGCCGTACGCAGCGTGGTGCTCACCGGCTCGGCGGAAGTCTTCAGCGCCGGCGGCGACCTCAGCGACATGCACGTCACCGACCTCAACGCCGGCCGCGTGCGCATGCAGAAGAACGCCGACCTGATCCGCCAGATGCTGCGCATGGGCAAGCCGATCATCGCTGCCATCGAAGGTTGGGCGGTGGGTGCCGGGCTGTCGGTGGCGCTGGCCTGCGACAGCTTGGTGTGCGGCGGCACGGCACGCTTCGCCGCCGGCTTTGGCAAGGTCGGATTGATCGCCGACCTCGGCCAATTGCACACCTTGCCGGCGCGCGTCGGTATCGGTCGTGCTCGGCAGGTGCTGATGTTCGGCCAGGTGATCGAGGCCGAAGAGGCGCTGCGCATCGGCCTGGTGGACCAGCTTTGCGCGCCGGGTGCTGCGCTGGATGCCGCGCTGGCGCTGGCTGCGAAGGTCGAGCAGCAGGCACCGCTGCCGCTGGCGCTGACCAAGGCGCTGCTGGCCGACGGCCTGGAACTGCTGCTCGAACGCGAGGGCGACTTCCAGAGCCAGCTGTTCCTCAGCGCCGACCATGCCGAAGGCAAGGCCGCCTTCCTCGAAAAACGTTCCCCGAATTTCCGGGGCCAGTAATCAAGAGAGCAGTGACATGACCGATTACAACGCCCTGGGCGATGACGAATTCCGCCGGCTGGTGCGCGACTGGGTCGCCGCCAACTACCCGCAACGCATCCGCAATCCGGCCCACCGCCTGGGTCGCGACGACACCTGGGAGTGGTACCAGGCGCTGTCGCAGCAGGGCTGGCTGTGCCCCGGCTGGCCAGTGCAGCACGGCGGCATGGGGCTGTCTGCCGGCAAGCAGCTGATCATGATCGAGGAGATGGAAAACTACGGCTGCGCGCGCCTGCCCGACAGCGGTATCACCATGCTCGGCCCGCTGCTGATCCGCTACGGCAGCGACGCCCAGCGCGAGCGCTTCCTGCCGCGCATCCTCAGTGGCGAAGACATCTGGTGCCAGGGTTACAGCGAACCCAACGCCGGCTCGGACCTCGCCAGCCTGCGCACCGAGGCGGTGCTGCGGGACGGCGAATGGGTGATCAATGGCCAGAAGACCTGGACCACCATGGGCACCGAGGCCAACTGGATTTTCGTGCTGGCGCGCACCGAGCGCAGCGCCAAGGCGCAGCAGGGCATCAGCTTCCTGCTGGTGCCGATGGACAGTCCTGGCGTCGAGGTGCGGCCGATCCTCAACCTCGAACTGCAGGGCGAGTTCTGCGAGGTGTTCTTCAACGACGTGCGCGTGCCGGAGGAGAACCTCGTCGGCGCAGTCAACCACGGCTGGGGCATGGCCAAGGCGCTGTTGGGCTTCGAGCGCATCTTCCTCGGCTCGCCGAAGCAGGCCACCTTCGCCCTCGAACGTCTGGTGCGCCTGGCGCGTCACCAGGGGCTGTGGGACGACCCGGTGTTCTCCCAGCGCTTCGCCGCACTGAGCATGGACCTGGACTGCCACAAGGCGCTCTACGAGCGCTTCGCCGAACGCCTGCGGCGTGGCGAGGAACTGGGGCCGGACGTTTCCCTGCTGAAGATCCACCAGTCCGAGCTGTACCAGCGCATCAGCGAGTTGGGGCTGGAGATCGCCGGCCTCGATTCGGCGCTGCTCAACCCCTTCAGCGACGATCCCGAGCTGCACCCGGCGGGCATCTTCATCCAGTCGCGGCCGACCACCATCTACGGCGGCACCAACGAAATCCAGCGCAACATCCTGGCAAAGGCCGTGCTCGGCCTGCCGAGCTGATCGTGCGCGCAACGAATTCTCCGATTGAACGAACCGAACAGTAAGGAATTAGCAATGACCCAACGACTCAACGAAGGCAAGGTAGCGATCGTCACCGGCGCCGGTGGCGGCATCGGCCGCGAGATCGCCCTGGCCCTGGCCGACAGCGGCGCGCGGGTGCTGATCAACGACATCGGCGTATCCCTGCAAGGCGAAGGCGGTTCTGCGTCCCCGGCCGAGGAAACCCTCGGGCTGATCCGCCAGCGCGGCGGTGACGGCGCGATCAACACCGACAGCGTGTCGGACTGGGACAGCGCCCGGCGCATCGTTTCCAGCGCCATCGATGCCTTTGGCCGCGTCGACATCGTGGTGAACAACGCCGGCATCCTGCGCGACACCATCTTCCACAAGATGAGCGCCGAGGACTGGCTGTCGGTGATCAACGTGCACCTCAATGGCAGCTTCTTCGTCAGCCGCGCCGCTGCCGAGCACTTCCGCGCGCAGAACAGCGGCGCCTTCGTGCACATGACCAGCACTTCGGGGCTGATCGGCAACTTCGGCCAGGCCAACTACTCGGCGGCCAAGCTGGGCATCGTCGCCCTGAGCAAGTCCATCGCCCTCGACATGCAGCGCTACAACGTGCGCTCCAACTGCATCGCGCCCTTCGCGTGGAGTCGCATGACCGATTCCATCCCGGCCGAGACGCCGGAGCAGAAGGCGCGGGTGGAAAACCTGCAGCGCATGACGCCCGACAAGAACGCGCCGCTGGCCGTGTACCTCGCTTCCGACGCCGCCAGTGCGGTCAACGGCCAGGTGTTCGCCGCGCGCAACCACGAGATATTCCTGATGAGCCAGAGCCGCCCGCTGCGCAGCGTGCACAGCGACAACGGCTGGACCCCGCAGAGCATCGCCGAGCACGGCATGCCCGCGCTGCGCGGCAGCTTCATGGACCTGGCGCGCAGCCCGGACGTGTTCTCCTGGGACCCGATCTGACCTTTCGGAGGCAGGCGCATGTTCAAGACCCGATTCACCGAGACCTTCGGCGTGCGGCACCCGATCATGCAGGGCGGCATGCAGTGGGTGGGCCGCGCCGAGATGGCGGCGGCGGTGGCCAACGCCGGTGGGCTGGCGACGCTCTCGGCGCTGACCCAGCCGACTCCGCAGGCGCTGGCCGACGAGATCGCGCGCTGCCGCGAACTCACCGACCAGCCCTTCGGCGTCAACCTCACGCTGTTGCCGACGCAGAAGCCGATCCCCTACGCCGAGTACCGCGCGGCGATCATCGAGGGCGGCATCCGCGTGGTCGAAACCGCCGGCAATAACCCCGGCGAGCATATCGCCGAGTTCCGCCAGCACGGGATCAAGGTGATCCACAAATGCACCGCCGTGCGCCACGCGCTCAAGGCCGAGCAACTGGGGGTGGATGCGGTATCCATCGACGGCTTCGAGTGTGCCGGGCATCCGGGGGAGGACGACATTCCCGGCCTGGTCCTGCTGCCGGCGGCGGCCAACCGGCTGAGCGTACCGATCATCGCTTCCGGTGGTTTCGCCGACGGCCGTGGGCTGGTGGCGGCGCTGGCGCTGGGGGCCGACGCGATCAACATGGGCACGCGCTTCCTCAGCACCCGCGAATGCCCGATCCACCCGCAGGTCAAGGCGGCGATCCGTGCCGCCGACGAGCGCTCCACCGACGTGATCATGCGTTCGCTGCGCAACAGCGCGCGGGTCGCACGCAACGCCATCAGCCAGGAAGTGCTGGCCATCGAGTCGCGCGGCAACGCCACCTATGCCGACATTGCGGCACTGGTCAGCGGGCTGCGCGGGCGCACGGTCTACGAGCAGGGCGACACCGACCTGGGGATCTGGTCGGCGGGCATGGTCCAGGGCCTGATCGATGACGAACCCAGTTGCGAGGAACTGCTGCGCGGCATCGTCGAGCAGGCGCAGGGCCTGATCCGCCAACGACTGGAGGGCCTGCTCTCCGATTGATCCCAAGCGCGGCGCCTTCAGGAGCGGCGCCGCCTCCACCTCACCTGACGAAGAGACAACAACAATGAAAAATCTTCCCGTACGGGCGCTCGTGTCGAGCTTCGCCTGCCTGCCCCTGTTCGCCCACGCGGACTTCATCGCGGACAGCAAGGCCAACCTGGAACTGCGCAATTTCTACTTCAACCGCGACTACCGCCAGAGCGGTGCCGCGCAGTCGAAATCCGAGGAGTGGGCGCAGGGTTTCCTGCTGCGCTTCGAGTCGGGCTACACCGAGGGCACGGTCGGCGTGGGCGTCGATGCGCTCGGCCTGCTGGGCATCAAGCTGGACTCCAGCCCGGACCGCACCGGCTCCGGCCTGCTGCCGTACTCGGCCAGCGACAAGCGTGCTGCCGACGACTACAGCGACCTGGGCGTGACTGCCAAGCTGCGCGCCTCGAAAAGCACCCTGAAGGTCGGCACCCTGCTGCCGAAGATGCCGGTGGTGCAATACAACGACACGCGCCTGCACCCGCAGACCTTCCAGGGCGGCCTGGCCGAGATCAACGAGATCGACGGCCTCACCGCGCAACTCGGCCAATTGCGCCAAGTGAAACAGCGCGACTCGACCAACGACGAAGACCTGTCGATGACCCGTGGCAACAAGCGCAACATCGTGCTCGGCAGCCACACCAGCAGCGACCGCTTCAACCTCGCCGGCGGCACCTACCGCTGGACCGACAACCTCAGTACCAGCTACCACTACGGCGGCCTGGAGAACTTCTACCGCCAGCACTACCTGAGTGTGGTGCACACCCTGCCGATCACCGAGGGCCAATCGCTCAAGTCGGATATCCGCTGGGCGCGCTCCACTGACGACGGCGGCAGCAACGTCGACAACCGCGCGCTCAATGCGCTGTTCACCTACCGCATCGGTGGCAGCGGTTTCGGCGTGGGCTACCAGCGCATGTCCGGCGACACCGGCTTCGCTTACCTGTCCGGCACCGACCCGTACCTGACCAACTTCGTGCAGATCGGCGACTTCGCCAACAAGGACGAGCGCTCCTGGCAGGCGCGCTACGACTACGACTTCGCCGGCCTCGGCCTGCCCGGCCTGACCTTCATGACCCGCTACCTGCAGGGCGACCACATCGACCTGCTCAATGGCCAGGGGCGCGGCAAGGAGTGGGAGCGCGACACCGACATCGGCTACGTGGTGCAGAACGGCCCCTTCAAGAACCTGGGTTTCAAGGTGCGCAACGGCGCCTTCCGCAGCGACTTCGGCAACGATATCGACGAAACGCGGGTCATCATCAGCTACCAGATGCCGCTCTGGTAGCGGTGACAAAGAGCGGTGGCGGTATGGCCAGAATCGCCCCGTGGTCCTGAGTAATAAATATTGACAGCGGACTGTCGGTGTTCAGCGGGCTGTATAGAGTTCTCAAATGCCTAGAAGAGAATAAATTCTGACAAAAAAACAGTAGGTGTGGAGAAACTGGCGAATGATGAGATAATAAATTCTGACATGTTTGCCCACTTCCTCGAGATTGCTGTCAGAGCTTTATGTCCCCAATAGGCTTCTTCCCCAGTCCGCTTCCCGATGAGTCCTTTGAGTCTTTAATTTATAGATATACGCACTTGCAATGTGTTGTTACCTCTCAAGGGTTTCGAGAGGTTATATGTGTTTTATTTGGGATGAATAAAAGTCCTGCAAGCCTTGGTAAGGCGGATTTGTTGTATTTTTCGAATCGGGTTTCAAATTCTGATTTGGGTTTTTTTGAAGAGCTATTAAGGTGTCACTCTTATTATTTTCTGTTATCCAGTTTCTCTTTTGTTGATGAGCTAAAGATGGTGAGGTCAAATCTTCCTTCTGCACATGTTGAGGAGAGAGTTACCACTGGAGCGTTCTTTGAGAGAAAATATTGCCCATTATGCCTTGATAGCGATATTGAAGACTTTGGTGCGGCTTATTGGCATCGCGCGCACCAGTGTCCTGGTGTTAGCTGCTGTTGGAAGCATAGTGTTGAATTAATGGCTTTGGATTATGTGCGGCTTTCCGAGTTTTCATTTTCTAAAAGCTATGCAAAGCTCGTGCAGTCACCACGCGAAATAAAATATGTCTCTTGCGCAGCAAGATTGCGATACGCAAAGTTTTTTAAAGTAATTCTGGATTGTAATTTGGTTGGTCTTGATATTTCAGTCTTGGAACGGGTTCTGGATTATTACTTGTGGAGTCGGCGATGTATTTTGAATGAGTGCTGTATTGTCTCTAGAGTAAAGGAGCTTGATGGGTATAATGATATCTCAAGAAGGTTGCTACATTATGAGTTTCACGGGCCTGTACTTTTTAGTCTAGGCAAGGTTGGGGATTTGGAGCTGTTAATTTGCTATTTGTCCACTGTTTTTGATGTGGAAGATTTTTTGAGGCTTTGCTCTAGTGGGTTGTTGGAAGGGTTGGAGGCTGGATATGATGTGCTCTGTAGGACATATCCCGCTATAAACTGGCAGTGGGTTTTTAAAAGGGAATTGATCTGCGCGAAACCTGGGGCGTACAGCGCCTTTTTGATTTCCGAAATAGAGCGGTTTGATCGTGATTGGTGTCTTCGATTTTTTGATATAGTTGAGGCTGATAAAAAACGGCCTGGGCTAGTATTAATGAGCTTTTGCTTTCGAGAGATTTATATTTCTCAATAGTATGTAGAGGTTAGGTATACCTAATTCGTTGGCATTGAACGCGATGACGATCCCTATCACACCATCATCCCGGCCATTGAAGTCCTTCGCTTCTTCTACGGGACTTCGGATAGGGTCACCAAGCTCACTCGCGACGCCCATGCCTAACCTTCAGCAGTGTAGTAAGCAGCCGCCATATGAAATGGCCGGCGCTCGCGGCGGAGAAGTAAGGACGGTGACCTACAAAAAAATGCGAAAAAAAATCGGAAAGCCTGACTGAAAAATGACGCGAAAAGAGCCGTGCTAGAGAGCTTAAGGGTGCCTGTAAAATAGGAAAGCTCTCGAGCCGGACGACCTTCCGTCGGAGCAGAAGAGATTCACCTCAGAACGCGGAAGCGACCACCCCAAGGCGCCTGAGCCTCGCCCAGGCAGCCGTGGGGAGTCACCAGGGGCCGCTACCCTACGACAAAGCCGAGAAACATGCGGATCTCATAGACAGCACCGAACGCTTGGTTCACTTGTACCACTCCGCCTTCAGGGCTACGAAGTCCATGCCCTTCCATTCCTCCATCCAGAGCTGCCAGTAAGGAATGTCATTAGAGGACGGCGCATCCACACAGGGCTCAATCTGAACTATGGAGGGAAGAATGATGGACTCCCCGACCATAAGAGCCTCGCCTTGACGGAACGAGGTCATCTTGTCGATGAGCGAACCAAGTGAGTCGGGCAAGAGTTTCTTCACGTACCCCTGGTCAGCAGGGTTCGTCAGCCGCATCGCAATGAAATTGCTGCATTGGGAGAAAATCGTTTCGGAGATCTCGGACGGCCGCTGGCTGGCAAGCAGCAAAGTCACGCCGTATTTCCGCCCCTCTTTTGCGATTCGCTCGATGGAGACTTTGGAGGAGCGGTACTTGGAAAGCTCACTGTTCGGAACGTATTTATGCGCCTCCTCATAAACCAGGAGGATAGGCACATCATTGTTAATTTTTTCAGCTGGATTTGCAGCGCAGCGTATACGTTTGTAGATGTAGCCATACTCGAATATCAATCGGGAAATTAGCGAAACGGTGATACTCAGCACCTCAAACGGAACGCCACTAAGATCAATTACCGTCACGTTAGAACGATTATCGCCGTGATAGCCAAGCAATTTCTCCAGCGTTTCCTCGAATGTAATCTCTTTTGATCTATCACCCAGGAAAAAGTCTAGCCTGCTGTCATTAACTTTGTTTTCAAGTCGGTTGACGAAGTTAGTCAGCTTGCCATAGAGGCTACCCTGAGTGAACTTTGCCTGACCGGCCTTCTCCTTATTGGTAGCTGCATAAACCTCGCCGGTATCAATCATCTCGCTGTTCTTGGCGACGGCATAGGCCAGTACCGCTTTGATGTCGAACGGAATAGGCGTGTCCAAGTGAATTTTCTGCTTGTCGGCGTCGGTTCCCTGGAGTTTTTCTCGCCGATCTTTAATGATCGCTTCTTTAAAAATATTACGCTGATTATGATCGTTCGCCTCAGTGTCGAGGAAAAATTCTTCTAGCTCCTCACTGTTTAGCATCCAGTACGGCAGCACCAGATTCGAAATATCTATGTGGTTAGCGGCAGGAAACGCGGATTTATACTCCGAGTGGATATCAAAGATGATCACGTGGGAGTTGTTTAGGGAGAAGTCTCCGCTCTTGCCAGCTACAGCCTTCTGAATAACGGTCGCCAAGGTGTGTGACTTCCCTGAGCCGGTGGACCCCACCACAGCGATGTGCTTGTTGAAGAACTTATTACCGTTAACCGGTACTGGAACGTTGGGATTAGAGGCCAAGGAGGAGAAGCCGAAACGCGTCTCGGCAGGCACCGAATCTTCATAGATTCGCATGATGTCGGCGATTGTCGCAGGCTGTACCTCTTTGGGTGGGATCGCCAGCGAGTCACCCCCTCGCTCAAATTTTCCGTCCCGCAGAATTCCTAACGGAAAAGCTTCAATGATGTAGTCACGCTTGCCTGTAGCGCTGACTGCAATCTGGAAATTCTCTATTATCGCGATGAGAATGGCATTCTCGTTGTCCGCGATCTTCAGGTACGACCCAACCTTGAGGGATTCCTCCGCAACCTTAAAGTTCTCAAGGTCATCTACGACGATCCGTACTTTGTCAGGAAATACAGCGATTACTTGAGCGTTGATTTTCTCGTCATTCTCTGTAGCCATGATCCCGTCCCTGCGCTAGATAATGGATTTTACGTCTAAGAGTTTCTCGATCTGTATTCGCACATGTTTGACCGCAGCATTTTCCAGTTCAAAGTAACAACCCTCTATATGAAACTGGTAAACCTGGCGAGTCTTCCTAATTGCCCCAACAGCTTCAACGAGGTTCCCAATCGTATTCAGGAACTTAATCCTTACGCCATTGCCATGGGTAGCCTGCTGAAGAATCGACTGGCAATCAAATTCCGCCCCATGAAAATCGTGCCCATCAATGAACCTGAAGCCCTCAGCAAGCAGCTCTTTCTTCAACTCCAGCAACTCAGCATCGACGATCCCATGGATATAGACGTAAGGGCAGAAAGGTGACGGTTCTCGAGCCGAGAGCTTCGACCACTTTCTAGATATCTCGTGGACCAAATCCTTTACGTCGCCACGGACATAGGACCCCGGATCTACTTCGATTAAAAAAAAGCGCTCGAAAGGCGACACATTGACTTCTGTAAAGTATTGCCGCCTTAGCGCCGCTAAATGATACTTTTTACCCTTTCGCTGAACGAACCACTCATTGAATAATAAATCGGCGGTGTTAATCCGCTCTAGAAACGCTCTCTTGCTTATCAGCCTATCTGCCGCAGCAGCCTGGATTGACAAGTCTCGGATCACCGACAGAGCATTGTTGTAATAAAAATACTCGGCCGAAAATGCCGAACTTTGAAAAATCCCTCTCAGGGACTGGAGCACTTCGCCGTACTGAGCCTCGAACTCCTGAGCTCTCACATTAATTTTCAGCCGTGTCAGAAAAACCTCAAGATCTGCATCAGTGAGGCCAAGCTCTTCGTGATGATAATGAGTGATCTTGTCCTTCGTGTAGGTCAAGAAGTGTTTCTTTAAAAAATCAAGATCAACTCCACCATCGAGCTTCTCCTGTCCAGAGGAGTAGTAACCCTTTATCGAGTAATTAATTCCAGGCTTGGCGCCAGAAAGGGTTTCCTTAAAATGGGACGCCATATGCTTAACAGCATCTTTGATTACGGAGTGATTATATTCCGTTTTCGCATAATACTTACACTGCATTGCCGTCGCGTCGTCAGCCGTTCGGATATCGATATCTTCCGTACACTCGATTTCAATCGTGTCATCCAGACCGGGCAATTGCAGAACGCTAAGGATGGAGAGGTCGAACTGATAAAAATAACCACGAATGGTATCAACAGCACTTCTGTCCATTTGCTTGCACCTTCAACCTTGAAGTTATTGCGGTGCCGCCGCGCGCCCGCCAAGTCCTGCTGTAGAAATGCCACCGTGACGCGATGTTTTGCTTGGTCGGCGGCGCTGCTCTTACAGTTGTCCAGCTCTATCGAATCAACGCTGCCAGATACGGCAACGCTTGCGAGGCCAATGCCCCGCCTGCGGCGTTCTCTAGGACTGATTTGATACTGCTCGCGGTCGCCCTGATGATCGGCCATTTAGGCTTCGGAGAGGCGGCTTGGGCGCGTAGCGTTGCGAGCTCCGCTTCAAGCTCGGTGCGCGTGCCGACGTCAATGGCATCTTTTCGAATGACGCCGGCTAGGTGCTTAATCAACGCCATTAGCGCCGTCATATCCCCCCCAGCTTGATGCTGACTCGACTCACTCGTTCCGATCTGAATTTGCGATCCACTGACATCGCCGAAGTGATAATGCTGTTGCTGCACGATCTGCTTCTCCTCCGGTGAAAACGTCATGCCCTCACCGAGCACGCCTTTTTCCTCAAGATCCAAAGCCCATTCAAGCACCCGACTGCGGACCTTCTCGATAACCCCGTTTATCTGTACGGTGGAAAACTTTAGCGCCGGCCTCAGAGCAACGCCGTTGCTCTCTTCGATCATGCGCATTAGGCGCTGCTCAACGCTGGTGGGGAAATGGCTGAAAATCCCAGTGGTGCTCTTGGAAACCTCTATCAACTCTGGCAGCGACTGGCGGATAGGAAAGTCTGTTAAGTCGTCCACAAAGTCCGGGTCAGCAAAAAGGGGAATCGGGCCATGTATGGGATTCTCGACAACCAACTGGCCTTTCACTCGCCGGTACTGCGGCACCTCGCCAGAGTGATAACCATTCAGCTCGCCGTTAATCCAATCCACCAACACTGAGACGCCCAATCGCCTGGTCACGACTAAAGCTCGGCGCAGGAGTTCAGCCGAAGAAACCGTCGGATCTATCGCTGCATTCACCAACTCCGAGACTAACGCAGGCATATTCACTCTCCGCGTGATGGCAAGGTGACTGCATAGCATGCCGTCACAGCTAAGCGCAACAAAGCGTTCAACCTGCCGACAAACGCCACTCCAGAGCAGTTAAAACTTGAAGTCAAAACCCGATTTTGAACGTTTATTTAAGTTTCCGTCGTTATCGGGCTCGTTGTCAGGGTCGTATTCAGGGTCTTGTCCAAGCCCATTCGATGGGCTTGTGTAAACGCCTGCCAGGTTTGACCATCGATTGAATGCATCCGCCTCTTCGTCGAGAAACTCCCTGAGCTTGGCCTTCTGACTGGTGTTCAGATACTTTCCTGTCGACTCCCTGGTCAATGCGTTAATCAGAAGTTCCAGACTCTTCGCAGAAGTATCTTCCATATAGGTTACTGTGCTGGTTCCATAGATCAGCATCATGACCCCATTAGTAATTAAAGCCTCTGAGCGGATTGCGCCAAAAATATCGGCAAATCTTGTAGTATTATCACCGCCCCGTGGAATAGCTCTTAGCCAGCGGAGCAGGCTGGAGTGATTGGCTATGTCAGGTTCCTCGCCAGCCAGCTGGGAGGGCGGAGAGCAGTTGGTCGCCTTGAGGGTCATCACCGGATAGTCAAAAGGTTGTGGTTTATAGAAGTAAGGCATCGTCGGGAGGGTGTTGTAGACATAGACAATAGGGAACCCCAATCCCTCAAATGTCAGATTATCCACGAACTGATCATGATCAAAGCTGATTAACTTTCCTTCCGATTGCACCTTAGTCTCAGCCAACAAGAGACTTGAATCGTCCAATGTGGCAAGAAAGTCAGCACAAACCAAATTCAGGCCTTCACCCTGTTGATTGGCATAATACTCGAGATGACTGACCCGAATACCGTTGTCGCGGCAATAGGCAATTAGTGAGGCGATAATCGCAGATTGCAGTACGTTTTCATTTTTTGAGCGATCACGTTTCTGGCGCATTAGTCGACCCAGACAGGTAGAAGAGCATGCAGTTATAAATAGAAAATTGAGATAAGTACATCAGAGCGAACACGAAAGAAAGAGCAGTGCCCCCAGGATAGGCCTTTTGTTAGGTCAGGAAATCTGTGGTCTGTCCCGAAACTGGTGGACAGGTAGTTAAGAGTTACTGCTCGCATTTCGCCGCTCAAACTCCATCGGACTGAGATAGCCCAGCGTCGAGTGGCGGCGACGGTGATTGTAAAAGCGGATGTAGTCGAACAGGTCGGTTTTCGCCTCGTGGTAGCTGGCATAGCGCGTTAGGTAAACCCGCTCAGCCTTCAGCGAACGGAAGAAGCTCTCCATCGCGGCGTTGTCCCAGCAGTTCCCCGGACGTGAATGGCTGGGCACGATTCGATGTCGCCGAAGCAAGGCCTGGTAGTCGTACGCGCAGTATTGGCTGCCACGATCCGAGTGCAGCAGCACTTCTTCTTTCGGCTGTCGGCGTGCAACGGCCATCTCCAGAGCAGCATGCACCAGGGCCTGTTGCATCCGATGGTGCATCGCCCAACCGACGACAGCGCGTGAATAGAGATCGAGCACGACGGCCAGATACAGCCAGCCTTGGGCCGTCCGCACGTAGGTCATGTCCGAGACCCAGTGCCGATTGGCGCGATCCGAGGCGAACTGGCGATCCAGGTGGTTCGGGGCAATCGGCAGAGCATGACGACTGCTGGAAACCTGCCGCCAACGCTTGCGCGAACGAACACGCAGGTCGGCTTCGCGCATCAGTCGAGCGACTCGGTGTCGACCACACGCATGCCCCATGGCCGCCAACTCGGCCTTGATTCGGCGATGGCCATAGATCCCATTCACCTCGTGGTGGATGGTGCGGATCTCCTTGCTCAGACGCCGATTCGCCATCTCTCTCGCCGAGGGAGGCCGCTGCTGCCAGGCATAGAAACCGCTGCGGGATACCTGCAGCAGCCGGCACATCGGCGCTACGGGATAGCGACCGGCCAACGCCTCGATGGCGCGGAACTTCACTTCGTGGGCTGCGAGAAGATGGCGAGCGCCTTTTTTAAAACATCGCGCTCCATGGTGACCTGAGCCAGTTGCTGGCGTAGGCGACGCAGCTCCGCGCTCTCGCCCCGCTGCTTGCCATTGCCCGGAAAGGCATCGTCACCTTGCTGCTCGTACTGGCGCTTCCATTTGCCCAACAGGCTTTCGGCGATGCCCAGCGTCTCGGCGACATGACGAAGCGGCGTACCGGCAAGCACCTGGTCTACCGCCTCGCGTTTGAAGGATTCGGGAAAACGTCGTCTGGTCTGGGTCATGAACACTCCTTGCGGTGGACATTATCCACCTTAAGTCAGTGTCCACTCAGCCCGGGACAGACCACTGATAGTGCGTGTCGGTGTTTTCCCGTTTGTAGGTCGGCCGGCCACCAAGGAGAGCTCATTGTCCTTGTTGAAGTAGGTGTAGCCGCCGCCGGCGCCCGGTGAGGCATGGCCCAGCCCCAGGTTGACCAGGCGATTTGGGTCGTAGGCGCCGGCCGGCAAGTTGCCCATGCTATAGACCATGAAGTTGTGCACGCCGCGGTTCCATTTCAGCGTGCAGGCGACAAAGAGGTCGCTGGTGCCCTCCAGGCTGGTCGGCACCGATGTCGGCACTTGCGTGGTAGTAGATTAAAAGAAAGCTCCAACCCGGTTCTGCCGGCACGGCGGCTAGGGTGCTAAGCGCGCTAGGCAGCCAGATGCTGACGCCGACCGTACCGTTGCCGTTGGCAACAAGAGGGACAGGCCCAGCGCCATCCAGGTCATGCTCTTGCGCTTCGCCACCTCGTCTATTGGCTCATCCCTCATCGGACGGTCATGCCGTGTGGCTCGCCAGCAGAGCGGATGCCAGGAGCCTCGACGCAATTTGATTGGAGTGGGGGTACGGGGATGCGAGCGTGGTTGGGCGTATTGGCATCAGGAGCGTCGCACCCATCATGGCACGACGCAGGCGAGAGGCGGCGCTAGTCGATTAGGTTGTGGTTCTTCGCCCAGACCATGGCGTCGTAGCGGCTGGAGACGCCAAGCTTGGCGAAGATGTTGCGCAGGTTCCACTTCACCGTTTCCAGGGTGATGTCCAGGGTAAGTGCGATGCGTTTGCTTGACATGGCCTGGGCCACCAGGGCGAGGATCTCGATCTCGCGCTTGGTCAGCACCGCCTGGGTCTTAGCCGGCTGGACGCGGCGCGTGCGCGGCTGGCTGGCGTTGACGGCGAACGGATCGTTGAGCTTGCCGAGCAGCTCCTCGGCGTAGACCAGCACTTCGCCCTCGACGGCCTGTTCTTCGACCAGGCGAGCTAGCAGCTTCTCCGACAGCGCGCCTTCGTCGATGAAGGTCCGGACTAGGCCGAAGCGTTGTCCGGCGGTTACCGCCTGGCGCAGGTGCTGCATTGCTTCCTCTGGACGCTTGAGGTCGTCTAGGGCGGAGGCGGTGAGCAGCTCGACGAGTGTCAGCAGGCGGCCGCGGTCGAACGCTTGCGCATACGCTCGGACGATCTGCAGCTGGGCAAGCGTCTGTGTCGAATCCTCTGCCTTCAGGTAGCGGGCGCGGGCGAGCGCGGCGATCGCCGGCAACTCGGCGCGGGCGCCACGCTCGCTCGCGTGCCGGCGCACCAGGTCATCGAGGGTTTCCAGCAGTTCGCCGGCGCGGTTGCGGCTACCCTTGAGCAGCAGTACGCGAATCTGTTCGGCCACCAGGTGGGCCACAGGGCGGACCTGGCCGAGGCAGCGCAGATGGGCGATCTGCTGTTCGAGGAAGCTCAGTGCGGCCTCGGTGCCTTTCTGCAACAAGTCGAGGCGGACGCGGGTGAGGTTGGTGCGCACTATCACGTCCGGCACCGAGGAGTGCAGCAGGCCGAAACGGTTGGCGATGGTCTCGCGGGAGTCGTCGATGCGGTCGAGTTCGTAGAAAGCCTCGGTCAGGGCGCTGGCGCACAGGTTCGCGCAGATGGAGCGGCTGCCGCCCTCGCGGGTGGCATGTTCGAGCAACTGTGAGGCGACCGTCGCGAACTCGCGGACATAGCCGGCGGCGATCAGGTTGGTGGTGTTGGTGAACTCGGCAACCATCGCCGTGTCGTTACCGCGGTCCTCCGGCGGAATGGGGTATTGGTCGTGCAGGCGGCGGGCATCGGCGTAGCGCCCGGCGGCTGTGTAGGCGACCGTCAGGGCGAGCAGCAGCACATAGCGCAGGAATGGGTTTTCCAGGCTGGCATCGCGTACCGGTTCGAGCACTTCAATGGCCAGTTCGGTGTCGTCGTCCTGCACGGCGATTGCGCCACGAATCAGCGGGAGGCCGCTGGCGATGTCCGGATGGGCTTGCAGGTCGCTGTTCTGTAGATGCTGCAGCCAGGCCTTCGCCCGCGCCGGACGGGATGTCAGTGACACAGTCAGGCAGGCAAGGAAGAGCAGGCGCTGGTGGCGGAACAGCACGTCCTCTGGCAGGCGCTCCAGCAAGTGCAGCGTCGGGCTCAGGTATTCCAGGCTCCAGGTGGCTGGCGCGGAACGCTCAATGACCTGGGTGGCGAAGTCGATGTCCTCGCCCAGGCTGGCGTGGCGTAGCGCCTCGGTCAGGCAGCGATGCTCGGCAAACCAGCGCGCGCCGCGCCGGTGCAACTGCTGCAGGTCGCCACCGTGGCGTGCCAGGCGGCTGGTGAGAAATTCGCCGAACAGCGGGTGGAAGCGGTACCAGGGCAGGCGATCATCCGAGTCGACCCGGTAGATCAGCAGGTTTTCGTCTTCCATGCGCTTGATCAGCCCGCCGGCCTCTTCGCTGTCAGTGACCGCTTTGGCCATGGGGGCGTTGAAGCGGCGGAAGATCGAAAGCGCCTCGGCGAACGCAACGAGTTCGGCCGGTAAGTGCTCCACCACTTCCTCGCTAAGGTAGGTCTGCAGGTCGCTGGAACGCCAGACCAAGTCGTGGAGGATGGAGCGAGAGTCCGGGCGGTTCTTCAGCATGATCACGATTAGCTGCAGGCAGGACGGCCAGCCGCTGGTCAGCTCATGGATCAGACTCAGTTCGTCGGCGTTGAGCTTGTCTCGCCCCAGGTTCTCCTCGATGAAGGCGCGGGTTTCGGTGGCGTCGAACGGCAGGGTGACACTCTCGATCTCCACAACCTGCTGCATCACCCGCAGCCGCGACAGGCTCAGCGGCGGTGCTACCCGAGAGGCGATCACCAGGTGCAGGTTGCCCGGCCCATGGTCGAGCAGTTTCTGGATCAGCTTGTGGGCCAGCGGTACCTCGACGTGGTGGTAGTCGTCGAGGATCAGGTAGAGCTCCTTCGACAGGTTTTCCGCGCCCTCGACAACGGCGGCGACCATGGCGTCCATTGCCGAGGCCGTGCCGTCCTCCTGCAGCAGGTCGAAGTCCAGGGCGATGCCCAGGCGGCGCAGGGCCTCGATGAGCGCCGTGCAGAACGGAGCATAGCCCTTGTCGTCGCTCGTCAGCGATATCCAGGCGACTTCCGCGCCGGCCTTCAGGCGGTCCTGACGCCATTGCGCGAGCAGGGTCGTCTTGCCGTAGCCGGCGGCGCCGGTGATCAGCGCGAGCCGGCATTCGTGCATCTGGTCCAGCTGAGCGATCAAGTTGTTGCGCGGCACGTGCTTGGTACCGATGCGCGGCGGCGAAAACTTGGTCGAAGCCAGGTGGCGGGCGGGATTAATTGTCATTTTTTCCCTGGAAATACTAGTGGCCGGGAGCGCGAACGGAACTCGGCGGCATTCGCGGGCAGGCATGAAAACGGCTATTCGAGTGACCGTACTGGAGTGCCAAAAATGCGTCAAGAACCTCTAATACAGCGCACTTCCGAGGCGTTGACAGGCGTCCGCAAGGGGAGGGGACACGCCGAAAACACCCTGCTTATGCTCGATGATCCGCGCCCATTGGGCGCCCATTCAATGGGTAAGCGTAGGAGAAACAAGCGCATGAAGCTGGACAACAAGGTAGCGATCGTCACTGGGGCTGCTTCCGGGCTCGGGCTGGCCACCTGCAGGGCGTTGGCCACTGCAGGTGCACGTGTGGTGGGCCTGGATCTCGACCAAGCTCGCCTGAACGAGGCGCTGGGAGAGGGCGTCCGCGGCATCGGTGTGGACGTTTCCAGCGAGGAGAGCGTCAAGTCGGCGATCGACACCGTGGTCGCCGAGCTTGGCGCCATCCATGTCGCGGTCAATTGCGCCGGCATCCTCGGCCCGTGCAAAACCCTCTCCAAGGGCCAGCCGTTCCCCAGCGACCTGTGGAACCGCGTGCTGGCGGTCAATTTGACCGGCACCTTCAACATCATTCGCTACGCTGCCCTGGCGATGACCGCCAACCAGCCCGAGGACACTGGCGAGCGTGGGGTGATCATCAACACCGCCTCCGGCGCTGCCCGCGAAGGGCAGATGGGCCAGGCGGCCTACAGTGCGAGCAAGGCCGGGGTGATCGGCATGACCCTTCCGATCGCCCGCGACCTGGCCGAGCACGGCATCCGCGTGGTGACGTTGGCGCCGGGGCTGTTCGAGTCCGGCATGTCGGCCGGTATGCCGGCGAAGGTCTCCGAGAGCATTGTCAGCAGCCTGCTGTTCCCGCGGCGCATGGGGCAGCCGAGCGAGTTCGCCGCGTTGGTCCGTCACGTGGCCGAGAACCCCTACCTGAACGCGCTGACCCTCGATATCCAGTGCGGCACCCGCTGACACAGGCCTGAATGGCCTGTATCCCGATGTTCTGGGGGCTGGCTGTTTCGCCCGGACGGCGCCGCGAGGCGCCGTTTTCGTTGGCCTAGATAGGCTCTATTGCAGCAGACAGTTTCCCTACCGCCTGGAGCAATGCCGGTGGCATCGTCATCGGGCCGCGCGTCGGGATCGCCTGGGCGTAGGCACAGGTGTCGAGAGACCCGGGGGCGGGGTTGCTCATCCTTGTTCGTTATCTCGAACCAGCGATTCGGTGACCCGGGGAGTCAATCGATACCAGACGACGCCGTGCTGATCGGTTTCCGTACATAGTTCGCCGCGCTGCTGCAGGTGATTCAGATGCGCGAGGCTTTCGCCGGTGGCCAGGCCCATCAGGCCGATGTCGTTGGCTGGGATCTGCCGGGCGAAGAGCAGCTCGAAGACATCTACCACTCGCCTTGGACGATCCAGTCCTCGACGCACCCGATCGAGTGCGCGTTGCAGGCTGGACTCCAGCTGGGCCAGGCGCGCATGCAGGCCGCGGAAGGGTTCGCCATGTGCCGGTAGCACCAGCACCTCGTCGCTGACGCGTTCGCGCAGCATGGCCAGCGAATCGAGCCAATCGCTGATGGGGTCGGCATCCGGCTCGCCGGGATGTACCGAAATATTGGAGGAGATCTGCGGCAGCACTTGGTCGCCGGATATCAGCAGCTTGCGTTTGGCTTCGTAAAGACAAGCGTGTTCCGGCGAATGGCCTGCCCCAACCACGACTTCCCATTCGTGCTCACCAATACGCAGGCGCTCGCCATCGCTCACGCGGCGGAAGCTCTCCGGAAGCGGCCAGAGCATATGGCCGAAAGTGTTGGCGCGCTCCCGGTTCAGCGCAAGCGCGGCTTCGCTCCAGCCGGCGCGCTGGAGGAACGCCTGGGTTTCCTTGGAGGGGCCGCGGCCGCTATCGCCTGCAAGCATCCGGCATTGCAGGTACTCCAGGCGCGTCATCCATAGACGGCAGGCGAAGCGCTCGCCAAGCCAGCCAGCCAGACCGATGTGATCTAGGTGCATATGCGTTCCTAGCACGCGAGTCACCGGCCTGCCACGTAGTACTCCGTCGAACAATCGCTCCCAGGCCTGGCGGGTGTCGTTGCTGTTGATTCCGGTGTCCACCACGGCGACGCCAGGGCCGTCTTCGAGCAGCCACAGATTGATGGTCGGAACGTAGATTGGCAGCGGCATGCAGGTCCAGTGCACGCCCGGAGCCACCTCACACCACTCGCCGATGGCGGGCGGGCTGCCACAGGGAAAGCACAGTGCGTCATCGGCGGCAAGCGGGGCGAACTCTTTGTTCATTGCGGATCCTCCAAAGCGGGCTGGCAAGCCGGCCATGTGACGAGTTTCGCCCGGTAGGGAGGGGGGGACGCCCCCATTTAATAGGGGGGAGAGAATCGGGTCGTCGCTGCACCCTTGCCCCACTCGATCACTGATTGAGCTTCTTCCTGGTTCGGTGCCGTCGGCCCGAGCCTTGGTTAATCGAGGGGAGAGAGGAAAACATGGCGAACAAGAAGAACAAGATGAAGCAGAGTCGACCCGTTCCACACAAGCTGAGCACGAGCATCCTGATGGTGTGCGCAATGGGTTGGAGCACCGCGCATGCCGTCGAGATCGACACCGGTAACGACGATCTGAAGCTACGCTTCGACAACACCTTCCGCTACAACCTGGGCAAGCGGGTCGAGAACCAGAGCACTCCGATCCTGAAGAACCCGAACTACGACGACGGCGATCGCAACTTCAAGAAGAACAGCATCGTCAACAACCGCCTGGACATCCTCAGCGAGTCCGACCTGGTCTACAAGGACAAGTACGGTGCCCGCATGAGTGCCGCGCTCTGGTACGACGACGCCTATTCCGGTGGGCTGGACAACGACAGCCTGGCGACGTCGAACCACCTGGGCAGCGACGGCAAGCCGGCCCTGGGCCTGAGCCGCTACGCCAACCGCTACTACGAAGGTCCGTCGGGCGAGATCCTCGACGCCTTCGTCTTCGGCACCTTCAACCTGGGTGACTCGCCGCTGCAGCTGCGTGCCGGTCGGCATACCGTGAACTGGGGCGAGTCGTTGCTGGGCAGCGGCGCGATCAATGGCATTTCCTATGGCCAGGCCCCGCTCGACCAGGGCAAGGCGCTGGCCCTGCCGGGTATCGAGGCGAAGGAACTGTACATCCCGCGCACGCAGCTTTCGGCGCAGTTCCAGGCCACGCCCGAGTGGTCCTTCGGTGCGCAGTATTTCCTCGAATGGCGCCCCACGCGCGTGCCGGAGTCGGGTTCCTACCTGGGCTTCTCCGACATCTATCTGCAGGGCGGCGAGTCCTACATCCTCAGCCCGAAACTGCGTGCCACGCATGGCGACGACATCGAGCCCAAGGATGTCGGCGACTGGGGCCTGATGGCGCGCTGGAGCCCGGAATGGCTCGACGGCACTCTCGGCTTCTACGTACGCAACTTCTCCGACACCGTCCCGCAGGTCATTCTGCTGCAGGCCAAGCAGCCGCAGTACTTCATGAACTACGCCTCGGACATCGACATGTACGGCATCAGCCTGTCGAAAGAGGTGGCCGGCATCAGCTTCGGCGCGGACCTGAACTACCGTCACAACATGCCGCTGGCCAGCAGTGCGGCGGTGGTCACTTCCGCCAAGGCACTGCCGGACGACGGCGACATCCTCGGCGCCCGTGGTGACACCCTGCACGGTGTGGTCAACGCCCTCGGCTCGATCAGTTCCAACCCGCTGTTCGATTCCGCGACCTGGGCCACCGAACTGACCTGGAGCCACTGGGTCTCGGTGAACTCCGACCCTATGAACCTGTTCAAGGGCAGCTCGAAGTACCGTTCGGTGTCCACCAACATCGATGCCGTCGACCGCAACGCCTACACCATGGCGGTGAACTTCACGCCAACCTGGTACCAGGTGTTCCCCGGCGGCGACCTGTCGATGCCGGTCAGCTACTCGGTAGGTCTGAACGGCAACTCGGCAGTCGCCCTGGGCGGCAGCGAGGACGCCGGCAGCTACGCCGCGGGCCTGGGCCTGGACCTGTACAGCCGCTACCGCTTCGACCTGAAGTACGTCGACTACTTCGGCGACTACTCGAAGAACGCCAGCGGTGCGGCGCTCACCCCCAACGGCAGCCAGGCGCTGCTCGAGGACCGCGGCGCCGTCTACTTCACCTTCAAGACCAGCATCTAAGCGCTGGCCCGGGCCGCGTGGCGACACAAGCCTTTCGTCGCCACGCGCCGCGCCCGGATGGTGAAGGAGGCGGACACGCCTCCTTTCGCTATTGCCAACCTCGGCATTCCCGCCGTCCTGCCATGAGCGGGCCGGCAGCCGAGGCGAATTCGATGTGAGGGCAATCGATGTTCAGAATCACTTTCGCGGCGCCGCTGGCGCTCGGCCTGGCCGTCCTGGCCGTCCTGGCAGGCCAGGTGCAGGCGCAGCCGACCTTCGTTCCGCCGCTGGCGCAGCCGGCCGTGCAGTCGCCGCTGGCCGCTCGCGTACCGCTCAACGCCCTGGTGCTGGCCGGCCAGCGCCTGGTCGCCGCCGGTCAGCGTGGCCACATCCTGTATTCGGACGACGGCCAACACTGGACCCAGGCACAGGTGCCGGTGAGCTCGGACCTGACCGCGCTGGCCTTTCCCAGTGCCAGCCAAGGCTGGGCGGTAGGCCACGAGGGCGTGATCCTGCACAGCGACGATGGCGGCCGCACCTGGAGCCGGCAGCTGGACGGTCCTCAGATCGCCGATCTGCTGATGCGCCAGTACGGCCACCCAGCCGATCCCGCCGATCCGGAGGCCGCGCGCCTGCAGCGTGACGCCGAGGCCGCCGTGGCGCAGGGCGCCGACAAGCCGCTGCTCGACGTGTGGTTCGAGGACGAGCGCAACGGCTATGCCCTAGGCGCCTTCAACCTGATCCTGCGCACAAGCGATGGCGGCCAGCACTGGACGCCTTGGCTAGAGTACGTCTCCAACCCTCGCGGCATGCACCTGTACGCCATGCGCCCGGCGATGGGCACGCTGTTCGTGGTCGGCGAGCAGGGCCTAGTGCTGAAGTTCGACGCCACGACGCAACGCTTCCTACCGCTGGAGTTTCCCTACCAGGGCACGCTCTTCGGCCTGGTCGGCAGTGCCGATGCGGTGCTGGTCTACGGCTTGCGCGGCAACGCCTACCGCAGCATCGACGGCGGTGCTAGCTGGCACAAGGTCGAGACCGGCACCGACGCCGGCCTCACCAGCGGCGCGGTGCTCGCCGACGGCACCATCGTGCTGGCCAGCCAGGCCGGCGAACTGCTGCACTCCCGCGATGGCGGGGCAACCTTCCAGCGCGTGAAGCTGGCCCGCGTCGCACCGAACTTCGCGGTGGCGCCGGCGCCGCAGGCGGGCGTCGCGTTGGCTGGCATCGGTGGTGTGCGCCTGGAGCGCGCGCAGTGAGAACAAAGGTATTCGGGGTAACGTGATGACTGCGACCAATTCCACCGACAAGCTGCTGAGCATCAGCGACCTGCGGGATTTCGACCACGCTTCGGGCAGCCGCCTGGAGCGCCTGATCTTCAACAATCGACTGCTGGTCGTGCTGCTTTGCGTGCTCGTCAGCGGGCTGCTCGGCTGGCAGACGCGCGGGCTGACGCTCAATGCCGCCTTCGAGAAGACCATCCCGCACAACCAGCCGTACATCCGCAACTTCCTGGCCAACCGCGACGAGCTCAAGGGTCTGGGAAACGCGGTGCGGGTGGTGGTCGAGAATCGCAAGGGCGACATCTTCGACCCGGCTTACCTGCAGGTGCTCAAGCACATAAATGACGACCTTTTCCTAACCCCGGGCGTCGACCGTGCCAACGTGAAATCGTTGTGGATGCCGGTGGTGCGCTGGAACGAGGTCACCGAAGAGGGGTTCGCCGGCGGCCCGGTGATGCCGGACAACTATTCCGGCTCGCCCGCCAACATCGAGCAACTGCGGCAGAACATAGGCCGCGCGCAGCTGCTGGGTAACTTGATCGGCAGCGACTACCGCTCGAGCATGGTGTTCGTCCCGCTGCTGGACAGGGATGCCGAGAGCGGCAAGGCCATCGACTACTGGGAACTGTCCAAGCGCCTCGAAGCGATTCGCGCCAAGTACGCCGGCGCCCAAGGCAGCGCCGACATCCAGGTGCACATTGTCGGCTTCTCCAAGGTAGTCGGCGACCTGCTCGACGGCCTCAGCCAGATGATCCTCTACTTCGCTGTGGCTGCGGCCATCGCCGCGGCGATCATCTTCGCCTGGACCCGCTGCCTGCGCAGCACGCTGCTGGTGCTGGGCTGCTCGTGCGCCGCGGTGCTCTGGCAGCTGGGGCTGATCGCGCTGCTGGGCTACGAGCTGGACCCGTATTCGATCCTGGTGCCGTTCCTGGTCTTCGCCATCGGCGTGTCGCACGGCGCGCAGAAGATGAACGGCATCATGCAGGACATCGGTCGCGGCACTCACCGCCTGGTGGCGGCGCGCTATACGTTCCGCCGCCTGTTCCTTGCCGGTCTAACCGCGCTGGCCGCCGACGCCGTGGGCTTCGCCGTGCTCATGCTGATCGATATTCCGGTGATCAAGGACCTGGCGATCACCGCGTCCATCGGCGTCGCGCTGCTGGTGTTCACCAACCTGATCCTGCTGCCGGTGATGTTGTCCTACACCGGCGTCAGCCCCCACGCCGCCGCACGCAGCCTGCGTGCCGAGCAGCGCGAGATCGGCGGTGTCTGGACACTGCTGGAGCGCTTAACCGAGCGGCGCTGGGCCACGCTGCTGCTGGCCGGTGCGGCCGTGCTGGCGGCGGGCGGCTTCGCGGTGAGCACGCACCTGAAGATCGGCGACCTGGACGCCGGCGCTTCCGAGTTGCGCCCGCATTCGCGCTACAACCTGGACAACGCCTACATCACCGGCAAGTACACACTCTCCAGCGACCAGTTCGCGGTGATCGTCAAGACGCCCGCCGAGGGCTGCCTGGACTACAGGACGCTGATCGAGGTCGACCGTCTGGGCTGGACCCTGCAGCAGGTGCCGGGCGTGCAGAGCACCGTGTCGCTGGCCGACGCCGTGCGCAAGATCACCGCCGGCTCCTACGAGGGCAGCAACAAGTGGCTGACCCTGTCGCCGAACCAGGACGTGCTCAACTACGCAGCGCGTACCGCGAGCACCACCAACCCCGAGCTGTTCAACACTGAGTGCTCGATCATGCCGGTGGTGGCCTACCTCGCCGACCACAAGGCCGACACCCTGGAGCGGGTGGTCGATGCGGCCTCGCGCTTCGCCGACGAGCACAGCACGCCGGAGCGCCAGTTCCTTCTCGCTGCCGGCACCGCCGGCATAGAGGCGGCGACCAACATCGTGGTGGAGAAGGCCAACTTCAGCATGTTGCTGTACGTCTACGCGGCCGTGGTGGTGCTGTGCTTCATCACCTTCCGCAGCTGGCGCGCGGTGATAGTCGCGGTCGTGCCGCTGGTGATCACATCGGTGCTTTGCGAGGCGCTGATGGTACTGCTGGGCATCGGCGTGAAAGTCGCCACCCTACCGGTGATCGCGCTGGGCGTCGGCATTGGCGTCGACTACGCGCTCTACCTGCTGAGCATCCAGCTGGCCAGCCAGCGTAACGGTGCGAGCCTGGCCGAAGCCTACCGCGAAGCCCTGCGCTTCACCGGCAAGGTGGTGGCGCTGGTCGGCGTCACCCTGGCCGCCGGTGTCGTCACCTGGGCCTGGTCGCCGATCAAGTTCCAGGCCGACATGGGCATCCTGCTGACCTTCATGTTCGTCTGGAACATGCTCGGCGCCCTGGTTCTGATCCCCGCGCTCTCGCACTTCCTGCTGCGCGGCCGCGGCGAGCCCGGCCGCCGCGTCGCGGCCTCGCCGGTGCAGGCTGAACGGCACGATCAACCGATAGCCCGTTGCGTTTGACCATCCTGCCGGCGGCACCGTTGCGCGCCGGCATTCCTGACGATTCACGCTGATTTCGAGGTAAGCACCATGACCGATACATCCGCTGTCTTCCTGAGCGAACTGGAACTGCTGATCCGCGACTCGGCGCGCAAGGTCGCCGCCGAAGTGGTGGCACCCACCGCCGCCGAGCGCGACCGCACCGCCGCCTGGCCGCGCGCCGAACTGCAAGCCGTGGCCGAGCTGGGCTTCCTGGGCATGCTGGTGCCCGAAGAGTACGGCGGCTCGGGCACCAGCTTCGTCGAGTACTGCCTGGCCATCGAGGAATTCGCTGCCGCCGACACCGGCTTCGCCACCCTGATCCACGTGCACAACTCGGTGGGCATGGCCATCGCCCGCCTGGGTAACGAGGAACAGAAGCGCAAATACCTGCCGGGCATCGCCGACGGCAGCCGCATCGGCGCCTTCCTGCTCAGCGAGCCGCATGCCGGCTCGGACACCGGCGCTTTCCGGACCAGCGCGCGCCGCGACGGCGACAGCTACGTGCTCAACGGCAGCAAGCAATTCATCTCCAACGGCAGCGAGGCCGGGGTCGGCCTGGTGCTGGCGGTGACCGACAAGAATGCCGGCAAGCGCGGCAGCAGCCTGCTGATCGTCGACCCGCAGGAGCATCCTGGCTACGTGGTGGCCTGCGTGGAGCACAAGATGGGCCAGCGCTCGGCGCACGTTGCGCAGATCCAGCTGGACGACTGCCGGATCCCGGCCAATAACCTGCTGGGCGAGGAGGGCAGCGGCTACCGCGCCGTGATGGGTTCGCTGTCCGAAGGGCGCGTGGCCATCGCCGCAGTGGCTACCGGTACGGCCCGAGCCGCGCTGGATGCCGCGGTGAAGTACGCCAAGGAGCGTGAAGCCTACGGCGCGCCAATCATCCAGCTGCAAGGCGTGGCCTTCGACCTGGCTGACATGGCGACCCGCGTGGAGCTTTCGCGCCAGTTCCTACTGCACGCCGCGCGCCTGTGCGAGGCCGAGGTGCCATGCGCCAAGGAGGCCTCGATGGCCAAGCTGTTCGCCAGCGAGATGGCCGAGCAGGTGTGCTCCGACGCGCTGCAGGTCCACGGCGGCTATGGCTACCTCGCCGATTTCCCGGTGGAGCGCTACTGCCGCGATGTGCGGGTGACCAAGATCTATGAAGGCACCAGCCACATCCAGAAGCTCATCATCTCGCGCAACCTGGCATAAGGCTTACCCCTCCCCGTGGGGGGAGGCGCTCTGCCGCGCGCGCGGCATAGGCTTGCACGATCGCCGCTACTACGAGTGGCTCCGGTATAACGGGGATGGGAGAAAGGACATGCACAACGACATGCCGAACGACGCACAGCGCCTGGCGGTAGCGAGCTTTCGCACCTTCCTCCAGCGCGAGGTGCTGCCGGTGGTCCGGGAATCCCGTGATCGGCCGATCCCCAAGGGGCATATGCGCGAGCTGACCCAGGGTCTTGCCGAGTTCGGACTGCCCGGCGCCAGCCTCAGCGAGGAGCAGGGCGGCCTGGGCCTGGCGCGGCATACTGAGGCGATGCTCTTCGAGGAGCTGGCCAGGGTTTCGGCGGACGTCGCCTTGTGCGTGAAGACCAACAAGGCCATCGCCGCTTTCCTGGCCGCACTGCCGCCTCAACAGGCGGCAGCCGGTGAGCGATATCTGCCCGACATCCTCAGCGGACGGGGCTTCGGCGCCTTCTGCCTCGATGAGGCGGAGACTGCTGGCACGGTGACCGCTCGCCGGGAAGGCGACGAGTTCGTCCTCGATGGTGAGCAGGCCTGGGTGGCCAATGGGCGCTACGCCGACTTTGTCGTGCTTGCGGCTCGTATCGAGGACGGCAGCTGCATTCACCTGCTGGTGGAGCGCCGTGCCCACGGGTTCGTGGCGCGCAACAGCGAGCGGATCGCGTTGAACTCGCATTCCACTGCGCAAATTTGCTTTAGCGGCACGCGGGTGCCGGCCAGCCAGTTGCTGGGCGCCGAGCTGCGGGACAGCCTGCGGGCGCTGACGGCGGCACGCATCGACACCGGCCTGCTTGGCGTCGGCCTGATGCGCGCGGCGCTGGATCTATGTCTGGAGTGCGCCGGACGCCGCGAGGACGCCTCAATGACTTTGGCGGCGCCGCTGGCTCAGATGGCTACGCTGGTGGACGCGGCGCGGCTGCTCTGCCTACGCGCCTATGAGCTGCTGGATGACGGCCAGGCCTGCGACCTGCAGGTTGCCATGGCGAAGTGGTACGCCGGGGAGATGGCCGTGCGGGTCTGCCGCGACGCCGTGCAATTGCACGGTGCCGATGGCCTGGCCAGGGCCTTCGACGTGGAGCGCCTGGCGCGGGAAGCCATCGCGTTGCCGCTTTGCGAAGGCAGCACCGAATGGCACCAGCGACTGATCGCCCAGTCGCTGCTGGGTGACGCCGCCTCGCTCCAAACACCATGACCCGCAAGTCCGGCAGCAAGCCGCCGCGGGACGTCCCCGGTCCTGCGCCGGCGGAAGAGCCGTTGCTATGCGTCGAATTGCCGGCACGTCAGCGCAAGCGGCCGCGCCAGGCGCGTTCGGTGGCTCTGGTGGAAGCACTGATGCTCACCGGCCGGCAGATTCTCGAACGCGAGGGCAGGGCGGCGCTCAGCGTGCACCGCCTCGCCGAGCACGCCGGGGTCGCCATCAGCTCCATCTACGAGTACTTCCCGACCATCGAATCGCTGGTCGCGGCGATCTTCGAGGACTACCGTCGCGAGGCGCGCCGCGAGGTGATCACCAGCCTGGAGAAGCTGCCGGTCTCGGCGACCCTGCTGGACGGCATCGAAATGCTCCTGCAGACCGGCCTCGCCAACCTGCATCGCTGGCTGCAGCTGGACTCCGACCTGAGCGTCAAGGCCGCCTACCACGCGGAGCTGATGCGTCTGGAAATGGTGCGCTCGGAAGGCTTCTGGACCTCCGAGGCGATTCCGGCGCTGGTACGGCGTTTCTCCTCGCAGGTGCTGGTGCGCGACCGCGAGAAGGCGGGGTTCCTGGCCTACCACGCGGTGACCGCGCTGCCGCGGGCGCTGGTCATCGAGCGACCGAACTACCTGGTTGAAGCCGACACCCTGCGACTGCTGGCGCGCATGCTCCATGCGCTGCTCACCGCGGAAGATTCGGAAGCCAAATCGAGTTGGATTAAAAAATCCTTTAAAAACATATATTTAATATGAATTTTCGGGTGCCGGAATCCGGAACAGCGCAACCTCTTGCGCCCCTAGACTGGCTGCACCAAGAAGGCAGCCCGCGGCGGGCGGCCGGTCCTCCGCGCCTTGGCGCGGACGGGTGAATCTAGGACCTATGCGCCATGACAAGAACAATCGACCAACGGGTGGAGCTGCTGCTCAGCGATCCCGAAGCCCTCGCCAACCACTGCCGCCAGACCTGGGAGCAGATGCCCCGCGCCGAGATCGACGCGCTCCAGCTCGCCGGCCTCAAGCGCCGTTTCGCCGAACTGCGCGAGCGCATACCGGTGCTGAAGAAGCTCGCCGAAGGTGAAGGCGTGGAGCGCATCGAGCAACTCGACGACATGGTCCCGCTGCTGTTCGAGCACACCGTGTTCAAGTCCTATCCGCCGTCGCTGCTGGAGAAGAACAACTTCACCGCGATCAACAAATGGCTAGCCAAACTGGTCACCCCGGAGGTCGGCGAGGCGATACTCGCGGCTGACGTCAGCGCTTGCAAGGGGCTCGACGACTGGTTCGAGACCATGGATCGCGAGGTGCCGCAGCTGATCATCAGCCATACCTCCGGCACCTCCGGCACCCTGTCGTTCCTGCCGTGCAGTGCCCGCGAGTTCGAAAAGGCGGCGCAAGTGCGCCGGCTGTTCGCCTGGAACATGCGCGGCTTGCAGACGCCGCAGCCGGAAATGCACACGGCCTATCCGTACTATAGCAAGGGCTATCTCAGCCACCTGCGCGGCGTCACCGCGATCACCCGCGTACTGCTGCCGGATGCCTCGCACTTCCATCCGGCCTATCCCTCGACCTTGTCCAGCGATGTCCTGCACCTGGGCGCCAAGCTGCGCGCCGCCCATGCCAAGGGCACCCTCGACCGCCTGGTGGTGGCACCGGAGATGCTGGCCAAGAAAGAGGCCTTCGACCGTCAGCAGGCCGAGATGCCGCAGCACCTGGCGACCTTCTTCGAGGACATCGCCACCCGCCTGAAGGGCAAGCGGGTGTACATCGGCGGCACCTGGAACCTGCTCCACAACATGGCCAAGGCGGGCTTGGAGCGCGGATTGGAAGGGGTGTTCGACCGCGAGTCGTACATCATCACCACCGGCGGCGCCAAGGGCGTGGTCCAGCCCGAGGGCTGGCGCGAGGAGGTGATGCGCTTCACCGGCGTGAAGGCGCTGTACGAGTCTTACGCAATGTCCGAGGTGGTCAGTGGTTCGCACCTGCGTTGCGAGCACGGCCACTACCACTTCGCGCATACCGCGATTCCGTTCCTGCTCGACCCCGAAACCAGCAAGCCGCTGCCGCGCAAGGGGCGCCAGACTGGCCGCGCGGCCTTCTTCGACCTGGGCGCTGACGTGCACTGGGGCGGTTTCATTACCGGTGACGAAGTCACCGTCGAGTGGGATGCGCCCTGCGCCTGTGGCCGCCCGAGCCGCTACGTCGTCGGCGCCATCCAGCGCTACAGCGAGAAGAATTGCGGCGACGACAAGATCACCTGCGCCGCGTCCGAGCAGTCCCATCGCGAGGCGATGGACTTCCTCAACACCCTGGAGGGCTGAGCCATGACCCATCCCATCGCGCCCCTGGTCATCCGTGGCGAAGTCATCACCGACCACCTGATCGAAGTGGGCGGCCGCGGCGGCGACCTGACCTTCCTCACGCCCGACGCGCACCGCTACATCGACCGCCTGCCGCTGGGCAACCCGGCGAAGCTGGCCGACCTGTACAGCCTGAGCTTCGAGGACATCCTCGACTACTGCGTCGCCCTCGGCGAGCGCCTGGACTTCGCCAGCAACCGCTACCTGCAGGAAGCCTGCGAGCTGTCCTACCAGACCGCGCCGACCACCCCGAGCATCGTCCGCGGCTCCTACATGGGCTTGCGCAACCTGCTGACCCGCGAGTCGATCCGCGAGATGGCGGAAGCCACGGTGGGCGTGAACTACCTGGAAGGCTGGGTGAAGCGGCGCCTGCTCGACGGCACCGAACTGGAAGTGCGCTGCTTCGGCGCGCGCACCCTGCACATCGTTGCCGGCAACGCAGTGGCGCTGTCGATGTGGACCATCATCCGCAACATGGTTCTGCGCAGCGACGCCATCATCAAGGCACCGTCCAACGACCCCTTCACCGCTCTGGCCGTCGCCCGCACCATGATCGACATGGCGCCGGACCACCCGCTGACCCGGCACCTGACCGTGGCCTACTGGAAGGGCGGCGACGAGGCCTTCGAGCAACGCCTGTACCAGCCGCAGAACCTGGAGAAGATCGTTGCCTGGGGCGGCTTCGCCTCGATGAAGCACGTCACCCGCTATATCCAGCCGGGCCTGGAACTGATCTCCCTAGACCCCAAGCGCAGCGCAAGCATCATCGGCCAGGACACCTTCGCCAGCGAGGCGAGCATGCGCGAAGCGGCGGTGCGCCTGGCCTCCGACATCGGCGCGATCAACCAGAAGGGCTGCGTCTGCGCGCGCACCGTCTACGTGCAGTCGGGCACCGACGAGGCGGGTCTGGAGCGGCTGAATACCTTCGGTAGCTACGTCTACGACGCGATGCTCAAGCTGCCCAATACCCTGAGCACCCACCCCAAGCGCTACGACCAGGGCCTCAAGGCGCACGTCGACGCGTTGCGCCTGGATGACGAGTGGTATCGCGTCATCGGTGGCAAGGACGGCGAAGGCGCGATCATCTGCTCGCAGATTCCCGAGCCAGTGTCCTTCTCGACGCTGCTCGACGACCGCACCGCCAACCTGGTGCCGGTCGACGAACTGGACGAAGTGATGGGCGCAGTGGACGCCTACACCCAGACCGTTGGCATCTACCCGGAAAGTATCAAGGACCAACTGAAGGACTTACTGCCGCTGTATGGCGCGCAGCGCATCGTCTCGCTGGGCTATGCCGCGGCCATGAAATTCGCCGCCCCGCAGGACTCCATCGAACCCATGCGGCGCATGGGCAAGTGGATCTCCAACCAGATAGCCGCGCCCAAGACTACCCCGGCGCCCTGGCTGCGCCCGTCTATATGAGGTTTCACCTTCGCGCACGCCAGGAGCGGGCGGACGTCCCGCTGCGGTCCGGTGGCCGCAGCGGCATGAACGACTGCCTGGCGGCGCGAGGGCTTGGCCAGTGCTCCCTGGCCTTTTTCCATTTATCGAGAACCGATCATGACCCACTGCCTTGCCTATGCCGCCCATGAAGCCCGCGCCGAACTGGCGCCGCTGCGCATCGAGCGCCGTGCCCTGCGCGACGACGACGTCGCCATCGAAATCGCCTATTGCGGCGTGTGCCATACCGATGTGCATTACGCGCACAACGACTGGAACAGCACCGTTTTTCCCTGTGTACCCGGCCACGAGATCGTCGGCCATGTCACGGCTGTCGGCTCCGCGGTCAGCCGCTACAAGATCGGCGACCGGGTGGCGGTCGGCTGCATGGTGGACAGCTGCCAGCACTGCGCCGCCTGCGAGTCCCACGAGGAACCGCACTGCGAACACGGCATCACCGCGACTTACAATGGCCGCGACCGCGCCACCGGCGAGGTCACCCAGGGCGGCTACGCACAGCACATAGTGGTGCGCGATGCCTTCGTCCTGCGGGTTCCCGAGGCCCTGGACCTGCGTTTCGCCGGCCCGCTGCTGTGCGCCGGTATCACCGTGTGGACCCCGCTGAGCGAGCACAACATCGGCCAGGGCCACCGGGTCGCGGTGGTTGGCCTGGGCGGCCTGGGGCACATGGCGGTCAAACTGGCGGTCGCCCTGGGCGCCGAAGTCACGGTGATTACCACCTCGCCGGGCAAGGCTGACGATGCGCGGGCGCTGGGTGCGCACCACGTGCTGCTGTCCACCGACGCGCAGGCGATGAAGGCCGCGGCCAACCGCTTCGATTTCATCCTCGACACCATCCCGCGCAAGCACAACGTCAACCCCTACCTGATGCTGCTTGGCCGCCACGGCAAGCTGGTCCTGGTCGGTGCGCTGGAGCCGCTGGAGCCGATCCATGGCGCGTTGCTGGCGCTGAACAACCGCTCGATCTCCGGCTCGCTGATCGGCGGCCTGGATCAGACCCAGGAGCTGCTGGACTTCTGCGCCGAGCACCAGGTGCTGCCGATGTGCGAACTGATCGCCATGCAGGACATCAACACGGCATTCGAGCGCCTGGAACGCAACGACGTGAAGTACCGCTTCGTTATCGACATGGCATCGCTGCGCGACTGATCCCCCCACTAAAAAGGGGGCCGGTGGAAGGGAGGGGCGGACTACGCTAGCCCTTTCCTTCCTGCTGGAGAAAAGCGTCATGCGTATACCACATGCCCTCAGCGCCATCGCGGCGGGGGTGCTGTTGTCGGCCTGTGCCACGGCTGGCGCCGGCGAAGCGCCCGCAGCCATCGCCGATCAGGATGTCAGCGACGCCTATGTCTATCTGCTCGGTCGCGCGTTGGTACTGCGTCAGCAGCAACTCGACGTGCACGAAGGCATGGGGTGGAACCAGCTGGTGCACCGCAAGCCCGGCGCGGTGGATTGGGCTAATCCCAACCTCGACGTCGCCTACTCCGAGGCCTGGCTGGCGCTGGACGAGCACAGCTGCACGCTGCTCGGCGTACCGAAGATCGAGGGCCGCTACTACACCACGCAGGTGCTAAACGGCTGGGGCGAAACGCTGGCCAACGTCAACGAGCGCACCTACCCCGAGCACCGCGACGGCTCGTTCGCCTTCTGCCTGAAGGGGGCGAAGGTCAAGCTGCCGGCCGCAACGAAGCGCATCGACCTGCCGGTCCGTTCAGCGCGCGTGCTGACCCGTATCGAGCTGGGCGCCGATCCGCAACAGGCCGAGCGCCTGCAGCATGCCTTCACCCTGAAACCAACCGGCTCACCACGGCTTCCCGAGGTGCCGCAGACGGCGCCCTTCGCCTGGCCGATGCTGCCGGGCGTGGAGATCTTCGACACGGCGCCGGCGGCCTTGGCGGAAACCGACCTCAACCCCGGCATGGCGGACATCCAGGCCAAGGTGCGCGCCGTCGCCGCCGTGGTCGCCAATGCGCAGCAGCGCCAGCGCATCGACACCCTGATCCATACCCTCGCCTATGCCAACATCGCCAAGGCCTCGCCGACGATCGGCGGCGGCGTGGTTCGCAACGGCTGGGCGCGGCCGCCGGCGACAGGCACCTACGGCAGCAACTACGTCACCCGCACCCTGATCGACTATGGCGGCATCTGGGCCAACACCCGCGATGAGGTGAGCTACTTCCGCGGCTTCCTCGACGCCGACGGCGCGCCGCTGGATGGTGCCAGGACCTACAGCCTGACCTTCCCGAAGGCGCAGTTGCCGGCGAGCCAGGTGCACTACTTCTGGTCGATCACCGCGACCGACTCGAAGACCTTCCATGTGCTGCCCAATGAGCTGAACCGCTTCCTGCTCAACAACCATTCGAAGCTGACCTACGGCGCGGATGGTTCGCTGACGCTGTACTTCGGCCCGCAGAAACCGGCTGATGCACCGGAGGGCAATTGGCTGCCGACCCGCCCGGGCCTGCCATACCGCCTGATCTTCCGCTACTACGGCGCTCAAGGCGCGGTGGCGGACGGCAGCTACTTCCCGCCAGTGCTGGTCAAGCGTTCCTGAGACCGCCTGGTGGGCCGGGCGCAGTCAGACGGCGCCCGGCCCGCCGGCAATTACCCCGAGGTCCCCTCATGCTCAAGAGTTCCCTTACGCCCCTGGCGTCTGTCCTTTGCCTGCTGCTTGCCGGCGCGGCCCACGCCGAGACCGCTTCCACGACGCCGGTGGCGGTCACTGTCGACAACTTCAGCCGTGCCGAATCCGATCGCTACTTCGGCCTCACGGTGATGCGTGGCGGTTTCGGCCAGTTCACCCATTGGCGCGAGTTGATGCCAGTAGGAACCAAGACTGTGGTCAGGCCCAACCGCGATACCTTGTACTCCACCGCCGTGTTCGACCTGGACGCTGGCCCGGTCACCGTCGAGCTGCCCGACGCTGGCCAGCGCTACCGCTCGCTGGCGATCATCGACGAAGACAACCATGTGCTCGCGATGCATTACCAGGCGGGCCACTACCTCATCAGTCGCCAGATGGCCGGTACTCGCTACGTCCTGGTCGGCGTCCGCACCCTGGTCGATCCGGCCAACCCGCAGGACATGGCGCAGGCCCATGGGCTGCAGGATCGCATCGGTGTCAGCCAGCCCGGCGGGCCGGGGCGCTTCGAGGTGCCGAACTGGGACAAGCAGGGGCAAGAGCGGCTGCGCGCCGCGCTGGTCACGCTCGGCCAGACCATCGGCGACTCCCACGGCATGTTCGGCAAGCCCGCGGAAGTCGACCCGCTGCGCCACCTGATCGGCAGCGCCATCGCCTGGGGCGGCAACCCCGAGAAGGATGCCTTCTACCAGATCGTCCGTCCGCCCCGCGACGACGGCACCACGGCCTATCGTCTGGATGTGCCGCCGGTACCGGTGGGGGCCTTCTGGTCGATCAGCGTCTACGACGCCGAGGGGAGCTTCCAGCCCAACTCGCTGAATGCCTACACCTTGAACAACCTGACGGCGAAGAAGGGGATGGGCGGCGAGGTCAGCATCCGCTTCGGCGGCTGCACGGCCGACAGCGACAACTGCCTGCCGATCATGCCGGGTTGGAACTACATGGTGCGCTACTACCTGCCGCAACCGGCGATCCTCGACGGTGGCTGGAAGATGCCGGGGCTGCGTCCGCTGTCCTGAAGCCTAGGGGGCGAATCGCGGCCATGGGCCGCTCCTACGAGTCCGGATTTGCCTCGCGCCACCCTCCCGGGTCGTAGGAGCGGACCCAGTCCGCGAATCGTGGGCATGGCCCGCGCCCACAGGGGCGCCGGTGTGGGGATTCTCGCGGATGAGATCCGCTGCTACAGGATGGTGTCGCCATCTGCGCTCGCGCCGAACAGCACCTGCTATCGTTTGCGGGAGAGGGTGTGGAGTCAACCACCAGGACGGCGGCTCGGGCAGAAATGCCGCTCTTCGTAGGAGCGAGCCTGCTCGCGAACCTCGCTTTGAATGCCCTGAAAGACAATGCGCCCGGTGCAGGGCACCGGGCGCTTCGGGGGCTTGGAGCTGTTCTTCGCCTGGGGGTCAGGACACCCGGCGCTCGCGGTCTTTCCAGTACTTCTCGCGTACCTGGCGGCGCAGGACCTTGCCGACCACGCTGACTGGCAGGGTTTCCACGAAGAGAATTGACTTGGGCACCTTGAAGCGCCCGAGCCGGCCCTTCACATGTGCCTGCAACTCCTCGACGGACACCTGGGCGCCGGCCTTGAGGACCACCTCGGCGTGCACGGCCTCGCCCCATTCCTCGTGGGGGATGCCGACTACCGCGGAGTTGGACACCGCTGGATGGGCGTTCAGGGCTGCCTCGACCTCGACGGCATACACGTTGAAGCCGCCGCTGATGATCATGTCCTTCTTGCGGTCGACCAGGAACAGGAAGCCCTGCTCGTCGATGTAGCCAAGGTCACCGGATTTCCAGAAGCCGTCGGTGAACTCGGCGACGCTGGCCTCGGGATTGGCGAAGTAGCCGGACACGGTACCGCGCGTGCGGATCCACAGCTCGCCGGTGTTGCCCTGGGCGAGCTCCTGGCCGTGCTCGTCGACGATCATGATCTCCGCAGCCGCGACTATCCGGCCGGCGGAGCCGATCTGCCGGTCGCTGGCCTCCAGGTGGTCGGCCTTGTTCATCAGCGCTACCGCGTGCAGGCATTCGGTGGCGCCATAGATCTGCATGAAGATGTTGCCGAAGCGTTCCTGGGCCTGGCGCAGCTTCGCCGGGCTCATGGGCGCGGCACCGTAGACCAGGGTGCGCAACGACGACAGGTCGATGTCGGGCATCTCCAGCAGGCGGTAGATCATGGTCGGCACCAGCAGGGTCATGGTGACCTTTTCGGCCGCAATGTTGCGACACAGCTGGGCGAGATCGGGAATGTTCTGGGTCAGGGTGCAGCCGCCGCGGAACAAGGTCGGCAGCAAGCCGAGGCTGGACCCATGGCTGATCGGCGCCATGTGCAGGAAACGGGTGTCGGCCTGGTAGGGCTGCTCACCGTCCATGTACATGGAGTCGCGCAGCGACATCCAGTTGTCGGTGGTGTAGGGCACGCACTTGCTGGCGCCGGTGGTGCCGCCGGTGAAGCGGTAGGAGACCACTTCGTTACGGGTGTCGCGGACTACGTCGGGGGTCTGCTCGGAAACGCCTTCGAGCAGGTCCCAGAAGTACAGCAGGCCGTCCTGCGGCTGTGCCGGCGGGTCCATGCAGACCACACGGATGTCCTGGGTGCGAAGCACGTCGAAGTAGTGCTCCAGCAGGGCGTTCTCGAGGAACACCACTTTCGGCCGGATCAGCGTGATCTGCGCGCAATGCTCCTCGAGGGAGTCGCGGAAGTTGGCGTAGGCGCCGGCCGCCTGGCATTTCATGGCGGTCCAGGCGTGCAGCAGGGACAGGTTGTCGTTGTCGAGGATGCACAGGTAGGCGTCGCCGCGCTCCAGCTGCAACTTGTCGTGCAGCATGTTGGCGATGCGGTTGGTCAGTGCGTGCAGTTCACGAAAGGTGTAGCGGCGCTTGCGCTCGATGTTGACCAGCGCCTCGCGCTCGGCGAAGCGGACGGCAAGGTTGCCGAACGTCCGGCCGAAGTTCATCAGTGTCATTCTTGTTCTCCTGCCGTTGACCCAGGCGACGGGCGTTCCAGGTGACGGGCTATCCAGGTGAGCGCGCATGCCGATCAGCATAGGCCGGTCAGGGACGGCAGCGGCTCCGGGCGGGCAGCCGGCATGCCGGCCCAGCAGTTGGGCCGGCATTCTCCGCGATGTTCGGGCGTAGCGGAATCCGCGGCCGTCAGGCGCCCTTGAGGGCCTGCATGGCGGTCTCGATGAAGATCTGCACCTGCTGGTTGGCATCGTTGCGCGGACCGGCGGTGTTCCAGTCGGTGATCTGCGCCAGATGCGCCTGGACGTCTTCGGGCGTCACGTTGGCACCGACGAACACCGGCGCGGTCTCTTCCATGCGCACGGCGGAGAACACGCCGGCACCGGCGCCCAGCACCAGCTTGGTCGGCGCTTCTTCGCTGACCAGGAACAGCGCACCCGGGCTGACCTGCTCGGGACGGCTGGCCTTGAGCAACTCCTCGGGCATCACGTCCTCGGTCATGCGGGTGGCCGCCATCGGAGCCAGGGTGTTGACGTGGATGTTGTTCTTGCGGCCTTCGATGGCGAGCATGTTCATCAGCCCCACCAGCGCCATCTTCGCCGCGCCGTAGTTGGCCTGGCCGAAGTTGCCGAACAGGCCGGCGGCGGAGGTGGTCATCAGGATGCGCCCGTAGTTCTGTTCCTTCATCAGGTCCCAGACAGCCTTGGTGCAGTACAGCGAGCCCATAAGGTGGACATCGAGCACCGCGCGGAAGTCGGCGATCTCCATTTTCGGGAAGGACTTGTCGCGCAGGATGCCGGCGTTGTTGATGAGGACATCGACGCGGCCGAACTGGGCGACGGTCTGCGCCACCAGGGCCTGGACCTGCTCGTAGTCGGCGACGTTGGCGCCGTTGGCGATGGCGCTGCCACCGGCACGACGGATTTCCTCTACCACCGCCAGGGCGGCCTCGGAGGAGCTGCCGCTACCGTCACGGCTGCCGCCGAAATCGTTGATCACCAGCTTGGCGCCACGCTCGGCCAGTTGCAGTGCATGGATGCGGCCCAGGCCATTGCCGGCGCCGGTGACGATGGCCACGCGGCCGTCGAAGCGAATTGTCATTGTTGTTCACCTACGGGTACTAAGGGAAAAAGGTGGAAGTGTCGCCGGGGCGGCACCTCCGCGAAAGTCTCTCCGACCGGCCTCAGGCGCGGGCGAAGATGCCGACGTGCTCGGTGGACTCTTCGACGCGCCAGAGGCCGCCGCCATTGCCTTGCAGGGCAATGCGCGCGCCTTCGACCTGGCGCGGGCCGCAGTTGCCGCGCAGCTGCTCGACCAGCTCGAAGATCTGCCCGATGCCGGTGGCGCCGATCGGGTGGCCCTTGGATTCCAGGCCACCGGACGGGTTGACCGGCAGACGGCCGCCGAGGGCGCTGTCGCCGCGCTCGGCCATCACGCCGCTCATGCCCGGCTCGCACAGGCCCAGGGCCTCGATGGCGAGCAGCTCGCCGATGGCGGTGGCGTCATGCACCTCGGCCACGTCGACGTCCTGCGGGGAGATGCCGGCCTGTTCGAAGGCGGCCTTGCCGGCCAAATGCGTGCAGCCCTTGTCGAAGTCCTCGGCGGCGCGAGCGGAGGCCGAGCGCACGACGCTGGCCAGCACCTTGATCGCGCGGCTCTTGTCGAAACCATACTTCTTCAGCGCCGACTCGGTGCAGAGAATCGCTGCCGCCGCGCCGTCGGAGATCGGCGAGCACATCGGCAGGGTGATCGGGTAGGTGATCGGCGGCGCGGCGAGGATTTCCTCGATGCTCATGGCGTTGCGGTATTGCGAGCGCACGTTGTGCACCGAGTGGCCGTGGTTCTTCGAGGACACGGCGGCCAGCTGGCGCTGGGTGATGCCGTAGCGCTCCATCAGGCCGCCACGGCCGAGGGCGGCGTAGACGTCCATGAACGGGCTGTAGGGCTTTTCGGACTGCGAGCCGGGCGGCGGCACGATGTTCTTGCCCATGGCGGCCAGGTAGTTCTTGTTCTCCTCGAAGGTCTCGATGTCCCAGGCGGACTCGAAGGCGGAGAACATCTTCATCTTGTCGCTGTAGAACATCTTCTCCGCGCCCACGGCGATTGCGACGTCAGCGGCGCCGGCCTGCAGCTGGGTGACCGCCAGGTTGAAGGCGTGGCTGGAGGAGGCGCAGGCGCCTTCGATGTTGAAGATCGGGATGCCGTCCAGGCCCAGCGGCAGCAGGGCGACCTGGCCGCGGATCATGTGCTGGCCGTCGAAATGGCCCTGGGTGCAGTTGCCGAAGAAGCCGACCTGGATCCACTTGCGGTCGCAGCCCGCATCGTCCAGGGCGTCCTCGACGGCCCAGGCGGTGAGTTGCTTGATGGTCTTGTCGGTGTGGCGGCCGAACGCGGTCATGCCGACGCCGACGATGTATACGTTTTCCATCTGAATTCGCTCTCGGAAAGGGGGCGGGATCAATAGCCCTTGAAGTCGGGCTTGCGCTTCTCGGCGAAGGCGCGCACGCCCTCGGCCATGTCGTAGGAGCGCTGGTGGTTGCGCAGCTCCAGCAGCTCGTGGCGCAGGGCGTCGGCGCGGCTCTTGTCGGTGGCCTCGTCGGCGACCTTCTTCATCTTGCGCAGCACCAGCGGGCTCTTCTCGGCCAGCTTGTCGCCTATGGCCTGGACCCGGCCGACCAGCTCGGCGTCGGCCACCACTTCGCTGACCAGGCCATAGAGCTTCATGTCCTGGGCCGGCAGGGCGTCACCGGTGAACAGCATGTACTTGGCGATGTTCTCCGGAATCTTGCGCGGCAGCACGGCAGCGCCGCCGCCACCGGGGAAGACGCCGAAGTTGGAGTGGGCGTCGCCGAAGCGCGCGGTCTCGGCGGCGATCACGAAGTCGCAGCACAGCACCGTTTCCAGGCCGCCGGCCAGGGCCAGGCCGTTGACCGCGGCGATCACCGGCTTGGGGAAGGCGCGCAGGCGGTCGAAGAAGGCGACGATGGTGTCCAGCAGGTCCATCTCGCCGGGCTGGGCACTGCCCGTGGCCTTCAGGTCGGCGCCGGCGCAGAACGCAGTGCCGGTGGCGGTGAGGGCGACGACGCGCACGCCGGCATCGCCTTCCCAGGCTTTCAGGGTCTCGATCATGGCATCGAGCATCTCGCGATTCAGCGCGTTCATCGCCTTCGGACGGGTGAGGGTGATCCAGCCCACCTGGCCTTTCACTTCAAAAGAAACCGACTCGCTCATTTCTGCTCCTCGCTCGTTCACAGCGGTCAATCCAGTCGCAATCGAACTTACGCCAGGGTTTCCCTGGCGTACCCCCCCCTTGCGGACGGGGCGGGCGGAGATGTGGCTGTTGCAGCATGGCCCTGGCCGTCCAGGCAGCCGAGCGGTCGCAAAGCCGCTCGCCGGGGCTGGCCATTCGTTTAAAGAGCGTTGCAGCGGGGTGTCCTGTGGACTCCGCATGCGCCAGAGCAAGAGTGAACGACAACATGCAAACGTCACTAATGAACGCCGACGACCTGCTGGTCGCGACCAAGTTTTCCCCGCCGCGCCTGAACACCCGGCACATTCCCCGCACGCACCTGCTGGAGCGGCTGCAGGAGGGGCGCCTGGGCTGCGTCACGCTGATCACCGGCGGCGCCGGTTTCGGCAAGACCCTGCTGCTCGCGCAGTGGCGCCAGGCGCTGCTCAAGGATGGCCTGGACGTCGCCTGGCTATCGCTCAGCCACGACGACCGACTGTTTCCCAGCTTCCTGACCTATCTGCTGGCGGCGTTGCGGCGCCTGGACATCGCCATCGAGGCGGAACTGCTGCACGGCGACAGCGGCGAGGCCGCGTTCAATGCGCTGGTCGCGCAGGTCACGCGCATCGCCGAACAACTGGGCCGCGAGCTGTACTTGCTGATCGACGACTACCAGCACGTTGAGGCGCCGCTGGCGCATCGACTGATGCAGAAGCTGCTCGACCATTGTCCGCCCAACCTGCACCTGGTGATCGCCTCGCGCAGCTCGCCGCCGCTGAGCCTCGGCCGTTTGCGTATGCAGGGCCAGGTTGCGGAAATCGACTTTGCCGAACTGCCGTTCGACCTGGAGGAGACTCGCGTTTTCTTCGAGCACAACCTCGGCAATCTCAAGCTCACCGCCGACGAGGAACAGCTGATTCACGAGCTGACCAGCGGCTGGCCGGCGAGCCTGCAACCCATTGCCACCCTGCTGCGCAACCGCCCGGCCAAGCGTCCCAAGCTGCGCTCGCTGCTGTGGAAGTCGGCGGACCTGCAGGCCTACCTGGCCGAGGACGTGGTGGCGTGCCTGGCGCCCGAACTGCTCGGCCTGATGGAGCAGGTGTCGCCGTTCCGTCGCTTCAACGCCGATCTCGCGGCCTTCGTCACCGGCAATTCGCACGCGGCGGACCTGATCAAGCGCGTCGAGGACGAGAACCTGCTGATCTACCGGGTCGATTCTGACGACCAGACGCCCTGGTACCGATTCCACCCGCTGTTCGGCGAATTTCTCGGCCAGCGCCTGGCACAGCAGGGCTCGGCGGCAGTGGAGGCGTTGCATCGGCGCGCCAGCCAGTGGTTCGCCGAGCATGAGCTGCTAGTCGAATCGGTGCGCCATGCCAACCTCGGCGGCGACCTGGACTTCGCCGTCGCCGCCATGGAGCAGGCCGCCAGCGCCACCTGGAGCATGGCCTACATCAGCCCGATGCTGCACTTGCTCGAACGCCTGCCACAGGAAACCCTGTTCGCTCACCCGCGACTGTTCATCCTGGGTTGCCTGACCTACGCCTTCACCGCCCGTCCGGAGAAGGCCGCGCGCTGGCTGGAGCAGATCCGCCGTACCGAAGCGGCGCGCAATCCTGCGCTGTCGTCGCGCTTCGCCCTGGCCGATGCAGCCATCGCCCTGCAGCTGGACAACCCGCGGCGGGTCATCGGCCTGCTCGAGCCGATGCACCAGGCGCCGCTGGAAAACCGCTCGCTGCGCTACATCAGTCTCTCGGCGCTGGCCAGCGCCTACCTGGCGTTGGGGCGCATCGACGCCGCGCGTCGTCTGCACGACGAAAATCCCATCGATCCGGGCGACCGCGACAACGACATGGCGATGGTCTTCGAGAACACCCAGGCCCAGGCCTGGCTGCGTATCGGCGATGCCCGCGAGGCTGCGCGCCTGGGGGCCAGCCTGCTGGCGCGGGCAGAAGAAGACTACGGGCGCGGTTCGGTCTCGGCGAACCTGTGCGCGGCGAACCTGTGCGACGCCTACTACGAGCTCGATCGCATCGACGAGGCCCTGGCCGTGCTGGCCAATCGCAGCGGCATCCTGCAGTCGTCGATGCCCGATGTGATGGCTCGCGCCTCGATGTGCCGGGCGCGCCTCACCGCGTTGCGCGATACGCCGCAGGCGTTGTTGGAGTTCCTCGAGGCGCAGGCCGCGCATTTCCATGCGCTGGGTCTGGATCGCCTGCTCGCCCTGATGCTCGCCGAACAGGTCAAGGTTCTGCTGGCGCAGGGCGATGCGCGCCGCGCCGGCGAGCGCCTGGGACGTCTCGAAGAACTGCTGGCGCAATACCGTGGCGATTGCCAGGACGAGATTGCCACCATGGTTGCCTTCGCCCGCGCCCGCGTAGCCCTGGCTGGGCACGAGCCGGCGGCGGCGCTGGAGTCGCTGGCCCTGATCGGATGCTTCGCAGAAGGCTACGGTCGCGGTCGCACGCGGGTGAAGGCCTTGCTGCTCTGCGCAGTTGCCCACGATGACCTCGGGCAGGACGAGCAACACCGCGAACGCCTGCGCGAGGCCCTCCGGCTTGGTGCGTGCCTCGGCCTGGTACGCACGCTGCTCGACGAGGGGCCTCGCCTGCTGGATCGGCTCAGGGCACTGCGCGAGGACGAGGGGCTGGACGAGGCCGGGCATGGCTATCTCGACGTGTTGCTGGCGTATGTGGCGCCTGCAGAGAGCGCCGCCGAGCCGGTGCCGGCTCGGCGGGCGGCGGGCGGCGAGCAACGCGCCAGCCTGACCCCGCGCGAGGTGGAAATCCTCGGCCTGATCGCCCAGGCAATGTCCAACAAGCGGATTGCGCTGACCCTGAACATCACCTTCGGCACGGTGAAATGGAACGTGAAGAACATCCTCGCCAAGCTCGGTGTTTCCAGCCGCTACGCCGCCATCAGCCTGGCGCGCCAGCATGGGCTGATCCGTTGAGGACGTCGGAGCGGAGGTGCCCGGCAGGGTGCTCCCCTACCAAGAGGGGAGGCGCGCCCCCCTGAAGCGCGTCGGCATCCTGCGGACATTGCGAAGTGCGCCGCCAAGGCCGCGTCGCACGGCAAAGCATCGGCAACCCGATCCCATTCGTGAGGAAGAAAATGAGCGATACATCCGCAGTGTTCCTGAGTGAACAGGAAGTCATGATCCGCGATACCGCCCGCAAGGTGGCTCAGGACGTGGTGGCGGCGACCGCCGCAGAGCGTGACCGTACGGGCGCATGGCCGCGCAATGAGCTGGCGGCGGTAGCGGAGCTGGGCTTCCTTGGCATACACCTGCCGGAAGAGTACGGCGGTTCGGCGATGTCCTTCCCGGAGTATGTGCTGGCCATCGAGGAATTTGCCGCAGCAGATGCCGGTTTCGCCACCATCCTTCACGTACACAATGGCCTGGCCGACATGCTGTGCCGCTACGGCACCCAGGCGCAGAAGAACAAGTACCTGCAGCGCATGGCCTCGGGCGAGCTGATCGCCGCCGGCTTGCTGACCGAGCCGCAGGCCGGCTCGGATACCGGCGCCTTCCGCACCACCGCGCGCCGTGACGGCGATGGCTACGTGCTCAACGGCAGTAAGCAGTTCATCTCCAACGGCAACGAAGCCGGAATCGCCTTCGCCATTGCCGCTCACACCGATACCCCGGAAGGCCGCAAGGGCGCGAGCATGTTCATCGTCGATCCGCGCGGCCCTGGCTACAACGTGGCGCGCGTCGAGGAAAAGATGGGCCAGCGTTCCGCCCAGGTAGCGGCTATCCAGTTGGACAACTGCCGGGTTCCGGCGGAGAACCTGCTGGGGGAGGAGGGCACTGCCTACAAGCGCTTGATGGGCACCCTGTCCGAAGGTCGCATCGGTATCGCTGCGGTGGCCGTCGGTGCCGCCCGAGCTGCACTGGATGCCGCGGTGAAGTACGCCAAGGAGCGTGAAGCCTACGGCGCGCCGATCATTCAGCTGCAGGGCGTGGCCTTCGACCTGGCCGACATGGCCACCCAGGTGGAGGTGGCGCACCAGTTCACCCTGCATGCCGCGCGTCTGCACGCGGCCGGCGTGTCCTGCACCAAGGAAGCCTCGATGGCCAAGCTGTACGCCAGCGAGATGGCCGAGAAAGTCTGCTCCGAAGCCCTGCAGATTCACGGCGGCTACGGTTATCTCGCCGACTTCCCGGTGGAGCGCTACTGCCGCGACGTGCGGGTGACCAAGATCTACGAAGGCACCAGCCACATCCAGAAGATGATCATCGCCCGCAACCTGGGCTGAGCCAGCGGCCGGCGCCCCGCGTTCCGTGCGGCGTCTGGCGAAGAGGAGAGACGCAGGTGACAGACGACGCAGTAGTGTTCGAGAAGGTCGGGCGGACGGCGATCATCACGCTGAACCGGCCGCAGAAACGCAACGCCCTGTGCGAGGCCATCAGCGAGGCGATGCCGGCGGCGCTGCGGGCCGCCCGCGAGGACCGCGAAGTCCGTTCGGTGGTGCTCACTGGCGCCGGCGGCAGCTTCTGTTCCGGCTTCGACCTGGGCAGCCTGGACCCGGGCGATGAGCCGGCGTTCGCCGGGCGTGAGCTGGTGCTGGGCTTCCACCGCTGGTTTGGCGAGCTGCAGGATCTGGAGAAGCCGGTGATCGCGGCGGTGGACGGCGTAGCCGTGGGCGCGGGCTTCTCCCTGGCGCTGGCGGCGGACTTCGTCTTCGTCACCCCGCGCACCCGCCTGTTGCCGACCTTCCTCGGCCTGGGCCTGGTGCCGGACCTGTCGATGCTCTACGTGCTGCCGCGCCTGATCGGCCTGGCGCGGGCCAAGGAGATCGTGTTCTCTGCTCGCGCGCTGGGCGCCGAGGAAGCTATCGGCCTGGGCCTGGCGCAGACGGTGGTGGCGCCCGAGCAGTTGCGCGACAGCGTGCTGGAATACGCCCAGCAGTTCGACGAGGCGCCGACCCATGCCCTGGGCCTGGTGAAGACTCTGCTCAACCGCAGCTTCGAAACCGATCGCCACGCCATGAACCAGTTCGAGGCGCTGGCGCAGTCGCTGTGCGGTGACAGCAACTACCACGCCGAGGCGGTACGCCGTTTCCTGGCCAAGGAAGGCTTGCCCTACCGCGGCGCAGCGCGCCTCGCACCTTGAGCGGCGCTCGACCTGCCGTCGTACTGGCCGATGCCGATACGACGACGTGAGAGACTGGGCGTAGGCCCGATGAAACATCCGCGTTGTGCCACGGGGCGCGCGCGACGAATAAACGTGAGGATCGGCCGCTCCCGACGGCCGCGGACCCATCCCATTCGGGAGGGGCGACGGGGCGAACGGTCTGCCTATCCTTGAGACTCATGACGCCCATCCGCGTCGGCCGCGCAGCGGCGCCGCGTTCCCGGTGGGCTTGGCAATTCTGAGGAGAAGCAAATGGCGCAGAAAGTCGTTGTCGCCGGGGTCGGCATGATCCCGTTCGTGAAACCGGGCCAGAACGAGACCTACGTGGCCATGGGCGAGCAGGCCGTACGCATCGCCCTGGCAGATGCCGGCGTTGGCTACGAGTCGGTCCAGCAGGCCTATGCCAGCTTCGTCTTCGGTGATTCCACCTGCGGCCAGCGTGTGCTCTACAACGTGGGCATGACCGGTATCCCGGTGATCAACGTCAACAACAACTGCGCCAGCGGCTCCACCGCGCTGTACCTGGCCAACCAGGCGATCGCCAGCGGCATGGTCGACATCGTCCTGGCCGTAGGCTTCGAGCAAATGGTCCCGGGGGCCATTCCCAGCGCCTTCGCCGACCGTCCCAGCCCGCTGGAGCTATTCCTCGACCAGTGCGACGCGGCCATCCCCGGCGCCTCGGAAATCCCCGCGGCGCTGCGCATCTTCGGCAGCGCCGGGGTGGAGCACATGAAGCGCTTCGGCACGCCCCTGGAAACCTTCGCCAAGATTCGCGCCAAGGCCAGCCGCCACGCCGCGAACAACCCCAAGGCAGTGTTCCGCAAGGTCGTGAGCAGCGAAGACGTGCTCGCCGATCAGGTGGTCTGGCCGGAAGTCATGACGCGCCTGATGGCTTGCCCGCCGACCTGCGGCGCGGCGGCGGCGGTGCTGTGCAGCGAGGCCTACGCCAAGAAGCATGGCCTGGATTCGCGCGTGTGGATCGCCGGCCAGGCGCTGACCACCGATGGCGCCGAGACCTTCAAGTCCGGCGACATGCGTGACGTGGCGGGTTACTCGATGTCCCGCGCGGCGGCGCAGAAGGTCTACGAGCAGGCCGGTATCGGCGCCGAAGCGGTGAACGTCGTCGAACTGCACGACTGCTTCGCGCAGAACGAGCTGCTTACCTACGAATCCCTGGGCCTGTGCCCGGAAGGCGGCGCACAGAAGTTCGTCGACGACGGCGACAACACCTACGGCGGCCGCTACGTGGTCAACCCGTCCGGCGGCCTGCTGTCCAAGGGCCACCCGATCGGCGCCACGGGCCTCGCGCAGTGCACCGAACTGGTCCAGCAGCTGCGCGGCCAGGCCGAGCAGCGCCAGGTCGAAGGCGCGCGTATCGCGCTGCAGCACAACATCGGTATCGGTGGCGCCTGTGTAGTCACCATGTACCGCAAAGACTGACGAGGAACGGCCATGGACTTTCAACCTGACGCCGGACTCGCGGCGTTCCGCCAGGAGGTCCGCGACTTCCTGGCCCAGGTGCCGGCCGAGCTCAAGGGGCTGCAGCGCTGCACGCGCTCGCCCCGCGAGCAGATCATGCGCTGGCAGAAGCTGCTGCAGGCGCGCGGCTGGGGTGCGCCCTACTGGGCGAAGGAGCACGGCGGCACCGGCTGGTCGGTGCCGCAGATCCTGGTATTCGACGATGAGTGCAGCGCGGCCGGAACCCCAACCCAGGACGCCTTCGTGCACAAGATGCTCGGCCCGGTGCTCAATGCCTTCGCCACGCCGGAACAGAAGGCCGAGCACCTGCCGGCCATCTTCAACGGCGAGCGCCTGTGGTGCCAGGGCTTCTCCGAGCCGGGCGCCGGCTCCGACCTCGCCGCGCTGCGCACCCGCGCCGAGCGCGACGGCGACCACTACGTGATCAACGGCCAGAAGATCTGGACCAGCTACGCCCATCATGCCGACTGGATCTTCCTGCTGGTGCGCACCGATTTCGAGGTGAAGAAGCAGGCCGGGATCAGCTTCCTGCTGGTGGACATGAATACCCCGGGCGTGACCGTGCGGCCGATCCGCAGCATCGACGACGCCCATCACCTGAACGAGACCTTCTTCGACAACGTGCGGGTGCCGGTGGGTAACCTGATCGGCGCCGAAGGGCAGGGCTGGAACATCACCAAGTTCCTGCTCAACAACGAGCACGCGACCACCGCCGACCTCCCCGAGCTCAAGCGCTACATGCGTGAGCTGCGCCTGTTCGCCACCGCCATTCCGGCCGGCGAGGGGCGGCTGATCGAGCGTACGGAGTTCGCCCTGAAGCTGGCGCGCCTGGATGCCGAGCTGCAGGCCATCGGCATGCTGGTACAGCGCGTCGCGCAGATGGAGCAGCGGCACGACCCGGCTTCGCACGTGCTGGGCTCGATGCTGAAAATCCGAGCGACCGAGCTGCAGCAACGCATCACCGAGGTGCAGCTGGAGGCGCTGGGCGACTACGGTGCCGTGGCTTACGCGCATCCCCACGAGGCGGCGCCGGCGCAGGCGTACCCGTTACAGGAGCTGGCCCGCGGCATTGCCAACGACATGTTCCTGCGCCGCGCCTCGACCATCTACGGCGGCACCAGCGAGGTGCAGCGCGGCATCATCGCCAAGATGCTGTTCCAACTTTGAGTCAGGACACGGGTATGGATTTCGATCTGAATTCGGAACAACAGCTGCTGCAGGACAGCGTGCGCCGTTATGTCGACAAGGCTTACGGCTTCGAGACACGCAACGCGCTGCTCAAGGGCGGCCGCAACGGCCGCGCCGACAACTGGCAAGTGTTCGCCGACAACGGCTGGCTCATGGCGGCCCTGCCCGAGGCTTATGGTGGCCTCGGCGGCTCGCTGCAGGAGACCGTGATCATCGCCCAGCAGCTGGGCCGTGCCCTGGTGCTGGAGCCCTACCTGGGCTGCGCGGTGCTGGCGGCACAGACGCTGGTAGCCGGCGGCAGCGAGGCGCAGAAGGCGCGTCTGCTGCCGCAACTGGCCGACGGTTCGCTGCGCCTGGCGCTGGCCTACAGCGAACCGGCTTCGCGCGGCATGCCGCTGCCGGTTGCGCTGCGGGGCGAACGCCACGGCGAGGGTTACCGACTGCACGGTCGCAAGAGCCTGGTGCTCGGCGCTCCCGGCGCCGATGCGCTGCTGGTGTCGGTACAGCTGGACGACGTGCCTGGCCTGAGCCTGGTGCTGCTCGAAGGCGAGTTCCTCGGACTGGACCGCCAGGCGTTGCCGCTGCATGACGGCAGCTGGGTCGAGGAACTGCACTTCGATGGCGTGGCTATCGGCCGCGAGGCGCTGCTCGGTGAGCCGGGCCAGGGCCTGGAGGCGCTGCAGGAAGGCCTGGCCCACGCCACCGTGGCGCTGTGCGCCGAGCTGATCGGGGTGATGGAGAAGACCCTCGAGGTCACCGCCGAATACCTGAAGGTGCGCCAACAGTTCGGTGTCGCCATCGGTAGCTTCCAGTCCCTGCAGCACCGCATGGCCGACATGGCCGCGGAGCTGGAGGTGGCTCGCTCGATGCTGCACGCGGCGCTCGCCTCGGTGGCCAATGACGCCCCGCAGGAGCGCAGCCGCACTCTGTCGGCAACGAAGATGCTGATCAGCCGCGCCGCCAAGTTCATCTGCGGGCAGGGTATCCAACTGCACGGCGGCATCGGCATGACCGAGGAATACCTGATCGGCCACTACTACAAGCGCGCCATCGTCGCCGACCTGCAACTGGGCAGCGCCGACAGCCATGAGGCGGCCTGCGCCGCGGCGCTGCAGGCTGAGCTGGGCGCCTGATACTCGCTTTCATCCCCTTTGAGTGAAAACAATGAAAAGCTACGAAACCATCGCGGAACTACAGGGTCTGGTCGGCCAGGTCGTCGGCACTAGCGACTGGCTGACCATCGACCAAAAGCGAATCGACACCTTCGCCGAGGCCACCGGCGACTCGCAGTGGATCCATGTCGATCCCGAACGCGCGGCCAAGGGCCCGTTCGGCACCACCATCGCCCATGGCTTCCTGACCCTCAGCCTGCTGCCGCCCTTGATGACCGACGCCTTCGAGATCCGCAACGTCAAGATGGGCCTGAACTACGGGCTGAACAAGGTGCGCTTCGTCCAGCCGGTGCCAGTCGGCAGCCGCCTGCGCGGGCACTTCAAGGTGCTGGCCTGGGAGCCGCTGGAAGGCAATGGCGCGCAGATCACCTACGAAATGACCGTTGAGGTGGAAGGCGCGAGCAAGCCTGCCTGCGTGGCGGAAACCATCCTCCGCGTGTTCGCCTGAGGCCTGCAGGACGGGCCGCTGCGCCCTCCCGCCTGGGCAGCAATGACGCCGCAATCCGCGAGGGTTGCGGCGTCATTGCATTTGCGTCGGGAGTTTTCCGATCGTCCGATCGTCCGATCGACTGCACGGCAGTGGCGCCCGCCCGTCCCCTCCCACCCCATGCCTATCGGGGGGGGCGGGGGAAGCGGAGCCTTGGATAAAACATAAGCCAGGAATCGGGCTCGACCCAACCGCGTCGAGGCGCGTGCTGTCGCGCTGCCACTGCGCCGGCGGCTTATCGACAGCCTGTTCCTGCCCGGTCTACGTAGCCGCCCATGGTGGTGCCGGCCGGGGGCGATGGTGGCGGCTCCCGGAAGCTGTGTGGCGCGCTGTACGCGACGTTCAAAAATACAAGATGAGAAGGTGGAGACATGAATAGACTGACAAGAACCCTGATCGCGGCCAGCATCCTGGCCGCGCATGCAGGCGTGCTCCATGCGGCCGTTTCGGCCGACGAGGCCAAGGCACTAGGCAGCAACCTGACGGCCATCGGCGCCGAAAAAGCGGGCAGCTCGGATGGCAGCATCCCGGCCTATGCTGGCGGCCTGACCACCCCGCCAGCGGGGTTCGACGCGGCGTCGGGCATTCGCCCCGATCCCTTCGCCAGCGAGAAACCGCTGTTCACCATCGACGCGAAGAACGTGGACACCTATGCAGCCAAGATGAGCGAGGGCGCGAAGGCCCTGGTGAAGAAGCTGCCGGGCTTCCGCATGGACGTATATCCCACCCATCGAACGGTCGCTTACCCGCAGTCGGTGCTCGACAAGACCATCAAGAACGCCACCGGCGCCAAGCTGGCCGCCGACGGCTACACGCCGGTCGATGCCGCTGGCGGGATTCCCTTCCCGATCCCGAAAAGCGGTATTGAGGTGATGCTCAACCACATCGCACGTTACCAGGGCATCTCCTTCGTGATGCCGAAGTACTCGGCATTCAACATCGACGCGGCCGGCAAGCGCGTGCTCTCCACCCAGGGCGTATGGACCATCGAGAGTCCGTTCTATGACCACAAGGAGGAGTCGCCGGTGATCTACAACCGGGCCCGCGCCAACTACACTGGCCCGGCCCGTCGCGCCGGCGAGGCGATCATGACCTTCGAGAACGTCGATGGCCTGAAGGGCCGCCGCGCCTACCAGTACCTGCCGGGACAGCGCCGCGTACGTCTGGCGCCGGACCTAGCCTACGACACCCCGAACCCCAGTACCTCGGGCATGTCCACGGTCGACGACGTCAACCTGTTCAACGGTCGCATGGATCGCTACGACTGGAAGCTGGCCGGCAAGAAGGAGCTGTACGTTCCGTACAACACCTATCGCTTCAACTACGCAGCCAACGCCGATCAGGTGTTCGGCAACAAGTTCATAAACCCCGATTTCGTGCGCTGGGAACTGCACCGCGTGTGGGTAGTGGAAGCGACCCTTAAGCCGAGCGAGCGGCACATCTATGCCAAGCGCACCTTCTACGTCGACGAGGACAGCTGGGCCGTGCTCGCCAATGACCAGTACGACGGTCATGGCCAGCTGTGGCGTCCGGGCTTCGCCTACCTGACCCCGCTCTACGATGCGTCGGCGATCAACACTACCACCACCGGTCATTACGACCTGATCGCAGGCAGCTACTACATCAACCAGTGGCCGAGCCTGGGCGGCCTGAAAGTGTCGCCGACCATGAGCTCCGACAACATGTGGACCCCGGACAGCCTGGCGGGTAGCGGTATCCGCTGAGGCATTCGTTTCCCCCATTGAAGACGGACCCGCGTAATGCGGGTCTGTCTTTTTTTGCTGTCGCCGCGGAGCCTCTGTAGGCTCCGTGGCGCGCTACCGATCAGCTGACCCGGCGCACCTGGTCCTTCCAGTACTTCTCGCGGACCTGGCGACGCAAGACCTTGCCGACCGCGCTCAGTGGCAAGGCCTCGACGAAGGTCAGAGTCTTGGGCGCCTTCAGGCTACCCAGGCGCTCCCTGACATGCTCGATCAGTTCATCCTGAGTGACTCTGGCACCTTCCTTGAGCACCACTTCGGCATGCACCGACTCGCCCCAGTGGCCATGAGGTACCCCTACCACGGCAGAGAGCGATACGGCCGGATGCGCGTTGAGGCTGGACTCCACTTCCACCGCGTAGACGTTGAAGCCGCCGCTGATGATGACGTCCTTCTTGCGATCGACGATGAACAGGTAACCGGCTTCGTCCAGGTAACCCAGGTCGCCGGATTTCCAGAAACCGTCGACGAACTCCGCCGCCGTGCCCTGTGGGTTGCGGAAGTAGCCGCAGATGGTGCCGCGACCGCGCAGCAGGATCTCGCCGGTGACGCCCGGGGGCAGGCACTGGCCGGTGTCGTCGACCACCCTCAGTTCGATCCCGGTGGTCGGCCGGCCGGCCGAGGCGAGGCGGCCGGTCGCGATGGCCGTCAGGTGATCGGCCTTGGTCAGGGTGCAGACCGCCTGGGCGCATTCGGTCGAGCCATACAGCTGGTAGAAGATGTTGCCGAAGCGCGCCTGCGCCCGTTCCAGCTTGGCCGGGCTCATGGGCGCTGCGCCGTAGTACAGGGTGCTCAGGCTGGAGAGGTCGTGCTGCGTCGCTTCCGGGAGCTCCAGCAGGCCGTTGACTAGGGTCGGCACCATCAGACTGGTGGTGACCCGCTCGCGCTCGACGTTGTGGCACCAGGCCTTCAGGTCGGTGGTGTTCTGCGTCAGGGTGCAGCCGCCGCGGAACAGCGTGGGCAGCAGCGAGAGTCCGGCGCCATGGCTGATGGGGGCGATCTGCAGGTAGCGGGTGGTCGCGTTGAGCGCCTCGCTCTGCTCGCTGTCGGCGTACATGGAGTCGCGCGCGGCCAGCCAGTTGTCGATGCTGTACTGGGCGCATTTGCTGCGGCCGGTGGTGCCGCCGGTGAAGCGGTAGAGGAGGATGTCGTCTCGGTCATCGGACTCGACGTCCGGCTCGCTGTCCGGCAGGCCTTCGAGCAGGTCCCAGAAGTACAGAGCGGCGCTTTGGTCGGCCGGCGGCGGGTCCATGCACACCACGCAGGCTTCGCTCGCTCGCAGCAGCTCGGCGTAGCGTTCCAGCAGCACGGTCTCGATGAAGATCACCCGTGGGCGGAGGAACTCGATCTGCCAGCGGTGCTCGTCGAGGGCGTCGCGGAAGTTGGTGTGCGCCAGGGCTGCCTCGCCCTTGAACGCGGTCCAGGCGTGCAGCAGCGAGAGGTTGTCGTTCTCCAGGATGCACAGGGCGACGTCGCCGCGCCCCAGGCCCAGTCGGACATGCAGCAGGTGGCTGATGCGGTTGGTCAGGCCGTGCAGCTCCTCGAAGCTGTAGCGCCGGTTGCGCTCGATGTTCACGAGGGCTTCCTGGTCGGCATGGCGCTGCGCGACCTGGCCCATGATCCGGGCGAAGTTGATCTTCATGATGGCCTCCGGTGGTGGTGGGATTACAACCGGAGGAAGCATTGCAAGGAGCCGCACCGACCCGTCCCCCCGCAAAGGGAGGGGCGGGCCCGTGCACGAGCGGCGCGTGAGGTCAGAGGCTGCCGACCAGATGGCCGCCGTCGACCGCCAGCACACTGCCGGTCATGAAGGCACCGGCAGCGCTGGCCAGGAGCAGGAAGGGACCTTCCAGCTCCTCGAGTTGGCCCAGGCGGCGCAGGGGCACGGCGGCGCGGATGTAGGCCTGGCCCTTCTCGCTGTCGAAGAAGGCGTCGGTCATCTCGGTCTTGAAGTAGCCCGGGGCGATGGCGTTCACGCGGATATGCTCGCGCGCCAGTTCCAGTGCCAGCGACTTGGTCAGCTGCACCACGCCGGCCTTGGCAGCACAGTAATGGCTGTAGCCGGTGCCCACGCGCAGGCCGAGCATCGAGGCGATATTGACGATGCTGCCCGGCGCGCCGGCGCGGACCATGCGCTGGGCGGCCACCTGGGCCACGCGCCAGACGCCGTCGAGGTTGGTGGCCAGCATATGGCGCCATTCTTCCTCGCTGACCTCAAGAGCGCGCTGGCCGTTGCCGACGCCGGCGTTGTTGAGCACCACGTGGACCACGCCGAAGGCCTCCTCGGCGGCGTTGAAGGCAGCCTCGACGCTTTGCCGGCAGGTCACGTCCATGGGGACTGCCAGCGCGGTGCCGCCGTCCCAGCCGATGTCGGCGGCCAGCTGGTTGAGGCGTTCCACGCGGCGCGCGGCGAGCACCACGCGGGCGCCGGCGCGGCTAGCGACGCGCCCTAGGTGCGCACCGATGCCGCTGGAGGCGCCGGTGATGAGTACGGTCTTGCCGGCGAGGGAAAAGAGTTCGTTGCTCATCAGAACACCTCGAACAGGCCGGCCGCGCCCATGCCGCCGCCGACGCACATGGTCACCACCACGTGCTTCACGCCCCGGCGCTTACCTTCCAGCAAGGCATGGCCGATCATGCGTGCGCCGCTCATGCCGTAGGGGTGGCCGATGGCGATGGCACCGCCATTGACATTGAGCTTGTCGTTGTCGATGCCCAGTTTGTCGCGGCAATAAAGCACCTGGCAGGCGAATGCTTCGTTGAGCTCCCACAGGCCGATGTCGTCGACCTTTAGGCCGTGTTGCTTGAGCAGCTTGGGCACCGCCAGGACCGGGCCGATGCCCATTTCCTCGGGTGCTAGGCCGGCCACCGCGATGCCGCGATAGGCGCCCAGCGGTTCGAGATTGCGCTGCTCGGCCAGGCGGCCCTCCATCAGCACGCAGGCGGCGGCGCCGTCGGAGAGCTGGCTGGCATTGCCGGCGGTGATGCAGCCGCCTTCGATGACCGGCTTGAGCTTCTGCAGGTCGGCGAGTGCGGTTTGCGGGCGATTGCCTTCGTCGAGCGACAGGCTGACTTTCTCGTAGCCGGTGGCGCCGGTGGCCTTGTCGACCACTAGCTTGATCACACTGACCGGCACGATCTCGCCCTCGAACAGGCCGGCACGTTGCGCGGCCGCTGTGCGCAGCTGCGACTGCAGGGCGTATTCGTCCTGGGCCTCGCGGCTGATGCCGTAACGTTCGGCGACCCGTTCGGCGGTCTGCAGCATCGGCATATAGGCGTTTGGCTCGTTCTGCAGCACCAGGCGATCGTGGAACTCGCCAACCCATTCCATGTGGCGGTTCTGCACCAGGGAGATGTGCTCCTGGCCGGCGCCGATAGTGACCTGCATGCCATCGACCATGATCTGCTTGGCGGCGGTGGCCACCGCCATCAAGCCGGAAGCGCACTGGCGGTCCAGGGTCTGGCCGCTGACCGACAGTGGCAGGCCGGACGCAAGCACGCTCATGCGGCCGAGGTTCCAGCCGGCGGTGCCGGCCGGCATGCCGGTGCCCATCACCAGGTCTTCGATCTCGGCGGCGTCGATGCCGGCGCGCTCGACCGCAGCGCGGATGGCGAAGGAGGCCATGCTCGGCGACGGAGTGTGGTTGAAGGCACCGCGGAAGGCCTTGGCAATCGGCGTGCGGGCGGTGGAGAGGATGACGGCTTCTTTCATGGAATTGTCCTTGCAACGGGGCCGCCACCTGGAGGTGGCGGCGGAAAAGTCAGAATTTCTCGATGCGGGTGCGGCCGGCGGCGACCAGGCGCTTGAGCAGGGGCGCGGGCTTGAACCAGCGCTGCCCGTGGCTGCCCAGGCTCGCCTGCAGGCGCAGGATGCCGTCGAGCACCTGGTCCAGGCCCAGTTGCTCGGCGTAGTGCATCGGGCCGCCCAGGTGCGCCGGGAAGCCGTATCCGTTGATCCACACCAGGTCGATGTCGCTGGCGCGCAGGGCGATCCCTTCGTCGAGCAGCTGGATGCCTTCGTTGATCAGCATGAACAGGCAGCGGTCGTGGATTTCCTGGGGGGCGAGCGAGCGCCGCGGGATCTGCAGCTCGCCGGCGAGACGCTCGGCGACCTTCTCCACAGTAGGGTCGTCCAGGCGCTGGCGACCTTCGTAGTGGTAGAAGCCAAAGCTGCTCTTCTGGCCGTAGCAACCCATGGCGTAGAGCTCGTCGCCCAGGCGGCAATAGCTGGGGTCGTCGGCGAAAGCGGCCTTGTTGGCCTGGCGCACCAGGTAGTTCACGTCGATGCCGGCGAGGTCGAGCATGCTCAACACGCCCATGTTCAGGTCGATCCCGGTCAGCACGCCGTCGACCTGCGCCGGCGAGGCGCCTTCCAGCACCATGCGCATCGCCTCGCGGGCGTAGGGTTCGAGCATGCGGTTGCCGATGAAGCCGAAGCACACCCCGGAAACCACCGGCAACTTGCCTATCCGCCGCGCCAGCTTGAGCGTGGTGGCCAGCACGTCCGGCGCGGTTCGGCGGGCGCGCACCACTTCCAGCAGGCGCATGACGTTGGCCGGACTGAAGAAGTGTAGGCCGATGACGTCCTGCGGGCGTGAGGTCACCGCGGCGATGGCATCGACGTCGAGGCTGGAGGTGTTGGTCGCAAGGATCGCCCCTGGTTTGCACACCTCGTCGAGGGTGCGGAACACCTGCTGCTTGATCTCGAGCTTCTCGAACACCGCTTCGATCACCAGGTCGGCATCGGCGATGTCGGCATATTCAAGGCTGCCTTGCAGCAGGCGCATGCGTTTCTCCAGCTCGGCCTGGCTCAGCTTGCCGCGCTTGACGCTGATCTCGTAGTTGCGCTGCACATTGGACAGGCCGCGTTCTAGGGCGTCGGACTTCTGTTCCAGCATCACCACCGGGATGCCGGCATTGGCGAAGTTCATGGCGATACCGCCGCCCATGGTGCCGGCGCCGATTACCGCGACCTTGGCGATGGGGCGCATGTCGAGCGCAGGGTCGATGCCGGGAATACGCCCGGCCTCGCGTTCGGCGAAGAACACATGGCGCAGCGCAGCCGACTGGCGCGAAGCCTCGGCTTGCCGGAACAGGTCCTGCTCGCGCGCCAGGCCTTCCTCGAGCGGCAACAGACAGGCGGCCTCTATCGCTGCGAGCACCAGGCGCGGCGCCAGACGGCTTTTCCAGCGTGCCTCCTGTTCGGCGCGGAAGCCGGCGAAGAAGCCCTCTGGCAAATCGACGGCGGGGCTGGGGTAGCGGGCGGCTGGTTGTGCCGGGACGCCTTGCGCGAGCAGCTCGCGGGCATAGGCGCAGGCTTGTTCGATGAGTGTTTCGGGGTTATCCGCCAGGCGGTCGATGATGCCCATCAGGTGTGCGTGCTGGACATCCACCTGTTTGCCGGAAAGGATCATGTTCAGCGCCGACTCGGCGCCGATCAGCCGTGGCAGGCGCTGGGTGCCGCCGGCGCCGGGCAGCAGGCCGAGGTTGATTTCCGGCAGGCCGAGTCGGGCCTGTGGCTCGCCGATGCGGTAGCCGCAGGCCAGGGCCAACTCGAGGCCGCCGCCCAGGGCCAGCTTGCCAATGGCGGCGACCAGCGGCTTGTCGATGCGGGTGAGGCGAACCAGCAGGCCGGGCAGATCGGGTGCGGCCGACGACGCTTCGCTGCCGAATTCGCTGATGTCGGCGCCGGCACTGAACAGGCCGTTGGTGCCGTGCACCACTATTGCCGCCACCGCGGGATCGGCGGCGGCGCGCTCGCAGGCTTCCAGCAGGGCCGCGCGCAGCGGTTGGCCGAGGGCATTGACCGGGGGGCGGGACAGGCCGATCAGGGCCAGCTGGCCGTCCAATCGGTAGTGAACAAGGGCAGTCATGAGGTTTTCTCTCCTGATGGGGCCGGGTCAGAACCAGCGGTCCTGCATGTCGAAACTCACCCGGTTGCCCTGGATGAGCAGGCGCGTCAGCGCCTGGGTCGGCGCCAGCTCCCAGTCCATGAAGTAGCGGGCGGCCTGCAGCTTGCCGTGGTAGAAGTCGGCCTCGCTGCCGGTGGCGCCGGTCTGCAGAGCGCGGCTGGCGATGCCGGCCATGCGCAGCCACAGCCAGCCGACGACCACGCGGCCGAACAGGTCGAGGTAGCTGGTCGCGTTGGCCAGACCGAGGTTGGCATCGGCGGCCACCTGCTCACGCAGCGCGGTGGTCGCCTGTTGCAGATGATTCAGCGCGACGCCCAGCGCCGCGCCGAGGTCGGCACAACGGGCATCGGTATGTGAGGCCTCGATGGCTGAATGGGTGAGGGCGAGGAACTGGCGGAAGCCGGCGCCGTCGCGCTGGCCCAGCTTGCGCCCCAGCAGGTCGAGGCCGTGGATGCCCTCGGTGCCTTCGTGGATCGGGTTCAGGCGGTTGTCGCGGTAGAACTGTTCCAGCGGGTATTCGCGGATGTAGCCGGAGCCGCCGAGGACTTGGATGCCGATGTCCGAGGCGATTACGCCGTAGCGCGAGGGGTAGGACTTGACCATCGGGATCAGCAGGTCGAGCAGCTCGCCGGCGTTCTGGCGCTCCTCGGCAGTGGGCGCGGTATGCGCATCCTCGAACAGGCTGCTGGCGTACAGGCAGAGGGCGAGGCTGCCTTCGGCGTAGACCTTCTGCTGCAGCAGCATGCGTCGCACGTCGGCGTGCTCGACGATGCGCACCTGTGGGGCCAGCGGATCCTTGGCGCCTGGCAGGCGCCCCTGCGGGCGCTCGCGGGCGTAGTCGAGCGCGTACACGAAACTTTGGTAAGCGAGCACCGAGGCGCCCAGGGCGACCCCGATGCGCGCTTCGTTCATCATCTGGAACATGTAGGACAGGCCCTTGTTGGCCTCGCCCACCAGGTAGCCGATGGCGCCGTCCTGCTCGCCGAAGTTGAGCACCGTCGAAGTGGTGTTGCGGTAGCCCATCTTGTGCAGCAGGCCGGCGAGAGCCACATCGTTGCGCTCGCTCGGATTGCCGTCGGCATCGACCAGGAACTTGGGCACGAGGAACAGCGAGATGCCCTTGGTGCCGGCCGGTGCGCCTTCGATGCGGGCGAGGACCATGTGCACGATGTTCTCGGTCAGGTCGTGGTCGCCGCCGGAAATGAACATCTTCTGGCCGAAGATCCGGTAACTGCCGTCGGCGGCGGGACGCGCGGTGGTACGCAGGTCGCCCAGGGCCGAGCCCTGGCCGGGTTCGGTCAGCGCCATGGTGCCGCTGCTGCGGCCGTCGAGCATGGCCGGCAGGAAGCGCTCGCGCAGGTTGTCGCTGGCGAAGCTCTTCACCAGGTTGGCCGAGCCTATGGTCAGGAAGGAGTAGGCGACGGTGGCGATGTTGGCGGCATTGAAGTACGCCATGCTGGCCCGCAGGATCACCTCTGGCAGTTGGAGGCCGCCGTCGGCGCCGTCGTGGTGCGCGGCGAGGAAGCCGGCCTCGGCGAAGGCGTCCCAGGCGCGCTTGGTTTCCGGGATTAGGCGGACCCGTTCGCCATCGAAAGTCGGCTCCTCATGGTCTCCCTTCTGGTTGTGCGGAGCGAAGTATTCGGCTGCGATGCCGTGCGCCGTTCGCAGGGTCGCGTCGAAGACGGCCCGATCATGTTCGGCGTAGCGCGAGCGTTCGAGCAGCGCGGTGGTGTCGAGCAGCTCGTAGAGCAGAAAGTCCAGCTCGCGTTCGTTGAGCAGTTGATCGGTCATCTGTCCCTCGTCGGTCTTGGTGCGGCAGGCGCGAATGGCGGGTTGGCGGCGCGGGGCCGGCCGGTGTGGCAGTGAATCAGGAATGCCACCCGCGGCGGTCCTCCCTTTATGAGAGGGGGGGATGCTAGGGGGGAGGGCGGCAGGCGAGGGATGGCCCGCCGACGGGAAGGTGCCTTGCGTGGAGCGCCCTCACGCCGACCGGCCATGTGGCGGGCAGGGTAAGGCGCGGCGCGCTGTCCCCCGCCCCCCGTGGCGAGGGGGCGCACGGGCGTCAGGGGCTGCCCCCTCCAATAGCGGGGCTCTCGCGGGACAGCCGGAAACTAGTATCGCCGGCGAGCGGCCAGCTCCGGCCCGGTGGGCGGGTGGCCGCACCCCCAACCTGCCGAGAAGACGCACGAAAACAAGCGGAAAACGCTTTGCCAGGCTTGCCTGGCGGCCGCGCTGGCGGACGCGGTTTGTCTTGTCCACGCCACCGACAAACCGAACATCTTGGTGATCTTCGGCGACGATATCGGCTACTTCAATCTGAGCGCCTACAACCAGGGGATGATGGGCTACGAGACGCCGAACATCGACCGTATCGCCAAGGAAGGGGCGCTCTTCACCCATGCCTATGGCGAGCAATCCTCGCGACTGAGTCCATGGCGTATCTGTGCGGTCGCCCCTTGCGGCGTCCGCCACCGCCTCCCTTAGGGGGAGGGGAGAACCTGCCGAAGCCAGTCCTATATTGCGGCGGCTGGTTTGGGCCGGTTCACCTTGGAATCTGTCCATATATTTTTCCGGGCCACTAGGTCCGGTTTTTTTAGGGAGTCCCCAGATGAAAGTCCTCGTTGCCGTCAAGCGCGTGGTCGACTTCAACGTCAAGGTTCGCGTCAAGGCGGACCAATCCGGCGTCGACCTGGCCAACGTGAAAATGGCCCTCAATCCCTTCTGCGAGATCGCCGTGGAAGAGGCGGTGCGCCTGAAAGAGCAGGGCATCGCCGGTGAAGTGGTGGTGGTCACCGTCGGTTCGAGCGCAGCCCAGGAACAATTGCGTACCGCGTTAGCCCTGGGTGCCGACCGCGCCACACTAGTGGAGAGTGAGGCGGAGCTAGGTTCGCTGGCCATCGCCAAGGCGTTGAAGGCGCTGCTGGACCGGGAGCAGCCGCAACTGATCATCCTCGGCAAGCAGGCCATCGACAGCGACAACAACCAGACCGGCCAGATGCTGGCTGCGCTGACCGGCTACGCCCAGGGCACCTTCGCCTCCAAGGTCGAAGTGGCTGGCGACAAGGTCAACGTCACCCGTGAAATCGACGGCGGCCTGCAGACCGTTGCCCTGAACCTGCCGGCAATCGTCACCACCGACCTGCGCCTGAACGAGCCGCGCTACGCGTCGCTGCCCAACATCATGAAGGCGAAGAAGAAGCCGCTGGACGTGGTGACCCCGGACGCCCTGGGCGTTTCCACCGCTTCCACCGTGAAGACCGTGAAAGTCGAAGCTCCGGCTGCCCGTAGCGCCGGCATCAAGGTCAAGTCCGTTGCCGAACTGGTCGAGAAACTGAAGAACGAGGCGAAAGTAATCTGATGGCTATCCTGGTAATCGCTGAGCACAACAACGGCGCACTGGGCGCTGCCACTCTGAACACTGTTGCTGCTGCGCAGAAGATCGGTGGTGACATCGCCGTGCTGGTCGCTGGCCAGAACGTCGGTGGCGTGGCTGAAGCCGCTGCCAAGATCGCTGGTGTTGCCAAGGTGCTTGTCGCCGACAACGCTGCCTATGCTCACCAGCTGCCGGAGAATGTGGCTCCACTGATCGCTGCTCTTGTGAAAGACGGTGGGTTCAGCCACGTGCTGGCCGCCGCTACCACCAACGGCAAGAACTTCCTGCCGCGCGTTGCCGCCCTGCTGGACGTCGACCAGATCTCCGAAATCATCGAAGTGGTCAGCGCCGACACCTTCAAGCGCCCGATCTATGCCGGTAATGCCATCGCTACCGTGCAGTCCTCGGCTGCGGTGAAAGTGATCACCGTGCGTGGCACCGGCTTCGACGCCGTTGCTGCCGAAGGTGGTTCCGCCGCTGTTGAAGCTGTTTCCGGCCCGGCCGATGCCGGCAAGTCCGCCTTCGTCGGTGAAGAGCTGGCCAAGTCCGACCGTCCGGAACTGACTGCTGCCAAGATCGTCGTTTCCGGCGGCCGCGGCATGGGCAATGGCGACAACTTCAGCATCCTTTATTCCCTGGCCGACAAGCTGGGCGCTGCCGTCGGTGCATCCCGCGCCGCGGTCGACGCCGGCTTCGTGCCGAACGACATGCAGGTCGGCCAGACCGGCAAGATCGTTGCTCCGCAGCTGTACGTGGCCGTCGGTATCTCCGGCGCCATCCAGCACCTGGCGGGCATGAAGGATTCGAAAGTGATCGTTGCGATCAACAAGGACGAAGAGGCGCCGATCTTTCAGGTTGCCGACTACGGCTTGGTTGGCGATCTGTTCGAGCTGATACCAGAGCTGGAAAAGGCGATCTGAGTTTCCAGCGCGAGGCTCCGCTGGCCGGAGCCTCGCTGTTCATCCTCTTGTGGGGCATCAATCGCTACCTGGGTGCTTATTCTCGCTGAGTGAATAGATCCGTCTCGTTTGTCATGGGCTCGCTTATTTGGGGGCGCAAGTTGCGCATGAGAGGAGCAACGCTTGAGTAGAAGGCCAGAGGGCGAACGGGCCATGGTTCGTTTGCTAAGGACGAACCTTGATCATTAGCAGTAACACGGCTGCTACCAACCCATAGCTGACGTCTTTGCTTCTCTCTAGGCGACCCGCATCGCATACGCGATGGCGGGTTGGGCGAACGAATTATGAGCGGGATAGGGCGGCTGATAACACCACGTGGTGAGGGAGATTTGCAAGACGCTCACCAGGTTGCAGATAAATGATCCTAACGGGACGCCCTATTGGCGCCCCGCCGGTCAGAGGGTAGGTTTTCAGAACTTCACCTTGATACCTAGTACGCCTTCGTAGCTACGGCCTTCTCCATCGAGCGATTTCTGGTATCCCAGTGAGCCGGTGACGCTCGTCCGGTCGTTAAGCTGGTAATCCACGCCCAGGTTCAGTTCGCCCCAGGTGCCATCCATGTCGGTGCCGAAGGGGATGTAGCCGTTGGCCGAGGAGAACTCCGTCTTGGCCTTGCCCTCGAACTCATGCCAGACGCTCGGACGTACCCAGGCGTTGGTGCGATGGATCTGCCCCTTGTCGTCCGTGCGGAACCAGTCCTTGTCGATCCTCACGCCCAACCGGCCGGTGAGGGAGTCGACGTCTTCGAAGCGGACATCGGCGGCATCGTCATGGGCGTCGTCGAGTTTCAGGCGGCTGGCGATCACCTGGGCCTGGGGTTCGAGGTGGAGCGTCTTGTCGCGGTTGAGCTTGAGCGGGTAGCCGGCTTCCAGCGAGGCCGTGACGCCATGCCCGCGTGTCTTCAGTGGATCGGCGTCATTGGCGCGGGCCTGCATGTCGAAGCGGTTGAATTGCAGTACGCTATCGAGGTACCAGCCTTTGGGGCCGAAGTGGGTCCAGTAGCCGCCGATACCATAGGAGCGCAGGGTATCGTCTCCGGCGCCCTGGCCGTCGGTGTGATCGACGTTGCCCTTGATGCGCCCGGCCTGCAGTGACAGCCCTGCCTGGTCCGTGCTGCCGTCGGTGTCTTCGTTGCGATAGAGGTCGGCGCCGACCTGGAAGGCCTGGATGCGGTAGTCGTAGTCTGTGCCGCTGGGGAGGCTGTCGCGGCCTTTCTGGTAGATCAGCCGGCCCCAGCCGAGCGAGGGGCCGTAGGTGTCGGTATCTTCGCTGGGCAGTGGGTCAGTGGCGTTGCGCCGCTCCTCGCCGACGCGTTCGTGCAGGGTGTCGACCAGGGCACGGCTGTAGCTCAACGCCATGGCGGGGAGGGCGCTGTACAGCGAGGTCTCTGCACGGTAATTGGGGATTTGCGGTGTTGGCGCAGGGGTGTCTGGTGTGACCGGGGTGACTGGGTCAGTGGGTGTCACAGGGTCCGCCGGATCGACTGGATTGGCTGGGTCGACGGGATCAACAGGATCCACCGGGTCCACCGGGTCCACCGGATCGACGGGGTTGGCGTCCGTCGTCGAGCGCAGGTACCAGGCTTCGCCGTTGCTGTCGTCGAGGCTTGAGCGATGCAGCGTGTACTCATACGGGCCGGCCTTGACCCGGTTGAGCAAGTGGAAGGCGTCCGCTTGCGTGGTGCCCCCGTTGACGGCGTCTACCACCTTGATGCCGTTGCCCTCGGTCAGCGCGCCGGGGCCGCCCGCATTCTTGATGCGCAGGTTGCTCTCGCCGGTGGCCTTGCCGCCATCGATCACCAACTGGTCGGACGGCGAGTCGTCCTTAAACAGGTAGGTATTCAGGGCAATGGTGCCGTTGGCGCCGTGGTAGTCATTGGCGGTGAGCCGCTTGTAGCCACCCTCGGAACTGAAGTCGATCAGGCTGGAATCGTTGTGCAGGCTGCTCAGGTTGGAGTCACCGGTGAGCTGCCAGAGGCTGGTGTCGCGCAGGGTGACGTCGGAGTGGGCGCCGCTGGCGGTTTTCGCCGTACCGGTGACCACGGAGGATGACAGGTCCAGGCGCGCCTGGCCGGCAGCATCCTGGCTGCTGCCGATACCTTGCCACTGGCCAGTGCCCATGTCCGGAACGCTGGTGCCATCGCTGGCCACCGAGCTGTCCACGTTCAGCCATTGGCCGCTGCCGCCGGCGAGGCTGTGGCTCAGGGCGATGTCCGCGACGCCGGCCGTGGCGATAGTGGCACCGTCGCGGTTGCCCAGCGTGGCCTGGTCCATGCGTACCTGCCCGGGGAGCGCATCGGTGCCTTGCACGTAGAGCGCCGCCGATTGCCCGCCGTGGGCGGCGACCACGACAGACTCGGCGTCGACGCTGCCACCCTGGCGGGCCACCACGCCGTGGCCGAAATCGCCTTGGGTATTCACGCTCACTCCGTCCAGGCGAGCGCTGGCGGTGTTGTTGGCGAACACGCCAGTGGCCTGTTTGCCTTGCGTGCTGACGGCGCTGTTGCTCGCACTCAATGCTCCGCCGGATTCGGCCCGCAGCCCGTGGGAACCCATGCCCTGGGTGGAGATGCTGCTGTCCTTGAGATCCAGCGTTGCGGTCTCGCTCTTGTACTGCCGGCTGACCATGGCTCCGCTGGCGTGATCTCCCAGTGTCTGCACCGTCACGTGGCTGGCGCTCAGGCCGACCGTGCCCGGCTTGGCTGAGCCGATGCCGGCGTACAGCCCGACCGAATACTGGCCTTCGGTCTTCACGCTAAGGTTATCGAGGATCATGCTGCCGCCGTCGTCAACAGCGGCGCCGTAGGCTTGCGAACCCTGGGTCAGCACGCTGGTGCCGTCGGCAATCAGCAGCGCGCCGGGATTGCGGGCGGCAAGGCCGTGGGGAAAGGTCAGGTTGCTGGCCACCGGCGAGCCGCTGCCGGTGGTGGTGACCGAGCCTCCATGGACGACGACGGTGGCGCCCAGGTCGGCGACGATGCCCATGGCGTTGTCGTTGCCATGGGTGGTGACGGTTAGGTTGCTGGCGGTGAGGGTCGAGCGCGGCGCGGTGCTGGAAGAACTACCGGCGGCCAGTGCGGTGGAATAGTTGCCCTCGGTGGTGATGCTGCCGTTGATCACCGTGGCATCGGCGCCTTCGCGCACCTGTACGCCGTAGCTGGTCTTGGGTGTGGTGTGCACGTCGCTGCCGGACATTTGCAGGGTCGATCCCGCGCCATCCACCAGCACGCCGGGCGACCAGGGTCCTACGGCGCCGGACGGTGCATCCACCGAAATGCTGCTGGCATCCACCCTTGCGCTGGCCCCGCCGCTAATGTTGAGGCCGATGGAGCGGTTGCCGTCCACAGTGACCGTGGAGTGGCTGATCGCGCCGCTGGAGCCTGCACCTTCGAGGGACACACCGTGCCCATAGGTCAGGCCATGCACATTGAGAGTGGCGTGGTCCAGTTCAACGCTACCGCCGGACATCGCCCGCGCGCCGGCTGCCGGATTAGCAGCGCTGCCCGCGCCGCTGATCGTCGCCTGGCTGTGGCTCATCCGCACCTGGCTGCCGTTACCCTCGGCGCGAATGCCGCCGACATTGGTGCCTGTGGCATCCAGGGTGGAATCGGCCATGTCGATCCGGCTGCCGGAGAGCGCGTGCAGGGCGGCAGTCGTGGCGGTGGAGGTTGCGCCGCCGCTTACATCGATGTCCGCATTGCGCAGGGTAATCTGTGCACCGTCCTCGCTGCGCGCCGCACTGGCGCTGCCGGCAGCGATGTCGAGCGCCACGCCGTCGGCATCGATGGACGTACCCGCACCATTGGCCAGCAGGCCGTGGCTCAGACTCAGGGATTTTTCGTCGTCTACTGGAGTGGCTGCGGAGACCGCTGCGCCGCTGGTATGAATTTGCGTATTGCCGCTTAGGGTGACTTCTGCACCGTTACGCGCCCAGACGCCCACGGAGCCTTTGCCGGTGGTGCTGATCGCGCCGCCGGACAAGGTCACCCGCGCGTCATCCGCCAGCACGCCGTGGCCGTTGCCGCCGGCGGTGGTGACACTGATGTCGTTCAAGGCGGACGTCGCGCCCTGGTCCGCACGCAGCCCATAGGCGGAACCGCCGCTGGTCGCAATGGTGCCGCCGTTGGCCGTGAGCGTGCTGGCGCCGCTCACTCGAACACCGTGAGCGCCGCCGGTGGTGGTACTGCGAACGCCAGTAGTGGCGACGGCGACGTCATCCAGGCGCGCGTGCGCGCCGCCTTCCAGGGATATGCCGATACCACCCCAGGACTGGGTGCTCACCGAGCCGCCTCGCATGTCCAGTTGTCCCTGGGTGACGACGACACCGTGGTTGTTGTTGCCTTTTGCGCCACCGCCAACCACGACCTGCGTGCCGGTCAGGTGCGCTGCGCCGTTGGCGTTCACTCGCACGCCAGTCAGGTCGTTGGTGGTGATGGCCACGCTGGCCGTGGTTTTCGGGTCCAGCACGATGCTGCTGTCGCTGATCGTGAGGGTTTTCCCGGCGGTTGCCTCGGCGCCGGTCTGGCTCTTGGCCGTCGCTGCGGTGGTGGCGATATTCTCGATGCGTCCCTGGTTGAAGGTGACGTCGCCACTGGTTTTCACGCCGGTGGTGCTGGCGCCGCCTAACCGGATGGTGGTGTCAGTGGTGACGCCGGTGCTGACCCCGATTCCGCCGCTGGTGGTGACCGTGATGGGCGCCGGCGCACCGAGCAGGGTTCGATTGGCGAAGATTGCCGGTGCCTCATGGGCCGCTTGCAGCGCGAGGTCGAGGTAGGAGGGCGCGGTGGATTCGAATACGGCGCCGGCCTCGGACGGCAGATTAAGGTCGTCGGTATCGGTTTCGGTGACGTTGTCCTCGGCTTCGGCCTCGATGACCCGCAGGCTGAACACGCTGGCTAGAACAAGACTGATCGCTTGCGCCAGGTGAGAACGGCGCAGGTGCGCGAGGGTACAGTTCGAAGTGGGCGAAGCAGCGGTGCGGTCGACGGTTTTCATGATGCGTCTCCATGAGAAGGCTATGGAGCGAGCATCGGTTCGGGGGGGCGGCAATCACATCGTGGGTGCCTGATAGCGCTGTAGTGGGGGCACTAGATGCGGGGATTTCCCTTGGGAAGTTTGAGTTGGATCAATGCAGCGACTTCTGGTTGGCTATCGCTGCCAATCCGCAACTCGCCACCCAGCATGCCGCACAGACGCCGGGCAAGTTGCCATCCGGCCTGGCGGTCTATCCCGGCAAGTCGGTCTTGCACGGGGGTGCCGTCTGTGGTGACGAAAAGCAACCGCCATGTGATCTCGGCGAATGGCAGTAACGCCGACTCCGCCCGCACTTCGAGCTGCGGCAGGCCTGACTTGTCGAAGCACTGCGTCAGAATGCGCAACAGACGCTGGTAGCGGTTCGGGTCGATCCAGGCCCAATGCTCCTGGTCTTCCGGGATGAAGGCCTGGTCAGGGTGGGCTATATCCAATGATTTGCGCGTCAGGCGGTTGAGTTCTTCCGAACGCGGAACGGTCAACATGTTGCCGCGCTCCATCTGGATCAGTTCCAGCAGCACCTCAATCCTGTCGCGCATTCGGTCGACGCGCGGAAGGGCCTCCACCAGCGCAGTCTCCTGCGGATGGCGCGAGCGGCCTTCGGACAGCAGCGCATCCAGCGCTTCGAGTTCCTGCAGCAGGTCGCGACCGGCGCTGAGCAGCAGCTCCGCGCGGCTGGCGAAGATCGATTCGAGGTAGGCCTTGGACTCCTGCAGGCGCTCGATGTAATGCTGTTGCTCGGTGACGTCGGCGTAGGAGCACATCACCCCGATCGGCGAACCAGCATCGTCCTTAAGCGGTACACCGATCAGGTGGTAGGTGAGCGTTTCACCGTCCAGCAGGCCGGCGGCGACAAGCGAGAAAGGAGCACCGCCGGCGGCGCCATTGAGGAATTCCTGCTTGGCGCGGGCAATGTGCCCTGGCTCCGTCATGCCCAGCTCGAAGATGCGCTGGCCGATTAGCTCGGCCTTGCCACGCCGGTGCACCTCGGCGAAGCGCCGGTTGCAGGCCAGCAGTTCACCTTTTGCGTTCCACAGGCTAACGGCGTTCGGCAGTATCTCCAGTAACTGCTCCAGGTCATTGGTTCCTGCGGTCGAATGCATCGGCTCGTGGGCCAGGTGGTTGATCTGCTGGTCGCTCAGCAATCCCCGGGCATGGGCAGCCGCCACTAGGTCAATCAGGGAGCTGGTTTGTGTCTTTTCTAATAGGCGTGTCTTGTAGGTGCTGACGGTGCGGTCATTGATGGCCAGCTCGTCGGCGATGTCTTTGATTCGATAACCTTGGGCAAGATACTGCAGCACCGTCAGCTCACGGGGAGTGATGTGCTCGATCTGAGTTGATCCTTCTGCGGTAGTGCCCGCGAGGTGGGCAGGGAAGACCTTGTGTCCGCTGAGCACCATCTTCACGGCATCGTCCACGTCGCTGGGTGAGCTGTCCTTGTGGACGAAGCCAGCTGCGCCACCCTGCTGACTTGCTTCGTAATAGTGCGCACCTGACAGGCTGGTAAAGACGAGCACTTTTGGGTGGGGCTTTTCTGCGCGCAACCGCCGCAGCAGCTCCAGCCCGCCAAGACGTGGCAGATCCAGGTCAAGGATCACTAAGTCCGGCTGCAGGCGTTGCACTAGACTCAGCGATTCCCGTCCGTCGCCAGAGATGCCGACTACCTCGTGGCCGGAGCGCTCGAGCCTTTGATGTAGCGCCTCACGAATGTACGGGTGCGGATCGGCTATAACGATGCGGCTCATCCTTGTGTCCTACGCGCGGCTTGCTCGCAGAAAAGCGTAGCCCACCTCTGGCAGCACCCTGAACTTCAGCGTCGTAAATCCCAAGCACGCAAGCATCACTCCCGTTGGTGGCATGACTGGTATCGAGAGCGTTTCGTTCAGCTCACTGTCAAGAACATCATGCCGACGGTAGCTGGTTAGACCTACATACATCCGACACGCTGACCGCGCTCGCCAACAACCTCGGCGAGCGCGAGGCCTACGACGTCGTGTCGGCGCACATACGGCGCAGCGCCTAAGGGGCCGCAGGCTCGCATAAAGAGCAGCAGTGCGGGGTGCATAACTGACTGTGCCACCCACTGCTTTCAATCGGCGCTGGCGCGCAGACATAATGCTACCGGTGTCAACTGAACGACAAAGCCACACCAATCTGCGCCAATTCAGCAGATTTGACGCGCTGGATCGTCTAGTCAGCCAAACCGATTTCCTCAGTGTCTCTCGCACGAACTATTCACGTTCCAGGCCAAACGACGCCTTTTCCCTCCTGAAGGAGCTAGCGTCCGTATATGGACTCCCCCTCATTGCAAGCTCGCCGAACGTGACCTGTCGGAAGTTAGCGGGGAATGCCCCGAAGTCTGACCTGGTAGTGATAAGCCGAGTGGGCGGGGAATGGGGGCCAATTCAGCAGTACCTGCGAATGCTCGACGAGCGAGGCTCCTGAGGCGCACGATCGCGCTCCTCTCCAGATAGATTGGCACACGAGCGTTAGCAGCGCCTCGATGCGCAAGCCATCTATCCTAGCTCACGCCCAATCATTTCTGGGTCTGCTTGAAGTCCTCCCTGAACTTCTCCAGGGCTTGGCGGAACTCCTCCTTTCTGACCTCAAAGCGCGAGGTGGGGGCTATTACCGTCACCGCGTGTGGTCCCATGAAGGTTGGGAGCAGAATGCTGATCGCGCTCACGCCAGGTGAGTGCTCTTCAATATCCATGGCAACACCATCTCGGCGAATGGCTTGCATCTGCTTGAGCAGCGCAGTCAGGCCGAGTGTATTACCGGTTAGCTTCTCCGGTTCGGGAGTAAGCCACTGACCGATTTCTTCGTCACTCAAAGTGGAAAGCAGTACCTTGCCGTCCGCCGTGGCGTGCATCGGTAATGAACGCCCCAGCGGAATGACAACATGCAGTTCATTCTCGCTGATGACGCGAATGATCACGTTGCTTTGCTGCCCGCGCAGACACGACAGCGCCACTGTCTCTCCCAACGCCTAACGATCCAGCGCTTCAACGCGCTTTACTGGTCCGCTTGCCAGGAAACGGATCAGGAGACGAGTTAATCGACAGACGCAGCGCTTCGCGAACCCCCACTCAGTCGCCGGCCAGCCATAGCGACTGGCACGATCTGTCGACTCAAAAATTGCTCCGAAACGTGAGCTCTCTTCGATCAATCCTGCCTGGTGCATTTCCGAAGGCGTGGGGAAGTGGCGTAAAACGCCTTGCGCGCTCTCCCGCACGGACTCATCAAGCTCAGGATTATTAGCCAATGCTGCCAAGAGCTCTCTGGCCTGCAGAACTGCGCGCGAGCGTTCAGAGGGGGTAGTCATTCAAACCTCCTGCCGGCCTTTATCCCAATCGCCCGGCTACTCCTAGGTTAGCGCTATGGCCGCCAAACGCCCGCCGGCTTGGAACGCGAAAGGCTCGAGCCGAGGGCACCGAAATGCGCCCTGGTTGTAAAGTCCTGCCGTTGATCTAGCTTTTTCAGTGCCAGCAAACCAAAAGGAGCTCCCGATGCCGATCAAAAAAGATCTGTCAGGCCTCAAGCGTCTGATCGAGAATGCGAAGTCGTTGGAGGGTCGTAACCAGGTTCCATTCCTTGATGTGATGAACCCGCTCTTCATTTCTTCTGTCAGCCGCTTTGGCAGCTTTGCGGAGTTTGCTCAGGGCGCCGGCTATGTCGTGCTTACCAGCGAGGACTTGGAAGCAATCCCCGACGGGCCATGGGACCAATTCATACGGCAAGAAACCCATTTTCAGGACTGGGCCGAGATGCAAAAGACGGCTTTGACTGAGTACACAAAAAATAGACTTCTCAGCGGGATCGGCCGATAGGCACTGAGATGAAATCGGCGGACGCTTGCTGATTTATTCAATGGCCGACGCCCTCCAGTGCGCGCCGTCAGATCATCCCCCCACATGGCTGATGATGAGTACCAGTGACAGGTCTCCCTTGAGTACCTGCACCGCGAGCATCAGAGCTCCGAGCAAGGCCAAAAACTTAATGGCCTTGCTGATCTCGTAGTTCTTCATCTCGAAACGCCCTTCAATCAGGTCGGCTCTGAGCTTCCTCTTTTTCATTTGCTGGTGATCCTTGCAAGAAAGATAGGGCGCTGCCAGGAGGCTTTATCGCCTCGGTGATCGCAGTATCGAAGATTTCGCCTTCTGGAATTACCGGAAGCACTTCAGCGAATCTCTTCAGGCCCATGGTTACTGGGCTGGCAAGGTTCAAGGAGCCTTTTCTGACGTATTTTGGTAGGAAAAAATCAAAGCTCGTGCTGCAGGGAGGCCGGTCAACCGCCAAGGCTTAGCACTTGAACAATCCGCCTTCGCGCGCAAGGAGAACGAACTCGGGAGTAAGTGTCTGGTCCCCGCGGATTCCAACGCTCGCGTTTCGAGGCACTGTATCCAGTCGACGACACCCCCAGGATCCCGTTCACCTCATCCTGGCTGCCGCAGCGGCCATTTTTTTTAAGGTATTCCTTCGCCGCTTTACGCTCAGCAGCCGACGGCGCGTAATCCTTATCGCCCAACTCCATCCTGACCGGGTTGTCCAGCCAAAAGGGTAAAGACCGGTGATAATCCAGGATGTATGAACTCGAAACATGCTGCGCTTTCGCTATCGACAGAAAGGACGCAGGCCAGTCGATAAAAAGGGAATGGATCATCTCCAGCAACCTGGCTCTGTCGCCAACCCGCAGATTCTCAAACCGCCTCGGTGAGCTCAGCTTTGGCTCAATCTCCAACTGCCCCCCAATCCTTTACTAACCACGTCCGGATGCGCGAAAAATTGCTTCGCGTGATCAGTAGTTGCAGCAGTCGCCTAAGCCCAGCGAAGAAAAGCTCCGAGTACTGCACGCCGCCAAGCAGCCGCGAAGCTATGCCAGTATCCAAAGCCGTGAGAATTTGGCTTTGAAAGTTGACAAGGGGCGAAGGGGCGCACCGGATTAGGGCGGTCAACCTCGGGGGTATATGCCAATCGAACATCCCCCCGACAAGGACAGAAGCTCACCCTTCGCGAAGACTGTGGCGGGTCTCCGTCTATTAGCGGGTAGTCTCGACTCGATAGTGGAAAGTTTTCGCCCTTGAGTCGCCGCTATGACGAGTATTTTTGGTTTCGCTTGAAGAAAAATGGAGCTCAAGTTATCGAAAATTTTAATTGATCAAATGATTATGCGATACGACATCGGCGATTGATCTAAGTAGGATGAATTCGAATGGTCGATGAAGCATAAAGGGGCGGTGTAAGGCTTTCTGAAGCTTTGCTGGGAAGGAGTCAGGGACTCTTGGTCTGAAGTAAAGGTATTCGCCGAGGGGGGGGAGGCTAGCAAGAGTTTTTGTTAGTATCTCAAAATTTTTCCGTAGCGGAGGAATCCCTTCATTGATCTCCATTAGAGCCATGCTGGGGTGGTTTAGGTAGTCTAAAGTCCGTTTGGCTATACATGTAAGTAGTTGTAGAGATTCTTTAGTCTCAGCTTCTTGGGATATAGGGTTGAGGGCGGTCGCCTCCGGAAGGAGTAGTCCTGATATTACTTTATTTTGATAGCGATTAGGTACGAATCGAAGGGGGGTGTTATGTGTTGGGCAAACAAAAACCCCTGGTAACTGATGCTCCCTATGCCAATAGGATACTCCATGTCTTGACAAGTCATCATTTACACAGTGGACACAGTATTTGCACCGAATTTGAGCTTTAATGCTCAGGGTGATTCTGCGCTTGGGGTGTTTCCCTGTTGAGATCAGAGTGATTAATTCGGCGTTCTGTTGTTCGGTTAGGAATGGTTGGAAGTACGGGTAATTTGTATTTTTTATTGTAAGTTCGTCTGCTGATATTCTATTTTTAAGAACGGTTTCGGATATTAGTTGTGAAATTTTGGTAGGTAAATCTAAGAAGCCGAAGAAATTTCTAGGGCATTTCAAGTCTTCTCTGGTTTTCAATGGTGAAGGATTCCCAGAAAGAACATGGTATCTTGAGCAGATACTAAAAAGTGTCTCGCCAGGTAATGGTGAGGGAAAGAAATGGTTAGCCCCAGGCATGGGCGCTACTCTATGCTTCCCGAGAATTCTAGAGCGTTCTTTGCAACCCACTTTGTCATGTCGATAATGTCTTTCGGCGGTTTTTTGGGCGCTTTGATTTTTGTTGTGGGCGCGCGATTAATGGTTTTTGTCGGGGTGGGTGGATAGTTGCCTTCAATGTTGGATATTAGTTCTGAAATATCTCTGCAGACTGCGAATGGCGTGTTCATCATGGAGCTAATCAGCGCTTTGGATGGTAGTAGATCTTCATACAAGTCTTTCGACTTGTAGCCTCCTGAACGAAGAGCATCCATTGCGGGTTTCAGGGGGGATAATCGATTTTCAAATACCTTCATCAAGACGGATTCATTTATCTCTTCGTTTCTTGATCCTATGACAGAATATTGGGCTGAAATTAGTAGCTTGACTAAGAGGTCAGTTATCCCCTGAGTGAGGTCGTAAATTGTCTTCTTGATTGAGTCGGTCAGTTCAATGGGGTGATGTACCCATTGGTATTTCCATAGTTTCTCAATAAGACCATTCCATTCTGGATCAGTACTTTCAAATCTATCCATAGCTATCATTCCCATGCCACACATGCGACGGGTCGTGCGCAAATTTCCATCGAATAATCGAATGGCTGAAAATGTGCCAACAAAAAGTATTGGAATTCCTATCTCGTTGATAAGTATTAATAAATGGTCAAGAAGAGATTCTCTACCTGCTCGCGTCCGGTTTAATGTCTGAATTTCATCAACTACTAATAGTCCGAGATAATATGTGCTTGCAAGCTGAGACATTGTTTGTATGAGTTGCGAGGTGCTTCTTAGAGTGCGAGCTTGGTCTACAATTTTTTCATCACAAAGAGCTGCGCCTAATGCTCTGATGAAACTGCAGCATAAAGATTTTATTGAGCCGTCGGCTGGGCTGTCAATTTTTAGCCAGACTACTTGCTTCTGGATAAACGCTCGGTCCTTGTATTTGTTGTGAGTTATAATTTGAGGATAGGTTTTTAAAATCGAGGTAACGGCCGTGGTTTTCCCCATTCCGCTCAGGCCAAATACACATCCGCTACTAGCTGTTGAATTAAAGCCTGAGTGTATTCTTTGGTTAATGGTATGTAGGTGCCTTACAGTGGTTGCGTTGAACGGATTTCTGCCTAAATACCCGTTTCTGATTAGTATGGAGATTGATTGCTCTATCTGAATGTGGCTCTGGAATGGCTGGATAACTTGGTTGATCCTGTTTAATAAGTGAATGCGGACAGAGCTGGCGAGTGCTGTGTCTTCGTTTGGGAGTTCAGGGGTGTTTATTATGGACCTGACTGTCTCTATAGGTTTTTTTATCGGAGGAAGAGCTTCGATAAGGGGGTTATCGCTATGCTCGGGAATTTCAGAAAGAGAGTAGACTGCATCACTCATTGGGGGTGCCCTCAACTTCTGCCAAGATCCTTAAGAAGTCTTGTACTTCTGATATTTCGAGGGGGGATGCTTGAGGGGGGAGTTTGGATTTATGGGGGCTTTTGTACTTTTCGAGTTGTATAACGTTCTCGTAGAGGTCGTTGCTTTCCAAGTTCTGCTGTCGAGAGATAGCCTTCTCGATGTTTCTGTTGATCTTAATGTTTTCCGTTTTTGCTTTTTTGGTCTTGAGTTTAGGGTGTTGCGCTTTTTCTGCGGTCGCTTTTTTTAGAACCTCATTGATCCTCATATTTTTCTCAATCGTGCACATGAGTGCATCGTGACTCTCCTCTGGTGTAGATGTCTTGTAGTACGTTTTAATATCTTCAACTTCTTCTGCTCTAAACTCAGAAAAATGCAGGTCGCTTGCACGAAGCGAGCATCTCTGCAGCCCTTTTCCTTTTATTTGAATCCAGATGTGATTCGAGGTTATACAGTCATGATAGATATCTGTGCGAACAGACGCTCTGAGCGTCATGGATTCTATCCAGGCGTTGCTTGGGTCATTGTCGATAAAGTAACGTAGTCCATTAAATCTTATCCCGGAGCGTGTGATCATTGCTCTTTTTCTAGGTAGTAGATTTAGATATATAATATCGGCAGCACGTTGGTGGGACTCATGCAGGTCATTTTCAATGGCCCAGTTCCATATGGATAATGGAGTTGGCCTAATCCCGTCAGTGATCATGTCGAGAGATAGATACTCTGGGCGTCTAGTGGTTTTAATGTGGTTGAGAACACATTCGACTATTATTTTTGTAAATTCTTTAATGTTGAGCGTCGCATCTAGCCGAGGGTCGCGTTCTCCTCGCTGCGTTTCTACTTTTACTACTGCCCCAGGCATGAACTCAGTTCGGCTTCCACGCTTCAATGTTCGAAAATGACTTTCCACCATCGGTTTCAAGTCAGGTCGTCTAGGTGGGCAATAGGTAAGATTAACATCTAGCCCATCAATCATTCCTTCAGCCGGTAAACTAAGTATTTCGCCGCGATCAGCCGTGATTTCTCGGGGTAAATGGTGCGACGGCCATTCATCGGGAGTTATGTCAATTCCAATTTCCTTACAGAATTCGACCTTGTCTGTAAAGGAGTTGAATAGTGCCTGTCGTGCTTCGTACCAACTGGGGCCTTCTAATCCTACGTGTATGCCCGCAAACATTCCGCTGAACGAGTCAATAACACTATAAACTACTGGTCGACCAATCACACGATTACGGTCTATCGAACTCACAAGATAAATGTCAGCAATGGTCGCATCGATTTCGTAACGATGCCCTGGGCCCCAGAGGTTGTCTTGTACAGTTCCGGTAACAACCTTGTGGTCTTTCTCGTATTTTGTATCCCCAATTCTGCTTCTAAGCGTCATAACTGGGTCGAATACTTTTTTTGCTTGGTAAATGAACTGGTTAATAGATGGATATGTTCCCAGTTCGGGCCTAATTCTTCTGCTAATATCTGTAGGGTCGATCTGATAGTAGTACTTCTCTATCATGTCCTGGTAGGCGGTAGTATGTGAGTGCGATTTCTTACGCATGTAAAGTGTATAGGCGCAACGTATTTTGTGTATGTCAGATTCAGTGAGCGCGTACTGAGCTTTTAAACCGAAGGCTGATTCTTTCTTAGGCGGGCGCCCAAGGAAAGTGCCCGTTTTGGCAATTCGCTGCTTTCCTTTGCCACCAGATTTCTCTCTGTTGTCTAGCAGGGAGTTTTTTGTCTGGCCGAATCTCCAATATCTATAGATAAGGCGATATATCTTCTTGCTGTCAACTGCTAGCGTCTTTGCTTGCTCTGAAATTTTGGATCCTAGGCTGCCCGTTAGAAATGCCTCGTCGATAGCAGTGCTGTTTACTAGTTTCTCAATATACTTCCAGCGATCGTCGCGCTTTTCTAGTTCTTTTCGTGGAATGTCATCTTCGTGTCGTAAAATAAAAGGCGATACGCTCTCTGTGGTTCTACTTATCTTATGGCTGGCTAAGAGTTCTTTTATCAAGGCAAGCGAGTAAATCTCTGGCATTCGGTCCGGGTGAGATAGCTTAAATAAGCATATCGCATCTGATTTTGCATTTATCCAAATAACTCTACATGCGCAGGCGATCTCGCACTCAGCCTCGATTGGGGTAAGTATTTCATTGATTTTTATTAGCATGCTTTTAAATCCCGTTCATTTTCTTGGGAGGTTGAGTGGTTAATAGTGAATGGAACTGATTTCCTTAGTTCTACTGTGGAGGAGTGGATATCTATGCATATGTGGCGCGACCAAACACAGTGGAAAAACAGGTGTTTAGCATCTTCCGCTGTCAGCGGAAGGTTGCGGCTTGCATCTTTAATGATAGATGAAAGGGTTTTCTCTTGGTCGTTATGCAGTTCAAGCATTGAAAGGAATCTTGAAATAACTCCTGGGCTTTTAATGTTTTCGCTTAGCGAGACTTTCGCTTTCCCGTAAATGTAGTCAATATTCAATATTGATTTCATGGGGAGGGACTTCTCAGTGATTATTTCCCAGGGAATTCCTTGATCCTCCCAATATAAACGTTCCAACTCTAGTTTTTCGCAAGTTCTAGAGTCGTTTAGGTGCTCTTCATATTTTATTGATTTCGCGGCGTTAAATACTTTTCCCTCGGAGTTTTCAATGGTTAAGAGGAAGTCTGTGGTCATGATAAGGGGGTTCTTTGAGCGAGGCTGTTGCGGATGCTTAATATTGCTTATCTCTGCAAGTTCGCGTGTTTTCTCTATGGGGAGTAGAGGGAACTGCTCTCTTATATCAACTACTTCGCTTGAGTAGTCACATAACAAAAAGTAGTGATACTCAAGGTCAGAGAGGAGGTGATGCCTACGGTTCAACGTGAGGCCTTTCACAATGCGTGAGCGCCCTAGAGACGGCACATCCTTGACGGTCAACCACGGACGATACGATTCGCGAACACCTTGGCCTGCTCCGGCTCGTATATGGCGCTCGATATCGGATGAACTCTCGAGTCGTTTGGCCTTCATCGTCCCTCCTGATGGAGGAGCATGTCTCGGATGGCGTTTTTGCCAGGTTGCCCTGAGTGCAGATTACGGCGGATTCGCCGAGTTTTGGCGATTCCAGATAGTCGGTTCTTCATCGTAAGTCCATAAAAATCAATGACTTACATTTGTCTAAATTAATTGTTTCTTGTCAATATTTTTTATCGATTGTCAAAATCTATTGTCAGAAACCACCCCGCTCGTGGCGGGAATGTCCCTTTTCGATAAAGTCTGAATCATGATTCACTGCTTTTCATGCAGTGAATCAGGATTCAGACCATGGCTTACCGACAAACCCAGGCCCGCCTGCAAAAGGATGGCGAACAGCGCGAGCGCATTCTCGTGTTGGCGCTGGCGCGGGTCGCTGATGGCGGGTTCGCGGCACTGACCATGCAGGGCCTGGCCGACGACGCCGGCATCGCCACTGGCAGTCTCTACCGGCACTTCAGCGGCAAGGGCGAGCTGGCTGCCGAGGTCTTCGCCCGTGCCAGCCAGCGTGAGGTCGATACCCTGGGCGAGCTGCTGAAAGCTCCCGGCAGCGCCTCGGAACGCCTGAACCGCGGCCTGCATCAGTTCGCCGCCCGCGCCTGGGGCAGTCGCCAGCTGGCCTTCGCCCTGATCGCCGAGCCGGTCGATCCGGAGGTGGACGAGCAGCGCCTGATCTACCGCGAAGCCTACGCCGCGCTGTTCGTCACCCTGCTGGAGCAGGGCATAGCCACCGGTGAATTCCAGCCGCAGCCGGTGCAGCTGACCGCCGCCTGCCTGGTCGGCGCCATTGCCGAAGCCCTGATCGGTCCACTTTCACCACCGGCCCGCGCTGCGCGCGATGCCGGGCAATCCAGGGTTTCCCTGGGGGAGGTCAGTGACGCCCTCGTGACCTTCTGCCTGCGCGCCGTCGGGGCGCGCCCATCTGTTCTGCCAAAGCCTGCCTCGCCCACAACCGCCTCGGAGGACCCGTCATGAGCCTGCACCAGTACGCCGAAACCCACGAAGTGACCAACCAGGTGCCGCCGCTGGACGGTGCCAACCTTTATCGCATCGACCTGCCGCTGCAGGAGTGGGTGCGTCGCTACGACGGCGGTTTCGCCGAGCAGAAGCTCGACGCTTACGGTGCGCTGGCCGGCGGTCCATTGATGGCGGCGGGCTTCCTGGCCAACGAGAACAAGCCGGTGTTCAAGTCCCACGACCGCTACGGCCACCGCGTCGACCTCGTGGAGTTCCACCCGGCCTACCACGAGCTGATGCGCGCGGCCATCGAGGCCGGCCTGCCCTCTATGCCCTGGACCGACCCACGTGCCGGCGCCCACGTCGCCCGCGCGGGCCTGAGCTACCTGCACAGCCAGGCCGAAGCCGGCACCGGCTGCCCTCTGACCATGACCTTCGCCAGCGTGCCGGCGATCCGCCTGCAAGCGGACATCGCCGAGAAGTGGCTGCCGAAGATCCTCTCCACCGAATACGACCCGCGCAACCTGCCCATCGAGCAGAAGACCGGCGCCACCATCGGCATGGCCATGACCGAGAAGCAGGGCGGCACCGACGTACGCGCCAACACCACGCGCGCCTACCCGGTGGGCATCCCTGGCCCGGGCCAGGCTTACGAACTGGTCGGCCACAAGTGGTTCTGCTCGGCGCCGATGTGCGACGCCTTCCTCACCCTGGCCTACACCGACAAGGGGCTGACCTGCTTCCTGCTGCCGCGCCATCGTCCGGACGGCAGCCGCAACGAGTTCTACATCCAGCGCCTGAAGAACAAGCTGGGCAACTGGTCCAACGCCTCCAGCGAGGTCGAGTACCGTGGCGCGCTGGCCTGGATGGTCGGCGAGGAAGGCCGCGGCGTGCCGACCATCATCGAGATGGTCGCCATGACCCGCTTCGACTGCATGATCGGTTCCAGCTCCCTGATGCGCCAGGCGCTGACCCAGGCCGCACACCACTGCGCCTACCGCCAGGTCGGTGGCCGCGTGCTGGCCGAGCAACCGCTGATGCAGAACGTGCTGGCCGACCTTGCCCTGGAAAGCGAAGCCGCGCTGGCGCTGACCCTGCGCATGGGCCGCGCCCTGGACCACTTGCACGACGAACAGGAGGACAAGTTCGCCCGCCTGGTCACCGCCGTGGGCAAGTACTGGATCTGCAAACGCGCCCCCGCGATGATCAACGAAGCCGCCGAATGCCTGGGCGGCGCCGGTTACGTCGAAGACACCATCCTTCCGCGCCTGTACCGCGAAGCGCCGGTCAACTCCACCTGGGAAGGCTCGGGCAACGTGCAGTGCCTGGACGTGCTGCGCGCGCTGTCGAAGGAGCCGGGCGTGCTCGACGCGCTGTTCGCCGAACTGGGCGACGGCCATGGCGATGCACGCCTGGCTTCGTTCATCGGCAACCTCAAGGCTTCCTTCGCCGACACCCAGGACATCCAGTACCGCGCCCGCCAGCTCACCGAAAACGTCGCCATCGCCCTGCAGGCCAAGCTGCTGCTGGAAGCGGGTAATTCGGTGGTCTCCGACGCCTTCATCGCCAGCCGCCTGGACGACGGCGGCTGCGTCTACGGCACCCTGCCGCGCGGCGTGGATGTGGAAGCGCTGGTGGCACGGGCGACGCCGCATCTGGTGTGATGCAACTTTGCCAGCTGCCCGCCATGGGCAGCTGGTTTGCTCCTGTCACTGATCGTCTCTGATGAATCTGTCATCCCCTTCCGCAACGGAAGCAGGCAAGATGGAGCTGATCGTTCAGACAGGATGCCCACCATGAGTCTTACGACTGGCGACGAGTTCTTCGTCGCGCAGACCGCCGAAGAGGCCGTCGATCAACTGGCCGTGCTCCACGAGCGCGCCACCGGCGCCCTGAACCAGGCGCTCAAGCGGTACCTCAAGGACCGCGAAGTCCCTGACGCGCAACAGCGCGAACAATTCCGCTACCCACTGCTACGGGTGACCTACCTGTGCCAGGGCGAAGTGCCCTCGACCACCCGCGCCTACGCCAAGGTCCAGGTACCCGGCACCTACGCCGTGACTATTACCCAGCCCAAGGCCTTCCGCAAATACCTGCTGGAGCAGCTGCGCCCGCTGATGGAGGACTTCACCGTGCGGGTGGAAGTCGGCGTCAGCGCGCAGAACATTCCGTATCCCTATGTGGTGGAAGGCGGCGATGAATTGGGGGGCTCGGGTGTGACCGCGGCCGAGCTGGCGCGGGTTTTCCCCAGCACCGATCTGTCGGCCACCTCTGACGGTGTTGCTGACGGCCTGTATGAATGGGAGAACGCCGACCCAATGCCGCTGGCGCTGTTCGACGCCGCGCGTACGGACTTTTCCCTGCGCCGCATGGTGCATTACACCGGCAGTGACTGGCGGCACGTGCAGCCTTGGATCCTGCTGACCAACTACCACCGCTACGTCGACCAGTTCATCCACCTGGGCCTGGAGCGCCTGCGCGATGACCCGCGCTTCGTGCGCATGGTCCTGCCGGGCAACGTAATCATCGAGCGCGGCACGGATGAAGGTGAAGCCAATGCCATCGTCGCCAGCGTCGAGTGGCACCGTTTCCAGATGCCGGCCTATCACCTGATCGCCGAGGACGGCGACGGCGTGACTCTGGTGAACATCGGCGTCGGCCCGTCCAACGCGAAGAACATCACCGACCACCTCGCTGTGCTGCGTCCGCACTGCTGGCTGATGGTTGGCCACTGCGGCGGCCTGCGGCAATCGCAGACCATCGGCGACTATGTGCTGGCCCACGCCTACATGCGCCGCGATGGCATTCTCGACCGCGTGCTGCCGCCGCACATCCCGATCCCGGCGCTGGCCGAGGTGCAACTGGCGTTGCAGGAAGCTGCTGCGCTGGTGACTGGCGAGCGTGGCGACCAGCTCAAGCGTCGCCTGCGCACCGGCACCGTGCTCACCTACGACGACCGCAACTGGGAACTGCACTGGGCCCAGGAGCGCCCACTGATCAACCTGGCGCGGGCGATTGCGGTGGACATGGAGAGTGGCACCATCGCCGCGCAGGGTTATCGCCTGCGGGTGCCCTACGGCACGCTGCTGTGCGTGTCGGACAAACCGCTGCACAGCGAGATCAAGCTGCCCGGCGCTGCCACGGCCTTCTATCAGCGCGCGGTGAGCCAGCACCTGTCCATCGGCGTTGCCGCCGTCGACCTGCTGCGCACCCAGCTCAACTCGCTGCACTCGCGCAAGCTGCGCAGCTTCGACGAGCCGCCGTTCCGCTGATCTGCGACAGGGCGCGGAGCGCCTGCCGGGGTGATGGTGGTCGCCCCGGCTGCCTGAAGAAAGCCGATGGAGAGCATTGCCGATGACCGATCCTCGCAAGACCCCGGCGGGCCGTGTGCTCGCCCTGCTGGACCTGACTTCGCTGAATGCCGGCGATGACCTGCAAAGTACCGTGGACCTCTGCCGCCGCGCGCTGACGCCCTACGGCGAAGTGGCGGCGGTGTGCGTGTGGCCGAAGCTGGTGCACATCGCCCGACGCACGCTCAATACCTTGGGCGGTCGCGGGGTGCGGGTTGCCAGCGTGTGCAACTTCCCCGGCGGCGACGCGCCGCTGGCCGATGTGGTGGAGGAGGTACGCAAGACCCTTGCCGAGGGGGCCGACGAGATCGACCTGGTCTACCCCTGGCGCAAGCTCAAGGCTGGCCAGGAGACCGGTGCGGTGGAATTGATCCGCACCTGCAAGACACTCTGCGGGCCGTACCACCGGCTCAAGGTGATCCTCGAAACCGGCGAGCTGGCCGAGCCGGAGCTGATCCGCACGGCCTGCCGCGATGCCATCGCCGGCGGCGCCGATTTCCTCAAGACCAGCACCGGCAAGGCGACGGCGCACGCCACGCCCGAAGCCGTGCGGATAATGCTCGAAACCATCGAGGAGGAGGGCGGCAAGGTCGGCTTGAAAGTCTCCGGCGGACTGCGCACGCTGGCCGATGCTCAGGCCTACCAGAAGCTGGCGGAGGAGCGTTTCGGCGCCGGCTGGATCAAGCCGGAGCACCTGCGTTTCGGCGCTTCCGCGCTGCTCGATGACCTGCTGCGCGAGCTGAGCGGCGAGGCGCAGCCGATTTCCACGCGGGACTATTGATCGCCCCGCGTTGACGCCGCCCCAGGCGAGCCTAGAATGCTCGCCTCCCGCGCCACGGGGAACCGTGGCGCGTCCCTCCGGTCGGACTTTCGCCGACCTCTTCCGCTGGTGATCCCATGCCGTTCCGCGCCCCCTCGCACCTCACCAATCCGCTGCGTCGTTTCGCCCGCCGACTGGTGGAAAACGGCACGCCCGAAGTTGCCGCACCGCTCCCTCTGCCCGACAGCATCGCTGGCGAACCCTGGTTCTCCGTGGGCAGGGCGGTGGAAGGCCTGGGCGGCGAGCGGGTGGATGGCTGGTGCCTGGAAGAGTGGCCGGGCTTGGCCTTGCGCGCCCGTTTCAGCGCCTGCTGGCGCGACGCCCAGGGGCGCCTGTGGAATGTTCTGCCGGGTGGCGAAGCCATCGCCTTCCTGCCCGACCCGAAGCGCCGCTACGAAGGCGTACCGCTGGCCGAACAACTGCATGCGCTGGAGCGAGACGAGCTGCTGGAGGATTACCTCTGGCTCAGCCGCGAGCTGAGCAAGCCGCAGCAGGACGACGAGCGCCGGGAAGTCCGCGACTCCATGCGCCAGCGCCTGGAAAGCTGGCTGGAGCTGGGCGGTCGCGGCGACAAGCCCTGCCCGTGCAACAGCGGCAAGCGTTATCGCAACTGCTGCAGCAAGCGGGTGCGGGAGAACTGAGGCCGCTCCTACACGTCATCCTCGAAGCTTCCCTTTACGTAGGAGCAACTGTCTTTCTTGAAAGTCCGTGCCCGGAGTTTCCCTTTCCCTAACCCTCTCCCTGAAGGGAGAGGGGGCCCGGGCGCGATATTTCAGGGAATAGCGGACTTTGTCCGCGTTTGCTTGCACCTACAGGGATGCGTCCGGCATCGGCGGCACCAGCCACTGCTCACCCGGCTTCGGCGCGCGGAAACGCTCCGCCGCCACGCCACGTTGCTGCAGCGCTGCCGCCAGGTCGCTGACCGGAGTGAACTGGCCTTCGTCGCTCAGGCGGAAGGTGCCGAAGTGGATCGCCATGCTGCACTGCGAGTCGAGGTGCTGGTGCGCCTGTACGGCATCATCCGGGTTCATGTGGTGATGGCGCATGAACCAGCGCGGCTCGTAGGCGCCGATAGGCAGGGCGGCGAAGCGCATGGGGCCGAAGCGCTCATGCATCAGGCCGAATTCTTCGCCCAGCCCGGTATCGCCGGGGAACAGCAGCGGGCCGTCCGGCGACTCCAGCACGAAGCCCATCCACAGCGTGCGGTTGGTGTCGCGCCGCGAGCGCGCCGACCAGTGCTGCGCCGGCACGCCGGTGAGCAGCATGCCTTCGGGCATCGGCAGGCTCTGCCACCAGTCCAGTTCGGCGATATCGGTGAAGCCGCACGCGCGGATCAGCTCGCCATTGCCCAGGCCGGTCACCACCTTGGCGGAGGGGAAGCGCCGCGCCAGCTCGCGAAGGCTATGGATATCCAGGTGGTCGTAGTGGTTGTGGCTGACCAGGATCAGGTTGATCGGCGGCAGCTCGTCCAGCGCCAGGCCCGGCGGATGCACACGCTTGGGACCGGCGAAGCTGAACGGGCTGGTGCGCTCGCACCAGAGCGGGTCGGTGAGGATGTTCAGGCCGCGGTGCTGGATCAGCAGGGTGGCATGGTTGATGTAGGTGACGCGCAGTTCGTCGCCCTCGACGCGGGCTGGCGTCTCCGGGCGGGTATCGGGGCCGGGCTGGGCGATCCACTCTGCCTGTCGGCCCCGCTCACGCTGCCATTTAAGGAAGGCGCGCAGGCCGTGATGCGGCTGGCGGTCGAGGTTGTGAAAGCGCTGCCCGTCGAAATGGGGGCTTTGTGCGCCGCGATAGCGGGCGCCGAGGCGGCCGCTGAGGTTCTGCAAGGTGATCAGCCAAGTGGGGTGGCTCATGGGTATGCTCGTGCATGCTCTTGCGATGAATACTCGCCACAACCTAGCATGCTGGGCATTTGCCGCACCCCCAACCTCGGTTACCACTCATTACGCCATGCCCCGTCCTCCGCGTCCCGCCAATCGTCGTCCAGCCACCCGCCCCGCGCCTCGCCGCGTGGCCAAGGCGCCGCCGGCGCAACCCAGGCTGATCCTGCTGAACAAGCCGTTCGACGTGCTGACGCAGTTCAACGACAGCGAGGGCCGCGCGACGCTGAAGGATTTCGTCGACGTGCCGGGCATCTACCCGGCCGGCCGCCTGGACCGCGACAGTGAGGGCCTGCTGCTGCTGACCAACGACGGCCGCCTGCAGGCGCGCATCGCCGATCCGAAGCACAAGCTGCCGAAGACGTACTGGGTGCAGGTGGAGGGCGAGCCAAGTGACGAGCAGCTCGACCGGTTGCGCAAGGGTGTGCAGCTCAATGATGGCCCGACGCTGCCGGCCGAGGCCCGGCGGCTGGAGGAGCCAGATATTTGGGAGCGCGACCCGCCGGTGCGTTTCCGCAAGTCGATACCGACGGCCTGGCTGGAGTTGGTGATCCGCGAAGGGCGCAACCGCCAGGTGCGGCGGATGACGGCGGCGGTCGGCCTGCCCACGCTGCGCCTGGTGCGCGTACGCATCGGGCCATGGCAGCTGGATGACCTACAGCCGGGGCAGTGGCGGGAAGTCAGCCCCGAGCTTTGAGACCCGGGGCAGGGGGCGCGGGATCAGAAGCCGCCTTCGAGCCCGGCGACGACCACGGACTTGATCAGGAAGCCGAGTACGCCCAGGCCCAGTGCGAAGAACAGCACCATGGTGCCCATGCGGCCGGCCTTGGACTTCTTGGCGAGGTCCCAGACGATGAAGGCCATGAACAGGATCAGGCCGGTCACCAGGCCATACATCATCCAGTCTTCGAAACTTTCGTTCATTACAGCTCCTGCCCGGTGCGGAGGGTGTCCGAGGGACGCCGGGACGCGGTGGTGGTGAAGAAGGCGCGCATTATACGCATGCGACGCTTTGTCGTTCAGAGCCGTTCATAAAGTGATCAGTTCCTGCTGCTGGATGGGTGGAATACCGTGCAATTCCCCACCGTGGCGCGGCTGGCGGGGAAATCTGCGGTATTGGTTCCGTTCGGCGAGAGGCGGGGTGCGGTGCTGTGTCGCAGGGCGGCTTTGCCGGCGGACGGTGGGCGTGGCCGGCTGCTCGGAGTGAAGCGGTTCGCGAGCAAGTTCGCTCCTGCAGTAGCCAGCAAGCAGCTGGCTCAGACGCGAAGATGATCCAGCGGTAGTTCAGTGCTCGCCATCACATTGCGCAGCACGAAGCTCGACCGCACGCTGGTTACGCCTTCAATGCGGGTCAGGGTACCGAGCAGGAAGTGCTGGTAGTGTTCCATGTCCGGAACCATGACCTTGAGCTGGTAGTCCGCGTCCATCCCGGTCACCAGGCTGCATTCCAGCACCTCGGGGCATTTGCCGATGATCTGCTGGAAGTGTTCGAAACGTTCCGGCGTGTGGCGGTCCATGCCGATCAGCACGAAGGCGGTGAGGCTCAGGCCGAGTTTCTTGCTGTCGAGCAGGGCGACCTGGCGGACGATATAGCCGTCGTCCTCGAGCTGCTTGACCCGCCGCGAGCAGGGGGAGGGCGACAGGCCGATGCGTTCGGCCAGCTCCTGATTGGAGATGCGCGCGTCGCGTTGCAGTTCGGCAAGAATTCGCAGGTCGTAGCGGTCCAGCTTGTCCATGAAAGCCTCATGTTTCGATTGAATTGCGCTTGTGGCGTAATTTTTAGGTATTTGTTGCTCAGGTGGTACCTGTATGAGCAATCTTAGCAATCATTTCCCCGCTCTGTCGCTTTACTATTTCTTCCAGATTCACAGCCCGGACATCACGTCCCCTGCGATCCGCCCAATCAGGCGTTTCGCGGCCCGCCGACCCCACAGGATCGCGCCGGCCACCGGGCTACGCACTGCCCAGAAGGCGGAGCGAGGTGAGCCGGCGCCAACAGCGACGAGCAGGACGAGATTCCGGAAGGGAGGCTGACGAGCCTCCCTTTTTTCTTGCCCGCGATTTGCCCCCGCCATCTTTACCCTGACTTTACCCAGCGCCCCGCAATGGCGGCTTTGCGCCGTGGTCTATGGCGATGTCACATCACGGTTTTCGGCCGTTGCCGAAGTGAGGAATCCATGAAGTCGGGCATCGGGCGGTTCGCTTCGTTCGCCGTGCTTTCCCTAGCCGTCGCGGTCCAGGCGGTGGCGGCTGACGGGCCCGATATGCAGGGCCATCCGCCCGCGAACGGCGGTGGCGGGCAGCCCCAGGGGCGTTCGCAGGGCAACGGCGGCCAGGAGCACGGTCGACCGCAAGGCAACAACGGCGGGCAATGGCAGGGCCGACCACAGGGTAACCACGGTGGCCAGTGGCAAGGTCGTCCTCAAGGCGGCGATGGCGGCCCGGAGCAGGGGCGTCCACAGGGCAGCAATGGCGGTCCGTGGCAGGGACACTCGCAAGGCAACAATGGCGGGCAATGGCAGGGGCGCCCTCAAGGCAACAACGGTGGTCAGTGGCAGGAGCGCCCGCAAGGCAACGTTGGCGACCATGAACACGGGCGGCCGCAAGGCAACAATGGTGGACAATGGCAGGGTCGTCCCCAAGGCAATAATGGCGGCCAGGAGCAGGGCCGTCCGCAGGGTAATCCGGGCGGGCAATGGCAGGGCCGTCCGCCGGGCAACAACGGCAGCCAGTGGCATGGTCGTCCGCAGGACAACGACCACGGCAACGCTGGTTGGCAGGGCGGCAATCGTCCGCCGTCGGCAGGCTGGCAGGGCCGCCCGCCGCCTTCCCACGGCAACTGGGGGCCGCATCCGTCCTATTGGCGGCCGGGCTACGTGGTCAACGCCATGCCGAGCGGGCATTACCGAGTGCCCTATCGCGGCAGCGACTACTACTTCAACGATGGCTACTGGTATCGCCCCTACGGCTCACGCTATGTGGTGGTGACACCGCCTTACGGCGTGCGCGTGCGCTACCTGCCGTCCTACGCCGAGCAGGTGTGGATCGGCAGCATCGGCTACTTCCTCGCCGCCGGTACCTACTATCTGTGGCAAGCCGGCTCGCAGGATTACGAAGTGGTGGAGCCCCCGCAGCAGCAGGTGGCCAGCGTGGCGCAATCGGCTTATGACGTGATGGCTTACCCGATGTACAACCAGGGCCCGGACCAGCAGGCCCGCGATCGCTATGAATGCCACCGCTGGGCCGCCGACCAGAGCGGCTTCGACCCGGCCCTGGCGAGCTATGCGCCGCCGGCCTACGTCGCCGACAACTACCGCCGCGCCCTGGGCGCCTGCCTGAGCGGGCGCGGCTACAGCGTCAACTGATGCTCTCTAACTGATGGTCTCTTTGCCCACCACTTCCTGTGGGTCGGCGTGCACCAGCACCTCGGCCCGCGGGAATTCCTTGTGGATCGCCAGCACCGCCTCGTCGCACAGATGATGCGCCTTTGAAAGCGACAGCTCACCTGGCAACTCCAGATGCAACTGGACGAACCAGTGCGTGCCGGAAATCCGCGTGCGCAGGTCGTGGGCACCGAGCACGCCAGGTACTTCTCGCACCAGTTCGAGCATGCGGGTGCTGACATCCGGCGGCAGTTCCTCGTCCATCAGCACAGCGACGGATTCGCGGGCGATCTGGAAGGAACTCCAGAGAATGTACAGCGCGATGCCCAGACCGAAGATGGCGTCCATCTGCTGCCAGCCGAACTGCGCCAGCAGGAGTGCCACCAGGATGCTGCTGTTGAGCAGCAGGTCCGAGCGGTAGTGCAGCGAATCGGCGCGGATGGCATTGGAGCCGGTGATCTTCACCACGTAGCCCTGCACCAGCAGCAGGCCGGCGGTCAGCGCCAGCGACAGGATCATGACCGCGACGCCCCATCCCACGGCTTCCACCGGTTCCGGGTGTTGCAGGCGGTCGATGGCCTGGGTGCCAACCAGCACGGCGCTGACCGCGATGAACAGAGCCTGCGCCAACCCCGACAGCGACTCCGCCTTGCCATGGCCGTAACGGTGGTCGTCGTCCGCCGGGCGGATGGCGTAGTGCACCGCCAGCAGGTTGAGGAAGGAGGCCGCGCCATCGAGCAGTGAGTCGGTGAGGCCGGCCAGCAGGCTGACCGAGCCACTGAGCCACCAGGCGATGGCCTTGGCGACGATCAGGGTGGTGGCGACGCCGAGCGACGCAAAGGTCGCCAGCCGCATGAGATGGGCGTGGCTGGCATGCTTGAGCATCAGGTATCCAGGCGGTTGGGCAGGAAGTAGATGTAGTCCAGCAGCGGCGCTTTCTGGCCCAGCGCGGTGAGCGCGGCGCTCATCTGCCCGCGATGGTGGGTGCCGTGGTTGACCAGGTGCTGGACGATGTTCGCCAGGCTCTGGCGGTGTTCCTGCCCGGCCATGTTGCGGTAGTCCAGCTGGGTGCCGAGGGTGGCGTCGCTCTGCTTGCTCAGCCACAGGCGCCAGGCGCCGACCCCGTCCATTAGGAAATCGGCGAGGCCGGCGCGGTCAGGCGCGGCCTCGGCGTCGAGGCGTTCGAACTGCCAGGGCTCTCGCTGCACACGGGCGAACCAGATGCGATCGACCACCGCGAGGTGGTTGAGCGTGCCGTGCAGGCTGCCGAAGAACAGCCCGCGCGGTGCGCGGTAGGCCTCTTCATCCAGCGGGGCGACGGCCTCCAGGATGCGTTCGTAGGCCCACTGGTGGTACGCCAGAAGTTGCTGCAAGTGTGAAGCGAGAGCGCCGTGCATATCAGGCCTCCGGGCGCAGGCCCAGGCTGGCGAGTTGTTGGAGGTCGCCGCTGCGCTGGATCAGACGTGGATCGTCCAGGGGCAGGCTGCGGCCAGTTTCACGCTCGAGGATCGCCTTGAGTTTAGCCTTGTCCACGGTGCCGTCTTCGCTCACGGCATCCTTGAGCTTTTCAGGCGCGACCGAGTACTTCTCGTCGGGCAGGTAGATCGCGCCGGTGGCGAAGTCTACGCCGAAGGCGATCAGCCCCGGGATGACGTAGAACAACAGTCCGACCGCGTCCAGAGCGGCGACTGCCGGATCGATGCGGCCGTCGATCTGGCCGCGGCGATCGGGGTAGAACAGGGTGCCGCAGGCCGTCAGCTGGCTGAACAGGGCGGCGCTCAGAACTGCACAGGAGACTCGGGTGGCAAGACGCATGAAAAAACCTCCGGGAGGATGATGCGGACAACTATATCAACGAGTCCTGAACAACTGCTGGCAGTTTCGCACTAGCTGGCGTCCTCGTTGCTTCTATGACTGCTGGGTTGGCACCGTGGTTCGCCCGCTATAATCGCCGCCCCCCGCGTAGTCCGGGTTACCGCCTTATGAAATTCGAGTTCCAGGAGCCGGCATGAACGCCCTTCCCATCGACAGCGTCCTTCCCGCCTTGCGCCAGGCCCTGGCCGGGCGCCACGAAGTGGTGCTGGAAGCGCCGCCCGGCGCCGGCAAGACCACCCGCGTGCCGCTGGCGCTGCTGGATGAGGCGTGGCTGGCCGGCCAGTCGATCCTGATGCTGGAGCCGCGCCGGCTGGCCGCTCGCGCCGCCGCTGAAAGATTGGCTGCGGAACTGGGCGAGAAGGTCGGCGAAACCGTCGGCTACCGCATCCGCCTGGACAGCAAGGTCGGCCCGAAGACGCGCATTGAAGTGGTCACCGAGGGCATCCTCGCCCGCCGCCTGCAGGACGACCCGGCGCTGGACGGCGTGGGGTTGGTGATCTTCGACGAATTCCACGAGCGCTCACTGGATGCCGATCTCGCCCTCGCGCTGACCCTCAATGGCCGCGCGCTGCTGCGCGACGAGCCGCCGCTCAAGGTGCTGGTGATGTCGGCCACGCTGGAAGGCGAGCGCCTGTCCGCGCTGCTGGGCGACGCGCCTGTCGTACGTAGCGAGGGCCGCATGTTCCCGGTGGATCTCCGCTGGGGCCGCCCCTGGCAGGCCGGCGAGTTCATCGAGCCGCGCGTGGTGCAGACGGTCCAGCAGGCGCTGGCCGACGAGCCCGGCAGCCTGCTGGTGTTCCTGCCCGGCCGGGCGGAGATTCGCCGCGTCGCCGAGCAGTTGGGCGAGGCCCTGGCTGGCCGCTCCGATGTCCTGCTCTGCCCGCTGCACGGCGAACTCGACCTCGACGCCCAGCGTGCCGCCATCGAACCCGCGCCGGCGGGCAAGCGCAAGGTAGTGCTGGCGACCAACATCGCCGAGACCAGCCTGACCATCGACGGCGTGCGCGTCGTCGTGGACGCCGGGCTGGCGCGGGTGCCGCGCTTCGATCCGGGCAGTGGCATGACCCGCCTGGAAACCCAGCGCATCTCCCGCGCCTCCGCCACCCAGCGCGCCGGCCGTGCCGGGCGACTGGAGCCGGGCGCCTGCTATCGCCTGTGGTCCGAAGCGCAGCACGATCAACTGCCGGCCTATGGCGCGGCGGAAATTCTCCAGGCCGATCTGTCCGGCCTCGCCCTGCAACTGGCGCGCTGGGGCGTCGCCCCGGAGGAGCTGGCCTGGCTCGACCTGCCGCCCACCGCCGCTTATGCACAGGCCCAGGATCTGCTGGAGCGCCTCGGCGCGCTGGCTTCCCGCGCCAATGGCGGCAGCCTCACGCCCCACGGTCAGGCCATGGCCGAAGTGCCAGCGCACCCGCGCATTGCCCACCTGCTGCTGCGTGGCCATGCGCTCGGGCTGGGGCAACTGGCTTGCGACCTGGCCGCTTTGCTCGGTGAGCGCGACATCCTGCGTGGCAACGACGCCGACCTGCATCACCGCATCGCCTTGCTGGCCGGCGAGCAGAGCGGCCCGCGTGCCAGCCGGGGCGCGGTGCAGCGCGTGCGCCAGCTGGCGCGGCAGTTCAAAGGCTACCTGCGCGGCCCGGCCCGCGAGCCGGTGGCCGACCCCGATCATCCGCGCTGGTTGGGCGGCCTGCTGGCCTTTGCCTACCCGGACCGCATTGCCCGCCAGCGACGTGCCGGTGGCGGCGAATATCGACTGGCCAACGGTCGCGCGGCGCTGTTCGGCGAGCCGGATGCGCTGATGAAGGAAGCCTGGCTGGTGGTCGCCGATCTCGGCAGCCGCCAGGGCCAGCGCGAAGAACGCATCTACCTGGCGGCGGCGCTGGAACCGGGGCTGTTCGAGTCGATTCTCGCCGAACAGGTCAGTGTTCACGATGAGCTGGAGTGGGACGAGCGCGAAGGCGTGCTGCGCGCCGAGCGCCAGCGCAAGGTCGGCGAGCTGGTGCTGTCCACCGAGGCGCTGCCCAACCTCGATGCCGAGGCCCGCAGCCGCGCGCTGCTCGGGCTGGTGCGGCGCAAGGGGTTGGAGCTGCTGCCCTGGACGCCGGAGCTGCGCCAGTGGCAGGCGCGCATCGCCTTGCTGCGCCGGCTCGATCTGGAAGGCAAGGGCGAGAGCGAGTGGCCGGACGTCAGCGACGCCGCGCTGCTGGCTTCGCTGGAAGACTGGCTGCTGCCGTACCTGGGCAAGGTCTCGCGGCTGTCGCACTTCGCCAACCTGGAGCTGAGCGGGATTCTCCATGGGCTGCAGCCCTGGCCGTTGCCGCAGCGTCTGGATGAGCTGGCGCCGCGTACGTTGCAGGTGCCGTCCGGCTCCAATATCCGCCTGGATTACAGCGAGTTTCCGCCAGTGCTCGCCGTTCGCCTGCAGGAACTGTTCGGCCTGGCTGATACGCCGCGCATTGCAGGAGGGCGGGTGGCGGTGAAGCTGCACCTGCTGTCGCCAGCACAGCGGCCGGTGCAGGTGACCCAGGACCTGGCCAACTTCTGGCGCAGCACCTATGCGGAAGTGAAGAAGGACCTGAAGGGGCGCTATCCGAAACACTACTGGCCGGATGATCCCTTGATCGCCGAGCCCACGGCGCGGGCCAAGCCGCGTAAAACCTGATCGCGGTGCACCGCTTTTCGTAGGAGCGAGCTTGCTCGCGAATCCTCGGAGCGTCGGAGCGTGTCGGGGTTCGCGAGCGATAACGATGGCGTCCCCCTCGCTCCTACAGGGGGTTTGCGGCCTCGGTCATCCCGTTCAGGGCAACTTCATCTCGTAACCCGCCGCCTGCAGTTCGTCGTAGGCGTAGTCCAGCTGCGCGCGCAGGCCTTCGGCATCGGGCGCATGGCGGGAGACGATGAGCTTGGTCGGCACGCTGTACAGGGTGTCGAAGGCCAGCGGCGCCATGTTCAGCTCGCGGCGTGCCTGTTCCACCGGCGTCTGGTAGTCGATCAGGAAGTCGCCGCGACCACGTTCGAGCATCTGCAGGGCGGCGGTGTGGGTGCTGGTGCGGTGCACTTCCAACCGCAGTTTCGGATCGGCCAGCATGTCGGTGATCGGCCGCCAGTAGCTGTAGCCGCTGATCAGGATCACCCGGCTGGTGGTCAGCCCGTCGGGCAATTTCGGCGAGGGGCGGGAGGCCAGGCGATACAGGTTCAGCTCGACATGCCCCAGCACACGCTCGCATTCCAGCGTGCTGCCCACCAGTTCCTGCTTGCCCGGTGCGCCAGCCCAGAGCTGCACGCTGCCGTCCTGCAGGCCCAGGTAAAGGCGGGCGCTGGGCAGCGGGCGGAAGTCGGCGCGGTAGCCGGCCTTGAGCAGGATGCGCCGGACCATGTCGGCGCCACTGCCGCGGGTGCTGCCGTCCGGGGCGGTGTAGGTGTAGGGCGGGAATTCGTAGTAGCCCACGGTCAATGCCGGCAGCGGATGCGGCAGCCGGTCGGCCAGCGTGGGCCGGTCGACGGCGAGGGCGTTGAGGCAGAGCAGGGCGACTATCGGCCCGATGAGACGGCGAAAGTGCATGGATACCCGAAGTGCATGTTGTCGTTGTTATGCGGCGCCGCCCGAGCATGGGGCCGCCGCGCCTCGCTTGTCCAGCCTGGCTCGGCGGCGATGTGCCGCGGCGCTCAGTGGGGCAGCAGGAAGCGCGCCGACAGCGGCAGATGGTTGGAGATGCGCAGGGTGTCGTGGCTGCGCACGCCGGCATCGAGGCGGTTCAGGCTGGGGCTGTGGAACAGGTAGTCGAGGGTGCGATCGGGCTTGTGCACGCGCGGGTCGTTGGGGAAATGGGTGTACCACTTCTCCTGCTCGGCGCCACTGGATTCCTCCACCGCCGGGACCACCGGGAAGCGCGCCGCCAGCAGGTTCAGCTCGCTGTTCGCGCGGTAGGGCGCGCGCAGCACCTCGGGCAGATACGGGTATTGGCCCAGCGGCAGCAGGCCGAGATCGCCGCCCAGCAGCCAGGGGCGGCCGGAGGCCTGAAGGCTGTTCAGGTGGGCTTCGACGGCTTCGACCTGGCGCTGCGGGGTGTCGTCGCCGTTGGGGCGCTCCAGGCGTGTGTTGATCACGCTGAGCTGGCCGCCGCCGCGGATCGGCAGGTCGCTCTGCAGCATCGCCGGCTGCGGGGCGAACAGGTGCAGTAGCGGGATGGATGAGCGCTGCGGCAGGGCGATGCGCTCGCCGCCGCTGATCTGGAAGCGGCTGAAGGTCACCAGCTTGCGCCCGGCGCTGCCGAACACATGGGGGTTGGGATCGAAGCGTGCCTTCCAGTCGAAGGCGGTGGTGGAGCAGGGATAGAGGTCGGTCAGGCGGTCGCCGATCAGCGCCTGCTGGTCCTGCTTGCCGGTGGCCGCTGCGCCGTCGTCGACTTCCTGCAGCAGCACGATGTCCGGTGCTTCGTCGCGAATCACCCGCACCACCTCGTCGAGGCTGTAGGCGATGTCTTCGGGGCTGGGGCTGTCGTCGGGGCCGGTGGTGTCGGGCAGGTCGTCCCAGAAGATGTAGCGCTTGCCGGCCAGGTACTGGACGTTCCAGGTCATCACCTTCAGCGCCTGCCCCGGCTGCAATTGCGGCGCGGGCGCACGGCACTGCGCGGCGACGGCCTCGCGCTCGGCGGGGTGCCAGGCCAGCAGCCAGGCGGCTGCGGTGATGGCGAGCAGCAGGGCGATGAACAGCACGAAGAGGATGCGGCGGCGAAGCGAGAGGCTCATGGGTGACCAGGGGCTATGCTTGTTGGGTCCAGAGGATAGTGTCTGTGCCCGCGCATTTCACCTGCGCATTTGCCGCGCGAAGCATCCTGCAACCTTGAGGCAGGCCGTACACCGCGCGTAGCGCCTGCTCCGGGAGGTCGCCATGCCACGCTCGTTGTTCTCGCACTCGGTGTACCGACGCAAGGTGGTGCTGGTCAGCGGCGGCTGTTCCGGCATCGGTCGCGCGCTGGTGCTGCGCTTCGCCCAGGCCGGCGCGCACCCGGTGATCCTCGACCTCGACCAGGCGGCGCTGGACAGCCTGGTGCAGCACCTGCGCGAGCACCTGAGCGTCGAAGCCCTCGGGCTGCGCTGCGACATCGCCGACGCCGAGGCGGTGGAACGCGCGGTGGCGCTCGCCGTCGAGCGCTTCGGTGGCATCGACGTGCTGGTGAACAACGCCGGCATCACCCACCGCAGCTTGTTCATCGAGACCGAGCTGGCAGTGTTCCGCCGGGTGATGGCGGTGAACTTCTATGGCGCGTTGCACTGTACTCAGGCGGCGTTGCCCAGCCTGCTGGCGCGGCAGGGGCAGATCGTCGTGCTCAGCTCGCTGACCGGATTCGCGCCGCTGCTCTATCGCAGTGCCTACAACGCCAGCAAGCATGCGCTGCACGGGTTGTTCGACACGCTGCGCATGGAGCTGGACGGCACCGGCGTGGCGATCACTCTGGCCTGCCCGGGCTTCACCGCCACCGACCTGCGCAAGAACGCCCTGGTGGGCGACGGTTCGGTGATCCGCCAGCCGGCTGTGGTGCTGGGCGCGGAAGTGGCCTCGCCGCGCGATGTGGCCGAGGCGATTTACCAGGGAGCGCTGCGTCGGCGGCGTTTGCTGGTGCTGTCCAACGTCAACTGGCGGGCACGACTGCTGGCGCGCTTCTTCCCGCGGCTTTTCGAGAAGCTGCTGGTGCCGAAGATGTCGGGGCTCAGGCCGGGGCATTAGCTCTTCGTAGGGCGGATAACCCGTTCCGGGTTATGCGCCCTACGGATGTGGTCCATCAGTGCGAGTGGGTATCGAAACCGCCATCCGTCAGCGCCATGTCCCAGAACGATGCCTCGATCTTGTGCCCGTCCAGGTCGCGGATGAAGCAGCCGTAGTAAGGGTCGCCATACAGCGGGCGCGGGCCGGGCGCGCCTTCGTCGGTGGCGCCGGCGGCTATCGCGGCGCGGTAGAAGGCATCTACCTCCTCGCGGGAATTGGCCATGAAACCGAAGTGCGTGCCGTTGCCGACGCTGGCCGGGTGGCCGTCGATGGGCGTCTGCAGCCAGAACTCGGGGAAAACCCGGCCGTAAGCCACGGCTCCAGGATGTTCCATGATCGGCTGGCAGCCCAGCGTCGGCAGCACGGCGTCGTAGAACGCCTTGGCGCGCGGGTAGTCGTTAGTACCGATGGAAATGTGCGAAAGGCAGCTGGGCGGGAAGTCGCTCACGGCGAGTCTCCTTACTCGGGGTTTTCGGGGGAGGGAAGGAGACTCCAGCGTAGAACCCCGGCGCGCGATGCGCCGGGCGATTTGTTGCGACATGCTGCCGCTCAGGCGGCCTCGCGGCCGAGCAGGATGAAGATGCGGTAGGCGGCCACCGTCAGCAGCAGTTGGAAGAACCCGCTCAGCGAGTGCAGCGCGACGCTGAGCATCGGTGCGTCCTGGCCGGCCTCGGTGATCCAGCCTTCGGCGATCCATACCGGCGCGAGGATGGCCAGGGAGGTCATCAGCAGCAGGAAGAAGTGCCCGGTGGTCATGGCGAAGCTCTCGCGCATCGCGTCGATGGGCGAGCGGCCGCGCTGCACCAGGAGGAATTCGGCGAAGGCCAGCTTGATCATCACGAAGATACCCGGCAGCACCATCAGGTACAGGCCGATCACGATCAGCAGCGAGGTGATCGCCGACAGCAGGGCAAAGGCGGGCCACAATCGCAGGGCCGCGCTCCACAGTTCGCGTACACCCCGCTCGACGCCTTCGCCGGCGTCGATCATGAACAGGATCAGGCTGGCGGTGTAGATCGGGTAGAACACCAGGCCCGCGGCCATGCCCCAGGGCGCGAAGTTCTGCGGGCCGGCGGCGACGTTGATCTGCTGCTGCACCAGCGTCTCGATGACGATCCAGGGCAGGCACAGCGGCACCAGGATGCCGAGGTGACGTGAGAAGAAGAACCAGGTGTCGCGGAGGATGGAAAGGGGATTCATCAGTAACCCGATACTGTCGGAGGGCTTGGACTCTAACTTAAGCAAACCCTCAGCTGAAGGCGCCAGAATTCTGCGACCGGAACTTGTTTTTTTGCGAGCCGATCCAATGTTGCAAAGGCAATGTTCTATCGAACCACCCGCTTCCCCGAGGCCTGCCATGAATTCCGAAGAGCAATCCCTGATCGATGGTCTGTTCACCCGCCTGCGTGACGCCGAGGCGCAGACTGCGCCGCGCGACGCCGACGCCGAGGCGCAGATCAACCGGCACCTGGTGCAACAGCCGGCCGCGCCGTACTACATGGCCCAGGCGATGCTGATCCAGGAAGCAGCGATCAAGCGCCTGGACCAGCGCGTCAAGGAACTCGAAGCCCAGGCGCAGCAGAGTCGACCGAGCAGCGGCGGCTTCCTCGCCGGCTTGTTCGGCGGCGGCCAGAGCCCGCAACCTCGGCAGGAACAGGCGCAGCAGCGCCCGGACGGCTGGGGCCAGACACGCTTCTCGCAACCGGCCGGCGGCAACGCGGCTTACGCGAACAACCCCGGCCCCAGCAACCCGAACGACTTCAGGCCGGCCCAGCCCGCGCAAGCGGCGCCCCAGGGCGGCGGCTTCCTGCGCGGTGCCCTGCAGACTGCTGCAGGCGTGGCTGGCGGCGTGATGGTGGCGGACCTGCTGACCAGCATGTTCCACCACAACCAGCCGCAGGAAATCGTCGAGGTGATCCAGGAACAGCCGGTGCAACCGGAGCCGTCGAACTTCGACGACTCGCGGACGGACGACTCCTTTGGCGGCGGCGACCGCTATGCCGACAGCAACTTCAGTGACGCCAACTACGACGACGGAGGCAGCTTCGGCGACGACTCCGGCTTTTTCGGTGGCGACGACGGCGACATGTTCAGCTGAGTCGCCGGCGAAGCTGTCCCGCCCGCCGGGACTGGCGGGGGCGCGCCACTGTGCCGATAATGCGCCCCCGCTGTCCGAGTCCCGGAGTCACCGTTGAAGACCATCGCCCTGTTCGCCGACGTGCAGAACCTCTACTACACCGTGCGTCAGGCCTACGGCTGCCACTTCAACTACGCCGCGCTGTGGGCCGAGCTGAGCGCCCAGGGCAACATCGTCCAGGCCTACGCCTACGCCATCGACCGTGGCGATGCCAAGCAGCAGCAGTTCCAGCAGATCCTGCGCAAGCTCGGCTTCACCGTGAAGCTCAAACCCTACATCCAGCGCGCCGATGGCTCGGCCAAGGGTGACTGGGACGTGGGCATCACCATCGACATCCTCGACGCCGCGCCGAACGTGGACGAGATCGTGCTGGCCTCCGGCGACGGCGATTTCGACCTGCTGCTCGACCGCGTCCGCGCCGGCGGCACCGACGCCACCGCCTACGGCGTGCCGGGCCTCACCGCCCAGGCGCTGATCCGCGCGGCCAGCCGCTACGTGCCCATCGAAGGCGCGCTGCTGCTGCGCTCCTGACCCTTGCGGCTACAATGCCGCCCATTCCGAATCGTTTCTGCGAGCGCTCCATGACCTTCGCCAATCTCGGCCTGATCGATCCCCTCCTGCACGCCCTCGACGGGCTCGGCTACCAGAACCCGACGGCGGTGCAGGCCCAGGCCATCCCGGCCGTGCTCAAGGGCCGCGACCTGCTGGCTGCTGCCCAGACCGGTACCGGCAAGACCGCCGGGTTCGCCCTGCCGCTGCTGCAGAAGCTGCTCCAGGAAGGCCCGCAGGTGGCGGCCAACTCGATCCGCGCGCTGGTGCTGGTGCCGACCCGCGAGCTGGCCGAGCAGGTGCACGAGAGCTTCCGCGCCTACGGCCAGCATGTGCCGTTGCGCACCGCCGTGGCTTACGGCGGGGTCAGCATCAACCCGCAGATGATGAAGCTGCGCAAGGGCGTCGACGTGCTGGTGGCGACTCCCGGCCGCCTGCTGGACCTGTACCGGCAGAACGCCCTGAAATTCACCCAGCTGCAGGTGCTGGTGCTGGACGAGGCCGACCGCATGCTCGACCTCGGCTTCGCCCGCGAACTGGACGAAGTCTTCGCCGCGCTGCCCCGACGCCGGCAGACCCTGCTGTTCTCCGCGACATTCTCCGACGCCATCCGCCAGATGGCCCGCACTCTGCTGCGCGACCCGCTGACGATAGACGTGGCACCGCGCAACACGGCGGCGAAGACGGTGAAACAGCACCTGCTTACTGTCGACAAGAAGCGCAAGGCTGAACTGTTCCTGCACCTGCTGCGCGAGCAGGGCTGGCGCCAGGCGCTGGTGTTCGCCAAGACCCGCAAGGGCGTCGACGAACTGGTCGACCTTCTGCAGCGCGAAGGCATCCGCGCCGACTCGATCCACGGCGACAAGCCGCAGCCCTCGCGCCTGCGCGCCCTGGCGCGGTTCAAGGCCGGGGAGGTGGATTTCCTCATCGCCACCGACGTCGCCGCGCGCGGCCTGGATATCGAGGAGATGCCGCTGGTGGTCAACTTCGACCTGCCCATCGTCCCCGAGGACTACGTGCACCGCATCGGCCGGACCGGTCGGGCCGGCGCCAGTGGGCAGGCGATCTCGCTGGTCTGCGCCGATGAAGTGCAACAGCTGGCGGCCATCGAGACGCTGATCGGCCAGACCCTGCCGCGCCAGGAGGAAGACGGCTTCGAGGCGGAGCACCGGGTACCCGTCACCGCTCCTGGCGGCCAGATCACCAGGAAGCCGAAGAAGCCCAAGCAACCCAAGGTGCCCGAAGGCAAGCCGGGCAAGGTGCATCTTGGTTCGCTGCTCGACGACAAGCCGCAGGTCAAGGCGGTGCGCAAGGCGCCGGGCTTCGGCCTTGGTGGTAAGCCGGCTGCTGGAAAACCGTCTTCCAACAAATCGTCTGCTGGAAAGCCCGGCGGCAAGGGCGCTCGTCGCCCCTGAGCCGATAAGGCGCGCGTCTGCTTCATCACGGTGCGCGCCAAGGCTGAATCAGTCGCTGTCTCCAGGCGTTGCGGGGCCTTGCGGGGTGTGGCGCAAAAGCTGCATTTCCGTGTGGAATCCCGAACGCCTATAGTGTGCCCATCGCGCACACAACAAGAACGACAGCCCATGCGCCACAAGGAACTCAAAGCCTGGACCGGCGGAGTCGCCCATCTGCTCCCGCTGGCCGCCGGTCGTCCGCGCCTGCTCGGCCTCAGCCAGTGGCTGCAGCAGGTCTGCGCGGTGGATAACTTCGTGCTCTTCGTCTACGAAGGCAACCACCGGCCGCTGGACCTGTTCGACACCTTCCCGGCCGATGTCCGCCACGTCTACGTCGAGGACTACCAGGTCGGCCCGTACCTGCTCGATCCCTTCTACCTCGCCTGCACCCGCCACCAGGCGCCGGGGCTGTGGCGCCTGCGGCAGTTCGCGCCGGACCACTTCTACCTGGGCGAGTACTACCAGACGTATTACCAGCAGACCGGCCTGACCGAGGAGATCGCCTTCTTCATCGACCTCGCCGATGGCGCCACCGCCGTGCTCTCGCTGATGCGCAAGACCTCCAGCCCCGCCTACAGCCGCGACGAGATGCAGTTGCTGGAGTGCGCGCGGCCGGTGGTCGAGCAGGTGGTGCGCGAAGCCTGGGAACTGCGCCGCGCGCAGCCTCGCCCGGCGCAGGACCTGGACTACCAGATCCGCGAGGCCTTCGACCAGTTCGGCGCCCAATTGCTCACGCCCCGCGAGCAGGAGATCGTCCAGCTGCTGCTGCGCGGCCACTCCAGCGCCTCGGTGGCCGAGCAGCTGGACATCAGTCCGGGCACGGTGAAGATCCACCGCAAGAACATTTACGCCAAGCTCGGCATCGGCAGCCAGTCGGAGCTGCTCGGGCTGTTCATCCGCGAACTGGCCGGGCGCGATGCGGCGGGTGGGATGCTGGCAGTTGGCTGAGCAGGGCGGCTCTTAGTAGGAGCGAGCTTGCTCCTACAGCCACCGTCAGCTGCGGGCGTCCCCTGTAAGAGCGGGCTCCGTGCCACAGCTTTTCCCTCACCCCAGCCCTCTCCCAGAGGGAGAGGGGGCCGTCCGTGCCGGCTGACGCGATGGTTCCAACCTGCGCCGAACTGTCCCCTCTCCCTCCGGGAGAGGGTTAGGGTGAGGGGCTCTTGATTTGTTGTAGGAGCGCGCATGGCGGGATCTTTCGGGGATAGCCCGCGAGTGCATACCGAAGGATCCATTCCCGCCATCTATCCCCCGAGGGATATATACACCCCGAAAGCCCCGTTGCTAGCGTGAGCCCCAACAAGAACAAAGTGGGAGCGCGGTGATGGAAAGCGGTCAGGACTTCGATATCGAATTCCGCAACGTGGTCAAGCGCTACGGCAGCGTGCCGGCGGTCAACGGGTTGAGCTTCAGGGTGAAGCGCGGCGCCTTCCATTCCTTCCTCGGTAGCTCCGGCTGCGGCAAGACCACCACCCTGCGGATGATCGCCGGCTTCGAACAGCCCAGCGAAGGCGAGGTGCTCCTGGCCGGCAAGGCGGTGGCCGGGGTGCCGGCGCACCAGCGTGCGGTGAACATGGTGTTCCAGCACTACGCGCTGTTCCCGCACCTGACGGTGGCCGAGAACATCGCCTACGGCCTGCGCTACCGCACGCCGCGACCGGACCGTGCGCAGCAGCGCCGCATGGCCGACGAGGCGCTGGAGATGGTGCGCCTCTCCGGCTTCGGCACGCGCAAGCCGCATGAGCTTTCCGGCGGCCAGCAGCAGCGTGTGGCGCTGGCCCGCGCACTGGTGAACAAGCCCACCGTGCTGCTGCTCGACGAGCCGCTGGCCGCACTCGACCGCAAGTTGCGCAAGGAGATGCAGTCGGAGCTGCTGCGTTTGCAGCGCGAGGTCGGCATCACCTTCGTGCTGGTCACCCACGACCAGGAAGAAGCGCTGTCGATGAGCGACAGCATCAGCATCATGAAGGACGGCCTGATCATCCAGACCGCCACCCCTGAGGCGCTCTATGAGACCCCGGCGAGCCGCTACGTCGCCGACTTCATCGGCGAGTCCAACCTGTTTTCCGGCACCGTGCGCCGCCTCGATTCAGGCCGCGTGGTGCTGGGCACCCCGGCCGGGCTGGAACTGAGCAGCCCGCCGACGCCCACCGGCCCTGTGCTGGCGCCCCAGGCCGAAGGCTGCATCGCCGTGCGCCCGGAGCTGGTCGGCATCGCCGCCGCCGATTCGGAGCTGCAGCGCGAAGTGCGCCTGAAGGGCCGCGTCGAAGACCGCATCTACCTGGGCAACCTCACTGAATACCGCGTACGCACCGACGCTTTCGGCATCGTCTGCGTGCGCGTGCCGCGCAAGGCCGGCGGCGAGGCGGAAGCCTTCGAGCACGGCGCGCCGGTACAGGTCGGCTGGAACCAGGCCAGCGGCCTGGCCATGGCCCTTTGAGTTCGACGATCCAACCATAACGACAATCAGCAGACAGGCGGGGAGTGACGATGGACAAGAAGAGCTTCATCAAGACGATGCGCAGCTGGGAAAACGGCTCCATCACGCGGCGCGATTTCCTCGGCAAGACCGGCCTCGGGCTGGCGATGGCGGTGGTCGCCGCCAACACTCCCGGCCTGCTCAGCGGCAAGGCCTACGCGGCCGAAGGCAGCAACATCGGTGACCGCCTGGCCCTGGCCACCTGGCCGAACTACCACAGCCAGGAGAACTTCGATGCCTTCGCCAAGGCTACCGGCGCGCGGGTGCAGATGAACGTGTTCGGTTCCAACGAGGAGATGCTCGCCAAATTGCAGGCCGGCGGTAGCGGCTGGGACGTCTTCGTGCCGACCAACTACACCATCAGCACCTACGTGCAGCTCGGGCTGATCGAGCCGCTGGACCTCTCGCGCATCCCCAACTTCGACCCCAAGGCCTTCGAGGAGCGCTTCATGGCCCAGGGAACGGTGGACGGCAAGGTCTACGCGGTGCCGAAGAACTGGGGCACCACCGGCATCGTCTATGACGCCAGCCGTGTGAAGGGCAGCCCGGATTCCTGGAAGCAGTTCTGGGACCTGACATTGACCCACGCCTCGGGCCGCACCATCGTCCATGACTACCAGCTCACCGCCATCGGCAACGCGCTCAAGTACTACGGCTACAGCTTCAACTCGCTGGACCCGAAGGAACTGGCCGAGGCCGAGAAGCTGCTGATCCAGGCCAAGCCGCACCTGTTCGCGATCAACTCCGACATCCAGCCTTCGCTGCGCAACGGCGACGCCTGGATGGCCATGGCCTGGACTGGTGACGCCTCCCAGCTGCACCGCGACAACCCGGACATGACCTTCGTGCTGGGCAAGGAAGGCGGCGAGATATGGAGCGACTTCTTCGCCATTCCCAAGAGCGCCGAGCACCGCGATGCCGCCTACGCGTTCATCAACTACCTGCTAGACCCGCAGCACAACAAGCTGGAGGTGCTCTCCCACGGCTACCCGAGCGGGGACAAGCGCGTCGATGCGCTGCTCTCCAAGGAGATGCTCGACGACCCGATCATGTACCCGGCGGCCGAGCGCCTGTCGCCGCTGGAGTTCGGCGCCGCGGCGACCCTCACCAGCCCGGCACGCGCCGAACTGATGGCGCGGTTCAAGGCCGCCTGATCGGCAATTCTGGCGCTTGTGCGGAATGCGGCGGATAACGCTGGCGCGTTATTCGCCCTACCGCGAAGGTCCGTTCCATGCGTAGGGAATCGAACATGAACATCGCTGTCAGCGCCCCGTTGCCGCAGACCCAGGCGACGCCCAGCGCCTCGCGCGCAAAAAGCCTCGGCCGGCGCGTCACGCTCCTGCTGCTGTTGCCGTCCACCCTGTGGTTCCTGCTGCTGCTCCTGATGCCGCTGGTGATCATCCTGGTCTTCAGCTTCGGCGAGCGCAGCGCCGTGGGTGGCTACGGTGGCGGGCTGACGCTGGAGAATTACCTGAACCTCGGCTCCCGCGCCCAGGCCTTCTGGAACACCCTGACCCTGGCGCCGCTGGGCACCCTGGCATGCCTGCTGGCGGCCTACCCACTGGCCTACTTCCTGGCGGTGAAGGTGCGGCGCAACAAGTCGCTGCTGCTCACGCTGGTGATCGTGCCGTTCTGGACCAGCTTCCTGATCCGCACCTACGCCTGGATCTTCCTGCTCAGCGGCCGTGGCATCCCGGCGCTCCTGGAGACCTTCGGCATCGCCGACGTGCGCCTGATCAACACGCCCTACGCGGTACTGATCGGCATCGTCTACGGCTACCTGCCGCTGATGGTGTTCCCCATCTACGTGACCCTGGAGAAGCTCGACAAGCGCCTGCTGGAAGCCTCCGGCGACCTCGGTGCGAGCGCCTTCGAAACCTTCCGCCGGATCACCCTGCCGCTGTCCGCGCCGGGGGTGATCACCGGGGTGATGCTGGTGTTCATTCTGCTCATGGGCGAGTTCCTGATCCCGGCCATTCTCGGCGGCGGCAAGGTGTTCTTCGTCGGCAACGCGCTGGTCGACCTGTTCCTGCAATCGCGCAACTGGGCGTTCGGCAGCGCGGTGGCTATGACCCTGGTGGCGATGATGCTGGCGATCATCGGCGTCTACCTGAAACTCGTGGCCCGCAACGGCGGCTCGCGCAACGACGGAGTGCTCTGACATGTGGCTGCGCAGTTACTCCACCTCGGTCTACCTGTTCCTCTACGCGCCCATCGCGCTGATCATGCTCTTCGCCTTCAACGCCGGGCGTAGCGGGCTGAGCTTCCAGTGCTGCTCGGTGCAATGGTTCGGCCGCGCCTTCGACAACCCGTTCATCCTGGAAGCCCTGGGCAACAGCGCGCTGATCGCCCTCTGCTCGGCGCTGATCGCCACCCTGTTCGGCACCCTCGCGGTGTTCGGCCTGCAGCGGGTCGGCAAGCGCGTGCGCCTGCTGTTCGACGCGCTGACCTACTGCGCGATCATCGTGCCGGGCATCGTCATCGGCATCGCCACGCTGATCGCCTTCATCACCCTGTTCGACGTGCTCAACCCGCTGCTGGCGCTGCTGGACATCGGCCTGCCGAAACTCAACATGGGCTTCGGCACCGTGGTGGCAGCGCACTCGCTGTTCACCATGGCGCTGGTGATGGTGATCGTCCGCACCCGCGTCGAGGCAATGGACAAGTCGCTGCTGGAAGCCTCCGCCGACCTCTACGCGCCGCCGCTGGATACCTTCTGGCGGGTGACCCTGCCGCAGATCGCCCCGGCCATCCTCGCCGGCTTCCTGCTGGCGTTCACCTTCAGCTTCGACGATTTCATCATCGCCTTCTTCGTCGCCGGCTCCGAGACCACGCTGCCGATCTACATCTTCTCGTCGATCCGCCGGGGCATCACGCCGGAGATCAACGCCATCTCCACGGTGATCATCTGTGCCTCGCTGGCGCTGCTGTTCACCTCCCGCTACCTGCAGAACCGCCGCACCGGCGTTCAGGCCGCCTGAGGGCCGACTTCAAGGAGACTGAAGGATGCGCGACCAGCTCTACATCAACGGGCAGTGGGTCAGGCCGGACCTGGGCGGCCGCTTCACCAGCTTCGACCCGGCCACCGGCCAGCCGCTGCAGGAAGTGCCGGCGGCCACCGAGGAAGACGTCGATCACGCTGTGCGTGCGGCGCGCACCGCGTTCAATCGCGGCTGGGGGCAGAGCCGCGGCAGCGAGCGCGCCGAATGGCTGGAGGCACTGGCCGGCGAGTTGGAGCGCCACCAGGATTCACTGGCCGAACTGGAGGTGCGCGACAACGGCAAACCGCTGCCCGAAGCGCAGTGGGACGTGGCCGACGCCATCGGCTGCTTCCGCTATTACGCGGAGCTGGCGCGAGAACTGGACCAGCGCCAGGACCAGGTCCTGGCGCTGCCCGACGAGCGCTTCCGCTGCCGCATCCGCCAGGAGCCGGTGGGTGTGGCCGGGCAGATCATTCCCTGGAACTACCCGCTGCTGATGGCGGCCTGGAAGGTCGCGCCGGCCTTGGCGGCGGGCGCCACCTGCGTGCTCAAGCCCTCCGAGCTGACACCCCTGAGCGCCCTGGAACTGGCCGCCGCGGCGGACGCCGCGGGGCTGCCGGCGGGCGTTCTCAACGTGCTGCCCGGCCTCGGCGCGGAAGCCGGCGGGCCGCTGAGCCAGCATCCGGGCGTGGACAAGCTGGCGTTCACCGGCAGTGTGCCGACCGGCTCGCGGATCATGTCGGCGGCAGCCCAGGACATCAAGAACGTCAGTCTGGAGCTGGGTGGCAAATCGGCCTTCATCGTCTTCGACGACAGCGATGTCGAGGCGGCGGTGGAATGGATCCTGTTCGGCATCTTCTGGAACCAGGGGCAGGTGTGCAGCGCCACCTCGCGCCTGCTGGTGCAGGAGGGCATCGCCCCACGGCTGATTGAGCGGCTGGTGGAGGCGACCCGCGCCATCACCATCGGTGACGGCCTGCAGCCGGGCGTGCTGCTCGGTCCGCTGGTCAGCCAGGGGCAGCACGAAAAGGTACTCGGCTTCGTCGAAAAAGGCCGCACGGGCGGCGCCCGGTTGCTCACCGGCGGCAAGCGCCCGGCGGGGTTGGAGCAGGGCTGGTTCATCGAGCCGGCGATCTTCGACGAACCGACCGAGGACGCGCTGATCTGGCGCGAGGAAATCTTCGGCCCGGTGCTCTGTGTGAAGCGTTTCAAGACCGAGGCCGAGGCCCTGCGCCTGGCCAACGACAGCCGTTTCGGCCTGGCCGGTGCGGTGATGTCGGGCGACCCGCAACGTGCTGCGCGGGTGGCAGACGGGTTGCGCGCAGGGATCGTCTGGGTCAACTGCTCTCAGCCGACCTTCACCCAGGCGCCCTGGGGCGGCATGAAGCAGAGCGGCATCGGCCGCGAGCTGGGCGTGTGGGGGCTGGAGAACTACCTGGAGGTGAAGCAGGTGACCGAGTACATCTCGGATCAGCCCTGGGGCTGGTACCTGAAATAACCGCTGTGACTCGCTCCTGCCGGCAACTTCGGAGCCCGCTGTAGGAGATTCTATGTCTACCCCACCGTATCGGCCGCAGTCCGATACGGTTGCTGAGTCGTCATCAGGGCAAAGGCAATCCGGGCCAATTTGCGGGCGAGGACGGTCAGCGCCTCGATCTTTTGCA
>NZ_JACVBX010000011.1 GCF_014852585.1 Pseudomonas sp. PDM18 | reverse complement strand
AAGTGGCCTTGGTCGCTTGCATGCGCAAGCTGCTCACCATCCTCAACGCAATGCTCCGTGACCAGGCACCTTTTCGGCCCAAAATAGCTTGACGCCGAACACGGTTGCTCGCCCGAGGGGGCGAAACAAGAAATTTGGGCGCACGCCGGTGCGGCGCAGAAACACCCAAAGCACAAGCAACGGCATCGCGTAGAAGCTCCGCTCCTACGCAAACCACAGCGCCGAAACCGCTCCTACAGTGAGCCCCATGGCAGTCAGACCAACCGCCATTGACGGCGCCTTCCCACCAGATAAACTGTATATCCATACAGCTATTTCCGAGCAACCCCATGCAACCCTCAACTCCTTCCCTCCCCCGGCCCTCTCGCCGGACGCATGACCGTCGCCGCTCGCCGGCCGGGAGGCCGTGATGGGCAGTGTGGTCGCACTCGACACCCTGTTCCACCAGCGCCAGGTCTGGAAGGGGCAGCCCCAGGGCCTGCCGCCCAGCCAGCAGCCCACCGGCCACGCGGTGCTGGATGCCGCCCTGCCCAGCAGCGGCTGGCCGGAAGCGGCGCTCAGCGAAATCCTCCTGGCCGCCGAAGGCACCGGCGAACTGCAACTGGTCTGGCCGACCCTCGCCCGGCTCAGCGCAGCGGGCGAACGCATCGTGCTGGTCGCACCGCCCTATATTCCCTACCCGGCCACCTGGCAGGCCGCCGGTGTCGCGCTGGAGCAGCTCGCCATCATCCATGCGACCGGGCGGGATGCGCTCTGGGCCGCCGAACAGTGCCTGCGCTCGGGCAGCTGCGGCGCCGTGCTGTGCTGGCCGCAGCAGGCCGACGACCGCGCCCTGCGCCGCCTGCAGGTAGCCGCCGAAACCGGGCAGACTCTGGCCATCGCCTACCGCCCGCAGCGCGAAGCGCTCAATCCGTCGCCCGCCGCGTTGCGCCTGGCGCTGGACGCCAACCCGGCGCAACTGCGCGTGCTCAAGTGCCGTGGCGGCCTGGCGCCGGCGCGGCCCATTCCGCTGCCCTGGCACTGACTATGCTCTGGGCCTGTATTCTCCTGCCGCAACTGGCGATGGACGGCGTGCTGCGCGGCCGTCCCGAGCCGGACGCCGCCCTGGCGCTGCTCGCCGGACCGACTCAGCGTCGCCTGCTGCAGGCGGTGAACCCGGCCGCGCGGGCGCTGGGGCTCAAGCCCGGCCAGTCGCTCACCGCCGCCCAGGCCTTGAGCCGCGACTTTGCCACCGCCGAATACGACCTGCACGACGTGCAACGCTGGCAGAACCTGCTGGCCGCCTGGGCCTACGGCTTCAGCTCGCAGGTCAGCCAGCACTACCCGCGCGCGCTGCTGCTGGAGGTAGAGTCCAGCCTGCAGCTGTTCGGCCCCTGGCCGCGCTTCGAAGCGCGCCTGCGCGAGGAGTTGAACGGGCTTGGCTTCCGCCATCGCATCACCGCCGCGCCCAATCCGGCCGCCGCGCGCATCCTCGCCAACGGCCACGACGGCCTGGCAATCCATGACAACCAGCAACTGCGCCAGTACCTAGGCCGGATGCCGCTGGAACGTCTGGGCCTGGAGCGCGACGTCGCCACTTCGCTGGGCCGAATGGGCCTGCGCAGCCTGCAGCAACTGCTCGCCCTGCCGCGCGAAAGCCTGGCCCGGCGCTTCCCGCCACAGGTGCTGCGGCAGGTCGACACCCTGCTCGGCCAACGCCCACTGGCCCTGGAGTTCTACCGGCCGCCGGACTGTTTCGAGTCGCGTATCGAGCTGAATTTCGACGTGGAGTCCACCCAGGCGCTGCTGTTCCCGCTACGCCGCCTGACCGCCGATCTCGCCGCCTTCCTCGCCGGACGCGACAGCGGCGTGCAACGCTTCGTCCTCCATCTGGAGCACCACGAAGGCAGCGACACGCTGATGCCGGTCGGTCTCCTCAGCGCCGAGCGCGAGGCGGCGATGCTCTTCGAGCTGACCCGTGGCCGCCTGGAGCAACTGCAACTGCGCGCCCCGGTGCACAGCGTGCGGCTGCTGGCCAACGACCTGCCGGCCTTCGTGCCGCAGCACCGCGAGCTGTTCGACGACCGCCCGCAACAATCGCTGCCCTGGGAACAGCTGCGCGAACGCTTGCGCGCACGACTGGGCGACGATGCCGTGCACAGTCTCGGTGGCCGCGCCGACCACCGCCCGGAGCGCGCCTGGCAAGGCAGCTCCACGCCGCTGAAAGTCGTCACCGATATCCCGCGCCCCGGCTGGCTGCTGGCCGAGCCCCAGCCACTGCGCGAATTCGCCCCGGCGCTGCTGGCCGGCCCCGAGCGCATCGAATCCGGCTGGTGGGACGGCGAGGACATCCGCCGCGACTACTACCAGGTGCGCACCCGCAGCGGCCAGCGCGCCTGGGTGTTCCGCCCGGTGGGCGACGACGGCCCGCTGCTGCTGCACGGCTGGTTCGCATGAGCACGCCGACCGAAGGCATCGACTACGCCGAGCTGCACTGCCTGTCCAACTTCAGCTTCCAGCGCGGTGCCTCCAGCGCCGCCGAGCTGTTCGAGCGGGCGAAGAAGCTCGGCTATCGGGCGCTGGCGATTACCGACGAATGCAGCCTGGCCGGTATCGTCCGCGCCTGGCAGGCGGCGAAGGAGAAGGAGATCCCGCTGATCACCGGCAGCGAGCTGAGCATCGAGCAAGGTCCGAAGCTGGTGCTGCTGGCCGAGAACCTAGCCGGCTACGAAAACCTCTGCCGCCTGCTCACCCACGCCCGGCGCCGCGCCGAGAAAGGCAGTTACCGCCTGGTACGTGTGGACTTCGACGGTAACCTCGATCACCTGCTGGCGATCTGGCTGCCACGGGACGGGCAGGACGACGACGGCCTCTGGCTGCGCGGGCTTTTCCCCGAGCGCCTGTGGCTGGGCGTCGAACTGCACAAGGGCCCGGACGACGCCGGCAAGCTGCGCCGCCTGCAGGAACAGGCCGTGCGCCTAGCCATCCCCGCCGTGGCCTGCGGTGACGTGCACATGCACGCCCGTGGCCGCCGCGCCCTGCAGGACTGCATGACCGCCATCCGCCAGCACCTGCCGGTGCACGAGGCCGGGCAGTACCTCTATCCCAACGGCGAGCGGCATCTGCGGCCGAAGGAGGCGCTGGCGTCGATTTACCCGGCCGAGTTGCTGGCGGAGACGCTGAAGATCGCCGGGCGCTGTACGTTCGATCTGGGTGAGGATTTGAAATACCAGTACCCGCGCGAACTGGTGCCCGAAGGGCATACGCCAGCCAGTTGGCTTTGCGCCCTGACGCACAAAGGTATTCACGAGCGCTGGCCAGGAGGGGTGAGAAAAAAGGTCATCAAACGCATCCGCAAGGAACTGCGGCTGATCATCGAACTGGGATACGAAAGCTATTTCCTCACGGTCCATGACATCGTCCGATTTGCCCGCTCGCAACACATTCTCTGCCAAGGACGTGGCTCAGCCGCCAACTCCGCCGTGTGCTTCACGCTGGGGATTACCGAACTCGACCCGAGACACATCAATCTGCTGTTCGGCCGTTTCATTTCCCGCGAACGCAAAGAACCACCGGATATCGACGTCGATTTCGAGCACGACCGCCGTGAGGAAGTCATCCAGTATGTGTTCCAGCGCTACGGCCGCACGCGCGCTGCACTTACGGCAGTCGTCAGTACCTATAGGGGCGCCGGAGCTGTCCGCGACGTGGCCAAGGCACTGGGCCTGCCGCCGGACCAGGTCGGCGCGCTGGCCGATTGCTGCGGACATTGGAGCCGCAAAGGTCCGCCACGCGACCGTCTGATTGAGTCCGGATTCGATCCGGACAGTCCAGTGCTTCGTCGTGTCCTCGCATTGACGGAACAACTGGTTGGCTTTCCCCGCCACCTGTCACAACACCCCGGTGGTTTCGTGATTTCCCAGCAGCCATTGGAAACCCTGGTGCCGGTGGAAAATGCCGCGATGCCCGAACGCACCTTGATCCAATGGGACAAGGATGATCTTGACGCAGTCCGTCTGCTCAAAGTCGACGTGCTCGCTTTGGGGATGCTCAGCGCCCTGCGCCGCTGTTTCGACCTGATAGAACGTTATCGTGGTCAGCGTTGGACACTCGCGACCCTGCCGCAGGAGTGCCCGAAGACCTACGAAATGATCAGCCGTGCTGACACCGTTGGCGTGTTCCAGATCGAGTCCCGCGCACAAATGGCCATGCTGCCGCGACTCAAGCCCAGGACCTTCTATGACCTGGTGATCGAAGTGGCCATCGTCCGCCCTGGGCCGATCCAGGGCGACATGGTGCATCCCTATCTGCGCCGACGGAACAAGGAAGAGCCCGTTACCTATCCGTCCAAAGCCTTGGAAAAGGTCTTCAGACGTACCTTGGGTGTTCCGCTGTTTCAGGAGCAGGTCATGGAAGTGGCCGTCATTGCCGCCGACTACACCCAAGGCGAAGCGGACCACCTGCGCCGGTGCATGGCCGCGTGGAAGCGTCATGGCGGTCTGGAGCCGCACCGCCAGCGTCTTTTCCAAGGCATGTTGAAAAACGGCTACACGGAGGATTTTGCCGAGCGCATCTTCAAACAGATAGAAGGCTTCGGCAGCTACGGCTTCCCCGAATCCCACGCCGCCAGCTTCGCCCTGCTCACCTACGCCAGCTGCTGGCTGAAATGCCACGAACCGGCGGCCTTCACCTGCGCGCTGATCAACAGCTGGCCCATGGGTTTCTACAGCCCCGACCAACTGCTGCAGGACGCCCGCCGCCATGGCCTGGAGATTCGCCCGGTGGACGTGCGCCACAGCCACTGGGACTGCACCCTGGAACCTATCCCTGACCGCCAGCCGGCGATCCGCCTCGGCCTGCGCATGGTGCGCGGGCTGCGCGAGGAAGTCGCCAATGCCGTGGCCCGGGCGCGCGAGCAACGTCCTTTCGCCGACGTCGCCGACCTCTGTCTACGCGCCCACCTCGACGGCCGCGCTCGTGAACAGCTGGCCGACGCCGGCGCCCTGCGCGGCCTCGCCGGGCACCGGCACAAGGCACGCTGGGCGATTGCCGGGGTCGAGCCGCAGTTGCCGCTGTTCGCGGGGCAGGCCACCGAGGAAGCGCCGGTCAGCCTGCCGTTGCCTAGCCGCGGCGAAGACCTGCTCACCGACTACGCGACCCTTGGCACCACCCTCGGCCCGCACCCCATGACCCTGCTGCGCGGTGCCCTCAAGACCCGTCGCTGTCGCAGTTCCAGGGAACTGGCCAGCCTGGAAGCCGACCGCCCGGTGCGCGTCGCCGGTCTGGTCGTCGGCCGCCAGCGCCCCGGCACCGCCAGCGGCGTCACCTTCGTCACCCTGGAAGACGAGTTCGGCATGATCAACGTGATCGTCTGGCGCGACCTCGCCGAACAGCAGCGTCGCCCCTTCCTCAACGCCCGCCTGATGCAGGTGGACGGCACCCTGGAAGCCAAGGACGGCGTGCGCCATGTGATCGCCGGGAGGCTGACGGACCTGAGTGAGCTACTGGAGGGGCTGGATGTGCGGAGTCGGGATTTTCATTGATGCACTCTTTGCACCAAGCGGTTCGCGAGCAAGCTCGCTCCTACAGGTCGGATTTGTACCGCTCGCTCTTCGTAGGAGCGAGCTTGCTCGCGAACCCCGCCTGACGCCGAACGTACTGGCGAAAAACGGAACAACGTAGGGCGGATAACGCCCTACATGACACCACCCTGATGATCGAGCGCTGGGCCTGTCGCAGGCATGGCCAGCCCCACTGGTGCCACACCCCGAACAACGCCACAATGACCCGCACTCCAGCATCGGACCCAGCATGATCACCCTCCGCCACATCGAAGTCTTCCGCGCGGTCATGACCACCGGCAGCGTCACCCGCGCGGCGGCGTTCCTGCATACCAGCCAGCCCACCGTCAGCCGCGAGCTGGCGAGGCTGGAGCAGCTGGTCGGCTTCGAGCTGTTCCTGCGTGAGCGTGGGCGGCTGGCGCCGACGGCGCGGGCGTTGATGCTGTTCGAGGAGGTGGAGCGTTCCTTCACCGGGCTGGACCGCATCGTCGCCTTCGCCGGCAGCCTCGGGCAGTTCGCCGAGGGCAAGTTCTCCATCGGCTGCCTGCCGGCGCTGTCCCAGGCACTGTTGCCGGAAGCCTGCAAGCGCTTCAGCCGGGAAAACCCGGCCATCAGCCTGGAGGTGGCGGCGCTGGAGTCGCCGCATCTGGAAGAGGCGCTCAGCGCCCAGCACCACGACATCGGCCTGATCGAGAACGACGACGCCCCGCGCGGCACCGAGCTGCAGCCGCTGCTGGCGGTGGACGAGGTGTGCATCCTTCCCGACGGCCATCCGCTGCTGGCTCGCGAGCGTCTGGAGGCGGCGGATTTCGCCGGCCAGCCCTTCGTCAGCCTGGCCACCAGCGACCGCTATCGGCACCTGATCGACGCCGTGTTCCTCGGCGCAGGCGTGCAACGGCAGATGCAGGTGGAAACCCACAGCGCCGTCTCGGTGTGCAGCATGGTCCGCGCCGGGCTGGGCCTGGCCGTGGTCAACCCGATTACCGCGCTGATGTTCCAGGGCCAGGGCATTCAGCTACGCCCACTGGCCTTCTCGCTGCCGTTCCAGGTCAGCGTGGCGAAACCGCTGTACCGCCCCGCTACGCCGCTGCGCGAGCGCTTCGTGGCGGCGCTCCAGGCCGAGGCCGGCGTGCTGGTGCAGCGGCTGCGCGAAGCCGGCGTCGGCTGCACCCTATATCAAAATTGAATTGATTCGATAACAAGCGGCATTATTCAGCCATCCAAAGGGCCGGTAGACTAGCGCCATCTACCTTCGGAGCCCATTCATGACTTTCCTCGCCTTGCCCCGCGCCGAACAGCTTGCCCTGCAATTCGGCACCCCGCTGTGGATCTACGACGCAGCCTCCATCCGCGGCCAGATCGAGCGCCTGAAGAGCTTCGACATCATCCGCTTCGCCCAGAAGGCCTGCTCCAACCTGCACATCCTGCGCCTGATGCGCGAACAGGGCGTGAAGGTCGACGCGGTCTCCCAGGGTGAACTGCTGCGCGCCCTGGCCGCCGGTTACTCGTGCCGCGAGGATGAATCCGAGATCGTCTTCACCGCCGACCTGCTGGACCGTGCCACCCTGGAAACCGTGGTCGAGCACGGCATCCCGGTGAATGCCGGCTCCATCGACATGCTTCGCCAACTGGGCGAAGTCGCCCCAGGCCATCCGGTGTGGCTGCGCATCAACCCCGGTTTCGGTCACGGCCACAGCAACAAGACCAACACTGGCGGCGAACACTCCAAGCACGGCATCTGGCACAGCGACCTGCGCGCCGCCCTGGACGTCATCCGCGAGCGCGGCCTGCGTCTGGTCGGCCTGCACATGCACATCGGCTCGGGCGTCGACTACGGCCACCTGGCCCAGGTCGGCGAAGCCATGCTCGGCCTGGTGCAGCAGGTGAAGGACGCCGGCCACGACCTGTCCGGCATCTCCGCCGGCGGCGGCCTGTCCATCCCCTACCGCGCCGGCGATCCGGAAGTGGACACCGCGCACTACTTCCAGCTTTGGGACAAGGCGCGCAAGGCCGCCGAAGCCGTAGTCGGTCACAAGCTGCACCTGGAGATCGAACCGGGCCGCTACCTGGTCGCCCAGTCCGGCTGCCTGCTCAGCGAAGTACGCGCCACCAAGGACGCCGGCCGTAACCACTTCGTGCTGGTGGACGCCGGCTTCAACGAGCTGATGCGCCCGTCCATGTACGGCAGCTACCACGGCATCCGCGTGCTGGCCGGCGACGTGGCCAGCCGCGAGGTGATCGATACCGTGGTGGCCGGCCCGCTATGCGAGTCCGGTGACGTGTTCACCCAGGGCGATGGCGGCGTGGTCATCCCCCGCGCCCTGCCGCGTGCCCAGGTCGGCGACCTGCTGCTGATCGAGGACACCGGTGCGTATGGCGCGTCCATGTCGTCGAACTACAACAGCCGGCCGCTGATTGCCGAGGTGCTGCTCGAAGGCGCCGAGGCGAAGCTGATCCGCCGCCGCCAGCGCGTGGAAGAGCTGCTGGCCCTGGAAGAAGACCTGGGCTGATACCAGCCGTCATGCACTGCCGGCACTGCCGGCGGTTCGCGAGCCAGCTCGCTCCTACAGGTCCAGCTCCAGCTTCGGAGCGCTCTTCGTAGAAGCGAGCTTGCTCGCGAACAATCGGGAACGCTGACTTTCCGGCGAATCTCAGCTACAGCTCAATTTCTGAGAAAGTGCCTCCTCACCGATCGATACGCGTCGACAGAATGATCGACGACATCGTCCGCTCCACCCCGTCCAGCGCGCCGATGCGGTCCAGCACCGCGTCCAGGTCGCGGATCGACAGCGCCTCGACGATCACGATCATGTCGAAGTTGCCGCTCACCGAATGCAGCGTCTTCACCTCGGCAATCTTCTCCAGCGCCTGCACCACCTGGTGTGACAGCTTGGGCAGCGCCGTCACCAGCACGTGGGCGCGCACTAGTGATTGCGCGTAGCTGTCCGACACCTTGATCGAATAGCCGGTGATGACGCCCTGCTGCTCCAGCCTTTCGATGCGGCTCTGCACCGTGGAGCGCGACACCCCGAGCTTGCGCGCCAGCTCGGAGATCGACTCGCGGGCGTTGGCGCGCAGCAGGTTCAGCAAGGCCGCATCGGATTTTTTCGTCATATTGCTCATCGTATTGGTCAATCTGCCTGAAAGCTCTCGCCAATCTTGCAGATTGTCAGGTTCATTTCAACGACGGCCTTTGTAATAGTGGACGCCACGGCGAGCCTTCACAGCTCGCCATTTCTTTGCCCGCGCGCCATCCATCGACTGGCCTCTGCGGGCCGCAAGAAGCCTTGCCAAGCTGGTGATACAAGCCGGCCAGCCGCATAAGTCGAACAAGATTGAAGGGAGCCTTCCATGCACAAGAACCGCCACCCCCACACCCCCGGCAAGAAACCGGTGACCATCTTCGGCCCGGACTTCCCCTTCGCCTTCGACGACTGGATCGAGCATCCCGCCGGGCTGGGCAGCATCCCCGCCGACAAGCACGGCCAGGAAGTGGCCATTGTTGGCGCCGGCATCTCCGGCCTGGTGGCGGCCTACGAGCTGATGAAGATGGGCTTAAAGCCGGTGGTCTACGAGGCCTCGAAAATGGGCGGCCGGCTGCGCTCGGAAACCTTCGAAGGCGCCGACGGCATCATCGCCGAGCTGGGCGGCATGCGCTTCCCGGTGTCGAGCACCGCCTTCTATCACTACGTCGACAAGCTCGGCCTGGAAACGAAACCCTTCCCCAACCCGCTGACCCCGGCCTCGGGCAGCACCGTGGTCGACCTGGAAGGCACCAGCCACTACGCCGAGAAGATGGCCGATCTGCCGGAAATCTTCCGCGAAGTCGCCCAGGCCTGGGCCGACGCGCTGGAAGACGGTGCGCGCTTCTCCGAGATCCAGGACGCCATCCGCGAGCGCGACACGGTCAAGCTCAAGGCCCTGTGGGACGAGCTGGTGCCCAAGTGGGACGATCGCACCTTCTACGACTTCGTCGCCTCCTCCAAGGCCTTCTCGCGCCTGTCCTACCGCCACCGCGAAATCTTCGGCCAGGTCGGTTTCGGCACCGGCGGCTGGGACTCGGACTTCCCCAACTCCATGCTGGAAATCTTCCGCGTGGTGATGACCAACTGCGACGATCACCAGCATCTGGTGGTAGGCGGTGTCGAGCAAGTGCCGCGCGGCATCTGGAGCCACGTGCCGGAGCAATGCGCGCACTGGCCGGCTGGCACCTCGCTGGCCTCGCTGCACAACGGCGCGCCGCGTCCGGGCGTGAAGAAGATCGCCCGCGCCGCCGACGGCACCTTCGCCGTCACCGATTACTGGGGCGACACCCGCCACTACGCCGCCGTCCTGGCAACCTGCCAGACCTGGCTGCTGACCACCCAGATCGAGTGCGAAGAAGCGCTGTTCTCGCAGAAGATGTGGATGGCCCTGGACCGCACCCGCTACATGCAGTCGTCGAAGACCTTCGTGATGGTCGACCGTCCGTTCTGGAAGGACAAGGACCCGCAGACCGGCCGCGACGTGATGAGCATGACCCTCACCGACCGCCTCACCCGCGGCACCTACCTGTTCGACAACGGCGACGACAAGCCGGGGGTGATCTGCCTGTCCTATTCCTGGATGAGCGACGCCATGAAGATGCTCCCACACCCGGTGGAAAAGCGCGTGCAGCTGGCGCTGGACGCGCTGAAGAAGGTCTACCCGAAGGTCGACATCGCCGGGCACATCATCGGCAACCCGATCACCGTGTCCTGGGAGGCCGACCCCCACTTCCTCGGCGCCTTCAAGGGCGCGCTGCCGGGCCACTACCGTTACAACCAGCGCATGTATGCGCACTTCATGCAGGACGACATGCCCGCCGAGCAGCGCGGCATCTTCATCGCCGGCGACGATGTGTCCTGGACACCGGCCTGGGTGGAAGGCGCGGTGCAGACCTCGCTGAACGCCGTGTGGGGCATCATGAAGCACTTCGGCGGCGCCACCCATCCGGAGAACCCCGGCCCGGGCGACCGCTTCGCCGAACTGGGCCCGATGGCACTGCCGGACTGATCCGCGCCATTGACTGAACAGCGGCTCGCGCGGGGCCGGGATCGGGTGCAAACTGGCTGATCCCGGCCCCGCGCGTTTCCAAGGAGAACCCCATGTACCTCGCACTCTACCAGTGCCCACCCGGCCCCGACGACGTCGCCGGCAACCTGCGCCGCCTGGAGCAGGCCGCGCAACAGGCGGTGCAGAACGGTGCGGACCTGCTGGTGCTGCCGGAGATGTACCTGTCCGGCTACAACATCGGCGCCCAGCGCGTCGCGGAGCTGGCGGAAAGCTGCGACGGCCCGTCCGCCCAGCGCATCGCCGAGATCGCCCGCGAGCACAAGCTCGGCATCCTCTACGGCTATCCCGAACGTGACGGCGACGGCGCCGTCTTCAACAGCGTGCAGTTGATCGACCGCCAGGGCGAACGCCGCGCCAACTACCGCAAGACCCACCTCTACGGCGACCTCGACCGCAGCCAGTTCAGCGCTTCCGACGAGCCGCCGGCGATCTTCGAGCTGGAGGGCTGGAAAGTCGGCCTGCTGATCTGCTTCGACGTGGAATTCCCCGAGGCCGTGCGCACGCTCGCTTTGGCCGGCGCGGATGTCGTGTTGGTGCCCACTGCGAACATGCGCCCCTACGAATTCGTCGCCCAGGTCCTGGTGCCGACCCGCGCGTACGAAAACCAGGTGTTCCTTGCCTACGCCAACTACGTCGGCAGCGAGGGGGAGATCGAGTATTGCGGCCTGAGCAGCATCGTCGCCCCGGATGGCCAGGTGCTGACCAAGGCCAAGCAAGGCGAGGAACTGCTGGTGGCCGAACTGGACCCGCAGCGCATCGCCCTGGCGCGTGAGGGGTACAGCTATGTGCACCTGCGGCGGCCGGTGCTGTATCGCAGCTGAAAAAAGCCCGGCTAAATGCCGGGCTTTCTTTTGCGCAACAGCAATCGTAGAGCGCATAACCCGGAACGGGTTATCCGCCGCAATGGCGGATCACGCCTCAGGCGTTATGCCCCCTACGGGTACGACTTCCCGGTTGTATCGCGGTGGCAGGCCTGGCAGCTACGCACCGGCCCACTGGCGTGGATCGCCTGCAAGCGCTGCAGGTGGCAGCTCTGGCAGAGCTGGTGGAAATCTGCCTCGATGCGCATGGCCAGCGCCGGGCTCTGCTTGTGGCAGAGGATACAGGTGCGGTTACCAGAGACCGAAGGCGACTGGTCCTTGTAGTCGTGATGACAGGTGATGCAGTTCACCGAAGCGTGCGGTTCATGGGGGAAGGCCAGCGGCATCAGCGGCCGGCTGCGTTGCCAGTGCTCGTGGGCGTACCACGTGCCTGCCGACAGCACGGCGATTGCGACAACGGAGACCCCGATCCAGATACGCCTCACAGCGGCAGCTCCAGATTCGCCAGCAAGCTGTAGAGCGCCGATAAGCCGATGATCGCGCCGCTGGCCGCCAGCGCGAACCAGGTAGCACGCTGCGCCGTGTTGCGCTTGCGCCCGCTGATGCCGTTGGCGGGTTTGGGCAGGCACGGCCAGATGGCCACCGCCAGCATCAGCGCCACCAGCAAGGCGCCCTTCCAGACTCCGCCGCTGTAGTAGCCCGCGCCCAGCACATGAACGGCCATCAGCACCAGGGCGAGCAGGCTGCCGCCGTAATGCCAGCGGCGGAACGAAGCGGCGCCGCTGCTCCAGCGGGGGCGGACGCGGCTCAGGCTGGAAACTGCCAGCACCAGCATCAGCATCGCCGACGCCAGCCCGGCCAGCATGTAGCCGGGGGCTGATGGCAACAGGTCCTCGATCAGCAGCGGCTCATCGATCAGCAGTACGACGATGTGCACCAGCAGCAATGCGACGGCAGCAAAACCCAGGTCGCGGTGCAGGCGCAGGAAGAACTTGCCCTCGTACAGCGGGCGCGGTTGCGGGCGGCCACCGATAACGAACAGCAGCCCTAGCAGGCAGGCGCCGAGCAGCCCTGCGGCGTTGGCGAAATCCCAGGCATAGCCGAGCCCCGGCATGGCGCCGAGGCCGAGCAGGATGGCGACCGGCAGCAGGCAGCCGAGCGCCAGGCGCGCGATCAGCGTAGGCATGGGGGATTCCGAACGAGGGATTGTCGCTGCAGGCTAGCAAGCGCCGACGGCGCGCGAGTGTCGCTGCCTGCCAGACGAATTGCCAGCTCTGCCACACCCTGTAGGAGCGAGCTAGCTCGCGAAAGGAAGCCGGCACCCACCGGGATCGCACTGTTTTCCTGCAGGAACGCGCCACGGGCGTTCGCGGGCATGGCCCGAGCGCAGAACCCTTACATTTGCTCGCGAAAAACGGCGTATCGGAAAAAGAAAACGCGGCAGAAGCCGCGTTCGACGAAGGCCATCGCCCATGGAAGTGGGCACGGAAGCGGACGGCCACCCAAACGGGCGCGTCGACACAAGGGATGCCTGATGGAGTGCCAGGCGGTGCACCAGAGAAGAGAGCCGGCGAACCTGATGGGAGAAGGCCCGCCGGCTTGCAACAACGCTTTAGAAGAAGCCCAGCGGGTTGATGTCGTAGCTCACCAGCAGGTTCTTGGTCTGCTGGTAGTGGTCGAGCATCATCTTGTGGGTTTCGCGGCCGACACCGGATTTCTTGTAGCCGCCGAACGCGGCATGGGCCGGGTACAGGTGGTAGCAGTTGGTCCACACGCGGCCGGACTGGATGCCACGGCCCATGCGCCAGGCGCGGTTGATGTCGCGGGTCCAGACGCCAGCGCCCAGGCCGAACTCGGTGTCGTTGGCAATCGCCAGGGCTTCCGCTTCATCCTTGAAGGTGGTGACGCCCACCACCGGGCCGAAGATTTCCTCCTGGAACACACGCATGCCGTTGTGCCCTTTGAGCAGCGTCGGCTGGATGTAGTAACCGCTCGCCAGGTCGCCTTCCAGACGCTCGCTGGAGCCGCCGGTGAGCAACTCGGCGCCCTCGCCCTGGGCAATGTCGAGGTAGGAAAGGATCTTCTCGTACTGCTGCTGCGAGGCCTGCGCGCCGACCATCGTATCGGTGTCCAGCGGATTGCCACGCTTGATCGCCTTGATCTTCTTCATCACCTCGACCATGAACGGCTCGAAGATCGACTCCTGCACCAGCGCTCGCGACGGGCAGGTGCAGACTTCGCCCTGGTTGAAGAAGGCCAGCACCAGGCCCTCGGCGGCCTTCTCGATGAAGGCCGGCTCGGCCTGCATGATGTCTTCGAAGAAGATGTTCGGGCTCTTGCCGCCCAGCTCTACGGTGGACGGGATGATGTTCTCCGCCGCGCAGTGGAGGATGTGCGAGCCGACCGGAGTGGAGCCGGTGAAGGCGATCTTGGCGATGCGCTTGCTGGTGGCCAGCGCCTGGCCCGCTTCCTTGCCGAAGCCCTGGACGATGTTCAGAACGCCCGGCGGCAGCAGGTCGCCGATGATCTCGGCCAGCAGCATGATCGACAGCGGTGTCTGTTCCGCCGGCTTGAGCACCACGCAGTTACCGGCGGCCAGGGCCGGGGCGAGTTTCCACGCGGCCATCAGCAGCGGGAAGTTCCACGGGATGATCTGCCCGACCACGCCCAGCGGTTCGTGAATGTGGTAGGCGACGGTGTTCTCGTTGATCTCGGCAGCACCGCCTTCCTGGGCGCGGATACAGCCGGCGTAGTAACGGAAGTGGTCGGCGGCCAGCGGCACGTCGGCGTTCAAGGTCTCACGCACGGCCTTGCCGTTGTCCCAGGTTTCGGCGACGGCGAGTTGCTCCAGGTTCTGTTCGATGCGGTCGGCGATCTTCAGCAGGATCAGCGCACGGTCCTGCACCGAGGTGCGGCCCCAGCTGGCGGCCACGGCGTGGGCGGCATCGAGGGCGCGCTCGATGTCTTCGGCGGTGGAGCGCGGGAACTCGGCGATGACTTCGCCGTTCACCGGCGAGGTATTACTGAAGTACTGGCCCAGCACCGGCGCGACGAACTCGCCGCCGATGTAGTTGCCGTAGCGTGGCTTGAGGGTGACGACGGCGCCTGGGGTTCCGGGTGCGGCGTAGATCATGGGGATGCTCTCCTGTCGGTTCCCAGCCTCCATCGGCCAGGTCATGGAGCGATCTTAGGCAACGCCCTTCCCGGCCCGGAATGCACCCATGGGAGTGGTGGGTTACTCATTTGGTAGTAGATGCGGCGAGCTTTGCAGGTTATGCGCCCTACGGTGCTGGGTGGTTCGCGAGCAAGCTCGCTCCTACAGGAGGCGGCGAGCAGCTGGTGTTGCCTGCCAGCGTAAGGTCCGCCGCGATGGATTTCGCGGACAAGGTCCGCTCCTACGGAAATCCCACAACACAGCTCTGGCTGTGGCTGTGGCTGTGGCTGTGGCTGTGGCTGTGGCTGTGGACTTTAAGGACTTCCAGAGAAGTATCCGCACACGCCGAATGCCCCGTTCAGGAGGCCTCGTTGAAGCGGAGTTTCAGGGGTTGAGCGACATGGATGTCGCGAGAGCGCTGTCGGGCCAGGGATGGTCCGTCAGCGCGAGCCCCTGAAACTTCGCTTCAACGAGGGTATTTTTCGCCCCAAGCGAAAAACCGGATGTCCGGGGCAAGACCTTTGCCTACTTTGGGGCGTTTGCCAAAGTAGGTCGCCCGAGGGGGCGAAAAAAGAAATGCGCGCGCACGCCGGAGCGACGCAGAACACCCAACCAAAAGCATCGCGCACAAAGTCCGCTCCTTCGCTTCATCCGCCGCCTGTAAGAGCCAGCGGTAGGCCATGTCCGCGAACAGCCCCGACAAGCGCGCAAAAACAAAGGGCCGGCATAATGGCCGGCCCTTTGCCTAGATCAAACGACCATCACTTCTTCGCCACCAGATCCTTGGGCAGCTTGAAGGTCCAGATCATGCCGCCCTGGTCCAGGTCCTTGATGCGCTTGGCCACCTCGCCACCCCACAGCGGCACCGCGCCGCCCCAGCCGGAGAGGACGGTCACATACTGCTCGCCGTCCATCTCCCAGGTGATCGGCGAAGCGATCACGCCCGAGCCGGTGTTGAACTGGTAGAGCTTCTTGCCGGTCTTGGCATCGAAGGCCATCAGGTAGCCTTCGGGGTTGCCAGTGAATACCAGGTTGCCGTGGGTCGCGAGCACGCCACCCCACAGCGGCGCGTAGTTCTCGTAGCGCCAGACCTGCTTGCCGGTCTTCGGATCGATGGCGCGCAGCACGCCGATGTACTTCTCGTTCAGCGGCTTGATGGTGAAGCCGGCGCCGAGGTACGCCGCGCCCTTCTTATAGGCGATGTTCTCGTTCCACATGTCCATGCCCCATTCGTTGGACGGCACGTAGAACAGCCCGGTGTCCTGGCTGTAGGCCATGGGCATCCAGTTCTTGCCGCCCAGGAAGGATGGCGCGACAAACACCGAAGTGCCCTTGGCGTCGGCACCCGGCGCTCCCGGACGGTGGGCATCGTCGTAGATCGGGCGGCCGTTTTCATCCAGGCCCTTGGCCCAGGTCACCTTGTCGACGAAGGGGAAGCCACGGATGAACTTGCCGTTGGTGCGGTCAAGCACGTAGAAGAAACCGTTGCGGTCGGCGGTGGCTGCGGCCTTCACGGTCTTGCCGCCGTCCTGGTAGTCGAAGGAGACCAGCTCGTTCACGCCGTCGAAGTCCCAGCCATCGTGCGGGGTGGTCTGGAAGTGCCACTTGATCGAGCCGTCTTCCGGGTTCAGCGCCAGGCGCGAGGAGGAGAACAGGTTGTCGCCCGGACGCAAGTGCGAGTTCCACGGCGACGGGTTGCCGGTGCCGATGAACAGCGAGTCGGTGCTCGGGTCGTAGTAGCCGCCCAGCCAGGGCGCGGCGCCGCCGGTCTTCCAGAGGTCGCCCGGCCAGCTCTTGCCCGCTTCGCCGCCGGAGATGCCGTTCTCCACCGCCTTGCCGTCCTTGTAGACGTAACCCATGTGACCTTCCACCGTCGGGCGGCTCCACAGGAGCTCGCCGTTGGTGGGGTTGTAGGCCTCGATCTTGCCGACCACGCCGAACTCACCACCGGCCACGCCGGTGATCAGCTTGCCCTTGGCGATCAGCGGTGCGGCGGAGATGGAGTAGCCGGCCTTGTAGTCCGCCACGGTCTTCTTCCACACCACCTTGCCGGTGTCCTTGTTCAGGGCGACCAGCTTGGCGTCGAGGGTACCGAAGATCACCAGGTCACCGTACAGGGCCACGCCACGATTGATCACGTCGCAGCAGGGCATGATGCCATCGGGCAGGCGCGCGTCGTACTGCCACAGCTTGCGACCGGTGCGTGCATCGGCGGCGAACACCCGCGAGTAGGAAGCGGTGACGTACATCACGCCGTCCTTGATCAGCGGTTGCGCCTGCTGGCCGCGCTGCTTCTCGCCACCGAAGGACAGCGCCCAGACCGGCCGCAGCTCCTTCACGTTGTCGCTGTTCAGGGTATTGAGCGGGCTGAAACGCTGGCCCTGCTGGTTGATCCCGTTGACCACGATCTGGTCGGTGCGCTTGGCGGAATCGCTGATGTCCTGGTCGGTTACCCCGGCTTGGGCGCCCAGGGAGGCCAGGCTGATAGCGGTGAACAGCACGGTGCGGGCGGAAGGTTGAAGCTGTCTCATGGCGGTGCGCCTCTGCGATTGTTGTTGTACCCGGGAAAATTTCCCGGTCTGTCGCAGATTCTTGGTTTGGTGGGCTGGACCAACAATTGAACGCAGTGCCGAATTTCCTAGTTCCTTGGTAGCAATACCGGCCTTCGAAGGCACGGAAATAGCGGGTTGCGCAGGAGCGCTCGAACCATCCCTGCTGGAGCGGGCCCGCAACGGAGATATCTGGGAGCGCATGGGCGGACGACTGCGCTCCACCCATCATCGAAGAACGCTGCGGTTTAAAGATCCAGCACCAACCGCGCCGACCTGGCGCGCGAAACGCAGGCGCAGATCTGCTTGTTGGCGGCCTTTTCCTTGTTCGACAGGCAGTTGTCGCGGTGCTCCGGCTCGCCTTCCAGCACGTCGACGATGCAGGTGCCGCAGATGCCTTCGCGGCACTCGGTGTCGATGTCGCAGCCATGGGCCTGGAGCACGTCCACCAGTGTCGAATCCGCCGGCACGTGAAGCACCACACCGGAGCTGGCCAGTTCCACTTCGAAGGAGCCGGCCGGCGCCGCGTTGGCGGCCGGGTCAGCCTGGAAGTGCTCCAGGTGAATGGCGTCTTCCGGGCGGCTGCGCGCGGCGATCTCCACCACCTTGTTCATGAACGGCGCCGGGCCGCAGGTATAGACGTGAGCCTGTGGCGCCGCGCGCTCCAGGCACGCGCCCAGTACATGGTCGAGGTCGGCGGGTTCGACGCCGTAGTGCAGCTCCACCTTGCCGGCGAAAGCCTCGCTGGCCAGCAGCTCGGCGAAGGCCGCGTGCTCGGCGGAACGGGCGAAGTAATGCAGGCGATAGGCCTCGCCCTTGGCGTTCAGCCGATAGGCCATGCTCAGCAGCGGCGTGACGCCGATGCCGGCGGCGAACAGCACGTGCTCGCGCGCTTCCGGCGCCAGGCGGAACAGGTTGCGCGGCGCGCCGATGTCCAGCTCCATGCCTTCGCGCACTTCGTGCAGCGCGCTGGAGCCGCCACGGGAGGCGCCTTCCTTCTTGATCGCCACCAGGTAGGCCGTGCGGTCGTCCGGCGGGCTGCACAGCGAATACTGGCGCGTTACCCCGGTGGGGCCGGTGACGTCGACGTGGGCGCCCGGCTCGTAGGCGTCGAACGGCTGGCCATCACAACGTACGAGGCGCAAGGAACGGATGTCCTGTGCTTCCTCGACGATCCTTTCGATTCTGACTTTCATCATGGCGTTACCTGCAAGGCGTTGAGTGCGGGCTCTGTGGCCCCTTTCCGGCCTCTTTTTCACGAGCGGACGGGTTGTCGATGTTGCTCTGGAGAGATTTCATCTCTCCGATTGATTGGTTTCGGAGCAAGGGCACTGCCCTCACCCCAGCCCTCTCCCCGAGGGAGAGGGAGCAGAATGTGCCGGCTGACGATGCGGCTTCATCCTGCTCCGGACGGTCCCCTCTCCCTTCGGGAGAGGGTTAGGGTGAGGGAGTCTTGAGGCCCACCACCCAAGCCAGGACCGAGCACAGGGCGGATAACGCGCAGCGTTATCCGCCGATCACTCAGCCCAAAGCCTCAACGCATGAACAACCCACCATTGATATCCCAGCAGGCGCCCGTCACCGATCCGGCGTTCTCCGCGCAGAGCAGCAGCACGCTGTCGGCGATGAAGGTCGGGTCGCCCAGGCGGCCGGCGGGGATGGTTTTGAGGATCTGTTCCAGGCGCTCGGGCGCCACGCTCTCGTAGACCACTGGCAGGTCCAGCGGCCCCGGCGAGATGGCGTTGACGGTCACGCCCTGCCCCGAGAGTTCGCGGGCGAACACCTTGGTCAGCGTCGCCACGCCGCCCTTGGCCGCCGCATAGTGGCCGCCGGTGGCGGTGCCGCCGTTCTGCCCGGCCAGCGAGGCGATGTTGACGATGCGGCCGAAACCGCGCGCCGCGAAGTGCGTACCGAAAACCTGGCAGGCGACGAAGGTGCCGCGCAGGTTCACCGCCATGGAGGCATCGAAGTCCTCCGGGCTGATGTCCATGAGCGCGGCCACCTTGGACATCCCGGCGTTGTTCACCAGGATGTCGGTGCCACCCCAGCGCTCGGAAAGCAGGTCACGGGAGCGCTCGAAATCGGCTTTCTCCCGCGCGTCGAGACGAATGCCGAGGGCGGTGCGGCCCTCGGGGTCGAGCTCGTCAGCCAGACGCTGCACCGCTTCTTCGTTCAGGTCGGCCAGCGCAACGCGCAGGCCGGCCGCGTGAAGGCGGCGCGCGATGACCTCGCCCAGCCCGCGTGCGGCGCCGGTTACCAGGGCTACTCGTTGCATGGCGCGGCCCTCAGAGCAGGAAGCCGAGCGCGTTGAGCGCGTCTTCGGCGTTGATCAGGCGGATCACCTTGCGCTCCAGGCGGGCTTGCCCGTCGACGAAGCGGATGCGGTGGTTCAGGTCGGCAATGAATGGCGTTGCAACGCCGCGCTTGTAGGCGTAGAGCACCTGCGCCGAGTTCACCTCGACGAGATCGCCCGCCGCTTCCACCAGGGTGAAGCGCGAGACGGTGCGCACGGTCTTGGCCGCGTCCACCGCCGACGGCGAGTGGCCGCCGGTGAGGCGTTCAATACGCAGGGCACGCATGCGCGCGTCGTCGAACACGTAGTTCAGGCGCGAGGCAAAGTCATCGTCCTCGCCGTCGATCGGCACCACGTAGACGCCGTCCTCGCTCCACAGCTGCGACCATTGCGCGTAGTCCTTGCGGTCGAGCAGCTCGGCTTCGCGCCAGACGAATTCGATGGCCTTGGCCAGCGGGCCGGAGAAGCCGTTCAGGGTGTCGTTGCTCATTGGCTCATCATCCTTTTCCACATCTGGTACGCCTCGCGCATGCCGCCTTCGTCGGTGGCGTGGGAGACCTTGTCACCGTTCGGCGCGACCACTTCGCGGTTCAGGCCGCGGTTAACCAGGATCGGTGCGTCGACGCCGGCATAGGAGCCACGCTGCACGCGGTCCCAGGCCTCGGCGTCATCCGGGCTGCCGAAGCCGAACGGGCCCTGGAAGTGCTCGTGGATGCGCATGCGCTCGCGGTTGGCGATTTCCGGGCCGCCGTCCATGCCCAGCGCGACGTGACGAATCTCGGTCTCGGTGACGGAGATCGGCCGCAGCACGCGGAAAAACGACATGGACATGGCCACGTTGGGGAACAGGTTGAGGTTGAAGCCGGCGCCGTGCAGCGAACGGACGATGCGGCGCACCTGTGCAGGCTCCATGGTTTTCGACAGTTCCTCGGTAACGTGGGCGAAGCGCTCCTGGAGCTGCTCGGTGCCGTCGTCGTGGTCGAGGTCGACGTGCTCGGGAACCATCACCATCACGCTGTGGCCGTTGCCCAGAGCGTGGGTGACCGCCTGCTCGTCGCTCATGAACGAGAGCATTTCCTCGGTCTCTTCATCCACCGAGGACATGAACGACTTGTGCACGATGGGGAAGTGGTAGCCGTCGGTGGTGTTTTCCAGCTGGATCTTCCAATTGCCGCGGAAGGTGAACTTGTGTTCGCCCTGGGTCTTGATCGGGTAGCCGGCGCCCTGCTTCATGAACAGGTCCATCCAGTGCTTCGCCCCGCCGAGGAAGTCCTCCAGCGGTTCGATCTCCTCGTTGTAGGTGGCGAACACCATGCCGGCGTAGCTCTCGACGCGCAGGCTGGTCAGCGGCAGCTCGGACTTGTCGAGGATGTCCTCGTAGCCGTCCGGGTATGGCAGCGCACGCAGCTTGCCATCCAGTGCATAGGACCAGCTGTGGTACGGGCAGGTGAAGCCGGTGGCGTTGCCCTTGTGCTTCTCGCATACGGTGGCGCCACGGTGGCGGCAGCGGTTTTCCAGGACGTTGATAGTGCCCTTCTTGTCGCGCACCACGATCACCGGGCGGCGACCAACGCTGGTGGTCTTGAAGTCGCCGGCGTTGCGCACTTCGCTTTCGTGGGCGACCCACACCCAGGTGCGGTAGAAGATCTTGTCCATCTCCGCTTCGAACAGCTGCGGGTCGTTGTACAGCGAAACATCGACGCGGTCGTCTCCGACCAGCTCTTCGACGCTGCGCGACCGGGCGATCAGCCGGTACTCGTGAGCGCTCATGCCCATCTCCTCATGCCGATTTCTTATGTTTTTGCACAGGCCGCGTGGCAGCCAGGCTGTGTTCGAGTTGCGCGCCAAAGGCGCACACGCGTTCGTCGTCGCCCTTGCGGCCGACGATCTGCAGGCCGACTTTCAGCCCGCCGCAATCCAGGTCCACCGGCACCGTCAGCGCCGGGTGTCCGCTCAGGTTGAAAGGCCGTACCAGGGGCGTCATGCCGGCCACGGACTTGCCGTTGCGCGCATCGCTGAGCAGCGGCGGCAGGTCGGGCATGGTCGGCAACAGCAGGACTTCGAAGTCCTCCAGCGCAGCGTCGATAGCGCGGGTGAAACCGTCGCGCACTTTCTCCGCCTCGGCGCGCTCGGCGTCGGTGGTGCGACTGGCCAGCAGCAGGCGCTGCTCGACGTCGGCGCCGATCAGTCCCTTGCCGGTCAGCGCCGCATAAGCGGCCCAGTTCTCGTAGTTGATCACCACCAGCCCGGCCTGGAAGGCCGCCTCGAACTCGCCGAGGAACAGGTGGCTGCGGCGCCATCCGGCGCGGTCGGCGGCGGCACCCAGGCAAGCCTGGATGTGCGGCGCCGATGGCACTTCGAGGAAGGCCACGCGGGCACCCTCGCCCGGCATCCGCACCGCACCGAAGCCGGGGCAGATGACCTGCATGGCGGCGATCAGGTCGGCCATGTTGGCGGCGAACGGACCGACGCAGTCCAGGCTGCTCTGTGCCGGATGCACGCCGTCGCGGCTGACCCGGCCGAAGGTCGGCTTCAGCCCGGCGATGCCACAGCAGGCCGCCGGTACGCGGACCGAACCGCCGGTATCAGTGCCCAGGGCGATATCCGCCAGCCCGGCCGCCACGGCAGACGCGGAACCGCTGGACGAGCCGCCCGGCACGCGGTCGGGCGCCATCGGGTTGATCGGGGTACCGGTCCAGTCGTTGATGCCGGTGACGCCGAAGGCCAGTTCGTGAAGGTTGGTCTTGCCGACGATCTGCCAGCCGGCGTTGAGCACGGCGTCGACGACGAAGGCGTTGCGCTCGGCTGGCGCGGCATCGGCCAAGGCGCGGGTGCCGCAACGGGTCGGGTAGCCGGCGATGTCGATGCTGTCCTTGACCGCAACGCGCTTGCCGCCGTTGCCGAGGAGGAACTCGCTGACGAAGATGCTCATTGACGGGTCTCCTCTGCGCTGCCCAGCAGGCGCTGCGACAGGCGCTGGGTGCGGAAGTGACTGATCTGCCAGCGCCCGTCGATCTCGCGAAAATCGATGTCCAGGCGCGTGCCGAACAGCTCGGTGTGGCCCTCGGCGTAGGTCGAAAGCTGCTGCATGATCCATTGCCCACGAGCGGTGCGACCGTCAACTCGGATCGACTCGCTGGTGAGGAAGTGCAGGTTCAGCGTGAAGTGCGGCGACGGCGGCAGGTAGCCGAAGACGAACACGGCAATCGCCTCGCGGCCCTGGTGATGGCCGAAGGTCTGTGCAGTGGAAGTGCCGATGCCCTCCCACACCGCGTCCTCGCTGAACAGCTCAGCCAGCTCGCTCATCGTCACCGGCGCGTGCGGTACGTCGCAGAGGTCCATGTAGCGCGCCATCAGCCGGCGCACCTGGCTTTCCCCTTCGAGAACCTCCAGGCGGCGGTTCAGCTCGGCCATGCTCAGGCTGCTCATGACTCAGGTCCGCGCGGCTTCGGGAATGGTCAGCGGGCGGCCGATGCGCGCCTCGACCTTGGCGTACTTCCACAGGCTGTACTCGCCCACCGGGGTGGTGCGGAACAGGTTGCAGGCGTCGATCACGGTCTGGTGGCAGTCCACGTCGGCCATGATGTAGACGGTCCAGGGCGAGGTGGTGGACGGGCCGACCATCAGGCGGTCGTCATCCAGTACGCCGAGCACGTTCATGCCCGGCAGCGCGCCGAGGTCGCCCATCATCTGCGAGAAGCCTTTCCACACGGTGATGCCTTCCCCGGTGGGCAGGTCGAAGAACGGCTGGGCGATGCCGATGCAGAACAGTACGCGCAAGGGTTCGGTGGTGGGACGGGTCATGTCGTGATCCTTGTTCTTATGGGTTCGAATCAGATGTATCCGGGGAACGGCGGCACATCGAGCAGCACCGCGCCGGCGCCGTCGTACATGCCATCGCTCAGGAAAGCGTGCTGGGTCACCACCATGGCGTCGCGCAGGTAGCGCTGCAGCGGGTGGTTGAGGTAGATCGCCGTGGTGCCGGCCAGGCTGTAGGCGCGGCGCACCACATCGGCACCGGCACGGGATACATGCACGGCGGCCAGGCGCAGCTGGCTGACCTGCTCGGGCGTCACGGCGTTGCCGGCGAGGATGGACTCCCAGACCGTCTCGGTAGCGTCATAGAAGAATCCGCGCGCGGCCTGCAATTCGGCTTCGGCCTTGCCGATCTCGATGCGTACGTAGGCCCGATCACCCAGCTTCGGCGCGCCGGTCACTCCGCTGGAAGACGCCATGCGGGTGATCTCGTCCAGCGCCGCGCGGGCCAGGCCGAGGTTGACCACGGCCAGTACCTGGGCGGCGTAGGCGATGGTCGGGTAGCGGTACAGCGGTTCGTCGATATTCGATTCGCCGCCGCGGATGAAGGTCCAGTCGTCCGCAACGAAGGCGTTGTCCAGCTTCAGGTCGTGGCTGCCGGTGCCCTTGAGGCCGACCACGTTCCAGTTCTCGACGATCTCCACGTCCCTGGCGCGCAGCAGCGCGGTGCGCGGCTTGCCCCCCGGGCCACCGATACCGATGCCGACGCCGAGCACGTCGGCGCCCTTGCAGCCGCTGGCGAATTTCCAGGTGCCGCTGACGCGCCAGCCGCCTTCCACCTGCGTGGCCGGCTGGATCGGGAACAGGCCGCCGGCGAACACCAGGTCCGGGCCGTCGGCATAGAGCTCGGCGAGGGTGTGGCGCGGCAGCGCGGTGAGGTAGGTGCTGGCGCTGCCGAAGCTGGCCACCCAGCCGGCGGAGCCGTCGGCTTCGGCGATGCGTTCGACCAGGCGCAGGAACTGCGCCGGCGGCAGCGCGTCGCCGCCGAAGCAGCGCGGGGTCGCGGCGCGGTAGATGCCCACGTCGCGGAAGCGTTCGATCATGTCGCGGGGAACGTGGGAGCGGCTGTCGAACTCGTCGCGGCGTTGGCGGACTTCGTCGAGCACGCGCTGGAATTCGAGGGCACGGCCGTCCGCATCGAGCGGTTCGGCGAGGGCGGCACGCAACATGGCGTCATCTCCGGTTGTTCTTGTAGGGCCGGCCCGTTCGATGCGGGGCGGTCGTCGTTGGGGCCAGTGTATGAACCGCCCTGCCCGCCCAACTATTGGGGCGTGCAGCCCCATGCCTAAAGGAATCCCCTAGTCGGTGCCGAGTTACTCCGCAGTCCCTTCGCGTTACGCTGCGCGGTATAAAGACAGCACTGCCCAAAGAGTCCCGCATGATGTTCCAGCCCAAGCCCGACGACTTCCTCGCCCTGCTCCAGGCCATGCCGCTGTGCGTGATCCTCCACGACGCGCAGACCAAGGAGATCCTCTGGGCGAACAACGCAGCGCTGGCCGTGCTCGGTTTCACCCTCGAAGAACTGGTACCGCTGAAAGCCCCGGACATGACTGCCAAGGCCCCGCAGTACCGCCGCTCGGTCGGCCTGCGCTGGCTGGAAGGCGCCGCGCGCACCGGCCAGCGCACCATCGAGTGGTGCTACCGCTCCAAGCAGGGCGTGGAGATTCTTTCCGAAGCCGTCGCCACCCGCGTGCACCTGCAGGAGCGCGACGTGCTGATGGTGCAGTTCCGCGATATCTCGAAGGAGAAGCAGGTCGAGCGCGACCTGCAGCGCTTCGAGAGCCGCCTGAAGGCCTTCATGCAGGACCTTGCAGAAGGCGTGGCGGTACTGGACGCGGACGGCAACCTGCGTTTCTTGAGCGAGTCCGCCCTGCCGCTGCTGGGCGGCGGCCAGGACGACTGGCTGGCGCACAACTTCCTCGGCCGCTGCGACACCACCACGCGCCCACGCCTGGAGCACCACCTCGCCATGCAGCCGCCGAGCCGCGAGCCCTACTCGGTCAGTTACCAGCTGCAGCGCCTGGACGGCGAATGGCGTTGGCACCATGCGACCTGCCGCTACATCGAGATCGAGGACGACCTGGTCGGCCACCTGCTGCTGTTCCGCGACGTCACCGACCAGGTGCGCGCAGCCCAGGCGCAACGCCAGAGCGACCAGAAGCTGGAGTACCTGGCGCGCTATAACGCCATGGGCGAAATGGCCCTGGCGATCGCCCACGAGCTCAGCCAACCGCTGGCGGCCACGCGCAACTTCATCGAGGGCGCGCTGATCCGCCTGGACCGCGAACAGAAGACCGAAGCCTCCGCCGCTTGGGGCCTGGACAGCGCGGTGCGGCAGATCGAGCACGCCTCGCTGATCATCAAGAGCGTGCGCGAATACGTGGTGAAGCTGGAGCAGGCCGAACAGCGCATCGACCTCAACGAACTGCTCGGCGAGACCCTCTACTTCATCAGCCTCAAGGCCCAGCCGAGCAACGTTCGCGTGGAGCTGGAGCGCTGCGCCGAGCCGCTGTGGGTGAGCTGCGAGAAGGTGCTGGTCGGTCAGGTGATCCTCAACCTCGCTTTCAACGCCATCGAGGAGATGCTCAACCTTCCCGAGGAACTCCGCCTGCTGCGTATCCGCACTTCTCGCGAAGGGACCTCTGCGCGGCTGTCGGTCCTCGACCAGGGCCGGGGCATCGATGCCGGGGCCAAGGAGCGCTTGTTCGATGGGTTCTTCACTTCGAAGGTGAGCGGCAACGGCATTGGTCTTGCGTTGTGCCAGAGCATCGTCTCGCGGCATCGCGGGGACATCTGGGCGGAGAACGTCGAGCCGTGCGGCGCGATGTTCTGCTTCGAGTTGCCGTTGGCGGAGTGAGGGACACCCCAGCGCACCCCTTGTAGGAGCGGGCCATGCCAGCGATCCGTCGGCAGGGCCGGCGTCTACCCTTTGCTCCGGCGCCGCAGATTTTCTGCTTCGGCCTGGGCGTTCCAGCGCCGCTTTGGCATACGCCCGGGCTTCTTATTTCGCCCCCTCGGGCGACCTACTTTGCCAAGCGACGCAAAGTAGGCAAAGGTCTCGCCCCTGACATCCGGCTTTTCGCTCCGCGAAAAGTACCCTCGGTTCCTCGGAGTTTCAGGGGCCCGCGTTGTCGGGCCAGGGATGGCCCGTCAACGCGGGCCCCTGAAACTCCGATCACCTTCGGCCTCCTGAAAGGGGCACTTCGGCGCGTGCGGTTGTTTCACTGGAAGACTTCAAACAGATAAGCCAAGAACCAAGAGCTGTTCGCGAGCAAGCTCGCTCCTACGAAAAACGGCGCCCGAAGGCGCCGTCGTCCACTCAGGCCACCTTTACCCCTGGGACTTCTTGATGATCGCCTCGGCAATGTTCACCGGCGCCTCGGCGTACTTGGTGAACTCCATCGAGTAGCTCGCCCGCCCCTGGGACATCGAGCGCACGTCCGTGGCGTAACCGAACATCTCGCCCAGCGGCACCTCGGCGCGGATGACCTTGCCTGCCGGCGTATCCTCCATGCCCTGGATCAGCCCGCGACGGCGGTTGAGGTCGCCCATCACGTCGCCCATGTAGTCCTCGGGCGTCACCACCTCGACCTTCATCACCGGCTCCAGCAGCACCGCGCCGCCCTTCTGCGAGAGCTGCTTGGTAGCCATGGAAGCGGCGATCTTGAACGCCATCTCGCTGGAGTCGACGTCGTGGTAGGAGCCGTCGAACACCGAGGCTTTGAGGCCGATCAGCGGGTAGCCGGCGAGCACGCCGTTCTGCATCTGTTCCTCGATGCCCTTCTGGATCGCCGGGATGAACTCGCGCGGGATCACACCGCCGACCACCTCGTTGACGAACTCCAGCCCGTCCTTGCCCTCGTCGCCCGGCTCGAAGCGAATCCAGCAGTGGCCGAACTGGCCACGGCCGCCGGACTGGCGGACGAACTTGCCTTCGATCTCGCACTTCTTGCGGATCGCCTCGCGGTACGCCACCTGCGGCTTGCCGATGTTGGCCTCGACGTTGAACTCGCGGCGCATGCGGTCGACGATGATGTCCAGGTGCAACTCGCCCATGCCGGAGATGATGGTCTGCCCGGTTTCCTCATCGGTTTTCACGCGGAACGAGGGGTCTTCCTGGGCCAGCTTGGACAGGGCGATGCCCATCTTCTCCTGGTCGGCCTTGGTCTTGGGTTCCACAGCCACGGAGATCACCGGATCGGGGAAGTCCATGCGCTCGAGGATGATCGGCTTGTCGATGGAGCACAGGGTGTCGCCAGTGGTGACGTCCTTCATGCCGATCAGCGCGGCGATGTCGCCGGCGCGCACTTCCTTGATCTCTTCGCGCTGGTTGGCGTGCATCTGCACCATGCGGCCGACGCGCTCCTTCTTGATCTTCACCGAGTTGAGCACGGCGTCGCCGCTGCTCAGTACGCCGGAATAGACGCGGGCGAAGGTCAGGGTGCCGACGAAGGGGTCAGTGGCGATCTTGAAGGCGAGCGCGGAGAACGGCTCGCTGTCGTCGGCGTGGCGTTCCAGGTGCTTCTCTTCGTCGTCCGGGTCGGTGCCGTTGATCGCGGGGATTTCCGTGGGCGCCGGCAGGTAGTCGATCACTGCATCGAGCACCAGCGGCACACCCTTGTTCTTGAACGAGGAGCCCAGCACCGCCGGGACGATCTGGTTGGCCAGGGTGCGCTGGCGCAGGCCGGCCTTGATCTCCTCGATGGTCAGTTCCTGGCCTTCGAGGTACTTGTTCATCAGCTCGTCGTTGGCTTCGGCCGCGGCCTCGACCATGTGCGCGCGCCACTCGTCCGCCAGCGCCTGCAGTTCGGCCGGGATAGGTTCCTCGGTGTAGCTGGTGCCCTGGTCGGCGTCGTTCCAGACGATGGCCTTCATCTTCACCAGGTCGATCTGCCCGGCGAAGGTTTCTTCCGAGCCGATGGCCAGCTGGATCGGCACCGGGGTATGCCCCAGGCGCTGCTTGATCTGCGCCACCACACGGAGGAAGTCGGCGCCCTGGCGGTCCATCTTGTTGACGTAGGCCAGGCGCGGCACGTGGTACTTGTTGGCCTGGCGCCAGACCGTCTCGGACTGCGGCTCGACGCCATCGGCGCCGCTGAACACCACCACCGCGCCGTCGAGCACGCGCAGGGAGCGCTCCACCTCGATGGTGAAGTCCACGTGGCCGGGGGTGTCGATGATGTTGAAGCGGTACTTGTTGGGGTACTGCTTGGAGGAGCCCTGCCAGAACGCCGTGGTGGCCGCCGAGGTGATGGTGATGCCGCGCTCCTGCTCCTGCACCATCCAGTCCATGGTCGCCGCGCCGTCGTGAACCTCGCCCATCTTGTGGTTCACACCGGTGTAGAAAAGGATGCGCTCGGTGGTCGTGGTCTTGCCGGCGTCGACGTGGGCGACGATGCCGATGTTGCGGTAAAGCTCGATAGGCGTGGTGCGAGCCATGGTGTGCTCCGTATCTGCTGGGTGACTGCCGGGCCTGCTGCTGCGGGTCCGTTGCCTGCGCGGGACGGCGAAAGGAAGTGCGGCATCAGAAATTTCTGAGCGCAACAGGCTCAAGGTAGCGCGTCTTCGTGGCAATTCCAGTGTCAGAGGGTCGCGGGCGGTGTCGTCCGACCAGCTGCGCCGCCGTGCCATTGCGCTATGCGGCGGGAAAACCATAAAATGATAGGCATTCTCAAATGAAAATCTGACGCACACACTGTGGCCCTCGTCGAAACCCCGTCCCCGCAGCATCTGCACAACCTCTACAACGAGCACAACGGCTGGCTCCAGCAGTGGCTGCGCGGCAGGCTGGGCAACGCCTGGGATGCCGCCGACCTCGCCCATGACACCTTCCTGCGCCTGCTGCGGCGGCCGCTGGAGGACCTCGGCGAGCGCCCGCGCGCCCTCCTCACCCACATCGCCAAGGGCCTGCTGGTGGACCGCTGGCGGCGTCAGGAGATCGAACGCGCCTATCTGGAAAGCGTCGCCGCGCTGCCCGAAGAGCAGGCGCCCGGCCCGGAAACCCGCGAGCTGATCCTCGAAGCGCTGGAGCGCATCGATGCCGCCCTGAGCGAGCTGCCGGCACTGACCCGCGAGGCCTTCCTGCTGTCGCAACTGGATGGCCTGACCTACCCGGTGATCGCCGGGCAGCTGGGCATCTCCCTGGCCAGCGTGAAGCGCTACATGCGCGCCGGCTTCGTCGCCTGCCTGAGCATCGCCTGATGCGCGAACAACCGCTGGACCCCGGCATCCTCGGCGAAGCCGCCGACTGGCTGGTGCGCCTCAACGAACATCCCGCCAGTAGCGCCGACCTGCAGGCCATCGAGCAATGGCGCGCGCGCAGCGCCCAGCACGCCGAAGCCTGGCGCCGCGCCGAAGCCCTGCTGGGCCTGCGCCAGCTGCCGCCGGGCCTGGGCCGGCAGAGCCTGCAACGCAGCGGCCTGAGCCGCCGGCAGATGCTCAACCGCCTGGGCGTGCTGATGGCCGTGGCGCCGGCCGCCTGGCTGGCGGCGCGGCAGTTGCCCTGGGCGGAATGGAACGCCGACCTGCGCACCGCCGTGGGCGAGCGCAAGCACCTGCGCCTGCCCGATGGCAGCCAGCTGACCCTGAATACCGACAGCGCGGTGAACGTGGCCTTCAACGCCCGCGAAAGGCGCCTGAGCCTGCTCGAAGGCGAAATCCTCGTCGACGCCCTGCCCGACCCGCGCCCCTTCCTCGTCGACAGCCGCCACGGCCAGCTGCGCACCCCGGCCGCACGTTTCAGCCTGCGCGACCTGGGCGATGCATGCCGCGTCGCGGTGCTCGACAAGGAGGTCAGCATCGAGCTGCCGGGCTACGCAAGCCAGACAGTCGGCGCCGGCCAGCAACTGGTGTTCGGCGCGCAGGGCTTCCAGCCGCTGCAGACAGCGGATGCCAACGCCAGCGCCTGGGAAAACGGCATGCTGCTGGCCCAGGGCATGCGCCTGGACGACCTGCTGGGCGAGCTGGGCCGCTACCGCAGCGGCTTCCTGCGCTGCGACCCGCGCCTGGCGAACCTGCGCGTGACCGGGGCGATCCCACTGGGCGACAGCGACGCCGGCCTCGCGCTGCTGGCGGACATGCTGCCGGTGAAGCTGCGGCGGATGACGCGCTATTGGGTCACCGTGGAGCCGGCATGAACGACCACCCCCGTAGGGCGCATAACCTGGAACAGGTTATCCGCCGGCATGCCCGTGGCGGATAACGCTGGCGCGTTATGCGCCCTACGAACTGCCGACCGTCCTTGCCATGAGCACCTTTGTAGGATGGGTGGAGCCTAAGCCATACCCCTGCTGTTTCCGCACGAACCGATGGGTATCGCTGCGCTCCACGCCATCCTAAAAATGGCCTCTCTGAATTTTTTTCGCCCACCCCTGACACCTTTTTCGACTTCGCCCGGTGAAGAGGAAGACAACCTCCATTCGCCGACAGGAACACTCCATGCTCCTCCGCTCCCGCCTCCGCCCGCACTCCCTCGCCCTGGCCGTCGGCCTGGCCCTGACCGGCGGCGTCGTGCTGCCCAGCCTGGCCGCCGAAGCCGCCAGCCAGCAGCGCCAGTACGACATCGCCCCCGGCCCGCTGGGCGAGGTGCTGGCGCGCTTCGCCGCCCAGGCCGGCGTGCCGCTGGCGTTCGAGGCGCAGGCGCTGAACCGCCAGCAGAGCGCGGGCCTGAAAGGCAGCTTCGCCCCCGAGCAGGGCCTGGAGCAGTTGCTTGAAGGCAGCAGCTACCGCCTGGTGCGCAAGAGCAGTGGCTACGGCGTGGAGGCCGCCCCCGATGACAGCGGCGCCCTGGAAATGGACGCCACCACCGTCAGCGGCGCCGCCCGGCAACCCGGTGACCTGCCGCCCGCCTATGCCGGCGGCCAGGTCGCACGGGGCGCGCAACTGGGCATGATGGGCAACCAGGATATCCAGGACGTGCCCTTCAGCTTCGCCAGCTACACCGCCAAGACCATCCAGGACACCCAGGCGCAGACCGTCGGCGACGTACTGCTCAACGACGCCTCGGTGCGCCAGGGCAACGGCTACGGCAACTTCTCGCAGATCTTCGTCATCCGCGGCCTGCCGCTGAGCACCGACGATGTCTCGCTCAACGGCCTGTACGGCGTCACCCCGCGGCAGATCATCGGCACCGAGTCGCTGGAGCGCGTCGAGCTGTTCAGGGGCCCCAACGCCTTCATCAACGGCGTGACGCCCAGCGGCAGCGGTATCGGCGGCGCGGTCAACCTGCAGACCAAGCGCGCCGAGGACACCCCCACCCGCAGCGTGACCCTGGGCTACGGCAGCGACAACCAGATCGGCGAGCACCTCGACCTCGGCCAGCGCTTCGGCGAGGACAACCGCTTCGGCGCACGGGTCAACCTGGCCCAGCGCGAGGGCGAGACCGGCGTCGACGACGAGAACCAGCGCTACAAGCTGGCCACCGTCAACCTCGACTACCGTGGCGAGCGCCTGCGCCTGAACACCGACTTCGGCTACCAGAAGCAGCGCATCAACCAGGGCCGCCCGGTGGTCTACGTCGGCAGCGGTGTCACCAGCATCCCCCACGCCCCGGATGCCGACCACAACTACGGCCAGTCCTGGAGCTACTCGCAGCTGGAAGACACCTTCGGCATGTTCCGCGCCGAGTACGACCTCAATGACAACTGGACGGCCTACCTCTCCGGTGGCGCCAAGCACACCCGCGAGAACGGCGCCTACTCCGCGCTGACCCTCAACGACAACAGCGGCGACGCGGGCGGCGGCATGATGGACGCCACCCACGACGAGGACAACAAGAGCGCCATGGCCGGCCTCAACGGCCACTTCGCCACCGGTCCGGTCAGCCACCAGATGAACCTCAGCGTCGCCGGCATCTGGGCCGAACAGCGCAGCGCCTACACCATGACCACCAAGCGCTACCCGACCGACCTCTACCACCCGGTGCAGACGCCCAAACCCGCGCCAACCCTGGCCGGCGGCGACTACAGCGACCCGGGCATCGTCGGCAAGACCCTGAACAGGAGCCTGGCCGCCGCCGACACCCTGGGCTTCCTCGATGACCGCGTGCTGCTGACCGTGGGCGTGCGCCGCCAGAGCATCGGCACCGACGGCTGGAACTACGTCGGCAAGCGCACCGCCAGCTACGACGAATCCATCACCACACCGGTCTACGGTCTGGTGGTCAAGCCCACCGAATACCTGTCGCTATACGCCAACCGCATCGAAGGCCTGGCCGCCGGCCCGACGGCACCCAGCAGCGCGGCGAACTTCGGCGAAGTCTTCGCGCCGAACCGTTCCAAGCAAGTGGAACTGGGGGCCAAGCTGGACTTTGGCAGCTACGGCGGCAACCTGGCCTTCTACCGCATCGAGCAGCCCTTCAGCACCACAGACCCGGATTCGAAGATCTTCAGCGTCGATGGCGAGCAGGAAAACCGTGGCATCGAGCTGAACGTCTTCGGCGAACCGGTCGACGGCCTGCGCCTGCTGGCCGGCGGCACCTGGATCGACACCGAGCTGAAGAACACTGCCGGCGGCAAGACCGACGGCAACCGCGCCGTGGGCGTGCCGACCTTCCAGTACAACCTGGGCGCCGACTGGGACGTCCCCGGCATCCAGGGCGCCGCCATCAACGGCCGCGTGCTACGCACCGGCGGCCAGTACCTGGACACGGCCAACGACCTGAGCATCCCGGCCTGGACCCGCTTCGACCTCGGCGCCCGCTACGCCTTCAAGGTGGACGAGCGCGATGTGACCCTGCGCGCCAACCTGGAGAACGTCGCCAACAAGTCGTACTGGGCCTCCACCATCGGCGGCTACCTGACCCAGGGCGACCCGCGCACCCTGAAGCTGTCGATGACCGTCGACTTCTGATTTCCCCATCGCGACAGGGACGTCGCACCCCATCCCCGCTTGCGCCGCCTGCGCTTCAGCCCGGCGGCGCAGGCACCGGCAAGCACGCGAAAACACTCCCGGCCGTCTCGCCACTGGATCGAAACGCCCTTCCGGGTCCATGCTGGAAGCTCGCCCAATTGCCGGAGTTCGCCCCATGAGCGACGCCATCACCATCGATTTCGTCTCCGACGTGGTCTGCCCCTGGTGCGCCATCGGCCTTAACGGCCTGCTGGAAGCCATGCGCCGCGTGGACGGCGAACTGACCGTGGAACTGCGCATCAAGCCCTTCGAGCTGAATGCCGACATGCCCGCCGAAGGGGAAGACCTGGTGGAGCACCTGCAGCGCAAGTACGGCAGCAGCGCCGAGGACATCGCCCGCAATCAGGAGCACCTGCGTTCCATGGGCGAAGAGGTCGGCGTGCACTTCGACCTGAAGAAGCGCAGCCGCATCTACAACACCTTCGACGCCCATCGCCTGCTGCACTGGGCGGGTGAATCGCACCGCGACATCGCCCTGAAGCAGGCGCTGCTGCACGCCTACTTCGGCGAAGGGCGCGACCCGAGCGACCCGGAAGTGCTGCTGGAAGTGGCCGTCAGCGTCGGCCTGGACGCGGTGCGCGCGCGGGAAATCCTCGACAGCGACGCCTACGCCGACGAGGTGGTGGCCGAGGAGGACTTCTACACCAGCCATGGCATCCGTGCGGTGCCGGCGGTGATCCTCAATGGTCGCCAGCTGATCTCCGGGGCGCAGAGCACCGACTACTACGAGCAGGCGCTGCGCCAGGTGGCGCGTAATGCACCATTGCCGGAGTGAGCCTTCCACCGCAGTGAAATGGCCCGCTTCGCGCGGGTCTTTTCATGGGGACACAGTAGCCTCCTGCAGACACGGAGTTTCCCTGTAGGAGCGGGCCATGCCCGCGACCGCGCGTATGACGCGCTCCTGCAATTCAGCTCCACGGCATCCGCTGGCGCAGGAGCAGCCGTTTTACAGGTGCACGCCGATACCATCCGCGCATTCAGCTGGCGCCGGCCCTGCCGGCGGTTCGCGGGCATGGCCCGCTCCTACAATTCAGCCCCGTAGGGCGGACGCACAAAAGAAAAACGGCGCCCGCAGGCGCCGTTTCTCGTGCAGCATCAGCCGATCAGAGCGCCGACCAGCCGTCCATCTGACCGCCCAGGTCGGCGGAGTGCTCGGACAGCAGCGCCGCGTAGCCGCTGATGTGCTCGTGGGAGAGCTCCATCACCGGGTAGGCCAGGACCTGCCAGGGCAGCTTGTCGTTGCCGTCGTACTCGGAGTACGCCACCTTCTGCCCGTTCTGCAGCAGCATGATGGCGAAGTCCAGGGCGGACTGCTCGTCCGGGAAGATCACCGCGAACTCCACCTCATGCTCGAGGGAGAGGTCTTCGCCGTCTTCCTGCAGGGCCCACAGGGCATCGCCGATTTCGTCTTCCGGGAAAAGCTGCTTGTCGCGGCTCATGTCACTGCTCCAATTCGATTTACAAAGTGCCCGGTGTGGGCACGCCCGCGCAGGATACCCGTCCTGCATGACAACTGCCGGAAAATCTCGCCGGCACCATCGCCTTTCGTGATGTTCACCATCACGCCGTTTCACTTCCGAGCTTGCCCGCCTGGCGCGAGGATGTGTCCATCGGGCCTGCGCCCTCCCCTCATCGAGCCTGCGACCATGCACACGCACAGCACCGAGGCCTACCGTATTACCTACATCACCCTGGACGAGGTGCAACTGCACTTCGAGACCGAGATCGCCGTCACCGACGAGGAAGGTGGACTTGCCCTGCTCAGCGCCACCACTCTGCCCGAAGAACGCCGGGTACTGCGCGAGCTGATCTGCGAGGCGCACGAACAGCAGGCCCTGATCGCCTGACCTCAGGAAAGCTTAGACCCTGAAAGACAAATGCCCCGCAGATACGGGGCATTTGTCTTTCAGGGACGAACCTTAAGCCTGCAACTGGTTACCGATAGGCAAGGTGCGGATGCGCTTGCCGGTCGCCGCGAACAGCGCGTTGGCCAGCGCCGGCGCCAGGGGCGGCACGCCGGGCTCCCCGACACCGGTCGGCGGTTCGGCGGACGGCACGATGTGCACCTCCACTACCGGCATCTCGTTGATACGCAGCACCTGGAAGTCGTGGAAGTTGGACTGGTCGACCTTTCCGTCTGTCAGCGTGATGGCACTGTGCAGCGCCGCCGACAGGGCGAAGCCGATGCCTCCCTCCATCTGCGCCTTGATCACGTCCGGATTGATCGCCAGACCGCAATCCACCGCGCAGACCACGCGGTCCACCTTGAAGCTCTTGTCCGCCTTGTAGGTCACTTCCACCACCTGGGCAACGTAGCTGCCGAACGACTCGTGCACGGCGATACCACGGCCACGCTGCTCGCCGTCCTTGCCCTTTTCCAGGGGCGCGAGCCAGTTCGCCCGCTGCGCCGCCAGCTCCAGCGCGCCGCGATGACGCGGGTGCTTCGCCAGCAGCTTGCGGCGGAACTCGTACGGGTCCTGCTTGGCGGCGATGGCCGCTTCGTCGATCAGCGTCTCGGTGGAAAACGCCGTGTGGGTATGGCCCACCGAACGCCACCACTGGGTCGGCACCGTGACGTTTTCTGCCAGCGCCTGTTCGACGCGCAGGTTCGGCACGGCGTAAGGCAGGTCGGCAGCACCCTCGACAGCGATCTTGTCGACGCCGTCCTTGACCATGAACTTCTCGAACGGCGTGCCGACGATGAAGGATTGCCCCACCAGCCGCTGCTCCCAGCCCACCAGGTTGCCCTGGGCGTCCACCGCCAGCCGCGCGCGATGGAGGAAGGCCGGGCGATAGTAGCCGGCGCGGGTGTCGTCCTCGCGGGTCCAGACCATCTTGATCGGTACCTTCACGCCCTGCTCGCGGGCCGCCTTGGCAATGGCGACCGCTTCCAGCACGTAATCCGAATGCGGATTGGCACGGCGGCCGAAGCTGCCGCCGGCGTAAAGCTGGGTGATGCTCACCTGCTCGGGCGGCATGCCCAGCAGCTGCGCCACGGACATCTGGTCGCCGGTCTGCCATTGTTCGCCGTTCCAGATCTGGCAGCCGTCCTCCTTGAGGAACACCAAGCAGTTCAGCGGTTCCATGGCCGCGTGGGCGAGATAGGGGAACTGGTATTCCGCCTCAATCAGGTGCGCTGGCTTCTCCAGCGCCTTGCCGATGTCCCCTTCGTTGCGCGCCACCAGGCCCGGCTTGCTGGCCATGTCGCGGTACTGGGCAAAGATTTCCTTGCTGCCCATCTTGAAGGCCTTGCTCTCGTCCCACTCGACCTGCAGCGCGTCACGGCCCTGGCGCGCGGCCCAGGTGTTCTTAGCCAGCACCGCGACGCCGGCGAAACGCCGATCGCTGCCGGGGAATTGCACCACGTCGACCACACCGGGCACGGCCTTGGCCTTGCTCGCGTCGACTTTCGCCGGCACGCCGCCGAAGCGCGGCGGGTGGGCCACCACGGCCACCAGCATGTCGGGCAGGTGCACGTCCTGGGTGAACTGCGCGGTGCCGTCTGTCTTGGACGGGCTGTCCTTGCGCGGCAGCTGCACCTGGCCGATCAGCTTGAAGTCCTTCGGGTCCTTGAGTTTCACGTCCGCCGGCACCGGCTGCTTGGCCGCCGCCTCGGCCAGTTCGCCGAAGCCGGCCTTGCGCCCGGAAGCCGGATGGGTGACGACACCGTCGTGTACTTCGATCTGGGCCACCGGCACCTTCCACTGCTCAGCCGCCGCGCCGACCAGCATGGCGCGGGCGCTGGCGCCGGCCTTGCGCATCTGCTCGAAGGAGTTGGCCATGGCGTTGCTGCCGCCGGTGCCCTGCAGGTTACCGAAGGCCAGGTTGGCGTAGCGCTTGGCATCCGCCGGGGCGCCTTCTACCTGCACGTGGTTCCAATCGGCGTCCAGCTCCTCGGCCACCAGGGTGGCAAGGCCGGTGTAGCTGCCCTGGCCCATTTCCACGTGTTTGGCGATCACGGTGACAGTGCCGTCCGGGGCGATGCGCACGAAAGCGTTGGCCTCGAAATCGCTGGCCGCCTGGGCATCGCCCCGCTTGCCCAGCAGCGGCGCAAAATAGATACCCAGGGCCAGACCGCCAGCGCCACGCAGGAAGCTGCGACGGCTGACGTTGAGGATGCTGCCGGGCTGTGCCGGCTGTTCGTCGGTACGGGGTTCGAGCATGACTTCGGTCCTCAGGCCAGGGTCTGGGCGGCGTCGTGGATGGCCGCGCGGATCCGCGCATAGGTGGCGCAGCGGCAGATGTTGCCGCTCATGGCGGCGTCGATGTCGGCATCGCTGGGCTTCTTGTTCGAGGCCAGCAGCGCAGTGGCCGACATGATCTGTCCGGACTGGCAGTAGCCGCACTGCACCACGTCGAGCTTGCGCCAGGCTTCCTGCACGGCCTTGCCGGCGGCCTGCTCGGCCACCGCCTCGATGGTGGTGATCTTCTTGCCGGCCACCGCCGCCAGCGGGGTGACGCAGGAGCGCGTCGGCTGGCCGTCGATGTGCACGGTGCAGGCGCCGCACAGCGCCATGCCGCAGCCGTACTTGGTGCCGGTCAGCCCGGCGACGTCGCGGATGGCCCAGAGCAGCGGCATCTCGCCGGGGGCGTCGAGCTCGTGGTCCTTGCCGTTCAGGTTCACGGTAATCATCTGGAGATTCACCTCTTGAGCTGGGTGATGAAATGGCGGGTGATGCAAATGGAGCGAAGCGCAGCGGCTCCGACACGCAATGGATTCAGCCTAGGCCCAGAGGCCCGCGGGTGCCGCGACGATACGCGAGGAAGGCGCCGAGCGGTTTGCCTGGTTATCCCAAGGCTTGCCTGATACTGCGGGGAATGTATCGGCGTATAGAAGGCTCTATTCCGATACTTTGCCGTCAACCAGCAGATCTTCTGCCCATTTCGGGGATGCCGCTCGTGCTCGACGTAGGATGGCGTGGAGCGCAGCGATACCCATCAATCCTGCGCGGCGACAGCATGGGTATCACTTAGGCTCCACCCATCCTACATTTCAGCAAGCCTTTAACCGTCGCCGGGGTAGCGATAATGGGCGCGCACAAAAAAGCCACTCCGGAGAGTGGCTTTTTCAGCTACCGATGACGGATCACTCCGGCATCTTCATCACCACACGGCCGCCGCCCGGGCAGGTTTCCATGTAGTAGTTGGCGTCGCGGTACTGGGCGAAATCGAACACCCGGTCGATGCTCGGCTTGAGCAGCTGGTCGGCGGTCATCTGGTTGATCGCGGTCAGCGCCCGTTGCACGGCTTCGTCATTGCGGGTCAGGCCGATCTCCGGTTGCCCGGTGAAGTCCAGCACGCAGTGACGGTAGAACTGCAGGTGCTTCTTGAACGCCGCACAGGCCGGGAAGGCTGCGTCGTTGCCGCCATTGATGCCGTAGAGGATCAGCTTGCCGCGCGGCGCGGCGACGTCACCCAGCAGTTTCATCTGCGGGCCGGCGCACTGGTCGAGGACGATCTCCACGCCTTCCCCCTTGGTGAAGCGTTCGACTTCCAGCACCAGGTCCTGCTCCTCGGTGTAGATGATCTTGTCCGCACCCAGGCCCTTCAGAAACTCGCGGGTTTCCTCATGGCTGGTGGTGGCGATCACCTGGGCGCCGAGCGCCTTGGCCAACTGCACCGCCTGCGGGGCGAGGCAATGACCGGCCTCGGTAATCAGCACGCGCTGGCCGGGCTTGATCTGCGCCAACTCCACCAGGGCGAAGTAGGAATACAGCAGGCCGGTGTAGTGCACGGCGGCTTCGACCGGGGTCAGCACCTCGGGATAACGGGTCAGCGAGGTGCGCGGCACGATGACGTGGTCGCCCCAGGCCGGGTACAGGTTCGGCGAGTTCGCCGGGAAACTGGCCACCGCCACGCCGGGCTCGAGGTCTTCAACGCCCTCGCCCACGGCTTCGACGATGCCGGAGAGTTCATAGCCGATGCCCGCCGGCAGCTTGGCCTGATCCGGGGCGAGGTTCTGCCGCCAGAGCACGTCGCGCCAACTGACGCCCAGTGCCTGGGTACGGACCAGCACTTCACCCGGCCCCGGTTGCGGGGTCGGCATTTCCTCGATCTTCAGGACCGAGGCGTCACCGAACTGGTGGAAACGGATCATGCGGGACATCACATACCTCGCCTTAGTAGTGCTCATAGCCACGGACTCTATCCGGGCTTTAGGGGTGACGCCACCGTTCACCATTGATAGTTGACATAAATGGCGATGATTCGGCCCACCCTGCGAGCCTTGTCCGGTGCGGCCGCGGGGCTCTGCGACGGGGCTGAGGGAAGGACCTGGGCGGCTCTGTTCATACAGAGTCTGACCACATTGCCGGGGCGAGATTCTCATTAAAAAAGTAGAAATTGATCAAGGACTTATCTGACAGACTTGACTCAGGACACGCTCGGCCCCACTTTTCCCCCATCGCCAGGGAGTCCCTATGAACCGCAACGACCTACGCAAGGTTGATCTCAACCTGTTGATCGTTTTCGAGACGCTGATGCATGAACGCAGCGTGACCCGCGCCGCCGAGAAGCTGTTCCTCGGCCAGCCGGCGATCAGTGCGGCCCTGGCGCGCCTGCGCGGTCTGTTCGACGATCCGCTGTTCGTCCGCACCGGGCGCAGCATGGAGCCCACCGCGCGGGCGCAGGAAATCTTCGGTCACCTCTCGCCAGCGCTGGACTCCATCTCCACCGCCCTGAGCCGCGCCGCAGACTTCGACCCGGCCACCAGCAAGGCGGTCTTCCGCATCGGCCTGTCCGATGACGTGGAATTCGGCCTGCTGCCGCCGCTGCTGCGCCGCCTGCGCTCCGAGGCGCCGGGCATCACCCTCGTAGTGCGCCGCGCTAACTACCTGCTGATGCCGCAGCTGCTGTCGTCCGGGGAAATATCAGTGGGCGTCAGCTACACCGACGAGCTGCCGGCCAACGCCAAGCGCAAGACCCTGCGCCGCAGCACCTGGAAGATCCTCCGTGCCGACTCGATTCCCGGTGCGCTGACCCTCGATGACTACTGCGCGCGTCCGCACGCGCTGGTGTCCTATGCTGGCGACCTGGACGGCTTCGTCGACCAGACCCTCGCCGAGATGGACCGCAAGCGCCAGGTGGTGCTGGCCGTGCCGCAGTTCGTCGGCCTCGCCCAGTTGCTGGCCGGCACCGACATCATCGCCACCGTGCCCGAATACGTGGCCCTGGCGCTGACCGCCGCCGGAGGCCTGCGCGCCGAGGAACCGCCCTTCCCCACGCGCCTGGCCGAGCTCTCCATGGTCTGGCGCGGCGCCCAGGACCAGGACCCGGCAGAGCGCTGGCTGCGCTCGCGCATCACCATGTTCGTGGGTGATCCGGACAGTCTCTGACCCCACAGCACCTCACCTGTAGGAGCGAGCCTGACCAAGCATCGGCGCGGGTGCATCCCCTCACCCCGACCCTCTCCCGAAGGGAGAGGGAGCCGTCCGTGCCGTCTGATGCTGTAGTTTCCACCTGCGCCGATCAGTCCCCTCTCCCTCTGGGAGAGGGTCGGGGTGAGGGCAGCCCGGGCGAATCAAACTATCAAGTAGCACTCGCGGCAATCCCCGTGCCCACTCCTTCTATCTATTCCTGCGCGCCCTCTATCTATTCCTACGAATAGTGCAAAAGCATTTATCACTGCGCGTGATAATCAAAATCTACTCGTTCGATTAGTTCCCGGGCGCCCCCTTGCGCAGACTCCGCTCCATCAGAAATCCCAAAACCAATTAGATCGCCGGAGTCTTTTCCATGGAGCGAAATCTGAACACCTTGCGTATTCCGTTGGCGTTGGCCGCCGTGCTGGTTCTCAGCGCCTGCGGCAAGGGCCAGGAGGCGGCACAGAAGATGGCCGCCCCCAAGGTCAGCGTGGCGGACGTCATCGAACAACCGATCAACGAATGGGACGAGTTCACCGGCCGCCTGGAGGCTCCGGAGTCCGTCGAACTGCGTCCGCGCGTCTCCGGCTACATCGACCGCGTCGCCTTCCGTGAAGGCGCGCTGGTGAAGAAAGGCGACCTGCTGTTCCAGATCGACCCGCGCCCGTTCCAGGCCGAGGTCCATCGCCTGGAAGCCCAGCTGCAACAGGCCCGCGCCAACCAGACCCGTACCGTCAACGAAGCCTCCCGCGGTGATCGCCTGCGCGCCACCAACGCCATTTCCGCGGAACTCGCCGACGCCCGCACCGCTGCCGCCACCGAGGCGAAAGCCGTGGTCGCCGCGACCCAGGCGGAACTGGACAACGCCCGCCTGAACCTGTCGTTCACCCAGGTTACCGCACCCATCGACGGCCGCGTCTCGCGCGCCGAAGTCACCGCCGGCAACCTGGTGAACAGCGGCGAAAGCGTGCTGACCACCCTGGTCTCCACTGACAAGGTCTACGCGTACTTCGACGCCGACGAGCGCGTCTACTTGAAGTACGTCGACCTGGCCCGCAAAGGTGGCCCGGACGCCCGCGGCACCAGCCCGGTGTACCTGGGCCTGACCGGCGAGGACGGCTTCCCCCACCAGGGCCGCCTGGACTTCCTCGACAACCAGGTCAACCCCAAGACCGGCACCATCCGTGGGCGCGCCGTGTTCGACAACGACGCCAACCAGTTCACCCCCGGCCTGTACGCCCGCATCAAGCTGGTCGGCAGCGGCACCTACCCCGCCGCGCTGATCAAGGACGAAGCGGTCGGCACGGACCTTGGCAAGAAGTTCGTGCTGGTGCTCGATAAAGACAGCAAGGTGCAATACCGCGGCATCGAGCTCGGCCCGAAACTCGAAGGCCTGCGCATCGTCCGCAGCGGCCTGGTGAAAGGTGACCGCATCGTGGTCAACGGCCTGCAACGGGTTCGCCCGGGCGCCCAGGTCGATGCCCAGGGTGTCGAGATGGCCAGCAAGGAAACCCTCGCCAACCTCGAGAGCCAGCGTCGCGCGCTGGAGAGCTTCGAGGCACCGAAGGTCGCCGAGAAATCGGCCAAGCCGGTTGCGCCGCGCGGCTGACCCCAACCCGTACGAGTTCTTCGAGGATCCTGCCGAGCGCAGGCCAGGCAAGGCGGAAGACGGTGGGGAAGCGCAGTTCACTGTAGTGAATGAGCATTCCGAACCGGCTTCCAACGCAGCCTGGGCAAGCGCAGGCGGATCGTCGACGAACTCTCCCTGAATTGATGTACCAGGTCCTTCTCCCACCAGGGCCTTGGGTGACCTTTGTCCCGGGTTTGGCGAACGATGCGTTCGCGACAGGAACCAGCCATGAACTTTTCGCAATTCTTCATCCAGCGGCCGATCTTCGCCGCCGTGCTCTCGCTGATCATCCTGATCGGCGGGGCCATCTCGCTGTTCCAGCTACCGATCAGCGAATACCCCGAGGTCGTGCCGCCCACCGTGGTGGTGCGCGCCAACTTCCCCGGCGCCAACCCCAAGGTGATCGGTGAGACCGTCGCCGCGCCGCTGGAGCAGGCCATCACCGGCGTCGAGAACATGCTCTACATGTCCTCGCAGTCCACTGCCGACGGCAAGATGACCCTGACCATCACCTTCGCCCTGGGCACCGACCTGGACAATGCGCAGGTGCAGGTGCAGAACCGCGTGACCCGTACGCAGCCCAAGCTGCCCGAGGAAGTCACGCGGATCGGCATCACCGTCGACAAGGCCTCGCCCGACTTGACCATGGTCGTGCACCTGACCTCGCCGGATAACCGCTACGACATGCTCTACCTGTCCAACTACGCCATCCTCAACATCAAGGATGAGCTGGCGCGCCTGGACGGCGTGGGCGACGTGCAGCTGTTCGGCATGGGCGACTATTCCCTGCGCGTCTGGCTGGACCCGAACAAGGTCGCCTCGCGCAACCTGACCGCCACCGATGTGGTCGCCGCGATCCGCGAGCAGAACCGCCAGGTCGCCGCCGGTTCGCTGGGCGCCCCGCCCTCGCCGAGCGACACCAGCTTCCAGCTGTCGATCAACACCCAGGGTCGCCTGGTCACCGAGGAAGAGTTCGAGAACATCATCATCCGCAGCGGCCCGGACGGCGAGATCACCCGCCTGAAGGACATCGCCCGCGTCGAACTCGGCTCCAGCCAGTACGCCCTGCGCTCGCTGCTGGACAACCAGCCGGCGGTCGCCATCCCGATCTTCCAGCGTCCCGGTTCCAACGCCATCGCCATCTCCAACCTGGTGCGCGAGAAGATGGCCGAGCTGAAGAAGGACTTCCCGCAGGGCGTGGACTACTCCATCGTCTATGACCCGACCATCTTCGTGCGCGGCTCCATCGAAGCGGTGGTGCACACCCTGTTCGAAGCCCTGATCCTGGTGGTGCTGGTGGTCGTGCTGTTCCTGCAGACCTGGCGCGCCTCGATCATCCCGCTGGCCGCCGTGCCGGTTTCGCTGATCGGCACCTTCGCGGTGATGCATGCCTTCGGCTTCTCGCTCAACGCGCTGTCGCTGTTCGGCCTGGTACTCGCCATCGGCATCGTGGTGGACGACGCCATCGTGGTGGTGGAGAACGTCGAGCGGAACATCGGGCTGGGCCTGACGCCTATCGAGGCGACCAAGCGCGCCATGAAGGAGGTGACCGGGCCGATCATCGCCACCGCGCTGGTGCTGTGCGCCGTGTTCATTCCCACCGCGTTCATCTCCGGCCTCACCGGGCAGTTCTACCGGCAGTTCGCCCTGACCATCGCAATATCGACGGTGATCTCCGCGTTCAACTCGCTGACCCTGTCGCCGGCGCTGTCTGCCGTGCTGCTCAAGGGACACCACGAGCCGAAGGACCGCTTCTCGGTGCTACTCGACAAGCTGCTGGGCGGCTGGCTGTTCCGTCCGTTCAACCGCTTCTTCGACCGCGCCAGCCACGGTTATGTCGGTACCGTCACCCGCGTGCTGCGTGGCAGTTCGATTGCGCTGATTCTCTACGCGGGACTGATCGGCCTGACCTACCTGGGCTTCTCCAGCACCCCGACCGGCTTCGTGCCGCAACAGGACAAGCAGTACCTGGTGGCCTTCGCACAACTGCCCGACGCCGCCACGCTGGATCGCACCGAAGCGGTGATCAAGCGCATGTCGGACATCGCCGGCAAGCACCCGGGCATCGAGCACACCGTGTCCTTCCCGGGCCTGTCGATCAACGGTTTCACCAACAGCCCCAACAGCGGCATCGTCTTCACCCCGCTCAAGGACTTCAGCGAGCGCAAAGGTCCGGGCATGTCGGCCAACGAGATCGCCGCCGAGCTGAACAAGCAGTTCGCGGATATCCAGGACGCCTACATCGCGATCTTCCCGCCGCCGCCGGTACAGGGGCTGGGGACCATCGGCGGCTTCCGCCTGCAGATCGAGGACCGCGGCAACGCCGGTTACGAGGAGCTCTACGCACAGACCCAGAACATCCTCAACAAGGCCCGTGCGCTGCCGGAGCTGAACCCGATGTCGGTGTTCACCAGCTACCAGGTGAACGTGCCGCAGGTGGATGCTGCCATCGACCGCGAGAAGGCCAAGACCCACGGGGTCGCGATCAGCGACATCTTCGACACCCTGCAGGTCTACCTGGGCTCGCTGTACGCGAACGACTTCAACCGCTTCGGCCGCACCTATCAGGTGAACGTTCAGGGCGAGCAGCAGTTCCGTCTTGAACCCGAACAGATCGGCCAGCTGAAGGTGCGCAACAACCTGGGTGAAATGGTCCCGCTGGCCACCTTCATCAAGATCAGCGACACCGCAGGTCCCGACCGCGTGATGCACTACAACGGCTTCATCACCGCCGAAATCAACGGCGCTGCCGCACCGGGCTACAGCTCCGGCCAGGCCGAGGCTGCCATCGAGCGCCTGCTCAAGCAGGAGCTGCCCAATGGCATGACCTACGAATGGACCGAGCTGACCTACCAGCAGATCCTCGCCGGCAACTCCGCGATCTACGTGTTCCCGCTCTGCGTGCTGCTCGCCTTCCTGGTGCTGGCCGCGCTGTACGAGAGCTGGGGCCTGCCGCTGGCGGTGATCCTGATCGTCCCGATGACCCTGCTGTCGGCCATCGCCGGCGTGATCCTGTCCGGTGGCGACAACAACATCTTCACCCAGATCGGCCTGATCGTACTGGTGGGCCTGGCGTGCAAGAACGCGATCCTCATCGTCGAGTTCGCCAAGGACAAGCAGGACGAAGGCATGGACCGCCTGAGCGCGGTACTGGAAGCCTGCCGCCTGCGTCTGCGGCCGATCCTGATGACTTCCATCGCCTTCATCATGGGCGTGGTGCCCCTGGTGCTGTCGTCCGGCGCCGGCGCCGAAATGCGCCATGCCATGGGTGTCGCAGTGTTCTCCGGGATGCTCGGCGTGACCTTCTTCGGCCTGTTGCTGACCCCGGTCTTCTATGTGCTGATCCGCCGCTTCATGGAAGCCCGTGAGGCGAAGAAACAGGAACGCGCCGCCCTGAGCCACACGACCAATAACGAGGCCCACCAGGCATGAGCGTCATGACCATCAATGCTGTGAGCAAGAGTGCCGTGAAACTGTTCGTCCCTTCCCTGCTCGCGCTGGCCCTCAGCGCGTGCATGGTCGGCCCCGACTACCAGAAGCCGGACACCGCGCCGGCCCAACTGGACAGCAACGCCCAGGCGCAGAACTACGACCGCACCCGCTTCGAAGACGCCTGGTGGAAACAGTTCGACGACCCAGTGCTGACCCAGCTGGTCGACCAGGCCCTGAAGGAAAACCGCGAGCTGCGCGTGGCCTATGCCCGCGTGCTGGCCTCGCGGGCGATCCGCGACGACGTGGCCAATGACCGCTTCCCCACGGTCACCAGCCGCGCCGAGGGCCAAGTCGGCAAGGGCCAGGTGCCCGGCCAGACCGAGGATCGGGTCAACCAGGAGCGCTATGACCTGGGCCTGGACATGATCTGGGAAGTCGACCTGTTTGGCCGCGTGCGTCGCCAGCTGGAATCCAGCGATGCGCAGAGCGAGGCCATAGTCGCCGACCTGCAGCAGCTGCAGGTCAGCCTGATCGCCGAGCTGGCCGATGCCTATGGGCAACTGCGTGGTGCGCAACTACGCGAGAGCATCGCCAAGAGCAACCTGGACAACCAGCGCGAGTCCCGCGACCTGACCATCCAGCTGCGTGACGCCGGCGTCGGCAGCGAACTGGACGTGCAACGCGCCGAAGCGCGCCTGGCTTCCACCGAAGCCAGCGTGCCGCAACTGCAGGCCGAGGAAGTACGCCAGCGCAACCGCATCGCCACCCTCCTCGGCCAGCGCCCGGACGCGCTGAGCGTGGACCTGTCGCCGAAGAAGCTGCCGGCGATCGCCAAGGCCTTGCCGATTGGCGACCCCAGCGAGCTGCTGCGCCGTCGGCCGGACGTCGCCTCCGCCGAACGCCGCCTGGCCGCAGCCACCGCGGACGTGGGCGTGGCCACCGCCGACCTGTTCCCGAAAGTCAGCCTCGGCGGCTTCCTCGGCTACACCGCCGGCCGCGGTTCGCAGATCGGCTCGTCTGCCGCCAGCGCCTGGGGCGTGGCCCCGAGCATCACCTGGGCGGCCTTCGACCTGGGCAGCGTGCGGGCCCGCCTGCGCGCCTCCAAGGCCGACGCCGACGGCGCCCTGGCGACCTACGAGCAGCAGGTCCTGCTGGCGCTGGAAGAGTCGTCGAACGCCTTCAGCGACTACGGCAAGCGCCAGCAACGCCTGGTATCGCTGGTGCGCCAGTCCGAAGCCAGCCGCAACGCCGCACAACAGGCCGGCCTGCAATACCGCGAAGGCACCGTGGACTTCCTCAACCTGCTGGACGCCGAACGCGAACAGCTGGCCGCCGAGGACGCCCAGGCCCTGGCGGAAGTCGACGTGTATCGCGGCATCGTGGCGATCTACAAGGCCCTTGGCGGCGGCTGGCAGCCGACGCCGGCAGCCTGATCGATCCTCCCCGGTCGGGAATCTCCCGACCTTCTAACCCTGCGGTCTGACGCTCCGGACCGCGGGGCTTTTTTATGCCTGCGACAAAGCGCTACGGCATCGTCACCACCTTCCTTTTGCACGAAGGCAGGATCATCAGCACACTGGCCCCAGAACCTGTCAGAAACCGGGATATCGATCAGCTTTTTCCGATAGCAATCGAAAATAAGCTGAAGCTGATTTGAATTCAGCATTCACTGACGTCAGAAATCAGGGAAATCCGCTCAGTGCATAACAACAAGGTCGAGAGAAGTCCGCCCACGTCCAACCATGCCGAGTTGTGCCAGCTTCTCCTGTGCGTCAGGCGCGGGGACGTCATCCATCCCCAACTCAAGTTACTGCTGGTGCACCTGGGATTTGCCGAACGGCGCGGCCTGCAACTCGCCCTCACGGCCAAGGGCCGGCTCCTGCTGGAGACCTGAACTTGGGCTGAACGCATCGGGCCGCTATGATCCGGACCGGCTTGCCAGGGATCAACGCAGTTCGGTCCTACTCTGGCCTAGACTTTCTATATCGGATCTTTCAGACAAGGACACGCCGTGGACGCCACTGCCCATTTCATCCCGCTGGACCCCACGTCCCTCTTCATCACCCTCGGCATCATCATCTTCGGCATGTTCATGCTGGGCATCGGCTTCACCATCCGCCATCGCCCGGTGGGCGTGTTCCTGATGTGGGTCGGCACGCTGAGCATGCTGTCGATCATCGCCTACCGGATCTACATCGCTACATCCGTGTAACGATGCAGGCAAAAAAATGGCGCCCTCGGGGCGCCATTTTCGTTTCATCCAGCCTCAGTGCTGCATCGCCCGCGCATAGCCCTTGGGCGAGAAGCGCAGGGTCACGCCCAGCATCAGCACCACCGACACCGCCAGCAGGACCCAGGAAGCCTGGAAGCTGCCGGTGCTATCGCGCAGCCAGCCGGTGACGTAGGGCACGATCCCGGTGACGATGAAGCCAATGCCCTGCACGAAGGCCGCCAGGCGCCCGGCCGCGCCGGCGTCAGCGAGGTGATCCAGGGTCAAGGTCAAGCTGAGGGCAAAGCAGGCACCCAGGCCGTAGCCGATCATCGCCACCCAGACGCCCGACAGGTGCAGCGGCGCGCAGATCAGCCCGACGAAGCCGGCGAGCTGGATCAGCAGGCACAGGCACAACCAGCCACGGCGATCCAACGAGCGGCGGATCAGCAGCGGGATGGTCAGCGCGGCGATCACCTGGAAGATGGTCATCAGGCCGATCAGCTGGCCGCTGGCCTGAGCCGTCCAGCCAAGCTGGCGGTAATACACCGGCAACCAGGCCACCATGCTGGTGTAGCCGCCGTTGATCAGGCCGAAGTACAGGGCCAGCAGCCAGGCGCGGCGGCTGCCGAAATAGTGTTGCACCTTCTGTTTGGGCGGCGCGGCCACCGGCGTTTCGCGCGGACGGGCGACGGACCACAGCAGCAGCCCGACAACGGCCAGCAGCAGCCAGGCGCCAAGCCCGTCCTGCCAGCGGTGGAAGTGCTCCGACACCACCGGCGCGAGCACCGCCGCACTGCCGCCGCCAGCCATCAACGATGCCGAGTACAGCCCCATGGCGGACGGCACCTTGTGCGGGAACCAGCGCTTGATTACACCCGGCACGAACGCCTGGATTACCGCCACGCCGCAGCCCGCCAGCACCGCGCTGGCGATCAGAGCGAAGCCGCTGTCCAACAGCAATCGCCAGAAGCAGGCCGCGCCGATGGCCAGCAGGCCGAGCACCATGCCCCGGCTCTCGCCCAGGCGCGGCCCGACCCACGGTAGGCCCAGGGCGAACAGGCCCATGCACAGCACCGGCAGCACCGTCAGCATCGACAGGCCCTGGAAGCCCAGGCCGGTGGCATCGTGGATTTCGGCCAGCAACGGGCCGATGGAGGTGAGGATCGGCCGCAGGTTGATGCCCAGTGCGACGATCACCAGCAGGCCGATCCAGCCGGCGTGGCTGCTCTGCCCCGCCGCTTCACCCTGGGCCGGCAGCGTCATGCCGCGGCTCACGAGCGCTGCTCCTGCCAATGGTTGTAAAGACCCTGTTCACCGCTCGGACGCAGCGCGCGCAGCGGGACCGACTGCCACTGCGGCGGCTGGGTCATCTGCTGGTAGACGGCGGCAGTCGACAGCCCGAAGGGCTCGCCATCGTCGTTGGAATAGGCGAAGTACGCGCCCTCCACCCCGCACAGGTGCATGGCCGCCAGGCACATCGGGCACGGGTGGCCGCTGGCGTAGATCACGCAGCCGTCCAGCCGCGACGTGCCCAGCACCGCCGAGGCACGGCGGATTGCCAGCAGTTCGGCGTGAGCGGTGGGATCGAAATCCACGTGAATGGAATTGGCGGCACGGGCGATCACCCGGCCGTCCTTGACCAGCACGGCGCCGAACGGGCGGCCGCCGGCCTCGATATTGTCGCGGGCCAGTTGCAAGGCCTCGCGCATGAAGACTTCGTGTGACATGGCAGTTTCCAGCGAATCGGTTCGATCAATGCGCGCCGGCTACTTCCAGCATCCTGGCGATGGTGGTCTGGTTGCGCTGGCGGGCGTGTTGCAGCGGCGTGACGCCGTCGTTGTCGGCCAGGTTCAGGTTCGCCCCGGCTTCTATGAGTTGTTTCACGATGGCCTGGTGACGCGGGCCGCCGTCGCTGAGCAGGATGGCTTCGAGCAGCCCGGTCCAACCCAGCTTGTTGACGTGATCGGGATCGACGCCGGCCTTGAGCAGGGCCGCCACCACCTCCACATGGCCGCGCTCGCAGGCCGGGATCAGCGCCGTGCCGCCGTAGCGGTTGGTGCTGCGCAGTTCGGCGCCATGGGCCAGGGTCAGCTGGAGGATGTCCAGGTGCCCCAACGCGCCGGCCAGCAGGTAGGCGCTGTCATGGATGCGGTTCTGCCGGTTGACGTCGGCGCCAGCGGCAATCAGCAGCCGCGCGACTTCCACGCGGTTGCGCACAGTGGCCAGCAGCAGCGGCGTATTGCCCTGCCCGTCGATCACATCCGCCGGTACGCCGCGTTTGAGCAGGGCCGCCACCTCGGCTTCGCGCCCGTCGCTGGCCGCGCTCAGCAGCGCGTCTGCGGCGGCGCGGCTGTGCACGTCCTCGGTCTGAACAGTTGGCATATCCATAGGCGCTCCCCCGTGATGGCTGTCGTGCCTCTAATCAATGCAGCCAGTATGACGAAGGGATGTTCTATGCTGAAATTAAATAGAAACATGACTTTCAGTGGGAATCTCAATGCTTGACCCCAACCTGCTGCGCAGCTTCGTGATGGTGGTGGACGCCGGCAACTTCACCCGAGCCGCTGAGTTGCTGCACCTCACCCAGTCCACCGTCAGCCAACAGATCCTGCGTCTGGAGCAAAGCCTGGGCTGCCGGCTGCTGGACCGCAGCCAGCGCCAGGTTTTGCCCACCGAACAGGGCGAGCGGCTGCTGGGCTACGCGCGGCGCATCCTCGAGCTCGGCTCGGAGGCGCGCGAGGCGCTGAGCAGCGAGCACAGCGAAGGCGTGCTGCGCCTGGGGATGCCGGAGGACTTCGCCGGCGAACGGATGATGCCGCTGCTGGCGGCCTTCAGCGCGGAACGCCCGAGGCTACGCCTGGAAGTCTCCAGCGGCCTGAGCCAGGAGCTGCTGCGCCAGTACCGCAGCGGCGAGCTGGACCTGGCGCTGGTCAAGCAATGGGGCGCGGACAGCGACTGCCTCGCTCACTGGCCTGAACCGCTGGCCTGGCAGGACAGCGCCGCCACACCCGCTGCCGGCCGTGACCCGCTTCCGCTGGTGGTCTTCCCGCTGGGAGCGCTGTATCGCCAGGAGATGATCCACGCCCTGGAAGCCAGCGGCCGGCGCTGGCGCATCAGCTACAGCAGCGCGAGCCTGGCAAGTCTTTCAGCGGCTGTTGCCGCAGGCATGGGCGTCAGCCTTCTGCCCCTGCGCGGCCGCCAAGAAGGCCACCGGGTGCTGACCGCCGAGGAAGGTTTCGCACCTATCGAGGGACTTGAGCTTGCGCTCTATGCACGCCCTGAACTGGGCAGCGCGGGGCGCAGCCTCTGCGAGCAGCTGCGCGCTCTGTGTGCGCAGCTGGCGACACCTACGCCGGAGCGTTGAGGCGTTCGAGGAACTGTTCAGCCGGCACCGGCTTGCCGAGCAGGAAGCCCTGCAGCGAGTCGCAACCCAGGCGGGTGAGGAAGCTCTGCTGGCCGGAAGTCTCCACCCCTTCGGCAACGATTCGCAGGTCCAGCGCCTGGCCCAGGGCGACGATCGCCGAGACGATGGCGGCGTCGTCGCTGTCCTGCTCCAGGTCGCGGACGAAGCCGCGGTCGATCTTCAGCTCGTTGGCCGGCAGGCGCTTGAGGTACAGCAGGCTGGAGTAACCGGTGCCGAAGTCATCGATGGACAGATCCACGCCCATCTCCGACAGCTTGCCGAGTATCTCCAGGCTGGAATCGGCGTCGCGCATGGCGGTGGTCTCGGTGATCTCCAGCGTCAGGCAGCGCGCCGGCAACTGGTGGCGCTGCAACGCGTCAGCCACCGACTGCACCAGAGCCGCATGGCAGAACTGCAGCGCCGAGAGGTTCACTGCCACGCGCCAGTTTTCATGGCCCTGCAGGTACCACTCGCGCATCTGCCGGCAGGCCTCGTCCAGCACCCAGTCGCCGATGGGGATGATCAGCCCGGTGCGCTCGGCCAGGGCGATGAAGGTGTCGGGCATCAGCAGGCCACGCTGCGGATGCTGCCAGCGCAGCAGCGCCTCGGCGCCAATGGGCTCACCGCTGGCGGCGAACTTGGGCTGGTAATGCAGGATGAACTCGCGGCGTTCCAGGGCTGCGCGCAGGTCGTGCAGCAACTGCAGGTGATTGCGCGCGTTGGTGTTCATCGACTGCTCGAAGAAGCTGTAGCCGTTCTTGCCATTGCCCTTGGCGTGATACATCGCCGCGTCGGCATTGCGCAGCAGTTCGTGCTGGCTGGCGCCGTCGCCGGGGTAGACGACGATTCCGATGCTGACGGCGATGCGCAATTCCTGCCCGGCGATCTGGAACGGCTGGGCCAGCAGGCTGATCTGCTGCCCGGCGACGGTCACCGCGTCCTCGGCTTCGGCCAGTTCGGCGAGTACCACGAACTCGTCGCCGCCGATGCGTGCCACGGTGTCTTCGCTGCGCAGGCTGTCGCGCAGGCGCTGGGCCACGGCCATGAGCAGCAGGTCGCCGACATGGTGGCCGAAGGCGTCGTTGACCGGTTTGAAGCCGTCGAGGTCGAGAAACATCAGCGCGAAGTGCCCGCCGCCGCGCTGCACTTTGCCGATCATCTGCTCGATGCGGTCCTCCAGCAGGATGCGGTTGGGCAGGCGCGTGAGATTGTCGTGCAGGGCGAGTTGGGTCAGTTCCTGGTTGGCCAGGGCCAGCGACGAGGTGAGCTGCGCGGTGCGCGACTCCATGCGGGCATCCAGCACCGAGGTGAGCAGTGCGATGCCGATCACCGCCAGGGTGACGATGATGATCAGCAGCGCCAGCCAGTCACTGTTCAGCCCACTGGGGGAGGCGCCACAGAAGCTGCCCTCGGGGAAACGCGCGGCCGCCATGCCAGTGTAGTGCATGCCGACTATGGCCACGCCCATCACCAGCGCCGCGCCGGCGCGGACCAGGCGCACGTAGGGCGTGTTCTGTCGCAGCTTGAAGGCGATCCACAGCGCTGCGCCGGAAGCCGCCACGGCGATCAGCAGGGACAGGCCGAACAGCGTCGGATCGTAGTCGATACCCGGCTGCATCAGCATCGCGTACATGCCCAGGTAGTGCATGCAGCTGATTCCGGCGCCCATGGCCAGCGCACCGCAGGCCAATTGCCAGAGCGGCAGGCGATCCTGGCTGACCAGCGCCAGGGCGAAGCCCGAGCTGAGCACGGCGATGGCTAGCGACAGCAGCGTCAGGGTGAGGTCGTAGCCCAGCGCGATGGGCAGGCTGAAGGCGAGCATGCCGATGAAGTGCATCGACCAAACGCCGATGCCCATGGCCACCCCGCCGCCGCCGATCCACAGCAGCACCGGCCAGCCGCGGGTGGTCGCGATGCGTCCGGCCAGGTCCAGGGCCGTGTAGGACGCCAGCATGGCGACGCACAGCGAAATCAGGACAAGGGCGGGATCGTAACTGCCGACAAGCATGGGGGCTCTCTGATGGACTCGCGCGGTCCCTGCGCGCAAAAGTCCGGGATTCTAGCGAAAACCCCTGCTCCGCAACTACTGGCCAGTGGCCCTGTTCGTCGCCAAGCTCTCTCCGCCGTTCTGTTTCAGGCAGCCCTGGGCCATCCAGGGGCAGCTCCGCGCCCAGAGAAAACTCTGCTCACGCGTTCCCTCCGGATCGTAATAGCTCAGCTGCAACCGTTCGGCGCTGAAGGCCAGACGCGTGAAACCGTGTTGCTCGACGGCGAACAGGGTGCCATCGGCCGATTCGGCCGGCCTGAGCCCGTCGAGGGTCTGGCCGCCGCCACCGGACACCAGCCACGCCGGTTCGCCGGGGCGAACCAGTACCTCCTGGTTGTGCTCGTGGCCGGACAGATAGAGGTCCACGCCACTGCGCTGCATGGCTGGCAGCAATTCCCGTAGCCGCTTGGCGTCTTCGCCGTGCTTGCCGCCACTGCTGCGTAGCGCGTGGTGCGCAACCACCATTTTCCAGATCGGCGCGGGGCCGGCGGCGAAAGCTGTCTGCAGGAAATCCGCCTGACCTTGGCGGCCGGCGGTATCGGCATTGGTATCCAGGAATACCACGCGCAGCAACGGGCGCCCCTCCACTTCGCCAAAGTCGCGAGTATAGAAAGGCGCCGGCATCTGCCAGCGCCCCGAACCCATGTGCTGGCGGGCATAATCCAGTTCGACGACGGATGAGTCCGGGTAATCGTGATTGCCCAGCACCGCATAGAACGGCACGTGACTGAGCCAGTGTCCGTGATAGACACGTTCGAACTTGAGCTGCCAGGCCGGGTCGTTGACTCCGCTCAGGGCCTTACCGTAGAAGTTGTCGCCCAGCAGCAGGACCATGTTCACCCCGCCCTCGCTTTCGGCAACCTGCTCCATGCCCTCGGCCACGCGCCATTGCTGCAGGTCGCCGCTGCCCTGGTCGCCCAACGCCAGCAGGGTAATTTGCGCGGGGTTCTGGCCCGACAAGGGGGTATACGGCGAAGGCGGAACCAGCACCATGAATCCGGCCAGACAGCCGACCACCAGGATCAGCACGACCAGCGCCAACAGCAGGTAACGGCGGCGCAAGCGGCGCGGAGAGGCAGGACGGGACGCAGGCAGGCGAGCGGACATGGCAACCCCCAGGGGAATACCGGGCGAGGGATGCAGTGAAGCACCGCAAAGGTTAATTCCGCGTTAACGAAATGTCGCCTATACATGCAGGCAACAAGCCTCCCCTGGACCTGCAATGCTCCGACCACGCCACCACTTTCTCCTCCTGTTCGTGCTGGGCGGCCTGCTGTTCTTCTTCGCGCTGGGCAATCATCAGTTGCAGGGTTCCACCGAGCCCAGGGTGGCGGGCATCGCGATGGAGATGCAGTTGGACGGCGACTGGGTAACGCCGTGTCTGAACGCTGTGCCATTTCTCGAGAAACCGCCGCTGAGCCTGTGGCTCGACGTCGTCGCTATCCGCCTGTTCGGCCCCACCACTTTTGCCGTCAGGCTGGCGTCGGCGTTCGCCGGGCTGTTCAGCGTGCTGCTGCTCTACAGCGCGCTCCGACGCATCGGCCGACCGGCGACTCTGGCGCTGCTTGCCGCACTCATGCTGATGACCCTGGCAAGCTTCTGGGCCAACGCCCGGCAGGTGGGCGAAGACGCACTGCTCACGTTGGGCGTGACCCTGGCACTGCTGTCCTTCCTGAAGACCTGGCTCTGGCCGCCGGGGCGCACGCAGGACTGGCTGGCGTTCGCCCTGGGGATTGTCATCTCCACCCTGAGCAAGGGTGTGCTGGGGCTGGCGCTGCCGGGGGTGGTGATCTTCGCCTGCCTGCTGTGGGACAGCCTGGCAAGGCGCCGGCTGGAAGTGTCCACCTGGCTGCGCCCCCTGCTTTGGACACTGCCGGGTCTGGTGCCGCTGCTGATCTGGCTGTTGTTTCTCTACCGCAACGGTGGCAGCGCGGCCCTGCAGGAAATCCTCTGGACCAACAGCGTCGGGCGCTTCAGCGGCTCGTTCAGCGAAGCGGGGCACTTCGAACCCTTCTACTACTACCTGGTGCGCCTGCCCCAGGCCTTCCTGCCGTGGAACATCCTGCTCTACCTCGGGCTCTGGCATTTCCGCAAGCGCCTGGCGAAGGACCGTTACCTGCTGTTTTTCATCCTGTGGCTGGCGGCGCAGTTCGTCCTGCTCACCCTCGCTTCCAGCAAGCGCATGGTCTACCTGATGGCGCTGGCTCCGGCAGCAGCGGTGATCGCCGCGGAATACGGCCACGCCCTGCTGACGCGCTGGCATTTCCGGGCCTCGCAATGGATGCGCCGCGCCGCGGTGTTACTGGTCCTACTGATACCCGCCTGCTACCTGGGTTATGCGATATGGATCGAACCCCGCGCCGACCAGCACGAATCCTTCCTGCCGCTAACCGAGCGGATTCGCCAGCACCAGATGGCCGGGCGCCAGGTGGCGCTGTTCCAGCCCAGCGAGCGCCTCGCCGGCGCCAGCGTGTTCTATAGCCGCAGCCTGCTCCCCGCGCTGCAGACCCACGAGGAGCTGATGAACTTCCTCGGCCAGCCAGACGAACACATCGCCCTGCTGGAAAGCAAGACCGTGCCGCTGGCGCCGCTGAGCGTGCTGCAGCACTTCCGCGTCGGCGAGCGCGACTACTACTTCGTCGGCCGGCAATAACCAGGAGATTGACTCAAGGCCGCCCCTGCCGGCTGGGAGCGGCTAACCTTGCTGCATCGCCGCACCCGCACAGGAGCCGCTTCCCTTGGCGAAGCAACCCTCGATCCTCACCCTGCCGTTCCGTCGCCTGGCCAATCCCTACACACGCTATCGCTATGCCGCCTGGATTCACTGCGTGCGCGTCGGCCTCGCGCTGCTCGCCTCGATGCTGCTGACCAGCGCTCTGAAATTACCCCACGGTCTCTGGGCTTCGGTGACGGTGCTGGTGGTGATGGGCGGGCTGGTGCACCAAGGGACGATTCGCGGCAAATCCTACGAGCGCGTGATGGGCACCCTGGTCGGCGCGGCGCTGGGCTTGTGCGTGATCGCGATCTACGACCAGACCCGTTCGCTCACCCTCACCTACCTGACCATGTCGGTGCTGGGTGCGGCCTCGGCCTTCTATGCGATCCGCAGGCCCGGCTACGTCGCGCTGCTGGCGGGTATAACCATGTGCATCGTCGCCGGCCCCGGTGAAACGGGTTTCACCGAAGGGCTGTGGCGCTCGGCCAACGTGCTGATCGGCGTCGCGGTGGCGCTGTTGTTCTCGCAGATCTACCCGCTGCGGGCGGTCTACGTCTGGCGCTACCTGCTCTCGGACAACCTGCGGGCCTGCGCGCGGATGTACGGACAGCTGTCGTCCAACCACGACTTCACGCCTGAGCATTTCGCCCGCCAACTGGAGGAACTGGACCACCGCCTGGTGGCATCCCGCGCTCATCTGGGGCCGGTATCGAAGGAGACTGCGATGCCGCTACGCGAGCTGGAGATTCTCCAGCGCATCCACCGCGCAATCATGGGCACCCTGGAATCGCTGATCGCCTCGCGGCAGTTCGCCGCCGAGGCCGGGGAGATAGAACCGGTGCCGGCCAGCCTCGACTCGCACCGGCAGATCATCGGCCGCCTGCTGCTGCAATCGGCCCACGCCCTGAAGTTCAGTCGCACCAGTAAGCTGGTACAGGCCTGCCAGGGCCTGGACAACCTGCCGGTACGGCCGCACAACCTCACCGACTCCTTCGAGAAGCAGGGTTTCTACTGGCTCACCCTGCGTCTGTATGAACAAGTGGAGATGCTCTCGGAAAAACTCGCCGCCACCTCCGAGCACTGGAACATCCAGAGCCGCGACCGGGCCTGAGCCCGGCCGCGCTGTTCTTACCAAGAGTCGATCAGGCCCCGAAGCCGCCGTCGATGGTCAGGCTGGCACCGGTGATGTAACCGGCTTCCGGACCCGCGAGGTAGGCGACAAAGGCGGCAATTTCTTCCGCCCTGCCATAACGACCCACCGCCATCAGGTCCATCAGGGAGGCCGCGAAGTCGCTGTCGGCCGGGTTCATGTCGGTGTCTACCGGGCCGGGCTGCACGTTGTTCACGGTGATGCCGCGCGGGCCGAGGTCACGGGCCAGCCCCTTGGTCAGGCCGACGATGGCCGACTTGCTCATGGCGTAGACGGCGCCGCCACCGAAGGGCATGCGGTCAGCGTTGGTGCTGCCGATGGTGATGATGCGTCCGCCCTGCCCCATGTGCCGCGCGGCGGCCTGGATGGCGACGAAGACGCTGCGCACGTTCACCGCCAGGGTGCGGTCGAGGTCTTCCAGGCTGAATTCTTCCACCGGGGCGATGGCCAGCACGCCGGCGTTGTTCACCAGGATGTCGATGCCGCCCAGGCGCTGAGCCGCGGTGTCGATGGCCTGCTGCACCGAAGCTGCATCGCCGCTGTCGGCCTTCAGGGCCAGGGCGCGGCCGCCAGCGGCCTCAATGCTGGCGGCGAGGTCTTCGGCCTTCTGCGCCGAACTGACGTAGGTGAAGGCCACGGCAGCGCCTTCGCGGGCCAGGCGCTGCACGATGGCGGCGCCGATGCCGCGGGAGCCGCCCTGTACGAAAGCGACTTTGCCGGCGAGGGATTGAGTGGTTTGCGTGGTGGTCATTTGATGTCTCCAGGAATCTAGTGGGGGAGTAAGTTCGACGGGGCCAGTTTCCCTCTCGGACTCGTCACTCGGTAGCCAGTAATCGCTATATTCAGTCGATACCAAACGTCCGGAATACCACCCATGGAAAGCCTGATCAGTATCGAATGCTTCGTCCGCAGCGCCGAGGCCGGCAGCTTTGCCGCCGCGGCGCGGCGCCTGGGCCTGACCCCGGCGGCCGTGAGCAAGAACGTGGCGCGGCTGGAGAACAACCTGGGCGTGCGGCTGTTCCAGCGTAGTACCCGCAGCCTGACACTGACCGAATCCGGCGAGCGATTTCTCGTCGAGGCCAGCGGCGGCCTGGCCAGCCTGCAGAGCGCCATCGCCAACCTGGCGAGCGCCGACGGCCAGCCCAGCGGCATGCTGAAGGTCAGCATGGGGCTGGTGTTCGGCCGCGACTACATCCTGCCGCTGCTGGGAGAATTCCTCGGGCGCTACCCGGCAATTCGCCCGGATTGGCACTTCGACAATCGCCAGGTCGACCTCATCGCCGAAGGCTTCGACGCGGCCATCGGTGGCGGCTTCGAGCTGCCGCCCGGCGTCGTGGCGCGCAAGCTGAGCCCCGCGCACCTGGTGCTGCTGGCCTCGCCGGCCTACCTCGACGGCCGTCCGGCAATCCGTTATCCGTCGGACCTGCCCAGCCACGATGGCATCCGCATCCGCTCGCCGCAGACTGGCCGCGTGCGCCCCTGGCCATTGACCAATCGCCAGCAGGCCCAGGCGCCGATCGCGCTGAAGGAGCGCATGACCTTCAGTGACCCGGAAGCCGCGTGCGTCGCCGCCCTCATGGATCTGGGCGTGACCCTGGTGAGCATGCAGCACGCCGTGCCCTACCTGGACAGCGGGCGCCTGGTGCGCGTGTTGCCGGAGTGGTACGTGAACGCCGGCAACACCGCGCTCTACTACGCCGCGCAGAAACTACTGCCGGCAAAGACGCGGGTATTCGTCGATTACGTCATCGAGCACTTCCGCAACCAAGGCCTGGAGCAGCGCTTCAGTGCGCTATGAAGCGCTACGACCTCAACCCTTGTTGCGGAAATTGAAATGAATCTTGCAGGTCGCCAGCAGGTCGACACTTAGCAAGCTACGCAGCCGCGAGACTTGCGCATCGAAAATCGAGGAGAACCTGGATGAAAAAGTATGCCCTGCTCCTGGCCATGGTGTTTTCCGTACCCGCCTTCGCTGATAGCGCACTGTGCGACGGCAACCTGCAGCAGATCACCGACTTCCTCAAGACCGCCAATCCCAACGCCACCGGCGTGAAGGTCAATGTGGTTCACGAGTATGTCGCCAAGGCCGAGGCGGCGAAGAAGGCCGGCGATTACAAGGAGTGCGTCAACCAGTCGAGCCAGGCGCTGCGCGTAATCAAGAAGCCCGCCAACCGCTGACCCGCACTGGAAACGAAAAAGCCCCGCCTAGGCGGGGCTTTTTCATGGGCGCTGGCTGGCGGAGGGCTCAGCCGCAGGAGACCTGCTTCACCACCTGGTTATCATCGACATCGATGTTCAGGCGCTGCGAGTTGTACTCCATGGTCACCGGCTGGTGTGGGGTGAGCACGCGGGCAACGCTGGCGCCGGCGTCGCGGCGAGCTTCCTCGGTCAGGGTCGGATTGACGACCTTGCCGATGATCGACTGCACCGCCTTGGCGTGACAGGTGCCGGTCATGGCCGACGAGTCGTCCGCGGCCGGCTGGGCGGCGTCGGACGAGGAATCCTTGGAACTGCAACCGGCAAGGGCGGCGACAGCGAGAAGCGACAGGAAAGTCACTCGATTGAAGGGCATGGAAAGTCTCCCTGATTCTTCATGGAAAAAACGCGAAAGGCGCCACCTTACCAGCCCGAAGGCTGCGGCAGCAGATGGATATATTGCAGGCTGATACACGCGATGCCCGTGGCAGAGCCGTACGGCGCCATTTACACAACCTTTACACCGGCGGCGTTACGATTCTTTCGAGGCCGATGTCTCATAGATACCTGGTTTCTCGCCGGGTTCCTCAGGAGGTGCATCATGCTTCACCGTCTCCCCCAGATCGCCCTGCTCTGCGCCGGCCTTGCCCTCGCCGGCCAGGCCGCGGCCAATAGCAACACCGATGCCGCCGCGATCGGCGCGGTGGTCGGCGCCGTTGTCGGGGGTGCAGTGGTCGCCGGCTCGCAACCCGCGCCGGCGCCTTATTACGCTCCGCCGCCACCGGTCGCCTATTACCCGCCGCCACCGGTGTACTACCAGCCGGCGCCGGTCTACCAGCCCGTATATCAACCGGTGTATCAGCCAGTCTACCGACCGGTCGTGGTGGTGCCCGGCCCGCGCTACTACGGCCCGCCCCGCTATTATGGTCCGCCGCGCTATTACGGCCCCGGCTACTACGGCCCGCCGGGGCACTACCGTCACTGGTAAGTACTGCTACAGACCAAAGACCCCGCCTCGTAGCGGGGTCTTTTCGTTCAGGCCGGCAAACGAATACTCCCGGCCAGTTCCTCGAACAGCGTCACCACCGCCCGCAACGCCCGGCAGTCCGGCCGGGTCAGCAACCAGAGATGGATGCTGCAGCCGGGCAGCTCCGGCTCCAGCACCTGCAACCCGTCGTCCGGGCGCAGCAGGAACGCCGGCAGCGCCGCCAGCCCCAGGCCCGCTCGGCACAGATCGAGGACCGACAGCATGCTGTTGCAGCGATACGCCGGCAGTACCGTCGGGAACACCTGGCGGCGCCAGGCAACGCTGGAGTGGTCGGGCAGAAAGTCATCCGGTGCGATCCAGCTCATATCCTGCCAGGGACGGTCGCCCTGCTCAGCCAGGTAATCGCGGTGGGCACAGAGGACGTAGTGCACCTCTCCCAGCTTGCGTCCCACAAGATGCTCCGGCGGCGCGTTGGTCAGGCGCAGGGCAATGTCGGCGTCGCGGCGGCTGAGGTTGGCGAAGGCGTTGGAGGTGGTCAGCTCCAGGTTCAACGCCGGGTAGCGCTTCATGAAGCGCGCCAGGGCTGGGAGCAGCAACCCCTGCAGCACGGTATCGGAACAGGTCAGGCGCACGGTGCCGCTGAGCACATCGTGGCCCTGCTCCAAGCCAAGGCGCGCCGCCTCAAGCGCCTGTTCGGCCAGTTCCGCCTGAGTCGCCAGTTGCTGCGCGGTGGCGGTGGCCAGGTAGCCATTGCGGCCCTTCTCGAACAGCGCGGTGCCCAATGCCTTTTCCAGCCGGCGCACAGCGCGGAAAACGGTGGAGACGTCTACCTCGAGCAATTCCGAGGCGCGCGCAAGGCTGCCCCCACGCACCAGCGCCAGCACCAGAGCGAGATCGGCGTATTCCAGACGGTATTGCATCGACGCACTCCAAGGTTGCGCAACCGCCCATTTTCGATTGCACCTGCGCAACTATAAATTGCCTCCCATGGGCCCGCCAATGGGCCACGACGCCAGGGGAACACAGGATGGGAAAACGTCGTAAAGCACTGCGCATAGGCCTGATCGGCGACCGTGACAGTCGCGTCACTGCCCACTGGGCAATTCCCCTGGCCCTGCAGCAATCGCTGCTGCCGCATTCGGGCACCCTGCGCCTGGACTGGCTGGACACTCCGCGCCTCGCCCAAGGCTTGGATCTGGAGGTTTATTCCGGCTTCTGGTGCATCCCCGGCAGCCCTTACCTCAACACCGAAGGCGCGCTGCAGGCGATCACCTTCGCCCGCGAAAACCAGGTGCCCTTCCTCGGCACTTGCGGCGGCTTCCAGCACGCCCTGCTGGAGCACGCCCGCAACGTCCTCGGCTGGAGCGACGCGGCCCATTCCGAGCTGGATCCCCAAGCGGCGCGCCCGGTGGTGCATGCCCTGCCCTGTTCGCTGGTGGAAGTCAGCGAGACCATCCGCCTCATCGCCGGCTCGCACCTGGCGGCGATTTATGGCCTGCCGGAAATCCGCGAAGGCTATCACTGCCGGTACGGGGTCAACCCGGAACTTCAGGACGATCTGTTCGGCGGCTCGCTGCGCGCCTGCGCCCATGGCGAGGACGGCAACATCCGCGCACTGGAAGCGAGCGATCATCCGTTCTTCGTCGCCACGCTGTTCCAGCCCGAGCGCAAGGCGCTGGCCGGAATCGCTGTGCCGCTGGCCGAAGCGCTCCTGTCCGCCGCTTTCCGCCATCAATCCAGCCAAGAGCCCAGCCGCCTCAGGAGCCCCGCATGATCGCCCGCACACCTCAACCGCCCTACTACGCGGTGACCTTCACGTCCCTGCGTACCGAGCTGGACGAAGGCTACGGCGCCACCGCCGAACGCATGCTCGAGCTGGCCACGCAGCAGGACGGTTTCCTCGGCGTCGAGTCGGCTCGCGGCTCCGACGGCTTAGGGCTGACCGTGTCCTACTGGCGCGACGAATCCGCCATCCGCCAGTGGAAGCAGCAGACCGAGCACCGCATGGCCCAGCAGGCCGGCCGTCGCGACTGGTACAGCGTCTTCCGCGTACGCATCAGCCGCGTCGAGCGTGAATACGGTTTCGAACGCTGAGCGACCCGTTCTGGCCCAGACACGACATGCCGGGTTCGATGCCCGGCGCACATCGTCTAGGCTGGTCCCATTCAGCAAAGGGGGACCGACGCATGCACCGACAAGCCAGTGAACTGCAGGCCGCCTACCTGGGCGAAGTCCGCGGCGAAAACTTCTTCCTCGGCCTGGCCGAGCAACTGCCGGAGGGGGCGTCATCGATGCTCCTGCTGGCGCGACTGGAGCGCCAGACCGGCCTGCGCATGGCGCGCCTGTTGCAGCGTCACGGCCTGCCGCTGGGCGACACAGCCCACGCCGCAAAGCAAGGCCGCCAGCGCGCAATGGACTGGCTGGGGCTGGACTGGCCACAGACCCTGGAGAAGCTCGAAATGCTGGTGGAGCCCTATGTACAGCGCTACGACAGCCTGGCTGACGAGGGCGACGACGATGACCGCGACATCCTTGAGGATCTCGCCGAGCATGAACATGCTTTGCTGCAGTTCACCCGCCTGGCCCGCGAGGGTGAGATGAACGCGGCCCAAGCCAGCATCACGCGATTACTGAGCGTACCGGCCTGAACCTGACAGGGAGCACGTCCATGCCACTATCGCCTTTCCACCTGGCCATTCCGGTCTACGACCTGTCCCTGGCGCGCCGCTTCTACCGCGAAGTCTTGGGCCTCCGCGAAGGCCGCAGCAGCACCCAGTGGGTGGACTTCGACTTCTTCGGCCACCAATTGGTGATCCATGAGCACCCGCGCACCGCCAGCCAGGAGGCGGCGCACACCAACCCGGTGGACGGCCACGATGTGCCAGTACCGCATTTCGGCGTGGTGCTGCCCTGGGAAGACTGGGAGCGGCTTGCGCAGCGCCTGCGCGCACGCAACATGCATTTCGTTATCGAGCCCCACGTGCGTTTTCAGGGGCAGGTGGGCGAGCAGGCCACGCTGTTTCTCTTCGATCCCTGTGGCAATGCCCTGGAGTTCAAGGCCTTCAAGGATATCGGCCAGCTGTTCGCGCGCTGAGCCTTCGCTTTCGGTGCGTGGCCAGATGACCAGTCATCCACCGTGGAATCACCCTTCACTCCATGCGGAATCATCCTACATAGCATTTCTCTAGCCATTCCTACGATGGCGCCCGTCTTCCCTGCTCACCCTGAGGTGACTCGACGTGCGCCCTTCCCGCTTGATTCCCTTCTGCCTCCTCTGCACCCTGGCGGCGCCCATTGCGCTAGCCGATAAGCTGGACGCCCCGGATTGGCGTCGCAGCGAGGCCTCGGCCATCGACCGGAGCTTCTTCCCCGCCGCCAGCTCCACTGCACGCCAAGCAGGTGCGCGTCGCAACTCGGAATCCGTGCAGGTCTCCCGCCTGGGCGAGCGTTCGAGCACGCTCGCCCGGCTGCGCCATGAAGACCGACGGCGCTTCAGTCCGGTGGACACCTCACGCATCGTTGCTCGCGCCCACGAACTGATCGGCACACCCTATCGCTGGGGCGGCCAGACCGAGGAAGACGGTTTCGATTGCAGCGGCCTGTTGGTCTATCTCTACCGCAGCATCGCCGATCGCAAGTTACCGAGAACCACCGCCTCGATGATTGCCCAGCGCCACAATCAGGTGGACCGTGACGAACTGCAGCCCGGCGACGCCGTGTTCTTCAACCACAACGGCGAGGGAGCCACCAGCCATGTGGGCTTGTACATCGGCGGCGACCGCTTCATTCACGCGCCCAGCACCGGCAAAACCATCCGCATCGACTCCCTCGACAACAGCTACTGGCAGCGCAGCTACACCACGGCGCGCAGGTTCAGCGGCTGAGCGGATGCGGTTCCACGAGCGAGTCACAGCTCACCGCTCAATCAGAAAATGCCTACCGGCTTTTGCATCTTTCCCACGTCAATTCTTGCAACGAGATTTCTAAGATAGCGCCCCGTTCCATTGTCCCGTTTCCCAGATGTCCCCCAAATGCATCCCCTGATCATCCTGAGCACCGCACTGCTGCTCACTCTTTCCGTTATGGCGGTCGAAGCCCGCGAGACGAAGAGCCCCACCGCCCACAAAGCCAGTGCAAAGCCTGCGCGTGCCTCACAAGGCAAAGCGGCCAATCGAAACATCGTTCACCAGCATCCGAATGCCAAGCGAGCGCCCCGCGCCAACCTGCATAAGATCAAGCCGGGCAGCAACTCCCGCGTAGTTTCCCGCGCCCGGGAGCTCATCGGCATCCCCTATCGATTCGGCGGCACCACGGTGGCCAGCGGTTTCGATTGCAGCGGCCTGCTGGTCTACCTGTTCCGCACCGAGGCGGGCATGAAGCTGCCGCGCACCACCGGCGAGATGATCGACAGCGACAGCCTGCGCATCCACCGTGACGAGCTCAAACCCGGCGATGCCGTGTTCTTCAACCGCAACGGCCGCGGCAACATCAGCCACGTCGGGCTCTATATTGGCAATAACCAGTTTATCCATGCCCCCAGCAGCGGCGGCCGCATACGCCAGGACTCCCTGGACAATCGCTATTGGGATCGCAGCTTCACTACCGCACGCCGTTTCAACGGCTGACATCCATCCGCAAGAGGCTCGCGATGCCCGGCATCCTGGTCGAGATCGTCCGCTACACCGAAGAGTGCTTTCCCGGTTGGGCCGAGTGCCGGCTGATCGACTCCGACGGCCGCGACTGGCGCTTCCTGAAGAAGCGCTCGGCGGTCATTCACGGCCCGGACGACGGTCGCCTGCCCGCCAGCGGGCGTATTGCCTGCGAAGTGCTGGAACGCTTAGACGGCACGGTGCTGGTCAGCACCGTAAAGCCGCGCGGCATTCGCTCACTGGACGGCGAGAATCGCTTCCGCATTCCCGTGAGCGCGCTGCACGAAGACTGACCCTGCGTCAGTCCCGCTGCGCCTGCCCTTCCTCGGCGATTTTCGCCGCATCCCAACCGCCGCCCAGAGCCGCAATCAACTGCACGCTGGCGGTCAGGCGGCTGCCGGTCAAGGTCAGCAGCGTGCGCTCGTTGGACAGCGCGCTGGTCTGGGTGGTGACCACGTTGCTGTAGTCGATGGTACCGGCCTTGTACTGGTTGGTGGTCAGGCGCAGCGCCTCGCGGGCGGAGTCCAGCGCTTCCTGCTGCACGCCGCTTTCCTCTTCCAGCACCTTGAGCTGGACCATGTAGTCCTCCACCTCGCGGAAGCTTTCCAGCACGGTCTGCCGGTAGCTCGCCACGGTCTGGTCGTAGCTCGCCTCGGCCTGCTCGACCTGGGAGGCGATCAGCCCGCCGTCGAACAGGGTCATGGCGAACTGCGGGCCGATGGACCAGTAGCGGTTGGGCGTCTCGATCCAGTTCTGGAAACTGCCGCTGCGGTAGCCGCCGGCGGCGGTGAGGGTCAGGTCGGGGAACCACGCAGCCTTGGCCACGCCGATCTTGGCGTTGGCGGAAATCACCTGGCGCTCGGCGGAGGCCACGTCGGGGCGGCGCTGCAGCAATTCCGACGGCAACAGCGTCGGCACATTCGGCAGGTTCGGCACGCCGTCCACGGCCGCCAGGGAGAACTGCGCCGGCGGCACGCCGACCAGCACGGCAATGGCATGCTCCAGCTGCGCACGTTGGTACTTCAGGTCGATGGCCTGGGCCTCGGTGCTTTTCAGCTGGGTACGTGCCTGGGCGACATCGGCTTTGGTCACGATGCCGGCGTTGTACTGATTCTCGGTGAGCTTGAGCGAGCGCTGGTAGGCCGTGACCGTGTCGTTGAGCAGCTTGATCTGCTGGTCCATCACGCGCAGTTGCAGGTAGTTCTGGGTCAACTGCGATTGCAGGGAAAGCCGCGAGTTAGCCAGGTCCGCCGCGCTGGCGTCCATGCTCGCGTTGTCGGCTTCCAGCTGGCGGCGCAGCTTGCCCCACAGGTCCAGCTCCCAGCTCACACCGAGGCTCGCCGAATAGCTGTTGCTGATCGAACTGCTGCCGCCGCCACTGCTGACGGTGGAGCCGTCGGGCAGGCGCACGCTGCCGCCGCTGCCGGTGCCTTGCCCGGAGCGAGTCTTGCCGACATCGGCGCTGATCGTGGGGAAGAAGGAAGAACGCGCACCTTTGGCCAGCGCCTGAGCCTGGCGATAGGACGCGAGCGACTGCGCCAGGGTCTGGTTGGCAGCCACCAGGCGGGTCTGCAGGTCGTTCAGCGTGGCGTCACCGTAAAGCTCCCACCAGGCACCATGGTTTAATCCGTCCTGCGGCTTCGCCAGTTGCCAGCCCTCGCCCTCCTTGAAGCTGGCGGGCACCGTCAGCTCGGGGCGCTGATAGTCCGGGCCGATGGCGCAACCGGCCAGGGCCACGGCCAACGCCAAGGGAAGAAGTGAACGGGAACGGATCATACGGGTGTCTCCAGGGCGCCGTCGGTGCGCACGCCGCGCTTCTTGTTGACCCAATGGCGCAGACGGTCTAGGTAGAGGTAGACGACGGGGGTGGTGTACAGAGTCAGCAACTGGCTGCCGATCAGGCCGCCGACGATGGTCATGCCCAGCGGGCGACGCAGCGCGGCGTCGCCGCCGATGCCGAAGATCAATGGCAGTGCGCCGAGGATGGCGGCCAGGGTGGTCATCATGATCGGGCGGAAGCGCTTCATCGCCGCTTCCAGGATCGCGTCCCGAGGTGACAGGCCCAGGGTGCGTTCGGCGTCCAGGGCGAAGTCAATCATCATGATGGCGTTCTTCTTCACGATGCCGATCAGCAGGATCACCCCGATCAGCGCGATCAGCGACAGCTCGGTGCGGAACAGCATCAGCGTGAGCAGCGCGCCGACGCCCGCCGAGGGCAGCGTCGAGAGAATCGTCAGCGGATGCACGTAGCTCTCGTAGAGGATGCCCAGCACGATGTAGACCGATACCAGCGCCAGCAAGATCAGCCAGGGCATGTCGTTCTGCGTGTCCTGCACCGCACCGGCGTTGCCTTCGAAGGTGGCCTGGATTTCCATCGGCAGGTGGATCGGTTCCACCGCCGCCAGGATCGCATCGCGGGCAGGGCCGATCTGCGCGCCCTGGGCCAGGTTGAAGGAGAAGGTGGTGGCGGCGAACTGGCCCTGGTGGTTGACCTCCAGCGGCGCGCGGCTCGGCTCGATGTGGGTGAAGGCCGAGAGCGGGATGCGCTGGCCTTCGCTGTTGATTACGTAGACCTGGCGCAGCTCCTCGGGCGTCTCCTGATACGGCTGGGCGACTTCCATCACCACGTGGTACTGGTTCAGCGGGTTGAAGATGGTCGACACCTGGCGCTGGCCGTAGGAGTTGTTCAGCACCGCGTCCACCTCGGCGACGTTCACCCCCAGGCTCGCCGCGCGGTCGCGGTCGATCACCAGGCGGCTCTGCACGCCCTTGTCCTGCGCATCGCTGTTCACATCGACGATCTGCGGCACCTTGTTCATCGCCGCCTCGACCTTGGGCGCCCATTCGCGCAGCAGGGTGAGGTCGTCGCTGCGCAGGGTGAAGTCGTACTGCGCATTACCCTGGCGGCCGCCGATGCGCACGTCCTGGCCGGCGACCAGGAACAGGTTGGCGCCGGGCACCTCCGCCAGCTTTTTGCGCAAGCGGTTGACGATGGTCTCGGCGGAGTCGCGTTCGGTGATGTCCTTCAGGGTGACGAAGAAGGAGCCGGTGTTGCTCGACTGCCACTTGCCGCCGCCGACAAAGCCCACCACGTTCTCCACGCCTGGGTCTTCGGAAAGGATCCGGCGGAACTGCGCCATCTTCTTGTCCAGCGCCTGGAACGAGATGCTCTGGTCGGCCACCGCGAAGCCGCGCAGGCGCCCGGAGTCCTGCTGCGGCAGGAAGCCCTTGGGCACCACCACGAACAGGTACAGGTTCAGCGCGATGCAGCCGAGCATGATCATCACCATCAGCCGTGAGTGCTCCAGTGCCCAGCTCAGGCTGGCGCGGTAGCGCTGCATGAAGGCAACGAAATAGCGGTTGCTCTGGCGCTCCACCGAGGCCTTCTTCGGCCCGCGCTCAACCGGCTTGAGCAGGCGCGCGCAGAGCATCGGCGTCAGCGTCAGGGAGACCACCAGCGACACCAGGATGGCCGCCGCCAGGGTCACCGAGAACTCACGGAACAGCCGCCCGGTGATGCCGCCCATGAGCAGCAGCGGGATGAACACCGCCACCAGCGACAGGGTCATCGACAGCACGGTGAAACTCACTTCCCGCGCGCCGCGGATCGCTGCCTGGATCGGCGGGTCGCCTTCCTCGATGCGCCGGGCGATGTTCTCTACCACCACGATGGCGTCGTCCACCACGAAGCCAGTGGCGATGATCAGCGCCATCAGCGACAGGTTGTTCAGCGAGAAGCCGCACAGGTACATGACCGCGAAGGTGCCCACCAGCGACACCGGCACCGCGAGGCTGGGGATCAGCGTGGCGCGGCCGTTGCGCAGGAACAGGTAGACCACCAGGATCACCAGCACCACGGAGATGATCAGGGTCAGCTCGGCTTCTTCCAGGGAGGAGCGGATCGACGGGCTGCGGTCGTCCATCACCGACAGCTTCACCTGCGGGCCGAGCACGTCCTGGATGATCGGCAGCTGCTCGTGGATGGCGTCGGTGGCTTCGATGATGTTGGCACCGGGCTGTCGGGTGATGATCAGCAGCACTGCCGGCAGGTCGTCGGAGAAGCCAGCGTTACGCACATCCTCCACCGAGTCGGTGACCTTGGCCACGTCGCGCAGGCGCACCGCTGCGCCAGTGTCGGCGTTGTAGTGGACGATCAGCGGGGCGTACTCGCTGGCCTTGCGCAGCTGGTCGTTGGAGTCCACCTGCCAGTGCCGCTCGCCGAACTCCAGCGAGCCCTTGGGGCCGTCGGCGTTGGTGTTGTTGATGGCGTTGCGCACCGTGTCCAGGGAAATGCCGTACTGGCTGAGCTGGTCCGGATTGACATCGACGCGCACCGCCGGCAGCGAGGAGCCGCCGATGCTCACCTGCCCTACCCCCTTCACCTGCGCCAGCTTGGGCGAGACGATGGTCGAGGCCAGGTCGTACATCTGCCCGCGGGTGTAGGTATCCGAGGTCAGGGTGAGGATCATGATCGGCATGTCCGACGGGTTCGCCTTGCGGTACGTCGGATTGTTCGGCATGCCCGAGGGCAGCAGGCTCATGGCCGCATTGATCGCCGATTGCACCTCGCGCGCGGCGCCGTCGATGTCCTTGGACAGGTCGAACTGGATGATGATGGTGGTGTTGCCCAGGGAGCTGCTGGAGGTCATGTCGGTGACCCCGGCGATGCGACCCAGCGAGCGCTCCAGCGGTGTTGCCACCGTGGAGGCCATGGTTTCCGGGCTGGCGCCGGGCAAGGAGGCCTGCACCAGGATGGTCGGGAAATCGACGTTGGGCAGCGGAGCCACCGGCAGCAAACTGAACGACAGTGCGCCGGCCAGCATCAGCGCCAGGGTCAGCAGGCAGGTGGCGACCGGGCGCAGGATGAACAGGCGCGACAGGCCGCCCATCAGCCACGCTCCGCCGGGTCGATGCTGTTCACGTCAAGGCCGTGGCGCTGACGCCAGTTGGCCCAGCGCGTGGCCAGACGGTCGAAGTACAGGTAGATCACTGGCGTGGTGAACAGCGTCAGCAACTGGCTGACCAGCAGGCCGCCGACCATGGTGACGCCCAGCGGCTGGCGCAGCTCGGCGCCGGCGCCACCGGCGAGCATCAGCGGCAGCGCGCCGAGCAGTGCGGCCATGGTGGTCATCAGGATCGGCCGGAAGCGCAGCAGGCACGCCTGGTAGATCGCCTCATGGGGCGGCTTGCCTTCGTTGCGTTCGGCGTCCAGGGCGAAGTCGATCATCATGATCGCGTTCTTCTTCACGATGCCGATCAGCAGGATGATGCCGATGATCGCCACGATGCCGATGTCCTGCCCCGAGAGCATCAGCGCCAGCAGCGCGCCCACGCCCGCAGAGGGTAGCGTGGAGAGGATGGTCACCGGGTGGATGAAGCTCTCGTAGAGGATGCCCAGCACGATGTACATGGTGACGATAGACGCCAGCACCAGCAGCAGGGTGTTGGACAGCGAAGCCTCGAAGGCCTGCGCCGCACCGCGGAAGCTGCCCTGCAGGCTGACGGGCATTTCCATCTGCGCCTCGACGTCGCGGATCGCCTGCACCGCCTCGCCGAGGGCGACGCCCTTGGCCAGGTTGAAGGAGATGGTCGCGGCCGGGAACTGGGCGATGTGGTTGACCGCCAGCAGGGTGTGGCGCTCCTCCACCTTCGCCAGGCTCGACAGGCGCACCTGGGTGCCGTCGCTGGACGGCACGTAGAGGTTCTCCAGCGACTGCGGGCCGATCTGGAATTCCGGCGCCACTTCCAGCACCACGCGGTACTGCGTGGCCTGGGTGAAGATGGTGGAGATCAGTCGCTGGCCGAAGGCGTTGTACAGCACGCTGTCGATGCTCGACAGGCTCACGCCCAGGCGCGAGGCGGTATCGCGGTCGATGTTGATGTAGGCCTGCAGGCCCTTGTCCTGCCAGTCGGTGGCCACGTCGGCCAGCTCCGGCAGTTGTTGCAGGCGGTCCACCAGGCGCGGCACCCAGTCGGCGAGGACATCCGGGTCGGCGTCCTGCAGGGTGAACTGGTACTGCGTGCGGGCGATACGGTCCTCGATGGTCAGGTCCTGCACCGGCTGCATGTACAACTTGATGCCGGCGATCTGGTCCAGCTCCGGCTGCAGGCGATGGATCACCTCGCTGGCGGTCACGTCACGCTCGGCGTGGGGCTTGAGGTTGATCAGCAGGCGCCCGGTGTTGAGGGTGGCGTTGGTGCCGTCGACGCCGATGAACGAGGACAGGCTGTCCACCGCCGGGTCCTTCAGCACGATCTTCGCCAGGTCCTGCTGGCGGCTGGCCATGGACTGGAAGGAGATCGACTGCGGCGCCTCGGCGATGCCCTGGATCACCCCGGTGTCCTGCACCGGGAAGAAGCCCTTGGGCATGAAGATGTACAGCAGCGCGGTGAGCACCACGGTGGCGATGGCCACCAGCAGGGTCAGCGGCTGATGGCGCAGCACCACACGCAAGGCGGCGGCGTAGCGCTCGATCATGTTGTCGATGAAGCGCCCGGCGGCGCGGGCGAAGCGCCCCTCCTTCTCCGGCTCGACGTGGCGCAGCAGCTTGGCGCTGAGCATCGGCGTCAGGGTCAGGGAAACAAAGCCGGAGATCAGGATCGCCACCGCCAGGGTGATGGCGAATTCGCGGAACAATCGCCCGGCCACATCGCCCATGAACAGCAGCGGGATCAGCACGGCGATCAGCGAGAAGGTCAGCGAGATGATGGTGAAGCCGATCTGTTTCGAGCCCTTGAGCGACGCTTCCAGCGGCTCGTCGCCCTGCTCCAGGTAACGCGCGATGTTCTCCACCATGACGATGGCGTCGTCCACCACGAAGCCGGTGGCGATGGTCAGCGCCATCAGCGTCAGGTTGTTGATCGAGAAGCCGGCGAGGTACATCACGCCGAAGGTGCCGATCAGCGACAGCGGCACGGCGAAGCTGGGGATCAGCGTCGCGGAAATATTGCGCAGGAACAGGAAGGTGACCATCACCACTAGGCAGACGGCGAGGAACAGCTCGAACTGCACGTCCGCCACGGAGGCGCGGATGGTCGTGGTGCGGTCGGTGAGCACCGTCACTTCCAGGCTGCCGGGCAGTGTCGCCTGCAGCTGCGGGAGCATCTTCTTGATGCTGTCGACCACCTCGATGACGTTGGCGCCCGGCTGGCGCTGGATGTTCAGCACCACGGCCGGCGAGGTGTTGGCCCAGGCGGCCAGGCGCACGTTCTCGGCGTCGTCTTCCACGCTGGCCACGTCGCGCACGCGCAGCGGCGAGCCGTTCTTGTAGGCGATGATCAGGTCGCGGTAGGCGTCGGCGGACTTGAGCTGGTCGTTGGCGTCCAGGGTCGAGGAGCGGGTCGGGCCGTCGAAGCTGCCCTTGGGGCCGTTGAGGTTGTTGTTGGTGACGGTGGTCTGCAGGTCTTCCAGGCTCAGGCCGGCGGCCGCGAGGGCGCCGGGGTTGGCGCGGATGCGCACGGCCGGGCGCTGGCCGCCGCTGATGCTGACCAGGCCGACGCCGGAAATCTGCGAAATCTTCTGCGCAAGGCGCGTGTCGACCAGGTCCTGGATCTGCGGCAGCGGCATGTCCGGAGACATCACCGCCAGGGTGAGGATCGGCGCGTCCGCCGGGTTCACCTTGCTGTACACCGGCTGGTTCGGCAGGTCCTTGGGCAGCAGGCTCTGCGCGGTGTTGATCGCCGCCTGGACTTCCTGCTCGGCCACATCAAGGTTGATCTGCAGGCTGAACTGCAGGGTGATCACCGAGGCGCCACCAGAGCTGGTGGAGGACATCTCGTTGAGGCCGGGAATCTGCCCCAGCTGGTTCTCCAGCGGCGCGGTCACCGAGGAAGTCATGATGTCCGGGCTGGCGCCGGGGTACAGGGTCACCACCTGGATGGTCGGGTAGTCCACTTCCGGCAGCGCCGAGATCGGCAGGAAGCGGTAGGCGATGATCCCCGACAGCAGGATCGCCACCATCAGGAGCGTGGTGGCGACCGGCCGCAGGATGAACAGGCGGGACGGGTTCATTCGCTCTTACCGCTGTCCTGGACCGGGGTGTCCGAACCGAACGGCTTGGCGGTGGACTTGTCGCCCTCTTCTGTGGCGGCCGCGCGGGCCTTCTCGTCGGAGGTCGCGATGTTCATGCGGGTGCCGTCGCGCAGGCGGTCGGTGCCTTCGACGACGACACGGTCGCCTTCCTTCAGGCCCTCGGTGACCACCACGCGCTCGCTCTCGCTGGTGCCCAGGGTGACCAGCTGGCGCTTGGCCTTGCTCTCCTCGCCCACCAGGTACACGTAGGTGCCGTCGTTGCCGCGTTGCACGGCGTTGGCCGGAATGGTCAGCACGCCCGGCAGGGTCTCGGCGAGCAGGCGTACGTTGACGAACTGGTTGGGGAACAGCCTGTGGTCGTCGTTCTCGAATCCGGCCTTGAGCTTGACGGTACCGGTGGTGGTGTCGATCTGGTTGTCCAGGGTCTTCAGCACGCCGGTGGCCAGGGTCTGGTTCTGGTTGCGGTCCAGCGCCTCGACCGGCACCGGCTTGCCGCTGTAAAGCTCGCGGGCGATGGTGCCCAGTTGCTGCTGCGGCAGGCTGAACACCACGGAGATCGGCTTGACCTGGGTGATCACCACCAGCGGCGTGGTGTCGCCGGAGGTGACCAGGTTGCCCACGTCCACCTGACGCAGACCGACGCGGCCGGAGATGGGCGCGCGCACCTGGGTGAATTCGAGGTTGAGCTTGGCGTCAGCGACCTGGCCCTGGTTGGTCTTCAGGGTGCCTTCGTACTGGCGGACCTGGGCTTCCTGGGTGTCCAGGGTCTGCTTGGCGATGGAATCCTCGGCGTACAGGCCCTTGTAGCGGGCCAGGTCGATCTGCGCGTTCTTCAGCTGCGCCTGGTTCTGCAGCAGCGTGCCCTGGGCCTGGTCCAGCGCGGCCTGGAACGGACGCGGGTCGATCACCGCGAGGACGTCGCCGGCCTTCACTTCCTGGCCTTCCTGGAACGGCACCTTGACCAGCTGACCGCTGACCCGCGCGCGAACATTGACGGTGTTGTAGGCCGTCACCGTGCCTAGCGCATGGTAGTGCACCGGCAGGTCGCCCTTGAGCACCGGCGCGACGCTGACGGTCACCGCCGTGCCGCCCTGCCCCGCGGCCATCTGCCCCGGCCCCGGTCGCCCGCCGCGCCCGCCCTGGGCTGCCGGCGTTCCCGAAGACGTCGAGTGCAGCCACATGATCAGCCCGACCACGGCGGCGAACAGCAGCGCGGTGATGAGCCAGGGGCGCAGGGTACGAAGTTTCGAGGGCGATCCGTTGCTTGCAGTCATGGGACTCTGTCTTTTGAAAAGGGGGTTTGGCGCAAGGAAGTGAGAATACCGAGGCTGAACGATAAGCACAGCATGGCCGCAGGCAAAGTCTCTTTACCCGCTATTTACCTTTGATTTACCGGGAGTTACGAATTACCGGGGCATTGCGACCCGGAAATGGCGCGGGAGGTTCCGCGCCATTGGGGCCAGTCCTGATGGACCGGCCCGATCCTTCCATCAGGCCAGGGCGGCGATGGCGGCGGCGTAGTTCGGCTCGTCGGCGATCTCGCCTACCAGCTCGCTGTGCAGCACCTTGTTCTGCTCGTCCAGCACCACGACAGCGCGGGCAGCCAGGCCGGCCAGCGGGCCGTCGGCGATGGCTACGCCGTAGTTGGCGAGGAACTCGCGGCCACGCAGGGTGGACAGGTTCACCACGTTCTCCAGGCCTTCGGCGCCGCAGAAGCGCGCCTGGGCGAACGGCAGGTCGGCGGAAACGCACAGTACGACAGTGTTGGCCAGCTTGCTGGCTTCAGCGTTGAACTTGCGCACGGAGGTGGCGCAGGTCGGGGTGTCGACGCTGGGGAAGATGTTCAGCACCTTGCGCTTGCCGGCGTAGGTTTCCAGGGTGACGTCGGACAGGTTGCCGGCGACCAGCGACAGGGCCGGAGCCTGCTCGCCTTTCTGCGGCAGCTTGCCGTCGACGGAAACCGGGTTGCCCTTGAGGGTAACTTGAGCCATTGCTTGGGTCCTTCTGTGAGGGATGGCGGCGCTGGCGGGTTGCCAGCGCCGCAGGAGGATTCGGGGCCGTCGCAGATGCTAGCACGACTTTCCCGAGCTTAACGCTCGGGCATGCATCCGCTCGCTCCTCCTGCCCACGCCCGGCTCAGACGAACGGCTGGTCCTGGAACCCGCGCGGCAGGCGCTGGCTGCCCGGCATGGCGACCAGGCGTTTCTCCCAGAAGCTGCGCCAGTCGTTGTGCACGGCTTCGGCACGGGCCTTGCGCTGGGCGCGGCGGGCGGCGTTGCGCGCATCGCGGCGGGCTTCCTTGTAGACCTCGGTGTTGCGGCAGCTGCGGCATTTCACCCGGTTCAGCTCGGTGGTGGATTCCAGGTGCTTGCCCGCATGCCCGCAGGCCAGGTGCCCCTTGACCTTGTAGTGAGTGACCATCGCAGATTCTCCCTGTCCGGCGAGCGCACCCTCGCCGCTTGGCGGTGCCACAGTCGGGCAATCGGTGCGTACCTGGTGACTGCGACGCTCAGGGAGTTGGACGAGCCGCCGCGCTGGCAGGTTCGAAATTTCTGTCGCGCCGGCTCACTCCTGCAGATGGCAGACGCAACACAGCTTGTTGCCATCCAGGTCGCGTACGTAGGCGCCGTAGTAGGTCGGTGAGTAGTTCAGGCGCAGGCCGGGCGGCCCCTCGTCGACGCCGCCCAGTTGCACGGCGCGGGCATGGAAGCTGTCGACCTGGTGCCGTGTACGCGCCTCGAAGGCCACCAGGCTGCCATTGCCGATGCTGGCCGGCTGGCCGTCGATGGGTTGGTACACGCAGAACACCACGTCGCTGTCCGGGTGGGCGAAGATCGCCCGCTCAGGCTCATGGCGATGCGCCTTGAGGACAATCCACAGCGTGCCGAGCACCCTGCCGTAGAAGTCGATGGCACGCGGGAGGTCGTTGGTGCCAACCGTGATGTGGCTGAACATGCCGCGCCCTCCTCTGCCTGTGGGAATCAGTTGCCGGCGTGAGCGCGCTCGATGGCGGCCATGTCCAGCTTCTTCATGCCCATCACTGCCTGCAGCGTGCGGCTGGCCTTCTCCGGGTTCGGATCGGCGACCATGTCGCCGACGTGGCGCGGGCAGATCTGCCAGGACACCCCGTAGCGGTCCTTCAGCCAGCCGCAGATTTGCGCTTCCTCCGGACCACCGGCGCCAAGTTTGTCCCAGAAGTGGTCGATCTCCTTCTGGCTGTCGCACATCACCTGCAACGACAGGGCCTCGGTGAAATTGAAGGCCGGGCCGCCGTTAAGGGCGATGAAGGTCTGGCCGTCCAACACGAACTCCACCGTCAGCACCGAGCCGGGTTCGCCACCGTGGCGGTCCTTCTCGGCCTCGGGGTAATAGGCGGCCTGGACGATCCTCGAGTTGGGAAAGATGGCGACATAGAACTGGGCTGCTTCCTCGGCCTTGCCGTCGAACCACAGGCAGGGGGTGACGCGTTGCAGGCTGGACATGGTGAATCTCCTGATTTTCGCGCGGTCGGCTTGACCGGGCATGCAGCTTGGTCGCCTGGGCGACGGCGGAATCGACAAGTCTAGGCCGACTTTCGCGCTTTACCGGACGACCGGTCGAGCGGCATGCCGGGGCTGGCCGCGAGCAACGCAAATGAAAAAGGCACCCGTAGGTGCCTTTGCTGACCAACTGCCAGATCAGCGCGCCACGGCCCTGGCCCGAGCCTGGTGCAGCTTCTTGTAGCTTTCGATCAGGCGCAGGTGCTTGTCGAGGCCTTCGAGCTTCGTGCTGGTCGGCGTCAGCCCGTAGAAGCGCACGCTACCGCCCAGCGAACCCAACACCGCGTCCATACGCTCGTTGCCAAACATGCGGCGGAAGTTGGCCTCGAAGTCGGCCATTTCCAGTTCCTCGTCCAGGTGCACTTCCAGCGCCGCGCTGAGCGCCTGGTAGAACAGCCCGCGCTCGACGGTGTTGTCGTTGTACTGGAGGAACATCTCCACCTGTTCCTTGGCGGTTTCGAAGCGTTTCACCGCGAGGTTGATCAGCAGCTTGAGCTCGAGGATGGTTAGCTGGCCCCAGACGGTGTTGTCGTCGAACTCGATGCCGATCAGCGTGGTGATGTCGGTGTACTCGTCCACCTCGCAGGCTTCCAGGCGCTTGAGCAGCGACTTGAGGCGGACGATGTTGAGGCTGTGCAGGTTGAGGATGTCGGCGCGGAACGCCAGCGCCTTGTTGGTGTTGTCCCAGATGAGGTCTTCCACCGGGTAGATTTCCGAATAACCCGGCACCAGGATGCGGCAGGCGGTGGCGCCCAGGTGCTCGTACACGGCCATGTAGACCTCCTTGCCCTGCTCCTCGAGGATGCCGAACAGGGTCTGCGCTTCCTGCACGTTGGAATCGTCACCGTGGCCGGAGAAGTCCCACTCGACGAAGTCGTAATCGGCCTTGGAGCTGAAGAAGCGCCACGAGACCACGCCGCTGGAGTCGATGAAGTGCTCGACGAAGTTGTTCGGCTCGGTCAGCGCCTGGCTTTCGAAGGTCGGCCGCGGCAGGTCGTTGAGGCCTTCGAAGCTGCGGCCCTGAAGCAGCTCGGTGAGGCTCCGCTCCAGTGCCACTTCGAAGCTCGGGTGCGCGCCGAAGGAGGCGAACACGCCGCCGGTGCGCGGGTTCATCAGGGTCACGCACATCACCGGGAATTCGCCGCCCAGCGACGCATCCTTGACCAGCACCGGGAAGCCCTGTTCTTCCAGGCCCTTGATGCCGGCGGCGATGCCGGGATACTTGGCCAGCACCTCCTGCGGCACGTCCGGCAGCGCCAGTTCGCCTTCGAGGATTTCGCGCTTCACCGCGCGTTCGAAGATTTCCGACAGGCACTGCACCTGTGCCTCGGCCAGGGTGTTGCCGGCACTCATCCCGTTTGACAGGTAGAGGTTCTCGATCAGGTTGGACGGGAAGTACACCGTCTCGCCGTCGGATTGGCGCACGAACGGCAGCGAACAAATGCCGCGCTCGGTGTTGCCCGAGTTGGTGTCGTAGAGGTGCGAGCCGCGCAGCTCACCGTCCGGGTTGTAGATCTCCAGACAGTACTCGTCGAGGATTTCCTCCGGCAGCGCGTCCTTCGCGCCCGGCTTGAACCAGCGCTCGTCGGGGTAATGCACGAACGGCGCGTTGGCTATCTCCTCGCCCCAGTACTGGTCGTTGTAGAAGAAGTTGCAGTTCAGGCGCTCGATGAACTCGCCCAGCGCCGAGGCCAGCGCGCTTTCCTTGGTGGCGCCCTTGCCGTTGGTGAAGCACATCGGCGACTGCGCGTCGCGGATGTGCAGCGACCAGACATTGGGCACGATGTTGCGCCACGAGGCGATCTCGATCTTCATGCCCAGGCCGGCGAGGATTTCCGACATGTTGGCGATGGTCTGTTCCAGCGGCAGGTCCTTGCCCTGGATATAGGTGCTCGCGCCGGCGGCGGTGCTCGGCATCAGCAGCGCCTGGGCGTCGGCGTCGAGGTTCTCGACTTGCTCGATGATGAAGTCCGGACCGGTCTGCACCACCTTCTTCACCGTGCAGCGATCGATGGAGCGCAGGATGCCCTGGCGGTCCTTTTCGGAGATGTCCGCCGGCAGCTCCACCTGGATCTTGAAGATCTGCTTGTAGCGGTTCTCCGGGTCGACGATGTTGTTCTGCGACAGGCGGATATTGTCCGTGGGGATGTCGCGGGTCTGGCAGTAGAGCTTGACGAAGTAAGCCGCGCACAACGCCGACGAGGCCAGGAAATAGTCGAACGGCCCCGGTGCCGAACCGTCGCCCTTGTAGCGGATGGGCTGGTCGGCAATCACCGTGAAGTCGTCGAACTTGGCTTCGAGTCGGAGGTTGTCGAGAAAATTGACCTTGATTTCCATGCGGGCATCACCACGAAAAAGTAGCGCGAAAAAGTAGAAAGCGAACGGGCCGGCATTATCCGGACAAAAGCGCCTCGGGGATATCCCGACGTGCCCGGCGCTGGTCGGGAAGCCCTGCTCTGGCGACACAGGCCCGGACGACGCCCGGTCGGGCGCGGGCAGCCGGCGCGGCCGCCCTTGGGGTAAGATGCGCGGCTTTTGCGCCGCCCAGGCGCTCGTCCACGAGGAATCCACCGTGCTCACCTCCCAGGTCATCATCATCGGCGCCGGCGCCGCGGGACTGATGTGCGCCATGAGCGCCGCCGCGCGCGGTCGTCAGGTCCTGCTGATCGACCACGCCAACAAGGCCGGCAAGAAGATCCTCATGTCCGGTGGCGGGCGCTGCAACTTCACCAATATGTATTGCGAGCCGGTCAACTTCCTTTCGCAGAATCCGCACTTCTGCAAGTCCGCGCTGGCACGTTTCACCCAGTGGGACTTCATCGCCCTGGTGGCCAAGCACGGCGTGCCCTATCACGAGAAGAAGCTCGGCCAGCTGTTCTGCGATAACAAGTCCAGCGACATCCTCGGCCTGCTGCTGGACGAGTGCGAGCAGGCCGGCGTCGACCTGCGCCTGGACACCTCGGTGAGCGAGATCGCCCGTCTCGACGAAGGCGGCTACCAGTTACAGAGCAGCCTCGGCCCGGTGCGCTGCGAATCCCTGGTGATCGCCACCGGCGGCCTGTCCATCCCGACCCTCGGCGCCACCGGCTTCGGCTACCAGATCGCCCGCCAGTTCGGCCACAGCGTGCTGCCGACCCGCGCCGGCCTGGTGCCCTTCACCATTACCGATCCGCAGCTCAAGGCCCTGTGCACCGAGCTGTCCGGCACCTCGGTGGAGGACTGCCGGGTAAGCTGCAACGGCCAGAGCTTTGTCGAGAACATCCTGTTCACCCACCGCGGCCTCAGCGGCCCGGCGATCCTGCAGATTTCCTCCTATTGGCAGCCCGGCGACACCATCAGCATCGACCTGCTGCCGCGCATCGACCTGCCCGTCTGGCTTGTCGAACAGCAGCGCGAGCGCCCCAACAGCGAGCTGAAGACGCTGCTGGGCGAGCTGTTCACCAAGAAGATGGCCGGTCTACTGGCCGAGCAATGGTTCGTCTCCAAACCGATGAAGCAGTACACGCCATCCGAGCTCAAGGCGATCGCCGAGCGCCTGGGCGACTGGCAACTGGTACCGGCCGGTACCGAGGGCTATCGCACGGCGGAAGTCACTCTGGGCGGCGTCGACACCCGCGAGGTATCGTCCAAGACCCTGGAATCGCTGAAGTCCCCCGGACTGTACTTCGTCGGCGAAGTGCTGGACGTCACCGGTCACTTGGGCGGCTTCAACTTCCAGTGGGCCTGGGCCTCAGGCTACGCGGCAGCGCAGTTCGTCTAGGCCCTGCTCCAGAGTTTCCCCGTAGGAGCGAGCTTGCTCGCGAACCGCCCAGCACTCCATTCAGGACCGTAGGGCGCATAACCCGAAACGGGTTATCCGCCGATTGCCCCGCGGCGGGTAACGCTGGCGCGTTGTGCGCCCTACGAGCCCGACTTCAGCCGTTACGGGCTCCCGGCAGCAAAAGATGCATGGCTGTCCGGATTCGCTCCCTCGCCCTCGTTGTCCTTCGGGGGCCGCGGATTTCCAATGACATGGAGCGCGACGCAGCCCGCGTCGCACCTTGGAATCCAGCCCCGGAGCCCGCCATGAGCCTCGACCTGAACGGCGTCAAAGTCCCCGACAGTACCCTCGCCAAGGCCATCACCGAGATGGTCCGCGACAACGCCACCCCGCTGCTCTTCCATCATTCCTCTCGCGTCTACTACTGGGGCGCACTGACCGGCGCGCGCAAGGAGTTGAAGTACGACGCCGAGCTGCTCTACGCCGGCGCGATGTTCCACGACATGGGCCTGATGCCACGCTACTGCAGCCAGTGCGAACGCTTCGAGGTGGATGGCGCCGACTGCGCGGCAGAGTTCCTGCGCAGCCACGGCATCGCCGAAAGCGATATCGACACGGTATGGACCGCCATCGCGCTGCACACCACGCCCGGAATCCCGCAACACATGAAACCGGAGATCGCGCTGGTCACCGCCGGGGTGGAAATGGATGTGCTGGGTATCGCCTACCCGCACTTCCCCGACGCCCAGCGTGACGCCGTGGTCGCCGCCCACCCGCGCGGCGGGCAGTTCAAGCAGGACATCCTGCAAGCCTTCTACGACGGCATCAAAGCCAAGCCGGAAACCACCTTCGGCAACGTCAAGGCCGACGTGCTGGCAATGAAGGATGCGGACTTCGTGCGCGGCAACTTCTGCGAAGTGATCCTGAATTCGGACTGGGCCAGCTAATCCCTGGCGTTTACGGGCGTGCCCAGCACTCCGGGCTCCCCCAGCAACTGCGCCAGCCACTGCATGAACGCCCGTACCCGCTGCGGCAGGCGGCGGTGGGCATAGAGCAGGGAAATTTCCATGGGCGGCAGCGGGATGTGCTCAAGTACCGCCACCAGCCGCCCCGCTTCCAAGTCATCCAGCACGCCATGGATCGGCACCTGGATGATCCCCAGTCCACCCATGGCCGCGCTTTCGTAGGCCTCGGCGTTGTTCACCGACAGTGCCCCGCCCATCGGCACGTAGCGCACCTCTTCGTTGTGCAGGTACTCGAAGCCCGGAGGCCGCGCGCCCAACACCGTCACGTAGTGGATCAGCTGGTGCTCGGCGAGGTCGTCCAGTGACTGCGGCACACCGTGCTTGGCGAGGTAGGACGGACTGGCGCAGGTTACCTGCGGGAACTGCCCGAGGCTGCGCGCCACCACCGACGGATCGTTCACCGAACCGACCCGCACCACGCAGTCGAAGCCCTCACGTACCAGGTCGACGCGGCGGTCGGTGCAGCTCACCTCCAGCTCCAGGGCCGGGTGCCGCGCGAGGAATTCGCCCAGGCGCGGCATCACCAGCTTGCGCGCCATCACTGTCGGCATGTCCACCCGCAGGCGGCCACCAAGGGCTTCGTCTTCCTGGCGGAACAGGCCGTGCAACTCGTCCAACTGGGCCAGCATGTCCTTGCTGCGCTCGTAGAGCACCAGCCCGTCCTGGGTCGCGGTGACACGCCGCGTGGTGCGCTGCAGCAGGCGCGTGCCGAGCAGCTCCTCCAGCGCCTGGATGTGCTCGGAGACGGTGGAGCGCGGCAGGCCGAGCTGCTCGCCGGCCTGGGTGAAGCTGGCCAGCTCAGTGACGCGGACGAAGGTGCGCAGCAGGTCGGGGCGGATCATGGGCGGCTCACTCACTGTTCGGCATTACCGGCCAGTATTTCCGATTCTTGCCGGTTTATCACCAACCAATCGAACAATAAGCTTTCCCACAATCCCACCTGTTCTCCAACCCGCACAGGAGCTTTACCATGACCCGCAAGATCGCTCTCATCACCGGCGCCAGCCGTGGCCTTGGCCGCAACGCCGCCCTGCACCTCGCCGCTGCCGGCGTCGACATCATCGGTACTTTCCGCAGCCAGGCTGACGAAGCCCGCGCCGTCGCCGCCGAGATCGAGCAGCACGGCGGCCGCGCCGTGATGCTGCCCCTGGACGTGGCGGACAGCGCCAGCTTCGCTGCCTTCGCCGAGCAGATCCGCGCCACCCTGGGCGAAACCTTCGGCCGCCAGCACTTCGATTTCCTGGTGAACAACGCCGGCATCGGCCTGCATGCCAGCTTCGCCGAGACCACCGAGGAGCAGTTCGACCAGCTGATGAACATCCAGCTTAAGGGCCCGTTCTTCCTGACCCAGAAGCTGCTGCCGCTGATTGCCGACGGCGGCCGCATCCTTAATGTTTCCAGCGGCCTGACGCGCTTCTCGCTGCCCGGCTACGCCGCCTACGCCACCATGAAGGGCGCCATGGAAACCCTGACCAAGTACCAGGCGAAGGAACTGGGCGCGCGCGGCATCGCGGTGAACATCCTCGCTCCCGGCGCCATCGAGACCGACTTCGGCGGCGGTGTGGTGCGCGACAACGCTCAGCTGAACCAGCAGATCGCCAGCAACACCGCCCTGGGCCGCGTCGGCCTGCCGGACGACATCGGCGCAGTGATCGCCGTCCTGCTCTCCGACGGAGGCCGCTGGATCAACGGCCAACGCGTGGAGGCCTCGGGCGGGATGTTCCTCTGATCCGCACCAAGGTGTGACCTTGGCGTAGGAGCGGGCTCCGTCCGGAATCGGTCCGCTCTTACCTGAATATCGTGCCGAGGCTTGCCCTCTCCCCCTTCAGGGAGTCGGAAATCCGAGGTACAGACTTTCAGAGGAAGACATTTGCTCCTACCTGTGTCGCCAGTCCGCGGCGCGTCTGGCTCGCGGACTCTCTCAAAATCCGCAATAAGTCTTTACCGCAAAAAAACCTGCAACATTCTGTAACGACCCCTAGTCTAAAAACGCGCGTGGAAAAGACGAACCGCAGATCTCGCCGTCGACGGCTGATCCGCAGGGCGCCCCTGAGGCGACTTCGCACCCCGCTCCACTCATCCGGCACAGGCCGGGAGTGCAGACCACCGTGAACCGACCCGGCGATATGCGTCCCTGCCTCCTCGACAACGAGCGAACCGCTATTGCCTCAGGAGCCGAAATGACCGAACACCCCAAGGGCTTCACCCGGCGCCAGCTGTTGAAGTCGTCCGCCGCGTCCCTGGCCGTCGGTGCTGCCAGCGCCCAGGCCGCCACCGTGATCGGCACGCCGAAATGGCTGCCCTTCGACCACAACGGCCCGCTGCACTACGACAGCCCCGGCTGGCAATTCTTCACCGCCGAGGAGGCCAAGGAAGTCGAGGCGATCGTCGAGCAACTGATTCCCGCCGACGAGCTGAGCGTCAGCGGCAAGGACGCCGGCTGCGCGGTGTTCATCGACCGCCAGCTGGTGAGCGACTACGGCGACTCTGGCCGCCTGTACATGACCGGTCCCTTCACCCCCGGTACGCCCGCGCAGGCCGACCAGTCGCCACTGGTGCCGCGCGAGCGTTACCGCATCGGCCTCGCCGCACTGGGCAAGTATTGCCAGGCGCAGTTCCAGAAGCCCTTCAGCGCCCTGCCCGGCGAGCAGCGCAACCAGGTGCTCACCGACCTCGAGAAAGGCTCCATCAGCCTTGAAGGGATCGACGCCAGGATGTTCTTCCAGCAGGTCCTGAGCAACACCATGGAAGGCTTCTTCGCCGACCCGATCTACGGCGGCAACCGCGACATGGTGTCGTGGAAGATGCTCGGTTTCCCCGGCGCGCGTTACGACTACCGCGACTACATCGCGCTGCACAACCAGAAGCTGGACCTCGTGCCGCTCTCGATCATCGGCAGCTCCGCCTGGAACAAGAAGGGTTGAATCGCATGACCAGGAAACTACCTACCACCGACGTCGTGGTCGTCGGACTCGGCTGGGCGGGTTCGATCATCGCCCACGAACTCGCCGATACCGGGCTCAACGTCATCGGCTTCGAGCGCGGCCCCTGGCGCGACACGGCAAGCGACTTCAACCTCGCCTCCGCCGCCGACGAACTGCGTTACAACCGCCGCCAGGAACTGATGCTGCGCACCCGCCAGAACACCTGCACCATGCGCAACAAGGAAGCAGAAACCGCCCTGCCGATGCGCGTATGGGGCTCCTTCCACCCCGGCAACGGCACCGGCGGCGCGGGCAACCACTGGGCCGGCATCACCTTCCGCTTCCAGCCCGAGGAATTCCGCCTGGCCAGCCACCTGCAGGAGCGCTACGGCAAGGAAGTACCCGAAGAGCTGACCCTGCAGGACTGGGGCACCACCTGGGAAGAGATGGAGCCGCATTACGACGCCTTCGAGCGGCTGGCCGGCGTTTCCGGCAAAGCCGGCAACCTGGGCGGCAATATCGTCGAAGGCGGCAACCCCTTCGAAGGCCCGCGCTCGCGCGAATACCCCAATCCCCCCACCGCGCAGACCTACGCTCCGACCCTGTTCGCCGAGGCGGCGCGCAACCTGGGCTACAAGCCCTTCCCGGTGCCCTCTGCGCTGGCTTCCCAGGCCTACACCAACCAGCTGGGCGTGACCATGGGGCCCTGCACGTTCTGCGGTTTCTGCACCAACTACGGTTGCGCCAATTATTCCAAGGCCAGCGCCATCGTCAATGTCATGCCCGCGCTGATCCGCAAGCCCAACTTCACGGCGCGGACCAACTCCGAGGTGCTCAAGGTCACGCTGGATAGCACCGGCACCCGCGCCACCGGCATCATCTATGTCGACTCCAGCGGCGAGGAATGGGAACAGCCGGCGGATATCGTGGTGGTCGCCGCGTTCATCTTCGAAAACGTGCGCCTGATGCTGCTCTCCGGCATCGGCGAGCCCTACAACCCGATCGCCAACACCGGCACCACCGGGCGCAACTTCGCCTACCAGACCGCCAACAGCGTGCAGATGTTCTTCAAGGACAAGAACTTCAATCCCTTCATCGGCGGCGGCGCCATCGGCATGGGCATCGACGAGTTCAACAACGACAATTTCGACCACTCCGGGTTGGGCTTCGTTGGAGGCGGCAGCACCCGCGTGACGCCGATCGGCGCCGCCCCCATCGACTCGCGACCGACCCCGCCCGGAACTCCCGCCTGGGGTTCGCAGTGGAAGAAGGCCACGGTGGAGAACTACCTGAGCACCATGTCCATCGGCTGCGAAGCCAGCAGCTACACCACGCGCGGCAACTACCTGTCGCTGGACCCGAATTACAACGATCCCCATGGCCGACCGCTGCTACGCATCACCTTCGACTTTCCCGAGAACGACCTGCGCATGGCGCAGTACTGCACCGACAAGGTGGCCGAGATCGCCCGCAGCATGAACCCGCAGCAGATAATCCCCGCCCCGCGCAAAGGCCCCTGGTCCAATATTTCCTACCAGTCCTCGCACATCGTCGGCGGCTTCATCATGGGGGCCGATCCGAAGAACAGCTCGGTGAACAAGCACCTGCAGGTGTGGGGCGTGCCCAATCTGTTCGTGGTCGGCTCCTCGGCCTTTCCGCAGAACCCCGGCTACAACCCCACTGGCACGGTCGGCGCGCTGGCCTTCAAGGCAGCCGACGCGATCCGCCGGCTCTACCTCAAGCGCCCCGGGGAGATGATCAGCGTATGAAGACTCTCCTTCGCATCGGCACCCTCGCGCTGCTCGGCCTGAACCTGCAGCAGGCCTGCGCCGGAACAGGCGCGGACTCCTACAACCTGGTGGAAAAAGGCCGCTACCTCGCCGTGCTCGGCGACTGCACAGCCTGCCACACCGTGCCCGGCCAGGCGCCCTTTGCCGGTGGAGTGGCCATCGATACGCCGTTTGGCAAGCTGGTGGGCGCCAACATCACGCCGGATGCAGAAACCGGACTGGGCCGCTGGAGCTTCGACGACTTCCAGGCGGTGATGTCCACCGGCCACGGACGAAACGGCAAACGCCTTTACGGCGCCATGCCCTACACCGCATACACCAAGGTACGGCGCGAGGACAACCTGGCGCTCTGGGCCTACCTGCAAACCCTGGAGCCGGTGCGCAACCCGGTGGAAACCAACCAGCTGCCCTTCCCCTTCAGCGTGCGCACCAGCCTGATCGGCTGGAACTGGCTGAACTTCACCCAAGGCGAGTTCGTGCCCTCGCCAGACAAATCGCCGCAGTGGAACCGCGGCGCATACCTGGTGGAAGGCCTGGGCCACTGCGGTACCTGCCACACGCCGAAGAACCTGATCGGCGGCGACGATAACGACCGCTTCCTCGCTGGCGCCAACCTGCAGGGCTGGGTCGCCCCGGACATCACCGCCAACCCGCACAGCGGCATCGGCCAGTGGAGCACCGAGGACATCGTCCAGTACCTGAAGACCGGCGCCAACCGCTTCGATATCGCCTCCGGCCCCATGGCTGAAGCGGTGGAGTACTCCACGCAGCACTGGCAGGACGAAGACCTGCTGGCGGTGGCCGTGTACCTCAAGGATGGCGCGACAGATGAATCAGCACCGGCACCAGTGGCTGCCACCGACGCGGCGATGGTCGCGGGCAAGGCGATCTATGCCGACCGCTGTTCGGCTTGCCATGTAAGCAACGGGGCCGGAGTGAAGAACCTGTTCCCGACCCTCGCTGCCGCGCCGCTGGTCAACAACGACGATCCAACCTCGCTGATCCACGTAGTACTGGCCGGCAGCCGAGCGGGCGGCACCGATGCCGCACCCACCTCACCCGCCATGCCGGCGTTCGCCTGGAACCTCGACGACGAGCACGTCGCCAATGTACTGACCTACGTGCGCAACACCTGGGGCAACGCCGCACCAGCGGTGACCGCCAGCCAGGTGGCGGATTTGCGCAAGGAGCTGGCGCAGTAGGTGGGACTCGCCCCGAAGTGGCAGCGTAGGGCGGATAGCGCTGGCGCGTTATCCGCCCTACGCATGTTGGAGCGGCGCGCGCTACGGTCAGGGAGCTCGAAATCGCTGGCACGCGGCTTCAGATAAGGACAGTTGCTCCTGCGAATCCTGCTCGCCGGGTGCTCACTTCAACCGACGCTCGGCGGCGATTTCCGGCAGGTCGGTGCGACGCAGGTAGGTGAGCAGCGCCTCGTTGAGGTTCAGGCGGTCGTGGATGTTCTGCTCGGCAAGGATCTGCAGGCACTCGCGGCTCAAGGTCATCACCATGCCGTTCTTCTGCGCCCAGACGAACTCGCAGGCAGGGCGGATGCTGTCCTCGGCCACGTCCATGCCGAAGGAATCCTCGCTGAAACGCACGATGTACTTGCCGGTCTTGAGGTTGAAGCCGACGAAACCGGACAGCCCGTCGGCAGCGTTGCAGATATCGTTGGAAGTGATGGCCATGCTGCCCCCTGGATTTGTTCTGTTATGGATTCGCACGCAGGAGGTCCCCGCTTCTGTGAGCGGGTGAATTTCGAATTCTGACAGCCTTGCCGGCGCCTGCTCAGGGGCCAGTTGTCGCACCCGGTACTGTTGCCTGACCAACACTTGCCCAGCAGCTATGCGCCGTGCGGAACACCCGCCGCTGTCCCGGCCAAACGCCAAGCTGCTGATCCTGCGTGAATTTCCCCGCGTGGCACGGCTTTCGCTCTGCACACCCTGCGGCACCTTCGCCGCTGTGCAGCCCCGAGGAGCCCGAGCCATGAGCCAACAACCGATCCGCTTCACCTACTGGGTCCCCAACGTCAGTGGCGGCCTGGTGGTCAGCAAGATCGAGCAGCGCACCCACTGGGACATCGACTACAACCGCCAGCTCGCGCGCATCGCCGAGGACGCGGGGTTCGACTACGCGCTAACGCAGATTCGCTTCACCGCCGGCTACGGCGCCGAGTACCAGCACGAGTCGGTGGCCTTCAGCCACGCCCTCCTGGGCGCCACGGAAAAGCTCAAGGTGATCGCCGCCATCCTCCCCGGCCCCTGGACGCCCGCGCTGGCGGCCAAGCAACTGGCGACCATCGACCAGGCGCATCGCAGTGAACATCGTCAGCGGCTGGTTCAAGGGAGAGTTCCAGGCCATCGGCGAACCCTGGCTGGAGCATGACGAGCGCTACCGCCGCTCGGAGGAATTCATCCGCGCCCTGAAGGGCATCTGGACCCAGGACAACTTCAGCTTCCACGGCGACTTCTACCGCTTCCACGACTACAACCTGAAGCCCAGGCCGCTGCAGCGCCCGCACCCGGAAATCTTCCAGGGCGGTAGCTCGCGGGCCGCGCGTGACATGGCTTCACGAGTCTCCGACTGGTACTTCACCAACGGCAACAGCGTGGAAGGGATCAAGGCACAGGTGGACGACATCCGCGAAAAGGCCGCGGCCAACGGTCACTCGGTGAAGATCGGGGTGAACGCCTTCGTCATCGCCCGCGATACCGAGGAGGAAGCCCGCGCAGTGCTCGCCGAGATCATCGATAAGGCCGACCCGGAAGCGGTGAATGCCTTCGGCCATGCCGCCAAGCAGGCTGGCGCCGCCTCGCCGGAAGGCGAAGGCAACTGGGCGAAGTCCAGCTTCGAGGACCTGGTGCAGTACAACGATGGATTCAAGACCAACCTGATCGGCACGCCGCAGCAGATCGCCGAGCGCATCGTCGCGCTCAAGGCGGTGGGCGTGGACCTGGTGCTGGCGGGCTTCCTGCACTTTCAGGAAGAGGTGCGCTACTTCGGCGAGAAGGTGCTACCACTGGTGCGCGAGTTGGAGCAGAAGAAGGCACGGCGGACCGAGGCGGCCTGAGGCGTCAGGTGCCACGCCGTTCGCGCGCAAGCTCTCCTACCGTTCCCGGAATATCCGGTGCGCTTTTCGTAGGAGCGAGCTTGCTAGCGAACGCTTTTACGTCAGCCCCGCAGGGCGCATAACGCCTACGGCGTTATCCGCCCTACAGGCAAGCACCTGTGATCAGGCGCCCTGTGTCAGGTGCCGGGCAATCGCCGTGCGCAGCGGCGGCAGGTTCTGCGCCAGGCGCAGGCCGGCGTTGCGCAGCAGGCGTACCGGCGGACGTGGGTCGGTGTACATGCCGACGATCAGCCGAGTGGCCTGGTACAGCGGCCAAGTCGCTAGACGGTGGGCCATGGCATAGCGACGTAGCGGCCAAACGCCGCCGATATCGCCGCCACGGCGATGGGTCGAGAGGATTTCGTTGGCCAGCCGCCGCTGGCTCTGCAGGCCAAAGTTGAAGCCGTGCGCGGTGACCGGGTGCATGCCGACAGCGGCATCGCCGATCAGTGCGCTGCGCGGGCCGACGAAGCGATCCGAATACACGCCCACCAGCGGGTAGCTGTGGCGCGGGCCGAGCAACTGCATGCCGCCCAGGCGACGGTCGAAGCGGCGCTCCATTTCGTGGGCGAAAGCCTTCTCGTCCAGCTCCAGAAGCGGCGCCATCTCGCGCTGCGGCAAGGTCAGCACCACCGAAGAGCGGTCACCGTTGATCGGCAGCAGTGCCAGGGTCTGGCCGTAGCCGAACCATTCCCAGGCGATGTTGTGGTGCGGTTTATCGTGGGCCATGCGGCAGACCATCATGGTCTTGCCGAAGTCCTCCATGTGCGCGCCGATGCCAAGCATGCGGCGGGTCTCGGAGAAGCGGCTGTCGGCCGCCACCAACAGGCGCGCATGGACGCGGCTGTCGTCGTCCAGGGTCAGCGACACACCGTCCTGCTGCACCTGCAGCGTACGCAGCGCGCGGCCGCAGACCAACGAGACGTCCGGGCAGTCGTGCACCGCGTCGAAGGCAGCGCGGCGGATCATCTGGTTGGACACGAAGTAGCCCAACTGCTCGGCGCCGGCTTGCTCGGCCTCGATGCGCAGGGTGAACAGCGAGGGGCCATTGAGCACCTGGGCATCGCGTAGCGGCGAGACTTCCTGCGGGTCGATCCGCGACCACATGCCCAGCCGCTGGAGCTCGGCCCGGGAAGCGTGGGTCAGCGCAATCTCCCTGCCGTCCTCGGCGGGCTCGGCCACGGCGGCCAGCGGCTGGCGGTCGATCAGCAGGATCGACAGGCCGTTGCCCGACAGTGAGCGGGCCAGGCAAAGCCCGGCAGGGCCGGCACCGACGATGGCGATGTCCACGTGCATGGAAGACTCCTTTCGCGAGGGATGGGCGGTCCCGGAGTCTAGGCTGGCCACTGGCCGGTTTCGTTGCCGTGGATCAGTGGCCCGCGGCGAATACCTCCAAATAGACGGGCCTGAACGGACCGGCCTAGATGGACAGCCGCACGCCTCGCTGCGGATCAATCGCCGTCGCGCCCCGGCGCTTGTTCACCACCAGTTCGCCGATCTCGATCAGCCGCGTGCGCGTGACGTTGCGGCTCAGGCCGAGCAGATTGGCGGTGTGCACCTGGTTGCAGTGGCAGAAGCGATAGGCTGCGCGCAGCAACGCATCCTCCACCCGCGCATGCAGATTGCCGCCCTGCTCCTCGAACAGCCGCTGGAAGGCCTGCTGGAGAATCTGCTCCGCGCCAAGAGACTCCAGCCGTGGCTCCTCGCTGCGTTCGATGCGCAGGTTGGACAGGTGCAGGTCCTCCGCGCGCACCACGCCATCGCGGCAGATCAGCAGCGTGTGGTGGATGACGTTTTCCAGCTCGCGGATGTTCCCCGGCCACGAATAGCTGCGCAGCTTCTGCGCGGCTTCCGCACTCAGTTGGCTCTGCCCGTAGCCCAGGCGCCGGCTGTACTCGGTGATGAAATGGCGGGTCAGCGGCAGGATGTCGCCGGGCCGTTCGCGCAGCGGCGACAGCTCCAGGCTGACCACGTTGAGGCGGTAGTAAAGATCCTCGCGGAAATGACCGGCATTGATCGCCTTTTCCAACTGCACGTTGGTGGCCGCCAGCACCCGCACGTTGATCGGGATGCTCTTGCGTGAGCCCAGGCGCACCACTTCGCGCTCCTGCAGGACGCGCAGCAGCTTGACCTGGATCGGCATCGGCAGGTCACCGATCTCATCGAGGAACAGCGTGCCGCCGTCGGCCTCCTCGAACCAACCGGCCTTGGCCGCCAGCGCGCCGGTGAAGGCGCCCTTCTCGTGGCCGAACAGCTCAGCCTCCACCAGGGATTCGGAGAATGCCCCACAGTTCACCGCCACGAACGGCCCGCCGCGCCGCGCGCTGAGGTTGTGGATGTGGCGCGCCACCAGCTCCTTGCCGGTGCCGGTCTCGCCGATGATCAGCACGCTGGCCTCGCTGGGCGCGACCTGCTGCAAATGATCGAGCAGCGCCTGGGATTTCGGGTCCTCGAAGACCTGGGCGGTAGCACGGATGGAGGTGGCCAGCGCGGGGGACTTGGGCAGGGTCAGCAGACCCTCGGGTGTGGTCGCATTCATGAGTAGAAAGTCGGTTGCGGCAGTTGCTGGTTCAGCGCCCAGTCGCCCAGTTCGCGGACCTTGTAGTCCACCGGGTCGTGCAGCGTCTGTGTGCGCAGGTTGCGCCAGTAGCGGTCGATGCGCAGCGCCGCATGGGTGGAGCGCGCGCCGGTGACTTCGAACAGGCGGTTGCAGATCTCCAGTCCGTTGCGGGTCGCCGCGACCTTGGCGGTGGCAATGGCCACGGCCAGACGCCCACGCTCCTCGGCGTCCAGTGCAGCCCCTCTGCTCCAGGCCTCGTCGAGCAGTTGCGCAGCACGGCGCACCAGCAGGCGCGTGCTTTCCAGGCCGACCCAGAACTCGCCGTAGTGCGCGAGCACGTAGGGGTCTTCTCCCACCGTCGCAGCGCTGGAACGGAACCATGGGCGGGCTTCCTTGAGCGTGTACTGCCGCGCCTCTTCGAATGCACCTTCGGCGATGCCGAGGAAGACATGGGTAAAGATCAGCTGGGCGATCAGCGGGCGCAGGCAGGCGAAAGGCGTGCTCAGCGGGCCAGGGTCGAGCAACAGCTCGCTCTCCTCCACCCGCACCCGCTCGAAGGTGGCGCTGCCGCTGTCGGTCTGGCGCTGGCCCATGTTGTCCCAGTCGTGGGCCAGGCTGATGCCGCTGCGCGCGGTGGGGATGGCGGCGATCAGCAGCTTGCCGCCCTCGCCGTCCAGCGCCGAGGCGATGAGCATCTGCGAATCCAGCGCGCCGGAGCAGAAGCTCTTGCGCCCGGAAAACTCACGCCAACCGGCGAAGGTGCGCGACACCGTGCGAGTATCCAGCGGGTTGAGTGCGTTGCCCCAGAACCATTGGTTGCGCGCGGTCAGCTCAAACCATGGCTGCCACTGCTCGGGGCGGGAAAACAGGCGCACGGTGGCCAGCATCAGATGCTGGAAACCGAATACGTGGGCGATGGAGCTGTCGACCACGGCGAACTGACGGACGATATCCAGCGTGGTGCTCCAGTCGGCGCCCAGGCCGCCATATTCGCTGGGGATGATCAGCGACAGCAGGCCGCTCTGGCGCAGCGCGTCGCGCTCGGTCTTCGGCGTGCCGCCACGGATGTCGCGCTCGGCGGCGGTTTCGGCGAAGCCCGCGGCCAGGCGCTGGGCTATCTGCCCAGGTGTCTGTGCGTCGAGATGCGTCTTGGCATTCACGCGCTCTTCCTCTTGAGTCTGTTCAGGGCAAGCCGGGCCCATGCCCGGCAAGTCGGGGCGCGGTGCGCCGGTTCAGCCGGCTTTACGTCCGGGCAACACGTCGTTGGCGATCATTTCGCCGAAGGGCCCGGTGAGGTTGGTCACCCCGCGCCCGGCCAGGCTCGCATAGGGCTCGGGCAGCAACGGGAACACCAGTTCGGCGAAGCGGTAGGCCTCTTCCAGATGCGGGTAGCCGGAGAAGATGAAGCTGTCTATCCCCAGGTCCGCGTACTCCTTGATGCGCTCGGCAACCTGCTGCGGATCGCCCACCAGCGCGGTGCCGGCGCCGCCACGCACCAGGCCGACGCCGGCCCAGAGGTTGGGGTAGATTTCCAGCTGGTCGCGGCGCCCGCCGTGCAGCGCGGCCATCCGCCGCTGGCCTTCGGAGTCGAAGCGGGCGAAGGATTTCTGCGCGTTGGCGATGGTCTCGTCGGAGATGTTGGCGATCAGCTTGTCGGCGGCCTGCCAGGCCTCTTCAGCGGTTTCGCGGACGATCACGTGCAGGCGGATGCCGAACTTCACGCTGCGACCCTGCTTCGCGGCCCTCTCGCGCACGTCGGCGATCTTCTGAGCGACCGCCTGCGGCGGCTCGCCCCAGGTCAGGTAGACGTCCACCTGCTCGGCAGCCAGGTCGTGGGCTTCGGCCGAGGAACCACCGAAATACAGTGGCGGATAGGGCTTCTGGATCGGCGGATAGAGCGCCTTGGCGTTCTCCACCTGCAGGTGCTTGCCGGCGAAGTCCACCGATTCGCCCTGCAGCACGCGGCGCCAGATGCGCAGGAATTCGTCGGTGACTTCATAGCGCTCGGCGTGGCTGAGGTGGATGCCATCGCCACGGTTTTCATCCGGGTCACCCCCGGTGACCACATTGATCAGCAGCCGGCCGCCGGAGAGGCGATCCAGGGTCGCGGCCATGCGCGCGGACACGGTCGGCGAAATGATGCCAGGACGAATCGCCACCAGATAGCGCAGGCGCTCGGTCAGCGGCGCCAAGGCCGAGGCTACGACCCAGGAGTCCTCGCAGGAACGGCCGGTGGGAATCAGTACGCCGTAGTAGCCGAGGGAATCGGCGGCCTGGGCGATCTGCTTCAGATAAGGCAGCGACACCGGGCGTGCGCCCTCGCTGGTGCCGAGGAAGTGGCCATCGCCGTGGGTGGGCAGGAACCAGAACACGTTCATCGCGGGCTCCTCAGGCGGTCTTGCGCAATTGCGGGCGGGCGAACAGCGGCGCGGCGCGCTCGGCGGCCAGCTGGATGCGGGCGCGCAGGGTATCGCTGGTGATCTGGTAGTTGGCGAAATCCGCTTCGCTGGCATACACGCCGATCGGCAGCGTGATCGACTGGAAGAAGCTGAACAGCGGGCGCAGCTGGTGGTCGAGAACCAACGCGTGGCGCTCGCTGCCGCCGGTGGCCGCGAGCAGCACCGGGGTGTCGATCAGGGCGTTCATGTCTACCAGGTCGAACAGGTGCTTAAGCAGGCCTGGATAGGAGCCGCGGTAGACCGGCGAGGCAACCACCAGCAGGTCGGCGGTCTCGATCTCGCGCAGGGTGGCTTCCAGCTCGGCAGAGAGCTCCTGGCGCGACAGCGCAGCACCCAGCGGGCGGGCGATGTCGGCCAGTTCGATGATCTGGGCTTGCACCGGAAGCTGTCCGCCGAGGGCGTCGAGCACGGCCTGGGTGAGCACCAGGGTGCGCGAGGGGCGATAGGTGCCGCCGGAGACGGCGACCACTTTGATGGGGCTGGTCATGGGTTTTCCCTGTTGACTGTTGCGCTAGGTACAGAAGCCTTGAGCAAGGGCCGTACCAACAGGGAAATGTATGATTTTCGGGCACTTCAGCCGGTTTTTCCGGCGTTTCATGTCACTCAGGCAACAACGCTGCTGATCGACTGTTGCTTGGGCAACAGTCTGTGATCAGTGCACAGCCAGCTCGCGCAGACCGTGGGAGATGTCCAGCCCTTCCAGTTCCGCCACGTATTCATCCGTGGTGAGCAGGCCGATACAGGGAGTCGCGCCGCGCTGCCGCAGCTGCCCGGCGGCCAGCTTGCGTGCCAGCGCCACCGCCGCCATGCAGGGGATGTTCGGGCCATGGTCCTGCTGCGCGAGGATTTCCCAACACAGCGCCAGCGGTTTGCCTTCACCATCGATGCCCTGCAGGTGGACGAACATGCCGCTGCGCCCGTCGCCCAACGGCTCCATCGCCACGGCCATGCGATGCAGACCGGCGCCCAGGCGCGCGGCATCCTTCACCAGTCCCGCACGCACCAGCCACGACAGGCCCCAGGTGCCGAACTGGGTGAGCTTCAGGCCGAGACCGGCGGAGAAACGCACGTCCCGCACGCCGGGGTAGCGCTGCGGGAACAGGTCGAGGTCCGGTACATCACAGTGGGCCAGCCAGCGTTTGCCCAGTGGGGCGGGAAAACGGTGGTGATTAAGTCCTTGCCAGCCATGCACGTCCTGCCAGCGGCCCTGGCGCCACTGGCGCAATGGCTTGCCACAATAGCCCAGCACCGCGGAGACCGTGGCCTGGCCGGGAATCTTCGCCGATGAGCTGATGCCGTGATGGATGCTGTCCAGGCGCTGGAAGCGTGGCAGCAGTTCGTCGATCACCGAGGCGGCCAGCGCGGGTACCGAGCTGGCGCCGCTGCACACCAGCACCCCGGCGCTGCGCGCGGCGCGGTCGAGTTCCTGGATGCCGCAGACGAACTGGCGGGCGTCGGCCAGGTCGATGTAGTGCGCGCGGGCGCCGATGGCGGCGCGGGCAACGCGGTAGTCCTGGCCCTGGAAAGGTCCTGCGGTGGAAATCACCAGGTCGACCTTCAGTTCATTGAGGCGACCGGCCAGCGTCGGCTGGTTCATGTCCAGGCATACCGGCTCGCCGCCCACCTGCGCGGCGAGTTCATTGGCGCGGCGCTGGTCGCGCCCGCCCACCAGCACGCGGACGCCGTCGATGCCGCTCAGGCGGCGGACGATCAGGCTGCCGAAGTTGCCGTAACCGCCGAGCACCAGCACGCGAAATTTCCGTTCCATTCCCACTGACCCTGTAACTCCCTGACTGCTGCTGGCGGGGCCAGCTCCTTTATCCCGGCTTGGCACCGCCGTAGCGGGGCAGATTGTCCTCCAGCGGCCACCAATTGGCGCGGGAATCGACGTAGTAATGCGCTTCGAGCTTTGTCCGCAAAGGCTCGTCCAGGGTTCCCGCACGCACGCGCAATGTTTCCGGCAGCGCATCACGAGCGCTGTAGATCGGTGAGCCGCAGGTGCTGCAGAAGACCCGTTTCTTTTCCGGCGTGGCACGGTGCTCGGCCAGCGCTGACTCACCGCTGAGCAGGCGGAACGCCGAGCGCTGCACCGGGATATTGGTGGCGAACGGCCCGCCCTGCGCCTTGCGGCACTGACTGCAATGGCAGACCTGGATCGGCGCCAGCTCACCGCTGATTTCGTAGCGCACCGCGCCGCACAGACAACCGCCCGAATGCATGCCCTGCCCCCTCTTCCGGTTTCACGGAGCGAAGGAGTCTAGATCAGGCTTGGTTACCTGCACCACCGTGCCGAGGAGTGGTTGTTGAGTTTTCTCGGCCCCGATCTCACCGCGTGCGGCCTTATGGATGCCAGCACCACCACACCCGTAGGGCGGATAACGTCTCAGGCGTCATTCGCCCTACGCTGGCAGCTCGTCTTCGCTGCCCCAACCCAGCGGATAGAGCAGCTCTTCCTTGTAGCCCGCCCACACCCGCACTGCCGCCGGGAAGCTCGCGTCCAGCCCGGCGTCACCACTGTCCACTAGCAGCGGCCGGCCCTCGAGGGTGCCGAGCTTGCGCTTGGTGGCAATCACCCGCAGTCGCTCGATGCCGATGGCGCGCAGCACGCGCGGGCTGATCTGCTGGTTGCCGCGCCCAAGAATGTGGCCCTGACCACCGATGGCAGTCACCAGCAGGAAGGCCGGGTGCCCGTCCACCAGCTCGAACAGCTGCGCCTCGGTGACGTCGCGGGCGATCACTTCGCCGTTCTCGATCACATCCACGCCCAGCAGGGTGGTGTCCAGGTGCAGGTCGGCAGCCAGCCCGTGCAGCGTCGAGCCGGGGCCGAAGACGTAACGCACATCGTCCTCCCAGCTGTCCTCCAGCCAGGCGGCGAGATCGGCGAGCACCAGCTCCTCGGTCTCCATGCCGGCCTGCTTCACGTGCTGCATGAAGTGGCCTTCCTCGGGCACCGTCAGTTCGGCGTACCAGCGCGCGGCGACGCGTCCCTCACGCAGCGCGGCTTCGTCGAGATCGCGCACTTCACCCTGGGTCAGGCGCACCAGCCCGCCATCCACCAGCCGCCGCGCCAGCTCCCCGGCCGCGCGCGGGCTGATGGTGTAGACCCCGGAATGGATCTTCACCCCGGCGGGAATGCCCAGCACCGGCTGGCCTTCGCGGGCCACCTCGGCCACATCCCGCGCGGTGCCGTCGCCACCGGCAAAGAGAATCAGCGCCACGCCGGCCTCCTGCAGCGCCTGCACGGCGTGACGGGTATCCGCCGCGCTGCTCTGCTCTTTCTCCAGCGCCCCAACCAGGCGATGGGCGAAGCCCATGTCCGCCAGCAGGTCGGCGCCCATCGGGCCGGGAAAGGTGAGGAACTCCAGGCGCTCGCGCACCGGCAGCAGGTGCTCCAGGGCAACCCGCGTGCGTTCCGCCGCCCGTGGTTCGGCGCCGCGGGCCAGGGCCAGCGCGGCCACGCCATCGCTGCCCTTGAGCGCGGTCGGGCCGCCGATACCGGCCAGCGGATTGATGATCAGCCCTATGCGAATCCTGTCCATACTCAACCTCGAGGGAAACTTCTTCGAACCACCGGCGCAACGCCGGGTCGGACCAGGGAAGCGGCAACTCCACTGACTATAACGACAAGCAAACGACCGGGGACCTCGCGATTGGCACGCAATCTGCGAGCGATCGGGTCGTCTGTCTTCGGTGACGATTTTCAGGCGCTGCCCTTGGCCGCCTCTGTCACCGGGGTTTCATCTGATCTGCCTAGACTGCAATGCACTGATGTAGAGGAGATTGGCCATGAGCCTGCAAACCCACCGTGAATCCGCCCCCCGCCCCACTCCGCGCCAGCCGCAACAGCCGGTCGGCGGCTCGATCATCGATGCCCAGGGCCGTGAAGTGCCGATTACCGAAGACATGATCCAGCGCGCCTGCCAGGAACTGGACAAGACCTGCGAGCCGCCACGCCGCCAAGCGGAATAACAGCGCGGCAGCACGTACGCCCTACTCCCCGACCCGGTTGGCCCCCAGCGCGGTCAGCAGGCTTTCCAGGCGCGGCGAATCGCCCTGGATGTCTACCCACAGCCCGGTGATTTCCCGGCGCGGCGGGTAGTGCTTGCGCAGCGCGTCGAAAGCCGCCCGCCGGGTCTGGGTGTCTCCGATCAGACTGCGACGGAAATCGGCGTCATCGCTGCGCGGGTCGTACACCGCGCGGCAGAGCATCGCCAGCGCCCAGTCCGGGTCGCATTCCTCTTTCAGACTCAGTTCGGCCAGCCATTGCGCCGGCAGCAGGTCGTCGAGATCGACGGCCGGCTCGCAACGCTGCCAGGCGCAGAACGCCTCGTAGATCTGCGCCGTGCCGCGCAACTTGCCATCCAGGCTGTAGCCGGCGATGTGCGGGGTGGCGATACGGCAGTGATGGGCCAGTTGCACGTTCACTTCCGGCTCGCCTTCCCAGACGTCCAGCGCCACGTCGATATGCGCGCCGGACTCCAGGTGGATGCGCAGCGCCGTGTTGTCGACCACCCCGCCTCGGCTGGCATTGATCAGCCAGGTGCCGGGGCGCAGCGCCTTGAGGCGCTGCGCGTCGATCAGGTGGCGCGTCGGGTTGTCGCCGTCGCGGGTCAACGGTGTGTGCAGGCTGATCACGTCGCACTCGCGCAGCACTTCTTCCAGGCTGCGGAAATCACCCCCTTCGGCAGCGGCGCGCGGCGGGTCGCAGACGCGCACGTCCCAGCCCAATCCGCGCAGCACATCCACCAGGCGACCACCCACCTGCCCGGCACCGATCACGCCATAGCGGCGTTCGGAGAGCTTGGCGCCGTGTACGTCGGCCAGCGCCAGCAGGCTGCCCAGCACCCAGTCCACCACACCGCGGGCGTTGCAACCCGGCGCGCTGGACCAGGCGATGCCGGCCTCGGCGAAGTAGTCCAGGTCCAAGTGATCGGTGCCGATGGTGCAGGTGCCGACGAACTTCACCTGGCTGCCCTGGAGCAGCTCACGGCTGACGTCCGTCACCGAGCGCACCAGTAATACTTCGGCATCACCCAGGGCGGCGCGGTCGATCCCGCGTCCGGGCAGGCGACGGATGTCGCCATGGGCGCCGAAGAAGGCTTCGACCAGGGGAATATTTTCATCGGCAAGGATACGCATGGACTGACTCCAGAAATCGTCACCGGCTACTTTACCAGCGCCGTTGCGCGCGGTCCCGCGCCACACACGCCAGGCTTTGCTGCCCGGGCGGACAGCCCTTAAACTGGCCGGCTTCCCGTTCATTTCTTCTGCCAAGGAAAGCCGTGACCAGCCTCACCCAGCCCGTCTCCCGCGGACGGCGCACCGCCACCGAACTCAAGGAACTGCTGACCCTCGCAGCGCCCATCATGATCGCCCAGCTGGCAACCACCGCCATGGGCTTCGTCGATGCGGTGATGGCCGGCAGCGTGGGCCCGCGCGATCTGGCCGCGGTGGCACTGGGCAACTCGATCTGGATTCCGATCTTCCTGCTGATGACCGGCACCCTGCTCGCCACCACCGCCAAGGTGGCCCAGCGCTACGGCGCCGGCGACCAGGCCGGCACCGGCCCGCTGGTGCGCCAGGCGCTGTGGCTGGCGCTGCTGGTCGGCCCGCTGGCGGGGGCGACGCTGTGGCTGCTCTCCGAGCCGGTGCTGCGGGCGATGAAGGTCGAGGAAGCGCTGATCGAGCCGAGCTGCTTCTACCTGCGCGGCATCGCCTGCGGCCTGCCGGCGGTGGCGCTGTATCATGTGCTGCGCTGCTTCAGCGATGGCCTGGGGCGCACCCGGCCAAGCATGGTGCTGGGCATCTGCGGACTGATGCTGAACATCCCGATCAACTATGTGCTGATCTACGGCCACCTCGGCTTCCCGGCGCTGGGCGGCCCCGGCTGCGGCTGGGCCACCGGCTCGGTGATGTGGTTCATGCTGCTGGGCATGCTGGTCTGGGTGAACTGGGCGAAGGTCTACAAGCCGAGCCAGCTGTTCAGCCACTGGGAGCTGCCGAAGCCGCAGGTGATCGGCAGCCTCGTAGGGGTCGGCCTGCCCATCGGCATCGCGGTGTTCGCCGAGTCCAGCATCTTCTCGGTGATCGCCCTGCTGATCGGCGAACTCGGCGAGAAAGTGGTGGCGGGCCACCAGGTGGCGCTGAACTTCAGCGCACTGGTGTTCATGATCCCCTACTCGCTGGCCATGGCCGTGACCGTCCGCGTGGGGCAGTCGCTCGGTGCCGGTGCGCCGCGCGATGCTCGTTTCGCTGCCGGCGTGGGCATGGGCGCGGCACTGGCGTACGCCTGCGTTTCCGCCAGCGGCATGCTGCTGATGCGTGAGCATATCGCCGGGCTCTATACGCAGGACCCGGACGTGCTGGCGCTGGCCGCCACGCTGCTGGTGTTCTCGGCGCTGTTCCAGTTCTCCGACGCCGTACAGGTCACTGCCGCCGGCGCCCTGCGCGGCTACCAGGACACCCGCGCGACCATGATCATGACCCTGTTCGCCTACTGGGGCATCGGCCTGCCGGTGGGCTACAGCCTCGGCCTCACCCACTGGCTGCAGGAGCCCACCGGCCCGCGCGGCCTGTGGGAGGGCCTGATCGTCGGTCTGACCTGCGCCGCGGTGATGCTGTGCATCCGCCTGTCGCGCAGCGCCAGGCGGCAGATCGTGCTGAACGAGATGCGCACGGCGGGCTGATCGCCCACAACGCAGAAAGCCGCCCGAGGGCGGCTTTTTTATTTGGGAGTCGTGCAGGAAAAACACTGCGCTCCACCCATCCTACAAAAGCAAAAAGCCGCCCAAGGGCGGCTTCTTCGTAGCGCAGGGAGGATCAGTCGGTAACCAGCGCCGGCTTCGGCCGGCTGCTCAGCGTCGTGCCCACCGAGGCGACGATTATCGCGCCGATGGCGATCCACTGATGCGAAGTCAGCTGCTCGCCCAGGAACACCAGGCCGGACAGCGCGCCGAAGGCCGGCTCGATACTCATCAGGGTGCCGAAAGTCCGCGCCGGCAGGCGAGTCAGCGCCACCATTTCCAGGGTGTAGGGCAAGGCGCTGGAGAGGATCGCCACGCCCAGCAACGCCGGGAACAGGCTGATGTCGAACAGCGCCATGCCGCTGTGCGCAAGGCCGATGGGCGCCACGCAGATCGCCGCGATGCTGATACCCAGCGCAGCGCCCTGTGCGCCCAGGTCGTTACCGGCGCGCTGGCCGAAGATGATGTAGAGCCCCCAGCAGACGCCCGCCCCCAGCGCCAGCGCGGCGCCCTTGGGATCGATGCCGTGGCCGAAGTCGGCTATCGGCAGCAGCAGGCCCAGGCCGACCACCGCAATGGCGATCCACAGGAAGTCGATGGGCTTGCGCGAATAGAACAGCGCAACCGCCAACGGCCCGGTGAACTCCAGCGCCACGGCAACACCCAGCGGAATGGTCTGCAGCGCCATGTAGAAGGTCAGGTTCATCAGGCCCAGGGTTACGCCATAGATGAACAGCGGCCTGAGCGGCTTGCCACGCAGCGAGGTGCGCCACGGGCGGAGGATCGCCAGCAGGAGGATGGCCGCGAAGATCAGGCGCATGGAGGTCACGCCTTCGGCGCCGAGCACCGGGAACAGGCTCTTGGCGACCGATGCTCCGGTCTGGATCGAGGCCATGGACACGATCAGGATGAGAATGGGGAAGGCAGTGGACATAAATCGAGAGCGAGGCATGATGCGGACCTGAACAGGCGTTGCAACGGTTGGGATTTCTTGGTTGACTGTTATGCGCAACATAATGCGCAAAAAGGCCAGAATGAGCAATATACTGCCCACTCCTTCCGAACGCCCGAGCGTGCTGGTGCACGTCGCCGATAACGTGAAGACGCACCGCCGCAACGCCGGCTTCAGTCAGGACGCGCTGGCCAAGGCCTCGGGCGTCAGCCGGCGGATGCTGGTCGGCATCGAGAGCGGCGACACCAACGTCAGCCTCGCCACTCTCGACCGCATAGCCGCCGCCCTGAAAGTCACCTTCGCCGACCTGGTGCGCCCGCCGTCCACCGGCGGCCTGTCCCGCGTCGATGCCGTGGCCTGGGGCGGCCAGCAGGCCGACAGCCGCGGCACCCTCCTCGCCAGCACCCCTGCTTCGCGCCAGGCCGAGCTCTGGTACTGGACGCTCGCCCCCGGCGACACCTACAACGCCGAGCCCGACGGTGAGGGCTGGTACGACATGGCCTATGTCATCGAAGGCCGGCTGACCATCGTGTTGGCCGAGGAAACGGTGGAAGTCGACGCCGGGGGCTTCCATGTTTTCCAGAGCAACCAGCCGTTTTCCTATCAGAACCACGGGGATGTGCTGTTGCGGTTCGTACGGAACGTGGTGAACTGATTGGCTCTGACAGGTTGACCCCGCAGAACGGCGAACCCATCGCGGACAGAGTCTGCTCTTACGCAGGATGACAGTGCCAGGACTAGGCGTCCTCCTCGGTCCTACGAAGAGCACCTCCTTCGCGGCTGTAGCCTGGCTCTCGAGTTTTCCAGAGAAACATCCGCGCGCGCCGAATGCCCCGTTCAGGAGGCCTCGTTGAAGCGGAGTTTCAGGGGTTGAGCGACATGGATGTCGCGAGAGCCGCGATGGGCCAGGGATGGCCCTTCGTGGGGGGACGCCTAGTTCGGGCCCCTGAAACTTCGCTTCAACGAGGGAATTTTTCGCCTAAGCGAAAAACCGGATGTCCGGGGCAAGGTCTTTTGGTTCCTTTTGGGAGGGCGGCTATCCGACGTTTGCCAAAAGGGACTCGCCCGAGGGGGCGAAACCAGAAGCCCGCGCGTACGCCGAAGCGACGTAGACACACTCAACCCCAAGCAAGAGCACGAGCAAGAGCAGCTCCGCTCCTACCCCGAGCTTCTGCGCTCGGGTCTGCCCTCACCCTACCCCTCTCCCAGAGGGAGAGGGGACCGTTCGGCGCAGGATGAAACCACGGCATCAGCCGGCACGATCTGCTCCCTCTCCCTCAGGAACGGGGCACGCAGCCAGGGCTGGGGTGAGGGGAACGCGCAAACACAGCCCTATTCGGGGTAAGACATTTGCTCCTGCAGAGAGCCCACCTACCCCACCAACAACGAGAAAGGCCCGCACCAAGCGGGCCTTTCTTGTGAACATCCAGCGTCAGCTACCCTGCGGCATCTCCCCCCGCGCCAGGCGCGCATTGATATCGGCAATCACCGCCGGCAAATCGGCAATGGTGTCGATCAGGTAATGCGGCCGAGAGCCCTCGAACATCTGCCCAATGCGCCGACGCTCCTGCTCCAGCTTCTGGGCCGGCAGCGCCTTGTACTGCTCATAGGTCAGGCCGAGCGCGTTGCCCGAGCAGGTCAGCGCCACCGTCCACATGCCGGCGCTGCGACCTTCGAGGATACCCGGCCAGGTATCATCGACCTTCACGCAGGCCGCCACGTCGCTAATGCCCAGGGCAATCACGTTGGCCAGCGCCTGGGCCGGGTGCGGCCGGCCGTTGGGCACTTCATCGGTAGCGACAACATGGTCGGCGACGTAGCCGTTGGTCTTCGCCAGGGCCACGACCTTTTCCATCACCACCGCCGGGTAGCCGGAGCAGGAGCCGATCTTCAGGCCGTCTTTGCGCAGGGTGGCGATAGCTTCCAGCGCGCCGGGAATCAGCGCCGAGTGCTCGGCGATCTTCTCGATCTGCAGCGGCATGAAGCGTTCGTAGATGGCAGTGACGTCATCGTCGCTCGGCACGCGGCCGAACTTGGCCTTGTAGCGCTCGGCGATGGCCGGGATGTCGCACAGGGTGCGGATGTGGTCCCACTTGCCCATGCCCATCGGGCCACGGGCTTCTTCCAGGCTGACCTGCACGCCGAACTCGGCGAAGGCCTCGACGAAGATCTGGGTCGGAGCGAAGGAACCGAAGTCGACGACGGTGCCGGCCCAGTCGAGGATGACAGCTTGCAGTTGCTGGGGTTGCTGGTAATTCATGGCGTTCAATCCTGTGAGAATTCGGGCGGGCGTCAGATTTCGAAGACTTCCATTTCCTTCAGCGTCTCGGCGATGGCCGCGACGGCGTCGCGCATGCCGCTGGCGTCGACCTGGCCGATGCAACCAACACGGAAGGTTTCCACCTGGGTCAGCTTGCCGGGGTAGAGGATGAAACCCTTCTCGCGCACCCGGTTGTAGAACTCGGTGAAGGTGTAGCGGGCGTCACTGGGGGCATGGAAGGTGACGATGATCGGCGCCTGGATCTCGGCCGGCAGGAAGCTGCGGAACCCGAGTTCGGCCATCTCCGTGAGCAGAGTCTGGCAATTGTTTGCGTAACGCTGATGACGCGCCGCGAGACCGCCCTCTTCCTCGTACTGGCTCAGCGCTTCGTGCAGCGCGGCCACCACGTGGGTCGGCGGGGTGAAGCGCCACTGGCCGGTCTTGGCCATGTAGGCGTGCTGGTCCTGCAGGTCCATGGACAGCGAGTGGCAGTTGCCGGCGCTGGCATTCAGGGCGGTACTGCGGGCGAAGACGAAGCCCATGCCCGGTACACCTTCCAGGCATTTGCCGGAAGCGGCGATCAGCGCGTCGAAGGGAATCTGGCGAGCGTCGATGTCCAGCGCGCCGAAGGAGCTCATGGCATCGATGATCAGGCGCTTGCCATGGGATTCGATGACCTTTGCGATTTCGGCCAGCGGGTTGAGGATGCCGGTGCTGGTTTCGCAGTGGATCAGGGCAACGTGGGTGACGCTCGGGTCTTCAGTGAGCAGACGGTCGACGTCGGCGGCGGTAGTCGGTACATCTTCTTCGGTTTCAAAGGTGCTGAACCCGCGGCCGATCACCTGGCAGATCTTCGCCAGGCGCTTGCCGTAGGCGCCATTGATCAGCACCAGCACCTTGCCGTCACGCGGTACCAGGGTGCCGATAGCGGCTTCGACGGAGAAGGTGCCGCTGCCCTGCAGGGGCACGCAGGTGTGGGTCGCCTCGCCGTGGATGATCGCCAGCAGGCGCTTGCAGACGTCGGCGGTCAGGTCATTGAAGTCGCGGTCCCACGAACCCCAGTCGACCATCATGGCGCGACGGGTGCGGGGGGACGTGGTCAGCGGACCGGGAGTCAGCAGGATGGGGGCTCGCTCGGCAGTGCTCATGCTCGATTCCTCTTTCTTGGGAACGTCGTCAGGGCTGAATTCGGTTGGGCCGAGGCGGGATCGCGGCGGCCTGGGCATAACTTGCCGGCCGGGCAGATATCGTTCAAATTGTTTATCACGATGCACTGCATAAGCTGGACATATACCTTATGAACCTCTTCCAGCTCCGCGCCTTCGACGCCGTCGCCCGCGAACGCAGCTTCACCCGCGCCGCCGAGCGCTTGTTCATCAGCCAGCCGGCGGTGACCGGGCACGTGAAGGCGCTGGAGGAGCACTACCAGGTCAACCTGTTCCGCCGTACCGCGCGCGGGGTGGAACTGACAGAGGATGGCGTACGACTGTCCGCGATCAGTCGCACGCTGTTCGCCCTGGAGGAGGAAGCCGAGGCCATGCTCGACGCCAGCCGCGAGCTGGTGACCGGGCGTATCGAAGTGGCCGCCGACGGCCCGCACCTGGTGATGCCGATGCTCGCCCGGCTGCGCGCGCGCTACCCCGGCATCACCGTCAACCTGCGTCTGGGCAACGCACAGGAAGCGCTCGCCGCGCTGATGGACGAGCACGTCGATATCGCCGTGCTGACCGAGGTGGAGCCGCGCGCCGGGCTGTTCCTGCGCGAGCTGGTGGAGTCGCGCATTTGCGCCCTGGTGCCGGCCAGCCATGCCTGGAGCGAGCGTCTTGGCGAGCTGCCGCTGGGCGAGCTGGACGAGCAGATCATGGTGCTGCGCGAGCCCGACTCGATCACCCGGCGCACCTTCGATGCGGCCTGCTCGGCGGCCTCGGTCGAGCCCCGCGTGCTGCTGGAGCTGGACAGTCGAGAGGCCGTGACCGAAGCGGTGGCAGCGGAGCTGGGGATCGGCATCGTGTCGTCGCTGGAAGTCAGCCCGGACCCACGGGTGAAGGCGATTCCGCTGGGCGGCGATGGACTGCTCAACCGCCACGCCATCGGCTGCCTGGAGCGGCGTCGGGGGTTGCGGGTGGTGAGCGCGTTTCTGGAGTTGGCGCAGGGCTGAACTCTAGGAACGCGCCATTCGCGCGATCACGGGTATGGCCGTTCCTACAACAGCGCGCGCAGATATCCCCTGTAGGGCGCATAACACCTACGGCGTTATGCGACGTCCTGGCGAATAACCCGTTCTGGGTTTATTCGCCCTACGGGTGCTGACGGAACGTTCGGAAGGATGCGAACAACCGCCCTACTCCGCTGGCAAATCTTCCTTCACCAGATCGAGAAAAGTCGCCACGATCCGCCGGGTGCTTTGCTCACGCAGACACACCAGCGTCTCGCTCATACGCCAGTGGCAGTCGAGGATCGGCAGCGCATGCACACGCGCATCGGCCCCCAGTTCGGCAGCCGACACCACGCCGACGCCAATCCCCACCGCCACCGCTTCCAGCGATGCCTCACGGCCTTCCACTTCGATGGCTGGGCGGATGCGCAAGCCGGCACGGGCCATTTCCGCCTCGAGCATCTGCCGGGTCACCGAGCCCTGCTCGCGCAACACCAGCGGCGTGTCGTCGAGGTCGGCCAGTTCGATGGACTCGCGCCCGGCCCAGGGATGGCTGCGACCGACGAAGGCGACGATGGGGTCGCTGCGCAGGGTGAAGGTCAGCAGGCGCTCGTCCTGCACCTCGCGGCCGAGCAGCGCCAGGTCCGCCTGGTAGTCGAACAGGCGCTGCAAGGATTCGTCGGTATTGCCCGTTTCCAGCTTCACGCGGATGCCCGGATGACGCTGGCAGAAGCGCGCGATCTGCGGCAACACGTGCACCGGCGCGTCCACCGCCAGGGTCAGGCTGCCGGTCTGCAATGCGCTGGATTCCTGCAGCAGCTCCTGCGCCTCCGCCTCGATCACGAACAGCCGCTGGGTCACCGCCAGCAGACGTTCACCCAGCTCAGTCAGGCGCACCGAGCGCTTGTTGCGGTGGAACAGCAGCACGCCGTAGCGCTCCTCCAGCTTGCGCACCTGGTCGGAAACCGCCGGCTGGGTGAGGAAAAGGCGCTCGGCGGCGCGGGTGAAGCTGCCGTGCACGGCAACGGCATGGAAGGCCTTGAGCTGAGCGTGGGAAACGGACATGGTCGCGCCTCTGCGGGAAGGTTGTGACCCTCTTTTCGCCAGAAGACGAAAAGCGACTACAAGGTCATTCGCGCAGAACACTAGCGTCATGGCGCTCTGTCATACAAGCCCAGCTTATTTTTGAAATCTGATAAATCGATTTCAGTTATTTATTCGAAATTGTTTCCATCCCTCCACCGCCGCCGAACCTGATCGGTTCAGTAAGGCGGTACAGAACAGCTGCAGCGCTTCTGACCCGCACCGCGAAGACGGTGCGACGTGCTCCGAAAACAACAATAAAAAAGGCGTTACCCACTGACTGCCGGCACAGCACAACAACAAAGAGGTCAGACCATGCTCAACCCTCACGGCACCGCTTCGCCGCGCGCTTCGCTGGCGCGCTGGAAATGGCAGATATTCGCCATCACCTGGCTGGCCTACGCAGCCTTCTACTTCACCCGCAAAGCCTTTTCGGTGGCCAAGCTCGGCATCGCCGAAGACCCCAGCTTCCATCTCGACAAGATCGCGATGGCCAACCTCGACGCTATCTACCTCGCCGCCTACGCGGTGGGCCAGTTCACCTGGGGCGTCTTCGCCGACCGCTACGGCCCGCGGGTGGTGGTGTTCGGCGGCCTGCTGATCTCCGCTGTCGCCGCGCTGGTGATGGGCAGCTTCGCTACCCTGCCGATCTTCGCCACCTGCATGGTGGTCCAGGGGCTGGCGCAATCCACCGGCTGGTCCGGGCTGTGCAAGAACATCGGCAGCTTCTTCGTCACCCATGAGCGCGGCCGCGTGCTCGGGCTGTGGAGCACCTGCTACGCCTTCGGCGGGCTGGTCGCCTCGCCCTTCGCCGGCTGGTGGGCCTATGAAGTGTTCGGCACTTGGCATGCAGCGTTCTACTCCACCGCCGCGGTGGTCGGTGCGGTCGCTATCCTGTTCCTGCTGCTGCAACGCAACCGCCCGCAGGACGTCGGCCTGCCGCCGGTGGAAGCCGATGTGCAGCAACCCGAGGCGGTGAACTACGCCGGCTTCAAGCACGAGGGCGAGAACGGCAAGTCCCTGCGCATCCTCGGCAAGGTGCTGCGCAACCGCACCGTGCTGACCCTGGGGCTGGCGTACTTCCTGCTCAAGCCGGCGCGCTATGCGATTCTGCTGTGGGGCCCGGTGATCGTCTACGAACGCATGCCGGGGCTGGGTAAGGTCGGCGCGGCGATCCTGCCGTCGGCCTTCGAGGTTGCCGGGCTGCTCGGGCCGATCCTGATCGGCTATGCCTCGGACCGCATCTTCGGCGCGCGGCGCATGCCCGCCTGCGTGATCAGCCTGCTCGGCCTGACCGTCTGCCTGGCGCTGTTCGTCCCGGCCATGCAGACCGGCAGCAGCCTGCTGGTTCTGGCCCTGCTGTTCATGATGGGCCTGACCCTCTATGGACCGGACTCCATGATCAGCGGCTCCGCCGCCGTAGACTTCGGCACCGGCGAAGCGGCCGGCACCGCGGCGGGCTTCGTCAATGGCTGCGGCTCCGTCGGCGCGATCCTCGGTGGCCTGCTGCCAGGCTACTTCGACACCTACACCGTGTTCATCGGCTTCACCGTCACCGCGCTGATCGCCGCGGGCATCCTCATCCCGCACTGGAACAGCCGCCCGGAAGCCGCCAGCCAGGCGCAACCGGGCAACGACGCACCCCGCCTGAACGCACGCCCCGTGCGCTCCTGAGTCCCGCTTACCCCTCACCGGCCGGCTGAGGGAATGGGCGAGGCGCCCCGCGCGCCTCGCCCTTTTTTCGTTGGCGCCTACACATCCGGAACCACGGATGGGCTTGTGCCATCAGGCGCAGCTTAATAATATTTATTATCATTTGAAAATTATTCCTGCTGGACGCCCTTGTGAGCACTTCCAACCTCGACGCGGTCTTCCTGGCCCAGCGCCTACCTTTGTTGCGCACGCTCGTCCGGATGGTGAAGAACCCGAGCATCGCCGAAGACCTGGTGCAGGAAACCTACCTGCGCGTCGCCCGCACCCTACTGGAAAGGCGCATCGATCACCTGGAACCGTTCCTCTTCCAGACCGGCCGCAACCTCGCCCTGGACCACCTGCGCCACCTGCGCATGCAGTCACGGACCCTGCTCGAGGACGTGCCTTTCGATGTGGTGCAGGCGGTACCGGCGCCGGGCTCCAGCGCCGAGGACCAGTTGCACGCGGAAAAGCTGCTCGAACGCCTGGGCGCCGCCCTCAAAGAGCTCAGCGAGCGCCAGCAGCGCATCTTCATCCTCAGCCGCCTGCACGGCTGCGGCTACGCGGAGATCGCCGAGCAGCTCGACATCTCGCCCAGCACCGTGCAGAAGGAACTGAAACTGATCATGGCGATCTGTGTCGGACTGGTCAGCCGCCTTGAGGAATCGGTATGACGGACTACCGCTCGCCGGCCGATTCGACAACAATGCGCGGCTCACCACCCCAGCACCGCCCCGAGGATCGCCCCTTGCCCCACGCCGCGCCGCCCGACGACCAGCAGAAGGCCGAAGCCCTCGACTGGCTGATCCTCGAGGGCAACATGGACGCCGCCACCCGCGCGCGCTTCGATGCCTGGCTCGCCGTCAGCGAAGGCAACGCGCGCGCTTACCAGCGCGTGCGTGATGCTTGGCAGTCACCGTTGCTGCCGGTCGCCGCTGCGCGCCTGGAACACAAACGTGCACAGGAAAAAGTCCGGCCTCTGCGTCGCGCGCGGCGCTTCTGGAAACCCGTCGCCACAGCTGCAGCGCTGGTACTCGCCATCGGTGTCGTGGTGCAGGGCGACCTGCTGACGCGCCTGCGCGCAGACCATCTCACCGCGGTCGGCGAACGCCAGAAAGTCCAGCTGGCCGACGGCTCGAACGTGCTGCTCAACACCGACACCGCATTCTCCAGCAAGGTCGACGACCAGCAGCGCGTCGCCCGTCTCTACCGCGGCGAAGTCTTCTTCGACGTCGCCCATGACCGCAGCCGACCCTTCGAGGTGGAGGCCGGGCCGGTACAGGTCACGGTGCGCGGCACCGCGTTCGCCGTGCGCTACCTCGGCAATGAAGCGGAAGTCAGCGTGCAGCGTGGCCAAGTGGACCTGCGCACGCGGCTGGACGACGCGCGCGTCAGCCTCGGTGCCGGCGACAGCATCCGCGTCGGCCCGCAGGGCTTCGGCAAGCGCCAGCACGGCGCCGAGGCCGAATCCCAGCTGGCCTGGGTGAAAGGCCGCATGGTGTTCGAGAACTGCCCGCTCAGCCAGGTGCTGGCCGAATTGCGCCGCTACTACCCCGGCTGGATCGTGAATACCAACGAGCGCCTGGAGAACGTCAGCGTTACCGGCAACTGGCGACTGGACGACCCGCTGGGCGTGGCCCGCTCGCTGGCGCAGATCACCTCCGCCGAGCTGCACGAATACCCGAAACTGCTGATCCTCAACTGAGCCCCCGCTACACGGCAGAAAGTTTTTTTACGCGATCCGAAAGGCTCGTTCGTTTAGTCAGAAGCCAATGCAATAGATTCGCATTTACGAATGCGAACAAAGACTGACTAAGAGAGCCCTTCGATGACCATTGCTTCTTCGCGTGCCCCTCTGCGCCGGCTGTCCGCGCCGGCCAGCATCTCGCTGCTCGCCCTGTCCATCGGCATCGCCAGCCTGCCGGTCACTTCCGCTCTCGCGGCGGAAGCGAGCCAGACCCAGGCCGGCTACAGCTTCGACATCGCCCGCCAACCACTGCCCCAGGCACTCAACGCTTTCAGCGCGGTGACCGGTTGGCAGGTTGGCGTGGCCGGTGACCTGGCTGACGGCGTGGTCTCTCCGGGCGTCAGCGGCCGCCTGCCGGCGGAGCGCGCGCTGAAGACCCTGCTCGGCGGCACCGGCCTGAGCGTGCGCCAGCTCGGCCCGCGCAATGTGGTGCTGGAGCGCAATCTCTCCTCCGTCGCCGAGATGCAGCCGCTCACCGTCACCGCGACCCGCCAGGCGCAGAGCGTCACCTCGGTTCCGTCCACGGTGAACGTCGTCGGCCGCGAGGAACTGGACCGCAAGAACGTCAACAGCATCAAGGAGCTGGTGCGCGACATGCCCGGCGTCTCCGTCGGCGGCACCGGCAACCGTGCCGGCATCACCGGCTACAACATCCGCGGCATCGACGGCGACCGCGTGCTGACGCAGATCGACGGCGTCGAGATCCCCAACAGCTTCTTCAACGGCCCCTATGCGCAGACCGAGCGCAACTATGTCGACCCGGAAATCATCAAGCGCGTGGAAGTGCTGCGCGGCCCGGCCTCTGCCCTTTACGGCAGCAACGCGATCGGCGGCGCGGTGAGCTACTTCACCCTCGACCCGGACGACATCATCAAGGACGGTCAGGACGTCGGCGCGCGCCTGAAGACCGGCTACAGCTCCGCCGATGACAGCTGGCTGACCTCCGCCACCGTCGCCGGCCGCCACGACGACTTCGACGGCCTGCTGCACCTGAGCCAGCGCAACGGCCACGAGACCGAGTCCTACGGCAGCACCGGCGGCACCGGCCTGTCGCGCACCGAAGCCAACCCCGAAGACGTGCGCACCACCAACGTGCTGGCGAAACTGGGCTGGAACTATGCAGAAGGCAGCCGCTTCGGCCTGGTCTACGAGAAGTACAAGGACGACGTCGACACCGACCAGAAGAGCGCCTACGGCGGCCCGTACTTCAACGGCGCACCGACCATCCCCGACAGCATGCTGCCCGGCGGCATGTACCAGTGGCGCACCGGAAACGACACCATCACCCGCGAACGCTACGGCCTGGAACACCAGATGCTGCTGGACAGCGTGGTGGCCGACCACCTGAAGTGGACCTTCAATTACCAGATCGCCAAGACCGACCAGAGCACCGATGAGTTCTACTACCCGATCACCCGCCAGGTGCTGCGGACCCGCGAGACCCAGTACAAGGAGCGCCAGTGGGTGCTCGACCTGCAGATGGACAAGGCCTTCGCCCTGGGCGACACCGACCACCTGCTGACCTACGGCACCACCCTCAAGCGCCAGAAGGTCACCGGCTACCGCGAAGGCGACGCCACCTGCCTGGCCGTCAGCCGCACCTGCACCACCATCGGCGGCCCGAGCTCGGTGGCATCCGACCGCCTGGCCCGCAGCAGCGACTTCCCGGACCCGACCATCGACACCTACGCTCTCTTCGCCCAGGACGAGATCCGCTGGAACGACTGGACCTTCCTGCCCGGCCTGCGCTACGACCACACCCGCCTGAAACCGCACGTCACCGACGAGTTCCTGCGCACGGTCGACCAGAGCGGCGAAGGCGACGTCAGCAGCGAAAGCAAGAGCTGGCACCAGCTCTCGCCCAAGCTCGGCGTGACCTACGCGTTCAACGACAACTATCTGTGGTACGGCCAGTACGCCCAGGGCTTCCGCACCCCGACCGCCAAGGCGCTCTACGGCCGCTTCGACAACCCCACCACCGGCTACCGCGTGGAGCCCAACCCGGACCTCGACCCGGAACGCAGCCAGAGCTACGAGACCGGCCTGCGCGGCAACTTCGAGGAAGGCTCGTTCGACGTGGCGGTCTTCTATAACAAGTACCGCGACTTCATCAATGAAGACGCCATCACCCCCGGCTACGACGAGCCGACCTTCACCAGCAACAACATCAAGAACGCCATCATCAAGGGCGTGGAGCTGAAGGGCCGCCTGGAACTGGGCGCCTTCGGTGCGCCGCAGGGCCTCTACACCATGGGCTCGGTGGCCTATGCCTACGGCCGCAACAAGGACACCGGCGAGCCGATCAACAGCGTCAACCCGCTCACCGGCGTATTCGGCCTGGGCTACGACGAACAGGCCGGCCGCTACGGCGCCCTGCTCGACTGGACCCTGGTCAAGCGCAAGACCCGCGTCGACGACAGCCAGTTCAACGCCCCCGACGGCACCAGCAGCCAGTTCAAGACGCCGGGTTTCGGCATCCTCGATCTGACCGGCTACTACAAGCTGACCGACGACCTGACCCTCAACGCCGGCCTCTACAACCTCACCGACAAGAAGTACTGGCTGTGGGATGACGTGCGCGGCTACGACGGCGTCGGCGAGGCGGCGGTACTGGCCCCGGCCAACCTCGACCGCCTGACCCAGCCGGGCCGCAACTTCGCGATCAACCTGGTGTGGGATATCTGATGCTCACGCGCCCTCGCTGAGCGTAGGGCGCATGACCTGGAACAGGTTATCCGCCGCCTGGCGCGGCGGATAACACTGGCGCGTTATGCACCCTACAAAAGCGGGCCCGCACAGTGAACGCCGACAATCTTTACGCTTTCCCCGAACTCGTTCGTCTCGTCTGTAAAGACCTGTAATTTCAAGGAATTGGACATGACCACCCTGGAACTCCCCGCCCTGCGCTCGCAGCGCCTGAACGCGCTGACCCACGCCCCCCACGAGCGTCTCGACCACGCCGTGAAGGCCCGCGAGCCCTTCTCCAGCCGCGAGCGTTTCGCCCGCTTCGTGGTCGCCCAGTACCTGTTCCAGTCCGAGCTGCAGGCCCTGTACCAGGACGCCGAGCTGGGCAGGATCTTCCCCGACCTGCCGCAGCGCTGCCGCGCCGAACAGGCCCGCCTGGACCTGGCCGACCTCGACACCGAAGTGCCCGCCCCGGTTGCCGGCGCCATCAGCAACCCGAGCCAGGCCCACGCCCTGGGCTGGCTGTTCGTCTCCGAAGGCTCCAAGCTCGGCGCGGCCTTCCTGATCAAGCGCGTCGCCGCGCTGGGCCTGGACGAGAACACCGGCGCCCGTCACCTGGGCGAGCCCGAAGGCGGCCGTGCCGAAGGTTGGAAGCGCTTCACCCGCACCCTCGACGGCCTGGAACTGAGCGAAGCCGAGGAACGCGAGGCGGAAGCCGGCGCCGTGGCCGCCTTCGAGCGCTTTGCCCACCTGCTGCAACACAGCTACGACAGTGCCCCCGCCACCGTCTGAGGCCCTCGAGCGCGCGCCTGCCGATGCGGCGCGCGCCAAGCCGTTCGGCCCCGCCCGCTCGCGGCTGGCGCGCCTGGCCTTTGCAGTGCTGGCTTACACCAGCCTCGGCGTGGGCATGGTGGGGCTGGTGGTGCCGGGGTTGCCGACCACCGAGTTCGTCCTGCTCGCCGCCTGGGCCGCCTCGAAGAGTTCGCCGCGCCTGTCGGCCTGGCTGGAGAACCACCGGCTGTTCGGTCCCATCCTGGACAACTGGCGCAATGGCCGCGCCGTCGCGCGCCGCGCCAAGATCAGCGCCAGCCTCGCGATGCTCGTGGCGCTTGCGATCATGCTGATCACCCTGCCCCACGGGCTCTGGCTGTATGCGGTGATCCTGGGCATGGCGGTTGGCAATCTGTGGATCTGGTCGCGACCGGACACGCCCAGGCCATAGCCAGCGCGGGGCAGCGGACTTATGCTGGAAGTCCGATTCCACACTCTCTTCTGCGAGCCATGAACCAGCCCACCAGCAAAGTCAACGCCGTCCTCGCCGAGGCCCAGCGCCGCCGCGAAACCAGCTACCGCGAAAAAGCCCTGAAGATGTACCCCTGGATCTGCGGCCGCTGCGCCCGCGAGTTCAGCGGCGTGCGCCTGCGCGAGCTGACCGTCCACCACCGCGACCACAACCACGACAACAACCCCGAGGATGGCTCCAACTGGGAGCTGCTGTGCCTGTTCTGCCACGACAACGAGCACCAGCGGCAGGTGGACCTGCACTACCAGAACAGCAACGACGCGGGCGCGAAAGGGCCGAAGGTCACCCACAAGGGACTGGCCGGGTTGGCGGATCTGCTGAAGAAGAAGGACGACGGCGAGGCGTGAGGCCTCCCTTATTTGCTGCCGCGGGTTTCTGCCGATGCAGTGCGTAGGGCACATAACGCGTCAGCGTTATCTGTCGCGAGGCCATCGGCGGATAACCCGTTCCGGGTTATCCGCCCTACAGTCCACCCACGCCTAAACTTTGGCCTGAACCTGCAGGAGCGAGCTTGCTCGCGAACCAGGCCCCGCTGCAAAGCCATTCGCAAGCAAGGGCCAGACACGCCCTCAGTCCTGCGAAGAACCTCGATCAGCGCAGGCCGGTGACAATCTCCAGCGAGCGCAGGCGCAGTTCGTGGTCGTAGATGTCGCTGGTGAAGATGATCTCGTCCACGCCGGTCTGCTCCAGCAGGATTTCCAGGCGGCTGCGCACCTTCTCCGGGCCGCCGATTACCGCCAGGCCGAAGAAATTACCCACCGCTTCCTGCTCGTGGGGGAGCCACAACCCGGCCATGCTTTTCACCGGCGGTTTCTGCTTCAGGCTGTCGCCACGAATCAGCGCCAATACACGCTGGAAGGCAGTGGTCGCCAGGTATTCGGCTTCCTCGTCGGTCGGCGCGGCCACCAGCGGCACGCCGATCATGGCGTAGGGCTTGTCGAGCACCGCCGAGGGCTGGAAGTTCTCGCGATAGATGCGCAACGCGTCATGCAGGTAGCGCGGGGCGAAGTGTGAGGCGAAGGCGTAGGGCAGGCCTTTCTGCGCGGCCAGGTGGGCGCTGAACAGGCTGGAGCCCAGCAACCAGATCGGCACGTTGGTTCCCTCACCCGGAATTGCCAGCAGCGACTGCTGCGAACGGCGCGGGCCAAGGAGCATTTCCAGTTCGGCAACCTGCTCGGGGAAGTCCGCGCCATCGCCCAGGCGATCGCGGCGCAGCGCGCGCATGGTCGCCTGGTCGGCGCCGGGCGCGCGACCCAACCCCAGGTCGATGCGGCCGGGATAGAGGGTTTCCAGGGTGCCAAAGTTCTCCGCCACCACCAGCGGCGGATGGTTGGGCAGCATTACCCCGCCGGAGCCGACGCGGATGCGCTCGGTCTTGCCAGCTATGTGGCCGATCAGCACGGCGGTGGCCGAGCTGGCGATGCCGTCCATGTTGTGATGCTCCGCCAGCCAATAGCGGGTAAAGCCCAGGCGCTCGACGTGCCGGGCAACCTCAACGGCGTTGTTCAGCGCCTCGGCAGCGCTGCCCTGGTCGCGCACGGGCACCAGGTCGAGCATGGAGAAGGCGATTTCTGACAGGGACTTCATAGGCACTCCGGTTCGGGTCACGCAGACGCTTAAAAACAACGCCGCGGACATGACTTTGACCGTGACTCTATCGACGCACCCTGCGCCTGGCCACTTGTCGGGATTGATAGTGCTCATGCCGGCGAGTGATACAGCAGTGACAGCGCATTGCCATGGCGCGTTCACAAGATGGTCACCACTCTGTCATGCCGGGCAGCCAGAATGCCCTTGCGCTGAAGGACCAGCGCCCCATCTCTACGGGAATCCGCCGAAAATCCTCCCCAGGCAACGGCGAAATCCTGTGGCCTACGAAGCAAAAAGCCCGCATCCGTGCGGGCTTTTTGCTTTGTCATCGCCGGAAGCTTCAGTCGCGGTTCTTCACCATTTCGAAGAGCTTCAGGCGATCGCTGATTTCCTGCAGGGTGTGGCGGAACGGGTCGTGCTGTTCGCTGTGGGCCGGATCGGCGAAGTTCCACACGATCACTTCGCTGGAGGTCGGCAGTTCGTCGCCCTCGTCGGTGGACTTGTCGCACAGGTCGATCAGGTAATCGAAGTGCTGGCCGCGGAATTCGTCGATGGACTTGCTGCGCAGGCCTTCGGCGGAGATACCGGCGTGCTCCAGCACGTTGCGCGCGCGGGGGTCGATGGCGGTCGGGTGGATGCCCGCGCTGAACGCTTCGAAATGCTCGCCATCGGCGTGCCGCAGCAGTGCTTCGGCCATCGGCGAGCGGGCGTCGTTGGCGATGCAGACGAACAGGACTCGGCGTTTCTCGGTCATCTTTACCTCGGCACGGGGGGTCGGCTATGCGCCCCTTATACGTCAGGTTTTATGACAGGGCCGTGTCAGCGCCATGAAGGCTCACAGCACGATGTAGTCACTGCGCTGCACGATGCCACGGCTCTCGCCTTCCACCAGGTGCACGTAGCGCCCGCCGACCTGGTCGATAGCGATGCAGTCATCGACGTCGATCACCGCGTCGGTGTGCGCCTTGTCCCAGCTGCGCGGCATGCGCCGCTTGGCGCGAACCTTGGCATCGGCAGCGTCGCGCGCGGCGACCAGTACATACTGGTGGGCCTCGCCGAAGCTGCCCAGCTCGTAACCGCCCAGGTTAACGAAGAACAGCCGTTGCTCGCCCGGCGCCGGCATCGCCGCACTGAACTCGACGCGGTAGGCCTCGACGCCGTCCACCTCCAGCCAGGAGTCGATGTGCAGGCCGTCCGGTCTGCCGAACCAAGCTTCGCGCAACTGCGGATAGGTGGATTTCAGGTTGTCGCCAATGACGAAGGCCACGTCATGGACCTCGATCCGCGCGCGCGGATGGCGTCCCCCCAGCATGACTACGAACAGCATTTCAGACCCTTCCCAGGTTTCAGATTTGGTCTGACAGATGCGTCATACGACAGGTTCAATCTAGTGGCGGATAAATGGCTATCCGCCAGCGCGGCCGGCGGGCCAGCCCCCTTTGTAGCGCCCGGCGGCGCGTGCACTACGCTGAAAATGTCCGCACGACCTCGCGCCGTGCCTGTATTCGTCTGGGAGACGCCATGAAATCGCTACTGATCGCCGCATCGCTGATCGTCGTGCAGCCCGTCTTTGCCGCCATTCCCATGCTCAACTACGACTGCCCGAACGATATCCAGATCCACACCGACGAGAACGGGCCGGTCTACATCAACGGCCAGGAAGCCAAGGTCACGCAGAACACCGACAGCACCGTGGTCGCCAAGGGTGAAGGCGTGACCGTGCAGATCAGCACCAACGACGACGGCACCGTCAGCGTCTCCTACACCGGCCCGAACGGCGACAGCGGTGTCTGCGATCCCGCCGAGGGCGACTGATCAAGCACTACGGCGCTCGCCCAAGGCAGCGCTGATAGCGCTCGTCGACGCGCTGGGCGAACCAGGCAGTGGTGAGCTGGCGGGTGATCTTCGGGCTGTGCAGCGTGATGCCCGGCAGCATCGCCCGCGGCATCGACTTGCCAGCGGCGCGCTCGGCCAGCGCGAAGACCTTGGTGTAGAGCTCCGACTTCGTGAACTCCGGCTTGTCGCCCAGCTCCAGGTCACGGCGAATTTCCCGCTCGCTCATGCCCAGCTTCGGTCCCAGGGTACGCACCGCCTTCTCAGTGCTGCCGGCGTCGTAGCTGCCGTAGAGGATCACGTCGCCATCCAGGGCCAGGGGAATACCGGTGAGGTCCGCCACCACGCGCTGGAACGCCGCGTTGCGGCTGGCGTACCAGCCGGCGTTGAAGTCGGCGAAGCGGTAGAGCTGACGCGGGTAGTTCACCGGGTAGCCGAGCAGGTGGGCGATGCCGAAGTACATGCCGCCGCGACGGCTGAACACCTCACGGCGGATGCTGCCGTCCACCGGGTATGGATAGCCTTCGGCATGGGCCTGGGCGAACTCGATGCTGACTTGCATCGGCCCGCCGGTATGCACCGGGTTGAAACGGCCGAACAGTTGCTGGCCCAGCGGCACACCGCCGATGAAGTCATCGAAGATCGCGCTCAGTTCCCTCTCCGTTTTCGCACTCGCCAGCCGTTGGCTGTGAGTGCGGCCGTTCGGCGACTTCAGCGCCAGCGCGGTATCGATGAGGAAACCCGGCACGTGCACCTTGCTCGCGCGCCGGTCGATCTCGGCGCGAGCGATCTTGCCCAGCCCCGGCACGGGCGGGTCGGCCTTGAAGTTGGACTCCTGCTCGGTGATCGCCACTACCGAACAGAGGTTCTCGGTGGTGGCCGGAATGCGCTGGGTGGTAAAGGCGACCTGGATGTCCTTCGCCCAGCCCTGGCGGTCGGACGCACCAGCGGGGATCAGCTTGGCCAGCTTGCCGCGCACCTCTTCCGGAGTCGGCTCCGGCACGCTGGGCGCGCGGGTGCCGCAGCCGGTCAGGGCCAGCAGCGCGGCCAGGCCCAGCAGGTGAATGTATCGTGAAGAAGGCCTTTTCAGGCTGAGTGAATCTGCCGTCAGGGCAGCCGCAGTCATAGTCCGTTCCTTGCTTGATTTCTGCCGCCTACAGGACCTGCGCCCGGCGGCCCAGGTTCCCCGGCATTGTCAGGCAAGCACGGATTTCAGCGCCAGGCCAGGCGCCGCAGGTTCAGGCTCCAGCCGCGTTGCATGCCGGCGGCGGCCAGCAGGATGGCAACCACGCCCAGCCATTGCAACGGCGTCAGGCGGTGGCCGAAGGCGAACCAGTCGACGAAGATCGCGGCAATCGGATAGATGAACGACAGCGCGCCGGTCAGCGCCGTGGGCAGCTTCTGGATCGCGCCATAGAGCAGCACGTACATGATGCCGGTGTGCACGATACCCAGGGTTGCCAGGCTGGCCCAGGCGCTGGTTGCCTGCGGCAACGGAGAGAGGTTCGCCCAGGGCGCCAGCAGCAGGATGCCGGTCACCGCCTGGATCAGCGCAATCAGGTGCGGCGGCACGCCGGTCAGGCGCTTGATGATCAGCGCCGCCACTGCATACAGGCCCGCCGCGCCGAGGGCCAGGGCGATGCCACCCAGATAGTCGCTGCCCACCTGCCCCGCTTCACCGTGCGCGCTGACAATAGCCAGCATGCCGACGAAGGAAACGCCGAGCCAGGCGAGTTTCTGCGCGGTCACCTTCTCGCCGAGGAACAGCGCGCCCAGCAGCACCAGCAGGAACGGCTGCACGTTGTAGACCGCCGTGCCGATGGCGATGGACGCCCGCGAGTAGGAGCCGAACAGCAGCACCCAGTTGCCGACGATGGCTGCGCCGCTGAGCAGCGCCAGGCCGAAGGTGGCGCGGGTGAGAATACCGGGGCGCAGGAAGCCCATGGCCGCGCAGATCACCAGGAGCGTCGCAGCGCCGAATGCGCAGCGCCAGAACACAACGTCCAGCACCGGCTGACCGGATACCACCACCAGCCAGCCGATGGTGCCGCAGATCAGCATGGCGCTGATCATTTCCAGGGTGCCGCGTCTGATTGAATCGTTCATGGATCACCTCCGCTTGTTGGTGACCAGTATGAACAGGGGGATTCGGGCACTCCATCGCCTGACGCAGGCAAATCCCATCGATCACCTTTATTATCAAGGCAACTCTTCGACTTCACCTTTCGAGGCCACGATGACCGACGACATCGACCAATTGCTGATTTCCGCGCTGATGGAAGACTCGCGCCTTTCCCTCAAGGCCCTGGCCCAGGTCAGCGGCCTGAGCTCGCCCAGCGTCGCCGAGCGTTTGCGCAAGCTGGAGGAGCGTCAGGTGATCACCGGCTACACGGTGAACGTCGACCCGCGCGCCTTTGGCTACCAGTTGCAGGCCATCGTCCGGGTACGCCCGCTGCCGGGGAAATTGCAGGACGTGGAGAAGCAGATCCTGGCGATCCCCGAATTCACCGAGTGCGACAAGGTCACCGGCGAGGACTGCTTCTATGCGCGGATGTGCGTGCGCTCCATGGAGCAGCTGGACGAGATTCTCGATCACCTCAATGGTTTCGCCGAGACCAACACCGCCATCGTCAAGAAGAGCCCGGTGAAGCGGCGGTTGCCGCCGATGGCTTGAGGTCCTGCTCCTACAGGAGGGTCGGCGCTGGGCGGTTCGCGAGCAAGGACTAGGCGTCCCCCTCGGTCCTACGAAGAGCACCACCTCTCCGGCTACGGCTCCGACTCCGGCTCTAAAGGCTTCCATAGAAACATCCGCGCGCGCCGAATGCCCCGTTCAGGAGGCCTCGTTGAAGCGGAGTTTCAGGGGTTGAGCGACATGGATGTCGCGAGAGTCGCGATGGGCCAGGGATGGCCCTTCGCGACGTGCCCCTGAAACTTCGCTTCAACGAGGGTATTTTTCGCCCCAAGCGAAAAACCGGATGTCCGGGGCAAGCCTTCTTGGTTACTTCTTCGGCGTTTGGAAGAAGTGACTCGACCGAGGGGGCGAAACGAGAAGTCCGCGCACACGCCAAAGCGGCGCAGATACACCCAAGCCAACGCAGCAAACCTGCAACACCAGGGCCAAAGAAATTGCCGGCCCTGCAGGCTGATCGCGGGCATGGCCCGTTCCTGCACGAACCGCATCACTTGCAAAACAAAAAAGGCCCCTTGCGGGGCCTTCATCGTTCGCAGACTCAGCGCGATGCCTTACGGCGCAACGCCGACGGGCTGAAGTTGGCTTCATCCGGCGACGGCTGGCTGAAGTCGGCAGTACCCGGCTCCTCGTTATCCAGCCACTGGATGCTGTAGCGGTGCGCCTGGAGGTCATGGAAGGTATCCAGCGCAGTCCACACCATCGGCTGCTCGTAGAAGCTCTTCAGGTACGCCAGCGACACCCGCCACAGCTCACCGCGACCGTCGTACTGGTCCACCACGGCGGCGCCCCAGCTGTCCTCGTCGAGGTACAGGGTGCGGCGCGAGTAGATGTGCCGCGCGCCGGGCTTGAGCTTGCCGTCCACCACCCACACGCGGTGCAGCTCGTAGCGGGTGTACTTGGGATTGACGTGGCCGGGGGTGAGCAGGTCCTTGTACTTAACCTCCGGGCTGGTGATCTGATAGTTGTTGTAGGGGATGTAGATTTCCTTCTTGCCCACCAGGGTCCAGTCGTAACGGTCCGGCGCGCCGTTGTACATGTCGGTGTCGTCGGCGGTGCGCAGGCCATCGGAGTCTTCGATGGGCGTGTCGTAGGCCAGCGTCGGGGCGCGGCGCACGCGGCGCTGGCCGGGGTTGTAGCCCCAGGCCTGGCGCGGTTCCTTGACCTGGTCGAGGGTCTCCTGCACCAGCGCGCCGTTACCGGCCAGACGGGCCGGGGCGGTGGTGAAGGTCATGTAGTAGAACATGGTGTTGCCGAGCTTCTCGAAACTGCCCTTGGGGTCGTAGAAGCGGAACAGTGCCTCGTCCTGCGAGGTCACCAGCGCGTAAGCACCGTTGCGCTGCACACCGGCCTGGGAAGAACGCCGCACGATGTAGGTGCCGCGGTAGCGGGCGATGTGGTTCCACACCGCTTCCACGCCGCTCTGCGGGATCGGGAACGGCACGCCGCCGTAGGCATCGGAGAAGCCGTTACCGCCTTCCACCAGCTTGGCGCTGGTGGCGTTCTTGTAGATGTTGTCGTAGACCCACTGCGGCGCCGAGCCGGTGCGGTGAGTCTCGTAGACCGGCATCTGGTAGCTGTCCGGGTAGGCGTTGAACAGCGCGATCTGGCCCGGAGTGAGGTTGGCCTTGTACTGGTCGAGGTTGGCCTTGGTGATGACGAACTTGGGCTTCTCGCCGGGGAACGGGTCGACGTGGTGCGCACCCGGCCCCTTGTAGCCGGCGGGAGCCGACGTCAGTCCGCCGCTCCAGGCGGGAATGCTGCCGGCGGCGTTGCCGGCCTTTTCCGCGCCCATCGGCGTCAGGCTGCTCTTCAGCTGGGCGGCCTGGTCGGCCGAGACGGCAGCACGCGCATCGGTGACAGCCAGGGCCGTCAGCGTGGCAAGGACGATCAGGGAACTCTTCTTGTACATGGTTCTCTCCGGATCAGAACGAGTATTTCGCGGTGATCGAGACGTTGTCGCGGTCGCGCATGGAGTTGCTGGAACCGGCGCCGTAGTAGTTGGTGTACTGGGTGCCGACCTCGAAGGTGTTCAGGTAGCTGGCGTCGATACCGAGGGTATAGGCCTTGCGGCCTTCGATGAAGTTGCCGGTGCGGTCGGAGTTGCCGCTGAAGTCCTCCTGGTAGACGGCGTAGGGCGAAAGCTTCACCCCAGCGTAGACGTCGTTCCAGCTGCCGGTGAGCAGCAGGGTGTAGCCGTAGCTGTCGCGGCTGATCTGCACATCGTCGTCGTTACCGCCAACGTAGGCCTTGTCCTGGGCGCCGACGAACTTGCGTTCGCTGCCGTCCCAGGCGGTGTACTTCAGGCTGCTGCCGCGGATGTGTTCGGAAGCCAGCTCGGCCACGCCGGTCATGGAGTCGAAGGACAGGTGCGGGCCGAAGTTGTAGATGGTCGACAGCGAGATGTTGTAGGTCTCGGCGCGCTCGTAGTTCTCGAACAGCTCGCCGCGGCACAGCTGCTTGCCGGCCACCGGCGCGCAGGCCTGGCTTGCCGGTGTGTTGGCATCGAACAGGTTGGTCTGGCCAAGCACGCCCTGGGTCAGCAGGTCGCCGAGCAGGTCGTCGGTGGCGGAAATGCTGATCGGCATGTTCGGCCGGTAGGCGATCTCGCCGGACACCGAGGCATCGCCCAGGGTGGTGTTGAAGCTGAAGCCGTACATGCGGATGTCTTCGACGTAGTCGCGGCGCGCCTCGGCGTTGCTGGCCATGTCCAGCGTGGCCAGTCCCGGCACCGCCTCGCCCAGGCCCAGCGGGCCGAGCAGCGCGTTGAGCGCATCGACATCGACGCCCTGGTAGCCGCGCAGGTCGACAGCGATCTGCGGCTCCTTGGCGTGGTAGTTGACGAAGTAGAAGCCGAATTCGGTGGAGTTGAGCTCCTCGGCGATGTAGCGGAAGGCCACGCCGAACTGGCCGCTGTCGCGGGCGTCGATGTCCTTGCCGACGTTAGCCACCTTGAAGGTGCCGGTCTCCGGGTTCAGGTAGGCGTTCGGGCCGTGCGGGCCGTTGCCGACCAGACCGAGGGAGGACACCAGCGGGTAGCCGCCCAGCAGCTCCTTGATCAGCGGGTTGTCCTCGGTGGTGTAGGCGGTGTTGCCGCCGTCGCTGAACAGGTCGGTGTCGGAGAAGTAGGTGCCCACCGAGTCGAGGCGGGTCTCCTTCCACTTCCACTGGTAGAAGGTCTCCATGGACAGGTCGTCGGTCAGGCCGAAGTTCAGGCTCAGGGCTTCGGTCGGCACCAGCACTTCCTTGAGCTCGGAGCCTGGCAGGTGGAAGCGCGCGGCGTCCACCGGGTTGATGGTGTTGATGCCGCCCCGGTAGAACACACCCTCGCCCCAGTTCAGCACCTGGCGGCCGACGCGGCCGGTCAGCGGGCGCTCGGCGACGTCCCAGCTGCCGGACAGATAGGCGTCCAGCAGTTCGGCCTTGCGCCCGGCGATGTGGCGGGTGTCATCGGTGAAATGATCGTCCTGGGGGAACGACTGGCTGGGACGCTCCACGCCGTTGGTGGTGTCGTAGTAGTCGTTGCGCTTGTCCATGATCTGCGTGTCGTAGTAGGCGGTGCCACGCATGAACAGGCCGTAGTTCTGGTACTTGGCCGAGAGGTCGGAGGTGAGCTTGAAGACCTGGGAGACCAGGCCGGTATCGAAGTTGCGGTTACCGTCGTCGGCGTTGATGTCGCTGATGTTGCTCTTGTCGCGGCCCTGCACGCGCCACATGGCGCCGTAGGACAGCGTGCTGTCCAGCGAGCCGGTGATCTCGTTGTCGGCCAGCTTGAATTCCAGGGCCTGGGCCGACCCCGCCACCAGCAGCGGCAAGAGTCCCATCACCGCCCCCGCCCGCCGCGGCGCCCAGAAAATGGACGAGCGCGCACCCAATCGACTGTTCATAGACAGCATTACCTCCATGGCCAAGATTTATCGCCCCGGTCATTGCGGCCGGCGCTGTTCTTATTCGTTTCTCGGCTGCCGGTCGCCTCGTACAAAAAGCCGGGCCACCGTGCAGTAACACTCCTGCCAGAGCGCTTGCGGGCGCTTTGGCCCCCTCTCCTCTTCTGCTTGCACGCCGGGAGTTGGGACTATCGTGCAGGCAAAGTAACAAACTGTTTCTCCCCTGCCAATGGAAAGGATGTAATCCGTGTCTTTCAGCAGGCAAAGAAAAGCCCGGCATATGGCCGGGCTCTTTCATACAACGAGACTTATTCGACAGTGAAAGTCTTCTCCGCCAGCAGGCGGTCACCCTGGAACACCATGAAGCGCCACTGGCCCTGCACCACCTCGTGGTTCTCGGTGAACTGGTACGCCATCACATCGGTGGGCGCGCCCACGACCAGCTTCTGCACGACCTCGAGCTTGTCGTGGCGCTGGCCGTCCGGGGTCACCACGCCGGGGGTGAAGTACAGCAGGGTCAGCGGAGTGTCGCCTTCCTGCTTGCCGCTGAGCTGGTAGCGCATACCGAACTTGGTACCGAGCTTTGCCGGAACGCGGGTCGTGGACTCGAGCTGCTCCTTGCTGCTGCTCAGCACGCGCTCACCGGGCTGGTAATCCTTGTAGTTGCTGACGAAGACGCCGTACTCCACCGGGCCGTTGACGCGTACTTCGGCGAACGCCGAGGAAGCGAAGGCACAAGTCAGGGAGAGAGCCAGGACTGCTGGCAGGCGGGAAATGGACATGTCGCGCTCCTTGTTGGGGTCCGCGCGAGGCTATGACATCGCCGTGACAGCCTGATGACAGCTTGACGCCGTACGGGGCGGCGCGGCGCCAAGCGTCTATCATGCGTGGATCGGACCACTGGACACCATCATGAGCGACAGCCTGCTAGCCATCCGCCCGCGCGCCGAAGACGTCGAGGGCGTGCCCATCCTGCGCCCCCTGCCCTCGGCCCAGCGCCGCAGCGTCGGCCCCTTCGTGTTCTTCGACCACATGCTCGAAAGCAGCTTCGCGCCGGAGCACGGCATGGACATCCGCCAGCACCCGCACATCGGCCTGTCCACCCTTACCTACCTGTTCGAAGGCCAGGTACAGCACAAGGACAGCCTCGGCTCGGACCAGCTCGTGCTGCCCGGCGACGTCAGCTGGATGACAGCCGGGCGCGGCGTCGCCCACGTCGAGCGGACCCCGGCCGACCTGTTGCGCAGCGGCTCGCGCCTGCACGGCCTGCAAGTCTGGCTGGCCCTGCCGCGTGAACTGGAAGACTGCGAACCCAGCTACAGCCACCACGCCAGCGCCAGCCTGCCGGAGAGCGACAGCCTGGGCGTGCGCATCCGCATGATCGCCGGCGCCGGCTTCTGCCTGGAGTCGCCGGTGCCGGTTCGTTCGAAGACGCTTTACGCCGACCTGCAGCTCAGCGCGGGCGCAACCCTGGCGATCCCGAACGAACATCCCGAGCGCGCGCTATACCTGATCGAAGGCGAAGCGCTGCTGGACGACGAATCGCTACCGCTGCACCAGTTGGTGGTACTGCCCGAAGGTGTGGACTTCACTCTATCCGCCTGCGGCGACTGCCACGCGGTGATCATCGGCGGTGACCCGCTGGACGGGCCGCGGCGGATGAACTGGAACTTCGTCGCCAGCGACCCCCAACTGATCGACAGCGCCCGCGCCCGCTGGGCCGCCCGTGACTGGCCGACGGTGCCGGGCGAGCAAGGGCGCATCGAACTGCCGCGCTAGCCGTACAGAGACACCGATCAGAAATCGCCGCCCCGCTGTCGAAATCGGCGAATGACTGAGGATTCGCGCGGCGGCTTGCCGCAACATCGCGCGCCCCGAACCCTTGCCGATGGCAAGCCCGATACTTCTGGCCCAAGGAGTCCGCGATGGACCAGTCGACCACCAACCGCCACACCAGCGCCCTCACGGTGCTGACCCTGCTGTTCTTCATGTGGGGCCTGATCACCTCGCTCAACGACATTCTCGTGCCGCACCTCAAGGCGGTCTTCACCCTGTCCTACGTCGAGGCCTCGCTGGTGCAGTTCTGCTTCTTCGGCGCCTACTTCATCATGTCCTTCCCTTCCGGGCGGCTGGTGGAGAAGGTCGGTTACAAGAGCGGCATCATCGTTGGCCTGGCCACTGCCGGCGTCGGCTGCCTGCTCTTCTACCCCGCGGCCGGCGCGCAGTCCTACCCGTTCTTCCTCGCCGCACTGTTCATCCTCGCCTCCGGCATTACCCTGCTGCAGGTCGCGGCCAACCCCTACGTGAACGTGCTCGGGCCGGCGGCCACCGCTGCCAGCCGGCTGAACCTGACCCAGGCCTTCAACTCCCTGGGCACCACGGTCGGCCCACTGGTCGGCTCGGTGACCATCCTCGCCATCGGCGCCGGTGCCGCCTCGCAGATCGGCAGCTCCGCCGCCAGCGAAGCGGACTCGGTGAAGACGCCCTACCTGGTGCTGGCCGGCCTGCTGTTCGCCATTGCGGTGCTGATCGCCCTGTTCCGCCTGCCTAAGATCCACCACGGCGAGCCCACCGACGGCGTGGCTGGGCGTCAGTCGATCCTTGCCCACCGCCACCTGGTGTTCGGGGTCATCGCGATCTTCTGCTATGTCGGTGCCGAGGTGTCCATCGGCAGCTACCTGGTCAGCCTGATGGGCCAGCCGGACATCGCCGGGCTGCCCGCCGACCAAGCCGGCAAGTACCTGTCGTTCTACTGGGGCGGCGCCATGGTCGGCCGCTTCATCGGCAGTGCGCTGATGCGTTCCATTGCGCCGAACCGCCTGCTGGCCTTCAACGCCGTGGCGATCGCGGTGCTGATCGGCATCGCGCTGAGTGTCGGCGGGCATGTGGCGATGTGGGCGCTGATCCTGATCGGCCTGTTCAACTCGATCATGTTCCCGACCATCTTCTCCCTTGCCCTGGAAGGCCTGGGTAACCTCACCAGCAAAGGCTCCGGCCTGCTCTGCATGGCCATCGTCGGCGGCGCCGTGATGCCGCTGGTGCAGGCCTTCTTTGCCGACCGCATAGGCCTGCTGCCCTCCTTCGCCGTGCCGCTGGTGTGCTACCTGTACATCGTCTGGTTCGGCGCACGCGGATACCGCGCAGACCACCCCTCCACGGCTCCCGCTGGCAACGCCTGACGCCGTGTCTTGACGGGGCGCGGTACCTGCGCCCCTATCACCTGATTCCTACAGCACTTTCGGCCTGCTCGCCCTAGCTGGCGTCAGGCTGCTCCCGAAGACTTCCTTCCTTTTCCCTGCATCCGGCCATGGCCAGGGTGTCGGGCATCACTCTCCCAGGAAGGAGCCCACCCCATGGCTTATCCCCTCTCGCTGTTCGTCAACGGCCAGACCCGGCAGCTCACCGTGGCAGCCGATACGCCCTTGCTGTACGTCCTGCGCAATGACCTGCAACTCAACGGCCCCAAGTTCGGCTGCGGCCTGGGCGAGTGCGGCGCCTGCACTGTCCACCTCGATGGCATCGCCACCCGAGCCTGCATCACGCCGGTCTCCGCGGCCCAGGGGCGCCAGGTCACTACACTGGAAGGCCTCGGCACGCTGGATGCCCTGCACCCGGTGCAACAGGCCTTCATCGACGAGCAGGCCGCGCAGTGCGGGTACTGCACCAACGGCATGGTGATGACCAGCGCGGCCCTGCTCACCCGCAATCCCACCCCGAGCGATGACGAGATTCGCCGGGAGCTGGCCTACAACCTGTGCCGCTGCGGTGCGCATGTGCAGATCCTGGCTGCGGTGCGGCGGGCGGCCGGCAGGAGCGATCAGCGCGGCAACGGCGACCAGGAGACCCCGGCATGAGCCTGCTCGGCCGCCGCCACTTCCTCAAGGCCAGCGCCGCGCTGCTGGTCAGCGTGCAATTGCCGCGTCCGTTGATGGCGCTGGGCGCCGATAGCGCCCTGCACCTCGATCAGGTCGACAGCTTCATCGCCATCGCCGGCAACGGCACCATCACCGCCGCCTGTGGCCACGTCGACCTCGGCACCGGTATCCGCACCGCGCTGACGCAGATAGTCGCCGAGGAACTGAACGTCGACCTCAAGCAGATCACCCTGTTGCTCGGCGACACCCGCTTCACCCCCGACCAGGGCCCAACCATCGCCAGCTCCAGCATCCAGGTCAGCGCCATTCCGCTGCGCCGTGCCGCGGCCGAGGCGCGGGAGTTTCTGATGCGGCGCGCCGCGCAACATCTCCGCAGCAACATCCGTCAACTCGACTGCGCAGACGGGGAAATCTTCGTCAAAGGCAAGCCGGCCCGCCGCATCGGCTACGGCGAACTGCTGCGTGGCGAACGCTTCGAACTGAAGATCGATGCTGGCGCGCCGCTCAAACCGCACAGTGAGTACCGGGTGGTCGGCCACTCGGTGCCGCGCCTCGACATCCCGGCCAAGGTCACCGGCGGGCTGACCTACGTACACGACATGCGCCTGCCGGGAATGCTCCACGGCCGCGTGGTGCGTCCGCCCTACACCGGCGCCGACGTCAACGCGCCCCTGGGCCGGAGTCGGCTGGAAGTCGACGAATCATCGGTATCCCAGCTGCCCGGCTTTGTCCGTCTGGTGGTGATCGGTGATTTCATCGGCGTGGTGGCCGAACGCGAGGAGCAGGCGATCCGCATCGCTCGGGCGCTGAAGGTGCGCTGGAAGAGCTGGAGCGACCTGCCGCCGCTGGGCCTCGACGACCTGGAAGCAACCCTGCGCGCCCACCCCAAGCAACCGCGCATGCTGCAGGACGACCAGCAGATGGACGCCGTACTCCGGCAGATCGACCGTCCGCTGCAGCGCACCTACGTCTGGCCCTACCAGCAGCATGCTTCCATCGGCCCGTCCTGTGCGTTGGCGAACCTCGAGGACGGCGTGATGAAGGTCTGGTCCGGCAGCCAGAATCCCCACGACCTGCGCGCCGACCTGATAACGCTGCTGGGCATGCAACCCGAGCAGGTCGAAGTCATCAGGATGGAAGCCTCCGGCTGCTACGGGCGCAACTGCGCCGATGACGTGTCCGCCGACGCCGCCCTGCTCGCCCTGGCTGTCGGCCGCCCGGTGCGTGTGCAATTGATGCGCGAACAGGAACACGGCTGGGAACCCAAGGGCTCGGCGCAGCTGATCGAAGTCCGTGGCGGGCTGGACAAGGACGGCAACGTGGCCGCCTACGACTTCGCCACCTGCTACCCCTCCAACAACGGCATCAACCTCGCGCTGCTGCTCACCTCGAAGGTGGATGCCAAGCCCCAGGTGACGCGGATGGGCGACCGCACCGCCGTGCCGCAGTACGCCTACCCGCACATGCGCGTGGTCTGCAACGACGCCGCGCCCATTGTCCGGGCGTCGTGGATGCGCGGGGTGTCGGCATTGCCCAACGTCTTCGCTCACGAGTCCTACATCGACGAACTGGCGCAAATGGCCGGCGCCGACCCCATCGAGTTCCGCCTACGCTACCTGCACGACGAGCGCGCGGTTGCGCTGATCAACGCACTGGCCAGCTCCGCCCACTGGCAGCCACGTCCCGCCCCCAACCCTCAAGCTCGCCAGGGCAACCTGCTGGTCGGCCGCGGCTTCGCCTATGCGCGCTATTTCCATAGCGACTTCCCGGGGTTCGGTTCGGCCTGGGCCGCCTGGATAGTCGATGTCGAGGTCGAGCCGCACACCGGCGCCGTCCGTGTAACCGATGTCCACGTAGCGCAGGATTGCGGGCAGATGGTCAACCCCGACGGCGTGCGCCATCAGGTCCACGGCAACGTGATCCACGCCACCAGCCGAGCCCTGATGGAGTACTCGACCTTCGACCGCAGTGGTGTCACCAGTCTTGAATGGGGCGGATATCCGATCCTCGGGTTCCTGCAAGTGCCGAAAATCACCGCGCTGCTGCTCGACCGTCCCGGCACCCCGCCGCTGGGGGCCGGCGAGTCCACTTCGGTGCCCAGCGCCGCCGCTATCGCCAATGCCCTGTACGACGCCACCGGCGTGCGCCTCACTCGTCCACCGTTCACGCCCGAGCGGGTTCGCGCCGCGCTGCAGGAGAAGCGACCGTCATGAAAAAGACTTCACTGGTCGCCATCGGCGCGCTGGCTGCACTTGCCGTGGTGGGAATGATCGCCACCGGGCAATCGAGTATCGCGCCGATCGACCCGCCAGCCCCCGAAAGTTTCAGCGCCGAAGCCATCGCCCGTGGCCAGCAGCTGGCCGCGCTGGGCGACTGCGCGGTGTGCCACACCCGCGACGGCGGCGCACCCCTGACGGGTGGCCGCGCCATGGTCACGCCATTCGGCACACTCTACACCTCCAACCTCACACCCGACCGCGATACCGGCATCGGCGCCTGGTCTTTCGAAGCCTTCAAGCGGGCCATGCGCGCGGGTATCTCCCGAGAGGGCGACTACCTCTACCCGGCCTTCCCCTATACAGCGTTCACCCGCATCGCAGACGAAGACCTGCGCGACCTGTACGCCTACCTGATGAGCCGTCCGGCCGTGAAGGCAGATAGGCCGAACAATCGCCTACCCTTCCCCTTTAACCAGCGCCGGATCATGGCGGGCTGGAACTTCCTGTTCTTCGACAAGGGCATCTTCCAGCCGCAAGCGCAGCGCGATGCCGCGTGGAATCGTGGCGCCTATCTGGTGGAAGGGTTGGGTCATTGCAGCGCCTGTCACACGCCACGCAACGCGCTGGGCGCCGAGCGCACGGGTAAGGATCGCTTCGCCGGCGCCACGGTGGACGGCTGGCAGGCTCCTGCGCTCAACGCCAGCAACAAGCCACCCATCCCCTGGAACCAGGCGCTGCTGTACGACTATTTCCGCAACGGCTTCTCGCGCTACCACGGCGCCGCCGCCGGCCCGATGGCGCCGGTTTCGGCGGGGCTGACGCAGCAGTCGGATACGGACCTGCGGGCAATGGCGCGCTACCTCGCGACCTTCCTCCCGGAGCAAGCCGGCAACCTCTCGCCGGAGCAGCGGGCCGTCGAACTGGAGCAGCGGACCTACGGCACGCTGCAGCCCGTCAGTGGCCGCGGTGGACGGATATTCAATGGTGCCTGCATGGCCTGCCACCATGACGGCGACAGCCCGAAGCTCAATGGTGTGCGGCTATCGCTGGCGGTGAGCAACAACCTGCATGCGGCCACGCCGGACAACCTGCTGCAGGTGATCCTGCATGGCATCGGCGATCCCGCACGACCAGAGCTGGGCTACATGCCGGCCTTCGGCAACAGCCTGAGCGATGGGCAGGTAGTCGCACTGACGCGGTACCTGCGCGAGGACTTCGCCGGCCTGCCAGCCTGGCCGGACCTGGAGTTCAAGGTGGCCAAGCTGCGTTGAATCCGGCGCGGGGGAGCGGCGCGACGCCCTCCCCCGATCCGGTCAGGCGCCGAAGCGCTCGACCAACAGGTCGAACATCGCAGCGAAGGCGCGACGCGCGATCTTGGCGTCGTACTGCATCTTGCCCGGGATCTGCGCATGCGGATCGGTAAAGGAATGCGCAGCGCCGCCGTAGCTGGTCAGGGCCCAGTCGACCTGGGCATCGATCATTTCCTTGGCGAACGCGGTCAGTTGCTCACGCGGGACGAACGGGTCGATCGCGCCGTCGAGAACCAGCACCGCCCCCTTGATGTTCTTCGCATCGGCCGGGTTAGGCGTATCCAGGGTGCCGTGGAAGGACACGGCAGCCTCCAGCGGCGCACCGTCGCGGGCCAGCTCCAGCGCGCAGCAGCCGCCGAAGCAAAAGCCGAAGGTCGCCAGCCGGCTGGTATCCAGCGGCGCGTGGCCGGCCTGCTCCAACAGGGTGGCGAGGGAAAGCTGCATGCGCTTGCGCAGCAGCGCACGGTCATTCTTGAGCGGCATCATGGCGGCCGCCGCCTGTTCCGTACCATTTGGGCGGACGTCCTTGCCATAAAGGTCCGCCACCAGCACGACGTAGCCGCGCTCGGCGACCTTGCGGGCGATATCCACGGCGCCCTGGCTGACGCCCATCCAGTTCGGCGCCATCAGCAGGCCGGGACGCGGCGCGTTGCTGGCAGCATCGAATACCAACTGGCCCTCGAAGGACACGCCATCCTGGCTGTAGGCGACTGGTTGCACGCGGATCTGGCTCATTGGGTAATCCCCTTTTCGCTTGTCGGTTGGGTGGAGCGGATAAAGAAAGCACAAAGCCCGCCGAAGCGGGCTTTGTTTTTCAGGCGGCGACTCAGGCAGACAGCTCCACCAGCAGCTTGTTCAGGCGGCGCACGTAGGCGGCCGGGTCCTTCAGGCTGTCCCCCGCGGCCAGGGCGGCCTGGTCGAAGAGGATGTGGGTCAGCTCGCCGAAGCGGTCCTCGTCGGCTTCCGCGTCGAGTTTCTCGATCAGCGGGTGGGACGGGTTGAACTCGAAGATCGGCTTGGCTTCCGGCACCTTCTGCCCGCTGGCCTCGAGGATCTGGCGCATCTGCAGGCCCAGGTCCTGCTCGCCGATGGCGAGGATCGCCGGCGAGTCGGTCAGGCGGTGGGACACGCGCACCTCGGCGACTTCATCGCCCAGCGCGGCTTTCAGGCGCTCGGCCAGGCCTTCCTTCGCCTTGGCGATCTCTTCCTGGGCCTTCTTGTCCTCTTCGGAGTCCAGGCTGCCCAGGTCCAGGTCGCCACGGGCAACGTCGACCAGCTGCTTGCCGTCGAACTCCGGCAGATAGCTCATCAGCCACTCGTCGATGCGGTCGGTGAGCAGCAGCACTTCGATACCTTTCTTGCGGAAGACTTCCAGGTGCGGGCTGTTCTTCACCTGGGCGAAGCTTTCGCCGGTGAGGTAGTAGATCTTGTCCTGGCCTTCCTTCAGGCGACCGATGTAGTCGGCCAGGGACACGCTCTGCTCGCCGCTCTCGTCGCTGGTGGAGGAGAAGCGCAGCAGGCCGGCGATCTTGTCCTTGTTGGCGAAGTCCTCGGCCGGGCCTTCCTTCAGCACCTGGCCGAAGTTCTTCCAGAAGCCCTTGTAGGCCTCGGCGTCGTTGCTCGCCAGCTTCTCCAGCATGTCCAGGGAACGCTTGGTCAGCGCAGACTTCATCGAGTCGACGATGGGGCCGGACTGGAGGATCTCGCGGGAGACGTTCAGCGACAGGTCGTTGGAGTCCACCACGCCCTTGATGAAGCGCAGGTACAGCGGCAGGAACTGGTCGGCCTGGTCCATGATGAACACGCGCTGCACGTACAGTTTCAGGCCGCGCGGAGCCTCGCGGTGGTACAGGTCGAACGGCGCGCGGGCCGGGACGTAGAGCAGCGAGGTGTACTCGAGCTTGCCCTCGACCTTGTTGTGGCTCCAGGTCAGCGGGTTCTCGAAGTCATGGGCGATGTGCTTGTAGAACTCCTGGTATTCCTCGTCCTTCACCTCGGTGCGCGGACGGGTCCAGAGGGCGCTGGCACGGTTGACCACTTCCCACTCGGTCTCGGCCGGGGCTTCTTCGCCGGTCGATTCCTTCGGCAGCTCAATGGGCAGCGCGATATGGTCGGAGTATTTCTTGACGATGTTGCGCAGGCGCCAGCCGTCGGCGAACTCTTCTTCGCCGTCTTTCAGGTGCAGGACGATACGGGTGCCGCGTTCAGCCTTGTCGATGCTCGCCACATCGAACTCGCCCTCGCCTTTCGACGACCAGTGCACGCCCTCGCTGACCGGAGCGCCGGCGCGACGGGTGAATACGTCCACTTTATCGGCGACGATGAAGGCGCTGTAGAAGCCCACGCCGAACTGGCCGATCAGGTGGGAGTCCTTCTTCTGGTCACCCGAGAGATTCTTCAGGAAGTCGGCGGTGCCGGACTTGGCGATGGTGCCCAGGTGCGCGATCACTTCCTCGCGGCTCATACCGATGCCGTTGTCTTCGAGGGTGACGGTCTTGGCGTCCTTGTCGAAGCTCACACGGATTTTCAGCTCGGCGCCGCCTTCGAGCAGCTCCGGCTTGGCCAGGGCCTCGAACCGCAGCTTGTCGGCGGCGTCGGAGGCGTTGGAAATCAGTTCGCGAAGGAAGATTTCCTTGTTCGAATACAGGGAATGAATCATCAGGTGAAGCAGCTGCTTCACTTCGGTCTGGAAGCCCAGTGTTTCTTTTTGAGTCTCCGCGCTCATTGTTTCTCGCTCCGAGGATGACAAATGCCGCGTCATGCGGCCACTGTCAGCGAGATGGGGGCTTCCCGAACCAATTCAAGGGGTTGGCGAAAAATCACCGCCACATCGTCGGCCAAGGCGGTGGCAGAGCGCCGGCGGGTGGTCAGTGCGCCGGCAGCTCGATATCGGTGATTTCGCTGGGGCGCAGCGTGTAGCTGGCCTCGCCCGGACCCTCGATGACCCGACGAATGACGACACGACCATCGGCATTCAGTCCGACGAAGACACCCTCGGCCGTACGCCCGCGCTCGGTGGTCACGCGCATGCTGCGGTTGACGTAGCGCTGGGGAGCGGCCAGCAGGCGCTCCACGGACAGGCGGCCGCTTTCCGTCGCCGCCGGTGCCGAGGTGCTGACCGTGGCAGCAGCAGGAGCCTGTACTGGGGCGGTGGAGACGCTTGCCGCCTTCAATCGCGGATAGTGGTCGCCGCTCACACCCCAGCCGCGCGTCGGGTTCTTCTCCAGCTTAACCTGCAGGTCCTGCGTCTCGCCGTCCGTCTCTACGGTCAACTGGACCTCCTGCGACGCCCGCTGGGTATCCAGGGTCGGCAGGCGGGTAATGGCGACGTCACGTCGAGAGAAGCGGCGCTGCAGGTAGTCCTGCAGCACAAAACGCAGGGTGTCGCGGGAGTCGAAGTGGGTATCCACCTCGCCCTCGCGGTAACGCAGTCGGTCGGTGAAGACTTCGATACTGCCCGACAACGTGGTCTGCATCTCCGCTGGCAGCACCAGGTGGAAAACGCCTTCCATGCGGTTGGGAGCCTTGGGCGTCAGGTCCAGGTGCAGGCTGTAGCCACGCTGCAGGCGCACCGCCTCGGGCAGGTCCTGGCCTGGCGCGAGCCAACTGACTTCGATTTCCGGCAGGCGGCCCTTGTCGTCGGGCAACACGTCGAGCCGGACCGGGCCGTTGACCGGCGCGACCAGGCGCACCTGGACCTCTCGATGCGCATAGAAATCCTGCCCTTCACGCAGGCTGAGCACGCCATCGATGAACTCGGCCTGCTCGGGCACGAACGGCTTGCCGTTCAGTTCGCCACGCAGGTCGATGGCCAGTTCAGGCTGTACGACCGGTTCGGGCTTGAGCCATTCGAAGCGAAGAATGGCTTCCAGACGCGCGCTGTCCTGGCTGGCCAGCAGGGTCAGGCCGACCACCAGCGGAATGCAGCCCAGCCCACCGAGGGAGACGGCATTGCGCGCGTGGCGCCAGTGAATCAGGACGAACAGCAGCGCCAGCGGCGGCAGCAGGCTGGCGACGCCCCAGAACAGACTGCGCTCGAAGGCGCGGGCGATGAGCCAGACGTACCCGGCGAGGATCAGCAGCAGGCCGAGCAGGATCAGCAGGGTGCCCATTCAGGCGCCGTCGACCTTGAAGTGCGCGCGCGCAGTGGCGATGGGCTCGGTGCGGGTGGTCTGCCAGGCGGTGATGGCGACGTTGGCCACGCGCCGGCCCTGGCGCCAGACCTGGCATTGCGCGTAGGTGTCGCGGAAATGCCCGGCGCGCAAGTAGTCGATGGAAAAGTCGATGATCTTGGGCATGTGCGGGATGCCCATGAACATCAGCAGGTGCAGCAGGGCCGATTGTTCCATGAAGCCGGCGATCACGCCGCCATGCAGGGCCGGCAGCGTCGGGTTGCCGATGTTGTCCGGGTTGGCCGGCAGGTGGAAGATCGCGTCGTCGCCCAGGCGCAGGCAGCGGATGCCCAGCAGCCGGGCGTAGGGAATCATGTCCAGCAGCGGGTCGTAGTTCTTGCTCTCGTGCGCCGCGCGCACCATCGCCTCGATATTCACCGTGCTCATCCCTGGCCTCCCTCGACATCACGCTTCACGGCGCCGGCGGAAACCGACTTGCCCATGCGCATGAAGGTGCCGACCACGTGGGCGATGGGCTCGGAAGGGTCGTCCTGGTAGGCGTAGCCCCGAGTGAAGATGATATTCGGGGTGACCCGGTAGCACTCGGCAAATCCGTAGACGTCCTTGTGCGGCTGCGCGGGGTGCATGTAGTCGATGCGCAGGTCCAGGGTCGGGCATATCTCGAACTGCGGCAGCACGCAGACGGTGGAGATGCCGCAGGTGGTGTCCATCAGCGTGGTGATGGCGCCGCCGTGGATCACGCCGGTTTCCGGGTTGCCGACGATGGCCTCGCTGTAGGGAAGCCGCAGGGTCAGGCCGGAAGCATCTGCCGCGTGTGCGCTGATGCCCAGCAACTGGCAGTGGCGCAGCGCCGACAGGAAGCGCTGGGCGCGCTCAAGAAGTGGGTTTTCGGACATGGGAGGGGTGACCGATTGACTGCACGGGGCCGCATGATACCCCGTGCGTTGGCACTCCTGCAGTGATGGATTACAGGGCCTTCGGAATATTCGTTGAACTAATTCACACAACCCCTGCTCAAAGGGCTAACACCAGGAAAGCCGCACATGGAGGCTCCGCATGAAAAAAACCCTTCCCTTCGCTCTGCTGATCGTTGCCGGTCTCGGCCTTGCCGCCTGCGACAAGAAAGAAGAGCCGAAAGCGCCTGCCGCGCCCGCCGCCACCGAGCAGCCGGCCACTCCGGCGCCGACCACCCCGCCGGCACCCGAAGCCGCCCCGGCTACTCCGGCTGCCCCGGCCACCGCGCCGCAGGAACCCGCTGGCGAGCAGAAGCAGCAGTAACAGCGCCTCTACCGCACAGAACAAGGCCCGCATATTGCGGGCCTTGTCGTTTCTGTCGTTTGCCGGTCAACCGCTGGGGGGAATGTCGTTGTCCCGCGGCGCGTCGCCCTGCAGCGTCGGCGTATAGACCATCACGTGGAGCACGCTGGAGTGGAATTCGCGCTGGTACAGCACGCCCACCACCCCAGCCGTCACCAGCATGAATATCCACGGGTTGATGAACCAGGCGAGCATGGCCAGGGCGAAATAATAGGTCCGCAGGCCCTGGTTGAACTGGTGAGCCGCTAGCGACACCACGCGCGCTGCGCGCTCGGCAAAGGACTTGCGCTCCAGCTCGCCGACGTTGCGTTCCCCCACCATGGGCGCGGAGCCGATCAGCACCGCCGCGAAGTTGTATTGGCGCATGCACCAGCTGAAGGTGAAGAAGGCATAGACGAAGACCACCGCCAGGCACAGCAGCTTGAGCTCCGACAGCCCACGGGTCGGCGCCGTGACGAAAGGCAGGTCGGCCAGCACGGAGATCGTGCGCTCGGCGGAGCCCAGCAGGGTGAGGATGCCGGCCAGGATGATCAGGGTGCTGGATGCGAAGAACGAGGCGTTGCGCTCCAGGTTGCCGATCACGCTGGCGTCCGCCACGCGGTTGTCACGCAGCAATACGCGGCGCATCCAGTCCTGGCGGTAGAGGTGCAGCACACTGGCCAGGCACGCGGTGTCGCGGGCCTTGGTCTTGGCGTAGCGGGTATAGCCAATCCAGCAGAAGAGGAACCAGAGCATGGCAATCAGGTTCCAGAAATACTGGATGTCGAACAGGTCGACGACGTCGGTCATGGATTTCCTTGCGATTCGAGACGGGATGAAGTCAGTACGCAGCCGATAGACGCCAGATCCTACCCTCAAGACACGATTTCCGCTTCCCAGGGCAACGCCCTCCTCCGCTGCGCCCCGCCATCGACATTGCCTGCCCAGGGACCCGATCAGATCGGAAGAATTTCTGAATAAAAAGCCAATATTGACGTACCCGTCATTTTTGTTAGATTCCGCCTCACCCGGATCAGCAAGAATCCGGGCCCACTTCTGGCTGCGGATCTCCCAATGCATAACAACAATGAGCTCCTCCCCGAATCGGTCGACGTTCTGGTGATCGGCAATGGTCCGGTCGGCGCGACGCTGGCTGCTTTGCTCGGCCGCTATGGCGTAGACGCCTTGGTGATCGACAAGGACCACGACATCCTTCCCATGCCGCGCGCCATCGCCCTGGACAACGAAGCGCTGCGTATCCTCCAGCTCGCCGGGCTGGAGGAAGACGCGTTCGAAACCGTGGTCATCCCCCAGGTGAAGATGCACTGCCCCATTGTCGGCCAGTTCGGCCAGGCCAACACCAGCGGCCGCATCGATGGCCATCACAAGCTGGTGACCTTCTATCAACCGGACCTGGAGCAGGCGATGCGGCGGCAGGCGCAGCACTACGGGAACCTGCGCTGTCGGGGAGGCCTGGAGCTGCAGGAGTTCGCCCAGGACGGCACCGGTGTCAGCGCCACTCTGGTCGACGAAGCCGGCGTGCAGCATCACGTACGTTGCCGCTATCTGGTCGGCGCGGACGGTGCTAGTTCGAGGGTGCGCGGGCTGATCGGCCAGGAGTTCAACGGCCAGAGCTATTCCGAGGACTGGCTGATCGTCGACGCCGGAGCGCGTCAGGGAAAGGCCATCGACCACGTCGAGTTCCTCTGCGACCATCGCCGCCCGACACCGCACATGCCCGCCCCCGGCGGCCGCGAGCGCTGGGAATTCATGCTGCGACCCGGTGAAACCCGCGACGAGATGGAAGACCAGGAGCGCATCCGCGCCCTGCTGGCGCCCTGGATCGCGCCGCAGCAACTGAACATCGAGCGCAAGGCGGTCTACCGCTTCCACGCCCGCTGCTGCGAGCGCTTCCAGCAGGGCCGGGTATTCCTCGTCGGCGACGCCGCGCACATCACTCCGCCCTTCGTCGGACAAGGCCTGGTGGCCGGTTTGCGCGACGTGGCCAACCTCGCTTGGAAGCTCTCCTGGGTACTACAGGAACGCGCGACGCCGCGAATACTCGACAGCTACGACCAGGAGCGCCAGCCCCACGCACGGGAGATGATCGACCTGGCCAAGCTCATGGGCCGCCTGGTGATGCCCGGCAACGCCCTGGCGGCTGCGCTGATCCATGGTCTGATGAAGACGCTGCGACTGATCCCGGCGGCGCGGCGGCATTTCGAGGAGCTGGACATCAAGCCCAAGCACCGTTTCCGCCGCGGCCTGTTCGTGCGCAGCCCGCGGCGTGCCCGGCTGGTCAGCGGCGGGCTGTTCCCCCAGGCCTGGGTGCGCAGCGCCGGGCGCATCTGTCTGAGCGACCAGTTACTGGGCGACCGCCTGCAACTGGTCGGCCTGGGCACCGACCCGCGCCACTGGCTCGACACTGCGCAACAGCAGCAATGGCTGGAGCTGGGCGGCAGCTTCCTGCAGATCGGCCATGCCCGCGACGACAGCCGCGCGGACCTCGCCGAAACCCTCGACGGCTCATTGCTCGCGCCCTGGCCCGACCCGGCGTTGGCCGTGGTGCGCCCGGACCGCATCATCATGCACCAGGGCCGACCCGAGCAGGCCGCCGACCTGCTGCGCCACTGCCAGGCACTACTGCGGGCATGAGCGGGTACCGGTCGGCCCTGGGCATCCCGTATCATCGTCGTAGCCCCGCAGACGAATGACCGCCATGACCGACCGCCAGCCAAGCGAAGAAGAAAGCGAACCGCTCACCCGCGGCCACAAGAAGCGCGCCCGCACCCGCCAGGGCCTGCTCGATGCGGCGCTGCGGGTGTTCGCCCGGCAGGACATCGCGGCCACGGTGTTCCAGGACCTGGCCGCCGAGGCGCAGGTGTCCACCGGCACCATCTACAACTACTTCAAGACGCGGGAGGAGCTGGCCGAAGCCGTGGGTATCTCGCTGGCCAGCGACTTCTCCGAGACCATCACCCAGCTCAGCGCCGGCATTTCCAGCGGCGCCCGGCGACTGGCCATCGGCGTGCGCATGTTCGTCCTGCACGCACAGTCCGACTCGCAATGGGCCAGTGCACTGTTGCGGGTGATCCATTACGACCAGGCCATGCATTCGACGCTGGCCGGGCATGTCCGCGACGACCTGCGCGCCGGCCTGGTCGAAGGCGTCTTCAACTACGCCAACGAAGACCTCGCCCTGGACCTGGTGATCGCCGGCGTCACCGGCGCCATCCGCGCCAGCCTCGAAGGCCGGGCGCCGCAAGGCCAGGACATCCTGCTCGCCGAGATGCTCCTGCGCGCGCTGGGCGCTACACCCGCGAAGGCCGCGAAGATAGCCGCCCTGGCCTTGCCCCAGGGCGGCTGAAAGCGCTTCAGGCCTGCGCGACCCAGCGCCGGTAGCGGCGCGAGAGCTTGCGCAACTTCAGCTGGTTGCCGATCAGCGCCAGCAGCGGGGACGTACGCGGGTTGGTCGGGCGTCCCTGGCTGAGCAGCGTCAGTTGCTTCTTCACCACCGACTGGGTCGCCACGGCGGCGAAGGCCTTGTTCTTCCAGGTCACGACTATGGGCTCGACCTTCGCCCCCTCGCCTGCCTGCCAGCGCCGGGGCAGCGTTGGCTCGACCGCCAGGGCAGTGGCCATGCCGACCATCGCCACCGGTCCCTGCAGAACACGCTCGGCGACCTCGCGCCGGCGGATGCCGCCGGTCACCATCAGCGGCATGCGCGCCGTCGCGGCGATACGTTCGGCGAACTCGAGGAAGTAGGCCTCCCGCGCCAGGGTGCTGCCGTCGCGGGTCTGCCCCTGCATCGCCGGGCTTTCGTAGCTGCCGCCGGACAGCTCGACCAGGTCCACGCCGCTCTCGTTGAGCAGGCGCACCACGGCCTCGGCGTCGCGCGCCTCGAAACCGCCGCGCTGGAAATCGGCGGAATTGAGCTTCACCGCCACACAGAACTGCGGCGCCACCCGCGCGCGGATCGCTTCCACCGTGCGCAACAGAATGCGCGCGCGGTTCTCCAGGCTGCCGCCCCAGTCATCTTCGCGCCGGTTGCTCAGCGGCGAGAGGAACTGGCTGAACAGGTAGCCATGCGCGGCATGTACCTGCACGCCAGTGAACCCGGCGCGCTCGGCCAGCAGCGCGGCGTTCAGATAGCGCAGGATCAGCCCATCGATTTCCGCGCCGGACAGCGCACGCGGCTGTGCAAAGACACCTTTCAGGCCGGGAATGTCCACGGCAATGGCCGAAGGCCCCAGCGCCGGCTGGCCGAGATCAGCCATCAGTTGGCGGCCCGGATGATTGATCTGCATCCAGGCCTGCGCCCCATGGCTGCGGCAGACCTCGGCCCAGCGGCGGAAGCGCGGCAGCAGGCGGTCATCCTCCAGCACCACGCCGGCCGGACCGGTCAGCGCACGGCGGTCGACCATCACGTTGCCGGTGATGATCAGCCCGGCACCGCCCTCGGCCCAGCGCTGGTAGAGACTCAGCAGCGTATCGCCGGGCGCGTGGTCGGCATCGGCGAGGTTTTCTTCCATCGCCGCCTTGGCGATGCGGTTGCGGATCACCTGCCCGTTGGGCAGGCGCAAGGGTTCGAACAGGGTGCTCATGGATTCGCGTCTCCGGGAATGGTCCTGACTCAGCGGCTGCGTACGCGCTCGACGTAGGCGCCCAGCGGACGGGTAAGGCTGCGCTTCAGCCGGCTGGCGAACGACTCACCACTATGGATCGGCGCGGCCACCACCTGCTCGTGGGCATCGCGATACTGCGGGAACAGGCTCAGCGCGTGCCCACGATTGATCCCATAGCGCTGTGCATCGGTCCACAAGGTGTTCTGCTCCAGAGTCTGGCAGGTCAGGGTGGTGACCGGCGCCGGCGCGAAGGGGAAGTCGCTGCCGAAGAGGATCTGCGAGGGCTCCACCAACTCCTTGAGCGCCGCCATGGAGTAGCGCGAAGGCGACAGCGCCGTGTCGAAGTAGAAACGCTTGAGGTAGGTCATCACTCCCTGCGGGGCCTTGTCCTGGAACTGCGGCAAGGCGTTGGCCAGGGACACGCGCCAGGCCACGTAGGGCAGGAAGCCTCCGCCGTGGGCGAGAATCCAGCGGATGCGCGGGTACTTCTCCAGGGTGCCGGTGAGGATCAGGTTCACTGCCGCACGGGTGGTGTCGCAGAGGAATTCGACCAGGAAGCCCGGCGCGGCGATGCCGAGTTTCTCGCTGCTTTCGTGCATGTTCGGGTGGACGAAGACGATGGCGGCGCGGCGGTTCAGCTCGGCCATCAGCTCGTCGAAACGCTCGTCGCCAAGGAACACCCCGTCGGTGCTGCCCAGCAGCACCACGCCCTCGGCCTTCAGCTCGTCCAGCGCGCGGATCGCTTCGCGGCAGGCAGCCTCGGTGAAGGGCGTGGGCAGCACGGCGAAGTTGCCGAAGCGCCCCGGATAATCGCCCCGCATCTGCGCGGCGAAGTCGTTGCAGCGCATCGCCAGCTCGCGGGCCTGCCCTACTCCCCCGCCGAAATGCACGCCCGGCGCCGACAGAGAGGTGATGGCGGTCTGGATGCCGTTGAGGTCCATCACCTCGATGGACTTCTGCGGCGACCATTTCGGCAGCGGCGCGCCGGCGACCATGTCCAGGCCTTTTTTCGCCATGACCTCGACGAAGGCCGGCGGGATGATGTGATGGTGCACGTCGACTCGACCTTGTAGGATCGTCATTCTTGTTGTCCTTGTGATCCGTGAGGGGCTAGGCAGCCCGGGCGATCTTCATGGCTTCGTTGAACCACAGGGCCACCGCGAAGCGTCCCTGCAGCTGGCACTGCCCGCCTTCGACGGCGCGCAGCATGTCGGTTTCGTCGCGGCTGAGCATCACCCGCAGCGCATCTGCGCTGCGTTGCCAGTGCTGGATGAAGTCTGGCCGGCGGTGCTCGCCACGGTGCAGGCTGAACACGCCGCCGCGCAGCTGGTAATAGCCGCCGACACCATCGCCGGTGCGGATCTGCAGCACGAAGGAGTCCTCGTGAAGCAGTTCGCGCAGGCGCGCCGAGCGGCGTTCCGCCCGGCGCAGCAGCGGGATGGACGCCAGCAGGAGCAGGCGCAGTTTCAGCGAATCGATGAACAGGCTCATGGTCAGCGGGCTCCGCGCAGACGGTTGAACAGCGAATAGCAATCGACCGGCAGGCTGTCGCCGCGCCAGCACACATGCTGGTCCGGGCGCACCAGCACGAAGCGCCGCTCGTACAGGTTGGCCAGGTACTTCTCATGGATCGGCAGAACGCTCAGCGGCACGCGGCATTCCTCGGCGGCCTCCTGCAGCGGTGCGTAACTCTTGGTGTCCATATCGAAGGCCAGCAGGGTATAGCCGCCCAGCGCCAACTGGTCGAAGACCGCCGTGCCATCCTCGCGGAACGCGCTGGGCAGACGCGCACCGGCCCAGGTGGTGGGCGTGTAGCGAATCTCCTCGTAAGCCGGCTCGCTGGCGGTGTCCGTCTCGATGGCCGGCGAGCCGTGGTAGCGGTAGCCGATCTCCACGCCAAGCGACTCGTAGAGCCGCGAGACCTTGCGCTCGAACTCACGCCCGGCTGCCTCGCGCGCCGCATCGCCGCCCGCCCCCTGGGCGAGCAGCGCCTCGTCACGCCGCATCTGCGCCTCAAAGGTCGCCGCCGCACATTTCTTCACGTGGTCGCGGTTGCGCCGGGCAACGGGTAGGCGCTCCGCCTCGTAGCTCTCCAGCAGGCGCGGGCCGCCCCAGCCGGCCAGGCAGGCCGCCAGCTTCCAGGCCAGGTTATGCGCCTCGGCCACGCCGGTGTTCATCCCCAGGCCGCCAGTGGGCATGAACTGGTGGGTAGCGTCGCCGGCAATGAATGCCCGCTGCCGGCCGAACGAGCGAGCCACCAAGAACTGTGGACGCCAGGGACCGGACTGGACGATTTCATAGCGCAGCTTGCAGCCCAGAGCGGCGTCCACCACGCTCTCCAGCGACTCGCCGGGGCGCGGCGCGAAGGGCCGGTGCAGCACGTAGTCGTTGCGGCTGGCGTCGGGCGAGACCAGCAGGCCGGCGAATCCCGGCCGTGTCAGCCAGGTGTGCCAATAGGGCTGGTTGTTCGGGAACAGCCCGGCGATCTCGTCGGAGCGCAGGTGGATGATGAACAGCTCGCCGACCAGGTCGCGGGTGCCGTCGTAATCGATATTGAGGAAATTGCGCACGCGGCTGTTGGGACCGTCGCAGCCGACCAGGTATTGGGCGAAGAACTGCTGCGCTTCGCCGCTATCCACTTCGTGGGCCATCGCCACCACGCCGGTGGAGCTCTGTTCGAAGCCATACAGGCGCCAGCCCATGCGCAACTCGATGTTCGGGTCGGCCTCCACTTCGGCCATCAACACCGGTTCCAGATGCATCTGCGCGATGCGCTGCATCGACTCCAGGGGCAGGCTGCCGTCGCGGCAGGCACGGATGGCCTGCGCGGCCTGGTTGACCGGCTGGTAGATCAGGTGGCGGTCGGACATCACGCTGTAGAACGGCCCGCTGGCACTTGCCGCCATTGCCGAGTACTGGTTGGCATCGGTCGGGTTGCCGGCGGTACGGATGCGCTCGGCCAGGCCCAGCTGGCGGAAGATTTCCATCGAGCGGCAGTTCACTACGTCCAGCTTGGGGTGCGTGGTGGTCTGCCGACGGTCGTTGAGCAGCACCGAGCGAATGCCCAGGCGGCTGAGGTTCAGCGCCAGGGTTAGGCCTACCGGGCCGGCGCCGCTGATGAGAACGGGGGTGTCGATCATGCCGCCACTCCTTGGGGTTGATGGCTCTGGCTTACCAGCGACAGGCCGGCGAGGAAGCGCTCGGCGACGCGGCCCAGCTGGTCAGCGCGGCCAGCGTCGAAGACGTAGCGATCAGGACGGATCAGCACGAAGTCCATGTCGGCTTCGTCGAACCAGTCCTGCAGCGCGCCGGTGGGGTCGCCCAGCACCGGGCCGGCCGGATCTTCGGCGAACTCCAGCACGCGCAGGTCCACCTGTTGCGCCAGTCGCTCCAATTGCGCGCGCTGGCTATCGAGGCAACCGCGCCGGGCGAGCAAGGCAAAGCCGTGGCCCAAGGCTTCGTCGAGCAGCACGCGCTCGCTCTCCTCCTCGCGCAGCACTTTCGGCTGCAGGGCCAGGTGACCGGACAGCCGGTGCCCCCAGCCGCAGAAACCGGCAGCCAACGGTTTCTTGCGGTTGGCCTTGTCGGCGAACGCCTTGTTGGCGAAAGGCAGCATCCCGGCGATACGGAACAGCAGCCAGTCGCGCAGGAAGGCCACGCCGCGGTGGCGAGTCTGGATAACGTTGCCGAGGAACATCGCGCCATTGATGATTTCGCGCACATGGGCCGAGCGTTCGGCCTCATAGTCGTCGAACAGTTTCTCCCGCGCGGCGCCGCGCAGCACCATGTCCAGCCGCCAGCACAGGCTGTTGGCATCGCGCACGCCCGAGCACATGCCCTGGCCGAGGAACGGCGGCATCTGGTGCGCCGAGTCGCCAGCGAGAATGATCCGGCCATTGCGCCAGTCATTGGCCCACAGGCCATGGAACTTGTAGTAGGCGATGCGGGTGATCTCGATCTTGTCGAGGTCGACGAAGTCGCGCAGTTGCTGGCGCACCAGGTAGGGATCGGTGGCCTCGCGCTCGGACTTGCCGCCGGTGACCATGAACTGCCATTCGTAGTACGGGCCGGCCATCGGCACGTAAGTCACTGGCTGCGCCGGGTTGCACACCTGCGAGTGGTTGGCCGGCAGCAGCGCATCCTTCTCACCGGAGCGGGTCTTGGTATCGACCACCACCCAGGCCTCGTCGAAATCCGCTGACTCCAGGCGCAGCCCAGCCTCGCGGCGGACGAAACTCTTGCCGCCATCACAGCCGATCAGGTAGCGCCCCTGGAACACCCGTTCGCTGCCGTCCCGCTGCACGGCGGTGGCGCGCACGCCTTCGGCATCCTGCTCGACGCCGGTGACACGGCAGCCGTACACCGGGGTGATATTGGGGTAGCGCTTGAGGCCGTCGTGGAAATGCCGCTCCAGGGTCGGCTGATGGAACCACCAGGCGCCAGGATGGCCGTAGCGCCGGTCCTGGCTGCCGATGCGCGAGCGGGTCACCGGCTTGCGTCCGGGACGCAGAATGATCTCCATGTCGGTGAAGGATTCGCTGGTGCGGCCGATGTCGTCGGCCAGGCCGGCGAACTGGAAGATGCGCATGATCTCGTCGTCGAAATGCACGGCACGCGGGGCATAGTAAAGGTCCTCGTCGCGCTCCAGGCCGACCACCGACCAGCCATAGCGGCCCAGCAGGTTGGCCAGCACCGCCCCGGTGGGGCCGAGTCCGACGATGATCACGTCACAAGTTGTCGTTGTTGTTGTGGACTGTTGCATTGCTTGCTCCAGGGGAAGACATCGCCGAAATATTTTGAACACCAGTGTTCAATTCAGTCAACTGGAGATCAATTTTGCTTCGATTTTCCTAGCCAAAGCCGCCAGCCAGAGCCTTTCCGAAGAACCGTCCAAGGGCCGGGAGGGCACGAAAGACGGGAGAAGCCGGGAAGAAATTTGAGAAAATAACGATCAATAGACCCTGTTGACTTATTTTGAACGCACGTGTTCAATCGCTTCAAGCTTGACCTTGGAGCCATTTCTTCATGGAAACCCTCAACCCCGTACAACGCCGTATCCACCAGGCCGCCCTGCGCCTGTTCGCCGAGAAGGGCGCCAGCCAGGTGAATATCAGCGACCTGGCGCAGGAGGCCGGTGTGGCCCGGGGCACCATCTACAACAACCTGCAGTCCATCGACGACCTCTTCCAGCATGTGGCCAGCCACCTGTCGGCGGAGATGCACCAGCGCGTGGTGAAGAGCTTCGGCGAGACGTCGGACCCGGCCCTGCGCCTGGCCAACGGCATCCGCTTCTTCATACGCCGGGCCCACGAGGAACCGCACTGGGGCGCCTTCATCAGCCGCTTCTCGATGAGCGAGGAATCGCTGCGCGGCATGTGGTTCGGCCCGCCCACTGCCGACCTGCTCAGCGGGCTCGCGGGTGGCCGCTACAGCTTCCGCCAGGAGCAGCTGCCGTCGGTGATCTCGATGATCGCCGGCTCCGTGCTCAGCTCCATCTTCCTGGTCCTGGAGGGCCACCGGACCTGGCGCCAGGCCGGCAGCGACGCCGCGGAGTTGACCCTGCGCGCGCTCGGCGTGGCGTCGGAAGAAGCGCGCAGCCTGTCCACCGGTGAGTTGCCACCGCTGCCACCCGCGGACTGATCCAACCGAACCTGCCAACGCTCCTACTCAGGGGCGATGGCGAAGCCTTGCCTGACGAAAGCCGCGGAGAACAACAAACATGAGCCGTCAGCACTCCTCTATTTCCCTGGCAACGCCGCAACCGGCTCGCCATCCGCAGCCGACGGTCAAGGCTCGGGCCCTGGCCCACCTGATCTTCGAACGCCCGGACCTGGAGCAAGCCGAACGCTTTCTCGGTGACTTCGGCCTGACCCTGGCGCGTCGCGATGCCGACTGCCTGTACCTGCGCGGCACTGGCCCTGCGCCCTACTGCTATCGGGTGCAGCAGGCGGCGCAGGCGCGCTTCGTCGGCCTTGGCCTGGCCGTGGAATCACGCGAGGACCTGCAAAAACTGGCGCGCCTGCCGGGGGCCTCGCCAATCCACAAACTCAGCACTCCCGGCGGCGGCGAAAGCGTGAGCCTGCGCGACCCTTCCGGCTTCGTCGTCGAGGCGATCCATGGCCAGCAGCCGGCCAGCGAACGGGCACATCGTCCGGCGCTGCCGCTGAACCAGGTCGACGAGGCACCCCGGATCAACGCCACCCAGCGCCCGCCCGTGGCACCGCCGGACATCATCAAGCTCGGCCACTTGGTGCTCGAAGTGGCCGACTACCAGGCCACCTGCGCCTGGTACACCGAGCATTTCGGTCTCATTCCCAGCGACGTGCAGGTGCTGCCCGACGGTTCCCCGGCAGTGACCTTCCTGCGCCTGGACCTGGGCGACACGCCGGCCGACCACCACACCCTCGCACTCGCCCAGGGCTTCATGGCCGCCTACAGCCACAGCGCCTACGAAGTGGTGGATGCCGACGCCGTCGGCATGGGCCAGCGGGTGCTGCGCGAGCGCGGCTGGAAGCATGCCTGGGGCATGGGCCGGCACATCCTCGGCAGCCAGATCTTCGACTACTGGCAGGACCCGTGGGGCGACAAGCACGAGCACTACTGCGACGGCGACCTGTTCACCGCCGAACGCCCCACCGGGGTACACGAAGTCAGCCCCGAAGTCATGTCGCAATGGGGCCAGCGCATGCCCAAGAGCTTCACCAAGCCGGCGATGAACCTGCAGAAGCTGCGCATCCTGCTGCACAACCTGCGGCACAGCCCGGACCTGACGCTGCGCAAGCTGATCACGCTGGCGCGGATGTTCGGCTAGGCCCGCCGCAGCACCACAGAAAGCACAACAACGATCGCCGCCCGACGCGGCCCACCGCAGTACCAGGAGTCGCTCCCATGCCCGTGCACCTTGTCCACTTCGAACACCAGAACGAATCCCGCTGGGGCGTGCTGCGCCAGGGGCGCATCAGCCCCCTGCCCGGCCGCTACGCCAGCACCGGCGAGCTGATCCGCCAGGTTCCGGTCGAGGAACTGGCGCAAGTGCAGGGCGAAGAACTGGCACTGGATTCGGTCAGGCTGCTCTCGCCGATCACCCGCGACCAGCAGTTCGTCTGCCAGGGCGCCAACTACCGCCAGCACATGATCGAGTCGGGCGTGGACCCGGACGCCAAGCACTTCAACATGATATTCACCAAAGCGCAGAGCTGCATCGTCGCCGCCGACAGCGACCTGATCAAACCGCGCCAGGTGCGCTTCCTCGACTACGAGATCGAGCTGGGCCTGGTGCTGCGCCGCGAGATCACCGGCAAGGTCGCGGTGACCGACGCCAATCTGCACGAGTTCATCGCCGGCGTGGTGATCGTCAACGACTACTCGGCGCGGGATATCCAGATTCCGCAGATGCAGTTCTACAAGGGCAAGAGCTTCCGCACCTTCGGCCCGGTCGGCCCGTACCTATGCCTGTTGCAGAAGAGCGACATGCGCTACCTGAAGGAGCTGCAGCTGCGCCTGACGGTCAACGGCGAAGTGCGCCAGAGCGACAGCACCGCCAACCTGGTACACGGCCCGGCAGAGACCCTGAGCGAGCTGTCCGGCGTGCAGGACTTCGCCGCCGGCGACCTGATCGCCACCGGCACGCCGGCCGGCTGCGCGCTGTCGATTCCCTCCCCGGCCAAGCAGCGCATCGCCGCGCTGCTGCCGGAGCGAGTCAAGTGGCAGGCCTTCATGAAGACCCAGGAAGGTCGCAGCCAGTACCTGAAGGCGGGTGACGTGGTGGAAGCCAGCATCCGCAGCGCCGACGGCGTGATCGACCTGGGCGTGCAGCGCAACCGCGTGGTGGAGCAAGCCTGATGGCCGTGAAGACCCTCGCCGACATCCAGGCGCTGGAGGGCGTCCCGCTGGCCCGCCGCGAACTGCCCGCCAGCACCTACGAGGCGCTGCGGCGCTGCGCCCTGCAACACGGCCAGGCAACGGCGCTGAGCTTCTTTCTCGAAGCGAATGACTTCCGCCGCACCCACGACTGGACCTACGCCGAGCTGTTCGCCGACATCACCCGCGCCGCCAACGCCTTCCACCGGCTCGGCATCGGGTCGAAGGACGTGGTCGCCTTCCTGCTGCCGAACCTGCCGGAGACTCACTTCGTGATCTGGGGTGGCGAGGCCGCGGGCATCGTCCTGGCGATCAACCCGCTGCTGGAGGCCGCGCAGATCGGCGACCTGTTGCGCGCCGCCAACGCGCGGCTGGTGGTGACCCTGGCGCCGACACCCGGCAGCGACCTGTGGCCCAAGCTGGCCAGCCAGCTCGACAGCCTGCCCGGCGTGCGCGATGTGCTGTGGGTGAGCATGGCGCCCTACGTCGGCAGCGTGGCGTCCCTGGCGCTGCGCTGGATGGCCCGGCGCGAACGCACTCGCCACCCGCGCCTGCGCATCCACGACCTGCGCCGCCTGATGCGCCGCGAGAACGGCAAGCAGCTCAGCAGCGGTCGGTTGATCCGCGCGGAGGAGCCCTCTTCCTATTTCTGCACCGGCGGCACCACCGGTCTGCCGAAGATCGCCAAGCGCAGCCACGGCTCGGAAGTCTTCAACGCCTGGGCCATGGCAGCCAACCTGCAGCCGCGCCAGAGCGGCCAAGTGATCTTCTGCGGGCTGCCGCTGTTCCACGTCAACGGCCAGCTGGTCACCGGGCTTATGCCCTGGACCCACGGCGACCGGGTGATCATCGGCACGCCCCAGGGTTATCGCGGCGAGGGGGTGATTGCGTCCTTCTGGGCGATGGTCCAGCACTTTGGCATCAACTTCTTTTCCGGCGTGCCGACCGTCTATTCGGCGCTACTGCAGCAACCCACTGCCGGGCATGACCTGTCCAGCCTGCAGTACGCGCTGTGCGGCGCCGCGCCTATGCCGGTGGAGCTGTTCCGCGAGTTCGAGCGCGTGGTAGGCGTGCGCATCCTCGAAGGCTACGGCCTCACCGAAGGCGCCTGCGTCTCATCGAGCAACCCGCCCGCCGGCGAACGCCCGATCGGCTCCATCGGGCTGCGCCTGGCCTACCAGGGCATGCGTGCGGTGATCCTCGATGACCACGGCGACTATCTGCGCGACGCCGAAGCCGACGAAGTCGGGGTGATCGCCATCCACGGCCCGAACGTGTTCCTCGGCTACCTCGACCACAGCCACAACAAGGGCCTGTGGATCGACATCGGCGGACAGCGCTGGCTGAACACTGGCGACCTCGGGCGACAGGACGCCCAGGGCTACTTCTGGCTCACCGGGCGTAAGAAGGAACTGATCATCCGCGGTGGCCACAACATCGACCCGAAGCAGATCGAGGAGGCACTGCAGGCGCACCCGGCAGTTGCTCTGGTAGCCGCGGTGGGCAGCCCCGACCCGCATGCCGGCGAGATTCCCGTGGCCTACGTGCAGCTCGCCGCCGGCCAGCGTGCCGACAGCGCCGCGCTGCTGGACTTCGCCAACCAGCGAATCAGCGAACGCGCCGCGGTGCCCAAGCGCATCGAGATTCTCGACGCCCTACCGGTCACGCCGGTGGGCAAGATCTTCAAGCCCGCGCTGCAGCAACGCGAAATCGCCCGGGTAATCCATCAGGAAGCGGACAACCAGGGTCTGGCCGGCATCGCCGTGGAGGTGGTGCAGGATGCCCGCCGCGGGCTGGTGGCGCAGGTTCGCGCCGGCACCGGACGCGATGAACTTGCCCGCGCGCTGGGCCGCTACAGCTTCGCGGTGGACTGGCACGGCTAAGACCAATCGCACCACCGCCTCGCGCGCACCCGAAACAACAATAAAACGAAGGAAGTGCCATGCGCCCCCGACTGCCCCGAGCCCTTGCCCTGCTGCTCGTCCTCGCCCTGCCCGGCTGCGAACGTATCCAGCACGCGGCTCTGGATACGATGGTCAAGGACCACACCGACCATTCCCTGATCCACGGCGGCAACGCCATCCGCGTCATCCTCTGCGGCACCGGCACACCGCAGGCCAACGCCACCCGCGGCCAGGCCTGCACCCTGGTGGCTGCCGGCGGCCGGCTGTTCCTCTTCGATGCCGGCGAGAACGCCATGCGCAACCTGGAGACCAACCACGTGCCAGTGCAGGCGCTGAACCAGGTGTTCATCACCCACTGGCATTCCGATCATTTCAATGGGCTCGGCGCGCTGATCAACCACAGCTGGATCTACGGCCGGCAGACGCCTTTTCTGGTTTACGGCCCGCCCGGCGTCGAGCAGGTCGTCGAGGGTCTGGCCATGGCCTACGCCCAGGACGCCGGCTACCGCAGCGCCCACGCCCTGCCGCCCACCGACAAGCAGCTGGCGTTCGCCGAGCCGCGCCGGGTGGATATCACCGAGGGGCAGGAGTCGGTGCGCGTCTATGACCAGGGCGGCGTGACCATCGACGCCTACCGTGTCGATCACCACCCGGTGGAACCCGCCTATGGCTATGTGCTGCGTTACCAGGGCAAGAAGCTGTTCATCAGCGGCGACACCCGCGTCAGCGAGCGCTACCTCGAAGCCATGCGCGATGCCGACCTGGTAGTACACGAGGCGATCAACGCCCATCTGGTACGCGAAGGCGCCGCCGCGCTGGAACGCACCGGGCAGCCAGATCGCGGCGCGCAGGCCGTGCGCGTGCTCGACTACCACGCCGACACCCTGGAGCTGGCGCGCATGGCCCAGCGCGCGGGCGTCCGCCACCTGCTGCTGACCCACCTGATCCCCGCCCCGGATAACTTCGTCGCGCGGCGAATATTCGTCAGCGGCATGGCCGATGAGTATTCGGGCGAGATCACGCTCGGGGAGGATGCCCTCGACCTGAACCTCTAGCGCCTCCACCTCCCCACCTTCATCAACTGACCCGCAGATCGCGGGCCAGAGAGGAACCGCTGCGCCCGAAAAAGGGCCGGCAAACGACAGAACAACAACAAGAGGTCGTTTCAGATGAACCGCAGATCACCCGCCTTGCACCTGCTCGCGCTACCTACCGCCATCGGCCTGGCCCTCTACGGCAATGGCGCGCAGGCCTTCACCTTCTCCCTTGGCGAAATCGAAGGGCAGTTCGACTCCAGCCTGTCAGTCGGCGCCAGCTGGGCCATGCGCAACGCCGACGCCGCACTGTTGCACAGCCACAGCTCGGATGACGGCAAGCGCAACTTCCGCGAGGGCGACACCTTCTCCAAGGTGTTCAAGGGCATCCACGACCTGGAACTCAAGTACGGCGACTCCGGCGCCTTCGTCCGCGGCAAGTACTGGTACGACTTCAAGCTCAAGGACGACGACCTGCACTTCAAGAACATCGACGACCACGGCCGCGAGGAAGGCGCCAAGGCGTCGGGCGCCGAGTTCCTCGATGCCTTCCTCTACCACAACTACAGCATCGGCGACCTGCCCGGCACCGTGCGTCTGGGCAAACAGGTGGTGAGCTGGGGCGAGAGCACCTTCATCCAGGGCGGCATCAACGCCATCAACCCGATCGACGTCGCCGCCTTCCGCCGGCCTGGCTCGGAGATCAAGGAAGGCCTGATCCCGGTGAACATGTTCTACGTCTCGCAGAACTTCAGCGAGCACCTGTCCGCCGAGGCCTTCTACCAGTTGCAGTGGCAGAAGACGGTGATCGACAACTGCGGCACCTTCTTCTCCACCACCGACGTGATGGCCGACGGCTGCAACGGTCTCGCCGCCGGCCCGGTAATCAACCAGAACCCGCTGGCGGTACAGGCCCTGGCGCCGGCCGGAATCAACCTGACCGACGAAGGCATCGTCATCCCTCGCGGCAAGGACAACGAAGCGCGCGACAACGGCCAGTGGGGCGCGGCGCTGCGCTGGTTCGCCCCGGAACTGGACAGCGAATTCGCCGGCTACTTCATCAACTACCACAGCCGCCAGCCCTACCTCAGCGTGCGCAGCGGCCCGCACGCGGCCGACCTGGGCTTCGCCCCGCAGCTGTGCGGCAACCTCGGCATCCCCAATACGCTCTGCAGCGCAGTGATCGGCAGCAGCGCTGGCCAGCAGCTCACCCAGGCCTACCGCCTAGGCAGCGCGCAATACTTCGCCGACTACCCCGAGGACATCCAGCTCTACGGGCTGAGCTTCAGCACCAGCCTGCCCACCGGCACCACCCTGGCCGGCGAGATCAGCTACCGGCCGAACATGCCGGTGCAGATCAACCCGGTCGACCTGGTCACCTCGACCCTGGGCGTACCGGCGCTCACACCGGTCTACGGCGCTGCGCCGGCACCGGCCAACGACGCAGTCCTCAAGGGCTACCGGCGCAAGGAAGTGACCCAGGCGCAGGTCACCGCCACGCACTTCTTCGACCAGGTGATGGGCGCCGACCGCCTGACCCTGATCGGCGAGATCGGCGTCACCCACGTCGGCGGCCTGGGTGGCGATGACGAGCTGCGCTATGGCCGCAGCCCGGTGTTCGGCCAGGGCGCGTTGTACCCCGATAACAGCTTGTGCAGCGGCAACAGCGTCACGCCGCAGTACTGCAACGACTCCGGCTTCGTCACCAGCACCGCCTGGGGCTACCAGACGCGGGCGATCTGGGAATACGCCGACCTCATCGACGGCGCCACGGTGCGACCCAACCTGGCCTGGTCCCACGACGTCCACGGCTACGCCCCGGAGCCGGGCTTCAACCAGGGCGCGCGGGCGATCAGCATCGGCGTCGATGGCACCTACCTCAACACCTACAACATGAGCCTTTCCTACACCAACTTCTTCGGCGGTAAGTACAACGTGAATACCGACCGGGACTTCCTTGCCCTGAGCTTTGGCGTGTCGTTCTAAGCGGAGAAAAACCGATGAACAAGAAACTTGCGTGCGCTTCACTGCTGTTCCTGGCCCTGCCCTTCAACCTCCAGGCTGCCGTTCCCGAAACGGAAGCGGCGAAACTGGGCAACACCCTCACGCCCCTGGGTGCGGAGCGCGCCGGCAATGCCGACGGCAGCATTCCCGCCTGGGACGGCGGCCTGCCAGCCAACGCAGGCAGTCGCGGCGCTGACGGCCGCCTGAGCGACCCCTTCGCCGCGGAAAAACCGCTGTTCACCATCACCGCGAAGAATATGGCGCAGTACGAGGCGAACCTCACGCCGGGCCAGCAGGCGATGCTGCAGCGCTACCCGGATTACCACCTCAACGTCTATCCCGCGCATCGCTCGGCGACCTACCCGGCAGCGGTACTGCAAGCTGTGTCCGCGAATGCGCGCCATGCCAGCCTGGTCGAGGGCGGCAATGGCCTGAAGGACTTCCAGACGGCGATTCCCTTCCCCATTCCGCAGAGCGGCGTCGAGGCGTTGTGGAACCACATCACCCGCTACCGCGGCGGCAGCGCCCAGCGTCTGCACGTGCAGGCGACGCCCACCGCCAGCGGCACCTACACGCCCACCTACTTCCAGCAGCAGTTCAGCTATCGCGACCAGCTCACCGATTACAGCCCGGACAAGGACAACAACGTCCTCTTCTACTACAAGCAGCTGGTCACCGCGCCGGCGCGCCTGGCGGGCGATGTGGTGCTGGTCCACGAAACCCTCGACCAGGTCCGCGAGCCACGCATGGCCTGGGTCTACAACGCTGGCCAGCGCCGCGTGCGCCGCGCCCCGCAGATCGCCTACGACGGCCCCTACCCGGCCTCCGATGGCCTGCGTGTCGCGGACAACCTGGACATGTTCAACGGCGCGCCGGACCGCTACGACTGGAAGCTGGTGGGCAAAAAGGAAATCTATGTGCCCTACAACAGCTTCGCCCTCGACTCCACCGCCCACCGCTATGACGATCTCGTCAAACCCGGCCATCTCAATCAGGACCTGGTCCGCTACGAGAAGCACCGCGTCTGGCAGGTCGAAGGCACCCTGCGCGCCGGCGAGCGACACATCTATGCACGCCGCGTGCTGTTCCTCGACGAGGACACCTGGCAGGCCGTGCTCGCCGACCACTATGACGGCCGCGGCACCCTCTGGCGCGTCGGCGAGAGCTTCATGACCCAGCTGTACGACAAGCAGATTCCCTGGCTGGGCGTGGAGGCCATCTATGACCTCATCAATGGTCGCTACCTGGTGTCCGGCCTGACCAACCAGGAGAAGTCCCAGGTGGAGTTCGGCTTCAAGGCCAGCAGCGTCGACTACACGCCGACGGCGCTGAGGAACCAGGGCATACGCTGACCTTCAGTGAATGGGATAAACCGACCTGAATGAAAAAGGCCGCCTTGTGGGCGGCCTTTTTCGTGGATCGCGGGATATCAGGCCATCGCTTCCTGGGGTTTGCCCAGAAGGCGGTCGATGAGCACCATCACGGCCAGCATGACCACCGAGGGGATCAGCCAGGCGAGGCCCTGCTCGGCCAGCGGCAGGTGTTCCATCCACGCCGGCATCCAGGCGTCGAGCTTGGCGCCCTTCAGGGCATCGATGAGACCGAAGACGAAGGAGATCACCATCACCGGGGCGACGATGCGGGTCTGCGAACGCCACAGGCTGGCGCAGAAGCTCAGCGCCACCAGCACGATGCACGGCGGGTAGATGGCGGTCAGCACCGGGATCGAGAACTGGATGAGCTTGGTCAGGCCCAGGTTCGATACCAGCAGCGAGAAGCCGGCCAGGATGACCACCAGGCTGCGGTACGACAGCGGCAGGATGCGGCAGAAGTACTCGGCGCAGGCGCAGGTCAGGCCGACGGCGGTCACCAGGCAGGCCAGCGCGATGAGTACGGCGAGGAAGGTGCTGCCCAGCGAGCCGAAGGTGTGCTGCACATAGGCGTGCAGGACGGCTGCGCCGTTGGCGGCACCAGCGGCGATGTCGTGGCTGCCAGCGCCCAGGCGGAACAGACTGATGTACACCAGCGCCAGGCCGACCCCGGCGATCAGGCCGGCGATGATGGCGTAGCGGGTGATCAGGCGCGGCGACTGCACGCCACGCGAGCGGATCGCATTGACGATGACGATGCCGAAGACCAGCGCGCCGAGGGTATCCATGGTCAGGTAGCCATTGACGAAGCCCTGGGAGAACGCTGCGGCCTGGTAGGCCGGTTCGGCGACACCAATGGGACCGGCCGGCAGCATGAAGGCAGCGATGCCCAGTGCGGCCAGGGCGATGATCTTCAGCGGCGCGAGGAAGCGGCCGACGGTATCGAGCAGCTTGCCCGGATACAGCGAGATCACCAGCACCACCGCGAAGTACACCAGGCTGTAAAGGAACAGCGGCAGCGCGCCCTCCCCGGTCAGCGGCGCCATGCCGACTTCGAAGGAGACGGTGGCGGTACGCGGGGTGGCGAACAGCGGCCCGACCGAGAGGTAGCAGACAGCCGCCAGCAACCCGCCGGCGACCTTGCCGATAGGATGGCTGAGGGTGTCCATCGCACCACCAACCTTGGCCAGCGCGACGACGGTGATCACCGGCAGGCCGACTGCGGTGATCAGGAAGCCCAGCGCGGCCATCCACACGTGCGGCCCCGACTGCAGGCCCACGATCGGCGGGAAGATGATGTTGCCCGCGCCGACGAACAGCGCGAAGGTCATAAAACCAAGTGCCAGGATGTCCTGGCCTTTCAAGACTTTCATGAAGGGAAATACCACAGTGCTGAAACGGTTTCGTGGTCTCCCAAGGCACCTCGCCCGTACAGACGTGACAAAGCCGCATCGAACGGGATTGGCCAACTCACGGCGGGTGAGCCTGCGCATCCTGTGATGCTGCTGTCATCGGTACGGTGATTTGTTCTTGGAAGTCCGATAGCAGAGGTTTTCCATGGGCTCGTGGCCCGGTTGCTCCTGCATTCTGGTTATCCCGGCATCCGTGCCGGTCAGGAATCGCCGTCGCTTCCGGGTAGGAATGGACGGTGAGCGAGCCTTCCCTTGTGGGGAACGCGACGCTTCATATAGTTGCTAGCCTAACGATCTATTCCGATGAACTGCACTGACATACGTCAGATCGTCCGCGGAATGAAAGCGGGTGTCGCCTGAACGACACTTTGTAGACGTGGCCATAACGACAGAGGCCACCCCAAGGTGGCCTCTGTTGACGGACGGTTAAATAAGCGAGGCGCTTACTTGACCGGCCAGCCGGTCAGCTCGGCCAGGGCCTTGCCGATGTCAGCCAGGGAACGCACGGTTTTCACACCAGCGTCCTGCAGGGCAGCGAACTTCTCGTCCGCAGTGCCCTTGCCGCCGGAAATGATGGCGCCCGCGTGGCCCATGCGCTTGCCGGGCGGTGCGGTGACACCAGCAATGTAGGACACCACCGGCTTGGTCACGCTGGCCTTGATGTAGGCAGCCGCTTCTTCTTCGGCCGAACCACCGATTTCGCCGATCATGACGATGGCTTCGGTTTTCGGGTCTTCCTGGAACAGCTTCAGGATGTCGATGAAGTTGGAACCCGGGATCGGGTCACCACCGATGCCCACGCAGGTGGACTGGCCGAAGCCGGCGTCGGTGGTCTGCTTCACGGCTTCGTAGGTCAGCGTGCCGGAACGCGACACGATGCCTACCTTGCCCGGCAGGTGGATGTGACCCGGCATGATGCCGATCTTGCACTCGCCGGGAGTGATCACGCCCGGGCAGTTCGGGCCGATCAGGCGTACGCCCAGCTCGTCGCACTTGACCTTGGCTTCCAGCATGTCGATGGTCGGAATGCCTTCGGTGATGCAGACGATCAGCTTGATGCCGCCGAAGGCAGCTTCCAGGATCGAGTCCTTGCAGAACGGAGCCGGAACGTAGATGACCGAAGCGTCAGCGCCGGTGGCTTCCACGGCTTCCTTGACGGTGTTGAACACCGGCAGGCCGAGGTGGGTGGTGCCGCCCTTGCCGGGGGTCACGCCGCCAACCATCTTGGTGCCGTAGGCGATGGCTTGTTCGGAGTGGAAGGTACCCTGCGAGCCGGTGAAGCCCTGGCAGATGACTTTGGTGTCTTTATTGATCAGGACGCTCATTACTTACCCTCCGCGGCCTTGACGACTTGCTGGGCAGCGTCGGTCAGGCTGGTCGCCGCGATGATGTTCAGACCGCTTTCGGCCAGGACCTTGGCGCCGAGGTCGGCGTTGTTGCCTTCCAGACGAACGACAACCGGGATTTTCACGCCGACTTCTTTCACGGCGCCGATGATGCCTTCGGCAATCATGTCGCAGCGAACGATGCCGCCGAAGATGTTCACCAGAACGGCAGCGACGTTGCTGTCGGACAGGATGATCTTGAACGCTTCGGTCACGCGCTCTTTGGTAGCACCGCCGCCAACGTCGAGGAAGTTGGCCGGCTTGCCGCCGTGCAGGTTGACGATGTCCATGGTGCCCATGGCCAGGCCAGCGCCGTTGACCATGCAGCCGATGTTGCCTTCCAGCGCAACGTAGTTCAGTTCCCACTTCTGCGCATGGGCTTCACGAGCGTCGTCCTGGGACGGGTCGTGCATGGCGCGCAGCTTGGGCTGACGGTACATGGCGTTGGAGTCGATGTTGATCTTGGCGTCCAGGCAGTGCAGGTTGCCGTCTTTCTTGATCACCAGCGGGTTCACTTCCAGCAGCGCCAGGTCGTAGTCCTGGAACAGCTTGGCCAGGCCAACGAAGATGTGGGTGAACTGCTTGATCTGGTCGCCTTTCAGGCCCAGCTGGAAGGCCAGCTCGCGACCCTGGTAGGGCTGAGCGCCAACCAGCGGATCGATGGTGGCCTTCAGAATCTTCTCGGGAGTCTCGTGCGCAACTTTCTCGATGTCCACGCCACCTTCGGTGGAGGCCATGAAGACGATGCGACGGCTGGAACGGTCGACAACGGCGCCGAGGTACAGCTCCTTGTCGATATCGGTGCAGGATTCCACCAGGATCTTGCTGACCGGCTGGCCGTTGGCGTCAGTCTGGTAAGTCACCAGACGCTTGCCCAGCCAGTTGGCGGCGAACGCCTTGGCGTCCTCTTTGCTCTTGACCAGCTTCACACCGCCCGCTTTACCGCGGCCACCGGCGTGTACCTGGGCTTTAACGACCCACTCGGTACCACCGATTTTTTCACAGGCTTCTGCGGCCTCTTCGGGTGTGTCGACGGCGAAGCCCTTGGATACGGGCAGGCCGTACTCAGCGAACAGCTGCTTACCCTGATATTCGTGGAGATTCATGCTTGTCTACCGTTTTCGTCTTGGGTATTGCGCATTCGGCGCGGCGCTCGTGGCACCACGCCACCTGTGACCGAGTCCCCCTCGGGGGAGAAACGATCCGGCGGGATGGACGGCAGCCCCTCGCAAAAGACTGCCGCCCTCCCCGCCGTGGTCCCGTTCCTTAGCGCTTCTTGCGGTTGGCGATGTGGATGGCGTGGCCATTCACTGCCAGGGCCGCTTCGTGCAGCGCTTCGGACAGAGTCGGGTGGGAGAAGACCATCATGCCCAGGTCTTCGGCACTGGTGCCGAATTCCATGCCGATCGCACCTTGCTGAACCAGCTCGGCGGCGCTAGGGCCGATCACGTGGACGCCCAGTACGCGGTCGGTCTTGGCATCGGCGATGACCTTGACCAGACCGCCAGTGTCGTTGGCAGCCATGGCGCGGCCGCTGGCAGCGAACGGGAAGGTACCGACGTTGACTTCGACGCCTTCACCCTTGAGCTGCTGCTCGGTCTTGCCGACCCATGCGATTTCCGGGTGGGTGTAGATCACCGACGGAATCAGGTCGTAGTTCATCTGGGCTTTGTGGCCGGCGATGCGCTCGGCAACCATCACGCCCTCTTCCGAGGCCTTGTGCGCCAGCATGGCGCCGCGGACCACGTCACCGATGGCGTAGACGCCCGGAACGCTGGTCTTGCACTGGTCGTCGACGAAGATGAAACCACGCTCGTCCAGGGTCACGCCGCTGTCGGCAGCCAGCAGATCGGTAGTCACCGGGCGACGGCCCACGGCCACGATCAGCTTGTCGAAGACTTCCTTCTGCTCGCCATTGGCGTCGGTGAAGGTGACGGTGACCTGCTTCTTCTTCACGTCCGAACCGGTGACGCGAGCGCCCAGGCGGATGTTCAGACCTTGCTTGGTCAGGGTCTTCAGGGCTTCCTTGGCGATCTGCTCGTCGGCGGCCGGGAGGAACTTGTCCAGGGCTTCAAGGACGGTGACTTCAGCGCCCAGGCGAGCCCAGACCGAACCCAGTTCCAGGCCGATGACGCCGGCGCCGATCACGCCCAGCTTCTTCGGTACGCTCTGGAATTCCAGGGCGCCGGTGGAGTCGACGATGACGTCGTCGGTCAGCGGGGCCGGCGGGATTTCCACCGGGCGCGAGCCCGAGGCGATGATGATGTTGTCGGCTTCCAGAACCTGGGTCTTGCCATCCAGGCCGGTCACTTCGACCTGCTTGTTGGCCAGGACCTTGCCGTGGCCTTCGAAGGAGGTCACGCCGTTGGCCTTGAACAGGGTGGCGATGCCGCCAGTCAGGTTCTTCACGATGTTGGCCTTGCGGCCGATCATCGCCGGAACGTCCATCTTCACTTCGCCAGTGGAGATACCGTGAACGTCGAAGCTCTCTTTGGCTTCCTTGTACTTCCAGGAGCTGTCCAGCAGCGCCTTGGACGGAATGCAGCCTACGTTCAGGCAGGTACCGCCGAGAGCGACCTTGCCCTCTTTACCGATGTACTTCTCGATGCAAGCGGTCTTCAGGCCGAGTTGGGCGGCACGGATGGCGGCTACGTAACCGCCAGGGCCGGCACCAATCACAACCACGTCGAATTTCTGGCTCATGTCTCAATCCTTATTCCGGTGAAGCGGACGGCCCCTTTCGGGGCCGTCGTGTAGTACGGGGCCGTCGTGTGAACTGACGTATCAGACGTCGAGCAGCAGGCGAGCCGGATCTTCCAGCAGATCCTTCATGGTGACCAGGAAGCTGACCGCTTCCTTGCCATCGATCATGCGGTGATCGTAGGACAGCGCCAGGTACATCATCGGCAGGATCACGACCTGGCCATTAACGGCCATCGGGCGCTCCTGGATCTTGTGCATGCCGAGGATCGCGGTCTGCGGCGGGTTGACGATCGGAGTCGACAGAAGAGAACCGAATACGCCACCGTTGGAAATGGTGAAAGTACCACCGGTCATGTCTTCGATGGACAGCTTGCCGTCTTTGGCTTTCTTGCCGAAGGTGGCGATGCCGTTCTCGATCTCGGCCAGGCTCATGAACTCGGCGTTACGCAGTACCGGTACGACCAGACCGCGGTCGCTGGAAACTGCCACACCGATGTCCTGGTAGCCGTGGTAGACGATGTCGTTGCCGTCGATCGAGGCGTTGACACCCGGGAAGCGCTTCAGGGCTTCGGTGGCGGCCTTGACAAAGAAGGACATGAAGCCCAGGCGAACGCCGTTATGCTTCTTCTCGAACAGGTCCTTGTACTTGTTGCGCAGGTCCATGATCGGCTTCATGTTGACTTCGTTGAAGGTGGTCAGCATGGCCATGGAGGACTGGGCTTCGACCAGCCGCTCGGCAACCTTGGCGCGCAGGCGGGTCATCGGAACGCGCTTCTCGACGCGGTCGCCAGCGGCGAACACGGGAGCGGCGGCAGCAGCCGGAGCGGCAGCCTTGGCGGCCGGAGCGGCAGCCGGGGCGTTCTTCTTGGCTTCAACAGCAGCTACGACGTCTTCCTTGGTCACGCGACCGCCCTTGCCGGTGCCGGCCAGGCTGTTCGGGTCGATGCCGTTCTCTTCGGCCAGCTTGCGGGCGGCCGGCGAGAGGATGTTGTCGTCACCAGCGGCGGCAGCCGGGGCAGCAGCGGCCGGCGCGGCAGCCGCAGCCGAGGCAGCAGCCGGAGCGGCAGCGGCAGCACCGCCTTCACTCAGCTTGCCCAGCAGTTCGTTGGAGAGAACGGTGTCGCCTTCGTTCTTGACGATCTCAGCCAGGACACCGTCGGCCTCGGCCAGTACTTCGATCACGACCTTGTCGGTTTCGATGTCGACGATCAGCTCGTCACGCTTGACAGCTTCACCGACCTTCTTGTGCCAGGTTGCGACGGTACCGTCGGCAACCGATTCCGGGAAGGTTGGGGCTTTGATTTCGATAGCCATTATGTGTGTTTCCTTAAATTCGGTATCAACTGCGCGTTGGCGTTAAACGGTGAAGGCGTCCTGCAGCAGTTTTTCCTGCTGCTCGGCGTGCATCGAAGCGTAGCCGCAAGCCGGAGCTGCCGAGCCTTCGCGGCCCGCGTACTCCAGGTTGAGACCTTTCTTGTGCGCGGCGATGACACGACGCATGTGGTGCTGCGAGCAGTACCAGGCGCCCTGGTTCATCGGCTCTTCCTGGCACCAGACGATGTGCTTGAGGTTCTTGTACTGCGACAGGACCTCCGCCAGATCGTCTTCCGGGAACGGATACAGCTGCTCGAGACGAACGATCGCGATGTTCTCGAGACCTTCGGCACGACGCTTCTCCAGCAGGTCGTAGTAGACCTTGCCGCTGCACAGCACGATGCGGTCGACCTTCTTCGGATCCAGGCTGTCGATCTCGTTGATCACAGTCTGGAACGAACCGTCGGCCAGATCTTCCAGGGTCGAGATGGCCAGCTTGTGACGCAGCAGCGACTTCGGAGTCATCACGATCAGCGGCTTGCGCAGCGGACGGATCACCTGACGGCGCAGCATGTGGTAGACCTGGGCCGGAGTAGTCGGCACGCAGACCTGGATGTTCTGCTCGGCGCACAGCTGCAGGTAACGCTCCAGACGCGCGGAGGAGTGCTCCGGGCCCTGGCCTTCGTAACCGTGCGGCAGCAGCATGGTCAGACCACACAGGCGTTGCCACTTGGTTTCGCCGCTGGTGATGAACTGGTCGATCACGACCTGCGCACCGTTGGCGAAGTCACCGAACTGCGCTTCCCACACCACGAGTGCATCCGGGGTGGTGGTGGCGTAGCCGTATTCGAACGCCAGTACAGCTTCTTCCGAGAGGTAGGAGTCGTACAGGCTGACGCGCGGCTGGCCGTCGAACAGGTTGGCCAGCGGGATGTAGACCGAGTCGTCCTTCTGGTTGTGCAGCGCCGCGTGGCGGTGCGAGAAGGTGCCGCGGCCGACGTCCTGACCGGTCATGCGGACCGGGTGACCTTCGAACAGCAGGGTGGCGTAGGCCAGGTTCTCGGCGAAGCCCCAGTTGATCGGGAAGCCACCGGCAGCCATCTTGGCGCGGTCTTCGTAGATCTTCTGGACCTGACGCTGCATGACGAAGCCGTCCGGGGTTTCCAGCAGCTTGTTGGACAGGTCCTGCAGGGTCTTCAGGTCGCAACGGGTGTCGTGACGCGCGGTCCAGCCGTGGCCGATGTACGGACGCCAGTCGACGAAGAGCTCCTTGTTGGGCTCCTTCACCAGGCTTTTCACCACGTGCAGGCCGTTGTCGAGAGCGTCGCGGTATTCGTCGACTTTCTCCTGGGCCTGCTCGGCAGTCTGCACGCCAGCGGCGATCAATGCATCGGCATAGATTTCGCGGGTGGTGCGCTGCTTGGCGATCTGCTGGTACATCAGCGGCTGGGTGCCGCTCGGCTCGTCGGCCTCGTTGTGGCCGCGACGGCGGTAGCAGACCAGGTCGATGACCACGTCACGCTTGAACTGCATGCGGTAATCTATGGCCAGCTGGGTCACGAACAGGACCGCTTCCGGATCGTCGCCATTCACATGGAAGATCGGCGCCTGGATCATCTTCGCCACGTCGGTCGCGTACTCGGTGGAACGAGCATCGTCCTGACGGCTGGTGGTGAAGCCGACCTGGTTGTTGATCACGATGTGGATGGTGCCGCCCGTCTTGTAAGCACGGGTCTGCGACATCTGGAAGGTTTCCATGACCACGCCCTGCCCCGCGAAAGCAGCATCGCCGTGGATGGAGATCGGTACGACCTTGTCGCCGCTGCCATCTTTACGACGGTCCTGGCGGGCACGTACCGAGCCCTCGACCACCGGGGAAACGATTTCCAGGTGCGAGGGGTTGAACGCCAGTGCCAGGTGGACTTCGCCGCCGGTGGTCATGACGTTGGAGGAGAAGCCCTGATGGTACTTCACGTCACCCGAGCCCATCTCTACCAGCTTCTTGCCTTCGAACTCGTCGAACAGCTCGCGCGGGTTCTTGCCCAGGGTGTTGACCAGGACGTTCAGACGGCCACGGTGGGCCATACCGATGACGATTTCCTTGACGCCGTAGGAACCGGAGCGCTGGATGATCTCGTCAACCATCGGGATGAGGCTCTCGCCACCTTCCAGGCCGAAACGCTTGGTGCCTGGATACTTGGTGCCCAGGTACTTTTCCAGACCTTCGGCGGCGGTGAGGCGCTCGAGCAGGTGGGAACGGGCGTCGACAGAGTACGTCGGACGGCCGCGCACGCTTTCCAGGCGCTGGGCGAACCAGTGGCGTTGCTCGGAATCGACGATGTGCATGAATTCGGCGCCGATAGTGCTGCAGTAGGTCTGCTTCAGCGCATCGATGATTTCACGCAGGGTCGCCTCTTCCTTGCCGATGTAGAGCTCACCGGTACGGAAAGTAGTGTCGAGGTCTGCAGCGGTGAGCCCGTAGTGTTCGAGCGACAGATCGGAGGGAGCGGTACGCACCCAGAGACCCAGCGGATCGAGCGATGCTGCCTGATGTCCACGCAGACGGTATGCCAGGATCAGACGCAGGACTTCAACCTGCTTTTTCTCGTGCTCGGTGCTTACGCTGCCAGCGGAAACAGGCGCGGCGCGGCGCTGATTCTTGGCCAGGAGTACGAAATGATCACGGATAGAGGAATGCGAGACGTCGGGGGCAGGATTGCCGTCGGCGGGGAGCTTCTGGAAGTACGTGCGCCACTCTTCTGGCACAGCGTTCGGGTCGTGCAGGTAGAGCTCGTAGAGCTCTTCGACGTAGGCAGCGTTTCCACCGGATAGATGGGCACTGTTCCACATCCGCTGCATTACGCTTTCGTGCATGCTTGGTCACCCTCGGTAAGGGGACTCCACCTGTGGAATCTCTGGCGCGAAGTCATACACAGCGACTTCAAGCCACCGATCCCCGCAGATAGTCCGGGTACCAGCCCGGATGCCCCTGCTGGTCATATATACGTTTTCAAAACAGGACCCCCGCTTTGTGGGCTTGGGTCCTAGGGACTGTACCGCCGGAAAATGTTCCGGCGGTACAGGTGTCGCTCTTGCAATGATCTTTGGGCGCGCGGCCCTCGGATCAAGTGCCGCTCTGCAGCAGCATGTTACGGATGTGACCGATTGCCTTGGTGGGGTTCAGACCCTTCGGGCAGACGTTCACGCAGTTCATGATCCCGCGGCAGCGGAAGACGCTGAACGGGTCATCCAGGCTCGCCAGGCGCGCCTGAGTTTCGGTGTCACGGCTGTCGGCCAGGAAGCGATAGGCTTGCAGCAGTGCGGCGGGACCCAGGAACTTGTCGGGGTTCCACCAGAACGACGGGCAGGAGGTCGAGCAGCAGGCGCACAGGATGCACTCGTACAGACCGTCCAGCTTCTCGCGCTCTTCCGGGCTTTGCAGACGTTCGATGGCCGGCGCTGCATATTTGTTCTGCAGGAACGGCTTCACGCTCTCGTACTGCTTGTAGAAGATGCGCATGTCGACGACCAGGTCACGGATGACCGGCAGGCCGGGCAGCGGGCGAATGACCAGCTTGCCGCCCTTCAGGCCAACGGCCGACAGAGGCGTGATGCAGGCCAGGCCGTTCTTGCCATTCATGTTCATACCATCGGAACCGCACACGCCTTCACGGCAGGAACGACGGTAGGAGAAGCCCTCGTCCTGTTCCTTGATCAGCGCCAGCACGTCCAGGACCATGATGTCCTTGCCGTCGGTATCGACCTGGAAGTCCTGCATGTAAGGTGCAGCGTCCTTCTCAGGGTTGTAGCGGTAAACACTCACTTGCAACATGGCGGGCACCCTTAGTAAGTACGAACCTTGGGTTCGAATGCCGGAACAGTTTTCGGCGCGAAGTTGACGGCACGCTTGGCTACACGCTTCTCACCCGGGAAGTACAGGGTGTGGCACAGCCAGTTCTCGTCGTCGCGCTCCTCGAAATCTTCACGGGCATGCGCGCCGCGGGACTCTTTGCGGGCTTCAGCCGCAATCGCAGTGGCTTCGGCCACTTCGAGGAGGTTCTGCAGTTCCAGCGCTTCGATACGCGCCGTGTTGAATGCCTGGCTCTTGTCGTTGATCTTGACCGCAGCGATGCGCTCACGCAGATCAGCCAGCTGAGCGATACCTTTCTGCATGTATTCGCCGGTACGGAATACACCGAAGTAGTTCTGCATGCAGGATTGCAGTTCGCGCTTGAGCGGAGCGACTTCTTCGCCACTGGTGCGCTCGTTCACGCCGTTCAGACGCTTGAAAGCGGATTCCAGGTCGGACTCGGAAGCCTGGCGGTGCTCGATACCATCCTTGAGCGCCTTCTCCAGGTGCAGGCCGGTGGCACGACCGAACACAACCAGGTCGAGCAGCGAGTTGCCCCCCAGGCGGTTGGCGCCGTGAACCGATACGCAAGCCACTTCGCCGACGGCGAACAGGCCTTCGATGATCTGCTCGTTGCCGTTGGAGTCCATGGTCAGGGCCTGTCCATGGATGTTGGTGGCAACGCCGCCCATCATGTAGTGGCAGGTCGGGATAACCGGGATCGGAGCGACGACCGGGTCAACATGGGCGAAGGTCTTGGACAGTTCGCAGATGCCGGGCAGGCGGCTGTGCAGAACTTCTTCGCCGAGGTGGTCGAGCTTCAGCAGTACGTGGTCCTTGTTCGGGCCAACGCCGTTGCCGGCGATCACTTCCTTGACCATGGAGCGGGCAACCACGTCGCGGCCTGCCAGGTCTTTCGCGTTCGGAGCGTAACGCTCCATGAAACGCTCGCCATGGGCGTTGATCAGGTAGCCACCTTCACCGCGGCAGCCTTCGGTAACCAGTACACCTGCGCCGGCGATGCCGGTCGGGTGGAACTGCCACATCTCGATGTCCTGCACCGGCACGCCAGCACGCAGGGCCATACCGATGCCGTCACCGGTGTTGATCAGGGCGTTGGTGGTGGAGGCGTAGATACGGCCGGCACCGCCAGTGGCCAGGACCACGGCTTTGGAGCGGATATAAACGGTGTCGCCGGTTTCGATGTCGATGGCGATGACGCCAACCACATGACCGTCCTGGTTCTTCACCAGGTCAACCGCGTACCACTCATTAAGGAAAGAAGTACCGCTCTTCAGGTTGGCCTGATAGAGAGTGTGCAGCAGGGCGTGACCGGTACGGTCAGCCGCGGCGCAGGTACGGGCAGCCTGGCCACCCTTGCCGAAGTCCTTGGACTGGCCACCGAATGGACGCTGGTAGATGCGGCCCTGCTCGGTACGGGAGAACGGCAGCCCCATGTGTTCGAGCTCGAACACGGCTTCCGGGCCGACGGAGCACATGTATTCGATAGCGTCCTGGTCACCGATGTAGTCGGAGCCCTTGACGGTGTCGTACATGTGCCAGCGCCAATCGTCGTTCGGGTCAGCCGAAGCGATGGCGCAGGTGATGCCGCCCTGGGCGGACACGGTGTGCGAACGGGTCGGGAAGACCTTGGTCACCACGGCAGTCTTGTGACCGCCTTGGGCCAGTTGCAGCGCAGCGCGCATGCCGGCGCCGCCACCACCAACGATGATGGCGTCGAAGGAAAGAGTACGAATGCTAGCCATGGATCAGTTACCCCAGAGAATCTGCACACCCCAGACGAAGAATGCGAACATGGCCATGCCGCATACCGCCTGGACGAGGAAACGCACGACGGTCGCGGACTTGCCCAGCGCCATCGGAGTCAGGTAGTCAGTAGTGATGGTCCACATACCAACCCACGCGTGCACGCTCAGGGAAACCAGCGTCAACAGGCTGAAAATCTTCATCAGGCTGTGGGAGAACAGACCATGCCACTCGGTGTAGGTAACACCCGGGTGAGCGATCAGGAAGCCCAGCAGGAAGAGAACATAAGCCGCGAGAACGACCGCGGAGACGCGCTGGACCATCCAGTCATAGAGACCCGAACGCGACAAGTTTGTGACGTTAGTTACCATACCCATACCCCCGCCAGAACGATCAGCACCACTGCGACAGCGATGACGATTTTCGAACCACGCTTACCGCCTTCCAGCGTTTCGCCAATACCTGCGTCCATGACGAGGTGACGAATACCGGCTACCAGGTGGTACAGGAGCGCAGACAGCAGGCCCCAGATCACAAGCTTGACCAACGGATGGGTCAGACACGCCTTCACCTGCTCGAAGCTTTCTTCCGAAGCGAGGGAACGATCCAGTGCGAACAGCAGCACTGCGATGCCCACGAACAGAATGACGCCAGAGATACGGTGGAGAATCGACGTGTAAGCAGTGATAGGGAGTTGGATGGTCCTTAGGTCTAGGTTTACGGGTCGTTTGCTATTCACGGCTTTTTTCACACTGAGAGCCCTTCTATGAATCGGGGCTAGTTGTCGGGAGGTGCACTTGTCAGGTACCCATCACCTTCGGGAGTGACAACCACCAATCAAGCTAGGCCGGACGGCCCTTGGCGGCTGGTCGCCGAGTATAGACAGTTAGGCTCCTAATGACAACGGAAAGACCTCCACCTAAGGACTAATTGCCGCACCCCCCGAAAAGGCGTAAACAGGCAAATTTTTCCGGCAAAACAGGGGCTTGGAGGAGCCAAACTTCTCCGATTGTGCAAATTGACATTCGGATTTATCTCTCTATAGTGGTGCGGGCCCTGCGTGGGGGGTCGTACAGATGATTTCAAGCATAAATAGGAGGCCATCATGGCTGACAAAAAAGCGCAGTTGATCATCGAGGGCGCTGCCCCCGTCGAACTGCCTGTCCTCTCCGGCACGCTGGGTCCCGATGTAGTCGACGTGCGTGGCCTGACCTCCACGGGTCACTTCACTTTCGACCCCGGCTTCATGTCCACCGCCTCCTGCGAGTCGAAGATCACCTACATCGATGGTGATAATGGCGTACTGCTGCACCGCGGCTACCCGATCGAACAGCTCGCCGAGAAGTCCGACTACCTGGAAACCTGCTTCCTGCTGCTCAACGGCGAACTGCCCACTGCCGAGCAGAAGGAAAAGTTCGTCGGCACCATCAAGAACCACACCATGGTTCATGAACAGCTGAAGACCTTCTTTAACGGCTTCCGCCGTGATGCGCACCCGATGGCCGTGATGTGCGGCGTGATCGGTGCCCTCTCCGCCTTCTATCACGACTCCCTGGACATCAATAATCCGAAGCACCGGGAAGTCTCGGCGCATCGTCTGATCGCCAAGATGCCGACCATCGCCGCCATGGTGTACAAGTACTCCAAGGGCGAGCCGATGATGTACCCGCGCAACGATCTGAACTATGCAGAAAACTTCCTGCATATGATGTTCAACACACCTTGCGAGACCAAGCCGATCAGCCCTGTGCTGGCCAAGGCCATGGACCGCATCTTCATCCTGCACGCCGACCACGAGCAGAATGCCTCCACCTCCACCGTGCGTCTGGCGGGCTCCTCGGGTGCCAACCCGTTCGCCTGTATCGCCTCGGGCATCGCCGCCCTGTGGGGTCCGGCTCACGGCGGCGCGAACGAAGCCGTTCTGCGCATGCTTGACGAGATCGGCGACGTATCGAACATCGAGAAGTTCGTGGCCAAGGCCAAGGACAAGAACGATCCGTTCAAGCTGATGGGCTTCGGCCACCGCGTGTACAAGAACTTCGACCCGCGCGCCAAGGTCATGAAACAGACCTGCGACGAGGTTCTCCAGGAACTGGGCATCAACGACCCGCAACTGGAACTGGCCATGAAGCTGGAAGAAATCGCCCGCCACGATCCCTACTTCGTGGAGCGCAACCTCTACCCGAACGTGGACTTCTACTCCGGCATCATCCTGAAGGCCATCGGCATTCCGACCAGCATGTTCACCGTGATCTTCGCCCTGGCACGTACCGTGGGCTGGATCTCGCACTGGCAGGAAATGCTCTCCGGTCCGTACAAGATCGGCCGTCCGCGTCAGCTCTACACCGGCGCCACCCAGCGCGACTTCGTGGACCTCAAAGCCCGCTAAGCGCTACGGCGTACGAGAAAAGGCCGCCTTCGGGCGGCCTTTTTTTATTGCCATGGACAAGGCTTCGCCTTCCAGTAGGAGCGAGCCTCACCGACGCGCCACGACAGGAACGAAAAAGCCGCCCGAAGGCGGCTTTTCATGAGGGGGGAACGTCAGCGCCTGTTATTTCTCGGCAGCGCTGCGCAGGCCCTTCAGGGTGTTCATCGGCGCATCCACCACGAAGCTGTTGGCCAGCCAGGATGGGATGCTGCCACCCGGCTCGGTCTGTACCTGGTAGGTCACTTCGGTCACGCCGGCGCCCTTGGGCACCAGCTTCCACTCGCCGATCAGCTTCGGCACGCGAATTTCGCCCTTCTCTTCCGGGATGTAGGTCGGCTCGGCCTTGAGATGACGAATCAGGCCGCCGTCTGCGGTCTTCTCGGTGGTCACGTGGATCACCACGTCGCGGCCGGTCACCGGCCAGGGCATGTCGATCTTCGAGTAGGTCCAGGAATTGTCGCCTTCGGTTTTCAGCAGGCGCATTTCGGCGCAGGCGTGGATCCACTTGCAGGACCCGGTCACGTCTTCCTGCAGGGCGTTGATCTTGGCCACATCGGCCTTGATGTCGACGACGCCACGGTAAGCCTTGTACTTGGAGCCTGCCACAGGGCTGAGGAAGACCTTCACGCCGTCGTCTTCCTTCTCCAGCTTCCAGTCTTCCGCCAGGACAGTACCGGCAAAGCCCATCACGGCAGTGGCCAGCAGGGTCATACGCAATACACCACGCATCGTCTTACCTCTCTTTATTCTTGATCTTGTGGGGGCAGCAAAAGCCGCCGCCCCGTCGCAATCCGCGGTCTTGAGCGGGTCGGGGCGTCAGTATGGACCGCGAAAACGTGACTTCCAAGTCACATCAGGCGGCGGTGATGCGTTCCCACTCGGTGAGGATCTGCAGGGCCTGCTCGTTGCTGCTGCCGCAGGCGTCCGCGTCCGCCTCGAAGGCCGCACAGACCTTTGGACGCCGCGAGTCGCCGAATAGTTTGCACAGATTACGCTCATCCAGTTGCACGCAGCGCACGCCCGCCGGCTTGCCGTCAGGCATGCCGGGGATGGGCGAGGAAATCGACGGCGCTATGCAGCAGGCGCCACAGCCGATACGGCATTGCATGGGATGAATTCTCTACTCGACGTCAAGGATTGGAGCGCAGCAGCCCCTGCTCGCGCAGCGCCGCTACCAGGTGCTCGCCTTTGGCGGAGCCAGCACGTTAGAACACCGCCGGCTCACCAATGGGTACAGCGACTTCGACTGCACCACCGGAAGCCACCTCGAAGGCGCTACCGCCCCAAAGGTGCACCCAGCGGCCCTCGGACAAAGTCGCGCTCAGGCGCTAGACACCCGGGTTCCAGCACCGGGGCCACCAGAAATTGGTCGCCGAGCATATAGCTCGTCGGCGTTTCCGCCAAGCTGGCCGGATCAGCGCACACGGAGTCCAACTGTCGCTGACGACACAGAAGCTCATGGTGTTCGTGGACAAACATCGCGCCGCAACGGGTTTGCCACAGCGTCTGCACGCGACACGCGCGCAGAGCGAAGGACGCACTATCCCACTCCAGGCGATAGTCACCCGGACGCCAGGTCTGCTCGGCCGCCATGGCCGGTACCATTGCTGCTCCCCGCAATAGGAACCTGATCAATTCCCCCCCTTGGCTGTCACGTCGCGCATCCACTAGGCTCTGGCGCAGTCCCTCACTGGAGTCGCTGTCATGCCGGTCTGGCTGCAAACCGCGTTTCTTCTGTCGCTCTCAAACCTGTTCATGACCTTCGCCTGGTACGGCCACCTAAAAACCCTGAGCAGCAAGCCATGGATCATCGCGGCGCTGGTCAGCTGGGGCATCGCACTGTTCGAGTATTTGCTGCAGGTGCCGGCCAACCGCATCGGGTACACGGTGATGTCGGTGGGGCAGCTGAAGATCATGCAGGAGGTCATCACGCTGGCGGTCTTCGTGCCATTCAGCGTGTACTTCATGCAACAGCCACTGAAGCTCGACTATCTATGGGCCGGCTTGTGCCTGCTGGGCGCGGTGTACTTTATCTTCCGCGCCTGAAGCGATCAGGAGTGGCGCGCGACCGATGGCGCCACCTGAGGGGGAGGAAAATGGATCAGGCCTTGGGTGAGTCCTGAAGGCGGGTGATCAGGCTGGAGGTGTCCCAGCGTCCGCCACCGGCGGCCTGCACCTCGGCGTAGAACTGGTCGACCAGCGCCGTGACCGGCAGTTGCGCGCCGTTGCGGCGGGCTTCATCGAGGACGATGCCCAGGTCCTTGCGCATCCAGTCCACCGCAAAGCCGAAGTCGAAACGCCCTTCCAGCATGCTCTGGTGACGATTCTCCAGCTGCCAGGACTGCGCGGCGCCCTTGCTGATCACCTCCATCGCGGCCATGCCATCGAGGCCGGCGCACTGGGCGAAGTGCAGCGCCTCGGACAAACCTTGAAGCAGGCCGCCGACACAGATCTGGTTGACCATCTTGGTCAGTTGCCCGCTGCCCACCGGACCCATGCGCCGCACCATTCGCGAATAGGTGGCAATCACCGGCTCCGCGCGCGTGTAGAGGTTCTCGTCGCCGCCGACCATCACCGTCAGCGCGCCATTCTCGGCGCCGGCCTGGCCGCCGGACACCGGCGCATCGAGGAAGCCCAGCTCGCGCTCGGCCGCCGCCACCGCCAGCTCGCGCGCCACTTCGGCCGAGGCAGTAGTGTGGTCCACCAGCACAGCGCCGGGCTGCATGCCGGCCAGCGCCCCGTCCGCGCCCAGCACCACGCTGCGCAGATCGTCATCATTACCCACGCAGCACATCACAAAGTCGGCCCACTGCGCGGCGTCACGCGGGGTCTCGGCCGAGCGGCCGCCGAACTGCTTGACCCACTGGACGGCGCGACTAGCGGTGCGGTTGTAGACGCACACATCATGCCCTTCACGCGCCAGATGCCCGGCCATGGGATAACCCATCACGCCCAGGCCAATGAAAGCCACTTTCGCCATCGCAGTCCCCTTGTCCGATCGAGTCGCTCAGCCTAGCACAGCGGTTTGCCGGTCCCGCAAACGCCTTCCATACTCGATTCGAACCCAACCAAGAGCACCGACTATGCCCCACTGGCTGGTGATCGACCTGGAAGCCACCACCGAGGAAGGCGGCTGGCCGGTCGAGGAAATGGAGATCATCGAGATCGGCGCAAGCCTGGTGGCCGAGGCCGACGGCCGCGAGCTGGACCATTTCCAGCGTTTCGTCCGCCCGCAGCGGCGCCCGCTACTGACGACCTTCTGTCGCGAACTCACCCACATCACCCAGGCCAACGTCGATGCCGCCGCGCCGCTGCACGAGGTCTGGCCGCAGTTTGAGCGCTGGCTCGCCCAGCACAGCCCGCGCCTGGCCGGCTGGACCAGCTGGGGCGACTACGACCGCCACCAGCTGGAATTGGAGTGGCGCCGCCAGCACCTGGACAGCCACCTGTCCCGCGTCCCCCACGTCAACCTCAAGCAGCGCTTCGCCCAGGCCCGCCAACTCAAGCGCCCGGTGGGCCTGAACGCCGCGCTGCATCTGGCCGGCCTGCATTTCCAGGGGCAGCCGCACCGTGCCTTGGAAGACGCCCGCAATACCGCCCGCCTACTGCCGCTGACCCTGCCCGTTGCCGGCTGAAAGCACCGATCCATCGATTCAGCACCAACCTGGCACTGACTGCACGGTCGCCTGCGCCGCTCTAGTGACGGGGCCTGCGGCCTTGGGCATACTGGCGGGCCATTTTTCACCCCTCTAGCAGGAGAAGCCCATGTTCAAGGTCAACGAGTACTTCGACGGCACTGTCAAATCCATCGCCTTCGACATGGCCGCAGGCCCCGCCACCATTGGCGTGATGGCTCCCGGCGAATACGAATTCGGCACCAGCCAGCTGGAGGTGATGCACGTCGTCGCCGGCGCGCTGACCGTCAAGCTGCCGGGCAGCGACAGCTGGGAAACCTTCGAAGGCGGCAGCAACTTCACCGTGCCGGCCAATAGCAAGTTCCAGCTGAAAGTCGCCCAGGATACCGCCTACCTCTGCGAATACCGCTGAGTTCGGGGCGTGATGAGAAACCGGCCCTAGTGGCCGGTTTTTTATTGTCTGCTGCTTGGGAGCTGACCTTGTAGGAGCGAGCTAGCTCGCGAACTCCTCACAGGCAACTCCGGCGCTGGGCGGTTCGCGAGCAAGAACTAGGCGTCCCCCTCGATCCTACGAAGAGCAGCTACGCAGGCCGACCTCGAGATCCGCCCGCAACCCAGCATCCTTCTCCGCAATGAACACCAGCCGCGAACCCTGCTCAGCCTCGCCTGCCGTCGCTGTGCGTAACTGATAACGCCCGCCCACATATTGCAGCCAGACCGCCTCGCCCTGCCCCGCCAGGCGAATCAGCCCCTTCAGGCGCAGCAGGCCTCGCGGCAGCGTCTCCAGCCAGTGCTTCAGCCGCGTGCCATCGAAGGTCGCGTCGCCCTGCCAGCTCCAGCTGTCGAACAGGTCGCCATGGTCGATACCGTCCTGTCCGCGGGGCCGCAGCTTGCGTGACGGTTCACCGAGCAGCAGCTCATCGGGAACCTGCGCCTGGATGGTCTCCAGTACCCGCGCGCCGCGGCCAAAGCGCTCTCGCTGGCGGGCGCGTTCGTCAGCGGCCAGCAGGTCGCACTTGTTCAGCAGCAGCAGATCGGCGGCTGCCGCCTGCATGCGCTCCAGTCGCGCGTACTCGCCCTCCAGCGGTTCCCGGCGGGCAGCATCGACCACGGTGAGCACCGCATCCAGATGCAGGCGCTTGCGCAGCTTCGGATAACCCAGCGTCTGCACGATGCGCTGCGGGTCGGACACCCCGCTGCACTCGATCACCACCTGTTCCAGCGGCGGGTGCATAGTCGCCAATCGCTCCAGCTGCGCCAGCAGGTCGTCCTGCACGCTGCAACAGATGCAGCCGTTCTCCAGGCTGTACACCGCCTCGGTCTGCTCGGCGATCATCCCGGCATCGATATTCAGCTCGCCGAAATCATTGACGATCACCGCCAGGCGCCGGCCTTCGCAGCGCTCCAGCAGGTTGCGCAGCAGCGTGGTCTTGCCCGCGCCGAGGAAGCCGGCGACCACCGTCACCGGGATGCTCGCGGCGTTCATGCGTTGACGCCTTCGATGCACGGCGGCTCGCCCTGCCACACCGCCGCCAGGGCGGTATCGCTGAACTGGCCGAGGCGGTCGTACACCGGGCGGCCTTCGACGAAGGTCAGTTGCACCTGGGTGCGGTGGATAAAGTTGCGCGCCGGCTGCTCGAACAGGTTGCGGTCGAGCACGATGAAGTCCGCCGACTTGCCAGCCTCCAGGCTGCCGGTGAGCTTCTCCAGGCCCATGGCATAGGCGCCATTGAGGGTCGCCACGCGGATCGCCTGCTCCAGGCTGATCGGCTCGCCGAAGCAGGCCGGGTCGTCATTCCACGGGTTTTGCCGGGTGACCAGGGTTTCCAGCGCCAGCCAGGGGTCGATGGACGCCACCGGCCAGTCGGTGCCGAACACTGCGATACCGCCGGCGGCCAGCACGCCCTTGAAATCGTAGATGCGCTTCAGCCGATCCGTGCCATAGCCCGAACGCGCTCCGCTGGCAAACGGCGTCGGATACCAGGCTGCCGGGGAGAACTCGGCGATCACTTCCAGCTCGCGGAAGCGCTTGAGATTGCCCGGATGCAGGATAGTGCTGTGCGCGCACTGGTGACGCACACCACTGAAACCGTTGCGCCGGCGCGCCTCGGCCACCGCATCGAGGAACACGTCGGACGCCGCATCGCCAGTGCAGTGGGCGATGACGCGGATGCCACGGTTGTCCATGTCCACCACCATGTCGGTGATGTGCTCGGGGGTCAGATTGAGCTTGCCGCGCCAGGCGTCTTCGCCCGGCCAGGGTGTAATAAGGAAGGAGGAGCGCGGCTCGACGGTACCGTCGAAGTGGAACTTCACAGCGTTCGCCGACAACCGTGCGCTGCGATAGTAGTGACGCTCGCCGCTTAGCAGCTCCCAGCGGCGACGCACCGGGAAGATGTCGTCCTGCCAGCTGATCGCCGCTTCCACGCGCAGGGTCAGTTGCCCGGCATCGTCGAGGTACTTGAGCGCGTCCAGGCGATTCTCGCAGACGTGCAGGTACTTGGCCGCAGTGACGCCGCGCGAGCTCTGGAAGTGCACGCCCTCGCGATAAGACTGGCGCAGCACCTTCGCCGGGGTGGGCGGCATGGCGGCGTGGATCAGCGCGTAGGCGCCGTCGATCATCAGGCCGTTGGGCTCGCCGGTCAGCTCGTCGCGCTCCAGATAGCCGTTGCGCGGGTCAGGGGTACTGGCGTCGATGCCGGCCAGCTCCAGCGCGCGGGAGTTGACCATCATGGTGCCCCACATGCGGTCGAGCAGCGCCACCGGGCGGTCCGGCAGGATGCTGTCGAGCCACTCGCGGCCCGGCTTCAGCCCAGCTTCGCGGAAGGTGTAGCGCACCCAGTACTGGCCGTAGACCCAGCCATCGCCGGGGTGGCTGTCAGCGTAGTCGCGGATGGCTTTGGCAAGCTGCTCCGGGGTCGGGTCCTCGATGCCGACATCGAGGTCGTCGGCGTAGCGCGGGTTCAGCGCCAGGTCCGGGTGGGTGTGCATATCGTGCAGGCCGGGCATGCAGAACGCGCCTTCGAGGTCGCGCACCAGGGTATCCGGGCCGATCAGCTGCTCCATGTCCTCCCGGCGGCCCACCGCCAGCAGCCGGCCATCACGGATGGCCACGGCCTCGGCCCAGGACTGGGCTGGGTCAAGGGTGTAGAAACGGCCGTTGTGCAGCAGCAGTTCGGCGAAGCGATCGGCAGGGGAATGGGTGGAGCGGAAGCGGTCCGGAGCGGTCATGGGAAGCCCTTGTTGTTCTTGTCCGTGAAGGCAGTATAGGGCTCGGCTTTCAACCACTGACTAGCATAAGATGACAACTAGCTAGCACTAGACGACAGCTTGAGTCCGCCCATGCCCACAGCGTCCTTCGACATCGATTACGCCGCCCGCCAGCTGTTTCGCCACTTCCTCGACGAATGGCGCGCCCGCCCCGCCCTGCCGGCCCTGGCGCCGCTGCTAGGCGGCCTCGGCTTGCCCACTGGCAGCGAAGCGGCAGCCGCCGAGATGAACTTCGCCCGCTATTACCGGCTGCTGCAGCAGGCCGCCGGGCTGCTCGGCCCGAGCGACTTCTTCCTGCGCCTGGGCCAGCGCTACAACCTCTACGACCTGGGGGTGATCGGCTACGCGCTGATCAGCGCGGCCAACCTGCGGCGCTCCTGGGACATCTCCCTCGGCCAGCCGTCGAGCCTGATGCCACACCCAATCCACACCCACCGCGAGGAAGTCGGCGAGCACATCCGTCTGACGCTGCAGCTGCCGCCCTTCGGCGAGGTGGAGCGCATCGCCCTCTGCGAGGAATGGCTGAGCAGCACCTGGCGCTGGTTGTGCCAACGCCTGCCGGACCTGGAGAACTGCGCCGGCATGCAACTGCACCTGCCCTACCCGCCGCCGGTCCACGCGGCCTTGTATGGCGAGCTCTTCCCCGGCCCCTGCCACTTCAATGCCGGGCAGGCCGAGCTGTGGATGCCGAAGTCCTTCCATGACCAGCCCTTCTCCACGGCCAACCCGTCAGTGAGCCGGCTGTGCCAGGCCCAGGGGGCGGCCACGCTGGCCAGCTTCGAGCGTGGCCCGGCGTTGCCGGACGATGTGCGCTACTACCTGCTGCAGAATGCGCGCATCCCACTGCCGGACCTGGAGCAGACAGCCGCCTGGTTGCGCCTGCCGCCGCATACGCTGCAGCGCCGACTGCGCGAGCACGGGCTGACCTTCAAGGGAATCGTGCTGGAAGTGCGGATGGCGCTGGCCCAGCGTTACCTGCTGGCCAGCCGGATGGCGCTGCAGGAGATCGCTTTCCTGCTTGGCTATGAACACGTCACCAGTTTCCACCGGGCTTTCCAGCGGTTCACCGGGACGACGCCGGAGCGGTTTCGCGTAGCGGGTGGGATCTCGTCTGAGTGAAGCGATCACGGACAGAGTCCGCTTATTGGATAGCTCTGCGCTCGGATCGCCCCTCACCCTTTCCCTAGGGAGAGGGTTGGGGTGAGGGGAAGCACAAACACAGACCTATCCATAAAAAGACAGCTGCTCCGACGCCAGGATGGGCTTCCGCAGGATCGAAGTACGTCCGCGATCAGCTCCGGAGCGCGCTCAGGCCTCTTTCTCGCAGTTGATCATCCACGGCACCCCGAAGCGGTCTTCTACGGCACCGAACAGCTCGGCCCAGAAGGTCTGCTCCAGCGGCATGGTGACTTTGCCGCCCTTGCCGAGTGCCTCGAAGAGGCGCCGGGCCTCAGCCTTGGAGTCAACGTTGAGGGTGATCGAAACGCCCTTCACGCCTTCGTACTGACCGCATTGCGGGGAGGCGTCCGAGCCCATCAGCACGTGGCCGTCCACCTCCAAGCGCACGTGGATCACACGGTTCTTCAGCGCTTCGGGCATGTCCTCGCAGCCCGGCGCATCGGAGAAACGCATCAGTGCCGGCAACTCGGCGCGCAACACTTCGGCGTAGTAACGGAAGGCTTCTTCACAGTTGCCGTCGAAGACCAGATAAGCATTCATCAACATGGCGGTACCCTCCAGGCTCAGGATTTGCTGGCGATTTCGGCGCGCAGGCGCTCTTCCTGCTCGCGCAGCTCAGGGGTGAATTCGGCGCCGAAGTCCTCGGCCTCGAAAATCTGCCGGATCTCGATCTCGGACTCGCCGTCGAAGGGGTTGGGACAGCGCTTGACCCAGTCGACGCACTCCTGCAGCGACGCGGTCTGCATGATCCAGAAGCCGGCGATCAGCTCCTTGGTCTCGGCGAATGGGCCGTCGAGCACCTGCCGCGACGCGCCATCGAAGTGCACGCGCGCGCCTTTCGCGCTGGGATGCAGGCCTTCGCCGGCCAGCATCACACCCGCTTTCACCAACTCCTCGTTGTAGGCTCCCATGGCAGCGAGCAGCTCTTCCTTGGGCATCACACCGGCTTCGGAGTCGGCGGTGGCTTTGACGATCACCATGAAACGCATGGTCTTTCTCCTCTTGTTGTCATTTTCAGCGTGGCGGCCGGTTACTTCCGGTTCCTGACTAGTAGTCGAAAGGCGTGACGGTAGATCGACAGACCTCGCGAAAAAAATTTTCGAGCGGACTTACGGGGGCTTTGAGCATAGGTCGGGTCGGGGTTAATCGGCGGCGATATGGGAAATTTCGCAATGGACGCCAAGAACCCACGCATTTAGAACGTGCCACTCGGAAAATTCTCGGCATTCCCATGCACGTCCAGCTCATCCCCGTCATCGAAATGTTCTACCTGGTCGACTCCGTTCCCCTGCCGTCCCACGGGCCGTACTGGGAGCACGTGGCAGGCTGGCGTGATTACCATGAGCGCAATCTGCGGGCCAACGGCTTCAGCACACGACTTCGGCCGTATCTACCGGGCAGTGCGTTCCATCGTATTGCCGAGCTGAGCGACATGGATATTTCGCGGTTGATCCAGTTGCATTGCGCCGAGGGCATGGACGGTTCCGGGGACTGGCGTCAGGTTCCTCCGCTATCGGGCGGCTATGTGTTAAGGGTCGGCGATCTCGACGTCCTGTTCCCGCAATGCTGCAGCGACCTGGGCGACCTGCACAGCTGGAAGCGCATCGCCGCCGGCAAAGGGGCATACCTGTACAGCGGCCATCCCTCGCCCGATATCAACCACCACAACCAATCTGCCAGCTTCGATTTCAACGGACCGGGCGAGGCCTTCACACCGCCGCCGCCCCTGCACTCGGTCACGGTGCCGCTGTCCACGCTGACCCGCGCGGTGCAGGCGGCCGACCGCGAGCTGAGAATTTTCGCCGCCCGCCTGGAACTGCTGAACGCCAACCAGGCTATGGGCATACCTGACATCGAGACCCTGCTCATCCACGGACACCGAAAGCCCGCTCTGGACAGCTCCGCCCACGCTCCCTAGATTCAATCCTTTTCGCACGACACGGAGCATCGCCCATGAGCCTGGAATCGGTTCGCGCCTTCTTCGCCGAAAAGGCCCCCGACATCGCCATCATTGAGCTGGAAACCAGCACCGCCACCGTCGCCCTGGCCGCCGAGGCCCATGGCGTTGAGCCGGGCCGCATCGCCAAGACCCTGTCCCTGCGCGTCGGCGAACGCACTGTGCTGGTGGTCGCGCGCGGCGATGCGCGGCTGGACAACCGCAAGCTCAAGGAAGCGTTCGGCGGCAAGGCCAAGATGCTCGGCGCCGAGGACGTGGTAGCCCTGACCGGCCACCCGGTAGGGGGCGTCTGCCCGTTCGGCCTGGCGACGCCGTTGCCGGTGTATTGCGATGTCTCGCTGCAGGCATTCGACGAGGTGCTGCCGGCGGCCGGCGCGGTGCACAGCGCGGTAAGGATCGAGCCAAAGCGCATGGCGCAGCTGGTGGCGGCCGATTGGATCGATGTTTGTCAGGAATTGGCCTGAGATCGCCGGTCCACCTGCGGGAACAAAGTCTGTCTGCAAAAACCGCCGAACCCGCCGGACCATCCATGACCTGTCGATTACGCCCCTGCTCCAACACTGTTGCTACAGCAACACCCGCCCAACACTTTGCTGTCTGCCCAGCGCCGCAACTGTTGGACAAAACTCTCAAACAACTGATTTAAAAGGATTTATATTTTCGGCACAGCTTGTGCAATGACCTGAACAGACAGACCCGAACGCCGGGTCGATTCATCTGCCGAGGTCGCTGTACTGCCATGCCCCAACTCCCCGAATCCGCCCATTACGACATCCGCGAACCCAACGCGCACCGGATCGGCTCCGACGCCGAGGCCATCGACGTCGCCCACAAGGTCGCCGCCTTCCTGCTCGAGGGCGCCGCCGAGCGCGACCGCAACCGCGAAGTCCCCCCGGAGGTTGTCGAGGTCTACTCCAACAGCGGCCTGTGGGGCATCACCGTGCCCCGCGAATTCGGCGGCGCCGAGGTGTCCTACGCCACCCTCGCCGAAGTCATCGCCATCATCTCCGCCGCCGACCCGTCGCTGGGGCAGATTCCGCAGAACCACTACTGCCTGCTGGAAGACATCCGCCTGCAGGGCAGCGACGAGCAGAAGCGCTTCTTCTTCGACCTCGCGCTCAAGGGCAACCGCTTCGCCAACGCGCTTTCGGAAACTGGCGGCAAGAACGTCCAGGACATCCAGACCCGCCTGCGCCAGGACGGCGACAGCGTTGTCATCGACGGCCGCAAGGGCTACTGCACCGGCTCGCTCTACGCCCACTGGATCGGCGTGCTCGGCCTGGACGAGCAGAACAACGCCCAGCTCGCCTTCGTCCCGCGCGGTACGCCGGGGCTGGTGATCGTCGACGACTGGGCCAGCATCGGCCAGCGCACCACCTCCAGCGGCACTGTGCTGGTGGAAGGCCTGCGCGTGCCGGCGTTCAACGTATTCCCCACGCACCGCTCCTACGACGTGCCGACCCTGGCCGGCCCGTTCGCGCAGATCACCACCGCTGCCATCGATGCCGGCATCGCCCGCGCGGCGCTGCGCGACACCATCGCCTTCGTCCGCGAGCAGGCGCGCCCCTGGATCGACGCCGGCGTGGAGAAGGCCAGCGAAGACCCGCTGACCATCATCCAGGTCGGTGAGCTGGGCATCCGCATCGAAGCAGCCGATGCCCTGCTGGAACGCGCCGGCAAGGTAATGGACGCGGCCCGCCCGGCGCCGGACGAAGACAGCGTCGCCCGCGCCTCGGTCGCCGTGGCCAAGGCCAAGGTGCTGACCACCGAAGTCGCCATCGACGCCACGAACAAGCTGTTCGAACTCGGCGGCACCCGCTCCACCCTTGCCCGCCATGGCTTCGACCGTCACTGGCGCAACGCCCGCGTGCACACCCTGCACGACCCGGTGCGCTGGAAGTACCACCTGGTCGGCAACTGGCTGTTGAACGAAAAGCGTCCGCCGCGCCACGACTGGAACTGAAAACGGTGAATACGCCTGCTGCGCGAACCGATAGCTGCGTTGGGCGGTGCTCGCTCCTCGCCTATCAAACTCGATATGTCTCGTCGCTGCGCTCCGTCTGCCTTGCTCTCGGATCGCTCGCGACGGCCTATTCACCGTTTTGGTACCCGCTATGAAAGAGATCCGCCTCAACGCCTTCGCCATGAACTGCGTCGGCCACCTGTCGCCCGGCCTCTGGCGCCACCCGCGCGACCAGCAGGCCGCGCGCTACACCGACATCCACTACTGGATCGAGCTGGCGAAAACCCTCGAACGGGGCAAGATCGACGGGCTGTTCCTCGCCGACGTGCTGGGCGTCTATGACGTCTATCACGGCAACGCCGACGCAGCCCTGAGCGCCGGCGCGCAGGTGCCGGCCAACGATCCGCTGCAACTGGTCCCGGCCATGGCCGCGGCCACCGAGCACCTGGGTTTCGGCATCACCGCCTCGGTGTCTTTCGAGCACCCGTTCCCCTTCGCCCGGCGCATCTCCACACTTGACCACCTGACCGGCGGCCGCGCCGGCTGGAACATCGTCACCTCCTACCTGAACAGCGGCGCGCGCAACCTGGGGTTGAAGCAGCAGCTCAACCACCAGCAGCGCTATGCGTTGGCCGAGGAATACCTGGAGGTCTGCTACAAGCTCTGGGAAGCCAGCTGGGACGATGACGCGGTGGTCGCTGATCGCAATACCGGGGTCTACGCCGACCCGCGCAAGGTGCACCCCATCGAGCACAAGGGCGAACACTTCGAGGTGCCCGGCTTCCACCTCAGCCAGCCGTCGCCGCAGCGCACCCCGGTGCTCTACCAGGCCGGTGCATCGAGTCGCGGCAAGGCGTTCGCCGCCGGTAACGCTGAGTGTGTGTTCGTCGCCGCGCCGACCAAGCGCATCCTCCGCGACCAGGTCGCCGATCTGCGCCGCCTCGCCGTGGAATCCGGGCGCCAGGCCAGCGACGTACTGGTGCTGAACCAGCTCACTGTGATCGTCGCGCCGACCGACGCAGAGGCCCTGGCCAAACTGGACGACTACCGCCGCTACAGCGACCGCGAAGGCGCCCTGGCACTGGTCTCCGGCTGGACCGGCATCGACTTCGGCCAGTACGCGCCGGACCAGGTGCTGCGCCACGTACAGAGCAACGCCATCCAGTCCGCGGTGGACGCCTTCAGCGCCGCCGACCCGGAGCGCCAGTGGACCGCCGCTGAGATCGCCGACTACTGCGCCCTGGGTGGCGACGGCCCGCTGCTGGTGGGTTCGCCTCAGACCGTGGCGGACCAACTGCAGGCCTGGGTCGAGGAGACCGACGTCGACGGCTTCAACCTCTCCAGCCTGGTGGCGCCGGAGACCTTCGTCGACATCGTCGACCTGCTGGTGCCCGAACTGCAGGCGCGCGGGCTGTTCAAGCGCGAGTACGAGCAAGGCACCCTGCGCCACAAGCTGTTCGGCCAAGGCGACCGCCTGCGCTCTCCGCACCGCGCCGCGAAGCTGCGACGAGGTGAACAGTAATGGACGGTTGGTTCCGCAACCTCGACTGGCACGACCTCGCCCAGGCTTGCCTGGACACCCTCGCCATGCTCGGCGGCGCGCTGGCCTTCACCGTGCTGCTGGGTCTGCCGCTGGGCGTGCTGCTGTACCTCACCGGCAAGCGCCAGCTGCACGCGAAACCCGGCCTGTACCGCGCATTGTCTGTGGTGGTAAACATGCTGCGCTCGCTGCCGTTCATCATCCTGCTGATCGTGCTGATCCCGGTCACCACGCTGATCACTGGCACGTCGCTGGGCGTCGCCGGGGCCATCCCGCCGCTGGTGGTGGGCTGCACGCCGTTCTTCGCGCGGCTGGTGGAAACCGCCCTGCGCGAAGTCGACCGCGGCCTGGTGGAAGCTACCCAGGCGATGGGCGCCAGCACCTGGCAGATCATCTGGCACACCCTGCTGCCGGAAGCGCGCACCGGGCTGATCGCCGCCGTGACCGTCACCGCCATCGTGCTGGTGGACTACACCGCGATGTCCGGCGTGATCGGCGGCGGCGGCTTGGGCGACCTGGCCATCCGCTTCGGTTACCAGCGCTTCCAGACCGACGTGATGATCATCACCGTCGCTCTGCTGATTCTGCTGGTGCAGGCCCTGCAGATGAGCGGCGACCGCCTCGTCGCGCGCTACACGAGGCGCTGAATTCCCCGCCCACTCCCCGCCCGGGAGCGGCACTTACGATCCAGCCGCCGGCAGCCGGCCCCGCTGCCATCAAGGCCCCACGTCCACCCCACGACGGCCCACCCACTACTGTTCAAGGAGCAACACCCATGAAAAAGGCCATCGCCATCCTGGCAGCCGTCGTCGCCTTCTCCGCCCACGCTGGGGAGAAACTCGTGGTCGGCGCCACCCCGGTGCCCCACGCCGAGATCCTCGAATTCGTCAAACCGGAACTGGCCAAGGAAGGCGTCGACCTAGACATCAAGGTCTTCACCGACTTCATCCAGCCCAACCTGCAGCTCGCGCAGAAGAACCTCGACGCCAACTACTACCAGTACCGCCCCTTCCTCGATGACTTCAACAAGACCCGCCACACCGACCTGGTGCCGGTCGTGGGCATCCACATCGAGCCGTTCGGCGCCTACTCCACCAAGTACACATCCCTCGCCGACCTGCCCGACGGCGCCAGCGTGGCCATCCCCAACGACCCGGTGAACACCGGCCGCGCCCTGGTGCTGCTCGCCGAAAGCGGCCTGATCAAGCTCAAGGACCCGACCAACCCGCAGTCCACCGAGCGCGACATCACCGAAAACCCCAAGCACCTGAAGATCCGCGAGCTGGAGGGCGCCCTGCTGGCCCGCGCGGTGAAGCAGGTAGACCTGGCGTTCATCTTCGCCAACTACGCGCTGGAGGCCGGCATCGACACCAAGAGCGCGCTGATCGTGGAGAAAGGCAAGGACCTCTACGCCGAGTTCCTCGTCGCCCGTCCGGACAACATCCAGGACCCAGGCATCCAGAAGCTGGCCAAAGCGCTGAATTCGCCGGAAGTTCGCCAGTTCATCCTGACCCGTTACAAGGGCGAGATTGCTCCGGCGTTCTGATCGAGTTCCGGAATCGGTCTGCTGCGCGTCGGCCATGCCGCGTTGGGCAGGGACTCGTAATGCTCATTCACTGGAGTGAACTGCGCTTCCGAGTCCCTGCCCGCCTTGCCTGGCTCTAGCTCGCAAGACCTTGGTCTCACAGGTGGCAACAAAAGCAAAAACAGAAGGCAACGCATGACCTACGAATCCGCACCCAAGGACCTTCGTGACCAGGCGCCCCGGCAACTCCCGGCGCGCCGCATCGACAATGACGCCCAGGCCATCGACGCCGCCCACGAAGTGGCCCGCCTGGCGAAACCCGGAGCCGCCGCCCGCGACCGCGAGCGCGCCCTGCCCTGGCGCGAGCTGGAGCATTTCACCGCCCTCGGCCTGGGCGGTATCAGCATTCCCCGCGAGTACGGCGGCGCGCAGGTCTCCTACGCCACTGTGGCGGAAGTCTTCCGCGTGATCTGCGCCGCCGACCCGGCATTGGGTCAGATTCCGCAGAACCAGTTCGGCCTGCTCAACGTGATCGACAACGTCGCCTGCGACGCGCAGAAACGCGTGCTGTTCGGCGGCGTGCTCAATGGCCGGCGTATCGGCAATGCCGGCCCCGAACGCAACACCCGCAACACCCTCGAACTCAAGGCGCGGCTGGTTCGCGATGGCGAGCAGTTCCGCATCAGCGGCGAGAAGTTCTACTCCACCGGCGCGCTGTTCGCCCACTGGGTCGCGGTGAAGGCTATCGACGAGGACGGCCGCGCGGTGATGGGCTTCGTCGAGCGCGGCGTGGAAGGCCTGCGCATCGTCGACGACTGGTCCGGCTTTGGCCAGCGCACCACCGCCAGCGGCACCGTGCTGCTGGACAACGCCCCCGTCGCGGCTTCGCTGGTGATCCACAATGGCCGCCTCGCCGATGTGCCGAACATCCAGGGCGCCGTGTCGCAACTGATCCAGGCCGCCATCGATGCCGGCATCGCGGCGAACGCCCTGGAAGATGCCATCGATTTCATCCGCACACGGACGCGCCCCTTCATCGACGCCAACGTCGAGCAGGCCAGCGAAGAGCCCTTCACCATCGCCGAGATCGGCCGCCTGCAGGTCGAACTCCACGCCGCCGAGGCGCTGCTGGAGCGCGCTGGCCATGTGCTCGACGAGGTCAGCGCACGGCCCATCGACGACGAGTCCGCCGCCCGCGCGTCCATCGCCGTGGCCGAGGCCAAGGTGCTGACCACCGAGATCAGCCTGGCCGCCAGCGAGAAGCTCTTCGAGCTGGCCGGCAGCCGCGCCACCCTCGCCGAATTCAACCTCGACCGCCATTGGCGCAACGCCCGCGTGCACACCCTGCACGACCCGGTCCGCTGGAAGGTCCAGGCGGTTGGCGCCTACCACCTCAACGGCGCACGCCCCGCGCGTCATTCCTGGATCTGAGGAGCGCCAATGAACAGTCTCGTACAACCACCAGTCCACATCATCCGCAGCGACGACGAAGCCCTCGATGTCGCCCGCGCTATCGCCGCCGATTTCCGCGAAGGCGCCATCCTCCGTGACCGCGAGCGGCGCCTGCCGTGGGACGAACTGGAGCGTTTCAGCCGCTCCGGCCTGTGGGGCATCACCGTGCCGCGCGAGCATGGCGGCGCGGGAGTTTCCCGCGTCACGGTGGCCCGCGTGATCGCCATCATCTCTGCCGCCGACGGTTCGCTGGGGCAGATTCCGCAGAACCACTTCTATGCCGTCGAACTGCTGCGGGTGAACGGCAGCGAAGAGCAGAAAGCCCGCCTGTTCGCCGAGGTGCTGGCCGGCGTGCGCTTCGGCAACGCACTGGCGGAAATCGGCACGCGCACCGCCCACGACCGCACCACCCGCCTCAAGCGCGAAGGCGGCCAACTGCGCATTCACGGGCGCAAGTTCTACTGCACCGGCGCGCTCTACGCGCAACGCATTCCGACCCTGGTAATCGATGATGACGGAGTCCAGCAGTTCGCCTTCATCGCCAGCGACAGCCAGGGCGTGGAAGTGATCGACGACTGGTCCGGTTTCGGCCAGCGCACTACCGGCAGCGGCAGCGTGGTGTTCGATGGCGCGCCGGTCAGCGAGGACGACATCGTGCCGTTCCAGAGCGCCTTCGAACGCCCGACCACGGTCGGCCCCTTCGCGCAGATCCTGCACGCCGCCATCGATGTCGGCATCGCCCGTGGCGCCTATGAAGACGCGCGGGTATTCCTGCGCGAGAAGGCCCGGCCATGGATCGACGCGGGCGTGGACAGGGCCAGCGACGACCCGCTGGCGATCAACGAAGTCGGCCGTCTGGCGATCCGCCTGCACGCCGCCGAGGCGCTGCTGGACCGCGCGGGCCGCGTGCTCGATGCCGCCACCGTCGAGCCCAGCGCCGAGCGCGTCGCCGCCGCGTCCATCGCGGTGGCCGAGGCACGGGCGATCACCACCGAGGTCTCGCTGCTGGCCGGCTCCAAACTGATCGAACTGGGCGGCAGCCGCGCCAGCCTCGCCGAACTGGGCCTGGACCGCCACTGGCGCAACGCCCGCGTGCACACCCTGCACGACCCCGCGCGCTGGAAGTACTTCGCGGTGGGCAACTACTACCTCAACGACCAGTTGCCGCCTCGTCGGGGGACGCTATGACCCAGAAGCAGATCCTCCTCAACGCCTTCAGCATGAATTGCGTCGGCCACATCAACCACGGCCTGTGGACCCACCCCCGCGACCGTTCCAGCGACTTCAACAAGCTCAGCCATTGGACCGACCTCGCCCGCCTGCTGGAAAAGGGCCTGTTCGATGGCCTGTTCCTGGCCGATATCCTCGGCGTCTACGACGTGTACCAGAACGGCATCGAGCTCACCGCCAAGGAGGCCATCCAGCTGCCGGTGAACGACCCGCTGATGCTGGTCTCGGCCATGGCTGGCGCAACCGAGCACCTGGGCTTCGGCGTCACCGCCAACCTCACCTACGAGGCGCCCTACCCGTTCGCCCGGCGGCTCTCGACGCTGGATCACCTGAGCGATGGCCGCATCGGCTGGAACATCGTCACCGGCTACCTGGAGAGCACCGCACGCGCCATGGGCCAGGAGCGGCAGATCGACCACGACCGCCGCTACGACCGCGCCGACGAATACCTGGAGGTGCTCTACAAGCTCTGGGAAGGCAGCTGGGAAGACGATGCGGTGCTCGCCGACCGCCAGCGCCGCGTCTACGCGCAGCCAGGCAAGGTGCACAAGGTCCGCCACCACGGCGAGTTCTTCGATGTCGAGGGTTACCACCTCAGCCAGCCGTCGCCGCAACGCACGCCGTTGCTGTTCCAGGCCGGCGCGTCCAATCGCGGGCTGGCCTTCGCTGCGCGGCACGCCGAGTGCGTGTTCGTCTCGGCACAGACCCGCGAAGCCACCCGCGTGCTGGTGGACCGCATCCGCCAGGCAGCCGTGGATGCCGGTCGCCGCGCGGACGATATCAAGGTGTTCATGGGCATCAACGTCATCGTCGCGCCGACCGAGGCCGAGGCTCGCGAGAAGCTCGCCGAGTACCGCCGCTTCGCCAGTGCCGAGGCGGGTCTGGCGCACTTCGCCAGCACCACCGGCATCGACTTCTCGCGCTACGCGCTGGACGAGCCGATCCGCTACGAGAAGACCAACGCCATCGAGTCCGCTACCAAGGCCCTGACCGTCGCCCGCACCGACGCCACCGTGCGCCAGCTGCTGGAGCAGTTCACCCTCGGCGGCCGCTACACCACGTTGGTGGGCGACTCCGTGCAGGTGGCCGACGAGCTGCTGGGCTGGATCAACGAGGCCGGCCTCGACGGCTTCAACCTGACCCGCACCGTGGAGCCGGAAAGCTACGCCGACTTCATCGACCTCGTAGTGCCCGAACTGCAGAACCGCGGCGCCTACAAGACCGCCTACGCCCACGGCACCCTGCGGGAAAAACTCTTCGGCGCCGACCGCGCCCGACTGCCCGCGCGGCACGTCGGCGCGAGCTTCCGCCAGGCAACCGCCACTGGAGCGACTCCAGCCTTCTCCGTTTAAACCCATAAGGATTCGTTGCCATGCATGCACGCTTCAAGCTTTCCCTCGGCCTCTCCCTGGGCCTCCTCGCCGCCGGCCTCGCCCAGGCCGCCGACACCCTGCGACTGGGCACCACCGCCGCCTTCGCCCCGCCGCTGGAAGTGGCGGTGAAGGAAGCCGCCCAGCAGGGCCTGAAGGTCGAGTTGGTGGAATTCACCGACTGGAACGCGCCGAACATCACCCTCGACCACGGTGACATCGACGCCAACTACTTCCAGCACACGCCCTTCCTGGAAAACGCCAATCGCGAGGGCGGCCTGCACCTGAAGGCGTTCGCACCGGGGATCATCAACAACGTCGGCCTGTACTCAACCAAGTACAAGGCCATCGCCGACCTGCCCGATGGCGCCAAGGTCGCCATCGCCAATGACCCGATCAATGGCGGCCGCGGCCTGCAGCTGCTGCAGAAGGCCGGGCTGCTCAAGCTCAAGGATGGCGTGGGTTACAAGGCGACGCTGGACGACATCGTGGCCAATCCGAAGCACATCCAGATCATCGAGCTGGAGGCCGTGCAACTGGTGCGCGCGCTGGACGATGTGGACCTCGCCCAGGGCTACCCGCACTACATCCGCCTGGCCGGGACCATCGATCCGAACAGCGCGCTGCTGTTCGACGGCATCGAGAACAAGGAATACGTCATCCAGTTCGTCACCCGTGACGACTACAAGGACCCGGACGGCAAGCTGAAGAAGTTCGTCGATCTCTACCAGCACTCGCCGCAGGTGCGCGCCGCGCTGGACAAGGCCCACGGCTCGCTCTACCAGCCGGGCTGGCAGTAACCACTGCCGGCGTCCACCCCCTCAACGGTCGCGCGCCCATTCGTAGGGCGCATAACGCGCCAGCGTTATCCGCCGTGCAGCCGCCGGCGGATAACCTGTTCCAGGTTATGCGCCCTACGTTCTGACCGCACCTTTGCACCAACAGAACAGGCCCCCACCATGGTCAGCTTCAACCGCAATCTCGAACTCGCCACCCAGCACATCGCCCTGCGCGGGCTGGGCAAGACCTACGCCGGCCATCACGGCCCGGTGGAGGCACTCAGCGACATCGAACTCTCCGTCCGCCGTGGCGAGGTGTTCGGCATCATCGGCCGTAGCGGCGCCGGCAAGAGCTCGCTGATCCGCACCCTCAACCGCCTTGAGCAACCCAGCGTCGGCCAGGTACTGATCGACGGCGAAGACATCGGCGCCTTCGACGCTCAGCAACTGGTCGGCCTGCGCCGCCGAGTCGGCATGATCTTCCAGCACTTCAACCTGATGTCGGCCAAGACCGTCGCGCAGAACATCGCCCTGCCTCTGCGCGTGGCCGGCGTGCCCAAGGCGCGCATCGCCGAGCGAGTGGACGAGCTGCTGCAGCTCGTGGGCCTGGAAGACAAGCGCCACGCCTACCCGGCGCAACTCTCCGGCGGGCAGAAGCAACGCGTCGGCATCGCCCGCGCGCTGGTGCACCAGCCGGAAATCCTGCTCTGCGACGAGGCGACCTCGGCGCTGGACCCGGAGAGCACCCAGGCCATCCTCGCCCTGCTGCGCGACATCAACCGCCGCCTCGGCCTGACTATCGTGCTGATCACCCACGAGATGGCGGTGATCCGCGAAATCTGCGACCGCGTGGTGGTGCTCGAACGCGGGCGCATCGTCGAGCATGGCGACGTCTGGGAAGTCTTCGGCAACCCGCAGCACGAGGTCAGCCGTACCCTGCTCGGCTCGCTGCAACAGCACCTGCCGCCGGACCTGCTGGCACGGCTGGAGCATCCCTCGGACAATGAAGTCATCCTCGACCTGCACTACACCGGCGCGCGCGAACAGGAGCCGGACCTGCTGGCTATCGCCCAAGCCCTCGGCAGCCGTATCAGCCTGCTGCACGGCGGCATCGAGCGCATCCAGGGCCGCGCCCTCGGCCGCCTGCTGCTGAGCGTCGCCGCGCCTGCCTCCAGTGCCCCGCAACTGCTCGAACGTGCCCGCGATGTCGCCGATCGCCTGGAGGTGCTCACCCATGCCTGATCGCCTGCTGCAAGGCCTGCTCGATACCCTGCTGATGATCGGCGCGTCCTCGGCCATCGTCCTGCTGGTGGGCATCCCGCTGGCCCTGGTGTTGGTCACCACCGGCCCCGGCGGGATCTTCCAGGCGCGCCTGCTCAACCAGGGCCTGGGCAGCGTGGTCAACGTGCTGCGCTCGATCCCGTTCCTGATCCTGATGGTCGCATTGATCCCCTTCACCCGGCTGATCGTCGGCACCAGCTACGGCGTGTGGGCGGCGGTAGTGCCGCTGACCATCGCTGCCACGCCATTCTTCGCGCGCATCGCCGAAGTCAGCCTGCGCGAGGTCGACCACGGCCTGATCGAAGCAGCCCAGGCCATGGGCTGCCAGCCCCGGCACATCATCTGGAACGTGCTGTTGCCCGAGGCGCGGCCGGGCATCGTCGCCGGCTTCACCATCACCCTGGTGACCATGATCAACTCCTCCGCCATGGCAGGCGCTATCGGGGCCGGGGGTCTCGGCGACCTCGCCTACCGCTATGGGTACCAGCGCTTCGACACCCAGGTAATGCTCACCGTGATCATCCTGTTGGTAGCGCTGGTGACCCTGATCCAGTTCGGCGGCGACCGCCTGGCGCGCTGGCTCAACAAGCGCCTGTGACGTTCGTCGGCTGAAATCCGCACGAGTCTGCTGCCACGCGGGTTGCGTCTAACCAGACAACACACCCGCCCCTCCATGCCCCGGCACGGCTTGTGGATGCGTGGCGTCCCTGCTCGTAAGAGAGTGTCCGCTCACCGCGCAGATGTTGCCCATGGCCAATCCCCTCTCCACCCAGGGTATCGTGCATGCCGCCATCAGCCTGGTGCCACTGGCCGCCAGTGCAGATGGCAGCAATGGTCGCGTCGCTGGCACTGGTGGTCGGCGTGATCTACCAGTTCTACCGCATCCACCGTCGGCGCATGCCACCGGCACGCCCGGCACACAGAGCGGCTATGCTGGCGGACTCCAGCCACGGAGTTCTGCCATGACCGTCCGCCGCATCGTCGCCAACCTCGCCACTGGCAAGCCTGCCGACGTCGCGCGTTTCTACCGCGAGCTGTTCGACCTGGACGTGGTGATGGACCACGGCTGGCTGATCACCCTTGCCAGCGCCGACAGTGCGCTCGCACAAATGAGCCTGGCCAGCGAAGGCGGCTCCGGCGCACCAGTGCCGGACCTGTCCATCGAGGTGGACAATCTCGAGGAGGTACACGAACGCGCCGTCGTGGCCGGCCATGAAATCACCTATCCGCTGACTATCGAGCCCTGGGGCGTGCGCCGGTTCTTTCTGCGTGATCCGCTGGGGACGCTGGTAAACGTGCTGGAACACCGCTGACAGCCCACCGTTCGTCACCCACGGCGCCACAAATCCGCTCAGCCCAGCAAAACATCGACCACGACCTAAACTGCTACTGGGCGCTCGTCAGCTACCCACGGGAGAGCGGGCCAGGCAGTCCGACGCCCGAGCCAGCGCAAGCATTCCGCGTGAGTACCGCCATGTCAGAGCCGCTCGAATTCTCCTCCTCCGCGCCGTCCGTGTCCTTGCAGGCACAGATGAATACCCAGGCTCCGGCCCTGCCGCAGCGGCTGCCCGCCATGGCACGGGTTCGCCAGTTCACCGCGCGCCTGGGCAGCCTGCTTGCACCGCGGCCCAGTCCATCTCCCCTGATACAGCCGGGCGACTCGAAGCAACAGCCCCAGGAGACCACCATGAGTATCCGCAACTCCAAGGAACCGGCTGAAGGCGCCGGCCAGCCCGATCCACAGCGCCCATTCGCCAATCCGGATGATCACCTGTCGCAACTCTACGACCTGCCTCCCGGCCAGTTGCCGGACTTCCCCGGTGCCGCCCCCGACCAGTCCTCCGGCTATTCGCCAGGCGTCACCGACTACGCCCTGAAACAGCAACAAAGCGCGCAGCACACCCTGGATCAGCTCAACCAGTTGAACGAGACCCTGCATCAGGAGGCGAGCCGGACCAGCAGCGAGCCCGTTACCGCGCCCGTCAGCTCGCTGGGCTCGGCAGATCATTTGCTGGCAGAAGCCCTGTCACCGCAGGCCAGCGACACCGAGAACGTCCTGCTGGACGTGCAGAGCACCCTGGATTCCCTGGCCGGCATGGCCCAGGGGTTGTCACAGCAGCGGCTGGATTCCATCAAAGAGCGCGAGACGCTGGACGCGCGCCACGAACAGGCCGATGAGCGCGAGCGCCTGCTTAATGAGCGAGAGGAAGCCTTGCGCCAATGGGAGCAACGCCTGCAGCAGGAGAAGGCCGCGCTGGCCCGACTGGGCGAACAACAAGCCGCTACGCTGGCCGAACGCAGCGCCACCCTGCAGTCGCTGGCGGAGACCGTCGACAGCCGCGACCGCGCCACCGCCAAGCGTTCGGAGGTACTGCAGGCGGAGCAGGAGCAACTGGAGAGGAAGCTGGCGCAGATGCGTGTCCGCCATACCGAGCTCGATGGTCGCGAGACGATGCTGCAGCAGAAGGACCACGAGCTCACCGAACGCTTCAAGCAGTTGGTGGACGCCAAGGAGCGCTTCAGCGCCATCGTCCGCAGCTTCAACGAGACCGTGCGCTTCAACACAGCGTTGAGCGCCATCAACAAGACTGTCGGCGGGCAGTCCAGCGATCGCTGAAGCCTTGCGAAAGCCGGGGCCAGGCGGCCCCGGCGACTTCGCTTCAGCGATTGAGGAAACCCAGCAGGTCCTCGTTCACCTGGTCGGCCATCGTGACGCACATGCCGTGCGAACCGCCCTTGTAGACCTTGAGCTCGCCCTTCTGCACCAGCTCCACCGAACGCTGGCCAGCAGCGCCGATGGGGACAATCTGGTCGTCGTCGCCGTGGAGGATCAGCGCCGGCACGTCGATCTTCTTCAGGTCCTCGGTGTAGTCCACTTCGGAGAATTCGCGGATGCACAGGTAAAGGCCCAGGTGCCCGCCCGTCATGCCCTGCAGCCAGAAGTTGTCGATCACACCCTGGGACTGCTTCGCACCCGGCCGGTTGTAGCCATAGAACGGTATTGCCAGGTCCTTGAAGAACTGTGAGCGGTCTTCCTTCACGCCCTTGCGGATGCCGTCGAACACATCGATCGGCAGCCCGCCCGGGTTGGCGGCGGTCTTGAGCATCAGCGGCGGCACCGCTCCGATCAGCACGGCGCCGGAAAGCCGCTTGGTACCATGACGGCCAATGTAATGCGCTACCTCGCCACCGCCGGTGGAATGGCCTACCAGCGTGGCAGACTTGAGATCGAGCGCTTCGATCACCGCCGCGAGGTCGTCGGCGTAGGTATCCATGTCATTGCCCTTGGCAGGCTGGCCCGAGCGGCCGTGACCGCGGCGATCATGGGCGATGACCCGGTAACCCTTCTGCACCAGGAACAGCATCTGCGCGTCCCAGGCATCGGCGTTGAGCGGCCAGCCGTGGGAGAACACCACCGGCTGCCCGCTGCCCCAATCCTTGTAGAAGATCTCAGTGCCATCTTTCGCTTTGACGAAGCTCATTTGGTCGTTTCCTTCAGGGAATGGTTGAAAAGAAACGCCGCAATTTCAGCGACTACGGACCGCTCTACGGCGGCCTTTAGCATAGCCAGCGCAGTGACTCGGGCAGCTGTGCCCGACGGCTTTCCGACGAGCGACCGCTCAGCCGATGCCGGCCGCGAACAAGCCGCCGAGCCAGTCGGAGAACACCCGCAGACGCCGCGACATCTGCCGGCGCACCGGGTACAGCACGCTGACCGGCAGCGGCGGCGGCTGCCAGGCGCGCAACACTTCCACCAGCTCACCGCTGGCCAACCCCTCGTTCAGGTGATAGCGCGGCGCCTGGATCAGGCCGAAGCCGGCGCGGCAGGCGGCGATGTAGGCATCGGCGTTGTTCACCGCGATCCGACTGGGCAACCGCTGGGTGCGCAACCGGCCGTCGAAGCGAAACTCCAGGTCGAAGATGCGTCCGCTGGAGGCTGATTGGTAATTGACCGCGAGATGTCCTTCGAGGCGGTCCGGATGCTCGGGCAAACCGAACTCCTGCACGTAGGCGCGGCTCACGCAGGTCAGTTGCTCCAGCTCGGCGATGCGCCGACCGACCAGGCTGGAGTCCGGCAGCTCGCCGGCGCGCAGCACGCAATCCACGCCCTCGCGCACCAGGTCCACCTGGCGGTCATTGAGGCTCAGTTCGAGCTCGATCTGCGGATAGCGCCGGCAGAACCCCGGTAGCGCCGGGATAACCACCAGCCGCCCCAACGAGCTGGGCAGGTCGATACGCAGCTTGCCGCGCGGGTTGTCGGACGAATTGGAGAAGCAGTTTTCCGCCTCCTCCAGGTCCTCCAGCAGACGCACGCAGCGCTCGTAGTAAGCCTGGCCATCGGCGGTGACGCTGACCTGCCGCGTGGTGCGGCGCAGCAGTTGCACGCCCAGGTGCGTCTCCAGTTGCTGGATCAGCTGGGTCACGCTGGCGCGCGGCATCTGCAGACTGTCCGCCGCCTTGCCGAAGGCCTTGAGTTCGACGATGCGGGTGTAGACCTGCATGGCCTGCAAGCGGTCCATGGTGCACTCCGATTATTCATCCAGGCCGAATAGTTAAACCGCAATCCGCCGGTTTATCCACGCCTGACAAACAACAAGAATGGTCCTACCCCTGACCCACCCTGGAGAATCCCGCATGAAGACCCGCCGCCTGGGCTCGCAAGGCCCCGTCGTCTCCGCCATCGGCCTCGGCTGCATGGGCATGTCCGACTTCTACACAACCGGCAGCGATGAAGCCGAATCCATCGCCACCCTGCACCGCGCGCTGGAGCTGGGCGTCACCTTGCTCGACACCGCCGACATCTATGGCCCGCACACCAATGAGGAGCTGCTCGGCCGAGCCCTGAAAGGCAAGCGCGAGCAGGTCTTCCTCGCCACCAAGTTCGGTATCGTGCGTACCCCGGACCAGCCGCAGGTGCGCGGCGCCAACGGCAGCCCGGAATACATCCGCCAGGCCGTTGAAGGCAGCCTGAAGCGCCTGGGCACCGACCATATCGACCTCTACTACCAGCACCGCGTCGACCCCAAGGTGCCCATCGAGGAAACCGTCGGTGCCATGGCGGAGTTGGTGAAGGCGGGCAAGGTGCGCTATCTGGGCCTGAGCGAAGCCTCGGCAGAAACGCTGGAGCGCGCGTACAAGATCCACCCGATCACCGCGCTGCAGAGCGAATACTCGCTGTGGACCCGCGACCCGGAAGAGAACGGCGTGCTGGCCGCCTGCGAACGACTGGGTGTTGGTTTCGTCCCCTACAGCCCATTGGGCCGCGGCTTCCTCACCGGAGCGCTGAAGAGCCCGGATGATTTCGCCGAGGACGACTACCGCCGCTCCAGCCCGCGTTTCACTGGCGAGAACTTCGCGAAGAATCTGCTGCTGGTGGACAAGGTCGCCGAGCTGGCCGCCGCCCGTGGGGTGAGGCCCTCGCAACTGGCGCTGGCCTGGGTGCTGACGCAGGGCGAGCACCTGGTACCGATCCCCGGCACCAAGCAGCGCAAGTACCTGGAAGAGAACGTCGCCGCCGTGGACCTGGCACTGACCCCGGCAGAACTGCTGGAACTGGACGCGATCTTCCCGGTCGGTGCGGCCGCTGGCGGTCGCTACAGCGAACAAGTGTTGGCGCTGATCCAGTAAAAGCTCTGCAACGGGGCTCCGATGGACGCTCCCAGCGGTTATGCTGGGGAGGTCCACCGGAGGCTCCATGCGATTCGTTCCCGCCGCACTGCTCGTATTTTCCTTCCTTCCCCTCGCCGCCTACGCGGATGAGGAATGCCAGGTGACGGCCGTGTTCAGCGGCGATCAACTGACCTGCCAGCGTGCGGACGGCGGCGATACCACCATCCACCTGCGCGGCGTCACCGCTCCCGAACTGGAGCAGCCCTTTGGCCAGCGCTCCCGCGCGGCCCTGGTGCAGCTCGCACTGGGCAAAAGCGCCACGCTCAAGCACGCCGAGCAGTTGCCCGACGGCAGTCTGCGCGCGGCGGTCTGGGTCACCCCGGCGGAATGCCCGAACTGCGGCCACACCCTGGATATCGGCCGGGCACAGCTAAGCATCGGCCTCGCACGCTGGCGGCAAAGCGACGCGCAGACACCTGAGGAAGTCGGTCAGTACCAATTCGAGGAACACGAGGCCAAGGCGCGACGCACCAATCTCTGGCGCAAGCCCTGAGCGTCAATTGCTGACGTAGTGCTGCAGGATGCGCCGGTCCTCTCCCTCTTCCACCAGCATCTTGAGCGTCTGCGCATAGCGACGGACAAAGTCCTCGTCCTGGGTGCGCTTGCTGAAAGCGACTTCCGCCGACTCCGCTGACACCACCACTCCGGTGGGCTCGATACGCCTGGCCAGCCCCAGCTGCTGCAGCTCGTACTGCCCACTGTGCTCGTCGGCGATGATGCCGTCGATGCGGCCCTTGTCGACCATGTGCCAGAGGTTGCTGCGGCTGGGGTTGAAGAACACCCGCGCGGCGTAGCCCGGGTCGGCCATCAGTTGACGGTAAGGTTCGCCGTAAGACACATCGATCTGCGCGCCGAGGCGAAAGTCGCGGCCGGGCAGGTCGGAAAGCTGTCGCAGACTGTCGAGCTGGGGCAGACCGCGACGGACGAAGAGGATGTTGCGCGAGGGTGGCAACACCGTGCCGGAGAACCAGGCGTAGACCTCGCGCTCGGGCTTGCGGAAGGCGCCGGGCAGCACGTCGAGGCGGCCCAGCTCCAGCTCCTTGAGCGCTCGCGCCCAGGGCAGCTTGATCATCCGCACCTCGCAACCCAGGCGCTCCAGCACGGCACGGTTCAAATCGACATAGAGCCCGCCGACGCGGCCATCGGGCAGTTGCATGCTGAAGGGCGGGTCGTCATCCCAGCGCAGGGTCTTCTCGCAGGCGGCCAGCGGCACGCTGGCCAGTGCCAGACCCAACAGGACCAGGCGCTTCAGGCGCGCATGCGGAGGCAACGGCAGGCGATGGGCTTGCGAAGGCAAGATCACGACTCACAGCAGGAGAAGACGGATGCCGTGAGTGTAGTGAACCCGGCACTCGCGTGACCAGCGATGATCGGGTTCGCACGTTGGTTCCGTTTCGCTCACTGCCAGCCATAGCGCCGGGCGAACCAGCCCTTCACCGTCTGGGTCAGCGCCATGTAGCCCAGCAGGATCGCTGCCAGCCACGGCCAGTAGCCCAGCGGCAACGTCTCCATGCGGAAGGAATGCGCCAGCGGCCCCATGGGCAGGGAGATCGCCACCGCGACTATCACCAGGGTCATGCCCAGCAGCGGCCAGGCGGCGCGGCTCTGCAGGAAAGGGATGCGCCGGGTGCGGATCATGTGCACGACCAGCAATTGCGAGATCAGACCTTCGACGAACCAGCCGGACTGGAACAGCGTCTGGTGCGCCGGTGAATTCGCACCGAACACGTGCCAGAGCACAAGGAAAGTGGCGATGTCGAAGATCGAGCTGATCGGCCCGAAGAACACCATGAAGCGCCCCAGTCCATCCGGGTTCCACTGCTGCGGCTTGCGCAGCAGTTCGTCGTCGACATGGTCGAAGGGAATGGCGATCTGCGACAAGTCGTAGAGCAGGTTCTGCACCAGCAGTTGCAGCGGGAGCATCGGCAGGAACGGAATGAAGGCGCTGGCCACCAGCACGCTGAACACATTGCCGAAGTTGGAACTGGCGGTCATGCGGATGTACTTGAGCATGTTGGCGAAGGTGCGGCGCCCTTCGATCACGCCCTCCTCCAGGACCATCAGGCTCTTTTCCAGGAGGATCAGGTCGGCGGCTTCCTTGGCGATGTCCACCGCCGAATCCACCGAGATGCCGATATCCGCCGTGCGCAGGGCCGGCGCATCGTTGATGCCGTCGCCGAGGAAACCGACCACGTGGCCGCGCTCGCGCAGCACCCGCACCAGGCGCTCCTTGTGGCTGGGAGTGAGCTTGGCGAACAGCGTGGTGCGCTCGGCCAGTTCGCCCAGCTCGGCGTCGTCGAATTCGTCCAGTTGCGGGCCCAGCAGCACGCCTTCGACCAACAGCCCCACATCACGGCAGACCTTCAGGCTCACGCGGTCGTTGTCGCCGGTCAGCACTTTCACCGCCACGCCGTTCTCCGCCAGCGCCCTGAGCGCCGGGGCGGTGGTTTCCTTGGGCGGGTCGAGGAAGGCTATGTAGCCGGCCAGGCACAAATCACTCTCGTCGGCCACGCCATAGACATCGCGGGTGGGCGGCAGCTCACGGGTGGCCACGGCGACCACCCGCAGGCCTTCCTGGTTAAGCCCATCGGCCACCGCGCGGATGCTCTCCAGACGCGCCCCGGTGAGCGGCTCGACGCCGTCGGCGGTCTCCACCGTGGTGCAGACCGACAGCACCTCCTCCAGCGCGCCCTTGCAGATCAGCAGGTGGTTGTCCTCACGTTCGCTGACCACCACCGACATGCGCCGGCGGGCGAAGTCGAAGGGAATCTCGTCGAGCTTGCGGAAGCGGCTGTCCACCTTCAGCGCATGGCGCAGTTCGACGTGCTCGAGGACGGCGACATCCAGCAGGTTCTTCAGCCCGGTCTGGTAGTGGCTGTTGAGGAAGGCCAGCTGCAACACGCGGTCCTGCACCTGGCCAAAGGCGTCGGTGTGGCGCTCGAGGACGATGCGGTCCTGGGTCAGGGTGCCGGTTTTGTCGGTGCAGAGGATGTCCATGGCACCGAAGTTCTGGATGGCGTCCAGGCGCTTGACGATCACCTTGCGCCGGCTGAGCACCACCGCGCCCTTGGCCAGGGTCGAGGTGACGATCATCGGGAGCATTTCCGGGGTCAAGCCGACGGCGATGGACAGCGCGAACAGCGCGGCCTCCAGCCAGTCGCCCTTGGTGAAGCCGTTGATCAGCAGGACCACCGGCGCCATCACCAGCATGAAGCGGATGAGCAGCCAGCTGACCCGGTTGACGCCGGTTTGGAAGGCCGTCGGCGTCGGATCGCTGGCGATCACCCGCTCGGCGAGGGAACCGAAATAGGTGCGCGGGCCGGTACCGATCACCACCGCAAGGGCCGAGCCGCTGACCACCGTGGTGCCCATGAAGCACAGGCTGTCACGCTCCAGCGGATTGCCCTGGCGGGCGTCGCGCAGTTGGGCGAACTTCTCCACCGGCAGCGATTCGCCGGTGAGCGCGGCCTGGCCGACGAACAGGTCCTTGGCGCTGAGCAGGCGTACGTCTGCCGGGACCATGTCGCCCGCCGACAACCACAGCACGTCGCCGGGAACCAGCTCGCGGATCGGCACTTCCACCCGCAGCGCGGGGCCATCGCCTTCGGCACTGCGGAACACCGTGGCGGTGTTGCTGACCATCGCCTTGAGCTTCTCGGCCGCACGGTTGGAGCGCTTCTCCTGGATGAAGCGCAGCAGCGTGGAAATACCCACCATGCTGCCGATCACCACCGCGGCCTCGACGTCTTCGGTGAGCCAGGAAATGGTCGCCAGTACGGTGAGCAGCAGGTTGAAGGGATTGCAGTAGCAGTACCACAGGTGCATCCAGGCGCCGATGGGGCGGTCCTGGTCCACTTCGTTGAGCCCGTCGCGCTGGCGGCGTTCGCCCGCCTCGGTCTCGTTGAGGCCGTCACGTCGACTTGCAAGGCGCTCCAGCACCGATGTCGGTTCCAGCGCGGACCACTCCAGCAACCCCGAGGTCAGTGCATTGGGCGCCTGCCTCCCGGCCGCCGAACCACGCAGCAGGTCGCGAGCGGCCAACCGGCGCAGTTGACGGGCCGGGAAGCCCTTGTTGATGAATTCGAGCAGGTGGGTCCTGATGAGGTCCAGGCGCATGATGACGTTCCCCTTGTGCGCACATCGTCCGGCGGCGGTGGGGAGTCTGTGCCGAGTACCTTAAGGGGCTATGAAGGCTGTCAGCGGCGCGGATGCGCCGCTGACAGCGAGCACTCAGAAGTCGCGCTTGTAGAAGATGTCCAGGGAACTGGCCAGGCCGCTGGCGGCCTCCAGGTAGACCTTCTTGCTCAGCAGGTAGCGCAGCGCGATGGTGTTGGCCGGCTCGAACACACCCACGCCGTAACGCAGGCTGAGGCGGTCGGAAAGCTGGCCGCTGGCGACCACACTGGTGCTGTTGCCGGTGCCTTCGGTGTCCAGTTGGAAGTCCTGGATGCCCAGGCGCTGGGCGACTTCACCGGTCAGCGGCGCGCTGCCTGCCAGGCCGAGCGCCAGGGCCGCCTCACCGAGCATGTTGCTGTCCTCGCCGCTGGACATCGGTCGGCCCAGCACCAGGTAGGACAGCGCCTGCTGCTGGCTCATGGCGGGCTCGGAGAACACCTCGCTGCGCGGCTGCTCTGCGTTGCCGGTCAGGCGCAGGCCGGCGACCACGTCGTCGACTTTGCGGATCGCCTCGACATCGAGGAACGGCTGGTCGATAGGCCCAGCGAACAGCAGGCGTGCGCGGCGGATGGTCAGCTTCTGACCGTAGGCGCGGTAGCGGCCGTTGTTCAGGCGCAGTTCGCCACGGGTATCCATGTTGTCGCCGATGTGCACCTGGCCGGCCAGCTCCGCATTCAGGCCGAAGCCGCTGAAGGTCAGCTTGTCGCTGCCGACCCTGACGTCGATATCCATGTTCACCGCCAGGGCGCTTTTCGGCTCCTGCTTCGCGCCGACGATCACGGTGTCGTCGGATACCTTGACCGTGGATGGCGGCAGCTGGCGAATAGTGATGGCGCCGCGCGGCACCTGCACCGAGCCCGAAACGGCGAGCCTTTCACCCGCCATCTGCACGGTGAGATCAGGCTCCACCTCGAGGTTGGCGTAGGGCTCCACTGTTACCGGCAGGCGGCTGCCACGCAGCTTCACGTCGACATCCAAGCCACTGAACCAGGCGATACGTCCGGAAAGGCTGCCGTTGCCATGCTCTCCAGCCTTCCAGTCGCCGCTCAGATCAACCTGCTCGCCGGCGATGCGGGCGGCGACCTGCAACTGCTCGAAGCGGGTCGGCAGGTCACCGCCGGAGATTTCCCCGTCGCTCAGGCGCAGCTCGCCATCCACTCGTGGCGCCAGCAGGCCGCCGGAGATCTGCCCGCTGCCGTTGAGGTGGCCTTTCAGGGTTTCCACCATGGGCGCGAAAGGCCGCGCCACGGAGATGTCCAGACCATTGAGGCTGAAGGTGCCATTCACCGGCTTGGCTTTCGGCCGCGGGTCGAGCTGGACCTGGGCCTGCAGGCTGCCGAGCTTGTCGCCCTGGAACTGCAGGGAGGTGTCTATACGCCGGGGCATCAAGCGGCTCTCCAGTTGCAGTCGCTGGTAGGGGAAGTCGACCCACTCCTCCTGCTCCTTGATGCGCAGGGTGCCGTTGTTGGCATTGATCAGGATCGAACCGTTGGGTCCGCTGGCGGGCAGGTCGAGCTGCACGTCGCCGTCGAGCTTGCCGCTCCAGGCGAAGTCCTCGGGCAGCCAGCGCGCCAGGCTGTCCAGCGGGAACTCGCGCAGGTGCATGCGCAGGCGTGGGTCGGGCATCAGCCGCTGGTCTTCCATGCACAGGCTGGCGGGGCCTGAAGCCCAGCAATGGGCGCCGAGATTGATTCGCCCGTCCGCCAGGCGTTCCAGGCGTGCCGGCTGTTGCAGACGCCAGTCCTGGCCACCGCTCTGGATGTCACCCTTGGTCAATCGCCCGCGCCAGTCCTTGCCGTTCCAGTTGCCGTCCAGGCCGAGGTCGAGCGCCACCGGCTTACCCGTCAGGTTGAGGGCGAGTTGCTGACGCTTCAGGTCGCCGCTGCCATCGAGCTTTAGCACGCCGAAGTCCGTTTCGCCGCTGTGCAGACCCTGGGCTGTCAGGTTGATGCGACCACGCTGGGCGGCGTCGAGGGCAGCCGTCAGGTCCAGCGTGCGCAGGCCCTGGTCGGCGTAGGCGACGCGCTGGCCATCGAGTTTCAGTTGGCCTTGCGGCGCCTGCAGTGTGCCAGCCAGGTCAAGACGGCCACTCACTTGGCCAAAAAGCTGTGGCCACAGTTGACCGAGGCGATTCAAGGCGATGTCCAGGCGGCCGGAAAGGCGCTGGTCCAGCGCGGCCTGTCCGCTGATGCGGTTGTCGCCCAACTGCAGCACCAGGCCGTCGAGTTTCCACGCCTGCCCCGCCGCCATGGCATTCGCTTTGAAGGCAGCGGGTTGGCCGCGCAGACGGCCCTGCAGGTCGAGGTTGGCATCGAGGTTCAGCGCCTCGCCCTTGAACGAGCCCTTGCTGCGCAGCGGCCCGCCGAGGCGGCCGGGCATCTCGGCGAGCCAGTAGGCCGGGTCGAGATCGGACAGGTCGAGCGCCGCGTCCCAGGTCACTGCATCGGCGAAACCGACCTTCAGGTGCCCTTCCGCCTTGCCCTGCCCCGCCACCAGTTTCAACGATGGCAGGAAGACTTCCGCGAGGTTGCCCGACACCGGGCTGGCCAGGGCGAAATCGCCGGCCGGTCCCTTGAAGGCGCCGTCGAAGTTGCCCAGGTAGGCGCCGTCGCTGTAGCTCACTTCGGCCTTGAAGGTGTGCACGCTCACCGGAGGCTCATCGATCTCCGGGTATAGCCGACGCCAAGGGAAGTCCAGCCAGTCGAGCTGGGCGTTGGCGGCAAATGCGTCCTTCCAGTCCAGACGGCCGGTGACCGCCACGCGCTGGTCCTTGGCGGCGCTCAGGTCGAGTGCGGCGATATCCGCACCCTCGGCGTCGACGCGGCCGCGCAGGGTGAGCACCACCGGGCTTTCCTCGGCGGGCAGCACGGCGGCGCCAGCAAGCTGGTAGCCATCCTTGAGGTTGCCGCTGGCATTCAGCCGTAGTTGGTTCAGCGTCAGGGTGTCGGGTAAGGAAGCATCGGCCTTGAAGCCGTCGGCGGTGACCAGCGCAGTGGCCGGCAGGTTCTCCGCCAGTGGCTGCAGGTCTCCTTCCAGGTTGCCGTTCAGGTAGCCATTGCTCTGCGCCTGCAATTTGAGGTGGCCCATCAGCTCGCCCTTGGCCTGCAGTTGCAGGTTCCAGGGCTTCTCGCCCGGCGCCGGCAGCCCAAGAGTACCCTCGGCCTCCAGCGGCCAGCCCTGGGTCGGCTTCAGCAGGCCCTTGAGCGACAGGTTCAAGCCATCGCGGGCGAGCTTCACCGAGTCAATGTGCAGGCCTTCTTGGTCCCAGTGCGCGGCCAGTTCGGCGTCGCGCAGTTGCTCCTGGCCATCGAGCAGGAAGCGACCGATACGGATATCGCCCAGCTCCAGCGACAGCGGCAGGCTCAGGTCGGGCAGCTCAATGGGGCCGGACGATTCGCTCGGCTCGCTCGGCGGCAGGGTCAGCAGCACTTCCTTGGCCACAACCTTGTGCAAGCACAGGGTCATGCGCAGCAGGCAGGCCGGTGACCAGTCGATCTGTGGCTGATCCAGCACCAGGCGGGTGGCTCCGTCGGTCCACTCCACACGTTTGGCGCTGAGACCACCGGCAAGGCGGCCGTCAAAATCATCGACGCTCAGGCCCGGCACCCAGCTCAGCACCGCGCGGCTGCCCGCAGGCGTGCAGAGCAAGGCGGCCACCACGATGACCAGCAGCAGGATCAGCCCGAGCAGGCCGCCCAGGCTCCAGCGCAGCGCGCGCATCCAGCCTGCGCGGGTCACAGTTCAGGCCCCATGGAGAAGTGCAGGCGGATGCCGCCGTCTTCGTCCAGGCCGTCGGCGAGGTCCAGACGCAGCGGACCGACCGGGGAAATCCAGCGGATGCCGATACCGACGCCGGTCTTGATCGAGGGGAAGTCCAGCGAGTTGAACGAGTTGCCCTGATCGACGAAGGCTGCAATGCGCCAGCGCTCTGCGATGGGGTACTGGTATTCGACGCTGCCGGCGACCATGTAGCGGCCACCGATGCGGTCGCCGTCTGAGTTCTTCGGCGACAGTGTCTGGTAGTCGTAGCCGCGCACGCTCTGGTCGCCGCCAGCGAAGAAGCGCAGCGACGGCGGGATCGCGCTGTAGTCGTTGGTGGCGATGCCGCCGACCTGGATGCGTCCGAGCAACCGCTGCCCTCCCCAGAAACTGGTCACGCCCTTGGCCATGGCGTTGATATGGGCGACGTCCGCATCCGCCAGCAGTCCCTCCTTGGCGCCCTTCACCTCGAACTGCAGGCGATAGCCCTTGCCGGGGTCAATCTTGTTGTCGGCCTCGAGGATCGAATAGCCGATGCCCGGCATCAGGAAACTGCTCAGGCCCGAATCGTCGCCCAGTTTGTACTCCTCGCGCTGCCAGTTCAGCGAAACGACCCGCTGCCAGCCGCTGTCGAGCTTGTGGTGCCACTCCCCGCCGAGGGTCAGCAGCTTGCTCTCGGTGTCCACCAGGTCTTCGTACTGGTAGCCGCTGGTGAAACGCAGCTTGTCGGTGAGCGGCGGGTCCAGCGGAATTTCGTACCAGGCACCGACGTTCTGCCGGGGCGCGGAAACCTCCGCCTCGAAGCCCAGGCTGTGTCCCTGCGGGTTGACCCAGTGGCGGGTCCAGGTCGCCCGTGCGCGCGGGCCGACATCGGTCGAGAAGCCCAGGCCGAGGCCCATGGTGCGCGGCTTGCGCGCCTCCAGATGAACGTTCACCGGCACCACTTCGCCATCGGCGTTGGTCGGCGCGGCATCCACCCGCACACCATCGAAGTAGCCGCTGGACTGCAGCGCCTGGTTGAGGTCGGCGATCTGTTCGGAGTCGTAGTCGGCGCCTTCCTTGAACGGCACCATGCGCTGCAGCAGGTCCTCGTCGAAGGGGAAATCGCCAGCGAATTCGACCTTGCCCAGGCGATAACGCGGCCCGCTGGCGTATACCAGCTCGATGTCCGCCACGCCGGCTTCGGGGTCGATGCGCAATTGCTGCTGGGTAAACTGGCCACGGAAGAAGCCAAAGCGTGAGGCCTGGTTCTGGATCAGCCGCTTGGCGTCCTCGTAGGCGCCGTGGTTGAGCTGCGCGCCGGGCTTCAGGGCGTCGCCACCGGGCACCCGGAAGCTCTTGAGCTGGGCGGCCGGGCCCTCGACGCGCACGGTGACGTTGCGCAGGTGAATGGGTTCGCCGGGCCGGACGTTGATGCGCAGGGTGGGCACATTGTCATTGGTAACCCGCCCACGAATGCGTGCCTGGTAGTAACCCAAAGCCTGGGCGGCCTTCTGCGCCTGCTCCACGGCATTGCGCCGGAATCTGTGCAGGGCCGCCTGGTCACGCTCGCCAAGGCTGCCCAAATAGGCCTCGATATTGGCCTTAAGCGCAGCGTTGGCGGGGGTGATATGAACGTCGAGATGGGCTTCGGCCGCCAGTGCCCTCTGCAAGCAGAAGGCCAGCACCAGCAGAAGCCCAAGCAATCCTTGGACAACTCTCATGGCGCGAAATGCTAGCACGGGTTTTCCCCGTATTGCCTTTCTTAGAGCCCATAAGAAGCGTCTGAGGATTCAAAGCACCGACTATCCTGCCGACACTTTCACCGCCTCGTGCCCGTGGGCGGGATGGAACAGCACGTGCTCGCGAATCGGCCCCAGCGCCACCTCCCCCAGCTCCTCGTAACCATGGCGCCGGTAGAATTCCAGATAGCGGGCATTGCCCGTATCCAGCACCAGCCCCTGGGAGCCGCCATCCTCGGCGCACCAGGCGTGCAGCGCATCGAGCAACTGCTCGCCCAGGTGCTTGCCCTGGAACTCCGGGTGCACGCCGATCAGCGGCAGGATGTGATAAGGCCCCGGCGGCAAGCAGCCGAGCACGGCGGCGTGGTAGTCCAGGTAGCGCCGGGTGCAACCCAGGCCGGTGGTGAGCAGCATGCGCATGCGCCAGAACCAGCTCTCGGTGACGTCCAGGCGACGCTGCGGCGGCACCACCAGCGCCACGCCCACCAGGCGATCCTCGATCAGTAGGCCGATGGCTGGCAGTTCCTCGAGGAAGTGCTGGTTGACCAGCTCGCGGACGGTCGCCCGCACGCGCTGGTCGAAACCGGCACGGTCGGATTCGAACAGGTAGGCGAAGGTGGGTTCGTGGCGATACGCGTGATAAAGCAGCGAGCGGACTTCACGACTGTAGTTGCCGTCCAGTAGACGGACTTCGGCGAGGGTATCAGGCATGCGGACGCCTCTTCGGGTGAGCTCTTCTTATGGTTATGAGTCCAGCCACAAAACCCTAGCAGCGCCTCGCCGGGGTCGCCAGGGTCGGCCCACCTGGGCTAGCATCGTGCTTTTGCCAGGGCGCTCAGGATGAAAATCGTCTCCTTCAATATCAACGGTTTGCGCGCACGTCCCCACCAGCTCCAGGCGATCATCGAACGCCACCAGCCAGACGTGATCGGCCTGCAGGAAACCAAGGTCGCCGACGAGCAGTTCCCCCTCGAGGAGATCGAAGCCCTCGGCTACCACGTGTATTATCACGGGCAGAAAGGCCACTACGGCGTTGCCCTGCTCTCCCGCCAGGAGCCGCTGGAATTGCAACGCGGCTTCCCCAATGACGGCGAGGAATCCCAGCGCCGCTTCATCTGGGGCACCTTCCAGGACGCCGACGGCCAGCCGATCACCGTGATGAACGGCTACTTCCCCCAGGGCGAGAGCCGCGACCATCCGGTGAAGTTTCCCGCCAAGCAGCGCTTCTACGCCGACCTGCAGGACCTGCTGGAAACCCGCTTCCAGCCCGACCAGCCGCTGGTGGTGATGGGTGATATCAACATCTCGCCGGAAGACTGCGACATCGGCATCGGTGAAGAGAACCGCAAGCGCTGGCTGAAGACCGGCAAGTGCAGCTTCCTGCCGGAAGAACGCGAATGGCTGGCGCGCCTTAAGAGCTGGGGCCTGGTGGACAGCTTCCGCCTGCAGAACCCACGCGTGGACGACCGCTTCAGCTGGTTCGACTACCGCAGCCGTGGTTTCGAGGACACGCCCAAGCGAGGCCTGCGCATCGACGTGATCCTCGCCTCCGAGGCGCTGCGTGGTCGCATCGCCGAGACCGGTGTGGACTACGATATCCGCGGCATGGAAAAGCCCTCGGACCACGCGCCGATCTGGCTGCAGTTGAAGTAATCGCCCTGAACGAAAAAGCCCGGCCAATGCCGGGCTTTTTCATTTCTCGGTGAGCGATCAGGCGTCTTCCGCGCCGGTCGCGACCGTCTTGCTGATGGCGCTGTAGGTCGTGTTGAAGCGCACGGTCTCGTTGAAACCCTTGACGATGGCGCCAAAGCGCTCCTTGGCATCGAGCAGCTGCTTGAAACGGTCCGCCAGCTCGCCGCTCTGGCGCTGCAGGCCGGCCTCACGGTCATCCAGCTCCTGAACCCGCGCACGCAGCTGGTTCTGCTGGCGGTCGATGCTCTGCTGTTCCTGGCTCAGGACCTCAGCGCGCTTGATGGTCGCCCGGTCGCGGCTATCGACGGTTTCGGCCAGGGCCTGCAGCGCACTGCTACGCTCGGCGAGCACAGCAGCATTATGTTCGGCTACGCGCTCGATGCACTGCTTTTCCTCCTGCAAGCGCTGTTCCTGCTGACTCAGGCGCTGTTCTCGCTCGGCCAACTGACGCTCACGCTCCAGCGTCGCCAGACGCCGCTCCTCCAGCGCCTCGCGCATCTTTGTGATATCCAGCTTCTGCTGAGACAGCCCCTGGGCCATGCCGGCCAACGAGTCGAGAGTGGACTGCACATCGTGAAGAACACCATCGGTTTCAAGGGCCGAAGATTGGCGCACGGAAACGGCGGACTCCACAGGCACCTGGGAACTCGCAGTTTCGGAATTGGCGGGTTGGGCTTGGGAGTTCATGGCGAAAGGGGCCTCGTTCGAAATAGGAGAGCTTGGCTGGCTGGCAAGCAGCATGGTTGCCGCGTCAGCCGTATTGGATTCAATGCCCTGCACTGGTGTCGGTAACAGAAGCGCATCGAGCAGGTTGGTGACTGCGCCATCTTCGGTAACCGCGCTGACACCCGTGGAAACACCAGTATTTCTGGGGAGCGGCCCGACAAACTCGAAGCTGTCGGGCTCGCCAGCGTCCAGTCCCGAACAGGCCGAGGCGAGTTCGGCGAGATCTCTTTCGAGGTTTTCGAAGGCCTCGAAGGTTTGCGGATTCTGAGGTTGCCCGGAAGACGATGAGAGATTGCCCTGTATCGGGATATAGCCTGCCGATAACACCGGGCGAACGATGCCCTCGGAGCGCTCGGACGAGGGAGTTATGTGGCCGGCCAACTCTTCCTCGTTACCGGAAGAGCGAAGCGCAGTCGCCTGATCGGACGGCTGAGGGACAGCTATGGCTGCCAATCCTTCATCCTGATGTCCCTCGAACCACTTCGTATCTGAAGTCATGAATCGTCCTACCCTGAGGATGGTCAGCCGCGTCGCCCCATTGCACAGTTCGACAATAGCGAACGAGGCGGGAAGCTCGATGCCCGTTGCGATCAAGCGCAATCAGGCCGACTGAAAGAACCGATGGGATGCCCCACTAATTCTCAGCTGCGGAAGTAAGGGGCAAGTTGCAGTGAGAATTCTTACAACTTGGAACCACTGTGAATGTCAGTAAATTCCTGCTTAGACGAAGGAAAACTATGCAAGGCAATTAGGCCGAATCGACTCAGTCGTACGGCTATCCAACTTTGCCAAGGCCACCTGCCCCACTACAAAACTGGAAGCGCTGTCAGGCGCTGAAGCAGGCCGATTTCCTCACAGATGGTGAACAGTTCCTCCAGGGTCGAAGCAGACAGCTTTCGCATCAGCTGCCGCTTATGCTGACCTATGTTCTCGCCCGATAACGCCAGAATTTCTGCAAGCGAGGCCACTGAATGCCCACGATGCAGGCCATGCAGTATGGCGACCAGGTGGGCAGAGAGGACCAGCGCCGACTTCAGCCGGGGATCGCCATCCAGCGGCAAGCGTCCATGCTCGGGATACACCTTGCCGCCAGCGAGAACGGCATCGACAGCCCGACCGATCAAGGCCAGTCGATCATTCATCAGCAAAAATCCAGACACGCCGGTGCGAATCGCCCGTTGAATGCTCAGCGGCGAACCAAGGCTGGAGCAGACCAGCACAGGTGTGGTGGGCTTGAGCCGGCCATCGCGCCGGAGCATGGTGACCAACTGCATGCCATGAATGTCCGGCAGCTCCAGCGTAACCACCAAAAGGTCGCAGTCGCTGGCGTCCATATCACTAAGGGCTTGCCGTGCAAGTCTGAAATACACGTCGCACTGGTGGCCGTGCTCCAGAAGAAACCGGCGGATGGTGACGCAGTCACGTCGAGACGGTTCGATGAGTACTATGCGGGCCATGATCTTCCTTGCAACAAAAGCCCTGCGGGTCGAGTGCGGCATGGCGCGTTGAATGGGCCTAGCGCAGTGGTCGATGCCGCAGGAATGTCACTGACTGGCCATGTCAGCTAAATGCATCGCTGGCGCAGCGAAGGGGTCGGACAGTTCCATGTCTCGCCCCGTTTCGACCATCCCTCTCTGCGACAGGTGCTTGCGGCCAGCGCCTGCTATACCGCCTCGGTCACTCGTTGACCGCCTTGGAAATGGCGGACAAGGTGCTGTTGAACTGCACTGTTTCGTTGAAGCTCTTCACAATGGCACTGAACTTGTCCTTGGCACTCTGCAATTGCTTGAGCCGTACGCCCAGTTCCTCACTCTTGCGCTTGAGGGCGCTCTCCCGCTCATCCAACTCACTGGCTCGGATACGCAAGCTAGCCACCTGTTCATCGATGTGCTGCTGCTCCAACTGGATCGACTCAGCACGTTTGGTGGTGCTCTTGTCGCGCAGATCGACGGTCTGAGCCAGCTCCTTGAGTGCTTCGCTGCGCTCGCTTAGCAGACGGTTGTTCTCAGCGGCCATGCGATCGAGGTTTGTCTTGGCCTCCTTGAGATGTGTCTCCAGTTGTAGAAGACGTTCTTCCTTGTCTCCCGCCAGGCGCTCACGCTCCTGAAGCTGCGCGTCCCACTCTTCCAGCTCTTCCTGCAGACGACCAGCTGCCTGCTTCTGCTGGGTCAGCCCCTGGGCCATGCCCGCGAGAGAATTCAGGGTGCTCTGGACATCCGACAGCACATCGTCCGAATCTGCCTCGAACTGGGGCACGCTCAGTGTGGTCGCTACCTCCAGCAGGTCCACCGACGCTATGGGAGCGGAGCCCTGTACGTCGGATTCGGATATCTCATCGCGCATTTCGGTCATTTCAGTTTCCTTCTGGATAAAGATTCCCTGAAGCGCCACCGCTTCGGGGGTACGGTATTCGGCCCGCCGGGCCTCGGCGACAAGGGGCGCGGAAGTAGTGCCGGCAACTCCAGTCGCTGCCTCCGAGTCGACCTGAGCCGTCGGCACTGCATCGTGATCGACGCTGGCCGCAGACAAAACAGCCAGGGCATCCTCCAGACTCGCGATCATTGGTTCGAAACTGAACTCGTCGGGACCGAAGTCCTCCCCAATCTGATCGAGCACGAGCTTGTTTCCAGTGGGCAAATTGGGCTGCAGGGGCGACCCCATGTTTTCCAGGTGCACGCCAGTCAGGCCAGGATCCATACAGACATCAGCAGTCTCCGGCTTCAGCGACTCGGTGCCCCCCTGAGCAGCAGGCGTGATCACCGATATAGCCAAGGGTTCCGCGATAGCGGCGTCGGTGGCGGTCACACACACTTCCGCAGCAACCGGCACATCGACACGTTGCACAACGGGCTCAGGCGCTGCAGTCGGTTGAGGCCTCGCCGCGACCTTGCGGATGGCGCGAATGCCACTGACAACAAATGCCGGGGCTGTCCTCCCCGATAGTTCAGGAATTCCACCCCCTTCCGCTTGGGCAGGCTCGTCGGCGACCGTTGTCAGCGGATGGCGTACAGGAACGTCCCGCGCCTGTCCATCCATTGCATCAACTGCTTCGAAGGCACTCTCGGGGTCGGCTTCTGCGCTGGCCTCTGGCGCGGCCAGTTCGGGAGTGTCGAGAACGGTCTCGCGCTGTAATGGTGGCTCAACAAGCTGCTCCGCAGAATCTGCCACTGAGGCCGACTGCGCCGAGGACTCTGCCGCGAACGGCGAAGACTCATCCATCACGTCGAGTTCGGACAGCTGCACTAACGCTGCGGCTAGGGGCAGCGAAACCTTCGACACTTCGACGCTCTCAGGTGTTTCATCAGCGGAGTCATCCTCGTCGTGTTTACTTGTCTCCGATGGGAGCGAGGTATCCGGCCTGTCTGGCGATGTCGTTGCAAGAACTGTTACGGATTGCAGAGCGTCGGTAGTCAATGAGTCCAGCGACTCTTCCGCGGCGGACGGGGCTTCTCGAGGGCCCTGGCCCTGGAGCGACTGCATCGATGCCGCCTCGGAAATGCCTTGCTCCGAAGCAGCCCCACCTTCGATGGGGCTCTTCAGCGTCGGTGCCGGCTGAGCACCGTCGGCCTCGCGCGCGGCGAGCAGCTCATCGAGTTCGGCGCCGGAATCCTCTGCCTCGGTCTCCACCGGCACCTGCTGCAATGCATCATGAAGCCTTGACTGTCGGGCGAAATTCGCGAAATCCAGAATCATCTCGGTGGTCAGTTCGAAACCAAGCTCCTCGATACGGGCGGGAGCGTCATCATCGTCCCCCGGACGTCTCAGGACGCTTATGGCCGAATGCGCGCCAGATCCAACCGCAACTGCCGAAGGCCGCGCACTCAGCATTCCGGCGTTGGTCAGCAGATGCAGCCATGAGCGCAAAGGCTGAAACGACAACTGGACGCCCTGGAAGGACAAGTCCCGGGGAGATGGCAAGCTCAGTGCACGGCGCCGCCATGGTCTCCCCCAGTGAGGAGCAGAGGCGATGTGCAGGGCTAGAGCGGTAGGCTTCACGCGATGCGCGGAGCCAGCCAGGACTGGTGCGCTGAGGGGTTGGTTCATGATCACTTTCCGGCGGGAACGTTGAAACGGCGCAAGTTTCGCTTGGCCGGAATGCAGGTGTTATCAGGCTTTCCTGATGATCCCCGAGATTTTTCCTATCACTTCATCAAGATTCTTGTTGGCGGCAACGCTCGGCTGGCATCGACTCAGTCGTGGCCCACATGGTGCGAATTCTTTCGGGAAAGTTTGTTGGCAGAGAGGCTCTGCACAACGCCCGCGAGATCCACCACCGTGACCAGGACAAACATCGGCACCACCAGCATGAGCATAGAGGACGTCACTGGGAGCGTCCCGTCCGGCGCGACCGCCATCGATCCGGCCATCAGCACGGCCAACAGGATGAGCACGAGCTTCATCAGAACCGACGCGAAATCGAGGATCTCGTCCATTTGGTACTCCGGCAAAGCCAAATTCGGGCGACAGGTATAGCCCTGCCATGACGGCGCAGAAATAAGAAAATTCCGCCAATCCACCAGTCATGTCCGAAGGCAGTGGTAACTGCCCTGCCCCGCAGCCAAGCGTCATATCGATGCAATGATTCCGACTTAATCTGCCGCGCCAACGATGCCTCAAATGGAAGTTGACCCATGCAGTACAAGTCGAGCCCCAGCGATGCGCAACCCTGGCCCGTCACCATCGCCTGGCTCACCATCGCATTTATCTGCTACGCGTTTCCCTGGTCGGCCTTTGCCGCCCTGCCCTCATCCCAGGACGGCGAGCCGGTGCTGCGTATCCAGGGCTCCAACACCATCGGTGCCCACCTGCTGCCGGAATTGGTGACGGGCCTATTGGTCAGCGAGGGCTACACGGACGTCAGCGCCAAGCCGGGAAAGGCAGAGAATGAACAGCGCCTCGTCGGCCGCAGCAAGGAAGGCAAGGAGGCCATCATCGACCTTGCTGCCCACGGCTCCAGCACCGGTTTCGTTGCCCTGAAGGACAACAGTGCCGAGCTTGCCGCCGCTTCGCGCCCGATCAAGGACGCCGAGGTTGCGGGCCTGTCGGCATCAGGCAACCTGCGCAGCGCCAAGGCCGAACAGGTGATCGGCATCGACGGCCTGGCGATCATCGTCAACGTGGCCAATCCGCTGGACGAACTGACCACCGATACACTGGCGAAGATCTTCTCCGGCGAGGTGAAGACCTGGGAAGAGGTCGGCGGACGCGGCGGAGCCATCCACTTGTATTCCCGCGACGACAACTCCGGCACCTTCGATACGTTCAAGGAGCTGGTGCTCGCCAGCAACGGTAAGGCACTGGCCAGCGCCGCGCAGCGTTTCGAATCAAGTGACCTGCTGTCCGCCGAAGTGAGCAAGGACCCGCAGGGGATTGGCTTCGTCGGCCTGTCCTCCATCCAGAAGGCCAAGGCGCTGCGCATTGCAGACGGCAACTCCCAGGCGATGCCACCGTCGACCACGCTGATCGCCACCGAGGACTATCCGCTGTCGCGCCGCCTGTTCCTCTACATGAAGCCCGAGGAGCCGAATCGCTGGGCCCGCGCCCTGCTGCAGTTCGCTCAGGGCGACAAAGGTCAGGCGCTGGTCAGCGCCAGCGGCTTCGTCGGCCAACGCGTACAGGCGGTGAAGATGGCGCCGCGCGCCGGCATGCCGGAGAACTACCAGGCCCTGGCACGCGACGCCGAGCGCCTGTCGGTGAACTTCCGCTTCCGCGAAGGCAGCGCCACCCTGGACAACAAGGCCCAGCGCGACATCGATCGTCTGCTGGCTTACCTGCAGCAGAACGGCAAGATGAACAAGCGGGCTGTGCTGGTCGGCTTCGGCGATCCGAAGCAGGACCCGGCGCGCGCCGAACTGCTCTCCAAGCTGCGCGCCATGGCCGTGCGCCGCGAGCTGGCGAAGGAAGGCGTGATGTTCCGCGAGATCAGCGGCATGGGCGATGCCCTGCCGGTGGCGGCCAACAGCGACAACGACGGTCGGGTGAAGAACCGCCGCGTCGAGGTCTGGGTGTACTGAGCCGTCTTGCCAGTAACGAGCCTTCCGAGGATCAGCGTCTAGACTTTCCGCCAGACGTTGACTCCTCGGTCTCGAATCCATGTAGGAACTTGTTACGTTCCATCGCTTGCCTGAGGCGTCCGCTCTGCTATTTTCCCGCCAGTGACGCCGGGCCCCTCTGACGGTTGCCAACCGCCATGTCGGAGTCACTTTTCGACAACGACACTAAGGGAGGGGCCACATGACAGCTCTGCACGCCTTTTTGACCGAACCATTCCTCGGAACCGCCACCTGGTTCTGGCTGGCCTTCCTGGCCATCGTGATTCTTCTACTCGTACTCGACCTGGGCGTCCTGCAACGCGACCACCATGAAATCGGTGTACGCGAAAGCCTGATGCTGTCCGCCGGCTACTTCGCCTGTGGCCTGGCCTTCGGTGGCTGGGTCTGGTACGAGTTCGGCGCCATCAGCGCGGTGGAGTACTACACCGGTTTCCTCGTCGAACAGTCGCTATCCATGGACAACGTGTTCGTCATGGCGATGATCTTCGGCTTCTTCGGCATCCCCCGCCGCTACCAGCATCAGGTGCTGTTCTGGGGCATCCTCGGCGCCATTGTCATGCGCGCGCTGATGATCGGCCTGGGTGCTGCGCTGGTGAAGGAATTCGAGTGGATCATGTACGTGTTCGGCGCCTTCCTGCTGTTCAGCGGCGTGAAGATGCTGTTCAGCAAGCATGACGACGAGCCGGACCTGGCGAACAACCCAGTGCTGAAATTCCTGCGCAAGCGCATCCGCATGACCGACACCATTCACGAGCACCACTTCTTTGTGAAGATGCCGGATGCCTCGGGCAAGCTGGTGCGCCACGCCACCCCGCTGTTCCTGGCGCTGATCCTGATCGAACTGGCTGACCTGGTGTTCGCCGTGGACAGCGTGCCGGCGATCTTCGCCATCACCCAGGACCCGTTCATCGTCTACACCTCGAACATCTTCGCGATCCTCGGCCTGCGCGCCCTCTACTTCTCGCTGGCAGCGATGATCCACCGCTTCGTCTACCTGAAGTACGCCCTGGCGCTGGTGCTGGTGTTCATCGGCACGAAGATTTTCCTGCATGGATTCATCGGCAAGGTTCCCGCGGCCCTGTCCCTTGGCGTAACCTTCGGTCTTTTGGCAGGTGGCATACTGCTATCCTTGCTCAAGACCCACCGGACCAGCGAGGAACCGCTGGAAATCGTCAGCCAGGAGAGGCCCCATGCAAGCGCTGGAGGTGAGGATCGAAGCCGTTGAGTTTCGCGGCCGGGCCTATTGGCAGGTCCGCCTCGGTCGTCGCGCGCTGCGTTTCCCCCATGAGGCCGCCGCGCGCGCCTTCGCCGCCCAGTTGCACACGCGGCGGGAGTGGCTGATCGAGCAGCGGGCGACGAGCGACGGGCCGGAGCCCACTCCGCAACAATGAACGAACAAGGCCAGCTTGCGCTGGCCTTGTTCATTGGGCGGGGCGAAGAACCTCACGTAGGGCGCATAACCCGGAACGGGTTATCCGCCGATGGCATCGATGGCGGATAACGCCGTAGGCGTTATGCGCCCTACCCTCTGTCTTCTTTCCGGGAAGTTTGTGCCGACGTTTCCCCCTCACCCCAGCCCTCTCCCTCAGGGAGAGGGGGCAGAGCGCGCCGGCTGAAGTCATATTTTCATCCTGCACCGAACGGTACGCTTTCCCTGCGGGTGAGGGGCGATCATGAAAAAGGCCCGCATCAGCGGGCCTTGTTCATGGTTGCCTGGGATCAGCGGCCGCTGCGCAGCGCGTCACGCGGCACGTACTTGCCGATCTCGAACTTGCCGATGGCGGCGCGGTGCACTTCGTCCGGGCCGTCGGCCAGGCGCAGGGTGCGCTGCATGGCATAGAAGTACGCCAGCGGAGTGTCGTTGGAGACGCCGGCGCCGCCGTGCATCTGGATGGCGCGGTCGATCACCTGCAGGGCGACGTTGGGCGCGACGACCTTGATCTGGGCGATCTCGCTCTGGGCAATCTTGTTGCCGGCTGTGTCCATCATGTACGCGGCATGCAGGGTCAGCAGGCGGGCCTGGTTGATCTCGATGCGCGAGTTGGCGATGTGGTCGATGTTGCCACCCAGACGCGCCAGTGGCTTGCCGAAGGCGGTACGGCTGACGGAGCGCTTGCACATCAGTTCCAGTGCGCGCTCGGCCATGCCGATGGAACGCATGCAGTGGTGGATGCGGCCTGGGCCGAGGCGACCCTGGGCGATCTCGAAGCCGCGGCCTTCGCCGAGCAGCACGTTCTCGTACGGTACGCGGACGTTCTCGAAGAGCACTTCGGCGTGGCCGTGCGGAGCGTCGTCGTAGCCGAACACCGGCAGCGGGCGGAGGATTTTCACGCCGGGGGTGTCGGTGGGCACCAGGATCATCGAATGCTGCTGGTGACGCGGTGCGTCCGGGTTGGTCAGGCCCATGAAGATCATGATCTTGCAGCGCGGGTCGCAGGCACCGGAGGTCCACCACTTGCGACCGTTGATAACCCATTCGTCACCGTCGCGTACTGCGTTGGCTTCCATGTTGGTGGCGTCGGAAGAAGCCACGCCCGGTTCGGTCATGGCAAAGGCGGAGCGGATCTCGCCGCGCAGCAGCGGCTCCAGCCAGGTGCGCTTGTGCTCTTCGGTGCCGTAGCGCACCAGCACTTCCATGTTGCCGGTGTCCGGCGCGGAGCAGTTGAAGGGCTCGGAGCCCATCAGCGAGCGACCCATGATTTCCGCCAGCGGCGCATATTCCATGTTGGTCAGGCCGGCACCCAGCTCGGACTCGGGCAGGAACAGGTTCCACAGGCCCTCGGCGCGGGCCTTGGCCTTGAGCTCTTCCATAATGGCCGTGGGCTGCCAGCGGTCGCCTTGCGCCACTTGCTCCTCGAAGACCTTCTCGGCGGGATAGACATAGGCATCCATGAACGCGGTAACGCGTTCACGCAGGTCCTGAACCTTGGCGGAATATGCGAAATCCATGGGGGCTAACCTTCTGGCGGCGGTTGTTTATGTGGTGATGATGCTAGAACAGCCAAAGCCATTTACCCAGCCTATTATCCGAATCAATGAACATTCATAACCCGTATGGACCTGAGCGTCCGTTCGGGTATGATCGACCGCAGAACAACTACAAGCGGAGCCCTGGAATGAACCTCAGCAAGGTCGATCTGAACCTGTTCATCGTCTTCGACGCGATCTACACCGAAGCCAACCTGACCCGCGCCGGACAGATAGTCGGCATCACCCAGCCGGCCGTTTCCAACGCTCTCGCCCGCCTGCGTGAAACCTTCAATGACCCGCTCTTCGTGCGCACCGCCCAGGGCATGGTGCCCACTCCGATGGCGCAGAACATCATCGGGCCGGTGCGCAACGCGCTGCAGCTGCTGCGCGTCTCGGTGCAGGAGAGCCGCACGTTCACGCCGACCCAGGCGAGCAAGACCTACCGCATCAGCATGACCGACCTCACCGAGGCCATCGTCCTGCCGCCGCTGTTTCAGCGACTGCGCCGCCTGGCGCCGAACGTGCACATCGAGAGCTTCCTCTCCAAGCGCCGCGAGACCACCAAGGAACTGGCCGCCGGTCGCCTGGACTTCGCCGTGGACGCGCCACTCAACACCGACCCGCAGGTGCGCCACGTCAAGCTGATGGAAGACCGCTACGTTTGCGCCATGCGCCAGGGCCACCCGCTGGCCAAGGACAAGCTGAGCCTGGAAGAATACCTATCGGTGGCGCACATTCAGATTTCCAGCCGCCGCAGTGGTCTGGGCTATGTGGACCTGTCGCTGGGCAAGATGGGTCTGCAGCGCAAGATCGCCCTGCGCTCGCAGCACTACCTGATGGCTTCGACCGTGGTGCAGCAGACCGACATGGTGGTCACCGTGCCCGAGCGCTTCGCCCGCCACCACGGCCTACATTTCGTCGACCTGCCGGTGAACGACGTGCCCAAGTTGGAAACCCACTTGTACTGGCACGAAAGCACCGACCAGGACCCGGCCAACCGCTGGATGCGCGAACAGATCATCGAGCTTTGCCAGCAGGTGACGGCGCGGGAAGCGCGCGAGGCGGCAGAGCGCGCCTGATGCTTCCGGCGATACCCATCGAGGGTATCGCTTCGCTCCACGCCATCCTACATTGGTATGCCCGAGCCAACCCTGTAGGAAAAACAAGCCACCCGCAGACCCCGCCCTGCCGAAGTGCCTGTCCAACGAACAGGCCGGGGTCTGCCGGCGAACCCTTCAAAGACTGCGCGCGATCACCAGCCGCTGCACGTCGCTGGTGCCTTCGTAGATCTGGCACACGCGCACGTCGCGGTAGATGCGTTCCACCGGGTAGTCCTGCAGATAGCCATAGCCGCCGAGGGTCTGGATCGCCGCAGAGCACACGCGCTCGGCCATTTCCGAGGCGAACAGCTTGGCCATGGAGGCTTCGGTCAGGCACGGCAGGCCGGCTTCGCGCAGGCTGGCGGCGTGGTGGACCATCTGCCGGGCCACGGCGATCTCGGTCGCCATGTCGCTGAGGCGGAAAGCCACAGCCTGGTGCTGGATGATCGGCTTGCCGAAGGTCTCGCGCTCGTGGGCGTAGTCGCGGGCGTATTCGAAGGCCGCGCGGGCCATGCCGACGGCCTGCGAGGCGATGCCAATGCGCCCGCCTTCGAGATTTGCCAGGGCAATGGCATAACCCTGCCCCTCTTCACCCAGCCGGTATCTGGCCGGGACGCGCACGTCATCGAAGGCTATCTGGCAGGTATCGGAAGCGTGCTGACCGAGCTTGTCCTCGACGCGCAGCACGCGGTAGCCGGGGGTGTCGGTGGGCACGATGAACGCGCTGATGCCCTTCTTGCCCGCCGCCGCATCGGTCACCGCGAAGACGATCACCAGGCCGGCATGCTTGCCGGAGGTGATGAACTGCTTGCTGCCGTTCAGCACGTAGTGGTCGCCGTCGCGGCGCGCGCGGGTCTTCAGGAAACTGGCGTCCGAGCCGGCCTGCGGTTCGGTCAGGGCGAAGGCGCCGATCATCTCGCCGCGGGCCAGCGGCACCAGGAACTGGCGCTTCTGCTCGTCGTTGCCGAACTTGGCAATGGGCATGCAGCCCACGGAGTTGTGCACGCTCATGATGGTCGAGCAGGCGCCGTCGCCGGCGGCGATTTCCTCCAGGGCCATGGCGTAGGCCAGGTGACCGGTCTGCGCGCCACCCCACTGCTCCGCCACCAGCATGCCGAGGAAACCGAGGTCGGCCATTTCCTTGATGGCTTCGGCCGGGAAGCGGTGCTCGCGGTCCCAGTCGGCGGCGAAGGGTTTCAGCCGCTCCTGGGCGAACTGGCGGGCAACGTCGCGGATCTGGATGTCTTCTTCGCTGGGAATCATCACTCGCTCCTTAGGCCAGGCGCTCGACCGCGATGGCCGTGGCTTCGCCGCCACCGATGCACACCGAGGCCACGCCGCGCTTGAGGTCGTACTGCTTGAGCGCCGACAGCAGGGTCACGATCACCCGCGCGCCGGAAGCGCCGATGGGGTGGCCGAGGGCGCAGGCGCCGCCGTGGACGTTGAGCTTGTCATGGGGGATGTCCAGGTCGCGCATGGCGGCCATGGCAACCACGGCGAAGGCTTCGTTGACCTCGAACAGGTCGACGTCGCCCAGCGCCCAGCCGGTGCGCTGCATCAGGCGCTCGACTGCGCCCACCGGGGCGGTCGGGAACAGGTTCGGCGCGTCGGCGTAGGACGAATGCCCACGGATTGCCGCCAGCGGCGTCAGGCCACGCTTCTCAGCTTCGGATAGGCGCATCAGCACCAGCGCGGCGGCGCCGTCGGAGATGGAACTGGCATTGGCCGCCGTCACCGTGCCGCCGTCGCGGAACGCCGGTTTCAGGGTAGGGATCTTGTCCAGCTTCGCCTTGGGCGGCTGCTCGTCTTCGCTGATGGCGCGTAGTTCCTTGCCGGACTTGACCGTCACCGCGACGATCTCGTCCTTGAAGCGGCCTTCGCTCATGGCCTTCTGTGCGCGGGTCAGCGAGGTTATGGCGTAGTCGTCCTGCTGCTCGCGGGTGAAGCCGTATTTCTCGGCGCAATCCTCGGCGAAAGTGCCCATCAGGCGGCCCTTGTCGTAGGCGTCTTCGAGGCCGTCGAGGAACATGTGGTCGAGCACCCGGCCATGGCCCATGCGGTAGCCGCTGCGGGCGCGCTCCAGCAGGTAGGGCGCGTTGGACATACTCTCCATGCCGCCGGCCAGGGCGACGCGGGCGCTGCCGGCGAGGATGGCGTCGTGGGCCATCATCGCGGCCTTCATGCCCGAGCCGCACATCTTGTTCACCGTGGAGCACGGCGTGCCGCGCGCAAGGCCTGCGCCCAGCACTGCCTGGCGCGCCGGCGCCTGGCCCTGCCCGGCGGCAAGCACGCAGCCGAACACGGCTTCGTCCACTTCTTCGGCGCCCAGGCGGGCGCGTTCGACAGCAGCACGGATCGCCGCCGCGCCAAGGGTGGCTGCGGTCACGTCCTTGAAGTCGCCGAGGAAGCCGCCCATGGGAGTACGGGTGGCGCTGACGATGACGATGGGATCGTTCATGACTCTGACCTCCTGCTTACTTCGCGGCCATGCGGATGGCGCCGTCGAGGCGGATGACCTCGCCGTTGAGCATGGTGTTCTCAATGATGTGGCGGGCCAGCGCAGCGTACTCGTCCGGGCGGCCGAGGCGCGGCGGGAACGGCACGCTGGCGCCGAGGGAATCGCGTACTTCCTGGGGCATCGCGGCCATCATCGGCGTCTCGAAGATGCCAGGGGCGATGGTCATCACGCGGATGCCCGAGCACGCCAGTTCACGGGCGATCGGCAGGGTCATGCCGACCACCGCGCTTTTGGAAGCGGAGTACGCGGCCTGGCCGATCTGCCCGTCGAAGGCGGCGACCGAGGCGGTGTTGATGATGATGCCGCGCTCGCCACCGGCGTCCGGCTCGTTCTGCGTCATGGCTTCGGCAGCCAGGCGCAGCATGTTGAAGGTGCCGATCAGGTTGATGTTGATCGTGCGGGTGAAGCTTTCCAGCCCGTGCAGGCCGTTGCGGCCGATGACCTTTTCCGCCGGGGCCACGCCAGCGCAGTTGGCCAGGCCGTGCAGTGCGCCGAAGCTGTCCAGCGCGAGTTGCACGGCGGCTTTGCCGTCCGCCTCGCTGCACACATCGGTGCGGATAAAGCGCGCACTCGCCTCGCCCAGCTCGGCAGCCTGGGCCGCACCGGCTTCGGCGTTGATGTCGGCCAGCACCACCTTGGCGCCAGCGCTCACCAGCAGCTTCGCAGTGGCCGCGCCGAGGCCGGAACCGCCGCCGGTGATGAGGAATACCTTGTCCTGGATCTGCATGAAGTCTCTCCGCTGTACTTAGTGAGCCGCCGCTTTCTCGGCCGCTTCGCGTTGTTTGGCGATCTCCTGGTTGCGCAGGAGGAAGCGCTGGATCTTGCCGCTGGGGGTCTTGGGCAGTTCATCGACGAACTCCACTTCCCGCGGGTAGCTGTGCGCCGACAGTCGCTTGCGCACGTACTGTTGTAGTTCCTCGGCCAGCTCCGCGCCCGGCCGGTAGGACGAACAGAGCACCACGAAGGCCTTGACCAGTTCGGTGCGCTCCGGGTCCGGCTTGCCGATCACCGCCGCCTCGATCACCGCCGGGTGTTCGATCAGCGCGCTCTCCACATCAAATGGGCCGACGCGGTAGCCGGAGGTGGTGATCAGGTCGTCGGCGCGGCCGACGAAGCTGATGCTGCCGTCGGCATTCAGCTCCACGGTGTCGCCACTGAGGTAGTAGTCGCCGACGAAGGATTTGGTCTGCATGCCCTGGTAGCCGGCGAACCACATCAGCGGCGACTGGCGGCGATCCATGGCGAGCACGCCGGGCTGGCCGGCGGGCAGCTCGTTGCCCTGCTCATCCAGCACCACCACGCGGTGGCCGGGAATGGAAAAACCGGCAGCGCCCATATGCACCGGGTGCTGCAGCTCGTGGTGGTTGGCCAGCACCATGCCCAGCTCGGTCTGGCCGTAGTGGTCGTGGATGGTCACGCCCAGCTCGCTGGCGAACCAGCGGATGACTTCCGGGGTCAGCGGCTCGCCGGCGCTGCTCACCGCGCGCAGGCGGCCCTTGAGCGGTTTGGACACCGCCTCGCCAGCAGCAATCAGCAGGCGGTAGGCAGTGGGCGAGCCGGCCAGGTTGGTGATGCCGTACTTGCGCACGATGCGGCAGGTGCTCTCCACCGTGAACGCACCTTCGTAGAAGGTGATCGGGTGCCCCATGGCCAGCGGCCCGGTAACGCCGTAATAGAGGCCGTAGGCCCAGCCCGGATCGGCGAGGTTCCAGAACGAATCTTCCTCACGCAGCCCGACCGCATCGCGCATGTAGCCGACGAAGGCTACGATGGCCTTCAGCGGGACGGCCAGCGGCTTGGCCAGCCCGGTGGTGCCGGAGGTGAACATCAGCAGGAAGGTGTCTTCGCCGCTGCGCAGCACCGGTTCGAAGTCCGGCGAGTGGCGTTCCAGTTCGGCCCAGAAGCTGTAATCGCCATGGCGGATGCCCTGCCCCTTCGGCCCGCCGACTGTCACCAGCGTGGGCGCGTCGGGCACCTCGTCGAGCTTGCCGCGGTTGGCACCGTCGGTGACCACCACCTTGCTGCCGGCCAGCTTGACCCGATGTTCGATGGCCTTGGGCCCGAAGGCGGTGAACAGCGGCTGGTAGACCGCGCCCAGGCGCCAGGTGCCGAGTACGGCGATCAGCAGCTCCGGGGTACGCGGCAGCATGCCGGAGACGACATCGCCGGGACGCACGCCGAGGCCGTGCAGGAAGCTGGCGAAGCGGCCGGAAAGCTCCTTGAGCTGGGTGAAGGTGTAGGAGGCGCTATCGCCGTCCTTGCCCTCCCAGAACAGCGCGACGCGGCCTGGAATGGCGTGGCGGTCGCAGCATTCGACGCAGGCATTGAGGGCATCGAGGTTGCCGGCCAGGACGGCGTCGGCGGTGGCGCGGTAGTCGAATTCGGCCGTGGCGGCAGTATGGGAACGCATCGCGGAACTCCTGGGTTTGTTCTTGTCTGGAGTTCCCTGATGTTCCCGCTGCGCTGGCGCGCGGGCAATGTCGAAAGCCGCCAATCTGGATGAGCGGATTGGACAGCCCGGTGAGTACGTTTGTAGGGCAGATAACCTGTTCCAGGTTATTCGCCCTACGGTGTAACCGGACTGCCTTCCGTAGATGGCATGCCCGGAACTCAGACGCGGAACTGATCCATCAACCCCTGCTGATGATTCGCCAGCTTGTTCAGCGACTGGCTGACCTGCGCCGATTCCTGCGCCTGGCTGGACAGCGATTCGGTGACGTCGCGGATGCCGGCGACGTTACGGTTGATCTCCTCGGCCACCGCGCTCTGTTCCTCGGCGGCGCTGGCGATCTGCAGGTTCATGTCGGTGATCACGCCCACCGCGTCACCGATGCGCTTCAGCGCGGCCACGGCCTGCTCGACCTGACTCACGCTGTCCTGCGCCTGGCGATGGCTGTTGCTCATCGCGCCGACCACGTCGCGGGTGCCGTTCTGCAGGCCTTCGATGACCTGGCGGATTTCCTCCACCGAATCCTGGGTGCGCTTGGCGAGGTTGCGCACCTCGTCGGCGACTACCGCGAAGCCGCGACCGGCCTCACCAGCGCGGGCCGCTTCGATGGCGGCGTTGAGCGCCAGCAGGTTGGTCTGCTCGGCGATGCCGCGGATCACTTCCAGCACCGAGCCGATCTGCTCGCTGCTCTGTGCCAACCCTTCCACCTGGCTCATGGCGCTGCTCATGTCGCTGGCCAGTTCGTCGATCAGGCGGGTGGTGTTGTCGATCACGCTCAGGCCATCGCGGGTCGCGCCGTCGGCGCCGCGTGCGGCATCGGCAGCCATGGCGGCGCTGTTGGCGACGTCGTGGGCGGTGGCGCTCATCTCCTGAGAAGCGGTGGCGACCTGGTCGACCTCGCGGAACTGCTGCTGCATGCCGGCACTGGTCTGGCTGGCAATTTCCGAGGACTGGTCGGCAGTGGCGCGGGCGTCCTGCACCGAGGACTTCACGTCGCGGATGATCGGCTGCAGCTTGTCGAGGAAACGGTTGAACCAGCCGGCCAATTCGCCCAGTTCGTCCTTGCCGCTGTAGTCCAGACGCTTGGTCAGGTCGCCTTCGCCGCTGGCGATGTTGCGCAGCATGGCGGCGACGCCCAGGATCGGGCGGGTCACGCCGCGGGCGGTGAGCCAGACCAGCAGCAGCCCGACGACGGCAGCGGCGAGGCCGAACAGGGTCTGCCACAGTGCGCCGCTGGAGTTGCGATCATCCAGTTGTTTTTGCAGCTCCAGCGCGGGAGCCAGCAGCACGTCCTGCGGGACGTCGAGCACCACGGCCCAGGGCTTGGTGGCATCCGGGATCGGCAGCAGCGGTTGCAGTACGCGCAGCTGGCCGTCCTGCTCCAGCACCTGCGGACGACCGCCGGCCTGCAGGGACAACAGCTCGGCGGCCTGGCCGGGAATGGCCTTGGCCAGCGGCTGGCCGAGCAGCGCTTCGTCGCTGCTGTAGCCGGCGAGCAGGCCGGCCGGGCTGACGATGCTGACGCTGCCGGCGCCATCGTAGAGCTGACGGTCGCCGTCGACGGCGAGCTGCTGCAGGCGGCTGAGACTGATATCGATGCCGATCACGGCGATGACCTTGCCCTGGTCGATCAGCGGCAAGGTCACGGTGGTCATCAACACCTTGGTGCCCGAGGCACTGTCGAAATAGGGGTTGAGCACGCAGGCCTTGCGGGTCTGCAGCGGGCACAATTGCCAGGTGTTGAATGGGCTGCCGTCGAGCATGACGGAGGTGTCGGCGATCATGTCCTCGGTCACCGCCAGGCCGGTCATCTCGCCGGAGGTCTTCTGCGCCCAGTAGGCGCCGAAGCGGCCCTTTTCGTTGCTGCCGGCGTCTGGCTGGTCATGGAAGCCGGCGTCCTGGCCGTCCAGCGCATCGGGCTCGAAGACCACGTAGAGGCTGAGCAGGTTCGGGTTGCTCTTCAGGCTGTCGCGTACCAGTTGGTTGAGGTCCTTGCGCACGCCACCGGCATCCGCACCGTGCTTGATCGATTGCTCGCGCAGTTGGGCGACCTGGCGGGAGAACTGGTTGCCGAAGTGGTAAACGTCGGTGAAGAAGCGCTGGATGATCTCCGCCTGCTGCTCGCTGCGCGCTTGCATCCGCGACTTGGCCGCGTCCTTGAGCATGTCCGCGTTGGCCGCCTTGATCAGCTGCGCGTCGTGGTTCATCCGGAACAGCGAGAGGCCGACCAGCAGGCAGACGATGCAGAGCAGGCAGAGGCCGGTCAGCAGCGTGATCTTCCACTGGATCGAGAGGCGGGACAGGGGCATGGTTGGCGTCCTTGAGCAACAAGCAATTCTTTGAGGTTTTATCGGCTTGTAAGGCGGCTACTTGAGCCGGGCCCTTAAATTTCAGGGCTCCTGGCGGATCAGCGCGCGGTATTGCCCGGGCGTCGATCCGGTCCATTTGCGGAAGGCCTTGTAGAACGCGCTGGTGTCGGCGAATCCCAGCTCCTCGGCCAGGTCGGCGAAGTTGCCGTCGCCGCTGTCCAGCCGCGCGATGGCGAGATCGCGGCGCAGCTGGTCCTTGAGTGCCTGGTAGGACTGCCCCTCGGCGGCGAGCTTGCGGCGCAACGTCGAGGGCGCCATGTAGAAGTGCCCGGCGAGGGCGTCGAGGTCCGGCCAGCGTTCGAACTTGAGGCTGCGCAGGTAGGCCTTGGTGCGTGCGGCAAGGCTCTGCGGGTCGCGATAGCGCACCAGAATGTTCGCCGGCGCGCCATTCAGGAAGCGGCGCAGCTCTCGCTCGTCACGGCGAACCGGCAGATCAAGCGCCTCGGCGTTGAACAGCAGGCGCGAATGGCGGCGGGAGAAATTGAGGTTCTCGGTGAACATCACCCGGTAGTCGGCGATGAAGTCCGGCTGCGGGCAGCGCAGCTCGATGGCCAGCACCGGAATTCGCCGTCCCACCAGCCAGCAGGCCAGGCCGTGCAGCATCAGCCACAGGGTGAAATAGCAGAAGGCGCGCGGCGCCGGGCCCTCGGGTTCGTCGAGGACGATAGCGGCCAAACCTTCCTGGCGCGTCAGGCGCGGGGTGAAGTCGTCGAACACCAGGCCCATGAAGCGCAACGCAGCGTTCATTGCCGCCTCCAGGGTCGGTTCGCGCACCGCTGCGGCCGCCATGAAGTTGAAGCTGCCGGACTTCATGCGCCGGGCGTTCATGCCGAAGAATTCGTCGTCCATCTCCCTGGCCAAGCGCAACCAGAGCCGTGCATAGACCTGGCAGGACACCCGCGCGTAGGGCTTGCCGAACAGCTCCGGGGCGATGCCGGCGGCGGCCAATAGCGGGCCGTCGTCGCGGCCGGCGCGACGAAACTCGGCCAGCGCTTCGCTGACCAGGCGGATGGAGATGGTGCCCTTCTCTACGCCCATGGCGCCCCGGCTTTATGCAAACGCGCCAGGGCGAGGGCAGGCCTGAAACAGTCAACCACGCTTGCTGCGCACCTCTTCGATGCTGATCTCGCGCATGCGGAACTTCTGGATCTTGCCGGTCACCGTCATCGGGAACTCGTCGCAGAAGCGGAAGTGGCGAGGCACCTTGAAGTGGGCGATGGCGTTCTTGCAGAAGGCGCGCAGCTCGTCTTCGACGACGCTGTGTCCGGGGTGGAACTTGACCCAGGCCACCAGTTCCTCACCGTACTTCTCGTCGGGTATGCCGATCACCTGGGCGTCGGCCACTGCGTGGTGGGTATAGAGGAACTCCTCGATCTCACGCGGATAGATGTTCTCTCCACCTCGAATGATCATGTCCTTGCTGCGCCCAACGATGCGCACGTTGCCGGCTTCGTCCATCTCGGCGAGGTCGCCGGTGAGCATCCAGCGTGCCGGGCTGATGGCCTCTGAAGTCGCCTGCGGGTTGTTCCAGTAGCCGAGCATCACGCTGTAGCCGCGTGTGCACAGCTCGCCGATGGTTCCGCGCGGGACGATGCGGCCGTCGGCGTCGATGATCTTGCTTTCCAGGTGCGGCTGGGTGCGGCCGACGGTGGTGACGCGGGTTTCCAGGTCATCTTCCGGGCCAGTCTGCAGCGAGACCGGGCTGGTCTCGGTCATGCCGTAGGCAATCTGCACCTCGGCCATGTGCATCTCGTCGATGACCCGGCGCATCACTTCGATCGGGCAGGTGGCGCCGGCCATGATGCCGGTGCGCAGGCTGGAGAGATCGAAGTCGCGGCGGGTCGGGTGGTCCAGTTCGGCGATGAACATGGTGGGCACGCCGTACAGCGCGGTCGCCTTCTCTTCCGCCACTGCTGCCAGGGTCGCCTCGGGCTCGAAGCTGGGCGCGGGGTAGATCATGGTGGAGCCGTGGGTCAGGCAGCCGAGGTTGCCCATCACCATGCCGAAGCAGTGGTACAGCGGCACCGGGATCACCAGGCGGTCGTGCTCGGTGAGGCCGAGGCTGTCGCCGACCATCAGGCCGTTGTTGAGGATGTTGTAGTGGCTGAGCGTGGCGCCCTTGGGAAAGCCGGTAGTGCCGGAGGTGTACTGGATATTGATCGGCTCGTCGAACTGCAGCAGCGCCTGGCGCGCGGTGAGTTCGGCGGCGGCAATACCCCGGCCCAGCGGCTCCAGCTGGCTCCAGCGCAGGAACCCGGCGGGCGCGGTATCGGAAAGGCTGATCACCCCGCGCAGCTCCGGCAGGCGGTCGCTGGAGAGCTCGCCCGGCCGCCCCTGCCCCAGTTCGGGCAGCAGGTCGGCGAGCATGCCGTGGTAGTCGGAGGACTTGAAGGCGTCGGCGCACACCAGCCAGCGGCAGCCGGACTGCTTGAGCGCGTATTCAAGTTCGTTCACCCGGTAGGCCGGGTTGATGTTGACCAGCACGGCGCCGACCTTGGCGCTGGCGAACTGGGTGACGCACCACTGCGCGCAGTTGGGCGCCCAGATGCCCAGGCGGTCGCCGGGACGCAGGCCGAGGGCGAGGAAAGCGCGGGCGACGCCATCGACCACCTCGGCCAGTTCCGCCCAGGTGTAGCGTAGGTTCTGGTGACGCACGACCAGCGCCTCGCGCGGGGCGAAACGTTCGACGGTGGCGTCGAAGGCAGCGCCGACGGTCATGGCCAGCAGGGGTTTGTCCTGGGGGCCGCGGGTGTAACTCAGGTGGTTCATGGCTTTCCCTTGTTGTGCTTGTTCTGGGATCAACACTGAACGATCGGTTCGGGCAGCGACGCAGAGCGTCGGGAACCGCGCTTGCTTACCGGCAGCCGCGCGGCTGACTGGTCGGTCGCGGCTGCGGAACATGTTTACGTTAACGTAAAGGTAAACGCAACCCCGACCATCGGCAAAGCAGCAGGCCGGGCGCCTCCGCTCATTTCAGGATAGCCACTCACAAAGCATGCCACTCTGCCCGAACGCCATATGTGGCGGGGCTTTGAGAAGGTTTTCAGTCGCTCTGCGGGAAGCACTTCCGGTTGCATTTCGCAACAGCTCGGACAAGCGGCCGCGCCGCGACTGCCAGCACGGTTCATGGCCTCTGCGCAGCGGGCGGCGCGACGTCTCAATCTGTCGCAATCTGAGACGCCTCACGCCGCGTGCGCTATGGCGGACCTTGCATTAGAATTCGCCGAAAATGCCTACATGGATGTAGACACATTCCCACCTCATGCTTGCGAATCACATCCATGCCTAGCCGTCGTTCGATACTGAGCCTGCTGTTTGCCTGCGCCGCTGTTGTCTGTTCATCGAACACCTTCGCCGCCTCCCCCGCCAAGGCGGCCTCTTCCAAGGACCTGGTGCTCGCTTCCGGCAGCGCCCTGGTGATCGACCTGGAGAGCGGCAAGACCCTCTATTCCAGCAATCCCAACCTGGTGGTGCCCATCGCCTCGGTGACCAAGCTGATGACCGCCATGGTCACGCTGGACGCCCGGCTTCCGATGAACGAGCTGATCCCCGTGGATATTTCCGAGACCGCCGAGATGAAGGGCGTGTTCTCGCGCGTCCACCTGGGCAGCATGATCAGCCGCCAGAACATGCTGCTGCTGGCGCTGATGTCCTCGGAAAACCGCGCCGCCGCCAGCCTCGCCCACAACTATCCGGGCGGCTCAAAGGCCTTCGTCGCGGCGATGAACGCAAAGGCGAAGTCCCTGGGCATGACCAGCACCCACTACGTCGAGCCCACCGGCCTGTCGATCCATAACGTCTCCGACGCCAACGACCTGATCCGCCTGGCCAAGGCCGCCTACACCTACCCGCAGATCCGCGCGATGAGCACCACCGCCACCAGCGACGCCCGCTTCAGCAAGCCCAGCTACTCGCTGAGCTTCTTCAACACCAACCCGCTGGTGCGCAGCGGCAAGTGGGACATCCGCCTGACCAAGACCGGCTTCACCAACGATGCCGGCCACTGCCTGGTGATGGTCACCATGATGAACGGCCGCCCAGTCGCCCTGGCGCTGCTCGATGCCTTCGGCAAGCGCACCCACGTGGCCGACGCCGCGCGCATCCGCCGCTGGGTGGAAACCGGCGTCGCCTCGCCGGTGCCCGCCGTTGCCCTGCAATACAAGGCCCAGCGCAGCCAGGCGCGCGCGGCCAGCATCACGGCCACCGCCGAGTAAACTCCTCCCGCGCTGGCGGAGCCCGCTCCGCCAGCCACCCTCTCCTGCTCCCGTCTTCTCGCCCTGTCGCTTCAGCCCTGCTGGATGGCGCTTCCGTCACTTATATGCTGGTCGTCATTCAATGATAGTATGATAATCGTAATATTCGATTGCCGGAGCCTTGCGATGACCGACCTGACCCTCACCCGTGAACAGAAGATCGCTGCCTGGGAAGCCGCCGCGGCGGACATGCGCCAGCGTCTGGCCGAGCCCGGCGTGGTTTCGCTGGAGGAATTACGCGGCAAGACGCCCCAGGAATTCTTCGACGGCATCGGCGCTGGCGAACTGCCCGCCCCGCCGATCAATGCGCTGATCGGCTTCGTCCCACTGGAATGGGGCCAGGGCCGGTTCATCTTCCAGGGCACCCCGGACATGCGTCACTACAACCCGCTGGGCACCGTGCACGGTGGCTATGCCGCCACGCTGCTGGACTCGGCCATGGGCTGCTCGGTGCACACGATGCTCGAACCGGGGCTGGGCTACACCACCACCGACCTGCGCATCAGCTACATCCGCGCGCTGACCCGCGACACAGGGCCGATCCGCGCCGAAGGCACCTTGGTGCATATCGGCCGCTCCACCGCCCTGGCCGAAGGCCGCCTCTACGACGTGGACGGCCGGCTCTACGCCACCGGTTCCACCACTTGCCTGATCCTCGGGCGCTGATCTCTCAGGAGAACGACCATGACTTCCGTCGTCATCGCGGGTTATGCCCGCTCCCCGTTCCACTTCGCGAAAAAAGGCGCACTGATCGACGTGCGCCCGGACGACCTCGCCGCGCAGACGGTCAAGGGCTTGGTTGCGCGCAGCGGCCTCGACGCCCGGCTGATCGAGGACCTCATCATGGGTTGCGCCTACCCCGAGGCCGAACAGGGCATGAACCTGGCGCGCATCACCGGCTTCCTCGCCGGACTGCCGGAGACGGTGGCCGGCGCCACGGTGAACCGCTTCTGCGGCTCATCGATGACCTCCATTCACTTCGCCGCCGGGCAGATCCAGCTCGGCGCCGGGGACGCCTTCATTTGCGCGGGCGTGGAGTCCATGACCCGCGTGCCCATGGGCGGCTTCAACCTCTCGCCAAACCCACGCCTGCTGGCGGAGTTTCCCCAGGCCTACATGCCCATGGGGCAGACCGCCGAGATAGTTGCCGAGCGCTTCGGCATCTCCCGCGCGGACCAGGAAGCCATGGCCGTGGACTCCCACGCCAAGGCCGCCCATGCCCGCGAGCAGGGCCTGCTGGCGGCGGAGATCGTGCCCATCGATACGCCCAGTGGCGTGGTCAGCGAGGATGGTTGCATCCGCCCCGGCACCAACCTGGAAGCGTTGGCGCAGCTCAAACCGGCCTTCGGCGGCAGCGTCACCGCCGGCACCGCCTCGCCGCTGACCGATGGCGCTGCGGCGGTGCTGGTGTGCAGCGAGGACTTCGCCCGCGCCAACGGGCTGGACATCCTGGCGCGGGTGAAAAGCGTCGCGGTTGTCGGCTGCCCGCCGGAAATCATGGGCATGGGCCCGCTATATGCGACCCGCAAACTGCTTGATCGCTCGGGGCTGCGAATGGCGGATATCGATCTGGTGGAAATCAACGAGGCCTTCTCCAGCCAGGCCCTGGCCTGCCTGCGCGGGCTGAAACTGGATATCGACCGGGTCAACCTGCACGGCGGTGCCCTGGCGATCGGCCACCCGCTGGGCGCCACCGGCGCTCGCATCACCGGCAAGGCGGCAGCGCTGCTGAAGGAAACCGGCGGGCGCTACGCCATCGCCACACAGTGCATCGGCGGTGGGCAGGGCGTGGCGACCTTGCTCGAAGCCGTTCGCTGAGGACGACACCTGTAACCCGCAGCCCGTAGGGCGCATAACGCGCCAGCGTTATCCGCCGCGAACCAGCCGGCGGATAACCTGTTCCAGGTTATTCGCCCTACGGTGGTACAGGACGACTCCGGCGCGTAGCCAACTTGTAGGAGCGAGGGGGACGCCGTCGTTATTGCTCGCGAACCCAAAGCCCGCAACGGAGTCTGTTCGCGAGCAAGCTCGCTCCTACAGCCCACTGCACCTTCGTGCCTGCCCTGAGTCACCTCCCCGCGCCCACCCTGCGTTAGAATGACATCCAGCATTCCATGATCCGCAGGAGACCGGTCATGCGTTACTCCGAAGACCACAAGGCCCAAACCCGCGAACGCATCATCAACGAAGCGGCGCAGCGCTTCCGCAGCGAAGGCGTGGACGCCACTGGCCTGCAGACGCTGATGAAGTCGCTGGGCCTGACCCACGGCGGCTTCTACGCGCACTTCAAGTCCAAGGACGAACTGGTGGAGATCGCCCTGCAGCAGGCCGCCGAACAACTGCGCCCCATCGTCGACCAGCAGTTCGCGAAGGCCGACCCGCTACCCGGCTTCATCGACCAGTACCTCTCCCCCGGCCACCGCAATACGCCCGGCAAGGGCTGCCCACTGCCGACCATATCCGCCGAGCTGGGCGCGCGCGGCCATGCCAGCGCGACCACTGACACCATCGTCCAGGCACGTATCGACGCCATCGAGAAAGCGCTGCCCAGCGAGCATGCCGAGGACGAGAGCGTTGCTATGCTCGCCACCCTGATCGGTGCGCTGGTGCTGGCTCGCAGCGTGGCTGATCCCGAGATGTCCGACCGTATCCTGGAGAGCACGCGGCGGCATCTGAAGCGGGAGATTGGGGCGGCGGAGTGAATCTCCCACAGCAATCGCATGCGACGCTTTTGTAGGGCGGATAACGTACCAGCGTTATCCGCCGTTCAAGGACCGGTGGAAAACCTGTTCCAGGTTATTCGTCCTACGCTCCCACGCACCAATTTCAGCGCCGATCGACACCTGCAGGAGCGGGCCATGCCGGCGATCGCGCGCATGGCACGCTCCTACAAAAACCGCGCATAAAAAAGCCCCGGCGCAAGGCCGGGGCAAGCTTTTCGCCACTCAGTTAATCGATCAAACCGCCACGCCATAACGCTGCGCCGGGGCGCTGCGCGACAGGTTCGGCGCCATCTTCAGGCGCGCGGCGGTGAAGGCTTCGAATTCGCCCGCATCCGGCAGCGCCGGCAGGGTCACCACTTCACCCTGGGCCAGGCCGGCCAGCGCGGCGTCGACCATGTGGTTCACGTCCATCAGCATTTCCGCCGGCAGTGCGGAGATGTCGGTGCCGGCGCGGTCCCAGATTTCGGTGCGGGTGGCGCCCGGCAGCACGGCCTGGATGCGCAGGCCCAGCGGCGCCAGCTCCTGCTGCATGGACTGGGTCAGGTTGAGCACGAAGGCCTTGGTGGCGCTGTAGCTGCCGTTGAACAGTTCCGGCGCCAGGGCCAGCACGGACGCCACGTTGATGATGGTGCCGCGGCCACGCCCGGTGAACGCCTTGGCGGCGGCGCCGGCCAGGCGCGCGGTGGCGATGACATTCAGCTCGATCATGCTTTCCAGGCGGTCCAGGTCGGTTTCCAGCAGGGTGCCGTTGATCGCCACGCCGGCGTTGTTCAGCAGCAAGCTGATGCTGGCGTCCTCAGCCAGGCGAGCTTCGATTCGGGCGCGGTCTTCGCGGCGGGTCAGGTCGGCCTTCAGCACATCCACCGAGACGCCGTATTCCTCACTGAGGCGCGCGGCCAGGGCGTCCAGGCGTTGCTGGTCGCGGGCCACCAGCAGCAGGTCGTAGCCCTGGGCGGCGAGGCGCTGGGCGTAGGTGGCGCCGATGCCGGAGGAAGCACCGGTGATCAGTGCGCGGCCCAGTTCGGATTTGGCATTCATGGTTCTTTCTCCAGGGAGGCATTCGCCTCGCTTGCAGGATTGAGTGGGCCGGGTGGCCGTCTGGAATGTCCGGCCAATTGAATGATGGCCGTCATCTGAATGTGAATATTATGCTCATAATATTATCTGTCAAGGTCTGAGGTTCAGCGCTGACGAACGGCCAGGTAAGCAGTGGAAATCCTTGTGCGATGGGCGTCACGCGCCGCTGGGCAGTTTAGGTTGCCCATTCCAGAGCGCTCGCGAGAGGCTCACCGCGTCTCCACACAAGAACAATCCCGGAGCGTCACCTGCACCCTGCTGCCTGCCTACGCACCGGAGCGATCCGGAGGAGGACACATGCGATTGCGCTGCTTTTTCCTGGGATGTGTTTGGGATGAAGGGAATCTGACCGAAGTCGGCCGCGTACCGATGCTGTGCCAGCGCTGTGCGCGCTGCGGTGCACAGAGGTACCTCAGCCCCGAACCGGAAATCTGAGCCGGAAACAAAACTGCCCCGGAGCACGCGAATGCTCCGGGGCAGTTCGTCAATCAGACAGCTTTCAGTTGGCCACGAACGCCTGACTGGTGGTGATCGCCATGTCGCCGCCGGGCAGCTTCAGATCGCCGATGCGCTCCAGGCTGTCGGCGTCGAAGATCGCCACGTCGTTCAGGGTACCGGTCAGGTACAGCTTGTTGCCGGCCTTGTTGGTCGACAGGCAGTAGTAGGAATGGTCCAGGTTCGCCGCCTTGACCAGCTTCTGCTCCTTGATGTCGTACTTGGCCAGGCGGTTCAACACGCCGTAGATGATGTTGCGGTCCTTGGCCGAGCGGATGCCGCTGAAGTACACCTCGGTGACCGGGCCGAAATCGACGGTCTCGGTCTTGCCGGTGGCCAGATCGATGTTGAAGAAGCCGTAGAGGAAGTCGGCCGTGGCCATGTCCTGCTTGGCGTCCTTGAACTTCGCCGTGGTGTAGAGCAGCGAGAAGTCACGCGGGTAGGTCTGCTGGTTCCACACGTAGAGCACATCTGGCGGCGCGTAGTTGGGGCGCTTCCAGTTGCGGCTGGGGATCACCACGTCGAACTTGCCGGTCTTCACGTCCACCTTGTAGATGTCCGGGCCTGCCACGTAGAGGGTGCCGTCATCGCCGCTCTGCATGATGGTCAGCTGGCGCGGCGCCGGGAAGGTGCGCACCGGCTTGGCGCCCATGCCGTCGGCGACGGAATACACCTGCAGGCGCGGCTGCTGCACCTCGTAGTGCTCGGCGAGGATCAGCGTCGGGTTGGCGATGGCGTAGATCTCCTTGCCGTCGTGGCTGACGGTCATGGAGAACATCGCCCGCGCGTTCTCGCCCGGCTTCTGCGCAATGGTGGCGTGGAACACCGGTTTGCAGTCATCGAGCTGGATGCCGTAGATGTCCGCGTAGTGGTTGCTGAGGATGTAGACGGTCTTGCGGTCCGGCGACAGCTGGGTCATGCCCGGGCCGTAGGCGCCGGGGATGGTGCAGGTCTTGAACAGCTTGTCGGTCTGCATGTCGATGACGTGCAGGTTGTTCGGGTAGTTGGTGCTGATCAGGTACTCGTGGCCACTTTCCAGCGCTTTGCTCACGTCTGCGCCGGCGTCGGCGGCTACAGCTTGCAGCGCGCAGGCCAGCGAGAGGCCACCGAGGGCGGCGGCGAATGCTTTTCTGGACATGCAGGTTTTCCTCTTGTTCTTCTGTCCCATATGTTTCAGGGCGATCATTTGTCGTCCGGGAATACGGTGCCGAGGTTGCGCCAGTTCTCGGCCGAGGCCTGCGCATCCTTGTTCCAGTCGGGGTAGGTGCTCATCATGTCCGGCACCTGGGCCGGCCACCAGCAAGGGTCGGAGCAGCCGTAGAGGTCCGCTTCCATCGGCTGGCAGAGCGAGGACACGCCGCCGAACACGTCGACTTCCCAGCCCGGATCGGTGGTCGCCGCGCAGCCGGCCACGGAGTTCATCGCCACCACGTCCTCGATGCGATCCTCGGCGGCGGCCTGTTCGAGCTTCTGTGCTTTGGTGTTGATCGCTTTCAGATGTTTCATGTCAGTGCGCCTTCCGCGGAGTGATGTGGCGGTCGATGAAGCTGGGGTTGGAAGCCATGATCCGGCTGTAGACCTCGATGCCGAAGTCGACCCAGTCCCTCATCAGTTCGCAGTAGTGGTAGGTGGGGTGCGCCGGGTCGCCGTAGCGCGCGTAGCTCTCGTGGTAGCAGCCGCCGGAGCAGAGGTTGCGGATGTGGCAGCTGGCGCAGCCGGTATCGGTGCGGTCCAGGCGCTGCGAGAGGAACTCGTTCAGCTCGGCCTGCTTCACCCCTTCATGCACGTTGCCGAAGGTCGGCAGCGAAGAACCGGTGAAGCGATGGCACAGGTTCAGCTCGCCCTTGTGGTCCACCGCCAGCATCTTCAGGCCGGCGCCGCACGGCAGGGCCTTCTTCTGCCCTTCGTGGATGTCGGTGATCAGCTGGTGCAGGTTGGAGAAGCCGATGTTGCGCCCTTCCAGCGCCTCGTCCAGGTAACGGCGACCGAGGGCCTTCATACCGGCGAAGACAGCCTTCAGCTCATCGGTGGTGAGGTTGTAGCTGCTGATGTCGCCCGAGGTGACCGGTGCGAAGCCGACTTCGGCGAAACCCATCTCGTTGAACAGGTGATTCCAGATGGTCTCGACGTCGGTGACGCCGGTGGTCAGGGTCACCCGCGCGCCAACCGGCCGCGCGGTGTAGCGCGACAGCAGCATGTCGGCCTTGCGCCGCACCACGTCATAGGTGCCCTGCCCGCCCACAGTGATGCGGTTGCGGTCGTGCACCGTCTTCGGCCCGTCGATGCTGATGGACAGCCCGAAGCGATGGGCATTGAGCCAGTCGACGATTTCCTCGGTGAGCAACGTGGCGTTGGTGGTCATGACGAAGTCCACCGTCTTGCCCAGCTCGCCGAAGCGGCGCTCGCAGTACGCGACCATGTGCTCGATCAGCGGGCGGTTGGACAGCGGTTCGCCGCCGAAGAACACCACGGTGTAGCGCTGCTCGTCGGGGGATTCCTGGATCAGCATTTCCACCGAAGCCTCGGCAGTTTCCGCGCCCATCTTCTTGCCGGCGGAGGGCTTGTCCAGGTCTTCCTTGTAGCAGTAGGTACAACTGAGGTTGCAGCCGGTGTTGACGTTCAGCACCACGGTGTTGAGCGCGGTGCGGTCAACCTTCTTGATGCCGATTTCAGGGGTCAGCGGCGAACCGTCGCTGACCAGTTCCAGCGCGATCAGCTCGCGCAGGGTCTCGTCGATATCCTCGGCGGCGAAACGCCCGGCCAGGCGCTGGGTCAGCTCGTCCGGCGAGCAGGCATGCCCGCGCAGCGCATCGATGATCCCGCCGGTCAGCTCGTCGCTGGCGAACAGCGAGGAGCTGGGGATGTGGAACAACAGGCGGTCGGCGTCGACCTGCACTTCATGCAGGTTGCGTTCGACCAGATTCAAGATGGCGCCCATGGCGACCTCCCGGAACTTGCTTGGTACACCCGCCCGAAGGCGGGGGCTCATGCTCTGAGTTCATCCGATACCGACACTTACGGGATCGGCGGGTTGTTCCAACGCTGCACGGTGACGATCATGTGCCCTTCGCCCTTGTGCGACTGGCCGGCGTCGTCCACCGCGGCGATCACCTTCAGGTTGCCGGCGTTGTTGGTCATCATCTTGCGTTCCGGGTTCGGGCCAGCGTCACCCGGGGTGAAGATGCCGGTGGCGGCGTCCATCGCGCCGGCGAACTTCACATCCTGGTCTTCCTTGGCGCGGTCATCGAAAGGCTCGACCGACCACTGCGCCGGGAACACGCCGATGCGGAACGGCTTGCCGTCGGCGCCCTTGCCCCAGGCCTCGGCATCGAAGCTGCCCTGGACCTTGGGCGTGGAGCCGCCATTGCCACCGATGCGGGAGATGGAGAACTCCGGCACTACCTTCACTTCGGCGATGTCCTTGTACACCGCGAGGCTGCCGCCCTTGGCGGTGCCCACGGTGACATCGCGCTCGCCAGCGGCAGCCGCGTCGCTGGCCTTGACCTTGACGGTCACGCGCTCGGGCGTTTCGGAAACCACCGACACCACTTCCACGCCCTTGCCGAACGACGGCTTGCCCTTCAGGCCGGTGCCGACCACGCTGACTTCGGTCTCCGCGCCCGCCTTGATGTAGGCCGGCTGCACACCCAGCACGTGGCTGGTGCCGTCCTTCGCCGCGACGAAGTCCAGGCCGCGCTCGTCGTGGGCCTTGTCGAACATGCGGCCCTGCATCTGGCCATTGAGGGCGGCGAACACCTGACGCATGGTCACGTCACCGACGGTGACCGCGCCACGCCATTCGTAGCCGTTGTAGAGCACCGCGCTGCCCTCGCCGCTGAACGGCGAACCGTCGGCGTACTGGCCCTTCACGCTCACCTTGAAGGCATCGTCGCCGTCCTTGCTCACGCTCATGCTGCCGGCCAGGTCGCCCTTGCCCGGCATGTGCCCGGCGAAGCTCCAGTTACCGGCCAGGGATTCGGCCTTGGGCCGGTTCTTCTGCCAGTCGGACCAGGCCTTGCTGTCCAGCGGGTAGCGCTTGGCCAGTTCCGGGACCATCTCTTTTTTCGCCAGGTCGAACCAGTCGCGATCGCGGGCCAGGGCCTGGTATTCCAGCGACGGCCAGCGGCCGAGGTGGAAGTTCACCAGCTTCTCCCACTCCGCCGCCGGGCGGCGCTGCAGGGCGATGCGCGCACCCGAGTGGCAACGGGCACACATCTGCTCGAAGTTCGTATCGAACTTCTCGACGGTGTTCAGCCGGCGCTCGAGGGCGTAGCGCACGCCTTCGGTCTCGCTGGGCGCCAGGCCCTGCTTGTCGGCGAGGAACTTGACCACCGAGCGGCGCTCGTCGTCGGTAATCTTCAGGCCGTACATCACCTGCATGCGGGCGATGCTCATCAGCCAGCCTTCGGGCGTCTTGCGCTGGTGGCTGATGCGGCTGAGGGAATTGTTGCCTTCGGGCGTGTGGCACGCCTGGCACTTGGCGTTGATGATCGCCTGGCCTTCGGGTGCGGCCTGGGCCGTCTGGTGGAGCGCAAGGGCCAGTGCGGCCAGGGTTCCGGCACCCAGATAGTGCCGAAGTCGTGTCATCTTCAAGGTCAGGCCTCCTCGGTATTCTTGTAGGTTATTCGCGCCCACCGATGGGCTAAGAGCGAGCTCTTGAAAGCGGTTTTGCAGGTTGTGTGCCACTACTGCGCAAACCGCGCCGAATCAGGCTTTCGGCGCTGTTTGCAGGCACGCCCGGCAGAGGACACCGGGATTGCGACGTCACATTTCGCGATTGCTGTCTAACTCTGAGACAGGGCCCGTGAGACACCCTGCGAAGCAGTATGGTCCGGCTGGCGCAAAGCGCCGCCCGCCGGGAGCAACAAGGCGCCGAACAGCATGGTCAGCAGGCCGATCCAGACCAGCGAGAGGAACGGAAAACGGCGCACCACCACGACGCTCTCGATGTCGTCGCCGGGCTGCTTGAGCAGACGAGCGGAAGCCGGCACCCAGATCTGCAGGTCGCCGCTCCAGCCGCGGACGATGAATGGATGCAGCACGTAGCCACGATCCGAGGCGAAGCGCGCGTAGTGGTAGTCGAGGATTTCGCAGAGCTGGCGCACCGGGCCCTGGTAGGCCGGCGGGTTGCCGCGACTGTCCTGGAACAGCGCGTGGCCGGCCAACGTGCGGTCACCGTCACGCAGCTCCACCTTGGCCACCGCGTGGTAACCGGAGAAATCCGGGCGGCTGGCATCCGGCGAGACGCGCATCTGCATACCGCCGATCACCGCGTGCCACTGCTCGAAGGAAGTGCCCGGCGGGATGCTGATCTGCTGGTAGCTGTTCAGCGCCGTGGCGGCCAGCCCGCCCACCAGCGCGATCACCGCGCCGCCGTGCACCAGCGCCAGCCCGCCGCTGTAGCGCAGGTTGCCGACACGCCGGCTGCGCCACAGGCTTTGCACGCCCCAGAGCAGGCAGCTGAACATCAGGAAGGCACCGCCGAGCAGCGCTGCATCCAGCCACGGCAGCATCTGTACGATGTTCTGCGAGAGCATGCCGTCGCCGTTGTAGCCGTCGCTCAGCCAGCCGCCACGCCAGCCGGTCCAGAACATCAGCGCGGCCACCAACACGGTCGCCAGCAGCGCCAGACGGGGCCGTCCGCAACGGCGCAGGAAGCTGTAGCCGCCCATCAAGCCGAGTGCCGCCAGCAGCGGCACCACCCAGTGAGCCAGGCCATAGCCGTTGACATCCCACTGGTCGAAGGCGCGGCGCAGGCTGTCCATCTCCGCCGTGGTGGCCCAGGCGGTCAGGGTCTCGAAGAAGGGTTTCAGCTCGCTGGGCCGTTCCATCCCCAGCCATTCGTAGAGGTGCGCCTGGAGCAGCGCGCCAAGTGCCAGCAGGCCGGTGCCAGCGAACAGGTAGATGGCCACGTCGAGCGTCCAGTCCGAGGCGCCGCGTCGCCGCCCTGCCCGCTTCCGCGCACGCCATCCCACCAGCAGATAGAGCGCCGTGAGAACCAGCAGGATCGCCGCCAGCGCCAGATGGCTGAGCCAGGACGTGGTGCCGATGTAGCGGTGCGAGCTGGCCAGCACCGTGCTGCGTGTCACCGCCATGGCGCCGCAGGCCATGGCTGCGGCCAGCAGGCTGAGGACTGGCAACAGCCGTGTGTAGGGGCCGTCCGCGCGCCAGCGGCGGGCACCGTGCAGCACCGCGCCGAGCAGCGCCCAGATGATGAAGGCCGACGTCTGCACCGGGTCCCAGTGCCACAACTGGCCGTAGGTGAAGTCCTCCATGGCCCAGGCCATGCCCACGCCGATGCCCGCGCTGAGGATCAACCACGCACGGCGGCTATACCGCGGCATCACCCAGGCGTAGGCGTGGCCGCCCCGCCCCAGCGCCTCCAGCGCGGCACCGGCCGGTGCCAGAACCCAGGAGTAGGCGCAGAGAATCAGCGGCGCGTGCAGGGACATCCAGAAGGTCTGCAGGTGGGCGTTCATGCCCTGGCTCGGCTGCGCCGCCAGCCAGTCCGCCGGCGTCGCGCTGAACGGTCCAAGCCAGGCGGCAGTGGCGGCGTACCACGCGGCAATCAGCGCCATGCCGCGCCCCGCCCAGCCGGGCAGCGCCGAACTTTTCAGGGCGATGGCCATGCAGAAGGTCGCCAGCAGCAGCACCGTTCCTTCGTCGCCGCCCCATAGGTTGGAGAACTTCAGGTAGTCCGGCAGCGCCGCGCTGCTGTAGAGCCACGCGTAGCGCAACTGGAAGTGGTCGGCCACCAGGTGCAGGCCAAGCGCCAGGCAGGCGCCGCACAACACACCCAGCGCAACGGGCCACAGGCGCCCGCGCCACACCGGGCGAATGGCGCCCAGGGCGATCAGAACCGCCAGGGCCCAGAGCAAGCCATTGCCCGCGCCGGGCAGCAGCCACAACAACAGGCCGGTCAGCGCGGCAGCCAGCGGCCCCGCAATCCACGGCAGCGATAGGTGCATCCTCTTCAAGCCAGGCCTCCTTGTGCAGCGCCGACGTGGCGCAGGGCGAAGCCCTGAGCGTTTCACGTTGCGTGCCAGGCGGAAAAATCCCTGCGAAACAGCAGGCTGCGCGCGGCCCAAGCCCGTCTGCACGTGGCAGATCGCGACAGCTGTAGCAGTCTGAGACGACCCAGCCGTTATAGACGATGGTCTAATTGCACGTCTTCACCACAAGGAAGTGCCGACCAACGAGGCGCCAGCCAGACGCCTCGCGTTATCCGGCCTGTCCGGAACAGGTACCAATCCGCGCCAGCCGGTGCTTTGCCGGGGCCGGCAGGTGGCTGAATACGTGAGAACGATTATGCTTTCAGATGACCTTGCGGCCTTTCGCAGGGCCGCCTGTTTTCAAGCTTTGCGCAATCCGTACGACCTGACATCAGCCCTGGGCTCGAGTGCGGTAACGGAAAATCGAGGGACTCCGGCCCAAAACAACAACAAGACGGAGACGAACATGGCGCAGACATACAGCCCGGCCGCGGGCAACGCTCCTCACAGCGGGATCACCAAGGAGGAGCGCAAGGTCATCTTTGCCTCGTCCCTGGGTACGGTGTTCGAGTGGTACGACTTCTATCTCTATGGCTCCCTGGCGGCGATCATCGCCAAGCACTTCTTCGCCGGGGTCAATGAAACCACCGCCTTCATCTTCGCCCTGCTGGCCTTCGCCGCCGGCTTCGCGGTGCGGCCCTTCGGCGCCATCGTGTTCGGTCGCCTGGGCGACATGATCGGGCGCAAACACACCTTCCTCATCACCATCATCATCATGGGCGTGTCCACCGCCGTGGTCGGCCTGCTGCCCGCCTACGCCACGATCGGCGTGGCCGCACCGATCATCCTGATCACCCTGCGGCTGCTGCAAGGCCTGGCACTGGGCGGCGAGTATGGCGGCGCGGCGACCTACGTCGCGGAGCACGCGCCCAAGGGCAAGCGCGGCTTCTTCACCTCGTGGATCCAGACGACCGCGACCCTGGGCCTGTTCCTCTCGCTGCTGGTGATCATGGCCTGCCGCACCGTGCTCGGCACCGAGGCGTTCGAAGCCTGGGGCTGGCGAATCCCCTTCCTGCTGTCGATCCTGCTGCTGATCGTCTCGGTGTACATCCGCCTGCAACTCTCCGAGTCGCCGGTGTTCCTGAAGATGAAGGAGGAAGGCAAGGCGTCCAAGGCGCCGCTGACCGAATCCTTCGGCCGCTGGGAGAACCTCAAGGTGGTGATCATGTCGCTGCTCGGCGGCACCGCCGGGCAGGCCGTGGTCTGGTACACCGGGCAGTTCTACGCGCTGTTCTTCCTGCTGCAGACGCTGAAGATCGACGCGCAGACCGCCAACCTGCTGATCGCCGGCTCCTTGCTGCTGGGCACGCCGTTCTTCGTGTTCTTCGGCAGCCTGTCCGACCGCATCGGCCGCAAGAAGATCATCATGGCCGGCTGCATCCTCGCCGCGTTGACCTACTTCCCGATCTTCCACGGCCTGACCCAGTTCGGTAACCCGGACGTGTTCGCCGCCCAGGAGAAGAACCCGGTGACCGTGGTGGCCGACCCGAACGCCTGCTCCTTCCAGTTCGATCCAGTGGGCAAGGCGAAATTCGTCAGCTCCTGCGACATGGCCAAGAGCCTGCTGGCCAAGCGCGCCATCCCCTACGAGAACCTCAAGGCGGAAACCGGCGCACTGGCCCAGGTGCACGTCGGCGACAAGGTCATCGCCAGCTTCGAAGGGGCCGGCATGCCGGCGGCGGAGTTCAAGGTGCAGTCCGAAGTCTTCACCGCGCAGCTCGCCGCCTCGCTCAAGGAAGCTGGCTACCCCGAGAAGGCGGACCCGGCGAAGATCAACCACCTGATGATGCTGGTGCTGCTGACCATCCTGGTGATCTACGTGACCATGGTCTACGGGCCGATTGCCGCGTGGCTGGTGGAGCTGTTCCCGACGCGCATCCGCTACACCTCCATGTCGCTGCCCTACCACATCGGCAACGGCTGGTTCGGCGGCTTCCTGCCCACCGTCGCCTTCGCCATGGTGGCCGCCACCGGGGACATCTATTACGGCCTCTGGTACCCCATCGTCATCGCCGTGATGACAGCCATCCTCGGCATCTTCTTCCTGCCGGAGACCAAGGATCGGGATATCACCAATACCTGAGCCCTGCGTCTCAGCCGCTGTCGCACAATGCGACAGCGGCTTCTCTTCCGCTGGCCAAAAAATCAAATTAAATCCTTTTAATTCAATCATTTATAACAACCAGACAGCCTTGGCACAGCCGTTGCGATGCTCCGCCTCAGCGACTCCCAGACCGGGAGCACGAACAGACAACAAGAGGCCACCGCAATGCTCGCTTCCCTGCCCATCAAGCCCGAATCCCGCGCCTTCCTGCAGCGCGCCCCGAAGATGCTGATCGGTGCCGACTGGACCTCCGCCAGCGACGGCGCCCTGATGGACCTGCGCAACCCGGCTACCGGCGAAGTGCTCTGCCAGGTGCCGGCCGGCACCGCCGCCGACGTCGACCGCGCCGTGCGCGCCGCGCGCCAGGCCTTCGATGACTCGGCCTGGAGCCGTACCCGCCCGCGCGAACGGCAGAACCTGCTGTGGAAGCTCGCCGACCTGATGGAACGCGACGCCGACCTGCTGGCCGAGCTGGAATGCCTGAACAACGGCAAAAGCGCCGCCGTCGCCCGCGTGATGGACGTGCAACTGGCCATCGACTTCCTGCGCTACATGGCCGGCTACGCCACCAAGATTGAAGGCACCACCGTCGACGTGTCCATGCCGCTGATGCCCGATGGCGAATTCCACGGCTATATCCGCCGCGAAGCCGTCGGCGTGGTCGGCGCCATCGTCGCCTGGAACTTCCCGCTGCTGCTGGCCTGCTGGAAGCTCGGCCCGGCGCTGGCCACCGGTTGCAGCGTGGTGCTCAAGCCCGCCGACGAGACCCCGCTGTCCGCGCTGAAACTCGCCGAGCTTGTCCTGGAGGCAGGCTACCCGGCCGGCGTGTTCAACGTCGTCACCGGCGCCGGCATCACCGCGGGCGCCGCCCTCTCCCACCACCCGCTGGTGGACAAGCTGACCTTCACCGGCTCGACCCCGGTCGGCAAGGAAATCGGCAAGGCAGCCATGGACAACATGACCCGCGTGACCCTGGAGCTGGGCGGCAAGTCGCCGTCCATCGTCATGGCCGACGCCGACCTCGCCACCGCGGCCGCTGGCGCCGCCCAGGCGATCTTCTTCAACCAGGGCCAGGTCTGCTGCGCCGGCTCGCGCCTGTACGTGCAGCGCAAGCACTTCGACAACGTGATCGCCGACATTGCCGGCATCGCCAACGGCATGAAGCTGGGCAACGGCCTGGACCCGAGCATCGACATGGGCCCGCTGATCTCCGCCAAACAGCAGAAGCGCGTGTTCGACTACATCGAACTGGGCCGCGACAAGGGCGCCACCATCGCCTGCGGCGGCGAACAGTTCGGCCCCGGCTACTTCGTCAAACCCACGGTGATCGTCGACGTCGACCAGAAGAACCCACTGGTGCAGGAGGAGATCTTCGGCCCGGTGCTGGTCGCCATGCCCTTCGACGACATCGAGGACGCCCTGCGCCTGGCCAACGACAGCCCCTACGGCCTGGGCGCGAGCATCTGGTCCAACGACCTGGGCGCGGTGCACCGCATGGTGCCGCGCATCAAGTCCGGCTCGGTCTGGGTCAACTGCCACAGCGCGCTGGACCCGGCGCTGCCCTTCGGCGGCTTCAAGATGTCTGGCGTCGGCCGCGAGATGGGCGCCGCCGCGATCGAGCATTACACCGAACTGAAGTCGGTGCTGATCCGCCTGTAAGCCTCGACGGCCGGGCAGGAGCCGCCCTCACCGGCTGATGTCTTGGCTTCGTCCTGCGCCGAACGGTCCCCTCTCCCGCTTGCGGGAGAGGGTTAGGGGTGAGGAGCTCTTGATCTTCAAGGGACTCGATTGTCTACCTCCCCGCGCGGTCCCCCTGCGTGGGTCTTGCATCCCCCGGTCGCGGCAGCGCACGGGGGATTTTTTTGCCTGTTGCGCGAGGTCTGTCCGATAGCCGAACGATTGCCCCCTGTAGGAGCGAGCTTGCTCGCGAACATCCCGAGCGCCGTGCCAAGGGATTCGCGAGCAAGCTAGCTCCTACAAGAACGGGAGGCAACGGCGCTCTGTAAAACTCAATCCCGATCCGGCGCCCCCAGCGGGAACAATGGCCGGTGCGGCCGCGCCTCCTCCACCGCGCGGGCAAAAGAGGGGCGCGCCAGCAGCCGCGAGCGGTAGGCGCGCAGCGTCGGGTACGGGTCACCGATGGGATGGGTCCAGTCCGCATAGAACAGCGACGGAGCCGCAGCGCAGTCGGCGAGACTGAAGCTGTCGCCCGTCGCCCAGGTGCGCCCGGCCAGTTCCTCTTCCAGCCAGGCATAGGCCAGTTCGAGCTTGCTCACCGCATGGGCCAGGCCTTCCGCGCGCTTGGCCGCTTCGCCGCTCATGGCGCCCAGAACGGCATGCTGCACCGGGGTCATCACGTGCCAGTCGAAGAAGCGATCGAGGAAGCGCACGTCCAGCGCCTTCAGCGGATCGTCCGGCAGCAGGCGCACCGGGCCAGAGTGCTTGAGGTGCAGGTACTCGATGATGATGCTGGTCTCGGCCACGCTGTGCTCGCCGTCCAGCAGCACCGGGAACTTCGCCAGCGGCCAAAGGCGCAGCCAGTGCGCGCCGTTCTCCGGCTGATCCGGGCCGAGACTGCGGAATTCGAACGGCGTGGCGTTCTCGTAGAGGGCGATCAGCACCTTCTGCGAGTAGGAGGAAAACGGATGGCCGAACAGGACGAGGGACATGGCGGGTCACCTGGGCAGACGGAAGTACTCAGCCTAGCCTCGAATCAGCCCGCCATGGATTGCTCAGCCGACCTGCGCCTGCCCTGCAAACGGGCGCGGCGGTGCAAAGCGGCTGGCGAGAGCGAGCAGCACCAGGCATACCAGCGCCATGCCGATCCAGGCCGGTGCCAGGCTGGCCATGGACTGCCGCGCCAATCCCGCCAGCAGCGGGAACAGCGCGGCGATCAGGTAACCCACACCCTGCACGAAGCCCACCAGCGCACCGGCCTCGGCCGGGCTGCGGGCACGGTCCATGGCGACGATCAGCGACAGCGGGAACAGCGCACCGATGCCCAGGCCGAGCCCGACCATCGCCACCAACGCCAGTTGCTGCGGCCACATCACCAGTACGATCAGCCCGCCGAGCAACAGGGTAATGGCCAGCAGCAACGCTGGGCGGCGGTCTGGCAGGCGATCGATGAAGGCGGAAACCATGAGGCCGGCAACCACCTCGGTCAGCGTCAGGCCACCGAGCAGCGCACCGGCCTGGGCGGGCGTCCAACCCAGCGCCGTGTAGTACGGCGGGAGCCAGGCAAGCACCAGCACATAGGCGCCGGTGCCCAGACCGAAGAACAGCGCCAGCCACGCCGCACGCCGGGCGATGCCGGCAAAGGCTGGAGCGGCATAACTTACGGGCACCCCGCCCTGCGCCGCGCGGCTCCAGACCGGCAGCGCGAACAAAGCTGGCAACGCCCAGAAGGCCAGCGCCGGCAGTTCGCCCCAGGCTTGCGCCAGCCAGGGTGAAGCGACACTGGCCAGCACCGCGCCGCCCATGATCGCGGTGGAATAGGCGCCCATCGCCCCGCCGACCCGCGCCCCGAAACGCTGGCGGATGAATACCGGCAGCAGCGCCTGGCAGGCGGCGATCCCCAGACCGGCCAGCACCGCGCCGCCGAGCAACCCGAACGGCCCCGGCAACAGACGCAGCACGCAGGCACACGCGATCAACAACAAGCCGAATGCCACGCCACGGAGTACGCCGAAGTGGCGCAGCAACCGTGAAGCGCCCAGCGCACCCAGGCCCATCAGCAGCACCGGCAGACTGGTGAGCAGGCTGGCGAGGCTGTCGGACAAGTGCGCGTGCGCCTGCAGAGCATCCAGCAACGGGCCAATGGAGGCCAGCGCCGGGCGCAGGTTGACGCCCGCCAGCACGACGGCAAGCAGGCAGGCTGCAAGGGAGAGGGTTCGAGACATGACAAACATCCTTCCAGTGGGGCGCCGGCACTTGATCGCGAAGACGGCGCAGGCGAATATCTCTACATCAAGACAAATCCAATGTATCTCGACATCAAGATAAAAAGGAAGCCCCCATGGACAGAGCCGCGTTCGCCGTCGCGCAATGGCGCCAGCAACTGCCCGAGCTGGAAACCGACGGCATGCTGCTGCTTGGCCGCCTCGGCGAAGCAGCGCAGCTCATCGCCCGAGACCACCTCAATCCGCTGTTCGCCGAGTACGGCCTGCAACCTGGCGAGTTCGACGTGCTCGCCACCCTGCGCCGCAGTGGTCCACCCTTTCGCCTCACGCCCACCGTGCTCTACGAGGCGGCGATGATCTCCTCCGGGAGCATGACCAACCGCCTCGACCGCCTGGAAAAACAGGGCCTGATCCAGCGCACACCCAACCCCGAGGACGGCCGCGGTTCGCTGGTCGGCCTGAGCGAGACGGGCCTGGCGCTGATCGACCAGGCCGTCGGCGCCCATGTCGACAACCAGCGCCGAGTCCTCTGTGGCCTGAGCGTGGCCGAGCAGAAGAAGCTCTCCGCCCTGCTGGAAAAACTCCTCGCCAGCCTGCCGGAAGCTGGCCGCTGAGCAGTCCCTTTCCAGCGCAGCCGCGCACAGGAACCGTGGTCCCGGAGCTACCCCTGGCGAGCCCTCCGCCGGCCGACCATGTCGTTTTTGGTCATGCCCATGGCGATCTCGAGCAACCGGCTACCCATCCACTGCCTTAGCTTGAGACCTGCGTGAAACGCACCGGCGCCCCCCCGTTTTCCCGGCTCCTGTTGAAGACCCCAGCGCGGCGGGGAGCCGCCCCCGACCTTGCGTCACCGCGCCCGAGCCGACAATTTCAATAAAAGGCCGACAAATGAATGCTTCCAGCGCAAAACGCGCCCATGGCGATCTGATGCAGGGCTCCAAGCCCCGTGAGGTCACGCTGCTTTCCATCGCGGGAATCATCGGCGCAGGTTCGTTCATCGGCCGCCACGCCATGTGCGGCTGAGTCAGTCACCCACAGACGCAGACGAGGTGCCGCTTGGTCGAACGCCGCCAGTTCAGTGGGGCCATGCAGGGCCGCAACCTGCGCTACCTCGACGGTGAATCCCGGCAGCCGGCCCGCCTCGCGCGGGTGGGTTTCCTGCTGCTAGAGAACTTTTCCCTGCCCGCCTTCACCCAAGCGCTGGATACGCTGGTCACCGCCAACCTGATCCGCGCACAGACCTTCGCCACCGAGACCTTCAGCCTTAACGGCGAATCCGTCACCAGTGACCTTGGCCTGGTGATCTGCCCCGGCGCCGCGCTGGCCCCGGCGCAGCTCGCCGAGCTGGACCTGCTGGTCATCTGCGGCGGCCTGCGCACACAGCTGCGGGCTATACCTGAACTGACGCGTCTGCTGCAGATGGCCGCCGACAAGGGCGTCGCTCTCGCCGGCCTGTGGAACGGCGCCTGGTTCCTCGGCCAGGCTGGTCTGCTCGACGGCTACCGTTGCGCCATCCACCCGGAAAACCGCGCGGCGCTGGCGGAGATTGCCCGGCACAGCGAGGTCACCAGCGAGAGCTACCAGGCCGACCGCGACCGCCTTACCGCCGCCAGCCCCACGGGCGCCTTCAACCTGGTGCTGGAGTGGATCAACGCCCACCACGGCCGCGAGCTGGTGGACGCCATCGTCGACATCCTCGCCTTCGAGGAATCGCGTTTCCGCCGCACCCGCCCGGCGCTGCACGAGAAGCTCAGCGAGCCGCTGCGCGAGGCGATCAACCTGATGAGCGCGAACATCGAGGAGCCGCTGAGCCAGGACCAGCTGTCGAGCTATGTCGGGCGATCCAAGCGGCAGATCGAACGGCTTTTCCAGGAACAGCTGGGGACCACGCCGGTGCGCTATTACCTGGAGCTGCGCATCACCGAAAGCCGCCGCCTGCTGCAGCATTCCAGCCTGCCGATGTACGAGGTCGGACTGGCCTGCGGCTTCGTCTCGCCCAGCCATTTCAGCAAGTGCTACACGTCCTTCTATGGCTACTCGCCTTCGAAGGAAGCACGCTTTGGCAACGTGAAGTCGGCGAAGTCAGCACAGCTCCCGTAGCGGACCTTATCCGCAAATGGTTCGGCTCGCAGAAGAGCATCGCCAGGACACCCCGTTCCTACCGGATAGCTCTGCGTTCGGATCGCCCCTCACCCTAACCCTCTTCCCTTGGGAGAGGGTTAGGGGGGGTAAACGCGAACCACGGACCCGCACCGACAACGCGCGCCCCTCTTCGCGCTCATAAAAAAACCGCGCCCTGAGGCGCGGTTTTTTATCCTGCAGCCAATCAGCCCAGCGGCGGCGTGCTCGGCGGCACCAGGCGCTTGGAGCCGGTAGCTTCGAAGGCCGCGGCGAAGCGCAACAGCGCGGAGTCGTCATAGGCGCGACCGGCGAAGGTCAGGCCCACCGGCATGCCGATGTCGGCCATCACGCCCATCGGCACGGTGACGGTCGGCACGCCCAGGTGACGGATCGCCAGGTTGCCGTTGGCGACCCAGATACCGTTGCTCCAGGCGATGTCGGCCGATTCCGGGTTGACGTCGGCGTCCGCCGGGCCGACATCGGCCACGGTGGGGAACAGCACGGCGTCCAGCTTCAGGCCGTCCATCCAGTCTTCCAGGTCGAGCTTGCGGGTCTTTTCAAGGCCGCGCAGGCCGTCGGGCAGGGTCTCGATCTGGTCCCAGGTCTTCAGGCCGCGCTTGGCCATATTGACGTACTCGTCCATGCCCGCGACCAGGTCGTCTTCACGGTTCGGCAGGGTGCCGGGGTCGTGCGGAAAGATCTTCAGCCCATCGACGTCGGCCAGCTTGTTCAGCTTGGGATCGCCATTGGCACGGAGGAAATCATCGAAGCCCCAGCCGGACAGCTCCCACAGCTCGTCGTGGAGGAATTCCGGGGAAACGATGCCGCGATTGAACACGGTCGGCGCGCCCGGGCGGTCGCCCTCGCAGTTGGAAACCAGCGGGAAGTCCACCTCGACGACTTCGGCGCCAGCGGCCTCCAGGGCCTTGCGGGCCTGCTCCCAGAGGTCGATGACCGAGGCGCGGGTGTGGATGCGCTGGCCGGTCGGGCCACCTATGCCGGGCTTCTCGCTGGTGCCGGCCAGTTCGTCTTTGTTGATGTACATGCGCGGCACGCCCAGGCGTTTGCCCTTGAGGGCTTCAGGGCCGGCGGCGAGGTCCAAGTAAGAAGACGGGCGCACCTCCGCGACGGCGGGGATCGGTACCCACGGCTGCAGGCGCCACAGGTCACCACGCTTGTCGGTGTCTTCGGCGACGACCACGTCGAGCACTTCCAGCAGGTCGGCCATGGTGCGTGCGTAAGGCACGACCACGTCCATGGTCGGGGTCAGCGGCCAGTTGCCGCGCACCGAGATCACGCCACGGGACGGCGTATAGGCGCACAGGCCGTTGTTCGAGGCCGGGCCCCGACCGCTGGACCAGGTTTCCTCCGCCAGGCCGAAGGCCGAGAAGCTCGCGGCAGTCGCGGTGCCGGCACCATTGGAGGAGCCGGAGGCGAAAGGCGCGGTGAGGAACTTGCTGTTGTACGGGCTTTCCGCACGGCCATAGACGCCGCGCTGCATGCCGCCGTTGGCCATGGGCGGCATGTTGGTCTTGCCCAGGCAGATGGCGCCGCCGGCGCGCAGGCGCTCGACGGTGAAGGCGTCGCGGTAGGCGACCAGGTCCTTGAAGGCCGGGCTGCCGGAGGCGGCGGTCAGGCCCTTCACCAGGTAGCTGTCCTTGGCGGTGTAGGGAATACCGTCCAGCGGGCCAAGGGTCTCGCCACGGGCGCGGCGGGCATCGGAGGCTTCGGCTTCCTTCAGGGCGTCGGGATTGCGTACGACCACGGCATTGAGCTTAGTCGGGCCATCGTAGGCGTCGATGCGCGCGAGGTAGGCCTTGACCAGTTCGACCGCGGTGGTGCGGCCCGACTCCAGGGCTTCACGCAGCTGCGCAATGGAAACTTCGGTTACCTCGATCATGCTTTCACCGTCGGCTGAAGGTTGATGGGAAGGGGCAGGTCTGCGTCGCGACGGACCCAGACGGCGCAAGTCGGAAAATGCGTGTTCATCTCGATTCTCTTGTACTTCTGTTACGCGACGGGAGTGAGTGTACCGTCGGCCGGCGGCAAGGTTCAGCGCCCGGCGGACAAACCGGATGCGCATCGACAGGCTGTGAAAGGCGAATACAGCCGCCAGGGCGCACACACTGGCATGCGCGATCAGAATACACAACAGTCGTAAATTAAAAAAAACGCCCATCGAGTGGGGGCTCGACAGGCGATAGGCGAGGCGCTGGGGGGAGCGCCCCTGGAGAGTGAATCAGCGTAGGCCCGATGGCAGACACTGACGCAGGCTATTCGCCGCCTGCCGGCGCTGGGCGGGTCGCTGGGGGGGCGACCCGCTCGAAGCGGATTCAACTGTGCTGCGCGCACTGGTAGGCGGCGTCCAGCAGCTCACCCTTGTCCTGCCAGGCGCTGCGCTGGTAGGCACTGAAATGGTTGCCGCCGTCGATCGGAGTCACCTGGACGATACCGCTGGCCAGCAGCGGGTCGGCGCTTCCGGTGAGCAGCTGGCGGGTGGCGCCGGTGTCGCTGACGAAAGTGGCGGTACCGGGGGTGAGCCTGCCGTCGACACAACTCAGGTAGGCGCTGCTGTCCTGCGCGGTGGTGCCGCCCAGGCTGTCCCAGCTCAGCCGGGTTTCGGAGGTCGCCGCGCAGCCGCTCAAGCTGGCCACGGCCAACACCAGCGAAGCCAGGGCAACACGGGTCGTCAGGCGATTGGGTGTGAGGCGCGCAGTGTTCATCGATTCTGTCCCTTGCTCGGTTCGACAAGCTCGTGGGACAGATAGTCAGGCGCGCCGGGCCCGCGCACCACTCGATTGCATCGATAGTGAAACTCGACGCCATCGATGGCCACGCACCGCCGCGCAGGAAGTTCGAACCCTCCCCGCCTCGCCGGGTCGCAAATCAGGAAGCACCTGCTTTCCCAACCCGGAGGACACGCCATGAGCTACGACTGGGACCTGATCGAACGCCTGTTGCTGCGCGCCCAGGATTGCGCCAACGAACCCTACAAGGCCCGCGAATGCGGTGAGGAAGTGGCCGAGCAGCACCGGCTGCAAGGCGAGCCGGTGGAAGGTAGCGTCGATCACCTGAAGAAGGTCGCCGGCGACCTGGAGGGCGACCTGTTCGCCAATGGCTATATCCAGGAACGCCCGCGCGAACACGGCGGCACCGGCAACAACTTCGAGCTGACCGAGCGCGGCACCGAGCTGCTGACGCTGATCAGCCGCAGCTTCCCGGATCACCTGGTGTTCCGCCAGCTGCTCGACGAACAGGGCGAATCCGCTCTGCTGCCGGAAACCTTCGACCAACTGGCCGAACGCGCCACCCGCGATAGGGTGAACGACCGGCCGGAACGCTGAGAACTGCGGCGTCAGGCTGTGGGCAATTCCATCACCATCTCGTGCCACGCCATGCCGCCGTGGTCGGACGCCGAAGGCTTGACGTAGCGGTAGCCGAAGCGTTCGTAGAGCGGTACGTGGCGGTCTTTGCACATCAGATGGATGGTGCGCTTGCCCCGGCCGGCCATGTGTTCGATGAAGGTGCGCATCAGCAGCGTGGCGTAACTCTTGCCCTGCTGCGCCGGGTCGATCACCACCGACATGATCACCACGTTGGGCGCCGCCGGGTCATGGCCGATGAGTTCCTTGAACTCCTCGTCGGACATCTCCACCTCGAAAGCGCAACCGCAGTTGATGAAGCCGATGATCTCGCCGTCCAGCTCCATGATCAGGAAGCCCTCGGGATACTGCGCGATGCGCGTGGCGATCTTCTCCCGAGTCGCGGCCTCGTCGCCTTCGTAAGCGGATATCTCGATCTCGAAGCAGCGGTCGGTGTCGGCTAGGGTGGCGGTGCGAAAGGTAGGAGCAGTCATGGGGAATTCCTGGCGGTACGAAACAGGACGGCATGGTAAAGAAACCCGGCCATCCCGTCTCGCCGCCCTGCCCTGCGGCCTCCTCAGTGTTGCGGCAGGCGCGCGATGACCTTGATCTCGAAGTCGAAGCCGTACAGCCAGGTCACGCCCACGGCCGTTACCGTCGGATAAGGCGCCGCGCCCCAATAGTCGGCGGCAACCTGCCAGGCGCGCTCGAAGTTCGCCTGCGGATCGACCATGAACACGGTGACGTCGAGAACGTCCTCAAAGGTGCAACCGGCGGCGGCCAGGACCGCGTTGAGGTTGCCGAAGGCGCGGCGCACCTGGGCTTCCAGCTCGGGCTCGGGCGAGCCGTCCTCGCGGCTGCCAACCTGGCCGGAGACGAACAGCAGGCCGTCGCTGCGGACCGCCGGGGAATAGCGATTGCGTTCATAGAGGGCCTGGCGGCCAGCGGGGAAAACCACGTCACGGATACTCATCTGCTTACTCCATCGAGGGCCACGCTGGCCCGGTTTCAACGATGGAGGCAGGTTACGGCGCACGGCACTCGCGATAATCCGGCAACGCTGGTCAGCATTGTTTGTAGAATCCAAACAATCAGACCTTTCCCGCCTTCTTCAGCCGTCAGCCGGAGCCGCCATGGACCGTTTCGATGCGATGCAAGCCTTCGCCCGCGTGGTGGAAACCGGCAGTTTCACCAAGGCCGCCGACACCCTGCACATGAGCCGCACCAGCGTGACCCAACTGATCCAGCAGCTGGAAGCGCGGCTGCGCGTGCGCCTGCTCAACCGCACCACACGCAAGCTGAACCTCACTGCCGATGGCGCGGCGTACTACGAGCGGGTGACACGCCTGCTGGCGGACATGGATGACGCCGAGACCAGCCTTTCCAGTGCCGCAGCCCTGCCGCGCGGGCGCTTGCGGGTCGACGTGCCCACCCCGCTGGCGCGTCTGCTGTTGATCCCTGCCCTGCCTGATTTCCACGAGCGCTATCCGGACATCCAGATCGACCTGGGCGTCAGCGACCGCATGGTCGACCTGATCGACGAGAACGTCGACTGCGTGGTACGTGGCGGTGAGCTCACCGACCTGTCGCTGATGGCGCGCAAGGTCGGCGACCTGCCGCTGGGCGTCTTCGCGGCTCCCGCCTACCTGCGGCGCGCCGGTGTCCCCCGGCATCCGCGCGATCTAGAGGACGGCCAGCAGCGCATCGTCGGCTACCTCTGGGCGCGGACCGGCAAGCCGCTTTCGTACGCCCTGCAGAAGAACGGCGAATCCGTGCAGGTCCAGGGTCGCCCGGTGCTCACGGTGGACGATGGCAACGCCTACCTGGCCGCCGGGATCGCCGGCATGGGCGTGCTCTGGCTGCCGCGTTACATGGCGGTGGATGCCCTGGCGCGCAACGAGTTGGTAGAACTGTTCGGCGACTGGAGCATGCAGAGCATGCCGCTCTACCTGGCCTATCCGCCCAACCGCCACGTCAGCGCCAAGCTGCGGGTCTTCATCGACTGGGTCGCCGAACTGATGGCGCGGCATGCACCAGTGTCTAACCCGCCGCTCTAGCCCGCGCAGCCTCAGCCCAGGCGCATGGACAGCTCCACGTCGTCGGCGAAGGGAATCGACAGGTAGCGCCCGCCCGGCATGCGAACCTCGGCCAGGTACTCGGGGCAATAGTCGGCGTTGTCCGCGATGATCATCGCACCGGGGCGCAAGCGGTTTTCCACCAGCGCAAGGATATCCGGGTAAAGCGATTTGGCGCCGTCGAGCAACAGCAGGTCGATGTGCTCGGGCAGGTCACTGGCCAGGGTCTGCAGCGCATCGCCCTGACGGATTTCCACGAGTTCGGCCAAGCCGCCAGCCTCCAGGTTGGCTTGCGCCCGCGCTACTTTCGAAGGCTCGAACTCGCTGGTGATCAGCTGCCCGCCGCCGTTGTCGCGCAGTGCGGCAGCCAGGTGCAGGGTAGAGATGCCGAACGAGGTGCCGAACTCGACGATGTTTTTCGCGCCGATGCTGCGCGCCAGCATGTACAGCAGCGCACCGGTTTCCCGCGAGACGGGCAGCGGCTGGTCCTTGAGCTGGCCGTAAAGCTCGCGGTACTGCGTCTTGCTCTGCATCAGGCGGGTCAGCGCGGCCTGATCGAGGTTCGCGAAAGCCGGGCTGGCCTGCGGAGAAGCCGCGTCGGCCTCCTCGAAAAGCTGCTGCAGAAGGGGCGCCACGGGGGCGGAAGTGAGGGTCGTCATGGTGGTTTCCCGTGTGGAGTTTGAGTGCGGAATAACGCCCGACTAGAATGCGATCTTTTCGTCAGGTTTTACTATTCGCATTGCCGGAGCCAGCCATGAGCGAACGCCGCAGCCCGCGTATTTCCACGCGCAAGGAGCCGAAACAGGCCCGCTCCAACGACCTGGTGACGGCCGTTCTCGACGCCGCTGTTCAGGTTCTGGAGAAGGAAGGCGCCCAGCGTTTCACCACGGCACGGGTCGCCGAACGCGCCGGCGTCAGCGTCGGTTCGCTGTACCAGTACTTCCCGAACAAGGCCGCGATCCTGTTCCGCCTGCAGAGTGATGAGTGGCGACAGACCACTGAAATGCTGCGCGGCCTGCTGGTCGATGAAAGCCAGCCGCCGCTGCAACGTTTGCGCAATCTGGTGCATGCGTTCATCCGCTCCGAATGCGAGGAAGCGCGCATGCGCATCGCCCTGAGCGACGCCGCCCCGCTTTACCGCGACGCCCCCGAGGCCAGGGAAGCCAAGGCTGCCGGCGAAGGCATCTTCCAGACCTTCATCGCAGAAGTTCTTCCTCTCGCATCCGATGAGCAGCGTGCGCTGGCGCGCGAATTGATCACCACGACCCTCGGCTCGGTGGGCAAGCAGTTCTCGGAGACCCCGCGCAGCGTGCAAGAGACCGAAGCCTTCAGCGGAGCGATGGCGGATATGTTCTGCGCTTACCTGGAAAGCAGGGTGAAGTAACGGCTCACGCCCTGCCTTACACCAGCAGCACTTCTGCCCTGGCTCCCGGCATCATCGCCTGCAACCCGCCAACCAGCTGGTCGCCCGCTTGGTGCAGTGCCTCAAGCGGCATTTCCGGCAGGCATTCGAGGATGAACCACATGCGCTGCGCCTCTGCATCCAGGCGAGTGCGCACGCCCTGGCGCCAATTCCAGCGCCGGCAGGTGACGCCGAAGTCGTCGCGCCAGATGACTTCGCCAGCATCGGGTGATTCATGGGCCGGCGCACCGTCCTTCAGGGTATCGAAGGTTTCGCTGCCGTCGGCGATCACCAGGCGCGGAGTACCGGCGTAGGCGGCGAGGTTTTCCCCACCGACCGGAATGGCGAACTGCACGCTGATGGCGTTGTAGAGGTCCACTACCGGATCGATGCTCGGCAGGCTGCCGTCACGCAGCGCGCGTTTGCGCAGCGCTTCCGCCGAACAGGGCGTGCGCTGGGGCTTGGCGCCGAAGCGGCGGAACACCTCGGCCCAGGCCGCCAGGTGCGCGTCGCCCCAGGCCGGCTCGCCCGCCGCCAGTGCCGCGCAAGCTCGCTGCAGCGCCAACTCCGCCACCTCCGGATGGAGGATCGGTGCGGCTTCCAACGTGATGCTCAGGGCTCGAAAGCCGGGAGCGATGGCGGCGATGGCGGGATCGATCTGTGGCGTGACACGTTGCATGGCGAAATCCTTGTACGGTGAAACGGGGTGATTCGGACTCTCAGGTTGCCCGCCTCAGCGGCGGACGAAGTTGCGCTTGTTGTAGTCGCCCCAGGCGACGGAGAGGGTTTTCAGCACACACAGCAAAGCGGTCCATCTGGACTTCATTGGAATAGCTCCGCAAACAGGGGAATGGGCGCGCACAGCGCGCCCGACCCGCACAGTTCTACCGGCAGAGCGTCGTCGCTGCCATGAATTCCCCGAATGAACAATTAGCCCTGCTTATGCACAACCACGAAAATCAGCGTCGCTAATCCCGCCAGGCTTTAGCCGAGCTGAACTGTCGGCCGCAGAAATCGTGCATTGAAGTACGCCCTCGCCAGCGGTGAGATGGACCGGCGGACAACCCGCCGTCCCCGACAACAACGAGAAAGAGGTACGCGCTCATGCGCACACTGATGAAAGTCCTGGCCGTGGCTTCCACTACCCTCCTCGGCGCGCCCTTCGCCGCGATCGCCGCCGAAGCACCCAAGGCTGAAAAGCCGGCGTTCGTGGTACACAAGCTGACGGACTTCCTCTACGCCATCGGCGAGCCGAACTACTACCAGAAGAATTATTCGTACCTGTTGGTAGGCTCGAACCAGGCGCTGATGTTCGACTCCGGCGCCAACCAGAAGGAAGACATCACCCAGGTCGCCCGCCAGATCACCGACAAGCCACTCGCGGTGCTCCCCTCGCACTTGCACTTCGACCATCTGGGCGGGCTGCACAACTTCCAGAACATCTATCTGGTGGATACGCCCTTCACGGCGAAATTCCGCCGTGCCGACGGCCTCTACCAGGTGCCCGAGCCGGTCTACCTGGGCAACATCGACCACATGACCCTGGCGCCCTTCAAGGTCGCGCGACTGGTGAAGCCCGACGAGGTGATCGACCTGGGCGGCCTCAAGCTGCGCCTGCTGAGCATGCCCGGCCACACACCGGACGAAGTGGCGCTGTTCGATGAGGCGCACAACATCCTGCTCTCCGGCGACCACCTCTACCCGTCCTGGCTGCTTGCAGGGAATCTCAAGGACTACGTCGCCTCGCTGGACGCCACGCTGAAGGTGATCAACCCGCAGACCACCCTCTACGGCGCCCACGCCGACGAGGACCCGAGCAAGGTGCCGGCCATGACCTACGCCGACGTCGTCGCGGTGCGCGACAAGATGCAGCAGATCCAGGCAGGCCGCGCCAAGGGCGAAGCCTTCAGCGACCCGGAGCTGATCAGGAGCTCGGAGCTGTACAAGGTCGAGAAGGGCATCAGCATCCTCACCGACATCCAGTTCACCGATGGGCGCGGTTACGGTTACTGAGCCGGCTCGCTGATCGACAGCAACCACTCGATGAACGCCCGGACCTCCGGGCGTTCGCGTTTCGCCTCGGGGCAGACGACGTAGTAGTTGTGGACCGCCGCCACCGAGATAGCCAACGGGCGAACCAGCCGACCTTCGTCTAGATCGCGCTGTGACACCGTCTCATCGCTGAGCGCCACGCCGAATCCATCGCGCGCCGCCTGCAGGATCATGCCGAAGTCCTCGAAATGGATGTCCTCGGCGCCACCCCGACTGTATCCAGCCTCGGCCATCCACTGCTGCCACTGGCTGCCGTCGTCCTCGTGCAGCAACCGGTGTCGCGCCAGGTCGGCGACCTCGACAATGGCCAGCGGTCCGCGCAGATATTGCGGGCTGCACACCGGCGTCATGCGGATGCCATGCAGCAGGCGCCACCAGACACCCGGCCACGGCGGCGTGCCGTAGATCACCGCCACGTCGGCGCGGCGCCAGTCGACCTGCGGCATGCCCGGCGCGGTGATCACACTCACCCGCACCGAACGCGATTCCTCCATGAAGCGCAGCAGCGGTCGTGTCAGCCACTCCACGCCTTCGGCTGGAGGGATCGACAGGCAGAGATCCACCCTTTCCGCTTCCGGCCGGGCCCCCGCCTGCAACGCCAGTACGGCCTCGGTGATCTCGCCCATGGCACTGGCCACGCGCTTCTGCAGCTCACGGCCGCTGACGGTCAGCACCAGCTGGCGGCCGCGCTTCTCGAACAGTTCCAAGCCCAGGCTGGCCTGCAGCGCCTTTACCTGCTGGCTGACCGCGCCCGTGGTGACGTGCAGCTCGACGGCTGCCGCGGCCAGGCTGCCCAGGCGAGCCACGCTTTCGAACACCCTGAAACTGTGCAGCGGTGGAAGGGCCATGTCTTTTCGAAATCCGACGAAAACCAAGGCGAATGGTTATAGCAGGAGCTGCTTTCGCCGGGGAGAACGGCGAGTCCGGCAAACCGCTGGCCCGCAATTTGCGATGACCTGCATACAGGGGGCCGGAAAGAACCTTTCGGAGCTTTGCATGCAGCCAACTGGTGCTTTTGGATTCAAACATGCACACATTTCGTGCAAGACAATTCGGGTCAGGATTTCATGCAGAGCGCCTATTGCAGAGCAATCTAATCCGATCAATTACATAACCGACCGGTCAGATTCCGGACCATCGGCCGAAAACATGTATACAAAATAGTGGATATTCACCATGGACTTTGTCTACAGTGGCCCCACAACAAAAACAAGCGAGTCCTCAGCCATGAATGATCGTTCAGCTGTAGCGTCCGCCGGAGCACGCCCGGAAGACGAGAACCTCGGAATCGGCGCCAACCTGGCGTACGGCCTGCAACACGTTCTGACCATGTACGGCGGTATCGTCGCCGTGCCCCTGATCCTCGGCCAGGCGGCCGGGCTCTCCCCCAGCGAGATCGGCCTGCTGATCGCTGCCTCTCTCTTCGCCGGTGGCCTCGCCACCTTGCTGCAGACCCTCGGTCTTCCCTTCTTCGGCTCGCAGATGCCACTGGTGCAGGGCGTTTCCTTCGCCGGTGTCGCGACCATGATCGCCATCCTCGGCGGCGGCTACGAAGGCGGTGGCATGCCCGCTGTCCTGGGCGCCGTCATGGCAGCCTCCTTCATCGGCTTCCTGATCACGCCGGTGTTCTCGCGCATCACCAAATTCTTCCCACCCATGGTCACCGGCATCGTCATCACCACCATCGGCCTGACGCTGATGCCGGTAGCGGCGCGCTGGGCCATGGGAGGCAACCCCAAGGCGCCGGACTTCGGCAGCATGGCCAACATCGGCCTGGCGGCCCTCACTCTGGTGTTCGTCCTGCTGCTGAGCAAGCTGGGCAACGCGTCCATCTCGCGGCTGTCGATCCTGCTGGCCATGGTGATCGGCACCGTCGTTGCCGCCGCCCTGGGCATGACCGATTTCTCCCGCGTGGCCGAGGGCCCGATGGTGGCCTTCCCGGCGATCTTCCACTTCGGTCTGCCGACCTTCCACATCGCCGCCATCATCTCGATGCTGATCGTGATCATGGTGACGCTAGTGGAAACCTCGGCGGACATCCTCGCCGTCGGCGAGATCATCGGCACCAAGGTCGACTCCAAGCGCCTGGGCAACGGCCTGCGCGCGGACATGGCGTCGAGCATCCTGGCGCCGATCTTCGGCTCCTTCACCCAGAGCGCATTTGCCCAGAACGTCGGCCTGGTGGCCGTGACCGGCGTGAAGAGCCGCTACGTGGTCGCCACCGGCGGCCTGATCCTGGTGACCCTCGGCCTGCTGCCGGTGATGGGTCGGGTGATCGCCGCGGTGCCCTCCTCCGTCCTCGGCGGTGCCGGCGTGGTGCTGTTCGGCACCGTGGCGGCCAGCGGTATCCGCACCCTGTCCAAGGTGGACTACCGCAACAACATGAACCTGATCATCGTCGCCACCTCCATCGGCTTCGGCATGATCCCGATCGCCGCGCCCAGCTTCTACGAGCACTTCCCCAGCTGGTTCGCCACCATCTTCCACTCGGGCATCAGCTCGGCGGCGATCATGGCCATCGGCCTGAACCTGCTGTTCAACCACCTCAAGACCGGCAACTCCAACCAGCAGTCGGTGTTCGTCGCCGCTGAGGAGCGCACCCTGCGCTACCGCGACATCGCCGCGCTGAACGAGGGCGACTACTTCCAGAATGGCAAGCTGTACGACGCCGAAGGCAACGAAGTCCAAGTGGTCGGCGACGATCATGACCACGACGAGCATCACGCGCCAACCGCCAGAACGGTGAAGCGCGAAACGGTGAACAGCAGCGCCTGACGCTCAGTCAGACGCCCATGAAAAAGGCCCCTTCCGGGGCCTTTTTCCGTTCAGGGTGCCTGCTCCTGCAGCATGGTTTGATCGATCAGCCGCCAGGTCTTCGGTCCGACTATGCCATCGGCCACCAATTCGTGGCGGCGCTGGAATTCCCGCACCACGGCCTCGGTCTTCACACCGAAATGGCCATCCTCCTCGGCCCCGCAGGCGCGCTGGAGCAACCGAACCAGATCGCCTACCGCACCGCGCCGCAAGGTCGGCCGCGGCAGCTGGCCAGGCACGGTGTCCGGCTCCAGGGCCGGGATCATCGGCCGGAGGATCGCCTTGCCATCGAGGATCTCGCGTACCCGCGCGCGAAATCCGTCCATATCGAAGGTCGGATCGTTCTTGCGCCCTGGTGGCAAGGCGTACTCCTTGTGGCCGGCACAGGCCTGCTCGTCCTGCTGCAGGTACCTGAGAATGGCCGCGACACCACGCTGGTAGCTGTCCATCTGCACGTCGCTCCAGGCTTCATCAAGACCGGTGTTTTCCGCTTCGATGCCGATGAAACTGCTGTTGCCCGAATTGATGCCTTCCCAACTGCCCTTGCCAGCATGATTGCAGCGGCCGGCGGCGATCACGTAGTAGGTGCCATCCCGCCCGAGGCCCAGTTGCGCCAGGGGTCCGCTCAGATCACGGCGCCCCTCGATGAGGGTCTTCAGACTGGGCATGTTGCCGCGCAACGGACCGGCGGTGTGGTGGCAGATCACGCCGTGTACCTGCCCCATCTCACCTACTCCGCGACTGCTCCAGCCGTCAACGCGGGCGACTTTCAGGCCGGCGGCTTCGAGCACGTCCGGCAACCAGGTCAATGCATAGCTCATGCTTGGACTCCTCCGGTGGCGGCGGGCAGGTCCTCGTCCGCGGTTTCCTCCTCGATGGGGCAATCGCAGCCGTCGAGCTCAATCTCCGGGTGCAGCATGACGACGCCGGGTGCCGACAACCCCACCGGGGCAGCGAGTGGCGCCACGGCGGGCTCCAGCAGCGGCAGCATGAGCGGGGCTGAGGCGCCTCCGCCCGGCGGCGGATTGACCACCACCAGACTCAGTGGACGGCCCGCCTCCAGGTCTTCCTCCAGGAGCTGCACCGCCAGGCGGGTACTGTCGCTGACGGTGGTTTCACGGCTCACGCCGTTGACCTGAACGACGGCCCCGCGCACGAAGCCGCTACCCTGCAGGCAGACGTAGAGCGACTGGGCATCCACGGCGCCAGGCTGAGCGTCGGTAAGGGTCGGCACCGGGTTGCCCAGGCCGTCGCGGCGCTTGTCACCCTCGCGGGTCCGGAACAGGGTGTCGAACAGCTCGCCCAGCTTGTCAGTGGCCTGTTTGGCGAACATGCCGGCGAGGCAGGCCATGCCGACCAGGCCGTAGAGATTGACGTTGACCACGCCATCATCGGCCGCCGCCGTGGTGCCAACGGTAAGGAACCCGCCACGGATGACCAGATAGAGCATCAGCGCGAGGATCATGCCGATGAAGGGCTTGAGGATGTACCACCAGATCCAGCTGGCCATGAAGCGGTCGTTACCGACGAAGTCGCCGAACGACTTGGCGATATGCACGAAGCTGCCCAGGCCACCTGCGACCATGACCATCACCAGCAGCCGGGCATCAGGGCCAGGGCACCAGCCAAGCAGGCACTGCGCGCCGACATCGCCTTCGACGCCGGCCAGCGGGAACTTCGGATAATGCTGCGGCCAGAGCGACACCAGCAGCCAGGCCAGCAAGAGGGAAAGCAGGATCAGGCCGGCGCCCATCGTCCATATCTGCAGACGATTCGCGCGACGAGTCCGGGTGCGTGTGTCCATGACGGCTCCGGGCAACGAGGGATGGGAACAATCCCTGTCGCGAAGCGCCACGGCATGCGCCCGAAGCATCAACCATGGGCGCCTTCCGCGCATTCGCACGGCTGACAGTCCAGCTCACGTTAGCGCAGCGCCAAGTCTCTGCAAGGGGGCTTTGCAGATAAATTCACGCTTCTCGCCAACGTTACGTTGCAATGCTGAAACAGGTGCCGTTCCAGCACTGCAATCAAGCCGCTTCGGTCTCCGCCCCCGGTGCGTTCAGCAGACCGATGAAGGCCCGCAGCGCCGGCGTATCGGTGCCGCGTCGCCAGAACAGCCAGGTCGTGGCGTCGGCATGCTGCGGCGCCAGGCGGTGGATCGCTACGTTGCGCCCGCCCGCCAGGCTCTCGAACATCGCCCGCGGAATGATCGCCACGCCGCCGCCCGCCGCGATGCAGGCGAGCATGCCGTGGTAGGACTCCATCTCCATGATCTTTCCCGGCACCACGCGGTGCTCGGCGAACCAACCCTCCAGGCGTTTGCGGTAGGAGCAGGTGTCGCGGAAGGCGAACACCGTCTCCCCCGCCACGTCCCGCGCGTCATGCACCGGAGCATGGTGCTTGGCGCTCATCAGCACCAACTCCTCGCGGTATACCGGTTTGCCGTCCAGTTGTGGGTGGTTGGCCGGGCCGTCGGCGAAGGCGGCGATGAAACGGCCGGAGAGCACGCCGTCGATCATCTCGCCCGAGGGGCCGGTAGACAGGTCCAGTTGCACCTTCGGGCACTGCTGGTGATAGCGCGCCAGCATCTCGGGAATGCGCACCGCCGCCGTGCTCTCCATCGATCCCAGGGAGAAGCCGCCATGGGGCTCGGCGCCCACCGCCACCTGCCGGGCTTCCTCCACCAGATCGAGGATGCGCTCGGCGTAATCGAGGAAGCTGCGGCCGGTAGGCGACAGACGGAGGCGCAGCTTTTCGCGCAGGAACAGTTCGGTACCCAGCTCCGCTTCCAGCTGCTTGATCCGCGTGGTCAGGTTCGAAGGCACGCGGTGCAGACGGGCCGCGGCGGCGGTGATGCTGCCCTCGTGGGCGACAGCACGGACGATTTCCAGCTGGGTCAGGTCCATCATTCTCTCCGAGAGAAAGAGTCTTTCTTGATTATTCATTTTACATGAATGATTGCGCATCTTAATTTCTACGCCATCCCGGAGCCACCCCGCCCGGACGAACGACCGGCCTTGCACCCTTACACAGAACAAGCAGGACTCACCATGAACCAGATCGCCGCCATCCCCGCTGCCATCTCCCGCAGCCCCGCCACCGGCCAGGAACTGGCCCGCTACACCTTCGAAGACGCCGCCCAGCTGGAAACCTCGCTGGCCCGCACCGATGCCGCGTTCCGCCAATGGCGCGACACCAGCATCGCCGAACGTGTCGCCGTACTGCGCAAGATGGCCGAAGTGCTGCGCGCCAACGTCGAGCCGATGGCCCGCATGGAAGCCCAGGAAATGGGCATGCCGGTCACCCAGGCCCGTGGCGAAATCAACAAGTGCGCCAACCTCTGCGAGTGGTACGCCGACAACGGCCCGGCCATGCTCGAAGACGAGAAGACCAGCATCGAAGGCGCGTACATCTCCTACCTGCCGCTGGGCCCGGTCCTGGCCGTGATGCCGTGGAACTTCCCCACCTGGCAGGTCATGCGTGGCGCGGTGAGCATCATCCTGGGCGGCAACACCTACGTGCTCAAGCACGCGCCCAACGTTATGGGCTGCGCCTATCAGCTGCGCGACGCCTGGCTGCAGGCCGGCCTGCCGGAAGGCGTGTTCGAGGTGCTGAACGTCGAGCCGCCGCTGGTCTCCAAGGCCATCGCCGATGACCGCATCGCCTCCATCGCCGTGACCGGCAGTGTCGGCGCCGGCGCCGCCATCGCCTCCCAGGCCGGTGCCGCGCTGAAGAAATGCGTGCTGGAGCTGGGCGGTTCCGACGCCTTCATCGTGCTCGCCGACGCCGACCTCGATGCCGCCGTGAAAGCCGCCGTCGCCAGCCGCTTCGGCAACTGCGGCCAGGTGTGCATCGCCGCCAAGCGCATGATCCTCGAAGAATCCATCGCCCCGGCCTTCACCGAGAAGCTGCTGGCCGCGGTCAAGGCACTGAAGATCGGCGACCCGCTGGCAGACGACACCTTCGTCGGCCCGATGGCCCGCTTCGACCTGCGTGACGAACTGGACGGCCAGGTACAACAGGCCATCGCCGACGGCGCCACCCTGCTGCTGGGCGGCCACAAGCTCGAAGGCGAAGGCAACTACTACGCACCGACCGTGCTGGCCGACGTGAAGCCGGGCAACACCGCGTTCAAGAAGGAAATCTTCGGCCCCGTCGCTTCGCTGATCGTCGCCCGCGACGCCGAGCACGCCCTGGAACTGGCCAACGACAGCGAGTTCGGCCTCTCCGGCGCGATCTGGTCTGCCGACAAGGTCAAGGCCCAGCACATGGCCCGTCGTCTGGTCAGCGGTGGCGTGTTCATCAACGGCTTCTCCGCTTCCGATCCCCGCGTACCGATCGGCGGCGTGAAGAAGAGCGGCTTCGGTCGCGAGCTGTCGCACTTCGGCCTGCGCGAGTTCACCAACCCGCAGACCGTGTGGATCGACCGCAAGTAAGCGCCCCATTAAAAAAGGCCCCTTCGAGGGGCCTTTTTTTATTGCTCGTGCAAACCTCGCACCGTGCCCGAACTGTAGGAGCGCGCCATGCGCGCGATCGCGGGCATGGCCCGCTCCTACAACAGGACTCAGGGCTTGGCCGCGTCCTTCTTCAACTGCAGACCGTAGGGCGCATAACCTGGAACAGGTTATCCGCCGGTTCATCCTGTAGGAGCGCGCCATGCGCGCGATCGCGGGCATGGCCCGCTCCTACAACGGGACTCAGGGCTTGGCCGCGTCCTTCTTCAACTGCAGACCGTAGGGCGCATAACCTGGAACAGGTTATCCGCCGGTTCATCCTGTAGGAGCGCGCCATGCGCGCGATCGCGCGCATGGCCCGCTTGTGTCTGCAAAGCTCGATAAGCTCGAAGGTGAGAGCGACGGGAGGCAAGCTGCAGGTCCGCGGTGTTGGTCGCACGAGTAGGAGCCCAAGCTGCCTCCCGCCGTCCTCTGACCTAGCCCGA
>NZ_JACVBX010000010.1 GCF_014852585.1 Pseudomonas sp. PDM18 | reverse complement strand
CTGCAAAAGATCGAGGCGCTGACCGTCCTCGCCCGCAAATTGGCCCGGATTGCCTTTGCCCTGATGACGACTCAGCAACCGTATCGGACTGCGGCCGATACGGTGGGGTAGACATAGAATCTCCTACATACCCATCCTCGGGCCCGTAGGGCGCATAACGCCTGGGGCGTTATCCGCCAATGCGGCGGATAACCCGCTCCAGGCTATTCGCCATACCAGAGCGAAAAACCGTCAGAACGGCTTGTCGCCAAGGATGGTCGCGCGGTGCATCACCCGGCGCTGCGGGCGGTAGTCATCCACCGCGTAATGCTGGGTCACGCGGTTGTCCCAGAAGGCCACGTCGTTCTCCTTCCAGCGCCAGCGCACGGTGAACTCTGGCCGGGCGAAATGGGCGAACAGCAGGTCGAGGATCGCGCGACTTTCCGCCGGTTCCAGCTCGTTGATGCGGGTGGTGAAGCCATCGCTGACGAACAACGCCTTGCGCCCGGTGACCGGATGCGTGCGGATCACCGGATGGCTGCGCGGCGGGTTCTTCTTGCGCGCTTCTTCCAGGCGCGCGAGGTCCGCGTCGGTGGCGCCGAAGCGCTCCTGGGGGAAGGACTTGCTGATGTCATGAGTCGCGGTGAGGCCGTCGAGCAACTGCTGCAGCGGCTTGGACAGCGCTTCGAACGCCGCGATGCCGCTGGCCCACAGGGTGTCGCCACCGTAGGGCGGCAGCTGTTTGGCGGCCAGCACGGCGCCCAGAGCCGGGGTTTCCAGGAAGGTCACGTCGGTGTGCCAGATGGCGTTGTCGCGCACGTCGGTGACGGCAGTGTCGAGGACAATGACTTCGCGCTGCTCGGGCGAGCTGGGGTAGATCGGGTGGATGTGCAGGTCGCCGAAGCGCGCGGCGAAGTTCGCCTGCTGGGTCGGCGTCAGCGGCTGGTCGCGGAAAAACAGCACGTGATGATCGAGCAGGGCCTGCTCGATCTGGCGCTGCGCCGCGTCGTCCAGCGGGTCGGCCAGACGCACGCCGGAAACGATGGCGCCCAGGGCCGGGCTGATGGGTTCGATGCTCAGGGTCATTTCAATTCACTCATCTAGTTCGGGCTGGGCGTCGTAGCCCTCACCCCAGCCCTCTCCCAGAGGGAGAGGGAGTTGTTCGGTGTGCTCGGGAAGGACGAGACAGTCCTTCAACAACGGAGGAATGGCAGTGAGGCAGCGAACGAAACGCCGCTCGGAACAGTCCCCTCTCCCTCTGGGAGAGGGCTAGGGTGAGGGGCTCCTGCCCCGACTGCTCTACTCCCAGGAAGCAAACCGCTTCTGCAGCCAGCGCAACCCCAGTTCGAAGCTCAGCGCGATGGCGGCGATAAACAGGATTCCCAGCACCACGACATCGGTGGCGAGGAACTGCGCGGCGGACTGCACCATGAAGCCCAGGCCGCGGTTGGCGGCGATCAGTTCGGCGGCGACCAGGGTCGACCAGCCCACGCCCAGGGCGATGCGCAGGCCGGTGAGGACGTCCGGCAGCGCACTGGGCAGGATCACGTGGCGCACCACCTGCAAACGGCTAGCGCCCAGGCAGCACACGGCCTGGATACGAGACTTGTCCACGCGACGCACGCCGGCGGCGGTGGCGATCAGCAGCGGCGCGAACAGCGCGAGGTAGATCAGCAGCACCTTGGACAACTCGCCGATTCCGAACCAGATGACGATCAGCGGCAGGTAGGCCAGCGGCGGTACCGGGCGGTAGAACTCCACCAGCGGGTCGAAGGCCGCGCCCACCAGCGGGTTGAGGCCCATCAGGATGCCCAGCGGAATCGCCGTCAGCACCGCCGCGCCCAGCGCCAGCAGCACGCGCAGCAGGCTGGTGCCGACGTGTTGCCACAGCGAGGCATCGACGTAGCCCTCGGCCAGCAGGCGCTGGAAGGCTTCCACCAGTTGCTCCGGCGCGGGCAGGAACAGGGTGTCGACCCAGCCCAGGTGCGTGGCCAGCCACCAGAGCACGAAGATGGCACCGACGCTGCCAGCGGCGGCCCAACGGCGGTAGTCGCGCGGCACGCTGCGGGCAGTCGGCGCGGCGGCCGGGAGTTTGGCGGCGAGGGTTTCAGTGGGCATGCTCGACCTCCGGTTCCTCAAGCGTCTCTTCCAAAAAAAGATCGAGAAGCAGTTGGCGCAAGCGCGCGAATTCCGGGTCGGCCTTGATCGAGCGCACCGGTTCGCCAGCGGCGTAGCGGCGAGCGAAGTCCAGCGGCAGGCGCTTGACGATGCGCGCCGGCGGGCCTTCCATCACCACCAGGTCGGTGGCGAGGAACAGCGCTTCATCGACGCTGTGGGTAATCAGGAACAGGCCCTTGCCGGTCTTGCGCCACAGGTCGAGGGTCAGTACCTGCATGCGCTCGCGGGTCAGCGCGTCGAGGGCGCCGAAGGGTTCGTCAAGCAGCAGGAAATCCGGCTCCACCGCCAGCGCACGGGCCAGGCCCAGGCGCTGCCGCTGGCCACCGGACAGTTGCGAAATGCGGTAGTCCGCGTGCTCGCCCAGGCCAACCAGCTTGAGGACGTCATGGGCGCGGGCGTTGCGCTCGACGGCACCAACGCCACGGATGCGCAAGCCCAGTGCAACGTTGTCCAGCGCATTCAGCCAGGGCATCAGCGCATCGTCCTGAAACACCACGCCGCGCTCGCCACCGGGGCCGCTCAGGGTGCGGCCGTCGATCTGCACGCGGCCGCTGTCCGGCGCCTGGAAGCCCGCCAGCACGTTGAGCAGGCTGGACTTGCCGCAGCCAGACGGGCCGAGCACCACCAGGGATTCGCCCTTGGCCAGGCTGAGAGTGAGGTCCTGCAGCACGACGCGCTCGCGGCCGCGCTGCTGGAAAGTGAGGCTGACTGCCTCGGCCGTCAGACGGCTCATGTTCTGCCCTCCGTAGGGTGAGAAGAAATGCGTGGGGCCTTGTAGGAGCGAGGGGGACGCCATCGTTATTGCTCGCGAACCAGCCCGAACTTCAGTGCCGTCCGGTGTTCGCGAGCAAGCTCGCTCCTACGAAGAACGAAGAGCAACGGATCAGCGCTGCCCGACCTGCACGCTCTCCGCCTGGCGCACGTACTCGGCGCTGACATAGGGCGAGTAATCCTTGAGCACCGACGGCACGCGCTTCTGTTCTTTCAGGAAGGCGGCGGTGCCGGCGATGTCCTTGGCGGTGCCGCCACCCAGCAGGGCGGAGGACAGCTGCGCCTGGGATTCGGGGAAGGCGGAGCCGGCCAGCAGTTCAGGCACGTCCTGCGGATCGGCGCCGGTCAGCTTGGCGATCTTCTTCACCTGCTCGGAGTCGGCGGTCCACTGCGCCTTGTGGGCGTTGTAGTCGGCGAAGGAATCCAGGCTCACCTTGGCGAACTTGGCGATGATTTCCGGGTGCTTCTCGGCGAAGTCCTTGCGGGCTACCCAGACCTCGAAGGTCGGCGCGCCCCACTGGCCGACTTCGGCTGCGTCGGTCAGCACCTTGCCGGACTTCTTGATCTCGCCCAGGGCGGGCGACCAGACGAAGGCGCCGTCGATGTCGCCACGGCGCCAGGCGGCGGCGATCTCGGTGGGATTGAGGTTGACGATCTTCACCTTGGTCGGGTCGATCTTCCAGTGCTTGAGTGCGCCCAGCAGGCTGTAGTGCGAGGTGGAAACAAAGGGGGTGGCGATCGTCTTGCCGACCAGATCTTCGGGCTTCTCGATCTTGCTGCCGTTGCGTACGACCAGGGCCTCGGCGGCGTTGATCTGCGCGGAAACGATGAAGGCAATGATCGGCAGACCGCGCGAGGTAGCGGCGGCCAGCGGGCTGGAGCCGAGATTACCCAGCTGTACGTCGCCGGAGGCGATGGCGGCGACCACTTCCGGACCGCTGTTGAAGCGGCGCCAGTCGAGCTTCTCGCCGATGACCTTTTCATAGGTGCCATCGGCTTGCGGAACCTTGGTCGGGTCGATGCCGGTCTGGTAGCCCAGGACGATGTCGGCGAACGCGGCGCTCTGGAAGGTCAGGGCAGCCGCAACAGCGACGCCGGCCACGGCACGGCGTACGAAACGAGGTTTGTTCATGGTGTTTCCTCTGAAGGTAACGGCGGTGCCGGCCTCACAGAGGGGACGGACCACGGGACGGGATTCGATGGGCGAAACGGGTGTCCGGCGGTCCGGTAGAGCTAGATTACCGATATAAAAAACTTCGAATAAATACTTTTTAGTTCTTAACTTATGAGCGCCAGCGCTTGTCTCGATTCGGCTACAGGCCCCGTGTTACGGCGCCTCAGGTAGCACCGGAGAGCACACGGGCGCGGGTGCCTTCCTGGCGCAAGCCTACCTGGACCGCGTGCTGCGCCACGGCGGCGGTTTCCGCCACCAGGGTCGCCAATGCCGCGCTGCGGCTGAAGCTCAGGCCGTTGCCCGCCGCCTGGGCGGATTCGAAGGCCACCGCCGACTGTTCGGACAGACGCAGCCCCAGCGCCAGCAGCCGCTGCAACTCGCCCGCCGCCGCCCGCACCGGCAAGTTCTCGAACGCCTGCACGGCAAGGCCCAGGGCAATATTCGCCTGCAGCAGCGCGGAGAGGCTGCCGCGCAGTTGCGCACGGGGCGTCCACGGCAGGCCGGGCGGCAGCAGGATGTCCTCGGGATGCAGGCGCACCTCATGGCAATGCAACAGGCCGCCGCCGCTGGGCTCGAATCGATCCAGCCCGTTGCGATCCGCCGGCAGCGCGGCGATCAGCAATCCTTCGCTGGGCGCATGGCGCGCCGAGATCAGCAGCCAGTCCACCGACTCCGCGCCGAAGCAGTCGTGGCGCCCGCCCTGCAGCAGGAAACCGCCGCGCCGATGCTCCCTCGCCAGCAGGCGGCTTTCCTGGTGATCCACCGCCTCGCCCCACAGCCATTCGCGCTCAATGCTGAGCGGCAGCAGGCGCTCGCGCTGCTCGGCGCTGCCCAGCAGCAACACGCTGGCCAGTTGCAGGTGATGCAGGGCAAACAACCGGGCCAGGGTGCCGTCGCGCTCGGAGAGATCGCGCAGGGTCTGCAGTACCTCGTCCCAGCCGGCACCTCGGCCGCCGTACTCGCGCGGAACGGACAGGGCCAGCAGGCTGGACGCACGTAGAGCGTCGCTCCAGCGCTGGATGGGAGGCAATTCGGAAAGCGAGGAAAACGGTACCACCAGACTCATGCACACCTCGGCTCGAAGGGGTGGATCAGTGGCCTGGGCGTATGGCGCGCGGGTGTACTGAAAGGGAGGAAAAGAACGGCCTCCGAATGGAGGCCGTTTCATACCCTAGCGAATCGCACGAGACGCGCGAAATAACCTTTCGGGCTTAGCTCATGCCGCGAGTCAGACGGCTTCCTTGCGCCGCCACTGCGGCAGGCCGATCAGCACCACCGCACTGATAATCACCGCCATTGCCAGGGATTCCGCGAGGCCGATGTGCTCGCCGGCGAACACCACGCCAAGCAGCACCGCAACCGCCGGGTTGACATAGGCGTAGCTGGTAGCTGCCGCCGGGCGCACGTTGGCCAGCAGGTACATGTAGGCGCTGAAGGCGATGATCGAGCCGAACACCACCAAGTAGGCCAGCGCACCCCAGCCGGCGGCGGTAGGCATCTGCTCCAGGCGCTCGCCACTAAGGAAGCTGCCCAGTAGCAGCACGCCACCACCCACCAGCATTTCCACCGCGCTGGCCATGGCGCCACCGGGCAGGTCCAGGCGCCGGCTCCACACCGAACCGAAGGCCCAGGTCGCCGCCGCGAAGAGGATCAGCGCCGCGCCCGCCGGGCTGCCCTGCAGGTTGGAACCGAGATTGAGCAGCACGATGCCGAACAGGCCCAGGGCGATGCCGGCCCATTCCAGCGCCGTGGTGCGGTTGCCGAAGAAGCGCCCGAATACCAGGGTGAACAGCGGCACGGTCGCCACCGCCAGCGCCGCTACCCCCGAGGCCACGCCCCAGTGCTCGGCCACCGTCACCCCGCCGTTGCCGCAGCTGAGCAGGAGGATGCCGATGGCGCCCGCCGACAGGCACTGTTTCAGCGTCGGCATTGGCGCGCCGCGCGAGAGCATCCAGATGAACAGGATCGCCCCGGCGATGATGAAGCGGCAGCCGGCCATCAGCATCGGCGGCCAGGATTCGACGCCGATGCGGATCACCAGGTAGGTCGAGCCCCAGATGAAGTAGAGGGCGAAGAAGGCAGCAATCAGGGTCAGTGAGACGCGGGCTCTGGGCATGGGCATCGTGGTCATGGGTGGGACTCGACAAGGCAGGCAAGGCGCTTCATTTTATGCAGGCCAACCGCCCCTTATAAGGCACAGACAACGCCATTACGGGCATAACACTTTTCATTCGATGGATTTTTTCAAGACTTGCCGTCGAATCAAAACCGGAGTAATCGCATGGACAAGTACGACCGCGCCCTGCTCGCCGCCCTGCTGGAAGACGGCCGCCTGTCCTTCGCCGAACTGGCCCGCCGGATCAACCTCTCCCCTCCCGCCGTGGCCGATCGCGTGGCGCGCCTGGAGGCCGAAGGGGTGATCACCGGGTACCACGCCAGCGTAGACCTGTCGAAGATGGGCCGCTCGATCCAGTGCCTGATCGAGATGCGCCTGAACGACCATCGCAGCAAGAGCATGCTCGACCCACTGCTGGAAATCCCGCAGATCATCGACTGCTACCGCATCACCGGCGAAGCCTGCGTGATGCTCAAGGTGGCGGTCAGTTGCACTCAGGAACTGGAAGAGTTGATCGACCGCCTCGCCCAGTTCGGCACCAGCAGGACATCGCTGGTGCTCTCGACGCCATTCGCGCGGCGAATCCATCCGGGGATGTTGCAGGGAGGTTGAGCCGCCTATCTAGAAGGAAATTGCGCTCCCCGCCAAACGACGGCCGCAGCCTGTAGGAGCGAGGAGGGACGCCTGGTTCTTGCTCGCGAACACCGGACGGCTCCGAAGCAAGCCTCGCAGGGCGGATAACCTGTCCCAGGTTATCCGCCCTACGCGTTGCTCGCTCCTACATATCCGGCGGACAAAAAAAGGCGGCGCCGCTTGCGCGGTGCCGCCTGAAGTCACGGAGTTGCTTACATCGGGGAGGAAAACATCCGTCCCGCTGTATTGGATTACCTTTCGACGATCGCGGTCACACCTTGGCCGCCTGCCGCGCAGATCGAGATCAGTCCGCGCCCCTTGCCGGCGCCATCCAGCAGCTTCGCCAGGTTGGCGACGATGCGCCCGCCGGTAGCGGCGAACGGGTGGCCCGCGGCCAGCGAGCTGCCCTTCACGTTGAGCTTGCTGCGGTCGATGGAGCCCAGTGGTGCGTCGAGGCCGAGGCGGGTCTTGCAGTAGTCCGCGTCCTCCCAGGCCTTGAGGGTGCACAGCACCTGAGCGGCGAAGGCTTCGTGGATTTCGTAGAAGTCGAAGTCCTGCAGGGTCAGGCCGTTGCGCGCCAGCAGGCGCGGTACCGCGTAGACCGGCGCCATCAGCAGGCCCTCGTGACCGCCGACGAAATCCACCGCCGCCGCTTCGCCGTCCTTGAAGTACGCCAGGATCGGCAGGCCGCGCTCTTTCGCCCATTCCTCGCTGGCCAACAGCACCACAGACGCGCCATCGGTCAGCGGCGTGGAGTTGGCCGCCGTCAGAGTGCCCCGCGAGCCGCGCTCGAATACCGGCTTGAGGGTGCCGATCTTCTCCAGGTTGATGTCCGGGCGCAGGTTCTGGTCGCGCACCAGGCCGCGGAACGGCGTCATCAGGTCGTTCTGCCATCCCTCGTCGTAGGCGGCAGCCAGCTTGTGATGACTCTCGTAGGCCAGCCTGTCCTGTTCGTCGCGCGGGATGGCCCAGGTCTGCGCCATCAGCTCGCAGTGCTCGCCCATCGACAGCCCGGTACGCGGCTCGCCGTTTTTCGGGATGTGCGGCATCAGGTGGCGCGGGCGAATCTTCAGCAGGCTCTTGATCTTCTCGCCGTTGGACTTGCCACGGTTGGCTTCCAGCAGGATCTTGCGCAGCCCTTCGTTAACGCCGATGGGCGCGTCGGAGGTGGTGTCCACGCCGCCGGCGATGCCGCAGTCGATCTGCCCGAGGGCGATCTTGTTGGCCACCAGGATCGCCGCTTCCAGGCCGGTGCCGCAGGCCTGCTGGATGTCATAGGCCGGGGTTTCCGGCGCCAGGCGCGTGCCCAGCACGCACTCGCGGGTCAGGTTGAAGTCGCGCGAATGCTTGAGCACGGCGCCGGCGACCACTTCGCCCAGGCGCTCGCCGTGCAGCTTGTAGCGCTCGATCAGCCCATCCAGCGCGGAGGTCAGCATCTCCTGGTTGCTCGCCGTGGCATACACGGTGTTGGAGCGGGCGAAGGGAATACGGTTGCCGCCGACGATGGCGACCCGGCGCAGTTGGGTCATGCAGAACTCCTACAAGGGTGAGCGTTGAAGTGCGGTCAAGGCTAACCTTAGCCGCTTGTGTCGCATTGGCCGCCCCGCCGTTGCGCAGGTCAGCGCGGTCAATTGCGCCGAACCCGCCGCTGCGTAGAGTGGTCAGCACTTTAGAGACCCTGTGCAGGAGCCCGTTCCATGACCGATCGCTACATCGCCTTCGCCAACTCCAACGTCGGCCGCCGCCTGGTCGGAGCCCTCGGCCTGCCCGCGCCGGTCCGCCTGGAGCGCTGGAGCGCCGGGCGCACGCGGCCGGTGGACGGGGCGCTGCTGCTCGGCGGCGAGGGCAACCTGAACGAGGCGGTGCTGCCTTTCGCCGAGCGTCTGACCGATGCGCTGTTCTCCTTCAGCGACGGCCAGTACGGGCTGCCACGCTGGACTGCCGAGCATGGGCCCAAGCTCAAGGCCATCGTCTTCGATGCCAGCGGCCTGACCCGTTTCGAACAGACCATCGAGCTGCGCACCTTCTTCCAGGGCGCCCTCAAGGGGCTGGATAAATGCCCGCACGTTGTGATTCTCGGCCGCGCGCCGGAATCCGTGAAAGACCCCATCGCAGCCAGCGTGCAGCGCAGCCTGGAGGGCTTCAGCCGCTCGCTGGGCAAGGAAATCCGCCGGGGCGGCAACGTGCAACTGGTGTACGTCGGCAAAGGCGCCGAGGATCAGCTCGAAGGCGCGCTGCGCTTCTTCCTCTCGCCCAAGAGCGCCTATGTGTCCGGGCAGGTCGTGCGCCTCTCCGCCTATGACAAGCAGGTACAGGACTGGAGCCGCCCGCTGGTGGGCAAGCGCGCGCTGGTGACAGGCGCCGCCCGCGGCATCGGCGCGGCCATCGCCGAAACCCTCGCCCGCGACGGCGCCGATGTGGTGCTGCTGGACGTACCGCCGGCCAAGGAAGCCCTCGATGCGCTGGCCGCGCGCCTGGGGGGCCGTGGTGTGGCACTGGACATCTGCGCCGCCGACGCCGGTGCTCAGCTGGTGGCAGCACTGCCCGAGGGCGTGGACATCGTGGTGCACAATGCCGGCATCACCCGGGACAAGACGGTCGCCAAGATGAGCGAAGCCTTCTGGAACTCAGTGATCGACGTGAACCTCAAGGCCCCGCAGGTGCTGACCCAAGCGCTGCTGGACGCCGGCAAGCTGCACGACGACGGCCGCGTGGTGCTGCTCGCTTCCATCAGCGGCATCGCCGGCAACATGGGCCAGACCAACTATGCGGTGAGCAAGGCCGGCCTGATCGGCCTGGCGCAGGCCTGGGCCCCGGCGCTGGGCAAGAAGGGAATCAGCATCAACGCAGTGGCGCCGGGCTTCATCGAAACCCAGATGACCGCCGCCATCCCGCTGACCATCCGCGAAGCCGGCCGACGCATGAACTCCATGGGCCAGGGCGGCCTGCCGCAGGACGTCGCCGAAGCCGTGGCCTGGTTCGCCCAGCCGGGCTCGGGCGCGGTGAGCGGGCAGGTGCTGCGGGTTTGCGGGCAGAGTTTGCTGGGGGCCTGATTCTGGGCGCGGCCAGCTTGTACAACAGCTCCGTGCCTCGATCATCCGTGTAGGGCGCATAACGCCTGCGGCGTTATCCGCCGTCTTGGCGAATAACCCGTTCCGGGTTATTCGCCCTACGGATGCCAGCGCTCAATTACCCCCGCGCCGCCACCAGCTCACGAAACTCCGCCGCACTCACCCGATGATCGCCATCGCGGTCCGCGCGCACGATCAGCGCCGGCTCCTGGGTCATGAACTCTGCTTGGCTGACCTTGCCGTCACCATCCCGGTCCGGCCAGGCAATGGCGTTGGGCGAGACGTTCACGCTGGGGTTGGGCGGGGTCACTTCTTCGCGGGTGAGCAAGCCATCCTGATTGCGGTCCAGCCGGTGGAACATGCGCACGCGCATGGCCGACAGATCATCGGCCTCGATGAAGCCGCTGCCGTCGCGGTCCAGGCGGGCGAACGCCGTCTGCTCCATTTCCCCCGCCACGGCGTGCTCAGCGCTCATCAGCAGGACGGTGGACAGCAGCAGGGTCTGGCGGATTCGGCTTTGCATCGGGCATACCTTGGCGGGAATTGACCGGCAAAGCCTAGCCAGAGGCGGACTCGAAACGGTTCGATCACTCCGCCGGCGGTTGCGGGCGGCCACGTCGGCGGAACTCCACCGGGGTCTCGCCGACCCACCGCTTGAAGGCGCGGTAGAAGGTGCTCGGCTCGGAGAAGCCGGTGCGTTCGACGATCACCTCGATGCGCTCGTCGGTCTTGAGCAGCAGCTCCTTGGCCAAGCGGCAGCGGTAGTCGGTGACCAGGTCGTTGAAGCGCACCCCGGCCATGGCCAGGCGCTCGCGCAAACGGCGGGCGGGCATGTCGAGACGGGCGGCGACCTGCTCCAGCGTCGCGCCGCCATCCACCAGCAGCACGCCGATCAGCTCGCGCACTTTACGCACCAAGTCCAGCCGCTCCACTTCCGCCAATTGCCGGCGCGCCAGGGACTCGTGCATGCGCAGCAACTCAGGCGCGGCGTGGCGCGAGGGTTTCTCCAGCACCTGGGCGTCGAATACCAGCGCATAACGATTGGCGCCCAGCACTGCCGGGCAGCCGTAGACCTCGCGATAACGCTCGGCGGGCGCGCCTTCCTCGTGCATCAGTTGCACTTGCTGGGGCTTGAAGTCGCCCTCGGTGAGAGCATGGAACAGGCGCACCACCGCTCCGGCGAGCATTTCGGGGAAGTGCCGGTTGGTCCCGGCGGTGTGGCCGAGCAGCAGCACGGCCTTCTCGCCTTCCACTTCCAGGCGGGCGTTCAAGGTATCGGAGAGCAGGCGCACGTAGCGCAGAGCGTGGCGCAGGCCTTCGCCGAAGGTGGCGCTGGAGAGGAACAGGTATTCCAGCAGCAGGCCGTGGAACGCGGGCAGGTGGCCGGCCAGATAGAGGCCAACGTGCTCTTCGCCGCATTCTTCGGCGGCGGCCTTCCAGAACAGGTTCTGTGCGCTGTGAGGGAATCGTCCGGCAGGCAGACTGCCGGCAGGCAGGCCGACGCGAGCCAGCACGCGGTCGGGGTCGGTACCGCTGGCGCGCAGGGCGTCGATCACCGGGCGCATCAGCGCCACATCGTCGGTCAGATCACGCATGGTGTTTTTTCTAGTTATCCATGAGGCGGGCCCATCTTAGGCAGCTTTCCTATCGCCCCTCAAGAGAATCAGGAACAAGCGTGCGGGAAATATCTGAGCGATCGGACGGTCCTATTGACTTGCCTGCCGCGCGCCGCGTTGCCACGGCCAATGCCCGCGCTCCAGCACTGGCTAAGCTGATTGAATGACCCGCCAGGAGATACCCGATGCCCCGCGATTGGCTTGACCTGTCCGCCCCACCCGCCCTTACCGGCCTGTTCGCCCGCGCCGCCGTGCGCCGCGGCGTGCGTGGCCGCAGCCTGCCGACACGCGGCCTGCGCTGCCCGGTCACGGTCGATCCGAAGCACCTGGAGCGCTACCGCAAAGTCTGCGGTTTCGCCGACAACCACCTGCTGCCGCCCACCTACCCGCACATCCTCGCCTTCGGCCTGCAGATGGGCCTGCTGACCGACGCGCGTTTTCCCTTCCCGCTGCTGGGCCTGGTGCACCTGGAAAACCGTATCAGCGTGTTGCGCCCGCTCGGCGGCCTAGGCCCGTTCAACGTCAGCGTGCGGGTGGATGACCTGCAGCCCCACGAAAAAGGTGTGACCTTCAGCATCATCACCCAGCTTCACGACCAGCTCGGGCTGCTCTGGGAAGGCGACAGCCGCATCCTGTTCCGCGGCATGCGCCTGGACGGCACGCCGCCCGCCCGCGATGAAGTGGCCGAGCTGCCGCTGGAACAGATCGACGCCTGGAACTGCCCGGCGGACATCGGCCGGCGCTACGCCCGCGTGGCTGGCGACTACAACCCGATCCACCTGTCGGCCGCCAGCGCCAAGCTGTTCGGCTTCCCCCGCGCCATCGCCCATGGTCTGTGGAACAAGGCGCGCAGCCTGGCCGCCCTGGGCGAGCGCCTGCCGATGGCCGGCTATCGGGTCGACGTGCGCTTCCAGAAGCCGGTGCTGCTGCCGTCCCAGGTCAACCTGCTGGCCAGCGAGCCGGCGCCTTCCGGGCAGTTCAGCCTGCGCGGCAAGGACGGCCTGCCGCACATGGCCGGCAGCTGGAGCCCGCTGGACGTTTGACGCGCCAGGCTTGAAGCTATGGGGCTCACGTTGGAGCCCCATCTGCATGAACCTCGAAGCCATCACCGCGCGCCTGCACGCCATCCGCGACCACAACGACTGGAGTCGCTTCCACAGCCCGAAGAACCTGGCCATGGCGGCCAGCGTGGAAATGGCCGAGCTGGTGGAAATCTTCCAGTGGCTGCGCGAGGACGAATCGCGCCAACTGCCGCCGGAGAAACTCGCCCACGCCGGGCAGGAAGTCGGCGACATTGTCCTGTACCTGCTGCTGATGTGCGCTGAACTGGGGATCGACATGGACCAGGCGGTGCTCGCCAAGCTGGCCGACAGCGAACGGCGCTTCATCGAAGGGGGCGCCAAGTGAGCGATTCCCCGAAGACCGGCGACCGCCATTTCGACGAACTGGCCACGCGCTTCGCCGAGAAGATCTATGGCGGCGCCAAGGGTGCCATTCGCCTTGCCGTGCTCCAGGCCGACCTCGCCGAGGCGCTGCCCGACCGTCCGCTGCGGGTGCTGGATATCGGTGCGGGGCTGGGCCACATGTCACTGTGGCTGGCCGGGCGCGGCCACGACGTCACCCTCGCCGAACCCGCCGCGCCGATGCTCGAAGGCGCACGCCAGCGTTTCGCGGAAACCGGCCTGCAAGCCACCTTCATTGCCGCACCCTGGCAGGACCTGCTCGGCCAGCTCAACGAACCCTATGACCTGGTGATCTGCCACGCCGTGCTGGAATGGCTGGCCGAACCGCTGGCGATCCTGCCCGTGTTGCACCAGCTGACCCGCGCCGATGGCTGGCTGTCCCTGGCCTTCTACAACCGCGACGCGCTGATCTACCGCAACCTGCTCAAGGGCCACTTCCGCAAGCTGCGCAAGAACCGCTTCTCCGGCGAGGGCCAGAGCCTGACCCCGCAGGAACCGCTCGACCCGCGCGTGCTCGAGGCTGCCATGGCCGGGCACTGGACCATCGAGGCGCGCAGCGGCGTGCGGGTGTTCCACGACTACATGCCGGTGGAGTTCCAGCACAAGGCCGAGCCGCTGGACCTGGTGGAGATGGAACTGCAATACCGCCGCCATCCCGCCTTCGCCGGCCTCGGCCGCTACCTGCACTGGCTGTGCCGGCCGCAGGATTAGGTGCATAGTTGCCACTGCGCACGCCTCACCAAACCGGCGTGCGGGAGTCTGTCATGCCGCGTTACCTGTTGATCCTGCCGCTGCTCAGCGCCCTGGCTGCCTGCCAGGGCCAGAACCCCTACAGCAACACTTCGCTGCCGATCCCGCCCGCGCCCGCGCAGGCCGCCAACCCCGGCCTCGACCCCGGCAGCTATCCGGCCCCGCCGCTGGACTACGGGCGCTACCGCTCGTGGAGCTGGGCGGACGGCAGCGGCTTCGGCGGCCCGCTTCAGGACGCGGTCAGCGAAGCCCTCGACCAGCGCGGCCTGCGACCGGCGCGCTCGAATGTCTCTGCGGACCTGACCGTCAGCGCGCACCTTTCCAGCGAGCAGCGCACTCGGCAGACCACCGACTATTACGGCGGCGGCTACTACGGCGGCTGGAACGACCCCTGGTATGGCGGCGCTTCCTACCCCGTCACCCGCACCTACGTGGTCACCGTCAGCGTGGTGCGCATCGCCTTGTTCGACGCCCTTAGCCACCAGGAAATCTGGAGTGGCAGCGCCGAATTCGAAAACGCCAGCAGCCAGACCGACCAGGCCCGCGCGCTGCGCGAAGCAGCGCGCAAGGCCATGGACGGATACCCACCGGGCTGACTGCCACTGGCCGGAAATCCTGCCGGCCAGACATCTCCTGCGACCACGCGCAGCCCGTCTGCCGCTTGCCTTTGCGCGGACTCTGCGCTTGGATGGAATTCTCTGACAGGAGTATTGCGATCATGATCCGCCGTTTGCTGTCCCGTTCACTGCTGCTGAGCCTGATGCTCGGCCTCGCCGCCTGCGAAACCACCAGCGTCAGCCGCGACTACGACACCACCCGCGACTTTTCCCGCTACCTGACCTGGAGCTGGGCACAGCCGGCCTTCGAGTACCGCCCGGACGACCCGCGCATCAAGAGCGACCTCACCGAGCAACGCATCAGCGACGCCATCGCCGACCAGTTCGACCAGCACGGCCTGCGCCAGGCCCAGGGCGGCAACCCCGGCGACGTGAAGCTGCGCGCCTACCTGATCGTCGACCAGCGCCAGGACCAGGTCACCACCTACACAGGCGGCTACTGGGGCGGTTACTGGGGAGGCTACTGGGGCCCGCCGCCCATGGCCGAGAGCCGCACCGTGACCTACAAGGTCGCCACCATCCAGGTCGACATGTTCGACGGCAAGGACGGCAAGCTGGTCTGGCGTGGCAGCGGCGAACAGATCATGCGCAGCAGTCCGCCGACGCCCGCCGAGCGCGAAGCAGCGATCCGCGAGACGGTGCAGAAGATCATCGCTCAGTACCCGCCACACTGACCTTCACCAAGACATCGGAGAACGCGTGAACTTTCCCGCCCTGCAACACCGCCCCGCCCTTGCCGACGACCTCGGCGAGGTGGTCGGCTTTCCCCAGGACGCCGACGAACTCTTCTACTGCTACCCCAAGGCGAGCTGGCCGCTGACCATCGGCCAGCTCGCCGCCGCTATCGCCGAACGGCGCGACAGCACCGTGGCGCTGCTTGATGGCCAGGTCGCTGGCTTCGCCAATTTCTACCAATGGCAACCGAACGAATTCTGCGCGCTGGGCAACATGATGGTCGCGCCCTGGGCGCGGCGGCATGGAGTGGCGCAGTACCTGATCGAGGTCATGGAGAGTCTCGCCCGCGACCAGTACAAGGCGCAGGTCATGAAAGTGTCCTGCTTCAACGCCAACGCAGCCGGCCTGCTGCTCTACGCACGCCTGGGCTACAAGCCGCAGGGCATCGTCGAGCGCACCGACCCGCAAGGCCGGCGTGTCGCCCTGGTCCAACTGGAGAAAGCCCTTGTCCACGCCTGAGCCCCAGCGCGTGCTGATCATCGTCAGCAGCGGCCCGAGCACCCCGGCGCGCTGCGCTGCGCCCTTCTACACCGCCACGCTGCTGGCGTGCATGGATGCCAAGGTCACCCTGTTCCTCAGCGGCGAAGGCACGCGCCTGGCATTCCAGGACATCGCCGATACCCTCTACGCCGCCGAGGATGGCGAGCCCATCAGCCACTTCATCCAGCAAGCCAAGGAAGCCGGCGCACGCCTGCTGATGTGCCGCGCACCGGGCGTAGCCATCGACGAAAGCCGGCTGATCGAGGAAGTCGACGAGATCGCCAGCGGTGGCGAACTGGCGCGCATGATCCTCGAATACGACCGGGTGCTGACGCTGTGAAGCTGCAGGGCCTCGAGTTCCCGGGCAACCTGCTCTACGCCCCCGACTACAATCTCTGGCTGCGCGAGGAGCAAGACGGTGCGATCACCCTCGGGCTCACCGCCTACGGCTGCGCGGTCTATGGGCAGATATTCGCCTTCACCCCCAAGCGCGACGGCTGGCACATCGACTGCGACCGCAGCTTCGGCGTGGTGGAATTCGCCAAGGCAGCATCGTCTGCACGCAGCCCGCTGGGCGGCACCGTTCTCGCCAGCAACGAAGGTGTAGTGCGCAGGCCGGGGCTGATCAACCTGGACTGCTACGGCGAAGGCTGGATGGTGCGCCTGAAGCCCGACGACTGGACCGCCGCCCGTAGCCGCTTCCTGCAGGGCGATGCAGCACTGGAAGCCTTCGCCTTGCGCATGCAGTTGGACAACTTCGACCCCGACGACGATGGGGTCCAGGCCCTGCGCCCATGATCCGGGCAGGCGCGCGGCTCACGCTGCTGCTCTGCCTGCTCGTCAGCCCGGCACTACGCGCCGATCAACCAGCCCAGGACGGCTTCGTCTATCTCGACCAGATACTGAAATCCGCGCGCTATGACGTGCGCTACGCCGGCGCCGACAACTTCGTCGGCGAGCCCATCGACGGTTACCAGAAGGCGCGGATCATCCTCACCCAAGAGGCCGCCACCGCCTTGGCTGCAGTGGAAAAGGACATTGCCCTGAGCGGCCTGGCGCTGAAGATATTCGATGGCTATCGCCCGCAGCGCGCAGTGAATGACTTCCGCCGCTGGGCCGCCAACCCGCAGGACATCCGCCAGAAAGCGCGCTACTACCCACAGCTGGACAAGCCCGCGCTGTTCCGCGAGGGCTACATCGCCAAGCACTCCGGGCACTCGCGCGGCAGCACCGTCGACCTCACGCTGGTGGATTCGAAAACCGGGGAAGAGCTGGACATGGGCAGCCCGTTCGATTTCTTCGGGCCCATCTCCCATCACGGCACTGCGCTGATCAGCGTGCAGCAGACGCGCAACCGCGAGACGTTGCGCCAAGCCATGCTGAGGCACGGCTTCGAGCCCTACAGCGCCGAGTGGTGGCACTACGCTCTGAAGGCTGAGCCCTATCCGAAGACCTACTTCGACTTCCCGGTGCAGTGAAGAACAGCGGCCGTCCCTGGCCGTGGTGGATCAGTTGTCGTGCTGGGTGTTCTTGTGGGCCGGCTTGGTGGCGGAGATCGCCGCAGCCTTGGTCTTGCCCTGGGTATCCTTGGAATGCGCCACGGCGGACGTTGCCTGGCCATGGCCCTTGCTGTCGTTCTTCTCGCTGCCGTAGTGGTTGCCACTCAGGCCATGATCGCGGGTGGCTTTGCCGGCGTGCTCGCCACCGTCGTTCGCGCCATTGCTGTTGCTGCCGTGGTTACCGCCGGCATCACCCTTGCCACCACCGTGGCCACCGCCATTACCACCACCATTTCCGCCGCCGTTGCCACCACCGTGACCACCGCCGTCGCCCTTGGCATAGGCCGAACCGATCGGCGAGAAGTCGGCAGGCAGCAAGGCTGTCGTGCCGAGTGCGACTGCACAGGCTACTGCAACAACCAGGGACATTTTCATCTTGTTATCGCCTCCATGGGCGGGGGGTTGAGATACCTCTATGACTCACTGCAGACCCCGCCGTTCGCGGCCTGCCGACGAAATGCGAGCACGCGTGTGCCAACTCTTGCCTGCCGGGACGTTCATCGCCAACCTGTAAAGCGAGCCGCTTTCCAGAACTGCCTGTGGCGCTCCTCCAGAATGACCCGGAACTCAGCCCACCGGATCAATCTCAAACCCTCGCCCTCACCGCCCCACCGCTGGAGTGACCGCATGACCCCGCAAGCCCCCGAATTCGACGGCCAGCGCTGGAGCAACGCCGACGAAGACCGCATCGAAGTCGTCGCCTACGATCCGACGTGGCCCCAGCGCTTCGCCGAGGAAGCCGACGCCATCGCCCACGCCGCCGACCTTCCCGGCCTGGGCATCGAACACATCGGCAGCACCGCCGTGCCGGGGCTGGACGCCAAGCCGATCATCGACATCCTCCTGCTGCCGCCACCGGGCAGCGACCCGCACCAGCTGATCGAACCGCTGCGAGGGCTGGGCTACCAGTACTGGGCCGAGAACCCCGACACCTCGCGGATGTTCTTCGTCAAAGGCATGCCGCCGCTGGGCAACGGGCGCACCCATCACGTCCACGTCATGGACCTGAGCGACGCCTCGCGCCGCCTGCTGTTCCGCGACTGGCTGCGCACTCACCCCGAGGACGCGCAGCTCTACACCCAGGTGAAGCACGACCTGGCGAAGCGCTTCCCCACCGACCGCGACGCCTACACCGAAGGCAAGGACGAGGTCGTCGCGCAGATACTCGGCCGTGCGCTCAACCCACCCGAGCACCACCGCGACCGCGATGGCGGCGCAGCCCACGGCGGCGAAATCCAGGGGCCGGACCGCCGCTGAAGAACCCCACGCGTTAATCCGCCGTTAATCCAGCCGGCCGAAGCTCGGGGCTCCCACTCAGGAGGAAGTCCCATGCTCAAGCTCTCCGTGGTCACCTTCGCCTGCTTCGCCTTGGTCGGCTGCGCCGACTCCCCGCACTTCAGTCACTTCAGCGCCATCGAATCGCCCGTGCGCGAATCCTTCGGCGAAGACAACCTCGAACGCCAGCCCACCCGCGTACGCCTGCAAAGCGACGACTATTCGGCGCAGCAGCAGCGGATGATGTGGGGCCAGTAATGCCGCAACACCTCGGCAGACCGCGCCAGCGGCTGCCGATTGCGCTATAAGGGGGCTCCCCCAAGGCACAGGAATGGATACCATGGCCTTCGACTGGCACAGCGACCCGATCACCCGCCAGACCCCGCTCGACGCCCACTACCGCAACACCCAGAACGTCCGCCGCTTCATGACCCAGCACTGCGGCGACAGCTTCCATTTCGACCGCGACTTCATGGCCTGGATACGCAGCGGCGCGGCAGCGGATATGGGCGCAGTAGTGGATGAGTGGCGCCGCCGGAAAGGCCTCGCCGTTGACTGAACACCCCGCTTGCTGCCGATGGTGCGGCGGCCGGGCAGCCCGCTAAACTCCGCAGAGCACTCACCTCGGACCACCGCCATGAAGAAGGGGATCTTCCTCGCCGTTCTTGCGCTGCTCGCCTGGCAGTACATGGACAACCCCAACTGGCAGTCGCGCTTCTTCCTCCCGGCCCCATCGTCCGCCAGCGCGCCCGTTGCACCCAGCGACCCCGCCGCAGAACCCTTCGCAACGCTGGAAAACAAGCCGGAACCCACGCTCAGCGTACGTTGCGACGGCCGCCAACACTGCTCGCAGATGACTTCCTGCGCGGAGGCCAAGGCGTTTCTGCGCAGCTGTCCGGGCATGAAGATGGATGGCGACCACGACGGCATTCCCTGCGAAGACCAGCTGTGCCGCATGTAAGGGTTGGCAGCGCTACAAGCCACCACCCAACCACAGCGTGAACTGACCGTCGCGCACTGCCAGCGCCTGCCGCACCACGCTATAGCGCAGCGGCAGCACACTGCCGGTGCTGACCTTCAAACGGTCAGCCAATGCCAGTACCTCCTCGAAGGAAGCCTCCGGCAGGTACTTGTTGAAGGAATAACTGTCGTGGCCAATCAGCACCTGCACCGCGTACACGTCCTGCCCGACCGGGTCGTAGACCAGCAGCCCCTGCAATTCGATGCCCGCCGGCAGCCGGAACAGCGCCCTCACCAGCAGCAACGAAACATCGGGCACCACCTCCGCCGCTGTCTCCAGCGGCACCAGGAACGCATCCTCGCGAACGCCGTCCTGCCAGCGCCACAGGTCGCTCAGTTCCAGATGGTCTTCGGTGAACTGGTCCAGTCTGACCATGGCGCTCGCTTCAAGAGTCGCTGTCGTTTTCGGCAGGAGCCCCGAAGTAAGGTTTGAGCTGCTCCACCTGAGGTACGACGTCTCCCGTCAGCAGCCAGACGGCGTACTGCGGATAGACCCTCAGCAGAATGCTCACCTCTTCGGTGCCCATGCGAATGATGCCTTTGCTGATGTTCTTCCAGCGCTGGAGGTTCGTATCACCCTGGAAGCTCAGATATTTGGGACCAGCCAAACGAACCAACTGGACTGCCCTGCCGAGGATTTCATCCATATCGGAAATTTCATGCAGAGTTCAATATTTACCCCAAAAAGACAATCGGAGTAATACTTGAACTAGAAGTGAATGCCAGCCCACTAGCCACGGGTGTTATCGCTCGAATACTGAATGAATGAGCCAACAACGAAAAGCACAGCGGCATGGCTTACTGATCGCGGGCGAAGGACGTGAATTCGTCACGGAGCCGCGAGGTTGGAATCCTCGATGCACGGGATAACCGCATGGTTGAGTTGGACCTGACCCGAGCCGCCGAACTCATTGGCAGCTTTGTTCTCGTCGAAACTGTCTGCGACTCCGAACCAATCCCCGAGCAGTACTGCATGCAACTCGTCGGGATGGCACCGCCCCTGCCGACGTCATCGAGCATCCCTACTTTCTCGTCATGGACCTGCTCGTCCCCTTCGAAATTTCCCGAGGAACTGTTCTGGCACAATCGTTCGTTCTCGGCTCCAAGACGGCAAGCGCTTGCAACGAACCGAAGCCCGAAGAAGGAGCTGAAAGAAATTGGCGGAAGGCAGTGAGAGTCGAACTCACCCAGGAACGGCTGCCGTCCCCCACCGGGTTTGAAGCCCGGCCACGCCACCGGGCGTGATTGCCTTCCCTGGTCAGAAGCCGGCTGCTCGAAGGCTGCGGCGAAAGCGGGAGCCCGGATGTTGCCATCATTGCCATGACCGATGCCAGCGCAGCGATGCCGCAGTCGGCACAGGGTCGCCCAGTTAGTCCGGCGCAGTCCGTCATGACATTCTGGCCAATCAACATCAAAAGGCCACTTATTGGCCAGAAAAAGGCAGCGAACTGGCTGCCCGTGCTCTAACCTCGCTAGCAGTACCCAGGGAGCTCCACGGCATGAAGCCCACTCTACCCATCCTCGATATTTCCCCCCGCCTGGGCATTGGTCCGGTCTGCCTCGGCGACACGCGAGCCATGGCGCGGGATGCGCTGGCAGCCGTGGGTTTCCCGCTGGAATCCTCGAACGGGCCGACGGATTACTTCTGTCAGGCTGCGATCCAGACCGAGTGCGACGAGCACGGGTTCATCTGGTTCATCGGCCTCTCCCAGAGCGAGCAGTACCTCGCGCGCTACCAGGGCATGGATGTGTTTGCGCTGGCGGCTGGCGAGCTGTTCTCGCTGATCGCCTCAGCGGACGACTCCGGGGCGCATGAATTCAACCACTGCGAATACCTGTTTCCGGGGCAGATCATCACACTGTGGGACGCGGACGAACAGTACGACCGCCAAGGCAACGAGACGCGCCCGGTCTGGGCTCAGGTGGGCATCGGTAACCCGGACTACGTCGAAGCGATTTCGGCCCTTTGACCCGTGAGCGGACTTTGCAGCGCCAGGGGCCCTATGCTTGCCCTGCACGCTGACAAGGGAACCCCATGCTGAACGCGAAACTCACCAGGGCGCTGCTCTGGCTGGTCATCCTCCTCCTCGCCATCGCCGTGCTGGCGCTCGGGCTGCGGGTCGCCGCGCTGCGCAACATCCCGCCGCTGGAACCCTGGCACACCTGGGTGCCGGACGACATGCACAGCGACGCGATCGACCACTCCGACTGGGCCGGCTATCTGGCTGCCGAAGACAAGCTGATGCAGGCCATGCGCAAGGAAATGACGGCCAGCCTGCAACCCTTCGAGCGCGTCGCCTACAACCGCTACTTCGACCAGAGCCAGGTTTACCCCGGCCACTTCGTCACTGACTGGAATCGTTCCTACGAGATGCGCCCCGCTGGCGAAGTGCGCGGCGCGGCGGTGCTGCTGCATGGGCTGACCGATTCGCCCTACAGCCTGCGCCACCTGGGCGAGCACTTGCGGCAACAGGGTTTCGTGGTGATCGCGATCCGCATGCCGGGCCACGGCACCGTACCGGCCGGGCTCACCGACGCGGACTGGGAAGACTGGATGGCCGCCACCCGGCTGGCCGTGCGCGAGGCCTCTGCGCAATTGCCCACGGGCGCGCCGCTGCTGATGGTGGGCTTCTCCAACGGCGGCGCGCTGGCGATGAAGTACAGCCTGGATGCGCTGGATGACCCGAGCCTGACGATGCCGGAACACGTGGTGCTGATCTCGCCGATGATCGGCGTTACTCGCTATGCGCAGTTCGCCGGCTTGGCAGGCTTGCCGGCTCTGCTGCCGGCCTTCGCCAAGGCAGCCTGGCTGAGCGTGCTGCCGGAGTTCAATCCGTTCAAGTACAACTCCTTCCCCATCGCGGCGGCGCGCCAGACGGTGGAGCTGACCGATGCCGTGCAGGCCAGCCTGGAGAGCGCCAGCCGCAGCGGTAGCCTCGCGCGCCTGCCGCCGATCCTCACCTTCCAGTCGCTTGCCGACAGCACCGTCAGCACCCCGGCGGTGATCAGCAACCTCTACGACCGCCTGCCGGACAACGGCAGCGAGCTGGTACTGTTCGACCTCAACCGCTCGCTGAACTACGGCCTGCTGCTGCGCCCGGAAATGGCCACGCTCGGCGAGCGCCTGCTGCCGCAGCGCGCGCGCAGTTACGACCTCACGGTGATCTCCAACAGCCCGCAGACCAGCCAGACCAGCGCCCTGCACACGCCGGCCCACAGCCGGCAGCAGGAAAGCCAGCCACTGGCAGCCAGCTACCCGCCGGACCTGTTCTCCCTCTCCCACGTGGCGCTGCCCTTCCCGCCCACTGACGCGCTTTACGGTCAGCAGCCGGACCGCAGCGAAGACTTCGGCATCCACCTGGGCACCCTCACGCCCCGCGGTGAACGCGGCGTGCTGATCGTCGGGCTGGACCTGTTCCAGCGGGTGACCTCCAACCCGTTCTACGACTACCTCGTGCAACGGGTCGATCAGGTGTTGCCGTCGCGCTAGCGCTTGCCCAGATCCAGCACGACGGCGATTACGGTGATGGCGATGAACAGCAGAATCAGCCAGGAACTCATTGGACCCACTCCCCGGTAGTCAACAGGTGTATCGAGGGAGCGTGGGGATCGGGAGTTCAGAAAGTTTCTTGAGTGGTGCGACTAGCCGGGAGGCAGCGACGTCCCCGCTGAGTGATTTGCTTTCGTCGGCAGTGATTTGCTTTCGCCGGCGATGCCATTCAGCACCACCGAGCTTTCTCACTGCTTGCGACTTGCTTCGGCTCGACGAGCGGCGAACTCCGCTTCAACTCCCTCGTCGGGCCGCCCATCCTTGGAGCTCACAGAAGCCCTGGCAGCCTCGACTTTCGCCCGCAGGTAGTCGTCGTATTCCTTCTCGCTGGTAGTCATGGCCAAAGCAGAATCCTCCCTGATCCGTCGCTCATTGCCAAAGCGGCGGGTGAAGCCGATGCGGTCGAAGTACTCCAGCAACTGGATGCAGCGCTTGCGGCCGATGCCGATGCGGTCGCGAAAGGCGGCGGCGCGGATGATGCCGGCTTCGTCACGCAGGTGTAGCGCGTGGCCGGCAAGCTGGCGGACGGTCTGCTCAGGGTAGAACAGGTCCTTCACCACCTGATGCAGTTGTCCAAGGCGGGCGAGTTTGCGCAGCAGCAGGCGTACGTCGCCCTCCTCCGCGCCCAACTCGCGGGCGAGGTCACGCACCCACGGCGGGTCGAAAGCGCCGGCCAGCAGGAGTGGCCATACGCGTTCGCGCAGTTTCTCGTCGGCTTCGCCCAGTTGCACGCGGTGATCGGGCAGGTGCAGCCAGGGGCCGCTGCTCTCCACGCTCCCCGTCGCCAGCAGGCTATCCAGCAGGGCGATGAAGACCGGCCGGTCGAGCTGCGAGAAGGCGTAGCGACGCAGACGGTCGCGGTCGGGACCGAGTTCGTCGGGGGCCTCGGCGTGGAAGCGTTGCAGGGCGTCGAGTAGTTGCTGTTGCAGCGCGGACCAGCGTTCTGCGGCGAAGAGCCGTGCGCCGAGCCGGGTGTTGATTTCGACCAGCTCGCCGGGCAGCTGCCAGCCTTCGCGCGGGCGGTTGAACTGGCGCGCCAGCAGCGCGAGATTGAGGCCGTTGCTGGCGTGGGCCAGCAGGGTTGGCAAGGCGCTTTCGAGGCTGTCTCCCAGCAGGGCGCGCAGCTGTTCCAGACGCTCCGGGCTGCGCCGGTTGCGCGCAGGGGCAAAGGGGTCGAGCACGCGGCCGCCGCCGAGGGTGCGCTGCGCGGATTGGTCGCGCAGCACCAGGTGGTCGCCATGCACGGCGTGGCTGGGCGCATTCAACACCAGCTGTGCGAAGGCGCGCTCGCCGGGTTGCAGACGCTCAACTTCGAGCAACGCAACGCGACCGGTGACGTCCTGCGCGCCGAGGTGTACATGCACCGGCGTCCAGTGGGCAAAGGCGCGGGTTTCGCTGGGCAGCAGGTTCAGGTCGATATCGATGCGCGTGGTGGGCGCATGCAGTTCGCCAGCGATCAGCCAGTCGCCCCGGTGAATCTGTTCGAGGTTCAGGCGCTCGCCCGCGATGTTCACCGCCACGCGCTGGCCGGCGTGGGCCTGCTGCGCTTCGCGGTTCTGTGCGTGCAGGCCGCGCACGCGAACGCGGCGGCCGGCGTTGCCGAGCAGCAATTCATCACCGACGTTCAGGGTGCCGGCAAAAGCTGTTCCGGTGACGACGACACCGGCGCCGCTGACGCTGAAGGCGCGGTCCACGGCCAGGCGAAAGCCACCGGTTGCGGCGCGCTCAAAGGTCTCGCGGGCGGCGTCGGCGAGGGCTTGGCGCAACGCTTCGATTCCCGCTCCGTTGATGCTGGAGACTGGGAAGATCGGCGCGCCGGCAAGTGGTCCGGACGCCAGCAGTTCACGCACTTCAGCGGCGGCCTGTTCTACCCGTTCGCCCGAAACGCGGTCGGCCTTGGTCAGCGCGACCATGGCGCGACGGATGCCGAGCAACTGAACGATGGCGAGGTGTTCGCGGGTCTGCGGCATCACGCCGTCGTCGGCGGCCACCACCAGCAGCACCAGGTCGATGCCGCTGGCGCCGGCCAGCATGTTGTGGACGAAGCGCTCGTGCCCGGGCACGTCGATGAAGCCGGTGAGCGCGCCATCGCCGAGGTCGGCATAGACGTAGCCGAGGTCGATGGTGATGCCGCGCTCGCGCTCGGCCGGGCGGCGGTCGCCTTCGATGCCGGTGAGCGCGCGCAGCAGTGAGGTCTTGCCGTGGTCGATGTGCCCGGCGGTGCCAACGATCATGCGTCGTCCTCGACCAGCAGCGGCAGTTGCGCGACGAAGCCGGGTTCGTCGTCGAGCTGGCGCAGGTCGAGCCACAGCGCGTCGTCATCGATGCGGCCGAGCACCGGGATCGGCAGGCAGCGCAGGCGCTCTTCCAGGTCCAGGAGGGCGCGGCCGCGCTGGCGTTTGGGCTGGTGCGGGCGTAGGCACAGCGCAGCGCTGGGTAGGCGCGCGACCGGTTGGGCGCCGCTGCCGATCATGCCTAAGGCGTCCACGGCACTGACGCTCCAGCGCTCGCCCAGCAGCGCTGCCAAAGCAGGCGCCAGGCGCTGGGCCTGGACGCGGATGTCGGCCTGCGGGCGGCTGAGCAGGCGCAGGCTGGTGAGGCGTTCGGCGAGTCGGTCCGGATCGCGGTAGAGGTTGAGCACGGCTTCCAGCGCGGCGAGGGTGAGCTTGTCCACGCGCAGGGCGCGCTTGAGCGGGTTCTTCTTGATCCGTCCGATCAGCTCCTTGCTGCCGAGAATCAACCCGGCCTGCGGGCCGCCGAGCAGTTTGTCGCCGCTGAAGGTGACGATGTCGGCGCCGTCGCGCAGGGCTTCCTGCACGGTGGGTTCCTTGGGCAGGCCCCAGCGGGTGAGGTCGACCAGGGTGCCGCTGCCCAGGTCCTCCAGCAGCGGCAGGCCATGGACGTGGGCGATCTGCGCCAGCTGCGGGGTGGCGACGCTGGCGGTGAAGCCCTGCACGCTGTAGTTGCTGGTGTGCACGCGCATCAGCAGGCCGGAACGCGGGCCGATGACGGCCTCGTAGTCCTTGGCGTGGGTGCGGTTGGTGGTGCCAACCTCGACCAGTTTCACACCGGCGCGGGACATGATGTCGGGGATGCGGAAGGCACCGCCGATCTCGATCAGCTCGCCGCGGGAGATGATGCCTTCCTTGCGCGCGCCGAGGCTATTGAGTGCCAGCAGCACGGCGGCGGCGTTGTTGTTGACCACTGTGACGGCTTCAGCGCCGGTCAGTTCGCGGATCAGCCCGGTGATGAGGTCGTCGCGGTCGCCGCGCTTGCCGGTGGCCAGGTCGAACTCGAGGTTGAGCGGGTAGCGCGCGGCCAGTGTGATCGCTTCGATGGCTTCCTCGGGCAGCAAGGCACGGCCGAGGTTGGTGTGCAGCACGGTGCCGGTGAGGTTGAACACCCGGCGAACGCGGCTGGCGTGGTGCGCGGCGAGACGCTCGCCAGCGCGGCCGGCGAGCACGCTCTCTTCCAGTTCGACGGCGGCAAGTTGGCCGTGGCGCGCGGGCTCACGCAGTTCGTCGAGCAGGTCGCGCAGGGTTTTGAGCAGGGCCTCGCGGCCATAGCGTTGCTGCAGTGGCTCGCAGGCCGGGCTGCGCAGCAGGCGGTCGATGGAGGGCAAACGTACCGAGGTCATGGACGAACCTTGTGCAGGGAACGAGGGCTGGAGTGAGTGTAGGGCGAATAACCGCTTGCGGTTATCCGCCGGCTACCTCGACGTGCAGTCGGCGGCGGATAACGCGTGCCGCGTTATCCGCCCTACGAAGGGCGGGTTCAGCCGCCGCCACCGGGTGCCAGCAGGAGGTTCGGTGCGGTGCGCAGGTAGCCGTCCTCGGCGAGGCGGATATCCAGTGCGAGACTGGCCAGGTCGTCCGCCTGGGCCTCGGCGTGCTTGTCGTGCTCGAGGTAGAACTGCTTTAAGTAAGACTGGCAGCCGGGGCAGGTCTCGGCCTTGAGCGGCGCCTGATCGCTGGCCACGCCTTCGCGCTGCAGTGAGTAGTAGGCCAGCCCCTTGCTCTCGGCGCAGTGGCTGCATTTTACCCGCACGTAGTGCCATTCGCAGGAGCACAACGAGCAGGACAGGTAGCGCAGCCCGGCATGCTTGCCCTGGCTGCGGATCATCCCCGCCACCGGCGGCGCGCCGCAGGCCGGGCAAAGGGTCTGGCTGTCGGTTTCCGCCAGGGTGTCGTCGGGCAGTTGCAGCAACCACTGGCTGAAGGCGACCTGCAGGACGGCGCCGAGAAAGGGCACCAGCGCCGGCGGCAGCAGGTCGAACTGGCCGTTGAGCAAGCCTAGCGCCCAGGCCTTGCGCTGGCCGGAATCGGCGCTGCGCAGAACCTTCAGCGCTTCGACCACGGCCGGGTTGGCGGTGACTTCATAGGCGTCGAGGAAGGCGTCCAGCAACGGCAGCCATGCGCCTTCACGCACCAGCACTTCGTAGGCCAGCGGCGGCATGCGGTGCTCTCGGCTGCGGGCCAGCGCGGCGGCGTCCGGCGATTGCAGGAACAGCTTGCGGTCGAGCAGCGCCTGCTGCGTTTCGCAGACCCCGGCGATAAGTTCGAGGTAGCCCTGCAGGGGATTGCCCGGCGCCAGCTCACGCAGGCGCGCGGCGCGGCGGGAGAACAGGTCGGTGGACGGCAGGTTGAACAGAGGGGGGATGTTGGCGGCAGCTTCGATCTGCCCGGGTTCGAGAATTCGGCCTGACACGCAGGACTCCTTGTTGGGTTTGGAGCGGGGCCTGAAAAGCCCCTCTCCCTAGCCCTCTCCCTGAAGGGAGAGGGGATGGTTCGTGCCGGCTGACGCACGGGCGTCAACCGGCGATTACGTCGAGCGTCAGTGCCCCTTGCCCTTGTCCACATCCTTGAGCCACGCCGCGTGGTGCTTGCGCGCCCAGCCGCGGCTGACCCAGCCGTAGAGCATGGCGCCCATCGAGCCCTTCACCCAGATACCGGCGTAGATGTGCACCAGGATGCTGCAGATGAGCACGAAGGCGGCGAAGGCATGCAGCAGCGAGGCGATGCGGATGATGTCGATGCCGAAGAAGTGGCTGAAGTAGGCACGCCACATCACGAATCCAGTCACCAGCAGTACCAGCATGCACAACAGCAGGGTCCAGAACAGCAGCTTCTGTCCGGCGTTGTAGCGGCCGACTTCCGGGAGGTTCTCCTCGCGGTTGGTGACCACGTCGCGCCATTGCTTGAGCCACTGCACGTCGCGCTTCTCCACCAGGTTGTGGTGGGCGAAGCGGATCACCAAGCCGAGGAAGAACAGGAACATCGCCACCCCGAGGAAGGGGTGCAGGACGCGAGTCCACGGGCCGCCGCCAAACAGGTTGGTCAGCCAGAACATGGCCGGGTGGAACAGCGCCAGCCCCGAGAGGCCAGCGAGGAAGAACAGAATGGCCACCATCCAGTGGTTACTCCGTTCGTTGGCGTTGTAGCGCTGGATATCTTTTTTCATGTCGTCGGGCTCCTGGGAGAGCTTGCGAGCACCCTCTCCCCAACCCTCTTCCTGAAGGGAGAGGGGGCAGTTCGGCGTGTGGGCTCAGCGTGGAGTACGCGGATCATAGTCATGCACCGAAGGGTCGACCTTGTGCACCGGTGCCTGCGGGTCGGGTCCGTCTTCCTCGTCCTCTTCGACCCGATTGGGGCCGATGCGGGTGTAGTGGAAGAACCCGGCCAGCACCACGCCCGCCATGGCCAGCAGGCCCAGCGGTTTGGTGAGGCCTTTCCACAGGCTGACCATCGGGCTGATGGCCGGCTTGTCGGGCAGGCCGGCGTACAGCGAGGGCTGGTCGTTGTGGTGCAGCACGTACATGACGTGCGTGCCGCCCACGCCTTGGGGGTCATACAGGCCGGCGTTCTCGAACCCGCGGGACTTCAGGTCCTCGATGCGCTCGGCGGCGTGCTCCTTCATGTCTTCCTTGGTGCCGAAGACGATGGCGCCGGTCGGGCAGGTCTTCACGCAGGCCGGCTCCATGCCCACCGCCACGCGGTCGGAACACAGGGTGCACTTGTACGCCTTGTGGTCCTTCTGCGAGATGCGCGGGATGTTGAACGGGCAGCCGGTGATGCAGTAGCCGCAGCCGATGCAATGGTCCTGATTGAAGTCGACGATGCCGTTGGCGTACTTCACGATGGCGCCGGGGCTCGGGCAGGCCTTCAGGCAGCCGGGCTCCTCGCAGTGCATGCAGCCGTCCTTGCGGATCAGCCACTCCAGGTTGCCGGCCGGGTTCTCATGCTCGGTGAAGCGCATGACCGTCCAGGACTGGTCCGTGAGGTCGATGGGGTTGTCGTAGGTGCCATGGTTGTGGCCCACCTCGTCGCGCAACTCGTTCCATTCCGAGCAGGCGACCTGGCAGGCCTTGCAGCCGATGCACTTGGACACGTCGATCAGCTTGGCCACTTCCTGCTCGTGCCGCACCGAGGGTGACGGCAAGGTCGTGGCGGAGCGGGCGTAGATGTCTTGACTACTCATGCGTCACCTCACGCCTTTTCCACGTTGACGAGGAAGGACTTGAACTCCGGCGTCTGCGTATTCCCATCGCCCACGAAGGGGGTCAGGGTGTTGGTCAGGTAGCCGTTGCGCGCAACCCCGGAGAAGCCCCAGTGCAGGGGGATGCCCACGTGGTGCACGGTCTGGCCGTTGACCTGCAGTGGACGAATGCGCTTGGTCACCACCGCCACCGCCTTGATGAAGCCGCGGTTGGAGGACACCTTCACGCGGTCGCCGGCCTTGATGCCGAGCTCCTTGGCTAGCGCCTCGCCGATCTCGACGAACTGTTCCGGCTGGACGATGGCATTCAGACGGCAATGCTTGGTCCAGAAGTGGAAGTGCTCGGTGAGTCGGTAGGTGGTCGCGGCGTAGGGGAACTCTTTCGCTGTGCCGAACAGCTCCATGTCGTTCTTGAACACCCGCGCCGCCGGGCTGCTGATCGCCTGCGGGTTCTTGTGCAGCGGGTTGACGCCGATCGGCGTCTCGAACGGCTCGTAGTGCTCGGGGAACGGGCCTTCGGCCATCTTGTCGACGGCGAAGAAACGCGCCACGCCTTCGGGGTTCATGATGAACGGGTTCATCCCCGCTTCCGGCGGTACGTCGGCCTTGTAGTCGGGCACGTCGGTGCCGCCCCAGGCCTTGCCGTTCCACCACACCAGGCGTTTCTTCACCGGGTCCCACGGCTTGCCGCTGACGTCCGCCGAGGCGCGGTTGTAGAGGATGCGCCGGTTGGCCGGCCACGCCCAGGCCCAGCCCAACGTCTGGCCCATGGCGTACGGGTCGCTGTTGTCGCGGCGGGCCATCTGGTTGCCCAGTTGCGTCCAGGAGCCGGCGAAGATCCAGCAGCCGCTGGCGGTACTGCCGTCGTCGCGCAGCAGCGCGAAGGCCGGAAGCTGCTCGCCGGCTTTCGCCAGGACCATACCGTTGTTCGGGTCGACGAGATCCGCCAGCGCCTTGCCGTTGTACTCCTTGGCGATTTCCTCCGGGGTCGGCTCATCGGGCGTCAGGTACGGCCAGTCGAGCCCGAGGATCGGGTCGGGGAAAGCGCCGCCATCCTTGCGATAAGCCGCCTGCAAACGATGCAGCAGGCCGCTCATGATGGCGATGTCGGTACGCGCTTCTCCCGGCGGCTCGGCGCCCTTCCAGTGCCACTGCAGCCAGCGGCCAGAGTTGACGATGGAGCCGTCCTCCTCGGCGAAGCAACTGGTCGGCAGGCGGAATACCGTGGTCTGGATAGCCTTGGTGTCGACGTCGTTGTGCTCGCCGGCATTGCGCCAGAACTCGCTGGTCTCGGTAGCCAGCGGGTCCATCACCACCATCCACTTCAGCTTGGCCAGCGCGGCGCTGACCTTGGCCTTGTTGGGGAAGGACGCAATGGGGTTGAAGCCCTGGCAGAAGTAACCGTTGACCTTGCCCTGGTACATCATGTCGAAGTAGCGCAGCACGTCGTAGCCGGCGCCGGGCATGTCCAGCTTGGGCAGCCAGTCGTAGCACCAGTTGTTGTCCTTGGTGGCGGATTTGCCGAACCAGGACTTCATCAGGCTGACGTGGAATTTCGGGTAGTTCTGCCAGTAGGACAACTGCCCTGGGCGCAGCGGTTTGCTGGTGCGCTTGGTGATGTAGGCGTTGTAGTCCTGCTCCGCGTCCATGCCCAGGGTCAGGTAGCCGGGCAGCGAGTTGGACAGCAGCCCCAGGTCGGTCAGGCCCTGGATGTTGGAGTGGCCGCGCAGGGCGTTCATGCCGCCGCCGGGCATGCCGATGTTGCCCAGCAGCAGCTGGACCATCGCGCCGGTGCGGATCATCTGCGCGCCCACCGAGTGCTGGGTCCAGCCCAGGGCGTACATGATGGTCATGACCTTGGTCGGCGCCGCAGTGGTGGAAATCTCTTCCCACACCTTGAGCATCATGTCCTTGGGCGTGCCGCAGATGTTGCTCACCACATCCGGCGTGTAGCGGCTGTAGTGCTGCCTCATCAGGTTGAACACGCAGCGCGGGTGCGTCAGGGTCGGGTCGACCTTGGCGAAACCGTCCTCGCCCAGCTCGTACTGCCAGGAGGACTTGTCCGGGTAGGTGCGCTTCTCCGCGTCGTAACCGTTGAACAGCCCGTCGTCGAAGCCGAAGCCTTCCTTCACGATGAAGGAGACGTCGGTGTAGTTGTGCACGTATTCCTTCTGGTACTTGTCGTTTTCCAGCAGGTAGTTGATCAGACCGCCGAGGAAGGCGATATCCGTGCCGGTACGGATGGGCGCGTAATAGTCGGCGACCGAAGCGGAACGGGTGAATCGCGGGTCGACCACCAGCAGGCGCGCCTTGTTGTGCGCCTTGGCTTCGGTTACCCACTTGAAGCCGCACGGATGCGCTTCAGCGGCGTTTCCGCCCATGATCAGAATCAGATCGGCATTCTTGATGTCGGTCCAATGGTTGGTCATGGCTCCACGGCCAAACGTCGGGGCAAGACTTGCCACCGTCGGGCCGTGTCAGACACGCGCTTGGTTGTCGAACGCCAGTACGCCGAGAGAACGAACCACCTTGTGGGTGATGTAGCCCGCTTCGTTGGAAGACGCCGACGCGGCCAGGAAGCCGGTGGTCAGCCAGCGGTTCACCGTCTGGCCCTGGGCGTTCTTCTCGATGAAGTTGGCGTCGCGGTCTTCCTTCACCAGCTTGGCGATGCGATCGAGCGCCTCGTCCCAGCCGATGCGCTTCCACTCGGAAGAGCCCGCTTCGCGAATCTGCGGGTACTTCAGGCGGTTGGGGCTGTGGACGAAGTCCAAGAGGCCAGCGCCTTTGGGGCAGAGCGTGCCGCGGTTGACCGGGTGATCGGAATCACCCTCGATGTGGATGATGTTCTGCGCGACGTTCTTCGCCGCATCACCCTGGCTGTACATGAGGATGCCGCAACCCACCGAGCAGTATGGGCAGGTGTTGCGGGTCTCGACGGTGCGCGCAAGCTTGAAGTGGCGGATCTGGTCGGCGAATGCATCCGGGGGTGCCATCCCGAGTGCCGCCAGGCTCGATCCTCCAAGGCCCACGGCGCAGACCTTGAAAAATTGCCGACGGTTCATATCCATCGTGCGTCTCCTGATCAGGCAGCGTACGTCCGGTGCATGGCCGGACCCTTGCTGCTTAAAAGATAGCCAAGCGGGCGCAATGCGCCAGCTTTGAGCGGGGCAGACCATGCACGCCACGGATTTGCGGCGCATTGACGCGCGTCAGTGCGTCACTCAGAACGTGCCGCCGAGTACCCCCAAATGGGCAACGGGCGGGTAGGCACAGGAGATACTTTCGCCGTCTGCGCGGCAGGCGGATTGCGCGCGGTCTGGCTGGAGGGATTCGTGCAGCCCGAGCAGGGCCACGCCGATGAGGGCAGCGAGCAGGTAATGGCGCGCATGTCTTTTTCTTATCGCTTTCATGACGACCTCCGTCACTTCAGCCAGCGTTCGGGGCACGAGGCCCTGCCATGAGAGTCAGTCTGGAACCTGTAACGCAGCTGTCAACCGCAACGCTTGACCGAAATGCCCGAACGGCACGGCAGCCGGGCCGTTAACCGGCGCCTATCCGGCCCAGTAGGGTGGTAGGACCTGATAGCCCAAGAGCGCCTCCATGTCGTCCGCCGCCTCGCCCTACCCTCACCTGCTCGCCCCGCTCGACCTGGGCCCGATTCAACTGCGCAACCGCGTGGTGATGGGCTCGATGCACACCGGCCTGGAAGACCGCCTGTGGGACTTCGGCAAGCTCGCCGCCTATTACCGCGAGCGGGCGCGCGGCGGTGTCGGGCTGATCATCACCGGCGGCTTTGCGCCCAACCGCGAAGGCTGGCTGCTGCCGCTGGGCAGCAGCCTCACCAGCGGCCTGCAGGTGCCGGCGCACCGGCGCCTGACCCAGGCGGTGCACCGCGAGGGCGGGCGTATCCTGCTGCAGATTCTCCACGCCGGGCGCTACGGCTATCACCCGCTGGTGGTCTCGGCCTCGCCGGTGAAATCGCCGATCAGCTGGTTCGCCCCGCGCGCGCTGTCCGAGCGCGGCATCCTGCGCACCATCGCCGCCTTCGTACGCTGCGCGAAGCTCGCCCACGCCGCCGGCTACGACGGCGTGGAGATCATGGGCAGCGAAGGCTACCTGCTGAACCAGTTCCTCTGCCCGCGCACCAACCAGCGCGAAGACCGTTGGGGAGGCGACCTGGGCAACCGCATGCGCCTGCCGCTGGAAATCGTCCGCCGTACTCGCCGCGCGCTGGGCGAACGCTTCGTCATCAGCTACCGCCTGTCGCTGCTCGACCTGGTGGAAGGCGGCAACACCTGGGACGAGGTGCGCACCGTGGCGCGAGCCCTCGAAGGCGCCGGCATCGACCTGCTCAACACCGGCGTCGGCTGGCACGAGTCACGAGTGCCGACCATCGTCACCTCGGTGCCGCGCGCCGCCTTCGCCGACGTCACCGCACGCCTGCGCCTCGAGCTGCGGGTACCGGTGATTGCCAGCAACCGCATCAACACGCCAGAAGTCGCCGAGCGATTGCTCGCCGAAGGCCACGCCGACCTCGTGTCCATGGCCCGGCCGCTGCTGGCCGATCCGCAGTTCGTGGAAAAGGCCGCCGCCGGCCGCGCTGCTTCGATCAATACCTGCATCGCCTGCAACCAGGCCTGCCTGGACCACGCCTTCGCCAACCGCCGCGCCAGCTGCCTGGTCAACCCGCGTGCGGCGTTCGAGACCGAGCTGCGCTACCGCAAGGCACGCGTCCACAAGCGCATCGCGGTAATCGGTGCCGGGCCGGCCGGGCTGTCCGCCGCCTGCGTCGCCGCCGAGCGCGGCCACCGGGTGACGCTGTTCGAAGCCGCCGGGGAGATCGGCGGGCAGTTCAACCTGGCCAAGCGCGTGCCGGGCAAGGAAGAATTCCACGAGACGCTGCGCTACTTCGCCGTGCGCCTGGGCGAACTGGGCGTCGAGGTTCAGTTGGGCCGGCGCATCCGGCGCGGCGAACTCAGCGGCGAGTACGACGAGGTGATAGTCGCCACCGGCATCCAGCCGCGCACGCCGTCGATTCCGGGCATCGGCCACGCCAAGGTGCTCAGCTACCTCGATGTACTGCGCGGCGTTGCGGTCGGCGAGAAGGTCGCGCTGATCGGCGCCGGCGGCATCGGCTTCGACATCGCCAGCTTCCTGCTGAGCGAACGCGACGGCCCGCAGCCGCTGGGCGAGTGGCTGGGCCAGTGGGGCATCGACCTGGACAACGCCACCGGCGGCGGGCTGATCCCGCCGGTCGACGCCGCTCCCCGCCGGCAGCTCTGGCTGCTGCAACGCAAGGCCGGCCAACCCGGCGCCGGGCTGGGCAAGACCAGCGGCTGGGTACACCGCGCGCACCTCAAGCATCACGGCGTGCGCATGCTCGGTGGCGTGGAGTACCTGCGCATCGACGACGACGGCCTGCACCTGCGCATCGACGGCCAGGAGCAATGCCTGGCGGTGGACAACGTGGTGATCTGCGCCGGCCAGGAACCGCTGCTGGACCTGCAGCCGACGCTGGCGGCGCAGAACCTGCGCTACCACATCATCGGCGGCGCCAGCGTGGCGCGGGAGCTGGATGCCAAGCGGGCGATCCGCGAGGGCGCCGAACTCGCCGTCCGATTGTGAGGCTTTTTTGTAGGAGCGAGCTTGCTCGCGAACGAGTCAGCCTGCGGCTTCGGTGTGTGGCGGTTCGCGAGCTCGCCCTACAGGGTTGATTCCTCTGTAAACCTGTATGCCCGCGATCACGGCCATGACCCGTTCCTACAGGAGAAGTGCGATATCACCCCTCCAGCAACACCTTGATCGCCTGCAGGTCACGCTCCACCCACTGCGCGTCGCGCTCGAAGGTGGCGTCGTCCATCTGTGGCTGGCGCAACAGCGTGAGTTGCAGCTCGCAGCCTTCGGCATTGGCGATCAGTCGCAACGGGATGTGGATGGCCGGCGCCTGCTCGGGCAGCACGTCATGGTCGAGCACGCCGAACGCGTTGCGCGGCGTGAAGCGCACGCGCAGGGGGCCCTGGGGTGTCTGCGCCAGCCAGAGATCACCTTCCAGCGGCTCGATGGAGCTGCACAAGCCTGAAGCCCAGTAAGGGAAGTTCGTCGGGTCGGCGAGGAACTCGTAGGCGGTGTCGCGCGGCCGCTCGATGCGGACGCTCAGCACGCGGGAAGCACGGGTGGCCATGGTCGGGACCTCCATCGGGGCGGGAGCGATGCTCCAGTCTGGTGCATACTACGCGGCTGACTATTCTCGATCGACCGCTGGCCAGCCCTTCGCTGCCCAGCTTTGCGACCCTTTCCGGAGTTTCCCATGCCTACGCCACCCTGGTGGTTGTTCGTCCTTCCGCTGATCGCCGGCGCCTGCCTGCCCCTTCAGGCCGGCATCAACGGCCAACTGGCCAAGCAGGTATCCAGCGTGCTGGCCGCCGCGCTGATTTCCTTCTTCGTCGGCATGCTCGGCCTGCTCGCGCTGACCCTGGCCAACCGCGAATTCCCCAGCCTCGCAGCGATGCGCGGGATGCCCTGGTGGCAGTGGTGCGGCGGCTTCCTGGGGATGTTCTTCATCTTCATCGCCGCCTTCGCCGCACCGCGCGTCGGCGCGCTGATGTTCATGGTGCTGGTGCTCGCCGGCCAGCTGGGCATGGCACTGGCGCTGGACCACTTCGGCTGGGCCGGTTTCAAGGAAGCGCCGGTGAGCACCCTGAAGATCGCCGGCATGGCCGCCATCGCGGTGGGCATCTGGATGATCCGCAAGGGCTGAAAACCATCCGTCTACTCTGAGCACGGATGGCTCGCCCGCAGGAGATTTCCATGACCGATATCCAGGTGATCCTGGTCGACGAACACGACAACCCGACCGGCACGATGGAAAAACACCAGGCCCATCATCTCGGGCTGCGCCACCGTGCCATTTCGGTCTACGTGTTCAACCGCGCCGGTGAACTGCTGCTGCAGCGCCGCGCGGCGGGCAAGTATCACTGTGGCGGACTGTGGAGCAATACCTGCTGCGGCCACCCTTACCCCGATGAGTCCGCGAAGCACGCTGCCGAACGCCGGCTGCGCGAGGAGATGGGCGTACAGGTCGAGCTGCGCAAGCTGTTCGAGTTCAGCTATCGCCTGGCGTTGGCCAACGGCATGACCGAGCACGAGTACGGCCACCTGTTCGGTGCCGTCGATGAGCAGCCACCGCACCCCGATCCACAGGAGGCCGACGACTTCCGCTACGTCGCCCTGCCCGATCTGGAAGCCGAGATGGCCGCGCACCCGGAGCGTTTCACGCCCTGGTTCCTCATCTGCTACCCGACCTTCAGGGACTATCTGCGCGATAACGGCGGAATCGACGCTCTGTAGAACGCCGCTCTGTTCGTCGAAAGGCCAAGCAAATCTGCGCGCCGACCACTATGATGCGCGCCTTCGCGCCACCGCTACCGACTTGCCGCCATGAGAAAACCACCGCTGATTGCCAACGCCGAACTGGACCGCCTGGAAACCTGGGCGAAGTACACCTCGGGCCTGTGCAAGGACTGCAACGCCACCTGCTGCACCATGCCGGCGGAAGTGAACGTCAACGACCTGATCCGGATCGGCGTGGTCGACGAATTCGAGCGCGACGAACCGGCGAAGAACATCGCCAAGCGACTGCTCAAGGAAGGCGTCGTCGAGCGTTTCAACCAGAAGAGCGGCATCTTCACCCTGACCCGCACCAGCAACGGCGACTGCTACTTCCTCGACCGCAAGACGCGCCTCTGTAGCGTCTACGCCAAGCGCCCGGACACCTGCCGCAACCACCCGCAGGTCGGCCCGCGCCCCGGCTACTGCGCCTACCGCAAGAAGACGGCCTGATCACGGCCGGCTGAAAGCACGGGGCTCCCGGCTCGCTATACTGCGCGCCAGCTCAGGAGCCCCTCATGAATTCCCTGCTCGAAGCCTGGCGACATTCGCCGACCCATCGTCGTGTCTGGGCGCTCGCCGCGCCGATGATCCTCTCCAACGTTTCCGTGCCGCTGGTCACCCTGGTGGACAGCGCGGTCATCGGCCACCTGCCGCATGCGCACCAGTTGGGCGCCGTCGCGGTTGGCGGCGGGCTCTATACCCTGCTGGTCGGCGTGCTGGGCTTCCTGCGCATGGGCACCACCGGCTTCGCCGCCCAGGCGGCCGGGCGTGAAGACGGCGGAGCCTTGCGGCGGATTCTCGGCCAGGGCCTGCTGCTGGCGCTGGGCCTCGCCCTGCTGCTCAGCCTGCTGGCGGTGCCGCTGACCGGCCCCGCGCTTGCGCTGATGCGCCCGTCCCCGGAGCTGGATGTGCTGGCCCGCGAGTTCTTCCACATCCGCCTGTTCGGCCTGCCGGCGGCACTGGCCACCTATGCGCTGGTCGGCTGGTTCCTCGGCACGCAGAACGCCCGCGCACCGTTGGCGATCCTGCTGACCACCAACCTCATCAATATCGTCCTCAGCCTGTGGTTCGTGCTGGGCCTGGGCTGGGGCGTGGCCGGCGCGGCAAAGGCCGCGGTAACCGCGGAATGGGGCGGCGCGCTGCTCGGCCTGGCGTTGACCCGTGGTGCGCTCAGGCGCTTTCCCGGCCTGCCGGACTGGTCACGCCTGCGCGCCTGGGCCAGCTGGCGGCCGCTGCTGATGGTCAACCGCGACATTTTCATCCGCAGCCTGGCGCTGCAGGGCGTGTTCTTCCTGCTCACGGTGCAGGGCACGCGCCTGGGCGACGCCACGGTGGCGGCCAACGCGCTGCTGCTCAACGGCCTGATGGTCACTGCCTACGCCCTCGACGGCCTCGCCCACGCCGTGGAGGCGCTGTGCGGCCATGCCATCGGCGGCCGCGACCGCACCGCGCTGCGCCGCTCGCTGGTGGTCGCCTGCGGCTGGTCGCTGATCGCCAGCCTGCTGTTCGTCGTCTTCTTCACCTTCTTCGGGCACCTGTTCATCGCCCTGCAGAGCGACATCCCGGAGGTGCGCGCCACCGCCGACCAGTACCTGCCCTACCTCGCCTGCCTGCCACTCATCGGCATGTGGAGCTACCTGCTCGACGGCCTGTTCATCGGCGCCACCCGCGCCCGCGAGATGCGCAACGCCATGCTGCTGGCCTGCGCCGCCAGTCTGCCGCTGGGATTCGCCCTGCAGGGCTGGGGAAATCACGGATTGTGGCTAACCTTCCTATGCTTCATGTTGCTGCGTGCGCTGGTCCTAGCCGGCTACGCGTGGAAGCTGACACGCCAAGACGCCTGGCAGGCGCCTGCCAGCCCCTGACCTGTTGAGGAGACGCCATGCCGGCTTGTCCCATTCCCGTTGACGAAACCCTGCGTCAGCAGACCCTGGATGAGATGAACCTGCTCGACACCCCGGCCGAGCACTACCTGGATACCCTCGTCCAGCTGACCCAGGACCTGGTGAAGGTAGACACCGTGCTGATCAGCCTGATCGACCAGGATCGCCAGTGGTTCAAGGCCCGCGTCGGCCTGGACGCCACCGAGACCACGCGCGACGTGTCCTTCTGCGGCTACGCGATCCTCGGCGAGGACACCCTGCTGGTGCCCGATGCCACCCTCGACGAACGCTTCGCCGACAACCCGCTGGTGCTCGGCCCGCCCTACATCCGTTTCTACGCCGGTCGCCCGCTGCGCGCCGGCAATGGCCAGGCCATCGGCACCCTGTGCATGGTCGACCCGCGGCCGCGCAGCATGACCGAGGCGCAGCAGGCCAACTTCCGCGACCTTGCCACCCTCGCCGAGGGCTACCTGCAATTGCGCACACTGATCCAGAGCAACCGCGACCTGCGCGTGGAAATGGACCGCGAGCAGCGCAAGGCCCTGCTCGACCCACTGACCCAGTTGTGGAACCGCGGTGGCCTGCTCGCCTTCCAGGACCGCGAGTGCCGCCTGGCGCGGCAAAACCACGTGCAGCTGGGCGTGATCTACGCCGACCTCGACCACTTCAAGGCGATCAACGACCAGCACGGCCACGCCGCCGGCGATCAGGTGCTCTGCGAATGCGCCCGCCGCCTGCGCGCCGCGCTACGGCCGGACGACCTGCTGGTGCGCCAGGGCGGCGAGGAGTTCGTCGCCCTGCTCAAGGTGAAGGACGGCGAGGAACTGCAGCGCGTCGCCGAGCGCGTGCGCGAGCTGATCGGCCACGAGCCGGTGCAACTCCCCTGCGGGCCGCTGCCGGTCAGCCTGAGCATTGGCTGCACCCTGCTGGCAGGTGAAGAGCCTGTCGACCAGGCGCTGGAACGCGCCGACGGCGCGCTTTACAGTGCCAAGCAGGCCGGGCGCAACCGGGTGAACTTCAGCGCGCCGCCGGCCTCAGCCTGATCAGAAGCAAGGCCCCAGCAGAGGACCCACTCATGGCCCAAGCCATCGCCGCGTACCTGCACTACCTGTCGATCTTCATCCTGTTCGCCCTGCTGGTGCTGGAGCACCAGCTGTTCCGCCTGCCGCTGGACCTGTCGCGGGCGCGCAGCCTGGTGATAGTCGACCTGGCCTACGGCGCCTGTGCCGGCGTGGTACTGCTGACCGGCGCGGCACGTGTCGTCTGGTTCGCCAAGGGCACGGATTACTATCTGCACAACAGTCTGTTCCACGCCAAGATCGGCCTCTTCGTGCTGGTGGCGCTGCTGTCGATCCTGCCGACCATGACCTTCCTCAACTGGCGCAACGAGCTCAAGGCTGGCCGCGTTCCAGTGCCCAGCGAGCGCCAGGCGAAGCTGGTGATCATGACCATCCGCGTGGAGCTGCTGGCGCTGCTGATCCTGCCGCTGCTGGCGACCCTGATGGCGCGTGGTTTTGGGATGATCGGCTGAGCCGCCGGACTGACTGGCCGCTTTCCTACAACCAGTACCGAGCAATCCGATACAGTCGCTCCGCTGATCCGTGGATGCTCCTGCGCAGCTTCGACTGCCGCAGGACCTCCCCATGCCTTCCCGCCCCTCCAGCCGCCCACTGTGGCGGTGGCTCCCCTCGCTGGCAGCCCTCGTCCTGAGCGGCTGCGCGAGCGACGAATTCACTTTCGAAGCCGACCTGCCGGGCGATTTCAGCCTGGTGGGTAATGCGCGCTATTCGCCACCCGAGGGCAGCCACTGCAATTCCCCGGCGCAAGACGACCTCACGCAACGCCTCTTCGCCACGCCCGGCCACGGTGAACGCCCCTACCGGGTCAGTTACCAGGTGCCGCTGAGCCTGAGCAGCGACGGTTGCAGGCGCGAGCTCCGGCACATCCTCATCGAAATGGACGGCGAATCGGCCACCCACCCCCTGGACGCCGTGCAACCCGATATCAGCTTCGCCAACCTGGCTGTCCGCAGCCAGCTCTCCGCCGGCAGCGCCGGAATGCCGAAAAAGGGCGTGCGCATCTTCGACGGGCGCTGCCGCTGGCTGTTGCCGGACTCACCCGACGGCGAACGCCAGCTGCAGTGCCGTGCCTCGGACATCGACGGCAACTGGCTCGCCGGCAGGCCCGGCGGCGAACTACTGCGCGACGAACTGCCCGGCCGCATCGTCCGGCTGGCCATCGGCGTGGCGCCGGACATTGCCGCCTCCGCCGAGCCTCGCGGCACTCAGGCGCTGACGGCCGACTCCAGCAACTGAGCCAGCCGACGGCGCAGGGCCGGCAGGTCCGGCGCCGCCGGTTGCAGGTGGAAACGCTCGCGCAGGACGTCCAGCAATTCGTCGGCATGCTCGATCGAGCGCTGCTCGACTTCGCCGTCCGCACCACGCCGGCTGAATTGCCCGTTGAACAGCGACAGCCGCGCGCCGCCGTCGCTGAGCGCCACGCGCAGGGAGTGGCGGAACACGCTCTGCGGGTAGGTCGAGGTGTACCAGTTGCGCATGCCGTAGTCGGCCCAATGCTGCGGCTCGAGGGTGAAGCGGTACAGCGTCTGCCAGCCGGATGCCGAGCGCGTTGCCATCTCCAGTTCCTCATCCGCCGAACCACTGACACGCCAGCCTCCTGGCAGCTCTTCGTTCACCCGCAGCGGCAGGGCTTTGGGCGAAGCAGGGCCGCCGAAGCCGATATCCACCAGGTGCGGCCCTTCGGCCAGATCGATGCGCAGCAGCAGGTGCGTCTGCGGCGTCAGCGGCGCATCCGCCGGAAGGCCCCAGCGCACCCGCGCCACCAGCAGGGTCACACGGTAATCCAGGCTGGCCAGCAGGCGGGCGAACAGGCTGTTCAACTCGAAGCAGTAACCGCCGCGCTGGCGCTCGACGACCTTGGCGAACACCGCCTCCGGCTCGATCAGGATGGGCTGGTCCAGCAGCACGTCGAGGTTCTCGAAAGGCAGGTGATGCAGCGCGGCGACGATCAGCCGGTCGAGGTTTTCCAGCGTCGGCGCTGGGCGCTCCGGCGACAGGCCGAGGCGGGCCAGGGTCGCGTCGAGCTGGGCAGCGCTGAAGGGGGTGAGTGGGGTCATGCGAATCTCCTTTCGCGAAGCATCAATGGCGGTGGGCGGCGGTCGGTTCGGGGATCACCAGCGGGCCGCAGTGCTCGTCGCTGACAATCACTGCCAGCAGGCGCGCAGGCTCGCTGGCGCTGGGGTTCTCGGCGAACAGGTGCAGCTCGCGGCTGGGCTCGAACCAGGTCTGGCCCGCGCGGTAAGTCTGCGCCGGCAGGCCCTGCATCTGCGAGCGCACCTGACCACTGAGCACGATGGCAGTCACCGCGCCGGGATGGCGGTGCGCCGGGGTGTAGCCGTTGGGCGGGAAGTCCACCTGCAGCGTGGTCACGACCTTGCCGGGCATGTCGGCCAGCGGCTCGCAGGACAGGCGCTTCACCTGAGTGCTCGGCCGCGCGCCAGCTGAAGCCCCGGCATGGCTTTGCGCCAGGCTCACCAGCGGCCGCGACCAGGGCTGCCAGAGCAATGCGCCGGCACTGAGGGCAATGACCAGCACCAGACCGGCCCGGGCCTCATGCCCCGAGACGAGGCTCATGCCGGCACCCCCGCCAGGCGGAAGCCCGGCTGCCAGCCCAGGCGATGTCGCGCCTTGGCCGAGCTGACTTCGATGTCCTGTTCGGCGATGTTGTAGGCGCCGTGCGCGCCCCACTCCAGCGCCAGCAGGGCGGCGCGGGCGGCATCGTCCACATGCACGGCCAGCCTCGGGTCTGCCGCATCGGCTCCCGTACCCGGCCCGTAGAGTCGGCCGTAACGCAAGACGATGCCCTCCATCGGCCGCGCACCGAGCACCGCCTCTTCGAGCGCGGCGACGCCGCCGACACTGATGGCGCGCGGGCCTTCGGCGCCCAGGTCCAGCGGTTGTTCCTCATGCAACGGCAACTCGCCCGGCACGTAGGCCCAGGCGATGCTCTGCGCCACCATGCGCTCGACGCCAGCGGCGCGAGCTGCTGCCACGAGGTTGGCAGTACCTTCGCGGCGAACCCGCGCGTTGCGCGGTTGGGCGGCGGGCATCAGGGCAGGGTCGAGGCCGGCGGGCAGGTCGGTGAGCTGGTGGATCACCCAGCGCGGCTGGAACTGCCGCATGGCGGCACTCAGGGCTTGCGCGTCATAGACATCCAGCACCAGCGCCCGCGCTCCCGCGGCCTCCAGAGCGGCGGCTCGCTGCGCGCAGCGACTGATTGCCAGCACCTGATAACCACGCTCCAGCAGCATCGGCAGCAGGCGCTGGCCGATGGCACCGCTGGCTCCGGCGAAGAAGACTTTCATGCACATGGGGACCTCGAATCGGGCGGCTGGGACATGTCGCCACTCTAGTGGTGCAATGCCCCACCCCACAGAGCCAAGATCATTCAGAACGACTGGGACATGATTGCCGAACCTTGATCCATGTCCACGCAATGTCACGCTCATCGTCTATAACAAACGGCTCACTACCCCGATCCCTAGGAGTCGCCATGAGCCAAGTCTTCGATGTTGCCGTTGTTGTCGGCAGCCTGCGCAAGGAATCCCTGAACCGCAAGATCGCCAAGGCATTCGCCGCACTGGCGCCGGCCAACCTGAAGCTGGAAATCGTGGAGATCGGCGACCTGCCGCTGTACAACGAAGAGCTCGACGTGGGCACCCCGCCCGCCAGCTACACCGCCTTCCGCGAGCGCATCGCCCGCGCCGATGCGGTGCTCTTCGTCACCCCCGAGTACAACCGCTCAGTGCCCGGCGTGCTGAAGAACGCCATCGACGTCGGCTCGCGCCCCTACGGCAAGAGCGCCTGGAATGCCAAGCCCTGCGCCGTGGTCAGTGCCTCGCCGGGCGCCATCGGCGGCTTCGGCGCCAACCACCACCTGCGCCAGTCGCTGGTGTTCCTCAACATGCCCGTGCTGCAGCAGCCCGAAGCCTACCTGGGCGGCGCCGGCGGCTTCTTCGATGAATCCGGCAAGCTGTCGGAGAAGACCGAGCCCTTCCTGAAGAGCATCATCGATGCCTTCTCCGGCTGGATCGTGCAGAACCAGCCGCGCTGATCGACAAAAGCGCCGGCTTCGGCCGGCGCTTGTCCATCACTCCTCGAGCAATCGCGCCAGGCGCTGGCGCAGGTAGCGGTTCTCCGCTCGCAGCTCATCCACCTCCTCCAGCAGCCGCAGTGCCAGAGCAATGCCCGGCCAATCCAGCTCGAACTCACGACGCAGGCGCACCGCGCGGCGCACCACGCTGACCGCCTGGTAATCGAAGACCCAATGCCCGGCGCGCTGTTCGCGGGGCTCCACGATACCCACCTCGACGATCTCGACGAGCACGTCGCGGGGGAGGTTCACCGACTGGCAGAGCTCGTCGAGGTCCACCACCATCACTGTCGTCGTCATGCGCGTTTACCCCAATCGGCACGGGGGTCGAAGGCTGCCTTGGCAGCCAGTTCTTCCCAGAGTTTACGGGTCGCTTCGTCCGCGGCCTTCGGCATCACCACCTTGAGCACAGCGTAGAGATCGCCGGCGGCGGCAGCGCCCTTGTTCGGCAGGCCCTTGCCCTTGATGCGCAAGCGCTGGCCGGCCTGGCTATTGGCCGGGATGCCGAGGCTGATCCGCCCCCCCAGCGTGGGCACTTCCACCTTGGCGCCGAGCGCCGCTTCCCACGGCGCCACTGGCACGGTGACGATGAGGTCGCGGCCGTCGACGTCAAACAGCGGGTGCGGCACCAGGCGGATCGCCAGGTACAGGTCGCCCGCCGGCCCGCCATTGATGCCCGGCGCGCCCTGCCCCTTGAGGCGGATACGTTCGCCGTCGGCGGTGCCCACGGGAATCTTCACGTTCAGCGTCTTGTTTTGCGGCGGCAGCTTGCGACCGTACTCGTCATAGCTGGGCAGGCTGAAACTGATCGGCCGGCTCTCGCCGGAGAGGGTTTCCTCCAGGAACAACGGGACTTCCATCTCCACGTCCTGGCCCCGGTGGACCTGCGGTTGGCGCGCACCACCGAAACCACCGGCGCGGCCACCGAATATCTGCTCGAAGAAGTCGCTGAAGTCCTGCTCGTGCCCCGGCGGCGGGCCGTCGAAACCACCGCGCGGCTGCCAGCCGGGCGGCGCTTCGAACTGCGGCCCCTGAGAGCCGTACTTGCGCAGCTCGTCGTACTCGGCACGCTTTTCCGGGCTTTTCAGCACCTCGTAGGCTTCGGAGACATCCTTGAATTTCGCCTCGGCGTCAGGCTCCTTGCTGACGTCCGGGTGATACTTGCGCGCGAGCTTGCGGTAGGCGGTCTTGATCGCCTTCTCGTCGGCCTCGGGTTCGACCCCGAGCGCGGCGTAATAGTCCTTGAATTCCATCGGTAGCGGTCACTCCTCACATGCGTGGGTCCTGTCGGCGCCTGGGACAAGGGGATTCGCGCGGGCAGCCGGAGCCGCTGCGCGCACTGCGAGGCGAACAGGTGGAAAAAGCGGGTTCTGCGACAACAGATGGAGTCGCGGCGCCTGCTTTTCAACACTGCCTGCAAGCCTAGACGCTGATCCTGCATCGCGGCCGCCGGGACGCCTTGATACCGGTCATGGCATAGTCGCCTTCCACATTTACCCCCGTCCCGGACAGGCCATGACCGCGCCCTTCGATCCGCTCCGCCAGCCGCTGGACCCGAGCCATGACCTGCCGATCTACCGCCAGCTCTACGAGCGCATCCGCGATGCCATCACCCGCGGTGCGCTGCGCCCCGGCGAACGCGTGCCGCCGGTGCGCGGGCTGGCCGGTGAACTGGGCGTGGCGCGCGGCACGGTGGAGCTGGCCTACCAGCTGCTGACCAGCGAGGGCTACCTGCTGGCGCGCGGGCCCGCAGGCACGGTGGTGTCACCGCAACTGGCGGGACGTACGAGTGCCCCGCCGCCCGTCCGGGTCGATCCGGCGACGGTGGAGCGCAGCCTGCCCGGCCTGATCGCCCACGGCCCGGCCCTGCGTCCGTTCCAGCTCGGCGTGCCGGCGCTGGATGCCTTCCCTCGCGCACTCTGGGCGCGCCTGTGCGCACGACGCCTGCGCCAGCAGAGCGCGTCCATGCTGGCCTACCCGGAGCCCTGCGGCTACGGGCCGCTGCGCGAGGCCGTCGCCGGCTACCTGGGGATTTCCCGCGGCATCGTCTGCGCCCCGGAGCAGGTTTTCGTCTGTGCCGGCTACCAGGGCGCGCTGGACCTGATCAGCCGCACCCTGCTCGAACCCGGCCAGCGTTTCTGGCATGAAGACCCCGGCTACCCGCGCGGCCGCGAACTGCTGCGCCGCGCCGGCAGCGTGCCGGTGCCGGTCGCGGTGGATGCCGATGGCCTGCGGGTGGAAGACGGTATCGCCCGCGCGGCGGATGCGCGCTTCGCGCTGGTCACGCCCTCGCAGCAGAGCCCCACCGGCGTTGCCCTCAGCCTGCCGCGCCGCCTGGCCCTGCTGGACTGGGCGGCCAGCAGCGGCGCCTGGATAATCGAGGACGACTACGACAGCGAGTACCGCTACGCCGGCTTCCCGCTGCCGGCGCTGAAGAGCCTCGACCGCGCCGGCCGCGTGCTCTACACCGGCACCTTCAGCAAGGTGCTCTACCCTGCCCTGCGCCTGGGCTATCTGGTGGTGCCGGCGAATCTGGTGGAGGACTTCGTGCGCGCCCAGCAGGTGTTCCCTTCCGGCTGCGCGGAGCTGCTACAAGCGACCCTGTGCGACTTCATGCAGGAGGGCCATTTCGCCCGCCACCTCAAGCGCACCCGCACGCTCTACGCCAAGCGCCGCCAGTGGCTGCGCAGCGCGCTGGAGGAACGCCTGGGCCAGCGCCTGCGCTTCGCCGACACCCCCGGCGGCCTGCACCTGATCGGCGCGCTGGACCAGGACGACCTCGCCGTCGCCCGCCGCGCCCATGCCGAGGGCCTCGGCCTGCAGGCGCTGAACGCCTGGTGCGTCGAGGCCAGGCGCGAGCCGGCGCTGATCATGAGTTTCACCAATGTCACCGACGAGCAGCTCGCCGGGCGCCTGGCAGAGCGGCTGGCGCCCTTGCTCGGCTGATTCCGGGAGGTGTGCCGGTCAATACCTCCGATGGCAAAAATTGACTGACACCCATCGTTGACCGAGGTCAATTTTCCTACGGCCGATGCCGCTAGATTCCCACAACATCTTGTTGTCTTGAATAACTTGAGACACAGCATGTTGTGGAATAAAGCCAATGCCCCTGTCACGAACCGTCCCCCTTCCTGCCAGCCTGCGCAAGCGTAACGGCAGCTCAGCCGCCTTCGACCCGAGCAAGATCGAACGCGCCATCGCCGCCGCCGGCGAGGCCAGCGGCGAGTTCACCGCGCCCCACGCCGGGGAGCTGACCCGTCGCGTGCTGGCCCGCCTGCCGGCCCGCAACGACCTGGATGTGGAGCAGGTGCAGGACGTCGTCGAGCGCGCCCTGATGGAAGCCGGCCACTACCCCACCGCCCGCGCTTACATCGTCTACCGCGAACGCCACGGCCGCCTGCGCCGCGAGCGCAAGACGCTGGTGGACGTCGCCGCGTCGATGAACGAATACCTGTCGCGGGAGGACTGGCGGGTGCGCGCCAACGCCAACCAGGGCTATTCCCTGGGCGGGCTGATCCTCAACGTGTCCGGCAAAGTCACCGCCAACTACTGGCTGGACGAGGTGTACAGCGAAGGCATCGCCGTCGCCCACCGCGAAGCCGACCTGCACATCCACGACCTCGACATGCTCGCCGGCTACTGCGCCGGCTGGTCGCTGCGCACCCTGCTCAGCGAAGGCCTGAACGGCGTGCCGGGGCGGGTCGAGGCGGGGCCACCGAAGCACCTCTCCAGCGCGCTGGGGCAGATGGTCAACTTCCTCGGCACCCTGCAGAACGAGTGGGCCGGCGCCCAGGCCTTCAGCTCCTTCGACACCTACCTCGCGCCCTACGTGCGCAAGGACGGCCTGAGTTATCAACAGGTGCGCCAGGCGCTGCAGGAGTTCATCTACAACCTCAACGTGCCCTCGCGCTGGGGCACCCAGACGCCGTTCACCAACCTGACCTTCGACTGGGTCTGCCCGGAAGACCTGCGCGAGCAGATTCCCTACGTCGGCGGCGTGGAAATGCCCTTCGCCTATGGCGAGCTGCAGGCCGAGATGGACCTGATCAACCGCGCCTACATCGAAGTGATGCAGGCCGGCGACGCCCACGGCCGGGTGTTCACCTTCCCGATCCCGACCTACAACATCACCCACGACTTCCCCTGGGACAGCGACAACGCCACGCGCCTCTTCGAGATGACCGCGCGCTACGGCCTGCCGTACTTCCAGAACTTCCTCAACTCGGACATGCAGCCCAACCAGGTGCGCTCCATGTGCTGCCGCCTGCAACTGGACGTGCGCGAGTTGCTCAAGCGCGGCAACGGACTGTTCGGTTCGGCGGAGCAGACCGGTTCGCTGGGCGTGGTGACCATCAACTGCGCGCGCCTGGGCTACCGCCATCGCGGTGACGCTGCCGGCCTCTACGCTCAGCTCGACTACCTGCTGGAGCAGGCCTTCGACAGCCTGGAGGTCAAGCGCAAGGTCATCCAGCAGCACATGGACGCCGGGCTGTACCCCTACACCCAGCGCTACCTGGGCACCCTGCGCAACCACTTCTCCACCATCGGCGTGAACGGCCTGCACGAGATGGTCCGCAACTTCACTGACGACCGCGAAGGCCTGCATACCGAGGCCGGCCGGCAGATCGTGCTGGAACTGCTGGATCATGTACGGGCGCAGCTGGTGCGCTTCCAGGAAGACAGCGGGCACCTCTACAACCTGGAAGCCACGCCGGCCGAAGGCACCACCTACCGCTTCGCCCGCGAGGACCAGAAGCGCCACCCGGACATCCTCCAGGCCGGCACGCCGGACGCGCCCTACTACACCAACTCTTCGCAGTTGCCGGTGGGCCTCACCGACGATCCGTTCGAGGCGCTGGAATTGCAGGACGCCCTGCAATGCAAATACACCGGCGGCACCGTGCTGCACCTGTACATGGCCGAGCGCATCTCCAGCGCCGAGGCCTGCAAGACCCTGGTGCGCACCGCCCTCGGACGCTTCCGCCTGCCTTACCTGACGGTGACGCCGACCTTCTCCATCTGCCCGGTACACGGCTACCTCGCCGGCGAACACGAGTTCTGTCCGCGCTGCGACGAAGCCGCGCTGCAGAAAGCCGCCACCAGGAACTGCTGCAGCAGCTGAGCCCCTTCGCTTTCATCCCCGCAAAAAAAGGAGCAACACGATGACCGCCAACCAACTGCCCGAAAGCCAGCGCCAGCGCTGCGAGGTGTGGACCCGCGTGATGGGCTATCACCGCCCGGTGACGGCGTTCAACGCCGGCAAGCAATCCGAGCACCGCGAGCGCCGTCACTTCCGCGAGACGCGATGAGCAGTGCGCTCAGGGTCGGGGGCCTGGTGCCCCTGACCACCCTCGACTACCCCGGTCTGCTCGCCTGCGTGCTGTTCTGCCAGGGCTGTGCGTGGCGCTGTCGCTACTGCCACAACCCGGAGCTGATTGCGTCGCGGGGTGAAACGGAGATCCACTGGGACGACATCCGCGCCTTCCTCCGGCGACGCCGGGGCCTGCTGCAGGCAGTGGTGTTCAGCGGCGGCGAGGCGACGTTGCAGAACGCGCTGCCCGGGGCCATGGCCAGCGTGCGCGAAATGGGTTTCCGCGCCGGGCTGCACAGCGCCGGCATCCGTCCGGAAGCCTTCGCCCGCGCGCTGCCCCATGCCGACTGGGTCGGCTTCGACGTCAAGGGGCTGGCCGAGGACATGGACGCCATTACCGGCGTGAAGCGCAGCGGGCTGGCCAACTGGCGCAGCCTGGAGCTGTTGCTGGAAAGCGGCGTCGGCCACGAGTGCCGAACCACCGTGCACTGGCAGTTGTTTGACCTGGAACGACTGCGCCGGCTGGCCACAGGGTTGCGCGCAATGGGCGTGGACCACTTCGTGGTACAACTGGCCCGCAACGGCCGGCAGCTCGATCCTGGCCTGATCGCCACACCCGTGCCCCATGGCGCGCCCGATCTGTGGCGGGAGCTGCACGCACTGTTCCCTTCCTTTGAACTGCGCGACGCCTGAACGACACTCGGGCACCGTAGGGCGGATAACCCGGAACGGGTTATCCGCCGATTGCCTCACGGCGGATAACGCTGGCGCGTTATCCGCCCTACGATCCTGCGGAGTTTTTTCGCGAGCAGGCTCGCTCCTACGAAGAACAAGAAAAAGCCCCGCCGAAGCGGGGCTTTCATCACGCGGACTGCGAACTATCAGGACGACAGGTACGCCGAGCGAGTCAGCCCCAGACGCAGCGCGTCGAGGAACTGGGTGCGCTCGCGCGCGGTGAGCTTGGCCCCGGCGACCTTGTCGCGGTAGTGAGTCATCAGTTCCTCGGGCGACAGGTGCACGTAGCGCAGCATGTCCTCGATGGTGTCGTGGGTCTCGATACCGGCGTGGTAATAGCTGCCGTCGGCGTTCTGATAGACGTTCACCGAGTCGGTGTCGCCGAACAGGTTGTGCATGTCACCGAGGATTTCCTGGTAGGCGCCGACCAGGAAGGTGCCGATCAGGTAGTCCTCGCCTTCCTTCACGTCGTGCACCGGCATGCTGGTCTCGATGCTCTGCTCGTCGACGTACTGGGTGATCTTGCCGTCGGAGTCGCAGGTCAGGTCCTGCAGCACCGCGCGGCGGGTCGGCTCCTCGCCCAGGCGGTGGATCGGCAGGATCGGCAGCACCTGGCCGATGGCCCAGGTGTCGGGCAGGCTCTGGAACACCGAGAAGTTGCAGATGTACTTGTCGGCCAGCTTGTCGTTCAGCTCGTCGAGCACCTGGCGGTGCGAACGCTGGTGCGCCTTGAGCTGGTTGTGCAGGCGACGGCAGATGGCGAAATAGCACTGCTCGGCCAGGGCCTTCTGTGCCAGGCTGATCTTGCCCTCGGCATACTGCGCGGCGGCATCGCTCATGTAGTGGGTGGCGCGCCAGTAGGTCTCGGTGACCATCTCGGCGTCGGTCGGGCCGAGCAGGTCGGCCAGCCACTGGACGATCTCCGGCTGCTCGGCCAGGTCGCCGATCTTCGGCACTTCGTCATTGTGGCGCTCGACATCGGTGACCTGGGTGATGAGCACCGCGTGGTGCGCGGTCAGCGCACGGCCGCTCTCAGAGAAAATGTGCGGATGCGGCAGGCCCTGCGCGTCGCAGAACTCCTTGAGCATGCCCACCACCACACCTGCGTAGTCGTCGATGTCGTAGTTGATCGAACTGGCGTTGCGCGAGTGGGTGCCGTCGTAGTCCACGCCCAGGCCGCCGCCGACGTCCACGTGGTCCACCGGCAGGCCGAGGGCGCGCAGTTCGCCGTAGTAGCGGATGGCTTCCTTGAACCCGTGCTGGTAGTCAGCCAGGTTGGCGATCTGCGAACCCATGTGGAAGTGCAGCAGGCGCACGCCCTGGTCCAGGCCGGCGGCGCGGAAGCGGTCGACCACCGATAGTAGCTGCGCGGCGGACAGGCCGAACTTGGCCTTCTCGCCACCGGTATCCGCCCACTTGGAGGAAGCCAGCGAGGACAGGCGCACGCGCAGGCCGACCTGGGGCAGCACGCCAATGACGGCGGCTTCCTCGATCACCAGCTGCACCTCGGATTCCTTCTCGATCACAATGAACACGTTGTGGCCGAGCTTCTGTCCCATCAGCGCCAGCTTGATGAACTCGCGGTCCTTGTAGCCGTTGCAGACGATGGTACCGCCCTTGGGCGCCAGCGCCAGCACGGCCATCAGCTCGGGCTTGGAGCCCGCTTCCAGGCCGATGGAGACGTTCTGGGTGGCGATGATGCTTTCCACCACCGCTTCCTGCTGGTTCACCTTGATCGGGTACAGCGCGGTGTAGCGGCTGGTGTACTCCAGGCGCGCGATGTTGGCGTCGAAGGCACCGGTGAGCTTGCGCACGCGGTCCTGGAGGATGTCCGGGAAACGCACCAGCAGCGGCAGCGACAGGCCCGCCTCACGTAGCTGCTCGACCAGCGCATGCAGATCGATCGGCTGGGCATCGGCGCCCTGCGGGCGAACTTCCACGTTACCGGCGTCGTTGATGGCGTAGTAGCCAGCGCCCCAGTGGCGAATTCCGTAGATGCTGCGGCTGTCAGCCACGGTCCAGTTGCTGCCGTCGTCTTTGCGGGTCCGTCTAGCGGCCATGCGGGGTGGTCTCCTCAGATTGCGCGAATGTGTGCAGGCGCCCGCCCGGCGTGCGGGTGAGTCGTCAAGGCCTGGTGGTGTAAACCTAGCCGGGCCTCGTGACGTTGCCGTGTTGACCGCCGGGCTTGGCGGTAAGTTTAGGAAAATCCGACGACACGCCAGGGGCGCGCCGATAAATCTCCCATCTAGGGAAAGGGCTTGCCGACGATGCACCGCGTGCGCATCGCCTGGAACCCGTTCTCGACAGGGGAGAGTCGCTTAGGACACAGAAGACGGCTCAGCCGCCGGATTTCTTCGCCTTGAGGCCGCGCTTGGTCAGCTCTTCGAGCAGCAGGTCGACGTGGTCGCCCTGGATCTCGATGATGCCGTCCTTCAACGCGCCACCCGTGCCGCAGCGCTTCTTCAGCGCGGTGGCCAGGTCCTTGAGCGCATCGGCCGCCAGCGGCACGCCGGTTACCGTGGTCACGGTCTTGCCACCGCGGCCCTTGGTTTCCCGACGCACGCGAGCGATGCCGTCGCCGGCCGGAATCTCGGCCTGCTTGCAGATGCATGCGCCAATGGGCTGATTGCAGTCCGGGCAATGCCGGCCGGAATCAGTGGAATAGACAAGCCCGCCGAGGGCGGACAGGGAGGATGCTTTCTTGACCACCGGGCGTTTCCCCAGGATTGGCCTCTTCGGGCCAGGTCAACGAATGGCCGGCTGGCGCCGACCGCGACGCCCCACTCAGGCAGGGGCTGCGCAATTCCCGGCGGAGGACCCTGCCGGAAAGGTCGCGCAATTTAGCAGCATTGAAGGCAAATGCTAAGAGCGAAAATGCGTCATTGATCGGTGGTTTGGCGACATGCCGGCGCAGCAGGGTTGTTGCAGGAGCGAGCTGGCTCGCGAACAAGCCCCGCTGCGAAGCCATTCGCGAGCAAGCTCGCTCCTACGAAGAGCAGCCCGCAGCGGGTCAGAGCGTCAGAAGCTCACGAGGTACTTGCGCAGCGCCGCCAGCGAATCCGGGCAGTAAGGTGTGCCGGCCTTGGCCTCGGCCAGCGCCTGGTGCGGGTCGATGAATTTCGCTTCCAGCACCTCTTCGGGTTGCAAGGTCAGCGGCGCATCGGACACTGCGGAGAACACCGCGCACCACAGGCGGTTGTCCGGCTGGTCGAAGAAGAAGGTGCCGTGGGCGCGCAATTCGACGCCAGCGATGCCCAGCTCTTCCTCCAGCTCACGGGCGGCGGACTCGGCGTAGCTCTCGTCAGCCTGCACCATGCCGCCGGCGGCCGGGTCCCAGTAGCCGGGGTAGACGGCCTTGCTCAAGGTGCGGCGGTGCACGCACAGCTCCCCGGCGGAGTTGAACAGCAGGATGAAGGTGCCGCGGCCGATCAGCCCGCGCGCGCGCAGTTCGGCGCGCGGCAGGCTGCCCAGCAGTTGGTCGTCTTCGTCGACCCAGGCGATCTTCTCGGCGTCCGAGGCCGCCCGGTGGGCGGCCTCCTTGTCGCTGATGCCAGCCATGGATCAGCCCTGGGCCAGCAGCTGGCGCAGGTCGATGATCGCGGCGTTGGCGCGGGAGATGTAGTTTGCCATCACCAGCGAGTGGTTGGCCAGCACGCCGAAGCCGCTGCCGTTGAGGACCATCGGACTCCACAGCGGCGCCTCGGCGGCCTCCAGTTCGCGGATGATCTGGCGCACGCTGACGGTGGCGTTCTTCTTCGCCAGCACGTCGGCGAAGTCCACCTCGATGGCGCGCAGGATGTGCGACAGCGCCCAGGCTTGGCCGCGGGCTTCGTAGAACACGTTGTCGATCTGCATCCAGGGGGTTTCCTGGATCACTTCCTCGACTTCCGGCGCCTGGCCTGGGGTGACCGGCTGCATCGGCGTGATGTTGGTGTTCAGCTTGACCCGGCCGACGCTGGCCGAGAGACGCTGGGACAGCGAGCCCAGGCGGGTGGAAACGTCACCCAGCCAGTTGTTCAGGCTGTCGGCGCGGGCATAGAACTGCGCGCCGGCCGGATCGGCAGAGAGACGGCCGAGGTAGCGGTCCAGGGACTTGATGCCCTCGGCGTATTCCGACTCGGAGGACGGCAGCGCCCAGCTCTTGTTGTCGAAGTTGAAGCGCGGCTCGGCACGCGCCAGGTCGGCGTCCTCGGTGGACTGCGACTGGGAGCGGGCGAAGTCCTTGCGCAGCGCACGGGACAGGTCACGCACCTGGACCAGGGCGCCATATTCCCAGCTGGGCATGTTGTCCAGCCAGACGCCCGGCGGGAAGATGTCGTTGGACAGGTAGCCGCCCGGCTTGTTGAGCAGCGTGGCGACCACTTCCTTGAGGGTTTCCACCGTGGTGTAGCCCACCACCATCTGTCGGCCGGCGCGCTCGGCGGAGGCCTGGGCGTTCTGCTGCACGGGGAAGAGGTCCGGCTCCTGGCTCCAGTACCAGCCAATCGCGCCGCAGATCACCAGATAGACGCCCAGCAGACCGCCAAGCACGCGGCCCAGCCAGGGGCCGCCGAAGTAGGCGCGCGCGTCGTCCACCGAGTCGTTCACGCGATCACGTACGGAGCCGCGTTTCTTCCAGTTCCACATGGCAAGTTCCTTGATGTCCCGAATTCGAAGATAGCTTGGACCCGCAACCGGCCCCAGGGTGCCGGGATTTTAGGCCTCACTGCGCAAGCATGCCGCACGCAGGCGGGTCAGCGCAGCCTACCCTGCGCATGGTGCTGGTTAATGCTGCGAAATACAAAGCTTCGGATGTTTGACCGAAGGCACTGTTATTGCCATCAAGGATTGGTAGCATAGGGCCACCACTGTGTATCACGGCGGAAACATCTTCGCCCCGCAGGCCGCCGGTACGGCTCTATAAAGAAGCGCGCGATGACCGAGCTCGACGATCCATCCCTCGACCGCCTCAAGCATCACTTCGCCCAGCGGGTGATCCACCAGGCACGTCACCTGCTGGAAGTCTGGCAGCGCCTGTCGCGCTCGGAGTGGAACAGCGCGGGTATGGCGGAGCTCGCCGAGGCTTGCCTGCGCCTGCAGCGCTACGCCGAACGCTTCGAGCAGGCCGAGCATGCGGACTTGGCCAAGGCGATCGACCAGTGCCTGCGCGCCGTGCAGGACAACCGCGGGCGTCTCTCCAGCGAGCTGATCACCGAACTCAACCGCCTGATGCAGCGCCTGTCGCGCACCGGCCTGCGCCACGGCGACCAGTTCGAGCAGACCCACCTGCCACCCCTGCGCAAGCCGGTTTACCTGGCCCTGCAGGACCAGGAGCGCGCCGAGCGCCTGGCCCAGCAGTTGGAGTTCTTCGGTATGGCCGCGCAGCCCTGCGAGCACGCCAACGCCTTCCGCGCCGCCATGGCCGACCGCCATCCGGCGGCCATCGTGATGGAAATCGACTTCGCCAACGGCCAGGGCCTGGCGCTGGCCGACGAGGCCCAGGCCGGCCTCAAGCAGAAGCTGCCGGTGCTGTTCTTCAGCCATGAAGAAACCGACACCCCGACCCGCCTGGCCGCTGCCCGCGCGGGCGGACAGGACTTCTTCAGCGGCGCGCTGGACGCCTCCGGCCTGCTGGAGAAAATCGAGACACTGACTCGCGTGGCGCACTACGAGCCGTTTCGCGTGCTGATCGTCGACGACTCCCGCGCCCAGGCCGCGCATACCGAGATGGTCCTCAACAGCGCCGGCATCGTTACCCGCGCGCTCACCGCGCCGCTGTCGGTGATGGCCGAACTGGCCGAATTCCAGCCGGACCTGATCATCCTCGACATGTACATGCCCGAGTGCCTGGGCACCGAGCTGGCCAAGGTGATCCGCCAGCACGAGCGCTACGTCAGCGTGCCGATCATCTACCTGTCCGCCGAGGACGATCTGGACAAGCAGCTCGACGCCATGAGCGAAGGCGGCGACGACTTCCTCACCAAGCCGATCAAGCCGCGCCACCTGATCGCCACCGTGCGCAACCGCGCCGCCCGAGCGCGCAGCCTGAAGGCGCGGATGGTGCGCGACAGCCTCACCGGCCTGTACAACCACACCCACACCTTGCAACTGCTCGACGATGCGCGCTTCCGCGCGCGCCGCGAGGAACGTCCGCTGACCTTCGCGATGCTCGACATCGACCACTTCAAGCGGGTCAACGACACCTACGGCCACCCCATGGGCGACCGCGTGATCAAAAGCCTGGCGCTGTTCCTCAAGCAGCGCCTGCGCAAGACCGATCACATCGGCCGATACGGCGGCGAGGAGTTCGCCGTGGTGCTGCCGGACACCGATGCCGCCTCGGCGCACAAGGTGCTGGAGGAGATCCGCCAGCGCTTCGCCGAAATCCACTACCCGGCGCAGCCCCACGACCTGTCCTGCACCTTCAGCTGCGGCATCGCCGAACTGGGCGAGGAGATGGACATCAAGACCCTCGCCAAGCAGGCCGACGAGGCGCTGTACACCGCCAAACACGGCGGCCGCAATCGCGTCGAGGTCTACAAGTAACACCCGCCAGCGGTCCGACGCGGCGCTCTGCCGCGCCATTTCCCGACCAGATGCTGGCACCGTGTCATCAGCCAGTAACGAAACTGCAATAGGTTCAGGGCTCGCCGTTTTTTCGCTGTCGGTCGAGACCTGCCATGCGCCTCAAGCTGCTCACCAACCTCAACACCTTCCTGCTCCTGCTCGTGTGCCTCGCGCTGGGCGCCACTCTGTGGTGGTCGCAACGCGCCCTGGAGCGCCCGTTCACGCTGATGGACCGCTACCTGGAGCTCTCCCAGGGCTTCGAGCGCAAGGTCGCGCAGAACATCCAGGCGTACCTCGCCAGCGGCGACGCGCTCAAGCAGAAAGCCGCCCAGCAGGGCCTGGACGAACTCGCCCAGGAGCTGCCGCAACTGCCAGACAGCCTCAGCCAGCTTCTCGGCCGGAGCCTCGACGAACTGCACCAGTTCAGCGGCAACCAGCTGCTTGCCGCCGGCAAGCTGGCCGGCGACCCACAGGGCCTGCTGCTGCAGGCCGAGCGTGACCTGCTGGCCGCGCTGGACCAGCTCGGCGCCTATGCCGATGCCAGCCAGAACCCCGCCGCCGCCGAGTACCGCCCCCCGCTGCTGCAAGCCGGCCTGCACCTGACGCGCCTGGCCCACGCCCGTGCCAAGCTGGTGGAGAGCGGCAACCCAGCGCTCGCCGAGGATATCCAGCGCGAGCTGGAAACCCTGCGCCAGCTGGCCGAGCGCATCGACGCCCTGCCGCTGCTCGGCGTGCTGGAGCAACAAGCCTCCGCCTCCGACGACTTCGCCGCCATGATGGGTCTGGAATCGCAGCCGGCCGCCCAGACGCAGAGCGAGGACCGTGGCGTCGCCTTGAAGCGCGACCTCAGCAGCGTGCTGCGCCGCTACCCGGATGAACTCAACCGCACCCGCCAGCTGATCGCCCAGCGCCAGGAGCTGGCCAACGCCACCGCCCAGCGCCTGGGCGCCGTGCAGCAGGCGCTGGCGACCCTGGAGCCACAGGTACGCGAGGAGCGCTCGAAGATCCAGGCCCAGGTGCGCATCATCCAGGGCGCGCTGATTGTCCTGATCCTCACCACCGCCCTGCTCATCGACACCTTGCAACGCCGCCTGGCGCGCGTTCTTGGCCAACTGGTCCCGGCGCTCTCGACCTGGGCCCGTGGCGACTTCGCCAAGCCCATCGCCCTGGCAACCCGCACCCGCGACCTGCTGGAACTGCAGGAATCGCTGAACCGCCTGCGCGATTTCCTCGGCACCCTGGTCGGCACCATCCACCAGCGCGCCGAGGAAGTGGCCGGCAGCAGCCGCGCCTTGGCCGAACTCAGCGGTGGCCTGCACGCGGGGGCCGAGCGCCAGGCCAGCGACACCGGGGAAATCCGTGACGCGCTGGGCCACATGGAAGCGGCGATCCAGCAGGTGGCCGGCGACGCCAGCCAGGCCGCTTCGGCCAGCCACGCGGCCGGTACGGCCGTCGAACAGGGCCAGCAGGTGATCGGCAACAGCCTGAGCGGCATGCGCGCGCTGGTGGACGAAGTGCAGAGCAACGCCCAGGCCATCGAGAACCTCGCCGAGGAGTCGGCCACGATCGGCAACGTGCTGGGGGTGATCCGCTCCATTGCCGACCAGACCAACCTGCTGGCGCTCAACGCCGCCATCGAGGCCGCGCGGGCTGGCGAACAGGGCCGCGGGTTTGCCGTGGTCGCCGAGGAAGTGCGCTCGCTGGCCCTGCGCACCACCGGCGCCACCGAGGAAATCCAGCAGCTCACCGCGCGTCTGCAGCAGGCTGCGCGGCAGTCGGTGGAGGCGATGCGCAGCCAGGTCGAACACGCGGAAGTCACCGCCAACCAGGCCGGCGCCGCCGAGGGCGCACTGGACGAGGTGGTCGGCTCCATCCGCACCATTGCCAGCATGGCCCAGCGCATCGCCGAAAGCTCCGCTCAGCAGAGCGGCGCGGTCAGCGAAATTCGCTCCCACAGCGAGCGCATCCACGAACTGGGTAGCGAAAACCTGCGCCTGATCGGCCAGGGGCGTAGCCACGGTGAGCAGTTGCAGGAGTTGGGCGGTGCGTTGCACACCGCCGTCAGGGCGTTTCGCGTCTGATGGCTCCGTATCCGTCGGATCAATTTTTCGTGCAGGGACGCCGGAGGGAGAGGGGGCCATATGTGCCGGCTGCCCCAACGGCTTCATCCTGCAGCGAACAGTCCCCTCTCCCGCTTGTGGGAGAGGGTTAGGGTGAGGGGCCTTTGATCTTGTCGAAGCGCCCCGCCAGCACTCCGGCAAGATCAACTCATCAACGCTCGCCGAGCTTGTGACGAGCCGCGTACAGGCAAACCATCTCCATCGCCAAAGTCGCGCCGGCCAAGGCGGTGATTTCGGCGCTGTCGTAGGGCGGCGCCACTTCCACCACATCCATCCCCACCAGGTTGATACCGCGCAGCGCGCGGAGGATTTCCAACGCCTGGTGCGAGCTCAGTCCGCCACAGACCGGTGTACCTGTGCCCGGAGCGAAGGCCGGGTCGAGGCAGTCGATGTCGAAGGTCAGGTACACCGGGTGGTCGCCAACACGCGCACGAATGCGCTCGGCGATGGCCTGCGGCGTGTTGCGATGCACTTCGCGGGCGTCCAGCACCTGGAAGCCCATCACGTCGTCATTGGTGGTGCGCAGGCCGACCTGCACCGAGCGCGCCGGGTCGACCAGCCCCTCGCGGGCGGCGTGGTAGAACATGGTGCCGTGGTCGATGCGCTGGCAATCCTCGTCCGGCCAGGTGTCGCTGTGGGCGTCGAAGTGGATCAACGACAGCGGGCCGTGCTTCTTCGCGTGGGCCTTGAGCAGCGGGTAGCTGATGAAGTGGTCGCCGCCCAGGGTCAGCAACGCGCAGCCGGCATCGAGGATGCGCGCGGCGTGGGCTTCGATGACTTCCGGGGTTTCCTGCGGCACGCCGTGATCGAAGGAGCAGTCGCCGTAGTCGATCACCGCCAGGTGGTCGAAGGGATCGAACTCCCAGGGGAAGTGCCGGGCCCAGGCCATCTGCACCGAGGCGGCGCGGATCGCCCGCGGTCCGAAGCGGCTGCCGGGGCGATTGGTGGTGGCGGTGTCGAAGGGCACGCCGCTGACCACCAGGTCGACGCCGTTCAGGTCGCGGCTGTAGCGGCGGCGCATGAAGCTGGTGATGCCGGCGTAGGTGGATTCGGCGGCGGTGCCGTAGAGGCTGTCGCGGGTGATGGCCTGGTCGTTGTCTTGGGCGAGATCCATGGTGTCCTCATCAATGTCTTTGTTGTGTTGTTCTGATGGTTCGGTGCCTGCGGGACCACCCTCTTCCCCCGCCCTCTCCCTGAAGGGAGAGGGAGCTGCCTGTGCCGGCTGACGCTACGGCTTCAACCTGCACCGAACGGTCCCCTCTCCCTTCAGGGAGAGGGTTAGGGAGAGGGCAAGCGCACACGAATCAGCTACGGGTACGGAACGCCGACCACAGCCGGGTGCGCTCGCGCTGCTGCTTCAAGGTCAGCAATTGCTCGCCGAACAGCTTCTGGCGCATGGCCGGCGCCGGGTAGATGTCCGGATCGCCGGCCACGTCGGCATTCAGCAATGGCGTGGCCTTCAGGTTGGCGTTGGCGAAGTACAGGGTGTTGGTCAGCTCGGCGATGGATTCCGGGCGCAGCATGAAGTCGATAAAGGCGCGGGCTTCATGCGGGTGTGGCGCGTCCACCGGGATGGCCATGGTGTCGAACCAGATCAGCGTGCCTTCCTTGGGAATCCGGTAGATCACCTCGTACGGCTTGTTCGCCTGCTTGGCCTGGGCGGCGCCCATCAGTGCATCGCCGGTGTACGTCAGGGCGACGCAAAGCGTGCCGTTGGCCAGGTCGTTGATGTGCTTGCCACTGGCGATGTAGCGCACGCTGGGCTGTAGCTTCTCCAGCAACTGGCGGACCTCGGCCAGGTCCGCCGAGTCGGTGCTGTATGGCGACTTGCCCAGGTAGTTGAGCGCCACGCTGATGACTTCCTGGGGCGAGTCGATCAGCGAGACGCCGCAGTCGGCCAGGCGGCTGGCGTACTCGGGCTTGAACAGCAGGTCGAGGCTGTCCAGCGGGGCGTCGGGGATGCGCTTGAGCACCTCGTTTTTGTTGATCGCCAGGCCCACGGTGCCCCAGGTGTAGGGCACGCCGAAGCGATTGCCGGGGTCGATGGCGGCCAGCTTGGCCAGCAATTCCGGGTCGAGGTTGGCGAAGTTCTTCAGCTGCGCGGCGTCCACCGGTTGCACCGCCTTGGCCTGGATGGCGCGGGCCAGCCCGCTGCTGGCGGGGAACACGACGTCGTAGCCGCTGCGGCCGGTCATCAGCTTGCTGTCGAGCACCTCGGCGCTGTCGAAGGTGTCGTATTTGACGCGGATACCGGTTTCCTTCTGGAAGCGCTGCAGCGCATCGGCGCCGACGTAATCCGCCCAGTTGTAGAGGTTGAGCACCCGCTCCTGCGCCGGCAGGGGCATGGCCAGGGCCACGGCCAGCACCGTGAGAGAAGCCTGGAAGAACGCACGCATGATCATCGCCTCAGGTTGTTGTCGTTATAGGGCGAGCATGGGGCGGGCTTTACTTTGTAAAAATACAAAGTTAATTACTTTGGCATTTCACCAAAGCAATGTTTGGAGACAGCCATGCTCAGCCAATTGCGCGACCTCGACCTGCAACTGCTGCGGCTGTTCGTCACCGTGGTGGAATGCGGCGGCTTCAGCGCCGCGCAGGGCGAACTGGGGCTGAGCCAGCCGAGTATCAGCATCCAGATGGCCAAGCTGGAGACGCGCCTGGGCTACCGCCTGTGCGAACGCGGCAAGGGCGGCTTCCGCCTGACGCCCAAGGGCGAGCACCTGCTGCAATCGACGCGGCGCCTGTTCGTCGCCATCGAGGGATTTCGCGACGAAGCGCGCGGCGTAGCCGACAAGCTGCTGGGTGAGGTGCGCATCGGACTTTCCGAGGGGCTGGATGTGGAAGTCCTGGCGCAGCTGTCCGGGGCGATCCGCCGCTTCCGCCAGCGCAACGAGGCGGTCAGCCTGGAACTGATCACCGCCACGCCCGCCGAGCTGGAGCGCCAGTTACTGCAGGACCGCCTGCACCTGGCGGTCGGCTACTTCGCCGGCACCCAGGCGGCGCTGGAACATCACACCCTGTTCGTCGAACCCCAGGGCCTCTACTGCGGCGCCGGGCATCCGGCCTTCCTCGAGAAGAAACCGACCCGCGACTCCCTGGCCGATGCCGACCAGGTCCTGCACCCCTACCGCTTCATCGCCGCCGACGAGCCGCTGCAAACCAGTCGCAGCAGCGCGCGCTGCGAGCAGGTGGACGGCAGCCTGGCATTCATCCTTTCCGGTGCACACATCGGCTACTTGCCCAAGCATGTCGCCCAACCGTGGATCGAGCGTGGCCATCTGCGCGAACTGCTGCCCGGCGAGCTGGGCTTCGACGTGGCCTTCAGCCTGACCCGCCACCGCGGACGCCATCCCGGCGACGCCGAACAGGCCTTCGTCAGCGACCTGCTGGCGGCCTTCGGCCAGCGAGCGGCCGATTGACGCAGCGGAGCCTGGGGAACTGGGGCTCGTAGGCGCAGTCCCACAGCCTCTATCACGTCTTGTGACAGCTCTTCCGGCAACGCCTCGGGCCGCGTCGGAAGCTTTCCGCTATCATGCCCGCCAGCCCTATGCCCGCCCATTACGTAGTCCGCGAGATGTCCATGCGCCGCCTGCTCACCCTGCTCCTGCTGCTGATCGCCCTGCCCGCTTCCGCCGGCCTGTTCGACAAACCCGCCGACAAGGGCGGCTTCGCCGTCGGGCAACCGGCCAAGGGCGACTTCCTGCCGGTGGCCGAGGCCTTCCGCGTCAGCGTCGAGGACAGCGACAGTCAGCAGGTGAAGCTGCGCTTCATCAATGCCGACGGCTATTACCTCTACCAGCACCGTTTCAGTTTCAAGGTCGAACCCGCCGACAGCGGCGTGAGCATTGGCGAGGTGAAGCTGCCACCGGGCAAGCAGCATCACGACGACTATTTCGGCGACACGGTGGTGTATTACGCCATCACCGACATCGACGTGCCGCTGGTCAACCCGCAGCACAAGCCCTTCACCCTGGTCGTCAGCTACCAGGGCTGCGCCGACAAGGGCCTGTGCTACGCGCCGGAAACCACTCGCCTGCAGATCGCCGACGGCCAGGCCGCCAGTGTGTTGACCGGTCCCGCGCCTTCTGCTGCCGCCAAGTCCGCCGCCGCTTCGAGCAACCCGCTGGCCAGCCTGCTGGGCGACCACGAGCCGGGCAAGATCAAGAAGCTCGGCCGCGCGCTGGTGATCTTCTTCCTGCTGGGCCTGGCGCTGACCTTCACCCCCTGCGTGCTGCCGATGCTGCCGATCCTCTCCGGCGTCGTGCTGCGTGGCCGTCCGGGCGGCATGCGCGGCCTGGCGCTGTCGCTGGCCTACGTGCTGCCGATGGCGGCCTGCTACGCGGTGCTCGGCACCCTGATGGGCCTGTTCGGCGCCAAGCTCAACCTGCAGGCGATGCTGCAGTCGCCCTGGGTGCTGATCCCCTTCGCGGCCTTCTTCGTGGTCTTCGCCATCGCCATGTTCGGCGTGTTCGAGATGCGCCTGCCGGGCTTCATCCGCGAACGCCTGGACAACGTGGCGAACAACACCCGCGGCGGCTCCATTGCCGGCGCAGCGACCCTGGGCGTGCTCTCCAGCCTGCTGGTCTCGCCCTGCGTGACCGCCCCGCTGGCCGGCCTGCTGCTGTACATCAGCAGCACCGGCGACGCGGTGGGCGGCGGCCTGCTGCTGTTCTCCCTGGGCCTGGGCATGGGCACGCCGCTGGTGATCTTCGCTGTCGGTGGCGGCGCGCTGCTGCCCAAAAGCGGCGCCTGGATGAACGGCGTGCGCAACGTCTTCGGCGTGATGCTGCTGGCCGTGGCCATCTGGATGCTCGAACGCCTGGTGTCCGGACCGGTGGCACTGACCCTGTGGGGTACCCTGGCCGGCGGCGTCGCCCTGGCCATCGGCACCCTCGAACTGGGACCGAAGAAGCCGCTGCAGCGCCTCGGCCAGTTGTTCGGCCTGATGCTGCTGGTCTACGCCGTGGCCGCCTGGACCGGCGCCCTGCGCGGCGAGTCCGACCCGTTGCACCCGCTGGGCCGCAACACCCCAGGTCTGCATGCGGGCCCACCGACGTCCACCCCTGGCGACTGGCAGAACGTCACCACCCCGGCGCAGCTCAACGCCGCGCTAGCCAGCGCCCAGGCCGCCGGTCGGCCGGTGCTGCTGGACTGGTACGCCGACTGGTGCATCAGTTGCAAGATCATCGAGCGCCAGGTGCTACCGGCACCGGAAGTCCAGTCGCAACTGCCCGGCTTCGTCCTGCTGCGCTTCGACATGACGGCCAGCACCGAGGAACAGCGCGCCCTGCTCGACCGCTACAACCTGTTCGGCCCACCCGCCTTGCTGTTCTTCTCGCCTAAAGGCGACGAATGGAGCGATCTGCGCATCATCGGCGAGACCGACGCTGCCACCCTGGCCGACCGCCTGAAACAGGCTGGAACGCGCTCCTGATCACAGTTTGATTGCAGTGGTTTTGCCGTAATCAGCTGGCAACATGCTGACATCTACGGCAAAACCAGCATGACTGGACAGTCACGCCGACTTTCCGGCATAGTCCCGCCCTATCTTTATCCCGCCAAGAACAAGGACTACCGCATCCAGATGGCGACCTTACTGGTACTGCACGGGCCCAACCTCAACCTGCTGGGCACCCGCGAGCCCGACAAGTACGGCTCCGTCACCCTCGAGCAGATCAACCAGGACCTGGAGCGCCGCGCCCGCGAGGCCGGCCACCACCTGCTGCACCTGCAGAGCAACGCCGAGTACGAATTGATCGACCGGATCCACGCCGCGCGCAACGAAGGCGTGGACTTCATCCTCATCAATCCGGCCGCTTTCACGCATACAAGTGTCGCGCTACGTGACGCATTGCTCGCAGTGAGCATCCCATTCATCGAAGTGCACCTCTCCAACGTGCACAAACGTGAACCTTTCCGGCATCACTCCTACTTCTCCGACGTGGCGGTAGGGGTGATCTGCGGCCTGGGAGCCACAGGCTATCGCCTGGCCCTGGAGTCCGCCCTTGAACAACTTGAACGCCCGTGACCTCACCTGGGAGAGCGAACACTGATGGACATCCGTAAAGTCAAGAAACTGATCGAACTGCTCGAAGAATCCGGTATCGACGAACTGGAGATCAAAGAGGGCGAAGAGTCCGTACGCATCAGCCGTCACAGCAAGACCGCCGCCCAGCCGATCTATGCTGCCGCCCCGGCCTACGCTCCGGCTCCGGCCCCGGCCCCGGCCGCCGCTCCAGTCGCTGCTGCCCCGGCCGCCGAAGCCGCCCCGGCTGCCCAGAACCTCGCCGGCGCCGTGCGCTCGCCGATGGTCGGCACCTTCTACCGCGCTGCCTCGCCGACCTCCGCCAACTTCGTCGAAGTCGGCCAGAGCGTGAAGAAAGGCGACATCCTCTGCATCGTCGAAGCCATGAAGATGATGAACCACATCGAGGCCGAGACCAGCGGTGTGATCGGTCAGATCCTCGTGGAGAACGGTCAGCCGGTCGAGTTCGACCAGCCCCTGTTCACCATCGTTTAAACCGCGGGGAACCTGCGATGTTGGAAAAAGTACTGATCGCCAACCGCGGCGAAATCGCGCTGCGCATCCTGCGCGCGTGCAAGGAGCTGGGCATCAAGACAGTGGCCGTGCACTCGACCGCCGACCGCGAGCTGATGCACCTGTCGCTGGCCGACGAAGCGGTCTGCATCGGTCCGGCCCCGGCCGCGCAGTCCTACCTGCACATCCCGGCGATCATCGCCGCAGCCGAGGTCACCGGCGCCGTGGGTATCCACCCCGGCTACGGTTTCCTCGCCGAGAACGCCGACTTTGCCGAGCAGGTCGAGCGCTCGGGCTTCACCTTCATCGGCCCGAGCGCCGACGTCATCCGCCTGATGGGTGACAAGGTGTCCGCCAAGGACGCCATGAAGAAAGCCGGCGTGCCGACCGTACCGGGCTCCGACGGCCCGCTGCCCGAAGATGAAGAAACCGCGCTGGCCATCGCCCGCGAGGTTGGCTACCCGGTGATCATCAAGGCCGCCGGTGGCGGTGGTGGTCGCGGCATGCGCGTCGTGCACAAGGAAGAAGACCTGATCAAGTCCGCCAAGCTGACCCGCACCGAAGCGGGCGCGGCCTTCGGCAACTCGATGGTCTACTTGGAGAAGTTCCTGACCAACCCGCGTCACGTGGAAGTCCAGGTCCTCTCCGACGGCCAGGGCAATGCCATCCACCTGGGCGACCGCGACTGCTCCCTGCAGCGTCGTCACCAGAAGGTGCTGGAAGAAGCCCCAGCACCGGGCATCGACGAGAAGGCCCGCGCCGAAGTGCTGGCCCGCTGCGTCCAGGCCTGCGTGGAAATCGGCTACCGTGGCGCCGGCACCTTCGAGTTCCTCTACGAGAACGGCCGCTTCTACTTCATCGAGATGAACACCCGCGTGCAGGTGGAGCATCCGGTGTCGGAAATGGTCACCGGTATCGACATCGTCAAGGAAATGCTCAGCATCGCCTCGGGCAACAAGCTGTCGATCAAGCAGGAAGACGTGGTCATCCGTGGCCATGCGCTGGAATGCCGGATCAACGCCGAAGACCCGAAGACCTTCATGCCCAGCCCCGGCAAGGTGAAGCACTTCCACGCACCGGGCGGCAACGGCGTGCGTGTGGATTCGCACCTGTACAGCGGCTACGCCGTACCGCCGAACTACGACTCGCTGGTGGGCAAGATCATCACCTACGGCAAGGACCGCGATGAAGCCTTGGCGCGCATGCGTAATGCGCTGGACGAGCTGATCGTCGATGGCATCAAGACCAACACCGAGCTGCACAAGGAGTTGGTCCGCGATAAAGAGTTCTGCAAGGGTGGCGTGAACATCCACTACCTGGAGAAGAAGCTGGGCATGGACAAGCACTAAGCCTGCCCCGCCTCGCTCCACTACAAGGGCTGCCTCTGGGCGGCCCTTGTGCTTTGCGGCCCCTGCGCGCTGGCATGGCAAGGTGCCGTGCAGTAAGCTTGCCGCCTTTATCTGCGGGCCGCCCAGGCGGTCCGTTGTCTTTTCCAGCTCCATCCCGGCACGATCGAGGTACCGCCCCATGCCCTGGCTTCAAGTCCGACTCGCCATCACCCCGGATCAGGCGGAAACCTATGAAGATGCGCTGCTGGAAGTCGGCGCCGTCTCCGTGACCTTCATGGACGCCGAAGACCAGCCGATCTTCGAGCCGGACCTGGGTACCACCCCACTGTGGAGCCACACCCACCTGCTCGCGTTGTTCGAAGCGGACACCGACGAAGACTCGCTGATCGCCCACCTGACCCTGCTGACCGGCGGCGAGCTGCCGGAGCACCAGATCGAGCGCATCGAAGACCAGGACTGGGAACGCAGCTGGATGGACAACTTCAAGCCGATGCGCTTCGGCCGGCGCCTGTGGATCGTCCCCAGTTGGCACGATGCCCCGGAACCGGAAGCGGTGAACCTGTTGCTCGACCCGGGCCTGGCCTTCGGTACCGGCACCCACCCGACCACTGCGCTGTGCCTGGAATGGCTCGACGGCCAGGAACTGGCCGGCCAGAACGTGCTGGATTTCGGTTGCGGCTCGGGCATCCTCGCCATCGCCGCACTGCTGCTGGGCGCCAAACAGGCAGTTGGTACCGACATCGACCCGCAGGCGCTGGAAGCCTCCCGCGACAACGCCTCGCGCAACGGCATCGACCCGACGAAATTCCCCGTCTACATGCCCGCTGATCTGCCCACGGCGCAGGCGGACGTCCTGGTGGCGAACATTCTGGCCGGTCCGCTGGTCACATTGGCAGAGCAGCTCACCGGGCTGGTGAAATCCGGTGGCCTGCTGGCTCTCTCGGGCATCCTCGCCGAGCAGGCCGAGGAAGTACGCGCTGCCTACGCCGACGCCTTCGACCTCGACCCGACCGCCGAGCGCGATGGCTGGATCCGCATCAGCGGCCGCCGCCGCTGAGTGCCCGCCGTACGGGGCTTGAGTTAGACTAACCGCCAGATTTTTCCGCCGGACCGCCGCATGAGCGAAAGCTTCATCACCCAGTGCCCCCATTGCCAGACCCGTTTCCGCGTCAACTCGGCGCAACTGGGCGCGGCCAGCGGTGCTGTGCGCTGCGGAACCTGCCTGAAGGTCTTCAGTGCGCCGCAGAACATGGTCGGCGAGCCGACCCAGGTTCCGTCGCCGGCCGTCACTACAACTCCGCCCGTCGAAGCGCCGAAGCCTGCCCCGGCAGCGGAGCCGATCGCGCCACCTAAAGCCCAAGAGCCGATCGCAGCCGCGCCCGTCCCCGCGCCGGCCTTCCGCACCTTCACGCCTGAAAAGCCCGCCGCACCGAGCGCCCCCGGCACCGCCACCCTCGGCTGGCCGCTGGCACCCCATGCAGCGCGGCATTCCAGCGATGTGGCAGAAAAGCCCGCCATCGCCGAAACGAAGGTGGAAGCGAAACCGACACCGGTTACCGAACCCGCCCCGGCCGTTGCTGCGGCCACGGTGATCGCCCCGACGGCAACCGTGTCCAGCGAGCCGCCCCAGCCTGCGCCGACGCCCGCACCAGGAAAGCCCGCACCAGGAAAGAAAGACGAGACACTGTGGATTCACGACGATCTCGACTTGGACAGCCTCAACCTCGACGAGGAACTGGCCAAGCTCGACGAGTTCGAGCTGTCCCAGGAATTCCTCAGCATCGACCGCGCGCCGCGTCCCAGCGAGGCCCTGCAGACCCGCCAGGAAGAGAAGCGCGACCCGCACGACGAGCGCTGGGCCGAAGCCCTGATCGAAGAGGAACAGAAAGGCACCAGCCGTGCCTCCCGCCAGGAACCCAGACTCGGCCAGCTTTCTGCGGAAGAGCCGGATGAGCCGCACGCCAGCGCACGCCTGGTGGCCGACAGAGAACCGGAGCCGGAGCCGGAAGAGCCAGAGGACGACGCCGAGCATGAGCCGCGTATCGACCCAACTCCCCCTCGTGTCGAGCCCTCGCGCGCCGAGCCTCTGAGGGTAGCCAGCGACGACGAGACACTTCCCGCCTTCAGCGCCCGGCGCGATGACGATGAGCCTGACGATGAAGACGAGGAGCCGCCGCTGGCCGACCAGCGCGGCGATAATCGCCGCGCCGAACCCGGACTGCACGATGGCGGCCTGCACGACCTGAGCGACGAACCCCTGCAACTGGATTGGCAGAAGCCCAAGCGCCGCTGGGGCCGCCGCCTGTTCTGGCTGCTTCTGGTGCTGTTGGCCCTGGCCGGTCTCGCCGGGCAGTACATCGCCTATCACTTCGACGAACTGGCTCGCCAGGACCAATACCGCCCCTGGTTCGCGCAGGCCTGCCCGGAACTGGGCTGCACCCTGCCCTCCAAGGTCGACGTGGAGCAGATCCGCAGCAGCAACCTGGTGGTGCGCAGCCACCCGGACTTCAGCGGCGCGCTGGTGGTGGACGCGATCATCTACAACCGCGCCAACTTCTCCCAGCCCTTCCCGCTGCTGGAAATGCGCTTCGCCGATCTGAACGGCCAGCTGATCGCCAGCCGCCGCTTCAAGCCCAGCGAGTACCTCTCGGGCGAACTGGCCGGGCAGAGCGAGATGCCGCCGCAGACGCCGATCCACATCTCCCTGGACATCCTCGATCCGGGTCCCAAAGCGGTGAACTACAGCCTGAGCTTCCACTCGCCGGAATGACCCGGCGGGTAGCTCAAAGCGCCTGAGAGCGCCAGTTCCGCTCGTCTTCCTACCTGGGGTACTAAGCCCGGGATTGTTCAGAATTTATCCAAAATCGCCTTTATCCGGTCATCGAGAGCGGGTATCATGCCCTCCCTTTTTTGCTAGCACCGGTGGCAGGCCCCGAAAGCACCCGCGAGTCTTGTAACGCGCGGCGCCTCGGTGTTCCCGCCCCATTGACCATGGAAAACCAGTCGGTGGTACGCATCGGCTCCTACACACTGCCCAACAGACTGATCCTGGCCCCGATGGCCGGCGTCACCGATCGTCCGTTCCGCCAGCTTTGTCGCCGCCTCGGCGCCGGCATGGTGGTGTCGGAGATGGTCACCAGCGACGTCCGCCTGTGGAACAGCCGCAAGTCGCGCCTGCGCCTGCAGCACGACCACGAGGATCAGCCGCGTTCGGTGCAGATCGCTGGCGGCGACCCGCAGATGCTCGCGGAAGCTGCACGCTGCAATGTGGAGCTCGGCGCCCAGATCATCGACATCAACATGGGCTGTCCGGCGAAGAAGGTTTGCAACAAGGCCGCGGGTTCCGCGCTGATGAAGGATGAACGGCTGGTTGCCGACATCCTCGAGGCGGTGGTCGCGGCGGTAGAGGTTCCCGTCACGCTGAAGATTCGCACCGGCTGGGACCGGTCGAACAAGAACGGCGTGACGGTGGCGCGGATCGCCGAGCAGTCGGGCATCCAGGCGCTGGCGGTACACGGCAGGACCCGTGCCGACCTCTACACCGGCGAGGCGGAGTACGAAACCATCGCGGCGATCAAGCAGGCGGTTTCGATTCCGGTCTTCGCCAATGGTGATATCGATTCACCGCGCAAGGCACGGCAGGTTTTCGAGCAGACGGGCGTGGATGCCCTGCTGATCGGCCGCGCCGCCCAGGGCAATCCCTGGATCTTCCGCGAGATCGATCATTACCTGAGCACCGGCGAGCTGTTGCCGGCGCCGAGTCTGCACGAGGTACAGAGCATCCTGCTCGAGCACCTCGCTGCATTGCATGCGTTTTATGGGGAGGAAATGGGTGTGCGAATTGCCCGCAAGCATGTGGGCTGGTACCTCGCAACCCTACCGGGAGCGGCGGAGTTCCGTTCCCAGTTCAATCGTTTGCAGGACACGGATGCACAGAGCGCCAGCGTCAGGCAGTTCTTCGCCGAGCGCCACAATAACGGAGAAGGGGTGGCCGCATGACAACGATGACCGAGACATTAGTGAGTGGAATGACACCCGTGAGCGACAACGCCAACCTTAAACAGCACCTGACCACTCCGACGCAGGAGGGTCAGACCCTCCGCGACAGCGTGGAAAAGGCACTGCACAACTATTTCGCCCATCTCGAAGGGCAGCCGGTCACGGACGTGTACAACATGGTGCTTTGCGAAGTCGAAGCGCCGCTGCTGGAAACCGTCATGAACTACGTGAAGGGTAACCAGACCAAAGCCTCCGAACTGCTGGGGCTGAACCGCGGGACCCTGCGCAAGAAACTCAAGCAGTACGATCTTCTCTGACAGGTGGCAGGCGCGGGCCCGCGACCTCAAGGTCAGCCGGGCCCACGCCTGACACGCGAAAAGCCCGAAGCCTTTGTGGAAGCCGTTATGACCGACCAAACCACCCGCCTGCCCGTCCGCCGTGCGCTGATCAGCGTTTCCGACAAGACCGGCGTCGTCGATTTCGCCCGTGAGCTGGCTGCCCTTGGCGTGGAGATCCTCTCCACCGGCGGCACCTACAAGCTGCTCAAGGACAACGCCATCGCCGCCGTGGAAGTGGCCGACTACACCGGCTTCCCGGAAATGATGGACGGCCGCGTGAAGACCCTGCACCCGAAGATCCACGGTGGCATCCTCGGCCGTCGTGACCTCGACGGCGCGGTGATGGAAGAGCACGGCATCAAGCCGATCGACCTGGTGGCGGTCAACCTGTACCCGTTCGAAGCGACCGTGGCCAAGGCCGACTGCGACCTGCCGACCGCCATCGAGAACATCGACATCGGCGGCCCGACCATGGTCCGCAGCGCGGCGAAGAACCACAAGGACGTTGCCATCGTGGTCAACGCCGGTGACTACGCCAGCATCGTCGGCGCCCTGAAAGCCGGCGGCCTGACCTACGCCCAGCGCTTCGACCTGGCCCTGAAGGCCTTCGAGCATACCTCGGCCTACGACGGCATGATCGCCAACTACCTGGGCACCATCGACCAGGCGCGCGACACCCTGTCCACCGAAGCTCGCGGCGCCTTCCCGCGCACCTTCAACAGCCAGTTCATCAAGGCGCAGGAAATGCGCTACGGCGAGAACCCGCACCAGAGCGCGGCCTTCTACGTCGAGGCGAAGAAGGGCGAGGCCAGCGTCTCCACCGCCATCCAGCTGCAGGGCAAGGAACTGTCGTTCAACAACGTGGCCGACACCGACGCCGCGCTGGAGTGCGTGAAGAGCTTCGTCAAGCCGGCCTGCGTCATCGTCAAGCACGCCAACCCGTGCGGCGTGGCCGTGGTTCCGGAAAACGAAGGCGGCATCCGCAGGGCCTATGATCTGGCCTACGCCACCGACACCGAGTCAGCCTTCGGCGGCATCATCGCCTTCAACCGCGAGCTGGACGGCGAGACTGCCCAGGCCATCGTCGAGCGCCAGTTCGTCGAAGTCATCATCGCCCCGAAAATCTCCGAAGCCGCCCGTGCCGTGGTCGCTGCCAAGGCCAACGTGCGCCTGCTCGAATGTGGCGAGTGGCCGGCCGAGCGTGCGCCGGGTTGGGACTTCAAGCGCGTCAACGGTGGCCTGCTGGTGCAGAGCCGCGACATCGGCATGATCACTGCCGATGACCTGAAGATCGTTACCCAGCGCGCCCCGAGCGAGCAGGAAATCCACGACCTGATCTTCGCCTGGAAAGTCGCCAAGTTCGTCAAATCCAACGCCATCGTCTACGCCAAGGCGCGCCAGACCGTCGGCGTCGGCGCCGGCCAGATGAGCCGCGTGAACTCCGCCCGCATCGCCGCCATCAAGGCCGAGCACGCCGGCCTGGAAGTGAAGGGTGCGGTCATGGCGTCGGACGCCTTCTTCCCGTTCCGCGACGGCATCGACAACGCTGCCAAGGCCGGTATCACCGCGGTGATCCAGCCGGGTGGCTCGATGCGCGACAACGAAGTGATCGCCGCTGCCGACGAAGCCGGCATTGCAATGGTGTTCACCGGCATGCGCCACTTTAGGCATTAACCGGGACGGCCGCACTGTAGCGGCCGTCTGCTGCGTTGCGGACGACTTCGCCAATGCTCATTGCCAATAGGCAACTCCGCTTGTCTAAGCCGTCCGCGCCTTGCATCCAGCCACTCCATTGCGCCCTCGCACAGGCTGGAAAAAAGCTCTCGTAGGTTGGGTGGAGCGAAGCGATACCCAACAATCCGGCAAAGCCGGAACTGTTCAGGAGAACTCCAATGAACGTACTCATCATCGGCAGCGGCGGTCGCGAGCACGCGCTGGCCTGGAAGGTCGCGCAGGATTCGCGCGTACAGAAGGTTTTCGTCGCGCCGGGCAACGCCGGCACCGCCACCGAAGCCAAGTGCGAGAACGTCGCCATCGACGTGCTGGCCCTGGAAGAACTGGCCGATTTCGCCGCGAAGAACGTGCAGCTGACCATCGTCGGCCCCGAGGCTCCGCTGGTCAAAGGGGTGGTCGACCTGTTCCGCGCCCGTGGCCTGGACATCTTCGGCCCCACCGCTGGCGCCGCCCAGCTGGAAGGCTCCAAGGCCTTCACCAAGGACTTCCTCGCACGCCACCGGATCCCCACCGCCGACTACCAGAACTTCACCGAAGTCGAGCCGGCGCTGGCCTACCTGAAAGAGAAAGGCGCGCCCATCGTGATCAAGGCCGACGGCCTGGCCGCGGGCAAGGGCGTGATCGTCGCCATGACCCTGGCCGAAGCCGAGGAAGCCGTGCGCGACATGCTCGCCGGCAACGCCTTCGGTGACGCCGGTTCGCGCGTGGTGATCGAAGAATTCCTCGACGGCGAGGAAGCCAGCTTCATCGTCATGGTCGACGGCCAGAACGTGCTGCCCATGGCCACCAGCCAGGACCACAAGCGCGTCGGCGACGGCGACAGCGGCCCGAACACCGGCGGCATGGGCGCCTACTCCCCCGCTCCGGTAGTGACTGCCGACGTGCATAAGCGCGTGATGGACGAAGTGATCTACCCGACCGTGCGCGGCATGGCCGAGGAAGGCAACGTCTACACCGGCTTCCTCTATGCCGGCCTGATGATCGACAAGAGCGGCAAGCCCAAGGTCATCGAGTTCAACTGCCGCTTCGGCGACCCGGAAACCCAGCCGATCATGGTCCGCCTAGAATCGTCCCTGGTCCTACTGGTCGAAGCCGCCCTGGCCAAGGCGCTGGACAAGGTCGAAGCCACCTGGGACCCACGTCCCACCGTGGGCGTGGTGATCGCCGCCGGCGGCTACCCGGGCGACTACGCCAAGGGTGACGTCATCGAAGGCCTGGACGCTGCGGCCCAGCTCGACGGCAAGGTGTTCCATGCCGGCACCGCGCTCAAGGACGGCCAGGTCGTCACTGCCGGCGGCCGCGTACTGTGCGCCACCGCCATCGGCCCGACCGTCTCCTCGGCCCAGGAACAGGCCTACCGGCTGGCCGAGAAGATCCGCTGGAACGGCAGCTTCTACCGCAAGGACATCGGCTATCGCGCCATTGCCCGCGAGCGCGGAGAGGGCTGATCCGACGGGCGGACGCGTCCCTCGTCGGACGCCTCCGCCACTCCGGTCCCGGCGTGCACGGGTGGATTACGGCCTTCAGCACACTTGGCTATAATCCGCCCACTCACTACCGAAGGGACTTCGCCGTGCGTCGGCTCTGGACTGCCACAGGACTCCTCGTCAGCTTGCTGCTGGCCGCTCTGGTCTGTCTTCCGACCTACGCGGCAAGCCAGGATCCCGGCTGGTCCCAGCTCCACGACAGTGACGCCCGCCTGCAACTGCAGGACGTGATCTCCCCGCGCTACCGTACCCTCTTCAGCCCCCTCGACATCAACGACCTGCACGCTCCCGCCGGCCCCGGCGCGACCTGGCTGCACGTCCGCCTCCCCGCCAACGACGAGCCCCAGCAACTGCGCCTGTTCGCGCCAAGCCTGGACAGCTTCGAGATGTTCATCCTCGACGGGCAGAAAGTCCTCGAGCAGAAGAGCGCCGGCAATCTTTCCCCAGTGCAGCGCCCACTGCTCAGCAGCGACCTGGTGATTCCCCTGCGTACCGCCGCCGAGCCGCTGGACCTCTACCTGCGCCTGTCGTCGGCCATGCCGCTGCGACCGAACATCAGCATCGAGGCCGCCGGCCAGCCGAGCAACGACCAGCGCCCGCTGCACTTCGGCGTACTGATCGGCTGCCTGGCCATGCTGCTGCTCTACAACCTCGTGCGTTTCGCCTATACACGCGTCGCCAGCGGACTGTGGCTCGCCGGCGTACACGCCAGCCTGCTGCTGGCCTGCCTGAACCTGTTCGGTCTGCTCAGCCCCTGGTACGGAAACAACCAATCGCTGCAGCCGATGGTCGCGCTGGCCTGCCTGGTAGTGACACTGTTCTGCGCGCTGGGCTACACCGCCAGCTTCTTCCGTGACCTTACCCCGCGCCTGCCACTCAAGCGTCTGCTGCTGGGCGGCACCGCCACACTGGCGATCCTGTGCGTCGCCCTCAACCTGCTGCTGGGGCTGTCCATCAGCAGCCTGGTGTACGGGCTTATCACCCTGGTGACCCTGGGCATGCTCGGCGTGGCGGTCTACTACTGGATCCATGCGTACCGGCCGGCGCGCCTGTTCGCCATCGGCATGGGCCTGTTCGTGGTGGCCTGGTGTCTATGCCTGCCGTCGCTGCTGGGCTACGTGGCGACGCGCGCGGAATGGCTCGGCAGCGGCCTGCTCGGGCTCTCGGCAGTGGTGGGCTTCCTGCTCAGCCTGGCGCTCGCCGAACGCCAGCGGAAAATCCAGAACGACCAGTTCGCCGCCAGCCGCCAGCGCGCCGCCAACGTCGCCGAACTCAAGGCCAAGGGTGACTTCCTGGCCAAGATCAGCCACGAGATCCGCACCCCCATGAACGGCGTGCTGGGCATGACCGAGCTGCTGCTCGGCACTCCGCTCTCGGCCAAGCAGCGCGACTACGTGCAGACCATCCACAGCGCGGGCAACGAACTGCTCTCGCTGATCAACGAGATTCTCGACATTTCCAAGCTGGAGTCCGGGCAGATCGAACTGGACGAGGTGCAGTTCGACCTCGGCGCGCTGATCGAGGACTGCCTGGCGATCTTCCGCGCCAAGGCCGAGCAACAGAAGGTCGAGCTGATCAGCTTCACCCAGCCGCAGGTGCCACGCATCGTCAGCGGGGACCCGACACGCCTGCGCCAAGCCGTACTGAGCCTGCTGGACAATGCCTTCAAGCAGACGGACGAGGGCGAGATCCTCCTCGTCGTCGCGCTCGACGGCCCGCCCGACCGTCCGCGCCTGCGCATCGCCGTGCAGGACAGCGGCCGTCCGCTGGACAGCGCCGACCGCCAGGCCCTGCTCACCGCCGAGCTGCACAGCCGCGATTTCCTCTCCGCCACCCGCATCAGTAGCCGCCTCGGCCTGATCATTGCGCGCCAGCTGATCCGCCTGATGTCCGGGGAATTTGGAATAGAGAGCGGCGACAGCGGTGGCGATTCGGGCAACCTGCTCTGGCTCAGTCTGCCGCTCGACCCGCAGCAGATCGACCAGGCCGGCGCCGACCTCGACAGCCCGCTGCAGGGCGCGCGCCTGCTGGTGGTGGACGACAACCAGACCTGCCGCAAGGTGGTGGTGCAGCAATGCAGCGCCTGGGGCATGAACGTCAGCGCGGTGTCGTCGGGCAAGGAAGCGCTGGCCCAGCTGCGCACCAAGGCGCACCTGCGCGAATACTTCGATGTGGTCCTTCTGGACCAGGATATGCCTGGCATGACCGGCATGCAGCTGGCGACCAAGATCCAGGAAGACCCGAACCTCAACCACGACATCCTGCTGATCATGCTCACCGGCATCAGCAACGCGCCGAGCAAGATCATCGCGCGCAACGCCGGGATCAAGCGCATCCTCGCCAAGCCGGTGGCCGGCTACACGCTCAAGGCTACCCTGGCCGAGGAACTGTCCCGCCGTGGCCCGAGCGGCGTGAGCAACTACCTTTCGCCGGCCAGCGAGCCGGTTTCGAACGTGCCGCCCAGCGACTTCCGCATCCTCGTCGCCGAGGACAACAGCATCTCCACCAAGGTCATCCGCGGCATGCTGAGCAAGCTCAACCTGCAGCCCGATACCGCCAGCAACGGCGAGGAAGCCCTGGCCGCGATGAAGGCGACCCAGTACGACCTGGTGCTGATGGACTGCGAGATGCCGGTGCTCGACGGCTTCTCCGCCACCGAGCGCCTGCGCGCCTGGGAAGCCAGCGAACAGCGCCCGCACACCCCGGTGGTGGCACTCACCGCGCACATCCTCAGCGAGCACAAGGAGCGCGCGCGACTGGTCGGCATGGACGGCCACATGGCCAAGCCGGTGGAGCTGTCACAGCTGCGCGAACTGGTGGCCTACTGGGTCGGCGAACGCGAGCGCCGCCTGCACCAGCAGAGCGACGCGCTGCCTTCCTGATCCCTGATGAGCGATTCGGGCAGCACCAACTCCATGGGCGAAAAGAAACACGCCGAGTACATCGACGACGTCATGATCGACTTCAGTCAGAGCAGCTACTGGCGAATAAAACTGTTCCAGGCGCAGTACGGCGAGAAGTTCCTCATCAGCAACGAATCCGCAGAGACGCTACCTGAGCCTCTTCGGGAAGCCTTCCGTAAACACAATCTGCGGTACTACGTATCCAAAGTGGCAGACTGCCCTGACACGTTTCTTGAAGGGTCCGTCATCTTCAAGTTCGAAGCATCGGAGCATCCGGCCCTGGTCCGCTACTCCGGCAACTTCCACACTCGCTCCGATATCCTGCACTGACGCAAACCCGTTCTGGCATTTGCCCCGCCGCAATGCCACCCGCCGCCTCAACCGCTATGCTTTGCCCTGCCGCGCCCTCTCAATCCGGACGAGTCGCTCCCATGCAAGTGATGTTCAGCGTGTACCTGAAGATGCTGGTGCTCTATAGCCCCTTCTTCGTCCTGTCCTGCTTCATCAGCCTCAACCGCGGCTTCGCCCCGCGCGACCGCAAGCGCATGGCCTGGCGCGTGGCCCTGGCGGCGCTGATCGCCAGCGTGCTGCTATACCTCTTCGGGCGCTACATCTTCACTCTGTTCGGCATCACCGCCGACGCCTTCCGCATCGGCGCGGGCAGCGTGCTGTTCATCTCTGCGCTGGGCATGGCCCAGGGGCGCTCGGCGGTGCAGGCGGACAACGTGCAGCAGGACGTCACCATCGTCCCGCTGACCATCCCCATCACCGTCGGCCCCGGCACCATCGGTGCGCTGCTGGTGATGGGCGTGAACCAGGACTGGGAGCACAAGCTGTCGGCCCTGGCAGCAATCCTCCTCGCCTGCCTGACCGTCGGCGTCACGCTCTACCTCTCGGACAAGATCGAGAAAGTCCTCGGCGAACAGGGCCTGATGATCGTCAGCCGCCTGATGGGGCTGTTCGTCTGCGCCCTTGCCGCGCAGATCATCATGACCGGCGTGCGCGGCTACTTCCTCCCGCAATAACGCGCTCCTTTGGTGAGCGCCACGCACCAAAGGGCGCTCGGCGCACCAAAGCTGCGCACTGAAAAACCTCACCATTACGACAGAAAATCGCGTGCAGCCCATCTGCGCCAAGGCTTTTGCCTGTTTGGCACGGATGCTGCGATGGCAGCTTCGATCCCGCGCGGGATCGCCCCATTTCCGGGGAAGCTGCCGCACCGGCAACTCCCCGCCCCTGAATAGCCAAGGAGGCTGCCGCGATGAAACGTCGTCCGCTGTTGAAAAGTACGCTGGCCATGAGCGCCCTGCTGCTCACCGGTCTGTTCCCGTTCAGCTCCCAGGCCGCCGAGACCATCAAGGTCGGCATCCTGCACTCGCTGTCCGGCACCATGGCGATCTCCGAGACCTCGCTCAAGGACATGGCGCTGATGACCATCGACGAGATCAACGCCAAGGGCGGGGTGAACGGCAAGAAGCTCGAAGCGGTGGTGGTCGACCCGGCCTCCAACTGGCCGCTGTTCGCCGAGAAGGCGCGCCAGCTGCTGACCCAGGACAAGGTCGCGGTGGTCTTCGGCTGCTGGACCAGTGTGTCGCGCAAATCCGTGCTGCCGGTGTTCGAGGAGCTCAACGGCCTGCTGTTCTACCCGGTGCAGTACGAGGGTGAGGAAATGTCGCCCAACGTCTTCTACACCGGTGCCGCGCCGAACCAGCAGGCTATCCCGGCGGTGGAATACCTGATGAGCGAGGACGGCGGCGCCGCCAAGCGCTTCTTCCTGCTGGGCACCGACTACGTCTACCCGCGCACCACCAACAAGATCCTGCGCGCCTTCCTGCACAGCAAGGGTGTGGCCGACAAGGATATCCAGGAGGTCTACACGCCGTTCGGCCACAGCGATTATCAAACCATCGTCGCCGACATCAAGAAGTTCTCCGCCGGCGGCAAGACTGCGGTGATCTCCACCGTCAACGGCGACTCCAACGTGCCGTTCTACAAGGAGCTGGCCAACCAGGGCCTGGAAGCCACCGAAGTGCCGGTGGTGGCCTTCTCCGTGGGCGAGGAGGAACTGCGCGGCATCGACACCAAACCGCTGGTGGGCAACCTCGCCGCGTGGAACTACTTCGAATCGGTGAAGAACCCGGAGAACAGCAAGTTCGTCGCTGACTGGAAGGCCTACGCCAAGGCCAAGAACCTGCCCAACTACAGCACCGCCGTGACCAACGACCCGATGGAGGCCACCTACGTCGGCATCCACATGTGGGCGCAGGCCGTGCAGAAGGCCGGCAGCACCGACGTCGACAAGGTCCGCGAAGCCATGGGCGGGCAGACCTTCAAGGCGCCGTCGGGCTTCACCCTGACCATGGACAAAACCAACCACCACCTGCACAAGCCGGTGATGATCGGCGAGATCGAGGATAACGGTCAGTTCAACGTGGTCTGGAAGACCCCCGAGCCGATCCGCGCCCAACCGTGGAGCCCGTTCATTCCGGGCAACGACAAGAAGCCGGATTACGCGGTGCGCAGTAACTGAGTACCCGCCTGTAAAGGCCCTCTCCTCAGCCCTCTCCCTGAAGGGAGAGGGAGCCGTTCGGCGCGTAGCCGATGGCACGGCGCAATCGACCACTCCCGAGGTCGGCTGAACGTCCCCTCTCCCTTCAGGGAGAGGGGCAGGGAGAGGGCAAACCGCCCCACACGGCTGCCCAGGGAACTCCGAAGATGCCCACTGCCTTGCTCCACCTGCTCCGCCTCTGCGCCATGACGCTAGTCGCGCTGCTGCCGCAGCTCGCCTTCGCCGGCCCTGCACAAGATTTCGCCAGCGCCGACAACGACGCCCGCGCCAAACTGCTCGAACAATGGGCCGCCGCGCCCGACGCCGACCGCCTGCCGTTGCTGGAAGCCATCCAGTCAGGCCGTCTCGCCGTCGATGCGCAGGGCCGTGCCTTCCTCCTCGGTGACGCCGGGCAATACCAGCCCGCGGACGGCGGCGCCGCGCCGGTCGGCGAGCCCGACAAGCTGCGCCTGAACAACCGCCTGCGCGGCCTGGTGAACACCGCCATGGCCAGCCACCAGCTGGTCGCCGACAGCGTCGAAGTGCGCCTGGACGCCGCGCGCCAGTTGCAGAAGAGCGCTCGCCCGGCGCAACGTACGCTGCTCGAATACCGCCTCAACGAGGAATCCGACGACGACGTCAAGGCCGCCCTGCAACTGGCCCTGGCCAACCTGCAGCTGGCCGACCCGGCTCCGGCGGTGCGCCTCTCCGCCGTGCGACTGCTGGGGGAATCCGGCGATCCGCAGGCACGCACTCGCCTGGAGAACCTGCTCGATCCCGCCGTCGAACCCGACGACTCAGTGCGCACCGCAGCCGCCACCAGCCTCGGCCAGGTCAAGCGCCGGCTGCTGATGGGCGACCTGTTCGGCCAGGCCTTCAGCGGCCTGTCGCTGGGCTCGATCCTGCTGCTCGCCGCGCTAGGCCTGGCGATCACCTACGGCCTGCTCGGGGTGATCAACATGGCCCACGGCGAAATGCTGATGCTCGGCGCCTACTCCACCTACGTGGTGCAGTTGCTCTGCCAGCGTTATGCGCCCGGCGTACTGGAGCTTTACCCGCTGCTCGCGCTACCGGTGGCCTTCCTGGTCACCGCGTGCATCGGCATGGCACTGGAGCGCACGGTGATCCGCCATCTCTACGGTCGTCCGCTGGAAACCCTGCTCGCCACCTGGGGCATCAGCCTGGTGCTGATCCAGCTGGTGCGCGTCCTATTCGGCGCGCAGAACGTCGAGGTGGCCAATCCGGCCTGGCTGTCCGGCGGCATCCAGGTACTACCCAACCTCGTGCTGCCGTGGAACCGCATCGTCATCATCGGCTTCGCGCTGTTCGTGCTGGCGCTCACCTGGCTGCTGCTCAACCGTACACGGCTGGGCCTGAACGTCCGCGCCGTCACCCAGAACCGCAACATGGCTGCCTGTTGCGGCGTGCCCACCGGCCGCGTGGACATGCTCGCCTTCGGCCTCGGCTCGGGCATCGCCGGCCTCGGTGGCGTGGCGCTGTCGCAGGTCGGCAACGTCGGCCCGGACCTAGGCCAGAGCTACATCATCGACTCCTTCCTGGTGGTGGTGCTCGGCGGTGTCGGCCAGCTCGCCGGCAGCGTGTTCGCCGCCTTCGGCCTGGGCGTCGCGAACAAGATCCTCGAACCGCAGATCGGCGCGGTGCTGGGCAAGATCCTGATCCTCGCGCTGATCATCCTGTTCATCCAGAAACGTCCGCAGGGGCTCTTCGCTCTGAAAGGGAGGGTCATCGATTGAACCAGCCACTCACCGTGACGGCCGCGCAGAAGGCCGGCCCGAAACTCACCGCCGGCCTCGTCGGCGCCGCCCTCGTCGCGCTGCTGATCCTGCCGCTGCTGCACCTGCTGCCGGAGAGCCACGCGCTGCACCTCTCCGCCTACGGGCTGACGCTCACCGGCAAGATCCTCTGCTACGCCATCGTCGCCCTGGCGCTGGACCTGGTCTGGGGCTACGCCGGCCTGCTGTCGCTGGGCCACGGGCTGTTCTTCGCCCTCGGCGGCTACGCCATGGGCATGTACCTGATGCGCGAGGCGGCCGGCGACCAGTTGCCGGCGTTCATGACCTTCCTCTCCTGGACCGAGCTGCCCTGGTACTGGGCCGGCACCCAGCATTTCCTCTGGGCGCTGTGCCTGGTGGTGCTGGCGCCCGGCCTGCTGGCGCTGGTGTTCGGCTTCTTCGCCTTCCGCTCGCGGATCAAGGGCGTGTATTTCTCGATCATGACCCAAGCGCTGACCTTCGCCGGCATGCTGTTGTTCTTCCGCAACGAGACGGGCTTCGGCGGCAACAACGGCTTCACCAACTTCCGCAGCATCCTCGGCTTTCCGATCACCGCACCGGGTACCCGCGCGGCACTGTTCATCGCCATCGTCCTGCTGCTGGCGGCGAGCCTGGCCATCGGTTTCGCCCTGGCGCGCAGCAAGTTCGGCCGGGTGCTCACCGCCCTGCGCGATGCCGAGAACCGCCTGATGTTCTGCGGCTACGACCCGCGCGGCTACAAGCTCTTCGTCTGGACCCTCAGCGCGGTGCTTTGTGGTCTGGCCGGCGCTTTGTTCGTGCCGCTGGTGGGCATCATCAACCCCAGCGAAATGTCGCCGACCAACTCCATCGAGGCCGCCGTCTGGGTCGCCCTCGGCGGGCGCGGCACGCTGATCGGCCCGCTGCTCGGCGCAGGCGTGGTGAACGGCGCGAAGAGCTGGTTCACCGTGGCCTTTCCCGAGTACTGGCTGTTCTTCCTCGGCGCGCTGTTCATCGTCGTCACCCTGTACCTGCCGCGCGGCATCCTCGGCCTGATCAAGCGGGAGAAAGAGCAATGAGAGCGGTCCCCCACCTGATGCTGGAACCGGCCTACGATCCCAACCGAGACCCAGGCGCCAGCCGCGATGCCATCGGCATCGGTTCGAGCGCCAGCGGCCAGCTGGACGTGCGCCACGGCACCATCCTCACCCTGGAAGACATCAATGTCAGCTTCGATGGCTTCCGCGCCCTGCGCGACCTCACGCTGTATATCGGCGTCGGCGAACTGCGCTGCATCATCGGCCCCAACGGCGCGGGCAAGACCACGCTGATGGACGTGATCACCGGCAAGACCCGTCCGGACAATGGCAAGGCCTTCTTCGGCGAAACCCTCGACCTGACCCGCATGAGCGAGGTGGAGATCGCCCAGGCCGGCATCGGCCGCAAGTTCCAGAAGCCCACGGTGTTCGAGGCGCTCTCGGTGTTCGAGAACCTGGAGCTCGCGCAGAAGACCGACAAGTCGGTGTGGGCCAGCCTGCGGGCAAAGCTCTCCGGCGAGCAGAAGGACCGCATCGAGGAGGTGCTCACCACCATCCGCCTGCGCGAGTCGCGCAACCGCCCCGCCGGGCTGCTCTCCCACGGGCAGAAGCAGTTCCTGGAGATCGGCATGCTGCTGGTGCAGGAGCCGCAACTGTTGCTGCTGGACGAGCCGGTGGCGGGCATGACCGACGCCGAGACCGAGTTCACCGCCGAGCTGTTCAAGTCCCTCGCCGGAAAGCATTCGCTGATGGTGGTGGAGCACGACATGGGCTTCGTCGGCAGCATCGCCGACCACGTCAGCGTGCTGCACCAGGGGCACGTGCTTGCCGAGGGTTCGCTGGAGGACGTACAGGCGAATGAGCAGGTCATAGAGGTTTATCTGGGGCGCTAGTTCTGAATTGACCGCGCTCGCACCCGCGTCTGCGGCGTTGCCGGACACTTCCCCCATGCTCATTGCCAGTCGGCAACTCCGCTGGGTGAAGTATCCGGCGCCTTGCATCCACAGGCGCGATCACGGCCCTTTACAACGGCGCTCTCAAAGCCAAGAGCCTAGGAACCAATCCATGCTGCAAGTCGACAAACTGCACCAGTACTACGGCGGCAGCCACATCCTGCGTGGCCTGTCATTCGACGCGAAGATCGGCGAGGTCACCTGCCTGCTCGGACGCAACGGCGTGGGCAAGACCACCCTGCTGCGCTGCCTGATGGGCCTGGTGCCGGCCAAGGATGGCAAGGTCAGCTGGGAGGGCAAGCCGATCACCGGTTTCAAGCCGCACCAGCGCGTGCACGCCGGCATCGCCTACGTGCCCCAGGGGCGGGAAATCTTTCCTCGTCTCACCGTGGAAGAAAACCTGCTGATGGGCCTGTCGCGGTTCAGCGCCGGCGAAGCCAAGGCCGTGCCGGAGTTCATCTATGAGTTGTTCCCGGTGCTGCGGGAGATGAAGCAGCGTCGCGGCGGCGACCTCTCCGGCGGCCAGCAGCAACAGCTCGCCATCGGCCGCGCACTGGCCAGCCGGCCGCGCCTGCTGATCCTCGACGAGCCCACCGAAGGCATCCAACCCTCGGTAATCAAGGAGATCGGCGCGGTGATCCGCAAGCTCGCCGAACGTGGCGACATGGCCATCCTGCTGGTGGAGCAGTTCTACGATTTCGCCGCCGACCTGGCCGACCAGTACCTGGTGATGTCCCGTGGCGAGATAGTCCAGCAGGGCCGCGGCGCAGACATGGAAAGCGACGGTGTACGTGGATTGGTGACGATCTGAGCCGACCTGTCGGCGGGTTCGCCAGCAAGCTCGTGAGACGACCTGTCACTGGCGAATGATGGCAGCGGGTGGCAAGCTGCCAGGCCCCGTATTCGTTTTTCCTGGAGCCTCCCATGCCGATCACCCTGCGCCCCGCCGTCAACGACGACGCCGGATTCGCCGCGGTCTGCGTGGCGGCAGCCTACGCCCAGTGGATTCCCAAGCTGGGCCGCAAGCCAGGGCCGATGCTCGACGACTACCACGCGGTGATCGCCGAGGACCGCGTGCTGATCGCCGAACAGGACGGCGCGCCAGTCGGCCTGCTGGTGATGCGCGAGACCGACGAGGGCTTCCTGCTCGACAACATCGCTGTGCTACCCGAGTGCGCAGGGCAAGGCATCGGCCGCGAACTGCTGGTGCATGCCGAAGAGGCTGCCGTGCAACTGGGCTACCAGTCGCTGTACCTCTACACCAACGAGCGCATGGTGGAAAACATCGAGTTGTACGCGAAGAACGGCTACCAGGAATATGCGCGCCGGCTGGAAAACGGCTTCCGCCGCGTATACATGCGCAAGCAGCTGGGCTGAGCCCCCACGGCCTGGCGGTCCTACAGGAAAATCCGCACCAATGCGGTGCGCCGAACCCCTCAATGCACCGCAACCGCGCCCATACCTGACCGATCGGACAATCGTCTCGACTGTCGTCGAACCCGCGCCGACGCTGTCTTGCCGCACGTCTGGAGAGCACCACGCACTATCCTGGCGCATCCCGGCACGCTGCTTGCTCTGTCCTGAGCATCCCTGGTTTTGCAGCTGCCCATGAACGCACCGGCCATCCTTTTCCACCCCGCCTGGCACGCCGAGCTGGAGCTGGCCTATGCCCGCACCGGCGACAGCACGCGGCCAGTCACCCGGCGTCACCTCGGGCCGCTGCGGGTGCAGAAGCACCTGTACGCGGAAGGGCCGCAGGTTTGCCAACATATCGTCGTGCATCCGCCCGGTGGTATCGCCGGTGGCGATACGCTCGACATCGATATCCATGCCAGCCAGGACAGCTGGGTACAGCTCACCAGCCCCGGCGCTGCCAAGTGGTACCGCGCCGGCTGCCCGGCGAAGCAGCAGCTGGACATCCGCGTTGGCCCTGGCGCCACGCTGGAATGGCTGCCGCAGGAAACCATCGTCTACTCCGGCGCGCAGGCCGAGCTGACGACTCGCATCGACCTCGAAGCCACCGCCCGGCTGTTCTACTGGGACGTCGTCGCCCTCGGCCGCCCAGCCAGCCGCGAGCGCTTCGAAGACGGCCACTTCGCCGCCGCTCTGGACATCCGCCGAGACGGCCAGCGCCTGTGGCACGAGCGCCAGCGCGTGACCGGCAACGACCGCCTGCTCGACTCACCCATCGGCCTTGCCGGCCACCCAGTGATGGCGACGCTGATCGCCAGCGGACAGATCGACGCGACGCTGATCGAAGCCTGCCGCGCCATCCCCTGCCAGGGGCGCGGCAACCTCACCCAACTGCCCGGCCTGGTAGTCGCCCGCTGCCTCGCCCATGAGGCGCTGCACGCCCGTGCCTGGCTCATCGAACTCTGGCGCCGGTTGCGGCCGGCGCTGCTCGGCCGCGAGGCCGTTCCTCCCCGTATCTGGAGCACCTGAGATGGATTTGACCCCTCGCGAGAAGGACAAGCTGCTGATCTTCACCGCCGGCCTGGTCGCCGAGCGCCGCCTCGCCCGTGGTGTAAGGCTCAACTACCCGGAGGCCGTGGCACTGATCTCCGCAGCCCTGCTCGAAGGCGCGCGGGATGGCCAGACGGTCGCCGACCTGATGCACTACGGCACCACGCTGCTGACCCGTGAACAGGTGATGGAGGGCGTGCCGGAAATGATCCCGGAGATCCAGGTGGAAGCCACTTTCCCGGACGGCACCAAGCTGGTCACTGTGCACCAGCCCATCGCCTGATCGCGCACGCTCAACCGGCGGCGCAAAGACTATGGCCGATGAAGCGTGCCGCTTCATTCGCCCTGCGAACCTGAGGAACCGACATGCTCATCCGCGACGCCAGCCAAGCCGACCTCGGCAGTCTGCGCGACATCTACAACGACGCCGTGCTCAACACCACCGCGATCTGGAACGAGGTCGCCATCGACCTGGAGAACCGCCGCGTCTGGCTGGAAATGCGCACACAGCAGGGCTTCCCGGTGCTGGTGGCCGAGGACGGCGGCGAAGTGGTCGGGTACGCCAGCTACGGCCCATGGCGCGCCTTCGACGGCTTCCGCGAGACGGTCGAGCACTCGGTCTACGTGCGTGCCGACCAGCGCGGCAAGGGCCTCGGTCCGCTACTGATGCAGGCGCTGATCGAGCGTGCCCGCGTCCAGGGCCTGCATGTGATGGTCGCGGCCATTGAAAGTGACAACACGGCGTCGATCCGCCTGCACGAACGCCTGGGCTTCGCTACCACCGGGCAGATGCCGCAGGTGGGCCAGAAGTTCGGACGCTGGCTGGACCTGACCTTCATGCAACTGATCCTCGACCCACGGAGCTCCCCATGATCCCTGGCGAATACGACATCCAGCCCGGCGAGATCGAACTCAACGCCGGCCGTCGCACCCTCGCGCTGACGGTGGCCAACAGCGGCGACCGACCGATCCAGGTCGGATCGCACTACCACTTCTTCGAGACCAACGATGCGCTGCTGTTCGACCGCAACGCCGCGCGCGGCATGCGCCTGAACATCCCGGCAGGCACCGCCGTGCGCTTCGAGCCGGGGCAGAGCCGCGAGGTGGAGCTGGTCGAACTGGCCGGCGACCGCAAGGTTTATGGATTTGCCGGACGGGTGATGGGCTCTTTGTAACTCCTTGCCACGGCTAGAGAGAGGGTTAAGCCCCACGTACAAAGCCCAGGAAGAAAACGAATAACGCCAACCGCCAAGGAGCCCCGATGAAAATAAGCCGCCAAGCCTACGCCGACATGTTCGGCCCCACCGTCGGCGACCGCGTGCGCCTGGCCGATACCGCCCTGTGGATCGAGGTGGAGCAGGACTTCACCGTCTACGGCGAGGAAGTGAAGTTCGGCGGCGGCAAGGTCATCCGCGACGGCATGGGCCAGGGCCAGCTTTGCGCGGCCGACGTCGTCGACACGGTGATCACCAACGCGCTGATCCTCGACCACTGGGGCATCGTCAAGGCCGACGTCGGCCTCAAGCACGGGCGCATCGCCGCCATCGGCAAGGCCGGCAACCCGGACATCCAGCCCGGCGTGACTATCGCGCTGGGCGCCAGCACCGAAGTCATCGCCGGCGAGGGCATGATCCTCACCGCCGGCGGTATCGACACGCACATCCACTTCATCTGCCCGCAGCAGATCGAAGAGGCGCTGATGAGCGGGGTCACCACCATGATCGGTGGCGGCACCGGGCCGGCCACCGGCACCAACGCCACCACCTGCACCTCCGGTCCGTGGCACATGGCGCGCATGCTCCAGGCCGCGGATGCCTTCCCGATGAACATCGGCTTCACCGGCAAGGGCAACGCCAGCCTGCCGCTGCCGCTGGAAGAACAGGTGCGCGCCGGCGCCATCGGCCTGAAGCTGCACGAGGACTGGGGCACCACCCCGGCGGCCATCGACAACTGTCTCTCGGTAGCCGACCGCCTCGACGTGCAGGTGGCGATCCACACCGACACCCTCAACGAATCCGGCTTTGTCGAAACCACCCTGGCCGCATTCAAGGGCCGCACCATCCACACCTACCACACCGAGGGCGCCGGTGGCGGCCACGCGCCGGACATCATCAAGGCCTGCGGTTTCGCCAACGTGTTGCCCAGCTCGACCAACCCCACCCGGCCCTTCACCCGCAACACCATCGACGAACACCTGGACATGCTCATGGTCTGCCACCACCTGGACCCGAGCATCGCCGAAGACGTGGCCTTCGCCGAGTCGCGCATCCGCCGCGAGACCATCGCCGCCGAGGACATCCTCCACGACCTCGGCGCCTTCAGCATGATCAGTTCCGACAGCCAGGCCATGGGCCGCGTCGGCGAAGTGATCACACGCACCTGGCAGACCGCCGACAAGATGAAGCAGCAGCGCGGGACACTGGACGGCGACGGCGCGCGCAACGACAACTTCCGCGCGAAACGCTACATCGCCAAGTACACCATCAACCCGGCGATCACCCACGGCGTGGCCCATGAAGTGGGCAGCATCGAAGTAGGCAAGCTTGCCGACCTGGTGCTCTGGCGCCCGGCCTTCTTCGGCGTGAAGCCGAGCCTGATCCTCAAGGGCGGCGCCATCGCCGCCAGCCTGATGGGCGACGCCAACGCGTCGATCCCGACGCCGCAGCCCGTGCACTACCGGCCGATGTTCGCCAGCTACGGCGGCAGCCGCCACGCCACCTGCCTGACCTTCCTCAGCCAGGCGGCATTCGAGCTCGGCGTGCACCACGAGCTGGGCCTGCACAAGGCCATCGGCGTGGTGAAGGGCTGCCGCACGGTGCAGAAAACCGACCTGATCCACAACGCCTACCTGCCGCACATCGAGGTCGATGCGCAGAACTATCAGGTACGCGCGGATGGGCAGTTGCTCTGGTGCGAACCGGCTGAGGTGCTGCCGATGGCGCAGCGGTACTTCCTCTTCTGACCCATTCCAACTACTAACGGCGAACCGGTGCGCAATGCCCGGTCCGGCGTTTGTCCATTGCGATAAATCAAGCTTCTCTCGTTCCCCTGCTCTGCTCCAGGCCGATTGAGATTCGTCTTATTCGGCTAGCTGAACGCTTTCTGAACAATGAGTCCACTGATCCGACGCGCCCCCTCCGCAGCGGATTGGGCAGGGCTCGAACATTTACGGCCTTGCCCTCCCCAGGCCTGACTCGTCAGGCGCCATCGTCCAGCGAAAGCAGGAACCGATCCGCAAGCCAGCTCTTGCGATCACCAGCCAAGAACGGCTCCAGGCGCTGGAAACATGCCCCGAATCGTCACGTGGCGACGGAGGCAAGGAGGTTTGCAATGCGCTTCAAGAAGACTCTGTTGGCCGCCCATATCGCCTTGGCCGCCAGCATGCTCGCCCACAGCGGCGGCGCCACCGCGGGCTCCTGTGCCGCAAATGGCACGACCCTCAACTGCACGACCACCATCTACTGGGCACCCGGCGATACATCGACCTACGAGAAAATCGTGATCGACACCACGGGTGAAGATCAGTCCTTCACGCCCACCGGCTTCGGCATCTATGGCAACAGCTCGAAGTACAACCTCAAGGACGTGTCGATCACCACCGCATCCAGCAAATCGGACGCGATCCAGGCCAACAACGGCGGCAGCAAGATCAACATCGAGAAGCTGCACATCGTCACCAAGGGCAGCTCGGCCGATGGCATCAACGTCACCGAGAACGCGCTGAACTCCGAGGTACGGGTCGGTGACGGAGCCATCATCACCGCCGAAGGTTCGGGCATGGGCGTACGCGCCAACACATCGAAGAACGGTGGCAAGAACCTCATCGAGCTGGGCAGCGGTGCACAGATCACCACCAACGGCAGCGGCGCCAACTCGCTGGATGGTACGGGATACGCGGTCTACGCCGGCAACCGCTCGCTGTCGGCCAACACCTACTGGGGCGACGCAGAGGTGATCCTCGGCGACGGCAGCACCATTGTCTCCAAGGGCAGCTCCGCGCACGCGGTGTATGCCAATCGCGGCGGCGTGATTCGCCTGGGCGATACCAGCATCACCACCGAAAAGACCAACGCCTACGGCATCTATGCCCAGACGGCAGCGGACAAGAACGGCGATCGCGGTGGGCAGGTGTACTTGCAGGGCGATACCAGCGTCACTGTCGCAGACGGCAATCGCGCGCTCTACGCTTCCGGAGCAGATTCGCTCATCCGCTCGGAAGCCGCCTCCGTGTATCACCTCGACAGCAGCGCTGCAGCCGATGCACAGAACCGCAAGGGCATGTGGCTGTATGCCGATAAGACCGGCGTCATCGACCTGAACATGGCCGCCGGCTCCTACCTCAACGGCACCACCAGCACCGCCACCGACGGCGTGATCAACCTGGCGATGGACGGCGCGAGCAGCCACTGGTTCATGACCGGCAACTCCAACCTCACCAACCTGGCTCTCACCGACGGAGCCCAACTGGTCTACGACCGCCACGACGAACACGGTGCCTACACCTACAAGACCCTGACAGTGGATGGCGACTTCAGCGGCGGCGGCCACCTGGTGATGAACACCTATCTGGGTGACGACACCTCCGAGACCGACAAGCTGGCGGTGGCCGGTAACACCTCGGGCGAGACCCGCGTGACCGTCAACAATACCGACGGCCCCGGCGCCGAGACCCTGGAAGGCATCCAGATGATCACCGTCGGCGGTACCTCGGCCGGCGAGTTCAAATCCGACCGGGTGACCGAGGGCGGCTACGAGTACATGCTGCGCCGCGGCGGCAGCTTCGTCGGCTCGACCGGCGCGGACAGCGACTGGTACCTGACCTCGTACAGGCCGACCGAACCAGAGCCGGAAGATCCCGATCCTGTCGACCCAGGCCCCGAAGACCCCGGTCCCGTCGATCCCGGTCCCGAAGACCCAGGTCCCGTTGATCCGGGTCCGGAAGATCCCGGCCCGGTCGATCCGGGCCCGACCGCCCCGGTGCCGGAGAAACCCACTCCCAACGACAAGGACCGCGTGCGCCAGCCCGAAGGCGGCAGCTACACCGCCAACCTCGCGGCGGCGAACACAATGTTCCTGCACCGCCTGCATGACCGCACCGGCAACCTGACCTACGTCGATCCGGACACCGGCAAGCAGGTCACCTCGATGCTCTGGATGCGCAACGTCGACGGCTCCAGCCGTTGGGAAGACAACAGCGGGCAACTGAAGACCGAATCCAACCGCTACGTGCTGCAACTGGGCAGCGACCTGTACCGCAAGCAGACCGACAACGGCGACTGGGTCGTCGGCGTGATGGCCGGCTACGCCAACGGCAACTCCACGACCAAGTCGCGCATCACCGGCTACAGCTCGCGCGGCGAGATCGACGGCTACAGCCTGGGCGTCTATGGCACCTGGTACGAGAACAAGGACGATGAAAACGGCGCCTACGTCGACAGCTGGATATTGTGGAATGATTTCGATGCCGAAGTTCGCGGCGAGCAACTGGCCAAGGAGACATACGACGCCAAGGGCATCACCGCTTCCATCGAGGCCGGCAAAACCTTCACCGTGGCGAAGACCGAAAGCGCCAGCTACTACGTCCAGCCGCAGGCACAGGTCGTCTACATGGGCGTGAAGGCCGACAGCCACCGCGAGGCCAATGGCACCAAGGTCACCGGCCAGGGCGACGGCAACATCATGACCCGGCTTGGTGCCCGCGCCGCCGTGCGCAGCAACAAGGAAGGCGGCTTCGCCAACACCTATGGTGTGGAGCCCTATGTGGAAACCAACTGGATCCATAACACCGACGACTTCGGCGCGAAGATGGGCAGCACCAAGTTCGAAATGGACGGCGCCAGCGACATCTTCGAAGTCAAACTCGGCGCCACCAGCAAGGTGAACAGCCGGGTCAACGTCTGGGGTGAAGTGGGCAAACAGTTCGGCGACAACGGCTACCGCGACCAGGCGGTGACGCTGGGCCTGAAGGTCAACTTCTGACCCCGCCGTGAACCAGGGCCGCCGCAGCGAACTGCGGCGGCCTTTTTTCATGCGCACCGCGCACTGCTGTACAGGCGCTGTCGCCCACTCGCGATCAAACAAGTCGCCGTCAACGCGACGCTCCTGACTATTCGATCAATTTTTCTCTCGCCGCCCTGGTCGCGCAGCACGAGCTGCTATGCTTCGCAGCTCGAAGAAAAGGTGGACCCGCGATGACGGCGATGACTTCGCAACCGAACGAACGCCCGGGCATCTCGCCCGCGCTGGCTGCCTTGCGCGCCGCCACCCATGAACTGCATGCCGACTTAGACAGCCGTTCGCCGCTTACCTTCGCACTGACCCGTGCCGACTACCTCGACCACGCTGCACGCGTGCTGGGCTGGATGCGGCCGCTGGAGCAAGCTCTCTGGCCACACTGGCCCGACGCCGAAGATGCACTCCTGCGTCGCGGCAAGAGCCGATGGCTGGAAGCCGACCTGCAGGCAGGCCCGCAGGTCACCGCCGACCGGCCCGACTGCCCCGCTGCACCGGTGGCGAACAACCTCGCCGAAGCCTTCGGCATCGCCTATGTCGCTGAGGGCGCGACCCTGGGCGGACGGGTGCTCTACAAGCGCCTCAAGGCCCCTCTCGAACCTCTGCCACTGCGCTGGCTGCAAGGCTACGGCGAACACACCGGCGAGCGCTGGGCCGCCTTCCAGCGCCTGCTGGCCGAGCATGTCACTACGCCCGAAGAGATTGCCCTCGCCCAGGCTGCCGCGGTGCGCGCCTTCACCTCGTTCCGCGACTGGGTGCTGGACACCGCACCGCGCCAGGCGGTCCCGACATGAGCGAACAGACGGTCACCCTCGCCAACTGCGAGGACGAACCCATCCATGTGCCCGGCGCGATCCAGCCCCACGGCGCGCTGATCGCCCTCGACGAGCAGGGCAACGTGCTCGGCTTCAGCGACAATCTCGGCCCCCTGCTGGGCATCGCCCCGACGCTGGGCGAGCCGCTGGCGGAGGCCGACGTCGGCCCCGGCGTGCTGGCAATGCTCGCCCAAGGGCTCAGCGACGAAGTTCCCTGGGTCAACAGTGTGGAAGCGCGGATCAACCGGCGCTTCTTCGACGTGATCGGCCACAGCCATGACGGCGTGCGCTACCTGGAATTCGAGCGGCGCGCCGCCGGCACCGCGTCCTTCACCACCTTCGCCCTCAACGCCCAGCGCCTGGTCAGCCAGCTGCAGCTGCGCAACGACGTAGAGAGTCTGCTGGTCAGCGTCACCGAGGAAGTGCGGCGGATGACCGGCTACGACCGCGTCATGGCCTACCGCTTCAACGAGGACGACTCCGGTGAAGTGGTCGCCGAATCCCGCCGCGAGGACCTGGAAAGCTACCTGGGCCAGCGCTACCCGGCCTCGGACATTCCCGCCCAGGCGCGGCGCCTGTACCTGCAGAATCCGGTGCGCCTGATCGGCGATGCGGCCTACCAGCCGGTGGCCGTGCGCCCCACGCTGAACCCGCGCAGCGGCAAGCCGTTCGACCTGAGTTTCAGCACCCTGCGCAGCGTCTCGCCGATCCATTGCGAGTACCTCGCCAACATGGGCGTGCGCGCCTCGATGAGCATTTCCATCGTGGTCGGCGGGCGCCTGTGGGGGCTGTTCTCCTGTCACCACATGAGCCCGAAGGTAGTACCTTATCCGATCCGCATGTCCTTCCAGGTGTTTTCCCAGGTGTGCAGCGCCATGGTCGAGCGCCTGGAGCAGAGCCGCGTCAGCGAACTGCTGCGCCAGGCCTCCGAGCGCCAGCAGGCGCTGCTGCGCCGCACCCGCGACTCCGACGACCTGCTCAGCGCCCTGTCGCGCCCCGGCGCCAACATCGCCGACCTGCTGCCGTGCGATGGCGCGGTGGTGATGCTCGGCGGGCGCGCCAGCAGCATCGGTGGTGACTTCGACGACCTGGCAGTGGCGATCGTCGCCCAACTGCAGCAGAACGAGGAGCTGGATCTGTTCCACAGCGACCAGCGCCTCGTACTGCCCAACGATCTGCACGACCCACGCTATTGCGGCGTCATGGCCATCCGTTTCCATCGCCAGGAGTCGGGCTGGATCGTCTGGCTGCGCCTGGAGCAGGTACATCGCATCCGCTGGGGCGGCAAGCCGGAGAAAATCATCAAGACCGGGCCCTCCGGAGCGCGCCTGACTCCCCGCGGCTCGTTCGAAGCCTGGGAGGAAGTGGTTCGCGGGCGCTCCATGCCCTGGACCGGCATCGACCTCTCCATCGCCGAGAAGCTGCGCACTGAACTGGTGGAGCTGTGCCTGAACCGGGCCGGCGAAATCGACCGCATGCGCCAGCGCCTGATCGCCGTACTCGGCCACGACCTGCGCAACCCGCTGCAATCGATTTCCATGGCGGCAGCGATGCTTTCCTCCAGCGACGTGCGCAACGCCGAATTGCGCCAGCACATCACCTATTCCAGCACCCGTATGGAACGCCTGATCAGCCAGATACTGGAAATGAGCCGGCTGCAGAGCGGCGCGGGAATGACGGTGAAGCCGGTGGCCGCCGACCTCTCGCGACTGGTGCGCGACATCGTCCAGGAAACCGACGTGGCCTATCCCGGCCTGTCCATCGAGACCGCCATCGAGGATGACGTACAGGCGCAGGTCGACCCGGACCGCTATCTGCAGGTGATCGCCAACCTGTTGAGCAACGCCCGCCACCATGGCCGTCCCGGTCGCCCGGTGCTGGTGGAGCTGCGCCGCCAGGATGAACTGGCGCGGCTGAGCATCCTCAACGAAGCCGAAGCGCTGGACGAGCCGCGCATCGCCAACCTCTTCGAGCCGTTCAAGCAGGACGTCGGTGGCCATGGCCGCAACAAGAGCGGGCTGGGCATCGGCCTGTACATCTCCCAGGCCATCGTCAGCGCCCACGGCGGCCGCATCGAGGTGGAGCAGGCCGACGGCATCATCACCTTCAGCGTACTGGTGCCGCTCGATCCGGGCACACGCCTGTAGAAGCGTGCCATGCGCGCGATCTCGGGCATGGCTCGCTGACAGTGGTACTCCAGGGCTCGGAACTGCCTTCAGCCTGGCTGCGGACCCCGCCCCTGAGCGAGAAGGGACCGTTCGGTGCAGGATGAAACTACCGCATCAGCCGGCACAATCTGCTCCCTCTCTCTCGGGGAGAGGGCTGGGGTGAGGGGGAAACGTCGGCACAAACTCGCCGGAAAGCAGACAAGTGCTCTTACAAGGGAACTCCAGGCTCGCCAGCAATACCGCGATTCAAAAAATCGAAACGGCGCCCAAGGGCGCCGTTTTCATATCCAGCCAAAGTGCGTCAGCGCAACTGGCTGTCCTTACTGCCGCGGCGGTTGTAGCCGGCGTAGTTGGCCTGCTCCTTGTCGTGCTCGGCCTGGCACTTCACGCACAGGCGCACGCCGGGGATAGCCTTGCGCCGCGCCTCGGGGATAGGCGCATCGCATTCCTCGCAATGGGTCAGACTCTCGCCCTTTGGCATCTGGTTGCGCGCCCGTGCGATGGCGTCCTCGATGGTGCTGTCGATCTGCTCCTGAACCGCTCCGTCGTTTGCCCAGCCGCTGGCCATGGCAACCTCCCGTGGAATAGTCGTGTTTTCCAGAAGATATGCAGGGCGGCATTGGTGATTGCAAGGGCGATGGCGCGCTAAGCGACGAACGCGTCGCTGGTGAACCAGATACGTCTGATAGCCCGCACAGGCATGCCTGCCGAGAATTGGGAGACCTTTGACTATCGGAACCCCGCCATGCGCCAAGCCTGCACCCTGATCGCCAGCCTCCTGCTCGCCGGCCTGTTGCCGCGCGCCGCCAATGCCGACGCCGTGGATGCCGGCCTGCGCGACATGGAGCGCTACCTGCTGCTGTACAGCGCCACCGGCGATGATCGTTTCCTCACGCGGCTGGATGGCCTCGCGCCAAGCTTCGAGCAGCAGCTGTCACAGCAGAAGAATGCGGCCAACCTGAAGGACCTCTGGCAGCTCTATCGACAAACACTGGAGCAGGTGCGCGCGGCTTACTCGCAGAAGGACGTGGACCTGCAAAACGCAGTCGCGCAGACACGAGAGGTGGCCGGATTGTTCGACACCTTCATCCTCGCGCGGGAGCCGGTGCGACAGGGGCTTGAAGACGAATTGCGCGAGCTGGCACTGCTAGAGGCGCGGCGCGCCAACGGGCGTTTGCTGGGGAAGGAAAGCGGGGAGGATGCGGCACGCATCGGGGAACTGCAGGTACAGATCGGCGAACGTCTGGCGGCGTTACCCGCCGGTGCCAGCCGGGACTCCCTGCTCTCGCGCTGGAGCTACCTGCGCAAGGCGGAGAAACCCGAAGGCACTCTGCTCTATCCCTTCAACGCCCAGGTCGAATACCTGCTGGCGCATCTGCCGCGTCGCTGAGCGGCCCAGGGCAGAAAAGAACAGAACAGGCGGTCCTACTCTTTGACTTCCATGTATTCGCGCGCCCAGATCTGGTACTCCTCGGGCAGCGTGTATTTCTTGGCCAGCTCCGAAGCGGTCAGGTCGGAGGCATGCACGCCGCGCTGCTCGCGCAGGCAGTCGTAGGTGGCCTTGATCGCCGCGAAGTAGGCGGCATGACCGTCGACCACGATGCGCACGCCCAGCTCGGCCAGGCGCGCGTCGTCGCGCAGCTCGGGGTTGCCGTAGGACACCAGCATCAGCGGCACGGACAGGTGGCGGGAGATGGCTTCCAGGTGATCGAAGTCGCGGATGCCGACCATGCAGATGCCGTCGGCGCCAGCGGCCTGGTAGGCCAGGGTGCGGCGGATCACATCGTCCACTTCCAGCACTTCGGCGTTGGTGCGGGCGATGATCGCCATTTCCGAATCGATGCGCGCTTCCAGCGCCGCGCGGATCTTGCCGACGCCTTCCTCGACCGGGATCAGGTCGGTGGACTTGCGGCCGAACTGCGCCGGCAGCAGGGTGTCCTCGATGGTCAGCGCGGCCACGCCAGCGCGCTCCAGCTCGACGATGGTACGCATGGTGTTGAGCGCGTTGCCGTAGCCGTGGTCGGCATCGGCGATCACCGGCAGGCGGGCGACACGGCCGATGCGGGTGGCCTGCTCGGTGAATTCGCTCAGGGTGATCAGCGCGAAATCAGGCGCCGCCAAAACTTGTAGTGAAGCTACAGAACCGCCCAGGATGCCCACTTCGAACCCCAAGTCGCCGGCGATGCGCGCGGACATTGGATCGAACACCGAAGCGGTGTGATAGCAGGCTGAAGAATTCAGTAAGGCGCGGAAATCCTTGCGCAATTCGTGGAAGGAGGCTCTGTGCATGGTGGGATCCAACTGCTTGTACGGGTGGGAGAACGGAAATCAGATAGTGGATAACTCTTGTAGGAAAACTACAGGAACACAATGTAGCAAAACTACAAGCTACTCCCCAAGCCCTCTTTGCCACCATCGCTTCCCGACGGATACCCTGATTTTCCTACAGCGCTCGCGTACACTGCGCGGCCGTTTTTTCTCCGGACATCCTGCACCATGTTCCCGACCACTGCGGCCCGCGCCCTGGGCATCGACTTCGGCACCTCCAACTCCACCGTCGGCTGGTGGCGCCCGGACGCCGAACCGCTGATCGCCCTGGAAGACGACAAGATCACCCTGCCCTCGGTGATCTTCTTCAACGTCGAGGAACGCCGTCCGGTTTACGGCCGCCTGGCCCTGCACGAATACCTGGAAGGCTATGAAGGCCGCCTGATGCGTTCGCTGAAAAGCCTGCTGGGCTCCTCGCTGCTGAAAAGCGAGACCACCGTGCTGGGCAGCGCCATGCCGTTCAAGGACCTGCTAGGGCTGTTCATCGGCGAGCTGAAGAAGCGCGCCGAAGCGGTCGCCGGTCGCGAGTTCGATTCCGTGGTGCTGGGTCGTCCGGTGTTCTTCGTCGACGATGATCCCAAGGCCGACCAGGAAGCGCAGGACACCCTGGTGGCCGTGGCGCAGAAGCTCGGCTTCAAGGACGTGTCCTTCCAGTACGAACCGCTCGCCGCAGCCTTCGACTACGAGCGCAGCATCGAGCGCGAAGAGCTGGTGCTCATCGTCGACATTGGCGGCGGTACCTCGGACTTTTCTCTGGTGCGCCTGTCACCAGAGCGCCGCGAAGTGGCCGACCGCCAGGGCGATATCCTCGCCACCGGCGGCGTGCACATCGGCGGTACCGACTTCGACAAGCAGCTGAGCATCCAGGGCGTGATGCCGCTGTTCGGCTACGGCAGCAAGATGAAGAGCGACGCCTTCATGCCAACCAGCTACCACCTCAACCTCGCCACCTGGCACACCATCAACGCGGTATACGCGCAGAAGTCCCAGCTGGCGCTGCAGAACATGCGCTACGACATCGTCGACGCCACCGGCATTGACCGCCTGTTCAAGCTTATCGAGCAGCGCGCCGGCCACTGGCTGGCGATGCAGGTGGAAGCCAGCAAGATCGAACTGTCCGACACCGAGCGCCGCGACATCGACCTGGCGCGCGTCGAGCCGGGCCTGGTCGCCGAGCTGAGCCGCGAGCTGTTCGAAGGCGCCATCGGCCCGCTGCTGGAGCGCGTGCGCGGCAGCATCAGCGACCTGCTGAATTCCGCCGACGTGGACCCGACGCGGGTCGACACGGTGTTCTTCACTGGCGGTTCCTCCGGCGTGCCGGCGCTGCGCCAGAGCGTGGCAGCGATGCTACCCAACGCACGTCACGTCGACGGCGACCGTTTCGGCGGGATCGGCAACGGCCTGGCCATCGAGGCGATGAAGCGCTACGGCTGAGCAGGCGCTCACTGACGGACATGCCGCCATGCGCTAGTGTGGCGGTAATACCCCTCGCGCCCGGAGTCCGTCATGCGCCCCTGCCAACTGACCAGCCTGCTGCTCCTGTGCGCAGTCCTCTCCGCCTGCGGCCTGGGCGAGACTGCCGCCACGGCGGCCACCACTGCCAACCTGCAGGCCCAGCAGGCGCAACAGGCGCAACAGGCCCAGCAGCAGATGCAGCAGCTCAAACAGCAGATCGATGCGGCTAACGTACAGAACCAGCAACGCCTGGACGAGGCCGTGAAAGAGGCCCAGTGAACCCCTCCCCGCAGATTTCTTGAACGCCGGATCATGGCCTGGGCTCCAAGTTGAGCGAGTGAGTTGCTCAACCAAGGAGAACACCATGTACAAGCGATCACTGCTGGCGCTGCTGGTACTGGCTTCGGTGGCGGGCTGCGCTTCCACCAAGGTGCAGAACCCGGTCAACTACATCACCTATCGCGATGAGCCGCTGGTGCGCAACGTCGAGAAAGGGATGAGCCAGGAAGAAGTCCTGAAGATCGGCGGCACCCCATCGGCAACCCAGAAGCGCCTGATGAAGCCGGGCAGCTGCAACAGCTACATCCTCAGCAAGGACGGGCAGCAACAGCCCTTCTACGTGAGCTTCGACGGCAGTGGCCGGGTGGACGGATCGGGCTTCATGACCTGTTCCGAACTGGATCGCCACGAGCGCGACTACCAGCCGTGACGGCGTTTGCTCCGTGACGACAAGGCCCTCGCCCGACGGCGGGGGCCTTTTTCATTAGGCCGTCGCCATAGTCGCCGACGCCGGGGATATTCCCGCTACACGATGGCCGTCTATCATCCCTACAGCCATCTCAGGAGTCGCCCATGAAATACCGCATCATCGAACTGCCCGCCTTCGAAGTAGTGGGCATGGACTACCGCGGCAGTGCGCCGGGCGACAGCATCGGCCAACTGTGGCAGCGCTTCCTGCCACGCGAACAGGAAGTCGCGGCCAGCACGACGGACAAGACCGCCTATGGCGTCTGCACCCAGCTGCCGGGCGGCGAGTTCCACTACATCGCCGGCCTGCCGGTGGACGCCGGCGCGGCCGTACCAGAGGGCATGCTCAGCTTCGCTGTGCCTGCGCAGAAGTACGCGGTGTTCACCCACATCGGCCCGGTCAGCGCCATCGCCGACAGTTTCCAGGCCATCTATTCCAGCCTGCTGGCCCGCCACGGTCTGGAGCCGAAGAAAGGCGTGGACCTGGAGCGCTACACCGAGCGCTTCCTCGGCCCGCAGGACCCGGCCTCGGAAACCGATCTGTACGTGCCGATCTACTGATCAGCCGGCAGGGCGCATAACGCCTAAGGCGTTATCCGCCTGAATGGCGGATAACCCGTACCGGGTTATCCGCCCTACGCAATAGCGTCACCGGCAGGAGCTCATTTGCCCTTCGTGGGCGCTTTCGCCGGCTGCTTCATCTGCCCCAGCAGGGCGGCGCACTGATTGTCGTCCTGCTTGCTCGGCGCGATCAGCGCCAACAGCGCAGCCGCAGGGGCCACGGCCACGCCCAGGGCGACCATCCCCGCACCGCGTGCCGCCAGTGGCAATACATGCACACCCGCCTTTGGGTTCTTGAAGGTGCCCTGCACATAAAGCGGCGAGCGCAGGGAGAAGATGCGCACGCCCTTGCTCTGTGGAGTGATGTCCAGGTCCAACTGCTCGGTAGCGAAGTTGGCCGTACCGTCCACCGTGATGATCGCGTTCTCGGTATCGAAGGCGAACACCCGCGGCTTGGCCACGCCACTGGCGATGCCCACGTCGGCGGCGGCGCAATTGATCTTCACCTCGTCATCGCCAAACAACTTGTTCACCACGTAGTTGCCCACGTTGAGCCCGGCAATTTCCATAAGGCTGCGGCTGATGCGCCCGTCGTTGATCAGCAGCTTCATCTCGCCGTTGGCGCCCGCGAGGATGGTTGCCACCGAATTGCCGGTGCCGCTGATGGCCGCGTCGCCGTTCAGCTCGCCGAAGCTCGACTGCATCGGCGCGAAGCTGGGGAACAGCTCCTTGAGCTTGAAACTGCGCGCCTGTAACTGGACCTTGCTCTGCAGCGGCGTCTTGCCGCCGTCCAGGCGGATGTGCGAATCCAGCGTGCCGCCGGCCACGCCGAAGCGCAGCGGCTCCAGGGTGAGCAGGCCGTCATTGAGCACCAGGTGGGTATAGAGGTCGCTGATCGGCAGCTTGTCGCTGTGGACGATGCGCTTGCCGGTGAACTCCACGTCGGCGTCCATGGCGCGCCAGCGGTCAGTGCGGAACTCCTCCACCGGCAGCACCTTGTCCGCCGGCTGACGGGTGCTCTGGCCACGCGCCTGCTTCTCCTTGTTGGAGTCGGCGCCGATCAGCGGACCGAGGTCGGCCATGCGCAGCTGGTCCGAGCGCAGCTTGCCGGAGAGCTTGGGCCGCGGCTGGCGATTGACGAACACCAGGTCGCCATGCAGATCGCTGTCGCCGACCTTGCCGTTGAAGTTCTCATAGTGGAACTGCGCGCCGGCCGAATCGTGTAACTCGGCTTTCAGACGGCCGTCGGTCTCGTAGGCCGGCGTATCGGGCAGGGTCACGCCGGTGAGTGGGAAGAGATTGGCCATGCTGGTGCCAGCCAGCTTCAGGCGCAGGTCCAGCGCGCCGAGATTCAGCGGGTCGACCAGCGTGCCAACGATGCTCGCGCGGGTGCTCCCGGCGGAGACATCAGCCTGCACCGGGAAGGGCTTGGCAGCATTCTGCAGGGCAAGCATGCCGCCGACCTTGCCCGAGCCGTTGAGCGGCAGCCCCTTGTACTGGCCCTTGAGCTTCCAGCCGAACACATAGTCCTGGGTCTCGGCCTTGTCACCGCCGGCCAGCGCCTTGCCTGCGAGTTCGCCAAACGGCACCGGCTTGCCGAGCGGGTCCACCAGCAGCTCCAGGCGGGTCTTCAGGTGCTGATCATCGAGGGTGACGCTGCCCTTGTCGAAGCCGATCTCGCCGATATCCAGCTTCCAAGACGACTGCTCGGGCGGGGCGTTGGGATCTTCTTCCTTTTTCGGCAGTTCGAAGGTCCAGGTTGCGCGCCCATCCGCGAGCCGCAGCAGATCGGCGCTGGGGCGGGTGAGGACGATCTGCGGGATATTCACGGTCTGCCACAGCAGCGGCAGCGGGGCGAGGCGGAATTCCACCTTTTCCAGGCTGGCAAAGTTCGTCGAACGCGTCTTGCCAGCGGCCCATTCGGGATTGCCCAGGGTGATGTCCGCCGCGCTGAAGTGCGGCCACGGCACATAGGCACGCCAACCGCCCTCTTCCGGCTCGGTGCGCCAGAACACCTGCAGGTCGCCATTGATGGCGAAGGGGCGTCCCAGCTCGGCCGAGACTTTCTCATTGATGGTCGGCTTCACGCGGTTCCAGTCGAAGGTGGCGATGAACACCACCAGCGCGGCGATCACCGCGATGAAACCCGTGAAGCTCCAGAGGCAGATTCTTTTCCCGCGCGTCATACCTGAACTCCCTGCTTGCCGCGTCGGTGGAAGCAGCGACGTCCCCACGCCGCTGCCGGTCATCATCGGCCGCCTGAGCATGCCGGGCCGGCATTCTCCCTTGGCCTGTCGTCTTGGACCAGCATAGCGAGGTGATGGCTCCCGCAATCTGCGGGGCAATTCTGAGCAGCGGCGCTCCAGGCAAAAAAAACCAAACTTTCCCGATGACCTGCGACTCACACCCTTGTGACCCGAAACACGCCGCGCGCCACCGCAGCGCCGGCCCGCAACAAGGCCCGCCGTAAGGAGACATCTGATGAACCAGGCACAACTGACCGACGTCCAGACCCTGCGCCAGAGGGCGCGCCAGAACATCGAGGATGGCGCAGTGACCGAGGGCTACCATGCCGACCGCAAGACCGTGCTGCGTCTGCTCAACGAGTCGCTGGCCACCGAACTGGTCTGCTACCTGCGCTACAAGCGCCACTACTTCATGGCCACCGGACTGAAGGCCAGCGTGGCCGCCGCCGAATTCCTCGAGCACGCCACCCAGGAGCTGCAGCACGCCGACCAACTGGCCGAGCGCATCATGCAGCTGGGCGGCGAGCCGGACTTCAACCCCCAAGGCCTGGCAGAACGCTCCCACGCCGAATACGTGGCCGGCGCCAACCTGCGCGAGATGATCACCGAGAATCTGGTCGCCGAACGCATTGCAGTCGACAGCTACCGCGAGATCGTCGTCTACCTGGGTGATGACGACCCGACCACGCGCCGCCTGTTCGAGGAGATCCTCGCCCAGGAGGAGGAGCACGCCGACGACATGGCCGACCTCCTGCAGGATCTCAAGTAACCCCTTTCCATTGCCCTGATCGATGCCCGGCTCCGGCCGGGCGTCGTGCTTTCGGGCTCCGCCATACGGCCAAAACCCGCATCCCAGAGCCCTTGAGCCAGGATTATTCGATCAATACATCGAATAATCAGATATTAACAATCACACCAATACCGGCCATCGAAGGCGTTGATATAAGTCAGTTTTCATAATTAACTATATGATTTTAAATGAAAAATTAAACAATCATCGACATCGATAGCGACTATCTTCCAGCATCGTTTTCCAATCGATAATCCAGAACAGATACTGAGCCCGTGTCCAACGAACTCCCCACTCTTTCTGGAGCCGCATCATGAAACGCACCCTCGTACTTGGCTTTGCCCTCTCCGTACTTGCTGCCAATGCCGCTTTCGCCGGCTCCCAGCAGGAATCCCCAGTGATCAACGCCAGCCAGACCCAGATCCTGGTTCAGGACGGCGCCGAACGCAGCCTGGGTCAGCAGCAGAAACTACTGGACGCGGCCAAGGCCCGTATCGCCGAAAACGGTTCCAGCCAGTCGGTCGATCGCCTGCTCCAGAAAATGAACGTGGCCGAGAATGGCTCCAGCCAGACCGTCGACCGTCTGCACAAGCAACTGGGCGTGGCTGAAAACGGTTCGAGCAAGACCATCGACCGCCTGCACAGCGAGATGAGCGTTGCCGAAAACGGTTCGAGCAAGTCGGTTGATCGCCTGCACCAGGCAATGAACGTCGCCGAGAACGGCTCCAGCCAGACCGTCGACCGCCTGCACAAGCAACTGGGCGTGGCTGAAAACGGTTCGAGCAAATCCATCGACCGCCTGCACGCAGAGATGAACGTGGCCGAAAACGGTTCCGAGCACACCGTCGACCAGCTGCACAGCAACATGGTCGCGGAATCCGGTGGCGATACCGTCTTCGACGCCCACCTGAAGGCGTAACGCTCCAGGCAGTACACCGCAAGGTGAGAGAAAAGCCCGGCCCCGCCGGGCTTTCTTATCACTCGGAACCCGCGAACCCCGCCATCGACGACAAGCCAGCCCTGTTTTGTAACGGCGTCTTGCCTTAAACCTCCTGAAACTCACCGAAAAACACCGCCCCAGAGCGGTTTTTGTCGTTCCATCACTGACAGCGATAGTAGAAATTAGCCGGCTAAATAATCGACATCACTGATGCTCTGTATTACGCAGCATCGTTTTTAAATCGATTTATCCGAAGGGAAAATAGCCCCGTAGCCAAAACATACCGCCCCCCTTTCGGAGCCACTGAACATGAAAACCAAGATCGCCCTCAGCCTTGCACTCACTTCCCTGATGACCGCCAGCGCCGTGTTCGCCGCCCCGGCCATCCTCAACAACGGGCCGCGCAGCAACCAGCAACTCCAGCAGCAGAGCGCCGAAGCACGCGTCGCCGCCAACGGCACCGAGCGCACCATTGATCGCCTGCACCAGCAAATGAGTGAAGGCCGCGTTGCCGACAACGGTTCCGAACGCACCATCGACCGCCTGCACAAGCAAATGGACGACGCCCGCGTTGCCGACAATGGCTCCGAGCGCACCATCGACCGCCTGCACAAGCAGATGGATGACGTCCGCGTAGCCGAGAACGGCTCCGAACACACCATCGACCAACTGCACAGCAACATGGTCGCCGAGTCCGGTGGTGACACCGTGTTCGATGCCCACCTGAAGCGTGTTTCCTGATCCAGACGAAATACGCCTGACAGGCGAAAGAAAAGCCCGGCATCTGCCGGGCTTTCTCATTCCTGCGTTAACGTAATGCGATCAGTGCTTCGTCTCGCCAGAGTCTGGTTCGCCATCGGAGCGGCCAATGCTTGCCGGCGCATCCACCACCAGTTCCTCCGGCACTTCCTCGACACGCGGGTCCAGCGCGGCGGCCATCGGGCTGACGGTATCGGGCATGGCCACGTGGTGCAGCGGCGCCTCGTCGACGCGATGCACACCGGTGACGCGCTTGGGCTGCACCCAGAAGATAAGGATCAGCGCATAGGCCGACACCAGCATGTAGAACATACCCGGGCCAAAGTGACGCATCATCGCGCCAGCGAAGAGCGGCCCGATGCAGGCGCCGACGCCGTAGGTCGTCAGCAGCATCGCCGACAGCGCCACCCGGCGCGATTGCTCGACGTGGTCGTTGCCCAGCGCCACCGCCAGCGGATAGAGGGTGAACAGCAGCATGCCGGTGACGAAGCCGTTCGCCAGCAGCAGCGTATAGGGCAGCTCGATCAGTCCCCACATCGGCACCGCGGCCAGGCACAGCAGCAAGGCGTTGGCGCGGATCAGCCAGCTGCGGTTCACCCGGTCGGACAGCCAGCCAAGCGGCCACTGCGCGCAGAAGCCGGCGACGATGCACATGCCGACGAAGAAGCTCGACTGCGCGGTGTCCAGGCCGTTGCGCGCCGCATACACCGGCGCCAGGCCATAGAAGGCGCCGACCATCAAGCCGGCGACGAAGATGGTGCCCAGCGATTGCGGCACGCGCTTCCAGAAGAAGCCGATCTCCAACGGCGCCGCCACCAGCTTGGCCGGGTGGACGCGGCGGGTCAGCGCCAGCGGGATCAGGCACGACGAGAAGCACATGGCGACCAGCAGCAACGGCTTGTAATCCAGCGCCGGGCTCAGCGCCAGCAGGCCCTGGCCAACGACCAGGCCGGCATCCACCGCCACCATGTAGCCGGCGAACACCTTGCCGCGCTGGTGACCTTCGGCCTGCTCGTTGAGCCAGCTCTCGATCACCATGTACTGGTTCATCATCACTGCGCCCATCACGAAGCGCAGGACGATCCACACTTCCAGCTGCGAGACCAGCGCGTGGATCAGCACGATCACCGTGGCCATGCCGGCGCAGGCGACGTAGGAACGGATGTGGCCGAAACCGGCGATCAGCTTGTGGCCGAACTTGCCGCCACAGACCAGGCCGAAGTAGTACGCCGCCATCAGGCCGCCGACCCAGAGGTCGCTGACGCCTTCCTGGGTCAGGCGCAGGCCCATGTAGGTGGTGAACAGGCCGGAGCCGGCGAGCATCAGCAGTGTGGCGGTGTAGAGCGCGGGAAACGTGACGAGCGGGCTGAACATGGCGAGTCCGGCAGGCAGAGGAGGAAGAAGGGTGTTGCGGCAAGGTTAGCCGTCCGCACATCGGACAGCGGTCATGCGGCAAAGATCACATGGTTTGCAGCAGGTGCGCATTATGGCCGGCGGCCAGTGCGCCGGCTATCGGACGCGCGCCCGCCGGCAAACCGGTGAAACCCTGCGCCAGATGGCTACTCCAATGCAGTATGTGGCCGGAGAATCCTCATGCCGCTCCTGGACCTGAAACCCTTCCTGCTCTACTGCACCCTGATCAACTACGTCATCCTGCTGATCTGGTTCACCGTCTTCACCCTTGCCCATGACTTCGTCTACCGCCTGCATTCGCGCTGGTTCGCCCTGCCGGTGGAAACCTTCGACGCGATTCATTACGGCGGCATGGCCGTCTACAAGATCGGCGTGCTGCTGCTCAACCTGGCGCCACTGCTGGCGCTGTGCATGCTTTCTTGAATCGTTGCGCCATTGGTGCGACACCATGACCGCTGATCGGAAAGCAACTTGTTGAAATTTATTGGAAATACTCGGGTCGTAGGGTGCACGCAGTTTTCAGGAGATCACCCACATGCACCACGCAACCCGCAGCCTGCGAAAGACTCTCGACGCCGTCGCCGCCAACAACGAGGCAACGGCCCTGGAAGTCATGCGGGCAGTCGAGCAGGTCCAGGACGACCTGCTCCGACAGAAGCTGCTCAAGGCCATCCACCACCTCAATCAGGACGCCGCCGACCTGCGTGCCCTGCGCGAGGATATCGTCTCGCCGCTGACCCGCCGCGCCTGATTCGCCTCAGGCACTGGCTGGCAGTGCCGGCATCGTTGGCTTGCGGTATACCCAGATGCGCTTGAGCACCGTGGCGAACTGCGCCGACAGGCGGCCGCTGTTGTAGGTCTGGCCGTAGCGCGCGGCAATCGCCTGCACTTCCTTCGACAGCTGCGCATAGCGGCGCGCCGGCAGGTCCGGATAGAGGTGGTGCTCGATCTGGTGGCTGAGGTTGCCGGTGAGGATGTGGAACAGCGGGCCGCCTTCCAGGTTGCTCGACCCGCGCAGCTGGCGCAGGTACCAGTGGCCGCGCGTCTCGCCCTGCACTACTTCGGGCGGGAAGACCGCCGCCTTCTCGGTGAAGTGGCCGCAGAAGATCACGGTGAAGGTCCACAGATTGCGCATCAGATTGGCGATGACGTTGCCCAGCAGCACCGCGCCAAATGCGCCGGTGAACAGGCCCAGCAGCGGGAACACCAGGTAATCCTTAATCCACTGGCGCCCGACCTTGGCGTTGAACTGGCGCAGCAGCGGGCGCAGTTCTTCCTTGCTCATCCGCCCCTTCACGTACTTGTCCAGGCGCAGGTGCTGCACCGCCACGGCGTACTGGAACAGCAGCGCCTGGAGGGTCACCCAGAGGGGCTGCCAGCGGTAGAACGGCTTCCACTTCTGCTCAGGAAACAGTCGCACCACGCCATAGCCGACGTCGTCGTCCATGCCCAGCACGTTGGTGTAGGTGTGGTGCACGTGGTTGTGCGTGTGCCGCCAGAAGTCCGAGGGGCCGACGATGTCCCACTCGTAGCTGCGCCCGGAAAATTCCGGATCGTTCATCCAGTCGTACTGGCCATGCATGACATTGTGGCCCAGCTCCATGTTCTCCAGAATCTTGCCCAGCCCAAGCAGGAAGGTGCCCAGCAGCCAGGTCGGCGGGAACCAGCCGGCCATCAGCAGCACGCGGCCGCTCCAGCAACAGAAGCGCACCGCCGCGCGGATGCGGCGGATGTAGCGGGCGTCTTTCTCGCCCAGGTCATGCAGGGTGCGCTGGCGCAGGGCGTCCAGCTCGGCACCGAAGGCCGCCAGTTCGGCGGCGCTGAGGTCGCGATCTTCGCGCATGGACATTCTCCTGAAGATCAGAGATCGACGGTCAAGTCGCCCTGGGGCGCGCTGACGCAGATACGGATGGGCTGGCCCGGTTCGCTGAACAGCTCGCCGCTGCGCAGGTCGCGCACGCAGCCACTGACTAGCGTGCAGGTGCAACGGGTGCAGACGCCCTGGCGGCAGCCGTGCACTGGGCGCAGTCCATTGGCTTCGGCCTGCTCCAGCAGACTGCGGCGGCTGTCACCGGCCACCTGAAGCGCGCTACGAGCGAAGCGCAGACTCACGGCCTTTGCAGGCTCGCGGTCGTCCCAGATCGGCGGACTGAAGCTTTCCACCTGCAGGCTGCGGCTGCTCGCGCCCAGTGCCTCGCGCACGGTTTCGACGAAACCACCGGGGCCGCAGGCGAGCACATGACGGCCATCCAGATCGGCCACGTGAGCGCGCTGGAAGCGCCCGGACAACTCGCCGTCCAGCGCGGCATCGCCGCTCAGCGCCCAGCGCAGTTCGAGATTCGGGTATTGCCGCGCCAGCGCCTGAAGCCCGTCGACGAAGGCCTTCTGGCCGTGCTGGCGGATGTAGTGCAGCAGTGTCACCGGGCCGCTGTAGCCGCGCGCCAGCGCCTCGCGCAGCAGGCCGAGCAAGGGCGTCAGGCCACTGCCCGCGGCCAGCAGCAGAACGCCCTGCTCGTCAGTCGGCCAGCTCAGGTCGCCGTCGGGCTCGCCCAGCTCCAGCACGTCACCGACGCACAATTGCTGCAACAGGAAGGTAGATATGCGCCCGCCCGGCTGAAGCTTCACGGCGAACTCCAGGCAGCCGTCCTCAGCGACGCGGGTCAGGCTGTAGCTGCGGCTGTGGCGCACACCGTCGCGCTCGACGAACAGCTGCAGGTGCTGGCCAGGCTGCGCGCCGTGCCAGTGCGCGTTGGGGCGCAGGCGCAGTTCGAGCATGTCGTCGGCCACCCACTGCCGCGCCTCGACCCGCGCAAACACGCGGCGCAGCGACCAGCCACGGTTGCCGGCGCGCAGTACGGCATCGACATCCGACTCGCGCAGCCACTGACCGCGCACCAGGGCGCGCAGCGGTGACAACAGCGGCGAGATGTAGCGCAGGCCGGCAAAGGGAAGCAGGGACATGGACACGCACCGAACAGTAAACATATGTTCACTTAAAATCTCATGGGCAGGAGTTTTCAGTCAACATTCGTTCACTATTTGCCGTAGGAACTTCCCCCGCGCCGACCGGCTTTTGCTAGAGTGCCTGCGCCTTTGCCCTGGATAGCACTGCCGTATGGCCACTCCCCGCGCCGAACAGAAACAACAGACCCGCCTGGCCCTGATGGAGGCCGCGCGCAGCCTGATGGACAGCGGCCGCGGTTTCGGCAGCCTGAGCCTGCGGGAAGTGGCGAAGACGGCAGGCATAGTTCCGGCGGGTTTCTACCGGCACTTCGCCGACATGGACCAACTCGGCCTTGCCCTGGTCGCCGACGTTGACGAGACCTTCCGCGAGACCCTGCGCGTGGTGCGTCGCAACGAGTTCGAGCTGGGCGGCGTGATCGAGGCCTCGGTGCGCATCTTCCTCGACGCCGTCACCGCCAACCGCACCCAGTTCCTCTTCCTCGCCCGCGAGCAATACGGCGGCTCGCACCCGATCCGCCATGCTGTCGGCGAGTTGCGTCAACGCATCACCGACGACCTTGCCGCAGACCTTGTGTTGCTCAACAAGCTGCCACACCTCACCGCCCAGGACATCGACGTGATCGCCGACCTGGTGGTGAAGACCGTCTTCGCCACCCTCCCCGAGCTGATCGACCCGCCGGCCGACAGCCTGCCGACGCACCTGTCGCCTCAGGCCAAGATCACCCAGCAACTGCGCTTCATCATGATCGGCGCCAAGCACTGGACCGGGATCGGCTCGCGCCCCTGACGGCGCCCTACGCAATGAAGCGCCCCACCTTGGTGCGCACCGTTTTCGTGCGCACCATCCTTGCGCGCACGCACCATTGCTGACCGTTCGGACAAGGGCTGCAGCCCGCGCCAGCACTGACGCGCCCCCGCACTGGCAAGCCCCTTGCTGTAGCACCGTCATTGCTACTGCCGGACGCTGCCATGCTGGTCATCCACCAACGAATCGAACCCCGCGAACACTGGGACGCCGAGCTGCGCCTGAATTTCGAGGCACGCAGCAAGAGCCGCCTGCGCTGCTTCACCAGCACCGGTGAAGACGTCGGCCTTTTCCTCGAACGCGGCCAGTCGCCGCTCATCGATGGTGAATGCCTGCTCGCCAACGACGGACGCATCGTGCGCGTCTGCGCTGCGCCGGAAAAGCTGCTCCACGTCACCTGCGCCAGCGCCCGCGAACTGAATCGGGCGGCCTACCACCTGGGCAATCGTCACGTCGCCCTGCAGGTCGGTGACGGCTGGCTGCGGCTGCTCGACGACTACGTGCTCAAGGCCATGCTCGACCAGCTCGGCGCCACGGTGGAGGCCATCGAAGCGCCCTTCCAGCCGGAGCACGGCGCCTACGGCGGCGGCCATCACAACTCGCACCACGGCGAAGAGGAATTCAACTACGCGCCGAAACTGCACCAGTTCGGAGTGCGCCGGTGAGCGCCATCTGGTCACTGCTGCGCCTGGCCAGCCCACAGCTTCCCATCGGCGGCTACAGCTATTCCCAGGGCCTGGAGAGCGCCATCGACCAGCGCCAGGTGAAGGATGCCGACGGCGCCCGCACCTGGCTCGCCGATCAGTTGCACCTGAACCTCGCTCGCTTCGAGGGCCCGCTGCTGGCCGAGCTGCTGCGTGCCGCACAGAACGCTGACTGGGACGCCCTGCGCGACGCTGCCGAGCGTCATCGCGCCAGCCGCGAAACCCGTGAGCTGGGCCTGGAGAACCGGCAGATGGGGTTCTCCCTCGGCCAGTTGCTCGAAGCCCTGCCCGAGCTGGACGAGCCCGCCCGCCAGTGGCTCGCCGAGCAACACGAACCCTCCTTCGCCGCCGCCTGGGCGCTGGCCGCCCGCGCCTGGGGGCTCTCCCCGGAGCAGGCACTCGGCGCCTGGCTGTGGAGCTGGCTGGAGAACCAGCTGGCGGTGCTGATGAAGACCCTGCCGCTGGGCCAGATGGCTGCGCAGAAGCTCACCTCGCAACTGCTCCCCGACCTCGACGCCGCCTGCCGGGCCGCGCTGGAAAACGATCCCCACGGCGGCGCGCCCTTCGGGCTCGCGCTGGCCTGCATGACCCACGAAACCCAATACAGCCGTCTGTTCCGCTCCTAGGAGAACTGCCATGAACTCTCAACCTCTTCGCGTCGGCATCGGCGGCCCGGTGGGCTCCGGCAAGACCGCCCTGACCCTGGCGCTGTGCCGCGCCCTGCGCCAGCGCTACAACATCGCCGTGGTTACCAACGACATCTATACCCAGGAGGACGCGCAGTTCCTGGTGCGCAACGAGGCGCTGGAGCCGGAGCGGATCATCGGCGTGGAAACCGGCGGCTGCCCGCACACGGCGATCCGCGAGGACGCCTCGATCAACCTCGAAGCCGTGGACCAGCTCAACCGCCGCTTTCCTGGCCTCGACCTGATCCTGGTGGAGTCCGGGGGCGACAATCTCTCGGCCACCTTCAGCCCCGAGCTATCGGACCTGACCCTCTACGTGATCGACGTGTCCGCCGGCGACAAGATTCCGCGCAAGGGCGGGCCGGGCATCTGCAAGTCCGACCTGCTGGTGATCAACAAGATCGACCTTGCCCCGCTGGTGGGCGCCTCGCTGGAAGTGATGGACCAGGACGCCACGCGCATGCGCGGCGACAAGCCCTTCGTCTTCAGCAACCAGAAGACCGGCCAGGGCCTGACCGAGATCATCACCTTCATCGAGCGCCAGGGCCTGCTGACCGCAGCCTGATGTGTTCTTCGCGGCCGCGGACGCCGGCCGACCCACGACAATCACCAGGGAGTCTTCCATGCAACTGCGCAAAGCCATCTACAGCCTGGCGCTGTTCCTCACCCCGGCCGTGGCCTTCGCCCACCCGGGCCACGGCGACCACGGCCTGATCGCCGGCATCGCCCACCCCGTCACCGGCCTCGACCACCTGCTGGCGATGTTCGCCGTAGGACTCTGGGCCGCGCAGCAGAAAGGCGCCTCGCGGCTGGCGCTGCCGTGCACCTTCGTCGTGACCATGCTGATCGGCGGGCTGCTGGGCTTCGAGGGGCTGGAGATACCGTTCATGGAGACCGGCATTGCCGCTTCCGTGCTGGCGCTGGGGCTGTGCGTTGCACTGGCGGTGCGCCCGCCGCTGTTTCTCGCAATGGGCGCGACCGCACTGTTCGCCCTGGCCCATGGCGTGGCCCACGGCCTGGAACTGCCGGACCTGAGCAGCCCGTGGCTGTATGCCACCGGCTTCGTCGGCGCAACCGCCGCACTGCATGCAGCGGGTTACGGGATCGTTCGCCTGCTGCCGCAGGCGGCGGCGCCGCTGGTGCGCTTCGCCGGCCTGGCTTCGGCAGGCGCCGGCGCCTGGTTGCTCGCGGGCTGACCTGCTCACTTCTACAAGATCAACAGCCCTCACCCTAACCCTCTCCCGCAAACGGGAGAGGGGCTCGTTCGGCGCGAGTTGAAGCCTCGGCGTCAGCCGGTACGGACGGCTCCTCTCCCAGAGGGAGAGAAGTCAGTTTGGTGCAGGATGAAGCCTCGATGTCAGCCGGCTCGGACCGCCCCTCTCCCTCTGGGAGAGGGCTGGGGTGAGGGAGAAGTCCCGGCACGCCCCCCCGGAGTACGACGGTTAGCCCACCGCACATCACCCCTTGCGATGCACCGCAAACCCTGCCCACGCCTGGCTCACCGGCATGATCTCCAGGGTGTTGATGTTGATGTGCGGCGGCTGGTTCAGGATCCAGTGGATGGTCTCGGCGATGTCGGCGGATTGGATCGGCTCAGCGCCGGCGTAGGTCTTGTCGTACTTCGCCTGGTCACCGCCGAAGCGCACCAGGGAGAACTCGCTCTCGCACATGCCCGGCTCGAGGTTGGTAACGCGTACGCCAGTGCCCTGCAGATCGCAGCGCAGGTTCAGCGAGAACTGTTCGACGAAGGCCTTGGTCGCGCCATACACGTGGCCGCCAGGATAGGGCCAGTGACCAGCCACCGAACCCAGGTTGAGGATGCTTGCGCCCGGGCCGTGGGCGATCAGGCGCGGCAGCAGCAGGCGGGTGGCGTACATCAGACCCTTGATGTTGGTGTCCACCATGGTGTCCCAGTCATCCAGCTCGCAGTTCTGCGCAGGGTCGGTACCCAGGGCGAGGCCGGCGTTGTTGATCAGGCCACGCAGCTTGGCGAACCTCTCCGGCAGGCCGTCCACGGCGGCGGTCATCGCCGCACGGTCGCGCACGTCCAGCACCAGCGGCAGCACATCGGTCTCCTCGGAAAGCTCCTGGGCCAATGCGTTCAGGCGTTCCTCGCGGCGGCCGGTGATCACCAGCGACCAGCCGTCACGGGCAAAACGCCGCGCACAGGCTTCGCCGAAACCGGAGGTGGCACCGGTAATGAACAGAGTGGGTGTGGTCATCACTGAAATCCTCATGCTGGGCACTGCCGTCGCCGATACATGCCGGGGACTGGTGCGGTGCGCGTTCTTGTCGGTCGGCCGAGCATAACAGCCCGAACCCGCCGCGTTGCGTTACAGCCATGCTGGATAAAACCCGCACAGCCACTTGAAAGCCCCATGGCTACGGGGCTGGAGCGAGTTGCACCCACCTTGTCCACAGGCTGCTCCACGGATTCTGTGGGCAAGCAGAACCGGGGTTTTCCCTGAGCGTTTTTCGAGCGCCCCGCCGCAAGCCCCGCCGCCGCTGCGCTGGAGAAGTTCTTCCCAAGGTTATCCACAGATATTTCAACGGCTGGCGGGGACAACTATCGGAGGCGCGGAACTTTTGCGCTAAGCCGTACCTGTCCATCCATACAGGAGTTGCGGGGCGACCGAACAGAAATCGACCGCCGCGGGCGGCGCCTGCGGCCACGGGGCCTGGGGAAGTTCTCCCAGACGTTATCCACAGGCCCGCCCACAGATTTTCTGGATTAATTCACGGCAAGCAGCAGGCGCGCGGCGATCAGGTCTTCCAGTGCATATCCCACGGACTTGAACAGGGTGATCTCGCTGTCGTCCTTGCGTGCACCGCGACCGTTCAGGAGGTCGGCCAGTTGGCAATCGATCGCGCGCTCATCGATCACGCCTTCATCCATGGGAATCAGCAGGTCGCCCGCCTCTTCCAGCGCACCCTCGCGGGTATCGACCACGATGCGCGCACGGCGCACGGCTTCGCTGTCGGTCTCGCGCATGCTCGGCAGAAAGGCGCCGACCAGGTCGAGGTGGCAGCCCGAGCGCAGCCAGGCACCATGGACGATGGGTTCGCGCGAGGTGGTGACACAGCTGATGCAGTCCGCTGCCGCCACGCCGCCGCGCAGATCGACGCAGGCATGGACGGGATAGCCTTCGTCCTGCAACTGCTTCACCAGCGCATGCACCTTGTCTTCCTGGCGCCCCCAGAGTGCGATGTCCTCGTATTCGCGCACCGAGCAGTGGGCGCGGACCATGTGCGGCGCCAGGGTGCCGCTGCCGACCACTAGCAGCCGGCGCGCATCGCGGCGCACCAGGTAATCGGCGGCCAGTGCGGAGGTGCAGGCGGTGCGCCGGGCGGTCATTTCCGAGGCTTCGAGCATGGCCAACGGACGGCCGGTTTCGCCGTCGAACAGGCAGAACAGGGCGGCCACCGCCGGCAGGCTCTTCGCGCCGTTGTCGGGGAACACGGTAACCAGCTTCACGCCGATATCCTGCCCCGGCCGCCACACCGGCATGGTCAGCAGCGAGGCGTTGGCGGGCAATTCATGGCAGGCGCGCACCGGGGCTTCGCAGGCTCCGGCAAGGCCGATGCGCAGGGCTTCGATCAGTTGGGGATAACTCAGGCGTTCGGCGACGTCGGCGTTGGTGAGGAAGCGGAGGTCTTGCATGGAAACCCCTCTTGAAGAGAACGCTGGGTAGTCCGCTCCCAAGATCAGGAACCCCTCACCCTAACCCTCTCCCGCAAGCGGGAGAGGGGACCATTCGGAGCAGGATGAAACTATGGCGTCAGCCGGCACGATCTGCCCCCTCTCCCTCCGGAGCGGGGCGCGCAGCCAGGGTTGGGGTGAGGGCAGGACGCGGCACCGGTTTTCCATAGAACGACAAATACCGCTACGTAAGGTGATGGGTCAGTGCCCGCCCAGATACGCGTTGCGAACCTCCTGGTTGCCCAGCAGCTCGGCGCCGGTGCCGCTCAGGCGTATCTCGCCGTTGACCATCACGTAGCCACGGTCGGACAGCTTCAGCGCGTGGTTGGCGTTCTGCTCGACGAGGAACAGCGTCATCCCGCTCTGCGCCAGCTCGCGCAGGGTCTGGAAGATCTGCTTGACCACAATGGGTGCCAGGCCCAGCGAGGGTTCGTCGAGCAGCAGCAGCTTGGGCCGGCTCATCAGCGCGCGAGCGATGGCGAGCATCTGCTGCTCACCGCCGGACATGGTCATGGCGCGCTGGTTGCGCCGCTCCTTCAGGCGCGGGAAGAGGTCGAACATGCGCTGCATGTCCTCCTGCGCATGCTCCATGCCGACGGGGATGGTGCCCATCAGCAGGTTCTCCTCCACGGTCATGTCGGGGAACACCCGGCGCCCTTCCGGCGACTGCGCGATGCCGTTGGAGGCCACGTAGTGCGCGGACTTGTGGCGGATGTCCTGGCCTTTGTAGAGGATCGCGCCGCCGGTCGCGCGCGGCTGGCCGAAGATCGACATCAGCAGCGTCGACTTGCCCGCGCCGTTGGCGCCGATCAACGCCACGGTCTCCCCTTCGTTGACCGTCAGCGAGACTTTCTTCAGCGCCTGGATCGGCCCGTAGAACACATCGACCTCACGGAATTCCAACATCGGCGCCGTCATGCCAACTCCTCTTCGTCTGCGCCGAGATAGGCGGCGATCACTTTCTCGTTGTGGCGGATTTCGTCCGGCGCGCCACGGGCAATGACCACGCCGTGGTCGAGCACGATGATGTGGTCGGAGATGTTCATCACCATGCCCATGTCGTGTTCGATCAGCAGCACGGTGATGCCGTGGTGGTCGCGCAGGTAGCGCACGATGCGCGCCAGCGCCTGGGTTTCGGCCGGGTTGAGGCCGGCGGCAGGTTCGTCGAGGCAGATCAGCTCGGGCCGGGTGCACATGGCGCGGGCGATCTCCAGGCGGCGCTGCTGCCCGTAGGACATCTCGCCGGCCAGGCGGTTGGCGCAGTCCACCAGGTCCACCACTTCCAGCCAGTAGAAGGCGTGGTCCAGCGCCTCGCTTTCCGCACGGCGGTAGCCGGGGGTGTTGAGCACGCCGGCGATGAGGTTGCGGTTGACGAACATGTGCTGGGCCACCAGCAGGTTCTCCACTACCGACATCTCGCGGAACAGCCGGATGTTCTGGAAGGTGCGCGCAAGGCCCGCGCGGTTCACCAGGTGGGTGCCGCCGAACATCTTGTAGTAGAGGCGGTTGCCGAACTGCGCCGGGTTGACGAAGTCGCCGCCCTGGAACGGCTGGCCGAGCACCTTGATGACATCGGTGGTGCCACCCTGGGTGTTGAGCAGGATGTTGCCGCCGGTGGCCTTGTAGAAGCCGGTGAGGCAGTTGAACACCGTCGTCTTGCCGGCGCCGTTGGGGCCGATCAGCGCGGTGATGGAACCGCGCTCCACGTCGAGGTTGACGTCATTGAGCGCCTTGATGCCGCCGAAGTGCATCATCAGGTGCTCGACGCTGAGGATCTTGTCACCGCTCATGGCGCCACCCCCTTGCGGACGGCGAAGCCCGAGCGACTGATGCGGATCAGCCCGCGCGGACGCCAGATCATCATCAGCACCATGAGGATGCCGAACAGCAGCACGCGGTAGTCGGCGAAGCTGCGCAGCAGTTCCGGCGCCACGGTGAGGACGAAGGCGGCGATCACCACACCCACCGTCGAACCCATGCCGCCCAGCACCACGATGGCGAGGATCAGTGCCGACTCGAAGAAGGTGAAGGACGACGGGTTGACGAAGCCCTGGTAGCTGGCGAAGAACACCCCGGCCAGGCCCGCGGTAGAGGCGCCGAGCATGAACGCCGAGAGCTTCACCAGCACGTGGTTCAGGCCCATGGCGCGGCAGGCGATCTCGTCCTCGCGCAGCGCTTCCCAGGCGCGGCCGACCGGCATGCGGGTCAGCCGGTGCTTGATGTAGAGCACCAGCAGCACCACCAGGAAGAGCACCACGTAGATGAACAGGAACTTGAAGTTCTGGTTGTAATCGATGCCGAGGAATTCGTGGATCGGCGTGCCGCCCTCTTTCGCCCGGCGACCGAACTCGAGGCCGAAGAAGGTCGGCGACGGCACCGGCATGCCGTTCGGGCCGCCGGTGAAGGACAGCCAGTTGTTGAGGATCAGACGGATGATCTCGCCGAACCCCAGGGTCACGATGGCCAGGTAGTCACCGTGCATTCGCAGCACCGGGAAGCCCAATAGCGCCCCCGCCAGCGCGGCGACGATGGCCGCCAGCGGCAGCACCGTCCAGAAGCCCAGGCCCAGGTACTGGTAGCCCAGCGCGAGGCCATAGGCGCCGATGGCGTAGAAGGCCACGTAGCCCAGGTCGAGCAGGCCGGCGAGGCCGACCACGATGTTCAGGCCCAGGCCCAGCAGCACGTAGATCAACCCGAGGATGATCACCGTGAGCAGGTACTTGCTGGCGAAGAACGGGAAGATCACCGCGGCGAGGATCACCAGCGGGACTATCCAGCGCAGGCGCGTCTTGTAGCCCGGCGGCAGCACGCTGATGCCCGAGTCGGAGGTCTCGAAGCGGTCCATCACGCGGGAGCCGGCAGGGGTCTGCAGGAACAGGCTGAGCAGCAGCCGGCCGAGCATCACCGCGCCGATCATCCAGGCGAGACGGACCGGCTCGACCTTGAAGCTGTAGCCATCGAGCACGATGCCGACGATGGGGCCGAACACGATCAGGGCGATGAGCCCGGCGAGCACGGTGTCGACGAGGCTCTTCTTGATATCGATGCGCGCCGCCTTGGGCGCGGCTGAGGTCTGGGTCGCGGACATCATGCTTACACCTTCGATACCTGGGGACGCCCCAGGAGCCCTTGCGGACGGAAGATCAGGATGGTCACCAGCAGGCCGAAGGCGAACACGTCCTTGAAGTCGGTGTTCACCATGCCCGAGAACTGCGCCTCGGCCACGCCCAGGATCAGCCCGCCGAGCATGGCGCCGGGCAGCGAGCCGATGCCGCCGAGCACTGCGGCGGTGAACGCCTTGATGCCGATGATGAAGCCCGCGTAGAAGTCGAAGGTGCCGTAGTTCATGGTGATCAGTACGCCGGCCAGCGCGGCCATGGCGGCGCCGATGATGAACACGTAGGAGATCACCCGGTCGGTGTTGATCCCCAGGATCGAGGCCATCTTGCGGTCCTGCTGGGTCGCGCGGCACATGCGCCCGAGCTTGGTGTACTGGATCACGTAGGTGAGCACCGCCATGCCGACGAAGGCGGCGATGAGGATGAACACCTTGGTGTAGGTCAGTTGCACGAAGCCTTCGCCGATGTGGAATTTGAACGCGCCGTCGAGCAGGGTCGGCACGCCTTGCTGGCGCGGGCCCTGGGCCAGTTGCACGTAGTTCTGCAGGATCAGCGACATGCCGATGGCGGAGATCAGCGGAGCCAGGCGCGTGGAGTTGCGCAGCGGCTTGTAGGCGATGCGCTCGATCACCCAGCCATAGATGCCGGTGACGAAGATGGTGAAGACCAGCGTGCCGAGGATCAGCAGCGGGAACGACTGCAGGCCGAAGAAGGCCAGCAGCGCAAGGCCCACGGCGGAGAGGTAGGCGGAGATCATGTACACCTCGCCGTGGGCGAAGTTGATCATGCCGATGATGCCGTAGACCATCGTGTAGCCGATGGCGATCAGGCCGTAGACCGACCCCAGGGTCAGCCCGTTGATCATTTGCTGGAGGAAGATACCGTCCACGATTGAGTACTCGCGCAAGCTGGGCAGGAAAGGCGGACGGCTCGCGCAATCACCGGCTCGTGACCAGCTGCGCGCGTTTCGTCGACCTGCGGGGAAGCCGGCGCCGCGGGTAGCGGCGCCGGCTGGTCAGGCGGTTACTTCTTGAACGCGTCGAGCTGGTGGTACTTGCCCTTGTCGTCCCACTCGTAGACCACGTAGTCGGAGACTTTCAGGTCGCCCTTCTTGTCCCACTCCTTCTTGCCCATCACGGTCTGCACCGGATTGGCCTTCAGCCAGGCGCTGGCCTTGGCCGGGTCGGTCTTGCCCGCGCCATTGAAGGCGGCGGCCAGGGCCTGTACCGAGGAGTAGGCGTAGAGGGTGTAACCCTCGGGCTCGAAGCCGTTGGCGCGGAATTTCTCCACCACGGCCTTGCCGTCCGGGATCAGGCGCGGGTCGGCGCCGAAGGTCATCAGCACGCCCTTGACGTATTGCGGGCCGCCAGCGGTGGTGACCAGTTCGTCGGTGACGATGCCGTCGTCGGACATGAACTTGGCGGTCAGGCCCTGCTCGCGCATCTGCCGTACCAGCGGGCCGGCTTCCGGGTGCAGGCCGCCGAAGTAGACGACTTCTGCGCCCGAGGCGCGGATCTTGGTGACCAGGGCATTGAAGTCCTTCTCGCCACGGGTCAGGCCTTCGTACAGCACTTCCTTCACGCCGCGCTTGTTCAGCTGCGCACGGGTGGCGTCCGCCAGGCCCTGGCCGTAGGTGTCCTTGTCGTGGATCACCGCGACCTTCTTGGCCTTCAGCACGTCGACGATGTAGTCGCCGGCGACCACGCCCTGCTGGTCATCACGGCCGCACATGCGGAACATGCCGGAGAGGCCGCGTTCGGTGACCTGCGGGTTGGTGGAGCCGGGGGTGATGGCGATGATGCCGGCCTCGTCGTAGACCTCCGAGGCGGGGATGGTGGAGGAGGAGCAGAAGTGGCCGACCACGGCGACCGCCTTGTCCTGATCCACCAGACGGTTGGCCACGGCCACGGCCTGTTTCGGTTCGCAGGCGTCGTCCGCCTTCACCAGTTTGATCTTCTCGCCATTGATACCACCGGCGGCGTTGATGTCTTCCGCGGCCTGGCTTGCCCCACGCCAGTACTGCTCACCGAACGAGGCGTTGGCCCCGGTATGCGGACCTGCGACCCCGATAACGACATCGGCCTGTACAACGGAAGACATGCCCAGTGCGGTGGTGACCGCCAGAGCCAGAAAGCCTTTTCTGAAAATCTTCTGCGACATGGAGTTTTGCTCCTGAGGGTTTTTGTAATGGCGCGTTGTATTTCTTGTTGGCGATTTCTCGTGTAGCGATTCAGCGACTTAGCGATCAATCAACAGCAAGCGGCGTGCCATTCGTTTTTGTTATTAACCAAGTCCTACAGCGAAAACAGCCCGAGCTGGCAGACATCAAGTGCTAGACACGTGCAACCCACTGAAAGAAGAAGGTGCAACCGAGAAGACAACAGGGTGCAACCTACCTTCCCGTGAACTAGCTTTTTCCAGCCACCACAGGCGCAACCCCAACCGTAACCATTGCTGTCACCGAACTGCACATCCGCGGTGCAGACCCGTCGGGGTAACGCACCATAAGAGGCTAGACCAAAGTGCAGCGAGCGTTGGTGGGTCAAACCGGGGCGGCCCTCGCCCCGCCTTGAGCAGCGTCAGATCACCACCCGCAGGCACTGCCCGGCGTGGTAGAGGGAGAAGCCGGCTTCGTACAGACAGCTACGCAAGCCCACGGCGGAGATTTCCTCCATGGGCCTGAGCGGCATCGGCAAGGCGCTGGCGTCGGCGTCCAGCAGGAAGTCGGCGAAGGCCTTGCCCACCACCGTGCCGGTGGTGACGCCACGACCGTTGTAGCCGCTCATGGCGACCAGCCCCGGCGCCGGCTCGAACAGGCGCATGAGGTGATCGGGAGTGAAGTCGATGCAGCCGGTCCAGGTGAATTCCCAGTCCACCTTGCCCAGCCGGGGGAAGTAGTGCTGCTGGATGCGGTCCGCCCAGCTCTTGAGGAACCACGCCGGCTTGCCCGTGCCCTTGCCGAGGCTGCCGAGCAGCAGGCGGCCGTCGGCGTCGCGGCGGATGCTGCTGAGCACCTGGCGGGTATCCCAGGAGCCCTGCCCGCCCGGCAGGATGCGCGCCGCTTCCGCGCCCTCCAGCGGGCGCGAGGCAACCTGATAGTAGTAACCGGGGAAGAAAGTGCGGCGCAGTTGCGTCCACTCGCCTTCGGTGTAGGCGCTGGAGGCGATCACCACCTTGTCGGCGGTCACCACGCCACCGGCGGTAATCACGTTCCACGCACTGCCCACGCGCACCAGGCCAACCACCGGGGAATGGTGGTACAGCTCACCCCCCAGGCCGACCACCGCGCGGGCCAGGCCGCTGACGTAGCCCATGGGGTTGAGGGTGCCGGCGCGGCGGTCAAGCAGCGCGCCGGCGATCCTGTCGGTGCCGCAGGCCTGCTCGCAATCAGTACCGGTGAGCAGTTCCACCGGCGCGCCACGGCGGCCCCATTGCTCGCAGCGGCTGCGCAGGTCAGCCAGGCCACGGGCGTTGTGCGCCATGTGCAGCGTGCCTTCGCGACGCGCCTGGCAATCGATGGAGTATTTGTCGATCAGGGAGAACACCAGCGACGGTGCGTTGCCGAGCATGCGGTTGACCCGCTGGCCGATCTCCGCGCCCATGCCCGCTTCGATCTCGTCCGGGGGAATCCACAGGCCGGCGTTGACCAGCCCGACGTTGCGCCCTGAGCCGCCATGCCCGGTGGTGTGGGCTTCCAGCACACAGACCTTCTGCCCGCGCTCCAGCAGGTGCAGCGCGGCGGACAGGCCCGTGAAGCCCGCGCCGATGACACACACGTCGACCTTGCGATCCCCGCGCAGCTCCGGGGCTTCCGGGCGGGCGGGAGTCAGGTGTTCCCACAGACACTCTTGGCGAAGCGACATCCAGCGATCCTTCTACGCGAACCTTTGTGAATGATTCTGTACTGCGTGTTTTTCATAGAGCGGATAACCGCAAGGGGTTATTCGCCCTACGTTGAGCGCGCGGAAACTCTGCCTCAATCGAAGACTATGCCCTGGGCCAGCGGCAGTTCCCGCGAGTAGTTCACGGTGTTGGTCTGCCGGCGCATGTAGCCCTTCCAGGCGTCGGAGCCGGATTCGCGGCCGCCGCCGGTTTCCTTCTCGCCACCGAAGGCGCCGCCGATCTCCGCGCCACTGGGGCCGATGTTGACGTTGGCAATGCCGCAGTCGCTGCCCACCGCCGAGATGAAGGCTTCCGCCTCGCGCAGGTCGGTGGTGAAGATGCACGACGACAGGCCCTGGGGCACGCCGTTGTTCAGCGCCAGCGCATCGTTGAAGTCCTGGTAGGGCACCACGTAGAGGATCGGCGCGAAAGTCTCGCTGCGCACCACGTCGCTCTGCTCGGGCATCTCGACGATGGCCGGCGACACGTAATAGGCCTCGGGGAATTTGTCGGCCAGCTGGCGCTCGCCGCCGAATACCACGCCACCCTCGCCGCGCGCCTGCTCCAGTGCTCCCTGCATGGCCAGGAAGCTGCGCTCGTCGATCAGCGGGCCGACCAGGTTGCCCTCCAGCGGATGGCCGATACGCACCTTGGCGTAAGCGGTCTTCAGGCGGCTGACGAACTCGTCCTTCACCGACTCGTGGGCGATCAGCCGGCGCAAGGTGGTGCAGCGCTGCCCGGCGGTGCCGACGGCGCTGAACAGCACGGCGCGCACGGCCATGTCGAGGTCGGCGCTGGGCGACAGGATCATCGCGTTGTTGCCGCCCAGTTCGAGGATGCTACGGCCGAAACGGGCCGCCACGCGCGGGCCGACTTCGCTGCCCATGCGGGTGCTGCCGGTGGCGCTGACCAGGGCGACGCGCACGTCGTCCACCAGTGTTTCGCCAGCGCTGCGATCGCCGATCACCACTTGGCTGAGATACGCCGGGGCGTCACCGAACTTGCTCAGTGCGCGCTCGAACAGCGCCTGGCAGGCCAAAGCAGTCAGCGGGGTCTTTTCCGACGGTTTCCACACTACCGAGTTGCCGCAGACCAGCGCCAGCGCGGTGTTCCAAGACCAAACGGCGACCGGGAAGTTGAAGGCGCTGATCACGCCGACCACCCCCAGCGGATGCCAGGTCTCGCGCATGTGATGGCCGGGGCGCTCGGAGGCGATGGTCAGGCCGTAGAGCTGGCGCGACAGGCCGACGGCGAAATCGCAGATGTCGATCATTTCCTGCACTTCGCCCAGGCCTTCCTGGGTGATCTTGCCGGCCTCCCAGGACACCAGCTCGCCGAGCGCCGCCTTGCTCGCCCGCAGCTCCTCGCCGAACAGCCGCACCAGTTCGCCACGGCGCGGCGCCGGCACCTTGCGCCAGGCGTCGAAGGCATGGGCGGCGCGGCCGATCTTCTGCTCCACCTCGGCGGCGCTTTCCAGGCGCACTGCGCCCAGGCGGCTGCCGTCGATGGGAGAGTGGATAACCTGATCGCCACCAGTAACCAGGCGGGCGTCGACGCCGAGGGATTCGAGCAATGCGGAAATCATGCGGACTCCAGTTCGTTTCAGATGACCTGACGGAATGCCAGCAGTAATAAACGGCTTGCGGAGGCACAACAAACGACGTTTCCTATGCATATCATTCCGTAAATTCATGAACTGCCCGCCATGCTGAGCAAACGCCACCTGCCGTCCATGACCGCCCTGCAATGCTTCGAAGCGGTGGCGCGGCACCTGAGTTTCACCCGTGCCTCCGAAGAGCTGAACCTGACCCAGAGCGCGGTCAGCAAGCAGGTGGCGCAGTTGGAGGAAATGCTCCAGCATCTGCTGTTCCGCCGTGTGCGCCGTCGCCTGCAATTGACCCCGGCGGGCGACCTGTACCTGGTGGAAGTGCGCAAGATCCTCACGCAGGTGGAGATGTCCACCCACTACCTGCTGTCCTACGGCGGCGAGACAGAGGTGCTGCGCGTGGCTACCCCGCCGACCTTCGGCGCGCGCTGGCTGATCCCAAGGCTGAACGGCTGGCGTCACCGCCACCCGAACATCCACCTGGACCTGCGCCAGGAACTGGAACCAGGCGACCTGCTGCAGTCGCGCTGCGACATCGCGTTCTTCTTCGGTGCCGCCACTCTGCCGGGCGCGGAATGCGTGGCGCTGTTCGGCGAGGAGATGGTGCCGGTGTGCTCACCGACGATCCTGCCGCCGCAGCCGCTGGCCGATCCGACCCAGCTGGCGGACCTGGTCCTGCTGCAGAACGCCACGCGCCAGGAAGCCTGGCACGAGTGGTTCCTCAGCCTCGGCCAGCACAGCGAGCACAGCTACCACGGGCCGCGCTTCGACACCTTCTACATGTGCATCCGCGCAGCGCAAGCCGGCTGCGGCGTGGCGCTGCTGCCGCGCTTCCTGGTGGAAGAAGAACTGAACGAGGGCAAGCTGGTGATCGCCTGGCAGCACGGCCTGCAGAGCCGCAGCGGCTACTACCTGGCTTACCCCGAGCATGCGGCGGCGGTACCCAAGGTCAGGGCGTTCGTGGAGTGGATCGGGGAGCGGATGGAGGGCTAGCGCCCAGCGCTCAGACCAGCAGGCTCCGATCAAACACGAACGCCCCATCCCCCTGCGGCGTGAAGCGCAGGACATGCTGCGGCCGGCCCATCGGCGGCTGGTGGCGTTCACCGGTGTCTTCCACCCAACCTGCCGCCTTCATCCGCTCCAGCCGACCGCGCAGGCTGGAATGCTGGATTTCCTCACCGATGGACCACTCGAAGGCCTTCAGCGCCTCAGCCACGGTGAAGCGCTCCGGCAGCAGGTGCAGCGGCAACGCGCTGTACACCGACTTGCCAGCCAGCCGCTCACAGGCCTGCTGCACCAGTTGGGTGTGGTCGAAAGGCAAGGCAAAGCGCTCACTGCGCACGGCATCCAGTGGCACGAAGTCCAGGTCGTCGGCGGCCAACTCAGTGTCCGGCGCCACCAGCACCAAATAGAACACGCTAAGCGACCAGCCACGCGGGTCGCGTACCGCATTGCCCACAGTCGCCACCTGCTCCATGTACGCCGGCTTCACCCGCGCCTTTTCGCGCAGGGCGCGCAGGGCGGCATCATCCAGGCCATGGTCGGCACAGCGGCCGTTGATCAGCACGCCGGGCAGCGCCCATTGACCCTCGAACGGCGCCTGGGTGCGGCGGATCAACAGCAGCTCCAATCCGTGCTCGGGATTCAGGCGCAGCGCCACGATATCCACGGTGGCCAGCACTTCAGCGGTACTCATCGATGCTCCTCAAATGCTTCCTCGCAGGAAGAAGCCTGAGACTTATTTCACCATGTACAGAAAGCATCTTCCACCTCCGAGTATTTTTATCTTTCTGCTTGACGACTTATTTCATGTCGTGAATTATGTAGCCACGACAGGCCACAAACGGTCAAGCGGAGGCTTCCATGAACCTGATCGCCAGCTTCGATGTAGACGCCCAGAAGAGCTTCACCCCGCTCTGCCCCAACGAGCTACCGGTGCCCGGCGGTGACGCCATCGGCGGCGCCCTCAACCTGATGGCCGAACGCGCCAGCCTGCGCCTGGGCAGCAAGGACGCCCACAGCCCGCAAGCGCCCTGGGTAGTGAGCGAGCCGGCACAGATGCTGCAACCGCTCGCCCTGCCCAACGCCAACCTCACCTGGGTCAGCCACTGCGTGCCGGGCACGCAGGGCTTCGAATTGCTGGACGAGCTGCCCAAGCCGATGGACTACGACTTCTTCATCTGGAAGGGCGTGGAGCCGGACCTGCACCCCTACGGTGCGTGCTACCACGACCTGGCGGAACGGCGCAGCACCGGTGTGATCGAATACCTGCGGCAGAACGCTGTCAGCCATGTACTGGTGGGCGGCCTGGCGCTGGACTACTGCGTGAAGACCACCGCTCTGCAGCTGCGCCGTGCCGGCTTCCAGGTGCTGCTGTACCTGCCGGCCTGCCGCGCCATTGCGGAGGAAACCGCGAAGATCGCCTGTGCCGAAATGCGCAGCGCCGGGATTCTGCTCTGCGCGGACGAGAACGAACTGGACGAGGCCCTCATGGGCATCAGGGAGAATTGATCATGGCCGAGAGCGTGTTTGCCGACAGCATCGTGCAGAACCTGCTGGACACCGACTTCTACAAGCTGACGATGATGCAGGCTGTGCTGCACAACTACCCCAACGCCGAAGTAGAGTGGGAATTCCGCTGCCGCAACGCAGAAGACCTGCGCCCGTACCTGGCGGAAATCCGCTACCAGATCGAGCGCCTGGCCGAGCTGGAAGCCACGCCGGACCAGTTGGCCTTCCTCGAACGCATCCCGTTCATCAAGCCGGATTTCATCCGCTTCCTCAGCCTGTTCCGCTTCAACCTGCGCTACGTGCACACCAGCATCGAGGACGGCCAGTTGGCCATCCGCCTGCGCGGGCCATGGCTGCACGTGATCCTCTTCGAGGTGCCGCTGCTGGCCATCGTCAGCGAGGTGCGCAACCGCTATCGCTACCGCGAGGTGGTGCTGGAGCAGGTCGGCGAGCAGCTCTATCGCAAGCTCGACTGGCTCGCCGGCAACGCCAGCGCGGAGGAGCTGAAGGAATTCCAGGTCGCCGATTTCGGTACCCGCCGGCGCTTCTCCTACCGCACCCAGGAAGAAGTCGTGCACATCCTCAAGCGCGACTTCCCCGGCCGCTTCGTCGGCACCAGCAACGTACACCTGGCCCGCGAGTTCGACGTGAAGCCCATCGGCACTATGGCCCACGAATGGCTGATGGCGCACCAGCAACTCGGCCCGCGGCTGATCGACAGCCAGATCGCCGCGCTGGACTGCTGGGTACGCGAGTACCGTGGCCAGTTGGGCATCGCGCTGACCGACTGCATTACCATGGACGCCTTCCTGGGCGACTTCGACCTGTACTTCGCCAAGCTCTTCGATGGCCTGCGCCACGACTCGGGCGACCCGCTGGTCTGGGCCGAAAAGGCCATCGCCCACTACCGCCGCCTGGGCATCGACCCGATGACCAAGACCCTGGTGTTCTCCGACGGCCTCGATATGCCCAAGGCGTTGCAGCTCTTCCGCGCATTGCGTGGCAAGATCAACACCAGCTTCGGTATCGGCACCAACCTGACCTGCGACATTCCCGGTGTGGAACCGATGAACATCGTGATCAAGATGACGGCCTGCAACGGCCACCCCGTGGCGAAGATTTCCGACACGCCGGGCAAGACCCAATGCCGCGACGAGAACTTCGTCGCCTACCTGCGCCACGTCTTCAAGGTGCCGGTGTAACCCTTTTTCCGCTTTCCACAGGAGCCCTCCAGATGAAAGACACACAGGCCGCCATCGCCAGAGAACTCAACGTGCAGCCACCCTTCCAGTCCGACGCCGAGCTGCAGGCCGAGATCCAGCGGCGCGTGCGCTTCATCCAGGACTGCCTTAAGGGTTCGGGGATGAAGACCCTGGTGCTGGGTATCAGCGGCGGCGTCGACTCGCTCACCGCCGGCATGCTATGCCAGCGGGCCGTGGAAGGCCTGCGCGCCGAGACCGGCAACCAGGACTACCGCTTCCTCGCCGTACGCCTGCCGTACAACGTGCAGGGCGACGAGCAGGACGCCCAGGACTCGGTGGACGTCATCGCCCCCGACGAGCGCCACACCGTAAACATCGGCCCGGCCGTACAAGCGCTGGCCGCCGAGACCCAGGCGCTGGAAGACCTGGCCCCGGCCACCCGCGACTTCGCCCTGGGCAACACCAAGGCGCGTGTGCGCATGGTCGCCCAGTACACCATCGCCAACGCCCGTGCCGGCCTGGTGGTCGGCACCGACCACGCCGCCGAGGCGGTGATGGGCTTCTTCACCAAGTTCGGCGACGGTGCCTGCGACCTCGCCCCGCTCACCGGCCTGGTGAAGAACCAGGTGCGCAGCATTGCCCGCAGCCTCGGCGCGCCGGAGCATCTGGTGGAGAAAGTGCCGACCGCCGACCTCGAAGACCTCGCCCCCGGCAAGCCGGACGAGCACGCCCACGGCGTGACCTACAAGGAAATCGATGCCTTCCTGCACGGCCAGGACGTCGGCCAGGAGGCCTTCGACATCATCGTTCGCACCTTCGAGAAGACCCGCCACAAGCGCGCACTGCCCACCGCGCCGTAAGCGAACGGCAGCCGTTGGCGCGGAAGCAGTCCCGCGTCAACGGCTCAAGGATTCAGTGCTGGGGAATGACGTAGCGCCAGATGGCGATGAAGTGCAGCAGGCTGCCGGCGATCACGAACAAATGCCAAATGCCGTGCCAGTGGCGGAAGCGGCTGTCGTAGGCGAAGAAGATGATGCCGATGGTGTAGCAAGCCCCGCCGCCCACCAGCCAGGCGAACCCCGCTCCGCCCAGCGCGCGGTACAGCGGGCCGACCGCGATCAGCACGATCCAGCCCATCACCGCGTAGATAATGATCGACAGCACCCGCGCCTCGGAGCGCGGCTTGATCTCCTGCAGCATGCCAATCACCGCCATCGACCAGACGATGCCGAACAGCGTCCAGCCCCAGGGCCCTTTCAGCGTCACCAGGCAGAACGGCGTGTAGCTCCCGGCGATCAGCAGGTAGATCGACAGGTGATCGAGCTTGCGCAGGATGACCTTCGCCCGCCCCCGCACGCTGTGGTAGAGCGTCGAAATGCTGTAGAGCATGGTCAGCGTCGTGCCATACACCGCCACGCTGACGATGCGCAGCGGCTCGCCCACCAGGCTGGTGGCCACCAGCAGCCAGATGCCGCCCACCAGCGCCAGTACAGCGCCGATCAGGTGGGTCCAGGCGTTGAAGCGTTCACCGTGGTACATGCATCCCCCCTTACGTTTTCAACCACGCAGCACCTGACTCCGATTTATGAAATAAAAACCGTGAAATAAAAAGCCCGACCAAGGGTCGGGCTTTCTCGATCAGCCAATTTTCGAAGAAAGCCGGATCACTTCACCGCCAGGGTGCCCTTCATCATGGCCGAGTGGCCCGGGAAGGAGCAGAAGAAGGCGTACTCATCGCCAGCCTTCAGCTTGGACACATCAAAGGTCACCGAATCCTTCTCGCCGGAGCCGATGATCTTGGTGTGGGCGATCACGCGGGTGTCACCTTCTTTCACGTAGTTCTTGTCCAGACCAGCGGCCATGCCGTCCGTCACCACGCCCTGCATGTCAGCGGCGGTGGTCAGGACCCAGTTATGACCCATTACGTTCTTCGGCAGGCTGCCCGGGTGGGACAGGTTCACAGTGAAGGTCTTGCAGCTCTTGTCGACGCTGATGGCGTTGGTGCTGAACTGCATCTGGTCGTTGCCCTGGATGTCCACGGAGCATTCGGCGGCCAGCAGCGGGGCACTGAACAGGCCAAGCAGGGATACAGCGGCGAGTTTACGGAACATGACATGCCTCCTAGGCAGGTTGGGCGGAGAATCCTGAAGGGGAAGACTGCCCGAACGTGATCGGGGTTCCCCTGATCTGCATCAATGGCCGTCGGCCACGTGCCAAGCACCGAACTGTCTATCAGGTCGATCAGCAGGATCAACGAGGCAGAACAGCGCACTCCGCCTAGCATAGACGTCATCCCCCGGCCCCACAGGAGCTCGCACCCATGCACCGTCTTGCGCTGTTACAAAGCCCGCTGCTACAGAACCTGCTCGCCTGCTACGCACTCGGTGCCTCCGCCGGCGGCTGCCAGGACAACTGAATTCGGCTTGGTCGCTTTCCTCGCAGCCGGTAACCTGACGGCCTGCTGAAAGAGGACAGTTCCATGACCTTGCGTTCCATCTGCGTATTCTGCGGCGCCAGCCCCGGCGCTACCCCGATCTACCAGGAAGCCGCCGAAGCCCTCGGCCGCCACCTCGCCGAGAACGGCATCCAGTTGGTCTACGGCGGCGGCGCCGTGGGCCTGATGGGCATGGTCGCCAATGCCGCTTTGGCCGCTGGCGGCGAAGTCATCGGCATCATCCCGCAGAGCCTGAAAGATGCCGAAGTCGGCCACAGCGGCCTGACGCGCCTGGAAGTGGTGGACGGCATGCACGCACGCAAGGCCCGCATGGCCGAACTGAGCGACGCCTTCATCGCCCTGCCGGGCGGCCTGGGCACCCTGGAAGAACTGTTCGAGGTCTGGACCTGGGGCCAGCTGGGCTACCACGCCAAGCCGCTGGGCCTGCTGGAAGTGAACGGCTTCTTCGATCCGCTGCTGACCTTCCTCGACCATCTGGTGCAGGAGCGCTTCGTGCGCCAGCCGCACCGCGACATGCTGCAACGCGCCGCCTCGCCCGCCGAGCTGGTCAGCGCCCTGGCCGCCTGGAAGCCCCTGGCCGCGCCCAAGTGGGTCGACCGTACGCCAACCTGATGCACGACTACCAGCAGCGCTCCGAGCTCGCGCCTCGGAGCCCGCTGCTGGCCAGCGTCAGCACCCCGCAGGCATCCCCCGCCATCGCCCCGACCGGCTCGGCCTGCAGGACATAGCCAGACTCATCCGGGTCACTGGCGAAACCCAGGCGGTAGAACGCCTTCCCTGCATCGCGTGGCGACTGGTCGAATGCAAGCGTTGCGCCAACGTAGCTGCCACGACTGGTGTAGAAGCGCTCCAGCGACTGCGCCAACTCCACCAGCGACTTCTGCGCGTCCACCCGGCGCACCCGCTGGATGTGATCCTGATACGCCGGCAGGGCGATACCCAGCAGGACCCCGATCAGGGTCAGGCAGACCAGCGACTCCACCAGCGTGAAGCCGCCAGCGCGTTCGTTCGGCGATGTCATTTCACCGAGACTCCCACCAGGCCTTGCGCCCGGAATCACGGGGTACATTGATTCTCTGCTCCTGCGGCCTGCCATCGCGATCCACATCCATGATGCGCAGAGCACCGCCCGGATCGGATTGCAGAAGCGCTCCGCTGGTCCGCTGCGCTGCGTCGCCGCCCGTCATGACAGCGCCCGACAGGCCACCTGCCAGCCGCTCTCCGCTGCCGATATCCAGTACCACTGAAGCGTAAGCGAGAGGGTCGCTGCAGGGGTCGTCTCCCGGTGCGATCAGGTTGAACAACACCAGCTTCCCATCGCGTATCTGCGGCTGCTCCACCACGCGCGAGCCATCCGCCGGCAGGTCGAGATACCAGCCGCGAGCACCATCCGTGTCGGGCACCGGTAGAAGATCAGACCGCCCGACCATGGCCCGCCCATCGTCGAGAACGCCATAAAGACTTTCAGTCTTCGCCGACGGTTCGTCATCACCCACGCGGTAAAAGCGGCCGGTGCCGAACAACACTCGCACTTGTCCGCTACGATCCAGGGCGGCCGCCACCGGCGCGCTGATTGCCTGCGGAGCCCCATCTGGCGCCAGCGCCCGGAACAGAGGCTTGCCGGCCAGCGACGGAGGGATCGCTGAGCCGCCGTCCTCTTCGTCCGCCAAATCCACGCGCCAGAGATTCCCGAGACTGTCACCCACATAAAGGCGGTTGGCGGTTACGTCGCCCGTGCTGCTGATGACCGTCACCGGTCCCAGGTCGCCGGCCTCGGGCAGATGGACGCGCTTGTGCACATGACCATCCGCCGCATCGAGCAACCAGATGTCCCCGCCCCGGCTTTCCGGGTCCCTGGCGCCGGAGGACACCGCCACCACAAACCGTCCCCGCCCGAGGGCCATCAGGCTTGGCCGCCCCAGCGTGTAGCCGAGATCAGGGTGGGCGAACTCCCAGAGCACACTGCCGGGCCGAACGCGCTCCGGGTCGGTCACGTCCAGCGCAAACAGGCTGTTACCACCCGCTCCGGTGCTGCCCAGCAGCAGGGTCCGCCACTCCCGGCTGATCCAGGCGTTACCCACAACAGGTGACCCATCGACGTAAAAGCGGTGGGCATAGCCGGGATCGGCCAGCTCGCGAAGATGCCCCAGCACAGCCGCCGGCACATAGGCGAACAACTCGCGCCCATCGCGCGCATCGAAGCCATGCAGCATGCCGTCGTTGGCGCCCACTGCCACCAGCGGCGCGCGCTGCTGGTATTGCTCGCTGGCAAGAAACTCCCGGTAGCCAGCGCCTAATGGCTTGGGCAGCTCACCGTAGGGCTGCGGGTCGTGCCAGGAATAGACCGGGCGCGAGCCAACGATGTCGCCCAGCCTGCCGGTGCGCAGGCGGAACGGCAAATTGCTGCCCGGCTCCTGGCGTTCGTGGAGGCGCGAGCCACGCAGGTAGTCGACCAGCAACTCGCCCTGCTCGCCTCCCAGTCTGCGGCGCTGCTCGTCATCCAGGGCACTCCAGGCGAAGGACATGCCGGCGCGCGCGATCAGCCCCCCATCCGCCCCGGCCGCGGCGGGCCGCATTGTGAGAATGTTCCGCCCAGCCAGTTGCGCTTCGCTCAGCGCATCCAGATTCCGTGCTGCGGACCATCGCGGCTGTTGCTCACCTTCGCGCCATAGTTGCAGGTCTCCGCTCCAATGCCGCCGCGCCAGCAAGGTACTGAACCACTCGCCGGGGCTCAGGCCGGCACTGAAATTGCCAATGCTCCGAGGGTCATCGTCGGCCGCTCGGGCAAATGCCTGCTTTAGCTCATCACGTAGTTGCTCGGGCTCGGCGAGCCTCAGCAGATTGGCCGGCCAGCCATCCGCGCCTTGCCACGTGCTGTCCGGCAGCGGTGATGTGCGCACATAGGAGTGGCCACGCGAGAAGGCAAAGCCGCCGTACTGGGCCGCCAGCCACAGGGCGCTGCCCGGTCCGGACACATCACGGAAAGATGCAAGCCAGTAGGTGGAGGCGCTCTGCCGACCGGGCAGGTCCGGGCGCAGATCGCGCACATGGGCGTCATAGGCCAGGCCTGCCAGCGCGAGTGAAGCGGCGGAGCCTGCGCCCCCTTGCATGGCTGTCACCTGCTGCGTCGCCTGAGCAAGCGCTGGATCGCCAAGACGGAGCAAACTCGCGCCGGCCTCGCCCTCGCCCGCGCCGCCGATTCCGAGCATGGCGTTGCGTTGGCAGGCGTAGGTGAGCGGGTCCGCGTGATCTCCCTGATGGCGCAGATAGCGGGTGCCGGCATGCAGCAACTCACCTGGGTCATCGAAGGGCAGTAACGGGGCCTCGTCGAAGCGGTGGAGCGTGGCGATCACGCCAGCCGGCCGGTCGATGAAGACTCCGGTCTGTGCCGACCACTCCTTGAGCGGGTTATCCCGCCCATCATCCAGCCACGGACCGACGAACTTCTGCGGCGCGCGCAGCACCGCTCCCGTTTCGCTATCAGACCGGCCAAACAGGCTGAAGCGCAGGCGCCCGGCGTATTGCTGCAGCAATCCCTCGGGCTTGTGGTGCTCACCATGGCGCTGGCAGTTACGTTCCAGCTGGCCGGCAACACAGACCTGCACGCGCACCGCGAGCCGGTAGGTCGTCGCTGGCAAAAGCGGCTCTACGGGCAAGAACTCCTGCGGCTCGCCAGGAAACTCCGGACTGCGACTCAGCAACAGGTTGCGCTCCTCTCCCGCTACACGCAGGTACAGCGTTATGCCGGAGAACGGCGTAGCACCCTCCACGGTGTCGAAAGGCAGAAGACGATCCGGGAAGACGCCGTCCCACTCGAGATTCCGCCCCTTCTGCAACACCGTCAGCCCGACGCTGTCGATGAAACGATCGCCCCCGGTCAGCACAGAGCGATACACGTCGATGTTCTGCGCCGTTGCCCAGTTGAGGAAGTTACCGCTCCAGGCCTGCCGACAGAGATGGGTCAGTGCCGGGCCGACGGGCTGGAAATAGCGCTCCGTCCCGGCTTCGTCAAAGCGGTAGGCGTAGCACTTGTCCGGGTCGAAGTAGCCGAAGTACCGCTCGCCGGTGGCGTAGACAAGGCTCGGATTGGCAGCCGCCGCCGTCGCCCCGTGGGCCGAGGACGGAAGCAGCAGGATGTTGCCTGGAGCACCGCTGGCGACCTGCAGCGGTACCTGGCTGACCGGCGCTGCCGACAGCGCGCCCGCCAGAGTGGCACCCGCCATCAGGGAACAGAGTCTTCCGAGCCTCACGGCCACCTCCTTGGTACGCGCTAACGGATGAAATAGATGCTGCTCAGCCGGACACTGGAAACTGGCTCCCCTGAAGGCTGGCGACGGGCGCCGAAGCCTTCGGCACGCACCTCGATGGCGACACCACTGGCCGAGCCGCCCTTGCCGACTTCCAGCCCTTCGCTGGCTAGCCAGCGCAGGAAGCGCAGCCGGTAGACCGGCTGCGCCGCGCTCGCGGCAAAGCCAGCAGACACGCCTTCGGCTGCGTCCAGAGAGGTCATCGGGCCGTCGCGCCGATAGCGCGCCAGTGCCGCCGTTTCACCGGCCCGCAGCGCTGCTTCCGCCGCCTGGAAGGCCATCTGCCGATCACGCAGGTTGCCGGCCATGCGTTCTTCCAGCTGCACCATGTGCATGCCCGCCAGGCCAATGAGTGTGAGCAGCAACAGCATGACCAGCGAGACCAGCAGCACCGCCCCGCACTCGGTTTCATGGCGCATCGCAGACCTCCCTTCATGGCAAAAGATTGCGCAGCGTAATGGTGCTGCTCATCACCAGCCGCAGTCGTCGCTCCGCATTCGGTGGAACGGTTCGGCCGTCGAACTGCAGCGCCTTGGGCGCCTCGTCGACCTCGCGGGTCTGGCTCTGCAGCAACAGGCTGACGCGCACCGTACGTACCCGCCGCCAGTCGCCCGTGGTCATTTCCCGCGCCGCCTTGTAGGCCGCCACCGCCTCGCTGCCCGCCCCTGCCACGCCATAGCGCAGGCTCATGCCGGCGACGCCGTTGACCAGTTCTTCGGTGTTCGGCTTGAAGGAGGTCTGGCTGTTGTCGGTCACGAACAGCCCCGGCGTCCCGTCGACGCCACGGCCGATCCAGTAGATCGCGTAGCGGTAGGGGTAGACCCGCGTGGCGGGCGCCAGGAAGTGCTCCAGAGAACGATCCGCCAACAGGCTCGCCGCATTCCCGGCATTGCGCAGCAGCAAGCAGGACTGCTGATCGCTGAGCAGATAGAAGGCTCCTGCGACCGCACTCGATGAGACGAGGAACATTCGGTTCGCGCTGATCGAACGCGCCTCGAGAACAGGGTCGGACGCGTAGCGCAGCAGCACAGCGTCCGTGTTCGCCAGACGCCCGGAAGGCACCCAGGCGGCTGCCGGCATTCCCGCGCCATACCCTTCGACTGGCGAGCGCTCCACGGCGTACTGCGCGTCACCGACGCCACTGGCATTGATCAGGGCGCCGGTACAGGCGCCTGTGAATCCGGCATTACGCAGGTCCTGTGCCATGGCCTCCAGCGCGAAGCGGCCATTCTCCTGCAGCTCGGCCAGCGCCACACCGCTCTGATAGCTGCGCTTGCTGCCGACGACGACCTGGATGACGCCCGCCAGGAGCAGCAGGCCGAGCGCCATGGCGACCAGCAGCTCGACCAGCGAAAGCCCGCGCTGGCGCATGTCAGAGGCCTGTCCGGTAGGTGAAGGTTTCCCAGGCATTGCCCGCCTCCGCCAGTCGCTGCCGAGCACGCCGTTCGCTCCAGCGCACAGCGATCACCGCGCTATACAGATCGCCGCTGCGGGTTACCGTCACCGAGCCGCTACCCGATCCACCGAGCGTCTCGCAGACATCGGCCTGCCATTGGCCAAGATCGAGCTGCGCGCGTGTCGAGCCCCCGCCCTTCGGGCAGCCGGCGGCCCCGTCGATGAAGTTCAGGTCGTAGGCGCCAGCACGGGCGGAGTCGGGATTGGCGCGCAGCAGCTCCGCCATCTCGCCGGCCAGCCAGGATGCCTGGGAACGGTGCAGCGCGCTGTAACCAGCGCTGATACCGACATTCTGCAATCCCGCCAACCCCAGCAGGCCAATGCCGAGGATGAGCACCGAGATCAGAACTTCCACTAGGGTGAATCCTTCGCTGCGCTTGCCACCGTCCATGCTCATCGCCTCGCCGCTGAGGGGTAGGCCTCAAGAGTGCAAGGCGCAACGCGGCGCGGTCAGCCAGACATTTGCTGGGAGATCGAAGGGAAAAGTCCGCGCGCCAATAGTGATAGACGGAAGTGGTTAGGAAAGCGCCTGAGCCATCTGGCCGCTTGTCCGCGAGATTCAACCACCGATCCCTGTCGGCCACTCAATTCAGACACTCGCAGCTTTCGCTGCGAGTGTTCGCGTGGCGCAGCTACTGCGTAGGGCGTTCGAGCCGTCGTTCCAGTTGGGCGAGGAAGCCGATCTCAAAAGCCATGCGGTCGAGCATGGACCTTTGCAGCGTGCGGCCCTTGGTGAAGTTGCTCCAGAGCGTTTCTCCGCCCGGGGCGAACAGCCATTCGCGGGCGACCAGCGCGCCGTAGTTCATGATGAGATGGGATTCCTCCGGCCAACCCGGCGGGATTTCGAAACTGAGGGGGCGGTCGCTGCCCGGTAGAGGATGGAACCGGTTTGAGGCGGGATCGAGGGTGTTGTCGTCTGAAGACATTTGCGTAACTCCGTTTCATTGAGGTCAGGAGCTGCCGCCATTGCTGTCAAACAATGGAGGCAGACCACGCGGGGTTGACAGACCGGGAAACGGAACCGGCAGACCCCACGAGGAGGTCTCCCCGCGCGATCTGCCATAAACCCTGCAATCAGAAATCGCAGTCGTGACAAGGCCTACGAAAAGCGTTCGCCGCTTTTCGCATGCACCTGCTGGCGCAATCGCGCCGTTTCGTCGGGCTGTCAAACCCGGCCACGGATTTGGCCGTGACGGGCGCAGCATAGGGGCTGCCTTCCGAGCGGGCAAGAACAGGTGCCCGCGCAGAAGGGCTATCGGCTGAGTCTGACGTAAGTGAAGGGTTGCGGCTGTCGGCTCTATCTTTTCCCCAAGGGCAGAAAACAAACCTCGTGCTTCCATCGACCAATCGCACGAGTTCCCCGGACCGGTCCGACTGACAAGGCGACAGCCTAACTGGTGGGATGACCATTCCTCTGGAACGGACGTCCGCCATGCTCATCGATGCCGCCCACCGCTTCTTCGACCACAGCCGCCATACCCTCAAAGTCAGGGACGTCGCCGCACCGCTCGATGTCCTGGCCTTCAGCGGCGATGAGGCCCTCAGCCAGCCCTTCACCTACCGCATCGAATTCACCAGTACCCACCTCGACCTCCCCGCTGATTCGTTCCTCTGCAAGGACGCCAGCTTCAGCCTGCGCGCGCCACCCGAGCAGTTGGGTATTCCCGGCTACACGCCGCCGCTCGCTCCGCCGCTGCGTACGCTGTACGGCACGATCAGCCGCTTTTCCCTGCTTGCCATGTCACGGGACGTATCCCGCTACGAGGTGATTTTCGTCCCCCGTTTGAAGCTGCTGGGCCTCGCTCGCCAGTACCGCATTTACCAGAACCAAAGCGTGCCGGAGATCGTCGAGCAGGTGCTGCGCCGCAATGAGCTCGCAGGCCAGGATTTCCTCTTCCAGCTGACCCGCGAATATCCGCAGCGCGAACAGGTGATGCAGTACGGCGAGGACGATCTGGCCTTCATCCAGCGCCTCACCGCCGAAGTGGGCATCTGGTATCGCTTCAGCATGGATGAGCGCCTGCGCATCGAGGTGCTGGAATTCCACGACGACCAGCGTCATTACCTGCCCGCACCGCCCTTGCCACTGCGCCCGCTCTCCTCGCTGGAGTCCAGCGGCCAGGATGCCGTCTGGAACCTGCAGACCGGCCATGGGCTGGTCGTGCAACAGGTCAGCAACCGCGCCTACGACTACCGCGACGCCGGCGCTGAGCTGGACGCGAACGTCGACCTGCTCAAATCGCCGAAAACCACCTACGGCGAGGCTTACCACTACGGCGAGCCCCACCAGAAACTCGGCGACGCCTACGCCCAGGACGAAGACCTGGAGAGCGAAAGCGGCTACTTCTACGCGCGCCTCGCCCACGAACGCTACCTCAACGAACGCACGCGCCTGACCGGCCACACCAGCAGCCCCGCGCTGCTACCCGGGCAGATACTCAAGCTCGACGGCGTAGACAAAAACTTCGCACCGGGCGCGGTGATCGTCCGCCTGCACAGCAGTGCCGCCCGCGACCGCGGCTTCGAAGTGCAATTCGAAGCCATCCTCTACGACGAGCAGGTCTGCTTCCGCCCCGAAGTGCCAGCCAAACCTGTGATCGCCGGCACCATCCCCGCCCGCATCACCAGCCCGGAGCCGAACGATCTCTATGGTCACATCGATAAAGACGGCCGCTACAAGTGTCACTTCCTGTTCGACCGCGACACCTGGCCGGCAGGCCGCGAGTCACTGTGGCTGCGCCTCGCTCGGCCTTACGCGGGCGATACCTACGGCCTGCACCTACCTTTGATACAAGGCACCGAAGTACGCATCGCCTTCGAAAACGGCGACCCCGACCGCCCCTACATCGCCCACGCCATTCACGACTCTCGACATCCCGACCACGTCACCCTGAAAAACTACAAGCGCAACGTCCTGCGCACATCGGCCAACAACAAGCTGCGCCTGGATGACTCGCGCGGAAAAGAGCACATCAAGCTCAGCACCGAATACAGCGGCAAGAGCCAGCTGAATCTCGGCCATCTGGTGGATGCGCAACGGTAGCAGCGCGGCGAGGGCTTCGAACTGCGCACCGACGGCTGGGGCGCAGTGCGCGCCGGCAAGGGTGTGTTCATCAGCGCAGACGTGCAGCCCGGCGCACAAGGTCAGGTACTGGCCATGCAGGAAGCCATCGCTCGCCTGGAACAGGCTGGCGACGAGATGCAGCAGCTCTCCAGCGATGCCGAAATGTCCCAGGCCGACGCGGCCAACTATCTCGCGCAAATCGCCTTCATGCGTGAAGAGGTAGCCCAGCTCGCAGGCGCCGTCGCCCTGCTCAGCGCGCCCCAAGGCATCGCCCTCACCAGCGGCCAGCACCTGCAGGTGGCCGCCCAGCAGAACCTGATGCTCAACGCCGGCGCCGAGGCGGACATCAGCGTCGCCAAGCGCCTGTTCGCCGGCATCGGCGAAGGCATGAGCCTGTTCGTCCGCAAGCTCGGCATGAAGATCTTCGCCAACCACGGCGCGGTGCAAATCCAGGCACAGAACGACCGCATGGAACTGCTCGCCCGCAAGGCCGTGGACATCACCAGCACCGAGAACGAAATCCATATCACCGCCAAGAAGGCAATCGTCATCAACGCTGGCGGCAGCTACCTCCGCATGGATCAGCACAGCATCGAGTACGGCACCCAGGGTGACTACCTGATCAAGTCGCCGCATTACGAGTATCGAGGGCCGGCCAGTCTGCACCCGGACATCCCGTTCCTGCCGCGCGAATCCACCGGCGAAGCGAAGAAGAAATCCATCTACCCACTGTCGCTCTGACTAGGCCAAGGAAGCCTGCACATGATCATCAGTCCTCCCTTCATTCCCGCTCCGGTGGCCAGGGAAACCGACGAAGCCTTCGTTGAGCGCGCCATGCCCGGCGGCAACCTGGGCGATGGCGCCTACCCCCTGAGCTTCGACCTCAACTGGCATGGCGGCCTGCATCTGCGCGCCCCGCAGGAGAACGGAAAGAACCTGCCCGTCCGCGCGATTGCCGACGGTACGCTCGCGTACTTCCGCGCCCCAGCAGAGAAAACCGACGATCCCAACAACGCGCTCAACTACGGCGATGGCTGGACGGACAACGGCTGCATCGTGCTGCGCCACGAAACCGAAATCGGCGAAGGCGCACGCAGCCAGGTGGTGTTCTATTCGATCTACATGCACCTGTCGAAAATCAACATCGCCAACCCGCAGCTCAAGCAGCGCATCTACCGCAAGGACAACATCGGCGAGGTTGGGGAAATCTACGGCAGCGCTGGCAAGATTCACTTCGAGATCATCGCCAGCGACACTCAGGTCGAGCACCTGACCGGCCGCAGCACGCGAGAGCTGGACTACCGCACCCGAGACGGCCGCACCGACAGCTGCTGGGGCGACATGTACTTCTACGTCCCCAGCACTCTACAAGGCTTCGCCGCGCCACCGAGCGACTTCGCCTCGCCCACCATCACGGGCGCTGTCTCCTTCAGCTTCCCCGCCCTGCCAGCAGGCTGGCTCACGCCAAGCGGAAGCCCCAGCGGACTCGCCATCACCACCACCCAGATCGATGGCTACCGCCCGGAAATGGTCAAGCAGATGCAGCAGGGTCTTATCGTTCGCATGCGCTACGACAAAGGCCAGTGCCAGCTGACCACCTACCACCTGACCGGCGAACTCATCGGCAGCCAGAGCGAAGAAGCGGACTTCGAGTACAACCTCTACACCACCGCCACCCGCCGCTACCCCGCCTGCCCCAGTGCCGGCTACGAACTGCTGCGCTTCGGCCGGGTGCTGGGGCCGGATGTACTCCAACCGGCCGACGCCGCGCACTGGCGCAAGATCAGCCTGCCGCCCCGTACCGAAGCTGGCGAAGCGGAGCGCAGCGCCTGGTTCAACCTCAACGCCCCCGGCGTCACCCGCTTCAACGATGCCGACTTCCCGCACTGGATGGGCTGGCGCCTGATCGACGACGACCAGGACTCCGACAGTCACTGCCAATCCACCTATATCCGCGACCTCCTCGAACCGCCCAGCCTCTACGCCGTGCAATTGCCCCGTCGCGAAGATGCCGTCAGCCGGGCCCAATCCGACGCCTACGACTCGATGCCTGAGGGGGACAAACGAAGGCTCTCGGAGCAATACATGGACGACCGGCTGCGCAACACCACCTATCTCGTGGATGCCACCGCCAAGGGCACGCTCAAGCGCCTGATCTGCAAATTCCCCACCGAATGGTCGAGCGAAGATTTCAAAGCACGCTATGGCTGGCTAACGAAGGTCGCAGAGGGTGGGCCTATGTCGGAGGATGACTTCAAGGACCTTAAGAAGCACCACGAGGCGTTGGCGTTTTGGGAGGATTCCAATTTAACTGATATAGATAAAAAGCACTGGCAATTTCCTCCCAGGGAAATCATTAGCATCTTCAGAGGATGTGGTTGGCTCACAGCTAATGAATTTGCAATGACATTCCCTAAGCATATGTTTTACAACACTAACTCCAACCCAATAACCCCCATAACAACCAATAGCGACACCTATACAATCAGCAGGGAACGAGCAAAGGAAAGGATCGCAAGGCACAGCCCCAGCCTTAACAAAGTTATTAGAAAATACCTAGGAGGAAATAAGCATCGAATTTCTATATTTCTGGCGCAAACACTATTGGAAACCGCACAATGGAGAGATTTAGGCGGCTCAAAGCGCCTCATGCATGAGTGGGGCTTCGGTGCATACTCAGCAGCAAATCCTGCGACACAGTTCTATACGATATTTTATGGTAGAGGAATAATGCAGTTAACTTGGGCGGGAAACTATAGAGAACATGGAAACTACAGGGCGTTCCCGCCAAACTCTACTACAACCTATACCGAACGACGCCCCAACACGGACGCTCGACTTACACCGACTTCACAACATTACTCAGCACACCCAAATAACAATGGCAGTTTATTCACCTGGTCGCCGAGATTCGACCCAGACATCATAGGAGAGAGTCCGTATGAAGCTTGCGATTCTGGGGGGGTTCTATTGGATATCAAAGCCATTCTCAGAAGGAATAAACATCAACAGAGTCGCGGACAGACCTTACTCACCATCAAACATTGGGCTGGTTAACCGGCTAGTTAACGGTGGCAGTAACGGATATTACGAAAGGCAGGCGTACACCGTTTATATGCTGCGAAGTCTTACTGACTCCGTAGACACATCGCGCGAAGTCACCATTACGCCCCCACATCCCAAACACCCAATTCGAGCAAACATGCAGGATCCTGAATAATATGCGTCCAAAAAAAACCATACTACTCCTATTCATCATCTTTCTATCGTAATTAGCGCATGCCGGGAATGTGGATTTCTTCCCAGAAGGAAGAAGCAAGTACACAATCACAACAGAAGGAAGCTCAATCATCATTACGGGAGATAACGAGGAAAAAGAAACTATAAATATAGACACAGAGAGTAAATTAAACATAGAAATAGCAGACTATAATTTTGATGGAAATCTTGATTTTTCAGTCTGGCACATGGACGAGGGCATGGGGACATACTTAATTTATAGAGTTTTTATATTCAAACCCAAGATAAAAAAATTCACTGAAGCCAATCCGAATTGCGGAGATGAATTTATAAATCTAAATCTAGACAGAAAAAGCAAAACGGTTTCGAGCACCTACTTCAAAAACAACACGCCACGGGTTTGCCATACAAGGCTATAAATAACAAAAATTAAAAATGGAATATTTGCCTCCAAGACTCCAGCCTGAACCAGTCGGCTCTATGCTTAGAACAGAAAAATACGTCCATTCTGTCTGTTTTCTGCTGTAAACATGTGCAAAGACCATGAAAAACCCATTAGCGATCATTATCTTGGTGACAACAAATGCGAACGCAGGCTCAATATACGAACAGGCAGACTGCAGAAAAACCGAGTCAAACACAAAAATTGAAATCTATGCAAATGGAACATCCTACCAACTTGGAGACAATAGCAAAACTTGTGATAGGTATTATTCATTTATAGACTCAGGCGACGGGGGCATAGTCATTCTGGCCGGCCCAAGCTCGGATGAGCTTGGAATAAACGCGCAGAATGAAATCTACCTCGCTGCTCCTGGAAGTCGGAAAGCAATCAATATTGGTTCAGTGCCCGCGAGATCAGATTTTATTGAAAACAAGACATTTCGAGATATAGCGCAAGTTGGAGGCTCTCTCTTTGAGACAAAATACATTATTAAAGATGGAAAGCTAACAGCCTATCCAGGCTATGAGCTCATATTCTTTGACGAGCAATGCATATACAAAAATGAAAATTCAAAAAAATGCACCGCACTGACAGGAACCTATGAAAAACCTATCTGTGCGTGGCAATCGGGCGATAGGAAATTTTTAGCCAAAAAAGAGAGGTGCGAAGACTTAAGAGACAACATAGATTCTCGATTAGGAAAATAGCGAGAATTAGTGGCAAAAAAGGGGACGGATTTATTTTTCAAGCGCCTTTCCTGAACCATCACCACCCAGCCTTAGAGTAGGAAATAAATTTGCCCTCTTTCATAGAATAGAAAAATTGGCCACTTTCCTTTTCCTCGGCGATCATGATATGAAAACCGTCATACCAAGTATCCTTTCCATTACCGCGCTAATAGTCTCTCTGATAAGCTTGCGCCACACACGGCGTCTGAGTGATAGCGCTTACTACAGCTACAGAGCCCAAGTTTCTGAGCGTCACGCCAAATACAGAGTTGAATTTAACGAAATTCGCCGCAATAACAAAGAAGGAATATACAAACTCAGCAAGCTTGCTGAAGACTCACTCAACGAGATCACAAGCCACTTCGACAGCTTCGACTTAAATAAGAAAGAGGCTCGCCATCTGCGCCACTTGCTGCGCGACTGCGCCGAACTGATTTACTACTCATTTAAAGGCCAGCTGGATTGGAAATATGCGGAGGATATCACGAACCGCCTTCAGGGATTTCGCTACGTCGAGAGTGAAGTAAGTAGCCAAATAAACTATTCTGGTAGAGAAAATTTCCGCTGCCACCTTATGGAGCAGTACAGAACAAACCCCAATCACCGCCATGAACTCGAACTTACAAAAGACATATATTTTTGCGAGCTGATTTATAGCTTGATCAATCGAACATCATCAGCAGACCGCATTAGAATAATGAGAATAATCCAAGAAAAAACAGAGTTACTAAGAAGGACCAAGAAGAACCTTGATGTTTCCCTTATGAATAGTATCGAACGCATTGACGAGGTACTAGAAGAGTGCGAGCTAGATGACTTCGCTCTCAACGAGTCCCCAAAGCTCTATACTTCCATTAAAAAATACGACGCCATGCTTAAAATCTTAAATAGACTGTACCTCCCAAAAATAAAAGAAGAGCACTACCCGCTTCAATCCAACTATATATCCATGACCGTTCTAACTTGTGCTGTTTTGTCCATGATACAAAGCTTCAGCTCTTGGGGTGACAAATAAACAAAGACCACCTTACGATGGCCTTTTCTGGAGCACGAGCCGTCAGCTGTTCGCCGACTGCTGGACGATCACCGTCTGTGCCGGCATCGGTGCCGGGAAGTCGGTGCCCAGGGCTTCCTTGATGGTGCGGTTGGTGTCGAAGTAGACCTGCCAGTAGGCGTCGTTGTGGCAGTAAGGGCGCACCGCCAGCACCGGGCCGACGAGGTTGAACTCGAGGATTTCCACATCCACCGGCGGGTCGCTCAGCACGTTGGGGATGGCCGCGATGCGCTGCTTGAGCACCGCGACGGCGGCGGCGTAGTCGGCAGCGCCGGAGAGCTGGGCCTTGAGTTCCACACGGCGGTAGGGGTTGTGAGTGAAGTTCTGGATGGTGTCGCCGAAGATCTTGTTGTTGCCCACCAGGGTCAGGACGTTGTCCGGGGTGTTGATGGCGGTGGCGAACAGGCCGATCTCCTTGACAGTGCCGGTCACGCCGCCGGCGGAGACGAAGTCGCCGACCTTGAACGGCCGCAGCACGATGATGAAGCCACCGGCCGCGAGGTTGGCCAACAGGCCGGACCAGGCCATGCCGATGGCCAGGCCGATCGCGGCGATCAGCGCGGCGAGGCTGGTGGTCTGTACGCCGAAGTAGCCGAGGATGCCGACGACCAGGAGGATGTTCAGGGTGACGGTGATGAAGGAGCCGACGTAGCGCAGCACCGTCGGATCGACGCTCTGCCGGGCCAGCGCCTTCTCCACCAGGCCGACGGCGAAGCTGATCAGCCAGCGGCCGAGAACCCAGAAGAGAATGGCGACGAGGATCTTCACACCGAAAGCGAGCGCGTACTGCGAAACCGTCGCCCACAGTGCGTTGAACTTCTCCGTACCCACATTGATGATGTTCGTATCGTCCATGGAAGCGCACCTGCGAGAGAAAGGGACCAGATGAACGCTAGCACGGCCCCAGCCGTTTGCTCGTCGCGGCGCGCAGCCCAGAGCCCTGGCGGGCTCCGGGCGCTATTGCACTAGCAGTCGCCGGGCAGCGAGGCGATCCAGCGGTTGAGCATTTCCAGCCCTTCGCGGTGCACGAGGGCGCGCCCCAGCTCGGGCATCATGTCGCCCGGCTTGTCGCTGCCGACGCGGTAGCTGAGCACGGACTTCTCCGGGCTGCCGGGGTGGATGTCTTCCAGCCGCCCGCCCGTGCCGCCGCCCGCTGCCACCGGCGGCTTGCAGATGCCGTAGGCGATGGAGACCGGCGTGTGCGGGTCGAGGTAGAGGCCGGAAGTGCGCGCCGCGCCCTTGGGGTTGTGGCAGTGCGAGCAGTTGGCGTCGAGGTAGCTGCGGGCCTGTTTCTCCAGGTCTTCGCCAGGGCGCGGGTGCCCCCACAAAGCGTTCTGCTGCACCTGCACCAGCGCCGGCAGGCCCTTGAGGAAGCCGCGCGCCTGCCAGTGCTGCAGCTGGTTGTCGCTGCCTTCGGCATAGGCGAAGTCCTTGTTCAGATGCCGCGCCTTGGGGCCCAGTGGGGCGATGCCGCCGCCCTTCTGCTCGGCGTGGCATTCGGAGCACTGATTGGCGTCCGGCACCATATAGGTGAAGGCGGTCTTCCTGCCGTCTTCGGCGGTCAGCTCCAGCGCCGGGCTGTCGCCCGCGACCTCCAGGGTCGCTTCGCTCTGCTCGGCATTCCACACGTAGGGCAGTGCCGCCCAGCCATCCTTCTGCCGCACCAGCACGCGGGTTTCCACCAGATGAACCTTGGCCATGTCGAGCCCGGCCTTCGGATCACGGTCGTCCTGGCTGTTCTGCAGCAGGTTGCCCTGGGCGTCCTTCGGGTAATAGAAGGTCTTGGTCAGGACGGTGCCGACGGGGTAGTCGAAGCGGTCCTCGGCGTACTGCGCCGATTGTCCTTCGGGCATCCACACGGTGCGCAGCTTGTGCGCGTAGTCGGTGAACAGCGAGGTGTTCAGGTCATAGGGCAGCACCTCGGCGGCCGGCGTCAGGTGGCCGCCCGCCAGGTGCAGCATGCCCCAGCCGCTGAGCTTTTCCGGGTAGTCGTCGCCTTCGGGCTGATAACGCGGCTTGCTCTCCTGCCCGCACCCGGCCACCAAGGTGGCCAGGGCGAGCGACAACAGGAACGAAGCAGGTTTCATCATGCCTTGTTGCCCTTGTCGCCCAGGCCGGCCTGTTCGATCTTCGGCAGCGGCTGGAGTTTGCACTGGTGCGAGGTCATGTCGGTGCTGATGTTCTTGTAGCCGTTGGGGCCGTCGACGTTGACGATGCCGGCGCTGCCGTTGTCGATGCAGATGGCCAGGGCTTCGGGCAGTTTGCCGTCGACCAGTTTCTTCTCGTTGAAGTAGCCGTCCCAGAGGATGTCCGGCAGGCGCCCGGTGAGGCCGAACTTAGCGACCTTGAGCGCTTTCAGCTCCAGGTGGTCGGGGCTGTCGCCACCGGGGCCGAAGGTGTTGCCGTGGATGAAGATGCCCTCGGGATAGGGGTCGAAGTTCGGCTGCGTGGCCTTCTCCGAATAGTTGGTGCTGAAGTAGCTGCTGATGATGACGTTGGCGGTTTTGTGGTTGCCGATCTTGTTGTTGAAGATCTCCACGTCGTCGTTGGAGTTCACCACCACTCCCGAGCCCGCCGGCACGCTGGCTACCGGGGTGCCCTTGTGGCCGAAGTTTTCGTGGTTGTTGCCCTGCACGTCGTTGTCGAAGACGCGGGTACCGCGCCCCGGCTGCTGCAGGTTGGGCATGTTGAAGACGAGGATGCCGCCGGTGTTGTCGGTGGCGACGTTGTTGTAGACGTCGGCGCCGATGGTGTTCTCGATCTCGATGCCGGCGACGTTGCGCTCGGCGCGGTTGTTGCGCACCACCACGTTGCGCGACTGGCCGACGTAGATGCCCGAGTCGGAGGCGCCGATGGCGACGTTGCCTTCGAGCAGGGTGTTCTCAGTCTGCACCGGGTAGATGCCGTAGCCACCGTTCTCGGTGGAGGCGCCGTTGGTCCACTCGGTGCGGATGTTGCGGATGACGATGTTCTTGCCACCGATGACCTTCACGCCGTCGCCCTTGGTGTCCTCGATGGCGAGGTTTTCCACGGTGAAGTCGGAGGCGTCGACGAAGAGGCCTTCGGCGCCGGCCTTCTGGTTCTTGAAGTTGAGGATTGTCTTGTCCATCCCGGCCCCGCGGATGGTCACGCCGTCCACTTTCAGGCTGAGGCTGCGGTCCAGGTGGTAGGTGCCGGCGGGAATGTCGATGACATCGCCGGCCTTGGCCTTGATCAGGCGGGCCTGCAGGTCCTTCTGGAAATCGCTGCTGACGGCGGCGGTGGGCTTGTCGCCTTCGCCGCAGGCGGCCAGCGCAACGGAGAATGCGAGAAGGGAGAGAGTGGCGAGACGCATGGCGGGCTCCAGTCTTGTTCTTATGATATGGAACTATCGTACCAACTAAGTCGGAGAATACTCCTACATCCCGCGCCACGCCAGCCCTTCAGACACTTCGCACTTTGATTGATTGGCGTCACTGCTTCGCGATGGCGGATCGGGATGATCTGCGCTTCCACCCCAAGGAGTGCACGGATGAGCTTCATGCCCTGGAACGACGAGTTCGTGATCGGAATCGAGCGGATCGATGAACAGCACCGCTGGCTGGTCGACCTCACCAATGCGCTGTACGACAGCCTCAACGGCGCGGATGGCGAGGGCCAGCCCATCGGCGAGTTGCTGGAGCAACTGGTGGAGTACACGATGAACCACTTCATCGTCGAGGAGGTGCTGTTCCAGCGCCTGGGCTACCCGGAGGAGGAAGCGCACCGCGCCGAGCACGACCGCTTCAACCGGCAGATCATCGACCTGCTGTACCGTCACGAGGATGGCGAGGTGGTCTCGGTCGAGGCGCTGGAGCTGCTCAAGGCCTGGCTGATCCACCACATTCTCAAGGTGGACAAGGCTTACGTGAGCTTCTTCCAGCAAAAAGGCGTGACCGCATAGCGGGCACGCCTTTTTCACAGCACGGGCAGACGGATCAGCGCGGGATATTCGGCTGCCGCTTGGTGGTGCGTTTCTTGCCCTTGGCGTAGCCGGTGGCCTTGCCTTCCTCGGTCTTGTTCCACGGCTTGGAGCCATTGCTGGCGCGCGGGGGCAGGCCGGTGTGCTGGGTCAGCAGCGGCTGGCCAGCCTTCTTGCTGCCGGCCGGGGTGGAGTTCTTGCGGCGCGCGCTCTGGTACTCGTCGGTCTGCGGCTGGTAGGTCGGGATCAGGTGGTGCTTGCCGTTGCCGATCAGGTCCGCGCGCCCCATGCGTTCCAACGCTTCGCGCAGCATCGGCCAGCCCTTCGGGTCGTGGTAGCGCAGGAAGGCCTTGTGCAGGCGACGCTGCTGGTCGCTTTTGACGATGGTCACGCCGTCGCTCTTGTAGGTGACCTTGCGCAGCGGGTTCTTGCCCGAGTGGTACATGGCGGTGGCGCTGGCCATCGGCGAGGGATAGAACGCCTGCACCTGGTCCGCGCGGAAGCCGTTGCGCTTGAGCCACAAGGCGAGGTTCATCATGTCCTCGTCGGTGGTGCCAGGGTGCGCCGCGATGAAGTACGGGATCAGGTACTGCTCCTTGCCCGCCTCCTTGGAGAACTTCTCGAACATGCGTTTGAAGGTGTCGTAGGTGCCGATCCCCGGCTTCATCATCTTCGACAGCGGGCCTTCCTCGGTGTGCTCCGGGGCGATCTTCAGGTAGCCGCCGACGTGGTGCGTCACCAGTTCCTTGACGTACTCGGGCGACTCCACGGCGAGGTCGTAGCGCAGGCCGGAGGCGATCAGGATCTTCTTCACGCCCGGCAGGGCGCGGGCCTTGCGGTACAACTCGATGAGCGAGGAGTGGTCGGTATTGAGGTTCTCGCAGATGCCCGGCCAAACGCAGGACGGCTTGCGGCAGTGACGCTCGATCTCCGGGTCCTTGCAGGCGATGCGGTACATGTTGGCGGTCGGGCCGCCGAGGTCGGAAACCACGCCGGTGAAGCCTGGCACCTTACGCATCTCCTCGATCTCGGCGAGGATCGACTCGTGGGAGCGGTTCTGGATGATCCGCCCCTCGTGCTCGGTGATCGAGCAGAAGGTGCAGCCACCGAAGCAGCCCCGCATGATGTTCACCGAGAAACGGATCATCTCGTAGGCCGGGATCTTCTCCTTGCCATACAACGGGTGCGGCACGCGCGCATAGGGCATGCCGAACACGTAGTCCATTTCCTCGGTGCTCATCGGGATGGGCGGCGGGTTGAACCACACGTCCACTTCGCCGTGCTTCTGCACCAGGGCGCGGGCGTTGCCTGGGTTGGTCTCCAGGTGCAGCACGCGGTTGGCGTGGGCGTAGAGCACCGCGTCGCTGCGCACCTTTTCGAACGACGGCAGGCGGATCACCGTACGATCGCGCTCCAGGCGCGGGTGCGCCAGCAGCTGCACGACCTTGGCTTCGTTCGGGTCTTCCTGCTCGCCCTTCTCCTGCTCGATGGCGCAGGCGGCGGTGTCCTGGGTGTTCACGTACGGGTTGATGATCTTGTCGACCTTGCCCGGACGGTCGATGCGGGTGGAGTCCACCTCGAACCAGCCTTCGGGGGTGTCGCGGCGCACGAAGGCAGTGCCGCGTACGTCGGTGATCTGCTCGACCTGCTCGCCAGCGGCCAGGCGCTGGGCGATCTCCACCACGGCGCGTTCGGCGTTGCCGTACAGCAGGATGTCGGCGGTGGCGTCCATCAGGATGGAGCGGCGCACCTTGTCCTGCCAGTAGTCGTAGTGGGCGATGCGGCGCAGCGAAGCCTCGATGCCGCCGAGGATCACCGGAGTCTGGCTGTAGGCTTCCTTGCAGCGCTGGCTGTAGACCAGGCTGGCGCGATCCGGGCGCTTGCCGGCCAGGCCGCCCGGCGTATAGGCGTCATCACTGCGGATTTTCTTGTCCGCGGTGTAGCGGTTGATCATCGAGTCCATGTTGCCCGCCGCCACACCGAAGAACAGGTTCGGCTGGCCGAGCTTCATGAAGTCGTCCTTCGAGCGCCAGTCCGGCTGGGCAATGATGCCCACGCGGAAGCCCTGGGCCTCCAACAGGCGGCCGATGATGGCCATGCCGAACGACGGATGGTCAACGTAGGCATCCCCGGTGACGATGATGATGTCGCAGGAGTCCCAACCCAGCTGATCCATCTCTTCCTTGCTCATGGGCAGGAACGGCGCCGGGCCGAAACACTCGGCCCAGAACTTGGGATAGTCGAACAACGGCTTGGCGGCTTGCATCACGGGCACCGGGTATCTCTATGTGGGTATCGCGGAAAAACGCGGGCGCGGAATATAGCACAAAAATTGTACAAATCCGACCAGCAAGCTCAGATTTAGCTGGCGATTTAACCGGCGCGCGGTAGATTGCCAATGCCATCATCTGGCTATACTTCAGCCACTATTAGCAGTACGCCTGGCCATCCCGACCAGGCCAGGGAGCCGTGTCGTGCGTCGTGCCTTCGTGCTGTTGCTTGCCCTGCTGTTCTGCCACACGGCGCTAGCCTTCGAACTGGACGACAAGGCCAGCGGCGCCTGGCTCAACGATCACCTCGAACTGCTGCAGGAGCGTGACGGTCCGCTGTCGCTGGAGGCCGTGCAAGCCAGCCATGACTTCGTCCCGGCCAACGGCCGCACCAGTGTCGGCCAGAGCTCCGACGGCTGGTGGTTGCGCCTGGACCTCGACCGCCGCACTACCCCGCAGGGCGGCTGGTGGCTGGAAGTTGACGCGGTCAACCTGCAGGACCTTCGCCTGTACATACCCGGCGAATCAGGCGCCTACCGGGAAGCGCGTTCAGGCGAGGCAGTGCCTTTCGCCCAGGGCCGCGACCGCGACTACCGCCGCCCGGTCTTCCACCTGCCCGAGGGCACCGGACCGGTTCGCCTGTACGCCCGCGTCTACGATCCGGCCGGCAACTCCTTCCCGCTGCGCATCTGGTCGCTGGACGACCTGCAGGATCATCGCGCCGATACCAGCCTGTTCCTCGGCTTCATCTATGGTCTGATCGCCGCGTTGCTGCTGTACAACCTGTTCATCCTGCTGACCCTGCGTGACCCGGCGTACTTCTGGTACGTGCTGACCACCGCCAGCGCGTTGCTGTTCAGCCTGGGGATGAGCGGCCACGGCTTCGAGTACTTCTGGCCGGACCATCCGGTGCCCTGGTGGCTGGACCGCATCACACTGCCCTCGCTCTGGGGCCTGTGCGTGCATCGCTTCACCATCACCTTGCTGCAGACCCGCCGCCACGTGCGCTGGTCCCACTGGCTGCTGAACCTGAACTGCGCGCTGTATGTGCTGACCATTGTTCTCGGCGCCCTGCACCTGCGTGGCGTAGCCAGCTGGATGCTGGTGGCAATCACCCTGATCGGCGTCCCGGCGGCCCTGGGTGGCGCCCTGGTGCGCTGGCGCCAGGGCTCGTTCCCGGCCTTCCTCTACCTGCTCGGATTTGGCCTGGTGCTGACCAGCGTGAGCATCTCGGTGCTGCGTGCCACGGGTCTGGTGCAGCCATCTCCCCTGACGTCGTACATCTTCCCCATCGCCGTGGCCATGGAGTCGGTGCTGTTCTCCTTCGCCCTCACCTCGCGAATCCAGGGCCTCAAGCGCGAGCGGGCCCAGGCGCTGGAGCAGGCCGACCGGGAGAAAAGCGCACGCCTGACGCTGATGCAGAGCGCCCAGCAGGATCTGGCGACCGCCGTGGCCGAGCGCACTGCCGAACTCACCCAGAGCAACCAGCTTCTGCGCGAGCGCGAAGTGCAGCTGCAGCACGCAGCACATTACGACCCACTGACCGGCCTGCCGAACCGTCGCTATCTTGTGGAGCACGCCGAGCAAGCCCTGACCAATGCCCAGCAAAACGGCGAAACCCTGGCGCTGATGCTGATCGACCTCGACCACTTCAAGCCGATCAACGACAGCTACGGTCACGACGCCGGGGATTTCATGTTGCAGAACGTCGGCAATCGCCTGCGTCAGTGCGTGCGTGGGAGCGACTGCGTTGCGCGACTGGGTGGCGATGAATTCGCAGCGCTGATTTCGGGACCCGATGCTGAGGGGCACGCCAAGGAGATCGCCTGCCGCATCCTCAACGAGCTGTCGCGCCCGGTGAAGTTCGAGAGCCTGGAACTGCGCGTCACACCGAGCATCGGCGTGGCCATCTACCCCAGCCACGCAATGCAGTTCAGCAAGCTGTACAAGGCCGCCGACCAAGCGCTCTACGAAGTGAAGGGCAATGGCCGGGCGGCCTATGCCATGGCTAGCGAAGCCGCCGGCGAGACCAGCGAACTCTGGCCGGAAAAAGAATGGCTGGAAAATCAATGGCTGGAAAGCGAAGACCGCGCCTGATCAGCTACGGTAGCGGCGCGGCACGCGGGCGGTGACCTTGGTCAGCAACTCGTAACCGATGGTACCGGCGTGGGCTGCCACCTCGTCTACCGGCAGGTTGGTACCCCACAGCTCGACGCGGTCGCCCACGGCTGCCCTGGGCAGGTCAGTCAGGTCCACCGCCAGCATGTCCATTGACACGCGCCCAGCCAACGGCGCGCGCTGACCATCCACCAGCACCGGCGTACCGCTCGGCGCGTGGCGCGGATAGCCATCGGCATACCCGCAGCTCACGGTACCGATGCGCGAAGGCCGCTCGGCCACCCAGGTTGCGCCGTAGCCCACACTCTCCCCGACCGCCACCTCGCGCACGGCGATCAGTTGAGCCTCCAGGCTCATGGCCGGACGCAGGCCAAGCTCGGCGGCACCGATGTCGGCGAACGGCGTCGCGCCGTAGAGCATGATGCCGGGGCGAACCCAGTCCATGTGCGCGGCGGGAATGGTCAGCACAGCGGCGGAGTTGGCCAGCGAACGCTGGTCGAAATCCAGGTCCAGCACACTGAGGAAGCAGGCTACCTGGTCTTCGGTAAGCTCGTCGCCGCGCAGGTCGGCGTTGGCGAAGTGGCTCATCAGGTTCAGCTCGGCCACCTGCGGTGCCTGGCGCAGGCGCGGATGCCAGTCGCGCAGCGCATCTGGCGAGAAACCCAGGCGGTGCATACCCGTATCCAGTTTCATCCACACATTGAGCGCGCTGGGCAGCTGCGCGGCGAGCAGCGCCTGGGCCTGCTCGGGCCCTTGCACCGCAACGTCCAGGCGCAGCTGGGCAGCAATCAGGTATTCCGCCGGCTCGAAGCAGCCCTCCAGCAGCAGGATGCGCGCACCGGCGTGCAGCGCGCGCACCTCGGCGGCTTCCTCCAGGCAGGCCACGGCGAAGCCGTCCGCCTCGTCGTACAGGCTACTCACCACTTCCCGCGCGCCATGCCCGTAGGCGTTCGCCTTGACCACCGCGAAGGCTTCACGCCCCGGCGCGCAGCGCTTGGCGACGGCGTAGTTGTGGCGAATGGCGGCTAGATCGACGTGAGCGACGAGCGGGCGCATGGCGGCCTCTGCAATGAAAACGGGCGCCTATCTTAAGGCGCCCGTCGGTCACGCGGAATGCGGCATCGTTACTCGTCTTCGAAGTTGTACATGCCGGGCGCGAGGTTCTCGAAGCGGCTGTAGCGGCCGAGGAAGGCCACCCGCACCGTGCCGATGGGGCCGTTACGCTGCTTGCCGAGGATGATCTCGGCGACGCCCTTGAACTCGGTCTCGGGGTGATACACCTCGTCGCGGTAGACGAACATGATCACGTCGGCGTCCTGCTCGATCGCTCCGGATTCACGCAGGTCGGAGTTCACCGGACGCTTGTTGGGCCGCTGTTCCAGCGAGCGGTTGAGCTGCGAGAGCGCCACCACCGGGCAATTGAATTCCTTCGCCAACGCCTTGAGCGAGCGGGAAATCTCGGAGATCTCGTTGGTCCGGTTGTCGCCGGCAGAACCGGGGATCTGCATGAGCTGCAGGTAGTCGACCATGATCATGCCGATCTCACCGTGCTCGCGGGCCAGGCGGCGGGTACGCGCGCGCATTTCCGAGGGCGAGATGCCGGCGGTGTCATCGATGAACAGCTTGCGGTCGCTGAGCAGGTTCACCGCCGAGGTCAGGCGCGGCCAATCTTCGTCGTCCAGCTTGCCGGTACGCACCTTGGTCTGGTCGATGCGGCCAAGCGAGGCGAGCATACGCATCACGATGGAGTCGGAGGGCATCTCCAGGGAATACACCAGGATCGCCTTGTCACTGCGCATCAGGGCGTTCTCCACCAGGTTCATGGCGAAGGTGGTCTTACCCATGGACGGACGGCCGGCGACGATGATCAGGTCGGAGGGCTGCAGACCGCTGGTCTTCTCGTCGAGGTCGGTGAAGCCGGTGGTGATACCGGTCAGCGCGTCCGAGGTGTTGAACAGGTGGTCGATGCGGTCGATGGTCTTGACCAGGATGTCGCCGATGCCCACCGGTCCGCCGGTCTTGGGACGCGCTTCGGCGATTTCGAAGATCTTGCGCTCGGCTTCGTCGAGCACTTCGTTGGCGCTGCGCCCTTCCGGGTTGAAGGCGCTGTCGGCAATATCGCTGCTGATACCGATCAGCTGCCGCAGCGTGGCGCGCTCGCGGATGATTCCCGCGTAGGCCTTGATGTTCGCCACCGAGGGCGTGTTCTTCGCCAACTCCGCGAGGTACGCAAGGCCACCCACCTGGGACAACTGCCCTTCGCGCTCGAGCTGTTCGGAGAGGGTCACCACGTCGATCGGCTGGTTGGCTTCGGCGAGCTTGTAGACGGCGCGGAAGATCAGGCGATGGTCATGGCGGTAGAAGTCGCCGTCGGACACGGCATCAGAGACTCGTTCCCATGCGTTGTTATCGAGCATCAGGCCGCCCAGCACTGCCTGTTCGGCTTCGATCGAGTGCGGCGGCACCTTGAGGGAAGCGGTCTGCAGGTCGTATTGCTCGGGGATGGTGATGTCGTTCATGGGCTCTTCGTGTCGGCTCTTCGTAGGAGAGAATTAAACGGCGGAAAAAACAAAGGGCACGGACCGAGGATCGGTACCGTGCCCATTGTTATAGGACTGATTCACCCAGGCAAGCCGTGTGAATCGTCCTAGCGACGGATCGCTTACTCGGCGACTACAACCACGTGCAGGGTTGCATCAACATCCATGTGCAGTTGCACTTCGATGTTGTATTCGCCTACAGCGCGCAGGGCGCCGTCGGGCAGGCGAACTTCGCTCTTTTCCAGCGGGTAGCCGGCAGCCGAAACGGCGTCGGCGATGTCACGGGTGCCGATCGAACCGAACAGCTTGCCTTCGTCGCCAGCGTGGGCGCCGATGGTCACGATCAGTTCGGCCAGCTGGGCAGCACGAGCTTCAGCAGCGGCTTTTTTCTCAGCAGCGGCTTTTTCCAGCTCTGCACGGCGCTCTTCGAAAGCAGCGACGTTGGCAGCGGTGGCAGCGGTGGCTTTGCCCTGCGGCAGCAGGTAGTTACGAGCGTAACCGCCCTTTACGTTCAGCTTGTCGCCCAGGTTGCCCAGTTTGGCGATCTTTTCCAGCAGGATGACTTCCATTTGAGTCTTACCTCTTAACTTTTAACCTTCACCGTTCGCAGCTTTCTGGCGCTTGGCCAGGCGACCGCGAAAATCAAACAGACTGTCGACTACGGCGACAAGACAGATCACATTGCCCAGTACGAATACCAGCAGGTACAGCGGTGCCAGCCAGAAGCCCGGAAGCCTCTTCAGCGCGGCCAGGCCGTGCCCCAGTGCGATCCCGGCAAACAGCAGCGGGATCATGCACAGCGGCGCCAGCATGGTGGCCGCGGGTCCTGCGAAGGGCAGTGCCACAACGCCGACCAGCAGCGCCAAAGCCGTGCCCGGCGACAGGCGCAGTGCACGGAACTCGCGGCCAAACCCTTCCGGGTTGAACAGTACCGCTTGCCAATAACGCGCCAGCATCAGGCACAACAGGCTGATCGTCTGCAGCGAGGCTGCCATCAGGCCGGTGATGGTCGGAACCATCTCCGCCTGCAGGGCGGCCATCTGTTCGGACGAAAGCTTCGCTTCGGCCAGAACCTGCGGCAGGGCCTTGCCGAATGCATCGGCCAGACCTGCGACCAACCCGGCCGACACCGTGCTGAGCAGCAGCACGAACACCGCACCGAGCACAACGCTCGCCAGCATCACCTGGTTCCAGGACACCTTGCTGCGCAGAACCTGCGCCAGCACGGCACTACCCACCAGAACCAAACTCACGCTGGGGTCACCCAGGTACCACCAGGCCAGTGCCGGAAGCAACGCCCAGGCCAGGATGCCAAAGGCATCATGCGGACCACGGCGCAACAGCACCAGACTGCCTGCTGCGGCACCGAGCCAGAACAAAGGCTGCAGTACCGCGGCTGCGACGACCACCAGGGTCGCCTGCATGCGGCCTCGCATGACAAATTCAGCCAATGCGCGCATGCGATCTATCCATCAATTCCAGTCGACTGCCCGATCAACGGCCGTGGCTGTCGGTGTAGGGAAGCAGGGCCAGGTAGCGGGCGCGCTTGATTGCGGTCGCCAGCTGACGCTGGTACTTGGCCTTGGTGCCGGTGATACGGCTCGGAACGATCTTGCCGGTTTCGGAAACGTAGGCCTTCAGGGTGTTGAGATCCTTGTAATCGATCTCTTTCACGCCTTCAGCGGTGAAACGGCAGAACTTACGACGACGGAAGAAACGTGCCATGTGTGTGGCTCCTCAATACTGGTCCGGGATTACTCGTCAGCGCTGTCGCGGCTATCATCGCCGTCAGCGGACTCGCCCTCGTTCGATTCGGGACGCTCACGGCGCTCGCGGCGCTCGTTGCGGCTCTCTTCGGCCTTCAGCATTTCGGACTGGCCGGTAACGGCTTCGTCGCGACGGATGACCATGTTACGGATCACGGCGTCGTTGTAACGGAAGTTGTCTTCCATTTCTGCCAGGGCCTTGGCGGTGCACTCGACGTTCATCAGAACGTAGTGAGCCTTGTGCACGTTGTTGATGGCGTAAGCCAGCTGACGACGGCCCCAGTCTTCCAGACGGTGGACTTTGCCGCCGTCTTCTTCGATGGCCTTGGTGTAACGCTCGACCATGCCACCGACTTGTTCGCTCTGGTCCGGGTGAACCAGGAACACGATTTCGTAATGACGCATAAATGCTCCTTACGGATTGCAGCCTGCCGACAAAGCGGTCAGACAAGGAGTGAATGATTTTTTCCTTGCCACTCGGAAGCACGCGCGAACGCCTGCCCGGACGACAAGGGCCGACATTCTAGAGAAGCGCGCCGGGGGGCGCAAGGAAAACTGGTGAAAGTTTGAACAGCGCGAGGCGGAACGACCCGCCTCACGAAGGGACGTCAGGCTCCGACCTTGAGCTGGCGCTGGCGGACGATCTCGAACAGGCACACACCGGTGGCCACCGAGACGTTCAGGCTGCTGACGCTGCCCTGCATCGGCAGCTTGGCCAGGTAGTCGCAGTGATCGCGGGTCAAGCGGCGCATGCCCTTACCCTCGGCGCCCATCACCAGCACGGTCGGCCCGGTGAGGTCGAGCTCATAGAGCATCTGGGTCGCCTCGCCGGCGGTGCCGACGATCCACAGGCCGCGCTGCTGGAGTTTCTCCAGGGTGCGTGCGAGGTTGGTCACCGCCACCAGCGGGATGACTTCGGCAGCGCCGCAGGCAACCTTACGTACGGTGGCGTTGAGGGTGGCGGACTTATCCTTCGGCACGATGACCGCCAGCGCGCCCGCCGCGTCGGCGGTGCGCAGGCAGGCGCCGAGGTTGTGCGGGTCGGTCACACCGTCCAGCACCAGCAGCAGCGCCGGACCGGGGGAGCGCTCCAGCAGCTCCTCCAGCATGTTCTCGCCCCACACCTGGCTCGGACTGACCTCGGCGACCACGCCCTGGTGCACGCCCTCGGCCCACTCATCCAGTTCCTTGCGGTCGCGCGTGCCCACCGGCACGCGCGCCTGACCGGCCAGCTCGACCAGCGCCTGGATGCGTGGATCCTGACGGCCTTCGGCCAGCCACAGCTGCTTGACCCGCTTAGGGTGATGGCGCAGCAGCGCTTCTACGGCATGGACCCCGTAGACCTGTTCCCACTGACTCATTTCTTCGCCTTACGCTTGCTGGCCGGCGCACCGCCAGTAGCACCTGCCTTGGGCGCAGCAGAGCCCTTGCGGTGCTTGGACGGTTTGGCGGACCGGGCTTTCTGTTTCGAAGGATTGCGCGGCTTGCCCGCCGCGGGAGCGCCCTTGCCTTTACCGGCTGCCGGCTTGTTCCCGCCGACCTTGGCCTCTTCGAGCAGCGCCTTCTTCACTTCGCGGCTCTTGCGCACATCGGTATTGCCGAGCATTTCGTCGGCCTTGGCGAGCATTTCAGGGGCTACCGACGGCAGCGCCTGGACCACGCCGACCTTGCGCTTGCGCGGCTGCACGGCAACGTCCGGAGCGAGATACGGATCGTCCGCAACCAAACGAGGAGCCCGGGCAGGCTTATCTTTCGCCGCTACCGCCTTGGGCGCCCTGCCCTTGGCAGCCTTGCCCTTGGCGACCGGCTCAGCCTTCTCGCCACGCTTCTTGCGACCAATGGGCGCGCTGAGCACGTTGTCGGAGAGCTCGAAGTCGATCTTGCGTTCGTCCAGGTCGACGCGTGCCACCACGACTTCCACGGTGTCGCCGAGACGGAAGCTGCGGCCGGTGCGCTCGCCGCTCAGGCGATGATGCACGGCATCGAAGTGGTAATAGTCGCCAGGCAGCGCGGTGACGTGCACCAGGCCCTCCACATAGATGTCAGTCAGCTCGACGAAAATGCCAAAGCCGGTCACCGCGGTGATCACGCCGGGGAAGGTCTCGCCCACGCGCTCGCGCATGAACTCGCACTTCAGCCAGTTGGTGACGTCGCGGGTCGCCTCGTCGGCGCGGCGCTCGGTCATCGAACACTGCTCGCCCAGCTGAGCCAGACGGGCCTCATCGTACGGATAGATGCGCGCTTTCGGCATGCTGGCGGCGCCGACGCGCTGCACGTGCTCGGAGGCTGCCTTGGAGCGGATCAGGCTACGGATGGCGCGGTGGGTCAGCAGGTCCGGGTAGCGGCGGATCGGCGATGTGAAGTGGGTATAGGCCTCGTAGTTCAGGCCAAAGTGGCCAGCATTCTCGGGGCTGTACACCGCCTGGCTCAGGGAGCGCAGCATCACGGTCTGGATCAGTTGCAGGTCCGGGCGGCCCTGGATCGACTCCAGAAGCTTCTGGTAGTCCGCCGGGGTCGGATCGCCCTTGCCGCGATAGAGCGTCAGGCCCAGCTCACCGAGGAACTGGCGCAGGTTGTTCAGTTTCTCCTGCGGCGGGCCATCGTGGACGCGGTACAGCGCCGGAATGGCGTGCTTCTCGAGGAACTTGGCGGTGGCGACGTTGGCCGCCAGCATGCATTCCTCGATCAGCTTGTGTGCGTCGTTGCGCTGGGTCGGGCGGATCTCCGAGATCTTGCGGTCCGCGCCGAAGACGATGCGGGTTTCCTGGGTCTCGAAATCGATCGCTCCACGCACGTGTCGCGCGCCGACGAGGACCTTGTACAGGTCATAAAGGGTATTGAGGTGCGGTACCACCGCCGGCAGCTGTTCCTTCAGGCGCTGGCCTTCCGGACTGTCCGGGGTTTCGAGGTATTGGCTGACCTTGGTGTAGGTCAGGCGCGCATGGGAATGGATGACCGCCTCGTAGAACTGGTAGTCGGTCATCTTGCCGGCCTTGGAGAGATTCATCTCGCAGACCATGGCCAGGCGATCGACCAACGGATTCAGGGAGCACAGGCCGTTGGAGAGAATCTCCGGCAGCATCGGGATCACGCGCTCGGGGAAGTACACCGAGTTGCCGCGCTTGGCCGCCTCTTCATCCAGGGCAGAACCGACCTTCACATAATGAGAGACGTCGGCGATGGCGACGAACAGCTTCCAGCCGCCACCTTTGCGCTTCTCGGCATAAACCGCGTCGTCGAAGTCGCGGGCGTCCTCGCCGTCGATGGTGACGAACGGCAGGGCGCGGAGGTCGACGCGTTTTTCCTTGTCCTTCTCCAGCACTTCGGGCTTGAGCTTGGCGGCTTCCTTCTCCACGGCCTCGGGCCAGGTGTGGGGAATGTCGTAGCTGCGCAGCGCGACTTCGATTTCCATGCCCGGCGCCATGTAGTCGCCGAGCACTTCCACCACTTCGCCCTGGGCCTGACGATGCACGCTCGGCCAGACGTCGATGCGCACCTGGACGAACTGGTTGTGCTTGGCCTTGCCGGCCTTGCCCGGCGGGATCAGGATTTCCTGCTGGATCTTCGGGTTGTCGGCGACGACCGTGCCGATGCCGCTCTCGTCGAAGTAGCGACCCACGATGGTCTCGTGGGCGCGCTCGACCACTTCGACTATCGCGCCTTCGCGGCGACCACGGCGGTCGAAGCCGGAGACGCGCGCGAGGGCGCGGTCGCCGTCGAACACCAGGCGCATCTGCGTCGGGCTGAGGAAGAGGTCGTCGCTGCCGTCATCAGGGATCAAGAAGCCGAAGCCGTCGCGGTGGCCGGCGATGCGGCCGAGGATCAGGTCGAGCTTGTCCACCGGCGCATAGGCGCCACGGCGGGTATAGATAAGCTGGCCGTCGCGCTCCATGGCGCGCAGTCGGCGACGCAGTGCTTCTTCCTGCTCTTCGCCGGAGAGGCCGAGCTCTTCCAGCAACTGGGGCCGCGTCGCGGGTGCGCCGCGCTCGGCGAGGTGCGCCAGGATGAGTTCACGGCTGGGGATGGGGTTGTCGTATTTTTCCGCCTCGCGGGCGGCCTCGGGATCGAGGTTTTGCCAATCGGCCATTAAAGTGCGGTCACCTTATATATAGGGGTATGGTTCGCCATCTGCTTATTGAAGCGCGAAATCCGCCCGTCGGTCAGCTTCGGGCAAGAATAAATTTTTTATCGCATCAGGGGTTTACAAGCGAAAACGCTCTCCGTATAGTTCGCGCCCACAGCGTCAGACAGATGTTGTAACACGGAAACGATGAGTAATCATCGACTCCAGTGCCCAGGTGGCGGAATTGGTAGACGCACTAGGTTCAGGTCCTAGCGGTGGCAACACCGTGGAAGTTCGAGTCTTCTCCTGGGCACCACTTATTCAAGGATAAAGTCAGTTCCTGACAGGCTTTATCAGGCGGGTTCGGAACCCTGATAACCGAACAATAGACCGTCAGATGCACCCAAGGGTTGCATCACCGCAAGACGATGAGCGATCATCGCACCCCATGCTGAAAAGCATGCCCAGGTGGCGGAATTGGTAGACGCACTAGGTTCAGGTCCTAGCGGTGGCAACACCGTGGAAGTTCGAGTCTTCTCCTGGGCACCATCTTCAAACAAAAAAGCCGAGCATAGCTCGGCTTTTTTGTTTTCGGCTTTCCGTCTTTTACCTCGCCAGGCGCGAACGCCCGGCGAGGTCTACCAACCTCAAGCCTTAAACTGCCCCAGACTGGCGCGCAGCTGATCAGCCAATCCATCGAGCACTCGCCCACTGCTGGCGGTCGCACTCACCGCTTCCGCCGCGCGACTCGCCTCGGCATGGATCACCTCGACTCGCCCACGCACCGCCGCAGCGCCTGCGGCCTGCTGTTGCGCCGAATGAGTCGCCGCCTCGATGGCGCCGTGCACTTCCTCCACTGCGCTCTGCACTTCGCGCTGCAGCCGCTCACTATCCTGCAAAGCTGCCAAACCCTGCACCGCCTGCTCGCGAGCGTGCCCGATTGCGGACACCGCCTCTCGCGCACCTTCCTGCAGCGCACCAATGTGTGACTGGATATCGCCAGTGGATTGTTGGGTCTTGCTGGCCAGCGCGCGCACCTCGTCCGCCACCACGGCGAACCCGCGCCCGCTCTCACCCGCACGCGCCGCCTCAATGGCCGCGTTCAGCGCAAGCAGGTTGGTCTGCTCGGCAATCCCATGGATCACCGAGAGCACCACTTCAATCTGCTCGCTCTGCCGCGCCAGACGCTCAATCACGCCAGCGCCGTTCTGTACGCGGGACTCCAGGGTTTCGATCAGCCCGCCAACCTTGCGCGCAATAGCCGCATTGGCCTGCGCCGCCTTGCGAATCTCTCCAACCCGCGCCAGCGCCGCCTGCATGGAGCGGCTTTCCATCTCGGCTTCCGCCGCCATCCCGGAGAGCGCCTCCAGGCTGCCGGCCACTTCGTTACGCTGCCGATCCGCTGCCGCTTCGGCACTCGCGCTGCGACTGGCCAGCGCGGCAATTTCGCTGCCGGTCTGCTGCGCAACCTGCCCCGCCTCGCGCACGATGGGCTGGAGCTTATCGACGAAGCGGTTAACCGCGGTCGCCATTTCACCCAGCTCATCACGGCTATCCAGGCGCACGCGCCGGGTCAGGTCACCCTCCCCGGCCGCCAGGTCATTCAGCGCATCGATCAGCAGGCGCAGGCGATTCACCACACGCCGACCGAGCACGACAGCCAGGCAGAGCAATACACCAAGCCCCACCAGCAGCAGCCCCATGCCGATGCGCCAGCGCAACGTTCCCGCCGCCTCTTCGATGGACGCCTTCGTGCCCTGACTCATGCCCACCGCTGCCTGCTTCGCGGATTGCAGGCGCGCCGTCAGCGCCTTGGAGCTGTCGGCCGCCGCACCGGAAAGGCTATCGCCCACCAACTGGTCACCACTGGCGACCAGCGCCGAGAAACGCTGATCCAGCGAGGCGATCTGCTTCTCGATGGCATCGGTGGAAACGCCCAGGCGCACCGTGCCGATCACCACGCCATTAGGACTGATCGGCGCCTCGACGAGGAACACCGAACCGTCATGACTTGCCGCCTCCAGCACCTTGTCCAGGGCGCGCTCGCCCTTGCCCTTCTCCAGCAGCGCCTGGACCCGCGGATCCTCGCGATTGAGGTAGCGGGTCAGGTGCTGCCCCTGTGGATCGTCGTAGACCACGAAGAGCACGTTCGGATTGGCCTGGGCGCGCCGGGCGTAGTCGGAGAGCAGCGGGACGTCGTTGTCCCACATGGCCTTGGGCGCAACAGCCGCCAGCAACTGCGCCAATTCGGTGGCGGACTGGCGCAGGCTCTGCTCCAGCCCCTCGCGCAACTGTCCCTGCTCTTCCTCCAGGCGCGCCGAGAGCGCTGAGCCCAGGCGCTCACGGGTGCGCGCTGACAGGTCATTCAGGCCGGAAGTGACTTCCTTGCCGGCCTGCTCCAGTTCGCCGGCGAGGCGTTGCGATTCGTTACCCAGGTGCGCCCCGAGGTCGCTGACCAGACCATCGACGGTGTTACGGGTAAGCCAGAGGGCAATCGCCAGCTGCACCAGCAGTGCGACTCCAAGGGCGATGAAAGCGGGGCGCAGTAAGCGACTGCGCAATAAAGACAGGACGGCGGACACGGCGGGCTTCCTCCGGATATAACGGATGTCTGGCGCGAAAAGCACCAATCCGTTTCTCCAGCAAAGCGCGTGCCGCTAAGCAAAAACCAACCCCCAGAAACGACAACGGGCCGCATGAGCGGCCCGTTGCAGTGTGCAGCGGTGTATCAGCCGAACGGATGGCGCAGGACGATGGTCTCGGCACGGTCCGGGCCGGTGGAGATGATGTCGATGGGCGCACCGACCAGCTCCTCGATGCGCTTGATGTAAGCACGCGCATTGGCCGGCAGGCCTTCCAGGCTCTGTACGCCGACGGTGGATTCACTCCAGCCCGGCAGGTCTTCGTAGATCGGCTGCAGACCAATGTAGCTGTCGGCGTCGGTCGGCGCGTCGGTCAGTAGTTCGCCGGCGGCGTTCTTGTAGCCAGTGCAGATACGCACGGTTTCCAGGCCGTCGAGGACGTCCAGCTTGGTCAGGCACAGGCCCGACAGGCTGTTGATCTCGATGGCGCGACGCAGGATGACGGCGTCGAACCAGCCACAACGACGGGCACGCCCGGTGGTGGCGCCGAACTCGTGACCGACCTTGGCCAGGCGCGCGCCGACCTCATCGAACAGCTCGGTCGGGAACGGACCGGAACCGACGCGGGTGGTGTAGGCCTTGGTGATACCCAGGATGTAGTCCAGGTACAGCGGACCGAAGCCCGAACCGGTAGCGGTGCCGCCAGCGGTGGTATTGGAGCTGGTGACGAACGGGTAGGTGCCGTGGTCGATGTCCAGCAGCGAGCCCTGGGCGCCTTCGAACATGATGTTCTCGTCGGCGCGACGCAGGTCGTGCAGGGCCGAGGTCACGTCGGTCATCAGCGGGCGCAGCTCTTCGGCGTAGGCCATGCACTCATCCAGGGTCTTCTGGAAGTCGACAGCCGGCTCCTTGTAATAGTGCTGCAGGACGAAGTTGTGGTAGTCCAGAACCTCCCCGAGCTTGGCGGCGAAGCGCTCGCGGTGGAACAGGTCGCCCACGCGCAGGCCGCGACGGGCCACTTTGTCTTCGTAAGCCGGGCCGATGCCGCGACCGGTGGTGCCGATCTTCGCGTCGCCACGGGCCTTCTCGCGAGCCTGGTCGAGGGCTACGTGGAAGGACAGGATCAGCGGGCAGGACGGGCTGATGCGCAGGCGCTCGCGCACCGGTACGCCCTTCTCTTCCAGCTTGGCGATTTCGCGCATCAGCGCGTCGGGCGCCAGTACAACGCCGTTGCCGATCAGGCACTGCACGCCTTCGCGCAGGATGCCCGACGGGATCAGGTGCAGTACGGTCTTCTCGCCAGCGACCACCAGGGTATGACCAGCGTTGTGGCCGCCCTGGTAACGCACCACGGCAGCAGCCTGGTCGGTCAGCAGGTCGACGATCTTGCCTTTGCCCTCATCACCCCACTGGGTGCCCAGGACTACGACATTCTTACCCATAACTCTTGTCCCCATCGTGGATGTTCGGTGCCGGCCGCGGCCGGCAGAAACTCGAAGTGGCGCGCCTCAGAGCGCAGCCACCTGCCAATTGCCATCGCGAGCCAGCAATTGCTGGTCGCAGCCCGCTTCGGAAGCCGAAGCCGCATCCTGCCCGGGCAGCGCCTGTACCACACGCACGCCCTGACGGCGCAACTGCTGCACCGCCTGCCACAAGCCAGCCCCATCGGCCGGCGCCCAGACTCCGGTGCGCGGCTCGTCGAGCTGGGCGCGGCCAAGAGTGACCAGGGTCTTGAGGTCGGTGGAGAAACCGGTGGCCGGACGCGCACGGCCAAAATCGGCGCCGATGTCGTCGTAACGGCCGCCCTGGGCGATGGACTCGCCAACCCCAGGCACGAACGCGGCAAACACCACGCCCGTGTGATAGTGATAGCCACGCAGCTCGCCAAGGTCGAAGTACAGCGGCAGCTGCGGGAAGCGCGCCGCCAGCGAGTCGGCGATGGCAGTCAGGTCGGCCAGCGCCGCCTGGACGTTGGCCGGAGCACCAGCGAGCACTTCGCGCGCCTGCTCCAGCACCTCACGACTGCCGCACAGCTCGGCGAGCGCACGGAGCATGCCGGCGAGCTCGCTCGGCAGGCCTTCGGTCAGCGCTGCGACTTCGTCCACGGCTTTGCGCTGCAAGGCGTCGAACAGCAACTGCTCGACTTCGCCGGACAGCCCGGCAGCCTGGGCCAGGCCACGGTAGATGCCGACATGACCGAGGTCCATGTGCACATCCGGCACCTGGGCCATCTCGAGCATGTCGAGCAGCAGACTGATGACTTCGACGTCACCGGCCGAGCCGGTGTTGCCGTAAAGCTCGGCACCCAGCTGGATCGGGCTGCGCGAAGTGGCCAGCGCACGCGGGCGGGCATGCAGCACGCTGCCGGCGTAGCACAGGCGGTTCGGACCTTCGCGACGCAGGCTGTGGGCGTCCATGCGCGCCACTTGCGGCGTGATGTCCGCACGGAAACCCATCAGACGGCCGGACGCAGGGTCGGTGACCTTGAAGGTACGCAGGTCCAGATCCTGGCCGGCACCGGTCAGCAAGGATTCCAGGTATTCGATATGCGGAGTGACGACGAACTCGTAACCCCAGCGCTGGAACAGGTCCAGCACCTGACGGCGGGCTGCTTCAACGCGAGCCGCCTCCGGTGGCAGCACTTCTTCGATTCCATCTGGCAGCAGCCAGCGGTCTACCGTTGCCATGTCGCCTCTCTCCTTTTTTAGGCCGGGCGGCACTTCAATGAATGCAGTAAAGAAGGACGGTGCCGAGCAGCATGCTGCCCAGCCCGATGAGTCTCAGACCGCGGTCGCCAATGCGCCCGAGTCCGCTCACGGCGTCGCGCCAACCACGCGGATACAGGAATGGAAGGATGCCTTCCAGCACCAGCAACAGACAGAACGCCTTGCCGAATTCCTGCCACATGGCTCTCGTACATCATTCTCGCGGACGCAAAAAAGCCGGGATTTCCCGGCTGACCCATGATAACACGATTTCTCCGACGGGCGCTGCCGCCCGCCGGAGACTTTGACTTACGGTTTAGCTTTTTCCAGATAGCGGAAGAACTCGTTGCTCGGATCGAGCACCAGCACATCCTTCTTGTCGGCAAAGCTCTCGCGGTAAGCCTTGAGGCTGCGGGTGAAGGCGTAGAACTCCGGATCGGCGGTGTAGGCCTTGGCGTAGATCGCCGCTGCCTTCGCATCGCCGTCACCTCGGGTCTCTTCCGACTCGCGATAGGCCTCGGCCAGCAGTACACGACGCTGACGGTCGGCATCCGCGCGGATACCTTCGGCCAGTTCGCGCCCCTTGGCGCGGTGCTCGCGAGCTTCCCGCTCACGCTCGGTGCTCATGCGCTCGAACACGCTGCGGTTCACTTCCTTGGGCAGGTCGATAGCCTTGACGCGAACGTCGACCACTTCGATACCCAGCTCCTTCTGCGCCATGCGGTTCAGCGAAGCGGTGATATCCCCCATCAGCGCATCACGCTCACCCGACACCACTTCGTGCAGGGTGCGCTTGCCGAACTGGTCACGCAGGCCGGCTTCCAGACGACGGGACAGACGCTCGTCGGCGATCTGCTTCATGCCGGAAGTCGCGGTGTAGAAGCGCTCGGCATCGGAGACGCGCCACTTGGCGTAGGCGTCGACCATCACCGCCTTCTTCTCCAGCGTCAGGAAACGCTGGGTCGGCGAGTCCAGGGTCAGCAGGCGGCCGTCGAACTTGCGCACCGTATTGACGTACGGAATCTTGAAGTGCAGGCCGGGCTTCACGTCCGGCTCGACCACGCGACCGAAGCGCAGCATGACGGCGCGCTCGGTCTGCTGCACCACGTAGACGCTGCTCCAGACGGCAACAGCAACCACCACACCCGCGATGAGGGCGATCAGGGACTTGTTACTCATCAGCGGCTCTCCCGGGTACGCGTATCACGCTGCTGCAGGTCGTTGGCGACCCGCGAACCGATATCCGGCGTGCTGCTGCTCGCGCTCGGCGCGGCGTTCGGAGCTGCCGAACCACGGCCATCCATCATCTTGTCCAGCGGCAGGTAGATCAGGTTGTTCTGACCTTGCTGACCAGTCACCAGCACCTTGCTGGTCTGACTCAGGACGTCCTGCATGGTGTCCAGGTACAGACGCTGACGGGTGACTTCCGGGGCCTTGTGATACTCGCTGGCCAGCTTGGCGAAACGATCCGCCTCACCTTGGGCGCGGGAGACCACTTCATCGCGGTAGCCGTTGGCTTCCTCGATGATGCGCTGGGCTTGACCACGGGCTTCGGGCACCACGCCGTTGGCGTAGGCTTCGGCCTGATTCTTCTCGCGCTGCTCGTCCTCGCGGGCACGGATCACGTCGTCGAACGCTTCCTGTACTTCACGCGGCGCGGCGGCGCTCTGGATGTTCACCTGGGTCACCGTGATACCGGTCTTGTAGGTATCGAGGAAACGCTGCAGGCGATCACGCACCTCAGTGGCCATCTGTTCGCGGCCCTCGGTGAGGATCTTGTCCATGGTGGTGGAGCCGGCCACGTGCCGCAGGGCGCTTTCGGTGGCGTGCTGCAGGCTCACTTCCGGCTGGTCGACGTTGAGCACGAAGTCCTTCAGGTTGCTGACCTTGTATTGCACGGTCAGCGGAACCTCGACGATGTTCTCGTCCTCGGTGAGCATCTGACCCTGCTTGCTGTAGGCACGCTCGCGGGTGACGTTCTCCTGGAACTTCTTGTCGATCGGCGGGAAGTAGATATTCAGGCCGGGGCCCACGGTCTCGTGGTACTGGCCGAAGCGCAGGATCACCGCCTGCTCCTGCTCATCCACTACGTAGATGGCGTTGTACAGCCACAGCACGGCGAGGATCGCCAGGCCGATACCGAACAGGCCGAGGCTACCGCCCCGACCGCTGCCGCCACCGCCCGAACCACTGCCGCGCTTGGGTTTGCCGAAAATTCCATTCAGGCTGTCTTGCAGCTTGCGGAACGCTTCATCCAGATCAGGAGGACCCTGGCGACCACCACCACGGCGTCCACCCCAGGGGTCCTGGTCGTTCTTGTTCGAGTTGTCACCCGGCTCATTCCAAGCCATAGCGCTCTCCATCTGATAACGCGAAAACGCGCCTACGGCGCGCCCACCTATGCTACCGAATGCCCATTACGCTGCCAAAAACAGTGTGCCGGGCTTTATTGCAAAGTGTGTTGCGCAATGAACTCTGCCGGCTGCCAGCCTTCGCGGCTCACCATGCGGTTCAACTCGACACGCGGCAGGCGGACCTGCAAAACGGCGCGTCCCTGTTCGTCGTGATTCTCCGACTGTACCGCACCCAGCTCGAAGAACTGAGCCCGGAGTCGTCCCAGCCGCTGTGGCAGGCAGAGCGTTCCAACGAACATGTCCTCCCCCAGCAACTCGGAGATCGCCTGCTCCAGCAACTCCAGCCCGCGCGATTCCCGCGCCGACAGCCAGACTCGGACCGGCTTGCCCAGCTCGTCGCGCTGGATCATCGGTTGCAAGTCCGGCAGCAGGTCGATCTTGTTGTACACCTCGAGCATCGGCAACTCGTTCGCGCCGATTTCCTTGAGCACCGCCAGCACCTGTTCGATCTGCGCATCGCGATCCGGCTCGTGGGAGTCGATCACATGCAGCAGCAGATCGGAGTTGCTGGATTCTTCCAAGGTAGCCCGAAACGCCTCCACCAGCTTGTGCGGCAGGTGGCGAATGAAGCCTACGGTGTCGGCCAGCACGATCGGACCGACGTCATCCAGCTCCAGGCGGCGCAGGGTCGGGTCGAGGGTGGCGAACAACTGGTCGGCCGCATAGACCTCGGAAGTGGTCAGCGCATTGAACAGCGTGGACTTGCCGGCGTTGGTGTAGCCCACCAGGGACACCGCCGGAATCTCCGCACGGCGACGGCCGCGACGAGCCTGCTCGCGCTGGCTGCGGACCTTCTCCAGGCGTGACTTGATCTGGCGGATGCGCCCACGCAGCAGGCGGCGGTCGGTTTCCAGCTGGGTTTCACCCGGGCCGCGCAGGCCGATACCGCCTTTCTGGCGTTCAAGGTGAGTCCAGCCGCGCACCAGGCGCGTGCTCATGTGCTCCAACTGGGCGAGCTCCACCTGCAGCTTGCCTTCGTGGGTACGGGCGCGCTGGGCGAAGATGTCGAGGATCAGACCCGTACGATCGAGCACGCGGCATTCGAGCGCTCGCTCGAGGTTGCGCTCCTGGCTCGGCGTGAGGGTGTGATTGAAGATGATCAGCTCGACCTTCTCGGCGTGGACGAGGTCGTGCAACTCTTCGACCTTGCCGCTGCCGATCAGGTACTTGGCTGAGGGCTGATGACGCGAAATGCTGACGAAAGCAACCGCTTCCGCGCCTGCCGAACGGGCCAGCTCCTGGAATTCCTGCGGGTCTTCGCGCGCCTCGGGGTCCTGACCTTCCAGATGGACCAGAATGGCCCGTTCCCCACCACCCGGGCGCTCAAAGAACAAGGCGGACTCCCGTCAAACGTTGCCCGGCTCGGCCGGTTGATCACCGGTGGGCAGGCGCACGGGGCGGCTGGGAACCACGGTGGAAATGGCGTGCTTGTAGACCATCTGGCTGACAGTGTTCTTCAGCAGGATGACGAACTGGTCGAAGGATTCGATCTGACCCTGCAGCTTGATGCCGTTGACGAGGTAGATGGAAACCGGAACGCGTTCTTTGCGCAGGGTATTGAGGTAAGGGTCTTGTAGCGAATGCCCTTTTGACATATGCCGCACTCCTTGTAAGGGTAAAAAACTGATTTAGTAGTAGTCGAATTTGGCTTAACGCCGTCCTGAACCCCAAGGATAGACGGCCGGAATTAAGGTCTCGAGCCTATATGGAGACCGCCTCAAAGTATTTCAAGGCACGCGGCAAATTGTCGCTTGCCTGACTGTCCAACCAGTGTAGATCGCTCCAGCTACGGAGCCAGGTGAACTGGCGCTTGGCCAATTGCCGCGTAGCGATGACGCCGCGCTCCACCATCTCAGCGTAGGACAGTTTGCCCTCGAGGTAATCCCATACCTGTCGGTAGCCCACCGCTCTTATGGACGGTAGCCCTACGTGCAAGTCATTCCTTGCGCGAAGGCATTCGACCTCGGCGATGAAGCCCTGTTCCAGCATCTGGTCAAAACGTTGCGCGATACGCTCGTGCAACACCTGGCGCTGCAGAGGCGCGATCGCCAGATGAGCCACAGTATACGGTAATTGTCCACCGCCTTGCGCGCCGAGACCCGCATTTTCACTCGCCTGGCGAAGGCGGTGTGCAGTCATGGACATACCGCTCACGCGGTACACCTCGAGGGCCCGGACAAGTCGCTGAGGGTCATTGGGGTGGATGCGCGCGGCCGACTCCGGATCGACGCGCGCCAACTCTTCATGCAGGGCGCTCCAGCCCTCGGCAGCGGCCCAGGCTTCCAGTTCGGCGCGCACGGCGGCGTCGGCGGCGGGCATATCGGCCAACCCCTCCAGCAACGCCTTGAAATACAACATGGTGCCGCCGACCAGCAGCGGAATCTTCCCCGCCGCGGTGATCTCGGCCATGGCCGCCAGGGCGTCGGCGCGGAATTCCGCCGCCGAATAGGCCTCGCTGGGGTCACGGATATCGATCAGGCGATGCGGGAATTCCTCAAGCACCTCGCGGGGCGGCTTAGCGGTACCGATATCCATGCCGCGGTAGATCAGCGCCGAATCCACGCTGACCAGCTCCACCGGCAGCAAGCGCGCAAGCTCCAGCGCCAGGTCGGTCTTGCCGGCGGCGGTGGGGCCCATGAGGAATATCGCGGGAGGCAGGGACATCGGGAGCTCGTTACTGCGGACTGCTGAATCGATTGGCGTGCAGTTTACTGCACTTTCCTGAACGCAGGCTTACGAAAATCAACGGCCCCGCAAGAACAGCTTGTCCAATTCGTCGAGCCCCAACTGAGTCCAGGTCGGCCGGCCGTGGTTGCACTGGCCACTGCGCTCGGTCACTTCCATGTCGCGCAGCAGGCCGTTCATCTCCGGCAGGGTCAGCCGGCGGTTGGCGCGCACGGCGCCGTGGCAGGCCATGGTGCCGAGCAATTCATTGAGATGCGCCTGGATGCGGTCGCTGGTGCCGTATTCCAGCAGATCGGCGAGGACGTCGCGCACCAACTGGGTAGCCTCGGCCTGCTTGAGCAGCGCGGGAATCTGACGGATCGCCAGGGTTTCCGGGCCGAGCCGCTGCAGTTCGAAGCCGAGCCGGGAGAACCAAGCCCCATGCTCTTCCGCGCAATCTGCCTCGCGCTCGCTGACGGCGATGGACTCCGGCACCAGCAACGGCTGGCCCCGCAGGCCTTCGCTGGCCATGGCAGTCTTCAGGCGCTCGTACATGATCCGCTCGTGGGCGGCGTGCATGTCCACCAGAACCAGGCCGTGGGCGTTCTCCGAAAGGATGTAGATGCCCTTGAGCTGCGCCAGGGCATAACCCAGCGGCGGCACGTCCTGGCTGCTTTCCGGCAGCGCCTGCGGCGCCTGGTCGGACAGCGGCGCGAAATAAGCCTTGTAGGCGCCCTGGGCTTCCTGAATGGGCGGAATTTCCGGACGAGTTGGCTGGTAGCTGTAGCCACCACCACCACTGGAACCGCCGGAGGCTGGGCTCGGCTGCCAAGCACGCGCGGCAGCCGGGGCCTCCAGCACGGTCTCGGACAGACGCATTTCGCCCTGCGGGCCGAATTCGCCGGCTTCCGCGCCGGTCGGGCGCGGCACGGTCAGGGTGGTCGCCCCCGGCGGTGCCAGCTGGTCGTCCGGACGCACTTCCGCCAGCGCCCGATGCAGGGTGCCGTAGAGGAAGTCATGGACCATGCGGCTGTCGCGGAAGCGCACTTCATGCTTGGTCGGGTGGACGTTGACGTCCACCACCGATGGGTCGACCTCGAAGAACAGCACGAAGGTCGGATGGCGACCGTTGTACAGCACATCGCGATAAGCCTGGCGCACGGCGTGGGCAACCAGCTTGTCCCGCACCATGCGGCCGTTCACATAGAAGTACTGCAGGTCCGGCTGGCTGCGGGAGAAGGTCGGCAGGCCGACCCAACCCCACAGGTGCAGGCCGTTGCGCTCCACTTCGATGGGCAACGCCTGCTCGAGGAAGCCGGTACTGCAAACGGCACCCACGCGGCGGGCGCGGGCGGCTTCGTCCTTGGCTTCATGCAGCGAAAGGATGGTCTTGCCGTTGTGGCGCAGATGGAAAGCCACGTCGAAGCGCGCCAGTGCCAGGCGCTTGATGACTTCCTGCAAGTGATCGAATTCGGTCTTCTCGGCGCGCAGGAACTTGCGCCGCGCCGGGGTATTGAAGAACAGGTCGCGCACTTCGATGCTGGTGCCTACCGGGTGAGCCGCAGGCTTCACGGTGGATTCCATGTCGCGGCCCTCGACTTCCACCTGCCAGGCCTGCTCGGCGTCGGCGGTGCGCGAAGTGAGGGTCAGGCGCGAGACGGAGCTGATCGAGGCGAGCGCTTCGCCCCGGAAGCCCAGGCTCATCACCCGTTCAAGGTCTTCCAGCTCGCGAATCTTGCTGGTGGCGTGGCGCGCCAGGGCCAGCGGCAGGTCGTCTGCAGGAATGCCGCTGCCATCGTCGCGCACGCGCAACAGCTTGACGCCGCCTTGCTCGACTTCGATGTCGATGCGCTTGGCACCGGCGTCGAGACAGTTTTCCAGCAGCTCCTTGATGACCGACGCGGGTCGTTCGACCACTTCGCCGGCGGCGATCTGGTTCGCCAGCCGCGGAGTTAGCAACTGGATGCGGCGTACGTCACTCATTGCTGCGACGCCAGAGAGGTGCCCGGAATCTTCAGCACCTGGCCTATCTTCAGCTCGTCACTCTTGAGCGAGTTGGCGCTGCGGATCGAAGCGGTGCTGACATCAAAGCGGCTAGCAACCATTGCCAGGCTGTCGCCACTGCGCACGACATATTCGCGTGGGCCGGAAGCCAACTGGCCGCCGTCACGCAGCGATGCGATGTAGGTGCCCGGTGGTGGGGTCTGCACGAAGTACTGGCGCACGCCAGCGGCGATCGAGCGCGCCAGCGCCTGCTGGTGCGAGCCGCTGGCCAGCTTGGCGGACTCGTTCGGGTTGGAGATGAAACCGGTTTCCACCAGGATCGACGGAATATCCGGGGACTTCAGCACCATGAAACCGGCCTGTTCCACCCGGCGCTTGTGCAGTGGGGTGACGCGGCCGACGCTGGTCAGCACCTTGTGGCCAACATCCAGGCTGGAGGACATGGTGGCAGTCATCGACAGGTCGAGCAGCACGCCGGCGAGCATCTTGTCCTTGTCGTCGAGATTCACGCCGCCGTCGCCGCCGATGAGGTCGGAACGGTTTTCCGTGTCGGCCAGCCAGCGCGCGGTTTCGGAGGTTGCGCCACGGTCGGACAGGGCGAACACCGAGGCCCCGAAGGCGCTGCGGCTAGGCGCGGCATCGGCGTGGATGGAGACGAACAGGTCCGCGCCCTTCTTGCGGGCGATCACGGTGCGGTTGCGCAGCGGGATGAAGTAGTCACCGGTCCGCGTCAGCTCGGCGCGGAAGCCCTTCATCTGGTTGATCTGCCGCTGCAGTTCGCGGGCGATCGACAGGGTGATGTTCTTCTCGTGCAGGCCGTTCGGGCCAAGGGCGCCGGGGTCTTCGCCGCCGTGGCCGGCGTCGATGGCAATCACCACGTCACGCTTGCCGCCGCTACTCGGCGCGGGGATCTTGGCGACCGATTGCGCAGGGCTGACGGGCGTGGCGGGCACACTGGGCGTTGGAGTCGCGGGGACGTCCGGAGCGATATCTGCACCCTGATCGTACAGGTCGACGACCAGGCGGTTGCCGTACTGCTGGTTTGGCGGCAGCACGAAGCTCTTGGGCGTGACCGCATTCTTCAGGTCGAGCACCAGGCGCAGGTCGGTGGGCGAGCGCTGGGCAGAGCGCATCGCGGTGATCGGCGTGTTGTTCAGCTTGAGCTTGTCGAGGGCAGCGGACATCTGCGCGCCATTGATGTCGACGACGATGCGGTTGGGCGCGCTCAGGGTGAACAGACTGTGCTGCACCGGGCCGGACAGATCGAACACCAGCCGTGTGTTGTCTGGCGCGCGCCAGATGCGCACGCTCTTGATTTGCGTGGCGGCAGAAACCTCGCCGGCAAAGAATGCCAGCAGAACGGACACCCCGATAAACAACGCCCGAAGGCGCAACCCCCAACCCATCTTTTTTCTATGCTCCCGTGGCCAGGGCGGCACACCAGGCTTCGCCCCGTGTTCCGTGCGGGTCGAGGCGCAGCATGCGTCCGCCCGCATGCGGAACAATGGTAATGTCCATGTCGGCCTTTGGCAAAATGCCTTTGCCGCGCTCCGCCCACTCAATCAGGCACAACGCATCGCCCTCGAAGTAGTCGCGGATGCCGAGGAACTCCAGTTCCTCCGGATCGGCGAGGCGGTAGAGGTCGAAGTGAAAGGCGCGCAGATCGCCGATTTCGTAGGGCTCGACCAGGGTAAAGGTCGGGCTTTTCACCGATCCCCCATGGCCCAACCCCCGCAGGATGCCGCGCGACAGCGTGGTCTTGCCCGCCCCCAGGTCGCCATGCAGGTAGATCACTCCGTGCCCAGCGGTCGCGTCGGCAATACGGCGACCAAGTTCGACCATGGCCTCTTCGCCGTCGGCGAACAGATTCAGTTCAGGCATGGGGACAGCTCCTCGAGCAACTGACGAACGGCAGGAATCAGATCGGCGGCAGCCAGGCCCCGCCCTTGTGCGCCAAGCGACTCGCCAGCACGTGCATGCAGCCAGACCGCCAGGCACGCGGCCTCGAAAGCAGGCATCCGCTGCGCCAGCAGCGCACCGAGGATGCCGGACAGCACATCCCCCAGCCCGGCACCTGCCATGGCGGGATGTCCGTGACTGCACAGCGCCAGCCGGCCATCCGGGGAGGCGACCAGACTGCCGACGCCCTTGAGCACGACCACCGCATGGTAGCGCTGCGCCAGCGCGTGCGCGGATTTCGGCCGGTCGGCCTGGACCTCAGCGGTGGAGATGCCCAGCAGGCGGGCCGCCTCGGCCGGATGGGGGGTGATCACCCAGTCGCCGGACGGGCGAGCAACCAGGCCTTCTGCCAGCAGATTGAGCGCATCGGCGTCCCACACCTGTCGGCGCTCCAGGCTCGCGGCAGCGCTGACCAGCACGCGCCCCCAGGCTTCGCGGCCGACACCAGGGCCGACCACCAGCACATCGGCGCGCTCGGCAAGACGCAGCAGCTCAGCGGAAGAAGAGACGCCACGCGCCATCAGCTCAGGTCGGCGAGCCAGTGCAGCGGGTACGTGGGCGGCACGGGTCGCCAGAGACACCAACCCTGCACCGCAGCGCAGCGCGCTCTCGGCGGCCAGCAGCGCGGCACCGCCCATGCCGGTATCACCGCCGATCACCAGCGCATGACCGAACAGGCCCTTGTGTGCGGCCTTCGGGCGCTCGGCCAGGCGAGCCAGCGAGGCCGGAGCGAGACGGCGCGCCACGCCACTCTCGGAAATCAGCGCAGGGTCAGCATCGAGCCCGTCGAAGACCAGCTCGCCGCATTGATCGGGGCCATTGCCGGTGAACAGGCCGAGCTTGAGGCCGATGAAAGTCACCGTCAGGTCGGCTCTCACCGCACAGCCCAGCACTTGCCCCGTATCGGCACTTAGACCGGAAGGGATGTCCACGGCCAGCGTCGGCAGGCCGCTGGCGTTGATCGCAGCAATGGCCGAGGCATAAGGCTCGCGCACCGAACCGCCGAGACCGGTGCCCAGCAACGCGTCCACCAGCACGCCACGCAGCTCGGCACGGTCGCTCCAGGCTTCGATATCCACGCCGGCCGCGCGCGCTTCGCCATGGGCCGAAGCGGCATCGCCGGACAGGCGGGAGACGTCGCCGACCGCCAGCACACGCACGCGCCAGCCGGCACGCAGGGCCAGGGCAGCGATCAGATAGCCATCGCCGGCGTTGTTGCCGTGGCCGGCCAGCACGGTGATTTCGCCAGCATCCGGCCATTGGCGACGCAGGGCGCGCCAGGCCGCATGGGCGGCGCGGCGCATCAGCTCAAAGCCGGGGGTGCCGGCGGCGATCAGGCGCGCGTCGAGGTCGCGCACCTGCTGGGCGCTGTAGAGATTCAGGGGCAAATCGTCGTGGGCAGTCATCGCGATTCCGGGCGGCAGAATGTGTCGCCTTGGCGTACGGACGGGCCGACGCCGGCAAGGTCTGGCAGAATTATACGCACCCGGACTTCGCTTTCTCGCCTTCCATGCACGATTCAACACTCGACTACGCCGACCTCGCCCTCTCCATCAAGGACTGGGGGCGCGAACTCGGCTTCCAGCAGGTCGGCATCAGCGGGCTCGACCTGGAAGCCCACGGCGAGCACCTGCAGCGCTGGCTGGAGGCGGGCTACCACGGCGAGATGGACTATATGGGCGCCCACGGCAGCAAGCGCTGGCGTCCGGATGAACTGGTGCCCGGCACGCTGCGGGTGGTGTCGCTGCGCATGGACTACCTGCCCGGCGACACGCGCATGGCGCAGGTTCTGGGCGATCCAGAGAAGGCCTATGTGTCGCGCTACGCCCTGGGCCGCGACTACCACAAGCTGATCCGCAAGCGTCTGCAGCAACTGGCTGAGCGCATCCAGCAGCGGATCGGGCCGTTCGGTTTCCGCGCCTTCGTCGACAGCGCACCCGTGCTGGAGAAGGCCATCGCCGAGCAGTCGGGCCTGGGCTGGATCGGCAAGAACACCCTGGTGCTCAACCGCAAGGCCGGCAGCTACTTCTTCCTCGGCGAGCTGTTCACCGACCTGCCGCTGCCCGTGGACGAGCCGCACGGCACGGAGCACTGCGGGCGTTGCACGGCCTGCATGGACATCTGCCCCACCGCCGCCTTCGTCGCGCCCTATGTGCTGGATGCGCGGCGCTGCATTTCCTACCTGACCATCGAATTGAAGGGCCCGATCCCCGAAGACCTGCGCCCGCTGATCGGCAACCGCGTGTTCGGCTGCGACGACTGTCAGATGGTCTGCCCGTGGAACCGCTTCGCCCGGGCCACCGACCAGGGCGACTTCCAGCCGCGCCACAGCCTGGACAACGCCGCGCTGGCGGAGCTGTTCCTGTGGACGGAAGAGGAGTTCCTCAGCCGCACCGAGGGCTCGCCGCTAAGGCGCGCCGGTTACGAGCGCTGGCTGCGCAACCTGGCCGTGGGGCTGGGCAATGCACCGTCGACCATTGCGGTGATCGAGGCGCTGCGCGCGCGGCGGGAGTTCCCGTCGGAACTGGTGCGCGAGCATGTGGAGTGGGCGCTGGCGCGCCATAACGCCGGAATCTGAAGCTTTTCGTAGGAGCGAGCAAGCTCGCTCCTGCAAGAGCAGAATCGCGCCACTTACACCTTGATGAAATGCTCGCGGTAGTAGCGCAGCTCGGCGATGGACTCGCGAATGTCGTCCAGGGCCAGGTGGGTGTTGCCCTTCTTGAAGCCGTCACGCACCGAAGGCGCCCAGCGCGCGGCCAGCTCCTTGAGGGTCGACACGTCCAGGTTGCGGTAGTGGAAGTAGCCTTCCAGCTTCGGCATGTGACGGTAGAGGAAGCGGCGGTCCTGGCAGATGCTGTTGCCGCAGATCGGCGAGCTGCGCTTGGGCACCCACTTTTCCAGGAAGGCAATGGTCATCGCCTCGGCCTCGGCGGCGGAGATGGTGCTTTCGCGCACGCGCTGGGTCAGGCCGGACTGGCCATGCTGACGGGTGTTCCACTCGTCCATGCCGGCGAGCAGCGCCTCGCTCTGGTGCACGGCGATCACCGGGCCTTCCTCGAGGATATTCAGGTCACTGTCGGTGACGATGGTCGCCATCTCGATGATGACGTCCTTGTCCGGGTCCAGCCCGGTCATTTCCAGGTCGATCCAGATCAGGTTCTGCGGGTTCTGCATGATGGGGCTCCTCAGCTCAGCCCTCTAGTTTAGCGGGAAGCACGCCGGCGCATGCTAAACTCCGCCGCGATTTTCCCTGTGGATACCCTATGGCCAAGCGTCACCTCACCCGCCGGCAGAGCTGGCGGATCGAAAAAGTCCAGGAAGAACGCGCCGCGCGCGCGGCGAAGCGCGAGTCGCGCGCCCTGGAAGAACTGGAAGGCGGCGACCTCGGACCGGAACAGACCGGCCAGGTGATCGCCCACTTCGGTGTGCAGGTGGAAGTCGAGGCCCAGGACGGCGACGCTGCCGGCCAGGTGTTCCGCTGCCACTTGCGCGCCAACCTGCCGCCGCTGGTGACGGGCGACCAGGTGGTCTGGCGCCCGGGCAATCAGGGCATTGGCGTGATCGTCGCGCAGCTGCCGCGCACCTCCGAGCTACGCCGCCCGGACATGCGCGGCGTGCTTAAGCCGGTCGCGGCCAACGTCGATCGCATCGTCATTGTCTTCGCGCCGCGCCCCGAGCCCCACGCCAACCTGATCGACCGCTACCTGGTGGCTGCCGAGCACGCGGGCATCAAACCATTGCTGCTGCTGAACAAGGCTGACCTGATCGACGAGGAAAATGCACCCTTCCTCGACTCGCTGCTGGGCACCTACCGCGAGCTGGGCTACCCGCTGCTGGAGGTCTCGGCCGCCAACGGCCTGGCGCTGGACGCCCTGCGCGCCGCGCTGAACGAGCACGTCAGCGTGTTCGTCGGCCAGTCGGGCGTGGGCAAGTCGTCACTGGTGAATGCACTGCTGCCGGGCGTCGACACCCGCGTCGGCGACCTCTCGGAAGTCACCGGCAAGGGCACTCACACCACCACCACCGCGCGGCTGTTCCACTTCCCCGCCGGCGGCGACCTGATCGACTCCCCCGGCATCCGCGAGTTCGGCCTCGGTCATGTCAGCCGTGACGACGTGGAAGCGGGCTTCATCGAGTTCCACGACCTGCTCGGCCACTGCCGCTTCCGCGACTGCAAGCATGACCGCGAACCGGGCTGCGCGCTGCTCAAGGCGCTGGAAGACGGGCGCATCTCGCCGCAGCGGATGGCCAGCTACCGGCACATCCTCGCGAGCCTGCCGGAAGACGAGTACTAGCCCTTCCGACCTGTAGGAACGGGCCATGCCCGCTCCTACAAATGCACGCAGGGTGCAACGAAGAAGGCCAGCTTTTCAGCTGGCCTTCTGGTTTCTCACTGCTGCTTGTTCAGCTCGTCGAGCTTCAGCGTGCCGCCGTCGTCGAACAGATTGAGCTTCTGCTTGAGCTGGTCAGGCGGCAGCGGATCGCCCGGCCCGGCCGCCGGCTTGGCCGGCGCACCGTTGGGTGCCGCCGCGCCCGGAGCTGCCGGAGCGGCGCCATCGACAGGCCTGTCAGCCCCGCCATCCTGGCCTTCGATAGCGCGCTGGGCCTTCTTGGTCAGGACGATGATGTCGATGCGGCGGTTCACCGGGTTGAGCGGCTTGTCGCGATCGAACAGCGCCGAGGAGGCGTAACCGACCACGCGGGCGATCTGGTCTTCCGGGTAACCGCCGGCTTCCAGCGCACGGCGCGCGGCGTTGGCGCGGTTGGCCGAGAGCTCCCAGTTGCCGAAATCGCCATTGCCCGCGTAGGGCTTGGCGTCGGTGTGGCCGCTGATGCTGATCTTGTTCGGCACTTGCTTGATGGTCTCGGCCAGCGCCAGCAGGATGTCCTCGAAGTACGGCTGCAGGCGCGCGCTGCCCAGGTCGAACATCGGCCGGTTGTCCGAGTCGACGATCTGGATGCGCAGGCCGTCCTGGGTGATTTCGAAGAGGATCTGGTCCTTGAAGCGCTTGAGGGTCGGGTTCTCGTCGACCTTGTTCTGCAGCTCCTGCAGCAGCAGCTCCAGGCGCTCCTTCTCGACCTGCTCGGCGACGTCCTGGGCCTGTTGCTCGGTGATCTTGGCGTTCTCGTCCGGGTTGATCCGCGTCTCGTCGGCATCCGGCTGGGCCTGGATCTGCGGGTTCAGGGTCTTGTCCGGCGCCGGCGTCGGCGTGCCGCCCAGGTCGATGACGTAGGGACTGGCGCTCTCGGTGAAACCGATGGGGTCCTGGAAATAGCCGGAGATGGCCTTCTTCTGCTCCGGCGTGGCCGAAGACAGCAGCCAGAGTACGAGGAAGAACGCCATCATGGCGGTGGCGAAGTCGGCGAAGGCGATCTTCCAGCCACCGCCATGGTGGCCGGCGGCGTAGCGCTTGATGCGCTTGACGATGATCGGCTGGTTGTTATCCATGCGTCAGACGACCTATCAGCGACCGCGAACGGCCTGCTCCAGCTCGCTGAAGCTCGGGCGATGCGCCGGCAGCAGCACCTTGCGGCCGAATTCGACGGCCAGCGACGGCGGCATGCCGGAGGCGGAAGCCACCAGGCAGGCCTTGATCGATTCGTAGAGGTTCAGCTCTTCCTTGGCATCGTGCTCCAGGGCGTTGGCCAGCGGGCCGACGAAGCCGTAGGCGGCGAGAATACCGAGGAAGGTACCCACCAGCGCCGCGGCGACGTGGTGGCCGATCTCGGCCTGGCTGCCCTGGCCGAGCAGGGCCATGGTGATCACGATGCCCAGTACCGCCGCGACGATACCGAAGCCCGGCAGGGCGTCGGCCACACGGGTCACCGCATGGGCCGGGTGTTCGAGGTCTTCCTTGAGGCTGCCCAGTTCCATGTCGAACAGGCCTTCCAGCTCGTGGGGGGCCATGTTGCCGGAGGACATGATGCGCAGGTAGTCGCAGACGTACGCGGTCATGCGTTCGTCCTTGAGCACCGCCGGGTACTTGCTGAAGATCGGGCTCGCCGCCGGGTCCTCGACGTCGGCCTCGATGGCCATCATGCCTTCGCGACGACTCTTGTTGAGCACTTCGTAGAGCATGCCCAGCACTTCCAGGTAGAAGGTGTGGGTGAAGCGGTTGCCGAACATCTTCGGCGCCTTCTTCAGCACGGTCATGAAGGTGCTGCCAGGGTTGGCCTGGAGGAACGCGCCCAGCGCGGCGCCGCCGATGATCAGCACCTCGAACGGCTGGATGATGGCCGCGATCTTGCCGCCGGAGAGCATGTAGCCGCCGAGCACGCTGGCCATGAGAACGATGATGCCGATGATTTTTGCCATGGGGACCGGACTGAAACGGTGAACAGAAAGGGAGGCAAGTTTCCCGCCTCCCTGTTGTTATCGGAGATTTCGGGCAAGACTATAGGCCGAAAACACTAAAAACCAGTTCGGCGCCTCACGCATGCCCAAGCAAATGCTTCATCCAGAGCGTCTCAAGGCCTGGCTCACCCAGCTGGAAGACCTGCCTTTGCCGGTTCCGCTGGAGCAGCGCGATGACATTCGCCGTGCGTTGAACGATAGCCGGCGCTCGATCCGCGATATTGCCGACTTGTTGCAGGACGCGCCGACACTGGCTTTCGCCATCCTGCGCGAAGCCAACCGGGCGCAGAGCGCACGGGACAATCCGGCGGAAAGCCTGGAGGTCGCGCTCAACCGCCTGGGCCTGAGCCGCGCCAGCCAGTTGCTCGACAGCCTGCCCGCGGTACCCGAAGCGCAGATGCCGCGCGCGCTGAACCAGCTGCTGCTGATCAGCCGCCACGCCATGCAGCAGGCCAGCGGCCTGTTCGCCAACCGCCTGGCGCGGCTCTGGCAGGAAATCCACTGGGGCAGCCTGTTCACCCTGGCACCGCTGTGGGCGCTGGCCACCGCAAGACCGGAGCTGATGGAGAACTGGCAGCGCCAGGTCTACGGCCTGGGCCGCTGCAGCAGCGAAGTCGAAGAGGAACTACTTGGCACCCGCCTGCTGCCACTGTGCCGCGCACTCGCCGACAGCTGGCGACTGCCGGACTGGGTCGGCCAGGGCTACGCCCTGCTCAGCGACGACAAGCGCCTGCTGGTGCGCGCCCTGCACGTTACCCATACCGAACACGATGCGTTGGGACAGCAGCAGCGCCTGGACGCCGACCCGGAGCTGCAGCGCTGGCTGACCCGCCCGGCCAACACCATCCTCCTCGCCAACAGCATCGCCATGGCCGCGCACCAGTCCTGGGGCGGCGTGCACATGCTGCGCTGGCAAAGGCTGACCAGTCTCTACCTGCAGATGCCTCTGGACGAGCTGCAGCAGACCGTCCACGGCCTCGCCGCGCAGAGCGCCCGGCGCCACGCCCGCCCGCAGCTCTGGCACCCAGCCGAGGCGCTGCTCTGGCCTTGGGAAGCCCGCCGTTGGCTCAACGGGCCGAAAGCCGAGGAACCCGCCAAGGCGCCAGACACCCTGGCGCAATGGCGCCAGCACTGCACCCGCCTGATGCAGACGCCCAGCCCGTTCGGCAACGCCGTGCAACTGCTCGACTGCGCCACCGACGCACTAAAGGCCTGCGGGCTGCAACGCGGGATCATCCTGCTGGCCGACAAGAGCGGCAGTTGGCTGCAGGCGCGTCGGCATTTCGGCCTGGACAGCGAGATCGGCGACTTCAAGCTGGAAGTCGCCGCCAGCCCGGTGCTGCGCAAACTCCTGCAACAACCCGGACAGTTACGCCTGAGCCCGGCCAACATGGCTGAGTTCTCGGCGCTGATTCCCGGCGCGCTGAAGGCGCTGATCCCCAGCGAACACCTGCTGCTGCGCTCGCTGGGCAATGGCGTGCGGGTCGTCATGCTGGTCGTCTGCGATCGCCACGGCCAGCCGCTGGCAGACCTGCACGCGCAGGCCTTTGGCCGCACCATGCAGTGCGTCGAGCACGCGGTGAAACACATGGCGCGAGGCGCTTGATCCGCGAAAGGTTTGCGCCCCGCCGCGTCCCCTTTAAACTAACCGCCCTCACGGGGTAGCCCAGGGCGCCTGCTCACGTTGCCTCCCCCACCGTTCCCGCCGGGAGACTCCGACATGTCCGCTTTCTCCGCCCTGCCCCTGGTGATCGAACCGGCTGACCTCGCCAGCCGCCTCGACGCCCCCGAACTGATTCTGGTCGACCTGACCAGCGCTGCGCGCTATGCCCAGGGCCACATCCCCGGCGCCCACTTCGTTGCCCCTGCGCGCACCCAGCTGGGCGGCACGCCGGCACCGGGCCTGCTGCCGGCGAAGGCCGACCTGGAAGCGCTGTTCGGCGAACTGGGGCACAACCCTGATGCCGTCTACGTGGTCTACGACGATGAAGGCGGCGGCTGGGCCGGCCGCTTCATATGGCTGCTGGATGTGATCGGCCACAGCAACTACCACTACGTCGACGGCGGCCTGCACGCCTGGCTCGCCGACGGCCTGCCGCTCTCCGAGGACGTCCCGGCGCCGGCCGGCGGCCCACTGCCGCTGACCCTGCACGACGAGCCCACCGCCACCCGCGAATACCTGCAGAGCCGCCTGGGCGCCGCCGACCTGGCCGTCTGGGACGCCCGTAACCCCAGCGAATACAGCGGCCAGAAAGTCCTCGCCGCCAAGGCCGGCCACGTGCCCGGCGCCGTCAATTTCGAATGGACCGCCGGCATGGACCCGGCCCGCGCCCTGCGCATCCGTACCGATATGCCGCAGATCCTCAAGGACCTGGGCATCACCCCGGACAAGGAAGTGATCACCCACTGCCAGACCCACCACCGCTCCGGCTTCACCTACCTGGTGGCCAAGGCCCTCGGCTATCCGCGGGTCAAGGGCTATGCCGGTTCCTGGTCGGAATGGGGCAACCATCCCGACACCCCCGTAGAGGTTTAAGGAATGTCGTTCAAAGATCGTCTGTTCATCCTCGCCCAGTACCTGCTGCCGCATCACCTGCTGTCGCGCCTGATCGGCTGCGCCGCGGAATGCCGCGCGCCCTGGTTCAAGGACCGGCTGATTCCCTGGTTCGCTCGCCGCTATCAGGTGGACATGCGCGAAGCCCAGGTCGAGGACCTGCATGCCTACGAGCACTTCAACGCCTTCTTCACCCGCGCCCTGAAAGAAGGCGCGCGCCCGCTGGACGAAAGTGAAGGCGCGGTGCTCTGCCCCGCTGATGGCGCCATCAGCCAGCTCGGCCCGATCGAGCACGGCCGCGTGTTCCAGGCCAAGGGCCACAGCTACAGCCTGATGGAGCTGCTGGGCGGCGACGCCGAGCGCGCCGCGCCCTTCATGGGCGGCGAGTTCGCCACCGTCTACCTGTCGCCCAAGGACTACCACCGCGTACACATGCCGCTGGCCGGCACCCTGCGCGAGATGGTCTACGTACCGGGCCGCCTGTTCTCGGTGAACCAGCTGACCGCCGAGCAGGTGCCGGAACTCTTCGCCCGCAACGAGCGCGTGGTGTGCATCTTCGACACCGAGCGCGGGCCGATGGCCGTGGTTCTGGTAGGGGCGATGATCGTCGCCTCCATCGAGACCGTCTGGGCCGGCCTGGTCACGCCGCCCAAGCGCGAGCTGAAGTCCTTCTCCTACGACGAAGCGTCCCGCGCGCCGATCCACCTGGAAAAGGGCGCAGAACTGGGCCGCTTCAAGCTGGGCTCCACCGCCATCGTGCTGTTCGGACCCGAGCAAGTCAGCTGGGCGGAAAACCTCGCCGCCACCAGCGCCGTGCGCATGGGCGAGCGCCTGGGTGGCGCGCGCCAGGGCTGACGCCCACTCTTATAAGGCGGGCGGCCAACGAGTCGCCCGCCATCGCTTTTCGCCTCACCGTGCCACTTCCCTGCCATGAAACACTTCCTGCATCTCTTCGGCTGGCGGACAAATGCCACCAGTCATCTGGAAAAATGGCTCTCCGCAATTGGAGCGCTGTGCGGCATCGCCGCCATCTATGCCGTCACTCACTGGGTCCTGCCCAGCGAAGCGGCCATCTGGGTCGTCGCCTCGATGGGCGCCAGCGCCGTGCTGCTGTTCGCCGTGCCCCATGGCGCGCTGTCGCAGCCCTGGGCCGTGCTTGGCGGCCAGGTCCTCTCGGCCATCGTCGGGGTGGTCTGCCAGAAACTCTTTCCCGACCAGCCCTTCACCCCCGCCCTGGCGGTAGGCGCGGCGATCCTGGTCATGCACTACGCGCGTTGCATCCATCCACCGGGTGGCGCCACCGCGCTTGCAGCGGTTTCCGGCGGCCCGGCCGTCACCACGCTGGGCTTCCACTACGTGCTCAGCCCGGTGCTGCTCAACGTGGTGCTGATCCTCACCGTCGCCGTGCTGTTCAATGGACTGTTCGCCTGGCGCCGCTACCCCGCGCCGCTGGCGCGCCTGCCGGGCTCGCCAAAGCTGCCCGCCGGCCCGTCCCCGGAAGACCTCTACCACGCGCTGCGCAAAATGGATTCCTTCATCGACGTGCAGTTCGACGACCTGCTGAAGATCCTCCAACTGGCCCAGGAACACGCCCAGGCGCAGCGCCTGAGGCCAGACGACATCCAGCTCGGCGCCTGCTACAGCAACGCCCTGAGCGGCGACGCCTGGGCCGTGCGCCAGGTAATCGACGACCACCCGGACAAGCGCGGCCGCCAGGACCAGGTGGTCTACAAGGTGGTGGCCGGCGCCGGCAAGGGCAACACCGGCGTGTGCCGCCGCCAGGATCTGCTCGACTGGGCCGCCCATCCGGTGATCGCCCAGGGCGACGGCTGGGTACGCAGCACGGCGCAGGACTCGGCGAAAAACGCCTTGCAACGCCAGATCAAAGGCGAAGCGCCGCCAGCGTGACCTGCGCGCGCACCATCCGGGCGATGGGCTGCGGCGGGCGACGGATGCTGCTAGAGTTCGGAAAAAGCCGACAGTTATGACCAACCGGTTCGTACAACGAAGCGGATTGTGGAGAAACCATTCCCGCCATGGACAACAGTCCCCAGCAGTTTCTGCGTGTTCCCACCCCGACGCACGAGAGCCTGAGCTTCTGCAACGCCAACCCGCGCGAGCTGAAAAACTGGCTGGATCACCTGCCCAAGGCCAACCTCGGGGAAACGGCCCGCCAGCTCTACCAGGGGCTGATCGAACTCAACCAGCTCAAGCTGCCGGTCGAGACGCGTCTGCAATTGCTGGAATTGTTCCGCCCGGAAGTGCACTTCGTCTGCCATAACCTGGAACGCCACTTCCTCAACCAGTCCATCGTCCTGGACGAACGTCCGCGCAAGGTCGCCAACCTCTGCCAGGCACTGCAGAACCACTTGGCCATCGGCTACAAGCTGATTGTCGTACGCGAAGCCTCGCGCTTCACCCGCGAGCGCGCCCAGGTCATGACCGCTGCCATCCAGCGCGCGATCCGAAGCCTCTGCGGTCCGCTGGTGCGCGCCTCGCAGCTGTACTGCCCGGTGCCGGAAAACCTCTGGCTGGAACTCCACCAGCTCTACCAACTGGCCCGCCAGCACGGTCTGCAACACACCCCGGTGCGCGACGCGCTGGCCCGCCAGGCCCAGGGACTGTCCATCGAACAGTCCTACCTGGTGGCGCTGATGCTCGGCTCTGCGCGCTGCAACCAGATGCGCCAGAACAACATCGCCCGCGTTGCCGAAGTCCTCGAGGGCTGGGCGGCGCAGGTGAAAGTGCAGGCCGCCGATGCGCCCTCCACCCTGTTCGTCGTAGTTCCGCAAGTGGATGGCCCGCCGCGCTATCGCACCCTGTTCAAGGAGAGCGACCTCGTCGGCGCTCTGGGCATCGACCCGCAGCCGCTGGTGGACGTGATCCGCGAATACCTCCTGCTGCCCCCGGAAAACCGCGCGCAGGCCCGCCTCAAGGTGCCCGAGGGCGTCAGCATCGATCTGCTGCAGCACCTCGCCGCGGCCTGGGGCGATATCGCCGAGCGCACCTTCCACCGCACGCCCGGTCAGGGCCAACTGACCCTGTGCATCGGCATGAGCGCCCTGCACTACTTCCTCGCCGGCCGCAGAAGCTTCAATGACCTGCTGAAGATTCAGGTGCAGGAACAGATACCGACCTTCAAGACCGAGGTGAAAGACGCCTGGTCCGACGCCTTCGACGCGCAGAAGCTCAACGACTGGCAACCCGGCATGCCGCTGGAAGAGATCGAGTACACCGCACCGCGCTCCACCGATGAGAGTGCCCTGGGTGGGGTGACGGAAACTCCGCGCGACGATTACCCGGTACACACCCTGGCCATTGTAAACCACAGCCCCGGCGGCTACTGCCTGACCTGGCCGAAGGACATTCCCAGCCAGCTGCAAGCCGGCGAACTGCTCGGCATCCAGGACACCCCGGAGCACAGCTGGAGCGTCGCCGTGGTGCGCTGGATCCGCCAGGTCCGTGGCGGCGGCACGCAGATGGGTATCGAGCTGATCGCCCCGCTCGCCCAGCCCTGTGGCCTGCAGCTGCTGCGCAAGACCGAGCAGGGCAGCCAGTACCTGCGCGCCCTGCTGCTGCCGGAAATCGCCGCGATCTCCCGCCCGGCCACCGTCATCACCCCGCGCCTGCCCTTCCAGGAAGGCAACCGAGTGCAGCTCAACCTGCATGGGGATGAACGCCGCGCCAGCCTGACGCGCAAGGTCACCGCCACCGCCAGCTTCACCCAGTTCGAATACCAGGCACAGGATGCCGCCGGCGCGCCGAGCGATAAGCCCATCACAGCCCCGAACGCTCGCGGCCCTGGCGGGGAGGAAGACTTTGACTCGCTGTGGAAGTCTCTGTAGATTCCGGGGACTTCCCTTTCGTCGCCTTTTTGCTGCCGTCCAGCGCGGTATAAGCAGCCTTCCTCATGGCCAATGAAAAGAAAACCATCCGCCTGCTGATCCTGGAAGACTCGCAGAACGAAGCCGAGCGCCTGGTCAGCCTGTTCCGCAACGCCGGTCGTGCGACCCGCGTCCACCGCATTACCTCCAGTGAAGACCTGACGGACATCCTGCCCCAGGGCTGGGACCTGTTGATCGCCGCCCCGGAAGCCGAGGCGCTGGACCCGAGCGAAGCGCTGGGCGCCATTCGCCGCCAGGCCAAGGACATTCCCTTCATCCAGCTGGTCAGCGGCAATGATTCCGAAGCCGTGACCGAGGCCCTGGCCCTCGGCGCTCAGGATGCCCTGCCGCAAGGCGAGGACGAGCGCCTGATCCTGGTGGCCAACCGCGAGCTGGCCAACCTTGAGGAACGCCGCGCGCGCCGCTCCGCCGAAGTCGCCCTGCGCGAAGCGGAGAAGCGCTGCCAGTTGCTGCTGGACAGCTCGGTGGACGCCATCACCTACGTCCACGACGGCATGCACATCTACGCCAACCGCGCCTACGTCGGCCTGTTCGGCTACGAGGACGCCGAGGAACTGGAAGGCATGCCGATGATCGACCTGATCGCCGGCTGCGACCAGGCCACCTTCAAGGACTTCCTCAAGGGCTACCACATCACCAAGGAAAGCAGCGAAGACAACGCCGACCTCGCCTGCAGCGGCATCCGCAGCGACGGCCAGGCCTTCGCCGCGCGCATGACCTTCTCGCCCGCCACCTATGACGGCGAGCCGTGCATCCAGGTGGTGATCCGCGCCGAGTCTGACAACGCCCAGCTTGAGGAAAAACTCCGCGAAGTCAGCAGCCAGGACCTGGTCACCGGCCTGTACAACCGCGCCCACTTCCTCGACCTGATGGACAGCGCCGTGGAGCGCGCGGTGACCGCCGGCCAGCCGGCCACCTTCGCCTACATGCAACTCGACCGCGCCCAGGCGTTGCAACTGGACCTGGGCGTCGCCAGCATCGACCTGCTGCTGGCGGACCTGGGCAACCTCCTGCGCGGGCAATTCCCAGAGCCGGCCCAGTTGGCGCGCCTGAGCGACGACGTATTCGCCGTGCTGCTGCCGGGCGAGGCCCCGGAGCACTCCGCACCACGCTTCAGCTCGCTGCTGAAGAAAATCGAAGGCCACCTGTTCGACATCCATGGCCGCAGCGCACAGGTCACCCTCTCCATCGGCACTGCCGGGCTGGACGAGAAGACTACCCGCGCCCAGGAAGTCATCGAACGCGCCCACCGCGGCGCCGACGAGGTCGCGCAAAAGAACGGTAACGGCCTGAAGGTCTACAACCCAGCCGACGAACTGGCCGCCGCCGCCTACCGCGGCGACATTAGCGCGATCATCCGCCAGGCGCTGGAACAGAACAGCTTCCGCCTGCTGTTCCAGCCGATCATCAGCCTGCGCGGCGACACCCACGAACACTATGAAGTACTGCTGCGCCTGCTCAACCCGCAGGGCGAGGAAGTGCCGCCGGCGGATTTCCTCAACGCCGCCAAGGCCAGCGGCCTGGCCGAGAAGATCGACCGCTGGGTACTGCTCAACTCCATCAAGCTGCTCTCAGAGCACCGCGCCAAGGGACACGAGACCAAACTTTTCGTGCACCTCTCCAGCTCCAGCCTGCAGGACCCGGAACTGCTGCCGTGGCTGAGCGTGGCCCTCAAGGCTTCGCGCCTGCCGGCCGACGCCCTGATCATCCAGATCAGCGAACCGGACGCCATCGCCTTCCTGCGCCAGGCCAAGGTGCTGAGCCAGGGGCTGGCCGAGCTGCACTGCCAGGTCGCGCTCTGCCAGTTCGGCTGCGCGCTAAACCCGTTCAACACGCTCAAGCACATGAACGTCGACTTCGTGAAAGTCGACGGCTCCTACGTGCAGGACCTGAACGTCCCGGAGAACCAGGAAAACCTGAAGACCCTGATGGCCAGCCTGCACGCCCAGGCCAAGCTGACCATCGTGCCCATGGTGGAAAGCGCCACGGCCCTCGCCACCCTGTGGCAGGCCGGCGCCAACTACATCCAGGGCCGCTACCTGCAGGGCCCGAGCCAAGCGATGGACTACGACTTCGCTTCGGACGAGTAATTCCGACCGGCAGAAACAAGAAAGCCGCCCCAAGGGGCGGCTTTTTCATTCCGGCGTAGATCAGCGCTGGTCAGGCGCCTTCGCGGTCACGGAAGCCGAGCAGGTACAGGATGCCATCCAACCCGAGGGTGGAGATCGCCTGCTTGGCCGACTGCTTGACCAGCGGCTTGGCGCGGAACGCCACGCCCAGGCCGGCCAGGCCAAGCATCGGCAGGTCGTTGGCGCCGTCGCCCACGGCGATCGTCTGCTCCAGTTGCAGACCTTCCTTCGCCGCCAGCTCGCGCAGCAGGTCGGCCTTGCGCTGAGCGTCGACGATGGGCTCGATGGCCACGCCGGTCAGCTTGCCGTCGACGATCTGCAGCTCGTTGGCGAACACATAGTCGATGCCCAGCTTCGCCTGCAGCTGCTTGGCGAAGTAGCTGAAGCCGCCAGAAAGAATCGCGGTCTTGTAGCCCAGGCGCTTGAGCTCGGCGAACAGGGTCTCGGCGCCCTCCGTCAGGCGCAGCGAGGCGCCGATCTCTTCCAGCACATCCTCGGAGAGGCCCTGCAGCAGCGCCAGGCGCTCCTTGAAGCTGGCTCGGAAGTCCAGCTCACCGCGCATGGCACGCTCGGTGATCTCGGACACCTGCTCGCCGACGCCGGCGGCCTTGGCCAGCTCGTCGATCACTTCGGCCTCGATCAGTGTCGAGTCCATGTCGAACACCGCCAGACGGCGATTGCGGCGGAACACCGAGTCCTGCTGGAAGGCGATGTCGACGTTCAGTTCCTGGGCCACGCTGAGGAACTCGGCGCGCAGGGCCGCCGGATCGGCAGGCTCGCCACGCACGGAGAACTCGATGCAGCCCTTGCCCTCGTCGGCCGGCATATCCAGCGGCATGCGCCCGGACAGGCGATCGATCTGGTCGATGTTCAGGCCGTACTTGGCGGTGATCGAGCTGACCCGCTGCAGCTGCTCGGCGGTCACCCGGCGAGTCAGCAGGGTGACGATGTGGCGGGGCTTGCCCTGACCACCGACCCACTGGCGGTAATCGTCTTCGGAGACCGGAGTGAAGCGCACCTGCTGGTCGAGCTTGTAGGCCGTGAACAGCACGTCCTTGAGCACCGACGAGGCCCGCTCGTTATCCGGGATTTCCACCAGAATGCCGAAGGACAGGGTGTCGTGGATCACCGCCTGGCCGATATCGAGGATGTTCACGCCACCCTGCGCCAGGACGCCGGTAATGGCCGCGGTGAGGCCGGGGCGGTCTTCCCCGGTGATGTTGATCAGGACGATCTCGCGCAAGGCGCTGTCTCCGCCATGGAAAAAAGGCAGTCATTCTACCTGCTTTCAGTGCCTGCGGATGCTCCGCTCGCCCGCCCGCGAGACGGCGCCGCCGATCGGAATGCACGCCTGATCGATGCAGCGCGCAGACTTTCGCCGCCTTGACAGCGCCTGCGGCGCTTTGCCCCTCGGTAGGGCATCGTTATACTGCCCCGCATCTGCCCTAAAGAAGACCGAGCCCGCTGTGACCCGGCCCACCTCCGTCAAGCCTGACAATTTCTTCCTGCTGCTCTTCCACGCCCTGCGCCAGCGCCGCGTGCCGATTGCCCTGCGCATTGCCGTCCACGGCTTGCTGCTGGTGGCCACGGCCCTGGTGATCTACGCCTGCGTGATGGGCCTGCAGTTCAAGCAGGCCATGCAGCAGCAGGCCGATGCCCTTGGCCAGAGCCTGACCACGCAGACCGCGCAGTCGGCCACCGAGCTGCTGGTGTCCAATGACATCCTCAGCCTCAATGTGCTGCTCAACAACCTGACCAAAAACCCGCTGGTGGCCCACGCAGCCATCTACAGCGTGGACAACCGCATCCTTGCCGAGTCCGGCACGCGACCCAAGCAAGGCCTGCTGGGCGACGCCGAGGGCCTGTACTCCACGCCCATCACCTTCCAGGAAGTGATCGCCGGCCACCTGCGCATCAGCCTCGACATGCACCAATTCGAGCAGCCGATGACCGTCAGCCTGCAGAGCATGGGGCTGATCAGCCTGATCCTGTTGCTGCTCACCCTGACCTTCGGCCTGCGCCTGGGGCGGCAGATTTCCACCCCCCTGCTACAGCTTCGTGTCTGGCTGCGCGATCCGGACGACAGCGCGCCCGGCGCCGGTCTACAGAACGAGATCGGCGACCTCGCCCGCCAGCTCCAGGCGCGCCTGGCGCCAGAGAAGCCGCCGGTCCCCGAGCCGGTGATCAGCACCCCCGCACCGCGTCCGAAAGCGCCTGCCAAGGCTGGCAAGCCCGCAGCCAAGGAGCCTTCTCTGGAAGCTGCCGACGCCACTGACGAACACGAATTCGACGAGAACATCTTCTCCGACGACGAACTGCTCGCTCCCGCCGCGCGCCGCAAGTCCGAAGCCGACGAGGACTTCCCCGAGGAAGAGTTCGAGGCGGTGACGGACGAGGAAGCCGAAGACGAGATCGGCGTCGAAGAACAAGAGCCCGAAGCCGAGCCGGAGCCGGTTTCCGCCGGCACAAGCGCCGTGCTGGCCGTACAACTGGGCGCCCAGGAACAACTGCGCCGCCTGCCGCGGGCGCGACTGGTCGATTTGTTGCAGCGCTACCGCGACTGCCTGGAACAGGCCGCGCGCCTGTACAAGGGCACGCTTTACACCCTCAGCGACGGCGGCAGCCTGATCCTCTTCCACAGCCGCGACCAGGACGAAGAGTTCCTCACCAACGCCCTGTGCTGCGGCGAGCTGATGCGCGCCCTGGGCCATGCCCTGCAGATCGAAGTGGCCGACAGCGGCATCACTCTGCAACTGCAACTGGGCCTGGTGCTGGGCGAGGACATCGCCGACCTCGAACAGTCCGAGCTGCTGCAGGACTCTTCCGCTCAGGATGCGCTAGCCCTCAGCCAGCACAGCCGCAACCTGCTGCTGGTGGAGAAGTCCATCGGCGACGATGAAAAAGTCCGCGAGCGCGCACGTATTCGTCCTATCGCCAGCCCGGAAAACGCCTGCTGCGTGGAATGGCTGAAGGAACCTTATCCTTCCATGCTCGAACGCCAGCTCTCGCGCATGCGCGCCCTGCGCACCACCTGACCCCCAATAGAAAGAAAGGGGCCGCCGGGCCCCTCGTGGAAAGGATTCCATGACCACCCTGATCACCCATCCCCTGCCCGCGCTCGCCGTGGGTCTTGCGCTCGGCTCGCGCTTCATCCCGCCACGCCTGCTCCTGGCCGGCATGCTCGCCGCCTGCCTACCCGACCTCGATGTGCTTGCCTTCAAGCTGGGCATTGCCTACAACGACGCGTTCGGCCATCGCGGCTTCAGCCATTCCCTGCTGTTCGCGGCATGCATGGGTGCGCTCGGGGCGCTGTGCTGCCGCCCGCTGGGCAGCGGCCCGCTGAAGGCCGGCCTGTGGATGGGACTCGCCACCGCCTCCCACAGCGTGCTGGATGCGATGACAGACGGCGGCCTGGGCGTCGCATGGTTCTGGCCGTGGAGCGATCAGCGCTACTTCCTGCCGCTGCACCCCATCGAAGTCTCGCCCATCGGCCTATCGCGCTTCTTCAGCCAGCGCGGGCTGGAGGTGTTGATCTCGGAGGCGCGCTGGGTCTGGCTGCCCTGCCTGGGCGTGGCGGCGGCCGGCATCGGCCTACGCCGCGCAGTGCGTCGGAGCAACTGACTCAGCGCTTGCCCAGCTGCACCTGAAGCTGCTCCAGCAACGGCGCCTGCGCGCTCGGCAAAGGCAGCTTCGCGCTGTAACCCTTGAAGCTGCTGAACCGCGCCTGGTAATCCAGTTCGAGCCGGAAGCGGTTGTCCCAGCCGGGAGAATCTTCAGGCATCAGCTGATCGCAATCATGCAGGGCCTGCGGCGTCGCGCAGGGTTTGTACGCCTGAGGGTAGAACTGGCGCTTCCACAGCACCCAGGGCGACAGCGACAAACCGGCGAGGCTGTTGCGCCGCAGGTCCAGTTCCAGCAGTTGCAGCAGGCCATTACCGCCCAAGTACTGGTGCTGGTAGTCCACCATCACCATGTCCACGCTGTGCCCCAGGTCGTTGAGCATCCGCGTATGCACTGCCCCATCGGAATGGGCGTTCAGGGTGAGGAATACCTGATCGTTACGGCGAATGAGCCGATCCCACAACCGCGCGCCGCTGGCGTTGTCTTCGCGGGACAGCTCCGCCACGCCACCAGCGCTGGGCCTCAGGATGCTATGCGAGGCGAGGATCACCGGCACATGGGGATGCTCATCGATGACGCTCTGCGCCCACGCCAGGGTAGCCTCGGAAGGGCTCCAGTCCAGTGCCAGCAGAAGGAACGACTGACCGTAGCGCTGGAACAGGTGCACCTGGCTCAGGCCCTTGGGATCGCTGCCGACGTAGGTGCTCTGCCAGGCGGCTCGCTCGGGGCCGAAGTGATCCGCGAAACGATCGAGGAAGGAGCGGCGGTCATCCGTGCTGGCCTCTTCGTGCACATCACGCTCACCCGTAGCGATGCTATATGGCACACCGCGCTCCTCCAGCGTACGCATGGCGCCGCTGGCGGTCTGCCACTGGGTGGCGACACCGGCGTTTTCCACCACGTCGCCCAGGTGCACCACCAGCGGGACCTGCAGTACCTCGGCGTACTTGGCCAGCCAGAAAGTCTGCGCGAAGAACGCCAGCGCCGGCTGATACGGCAGGCCGGGGAAGCGCTGCTCGCTGCGAAACAGGTGACGCTTGCGGTGGTTGTTCTCCGCGTAGAACTGGGTATCAGGCAACAACGGCAGCACGAAGCTGCCGTCGCCTGAAGCGATCTCCAGCGCTGGCAACGGGTGCTGGCGGAAGAATGCCTGGTCCCGCTCGACCACATCCTGGGTATCGGAATCGCCGCAGCCGCTCAGCAACAGGCAGCCGGCAAGCAGGGAAGTCAATGCTTTCATCACGGGTTGGAGCCCACTCCGGGAAGGCGCAGCAGGCGGAAGGTTTCCTTGTCGAAGCTGCCTTCGAACAGCAACTCGGAGGCGGCAGGCAAGGAGGCGGCAATGCGCTTGGCATCACGGGCCTGGATCATGAGGTAGAACGGGCCGCCTTGCGCTGCCAACTGTTCCGGGCGGTCGAGGAACAGTGGCCTCAGGTCGCGGTCGAGGTTGACCATGAGCTTGATCGCCTGCGCGTCCGGCGCCATGCCATAGAGCGCCAGGGGCGCAGGCTCGGCATCGAGCTGGCGCAGCACTTCGCGGGAAAAGCCCTGGCTGTCATACAGGCGGTGTTCCATCGGCTCGAAGACCAGGATGTAACTTGCCCAAAGCGCGAGCGCGGCGCCCAGCGCCAATGTTGCCGGACGTCGCCAGCGCAGCGCGCCAAATACCAGCAGCGCGGCAAGCACGACGATACACGCCGGCAAGCGCCAGCCCAACGTGGCAAGCTCCTGTGGATAACGCTTCCAGGCCAGCCACAACCCCACCAGCAGCAAGGCCGGCAGGGCCACCCACAGCACACTCAGCAAACCCCGCAGCACTTGCGCCAGTCGACTGCCGGCGACCATGAACGGGTACCCCGCCACGATGGCGGCCAGCGGAGCCAGCGCGATGATGTAGCGGGCCTTCTTGGCCTGCGGCACCGACAACCCGGCCATGACCACCAGCGCCGCCAGGGCGCAGCCCGCTACCAGACGGAACGCCGGCTCGCGGCGACGCTGCCAGAGCAGCGCCAGTGCCGGAAGAGCCAGCGGGAAGGCCAACGCGTAATTGCCCAGGGAGCTTCGGAAGTAATACAGCGCGTCGCTGGAACCAGCAGAACCGTCCAGTCGACCGATCACTTGCATCCGCAGGACGTCCTGGACGAAGACTTCGCCCCCTACCGAGCGCGCCAGGGCGATCAGCGCGAAGACGCAGAGAATCAGCAGCGCCAGCGCGCTCGCCGAGAAGGCGAACAGTGGCTTCCAGCGCCGGTCCAGCAGCAACTGGCTGCACACCATGCCCGCCGGCACCACCAGCCCTAACGGGCCACGCAGAGCGAAACCGAGCAGCAACAGCGGCAAGAGGCGCAGCAGCAAGCCCGGGACGCCATGGCGTTCGGCGTGGAAGGCAACGTAGAAGGCAAGCAGGCCGACGGCGGCCACCATCAGATCCAGGGAGACAGCCCGTGTTTCGCTGACGAAGGTGGCGGTCAGCAGCAGCATAGCCACGCTGACCAGCGCCCAGGAGCGCGAGAACGGAGCCACCAGGCGGTACACGACGCCGGCGCAGATCGCCCCGGCCAGCGCGGTGGGCAGCCATGCGGTGAACTCGGTGACCCGGCCCAGCGGCAGCGACAACAGGTAGGTCAGGAAGGTCGAGGTGGCCGGATAGTCCGGATAGGGTGCGCCGTAGGTGGTCGGGAACCAGCCTGGCCCGTGGCGCAGCATTTCGCGCGCGAACAACACGAAGCGCGAATCGAAGCCGACGAAGGCATCGCCCTGCACACCAAGCAGGAACAGCACCAGCGCCGCCAGCATCACGCACAGCGTCTGACGACCCAGGGCGGAATCCGCCTGAACACCGGAGAATTGAGGGAGTGAAGACACGCGCGAGTCTCTCGCAGGTTCCGCGCGGAAAGCGTCCGAGCGCCAATCACCTGCACAAGCCCCTGTAGATACCACGGGGGCCGTCAAGAAGATGTCAAAACGGGCCACAGTAGAAGCAAAAAGGCCCGCAAAGCTATGCTCTGCGGGCCGTGAATGCTGCGATCACGAAGATCGACTTAGAAGCGGTAGACCTCGACATCAGTGCGGATCGGCACCACCAGCGGGATCTTCGGTCCTTCTTCCTTGGGCTTCGCCGCTTGCTCGGTGTTGGCCACCGCCGGCTTGCGTGGCGGCGCAGCCTGCTGCTCGGCAACCGCTGCGGCAACCGGGCGCACGTCACGGGCCAGTTGCACGGACAGCTTGCGCAGCAGGTCGCCTTGCGCCCGTACCTGGTCCTGCACGCTACCCGAATGCGCCTCTTCCTCGCGGAAAACGCGGCTGTCGCGCAGTTCACCCTTCTGGTCGAGCAGGCGCCAGCGCGCCTCCAGCACCGCCGGCTCCTTGGGGCCGGAGTCCAGGCGGCTGATGGTCAGCATGACCTGGACCTGCGGGGTGAAGCCGGGCTTCTCCGGGAACAGCGCCAGCCGGGTGCTGTCCAGCTCGCCCGAGAGCAGGCGCATCAGCTGCTGGCTGACGTTGGTCTCGAGGCTGCCGGCCCAGCGGGCTTCGGTGGACAGGTTGAGGATACCGTCTGCCTGACGCTGGACCATGGTCTCGCGCTTCAGGTAATCGGCCAGGGAGACCGGGCCGAGCAGTACGGCAACGCCGTTGTCACGGGTAGGGACGGGAACCGCGCCCGCATCCAGCTGGAACAGCTGGGTCGGTCGATTCACCGTGCAACCCGCCAGCCCGAGGAGGCTGACGAGGGAAAGATAGGCCAAGGCGCGCAATGCGCTCATCTGGATCACCGTCATTCGCCGAATATCGGCGCTACTTCCAACAAAACCAATATGACTTCAGGCAACGCGCCGCGGCGCCGGCTACCCAAAGGGACGTATCATCCCTTAACCGGCGCCTCAGCTCCAGAGGCAGAGTGTATCGAGCCGCGTTTCAATCCTGAGACAGCGATTCTACCAGCAAGGCGTCCACTCGCTGGAAACCGCGCGGCAGTTTATTGCCCCGGCGGCCCCTTTCACCCTTGTAGTGTTCCAGGTCGTCACCCTTGAGCGAGAGCGTCCGCTTGCCAGCCTGCAGCACCAGGGTCGCGCCCGTCGGAAGAACGGCGAGGTCGGTGAGGTACTCCTCGCGGCTCGCCACGCGGTCGCCCGGCACGCTGATGATCTTGTTGCCCTTGCCCTTGGCCAGCTGCGGCAGGTCGGACACCTTGAACAACAGCAGGCGACCTTCGGTAGTGACTGCGGCGATCCAGTCCTGTTCCAAATCGTTTACCGGGCGCGGCGCCATGACCTGCGCGCCGTTGGGCAGGCTGAGCAGCGCCTTGCCGGCCTTGTTCTTGGCCTGCATATCCTCGCCCTTGGCGACGAAGCCGTAGCCGGCGTCGGAGGCCAGCACATACAGGGCATTATCCTCCGGCAGCAGCACGCGATCGAAGGAGGCGCCCGGCGGCGGCGTCAGGCGACCGGTGAGCGGCTCGCCCTGGCCACGGGCGGACGGCAGGCTGTGGGCCGCCAGCGAGTAGCTGCGCCCCGTGGAATCGATGAACACCGCGTACTGGTTCGAGCGGCCCGGCGCGGCCACCTTGAAACCGTCGCCAGCCTTGTAAGACAGGCCGGTGGCGTCGATATCGTGGCCCTTGGCGCAACGCACCCAGCCTTTCTCGGACAGCACCACGGTCACCGGCTCGGTCGGCATCAGCTCGGTTTCCGACAGGGCACGGGCCTCGGCGCGGGCGACGATGGGCGAGCGGCGGTCGTCGCCGTAGGTCTCGGCGTCGGCCAGCAGCTCGTCACGCACCAGCTTGCGCAGCTTGGCGTTGGAACCCAGGATCGCCAGTAGTTTGGCGCGCTCCTTGGCCAGCTCGTCCTGCTCGCCGCGTATCTTCATCTCTTCCAGGCGCGCCAGTTGACGCAGGCGAGTGTCGAGGATGTAGTCGGCCTGCAGCTCGGAGAGCTCGAAGCGCTGCATCAGGACCGGCTTGGGCTGGTCCTCGGTGCGGATGATGTGGATGACTTCGTCGAGGTTGAGGAAGGCGACCAGCAAGCCTTCCAACAGGTGCAGGCGCTTCTCGACCTTGTCCAGGCGGAACTGCAGGCGACGGCGCACGGTGTCGGTGCGGTAGGTCAGCCACTCGCTCAGTACCTGGCGCAGGTCCTTGACCTGGGGTTTGCCGTCCAGGCCGATGACGTTCATGTTCACCCGGTACGAGCTTTCCAGGTCGGTGGTGGCGAACAGGTGGGTCATCAGCTCTTCGGCGTCCACGCGGTTGGAGCGCGGAATGATGACGATGCGGGTCGGGTTCTCGTGGTCCGACTCGTCGCGCAGGTCGGCCACCATCGGCAGCTTCTTGGCCTGCATTTGCCCGGCGATCTGCTCCAGCACCTTGGCCCCGGAGACCTGGTGCGGCAGCGCGGTGACCACGATGTCGCCGTCCTCGACGCGGTACACGGCGCGCATGCGCACCGAGCCACGGCCGGTTTCGTAGATCTTCTGCAGGTCGGCGCGCGGGGTGATGATTTCCGCTTCGGTGGGGAAGTCCGGGCCCTGTACATGCTCCATCAGGTCGGGGATGGTCGCCTGCGGCTCATCCAGCAGGCGGATACAGGCAGCGGCCACTTCGCGCAGGTTGTGCGGCGGAATGTCTGTGGCCATGCCCACGGCGATGCCGGTGGTGCCGTTGAGCAGCAGGTTCGGCAGGCGCGCCGGCAGCACGGCCGGCTCGTCCAGGGTGCCGTCGAAGTTCGGCACCCAGTCCGCGGTGCCCTGGCCCAGCTCGGACAGCAGGGTCTCGGCGTAGCGCGACAGGCGGGCCTCGGTGTAACGCATGGCGGCGAAGGACTTGGGATCGTCCGGCGCACCCCAGTTGCCCTGGCCGTCCACCAGCGGGTAGCGGTAGGAGAACGGCTGCGCCATCAGCACCATGGCTTCGTAGCACGCCGAGTCGCCGTGGGGGTGGTATTTACCCAGCACGTCACCGACGGTACGCGCCGACTTCTTGTGCTTGGAATCCGCGTCCAGGCCCAGTTCGCTCATGGCGTAGACGATGCGCCGCTGCACGGGCTTCAGACCGTCGCCGATGTGCGGCAGGGCGCGGTCCATGATCACGTACATGGAATAGTTCAGGTAAGCCTGTTCGGTGAAGTCGGCCAGTGACCGGCGCTCCACGCCCTCCAGACTCAGATCGAGGGTTTCGCTCATGCGTGCCTCACGGTGTAGATCGCTGGCGCAGCACCAGGGTGCCGTCCTGCTGGGTGAAATCGAGTTGTCTGAGTGCGCTCATGCCGAGCAGCACCTCGTCGCCTTCCATGCCCGGCGCGATCAGCGCCGGCACATCGGTCAGGCGGATGTCGCCAAGCTGCAGGCTGGGCAGGCGCGTGCGCCAGCCCTGGCTGCGGCCGTTGGCGGTGTCCAGGGTCACCGGCAAGCCGCGCGGCAGGCCGAGGCGGTCGGCCAGGCGCTGCGGCAGGGCCACCTGGGTGGCACCGGTGTCGAGCATGAAGGTCACCGTCTCGCTGCCGATCCTGCCGTCCACCACGTAGTGGCCGCCACGATTGCCGATCAGCCGTACTTCCACGTAGCCGTCGCCGCGGGTCGACTGCGGCTGCGGGTTGGGGTTGTGCTGACGAGTTTCCCAGGCGCCGAAATAGCGGGTGGCCAGCAGGATACCCGCGCCCCAAGCGAGGAACATCATGATCTTGCCGATCCGCTTGCCCGGCACCGCGTCGTTCATTTGCCACCGAGCCAGCCGCCGGCCGGCGCCGCGAAGCGCAGCACGTAGGGGCGACTGTCGCCATCGGCACGGGCATGCTCGCCGTTGTCCAGGCCGATCCAGGCGCCCTGGTCGTCGAGGATCAGCGCTTCGGCCACGCCATAAGGCAGGTCATAGCGCCGTTCCGGGGCCAGCGCACCGGCGGCGAAGGACCAGCACAGCTCCTGCGCGCCGCTTTTGGCATCGCGGCGGCAGATCTGGTGCGCCAGGCGCTCCAGGGTGAACAACTTGTCCTTGTACAGCGCGAGGTCGGAGAAATCGATCGGCAGGGCGCGCTCGGCGCCCAGTTCAGGCGGCGGCAGCGCGGTGCCGCCTTCGCTGAGCATTACGCAGTTGCCATCGCACTTCCAGGTGCCGTTTTCGTTATGCACCTTGAGCAGGCCGCGACGCTGACGCTCGGCGGCCAGCCAGAGCTGCTTACCATCGGCGCTGATGGCGATGCCTTCGTAAAGCGCATTGAATTCCATCAGCAGGCCACTGGCGCGGGCCTGGCGCAGCAGGTTCTGCGGTAAAGGCAGCCAGCTCGGCTCACCGACGGCGGGCAGCAGCAGGACGGCGGCATAACCTTCGCTGACCAAATAGCGGTTGCCCGCCTGATCGCAGCTGATGCCTTCGAAGTCCATGGCGCCGCCACGCAGCAGGCCGCCGATGCTGACCCGCGCGCGAGTGCCCCAGGACAGGCCGCTTTCCGGCGGACCCGGCACCACGAAGGGTTCGGCGCTGGCCTGCCAGGCCTTGCCCGGCGTCTCGTCGACCAGCAGGCGGTAGATGCGGTCGTCATCACGGTCGGACACCGTCCACATCTCGTTGCCGCACAGCGCCAGCCCGGAAAGATTGCCGCTGGGCATGCCTTCCACCGGGTGTTCCGCGACGAACTGCAGCGACGCTGGCGCCAGGGGGGTGGCGAGCGGCGCGGCAGCCTTGGGAGCCTGCTCGGGCGCCTGGGCGGCGACGGCAAGGCCGGCGCAAAGCCCAAGGGAGAGCAACAGCCAGCGCATCAGGCGATGTCCGCCAGGTTGCCCTTGGTTTCCAGCCAGGACTTGCGGTCGCCGGCGCGCTTCTTGGCCAGCAGCATGTCCATCATTTCCACGGTGCCCTCGGTGTCTTCCAGGGTCAGCTGGACCAGCCGGCGGGTGTTCGGGTCCATGGTGGTTTCACGCAGCTGCGGCGGGTTCATCTCGCCCAGGCCCTTGAATCGGGTGACCTGCGGCTTGCCACGGCGCTTCTCGGCGGCCAGGCGGTCAAGGATGCCATCGCGCTCGGCTTCGTCCAGGGCGTAGAAGACTTCCTTGCCCAGGTCGATACGGAACAGCGGCGGCATGGCGACGTAGACGTGGCCGGCTTCCACCAGCGGGCGGAAGTGGCGGACGAACAGCGCGCACAGCAGGGTGGCGATGTGCAGGCCGTCGGAGTCGGCGTCGGCGAGGATGCAGATCTTGCCGTAGCGCAGCTGGCTGAGGTCGGCCGCGCCCGGATCGACGCCGATGGCCACGGCGATGTCGTGGACTTCCTGACTGGCGAGCACTTCGCCGCCATCCACTTCCCAGGTGTTCAGGATTTTCCCGCGCAGCGGCATGATCGCCTGGAATTCCTTGTCGCGCGCTTGCTTGGCCGAACCGCCGGCGGAGTCACCTTCCACCAGGAACAGCTCGGAACGCATCGGGTCCTGCCCCGCGCAGTCAGCCAGCTTGCCGGGCAGCGCCGGGCCCTGGGTGACCTTCTTGCGCTCGACCTTCTTGCCCGCCTTGAGGCGGCGGCCGGCGTTGCTGATAGCCAGTTCGGCCAGTTGCAGGCCCAACTCGGGGTGGGCATTGAGCCACAGGCTGAACGCGTCCTTGACCACGCCGGAGACGAACGCCGCGGCCTCGCGGGAGGACAGGCGTTCCTTGGTCTGGCCGGAGAACTGCGGCTCCTGCATCTTCATCGAGAGGACGAAGGCGATGCGCTCCCAGACGTCTTCCGGCGCCAGCTTGACGCCGCGCGGCAGCAGGTTGCGGAACTCGCAGAACTCGCGCATCGCATCCAGCAGGCCCTGGCGCAGTCCGTTGACGTGGGTGCCGCCCTGGGCGGTGGGAATCAGGTTGACGTAGCTTTCCTGCAGCGATTCGCCGCCCTCGGGCAGCCACAGCAGGGCCCAGTCCACCGCTTCCTTGTTGCCGGCCAACGAGCCGCAGAACGGCTCGTCGGGCAGGCGCAGGTTCTCGGAGACTGAGTCGACGAGGTAGGAACGCAGGCCGTCCTCGTAGTGCCACTCGATGCGCTCGCCGGTGGACTTGTCCTCGAAGCTGACCAGCAGGCCCGGGCACAGCACGGCCTTGGCCTTGAGCACGTGCTTGAGGCGGCTGACGGAGAACTTGTGCGAATCGAAGTACTTGGCGTCCGGCCAGAAGTGCACGCTGGTGCCGGTATTGCGTTTGCCGACGGTGCCGACGACCTCGAGGTCGCTGGACTTGAAGCCGTCGGCGAAGGTCATGCGGTACTCGTTACCGTCACGCTTGACCCGCACCTCGACCAGGGTCGACAGCGCGTTCACCACCGAGATGCCCACGCCGTGCAGGCCGCCGGAGAACTGGTAGTTCTTGTTGGAGAACTTGCCGCCGGCGTGCAGCTTGGTGAGGATCAGTTCGACGCCGGGCACGCCTTCTTCGGGGTGGATGTCCACTGGCATGCCACGGCCGTCGTCGATCACTTCCAGCGAGTTGTCCTCGTGGAGGATCACCTGCACGCTCTTGGCGTGGCCGGCAAGGGCTTCGTCGACGCTGTTGTCGATGACTTCCTGGGCCAGGTGGTTGGGCCGCGAGGTGTCGGTATACATGCCCGGGCGCTTGCGCACCGGGTCGAGGCCGGAGAGAACCTCGATGGCGTCTGCGTTATAGGCGTTCTGCTGGGCCATGGGGTTCCTGCTTAATCAGTCGAAGAGGTGATGGCTTCAAATTCGGAGAAATCCACGTCGCGCCACTGGCTGGACGGCACCCCGGCAAAGGCCAGGAGAGCCGGCAGATGGCTGACGAAGCGCTGGAAGCCGTGGTCGCCGCCGGACTCGATGCGCAACGCACCGGCCCGGTAGTAGCGCTCGGCGGCGCGGTAATCGAGGGTTTCGTCGGCGGTCTGCAGCCACACCTGGTAGCGCGAGCCGTCGATGGGCGCGGGGACTTCAAGTTCCGCCAGCGCAGCGACGTGGTCCGGGGTCAGTTCCCAGGTCTCGCCACTGTAGTAGTTGGTCTGCGGGCCGAGCTGGCCGTCAAACAGCCGGTGCGGCGCCACGGCCGGGTTGATCAGCACGGCCTTCAGGCCATGGCGCTCGGCCAGGTACGTCGCGTAGTAACCGCCCAGGGAGCTGCCGATCAGCAGCGGCTGGCCCAGTTCGGCGATGGCGGCTTCCAATTGCGCCAAAGCCTTGCGCGGATGGTGATGCAGCGCGGGCACGCGCAGCTGGTCGGCCAGACCCAGGCGCTCCATGGCAGCCGTGAACTGGCGCGCCTTCTGCGAGCCGGGCGAACTGTTGAATCCGTGGATATAGAGGAATGCGGTCATGGGCCGGGAGGCTACAAGCTGCAAGTGGCATGCCGCAAGTGGGTCAGCGTCGCAAGGCGTTCGAAGCGTGACCGTTCAATAGCCCTTGATGCTGTAGTCGACTTCAAACTCGATGTCGGTCACACGCGAAACGCCGGTCTCGACCTGACCATCGGGCAGCAGGCGCAGCCAGCGATAGCCCGGCGCCGGGCTGTCGACGCAGAAGTCCTCGCTGCCCGGAGTGAACTGCACGCAGGTCGACGGCGAGGCGAGCAGACGCACGTCGCCGCGCATGCGGTCGATCTCCTGGTGCACGTGTCCCCAGAGCAGGCAGCGTACGTTCGGGTGACGGTCGATGACGGCGAACAGGCGTTCCGGGTTGTAGATGCCGATGCGATCCATCCACTGGCTGCCGATGGACACCGGGTGGTGGTGGAAGCTGATCAGCAGGTGTTTGTCCGGCGCAGCCTGGATGGCACGCTCCAGCAGCTGGATCTGTTCGACGGTCATCTGGCCCGGCACCGCCCCGGGAATGGTCGAGTCCAGCAGGATCACCCGCCAGGCGCCCAGGTCGATCACCGGGTCGAGCAGGTCGGTACCCGCGGCGGCTTCGCGCATCGGCTCCATTTCGTCGTGATTGCCGGGGAACCAGCGGGTCAGCGCAGCGATGGGCGCAGTAATGTCGCGAAAGCGCCGGTAGGACTCGACCGAGCCGTCCTGGGAGAGATCCCCCGTGGCCAGCACCAGATCGATCGCCGGTTGCTCCTCGCCCACAAGGCGGACGACCTGGGTCAGGCTGTCGGCGGTGTCCATGCCCAGCAGCCGGCCGTTCTCTTGCGCGAACAGGTGGCTGTCAGAAAGCTGGACGACCAGGACGGAATCGGAAGCGCTGGACTGGGTGGGCAAAACGCCTTCTCCTGTGAGGCGGGCGTGCGGGGATTCGTGACGAAGTATGGTGACAGGCGCCCCCCTGAGCAAACCGGGAAAGCGTCACAGATCACAGTTAGGGACACGAGTGTGCGATGGGCGGGCAGGATATCATGGCATGCCGCCATCATCCTGATTTCAGCGTTGCAGCACCGGCTCCAGCTCGTGGCCGCAGGACAGGCAGTGGCTCAGCCATTCGCCGAGGAACTGGTTGAGCTGGTTCTTCTCGTCCGGCTGGTGCATCGCCTGGTTCGGGTAGGGGTAGATCGCCAGCAGGCGGCGCGCCTGCTCGGCGCCGACCACTTCGGCCATGCGCGCGTCGTGGTAGACCCGCACTTCCAGCCTGGGTGCCGGCAGCCAGGGCAGCCCCAGTTCCTGGCGCACCTGCAGCACGGTGGTGTAGGGGCAGGCTTCGATCACGTCCAGCGCCAGCACGCCGAGCAACCGCTCGCCTTCACTGAGCGCCACACGGCGCGAGACCTGGGTCTCGCGCATTTCCGGCAGCAGGCGCATCAGGCGCAAGTAGTTCGCCTCGCAGGTCGCCTGCAGGCCCGCCAGGTCGACGCGATAGCGCTCGCGCAACAGATTCACACCCATAACCCCCTTACCTCGGCGCGATTGAGCGCCAGCCATTGCAGGGCGAGCATGCTCGCCGCGTTGTTGATGCGACCGTCACGTACGGCCTGCAGTGCTTCCTCGAACGGCATGACGTGGACGCGAATGTCCTCGCCCTCCTCCTCCAGCCCGTGGATGCCCGAGGCGTTGCTGCTGTCGCAGCGGCCGACGAACAGGTGGACCAGCTCATTGCTGCCGCCGGGCGACGGCAGGTACTGGGCGATCGGCCAGAGTGCGCCGAGGGTCAGGCCGGCCTCTTCCACCGCTTCGCGGCGGGCGACCTCCTCGGGTTCCTCGTCCTTGTCGATCAGCCCGGCCACCAGCTCCATCAGCCAGGGGTTGACCCCGGCGTCCATGGCGCCAATGCGGAACTGTTCGATCAGCACCACTTCATCGCGTTGCGGATCGTAGGGCAGCACGCACACGGCATCGTGGCGCACGAACAACTCGCGCTTGAGCACCGGGCCCATGCCGCCGGCGAACTGGCGGTGCCGCAGGTGCAGGCGGTCGACCTTGTAGAAGCCCTTGAAGCACTGCTCGCGCTTCTGGATCTCGATGTCCAGGGGGCCTGGTTTGAACGTTTCCGACATCCCGTTCCTACTCCCGTTCCTACTGACAGTGCATTGAACTTCGCGCCATCCTATCGCGCCGCCGAAGGCGACGCAGCCTCTTTCGCGGGCGGCCGGACGGCCAGATTGGCTGTGACCGCCGCACGCAGCCGGGGTTCGCAAAGTGGTTCATAATCAACCGCCGAACCGGCAGCGCCGATGGCGGTCGAACCACTCCATTGCCGGCGAACGTCCACGACAAGGAATCCCATGCGACTTCTGAAACTAGCAGCCCTGTGCGGCATCAGCCTGTCACTGGGGGCGTGCCAGGGTCTGTTCAAGCCCGCGCTCGACGAACCGCTGCCTGCGCAACACACCGCCTTCGAACATGCCAAGCCGGGTTGCCAGGGTGACCAATGCCCGCTGTTCAACCTCGACACCGTAAGCTTCGACGACGAGCCGGCGCTCAACGAAGCGATCAACACGCAACTGCTGCAACTGTCCCGCGAAGGCGACGGTGCGCCCCCGGCGAGCCTGGACGTCTACGAGAAACGCTTCCTCGATTCGGCCCAGCCCGGCTGGAGCAGCTACCTGCAGGCCAAGATCCGCGAACAGCATGACGGTCTGGTGATCATCGAGCTGTCCAGCTATCGCTTCACCGGCGGCGAGTACGGCCAGCCCGGCCGCGCGTTCATCAATTATGATCGACGCATCCACAAGGTGCTCGCCCTGCAGGACATTCTTCTGCCCGGCCAGGAGGACAACTTCTGGAAAGTGGCGCGCATGGCACACCAGGCGTGGATCCTGCAGAACAAGCTGGACGAGCAGGACCCGAACTTCTCGAAGGACTGGCCGTTCCAGCCCACCGAGCACTTCGCCCTGACCTTCGGGGCGATGACGCTCAAGTACGACATCGACCGCATCGCGCCGCATTCGGTCGGGCACCCGGAGCTGAAGATTCCGTATCCGCGCCTGAATGGCATCGTGAAGCCCTACTACTTCCCGGGGCGCGGGGCGCAGTAGGTTGGTTCACAGCGACCGGTAGTCAATCGCGGATTCATCCTCGATTAGCCGGCAAGGCCAGTATTGGATGTGTTCGCGAGCAAGGGCTAGGCGCCCCCTCGGCCCTACAAGAGCCGTTGCACCGGCGTCGAGCCTGTAGGAGCGAGCTTGCTCGCGAACAGCATCACGCCGAAGCCGGTACCCTGGCGCCGACGCGCCCCAGCAGCAACTGCAGCACCCCGGCCACCACCAGCGCCGGCAGGGTCGCCCCCAGGTCCGGCTGGTAGTTCGCCAGCAGGTGATACACCACCACGCCACCGCCCCAGGCGATCAGCGAGCCCCAGCGCAGGCCGTGGGGAATCGCTGCCGGGGCGCGGCGGCGCAGGACGAAGTGGTCGATCAGCACCACGCCGAACAGCGGGGCGAACACCGAGCCGATCAGCAGCAGGAAGTTCTGGTACTGCTCAAGTGGCGCAAACCAGGCGATCAGGGTGCAGATCACGCCGATGGCCAGGGCCAGCAGCTCGACCTTGAGCGGCAGCAGGATGCCGCTGGAAACCGCCGCCGAGTGGATGTCGGCGAAGGCCTTCTCCGACTCGTCCAGCAGGATCAGCAGCAGCGGGATGCCCATGCCGGCGCCGGCCAGCGCCAGCAGCAGCGCATTGGCGTCGCTGCCTTGGGCGAACGCCAGGGTGTAGGCCACGCCCAGGCCCATCAGCCAGAAGCAGCCGATGAAGAAGCCCAGCGCCGCGCCGGTGAAGGTCTGCCCGGCGTGCTTGCCGAAGCGCGAGTAGTCGGCGATCAGCGGCAGCCAGGACAGCGGCATGGCGATGGCGATGTCGAAGCCCACGGCGAAGGACAGCGAGCCGTCGCCGGCCTTGGCCCAGAGCGCGGCCAGGTCTGCGCGCTGGAACAGGTCGAAGGTCAGCCAGACGCACGCCGCGAGCAGCAGCCAGATGCCCCAGCGACGCAGCACCTTGCGCACGAAAGCGAGCGGTCCGGCAACCGCGAGCAGAGTCGCCAGCGCGCCGAATGCCAGGGTCCAGAGGGCTGGATTGGTCCACAGGCTGCCCTCGCCGAAAGCGCGGGTCGCCAGCAGGCTGGCGGCGTCGCGCATGACGATGATCTCGAAGGCGCCCCAGCCAATCAGCTGCATCAGGTTCAGCAGAGCCGGCAGCGCGGCGCCGTGGCTGCCCAGGCTGAGCTTGAGCGAGGCCATGGCGGACAGGCCGGTGTCGGTGCCGATCACCCCGGCGCTGGCCAGCAGCAGCACGCCGACCAGGGTGCCGAGCAGGATTGCACCGAGTGCGCCGGCCAGGCCCAGGCCCGGCGCCAGCAGGGCGCCGGTCTGCAGCACCATCAGGCCGATGCCCAGGGAGAACCAGAGGGAGAACAGGTCGCGCAGGCCGAGCACGCGCTGGGCGCTGCCCACGGCGGAGGTCGGTGAATAGTCGATGGCGGTAGTGGTCACGATGCGTGCAGGGCTCGAAAGTTGAATAGGATTTTGTTGTTTTTCGTAGGAGCGAGCTTGCTCGCGAACGGTGCCCGCTGGCGGCTCCGCAGTTGGGCTGTTCGCGAGCAAGCTCGCTCCTACAAGTCTGCCCACCCTTGTCGTCAAGGGTGAGCGCGACCGGTCACACCTGCTTGTAGATCACCGAACCTTCGTCCTTGAAGCGCGCGGCCTGCTCCTGGAAACCGGCCTCGATGGCTTTCTGCTCATCGGTGAGGCCGTTCTCCTTGGCGTAGTCGCGGACTTCCTGGGTGATCTTCATGGAGCAGAATTTCGGCCCGCACATGGAGCAGAAGTGCGCCACCTTGGCCGAGTCCTTGGGCAGGGTCTCGTCGTGGAAGGCGCGAGCAGTGTCCGGGTCCAGGCCGAGGTTGAACTGGTCCTCCCAGCGGAACTCGAAGCGCGCCTTGGACAGCGCGTTGTCGCGGATCTGCGCGCCCGGATGGCCCTTGGCGAGGTCGGCGGCGTGCGCGGCGATCTTGTAGGTGATGATGCCGGTCTTCACGTCATCCTTGTTCGGCAGGCCCAGGTGCTCCTTGGGCGTGACGTAGCAGAGCATGGCGCAGCCGAACCAGCCGATCATCGCCGCGCCGATGCCCGAGGTGATGTGGTCATAGCCCGGCGCGATGTCGGTGGTCAGCGGGCCGAGGGTGTAGAACGGCGCCTCGTCGCAGCACTCCAGCTGCTTGTCCATGTTCTCCTTGATCAGGTGCATCGGCACGTGGCCGGGGCCCTCGATCAGAACCTGGACATCATGCTTCCAGGCGATGCGGGTCAGCTCGCCCAAGGTCTCCAGCTCGCCGAACTGCGCGGCGTCGTTGGCGTCGGCCACCGAGCCCGGACGCAGGCCGTCGCCCAGCGAGAAGCTGACGTCGTAGGCCTTCATGATCTGGCAGATTTCCTCGAAGTGGGTGTAGAGGAAATTCTCCTGGTGATGGGCCAGGCACCACTTGGCCATGATCGAGCCACCACGGGAGACGATGCCGGTGACGCGCTTGGCGGTCAGCGGCACGTAGCGCAGCAGCACGCCGGCATGGATGGTGAAGTAGTCCACGCCCTGCTCGGCCTGTTCAATCAGGGTGTCGCGGAAGATTTCCCAGGTCAGGTCCTCGGCGACACCGTTGACCTTCTCCAGCGCCTGGTAGATCGGCACGGTGCCGATGGGTACCGGGCTATTGCGCAGGATCCACTCGCGGGTCTCGTGGATATGCTTGCCGGTGGACAGGTCCATCACCGTGTCGGCGCCCCAGCGGATGCCCCAGGTGAGCTTCTCCACTTCTTCCTCGATGGAGGAGCCCAGCGCGCTGTTGCCGATGTTGCCGTTGACCTTCACCAGGAAGTTGCGGCCGATGATCATCGGTTCCAGTTCGATGTGGTTGATGTTCGCCGGGATGATTGCGCGGCCGCGAGCGACTTCCTCGCGGACGAACTCGGGGGTGATTTCCTTCGGGATGCTCGCGCCGAAGCTCTGGCCCGGATGTTGGGCATCGAGCAGGCCGGCGGCGCGGGCTTCCTGCAGCTTCATGTTCTCGCGGATGGCGATGTATTCCATCTCCGGCGTGATGATGCCCTGGCGCGCGTAGTGCATCTGCGTGACGTTCTTCCCGGCCTTGGCGCGGCGCGGGGTACGTACGTGGGCGAAGCGCAGGGCGTCAAGGCTTGCATCGGCCAGGCGCGACTGGCCGAACTCGGAGGTCAGGCCGGGAAGGATTTCGGTGTCGCCACGCTCGTCGATCCAGCGCGAGCGCACGTCCGGCAGGCCCTTGCGCAGGTCGATGCGCACGTCCGGGTCGGTGTAGGGGCCGGAGGTGTCGTAGACCATCACCGGGGCGTTCTTCTCGCCACCGAAGGCGGTCGGAGTGTCGGCGAGGGAGATTTCCCGCACCGGGACGCGGATGTCCGGGCGCGAGCCGGTCAGGTAGACCTTCTTCGAATTCGGAAAGGGCTGGGTCGACTGGCGGTCCAGCTGTTCAAGGCGGGTGACGTTGTTTTTCTGGGTGCTCATCCTGGCTCTCCTGGGGTTGATTGCCGGGGGAGAACCTGGGACGAGAGGAGCTGCTGGCTGCAGCGAAGGGACGCATCCCGAAGAGGGCTGGGGCCGGGGCGGAATGCGCCGCGGGATGCGTACTTCTTGTTCCCTACGCGGGTGCTAACCCGATCAGGTTCAACGGGATCCGGAACTATCCGATCTCAGCCCCTCGCAATGGGGCACCCCGACAAGAACGCCCGCAGTCTAATCAAGTGCACACGGATAAGCCAACGCCGCCCGGCCGAAAACGCGCAATTGCCTACACGCGGCTACACTCCTGCCTCGGAAGGCTCGTACGAACGTGCCTTGACCGCCACCGGCGGCGACCGTAGCCTTGCCCCACCTCGCATCACTTTCCAGGATGAACGAATGCTGCGCAGACTCTCTCTGGCTGTCGCTGTAGCCGCAACGACAGGCTTTGCCTGGGCTGCACAGCCCGCTCCGGCCGCCCCTTCTCTGCCCACCAAGACGGATCTGATCAGCGTCTACAAGGACGCGGTCGACAACAACGCCGACCTCGCCGCCGCCCAGGCCGACTACCTGGCGCGCAAGGAAGCCGTGCCCCAGGCACGCTCCGGCCTGCTGCCGCAGATCAACGCCGGGGCCAGCACGGGCAGCACCCGCACCTCGCTGGACACCCCCAGCGCCACGCTGAACCGCAATACCCAGCTGGTGCAGGCAACCCTGAGCCAGCCGCTGTTCCGCGCGGATCGCTGGTTCCAGCTCAAAGCCGCGGAAAACACCACCGAACAGGCCCAGCTCGAATTCTCCGCAACCCAGCAGCAGCTGATCCTGCAGACCGCCCAGACCTACTTCGGCGTGCTCCGCGCCCAGGACAACCTGGCCGCCAGCAAGGCCGAGGAAGCAGCGTTCAAGCGCCAGCTGGACCAATCCAACGAACGCTTCGACGTCGGCCTCTCCGACAAGACCGACGTACTCGAATCCCAAGCCAGCTATGACACCGCGCGGGCCAACCGCCTTGTGGCCGAGCAGCAGGTGGATGACGCCTTCCAGGCACTGGTGACCCTGACCAACCGCGAGTACAGCGCCATCGAGGGCATCCTCCATTCGCTGCCGGTCGTCGCGCCGGTTCCCAACGACGCGAAGGCCTGGGTGGACACCTCGGTCCAGCAGAACCTACGCCTGCAGGCCAGCAACTACGCGGTCGATGCCGCCGAAGAGACCCTGCGCCAGCGCAAGGCCGGCCACCTGCCGACCGTCGACGCCGTGGCCCAGTACCAGAAGGGTGACAACGACGCGCTGGGCTTTGCCAACGATGGAAGCCAGCCGCATTACGGCAAGTACGTCGACCAGAGCAGCATCGGCCTGCAGCTGAACGTGCCGATCTACAGCGGTGGCCTGACCAGTTCCCAGGTCCGCGAGGCCTACCAGCGCTTGAACCAGAGCGAGCAACTGCGCGAAAGCCAGCGCCGCCAGGTGGTCCAGGACGCCCGCAACCAGCACCGCGCGGTGAACACCGACGTGGAGCAGGTAAAGGCGCGTCGCCAGGCGATCATCTCCAACCAGAGCTCGCTGGAAGCCACCGAGATCGGTTACCAGGTCGGTACCCGCAACATCGTCGACGTACTGGACGCCCAGCGTTCGCTGTACAACTCGGTGCGCGACTACAACAACACGCGCTACGACTACATCCTCGACAACCTGAGCCTCAAGCAGACCGCCGGCACCCTCGCGCCGAGCGACCTGGAGGCCCTGGGCACCTACCTGAAGCCAGACTACAACCCGGACAAGGACTTCCTCCCGCCGGACCTGGCCAAGGCCGCCGAGGCGCAGCTCAAGGCCGGCGCGAAGTACTGATCCTGCCCCAAGAAAAAGCCCCGCATCGCGGGGCTTTTTCTTGCCGGACAATCGCCCTGGCATTGATCGCAGAAGCGGACCGAAACGACGGCGCCGGTCAGTCGCGATACCCCGGCGACACCCGGTCCAGCATGCGCAGCAATGCCGACCACGCCAGGTCGTAGCCATCCGGGTCGCTCAGTTCCCCTTCCGCCAGCGGCCGCGCCGGAGCGTTGAATTGCTGCTCGGTGTGACGGCACACCTCTTCCGGCGGGATCACCAGTTCACCGCCCGCCTGGGCCGCCAGCTGGATGTCGCAGGCCTTCTCCAAGTAGTACATGCGCAGGAACGCCTGCTGCACCGTCTGCCCTACGGTCAGCAGACCGTGGTTGCGCAGCATCAGGCCGTAGTGGTCACCCAGGTCGCGTACCAGGCGCTCCTGCTCGTCCATCGACAGGGCGATACCTTCGTAGTTGTGGTAGCCGATGCGTCCGTAGAATTCCAGGGATATCTGGTTCAGCGGCAGCAAGCCACAGGCCTGCGCCGCCACCGCACAACCCGCGCGGGTGTGGGTGTGCAACACGCACTGCGCGTCTTCGCGAGCCCCGTGGATGGCGCTGTGGATCACGAAGCCGGCCGGGTTGACCTTGTACGGCGACGGCTCCACGGCATGACCGGTGAGATCGATCTTCACCAGGCTGGAGGCGGTGATCTCGTCGAACATCAGTCCATAGGGATTGATCAGGAAATGGTGTTCGGGACCGGGAATGCGCACCGAGATATGAGTGAAGATCAGGTCGGTCATGCGGTAGTGCGCGATCAGGCGGTAGCAGGCCGCCAGCTCCTCACGCAACTTCCACTCCTCGGGCGAACAGGTGGCGCGACTGGGCGCCTGCAGCGACGTCATGGTGCACTTCTCCTCTTAAGGAAGCCGGGGCACGCGGCCCCGGCGTCACGGTCAGGTCCTGGTCATTGCGCGGCCCAGGCGTTGAAGCGCTCTTCCAGCTCCTCGCCATGGTCGACCCAGAACTCATCGTCCATCGCCAGGCCTTGCGGCAGGTTCTGCGTGGATGTCGGCACCCAGCCGGCCAGGTCGGACGGCAGGCGCTCGGCGGCCTGCTTGTTGGTCGGACCATACGCAATGTGCTTCACGTAGTCGACCTGGGCATCGGGCTGGTTGGCGAAGGCGATGAAGCGCTTCGCCGCGTCGACGTGCTGCGAGCCCTTGATGATCGCCCAGTAGTCCATGCCATACAGGCTGCCTGGCCAGACCAGCTGCAGATTGCGTCCCCCTTTGTAGGCATCGGCGATGCGCCCGGTGTAGGTGGTCGTCATCACCACGTCACCGGCGGCCAGCCACTGCGCCGGTTGCGCGCCGGCTTCCCACCACTGCACGTAGGGCTTGATCTGATTGAGCTTGGCGAAGGCGCGATCGACGCCGGCCTTGGTGCCCAGTTCCTTGTAGACATCGGCGGGCTTAACGCCGTCGGCCATCAGGGCGAACTCCAGGTTGTAGATCGCACGCTTGCGCAGGCCGCGCTTGCCGGGGAATTTCTGCACGTCCCAGAAATCCGACCAGGACTGCGGCGCCGGCTTGAGCTTGTCGGCGTCATAGGCGATGGCCACGCCCCACACCAGCGCGGCCGAGCCGCAATCCTTGGCGGCATTGGGGATCAGCTGGTCCTTGCCACCGATCTGTTGCCAGTCCAGCGGCACGAACAGGCCTTCATCGCAGCCACGGGCCAGGTCCGGCCCCTCGATCTGCACCACGTCCCAGTCGGCGTGGCCGGTGTCGGCCATTACCTTGATACGTGCCATTTCGCCGTTGTATTCGGTCTGGGTCACGCCGACCCCGGACTGCTTGCTGAAGGGCTGGAAGAAGGCAGCTTCCTGGGCCTTCTGGCCAGCGCCGCCGTAGCCGACCACCACCATGTTCTCGGCGGCCTGGGCGCCGCCGCACAGCCCGAGAGCGAGCAGCAGCGGCGAGACGGCAGTCTTGAGGAAGGAGCGTTTGTGGCAGGTGTTGCGGTGGAAAGTCATCGAGCATACCCCCAGTCGTAGGTGGCAATGGGCGCAGCCGGGATGGCCGCGCACACGCTGGACGGGCGCGCCGAAACAACGTTGCAAGAAAGGCAGGGCAGAGAGAAATCGATTGCCAGCGGGTGGGCCCGCCATGCGAGGGGGAACCGTACGGGACGGTTCATGCGCCTCTCCTCTTGTAGTTGTTGTGGAGCACGTCGCGGTTGCCCCGGAGGACTCCGGGTGCGCTATCGAAACTACCCAGTCATCTTTAAAAAAACAAGTTGATTTTTTACTGGTGGTAAATTTTCATAGGAATAACTTAAACAACATTTTCCACGACAGGAGAAGCCGCCGTGTCCCAGGTCCGCCACTTCCAGCAGTCCTCCCTGCAGCTCCAGCCCTACGGTGGGCAAGACATCGAAAGTGCCGCCATCTGCCGGCTGATCGGCCCGGCGGACAGCGAAACCATGGGCGCGGGCCTGGCGCGCTTTGACGGCGTCTCCATCGAATGGACGGTGCTCTACGACGAGCTGATCGTGGTGCTCGAAGGCAACTTCCGCCTGCGCCTGGCCGACCAGGTGATCGACGCCAAACCGGGCGACGTGATCTGGGTCCCCGAACGCACGCCGCTGGCCTACGAAGGTGAGAAAGCCTGCGTGTTCTACGCGCTCTATCCGGTGGACTGGCAGGCGCGCAACGCCTAGTTGATCGACCGGCTGCGCGTCGGCGGAACTGCGTTGGAAACCGGCTCGGCATGCTCATTGACTGGAGTCAACTCCGCTGCCTCACCGGTTTCCGCCTTGTTCCGCTCTAGCTCGCGCGGTCGATGTTTAGTGCTGAATTGACAACAAGAATCCGGAGTTGCCCGATGAGCCAGTTTCCCCACTTGTTCAGCCCGCTGCGCATCCGCGGCAAGGAGCTGAAGAACCGCATCATGTCCACCGGGCACGACACCTCGATGCCCACCGACAACCTGGTCAATGACCAGTTGGTGGCCTACCACACCGCCCGTGCCAAGGGCGGCGTCGGCCTGATCGTGCTGCAGGTAGCCGGCGTTCACGACAGCGCCCGCTACACCTCCCACGTGCTGATGGCCACCGATGACGAGTGCATCCCCGGCTACCGACGCATCGCCGAGGCCTGCCATGCCGAAGGCACCGTGGTGCTTTCCCAGGTGTTCCACCCCGGCCGGGAGATCATGGAATCCAGCGACGGCCTGCTGGCCGTGGCCTACGCGCCGTCCGCCTCGCCCAACGAGCGTTTCCGGGTGATGCCCCGCGAGCTGAGCCAAGCGATGATCGACGAGATCATCCAGGGCTACGCCGACGCCGCTCGCCGCCTGCATGCCGCCGGCATCGACGGCGTGGAAGTGGTCGCCAGCCACGGCTACCTGCCGGCGCAGTTCCTCAACCCACGGGTGAACCGCCGCACCGACGGCTACAACGGCGACCTCGACGCACGCCTGCGCTTCACCCGCGAAGTGATCGCCGCCATACGCGCCGCCACCGACGAAGACTTCATCATCGGCCTGCGCATCTCCGCAGACGAGCGTGACCCCGAAGGCCTCACTGAAGACGAATCGCTGCAGGGAGTGAAAGGGCTGCAGAACTCGCTGGACTACGTGCACATAGTCGCCGGCACCTCCGCCTCGCTGGGCGGTGCCATCCATATCGTTCCGCCGATGGCCGTCGAAGCGGCTTACCTGGCGAACGAAGCCGGCACCTTCAAGCGCAACCTGGAGGTACCGCTGTTCGTCACCGGGCGCATCAACCAGCCGCAGGAAGCCGAGCTGATCCTCGCCCGCGGCCAAGCCGACGTCTGCGGCATGACCCGCGCGCTGATCTGCGACCCGCAGATGCCGGGCAAGACCGAAAGCGGCCACGTCGAGGACGTGCGCGCCTGCATCGCCTGCAACCAGGCGTGCATCGGCCACTTCCACCGCGGCTACCCGATCTCCTGCATCCAGCACCCGGAAACCGGCCGCGAACTGATCTACGCCGAACGCAAGATGGCCACCCAGCGCAAGCGCGTGCTGGTAGTCGGCGGCGGGCCGGCGGGCATGAAGGCAGCTGCCGTCGCGGCGCAGCGCGGCCACGCAGTCACCCTCTGCGAAGCCAGCGGCCAGCTTGGTGGGCAGGTCAACCTCGCCCAGTTGCTGCCGCGCCGTGCGGAGTTCGGCGGCGCCTCCACCAACCTGCAGCGCGAAATGCAACTGGCCGGCGTCGAAGTGCGCCGCAACACCCGCGTCGACCGTGCGCTGGTCGAGCAGGAACGCCCCGACGTGGTGATCGTTGCCACCGGCGCCAAACCCTATCGCCCGCCTTACGAAGAGGCAGGCGACCTGCAGGTGGTCGACGCCTGGCAAGTGCTGCGCGGCGAAGTGAAGACCGGTCGCTCGGTGCTGGTCACCGATTGGCGCGCCGACTGGATCGCCCCCGGTATCGCCGAGCGCCTGGTGCGCGATGGTCACCAGGTACAACTGGCGGTGAACGGCACCCATGTCGGGGAAAACCTGCCGCTCTATGTCCGCGACCACCTCGCCGGCGAGTTGCACCGCCTGGGCATCACCATCACTCCCTACGCCCGCCTGTACGGCGTCGACGACAGCACCGTCTACCTGCAGCACACCGCCAGCGGCGAGCCGATGCTGGTGGAAAACATCGACACCCTGGTGCTCTGCCAGGGCCACCAGCCGGTGGACGACCTGGCCGACGAGATCGCCGACCTCGCCGAGGTGCGCCGCATCGGCGACTGCCTGGCGCCGCGCACCGCGGAAGAGGCGATCTACGAGGGGCTCAAGGCAGGGTGGGCAATCTGAGCCTGCTTGGGCCCTGGGGACGGATCAATCCGTCCCCAGGGCCCATCAACCAGGATTGCACTCTAGAATGGCCGTTCTGTAGCCAATCGTTGAAGCCATGAACCCAGGTCTAGCCAAACTCGTCGCCGACTATCAGCGCGCCGTACGCCAGGCAGTGGCGCTGCTCGAACAATCGGCCATCGCTCGCCCCGCCAGTAATCGCGAATGGGCATTTCTCGACATTCCCCATCGGGGAACACTCAAAGACGGTGTGCACTACTTCAAGCATGGCTACGGCTGCGCCGTCCAACTGCCTGACGGAACCGTGGACTTCGACTTTGGCGCCAAGGGTGAAATCGACGGGTTCGATTTCTGGCGTCTGGCGGGCTTCGCGGAAGCGAAGCTACCCGACTATGGTTTTGCCGACGAAGATGCCCTCAAGGAGTGCTTCAGCCAAGAGGTCGAAGCAGGAACGCTGCGCTACTCCGGCTACATCCTCTACTACCTTGTGCGTTTTGAGCCGAACTGCGCGCAACGATGAATCGACGCATTGTTTAGAATGCCCCACGACGCCAATCGCCAGGACCACCGCCGCATGAGCCGCAAAGCCCCGCAGGAAGCCCCCGCCAACGCCGAAGCGCAGTTCCTCGGCACCCGCATCCGCGGTCTGCGCAAGCGGCGCGGCATGACCCTGGCGGAGCTGGCCGAGCAGAGCGGACTCACCGCCGGCTACATCAGCCAACTGGAACGCAACCTGGCCTACCCGTCGATCCCGGCGCTGTTCAACATCGCCCGCAGCCTGGGCGTGACCATTCAGTGGTTCTTCGCCAGCGAAGTGCAGGTCGACCCGGCCGACGCCGGCTACGTGGTGCGGCGCAATGCCCGCACCAGCGTGCATTACGAAGACGGCATCATCGACGAACTGCTCAGCCCGCAGCCCAGCCGCCAGCTGGAAATCCTCCATTCGAAGTTTCCGCCCGGAACCTACAGCCAGCAGAGCTACAGCCACGACGGCGAGGAAGCCGGATACCTGCTCAGCGGCACATTCGAGCTGTGGGTGGGCGAACGCCATTTCGTGCTCAACGAGGGCGACAGCTTCAGCTACTCCAGCCAGGAGCCGCACCGCTACGGCAATCCCGGCGAGGTGGATGCCGTGGTGCTCTGGGTAATTACGCCGCCGACTTTCTGATCAGTCGCCCGAGGCCATCCAGCAAACGCTCCAGCGCACCCTGGTTGGCCTTCATCACGCCCAGACCGGCATCGGCCATGCGCTCGGCAGAAGCCGGCTCGTCCCACAGGGCGGCCACCGCCACCGCCAGCGAAGGCGCATCGACCACTTCGCGCAGCGCGCCGACCTCGCGCAGTTGCGCCGCGATCTCCAGGAAGTTGAACAGGTGCGGGCCGGACAGCACCGGCTTGCCCAGAGCCGCCGGCTCAAGCAGGTTATGCCCGCCGTTGGGCACCAGGCTGCCGCCGACGAAGGCGACATCGGCCAGCGCATAGAGGAACAGCAACTCGCCCATGGTGTCGCCCAGCAGCACCTGGGTGTCCGCCGTGACCTGCTCACCGGTGGAGCGGCGCAGGGTGCGCAAGCCTTCGCGATTGCACAGCTCGAACATCGGGTTGAAGCGTTCCGGGTGGCGGGGCACCAGGATCAGCAGCGCCTCCGGGTGTTTTTCCAGCAACTGGCGATGCGCAGCGAGGACGATCTCGTCTTCCCCGGCATGGGTACTGGCGGCAATCCACACCGGCCGCTGCTGCGCCTGCCACTGGGCGCGCAGGTCATCGGCGCGCACCAGCAGTTCAGGGTCGATGGTCAGGTCGAACTTGATCGAACCGGTCACGCTCACACAGTCCGGGCGCGCGCCCAACTGACGGAAGCGCTCGGCTTCGGCCTCGGTCTGCACGGCAATCCAGCTCATCTCTTCCAGCATCGGCCGGGTCAGCCCGGCGAAGCGTGCGTAACCGCGCGCCGAGCGTTCGGACAGCCGCGCGTTGGCCAACGCCACCGGAATGCCGCGTTTGGCGCACTGGTGGATGTGGTTGGGCCACAACTCGGTTTCCATGATCACGCCCAGCACCGGCTGCGCACGGTCGAGGAAGCGCGCCGCCGCCCAGGGCAGGTCGTAGGGCAGGTAGCAGTGCTGCACCTGGTCGCCGAACAGCGCGCGGATGCGCTCGGAGCCGGTGGGCGTCATGCAGGTGACGGTGATCGGCAGGCCGGGGTGGCGCTGCATCAGCGCGCGGATCATCGGCGCGGCGGCGATGCTCTCACCCACCGACACCGCGTGCACCCAGATGCCGCCGGGCATGAGCGCCGGCAGGCTGAGGGAGAAACGCTCGCCGACGCGCAGGGCATAGGCCGGCGCCTTGCGCGAACGCAGGAACAGGCGCAGCGCGACCAGCGGCAGGCCCAGGTGGAGCAGCAGGGTATAGAGGGTCCGGTTCATGGCGGCGGAGAGTAGCAAATTCGCGGGCCAGCAGGCTGCACCACGTTCCACCGCAACGCCGAAGCCTCCGCGCGGCCGAGAGCAAGAGCCCCTCACCCTAACCCTCTCCCGCAAGCAGGAGAGGGGACCGTTCGGTGCAGGATGAAATCGTGGTGTGAGCCGGCACGATCTGCCCCCTCTCCCTTGGGAGAGGGCTAGGGTGAGGGGAAAGCGCAGGCAGAGACATATCCGGGCAAGCCAGCTATTTCCAAGCGAAGCCAGTCACACCGGCGAAGCAAGATGCTCCGCAAAGCACTCGCCCAACCACTGCGCCGCCGGCCCCAGCGGCTCGTCGCGGCGCCAGACCAGCTCCACCACCAGCGGTGGTGGCGTCCAGTCGCTGGCCAGTTCCACCAGCAGCGGCTGGTAAGCCGGATACTGCGCCACGTGGGTCGGCAGCCAGGCCCAACCGAGGTCGCGCATCAGCAGTTCGGCCATGGCGTAGAAGCTGTCGGCGCGCCAGACCAGCGGGCTGATCTGCTCGCCGCCGGGGTAATGGCTGTCCTGCGGGGCCATCAGCAACTGGCGATGCCGCGCCAGCTCACGGCGGTCGGCGTAGTCCAGCCTGGCCAGCTCGTGCCCGGCGCCGCACACGGTGACCATTTCGATGGTGCCCAGCCGCTGCCGCTCCAGTTGCTCGGGCATGCCCTCATGATGGAACAGCAGGCCGAGGTCAGCGCGGCGCTCCAGCAGCTTGCGCGCCACGTCGCCCTGGGCGCCGCTGGCCAGTTGCACCTCCAGGGTGGGAAATTCCTGCGCCAGCGCCTGCAGCCCGGAAAGCACCGGCTGGTAAGGCATCGCCTCGTCCTGCGCGAGGCGCAGCAACGGCTCGGTGCCGCGCACCAGCGCCAGCGCCCGGCTTTCCAGGCGCTCGCACTGTCGCAGCACCTCGCGGGCTTCATCCAGCAGCGCCCTGCCCTCGCCGGTCAGCACTGGCTGGCGGCCGCTGCTGCGCTCGAACAGGGTCACGCCCAGGTCGCTCTCCAGCAGCGCGATGGAGGAACTCACCGCCGACTGCACGCGCTGCAGCTGTCGCGCCGCCGCCGAGAAGGAAGATTGATCGGCGACGCTGACGAAGAGTCGCAACTGATCCAGGTTCCACTGCATGGCCGACACCCATCTTCAATTCAGATAGGTAATGACTTTATCCCATCATCCGGGGGACTAGAATGCCCGGCAGATTCGAACGTCAGCTGCGTGTCGCTCATACCGAGCGGCGTGTCGTTCCGGGGAGCACCCACCATGCCCGGCTATCTCTACCTCGCCATCGCCATCGTCGCCGAAGTCATCGCCACCGCTTCGCTGAAATCAGTGAAGGGCTTCTCCACACCCCTGCCGCTGGTGCTGGTGATCGTCGGCTACGCCATTTCCTTCTGGATGCTCACCCTGGTGGTGCGCAGCATTCCGGTCGGCATCGCCTACGCCATCTGGGCAGGGCTGGGCATTGTGCTGGTCAGTATTGCTGCGCTGGTGCTCTACCAGCAAAAGCTCGATACCGCTGCCCTGTTGGGTATGGGCCTGATCGTCAGCGGCGTGGTGGTGATCCAGCTGTTCTCCGGCAACGCCGGTCACTGATGAGGCAATGGTGCGCGGCCTGTCGCCGCGCGCCATCGGGTTATACTGCGCGCTTCGATTTTCCCTCGAGGCGCTTTCATGTCCGAATCCCTGAGCACCGACATCCTCATCGTCGGCGGCGGCATCGCCGGTCTGTGGCTCAATGCGCGTCTGCGGCGCGCCGGCTTTTCCACCGTGCTGGTGGAGAACACCGCGCTGGGCGGCGTACAGAGCATGCGCTCGCAGGGGATCATCCATGGCGGCACCAAGTACGCGCTGCACGGTGCGCTGACCGGCGCCTCCGAGGCCATCGCCGACATGCCGGCGCTGTGGCGCGATTGCCTGGCAGGTACCGGCGAGGTGGACCTGCGCGGCGTGCGGGTGCTTTCCGACGCTCATTACCTGTGGTCGCCCGGCGGCCTGGCCGGCAACCTCACCAGCTTCTTCGCCAGCAAGGCGGTGCGCAGTCGTGTCGCCCAGGTGAAGGGCAGCGACCTGCCACCCGCCCTGCAGGACAAGGCCTTCAAGGGCAAGGCCTACCGCCTCACCGAGCTAGTGCTGGACGTGCCCAGCCTGGTCGCCCGTCTGGCCGAACTGGCCGGTGACAGCCTGCTGGCCGGCGAACACATCGAAGCCCTGCGCGAAGGCGACAAGCTGGTCGGCCTGCGCGTGGACGGCCGCGAAGTCCGCGCCCAACGCGTGGTGCTCAGCGCCGGCGCCGGCAACGAGGCGCTGCTGCGCGAGCTGGGCCTGGAGCGCCCGGAGATGCAGCGTCGCCCGCTGCACATGGTGCTGGTCACCGCACCCACCCTGAAGCCGCTGTACGCCCACTGCCTCGGCGGCGGGCCAAAACCGCGCGTCACTGTCACCACCCACCCGCTGAGCAATGGCGACTGGGTCTGGTACCTGGGCGGCGACATCGCCGAAGCCGGCGGCGTGGCGCGCAACGAGGCCGAGCAGATCGCCGAGGCGCAGCGCGAGCTGCACAAGCTGGTGCCGTGGATCGACCTCTCCGCCGCTCGCTGGGCGACCCTGCGCGTGGACCGCGCCGAACCCTCGCAGAACAACCTGCTGCGCCCGGACAGCGCCTTCCTCGCCGAGGACGGCGCCCTGCTGGTCGGCTGGCCGACCAAGCTGGCCCTGGCGCCGAACTTCGCCGACCGCGTGCTGGAGTCGCTGGAGAAAAGCGGCATCCGCCCGCAAGCCAACGCCGCCCTGCCGGACCTGCCGCGCCCGGCCATGGCCCGCCCGGTATGGGAGGAACTGCTCGGATGAAGACCCTGCATCACCTGCATCGCCCGCTGGGCAGCACGGGCCTGAACGTCTCGCCACTGGGCCTGGGTACCGTGAAGCTCGGCCGCGACCAGGGCGTGAAGTACCCCGAAGGCTTCCGCATCCCCGATGACCGCGAGGCCGCCGACCTGATCGCACTGGCCCGCGAACTGGGCATCAACCTGATCGACACCGCGCCGGCCTATGGTCGCAGCGAAGAGCGCCTCGGCCCGCTGCTGCGCGGCCAGCGCCACCAGTGGGTGATCGTCAGCAAGACCGGCGAGGAATTCGTCGGCGGCCAGTCGCAGTTCGACTTCAGCGCCGCCCACACGCGCCGCTCGGTGGAACGCAGCCTGCAGCGTCTGGAGACCGACTACATCGACCTGGTGCTGGTGCATTCCGACGGCAATGACCTGGACATCCTGCGCGGCACCGAGGTCTACGCGACCCTTGAGCGCCTGAAGGACGAAGGGCTGATCCGCGGCTTCGGCTTCTCCGGCAAGACTGCCGACGGCGGCCTGCTGGCCCTGGAGCGCGGTGACTGCGCGATGGTCACCTACAACCTCAACGAGCAGGCGGAAAAGCCGGTGATCGACCACGCCCAGGCCCATGGCCGCGGCATCCTGATCAAGAAGGCCCTGGCCAGCGGCCACGCCGCCCTCGCCCCCGGCGTCGACCCGGTGCGCGCCAGCTTCGAACTGGTGCTGGGCCATCCGGGCGTCGCCAGCGCCATCGTCGGCACTATCAATCCACTGCATCTCGCGCACAACGTGGACATTGCCGCCGAGGTCCTCGACCGCTGATCGGCGGTCATGTGGATTACGCATTCCTGTGCCATGCTCCAACTCCCCCGGCGAAAACCGCGGGCACAGAAACTGTCGCCAACCGGCGATTCCCACGCAAAAGCCTCGGAATCGCAAAGCCTTTCAGGGAAAAATCCGGAAATCCTTTGGATTTTCGATGACACCAGGAGCGGTGTCAGGCTGTCTAGGTTGTAGCGACCCCGTAATTGAACGATCGGCCGGACCGTCCCCAGCAGACGGTCAGCGTTCGCGTCGGCGTCGCTTACCACGGTAAGGACGCGCCAGCGCAACCCGGCGCCCTGTACGAGAAGGAAGACCCTATGCCCCGTACGCTCGCCCGCAAGGACCCGACCGCCTTCAAGACCCTGCCGCTGCTGGTGGAAGCCAGCCCGGAAGGTCTCATCTACCAGACCCTCGGCAAGCCCCTGAACTTCGCCCAGGTCCTGGAAAAGCGCCGCCCCATCGAGATCAACGAGACCGAGCGCTTCGTCACTGAACTGGCCAACCTCGGCGTTTCGGTGCGCCTGACCCTGAACTACCAGGGACGCGACCACTGGATCCTGGTGCGCCAACGCCGCCTGGACCGTGGCGACACGGTGCTCAAGCTGATTTCCGGCTATGTGCCGGCCCACGAACTGAACCTGCCGCTGCTCACCGCGATCCAGGAAGTCGCCGAGGAATGCCTGGTGGAAACTGCCGACGGCTGGCTGGGCGGGCGCTTTGGCGACACCTGGCTGCCGACGCCCTACGAGGGCATCCTGCGCTATCGCGAAACCAGCCACTTCTCCCTGACCCCGCTGTCCGGCGCCTCGCGCCCGGTTCAGGCCGGTGCGCTGCGCTTGCTGGAGCGCCCGCAGGCCTATGTGCACCTGCCGACGGCCTCGCTGCAGTTGGTCTATGACCTGCGCATGGAGCTGCCCAAGGATGCCCGCGAGGTGAGCCTGTTCCACGTCGACGAGAAACTCGAAAGCGGCCCGCTGGTGGCGCGGCTGGACCGCCGTCGCCCGGACATCTACCTGCTGCCGCTGGAGCATGGGCAGCCGACCGGCGAGCTGCTTACCCTGAGCAAGGGCGAGCTGTGCAAGGCCAGCACCCGTGGCCTGTGGCTGTCGGAGAGTTTCGCCGAGCAGGATGGCTGGCTGGTGCGCGAGGAACGCATCCGCTTCCGCGAATGGATGGAGCAGTGGCCGCCCGCCGCCGGCAATGCCGGCAGCGGGCGGCGCACGGCCTGAGTACGTAACCTGACCCAGCCTGCCGGGCAGGACCTGTAGGAGCGAGCTTGCTCGCGAACCGCCCAGCGACGGAGTGATCGGTGAGCTTTGTTCGCGAGCAAGCTCGCTCCTACAGAAAAGCGCTACGCCTCACTTCAATTGACTGGAACTCTTGCCCAGCAACCGACGCGCCACGATCAGCAACTGGATCTGCTGGGTGCCTTCGAAGATGTCGAGGATCTTCGAGTCCCGCGCCCACTTCTCCAGCAATTCCTCTTCCCCATAACCCAGTGCCCCGGCCAGCTCGACGCATTTCAGCGTCACCTCGTTGGCCACCCGCCCGGCCTTGGCCTTGGCTATGGATGCTTCCTTGGAGTTGGGCTGACGGTTGTCGGCCATCCAGGCGGCCTTCAGGGTCAGCAGGCGCGCGGCCTCCCATTCGGCTTCCAGCCGGTACAACGTGGCTTCGGCGTGGCTGGCGGTCAGCAGCGGCTGGCGATAGTCGAAGCGGCAGCCGGCCGTCTTCAGCAGTTCGCGGGTGCGATCCAGCGAGGCCTTGGCCACGCCGATCGCCATGGCAGCCACCAGCGGGCGGGTGTTGTCGAAGGTTTCCATCACCCCGGCAAAGCCCTTCTGCACATCGATCTCGGCATTGCCCAGCAGGTTGGCGGCCGGCACGCGGCAGTCGCTGAAGCTGATGGACGCGGTGTCCGAGGCCTTGATGCCGAGCTTCTTCTCCAGGCGGGTGACGGTCATGCCCGGCGTGCCCTTCTCCACCACGAAGGACTTGATCGCTGCGCGGCCGAGGCTCTTGTCCAGGGTCGCCCAGACCACCACCGCGTCGGCGCGGGCGCCGGAGGTGACGAAGATCTTCTCGCCATTGAGCAGGTAGTGATCGCCATCGCGGGTGGCCGTGGTGCGGATCGCCGCCGAGTCCGAGCCGCAGCCCGGCTCGGTGATGGCCATGGCCGCCCAGGTGCCGGAGAAGCGCTTGAGCTGCTCCTCATTGGCCACCGCGGCAATGGCGGCGTTGCCCAGGCCCTGGCGCGGCATGGCCAGCAGCAGGCCGGTGTCGCCCCAGCACATTTCCATCACGCCCAGGCAGGCGGACAGGTTGCCACCATTCTTCACGCCCTCCTCCGAGCCGGCCTTGCGCTTGCTGGCGGAGGTGGCGCCTACGGCATCCGGCGAGCCGGCATTCATGCCGTCCAGCAGCGCGGCCAGCAGGTCCAGCTCCTTGGGGTAGGCGTGCTCGGCCTTGTCGTACTTGCGCGAAATTGGTCGCAGGTAGTTCTCCGCCACCTGGCGGGCCTGGTTCTGCAAGGTGCGGAATTTCTTCGGCGTCTCGAGGTACATGCAAAGCTCCTAAGCGGAGCTCATCACGTCGCGAGCGAAGCGCAGCCAAGGCGGAAACGGACGAGGAAGCGGAGTTTACAGTTGTAAATGAGCATTCCGAGTTCGTTTCCAACGCCGGCTGGGCGAGCGCAGCAGCGATGAGCCCGCGTTACAGGTGTAGACCGCCGGCCATCAAACTGACGGCGCGCAGGTCGCGGTACCAGCGCTCGGCCGGGTGTTCCTGGGTGAAACCGTGGCCGCCGAGCAGTTGCACCGCGTCGGTGCCGATCTTCATCGCCTTCTCGGCGCAGAGCAGCTTCGCGAGGTAAGCCTCGCGGTGGAAGGCCTGACCACGCTCGGCCAGTGCGCAGGCGCGCCAGACCATCAGGCGCATGGCGTCCAGCTCGACCGCGATGTCGGCGACCATGAAGGCCACGCCCTGGCGATGGCTGATCGGCTCGCCGAAGGCTTCGCGCTCGTTGCAGTACGTGATCACGTAGTCCAGCGCGGCCTGCCCGGTGCCCACCGCCAGCGCGCACCAGGCCAGCGCGGTGTGATCGAGGAAGGCCTGGTAGTCGAAGCGCTCCGCCGCCAGCCGCTGTTCGGCCGGAACCTTCACGCCCTTCAAGCGAACCCGCGCGGTGCCGGTGGCCTTAAGGCCCATGGCCGGTTCGGCGCGCACTTCGACGCCCTTGGCGCGGGTGTCGATAAGGAACAGCGCCGGGCCGTCGCCGGCATCCGCCGCCACGATCAGCTTCTGCGCATCCACGCCGCGCACGACCAGGCATTTTTCGCCAGTCAATGTGTAGCTCGAACCCCGCTTGCGCGCCTTGGTGGCCGGGCGCAGCGGATCGACCAGCAACTGCGGTTCGTTCACCGCGATGGCGATCAGCGGCGCCGCTTCTTCGCCAACGAACGCCGGCAGCCAGCGCGCCTGCTGTTGCGGCGAAGCCCAGCGACGAATGCAGTTAGCCGACGAGAGCGGGACCAGCAGTGCGGCAGCCAGGCTGAGGTCGCCACGGGCGAGGGATTCGGCGATCAGCGCGTTGGTCACCACGGTGCGCTCGCCGGCCATGCCGCCGTGTACTTCACTGACGCCGTAATGGGTCAGGCCCAGTTCCTGCGCCTGGGCAAGCAACTCGAGGCTCAGGCTGGCCTTGGCGTCGGCCTCATGGGCGGCCGGGCGTAGCACTTCGGCGGCAAAGCCTTCGAGCATCTCCACGAGCATCTGCTGCTCGTCGGACAGCGACAGGTCGAACAGCCCGTCCGGGTCGGCCTTGCGTGGGGTCTTAGGCTGCTTGGCGGCGCGCTCGCTGGCCAGCCGGAAGCCGGTGCGGCTGCCGCTGTAGAGGAGTCTTTCGAAGGGCTTACGCAGCTTCAGTCGGTCCGGCCAGTCGGCTTGGGCGACACGGTTCAGCACGGCCAGGGCGCGGCCCTGCACGTCGGTGGTCATGGCATCTCGCTCCGCGGAGGGTGGATGCCCCGATCATGCGCTGCAAAATGCCGCAGGGACCATGACCGTTTTGCCGCCGGTGACTGGCAGAGCGGTCAAAGAAAAACCGGCCTGACGGCCGGTTGGTGCACACCTGTAGGAGCGGGCCATGCCCGCGAACGCCGGCAAGGCCGGCGCCCCACGCAGTCGTGAACGAGATCAGCCCTGATGGCGAATCTTCTCGACGATGGCGGTGGTGGAGCTGTTTTCCACCAGTCCCAGCACGCGCACTTCGCCGCCGTAAGCCTTGACGATGTCGGCGCCGACCACCTGCTCGACGCCGTAGTCGCCACCCTTCACCAGCACGTCCGGGCGGACTTCGGTGAGCAGGCGCTCGGGGGTGTCTTCGGCGAAGCTGACGACCCAGTCCACCGCGCCGAGGCCGGCGAGCACAGCCATGCGGCGGTCGACGCTGTTGATCGGGCGGCCCGGGCCTTTCAGGCGGGTCACAGAGGCGTCGTCGTTGGTGGCGACGATCAGGCGATCGCCCTGGGCGCGGGCCTGCTCCAGGTAGGTCACGTGACCTGCATGGAGGATGTCGAAGCAACCGTTGGTGAAGACAATCTTCTCGCCGTGGGCGCGGGCGTCCTCGATGGCCAGCAGCAGTTGCTCGAGGCTCAGCACGCCACGCTCGGAGCCCTGTTCACGCTGCACGGCGCGGCGCAGTTCCGGGGCGCTGATGGCGGCGGTGCCGAGCTTGCCGACGACGATGCCGGCAGCCAGGTTGGCCAGGGCGACGGCCTGCGGCAGGTCCTCGCCGGCGGCAATGGCGCCGGCGAGGGTGGAAATCACCGTGTCGCCGGCGCCGGTGACGTCGAACACTTCGCGGGCACGGGCCGGCAGGTGCAGGGCGCTGTGGCCCGGGCGCAGCAGGGTCATGCCGTGTTCGCCACGGGTGACCAGCAGCGCGCCGAGCTCCAGCTCGGTCATCAGTTGCTGGCCCTTGGCGACCAGGTCGGCCTCGTCCGTGCAGCGACCGACAATGGCTTCGAATTCGGAGAGATTCGGGGTGATCAGGCTGGCGCCGCGATAGATGGCGAAGTCCTTGCCCTTGGGATCGGCCAGCACCGGAATGCCGCGCTGGCGGGCAGCCTGGATCAGTTGCTGGTGGTTCTTCAGCGCGCCCTTGCCGTAGTCGGACAGCACCAGCACGCGGACCTGGTCCAGCAGCGCCTCGACATCGGCGGACAGGGCCACGGCGTCGGTGCGGAAGGCTTCCTCGAAGTCCACGCGCAGCAGTTGCTGGTGGCGGCTCATGACGCGCAGCTTGACGATGGTCGGCTGGCCGGCGATGCGCTGGAAGCGGGTGGTCACGCCCACCGCCTGCAGGCTGTCGCTGAGGCTGTCGGCGGCTTCGTCGACGCCGGTGACGCCGACCAGGAAGGCAGGGGCGCCAAGGGCGGCGAGGTTCAGAGCGACGTTGGCAGCACCACCGGGGCGATCCTCATGCTGTTCGACCCGCACCACGGGCACCGGCGCCTCGGGCGAGATGCGCGAGGTCGCGCCGTGCCAGTAGCGGTCGAGCATCACGTCGCCTACCACCAGCACGGGGGCCTGATCGAATCGGGGCATGGTCAATTTCATGGGAACTCCGCAGGTCGAAATCGCCGCGGATAATACCATAGCCGCCCGCTGCGACTTGCGCCGGGCACCGGGTGGTCACGGCAATCTCTACGGGACTTTGCGCACCCAGAACAGCTCGTGGCGGCGCACCGCCTTGCGGAAGAACTCGTCGTCGCCAGTGACCGGCCACTGACGGCCGGCGAGCACGCGCTGGATCAGCCGGCGCAGGCGTTTCTTGCCGGTGAGCGGGGTCTGCAAGTCATGCTGCAGGGCCAGGGCCAGGGCCTTGTCGACGCGGGTCGCGGCGTCGAGCACCGGGCTCCACAGCGGGTCGGCCGGTAATGCCTCGATACAAGGTGGCAGGGCGATGCCGCCGTCGGCCGGCCCCATGGGCCAGCGGTCGTTGTCGTGCAGGTGGTTGGCGTAGAGCAGCAGCGTCTGCGGTTTCCAGCTGCTACGCGACATCGCCTCCAGCGTCGCCTGGGTGGCGTGCACGTGGTCGGCGTGGGGGTCCAGTTCCGGGTGCGCCGTAAGCACCACTTCCGGGCGGATGCGTTCGATCAGCGCGGTGAGGTCGGCCACCAGGTTGAGCCAGGTCGGCGCGCCATCGCTGTCGCCCGGCAAAGGGAAGGGGTTGAGGCCGCGCGCACTGCGGATATCGATATCACCAGACTCTCGCGAGCCGAATGCCTGGCTTGGATCGGCAGCCATGGCCGGCAGTTGCAAGCAGTAGTAGCCCAGTTGCACGCAGTGATCGGTAGGTACGCCGCCCCACAACGGCGCGGCGATACTGTCCCAGGTACGCAGGCGGCCCTTGAGATGGGCGGCAGCGGCCTTGTCCAGCCCCAGGCGCTGGTAGTGCTCGGCCTCGATCTCGCCCTGGGTCAGGGTGACGATCCAGGCGTCGGGACAGCGGCTGTACTGGCCGAAGGCAGCGAGCTCGGCATCGTCGGCGTGGGGCGCGACGATCAGCAGGCGCTGTCGGGTGTAGTCGGGGTTGTGGAAGGCGTGCAGCACGCCCTGCTGCGCGAGCCGGCAATGGCGGCTGCGAATGCGCAACTGGCCGGAACGCAGCGCCTCGCCCTGGCCGGACAGGTTGATGTAGCGCTTGCCGCTGACGCCGCGCTCGAAGTCCTGGCGGTCAGGCTCGACGCCCTCGACCAGTACCTGCGGGTCGAGCCAGCGGCCGAGCAACGAGGCCTTGACCTCGATCTCCAGCACCAGCGTTTCCTCGTTCTCCGGCAGCGCGTCGGTGGCGACGTGGAGGCCATGCGGACCGAGCGAAACCGGCAGAGCGATGGAGCCCTCGGGGAAGTCGTAGCGGTAGTCGTCGCGCGGCGAATAGAACAGGTGATCGGCGAACCACGCCTCATGAGCGACCCAGCCCAACAGAACGGCCAACGGCACGCTCCACCAGGGCGCGAAGATGCCCAGCAGGATCACCGCCAGCAGGGCGACGAGCAGGGTCGCGCGCTTCTTGCGACGGTGCTGTTTGAGCAGGTGCTGCTTGCGGGCGCTCATGGCGACTCTCCATCAGGCCCGCTTGCGCGGGCGGGGCGTCAGACCTGGAACACCGGCACGCGGTGGCACCAGCGGTCCTTGTACTCGCGGTCGGCGCGGCCGAAGGAATAGCGCAGCGGCTTGCCCAGCGCCTCGGCCTCGGCCCAGGCCTCTTGTGTATTGACGAAGCTGAGCACGCTGCCGGGGCTGAACTCGCGATTCTCCGGAGCCACGCCGCCGTTGATGTACTCGACGCTGACCCACTTCGGCGCTTCGACCCGATAGAGAATCTGGATCGCCACCGGCTCGCCGTCCAGGCGTACCAGCGAGCCGCGCATGAATTCGCGCATCAGGCCGAAGACTTCGGCGAGCCGCGCCTTGCCCGGCACTTCGAATTCCCAGCGGCGCTGGAACAGGTCGGCATAGATGCTCGCCTGCTCTTCAGGGCTCAGCTCGCTCATGGGCTGCAGCACGCCGCCCGCCTCTTCCAGCAGGCGCTGTTCGCGGCGTTGGTTGTAGCGGAATTTCTTCGAGAAGTCGGCCGGCGCGCGGTTCATCGCCAGCTGTTCGGGCTGCTCGCGGGCATCACTGACCTGCTCGCGGTTCAGCTCGGAGAGGTAGCGCACCTGGTGGCGCAGCTCGATGCGCGCACCCTCGGCAATGGGCAGGATGATCTCGGCGTTGCCCAGGTCGAACAGCGCCTTCTTGCCCACGCGCTTGAGCACGTCCTTGGACAGCGCAAGATTGCGCCCCCAGGTCGGCACGGCGGCGCGCAGATCATCGCTCTCGAACCAGCCCAGGTAACGCACCGGAATGCCCGCCAGATGGGCGAGACGCTCGACCACATCCGGATGGGTGGCGACGCTGCCGCCGAAGCGCTGCCAGGCGGCCGCATAGTCGGCCGCCGCGATGGGCGTCCAGCCGCGTTCGCGGAAGACTCGCAGACGATTCAGCATGCCGGAGAGGTCCGCACCTGCGTCATACCGGTTGCTCGACCGGTGCTTCTTCGGCCCCGTCGACCGGGTCGTCGGCGAACTGGCGAGCGTGCAGACGGGCGTAATAGCCGTTCTGCGCGATCAGTTCGTCGTGGGAACCGCGTTCGACGATGTGGCCCTGGTCCATCACCAGGATCAGGTCCGCTGCCTCGATGGTACTCAGGCGGTGGGCGATGACCAGCGTGGTCCGACCTTCCATGACCTTCTCCAGGGCTGCCTGGATGTGCCGCTCGGATTCGGTGTCCAGCGCCGAGGTGGCCTCATCGAGAATCAGCACCGGAGCATCCTTGAGCAGCGCGCGGGCAATCGCCAGGCGCTGGCGCTGGCCACCAGAGAGCATCACGCCGTTCTCGCCGACCTCGGTCTCGAAACCTTCGGGCAGGCGGTCGATGAACTCGCGGGCGAAGGCGTCATCTGCCGCCTTCTCTACCGCCTCGCGCGGTTTGCTGGCGAGGTCGCCATAGGCGATGTTGTTCAACACGCTGTCGTTGAACAGGTTGACCTGCTGGGTGACCAGGGCGATGTGCTTGCGCAGGTTGCTCAGCTTGTAGTCTTCGACATCGGTACCGTCGAGCAGAATTTGCCCGTCGCTGTGGTCGTAGAAGCGCGGGATCAGGTTGGCCAGGGTCGATTTGCCGCTGCCGGAGCGGCCGACCAGCGCCACCATTTGGCCTGGCTCGACGCTGAAGTTCAGATCGTTGAGGACCGTCTTCTGGGTGCCCGGGTAGGTGAAGCTGAGGTTCTTCACTTCGAGGCGGCCCTGTACGCGTTCACGCTCGACTGTGCCGTTGTCCACCTCGGGCTGCTCGTCGAGCTGCTCGAAGATGCTTTCCGCGCCGGCCACGCCCTTTTGGATGGTCGAGCTGACTTCGGACAGCTGGCGAATCGGCTTGGGCAGCAGGCCGGCCATGGAGATGTAGGCCACCAGGTCGCCTACGGTGGCATCGCCACGCAGCAGCAGCACCAGGTACAGCAGCACCGCCATGGCGCTGTAGATCACCAGCTGCAACATCGGCGTGTAGATCGCCGAGGTCTTGTTCATGCGCAGGTTCTTGCTGGTGTTCTCGTTAGTCACGTGGCGGAAGCGCGCGCGCTCATAGGGCTCGCCGCCGAAGCTGCGGACTACGCGATAACCCTGGATGGTCTCGGACGACACATGGGTCACATCGCCCATGGCGACCTGGATCTTCTTGCTCTGCTTGCGGAACTTGCGGCTGGCGGTCGTCACCATCACCGCGATGATCGGCAGGATCGCCAGCATCACCAGGGTCAGTTTCCAGTTCATCCACAGCAGCGAGAGGAACAGGAAGACCACGGTCATGCCTTCGCGGATCACCACCTTGATGGCATCGGTGGCCGCGCCGGTGACCATGGTCACGTTGAAGGTAATGCGCGAGATCAGGTGCCCGGAGTTGTTGCTGTCGAAATAGCGGTTGGGCAGGGTCAGCAGATTATTGAACAGCGCGATGCGCAGGTCCTGCACCAGCCCCAGGGAAACCTTGGCGATGAAGTAGTTGCCGAGGAAGGAGCCGACGCCTTGCCAGACGGCGATCAGCACCACCAGCAGCGGCACTGCGTAGAGCAGCGACAGGTCACGGAGCCAGGTCACGGATGAGTTGGGGAACAGCTTGGCATCCGGATGGGCCAGGCCGTCGACGAAATACTTGAGGATGCCCGCCAGCATCGGCTGAGTCGCGGCGAAGATCAGGAAGCCGATGATGCTGAGCAGGAACATCCCGATGTACGGACGCATATAGGACAGCAGTCGGAAGTAGATCTTCAGGCTCGAAGGAGTCTGGGGTTCTTTACCGGACATGTAGGAATCGCACGCTTAAAAGGTCGGCGATTATAACACAGCGTTCTCGTTTGCCCGGCGGCTGGGCTACTATAGCCGGCTATCGATTCAGGGACCCGTTATGCAAGACCTCGCTCTCTCCGCCTACGAAGCGCTGCGCGCCGGCGCCCAGGTGCTGGAAGCCGACAAGCATGGCGACAAGGTCCTGCGCCTGGCCGATGGCAATTTCCTGAAACTCTTTCGGCGCAAGCGGCTGATCTCCTCGGCGGCGCTGTATCCCTATGCGCAGCGTTTCGCCGACAACACCCGGGCACTGCAGAAGCTCGGAGTCCCGTGCCCCCAGATCATTGGCGTGTATCGCATCCCGGAGATCGCTCGCGACGCAGTGCACTACCATCCACTGCCAGGCCTGACCCTGCGCCAGTTGATCAGTACCGACCAAACCGAAGAGTGGCTGCGCGTTGACCTCGGCTCGCTCATCGCCGGGCTGCATGATTCCGGCGTGTACTTCCGCTCGCTGCACCTGGGCAACGTCGTGCAGACCCCCGAAGGTGATCTAGGCCTGATCGACATCGCGGACATGAAAACTCAACGCCGAGCCTTGAGCCGACTGCAGCGTAAACGCAACTTCGCCCACATGCTGCGCTATACGCAGGACCGCGCTTGGCTGCTGGCGGATGATGGCGCGCAACTCTGCCAAGGCTATCGACAAACCAGCTCGATGCCCTGGCCGCCCGGCTCACTGGAGCAAACGCTGCAGCAACCCTAGATCAGGGCTGCTGCGCACCGCCACGACGCAGGATCACGTAGGTCTCACCCTTGCGGTTGTGGAACTGTGCCAGTGGCACCAGGCCTTGCTTCAGTAGCGCGGGCAGTTGCTGATCAGCCTTGCGCTTGAGGTCTAGGACAAAATACTCGTAGGTACCCTTGCCGGTCAGTGCCAGCGCGTGATCGCGGTCCAGGCTTTCCCGGCCATATCCCCAGCCCGCATAGTAGCTCACCCGGTTGTCATCCTGATACACGCTCGCCGACTTCGGCAGATGTGCTCCCACCCAGTGGCCGGCCTCGCGCAGGTGAGTCTTGGGCGCCGACAGCGACACTACGTTCGCCAGGGCCATCGCCACCAGAATCACCACCATGGCACCACGGGTTCGCGGCCAGTGCTGGGCCATCAGGCTCAGCCCCCACGCCACCCGGGGCAGCAGCAGAAAGCCGGCGAATGCCACGTACCGACTCGACAGGAACAGGTGGCTCAGGGCGAAAACCAGCAGCAGGGCGATGTAGCCAACGGCAGCGATATCCAGCAGCAGCCAGCGGTTTTCCCGCGCCCGCCATTGCTCGACGGCACCCACGAACAGCGGCAACATCAGGACGCCGAAAACGCCGAGAACCTTGCTGGCCACATAGCACAGCAAGCCGAAGAGAATGATCTGCGGAGCACTGTCGCGGGCATACTCGAAGGGCATCGCCTGCGCCACGCCATCCGCGAAGGTGTGGAAATTCCGCAGGACGCTCGACAGGTCCAGATAGTCCACCAGCTCGGCCACCCGCCCCTGGGGAAGCAGGCCGTGACGGCCGGCCCACAGCGTCCCTGCGACTACCGCGCCGATCAACGCAATGCCAATGGCCGCACGCATGCCGCGACGCATGGAATTCCCACGGACTCTCAGCACCTCCATCACCGGCACGACCAGCAGCAGGTAGACGGCCTCGAAGCGAAACGCCGCCGCCACGACGACAGCCAGGAAGGCCAGCAATAAACTGGCGGGACGACGCTGCTGCACCCAGCTCTGCATGTAGCACAAGCCGATGAGCGAGAAAGCCCAGAAACCGTTCTCGCGCAGGATGTCGCCGCGATAGTCATTGAACGCCGGCACTGCCAGCACGGCGAAGCAGGCCCAGGGCAGCGACGCCGGGCGGAATCGGCGGACCAGATCGACGCAGGCGACACAGGCGACAGCCGTGAGCAGCTCGCAGAACACCCGGGCAAGCAGCTCAAAGCTCAGGCCCGTCACCTGGCTCGTCATGCCCAGCAATATGGAGAACCAGGGCCAGTCGAAGCGCTGCAACGCACCGGTGACACCCTGCTGCTGATAGATGCCAGCAAGATCCATGTACAGGGCCGCATCACGTCCGATGATCGGGTTGCAGAAGGATGCAATCAATGACAAAACGAGGCTGGCAAGGAAAACGCACCACAGTAGCTTTCCTTCGCTGACTGCGGAAAAAAACGAACGCCCGACTACATGACTTCCCATGAAACCCTTCATCTTGGATATGAATCACCAGAAAGGCAGCATTCAGCAGTTTCCTGCTCAAAGAATCAACCCGGAGCAAGCACTCTCCTACGCCTGAAGTGTCGAAACAGCGCCCTATAAAGGGTTGCCCGGCGAAACTCGACGACCGGCTCAGGCCGTCTGTAGAACCTTGGATACAAGTCTTTCAACAGGATACTATTCGTCGCCCGGAACGACTTGTGCAGTGGCACTCGCGTCGAGTCACCCAGGGCCCGAGCAGGCACAAGCCGCTGCGACTTGATTTGAATCTGCTGTGACGAACGCCCCAAGGCAGATCGCAGCCTCGCATATCCTGATGCCAGCTAGTGGATGGACAGCTACGCAATGACGCTCTTCTCATGACAGCAAGACCACTGATCAGCGTTGTAATCCCCGCGTACAACTATGCGCACGTGCTCCGACGCGCCGTCGAGTCCGTCGCTGCTCAATTGGATGAGCACAGCGAGTTACTGATCATCGACGACGGTTCGTCGGACGGTACGCCGGCCCTGATCGAAGCCCTTCATCATCAGTTCGGCAATTTCCGCAGCCTGCGCAAGGAAAACGGCGGCCTCGCCACCGTACGCAATCGCGGGATCGCCGAAACCCGGGGGGACTATCTGATCTTCCTGGACGCCGACGATGAAATGACCCCTGGAGCCTTGAGAGCCGCGCGTCAGCACATCGAGCAGTTCCCGCACAGTCGCATGGTGATTGGCGGCTACCTGGCAAAGACCTGCGATCGGACGGTGGAGCGAACGCCACAGGCGCTTCCGCGGACACCGTTGGAAAGGGTGCGCGGCTACCTGATCGACAAGAGCATCAACCTTTCCAATGGTGCCTGTGTCATGCATCGGGAGGTGTTCGAGCGGGGCCTGTACCCGGAAAATTTCCGCAATGCCGAGGACATCCCGGTGTTTGCGCAGGTGCTGGCCAGCTATCCCTGCACCATCCTGGAAAAGCCCCTGGCGACCATCCACCGCCACGATGACAGCCTGCGCCACCAGTTCCACTACTCGAAGGAGATCGGGGTAGAACTGGTAGAGGAAGTCTTCCGGCGCCTCGATGGCGACTGGCAGAAGCTGAGCAAGGCCTATTACACCCAGCGCTGCCTGTCACTGTTCCGCGAAGCCTACCTGACGGACGACGACCTCTCGGCCAAGCACTTCTTCCGTATGGCCCTGAAGCGCGACTGGCGCGTCATCTTCAAGCTGTCCTATACCCGCAAGGCGCTGCGACTCTGGCTCAATGCCAAGCGCAGGAAGAAGGTCGCCAGATAGTTTCTGACGCCCCGCTTCGACCCGGCCAGGCGGGGCAACCTGGCTGGCCGCAGCTTTCACCGCAACCTAGAGAATACCGTGCCTGTCCAGCCAGGTTCGCAGCTGCGCGCCCTTGTGGAAGTAGCGATTCTCCCGTTTGCCCATCGAGCGCTTCGATGAGAACGGTTCCTCCGCGAACTGTCCGTCGATGCGCACCCGCGAGGCCGTAGTATCCATCAGGCAGACCCGCGCGCCATGGCGTTGCAAGACGAACTTCAGCAACCGCTCGGAGTGCAGCGAGCGCCCGGTTGCATCACAGAAGTCCAGCATCTCCTCGGCCCGGCAGCCGTAGGCCCGGTACACCTCACGACCGCAGATGGCAAAGCGGTCGTTGAGCCCGCCCCACCACTGCCAGTTGGGCACGTAGACATTCTTGCGGCGCCTCTGCGGCTGTGCGAACACGTAGCCCGGCAAAGGATCATGGAAGAAGATGTCCGGGCGTACGTAGACCACGAAGTCCGGATCAGTCAGGGCCAGCAGCGAGGTCACCTGGTGCAGGGAGTTGAGTTGGTGGATCAAGTTGCGGATGGAGCGGAAATCGTCTTTCCAGGTATCCCCGCGCTGCTGGAGCGCTTCGTAGTTCCAGCGCTCCAGGCAAAGCTCCGGCTCTTCGATCAGACCGGTCATGCCCTGGAAAGGGGCGAAGTTCTCTTCGCCGAGTACCCCGGCCTCACCCGAGCGCGGGTTGAAGACCTCGCGCAGGCGATAGAGGTGATAGAAGCAGGACACCTGCGCGCCGGCCGGAAGGGCCTGCAGGATGTTGCGCTGAATCTGGGGGAAACACAGCTCGGAATTGCGCGGAATACCGAAGAAGGCAACAGCAATCTTCACGGAGCGACTCCGGCGACAAGGCTCGACTGGTGACCGCTCATTTCCCTTTCTTCCCTCCGAAACGCCAAGGCCACCACCAGCGCTTTCCGGCGCTTTCCAGGGCAATCACACGCACGCGGGATGCATGCATCCAGGCGCGCTCGTAGTCCCACGCATGTCCTTTCCACAGAGTGCCCGCCTCATTGGAAAACCCCAGAGCGAACAACTCGTAGGTATAACCCGGCCGGCCCAGCAGCCAGTCGAACACCACCATGGCGTTGAAGCCGGTGGAAGGACCGGCGAACGGTTTGCCGCTGGGACGCATGCGGGGATAGTCGAGCAGGGTCGGCAGCGGGATGCGATCCTCGTAGATCGCCACCCGGGACAACGCAGACATCGGATTGACCACTCCCACCAGCAGGGTGAAACAGCGCTCCGGCGATTGCTCGAACAGCCTCGTTATGCACGGGCGGCACGGCAATCCGAAGAAGTGGAAGTCCTGCCCGTGGTAGCCATGGACGAACACGTTGCCCGTCTCGGGGCTAAGCAATTCGGCTTTGACAGCGGTATTGAAGCTCACCACGACATCGCGCGGGCCAAGCGCCAGAGCGTCGAAATCCCCGACACTGATTGCCGGGTTGTTCGCCACCAGGATGACTCGCTCGGCTCGCCCGAGAAGCATCCGGAGCTCCGGTGGCAGGTTGTCTTCCACCCATTGCGCAGAATGAAGACTCTGACTCACGACCGCCCCTTGGCTACGGCGCCACCGGGCGAATGCTGCATTGACGTCATGTCAGCCCACCCGGAAACCGAAGCGCACACGGGCCCACCAACGGGTCTGCGCGCCGGGCATCGACCAGCCCCGCATGGGTTCCGCGATGGCTGCCGCCAGGTCCTTGCCGACCCGGGCGAAGGTGTAGCGCTCCTCAACGAATGCCTGGCCAGCCTGGGCAATCCGCCGGGCCAGTTCGGGGTCGGCCTGAAGCTGGCGGATCTTTTCCGCCGCCTCGTCCACCGAGCGATAGAACACCACGTTGTGCATATCCTCGAAGCCCAGCAGGCGGTCCTCTTCCCCCTGGCTCCAGGCCAGCAGGACGCAGCCGCAGGCCATGGCCTCGAAGTTCTTGATCATGAACTCGCCCATGCCGATATCGGCACTGACGAAGATCGCGATGCGGTTTAGGGTCTCCAGGTACTCCGCACCCGAGGCTGTGCGGGTGATGAGCATCGGCACGCGCTTGGCGATGCTTTCCAGCATGTTCTTGCGCTGGCTGTACTCGCTGCTCTTCAGGCTGCCGAGGAAGCCGACCGGGATATCGCGTTCGCTGCCGATGTTGCGCAGCATCTCCTCGTCATATCCCTTGGAGACAAAACGCACGTCGATTCCTTCGTCCGCTAGCCGCTGGGCCACCAGCGCCCCCGACACGAGGATGCGCGCTCCCGGGAGCCTGTGCAGTAGCGCCGAGTACTTGCCCCGATACTTACTGCCGGGCATGTAGTTCTGATAGGCGTCGTGCTCGAGGATCACCAGGTTGGGCAGGCTGCGCAGCACAGCGAGCTGCGGCACCATGCGCTTGAGGCGCGAGAAGATCACGATGCGGTCGAAACGACGGAAATCGGCAGCGATGAGGTACGGCCCCAAGTTCATCTGCTGCGCCTTGCTCAGGCGATGAATCTCGCACTCGGAGCAATTGCTCTGGATGACCTCATAAAGACGATCGAGGATGACCCTCTGCTCGTCCATCACCATCAACATCACTTTCACGACGCGTCTTCCCGACATGGAAACCGGCCCCCTGGCGGAGCCGGCTGGAAACAACCTGGCGGACTCAGCCTGCCTGGCTGGCGGCGGTGCCATCCTTGACCACCAGGATGTCCTGCATGATCAAGTACTGCAGGTCCGAGCCGTAGAACATGTTCAGCGCATCGGTCGGCGAGCACACCATGGGTTCGCCACGGCGGTTCAGCGAGGTGTTGAGCGCCACACCGTTGCCGGTGAGCTTCTCCAGTTCCTTCATCATGTCGTAGTAGCGCGGGTTGAATTCACGCTTGAGGACCTGGGCGCGCGAGGTGCCGTCCTCGTGGACGACCTCCGGCACGCGGGTCTTCCACTCTTCGTTGACTTCGAAGGTGAAGGTCATGAATGGCGCCGGGTGATCGATCTTGAACATCTGCGGGCCGACAGTATCGAGCATCGACGGACAGAAGGGCCTCCAGCGCTCGCGGAACTTGATCTGCGCGTTGATGCGGTCGGCGACGCCGGCGATGCTCGGGCAACCGATGATGGAACGGCCGCCCAATGCGCGCGGGCCGAACTCCAGGCGACCCTGGAACCAGGCCACCGGGTTGCCTTCGACCAGCACCTTGGCGATGTGCTCGGGGACGTTGTCGATCTTGCGCCACTGCGGCTTGGCCTCGTGGCGGGCGCAGGCGGCGATGACGTCTTCGTTGCTGTATTCCGGGCCGAGGTAGACGTGCTCCATCTTCTCGACCGGCACGCCACGCTCCCAGGAGGCGTAGGCCGCCGCACCGACCGCGGTGCCGGCGTCGCTGGCCGCGGGCTGCACGTACAGCTCCTTGACCTCGGGACGGGCGATGATCTTCTGGTTGAGCTTGACGTTCAGCGCGCAACCGCCGGCGAAGGCAATCTTGCCGGTCTCGCGGATGATGTCGCCCAGGTAGTAATCCATCATCTCCAGCGCCAACTTCTCGAACAGTGCCTGGATGCTGGCGGCATAGTGGATGTAAGGATCGTCGGCGATATCGCCTTCACGCTTCGGACCGAGCCACTCGATCAGCTTGGGCGAGAAGTAGTAACCCTTGCCCTTTTCCTTGTAGCGACGGAAGCCGATGACATTGGCGTAGTCGGTGTTGATGATCAGCTCGCCGTTCTCGAACTTGGCGAGGCGGGAGAAATCGTACTTGCTGGCATCACCATAGGGCGCCATGCCCATGACCTTGAACTCGCCGTCGAGCATGTCGAAGCCGAGGTACTCGGTCAGCGCGCCGTACAGGCCGCCCAGGGAGTCCGGATCGTAGAACTCCTTGATCTTGTGGATCTTGCCGTTCTCGCCGTAGCCGAAGAAGGTGGTGGCGTACTCGCCCTTCCCGTCGATCCCGAGGATCGCCGTCTTCTCCTTGAAGCCCGAGCAGTGGTAGGCGCTGGAGGCGTGGGCCAGGTGGTGCTCGACCGGCTGGATCTTGGTCTTCTTCAGATCGAAGCCCAACTGCTGCAGGCACCACTGGATGCGCTTGTAGTAGCGGTGGTAGCGGCGATTGCCGAGCAGGATAGCGTCCAGCGCACGGTCAGGTGCGTAGGCGTAGCGCTTGGCGTAGTGCCAGCGGGCCTTGTCGAAGATGCTGATGGGGGCGAAGGGAATGGCCACCACGTCAACGTCCGAAGGCTTGATCCCGGCCTGCTCCAGGCAGAACTTGGCCGACTCGTAGGGCATGCGGTTCTTCGCGTGCTTGTCGCGGACGAAGCGCTCTTCTTCGACAGCCGCGACCAGCTTGCCGTCGATGTACAGGGCGGCGGAAGGGTCATGGCTTACGGCGCCGGACAGGCCGAGGATGGTCAATGCCACAGGGTCTAGCCTCTTTCATCTGGGCGGGTGCCTGGCACCCGCGGTAAACGTTCGTCGAGCAGCCGGTGCAGTGCGCTGCCCTCTGGCCAGTTGCGCAGGAAGCGCGCACGGTCGCGGGCATAGGCGCGGGCGAAGCTCGCTTCTCGCGAGTGGCGCTGCATGGCATCGAGGTCGATCAACGACCACTGCCCGCCTTCGCCCTGCTCCTGCCAGAACAGGTTGTGCCCTTTCAGGTCGCCGTGGCTGATGCGCTCGCGCACCAGCGCCGCGAACAGTCTGTCCAGGGCCACAAGATCCGATTCCGGCGGCAGGCCGCCCCCTGCCTGTTGCTCCAGGTAGGGTTTGAAACGGGCGATTATATCCTGACCCGCCAGGTAATCGGTAATCAGGAAGGCCGGGCCACGCAGCCACAGCCAGCGGCGCTCGATGACCGCCAGCGGCTTTGGCGTGGCAATGCCGAGGAAATCCAGTCGATTGCCTTCACGCCAGGAGGCCCAGGCACGGCTGGGTCGCCAGAAGCGCTTGAACCAGTGCAGCAGGTTCTTGATGTTGTAGCGCTTGACCAACAGCAGCCGGCCGTCGAGTTCGACGCGGGCGACCGTCGCGGCGCCGCCGGTCTTATAGATATGCCCCTTGGCAATGAAGGCGTCGGGATCGGCCAGCAAGGGCTGCAGCCCTTCCTCTTCCTCGCGGCGCACCGCGCGCAGACCGAACGGTCCCTTGAACACACTGAACAGGCTGCAGTCGCGGGCGATCTTCTTCATCAGGTCGCCGACGCGCCAGCGCCGAACCCTGGCGATTTCCTTCTGCAAGGCCTCCAGGGGCAGCGCGTGCTCGCCATTGGCCAGCAAATAGTGGATCAGCAGCTCTTCGAGATAGGGGTCGAGGCTCGCCGGCAGCTGGGCGAAGAACACGCCGAGGTTTTCCAGCACATGCTTGCGCGACAGCGGCCGGCCGGGGGTTTCCGCGCGGATGCCGGCGCCATCGATCAGGTACGTCTGCCCGGCGTGGCGCAGCAGGTTGTCCAGGTGCAGGTCTTCCTGCCACAGGCCCTTGGCGTGCATACGGGCGATGGCAGTCAGCGCCTCGGAGATGACCGCGGCCTGGCCATCGGATAGCAGTGGCTCGCCCTCCGCGGCACGCCAGGCACCCCAGAGGCTCTCGGCGCTCTCGAGGAACTCGAAGAGCAACCAGCCGCCCTCACCGTCCTTCAGGCCGTCGGCGAGCAATTGAGGCGTGGTCAGGCCTTGCTCGGCGAGCAGGCGCACGCCCTCGCGTTCGCGCTGGAAGTGCCGCGCGGCTTTGCCTCCGACCAGCAGCTTGGCCAGCACCGGGCGGCCGCGCCAATTGGCCGCAGCGACGTAGCGCTGGCCGGGCAAGACGCGCAGCAGGCTGTCCAGGCGCAGTTCGGCCGGGCCGGCACCGTCTTCCAGCTCGATACGCAGGGGCAGCGCCGGAGCGCGGCCGGCATCGCGCAGGGCGGACAACCTCATGCGCGGTTTTCCTTCTTCTTGCGGCGCGCACCCAGACGGCGATACCAGTCATCCACTTCGGGGCCAGTGGACGAGGTACCCAGGTAGGCCGCCAGCAGGTTGCGCACGTCGGTCTCGCTCCAGTCCGGCGCGCGGCGCAGCAGCGGCTCGAGATCGCGCACGCGGTCGCGCTGACCGAACCACAGCGGGCGGGTCTTTTCCAGGTCGATCAGGGTCGCCTCGAAGGCGTCGTCGGTTTCGCGCAGGAAGATGTGCTTGGGATAGAAGCAGCCATGCATCTGCCCGGCTTCGTGCAGACGCCGGGCGAGCATGCCGCAGGCGCGCAGGATGGCCTGGCGGCGCTCGCCAGGCAGGCTGGACCAGCCCTGCAGCAGGCTGTCCAGGTCACGCCAGCCGTCCAGCGCGCGGGTCATGAGGATCGCCCGGCGCTCGTCGCCGACCTGCCGCGCACCGAAAAAGGCCGCCTGCATGGAGGGAATGCCCAGCTGATGGTAGCGCTGGATATTGCGGAACTCGCGGCTGAAGGTCGGCTCACCGAACGGGCGCTTCAGGCTGCGGGTCAGGTGGTTGCTCTGGCGCTTGAGGTAGTAGGCGGTGCCGTCGAGCTCCAGGCGGTAGACGCTGCTATAGCCCCCACGCTCGGTGTTGGGCTCGTCGACGGCCACCAGCTCCAGGGCCCACAAGGCATCGAAATCGGCCAGGGCGTTGCTTTCCAGCAGGGCCTGGTCGCCCTCGGCAATGAAGTCCTTCACTCGCGTCCCTCGAAGAAATGAACGATGTGGCGGATGCGCTTCTTGTCAGACGCGTTAAGACGCTCGCGCCGGCGGTACAGCAGATAGAAGCGCAGGCGCTGGGTGGCGGACAACTGGCGCTTGGCGACCTTGTCGAGCGTCGCCAAGTCCTTGGTGATGCGGTAGCGCAGCATGAAGCCGATCCAGAAGTCGCCGATCGGGCAGTCGATGAAGTACACCATCCCCTCCCCGTCGACCAGGATGTTGCGCCACTTCAGGTCGTTGTGGGTGAAGTGGTGGTCATGCATGGTCCGGGTGTAGTGGGCCAGTTGACGCATGACGTGCTCGACCCAGGCGCGATCCTTCAGACGCGGATCGGCCTGCTTGGCCAGGGCATGCAGGTCCTCGGTGCCGACCAGTTCGCGGGTAATGATCGCGCCACGGGAGAAACCGCCGTTGACGCGTTCCAGACCGTAGGCCACCACCTTCGCGGTCGGTATGCCCCACTTGGCGAACTGCTTGAGATTCTGCCACTCGGCCTTCACCCGCGGACGCGGCAGAAAGCGCCGAAAACCCTTGCCCGGCTTGCGGTAGCGCTTGACGTAATAACGCACGCCCTCGCGCTCCACGCGCACGACGTCGGACATCGCATCCTTGGTAATTCGCTCGCCCTCCAGGGCGAACACGGCATCCAGGCTACCGAAATCGGCGGCGAGATGCTGGTAGTCGGCTTCGAGTACCCAGCCGGCCATCAGAGCAGGTCTCCGTAACGTTGTTTGCGGTCGTAGAGCTTGGCAGCCTTGCGCTCCATCCACGCCAGCAGCGCGGCCTCCTCGCGGAGGATGTCACGCAGCGGGCGCCGGAAGTAGCCGCGCAGGAAGCGCAATTTGTCACGGCGCGTAAGGCCGATATCCAGCGCAGAGAAGTACAGCGCAGCCAGGTCCTTGTCGCGCCAGCGGCGCGGCGTGGCGTCGCGGGTCTGGGCGCGGTGCAGGTCGATGACCGACAGGCGTAGGTCATCAGCGCTGATCGGGCGGTCGGTGTGCAGCAGGAAGTGACAGATGTAGCAGTCGCGGTGGTTGACCCCGGCGCGGTGCATGGTGCCGACCATCTTCGCCACCTCGGAGATCAGCGCGCGCTTCAGGCGCGGTTCGGGCGGCGTCTGCAGCCAGTCCAGCGAGAGGACTTCCAGGTCGATGGTGGGCGCCAGTTCTTCGGTGATGATGAAAGAGTGCTGCGCGGCCGGATTGCCGCCGCGTTCGCCGTAGGCCACCGCAGTCATGGTCGCCACGCCGGCCTGGTGCAGGCGCTCCAGGGCACGCTGCTCCTGGCCGGCGCCGAGCACTGGGAGCTTCGCGCTGAACAGGTTCTTGACGATTTCGCCCCAACCGATGCCACGGTGGATCTTCACGAAATAGCCGCGACCTTCGACTTCGGTACGCAGCGTGCGGCGGCCTTCCAGTTCGCGGTAGACCTTGCCCTGCAGGCGCTCGACCTCGATGAACGGGTCCTTGCCAGCCCACAGGCGCATGAATGGCTCGTGCAGTTCGAGCTTCATGCGCGCTCCCGCAGGATCAGGTCGGCGGCGTGCTGCGGCATGCTGTAGAGATCGGCGCTGTCGGCGAAGGCCAGGCCATTGCGCCCCCACTCTGCGCGCGCTGCATCATCTTCCAGCATCTGCTGAAGCATCGCGTTCAAACGATCCTGCTCGAAGGGCGACGGCACCACACGCCCAGCTTTGGCCTCGTCGATGTAGTGCGCGTAGCCGCAGACGTCGGTGACCAGCACTGGCAAGCCCGCGACCAGCGCTTCGAGCAGCACGGTGCCGGTGTTCTCGTTGTACGCCGGGTGGATCAGCAGATCGGCGCCGAGCAAGAAGCGCGGAATGTCGCTGCGCCCCTTGAGGATCTGCACGTTGTCCGACAGCCCCAGCGCCTTCACCTGCAGCAGGAATGGTTTGGGATCGTCCTGGCCGATGGCGATCAGCCGGGTGCGCTTGCGCAGCGCGCGCGGCAGCGCGGCCAGCGCCTTGAGGCTGCGGTCCAGGCCCTTGGTCTTGAAGCCGGAGCCGATCTGCACCAGCAGCAGGTCGTCGTCGCCCAGCTTGAACTCGCGACGGAACTGCGCGCGGATTTCCCCGGCATTGGCCGGTGCACGACGATCCTGGGCGATGCCCGGCGGCAGCAGGTGGAAGCGCGCCTCGGGGGTGCGGTAATGCTTGATGAACAGCGGTTGCTGCACTTCGGAGATCATCAGGATCTCGGTCTTCGACTCCGGCGCAAACACCGCGCGCTCGTAATCGGCGAAGTGCTTGTAGCGACCCCAGCGACGGTAGAAAGAGTTGCGCAGGGTCTGCGCCTTGTCCTCGAAGCAGCCGTCGGCGGCGTAATACACATCCAGGCCAGGCATCTTGTTGAAGCCGATCACCCGGTCCACCGGCGAGCGAGCCAGGTCCGCCTGCAGCCAGGCGCTGAATTTCTCGTTGCGGCGATGGTTGAACAGCGACTTCACCGGCGCCACGCGCACGTCGAAGCCAGGCGGCACTTCGCCTTCCCAGATCGGTGTGTACACGCGGATGGAGTGGCCACGCTGCTGGCATTCCAGGGCGATGCGCATGAAATCACGCTGCAGCCCGCCGAACGGGAAGTATTTGTAGAGGACGAAAGCCAGGGTCATCGAAGCGTCTCCGGGGCCAGCAGCAGTGCCTCCAGCTGGTTCGCCACGCGCTGAGGATTCAGGCGCGTGAAGCACAGAGGCTGTTCATGCCGCAGGTCGAACTGGCGCTTGTCTTCGGCCGTCGGCTGGTAGGTACAGGTCTTCTGCAGGCAGGGCGCGCACGAGGGCCAGTCGCTGGCCAGGTGCACCTGCGAGCGCCCGTAGGCACCGGTCAGACCGGGGTTGGTCGGGCCGAACAGAGACAGCGTCGGCACGTCCAGGGCGGCGGCCAGGTGTCCCAGCCCGGTGTCGACCGCCACGCAGGCGGAAGCGCCGGCCAGTACCTTGGCCATGCCTGCGAGGCTTAATTTGGGGAGCACAGAGGCGTTTTCCAAGCCTTCGGCGAGCCGCTCGGCACGCTGCCGCTCGGCATCGTTGCCCCACGGCAGGCGGACATGCCAGCCGCGCTCGCCCATGCGCTGGGCCAGTTCGCGCCAGTACACCTCGGGCCAGTGCTTGGTCACCCAGGTGGTGCCATGCAGGAACACCAGGTAGGGCTCGGTTTCCACCGCGTCCAGCAGGCGATTGCGATCCAGGCCGTAGTTGCCGGTGCCGGCGGGTAGCGGGTAGTCCAGCGCCTGGGCGAACAGCTGGCGCACGCGCTCGACGGCGTGCTGGCCCCAGGCGACCGGATAGGTACGGTTATAGAACCGACTGGCGGCCGGCTCGCGGGCCGACTCCTTGTCCAGCCCGGCGACGGGCGTGCGACGGCGCGCATAGCGGGTCAGCCAGGCGCTTTTGAGCAGGCCTTGGGCGTCGATCACCAGGTCGTAGTCGACCTCCTTCAGGCGGCGCTTGAAGCGACCCCACTCGCCACTCTTGAGGGTCTGCCAGAGGTTCTTGCGCCAGCGGCGAATCGCCACCGGGATCACCTGGGCCACGGCGGGATGCCAGGCGGGTATCTCGGCGAAGCCCTCCTCCACCACCCAATCGAACTGGATGCCGGGAATAGCGCGGGCGGCGTCGGTCAACGCCGGCAGGGTGTGGATGACATCGCCCAGGGACGAGGTCTTGATCAACAGGACCCTCATTCAGCGCTTTCCACATCCACCGGGTCGGCGACCAGTCGGTCCAGCGCTTCGATCACCGGGCGCGGCTTCAGCTCGCGCAGGCAGTTGTAGTGACCGAAGCGGCACACCCGATCGAAGCAGGGGCTGCATTCCAGGCCGAGACGCACTATCTCTACGGCATCGGCCAGCGGCGGGGTGAACTGCGGCGAAGTGGAGCCATAGACTGCCACCAGCGGGCGATTCAGGGCGGCGGCCACGTGCATCAGGCCGGAATCGTTGGTGACCACGGCGCCGGCGCAGGACATCAGGTCGATGGCCTCGGCCAGGGCGGTCTCGCCGGCGAGGTTCACCGATTCTTCGCGCAGGCCGGGAATCAGGCGCATGCGGATGTCTTCGCCGCCGGGATGATCGTTCTTCGAACCGAAGATCCACACCTGCCAGCCGGCACGGATCTTCGCCTCGGCGACCTTGGCGTAGTACTCGGCGGGCCAGCGCTTGGCCTCGCCGAACTCGGCGCCGGGGCAGAGCGCCAGTACCGGGCGGTCCAGGCTCAGGCCGAACCTGGCCAACGCGGCATCGCGGGTCTGCGGGTCGATGGACAGACGCGGCTGCGGATAAGGCTGCGGCAGCTCGGCGCCCGGCTCATAGGCCAGAGCCATGAAGCGCTCGATCATCAGCGGATAGCGCTCTTTATCCAGCGTACGGATGTCGTTGAGCAGGCCGTAGCGCATCTCGCCCTTCCAGCCGGTGCGCCTGGGGATGCCGGCGAAATACGGCACCAGCGCCGACTTGAGCGAGTTGGGCAGGAGGATCGCCTGGTCATACTGGCCCTTGAGGGTCTTGCCGATGCGCCGGCGCGAGGCGATGTCCAGCACACCGTGGCCGAGCGGGAAGCTCAGGGCCTGGCGCACTTCGGGCATGCGCTCGAGGATCGGCCGGCTCCAGTCGGGCGCCAGCACGTCGATCACGCAGTCCGGATGCTGCCGCTTCAGACACTGGAAGAGCGTCTGCGCCATCACCATGTCGCCCACCCAGGAGGGGCCTACGATCAGAATTCTCATGCCTTTTCCGAAAAACGACCGGGGAGGCTCTCGCCTCCCCGTACTCCATTCATCCAGCCGTGCGGCGCATGCCGTCACGACCGGGTGCCGAGCATCGAATGCCGGCAGTCTAGCCCAGCGCACCTTGCAGCCGGGCGGATTTCGTCACTCCCTGTGACCTGGCGCAATGGCATCACGCGCCCAACTCCTGACATTCATATAGCTGCACAAGCAACCGACAGCGCAGCCCGCTCCGGCGATCATCATCCCGCCGGATGCTGGCTATTTCATGGAAAATCGCAGCGAATCAGGTCAGCTCGAAGGCCTTCCACATCTGCATCACCATGCGACGTTCCGCATGGAAGTGGTCGCCGCTCACCACGCCCGGCTGCTTCTGTAGGGACAATCGGTGCGCCGCCGCCCGGTAGGCCTTGTAGGCGTCCTGCAGCTTCAGGACATCCTCGCCGGACATCAACCCGACTCGCTCCAGCGCTTCCAGAATGCGGATATTGTCGGTGAACTCCACCAGCTCCGGGTGCTGCCACGACCAGGCCAGGGCCGCGTATTGCACCATAAATTCGATATCGACGATACCACCGGCATCCTGCTTGAGATCGAACGGGGCCGCGGCCTCGAAGGCATTCGGCGCGGTGCCGGCGACAGTGCTGGGGGTGCCGAGGTTGTCGCGCATCTTCGCGCGCATCTCGCTGACCTCCTTGCGCAACTCCGGCAGATCGCGTTGCTGGCCCAGCACTTTCGCGCGGATCGCCTCGAAGGCCACCGCCACGCGCTTGCAGCCGGCGAGCACGCGAGCGCGCACCAGCGCCTGGTGCTCCCAGGTCCAGGCCTCGCCCAGCTGGTAAGCCTCGAAGGCGCGCAGCGAACTGACCAGCAGGCCGGAGGCGCCGCTGGGGCGCAGGCGCATGTCGACCTCGTAGAGCATGCCAGAGGGCGTCTGCGCAGTAAGGAAGTGAATGATCTTCTGCCCTAGGCGCGTGTAGAACTGCGCCCCGTCGATGGGCTTGGCGCCGTCGGTCTCGCTCTGCGGGTCACCGTCGTGGATGAACACCAGGTCCAGATCGGAACCGTGGCCCAGTTCCAGGCCGCCGGACTTGCCGTAGCCAATGATGATGAAGTCCGGATCGCAGGGAGTGCCGTCCACGCGGGTCGGGCGGCCGTGGCGCTGCACCAGTTGGTCCCAGGTCAGGCTCAGCACCTGTTCGAGGATCGCCTCGGCCAGCCAGGTCAGGTAGTCGCTGACCTTCATCAGCGGCAGGGTTCCGGCGATTTCCGAGGCCACCACGCGCAGACCGTGGGCCAGCTTGAAGTGGCGCAGAGTTTCCATCTGCTGTTCGAGGTCGTCCTCGGGGATGCGCATCAGCCGCTCGCGCAACTCGGCGCCTAGTTCGGCAGCCTGCGGCGGACGGAACAGCCGCCCTTCATTCAATAGCTCGTCGAGCAGGATGGGGAAGCGGGCGATCTGCTCGGCCACCATCGGACTGGCCGCGCAGAGCGTCAGCAGGCGCTCCAGCGCGCCGGGGTTCTCGGTGAGCAGCACGAGATAGGCCGAGCGCCGCGCCACCGCCTCGATCAGCGGCAGCACCCGCTCCAGCAACACATCCGCCGGACCGCGCTCGGCGATCATGTTCAGCAGGCGCGGCATGAAGGCATCCAGCCGCTCGCGACCTAGGCGCTGCATGGCGCGCACCTGCGGGCCATTGCGCAAATCGGTCAGGCGTTTCCAGGCCGCCGCCGGCTGGGCAAACCCGGCATCGGCGAACTGCCGGCAGGCGGACTCTTCATCCACTGCCTCTTCCCACAGCGGAATCCACTCGCCGCCAATGGTGGTATCCACCTGACCCTCTTCATCTTCGTCCGGGTCAGCGATGACCTGGCGGAAGTGCCAGTCGATGCGATCGCGCCACTGGTTGGTGGCCTGGTGGAAGGCCGACCAGTTGGCGAAGCCCATGATGAAGGCGACGCGAATACGCTCGAATTCGTCCTCGGGCAGCATCTGCGTCTGCCGGTCGGCGATGGCCTGCAAGGCGTGCTCGGCGTAGCGCAGGAACTCGTAACCCTCGCGCAGCTCGCTGACCACCTGCGGCGGCAGGTAGCCCTGCCCTTCAAGGATCGCCAGCACGCGCAGCAGCGGTCGCTGCTGCAGGCTGAGGTCACGACCGCCGTGGATCAGCTGGAAGGCCTGGGCGATGAATTCCACTTCGCGGATGCCACCGGCGCCCAGCTTGATGTTCTCGCTCATGCCCTTGCGCCGGACTTCCTGCTGGATCAGCTGCTTCATGGTGCGCAGCGCCTCGATGGCGGAGAAGTCCAGGTAGCGCCGGTAGACGAACGGACGCAGCAATTCCAGCAGGCGCTGGCCGGCCTCCTGGTCGCCGCCGACCACGCGGGCCTTGATCATCGCGTAACGCTCCCAGTCGCGGCCCTGGTCCTGGTAGTACTGCTCCAGCGCGGCAAAGCTGTGCACCAGTGGGCCGCTGGAGCCGTAGGGGCGCAGGCGCATGTCGACGCGGAAGGCGAAGCCCTCGACGGTGATGGCGTCCAGCGACTTGATGAGCTTCTGCCCCAGACGGGTGAAGAACTCCTGGTTATCCAGCGCGCGCTTGGCGCCCTGGGTCTCGCCCCCCTCGGGGTAGCCGAAGATCAGGTCGATGTCGGAGGACAGGTTCAGTTCGCCCGCCCCCAGCTTGCCCATGCCCAGCACGATCATCTTCTGCGGCAGGCCGGAGCGATTGCCGATGGGCACGCCGAACTGCTGGCAGTGGCGCTGGTAGAGCCAGGCCAGGGACTGGTCGATGCAGGCGTCGGCGAGGTCCGACAGGTCGCGGCAGGTGCCGGCCAGGTCGCTGCGGCGGGTCAGGTCGCGCCAGATGATGCGCATCTGCTGACGCCGGCGGAAGCGACGCAGGCGGCGGCCCAGTTCGTCTTCGTCAGCGCAGTCGGCGAGCAGCGCTTCCAGCTGCGCGCCCATCTCGCCGGGTTGCAAGGCACGCTCCAGCTCACCGGTCGCTGCCAGCGCCAATAGAAAGGCAGGATCGCGCTGGACCTGCTCGGCGACGAAATCGCTGCCGGCGGTGACGCGAGCGAAATCGGCATGCCGCTCGTCGGACCAGCTGTCGAAGCTTTCGATCTGCTCGGGGGAAAGCGTGGCGATGGCGGTGCGGAAATTCTGCTCAGCGCGCTCGGCGAGAGGCTTGAGAGTAGCCGGCAAAGCGGCCAGGGACGGCAGGCTCATGGTCTATCCTGAGTGGTCGGCGAGGCGCCGGCATTCCTGTCTTTTCGCGCCCCTGTAGTTTTACTACTAACTTTTTCTGGCGGAGGGATGTATCCGCTAGCGATTTGTAGTAAAACTACAACCCGCCGGGCGTACCCCCGGTGCACTTCCAAGAATTCGCCGCGTCGCCCACGAGGTTGGCGCAGCTGTCGGCAACGATCTACTGGCTTCCGATTCTGGAAGCCTTTCCGCCCTGGAGCAAGCCATGCAAGACCTCGATCCCGTCGAAACCCAGGAATGGCTGGACGCCCTGGAATCGGTCCTGGACCGTGAAGGTGAAGACCGCGCCCATTACCTGATGACCCGTATGGGCGAGTTGGCCAGCCGGTCCGGCACCCAACTGCCCTACGCGATCACCACGCCTTACCGCAACAGCATCCCGGTCACCCACGAAGCCCGCATGCCCGGCGACCTGTTCATGGAACGCCGCATCCGCTCCCTGGTGCGCTGGAATGCCTTGGCGATGGTGATGAAGGCCAACAAGAACGACCCGGATCTGGGTGGCCACATCTCCTCCTTCGCCTCCTCGGCGACCCTGTATGACGTTGGCTTCAACTACTTCTTCCAGGCCCCGACCGAAGAACACGGCGGCGACCTGGTGTTCTTCCAGGGCCACGCCTCCCCCGGCGTCTACGCCCGCGCCTTCCTCGAAGGCCGCATCAGCGAAGACCAGCTGAACAACTTCCGCCAGGAAGTGGACGGCAACGGCCTGTCTTCCTACCCGCACCCCTGGCTGATGCCGGACTTCTGGCAGTTCCCGACCGTATCCATGGGTCTGGGCCCGATCCAGGCGATCTACCAGGCGCGCTTCATGAAGTACCTGGAAAGCCGCGGCTTCATCCCTGCCGGCAAGCAGAAGGTCTGGTGCTTCATGGGCGACGGCGAGTGTGACGAGCCCGAATCCCTGGGCGCAATCTCCCTGGCCGGCCGCGAGAAGCTGGACAACCTGATCTTCGTCATCAACTGCAACCTGCAGCGCCTCGACGGCCCGGTTCGCGGCAACGGCAAGATCATCCAGGAACTCGAAGGCGTATTCCGTGGCGCCGAGTGGAACGTCAACAAGGTGGTCTGGGGCCGCTTCTGGGACCCGCTGTTCGCCAAGGACACCGCCGGCCTGCTGCAGCAGCGCATGGACGAGGTCATCGATGGCGAATACCAGAACTACAAGGCCAAAGACGGCGCCTACGTGCGTGAGCACTTCTTCGGTGCGCGTCCGGAGCTGCTGGAGATGGTCAAGGACCTCTCCGACGAAGAAATCTGGAAACTCAACCGCGGCGGCCACGACCCCTACAAGGTCTATGCGGCCTACCACCAGGCGGTCAACCACAAAGGCCAGCCGACCGTCATCCTGGCCAAGACCATCAAGGGCTACGGCACCGGTTCGGGCGAAGCGAAGAACATCGCGCACAACGTCAAGAAGGTCGACGTCGAGTCCCTGAAGTCGTTCCGCGACAAGTTCGACATCCCAATCAAGGATGCCGACCTGGAAAACCTGCCGTTCTACCGTCCCGAAGAAGGCAGCGCCGAAGCCAAGTACCTGGCCAACCGCCGTGCCGCGCTGGGCGGCGTGATGCCGGTTCGCCGCGAGAAGAGCTTCCAGGTCCCGGTTCCCCCGCTGGAAACCCTCAAGGCCATGCTCGACGGCTCGGGCGACCGCGAAATCTCCACCACCATGGCCTTCGTGCGGATCATCTCGCAGCTGGTCAAGGACAAGGAACTCGGCCCGCGCATCGTCCCGATCGTGCCGGACGAAGCCCGTACCTTCGGTATGGAAGGCATGTTCCGCCAGCTGGGCATCTACTCCTCCGTCGGCCAGCTGTACGAGCCGGTGGATAAGGACCAGGTGATGTTCTACCGCGAGGACAAGAAAGGTCAGATCCTAGAGGAAGGCATCAACGAAGCCGGCGCCATGTCCAGCTGGATCGCCGCGGGTACCTCGTACTCCACGCACAACCAGCCGATGCTGCCGTTCTACATCTTCTACTCGATGTTCGGCTTCCAGCGTATCGGCGACCTGGCCTGGGCCGCTGGCGACAGCCGCGCGCACGGCTTCCTGATCGGCGGCACCGCCGGCCGTACCACCCTGAACGGTGAAGGCCTGCAGCACGAAGACGGTCACAGCCACCTGCTGGCAGCGACCATCCCGAACTGCCGCACCTACGATCCGACCTATGCCTACGAGCTGGCAGTGATCATCCGCGAAGGCTCGCGCCAGATGATCGAAGAGCAGCAGGACATCTTCTATTACATCACCGTGATGAACGAGAACTACGTCCAGCCGGCCATGCCCAAGGGCGCCGAGGAAGGCATCATCAAGGGCATGTACCTGCTCGATGAGGACAAGAAGGACGCCGCGCATCACGTGCAGCTGCTGGGTTCGGGCACCATCCTGCGCGAAGTCGAAGCCGCCGCGAAGATCCTGCGCGAGGACTTCGGCATCGGCGCCGATGTCTGGTCCGTTCCGAGCTTCAACGAACTGCGCCGCGACGGCCTCGCCGTGGAGCGCTGGAACCGCCTGCACCCGGGCCAGAAGCCGAAGCAGAGCTACGTCGAAGAGTGCCTCTCCGGCCGCAAGGGCCCGGTGATCGCCTCCACCGACTACATGAAGCTCTACGCCGAGCAGATCCGCCAGTGGGTTCCGAGCAAGGAATTCAAGGTCCTGGGCACCGACGGCTTCGGCCGCAGCGACAGCCGCCGCAAGCTGCGCGACTTCTTCGAAGTCGACCGCCACTGGGTCGTGCTGGCCGCGCTGGAAGCCCTGGCCGATCGCGGTGATATCGAACCCAAGGTCGTGGCGGAAGCCATCGCCAAGTTCGGCATCAACCCCGAAAAACGCAACCCGCTGGACTGCTGAGGAGAGGCACGATGAGCGAACTGATTCGTGTACCCGACATCGGCAATGGTCAGGGTGAAGTCATCGAACTGCTGGTCAAGGTCGGCGACACCGTCGAGGCCGACCAGAGCCTGCTGACCCTGGAATCCGACAAGGCCAGCATGGAAATCCCCTCGCCGAAAGCGGGCGTGGTGAAGAGTCTGAAGGTCAAGGTGGGCGACACCCTGAAGGAAGGCGACGAGATTCTCGAGCTGGAAGTCGAGGGTGGTTCGGCGGAGGCCGTTGCGCCCAAGGCCGAAGCCCAGGCCCCGGCCGCCGAGGCTCCGAAAGCAGAGGCTCCGACCGCTGCTCCGGCGCCGGCTGCCGCGCCTGCCGCTGGTGCCAGCGTCCAGGATATCCACGTCCCGGACATCGGTTCGGCCGGCAAGGCCAACGTCATCGAAGTCATGGTGAAAGCCGGCGACACAGTCGAAGCCGACCAGTCGCTGATCACCCTGGAATCGGACAAGGCCAGCATGGAAATCCCCTCGCCGGCTTCCGGCGTGGTGGAGAGCGTGTCGATCAAGGTCGGTGACGAAGTTGGCACCGGCGACCTGATCCTAAAGCTCAAGGTCGCGGGTGCTGCTGCCCCGGCCGCTGCCGAAGCTCCGGCTGCTGCTCCGGCCGCTGCCGCTCCTGCTGCAGCTCCCGCACCGGCTGCCGCGGCTCCTGCCAAGGCACCGGAAGCCGCGCCGGTGGGCGCGCCCAGCCGTGACGGCACCAAAGTCCACGCAGGCCCCGCAGTGCGCATGGTCGCCCGCGAGTTCGGCGTCGAGCTGGGTGAAGTCAAAGGCACCGGTCCGAAAGGCCGCATCCTGAAAGAAGACGTGCAGGCGTTCGTCAAGGAGCAACTGCAACGCGCCAAATCCGGCGCGCCGGCTGGCGCCAGCGGTGGTGCGGGTATCCCGCCGATCCCGGAAGTCGACTTCAGCAAGTTCGGCGAAGTGGAAGAAGTGGCCATGACCCGCCTGATGCAGGTCGGCGCCGCCAACCTGCACCGCAGCTGGCTGAACGTGCCGCACGTGACCCAGTTCGACTCGGCCGACATCACCGAGATGGAAGCCTTCCGCGTGGCCCAGAAAGCCGTCGCGGAGAAGGCCGGCGTCAAGCTGACCGTTCTGCCGATCCTGCTGAAGGCCTGCGCCCACCTGCTCAAGGAAATGCCGGACTTCAACAGCTCGCTGGCCCCCAGCGGCAAGGCGCTGATCCGCAAAAAGTACGTGAACATCGGCTTTGCCGTGGACACGCCGGACGGTCTGCTGGTCCCTGTGATCAAGAACGTCGATCAGAAGAGCCTCCTGCAGCTCGCCGCCGAAGCCGCCGAACTGGCCGAGAAAGCGCGCACCAAGAAGCTCTCCGCCGATGCTATGCAGGGCGCCTGCTTCACCATCTCCAGCCTCGGCCACATTGGCGGCACCGGCTTCACGCCGATCGTCAACGCGCCGGAAGTGGCGATCCTGGGTGTCAGCAAGGCAACCATGCAGCCGGTCTGGGACGGCAAGGCCTTCCAGCCGCGCCTGATGCTGCCGCTGTCGCTGTCCTACGATCACCGCGTGATCAACGGGGCGGCCGCCGCGCGCTACACCAAGCGCCTGTCCGACCTGCTGGGCGACATCCGCACCCTGCTCCTGTAAGTGCGGCAGCTGTAAGTGTTGTACAGGGCAGGCCCAGCCTGCCCCTTCCTCTCGACGAGCACGCCACGCTCGTTCTCTCCAGCCCTGCCGGATGGCGGGGCTTCTTTTTGTCCGGACCGGCGGTCACGCCCCGCTCCCGGCACTGCCTCAACTTAGCTCTGTGACGGCCGATACAGTCTTGGCTTGTCATGGCCCCGTGCCTCATGCAAATCTTGCCAACGCCCATAGAAGTCGGGCGGGGCCATGTACCTCGTCCAGCACCCTGGAAATCTCCCGCGCATGAAGAGTCATCCCGATGCCGCCAGCCGTCAGGCGGCCGAGGTTGTCACGCAGCTTCCCGTCCCTTCGAGGCTTGGGATGCTGCGCTTCGAGCGTCTGAACGAACCGAGCTGGACCCTGCTGTTCCTGGACCCCGGTTGCGAACGCCAGATCGGCGTGCCGGCCCAGGACCTCTGCGGCATCCTCGACGCCCCCTACGCCAGCCTGATGGAGCCCGAAGCGCGCCATCGCCTGCATGAGCAGGTGCAGCAGCAACTGCTCAAGGACGGCCGTTACCGGGTGCGCTACCTGCTCCACTCGCCGCGCGGCACGCTGAACGTGCTGGAGGTCGGCGAAAGCTTCCAGCAGCACGGTCGCCAACTGCTCCACGGCTACATCCTGCAGGACGAGGGCAACGAGCAGAGCACCGAGCTGGACCCGCGCCTGCTGGACCTGGAAGCCCAGAACATCCGCCTGAAGATGTCCCTGGAGATGTACCAGCGCTCCCAGGACGAACACCTGCAGCATCTGGTGCGTTCGCGCACCCAGCAGAACCTGATCGTGCGCCTGGCGCGGCACCGCTACCTATCCAGCGACCCGCTGCTTGAAGCGGCCCAGCTGATCGCCCAGGCGGCCTGCGAGGCCTATGACGTGGCCCGTGCCGGCATCTGGCGCCTGCACACCGACCACCGCCTGGAAGCGGTGACTATCTACCGCCGCGACACCGACCAGTACGAAAAGCCACAGGACATCGACGCCAGCCACTTCCCCAACTACCTCGACGCGGTGCACAGCGGCCGCGCCATCGACGCCCACAACGCCCAGCAGGACCCGCGCACCCAGGAACTGGCCAAGCGCTACCTGCGCCCGCAGGGCATCAGCGCCATGCTCGACGCCACCATCCGCGTCGGCGGCGAAGTGGTCGGCGTGCTCTGCCTGGAACACGTCGGCGAAGTGCGCATGTGGCAGAGCGACGAGATCGCCTTTGCTGGCGAACTAGCCGACCAGTACGCCCAGGTGCTGATGAATCACGAGCGGCGCAACGTCTCCAGCGCCCTGCACCTGTTCCAGCGCGCCGTCGAGCAGAGCGCCAGCGCCTTCCTGCTGATCGACCGCGACGGCCTGGTGGAATACGTCAATCCAAGCTTCACCGCGATTACCCAATACGGTGCCGACGAAGTGCGCGGCCGGCGCCTGCCGGAGCTGCCGGCGCTGGCGAACCTCAGCGAGCTGCTGTTCGACGCGCGCTCCACCCTGGTCACGCAGAACAGCTGGCAGGGCGAGTTCCGCAGCCGGCGCAAGAACCTCGAGCCTTACTGGGGCCAGCTGTCGCTGTCCAAGGTCTACGACGACAAGGGCGAGCTGACGCACTACATCGGCATCTACGAAGACATCACCCAGAGCAAGCTGGCCCAGCAGCACATCGAGAAGCTCGCCTACCGCGACAACCTCACGGGCCTGGCCAACCGGCACTTCTTCATCAACGCCCTGGAAGAACGCCTGCAGGTGGGCAGCGAACATTCGCTGAGCCTACTGCTGGTGGACATCGACAACTTCAAGCGAATCAACGACAGCCTCGGCCACCAGACCGGCGACAAGCTACTGGCCAACCTTGCCCGCCGCCTGCGCAGCAGCCTGAGCGACAGCGCCACCCTGGCGCGCTTCGCCAGCAACGAATTCGCCGTGCTGCTGGAGGAGTCCGTGGCCGGCCGTGGCGAGAAGATCGCCGCGCAGATCCTCGACGTGCTCGACAAGCCGCTGTTCGTCGACAACCAGCTGATCAGCATCACCGGCTCCGTGGGCATCGCCTACGCGCCGCAGCACGGACAGGACCCGCAGACCCTGATGAAGCATGCCGGCCTGGCGCTGCACAAGGCCAAGGCCAACGGCAAGCACCAGGTGCAGACCTTCACCGAAGCGATGACCGCCGAGGCCAGCTACAAGCTGTTCGTCGAGAGCAACCTGCGCCGCGCACTGGTGCAGGACGAACTGGCGGTGCACTACCAGCCCAAGCTGTGCCTGCGCAGTGGCGCGCTACTCGGCCTGGAAGCACTGCTGCGCTGGCAGCACCCGGAGAAGGGCATGATCCGCCCGGACCAGTTCATCAGCGTCGCCGAGGAAACCGGGCTGATCATCCCCATCGGCAAGTGGGTGATCCGCCAGGCCTGCCGCCAGGTGCGCGAACTGGCCGCCAAGGGCCTGGGCGACCTGCACATGGCGATCAACCTGTCGCCCAAGCAGTTCAGCGATCCGGACCTGGTCGGCTCCATCGCCGCGATCCTCCACGAGGAAAGCATCCCGGCCAGCCAGCTCGAGCTCGAGCTCACTGAAAGCCTGCTGCTGGATGCCACCGACGACACCCGCCAGCAGCTGGAGCGCCTGAAGAGCCTCGGCCTGACCCTGGCCATGGATGACTTCGGCACCGGCTACTCGTCGCTGAGCTACCTGAAGAAATTCCCCATCGACGTGATCAAGATCGATCGCAGCTTCATCAAGGACATCCCGGACAACCAGGACGACATGGAAATCACCTCGGCGGTGATCGCCATGGCCCACAACCTCAAGCTGCAGGTGGTCGCCGAAGGCGTCGAGACCGCCGCCCAGCTGGCCTTCCTGCGGCGCAACCGCTGCGACATCGGCCAGGGCTACCTGTTCGACAAACCCATCCCCAGCCACGACCTCTCCTCCAGCCTGCAGCGCTACCCCTGCCGCCCGCACTGAGCCGCGCTGGCACAGCGTGCCCGCAGCCATCCCCGCTCCCGGAAAAAACGCTGTAATCTTCGGCGACTACCCGAGTCTATTGCCGCCCCTATTCAGAGGAGACGAATGCCATGACCCTGCGCTCGCAAATTCTTGCCCACAAGCTGGAACTGCCCAGCTCCGCCCAGGCCCTGCCGGGGCGCGAAAGCCCGATGCCGGTGCCCGAAGCGCATTACGTCAATGGCCGCCCGCTGACCGCGCCCTTCCCCGCCGGCGTACAGCAGATCGTTGTCGGCCTGGGTTGTTTCTGGGGTGCCGAGCGGCGCTTCTGGCAACAGCCCGGCGTGTGGGTCACCGCGGTGGGCTATGCGGGCGGCTACACGCCGAACCCGACCTACGACGAAGTCTGCTCCGGCCTGACCGGCCACAGCGAAGTGGTACTGGTGGCATATGACCCACGCGAAACCAGCATCGAGGCGTTGCTGAAAGTGTTCTGGGAATCCCACGATCCGACCCAGGGCATGCGCCAAGGCAACGACACCGGCACCCAGTACCGCTCGGTGATCTACTGGTTCGACCAGGCACAGAAAGCCGCTATCGACGCCAGCCGAGCCGCCTTCCAGAAGGAACTGAGCGCCAAGGGCTACGGCGAGATCACCACGGAAATCCGCGAAGTGCCGCCGTTCTACTACGCCGAGGCTTATCACCAGCAGTACCTGGCGAAGAACCCCAACGGCTACTGCGGCCTGGGCGGCACGGGCGTCTGCCTGCCGGCGTGAACCTGCTCCCGTAGCAGCAACTGACTTCTTCTGGGGAGTCCGTGCCGATGCCTCCCCCTCACCCCAGCCCTCTCCCATAGGGAGAGGGAGCAGACTGTACCGGCTGATGCTGTAGTTCCATCCTGCACCGAACGGTCCCCTCTCCCCCTGGGAGAGGGTTAGGGTGAGGGCCAACCCGGGCGCAGATATATCTCGTAGGAGCTGACTCCGTCCGCGATCGGCTCGCCCCCGCACCATTCCTCGGCATCATGAAAAAGCCCCCGGCACTGCCGGGGCTTTTTCATTCGGCGATCAGCCAGTCCACCTGGCTGCTGCCTTCGCTCTGCGCCAGCGTCTCCGCCAGCCACGGCAGCAAGCCGCGCAGCTCTTCATCCAGCGGCCACGGCGGGTTGGCGATGACCAGCCCGGAGCCATTCAGGCGATCCGCCGTATCGGCCGGGTGCACGCACAGCTCCACGCGCAGCATCTTCGGCGCCGAGCTTTTCTCCAGGCGCTGATAGAAACGCTTGAGCTGGCGGCGGTCCTTGATCGGGTACCAGATGGCAACCACGGTCTGGCGCATGCGGCCGATGGCCTCGTCCAGCGCGGTCACGCAACGCTCCAGATCATCCGGCTGCTCGAAGGGCGGGTCGATCAGCAGCACGCCGCGCTTCTCGGAAACGGGCAGGAAGGCACGGGGCAGCAGCCAGCCGTCGCCCTGGTGTACTGAAATGCGGCGCTCGCCGGCCATGTTGGCCTTGAGCAGGCGACCGTCTTCCGGATGCAGCTCGTTGAGCATCACCCGGTCCTGCGGGCGGGTCAGGCGACGCGCCAGCTCCGGGGAGCCTGGGTAGAACTCCAGGCCACCATCGGGATTCAACGCGCGGACGACGCCCAGGTAATCCTGCAGCAGTTCCGGCAGGTCATCGCGCTCATACAGGCGACCGATGCCCGATTCCCACTCGCCGGTGCGGCTGGCTTCGTCGCCCAGCAGGTCGTACAGGCCGATGCCGGAATGGCTGTCGAGGTAGGCGAACGGCGTGTCCTTGCGCGCCATCAGCGCGAAGATGCGGGCAAGGACGATGTGTTTCAGCACGTCGGCATGGTTGCCGGCGTGGTAGGCGTGGCGGTAGTTCATCGATAGCAGGCTCCTCAAGGCGCGCAGTTTAGGTCCTGGGGCGGGTGCGGTGCGAGTCCGCCGTCGCCGGGGCCCGCCGGGAGGCCGGGCGTTTTAGCCCTTTATCACGCTCATGGATGATTCTGTGCGCGCTTCATTCACCAGACTAGACTGCGCCGATACCCACGGAGGTCGATCCATGTCCGAGACCCTGCTCAGCTCCCGCAACCTCGCTTTCGAACTCTACGAAGTGCTCGACGCCGAGGCCCTGACCCAGCGCGAACGCTTCGCCGACCATAACCGCGAGACCTTCGACGCCGCCCTGGGCACCGCCCGCGGCATCGCCGAGGAGCTGTTCGCCCCGCACAACCGCAAGAACGACGAGAACGAACCGCAGTACGTCGACGGCGGCGCGGTGCTTATCCCGGAAGTGAAGCCGGCGGTAGACGCCTTCAACGAGGCCGGCTTCCAGAACGCCTCGCGCAGCTTCGAACAAGGCGGCATGCAGCTGCCGCACCTGCTGTCGCGCGCCTGCTTCGCGCACTTCCAGTCGGCCAACATCGCCACCTCGTCCTACCCGATGCTGAGCATGGGCTCCAGCCACCTGATCGAGACCTTCGGCTGCGAAGAACAGAAACGCCTGTTCCTCCAGCCGATGATCGAAGGCCGCTGGTTCGGCACCATGGCCCTGACCGAGCCCCACGCCGGCTCGTCCCTGGCCGACATCCGCACCCGCGCGGAGCCGGCCGCCGATGGCAGCTTCCGGATCAAGGGCAACAAGATCTTCATCTCCGGCGGCGACCACCCGCTGTCGGAGAACATCGTCCACATGGTGCTGGCCAAGCTGCCGGACGCCCCGCCCGGCGTGAAGGGCATCAGCCTGTTCATCGTGCCCAAGTTCCTGGTCAACGAAGACGGCTCCCTCGGCGCGCGCAACGACGTGACGCTGGCCGGCCTGTTCCACAAGATGGGCTGGCGCGGCACCACCTCCACTGCCCTCAACTTCGGTGATAAGGGCGAGTGCGTCGGCTATCTAGTCGGCAAGCCGCACCAGGGCCTGGCCTACATGTTCCAGATGATGAACGAGGCGCGCATTGGCGTTGGCATGGGCGCCATCATGCTCGGCTACGCCGGCTACCTGTATTCCCTGGAGTACGCCCGCGAACGCCCGCAGGGCCGCCCGGTGGACGCCAAGGATCCGACCTCCGCGCCGGTATCGATCATCGAGCACACCGACGTGCGGCGCATGCTGCTGACCCAGAAGGCCTATGTCGAAGGCGCCTTCGACCTCGGCCTGTACGCCGCACGCCTGGTCGACGACTGCGAGACGCTGGCCACCGAAGAAGAGCGCAAGCAGGCCCACGAGCTGCTCGACCTGCTCACCCCGATCGTCAAATCCTGGCCCTCGGAGTTCTGCCTGAAGGCCAACGAACTGGCGATCCAGATCCTCGGCGGCCACGGCTACACCCGCGAATACCCGGTGGAGCAGTACTACCGCGACAACCGCCTCAACCCGATCCACGAAGGCACCCATGGCATCCAGTCGCTGGACCTGCTCGGCCGCAAGCTGGCGCAGAACAACGGCGCCGGCCTCAAGCAGCTGACCCGCCTGATCAGCCAGTGCTGCGAGCGCGCCAGCGCGCACCCGTCGCTGGACAAGCTGCGCGAACCGCTGGAGCAACTGATGGCGCGCCTGTCCGCCACCACCCTGAGCCTGCTCGGCGACCTGATGCAGGGCCGCGTGGCGCAGGGGCTGGCCAACTCGGCGCTGTACCTGAAGGTCTTCGGCCACGCCGTGATCGGCTGGCGCTGGCTGGAGCAGGCGATTCGCGCCGAGGAAGGGTTGGCAGCCGGCAACGCTGCCGACACCGACTTCTACCGCGGCAAGCTGCAGGCCGCGCGATACTTCCTGACCTGGGAAGTGCCGTCCTGCCACCATGACCTGACGCTTCTCGAAGCCCGCGACGATACCTGTTCCACCATGCAGGACGCTTGGTTCTAGGTTCCTGCATGACTCTTGCGCCCCGGTCACGTCCGGGGCTTTTTTATGCCCGCGGATAAACCGCCGCGACGCAGCAGAGCTGCCGATTGAATTGAAGGAATTTTCAGACACCAACACCTGACCAGGCTGACAGAGAAGCCAGGGCCATTTGCCGTTGAATGGCGCCCGCGCAACTTTTCGCCTTCATGACCATGGCCACCTATACCTCTTTCCCCGCTATCGCCTCACAGCGTTTCCTTCAATTGTTGCCGCTGCTCGCCGTCACGACGGCGCTGGGCCTGGTGCTTTGCCTGTTCAACACCGGCCCGGCAGACGCCCTGCCCAAGGATGCTTCCCTCAGCAACGCAGCCTTGTCGCTGAATGCGCAGCCCATCTTCAGCGCCCCCAGCGCGGAAGCCTTCCAGCACGCCGACGACTTCCTGCTGAGCATCGACAAGGCCATGGCCAATGGCCTCGAGGTGCTGCGCGACGGCGATGGCAAGTCGATCGCCTCGCAGAGCCGCTACTTCAACGCCCTGGTCAACGCCGGCTACGCCCAGTTCGGCTCGTCCTACTACGACCCGCTGGGCAGCTGCGGCGCGACAGGCAGCTCGGCCCGCCATCTCTGGCACACGCAGATCCGCGCCGCCAGCGGCGCAGCGAACAGCGCTGGCGAGATGAGCAAGGCCCGCACCACCTTGCAGCGCGACCGCCTGGCCTGCCTCGAAGCCGTCCGGCCGCCCCTGGACGAGGCCGTCGCCTGGGCGCCCGACGAGCTGGCCTCGCCGAGTCTGGTTCCCACCTGGGCCACCCGCGGGCCGTGGCCGGAAAGCGCCGCTGCACGGTCCGCAACAAACCTTTGACAGCCTTGTAAATCCGCAGGTTAGAATCGATTGGCATGCGGCCTGCATCCTGATCCTTGAGTAGCGTCGCCACCCCCCATTCCCCAGGAGGTCGACACCTTGGATGCCGTGGCCATCAACAGCTATTTCCTGATCGCTGCGGTGCTGATCGGCATGAGCATCCTGGTCAGCTCGCTGTCCTCGCGCCTGGGCATCCCGATCCTGGTCATCTTCCTCGCTGTAGGGATGATCGCAGGGACCGACGGCCCCGGCGGCATCGGCTTCTCCAACTACCCCATGGCCTACCTGGTGGGTAACCTGGCACTGGCGGTGATCCTCCTCGATGGCGGTCTGCGCACGCGGGTGTCCAGCTTCCGCGTCGCCCTCTGGCCAGCGTTGTCGCTGGCCACTGCCGGGGTGCTGATCACGGCCGGCCTCACCGGCATTGCCGCCGCCTGGCTGTTCAAGCTGAGCTGGATGGAAGGCCTGCTGATTGGCGCCATCGTCGGCTCCACCGACGCCGCGGCGGTGTTCTCGCTGCTGGGCGGCAAGGGCCTGAACGAGCGGGTCACCGCCACCCTGGAAATCGAATCGGGCAGCAACGACCCCATGGCGGTGTTCCTCACCGTCACCCTCATCGACATGCTCGCCCATGGCGAGAGCGGTCTGTCCTGGAGCTTCCTCTGGCACTTCCTGCGCGAGTTCGGCATCGGCTCCATCCTGGGCCTCGCCGGCGGCTGGCTGCTGCTGCAGGTGATCAACCGCATCCACCTGGCCAACGGCCTCTACCCGCTGCTGGCGATCAGCGGCGGCCTGCTGATCTTCGCCCTGGCCAACGCGGTGCACGGCAGCGGCATCCTCGCCATCTATCTGTGCGGCCTGGTGCTGGGCAACCAGCCGATCCGCTCGCGCCACGGCATCATGCATATGCTCGACGGCATGGCCTGGCTGGCACAGATCGGCATGTTCCTGGTGCTGGGCCTGCTGGTCACGCCCCACGATCTGTGGCCCATCGCCCTGCCCGCGCTGGGCCTGGCGCTGTGGATGATTCTCTTCGCCCGCCCGCTGTCGGTGCTGGTCGGCCTGTTCCCCTTCCGCGCCTTCCATGCCCGCGAGAAGGCGTTCATCGCCTGGGTCGGCCTGCGCGGCGCCGTACCGATCATTCTTGCGGTGTTCCCGTTGATGGCCGGGTTGCCGAACGCCCAGCTGTTCTTCAACGTGGCCTTCTTCATCGTGCTGGTTTCGCTGCTGGTGCAGGGCACCAGCCTGCCCTGGGCGGCCAAGCTGCTGCGCGTGGTGGTGCCGCCGGACCCGGCGCCGATCTCCCGCGCCGGCCTGGAAGTCCACCCGACCAGCGAGTGGGAGCTGTTCGTCTATCACCTGAGCAAGGAAAAGTGGTGCATCGGCGCCGCCCTGCGCGAACTGAAGATGCCCGAGGGCACCCGCATCGCCGCGCTGTTCCGCGGCACCCAACTGCTGCACCCCTCGGGCAGTACCATCCTCGAAGCGGACGACATCCTCTGCGTGATCGGCCACGAACATGATCTCTCCGCGCTCGGCAAGCTGTTCAGCCAGGCGCCGGACCGCGGCCTGAGCGCGCGCTTCTTCGGCGACTTCGTCCTCGAGGGCGACGCCCAGCTGTCCGCCGTGGCCTCGCTCTACGGCCTCAAGCTCGAAGGCGTGGATGGCGAACAGAACCTGGGCCGCTTCATCGCCCACGAAATCGGCGGTCAGGCGATCATCGGTGACCAGGTGGAATGGAACGGCCTGACCTGGACCGTTGCCGCCCTGGACGGGAACAAGATCCGCAAGGTCGGGGTCAAATTTCCCGAAGGCCGCCCCGGCCCCGGGCTCTTCCTCTGACCGCCCACCGGCACCCGCTTGCGGGTGCCGGCCTGCCAGAACTACCCTCACTCCACTTTTTTGCACGAGCCGCTGAACGCGACCATGTCATTCCTGCTGCGTACTCTCCTGACTGCCGCCCTCCTGGGCGGCTCGCTCACCGGCCTGCCCGCTCTGGCCGCCGATACCACCGTCCCCAGCGCCGAGAAGGTGCAGCAGAGCCTCGACGGTCTGGCCGACCGCAAGCTCAGCGATGCCGAAGCCAAGCCGCTCAAGGCCAGCCTGGAGAACACCCTCAAGCTGTTGGCGGCCAAGGATGACAGCGAGAAGCAGCTCAGCGAGCTCAACGGCCGCCTGGCCGATGCGCCCAAGCTGATCAGCGAGAACCAGAAGGCCCTCAGTCGCCTCAAGGGCAGCGCGGACAAGCCCGCCGCCCAGCGCTACGGCGGCTACAACGCCACCCAGCTGGAAATGCTCCTCAACGAGCAATCCACTCAACTGGCTTCCTGGCAGAAGGAGATGATCGACGCCAAGAGCGAGATCCTCACCGCGCAGACCCGCCCCGAGCGCGCCCAGGCCGACCTGAGCAAGAACCAGGAGCGCCTGCTGGAGATCAGCACCGCCCTCAAGGCTGGCAAGGAAGGCGCCAAGCCCCTGACCGACGAGCGCCGTAATGAGCTGCTCGCCGAACAGGCTGCACTGACCGCGCAGAACCTGCTGCTGCGCAAGCAACTGGCCGGCAACAACCTGCTGCTCGACCTCGCCTCCAGCCAGCGCGACCTGCTGGCCGAGCGCATCGGCCGCGAAGAGCGCGAAACCCTCGAGCTGCAGGCGATGATCAGCGACAAGCGCCGCGAGCAGTCCGAGAAGACCGTCGCCGAGCTGTCCAAGGACGCCGACCAGGCCGCCGGGACCGACAGCCTGCTCAGCCAGGAGAACGCCGCCAACCTCAAGCTTTCCGACTACCTGCTGCGCACCACAGATCGCCTCAACACCCTGACCAGGCGCAACCTGGAAACCAAGCAGCAGCTGGACAACCTGACCCAGGGCGAGCAAGCCCTCGACGAGCAGATCAACGTGCTGCGCGGCAGCCTGCTGCTGTCGAAGATCCTCTACCAGCAGAAGCAGTCGCTGCCTGTCATCAAGACCGACCAGGACCTCGCCGACGAGATCGCTGACCTGCGCCTGTACCAGTTCGAGCTGAACCAGAAGCGCGACGAGATCAACAACACCCAGGTCTATATCGACAACCTGCTGGCCCAGCAATCGCAGGAAAGCATCACCCCGCAGCTGCGCCACGACCTGGCCGAGCTGGTCGACACCCGCCTGGAACTGATGGAGCGCCTCAACCACGAGCTGAACGCGCTACTCAACGAAGCCATCACCCTGCAGCTGAACCAGAAGCAGCTCAAGGAAACCAGCAGCAGCCTGCGCGCCACCCTCGACGAGCAGATGTTCTGGATTCCCAGCAACCGCCCGCTGGACCTGTCGTGGTTCAAGATGACCCCGACCCTGCTGCACCACCAGTTGGCCGAAGTGCCCTGGGGCTCGGGGGTGAAGGAGCTGGGCGAAGGCCTGATCGACCGGCCCTTCCTGTTCCTGCCGCTGCTCCTGCTGGTCGCCGCCCTGCTGTGGAAGCGCAAGTTCCTCTACGACAAGCTGGAGTCGCTGAACGACGACATCGGCCACTTCAAGCGTGACAGCCAGGCCCACACCCCGCTGGCCCTGCTGCTCGCCGTACTGCTGGCGCTGCCCGGCACCCTGGCCCTGGCCATCGCCGGCCTCGCCCTGCTGCTCGACGCCCGCGGACAGAACGCCACCCTGGGCAGCGCGCTACTGGAGATGGCGCAGGTCTGGCTGGTGTTCTACACCGCGCACCGCATCCTGCGTCCGGGCGGCATCGCCGAGCGGCACTTCCACTGGAGCCAGCCGCAGGTGCAGTTCCTCGGCAAGCTGATGCGCCGACTGGGTCTGGTGGTGATGTCGCTGGTCGCGGTGGTCACCGTCGCCGAACACGCACCGGCCTCGCTGGCCGATGACGTGATCGGCATTGCCGTGGTGCTGTTCGGCTACGGCGCCATGACCTGGCTGCTCGCCCAGCTGCTGTTCAACAGCCCGTCCAGCGAGCGCCCGTCGATGATCAAGATGATCGTCGGCCTGGGCTTCACCGCCCTGCCGGTGGCGCTGTTCCTGGCCGTGGGCTTCGGCTACTACTACACCGCGCTCAAGCTCACCGACCGCCTGATCGACACCCTGTTCCTGCTGATGTTCTGGATGGTGGTGGAAGCCACCTTCGTCCGCGGCATGGGCGTCGCCGCCCGCCGCCTGGCCTACCAGCGCGCCCTGAAGAACCGCCAGAGCGCGCCCAAGGAAGGCATCGAGGGCACGGAGGTCATCGAAGAGCCGACCCTGGGCATCGAGCAGATCAACGAACAATCCATGCGCCTGATCCGCCTGGGCCTGCTGATCGGCTTCGTGGTCACCCTGTACTGGGTCTGGGCCGACCTGATCAGCGTCGTTTCCTACCTCGATAATGTGACCCTCTACCAGTACACCAGCGGCACTGGCGACGCGGCGTCCACCACGCCGATCAGCCTGAGCGACTTCCTCATGGCGCTGGTCATCGCCGCCGTGACAGTCGCCCTGGCGCGCAACCTGCCCGGCCTGCTCGAAGTGCTGGTGCTGCAACGCCTGACCCTGGCCCAGGGCAGCGCTTACGCCATCACCACCCTGCTGTCCTACACCATCAGCGGCATCGGCTTCGTCAGCGCGCTGTCCACCCTCGGGGTGAGCTGGGACAAGCTGCAATGGCTGGTGGCCGCGCTGTCGGTCGGCCTCGGCTTCGGCCTGCAGGCGATCTTCTCCAACTTCGTCTCCGGCCTGATCATCCTCTTCGAGCGCCCGGTGCGGATCGGCGACGTGGTGACCATCGGCACGCTGTCCGGCACCGTCAGCCGGATCCGCATCCGCGCCACCACCATCACCGACTTCGACCGCAAGGAAATCATCGTCCCCAACCAGACCTTCATCACCGGCCAGTTGGTGAACTGGTCGCTGAGCGATACGGTGACGCGGGTGACCATCAAGATCGGCCTGGCCTACGAGAGCGACCTGCCCCTGGCGCGCAAGATCATGCTCGACGCCGCCCACGCCAACACCCGCATCCTGCGCGACCCGGAACCAGTGCTGTACTTCACCACCATCAGCGCCAGCACCTTCGACTACGAGCTGCGCTTCCACGTGCGCGAACTGGGCGACCGCAACCCGGCGGTGGACGAGACCCTCACGCGCATCGCCCTGGCTTTCCGCGAAGCCGGCATCGACATGGCCTTCAACCAGGTCGACGTGTTCCTGAAGAACTTCCAGGGCCAGGAAGCCCAGGTCATCGTCGGGCAGCAGCCCGCCGCCACACCAATGAAGATCAGCGGCCCCCAGGGCACCGACAAGCCCGGCGGCGACAAGGCCTGAGGGTGGACGCCTTCGGACAAGTCCGAGCACAATGCTCGGACTTGTCCGGAGTTAGCCTGTGAAAAAGCTCGACGAACTGACCTTCGATAACCGCTTCGCCCGCCTGGGCGACGTGTTTTCCGCCCAGGTCCTGCCCGATCCCATCGCCGACCCGCGCCTGGTCGTCGCCAGCCCCGCCGCCATGGCCCTGCTCGACCTCGACCCGAGCGAGGCAGACACCCCGCTGTTCGCGGAAATCTTCGCCGGCCACAAGCTCTGGGAAGAAGCCGATCCGCGCGCGATGGTCTATTCCGGGCACCAGTTCGGCTCCTACAACACCCGCCTGGGCGACGGCCGCGGCCTGTTGTTGGGTGAAGTGGTGAACGAGGCCGGCGAGCACTGGGACCTTCACCTGAAAGGCGCCGGACAGACGCCCTACTCGCGCATGGGCGATGGCCGCGCCGTGCTGCGCTCGTCGATCCGCGAATTCCTCGCCAGCGAGTACCTCGCCGCCCTGGGCATCCCCAGCAGCCGTGCGCTGTGCGTCATCGGCTCCAGCACCACAGTGTGGCGCGAGTCAAAGGAAACCGGCGCCATGCTGCTGCGCCTGGCGCCCAGCCATGTGCGCTTCGGCCACTTCGAATACTTCTACTACACCAAGCAGGAAGACCAGCTGCGCACCCTCGGCGAGTTCGTCCTGCAGTCGTACTACCCGCAATGCCTGGATGACGAGAAGCCCTACCTCTCATTCTTCCGCGAAGTGGTCGAGCGCAACGCCGAGATGATTGCCTACTGGCAGACCTACGGCTTCTGCCACGGGGTGATGAACACCGACAACATGTCGATCCTGGGCATCACCTTCGACTACGGCCCCTACGCCTTCCTCGATGACTTCGACGCCAACCACATCTGCAACCACTCCGACGACACCGGCCGCTACTCCTTCAGCAACCAGGTGCCCATCGCCCACTGGAACCTCGCCGCCCTCGGCCAGGCGCTGACGCCCTTCGTCGAAGTGGACGACCTGCGCGCCACGCTGGACCTGTTCCTGCCGCTCTACCAGGCCAGCTACCTGGACCTGATGCGCCGCCGCCTCGGCCTCACCACTGCCGAAGAGGGCGACCTGGAGCTGGTGCAGCGCCTGCTGCAGACCATGCAGAAAGGCGCCGTGGACTACTCGTTGTTCTTCCGCCGCCTTGGCGAACAGGCACCGGAGCAGGCGCTCGCCGTGGTGCGGGAAGACTTCGTCGACCTCGCCGGTTTCGACGCCTGGGCCGCCGACTACCTGGCCCGCACCGAACGCGAAGGCGGCAGCCAGGACGAGCGCCGCGCCCGCATGCACGCGGTCAACCCGCTCTACGTGCTGCGCAACTACCTTGCCCAGGAAGCCATTAGCGCCGCCGAGCAAGGCGACTTCAGCCTGGTGCGCCGCCTGCACGAAGTGCTCGGCAAACCCTTCGACGAGCAGCCAGACGCCGAGGTCTTCACTCGGCGCCCGCCGGACTGGGGTCGTCACCTGGAGATCAGCTGCTCGTCCTGAGGCGGTTATAAGCTCAGCGAAAAGCGATCTAGCGGCGCCCGGCCAGCATTGCTCCCGGTCATTGACCGGGGCCGGGCGCCGCCAGCATCCTCGGGGCTTTCTGCCACAAGGACGCTCGAACAATGAAACCGGAAACCCTGGCCATCCACGCTGGCTACAGCCCCGACCCGACCACCAAGGCCGTGGCCGTGCCGATCTACCAGACCAGCTTGTATGGCGTTAGGGTAGGAACCTGTCGGGGGTGGAGGGACAAGACCCGCTTCTGCAAGCCAGACGGTAGGAGACTTCCCCCACCCACGCGCTCACGACAAGCGCCGATAAGGAATCCATCGGA